>NZ_CP169721.1:0-5719668 GCF_042137965.1 Klebsiella grimontii
GTGTCACTTTCGCTTTGGCAGCAGTGTCTTGCCCGATTGCAGGATGAGTTACCAGCCACAGAATTCAGCATGTGGATACGCCCTTTGCAGGCGGAGTTGAGCGATAACACGCTGGCACTGTATGCGCCAAACCGTTTTGTGCTCGATTGGGTAAGGGATAAATACCTCAATAATATCAATGGACTCCTCAATGATTTTTGCGGTGCGGATGCCCCACAGCTGCGGTTTGAGGTAGGCGCTAAGCCAGCCGTTCAGATGCAGAGAGGTACGGTAAGCGTTGCGGCCGCAGCGCCCGCGCAGCAGATCCAGACGGCGCGCGTTGCGCCGACGATCGTGCGTCCGGGCTGGGATAACGTTCCGGCGCCGGCAGAACCGACCTACCGCTCTAACGTCAATGTAAAACACACGTTTGATAACTTCGTCGAAGGTAAATCCAACCAGCTGGCTCGCGCGGCGGCGCGTCAGGTTGCGGATAACCCCGGCGGCGCGTACAACCCGCTGTTCCTTTATGGCGGCACCGGCCTGGGTAAAACCCACCTTTTACATGCGGTTGGTAACGGAATTGTGGCGCGTAAACCCAATGCGAAAGTGGTTTACATGCACTCCGAGCGCTTTGTACAGGACATGGTAAAAGCCCTGCAAAACAACGCTATTGAAGAATTTAAGCGCTATTACCGCTCCGTTGACGCCCTGCTGATCGATGACATTCAGTTTTTCGCTAATAAAGAGCGCTCGCAGGAAGAGTTTTTTCACACCTTTAACGCCCTGCTGGAAGGCAATCAGCAGATCATCCTGACGTCGGATCGCTATCCGAAGGAGATCAACGGGGTTGAGGATCGTCTCAAATCACGCTTCGGCTGGGGGCTGACGGTCGCGATCGAGCCGCCAGAGCTGGAAACCCGCGTGGCGATCCTGATGAAAAAAGCCGATGAAAACGACATTCGCCTGCCGGGCGAAGTGGCTTTCTTTATTGCTAAGCGCCTGCGCTCTAACGTACGTGAGCTTGAAGGGGCGCTGAACCGCGTTATCGCCAACGCCAACTTTACCGGCCGGGCGATCACCATCGATTTCGTGCGCGAAGCGCTGCGCGATCTGCTGGCTTTACAGGAAAAACTGGTCACCATCGACAATATTCAAAAGACGGTGGCGGAGTATTACAAAATTAAGGTAGCGGACCTGCTGTCTAAACGCCGCTCCCGTTCGGTGGCGCGCCCCCGCCAGATGGCGATGGCGCTGGCAAAAGAGCTGACCAACCACAGTCTGCCGGAAATCGGCGACGCGTTTGGCGGCCGCGACCATACCACCGTCCTGCACGCTTGCCGCAAGATTGAGCAACTGCGTGAAGAAAGCCACGATATCAAAGAAGATTTTTCCAATTTAATCAGAACATTATCCTCGTGACGCTATGAAATTTACCGTAGAACGTGAACATTTATTAAAACCGCTGCAACAGGTGAGCGGTCCTTTAGGTGGTCGTCCGACGCTACCGATTCTTGGCAACCTGCTCCTACAGGTTACCGATGGCGCGCTGTCGCTGACCGGTACCGATCTGGAAATGGAAATGGTCGCGCGCGTTGCGCTGATTCAGCCGCACGAAGCGGGAGCTACAACCGTTCCGGCGCGTAAATTTTTTGATATCTGCCGCGGCCTGCCTGAAGGCGCGGAGATCGCGGTCCAGCTGGAAGGCGAGCGCATGCTGGTGCGTTCCGGACGCAGCCGCTTTTCGCTCTCGACGCTGCCTGCGGCGGATTTCCCGAACCTCGATGACTGGCAGAGCGAAGTTGAATTTACCCTGCCGCAGGCGACCATGAAGCGCCTGATCGAAGCGACGCAGTTTTCGATGGCGCACCAGGACGTTCGCTATTACTTAAACGGTATGCTGTTTGAAACCGAAGGTAGCGAACTGCGCACCGTGGCGACAGACGGCCACCGCCTGGCGGTCTGCTCGATGCCGCTGGAAGAGTCCCTGCCCAATCATTCGGTGATCGTGCCGCGTAAAGGCGTGATTGAGCTGATGCGTATGCTCGACGGCGGCGATACGCCGCTGCGCGTGCAGATCGGCAGCAATAATATTCGCGCTCACGTTGGCGACTTTATCTTCACTTCAAAGCTGGTGGATGGTCGTTTTCCTGACTATCGCCGCGTACTGCCGAAGAATCCGGATAAGCATCTGGACGCCGGCTGCGATATTCTCAAGCAGGCCTTTGCCCGCGCGGCGATTCTTTCTAACGAAAAATTCCGCGGCGTGCGCCTGTACGTCAGTGAAAATCAGCTGAAAATCACCGCCAATAACCCGGAACAGGAAGAAGCGGAAGAAATTCTTGATGTCACCTATGCCGGGACCGAGATGGAAATCGGCTTTAACGTCAGCTATGTGCTGGACGTCCTGAACGCGCTGAAGTGTGAGAACGTGCGCATTCTGCTGACCGATTCCGTTTCGAGCGTGCAGATTGAGGATGCGGCCTCCCAATCCGCAGCATACGTCGTCATGCCTATGAGGCTGTAGAAAATATCGGGCTATCTTACTTGTTATTCTGGCTCCGGGCAGTGCTCGCAATCCTCACGTACTTTAGTACGCTCCGGTTGCTGCGCGCTGGCCGTGACCAGACTAACTGCGCCGATAACGCCCTGCTTATGAGCTGATATGTCGCTATCCCGACTTCTAATCAAAGACTTCCGCAATATTGAAAATGCGGATCTCGCCCTCTCTCCCGGCTTTAATTTCCTGGTTGGCGCCAACGGCAGCGGCAAAACCAGCGTACTTGAAGCTATCTATACGCTCGGCCATGGTCGGGCGTTTCGTAGTTTGCAGATTGGCCGCGTGATTCGTCACGAACAGGAGTCCTTTGTCCTGCACGGTCGCCTGCAGGGTGAAGAGCGTGAAGTATCTATCGGCCTGACGAAAGATAAGCAGGGCGACAGCAAGGTGCGTATCGACGGTACCGACGGGCATAAAGTGGCTGAGCTGGCGCACCTGATGCCGATGCAGCTGATTACGCCGGAGGGGTTTACTTTACTCAACGGCGGCCCCAAATACAGAAGAGCGTTCCTTGACTGGGGATGCTTTCACAACGAAGCCGGATTCTTTACCGCCTGGAGCAACCTGAAGCGCCTGGTGAAGCAGCGCAACGCCGCGCTGCGTCAGGTCAGCCGCTATGCCCAGCTGCGGCCATGGGATCTGGAGCTGATCCCGCTGGCAGAGCTTATTAGCCGCTGGCGGGCCGAATATAGCGCCGCTATCGTCGAAGACATGGCGGATACCTGTCGGCAGTTTTTGCCGGAGTTCGCTCTCACCTTTTCTTTCCAGCGCGGCTGGGAGAAAGAAACGGATTATGCCGAGGTGCTGGAGCGAAATTTCGAACGCGATCGCATGCTAACCTATACCGCCCACGGCCCGCATAAAGCGGATTTCCGCATTCGTGCCGACGGCGCGCCGGTAGAGGATACATTGTCACGCGGGCAGCTTAAGCTGCTGATGTGCGCCCTACGACTGGCGCAAGGCGAGTTTCTGACCCGCGAAAGCGGGCGGCGGTGCCTGTACCTGATAGATGATTTTGCCTCGGAACTTGACGACGCGCGGCGCGGGCTGCTTGCCAGCCGCTTAAAAGCCACGCAGTCGCAGGTTTTCGTCAGCGCCATTAGCGCTGAACACGTTATGGACATGTCGGACGAAAATTCGAAGATGTTTACCGTGGAAAAGGGTAAAATAGCGGATTAACCTAAGATAAAATGAGCGAGAAACGTTGATGTCGAATTCTTATGACTCCTCCAGTATCAAAGTCCTGAAAGGGCTGGATGCGGTGCGTAAGCGCCCGGGTATGTATATCGGCGACACGGATGACGGCACCGGTCTGCACCACATGGTATTCGAGGTTGTGGATAACGCTATCGACGAAGCGCTCGCAGGTTACTGTAAAGACATCGTTGTTACTATCCACAGCGATAACTCCGTCTCCGTCCAGGATGATGGTCGCGGTATTCCGACCGGTATTCACCCGGAAGAGGGTGTGTCGGCGGCGGAAGTGATCATGACCGTTCTGCACGCGGGCGGCAAATTCGATGATAACTCGTATAAAGTTTCCGGTGGTCTGCACGGTGTAGGCGTTTCCGTGGTTAACGCCCTGTCGCAGAAGCTGGAACTGGTCATTCAGCGCGATAACAAAATTCATCGTCAGATGTATGCGCACGGCGTGCCGCAGGCGCCGCTGGCGGTGACCGGCGAAACCGAAAAAACCGGCACCATGGTGCGTTTCTGGCCGAGCTACGAAACCTTCACTAACGTGGTCGAATTCGAATACGAGATTCTGGCAAAACGCCTGCGCGAGCTGTCGTTCCTGAACTCCGGGGTGTCGATTCGCCTGCGCGACAAGCGCGACGGTAAAGAGGATCATTTCCACTACGAAGGCGGTATTAAAGCGTTCGTAGAATATCTGAATAAAAACAAAACGCCGATCCACCCGAATATCTTCTATTTCTCCACCGAAAAAGACGGCATCGGCGTTGAAGTTGCGCTGCAGTGGAACGATGGTTTCCAGGAAAACATCTACTGCTTTACCAACAACATTCCGCAGCGCGACGGCGGTACCCACCTTGCAGGCTTCCGTGCGGCGATGACCCGTACCCTGAACGCCTACATGGATAAAGAAGGCTACAGCAAGAAAGCGAAAGTCAGCGCCACCGGCGACGATGCCCGTGAAGGCCTGATCGCTGTGGTCTCCGTGAAGGTGCCGGATCCGAAATTCTCCTCGCAGACCAAAGACAAGCTGGTCTCCTCTGAGGTGAAATCGGCGGTCGAACAGCAGATGAACGAACTGCTGAACGAATACCTGCTGGAAAACCCGTCTGACGCCAAAATCGTGGTCGGTAAAATCATCGACGCGGCGCGCGCGCGCGAAGCCGCACGTCGCGCGCGTGAGATGACCCGCCGTAAAGGCGCGCTGGACCTGGCGGGCCTGCCGGGCAAGCTGGCGGATTGTCAGGAACGCGACCCCGCGCACTCTGAACTGTACTTAGTGGAAGGGGACTCGGCGGGCGGTTCTGCGAAGCAGGGGCGTAACCGTAAGAACCAGGCGATTCTGCCGCTGAAGGGTAAAATCCTCAACGTTGAGAAAGCGCGCTTTGACAAAATGCTCGCGTCTCAGGAAGTAGCGACGCTGATTACCGCGCTGGGCTGCGGCATTGGCCGCGATGAGTACAACCCGGACAAACTGCGCTACCACAGCATCATTATCATGACCGATGCGGACGTCGACGGCTCGCACATTCGTACGCTACTGTTGACCTTCTTCTATCGCCAGATGCCGGAAATCGTCGAGCGCGGCCACGTCTACATCGCCCAGCCGCCGCTGTATAAAGTGAAGAAAGGCAAGCAGGAACAGTATATTAAAGACGATGAAGCGATGGATCAGTACCAAATCTCCATCGCGCTGGATGGCGCAACCCTGCACACCAACGCCAACGCGCCGGCCTTAGCCGGCGAGCCGCTGGAGAAACTGGTTGCCGAGTATAACGCCACGCAGAAAATGATCGGTCGTATGGAGCGTCGCTTCCCGAAAGCGCTGCTGAAAGAGCTTGTCTATCAACCGACGCTGGCGGAAGCCGACCTGAGCAACGAGCAGGCGGTGACTCGCTGGATCAATACCCTGGTGAGCGAGCTGAATGAGAAAGAGCAGCACGGCAGCCAGTGGAAATTTGATATCCGCGAGAACGCAGAGCTGCAGCAGTTTGAGCCGATTGTTCGCGTGCGTACCCATGGCGTGGACACCGACTACCCGCTGGATCACGAGTTCATTACCGGGCCGGAATACCGCCGTATCTGCGCGCTGGGCGAAACGCTGCGCGGCCTGATTGAAGACGATGCCTTTATCGAGCGCGGCGAGCGCCGCCAGCCGGTTGCCAGCTTCGAGCAGGCGCTGGACTGGCTGGTAAAAGAGTCCCGTCGCGGCCTCTCTATCCAGCGCTATAAAGGTCTGGGCGAGATGAACCCGGATCAGCTGTGGGAAACCACTATGGACCCGGATAGCCGCCGCATGCTGCGCGTGACCGTGAAGGATGCGATTGCCGCTGACCAGCTGTTCACCACCCTGATGGGTGACGCCGTTGAACCGCGCCGCGCCTTTATCGAAGAGAACGCCCTTAAAGCGGCGAACATCGACATTTAATCGTTGTTACACCGCCAGACTCAGGCCGCGCGTTTAGCGCGGCTTTTTTATGGGCGCAGGCATATCCAGCGACATCGCGGACGGTAAACGGCTGGCGAGCGTATCGACGGCAATTCGCACCCTCAGCGGTAGATGCGGCGTCTGTTGCCAGACCGCGTGAATGTCGAAGCGCACATCCGGCGCCTGCTTTAACAGCGGGACGAGTTTTCCCTCATGAATGTCTTTGCTGACCATCCAGCAGGGCAGCCATGCAATGCCGTGTCCGGCCAGCGCAGCGTCGCAGATCGCCTGCAAATCATCCATATTGAGCGATGAATGGGGTGTAAAGGTATGCGAGGCACCTTCGTTATCCATCAGCTGCCAGGATAGCACTCTGCCTGCCTGCAGATAGTTAATGGCCGCATGATGGGGCAAATCATCAACGCTTTGCGGGGTACCCTTCTTCTGCAGATAATCCGGCGCGGCGCACAGTACCATGCGGTGTTCTCCCAGCCTTCTGGCGACCAGAACGCTGCTGTCCTGAAGCGTGCCGTTACGTACCGCCATATCAAACCCTTCCTCGACGAGATCCACGACCCGGTCGCTGAATGACATCTCCAGCTCAAGGCCTGGATGTTCCTGCGCCAGCGCGATCAGCAGCGGGGCGACGCACTGGCGACCAAACAGCACCGGCATGGCAACGCGCAGGCGGCCGCTGACCTGCTGTTTGCCCGTTTCCAGCAGCGATTCTGCGCCCCGAATTTCCTCCAGCGCCCGCAGGCAACGTTCATAAAAAAGGGCGCCGTTGTCGGTCAGGCTTTGGCTGCGGGTCGTACGTTGAAACAGACGTACCCCCAGTCGTTCCTCAAGGCGAGCGATGCTCTTTCCCACCGCCGAGCGCGACAAATGTAAACGGATTGCGGCCTGCGCAAAACTGCCCGCCTCAACGGCGGCTACAAAAACCGGAATATCCTTCAGCGTATTGGACATAGATTGTTTCTTTTCTGGCGTCAATAGTGGGAAAAGTTATCGCCACTGGTGACGCTGAGTCAACGGTAGACTGTCGATACTGAAGCTTATTTGATGCCAGGAGAAAAAAATGACAGAGACAATGCAGCGCTGGTCGATGAACGCCCTCGGGCGCGAGAATCTCAAACTCACCCAGGCGCCCGTGCCGCAGCCAGGGCCAGGAGAAGTCCGCGTACGGGTGAATGCCGTTGCGCTCAACTACCGCGATAAAATGGTTATCGAAGGCTCCATGCCGATCGCGCTTTCCTTCCCGTTTACCCCGGCATCCGATATGGCAGGCGTGGTGGAAAGTACGGGAGAGGGCGTCACGCGTTTTAAACCCGGCGCTCGCGTCATCTCGACCTTTTTCCCTGAGTGGATCGACGGTAGGCCAACAGCGGACGCCCGCACTTTGCCCTATAAAACGACCGGCGGTTACTTTCAGGGGATGCTGGCTGAGTACGTGATTGTGAATGAAAACGGGCTGGTGGCCGCCCCGGAAACCCTGGATGACGCAGAGGCCAGCACCTTACCCTGCGCCGGGCTTACCGCATGGTTCGCGCTGGTGGAGCGCGGTCATTTGCGCGCCGGACAATCGGTGCTGGTGCAGGGCACGGGCGGTGTGGCGATATTCGCTTTGCAAATTGCCAAAGCGCAGGGGGCGGAGGTTTTTGTCACGTCGGGAAGCGATGAAAAACTGGCGCGGGCCAAACAACTCGGCGCCGATTATGGCATCAACCGGCTTAAAGGCGACTGGGCTGAAGGGATATACGAACTGACAAACGATCGCGGCATTGACCATATTATTGAAACCGTTGGTGGGGAGAACCTGAGGCATTCCCTGCGCGCCGTGGCGGTTCATGGGCGTATTTCGGTCATCGGCGTGCTGGCCGGCAGTGAAATCTCGCTGTCCGCGGGCGAACTGTTGCTGAAATCCCCCGTGATTCAGGGGATTGGCGTCGGGCACCGTCGTGCGCTGGAAGATTTCGTTCGCGCCGTTGACGTGACCGGGTTGAAACCTGTGATCGAGCACCGTTACCGCTTTAACCAGCTTGAACAGGCGCTAGAACACCTCGATCGCGGCGCGTTTGGTAAAATTGTCCTCACCCGCGAGTAATATCTCGTCCCCGGGTTTTGCCTAAAAGGGGGGATTCTGCTGTGCAATGTAGCTCTATTTTTGTGGGCTTAATCGCGTTAGCATGAGTAAGGACTCATCTTACCCGGGGATTTCATGGCTATTAAACTGATTGCAATCGATATGGACGGCACGCTGCTGCTGCCTGACCATACTATCTCTCCTGCGGTGAAAACTGCGATTGCCGCAGCCCGTGAACGCGGCGTCAACGTGGTACTGACCACCGGCCGCCCTTACGCTGGCGTGCACAGCTATCTGAAAGAACTGCATATGGAGCAGCCAGGAGATTACTGCATCACCTATAACGGCGCTTTAGTGCAGAAGGCGAGCGACGGCAGTACCGTTGCGCAGACCGCGCTGGGCTACGACGACTACCGCTATCTGGAACAGCTGGCCCGCGATGTCGGCTCCCACTTCCACGCGCTCGATCGCAACACTCTGTACACCGCGAACCGCGATGTGAGCTATTACACGGTACATGAATCCTATGTGGCGACGATCCCGCTGGTTTTCTGCGAAGCCGAAAAGATGGATCCGAATATCCAGCTGCTGAAAGTGATGATGATCGATGAGCCGGCGATTCTGGACAAGGCTATCGCCCGCATTCCGGCTGAAGTGAAAGAGAAATACACCGTGCTGAAAAGCGCGCCGTACTTCCTTGAAATTCTTGATAAACGCGTCACCAAAGGCACCGGCGTGAAATCGCTGGCCGATGCGTTGGGTATCAAAGCGGAAGAGGTGATGGCGATTGGCGATCAGGAAAACGACATTGCGATGATTGAATACGCTGGCGTCGGCGTGGCGATGGACAACGCGATTCCGGCCGTCAAAGAAGCGGCAAACTTTATCACCAAATCCAACCTGGAAGACGGTGTGGCATATGCTATTGAAAAGTATGTCTTAAACTAAAGATCTCTTTCTGAAAAACCCGCGTTTATCGCGGGTTTTTTTATGCGCTGAGTTTACCCCACCGCAAAATCCCCAAACCGGATTGTCGTTTTTGTGATCTAAATTGTAGTACAACATGTTTGTATTGTACTACATTGTGTCCATGGCGATGACGAGTGGTATCACGTTAGTACTACAAAGTTGCGGTTAAATCCGCCGGTCGCGGTAAAGTAGAGGGAGATATCCAGAGCACAAGGACTCTCCATGACTCTCAATAAAACCGATCGCATCGTCATCACGCTGGGCAAGCAGATTGTCAGCGGCAAATACGTTCCCGGCTCTGCGCTGCCCGCGGAAGCCGACCTGTGTGAGGAGTTTGCCACCTCGCGCAATATCATTCGCGAAGTGTTCCGTTCGTTGATGGCTAAGCGGCTGATTGAAATGAAGCGCTATCGCGGCGCGTTCGTTGCGCCGCGTAACCAGTGGAATTATCTCGACACCGACGTTTTACAGTGGGTGCTGGAGAGCGATTACGACCCGCGGCTGATTAGCGCGATGAGCGAGGTACGTAACCTGGTTGAACCCGCGATTGCCCGCTGGGCGGCCGAGCGCGCGACGTCGAGCGACCTGGCGCAAATAGAAGAAGCGCTCAACGACATGATCGCCAACAACCAGGACAGGGAGGCGTTTAACGAAGCGGATATTCGCTATCACGAGGCGGTGCTGCAGTCGGTGCATAACCCGGTTCTGCAACAGCTCAACGTGGCGATCAGTTCGCTACAGCGGGCGGTATTTGAAAGGACCTGGATGGGCGATGAGGCCAACATGCCGAAAACGCTCCAGGAACATAAGGCGCTGTTTGACGCCATCCGGCATCAGGACAGCGAAGCGGCGGAGCAGGCGGCGCTCACCATGATCGCCAGCTCGACACGAAGGTTAAAGGAAATCACATGACATCTCGCTACATCGCAATTGACTGGGGATCGACCAACCTGCGCGCCTGGCTTTATCAGGACGACCAGTGCCTGGAGAGCAGGCAATCGGCAGCAGGCGTCACGCGTTTGAACGGAGAATCCCCCGCGGCGGTGTTTAGCGAAATAACCCGGGGCTGGCGCGACGGCGCGACCCCGGCGGTGTTGGCAGGAATGGTCGGTAGCAACGTCGGCTGGAAGGTGGCGCCCTATTTGCCCGTTCCCGTTGATTTCTCCGCCATTGGCCAACAATTGACGTCCGTTGGCGACAAAGTCTGGATTATTCCCGGGCTGAGCGTCTCCCGCGACGCTAACCAGAATGTGATGCGCGGCGAAGAGACTCAGCTCCTCGGCGCGCGGATGATTGCCCCTTCTTCCATCTACGTGATGCCCGGCACCCACTGCAAATGGGTGCAGGCCGACCGCCAACAAATTAACGACTTTCGCACGGTGATGACCGGCGAACTGCATTATCTGCTGCTGCGCCACTCGCTGGTCGGCGCCGGGTTACCAGAGCAGGTCTCCGCTCCCGGCGCGTTTAACGCCGGGCTTGAGCGCGGCCTGCATTCGCCAGACATCCTGCCGCGGCTTTTTGAGGTGCGCGCTTCGCACGTGCTGGGGTCGCTGCCGCGCGAGCAGGTCGGCGAGTTTCTGTCGGGGCTGCTGATTGGCGCGGAAGTCGCCACCCTGAGCGAACGCTTTCGCGACCCGCAGGTCACCATTGTCGGCGGCGAGGCGCTGGCGAACCGCTATCAGCAGGCCCTGAGCGCCATTGGCCGTCAGACCACCGTGGTGTCAGGTGATAACGCATTTCAGACAGGAGTAAGGAGCATCATCCATGCAGTGGCAAACTAACTTACCGCTTATCGCTATCCTGCGCGGGATTACGCCGGAAGAGGCGCTGGCGCATGTGGGGGCGGTGATTGACGCCGGATTTGACGCCGTTGAAATTCCGCTCAACTCACCGCAGTGGGAAAAGAGTATTCCCGCCGTTGTTGAGGCTTATGGCGATAAAGCCCTGATTGGTGCAGGCACCGTGCTTAATACAGAACGGGTGGACCAGCTTGCCCAAATGGGCTGCAGGCTTATCGTCACGCCCAATATTCAGCCCGAGGTCATTCGTCGTGCGGTGAGCTACGGCATGACGGTTTGTCCGGGATGCGCGACGGCGACGGAAGCGTTCGCCGCGCTGGACGCCGGGGCTCAGGCGTTGAAAGTCTTCCCTTCTTCGGCTTTTGGCCCTGACTACATCAAAGCGTTAAAAGCCGTTTTGCCGCCGGAGGTTCCCGTTTTTGCGGTGGGCGGCGTGACGCCGGAAAATCTGGCGCAGTGGATAAAAGCAGGCTGTACCGGCGCCGGGCTGGGCAGCGATCTTTATCGCGCCGGCCAATCCGTAGAGCGTACCCAACGGCAGGCGGCAGCATTTGTTAAAGCGTATCGAGAGGCAGTGCAATGAAAATAACCAAACTCACCACGTATCGTTTACCCCCGCGCTGGATGTTTTTAAAAATTGACACCGACGAAGGCGTGGTTGGCTGGGGCGAGCCCGTGATTGAAGGGCGCGCGCGCACCGTAGAGGCGGCGGTGCATGAGCTCGGCGATTATTTGATAGGCCAGGATCCGGCGCGGATTAACGACCTGTGGCAGGTGATGTACCGCGCGGGCTTTTACCGCGGCGGTCCGATTTTAATGAGCGCCATCGCCGGTATCGATCAGGCGCTGTGGGATATTAAAGGCAAAGTGCTGAACGCGCCGGTCTGGCAGCTGATGGGCGGCCTGGTGCGCGACAAAATCAAAGCCTACAGCTGGGTTGGCGGCGACCGTCCGGCAGAGGTGATTGATGGCATCAAGAAGTTGCGCGGTCTTGGTTTTGACACCTTTAAACTCAACGGCTGCGAAGAGCTGGGGCTTATCGATAACTCTCGCGCGGTGGATGCGGCGGTGAATACCGTCGCGCAAATTCGCGAAGCGTTCGGCAATGAAATTGAGTTCGGCCTCGATTTCCACGGCCGCGTTAGCGCGCCGATGGCGAAAGTACTCATTAAAGAGCTGGAACAGTATCGTCCGCTGTTTATTGAAGAGCCGGTGCTTGCCGAGCAGGCAGAATATTATCCCCGGCTGGCGGCGCAAACCTCGATTCCTATCGCGGCGGGCGAACGCATGTTCTCGCGCTTCGAGTTTAAACGCGTGCTGGAAGCCGGTGGGCTGGCTATTCTGCAACCCGACCTGTCGCATGCCGGCGGTATTACCGAGTGCTATAAAATCGCCGGAATGGCCGAAGCCTACGACGTGGCGCTGGCGCCGCATTGTCCGCTGGGACCCATTGCGCTTGCCGCCTGCCTGCACGTCGATTTTGTCTCTTATAACGCTGTCTTCCAGGAGCAAAGTATGGGTATTCACTATAACAAGGGCGCGGAATTACTCGACTTTGTGAAAAATAAAGAGGACTTCAATATGGAAGGCGGTTTCTTTAAACCATTAATGAAGCCCGGACTTGGCGTAGAAATAGATGAAGCGCGGGTTATGGAATTAAGTCAGAACGCGCCGGACTGGCGTAATCCATTGTGGCGTCTGGAAGACGGTGTTGTTGCTGAATGGTAGTATCTTAATTAGTTCATTAGTTTCTCAATATCAATCTCTGCCTTCTGTCAGAGGGATTCTTACTGCTGAAGGCAGGATGATGAGGTAATAATTTATGAGCATTGAACTCTATACATCTACACTAAAAAAACTCAATAGCAAAATAATACCTTTTGTGATTATTTGCTATTTTGTTGCAAACCTTGATAAAACCAATATTTCTATTGCGGCCTTACAAATGAATGCGGATTTAGGTCTGACAGCCAGCATGTATGGTCTCGGGGTGGGAATGTTCTATATCTCCTATATTATTTTTGAAATTCCCAGTAATGTTATTATGACCCGCATAGGTGCCCGTATTTGGATTGCGAGAATAATGATAACCTGGGGTATTGTAAGCGCAGGGATGTCGCTGGTACATACCCCAACGCAGCTCTATGTGATGCGCTTTTTGTTGGGAATGGCAGAGGCTGGGTTTACCCCCGGGATTATTTATTATATTTCCTGCTGGTTCCCTAAAAGTAATCGAGCTCGCGCTATGTCATTCTTTTATATGGGGTCGGTTCTGGCATCAATTATTGGTTTACCAATATCCGGGTTTATTTTGAATATGCACGGTATTGCTGATATCGCTGGTTGGCGTTGGTTATTTGCGATAGAAGGAATCCCGGCTATTATCCTTGGTGTGATGGTTTTATGGTTGCTGCCATCGAGTCCTGAAAAAGCACACTGGTTAACGGGTTCAGAAAAAGAATGGTTAGTATCACAATTAGAGGAAGATAATCGAAATGTAATGGTCAATAAAAATCATTCGTGGCTGAGCGCTTTGAAAAATAAAGTTGTGCTCTTATTAAGTTTGGTGTGGTTTTTACAAGCTTTCGGTTCTATTGGTATTACCTTGTTTTTACCTTTGATTCTAAAAAGCATCGCCAGCGAGCAAAGCAATTTTGTTATTAGCTTACTATCCGCGGTGCCGTTTATTTTTGCCTGCTTATTTATGTATCTTAACGGCCGGCATTC
Source organism: Klebsiella grimontii (assembly GCF_042137965.1). NCBI lineage: Bacteria > Pseudomonadati > Pseudomonadota > Gammaproteobacteria > Enterobacterales > Enterobacteriaceae > Klebsiella > Klebsiella grimontii. The sequence goes on from NZ_CP169721.1 coordinate 13,743, forward strand.
CGATCTCACCAAAGAGCGATCGTTGCATATGGGGTTACCATTGATTCTTGCCGGCGTATCGCTGGGGGTGGCTATCTATTCAGATAACCTACTGATCTCTTATATCCTGCTGGTGCTTACCGTTGGGTTCAACTTTGCTCTGACCCCCGTTTTTTGGGCGGTCACCACTGAAAAGCTTGCTGGCGTTGCAGCAGCAGCCTCAATTGCTTTTATTAACACTATCGCGAATTTTGTTGGCTTAGGCCTGCCTCCTGTTTTAGGCAAGATTAAAGATGTGACCCATAGCTATCACTACGGCCTGCTTATTGTTGCTATCGCACTGGTATTAGGAGGAATTATCGGTATAGCCGTTTCGCGTACTGGTAAAGATACCTCCTTAAAGCACTCTGCCCACTCTTCCTTATAAGCGAATAGATAAGTATGAAACTGAAAATATTAAAGCAAGCATCATTGCCTGACCAACTTACGGCGGAGCTGAACAGTCTGTATGAAGTTTATGAATATGAGGCGCTTACAGGCGAAGAGTTGGCAGTCCTGGCTGAACAATTCACTATTATGATCACCAATGGTGAGGCCACCGTAACGCGCCAGCTGATTTCCAGCCTACCCTCTCTGGAGCTTATTGCTGTGTTTGGCGTGGGTTATGATGGGGTTGATGTTCGTGCTGCGGCAGATCATCGTGTGGCTGTCAGCCATACGCCGGGCGTATTAACGGATGATGTTGCTGATTTAGCGATGGGGCTGATGTTGGCGACATCGCGACAAATCGTTTCTGCACAGAAGTTTATTGAGGCGGGAGGCTGGCGTCAGGGGGGCTTTCAGTGGACGCGTAAGGTCTCGGGCTCGCGTGTTGGGATCGTTGGGATGGGGAGAATTGGGCAGGCAATAGCCCGACGCTGCGAAGGGTTTGCGATGCAGATTGCTTATAGCGATCGGAAAGCAATACCGGGGCTGGATTATCCGTGGATTGAGGATATTTCAACACTGGCGTCACAAACAGATTTTTTAGTGATATGTACGCCAGGAAGTGCGGAAAACCAGGCGCTTATTGATGAACGGGTACTCTCGGCTCTGGGCGCGAGCGGCATTTTAATCAACATTTCTCGCGGCAGCGTTGTTGATGAATTTGCTCTGATAAAAGCCCTCGAACAAGGAATTATCGCCGGAGCAGGATTGGATGTTTTTAGCCGGGAGCCAGAAGTGCCGCAGGCGCTCCTGCGCCGCGCGAACGTGGTGGTCACGCCACATATGGCAAGCGCGACCTGGAGTACCAGGGAGGCTATGTCCAGGTTAGTTCTTGAAAACGTGTCGGGATGGGCAAAAAATAAGACTTTGGTTACGCCTGTTCCCGCGCTTGAACCATAGTCATTTTTTGGCGGATCAACTACTCTGAAGCGCAACTTAGGCTTCAGAGTTTATCTCCCATGAAACAAGTCACCTTTGCTCCCCGCCATCATCAGCTTACCAACACCCGCACCTGGACGGCGGACAGCCGGTGGCTGGTTTTTGACGTTCGCCCCTCTGGCGCCTCCTTTACCGGCGAAACGATCGAGCGGGTGAATGTCGAGACGGGAGAGGTTGAGATCCTCTACCGTGCCGGACAAGGCGCGTACGTTGGCGTGGTGACCGTTCATCCATCGGTAGATAAATATGTCTTCATCCACGGTCCGGAAAACCCGGATGAGCGCTGGCATTACGATTTTCACCATCGCCGCGGCGTGGTGACGTATCAGGGGGAAACGCGCAACCTTGATGCGATGGATATCACTCCGCCCTATACCCCCGGCGCGCTGCGCGGCGGCAGCCATGTGCATGTTTTCAGCCCGAACGGCGAGCTCGTCAGTTTTACCTATAACGACCACGTGCTGCATGAACGCGATCCGGCGCTGGATTTACGCAACGTTGGCGTGGCGGTTCCCTATGGCCCGGTAATACCCCGTGGGGATCATCCACGGCAATACGGCGGCAGCCACTGGTGCGTGCTGGTCAGCCGCACAACGTCGTCCCCCGCGCCGGGCAGCGACGAGATTAATCGCGCCTATGAAGAGGGCTGGGTCGGTGACCGGGCGCTGGCGTTTATTGGCGATACGCGAGCGATAAACGGCGACAAAGTGCCGGAGCTGTTTATTGTCGAGCTGCCGCAGAGCGAGCAGGGCTGGAAGCAGTCTGGCGAGGCGCCGCTTGCTGGAACGGACGACACGATGCCGGCTCCCCCCGCCGGCGTGGTCCAGCGCCGCTTAACGTTTACCCATGAACGTCGTTACCCGGGGCTGGTGAATACGCCGCGACATTGGGTGCGGGCCAACCCGCAGGCAACGGAGATTGCTTTTCTGCTGCGCGACGATGCCGGGGTGGCGCAAATGTGGCTTATCTCGTCGCAGGGTGATGGGCTGCGGCAGCTGACCCACAACCGCTCTGATATCCAGTCGGCGTTTAACTGGCATCCGTCGGGGAAATGGCTGGGCTTTGTGCTGGAAAACCGAATCGCGCTTTGTGATGCGCTGAGCGGGGACATCCTCTTTTTGACCGACGAACATGCCAATCCGCCATCGGCCGATGCGATCGTCTTTTCGCCAGACGGCAAACAGCTTGCCTGGATGGAGGAGGTAGACGGTTACCGCCAGCTATGGGTAACCGCAACGGGGCGCTAAATTACTGATTAGTCATCCGCGCTGGCGGGATCACGGAGTTGGTCGCCAGCGTCTCTTTCTCGCTCTTTTCAACGCGCGATTTGACCGAGCTGTCGGTGCGGAACATATCCCACGGCAGCAGCAGCGTGTCCATTACCGCCGTAAGGGGCATATCCAGCGCCACAAGGGATTTCGTTCCCCAGTTGGCATCGCTATCTCCCAGCATTTGCGCGCTGGCGCGCGTTCCCGGATAGGTTCCTTCCTTACCGCCGGTATGTGACATCACGCTGGAGCAACCGCCTAAACTTATCATCCCGCTAAACAGGACCAGCTTTAACAGACCGTTTTTCATCATTTTTCCGTCATCGTTACGGGCGTTGATAGAACCTTCAATGTACAAAAATTTCAGAGCGCCGCCGGTAAAGACGCGGTCTGAAGAATGGCGTACATATCGGTTATATCGGGCCATTCCATGGATGCATAGTGCGATTGCGCCGCACTGTGGCAGGCGTCGCACTTTGCCTTTTGTGCTGTCACTCCAGTCTAAGCAATAGACCGCAAACTGCAAAAAAAATTGCCCTCTTCACCTTGAAAAGGGCATGGATATACCCATTTTAGGAATGTGTCACTCAGAGAATACGCCGAATGGGTATTCCGCTTAATAACGACCTGTCCATGATGGAAGGTCAGATAATTCTCGCTGATTTCAGGAGCTATGTATTATGCGTAATTTCGATCTCTCCCCGCTGTATCGTTCTGCTATTGGTTTCGACCGCCTTTTCAATCTGTTAGAAAATAATCAAAGCCAGAGTAATGGCGGCTACCCTCCGTACAACGTTGAGTTAGTAGACGAGAACAACTACCGCATCGCGATTGCGGTGGCCGGTTTTGCCGAGAGCGAACTGGAAATTACCGCTCAGGATAATCTGCTTATCGTGAAAGGCGCCCATGCCGCCGAACAGAAAGAGCGTACTTACCTCTATCAGGGCATCGCTGAACGCAATTTTGAGCGTAAATTCCAGCTGGCGGAAAATATCCATATTCGCGGCGCCAACCTGGTAAACGGCCTGCTGTATATCGACCTCGAGCGAGTGATTCCCGAAGCGAATAAACCGCGCCGTATCGAGATCAACTAATTTCCTTGGGCCGCCAACGCGGCCCGGTATTAATGCAAAAATCTGCCTGCCGTCAGGGGGCAAATGCGAATCCGCAGGATTTGCAGCTAACCACTCGCTTCTTAGAAGGAGAAACACAATGCGTAACTACGATTTATCCCCGCTGCTGCGTCAATGGATCGGTTTTGACAAACTGGCCAACGCGCTGCAAACCGCCGGTGAAAGCCAGACCTTCCCGCCTTATAACATCGAAAAAAGCGACGATAACCACTATCGCATTACCCTTGCGCTGGCCGGTTTCCGTCAGGAAGATTTGGATATCCAGCTTGAAGGCACGCGCCTGACGGTAAAAGGCGCGCCGCAGCAGCCGGAAAAAGAGACCAAATGGCTACACCAGGGGCTGGTTAACCAGGCGTTTAGCCTGAGCTTCACGCTCGCCGAAAATATGGAAGTCTCCGGGGCTACCTTTACCAACGGCCTGCTGCATATCGATTTGACCCGCAACGAGCCGGAACAGATCGCCCCGCAGCGCATCGCCATCAGCGAGCGCCCCGCGTTAGATAGCTAATTAAGCTAACCACTCATAAAGCCCCGATTTTCGGGGCTTTTTTGTGCGCGGGAGCGCATTAAATCCCCTTGCTGCAACGGATGTTTCAGTTTGAAAAATAATCAGATTTTATAGGCTCACTGAAACAAAGGATCTGTAATGAACGAACAGCAGCCATTCGAAGCGATCAAAAATAGAGATGAGGCGGGGAGAGAATATTGGTCTGCCCGAAACCTTGGCCATTACTGGACTATAAAGAGTGGAGAAATTTTCAAAAGGTAATCTCAAAAGCGATAATTTCATGTGAGGCGAGCGGTCAGCTACCCTCAGACCATTTTGTTGAGTCCAACAAAATGGTCGAATTGGGTTCCGGTTCCAGCAGGAATCTTGAAGACATTCATCTATCCCGCTACGCCTGCTATCTGGTTGTGCAAAATGGCGATCCGTCGAAACTGGTCATTGCCGCGGGGCAAACCTACTTTGCGTTGCAAACCCGGCGTCAGGAACTGAAGGACGATCAAACCTTTAAATCTCTACGAGAGGATGAGAAGCGGCTATTTTTGCGCAATGAGCTGAAAGAACATAATAAACACCTTGTTGAAACGGCCCAGCTAGCGGGCGTACAGACAACGCTGGATTTCGCTATTTTCCAGAACCATGGCTATAAAGGCCTCTACGGTGGTCTGGATCAACAAGCGATTCATGAGCGTAAAGGGCTAAAGAAAAGCCAAAAAATTCTCGACCATATGGGGTCTACTGAGCTTGCAGCCAACCTTTTCCGCGCTACCCAAACGGAAGAAAAACTGCGCCGGGATGAGGTCGATACGGAGCAGCTGGCCAATCAAACCCATTATGAAGTTGGCCAAAAAGTGCGTCAGACGATTAACGATCTTGGCGGTACGATGCCTGAAGCGCTCCCTTCCCCGGAGAAAAGTATTCAGCAGCTGAAAATTGCGGCGAAAAATAAAGGCGTGCCTGAATAGCAAACCCGATCCCGTGATTATTGTGCGCCAGGCGGCATACAGCCTGGTCGCTACCGGTCATAATCCTCTTTATTCGTAATGTTATTCACAGGGAAGAGACGATGAGTGATATAGCATTGACCGTTAGCGTATTGGCGCTGGTGGCGGTCGTCGGATTGTGGATCGGCAATGTAAAAGTGCGCGGCGTCGGCTTCGGTATCGGGGGCGTGCTGTTTGGCGGCATCATCGTCGGCCACTTTGTGGACCAGGCGGGCATTACGCTCAGCAGCCCAATGCTGCACTTTATTCAGGAATTCGGCCTGATTCTCTTTGTGTATACCATCGGTATCCAGGTCGGGCCGGGCTTCTTCGCCTCGCTGCGCGTCTCCGGCCTGCGGCTGAACCTCTTCGCTATTCTGATCGTCATTCTCGGCGGCCTGGTCACCGCGGTCCTGCATAAACTGTTCGATATCCCTCTTCCCGTGGTGCTCGGTATCTTCTCCGGCGCGGTAACCAACACGCCTGCGCTGGGGGCCGGACAGCAGATCCTGCGCGACCTTGGCGTACCGCTTGATACCGTCGATCAGATGGGGATGAGCTACGCCATGGCCTATCCATTCGGCATCTGCGGCATTTTGCTGACCATGTGGCTGGTGCGACTGTTTTTCCGCATTAACGTCGAGAAAGAGGCCCAGCAGTTTGACGAGATCAGCGGCAACGGCCATGCGCATCTTCAGACCATCAACGTGCGGGTCGAAAACCCGAACCTGAACAATATGGCGATTCAGGATGTGCCGATGCTCAACAGCGACAAGCTGATCTGCTCGCGCCTCAAGCGTGAGGAGATGCTGATGGTGCCCGCGCCAAATACCCTGATTCAGCTTGGGGACCTGCTGCATCTGGTCGGGCGGCCGGAGGATTTGCACAATGCCCAACTGGTGATTGGCAAGGAAGTTTCCACTTCGCTCTCCACGCGCGGTACCGATCTGAAAGTCGAGCGCGTGGTGGTCACCAACGAAAAAGTGTTAGGTAAAAGGATTCGCGATCTGCACTTTAAACAGCGCTATGACGTGGTGATCTCGCGCCTCAATCGCGCCGGGGTTGAACTGGTGGCCAGCAGCCATGCCAGCCTGCAGTTCGGTGATATTCTCAACCTGGTCGGCCGTCCGGAGGCGATTGACGCGGTGGCCGCCGAGCTTGGCAACGCCCAGCAAAAACTGCAGCAGGTGCAGATGCTGCCGGTATTTATCGGCATTGGCTTAGGCGTGCTGCTGGGCTCTATTCCGCTGTTTATTCCGGGGTTCCCGGCGGCGCTGAAGCTGGGTCTGGCCGGAGGGCCGCTGATTATGGCGCTGATCCTCGGGCGTATCGGCAGCATCGGTAAGCTGTACTGGTTTATGCCGCCCAGCGCCAACCTCGCGCTACGCGAGCTGGGTATTGTGCTGTTCCTGGCGGTGGTTGGGCTGAAATCCGGCGGCGACTTTGTGGCGACGCTGATTGAAGGCGATGGTATGAGCTGGATTGTCTACGGCATTTTTATCACCGCGATCCCGCTGCTGGCGGTCGGTATTCTGGCGCGCATGTTGGCGAAGATGAACTACCTGACCCTGTGCGGCATGCTGGCCGGTTCAATGACCGACCCTCCGGCGCTGGCTTTTGCCAACAACCTGCATGCCACCAGCGGCGCGGCGGCCCTTTCATACGCGACGGTTTATCCGCTGGTCATGTTCTTACGTATTATCACGCCGCAGCTACTGGCGGTGCTGTTCTGGGGGATAGGTTAACGGATTCTCCGCGCGGACGCGCCGCAGGTGGTAGTCCACCTGATAGACGCTGGCGTTACGGAACATCACCGAATAGTTAAGAAACTCGCCGCTGTCGCTGTAGGAAAGAGAGGTAATACGCAGCAGCGGCGTCTGTTCCGGCACGTTCATCGACTGCGCCAGCTGCCTGTCCGCCAGCACCGGCGACAGCGTTTCATAGTTACCGCTGATGGTTAACCCGCACTCCTTCTCGATGTAATCGAACTTCGATCCCTCCAGATGCGCCAGCGACAGATTGCGAAACAGCTTTACCGGCATATAGCTGTCTTCGAGCATGAGCGGCTTGCCATCGACATAGCGCACCCGGCGCGAGAAGTAGATCCGTTCATCAATTTGTATCCGCAGCAGGCTGGCGATAGCCGGAGGGGCGGGCATGACCTCGAAAACCAATACCCGGCTGATCACCTCTTTACCCTGCTTGCGCAGCACTTCGGCCAGCCCGGTCAGATTGGTGGTTTCATGATGCAGGTCTTTACGGGCGACATAGGTGCCGGAGCCGTGCCGACGCACCACCAGCCCCCAGGCGACCAGCAGATCTATCGCCTTGCGGATGGTCATGCGCGCGACGCCAAACTCTTCCGCTAGTTTTTTTTCCCCAGGAAGCGGGCTGCCGACCTCGAAATCGGAGGAATTCAGCCGCAGACGCAATCTGTCGGCGATGGATTTGTAGATCACCAGTAGACCTCTATTCACTCAGTTGAAAACGATTGAGCATGAATTATTCACTATAAAAATACAGTAAATACATGTGAATAAAGACTATTCGTTATAGCGCCTTAAACAGCGCAATTCATCATGTCTAATTTTTAATTAAAAAGTAGACAACATTGGCGTAATTAAAACCATGAAAGCGATCACGAATCGCAACGGCGCCGCATGTTGTTGGAGGGGCAAATTTCTATTCTCATCTCAGGCCAGTACAAATAGTTACCCTGAATAATTCACCGCGGCAGGTGAAGCATGGCGGGTATGAATAAGGCCACTCACCCTATGAGTTGTTACATGAGGATTATCAAATGCTCAGTCAAATACAACGCTTTGGCGGCGCCATGTTTACCCCGGTTTTACTCTTTCCTTTCGCCGGGATCGTGGTGGGTATCGCCATTATGTTGCGCAACCCGATGTTCGTCGGCGAAGCGCTCACAGCACCCGACAGTTTATTTGCTCAGATCGTTCACATTATTGAAGAGGGCGGCTGGACCGTCTTTCGTAATATGCCGCTGATTTTCGCCGTCGGTCTACCGATCGGCCTGGCGAAACAGGCCCAGGGCCGTGCCTGCCTGGCGGTGCTGGTTAGCTTCCTCACCTGGAACTACTTTATTAACGCGATGGGGATGACCTGGGGCCACTTCTTCGGCGTCGACTTTTCCGTTGAGCCAACGGCAGGCAGCGGCCTGACTATGATGGCCGGGATTAAAACGCTTGATACCAGCATTATTGGCGCGATCGTCATTTCCGGGCTGGTGACCGCCCTGCATAACCGCTATTTCGATAAGCCGCTGCCGGTGTTTCTGGGGATTTTCCAGGGCTCCTCGTTTGTGGTGATTGTTGCCTTCCTGGCAATGATCCCCTGCGCCTGGCTGACCCTGCTGGGCTGGCCAAAGGTGCAGATGGGTATTGAATCGCTGCAGGCCTTTTTACGCTCGGCCGGCGCGCTGGGCGTCTGGGTATACATTTTCCTTGAGCGCATTCTGATCCCGACCGGGTTACACCATTTCGTCTATGGCCCGTTTATCTTCGGCCCGGCGGTGGTGGAAGGGGGGATTCAGGTTTACTGGGCGCAGCATTTACAGGCGTTCAGCCAGAGCACCGAGGCGCTGAAAACCCTGTTCCCGGAAGGCGGATTCGCGCTGCACGGTAACTCGAAGGTCTTTGGTTCGGTGGGGATTGCGCTGGCGCTCTACTTTACCGCCGCGCCGGAAAATCGCGTCAAAGTTGCCGGGCTGCTGATCCCCGCCACGCTGACCGCCATGCTGGTAGGTATCACCGAGCCGTTAGAGTTCACCTTCCTGTTTATTTCGCCGCTGCTGTTTGCCGTCCATGCGGTACTGGCGGCCACTATGGCAACGGTGATGTATATCTGCGGCGTGGTAGGCAACTTCGGCGGCGGCCTGCTGGACCAGTTCCTGCCGCAAAACTGGATCCCGATGTTCCACAACCACGCGTCGATGATGTTTATCCAGATCGGCGTTGGCGTGTGCTTCACCGCACTCTACTTCGTCATCTTCCGCACGTTGATTCTGCGCCTGAACCTGAAAACGCCTGGCCGTGAAGAGAGCGAAATTAAGCTCTACAGCAAAGCGGATTACCAGGCCGCGCGCGGTAAAACTAGCGCCGCCGGGGCAGCGGACACCAAACTGGGCCAGGCCGCCGGCTTCCTGCAGGCGCTGGGCGGAGCGGGCAATATCGAAAGCATCAATAACTGCGCCACCCGACTGCGCATCGCGCTGGTCGATATGGCGAAGACCCAAAGCGACGACGTTTTTAAAGCGCTGGGCGCCCACGGCGTAGTCCGCCGCGGCAACGGGATTCAGGTCATCGTCGGCCTGCACGTTCCCCAGGTCCGCGACCAGCTCGAAACCCTGATGAAAGATTCTCTACAGACCGAACAAACCACCATGACGGAGGCAGTATCATGAAAAAATTCTCAGTTGTTATCGCAGGCGGCGGCAGTACCTTTACCCCGGGCATCGTGCTGATGCTGTTAGCGAACCAGGATCGCTTCCCGCTGCGGGCGCTGAAATTTTACGACAACGACGGCGCGCGTCAGGAGACCATCGCCGAGGCGTGCAAGGTGATCCTTAAAGAGCAGGCGCCGGAGATCGCGTTCAGCTACACCACCGACCCGCAGGCGGCCTTTACCGACGTTGATTTCGTGATGGCGCATATCCGTGTGGGCAAATACCCGATGCGTGAAAAAGATGAAAAAATCCCGCTGCGCCACGGCGTGCTGGGCCAGGAAACCTGTGGCCCTGGCGGGATCGCCTACGGTATGCGCTCCATCGGCGGCGTCCTGGAGCTGGTGGACTATATGGAAAAATATTCGCCGAACGCCTGGATGCTGAACTACTCCAATCCGGCGGCCATTGTGGCGGAAGCGACCCGTCGCCTGCGTCCGAACGCTAAAATTCTCAACATCTGCGATATGCCGATCGGTATCGAAGGACGGATGGCGCAAATCGTCGGCCTTAAGGACCGTAAGCAGATGCGCGTGCGCTACTACGGGCTGAACCACTTCGGCTGGTGGACCTCGATTGAAGATCTGCAGGGTAACGATTTGATGCCGAAACTGCGCGAATATGTGGCGAAATACGGTTATGTTCCGCCGTCAAACGACCCGCACACCGAAGCCAGCTGGAACGACACTTTCGCCAAGGCGAAAGACGTACAGGCGCTGGACCCGGATACGATGCCGAATACTTACCTCAAGTACTACCTGTTCCCGGACTACGTCGTGGCGCACTCCAATCCGGAACGCACCCGCGCCAATGAGGTGATGGATCATCGTGAGAAAAACGTCTTTAGCTCCTGCCGGGCGATTATTGCGGCGGGCAAATCCTCCGCCGGCGATCTGGAAATTGACGAACACGCTTCCTACATCGTCGATCTGGCGGCGGCGATTGCCTTTAATACCCAGGAACGGATGCTGCTGATTGTGCCGAACAACGGCGCGATTCATAACTTTGACGCCGATGCGATGGTGGAAATTCCGTGCCTGGTGGGCCACAACGGACCGGAGCCGCTGACGGTCGGCGACATTCCTCACTTCCAGAAAGGGATGATGAGCCAGCAGGTGGCGGTGGAAAAACTGGTGGTGGATGCCTGGGAACAGCGCTCTTACCATAAGCTGTGGCAGGCCATCGCGCTGTCGAAAACCGTGCCGAGCGCATCGGTTGCCAAAGCGATTCTTGATGATCTGATCGCGGCCAATAAAGCGTACTGGCCGGAACTGCATTAATCCCGCTGACCGGCATCCGTGCGGTGACGGTCATTCATTTATCGGCCTGATAATCTGACGTTAAACGGTTATCAGGCCTGAACTTTTTCTGCACGGGGCGATTATTGATGCCTTCCGCTTTGGCTGTCAGGTAGAATCGGCGGTATTTTACGCAATCGGCAACCCATCACGGAGTCATGATGAAAATATCCCGCCTTGGCGAAGCGCCGGATTACCGCTTCTCGCTGGCGAATGAACGTACCTTTCTGGCGTGGATCCGCACTTCGCTTGGCTTTTTAGCCGGCGGCGTCGGCCTGGACCAGCTGGCGCCGGATTTCGCGACGCCGCTGATCCGCGAAATTCTCGCTCTGCTGCTGTGCCTGTTTGCCGGCGGCCTGGCGATTTACGGCTATATACGCTGGCTGAGCAATGAAAAGGCGATGCGGCTTAAACAGGACCTTCCCTATACCCGCACCCTGCTGCTGATCAGTATTCTGCTGACTATCGTTATCGTGGTGGTCATGGCGCTGGTGCTCTATGCCGGATAATCGCCGGGCGCGCCGCGAGAACGACCCGGGCCTACAGCCGGAGCGCACGTCGCTGGCCTGGTTTCGCACCCTTTTAGGCTATGGCGCGCTGCTGGCGCTGGCGATTAAGCACCACTGGCATCAGGCGGGGCTTCCGTTCTGGATTTCGCTGTGCATATTGCCGTTCGTCGCCGTCATCCTCTGGCGCTATACCCGCAGCCGCAATGTGATGGACGTTGAGCACAGTGATTTCGTCCAGCGGCAGGCGGTTCGTGACAAATTTTTGATCGCATTCGCAGTACTTTCCCTGTCATTGTTGTTTGCTGTAACCCATATACGACAAGTGATTTTGTTTATTAAGGATGTGATATGACAGGATGTCAGGCCGATTACGGTGACGATCGGCACTGCGGTAACTGCCAGTCTCTGGCGAGCGATATCCCGGTACGGGAAGTGATTATCCATCGTCAGGAGTGTGAGCGCCCAGAACGCGTCTACCACCAGCTCAGCGCGCAGGGGGCAGCGGCTATCAAGTTTATTCCCCATCTGCAACCTTCCGACGCCCGGCTGTGGGGGGATTTTCTCTGCGCGGTGTTTGCTATTTGGATCAAAGAAGACGCTAACCGCATCGTCGTGCCGCTGTTTGAGGCCACGCTGCGCGCCTGGCGCGGTGAGACAGTACGTTATGAGAATAATCCGCCGGGACCGGCCTGCGCGGGCTGCGCCTGGCTAAGATTATGCGGTGGCGGCTGCCCGCAGCTGCGACTGGAGGATGGCTCCAACGCGCTATGCGAAGGATACCGGCAGTTTTATAGCTGGAGCGCCCCCTATATGCGCGTTCTTCGCGATTTACTCAACCAGCACCGCTCGCCGGTTGAGCTCATGCATCTGCTGCGCTAAAAAAATGGCGACGAGAGAGCCTTCGTCGCCATGGTGTTTACCTGCCGGGAGGCTTACCGCCCCTTCGCCAGATACTGCGCCATCTCCTCTTCCGGCACCATGCCGCCGCCGGTCGCCCACACCAGATGGGTCGCATTGCGCATCTGCTCCGCGGTGAAACCGTGCATCCGCTGATACGCCTCGCTGGCGCAGACCCGCTGCGGCCCGGCCATGCCGGCCAGCGCGGATGGCTCCAGGCGAATACCTTCTTCTTCGGCTAACCAACCCAGCATATCGTACATAGTCTGGTCATCGAGAGAGTAGAACCCGTCCAGCAGGCGCTCCATTGCCCGGCCCACGAAACCGGAAGCGCGGCCGACCGCCAGACCGTCGGCGGCGGTCAGATTATCGATCCCCAAATCCTGAACTGAAATCTGGTCATGCAGGCCGGTATAGACCCCCAGCAGCATGCAAGGGGAGTGGGTCGGCTCGGCGAAGAGGCAGTGGACGTGGTCGCCAAATGCCAGCTTCAGGCCGAACGCCACCCCGCCGGGGCCGCCGCCCACGCCGCACGGCAGATAAACAAACAGTGGATGACCGGCGTCCACCACGCGCCCTTCGCGGGCAAACTGCGCCTTTAGCCGCTCGCCGGCCACGGCGTAGCCGAGGAACAGGGTGCGCGAGTTCTCATCATCGATAAAGAAGCAGTTCGGGTCAGACTCGGCGGCTTTGCGCCCCTGCTCAACCGCCACGCCGTAATCCTCTTCGTACTCCACGACCGTCACGCCGTGGCTGCGCAGTTTGGCCTTTTTCCACGCCCTGGCGTCGGCGGACATATGGACCGTCACCTTAAAGCCGATGCGCGCGCTCATAATGCCAATCGACATCCCCAGATTACCGGTGGAGCCGACGGCGATGCTGTACTGGCTAAAGAAATCCCTGAACTCAGGAGTCAGCAGCTTGCGATAGTCGTCGGAAGTTTTTAATAACCCCGCGCCGATCGCCAGTTTCTCCGCATGGGTCAGCACCTCATAAATGCCGCCGCGGGCCTTAATAGAGCCGGAAATCGGTAGGTGGCTGTCTTTTTTCAGCAGCAGATCGCCGCTAATCGGCTGGCTAAAAGTTTTTTCCAGCCGGGCCTTCATTACCGGAATAGCCACCAGCTCAGACTCGATAATACCGCCGGTGGCCGCGGTTTCCGGAAAGGCTTCGGCCAGATAGGGCGCAAAGCGATCGAGCCGGGCGTGGGCGTCCTGAACGTCTTCTGTCGTCAGGCCAACGTAGGGTAACCCTTCCGCCAGCGACGTCGTTGACGGGTTAAACCAGGTAGTTTCTTTCAGGGCAATCAGCTCCTCCAGTAGAGGAAACTGTGCGAGTAAAGTGGTCATGTCAGCGTTTTTCATATTACGTCTCTTTGCGCTCAGATGATGAAAGAAAGCAGGAATGTACCGGCCAGTGCAAGCAGCGAAGCGATAAAGGTCGCCGTGGTATAGTATTTGAACGTTTCGTTAAGGCTTGCCCCGCAGTATTGTTTAACCAGCCAGAACAGGGAATCCGTTACGATAGTGCAGCCAATCGCGCCGGAGCCGATGGCGATAGCGATGATTTCCGGGCTCACGCCGGGATAGAGCGGCAGCATCGGCGCGACGATGGCGGTTGCGCCCATCATTGCGACGGTGGCGGAACCGACCGCGGCGTGCAGAATCAGCGCCACCAGCCAGGCCAGCAGAATCGGGTGCATATCGAGGTTCGATAGAATTACCGCCAGCGTATCGGCCAGGCCGCTGGTTTTCAGGATGGCGTTGAAGGCCCCGCCTGCGCCGATAATCAGCAGAATGTTGGCAATCGACCCGAAGCAGTTTTCCGTATGCGTCAGCAGGGTACTCATCCCCATATCCTGGCGGATACCCAGCACGTAGTAGGCCACGAAGACGGCGATAAACATGGCGGTGATCGGGTTGCCGATAAACTCCAGCAGCATATACAGCGTGCCGCCTTTGGTCATATTCAGTTCGGCGATGGTTTTGACCAGCATCAGGCCGATCGGCAGCAGCACCGTAAACAGCGTGGCGCCCAGCGACGGCAGGGTCTCTTCTTTGCGCACTTCGAGGTTAGCAAATTCAGCCGGAACCGCTTTAAACGGCAGGCGGTTGCCGAGCAGCCGCAGGAACAGCGGGCCGCCGACCAGCGAAGCCAGCAGGCCCACCAGCAGACCGTATACGATCACCGTGCCGATATCCGCGCCCAGCTTATTGGCGACAAACAGCGCCGCCGGATGCGGCGGCACCACGCAGTGCACCGCCATCAGCGCCGTACACAGCGGGATGGCCAGCTTGAGTAGCGACGTGTTGGTTTTTTTGGCAATGGAAAACGCCAGCGGGATCAGCAGCACCACGCCCACTTCAACGAACAGCGTGATCCCGCAAATCAGGCCCACCAGCACCATAATGACGTCAGCGGACAGCCAGCGGCAGCGCTGGAGCGTCAGGCCGATACGCTCAGCCGCGCCGGAGACCTCCATCATTTTGCCGAGAATCGTCCCCAGCCCAATCACCGCCGCCAGGAAGCCCAGCGTGCCGCCAATCCCGCTCTCGATGGCGTTAACCATATCCAGCGGGCTCATTCCCATCATGGCGCCGACGAAAAAGCTGGCCAGCAGCAGCGCCAGAAACGGGTGAAACTTCAGTTTAACGATAGTTAACACAATCAACACGATGCTAATCAGCAGCGTGCTCACAACCCAGATCTGAGATTCCATACCCCACCTCGCCTGTGAATAATCTATGGGTATTGAACAGAAAAACGGCACGTGCTGACAAACGATATAAACGGCTCTTCAGGTGAATCAAATTGAATCAAAAAGGTGATTTCGCTCTAATGTTGCCTATTTATTGTGCTATGAATCACTTTTTTTCATCTTTAAGCGCTCGGCAAGGCGATAATTTTCTTACACTCGGCGAGGAAAATTAAAGGAGTAGGTGATGGAGACGCTAAAAGATCTGGGTAATCGGCTGCTCAACGGCTGGCAGCTTTCGAAGCTGTATACGTTTGAAGTCGCCGCCCGCCATGAGTCGTTCGCCCTGGCGGCGGAGGAGCTGTCGCTGACGCCCAGCGCGGTGAGCCACCGTATCAATCAGCTGGAAGAAGAGCTGGGGATTCAGCTGTTTGTGCGCTCGCACCGCAAGGTGGAGCTGACGCATGAGGGCAAACGGGTGTTCTGGGCGCTGAAGTCCTCGCTGGACAGCCTGAACCAGGAGATTCTGGATATTAAAAACCAGGAGCTGTCGGGAACGTTAACGGTCTATTCGCGCCCGTCCATCGCCCAGTGCTGGCTGGTGCCCGCGCTCGGCGATTTTACCCGCCGCTATCCGTCGATCTCGCTTACCGTGCTGACCGGCAACGATAACGTCAACATGCAGCGCGCGGGCATCGACCTGGCGATCTACTTTGATGACGCGCCTTCCTCGCAGCTTAGCCATCATTTTTTGATGGATGAGGCTATCGTGCCGGTGTGTACGGCGGATTACGCGCGCCAGCATCAGCTGCAGCAGAATCCCGCCAACCTTCGCCACTGCACGCTGCTGCACGATCGTCAGGCCTGGAGCAACGATTCCGGCACCGACGAGTGGTTCAGCTGGGCGCAGAAATTTAGCATCGATTTGCCGCAATCGTCAGGAATTGGCTTCGATCGTTCGGATTTGGCAGTCATTGCGGCGATGCACCACGTGGGCGTGGCGATGGGGCGTAAGCGGCTGGTGCAAAAGCGCGTGGAGAGCGGCGAGCTGATTGCGCCGTTCGGCGAGATGACCCTGGAGTGCCATCAGCACTACTACGTGACGACCCTGCCGGGCCGTCAATGGCCGAAAATCGATGCCTTTATCAACTGGCTGCAGGGTCAGGCGCAATTATGATGACCGGCTTAGTTTCATCCCGGTGGCGCTGCGCTGACCGGGCTACGGGTTTACCGCTGTCTGCCGGTCGGTAGCCCGGACAGCCGCGCCAGGCGCCGCCTCCGGGATGTCCACGAGGCCTTAAACCGGCTGCTGGTGTTGATGAAAGCGCGACGCCAGCGGCAGCCAGCATAGCAGAATCAGCAATCCCATCAGCATCATCAGCAGGCCAAGGCTGCCCTGGCCGGTTTGCGGCATCATTGCCGACAGCCACGCCAGCACGCCGGAACCAATATTCTGCAGTCCGCCCACCAGCGCCCCGGCGGTACCGGCGAGGAACGGGAAGGGCTCCATCGCGCCGCTGGTCGCCAGCGGGAACAGCATCCCGGCGCCAAAAAAGAACAGCGCGGCGGGAACCAGTAGGGTCCAGACGGTCATCACGCCCAGCAGGCCAGGGATCCACATCAGCACACCCGCCAGCAGGCAGCAAATCACCGACTGCCACATCAGCGTCGGGAAGCGTTTGTTCGGCCGGCCGGCAAACCAGGCGCCAAAGAACGCCGCCGGAATCGGTAGAATAAACAGAATGCTGACCGACATGCTGCTCAGACCCAGCACCGCGCCCATCAGTACGCCGGAACAGGCTTCGAATACGGCAATGCCCGCCAGGCCGCCGATCAGCATCAGCAG
This sequence comes from Klebsiella grimontii, assembly GCF_042137965.1. Classification (NCBI taxonomy): domain Bacteria; kingdom Pseudomonadati; phylum Pseudomonadota; class Gammaproteobacteria; order Enterobacterales; family Enterobacteriaceae; genus Klebsiella; species Klebsiella grimontii. Next base: position 30,743 of record NZ_CP169721.1, read on the forward strand.
ATAGCAGTTGAACGCGCCGGTACCGAACAGCGTTTTATAGTTGGTGATGAGCCGGGTACGCGGTGCGCCGGTGGGCCGGGTTTCCGGCATCCAGCGCGCCATGCTGAAGGTGACGCCGGCGCAAAGCACCAGCAAGAACACGAAACAGGCCCGCCAGTTCCACAGAGTATCGAGAATGCCGCCAATCAGCGGCGCCAGCAGCGGGCTGACCAGAATCCCCATATTCAGCAGACTATTGGCGTGCCTGAGCTGCGCGCCTTCATACAGATCGCGCGGCAGGGTACGCGCCATGACGCCGCCGACGCCGGTGCCCATGCCCTGCATCGCGCTGGCGGCAATCAGCACCGGCAGGCTATGGGTGGTGATGGCAACCAGCGTCGCCAGCATAAAAATAGACATCCCAACGAGGATCACCGGGCGGCGGCCAACGCGATCGGACAGCGGGCCGTAGAAGAGCTGCGAGACGCCGTAGGTCAGCAGATAAGCGGCCATCACGCTCTGCACCGCGCCTTCGCGAACGTTTAGCGATACCGCCATATCGGCAATCGCCGGAATATAAATGGTCTGCGCCATCTGGCCTACGGCCACCAGCAGTACCAGCATCAACAACAAATTGAAGTTCTTATGCCGTTTCATGTCGATGAATACTTTGTATAAAGTTGAGTATAGAGAATATGTGACTGGCACACCCGCAAAACGATGGAGGAATCTACCACATAATAATGACAGGACAACCACGTGACGGTGATTGTGGGAGGATTTTCAGGCAGGTTTTGTAAACAACAATCGGCAACTAATGTTGCCATGTATTGCTTATGACAGTCGCAGCAAAATCGCCCCGGCGGCGATACCGCAGGCGGCAACGATACGCACTGGAACCATCTTCTCTTTCAACAGGATAAATGCGATAACCGCGCCGAAAAGAATCGAGGTTTCGCGCAGGGCGGCAACCACCGCCAGCGGCGCCTGGGTCATTGCCCACAGCGCCAGACCATAGGAGCCCATGGTGCCGACGCCGCCGACCATGCCTTTCTTCCAGTGCTGGCGCAGATAGCGGCTGGCCTGCGGGCGTCGGGCAATCATCGCCCAGCCCAGCAGGCAGAAGCCGTTCATAAAAAAGGTCCACAGGGTATAGCCCAGCGCGGTTTCTGAAAGCCGTACCCCGGTTCCGTCAACCAGCGTGTAGCCGGCAATGAAGCAGGCGTTGATTAGCGCCAGTACGATACCCTGGCTTGAACTGGCGCGGCCGTTAAAAGCCATCGCCAGAATCGCCAGACAGATGACGCCGATGCCCAGCCACGCCAGCGGGGAAAGATGGTCGCCCAGGAAGATGACGCTGATTATTGCCACCAGTAGCGGCGCGGTCCCGCGCATCAGCGGATAGGTCTGGCTCATATCCGAGACCTGATAGGTTTTTGCCACCAGCACCGTATACACCACCTGCAGCGCGCAGGAAACCGCAAGAAACGGCACGCTGGCCAGCGTCGGCTGGGGAGAAAAGGGGAGCAGAATCAGGGCGATGAGCGACGCTGAGCCACTAACGCCGACCGCCGCGTACAGCTTATCGCCGCTGGCTTTTACGATAGCGTTCCAGCTGGCGTGAAGCAGGGCGGCGAACAGCAAAATAGAGAATACGGTAATGGTCATTGCGGCCTGGCGCTGAGGAAAAAATCGTCACCGGACTGTAACATGCGTGCTTGTCGTCAGCCAGCGGCGGCTAGAGCGAACAGAAGAGACGATGCGTAACCCGGGGCTCATCATGCACCGGGCGAAACCCCAGATTTTCATAAAACGACCAGGCCGTTGACGGCGCATGGGTGTTGAGAAAATCAAAGCTAGCACCGGAATGGGTGATAACCGAGACCAGCAGCTGATGCCCGATCCCCTGTCGACGGTGGCGTTCGCCGATGTATAAATGACGAATGCGGCCAGCCCGTAGCTGCTGGCTAAACGGGTCGGCATTCAGCCCGCACACGCCGACCAGCTGCCCGTAGGCAAAGGCCCCCAGTAGCTTTTCTCCGGGGGCGTTAAAGCGATTTTCCCCATTTTGCCAGTTCTCCGCCAGGCGGCGCAGCATATTCAGGTTTTGCGCCTGGCTTTCGGCGCGCAGTGCCGAAAAACCGGGTTCGTCCGGGGTGATGGCGGCAATCAACAGCGGTGGCATGGTTTTCTCCATCGGGTTAGCCTGTAGAGGGGCGGTTTCCCGCCCCTCCCAGGTGCGACTTGAACCTGAATCAGCGGAACTGCTTCAGGACTGCATCAAGTAGTTGCAACACGGCAACCATGAGTTTCAGGATCAGAACAATGATATCCACTCCGCCCATACGCGTCTCCTCTGGTTCAGGAGCACGACCGGCTGGCGTACCTTTCCGCCGCCTGTTGCCAGCCAGGGATACCCGTCATATTTCAGGCGCCGGCTTGTCGGCGGCGGGCTAAACTATTCGGGGTACTTGTTGACGTAACACAGTGTGCTCTTCTGGGGTTAAGGCGCTGACGGCACCACCCGTTTCAGCCAGGACTTCTTTGCGCCGGTAAAAGTGCGGCCCCAGATTCACCCTGCGTACCCCCTCAGTATAGAATGAATACTGTATGCATGAACAGTATTTTTTGGACAAATTTACGTGGACGATCCATACTCTACATCAGCTAAAACCGTCGTGAAAATTGCGCCTTCTTCGCCGATCGCGTATACTTTTTTCGTTGACGTAATACAGTGTGCTTGCGGCTACCAACCGTAAAAACACCGAACAGAAAACCTCGCCGCGGCGGGGTTTTTTGTTTTTCATCCCTCCGCAAATTAATGTGATCCTTAACGCAGTTTCTTGTGGTTGAAAATAAATCGATTGTGAAATGACACAAGCTGTGTTTGTATAAATTCATTCACTTTTTGAGACAACAGGTCCCTCATGAACGCTACCACGCTGACTTCGACCCTACTACTAACCGCGCCTGCCGCGGTGGTCGTCGTGTCTGTGGTGGTCGTCGTCGGCAACGCGCCGTAGGGTCCGGAACAACACGAATTCCAAACCCCGCCGGCGCAAACCGAGCGGGGTTTTTCGTTTCATGCCCCCCGGTAAGTCGGCCCAGAATAAAAGGACTGGAGCATGGCAAGTTCGGGCACAACATCAGAAAAAATGCGCTTCACTGGCGCACAGTTAGTCGTTCATTTACTGGAGCGTCAGGGGATCACCACGGTCAGCGGCATTCCGGGCGGCTCCATTCTTCCCATTTACGACGCGTTAAGCCAAAGCACGCAGATCCGCCATATTCTGGCGCGTCACGAGCAGGGGGCGGGATTCATCGCCCAGGGCATGGCGCGCACCGAAGGCAAACCCGCCGTCTGTATGGCCTGTAGCGGACCGGGGGCAACCAACCTGATCACCGCGATCGCCGACGCCCGCCTGGATTCGATTCCGCTGGTGTGCATTACCGGCCAGGTTCCGGCCTCGATGATCGGCACCGACGCTTTCCAGGAAGTCGACACCTACGGTATCTCTATCCCCATCACCAAACATAACTACCTGGTGCGCAATATTGCTGAACTGCCGCAGGTGATGAGCGACGCGTTTCGCATCGCGCAGTCCGGGCGACCAGGGCCGGTGTGGATAGATATTCCTAAGGATGTTCAGGCGGCAACCATTGAGCTCGACGCCCTGCCGGAACCCGGCGCCCGCATGGCAGCCCCGGAATTCGATAGCGCCAGCGTACGTGAAGCGGCGGCGATGATTAACGCCGCGCAGCGTCCGGTGCTCTACCTGGGCGGCGGGGTGATCAACGCGCCTGAGCATATTCGCCAGCTGGCGGAAAAGGCCAACCTGCCGACTACCCAGACCCTGATGGCGCTGGGGATGCTGCCGAAAGCGCATCCGCTGTCGCTGGGCATGCTGGGGATGCACGGCGCGCGCAGTACCAATTTTATTCTGCAAGAGGCTGATTTACTGGTTGTTTTAGGCGCGCGTTTTGATGACCGGGCGATTGGTAAAACCGAGCAGTTCTGCCCGAACGCGAAAATTATCCACGTTGATATCGACCGTTCAGAGCTGGGTAAAATCAAGCAGGCGCACGTGGCGATTCAGGGCGACGTTGGCGAAGTGCTGGAACAGCTGATCCCCCAGGTTGAGGCGCAGCCGCGCAGCGCATGGCTGCAGCTGGTGGCCGATCTGCAGCGGGAGTTCCCCTGCACCATCCCGCAGGAGCAAGACCCGCTTTCCCATTATGGCCTGATTAACGCCGTCGCCGCCTGCGTTGACGACGAGGCTATCGTCACCACAGACGTGGGCCAGCACCAGATGTGGGTCGCGCAGGCGTATCCGTTGAACCGCCCGCGCCAGTGGCTGACCTCCGGCGGTCTCGGCACCATGGGCTTTGGCCTGCCTGCCGCGGTCGGCGCGGCGCTGGCCAACCCGCAGCGCAAGGTCATCTGCTTCTCCGGCGACGGCAGCCTGATGATGAACATTCAGGAAATGGCTACCGCGGCGGAAAATCAGCTGGATGTGAAAATCATCCTGATGAATAACGAAGCGCTGGGGCTGGTTTATCAGCAGCAGAGCCTGTTCTACAAGCAGGGCGTGTTCGCCGCGACCTATCCGGGGATGGTTAACTTTATGCAGATTGCCTCCGGTTTTGGTCTGCAAACCTGTGATTTAAATAACGAAGCCGATCCGCAGGCGGCGCTGCAGGCGATTATCGACCGCCCGGGTCCGGCGCTGATCCACGTGCGTATCGATGCCGAAGAAAAAGTGTATCCGATGGTACCGCCGGGTGCGGCCAATACTGAAATGGTGGGGGAATAAGCCATGCAACAAGCGACTCATGAAAACGTTATTCTACAGCTCACCGTGCGCAACCATCCCGGCGTGATGACCCACGTTTGCGGCCTGTTTGCCCGTCGCGCTTTCAACGTGGAAGGCATTCTTTGTCTGCCGATTCAGGACAGCAACCAGAGCCGCATCTGGCTGCTGGTCAACGACGATCAGCGCCTCGGGCAGATGATTAGCCAGATCGAAAAGCTGGAAGATGTTGAGAAAGTGGTGCGTAACCAGTCCGATCCCTCTATGTTCAGCAAAATCGCGGTCTTTTTTGAGTAACTAGTCTTCCCGGCGGGAATATTCTTGCCGGGAAGTAAAGCCTACTCTGAGTTTATTCAGAGCAGATTTTACTGTACTCATTCAAAGATGATGCTTTAGATTTCTTATCCATATCATCAGGCCACTTCACTTCGCGTCCATAAATACCTGGTTTCGTGTTAACGGACATATCTAATAACTCATCGTTAAATTTCATATAATTACTAATCCATAACCACAGCTTGTAGTTAGGCATAAACAGCGCATCCGTACCCGCGTCCGTCGATATCAGGTTAAAGGAATCGATCATAGTGGTACTGATGCTAGAGTCATAAACGACGCAGCGAATTGTGGAGTATGATGAGTGCTTATTGCGTGAATATATACTGATGGCTTGAATCTGGCTCCAGTCATACTCTTTGCATTCAGGTTTAGTTCGTTTATAAAAAGGATGATGCCACCAGAAAGTATAGGTTAATTTATAAGTGATACTATACATAACGTAATCGTAAACATAAACCTTGCCGGTTTTTCTATTAAAACGAACCGGATAATGCTGGGGCGCGAAGATAAAATAGTTTACGATGGCTGCGAAAATAAACGTCATGAAAAATGAAATAAAAAATCCAAAACATAGTAAAAGATAATCGCCCGACCTGGAATTCCAGCTTTCAACATGTCGTTCAAAATTGAATGTTATATCATATAAGGAAAATAAAATACCCACAAAACACAAAATAACAACAGGCAAGAAAAGCACAATGCCCAGGATGTTCATCCCATAAAATGAAGTGTAATTACGCGTTATCTCACAGTAGTCATCGTTGATATAAGCTAATTTTTCGCTGTGCGATAACTTCTCCGTTTTACTCTGCGTTTTTGTATTTAGCTGGTTAAGCAAACGTGCATCGATCGTTTGCTTAGCTAAATGAGGTCGTTGGTGCATATATATTCCCTTGCTGATTTTACAGGGACGATATCATTTAGGTTACTTCCTGTACATAATGGATGTAGTGATCTTAGGCAATAATGGCATCAATATATTTTACATGTGAATAATTGGCAGCGTTATATTGCGATTGTAGCCATAACACATAGAGATTAAATATCTCACCCGCCGTTGTGAATGACTTGCTGGCAACTCAATCAGTCGTGCCATCAAGGCGGCAAGTCTGCGCAGAGGCAGCTTGAAGGATGAAGTGTATATCGTTAAGGTAAGCGCGTTTTTTAACCCGTCAGGAAACGCCATGACTACTATCGCCCTTATTGACGATCACCTTATCGTCCGCTCCGGCTTTGCCCAACTGCTGGGGCTGGAAGCCGATTTTCAGGTCGTTGCCGAATTCGGTTCCGGGCGCGAGGCGCTGGCGGGGCTGCCCGGTCGCGGCGTGCAGGTCTGCATCTGCGATATCTCGATGCCGGATATCTCCGGGCTTGAATTATTAAGCCAGCTGCCGAAAGGGATGGCGATCGTCATGCTGTCGGTACACGACAGCCCGGCGCTGGTGGAGCAGGCGCTGAACGCCGGGGCGCGCGGTTTTCTCTCCAAGCGCTGCAGCCCGGATGAGCTGATCGCCGCCGTGCGCACCGTGGCGGCTGGCGGCTGTTACCTGACGCCGGATATCGCCATGAAGCTGGCGGCCGGACGACGGGACCCGCTGACCAAACGCGAACGCGAGGTGGCGGAAAAGCTGGCACAGGGGATGGCGGTAAAAGAGATTGCCGCCGAGCTGGGCCTGTCGCCGAAAACCGTCCACGTTCATCGCGCTAACCTGCTGGAAAAGCTGGGCGTCAGCAACGACGTCGAGCTGGCGCGCCGCATGTTCGATAGCTGGCAATGAAAGCCTTTTTCTCGCGGCTGCTCTCGGTTGTCGGCTGTTGCTTTATCTTTTCCGCCGCGTGGTTTTGCCTGTGGAGCATCAGCCTGCACCTGGTGGAGCGCCCCGATCTTGCGGTGCTGCTTTTCCCCTTTGGCCTGCGGCTTGGCCTGATGCTGCAGTGCCCGCGCGGCTACTGGCCGGTTCTGCTGGGCGCGGAGTGGCTGCTGATCCTCTGGCTGGCGCAGGAAGTGGCGCTGGCGCACCCGATAATATTGATGACCGGAAGCCTCTTGACCCTGTTGCCGGTGGCGCTGATTTCCCGCTATCGCCAGCAGCGCGACTGGCTCACCCTGCTGCGTCAGGGGGGCGCGCTGATCGCCGCCGCGCTGCTCCAGTCGCTGCCGTGGCTGCTGGAGGGCAAAGAGGGACTAAACGCGCTGCTGCTGACCCTGACCGGCGGCCTGACGCTGGCGCCCACCTGTCTGGTTATCTGGCACTATCTCACCAGCACCGTCTGGCGGCCGCTGGGGCCATCGCTGGTCTCGCAGCCGGTGAACTGGCGCGGGCGGCATCTTATCTGGTACCTGCTGCTGTTCAGCGTCAGCCTCTGGCTCCAGCTGGGGCTGCCCGCCGAGCTCTCACGATTTACGCCCTTCTGCCTGGCGCTGCCGATTATCGCTCTGGCCTGGCACTACGGCTGGCAGGGAGCGCTGATCGCGACCCTGATGAACGCCATCGCGCTGATCGCCAGCCAGACCTGGCACGATCATCCGGTGGATTTACTGCTTTCGCTGCTGGCGCAAAGCTTGACCGGCCTGCTGCTGGGCGCCGGAATACAGCGGCTGCGCGAGCTGAATCAGTCGCTGCAAAAGGAGCTGGTGCGTAACCAGCGGCTGGCGGAACGCCTGCTGGAAACCGAGGAGAGCGTGCGCCGCGAAGTGGCTCGCGAGCTGCACGATGATATCGGCCAGACCATTACCGCCATCCGCACCCAGGCGGGGATCGTCCAGCGGCTGGCGCCGAATAGCGCCAGCGTCAGGCAGAGCGGCCAGCTGATTGAGCAGCTTTCGCTCGGCGTCTACGATTCCGTGCGCCGCCTGCTGGGCCGCCTGCGCCCGCGCCAGCTGGACGACCTGACGCTTGAGCAGGCGGTGCGCTCGCTGATGCGCGAAATGGAGCTGGAGGATCGCGGTATGGTCAGCCATCTGGCGTGGCGTATCGATGAGTCGCTGCTGAGCGAAAACCAGCGCGTCACTCTGTTCCGCGTCTGCCAGGAGGGGCTGAATAATATCGTCAAACACGCCAGCGCTAGAGCCGTCACGCTGCAAGGCTGGCAGCAGGAGCAGCGGCTGATGCTGGTGATCGAGGACGACGGCTGCGGCCTGCCACCGGGCTCCGGTCAGCAGGGCTTTGGCCTCACCGGCATGCGCGAGCGCGTCACCGCCCTGGGCGGCACCCTGACCATCTCCTGCACCCACGGCACTCGCGTTTGCGTCAGCCTGCCGCTGCGCTACGCTTGAGGAACGATAATGTTTGCCTTTTTAAAATCCCCGCCCGATGCTCCGCCGATTACCGACAAACAGGCGCTGGACGAGCGCTACCGCTACTGGCGTCGGCATATTCTGCTGACCATCTGGCTGGGCTATGCGCTGTTTTACTTCACCCGCAAAAGCTTTAACGCGGCGGTGCCGGAAATCCTCGCCAGCAACGTTTTGACCCGCAGCGATATCGGTCTGCTGGCGACGCTGTTCTACATCACCTATGGGCTATCGAAATTTTTCTCCGGTATCGTCAGCGATCGCTCTAACGCCCGCTATTTTATGGGCATCGGCCTGGTCGCTACCGGCGTAGTGAATATTCTGTTTGGTTTTTCCACTTCCCTGTGGGCCTTCGCGCTGCTGTGGGCGCTGAACGCCTTCTTCCAGGGCTGGGGCTCGCCGGTATGCGCCCGCCTGCTGACGGCCTGGTATTCGCGTACCGAGCGCGGCGGCTGGTGGGCGCTATGGAACACGGCGCATAACGTCGGCGGGGCGCTGATCCCAATGGTGGTTGGCGCGGCGGCGCTGCACTACGGCTGGCGAACGGGGATGATGATTGCCGGGACGCTGGCGATCCTCGCCGGGCTGTTTCTCTGCTGGCGGCTGCGCGACCGGCCGCAGGCGGTCGGGCTGCCCGCAGTGGGCGACTGGCGGCATGATGAGCTGGAGATTGCCCAGCAGCAGGAGGGCGCTGGCCTGACCCGCAAAGAGATCCTCACCAAATACGTGCTGCTGAATCCCTATATCTGGCTGCTCTCGCTGTGCTACGTACTGGTATACGTGGTGCGCGCGGCGATTAACGACTGGGGCAACCTGTATATGTCGGAAACGCTCGGCGTCGATCTGGTGACGGCGAATTCGGCGGTCACCATGTTCGAAGTGGGCGGTTTTATCGGCGCGCTGGTGGCGGGCTGGGGCTCGGATAAACTCTTCAACGGCAACCGCGGGCCGATGAACCTGATTTTCGCCGCCGGGATTTTGTTGTCAGTTGGCGGGCTGTGGCTGATGCCGTTCGCCAGCTACGTGATGCAGGCGGCCTGCTTCTTTACCGCCGGCTTTTTCGTTTTTGGCCCACAGATGCTGATCGGCATGGCGGCGGCGGAGTGCTCGCACAAAGAGGCGGCGGGGGCGGCAACCGGCTTTGTTGGCCTGTTTGCCTATCTTGGCGCATCGCTCTCCGGCTGGCCGCTGGCGCAGGTGATGGAGATCTGGCACTGGAGCGGATTTTTCGTGGTCATCGCCATTGCCGCCGGTATTTCCGCCCTGCTGCTGCTGCCGTTTTTAAACGCCCAGGCGCCGCGAGAAGCGTGACCGACTTCACCTTTCTTCGCCGAATGGCGTAAAACTAAGAAATTTTCCCGGTTTCGCCTGGACGCTGTCTCAGGCGAGTCTCCCGGCTGATTTTTACAATGCCTGCCATTCGCAGGTATTAAATCAGCTCAGGAGTCACCCAATCATGCTGGCCTTCTTAAACCAGGTGCGCAAGCCAACCCTGGACCTGCCGCTCGAAGCGCGGCGCAAAATGTGGTTCAAACCGTTCATGCAGTCGTATCTGGTGGTTTTCATCGGCTATCTGACCATGTACCTGATCCGCAAAAACTTTAATATCGCGCAGAACGACATGATCTCCACCTACGGGTTGAGCATGACGCAGCTGGGGATGATCGGGCTCGGCTTTTCTATCACCTACGGTGTGGGGAAAACGCTGGTCTCCTACTACGCAGACGGTAAGAACACTAAGCAGTTCTTGCCGTTTATGCTGATTCTCTCGGCCATCTGTATGCTCGGCTTCAGCGCCAGCATGGGCGCGGGGTCGACCAGCCTGTTCCTGATGATCGCCTTCTACGCTCTGAGCGGCTTCTTCCAGAGCACCGGCGGCTCGTGCAGCTATTCGACCATTACCAAGTGGACGCCTCGCCGTAAGCGCGGCACCTTCCTCGGCTTCTGGAATATCTCCCACAACCTCGGCGGCGCCGGCGCGGCGGGCGTGGCGCTGTTTGGCGCCAACTACCTGTTCGACGGCCACGTGATTGGCATGTTTATCTTCCCGTCGATTATTGCGTTAATCGTCGGTTTTATCGGCCTGCGTTTTGGTAGCGACTCCCCGGAATCCTACGGCCTCGGTAACGCCGAAGAGCTGTTTGGCGAAGAGATCAGCGAAGAGGATAAAGAGACGGAAGAGAACGCCATGACCAAATGGCAGATCTTCGTCGAATATGTGCTGAAGAATAAAGTCATCTGGCTGCTGTGCTTCTCCAACATCTTCCTGTACGTGGTGCGCATCGGTATCGACCAGTGGTCCACCGTTTACGCTTTCCAGGAGCTGAAGCTCTCCAAAGAGGTGGCGATTCAGGGCTTTACCCTGTTTGAAGTGGGCGCGCTGGTCGGCACGCTGCTGTGGGGCTGGCTGTCGGATCTGGCAAACGGTCGCCGCGCGCTGGTGGCCTGCGTTGCGCTGGCGCTGATTATCGCCACGCTGGGTGTTTATCAGCATGCCAGCAATCAATACGTTTATCTCGCATCGCTGTTTGCGCTGGGTTTCCTGGTGTTTGGCCCGCAGCTGCTGATCGGCGTCGCCGCGGTAGGCTTCGTGCCGAAAAAGGCGATTGGTGCTGCCGACGGGATCAAGGGCACCTTCGCCTATCTGATCGGCGATAGCTTCGCCAAGCTGGGACTCGGGATGATTGCCGACGGTACGCCGATTTTCGGCCTCACCGGCTGGGCGGGCACCTTTGCGGCGCTGGATGCGGCGGCAATTGGCTGCATCTGTCTGATGGCCATCGTTGCGGTGTTTGAAGAACGTAAAATCCGCCGCCAGAAAAAGACACAAACTTTGCAGACTGCCTGAGTCATTGGGTCTGAGTCACTTTGCCCGGCCTCTGCGCCGGGCTTTTTTATTCTTCTTGCCGGGCGGTTTGATGCAGCCGCTCCCCGGGTGGGATCGGTGATTTCATGAACGCGCCAGGGGGCCGCGATAAGTCACATTCTGGTATCTCCGACAGTCGACAGCGGGCAATTTCCCATTATGATAGTGGGGCTGCGATTGAGTGAGAGGATGCATGATCTGGTTAGGACTAGCCACGCTGATAGTGGTATTTGTTGTGGGATTTCGGGTGCTTACCTCTGATTCACGCCGTGCGATTCGCCGTCTGAGCGAACGATTAGGCATTACGCCGGTACCGCTGGAATCGATGATCGATCAGCTAGGAAAAACCGCCGGTAACGAGTATTTACGCTACCTGGAACGGCCTAATGAGGCGCATTTGCAAAATGCCGCGCAGGTGCTGTTGATCTGGCAGGTCGCTATCGTCGATGGCAGCGAGCAGAACCTGCACTACTGGTACCGGTTGATGAAAAAGTCCCGCCTCGGGGCGCCGATTACCGAAGCGCAAATCCGCCTTGCGCAAGGTTTCCTTCGCGAGCTGGAGCCGGAAGTGAGCGAGCTGCACGCTTTGCAGGAGCGCTATAACGCGCTGTTTTTGCCGGAGGATGGCGTCCACTGGCTGCACTGATATCACTTCCCGGTGTACTGTTGGCTTCGTTAAACGTCACGCTGACGAGGCCAACTGTGCAAAAGTCATCACCTCAAAGTGGCATCATGCCAGCACTTTTAACCCATGTTTTTGCACGATATTGAGTAATTTCAATGCCAGCCCACCGGGGCGTTTTGCCCCGCTTTCCCATTTTTGGACCGTGGACACGCTGGTGTTCAGATAGCGGGCAAAAACCGGCTGACTGACGTTGAGTTGGTCACGTAGAGCCTTAATTTCACCAGGTTGGAAATCGCTTACGCGGCTGATGCATGTTTCATCAAAGCTGCGCATCGTCTCCTGCGCGATCGCATCAACACTGTATAAACCTGCGGCAGCGCTATGGATAGCTTCAAAGGCGGGGCTTTTGAATTTAGTTTTTGCAGTCATGACAAATCTCCACCAATTCTTTTCTCTTAACCAATGCCGCCATTTTCTCCTCGCTGAGAAGGGAATAATGCCTGGCTAACTCACGGAACGCCGCGAGTTCTCGGTTATCGATATTGGCGATATCCTGTTTGGCGTATAAAAATGTGTAAAACCAATGCTCAGAACCCTTTGCCAGGATGATTGCGCGATCGCGATTTTTATTGAGGCGTTTTTTGTAAACGCCGCCACCAAGGTTATCTACTTTTCCCTGGAGAGTGGCTTCAATCGCTTTGCAAAGTTCGTCGTCATCAATCGCATGAGCCCGGGCTTCCCTGGTAAACCATTTTGTTTTAAAAATACGCATTGGCTGACATCCTGTAACCATAAATATAGCACCAAGTGCTATGTTATTTCTTCCTCTTACTGTTACGGAATACCTAAAAACGTGATTTTCCGGTTATGCGAGCAGCTACGCAGGTACTTTGCAAAGCCTGAAAAGTTGTCAAAACGTTAAATTCGTCACATTTTAAATGTTACACTGCGCGGCTCCTCCGTATTCAACCATGCAGGTAACTTATGACTCCTTCGAATGCCTCTGCGCCGCAGGCTAATCAGGCGGCGCGACCCAACTGGTCGGCGGTTTTTGCGGTGGCCTTCTGCGTTGCCTGCCTGATTACCGTTGAGTTCCTGCCGGTAAGCCTGCTTACGCCGATGGCGCAGGATTTAGGCATCTCCGAAGGCGTTGCCGGGCAGTCGGTCACCACCACCGCGTTTGTGGCGATGTTTGCCAGCCTGTTTATCACCTCGATCATCCGCAGTACCGATCGTCGCTACGTGGTGATTCTGTTTTCCGTCCTGCTGACCGTCTCTTGTCTGTTGGTCTCGTTTGCCAACAGCTTTTCGTTATTGCTGCTGGGCCGCGCCTGCCTTGGTCTGGCGCTGGGCGGCTTTTGGGCGATGTCGGCGTCGCTCACCATGCGGCTGGTGCCGATGCGCGTGGTGCCCAAAGCGCTATCGGTTATTTTCGGCGCGGTATCGATAGCGCTGGTGATCGCCGCGCCGCTGGGCAGCTTCCTTGGCGGTATTATCGGCTGGCGTAACGTCTTTAACGGCGCGGCGGTCATGGGCGTGGTCTGTACGATTTGGGTGCTGAAGGCGCTGCCTTCTCTACCGGGCGAGTCGACCTCGGCGCAGCAAAATATGTTCGGCCTGCTGAAGCGGCCCGGCGTGATGGCCGGGATGTGCGCCATCTTTATGGCCTTCGCCGGCCAGTTTGCCTTCTTTACCTATATCCGCCCGGTGTATATGACCCTGGCGGGCTTTGACGTCGACGGTCTGACGCTGGTGCTGCTCAGCTTCGGCATCGCCAGCTTTGTCGGCACCTCGCTCTCCTCAATGCTGCTCAAGCGCTCGGTGAAAGCGGCGCTGGCGATTGCCCCGGTAGTGCTGGCTATCAGCGCCGCGGTGCTGGTGCTGTGGGGGGAGAGTAAAATCGTGGCGTCGACGGTGGCGGTGATCTGGGGCTTTGCCTTCGCGTTGATACCGGTAGGCTGGTCAACGTGGATTACCCGCTCCCTGTCCGATCAGGCGGAAAAAGCCGGGTCGATTCAGGTGGCGGTGATCCAGCTGGCTAACACCTGCGGCGCAGCGGTTGGCGGCGTGGCGCTGGATCACCTCGGTTTGCTCTCGCCGCTGGTCCTCTCCGGTACGTTGATGCTGATTACCGGCCTGCTGGTGGCGACGAAAGTGCGGGTGTAATGGGGCTACGGGTTCACCGCAGTCTGCGGTCGGGTTGCCCGGACAGGCGCGCAGCGCCACCTTCGGGAATGCGCACCCGGGTCTGGCTCTTACACCGCGACCCGGGATGGTTTCACTCTTAGAACCACGCTTCAAACATGCCGCCGACGTTCAGCGAATCCAGCTGTTCGTCTTTGGTGCCGTTGACCTTCGCGGTGCGCTTGTTATCCACCTGGCCGCCGGTTACGTAGAAGCGCAGCATCGGGCGGAACTCCGGCCCCATTCCGATGGCGATGTTCTGCGACAGCGTCAGCTTCCAGCCGTGGTTATCGCCGCCCTGGTCGTAGTCGACGCGCTGGTAGCCCGCTTCCAGCCAGGTGGAGTGAACGTCGTTCCAGAAGTACATCGGGCGGACGATGGCGCCGTAGTTTTTACGGTTGTCGGTGTTGTCCTTGCCGTTGTCATAGTCGTGGAAGGCCAGCAGATATTCGATCTGCGCCTGCCGGGTAAATTTATGCAGACCTTCAAAGCTGGCGTAGATAGCGGTCAGGTCATCGGTTTTGTTGTAGACGCTGTTATCCGAGTTATCGGAGTAGCGCAGGATCACTTTATTGACGCCGCTGTCGTTGGTGTGGCTCAGCACCAGCCCGCCCTGCCAGGCGTCGAGACGTTCGTCGCTGTCCACCGCTTTCGAATCGAAGCCGTAGTTGGCGTATACCTCAACGTCGATCGGCCCGGCCTTGATGTTGTGGGTTTTGGTGGTCAGGGCGTAGTGGCCGTTATCGCCGGTACCGGAGCCGCCGGTACAGGTGATGCGCGACGGGTTGGCCTCATCGGCCATCACTTCCGGGCTACAGGACTCCACCTGCGACACCCCCGCCACGTCAAACTGCACGCCGCCGATATCAAAGTTTTTCACCCCGGCGCCCTGGCCATCGTGGTTCATCCAGAAGTAGTCGTTGATCCCCTGCTGCGGACGCTGATGGAAGTCGCGGCCGGCCCAGATATAAGCGTTGGGGTTAGATTCCAGCACGTTGGTGACGCCGACGTAGGCTTTTTTCAGGTTAACTTCATCGCTCCAGTGGTCAAACATGACGTTGATATCCCAGATCGCGCCTTTACTGCTTTTGAAGGCTTTGGTTATCTGGAATTCACCGCCGTTGCCTTCGTTGCCTAAACGACCGATCGCCGAGGCGCCGTTATAGGAGCCATCCACGCCGACAAACTTCTGATCGCCGGTCTGGAACTGCGCGCCGTAGCGGGCGTAGCCGCTGAACTTGAGGCCGAAGGGGATCGCCATATCCGGCGAGGCCGCGGTGGTCTGCGGGTTGGTAATGACATCCACTTTTTTATCGGCGGCAGCGTCGATTTTCGCCTGGCGCTCGGCGAGGGCTTTATCGACGGCCTTCGCCACAATGGCGTCGATCTGTTCCTGCGTAAATTCTTGCGCGAATACGGAAATTGGGCACAGCGCGGCGACGACCGCCATTGCTAATGGCAGCATTTTTACAGTTTTCATAATTATCTCGCTTTTAATAATTCATATATTCAGATAATAGCCATCCCGCCAGGATAAGCTGGTGTATTTATTCCGGATACAGTTGTTAAATATTGATATAAATTAACGCTGGTATAAATGAATTAACTCTTCCGAAAATTCACGGGCGAGCAGTGAGTTCATTAAGTGATCCTGAGCATGGACCATAATTAACGTCATCGGCTGGCGCGCTTCGCCGGCATCCTGCTCGATAAGCCGGGTCTGCATCTGATGCGCCCGACGGGCGTAACCATCGGCTTCATTCAGTAGTAAGCGCGCTTCATCTATATTACCGTTACGGGCGCAATGGAGTGCTTCAAAACACAATGAGCGTGACTGTCCCGCGTTAACGATAATTTCCATTACCGCATCTTCTAATTCAATCATGATAGATCCTGAGGTCATTAACTTTATTATTTAAATAATGCAGCAAAATCCCTTTTCCGCATTATTTATGCCGTCATCTAAAAGATAATATTAAATATATTGCTTCATTATTGGCTGACCGTTTCGGCAACCGGAACCGCGGCTTTTGCTTTTTCAACTTCAGTTTTCATTAAGGAACGTTCATAGGCGCGCAGGAATGGCAGATAGATTAGCGCCGACATCACCATACAAATCAGGCACATGACCACCGGGCTTAACGTCCAGTTTGCGGCCCACGATGCGCCGATAGGCGCCGGCGTTGTCCACGGCGTCAGCGAAACCACCTGGCTGAGCCAGCCGAGACGCGTCGCGCCATAAGCCAGAACGGCGTTGATCATCGGGACAAAGACGAACGGGATAAACATCATCGGGTTCATGATAATCGGCGCGCCGAACAGGATCGGTTCGTTGATATTAAAGAAGCTTGGCACAATGCCCATTTTACCGATGGTACGCAGATGGGTTACGCGGCTACGCAGCAGCAGGAACGCCAGCGGAAGCGTGGAACCGACGCCGCCTATCAGCAGATAGTGATCCCAGAAACCTTGCAGATAGACATGCGGCAGTGCCGCACCGGCCGCCAGCGCGGCCTGGTTTGCCGACAGGTTGGCCATCCAGAAGGGGTTCATAATGCCGGTCACGATCAGCGAACCGTGGATCCCGGCGAACCAGAAAATCTGGCACATCAGGACGGAAAGCAGAATCGCCGGCAGGGAGTCAGAGGCGGAAACCAGGGGCTCCAGCAGGTGCATAATCGCCTGCGGCAGGATCATACCGGTCTGCGCTTCGATAAACAGATTCAGCGGATGCAGGGTCGCGATCACCACCAGTACCGGGATAAGAATTTCAAACGAGCGGGCAACGCCGGTCGGCACCTCTTTTGGCAGGCGAATCGTAATATTGTTCTGCTTTAACCAGGCGTAAACGCGGGTGGAGTAGATGGCGGTGATCAAGGCGGTAAAAATGCCCTGACCGGAGAGGTACTGGGTGGAGATTTTGCCATCGGCGTACGGCGCGGCAACCAGTAAGAAGGCCATGAACGCCAGCAGACCGGACATCACCGGGTCGAGTTGGAACTGACGTCCCAGGCTGGCGCCGATTCCCACCGAAATAAAAAACGTCATTACGCCCATGCTGAGGTTAAACGGCAGCATCAGCTGTTCACGGTACTGCTGGGAGAAATCCAGCCAGCCGCGGGCGAAACCATTCGTGGTATCCGGGGAGAAAGGGGGAAAGATAAATACCAGCATGAATGAGCCGATGATCATAAACGGCAATGCGGCAGTGAAGCCATCGCGAATCGCGATAACGTATTTCTGCTGCCCAAGGCGTCCTGCCAGCGGGGTAATTGATTGCTCGATCACGGCAATCATGGACTGATACAGAGAACTCATTTGCACACCTCTTAATGCGCTGCAATCAGCGACAGGGCATAATCCAGGACGTTATCTCCCCGCTGCATTCCGTAATCCATGGTGTTAATCGGCTGGACCGGAATATTCAGGGGAGCGGCTTTCTCAGATAAGTTTTTCAGCATGTATTTCACCTGTGGCCCAAGAAGCACCACCTGGTATTGCGGAAACTGCATGTCAAATTCGGAAACTCCATAGGCGTCAATCTGCACCGGCAGATTACGTTCCTTCGCGGCATCAACCATCTTTCTGACCAGCAGGCTGGTGGACATTCCGGCAGAGCAGCACAGCATAATCTTGTACATCGACGTTCGTCCTCAAAATGTAAAAAGTTATTGCGTGGATGATTTGATATCAGACGGAAACCGGTTTCCATTTATAAAAAACAGAACTGTGATAACCATCAAGATCTGTCAGTCAAAGGGGCTGTTAATTAGATTTGGCTCACAAATTTTCCTGGTTTTTGCTGCGATTTTCCATGAAATGGAAAATCGGTTTCCAAATAAAAAGGGAAACGGATATACTGCCGCTGGTTATTATTGAAGCGATTCAGGTTTAAGGATTTACAGGGATCGGATTGACCCTGTCAGGGGAAAATAATGTCTACAATCAACGATGTATCACGGTTAGCTGGGGTGTCGAAAGCCACAGTCTCTCGGGTGTTGAGCGGTTCGCGCGGCGTAAAGGAAGCCAGCCGACAGGCGGTACTGCAGGCGGCGGAAGAGCTTAACTACCGGCCGAATATGATAGCGCAATCTTTGCTGAGTCAGACTACCGGCTGCATCGGCGTCATTTGCGCCCAGGACAACATTAATCAAACCACCAGCTATCTCTACGCGCTGGAGAAACAGCTTAGCCAGCACCAGAAGCATCTGCTGCTGCGTTTTGCCAACAGCCGCAGCAGAGTGCTGCATTCGCTGGATGAGTTGACTTGCGGCCTTTGCGATAATGTATTAATCATCGGCGCACGGTTTCCGCTCAATATCGACCGGCCCGACGTAGTACTGATTGACTGCCTGGAAAACGACGGAACGAATAGCATTCAGTTTGACCATGCCTTCGCGGCGGAAACGGCCTGCAACTATCTGATAAGCCAGGGGCGGCGCCAGATTGCGCTGATCCATCCCCAGGCCAGCGGCTTTGCTGACCAGGTTTTGCTGGGCTATAAGCACGCGCTGGAAAAGAATTTTCTGCCGTTCAATCGCAACCTGGTTTTTCTCGACAGCCATTCGCCGTCCGTGGCGGTGCAGGAGCTGGTAAACAACACAACCACCCTGAATTTTAATGCGTTATTGGTGGCCAACGAGCAGCAGGCGCAGCTGGTGGTGCCGCAGCTTCAGGCGTTTAATCGCGCGGTGCCGGAAAAAGTTATGGTGTTCAGCCTTGCGGGCTCGTTACAGCTGCCCGGTATTCCGACCATTCCGGCGATAGAATATTCAATGGACGCGATGGCCAGCCAGATCGTCAACTGGCTGACCGAGAAGACGCAAATACTCGGCAGCAGCCCGCTGCGCGGGGATTTGATCATTCCGAACCGTTGATGGCGACCCTGCAACCGGCGCTAGGGCATGGGGCAAGCTATGGCGCTAATGGCCTTCTGGTAAGCGGCGCTGTTGTTTTTATCCAGCGCCCGCGTCGCGCTTTGTACGGCAGTCTTATTTTCCGCTGATTCCAGTACGCGGTTAGCAAACTGCGTATCGTCCAGCGCGCTGCTTTTAGGGCAGTTTTTCCTCACATCCTTCACTATCTGCTGCTTTTGCTGTTCAAACTTCAGCCCGGAGAGCGGTGCGGCTGTCGCCACGCTGGGGAGCACCAGACAGACGGCCAGCGAAAGCGCAATTTTCATTCTCTTCATCACGGATATCCTTATTTTTATTAAAGCGTTCCTCTAACTATAGACGCATTCCTGAATCAACATTTTGCGTGTTGCTTTCCGCAGGAATGTATCTGTTTCAGTCGCTGAAATTTATCTTCCGTAGCGGCAAGCAAAGCCGTTGATGCGCAGATGCCCGGCGTCGCGGTGATGGATATATTCCAGCTATCGCGTTTCAGGGATGGCGGACCATGACGAAAAAAGGAACGACCTCGACGCCGCACGATGCGGTTTTTAAACAGTTTTTATCGCATCCCGAGTGCGCAAGGGATTTTATCGAGATTCATCTTCCCGCTTCGCTGCGCCAGCTGTGCGACCTGCAAACGCTTAAGCTGGAGTCCGGCAGCTTCATTGAGGCCGATTTGCGCGCCAGCTACTCCGACGTACTGTGGTCGCTGAAAACCAGCGACGGTGACGGCTATATCTACGTGGTGATTGAACATCAGAGCACGCCGGATGCGCACATGGCATTCAGGCTGATGCGCTACGCGCTGGCGGCGATGCAGCGTCATCTGGACGCCGGGCACAAAACGCTGCCGCTGGTGGTGCCGATGCTGTTCTATCACGGCGCGAAAAGCCCCTATCCTTTCTCGCTGTGCTGGCTGGATGAGTTTGCCGATACGGAGGCCGCGCGGCGGATCTATGCCGCCGCTTTCCCGCTGGTGGATATTACGGTGGTGCCGGATGACGACATTATGCAGCACCGGCGCGTGGCGTTGCTGGAGCTGATTCAAAAGCATATTCGCCAGCGCGATTTACTTGGCCTGGTGGAGCGATTAGCCGAGCTGTTGGTTAAAGGTTGCGCTAATGACAGCCAGTTGAAAGCGCTGTTTAATTACATGCTGCAGTGCGGCGATGCGCCTCATTTTGGTGAATTTCTTCACGAGGTCGAGCGGCGCGTTCCTCAACATAAGGAGGTACTCATGACGATTGCGGAAAGGCTACGGCAGGAAGGGAGACAAGAAGGCAAGTTGGAGGGCAAGTTAGAGGGCAAGTTAGAAGGTAAACAAGAGGGTAGAGAAGAAGAAGCGTTGCGTATTGCCCGTTCACTTCTGGAGCAGGGGTTTGAGCGCGAGCTGGTACGGATGACTATTGGGCTCTCGGATGACGATCTGAATGCATTCCAGGATGCATCCCTCAAGATGGGGGAAAATTAATGACGATTGTAGAGAGGCTACCGCTGGAAGAGATACCACAGGAGTTACAACAAGAGTATTTACTGGAATACCTGTTGGAATTTTACCTGGGGTTTTATGAAGGATTTCAGGAAGGGAAACGAGAAGAGGCGTTGCGTATTGCTCGTTCATGTCTGGAACAGGGATTTGAGCGCGAGCTGGTGCAGGTGGTTTGTGAGCTGTCGGATGACGACCTGAAGATGCTGCAAACGCAGGTCGCAGCATCTCCTGCCCGATAATCGTCAGGCCGTTTTAACCCGCCGCCGCGAATCCAGGGCGATCAGCACCACCGACGAGAGGATCAGCAGCGTGCCCAGCCAGTCCGGGAGGGTAAAGGTGATGCCGAGCAGCAGCAGAGAGAGCAGAGCGCTACTCAACGGCTCCGCGCAGCTGAGGATCCCCGCCTTCGCGCCGCCAATCTTCTGCGCGCCGTTCAGGTAGAGGCTAAAGGTCAGCGAGGTGCCGATTACCACCAGGTAGAAAAAGGCCAGCAGCAGGCCGCCGGTCACCACAAAATGGTTGCCCTGTCCGGCGTAGAACGGCAGCAGCATCGCGCCGCCGAGCAGCATGCTCCAGCCGACAATCGGCAGCGTGCCGTAGCGGGCAATCAGCGTCGAAGGGTAAGTCGTATAAAAAGCAGCGGCAAACGCCGAAGCAATCCCCCAGAACAGCGCCGTGGGGGAAATCGACAGCGTCGTCGGGTTACCGTGGGTGACCAGCAGGAAAGTGCCCGCCAGAGAGGTGGCGATGGCCGCGAGCACCAGCGGGCTGGGGCGCGTTTTGCGGGCGATGGCAAACCAGGCGACGATAATCGTCGGCGACAGGAACTGCAGCACCGTCGCGGTGGCGGCGTTGGATTGCTCGATAGTCATCAGGAAGGTGTATTGCACGGTGAGCGCGCCGAACAGCGAAAAGATCAGCAGACTGACGGCGTCTTTGCGGTTTAGCAGGACGCGGAAAATCTTATCGCCGTGAAAGAACGAGAGCATCAGAAGGATCAGGCCGGCGAACAACAGGCGCGTCATGGTCAGAAACGGCGATGACATCTGGCTTTGCTGCATAATATATTGCGCGCAGACGCCGGAACTGCCCCACAGCACAGCGGCGATCAGTACGTTCAGCATCCCTTTTTTGCTGGAGCCCATCTTTCCCTCAGGTGAAAATAGTGCGAAAGCAGCATCATAGCATGAGCACGCGCGGGAAGCGGGGCAGGAAATGGTAGCCGGATCCTTTATCAGATGTACCCTGGCCGACGTTGCCCGGTGGCGGTTGGCGCCTGACCGGGCCGACAGAAACGCAACGCCACGCGCAAAAAATATTCAGCATGGGGCGTCAGTACCTCCCGCCATGCGGCGGATAAACTCACGTTCACCGCCGTGCGTCAGATGCGCGCTCTAGCTCAAATCAACGTTTTTACTGCCGAACAGCCAGGTCAGGGCGAAGCCGCACAGATAAGAGACCGCCAGCCCGGCGGCATACACCGCCATTCCGGCGTAGATCCCGCTGTTGGAGGTCATCAGCGGCAGCGCCACTAGCCCGGACGGGCCAAATACCGTATTCAGGCCGACCGGTAGCCCCATCCAGGCGACAAGCCCGAGGAAGAAACCGCCGCAGGCGCCGCCGAGGCAGGCGGTGATAAACGGCTTCATGCGCGGCAGCGTCACGCCATAAATCAGCGGTTCGCCGATGCCGAGGAAGCCGGGAATAATCGCCCCTTTAATTTGCGTACGCAGCAGAGAGCCGTGCTTCGCCCGCCAGAAAAGCGCCAGCGCCGCGCCGACCTGTCCGGCCCCGGCCATCGCCAGAATCGGGAACAGCGAGTTAAACCCCTGCGCATCCACCAGCGCGAAATAGACCGGCACGAAGCCCTGATGGACGCCGAACATCACCGCCAGCAGGAACAGGCCAGCCAGCACCGCAGAGCCGAACGGGTTGCCGTTAAGGTGCAGGAATAGCCATGACATTCCGGTAAACAGCCAGCCGCCGATCGGCATAATGACGGTAAAAGTGATTGCGCCCATGATCAGCAGCGTCACCGCCGAGGTGAGGATCATATCGAGGTTGGCAGGCATGATGCGGCGCACCTGTCTTTCCACCCACGCGCCGATAATCGAGGCGATAAGCACGCCGATAATATTGCCGCGTGGGTCGATACCGTGGCCGAAGAAGGTCGAAATCCCGGAATAGAAGCCGCTGGTGGCCTCCGGGTTGTAGCCGAGGACAAACAGCGCAGCGATGATGGCCCCGTTGACCCCGGAGCCGCCGAAGGCTTTCTGGGCGTTATAGCCGATCAGGATGCTCAGGAAGGTAAACATCCCCTTGCTGAATACCTTCATGTAGCCGATCAGCGCCACCATCGTCGCGTTCGGATGCGCGTTTTCGAGGACAAATATCTGCTCCGCCAGGGTCGCGAATCCTAACAGCAGGCCGACGGCGATAAAACCGGGGATCAGCGGGGTGAAAATGGTGGCGAATTTAGCGAGGAATTTTTGGATGCCGCTGGTTTGCTTGCTCTTCAGCGCCTGCTTCTTCTCGGCGGCGACATCGGCCAGCGACGGCGTCTCCGCCGGAGCGTCTTCCAGTAACGCATTCATCATTTCCGCCGCGGTTTGCGCCTTGCCGGGGCCAAGCACGACCTGGAACTGCTCATCGCTGACGATAACCCCCATCACGCCCTCAATCTGACGGATGGCGGCGCTATCGGCCCGTGATTCATCGCGCAGAGTCAGGCGCAGCCGGGTCATACAGTTGCCCGCCTGCGCGACGTTACCGGCGCCGCCAACGTGTTGAAGGATCCGCGCTATCATCTCTTTATTTATTTTTGCCATTGCAGATTACCTGTTGGTCAGCGGTCAGGAGTGGCTCAGCGCCTTGCGGATATAGCCGTTATTTTTTGCCAACAGCGCCTGGGCATCCGGGGCGCTTAAATCAGCCAGCACCATCACAATCGCCGTTTTGCAGTGGCGACCGCAGGCCTCCAGCGCGCTCTGGGCGGTTGCGCGATCGCATTCGGTCGCTTCCATGACGATGGACACCTGGCGCTCGATAAGCTTGGCGTTGGTCGCTTCCACATCCACCATCAGGTTGCTGTAGACCTTGCCAATGCGGATCATCGCCCCGGTGGAGATCATATTCAGCACCAGCTTCTGCGCGGTGCCTGCCTTGAGCCGCGTTGAGCCGGTAACGACTTCCGGGCCGACCACCGGCGTAATGGCGACGTCCGCCAGCTGGGCCATTTCCCCGTGCGGGTTGCAGCTGACGATGGCGACGAAAGCGTTCTGGCTGTAGGCATACTCCATGGCGCCGATGACGTACGGCGTGCGTCCGCTGGCCGCGAGCCCGACCAGCACATCGCGGCTGCTAAAATTAATATTCTGCAGATCCATCGCCCCTTGCGCTTTGTTGTCTTCAACGTTCTCTACGGCGCTCAGAATTGCTTTATGGCCGCCCGCGATGATGCCCACCACCTGTTCGGGGCGAGTGCCGAAGGTCGGCGGACACTCGCTGGCGTCAAGGATCCCCAGACGACCGGAGGTCCCCGCGCCGATATAAATCAGTCGCCCGCCCGCCTGCAGCGCCGCTGCGACCTTATCCACGACCTGGGCAATTTGCGCCAGATAGGGGGTGATGGCGTGAGCCACCTGCTGGTCTTCCTGGTTAATCACCGTCAGCATCTCTTCGGTGGAGAGGGTATCAATGTTGGCGCTATTGGCGTTGCGGCGCTCGGTCAGCAGTTTGCTCAGGTCGATACTCATAAGAACCTCTTTATTCACAGTGGCGGGCAGTATAAGGAATTAATTATTCCTTTCATGTGAAGACTATCACGATTAGTGTTGAAGAGATAATAGGAGATTTCAGCGTTGGCGGGAAATATGGCGGTAATAAAATTGGAATATTTTATTACCGCCAGGGGAGGTTATGCGACGGAACGTGGTTTTTTCAGGCCAATCAGCAGCGCGGCCAGATAGCAAAGGGTCATCGCCAGGCTCATTTTGAGCATCGTTTCGCCGCCGAGTCCGGCCAGCGGCGCGGCAATCCCGCCGAACACAAACATCAGCGTGCCCATCAGGGCGGAAGCGGTGCCGGACTGGCGGGCGTGAATGGCGTTCATCGCTTCCGAGCCGGCAACGGTACTGATGCCGCTCATCATGGAAACGGTAAAAAACAGGCCGACCAGCGCCAGCGTCGGCTGCGGTAGCCAGGCGAAGAGCAGGGTGATGGCGGCAAACGCCACCGCCAGCAATTGACCGCCGCGCAGCAGAGATTCGGCGCTGAAGCGGCGCGCCAGGCGGGAAAAGATCAGCGCCGCGATAATCAGCCCAATACCGTTCAGGCCGAACAGCAGGCTGAACTGCATCGCGCTCATGGCATATTCGCTCTGAATAACAAACGAAGATGAGCCGATATAGGAGAACAGCCCGGCCATCATAAAGGCCTGAATCAGGCAGTAGCGCATAAAGCGGTGATTTTTCAGCACCGGCGTCTCATCCTGCCGCTGCGCAACCGATGCGGCGCTTTTTTCCGGCAGCGTTTCGTGCAGCACCGTCAGGCTGAGCAGCAGTAACACCACGCCAATCGCCGCCATCGCCCAGAACAGAATACGCCAGTCGAAGGCGGTGATGATCCAGCCGCCAAGTACCGGCGAAAGCACCGGCGCGATGCCGTTTACGGTCATCAGCAGGGCGAAAAACTGGGTCAGCAGGGTGCCCTGATAGCGGTCGCGGGCGATGGATCGCGACAGCACCGAGCCGCCCGCGCCGGCGAAGCCCTGCAGAAAGCGCCAGGCGATCAGCATATGGATATCGTAGGTTATCGCGCACATCGCTGAGGAGAAAATAAACAGCAGCAGGGAGAGCGCCAGCGGCTTTTTACGACCAATGCGGTCGCTCAGCGGGCCGAAAAACAGCTGCCCAAGGCCGAGGCCGATCAGCGCCGCGGTCAGCGAGAGCTGGGTCTGCGTGCCGGTAGCGCTAAGCTGCTGGGTAATTTCCGGCAGCGCGGGCAGATAGAAGTCGGTACACAGCGGCCCAATGGCGCTGAGCAAACCGAGAACCACAACCCAGGAAAGGGAGATTCGGGGCATACAAGCGGGCTCCTTGTCATCAAACCGGGCGCTGTCGCCCGGTAAAGGTGTTAGCTGGCGCCGCCTCCCAGCGACTGCCAGAGGGTGATGCGGTTTTCCAGGTCCGTTTGCTGGAGGGAGATCAGCGTGGCCTGCGCCGACCACAGCGTTCGCTGGGCGGTCAGCACCGACAGATAATCTCCGACCCCGGCCTGATAGCTCTTCAGCGCGATATTCAGCGATTTCTGCTCCGCCGCGACGTATTTATTCTGCGCGTCCAGCTGTTCACTGAGCGTTTCCCGCCGCGCCAGCGCGTCGGCGACATCTTTGAAAGCGCTCTGAATCGTCTTCTCATAGGTGGCGATCAGCCCCTTTTTCTCCGCTTCAGCGTAGCGCAGCTGCGCCAGGTTGCTGCCGCCGGTAAACAGCGGCAGGCTGATGGACGGCGCGAATGACCATACCTGCATGCCGTGGCTGAACAGCGACGAGAGCGAGTCGCTGCCGACCCCGGCGCTGGCGGTCAGCGAGATGGACGGGAAGAAGTTGGCCCGCGCCGCGCCGATATCGGCGTTAGCGCTCTTCAGGTTATGCTCCGCTTCCTGGATATCCGGGCGGCGCAGCAGTACCGATGAAGAGACGCCCGCCGGCACCAGGGTGATACTGCGATCGCCAAGGCTTTCCAGCGTGCCGGGCAGCAGGCTATCTGGCACGGTTTCCCCGGCCAGCAGGTTGAGCGCGTTTTTATCCTGCGCCACCAGCGTGCGGTAGCTGGCGACGCTGGCGCGCGCCTGCTGGTACACGCTTTCGGCATCGCTCAGGTCGCCAGCCGAGGCGGTGCCGACTTCCATCTGGCGGGTGACGATGCGGCGCGAGTTCTCGGCGCTGGCCATGGTTTCCTGCGCCAGCGCCAGATTGCTGTTATCCGCGGCGAGGGTTATCCACGCGGTGGTCAGATCGGCGATCATCGTCAGACGCGTATTCTGGGCGGTGAATTCGCTGGCAAGCCAGGTTTCCCGCGCGGCGCGCGTCAGGCTTTGGTTCTTGCCAAACAGATCCAGTTCGAAGCTGGAGACCGCGCCGTCGGCTTCCGCTGACGACGACAGGCCGCTGGCCACCGTTTTACTGCGGGTATGGCTCAGCTCGGCGTCGAGGGTCGGAAACAGCGACGCGCGGGTTTCACCAAACTGGGCGCGCGCGGCTTCGATATCGGCCAGCGCTTTCTGCACGTCGCGGTTGCTGGTCAACGCGATACTCACCACTTTTTTGAGGCGGGCGTCATTCACCACCTGCTGCCAGTCGCTGACCACCGCGGTTGCCTCGCCGTGGCTGCCCGGCAGGGTCGCCGGGACCGGCGCGGCCGGACGCTCATAGTTCGGGTCGAGAGAGACGCAGCCCGCCGTCAGGAGCGCAACAAAAACTAAGGTAAAACGAAACATAACTTACTCCTGAGAAGAACGATGGCGGGTGAAGAAGCGTTTCACCAGCACAAAGAACAGCGGCACGAAGAACACCGCCAGCAGCGTCGCGGTCAGGGTTCCGCCGATAATCCCGGTACCGATCGCCACGCGGCTGTTGGCCCCGGCTCCGGTGGCGATCGCCAGCGGCAGCACCCCGGCAATAAACGCCAGCGAGGTCATCACAATAGGGCGTAGGCGGGTCTGCGCAGCGCGCATGGCGGCACGCGACAGGGAATAGCCCTCTTCCACCGCCGATTCGGCGAATTCGACGATCAGGATGGCGTTCTTCGACGACAGGCCGATGGTGGTTAATAGCGCTACCTGGAAGTAAACGTCATTGCTCAGACCGCGCATCCAGGCCGACAGCGCCGCGCCGAGCAGCCCAAGCGGGATCACCATGATCACCGAGAACGGCACCGACCAGCTCTCATACAGCGCCGCGAGGCACAGGAAGACCACCAGAATCGAGATGGCGTAGAGGCTCATCGCCTGGCCGCTGGCGAGTTTTTCCTGCAGCGACATGCCGCTCCACGCCCAGGTGGTGCCGGCCGGCAGGTCATTGGCCAGGGCTTCCATCTTGTCCATTGCCGCGCCGGAGCTGAAGCCGCTGGCGTTTTCGCCCTGGATTTCAAAGGCGGCGGAGCCGTTGTAGCGCACCAGGCTTTCCGGGCCGTATTGCCAGCGGGTGGTAGCGAAGGCGGAGAACGGCGTCATGCTGTCGTCGCTGCCGCGCACGAACCATTTACCGAGGTCGGACGGCACGGCGCGGGCGTCGCTTTCGCCCTGGATATAGACCTTCTTCACGCGACCGCGATCGATAAAGTCGTTAACGTAGGTACCGCCCCAGGCGCTGGAGAGGGTATCGGTGACATCGCTTAACGACAGCCCGAGCGACACGGCTTTGTTGTTATCAATATCCACCTGCAGCTGCGGCATTTGCGGCAGATCGTTGGCGCGTACGGACTGCAGCTCGGTACTTTGATTCGCCGCCGCCAGCAGCTGGCTGCGCATTTTCATCAGGCTATCGCGATCGGTGCCGCCGCTGGCCATCAGTTCGAAGGTGAAGCCATTGCTCTGCCCCAGGCCATCAACCGACGGCGGGGTCATGGCGAACAGGGTGGCGTCGCGAATGCTGCCGAGCTCTTTGGTGGCGCGCAGGGCGATGGCCTGAGCGGTATTTTCTTCGCCTTTACGTTCGGACCAGTTTTTCAGCGACACGAAGGCCATCCCGGCGTTTTGTCCGCTGCCGCTAAAGCTAAAGCCGTCGACGGTAAAGATCACGTCGGTATTGGCTTTCTCTTTCGTCAGGAACCAGTCGGTGACCTGGCGGCGAACCTCGGCGGTACGTACCGCCGTCGCCCCGGCGGGCAGCGTATACTGGACCATGATTTCGCCCTGATCCTCCGTCGGCAGGAAGCTGCCCGGCAGTTTCCACATCGCCAGCGCCATGCCGCCGCAAATCAGGACAAAAGCGCCCATCATCATCGCCGAGCGGCGCAGGCCGCCGACCACACGATGCTGATAGCCCTGCTCGGTGCGTCCCCACAGGCGGTTAAAGGCGCCGAAGAAGCCTTTGGTATGCGGTTTCGAATGGCTTAGCAGCGCGCCGCACAGCGCCGGGGTTAAGGTTAAGGCGACCACTACGGAGAGCATCATCGCCGAGATAATGGTCACCGAGAACTGGCGATAAATCACTCCGGTTGAGCCACCGAAGAAAGCCATCGGCAGGAACACCGCCGAGAGCACCAGGGCAATGGCGATCAGCGCGCCGGAGATTTCGCCCATCGATTTTTCGGTGGCTTCGCGGGCGGGCAGCCCCTCGTCGCGCATGATACGCTCGACGTTTTCCACCACCACGATGGCGTCATCCACCAGCAAGCCTATCGCCAGCACCATCGCGAACAGCGTCAGGGTGTTGATGGAGTAGCCGAACAGCGCCAGCACGCCGAAGGTGCCCAGCAGCACGACCGGAACCGCCACCGCCGGGATCAGCGTGGCGCGGAAGTTTTGCAGGAACAGATACATCACGCAGACCACGAGGATAATCGCCTCGAATAGCGTCTGAATCACATCCTCCACCGAGATTTTGATGAACTCGGTGCTGTCTTTCGGGTAGGCGATATCGTAGCCCTGCGGCATCTGGCGCTGGAACTCGGCAATCTTGTTTTTCACCAGCGTCGCGGTATTCAGGGCGTTAGCGCCCGGCGCCATCATCACCGCGATCCCCGCAGCCGGGTGGCCGTTGAGATTGGCGGAGGCGGTGTAATCTTCGCTGCCCATCTCCACGCGGGCGACGTCGCTCAGGCGCACCACCGACCCGTCGCTCTTGCTCTTGACGATAATCTCTTTGAACTGGGCGACGGTTTGCAGCCGCGACTGGGCACGGACGGTGGCGGTCAGCTGCTGCGCGTTGGTGGCGGGCAGGGCGCCGATTTTACCGGCGGACACCTGCACGTTCTGCGCTTCAATCGCCGATTGTACATCGGATGGCATCAGCGAATAGGAGGCCAGTTTGGTCGGGTCCATCCAGATGCGCATGGCGTACTCTGCGCCGAACACCTGCAGGCTGCCGACGCCCTCAATACGCGCCATTGGGTCCTGCATATTGCTGACCAGCCAGTCGGAGATATCGGAGCTGGTGGCTTTGTTGTTTTTGTCATACACCGCGAGGATCAGCAGGAAGCTGCTCTGCGATTTCTCCACCGTCACGCCGGACTGCTGAACTTCGCTCGGCAGGCGCGACTCCGCCTGCTGCACTTTGTTCTGCACCTGAACCTGGGCGGTATCCGGGTCGGTACCCTGCTCAAAGGTGACGGTAATGCTGACCGAGCCGTCGGAGCTGCTGGTGGACGTAAAGTAGAGCAGGTTGTCCAGTCCGGTGAGCTGCTGCTCGATAACCTGGGTCACGCTGTTTTCCAGGGTTTCCGCAGAAGCCCCGGTGTAGGTGGCGGAGATTTTTATCGCCGGCGGCGCGACGTCAGGGTACTGGGCGACCGGCAGGGTGCGGATAGCCAGAATCCCGGCGAGCATAATCAGAATGGCGATAACCCAGGCGAAGACCGGGCGTCGCACGAAGAAACGGGAGAACATCAGGCGTTGCCTCCGTCATTTTTGACTTCGGCGGCTTTGACCTGCTGGCCCGGCGCCACTTTGCCGGTTCCTTCAACAATCAACCTGTCGCCGCTCTTCAGGCCGTTGACGATCAGCCATTTGTCGCCGTAGGTTTCGCCAGTTTCCACGCTGCGCTGTTCAACCTTGTTATTAGCGTCAACCACCAGCGCGGTGGCATCGCCTTTGGCATCGCGAGTGATGCCCTGCTGCGGGGCGAGGATCGCATCGTTCATGATGCCTTCGTCTATGCGGGCGCGAACGAACATACCGGGCAGCAGCACGTGCTGCGGATTGGGAAAGACCGCGCGCAGCGTGACCGAACCGGTCGATTCATCTACCGCCACTTCGGTCAGCGCCAGGCGACCTTTTTCGCTGTAGGTGCTGCCATCTTCAAGAGTCAGGGTGACGTTAAGGGTATCGCTGTTGCTCGCCAGGCTTTGCTTACGCAGGCGCAGCAGATCGACGCTGGATCGGGTGAGATCGACGTACATCGTATCCAGGCCGCGGATCGTCGCCAGCGCGGTATCCTGATCGGCGGACACCAGCGCGCCCGGCGTGACGGAAGAGATCCCGATGCGCCCGGCAATCGGTGCGGTCACGGTGGTCCAGTTCAGGTTGATGCGCGCGCTTTCCAGCGCCGCTTTTTTCGACTCGACGCTGGCCTTATCCTGGTTACAGGTCGCTATCGCGTCATCGGCGTCCTGACGGGAGACGCCGTTATCTTTGACCAGCACCGCGTAGCGCTGGGCTTTTTGGCAATCGGCGATGACCAGCGCCTGGGCCTGTTTCAGCGAGGCGGCGGCTTCGTTAAACGTCGCGCGATAGCTTGACGGGTCGATTTGGTACAGCGCCTGTCCGGCTTTGACCATATCGCCCTCGGTAAACAGGCGTTTTTGCACGATCCCGCCAACCTGCGGGCGCACTTCTGCGCTAAGCGAGGCGGTGGTGCGTCCGGTCAGGCTGCTCACCACCGGGACAGGTTGGCCTTGTAGGGTTACGACGCCGACTTCCTGCGTCATCTGCTGCGGGGAAGCGTTTTGCGCATTATCGCACCCGCTAAGGAGAAATAATGCTGCTGCGATGGGGGCTAAAGTATATTTCATTATATTTTCTCAGGATGAACGACGTCCGCCCCGCAAATTCACTGGCGGGGTGATAGGCCGGGCGATGATGCATCTCCGGGCAAGCACAAATAACCAAAGGGGAAATAAATATTCCTGTTTGCAGTAAATGACTCTGCGAATACCGCTATTAATTAAGCGGTTTTTCCGACATTTCCCCGTGCGGCGAATACGGTATCAGACGGCGGTTACAGGCGCTGAACCGAGGGATGACGCCTGCTACAGGGCATTTCTCATGGGGTTCTCCATGGTTTGTGTTTTTGAGAATGATCGTTCTCATTTTTTCCCATTATACGTCTGAACCGAATGATGGGAAGATTTTTTACACAAAATTTAGTGCAGGGAATTTAGTCAGGAAATAATGGAGAAAAAAAGGATAT
Source organism: Klebsiella grimontii (assembly GCF_042137965.1). NCBI lineage: Bacteria > Pseudomonadati > Pseudomonadota > Gammaproteobacteria > Enterobacterales > Enterobacteriaceae > Klebsiella > Klebsiella grimontii. The sequence goes on from NZ_CP169721.1 coordinate 62,357, forward strand.
TTTGTGAAAGTAGGCTGGTGAATGGTCTATGAAAAATAAAAGATGGAGATAATCAATGACATTAATAATAACAGAGAACATTAATCCCGCCGATCAAGAAGAGCTGCTGACGGGGCTGCGGGAATTCAATCTGCGCTTTCTTGACCCAGCCCAGTTCGGCGAGCTGGGCGTTTATTCACGCGATGCTGCTGGCGAGATGCGCGGGGGATTGATTGCCAAACGCAAGGGCAGCTGGCTGTGTATTGAGTATCTGTGGGTCAGCGAAGCGTCGCGCGGCAGCGGCCTCGGCAGCGAGCTGATGCATGAAGCGGAATCCCAGGCGCGGGAGCGCGGCTGCAGCCATATGCTGGTGGATACGTTCAGCTTCCAGGCGCTGCCGTTTTACCAGAAGCTGGGCTATCAGCTGCACATGTCGCTGCCGGACTTCCCGCACGTGGGTATGCAGCGCCATTATTTGTCGAAAGTATTGTAAAGCAGCCCCCAGGAGACCTCCCGGAGGCGGCGCTGTGCGCCTGTCCGGGCTACCCGAATGCAGGCGGCAGTGAACCGGATTGTATCCCCCGGATCGCAGACGGTTGTAAACCTGTAGCCCGGCTAAGCGCAGCGCGAGCCGGGGAGAATTAGCCGCCGATCCCGCTGCCTATCAGCGCCAGGGCATGGCTGACAATCATCTGCTTGTCCACCGATTGCAGCCGCGGATCGGTGTGGGTGCGGGAAAAAGGTACCAGCACCAGGCTTATCAGCGTGGTAAACAGCAGCTCTGGGGAGAGCGCCGGATTAAGCTTGCCCTGCTGCTGCCAGCGGCGCACCGTCTCCAGCATCTTATGGTACTTTTCATCGCCAAAACGCGCGTGCATCTGCTGGCGCAGCACCGGCATCTCGCCGATGATCTCCTGCATCCACAGCGGCGCGAACCACGCGTTTTTCTCCGCCATGGCCGCCAGGGTTTCAATTAGCAGCGTAAAAGCGGTGACCGGATCGTCGCCATGCGCGACAAAAATCTGCCCGATTTCGCTGCGCAGCGGCATAAAGCGCTCCTCGATCAGCTTTTCCACCAGCGCTTCGCGCGAGCTGAAGTAGTAGTGCAGCATCGCGGGCGTTACCCCCGCCTCTTTGGCGATGGCGTTCAGCGAAATGCGGGCGATCCCGTGGCGGGCAAACAGCGCCAGGGCAATATCCATCAGCTGTTCGCGGTTGGCGGGGCCGGATTTCTGCCCGCGCGGGCGACCGGGGCGACGCGGGGCTTCATTGTCTTTTTGTGCTGACATCCTGTGGCGATCCCTTGACCAGATTCATCATTTCCCTAAATATTAATTATGCATTTAATTAATTTCAAGCGAGTCATGCTATGACATCTGAAATCGCCAGCCAACCGGCGGTGCCCTCGATCCGCCTGCTCTTCAGCGCCCTGCTGCTGGTGATGCTGCTCTCGGCGCTGGATCAGACCATCGTCTCCACCGCGCTGCCGACCATTGTCGGCGAACTTGGCGGTCTGGATAAACTCTCGTGGGTGGTCACCGCCTATATCCTGAGTTCGACCATCGCGGTACCGCTGTACGGCAAATTCGGCGATCTCTTCGGGCGAAAAGTCGTTCTGCAGGTGGCGATTGTGCTGTTTCTTGCCGGTTCCGTTCTTTGCGGGCTGGCGCAAAATATGACCCAACTGGTGCTGATGCGCGGCCTGCAGGGGCTGGGCGGCGGCGGCCTGATGGTGATCAGCATGGCGGCGGTGGCTGACGTCATCCCGCCCGCGAATCGCGGCCGCTATCAGGGGTTATTCGGCGGCGTCTTTGGTCTGGCGACGGTGATCGGACCGTTAATCGGCGGTTTCCTGGTACAGCACGCCTCCTGGCGCTGGATTTTTTATATCAACCTGCCGCTGGGGCTGTTTGCGCTGCTGGTGATCGGCGCGGTCTTTCACAGCAGCAACAAGCGTAGCCAGCACCAGATCGACTGGCTGGGAGCGATCTACCTCAGCATGGCGCTGCTGTGCATCATCCTTTTTACCTCCGAGGGCGGCAGCGTCCGCGCGTGGAGCGACCCGCAGCTGTGGTGCATTCTGGCTTTTGGCCTGGTCGGGATTATCGGCTTTATTCATGAAGAGCGGCTGGCCAGCGAGCCGATTATTCCGCTCTCCTTGTTCCGCAACCGCAGCTTTTTGCTGTGCAGCCTGATTGGCTTTGTGATCGGCATGGCGCTGTTCGGCTCGGTGACCTTCCTGCCGCTCTATTTACAGGTGGTCAAAGAGGCGACGCCGACCGAGGCGGGCCTGCAGCTGATCCCGCTGATGGGCGGCCTGCTGCTGACGTCAATCATCAGCGGGCGCATTATCAGCCGTACCGGTAAGTATCGGGTGTTTCCGATTATCGGCACCCTGCTGGGGGTGGTCGGCATGGTGCTGCTGACGCGCATTACCATCCACTCAGCGATGTGGCAGCTGTATCTGTTTACCGGCGTGCTGGGGGCGGGCCTGGGGCTGGTGATGCAGGTGCTGGTGCTGGCGGTACAGAACGCGATGCCCGCGCAGATGTACGGCGTGGCGACCTCCGGGGTCACGCTGTTTCGATCGATTGGCGGTTCTATCGGCGTGGCGCTGTTCGGGGCGGTATTTACCCACGTGCTGCAAAGCAACCTGCTGCGCCTGCTACCGGAAGGGGCACAGCTGCCGAGGGCGCTGAACCCGGCGGCGGTACAGAATCTCCCGGCGGAGATCCGCCTCGATTATCTGGACGCCTTCGGGTCCGCTATCCATGCGGCGTTTCTGATGGCAGCCTGCATTATGGCGGTGGCGTTTGCGCTCTCCTGGCTACTGAAAGAAGCGCCGCTGAAAACCGGCGCACGCTAGACGGCGGCGGCGATACGCAACAGCGCCTGGCGCAGAGCCGGCGCGGCGAAATCGATGAATTTACGCAGCTTAAGCGGAGCCAGATCCCGGGAGGTGTACAGCAGGTGCACCGGCGCAGGCTCTGGTTCCATCGCCTGCAGGAAAAGCGTCAACTCGCCGCAGGCCAGACCGTCAATCGCCTGGTAGTGCAGCAGGCGCGCCACGCCTGCCCCCAGACGGGCGGCGTCGGCGGCGCTTTCGGGTGTAGTCAGCGACAGCACCGGCTGCAGCGCCACCAGCCGGTCCTCCGCCTCTTCGGCGTTAAAGCGCCAGCCGCGATAAGGCATCGGCGATTCAATACGAACGATCGGTAGCGCGGCCAGCTCGCGCGGGCGTTGCGGCATGCCGTGCTTTTCCAGCAGGGCCGGGTGCGCGCAGGTGACGATGCGCATTTCGCCCAGCCGGGTGGCCACCATCCCGCTGTCCGGTAGCGCGCCGATCCGTACCGCTAAATCAATATGATCGCCCACCAGATCGGCGTTGCGGTCGCTAAGCAGTAAACGGACGCGAATCTGCGGGTAGCGGGCGAGAAAATCCGTCACCACCGGTAAAACATGCTGACGGCCAAACATGGTCGGCGCCGAGAGAACCAGCTCGCCTTTTGGCTCCTGATATTCGCCCGCCGCCTGGCGCTCGGCGTTCTCCACCTCTTCGAGAATGCGCCGCGCGGCGGCGACATAATCGACGCCGGTATCGGTCAGCGTCAGCTTGCGGGTGGTGCGGATCATCAGGCGCACGCCGAGGGTATTTTCCAGTTCGCCAACCTGGCGGCTAACGGTGGTCAGGGGCATATTTAACGCCCGCGCCGCCGCCGACATGCTGCCGAGTTCGGCCACTTTCACCAGCAACGCCATCGCGCTGAGTCGGTCCATAATTATCCCGTTTTTCGGAAAGATGATTGTCATATTGCCACTATTATCTTTTCTGCCTGCACAGTCCATGATGAGTTACGCCGCAACGCATCGGGAGGACCTATGCCAGCAGAATTTCTTGATATCGCCATGACGCCGGACGTGATGGCTGTCCAGCATGAAATGGGCAGCGATGAGCTGTGGCAGTCGCCGCATCGCCAGCGCCGGGGTGAGCGCTTCGGCGCCAGCGAGGAGGCGATGATTGCCACCCGCGACAGCTTCTATCTGGCCACCCTTTCGCAAACCGGCTGGCCCTATATTCAGCATCGCGGCGGCCCGGCGGGCTTTCTGCATCTGCTGGATGACACCACCCTGGCGATGGCGGATTTTTCCGGTAATCGGCAGTACATCACCACCGGCAACCTGCGCGGCAGCGATCGGGCTTGTCTGTTTTTGATGGATTACCCGCGCCGTGCCAGGCTGAAAATCTACGCCACCGTAGAGGTGGTGGCGGCGGATGCCGACCCGCAGCTGCTGGCGCGGGTCGCGCCGGAGAACTATCGGGCCCGGATTGAGCGTATTTACCGTTTTCATTTGCAGGCTTTTGACTGGAACTGCCCCCAGCATATTACTCCCCGCTACACCGCTCAGCAGGTGGCGGAGTATAGCCAGACGCTGCAACAGCGTATTGACGAACTGGAGCGGGAAAATCAGCGCCTGCAGCAGCGTATTCATACAGGAGATTCATGATGACCGAACAACGTCCGCCTCTGCCGCCGTTCACCCGCGAGAGCGCCGCACAAAAAGTCCGTGCCGCTGAAGATGGCTGGAACAGCCGCGATGCCGCTAAGGTCGCGCTGGCCTATACCGTCGAGAGCGAATGGCGCAACCGCAGCGAATTTGTTCACGGCAGAACGCAGATTATCGACTTCCTGCAGCGCAAATGGCGTAGAGAACAGGAGTACCGGCTGATTAAGGAGCTGTGGGCGTGGAGCGATAACCGTATTGCGGTACGCTTTGCCTATGAGTGGCACGACGACAGCGGCAACTGGTTTCGCTCCTACGGCAACGAGAACTGGGAATTCGACGAGCACGGACTGATGCAGACGCGGTACGCCTGCATCAACGATCTGCCCATCACCGAGAGCGAGCGTCTGTTTCACTGGCCCCAGGGCCGTCGCCCGGACGATCACCCGGGGCTGAGCGAGCTGGGGCTGTAAGGCGCGTCCCCGTTCTGCGGAATGAACCTCACCGTTGAAGAGATCCCCGGAGGCGGCGCTGCGCACCTGTCCGGGCTACGCGATCGCAGCCGACGGTGAACCCGTAGCCCGGGCAGGCGCATTGCGCCGCCCCCGGGAGAAAGGCGGAAGATGATTTTATTTCCGGTTGCGGTTTTTGCGTTTAAAACCTCGCCCTAAAGTCGTTATAGTTTCAGACGAAAAATAATAACGATTTTCTATGGACTGACGGGGTTATAACAATGAAATTGCGTTTACGGACAGCCGCCGCCGTGGTGCTGGCGGGTCTGCTGCTGGCGGGCTGCGACCAGAAGGGCAGCGATGCGAAGCACATTAAAGTCGGCGTCATTAACGGCGCGGAACAGGATGTGGCGGAAGTGGCGAAGAAAGTGGCCAAAGAGAAATATGGCCTCGACGTCGAGCTGGTGGGCTTTAGCGGCTCGCTGCTGCCGAATGAGTCCACTAACGCTGGCGATCTGGACGCCAACGTCTTTCAGCATCGCCCGTTCCTCGAACAGGATAATAAAGCCCACAACTATCGTCTGGTGGCGGTGGGCAACACCTTCGTCTTCCCGATGGCGGGCTACTCGCGCAAAATAAAATCCGTCGCCGATCTGAAAGACGGCGCGACCATCGCCATTCCGAACGACCCGACCAATCTGGGCCGCGCGCTGCTTCTGCTGCAGCAGGAGAAGCTGATTACCCTTAAAGCGGGCACCGGCCTGCTGCCGACGGCGGTCGATATCACCGACAACCCGCATCACCTGAAAATTATGGAGCTGGAAGGAGCGCAGCTGCCGCGCGTCATCGACGACCCGAAGGTCGACGTGGCGATCATCAGCACCACCTACCTGCAGCAAACGGGCCTTTCCCCGGTGCGCGACGGTATCTTTATTGAAGATAAAAACTCGCCCTATGTGAATATCATCGTGACCCGCGAAGACAACAAAGACGCGGAAAACGTGAAAGCGTTTATCCACTCCTACCAGTCGCCGGAAGTGGCGAAGGCGGCGGAGACGATCTTCAACGGCGGCGCGGTGCCCGGCTGGTAATTTTTCACACAAGGAGACGTGGCGATGACCCGGCAACGCCAGGCTGATTTGCTGCTCATAGCCGCGACGGTTATCGCCGCCTGCGGATGGATTTTTTCCCGTGAAGCGATTGCTGGCATGCCGGTTTTCGCTTTCCTCGGCCTGCGCTTTTTCTTCGCCGCGCTGCTGCTGCTGCCTTTCTGTCGCGGCCTGCGCGTCGAGAGGCAGCACTGGCCGCGCATGATTATCAGCGGCCTGTGGTTTGCGCTCAACCTGTGCCTGTGGATCTACTCGGTATCGACGACCCCGTCGCTGGGCGAAGGGGCGTTCATTATGAGCCTGTCGATGCTGTTCGTGCCGCTTACCGCCTGGGTGATGATAAAGGCGCGGCCGGCGCGGGCCTACTGGGAGTGTCTGCCGATTGCGGTTGTCGGTCTCGGCTTACTCAGCCTGCATATGCCGATTGCGTTTCACCCCAGCCAGGGCTGGTTTCTGCTGACCGCGCTGGTGCAGTCGATCTGGTTTTGCTACACCAGCAAAAGCGCCCGCGAGGTGCCGCTGATCCCGCTGACCACCGTACAGCTCGGCATTACCGGCATTGTCGGACTGGGGATCTCCGCCGCCGTTGAAAGCTGGAGCCAGCCGTTTACCCTGCCGACTTTCGGCTGGCTGCTCGCCAGCATCGTTATCGCCACCAGCCTGCGCTTCGGCCTGCAAATGAAGGGGCAGAAGTACGCGGCGGTCGCCAGCGCGGCGATTATCATGGTGCTGGAACCGCTGCTGACGGTGATTGCCGCCGCGCTGTGGTACGGCGAACAGCTACCGCTGCAGAAAATTATCGGCGGCCTGCTGATCCTCGTCGCTCAGCTGTGGTTCCGCTGGCGGATGCTGAAGCCGCTACGCTAAACCGATGCGCCGCTGCGCCATCAGATGCAGCAGCGGTACCAGCGATAGCCCGTCCGGCATCTCGCCGCGGGCGATCAGCTGGCCTATCTCTTCGAGGGTAAACCAGCCCGTTTCCATCACTTCGTCCTGATCTTCATCCATTCCCACCCAGGTTAAATCGTGGGCCAGCCAGGTAATAAATAGCTGGTCGCTGCTGCCGTAGGAGGGGTTATAGCGGATAATTTCGTCGGCGCGCTGCGCCTGCCAGCCGGTCTCTTCCCGCAGCTCGCGCACGGCCGCCTCGCGCGGGTCTTCGCCTTCGTCGACGCCGCCGGAAGGAATCGCCCACACAACCTGGTCTATCAGGTAGCGGTAGTGGCGAATCAGCAGCACTTTGTCATCCTGCATCGCCACAATTCCCACCGCCGGGCGAGGATAGTGAATGGAGTAAAAATCCCGCCGATCGCCGGGCGCCATATCAATCCCGACCTTGCGCATGCTGAACCATGGGGTGTCTGCCAGAACCTCGACATCGTGCATATCGGCGGAGGTGAGTTTCTTTTTCATCGTAGCCACTGTTCCTCAAAGTTGAGCGTTCAGCACACCATAGCCGGGAGCCGATGGCAACCGTCGCAGATTGGCCCGATTTCATCGTTCATTGCCCAAACGCCCATATTGCGCCAGGCTTGTGGGACGTACGATGTTCGCCAGATAACCGCGAAGAGGAATGAACATCATGAAAATCACCCATGTGCGTAATGCTACCCAGCTTATTGAATATGCGGGTAAAAAATTTTTGATTGACCCGATGCTTTCAGCCAAGGGCGCCTGGGCGGGCTTCGCCGGTACCGCGCGCAGCGAGTTGCGTAACCCACTGGTGGAATTACCTTTTTCCATTGAAGCGATCGTTGACGTGGATGCCGTTATCGTCACCCACACCCATGATGATCACTGGGACGAGGCGGCGATCGCCGCGATCCCCAAAACCCTGCCTGTTTACGTCCAGCATGACGCCGACGCTCAGCTGCTGCGCGGCCAGGGCTTTCGCGATATTCGTCTGCTCTCTGAGGACAGCACGTTTGCAGACGTTTCGCTGGTGAAAACCACCTCGGGCCAGCACGGCAGCGACCGCACCTATGCGGTGCCGGCAATGGCCGAGCGCCTGGGCGAAGCCTGCGGCGTGGTGCTGCGCCATCCGCAGGAGAAAACTCTGTGGCTGGTAGGGGATACTATCTGGCGCGATGAGGTGGAAGCCGACATGCTCAGGCTGCGCCCTGACGTGGTGGTGCTGAATGCCGGGTATGCGCACGTCATCGGTTTTGGGCCGATCATCATGGGCAAAGAGGATGTGCTGAAGGCGCACTTCACCCTGCCGGAGGCCAAAATCGTCGCCAGCCATCTGGAAGCGGTGAACCACTGTCTGCTCAGCCGCGATGAGCTGCGCCAGTACGTGGCTGACAATCAGATTGCCGAGGCGGTCAGTATCCCTCAGGATGGGGAAAGTATGGTCTTTTAAAAGCGGAGCGGGCGATGAAACTCACGGAAGTGGCGATTGTGGCGGTGGACGGGTTTAGCCCGTTCCACTACTCGGTGCCCTGTATGCTATTTGGCGATACGGTCTCGGAAACCAAACGCTTTAACCTGCATATTTGCGCCGAACGGCCCGGGCTGCTGAGCGCCCGCGATGGATTCGCGCTGAACGCCAGCGGCGATTTTTCCCTCCTGGAGCAGGCGGATATCGTGGTGGTGCCCTACTGGGGGGCGGTAAATCAGCGCCCTCCGCAGTCGCTGCTGGACGGCCTGGTTCGCGCGCGCAATAACGGCGCGCAGATCGTCGGCCTGTGCCTCGGGGCGTTTGTACTCGGCTACGCCGGGCTGCTGGACGACAGGCGCGCGGCGACCCACTGGGAGTTTGAGCAGGATTTTCAGCGCCTGTTTCCGCAGGTGCGGCTGGATATCAACGCGCTGTACGTTGACGATGAGGGGATGATCACCTCGGCGGGTACCGCGGCGGCGCTCGACTGTTGCCTGTATCTCATTCGCCAGCGCTTTGGCAGCCTTGTCGCCAATCAGATCGCCCGGCGGATGATCGTCCCACCGCACCGTGAGGGCGGCCAGGCGCAGTTTATCGCCCAGCCGGTACCGAAAAACACCCGCGACGCGCGGATAAACGGCCTGCTTGAGTATCTTCAGCAGCACATTCGCGAACCGCATAATCTCGACTCGCTGGCGCAGGTGGCGGCGATGAGCCGCCGGACCCTGACCCGCCATTTCGCCAAAGCGACCGGGATGGGCATCGCCGACTGGCTGGCCGCCGAGCGCCTGCGGCGCAGCCAGCACCTGCTGGAGGCGGGGGATTTACCGGTCGGGCAGGTGGCGGAGGAGGTGGGCTATCGCTCCGCCGTGACCTGGCGCCAGCAGTTTAAAGCGCGCTTTGGCGTCAGCCCGGCGGAGTGGCGGCGCACCTTTCGCCGCGGGGCTTAGCCGCCGAGCGTGGCGCTGTCGATGACGAAGCGGTATTTTACGTCGCCTTTCACCATTCGTTCCCAGGCCTCGTTAATCTGGTCGCCGCGAATCAGCTCAATATCGGCGACGATGCCGTGCTCGGCGCAGAAATCGAGCATCTCCTGGGTTTCCGGAATGCCGCCGATCATCGATCCGGCAATTGACCGGCGGCGGAAGATCAGATTAAAGACTTCCGGCGAGGGATGCGGCGAGGCAGGCGCGCCCACCAGCGTCATGGTGCCGTCGCGTTTGAGCAGCGTGGTGAAGGCATCGAGGTTATGCGGCGCCGCCACGGTGTTGAGGATAAAGTCGAAGCTCTTCAGATGGGCGGCCATTTCGTTTTCATTGCGCGAGACCACCACTTCGTCCGCGCCCAGCTCCCGCGCCGCGTCACGCTTGGATTCCGAGGTGGTAAAGGCCACCACGTGGGCGCCCATGGCGTGGGCCAACTTGATGCCCATATGCCCCAGTCCGCCGATGCCAACGATGCCGACTTTCTTACCCGGGCCGACGTTCCAGTGGCGCAGCGGCGAGTAAGTCGTGATGCCCGCGCACAGCAGCGGCGCGACGGCGGCCAACTGCTCTTTGGGATGGCGGACGCGCAGCACGTAGCGCTGATGAACGACGATCTGCTGGGAGTAACCGCCTAAAGTGTGGCCGGGCGCGTCCTGCGTCGGACCGTTGTAGGTGAGCACCATATGGTCGCAGTAGTTTTCCAGCCCGTCCCGGCACTCCTCGCACTCTTTACAGCTGTCGACCATACAGCCAACGCCCACCAGATCGCCCACGGCGTGCCCGGAGACCCGGCTACCCACGGCGGTCACCCGGCCGACGATTTCATGGCCCGGCACGCAGGGATAGAGCGTTCCGGCCCATTCGGCGCGCGCCTGATGTACATCCGAGTGGCAGACGCCGCAATACTCAATGGCGATCTGCACATCGTCCGGCCCCGGTTCGCGGCGGGTGATGGCCATAGACCCCAGCGGCTGGCTGGCCGAGTTCGTTCCAATAGCGTTGATCTGCATAGCAAAACCTCTTCTACATAACGGCGTTGAATAAAACGGAGGGGGGAGAGCGTTTTTTGAGCGGCAGGATCAAGCGTAGCCTGGTTGAGGCGCGATGGGTGGGGGAGAGCTCAAAGGGTTAAAGATGGGCTCACCCCCGTAAACGGAGTGCAGAAAATATCAGGGTGCGACGGGCGTCAGGTAATCCAGCCGCAGCGGTTCGGCAAGCAGGTTATTCATCTGCGCGATAAAATTCTGGAAGTGCGGCAGGGCGACATGCGCGTCCAGCGCTTCCTGATTGCGCCAGGATTCGCGCATATAGAACGTATCCGGCGCGTCGCGCAGCTGAAACAGGGCATAATCGAGGTTGCCCGGCTCCTGACGCGTCGGCAGCAGCAGCGCCTGCAGGGCTTGCCGCAGCGCATCTTGCTGGCCCGGCTTTGCCTTCAGCACTGCGATAATCGAGATCGCTTCGTTGCTCATCTTAAAAGCCCTCCAGCACGATTTTGCCCACCGAACGCCCGGTTTCCAGCTGCGCGTGCGCTTTTTGCAGGTTGGCGGCAGTGATGGCGCCGTAGTGCTCGCCGAGGGTGGTCTTAATGGTGTTGTCGTCTATCAACGCCGCCACGCGGGTCAGCAGCTGATGCTGGGCGATCATATCCGGCGTTGCGAACATCGAGCGGGTAAACATAAATTCCCAGTGCAGGGAGATGCTTTTTGCCTTCAGCGGCACGACGTCGAGGGTTTCCGGGTCGTCAACAAGCGCCAGCTTGCCCTGCGGTGCGAGAGCGGCGATCAGCTGCGGATAGTGCTGGTCGGTATTGGTCAGGCTGGCGACATGGGTCACCGCTTTAACGCCAATCCGCGCCAGCTCGTCGGCGAGCGGTTTGCTGTGATCGATAACATGATGCGCCCCCGCTTCCCGTACCCATTTCTGGCTTTCCGCACGCGAGGCGGTGCCAATGACCGTCATGCCGGTCAGCTTGCTGGCGAGCTGGGTCAGTATCGAACCGACGCCGCCCGCCGCGCCGACGATCAGCAGCGTGTCGCCCGCGTTGCCGCCTTCCTCTACGCCAAGGCGGTGGAACAGCAGCTCCCAGGCGGTGATGGCGGTGAGCGGTAGCGCGGCGGCGGAGGCGTTATCCAGCGAACGCGGTTTGCGGGCGACGATGCGTTCGTCCACTAACTGAAATTCGCTGTTGCTGCCCGGACGACCCAGCGCGCCGGCGTACCACACTTCATCTCCCGCGGCGAACAGCGTCACCGCGCTGCCGACGGCTTTCACCACGCCGACTGCGTCCCAGCCCAGCACACGTGGGGTATCGGCGTTAAACCCGGCGCGGACTTTGGTATCCACCGGGTTGACGGAAATGGCCTTCACTTCAACCAGCAGGTCATGCTCCTCGGCAACCGGCTGCGGCAGCTCGATGTCGGTTAAAAAAGGAATATTGCTGCCTTCGGTCGCTGCGCGAGTAATGGCGATCGCTTTCATACACTCTCCGGTTTTGAATAAGGTTCATCGTTTGAATGTATTGAGGATAGACCGCGGCAGGCGGGGGAAACATGGCCCGACGGCGATAACAGTTATATTGAAAAAGTGAAAATCAGCGGACGCGATAAAAATCGAGCATCACGCCGTCCTGCGTGCGGCCGCCGGAACAGATAAACAGCGAGGTGGTGAGCCAGCGCAGCGCCGGCGTATCCACTTCAAAAGTCGGTACGGTGCGAAAATAGATAGATTCCGGCGGAATATCGCTAAAAAATCGCATATCGTCGCCGAAAAGACGTTCTTTGTACTCTTCGGGTAGGCGGCGAATGCCGTTGTTTTCGATGTATACCGTGCCTTCTTCCACGTGTAATGCATAGCGCGCGGAGAGGCGGCAGGTGCCGTCAGGCTCGATGATCTGGCTGTCGACGCCGCCGGGTAAGACGTGGCCGTTGAGCTCACCGCGTACGATTCCGCTGAGGATAGGGATCAGCTGACGTTTCCCGCTCTGCGGGCTGCGGGAGACAATGACCGGTTTGTCGACCTCAATGGTGATAGAGAAGCTGTGTTTGAGTTCGGGTGTCATCATTGGTCTCCTTTTAAGCCACGTTATCCCGTTAGTGTAAGGATTTAAAGGTGAAGGGAATAACGCAAACATTGGATGGAAATGATTGGCTGGGGAGATGGGAGTGAACAAAAACGGCCGCGATCGCGGCATTATTTGGCGTATTCTGCTGACATAATGCTTTCACACGGACGCGAGGAGTAAAGATGAATACGCTATTTCTGATTGGCCCCGGCGGGGTGGGAAAAAGCACGGTTGGAGCGCTGCTGGCGCAGGCGATGAACTACCGGTTTATCGATCTCGATAGCGAATTTTGCGAGCAGCTTTTAAATATTCGCCAATATATTCAGCGCAATGGATACGAGCGCTATGTGCGTGATAACGCCGCGCTATGCTCTCGCCTGCTGGCGGAGAATCCGCATAAAAAACGAGTGGTGGTGCTCTCCTCGGGATTTCTTGCCACCGATGTCTGCCCGGAGATTGTCGCGGGGAATCGGCAGCTTGTGCGGCAGTCCGGGTATTCCATCCTGCTATTGCCTTCAGAGGATATCGATATCGCTACGCGCATCGTGGTCGCGCGCCAGCTGATGCGCGGCTTTGGTCTGGTCAGAGAAAAAGAAGAGATGAAGTTCCGCCAGCGCTTTAGGGAATATTGTGCATTAGACGATTGCCGGGTGGTTTCGTCTGAGGAGCCGGAGAGGGTGGCTGAGCTGGTGCGGGAGAAGGTGGCTGCGGAACAGCGGAAACAAAAAAGCCTGGAGGCGATGCGTGAGCTGAGTGAACTATCACAGAAGCTGGGATTGTATAACTAAGCATCTTGCAACACAGCCCTGTGGGAGTTGCACAGGCCTAAAGATAATCCCGGATCGCGTAGGCCGGGCAAGGCGCCGGCCGGCAGAAAGGCAAGCACAGCAGGTAAATACCTCTCGTACGCGCAAATAAACACGGCGTTCGCTGGCGCGAATATCGCGGATGCGCTCCAGCACCTCATAGAAATAATCGGGTACAGCCGATGTACCAACAGGCGGATTTTTTAACCGCTCATCGTCCATCACAAAACCTTTGATCAGGTATTCCTGGAGCGTCTGGGTTGCCCACTGGCGGAACTGAGTGCCGCGAGGGGAGCGAACGCGATAGCCAACGGCAAGTATCAGAGGCAAACTAAAGTGTTGAACCTGATAATTTTTTCCATCACTGTCAGTTGTTCGGTAAAACCGAACAACTGAATTTTCCTCAAGTTCGCCTTCTTCAAATATATGCTTTATATGCTCGCTGATGGTGGCTTTCGCTTTACCATAGAGTTCGCAGATCATTGCCTGCGAGAGCCAAAGTGTATCGCTTTCAAAGCGGCATTCAACACGTACTTTCCCATCACCGCTGGCAAACATAACGAACTCGCCTACGGGGGACGACGTTAAGTGTTCATTTGCCATATAGCCTCCGGGTTAACCTGCTTTGGCCCGCATAGTATGTCAGAAGAGCATAAATTTCATTAAACGGACGATTAACCCGGCGTCATTTGGGAGCGGCTATCCAGAAGGTGAAGATTTCCGGGCGTCAGACGAGATGAAGCGTGTTGTTGATGCTCTATTCCGGAAACGGCAAAGCCTGAGGTAGAATGCAAATCAGCTATAATCAACTCCTTGATAGTTGGTGTGGTTAGACCCTCCGGCTGGGTTCCCGCACATCGGAGCGTTGTCTGTACAAGAGGCTTTTAGGTGGCCTCCTATAAGTTAAGATTAGTTGGATAGGTGGCCTCATGTCAATCATAGCGCGCGAAAAAAAACCAAAGGGCGGCGGTCAGTCTCCGCAGTTTAAAATGCGCATTGATCCGGCATTAAAGGAACAGCTGGATGCTGTGGCAGCGGAAGAGGGAGTGAGTCTCGCGAGCTGGTTTAAAGAACTGGCGAGAAGCGCGCTAAAAGCGAAAGGCATTGAACCGAAAGGCTGATTTTCTGGATAAGTTCATATGGATAAAGATGATTGAACTGGCGGAAGATCACAGGAGTTGAACCTGCCCGGGACCGCTGGCGGCCCCAACTGGATTTGAAGTCCAGCCACCTCACCGGAGATGACGATCTTCCGCGCCTCGATTGCTACATGGAGGCGGGGCGCATTATAGCTACTTTCCTGCATTAACCACATACCCAAACGCACTTTTTTACTGTTAAAACTGGACTTTACAGAACCTTCTTAAACAATTCCTTGCAAAATCCGTGGCTTACACTTTTAAACACTCTTTCAGGCTACCGGGATCACATAAAACAAGAAACGTAATTTGATTATGAGATATCGCAATTCATCTTACTGCGCGGATGGTTTACAAAGCATGTAACCGGTACCAACCCGCGGTAGCGCTGAGAGAAGAGTGTGCGATGAAAGATCATATTTTGTCCGTCAAAGAGAAGATTGGCTACGGCATGGGAGATGCCGCGAGCCACATCATTTTTGATAACGTCATGTTGTATATGATGTTTTTCTATACCGATATCTTTGGTATTCCTGCCGGCTATGTCGGCACCATGTTCCTGCTGGCCCGCGCGCTGGATGCGATATCCGACCCCTGCATGGGGCTGCTGGCCGACCGTACCCGCAGCCGCTGGGGGAAATTCCGCCCGTGGATCCTGTTCGGCGCGATTCCGTTCGGCCTCGTCTGCGTACTGGCCTACAGCTCGCCGGACCTGAGCCATAACGGCAAGCTGATATACGCCGCGGTCACCTACACGCTGCTAACCCTGCTCTACACCGTGGTCAACATCCCGTACTGCGCGCTCGGCGGCGTGATTACCGACAACCCAACGCAGCGCATCTCCCTGCAGTCCTGGCGCTTTGTGCTGGCGACGGCGGGCGGCATGCTCTCCACCGTGCTGATGATGCCGCTGGTGAACTTTATCGGCGGCGAAGACAAAGCCTTTGGCTTTCAGGGCGGCATCGCGGTGCTCTCGGTGATCGCTTTCCTGATGCTGGCGTTTTGCTTCTTCACCACCAAAGAGCGCGTCGAAGCGCCGCCGAGCTCTACCTCGATGCGGGAAGACCTGCGCGATATCTGGCGCAACGATCAGTGGCGTGTCGTTGGTCTGCTGACCATCCTCAACATCCTCGCGGTCTGTGTTCGCGGCGGCGCGATGATGTATTACACCACCTGGATCATGGGATCCGCTGGCCTGTTCACCGCCTTTCTCACCACCTACTGCGTCGGCAACCTGATTGGCTCGGCGCTGGCGAAGCCGCTCACCGACTGGAAATGCAAAGTTAGCGTCTTCTGGTGGACCAACGCCCTGCTGGCGGCGTTGAGCGTGGCGATGTTCTTCGTGCCGATGGACGCCGAAATCACCATGTTCGCCTTTATCTTCGTGATTGGCGTGCTGCACCAGCTGGTGACGCCGATTCAGTGGGTGATGATGTCCGACACCGTCGACTACGGCGAATGGTGCAACGGTAAACGCCTGACCGGCATCAGCTTTGCGGGCACCCTGTTTGTGCTCAAGCTGGGCCTTGCGCTGGGCGGCGCGCTGATTGGCTGGATGCTGGCGGGCGGCGGTTACGATGCCGCGGCCAAAACCCAGAACAGCGCCACTATCACCATCATCATCTCATTGTTCACCCTCGCTCCGGCGGTCTGCTATCTGCTGAGCGCGGTTATCGCTAAACGCTACTACACCCTGAAAACCCCGTTCCTGAAAAAAATGATGGCGGAGCTGGCTCAGGGGGCGCGTCGCAACGAGCAGGAATTCATTGCAGCGCCGAACGGCAAAGAATTGCAAAACTAAGAGGAAGCTATTCATGAAAATCAGTGATGGAAACTGGCTTATTCAACCAGGGCTCAATCTGATCCAGCCCGTGCAGGTCTATGAGGTTGAGCAGCAAGGTAACGAGATGGTCGTCTATGTGGCGTCGCGCGAAGTTCGCGAACGCGCCGCCCAACTGGACGTTCCGCTATTTACCGTGCGCTTCTTCTCACCGCAGGAAGGGGTGATCGGCGTACGCATGGAGCACTTCCAGGGCGCGCTGAACAACGGCCCGCATTACCCGCTGAACGTTGTAAAAGATGTGAAGGTGGAAATTCACAACGGCGCTGAATTTGCCGAGCTGAAGAGCGGCAATTTGACCGCACGCGTCACGAAAGGCGACTTCTGGTCGCTGGATTTCCTGCGCGACGGCGTGCGGATTACCGGTAGCCAGCTGAAAAACGACGGCTACGTGCAGGATACGAAAACCAACCGCAACTATATGTTCGAGCGCCTGGATCTCGGCGTCGGCGACACCGTTTACGGCCTCGGCGAGCGCTTTACCGCGCTGGTGCGCAACGGTCAGACGGTCGACACCTGGAACGAAGATGGCGGCACCAGCACCGAACAGTCATACAAAAATATCCCGTTCTATCTGACTAACCGCGGCTACGGCGTGCTGGTTAACCATCCTGAGCGCGTTTCTTTCGAAATCGGCTCCGAGAAAGTCTCTAAGGTGCAGTTCAGCGTCGAAGGCGAGCACCTGGAGTACTTCGTGATCGACGGCCCGACCCCGAAAGAGGTGCTGAACCGCTATACCCGGTTTACCGGGCGTCCGGCGCTGCCGCCAGCCTGGTCTTTCGGCCTGTGGCTGACCACTTCGTTTACCACCAACTACGACGAAGCGACGGTTAACCGCTTTATCGACGGTATGGCGGAGCGTAATCTGCCGCTGCACGTGTTCCACTTCGACTGCTTCTGGATGAAAGCCTTCCAGTGGTGCGATTTCGAGTGGGATCCGCTGACCTTCCCTGACCCGGAAGGCATGATTAAACGGCTGAAAGAGAAAGGGCTGAAGGTCTGCGTGTGGATTAACCCGTATATTGGCCAGCGCTCGCCGGTGTTTAAAGAGCTGCAGGAGAAAGGCTATCTGCTGAAACGTCCGGACGGTTCGCTGTGGCAGTGGGATAAATGGCAGCCGGGCCTGGCGATTTATGACTTCACTAATCCGCAAGCCTGCCAGTGGTATGCCGACAAGCTGAAAGGCCTGGTGGCGATGGGCGTTGACTGCTTCAAGACCGACTTCGGCGAGCGTATCCCGACCGATGTGCAGTGGTTTGATGGTTCCGATCCGCAAAAAATGCACAACCACTACGCCTTCATCTATAACGAGCTGGTGTGGAACGTGCTGAAAGAGACCGTCGGCGAGAAAGAAGCGGTGCTGTTCGCCCGCTCCGCCTCGGTGGGCGCGCAGCAGTTCCCGGTACACTGGGGCGGCGACTGCTACGCCAACTATGAATCAATGGCGGAAAGCCTGCGCGGCGGCCTGTCGATCGGCATGTCCGGCTTTGGGTTCTGGAGCCACGATATCGGCGGCTTCGAAAACACCGCGCCCGCCCACGTCTACAAGCGCTGGTGCGCCTTCGGCCTGCTGTCGAGCCACAGCCGTCTGCACGGCAGCAAATCCTATCGCGTGCCGTGGGCTTACGATGACGAGTCCTGCGACGTGGTGCGTCACTTCACGCAGCTGAAATGCCGCATGATGCCTTATCTGTACCGTCAGGCGGCGCTGGCCAATGAGTTCGGTACGCCGATGCTGCGTTCGATGATGCTGGAGTTCCCGCACGACCCGGCCTGTGACTATCTGGATCGGCAGTACATGCTGGGGGATTCAGTGCTGGTGGCGCCGGTGTTTAGCGAAGCGGGCGATGTGCAGTTCTGGCTGCCGGAAGGTCGCTGGACCCATCTGTGGCGCAACGACGAAGCCCAGGGCAGCCGCTGGCATAAGCAGAATCACGACGTGCTGAGCCTGCCGGTGTACGTGCGCGATAACACTCTGCTGGCGCTGGGCAACAACGACCAGAAGCCGGACTACGCGTGGAACGAAGGTACCGCCTTCCAGCTGTTTAGCCTCGACGATGGTCGCGAAGCCGTCTGTCAGGTGCCGGCCGCGGACGGGTCGGTGGTCTTTACCCTGACGGCGAAACGCCAGGGCAACGTCATCACCGTCAGCGGTGACGGCGAGGCCAGCGGCTGGACACTGTGCCTGCGCAACATCCAGCAGGTGGCGGGCGTGCAGGGCGGCGATCAGGGGGGTAGCGAGCTGGGCGTGGTGGTGACCGCGCAGAGCAATGCATTGACGATTACGCTGTAAGTTTTTGCTTCCTGAAGCACGGGTTCACAGCCATCTGCGGACCCGTAGCCCGGACAAGGCGCGTCAAGCGCCGCCTCCGGGAATGCTATCCGGCTAAAGGCGGTTTACCATTCCCGGGTATATTCATATAGTGAATTGAGATCGCTATCACGTATATTTCTTCCTGAAATGTGATCTGAATTATAATTATTCCTTAATCCCTCTCTTCGTTTTATTTCTGTCCGGATGTCTGGACAAAATTTAGTATTGTTGTTTACGCCTCAGCTACTTATATTTATCCTCAATGATTTATGTAGCGCTCGCGTGGTATCGCGATGTCTCCAGCCATTAATCTGGTATGCAAAAAGGGTAAATAATGCAAATGATTACCTCACGACAGAACAGATTATTGAAATTTCTCCTGCCCCGCAGAGAATACGTTACGCTGATGAAAATTGCTGAATATTTAAATGTTTCAGAAAAAACGGTTCAGCGTGATTTACGCTTTTTAGAACAGTGGTTATCTGAGTGGAAAATGACTATCAACAAACGCTCAGGCGCCGGCGTGATGCTGATCGCTGATAATGTCACCGATCTGCTGCAATTAGACCAATTACTCGGTAACGAGGGGGAGGACAGCGATGTCATGATGAATAACTCCCGGCGTGTGAAAATTGCTTCGCAGCTGTTAAGTGAGACGCCGCGGGAGACATCAATTAATAAGCTCTCTGAGCGTTATTTTATCAGTAGTGCATCTATCGTTAATGATCTGAAAATTATTGAGTCATGGATTGCTCCGCTCGGCTTAACGCTGATTCGTAGCCAGAGCGGGACGCATATTGAAGGCAGCGAAAACAGCGTCCGCCAGGCGATGGCGTCGTTAATTAATGGGGTGATTAATCATAATGAGCCCGGCTGTATTATCCATTCCCGGCTGGACTCAGGAAGCTATAAAGCGCTGGTGCATTATTTTGGTGAGGATGACGTTTTATTTGTTCAGTCATTATTACAGGAAATGGAGCGCAAGCTGTGCTGGTCATTAGGCGAACCGTATTATGTGAATATTTTTACCCATATCCTCATTATGATGTATCGCATTACCCGTGGGAACGCCTTACCGCGGCGTGAACAGGGGCAGCAGATTTTTGATGAGACGATATTTAGCGTTGCCCAGAATATGCTGCGTAAAATTGAACTGCGGATTGACCATTCGCTGCCGGAAGATGAAGTCTGGTTTATTTATCAGTACATCATCTCATCCGGCGTTATGGTGGAAGAGCGTGATGACGTCAGCATGGCGCGCTATATGCACTCAAGCGATGAGGCCAGACAAATCACGAGTCGCCTGATTAGCGTCTTTTCTACCATGATTGATATCGATTTAACCGCCGATCGCGCGTTATACGATGGTCTGCTCATTCATATAAAGCCGCTCATTAACCGCCTTAATTTTCGGATTTATATTCGTAACCCTCTGCTTGAGGATATCAAGGGTGAGCTGACGGACGTATGGCCGCTCACCCAGCGGGCCGTCAATCAGGTTTTCAGCGGCTGGGGCGAGTGCGCGGTTTCCGACGACGAGGTTGGCTATCTCACCGTTCATTTCCAGGCGGCGATGGAAAGGCAGGTCGCCAGCAAGCGCGTTCTGCTGGTTTGTTCTACGGGAATCGGCACATCTCATCTGTTGAAAAGTAGAGTGTTGAGAGCGTTTCCTGACTGGACCATCGTCGGCGTAGTTTCGGCAAGCAGCCTGCATACCCTTCAACCGCAGGACAAGATTGAACTGGTTATTTCGACGATTAATCTGCCGGAAATAGCTTTGCCGGTAGTCTATGTTAGCGCATTTTTTAATGATGCCGATATCCGACGGGTTACGGAGAAAATCATTACCGACAAATTACATCGCGCGGCAATATCTGCTGTAGATAATGAAGTTTTATATCCATGAGGTAAAGAATATGGACATAACCAGGATTTTAAACACCAAACGCGTTTTGTTAGATATGCACGCTACGAATAAAGCGGAAGCCATCGAGGAGTTAACCGACTTATTACAAAAAGACGGGGCGATAAGCTGTCGCGAAACCTTTATTCAGGATGTCTGGCAGCGTGAGTCGGAAGGCTCAACGGGGTTTGAAAATCATATTGCGATCCCGCATGGAAAGTCGTCCGCCGTTGTTAATACCACCCTTGCCATTGGCCGCACCCGGCAGGATATCGCTTGGGAAACGCTGGACGGCAGCCAGGTACGCTGCATTATTTTATTTGCCGTTCGTCTGGAAGATCAAAATACCACCCATATTCGCTTATTGTCTCAGGTCGCTGGCGCGCTGGCGGATGATGACATTATTGAACAACTGCTCAAAGAAACCAGTCCGCAGAGGATTATTGATCTGTTTAACCAATATGCCGAGTCGGATATTTACTAACAATAACTAGCGGAGTCCGAGATGAATATTGTCTGTGTTGCTGCCTGTACCGCAGGTATTGCTCATACTTATATTGCACGTGAGAAACTGATTAAAGGCGCGAAAGCGCTGGGCCACAATGTCAAAGTCGAAACCCAGGGAACCATTGGTACTGAAAATGAACTGGCGGCGGAAGATATTGACGCTGCGGATGTCGTTATTCTTGCCATTGATGTGAAAATCAAAGGCGAAGAGCGTTTTAAAAATAAACGGATTGTCAGAGTAAAAACGGAAGTCGTGATTAAGTCGCCGATTCAGTTTATCGAAAAGGTCGAAAAATCCTTAGCGAATGCCTGATCCTTAATCTGGAGGGATCTACCATGAGTGAGAATAAAACTCCCGTCTCACAGGAAATTAAGAAGCATTTATTAACCGGTATTTCATGGATGATACCGCTGATCGTCGCCGCCGGGATCTGTATCGCGCTGGGACAAGTCCTTGGCGGGACGAACGTCGGCGAGAAAACCGGCACCATTCCGTGGATGTTAAACCAAATCGGCGGCTGGGGAATGGGGCTGATTGTACCCTTGATCTGCGCCGCTATCGCTTACTCCATTGCCGATCGTCCTGGATTTGCTCCGGGTTTGATCGTGGGTTTTGTCTGCGGGCAAATTCATACCGGTTTTATTGGCGGCATGCTGGGCGGCTTCCTCGTGGGCTACACGGTACTGGCGCTGAAGCACTATATTCGGCTGCCGAAGTCGATGCAGGGGCTGATGCCGATTATGGTGCTGCCGGTATTAAGCACCATTATTAGCGGTTTGCTGATGATGACTCTGATCGGCAAGCCCATTGCCTGGCTGCAGGACGCGCTGATCCACCTGCTGGAGTCGATGCAGGGCGGCTCGCGTTTCCTGCTGGGCGCCATCCTTGGCGCCATGGCGACCTTCGACTTCGGCGGTCCGGTGAATAAAACCATGTCGCTGTTTGCCGATGGTCTGCTGGTCAGCGGCGTTTACGGCCCGGAAGCGGTGAAGTTTGTGGGTTCGATAATCCCGCCGTTCGGTATCACCCTCTCGTTCCTGCTGACCCGCCATAAATATACCCGTGCCGAACGCGAAGCCCTGAAGGCCGCGTTCCCGATGGGGATCTGCATGATCACCGAAGGGGTGATCCCCATCGCCGCCCGGGATCTGCTGCGCGTCGTGGGATCCTGCGTGGTGGCGTCAGCGGTGGCCGGTGGCCTGATCATGACCTGGGGCGTCGAGAGTCCGGTGCCGCACGGTGGGATGTTCGTGGTGCCGCTCTTTACGCATCCCCTGCTGTTCTGCCTCTCTCTGGCGATTGGCACCGTGATTTGCGGCGTGATGCTCTCGCTGTGGAAAAAGCCGGTAACCGAGCGCGATGAAGAGTTTGATGAGCTGAACGACCAAAAGGTCAAAGACGACGAAATCACCTTTACCCTCGAATAAACGGAGGCCCTATGTTTGCCGATATGAAAAGTATGGTGATCAAAGCCTGGCGTGAACGGTATGCCCTGCTGGCGATTAACTGC
Source organism: Klebsiella grimontii (assembly GCF_042137965.1). Classification (NCBI taxonomy): domain Bacteria; kingdom Pseudomonadati; phylum Pseudomonadota; class Gammaproteobacteria; order Enterobacterales; family Enterobacteriaceae; genus Klebsiella; species Klebsiella grimontii. Next base: position 84,850 of record NZ_CP169721.1, read on the forward strand.
ATGAACCTGGAAAGCGCACGCGCGGCGGTGCGCGTGGCGGAAAAACATCGCGCGCCGATTATTCTCAACCTGTATCAGGGTCACCTGTCGCACTTTCCGGCGACGACGGCGGCGGCGGTAGTCAGGGTACTGGCGGAAGAAGCGAGCGTACCCGTGACGTTAAGTCTCGATCACGGCAAAGACCCGATAAAAATACGTCAGGCTTTCCGCGCCGGATTTAGCGGGTTAATGATCGATGCTTCGGCGTTCGCGCTGGCGGAGAACATCCGCCAGACCCGAGCGGTCGCTGAACTGGCCGCCAGCGTTGGGCTGTGCGTGGAGGGCGAACTGGGGCACCTGGCGGATGCGCCGCGCTACGACCAGGCCAGCAATGCCGATTTAATGACCCAGCCGCAGGACGTCTCTCCCTTTATCGAACAGACCGGGATTGACCTGCTGGCGGTCTCCGTGGGAACCGCCCACGGTATGTACGCCCCCGGCGTAACACCGATGCTCGATTTCGACCGCCTGGCGCAGATACAGCGCGCGTCATCCGTGCCGCTGGCGCTGCACGGCGGGAGCGGTACGCCGTTCGAGCAGCTGCAACGTTGCCCGGAATTCGGGGTCGCAAAAATCAACGTTGGGGCGGCGGTATTTGAAGCGGGGAAAGCGGCGCTGCTGCACACCCTGTGCCACGACAGCACCATTGAGCTGGCCGATGCGCTATCGGTGATGGAGCAGGCCAGCGCTGACGCCATCGTCCCCTATTTACGCGCATCCGGCTCTATCAACAAAGCCTGATTAACTTTCAGTAATGCCTTCCATGCCGGCGCCCGTATGCCCTGGCAAGGCTTACTACACCCTGAAACTGGAGAATAACGATGTTAGTTTCAATGCACGAATTACTTAAACCCACCCGTGAACACGGTTTTGCTATCGGCGCATTTAACGTGGCGGATAGCTGTTTTATTCGCGCCGTGGTGGAAGAGGCGGAAGCGACAAATACGCCGGCGATTATTTCCATTCACCCCAGCGAGCACGATTTTGTTGGCGACGCGTTTTTTAGCTACGTGCGGGATATCACCCAGCGCAGCCGCGTGCCTTTCACCCTGCATCTGGATCATGGCGCATCGGTGGAACATGTTTTACGTGCTATCCAGTGCGGCTTCACCTCGGTGATGATCGATGGCTCGTTGCTGCCCTATGAAGAAAACGTGGCCCTGACCCGCGAGGTGGTGCGGCTGGCGCACGCGGTAGGCGTGTCGGTGGAAGGTGAACTGGGGACCATCGGCCAGACCGGGACTTCCGTGGAAGGCGGCGTGTCAGAAGTGACCTATACCGACCCGGCGCAGGCGGAAGATTTCGTCGCCCGCACCGGCGTGGATACGCTGGCGGTGGCGATTGGCACCGCGCACGGTATCTATCCGAAGGAAATGCAGCCGAAGCTGCAGATGCACATTCTGCGCGATATCGCCGGACGTCTGTCGATTCCGCTGGTGCTGCACGGCGGTTCGGCTAATCCGGATACGGAAATTGCGGAATCCGTTACGCTTGGCGTCGGCAAAATCAATATTTCCAGCGATATGAAGTATGCCTATTTCCAGAAAGCGCGCGAAATTCTGGCAAAAGAGACCTGGTGGGATCCGAATGTGATTTACCCGGAGCCGATTAACGCCGCGCGCGAGGTGATTCGCCACAAAATGAAGCTGTTTGGCTCAACCGGCAAGGCCAGCCTGTACTAATCCCGCGGCGGGGCGGGGAAACCTGCCTCGCTATGAATAAGGAGGCCGGTATGAAGTATTTGGGGCTGGATATCGGCGGGAGCAAAATCGCTGCCGTAGTGATGGATGAACAGGGCCATGAATGGAGGCGTTTTCGCGTTGAAACGCGAAAACAGACCCGGCAGCAGTTTATTGCAACGCTGGTGGAGTTAATCACCGCGATTGGTGATGATCTGGCTCAGCCTTTGGCTATCGGTATCGCCCTGCCGGGGAGTATCTCCCCGCAGAGCGGCAAGATCCGCAATGCCAATATTCAGGTCATCAACGGCTGCCGCTTACAGGATGAGCTTGAGCAGCGCCTGGGCCAGCCGGTTGTGCTGGCGAACGATGGCAACTGTTTCGCTTTATCAGAGGCCTGCGATGGCGCAGGCGCCGATTATTCACTGGTATTTGGCATGACGCTGGGGACCGGATGCGGGGGCGGTATTGCGCTTAATCGCCAGATTTTCCCCGGCGCGTCAGGGATTGCGGCGGAGTGCGGGCATATCACGCTGCCGGGATATCAGGAGGTCAACGATGGGCCGCCCGCGCGCTGCTATTGCGGAAAATATAACTGCGTCGAGTCCTTTATTTCCGGCACCGGGCTGAGCGCGCGCTATCGTCTGCTGACCCAAGAGGCGCTCAGCAGTCAGGCTATTATCGCCCGGGCGCTGGAGGGCGAGCATGCCGCCTGCGAGCAGGTGCTGCGCTTTCGCCAGCAGCTGGCGCGGACGCTGGCGACGGTGGTGAATCTTATCGATCCCGGCGTGATTGTTCTCGGCGGCGGTCTGTCTAACGTGGCGCTGCTGGTGAACGACCTGGAGGCGGATGTCGCCCCGCTGGTGTTTACCGACCATTTCATTACCCCCATCGTGCCTGCCCGACATGGCGACAGTAGCGGCATGCGCGGCGCAGCCTGGCTAGCCGTCCGAAGCGGAGTCGAAAATGAAACGTTCACAGATTAACTACGCGATTGATAAAGCGCACGCTATCGCCGAGTCCTTTCGCATTTGCTTACCCGAGTTTGCCAGCTTTACCGCCGATATCTGGGCGAAAAAGCGGACTGAAGAGTGGCGAGAAGTTCGGGATCTACAGCTTGGCTGGGATATTACCGATTTTGGCAGCGGCCGTTTTCAGGAAACCGGACTGACGCTGTTGACCCTGCGCAATGGCGCGCCGGGCGATTCGCGCTATCCCAAACCCTACGCCGAGAAGATGTTGCAGATTCAGCAGGATCAGCAAACCCCCTGGCATTTTCATTATCACAAAATGGAAGACATTCTGAACCGCGGCGGTGGCCGGCTCTGTCTGCAGCTGGCATGGGCAACAGAAGATGAACGGCTGGATATGCAGCGCAGCGTGAGCGTCGCGGTTGATGGCCGCCAGCGCACGCTGAAACCGGCAGAAACCCTGGTTCTTAACCCCGGACAGGGTGTTTGCTTGCCGCCCACGCTGTACCACCGTTTTTGGGCTGAAAACGCGCTGGTGATGGGCTGGGAAATTTCGATGGTGAACGATGATAAGCGCGATAACCGTTTTCTGGAAGAGAGCGGCCGCTTCCCGATGATTCAGGAAGATGAACCAAAAAAATGGTTATTGTGCAGTGAGTATGGGTGCTGAAAAAAGATAGACATTGCCGAATCCACCACCCTCTTTAGCGGAGGGTTTTTTTATTCCATTTTGTCTAAAAAAGTAACGTTCATTTCATTCTGGTGATTGATGACACAGACGCCAGCGCCGCCGGGTGATAGCGTAGTTTAGCGCTGAGAGGAGCCCGGTATGGATTTAGAAAACATCTTTCGTGACGTGAAGCTAAGCAAAACGGAAATGACCGTGCTGCGTTTTATTCAGAACGATCCTGAGCAATGCGTTCGCGAGGGGATCCGCGCCGTGGCGGAGCACTGTTATAGCAATCCCTCTTCGCTGGTGCGCCTGGCGAAGAAGCTGAAATTCAGCGGCTGGCTGGAGTTGGTCTATTTTATTAAATTCAATATCACCATGCCCAAACTCGATGTGACCAACGACATCGATTATATGAGCATTCAGCCGGCGGAGCGGATAGCTCCGCTGCTGGAAAGCCTGCAACATCACCGCATTTTGATTCACGGTAGCGGCTTTTCGCAGCTGATCGCCCAGTATATCTACAATAAATTTTTGGTGACCGGGGTGAATGCCAGCCTGGCGCTGTGGCCGGATTACGAAATTCTCGAGCAGAAGAACGCCGCCAAATTTGATTCGATCTGGATTATTTCCAAATCCGGACGCAGCAGTTCGGCGCTGAACTGGGTGAAAGCGCTGGAAGGCAAGGAGATTAACCTGGTCTGCTTTACCGGCGATTATCAAAGCCCGCTGGCGCAGGCGGCGGATACGGCGTTTATCATTCATGACCCGCAAAAGTTTGATGACGATATTTACTGGAGCAATCCGTTTTTCGGCTACTGCATACTCGGCTTTGAGCGGCTGCTGAAGATGTGGTTTATGCAGGCGGGCCTTCCCGGAGGCGGCGCCTGACGCGCCTGTCCGGGCTACCCGGCCCGCAGTCGGCGGCGAACCCGTAGCCCGGATAAGGCGTTAGCCGCCATCCGGGGGATTTTACCGGACGTTTATTGCCAGTCGGCGAACTGCTTATCGTCGAGATAGGCTTCAACCAACGTTTTCGCCAGCGAATACGAGCCGACCAGCGGATGCGCCATTAGCGCCCGTACCGCCAGCGATTTATCGCGCTGCAGAATCGCCGCCACCGCCAGCCGCTCATACTCTTTCACGCTGGCGATCATATTTTTCTGCGCCGTCGGCACATGCTTCGGTGTCACTGGCTTCAGGCCGTCTTTACTCAGGTCGCAGCTGATCTCAATCACATCATCCGGGCGCAGGAAGTCCAGCGTGCCGTTGTTCGACATCGACACCACGATACGCTTGGTGGCGGTGCTGTTGACCGCCTCCAGAATATCCAGCGCCACGCCCGCGTAGCCGCCGGTATCCGGCTCCTCGATAAACTGCTTTAAGGTCAACGGCTCGCGGGTATGGAATTTTTCCTGCTGCGACTCGTTCTGCATATAGCTATTTTCCCGGCGCAGATAGTGCTTCATCCAGAGGGTAAACGCCGCTTCCGGGTTGGCTTTCACATCCACGGTCCGCAGCTCTTCGCGCATATCGTGATTGATGCGGGCAATCTGCTCGCCGCGGGTTTCCGGCGCGTTCTGAATCGCTTTTAAAGCCACTTCGCGATAGTAGTAGTAATAAAGATATTCATTCAGCAGCTGCTTATCGCACAGCTGAACCAGCTCCGGTGAAAAGTACTGCATTGCCGTCTTGCGATACAGGTCCGGGCTGGCGATCAGGCGCTCGGTGACATCCTCGCCGCGCACGGTGAAGTGGGTAAACCAGGAGAAGTGGTTCAGCCCGTAGCACTCGACGCCGAGATCGCGCTCGTCGCAGCCGAGGATTGCCGGCAGCTCGCGAATCAGCTCCGACGGCGCGTCGCAGATGCCGTACACCCGACGCTTAAAGCCGGATTTGATAATCGCCTCGGTGACCAGGCCCGACGGGTTGGTGAAGTTAAACAGAATGGCGTCTTCGGCGGCATGTTCTTCAATCAGGCGGCAGTAGTTGAGAATCGCCGGAATGGAGCGCATCGCCATGGCGAATCCGCCCGCCCCGGTGGTCTCCTGGCCCAGCGTATTGTGCTCCAGGGCGATACGCTCGTCGCGGATCCGGCTCTCATCGCCGCCGACCCGCAGGGTGGTGATCACATAGTGGCTATTTTTCAGCGCCGGCACCGGGTCGCTGGTCACGCTGAAGTGAATATCCGGGCGAATAGCATTAAACACATAGCGGGCAATCTCGCCGAATATCGCCAGGTTCTCCGCGGAGCTGTCGAGAAATACCACTTCCGTTAACCCAATGCGGTGCGCATTATATGCCAGAGATTTTGCCAGAAACGCAGAGCGAACGCCGCCCCCGCCTAATACGGTTAATTTCATAAATCACTCCCAATTAATTTTCTGCTAGCCAGCTATCAACCCGGGAACGAACCTGTCCCACTTTGACGCCGTAAATAACCTGAACTTCATTTCGATTTCGTACTACGCCATTTGCGCCGGTGCTTTTTAATATCGTATCGTCAACCAGATCCATATTATGAATAGCGACGCGCAGGCGGGTGAAACAGTTGTCGACGGAAATAATGTTCTCTTTACCACCCAAGCCATTGATAATTTCGTTAGTCACCGACTGCGGTTCGCCCATTTTTTTACGATAATCCGCCTTGCTATATAACTTCACGTTTTCATCGTCTTCACGACCCGGCGTTTTGAGATTCAACTTAACGACCAGGGTGCGGAAGATAACGTAGTAGACGGCGAACTGACCGATCCCGATAAGCACGTAGCCGGGCCAGCGCGTCAGGGATACCGGCAGCGGCAGGTTGTAAATCAGGAACTCAATCAGCCCGGAAGCGCCCCAGGGACGCACGGTAAAGATGTCGCAAATCGCCTGCGAGGCCGCGGTTAAGGTGGCGTGGATCACCCACAGCAGCGGCGAAACGAACAGGAAGGTAAACTCAATCGGCTCGGTGATGCCGGTGAGCATGGAGGTGATAATGGCCGGTAGCAGAATCGCTTTGGCCATCATTTTTTTCTCCGGTTTCGCCGTGTGGTAAAACGCCAACGAGGCGCCGGCCAGGCCGAAGATGGTGGTCATCCCCTGCTGCGAGAAACGCAGCGCCTCGTTCATCACCGGGGTTAAATCCGGGTGGCGCATATAGGCGAGGAAAATCGCCTGGGTACCGGAGACGACCTGGCCGTCGACGCTCAGCGTGCCGCCGATTTGCGTGAGCTGGAACGGCGACCAGACGAAGTGGTGCAGGCCGGTGGGGATGAGGAATTTTTCAAAGAAGCCGTAAACGAAGACTCCCGCTACGCCGGCGTTTTTCATAAAACCGGTCAGCGCCGCGATGCCGTGGGTCATAAACGGCCAGAACCAGGTAAAGGCGATGGCGTAGAAAATGACGACCGGCGTCATCGCCACCAGCGTCAGCTTGGCTCCGCCGTACATGGAGAGCGCGCCGGGCAGTTCAATCGTCGAGACTTTGTTATGCACCCAGGCGATGGTGCAGCCGAGAATAATCCCGAGGAAAACCCCCATATCGACCACCACAAAGCCCAGCAGCTGAGTCTGCCCGGTACCGTAATATTCGCCGTTAATTTTTTCCGCAAGGCCGTGGGTATGCTCCAGCCACGAGTGGTTAGCGCCAAGAAACATGATAAAACACATTACCGAAACCAGCGCGACTTCGGTTTTTTTATCTTTTGCCAGACCATAGCTAATGCCGACGCAAAAGAGTAATCCCAGATTGCCGAATAAAGGCCAGAAGGTATCGCCGAGGAGCTGTCCGAGCTGGTGTAAAAAACTGGTCTCCGAAATTAATGTTGGGTTAGTTAAGACTGAACTGAGTGCCAAAATTAAGCCAATGACCGGCAAGAACAATACTGCGCCGATCATTGCTCTGGAGAATTTTTGCATATTCTCCAGAATACGCTGACGTATTACGGACATGGTTGTTCCTTTATTTTTGTAGGTTCAGGGACTTTAATTATTTTTTTAACTTCCAGTATTTTTGTTATAGCAAGTCCGTTATTTGAAAGGAACAGGTTGCGGGAAATAGGTACAAACAGCCGCTTAATGGCAACAGGTTTCGCGAACGGAACAGGCCCCTCTCCCGTGGGGAGAGGGGGGAGGGAGAGGGAAAGTCAGGGAGTCGTTGTCGCCGGTGCTGAAGGGGGCTGGGTGCTGGAGACCTCCCCGTTGCGCATCACCTGCGCCACCTGCTGTTTCTCCATATTTATCGCGCTAAGCTGCCCGTTGACGGTCGGCTTCAGCGGCACATCCGCCTGCACGCTGCCGGTCGCCGTCAGCTGAAGGTTCCCGTCGCCGGAAACCGGCAGCGCGGGCCAGCCCCACGCCTGCAAAATATTCAGCGGCACGCCGCGACCGTTGAGGCTCAGGTTGACCTGGCGCTGCGGGAGCTGCGACACCGCCGCGGTGGCTTGCAGGATCCCACGCTCGGTAAAGGCGCTGAGCTCGTTAACGTTCACCGTTGAGGCGTTGGCGCTCAGCTTCAGCGACGGGCGGCGGACGTCAATCCGGTTAAACGTCGCGGCGGCGGCGTTCAGCGTCGCGCTACCGCTCCACACGCCCCAGCTGCGGTTTTTCACCAGCTGCAGCTCGCCGCCGTAGCCGTCAAGCGCGGTGATTTGCCACGGGAACGCCGGTTCAATATCGATAATCAGGTTGCGGCTGGCGCTGAACTTTCTCAGCGTCAGGCTTTGCAGCCAGTCGGGCAGCGGCGCCATCCACAGCTGCTTCCAGTTGTCCGGCAGGGTGTATTCCAGCCCGGCGAACGCCGCGTCATCCAGCACCAGGGCGCGGCCGGCGCGCAGCCAGTTGCCGGATGTGCGTACCATGCCGCCCTCCCAGCGTGAGGTGAACTGGCGCAGCGCGATGCCCTGCGGTGAGAACCCGGCGTTAAGGATCGGGTCGAGGAAGTGCAGCGAGCCGTAAATAAACTCGTTGGCGTTCATCGACAGCGTACCCTCCTGGCTTTGCCAGTCGCCGCGGCTCAGGGTGAGGTTGCGCAGATTAAGGTCGAGACCGGCGATCGCCCAGTCAGGCCCCTGCAGGCTAGCGTCGGTGACATCAAGGCGGCCAATCTGTAGCGAGGGCAGGGTAGTCAGCGGCGCGAAAAAGTCGGCGAGGGATTTATCGCTTTGCAGGCGGATTTCGCTGAGGCGCAAATTATCGACCTGCCAGCCGCCGTCGGCGCTGCGTTTCGCCGTGCCGGTGAGCGTACCGCGGGCGACGTCCGCTCCAATGGTCGAGAGGGACACTTCGCCGTTATCAATATTCCCCTGAATCAGCACGTTGCTGGCTTCAATACCGTTGAGCGTCATCGAACCGGCGCTGATCTGAATCTGCGTTTTCTTGCCGAGCACGTTGCCCGCTTCCGGCGCCCACGGGCTGACGCCGCCGGTGACGCGCTGCGCGCTCAGATCCCAGTCGCTCTCCGGGCTGTTGAACGCCATATTGCGCAGCTGCAGACGGTCGGCGGCGAACGGCAGCGCCGCAGAGGAAGGGGAAAAGTTTAGCGTGCCGTCACTGAGGACGATTTCGTCGGCATGCAGCGGGTCGCTAAACTGGCGGCTGCTAAAACCAATATCCACCGTTTGCGCCACCAGCGTGGCGGGTTTGCCGTCGCGGCCGAGGGTGACGTTTTGCAGCTGCAGGTGCATCGGCGAGGAGAAATTATGGTTCATCTTGTTGAAAGAAACCTTCCAGCCGGTGCCGTCGCTTAGCCAGGCGCTGGCCTGGCGCCCACCCCACTGGGTTTGCAGCAGGAAGTAAGCGGCAATAATCACCACCAGCAGGGCAATCAGCAGCCAGAGAATCAGCTTTCTGAGAAATTTCATGATCTTCGATCCTGAGCGAGGCACATAAGGCTGTTATGCCCGAATTATGCGCAATCCTCAAGACAGGAATTGTGTAATGAGATGATGTGAGATTGATGATGCAGACGCCCCGGCCAGCATCGCGCGGCCGGAGCGTCAGAGAGGATCAGTTTTTCTCTGGCGGGAAAATCAGATTCAGCACAATCGCCGTGATACCGCCAGCAGCGATACCCGAGGAGAGCAGGTTCTTCAGCCAGTCAGGGGCGAACTGCAGGATCAGCGGCTGCTGGGAGACGCCAAGGCCGACGGCCAGCGACAGGGCGATAATCAGGATCGCCCGGCGGTTCAGCGGCTCGCGGGAGACGATACGCACGCCGGAGGCGGCAATGGTGCCGAACATGACCAGCGTCGCGCCGCCGAGCACCGGCTCAGGAATATGCTGTACAAAACCGCTCACCGCCGGGAACAGCCCGAGCACGATCAGCATCAGCGCGACCACGAAACCGACATAGCGGCTGGCGACGCCGGTCAGCTGTATCACGCCGTTGTTCTGGCCAAAGCAGGAGTTCGGGAAGGTATTGAATACCGCCGAGACGAAGGAGTTCAGGCCGTTAGCCAGCACGCCGCCCTTCAGACGCTTCATATAGAGCGGGCCGGAAACCGGCTGCTCGGAGACGTCAGAGGTGGCGGTAATATCGCCGATGGTTTCCAGCGAGGTAATCATAAACACCAGCATCAGCGGCAGCAGCAGGTTCCAGTCGATGCCCAGCCCGTAGTACAGCGGCGTAGGCACCATAATCAGGCTGCTTTCCGTCGGCGCGGTATTGGCCGGCAGCATATCGAGCAACCATGCCGCCAGGTAGCCGGCCGCCATCGCGATAACCAGCGAAGCGATGCGCAGATATGGGTTGCGCTGGCGGTTAAGGATAATGATCAGCGCCAGCACGATGCCCGCCAGCAGCAGATTTTTCGGCGCGCCGAAGGTGTGATCGGCCATAGCCGCGTAGCCGCCGCCGATGGAGGTCAGGCCAACCTGAATCAGCGACAGGCCGATAATCATCACCACCACGCCGGAGACCAGCGGGGTAATAATGCGGCGGGCGAGATGCAGGACGCGGGAGAGAACCATCTCCGTACAGCTGGCCAGCATCAGGGTGCCGAACAGCGCGGCCATCATGGTCGGAACATCGGCGCCGCCGGTTTTCAGCGCGGTGCCGCCCATGATCAGCGGCGCGACGAAGTTAAAGCTGGTGCCCTGAATTGAGAGCAGACCGGAGCCGACCGGGCCCCAGGCTTTGATTTGAATGATGGATGCCACGCCGGAGGCGAAAAGGGACATGCTGATGATGTGTTGCGTATCCTGAGCCGGAAGGCCCAGGGCCTGGCAAATTAACAGCGCCGGAGTGATGACCGCGACAAACATCGCCAGCAGGTGCTGGAACGCGGCGAACAGGGTTTGCGGTAGCGGCGGGCGGTCTTCGAGGCGGTAGATTAATTCGCTGGTTTGCTTGTGCGCAACCGGTTGCGCATTTTCTGACTCTGCGGTGTTAACGGACATCACAACAATCCCAAAGGTGGCAAAGCGGGGATTTTATCGGACTGTAGACCAAAAGCAAACGTTTGCCACTCGTTAGCGATAAATATTTATACAAGGAATAGGCAACAAACATTTATTAACATTTTGTATGCTTGATCGCATCAATATCCCTACAAAATATCTTTTCCTGTCCTTTTTTCCACACTTCTGCTTAAAATCCCTTCCCGATTACTCATGATGAGAAGCAATCGACACCGGGAATATCGTCGCGTGTGAATGGATCATGCGCCTATAAGGAGCTCTTTTTTATGTTTCATCTCGATACCTTATCGACGCTCGTTGCCGCAACTTTAGTGTTGCTACTGGGTAGAAAACTCGTTCAAACCGTTCCTTTCCTCAAGAAATACACCATTCCTGAGCCCGTCGCGGGCGGCCTGCTGGTCGCGCTGGCGCTGCTGGTATTAAAGAAAAGCATGGATATCGAAATTGATTTCGATATGAGCCTGAAAGATCCGCTAATGCTGGCGTTCTTCGCCACTATCGGCCTCAACGCCAACCTCGCCAGCCTGCGGGCTGGCGGTAAAGTCGTGGGGACGTTCCTGATTGTGGTGGTGGGGCTGCTGCTGCTGCAAAACGCCCTCGGTATCGGCATGGCGAAGCTGCTGGGCCTCGACCCGTTGATGGGGCTGCTGGCCGGTTCGATTACCCTTTCCGGCGGCCACGGCACTGGCGCGGCGTGGAGTAAGTTGTTTGTTGAGCGCTATGGTTTCGCCAACGCCACCGAAGTGGCGATGGCTTGCGCAACCTTCGGCCTCGTCCTTGGCGGCCTGATCGGCGGGCCGGTGGCGCGCTATCTGGTTAAGCACTCTTCTTCCCCTGACGGCACACCGGACGATCAGCTCGCGCCGACCGCGTTTGAAAAGCCGGATATGGGGCGCATGATCACCTCGCTGGTGCTGATTGAGAGCATTGCGCTGATCGCCATCTGCTTAACGGTAGGGAAGATCGTTGCGCAACTGCTGGCGGGAACCGTATTTGAACTGCCCACTTTCGTTTGCGTATTGTTTATCGGCGTGATCCTGAGCAACAGCCTGTCGGCGCTGGGGCTGTATCGCGTGTTCGATCGCGCGGTGTCGGTGCTGGGTAACGTCAGTCTGTCGCTGTTCCTGGCGATGGCGCTGATGAGCCTGAAGCTGTGGGAGCTGGCGTCGTTGGCGCTGCCGATGATTGCCATTCTGGCGGTGCAGACGGTAGCGATGGCGCTGTATGCGGTGTTTGTGACCTACCGGATGATGGGTAAAAACTACGATGCCGCGGTGCTGGCCGCCGGCCACTGTGGTTTCGGCCTCGGCGCGACGCCGACGGCGATTGCCAACATGCAGGCGATAACCGACCGTTTCGGTCCGTCGCACATGGCGTTTCTGGTGGTGCCGATGGTGGGCGCGTTCTTTATCGATATCGTTAACGCGCTGGTGATTAAGCTCTATCTGCTGCTGCCGGTATTCGGCTGATAAAAACCCGGAGACGCTGCGCTACAGGCCAGCGCGGTTTTTGGTTTTGGTAGCCCGGCTAAGGCGTTTACGCCGCAAGCCGGGAATACCTCAACAAACTTACGCTTCGTCGTGCTCTTCCCACGCCAGCGCGCGTTTTACCGCTTTCTTCCAGCCGCTGTAGCGATAGTTACGCTCGGTGGTTTCAATTCCCGGACGGAACTCGCGCTCGATAACGGCTTTCTCCTGCAGCTCATCCAGATTCTGCCAGAAACCGACCGCCAGACCGGCCAGATAGGCTGCGCCCAGCGCGGTGACTTCACGGACTTCCGGGCGCTCCACGCGGGTGCCGAGAATATCGGACTGGAACTGCATCAGGAAGTTGTTGGCGACCGCTCCGCCATCAACGCGCAAGGCGTGCAGTCGGATCCCCGAGTCAGCCTGCATCGCTTCCAGCACGTCGCGGGTCTGATAGGCAATCGACTCCAGCGTGGCGCGAATAATGTGGTTGGAGTTTACGCCGCGGGTCAGGCCGAAGATCGCGCCGCGGGCGTACGGGTCCCAGTACGGCGCGCCGAGGCCGGTAAAGGCCGGAACGACGTACACGCCGTTGGTATCCTTCACTTTGGTGGCGAAATATTCGGAATCGAACGCGTCGCTAATCAGCTTCATCTCATCGCGCAGCCACTGAATGGAGGCGCCCGCCATAAACACCGCGCCTTCCAGCGCATAGTTCACCTCACCGCGCGGACCGCAGGCGATGGTGGTCAGCAGGCCGTGCGTTGACGTCACCGCTTTCTCGCCGGTATTCATCAGCATAAAGCAGCCGGTACCGTAGGTGTTTTTCGCCATTCCTTCTTTAACGCACAGCTGGCCGAACAGCGCAGCCTGCTGGTCGCCGGCGATACCGGCGATCGGAATACGCGTCCCGCCCTTACCGCCGATATTGGTCTGGCCGTACACTTCGGAAGATTTGCGCACTTCCGGCAGCATGGCGCGCGGGATATCCAGCGCGTCGAGCATTTTGTCGTCCCAGTCCAGCTCGTGGATATTGAACAGCATGGTACGCGAGGCGTTGGTGTAGTCGGTCACGTGAACGCGTCCCTGGGTCATTTTCCAGATAAGCCAGGTATCTACGGTGCCGAACAGCAGCTCGCCGCGTTTAGCGCGCTCGCGCGCGCCTTCGACGTGGTCAAGGATCCACTTCACTTTGGTGCCGGAGAAGTAGGGGTCAACCACCAGGCCGGTGGCCTTGCGGATGTACTCTTCCATGCCGTCGCGCTTGAGCTGCTCGCAGATTTCGGCGGTACGGCGGCACTGCCAGACGATAGCGTTATAAATCGGCTTGCCGGTTTCACGCTCCCACACGATGGCTGTTTCACGCTGGTTGGTGATACCGATCGCCGCGATTTCATCGGAGCTAATATCGGCTTTTGCCAGCACTTCGACCAGCGTAGAGCTTTGCGATGCCCAGATCTCCATCGGGTCGTGTTCAACCCAGCCTGGGCGCGGATAAATTTGTTCGAATTCTCGCTGAGAGACGCTGACGATATTGGCATCGTGATCCATTACCACGGCGCGGGAGCTGGTGGTGCCCTGGTCGAGCGCTACGATATATTTTTTGTCGGTCATAGTATGAGTCCCGTAGTCAGATTACAGCGAAGCTTTGTGTTGCGTCGTAGAGGGGGATGCGGCTTCTTTCTCTTCGACGACGCAGGTGTCGCAAGGCAGGTGGCGGCCAATCAGCTTGCGGTAGCAAAATGCGCCCAGCGCAGCACCGACGATTGGCGCGCACAGCGGCACCAGGAAATAAGGAATATCTTTGCCGCCGGTGAAAGCGACATTGCCCCAGCCTGCCAGCCAGGCGAAGGCTTTCGGTCCGATATCACGCGCCGGGTTCATGGCGAAGCCGGTCAGCGGGCCCATGGATGCGCCGATAACGGCGATCAGCAGACCAATCAGCAGCGGCGCCAGCGGGCCACGCGGCACGCCGTTGCCATCGTCGGTCAGCGCCAGAATGACGCCCATCAGGATAGCGGTAATCACCATTTCTACCGCGAAGGCCTGCACAAAATTGATATGCGGGTTCGGGTAAGTAGAAAAAATGCCTGCCAGCTCGAGACTTTCGACGCTACCGCGCACCATATTGTGGGTATGTTCGAAATCGAAGAAAAGATTGTAATAAAGCCCGTAAACTAAAGCCGCAGCGCAAAAGGCGCCAGCGAATTGCGCAATGATAAAAGGAACAACTTTACGACCGTCAAAACAGGCGAACAGCCACAGCGCGATGGTGACCGCCGGGTTAAGGTGCGCACCGGAAACCCCTGCGGTCAGGTAAATCGCCATGGCGACGCCCAGACCCCAGATGATGCTGATTTCCCATTGACCGAAGCTGGCTCCCGCGACCTTAAGCGCAGCGACGCACCCAACGCCGAAAAAGATCAACAACCCGGTACCGAGGAACTCTGCGATGCACTGGCCTTTTAGTGTTGATGTTTGGCTCATAATCGAATCCTGAAGCGTAGTGATGATTATTGTATGTGTGAAGGTCGCAGGCGACCACGCTGCCATGTAGGCATAGTGTTAATTTATCGTTAACGAACAAAAACGAGAAATATCGAAATTCAAATGTGTGTACCACGTCAAGAAAATGAGCGTTTTCGCGCCATAAACGCGTGTTCGGTCGTTTGCGGGAGCGTTTCACCGCGCATTTTTTTACGCCTTGATTAACAATTACGAAAAACTGCCGGGTAAAAGCGGCGAACGGACCAGGTAAAGGCTGAAAAGTGTCGCAAACCGCAATCTACGCGGGTTGTCGCTGGACAGGGGCGACGGGGCTTCATACAATCGACTACATCACCACTGTAGTGCGCTAATTTTCGTTAAGGCGTCAACGCGTATACGAAACGGACGGTTTCTATCAACGCCTTGCAAGTTCAGGAGAGGTATGACGATGTCATTAGAAGTGTTTGAGAAATTAGAATCTAAAGTTCAGCAGGCGATTGATACCATCACTCTGTTACAGATGGAAATCGAAGAGCTGAAAGAGAAGAACAACACGCTGGCGCAGGAAGTACAGAGCGCACAGCACAGCCGTGAAGAGCTTGAGCGTGAAAACGGTCAGCTGAAAGAACAGCAGCAGGGCTGGCAGGATCGTCTGCAGGCGCTGCTGGGCCGTATGGAAGAAGTCTAACGCTTCCCGCCCTCTCCCGTTCGGGAGGGGGCAACACTTCCCCGTTCTATATACTCGCAAGTTATAGCCAATCTTTTTTTATTCTTTAATCATCAGTCCGCTTTCTGGCACGCTTAATCCATCACAACACTACATAAAGAGAGCGGTGCGATGAATAAGTGGGGCGTGGGGTTAACTCTGTTGCTGGCATCCGCCAGCGTTCTGGCAAAAGACATTCAACTATTAAACGTTTCTTACGATCCGACGCGCGAGCTGTACGAACAGTACAACAAAGCTTTTAGCGCCCACTGGAAGCAAGAAACCGGCGACAACGTGGTGATTCGTCAATCCCACGGCGGCTCCGGCAAACAGGCGACCTCGGTGATCAACGGTATTGAAGCCGACGTGGTGACCCTTGCGCTGGCCTATGACGTCGATGCAATTGCCGAACGCGGCCGAATCGACAAAAACTGGCTGAAACGTCTGCCGGATAACTCCGCGCCGTATACCTCCACCATCGTGTTCCTCGTACGTAAAGGCAACCCGAAGCAGATTCACGACTGGAACGACCTGATTAAACCAGGCGTGTCGGTGATTACCCCGAACCCGAAAAGCTCCGGCGGCGCGCGCTGGAACTATCTGGCGGCCTGGGGCTACGCCCTGCACCAGAACAATGGCGACCAGGCGAAGGCGCAGGAGTTCGTAAAAGCGCTGTTTAAGAACGTCGAAGTGCTGGATTCCGGCGCCCGGGGCGCGACGAACACCTTCGTAGAGCGCGGGATAGGCGATGTGCTGATCGCCTGGGAAAACGAAGCCCTGCTGGCGACCAATGAGCTGGGTAAAGATAAATTTGAGATCGTGACGCCGAGCGAATCGATTCTCGCCGAGCCGACGGTTTCCGTGGTGGATAAAGTAGTCGACAAGAAGGGCACTCGCCAGGTGGCGGAAGCGTATCTGAAGTACCTCTATTCGCCGGAAGGCCAGGAGATTGCGGCGAAGAACTTCTATCGCCCGCGTGACCCTGAAATAGCGAAAAAATACGCCGATGAGTTCCCGAAACTGAAGCTGTTCACCATTGATGACGTGTTTGGCGGCTGGACGAAAGCGCAGAAAGAGCACTTCTCCAACGGCGGCACCTTCGACCAGATCAATCAGCGTTAAATAGCCTCTTCTTATTCCCGGCAGCGGTGAGTTTGTCGGGAATAGGGGGTAGCCCGGACAGGCGCATAGCGCCGCCTCCGGGAAAACACACCGAACCTCTTCCTGTTTTCATTTAGTCATCAAACTGCGTTACTCTTCCGTTTCTGGCTGAGACAGGAAAATAGAATGCGAAGAGTACGATACCTTTTATTAGCGCTGCTGGTGGCGGTTGTGGCGGCGATAGCCGGCGGCTACTACTGGCTCCATTCCGGCAACCCTGATGCGTTGCGCAAAATTGTTCTACAACAGTGCGTCCCCAATCAACAGCAGCGCCAGAATCCCGCGCCCTGCGCGGAAGTGAACCTGAAGGGCGGCTATGTCCTGTTTAAAGACCGCAATGGCCCGCTGCAGTATCTACTGATGCCCACTTACCGCATTAACGGCACCGAAAGCCCGCTGCTGCTCAATCCCCTGACGCCGAACTTCTTCTGGCAGGCCTGGCAGGGGCGTGAAATCATGAGCCAGCATCGTGGTTCCGCCGTATCGGATGACGCGGTCTCCTTGACCATCAACTCGCGCAGCGGACGCACGCAAAATCATTTCCATATCCATATCTCCTGCCTGCGTCCCGATGTCCGTACTCAGCTGGACAAGGAAGCGCCCGCTATCAGCAGTCGCTGGTTGCCGCTGCCCGGTGGACTACTGGGCCACGAATATCTGGCGCGCCGGGTCACCGAAACGGAGCTGGCGCAGCGCAGCCCGTTCCTGATGCTGGCTGAAGAGGTGCCGGAAGCGCGCGAACATATGGGGCGTTTCGCGCTGGCGATGGCGAAGCAGAGCGACGGCTCGCTGGTGCTGCTGGCGACCGAGCGTAACCTGCTGACGCTGAATCGCGCATCGGCGGAAGAGATTCAGGACCATAGCTGCGCCATTCTGGCATCCCGTTAATTTCCTTTACGTTCCCGCCATTCATTATCTCCTTGATTCCTATCCCGGTTTAACGTCGGGGTAGGATCGGGTGTATAAAAATATGTGAAACCGATCAAAAGATATAAAGGTATACCTTTATATCTTTTTGAGGATCGTTACACTCTCTTCATAGCCTCCATTGCGTGTCTGACTGGTGGCTTATTTATAAAAACGTTTTTATTTCATGTAGTGACATCATTAATTGTTCCCTCTATTTGCGCGGCTAAGCGTAAAGGAATATCAACATGAAACTTTCTATCGTGGAAAAAATCGGCTTCGGCGCAGGAGATATGGCGATAAACGTTGTGATCATCGCCATGCAGCTGCTTCTCGCCTATTTTTATACCGATATCTACGGCCTGAGCGCCGCTGATGTCGGCGTACTTTTCGTGGTTGTGCGGATGATCGATGCCATTATCGATCCGGCCATGGGCGTCCTTACCGATAAGCTGAATACGCGCTGGGGACGCTATCGCCCGTGGCTGCTGTGGTTTGCCATCCCTTTTGGCTTCGCCGTTTATTTAATGTTTATCACGCCTGATATGGTTTATATGGCCAAGCTGGCGTGGGCCTATGGCACCTATATTCTGATGACCCTGGTCTATACCGCTATCACTATTCCCTATATCTCGATGATTGGCGTGATTACCAGCGATCCCGTGGAACGGCTAAGCGCAAACGGCTATCGCTTTGTGATGACCAAAATTGCCGCTTTCCTGGTCACTATTGTCGTCCCGATGCTTGCCGTCTGGCTGGGGCAGGGCAACAAGGCGCTGGGTTACCAGTTTTCTATGGGGCTAATGGGCGCGATGGGGGCCCTGCTGTTTATCTTCTGTTTTCTCACCACCCGTGAACGTAGCGAGCCGGAAATTACTTCGCTATCGGTAGGGAAGCAGTTTAAGTATCTGTTACGTAACGATCAGTGGATTATTCTTGGGGTTGTTATTTTATTGCTGATGTGCGGTTACGTTATTCGCGGTTCCGTCGCGGCCTATTATGCCAAGTATTATCTTAATGGCGGCGATAGCCTGATTTCACCTTTTCTGACTACCGGCGTTGTCGCCTCTATTCTGGCGATGATCGCCACCACCTGGATAACCAAGTTCTGGGATAAAATTAAGATGTTCCGCTACACCCAGATTATTACCTTTGTACTAAGCGCGATGATGTATTTCTTCGTCGGGCGTGAAAATCTTATCCTGGCATTTACGTTCTATTTTCTTATTAATTTCTTCTGCGATATGCAAATGCCGGTGTTCTGGTCCTCTATCGCCGAAGCGGTGGATTATGGCGAAAAGAAAACCGGGCTGCGGGTATCCGGCCTCGCGTTTGGCGGCATTCTCTTCTTCCAGAAGTTTGGTATGGGGATCGCGGGGGGCGTACTGGGATTTCTGCTGAGCCACTTTGGCTATCAGGCCGACGTTGAACAGAGCGCGCGTTCGCTCACCGGTATTGCGCTGATGATGACGCTCATTCCGGCACTGTTCCATCTTGCGGTTGGGCTGCTTATGAAAAAGTATCTGATTAATAACGAATATTATCGTGATATTCAGCTCGCCCTTGCGCAAAAACAGGCATAAGGAGGCGTAAATGAATGCCATGAATAAGGTTTGGGCGATCGGAGACGCCTCCGTAGACCTGGTACCGGAAAAACAGAACAGCTACCTGAAATGTCCCGGAGGCGCTTCGGCGAACGTGGGGGTCTGCGTTGCCAGGCTGGGCGGAACGTGCGGTTTTATCGGCTGCCTTGGCGACGATGACGCCGGGCGTTTCCTGCGCCAGGTTTTTCAGGATAACGGCGTCGATGTCTCTTCGCTGCGGCTGGATGCGAGCCTGACCAGTGCGGTACTGATCGTCAATCTGACGGCTGACGGCGAGCGCAGCTTTACCTATCTGGTGCATCCGGGGGCTGATACCTACGTTTCACCTCAGGATCTGCCGACGTTCAGAAAATACGAATGGTTTTACTTTAGCTCCATTGGTCTCACCGACAGTCCCGCTCGCGAGGCATGTCTTGAGGGCGCGCGAAGAATGCGGGAGGCCGGCGGCTACGTTCTGTTTGATGTCAACTTGCGCAGCAAGATGTGGCGCAATACCGCTGAGATCCCTGACCTGATCGCCCGCTCCGCTGCGCTGGCGTCTATCTGCAAAGTCTCGGCCGATGAGCTGTGTCAGCTGAGCGGCGCCAGCCACTGGCTGGATGCGCGGTATTACATGCGCGATCTGGGCTGTGATACCACCATCATTTCGTTGGGGGCCGAAGGGGCGTTGCTCATCACCGCCGAGGGAGAGTTCCTTTTTCCCGCCCCGCGCGTGGAGGTCGTCGATACCACCGGAGCTGGCGATGCCTTTGTCGGCGGCCTGCTGTTCACGCTTTCCCGCGAAAACTACTGGAATCATGCCTTGCTGGCGGAGGCCATCAGCAATGCCAACGCCTGCGGCGCAATGGCGGTGACGGCAAAAGGGGCAATGACCGCTCTGCCGTATCCCGACCAGCTCAATACTTTTCTGTCCAGCCGTTCGCTGGCACAAGCCATGACCGTGAAATAAGGAGTCATCATGCACGTTGATCAAAACAAAATACTGGGATGCCTGGTAGGCGCCGCTGCAGCGGACGCGATGGGCGCGGCGACGGAAGTACGGACCCAGCAGCAAATTAAGGACTATTTCGGCGGCTGGGTAACGACCTTTCAAAAACCGCCAGCGGATACGTTTGGCCGCTGCAACGAAGCGGGTATGTGCACGGATGATTTTATTCAGGCGAAATACATTATGGACGCGCTGCTGCGTCATCAGCGCCAGGTCAGCGATGAGGCGATGCGCGAGGCCTTCCAGCAGTGGCTGGATTACCCTTACTACGCCAACTTTACCGGCCCGACGACGCGTGCGGCAATGAAAGCGATATTCAATGACAATCGTGCCTCCTTGCAGGGCGATCTTGAAGGCGAAAAGCAGTCGGTACAGATTATTAATAAGGGAAACGCGGAAGCCACCAACGGCGCCGCCATGAAGATTTGGCCGGCGGCGGTGCTGCATCCGGGGGATATTGACGCGGCGATTCACTGCGCGCTGCAGATTTGCCGCTTTACGCATAATAACGTGCTGGCGATGTCCGGCGCAGCGGCGATGGCGGCGGCAACCAGTGAAGCATTAAGATCGCAGACCAATGCGGACACCATTATTGCCGCCGGTATTTATGGCGCGCAAAGAGGCTATCTGCTGGCGCAGGAGCAAGGAGCGATGATGGTGGCAGGCCCATCCGTTGCCCGACGCATCGAGCTGGCCGTGGCTATCGGTCAACGCCATCGTCATTGGGAAACGGCGGTGGTGGAACTTGCCGATATTATTGGTTCCGGGCTGCACGTCAGTGAAGCCGTACCGGCGGCCTTTGGCCTGTTCGCGTGTTGTCCGAATTCTGCCGTAGATGCTATTATCTCCGGCGTTAATATCGGCAATGATACTGATACTGTCGCTACCATGGTTGGAGCGATTTCCGGCGCATTCCATGGCGTGGAGGCTTTTCCCGCCGATTATTTAACGACCGTGGATCGTATGAATCATTTCGATTTGGCACAACTGGCCAGGCAAATCGCAGGGTAGCGAATTCACCCTGCCGGGGACGGTAAAACGTCCCCTGCTGGCGAAGACGTGAGGTGCGCAGTTTGCAGGTTGATAAAACGAGCTTTACTCCGCTTTATAAGCAACTATTTTTTATCATCTGTCAGCAGATTCAGAATGGGTCCTTGCCGTTAGGCAGCCAGCTGCCGACGCAAAAAGAGGTTGCCAGAGCCTATAACGTCTCGCTCATCGTGGTTAAACAGGCCTGGAGCGAATTAATCAATGCGGGCATTATTTCGTCCCAGCGCGGAAGCGGATCGGTAGTGTGCTCAGTGCCGGAGGGAGTGAGCTACGGCCACACGTTTCGCGGCATTACCAGCGATCTTCAGGATGCCAGCGTCGAGATAGAGAACCGTATTCTTGAGATTGCGCCGCGTCGCGCGCGTGACGCTCAGGCAGATGGTTTGAGCCTGCCCGCCCATCATCATTATCTCTATATCTCGCGTATTCGTTGCCTGAATAATCGTCCGTTTAACCATGAAAAGATCTATCTCGATCTTAGCTTCTTTCCCGATCTGCAGCTCACGCCAGAGGCGCTGGAACATACGTCGCTTTATTCGCTATTAAACGTCACCAGTGACTCGGCGATTGAAAAGGTTGAGGCGATCTTACCTTCCCCCGACCTGTGCGAAAAACTGCAGATCGCGGCGAATAAACCACTATTATCCGTCGCCAGACAGACGTTTCAGGCCGGGCATAACAGCCCTTTTGAATATTGCCGTTATTACGTGCTGTCGGAATACTTTGGCGAAATTCATTATCACTAATCTGCCCGCACCGGTGTTGTCATAACCCCACTATATCTGGCGTTTACCTGTCCTGTTGTCCGTCGTATTCTTGCTGAAAAAAACGACAGGAGACAGGTATGTCGCTCTGGTTTTCCCACCCTCTGTTCCTTCCCTCTATCATCGTCGGCATCACTATTCTCCTCTGGGCGACCTCTTTACTACCGGAGTTTATGACCGCGCTGCTGTTTTTTGCCGCGGCGATGATCGCCAAAATCGCGCCGCCGGAGGTGATTTTCGGCGGCTTTGCCTCATCGGCGTTCTGGCTGGTGTTCAGCGGCTTTGTGCTGGGGATCGCTATCCGCAAAACCGGACTTGCGGACAGGGCGGCGCGGTCGCTTTCGTCGCGGCTGACCGACTCCTGGCCGCTGATGGTCGCCAGCGTGGTGCTGCTCAGCTATGCCTTGGCGTTTGTGATGCCGTCCAATATGGGACGTATCGCGCTGCTGATGCCGATTGTGGCGGCAATGGCCAGGCGTGCCGGTATTGAAGAGGGGACGCGCCCGTGGTTTGGCCTGGCGCTGGCGGTGGGGTTCGGTACCTTCCAGCTGTCTGCCACCATCCTACCCGCCAACGTCCCGAATCTGGTGATGAGCGGCGCGGCGGAGGGATCATATGGTATTCACCTGAATTACCTGCCCTATTTACTGCTGCATACGCCGGTGCTCGGCTGGCTCAAAGGCGCTGTGCTGATTGCATTAATATGCTGGCTGTTTCCCGGAAAACCGCACCCGCCGCGCGACATGACGCCGCTGCCGCCGATGAGCCGCGATGAGAAGCGCCTGGCGTGGCTGCTGGCGGTGGTGCTGACGCTCTGGGTGACCGAAAGCTGGCACGGCGTGGGGCCGGCCTGGACGGGGCTGGCGGCGGCGGTGGTAACGCTGCTGCCGCGGGTCGGCTTTATCAGCGGCGAGGAGTTTTCCAGCGGCGTGAATATCCGCACCTGTATTTACGTTGCCGGCATTCTCGGGCTGGCTATCACCGTGACCCAAACTGGTATCGGCGGCGTGGTGGGCAATGCGCTGCTGCAGATTATGCCGCTGGATAAAGAGAGTCCGTTTACCAGCTTTCTCGCGTTGACCGGCATTACCAGCGCGCTGAACTTTATCATGACCGCCAACGGCGTACCGGCGCTGTATACCACCTTCGCGCAGAGCTTCTCCGATGCGACCGGCTTCCCGCTGCTGAGCGTGATTATGATTCAGGTGCTGGGGTACTCCACGCCGCTGCTGCCGTATCAAGCGTCACCGATTGTGGTGGCGATGGGGCTGGGGAAAGTGCCTGCAAGGGCGGGAATGCTGCTGTGTATCGCGCTGGCGGCGGTGAGCTATTTGATTCTGCTGCCGCTGGACTATCTATGGTATCAGGCGTTGGGGAAACTATAGCGGGGTAAAAAACCCGGCTTGCGCTGTGCTGAGCCGGGCTACAAATATTGCAGATTTCTGGTCAGTAGCCCGGTTGCGAAGCGCGACCGGGGGTAGCCTTTAAAGCGAATTACGCTTTTTTCGCGGCTTCTGCTGCTTTAACGATCACCGCGAAAGCGTCAGCTTTCAGGGATGCGCCGCCAACCAGCGCGCCGTCGATGTCCGGCTGGGTGAACAGCTCCGCTGCGTTGCCCGCGTTAACGGAACCGCCGTACTGGATGATCACTTGTTCAGCCACTTTCGCATCGGCTTTCGCGATGTGATCGCGAATGAATTTGTGCACCGCCTGGGCCTGAGCCGGGGTAGCGGATTTGCCGGTACCGATCGCCCATACGGGTTCGTAAGCGATAACCACGCCTTCGAAGGCCGCCGCGCCCTGAGTTTTCAGAACGGCGTCGATTTGACGGGCGCACACTTCTTCGGTTTTGCCCGCTTCGTTTTCCGCTTCGGTTTCACCGATGCACAGAACCGGGATCAGACCCTGCTCTTTCAGTACCGCGAATTTTTTAGCGATCAGCTCGTCGGACTCTTTGTGGTAGGTACGACGCTCGGAGTGGCCGATGATGATGTACTGAGCGCCGATGTCTTTCAGCATTTCAGCGCTTGTTTCGCCGGTGAATGCGCCGGACAGGTTCAGGTCAACGTTCTGCGCGCCCAGGTGAATGTGGCTGCCGGCAGCGGCTTGTTTCGCCAGGTCGATGTACATTTCAGGCGGAGCAATTGCAACTGCACAGCCGGTCACGCCAGCCAGTTCGGTACGCAGGTTCGCGACCAGTTCGTTTACCATGTGGCGGCTGCCGTTCAGTTTCCAGTTACCCATCACTAAAGGATGTCGCATTTTTATTCTCCACGCTTCAAAGCGAATTAAGGAATATAGCCGCCCCCGAGGGCAGCATGGTCTGTGAAACAGTATAGAGATTCATCACTGGAAAGGCTTTGCTTTTTGTCATTTATTGTTGTTTTCCAGCGTTTCAGATAGCGCCAGCTTAATCGGTTCAACAGCGAAGGTCAGCCCCTTTTCGCCGTTGTCCGCCACCACATAGCGCACCGCGCCTTCGGTTTCGCTGAAGTAACGTTTGCCTTTTCCGGCGGTCAGCAGTTTTTGCAATTTTTGCTGGCTTTGCGTCTGACTTAGCGTGGGCACAAAAGCGCGCATCACGGCGCTCATATACTCCAGGGCCCTGGCTTTCGCCGCTTTCTGCTGTGGCCCCTGAATCGGTAGCCAGGTTATTTGCATCGATTTAATTTTGAGGGTTCCACGTTCAAGCGCGGTCGACGCGTAGAGGTTCTCATTGATCTTGGTGGCGGCGCGGGTCAGGTTCGCCTGGTCTTTGCTGGCGGCGACGGCGCGAAATTCATTGAGCGTTAGCTTCGGGTTATCGCGATTGAATTTTTCCCGAAACTCGCTGATGGAAATATCAAAGACCGGCGCGCCGGAGAGAAGATAGGGTGCCGTAGCGCTGGCGTCTGACTCGGCGGACAACGCCTTTTGGCCAACGGATAACGCCGCCAGCCCAATCAAACATAAGGTTGCCCACTTCTTCATGCCCATCTTCCCTTTTTTTATCTGCTGACGATTAAAACGAGAACCGTCACGCTTGTCAAAAAGTCACGCCTTCAGGGTAAACTACGTCGGTGATGATGATAAGGAATAAAACATGACCCTACAGCAGTGGCTATTCTCAATTAAAGGGCGGATTGGACGTCGCGACTTCTGGATCTGGATCGCTATCTGGATAGTGACCATGAGCGCGTTGTTCACGCTGGCCGGCAGTAATCTTCTTAATCTACAGACGGCGGCTTTTATTCTGGTGTGCCTGCTGTGGCCGACGGCGGCGGTGACTATTAAACGCCTGCACGATCGGGGTAAATCCGGGCTTTGGGCGCTGCTGATGATTCTGGCGTGGATGCTGCTGGCGGGCAACTGGTCAATGCTGCCTGGGGTCTGGCAGTGGGGCGTCGGGCGGTTTATACCGACGCTGATTATCGTCATGATGCTGATCGACCTGGGCGCGTTTGTCGGCACCCAGGGCGCGAATAAGTTTGGTAAAGAGACGCTGGACGTGCGCTGGAAAGCGGAATCCTGATTACCAGTAGTGTTCGGCGGTCATATGACCCGGTCGGCGACGCAGGTGCTTGCTCATCTGCCGGGTCTCTTTCAGCAACTGCTGAGTGTCGCGCACCATCTGCGGGTTACCGCACAGCATAACGTGGCTGCTCTCGGCGTTCATCGGCAGGCCGACGGCCTCTTCCAGCGCGCCGGTTTCAATCAGGAACGGGATGCGCCCCGTGAGCATGCCCGGCGCGGTTTCCCGGCTCACGACCGACTGGATGCGCAGCTTGCCCGCATAGCGCGCTTCCAGCGCCTGCATCTGCGGCAGATAGCTGAGATCGGCGGCATATCGCGCGGCGTGCACCAGTACCAGGTTTTCAAAACGATCCAGGTCTTTCCCTTCTTCGAGAATCGACAGGTACGGGCCAATCGCCGTGCCGGTAGCGAGCATCCATAGCGTGTCGCAATCCGGTACCTCTTCCAGGACGAAGAAACCGGCGGCTTCGCTGACAATCTGCACTTCGTCGCCCGGCTTCAGTGCCGCCAGCCGTGGGCTGAGCTTGCCCTCCGGAACCGTCACCAGGTAGAACTCAAGATCGGGATTGCCGGGGGCGTTGACGTAGGAATACGCGCGCTGCACGCGTTCACCGTCAATGTCCAGGCCCAGCTTGGCAAACTGACCTGCGGTAAACGGCGCAACCGGTGCGTGAACGGTGAGGCTAAACAGCGCATCCGTCCAGTTTTGAACTTTTACGACTTTGCCTGTAACCCAGTTTGCCATAGCGTCTCTCCTCTCAATCCTGTTAGCGTATCTTCACCGCGACGAAAGCAGATTTCCAGCCCGAAAAGGCTGGAAAGCTCTATTGATCAAATGTTTTACAGGATGTGCAGCTGGATATCCGGATCTTTGCGATCGAGATAATGAATCGACTGAATACGGCGAATTGTGCGGGATTTGCCGCGGATCAGCAGGGTTTCGGTGGTGGCCATATTGCCTTTACGGGTGATACCGTCCAGCAGATCGCCTTTGGTGATGCCGGTCGCCGAGAAAACGACGTTGTCGCTGCGCGCCATATCGTCCAGGCGCAGCACTTTTCCGGCTTCAATGCCCATTGCTTTGCAGCGTACCAGCTCGTTTTCGCCGATGCGGCGGTTCTCTTCGCTGTCGCCCTTCACGTGGTGACGCGCCAGCAGACGGCCGTTCATATCGCCGTCCAGCGCGCGGATCACCGCTGCGGAAACGACGCCTTCCGGCGCGCCGCCGATACCGTACATAACGTCAACTTCGCTGTCCGGCATGCAGGTCAGAATAGAGGCGGCAACGTCGCCGTCGGGGATGGCGAACACGCGCACGCCCAGCTTTTGCAGCTCAACAATGACGTCGTCATGGCGCGGCTTGGCTAAGATGGTGACCGTTAATTCGCTCAGCGGCTTATTCAGCGCGCGGGCGATGTTATGCAGGTTCTCCGCCAGCGGCAGGTTCATATCGATGGTACCTTTCGCCCCCGGGCCGACAATCAGCTTTTCCATGTACATATCCGGCGCGTTCAGGAAGCAGCCCTTATCGCCTACCGCCATGACCGCCAGCGCGTTGGCCTGGCCCATCGCCGTCATGCGGGTGCCTTCGATGGGATCGACGGCGATATCTACCGCATCGCCGTGGCCGGTACCGACGCGCTCGCCGATGTACAGCATCGGCGCTTCGTCGATTTCACCTTCGCCAATCACAATGGTGCCGTCGATGTTGATCAGGTTGAGCATAATGCGCATGGCGTTGACGGCGGCGCCGTCGGCGGTGTTTTTATCACCACGGCCTAACCACTTGTAGCCTGCCAGCGCGGCGGCTTCGGTGACGCGCGAAAATTCGATGGCCAGTTCTCGTTTCATAATCCACTCATCTGAATAAAAATTATGCGCAGCGTGGCGAGATGACGTTCGCGCTACGCGTTGGAATAGCGTTCGGTTTCCGGCATCCAGCGCTCAATCAGCGCCTGGGCCTGCTGGGGATAGCGTTCGTGAATATGGCGGGCGATGCGCTGAACTTCCGGGATCATGGCCTGATCGCGCAGTAAGTCCGCGACTTTAAATTCAGCGTTGCCGGTCTGGCGGGTGCCGAGCAGCTCGCCGGGACCGCGAATTTCCAGGTCTTTCTGAGCGATGACGAAACCGTCGTTGCTGTCGCGCAGAACCTGCAGGCGCTTCTGGGCGGTTTTTGACAGCGGCGATTTATAGAGCAGCACGCAGTGGGAGGCTACCGCGCCGCGCCCGACGCGGCCTCTGAGCTGGTGCAGCTGCGCCAGGCCCAGACGCTCCGGGTTTTCGATGATCATCAGACTGGAATTGGGCACATCCACGCCGACTTCAATCACCGTGGTGGCGACCAGTAGATGCAGCTCGCCCTGCTTGAACGCGCTCATCACCGCCTGCTTCTCGGCGGACTTCATGCGCCCGTGCACCAGGCCGATATTCAGCTCCGGCAGCGCGAGCTTCAACTCTTCCCAGGTGGCTTCCGCCGCCTGGGCTTCCAGCAGATCCGACTCTTCAATCAGCGTACAGACCCAGTAGGCCTGACGACCTTCGTGCGTGCAGGCGTTACGCACGCGGTCGATAATATCGCTGCGTCGGGTATCCGGAATGGCCACCGTGGTGACCGGCGTACGGCCCGGCGGCAGTTCATCGATGACCGAGGTGTCGAGGTCGGCATAAGCGGTCATCGCCAGGGTACGCGGAATCGGTGTGGCGGTCATAATCAGCTGGTGCGGATGAAAACCCTGCTGTTGGCCTTTTTCCCACAGCGCCAGCCGTTGATGGACGCCAAAACGGTGCTGTTCATCGATAATTACCAACGCGAGGCCGTTAAACTGGACCTGCTCCTGAAAGATGGCGTGGGTCCCGACAATCATCTGCACCTGTCCGCTGGCGATAGCCTGCTGCTGCGCCAGGCGCGCTTTGCCTTTTTGTTTGCCCGCCAGCCAGCCCACCTCAACACCCAGCGGTTCGAACCAGCTGCGGAAGTTATTGGCGTGCTGTTCAGCCAGCAGCTCGGTCGGTGCCATCAGCGCCACCTGTTTGCCGTGGGCGATGGCGCGCAGGGCGGCCAGCGCGGCAACCAGGGTTTTACCGGAGCCCACGTCCCCCTGCACCAGACGCATCATCGGCACGTCCAGCGCCATATCGCGCTCGATTTCAGCCGTGACGCGCGCCTGCGCGCCGGTCGGCGTAAAGGGGAGGGAGGCCAGCAGCTTGTCTTTTAACGTGTCGTTAGCGCTAAGCGCGAGGGCGTGATAGCGCTGGGCGCCTGCCCGCAGCGCCAGCATGCTGAGGTTATGCGCCAGCAGCTCTTCCAGAATTAAGCGCCGCTGGGCCGGATGTTTACCGCTTTCCAGCTCGCTAAGCTGTAGCGTGGGCGGCGGGCGATGCAGGGTGCGTAAGGCGTCCGGCAGACTCATCATCCCCTGGGCCAGCTCCGGCGGCAGCAGCTCGGCGATCGCGCAGGTTTCAAGCAGCTCCAGCGCCTGGTCGGTGAGCTTGCGCAGCGTAGCCTGCTTGATGCCTTCGGTGGTGGGATAAACCGGGGTCAGCGTTTCCTGTAAATCAGGCGTACTCATATCGCCCTGAACCCGATATTCCGGGTGGATCATCTCCGCTCCGTGCTTACCGCGCTTCGCTTCGCCGTAGGCCAGCACGCGGCGCCCGGTTGCCAGACTGTTTTTCATCGCCGCGCTGAAGTTAAAAAAGCGCATGGTGAGGATGCCGGAGCCGTCGCTTATCTGGCAGGTCATCATCCGGCGGCCGCCGAAAGTGATATTGCAGTTGAGAACTTCGCCTTCAACGGTGGCGTAAACGCCGGGCAGCAGTTCGCCGATTTGATACAGATGGGTGCGGTCTTCGTAGCGTAGCGGCAGGTGCAGAAGCAGATCCTGCACTGTGTGCAGGCCGATTTTCGCCAGTTTACTGCTCTGGGCCGCGCCAACGCCCGTCAGGGTGTTGAGCGGCACCGCATCCAGCAGACGGCCCTGCATGATTACTTCGCCGCCTGCATGGTGGCCCACCACGCGGCATCGGCTTCGACTTCGCCCTGCTCGTTGACGTGGGGGTAGGGAAGACCTTTGCGTTTTGCGACCCTCGCCAGCACCGGATAGCCGCCTTCAAACAGCAGACGCTGTTGGTCTTCTTCCGGCAGCATGCTGTTTTCGCGCTGGTACATGCCGGCGTTCTGCCGCTGGCGCTGGGCTTCGTAGAGGATAAGCGCCGAGGCGACGGAAACGTTCAGCGACTGCACCATGCCAGTCATCGGAATGATGATGTCCTGGTCCGCCAGGTCTAACGCTTCCTGCGTAATGCCGGTTTTCTCCTGCCCCATCAGGATACAGGTAGGGCGGGTATAGTCGATTTCACGGAAATCAACGGCTTTATCAGAGAGGTGGGTCGCCAGGATCTGCATGCCCTGGCCTTTTAAATGCGTGACGGCCTCGCCAATAGTACGGTGGGTTTTAACCTGCACCCAGCTATTGCTGCCGGCCGCCGCAGAGGCCATGGTACGCATACGGCTACCCGGCCAGATAGCGTGCACTTCATGCACGCCAACGGCGTCGGCCGTACGAATGACCGCAGAGACGTTATGAGGTTTGTGGACCTGCTCCATGCAGACCGTCAGGTCAGGCTGACGCCTGGCGAGCATCTCGCAGATACGCGCATAACGCTGTGAATTCATAATACTAGTTTCGGTTACGGGTGACTTTTATCACATCCGGCATGACGCGAATTTTGCGCATAATATTCGCCAGATGTACGCGATCGCGCGCGGTGAGGCGAATAAAGGCGCTATAAACGCGGCCATCTTTCTCTTCCGTATTCAGGCTTTGGATATTGGAAGAGGCGGTGTTGATCGCGGCGGTAAGATTCGCCAGGGCACCCTGATGGTTGAACATGTCCACCTTGATTTCGGTGATAAATTCCTGCGCCGTCTCTTTGTCCCACTCGACCGCCATAAATTTCTCCGGCTCTTTCTGATAGCCGCGAATGTTACGACAGGACTCATGGTGGATAACCAGGCCTTTGCCAGGACTGACGTGCGCAATAATCGGGTCGCCGGGGATCGGACGGCAGCATTTGGCAAAGGTGATCAGCACGCCATCTGCGCCTTTAATCGGCAGATGGTTATGGCCGATAGGCGCCGGCTGTACAGGCACGGCGGTAGTTTCACCCTGCTGCAGGTTTTTTGCCACCACGACGCTCATGGCGTTGCCGAGGCCGATTTCGGCCAGCAGATCGTCAAGGGTTGTCAGCTTCATGCGCTCAAGTTCACGCTGAATATTCTCTGGCGGAATCTCCGCCAGCTTACGGCTACCGCCGAGGGCGTGGTTGAGCAGGCGGCGTCCGAGGCTAACGGAATCGTCGCGCTTGAGGTTTTTCAGCAGCTGGCGAATTTTGGCGCGCGCTTTCGAGCTGACGACAAAGTTCAGCCACGCGGCGTTCGGGCGTGCGCCCGGCGCGGTGATGATTTCCACCGTCTGGCCGCTGGAGAGCGACTGCGACAGCGGATACGGCTGGCGGTCGACGCGCGCGCCGACGCAGGCATGGCCGATATCGGTATGCACCGCGTAGGCGAAATCCACCGGCGTCGCGCCAGCGGGCAGTTCGACAATGCGCCCTTCCGGGGTGAAAACGTAAATCTCATCCGGGAACAGATCGGATTTCACGCTCTCAATAAATTCAAATGAACTACCGGCGCTCTGCTGAAGCTCCAGCAGGCTCTGCATCCAGCGCTGGGCGCGGATTTGCGCGGTGGTGCTGCTCTCGCCGCCGTGCTCTTTATAAGCCCAGTGCGCCGCCACCCCCATTTCCGCCATCTGGTCCATGTCTTCGGTACGAATTTGTACCTCAACCGGGACGCCGTGCGGGCCGATCATCGAGGTGTGCAAAGATTGATAGCCGTTCGCCTTTGGAATGGCAATGTAGTCTTTGACGCGACCCGGACGCGGCTTGTAAAGGCTATGCATCTGGCCAAGCACGCGGTAGCAGGTGTCGGAATCATGGACGATGACGCGGAAAGCGTAGATATCCATAATCGAGTGAAAGCGCTGCTCTTTGAGCACCATCTTGCAGTAGATGGAGTACAAATGCTTTTCGCGACCGCTTACGCGACAGGGAATTCCCGCTTCCTGCAGGCGCCCTTCGATTTCGGAGAGGATTTTTTGAATCATCTCTTTACGGTTGCCGCGCGCCGCTTTGACCACCTCTTTAATAACGCGGTAGCGGTTAGGATACAGCGCCTCAAAGCCCAGCTCTTCGAGCTCGGTTTTGATGTGATGAATACCTAAACGGTGCGCCAGAGGGCTGTAGATTTCCAGCGTTTCGCGGGCAATGCGGCGGCGCTTATCCGGGCGCAATGAGCCCAGCGTGCGCATGTTGTGGGTGCGGTCAGCAAGCTTGATAAGGATGACGCGGATATCCTGCACCATCGCCATAATCATTTTGCGAAAGTTTTCGGCCTGGGCCTCTTTCTTGTCGCGAAACTTAAGCTTATCAAGTTTTGACACCCCCTCTACCAGTTCAGCAACGCTTTTACCAAAAAGCTGCTCCATGTCCTGGTAGGTGGCGGGGGTATCTTCTATCACGTCGTGCAGCAGAGCGGCCATCAGCGTTTCGTGGTCGAGTTTCATCTCGGCCAGGATACAGGCTACCGCTACCGGGTGCGTGATATAGGGTTCACCGCTTGAACGTGTCTGGCCCTCGTGAGCGTCACGTGCAACGAGATAAGCCTGCCGAAGACGTTTAATTTGCTCTTCGGGCAGGTAGTTTTGAATCAGCTGATTCAGGCTTTCAAACAGATACAAGGGCGACCCGCAGTGTGATTAACGACGACCTTCAGCAATAGCGGTAACGGCTTGTAATTCAGCGGCTTCCTGCTCTTGCTGTTCCTGGCGCTCACGAACGTCGAGGATCTTGTTGTTGATCAGACCTTCTTCGATTTCGCGCAGTGCGATAACGGTAGTTTTATCGTTTTCTTCCGGTACCAGCGGATCCTTTCCGCCTACCTGCATCTGACGAGCGCGACGCGCGGCGACCAGTACCAGGTCAAAACGGTTACCAATTTTCTCTACAGCGTCCTGAACAGTTACGCGTGCCATACTTAAAATGCTCCACAGGTGAAGAAATGACTGGGCATAATACTGAATGTGGGTTCAGTCTGCCAACAGTTTGGTGATTAAAGCGCCATGTCGCTGCTTTTGGCGGCTCATGCGCAGACGTTCGGCGCGAATAATAATTTTCAGATCGCTCAGCGCGGTATCAAAATCATCATTCACAATCAGGTAATCATATTCCGCGTAATGGCTCATTTCTGCAACTGCCTGCGCCATACGTTTCGCGATAACCTCTTCGCTGTCCTGACCGCGGCCGCGCAGGCGACGATCAAGCTCATCTTTTGACGGCGGCAGAATAAAAATGCTGCGCGCGCCGGGCATTCTGTTGCGGATTTGCTGCGCGCCCTGCCAGTCAATATCGAGGAAGACATCGACGCCGGTCGCCAGTACCTGCTCGATAGTTTCGCGCGAGGTGCCGTAATAGTTGCCAAAGACTTCTGCATGTTCAAGAAAAGCGTCTCTGCCAATCATCGTCCTGAATTCGTCGTGATTCACAAAGAAATAGTGTTCACCGTGCACTTCACCCGGGCGCGGAGCGCGTGTGGTATGCGAAACAGAAACCTGAGAGTCGTACAACGGTTGGGTTTTTAATAAAGCCTGAATCAGGCTGGATTTACCCGCGCCGCTAGGGGCGGAAACAATATAAAGCGTGCCTTGAGCCATGAGTGTCTTTTGTATGTGGTGGTCGAAATAGAGCTTACATACGAGCCTATTATACACGGCGGCGCAGCGTGACGCAGTCCCTGTCACACTTTTTGCGTTCTTTCTTTCATTTTGCTTGCCGTTTCCCTGATTTCTCCGGGCGTTGCAGAAACAACACAGAAAAGCCGGAAGCCTGCTCGCAGCGTTAAAAATCCCCTCTCGCCGATGAAAATAAGCCTGCGGCACAATCCTCGGTGAGAAAACAGGAGGGCATCGCGATGCAAAAAGGAGTCTGGGCGCTGGTGCTGTGGATGCTGGTGGGATACGGGCAGGCAGCCTGCCCCGCGTGGCCGCAGGCCAAGGCTGAACAGGAAATGGAACGTCTCGGTCAGCGGATAACGGAATGGAATAACGCCTACTGGCAGCAGGGGAGCAGTACGGTAAGCGATGAAGTCTATGACCAGCTTGCGGCGCGGCTGGCATACTGGCAGCGCTGCTTCACCGGCGAGACTCCCGCTCACTCTGCGCTTCCGCCGCTAAGGGGGGATACCAGACATCCGGTGGCGCACACCGGCGTGCGTAAACTGGCGAATCAAGCCGACGTGGCGCGCTGGATGCGTGGCCAGTCCGGCCTGTGGGTACAGCCGAAAGTCGATGGCGTCGCGATCACGCTGGTGTATCGGCAGGGGCGTTTGACGCAGGCGATAAGCCGGGGTAACGGCCTGACCGGGGAAGACTGGACGGCCAGGGTCTTGCAGATCCCCTCAATTCCTAAAACCTCTGACGGCGTACTGGCGAATAGCGTGCTGCAGGGTGAGCTGTTCCTGCTCCGCGAGGGGCATGTACAAAAGCGAATGGGCGGCATGAACGCGCGGGCAAAAGTAGCCGGCATGATGATGCGCCAGGAGGCGCAAGCGGAGCTTGATAGGCTGGGCATCTTTATCTGGGCGTGGCCCGATGGTCCAGAGGATATGGAACAGCGGCTGGCGCTGCTGCGGCAGGGCGGCTTTCTTTACAGCACGCTTTTTTCGCATCCTGTCGCGGATGCGCAGCAGGTTGAACGATGGCGCCAGCGTTGGTTGACTTCACCGCTGCCTTTTGCCACCGATGGCGTTGTGGTGCGGCGGGCAAAAGAGTCCGCCGGGCGTTTCTGGGCGCCGGGTCAGGGCGATTGGGTTATCGCCTGGAAATATCCGCCTGCCTCGCGGGTTATGGAGGTTCGCGGTATCAGCTTTAGCGTCGGGCGCAGCGGTAAAATAGCCGTGGTGGCGCTCCTGGAGCCGCAGCTGCTGGACGATAAGCGCGTGCAGCGGGTGAACGTCGGCTCGGTATCCCGCTGGTACAATCTGGACATCGGTGTTGGCGATCAGCTGCAAATCAGCCTTGCCGGGCAGGGGATACCGCGCATCGATTCGGTCGTCTGGCGCACGGCTCAGCGTAATAAACCCCAGCCACCGGCGGCGCGTTTCAATGCCTTAACCTGCTACTTCGCCACCCCCGAGTGCGCGGAGCAGTTTCTCTCGCGGCTGGTCTGGCTCTCATCCCGATCGGTTCTCGATATTGACGGCGCGGGGGAAGCGCTGTGGCGAACTCTGCACGATGCCCGCAGCATGGGGCATCTCTTTTCATGGCTGGCGTTTACGCCGGAGCGGCTGCAATCCATCCCGGGCATCTCTGCGCAGCGCGGGCAGCGGCTGTGGCATCAGTTTAACCTTGCGCGCGAACGGCCTTTCCTGCGCTGGATACAGGCAATCGGCGTGCCCATACCGAAGACGGCATTTGCCGGGCTGAAGGAGGATGACTGGCGACGGATGCAGGATCGCAACGAAGAGCAGTGGCGACGCCTGCCGGGTATCGGAGCAGAACGAGCGCGGCAGCTGGTGACGTTCTTACATCATCCGGATGTTGCCGCGCTAGCGAAGTGGCTGAGCGGGCAACGCGTTCCGGGATTCTGAAAGCACTAATGTGCGCTATGGTTGTAATTAAATACCGGCAGGCCCAGCTTCCAGCGCAGCGCCAGCATGCGGGCGGTAAAGCCGAACAGCAGGGTGGAGATAACCACCACATCGTGATTGCTGACGTAATTCTGGAGCGCGATATAAAGCACCGCGGCGGCGAATGATACCCCGGCGTACAGCTCTTTCTGGAACACCAGCGGGATGCGCTTGCAGAACATATCGCGCAGCACGCCGCCAAAAACGCCGGTGATCACAGCGGCAATGGAGGCGATGACCGGGCCCTGGCCCATATCCAGCGCGATCTGGGCGCCAATGATAGAGAACACGATCAGGCCGAGCGCATCAAGCACCAGGAACAAGCGTCGCAGATGCGGCATCACCGGGGCGGCAATCGTGGTCAGGACCGCGGCCACGGCAACAATAATGACGTACTCGGGGTGTTGTACCCAGCCAAGCGGATAGTGGCCAAGCAGAATATCGCGCACCGAACCGCCTCCGAGGGCCGTCGCGGTAGCGATGATAATGACGCCAAACGTATCCATACGGCGGCGCCCGGCAGCCAGCGCGCCGGTCATGGCTTCCGCCGTAATCCCAATCAGATAAAGAATATGAAGCAGCATGAATCCCCCACGGTGATGGCGGAAGGTTAACGATTTGTGCTCAGGATCACGATTGAGTTTTTCTAAAGTGAATGTCTTTAACCAGATTTATGTAATGTTTGTATTGCCTATGTATCCTGTTTTTAAACGTTAATATGTCATTTTATTATTTAATATAGATTAGAAAAAATAATGATGAAGGCGCTGGCGTACATCTCTAGCGAATACGTAATGAATACCTAATGTTTAATTCCCGACCTTTATCCTTTTATTTTCCTCCTTCAGGGCCTGAGAAAATGACTGCAGCCGCTGGCAATAAAAACTCTTTCACCCGCCTGATTGCCGTTGTGCTGACGGGGATACTGGCCGGTCTGTCAGGTATGGTTCTGGCGCTGATTTTACACGCGATTCAGCACCTGGCTTTTGGCTACAGCCCTGGGCAGATCGTGAGCGCGGAGTCATTTCTACAGGGCGTCACGGATTCCTCCTGGCCTCGTCGCATCTCTGCCATTGTGGCGGGGGGAGCCATCGCCGGGTTCGGCTGGTGGCTGCTTGGACTCTATGGGCAGAAGCGGGTTTCAATTGCGGCGGCGGTGGCTAACCCTTCCGTGCCAATGCCTGCGGGTACCACAACGATTCATGCTCTGTTGCAGATCGTCACCGTGGCGCTGGGCTCTCCGCTTGGTCGCGAAGTGGCTCCCCGGGAAATGGGCGCGCTGGGGGCGGGGATGGTGGCGCGTAAGCTGGGGCTGACGGCGGATGAAACCCGAACGTTGGTTGCCTGCGGCGCCGGTGCGGGCCTGGCGGCGGTGTATAACGTCCCGCTGGCCGGTGCGTTATTCAGCCTTGAGGTCATGCTGCTGTCGTTTAGCTGGGAAAAAACGCTGGCGGCGATTATCACCTCGGCGATTGCCGCGTGGACGGCAACGCTCGGGTTAGGCGATGAATCGCAATACCATTTTGCTTCCGACATCCTGCCGCATTCATTTGTCTGGTGGGCGGTTATCACCGGCCCCATTCTTGGCGCCGGGGCCTGGCTCTTTCGCAAAGCGACCAGCACGGCGCGTTCGCACGTCCGAAGTAACTGGCAGATGCCGGTTTTCTGTCTGCTGGCGTTTTCCCTGCTCGCCGTCCTCAGCCTCTATTTCCCTGAGCTTCCGGGAAACGGTAAAGGGCCTATGCAGCTGGCTCTCAACGATGAACTGGGTTTCCCCGGGGCGGCGATGCTGCTGGCGCTAAAAATGGTGGTGATTCTGGCGGTGCTGCGCGGCGGCGCGGAAGGCGGCCTGCTGACGCCTGGGCTGGCGGTCGGCGGCATGACCAGCCTGCTGCTGTGCATGCTCTGGCAACAGCTGCTTCCCGGGGGAGATTGCGCCAGTTTTGCTCTCGTCGGCGCGGCGGCGTTCCTCGCTGCATCCATGCAAATGCCGCTAACGGCGGTGGCGCTGGTGATGGAGTTCACCCACATGGATCACAGCTATCTGGCTCCCACGCTGCTGTGCGCCGCAGGGGCGTTTTTAACCTGCCGGATACTGGATAAAAACTATTTCTTCTGAAACGCAGCGAAAATAAAAGGCCATGATTTACCATGGCCTTTTGTCCGAACGTGATGTGGCGGGCGGGAAACCGTTACTCGATGTTCTGGATCTGCTCGCGCATTTGTTCGATCAGTACTTTCAGCTCAATGGCGGAGTTCGTCACTTCAGCATTGATAGATTTAGACGCCAGGGTGTTCGACTCGCGGTTGAACTCCTGCATCATAAAGTCGAGGCGGCGACCGACCGCTTCTTTCTTCTTCAGGATATTCCACGTCTCTTTCACGTGCGCTTCCAGACGATCCAGTTCTTCGGCGACGTCTATACGCTGCGCCATCAGCACCAGCTCCTGCTCGAGGCGGTTGTTTTCCAGCTGCACTTCCGCATCTTCCAGCTTGGCAACCAGACGCTCGCGCTGCCACTGTAAAATTTCCGGCATATGGGCGCGCACTTTAGCCACTTCGGCCGTCACGCCGTCGAGACGCTGTTCGATCAGCGCTTTCAGCGCCTGGCCTTCGGTTTCGCGGGCGACGATAAAGTCATCCAGCGCGCCGTTCAACGCGCCCAGGATTTCAGCGGTAATAGCGTCCAGATCCTGCTCATGAGCCGACATTACGCCAGGCCAGCGCAGAATATCGACCGGATTGATTTCGCCTTCGTCGCTCTGCATTTTGACCCAGTTGGCGGCGTTAACCAGCTGCTTTGCCAGTTTTTCGTTGAGGATCAGCTCGCCCTGCGCGCTCGGGTCTTGCTCAAAACGCAGGGTACATTCGACTTTACCGCGGGTCAGACGGGAACGAATACGTTCACGCACCACGGGCTCCAGGCTACGGAACTGCTCCGGCAGGCGGAAGTAGGTTTCCAGATATCGTTGGTTTACCGAGCGCAGTTCCCACGCGGCGCTACCCCATTCACCCTTGATTTCACGCCGGGCGTAGGCGGTCATACTGCGGATCATAGACGTTCCTGTTTTTAAAGGAGAGTGGGGTGGATTATAGCTTTCGAGGCCTTATCAGGATAGGAATAAGCGCGCATTATCCGTATAATGCGCAGCCACATTCGTTTCAAGCCGGAGAACACCATGCGTCCAGCAGGCCGTAGCGCTAATCAAGTGCGCCCAGTAACCCTGACCCGTAACTACACAAAACACGCAGAAGGCTCCGTGCTGGTCGAATTTGGTGACACGAAAGTATTGTGCACCGCTTCTATTGATGAAGGCGTGCCGCGCTTTCTGAAAGGCCAGGGCCAGGGGTGGATCACCGCGGAATACGGCATGCTGCCGCGTTCTACCCACACTCGCAACGCGCGTGAAGCCGCAAAAGGTAAGCAGGGCGGGCGCACCATGGAAATCCAGCGCCTGATCGCGCGCGCGCTGCGCGCTGCAGTTGACCTGAAAGCGCTGGGTGAATTCACTATCACGCTGGACTGCGACGTACTGCAGGCCGACGGCGGCACTCGCACCGCATCGATCACCGGAGCCTGCGTGGCGCTGGCCGATGCGCTCAATAAGCTGGTTGCGGCCGGTAAGCTGAAAACCAACCCGATGAAAGGGATGGTGGCGGCGGTCTCCGTAGGCATCGTGAATGGCGAAGCGATTTGCGATCTGGAATACGTTGAGGATTCCGCGGCGGAAACCGATATGAACGTGGTGATGACCGAAGATGGTCGCATCATCGAGGTGCAGGGAACGGCGGAAGGCGAGCCGTTCACTCATGAAGAACTCCTCACCCTGCTGGCACTGGCCCGGGGGGGTATCGAATCCATTGTCACGACGCAGAAAGCGGCGTTGCAAAACTAGTTTTTAAGGCGACTGAGAAGTCGCCTTTTTTTTGTCCGTAGAAAAGTAAGATGAGGAGCGAATCCATGAAACCGTATCAGCGCCAGTTTATTGAGTTTGCGCTTAACAAGCAGGTACTTAAGTTTGGCGAGTTTACGCTGAAATCCGGGCGCAAGAGCCCCTATTTCTTCAACGCCGGCCTGTTTAATACCGGGCGCGATCTGGCTCTGTTAGGCCGTTTTTACGCCGAAGCGCTGGTGGATTCCGGGATTGATTTTGACCTGCTGTTCGGCCCGGCCTACAAAGGTATTCCGATTGCCACGACCACGGCGGTCGCGCTGGCGGAACACCATGACCGCGATCTGCCTTACTGCTTTAACCGTAAAGAGGCGAAAACCCACGGCGAGGGCGGAAATCTGGTGGGAAGCGCTCTGCAGGGCCGCGTGATGCTGGTGGATGATGTTATCACCGCAGGCACCGCGATTCGGGAATCGATGGAAATTATCCAGGCCAACGGCGCGGAGCTGGCCGGCGTGCTGATTTCTCTTGACCGTCAGGAGCGCGGGCGCGGCGAAATCTCCGCGATTCAGGAAGTTGAGCGCGACT
Source organism: Klebsiella grimontii (assembly GCF_042137965.1). NCBI lineage: Bacteria > Pseudomonadati > Pseudomonadota > Gammaproteobacteria > Enterobacterales > Enterobacteriaceae > Klebsiella > Klebsiella grimontii. The sequence continues at coordinate 124,487 of NZ_CP169721.1, forward strand.
ACGGCTGTAAAGTGATTTCCATCGTGACGCTGAAAGACCTGATTAGCTATCTGGAAGAGAAGCCGGAAATGGCTGAACACCTGGCGTCAGTTCGCGCCTATCGCGAAGCGTACGGCGTATAAACCGCGGCCCGGCAGGCGCCGGGCTGATTTAAGCCGCTACGCTAAGAGCTGCAGGATATCAACGCGGATAAAGTTCCTGTGGGAAGAGATGCAGCCTTTCTGGCTGCATAGAGACAGGCGATAATTACTTCAGCTGGGCGGCGACCAGCGGCCAGCGGGCGTCAAAATCGTCCGTCGGGCGATATTTAAACTCGCTGCGCACAAAGCGCGACAGCATCCCTTCGCAGAAGGCCAATAGCTGGCTGGCCAGCAGGGCCTCATCGACGGTAAAGCCTTCGCCTTCGCGCATTTTCTTTTCCCGCATCACCTGACGCAGCTGAACTTCAATACGCTCGAACAGCTGATTGATACGGCCCTGAAGCCGGTCCTGTTCAAACATCAGCGCATGGCCGGTCAGAATTCGTGTCAGCCCAGGATTACGCTCGCCAAACCCAAGAATCAACAGAACAATCAGCCGCAGGCGCGCTGAGGTGTCTTTTTCATCTTTTAAAATCAAATTGATGCGCGTAATCAGGCTGTCTTCAATAAATTCAATCAGGCTATCAAACATGCGGGTCTTGCTCGGGAAATGCCGATACAGAGCCGCTTCGGATACGCCAACGGACGCCGCCAGTTTCGCTGTGGTAATGCGCTGACTCCCATCGCTGGATTCAAGCATTAGCGCCAGAGATTGAAGTATTTCTTCGCGACGATTCCTTTTCGCAGTTTGTTTTTCTGCCATGTTTTAAAATACCCCTGAAAAAGCACTTGTCAGGCAGGCACCCACAAAGCGACCGCAAGCTGTGGCCTGCGGTGATGTTATTGCATTAGTGCGCTTTGCGATGCTGGTTCCACTTCATCCTTCAGGCTGCCCTTTTGTCGGCGACGCCCCGAAAGATTTTTTCTATCGCCGGGCTTATTGACGCCCTGAGTGACCGAAGCCGCCTTCGCCGCGATCGGTGGCGTCAAAATCTTCCACCAGGTTAAATTCCGCCTGCACAACAGGCACAAACACCATTTGCGCGATACGCTCGCCGGGTTCGATGATGAAGCTCTGCTGGCTGCGGTTCCAGACGGAAACCATCAACTGGCCCTGATAGTCAGAATCAATCAAACCGACCAGATTACCCAGTACGACACCGTGCTTATGGCCCAGCCCGGAGCGCGGGAGAATGACCGCGGCCAGAGAAGGATCGGCAATATGAATCGCCAGGCCGGTCGGCACGAGAGTGGTTGCGCCGGGAGCCAGCTCTACGGCGTCATCGAGACAGGCTCGCAGGTCAAGTCCGGCGGAGCCGGAGGTGGCATAGGTCGGCAGCGGAAATTGCTGACCAACGCGCGGGTCCAGAATCTTAACGTCGATTTTTTTCATCATAACGGGTAACGATCTCGTCGAGTAATAATTGGCCCAGGAGTTCCTTGCGCTCAAGTGGTAAGCGCTTATCTCCCTCCTGCCAGAAAAGGTGTAATGCATTGCTGTCGCTGTTAAATCCTTGATTTGGCTGTGAAACATCATTGGCGCAAATCAGATCAAGATTTTTGCGGGCTCGCTTTTGCCGTGCGTATTCTTCCACATTATTTGTTTCGGCGGCAAACCCAACGACGTAAGGGCGGTTGGCCTTAAGCGCAGCGACCCCTGCGACGATATCCGGATTTTTAACCATTTTCAGGGTTAATTCATCACCTTGTTTTTTAATTTTTTCTTCGGCGATGGCGACCGCACGGTAGTCGGCGACTGCCGCACAGCCAATAAAAATCTGCTGTTGAGACGCGCTATTTTGCACCGCGGCTTCCATTTCCAGTGCTGTGGTGACATCAATTCTGTGTACAAACGGCGGCGTAGGCAGCGAAACAGGGCCGCTCACCAGCGTAACGTTCGCACCGCGACGCGCGGCGGCGGCGGCAATCGCGAAGCCCATCTTACCAGAACTGTGGTTGGTGATATAACGCACCGGATCCAGCGGCTCGCGGGTGGGGCCCGCGGTAATCATGATGTTCAGATGTTGCAAATCTTTGACAGGAGAGAAATGCTGCGCGGCCATATCCACAATGGTCAGCGGGTCGAGCATCCGCCCTGGGCCAATATCGCCGCAGGCCTGGCTGCCGCTGTCCGGGCCCCATACCAGCAGGCCGCGGGCGGCGATGACGGCAAGATTATGCTGGGTGGCGGCGGCGCGATACATCTGCTGGTTCATGGCGGGCACGACGGCGACCGGCGACGGCGTAGCGAGACAGATCGTCGAGACGAGATCGTTGGCCATGCCTGCCGCGATGCGGGCGATTAAGTCGGCGGTGGCGGGGGCAAGAATGACCAGATCAGCCCATTTCCCCAGCTCAATATGGCCCATCGCCGCTTCGGCGGCCGGGTCGAGCAGGCTGTCGGATACCGGATAACCGGACACCGCCTGTAAGCTTAACGGCGTAATGAAGGCTTTTGCGGCTTCCGTCATGGCGACGCGGACATCCGCGCCGCGGTCACGCAGGCGGCGCACCAGTTCCGGCGTTTTATAGGCGGCAATGCCGCCGCTCACGCCAAGAACGATCTTTTTACCAGCCAGACTCATCATGATTTTTTCCTGTTGCGGTACACCAGAATTCGCGCATCTTATCACAATCCTCACGGCATCGTGTGCCTGGTAGAGATTCACTTTGCGAGGCGCCACGCAGGGATAAAACTTGCGTATCGGCGGCGCAAAAAGGCTGTGCCAGGATAGCGCGGAGTAGGAAGGAGAGGCCGCGATGGAAATACAAGAATCCCTGATGCCGAGGGAAAAGATGCAGCGCTACGGTATCGAAGTTTTGTCGGATATTGAACTGTTGGCGCTATTTTTACGTACCGGTACCCGCACGCAGGATGTGATGACGTTTTCGCGCGAGTTGCTGCAGCGTTTTGGCTCGCTGTACGGCCTGTTATCGGCGGAGGAGTCGCAGTTTGCCGAGGTGGAAGGCATTGGCCTGGCGAAATATGCGCAGCTAAAAGGGATCGCTGAACTGGCGCGACGCTATTTTAGTCTGCGAATGACCGAAGAACCCTCGCTGGTTACCCCATCGATGACGCGAGAATTTCTGCAAAGCCAGCTGGCCGACGAAGAGCGCGAGATCTTCATGGTGATCTTTTTAGATAATCAGAATCGGGTATTGAAACATAGCCGACTTTTTTCTGGTACTCTTAGCCACGTTGAGGTGCATCCGCGAGAAATCGTACGCGAAGCCATCAAAGTGAACGCCGCAGCGGTGATCCTGGCACATAATCATCCATCCGGTAGTCCTGAGCCGAGCAAGGCCGACAGGTTGATTACCGAAAGAGTGATAAAATGTTGTCGATTCATGGATATACGTGTGCTGGATCACCTTGTTATTGGCCGCGGAGCGTACGTATCTTTCGCTGAACGCGGCTGGATTTAGCCCCGATCGCGCGATCCATCGGGATCTTTGTCTGTTCGGGACTTGAGCACATCGCCGAGTCAGCGTATACTACGCCACCTTTGAGAATCTCGGGTTTGGCATTTGGGCCTGGCAATCGAGAGTTCGCTTAGAACTGCGATGACCGGGCTGTAAAGCCTGACGAGGCGCCAATACCCCATACGAAGCTCGAGCTAATTTGATTTTTGGAGAATAGACATGTCCCGAGTCTGCCAAGTTACTGGCAAGCGTCCGGTGACCGGTAACAACCGTTCCCACGCACTGAACGCGACTAAACGCCGTTTCCTGCCGAACCTGCACTCTCACCGTTTCTGGGTCGAGAGCGAGAAGCGTTTTGTCACCCTGCGCGTATCTGCTAAAGGTATGCGTGTTATTGATAAGAAAGGCATCGATACAGTTCTGTCCGAACTGCGTGCCCGTGGCGAAAAGTACTAAGTACTTAGAGGAAATAAATCATGGCTAAAGGTATTCGTGAGAAAATCAAGCTGGTTTCTTCTGCTGGTACTGGTCACTTCTATACCACCACGAAGAACAAGCGTACTAAGCCGGAAAAACTGGAACTGAAAAAGTTCGATCCAGTTGTCCGTCAGCACGTTTTATACAAAGAAGCTAAAATCAAATAATTTTAGACTCCTTGTACAGAAAAACCCCGCCCCGGCGGGGTTTTTTGTTTTCGCTTTACACTCATCCTGCCTCCGAAATATATCCCGCTCTTCTTTTTTATTGATAATCATTAACCATATGAATGAATTGGTTTTTCTTGTCTTACCAGCATGGGGTGTTTATCCTGCCGGTACAGAAAACCACCGACAGGGATTGTTATGACGTCTTTAATTCCGGATGTTTCATTTATCGATAATAGTGAACAGCGTACGCCTTTGATTTTAGTCCTTGACTGCTCAGGCAGCATGGACGGCCAGCCAATCGCCCAGCTAAATCAGGGGCTCAAGCTGCTGGAAGAAGAACTCAAGCATGATGTGATAGCCGCCAAACGCGTTCGCCTGCTGGTGATTAAATATGGCGGTTACGACGAGTGTCAGCTGTACGGCGACTGGTGCGATGCGATGGATTTCACCGCACCTGTTCTTGAAGCCAACGGCTTAACGCCTACCGGGCAGGCCGTCAGCATGGCGTTAAGTGAAATTGAAGCTGAAAAGCAGCGCCTGAAAGCAGCTGGCGTACCCTATACCCGGCCATGGCTGTTTTTGATGTCGGACGGCGCGCCAACGGATAACTGGCAGACGGCGGCCCAGGAGTGCCGCGAGGCGCAGGCGGCGAATAAGGTTGCCGTATTCCCGATAAGCGTGGGTAGCGAGGCTTCCGAATCGATGGGTCACTTCAGTCGTAGCGGTATAAACGGCGTGAAGCAGCTAAAAGGTTTGCAGTTCCGCGAGCTGTTCCTCTGGCTGAGCGCCAGCATGCAGGTAGTTTCGCAGTCTACCCCTGGCGGTAAAGCACAGCTGCCGCCGACGGATAGCTGGTCAGAAATTTCGGTCTGACGCGATGAACTGGCGCGTTTACGCTTCGTCGGCCATTGGCAGCAGCCACCGACAAAATAACCTTCCTTGTCAGGATGCCTTTTGCTACCGCAATTTGGGCGATCGTCTGGTCGCCGCCGTATGCGACGGCGCAGGCTCAGCCGCTTATAGCGAACAGGGTGCGGTTTTAGTCGCCCGAGAGCTGGCCGAACGGCTGGCGAAATTCACCGCCGCGCCTGATGAACAGCAGCTGGCGACGCTGATAGCGAGCGTGCGTGAGGTCGTTCTGCTGGCGGCGCAGGAGCGAGGGCTTTCCGCAGGCGATTTTGCCTGTACCGTTGTGGCCGCATGGCTCGGGGAAACCGCCTCAGTGGTGCTGCATATCGGTGATGGCGTCGCGGAGTTGAGCATCGACGCTGAGCAGCACTTCTCGTTACCTGAAAACGGTGAATACGCCAACCAGACCTGGTTTCTCACCAGCCACGACTGGCGCGAACATTTACGCATCCGTCAGTTTGCTGGCAGAGCCACGCAACTGGTGATGATGTCCGACGGCGTGCAGCCGTTTGCGCTAAACCAGCGCGGCGATGCGCTATTCTCCCCCTTTATGGACCCTGTTTTGCGTTATTTGCCGCAGGTCTCTGAGGTTGAAGGGAGTGAGGCGATACGCGCCACGCTTGACGACCCGCGCACCTGGGCGATAACCGGCGATGATAAGACGCTTCTGGTAGCTCTGCGTAATGAAGCATAAAAAAGCCCCTGGGTGTTATAACGAGCAACGTCGCGCGGTACGCCTGGGAAAACTGATTAAGAGCGGCGGCGCTGGCAGCGTCTATTTTCTGGCGGATGACCCTTCCCGCGTCGCGAAAATCTATCATCCCAATATCGATACCGGCTATTACCAGCGCAAGCTTAGCGCCATGCTTGCGCAGCGCCCGGAAATCCCCGCGCCTGCTGACGGTGAAGCGATCGTCCAACTGGCGTGGCCTGACTATTTGCTCTTCGACGAGCGCAAGCGGGTTATTGGCTTTGTTATGCCGGTGCTCGATACCCGGCGCACTATTGAGCTGGAGTATATTTTGCAGTCGCGGCAGGCGAAGGCGCAGAATCTGCCGGAGGGGATTGGCGCCAAAGTGAGCCTGGCCTGCAACCTCGCCACCCTGGTCTCGGCGTTACACGCGCGCCAGCACCGGGTTATCGACATGAAGCCGGTCAACCTGCGTTTTTATCGCGACAGCCTGTACATCGCGCTGCTTGACTGCGATGGCTTTAGCATCCAGGGCGAGGGCGAGCGTTTCCCGGCCGGGCAGTTCACGCCGGATTACCTGGCGCCTGAGTTCCAGCGCATTGGCCAGGTGCCGGGCGAACAGGAAGAGGCTCAGGACCGCTTCTCGCTGGCGGTGATTATTTTCCAGCTGCTCAACCACGGCATTCATCCCTATAGCGGCCGCGCGCAGGCGGCAAAAGTGCCTGATGATTTACCCGGTCGCATCGCCGCCGGTTGCTACGCCTACGGCATCAATGCCGCAAAGAATATCTCTCCGGTACCGGCCAGTACCCATCACCTGCTGCCCGCTGGGCTACGCAAGCAATTCGATCGCGCCTTTAGCGATTCGCCTGCCCAACGTCCTTCCGCCGATGAATGGGCGAAGATCCTGCGTCCTTATGCGCTACGCAGTACGCAAAAAATTGTTCTCTGTAGTAAGAAACACCAGCATTTCGCAGGGATGCCGTGCCTGGTCTGCGCACGTGAAAAACAGGTTGTTGAGGGGATAAAGCAGGCGAAGCAGCATAAGCGGACACAAACCGTTAGTCCAAAGCCTGCGCCCGCAAAGCGGCAGCCTCGCGTGGCGCCAGCCGCTGCGGTACCTCGTCAGTCAACTGGGCCGGGGCCGTTAACGCTGCTGTGGCGCAATATGCGCAGCAAAGTTCCTGCATTTGTTTGGCATGGCGCGCTGGCTGTGATTAGCACGCTGGTGATGGCCATATTAGCGCGTAATTTTACCCAACTGAGCGGTCCCTGGCATGCCTGGTACGATAATGCGGCGTTAATCCTGATTTTTGTCTGGATAGCCATGATGGGGCTGCTGGCGATTCTTCGGAGTAAGCCATAAATGATTACGCCGAAGTTAAAACACCTGCTGGTCATCTTGTCTTTGATTGCGCTTTTTGTCGCGCCGAATATGGTGCTCTTTCTCTGGTCTGCACCCTTTATGTTGGTGGATAAGCTTTCGCTTTTACCGGCGGCGCTGAATGCTCCCCAGCGTTTATTGCTCTACGGCCTGTGGCTAGGGGGAACTCTCTACTTTTCCGCCCTGATGTGGGTGGCGATTACCCGGCGCAATAAAGGCTATCTGATTGCTGCCGTGGCGCAGATTGTTTTTGTTATCGGTATCACCTTATTCAATGTCCCAATTGGCGAGCAAAACCAGCGGCGTTGGCAGAGTATGAATCAGCTGGCATCGCCCGCCTGGGCGGATTTTCTCTATGACCGTCATGCCCGTTTTATTCAGATAATCCTGCGTGGGGAACCGTTTAATCAGCACAAGATTGTCGAGCAATTTATCGCGCAGAAAAAGCCATTAGCGGAGCTGCCGCTTGGCTGGAGTGAAAAAGATGCCGCCGCCGCGGATGCGCTCTGGCAGCAGGCACTGGGCTATCGCGAACAAGAAGCGAAAGCATTACCCAAAATAACGGATTATCTCAGCTGGATGCCGGACCGTGGCGATCTGACGCTGGCCGCGGCTATCCTGACGCTGACAACGGATGCGGACAAATCGCGGGCGGAAAGAGCCTTTCGGCAGGCAATCGCCATTGCGCCGGAAAACTCTGACGCCTGGCTGGGTTGGGCGTTAGCGCTGATCCAGTCCCGCGATAATGAGCGGGTGCGAAATTCGCAGTTTCAGGCGCTTACGCAAAGCATTACGAGCGGATTATTGATGGCGGAGGGCCTGAAGGATAGCCCGCGCCAGCCTGCGCTACAGCAGCGGTTAGCGGCGTATATCGCGCAAATGCCGTCTGACGACCGGCAAATCCTTCATATTCTGCAGGCCAGAATGCAGACGCGCTCCTGCGATTTGCCATTGGACCGGTATGCAACGGAAAAAGGCGAAGGTAGCAAGGTGCTGCCTTTATCGAAATCGATCGTGTTTAAAGAAGGCACCGTGCGTGGCATCAGCACAGTTAACGAGCACTTTCCGGGGCACGTCAGCATTGAGCCAGAAAGATATGGGATCGGCAAAGAGACGGTGCCGCCGATGCTCTACCCGGCGATAAATAAATATATCAAGTCGGCGACGACGGTACTCTCGCTGGATACAGACGCCAGCGGCGAGCTGTTAAACGTGGTGGTTGAGTGCAGCAGCGGCGTTCCCGAGTTTGATAAAGCGGCGCTCCACTACGCGCCGCAGTGGCGTTTTCACTCTAATCGGCAGGGAAAGCGCCTGCTGATGCCGGTGACCTTTATCAGCGATCGCCTGTCTCCGAATGAACACTATCGGGAAATGGAATCACGGGCGATGCGTATCTCACGGCTGGCGGCCCGGCATAATAAACCTGGAATGGAAGCCGCCGCGCAAGAGATGGCCGCTCAATTCACCCGGATGAAAGCGCTTTTTCCGCAGAAGAAACTGAGCGCGGAAGAGGCGCGCAATTTACAGCTTATCTACTTCAAAAAACGAGAAAAAACGACCAAAGGCAGAATAGAAGGTTTTACCGAAATGACCGAGGCGATGGAAGCGCTGGTCGAAACGCATCCCTACTATGCGCCGTTATTGAAGGATTTGGCGCTGAGAAAGAGCTATGTTTCCTTTGACGAGAAACGGGCGACGTGGGCGCAACTGCTGGCGCTGGCTCCGGAGGATCCGCAGGTGTGGATGGGGTGGGGCAGCCTGTGGGCCGAGCGCGATCCTGAACTGTACATCGGCGCAATGATCTACTCCCTGTTGCTACAGCCACTCGCCGAGGATACCGAGCAGAAAATAGCGAATATCAAAACTAAGCTACTGATGCGGGTTGGCATGGGCGAGCGTAATGCGATTCTTTCGGCAAAAGTGTACGCGGATTATGCTGATATCCTCGGGGAAAGAGCGAAAGGTGAAGAGACCGCAAAAGCCGGGGAAATCTTGCCGGCGAGCAAAAAGCTGGACCGCCATGAAACGCTCGTTCCCTTTGACCCGCCGGTGAGTATGACGGTTGATATCGACAAGAATGCGGTGTTGAACGCGTCTTTCTTCGGCGTTGAGTGGAAGGCGCCGCAAATGCAGGGCGATAAACGGACTGAGCTTACCGTTGATATTGATAAAAACGGCGCGCCGACGCTGGTGCTGGTGAGCAAAAGCAGCGAAGTGGAACAGTACGATGCGCGGGCGGTCGATATGCTCTGGCGCTGGAAGTTCAAACCGCAGCCCGATGGCAGGCAGATAACCATCGGCGTGAATTTTCAGCACTAGTCGCGTCGCGGCCTCCTGAACGAGGTAAAATAGCGGCGCCTGCTGTTTTAATATGAGAAAAATATGCCTGAATTACCTGAAGTAGAAACCAGCCGCCGCGGGATTGAACCGCACCTGGTTGGCGCCACCATCCTGCACGCCGTGGTGCGTAATGGACGCCTGCGCTGGCCGGTTTCCGAAGAGATCTATCGCCTGAGCGACGTTCCGGTGCTCAGCGTGCGCCGCCGTGCCAAATACCTGCTGCTGGAGCTGCCTGACGGCTGGATTATCGTCCACCTCGGCATGTCCGGCAGCCTGCGTATCCTCAGCGAAGAGCTGCCCGCAGAGAAGCACGATCATGTAGACCTGGTGATGAGTAACGGCAAGGTCCTGCGCTATACCGATCCGCGCCGCTTTGGCGCCTGGCTGTGGACCAAAGAGCTGGAGGGCCATCCGGCGCTGGCGCATCTGGGGCCGGAGCCGCTGAGCGATGAGTTCAACGCTGATTATCTCCAGCAGAAGTGCGCGAAGAAGAAAACCGCGATTAAGCCCTGGCTGATGGATAACAAGCTGGTGGTTGGGGTGGGCAATATCTACGCCAGCGAATCGCTGTTTTCGGCGGGGATCCATCCCGATCGTCTGGCGTCCTCGCTGTCGCGCGAAGAGTGCGAGCAGCTGGTGAAAGTGATTAAGCTGGTCCTGCTGCGCTCCATCGAACAGGGCGGGACGACGCTGAAGGATTTCCTGCAAAGCGACGGTAAACCGGGCTATTTCGCCCAGGAATTACAGGTTTATGGCCGCAAGGGCGAGCCGTGCCGCATTTGCGGGACGCCGGTTATCGGCAGCAAGCATGCACAGCGGGCGACGTTTTATTGCCGCCAGTGCCAGAAGTAAGGTGCGATGGTTGCGTTGATCCCGTCTCGCGCTGCGCTTGGTCCGGTAGCCCGGACAGATGCGCAGCATCGCCTCCGGGAAGAGCCCCGAAGGCGCAGGATTACAGCTTCTTCAGCAGCGCCTGGTGAACGTTAGCGGGCAGGAAGTGAGAGACGTCGCCCTGGTGGCGCGCCACTTCTTTTACTAGCGAAGAGGAGATAAACGACCACTCTTTGCACGGCATCAGAAACACGCTCTCCAGCGTCGGCATCAGATGACGGTTCATATGCGCCAGCTGCATCTCATATTCAAAATCCGCCACCGCCCGCAGGCCGCGAATCAAAATATTGGCCTGCTGCGCGCGGGCGAAATTAGCCATTAAATCGCTGAAGCCGATAACCTCAACGTTAACCAGATGCGCCGTTGCCTGGGTGGCCAGCGCGATGCGCTCGTCGAGGGTGAACATCGGCTTTTTGCTCGGGCTGGCGGCGATAGCCAGCAGCACTTTATCGAACATGCTGGCCGCGCGGGTGACGATATCAATATGGCCGTTGGTGATAGGGTCGAAGGTTCCCGGATAGATCGCTTTTGTGCTCATAATGATACTTTCTCCGAGTAGCCGCGGCTCAGGGCCCACAGCTCGGTGTATTTATTAAACGTGTATTGCGCGTTGACTACCGCCAGCAGCCAACCTTGCTTTCCATCCAGCACGCCGCCGCGCAGCAGCAGCGTTTTAACAAAGGCGCCCAGCGTATGGCCGAAGATAGCGGCCAGCGAGGTCTTCTTCCCTCTTTGATGGCGCTCCTGCGCCCAGGCGGCGGCGTAAGCCAGCTGCTTTTGCTGAAAGCCGGAAAAATCGCGGCAGGTCAGATGCAGCAGATCGCCCGCGAGTTCGATAACCTGCGCGCCCTGGCCGTCGAGAGATTCGTGAACCAGATTATCGTTATAGCGGTAACGGTCGCGTTCGTACAGGCGCATCACGCGGTCGGGGTACCAGCCGCTGTGGCGCATAAAGCGGCCAAGAAAATAGTTGCGGCGGGCGATGCTGTATATCGCCCCGGCTTTCGGCGCGGCCAGCACGCTGCGGATGGACTGCGCAAGCTCCGGGGTAACGCGCTCGTCGGTATCGATCATCAGCACATAGTCGCCGGTGGCGTAGTCCTGTGCGCGCTGACGCTGAATGCCGTAGCCCTGCCAGTCGCGGTTGATATGTACCTGAACGCCCAGGCTGCGGGCGAGTTCAACGGTGTTATCGCTGCTGCCGGAATCCAGCAGTACTATCTCATCGGCCCAGCTTACCGAGGCCAGACAATCAGGCAGCAGATCCGCCGCATTTTTGGCGATCATCACGACCGAGAGGCGAGGCGACATCAGTGGCTCCGCTGCGGCAGGTAGGGTTGTAGTAACTGTAGCAGACGGGAGAGGGCGCCCTGGTTTTGGTGCAGGACTTCCACCGCGTGACGGCCGTACCACAGACGGTAATCTTCATCGGTCAGCAGGTTGGAAACCTGCGTCACCAGCGAATCGGCGTCGGTCACGGTAATCAGACCGTCGTCCTGCTGCAGCTTGGCGCAAATATCTTTGAAGTTGAAGGTGTGCGGGCCCATCAATACCGGAATCGCGTGAGCGGCGGGCTCCAGCGGGTTATGACCGCCGCGTTCCACCAGGCTGCCGCCGACAAACGCGAGGTCGGCAATACCGTACAGCAGCATCAGCTCGCCCATGGTATCGCCAATCACCACCTGGGTACTGTTCGACGGGATTTCGCCGGTACTGCGCAGGGTGTAGCTCATTCCCGCTTTCTGCACCATCTCGCGGGCGTCGCCGAAGCGCTCCGGGTGGCGAGGGACGAGGATCAGCAGCAGGTTGGGGAAACGCTCGAGCAGCTTTTTATGCGCCTGAAGAATAATTTGTTCTTCGCCGTCGTGGGTGCTGGTGGCAATCCACACCTGGCGGTGCGGCGCCCACTGGCGGCGTAGGGTGATGGCGCGAGCCGCCAGCTCGGGGGTGACCGAAATATCAAACTTCAGGCTGCCGGTGACCGCCAGCTGATTGCGTTTCAGGCCAAGGGCGATAAAGCGGTTAGCGTCTTCTTCGTTCTGCGCGGCGATAAGCGTAATGCGGCTCAGCAGCCGACGCATAAATTTACCCAGTTTGGCATAGCCTTTCGCCGAACGTTCGGACAGACGAGCGTTAGCGATCACCAGTGGGATTTTACGCTTGTGCAGCGTGGCGACCATGTTCGGCCAAAGCTCGGTTTCCATCACGATAACCAGCTTTGGCTGAACGGTATTGAAGAAGCGATTCATCGCGCCGGGCAGATCGTAAGGCAGATAGACGTGATGCACGTCTTTGCCAAAAGCGGACATGGCGCGCTCAGACCCGGTTGGCGTCATGGTGGTGACGGTGATCGGCAGATAGGGGTAACGGTGGCGTAGCGCGCGCACCAGCGGGATAGCCGCCAGGGTTTCGCCAACGGAAACGGAATGCAGCAGGATGCCACCCGGTTCTACCTTGTTCTGGCAGAAGCCATAACGTTCCTTCCAGCGTTTACGATAGGCAGGGGCCTTACGGCTGCGTAACAGCAGTCGCAGCCACACCAGCGGCTGAATGAGGTAAAGTAGGGCGGTATAAAGCAATTCCAAGCGATTTATCCGTATTTATGTTTTTGCGGGCAAATTCTAAGCATTTAACCCGCGTAAAGCTATCTCTTTGGCGGAAACTAAGGGATTCAGTATTAAGCCGCGTCGCGATAGCGCTTGATGCGCAGATAGCGGCGTCCAAGACGCCAGCGTAGACGGAACGTACGGGCGTTTTTCCAGATCAGGCGCCAGATGCCGCGGTCGAAAAACTCTTTAATGATAATATGCTTTTTTGACTCATCTTTCATGCTATCGAAGGTATGAATAATTCCCAGCCCCTCTTTGGCGATCTGCCAGCGGCAGGCGGAAATATCGCGAACCTTATCCGGGTAGCGCTGGTTGATGGCGTCCAGCATCTCCAGAATCTTCATGTAGTGGCGCGCTGAACGCATCAGCGTGTCGTCGTTGTCCGGTTTATGCGACACCGATTCCGAGTGAATATAGTAATCGTAGAACTGCTCGCTGGTGTACTGCACGCGTTCTGCCGCCAGCAGCACTTCGGTGGTCCAGGGGATATCCTGATGACGCAGGCCAGGCTCAAAATGGAAGCGGTGGCTCGCGATAAATTCCCGGCGATAGATATTCAGCCAGGTGACGTGCAGGAACTTACGCGAATCCAGCGCCTGCTTTAACCAGACGTGGCCGGGCAAAACGCCGGTCGACTGCAGCCGGTCCAGCGGGAAAATGGGATGGATATCTTTTTTCGTCTCGTAGACGTAGCGGCCGTTGCAGGTGGCGACGTCAAGATTGCCCTTTTCCGCCATTTCCAGAAGCGTACGGTACATGCCCGGGTAAAGCTTATCGTCGATATCCGGGAAGGTCAGGTACTTACCGGTCGCCGCGGCGAGGCCGGTATTGCGCGCCACCGACACGCCCTGGTTTTCCTGCTCCAGCACGATCACGTTTTGCAGGCGCTCTTTCCACTGGTCGATAACCGCAAGGCTGCCGTCCGTCGACCCGTCGTTCACCAGGATCAGTTCATAGCTTTCCAGCTGCTGTTGCTCAAGGCACTCAAAGAATTGCGCAAGGAATTTTTCGCCGTTATAGACGGCGGCTACGATGCTTAGTAAAGGCGTTTGACTCATAACTCATTGATCCTGGTTAAATAACGGCGTCAGGCGCTGCGCAGCTGACGATACTGCTGACAAATCGATGCCACGCTGAACTTCTCCAGCGCCGCTGCGTCGATGGCCGGCGGGCTATGGTAAATGCTTTGCATCGTCTGAGCCAGCGCCGGGCTGTTGAGATCCGCCAGGCCGCGCGACAGCTCGCCGGTGAGGATCTCGGTCACGCCGCCCGGGCAGCGGGTGCTGGCGACCGGCGTATCCAGCAGCAGCGCCTCCACCACCACGTTGCCAAAGCCTTCGCTATCGGAGCTCAGGACCAGCATCCGCGCGCCTTTAATCCACGGCAGCGGGTTTTTCTGGAAGCCTTTAAACAGGACGCGATCGGCAACCTGTAGCTGCTGCGCCAGCTGGCGCAGGCGCTGTTCTTGTTCCGGTTTGCCCTGCCCCAGCAGCACCAGTGGCGCGTCGATGCCGCTTTGCGCATAGGCCTCAATCAGGCGGTCGTGACGTTTGCCGGGGTGAAAGCGGCCGACGTGGATAATATAGTCGCCGTCGGGGCGCTGGCTGGGTTCTTCAGCCGCGGCGCGCAGGGCGGCGATATCAAACGGGTTATAAATCGTTTTCAGCTGGGCGGGGCGAATGGCGAACTGCTCAACCAGGTCTTGACCGACCGCATCGGAGACGGTGACGACGTTGCGTCCCTGATAAACGCGCCCGATCTTCTGCTTTTTCATCCAGCGGTCAAAACCGCTGCGGTGTCCGAGATAGGAAGTCGAGAACACGCCGTGCAGGCAGAACCAGACGTTGCGCCCGTTCAGCAGGCGGCTGCGGGAGACGATGCGGTCGGTTTTATGCAGATTCGATAGCACCAGTTCGAAACGGCCCTGCTGTTCTGCTTTCTCGATTGCCGTATCAAGCTGGCGCGCGCGCCGGGATAGCTCGGTGAGTTTGCGCCAGGGTTTGCGGCAGCGGTCGGCGATGACCTGATAATCCAGCCCCGCCGGTAGCGGATACTCGCAGACGTCGCGCAGGGAAAAAAGCGACACCTGTTCACCCTGGCTGAGAAAATGCTCCGCCAGCGTCAGTACCACTTTTTCCGCGCCGCCGCCGGGCAGGCCGTCGATAACAAACAGTATGCGCATCGTTATTTCACCAAATCCTGATAGAGGGAGAGCAGCTGCGCCGAGAGCCGTTCGCTGGTGCTGGTCATGATCCGCTCGCGGGCGCGCTGGCCTTCTGCAGAACCCAAAGCCCGAGCGGGCAGGGCGTTAACCGACTCCTGCAGGGCCGGGATATCCAGCGCATCGCAAACGTAGCCGTTGCTGCCCTGAACGATAAACTCCGCGCCGCCGCAGCCGGTAGTCGTAATCACCGGCAGGCCGCAGGCCATCGCTTCGAGAATGACGTTGGGGAACGGATCGTACAGCGTCGGCAGCAGCAGGCCATCGGCCATCTGGTAGAACGGCAGGGTTTCCGACTGCATACCGAAAAAGCGCACCCGTTCCTCGCAGTTCAGCGTTTTCGCCAACTGCTGGTAACGAGCCTGCTCTTTATCTTTGCCCACCACCAGCAGGTAGCGATTGGTCGGGGCGATGGCGCGGATCGCCGCATCCAGCCCTTTGCGCTCAAAGCCGGAGCCGACGTAAATCAGGCAGGTCGCCTGGATCGGCAGATTCCATTTGGCGCGCAGCGCGACGAAGGCTTCTTCCGTCGGCGGCAGAAAACGCTGGTTATCGATGGCGTTATAGATGACGTGGATTTTTTCCGCCGGCAGGCCGAAGTCTTCAATAATCTCGCGTTTAATCATCTCCGCGTTGCAGATAACGCCGCGCAGGTGCGAGTCCTGGTACATTTCGCGCTCGGCCTGCATCACATAGCGATGGTAGCGGTCGGCAAACAGCAGGCGGCTTTTCCAGCCGGGCAAAATGCGCGAGCGCTGCTGCAGCCAGCGGCGGTGTACGCCATCTCCGGCACGGTACAGGTCGCAGCCGGGGATGCGCTCATGGCTTTGCACCAGGTCAAATGATTCGCGCTGCCAAAGCTGGCGGGCGGCGTCGGCAAACCCACGCTCGCGGCTGATCCGCCCCCACTTGCGCGGATTGCAGATGTGGATGTTCCACTCGGGCTTCACCGGCCCCTGCCACTCGCGAGTGATGACGTTCAGTTCAAGATCGCTGTCGTCGAGGGCTTCCAGCGCGCGGGAGACAAAGCGTTCCGCGCCGCCGTCCGGGCGATACTTCTGGCGTACCAGAGCCAGCCTGAATTTACTCATGCCAGTACCTTTTTCGCCGCCGCGATAACCGCGTCGGTGGGAATTAAATCGAGATAACGTTCGTCCGTGCCGGTATCGATATCATCAGGGTCGGGAATAGCGCCGAAATCGCCTGCCCAGATAACCTCGCCCTGCGCCTGCCAGGGACGCCAGAAGGTGAGCTTGGAGGGGCCGAAAAGCGCGACCAGCGGCGTACCCAGCGCGGCAGCCATGTGCATTGGCACCGAGTCGACGCCGATAAATAGACGGGCATGATCGATGACGGAGGCCAGCTGGCGCAGGGTGAGCAGCCCGGCGAGGGAGTGCAGGCGAGCATCGGGGCAGCCCGCCATAATGGTGTCGATCATCTGCTTCTCTCTGGCGTCAGGGCCGGAGGTCAGCACGACCGGGTAGCCTGCGTCAGAAAGCGCGTTAATCAGGGCGCTCATCCGCGCTTCGCGCCAGCACTTAAAGAACCAGCGGGAGGTCGGCTGAATGACGATATAGTTATCCTGAAATTCTTCCGGCAGCAGCGCGCGGCTGGCGCGCCAGTCCTGATCGCTGTAGCCCATCTTCGCCGGCGCGTCATCAATAGCCAGCCCAAGCGGCGCCAGAATCGACAGGTTCTGCTGCACGGTATGCTGCTGGTTATGCTGCTCGGTTGAGGCGAGGGCGGTATGGCAAAAACGCCAGGCCGGATGACGACGTTTCGGGAAGTCAAAACCGATGCGGGTGGCCGCGCCGGTCAGTTTGGTGATGATCGCGCTGGGCCACTGATCGGCAAGATTGAGCACCATATCGTAGCGCTGCTGGCGGAGCGTGCGAATCAGACGCCACTCCATCTTTAGCTGATGGCCGGCGCCCTGTTTTTTCCAGCGCCGGTCAATGCCGTAAATGTGGGTGATATCGGTATTCGCTGCGAGCATATCCCGGGTTTCTTCATAAAGCAGCACATCCACGCTGGCGGCGGGATATTGCTGTTTTAGCGCGTGAATAAGCGGGGTTATCAATAGCATATCGCCATGATGGCGCAGCTTGATGACCAGGATTCGCGCCGGGTTCACGCGGCCGGAAGTGCGGGTTTCAGGCGTCATTCTCTGTTCTTCATTCAGGGTCAGGGTTCCGATTCTAGGGGATCAGATAGATTGAGAGAAGCGTTGTCTTGCTCTACCATGACCCGATACGTATGGCCTGAGGACGTTTTCGTGCACAAACCCGCATTTCTCATCACGATTGACACAGAGGGCGATAACCTCTGGCAAAAACATGACAGCATCACCACCGAGAATGCGCGTTATTTACCGCGTTTTCAGCAGCTTTGCGAAAAGTACGGTTTCAAACCGGTCTGGTTGACCAACTATGAAATGGCCATCGACCCGGTTTATATCGAATTCGCCAAGGATGCGATCGCCCGGGGAACCGCGGAAATCGGCATGCATCTGCACGCCTGGAACAGCCCGCCGACCGATCCGCTCACCGATGACGACTGGCGGCATAAACCGTACTTGATTGAGTACAGCGATGCGGCGATGCGGGCGAAAGTCGACTATATGACCCGTCTGCTGGAGGAGACCTTCCAGACCAAAATGGTCAGCCATCGCGCAGGACGCTGGGCCTTTGACGAGCGCTACGCGCGTCTGCTGATGGAGTATGGCTATCTGGTGGATTGTTCGGTTACGCCGCGGGTGAACTGGAAAACGGCGAAAGGCGCGCCGCAGGGCGACGGCGGCACCGATTACCGTCATTTCCCGCAGCACGCCTATTTCCTCGACGAGAACGATATCCGCCGTGAAGGGCAATCATCGCTGCTGGAAGTGCCGATGAGCATTCAGTACAAGCATCCCGCGTGGATGAATAGCCTGAAGCAGGGTTACGATCGCCTGCGCGGTAAAGTGCGCTCGCCGTCCGTTCACTGGCTGCGTCCGATGGGCGGCAACGTCGAGACGATGAAAAAAGTGGTGGAACAAACGTTGACTCAGGGCAATGACTACGTCGAATATATGCTCCACTCTTCTGAGTACATGCCCGGCGGCAGTCCAACGTTTAAAAACGAGCAGGATATCGAGCGTTTATATGCCGATCTGGAGTCTTTTTTCAGCTGGCTGGCGCCGCAGGTGAAGGGAATGACGTTGGCGGAGTATTACCAACAGAAACGCACACAGCGATAAAAGATCACAACCAGGTACCGTATGCGTATCGTGAAGCAGTTTACGCGGAAGAAAAATGCCTTCTTCCGCGAAATTAAGTTTAATTTAATTAACTATCGTTACAGAAATAAAAGCGCGCGCCAGCCCTTTAATCCCGCGAAGATTCAGCATGTTTTATTATTGCGCCTGGATGACAAAGTTGGGGATATGGTCGTGACAACCGGCTGCGCAAAGCTTTTAGCCGACCGGGGCTATAAGGTTTCTGTGCTGACCGGGCCGGTTTGTAAGCAGATGCTTGCCGGCGCGGATTTTCTTGAGCAGGTCTATTTATATCAGCCGCGGATGCCGTTAAATGCGTTGCGCGCGGCAGGATTTGACGCGGTCGTTGATTTTGACGATGTTAAAACCTACGAGCGTTTTAAACTGCTGGCTGATTTGCAGCCCGGCTGCGTTATCGGTTTTAATAAACAAGAATATAAACTTTACGATCACTCCATCCCTTTTCTGGATAGCAGCAGCCATATTTCCGCCCGCTATAAAGCCGTCGCCAGGCTATTTGGCATAGAACACCCTCATTACCACTATCATCTGCCCGGCGATGCTTTTGAGCGGGAAAGAGTTAAAACACTGCTGGCTCAGCAACAGGGTAGCGAGCTCTGCATTGCCATCAACCCGTTTACCGCCTCAACGGATAAAGACTTTTGCCGTCATCAGGTTTCTGCCCTGATTGAGCGCTTATATACGCTCCCTTATAAAATCAGCGTCGTGATGGTCGGGCATAGCGAGAAAATTCGTCAGCTTAATCTGGAAACGGCGCTGCATCTGCCTGATAGCAATATTAATTCAGCGGTTGAGATTGTTCGCCACTGCGATCTGGTGATTACGGCGGATACCGCCATCGTGCATATTGCTCGCGCGTTCGACAAGCCCATGGTGGCGGTTTACAACAAACGTAAACTCAAAGACACCGGATTGCCGGGCTATACCATCTGGGCTCCGGGTTATGACAAGGCCAGACAAATTGTCTGCGAAGAGACTAACGTCGCCGACATGACCATTGACGCGGTCTGGCCGGTGATCAAAGCCCAGGCGGATGCCCTGATCGCCGCTCGCCAGCAGGCATAAAAAAGGGCCCGCTGCGGGCCCTTCTCCTTCTCTTAGCGTTTCGCCTTCAGGCCTCCGCTGAGCGCAATGCCCAGCGGTAGCCAAAACAGCGGCCAGCTTTCGCGAGGGTTGCTGATGATAAACATGCCCTGCGAAGCCATAAAAATCAGCGCATAGATAAAAATCGCCAGCCCGTAGCGGCCATCCTGCTGGTTACGCCATGCCTGCCATAACCCTCCGGCAATCACCGCCAGCAGCAGCGCCAGGCCGATTATGCCGCCTTTCAGCAGTGCGCCAAGATAGACGCTGTGGGTGGTGGTGATATGCTCGCCGCTGTAGTTGGTAAAGTTGAGCTCGTAGTCAAAGCCACGACCCAGCCACGGCTGGCTGGCCACTTCCTGGAGCGTATGGCGCCAGATACTGAGGCGCAAACCGCTTTGGGTGCCCAGCTCTTCAAAGCGCGCCAGCAGCAGGTCTCCCGTTGGCGTGAAGAAGAAAAGCGCGCCCAGAACCAACGCTAGCGCGGCGACAATCAGAACATTACGCCGGGTAAATACGTGCAGGTGCAGGGTGCAAACAAACGCCGCCAGCAGGGCGATAATCGGGCCGCGGCTTTGAGTCAGAAACAGCATCACCAGCATGATCGCCATCGGCACATACAGGAGATGGCTGCCTTTCTCCTTCAGCAGCATGGCGCAAATAAGGATACCGATACCGCAATAACCCGCGAGGTCGATAACGTTAGTCGGGCCGGGATTACCCGGTGATACCAGGCGCTCTTTAAGGACCAGGGTGAAATCGATCGCCATCGTCCAGATGGAGAGCACCGTGATCCCGGCAACGACGCTCAGCAGCGCCAGATGTCGGGTTCGGGGGTCGCCCAGCAGGGTAGTTAGCAGCAGGAGATAAAAAAATAAATAGGCGCCGTGCGTCAGCGGCGAGTCGATATGCTGCGGCGTCTGCCCCCAAATGTTGCTCAGGGCATAGTAAACGCAGAATACCACCAGCAGGATATAAACCAGCCACCGCTGGCGGATGCTTTCCGCTAGCGCCTGACGGTTATCGTGGTTAAGCAGTGAAAGCAAAAACAGCAAAATAGATAAATGAAGAAGGTTGTTTGTCCGGGTTGATACGCAAAAAACGGCGCTAAAAAACAGAAATAAAGTGAAGAAAACGGTGTAGCCCTGTCTGGCGTAACTACTTATTTTTAAAGTACTCATCAAAAGAAACCTTTGCGAAAATCGTTTCCGGAACCGCGCTTTCTAAAGAGAAGTTAACGACCCGAATATGGTTTTGTTGCAGCACGTTGGCAGCGTGCGAAAAGGACGGCATGACCAGGTCATCCACCTTATTTGCCAGCCAGGAGGGGAGTTTATCCTGTTCCGTTTCGTAGAAGCGCGGCTGGTTGAAATTACTCATATCCAGACCACTTATCAGAATGGTTTTAAATCCCAGCCACATCAGAATTTGCAGGGCCCAGTAGACCACGGTTCCGGCGTCGAAAATTCCCTGGCGGATATCGGTGCTAAAGCAAATATCCTGCCGCTGCGGGTGAAAGCGTAACGCCGCAACGCCTTTCCATACCTGCGGTATCGCGCTTTTGGCGACTTTGGGCTGATAAATTTTATAACAGGCGTCTTCAATTAATGCCAAACGACAGCGCAGTTCCGCGCCGTGACGGTCGAGGATTTTGGCGATACCGTGCATGGTGGTGAAGAGCACGAGATCGGGTTGGCTAATCACCGAACGAATCACGTCCGGCTTTTTATCGTAAAACTCCATATCGACAATGGTATAGAGCGAAAATTTAATTTTATCAGAGAGATGCCAGGCGCCATTCACCCCCATCACCGGAACGCTTTTCGGCAGCCGCGTAAAATCAATGCGGCGCGTCGAGGGACCGGTGGCGGTCAGCAGCACCTCGCCCTCGGCGCTATCCTTCAGTTCGCTGAGATTAACCAGCGGCACCGTTTTCCCTTTGTATTTCAGGGTGCGGATTTCACCGCTCGCCGCACGCGTGATGTGGGTAAACGGCCAGAGATTTTCGTTATGGCGAAAGGCGCGTCGATGCGTGTAGCGATAGATCTGCTTAAATAATGAACCCATTAAGCCAGTTCCTGAGATTTCAACAGTTGCAGAATCCGGGAGGCGGGAATATCCCCCGTGCTGCTGCCGCTTTCCGGGCGCACCACGTACTGATTTTTACCGTAGCCGCCAATTAGCCCCGGATCGGTCGGGCCGTACAGCGTGAAGTTCGGTTTATCGAGCGCGGCGGTGAGATGGCTCAGGCCGGTGTCGACGGAAACCACCCCGCGCGCGCCTGCCAGTACCCCAGCTACCTGCTCCAGGCTCATCCGCGGCAGGACGTCGACAAAATCGTGCCCCTCCGCCAGGCGCCTGGCCCGCGCTTCTTCATGGGGCGCGCCCCACGGCAGTTTGATGCGTACGCCGCTGTCGGCAAGCAGGGCGATAAGCGCCCGCCAGTTCTCTTCCGGCCAGTGCTTATCATCGCGCGTCGTGGCGTGGAGGAACACCAGATACGCCGCGGCGGACGCGTCATTCTGGCGCAAAAAATGACGGGCGATCGCGTAGTCGCCCTGGGTTTCCGGTTTCGCGTAGCCGAGGCTTTTCGCGAACAGTTCGCGGGTGCGCTCAACGGCGTGCTGCTGTTTAGCAATATGGTGGCGACGGTTGTAAAACAGGCTCGCCAGCGGCTCGCGGGCGGTTTGCCAGTCCATACCGTGCTTCACGCCGCGGGCCAGCCGGGTGACCAGCGCGGCGCTCTTCACCAGCCCTTGGGCATCGATGATCGCGTCGTACTTTTCCGCCCGTACGGCGTCGCGGAAAGCCTTGCGCTCGGTTTTGATCGGCGCGGAAAACCACGCCTTGCGCCAGCGGCGAATCGCCACCGGGATGACCCGGTCAACGGTCTCATGCCAGGAGGGGATCTGTGCGAAGCCTTCTTCAACTACCCAATCGAAACGAATGCCGGGAAAGGCCAGCGCGGCGTCGCTCAGCGCAGGCAGCGTGTGCAGCACGTCGCCCATGGACGAGGTTTTTACGATCAGTACCCGCATCCGCTAGTCTTCCTCTTGTTCCGTTTTTTCCAGCAACAGGTCGTTTAATTCTTCCAGTACGCGCTGCGGCGTAATGTCGATCAAACTCTGATGATAGCCTTCGGCGGCATCGCCTTTACGCACTTTGTGGTAGCCGCTGATCAGGCGGATCACGCGCGCTTTATGCGACAGCGGGGGAGTAAAGTCCGGGCTGCTGGGCCCGTAGAGCGCCACCAGCGGACGGTCCAGCGCGGCGGCGACGTGCATCAGGCCGGAATCGTTGCTGACCACCGCTTTACAGGCGGCGATCAGAATAACGGCCTGCTCAAGCTGGGTTTCCCCGGCCAGATTGCGGCACCATGCCTGCTGTTCGGTATTAAGCGCGGCGAGGATTTCATTGCCCGCTTCGTGGTCTTTCGCGGAGCCAAACAGCACGATCTGAAAGCCTTCGTCGATCAGCTGTTTCGCCAGCTCGGCGTAGTGATAGTGCGGCCAGCGTTTTGCCGGGCCGAACTCAGCGCCGGGGCAGAAGCCGATGATCGGGCGCTCGGTTGAGAGATTAAACGCGCTACAGGCCTGCGATTTTTCGCCTTCATGCACCTGCAACTGTGGCCAGAGCAGCGGCTGAGGCAGATCTTTCGCGCAGCGCATCACGCCTTTGTCGTAGGCCAGACCGACGTAGCGTTCGACCATCAGCGGCCAGGCGTCTTTATCCAGCTTGCGGGCATCGTTCAGCAGGCCGTAGCGCATCTCGCCGAGCCAGCCGGTGCGATGCGGTATTCCCGCAAAGAACGGCACGAGGGCCGATTTAAACGAGTTAGGCAGAACGTAAGCGCGGTCGTAGCGACGCTCGCGCAGGCTGTGCCCAAGCTTACGCCGTTCGCCGATTTCCAGCGCGCCGTGACCGAGCGGCATCGGGATTGCTTCGTTGACTTCCGGCATGCGCGAGAGCAGCGGACGGCACCATGCGGGCGCCATCACGTCGATGATCGCCTGGGGATAGCGCGCCCTGAGCGTACGATAAAGACTTTGCGACATCATCATGTCGCCCACCCAAGACGGGCCAATCACCAGTATTTTCATGCTTGCTTCTTACGCGTCGCGGTTCAGCCAGGCCATATATTCCGTTACGCCTTCGGCAACGGTCTTAAACGGTTTATCGTAGCCCGCTGCGCGCAGGTTTGTCAGATCCGCCTGGGTAAACGCCTGATAGCGGCCTTTCAGCTTATCCGGGAACGGAATGTACTCGATGCTGCCTTTCTTGTGGTAAGCCAGCGTTGCGTCTGCGACGGCCTGGAAAGACTCCGCGCGGCCGGTGCCGAGGTTGAAGATACCGGAAACGCCGTTTTCCCAGAACCACAGGTTCACCGCCGCGACGTCGCCGACGTAGACGAAGTCGCGCTTGAAGCCATCGCTGCCTTCAAACAATTTCGGACTTTCGCCATTATTCAGCTGAGTATTCAGATGGAAAGCGACGCTGGCCATGCTGCCTTTATGGCCTTCGCGCGGCCCGTAGACGTTGAAATAGCGGAAGCCGACGATCTGCGAGTTCGCTTCCGGCAGGATCTGACGGACGTATTCATCAAACAGAAACTTGGAGTAGCCGTAAACGTTGAGCGGCTGCTCGTATTCGCGGGATTCAATAAAGTCGCTGGTGCGGCCGCCGTAGGTCGCCGCGGAAGAGGCGTACAGGAACGGAATTTCACGCTCCAGGCAGTAGTGAAGCACCTCTTTAGAGTACTGATAGTTGTTATCCATCATGTACTTGCCGTCCCACTCCGTGGTGGAAGAGCAGGCGCCTTCATGGAAAATAGCGTCGATATCGCCGAACTCTTCGCCCGCCATAATCTGGATCAGAAAGTCTTCTTTATCCATGTAGTCGGCAATGTTCAAATCCACCAGATTGATGAATTTGGTGCCGTCTTTCAGATTATCTACGACCAGAATGTCGGTAATGCCCTGGTCATTCAGCGCTTTAACGATATTGCTGCCGATAAAGCCTGCGCCGCCGGTAACGATGATCATAACTGTAACCTTTGAAGTGGGTAGTCCAGAGACAATCCGGACATGAATACTCCTATCATATCACTACATCGAAAAGGCTTCAGCCATTCGCCGATAAGGTGGAGAGGGACTCGTGATTTATGCTGCAAATAATTCATGCAGTAATGCATCATCTCGTATCAGCGTATAGCTTTAGGTAATATGTGCCAAATTTTGCCGAATCTGGAGAGTTGCAATGCGTGGTGATTTCTACAAACAGTTAACCAATGACCTGGATACCGCGCGCGCGGAAGGGTTGTTTAAAGAAGAACGGATTATTACTTCGGCGCAGCAGGCGGATATCACCGTCGGCGGAAGCCAGGTGATTAACTTCTGCGCCAATAACTATCTCGGCCTCGCGAACCACCCGGAACTGATTGCCGCCGCGAAAAGCGGCATGGATAGCCACGGCTTCGGTATGGCCTCCGTGCGTTTTATCTGCGGGACCCAGGACAGCCATAAAGCGCTTGAGAAGAAGCTGGCCGATTTTCTCGGTATGGAAGATGCGATTCTCTACTCCTCCTGCTTTGATGCTAACGGCGGCCTGTTTGAAACCCTGCTCGGCGCGGAAGATGCGATTATCTCCGATGCCCTGAACCACGCGTCGATCATCGACGGCGTGCGCCTGTGTAAAGCGAAGCGCTTCCGCTACGCCAACAACGATATGGTGGAGCTGGAAGCCCGTCTGAAAGAGGCGCGCGACGCCGGCGCGCGTCACGTGCTGATCGCCACCGACGGCGTGTTCTCAATGGACGGGGTGATCGCCAACCTGAAGGGCGTTTGCGATCTGGCGGACAAATACGACGCGCTGGTGATGGTTGATGATTCTCACGCCGTGGGTTTTGTGGGTGAAAACGGCCGCGGTTCCCATGAGTACTGCGACGTGATGGGCCGCGTCGATATTATCACCGGTACGTTGGGTAAAGCGCTGGGCGGCGCGTCAGGCGGCTATACCGCCGCGCGTAAAGAAGTTGTCGAGTGGCTGCGCCAGCGCTCGCGTCCGTATCTGTTCTCCAACTCGCTGGCGCCGGCGATCGTCGCGGCTTCCATCAAAGTGCTGGAAATGGTGGAAGCGGGCAGCGAACTGCGCGATCGCCTGTGGTCTAACGCCCGTCTGTTCCGTGAAAAAATGACCGCGGCAGGGTTTATCCTCGCGGGCGCCGATCACGCCATTATCCCGGTGATGCTCGGTGAGGCCACCGTGGCGCAGGAATTTGCGCGCGAGCTGCAAAAAGAAGGGATTTACGTCACTGGATTCTTCTATCCGGTGGTACCAAAAGGCCAGGCGCGTATTCGTACCCAGATGTCTGCGGCGCATACCCCTGAACAAATTGAACGTGCGGTGGAAGCCTTTACCCGCATCGGTAAACAACTGGGCGTCATTGCCTGAGGGTGTGAGATGAAAGCGTTATCCAAACTGAAGGCGGAAGAAGGCATCTGGATGACCGACGTGCCGGAACCGGAAGTCGGCCATAACGATTTGCTGATTAAAATTCGCAAGACCGCGATTTGCGGTACCGACGTGCACATCTACAACTGGGATGAGTGGTCGCAAAAGACCATTCCGGTGCCGATGGTGGTGGGCCATGAATACGTCGGCGAAGTGGTGGGCATCGGTCAGGAGGTTCGCGGCTTTAAGCTTGGCGATCGCGTTTCCGGCGAAGGGCATATCACCTGCGGCCACTGCCGTAACTGTCGCGCCGGGCGTACGCACCTGTGCCGCAATACCACGGGCGTCGGCGTCAACCGTCCGGGCTGCTTTGCCGAATATCTGGTGATCCCGGCGTTTAACGCTTTTAAAATTCCGGACAATATCTCCGACGATCTGGCGTCGATTTTCGACCCGTTTGGCAACGCCGTGCATACCGCGCTTTCATTCGATCTCGTCGGCGAGGACGTGCTGGTTTCCGGCGCTGGCCCGATCGGCGTGATGGCCGCCGCGGTAGCGAAACACGTTGGTGCGCGCAACGTCGTGATTACCGACGTTAATGAATATCGTCTGGAGCTGGCGCGCAAAATGGGCGTCACCCGGGCGGTAAACGTTTCTAAAGAGAACCTTAACGATGTGATGGCCGAACTGGGCATGACCGAAGGTTTCGACGTGGGTCTGGAGATGTCCGGCGCGCCGCCGGCGTTTCGCACCATGCTCGATACCATGAACCACGGCGGGCGCATCGCCATGCTGGGGATTCCGCCGTCGGATATGTCTATCGACTGGACCAAGGTGATTTTCAAGGGGCTGTTTATCAAAGGGATTTATGGTCGCGAAATGTTCGAAACCTGGTACAAGATGGCCGCGCTCATTCAGTCCGGTCTCGATCTGTCGCCGATCATCACTCACCGCTTTGGTATCGATGATTTCCAGCAGGGCTTTGACGCGATGCGTTCCGGTCAGTCTGGCAAAGTCATTCTCAGCTGGGATTAATTCCCGCTAGTTTGCATTTTAAAAAAGCGCCTGCGGGCGCTTTTTTGAGAGTTGTCCTACATTTTTGTAATACTTAATCCACTCCGCACTTTTTCTAAATCGCTTTCTCGCCTATTCGTTTATACAGTCAGTTTAACCATGGTTTAACCCTACAAAGATTATGATTAAACTTTCTGTATGCTTATTGACCTGTAATTCATCCCGCTTATTACGGGAGGTATTACCACCTTTGCTTAAGGTGGCCGATGAATTTATCGTCATCGACTCAGGCAGCACGGACGCCACGCTGCAGATTTGCCAACAGTTCGGTCTCACCGTTCACTATCATGCTTATACCACTCACGGCACGCAGATGAACTACGCGACCTCCCTCGCCAGCCACGACTGGGTGCTGTGTATGGACAGCGATGAGATCCTTGATGACGAGGTGGCGGCGGCTATTCTGGCGCTGAAGGCGGGGGATGAGCCCGATCCAACCTGCGCATGGCGTCTGCCGCGCCACTGGTTCGTGCTGGGTGAAGAGGTGCGAACTATTTATCCGGTATCCTCGCCAGATTTCCCGGTTCGTTTGTATAACCGTTCTATCGCCCGGTTCAACGAGCGTCCGGTAGACGATCAGGTTGTCGGTTTTACGCACTCGGCCAGGCTACCGGGATTCGTGCGCCACGACACCTTCTACTCCCTGCATGAAGTGTTTAACAAGCTCAATAGCTACACCACACGGCTGGTTAAATATCAGAAGATCAGGCCGTCTCTTGCACGCGGAGCGATCAGCGCGATTGGCGCTTTCTTTAAGTGGTATCTGTTTAGCGGAGCGTGGCGAAAGGGCAAGGTCGGCGTGGTCACCGGGCTTTACGCGACCTTTTACAGCTTTCTTAAATACTTTAAAGCCTGGTATGCCCATCAGGACAAGGCGGAATCCGCGGCGGATAAGCACACGGATTCCCGGACGATTTAGTTGGTGGGCTGATCCCAGCCCTGCCACTTCAGCTGATAATACTGCAGCAGCGTACTCTGGGCGATGCTTTCGCTCAGAATGGTAAAGAAGCGGCTGGCGTTGACCGGCTCCGGCGGACGCTTAGATTTGCACTGCTTCACGCCCCGGAATGGATTGCGCGGCGGCTTAACCGGCGGCGCGGCATTCGGCGTGGAGGTATCCACCTGCGGCTCGTTGAGCAGGCTGCTCGGACGCACCAGAGTGATATCCGGCGGCAGGTTATACACCATCTGCTGCAGCACGCGCACCGTCGTCGGGTGCGGGTGGCCGATAGCAATGGCGGAACCGTTGCGCCGCGCCAAAGCGATAGCGCGGTTGAACTGATAGCGGATATCCGCTTCGTTTTGGGTATCGTCGAGGAAAACCTTACGCTTAATCACCTTCACGCCGGTGCCCTGCGCCGCGCGCATGGCCTGGGTATTGCCGATGGTGACGCTATCGAGGAAGTAGAGATTGTAGCGCTCGAGCGCCTGCATCACCTTCTGCATGCCGAAGAGGTTCGACGTCATCGCGCTGCCCATATGGTTATTCAGCCCCACGGCGTACGGAACCTTACCGTAGGCTTCGCGGATGATGCGCTCTATCTCGCTGCTGTTCATATCCGGACGGAGGGTATCTTTTTCCAGCGGCTGTTTGCTGAGCGGCGCCATCGGCAGGTGGATGAGCACCTCGTGGCCGAGATTATGCGCTTTGGTCGCCATTTCGCGGGCGTGGGGCGCATTAGGGAGTACGGCAACGGAGATCGTCGCCGGCAGCGCCAGCACCTGATTTTCCGTTTGTGGACGATAGCCAAAGTCGTCGATAACAATGGAGAGTTTGCCGGCAAATACCGGCGACACCATAACCAGCGTACCGGTTATGGCGAGTGCGATTCTGCGAAATTGAAGCAAAACTTATCTTCCCAACCACGGCTGTGGATTGACCGCCTGACCCTGGCGGCGAATTTCGAAATAGAGCGACGGACGGCCCTGACCGCCGCTGCTGCCTACGAGAGCGATCGGCTGGCCCGCCCGGACCTGAGTGCCGACGCTGACCAGCGCGCTTTGGTTATAGCCGTAAAGACTCATGTCGCCTTTGCCGTGTTCAACGACCACCACCAGGCCATAGCCCTGCAGCCAGTCGGCGAGAATAACCCGACCATCGGCAACGGCTTTGACCTCGGTGCCTTCAGACGCAGCGATAACCATCCCTTTC
Organism: Klebsiella grimontii; assembly: GCF_042137965.1. NCBI lineage: Bacteria > Pseudomonadati > Pseudomonadota > Gammaproteobacteria > Enterobacterales > Enterobacteriaceae > Klebsiella > Klebsiella grimontii. The sequence continues at coordinate 153,718 of NZ_CP169721.1, forward strand.
CAACGTAGCTCACCCTGCAGCTGTTCGCCATAACGATGGAGAATTGAGCCGCGAACCGGCCAGAATGCCTGGCCGCGCGGTGAGCCAAGCCCGCCGGTGCGGGACATCAGCGAGCGTTCGCTTTCGGTAGGTTTGTAGGTGGTGCCTTTACGCGAGGCTTCCTGCTGGCGATCGCGCACATCCTGCGCTTCGCGGGCTTCGCGATCCGCCCGCGCTTTGGCCGCCGCCGCCGCCTGGGCGATACGACCGCGCAGGCGCGATTCGTTAGCCCGCATTTCGCTGAGCTGTTGCTGACCTTGCTGAATGGAGGATTCCAGGCTGGCGAGGGTCTTTTTACGCTCGTTGCGCGCCTGCTCCAGCTTGCTCTGCTGGGCGCGCTGTTCGTAAACCAGGGTTTGCTGCTGGCTCTGTTTCTCTTCCAGCATGCTTTTTTGCACCGCTACGTCTTCGCGGGTCTTCTTAAGCTCGGCAATGGTTTCCTGGCGCGCCTGGTTCAGATAGCCGAAATAGGCCTGCATGCGCTGGTTACGCTGCCCCTCTTCGCCGCTAAGGATCATCTGGATGCCGGTATGCGGCCCCTGACGAAACGCGGCATCGAGCTGCGCGGAAAGATTACGCTCCTGCGAGGCGCGCTGACGCTCCAGCTTCGCAAGGGCGGCGTTCATTTCATCGATCTGCTTATTTAGCTGATTCAGCGTTTCCTGGGTTTCACGCAGCTTGCGCGCGGCGGCGGAGATGGCCTCCTCCTGCGCTTTAAGCTGCGCGACCAGGGAAGCGCGCTGCTGCTGCTGCTGCTTAATCGCCCTCTGTTTAGCGGCGATATCGGCCTGAATGGATTTAAGCTGGTCGCGGTCGTCGGCGTGAGCAGATGCGGCGCACAGCAATACGCCAGCGCTAAGCGCGCTGGCGTAAAGGACGGATCGAACTGCCGTTGCGATCCATGTAGTTGAATAAGTCGCCTTTCCCCTCATGGGGAAGGATTATTCCACGATGAACAGCGGCTTGCCAGTCATCTCTTGCGGGATTTCCATTCCCATCAGCGTCAGCATGGTCGGCGCGATGTCGGAAAGTTTGCCGCCGTTAACCGCTTTGACGTTTTTATCGCCAACGTAAATCAGCGGAACCGGCAGGTTGGTGTGCGCGGTGTGTGCCTGACCGGTGCCCGGGTCGCGCATCTGCTCGGCGTTGCCGTGGTCTGCGGTGATCAGCAGCTGTCCGCCAACGGATTCAACGGCTTTGCTAACCTGGTCGATGCAGTGATCCAGCGCTTCCACCGCTTTAACGGCGGCTTCCATCACCCCGGTATGACCAACCATATCGCCGTTCGGGTAGTTACAGATAATGGTGTCGAACTGACCGCCCTTGATGGCGGCAACCAGTTTTTCGGTCAGCTCGGCGGAGCTCATTTCCGGCTGCAGATCGTAGGTCGCGACCTTCGGCGAGTTGATCAGAATGCGCTCTTCGCCTTTGAACGGCTCTTCAACGCCGCCGTTGAAGAAGAAGGTGACGTGAGCGTATTTTTCGGTTTCGGAGATGCGCAGCTGGGTTTTGTCGTTCTTCGCCATCCATTCGCCGAAAGTATTGGTCAGAGACGCCGGCGGATAAGCACAGGCGACTTTAATGTCGGCGGCGTATTCGGTCAGCATGATGAAATCGAGATTCACCACTTTCTTACGGGCGAAGCCGTCGAAATCGGCGTTAACGAAGGCGCGGGTAATTTCGCGGGCGCGGTCGGCGCGGAAGTTCATGAAAATCAGCGCATCGCCGTCTTCCATCGCCGCATCGGCCTGGCCTGCGGCGCGAATAACGGTCGCTTTCACAAACTCATCGTTCTCATCGCGCGCATAAGCGGCCTGCAGGCCCGCAACGGCGGTATCGGCCTGGAACTCGCCTTTTGCCAGGGTCATCAGATCGTAAGCCTGCTCAACGCGATCCCAACGGTTGTCGCGGTCCATGGCGTAGTAGCGGCCAATGATCGAGGCGACGCGGCCTTTGCCCAGCGCGGCAAATTTGTCTTCGAATTTCGCCAGCGTTTTTTCAGCGCTGCGCGGCGGGGTATCGCGGCCGTCAAGGAAGGCGTGCAGATAAATTTTATCCGCGCCGCGCTCGGCTGCCAGTTCAACCATCGCCATGATGTGGTCTTCGTGGCTGTGGACGCCGCCCGGCGACATCAGGCCCATGATATGCACGGCTTTGCCCGCGGCGACGGCTTTATCGACCGCGCCGGTCAGTACCGGGTTGGCGAAGAAGGTGCGTTCTTTGATTTCAACGTCCAGGCGGGTCAGATCCTGGTACACGATGCGGCCCGCGCCGAGGTTGACGTGGCCCACTTCAGAGTTGCCCATTTGACGATCCGGCAGACCGACTTCCAGGCCTGAAGCATCGATCAGAGTGTGCGGACGTTTCGCCCACAGTGCGTCCATAACAGGGGTTTTGGCGCTATAAATAGCGTTATCCTGCTGGTCTTCACGGTAGCCATAGCCATCCAGAATCACCAGTACCATAGGTTTTTTAGAAACCGACATTGCGACAACCTCATGCTCAAAGACAGAAAATTTGCGTAATTTTACTACAGCTGAATCGATCAAATCACCGTAAAAGATCAAAGAAAGAGGGCGGCCAGAGCGCATCGCTGCGGCGAGAGCGGTTTTTTTTCGTGACGGGCCGCAGAAAATACATTACATCGCGCTCACTGGCTGTATTTGCCGCAATGCACAGGTATACTCCTTCCCTGGTTTTTTTATCACTTAGTCGGGAGTTGTAACCCCCCATGCAAGAAATTATGCAATTCATCAGCCGTCACCCCGTCCTGAGCATCGCGTGGGTCGCGCTGCTGGTGGCGGTGCTGTTCACCACCTTTAAAGGGCTGATGTCGAAAGTTAAAGTCATTACCCGTGGTGAAGCGACGCGCCTGATCAACAAAGAAGATGCCGTGGTTGTCGACCTGCGTCAGCGTGACGATTTCCGTAAAGGCCACATTGCGGGTTCTATTAACCTGCTGCCGAGCGATATCAAAGCAAATAACGTCGGCGAGTTGGAAAAGCACAAAGCACAACCCATTATAGTAGTAGACGGCTCAGGTATGCAGGCGCAAGAACCCGCCAGCGCGCTGAACAAAGCCGGCTTTGAAAAGGTCTTCGTACTGAAAGAGGGCATCGCTGGCTGGAGCGGCGAGAACCTTCCGCTGGTACGCGGTAAATAATTTACCCGCGTCTTTATGGCGTAGCGCGGTTTCCCCTGCGGCGGCTATTCGCCAGCGGGAAAACAGCGACTGCGGCGTGAAACTCTCGGGGGTAAAAACAGGAGTGAAGTCATGGCCAATATTGATATCTATACCAAAGCGACCTGCCCGTTCTGCGTACGTGCAAAAGCGCTGCTGAACAGCAAGGGCGTGACGTTCAACGAGTTGCCTATCGATGGCGATGCTGCGAAGCGTGAAGAGATGATTCAGCGCAGCGGTCGGACGACGGTTCCGCAGATTTTTATTGATGCGCAGCACATTGGCGGCTGTGACGACTTGTATGCGCTTGATTCACGTGGTGGACTCGATCCCCTCCTGCGCTAATTTTTGCGCTCATCCCCATTGGACGGGCGTACTTAAGGACAACACGAAAGGGTTTTACTATGTCAGAACAAAATAGCACCGAAATGACTTTCCAGATTCAGCGCATCTACACCAAAGATATCTCTTTTGAAGCGCCGAACGCGCCGCAAGTTTTCCAGAAAGATTGGCAGCCGGAAGTTAAACTTGATCTGGATACGGCTTCCAGCCAGCTGGCTGAAGGCGTGTATGAAGTGGTGCTGCGCGTAACCGTAACCGCCTCTCTGGGCGAAGAAACCGCATTCCTGTGTGAAGTACAGCAGGGCGGCATTTTCTCCATCGAAGGCATCGACGGTACCCAGATGGCGCACTGCCTCGGCGCATACTGCCCGAACATTCTGTTCCCGTACGCGCGCGAGTGCATCACCAGCCTGGTTTCTCGCGGTACCTTCCCGCAACTGAACCTTGCGCCAGTGAACTTCGATGCGCTGTTTATGAACTATCTGCAGCAGCAGGCTGGCGAAGGTGCTGAACAACATCAGGATGCCTGATGAACGCGCTTAACGCTGCAATGACTGTGATCGGTGCCGGCTCTTACGGCACCGCTCTTGCCATCACCCTGGCAAGAAATGGCCACGAGGTTGTCCTCTGGGGCCATGACCCGAAACATATCGCGACGCTGCAGAACGATCGCTGCAACGCTGCGTTCCTTCCCGATGTTCCATTCCCGGATACGCTGCACCTTGAGAGCGACCTGGCAACGGCGCTTGCCGCCAGCCGCGATATTCTCGTGGTGGTGCCCAGTCACGTCTTCGGGCAGGTTCTGCGCCAGATTAAGCCGCTGATGCGCCCCGACGCGCGTCTGGTATGGGCGACAAAAGGTCTGGAAGCCGAAACCGGACGCCTGCTGCAGGACGTGGCGCGTGAAGCGCTGGGCGAGGCTATTCCGCTGGCGGTGATTTCCGGCCCAACCTTCGCCAAAGAGCTGGCGGCAGGCCTGCCGACCGCGATCTCGCTGGCGTCTACGGACCCGCAGTTCGCTGACGATTTGCAAAGCCTGCTGCACTGCGGCAAGAGCTTCCGCGTCTATATCAACCCGGACTTTATCGGCGTGCAGCTCGGCGGCGCGGTGAAAAACGTCATCGCTATTGGCGCTGGCATGTCTGACGGCATCGGCTTTGGCGCCAACGCGCGTACCGCGCTGATTACCCGCGGGCTGGTTGAGATGTCCCGCCTCGGGGAGGCGCTGGGTGCCGATCCGGAGACCTTTATGGGGATGGCGGGCTTAGGCGATCTGGTACTGACCTGCACCGATAACCAGTCGCGTAACCGCCGCTTCGGCATGATGCTCGGTCAGGGCATGGACGTGCAAAGCGCGCAGGAGAAGATTGGCCAGGTGGTTGAAGGCTACCGCAATACCAAAGAGGTTCGCGTTCTCGCGCAGCGTTTAGGCGTCGAAATGCCAATAACCGAGGAAATTTATCAGGTATTGTATTGCGGAAAAATTGCGCGCGAGGCAGCATTGACCTTATTAGGTCGTGCACGCAAGGACGAGCGTAGCAACTAACTGCGATGGAACCTGGATCACCTGAATGACCCGGCCAGCAAAGAACTGGCCGGTCATTATTATATCGTCTGGAGTCAGCAATGCCGTGTGAAGAACTGGATATCGTCTGGAATAATATTAAAGCTGAAGCTCGGGCTTTAGCTGACTGTGAGCCAATGCTCGCCAGTTTTTACCACGCCACGCTACTCAAGCACGAAAATCTCGGCAGCGCCCTGAGCTATATGCTGGCTAACAAGCTCGCCTCTCCGATCATGCCCGCCATCGCGATTCGTGAAGTGGTGGAAGAGGCCTACGCCGCCGACCCGGAAATGATCGCCTCCGCCGCCTGCGATATTCAGGCGGTGCGTACCCGCGACCCGGCGGTGGACAAATATTCGACGCCGCTGCTCTATCTGAAAGGGTTCCACGCGCTGCAGGCCTATCGTATCGGCCACTGGCTGTGGAATCAGGGGCGTCGGGCGCTGGCAATCTTCCTGCAGAATCAAGTGTCCGTATCGTTCCAGGTGGATATCCACCCGGCGGCGAAGATTGGTCGCGGGATCATGCTGGACCACGCCACCGGCATTGTGGTCGGCGAAACGGCGGTGATTGAAGACGATGTGTCGATTCTGCAATCCGTGACCCTTGGCGGTACCGGTAAAACCAGCGGCGATCGTCATCCGAAAATTCGCGAAGGCGTGATGATTGGCGCCGGGGCGAAGATCCTCGGCAATATCGAAGTCGGACGCGGGGCTAAAATCGGCGCGGGTTCGGTGGTGCTACAGCCGGTGCCGCCGCATACCACCGCCGCAGGCGTTCCCGCCCGCATCGTGGGTAAGCCGGAGAGCGATAAGCCCGCGATGGATATGGATCAGCACTTTAACGGCATACACCATACCTTCGAGTACGGCGACGGTATCTGATTGATTTCCCGGAGGCGATGCTGCGCATCTATCCGGGCTACAAAACCGAGCGCTGTCTGGTAGCCCGGACAGGCGCTACGCGCCGCCTCCGGGAGAAAGCTAGCATTTAGCCCGGATAAGGCGCCGCGCGCCGCCATCCGGGAAGAGCGCAGGCTAGCTGCGCAGTACCGCGCCGGGATATCCCAGCTGGCGCCAGGCTTCATACACCACCACCGACACCGCGTTCGACAGGTTCATGCTGCGGCTGTCCGGCATCATTGGAATACGAATTTTTTGCTCTGGCGGCAGGGCATCGAGAATGCAGGCTGGCAGGCCGCGGGTTTCCGGGCCAAACAGCAGAAAATCGCCATCCTGATAGCTCACCGCGCTATGCGCCGGGGTACCTTTGGTGGTCAGGGCGAACAGACGCTGCGGCTTTGCGCTTTCAATAAAAGCGGCGTAATCACGATGGCGCTGGACGGCGGCGAACTCATGGTAATCCAGCCCGGCGCGGCGAAGACGCTTGTCGTCCCAGGCAAAACCCATGGGTTCGATAATATGCAGATTGAAGCCGGTGTTAGCGCACAGGCGGATGATATTCCCGGTATTTGGCGGGATTTCTGGTTCGAATAAGACGATGTTCAGCATACTGCCCCCTTAATTGCGGGGGGCAGAATAGCAGATATTTGGTCAACCCTCACCCCGCCTGCCGGACGGTTCCCTCTCCTTGGGGAAGAGGGGTCACTGCCGGGTTTCCTGCTGCGATCGTATCAAAGGTCCGTAGCGCATCGGCGTTCTGGACTAAAGATTCACGGCTGATTTCGCCGATGGTTTTCGCGCCGGTCAGCGTCATCGCCACCTTCATCTCTTTCTCGATCAGGTTCAGCAGATTGGCGACCCCCTGCTTGCCGTGGGTGGCGAGCGCATACAGATAAGCGCGGCCCAGCAGCACGCTGTCGGCGCCGAGGGCGATCATGCGTACGACATCGAGACCGTTGCGGATGCCGCTATCGGCGAGGATGGTAATGTCGCCTTTAACCGCATCGGCAATCGCGGGCAGGGCGCGGGCGGAAGAGAGCACGCCATCAAGCTGGCGGCCGCCGTGGTTGGAAACCACGATCCCGTCAGCGCCGAAGCGCACCGCGTCGCGGGCGTCTTCCGGATCGAGGATCCCCTTGATCACCATCGGGCCATCCCAGAAATCGCGGATCCACTCAAGGTCTTTCCAGGAAATCGATGGATCGAAGTTATTCGCCAGCCAGCCGATGTAATCTTCCAGGCCGGTCGGTTTGCCGAGGTAGGCGGAGATATTGCCCAAATCGTGCGGCCGACCGTTTAATCCGACGTCCCATGCCCACTGCGGATGGGTCACCGCCTGCCAGTAGCGGCGCATTGCCGCATTCGGGCCGCTCATCCCGGAGTGAGCGTCGCGATAGCGCGCGCCGGGGGTCGGCATATCGACGGTAAAGACCAGCGTTGAACAGCCCGCCGCCTTCGCCCGCTCCAGCGCATTGCGCATAAAACCGCGGTCGCGCAGGACGTACAGCTGGAACCACATCGGGCGCTTAATGGTCGGGGCGACCTCTTCAATCGGGCAGACGGAAACGGTAGAGAGGGTGAATGGAATGCCTTTCTCATCCGCCGCGCCTGCCGCCTGCACTTCACCGCGGCGCGCGTACATTCCGCACAGCCCAACCGGCGCCAGCGCCGTCGGCATCGCCAGCTTCTCGTTGAATAAGGTGGTTTCCAGGCTCAGGTCTGACATATTGCGCAGAATACGCTGGCGGAGCGCGACGTCGGAGAGGTCTTCAACGTTGCGACGCAGGGTGTGCTCGGCGTAAGCGCCGCCGTCGATATAGTGGAACAGGAACGGTGGCAGGATACGCTGTGCGGCGGCGCGGTAGTCGCTGGCGGCGGAAATAATCATCACAAGTTCTCCCTGGTATTTTCGTTATGGTCACCGGGCAGGCGGGTAATTCGCGCCTGGCGGGCCTGGTCTTCATCAAAACGTTTGATCGTGGCGTGAACGAAGGCCAAATGGGCCATCATCGCCTGTCTGGCACCTTCCGGGTCACCGGCGATAATCGCCTCCATGACCGCCTGGTGCTGTTCGGTCAGGCGAGCGAATACCGGCGGGACGAGATACATCCGCTGGCGGCTCTCCTTGACTGAGGACTGTAAGAGGTCGAAAAAACCGCGCATGGTTTGCAGCAGCACTACGTTGTGCGAGGCTTCGGCAATCGCCAGGTGGAAGCGGACGTCGGCCTGCGAAGCCAGGTCAGGGTCTTCGCTTTGAGTGGCTTCAAAGCAGAGGCGGATTTTCTCTTTTTCGGCATCGGTTGCCCGCATCGCCGCATGCCAGGCGGTACTGGCTTCAATGGCGTGACGGGCTTCAAGGATATCAAAACTGTAATCGGGGTCGTCGGAGAGCAGCGTCTTCAGCGGCTGGACGATGTTTTGCTCCGACCACGCTTCATGCTGCCAGCGCACGAAGGTGCCGCCGCCGCGACGGCTGAGCAGCACGCCTTCGTTGACTAACATCGCCAGCGCTTCGCGCAGCGAATTGCGCGATACGCCCAGCTGCGCCGCCAGCTGACGTTCGGCGGGCAATCGCATGCCCGCCTCCAGCTTTTGTTCTTCAATCAGCGCCCGCACGCGACGGGCTACATCGTCGGCAAGGCGTTTTGGCATCACTATCACGGGATCATCCAGGTTAAGACGTAGGCCTGCAGGGTAGTGATCACGCCGACCATGCAGGTGAAAATCAGACTATGTTTCACGGTAAAGCGGAACAGGTCCGACTCTTTCCCCACCAGACCGACCGCCGCACAGGCGATGGCGATAGACTGCGGGGAGATCATTTTCCCGGTCACGCCGCCGGTGGTGTTGGCGGCGACCAGCAGGATATCGGAGACGCCAATCTGCTGGGCCGCCGTCGCCTGCAGCGCGGCAAACAGCGCGTTCGACGAGGTATCCGAACCGGTCAGGAATACCCCCAGCCAGCCGAGGAACGGCGAGAAGAAGGTAAACGCGTGCCCGGTATGCGCCAGCGCAAGGGCCAGCGTTGAGGAGAGACCGGAATAGTTAGAAATAAAGGCGAACGCCAGCACCATGCCGATGGAGTAAATCGGCAGCGCCAGTTCTTTCAGCGTGCTGCCGAAGGTTGAGATCGCGTCCTTCGGCTTCATGCGCAGCCAGACGATGGAAAGCAGCGCGGCGAACAGGATGGCGGTGCCGGTGGCGGAGAGCCAGTCAAACTTATAGACCGCGGCGTAAGGCGTCGCTTCGTTGACCACCGGCGGCATGCGGGCCACCATTTTGTCGAGGAACGGCACGGAAATATTAATCACAAAATCGTACATCGCACCGCCCGGGGCGAACAGCGCTTTGAACGGCGGCACGCTCCACAGGGTCACGGTTGCGGTCAGAAACAGGAACGGCGACCAGGCGCGAATCACCTGTCCCGGCGTGTAGCGGGTGCGCGCCAGGTTCATATCGACCTGCGATGCGCCCATATCGCCGAAGCGGAAGATGCGAACCGGCTGCCAGCGTTTGAGGAACAGCGTCAGGCAGACCAGCGATACCAGTGAAGAGATAATGTCCGGCAGCTCCGGGCCGAGGAAGTTTGAGCTGAGATACTGAGCAATCGCAAAGGAGCCGCCGGCGACCATGACCGCGGGCCAGGTCTCTTTAATGCCGCGCCAGCCGTCCATAATTGCCATGATCCAGAACAGCACGATGATGGTCAGGAACGGCAGCTGGCGGCCAACCATCTGGCCGATTTCGAAGCTGTCGAGGCCCGTCACCTGTCCGGCGACCAGAATGGGAATGCCCATCGCGCCAAACGCGACCGGCGCGGTGTTGACGATCAGGCACAGACCCGCCGCATACAGCGGGTTAAAGCCGAGACCCCCCAGCAGCGCCGCGGTAATGGCGACCGGCGCGCCAAAACCCGCAGCCCCTTCGAGGAACGCGCCGAAGGAGAAACCGACGATCAGCATTTGCAGACGCTGGTCCGGGGTAATCGACAAAATCGATGAGCGGATAATGTCGAACTGCCCGGTTTTCACCGAGATTTTATAGACGAAGACCGCGGCGATAATAATCCACGCGATTGGCCACAGGCCGTAGAAGAAGCCGTAGACGACGGAGGCCAGCGCGTGGTCGACCGGCATTTTGTAGAACAGCAGGGCGACGGAGAGCGCAATGACCACGGTCCAGGTCGCGGCGACGTACCCTTTCAGCTTGAGCTTAATCAGGGCAAAGAAGAAAAACAGAATCGGTAGCGATGCGATAAGACTCGATAGCCAGATATTGCCGGCCGGATCGTAATTTTGTTGCCAGAGGTTCATGCAGGTCTCCATCGGGCCGTCATGATGGCGTGCTGAGTCTTACGCTCTTAGCAGGTCACATCATTTGTAAAATTGGCCCAGCCAAATTGCGATTGTAGGATTAACGACAACGAATGGTTAATCAAATGTTATTGATGAGCAATATGTCTGTGACGAAAAATGATGGATATGTGAACCATTGGGCGATTTAAGAAATAATTGGTAGGGCCAATTAGCGGGAATATGGCGTTTGAAACAGAGCCTGTCCCGGAGGCGATGCTGGCGCATCTGTCCGGGCTACCGGCCCGCAGGCGGCGGTGAACCCGTAGCCCGGGCAAGGCGCGTCAAGCGCCGCCCCCGGGGACGACAGGATTAGAAAGCGGTTTTGGCGAAGCCGGTCATCTCTTTGAGGCCCATTTCGCGGCCCAGCGCGGTCATCGGGTGAACAACAACCAGACCGCGCACGCTTTTCTTGAGCTTGCCCATATCGGCCTGCTCTTTTTTGGTGATGGCGCGGCGATGCGGCATGTCCATCAGCTTTTGCGCTTCTTTGCTCAGCTTCTGGCCCTGAACCTCACGCAGGCGGATGATTTCTGCCTCAATGGTGGTTTTCTCTTTTTCCAGTTCGGCGTATTTTTCTGCGGCTTCAACCAGGGAGAGATCGGCCTGCTGGTGGCGGATGGCGTCAAGGCGATCGCTCAGACGTTTAATTTCGTTTTTTTCGACTTCTTTCATGATGGCTTAATCTATTAAGAAAGGGGCATTATCAGACTATAGTATGTGCTGTCGCTTGGGTTGTGGGTAGTTATTTATCAAAATGTCGCCGTTTTTTGGTCATAACAGCCGTAGCGGCATATTATAACTTGTTGAACATAAAAATCATTTTAAGCCAGAGTTGGCGAATATTCATTTCTGTGAAGCCTGTCGGTCATTAAGCACGTTTTCCTCATCTGAAACCCTATTTTTGGCTAATCCTTAATAAGATCATTCCCGAGCAGAGGAGAGCGTGATGGCGAAAATCGGCGACGGCGTACCGCGTATTATTGACAAGGCCGTAGATTTTATGGCTTCAAGTCAGGCTTTTATGGAATATCTGAAAAAATCTCCGCGTTTGCAGCATATACCGCCGGATATTCCGGCTGATAAGGAAGCGCTATTTCTGCGGCGTCTTGAGTATTATCGTCAGCTTTATCGGCCGACGTGCGACCAGCAAGAGCCAGAATCAGAGCGTTGATTTTTGAAAGGCTTTTTTTAAGCTGATTTTAGAAATCAGCTCGGTCAGAGATAGCATCATCGTTGAACGTACGACCTGCTGGTAGCGCAGCTTTTGCATTGCCAGCAGGTCCGCATCGCTCTCATCAAATAGCGGCGTTGGCGGCAGAGCGGCCACGCAGTGCAGTTCGCCAAACGGCCCAAGGATCTCATCGTCGGTAAAGCTGTACTCATTACCGTCGTGGTTCAGCTCTTCGCGCAGGGCCATCAGTAGTTCAGCGTCTTCATATTCGGCGCGGCTAATCACCCCAAGGCCGTAAATCAGCTTCAGGCGTACAGAAAGGTCGCCAAGCGGCCCGTCGCCGTCCAGCAACGGCTCCACTGCGTATTTCACCGCGTAGTCGTCTTTACGGAATACCTGAAGCACCAGAATATTGACCGCTTCCGTCAGCAGTTCAACGGTGGCGATCAGGAAGCTTCTTACGGTTTTGCCAGCATTCAGACGTTCAAGCACACGGTTTTCAAATGCCTGTGTTTCTTCCATTATTGCCTGCATATCTGACATGAGTAATGGGCGCGGTTCGGACCGCGCCAGGTCTTGCCTCATTTGGTGGCGCTGTAGTCGTTAACGGCCTCCGCCACCACTTCGCTTGCCGCGTCCAGACCCGAAATCTGCGCCAGCGCCGCCTGCGGGCCTTTCTCGGCAATCAGCGCCGCCAGTTCCTGCGCCTGCGGGTCCTCTTCGCTGCGGAAATGCATCGCCGCGGCGATCCCTTTCACCAGATTCCGGTGCGGCAGGCCATATTCCAGCGTACCGAGCAGCGGCTTAATTAAGCGATCCCCCGCGCTCAGTTTGCGCAGCGGCTGGCGGCCAACGCGCTCAACGTCATCTTTCAGATACGGGTTCTCGAAACGACCAATAATTTTCTGGATGTATGCAGCGTGCTTTTGCGCATCAAAGGCATAACGTTTGATCAGCACCGCGCCGCTCTCTTCCATCGCCCCTTTGACCACGGCGCGAATATTCTCATCAAGAATCGCGTCGCGAATCGTCTGGTGACCCGCCAGTTTTCCGAGGTAGGCGGTTATAGCATGTCCGGTGTTTAAGGTGAATAGCTTACGTTCGACAAATGCCATCAGGTTATCGGTTAATTCCATACCCGGGATGTCCGGCAGCTCGCCTTTGAACTGGGTCTTGTCGACAATCCACTCGCTGAAGGTTTCCACGGTGACTTCCAGCGGATCGTGAGTGGCGGAAGCGGACGGCGGAACGATGCGGTCAACGGCGGAATCAACGAAGCCGACGTTGGTTTCAACCCAGGCTTTATCCTCTTCGGCCAGGGCGTTAAAAACGTGGCCCTTAAGCTGGCTGGTGCCGCGAATCATATTCTCGCAGGCGATGATATTCAGCGGGGCCGTAACGCCCTGCGCCTTGCGTTTAGCCAGGCCTTTGGCAATCGCCGGGGCGATGCGCTCCAGCACGACCGGGCCGACGGCGGTGGTCACCAGATCCACGCTGGCAATCAGCTCTACAACTTCGTCGCCGATGCTGCTGACGGCGTCAACGCCGGAAACGGTATCGACCTGCTCGTTCTCGCCGACCACGTGAACCTGATAGCTATGACGGGCATTCAGGGCATCAAGCACGACCTGATTTACATCCGCAAACGTCAGCTGTATCCCCGCGTCCGCCAGCAGTTTGCCGATAAAGCCACGACCGATATTACCTGCGCCAAAATGTAATGCTTTCATAGAATTAACCTTCAATTAATGTTTTTACCTGAGAGGGCTGGGGTGAGGCTTTTCCCTCACCCAAACCCTCTCCCCATGACTCAGGAGAGAGGGGGGGGCGTTTCCCGGCGTACCGCCGGGAGACAAATTACCCTTTCAGCAGCGTCAGAACTTCATCAACGCTGGTGGTTTTCGTCAGACGCTCAATCACCGACTCATCGTCCAGCGCGTTAGTCAGGCTGGTAATGACCTGAATATGCTCGTTATTACGAGCCGCGATACCGATAACCAGGCGAGCCACCTCGTCCTCTTCTTCGCCGAAGCGCACGCCTTCCGGATACTGGCAGAAGACGATGCCGGTTTTCAGGACGCGATCTTTGGCTTCAATAGTGCCGTGCGGTACCGCGATGGACTCACCCAGATAGGTGGAGGTCAGCTTTTCACGGTCCAGCATCGCCTGGACGTATTCCGGCTCAACGTAGCCGCCTTTCACCAGCTGCTCGCCGGCAAACAGAATCGCTTCTTCTTTGGTCGCCGCTTTACGGCCGAGGAAGATGTTCTCCGCGCCGAGTTTGAACAGGTTGGTGTCAGCCGCGTCGAAGCTGTCTTTCAGGCTATCGCGGACTTTCTCTTCGTTGTCAGTATGGCGCTGCGCCGCCACCAGACGTTCGGTCAAGCTGGTGTACAGGCCGCTGTCGAGGAAGTTGGTTAGCGAAATATGCTGTGCCTGCGGCACCTGACGCATCGCGCGCTCGGTCAGATCGCGATGGGTGATGACCAGGTCCACATCCGGCGGCAGGTTGTTAATTGCACAGTTAGTCACGGAGATGTTGCTCAGCCCGGCATCCTGCACTTTTTTACGCAGCACGCCTGCGCCCATGGCGCTGGAGCCCATACCGGCGTCGCAGGCGACGATGATTTTACGCACGTGGCTCAGGTCGTTCGCGCCATCGCCAGCGGCCAGCGGAGTCGCGCCGCCTTTGGATTCGGCTTTCATATCGTGCATGCGGCGGGTCGCGGCTTCGATATCATCTTCTTCTTTCACTTTGCTGGTTTTCAGCAGAACCGCTGCGACCACGAAGGAAACGGCCATCGCGGCGACAATCGCGGCGATGTTAGCGAAGTAGGCGCCCTTCGGCGTCATTGCCAGCACGGCCAGGATGGAGCCCGGAGAAGCCGGAGAGACCAGACCACCGTTGAGGATGGTCAGCGTGAACACGCCGGTCATCCCGCCGAGGATAACGGCCAGAATCAGGCGCGGGTTCATCAGCACGTACGGGAAGTAAATCTCGTGGATACCGCCGAGGAAGTGGATGATTGCCGCACCGCCCGCGGACTGTTTGGCGCTGCCGCGGCCGAAGAACATATACGCCAGCAGGACGCCCATCCCCGGACCCGGGTTAGCTTCGATCAGGAAGAAGATGGATTTGCCCAGCTCGTGGGATTGCTGAATACCCAGCGGCGAGAAAATACCGTGGTTAATGGCGTTGTTGAGGAACAGGATTTTCGCCGGTTCAACAAAGATAGACGCCAGCGGCAGCATCTCGTGTGCCACCATGAAGTTAACGCCTGCGGCCAAAATTTTCGACAGGATTTCAACCGCCGGGCCAATGCCGAGGAACGCCAGAATGGCGAGGATCATACCGATGATGCCTGCGGAGAAGTTATTCACCAGCATCTCAAAACCGGATTTAATCTTACCGTCTACCCAGACGTCGAATTTTTTAATTGCCCAGCCGCCCAGCGGGCCGGCGATCATGGAGCCGAGGAACATCGGCATATCCGCGCCGACGATAACGCCCATGGTGGTAATCGCGCCGACTACGCCGCCGCGCTCGCCGCCAACCAGCTTACCGCCGGTATAACC
The DNA here is from genome assembly GCF_042137965.1 of Klebsiella grimontii. NCBI lineage: Bacteria > Pseudomonadati > Pseudomonadota > Gammaproteobacteria > Enterobacterales > Enterobacteriaceae > Klebsiella > Klebsiella grimontii. The sequence goes on from NZ_CP169721.1 coordinate 168,848, forward strand.
GATCAGCAGCGGCAGCAGATAGGTGATCATCGGACCAACCAGCTTCGCCAGCGTTTCGTTCGGTAACCATCCTGTCGGAATGAATAGAGCGGTGATAATACCCCACGCGATAAACGCGCCGATATTTGGCATCACCATATTGCTGAGGAAACGACCAAAGCTTTGCACTTTGATCTTGATATCGGATGACATAAAACACCCCTTCTTCTGTTTTTGCTATCGGCAGGCTGAAAGCCCGAGGCTTGTTGTTAATAAGGCGGCAGAGGTAGCCGGGCCCTGAGTGATAGTGCGAAATCTGGCACTGAATCGTTAAGCTGTCCAGTCGATGGATTTTTATGTGATACAGATCACATGAATATAGGGCGATGATGGTCTTTTGTGGTGATCTTCATCACAAAATAGGTGTGTAAAAAAACAACAGACCGGGTTTTTAGGGGGTGTTATGCATTTTTATGTGATGAAAATCACAAATTTACTTTGGCATTTTGTTATTTGTTTGTGATGTATATCACAAAATATTTTCACCCGGATTTAACCTGGTGTGATCTCGCGCAGGTTATGCCGCGTTCCGCTTGCCGATGCGTCATTCAGCAACGCGATCTGCTCAAGAACATTTTAGTCGTCAATGGCGAAAATGAAACGGGTGAATTATGCTCAGTTTGTCGGCCATTTTTTTATCCGGCCCGACACACATCTTAAAAATAATTAGCGTAAATCCGAGGAAATTATGTTTCTCAATTATTTTGCGCTCGGCGTTCTGATCTTTGTATTTCTGGTGATTTTTTATGGAATCATCATTCTCCATGATATTCCTTACCTGATCGCGAAGAAACGTAATCACCCGCATGCCGATGCGATTCACGTCGCAGGCTGGGTGAGTCTTTTTACGCTGCACGTCATCTGGCCGTTTTTATGGATCTGGGCCACGCTTTATCGGCCTGAACGCGGCTGGGGCATGCAGCACGGGCGGGATGGGGCGCCGTCTGAGGCGGCGGAAGAGGAGGGCGAAATCAGCGAACTGCGCCAGCGGGTTATCGCGCTCGAGCAGCAAATAACCGGTCTTCGACTGTCAGCTCAACCTCCTTCGGTGGAGAAATAACTCATGGATCTACTGATTATTTTGACCTATGTGGCGATTGCCTGGTCGATATTTAAAATATTTAAGATCCCGGTAAATAAATGGACGGTTCCCACCGCGGCGCTGGGTGGCGTATTTATTGTTAGCGCGCTTATCTTATTAATGAACTACAACCACCCATATACCTTTACCGCGCAAAAAGCGGTTATTTCTATTCCTATTACGCCGCAGGTCACCGGGGTGGTCAGCAGCGTCACGGATAAAGCCAATCAACGGGTTAAAAAGGGAGAGGTGCTGTTTACCATCGATCCGGCGCGTTATCAGGCCCGGGTGGACAGGCTACAGGCCGACCTTGTTACCGCGCTGCACAGTATTAATACCCTTAAAGCCCAGCTTTCTGAGGCTCAGGCCAATACCACCCGCGTTTCGGCGGAGCGCGATCGCCTGTATAAGGATTATCAGCGCTACCTGAAAGGAAGCCAGGCGCGGGTCAATCCGTTTTCGGAAAGCGATATCGATAATGCCCGGCAAAATTATCTGGCCCAGGATGCGATGGTGAAAGGGTCGGTCGCGGAGCAGGCGCAGATCCAGAGCCAGCTCGATAGCATGATAAACGGTGAGCAGTCGCAGGTGGTTAGCCTGCGCGCACAGCTGGCGGAGGCGAAATATAACCTCGATCAGACGACCGTGCGCGCGCCCAGCGACGGCTATATCACCCAAGTGTTAATTCGTCCCGGAACCTATGCCGCCTCGCTGCCGCTGCGCCCGGTGATGGTCTTTATCCCCCAGCAAAAACGGCTGATTGTGGCGCAGTTCCGGCAAAATTCGCTGCTCAGGCTGGAGAAGGGCGACGATGCCGAAGCGGTGTTCAACGCGCTGCCGGGCCAGGTCTTTCGCGGCAAGCTGGTGAGCATCCTGCCCGTCGTGCCGGGGGGAACGTACCAGGCGCAGGGCACGCTGCAGGCGTTGACGGTGACGCCGGGCACCGACGGCGTGCTGGCGACCATTGAGCTGGAGCCCGACGCCGCCGTAGATGCCCTGCCTGACGGTATTTACGCCCAGGTGGCAGTCTACTCCGATCATTTCACCCATGTTTCAGTGATGCGCAAGGTGCTGCTGCGGATGACCAGCTGGATGCACTATCTCTATCTGGACCATTAGCGGGGTCGGTCTGGCATGAGGTGATTTCTCTCTCTGCTATTTGCCTGCGACTGCGCCATACTGACTACTTTGTTGGCGAAAGGAGCAGGCAATGAAACTGATCGGCAGCTACACCAGTCCCTTTGTGCGCAAAATTTCCATCATACTGCTGGAAAAAGCGATTCCCTTCGAGTTCGTCAACGAATTCCCTTACCACGAGACCAACGGCGTGGCGCAGTACAATCCGCTGGGAAAAGTACCCGCGCTGGTCACCGATGACGGTGAATGCTGGTACGACTCGCCCATTATTGCGCAATATCTGGAGCAGCTCGGCATCGCGCCGGATATGCTGCCTGCGGCGCCGAAGGCTGCGCTGAAATTGCGTCAAATTGAAGCGCTGGCTGATGGCGTGATGGAAGCTGCGCAAATGCTGGTACGGGAGAAAACGCGCCCTGCGGCCCAGCAGTCGGAAAGCGAACTGCTGCGCCAGCGTGAAAAAATCGCGCGCGGTCTTGATGCGCTGGAAGGGTATGCGAATGACGGCACGTTACGTCCTGAGGAGGTCAATCTGGCGACCATTTCGACCGCCTGCGCCATCGCTTATCTCAACTTCCGCCGCGTCGCGCCGGGCTGGTGCGCCACCCGACCGAAGCTGGTTCGGCTGGTGGATTCCCTCTTTCAGCGCGCCAGCTTTGCGCGCACCGAACCGCCGGTGAGTTGACCCAGACGGGTAACAGTTTTTGCGCGGAGGTATTACAATTGCCGCTCATTTGTTGACTCCCTCTCCCGGCGGGAGGGGGGAAAATAGGTTCATTCATGACTAGCGAAATTCGTGCGCTTTATACCCGGCTTCCGGCCATCGACCGTTTACTCCGCGACCCCGCATTTTCACCGCTGCTGATGCAATATGGTCACTCCCAGACGGTGGCGCTGCTGCGTCAGATGCTGGACGAGGCGCGGGAATATATCCGTCTGAACCAGGCGCTGCCGGGCTGGTGCGAAGCGTGGCTGATGGAGACCTCGCGTCGTTTGAGCCAAACGCAACAGAGCGCGCTGCGCCCGGTGTTCAACCTGACCGGCACCGTGCTGCACACCAATCTTGGCCGGGCGATTCAGGCGGAAGCGGCGGTGACGGCGGTTGCCCAGGCGATGCGCGCGCCGGTGACGCTGGAATACGATCTTGATGATGCCGGACGCGGCCACCGCGACCGCGCGCTGGCCGATCTGCTTTGCCGGATCACCGGCGCGGAGGATGCGTGTATCGTCAACAACAATGCTGCAGCAGTGCTGCTGATGCTGGCGGCAACCGCCAGCGGCAGCGAGGTGGTGGTGTCGCGCGGCGAGCTGGTGGAGATCGGCGGCGCGTTCCGTATTCCTGACGTGATGCGCCAGGCGGGCTGCGTCCTGCATGAAGTCGGAACCACGAACCGCACCCATGCGAAAGATTATCGTCAGGCCGTTAATGACAATACCGGCCTGCTGATGAAGGTGCACACCAGCAACTACAGCATCGAGGGCTTTACTAAAGCAGTCGATGAGGCGGCGCTGGCGGAGATTGGCCGCGAACTGAATATCCCGGTGGTCGCCGATCTTGGTAGCGGCTCGCTGGTGGATTTAAGCCAGTACGGCCTGCCGAAAGAGCCGATGCCGCAGGAGATGATTGCCGCCGGCGTCAGCCTGGTGAGCTTCTCCGGCGATAAGCTGCTGGGCGGCCCGCAGGCGGGAATTATTGTCGGAAAGAAAGCGCTGATCGCCCGTTTGCAGAGCCATCCGCTCAAGCGCGCCCTGCGGGCGGATAAAATGACCCTCGCGGCGCTGGAGGCCACGCTGCGCCTCTATCTGCACCCGGAAAAGCTGGCCGCTGAACTGCCGACCCTGCGGCTGCTGACCCGCCAGGCGGAGGCGATCCGCCAGCAGGGCGAGCGCATTCAGGCCGCGCTGGCTGCGCATTATGCTGATTTTGACCTGCAGGTTGAGCCATGTCTGTCGCAGATCGGCAGCGGTTCGCTGCCGGTAGACCGCTTGCCCAGCGCGGCGTTGACCTTTACTCCGCGCGATGGCCGCGGCAGCCGGCTGGAAGCCCTGGCGGCGCGCTGGCGTCTGTTGCCCGTGCCGGTTATTGGCAGGATCTACGATGGCCGCCTGTGGCTGGACCTGCGCTGTCTTGAGGATGAACCCCGGTTTATGGAGATGTTATTGAGATGATTATTGCCACCGCCGGACACGTTGACCACGGCAAAACCACGCTGCTACAGGCGATTACCGGCATCAACGCCGATCGCCTGCCGGAAGAGAAAGCGCGCGGGATGACTATCGACCTGGGCTACGCCTACTGGCCGCAGCCCGACGGGCGGGTGCTGGGTTTTATCGACGTCCCCGGCCACGAAAAATTTTTGTCCAATATGCTGGCCGGCGTCGGCGGTATCGATCACGCGCTGCTGGTGGTGGCCTGCGATGATGGGGTGATGGCGCAGACGCGCGAGCACCTGGCGATCCTCCAGCTCACGGGGAAGCCGACGTTAACCGTGGCGCTGACCAAAGCGGACCGCGTAGAAACGGCGCGGGTTGAGGAAGTGAAGGCGGAGGTCGAGGCGGCGCTGGCGGAGTTCGGCTTTACCGGCGCGACCCTGTTTACCGTCGCGGCGACGGAAGGCCTGGGTATCGCCGGGCTGCGCGATCATCTCCTGCAGCTTTCCGCGCGCGCTCACCCACAGCATCAGCGTTTTCGCCTGGCGATCGACCGGGCGTTTACCGTCAAAGGCGCGGGGCTGGTGGTCACCGGGACGGCGCTTTCCGGCGAAGTTAACGTTGGCGATACGCTGTGGCTGACCGGCGTCGATAAACCGATGCGCGTGCGCGGGCTGCACGCGCAGAATCAGCCGGTGGCGAAAGCGTGGGCCGGTCAGCGCATCGCGCTGAATATTGTCGGCGATGCGCAAAAGGAGGATCTTAACCGCGGCGACTGGCTGCTGGCGGTACCACCGCCGGAAGCCTCTGAACGGGTCATTGTCGAACTCCAGTGCCATACGCCGCTTAGCCAGTGGCAGCCGCTGCATATCCACCACGCCGCCAGCCATATTACCGGCCGCGTATCGCTGCTCGAAGGCGCGCTGGCGGAGCTGGTTCTCGATACGCCGCTGCGGCTGGCGGATAACGACCGTCTGGTGCTGCGCGATATTTCCGCGCGCCTGACGCTGGCCGGCGCGCGAGTGGTGACCCTCAATCCGCCGCGCCGGGGCAAGCGTAAGCCGGAGTATCTACAGTGGCTGCGCGCGCTGGCCGCCGCGCAGGGCGATGACGTCCAGGCGCTGGATATTCATCTGCAGCGCGACGCGGTGCGCCTCGATGATTTCGCCTGGGCGCGTCAGCTCAGCGACGAGGGGCTGAAGGCGCTGATTAACCGTCCTGATTACCTGCAGGCGGGCAATAGTCTGCTGAGCGCCCCGCTTGCCGCGCGCTGGCAGCGGAAACTGCTCGACGCCCTGGCGCGTTACCACGACCAGCATCGCGATGAGCCCGGGCCGGGCCGCGAGCGGCTGCGGCGTATTGCGCTGCCGATGGAAGATGAGGCGCTGGTGCTGCTGTTGATTGAGCAGATGCGCGAAAGCGGCACTGTTCACAGCCACCACGGATGGCTGCATCTGCCGGAGCATAAAGCGGGCTTTACCGACGAGCAGCAGGCCATTTGGCAGCGGGTGGTCGGGCTGTTTGCCGATGAGCCATGGTGGGTGCGCGATCTGGCGCGGGAAGCCAACGTGGAAGAGTCGTTAATGCGAGCGGTATTACGCCAGGCGGCGCAGCAGGGGATGATTACCGCGATCGTCAAAGATCGCTACTATCGCAACGATCGGATTGTGGCGTTTGCCAAAATGATCCGCGAGCTGGATCTGGAGAGGGGATCAACCTGCGCGGCGGATTTCCGCGATACGCTGAACGTCGGGCGCAAGCTGGCGATTCAGATCCTCGAGTATTTCGACCGTATCGGCTTTACCCGCCGTCGCGGTAATGACCATATCCTGCGCGATAAGGCGCTGTTTCTTTAGCATAAGCAGGTTGTCCCGGGTCGCGGCGTGAACGCCTGACCCGGGCTACGATAAGGCACAAACCTTGTTGCCCCGGTAAGCGCAGCGCCACCGGGGAATCCTCACACTTACGCTTCCGCTTCGTTCACCCAGATACGCATCTCGCCTTCGCCGCGGTTGGCCCAGCTAAACCACGGGATGAAGGTCAGCAGGTGCGGCTGACGGCTGGACGGCGCGCGATCGTAACGCCACAGCGCCTGCTGCTCGGCATCTTCCGCCGTTTGCTTATAGCCCGGCGCCTGGAGAAGTATCTTGCGGGCAAAAATCCCTTTGCCTTCTACAGTGATAAATCGGGCGTCGCGCGGCAGCTGCAGGTTATGCAATTGCTCGCCGTTATCCGCCTGCTCCAGGCAGTAAACCAGCGGGCCGCGCTGGACGGCGACCTGACCTGCCTGGTGGCGCACCAGCGGGTTACCATAAATGCGGCGCACCGGCATCGGCAGGGTTAACAGCAGCGTGTCGCCCTCCTGCCAGAGATGGCTGATGTACAGATACCCTTTGCGTACGTCCTGCGTAACCGGCGCGCCGTTGAGCGTCACCTGCGGCTTATCGCACCAGTCCGGCAGGCGCAGGGCCAGGGTATGATGCACAGGTGACGATGAATCGATGACTATCTGCACCTGTTCCTGCCACGGATAGTTGCCGCTGATGCGCAGGCGCAGCGCCTCATTGCCCACCGGGATCTCCGCGCTATTGCCGATATACAGGTTGATGTACAGGGCATCGTCGTGCGGCGTGTAGATATAGTGTCCCAGCGAGGTCAGCACGCGGGCAATATTCGGCGGGCAGCACGCGCAGCCGAACCAGCGCTGGCGGACGGGCTTAACGTGATCGTAAATATGGTTGAATTTTAAGGATTTTGGATGCACTTCCAGCGGATTGACGTAGAAGAAGTGCTTGCCGTCGAGCGCCATGCCGCCCAGCACGGTGTTATACAGCGCGCGCTCCATCACGTCGGCATATTGGCTGTCGGCTTCCATCTCCAGCATCCGGCGGGCAAACATCATCAGGCCAATGGAAGCACAGCTTTCGGCATAGACCGTGTCGTTTGGCAGGTCATAGTCGCTGCTGAAGGCCTCCCCGCTGCTCTGCGAGCCGATGCCGCCGGTGATATACAGCTGACGCTGGGCCATATTTTTCCACAGGCGCAGGCAATCCTGGCGCTTGCCCTCGTCCTGACTTAAACGGGCGAGGTGGGCAACGCCGGCCATCAGATAGACGAAACGCACCGCGTGGCCGATGGCGACCGGCTGTTCGGAAATCGGCTGATGCGCCTGGCTGTAGGGCTTATCCATCACCATCCACGCCGGACCGTAGGTGTTCCAGTAAGAGGTTTTGCCGCGCTTCTCATATTCGATATCGTAAAAATGCGGCTGCGTGCCGCGCGCCTCAACGAAGTACTTCACCAGCGCGATATAGCGTGGCTCCTGAGTGACGTCGTACAGGCGCATTAACGCCAGCTCGATTTCCGGATGGCCAGGGTAGCCGTGCAGCTGGTTCTCTCCGGGGCCAAACACGCTATCGATGTGGTCAGCGAGGCGGCAGACGACTTCCAGCAGACGACGCTTGCCGGTGGCCTGGAAGAAGGCGACGCCCGCTTCAATCATGTGGCCGGCGCAGTACAGTTCGTGGCATTCGGCGAGGTTAGTCCAGCGCTCCTCGGGCGCTTTGACCGTGAAATATGTATTCAGATAGCCATCTTCACACTGGGCGGCCGCGACCAGTTCAATTACCTCGTCGGCGGTTTTTTCCAGCTCGGCGTCCGGCTTCTGGCACAGCGACCAGGCCACCGCCTCCAGCCATTTCGCCACGTCGCTGTCCTGAAAGACCATGCCGTAGAATTCGCCCTCCTGTCGCCCGGCGGCGATGCGGAAGTTCTCTATTGCATGGCTAGGATCCGCCTCTTCGATGCGGTCGTTAAGCGCATCCCACTGGTAGGGGATCACCACATCGCGCACCAGCTGCTGGTACTGGCCGAGGAACGGATCGTTGATTTTCAGTTTGTGCAGATCGACTTCCATAACGGGCATGACGGACTCCTTAAGGCTGAACGTGACGCGTGCGCAGGTCGCTGGCAATGCGCGCCATCATCGGATTGTTAAGCTTGCAGGCGCGAATAGTGAAGGCCAGCAGTAGATGGAACAGGGCGGGCAGCAGGGTCTCCATTGAGGAGATGCCCGCCAGGGATGAGGCCGTTTGGTTTTCCACGCCCGGCTGGTAAGCCACGTAGATAAACACGACGCTGATAATGCCGGCGCTGGAGGCCCATGCCAGCTTGATAAAGAACAGGTTAAAGGCGAAGTTCATACCGGAAGAGCGCACCCCGGTTTTCCATTCGCCGTAGTCGTCGGAGAAGGCCATCAGCGAAAAGTGCAGCGGCAGGGTGAAGCCGAGAATAATGCCGTTGCCGAGGATGACGATCAGCCACAGGGTCTGGTATGCCGCCCCGGTTGGTAAAAACCACATCGCGACGGCCAGCGCAGCCAGCGCCAGGTTGGTGTAATAGTAGAGTTTGACGGTATCGAAGCGGCGCGACAGCATATTGATGATCGCGGAGCCCGCAATCGAGGCGAAGGTCACCATGGTGAAGAACAGCGAGGTGTAGCCGGTGGAGCCGCCCAGCACGTAGGTGATGAAGTACATATAGCCGCCGCCGCGGATATTAAAAACGTTAATCAGCAGGAACGACATCACCAGCATCAGCAGCAGCTGGTCATTATTGCGCAGGCCGGCGATGTGCTCGCGCAGGGTAAATTTTCCCATCACATCCAGCGAGACGCGTTCGCGAACCCAGAAAAAGCAGCACAGGAACATCGCCACCGCGATGGCGCAGAGTACGGCGACGCCGTACTGATAGCCCTGCGCGGTATCGCCCTTGCCGAGCGCTTTCACCAGCCACGGCAGCCCAACGGAGACTAAGAAACCCGCCACGCCGCACAGCACAAAACGCCATGCCTGACATGAGATAACCTCGGTATGGCGCGTGGTCATGGTGTTGATCAGCGCGCAGTAGGGGACGTTAATCGCGGTGTAGCTCACCGAGAGCAGCAGATAGGTGCCGAACGCCCAGGCGATTTTTACCCCCATGCTGGCATCGGGCACGGTAAACGTCAGAACGCCGATAACGCCGATCGGCACGGCAATCCACAGCTGCCAGGGACGAAAGCGCCCCCAGCGGCTTTGGGTACGGTCGGCCAGCACGCCCATGATAGGATCGGAAACGGCGTCAAAAACGCGCAGGGCCAGAAACAGGGTTCCGACCAGCGCGGGCGTCAGGCCGAAGACATCGGTATAGAAAAAAGTCAAAAAGTTCATGATCAGGCAGGTAATCACCGTCCCGCCCGCGTCGCCAAGTCCGTAGCCTATTTTTTCCCGTAGGGATAGTTTGTCGTCCTGGACGCGCCGTGCTAAATCGCTTGTAGTAATCGGAGCCGAAGTCATAAATAACTCCCGGAGATGATGTGCGGAATAATATCCCGCTGAGGCGCGGGCTTTAATTGTGTTATTTGCAAATTACGTTATTTATTCTGCACGAAATATGGGGGGCAACAAGGGAATGAAAAAGTATAAAAAGAGGACGATTCCGACCTGATGATAAAAATGTGATTTCGATCCGGCAGAACCCTATTTTATCGTGAATAATCAATGGCAATGAGAGGTTATTTATGATGAAAAAAGCGGAATGTTGAATATCTATGCTTGAATTATCCATGTCACTTCCGATTAAGGTGCAGAACGGCGGGTTGTTTATTTCCCGCGGCGTCGGCAGCCATCCGGCTCGTCAGCTTCACTCCTGGGAAATAATCTTTGTGGAAAAAGGGACATTAACGATTCGCGAAAACAACAAAGTTTTTAGCGTGAATGCCGGGGAAAGTTTGCTGCTCTGGCCGCAGCGATTACATGTGGGGATCGGACTGTTTCCGTCAGATTTAAAATTCTACTGGCTGCATTTTGAAGTGACGTCGGGTGAGGGTGATGCGCTGCTTTCTATTCCACAACATATGCGCGTTAATGACCCGCAGTATATTATTTCACTGTTTCGTCAATTCTTACGCGAGCAGGAAAATATTCATCGTAGCGTGGCGCTGGAGCTGATCCTGCTGCTGATTTTGCAGCAAATTTCGGCGGCAGCAGGCGAACAGCCCGCCGACAGTCCCGGCAACGCGCTGGCGTGGAGAGCGCAGCAAATCATTCGTACCCGGTTTCATTTGCCCCTTTCCGCATCCACGCTGGCGCAGGAGCTGCACTGCAACGCGGATTATCTGGGGCGCGTTTATCGCCATGCTTTCCGGCTGACGTTAACCGAAGCGCTGCACCGTCAGCGGGTAAGGGCGGCGGAAAAGCTGCTTATCAGCGATTCCCTGTCGCTTACCGAGGTGGCGATGAAATGCGGGTTTAACGATGTCGGCTATTTTCGCAAGATTTTCCGCAAGCACACCAGCCTGACGCCGGCGGCGTGGAAGCGTCGTTACTGCAAGGAACATATTAATTCGGCGTAGGGTTGATGGGTTTTTCCCGTCGGCGCTGTGCTGCCCGGGCTACGGGACCGCAGACGGCCGGTAGCCCGGATAAGGCGTTAGCCGCAATCCGGGGAGTTCCGCGGGACTAGTTTTGCCCGTAATAGGCGTTCGCGCCGTGTTTACGCAGATAGTGTTTATCGAGCAGTTCAGACTGCATATCCGGCAGCTGTGGCGCCAGCTGGCGCGAGAAGAGGCCCATGTAGGCGCACTCCTCCAGCACCACGGCGTTATGTACGGCGTCGGCGGCGTCTTTACCCCAGGCAAAGGGGCCGTGTGAATGGACCAATACCGCCGGGATTTGCGCCGGATCCAGGCCGCGCTGTTCAAAGGTTTTGATAATCACCTCGCCGGTCTGATACTCATACTCGCCGTTAATCTCCTCAACGGTCATCCGTCGGGTACAGGGGATCGCGCCATAGAAGTAGTCGGCGTGGGTGGTGCCCCAGGCGGGGAGATCGAGCCCGGCCTGCGACCAGATCGTCGCGTGGCGGGAGTGGGTATGCACGATCCCGCCGATCTGCGGATAGCGGCGATAAAGCGCCAGATGCGTTGGCGTATCTGAAGAGGGTTTTTTACCGCCTTCAACGACTTTACCGCTGGCCATCTCTACGACCACCATATCGTCGGCGGTCATCACCTCATATTCGACGCCGGAGGGCTTAATGACCATCAGCTTGCGCGTTTCATCGACCGCGCTGACGTTGCCCCAGGTAAAGGTGACCAGGCCGTGTGCGGGGAGGGCCAGGTTTGCCGCCAGTACCTCGGCTTTCAGTTGTTCTAACATGTGAATCCCCCTTCCTGCATCCGTGATTCGATCCAGCGCCGGGCCTGGATAATCTCCAGCACCGGCTCGCTGGCTTTCTCCGTCCACATCTCAATCAAAAATGAACCGCGGTAGTTCAGCTCGCGCAGCGTCTTAAAAATGCCGACAAAATCGACGCATCCTTCGCCGAACGGCACGTCGCGGAACTGGCCAGGGCTATCGTCGGTCACGGGCAGCGTATCTTTCAGGTGGATGGCGGCGATACGATCGATGCCCAGCTTCAGCTCGGCGGTGACGTCGTTTCCCCAGGCGCTGAGGTTGCCGACGTCCGGGTAGACGGTAAACCACGGTGACGAAAGCATCTCGTCCCACTTTTTCCATTTGCTGATGGAGTTCATAAAGGCGGTGTCCATGATCTCCACCGCCAGCATTACCTGCGCGGCGGCGGCCTGTTCTACCGCCCAGGCCAGCCCTTCGGCAAAACGCTGCCGGGTGCCTTCATCATGCTCTTCGTAATAGACGTCGTAACCCGCCAGCTGGATGGTGCGGATCCCCAGATCGCGCGCCAGGCGGATGGCTTTGGTCATAATCTCTCGCGCCCGATCGCGTACCGCTTCATCGCGGCTGCCAAAGGGGAAACGGCGATGGGCGGACAAGCACATCGAGGGAATGGCGACGCCGGTTTCCAGCATCGCGCTCACCAGCGATGCGCGCTGGGCCGGGGTCCACTCCAGGCGCGAAAGGCGTTCATCGGTCTCGTCCACCGACATTTCGACAAAATCAAAACCGCAGCTTTTGGCCAGTACCAGCCGCTCAGGCCAGCTGAGATCCTTCGCCAGCGCTTTTTCATAAATACCTAACGGGTGGTTACGCATGCTGTTCTCCCCAGATAGCGTCGATTTGCGCGTGGAATTCGGCGGCAACCCGCGCCGGATGGGCGGCGCCTGCCAGCGCGCGCCCGGCAATAAAGGCTTTGACGTTGATATCTTTGAACAGCGGTAGATCGGCTGGGGTAATGCCGCCGGTAATCGACAGCTCAAGGCCAATATCGGACAGCGCTTTCATGCGCGCCAGATCCGCCTCCCCCCACTGCTGCCCGCTGGCCTGGGCATCGCGTCCGCGATGGTAAATTGCCTGATGGACGCCGGTACGGTACCAGGCGCGGGCGTCATCCAGGGTCCAGTTGCCGAACAGCTCCATCTGAATTTCACCGCCGCAGGCCTGGGCCACGGCGTGGCCTTTCTCGACCGTGGCGAGCGGTGCGGCGCAGATGATGGTCATCCAGTTGGCGCCAGCGCCAAAGGCCTGCTGCGCCAGGGTTTCACCGGCGTCGGCGACTTTCCAGTCGGCGACGATGATCTTCCCCGGACACTGGGCGCGCAGGGCTTTAACCGCGCTAAGCCCTTCGGTTAAGCAGAGGATGGTTCCCGCCTCCACAATATCAACGTGATCCTGTAGCAGGGCGACATCGCGCTGCGCAGCCTGAAGGCTGGTGTGGTCGAGCGCCAGCTGCAGTAATGGTCGGCTCATAATGCGTGCTCCTTAATACGGGCGTGATAGCCCTGTAGTGCTTCAATCAAATGCAGGTAGTGGCGGTATTTGCGCTGATAGCGCGCGTGGGCGGTCATATCGGGTAGCAGCGTGCGTACCGGGTGCTGCCGGGCGCGCCGGGCTTCGCTAAAGCTGCGGTATACGCCGGTGCCGACGCGAGCGGCGAGGGCCGCGCCAAAGCAGCCGGTCTCTTCCACCTGCGGGAGTTCAATGCGTAAGCCGCTGACGTCCGCCAGCATCTGCATCCAGACGTCGGAGTGCGCCGGGCCGCCGGTGACGCGCAGGGCCTGAACGTTTGTAAAGCGTTCGCGCATACGGTTGAGGTGGGTCATATGGCTAAATACCACGCCTTCATAAACCGCCTGCAGCAGGTGCGCGCGGGTATGCAGCGCCTGCATGCCGTAAAAGCCGCAGGTCATCTCCAGCCCGGCGTTGCTGCCGTAGAGAAACGGCAGAAAAAACAGCTCGCTCCCGGCTTTCGGCAGGCTGGCGACGGCCTGATTGATCTCATCGAACGAGAGATCGCCCCACTGGGCGGTAAACCATTCGAGGTTGCCGGACGAGGTCGGGCTGGCTTCGTGAACGATATACTGGCCGTCATTGACGTAGCGGCCATAGACGTAAGGGTGGGCCTCATGGTCGCGCAGGCCGTGAGCGATACCGCTGGTGACGGCCCAGGTCCCCATCACCGCATTGAGGGTCGACTCATCCTCAATCCCGGCGCAAAGGGCGGTGGAGACCACGTCAAACAGGCCGCCAACGACGGGAGTACCCGCCGCCAGACCGGTTAAAGCGGCTGCCTGAGCGGTGATCTCCCCGCAAATTTCGGCTGACCCTACAACGGGGGGCAGCGCGCTATCGATTTCACCGATGCCCAGCCACTCGGTCAGGCGCGGGTCGTACTGGCCCATGGCCATGTTGTAGAGGTTGGACTCGGAGATGTTGCTCTCCTCGCAGCCCTTCGCGCCGGTTAAGCACCAGCGCAGATAGTCATGCCCCATCATCACGCAGCCAATTTGCGCGTAGCGCTGGGGTTCATTCTCTTTTACCCAGCGCAGCAAAGAAGCCGGATGTCCGGTCCATAGCGTCTGGCGGGTAACGGGATAGAGCCGTTCGGGAATACGGTCCCGCTGCCAGCGCTGAACGATTTTCAGCGCCCGACGATCGGAGGAGAGGATGGCGTTACCCAGCGGCCGATCCTGCTTATCGAGGAGAAAGAGGCCCTTACCCTGAGCGGAGATGCCCACGCCTTTAATCTGTTCGCCGGATACACCTGCCTGCTGTAATAGCCCGGCAATGGTCGCCGCGCAGTGTTGCCAGAGCTGGCGCATGTCGCGTTCGGCGTAACCCGGCAGGGGCGACATCGTCCGTAGCGCTTGCCGCACAATGCCATGTTCATGACCTTCGGCGTCATATAAACCGGCTTTCAGATAGGTGCCGCCGCAATCAATACCCAGCCAGAAGGCCTGTTTCTTGCTCATCTTTCGCATCTCATTGTTACCGGTTGAACCCGGCATATTTCGCAGGCCCGGCAGGCGCAGCGCCGCCGGGCTCGAGTTTACGCAGTGCGTTTATGTGGATTTATCGTCTTTACCGGCGCAGCACCGGCATCGCATTTCGCCGGCAGCAGCAGCGCCATCAGCGCGGCCAGCGCCAGGGAGATCGCCAGGCAATAGACGCCGGCGTCTTTGCTGTACAACGTGATCAGCACCCCGACCGCATAAGGGCCACAAAATCCGCCGAGGTTGCCAAGCGCGTTGATAACCCCGCGCGCGCCGCCCGCCATTTCCGCGCTGAACAGACGTGCCGGGATGGTCCAGAACACGCCAGCCGCCGATTGCAGGAAGAATCCGCAGCCGACCAGCGCGGCATAGGAGAGCCAAATTTGGTTTTTCAGCGCCACCGACAGGAACATGCACAGAGCGAAGCCAATCAGCGGCAGGCAGACGAACAGCTTGCGTTTACCGGTTCGGTCTGAAAGGGAGGAAAACAGGAACATCCCGGCAATGGCGCCGACGTACGGCAGAATGGCGAGCATGCCGACCTGCCCCATGCTGCTATGGGTCAATTCTTTCAGAATGGTGGGTAGCCACAGGGTGTAGCCGTAAATGCCGGTCTGGTAGAAGAAGTTCAGGGCGATAAGCTGCCACATGGTTTTGTCGGAGAGAACGGCGCTCAGAGAGGCGTTTTTCACCTCGGTGCCGGCAATGGCTTTTTGCTCCGCGGCCAGCGTCTCGACCAGATAGCGCTTCTCTGCTTCGGAAATCCAGCGCGCTTCCTGCGGACGGTCATAGATGGTGTATGCCCACAGAACCAGAACAACCAGCGAGAGCAAACCTTCGATAATAAACAGCCAGCGCCAGTCGAGAACCGTGATAATCCAGCCTGAGAGCGGGGCGGTGATAATCCCGGCAATCGGCACAAACATAATGACAATCGCGTTGGCGCGACCGCGTTCAGCGTCGGGGAACCAGTTACTGATCATCGTGAGAACGACCGGCAGCATACCGCCTTCCGCCACGCCCAGTAAGAAGCGCAGGGCCAGCAGCTGGTACTGATTGGTAATTAACCCCGTCAGCACGGAGATGACCGCCCAGGCGACCAGCGACCAGCCGATAAATTTCTTACCGCTACCGTGAACGGCAATTTTCCCGCCGGGAACCTGTAAAAATAGATAACCGATAAAGAAAATACCGCCCGCCAGCCCCGCCATGGTGGCGGAAATACCTAAGTCGGCATCCATACCTCCGGGCATCGCAAAGGCAATATTGACCCGGTCCATATAAGAAATAATACAAGTGATCAGTATAGGCGGAATGATTCTTAACCAGCGCTGGCGCGGTATATCTTTGGTTGTAGAGTTAGAGGTTATATTCATCTTTATAGTCTCGTAATATTAAAAATATTCTGGTGATGAAGGTGATTATTATTATTGTGCTTGTTTTAGCGCGGAGATGCCGTCGCGTAATATCGCGATGCGATGATCAACGTTTGCGCTGGCATTAATTTCCAGTAATTTAATGCCTGAAAATTGCAGGGGGGCGGTTCCTGCGCAGGCAAATAATTCACGAGCGTGTTCGGTGGTCATCAGGCTCTGCGGGCAGAAAGGCGCGAACGGCGCGTGTAAATCCTGCCATTCGCCGTACTCGCCGGTTTGCGTCGTGCCAGAAAACATCAGCGCGCCGAGCTTTCCTGCCCGTTTTACCTGCTGCGTATGGGTGAGCGGTAGCACGGTATTCCGCCCTTCAATGGCCGAACGCGCCCAGTTAATACAAATGCTAACGTCATAATCGGCAATGGCTTCCAGCACGTTTTCTAACGGCAAAAATCCTTTGCGCGGCGCGCTGCCGGTCATCGCGTCGCAGTGCTCCAGCACCAGCTCGCAGGACCAGTCCCAGCGGGTAATTTCTTTTAATGAACGGGCAAAGGCGTCGGTAGCCTGAGCCACGTTGGCATTGCCCGCCAGCGGGGCGGCGTGAAGCTCAAGGGCAATGACCTTTCCGGCGGTAGTGCCATTGATTTTAGCGATCTTCTGCTGCAGGTGGCGATAGTACTCCACGCAGGCTTTGCGCTGCGTTTCGTCGCTGGACGCCAGCCCAAAGCCGCCGTTTTCACCGCGGCGGCGCATGGTTTCCATGATGGCGGTAACGACAATCTGCCAGTGTCCCGGGGTATGGCGCAATAACCACTCGTCGCCGAGCGGATGAAGATGTTCAAGGCAGGGTTGCTCCAGCCCGCGAATATCCGGGGTGTCGGAGAGCTGCCGCCAGAATTCCGTCTCTTCCTCTTCACTCTTTTGGTGAAATGAGGGTGCACAGGGGTACGCACCGATAATGTAACCGGTATTATTCGAATTCATTTTGTGCTCCTTCTTATAAAACTGAAATAGCGACCTTAACGACTATTTTGCGGATCGGCGTGGCTACAGTTTTATTACATCCAGGACGATGAACATCTTGTGGGAAAAATATCGCATAGTTGCCTGGCGTCATTTCAAAGAACGATTCATGTTCGCTGTCGTGATAGAAAATAATATCGCGCTGTTCTAACAAAGATTCGCTGATTTGATTATTGCCGGTATCAATGGCGATACCGATTTTTTCTTCGCCCGATGCCAGAAACTGGATATCCAGATAGCGACGGTGGACCTCCGGACGATTTTCAGCGGCATCGCGAGTGGTTAAGTCGATAACCTGCGCGAAGATGTTTTGGCCGTCGATTTCCACGACGCCGGGTGCTAGCGCGTGGAAATCCGTCGTGCGCAGGAACTCAAGCGCCCGCTCAATGGCCGCGGGCAGACGACACGGATTAGGTTGAGCAATATGACCAAAAATCATGGGTGAGCTCCTTACAGCGCCTGAATTTTGGCCCATACGCTGTCATCGACGGTAATGCCGTTGCGGCGGTTTTCATCCAGCAGACGGGTAAATTCATGGCCAGGAAGACGGACCGCCACATTTTCATCGGCGCGCTCGGCGGTGGTGATGAAATCCATAATCCGTTGCAGCTTGGCGTCGCGGGTTGCGCCGTCGATCAGCTTATCCACTTCAATAGCGATGAAGATCTGCGAAACGCCATATTCATCGCTGTTTTCCTGGGTCACTTCGGCAACCGACGATCCGTTGGAGAGGAGGGTGGCAATCATATCCAGCACGATCGACAGGCCGGAACCTTTCCAGTAGCCCATGGGTAATATGCGGCGATTTTTCTCGATCGTCCCCGGCTCTTTGGTCAAACGACCGTCATCGTCGAATCCGCCGTCCACGGGCAGTTCGCGGCCGGCAAGGCGGTTAACCTCCAGCATGCCGTAGGAGAACATCGACATCGACATATCCACCATGGTGATCGGCGTCGACGGAATGGCGACGATCAGCGGGTTGGTACCGATACGGCACTCTTTAGCGCCCCACGGCGGCATAACGGCGATGGAGTTGGTCCAGCAGATACCGATGTAGCCTTTTTCCGCCGCCTGCCAGCCGTAGCTGCCGCCGCGCATCCAGTGGTTAGCATTACGTAAGGCGACCAGGCCGATACCGTGATCGGAGGCCAGCTCAATGGCCCGATCCATCATCTTTTTCGCCGTCAGGTTGCCGATGGAACGCTGAGCATCCCACTGTTCGATGGCGCCGAGGCTGGTCACCCGCTGCGGTTTGGCTTCAGGAATAATGTCGCCGTTATCCAACTGCTGGATGAAGCGAGGAAAGCGGTTCACGCCGTGAGAATAGACGCCGGATTCGGTGGTGCGGGCAAACATTTCTGCGCAGGCATCGGCGGTTTCCGCGGCGACGCCACGCGCCAGCAGTACCCGATTGAATGCCTCTTTTAACTGCTCAAACGTGACTTTCATTGCTGTTTCCCTGGTCAGAGTTGATCGCTTTTTTATCTCTAAATTTCACTATGCGAAATCTGATTTCAAATATAGCGATCAATTTTTGTCAGATCAACGGGCAGCGTTATTTTTAAAAATCATAAAAATCATAAAGTTGTGTTTTTTCGGTTCAGATCGTGAACTGAAACACACTTTGCGCTACCATCTGAACGCGACAAAAATGGGAGCGGAAGCGATGGGCACAAAAGAGAGCGAGAACACGCAAGATAAAGAGAGGCCTGCCGGAAGTCAGAGCCTTTTTCGTGGGTTGATGCTAATTGAGATCCTGAGTAATTATCCAAATGGCTGTCCACTGGCGCATCTGTCGGAACTGGCGGGACTGAACAAAAGTACCGTTCATCGCTTATTACAGGGGCTGCAGTCCTGCGGGTACGTGACGCCTGCCCCGGCGGCGGGGAGCTATCGTCTGACGACAAAATTTATCGCCGTTGGCCAAAAGGCGTTGTCGTCGCTGAATATTATCCACGTCGCGGCGCCGCATCTTGAGGCGCTTAACCTGGCCACCGGCGAGACGGTGAACTTCTCCAGCCGTGAAGATGACCACGCGATCCTGATTTATAAGCTGGAGCCGACCACCGGTATGCTGCGTACGCGCGCCTATATTGGCCAGCACATGCCGCTGTACTGCTCGGCAATGGGCAAGATTTATATGGCGTTTGGCCATCCTGACTACGTTGAGAGCTACTGGAATTCACACCAGGAGATTATTCAGCCGCTGACCCGCAATACCATTACCGGCTTGCCTGCGATGCATGATGAACTGGCGCAGATCCGCGAGCGAAATATGGCGATGGACAGGGAAGAGAACGAGCTGGGCGTGTCGTGCCTGGCTGTCCCCGTTTTCGACATTCATGGGCGCGTGCCTTATGCCATTTCTATCTCCCTATCAACATCGCGCCTCAAGCAGGTGGGAGAGAAAAATTTACTCAAGCCGCTGCGCGATACGGCAGAGGCGATTTCTCGCGAACTGGGCTTTTCCGTGCGGGAAGGTTAAGGCAAATGACCAGATAATCCCGGACATCTGAGAGAAAACGCCGCTGACTCCATTCAGGATCAAGGCGCGGAAGCGGTTTTTTCTGGCACTCTGCGTTTTTATCCCCAATGGAGCAAGGATGAATCGGTTTATTCTCGCGGATGCGGAAAAGTGCATCGGCTGCCGTACCTGTGAAGTCGCCTGCGTGGTTTCCCATCAGCAGGACCAGGACTGTTCTGGCGTCTCCGCCGCGCGCTTTGCGCCGCGGATCCGCGTGGTGAAAAATGATGAACTCTCGACGGCGACGCTGTGCCGCCAGTGCGAAGATGCGCCCTGCGCCAACGTCTGCCCCGAGGGCGCAATCCGCCGAGAAAATTCGGTCTGGCGCGTAGATCAACGCCGCTGCATCGGATGCAAAAGCTGTATGGTAGCGTGCCCCTATGGCGCGATGACCGTGATGCGGGTGGAGGAGGGCGTACAGGCGCTGAAGTGCGATTTATGCAGCCATCGCGACGAAGGCCCGGCCTGCGTGGCGGCGTGCCCGACCCAGGCGCTGCGCTGCATGGAGCCGATGGAGCTGGAAAGAATAGCCGCTGAACGTCGCCAGCGGATGGCGCTGGCGATGTAGCGTGTTTCCCGGAGGCGGCGCTGGCGCGCGTGTTCGGGCTATGGGACGTGTAGCCCGGCTAAACGCAGTGCGAGCCGGGAATAGATCTGGCTTATTCGGGCCTATGACGGGTCCTGTTCACGCCAGGCGCGTTCAACTTCTTCGGCGAGAATCCTCACGCCCGCTTCAATTTTCTCCGGGTCCGGCACGTAGTTCATGCGCATGCATTGATGCGTGTGTGGCCATGGCTTATCCAGGCCCGGGAAGAAGTAGTCGCCCGGCACCATCAGGACGCCGCGCTTTTTCAGGCGCTGGTACAGCAGCTCGGTAGAAATCGGCAGATCCTTAAACCACAGCCAGAGGAAAATCGCCCCTTCCGGCTTATGAATCAGGCAGCGATCTTCCGGCAAATAGCGGCGAATAATGGCGATAGTCTCCTGCACGCGCTGATAATAGAACGGCTTTATCACCGTTTCTGACAGGCGCAGAAGATCGTTGCGCTTAATCATCTCGCACATCATGGCCGGCCCCATTCCACCGGGGGCGAGGCTGATAATGCCGTTCATATTGCTGATGGCGGTGATGATTTTTTCGTTAGCGATGATAATCCCGCAGCGGCTGCCCGGCAGGCCCAGCTTGGAGAGGCTCATGCACAGCACGATATTCGGATTCCACAGCGGCCTGGCGTCGCTGAAAATAATCCCCGGGAACGGAACGCCGTAGGCGTTATCAATCACCAACGGGATGCCGTGCTGGTTGGCCAGCGCATCCAGCTTGATCAGCTCATCGTCGGTGATCACGTTACCGGTTGGGTTGGTGGGGCGGGAAACGCAGATCATTCCCGTCTCGTCCGTGACCTGCAAATGTTCGAAATCCACGTGGTATTTAAACTGTCCCTCCGGCAGCAGTTCAATGTTCGGGCGAGTGGCGACAAACAGATCTTCTTCGAGGCCGGAATCGGCGTAGCCAATGTACTCAGGCGTCAACGGAAACAGCACTTTACGGGTGGTTCCATCCGCACGACGGCCTGCGAAGAGGTTAAACAAGTAGAAAAACGCGCTCTGGCTGCCATTTGTCAGTGCAATATTCTGTGGTTCGATCTCCCATCCCAGTTCGTCGCGCAGCATTTGTGCCAGCAGGGTCAGCAGCTCGCTTTTACCCTGCGGACCGTCATAATTACAAAGCGCATCAAGGGCTTTGCCGCTGTTCAGCATATCGGCCAGCAGGCTATGGAAGTAATCATTCATTTCCGGAATCTGCGCGGGATTGCCGCCGCCCAGCATGATGGCGCCCGGCGTACGCAGGCCGTCATTGAGGTCTTCCATCAAGCGGGTGATGCCCGAATGACGGGTAAATTTGTCGCCAAAAAGTGAAAATGTCATCGCGATTAGTCTGTCGGTATTCCAGGAAAGTGGGTAACCATAACGCCAGCGCAGATAGGGTGCAAATCGAGGTATCAGGAAGATATTTTGTTTTTATTCTGTGAGAGAAAACATTTTTGGATGTTTATCCTGAAAAAGCTCCCCGGACGCCAGGGGAGCCGTGGGTCAGAAAGCTACTGCTGACCTGCCCATACCACCATCACTTTGTCATCGCCGTTCTCGCGAATAAAGCCGTAGCCTTTCGCCATCGATAGCGTGGTTTGTTTACCCATGCCGATCGCCGGGTGACGGGCGCGGAACTGGCCCAATTTCTCCCAGTGGGTCACGCTGCGCGCGGCTTTTCCGCTGACGTCCTGCCAGTTCATATCTGAACGCGTACCCTGAAGCGGATCGGAACCTGTCGGGCCGAACGGCCGTGAGGATTCATCGCCGTAGAAGATCTGCACTGCGCCGGGCGCGAGCAGCAGCAGTTCCGCCGCCGTGCTGCCGCCTTCGCGGAACAGGCTGGTATCATGCGAGGAGAGATAGCTTAACACGTTGAAATCCTGAAGCTTATCCGCCATATGTTGCCAGGTCAGGTCGATATTCGCCAGGCAGCTTGTCGCTTTTGCCGCCTGATCCTGATAATCAAAGTTCAGCATGGCGTCAAAGCCGTGGCGATAGTAGTCGCTCTGCATCACGCCGTGGCCCCAGGCTTCGCCGGTCATCCAGAACGGCGCGTTATCCAGCGCTTTGTCCGGGTTCGCTTTCTTCCATTCCGCCAGCGCTTCGGTGGCCTGAGTTTTTAACTGCAGCCAGGCCGCCTGCTCGACGTGCTTGGCGGTATCGACGCGGAAGCCGTCGATGCCGTAGTCGCGTACCCATTGGCTCAGCCAGTGGGTCAGATAATCGCGCGGCGTGTAGCCTGGGATCGCTTTGGCCGCGGTATCCGGCTTATGGCGATAGAAGTTCGGCAGGCCCGATGGCTCCGTGGATTCGGTTTTCAGATCCGGCAGGAAGGCCAGCGACATGGTCAGGTCGTCAAAGCCGGGGTTGTCGTAGTCGCCGATATCGGTGCGGATCCATTTTTTACCCCACCATTTCTCCCATCCGGCTTTATCGCTAAAGTTGATGTAATCGTTAAAGCTGTGCCAGCTTTGTCCCGCGCGGGGCTTCCAGTCTGTCCAGCGCTCTCCGAGGGTCTTTTTCAGTTCATCCCCCTGGATGTACAGCGAGCCAAACTGAAACTCCTGCATATCGGCCAGGGTCGCGTAGCCGGTGTGGTTCATCACCACGTCGAACAGAATGCGGATCCCACGCTTGTGGGCCTCATCGACGAGGCGGCGCAGATCGTCTTCCGTCCCCATATTGGCATCCAGCTTCGTCCAGTCCTGGATGTAATAGCCGTGATAGGCGTAATGCGGGAAATCGCCTTTCGTACCGCCGCCGACCCAGCCGTGGATTTGTTCCAGCGGCGAACTGATCCATAGCGCGTTAACGCCGAGCTGCTGGAGGTAATCCAGTTTGCTGGTCAGGCCCTGGAGATCGCCGCCGTGGAAGGTGCCAATTTCCTGCATGCCGTCTTTATGGCGACCATAGCTATTGTCGTTGGCCGGGTTGCCGTTGACAAAGCGATCGGTCAGGACGAAATAGACGGTGGCGTTATGCCAGTTGAACGGCGCGGCGGCTTCCGTATCCGCGCGTTCAAGCAGCAGCAGACCATTGCTATTAAACGCCGGCTGGAGGGTAATTTTACCGCCGCTGACGGTCGCGATATTGCCGCTGTAGAAGTCGCGAACTTGACTGCCTTCGGCAAAGGATTTGCTGACGTCAATGGTGAGCGGCTTGCCATCCCATTTCGGGCACTGCTTGATCTGCGGCGCGGCGGCGGTGGAGGTCTGTTTCTCTTCCAGAGAGACCATCAGGGTTGGCGTACCTGAACGGGTATCGACTTCCAGGGTATAGCGGCCATCGCGGAAGACGCGCCACTGCGGCGCCGGATCGCGGCAAGGCTCCATAGAGAGCATCTGGTTGAGCTTGATCGCGCCGGCAGGCTGCCAGCACTGTTGGTCAAACGTAATCCGCAGAGGGCGCGTACCCTTTGCTACCTCGTTTTGACTGATAAATCTGCCGGTGCCTTCTTCGGTAAAGGCGGGGAAATCTGCGGTAGTCCAGGCGGCGAAGGCCATCCCAGGCACCAGCAGCGACGCAAGCGCAGCGAGTTTCATTCCGGAGTCCTGTGTGCGGTTTTTTGTTCAGTTTGCGCGTCCGGTAGTCCCATGAACTCATCCCAGCGGCGCTTTTCCAGGGAGGATGGAAAAGGGTGAGTGATCGCGTTCAAAAAATGAGCAAAAAATGAGAGGGTAGTCGCATTTTTGTACTGTTGTCAGGAGGCGGAAACCGATTTCAGATGACAGCTTTTCGGAATTGGACTATTTCTGTGGGTGCGTCATCTGGGTATTTTTGATACTATTCGCGATTCAACTATCGATTTTTTGTGAAAAACAAGGCGTTGGAATGATTGCATCCGACCAGGAGACCTAATGATATCGACTCCCATTCGACGATATGGGGCCGCGATACTCATGTTACTTACCTGCATATTTTCAGGTAGTGTGCTGGCAACAACACACACAGCAACAACGAGTCATAAAGCCCCAATCGTTAAGAAGAAAAGTACCGTTAAAGTAAGCAAGGTAAGCAGTAAACAAGAGTATTCTCGCAATAGTGTAAAGAGCAGTTCACTTCCTGATTTGCGAAAATACCCTTCCGGGACACCAAGGAAAAAAGCGTTTCTCCGGACGGTAATGCCTTATATTACGAAACAGAATCAGGTGATTACCGCCGATCGTAACTGGCTTGTTTCCAAACAGTACGATGCGCGCTGGTCGCCGAGCGAGCGTACGCGGCTGAAAGAGATCGCCTCTCGCTATAAAGTGAAGTGGTCCGGCAATACTCGCCATATTCCATGGAATTCGCTGCTTGAGCGCGTCGACATTATCCCGAATAGCATGGTCGCTACCATGGCAGCGGCGGAAAGCGGCTGGGGAACGTCAAAGCTGGCGCGGGTGAACAACAATCTGTTTGGTATGAAGTGTGGCGGTGGAAACTGCCGCGGCGCGGTGAAGGGCTACTCCCAGTTTGATTCGGTGGAAGAGTCCGTTCAGGCCTATGTCAGAAATCTGAATACGCATCCGGCCTACTCGTCGTTCCGTAAATCGCGTGCGCAGCTGCGTAAAGCCGATCAGGAAGTGACCGCCAGCACGATGATTCATAAGCTGAAGGGCTATTCGACCAAAGGGTCAAGCTATAACAACTATCTCTTCGCGATGTATCAGGATAACCAGCGGTTGATAGCCGCACACATGTAATTGCTCTTGCATGTCACCATTAATGCCCGGCGCGTAAGCCCGGGCATTTTTCTTTGCGCGCTACATCATCACTTCGCTGTGCCGGTCGCGGTACTCCTTCGGCGTCACGTCGTACTCTTTCTTAAACACTGAGTAGAAATACTGCAGCGAGGGATAGCCGCACATCTGCGAGATTTCGTTAATCGAAAGGGTGGTCGATACCAGCAGGCTACGGGCTTTTTCCAGTTTTTCGCTGTGGATCACCGTATGAATGGTCTCGCCCACTTCTTCTTTGAAGCGCTTTTCCAGATTCGAGCGGGAAATGCCTACGGCGTCCAGCACCTGCTCTACCTTAATCCCTTTACAGGCGTGGTTACGAATATAGTGCATCGCCTGAATAACCGAGGGATCGGTGAGCGAGCGGTAGTCGGTGGAGCGGCGCTCAACCACGCGCATCGGCGGGATAAGCTGGCGCTGAAGCGGTAGCTCTTCATTCTCCAGCAGGCGATGCAGCAGCTTTGCCGCCTGATAGCCCATCTGGCGTGTGCCCTGCGCAACGGAAGACAGCGCCACGCGCGACAGGTAGCGAGTAAGCTCTTCGTTATCTATGCCAATAACGCACAGCTTTTCCGGTACCGGAATATGCAGGCGCTCGCAGGCCTGTAATACGTGGCGGGCGCGGGCGTCGGTAACGGCGATGATGCCGGTTTGCGGCGGCAGGGTTTGCAGCCAGTCGGCGAGGCGGTTTTGCGCATGCTGCCAGTTTTCGGGCGCCGTCTCGAGACCCTGATAGACCACGCCGCGATATTTCTCTCTGGCGACCAGCTGGCAAAACGCGTGTTCGCGCTCGGCGGCCCAGCCCTTACAGCTGGAAGCGGGCAGGCCGTAAAAGGCGAAGCGGTTGATGCCTTTTTCTTTGAGGTGCAGAAAGGCGCTCTCGACCAGCGCGGCGTTGTCGGTGGCGATATAGTGAACCGGCGGATAGCATTCCGGCCGGTGGAAGGAGCCGCCAACGCCGACAATCGGCACATTGACGTCGATCAGCAGATTTTCAATTTCCGGATCGTCATAATCAGCAATGACGCCGTCGCCTAACCACTCCTTAATGTTTTCAATCCGCGCCCGAAAATCTTCCTCAATGAAGATATCCCATTCCAATTGCGATGCCTGGAGATATTCGCCAACGCCCTCAACGACCTGACGGTCATAGGCCTTGTTGGCGTTGAATAACAGCGTAATACGGTGACGCTTTTCAAACATAGTGTTGTTCCTGGTCTCTCTTGCAGGCCATACAATACCGGCCAATGCCCGGATTATTTCAAGTTACTTGTGCCTAAGTTTGGCTGTAGCGCAAATAATTCGGGCATTTTTTTTCACTGTCCTCAGTTCCGACGTTTAGTGGCTGAATCCATCCACACCGCGAGCAATAAAATGACCCCTTTGACGATGTACTGCCAGAAGGTGGCGACATCCATCATGCTCATGCCGTTATCCAGCGCGGACATGATGAAAGCGCCCATGACCGCGCCCGCGACGCTGCCGATGCCGCCGGCCAGGCTGGTACCGCCGATCACGCAGGCGGCGATGGCGTCCAGTTCGGCGATGTTGCCGGCGGAAGGGGAACCGGCGCCCAGGCGCGAGCTGAGAATCAACCCGGCGATCGCCACCATCAGGCCGTTAATGGCGAACACCGCCAGCTTGGTGCGCTCCACGCTGATACCGGATAAACGCGCGGCCTCCAGATTGCCGCCGATGGCGTAGATGCGCCGCCCGAACGCGGTACGGGTGGCCATAAACATGCCCGCCAGCAGCAGCGCGGTGAGAATCAGTACCGGCGTCGGGACGCCGCGATAGTCGTTTAACAGCCAGATGGCGCCCAGCACGATAACGGCGGTGATCGTCTGGCGGCCGACGGTTGAGGCGGAGGCGGGCGTGGAGAGGCCCAGAGCCTGGCGTCGCATACGGCCGCGCCACTGCCAGATAATAAACGCCGCCATACCCAGCACGCCGATGCCAAAGCCAATACCATCAGGCAGATAGCTCTGGCCGATTTGCGACATCGCCGGACTGGTGGGAGAAACGGTGGTGCCGTTGGTGATGCCTATCAGAATACCGCGAAATGCCAGCATCCCGGCGAGCGTCACGATAAACGAGGGGACCTTACGATAGGCAACCCACCAACCGTTCCAGGCCCCCAGCAGCAGACCCAGGACCAGGGTAACCACAATCGTCAGCGGTAGCGGCCAACCGAGCCAGACGTCAAAAATCGCCGCCGCGCCGCCGAGCAGGCCCATCATTGAGCCCACGGAGAGATCGATTTCGGCGGAAATAATCACAAACACCATGCCGACCGCGAGAATGCCGGTGATAGCGGTCTGGCGCAGCAGGTTGGAGATATTACGCGCGCTCAGATAGGCGCCTTCGGTGGTCCAGGTGAAAAACAGCATAATGGCCACGATAGCGGCGATCATCACGAATACCTGGAGGTTCATCCCCTTCAGCCCTGACAGCGCGCCGGCGGCAGGCGGGGTGAGTTTCATTTCAGACGACGTGTTCTTCGACATGGCGTTCGCTCCTCAGTGCGGCTTCCATTACCTGTTCCTGGGTCAGGCCCTGGTTGATCAAATTAGCCTTCAGTTTGCCCTCATGCATCACCAACACACGGTCGCTTAGGCCAAGCACTTCGGGCAGCTCGGATGAAATAACAATGACGGCGATCCCCTGCTGCACCAGCTGATTAATCAACTTGTAGATTTCGTACTTGGCGCCGATATCGATGCCGCGAGTCGGCTCATCGAGTATCAGAATGCGCGGGTTCAGCAACAGGCAGCGGGCGAGGATCGCCTTTTGCTGATTGCCGCCGCTCAGACGACCGATCGCCAGCTCCGGCGACGAGGTTTTGATCTTCAAACGCTGGATGGATTGCTGAATACAGTGCTGCTCTCCGGCATCGTCAAGGCCGCTTAGCGGACCGGTAAACTGGTTTAACGCGGCGAGGGTGATGTTTTTACCCACCGCCATAACCGGCACGATGCCGTCTTTCTTTCTGTCTTCCGGCACCATGGCAATGCCCTGGGCGATAGCCTGCTGGCAGGTGTGAATCGTCACCGGTTGACCATCAATAAAGATTTTTCCCTGCCAGCGGCCCGGCCAGACGCCGAACAGACACTGCACCGCTTCGGTTCGGCCCGCGCCGACCAGCCCGGCGATCCCCAGAATTTCGCCGCGCCGCAGCGAGAAGGAGACGTCATTGACGCGCTTAATGTGGCGATTCACCGGATGCCAGGCCGTCAGGTTCTCCACCCGCAGGATTTCATCGCCGCAGCTGTGGGCTTCGCTCGGGTAGAGGGCGGTAAGCTCGCGGCCGACCATCATGGTGATAATGTCATCTTCGCTCATGCCGTCAGCGTTGCGGGTGCCGATATGCTGCCCATCGCGGATCACGCAGATGGTGTCGGAGATGGCTTTGACTTCATTGAGCTTGTGGGAAATGTAAATGCAGGCAATACCGTGATTTTGCAAATCGCGAATAATATTCAGCAGAATTGCCGTCTCTTGTTCCGTTAATGAGGCGGTGGGTTCGTCGAGAATTAACAACCGCACCTGCTTGTTCAGCGCTTTTGCTATTTCAACCAGCTGCTGCTGACCAAGGCCTAAATCGCCGACGCGGGTGTCGGGTGATATGGCTAAATTGACCTGGGCCAGCAGCTTCTCGCAGCGCAAAGTCATGGTTTCATAATCCAGCAGACCGTGGCGGGAGATCTCCGCGCCGAGAAAAATGTTCTCCAGCACGGTCAGATGTTTTACCAGCGCCAGCTCCTGATGAATGATGGCGATACCTTTGCGCTCGGTATCGCGAATATGGCCCGGCTGCAAAGTTTCCCCGGAAAAAATAATTTCCCCCTCATAGCTACCGTGCGGATATATTCCGCACAGTACCTTCATGAGCGTCGATTTCCCGGAGCCGTTTTCTCCGCACAGCGAGACGACTTCCCCGGCGTTAAGCCGCAGACTGACATTATCAATCGCCTTCACCGTACCGAAGGTTTTAGTTATGTTTTTCATTTCGAGTAACCAGGACATAGAGGCTCCGCATAAGCGATATCCGGCTGGATGGGGCAACGCCCCCGGAAGAGGGCGTCAGAGATTACAGCTCGCTTTTTTTGTGGAAACCGTCCTTGATCACCGTCTGGTCAATATTGTCTTTATTGACCTCAATGGGGGTCAGCAGCCGTGACGGGACATCTTTCAGCCCGTTGTTGAGCGTTGAGTCGGCCTGCGGCTGCCTGTCGTTGCCCAGTTCGACGGCGATTTCAGCCGCGGTGGTGGCAAGGGTGGTGATAGGTTTATAGACGGTCATCGTTTGGGTGCCGGCGATAATGCGCTTCACGCCGGCGAGGTCGGCATCCTGTCCTGATATAGCGACTTTGCCTGCGAGTCCCTGGGCGCTTAATGCCTGGATGGCGCCGCCGGCGGTGGCGTCGTTGGAGGCGACGACCGCATCAATTTTGTTGTTGTTGGCGGTCAGGGCGTTTTCCATAATTTTCAACGCATTTTCCGGTAACCATCCGTCGACCCACTGATCGCCGACGATTTTAATTTTCCCTTCATCAACATAAGGCTTGAGGACTTTCATTTGTCCGGCGCGGAAAAGCTTGGCATTATTGTCTACCGGCGAGCCGCCCATTAAGAAATAGTTACCCTGAGGCACTTTATCGACCAGACTTTGCGCCTGCATTTCACCCACTTTTTCATTATTAAATGAAATATAAAAATCAATATCGGCATTATTGATAAGACGATCGTAGGCGAGAACTTTAATTCCCTCCTGTTTGGCCTCTTTTATGACGTTGCTCAGCACCTGGCCGTTATAGGGAATAATCACCAGAACGTCGACGCCGCGGTTGATCATATTTTCGATTTGCGACATTTGCGTTTCTTCGTTGCCATTGGCTGACTGGACGAATACTTTTGCACCTAATGATTCAGCTTTGTTGACAAAAATATCGCGATCTTTTTGCCAGCGTTCAAGACGCAGGTCGTCAATCGCCATGCCAATTTTAACTTCTTTAGCAATGCCCGACAGGCTGGTGAGGAGGAGTGAAGCGCAGAGCGTTAGGCAAAGGTTCTTTATCTTCATAATAATAACACCTTTTTTGTAAAGTGCAGGATAAGACGAACGATAAAAATAAACGGCCTGATACGTAGCAGATTTTTAACGCGGAAAGGAGCGCTGGCAATTATCTATGCTTATTTTGCCGTTATGAAATTTTGTTTATTTGTTAATTTATGACCGCGATCGTACTTTAATAATTAGTTCTCACCGTATTTCATTGATCTCTCGTGGCGGAAGCGGCGGAATGAGGCCGCTGACGTATTATTTTTGCGACCTGGCGCACGTTTGTGGATTCTCTCAATCACGGTGTGAAATAACGTAATTGAGGAAACTAAAAAGAGAATTCTATATTGGCTTATGACTTATTACTCGCCGCATCCCTGAATATGGAGTTCATTATGCAGACCTATTTTGATCAGCTCGATCGCGTTCGTTATGAAGGCCCGAAATCCGCTAACCCACTGGTTTTCCGTCATTACAACCCGGATGAGCTGGTGCTGGGCAAACGGATGGAAGACCATTTACGCTTTGCGGCCTGCTACTGGCACACCTTCTGCTGGAACGGTGCCGATATGTTCGGCGTGGGCTCCTTTAACCGCCCGTGGCAGCAGCCGGGTGAAGCAATGGAAATGGCGAAACGTAAAGCCGATGTCGCTTTTGAGTTTTTCCACAAACTGAACGTACCGTACTACTGTTTCCACGACGTTGACGTTTCTCCTGAAGGGGCATCGCTGAAAGAGTATGCCAATAACTTCGCGCAAATGGTTGATGTGCTGGCGGAAAAACAGCAGCAAAGCGGCGTCAAGCTGCTGTGGGGCACGGCAAATTGCTTTACGAACCCGCGTTACGGCGCCGGTGCGGCAACCAACCCGGATCCGGAAGTGTTCAGCTGGGCGGCGACCCAGGTGGTGACCGCGATGGATGCGACCCACAAACTGGGCGGTGAAAACTACGTCCTGTGGGGCGGTCGCGAAGGCTATGAAACCCTGCTGAACACCGACTTGCGTCAGGAACGCGAGCAGATTGGCCGCTTTATGCAGCTGGTCGTTGAGCATAAACATAAAATCGGCTTCCAGGGTACGCTGCTGATTGAACCGAAACCGCAGGAGCCCACCAAGCATCAGTACGATTACGACGCGTCTACCGTCTACGGCTTCCTGAAACAGTTCGGCCTGGAAAAAGAGATTAAGCTGAACATCGAAGCGAACCATGCGACGCTGGCTGGCCACACGTTCCACCACGAAATTGCTACCGCCATCGCCCTCGGCCTGTTTGGTTCCGTTGACGCTAACCGCGGCGACCCGCAGCTGGGCTGGGATACCGACCAGTTCCCGAACAGCGTTGAAGAGAACGCGCTGGTGATGTACGAAATCCTTAAAGCGGGCGGCTTCACCACCGGCGGCCTGAACTTTGATGCTAAAGTGCGTCGTCAGAGCACCGACAAATACGACCTGTTCTACGGCCACATCGGCGCGATGGACACCATGGCGCTGGCGCTGAAAGTTGCTGCCCGTATGATTGAAGGCGGCGAGCTGGATAAACGCGTTGCCAAACGCTATGCCGGCTGGAACGGCGAGCTGGGTCAGCAGATCCTTAAAGGCCAGATGAACCTGGCGGACATCGCCCAGTATGCCACTCAGCATAACCTGGCGCCGCAGCACCAGAGCGGCCATCAGGAACTGCTTGAAAACGTGGTTAACCGCTACCTCTTTGATCGCTGATGATGGCGAAAATGCCCGGCGGGTCCGGGCATGGGTTTAACCGATGCTTTATTCCCGTCAGTAAGGAGAGGCCGTATGTATATCGGGATTGATCTGGGCACCTCGGGCGTTAAGGCTATTCTGCTCAACGAGCAGGGGGAGGTCGTGGCTTCGCACACCGAAAAGCTCAACGTGTCGCGTCCGCACCCTTTATGGTCTGAACAAGATCCAGAGCACTGGTGGCTGGCGACGGACAGCGCGATGAAAGCGCTGGGGGCGCAGCACTCTTTGCGCGCGGTTAAAGCGTTAGGCATTGCGGGTCAGATGCACGGTGCGACGCTGCTCGATAAGCAACAGCGCGTCCTGCGCCCGGCGATCTTGTGGAATGATGGCCGCTGCGGCGAGGAGTGCGCGCTGCTGGAAGAGAAAGTCAGCCGTTCACGACAGATCACCGGCAATCTGATGATGCCGGGATTTACCGCGCCGAAGCTGCTGTGGGTGCAACGTCACGAGCCCGAGATTTTTAGGCAAGTCGATAAGGTTCTGCTGCCAAAAGATTATTTACGTTTGCGTATGACTGGCGAATTTGCCAGCGATATGTCCGATGCCGCCGGAACGATGTGGATGGACGTGGCGCGCCGCGACTGGAGCGATGAAATGCTCGCCGCCTGTGGGTTGAGCCGCGATAACATGCCCGCGCTTTTCGAAGGCTGCGAAGTAACGGGCTCGCTGCGCCCGGCCGTCGCGCAAGCGTGGAATATGCCGGAAGTATTGGTGGTGGCCGGCGGCGGCGACAACGCGGCGGGAGCGGTTGGCGTGGGTATGGCGGATGCGGGCCAGGCGATGCTGTCGCTGGGGACCTCAGGCGTCTACTTTGCCGTCAGCGACGGCTTTCTTAGCAAACCGGAAAGCGCCGTTCACAGCTTCTGCCACGCGTTGCCCGGGCGCTGGCATCTGATGTCGGTCATGCTGAGCGCGGCTTCCTGCCTCGATTGGGCGGCGACCTTAACCGGCCTCGGCACGGTTCCGGCGCTAATTGCGGCGGCGGAAGCGGCGAACGACGATGCCGATCCGGTCTGGTTTTTGCCTTACCTCTCGGGTGAACGCACGCCGCACAACAATCCGCAGGCGAAAGGCGTCTTTTTCGGCCTGACTCATCAACACGGTCCGGCGGAGCTGGCGCGGGCGGTGCTGGAGGGAGTCGGTTATGCCCTGGCGGACGGCATGGATGTGGTTCACGCCTGCGGCGTCAAACCGGAGAGCGTCACGCTGATTGGCGGCGGCGCGCGCAGCACCTACTGGCGGCAAATGCTGGCGGATATTAGCGGCCAGCAGCTTGATTTCCGCACCGGCGGCGATGTCGGACCGGCGCTTGGCGCGGCGCGGCTGGCGCAGCTGGCGCTGCATCGAAATGTCGCGTTTTCCGATCTGCTCCCGCAGCTCCCGCTGGAACAGGCTCATCTTCCGGATGCCGAGCGCTTTGCGCGTTACGCCCCCCGTCGGGAAACTTTCCGCCAGATTTATCAGCAGCTTTTACCGTTGATGTCCTGAAACATTCGCCCCTGTTCATGGGGCGAATTCATCTAATGAATGTTTTTAAAAACATCTAGTTATCGAGTGTATTGATATATTCCGAATTTGTCGTTTCAGATGTGAAAAGTGCGGATAATCACGTTCTGGCAGTACACAATGGGGCCTGTCTTATGCCAGGGAGGCTTCATGAAAAATAATATTATTCCTAAGCTATTGATGTCCCTTGGGGCACTGGTTTATCTGCTGGGGATCTGGCGCACCTGTCCGTTATTTAGCGGCAAGGGCTATTTCCTCGGCGTTCTGGTGATGGGCATGTTCGCGATTTTAGCGCATCAACGCACGTTGCGGGAGAAGGCGCCAGACGATGGTTTTGCTTCGCTATGTCGCCTTGTGCTCCTGCTGTCGGTCGGTTTACTGATGGTCGGCGCCTGGTTCGTACCCGCCGGATGGGATGAGAAGATCATCTACGTGGCGGCCTGGTTTGTGTGCTTATACGGCGTTTCCGCGATGCCTCATAAGGCGCTGGCCGCACAGATGGCGCAGAAAGATTCCTCAGAACGGCCTTAACTGACAAAGCGGCGGACATCAAAGCGCTGAACCAGCATCGAGAGCAATAAACTTCCCAGCAGCGCAGCGCTGAATATCCAGACAATATCCAATAATGGCCAGCGGGACAGCGCCAGTCCGCTGGCGCGGAGCGCGTGGATAATCAGCGCATGAAAGCCGTAAATACCTAACGAATGGCGTGCAATCAGCGCAATAAGCGGCAACTCACGCCTGGTCAGCGTATTTTTTACCAGCGTCAGAAGCGCTATCGCGCAGACAAAAACCGCGGGGCCGCAGTATAAATACCAGGTATCGCCAAAGTCGCCGCGCCAGCGCAGTTCGTGCAGCGTGCCGCGTGATATGACCCATACTCCCGCGATGAATAGGCCAGCGCAGAGCGCAGTCAGCCATTTTTTATCACTATTCATCATGCCGATTGCCCGCCCTAACACGCCGTACATCACATAGTAAAACGTATCCCCGTTGATATAGAGATTGACCGGCAGCCACTCGACTCCTCCCGCTTTCACCGTCACCATATTAGGGTTCGCCAAAAGCCCGACGATCGCCATCAGCGCTAGCAGCATCTTGCCGCTCACCGGTTTGACCTGAACCAGCGGCGAAAGCAGGTAAATGACAACGATAGCGAAGAAGAACCACAGATGATAGAACACCGGTTTTTGCAGCAAATTCTTCAGCGATAGCTCAACGTTGATGTGGGTAAACAGGGTGATATAGAGCAGCGACAGCGCGCTGTAAAAGAGGATGCACAGCGCGATGCGCAAAAAATGCCGGGGCTGAGCGCTGCGCTCGCCGAAAAACAGATAGCCTGAAATCATGAAAAACAGCGGCACGCTGACGCGAGACGCGGAGTTGAGGATATTGGCAACATCCCACGTCAGCAGGCTGATGGTGTGCGGGTGCGTGATATACCAGGCGGTGCTATGAATCATGACGACCATCAGGCAGGCAATACCGCGCAAATGGGTAATCCAGTGTATTTTTTCCTGCATCAGTACCTCTGTTTCTCTTTCTCAGACAGGGTCTGACTGCCCTTATCCGCTTGTATCGCAGTGGAATAATCCGAGTTTTTCGTCATAGACTTGTCGAGGTGTGGTCCAATTCGCACAATGAGCCGGTTATTTAACGTAACCTGCACGATAACAATTTACTAACAAGGCGGTCGAGAAAAAATGGTGATGAAATATGCGTTTTCTGGACTGCTGCTGTGCATGCTTGCGGGCTGTAGCGCACCGCCGCCTCAGCCAGCGCAGAAGGCGCAAAAAGCGCGGATAACGCCGCAGGCGACCCTCAATATGGCGCAGCTGTGCAAGGATAATGCCGCCGTACGTTACAGTACAGGCGCGCGTCAGATTGACGTCAGCCATTTCGAGCAATTCCGGGGGAGCTACGAGCTTTCGGGCAAGACTGCGCGGAATGAACGCTTTATCTGTTCTTTTGATCCGGACGGGCAGTTTTTGCATCTTTCCATGCGCTAAATGCGCCCGCGGTGGCGCTTATTTCCGCAATTTTCCCTAAACAATCCCGTTTCATACTGTATATCTCGCAGCCAGCGGGTATACTGGCTCCTTCCTTTAAATCCACACGTATCCAGCACGAAATCATATGCAAAAGTTTGATACCAGGACCTTCCAGGGCCTGATCCTGACCTTACAGGATTACTGGGCTCGCCAGGGCTGCACCATTGTTCAACCACTGGACATGGAAGTCGGCGCAGGCACTTCTCACCCAATGACCTGCTTACGCGCATTGGGCCCAGAGCCGATGGCAACCGCCTACGTGCAGCCTTCCCGCCGTCCGACCGATGGTCGCTACGGTGAAAACCCGAACCGTTTACAGCACTACTATCAGTTCCAGGTGGTGATAAAACCCTCTCCGGATAATATCCAGGAGCTGTACCTTGGGTCTCTGAAAGAGCTGGGTATGGATCCGACCATCCACGACATTCGCTTCGTCGAAGACAACTGGGAAAACCCGACGCTGGGCGCCTGGGGTCTGGGTTGGGAAGTGTGGCTGAACGGTATGGAAGTCACGCAGTTCACCTACTTCCAGCAGGTTGGCGGCCTGGAGTGTAAGCCGGTAACCGGCGAGATCACCTACGGTCTGGAGCGCCTGGCGATGTATATCCAGGGTGTCGACAGCGTTTACGATCTGGTCTGGAGCGATGGCCCGCTGGGTAAAACTACCTACGGCGACGTGTTCCATCAGAACGAAGTGGAGCAATCCACCTACAACTTCGAATACGCCGACGTGGACTTCCTGTTCTCCTGCTTCGAGCAGTATGAGAAAGAAGCCCAGCAGCTGCTGGCGCTGGAAAACCCGCTGCCGCTGCCTGCTTACGAACGCATTCTGAAAGCCGCCCATAGCTTTAACCTGCTGGACGCGCGTAAAGCCATCTCCGTCACCGAGCGTCAGCGCTATATTCTGCGCATTCGCACCCTGACCAAAGCAGTGGCTGAAGCTTACTATGCTTCCCGTGAAGCCCTTGGCTTCCCGATGTGCAACAAGAATAAATAAGAGGCGGCCATGTCTGAGAAAACTTTCCTGGTGGAAATCGGCACTGAAGAGCTGCCACCAAAAGCCCTGCGCAGCCTGGCTGAATCCTTCGCTGCGAACGTGACCGCGGAGCTGGATAACGCCGGCCTCGCGCATGGTAAAGTTGAATGGTTCGCCGCGCCGCGCCGTCTGGCGCTGAAAGTGGCGAATCTGGCGGCTGCGCAAGCAGACCGTGAAGTCGAAAAACGCGGCCCGGCGATTGCCCAGGCGTTTGACGCAGAAGGGAAACCGAGCAAAGCGGCTGAAGGCTGGGCGCGCGGCTGCGGTATTACCGTCGATCAGGCTGAACGTCTGGCGACCGATAAAGGCGAATGGCTGCTGTATCGTGCCCACGTGAAAGGCGAGAGCACCGAAGCGCTGCTGCCGAACATGATCGCCACCTCGCTGGCGAAGCTGCCGATCCCGAAACTGATGCGCTGGGGCGCGTCTGACGTGCACTTCGTGCGCCCGGTTCACACCGTGACCCTGCTGCTGGGCGACAAAGTGATCCCGGCAACGATTCTGGGCGTACAGTCCGACCGGATTATTCGCGGTCATCGCTTTATGGGCGAAGCGGAATTCACCATCGATTCTGCCGATCAATACCCAGAAATCCTGCGTGAGCGCGGTAAAGTAATTGCGGATTACGCTGAGCGTAAAGCCAAAATCAAAGCCGATGCCGAAGAAGCGGCGCGCAAAATTGGCGGCAACGCCGATCTGAGCGAAAGCCTGCTGGAAGAAGTCACTTCCCTGGTGGAATGGCCGGTGGTGTTGACCGCGAAGTTCGAAGAGAAATTCCTTGCGGTACCTGCCGAAGCGCTGGTTTACACCATGAAGGGCGACCAGAAGTACTTCCCGGTTTACGACAACGCGGGCAAGCTGCTGCCGAACTTTATCTTCGTGGCCAACATCGAGTCGAAAGATCCGACCCAGATTATTTCCGGTAACGAGAAAGTCGTGCGTCCGCGTCTGGCGGATGCTGAGTTCTTCTTCAATACCGACCGTAAAAAACGTCTGGAAGATAATCTGCCGCGTCTGCAAACCGTGCTGTTCCAGCAGCAGCTGGGTACGCTGCGCGACAAGACCGATCGCATTCAGGCGCTGGCCGGCTGGATCGCCGGGCAGATTGGCGCAGACGTTAACCACGCAACCCGCGCGGGCCTGCTGTCCAAGTGCGATCTGATGACCAACATGGTCTTCGAATTCACCGATACTCAGGGCGTGATGGGGATGCACTACGCGCGCCATGATGGCGAAGCGGAAGATGTGGCGGTTGCCCTGAATGAGCAGTATCAGCCGCGCTTTGCCGGTGACGCCCTGCCGTCAAATCCGGTAGCCTGCGCGCTGGCGATTGCCGACAAGATGGATACTCTGGCGGGTATCTTCGGGATTGGTCAGCACCCTAAAGGCGACAAAGACCCGTTCGCGCTGCGCCGCGCCGCGCTGGGCGTGCTGCGCATCATTGTTGAGAAGAACCTCAATCTGGATCTGCAGACTCTCACCGAAGAAGCGGTGCGCCTGTACGGCGATAAGCTGACGAACGGCAACGTAGTCGATGATGTTATCGACTTCATGCTGGGACGCTTCCGCGCCTGGTATCAGGACGAAGGCTACACCGTCGATACCATTCAGGCGGTACTGGCGCGTCGTCCGACCCGTCCGGCAGACTTCGATGCGCGCATGAAGGCAGTTTCGCACTTCCGTACCCTCGAAGAGTCCTCCGCGCTGGCGGCGGCGAACAAGCGCGTTTCCAATATTCTGGCGAAATCGGACGTTACGCTGAACGATATCGTTCACGCCTCCGTATTGAAAGAAGCGGCTGAAATCAAACTGGCAGGCAATTTAGTCGTGCTGCGCGATAAGCTGCAGCCGTACTTCGCCGAAGGGCGTTACCAGGATGCGCTGATCGAGCTGGCGTCCCTGCGCGAGCCGGTTGATGAATTCTTCGAGAACGTGATGGTCAACGCCGAAGACCAGAACGTGCGCGTGAACCGTTTGACGCTATTGTCCAAATTGCGCGATCTGTTCCTGCAGGTAGCGGATATTTCCCTGTTGCAGTAAGCGTATCGCTAATAATAAAAAAAACCTGCCTCAGAGCAGGTTTTTTTATGCGTAAACTATAAATAAGCGAACCATTAATAATTCTCTAAGTAATATTTTAGATCAATATATAGCTTCAGGAAAAATATTTTAGGAATATGCCAACGTAGTCTGGTCAGATATTTACGGTAGAATGCTGGCGGGTGCTTGAGACTGTTTGTCTCAGGCGTTTAGCGGGAGACAGACAGAGAAAAGCCCCACCTGATGATAAATCAAAGTGAGGCTTCCCTATGCATGAACACCATAAGAGTAGCCTCTTACCTGTTGGAAATCAACACCGGAGGCGAGGAGTGCCGCAAAAGTATCTGTTGTTTGGCTTAATGGTGATTTGCTTCACTATTTTATTATTCACCTGGATGGTTCGTGATTCACTGTGTGAATTACAGGTCAGACAGGGGAATATCGAGCTGGTGGCATTCTTAGCCTGTGAAATTAAACGGTAAGAGCATCTGGCGGGGAGCGATTCCCGCCAGACTTACGGCGTTAGGCATTTTCAATGCACCCTTTCGTTTTTCATCAAATAAATATTTTGCCTCCTGATATCAGGAGGCTTTTTTTTCGCTTTTATGGAATGTTGAAAAAACAGGCTTGAAATTTGCACCGGTGTGTGGCTATCCTATGCCCCGACGAATTCCTCGTCTTACCGGAGAGCACGCGCCAAATGAACAAACACGACTGATGAATCTCATGCCTTGCTTCGCGCTATTGGCGAGCAGGGGAAGTATTGATTTCATTCAGGAGTGCTTATGGCTCATTGTGCCCAATCCCCCTCTTTTCTTTTGCATCAGGTCACCTGTCAGTTTGCGACGGGAGATTCGCTTTTTGGTCCGCTGAATTTATCGCTGGAAGGCTCCCTCTGCGGGCTTGTCGGGCGCAATGGCGTCGGTAAAACCCGGCTGTTGCGTTTGCTGGCGGGCCTGGACTCGCCGTCGAGCGGCCATATCGAACGTATGGTTTCGGTAAGCTACGTTGCTCAGCAGCATGCTTTGACTCCTGATACGACGCTGGCGGAATGGCTAAGCTTCGAATTCGTTTTTTCTGCTCTGGCGCGTCTTGAACGAGGCGAAGGGCGAGTTGACGATCTCGAACGTCTTGATGGCCTTTGGGATCTTCCGGATCGTTTGAATGCAGGCTTCCTGGCCGCTGGCTTAGGGGAATTTTCTCCCGCACGGCCCGCCTCTTCGCTGAGCGGCGGCGAAAGAGTGAAGGCGCAGCTCTGCGCGGCATTTTTGTCCGGTGCGGATTTTCTCCTGCTTGATGAACCCACCAACCATCTCGACCGACAAGGCCGGGCGTGGTTCTATCAGCAGCTTGAGCAATGGCGCGGTGGCGCGCTGATCGCCAGCCATGACCGCGAGCTGCTGGCCCAGATGCCGCGCATCCTCGAGCTGACGCCTGCAGCTTTGCGTAGCTACGGCGGCAACTATGCGGATTATCAGCAGCAGCGTGAGCTGGAGCAGCAGGCGGCTCGCGCCGCGCTGGAGCATGCTGTCATTGAACGGCGGCGTACTCGCGCAAGGATGCACAAAGAGCACGATGCCTGTCTGCGGCGCTCCGCGCAGACGTTGCGTACTATCGACACGCTAAATATCGCTTCATTCGAGCGGGTAGCTTACAAAGGCGCGGCAAAAGAGCGCCCCGGAACCCTTAAGCGCCAGCATCGTGAACAACGTAGCGCGCTAAATGATGCGGTGGTTCAGGCGCGTGAGCGGGTAGAAGAGGACAATCCGGTGATGTTTACTCTGCCCGGTAGCCAGGTCGCTGCGGGAAAACAGGTGCTGGAGCTGGAAGCGTTGCGGCTGGCGTATGCGCCTATGGCGCCGCTGGACTGGCGCATGGATGGGCCGATGCGCGTGGCGCTACGGGGTCCCAACGGCTGCGGTAAGACGACGTTGCTTAAAACGCTGCTGGGCCTGGAGCCGCCGCTTTCAGGACGCTGCCGCTTATCGGTAAACGCGGCGTATCTGGACCAGCATCTGACCCAGCTTGATCTGTCATTATCCGCAATGGCGCACCTGAATCTCGGCGATACGCCTTTGGAAGAGGGCGTGCTGCGCAGCCAACTGGCGCAGCTACAGCTGGGGACGGACAAAGTCCATCTGCCGCTATCGGCCCTTAGCGGAGGAGAACGCCTGAAGGCGGCGCTGGCCTGCGTGCTCTGGCGGCGGGAAGCCACGCAGCTACTGCTGCTGGATGAGCCCACCAATCATCTCGACCTGGCGTCCACGCAGGCAATTGAAACAGCGCTGGCGCAATTTCCCGGCGCGATGCTGGTGGTGTCGCATGATGACGCCTTTTTACAGGCGCTGAAGCTGACCCACTGTCTGGAATGGCGGGAAGACGGATGGCGCTTTGAGCGGCGATAAATGCAAAACCGCCATCCGTGGGATGGCGGTTTCTTGTCGCACAAATAAAAAAATCCCCGCCGTTTGGCAGGGACTTAAGAATTTTGAGCTTTTTAAGCTTACAGGCTGGTTACGTTGCCAGCTGCCGGGCCTTTAGCGCCGCTTTCGATAGTGAAGGAAACTTTCTGACCTTCGTCCAGAGATTTGTAGCCTTCGTTCTGGATGGCAGAGAAGTGTACGAACACGTCTTTAGAACCATCGTCAGGAGTGATGAAGCCGAAGCCTTTGTCAGCGTTGAACCATTTTACGATACCAGTCATTTTACCGGACATAGTGAATTACCTTTAAAAAAAATAAATGAGCCTTTCGGCGTTACGGTCTGGACTACAGATTTGAAGCGATAAAGGGAAAGTTCACTACCGGGGTATCAACGGATAACCTTTGAAGGACTGCTCTATTCGAATGCTCTGTGGTCTTTACATCAAACCTGCGAGCATTAACGCATGTTCACGTTGTGATAGCAAACTTTTTTTTTCGTTGGCATGAAAACGGTCCTTTATCAGGACCGTTAGCCGAAACCAATAAACGCTAAAATTATGAGTCGATAAGCTGTCTTGAAAGCTGCGGATTCGCCTGTATCAGGCGCATCAGCTTAAGCTCTGTGGGAGAGGGCTTCACGCGTCTCGATTCCCACTCTTGTACCATTGCTACACTGACGCCCATGGCGCTGGCAAAATCATCTATCTTCAGCCCGGTACCTTTGCGTAGCTGGTCAAATTCAATGCTTGCGGCGGGCTTACGCGTCAGCGAGGCCGCCTGGGCCTGATCTTTAAAAATAATTTGTTCAAGGTTGCTCAGCAGTTCAAATGCAGGATCTTTATATTCCATTGAGAACTCCTCTCTTTCATACGGCGGAGGGTGAATTGTGTAGAGCCTCTTAAGAATAGTCGGAAAAAAAAGTGAGGAATGATTACCGTGGTAATTATTTATGACCTGGGGTTCTTTACGTCCGTTTCAGGCGGTATAACGTGCTGAAAAGTAATAGACAGAGCCGTTAAGCAAATTATTGTAAACAGATAAGAAGAAAAGCGGAAAAGGCCAGCGCGCGCCCGCTGGCCGGTGTATTACGCCTTTTGCAGCTTCTTCACATCGCCTTGCGAAGCCGCGGGTTGCCGCTGGCCCAGCTTATATTTGACCAGCAGCGCGATGGCCGACAGGAAGGCCGGGATAGCCAGCAAAGAGAAAATCGTTTCGAAAGAGAGCTGGGCCTGCATCAGGAATGCGCCGCTAAAGGCGCCGAGGATACCGCCAAAGCGGCCAATCCCTAACATCCAGGCCACGCCGGTCGCGCGTCCCTGGGTGGGGTAGAAACCGGCGGCCAGCGCAGGCATTGATGATTGCGCGCCGTTCATAATGCTGCCGGCGATAAAGACCATTATTCCCATCAGCAGCAGGTTATGGGTTGAGAAACCAACCAGGCAAACGAATACTCCGGTCAACAGCCAGCCCACGGCAACCACTTTGTTTGGGTTGAGCTTATCCATCAGCGCGCCGAGGATGAGCACGCCAATACCGCCGCCCAGCGGGAACAGCGCGGTGATAATGGAGGCCTGGCTCATCGTCGCGCCGGTTTCGCGTATCAGCAGCGGCAGCCAGCTGGTCAGCAAATAGAAGATCAGCAGGCCCATAAAGTAGGTCAGGCAGAGCATGACGGTGCCGACGGCGTAGCGCGGAGAGAAAATCACGCCGATGGATGATTTCTCTTGTATCTGGCCCGCTTCGCGTAGCTCAAATTCAGCCTGCTCGGGAACCGGCGCGATACGGCGCAGAATCGCGGCGATACGCTGGGCAGGCTGGCGTTTGACCACCATATAGCGCGCGGATTCCGGCAGAAGAAAGATCAGCACTACCGCCAGCAGCAGCGGCATCACGCCGCCAAGCACCAGTACGCTTTGCCAGCCGTAGTGGGGGATCATCCAGGCGGAGAGGAAGCCGCCCAGCGAGGAGCCCATCGGAAAGCCGACGAACATCAGGTTAACCATCAGCGCCCTACGCCGCTCAGGGGCATATTCGCTCATCAGCGTCGCGGCGTTCGGCATGGCGGCGCCCAGCCCAAGGCCGGTGAGAAAACGCAGCAGCGTCAGCTGGTTAAGGCTGGTAGCAAAGGCGGTCAGCAGGCTGAAGCCGCCGAAAACCACGATGGACATAATCAGAACTTTTTTCCGCCCAACGCGGTCGGCGAGCGGTCCGGCGGTCAGCGCGCCGACCGCGAGCCCGACTAAGGCGGCGCTCATCACCGGGCCTAACGCCGATTTTTCGACGCCCCATTCCTGCACCAGGTCAGAGGCGATAAAGCCGATTATCGCGGTAT
The DNA here is from genome assembly GCF_042137965.1 of Klebsiella grimontii. Classification (NCBI taxonomy): domain Bacteria; kingdom Pseudomonadati; phylum Pseudomonadota; class Gammaproteobacteria; order Enterobacterales; family Enterobacteriaceae; genus Klebsiella; species Klebsiella grimontii. The sequence continues at coordinate 211,929 of NZ_CP169721.1, forward strand.
CGAATCCGTCCATCGCGACGGTGATAAAACATAAGGCCAGAATCATCCACTGGTATTTCGTGAAGGGATGTTCATTGATAAAAGCCTGAATATCGATGGTTGTTTTCTTCATGCGGCATTCCTGGCAGGCAGTGCGGGGGACAGAGATAGATTATTGTTATCTCCCTCGCGGTCGTTGATGTTGTTTGTGCGATTATCGAACAAAGAGCCGTTAATCGCTCATTTAATAAAATCATCGAACGGCGGTTCAGGCAATGTGGGGGAAAAGGGAAGCGTGCGATTATCGTCCGCTTTACGGGCAGTTCGGGAGTAAGGTTAAAGTAATCGTAGTAAAATCAGCTTATTAGATAAATCCGCTGCGCGCTGAACGATGGTGGTAATTGTGATGAACTTAACAGAGGGTACCGCCGCGCGCTAAAACGTCGAAAACCCGGTTTTAAAGGCGGAAGATTATCAGGAAAAGGTATCCTGCAAGGCCGACCTGGACTATCCTTGTCAGCGTCTGACACGTGTGTGTCTGTTTGCGCTTTTTTTGGCTGAAAGGAGTAAAAAAATGGCGACAGGAAAGTCCTGCTCTCGCTGGTTTGCGGCTATTGCAGCCCTGTTAATGGTGGTTAGCCTGAGTGGGTGTTTTGATAAAGAAGGCGATCAGCGCAAAGCGTTCATCGACTTCCTGCAAAATACGGCAATGCGTAGCGGCGAACGTCTGCCGACGCTGACCGCCGATCAGAAAAAACAGTTTGGGCCTTTCGTTTCCGATTACGCGGTGATTTACGGTTATTCACAGCAGGTGAGCCAGGCGATGGATGCGGGTTTGCGTCCGGTGGTTGATAGCGTGAACGCGATTCGCGTACCGCAGGATTATGTTACCCAGCGCGAACCGCTGCGTCAGGCAAACGGCGCTTTGGGCGTACTGAGCCAGCAGCTGGAGAACGCAAAAATACAGGCGGATGCCGCCCACGGCGCGCTGAAACAGGGTGACGATCTCAAGCCGGTCTTCGACCAGGTCTATAATAAAGTCGTGACGGCCCCGGCGAATGCGCTACAGCCGTTAATCCCGGCAGCGCAGGTATTTACCCAGCAGCTGGTGCAGGTGGGTGATTTTATCGCGCAGCAGGAGACTCAGGTCAGCTTCGTGGCGAACGGTATTCAGTTCCCGACTTCGCAGCAGGCCAGTCAGTATAATACGCTGATTGGGCCGCTGGCCGCTCAGCACCAGGCCTTTAATCAGGCGTGGACAGCGGCAGTTAACGCGACTCGTTAACCGTTCTGACAACCCGGGCAAGGCTTCACCTTAGCCCGGGTTTTCTTTTCTTATTTCACCTGCGGGTTCACGCAGTTCTTCTCAACGCTGCCGTTCAGGGCATCAATCAGATTATCCACCGCGCAGGCCGCCATATTGTAGCGAGTCTCATGCGTGGCCGAGCCAATATGCGGCAATGCGACGACGTTCGGCATGCTCAGCAGCGGGGAGTCTTTCGCCAGCGGCTCTTGTTCAAAAACGTCCAGCCCGGCAGCATAAATTTCACCTTCCTGCAGCGCCGCAATCAGCGCCTTCTCATCCACCACCGGGCCGCGCCCGGCGTTAATAAAGATGGCGGAGGACTTCATTTTGGCAAACTGCGCTTTGCCGAACAGGTGATGAGTCTCTTCGGTCAGCGGCAGGATCAGACAGACAAAATCTGCTTCCTGCAGCAGGGTATCGAGATCGCAGTAGCGGGCGTTAAAGCGCTCTTCCGCCTGCGGGTGCTGGCGGCGGGCGTTGTAGAGAATGGGCATGCCGAAGCCCGCGTGGGCGCGCTGGGCAAGCGCCATCCCGATACGCCCCATACCGACGATGCCGAGGGTTTTATGGTGCACATCGTTGCCAAACCAGTCCGGACCGATGCTTTTGGTCCACTCGCCGGCCTTCACGCGGTTAGCCACTTCAACCACCCGACGCGCGGTGCTCAATACCAGCGCCATAACGGTATCGGCGACGGTTTCGGTCAGTACGGTCGGGGTGTGCATCAGCAGCACTTTACGCGCATTCAGCGCATCGACGTCGAAATTATCGTAGCCGACGGAAATGGTCGAAGTTGCACGAAGCTTGGGCATTTTCTCCAGTAACGCAGTATCGACTTTTTCGCTGGAACCCAGCAGACCTACCGCCTCAGCAAACGCGGCGGCGTGCTGTGAAACGGTCTCCGGACGCAGGTTTTTCACCTGCGTGACGGTAAAGTGTTGTTCCAGACGCTGTTGCAGGTCGTCGGGAAGCGTTTTGTAGAGAATGACTGACGGCTTCATGCGGTTCTCCGTTGCGTTAATGTTTCAGGCGTGACGTGCGCCGAGCGGAAGTTTTTGATTATTAGCAGGCTTAACAATCAAAGTAAGCCATACCGAGACGAAAAGCGCCACTCCCATAAAAATGTACGAGGCTGACGGGCTGCCGGTGGTGCCGTTCAGGTAGCCGACAAACCATGAGCCAAAGAATGAACCCAGCGCGCCCATGCTGTTAATCAGCGCCATGGCGCCCCCGGCGACGTTACGCGGCAGCATCTCGGGAATGATGGCGAAGAACGGCCCGTAGGGGGCGTACATCGCCGCGCCGGCAATGACCAGCAGGGTATAAGAGACCCAGAAATGGTTAGCGCCGACGGCCCAGGAGCCAATAAACGCGAAGGCGGCAATCAGCAGCAGCGGCCAGACGAATAGCTTGCGGTTCTGCATTTTATCGGAGGCCCAAGAGACCACGATCATGGCGATGGTTGCCGCCAGGTAGGGGACGGATGAGAGCCAGCCGACCTCGACCATGCCCATATTCTCGCCGGCGCTGCGGATAATTGACGGCAGCCACAGCACGAAACCGTAAACCCCGATGCTCCAGGCGAAATACTGCATGCACAGCAGGACCACGTTACGCGAGCGGAAGGCCTCACCGTAGTTGCGCACCGGTTTGATACCCTGCTGTTCGCGCTCCAGCTGCTCCTGCAATGCGGCCTTTTCGCTTTCCGCCAGCCAGTTGACCTGAGACGGTTTATCTTTTACCAGCACCCACCAGCAGAAGGCCCAAATCACCGCCGGAACGCCTTCAATAATAAACATCTCCCGCCAGCCGAAAGCCTGAATCAGGTAGCCGGAGACCACCGACATCCACAGCACCGTCACCGGGTTGCCGAGGATCAGGAAGGTATTGGCGCGCGAGCGTTCGGATTTGGTAAACCAGTTGCTGATGTATATCAGCATCGCCGGCATGACTGCGGCCTCGACCACGCCAAGGATAAAGCGGATCGCCGCCAGCGCGGGAATATTGTGCACCATCCCGGTCAGTGAGGCGCAGGCACCCCACAGGATCAGGCAGATGAAAATGAGTTTACGTACGCTGCGGCGTTCGGCATAAATCGCGCCGGGGATCTGAAAGAAGAAGTAGCCGAGGAAGAACAGCGCCCCCAGCAGGGAGGAGATACCTTTGGTGATCCCCAGGTCTTCAGTAATTCCGGCCGCCGAAGCGAAGCTGAAGTTAGCGCGGTCGAGGTACGCCAGGCTATACGTGATAAACACGATAGGCATGATGTACCACCAGCGTTTTGTTGCATTCGTTGAACTATTCATAGGTTTGCCTCTGTGAGTGAGGTGACGCTCATCATAGAAAAGATCCGTTACGCCGCGCTGCTGGTAGGGTACAGAACGGCCTGACGTTGTGCTGAATCGACTTACTCGCCCAGCGCCTCGCGCGTGGGTAATCCTTCGCTATCGCCCTGAACCTGAATGGCCAGTGAGCCGATTTTGTTTCCGCGTTTCACCGCCTGCCGCAGCGGTTTTCCTTCCAGCAGGGCGCTAATCACGCCGACGGCGAAACCATCGCCCGCGCCGACGGTATCGACGACGTTATCCACTTTTATCGCCGCCACGGCTCCCTGTTCGCCGTCGGCGGTTTTATACCAGGCGCCGTCGGAACCGGTTTTAATGATGACCGCACGCACGCCGTGGCCGAGGTAAAAGTCGGCGATGGCTTCCGGCGTTTGTAGGCCGGTCAGAATCATGCCCTCTTTTAAACCCGGCAGAACCCAGTCGGCCTGAAACGCCAGCTGGTTAAGCTTCTCGACCATCTCGGCTTCGCTTTTCCACAGCGTGGGCCGCAGGTTGGGGTCGAACGAAATCGTTTTTCCCTGCGCTTTCATCGTGCGCGCCGCGCGCTCCAGCAGGGCGTATGAGCTTTCCGACAGCGCGGCGGCCACGCCGCTTAAGTGCAGATGCCGGGCGCCGGCGAAGTATGATTCATTAAAATCCTCCGGCGAAAGATGGCTGGCGGCGGAGCCTTTGCGGAAATACTCCACAATGGGATCGGTTCCATTTTCGACTTTAGATTTCAGCTGAAAGCCGGTAGCGTAGCGGTCATCGATGCTCACGCCGCGGGCGTCGATTCCCTCTTTCGCCAGCGCGTTGAGGACGAAGCGGCCAAAGCTGTCCTTGCCGACGCGGCTTACCCAGCCGACGCTCAGGCCGAGGCGGGCCAGTCCGGTCGCCACGTTCAGCTCCGCGCCCGCGACGCGCTTCATAAAGTGCTCTACAGCAGACAGCTCGCCGGTCTCGGTGGCGACAAACATCGCCATGGCTTCGCCTATCGTGATGACATCTAACGCTTTTTGCATAACTTAATCCTCGCGCAGCAGGTTGACGTAGCGGCGGGTCACGGCCGTCAGGTCATGGCCAGTCAGCGGAAATTCAATCCCGCGCGGGGCATCGGCGGGCAGGTTATCGAGCAGCGCCAGCCAGCGCCCGGAGGCTTCATCCGGCGGCACGGCGCGAAAGTGCGAATGGTGCGGCTCTGCCGCCTTAACATGAATATAGCTGACGGCCGGGGCCAGGTGGCGCGCGGCCTCTTCCGGCGAGTCGCCGACCCATAGCCAGTTGCCCATATCAAAGGTGAGAGTGATCGGCAGCTGGTTAACCCGGCAGGCGGCTTTGAAGCGCTGCATCGGCGCCAGCTGGCCGCAGTCGGTTTGATCGTTTTCCACCACCAGCGCCATGCCGCTCTCGCGCAAAATATCGCGCAGGGTTTCCAGGCCATGGTGGTGGGTAAAATGGCCCAGCGAGAGCTTTAGCCACAGCGCGTTAAGGGTTTGCGCTTCCTGTAAAAGATCGGAAAGATGGGGGTTAAGCGCTCCGTCTGCGGCAAACAGGGCTTCCGGCGCGGAATAGCAAACCAGCAGGCCGCGGCGCTCAATATCGGCGGCCAGCTCCGCCAGGCGGTTCAGCTCATCCGCGCTGAACAGTTCCCGGCGGATCTCTACGCCGTCGGCGCCGGAACCGGCGATAAAGGGCAGTACGGCGGACTGCCCGCCCAGCGCTTTAACATGGTCATTCCCGTACGCGGCGGTCACGACAATAATCTTTCTGGCCATTCCAATACTCCCGACGATAATCTGATGCGTTGTTTATTACGCTAGATGGTATCGGTTCCAAAGCAAAGGCCAGGATGTCTAATTTATGATCGCCATCACGAAGGATCGTTAGCGGGAGGTGGAGCCTCTGACGATCAGCTCGCCGGAAAACACCCGTTCGCGGACCGGGTCGTTGCTGCCTTCAATCCGGCGCACTACCTGTTCGACGGCGGCGAAGCCAATCTGCCAGGTCGGCTGTTTAAGGGTGGTGATCCCCACGCCCGCCAGTTCGGCCCACTCCAGTTCATCGAAGCCCAGCAGGCCGATATCGCTGCCCCAAATCAGGCCAACGCGTTTAAGCGAGCGCGCCACCTGCAGGGTCAGCGCGCCGTTGGCGGAAATCACCGCCTTGCGCATGCCGCGATGGTGGGAGTGGAAATGGCGCAGGACGTTATCGAGCATCGCGCCATCATTCAACGGTACTTCGGCGTTTTCCGCGATGATACCGCTGTGGCGCTGTAGTGTCTGGCGAAAGGCGCTCAGACGCTCGCGGCGGGTATTGACCGAGCCAAGGGGTTCGCTGAGGAACAGCAGGGCTTCGAAACCTTTTTCCACCAGGTGTTCGGTGGCGGTAGTGGCGGCCTGAGTATTATCGAGGCCGACGACATCGCAGGCGAATTCCGGAATCTTGCGGTCGATAAGCACCATCGGCAGCGCCGACTGCTGCAGGCGGTTCAGGCCGTCCTCGCGCATCCCGACGGCGTTGACCACGATCCCTTCCACCTGGTAGCTGCGCAGCAGATCGAGGTAGTGCAGCTCCTGGTCCAGCTCGTTGTTGGTATTACATACCAGCAGGGTGAAACCCTTTTCGCGACAGGCGGCTTCAATGCCGCTGAGCACGTTGACCGAGTAGGGGTTGGTGATATCGGCGATGATCAGGCCAATCAGCCGGGTGCGGCCATGCTTCAGGCCGCGGGCCATCAGGCTGGGACGATAGTCGAGCTCGGCAATGGCTTTTTCAATCCGCCCCAACAGATCGTCGGAAAGCAGATGCTTTTCGCCGTTCAGATAGCGTGAAATGCTGGTTTTGCCGGTCTGTGCGGCTTTCGCCACATCGCTAATGGTTGCTCGCGCCGCTTTCGCCATGGTGGCTTCCTTTGCTGAAATCTGCACACACCTTAGCGCGAAAATTCGCTATATCAAGCATTTTGCCCGGCGACTCACCGGGCAAAGCGGGCATTACTGCAGCGGGCTGAGGGTAATTTCGACGCGGCGGTTCTGCGCTTTACCTTCCGCGGTGCTGTTGCTGGCGATCGGATTCGCCGGACCCATGCCGGTAGTGCGGATGCGGTTAGCCGCTACGCCCTGAGTGATAAGCGCGCTGGCGACGCTCTCCGCGCGCTGCTGAGAAAGACGCATATTCAGATCCTGGCTGCCGGTGCTGTCGGTGTAGCCAACCACGTTAACGGCGGTTTTCTCATACTCTTTTAGCACCATCGCTACCCCGGTCAGGGTATTGGCGCCCGCCGGTTTCAGGTTGGCGCTGCTGCTGTCAAAGGTCACATTGTTTGGCATGTTCAGCACGATATTGTCGCCGTTTCGCGTCACGCTGACGCCGGTTCCCTGCATTTTCTCGCGCAGCTTCGCTTCCTGCACGTCCATATAGTAACCAATGCCGCCGCCCAGCGCCGCGCCGGCCGCCGCGCCGATCAGCGCGCCTTTGCCGCGGTCATGTTTGGAAGAAGAGAGCACCCCTACGCCTGCGCCGACTAACGACCCAATGCCCGCGCCGATCCCGGATTTACCCGCTTCGCGCTCCCCGGTGTAGGGGTTGGTGGTACAGCCAGAAATAGCCAGTGCGCCGCTAACGACAGCCGCAATCATGAGTACGCGTTTTTTCATCTTATTTCCTTAATCCTTTTTATTCTTTGCCACAGCGACCGTGACGGTTGATTATGACGCGCGAAACCGGAGAAAATTCCGCAGAGAGCATCTCAATTTGTAAATAACATTGAACGGCTGAATAACGTGCCGTCACCACACCTGCTATCGCTGACCAGGAGCCCGCATTGCCAACCTCATCCGCCACCAAAACTATCCTCACCGCAGCCCACTGGGGGCCCATGCTGGTCGAAACCGATGGCGAGAACGTCATCTCATCGCGGGGGGCGCTTGATACCCCTTTCGCCAACTCGCTGCAAAGCGCCGTGCGCGATCAGGTGCATAGCAAAACCCGCGTACGGTACCCGATGGTGCGTAAGGGGTTTCTCGCCTCGCCTGAAAACCCGCAGGGCGTGCGCGGGCAGGATGAGTTTGTGCGGGTAAGCTGGGATCGGGCGCTGGATCTGATTCACGCCCAGCACCGCCGAATTCGCGAAAGCTACGGCCCGGCGTCGATTTTTGCGGGCTCCTACGGCTGGCGCTCAAACGGCGTGCTGCACAAAGCGGCGACCCTGCTCCAGCGCTATATGAGTCTGGCGGGCGGCTATACCGGACATCTGGGCGATTATTCCACCGGCGCGGCCCAGGCGATCATGCCGTACGTGGTTGGCGGTAATGAGGTTTATCAGCAGCAGACCAGCTGGCCAATGGTGTTGGAACATAGTGATGTGGTGGTGCTGTGGAGCGCTAACCCCTTAAATACGTTAAAAATCGCCTGGAACGCTTCCGACGAACAGGGTATTCCGTGGTTCGACCGTCTGCGCCAGAGCGGGAAACGGGTGATCTGCATCGATCCGATGCGATCGGAAACGGCGGAATTCTTTGGCGACGCGGCGGAGTGGATCGCCCCGCATATGGGCACTGACGTCGCCCTGATGCTCGGTATCGCCCATACGCTGGTCGAAAACGGCTGGCAGGATGACCCATTTTTGGCCCGCTGCACCAGCGGCTATGACGTTTTCGCCCGCTATCTGACCGGCGAGAGCGACGGAACGGCAAAAACGGCGGAATGGGCGGCGGCGATCTGCGGCGTCAGCGCGGATAAAATTCGCGAACTGGCAAAACTTTTCCACGAAAACACCACCATGCTGATGTCCGGCTGGGGCATGCAGCGCCAGCAGTTTGGCGAACAAAAACACTGGATGCTGGTGACCCTTGCGGCCATGCTCGGCCAGATCGGCACCGAAGGCGGGGGTTTTGGCCTTTCCTATCACTTTGCCAACGGCGGCAACCCTACGCGGCGTGCGGCGGTGCTGGGCTCAATGCAGGGTAGCGTGGCGGGCGGTACCGACGCGGTAGAGAAAATTCCGGTCGCGCGCATCGTTGAAGCGCTGGAGAACCCCGGCGCCGCTTATCAACATAACGGGATGGAGCGTAGCTTCCCGGATATTCGCTTTATCTGGTGGGCGGGCGGCGCCAACTTTACCCACCATCAGGATACCAACCGGCTGATCCGCGCCTGGCAAAAACCGGAGCTTATTGTGATTTCAGAATGCTTCTGGACCGCGGCGGCGCGCCATGCCGATATCGTCCTGCCCGCGACGACCTCGTTTGAACGCAACGATATGACCATGACCGGGGATTACAGCAACCAGCACCTGGTGCCGATGAAGCAGGTGATCGCGCCGCGCGATGAAGCGCGCGATGATTTCGCCGTTTTTGCCGACCTCAGCGAGCGCTGGGAAGCGGGCGGGCGGGAGCGCTTCACCGAGGGTAAAAACGATCTGCAGTGGCTGGAGACGTTTTACCAGATTGCCGCCCAGCGTGGGGCGCAGCAGCAGGTTACGCTGCCGCCGTTCGCCCAGTTCTGGCAGGATAATCAGCTGATAGAAATGCCGGAGGAGCCCGCAAACGCACGCTTTGCCCGCTTTGCCGCCTTCAGGGCCGATCCGCAGGCGAACCCGTTGAAAACCGCCAGCGGTAAAATTGAGATTCACTCGCCGACCATCGCCGGGTATGCCTATCCGGATTGCCCGCCGCATCCGATGTGGCTGGAGCCGGACGAGTGGCATGGCAATGCGCAGGAAGGTCAGCTTCAGGTGCTGTCAGCGCATCCGGCGCACCGCCTTCACAGCCAGCTCAACCATACGTCGCTGCGCGAGCGCTACGCGGTGGCGGGCCGTGAACCGTTAACCCTTCATCCGCGCGATGCGCAGGCGCGCAATATCGCCGATGGCGATCTGGTACGGGTATGGAATTCACGCGGTCAGGTGCTGGCTGGCGCGGTAGTGACCGACGGTATCCGCCCTGGGGTTATCTGCCTGCATGAAGGAGCATGGCCCGACCTTGACCCTCAGGCGGGGATCTGCAAAAACGGTGCGGTGAACGTGCTGACCAACGATATTCCGACATCGCGGCTGGGCAACGGCTGCGCCGGAAATACGGCGCTGGCCTGGCTGGAAAAATATACCGGTCCCGAGCTTACGCTGACGGCATTTGATCCGCCGACCAATGCATAATCCAGGTCGGATGCTGGGTTTCATCCTGCCATGCGCAGTCTTCAATGCGGAAGCCTTGCGCATGGTAGAAATTCACCGCCTGAACGTTTTTCTGGTACACCTCAAGGGTTAGCCAACCGTAGTGTTTTTTGACTTCGCCAATCAGCGCGCTGCCGATACCCTGCCTGGCGGCATCCGGCGCGACGAACAGCGCGCCGATGAAGCGAGACTCCATCACGCTGATAAAGCCCTTCAGCACGCCGTCCTGCTCCCATACCCAGGTTTGGGCGGAGGGCAGGTAAACGTCGCGCACTATCGCCAGACTGTCATGCCAGTAGCTTTCGGCGATAAACGGGTGGGCTTGGATCGTACTCTCCAGCCACAGTTCAAGCAGCGGGCCGGTTTCGTTAGCGTCCCAGTTGCGGATCATCCTGGCCTCCTGAGCGACAGAAACAGCCGGTGACGTGGTCGTTGACCAGACCGCAGGCCTGCATAAAGGAGTAGCAGATCGTTGAACCGACAAACTTAAACCCCCGTTTTTTCAGCGCTTTTGACAGCGCGTCAGAAGCCGGAGTGGTTGTCGGGATCTCCGCCAGCGCGGCGGCGGTCGTCACCTGGGGATGATTATCGACGAATGACCAGACGAAATCTGCGAAAGGCTCGCCATTTTCCTCCATCGCCAGAAAGGCCCGGGCGTTGCCGATGATGGCCTGAATTTTCCCGCGATGGCGAATAATACCGGCATCGAGAACCAGACGTTCAACATCTTCTTCGTCCATTGCCGCGACGCGAACCGGGTCAAACTGGTGAAAGGCGCTGCGGTAGTTTTCACGCTTTTTCAGTACGGTGATCCACGACAGTCCGGCCTGCTGGCCCTCAAGACAAATCATCTCAAACAGCTTGCGGGGATTCTTTTCAGCGACGCCCCACTCGTTATCGTGGTACTCAATGTATAAAGGATCCTGACTGACCCATCCGCAACGTTGCATCTGCCTCTCCCTTTTGTCATAAAAATCAGCCGGGCAACTTGACGGCTGAAAGATAAAGATAATAGTTAATACAGGGTTATTATCCCCAAAACAGGGATAGGGCACCCCATAAAAAAACACAGCAACCTTGCCGTTTCGGCTCTTTTTGGAGTCGCATTAATGATAATAAAGAAATGCAATGGCCTCCGGGGATTCCTGGTCCCGGCGTACGTATCCGTCTGGGCGTCGTGTGTTGCCGGTGCGAATGCCTGGCAACAGGAATATATCGCTATCGATACAAAAAGTAATACTGCGGAACGCTATACATGGGACAGCGATCACCAACCGCGCTATGAAGATATTCTCGCGGAGCGGATAAATGCGTCCGACGATCCTTCCGGGCTGGCGTTTAACCAGGCGGTATCGCCGCCGGACAGCGCTCGCGGCATGAGCGTGGGCTGGAATTTCTCCTTGGTCGACGGCGTGACCTCCGGCCCGGTAGCCAGTTTACATTCCGACCTGACGTCCCCCCCGTTTACCCGTAATGCGGCCGGAACCGGCTACGTGAATACGCTGGGCTGGCGGGTAGATTATCAGAAGCTATGGGGTGTACATCCGTGGGCCCAGGTGAGCTATAACCAGGGATTTACGGCTGATGCCGGCGGGCAGAATCGCGCGCAGGACGGCGCCTGGCGGGACGTGACTTTTGGCGCCGATATGTCGCTCAACTCTCATCTTGCCGCCTGGGCGGCGCTGTCGCAGGCGGACAATCTGCCCACTGGGGCAAATTATCTCTACTTAATGGGCGTGAGCGCCAATTTTTAATTTATTCGTCATGCTTCAAGCGGCAGATGCGTTGGCCGCGCTTGAAGCAACTCGAATTATTTAGGCTAAATATGTAGCATATTTGATACGTTTAATTTACTTCATCATTACAGTAATGACGCATCTTCCGGCGGTAGCAGGTACTCACTTTTCAATGAATATTTAAGGCGTGAATATTTTTCACTGTCATTCATTCCGCCTTTAGTGCATTTCATTCCGCGGTGACGGCAGTTCATGCCTTTTTTCCCCAGCCTTAAAGGGGACTTCGTTATGGTGGCGGCAGTTAATTATTCAGGACAACTGCTATGAACGCTGCAAACCGTCAATACACCCGCTGGCTTACGCTGCTTGGCACTATCATTACGCAATTTGCGCTGGGATCGGTTTATACATGGAGTTTGTTCAATAGTTCGCTTTCCGCCAAGCTGGACGAACCGGTCAGCCAGGTGGCGTTCTCATTCGGCCTGTTAAGCCTCGGCCTGGCGCTCTCCTCATCCGTGGCGGGCAAATTACAGGAACGTTTCGGCGTCAAACGCGTCACCATGGCGTCCGGCGTTCTGCTGGGCCTCGGATTCTTCCTGACCGCGCATTCAAACAGCCTGATGATGCTGTGGCTGAGCGCGGGCCTTCTGGTCGGGCTGGCCGACGGCGCCGGCTATCTGCTGACGCTGTCGAACTGCGTCAAATGGTTCCCGGAACGTAAGGGGTTGATTTCTGCTTTCTCTATCGGTGCTTACGGGCTTGGCAGCCTGGGTTTCAAGTTTATTGATTCCCATCTGCTGGCGACGGTCGGTCTGGAAAAAACTTTTATTATCTGGGGCGCAATCGTGCTGGTGATGATCGTTTTTGGCGCGACGCTGATGACAGACGCGCCGAACCACACCGCCTCCGCGAACAATGGCGTGGTCGAAAACGACTTCACCCTCGCCGAATCGATGCGTAAACCTCAGTACTGGATGCTGGCGGTGATGTTCCTGACCGCCTGCATGAGCGGCCTGTACGTGATTGGCGTGGCGAAAGATATTGCCCAGGGGATGGTGCATCTCGATGTGGCGACGGCAGCCAACGCGGTGACGGTGATTTCTATCGCTAACCTGAGCGGCCGTCTGGTTCTGGGCATTCTGTCGGATAAAATGTCGCGCATCCGGGTGATTACCATCGGACAGGTCGTTTCGCTTATCGGTATGGCAGCGCTGCTGTTCGCGCCGCTGAACGCCACGACTTTCTTCGCCGCCATCGCCTGCGTGGCCTTTAACTTCGGCGGCACGATTACCGTCTTCCCATCGCTGGTCAGTGAGTTCTTTGGCCTCAATAACCTGGCGAAAAACTACGGCGTGATTTATCTCGGTTTCGGTATCGGCAGCATCTGCGGTTCGCTGATTGCTTCCCTGTTCGGCGGTTTCTACGTGACCTTCTGCGTCATCTTTGCGCTGCTGATTCTTTCCCTGGCGCTGTCGACGACGATTCGCCAGCCGAAAAGCGAAATTTACCACCAGGCTCATGCCTGAAAGCGGGCGTTATCACGGCCCCGATGATTAATTACCTAAGCTAATAGTGCCAATCCAACCAAATGTTTTGTAAATGTTTGGTTGGATCACATTCCCTCCTGATACTTTTTCCTTCCGCTGTGGTCTACTTATCGCGCTTTGTAGAGGTTTCTTATAACCAAGCTAAACGCACTTTATTAACCTGCTTACTTATATCGCTTAAGTCGGGCGGTTTTATCTCTTCGTTTTCCAGGTTTTTTGCATGAAATACATTAAAACGATGACGCAGCTGAAGCTCAGTATCTGGCTGGCGCTGTACATCGGCTGGTTTATGAACGCTGCCGTATTCTTCCGCCGCTTTGAAGGGTACGCTCAGGAGTTTACCATCTGGAAAGGACTCTCAGGTGCAGTTGAGCTGATTGGGACCTTTCTGGTCACCTTCTTTCTGCTGCGTATTTTGTCGCTGTTTGGCCGCCGGGTCTGGCGCATCCTCGCGACCATCGTCGTACTATTCTCCGCCGCCGCCAGCTATTACATGACCTTCCTGAACGTGGTGATCGGCTACGGGATTATTGCCTCGGTGATGACCACTGACATCGACTTGTCCAGAGAAGTTATCGGCTGGCACCTGATTCTCTGGCTGGTGTTGATGAGCGCGCTGCCGCTGGTGCTTATCTGGAGCAACCGCTGCCGCTTCACGCTGCTGCGTCAAATTCGTACGCCCGGCCAGCGGATGAAGAATATTACTATCGTGCTGCTGGCTGGCCTGATGGTTTGGGGGCCAATTCGTCTGCTGGAGGTTCGCCAGAAGAACTTCGAGCGCAGTTCCGAAGTCGATCTGCCAAGCTATGGCGGGGTGGTGGCTAACTCCTACCTGCCGTCTAACTGGCTCTCAGCGCTGGGGCTTTACGCGTGGGCGCAGGTGGATGAGTCTTCCGATAATAAATCCCTGATCAATCCGGCGAAAAAATTCACCTACGTTGCGCCGCAAGGCCTGGATGATACTTACGTGGTGTTTATCATCGGCGAAACCACCCGCTGGGACCATATGGGCATCCTGGGCTATAACCGCAATACCACGCCTAAGCTGGCGCAGGAGAAAAACCTGGTCGCTTTCCGCGGATACTCCTGCGATACCGCCACTAAGCTGTCGCTGCGCTGTATGTTCGTTCGTCAGGGCGGGGCGGATGATAACCCGCAGCGGACGCTGAAAGAACAGAACGTCTTTGCCGTCCTCCACCAGCTTGGCTTTAGCGGCAACCTGTACGCCATGCAGAGCGAGATGTGGTTCTACAGCAACACGATGGCGAACAACATCGCCTATCGCGAGCAGATTGGCGCTGAGCCGAGTAACCGCGGCAAGAGCGTTGACGACATGCTGCTGGTAGATGAAATGAAGCGCGGGCTGGCGAAGAATCCCAGTGGTAAGCACCTGATTATTCTGCATACCAAAGGGTCGCACTTTAACTATACCCAGCGCTATCCGCGCAGCTTTGCCCAATGGAAGCCGGAGTGCGTTGGCGTCGATAATAAATGCTCGAAGGCTGAGCTGATTAACTCGTACGATAACAGCGTGACCTACGTCGATCACTTTATCGTCAGCGTGCTGGATCAGCTGCGGGATAAGAAGGCGATTGTTTTCTATGCAGCCGACCACGGCGAGTCCATCAACGAGCGCGAACACCTGCACGGGACGCCGCGCAAGATGGCGCCGCCGGAGCAGTTCCGCGTGCCGATGCTGGTGTGGATGTCGGATAAGTATCTGGAGTCGCCTGACCACGCAGCCTCCTTTGCGCGCCTGAAACAGCAGGCGGCAATGAAGGTACCGCGTCGTCACGTCGAGCTGTATGACACCATTATGGGCTGTCTTGGCTATACCTCGCCGGACGGCGGGATTAACCAATATAACAACTGGTGCCACGTTCCTGACGCTGCGGCGAAGAAGGAGTAGCAGAGTGGCGAGTTTCTCGCCGCTTGAGCGAATTTTTCATAATAAGGCATTGACGGGTGTGTATCGCAGCAGTAAGATGCGCCCGCATTCGGTGATTGGCGCAGCCTGGTAGCGCACTTCGTTCGGGACGAAGGGGTCGGAGGTTCGAATCCTCTATCACCGACCAAATTCGAAAAGCCTGCTCAACGAGCAGGCTTTTTTGCGTCTGTCGCCGGTACAGGTGCCCAGCACCGCCTCCGGGAAAATGCGCTCTACCTAAGAGTGTCAGAAAACTCGCCCATTACCCTTTCCTGCCGCCAATTCCCTGTTTTGTGACATCTTCCATTGTATTTTTTTATATATACTCCGATCTTTTTTCGCGAAGCTTATGGATAACTTCAGCATTTTCCGCTGTGCGTTTTAACGTTCACGCTATTTATCGCTCACATATTGGTCACATCGCAAGAAATTTTTACCATTTGGCATAATTGCTTATCACTGGCTGCCGGAAAATATTAAGGCGTTTATTCTGCGTACTGGCCGCTAGCATAAATTTCTCTGCTGGAAATAGCGCTTTGCACTTTTTTTAATCTTTGCCTGCCGATTCTCACCCCGGATGTAAAACCAGGTTGGCTGTATTGACGTTTCCCCATTCTGTTGACAGATTGTAGGGCATGAGGGGCATTTCATGGAGAATCCGTACTGCAACTCAGTCGTTTTTGCGAAAGGAATCCCCATCTCTCTCAATGCCTTCGGGCACCACCGACCGGACCGGGTAAAACATAAATAAAGGTCTGGCGGATATATGCAAACAACATCACATTTGGAGCAGAATAATGAGTATTTCCTTGAAAAAATCAGGGATGCTGAAGCTTGGTCTGAGCCTGGTTGCCATGACCGTTGCAGCAAGCGTACAAGCGAAGACCCTGGTTTATTGTTCAGAAGGTTCGCCGGAAGGCTTTAACCCGCAGCTCTTCACCTCTGGTACCACCTATGACGCCAGCTCAGTGCCGATTTATAACCGCCTGGTAGAATTCAAAACCGGCACCACGGAAGTGATTCCGGGCCTGGCTGAGAAATGGGAAGTTAGCGAAGACGGGAAAACCTATACCTTCCATCTGCGTAAAGACGTGAAGTGGCAGGATAATAAAGATTTTAAACCGACTCGCACGCTGAACGCCGATGACGTTGTCTTCTCTTTCGACAGACAAAAAAATACCAACAACCCTTACCATAAAGTGTCTGGCGGCAGCTATGAATACTTTGAAGGCATGGGGTTACCTGACCTGATTAGCGAAGTGAAGAAAGTGGACGATAATACCGTCCAGTTCGTGCTGACCCGTCCGGAATCGCCGTTCCTTGCCGATCTCGCCATGGACTTCGCCTCTATTCTGTCAAAAGAGTATGCCGACAACATGCTGAAAGCCGGTACGCCGGAGAAAGTGGACCTCAACCCAATCGGTACCGGCCCGTTCCAGCTGCTGCAGTACCAGAAAGACTCCCGTATTCTTTATAAAGCCTTCCCGGGCTACTGGGGCGCCAAGCCGAAAATCGATCGCCTGGTCTTCTCCATCACCCCTGATGCTTCCGTGCGCTACGCTAAGCTGCAGAAAAACGAATGCCAGATTATGCCGTACCCGAACCCGGCAGACATCGCGCGCATGAAGCAAGACAAGAACATCACTCTGCTGGAGCAGCCGGGCCTGAACGTGGGCTACCTCTCTTTCAATACCGAGAAGAAGCCGCTGGATGATGTCAAAGTTCGCCAGGCGCTGACCTACGCGGTAAACAAAGAAGCGATTATCAAAGCCGTTTACCAGGGCGCAGGCCAGGCCGCGAAGAACCTGATCCCGCCGACCATGTGGGGGTATAACGACGACATTAAAGATTACACTTACGATCCAGAGAAAGCGAAAGCGCTGCTGAAAGAAGCCGGTCTGGAAAAAGGCTTCACCATCGACCTGTGGGCAATGCCGGTACAGCGTCCGTATAACCCGAACGCGCGCCGTATGGCTGAGATGATTCAGGCTGACTGGGCTAAAGTTGGCGTCCAGGCCAAGATCGTCACTTACGAGTGGGGTGAATACCTGAAGCGCGCGAAAGCGGGCGAACACCAGACCGTCATGATGGGCTGGACCGGCGACAACGGGGATCCGGATAACTTCTTCGCCACCCTGTTCAGCTGCGCGGCGGCAAAAGACGGTTCTAACTACTCCCGCTGGTGCTACAAGCCGTTTGAAGATCTGATTCAGCCGGCTCGCGCCACCGATGACCACAACAAACGCATTGAGCTGTACAAACAGGCTCAGGTCGTGATGCACGATCAGGCTCCGGCGCTGATTGTCGCTCACTCCACCGTCTATGAGCCGGTGCGTAAAGAGGTCAAAGGCTACGTGGTCGATCCATTAGGTAAACACCACTTCGATAACGTCTCTATCGAATAATAACAGCGTGTTTCCCCTCTCCCCGCCTTGGGGAGAGGGAATTGACATTTGTGAGCAATACAGACGTCCTGTCACCAGGCGGGCCGTCTCCAGAGAGAATCCGGGTTATGTTGCAGTTCATTCTCCGACGTTTGGGACTTGTCATCCCAACATTTATCGGTATTACCCTTCTCACTTTCGCCTTCGTTCATATGATCCCCGGCGACCCGGTGATGATTATGGCGGGCGAACGTGGTATTTCCCCTGAACGTCACGCGCAGCTGCTGGCCGAAATGGGCCTCGATAAGCCAATGTGGCAGCAGTACGTCAACTATATTTGGGGCGTGATGCACGGTGATTTGGGCATCTCGCTGAAAAGCCGTATTCCCGTCTGGGAAGAGTTCGTGCCGCGCTTTAAGGCCACCATGGAGCTGGGCGTCTGCGCGATGATTTTTGCCATCATCGTCGGGATCCCGGTGGGAGTGCTGGCGGCGGTCAAACGCGGCTCTATCTTCGACCACACCTCCGTAGGCCTCGCGCTGACCGGCTATTCCATGCCTATCTTCTGGTGGGGGATGATGCTGATCATGCTGGTGTCGGTACAGCTTAACCTGACGCCGGTTTCCGGACGTATCAGCGATACCGTCTTCCTTGACGATACCCTGCCGCTGACCGGATTTATGCTGATCGATACCGCGATTTGGGGCGAGCCGGGCGACTTTATTGATGCGGTGATGCATATGATCCTGCCCGCCGTGGTGCTGGGGACGATTCCCCTGGCGGTGATCGTGCGTATGACCCGTTCGTCGATGCTGGAAGTGCTGGGCGAGGATTATATCCGTACCGCGCGCGCGAAAGGCCTGACGCGAATGCGGGTGATCGTCGTTCATGCTTTACGCAACGCGATGCTGCCGGTGGTCACGGTTATCGGCCTGCAGGTCGGTACGCTGCTGGCGGGGGCTATCCTGACCGAAACCATCTTCTCCTGGCCGGGCCTTGGCCGCTGGCTGATTGATGCGCTGCAGCGCCGCGACTATCCGGTGGTGCAGGGCGGGGTGCTGCTGGTGGCGACGATGATTATTCTCGTCAACCTGCTGGTCGACCTGTTGTACGGCGTGGTGAACCCGCGTATCCGGCATAAGAAGTAAGGGGCCATCATGTCACAAGTTACTGAAAATAAAGTTGTCGCCGCACCGGTGCCAATGACCCCTTTGCAGGAGTTCTGGCACTATTTTAAACGCAACAAAGGCGCCGTCGTGGGGCTGGCCTACGTCGCGGTGATGATTATCATCGCCGTCTTCGCCAACTTCATCGCGCCCTATAACCCGGCGGATCAGTTCCGCGATGCGCTGCTGGCCCCGCCGTTCTGGCAGGAAGGCGGCAGCGTAACCCACCTGCTCGGCACCGATGACGTCGGTCGCGATATCCTGTCGCGCCTGATGTACGGCGCGCGCCTGTCGCTGCTGGTTGGCTGTCTGGTGGTGGTGCTGTCGCTGATCCTCGGCGTGGTGCTCGGCCTGATTGCTGGCTATTTTGGCGGCGTGGTTGACTCGGTCATTATGCGCGTTGTCGATATTATGCTGGCCCTGCCGAGCCTGCTGCTGGCGCTGGTGCTGGTGGCCATCTTCGGCCCATCCATCGTCAACGCCTCGCTGGCGCTAACCTTT
The DNA here is from genome assembly GCF_042137965.1 of Klebsiella grimontii. Taxonomy (NCBI): domain Bacteria; kingdom Pseudomonadati; phylum Pseudomonadota; class Gammaproteobacteria; order Enterobacterales; family Enterobacteriaceae; genus Klebsiella; species Klebsiella grimontii. The sequence goes on from NZ_CP169721.1 coordinate 230,971, forward strand.
GTCGCCCTGCCGCACTACGTGCGTCTGACCCGCGCCGCGGTGCTGGTGGAAGTCAACCGCGACTACGTGACCGCTTCTCGGGTGGCGGGCGCGGGGGCGATGCGTCAGATGTTCATCAACATTCTTCCCAACTGCCTTGCGCCGCTGATTGTTCAGGCGTCGCTGGGCTTCTCTAACGCCATTCTCGATATGGCCGCTCTTGGCTTCCTTGGCATGGGTGCGCAGCCGCCGACACCGGAGTGGGGCACGATGCTCTCCGACGTGTTGCAGTTCGCGCAGAGCGCCTGGTGGGTCGTCACCTTTCCGGGTGTCGCTATCCTGCTGACGGTGCTGGCATTTAACCTGATGGGTGACGGTCTGCGTGACGCGCTCGATCCCAAACTGAAGCAGTAAGAGGTTCGAGATGGCGTTATTAAATGTAGATAAACTCTCGGTGCACTTCGGCGACGAAGGGACGCCGTTCCGCGCCGTAGACCGCGTAAGCTACAGCGTAAACCAGGGCGAAGTGGTCGGTATCGTCGGCGAGTCCGGCTCGGGCAAATCGGTCAGTTCGCTGGCGATTATGGGGCTGATTGACTATCCCGGCCGGGTGATGGCGGAAAAGCTGGAGTTTAACGGTCGCGACCTGAAGCGCATTTCCGAAAAAGAGCGTCGCCAGCTGGTGGGCGCGGAAGTGGCGATGATCTTCCAGGACCCGATGACCAGTCTGAATCCGTGCTATACCGTCGGCTACCAGATTATGGAAGCCATCAAGGTCCATCAGGGCGGTAATAAGAAAACGCGTATTCAGCGGGCGATTGACCTGCTGACGCTGGTGGGGATCCCCGACCCGGCTTCACGTCTCGATGTCTATCCGCACCAGCTTTCCGGCGGCATGAGCCAGCGCGTGATGATCGCGATGGCGATTGCCTGTCGGCCAAAGCTGCTCATTGCCGATGAACCCACGACGGCGCTGGATGTCACCATTCAGGCGCAGATCATCGAGCTGCTTCTGGAGCTGCAGCAGAAAGAGAATATGGCGCTGATCCTGATTACCCACGATCTGGCGCTGGTGGCCGAAGCGGCGCACAAAATCATCGTCATGTACGCCGGCCAGGTAGTGGAAACCGGCGATGCGAAGGATATCTTCCGCGCCCCGCGCCACCCCTATACGCAGGCGCTGCTGCGCGCGCTGCCGGAGTTCGCTCAGGATAAAGCTCGCCTCGCCTCGCTGCCGGGCGTGGTGCCGGGTAAATATGACCGTCCGAGCGGCTGCCTGCTCAACCCGCGCTGCCCGTATGCAACGGACAAATGCCGCAGTGAAGAACCTGAACTGAACCTGCTTAACGGCGGTCGTCAGTCAAAATGTCATTACCCACTTGATGATGCCGGGAGGCCAGGGCTATGAGTACGCATGAGGCCACCACGCAACAGCCTCTGTTGCTGGCCACCGATCTGAAGAAATACTATCCGGTGAAGAAGGGGCTATTTGCGCCGGAACGCCTGGTCAAAGCGCTGGACGGCGTCTCGTTTACCCTTGAACGCGGTAAAACGCTGGCAGTCGTGGGGGAGTCCGGCTGCGGTAAATCGACGCTCGGCCGTCTGCTGACGATGATTGAAATTCCTACCGGCGGCGAGCTCTATTATCAGGGACAGGATCTGCTTAAGCACGATCCGCAGGCGCAGAAGCTGCGCCGGCAGAAAATCCAGATTGTGTTCCAGAACCCCTACGGTTCGCTGAACCCGCGTAAAAAGGTGGGGCAGATTCTGGAAGAGCCGCTGCAGATCAACACCAGCTTAAGTAAGGAGCAGCGCCGGGAGAAAGCGCTGGCGATGATGGCCAAAGTGGGCCTGAAAACGGAACACTACGACCGCTATCCGCATATGTTCTCCGGCGGCCAGCGTCAGCGTATCGCCATCGCCCGTGGTCTGATGCTTGACCCGGACGTTGTAATCGCTGACGAACCGGTCTCCGCGCTGGACGTTTCGGTGCGCGCGCAGGTGCTGAACCTGATGATGGATCTGCAGCAGGATCTGGGGCTTTCTTACGTCTTTATCTCCCACGATCTGTCGGTCGTGGAGCACATTGCAGATGAAGTGATGGTGATGTACTTAGGCCGCTGCGTGGAAAAAGGGTCGAAGGATCAAATCTTCAACAACCCGCAGCATCCGTACACTCAGGCGCTGCTGTCGGCAACGCCGCGCCTGAACCCGGATGACCGCCGCGAGCGCATCAAGCTGACCGGCGAGCTGCCGAGCCCGCTGAATCCGCCGCCGGGCTGCGCGTTTAACGCCCGCTGTCGTCGCCGTTTTGGCCCATGCACCCAGCTTCAGCCGCAGCTGAAGGATTACGGCGGCCAGCTGGTGGCCTGTTTTGCCGTCGATGAAGATCAAAACGGCGAGAAGCCGCTGAGCTGATTGACACCGCTGATAACCAAAGCCGAAGCCTGCGCATCGGCTTTTTTTTAGCCATTATTCAGCGCCGATGGAACAATCTACAACGAACAATGACGCTGCCGTACGCCAGAGGAAATGTTATCGCTGAAAGTTAAGCTAACTCCATGAATATATTTTATTTTATCATCATTATTACTTTTCTGGTTGCGCATAAGCGGCAAGAGTGATTCACAAAACTGTTCTTTGTTGTTCGGTCAACGCTTTATATTCCTGGTTTTTAGATAACATCCTGAGCTATTTATTTTACGGCGGAACATTATTTATTATTTTAATTAAGCGCGGGGAGTGATTTCTAAACGCCTTAAAAAATATTAAAATGTATTCTCTTTAGCCGTCGGCTGGCGTGTATTACGCCGTTTTTTAAAATTAAGGCAGTATAAAAAACTACTCTCTGCGAATAGCCTGGCAGGCTGCGGGGGGAATGACGGCGTCGCCGCCCAAAAAATGGGGCTATCATTTTGAAAAAGAGCTGTTAGTGTAGCCGCACTATCCCTATGGAATTACACCAACCTGACTTATCCAAATAATCAAATCGCGACTAAAGTTAGCGTATTGTGACGGTCGTAACGCCGGGTAAATGCCCAAAAAACAACAAATTAAACTATGCTTTAGCGGCGTAGAATGACAATTAAAACAGATTAAATATGATGTATTTAAATCATGAGGTTATCTATGAACCATTATGATGATTTGCAGCGCTTCAAGGAAAAGACGCGGACACACAGTCTAAAATTCAAGGACCTCTCATCAGAAGCCACCGCCGGTGAAAAAGGGGATTGGGTTATTCTCAATCAACTTATTCCCGCGGAGGAAGAGTCTTCTTTGGCAATGGGGGGATCGGTCTCCCTACCTGTGCCGCAGCGGGTTCCTGCCGATATGTTTCATCAGGTGGAGCGCGCTGTCGTTCAAACCGCCCCTGCGCCATCTGCGCCGGCGCCAGCGTTGAGTATCCCGCCTTCCGCGCCGCAGCCTGTTCCCGTGACGGACAGGATGGTCGTAGTGCCCGCGGCGCCGGAAAGCGCGCCCGCGGCTGAACCCGCTTCCCTGGCGACGGTTTCTCGACCTGCTGCTCAGCCGATACCTGTCCCTCCGGCCAGGCCTCGTCCGGCGATAGCGCCGACGGCGGAAGGGTTTGCCCATCTCTTTGCGACAAAAACCGCAGAGCCGGTAGCAAAAGATAAAGATCAGTCACTGAAATCACTCCTGGAGAGGATCGCGACATGCCGTTGATCTGCGTGTGTTCACCGAAAGGCGGCGTAGGAAAGACGACCCTGGCGGCAAATCTGGCCTGGGCGCTGGCCCGCGCAGGCAGCAAAGTTCTGGCCCTCGATTTTGATGTGCAGAACGCCCTGCGCCTGCATTTTGGCGTCCCGCTTAGCGATGAGCGCGGCTATGTCGCGAAAGCGCTGGAGCTCCATGACTGGAGCCAGTGCGTATTAAGCGCCGGCAGCAATATTTTCGTCTTGCCCTACGGCGACGTGAGTGAAGCCCAGCGGCAGTCCTTTGATGAACGTTTGACCCACGACGAGCATTTCCTGACGCGCGGCCTGGCGGCATTACTCAACTATCCGGGGCTGATTACCATCGCCGACCTGCCGCCGGGCCCTTCGCCCGCGCTGAAGGCGCTCACTTCGCTTGCCGACCTGCATCTGGTACCGCTGCTGGCGGATACCGCTTCAATGTCCGTGCTGTCGCACGTCGACAATCAGCGGTTGACCGGGGGTGAGCTCAACCATAAACACGGACACTATTTTGTGATTAACCAGAGCGATAACCGTCGCCAGGTGAGTCGCGATGTCACGGCGTTGATGGAAGAAAAGCTGGGCGATCGTCTGCTGGGCATCATCCATCGTGATGAAAGCGTGGTGGAAGCGAATGCTTCCCAGAAGTCGATCCTTGACTTTAATTCATCCTCCGCAGCCGCCTTTGATATTGAAATTATTGCCAAAAAAATTTCTGCGCTGTTGGGTATCAATATTGGTGACGGCAAGGTGCATAGCCAGCCTCGCAGGTCAGGGCTTTAATTTAATTGCAGGGCTGCTGAATGAAAAAGACGCTTTTCTGGTTGCTGGTACTGGTGCTTTCGCCGATTGCCGTGCTGGTGGTGATCACCCCGATGGACAGTCAAAAGCAGTATATTTTTGGCCTGCTGAGCATCGGTATTCTTTTCCTGATGGGATTCAGTAAAAATCGCAGCGTTTCCGTCATCATGGTGGTGACATCGCTGCTGATGTCGACCCGTTATATGTATTTCCGTCTGACGCAGACCCTGCATTTTAACTCCACCATCGAAGCGATTCTGGGGATGGGGCTGTTTCTGGCGGAAGTCTATATCTGGGTGATGCTGCTGCTTAACTACCTGCAAACGGTCTGGCCGCTAAAACGTGAAATCGTCCCGCTGCCGGATGATATGAGCAAGTGGCCGACGGTCGATATCTATATTCCCAGCTATAACGAACCGCTTGAAGTGGTGCGTGATACCGTACTGGCCGCACAGTGTATTGATTATCCTAAAGATAAATTAAAAATCTATTTACTGGATGACGGGAAGCGCAATGAATTTGCGGTCTTCGCCGCCGACGTTGGGGTTGGGTATATCACCCGTAACGACAACAAACACGCCAAGGCGGGCAACCTCAACCACGCGATGACGCTGACCCACGGCGAGCTTATCTGCGTGTTTGACTGCGACCACGTGGCAACCCGCGTCTTCCTGCAGGCGACGGTGGGCGGATTCCTCAACGACCCGATGCTGGCGCTGGTGCAGACGCCGCATTATTTCTACTCGCCGGATCCCTTTGAGCGCAACCTCTCCGTTGGCCGCAATATTCCTAACGAAGGGATGCTGTTTTATGGCCCGATTCAGCAGGGGAACGACAACTGGAACGCGACCTTCTTCTGCGGCTCCTGCGCCGTCATTCGCCGCGCCGCGCTGGAGCAGATCGGCGGCTTTGCGGTTGAGACCGTGACCGAAGATGCCCATACTGCGCTGAAGTTCCAGCGTCTGGGCTGGAAGTCGGCATTCCTCGATATCCCTCTGGCGGCGGGTTTAGCTACCGAACGCCTGGTGGTGCACGTCATTCAGCGTACCCGCTGGGCGCGCGGGATGACGCAAATTTTCCGTCTGGATAACCCGCTGCTGGGCCGCGGGCTGACCTTTCAGCAGCGCCTGTGCTACCTCAGCGCCATGCTGTACTACCAGTTCGCCCTGCCGCGCGTGGTCTTTGTCACCGCGCCGCTGGCCTACCTGCTATTTAACCTCAATATTATCTACTCCTCGGCCAGCCTGATCGTCTCTTACGCGCTGCCGCATCTGTTCCTCGCGATCTATGTCGGCTCGCGCATGAACGGTCGCTATCGCTACAGCTTCTGGGGGGAAATCTACGATATCGTGCTGGCGTTCCACCTGGTGCTGCCGACGCTGGTGACGATGATTTTCCCCAAACGCGGGAAATTCAACGTGACCGATAAAGGCGGCCTGCTGGACGTGGGCTACTTCGACTTTACCGTCGTCAGGCCGCACCTGGTCGTTGCCTGTCTGCTGGGCCTGGGCGTGATATTCGGTATTGTCCGCGCCATCGGCCATGACTACTTTGGCTCAGACCCGAACGTTATCGCGCTGAACGTCGGTTGGGGGATTTACAGCCTGATCTTCCTGCTGGCCGCGATTGCGGTGGCGCGCGAAACCCGTCAGGTGCGAAAAACGATTCGTATTGACGTCGATATCCCGGTGCTTATCCACTACGCCAGCGGCATTGTCTCCCGCAGCCACACCGCGGACCTGTCAATGGGCGGCTGTCGCGTTAGCGCGCCGGATAACCGTCACCTGCAGGATGAAATTGAAGAGATTGAGCTGATCCTCCAGTCCGGGGCGATCTCGATTCCGGTACGCCAGATCACCGCCGACGAGCGCTTTATCCGCCTGCAATTTGATGAAAATATTCAGCTTTCCCGCCGCCGCGAACTGGTGCGCGTGGTGCTGGCTCGCGCCGATGCGTGGATTAACCCGCCGCGTCCGCAGGATAACCCGTTCCGCTCTTTTGCCACCATTTTGCGCTGCGTGTTTGAACTGTTCTGGCTGACGTGGAAAACGCGCCGCAGCCAGCGTCGCCAGCCGCCTGCGGCCAATCCCGCGCAGGAGGATGGTAGCTTATGAAACGCTTAACGACGCTTGCGCTGCTGGCCGGGATGCTCTCTGCGCCGACGCTGCATAGCGAGGAAACGCCCGCTGACGCATTGCCGCAGCTTAACTTTCCGCTATCCGGGGCGGAAGCCGACGGCGCATCGGCGGCCGAGGCGAATTCGCCCGCCGCAACGGAGCCCGCGCCGGCAAACGTCGATCAGCCGGCTTCGCTGCCCGCGATGCCGCCGTCGGTCGCAGCCGGCATTCCTGATACGGTACCGCTAACGCCGATTGTCGGCGGTAATCTGAACCTGACGCAGATGGGTATGCCGGACGGTATCATCCTTAGCGGCGGACAAAACCAGGGCGGCGCCAGCTTTACGCTGCCCTCCGATCAGGTGGTGACCCACGCCCAGCTGATGCTGGAGGTTAAGGTCTCGCCGGAGATGGTGGCCCGCAACGCCACGCTGCAGTTAATGCTCAACGGCCAGCCGCTCGGCACGCTGCCGCTGGGCGCGGACGGCGAGGAGATCTCGCACTATCAGCTGGATATTCCGGCGGCGCTGATGGTCTCCAGCAACAACCTGAGCTTTAAGATTAACGACGGCGATGCGATGCAGTGCCGGCTCGATATTCACGACACCTCGCGGGTGACTATTTTGCCCGCCTCGCACTTTAGCTGGGAGAGCCAGCAGCTCAATATCAGCAACGATTTAAGCCACTTCCCGCGGCCATTTTTCGACAGTATGCAGATGACGCCGGCGGATATCGCTATCGCTTATCCGGAGAAATCGACGGCGGACATCTTTAGCGCTGCGGCGCTGGTGTCGTCGTGGCTGGGTATTCAGGCCGATTATCGCGGTATCGCCTTTGACGCGCTGCGCGATCGCCTGCCCGAGAAGCACGGCATTATCATCGGCCACCCCGGCGATCGGGTGGGCGGCCTGACGCTGCCGCAAACCGACAAGCCGCTGCTGCGGATCGTTGAGAATCCCGGCAACCCGGCCTATAAGCTGCTGCTGATCGTCGGGCAGAATGACGCCGCGCTGCGGATGGCCGCCTGGCGCCTGACCCGCGGTGATTTCGCCCTGCAGACGGCCAGTATGGAGGTTGATCCGCAGGCGATTCCCGTCGGCAAGCCGTACGATGCCCCGCGCTGGATCGCCACCGATCGGCCGGTAAAAATCAGCGAGCTGATCCGCCAGGATCAAAGTATGACCGTCAGCGGCGTGTGGCATGAGCCGCTGCGCGTCGCCTTCCGCGCCGCGCCGGATCTCTATCTGTGGGATGGCGAAACCATTCCGTTGCAGATTGGCTATCGTTTCCCGTCGGAGAGCTGGATTAACGAGGACAAGTCGCTGCTGAGCGTGACGCTCAACAACACCTTCCTCAACAACCTGCCGATGAACAAACAGGGGCCGCTGGAGAAGCTCTGGCGTCACCTGGGCGGCGATGCGCGTCAGGAGCGTTTTACGATCCCGCTGGCGCCGTATCTGATTTACGGCGATAACCAGCTGTCGCTCTATTTTAATCTGGTGCCGAAGGATAGCGCTCCCTGTTCAGTGCTGCTGAACAGCACGATCAAGAGCCGCATTACCGACGACTCGTGGATCGATTTGAGCGGCACGCGGCACTTCTCGCTGTTGCCGAATCTCTCCTACTTTGTCGGCGCGTCGTTCCCGTTCTCCCGGCTAGCGGATTACTCGCAAACCACGCTGCTGCTGCCGGAGCGGCCTTCGGAAACCCAGGTCGCGATGATGCTGAATCTGGCCGCCCGCTCGGGGAACTCGACCGGCAAAGCGCTGGCCAATAACCGCGTGATGCTGGGCGTTCCTGACGACGCCGCCAATTCGCCTTTCCTGCGCGATCGCGATGTGCTGGCGGTGAGCGCGCTTGACCAAAAAGTGTTTAACCAGCGCCTGCTGGCCGACTCTCCCTATAATCCGGTCGAAAACCTGCTGAGCGTGCGTGAACCGGCGCTATGGGCGAAAATTCAGCGCCGGCTGAGCGGCGACTGGGCCTCCGACGGCGTGGATGCCGATCGCTATTTCTCCTCCAGCAGCGCCTGGCGAGGGTTTATCAGCTATCGCTCGCCGTGGAATCCGCAGCGAGTGGTGGTGGTGGCGATGGCCAGCAGCGACGATCAGCTGGCGAAACTCGAAGACGACCTTAATTCACCGCGCATCAATGCCGGTATTCGCGGCGATACGGCGGTGATTACCAGCGATAACGGCGTGCGTAGTTTCCAGGTCAGTACGCCGTTCCCCAGCGGCCAGATGCCGTGGTACATGATGGCGGTTTGGTACGCCAACCAGCACTCCGGACTGCTGGCGGTGCTGGGGTTAATCGCCACATCGATTCTGGGACTGGCGCTGACCGCCATGTTTAAACGTCATGCCCGTAAGCGCCTGGAGTCGGGAGAGAGCCAATGAAAAGAGTCAGCAGAATGAATAATAAGGCGGCCCGTCAATTTTCCACGCTGTGCCTGTCCGGCGCGCTGACGCTGGGCGCGTTTGGCGAGGCGCAGGCGGCGGGTAACGATGCGGCGCTACAGGCGCTTTTTGCCCAGGCCAACTACTGGCATGAAAAATCCCACGATGAGCTGGCGATGGAATCGCTGCAAAAAGTGTTATCGGTGGATGCCAATAACGCTCAGGCGCTGTACCTGATGGCGCTGTGGGCGCAGCAGGGGGGCAACCTGCAGGCCGCGGCCCAGTGGCGGGCGCGGCTGGAGAAAGCGGCGCCCAACAGTCCCGGCTTGCAGGATCTGGATAGCGCCAAAAAAATGGCCCAGGTCCCCCAGGGACAGCTAAACCTGGCAAGACAGCAGGCGCGCAGCGGCAACGTGCCCGCCGCGCTGGCGACCTGGCGGAGTATGTTTAACGGTAACGTTCCGCCTTCCGGTCTGGCGGCGGAATACTACATGACGATGGCCAGCGACAAGTCGCTCTATTCGCAGGCGGTGAGCGAACTGCGTCAGTATGTCGCTCAGCATCCGCAAGAGAACGGGCCGCGCGTAGCCCTGGGTAAGGCGCTGACCTGGCGCGAAGAGACCCGGCGGGAAGGGATCGCTATGCTGGAGCCGATGGCCAGCGGCAGCAAAGAGGCCGATGCCGGGCTGCGCCAGGCGCTGCTGTGGATGGGGCCGCAGCCGGGGGATGAACCGTTTTACGATACCTGGATGCAGCGCCACCCGCAGGATAGCGAAGTGCAAAACTACTTCCGTGAACGGCGCAGCGGCCAGGCGCGCGGTCAGGGCTACTCTGACCTGAACAGCGGCAATACCGCCGCGGCGAAGCAGCAGTTTGAACAGGTCCTGCAAACCAATCCGCAGGACGCTGACGCGCTTGCCGGGATGGGCTATATCGCCCAGCGCAGCGGCGATTTTCAGGCGGCCTCTCAATATTTGAGCCGGGCGGCGGATCTCGGCGGCGAGAGTTCTGAAACCCGGCGCCAGCAGGCGGCGGATGCGCTGTTTTACGGCCAGCTCGCGCAGGCGCAGCAGGCCTGGAAGCAAGGCAATATTAGCCAGGCGCTGGCGCTCTCCGCGCCGCTGGCGCAGCAGAGCGGGGCCCAGGGCTCGGCGGCGAAACTGTTCCGCGCCGACGTTCTGCGGCACAACAAAGATCTGCCCCAGGCCGAACAAACGCTGCGGGCGCTGCTTAACGACCAGCCGCAAAATGGCCCCGCCCGGGAGAATCTCTATTACGTTTTGCGTGAACAGAATAAAACCGCGGAAGCCCAGGCGATGCTGCGAACGCTGCCGGAAAGCCTGCAGCAAAAACTGCAGCCGCGCGTGGTCACCGGGACGCCCGGAGACTCGCTGCGTCGGCAGGCGCAGGAGCAGGCCAGCGGCGGAAACGTGACCGGGGCAATCGCCACGCTGCGCCAGGGCGTTTCTCGTTATCCGGACGATGCGTGGATGCGCCTCGATCTGGCCCGACTGCTGCAAAAGTCCGGTAACGACGGCGAGGCGAACGCGATCATGGGCGCCGCGTATCGTCCCGGCGCCAGCAGTAACTCCTTATACGCCGCGGCCCTTTTCGCCAGCGAGAACGGCGGCTGGCAGCAGGCGCAAACGCTGCTGGCGAGAATTCCTCCCGCCAGCCAGACCAGCCAGATGCGCGATTTACATCAGCGGGTGAACTACAACCTGCAGCTGGCGACGGCGCAGGGCTATCTGGCGCAGGGGAATACCGTCGCGGCTTCCAATACGCTAAGGGCGATGGCCGCGACGCCGCCAAAAGCCCCGGCGGATGTGGGTAAACTGGCGCGCCTGCTGGCCCAGAGCGGCGATGTGACCACCGCGGTATCGCTGGTGCGCAACAGTATTAACGGCGGTATCTCGGGCAATGCCGGGGATTACGCAGACCAGGTGACGGTGCTTAACCAGGCAGGCCTGACTAACGAAGCGCAGAGTCTGCTCACCAACCCGCAGCTGCAGGCGAGCAGTACGCCGACGCAGCTGGCCAGTATCCGCAACGGCTATGTGATTAACGAAGCGGACCACCTGCGCGAGCAGGGCAACTACGCGGCGGCGTATGACAAGCTGATGGGCGCGATGCAAAGCGACCCGCAAAATACCGACCTGATGTTCGCCATGGCGCGTCTCTATCAGAGCGGCAAAATGAATAAAGAGGCCGGGGTCGTCTATGACTACCTGATGACCCGCGATACGCCGACCCAGGACGCGCGCAGCGGAGCTATTGATGTCGCGCTGTCGGCGGGCGATAACGACCGGGCGGCGCAGCTGGCAGGCGGGCTGCGGCCGGATAATTCGCCGGACCGTTTGCTGCTGCTGGCGCGCGTTGCCGAATCGCAGGGGCATCATCAGCAGGCGATGACCTATCTGCGCAGCGCTCGCGGAAGGCTGCTGGGGTTACAGAGCAGCAACGGCACGCAAACGCCGACCGTGGGCGGCGTGCTGGCGGCGGATAATCCGTTTGTCGGCGTCTCGCGTACGCCGGCGGCGACGCGTACCGCTTCCACCTACGGGCAATATATGCCGTGGCAGGTTTCTCAGGTATCGACGGGCGATGGCAGCACGCTGCCGGGGATCCAGCGCACCGATCTGCCGGTCGAAACCGCGCAGACCCGAATGCTGCGCCAGGTGGACACCATGATGGAGACCTTACAGGAAAAAACCGGCACCTGGCTGCAGGGGGGTATGGAGGTTCGCGGCCGCGATGGCGAATCCGGCACCAGCAAGCTGAGCGAAATTAAAACCCCCCTGACCTGGTCCTCCTCGCCGTTCGGTGATTCGCGTTTCGACTTTACCGTGACGCCAATTACGTTGAACGCAGGGACGGCAACCGGCGACGCCTGGCGGCGCTATGGCGCGAATCCGCTATCAAACGCGGTCTCCAATATGATCTCCACCGCCACCAGCGAGCAGGCGGCAATTGCGGCGATGACCCCTACCGAGCGCACGACGTACTTTGCCAACAATCCGGGGGCGGAGACATTGAGCGGTCTCGGCACGCTGAATGCTTCAGACTTTAACGCCACCACCAGCAGCGGCATGGAGAATCTGGCGAAGCTCGGCACCTATGACTCCGGGCAGGTCGCCAGCTATCTGGCTTCTTCAAATCTGAAACCTAACGTTGATCAGGCCAGCGGCTCAACCGATTCGCAGAAAGCCAACGGCGTGGAGCTGGCGCTGGCGCTGAGCGGCGACGATTATCGCGTCGATATCGGCAGCACGCCGCTGGGTCAGGATCTGAATACCGTGGTGGGCGGCGTGAAGTGGTCGCCGAAGCTGACCAACTACCTGTCGCTGATTTTTACCGGCGAGCGTCGTTCGCTGACCGATAGCCTGCTCTCCTGGGTGGGGCTGAAGGATTCCTACTCCGGCAAGACCTGGGGACAGGTGACTAAAAACGGCGGTACCCTGCAGCTAAGCTATGACGACGGCGACGCCGGTTTCTACGTCGGCGGCGGGGGCTATAGCTACCTGGGACAAAACGTCGCCAGCAACACCAGCATTAACGCCAACGCCGGGGTTTATCTGCGGCCATACCACGATGAGTATCGTCAGCTGCAGACCGGGTTGAGTATGAGCTACATGGATTACTCGAAAAACCTCAGCTACTTCACCTACGGGCAAGGGGGTTACTTCAGTCCGCAGAACTACGTTAGCGTGTCGCTGCCGGTCAGCCTGACGGAGAAATATGATAACTGGACGATGAAGCTTGGCGGTTCGGTGGGGTATCAATCGTACAGTCAGGATAAGAGCGCCTATTTCCCGACCAACGCCGAGTGGCAGCAGACGCTCGAGACCGCTGTGAGCAACGGTTTTGCCAAAGAGGCGTACTATTCAGCCACGTCGAAGAGCGGCATCGGCTATACGCTGCGCGCCGGTGCGGATTACAAAGTGAATAAACAGATGACGCTCGGCGGCCAGGTGGGCTATGACACCTTTGGCGATTATAACGAGAGCACCGCCGGCCTTTATATCCGCTACATGCTGGGAGATCGCTGATCATGACGGACAATAATAATGCGCTGGTGACGGCCTGGTTTCAGCAGCAGCAAACGCCTGCCGGGTGGTTCGATCTGCTGCTGATTATGGTTGATGGCATGGTCAACAACGCGGGCGAACTGGAGAGTCAGCCCTTTCTGCGGCAAATGGGTGAGGCGCTGGCCGATGAGCATCCGCTGCCGGAGTCGGAGACGATCGGTGAGCTGGAAGCCCATATTAATGCGCAGCTCAGCCGCTTTCAGTGGGGACTGGTGAGCGTTGAGGTGAGCGATGATGGCCTGCGGTTACGCCATCAGGCGCTGCCGGTGAGCCGCGATGAAGCGCGCCGCGTACGCTGGTGTAATGCGTTTTGTGCCATACTCGAGGGGCTTTATTCCCGCTGGCTACAGGGACAGGGCGGCGCGGCGCATGTGGTTTTACAGCGCGAGCGGCTGTTTTCGGTCTCTGACGTTCAGTTTCTTTACTTCCATCCCTGAAGGGTGAATTTATGTCCTTGCGTGCTTTAGCGACAGTCGTGGTGACGACGATGATGATGCTTCCCCACGCGTGGGCCGATACGGCGTGGGAAAGCTATAAATCGCGTTTTATGATGCCGGACGGGCGCATTATTGATACCGGCAACGGCAACGTCTCTCATACCGAAGGGCAAGGTTTTGCCATGCTATTAGCGGTGGCCAATAACGATCGCCCCGCCTTTGACAAGCTATGGCAGTGGACCGATAAAACGCTGCGTAACAAAGAAAACGGGCTATTTTACTGGCGCTATAATCCGGTGGCGCCTAATCCGGTGGCGGATAAAAACGATGCCACCGATGGCGATACCCTGATTGCCTGGGCGCTGCTGCGCGCGCAGCAGCAGTGGCATGAAAAATCCTACGGCAGCGCGTCGGATGCGATAACCGCTTCGCTACTGAAGTCCACGGTGGTCACCTTCGCCGGCCGTCAGGTCATGCTTCCGGGCGCGAAGGGATTCTATCTTAACGATCATCTGAACCTTAATCCCTCCTACTTTATCTTTCCGGCATGGCAGGCCTTCGCCGCGCGGACGCATTTAACCGCCTGGCGAAAGCTGCAGAGCGATGGTCAGGCGCTGCTGGGGAAAATGGCGTGGGGGACATCTCAGCTTCCCAGCGACTGGGTCGCCTTAAGAGCGGACGGCAGGATGGAGCCGGCAAAAGAGTGGCCGACGCGGATGAGCTTCGATGCGATCCGTATTCCGCTGTATGTTTACTGGAACGACCCGAAAAGCAGCCTGCTGACGCCATGGAAAAACTGGTTCCAGCGCTATCCGCGTCTGCAAACGCCGGCGTGGATCAACGTCAATACCGATGAAGTGGCGCCGTGGTTTATGACCGGCGGGCTACTGGCGGTACGCGATTTAACCCTTGGCGAAGCGCAGGCCGAGCCGCAGATTAGTGCCCAGGACGACTATTATTCCGCCAGCCTGAAGCTGCTGGTATGGCTGGCAAATAAAGACCAGTCGTAAACTGTGGAAGGCGCCTCGAATAACGCGCCAGGGCCGGGTGCTGAAATCGGAAGAGCGCCGTAGAATCATCGGCAAGCCGGGTTCGCCCGGTGAGGCGCAATGTTGCGGGGGCTTGAACCCCGGCGGCATAGAGAGATGGGTTGCTGGAAAGAGAAAACCCCCGCACGTTGTTTGGTATCAACCTGGCAACGTATCGGGGGCTAACCTCGCATCTAGACCATTCGAGGATAGCCGCGAACGGTTGCCATTGCAACAAGGCGGCTGTATGACGCTCGCTCAGTTGGGCATGGTGCTGTGGGACGATCTGGCGGCTCCGGTGATTGCTGGCATTCTGGTCAGCATGATCGTGAGCTGGATGGATAACCGCAAGTAGCCAGCCGGTGGGTATCTGCCTGCCTTAGTGGCAGCATACGCCCGAACGGGGCCGCAGGGGTAAAATCCTGCGGCCTTTTTCGTTTACTGCGGATAAGGTACCCAGCTGCCGCCGTTCAGCTGAACATACGGTTTCCCCTGGTACTGAATGACGATGGCGTTGGAGTTTTCCGACACCGCCGCGCTCTGCGGCAGGTTGGCAATATACTGCTGCCAGTTGATGTCGTTTTCGTCAAACATCTTGCCGTCGAGGGCGCGAACCACCAGCTCCGAAATCGCCAGGTAGCTGCTTGGCTGGTTGATGATTATCGGCGCATCGGGATGTTGCGCTTTAATGCCGAAGAATTTCACCGCCGCCGGAACGTTGGTGATGGAAGGACTGGGAATATCGCGCAGGCCGGAAACCTGCATTTTGTCGCCTTTCAACGCCGCGCCGTGTTCCGGTACAACGATGACCAGCACCTTACGGCCCGATTTCTCCAGCTCGGTGAAGAAACTGTCCAGCTCATCGAAGAACTTCTGCGCACGGGCTTTATAGTCCGCAGTTTTGCTCTGGCCCGGATAGTGGTTGCCATCATGCAGCGGCAGCGTGTTGTAGAAGGTCGCCGTACGCGGTGTATTCAGCTTATCCAGCGTCTGCAGCCAGCGGTTCAGCGTTGCCTGGTCATCATAGACCGGGGAGCCGTCAAAGCCCTGCAGAATCACCGGCAGGCCGGATTGATCCATCAGCGGGCTCTGGATACCACCCAGCGAGCGCAGCTCTTTCAGGAAGTCGCCGAAGATACCGTTGTGACCGAGCATCAGCTGCTGGGTAAAGCCCAGCTTCGCGAGGTTTTCAAACAGATAGCATTCGCTGCCTGACGGCTGGTAGAGGTTGGCGTGCGAGAGCTGGCCGCAGCTGGCGCGCAGCAGACGCGCCGCCGCCGGGCCGCTGTAGGAGGTCGCCGAGTTAAAGTTTTTGAACAGCAGGTCGAAATGCTTCCACAGCGGATGGTCCGTCAGCCCGGCCGATTCAATATCTGACCATGAGAGCGAGCAGATATTGATAATCAGGACATCGAACGGCTGAGCATCGGCCGGAAGCGCGTCCGGGAAAGTGGTTTTACGTTTCTGCTCGGAAGCATAAAAGGCGTTCAGCCAGTTGGTCAGATTGGCTGACGTCGGCGGCTCGGTTTGCGGCGGAATATCGTTATTCGCCGGCGCGGTATTGGTCGCGATGGCCGTACCGCCGGTCGTATTCGCGGCGGTGTTCGCCGCCGCTGCCGTTGGCTGACCTGCCGGCCAAAGAGTGAAAGAGGGCAGCAGCGGGCTGACGACCAGCCAGACCATGATTGCGGAGACGAAAACCGTCACCCGCAGCCACTGGCTGATAAACAGCCACAAAACCAGCAGCACGAAGAACGCGCCGACCATATTCCAGTTAATAAAGCGGGTCACCAAATCCCAGATATAGTCGGCGCTAAAGCCGGCAATCTGCGAGCCCTGGCTGGCAATACTTTCCGGTCCGGGCAGCCAGGTGTCGTGCCAGAACAGCATAAAGCCCAGCGGGATCGCTATCCAGTGGCGGATGCGGTGCAGCTTATACTGTGGAATCGGCACCAGCAGGAAGGCCAGAAACACCAGGTTTAACATGGGATGAAAATTGAGGTATCCCGCCCATAGCAAAGCGAACTTCACCAGAAAGTAGAAGTTCCAGCCAGATAAGCCTCGCCAGTACCGCCAGAGCGGAAGCGACGCGGTGGGTGTTTTGGGTTTGGTCATTTCGTTGATTTGCCTTGCCTGGATGCCGCTTCCCGGCGCAGCACGCCAGCCGGTTTGACATAACGGGGTTTAAAGAACATCAGTCTTAAGGTGGTGCGAATACGCCGCTGGTAGTGGCGCGTCAGGTATCCCAGCGGGAAGAACAGCAGGGCGCACAGGACGACCAACTGAATAATATCGGCGATTGACATCATAAGGTTGGCTCCCCATCAATGGACAGACGGTGCGGCTCGGGATTTCGCCGCCAGCTTCGCCCGTCATGGGTCGCGTTGATGGTTTCATTTTTGCCAAGCGAGACAGGCAGCGGCGTATTCCAGTTCTCCGGCAGAATTCCGCGCATCTGCATGATTTCAGCCGTTATCTGTTTATCTTCGAACCAAATCATACGGTTAGAAAAAATATCGCCGGTTGGTAAAGGGAAAATATGGTTTAACGCGGTGTCCAGGTCGTTCACCCGGCAAAATGACAGGAACAGCACCAGGCGATTGTTACCGATGGTCATAATGTCGCCCATGCGGTTGGGCTTACACAGGGTCAGCGCCTGCTCTACGCGCAGGCCGGGCGCCGGGCGCAGGGCCACCATCACGCCTTTGCCATCGGCGGGCAGCATGGTGTTGGCCATAATATTGTGCACCGCTTCGCAGAAGGCCTCCCATTTCTGGTAGCCGCGCAGTTTTAGCGGCTGGCTCCAGGTCAGCAGAGTATTAAAATCTTCCGGGATATGGCGGGTAAATTGCTGTTTCTGAACGCTTTCTATAAGCGTAAGGCAGCGGGATAGCGGCGCGCCGCTGGGAATAACCATATTGGCGCCGCTGCTCAGCAGCAGGCGTTCATCGGTGGCGCGCAGGCTTGGCGTTTGTTCGCGGACGACAATTTTTAGCGCGCTGCCGCGCTGGCGGCGCAGGGTATGGATATAGCGTCCCAGCTGTTCAATCTGCTCATTCTGGGTAATGGAGAAGATCAGCGTTGCCGCCTGCGCCATCCTCCCGGCGTTGAAAACGGCGTCGTTGGTATCGAACAGCGTCCAGTATTCAGAAAGCGCGGGCGCCCCCTCCAGTACGCGCAGATTGCTGAGAATGACTTTCTCATCGCTGCGCGGCTGCACCACCGTTTCTTCATCCTGCGCCAGCCGCCAGCCGTTCTCATCCTGGAGAATAATGAGCTGCTGCCGGGCGCTGATGCCTTTTTCACTCCCCCACCAGGCGATATCGAACAGGTGGTTATCCCCCTGGAAACGAATACTTGCCAGGCCGGAAAGCGAGCGGTACTCGCGTAGTAAAGGGGAGAGTTGCTTATCGATATCGTGCCCGGAATTAAGTACTAATAATGAACAACGATGATAATTAGTCCAGCGATATGATTTTTCAACCCAATTGCATAGATCTTCGCTTTTTATATTCTGCCAGGCATTTTCAGCGCATAGCAGAATAAACAAATAATTGCCAGGTTCGAGAGAGCAAACTAAATCACGGTGCATTTCTGCCAGCCCCTCAAAGCGGTTCGGCATGCTAAATAATGCGATCTTTTCTGGGCCGCGATCTTTCCCAGGTGCAATGATTTTATTGGGGTTCTCGCCCATGACTATCGCTGCAACCTGGCTCTGTTTATCCTGGGCAGCCAGCGTATGGTTGAGCAGGCTTACCGCGTCGGCATGGCGGTCGACATTCAGCCACCATACTCCACCCACGGGCATATGGCATACTTCGTCCCATAATGATGAAATACCCAAAGAATATACGATATCCACGGCGTCCCTCGTGAGACTTGATTTACACTTGATTAGTTTACTAGCGAAAGCGTCAGAGTAAACCTAACATTGAAATTAAAGGACATCAGTTTTAGCATGTAAACATATTTTAAGGATGAACTTACGCCTCTCGGTTTAATTTATTGTATTTTCCAACGGACAGAGAAATGCCAGCAAAAGAGCCTGCTGTACCCACCGATGCGACTTTGGGCTACACGTTTCAAAATGATTTCCTGGCGTTAAGCCGGGCATTTTCCCTGCCTGATATTAACTACCACGATATTTCCCGACGCGAGCAGTTAACCGCGGCGCTAAAACGTTGGCCATTACTGGCTGAATTAGCAGAGAAAAAGTAAGGAAGCCATCGATGGCGATTCTGGGATTACAGGGCGTGCGCGGCGGTACTGGCACCACGTCGATTACCGCTGCGCTGGCCTGGGCGCTGCAGTTACTTGGTGAAACCGTACTGGTGGTGGACGCCAGCCCGGACAACATGCTGCGCTTCTTTTTCAACGTCGATTTCAGCCACAAAGCGGGCTGGGCGCGCGCCACGATCGACGGCACCGACTGGCGCGACGCCGGGCTGCGCTATACTTCGCATATCGATCTGTTGCCTTTTGGTCAGCTGACGCCGGGCGAGCGCGAAAATATTGAGCGGCTCCAGCCGACGCTGGCGCCGATGGCCGGGATCGTGCAGAAGCTCCACCAGCAGGGCGATCACCGCTGGCTGCTGATTGACCTGCCGGACGGTTATTCCCCGCTGACCCGCTCCTTGATCAACGTCTGCGACCGCACGCTGGTCGTGGTCCACCCGGACGGCAATAGCCATATTCGCCTCCATCAGCAGGCGCTGCCGGTCAATAGCGATATTTTGATTAACGAACTGCGCGTCGGCAGCCAGCTGCAGGAGGATTTGTATCAGCTGTGGCTGGAGAGCCAGCGGCGCATTTTGCCGGTGACTATCCATCGTGATGAGGCGATGGCGGAGTGTCTGGCGGCCAAGCAGCCCCTCGGCGAATACCGCCAGGACTCGCTGGCGGCGGAGGAGATACTGACGCTTGCCAACTGGTGTCTGCTGCACTACGCCGGGAAGGGGGCGGAATGATTCGCCTGAGCGCGCTGCTGCTGGCGCCGCCGGTCGGGAAACGGCTGAGCGAGCGCTATCTTGATTACCGCCAGCACGGCGCCTCGTGGCTGTCGGCCGCGCTGGGCTGCCTGTGGGCGTCATTGGCATGGGCGTTTATGCCGCTGGAAACGCCGCGCTGGCAGGCTATCCGCGAACGTCACGGCGAGTTTTTCCCGCATATTAATCCGCATCGGCCGCGCCCGCTGGACCCGATTCGCTACCTGCTGCAAGCCGTGTGGCTGCTGGCGACGCGGGTGCCGGAGCCGGATAAAAAGATTAACTGGCGTTCCCTGGCGGCGCTGGAAGGCGTCCAGGGGCGCTACGCCCAGTGGCTGGAAAAGCTGCCGGAAAAGGTCAACGCCCGTACCGGCCATCTGGATAAGCATAAAGAGCTGGGGCACCTGAATCCGAAGATACGGCGGCTTATTCTGGGCGCAATAACCTTTTTCTCGTTGATCCTCGCGCTGCTCTGCATTACCCAGCCGTTTAATCCGCTCTCGCAGTTTATTTTCCTGTTGCTCCTGTGGGGCGTAGCGCTGCTGGTGCGGCGCATTCCTGGGCGCTTTTCGGCCCTGATGCTGATCGTGCTGTCGCTGACTGTCTCCTGCCGCTACATCTGGTGGCGCTACACCTCGACGCTCAACTGGGATGACCCCGTGAGCCTGGTGTGCGGGATAATTCTGCTGTTTGCTGAAACCTACGCCTGGGTGGTGCTGGTGCTGGGCTATTTCCAGGTCGTGTGGCCGCTGAACCGTCAGCCGGTCCCGCTGCCGGAGGATATGGCGCAGTGGCCGACGGTCGATATTTTCGTGCCGACCTATAACGAAGACCTCAACGTGGTGAAAAACACCATTTACGCTTCGCAGGGGATCGACTGGCCGAAGGACAAGCTTAATATCTGGATCCTCGACGACGGCGGGCGCGAAGAGTTCCGCCAGTTCGCCAAAGACGTCGGGGTGCACTACATTGCGCGCACCACCCATGAGCACGCGAAAGCCGGCAATATCAACAACGCGCTGAAGTACGCCAAGGGCGAGTTCGTGTCGATTTTCGACTGCGACCACGTGCCGACCCGTTCGTTTCTGCAGATGACCATGGGCTGGTTCCTGAAAGAGAAGAAGCTGGCGATGATGCAGACGCCGCACCACTTCTTCTCCCCGGACCCGTTTGAGCGCAACCTGGGGCGATTTCGCAAAACGCCGAACGAAGGCACGCTGTTTTATGGCCTGGTGCAGGACGGGAACGACATGTGGGATGCGACCTTCTTCTGCGGCTCCTGCGCGGTGATCCGCCGCGGCCCGCTGGATGAAATCGGCGGCATTGCCGTGGAAACGGTGACGGAAGACGCCCACACTTCTCTACGCCTGCACCGCCGCGGGCACACTTCAGCCTACATGCGTATCCCGCAGGCGGCTGGTCTGGCGACGGAGAGCCTGTCGGCGCATATTGGCCAGCGCATCCGCTGGGCCCGCGGGATGGTACAAATTTTCCGCCTTGATAACCCCTTGTTTGGCAAAGGGCTGAAGCTGGCGCAGCGCGTCTGCTACGTCAACGCGATGCTGCACTTTCTATCCGGTATTCCGCGGCTGATCTTCCTGACCGCGCCGCTGGCGTTTCTGCTGCTGCACGCCTATATCATCTATGCGCCTGCCCTGATGATCGCCCTGTTCGTGCTGCCGCATATGATTCACGCCAGTCTGACCAACTCGAAGATTCAGGGCAAATACCGCCACTCTTTCTGGAGTGAAATTTATGAAACGGTGCTGGCGTGGTATATCGCGCCGCCGACCTTTGTCGCGTTGATTAACCCGCATAAGGGTAAATTCAACGTGACGGCGAAAGGCGGACTGGTGGAGGACGAGTACGTCGACTGGGTGATTTCGCGTCCCTATATCTACCTCGTGCTGCTGAACCTGGTCGGCGTCGGGGTAGGGATCTGGCGCTTTATGTACGGCCCGGAAAACGAAATCCTGACCGTCTGGGTGAGCATTATCTGGGTGTTCTATAACCTGATTATCCTCGGCGGCGCGGTGGCGGTCTCGGTTGAAAGCAAGCAGGTGCGGCGATCGCACCGCGTGGAGATGTCGATGCCGGCGGCGATTGCCCGCGAAGATGGGCACCTGTTCTCCTGTACCGTCCATGATTACTCCGACGGCGGCCTCGGCGTCAAAATTCACGGCGAGGCGCAGGTGCTGGAAAGCCAGCACGTCAAGCTGCTGCTGAAGCGCGGGCAGCAGGAGTACGCCTTCCCGGTGCGGGTTGCGCGGGTCAACGGCAGCGAGGTTGGGCTACAGCTGCTGCCGTTAAGCAATCAACAACATATCGATTTTGTACAGTGTACGTTTGCCCGCGCAGATACGTGGGCGCTTTGGCAGGATAGCTTCCCGGAAGATAAGCCGATGGAAAGCCTGCTGGATATCCTGAAGCTGGGGTTCCGTGGATATCGTCACCTGGCGGAGTTCTCCCCGCCGTCGGTGAAGGGTATTTTCCGCTCGCTCACCATGCTGGTGGCCTGGTTTGTTTCGTTTATTCCGCGCCGTCCGGAACGCGCTGCGGCGACACTCTCGGCAGAACCGGCGATGGCTCAACAATGATGATAATGCGATGAACAGAAAACTCTCTTTGATTTGTGCAGTAGCGGTGGGCATTGGCGGCTGGTCCTCCTTCGCATCGTATGCGGAACCGACGGCGCAGGCCGTGCAGACGACGACGGTACCCGGTATCGCCGGTACGGTGGCGGACAGTCAGCCCACGGCGACGCTTGCCGACCCGGCGGCGCCGGTGGTGGTGCTGGATAACGCCCCGACCCGCGACGTGAAGCTGACCTTCGCTAAAATCGCCCCGCCTCCGGGCAGCATGGTGCTGCGGGGCGCGCGCCCTGAGGGTTCGGTAGAGTTCGGCATGCGCAGCGATGAAGTGGTGGCGAAAGCGCTGCTGAATCTCGACTACACGCCCTCTCCGTCGCTGCTGCCAGTGCAGTCGCAGCTGAAGGTGTATCTTAACGATGAGCTGATGGGCGTGCTGCCGGTCACCAAAGAGCAGTTGGGCAAAAAAGTCAGCGCGCAGATCCCTATCGATCCGCTCTATATCACCGACTTTAACCGCGTGCGTCTTGAGTTTGTCGGCCACTATCGCGATGTGTGTGAAAACCCAGCCAGCAGCACCTTGTGGCTGGACGTCGGTCGCGAAAGCTATCTGGATTTAACCTACCAGTCGCTGAACGTGCGCAACGATCTTTCGCATTTCCCGGTGCCGTTCTACGATTCGCGCGATAACCGCCAGCTGACGCTGCCGATGGTTTTCGCCTCCGCGCCGGATGTCCTGCAGCAGCAGGCGGCAGCCATTATCGCCTCCTGGTTCGGCAGTAAGGCGGGCTGGCGCGGCCAGCAGTTCCCGGTCCAGTTCAACCAACTGCCGGACCGTAACGCCATTGTTTTCGCGACTAACGATAAGCGCCCGGACTTCCTGCGCGAGCACCCGCCGGTTAAGGCGCCGACGATTGAAATGATCGACCACCCGGATAATCCGTACGTCAAGCTGCTGGTGGTCTTCGGGCGGGATGACAAAGACCTGCTGCAGGCGGCGAAGGGGATAGCCCAGGGCAATATTCTGTTCCGCGGCAGCAGCGTGACGGTTGACGATGTCAAACAGCTGCAGGCGCGTAAACCGTACGATGCGCCAAACTGGGTGCGTACCGATCGGGCAGTGACCTTTGCCGAGCTGAAAACCTACGAACAGCAGCTGCAATCCAGCGGCCTGGTGCCGGATTCCATCAACGTGGCGCTGAACCTGCCGCCGGACCTCTACCTGCTGCGCGCCAACGGCATCGATATGAACCTGAACTATCGCTACACCATGCCGCCAATTAAGGACAGCTCGCGCATGGATATCAGCCTTAACGATCAGTTCTTACAGTCCTTCAGCCTCAACAGCTCGCAGGATGTGAATAAGCTGATACTACGCCTGCCGGTGCTGCAGGGGCTGCTGGACGGCAAAACGGAAGTGACGATCCCGGCATTGCGCCTCGGCGCCATGAATCAGCTGCGCTTCGACTTCCAGTATATGAACCCGATGCCGGGCGGCTCCATCGATAACTGTATTACCTTCCAGCCGGTGCAGAACCACGTAGTGATTGGCGATGATTCGACCATCGACTTCTCGAAGTACTATCACTTTATGGCGATGCCGGATCTGCGCGTCTTTGCTAACGCGGGCTTCCCGTACAGCCGGATGGCCGATCTCGCCGATACCCTGGTCGTGGTGCCCAAATCGCCGACCGAGGGCCAGGTTGCCACGCTGCTGGAGACGGCCGGCGGCATTGGCGCGCAAACCGGCCTGGCGGCCATTAACCTGCGCATGACCGACGACGGCGGCCAGATTAAGGACAAAGACGCCGACCTGCTGCTGATTGGCTCCATTCCGCAGGCGCTGAAGGACGACACGAAAATCAACCTGCTGGTTGAAGCGGCCAAAAGCTGGGTGAAAATGCCGATGCGCCACTACGATCTGGCCAGCATCTATCCCGATACCGAGGCCAGAACGCCGAATACCCGCACCGACGTCACGTCGACTGGGCCGATGGCGGCGATTATTGGCTTCCAGTCGCCGTACAACGATCAGCGCAGCGTCGTGGCGCTGCTGGCCGACAGCCCGCGCGGCAACGAACTGCTGACCCAGGCGCTTAACGACAGCGGTAAACGCGCGGCGATGTTTGGTTCCGTTGCGGTCATTCGTGAGTCGGGCGTTAACAGCCTGAGGGTGGGCGATATTTACTATATCGGCCACCTGCCGTGGTTCGAACGCATCTGGTTTGCACTCTCCAGCCATCCGGTGCTGCTGGCGATTCTGGCGGCGGTCAGCATCGTCCTGCTGGCATGGGTACTGTGGCGCATGCTGCGTATTATCAGCCGTCGCCGCCTCGATCTTGATGATGAGTAATTGATGATGAACGCGGTACGTAGTGTGGTGTTATCGGTATTGATGCTGGCGGCGGCGCAGGTGAGCGCCGCCTGCCAGTGGCCGGCCTGGGAGCAGTTTAAAAAAGAGTACGTCAGCGCCGAAGGTCGGGTTATCGATCCCAGCGATGCGCGAAAAATCACCACCTCGGAAGGGCAAAGCTACGGGCTGTTCTTTGCTCTGGCGGCTAACGATCGCGACGGTTTCCGCAAGCTGTTCGAGTGGACGCAAAACAACCTTGCCGAGGGCGACCTGCGCGCGCACCTGCCGGGCTGGCTGTGGGGGAAAAAGAGCGATGACCAGTGGACGGTGCTGGACAGCAACTCCGCCTCGGACTCCGACCTGTGGATAGCCTGGGCGCTGCTGGAAGCCGGACGTCTGTGGCAAACGCCTCACTATACGGAAGTCGGTAAAGCGCTGCTGGCGCGCATTGCCGCCGAAGAAGTGGCCACGGTGCCGGGGCTGGGGCCGCTGGTGCTGCCGGGAAAAGTCGGCTTTGTCGATGACGGCGGCTGGCGTTTTAATCCCAGCTACCTACCGCCGCAGCTGGCAACCTATTTTGCCGCGTTTGGCGCGCCCTGGCCGAAAATACGCGACAACAATCTGCGCCTGCTGCTGGAGACCGCGCCAAAAGGCTTCTCGCCTGACTGGGTGCGCTACCAGAAAGGGAAAGGCTGGCAGCTGAAAGCGGATAAACCGATTATCGGCAGCTATGACGCCATCCGCGTCTATCTGTGGACCGGTATGCTCGATGACGGCGATAAGCAAAAAGCCCCCCTGCTGGCGCGCTTTAAACCGATGGCGGCTCAGACGGTTTCACAGGGCGTGCCGCCGGAAAAAACCAACATCGCGACCGGTAAAACCACCGGCAATGGCCCGGTCGGCTTCTCCGCGGCGTTACTGCCGTTCTTGCAGAAGGAAGATGCCCGCGCCATTCAGCGCCAGCGCGTCGCCGATGACTATCCCGGGGCGGATGCATACTACAGCGCGGTCCTGACCCTTTTCGGCCAGGGATGGGATCAACACCGTTTTCGTTTCACCGCCGGCGGTGAATTACGGCCTGACTGGAACCAGGAATGCACAAGTTCTCACTAAGCTTATTCACTCTCTCCCTGGGCGTCGCGCTGATGCCGCTGGCGCATGCCGCGACTACCCCTGTTCAGGAGCATCTACTGGAGCAGGTCCGCCTCGGCGAGGCCAGCAAACGTGAGGATTTGGTGCGCCAGTCGCTCTACCGCCTGGAATTGATCGACCCCAATAACCCGGACGTTGTCGCCGCGCGGATGCGTTATCTTCTCCGCCAGGGCGATACCGCCGGCGCGAAGCAGCAGCTGGAGCGTCTGGCGAAGCTGGCGCCGGAATCGCCTGAGCTGAAAGCCTCGCGCGACGAGATGAAAAGCAGCACCGGCGATGGTCGCCAGGAGCTGCAGCAGGCGCGCCTGCTGGGCGTGGCCGGGAAGGTTGATGAGGCCATCGTCGCTTACGAGAAGCTGTTTAACGGCGTTCCTGATGATGATGATGCGGCGATTGAGTACTGGACGCTGGTGGCGCGGCTGCCCGCCCGTCATAACGAAGGCATCAATCAGCTGAAAAAACTTAACGCCCGCTTGCCGGGCAACGTCTCGCTGCAAACGGCGCTGGCGAAACAGATGTTTGGCGATAATAAGCCGGAAGAGGGATTTGCTTATCTGGAGCAGATGTCGCGCTCGGCGGCGGGCCGCGGTATCGCGGCGGATATCTGGTTTAACGAAGTGAAAAGCATGCCGGTCAGCCGGGCCAGCGTGCAGGCGCTGCAGCGCTTTCTCATGCAGTTTCCCACCGGTTCCACCTCGGCGAATGCCCGCGTCCTGCTCGCTCAGCAGCAGACGCAGCTAAAAGACCCGACGTTCCGCGATCGCGCGGAGGGGCTGGCGGCGGTGAAGGCCGGGAAAGGTTCGGTGGCCGTGGCCGATTTGCAGCAGGCCGTACGGGCGGATGCCAAAGACAGCGACGCGGTTGGCGCATTAGGGCAGGCGTACTCTCAGCGCGGCGATCGGGCGCGGGCGGTCGCCCAGTTGAGTAAAGCCATCAAAATGGACCCGGATAGCCCGAGCCGCGATAAGTGGGACAGCCTGCTCAAGACTAACCGCTACTGGCTGCTGATTAAGCAGGGCGATAGCGCCCTGAAAAGCGGCCGGCTGGCGCAGGCGCAAAATCATTACGCCCAGGCGCAGCGTATAGACAATACCGATAGCTATGCGGTGCTGGGGCTGGGCGACGTGGCGGCGGCGCGTAAAGAAAATGCGGCGGCGGAGCGTTACTACCAGCGCGCGCTGCGTATGGATCGCGGCAACAGCCTGGCGGTGCGCGGTCTGGCGAATCTGTATCGCGGCGAATCGCCGGAAAAAGCCAGCGCGTATATCGCCAGCCTGTCGCCGGGCCAGCGGCGCAGCATTGATGATATTGAACGCAGCCTGACCAACGATCGCCTGGAGAAACAGGCCGAAGCGCTGGAGAGCCAGGGCAACTGGGCGCAGGCGGCGGAAGTGCAGCGCAGACGGCTGGCGCTGGACCCGGATAGCGTGTGGATCGCCTACCGCCTGTCGCGGGATCTGGTCAGCGCGGGCAGCCGCAGCGAAGCCGATGCGATCATGCGCGCGATGGTCAACCGCCAGCCCGGCGATGCCGACCGGGTTTACGCCTACGGCCTCTATTTATCCGGGAATAATCAGGATGAGAGGGCGCTGGCGCAGATTAACGCCCTGCCGCGCGGGCAGTGGACGGACAATATCCGCGAGCTGGAGGCGCGCCTGCAAAGCGATAACGTATTGCGTCAGGCAAACCAGCTGCGCGACGACGGCCAGGAAGACCGGGCCATCGCGCTGATTCAACAGCAGCCGGCGTCGGTGCGCTACGCGCTGACGCTGGCGGACTGGGCGCAGCAGCGCGGCGACAGCCAGACGGCGATTGCTCAATATCAGCGGGTGCTGGGCCAGCAGCCGGATAACGGCGATGCGCGTCTGGGCCTGGCGGAAGTGTATCTTGCCGATGGCGATAAAAACGCCGCCCGCGCCCAGGTGGCGCAGCTCAAGGGCGAAGACATCGATTCTATCAATATGCAGCGGCGTATCGCCCAGGCGCAGGCCGGGTTGGGCGATCGCGCTCAGGCGCAGCAAACCTTCGCCCGCATCGTGCCGCAGGCGAAAGCGCAGCCGCCGTCAATGGAAAGCGCGCTGGTGCTGCGCGACGCCGCGCGTTTTCAGGCGCAGAACGACGAGCCGCAGCAGGCGCTGGAAGGCTATAAAGATGCAATGGTGGCCTCCGGCGTTGCCCGCGAGCGCCCGCAGGATAACGACACCTTTACGCGGCTGACGCGTAACGATAGCAGCGATGACTGGCTGAAACGCGGGATCCGCAGCGACGCCGCCGATCTTTATCGTCAGCAGGATCTTAATGTCACCCTCGAACATGATTACTGGGGCTCCAGCGGTACCGGCGGCTATTCCGACCTGAAAGCGCATACCACCATGCTGCACGTGGACGCGCCGCTGGCCGACGGGCGCATGTTCTTCCGTACCGATCTGGTGAATATGGACGCCGGGAGCTTTTCGACGAAGAGCGACGGCAGCTATTCGCCGAGCTGGGGTACCTGCGGCGAAATCGCCTGTACCGGCGGCAGCAAACACCAGAGCGATAGCGGCGCCAGCGTCGCGGTGGGCTGGAAGAACGAGACCTGGAGCGGCGATATCGGCACTACGCCGATGGGCTTTAACGTCGTTGATGTGGTGGGCGGCCTGAGCTATAGCAGCGACGTTGGCCCGGTGGGCTACACCGTTAATCTCCACCGACGCCCCATCTCCAGCTCGCTGCTGGCCTTTGGCGGGCAGAAAGATAATCCTAACGACGGCCATACCGGCAAGACCTGGGGCGGAGTGCGCGCCGACGGCGGCGGTGTGAGTCTGAGCTACGATAAAGGCGAAGCCAACGGCGTCTGGTCTTCGCTGGGCGTCGACCAGTTGACCGGGAAAAACGTCGCCGACAACTGGCGCGTGCGCTGGATGACCGGCTACTACTATAAAGTGGTTAATGAAGATAACCGCCGGGTCACCGTCGGCCTGAACAATATGCTCTGGCACTATGATAAAGACCTGAGCGGCTATACCCTGGGTCAGGGCGGTTACTACAGTCCGCAGGAATATGTCTCCTTCTCGGTGCCGGTCACCTGGCGTCAGCGGACGGAGAACTGGTCATGGGAGCTGGGAGGCTCGGTGTCGTGGTCCCATTCGCGCACCAAAACCGAGGCGCGCTATCCGCTGCTCAATTTGCTTCCCTCGCAGTATCGCCATGATGCCAGCCAGCTTACGGAAGAGGGCAGCAGCAGTTCCGGCGTCGGCTATACCGCGCGGGCGCTGATTGAGCGACGGGTCACCAGCAACTGGTTTGTCGGGGCGGCGGTGGATATTCAGCAGGCGAAGGATTACACCCCGAGCCACGCGCTGCTGTACGTCCGCTATTCAGCTTCCGGCTGGCAGGGCGATATGGATATGCCACCGCAGCCGTTGGTGCCTTACGCCGACTGGTAGCAGATTAGACTGAATTATGCGACAGGGCGCCACTCCACGGCGCTCTTCGCGTATACTCGTTGCCTTCGGTCAGGCACGCAGATTTCCCTTCCGGTGGCGCTGAAGCTGCACTGCGCGCTGCATCCCGGAGGCGGCGCGAGGGGCGCCTGTCCAGGCTACCGGCCCGATGGCGGTGGTGAACTTGTCGCCCGGACGGTTTTGTAGCCCGGGTAAGGCGTCAGCCGCCACCCGGGAATGCCCCCGGTTACGGGTCCGTGCGGTTTTGGGTTTTGTAGCCCGGACAGGCGCACCGCGCCGTCTCCGGGAAAACGTCCCGAAGGCATGGCTTTGCGCCCTCGGGCGCGGGCGAACAATTTGAGTATATAATCAGCCTGAAAATGACCGGCGTGGATGGATTTTCGTCGGATATACGTTCAGTTTCAGTGGAGAACCCCCGTTGCGCGTCAGCCGTTCACTTACAATTAAACAGATGGCGATGGTCGCGAGCGTGTCCATGGCGTTTGTACTGGTCTTCTGTTCTATTCTGCTGTTCCACTTCGTTCAGCAGAGTCGCTTTACCACGGCCACGCAGTTAGAAAGCATCGCGCGTTCCGTTCGCGAACCGCTGTCAGCGGCTATCCTGAAAGCCGATATCCCTGAGGCGGAAGCCATTCTGAGCCGTATTCAGCCCGCGGGCATTGTCAGCCGGGCGGATGTCGTGTTGCCCAACCAGTTCCAGGCGCTGCGGATGCGTTTTATTCCCGAACGCCCGGTGCCGGTGACGATCACCCGCATGTTCGAACTGCCGGTGCAGATTTCACTGCCAATTTACTCCCTTGAACGTCCGGCGAACCCGCAGCCGCTGGCCTATCTGGTGCTGCAGGCCGATTCCTACCGCATGTATAAATTCGTCATGAGCGCGCTGGCAACGTTAGTGACTGCTTACTTACTCTTGGTGCTGATTCTGACGGTGGCGATCACCTGGTGTATCAACCGCCTGATCGTCCGCCCGCTGCGTAAAATCGCCCGTGAGCTGAACGATGTCCCGCAGCATGAGCGTTTGGGCCATCAGCTCACGCTGCCGCGTTTACATCATGATGATGAAATCGGCATGCTGGTGCGTAGCTACAACCGCAATCAGCAGACGCTGCTGCGCATGCACGACGAGCTCTCTTTGCAGTCGACCCGTTTCCCGGTATCCGAGCTGCCGAACAAAGCCTTTCTGATGGCCATGCTGGAGCAAACCGTCGCCCGTCCGCAGCCGTCTGCACTGCTGATCGTCGCCTGCGAAACGCTGCAGGATACCGCTGGCGTACTTAAAGAGACGCAGCGCGAAATGCTACTGTTGACGCTCGTCGAAAAGCTGCGGGCGGTTATCCCGACGCAGATGGTGCTGGCCCAGGTGAGCGGCTACGATTTTGCGATTCTGGCCCACGGAATTACCGAACCCTGGCAGGCGGTGACGTTAAGTAAGCAAGTACTTACTGTCTTAAGCGAACGTTTACCGCTGCACGGCATCCAGCTGCGCCCCTGCGCCAGCGTCGGCATTGCGATGTTTCACGGTGAAATTAACGGCGAACAGCTCTATCGCCGGGCGTTTTCCGCCGCCGTCACCGCGCGGCGTAAAGGTAAAAATCAGATTGAGTTCTTCGATCCAGAACAGATGGAAAAAGCGCAGCGCCGCCTGATGGAAGAGCACGATATTTTAACGGCGCTTGATAATCAGCAGTTTGCCATCTGGCTGCAGCCGCAGGTGGATACCGCCAGCGGCGAGGTCTGCGGTGCAGAGGCGCTGCTGCGTCAGCGTCAGGCTGACGGGAGCTGGTCGCTGCCGGGCGATCTGATTGAGCGTATCGAAGCCTGCGGCCTGATCGTCCCGGTCGGCTACTGGGTGATGGAAGAGGCCTGCCGACAGCTTGCCGCCTGGCAAAACCAGGGGATCATGTTGCCGCTATCGGTCAACGTGTCGCAGCTACAGCTGCTGCATCACGATCGCGGCGCGGAAATGCTGGCGCTGCTCGCGCGCTATCGTATCGCGCCAGGGACGCTGATACTCGAAGTCACCGAAAGTCGTCGAATAGACGACCCGCAGGCCATGATTTCCCTGCTGCGTCCGCTACGTGAAGCGGGCGTGCGGATCGCGTTGGATGACTTTGGTATGGGCTATGCCGGCCTGCGTCAACTGCAGCATATTAAATCGCTGCCGGTGGATATCCTGAAAATCGATAAAGTCTTTATCGATATGCTACCTGATGACATCAGCATGGTGCCCGCGATTATCCAGCTGGCGCGAGGGCTGAATCTGCACATCGTCGCGGAGGGCGTCGAAACCGATGAGCAGTATCGCTGGCTGCAGGAGGCGGGCGTCGAGACGGTGCAAGGGTATCTTTTTGGCTGCGCCATGCCGCCTGAGGCTTTTATCGCTCGCTTTTTACCCGCCGCCGTAGAGGATGCAAGTTTGTAAACGTATTGTTAGCTTACGCGAGTCAGTTCAAATAAATTAACAATTACATTGCAATTTCATCACTCGTTATTTCTGAAATGTTTCATGGGTGTTATTTTTAAGCCACGGACGCAATACCCCCTCACGGTCTGTGGTTATATCCAAAGGACACCCTATGAAAATCTCTTTCTTTAAAAGCCTCTATGTCCAGGTTCTCTCGGCCATAGCGATCGGTATTCTGCTGGGCCATTTTTACCCGGAACTGGGTGCGCAGATGAAACCCCTCGGCGATGCCTTCGTTAAGCTGATTAAAATGATTATTGCCCCGGTTATCTTCTGTACCGTCGTGACGGGGATTGCCGGGATGGAGAGCATGAAGGCCGTCGGTCGCACCGGCGCGGTGGCGCTGCTCTACTTTGAAATCGTGAGTACCATTGCGCTGATCATCGGCCTGATTATCGTTAACGTGGTGCAACCCGGCGCCGGAATGAACGTTGACCCGGCGACCCTCGACGCGAAGGCCGTGGCGGTTTACGCCGAACAGGCGAAGGACCAGGGGATCGTGGCATTCTTGCTCGATATTATCCCCGGCAGCGTGATTGGCGCTTTCGCCAGCGGCAACATTCTGCAGGTGCTGATGTTTGCGGTGCTGTTTGGTTTCGCGCTGCACCGCCTCGGCAGCAAAGGCCAGCTGATTTTTAACGTTATCGAAAGCTTCTCACAGGTGATCTTCGGCATCATCAATATGATTATGCGCCTGGCGCCGATTGGCGCTTTCGGAGCCATGGCCTTTACCATCGGGAAATACGGCGTCGGTACGCTGGTGCAGCTCGGCCAGCTGATCGTCTGCTTCTACATCACCTGCATCCTGTTTGTGGTGGTGGTGCTGGGGTCAATCGCCAAAGCCACCGGCTTCAGCATCTTTAAATTTATCCGCTATATCCGCGAAGAGCTGCTGATCGTGCTGGGCACCTCTTCATCCGAGTCGGCGCTGCCGCGTATGCTCGATAAGATGGAAAAGCTGGGCTGCCGTAAGTCGGTGGTGGGGCTGGTGATCCCGACGGGGTACTCCTTTAACCTCGATGGAACCTCAATCTACCTGACGATGGCGGCGGTGTTTATCGCTCAGGCCACGAACAGCCATATGGATATTTTCCATCAGATAACCCTGCTGGTGGTGCTGTTGCTCTCCTCGAAGGGCGCGGCGGGGGTAACGGGCAGCGGCTTTATCGTCCTGGCGGCGACGATTTCCGCCGTCGGCCATTTGCCGGTCGCCGGTCTGGCGCTCATCCTCGGCATCGACCGTTTTATGTCCGAGGCGCGCGCGCTGACCAACCTGGTAGGTAACGGCGTAGCGACTATTGTGGTCGCGAAATGGGTTAAAGAGCTGGACTCACAGCAGCTCGATGATGTGCTGAATAACCGTACGCCGGTAAACAAATCGCACGAATTATCCTCATAAATCCATCTGTTAGGCCCATAGTTCCTTGCTGGACTATGGGCTCCTGCGCATAATTAGGGGTCGCTGCCGCATGCGCGGCGGTGACCCTTATGATTATTTCACGTCAACATGCGACATTTTCATCTCCGTGTGGTCTAACCGACGTACTTAACTCACCATATTTTTTCGGCGGCCCTCCCGTGGGCCGCTGTTGTAACCAGGAATGTTCATCAGGGGTTCACATGCAGGGCACAAAAATTCGACTCTTAACCGGTGGTTTGCTGATGTTGGCGACGGTCGGTTATGTGCAGGCAGAAGCGCTCCAGCCGGACCCGGCCTGGCAACAGGGGACACTGGCGAACGGGTTTCAGTGGCAGGTTCTGGCCACCCCGCAGCGTCCCAGCGATCGTATCGAAGTTCGCCTGTCCGTGAATATTGGCTCGCTGAGCGAAAGCACTCAGCAGAGCGGCTTTAGCCACTTTATCCCGCGTCTCGCGCTGACGCAAAACGGCGGCCTTCCGACCATGCAGGCCCGCTCGCTATGGCAGCAGAGTATTGACCCGAAGCGTCCTCTGCCGCCCGCCATCGTCTCTTATGACTACAGTTTGTTTAACCTGAGCCTACCGAATAACCGTAACGATCTGCTGAAAGAAGCGCTGAGCTGGCTGGCCAGCGCCAGCGGTAAAATGTCGATCACCCCGGAAGCGGTCAACCACGCGCTGCAGGGCGAAGATATGGTGGCGACCTGGCCTGCGGATACCAAAGAAGGCTGGTGGCGCTATCGGCTGAAAGGGTCCACCATGCTGGGGCACGATCCGGCGGCGCCGCTGAAGCAGCCGGTGGATATTGCCCAGCTAAAAGACTATTACCACAAGTGGTACACGCCGGATGCCATGACCCTGATTGTGGTCGGCAACGTGGACAGCCGCAGCGTCGCGGAGCAAATCAACAAAACGTTCGGCGGCCTGAAGGGCAAGCGCGAAACGCCGGTGGCGGTTCCTACGCTGTCGCCGTTGCCGACGACGCCGGT
The DNA here is from genome assembly GCF_042137965.1 of Klebsiella grimontii. Taxonomy (NCBI): domain Bacteria; kingdom Pseudomonadati; phylum Pseudomonadota; class Gammaproteobacteria; order Enterobacterales; family Enterobacteriaceae; genus Klebsiella; species Klebsiella grimontii. The sequence continues at coordinate 264,914 of NZ_CP169721.1, forward strand.
CAGCATCATGACCGATGCGGTGCGCCAGGATAAGCTGTCGCTGATGTGGGATGCGCCGTGGCAGCCGATCCGCGACTCGGTAGCGCTACAGCGCTACTGGCGTGACGATCTGGCCCGGGAAGCGCTGTTCTGGCACGTACAGCAGAATCTGAGCAAAAGTAATATTAAGGATATCGGCCTGGGCTTTGACTGCCGCGTCCTCTATCAGCGCGCCCAGTGCGCGATCAATATCGAATCGCCGGGCGAGCGCCTGAACGCCAACTTAACCACCGTAGCGCGCGAGCTGGCGAAAGTACGCGATAACGGCCTGCCGCAGGAAGAGTTTGATGCCCTGATCGCGCAGAAAAACCTCGAGCTACAGAAGCTGTTCGCCACCTATGCGCGCACCGATACCTGGATCCTGATTAGCCAGCGGATGCGTTCGTTGCAAAATCAGGTGGTGGATATCGCGCCCGAGCAGTATCAGAAGCTGCGCCAGGAGTTTCTCAATTCGCTGACGGTCGACATGCTGAACCAGTATCTGCGGCAGCAGCTGTCGCAGGATATGGCGCTGGTATTGCAGCAGCCGCAGGGCGAGCCGGAATACAACATGAAGGATCTGCAGGCGACGTGGGAAAAGCTGATGGCGCCAGCGCCGGTGGCCGCAGCGACGTCCAGCAGCACCAGTGACGTTGCGCAAGGGCGTAACGAAGCGACGGATATTCCGCCCGTACAGTAAAGCAAAACCGGATAGCGTGGCTATCCGGTGATTTAATGGCAAATCTGTTTTACGTATTGCTCGGGGTTGGCCCGGTGATTTTCCCGGCGGCGGCGCTGGCGCGCTTTGTCCGGGTTAATGCCAGCGCCAGACAGTAGCCTGGCTAAGCGCAGCGCGAGCCGGGAAGCAGCAGCGCCGATTCTTCTGCTACCGTGACTGCGGCATCGCTTCACGCGGGATAATCGCGCCGCGATACTGGATCACCGTGCTGGCGGTCAGGTGCCCGCGTTTGGCCGCCGACTCAGCATCGCCGCCGGTCAGGCGCACGGCCAGGTAGCCAGCGCTGAAGGAATCGCCCGCCGCGGTGGTATCAACCACTTTCTCTTTCGGCAGCTTAACGGCCGGGACGTCCAGCTGCGGCTGTCCGGCAATCGCCACCAGGCAGGAGTCGGCGCCGCGCTTAACCACCACTTCTTCCACGCCGGCGGCGTGGGTGCGGGCAATCACTTCCGCCACAGGCTTCTCGCCCCACAGCGCGTCTTCGTCATCGAGGGTCAGGAAGGCGATATCGGTGCAGCTCAGCATCTGCTGATAAACCTGCTGCGTCTCCTCTTTGCTGCTCCACAGGCGCGGGCGATAGTTGTTATCAAAGATAACTTTGCCGCCGTTCGCCCGGCACTCGCGCAGCAGGGTCAGCAGCTTCTCGCGGCTGGTTGGGTTAAGGATCGCCAGGCTGATGCCGCTGAGATACAGATAATCAAAGGTCGCCAGCTCTTCACAGATGGCCGCGGACTGCTCGCTCTCCAGCCAGAACTTCGCCGCGGCTTCATTACGCCAGTAGTAAAAGGTGCGCTCGCCGGTATCGTCGGTTTCGATGTAGTAGAGGCCCGGTAGCCGGTCGGCCATGCGCTGAATCAGGTCAGTCTGGACATTCTCGCTCTGCCAGGATTCAAGCATTTGCTGGCTGAAGGTGTCCGTTCCCAGGGCGGTTACGTAGTGCACGCCCAGCGCGCTGGCGTCGGTCTGACGCGCAATGTAGACGGAAGTGTTTAAGGTATCGCCGCCAAAGCCGCGATTTACCGCCGCGCCTTTCTCTGACAGCTCAATCATGCATTCGCCGATGACGGCAATTTTCTTAGACATAGTGATGACCTGAAATTAAATCAATATTAACCCTAGTGTGCGCTGGGCCGCTTTTATGGTCAATGATATTAAAACAACGTTCCATTATTTTTTTGACCTGGCGCGGATTATGTGACGAAAACCTCATTCGGCGGAGCAACTGGCGTTTCTCAACTATATTCAGGACTGGCGATACGCAAAAGGAGTGCAGAAGGGATGAGCAGAACCCGAAAAACCGTTGCTATTATTCTTGGAACGATAGTCATACTGATCGTTTTGTTTTTTATCGTGCTGGCGACCTTTGACTGGAACCGCCTGAAGCCGACGATTAATCAGAAAGTGTCGGCCGAGCTGAACCGCCCGTTCGCGATTCGCGGCGATCTGGGCGTCGTCTGGGAACGCCAGCCCGGCGAAAGCGGCTGGCGAAGCTGGATCCCCTGGCCGCACGTTCACGCCGAAGATATCGTCCTCGGCAACCCGCCTGATATCCCACAGGTCACGATGGTGCACCTGCCGCGCGTTGAGGCGACGCTCGCCCCGCTGGCGCTGCTCAGCAAAACGGTCTACCTGCCGTGGATAAAGCTTGAACAGCCCGACGCGCGACTGATTCGACTGTCGGAGAAGACCAACAACTGGACCTTCGACCTGGCCTCGGCGGGGGCGTCTGAGAAAGATGCGCCGCCTTCCAGCTGGTCTTTCCGTCTCGACAATATTCTTTTTGACCGCGGCAAGATTGCTATCGACGACAAGGTGTCGCGCGCAGACCTGACGATTGTGGTTGACCCGCTCGGTAAGCCGCTGGCGTTTAGTGAAGTGACCGGTGAAAAGGGGAAAGGGCAGTCGCAGAAAGTGGGCGATTACGTCTTCGGCCTGCAGGCGAAAGGCAGCTACAACGGACAGCCGCTCGCCGGTAACGGAAAAATCGGCGGTATGCTGGCGCTGCGCAGCGAAGGTACGCCGTTCCCGCTGCAGGGGGATTTTCGTTCCGGCACTACCCGGGTCGCTTTTATCGGCACGGTCAGCGACCCGCTTAACCTCGGCGGCGTCGATCTACGGTTGAAGTTTTCCGGCGATTCGCTGGGCGATCTCTACGACCTGACCGGCGTGCTGCTGCCGGATACGCCGGCGTTTTCGACCGACGGGCATCTACGGGCCACCTTCAAGGATAAGGCCGGTTCACGCTTCGCCTATCAGGATTTTAATGGCCGTATCGGCGAGAGCGATATCCACGGTTCGCTGACCTACACCACCGGCAAACCCCGGCCTAAGCTGGAGGGCGATCTCGAGTCCAGGCAGCTAAGGCTGGCGGATCTGGGGCCGCTAATCGGCGTCGACTCCGGCGGCAAAGGGAGCAAAACCGAACAGCGTAAAGGCGAGTCTTCTCCGCAGCCAGCCGGAAAAGTGTTGCCGTATGACCGCTTTGAAACCGACAAGTGGCAAGTGATGGATGCCGATGTGCGCTTTAAAGGGCGGCGCATTGAGCACGGCGGCACGCTGCCCATCAGCGACCTCTCCACCCACGTGATCCTCGAACGGGGCGACCTGCGCCTGCAGCCGCTGCGTCTGGGGCTGGCCAACGGCACCATTGCCGGCAGCATTCATCTGGAGGGGGATAAAAAACCGCTGCAGGGGACGGCGAACCTGCAGGCGCGCCGCCTGAAACTGAAAGCGCTGATGCCAAACGTGGAGATGATGCAGAAAACCCTCGGCGAAATGAACGGCGATGTGCAGCTTCGCGGTACCGGCAACTCCGTCGCCGCGCTGCTGGGCAACAGTAACGGTAACCTGAAGCTGCTGATGAACGACGGGCTAATCAGCCGCAACCTGATGGAAATCCTCGGTCTGAACGTCGGTAACTATATCATCGGGCAGATCTTTGGCGACGATGAGGTGCGGGTAAACTGCGCGGCGGCCAATATCGACGTGGTCAACGGCGTCGCCCGGCCGCAGGTGTTCGCGTTTGATACCGAAAACGCGCTGATCAACGTCACCGGGACCGCCAGCTTTGCATCGGAGCAGCTGGACCTCACTATCGATCCGGAGAGTAAGGGCTTTCGTATTATCACCCTGCGTTCCCCGCTGTACGTTCGCGGCAGCTTTAAGTCGCCGAACGCGGGCGTGAAGGCGGGTCCGCTGATTGCGCGCGGCGCGGTAGCGGCAGCGCTGGCGACGCTGGTGACGCCAGCCGCCGCGCTGCTGGCGCTGATCTCACCCGCCGAAGGCGAGGCGAATCAGTGCCGGACCATACTGTCGCAGATGAAAAAATAGTCGGAAAGGAGACTCCCCTGGCCGGATGGTCAGGGGAGCGAGCGGAGAATTACAGCGACTGGTGGCGCGTTTCGTGGGTCAGCAGCAGCGCGATCATCGTCAGCGCCGCCATGGCGGCCAGATAGAGTCCGACCGCAGGCAGACCGTAGTTGCCCTGCAGCCAGGCGGCGATATACGGCGCCACGGACGCCCCGAGGATCGACGAGACGTTGTAGGAGAACGATGCGCCGGTATAGCGAACTTCCGTCGGGAACAGCTCCGGCAGCAGCGCGCCCATTGGGCCAAACGTCAGCCCCATCAGGCTCAGGCCAATCAGCAGGAAGGCAAAGACCAGCAGCGGGTTGCCGGAACCAAGCAGCGGTTTAAAGGCAAACAGCGCGAAGAGGATGATCAGGGTAGTGATCACCACCATGCTCTTACGACGACCAAACGCATCCGCCAGCAGGCCGGCAACCGGCACCATCACGCCAAAACCGATAACCGCCATCATCAGCATCCACAGCACTTCGTTACGCGGCAAACCGAGGCCAATCGGCGCGGCGGCGGTACTGAAGGTCATGGAGTAGACGGTCATGATGTAAAACAGCGTGTAGGTCGCCAGCATGATAAAGGTGCCGAGCACCGTCACGCGGACGTGTTTGGTCAGCAGCGTGCCCAGCGGGATTTTGACCTGTTTCTTCGCGGCGGCAACCTTAGCGAATACCGGCGATTCGTGCAGCGAAACGCGGACGTACAGGCCGATAATCACCAGCACGGCGGAGAAGATAAACGGCATACGCCAGCCCCACTCCATAAACTGCTGGTCGGTCAGCAGCCAGGAGAGCAGCAGGAAGGTGCCGTTAGCGAAGAAGAAGCCAATCGGCGCGCCCAGCTGCGGGAAAGAGCCGTACAGCGCGCGCTTGCGCGGCGGAGCGTTTTCCGTCGCCAGCAGCGCCGCGCCGCCCCATTCGCCGCCAAGGCCGAGCCCCTGGCCAAAGCGCGCCAGCGCCAGCAGCACCGGTGCCATAATGCCAATGGTTTCATAGCCGGGCAGCAGGCCGATAACCACGGTAGAGATCCCCATCGTCAGCAGCGAGGCCACCAGAGTCGTTTTACGGCCTACGCGGTCGCCGAAGTGGCCAAATACCGCGGAGCCGATAGGGCGGGCGATAAAGGCGATAGCGAAGGTGGCCAGCGATTGTAGCGTCGCGGCGGCGGGATCGCCCTGCGGGAAGAAAATATGTGGAAATACAATAACTGCCGCGGTGGCGTAGATATAGAAGTCGAAGAACTCGATGGCGGTGCCAATGAGTGAGGCGACGACGACTTTATTGCGTGAGTTAACCGGAACGGTGTCCTGCGCGTTGTCGAGTGTGGTGGCTGTGGCTTGCATAGATCTTTCTTATTTTTTGCGAACGAAAGGCCATATAGCCACAGCCTTGGGGACATTTCAATCTGTAACAAGGGGCGGGGGAGGTTAAAAAATAGGCAAAAAGTGAATAATTTCTGTGCCAGAAAAATAACTTCTATGAAATGCTTCACATAATTCAAATAATGGTCAATAAAACCAGGTTCAGGTTAAATAAAAGTTACATGTTGGATTTATATGCTGAAATGCCAGGTTGGGCTGAATTTTGCGTCTTTTATTCAGCCCAATAATGATTCAGTCGTGGGCTTTACCCGGCATCCGGCGGTCGTCTTTATATTCGGCGGTGGCAATCCATGCGGCGCAGAACAGCGTCAGGCGGGCAAAGAAATAGAAGAAGGCCATTATCCCTAACACCGAGCCGAACGCCGCCCCGGAGGGGGATTTCACCAGCGCCGGCAGCGTCCAGGTCATGATGATTTTGATTATCTCAAAGCCGACGGCCGCAATCAGAGTGCCGCGAATCAGCGCCTTGCGGCGAGGGCGGTGGCGCGGGAGCCGCCAGAAAATCCAGAAAAACAGCAGATAGTTAGCGAAGATGGAAATCGCCAGGCCAATCAGCCGCCACGCCGGTTTCAGCCACTCAATGTAATCAAGGTAAAGCGCCGAGATAATCATCTGCTGGGCCGAGCCGGCGATGGAGGTGATCGACAAGGTAATGACCAGCGCCACCAGCAGGCCGATCAGCGAGATAAAGTCGCGGAAATATTTGACCCAGATTTTCTCCTGATCCTGCGGCGTGCGCTCCCAGACGTCGCGCGACTGGGCGCGGATGGCCTCACGCAGGTTGCCCATCCAGTTAATGCCGGAGTAGAGCGCCACCAGCAGGCCGACGATACCGACGGCGGTACGCTGCTGTACGGCGGTATTGATGGTATTTTTCAGCGTTGCCGCCAGCGTCGGGTCGCTAACGTTCAGCAGGATTTTATCGAAGATGTCCTGTAGCAGCGTGGGATGCGAGGCGAGAACAAAACCGGCGGCCGCAAAAGAGACCATCAGAATTGGGATCATCGATAAAAACGAGAAGTAGGTGATTGCCGCGCCAAACTGATTACCCAGCCTGTCGTTAAAGCGCTCCGCGGCGCGGATGATATGGGCGACCATATGGTTACGCTGAACTTTTTCCGCCGTTCCGGTGACGCTTTTCAGCGCCTGGTTGGCTTTTTTCGCCACGGTAGAGTCGTTTATCGCAGCCATCGCGCTTTTGTTTTTATCCGGCTGCTGGCCCGGATCCTCGGTTGGGCGTTGAGCGTCGTTTTCCGGCGTCATAAATCATTTCTTCCTTTTTTACAGCGGTATTCATCAAAATTATATACGTAAAATCGCGGATAAGGCGTACCGGGGCCATCGGGTCTATGAATCCGAGAGCGGTTGAAGCGCGCTCTTCTGCCATTGTCCAGGCCTGCGGGAAGTTGATAATGCAATGATATAGTTGATTTTTTATTCTTATTCAGGCCTCATCCGCCATCCGGCAGAAAATATCGGCACCCTCTCAAATACGGATTTTTCATCATGCGGACTAATCAACGTAGTTTTTCATCAGCCCGCCGAGCCACTCCATAAACAGATGTACCCGCCGCGAGAGATTACGCCGGTGCGGGTAAATGAGCGACACCGGCAGCGGTTCGGCGCGGTAGTGGGGAAGAATTTCGATCAGTTCGCCGGTGCGCAGCATTTCGCGAACGCCTATCCGTGGAACCTGAATAATCCCCAGTCCGGCCAGACACGACGCCTGATAGGTCTCGGTACTATTGACCGTAAGCACGCCGCCCGCTTTAACCCAGCGAACCGCGCCATCGCTGACCACTTCAAATCCGAGCGGACGAACGCCCAGATTGCTGGCGTAGTGGATCAGCGCATGATCCGCGAGATCGTCCAGCGACTGCGGATAGCCAAAGCGCGTCAGGTACTGCGGACTGGCGCAGTTAATTTGCGTGAGCTTGCCTAGCGGCCGCGCGATCAGCCCGGAATCTTTCAGCGTACCGACGCGCACCACGCAGTCAAAGCCCTCGCGGACCACGTCGACTAACCGATCGCTGCTGCTGAGCTCCAGTTCGATGCCCGGATACTGCTGCAAAAACGCCGGCAGCTGCGGAATGACCAGCTTTTTCGCCACTGCGACGGGCATATCAACCCGCAGACGCCCGCTGATGCTGGAGGGGTCGAGCTGAAACATACCGTCGAGCTCCTCAAGATTGCTCAGCAGGTCTCTGGCGCGTTCGTAGTAGACCATGCCGTCCTGGGTCAGCTGCACCCGGCGGGTCGTGCGGTGCAGCAGGCGAGCGCCAAGGTGGCTCTCGAGCGCCTGAATCTGGCGCGATACGCTCCCTTTCGGCAGGCCAAGGGTGTCGGCGGCGCGGGAAAAACTTTCCAGCTCCGCTACCCTAATGAACAGCTGCATTGCGTGAATTTTATCCATCCCGGCGGCCTATTGTTGTTCTTCGGGAAACAGTAAAACGTAATTTGCCATATTTATTGTTTTTATAGCAGCTAATAAGCTCTTTAACTCTGCAAATGCAACCGAGAAGGGGTTTTCTGATGACACAACGTATCGCTTTAGTCACCGGCGGCAGCCGTGGATTGGGAAAAAACGCCGCATTGAAGCTGGCTGCGAAGGGAACTGATATTATTCTGACCTGGCGCAGCAACCAGCAGGCTGCGCTGGACGTGGTGGCTGAAATTGAGCGAACGGGCGTGAAAGCCGCGGCATTACCGTTAAACGTCGGTGATGTCGGCAGTTTCGACGCTTTTGCTCAGCAGGTGGCGGAGGTGCTGCAGGAGCGCTGGAAACGGGATACCTTCGACTATTTATTGAACAATGCCGGAATCGGTCTGAATATTCCTTTTGCTGAAACCAGCGAAGCGCAGTTTGATGAATTAATGAACATCCAGTTTAAGGGGCCGTTCTTCCTCACCCAACGCCTGCTGCCGTTATTGCAAGACGGGGGACGGATCCTCAATGTTTCCAGCGGGCTGGCGCGTTTTGCTCTACCGGGCTACGCGGCCTATGCCTCAATGAAAGGGGCGATGGAGGTGCTGACGCGCTATCAGGCGAAGGAGCTGGGGGCACGCGGAATTTCGGTCAATATCATCGCGCCTGGCGCGATTGAAACCGATTTTGGCGGCGGCGTCGTAAGGGATAACGCTCAGGTGAATCAGCATATTGCCGCGCAAACGGCGCTGGGAAGAGTAGGGCTTCCGGATGATATTGGCGATGCCATCGCCGCGCTACTGAGCGATGACCTGCGCTGGATGAACGCCCAGCGCGTAGAAGTGTCAGGCGGGATGTTTTTGTGATCGAGCGCCCCGCCATCGATGATGGCGGGGCAACGCGCATTTCATGCGTTTTCTTACTCCGTAACATACGTTCCTGATTTTGCCATCGCCTGCGTTTCCGGGTTCGTTTAAAATAGAAAAATTAATATTGTGTTTATTCTTTTCTTGCCCGGTAATTAAGGATTTCCTTAATTTAAGTGTAATAATTATTGTGAATGAGTAATGGTATCAACAAGGCCTGTAACTATTCATTGTTATGATATTTAGTTAATTCTCTCTATCGGTAAAATGCCCCGGGCCAAACAGCGAGCGCTTATTTTACTTGCTGATATTCCACTCCCCCTGATTAAATCGGGCATTTCTTTGATGGAGATAAATCCATGCAGGTAATCATGTTTGACAGGCAGTCGATATTTATTCATGGCATGAAAATTGGCCTTCAGCAATACATTCCCGAAATTGATCTTTTTGGCACCTGTCAGCCTGAACAGCTCTGGCAGATGCTGACGGCGCACCCTGACGCGCTGCTCATTCTGGATGGTGATATGCACAGCGAGTTTTGTTGTTGGTTGTTGCAGGAAAAACAGCTTCGCTTCCCGCAATCTCAGGTACTGCTGACTGTTTCTGACAATAATAAGAGCTGGCTACAGCGCGCGCTGCCTTACAATGTGCGGGGCATCGTGCAACGCGAGGAAGGTTTGCAAACTTTCGCTCAGGCGATCAACAGCGTCCTGCTGGGACTGCTCCGTCTACCGGGCGATTGGCTAATGACGGCGGAAGCGCGGGATAATAAATGGGTTCATTTAAGCCAGCGCCAGCGTGAGGTTTTACAGCTGCTGGCCGCCGGTGATTCAAATAAAGAGATTAGCCGTACGTTAAATATTAGCGTCGGCACGGTAAAGGCCCATCTTGAGTCGCTCTATCGCCGGCTTAACGTGAAGAATCGTACCCAGGCGGCGATGATTTTTAATAGCATTAGCGAAACTTAATCGGTGCAGGCTTTGAATCGTGCGCACTCTTCGCGCCGCTGTTCGCGGCCGCTGCGAATATTTCCCCATGCGTTCAACGCTTCAGCGAACCGCTGATGGTTAAGATGGGTCAAAACAATATTAAGCGCCGGAGACGCAGCCCCGCAGCTAAAGGCTAAAGAGACCAGCGCATCATATTGCGCTTGATTAAGCGTAACCCGCAGGCTGCGCTTAAGCTCGCGCTGGCATTGCAGTAGATCCACAGTAAGTAAGGTCTCCGCGACCTCGCGCGTGAAGTGGCTGAACGTTTCATAGTCGTTGAGAACATGGCCGTAGCCAATCACGCGCAGGCCGCTTTCGTCCCGATAGGGGACGAGCGCTAATCCCTGGGCGCGCTTAATAAACTCAAGGCCCTGCAGGCTTAGCGGCGGTATCGTTGGTGACATTTATTGCCTTCCTCTGTTGTCGGCCTGCAGTGTAGAGGAAAAGCCCGTCGCCCCCTATTCGCCAGATGGCCCAGGCTAGTTGTAATCGCGGCGCAGCAGGCCAAAAAGCCAATCGTTGTGCCAGCGACCGTTGAGCCAGTAGCATTCGCGTAGCTCGCCTTCCTGGTGAAAACCCACCTTCTGGAGCAGATTTTTGGATGCCAGGTTGCCCGCGGTGACGGTTGCCGTAAGCCGCCGGATACCGCCCGTGGAGAAGGCGTAATCGCATAGCGCGCGCAGAGATTCATAGCCGTAACCCTTGCCCTGTGCATGGGGAGCGAACAGAAAACCCGCTTCAGCGCTGTCGGGGGTATGGTGATGATAACCGGTGAGGCCAAGGGGGGCGTGGGTATAGCGGTCGCGCACCACCAGGCACAGCCAGTGGGGCGCCCCCGGCGACCACGCGGGAAGCCGCGAATCAAAAGCGTCGCGAATTTCCGCTACCGGGCGAGGATCCGCGACGTAGAGCATGACCTGGGGGTCTTGCTGTAGGCTGAGAAAAAAGGGCCAGTCGTCAAGCTGCAGCGGCGAGCAGCGCAGGCGTGGGGTAACCAGTTCGGGCATGGCAAGAGTTCCGGCGAAAGTCGATGCCATGAACATAGCAGGACATCGACCCCGGGAATAGCGCGCTTTTACAACGGCTCGCCGTACAGGCCGATAAGCCGGCGCACCACGCCGTTGGTCCAGCCGAAGCCGTCCTGGAGGGGATATTCACCCCCTCCGCCTTCGTGGGGCGTGGCGCTGGCGATATGGTACTTTTCAATCAGCTTGTAGTGCTGTTTATAGTAATGATTCACCGTTTGCAGCCAGCTCTGCGCTATCTCATCGCCGAGCGGATCCTGGCCGTACATTTTAAAACCCTGTACCGCCATCCACTGCAGCGGCGCCCAGCCGTTGGGTTTATCCCACTGTTCGCCGCTTTCATATTCGGTCGCCATAATACCGCCCGGAGTGAGCAGGCGGGCGCGTACCGCGTCGGCGAGCCTGTCGGCCTGTTCATGGGTCGCCATGCCGACGTAGAGCGCGACGATGCTGGCGGCGGAAAACAGCGCCAGCTGCTCGCGGCGCCAGTCGTAATCGCGAAAACAGCCGCTCTCGTCATCCCACAGATAGCGGGTCACCGCCGCCCGGCGGTCGCTGGCCTTCTGGCGAAACGCGGCCTCTGTTTCCCGATCGCCCTTGAGGCCGGAGAGGTTGGCGATGGTGTTCTCCAGCTTGAACAGGAAGGCGTTCAAATCGATGGGGATAAACTGGGTGGTACGGATGCTCGCCAGCCGGGTGATATCGCGCAGCCAGCGGCTGGAGTAATCCCAGCCGGATTCCGCTCCGGCGCGCAGGTCGCGATAGACCTCGTTCGGCGGGCGGCCGGAGTGTTTTGCCGTTTCGACATCTTCCCGCCATGACTCATCACGCGGCGTATCGCGATCGTCCCAGTAGCGGTTTAGCAGCGAGCCGTCCGGCATACGCACCACGTGGCGGTAGGCCTGATTGGGGATCAGCGATTCCGCGCCGTCCATCCAGAAGCTGTACTCCATCTGCAGATGGTCAAGGTACCGTTTAGCGCCGCGGACGCCATCTTCTTCAAACAGTTCAACCATCAATGCAAAGACCGGGGGCTGCGAGCGGCTGAGATAATAAGTGCGGTTGCCGTTGGGAATATGGCCGTAGATTTCAATCATCCACGCGAAGTTGTCGGCCATGCACTTCAGCAGATCTTCGCGGCCGCTTTCCGCCAGCCCGAGCATGGTGAAGTAGGAATCCCAGTAGTAGGTTTCGCTAAAACGGCCGCCGGGAACGATATATGACTGCGGCAGCGCCAGCAGCGACGACCAGGGAATATGATCCTGCGGCTCGCGGGTCAGCACGGGCCACAGGTTATCAATATGCTCTTTTAACGATCGATTAGGATCGGAGACGTAATCCTCGGCGCGGCTATCCGGCAGCCAAAAGTGATCTTCAACGAACTGGCGGAGATCGAATCCGGGAGTGCGCCTTACGCGACGGTAGTGAATCAAAATATCCAGCGGGTCCTGCTTCGGCGCGCAGTCAGGGAAGGTTTTGCTATCGGCGAAAATGCGTGACTTCTGGACGTGAGCGAACAGTTCCAGATAGCGATCGGCAGGGGTCAGGGCATCCGAGGCGGGCAGCCCTTCAATGATCTCCGGTTCGGGTTCGGCGTCGAACATTTCATCCAGCTTTAACTCATACGGATCGGCTTCGTAGCACGGATCGTTTTCGATCCTGAGCTCATCGTCATCAACGTTGCGTAATTTCTGGCTGAACATAGTGGTACGGACCTCCGGATTGCGTCAGTAGAGGATGCCGGGCGCGCCCGACCTGTCTATTAAGCTTAGACATTCGCAGCGGGAAACGAAAAGAGAAGTGTGCGGTAGATCACGCTTTGTTCTACGCCTTCAGCTCGAGGTTTCTGCTTTAACTATTTGACCTGGCGCATTAAAACCATTTTAACCGCTTCGTATTGCGCCAAAAAATTCGGAGATTTCGTTTTGCAACAAAATCTAAATTTCCGGGCGCTTTAGCAATAAAGCCATTACTCCCACGCGGCTTCCAGCATCTCCAGCAGCTGCTCGCTGGTCAGCATGACCGGGTTAGCCTTCATCGATGATGAACTGCTGGCGGCGAGGGCCGCGGGTTCCAGCGCTTCGCGGGGGACGCCGAGCTCGCGCAGGTTGCCCAGCCCGGCGCGCTGGCTCCACTCGCGCAGGCTCTCCCAGGCGTTGTTCGGGTCGACGTCCAGCCCCGCCGCCAGCCACTGGCGTACGTCGGCAAAGCGCTGGCGGATTTTTTCGTCGCTAACCTGGGTTTCATTGAGCGCCAGGCCGAAGGGAAGCAGGCTGCCGCAAAGCGCGCCGTGGGCGGCGTTGCTCAGACCGCCTAAGGGGCCTGCCAGACCGTGAATCACGCCGAGGCCGGCGTTGGCTAACGCCAGTCCGCCGCACAGGCTGACCCATGCCATCTCATCGCGGCTATCCGGGCACTCTTTTACCATCAGCGTTCTGAGCGCTTTGATGCCGCGCGGGATCGCCTCCCGGCAGAGCGCGTCGGTAAACGGATTGGCGCGGGCGCACAGCCACGGCTCAATCACCTGGGTGATGGCGTCGAGACCGGAGGCTAAGGTCACCGCGCGCGGCGCGTTGTCGGTGAGCGACGGGTCGATAATCGCCAGATCCGGCAGCATGCGGTCATCGCGCAGGCTGACTTTACGCTGCTGTTCAGGGACGTTGATCACCGCGTTCTTTGTGACTTCCGCCCCGGTACCGGCCGTGGTGGGAATGGCGACGAACGGCAGCGGATTGGCCTCTAACAGGCGTCCGGTGCCCACCACTTCCAGATATTCAATCGCGGGTCCCTGAGCGGGCACCAGCGCCGCAATGGCTTTGCCCGCATCAATGACCGCGCCGCCGCCGAGGCTGACCACCGCCCCGACGCCTTTTTCCCGCGCCAGACGAACGCCCCGTTCAATGTCCTGCAGGCTGGGTTCATGGGCGATAGAGAGCGTAGTGACGTGCAGCTGGCGCGCGTGGAGTTCGCTTAACAAAAACTCTGCGCGCGTCAGGCTGGCGCCGTGAACCAGCAGTATCTGTGCGGAGCGTCCGGCGAGCCATGGCGCGGCGCTACGAGCAAGGCCGCGCCCAAAGCGGATATTGCCCGGCGTTAAAACGTTAAAAGAGGTCAGCATGTCGGATAACCTGTTCTGGAGAAAAATCCTGCAATCCACTATACACATTATCCGGGTGTACATGCGTCGCCGATGCAGTATTGTGAAACAACCATCTCTTTTGATTGAGGAATTGCTGACAATGCTAAAAATACTGGGCAAACGCTCATCAATTAACGTGCGTAAAGCGCTGTGGACCTGCGAGGAAGCGGGACTTGAGTATCAGCAGGAGGATTACGGCAGCGGGTTTCAGTCCATCGAGACGCCTGAGTTTCGCGCCCTTAACCCGAACAGTCTGGTACCCGTGCTGCTGGATGACGACTTTGTGCTGTGGGAGTCGAACAGCATCTGCCGCTACCTGGCGCGCAAAGCCGGGCGGGAAGATCTGCTCCCCACGGCACCGCGGGCTGCCGCCGAGGTTGAGCACTGGATGGACTGGCAGGCAACGGAATTTAACACGGCCTGGCGCTACGCCTTTATGGGGCTGGTGCGCAAGGACCCGCGCTTCCAGGACCCGGCGGCTATCAAAGAGAGTATCGCCGCCTGGACCCGCTGCGTGCAGATCGTCAATACGCAGCTGCAGCAAACCGGGACATGGGTCGCCGGTAGCGAGTTTACGCTGGCGGATATTGTCCTTGGCCTGTCGGTGCATCGCTGGAAAATGACGCCGTTCGCCCATCCTGAAATGGCGGAAGTGGAGCGCTGGTATATGGCGCTGAATCAGCGGCCGGCGTTTAAGCGCCACGGCAATAATGGCGTGGCGTAGAGATAAAAAAAGAAGCTCCTGAGAGCTTCTTTTTCATGCGTGGTGCGCGTCTTAGCGCATGGTCACAAACTCTTCCGCCGCGGTTGGGTGGATAGCCACGGTATTGTCGAAGTCTTTCTTGGTTGCGCCCATTTTCAGCGCCACCGCGAAGCCCTGCAGCATCTCATCCATCCCGAAGCCGATACCGTGAATACCGACAATCTTCTCTTCCGGGCCGACGCAGACCAGCTTCATGCGGCACGGCTGGCGGTGTGAGGTCACGGCGGTATACATGGCGGTGAAAGAGGATTTATACACCTTCACCGCTTCATCGCCGTACTGCTCGCGCGCCTGCGGCTCGGTTAAGCCGACGGTGCCGATAGGCGGATGGCTGAACACCACGGTCGGGATGTTGCTGTAGTCCAGATGTTCGTCCGGCTTGTTGTTAAACAGACGCTCGGAGAGACGACGGCCTGCAGCGACGGCGACCGGGGTCAGCTCGACGGCGCCGGTATTATCGCCCACGGCGTAAATACCCGGAACGTTGGTGTTCTGGAATTTATCGACCACGATATAGCCTTTATCGTTGGTTTTTACCCCGGTAGCGGCGAGGTTGAAGTTATCAGTCGCCGGTTCGCGACCGATCGCCCAAATCAGGCAGTCCACGGTCTGGCTGCGGCCGTCTTCCAGTTCCAGGGTCAGGCTGCCGTCGGCATTTTTAACCACCGCTTGCGGAATGGCGTTGGTGTGCAGCTGCGGGCCTTCGGCGTTCATCACCTCAACCAGCGTTTCCACGATCAGCGGATCGAAGCTACGCAGCGGCGCGTGTTTACGCACGAACAGGTGCGTCTCCGCGCCCAGGCCGTTAATCACGCCCGCCAGCTCAACGGCGATATAGCCCGCGCCGACAACCGCAACGCGTTTCGGCAGCGCCGGCAGTTCGAAGAAACCATCGGAATCAATGCCGTATTCGACGCCGGGGATATTCGGATGGCTCGGGCGTCCGCCGGTGGCGATCAGAATATGATCGGCGGTTATCGTCTCGCCGTTCACTTCGATGGTTTTCGCATCGACAAAACGGGCGAAGCCTTTAATCACGTCGACCTTATTTTTGCCCAGCACGTTATCGTAGGAGGTGTGGATACGATCGATATAGGCGCTACGGCTGGCGACCAGTTTATCCCAGTCGAAGTGATTGATCGTGGTATCAAAACCGTAATCCGGGCCATACAGATGGATAGCTTCGCGAATCTGCGCCGCATGCCACATCACTTTCTTCGGTACGCAGCCGACGTTTACGCAGGTACCGCCCAGGTCTTTGGCTTCAATCAGCGCGCACTTCTGGCCGTACATAGCGGCACGGTTAATGGAGGCGATACCGCCGCTGCCGCCGCCAATGGCGATATAGTCATAATGCTTGCTCATGAGTCTTATCCTTAATGTCTGATTGGCGCGATTGTATACCTGAAATCAATAGTTTCCACCGATGACTGCGATTACTCAGGCACGATCCAACTGACGGTGGTATGGCCGATGCCGGTCGGCACCAGCTTTTTATGCAGCCAAGGCAGAACGTTGTTCATCTGCTGCTCCAGCTTCCACGGCGGGTTGATGACGATCATCCCGGAAGCGGTCATCCCGCGCTGGTCGCTGTCCGGGCGCACCGCCAGCTCGATTTGCAGAATTTTGCGAATGCCGGTGGCCTCTAACTCTTTGATCATGCGCTTAATCTGCGCCCGCAGCACCACCGGATACCACAGCGCGTAGGTGCCGGTGGCAAAGCGTTTGTAGCCTTCATGAATACCGGTCACGACCGCCTGGTAGTCGCTTTTGATTTCGTAAGGCGGGTCGATCAGCACCAGCCCACGGCGGGAAACCGGCGGCAGCTTAGACTTCAGCTGCTGATAGCCGTCGGTTTTTTCAACCCGGGCGCGGTCGTCTTTCTGAAACTCGGCGCGCAGCAGCGGAAAATCGCTCGGGTGCAGTTCGGTCATCTGCAGGCTGTCCTGCTCGCGCAGCAGCTGGCGGGCAATCAGCGGCGAGCCGGGGTAGTAGCGCAGCTGGCCGCTACGGTTGAAGTGCTGAACGACGGAGATATACGGCTCCAGCTCGGCGGGCAGGTCATCCTGCTGCCAGATGCGGGCGATGCCTTCGAGATATTCACCGGTACGTTCGGCGTGTTCGCTGCTCAGCTGATAGCGGCCAGCCCCGGCGTGGGTGTCCAGATAGAGAAACGGTTTTTCTTTCTCTTTGAGCGATTCAATGATCAGGCTCTGAACGGTGTGTTTAAGAACGTCGGCGTGGTTGCCTGCGTGAAAGCTATGACGATAACTGAGCATGGATACGGTGATTCCGGGATTTAGACAAGATTACCGATAGTTTACCGCAGATCGGCCTGGATTACCGCCGCGCTGTTTCCATTCCGCTTAAAGCGTTGCAAAACATAACCGTGTCATAAAAGCGTCAAACAGAGAGGCTAGCGTCACGTACAGGCAAGGTAATTGTTTGAATAAAAGGAAAAATAATGAAAATGCAAATCACGCTTCTCGCAACGGCGCTCGTGCTGGCGCTGCCGGTACTGGCGAAAGAGGTCCCTTTGAACCAGGCGGCAACAATGGCTAACGCCGTGACGCCAGCCGCCGCCAGCCCGGCGTTTGACGCGCTGGAGAGCCAAAGCCTGTCGCAGCTGCGCAACGCGCTGAAGGGCGATGCGGCGACCCTGACTCGCGACCAGCTTGAACACGCCAGACAGAATAAAACCCAGGCGGATACCGCGTGGCTGAAGGCCAGCGGGTACGACTTTCAGACCAAAGCCACCCAGCAGGCGGGAATCGAGCTGCTCTCGGCGTTCACTGCGCTGCCGCAGGCGGTGATTGAGCAAAATCTGGCGACGGTCACCGCCATTAACCGCGATGCCGTACAGACCTCCCGCCATCAGGCGCTGGCGGATGCCGAGGGCATCAGCTATCTCTACTTCCTCAGCGATGCGCTGGGGCCGCGTCTCGGTAAAGCGTTCCTCACCGCCTACGACAAAGGCGAGCTCGGTAAGGCGGCGGCGCTGATCAAAGCCTCTGAAGTGAGTACCGGGGCGGCGAAAAAGCACTTTAACAACCCGCGTCCGTTCCTGATTCAGGGCAATACCATCCATCTGGTGCCGGACGATGTGGTCGTTAAGGACAATAAGCCCTATACCGCAGACGGCGGCTCGTTTCCAAGCGGGCACACCAATACAGGCTATACCGACGCTCTGCTAATGGCGGAGATGATCCCGGAGCGCTTCGATGCGCTGGTTACCCGCGGCGCTCGCTATGGCTATTCGCGCATCGTGCTGGGCGTGCACTATCCGCTGGACGTGATGGGCTCGCGGATGGTGGCGCAGCGCAACGTCGCCCACTATTTGAATGACGCGAAGTATCGCGGGCTGTTTAATGAGGCCCGCGACCAGCTGCGCGCCGCGCTGGAGAAGGAGTGCGGCACGACGCTGGCGGAATGCGCGAAGATGCCTGCGAAAGACGATCCGTATCGCGACCCGGCGATGAAGGCGTTTTATCGTTTCACCATGACCTACGATTTGCCGCAGCAGAAGGGTGAAAAACAGAGCCTGAAGGTGCCGCAAGGGGCTGAAGTGCTGCTGGAGGCTGCGCTGCCGAATCTGTCCGCCGCGCAGCGTCGGGCGCTGATGGTCAAAACGGCGCTGCCCGCAGGGTATCCGCTCTCCGGTGAGAATGACGCTCAGCAGTTCTGGCAGCGGCTGAATCTGCCGGCGGCGTATCAGATGGCGAATAAAGCGCATTAAACCTGAAGCAGTCCGGCAACGTCCCGGAGGCGGCGCTTGACGCGCCTTGTCCGGGCTACTGGTCCGCAGACGGTGGTGAGCTCGTAGCCCCGGTAAGGCGCGAGCCGCCGCCGGGCGGTTTTATGCGGGCGTACCGGATGAGGTTGGTTTAAGGCCGATCTAGCTCTCTTTGGTGGATTTTACCGCTGGCAGAGCGCGATTCATCGGCACCGGCAGCCAGGCGCGAATTAATAATCCGCCGCGTTCGCTGGAACCAAGTTCCAGCTTGCCGTTATGGTTATCGATGATGCGCTGAACGATAGCCAGGCCGAGGCCGGTTCCGCTAATCGTACGGGCGCTATCGCCGCGCACGAACGGCTGAAACAGATGCTCGCGCTGCTCTGGTTTAATCCCCGGACCGTCATCTTCCACCTGGAACCAGGCCCGGTTTCCCTCGCTGCCGCTGCTGACTTTAATCCAGCCGTTGCCGTAGCGGGCGGCGTTAACCACCATATTCGCCAGCGCGCGCTTGATGGAGAGCGGATGCACGCGCAGCGGGATCTCGCCCGGCTGCAGATCGGTGGCGATTTCTCGCTCGTAGCCGCTCTCCGCCGCAATCACTTCCCCCAGCACCGCGTTAAGGTCCGTCAGCTCCATCGGCATCTCCTGACCGGTGCGCAGGTAGTCGATAAACTGCTCAATAATGGCGTTACACTCTTCGATATCTTTATTAATCGATTCGGCGAGATAGCCGTCCTCTTCGCCCATCATCTCCGTCGCCAGACGAATACGCGTGAGAGGGGTGCGTAAATCATGGCTGACTCCGGCCATCAGCAGCGTACGGTCGTCCGCCAATTGCTTCACGCCAGCCGCCATATGGTTAAAAGCGCGGGTTACCGACCGCACTTCCGATGCGCCGTATTCGCGCAGCGGCGGGGGAATAATGCCTCGCCCGACCTGCAGCGCCGCGTGCTCCAGGTCGACCAGCGGTCGGTTCTGAATACGAATAAAGAGCCAGGCGCCGCCAATCGCCAGCAGCATGATGGCCAGGGTGTAGCGGAACAGCGGCGAGAAGTCGCCCTGGTGGATTTCGGTCAGCGGTACGCGCACCCAGATATTGGGGGAGAGCCAGGTTTTCAGCCACACCACGGGCGAGCTTTTATTCACTTCCACCCGCACTTCGGTCGGCCCGCCGAGCTGGTGCGCCATCTGCTGACTTAAGAATTCATAATGCTGCGCCCAGCGCAGGCCTGCGTCTTCCGCCGCTTCGTTGGAATAGAGCGAAATGCCCAGCTCGCGATAAATCTCGCGGCGAAACGCCGGGGGCACCACCAGTTGGGTGCCGTCTTCCAGCTGCAGTTTATCGGTCATCAGCATACGCACTTCGTAGGCCAGAACCTTATTAAACTGCTGGAGACTGGGCAGGATCGCGAAATTCAGCACCACTAAATAGGTCGTCACCAGGCTGGCGAACAGCAGGGTGACGATCAGTAACAGGGTGCGGGCAAACGAGCTTCGCGGCGAAAAGCGCACGCGTTTCATGCCTTAGAACCGTCCGGGACGAAAACGTAGCCCAGGCCCCAAACGGTCTGGATATAGCGTGGATGCGCCGGGTCTTCTTCCACCATGCGGCGCAGACGGGAGATTTGTACGTCGATGGAACGTTCCATGGCCGAATATTCACGGCCGCGGGCGAGGTTCATCAGCTTATCGCGGGATAATGGTTCGCGCGGATGGCTCACCAGCGCTTTCAGTACCGCGAATTCACCGCTGGTCAGCGGCATGGGTTCATCTTCACGGAACATCTCGCGGGTGCCGAGGTTCAGCTTGAACTTACCAAAGGCGATCACCGCCTCTTCCTGCGAAGGCGCGCCCGGCAGTTCGTTAGCCTGGCGGCGCAGCACGGCGCGGATACGGGCCAGCAGCTCGCGCGGGTTGAACGGTTTTGGGATGTAGTCGTCGGCGCCGATTTCCAGGCCCACGATACGGTCAACTTCTTCCCCTTTCGCCGTGACCATGATGATCGGCATCGGGTTGCTCTGGCTGCGCAGGCGGCGGCAAATGGACAGGCCATCTTCGCCCGGCAGCATGAGATCCAGCACCATCAGGTGGAAGGATTCACGAGTCAGCAGGCGATCCATCTGTTCAGCGTTCGCCACGCTACGAACCTGGAAGCCCTGCTCGGTCAGATAACGTTCGAGTAGCGCGCGCAGGCGCATGTCGTCATCGACAACCAGAATCTTATAATTCTCTTGCATTGTTTATACTCCCAAAGGTTCACTGCAATTGTCAGTACGTATTCTCAAAAAAGCCCGGGTCGCCCACCAGCGAAATCTGGTATATATTCCAGGCTAAATTGTTACAAAGCATATTTAACAGCAGCTTAAGTATACATTTAAGCATAAGACACATTATTTATCCTGTTGCTATGATGACGTGCGACGAATTGTGCGCAGCATTGCACAAAGATTTGTAATCAGGAGCCGGAACCTTCGATGAAAACGCCGCTGATCACCCGTGAAGGGTATGAAAAACTGAAGAAAGAGATGGACACCCTGTGGCGCGAAGAACGTCCGGAAGTTACCAAAAAAGTGACCTGGGCGGCGAGCCTTGGCGACCGCAGCGAAAACGCCGACTATCAGTACAATAAAAAGCGCCTGCGTGAAATCGACCGCCGGGTGCGCTATCTGACCAAATGCCTTGAGCAGCTGAAAATCGTCGATTATTCGCCGCAGCAGGAGGGGAAGGTTTTTTTCGGCGCGTGGGTGGAAATTGAAAACGATGCGGGCGAGACGAAGCGCTTTCGGATTGTCGGCTACGATGAAATCTTTGGCCGCAATGACTACATCTCCATTGATTCGCCAATGGCGCGCGCGCTGCTGAAAAAAGAGGTCGGCGATTTAGCTATCGTTAACACGCCCGCGGGCGAGGCGGCCTGGTATGTTAATGAAATTGAATACGTCAAATAAGCCCGGAACATTCCGAGAGGCTTGGGTCGTGGCTGGCATTTTACCGTGTCAGTCCGTATAACTATCCCCCTGATTTTTGATCCTAAAGATGAATTAAACCGATGATGAATGATTCGCTCTGCCGCATTATTGCGGGTGAACTTCAGGCCAGGGCTGAACAGGTAGAAGCTGCCGTTCGCCTGCTTGATGAAGGGAACACCGTGCCGTTTATCGCACGCTATCGTAAAGAAGTCACCGGCGGTCTGGATGACACGCAGCTGCGTAATCTGGAAACCCGCCTGGGTTATCTGCGTGAACTCGAAGATCGCCGTCAGGCAATCCTGAAGTCCATCGGTGAACAGGGCAAACTGACCGAGGCGCTGGAAAAAGCCATCAACGGGACCTTGAGTAAGACCGAACTCGAAGACCTCTACCTGCCGTACAAACCGAAGCGCCGCACCCGCGGGCAGATCGCCATTGAGGCCGGACTGGAGCCGCTGGCCGAGCTGCTGTGGAACGAACCGTCCCACGACCCGGAAACCGAAGCCGCCAAATATATCGACGCGGATAAAGGCGTCGCGGACAGCAAGGCCGCCCTCGACGGCGCGCGCTATATCCTGATGGAGCGCTTTGCGGAAGACGCCGCCCTGCTGGCGAAAGTGCGCGACTATCTGTGGAAGAACGCCCACCTGGTGGCGACCGTCGTCAGCGGTAAGGAAGAGGAAGGGGCGAAATTTCGCGACTACTTCGATCATCACGAACCGATCGCCACCGTGCCGTCGCACCGCGCGCTGGCGATGTTCCGCGGCCGCAATGAAGGCGTGCTGCAGCTCTCTTTAAACGCCGACCCGCAGTTCGACGAGCCGCCGAAAGAGAGTCACGGCGAGCAAATCATTATCGACCATCTCGGCCTGCGCCTGAACAACGCCCCGGCGGACAGCTGGCGTAAGGGCGTGGTGAGCTGGACGTGGCGCATCAAGGTGCTGATGCACCTCGAAACCGAACTGATGGGCACCGTGCGCGAGCGGGCGGAAGACGAAGCGATTAACGTCTTTGCCCGCAACCTGCACGACCTGCTGATGGCCGCTCCGGCCGGGCTGCGCGCCACCATGGGCCTCGATCCGGGTCTGCGCACCGGCGTGAAAGTCGCCGTCGTTGACGGCACCGGCAAGCTGGTGGCTACCGATACCATCTACCCGCATACCGGGCAGGCCGCTAAAGCGGCGGTGGCGGTTGCCGCGCTGTGTGAAAAGTACAACGTTGAGCTGGTGGCGATCGGCAACGGTACCGCTTCGCGTGAAACCGAGCGTTTCTTCCTCGACGTGCAGAAGCAGTTCCCGAAAGTGACCGCGCAAAAGGTTATCGTCAGCGAAGCGGGCGCGTCCGTGTATTCCGCCTCCGAACTGGCGGCGCTGGAGTTCCCGGATCTCGATGTTTCCCTGCGCGGCGCGGTCTCTATCGCCCGTCGTCTGCAGGACCCGCTGGCCGAGCTGGTGAAGATCGATCCGAAATCCATCGGCGTCGGCCAGTATCAGCACGATGTCAGCCAGACCCAGTTGGCGCGTAAGCTGGACGCGGTGGTGGAAGACTGCGTGAACGCCGTCGGCGTCGACCTGAATACCGCTTCCGTCCCGCTGCTTACCCGCGTCGCCGGTCTGACCCGCATGATGGCGCAGAATATCGTCTCCTGGCGCGATGAGAACGGTCAGTTCCAGAACCGCCAGCAACTGCTGAAGGTGAGCCGTCTGGGGCCGAAAGCGTTTGAGCAGTGCGCGGGCTTCCTGCGCATCAACCACGGCGACAACCCGCTGGACGCCTCAACCGTGCACCCGGAAGCGTATCCGGTGGTGGAGCGCATTCTGGCGGCGACTCAGCAGGCGCTGAAAGATTTGATGGGCAACAGCAGCGAGCTGCGTAATCTGAAAGCCGTTGATTTCACTGATGATAAATTCGGCGTGCCGACGGTAACCGACATTATCAAAGAGCTGGAAAAACCGGGCCGCGACCCGCGTCCGGAGTTTAAAACCGCCCAGTTCGCCGATGGCGTAGAGACCATGAACGACCTGCTGCCGGGAATGATCCTCGAAGGCGCGGTGACCAACGTCACCAACTTCGGCGCGTTTGTCGATATCGGCGTTCACCAGGACGGCCTGGTGCATATCTCTTCCCTGTCGAATAAGTTCGTTGAAGATCCGCACACGGTGGTCAAAGCGGGCGATATCGTGAAGGTCAAAGTGATGGAAGTTGACCTGCCGAGGAAGCGTATCGCGCTGACGATGCGTCTGGACGAACAGCCTGGCGACAGCAACGCGCGCCGCGGCGGCGGAAACGATCGTCCTCAGGGCAACCGCCCGGCGGCGAAGGCCGCTAAACCTCGCGGTCGCGAGGCGCAGCCAGCGGGCAACAGCGCGATGATGGACGCGCTGGCGGCGGCAATGGGTAAAAAACGCTAATCTCTTTCCGGCCCCTTTTCTGAGGGGCCGTTTCTTCTCTGCTCTTCGCCATATTGCGCAAACAAGCATCAGTATTTTCTTATAACCTCTTAATAAGCGCGAATTACGGATAATGAGATTATTATTTTCATTTCGTTAACCAATGACACCTTTATTAAACATTCGCTAAGCAGAAATAATGATTCTCTCTACGGTCGTGACAAAATAGAGTTTGCTCAATATCAACAAATGCTCAATTTCCTGTTTAAAAAAAGAATCGAGCGCATTATATGTATTGATGATAAAAACTATTCTCATTATCATTATTTCCATTGAGTGTTTTTTATTCTTCGTTGGCTATGGTCCCTGGCACCGCGTCTGCGGCGCATAGGGGAAAACTCTCTTTCGGTTGGCGATACACAAGTAGGTCCTATGCAATTCACACCTGATAGTGCGTGGAAAATCACCGGCTTCTCCCGCGATATTAGTCCGGCATATCGGCAGAAGCTGCTGTCCCTCGGGATGCTGCCGGGTTCGTCTTTTAACGTGGTTCGCGTGGCGCCGCTCGGCGACCCTATTCATATTGAAACCCGACGCGTTAGCCTGGTATTACGTAAAAAGGATCTTGCGTTAATTGAGCTGGAAGCGGTTGCACAATAATGCCTGACCGGCACTAAGAGTATGAATATGAAAAAATTAACCCTTGGTTTAATTGGTAATCCAAATTCCGGGAAAACAACGCTGTTTAACCAGCTCACCGGCGCGCGCCAGCGTGTCGGTAACTGGGCGGGGGTGACCGTTGAGCGCAAAGAGGGCGGCTTCAACACCACCGATCATCAGGTCACGCTGGTAGACCTTCCGGGCACCTATTCCCTGACCACCATCTCCTCGCAAACCTCGCTGGATGAGCAGATTGCCTGCCACTATATTCTCAGCGGCGACGCCGACATGCTGATAAACGTGGTCGATGCGTCCAATCTGGAGCGTAACCTCTATCTGACGCTGCAGCTGCTGGAGCTCGGCATCCCCTGCGTGGTCGCGCTGAATATGCTCGATATCGCGGAAAAACAGAACATCCGCATCGATGTCGACGCGCTGGCCGCCCGCCTTGGATGCCCGGTAATCCCGCTGGTTTCCACCCGCGGGCGCGGTATCGAAGCCTTGAAAATGGCTATCGACCGCCATCAGCAAAATCAGGATATTGAACTGGTGCACTATCCGCGGCCGCTGCTGCGGGAGGCGGACAAGCTGGCGGAGATGATGGCCACGGACATTCCGCCGCGCCAGCGCCGCTGGCTGGGTTTACAGATGCTTGAAGGCGATATTTACAGCCGCGCCTTCGCCGGAGACGCCGCCCACAAGCTGGACGTAGCCCTGGCGCACCTGAGCGAAGAGCTGGATGACCCGGCGCTGCACATCGCCGATGCCCGCTACCAAAGCATTGCCGCCATTTGCGATGCGGTCAGTAATACCCTCACCGCCGAACCCAGCCGCTTTACCGCGGCGATGGATAAAGTGATCCTCAACCGCTTCCTCGGCCTGCCGGTCTTCCTGTTCGTCATGTATCTGATGTTCTTACTGGCGATTAATATTGGCGGCGCGCTGCAGCCTATTTTTGATGCCGGTTCCGTGGCTATCTTTATTCACGGTATACAGTGGATTGGCTATACCCTGCATTTCCCGGACTGGCTGACGGTATTCCTCGCCCAGGGGATTGGCGGGGGGATCAATACCGTGCTGCCGCTGGTGCCGCAGATCGGCATGATGTACCTGTTCCTCTCTTTCCTTGAAGACTCTGGCTATATGGCGCGGGCGGCGTTTGTGATGGACCGCCTGATGCAGGCGCTGGGTCTGCCGGGGAAATCCTTCGTGCCGCTCATCGTAGGTTTTGGCTGTAACGTCCCGTCGGTGATGGGCGCGCGTACGCTTGATGCGCCGCGCGAGCGTCTGATGACCATTATGATGGCGCCGTTTATGTCCTGCGGCGCGCGGCTGGCGATTTTCGCCGTCTTCGCCGCCGCCTTTTTCGGCCAGAACGGCGCGCTGGCGGTCTTCTCCCTGTACGTGCTGGGGATCGTGATGGCGATTGCGACCGGACTGATGCTGAAGCATACCATTATGCGCGGCGAAGCTTCGCCGTTCGTGATGGAGCTGCCGGTGTATCACGTTCCGCACGTGAAGAGCTTGCTTATCCAGACCTGGCAGCGCCTGAAAGGCTTCGTCCTGCGGGCGGGTAAAGTGATCGTTATCGTCAGTATCTTCCTCAGCGCGCTGAACAGCTTCTCGCTGAACGGTAAGATCGTCGATAATATCAACGACTCGGCGCTGGCGTCGGTCAGCCGGGTGATTACCCCGGTGTTTAAGCCGATTGGCGTACATGAGGATAACTGGCAGGCGACCGTCGGCCTGTTTACCGGCGCGATGGCGAAAGAAGTGGTGGTGGGGACGCTGAACACCCTCTACACCGCCGAAGATATCCAGAACGAAGCGTTTAATCCGCAGGCGTTTAGCCTCGGCGATGAGCTACTGGCCGCGGTGGATGAGACCTGGCAGAGCCTGAAAGACACGTTTAGCCTGAGCGTGCTGGCGAACCCCATCGAAGCCAGCAAGGGCGACGGCGAAATGGCAACCGGCGCGATGGGCGTCATGGGCAGCAAATTCGGCAGCGCCGCCGCGGCGTACAGCTACCTGATATTCGTTCTGCTCTATATTCCCTGCATCTCGGTGATGGGGGCGATTGCCCGCGAGTCAAGCCGCGGCTGGATGATGTTCTCGGTCCTGTGGGGGCTGAATATCGCCTATTCGCTCTCTACGCTGTACTACCAGACCGTCAGCTTTAGCCAGCATCCGCGCTATAGTCTGGTGTGCATTCTGGCGGTAGTGCTGTTCAATATCGTGGTCTTTGGCCTGCTGCGCAGAGCGCGTAGCCGGGTGGACATCTCGCTGCTGGCGACGCGCAAAACGCCGTCGTCCTGCTGCCAGAGTCCGGCTGGCGATTGTCACTAAGGAGCGATAATGGCGTCGTTAATTGATGTGCGCGATATGCTGGCCCTGCAGGGGAGGATGGACGCAAAGCAGCTCAGCGCCCGCCTGCAAGCGCCGCAGCCGTTGATCGACGCGATGCTGGGTCGTCTGGAAGCGATGGGTAAAGCGGTCAAAGTAACCGAAGATGCCGATGGCTGCCTCTCCGGCAGCTGTAAAAGCTGCCCGGAAGGCAAAGCCTGCCTGCGGGAGTGGTGGTCGCTGCGCTGATGGGTATGTAAAGGCTGGTTTCCCCGGATTGCGGCTAACGCCTTATCCGGGCTACGAGAGACAGTCTGGTAGCCCGGGTAAGGCGTTTACGCTGCGACCCCGGAGATTCGACCACAGATTGGTACGGTTTGGGGTGGGTAGCCCGGACAGGCGCAACGCGCCGTCTCCGGGAACTTGCTGCGGCATATACCGCAAGCGGGTCCCGGGACCCGCTTTCTGGCTTACTTGTAGACGTCCGCGTTAGCGTGAACCGTTTTCTCGTTCTTCTCGCCTGCAATCACCACGAAATAGGTGCCGCCCAGCTCATCCGCTTTTTTCGACAGATCGCGCTTTGCATCCATCGGAGAGGTCGTTCTTGAGGTGGTAATCGAACCGATTTTGGTCAGGTTCATCTTAGCCACTTCGTCTTTTTGAATTTCCTTGGCGGCGAACGCGCCGAAGGACAGGGAGCCAATCACCAGAGATGCAACAATTCCTGTAACAAATTTCATAGCCTCTACTCTCCATTAGGTTGTTTTTTTAGGTCACGGGTCCGGCGTGAAATAGTCAACCCCCGCAACAACCTAAGTATTGCTGCACCCTGCGTTTTTACCACGTCCCGCTATAAAAATTTATCGAACTCACGCTTCAGCTCAATCAGAGGAGCGCAAAACGCCTGCGGATGTGAAATGAACGGCGCGTGGGCGGCCTTATCGAAAATCATCGACGTGCTTTTTGGCCACAGCGCATCGAGAATCGGGATGATTTTACGCGGCACCAGGCCATCCAGGCGACCGTACAGGCGCAAAAACGGCACGTCGAGGGTGGTCAACGCCTGACGTAAATCGGCGGTCTTAAGGATCTCCAGCCCGCCGTTTAAAACCTCCGGCGACGGCATCGGTAGCGACAGCACCGTGCTCTTCAGCGCTCTCGCGTCCTGGCGCGCGCTTTCGGTACCCATGGTTTGCAGCGCCAGAAAGCGCTCGACGGTGCGCTGAAAATCTTCGCTCAGCTGCTGTTGAAATCCGCTTAGCACCTCGGGCTTGATGCCGGGCCAGCTGTCGTGAGCGCTAAAGCAGGGGGAAGAGGCGACGGTGACCAGCGCCTGCACGCGCTCGGGATGCGTTATTGCCGCCTGGCTGGCTACCAGCCCGCCGAGGCTCCAGCCAAGCCAGATCGCGCGGTCCGGCGCTTGCGCCAGCACCCGTTGCGTCATCTCCTCCAGCGACATTGCGCCAAAACCGCCGCTGCGGCCATAGCCCGGAAGGTCGACGAGGTGCAGCGTAAAATGCGAGGACAGCTGCGGCGTAATGCAATCCCACACCCCGGCATTCAGCCCCCATCCGTGCAGCAGCACAAGATGACAATTTCCTTCGCCCGTAGTCTGCCACGCCAACTCTTTCATCAGTTACTGTTCTCTTTCCACCACAATGAGGGGAAATATGCTAACAGCACACAGCTTATGCTGGCTATGCCAAATGCCGCTGGCCATTGCCCGCTGGGGGATCTGCTCGCGTTGCGCGTCTGCGCTGCTGGATTCTGAACCGCTTTGCCCGCAGTGCGGCCTGCCGGCTCGGTCAGACGCGCTGCCCTGCGGGCGCTGCCTGCAAAAACCGCCGCCGTGGCAGCGGCTGGTGGCGGTCAATGACTATCGTCCGCCGCTGAGCGGCCTGATTCACCAGCTGAAATTTACTCAGCGGCCCGAGCTGGCCCCGGCGCTGGCGCGTCTGCTGCTGCTGCGTATACGCCAACGTCGGGATCTTCCCCGACCGGACCGGATCATTAGCGTACCGCTCTGGCAGCGGCGCCAGTGGAAGCGGGGGTTTAATCAGAGCGATCTGCTGTGTCGGCCGCTATCCCGCTGGCTGGGCTGCGCCTGGCGTAGCGATGCGCTGACCCGTCGGCGCCGTACCGCCACCCAGCATCAGCTCAGCGCCAGATTGCGTAAACAGAACCTGAAAAACGCCTTTCAGCTTGAATTGTCGCTACAGGGCCACCATATCGCCATTGTGGATGATGTCGTCACCACCGGAAGCACCGTCGCCGAGATATCCCGCCTGCTTTTGCGAAACGGCGCCGCGACGGTTCAGGTATGGTGTATATGCCGTACCTTGTAGACCCCTGCTGATGGGCGTATTATAACCCAGTAAAATAGTCAACTATTAGGCCAACGCTATGATCCGTATTTCCGATGCTGCACAAGCGCACTTTGCCAAACTGCTGGCAAATCAGGAAGAAGGGACACAAATTCGCGTATTTGTGATCAATCCCGGCACCCCTAACGCCGAGTGCGGCGTGTCCTACTGCCCACCGGATGCGGTGGAAGATTCCGATACTGCGCTGAAGTTTGAACAGCTCACCGCGTATGTCGATGAACTTAGCGCGCCGTATCTGGAAGACGCTGAAATCGATTTTGTTACCGACCAACTGGGCTCCCAGCTGACGCTGAAAGCGCCAAACGCCAAGATGCGCAAAGTGTCCGACGATGCCCCGCTGATGGAGCGCGTCGAGTACCTGCTGCAGTCGCAGATTAACCCGCAGCTGGCCGGGCACGGCGGGCGCGTCACGTTGATGGAAATCACCGAAGATGGCCTGGCGATCCTGCAGTTCGGCGGCGGCTGCAACGGCTGTTCGATGGTTGACGTGACGCTGAAAGAAGGGATCGAGAAGCAGATGCTGAACGAGTTCCCGGAACTGAAAGGCGTACGCGATCTGACTGAACACCAGCGCGGCGAGCACTCCTACTACTAATTATCCGCCCGGCTGCCTTTGCGCGGCCGGGCGGCTCCCCCTATGTTACCGCGCAACATTCCCCGCTAAGCGACCCGGCAAAAACCCGGGAAAGAGTATGACTTAAGTCTCATATTTGAAATTTTCACCGCCCAGGTGATTCTCAAACTTCATATGTTACCCGTATCATTCACTTCAGGCGCCACAGATAAAAAAATAGCCAGCTATCCTTTCTCTGGGTAAGGATAAAGCCAGCTTCTACGGCGTCAGACATTTTTTGTTCCGCTCGGAACGGATGAAGTCAATGTTGAAACTATGACGTTACCCATA
Organism: Klebsiella grimontii; assembly: GCF_042137965.1. Classification (NCBI taxonomy): domain Bacteria; kingdom Pseudomonadati; phylum Pseudomonadota; class Gammaproteobacteria; order Enterobacterales; family Enterobacteriaceae; genus Klebsiella; species Klebsiella grimontii. The sequence continues at coordinate 295,005 of NZ_CP169721.1, forward strand.
ACAAATTAAGGCCAGGTAAATCATGCCATTAGTCATCGTTGCTATCGGGGTTGCCCTGTTATTGTTGCTGATGATCCGTTTCAAGCTGAACGGGTTTATCGCTCTGGTTCTGGTGGCACTTGCCGTCGGGCTCATGCAGGGCATGCCTCTGGATAAAGTGATCGTATCCATCAAAAACGGCGTTGGGGGAACCCTCGGCAGCCTCGCGCTGATCATGGGCTTCGGCGCGATGCTCGGTAAAATGCTGGCGGACTGCGGCGGTGCGCAGCGAATCGCCACCACGCTGATTGCCAAATTTGGTAAACAACATATTCAGTGGGCGGTTGTGCTCACCGGCTTTACCGTCGGCTTCGCCCTGTTCTATGAAGTGGGCTTCGTGCTGATGCTGCCGCTGGTCTTTACCATCGCGGCATCCGCCGGTATCCCGCTGCTCTATATCGGCGTCCCGATGGCGGCCGCGCTCTCCGTGACCCACGGCTTCCTGCCTCCGCACCCGGGCCCGACGGCGATTGCCACTATTTTCCATGCCGACATGGGCAAGACCCTGCTGTTCGGTACGATTCTGGCGATCCCGACGGTTATCCTCGCGGGCCCGGTTTATGCGCGCTTCCTGAAAGGTATCGATAAGCCGATTCCGGAAGGGCTGCATAACCCGAAAACCTTCACTGAAGAAGAGATGCCGGGCTTTGGCGTCAGCGTCTGGACCTCGCTGGTCCCGGTTATCCTGATGGCGATGCGCGCCGTGGCCGAGATGGTTCTGCCGAAAGGCCATGCCTTCCTGCCGATTGCTGAATTCTTCGGCGACCCGGTGATGGCGACGCTGATCGCGGTACTGATCGCGATGTTCACCTTCGGTCTCAACCGTGGTCGTTCAATGGAGCAGATTAACGATACGCTGACCTCCTCGATTAAAATCATCGCCATGATGCTGCTGATCATCGGCGGCGGCGGCGCCTTCAAGCAGGTGCTGGTCGATAGCGGCATGGATAAATACATTGCTTCTATCATGCATGAATCCAATATGTCCCCGCTGTTTATGGCGTGGTCGATTGCCGCGGTACTGCGTATCGCCCTGGGTTCCGCCACCGTTGCGGCTATCACCGCGGGCGGTATCGCCGCGCCGCTGATCGCCACCACCGGCGTGAGCCCGGAACTGATGGTTATCGCCGTGGGCTCCGGCAGCGTTATCTTCTCCCACGTTAACGATCCGGGCTTCTGGCTGTTTAAGGAATACTTCAACCTGACCATCGGCGAGACCATTAAGTCGTGGTCGGTACTGGAAACCATTATCTCCGTGTGCGGCCTGGTAGGCTGTCTGCTACTGGGGATGGTGGTATAAGCTGCTTGTCAGCCTAAAACGGGCCGGGTCGCCGCGATGCGAACCCGGCTTTTTTATGCGCGATGGCCACCACGGCCAGACTTATCGCAGTAATACCCGCCTGCGCGCGGCGCCTGACATTGAAATTCACCCAACTATCCCCCATTCTAGATCTCATGCTACAGCGCGGGACGCGCGCTTCATTCACCCTATTCAACAGGACTGCGCATATGACCAATCCATTACTGACGCCTTTTTCATTACCGCCATTTTCTGCAATCAAACCCGAGCACGTGGTCCCCGCGGTTACTAAAGCGCTGGATGACTGCCGGGCGGCGGTAGAGCGCGCGGTGGCGCAAGGGGCGCCGTATACCTGGGAAAATCTTTGCCAGCCGCTGGCGGAAGTGGACGATGTGCTGGGGCGTCTTTTTTCTCCGGTCAGCCACCTGAACTCGGTTAAAAACAGCCCGGAGCTGCGCGAAGCCTACGAACAAACCCTGCCGCTGCTCTCCGAGTACAGCACCTGGGTTGGGCAACATGAAGGTCTGTACAAAGCGTACCGCGACCTGCGCGACGGCGATCATTACGCCACCCTGAATACCGCGCAGAAAAAAGCGGTCGATAACGCGCTGCGTGATTTTGAACTCTCCGGTATTGGCCTGGCGAAAGAGCAGCAGAAACGCTACGGCGAAATCGCCGCCCGCCTGTCCGAGCTGGGCAATCAGTACAGCAACAACGTGCTCGACGCGACCATGGGCTGGACCAAGCTGATCGCCGATGAATCCGAGCTCTCCGGGATGCCGGAAAGCGCGCTGGCCGCCGCGAAAGCCCAGGCTGAAGCTAAAGAGCAGCAGGGGTATCTGCTGACCCTCGATATTCCGAGCTATCTGCCGGTGATGACCTACTGCGACAATCAGGCGCTGCGTGAAGAGTTGTATCGCGCGTATTCCACCCGTGCCTCCGACCAGGGGCCAAACGCTGGAAAATGGGATAACGGCCCGGTGATGGCGGAAATCCTCGCCCTGCGCCACGAACTGGCGCAGCTGCTGGGCTTTGACAGCTATGCCGATAAGTCGCTGGCGACCAAAATGGCGGAAAATCCGCAGCAGGTGCTCGACTTCCTGACCGACCTGGCCAAACGCGCCCGTCCGCAGGGTGAGAAAGAGCTGGCCCAGCTGCGCGCTTTCGCCAAAGCCGAATGCGGCGTTGATGAGCTGCAGCCGTGGGATATCGCTTACTACAGCGAAAAACAGAAGCAGCATCTTTACAGCATCAGCGATGAACAGCTGCGCCCGTACTTCCCTGAAAACAAAGCCGTTAACGGCCTGTTCGAAGTGGTTAAGCGTATTTACGGCATTACCGCGAAAGAGCGTACCGATGTTGATGTCTGGCATCCGGAAGTGCGCTTCTTCGAACTTTATGATGATAAAAATGAGCTGCGCGGCAGCTTCTACCTCGACCTCTACGCCCGCGAACATAAACGCGGCGGGGCATGGATGGATGACTGCGTCGGCCAGATGCGCAAGCTTGACGGTACGCTGCAAAAGCCGGTCGCTTATCTGACCTGCAACTTTAACCGTCCCGTCAGCGGTAAGCCGGCGCTGTTCACCCATGATGAAGTGATCACCCTGTTCCACGAATTTGGCCACGGTCTGCACCATATGCTGACCCGTATCGATACCGCCGGCGTATCCGGCATCAGCGGGGTACCGTGGGATGCGGTCGAGCTGCCGAGCCAGTTTATGGAAAACTGGTGCTGGGAGCCGGAAGCGCTGGCGTTTATCTCCGGCCACTATGAAACCGGCGAGCCGCTGCCGCAGGAGCTGTTGGAGAAGATGCTGGCAGCGAAAAACTACCAGGCGGCGATGTTTATTCTGCGCCAGCTGGAGTTTGGTCTGTTCGACTTCCGCCTGCATGCGGAGTTCAGCCCGCAGCAGGGCGCGAAAATCCTCGAAACGCTGGCGGAAATTAAGCAGCAGGTCGCGTTGATTCCCGGGCCGTCGTGGGGCCGTTTCCCGCACGCCTTCAGCCATATCTTCGCCGGAGGTTATGCGGCGGGCTACTACAGCTATCTGTGGGCCGACGTGCTGGCGGCGGATGCCTTCTCACGCTTCGAAGAGGAGGGGATCTTCAATCGCGAAACCGGCCAGTCGTTCCTCGACAACATCCTTAGCCGCGGCGGGTCGGAAGAGCCAATGGTGCTGTTCAAACGCTTCCGCGGACGTGAGCCGCAGCTGGATGCGATGCTTGAGCATTACGGTATTAAGAGTTAATCCTGTTGTGAAAATTTGTTTAATTGATGAAACGGGCGCCGGAGACGGCGCCTTATCCGTTCTGGCCGCCCGCTGGGGGCTGGAGCAGGACGAAGACAACCTGATGGCGCTGGTGATGACGCCCGAGCATCTGGAGCTTCGCAAGCGCGATGAGCCGAAGCTTGGCGGCATCTTCGTCGATTTTGTCGGCGGGGCGATGGCCCACCGTCGCAGGTTCGGCGGCGGCCGCGGCGAGGCGGTGGCGAAAGCGGTGGGTATTAAAGGCGACTACCTGCCGGATGTGGTCGATGCGACCGCCGGCCTGGGAAGGGATGCCTTTGTTCTTGCTTCCGTGGGCTGTCGCGTGCGGATGCTGGAGCGTAACCCGGTGGTCGCCGCGCTGCTCGACGATGGCCTGGCGCGCGGCTATGCCGATGCGGAAATCGGCCCGTGGTTGCAGGAGCGGTTGCAGCTGATCCACGCTTCCAGCCTGACGGCGCTGACCGATATTACCCCGCGCCCGCAGGTGGTCTATCTCGACCCGATGTTTCCGCATAAGCAGAAAAGCGCGCTGGTGAAGAAAGAGATGCGGGTCTTTCAGTCGCTGGTGGGACCGGATTTAGACGCGGACGGTCTGCTGGAACCTGCGCGTCAGTTGGCAACCAAACGCGTGGTGGTCAAGCGCCCGGACTACGCGCCGCCGCTGGCGAATGTTGCGACGCCTAACGCGGTGGTGACCAAAGGCCACCGGTTTGATATCTACGCCGGAACGGTGATTGAGCCGCAATCCGGGCATGTTTCTGACTGAAATAGCGTGCGCGCTTTCCCCGGGGGCGGCGCTCGGCGCGCCTTGCCCGGGCTACGGGTTCGTGCGGTCAGGGGGTTTTGTAGCCCGGACAGGTGCGTAGCTCCGCCTCCGGGTAAGGTTTAATACACCGCCGCGGGCCGTACAGCACGTTTGCCGCACTCCAGGAATCATTCGAGCGCGTATTGCGCTAGCTCTGTCCTTCGTTAATCACCCGCACCGCCTCTGGTGCCGACAATCTGACGCGTCTGAACGGCGGCGAGCTGATGCTGATGTCCGCCTGGGAAGAGCATCTGGCCGGGCTGCAAAAAACCGGGGCCATCACCTCCCGGCTGTTCCTTAACTGGCCGATCCTCCTCGAAACGCAACAGGCGCTGAGTAAAGCCTCCGGTTCCACGCCGAGGAACAGGCAGGTCAGCCCGGACGTGAAGCGCCCCGACACCGATGTACAGTTTTACGGTAAGGTCTACAGCGCGCAGCTCAGGAAAGAGTTCGTGCGTGAAGTGATGATGCAGTGAAAAATTCCCCTGCCGTGCTGGCAGGGGATGTTTATTTATACAAACGGGGCAAGCGGGTCGGCAGTCTCGAACGCCACCGCTTTATCGGCTTGTGGCGGATAAATCAGCTCGCTGACGATCGACATCTTGAGTTTTTTCGCTTCGGCGCGCGTCAGTTTCACCTGCTGATCCCAGCCCTCGGTGTAAACCGCGCCCCATTCGCCCAGATCCAGACAGGTGACGTACATCTCCTGACGATACGGCAACGGTTCAACGTTCAGCAGGCTTGCAGCCGCGTTATTCCCGGCAAACTTGCCCAGCAGAATCGCGTGCTGGCAGGTCATTAACGCGTGATTACCCTTATCATCGATGGCGGCATAAGCCACGTCGCCGGTGGCATAAATGTCTTCATGCCCCACAACCTGAAGATTAGCATTCACGTGCAGACGACCCTGACGGTCGCGCGGGGTGTCGATCTGTGCCGTTAAGCCGTTAGCCTGAACGCCAACGGTCCATATGACCGTCTGTGATGCAATCGTCCGACCCTCTTTCAGCGTCACACCAGAGCTATCAACGTTCTCCACTTCGGCATTGACCAGCCACTCGACGCCCAGCTCTTCTGAAGCCTGAATAATCACCTCGCGTAGCTCATCGCTGAAGCGTGAGCCTGGCTGCGGGCCTCGCTCAACTACGACAATTCTGGTCTTAGCATCGGCGCCGAGAATTGCCCGCAGACGACCCGGTAGCTCCAGCGCCATCTCAATACCGGTGAAGCCGCCGCCGCAGACCACCACGGTATTACGTGCCGTGCTCTCTGGCTGCCGGGCCAGATCTTGCAGATGCTGCTCCAGTACGGTAGCGCTTTCCAGTTGATCGAGGTCGAATGCGTACTCTGCGGCTCCGGCGACCGTACTGCGATTGACCTGGCTGCCGCTGGCCAGCACCAGGCGGTCGTAGCGATGCTGGCGCATTTCACCGTTGGCATCTTTCCAGCTTACCTCTTTGGAGGCCGTAAGGATTTTCTCAACCGTGCCGCGCAGGAAAGTCACCCCGGTGACGTCGAACAGCGGTTGCAGTGGCGCAACCAGCGTTTGAACGGCGCTTTCATAAAAACGCGGGCGCACACGCAGTTCAGGCTGTGGCGCAATCACCGTAATATCAATGTCCTGCTGATTTTTATCCGCCAGACGTGCGGCGCTCAGCGCTGCCCACATACCGGCAAAGCCAGCGCCCACGATCAGAATTTGTTTACGCATTGGAGTTTCTCACTGGTAACGATGAAATATTTACTCGGATTTTATTGGTCGTAGTTTAGAAATGCAATGTGATTTCAGCTGAACGGATTGCTTTGTGCGTTGTTTTATAATTATCTATTTGATATTTAATTAATTATATATCCAATAATCGTGGCTTGGCTCTGACTGTCTGGAATCTGTATTTTTAAAAAGCTACAATGAACTCAGATTAATTTTGGCTGAGATAAGAGTATGGCATTCTACAGTTCCGGGGTTGAATACGGCATCCATAGCCTGATGTGTATGGTGGACAGCAAGGGCGATGCCCGCGACATGAGCGTACGTGAGATTGCTGACTTGCAAAGTGTGCCCTACGATTACCTGGCCAAAATTTTCACCCGTCTGTCAAAGGCCGGTTTGGTACGCAGCATCGAGGGTAAGGGCGGCGGTTTTCAGCTGGCGAAAGCGGCTGAACACATTACGGTTCTCGACGTGGCGAACGCCATTGATGGTGATAAACGGATTTTTGAATGCCGTGAAATTCGCCAGCGTCTGGCGGTATTTGAGGAGCAGCCTCCGCAGTGGGCTTGTGAAGGCATTTGCGGCGTGCGCTCGGTGATGGATATGGCGCAGCAGCGGATGGAGGAGGCTTTAGGCCAGCACACCATCCTCGATCTGGCGCGTAAAATGTACCGCAAAGCGCCGGATACTTTTGTGGTTGAAGTGCAGGACTGGATTGCCGCGCGAAAAGCGTAGTCGCCGGAACCGCCCGATAGCGCAAGGCTCATCGGGCGCGCGCAAAGAAGGCCGGATAAGGCATTAGCCGCCATCCGGCAATGATAATTACTGTTTGGTATCCGGTGTATTAATCATCCGGTTTAGCCACGGCACCATGATCGCCATGACCACCGTTACGCCCAGGGTCACCAGACCGATTTTGCTGAAGACATCGGTATAAATCGGCAGCGTCTGTAGCGGGTCGGTAATAGTGTCCGGTACGGCGGTGAAGGTCGCGACGTAGCCGCCCAGCAGAAACGCGGCGGCCTGCGTCAGGAACCACATCCCAAGAATAAAGCCCATCAGATGCTGCGGTACCAGCGCGGCGACCATCGCCAGCCCCAGAGCGCTAATCAGCAGTTCCCCCAGGCTCTGGAACAGATAGACCAGCACGATAAACCACGGCGAGGTCAGCCCCTGGGCATCGGCAAACCACATTCCCGCCGCGGCGGCCGTCAAAAAACCCAGCGCGCACAGGAACATCCCGAGGGTGAACTTCATCGGCATGGTCAGATCTTTGCCCTTATTGCCCAAACGCGTATAGATAGCGGCGAGGATCGGGCTGGCCACCACCACCCAGAACGGGTTTAGCGCCTGGAAACTCACCGGATTAATCGCGAAGCCGAGAATTTCATGGTGGACGTTGTTGATAGCAAAGAAGTTGAGCGAGGTGGGCATCTGCGCGTACAGAATATAAAACAGCACCGCCTCCAGCATCAGGATAAAGGCGACGAACATTTTGTTGCGCCCGGTCTTATCAAGCTTGAAGGCCTCGCGGAAGAAGAAAATCGTCACCACCACCGAGAGGATAATCAGCACCAGGTTGGCAATTTTGACGTTATGCATCAGCCAGGCGCAGACAAAAATCATGACCACCGTTCCGGCCAGCACGTACAGCAGGTTGCGCAGGCTTAGCGGCCTGCGGTCCGGCTCAGAACCGATATCCTTCACCATCCCTCGACAGGCGAAGTAAACCAGCAGGGCGACGATCAGCCCCGCGCCGCACAGGTTGTAGGTCACCGCGTAGCCGAACTTATCGGCAATTACCGGCGCCAGCGAGAGCGACAGCAGCGAACCGATATTGATCGACATATAAAACAGCGTGAAGGCGCCATCCAGGCGGGCATCTTTTGGCGGATAGCACTTGGAGAGCAGGCTCGCCGGGTTGGCTTTAAATAGCCCGTTTCCCACCGCAATGGTCCCCAGTGCGATGAAAATCAGATTGGGTTGGTGCAGCGACAGACCGGTCATAAAGTAGCCTGCGGCCAGCACAATCGCGCCAAGTACCAGCGTGCGTTTAGTGCCGAGCAGGTGATCGCCGACATAGCCGCCGATGGAGATAAGGCCGTAGACCAGCGCGGCAAACGCGCCAAAGGTAATAAACGCCTGCTCCTGAGAAAAGCCAAGCTGTTTAACAAAGAATACGGCCAGGATGCCCTGAACGCCGTAATAGCCAAATCGCTCCCATAGTTCCACAAAAAAGATCATGAAGAATGGGCGAGGTTGCTGCAGCAAGCCTGTCGGTGCGGTTGAATTCATCTTTCTTCGCCTTTAAGTCCTGTCCGGAAAAGTATGAACGCGTATGCCAAAACGCGCTGAAAAAGCTTTATTTTGCGTAATGATATGATGTTTATGGCTGTTAACAAATTATTATATGGGTAAATTGCCTGTGAAATGGTTGATCAATCTGGCATTGTGGCAATTATTTGGACGTATGTGCTTTTTATGCGGCGGGTGAGGCGAGAAACAAAAACGCCCGCGTTAGCGGGCGTTGGTCATCAGCGGATTAAATAACGTCCTGTTATTCCTCTTCTTCGTCGCGCAGTGGGACAATCAGCATATCAACGTGAACGGTGTTGATAAGCTGACGCGCTGAGGACATCAGCTTGCTCCAGAAGTCCTGATGGTGACCACAAACCACCAGGTCCATATCATATTTTTTAATCGCATCAACCAGAACCTGGCCGAGATCGCCGCTGCCGCTGAGGGTTTCAGTGATCGGGTAGCCCGCGTTCGTCGACAGCTCGCTTAACGCGTGGTGAGTTTCTTCAGAGATGCGTTTCTGCATGTCGCCCAGATTGACGTCAATAAGGCCGGTGTAGAGATCGGAGTAATTCACATCCACGTGGATCAGGGAAACTTTTGCATTGTAGGGACGGGCCATAGAAACGGCTTTTTCTACCAGTACTTTGCTTTCCGGGGACAGGTCTACTGCAATAAGAATATGTTTGTAAGCCATAGTGTTACTCCTTCCATAAGTTGTCGATGACCGTTGGACCTGACAGCCAGCGCTGCCGCTTCGCCCGCGTCCTGCGTGCTACATTCGCGGGGGCTAGTCCTTAAGGACCTAATTGTAGAAGATATTTCTACCTTATAGCGCCCCTCGCGATCCGTCAATCCACCTTGTTCAGCGAATAGTTAAACAAATATATCCGACTTATGCATTGATAATGATTAACGTTGTGGTAAAAAAATTAACTGATCTCCTACACTATTTAATGAGCCGGTCGGATAAATAAACGTGATCGGAATCGCACTCTTTTACTGTACAGTCGGTTTGCTATTGGGGAGCGGTAGTCCCGGAGGGAGCCTCCGAGGACGGGTCGCCGGGGAGGAGGTATGATCAGCACTATTGCGCTGTTTTGGGCCCTGTGTATCGTATGTGTAGTGAATATGGCACGCTACTTCTCGTCGCTGCGTGCATTGCTTGTTGTGCTACGTGGTTGTGACCCTTTGCTCTATCAATATGTCGACGGCGGCGGTTTTTTTACGTCGCACGGGCAGCCCAGCAAACAGATGCGCCTGGTGTGGTATATCTACGCTCAGCGCTACCGCGATCACCATGACGATGAGTTTATCCGCCGCTGCGAGCGGGTTCGTCGGCAGTTTATCCTCACCAGCGCGCTATGCGGCTTGGTGGTGGTCAGCATGATTGCCCTGGCTATCTGGCACTAGCTTTACGGCAGGCAAAAAAAACGGGCCAGTTTCCTGACCCGTTTGTCTCTCTTCTGACTGATACCCGCTTAGATAAACTGTAGCGAGAGCCAGTACAGCGCACCGGACAGCAGAATCGCTGCGGGCAGGGTGAGCACCCAGGCCATCAGGATGCTGGTGACGGTTTTCTTCTGCAGGCCGCCGCCATCAACGAGCATCGTCCCCGCTACCGAGGAGGAGAGCACGTGGGTGGTGGAAACCGGCATCCCGGTATAGCTCGCCAGACCAATCGATACGGCTGCGGTCATCTGCGCTGACATACCCTGCGCATAGGTCATCCCTTTCTTACCGATTTTCTCGCCGATAGTGGTCGCCACGCGACGCCAGCCGATCATGGTGCCGATTCCCAGCGCCAGAGCAACCGCCATAATAATCCAGATTGGCGCATACTCGATGGTGCTCAGCATATCGGTTTTCAGCTTCTTCAGTAGACGCTTATCGTCAGCATTCACTTCCGGCAGTTTAGCCACTTTATCGGTGGTGTCGGAGATGCAGAGCATAATACGGCGCAGATGGCTACGCTGCTCAACGGAGAGCGTGTCGTAGCTTTCGGTACCGGCCAGCATCGTCTTCACGCGGTCAAGCGCGTTGATGGTGTTTGCCGGGTGGCAGTGAAACTCGCCGTTAGCGGCGGCCCCTGCGTCCGGAGACGGAACGAGCTGCTCGGCGCCGGTCGCTTTCTTCAACAGCTCAGGGCGCTGCTGGAAGAAGGTTTCCACGTTGTTGACCGCATCGCGGGTACGGGTGATTTCGTAGCCGGAAGCGTTCATATTGACCACGAAGCCCGCCGGGGCAACGCCAATCAGCACCAGCATCACCAGGCCAATGCCTTTCTGGCCATCGTTCGCGCCGTGGGAGAACGCGACGCCAATGGCGGACAGAATTAGCGCAATACGCGTCCAGAACGGCGGCTTTTTCTTGCCGTCTTTCTTTTCACGCTCGGCGGGGGTCAGGTGGATACGGGCGCGTTTTTTGGTTCCGCTCCAGTAGCGACGCAGAATGAAAATCAGGCCGCCCGCCACCACCAGACCTACGATTGGCGAGATGATCAGCGAGCCAAAAATACCCATGACTTTCGGGATGTTCAGCGCATCCACCACCGACGTGCCGGTCATCAGCGCATTGGTTAAACCAATACCGATGATCGCGCCGATCAGGGTGTGCGAGCTGGAAGCCGGAAGGCCGAAGTACCAGGTGCCGAGGTTCCAGATGATTGCCGCCAGCAGCATGGAAAAGACCATGGCGAGGCCATGCGCTGAACCCATGTTAAGCAGCAGGTCGGTCGGCAACATATGCACGATGGCATAGGCTACGCTGAGACCGCCCAACAGAACGCCGAAGAAGTTAAAAAGAGCCGCCATCGCCACAGCAAGCTGCGACCGCATTGCGCGTGTGTAGATCACCGTTGCAACAGCGTTTGCGGTATCATGAAAACCATTGATCGCTTCGTAAAAAAGCACGAAAGCCAGAGCAAGCAATAATAATAGCCCGGTATGTAAATCCAGACCGGCAAATAAATGTAGCATAGGACGTTACGCCATTTTGAGGACATGAACGCGGCGCATTATCAGTGACTTTCGCGGCGCGGGCAAAGTGAAATATAGACTTTTTTTGATTTTCTTCCTGTTTAAGTTTTACCTTGTTGGGAGTATTCCTATATCTTTCAATGAGGTACAGAAATCTGTTTTTTTCAGGCTGGTGCGACCAGAGTGAAAAATTTACAATTCCCGACAATCGGGATATGAGGAATGTTGTGTGGAAAGGTTTGATGCCATCGTAATCGGCGCCGGAGCGGCGGGAATGTTTTGTGCGGCGCAGGCGGGGCAGGCAGGTTGCCGGGTGCTGTTACTCGATAACGGCAAAAAGCCCGGGCGTAAAATCCTGATGTCTGGCGGTGGCCGTTGCAACTTTACTAACATGTATATCGAACCCGCGGCATATCTCAGTCAAAACCCGCATTTTTGCAAATCTGCGCTGGCGCGCTACACCCAGTGGGACTTTATCGATCTGGTGGGCAAATACGGTATTGCCTGGCATGAGAAAACCCTGGGCCAGCTTTTCTGCGATGATTCCGCCGAGCAAATCGTTAACCTGCTGCTGGCCGAGTGTGAAAAAGGCGGCGTGGAAATTCGCCTGCGCAGCGAAATTGTCAGCGTTGAGCGGGATGATGAGGGCTACACGCTGCAGCTTAACGGCGAGACGGTGGCGGCGAAAAAGCTGGTGGTCGCCTCCGGCGGGTTATCCATGCCCGGTCTGGGCGCTTCGCCGTTCGGCTATAAGCTTGCCGAGCAGTTTGGCCTGAAGGTGCTGCCGACCCGAGCGGGCCTGGTGCCGTTTACCTTGCATAAGCCGCTGCTTGAACAGCTGCAGGTGCTTTCCGGGGTGTCGGTACCGTCGACCATCACGGCGGAAAACGGTACCGTCTTCCGGGAAAATCTGCTCTTTACCCACCGTGGGCTGTCCGGACCGGCGGTATTGCAAATTTCCAGCTACTGGCAGCCGGGAGAATTCGTCAGCATCAATCTGCTGCCGGATTGCCATCTTGATGACTTCCTCGACGAGCAGCGCGCGGCGCATCCCAATCAAAGCCTGAAAAACACCCTCGCGATGCAGCTGCCGAAGCGGCTGGTTGAGTGCTTACAGCAGCTGGGCCAGCTTCCGGATATCACCCTGAAACAGCTTAACGTTCGTGAGCAGCAGGCGCTGGTGGAGACGTTGACCGCATGGCGCGTCCAGCCGAATGGCACCGAAGGCTATCGCACGGCGGAGGTGACCCTCGGCGGCGTCGATACGAATGAGCTCTCTTCGCGCACCATGGAAGCCCGCAGGGTGCCCGGTCTGTACTTTATCGGCGAAGTGATGGACGTTACCGGCTGGCTGGGCGGCTATAACTTCCAGTGGGCGTGGGCATCAGCCTGGGCTTGCGCGCAGGCTTTAGCGGAACAGAAATAATTCCTGCTCTGTATCAGCAGACCCGGCTCCGCCTTATCCGCTGATATTGTGCTGCTTTAATTTGCGCCATAGGGTCGTGGGGCTGATGCCGAGCATCACCGAGGCTTTGGTCCTGTCCCCGTCGGTTTTTTCTATGACATGGGTAATCAGCCGTTTCTCTTGTTTCTTTAATAAATCGGTTTCATCTGATGTCACGCCCGTGGCCGGGAGGTGAGAGCCCTCATTGTCGTCATCCGGCGATATTTGACTGACCTGCAGCAAAATCTCTTTGCTCACTCGATCAATATCCACCAGGACGATGAGTCGGTAGATCACCGCCTGGAGTTCACGAATGTTGCCAGGCCAGCGATAACCATGCAAAAAATCCACCGCATCGGGGGTAAAGGTGATTTGCTTACCCTGTTGATGAAGCAGGTGCTGAATCAACGGCATGATATCGCCCGGTCGCTGGCATAAGGCCGGTAGACTCAACTCAAGAATATTGATTCGATAGTACAGATCCTGCCTGAACTCACCGCTGGCGACGAGCGGGCGTAGATCCTTATTGCTGGCGGTGATCAGGCGAAAATCGGCGGTAATAAGCGTATCGCCGCCGAGACGAGAAAACTGCTTCTCCTGCAATACGCGCAGCAGTTTGACCTGTACCGATAGCGGCGCTTCGCTGATTTCATCGATAAACACCGTGCCGTTCATCGCCATTTCAAACACCCCCGGTTTTCCGCCCTTACGCGCGCTGGTAAATGCGCCGTCGGCATAGCCAAAGAGTTCGCTTTCCAGAATACCCTCAGGGATGGCCGCGCAGTTAATCGCGATAAAAGGGCTATGGCTTCTGGCGCTATGGTTATGAATACTCTGGGCGAAAAGCTCTTTGCCCGTGCCGGTATCGCCCAAAATATGGATGGGAAGTTCATGGCGGGCGCACAGTTTGGCTTTTTTTATGACATCGAGTATTGCTGGAGACTGACCAATAATATCATCGAAAGACCAGGTGGTGGAAAAACCGCGGAGCTTACTTTTTTTGTTGACGCTGTTTTGCCAAAGCGTACTCTCCTGGCTTAACCCCGTAATAACGGCATAAGATATTTTTCGGTTAGAAAAGTGGCGCACGGAAATATGAATCGTTACGCCGTTGATGTCTATAGCCTGCTCTTTGATGTTTAATTCATTAATAATGCTGGCGTAGATCTCTTTAAAAGCTTCTTTTTTGAATATTTTATCTCCAGCTTGACATTGGAATAATGCCACGCCGGTGGCGTTGATATTGATAATTTCACCAAGCTGATCGATGCACATAATACCTTCACGCGCCTGATTCAATGCTGAGTGGCTCATGATCAGTTTGCTGTGTTCTCGATTAATGTATTTCAATAAACTGTGAGCTTCATTGATGGCCTGCTCAATGGAAATATTATCGGTATCACCCATAATAGCATTGAGGTGATATTTTTGCGCCATTTCAGCAACGGTCAGCCCGCCGATTACGGTATGATAATTATTCTCCGAAAGATTTTTTATAACATTTTCAATATCGTGATGGTTGTAAACCTGGCAAATTTTAAACTCTTCATTAGTCATGTTTTGGTAATGGCGTAAGGCGCTACAAAACTGCGGGAAACCAACGGCGGCAATTTTTTGCGATTTGCTGTTGGCTTCCTGTAAGATGCGATAAACGCCATGGAAATCATGGGCGATTTCAATGACAGGGATAGTAATGTTGCTACGCAAAAGTGCGGCGGTACCGCCCCGGCTAATAATTATCTTAGTGCCGGATTGAATCATCTCATGGGCTTTATCGAGAACATCTGAATAACGAAATTCAAATACGGGGATATCGAGTTTCCTTTCAATAAGGACATTCATAATTCGTTGGGTTATTGTCCTGGAAACTGAAAAGATAACAATTTCATTATTATTCATGCATTATTCTCACAGACATCAGGGTAGGCAAGTCTTAGTATATGATGAGAGCGAGGAGAATCAATGAGGGAAGTCATATTATGCGTGATTCAGAATAAAAGCCTTACGCCGATGTAGACGTAAGGCTTAATAATTAGCGATTAGAAGCGCAGGCGGCGGTAGACAATTTGACCATTACACAGGGTAGCGCAGTTATCAATGTAACGGTCGCCTTCAATTTTAACGCCCTGAGTATCTTCAAAAACAATCTTCTCTTTTTGCAGTTTAACAATCGAAACGTCAGCAAAAGCGCCGGGCGCCAGGGTACCAATTTGCCCCTGCATCTTCATCAGGCGAGCGGGCGTAGCGGTTACCGCGCGAACAACATCGAAGAAGGACATTCCCATGTTGAGATATTTCGACATGACGTGGAGTAGGCTGTAAACCTTATCCGTCCGTAAGCTATTTCGCAAAGTGAGATCGGTACTGATGATATCCGGATAAAATCCTTGCTCCATGGCGGTTCTGGCAACGTGAAAATCAAAGTGGGCCACGCCGTTTGAACAGTCAAAGATAACGCCCCGGGACTGCGCCTCTTTTATCGCCGCATAGACCTCGCCCTGTTCATTAAGAATCGAGTGGCCGGTGCCGTGGAAGCAGTGCGCATAAATATCATCGGCATTAAAATAGCGGATCAGTTCATCGGCGCAGAGAAGAGAATCCGTGACGTGAACGCAAATCGTGGTATCGAGTTTACGCGCCAGGGAGACGGTAGAGAGAAGCGGGTCGCTGGCGTACTGTTTCCCTTTGGCGATATCCTGGCTGTAGCGTAGTTTCAAGCCGAGAATATTGTCTCTGTTGCCATTCAGCGTTTGCGCTATCTTCTCCTCGTTGTAATTTGCCGGATTGGTATTTTCCAGATAACCGGTCGGCCCGCCGCCGAGGGTAGAAAGCCCAACGTTGACCACGTTCAAATAGCTTTTGATTTTCACCATGGCAGGATGAATCACGCTATTGCGAAAAAGCTGATAATTTACCCAGCCGCTGCTGCCGGCATCGACCATACTGGTGACCCCATTAGGCAAGCATACGATATCAGGGTTAACGCTGATGGCGGTTCCGCCATGAAAAACATGGCCATGGAAGTCGATTAAGCCAGGCAGCACGATACAACCCGCGGCATCAATCACCGTTTCGGCCTGCAAATCATCAACGGCATTCAAGTCAACGATACGATCGCCGATGATGCCAATATTGCGATTAATATAATCGCGGCTATCAAGATCGGCGACCAGACCATTTTTAATCAGAATATCCAGTTTCATTTTATGCTCCTGTTAAATGCCAATAAACTTCCAGTAGGGTATGCCGATCAGGAAAAAGATTAATACGTTGACCACCACCATGATGGTGCCCAGCATCCAGAACGTTTTTTGTGGGACGTAGCCGCTGGAGAACGTAAATACGCCGGCGCCATTGCCATAATGCGTAAGCAATGCGCCATAGCCTGCGGAGAAGGCCAGAGATAGCGCCACGTACATAGGATGCGCCTGAGTCGTCATTCCCAGGGTAAAAAGTACCGGGTAGAATGAGACGACGAACGCGCTATTAGAGACAAAGAAATAGCGGACGGCAAGGCTGATAAAGACCAGCACGGCAATCGCGCTGATTTCATTCAGGTGTGACAGGTCGAGATAGTTTTTGATGACGTCGACCAGGAAGACATAGAACCCGCCTTTTGATAGCGCAACCGCGCACCCATAAAACGCGCCGTACCAGACGAAGGTCTGCCAGGCCGATTTTTCGCTCACCACGTCATTCCAGCTCAGTACGCCGAAAAGCAGCAGGCAGGCGAGGAAAGCCAGGCCGACGGGAATAAAGGCGATACCGGTGATGGAACCCGTCATCCAGCCGAGTACGCCCAGAATAAAGAATACGATCAGCAGCTTCTCTTCTCGTTTTACCGGACCGAGCTCACGCAGACCCTTCTCGGCAATTTCATTGACGTTATCGATAACTTTCAGTTCTGGCGCGTAGATTTTATACAGTATCCACGGCGCGAGCAGCAGCACCAGTCCGGCTGGCACTACGGCGGCTTTAAACCAGGTCATCCATTCGAGATTCACTTTCATGATCTCGTTGGCCAGCGAGACGGTAATTGAGTTGGTCGCCATCCCCGTCAGAAACAGGCTGGAGGTTCCCATTGAGACGACGTACATCAGGATGGTCAGATAGGCGCCGATTTTCCGGCTACCGTCGTCGGGCTTCGAGCCCAGCGCTTCGGCGATATTCCTGAAGATGGGATAGGTAATGCCTCCGGAACGGGACATATTTGAACCCGTTGCCGGGGCCAGTACGGTATCCGTCACCATCATCAGATAACCCAGGGTGAGGGTATTTTTACCGTAGCGTTTTAGCAACAGATAGGCGATACGTTTACCCAGACCGGTAATGACAAACGCTTTGCAAATAATAAAGGCGCTGATGATAAACCAGACCATCGGGCTACCAAAACCCGCAAACAGAGGAGCAGGGTCGAGAACCAGAGAGGCAAACCCGAGAATAATCAGCATAATGACCGCATCGGTAAACGGACGTAAAACCAGTCCGCACAGCATCGCCAGATAGATGCCAACCATGTGCCAGGTCGGTGCGGCGACGCCTTCCGGGTGCGGTATTATCCAAAATAAAACGGGAAAAAAGATAATGGGCAAGAGTTTTAAATAAAGCATTTTTATTACCTTTGCTTTAAAGCCACGGCCCGTCAGGGCACCGCGGCCTGATATTATTTAATCAAATTAACGATACATGTCGTCGATAAACTCAACGCCTGTCTCATCCAGTGATTTTTTGACCCAAAGGCGATTCGCGGTGCCGTTTTTCGCGGCCTCTACTTTGCTGGCATCGAATTTTGCATAATCTTTGGCTTTATTTAGTACGGCTTCTGCGTCACCGAGGGGGATAACAATCACGCCATCCGCATCGCCGACGATCAGGTCGCCCGGACAAACCGCGACGCCGCCAACGGCGATCGGCGTGTTCACCTCGCCCGGACCTTGTTTAAACGGGCCTGCGGGGTTGGAGCCGGTGGCGAACAGCGGAAAATCGAGAACCGACAGCGCATCGATGTCACGGATTGGCCCGTCCAGCACGATACCGGCGACTTTCTTCATGCAGTGGGCGTAGGCCACCATGATCTCGCCCATTAGCGCTCGCGAACGGTCGCCTTCGTTGGAGACCACAATCACATCGTTCTCACCCGCCATATCCAGCGCGGCGTGCAGCATCAGGTTATCGCCCGCGCGAACTTTTACGGTGATGGCGAAGCCCGCCATAATCGGTTTTTTCGGCGAAGAAATACGTTTAATCCCGTTACCCAGTACGGCAATACGATTCATGGTGTCAGCAATATTCGCCGCCGGGAGCTGTTCAAATTCTTTAAGAAGATCGACGCTGCAGGCCGGACGTTTTAAAAAAATACGGTTACCAATAGTCATGTTTTTCTCCTTAAAAACCCGGGACCGGCCAGGACGGTTTCTTACCGGATAAGACTTCATCAATGCCAATTGCGGAATGGAGCGAGGCTCTGTCGGTCGCTTCGATAGTGGCGGCGCCAATGTGCGGGGCAATCACGATATTGCTTAGCGAGAAAATCGGATCGTTGGCATCAAACGGCTCTTTCTTTAAGACGTCCACGCCCGCTCCGGCGATAGCGTGGGTGCTCAAGGCGTGATACAGCGCTTTTTCATCAACCAGCTTTCCGCGTGCGGTATTAATGAAGTAGGCGCTGGGCTTCATCATGGAAAACTGTTTCTCACCAACAAAATCGGTGGTTTCCGCGGTCGTCGGGCAGTGCAGAGAAACGAAGTCGCTCTCTGTGAAAATACGGTCAAAATCGTCGGTAAGCTCTACGCCTTCGGGGATCTGCTGCTGGGTTTTATACGGATCGTAGGCGATAACTTTCATATTAAAGCCATGCAGCGCTTTGATTGCCACGCGTGAACCGATATTTCCCACGCCAATCAGGCCCAGCGTTTTACCATCCAGTTCCACTTTTGGCGTGCGCAATTTTGCCCAGTAATAATCTTCAAGCATCTTTTCCTGTACCAGCTTGAAATTACGCGAGCAGTGCAGCATATAAAATATGGCCAGTTCGGCAACGGACATGCTATTAGCAATTGGCGCATTTAATACGACTACGCCGTGACGTTTCGCTGACTCCAGATCGACCGTATCGTAACCGGCACCGTGTCGTGCAACGACTTTCAGCTTTTTAGCCGCCTCAAATACGCGATCGGACATTTTTGAAAGGCGTACGATAATACCGTCGCAATCTCCGATGTCGCGAATGATATCTTCTTCTTCCATCCCTGAGCCGTTAATCAGTTGATAACCTCGGCTTTCCAGATATTCTCTTCCTTCCGCCATAATTTCCTGCGGGAGTAAAATTTTGTACGTCATTTAACTATCTCCAGTGTTGATTACGTGGAGGTAATTGCATGGCGTGTGCCATAAATTAATTCAGGCAGGATGTTTTTCATAATTGCCTGATAAATATGATTATTTTGTTTTTTGCTTCGCTGGCTTTTGGTGATGTCCTTCACATCCTCGCACACCGCCTCGAGGTCGTGTATTTAATAATGAAATGGCTGAAATGCATAATTAAATGCACGATCGGTCAGCTTCACACTTTATTTTATTTGTATGGCGGAGGGACCGTTTGTACCGATTGACATTGCGTGCCGGACAACTTAAAACGTAACCAAAGGTTTGATCAGGAGGAATTTTGGCAATGAATAAATCACAGGTGGAGATATTCATGCTGATGGTTCGGGAGGGGAGTATTCATATTGCATCGCAGCGGTTGGGTATTGTGCCTTCGTTGATAACAACCAGCGTATGTGCGCTTGAAAATGAACTGGGTTTTAACCTGATTACGCGCGGCAGGAATATCAGAAAAGTTACTCTAACGGAGAAAGGGCACGCTTTTTACCGGCTTGCTCCAGAATTACTGAGATTACTCAATGCGATTGCGGATATTCGCGCGGGAATAAAACGGCCCGGCGAGTCTTCACCGCCGGGCAAAATAATCAGTTCAGCCCGAGAAAATACTGGGCGATTTTAAAATAGATAATTAATCCGGTACCGTCGATGAGGGTGGCGATAAAAGGCGCTGAGACCACCGCCGGGTCGATGCCGAGGCGCTTAAGCGTCAGGGGGATCACCGACGACACCACCGCGCTCCACAGAGTGATGCATACCAGCGTCAGGCTGACAATCAGGGTGATCTCCATGCCGATACCCATCATCCAGGCGCGAAGGCAGCCCGCCAGGCCGAGCGTAATTGCGATCAGCAGCGAGGTTGAAACTTCTTTACGGATCACGCGTCCCATATCGCGCAGCCGCACTTCCCCGAGCGCCATCGAACGCACAAGCGTAGAGGTTATCTGCGTTCCGCTGTTGCCGCCGGTACCAATCAGCAGTGGAATGAAAAAGGCCAGCGCGATAGCCGATTCCAGCGCCTCTTCAAAATGCTGTAACACGCTGCTGGTGTAGGCTTCGGCGACAAAGAGCAGCAGCAGCCATACCGAACGTTTTTTCCATAGCGCCCACGGGCTGGTTTCCAGATAGGGCTTTTCCAGCGGCAGCGTCGCCCCCTGGCGCTGAGCATCCTCGGTTACGTCATCTTCCAGCAGATGCGCAATCTCTTTTTCCATCAGGCAGCCGACCAGCTCGCCCTTTTCGACTACCGGCACCAGATCGAGCCCGCGCTCGCCGAGTTCGGCGACAACCTGCGGGCGCGGATCGTCGGGCCTGACGCGAAACAGGCAGCTATCCATTAAATAACGAATGGATTGCGCGGTATCGCTCTCCTGCAGCAGCTTTTTTATCGATAAACTGCCGCGCAGTTTTTTTCCGGCGACGACAAAAACCTGGCCGGGGATCTCATCGCTGGCCAGCTGAGAAACGAACAGCTCACGGGCTTCATGCACGCTGAGATGTTCCGGCAGGGTGATGAAATCGGTACGCATGTACTGGGCGATCGCGTCGCCGTCGAAAGCTGAGGTGGCGTGGCGTGCGGCGCACAGTTGAATGGAAGACATGGTTTAATTCCCTATAAAAAATCACTCATAGGGGCGAACAAGACAGGATGAGCACAGGCAGATCCCTACGTCCTGGTTTTAGCACTGCACAACGTATCTGTCCGGCATGAACGCCGTCAGAAGTTACCTTGGCAACACCTTGATTCGATGGAAGCCTGTATTTCCCTGAGTGGTCTCTCTCGATACCAACAGGGCGGTAACTTATGTTTATGCAGGAGCCTCGCCATAACGAGATCGTTAAATGAGGCGTGATTATTAGCGAAGAGAGATAATTCACCAAGCGTATAATTCATATGGTTTATTAATGGTTGAGAAAAACCGCTACGAGGCGCATGGGCCAACGAGCCAGCATGATCGCATTAGCCCGCTCGCGAGTTAAAAAGCCGTTTATCGCCGCGCACAGTTTATGAGTGGGGGGATTCCTTCTCCGTCGGCAGGCATTGCAAATGGCCGTGGCGCACGCCGCGCTGGGCGATAACATCATCGGCAAAATGCTGAACGTCGCCCATGTCCCCCTTCAGCACGGCAATTTCCAGACAATCGTCATGATTAATATGCACATGCAGAGTGGCGACGGAGAGATCGTGATGGTGATGCTGGGTGGAGACTAAACGGCTGGCGAGATCGCGCTTTTCATGCTCGTAAACATAGGAGAGCACTGCGAAGCCCTGGATACCGTGCTCCTGAGTGGTTTCCTGGACCAGCGCGCCGCGCAGAATATCGCGGATCGCTTCGGAACGGTTGTTGTAGCCGCGGCGCTGGCTGAGGTTATCCAGCGTGTCGAGTAAATCGTCGTCGAGAGTAATGGTAATACGTTGCATCTGGCTTAAACCTTATTTCTGCGCACGGGAAAGGCGGGAAGTACCGCATTTTGTAACACGCGACCGGCGTCAGAGGAAAAAGTTAATGCGTCGCCCACGGCCTGTGTCTCAACGATTTGCCCCTCATCCATCACCATCACCCGCTGACAAAAGCGCTCTACCAGGCGTAAATCGTGGGTGATAAACAGGCAGGCGGTGCCGAATTGTTGCTGGAGATTTTTGAGCAGACGAATAACGCCCGCCTGGATCACCAGGTCGAGGTTAGAAACCGCCTCATCAAGGATCAGTAACTTCGGTTCTACCGCCAGCGCCCGCGCCAGGCAGACGCGCTGCAGCTGTCCGCCGCTCAGCTGCGGGGGGCGCTTATCCAGCACGCTATCGTCGAGATCCACCGCCTTGAGCATTGCGCTGGCACGGGCCAGCTGCTCCGCTTTGGTCAACGACAGCAGATGACGCATAGGTTCACGCAAAATCTCGCGTACGGTTTTACGCGGATTGACCGCGCTGATGGCGTCCTGAAACACCATCTGAATATCCCGCCGGAACGCCTTTTGCTTAGCGCGATTGAGCCGGCAGAGCGGTTCTCCCCGCCAGCAGACGCTGCCCTGAGTGGGCGATTCCAGGCCAACGAGCAGGCGCGCCAGGGTGCTTTTCCCGCAGCCGCTGCGTCCCAGCAGAGCCACGGTTTCGCCGCTTTTCAGCGCCAAAGAGACCTCTTTTAGTACCTTTAAATCGGTATATTGATGGCTAATCGCGGATACGCTCAGTAATGTCATCAGGCCAGCTCCAGACCATAGAGGGCGAGATGCGCCGCCACCAGACCGCGGGTGACGCTGTGCTGCGGGGCGCGAAACAGAGAGTCAACATCGCCCTGTTCTACAATGCAGCCGTTATCCATCACCGCCACATCGTCCGCCAGCCGCGCCACGACGCCCATATCATGCGTCACCAGCAGCATCCCGGGTCCGCGGTTTTGCATAATATTAACCAGCAGATCGAGAATGCGCGCCTGGGCCACCGCGTCGAGATCGGTGGTGGGTTCGTCGGCAACGATAAACGGCGCATCGCACAGCAGCGCCATGGCAATCATCATCCGCTGCAGCATGCCGCCGCTCATCTCAAATGGGTATAACTTCAGCACGCGCGGCGCGTTCTCCAGCCCGACGGCCTCCAGCGCCGCAATAAGCGTGGCGTCGTCTGCTGCTTTACCCAATGCCCGGCAGGTTTCCCGCGCGTGATCGGCCATTGTCCGCAGCGGATTAAAAGCGCTGCGCGGGTTCTGCATAATGGTGGCGATTTTGCTGCCGCGCAGCGCGCAGGGAGAAACCGGCTTGCCGTCGGCAAGAATGGTTCCCGCTGTTTGCCGCACGCCGGGAGGCAAAATGCCCAGCGCTGCGGCACAGGTCAGCGATTTGCCACTGCCGCTGCCGCCAACCAGCGCCAGCACGCGCCCACGTTTGATCGTCAATGAAACGCCGTGCACCAGCGCACGCTCAGCCTGTAAGACGATGTTTTGCAGTTCAATGTGTTGCGGCATCAGTGGGCGTGCTCCGCGATCAGGTGGGGATCCAGGCGATCGCGCAGCGCGTCGCCCACCATGTTGAAGGCCATGACGGTGATAAACAGCGCCAGCCCCGGCCAGAACATTTGCAGCGGCTGGGTCCAGATATACTGGCGGGCGTCATTAATCATCACTCCCCATTCGGCGGTGGGCGCGGTGACGCCGAGGCCGAGAAACGACATCCCGGCGACGTGCAGCATCATATGCCCGATATCCAGGGTCGCCAGCACCAGCAGCGAGGGGAGCACCGCACCGGCAAGATGGTCGATAAATACCCGAATATGGCCCGCGCCGGAAAGCCGCGCGGCGAGCACAAACTCGCGCTGGCGCAGGGAGATCGTCAGGCTGCGCACCATCCGCGCATACCACGCCCAGTGCGACAGGGCGATGGCGATAATCACGTTGGTCAGCCCGGTTCCCAGTACCCCTACCATAAAGAAAGAGAGGATTGAGGTCGGGAAGGTCATAAACATATCCGCGACGCGCATGGTGGCCTGATCGACGCGGCCGCCGATAAGCCCGGCGCTGCCGCCGACGATGAGCCCCAGCGCCAGCACCAGCAGTAGGCAGGCCATTACCGAGCCAAGCGATACGCGGGTCGCCGCCAGCAGGCGCGAGAAGATATCGCGCCCCAGATGATCGGTGCCGAGCCAATGCTGGCCGCCGGGCGGCAGCAGGCGCGAAGGCAGATCGATGGCCTGCGGATCGTACGGCAACCACCACTGACTGGTGAGGGCAACGATCGCCAGCAGGGCGATGATGAGCAAAGATATGCGGACTGACCCGCGTGAAGAGAAGAAAAAGTTCACGAGCGCGCTCCTTCATGGCGGCGAATGCGCGGGTCCAGCGCGGCGTTCAGTAGATCAACCATCAGGTTACAGACCACAAAAACGATCACCATCATCAGGGTAAAACACTGAATGACCGGGTAGTCGCGGTTAAAAATCGCCGAGACGGCGTAGCGACCCACGCCGGGCCAGGCAAAGATATTCTCGATAATCATCGTGCCGCCAATCAGCTCGCCGATATGCATTCCCACGGCGGTAATCATCGGCAGCGAGGCGTTGCGCAGAATATGGCGACGCTCGGTTTGCTTAGCGTTCAGGCCGCGCAGTCTGGCCCAGGTTACGTGACGCTGCCCGGCGACTTCCAGCATGCTGGCGCGCAGCAGACGGGCGTTGATCGCCAGCGACATAAAGGCAATCGACACCGCCGGCAGAATGATGTGCCGCCAGCCGCCATAGCCCATCGCCGGTAGCCATTGCAGGTAAACCGAAAAGAACATTACCAGCAGGAAAGCCAGCCAGAAGTTGGGCATCGACACGCCGAGAAAGGCGATGATCCGCACAATAAAATCCGGCAGGCGGTCGCGGTGGCGCGCCGCCCAGATGCCGAGCGGCACGGAGGTAAGGAGGATCAGCACCAGCGCGGCACCGGCTAGCTGCAGGGTGGCGGGCAGAAAGCTCAGCATGTCATCCAGCACCGGACGCTGGGTGGCGAACGAAACGCCAAAATCCAGCTGCAGCGCCCGCCACAGCCAGCTGCCGTACTGGATGATAAGCGGTTGATCCAGCCCCAGCATCGCGCGGGTCGAGGCTACCATCTCCGGCGTCGGCGGCAGGTTCGACAGGCGCAAATAGTCGAGCGCCGGGTCGCCGGTGCCCAGGCGGAGCATCAAAAAAATAATCACCGAAGCGGCGAAGATCATCGGTATCAGCAGCGCGACCCGCCGCAGCGCGTAGCGTAACATCAGGGTTTCACCGGCTTAATCTGTTCAAACGGAATTTCAGACGCGATCGGCGCATAGGGGATCGCGCCCAGCTCCGGCCTGGCGACCACCATCATCGAGACGTAGCTGATGGGCAGGTAGACGGCATCGTTGTGCAGACGCGTCAGAATGTCGCGATACAGCGCCTGACGCTGCGTTTCATCGCGGGTTTCCAGCACCTCGCCAATCTCTTTATCAATAACCGGTTTGTCGGCTAAACCCTGCTGCGCCTGAAAATCGGCGTGCGACGGCACGCGCATTGAACTCATAAAGGCGTGCGGATCGTACGGCGCGCCCCAGGTGCGGTTGAAAATCATGCCGAAGCGACCATCGCGCTGACGGGCATAAATACTGCTTTCTTCCTCGCCGGCCAGCGCCACGTCGACGCCAACCTGGCGCATATCGGCCTGAATGATTTCGGCCATCGATTTGCTCAGCGCGTCGGTGCCGATAAACGACAGCTCAACGCGCAGCGGCTGGCCGTTTTTCTCGCGAATATCTTTCCCTGCAGGCAGTACCCAGCCCGCTTTTTCCAGCAACGTCTTCGCCTGCTGCGGATCGTAGCGACGCGGCTTCAGGCCAATATCGGCATAGGGCACGGTGGGGGCGAACAGCGTATCGGCAACCTGCTGGGTGCCGTACAGGGCGTTATCAATCAGCGATTTTTTATTCACCGCGTAGTTCAGCGCTTCACGCACCGAGAGCTCGTTGGTGGGGGCTTTGGCGGAGTTCAGCGCCAGCATCACCGTTTCTATCGGCTGGGAAAGCTGGGTGCGGTAGGCCGGGTTGTGGCTGAAGCGGGCAAAGGTGTCGAGCGGCAGCAGCCCTTCGTTGCCGTAGAGCAGATCAATATCGCCGGTTTCAAACGCCACCGCGCGGGTGGTCGGGTCCGGGATCACCTTGACGGTAATCTTTTGAATGTGCGGCTTTTCACCCCAGTAGCGGTCGTTACGCACCAGCACGTCATACTGATTGAGTTTTGATTCCTTCAGTACCCACGGACCGGTGCCAATCGGCGCTTTAATGCCGCGCAGGGTCTCATTGTCTTTGAACTGCGACGGAGCGATAAAGCGGAAAGGACGCGGCAGCGACAGCTCCTGTAAGAACGGGTAATAGGCGCTTTTCAGGGTGATTTGCAGATGGCTTTTGTCGAGCGCTTTGACATCGACGATCTGATTGACCAGCTCCAGCCAGGCGTGGCGCTGGCGGTTATCGAGCACCACGCGAAAGTTCTCCGCCGCCGCAACGGCGTCAAACGCTTCGCCGTTGGAGAATGTTACGTCATCGCGCAGGGTGAAGGTCCAGACTTTGCCGTCCTCCGAGTGCCTCCAGCTTGTGGCCAGCCAGGGCTTCACCGAGCCATCCGCCTGATACTTCACCAGCGGTTCATACACCATGCTTTGGGCGTACATCTGATTGGGCGTGTAGAGGTGCGGGTTGAGCGGCCCCACGTTGACCGGCCATGCGGTGGTGATGTCATTCGGCGCGGCGCGGGCCAGCAAAGGAACGCAGGCGAGTAGCGCCAGCAGCGTGGTGCGGATAATAGACAAGGCTTTTTCTCAGCGACAGGAAAGTATGACGATTTTAATGATTCATCATACTTTCGGCGTAAGCTGGATCAATATAGCGCCTGAAAGTATAAGAAAACGATATCGCTCTTTTGGCTGTATGGGATGGCGAACCAGCCTGCAGCCCGGCTAAACGCAGCGCAAGCCGGGAAGCATCAGCTTCGGCACATTTCCCGGAGGCGATGCTGCGCATCTGTCCGGGCTACCGGCCCGCAGATGGCGGTGAACCTGTAGCCCGGGCAAGGCGCGCCAAGCGCCGCCCCCGAGAGCAGAGCGCAGAGAGGCAGAATGTCCCGCAGACGGCGGTGAACCTGTAGCCCGGGCAAGGCGCGCCAAGCGCCGCCCCCGGGAGCAGAGCGCAGAGAGGCAGAATGTCCCGCAGACGGCTGGGACTCTGTAGCCCGGCTAAGCGCAGCGCGAGCCGGGTAAAACAGGCCCATCAGGGCGTTCTGAACAGATCCAACAGCGTGGCGACCTGCTCATCAATAGGCGTTAAATCACGCTTCACGATCAGGTGCAGCGGCGTTGCCCGCCGCGCGCCGTGTCCCAGCGGCAGCGCTTTCAGCACCCCTTGTTGAAGCTGTGGGCGAATACGCTCTTCCGGCAGCCAGCCAAACCCAACCTGATACAGCACCGCATCGATGGCGGCATCAATAGTGGAAAACGTCCACGCGTCGCGGGCGGACTGCGGGTCGTTGCCGCGATCGGCGATGCGCACCAGCGGCCAGGGAGCCAGCGCGTTATCATCCAGCGGCCCTTCGAGGGCGGATAGCGGGTGATCGCGATGGGCGACGGCGACAAAATCAATATTCATCAGCCATTCGCCGCGGCCGGTAATATCCTGACGACGGGTCAGCACCATCACATCCGCCTCGCTGCGGGCCGGAAGCTCTTCCTCAACGTTTTCCAGCACTTCGGTCAGCCTGACCTGAGTTTGCGGGTAGCGCTGCTGAAACTGGCGCAGAATGGCGAACAGCCGTTCGCGTGGGAAAATGCTGTCGACCACCAGATCCAGCCGGGTCCGGGCGCCGTCACGCAGGGTAGCGGCATGGGTTTCGACGTAAGCGAAGGCCTGCAGCAGCGGCTTAACCTGACCGAGCAGCAGCTCGCCTGCCGGGGTCAGCACCGCGCGGCGTCCCGATGGCGTGAGCAGCGTGACGCCGAGGCGCTCCTGCAATAGGGCGAGATTATAGCTCACCGACGACTGGCTGCGGTGGGTCTCGTCCGCCGCCTTCGCGAAGCTACCCAGCTCGACCACTTTCTCCAGCAGCGCCCATTGTTCCAGCGTAGTCTTGTGCATAATCTATCTAAAAAATGAATGAGTTTAATCCAAACATAGCGTTATTCATCCATTTTTTAAAGCAGTATGCTTGTTCTCAACAAATAGAGGAGAACAGATTATGAGCACATTCGACAAACATGACCTGAGCGGTTTTATCGGCAAACATCTGGTTTATACCTACGATAATGGCTGGAACTACGAAATTTACGTTAAAAATGGCACCACCCTGGATTATCGCATTCACAGCGGTATCGTCGCGAATCGTTGGGTGAAAGATCAGCACGCTTACATCGTTCGCGTCGGCGAAAGCATCTACAAAATTTCCTGGACCGAACCGACCGGCACCGACGTGAGCCTGATCGTTAACCTCGGCGACAAACTGTTTCACGGCACCATCTTTTTCCCGCGTTGGGTAATGAATAATCCGGAGAAAACAGTCTGCTTCCAGAACGATCATATCCCGCTGATGGTCTCTTATCGTGAAGCTGGCCCGGCGTATCCGACAGAAGTGATTGATGAGTTCGCCACCATCACTTTTGTGCGCGATTGCGGCGCGGATAACGACGAAGTGATTAATTGCCCGGCTAACGAATTACCTGACAATTTTCCTGGCAACCTGTAATCATTTTGAAATAGTTTCGTGATTCGCCTGGATTTTTTATATTCCCTGAACGATGTTTAAAGATAGATTTATTAGAATCTGGTTGAGCATCCGTTTACTTTTCGCCAATGCGTTCCCGCTATTTCTCCGTCCGGCGGGAACGCTACAGCACCTTTTTTTACGATAAATTCCACTCTATCTAAATGATTTTTAACAAAATCATTATGCATATCTAATTAATATTAATTTCTTAATATTATCCTAAGCAAAGCTGACTAAATTTAATAACATCTGAATACAAAATAATGAAATGCGCCATCGGGCTGATTTCGCGTTCATTTTCATTTTGTTTAGGTCAGCAGGTGCAGGATATTTCTTATCGACCCCGTTTTTCGGCGGGTCATTGACAGAACAGGAACATGATGAGCGATTTTTTGCCGTTTTCGCGCCCGTCGATGGGCGACGCAGAGCTGGCTGCGCTGCGTGAAGTTTTGCAATCGGGCTGGATCACTACCGGACCGAAAAATCAGGCGCTGGAAGAGGCGTTCTGCACGTTAACCGGCAACCGCCACGCCATCGCCGTCAGTTCGGCGACCGGCGGCATGCACGTCACGCTGATGGCGCTGGGTATCGGTGCGGGCGATGAAGTGATCACCCCTTCCCAGACCTGGGTCTCCACGCTGAACATGATCTGCCTGCTCGGCGCGACCCCGGTGATGATCGATGTCGATCCCGACAATCTGATGATTACCCCCGAAGCGGTTGAAGCGGCAATCACCGCGCGAACCAAAGCAATTATCCCTGTGCACTATGCGGGCGCGCCGGCGGATATCGACGCCATTCGCGCGATTGGCGAGCGTCACGCTATTCCGGTGATTGAAGATGCCGCCCACGCGGCCGGGACGTACTACAAAGGCCGCCACGTCGGCTGGCGCGGTACCGCCATTTTCTCATTCCATGCGATCAAAAATATGACCTGCGCCGAAGGCGGGCTGGTGGTGACCGACGATGACGAGCTGGCCGCGCGTATTCGCAGCCTGAAGTTCCACGGCCTCGGCGTCGATGCTTATGACCGCCAGACCCTGGGCCGCGCTCCGCAGGCGGAGGTGATTTCGCCGGGCTTTAAATACAATCTCGCGGATATCAACGCCGCGCTGGCGCTGGTGCAGCTGGACAAGCTCGCCCACGCCAATCAGCGTCGCGCCGCCATCGCGCAACGCTATCTGCGAGAGCTAGCGGATACGCCCTTCAGGCCGCTGGTGGCGCCGTCGTGGGAGCATCAGCACGCCTGGCACCTGTTTATTATCCGCGTTGACGAAGCCGCCTGCGGCATCAGCCGCGATGCCCTGATGGAAAAACTGAAGGCCATGGGCATTGGCACCGGCCTGCACTTCCGCGCGGCGCATACGCAAAAGTATTACCGCGAGCGTTTCCCTGAAGTTTCATTACCGCATACGGAATGGAACAGCGCGCGCATTTGTTCCATCCCGTTGTTCCCGGATATGACCGACGACGATGTCACTCGGGTCATTTCCGCACTGCACCAGCTGTCAGGACGTTGATATGTTTAGCTATCCTCCCGTGAAAAAGGTCTCGGTCGTCATTCCTGTCTATAACGAGCAGGAGAGCCTGCCGGAGCTTATCCGCCGTACCGATACCGCCTGCGCGACGCTCGGTCGGCAGTATGAAATTCTGCTGGTCGACGATGGCAGCAGCGATGACTCGGCGCGGATGCTCACCGAAGCCGCCGAGGCCGAAGGCAGCCACGTGGTGGCGGTACTGTTGAACCGCAACTACGGCCAGCACTCGGCGATTATGGCGGGCTTCAGCCACGTTACCGGCGACCTGATCATTACCCTTGACGCCGACCTGCAAAACCCGCCGGAAGAGATCCCGCGCTTGGTCGAGAAGGCCGACGAGGGCTACGACGTGGTCGGTACCGTGCGCCAGAACCGTCAGGACTCCTTCTTCCGTAAAAGCGCCTCGAAGATGATCAACCGCCTGATCCAGCGCACCACCGGTAAAGCGATGGGCGACTATGGCTGCATGCTGCGCGCCTATCGCCGCCATATCATCGACGCGATGCTTAACTGCCATGAGCGCAGTACCTTTATCCCGATTCTGGCAAACACCTTTGCCCGCCGGGCGGTTGAGATCCCGGTGATGCACGCCGAGCGCGAATTCGGCGACTCCAAATACAGCTTTATGCGCCTGATTAACCTGATGTACGACCTGGTGACCTGCCTGACCACCACGCCGCTGCGCCTGCTGAGCCTGTTCGGCAGCGCTATCGCCCTGCTGGGCTTTGCCTTCGGCCTGATGCTGGTGGTGCTGCGTCTGGTGTTTGGTCCCCAGTGGGCGGCAGAAGGGGTGTTCATGCTGTTCGCGGTGCTGTTCATGTTTATCGGCGCCCAGTTCGTCGGGATGGGCCTGCTCGGGGAGTATATCGGCCGCATCTATAACGATGTCCGCGCCCGCCCCCGCTACTTTATTCAACGTGTTGTTCGCCAGCCGGAAACGGCATCTCAAGAGGAAGATCGTTCATGAAAGCCGTAGTCTTCGCTTATCACGATATGGGTTGTGCAGGTATTCAGTCTCTGCTGGACGCCGGTTATGACATCGCCGCTATTTTTACCCATCCGGATAACCCTGGCGAAAACCATTTCTTTGGCTCCGTGGCGCGTATCGCCGCTGAGCAAGGCATCCCGGTATGGGCGCCGGAAGATGTGAATCATCCGCTGTGGATCGAACGTATCCGCGAGATAAAACCGGACGTGCTGTTCTCGTTCTATTATCGCAACCTGCTGTGCGATGACATTTTGAATATTGCGCCGCAGGGGGCTTTTAACCTGCATGGTTCACTGCTGCCGAAATATCGCGGCCGCGCGCCGCTGAACTGGGTGCTGGTGAACGGCGAAAGCGAAACAGGCGTGACGCTGCACCGTATGGTTAACCGCGCCGATGCCGGCAATATCGTGGCGCAGAAAAGCGTAGCGATCGGCGCGGATGACGCGGCGCTGGCGCTGCACCGTAAACTCTGCGCCGCAGCGTCGGATCTGCTGGCTCAGGCGCTGCCCGCCATCCGCGACGGTAAAACCGAAGAGCGCGTCCAGGATGAAAGCCAGGCGACTTACGTCGGTCGCCGTACGCCGGAAGACGGTCGCCTCGACTGGGAACGTTCGGCCCAGACGCTGCACAACCTCGTCCGCGCGGTTTCCGATCCGTGGCCGGGCGCGTTCGGCTACGCCGGCGCAAACAAGTTTATCGTCTGGAAATCACGCGTGCGCCACGATCTGGCCGCCGCCAAAGCGGGGACGGTGCTCTCCGTTGCGCCGCTGGTCGTCGCCTGTCAGGAAGGGGCGTTAGAAATCGTTACCGGGCAGACCGAGCGCGGCGTTTATATGCAGGGTACCCAGCTGGCGCAGGCGCTGGGCCTGGTTGCCGGCGCGGTGCTGAGCAGCAAACCGGTGGTGGCGATTAAGCGCCGCACCCGCGTGTTGATCCTCGGGGTGAATGGCTTTATCGGTAACCACCTGACCGAGCGTCTGTTGCAGGACGACAACTACGAGATTTACGGCCTGGATATTGGCTCCGACGCCATCAGCCGCTTCCTCGACAACCCGCGCTTCCACTTTGTTGAAGGCGATATCAGCATCCACTCCGAGTGGATCGAGTACCACATTAAGAAGTGCGACGTGGTCCTGCCGCTGGTGGCGATTGCCACGCCAATCGAATATACCCGCAACCCGCTGCGCGTGTTTGAGCTGGATTTTGAAGAGAACCTGAAGATTATCCGCGACTGCGTGAAATACGATAAGCGCATCATCTTCCCGTCGACGTCGGAAGTGTACGGCATGTGTACCGACAACAACTTCGATGAAGACACCTCCAACCTGGTGGTCGGGCCGATTAACAAACAGCGCTGGATCTACTCGGTCTCCAAGCAGCTGCTGGACCGCGTGATCTGGGCCTACGGCGATAAGAACGGCCTGAAGTTTACCCTGTTCCGGCCGTTTAACTGGATGGGGCCGCGCCTCGATAACCTCAACGCCGCGCGCATCGGCAGCTCTCGCGCCATCACCCAGCTGATCCTCAACCTGGTCGAAGGTTCGCCGATCAAGCTGATTGAGGGCGGTAAGCAGAAGCGCTGCTTTACCGATATCAGCGACGGTATCGAAGCGCTGTTCCGCATCATTGAGAACAAGGACGGCCGCTGCGACGGGCAAATCATCAACATCGGCAACCCGGATAACGAAGCGAGTATCAAAGAGCTGGCGGAAATGCTGCTGGCCTGCTTTGAACGCCATCCGCTGCGCGACCGCTTCCCGCCTTTCGCCGGATTCCGCGAAGTGGAAAGTAGTGATTACTACGGTAAAGGCTACCAGGATGTTGAACACCGTAAGCCGAGCATTCGCAACGCGAAGCGCTGCCTGAACTGGGTGCCGACGGTGGAAATGGAAGAGACCGTGGAACATACCCTGGACTTCTTCCTGCGCACGGTTGAACTGACGGACAGCGGCAAATCATGAAACAGGTCGGCTTACGCATCGATGTCGATACCTTTCGCGGTACGCGGGACGGGGTCCCGCGACTGCTGGCTCTGCTAAGCCAGCACGGGATTCAGGCAAGCTTCTTTTTCAGCGTCGGGCCGGACAACATGGGGCGTCATATCTGGCGCCTGGTAAAGCCGAAGTTTCTGTGGAAGATGCTGCGCTCAAAGGCCGCGTCGCTGTACGGCTGGGATATCCTGCTGGCCGGCACCGCCTGGCCAGGGCGCAGGATCGGCGCGGGGAATGAAGAGGTTATCCGCGCCGCCGCGCAGGAGCATGAAGTTGGCCTGCACGCCTGGGATCACTATAGCTGGCAGGCGTGGAGTGGCGTCTGGCCGCAGGAAAGGCTGACGCTGGAGGTTGAACGCGGGCTGCTGGAGCTGGAGCGGATTATCGGTCGCCCGGTAACCTGTTCCGCCGTTGCCGGCTGGCGCGCCGATCAGCGGGTGATCAAAGCCAAAGAGGCTTTCGATTTCCTCTATAACAGCGACTGCCGGGGGACCGGGCCTTTTCTGCCGCAGCTGGGGAACAGCGCGCCGGGGACCGTGCAGATCCCGGTGACCTTACCGACCTGGGATGAAGCGGTGGGAAACGCGGTGGATATTGCAGGCTTCAACCGCTATCTGCTGGACTGCATCCACCGCGACGCGGGGACGCCGGTCTATACCATCCATGCTGAAGTGGAGGGCATTGCCTTCGCGGATCAGTTTGATGAACTGCTGACCATGGCCGCACAGGAAGAGATCCAGTTTTGCCCGCTAAGCCAGCTGCTGCCCGCCGATTTTAGCGCGCTGCCGCGAGGGAAGGTGGTTCGTGGTGAACTGGCCGGCCGGGAAGGCTGGCTTGGACGTGAACAATTACTCAATTCGGGTGTTTGATGAAAAGCATTCGCTACGGCGCCTCTCTGGTCGCCCTTTTTGTCCTCTATTATATACTGCCGCTCAACTTCCGCCTGCTCTGGCAGCCTGATGAAACCCGCTACGCGGAGATCAGCCGCGAAATGCTGGCGACCGGCGACTGGGTGGTGCCGCATTTCCTCGGGCTGCGCTACTTTGAAAAACCGATTGCCGGCTACTGGATCAACAGCATCGGCCAGTGGCTATTCGGCCACAATAATTTCGCCGTCCGCTTTGGGGTGGTATTTTCGATTACCGTTACCGCGCTGCTGGTTGCCTGGCTGGCGTGGCGTCTTTTCCGCGATAAACGCGTCGCGATTCTGTCGCCGGTTATCTTCCTGACCGCGCTGCTGGTCTACGGTATCGGCACCTACGCGGTGCTCGACCCGATGATCACCATGTGGATGGCGCTGGCGATGTGCAGCTTCTGGGGCGCGACGCAGGCTCAAAGCCACGGCGGTAAAATTTTCGGCTATGTTTTACTCGGCGTGGCCTGCGGGATGGGAGTGATGACCAAAGGCTTCCTTGCGCTGGCGGTGCCGGTGGTCGGAGTGCTGCCGTGGGTGATTGCGCGTAAGCGCTGGCGCGAAGTGCTGACTTACGGCTGGCTGGCGGTGGGCGTCTGCGCGCTGGTGGTGCTGCCGTGGGGGCTCGCCATCGCCAAACGCGAGCCGGATTTCTGGCGCTACTTCTTCTGGGTGGAGCATATCCAGCGTTTCGCGGAAAAAGATGCCCAGCATAAAGCGCCGTTCTGGTACTACATTCCGTTCCTGATTGCCGGCAGCCTGCCGTGGCTGGCGCTGCTGCCGGGGGCGCTCAAGCGCGGCTGGACCGAGCGCGATGAGGCGCGCGGTGCGCTCTATTTGCTCGGATGGGTGGCGATGCCGTTGCTGTTCTTCAGCATTGCTAAGGGTAAGCTCCCGACCTACATCCTGCCCTGTTTTGCTCCTCTGTCGATTCTGATGGCGCGCTACGCGCTGGATGCGGCGAAGGCGGGGGCGAAAGCGCTGAAAATTAACGGCGCGATCAACCTGGCCTTTGGCCTGATTGGCCTGGTCGCCGTGCTGGTGGTTTCGCCGTGGGGCTTTATGCACAAGCCGGTATGGAGCCACATTGAGCTGTATAAGTGCCTGCTGGCGGCGCTGATATTTGGCTGGTGGGCGCTGATGGGCTGGCTGGCGATGAAGGATAACGGCCGCCGCTGGATCCTCGCCGCCTGCTGCCCGCTCGGGCTGGCGCTGCTGGTGGGCTTCGCTATCCCGGATCGGGTGATCGACAGCAAGCAGCCGCAGTTTCTGGTGGATATCGTCAGCGAATCGCTGACGCCGAGCCGCTACGTGTTGACCAATAACGTCGGTATCGCCGGCGGGCTGTCGTGGGAGCTCAAGCGCAGCGATATCATTCTGTTCGACAAGCAGGGCGAGCTGAAGTACGGTCTCTCCTGGCCGGACGCGCAGCACCAGTTTGTCGATCAGGCGCATTTTGCTGACTGGCTGGCGACGCACCGCCAGCAGGGACCCGTCTCGCTGGTTCTGCTGATGGACAAAGGAGAAAGTATGGCTGATTTAGCGCTACCGAAACCGGACAGCTTCTACGAGCTGGGGCGCGTGGTGTTTATCCAGTACCTGCCGCAATGAGCGTGTGGATCTGTCTGGTTTTCGCCAGCCTGCTGAGCTGCGCCGGACAGCTGTGCCAGAAACAGGCCACCCGCCCGTCCAAATCCGGGCGGCGCGGGCGCCATATCCTCGGCTGGCTGGGTTTAGCGCTGCTCGCTCTCGGCTGCAGTATGCTGCTGTGGCTTAGCGTGCTGCAGTCAATCCCGGTCAGTATCGCCTACCCTATGCTGAGCCTGAACTTTGTCTGGGTGACGCTGGCGGCGTGGGGGATCTGGCGCGAGCCGGTCGCGCGCCGCCACTGGCTTGGCGTGGGGCTGATCGTCGTCGGGATTGTTATTCTGGGGAGCCGTATCTGATGGGCTTAATCTGGGCGTTATTCAGCGTCGGCCTGGCGAGCGGCGCGCAGCTGCTGCTGCGCAGCGCGATGGTCGAACTCCCGCCGCTGACAGAGATATTCACCTTCCTCAACCATCTGCTGCATCTGCGGGCGGGCACGTTTGGCCTGACGTTCGGGCTTATGGGTTACCTGCTATCGATGGTCTGCTGGTACTTCGCCCTGCATCAACTGCCGCTGGCGAAAGCCTACGCGCTGCTGAGCCTGAGCTATATCCTGGTCTGGGCCGCCGCCATCTGGCTCCCCGGCTGGCATGAGCCTTTCCACTGGCAATCGCTGCTGGGCGTGCTGCTGATTGTCGCCGGGGTGCTGACGATCTTCTGGCCGGTGAAGCGGCAGGGCTAGCCCGGTAGCCTGCTTTTGGGGCGTCCGGGCCCGAGCAGGATGGCTAATTTACTGCCGCCCTTGGTGGTCTCCATCCATATTTTACATACGCTGGTTAACGGTACCGACAGCAGCATTCCCACTGGGCCAAGCAGCCATCCCCAGACCAGCAACGAGAGGAAAACCACCAGCGTAGACATGCCCAGCCGATGGCCCATCATGCGGGGTTCGAGAATATTGCCGATGATCATGTGCACGACTAAAAAGAGCGCGCCGACCATCAGACACTCATAATAACCGTTAAAAAGTAACGCCTGGACCATAGGCGGAACGGCGGAAATCACCGAGCCAATGTTAGGCACATAGTTCAGCAGAAAAGCCAGCACGCCCCACATCAGCGCAAACTGAACCCCCATCAGCATCAGCCCTAACCAGACAATCACCCCAGTCCACAGGCTAAGCAGCGTTTTCAGCGCCAGATAATGCGAAACGCCTTTTAAGGCCCGGTGCAGACCGGCGATGTGGATCTGCGGGTTGTTGAGGGCAAAGCGGAGTTTATAAGGCACATGACGGACTTCAAAAAGCATAAACACCACCGTCATCACCAGCAGAACGACGCTGGCCATAGCGCCAGAGAGCCCGGTCATCAGGGTGGTCGTGAACGTCATCAGCTTGTCAGAGTCTATGCGTTGCAGCATACGCTCCGGGGACATGTGAATATGCAAAAACGGCAGCGCCTCCTGCAGCCGCAGGACTTTTGCCGTCAGCTCTTTATTATATTTTGGCAGCATGGCGACAAATTCGTTAACCGATGCGGCCAGTACGCCAATTAACGCGGTGAGCACGATCAGCATCACCACCACCACGATAGTAATGGCTGCCGGGCGACGCACGCCGCGGCGAATAAACCAGGTGACCAGCGGATTGAGGACAATGGCGAAGAACAGCGCCAGTAATAGCTGCACGATGATATCTGCCGCGGCATGGATCCCGGCGAGGATCACCACCAGTGACGCCAGTTTAAGCAGAATATGCATACCCGTTTTATCGGGCTGAGGGGTTGTCATTCACGGTTCCTTTCTATGATTTTCATTAAGTGTAGCGGCTGGCTTGCTGCCAGGAATCCTAATCTGGCTGCTGATTTATAACGTGTGGCGTGGTAGAAATGAAACACAGTAGTAAAAATCTGGTGGAACCCGATGCCCGAAACCGTCGCCGAACCGGCGCTCAATGGATTGCGCCTCAATCTGCGGATTGTCTCTGTCGTGATGTTTAACTTTGCCAGCTATCTGACCATTGGCCTGCCGCTGGCGGTGTTGCCCGGCTATGTGCATGATGTGATGGGGTTTAGCGCCTTCTGGGCCGGACTGGTGATTAGCCTCCAGTACTTCGCTACGCTGCTCAGCCGCCCGCACGCCGGGCGTTACGCCGACCTGCTGGGGCCAAAAAAGATCGTCGTTTTCGGCCTGTGCGGCTGCTTTCTGAGCGGACTCGGCTATCTGCTGGCGGCGCTCTTCGGCGACTTGCCCGCTGTGAGCCTGGCGCTGCTATGCCTTGGGCGCATAATTCTCGGCATTGGGCAGAGCTTCGCGGGAACCGGCTCCACGCTGTGGGGCGTCGGGGTAGTCGGTTCGCTGCATATCGGGCGGGTTATCTCCTGGAACGGCATTGTCACCTACGGAGCGATGGCGATGGGCGCACCGCTCGGCGTGCTCTGTTACTCGCTGATTGGCCTGCACGGGCTGGCGTTGACCATTATGGCGGTGGCGCTGGTGGCGGTATTGTGCGCGTTGCCGCGGGCGGCGGTGAAAGCGGGCAGGGGTAAAGCGATGTCGTTTCGCGCGGTGCTGGGGCGCGTCTGGCTCTACGGTATGGCGCTGGCCCTGGCTTCGGCGGGGTTTGGCGTTATCGCCACCTTTATCACCCTGTTTTATGATGCCAAAGGCTGGGACGGCGCGGCCTTCGCCCTGACGCTGTTTAGCTGCGCCTTTGTCGGCACTCGTCTGCTGTTCCCCAACGGAATTAACCGCCTTGGCGGGCTGAACGTGGCGATGCTCTGTTTTGTCGTCGAAATTATTGGGCTGCTGTTAGTGGGCCTGGCGGAGACGCCGCTGATGGCGAAAATAGGCACTTTCTTTGCCGGAGCCGGTTTTTCGCTGGTGTTCCCGGCGCTTGGGGTGGTGGCGGTGAAGGCCGTGCCGCAGCAAAATCAGGGGTCGGCGCTGGCGACCTATACGGTATTTATGGATCTCTCGCTGGGGATCACCGGTCCGCTTGCCGGGCTGCTGATGGCGTGGGCGGGCATTTCATCGATCTATCTCGCGACGGTGGGGCTGGTCGCGGTGGCGCTGCTGCTGGGATGGCGGTTAAAAAAACGGCCCCCGGTCGGTGAACCGGAGGCCGCGGCGTCAGGCCAGTAGTTACTGGATGACGAGGGTGTTGATAATGTTTTCCGCTTCGGTCTGCGCCTGCTGCTGATTATCCGCTGGCAGCGTGATCTGCAGCGTCAGCAGTTTGTCATCAACCTTACCGAGCAGGACGGAAGACCAGGCGGTCTGGCCCTTGGCGGAGATGATGCTGTCCAGCTGTTGCAGGGTGTGGCCTTTGATCTCAATGGATTTATTGCTCACGACCTGCAGCTGCGGGTCGCGGCTGCGCTGCTGCTCTTCCAGACGCTGGCTCATGACGGCCAGATCTTCATTGGTGCTGTCGCCAACAATCACGATCACCGCTTTCTGGCCGGTGGCGTCAGAATAGACGTGCATATTGTTGGCCTGGGTGCCCAGCTTGCCGCTCTGGTCGGTCATACCGGCAGGCAGGGAGAAGCTCAGTTTGCCATCCAGCAGACTAATAGGTTGCCCGCTGGCGTTGCTTTCCGCAGCCGCCCCGGCAGTCGGCGTTTTTGTATCGCTGTTATCACAGGCCGCAAGACCCACAACCAGCAGGCCAATACCGACATATTTAACCAAATTGCGCATTGACATCTTCCTTTCGATAAACGGCCATTAACGGCTCATTCGCTTATCTTATCACATCGTTTCGTGAGTACTCTTAACCTGGCTGCAATGCGGATAAATCAGATTTATCTGCCAGCTTTTTCAGCAGCATATTCAACAACATGCCGTACATCGGCAGGAAGAATACGATGCTAATCAGCACCTTGAAGCAGTAGTCGACGATGGCGATTTCACCCCAGTGCGCCGCCATAAACGGATCCGGGCTGCGCCAGAAGGCGATAAAGAAGAAGGCCAGCGTATCGCTGACGTTACCGAAAAGGGTGGATGCCGTGGGCGCCAGCCACCAGCGGCGGTTCTGACGCAGGCGGTTGAAGACGTGGACGTCGAGGATCTGCCCCAGCGCGTAGGCCATAAAGCTGGCGGCGGCGATACGGGCGACAAACAGATTAAAGCTGGTTAATGCGGCAAAGCCCTGCCACTCGCCCATATAAAACAGCGCGGAAACCCCGTAGGAGATGAGCAGCGCCGGGATCATCACCGCGAGGATAATGCGTCGCGCCAGCGGAGCGCCAAAAATCCGCACCGTCAGATCGGTGGCGAGGAAAATAAACGGAAAGCTGAACGCGCCCCAGGTGGTATGAAAACCAAAGATGGAGATCGGCAACTGTACCAGGTAGTTACTGGAAGTGATGACCAGCAGATGGAATAGCGATAGCCAGATCAGCGCTTTTTTACGCTGTACGGTAGTAAACGGACTCATATTGTGACCTTTTTAGTGGTTGGGGTGAGGGAACCCAATAAAAACGGCTGCATGATACTGCGTTGCGAGCGTATTGCAATGCTTGTTTTTCGCGCAAACGTTAACCTGGCTTGCGTACTGGCGAACTGGGGGTAAACTAGGGCCGTTTTGTTAATGTGAGATGAAAATGAGCGAACTTTTCTCCAGCCCTGACCATACGCTTGATGCGCAGGGGCTTCGTTGCCCGGAACCGGTGATGATGGTGCGCAAGACCGTGCGTACGATGCCGGTGGGCGAGACGCTGCTAATCGTGGCCGACGATCCGGCGACGACCCGCGATATTCCCGGTTTCTGCCGCTTTATGGAGCATGAGCTGCTGGCGCAGCAAACCGAGGCGCTGCCGTACCGCTACCTGATCCGTAAAAGCCACTGAGTCTGGGTACGTCTTCCCGGAGGCGGTGCTGCGCACCTGTCCGGGCTACAAAAACCAGACCGCACGAACCTGTAGCCCGGGCAAGGCGCGTCAAGCGCCGCCCCCGGGGAAAGAATGCAGCGCTCGCCGCCAGAGATATCCCGGATTGCGGCTGATGCCTTATCCGGGCGACAAAAAACCAGACGGCACGAACCTGTAGCCCGGGTAGATACTATTTCTTACGCAACAGCCGCAGCGCGTTAGCGGTGACCAGCACCGTCGCCCCGGTATCCGCCAGCACCGCCAGCCACAGGCCGGTCAGGCCAAGCAGGGTGGTGACCAGAAAAATGCCCTTCAGACCCAGCGCGATGGCGATGTTCTGCCGGATATTGGCGTGGGTGGCGCGCGCCAGCGAAATCATCTGCGCCAGCCCGGTCAGACGGTTATGGGTCAATGCCGCATCGGCGGTCTCCAGAGCGACGTCGGTGCCGCTGCCCATGGCGATGCCAATCGTCGCCGCTTTCATCGCCGGCGCGTCGTTGATTCCGTCGCCGACCATCGCCAGCGGCGACTCGGCGTTGAGCGCCATCACCGCCTGCACTTTATCCGCGGGCAGCAGCCCGGCGCGGAACGCCAGCCCCAGCTCGCTGGCGATGGCCGCCGCCGCGCGCGGATTGTCGCCGGTTAGTATCACTCCCTGAACGCCTAACTGATGGAGTTCATCCACCGCCTGGCGGGCATCGTCGCGCAGCGTATCGCGCAGCGCCAGAATCCCCAGCAGCGTCTCATCGCGCATCACCAGCACCACGGTTTGCCCGGCGCTCTCCAGCTGCTGAATACGTGCATCGTACTGCGGATCGTTATTTTTCCCGGCGGCGCAAATCAGCACCTGACGACCTTCGACCTGCGCCTCAATGCCGGAGCCAGCCAGCGCGCGCTGGCCGCTGGCCGGCGGAATCACCAGCTGACGCTGCTCCGCCTCACGTACGACGGCCTGGGCTAACGGGTGGCTGGAGCCTTGCTCTACGGCGGCCGCCAGCGCCAGCAGATCGTTTTCGCCGATGTCCGTGGTCGCCATCACCGCGGTGACGCGCGGCTGGCCGATGGTCAGGGTACCGGTTTTATCAAACGCCACCTGGCGCACGCGGCCCAGTTGCTCCAGCGCCGCGCCGCCTTTAATCAGCGCGCCGCGACGCGCCGCCACCGCCAGGCCGGAGGTAATCGCCGCCGGGGTGGAGATCACCAGCGCGCACGGACAGCCAATCAGCAGCAGCGTTAAACCTTTATAGATCCACGGCAGCCATGCGCTGGCAAACAGCAGCGGCGGAACAATGGCTACCAGCAGCGCGACGACCATAATCGCCGGGGTATAGATGCGGCTGAAGCGATCGATAAAGCGCTCAATCGGCGCGCGGCGCTCCTCCGCTTCTTCAATCAGCTTAAGAATGCGATCGATGGCGCTGTCGCCCGGTTCGGAGATCACCGTCAGCTGTACCAGACGATCGACGCTGGTGGCGCCGGCCGCCACGCGTTCCCCGGCGTTACGCTCCACCGGTACGGATTCACCGGTTAGCGCGCTCTCATCGAAGCTGGCGAAGGGCGAGAGCAGCTGGCCATCGGCGGGCAGACGGCCCCCGGCGGCCACTTCAATCACGTCGCCGGGGCGCAGGTCGCGCTGGGCTACGGTTTCGCGTACGCCGTCGCGCACGCGGATTGCGGTATCGGGTTTCAGCGCCATCAACGCGCTGACGCCTTGACGCGCGCGGCTGGCGGCCCAACCCTCAAGGCGTTCGCCGATTAAGAACAGCAGCAGCACCATCGCCGCTTCGGCGGTGGCGCCGATAAACAGCGCGCCGATGGCTGCGACGCTCATCAGAGTTTCGATGGCGAACCAGCTTCCGCTTTTGATCAGGCGTATTGCTTGCCGGGCGACCGGCCACAGGCCGACAAGGGTGGTTGTGATGAAGGCGATTTCGCCCAGAGGAGGGTTAAACTGCTCCAGCCCCCAGCTGAGCGCCATCATGGCGACGAGGGTGATGAGCGGCAGATTCTCGCGCAGCCACGAGGTGG
This sequence comes from Klebsiella grimontii, assembly GCF_042137965.1. Taxonomy (NCBI): domain Bacteria; kingdom Pseudomonadati; phylum Pseudomonadota; class Gammaproteobacteria; order Enterobacterales; family Enterobacteriaceae; genus Klebsiella; species Klebsiella grimontii. The sequence goes on from NZ_CP169721.1 coordinate 337,394, forward strand.
CGTCCTCTGTCCGGGGGGCGTTTTCATCCCGCAGCTGGTAGCCCGCGGCGCGCACGGCGCTTTCGATCTGCGGACCAACGTCGCCCTCGGCGTTGACCAGCAGCTTTTCGGTGGCGAACAGCACCTGAACCTGGCTCACTCCCGGCACCTGGCGAACGGCGGTTTCGACCTTGCGGGCGCAGGCCGCGCAATCCATGCCTTCTACCAGCCAGCTAAAGCGTGCATGACTCAGCGCGTCGTTTTCAGCGGCGGTTTCGCTGCTGCAGGCGTGGTCCGCACAGCAGCTTTCCGCAGGCTGCGCGGCAGGGGTAAATTTTAACGATGAGAAGTGTGGGACTTTTTTATCCTGCGATTCTGGAGCCGACATAGGACCCTCCGGGTAATGATAATTTTCTCATTACCCGCAGGATACACTCTGGAGTCGACTCCAGAGTCAAGCGCTTAATTACAAATAGAGCGCGCGGACGATCAGGAAGTGCCCGGCGAAGTAAAACGCCGAGGAGATCGCGTTGTCAGCGCGGAAGCGGCGGCGATAATGGCTGATGAGCCAGACCGCGTTGCCGAGCAGCAGGAACGCGGCGCCAACGAAGCCGGACAGCGCGGTGTCCGTCGGGCGAGCGAACCACAGCTCGCCGGCCAGCCAGACCATCACCAGCGTCATCGCGATAAAGGTAAACACCGGCATTCGCATCTCTTCCAGCCGCGTCCAGATGATGGCCAGCAGCAGCGCGCCGAGGATCAGCAGCACCAGCGGCAGCGGCCAGAAGAACGACAGCGTCAGCTGGCTGGCAAACCAGATGGTGTAGAGCAGGTGGGAGAGAAAGAACGCCCCCACGGCGTACATCACCCGCTGCCGGGGCAGTAGGGTCAAGGCGTCGCCGACCAGCGAGGCGCAAAGCCCGGCCAGCACCAGGTAGCTGATGGCGTTAAACATCGGCGCTTGCCAGGCCAGTAACAGAAGCAGGATCAGCGTGACGGGTTTAAACACCCAGCGACGCCAGGCAGGCCCACGATAGGACGCATCGACGTAAAGCCATGCGGAGAAACAGACAGCAATAAATGACCAAAGCATAGTAAGTCCCTGTATCTGTTATCATTAAGTAAGTGATTGTACTTACAGTACTGAATCTCAGTGTAGTGGTTTGCAGAGGAAGATGACAATGATAATCAAGCCACAGTATGCTTATTCCTGATAATTCCTGGGGGCAAGGTGAATGAGTAAAGTTCCGCTGTTTTTTATGGTTGCCGTTGCCATCATTGCGGTTGCCGCATCGTATCGTTATGCGCAGCAGCGCCGGGAAAAAATGGAGAACGACGCCGCGCCGCTGTTGCAAAAACGGGTGGTGGTGAGCAATAAGCGGGAGAAGGTGATTAACGATCGCCGTTCACGCCAGCAGACGGTGACGCCTGCCGGCAGCGAGATGCGTTACGAAGCCAGCTTCAGGCCGGTAAGCGGCGGGATGGAAATGGTTTTTCGTCTGCAGGCGCCGCAGTATCATGCGTTAAGCGTCGGCGATAAAGGCGTCCTGAGCTATAAAGGTTCGCGGTTTATGGGCTTTGCGCCAGATCCCTGAACCTTTTCCGGGCATTACTTCTTCTTCAGGGTCGCCTTGAGCTTTTTCTGCCAGGCGACCAGTTCGAACACGCCGAAGATGAAAATACGGACCTGCTCGAAGCGCCCCAGCGGCGGCATCTCTTTCGTCTGCGTCGCCTTGAGCAGCGTCAGCTGCAGGCCGTGCATCAGAATCATAAAGATTAGCGCCACGTTAACGAAGATATTCAGCGGCTTTGGGAACGGTTGAAACAGATTCAGCAATAAAAACGCCCACACGCACAGCATCAGCAAGCGGCCAAAATTAATCAGCATAGTTTTCTCCTTGGGCCTCACGTTGATAGAGACGGTAGGCGACCTGTCCGGCCACTTTTTCACGATAGACGTGCCAGTTCATCGGCACCGGCGGTAAACCGTTTTCGACTTCACTCTCGATGTAGATGAGCGCTTCATCGCTAAGCCAGCCGTTGTTTTCCAGCAGTTTCAGCGTTTCTTCAAGCAGCCCTTTACGAAACGGGGGATCGACAAACACGATATCGTGCGGCGCGCCCGCCTGAGCGAGAAACGCTAAAGTATTGGTGTTCACGACCTTAGCGTTGCTGGCTTTGAGGGTCGCCAGGTTTTTTTGCAGCTGCTGCGCGACGCCGCGTTCCATTTCCAGCAGCGTGGCGTTGGCCGCGTAGCGGGAGAGGGCTTCAAGGCCCAGCGCGCCGCTGCCGGCGAAGCAGTCGAGGCAGCTCGCGTCAACGATCGATGGCGCCAGCCAGTTAAATAGCGTTTCGCGTACCCGGTCGGTGGTCGGGCGCAGACCCGGGCTCTCCGGCACCGGTAATTTACGGCCCCGCCATTGCCCGCCGATAATACGGATCTGGCCGCTGCCTGCGTGGTTTGGTTTCTTCATCTCTTTGCTCAAGTCTCAACTTCCGGGCTGCTATTCTAACGATCGGCAGCGGTTGACGAAACCTTAATCCGGGGGCGGTGATGCGAGTTAAGTTAAGTGGTAGACTATCCGACTAATTTCATCATTTTTCAGCTTCCGCTACCAACTGGCCGAAGCTGTGCCATGAATTAACAGCGAGGAGTGTAGTCGCAAATGGCGAAAGACAAAAAACGTGGCTTCTTTTCCTGGCTGGGCTTTGGCCAAAAAGAACAGGCGCAGGAAAGCGAAACAGAACAAAAAGTAGAAGCCCAGCAAGAGGTTGCAGAACCGTCCGCGGAAAGCGAAGCGCCTGCCGCTGCGCCGCAAACGGTCGACGCGCCTGCGACGGAGAAACCGGACGCCGAAGCCTTTGCCGCCGAGGTGGTTGAGGTGACCGAGCAGGTCGTTGATAGCGAACAACCGCAGGCGGTTGTCGAATCTCCGGTCGTTGAAGAGGTTGCGGAGCAGCCTGCGGTTGAAGAAATTGTCGCTGAGCCGCTGGTTGAAGAGGTCATTGCCGAGCCGGTCGCGGCTGAAGCCGTCGCTGAGCAGACGCCGGAAGCGGTGATTGCCGAACCGGAAGCGGTGATTGAAGAAGCCGTTGTCGAAGATGCCGAAGCAGGCGAACCGTTAGCGGATGCGCAAGCCGATATCAGCGATGAAGAGCTGGAAGCGCAGGCTCTGGCGGCAGCCGATGCGGCGGAAAACGCCGTGGAGGTGGTGCCGGACGAAACCGTCGTGACGCCGTTAGAGCAGGAAAAACCGACCAAAGAAGGTTTCTTCGCCCGCCTCAAACGCAGCCTGGTGAAAACCAAACAAAACCTCGGTTCCGGATTTATCAGTCTGTTCCGCGGTAAGAAAATCGACGATGATCTGTTTGAAGAGCTGGAAGAGCAGCTGCTGATTGCCGACGTCGGTGTGGAGACCACGCGTAAGATCATCACTAATCTGACCAACGACGCCAGCCGTAAGCAGCTGCGCGACGCCGAGGCGCTGTACGGCCTGCTGAAAGAAGAGATGGGCGATATCCTGGCGAAAGTGGATGAGCCGCTGAACGTAGAAGGCAAAACGCCGTTTGTGATTCTGATGGTCGGCGTCAACGGCGTCGGTAAAACCACCACCATCGGTAAGCTGGCGCGTCAGTTCGAGCAGCAGGGCAAGTCGGTGATGCTGGCGGCGGGCGATACCTTCCGTGCGGCGGCGGTTGAGCAGCTCCAGGTTTGGGGGCAGCGTAATAATATTCCGGTGATTGCCCAGCATACCGGCGCGGACTCGGCATCGGTCATTTTCGATGCCATCCAGGCGGCGAAGGCGCGCAATATTGACGTCCTGATTGCCGATACCGCGGGCCGTCTGCAGAATAAATCGCACCTGATGGAAGAACTGAAGAAGATTGTCCGCGTCATGAAAAAACTCGATGTCGATGCGCCGCATGAAGTTATGCTGACCATTGACGCCAGCACAGGGCAGAACGCGATTAGCCAGGCCAAACTGTTCCACGAAGCGGTTGGACTGACCGGTATCACCTTGACTAAGCTGGATGGTACCGCCAAGGGCGGGGTTATCTTCTCGGTTGCCGATCAGTTCGGTATTCCGATTCGCTACATCGGTGTTGGCGAACGTATTGAAGATCTGCGTCCGTTTAATGCGGGCGACTTTATTGAGGCACTTTTTGCCCGAGAGGATTAAAAATGATTCGCTTTGAACAAGTCAGCAAAGCCTATCTCGGTGGGAGACAAGCGCTGCAGGGGGTGACTTTCCACCTGCAGGCGGGCGAGATGGCGTTTCTGACCGGCCATTCCGGCGCGGGGAAAAGTACCCTGCTGAAGCTTATCTGCGGTATCGAACGGCCCAGCGCCGGCAAAATCCTCTTCGGCGGCCATGATATCAGCCGCCTGAAGAGCCGCGAGGTGCCGTTTTTGCGCCGTCAGATTGGCATGATTTTCCAGGACCACCATCTGCTGATGGACCGTACCGTTTACGATAATGTGGCGATCCCGCTGATTATCGCCGGCGCCAGCGGCGATGATATCCGTCGTCGCGTCTCGGCGGCGCTGGATAAAGTCGGGCTGTTGGACAAAGCGAAAAACCTGCCGATTCAGCTTTCAGGCGGTGAACAACAGCGCGTGGGCATCGCCCGCGCGGTGGTGAACAAACCCGCGGTCCTGCTGGCGGATGAACCGACCGGTAACCTCGACGAAGCGCTGTCGGAAGGGATCTTACGTCTGTTTGAAGAGTTTAACCGCGTTGGGGTGACGGTACTGATGGCGACGCATGACCTGGGGCTTATCTCCAGTCGTCCGTACCGCGTCCTGTCCCTCAGCGAGGGGCATATGCATGGAGGCCATATCGGTGAATAAGCGCGAGGCAATGAACCACATTCGCCGATTCGGCAATCGATTCGACCGTTTCCGCAATGCGGGCGGGGCGGGCGGTAGCGGCGGACGCAATGCGTCGAAACGGCCAAAAGCGGCGCCGAATCCGGCTTCCCGCAAGAGCAACGTATTCAATGAGCAGGTGCGCTACGCCTGGCACGGCGCGATACAGGATCTGAAAAGTACGCCGCTGGCGACGTTCCTGACGGTGATGGTGATCGCCATTTCGTTGACCCTGCCGAGCGTATGCTACATGGTTTACAAAAACGTCAGCACCGCGGCGTCGCAGTATTACCCTACGCCGCAAATCACCGTCTATCTGGAGAAAACGCTGGATGACGATGCCGCTGCGCGGGTAGTCGGCCAGCTGCAGGCGGAGCAGGGCGTCGAGAAGGTCAACTATCTGTCGCGTGATGAAGCCCTTGGCGAATTCCGCAACTGGTCTGGCTTTGGCGGCGCGCTGGATATGCTGGAAGAGAACCCGCTGCCGGCGGTAGCGATCGTGGTGCCTAAGATTGATTTCCAGAGCGTTGAGGCGCTGAACACGCTGCGCGACCGCGTGAGCCACGTTCAGGGCGTTGATGAAGTGCGTATGGATGACAGCTGGTTTGCGCGCCTCTCGTCGCTAACCGGGCTGGTCGGACGCGTGTCGGCGATGATCGGCGTACTGATGGTGGCGGCGGTCTTCCTGGTCATCGGCAACAGCGTGCGTCTGAGCATCTTCGCCCGTCGCGATACCATTAACGTGCAGAAACTGATTGGCGCGACGGATGGTTTTATTCTGCGTCCATTCCTTTACGGCGGGGCGCTGCTGGGGTTCTCCGGCGCGTTTCTGTCGCTGATCCTGTCGGAGATTATGGTCATGCGCCTGTCGTCGGCGGTCACCGAAGTGGCGAAAGTGTTCGGCACGCAGTTTGAACTCAGCGGCTTAGGCTTTGACGAGTGTCTCCTGATGCTGATTGTTTGCTCAATGATTGGCTGGGTCGCCGCCTGGCTGGCAACCGTTCAACATTTACGTCACTTTACTCCCGAGTAATAAAAATCTGGTATAATCTTTCCCTGCACTGAATATCTCTCTGCAGGGAAAGAGTCCCTGTTGACGCTTCCCTAAACTTCATAACCATGTCACATTTTGTGCGTAATCTATTCACATCATTGCATGGAACTTGTGGATAAAATCACTGTCTGATACTAATGTGAGTGATATTCTCGTTGCTCATCAATGCTGGCATGTTTGTTGCTCCGTTGTGAGGACAGAATGATGCCAGAAGATATCGATTGAGAGGATTTGAATGACCAAAGATATGCAAACTTTAGCCTTAGCCCCCGTTGGTAACCTGGAATCGTACATCCGGGCTGCTAACACTTGGCCGATGTTATCGGCTGATGAAGAGCGGGAGCTTGCTGAAAAGCTGCATTACCAGGGCGATCTGGAAGCAGCGAAAAAGCTGATCCTGTCTCACCTGCGCTTTGTTGTTCATATTGCTCGTAACTACTCGGGCTATGGCCTGCCGCAGGCGGATCTGATTCAGGAAGGCAACATTGGCCTGATGAAAGCCGTGCGCCGTTTTAACCCGGAAGTGGGCGTGCGTCTGGTTTCCTTCGCCGTGCACTGGATCAAAGCGGAAATTCATGAATACGTGCTGCGTAACTGGCGTATCGTGAAGGTCGCGACCACGAAAGCGCAGCGTAAGCTGTTCTTTAACCTGCGTAAAACCAAGCAGCGTCTGGGCTGGTTCAACCAGGACGAAGTCGAAATGGTCGCCCGCGAGCTGGGCGTGTCGAGCAAAGACGTGCGTGAGATGGAGTCACGTATGGCGGCGCAGGACATGACCTTCGACATGTCTTCGGATGATGAGTCCGATAGCCAGCCGATGGCGCCGGTGCTCTATCTGCAGGATAAATCGTCTAACTTTGCCGACGGCATCGAAGACGATAACTGGGAAGAGCAGGCGGCGAACAAGCTGACCGACGCGATGCAGGGTCTTGACGAACGTAGCCAGGACATCATCCGCGCCCGCTGGCTGGACGAAGACAACAAGTCCACGCTGCAGGAGCTGGCGGACCGCTACGGCGTGTCGGCTGAACGTGTACGTCAGCTTGAAAAGAACGCCATGAAAAAACTGCGCGCCGCTATCGAAGCCTAATCTGAGCGCCAGTCCCCGATAACGCCCCACATTACGTTGGGGCGTTTTGTTTTTCTGCCTCCGCCAGCGCCTGCGGGCAGTGCATTTTCAGGCACGCAAGCAGGATGTTGAACGCCGGCTCCATCTGCGTTTCCGGCTGCGAAGCAAAACCCATCAACAGCCCTTTCTTGCGTTGCGTTGTCAGGTAATAGCGCGACAGCGGACGCACTAAAATATTGCGTGCGTTGGCATCGCGGGCAATCGCCACGTCATCCGCCTCATCCGGCAAATTCAGGATCAGATGCAGTCCGGCATTATCGCTGAAGTCCGACAGCGCGTGCGGCCCGCAGTGCCGCTCAATCAGCTCGGTCAAAAAGACGCGACGGCGGCTGTAGAGCAGGCGCATGCGGCGAATATGCGCCGAGTAATGACCGGCGTTGATAAATTCCGCCAGCGCCAGCTGGATAAGCGAATGGCCGCCGCGATAGAGCTCGGCATGGGCGTTTTTGAGTTCGGCCGCCAGCGGACGAGGCAGCACGACATAGCCCAGCCGCAGCCCCGGGTAGAGCGTCTTACTGAACGTCCCGACGTAGACCACCGGCGCTTCGGCGACTAAGCCCTGTAGCGCCGGGATCGGCTGGCCGGAAAAGCGAAACTCGCTGTCGTAATCATCCTCCACAATCCAGCTGCCGTGCTGATGGGCCAGCGTGAGCAGGCGCTGTCGGCGCTCAAGGCTCATTACCGCGCCGAGGGGATACTGATGGGACGGCGTCACGAAGATCAGCCGCGGCGCTTCGGCTATGCTTTCGGGCGGACACAGGCCGCTGGCATCAACCACCACGGGCTCGGCCCGCACTTCATTCATCGCCAGCACATGGCGAATGCCCCAGTAGGACGGCTCCTCCACCCAGGCGAGATCGCCGCGGTCGCACAGCATGCGGGTGATCAGGTCGATAGCCTGGTGGATCCCTTCGGTGATAAGAATTTGATCTGCCTGACACTGAACGCCGCGCGCTACTCTCAGATAGTCCACCAACGCGTGCTGTAGCTCGGCCGTTCCGCCGTTACAGCTGTAGCTGAGCTGTTCCGGTTTTGGACGGCGGCTGATACGCGCCTGGATTTTACTGAACAGCGGATGGGGAAACGCGTTGACGTCCGGTACACCGGGGATAAATGCCCCCCACTGACGCGGGCTGGCGCTGACCTGTCCCAGCAGATGCTGGCCGCGCCGGGAGATAGGCGCGCTGGTTGCCGGCGCCGGGCTGCTTTCACTGGCGCTACAGACGGGAAGGAACATATCGGGCAGCGTTTTCGCGACGAATGTTCCGCTGCCGCGACGGGACACGACGTACCCCTCGGCCAGTAGTTGTTCATAAACTGTTAAAATTGTGTTGCGTGACATTCTCAGCTCCCCCGCCAGATCCCGCGACGGCGGCAGGCGGCTATGGGGCGGCAGAGAACCATCCAGAATGGCATGGCGAATCGCCTTGTAAAGGCGCTTGTGCAGGAGCGGATCGGTTTCTTTCTGCAATCTGACCAGCACCAGGTCTGCGATGAGCGAACGCAATTGGATCCCTCAGATAATCTGAATTGGTACTCGATTATAGGGCCAAATCCTGTGTAAATAAACGACATAGTTTCGGATTTGTTGCGATAACGTGACACACATGACAGGAGATTCCCGGTGAAAAGTTCAGAACTGAATCAGCGTCGCCAGCAGGCGACTCCGCGCGGCGTAGGGGTAATGTGCAGCTACTTTGTTGAGAAAGCAGAGAACGCTACGCTGTGGGATATTGAAGGGAATGAGGTGATTGATTTCGCCGCCGGCATCGCGGTGCTGAATACCGGCCATCGGCACCCTAAAATCATTGCCGCCGTTGAACAACAGCTGCAGGCCTTTACCCATACTGCTTATCAGATTGTCCCGTACGAAAGCTACGTCACGCTGGCCGAGCGGATTAACGCGCTGGCGCCGATTGACGGTCCGGCAAAAACGGCGTTCTTTACCACCGGGGCGGAAGCGGTTGAAAACGCAGTGAAAATTGCGCGCGCTTATACCGGTCGTCCGGGGTTGATTACCTTCGGCGGCGGATTCCACGGCCGCACGTTTATGACCATGGCGCTGACCGGTAAAGTGGCGCCTTATAAGATTGGTTTCGGTCCGTTCCCGGGATCGGTGTATCACGCAGTCTACCCTAATGCCGCCCATGGCATTACCACCGCTGACGCGATGAAAAGCCTGGATCGTATTTTTAAAGCCGATATCGCGGCCGACCAGGTGGCGGCGATTGTGCTGGAGCCGATTCAGGGGGAAGGCGGCTTTAACGTCGCCCCGCCTGAGTTTATGCAGGCGCTGCGCGCGCTGTGCGATACCCACGGCATTCTGCTGATTGCCGATGAAGTACAAACCGGCTTTGCGCGCACCGGCAAGCTGTTTGCGATGCAGCACTATGATGTGAAGCCTGACCTGATGACGATGGCTAAAAGCCTGGCCGGCGGTTTCCCGCTCTCCGGCGTGGTCGGTCGCGCCGAGGTGATGGATGCGCCTGCGCCGGGCGGTCTGGGCGGTACCTATGCCGGTAACCCGCTGGCGGTCGTGGCTGCGCACGCGGTGCTGGACGTGATTGAAGAAGAGCAACTGTGCCAGCGCGCTGAGCGCTTAGGCAGCCATCTGAAAGAAGTGCTGAATCAGGCGCGTCAAAGCTGCCCGGCCATTGCGGACGTACGCGGCCAGGGGTCGATGGTGGCGGTGGAGTTTAACGATCCGCAAACCGGCGAGCCGTCGGCGGAGATCACTCGTCAAATCCAGCAAAAAGCCCAGGAGAACGGTCTGCTGCTGCTGAGCTGCGGCGTCTACGGCAACGTCATTCGCTTCCTCTATCCGTTAACGATTCCGGATGCGCAGTTTACGAAGGCGCTGGATATTCTGGCCCGCGTGCTGAAGCCCTAACTTTTCGCCCGGTCAGACTGCGGCGGCAGGGAAGCCGAAGAGAAACAGGATGCCGCGTTCTGGCCAGTCATGCTCAGCGTGAGTGGTTTATCACCCTGATATCACCTTTTTTCCGGCAGCGGATGTTGCCGGAATAAAACGGAAAATATTATGTCTGACAACTCCACCTTTTCTCCGGTTCTGACGAGCCGGGAGCGTACCGCTGTACCTGCAAAATCTCTGAGTTTCATTGAAGGCGTGTCGATGATCGTCGGCACCAATATCGGCGCTGGGGTGCTATCCATCGCCTATGCCTCCAGCAAAGCGGGCTTTCTGCCGCTGCTGTTTTGGCTGATCGTTGTCGGTAGCCTGACAACCGTTACGATGCTCTACGTCGCGGAGTCGACGCTGCGCACGCGTAAGCATCTGCAGCTTAGCGGCCTGTCGCAGCGCTACGTCGGCCGCTTTGGCGCGCTGATGATGTTCCTCTCCGTTTGCGTCAACAGCGTCGGCGCGCTGACGGCTTATATGACCGGCAGCGGTAAACTCCTGCATTCGTTATTCGGCATCTCGCCGGCCCTCGGTAGCGCGCTGTTTTTTATTCCCGCGGCCGGAGTGCTTTATCTTGGCCTGAAGGCGATTGGCCGGGGTGAGAAATTCATTAGTATCGGCATGGTCGTCATGATCGCCATTCTTGTCGCCGCCACGTTGCTGCAAGAGACCGCCAGCGTGGGGTATTTACTCGACGGTAACTGGCTGTATATGGTGCCGGTATTTAACGTCGTCGCCTTCTGCTTCTCCGCGCAGTATATCGTGCCGGAAATGGCGCGCGGTTTCGCTGATAAACCGGAGAGACTGCCGAAGGCCATTATGGTAGGGATGCTGTTAACCTTTTGCCTGCTGGCGCTGGTCCCGCTTTCGGTGATTGCGTTAAGCGGGTTGGATAATATTTCTGATGTGGCGACCATTTCCTGGGGCAGGGCGCTCGGCGAGTGGGCTTTCTTCTCGGCAAATCTCTTTGCGCTCTGCGCGATGCTGACTTCCTATTGGGGACTGGGCGGAAGTTTCCTGACCAATATTTTCGATCAGTTTCGCCTGGGCAACGACGAGCAGCCGTTCAAACGCTTTAAGGTGCTGCTGGTGGTCGCCGTGCCGCCATTTATTCTGGCCTACAGCGGGATGGTGTCCTTCGTGAACGCGCTCTATTTTGCCGGGGTATTTAGCGGGGTGATTTTGTCCATCATGCCGATCCTTATCCTGAAAGGTTCGCGGCGGCAGGGGGATATCACTCCCGGCTGGACCTGCCCGGCGCTGATAACGCACCCGTTCATCCAGATCTTCATCGTATTGCTCTATCTTTGCAGCGCCGTCTACGCCATCGCTTCTGCCTTTGGCTATCTGCCCGCGGGCTGGTAGTCGCGTTGCTCATGCCACCGCGTTCGGTTTATTCCGGCGCGGGTTTTTATTTGTCACTTATCTGTTACATACTCCGCAATTTTATCGTTTCCAATTCTCCTGAATGACGGTATGTTTAGCATAGTGTGCTGCAAAAGCGCAGGCGGCAGACCCTAATCTAACTATCATATGCTTTTCTTATGTGTCTAATTAGAATAATGCGCTAATAAACAACATCACAACAAATGCAAAAACCATAATAATGGGGAGCCTCAGGATGAATATGAAGGGTAAAGCGTTACTGGCAGGATGTATTGCCTTAATCATGAGCGGTACGGCAATGGCCGAAGATATCAAAGTCGCCGTCGTTGGCGCGATGTCCGGTCCGGTAGCGCAGTACGGCGACCAGGAGTTTACTGGCGCTGAGCAGGCCATTGCCGATATCAACGCTAAAGGCGGCATCAAAGGCAATAAGCTGCAGATGGTAAAATACGACGACGCCTGTGACCCGAAACAAGCGGTTGCCGTCGCTAACAAAGTAATTAACGACGGTATCAAATACGTTATCGGCCACCTGTGCTCTTCTTCCACTCAGCCAGCGTCTGATATCTATGAAGATGAAGGCGTGCTGATGATCACCCCGGCCGCCACCGCGCCGGAGCTGACGGCCCGCGGCTATCACCTGATTCTGCGCACTACCGGTCTGGACTCCGATCAGGGGCCAACCGCTGCCAAATACATCCTGGAAAAAGTGAAGCCGCAGCGCATCGCGATTGTCCACGACAAGCAGCAGTACGGCGAGGGTCTGGCCCGCGCGGTGCAGGACAACCTGAAGAAGGGCGGCGCCAACGTGGTGTTCTTTGACGGCATCACCGCCGGTGAGAAAGACTTCTCTACCCTGGTGGCGCGTCTGAAGAAAGAGAACATCGACTTCGTCTACTACGGCGGCTACCACCCGGAGATGGGGCAGATCCTGCGTCAGTCTCGCGCCGCTGGCCTGAAAACGCAGTTTATGGGGCCGGAAGGGGTAGCGAACGTGTCCCTGTCTAATATCGCGGGCGCTTCTGCGGAAGGTATGCTGGTGACTAAGCCGAAGAACTACGACCAGGTGCCGGCGAACAAACCGATTGTGGATGCGATCAAAGCGAAGAAACAGGATCCGAGCGGCGCGTTCGTGTGGACCACCTATGCCGCGCTGCAGTCGCTGCAGGCAGGTCTGAATCAGTCAGAAGATCCGGCTGAAATCGCCAAATATCTGAAAGGGGCTACGGTCGATACCGTAATGGGGCCGCTCACCTGGAACGAGAAGGGCGACCTGAAGGGCTTCGAGTTCGGCGTGTTTACCTGGCATGCTAATGGTACGGCGACCGACGCCAAATAATTTAACCTGCGCCTTTCACGCCGCAGAGGCGTTGTCTGCGCCCCTCAACCCCGGTCACTTACTGATGTAAGCTTCCGGGGTTGAGGGGCTTGACGCCTTTCTGCATCGCGGAATGCTGGGTTAAATAGACGAACACGCCCTGCTGACGCTTAGCTGAGTGGGCTACAGATTTGCAAACATCTGCGAGTCGGTAGCCAGGATAAGGCGTTCAGCCGCAATCCGGGAATATTCGGCCTTATTTCGCCGATTTAGTGATTTTTTACCCAACCGCCGGTTTGCGCGCTAAAGCCCAGCGCCTGCATAAACGCCGCCATCACGCCGCGGTCTTCCACGCCGACATCCGCGATCCGCCAGCTGGTGATTTCTGGATTATCCTTTAGCGCTTGTTCCACTAAATATTGTCCGACGCCGCGACGGCGGGTCACTTCACGCACGCACAGCGCGCCGAGCTCGCCCTCAACGCCGTTCAGCGTTACGCGAACCGCTGCCAGCAGGCGCTCATTGAAGCGGGCGGCATAAATACGATGGCTCTCATCTAACGGCAGCGCCGCGAGATCCTGCGACGGCCAGATTTTACCTAAGTCGATGCGATCCTGATCGCTGAAGTGCTGTAAACGAATAATGGTCAGTTTCATACGCGAGGGTCCAGTCAAAACGGATGCGTTAGTGTATCCAAATTCCCCGCCGGGCGGAGCGCCCTTTTTTGCCTGTTCATCAGGGGATTCGTTTTCCTGGAAGGAGCAGGGTAGTGCAATTCATCATGGATCGAAAAATAAGCAGAATTTTAACCTGATATGTAGCGTTTTATTCCGCCTTATGTATCGTTATTTTATGCTGTTTACTGGACTTTTTTTGTTTATCTTCCAGCAAATACAGAATATTATCTTTGCTTAATCGCCTGAAAAATAGAGATTTTACTCTGGATTCAGGCAAAAAACATCGCTAAACCATTAAAGATAATGGTAAAAGTAGCGTTGTTTAATAAAAGCACAGAATGCTTTTTAACCATAAAAATACAAAATATTTACACCACATCACGAACGGGGTTCTGCAGCATGAAAAGGAACGCGAAAACGGTTATCGCGGGGTTAGTCGCACTGGCGATGTCCCAGGCGGCTTTTGCCAAAGATATTAAGGTCGCCGTTGTTGGCGCAATGTCTGGCCCGGTAGCCCAGTGGGGCGATATGGAATTCAACGGCGCGCGCCAGGCGATCAAAGATATTAACGCCCAGGGCGGCATCAAGGGCGATAAGCTGGTTGCCGTGGAGTACGATGACGCCTGCGACCCGAAACAGGCCGTTGCGGTGGCGAATAAAATCGTCAATGACGGTATTCAGTACGTTATCGGCCACCTGTGTTCTTCTTCCACTCAGCCGGCATCCGATATCTATGAAGATGAAGGCATTCTGATGATCTCCCCGGGAGCAACCAACCCGGAGCTGACCCAGCGCGGCTATCAGTACATCATGCGTACCGCCGGTCTGGACTCTTCGCAGGGGCCGACCGCCGCAAAATACATCATGGAAACCGTCAAACCGCAGCGTATTGCTATCATTCATGATAAGCAGCAGTACGGTGAAGGCCTGGCGCGTTCTGTCCAGGAGAGCCTGAAAAAAGGCGGCGCGAATATCGTCTTCTTCGACGGCATTACCGCCGGTGAAAAAGACTTCTCCGCGCTGCTGGCGCGCCTGAAAAAAGAGAATATCGACTTCGTTTACTACGGCGGTTACTACCCGGAAATGGGCCAGATGCTGCGCCAGGCGCGCTCCGTGGGCCTGAAAACCGTGTTTATGGGCCCGGAAGGCGTGGGTAACGCGTCGCTGTCCAACATCGCGGGCGATGCGGCGGAAGGGATGCTGGTCACGATGCCGAAACGCTATGACCAGGACCCGGCCAACAGCGCTATCGTTGACGCGCTCAAAGCAGAGAAGAAAGACCCGAGCGGTCCGTATGTCTGGATCACCTATGCCGCCGTGCAGTCTCTGGCGCAGGCGATGGACCGGGCCGCAAGCCAGGAGCCGCTGGATTTAATCAAAGATCTGAAAGCTCACGGCGCGAAAACCGTGATTGGGCCGCTGAATTGGGACGAAAAAGGCGATTTGAAGGGATTTGAGTTTGGTGTCTTCCAGTGGCACGCGGATGGGTCATCAACCCTCGCGAAATAAGCCATAAGACAAGTTATCCCACCGCCCGCGCAAAGCGGGCGGGTAGAAAAAGGTTACCTTATGTCCGAGCAGTTTCTCTATTTTCTGCAGCAGATGTTTAACGGCGTCACGCTGGGAAGCACCTACGCGCTGATTGCCATCGGCTATACCATGGTGTACGGCATTATCGGCATGATCAACTTCGCCCACGGCGAGGTCTATATGATTGGCAGCTACGTCTCCTTCATGATCATTGCCGCCCTGATGATGATGGGCATTGATACCAGCTGGCTGCTGGTTGCCGCCGGATTCGTCGGCGCTATCGTCATTGCCAGCGCCTACGGCTGGAGTATCGAACGCGTGGCCTACCGGCCCGTGCGCAGCTCCAAACGCCTGATTGCGCTGATCTCCGCCATCGGGATGTCCATCTTCCTGCAAAACTACGTCAGCCTGACGGAAGGTTCGCGCGATGTCGCGCTGCCAAGCCTGTTTAACGGCCAGTGGACGGTGGGCAGCAGCGACAACTTCTCCGCGACCATTACCACCATGCAGCTGGTTATCTGGGTGGTGACATTTATCGCGATGCTGGCGCTGACGCTGTTTATCCGCTATTCCCGCATGGGGCGCGCCTGCCGCGCCTGCGCGGAAGATCTGAAAATGGCCAGCCTGCTCGGGATTAACACCGACCGCGTGATTGCGCTGACGTTTGTTATCGGTGCGGCAATGGCGGCGGTTGCCGGGGTTCTGCTCGGTCAGTTTTACGGCGTTATCAACCCGTACATCGGCTTTATGGCCGGGATGAAGGCCTTCACCGCGGCGGTTCTTGGCGGTATCGGCAGCATTCCTGGGGCGATGATCGGCGGGCTGATCCTCGGTATCGCCGAAGCGCTCTCTTCTGCCTATCTCAGCACGGAATATAAAGACGTGGTCTCCTTCGCGCTGCTGATCCTGGTTCTGCTGGTGATGCCTACCGGTATCCTGGGTCGTCCGGAGGTAGAAAAAGTATGAAACCGATGCATTTTGCGATGGCGCTGCTGTCCGCGGTGATGTTCTTTATTCTGGCGGGCGTCTTTATGGGCGTGCAGTTGGAGCTGGATGGCACCAAACTGGTGGTGGATACCGCCGCCGATATCCGCTGGCAGTGGATCTATATCGGTACCGCAGTGGTCTTCTTCTTCCAGCTGCTGCGTCCTGTTTTCCAGAAAACCATTAAGAACGTCTCAGGGCCGAAGTTTATTCTGCCGGCTATCGACGGTTCGACGGTAAAACAGAAGCTGTTCCTGATCGCCCTGCTGGTTATCGCCGTGGCGTGGCCGTTTATGGTGTCGCGCGGGACGGTGGATATCGCTACCCTGACGATGATCTATATCATCCTCGGCCTGGGACTTAACGTGGTGGTGGGGCTTTCCGGCCTGTTAGTGCTGGGCTACGGCGGCTTTTATGCCATCGGCGCCTATACCTTTGCGCTACTGAACCACTATTACGGCCTGGGGTTCTGGACCTGTCTGCCGCTGGCGGGGCTGGTGTCGGCGGCAGCGGGCTTCCTGCTTGGCTTCCCGGTCCTGCGTCTGCGCGGCGACTATCTGGCGATTGTCACGCTCGGCTTCGGCGAAATCGTGCGCATCCTGCTGCTTAACAACACCGAAATAACCGGCGGCCCGAACGGCATTAGCCAGATCCCAAAACCGACGCTCTTCGGCCTTGAATTTAGCCGCAGCGCCCGTGAAGGCGGCTGGGATACGTTCAGCAACTTCTTTGGCGTGAAGTACGACCCCTCCGATCGCGTCATTTTCCTCTACCTGGTCGCTCTGCTGCTGGTGGTGTTAAGTCTGTTCGTGATTAACCGTCTGCTGCGGATGCCGCTGGGCCGCGCGTGGGAAGCGCTGCGCGAAGATGAAATCGCCTGTCGCTCGCTGGGCCTCAGCCCGACGCGCATCAAGCTGACCGCTTTTACCATCAGCGCCGCGTTTGCCGGTTTTGCCGGCACCTTGTTCGCCGCCCGTCAGGGCTTCGTCAGCCCGGAATCCTTTACCTTCGCCGAGTCGGCCTTTGTGCTGGCGATTGTGGTTCTCGGCGGTATGGGTTCGCAGTTCGCGGTGATCCTGGCGGCGGTTCTGCTGGTAGTTTCGCGCGAGCTGATGCGTGATTTCAATGAATACAGCATGCTGATGCTGGGTGCGCTGATGGTACTGATGATGATCTGGCGTCCGCAGGGGCTTCTGCCGATGACCCGTCCACAGCTGAAGCTGAAAAATGGGCAGGCCAAAGAAGGAGAGCAGGCATGAGTCAGCCATTATTATCCGTAAACGGTCTGATGATGCGTTTTGGCGGCCTGCTGGCGGTCAACAATGTGTCGCTGGAGCTGCGCGAGCGGGAAATCGTTTCGCTTATCGGCCCTAACGGCGCGGGCAAAACCACCGTCTTCAACTGCCTGACCGGTTTCTATAAGCCAACCGGCGGCACCATTATGCTGCGCGACCAGCACCTGGAAGGGCTGCCGGGCCAGCAGATCGCCCGCATGGGCGTAGTGCGAACTTTCCAGCACGTGCGTCTGTTCCGCGAAATGACGGTGATTGAAAACCTGCTGGTGGCGCAGCATCAGCAGCTGAAAACCGGGGTTTTCTCCGGCCTGCTGAAGACGCCATCCTTCCGCCGCGCCCAGAGCGAAGCGCTCGATCGCGCCGCGACCTGGCTTGAGCGTATCGGCCTGCTTGAACACGCCAACCGTCAGGCCAGTAACCTGGCCTACGGCGATCAGCGTCGTCTGGAGATTGCCCGCTGTATGGTGACTCAGCCGGAAATCCTGATGCTGGATGAACCGGCGGCGGGGCTGAACCCGAAAGAGACCAAAGAGCTGGACGAACTGATCGCCGAGCTGCGCAGCCATCACAACACCACTATCCTGCTGATTGAGCACGATATGAAGCTGGTGATGGGCATTTCCGACCGTATTTACGTGGTAAACCAGGGTACGCCGCTGGCCAACGGTACGCCGGAAGAGATCCGCAACAACCCGGACGTGATCCGCGCATACCTTGGTGAGGCATAAGATGGAAAAAGTGATGTTATCTTTTGACAACGTCAGCGCGCACTACGGCAAGATCCAGGCGCTGCACAACGTCAGCCTGCATATCAATCAGGGAGAGATTGTCACCCTGATTGGCGCGAACGGCGCGGGGAAAACCACCCTGCTGGGCACCCTGTGCGGCGACCCGCGCGCCTCCAGCGGACGCGTGGTGTTCGACGGTAAAGATATTACCGACTGGCAGACGGCGAAAATCATGCGCGAAGCGGTGGCGATTGTACCGGAAGGGCGTCGCGTCTTCTCGCGGATGACGGTGGAAGAGAACCTGGCGATGGGCGGTTTCTTTGCCGACCGCGACCAGTTCCAGACCCGCATCAAGTGGGTCTATGAGCTGTTTCCGCGCCTGCATGAGCGTCGGGTTCAGCGGGCGGGCACCATGTCCGGCGGCGAGCAGCAGATGCTGGCCATCGGTCGCGCGCTAATGAGCCAGCCGCGCCTGCTGCTGTTGGATGAGCCTTCGCTCGGTCTGGCGCCGATCATCATTCAGCAAATCTTCGACACCATTGAACAGCTGCGCGAGCAGGGGATGACCATCTTCCTCGTCGAGCAGAACGCCAACCAGGCGCTGAAGCTGGCCGACCGCGGCTACGTGCTGGAAAACGGCCACGTGGTGCTGGAGGATACCGGCGACGCGCTGCTGGCGAATGAAGCGGTACGTAGCGCCTATCTGGGCGGCTAGTGAAGTCAAAACGCCCGGCGTCTGCCGGGCGTTTTGCTGGATTCCTACAGCTCCAGAGAGCGCTTCCACAACATAAAATCATACTGTTCGAGCGCATCCGCTTTGGTGCGCCAGGTTCCGCTGGCGGTGGCGATGATTTTCTCAAACAGGCCGTCGGCGATGTCCGCCAGCGGCGTACCTTCGATAATCGGCCCGCAGTCATAATCGATAATGTCCGGCATCTTTTTCGCCAGCGCGGAGTTGGTTGAAACCTTAAGCACCGGCACGATGGGGTTTCCCGTCGGCGTACCTAACCCGGTTGAGAAGATCACCACGTTGCACCCCGCCGCGACCAGGCCCGTTACCGCATCCACATCGTTGCCCGGCGTACAGACCAGCGAAAGGCCGCTTTCTCCCATCGGTTCGGCATAGTCGCATACCGCGCTTACCGGCGCCCTGCCGCCTTTTTTCGCCGCGCCGGCGGATTTGATAGCGTCAGTGATCAGCCCATCGGCAATGTTTCCCGGGCTGGGATTATCGGCGATGGTGGTGCCGAAGAAGTTCGCGACATGCTCATAGTTTTTCATCAGCGACAGAAACTTCTCTTTCAGCTCGCGGGTCGTGCAGCGCTGAACGATATCCCCTTCCGCGCCGCACAGCTCGGGGAATTCCGCCAGCCCCGACGCGCCGCCGAGGGCGACAAGACGATCTGAAACCTCACCCATCGCCGGGTTTGCGCTGATCCCCGAGAAACCGTCGGAGGCGCCGCACTTCACGCCGATTTTGAGCCGGGAGAGTGGGACGTTCTGCCGCTCGGCGACGGGGGCTTCGCGGATCGCGTTATAGGTTTCGGTCAACGCATCCTGCATCATTTTTTCTTCGCTACTCCAGTCCTGCTGCCTGAAATAAATAATCGGTTTGCTGAAGTTCGGGTTGCGCTTCGCCAGCGCGGCCTTGAAATCGACAATTCGCGCTTTTTCACAGCCGAGGGCAAAGACCGTCACCCCAAGAACGTTGGGATGATCGGAATAGGCGGCCAGCACGTCGCACATGGTCATGCTGTCCGAGGTGGCGCCGCCGCAGCCGGAGTTGACGGTAATACAGCGGATACCGTCAAGATGCGGGAAGGGCAGATGCCGGGTATCGTTTAAGGCCCCCGCCGAGGTCACCTGGCGAGCAAAATTTTTCAGGCCGTTATTGGCGTAGCCGAGAGCGTCGTTTAATGCGTCGGTGACGCGCTGAACGTTGCGGTTTTCACAGAATACCAGCGGAATGACCAGCCAGTAGTTCGCGGTGGCGACCCGGCCATCTTCACGAACGATCCCCTTAAACGTCCGCTGCTGCCAGGCGAACACATCGGGCTGCTGCCAGTCATAAGGCGCGACGTCGTTAAGCGAAACCGGGGCCGCGTAGTGTTTGATATTGTCGGTAGTGATGGCTTCGCCGCGGGCAATGGGCCGCGTCGCTTTGCCGACCGGTACGCCGTACAGCGAAACGATATCGCCGGGCGCAATATCCTCGGTGGCGAATTTATGCTTGGCTTTGACATCGCTACGCAGAACGTAGGCTTCATCGTTCCAGTTTACCTGCTGCTCTTTGCGTAAGTCCTGCAGCGCAACGATCAGGTTATCGGTAGGGTCAATTTTTAAGATGGTCTGCATGTTATTTATCCTTTGTTATACGCGCGTCAGGACTTAGTGATGGGGGACCGCGACGCCGTTTGTCGCTTTTCTTCCCGCGAGGGCGGCAATCAGCAGCGCACAGCAGACGGTGATAAGCGACAAGGCGACCAGCCCCGCCGAATCGTTGCCGAAGAAGGCATCGACCTCAACGCGAATCAGCGGCGCGAGGAAGCTGCAAAATGCGCCCATGGTGGTGCAAAAGCCGATACTGGCGGCCAGCGCTGAGCCTGACACAATCTGCGCCGGGAAAGTCCAGAAGATAGGTTGCACGGAGAGGAAGCCGATGGCCGACAGCGAGAGCGCGGCAATGGCGAGTACCGGGCCGGACCAGGCGGAAACAAACAGCCCCAGCGCCGCAGCCAGCATACAGATGACCGAAATCAGTACCCGGCGGGCCGGCATTTTGTCCGCCAGACGCGGAATGTAATAGACGCCGACGGCGGAGCAGGCCCAGGGAATGGCGGCGACCAGCGACTCCTTAAAGCCGAGCGTGGAGCCCATTAGCGAGGCGACTTGCGAAGGCAGGAAGAACATCAGCCCGTAAACGCTGATCTGGATGGTGCCGTAGATCAGCGCCAGGTGCCAGACTTTCAGGCTTTTCAGCGCGGTGCCGACGCTGCTGGTTTCCGTCTGCCGCTGCTCCTGCTGAAGCTGGGCAATCAGCGCCTTTTTCTCTTCGTCGTTGAGGAAGCGCGCTTTGGCTGGCGTATCGTCAAGCCAGAACCAGGCGAAGATCCCCATGATGACCGCCGGAATGCCTTCGATAAAGAACATCCAGAACCAGCCGGGCCTGCCGAGGAAGCCGTGCATTTCCAGAAGCGCCCCGGAGATAGGCGAGCCTAAGGTTAACGCCAGCGGTACGCCGAGTACGAAAATACCGACGACGGAGGCGCGAACTTTATTGGGAAAGTAGATGGAGGCCAGCAGCAGGATACCGGGATAAAAACCGGCTTCGCCTAATCCCAGTAAAAAGCGCAGAACGATAAACTGGGTTTCCGTCTGCACCAGCCCGGTAAGGGCAGAGAGGACGCCCCACAGCACGGTGGTGATACTTAACCATTTCTGTGCACCAATTTTATTCAAAATCAGGTTGGCAGGAATGCCAAACAGCGCATAGGCGGCGAAAAAGATCCCCGCGCCGAGAGCAAAAGCGGAATTGGAGAGCCCAATATCCACCTGCATCGCCTCTTTGGCGAATCCCACGTTCACCCTGTCGATAAAGGCGATGAAGTACAAAATAAACATCAGCGGCACCAGACGCTTCCATGATTTGGTAATCGCTGAATTGAGGGCCGGATTATCGTAAGCTGTGATGGTTTTCATAATACCTCCACGTAGGGGTCAGGCATTAATTTCAATACCCGCACGGGAAAGTATCCGCTGAATACTTTCGGTCTGGCAGGTGGCGAGCGAGCTAAACGGTGGCGTGCAGCGGTCGGACTGAATAATTCCGCGCAGCTGTAATGCTTTTTTAAATGTTGGAATGAACGGATCGTTAACCGCGTAAATATCCATTAACCCATCCACTTTTTGTTGATACCGCCTAATTTGCGGTAAATCGTTATCGCTAAATGCCTGCATCCAGTCGCGGAATAGCTCAGGGCAAATATTGGATAACCCGCCGATACATCCATTGCCTCCTGACAGGACATTGTGCGCGAAGTTATTGTCATAACCGGCGTAGACTTCAAAATACGGCAGCTCAGATTTTACCTGGCGAATCACCTGCGACGTATGATTGGTGTCCGGAATAGTATCTTTAAGACCGATAATGTTTGGGAACTCTCTGGCGAGTCGTAAACAGACCTCCGGCGAGACGGAATAGCCGGTGCGCTCCGGAAAGTTATAGATGAATATTTTGGCGGCGGTGCGGCGAGCAATCTGGCTATAAAAGGTATAAATGCCTTCATCCGTCAGGCGGAAGTACCACGGGCTGATAATCATGACGCCATCCAGCCCGCACTCATCAGCGTAGTTTGCCAGCTCTACGCATTCGTCAATATCCATGCGGCTGGCTCCCGCATAGGCCTTTATTCCCTGACGGGGGAATTCTGCCGCCATTTGAATTATCTGACGGGATGTTTTCATATCCAGCGAGAAAAACTCGCCGGTACTGCCCATGACGACAAATCCCGATACGCTGTTTTTAATGAAATCGTACAGGCGAAAGTTTCCGTCAGGATCCAGTCTGCCCTGCTCATCAAAAACCGTTATTGCCGGGGTGATATAACGACTTTGCATATTTAACCTCTTTGTTTGTTCGTATATACAAACTGTGTTTGTATTTGCGATTAGGCATAAGTAAACATGCCCTCGACGTGAAGTCAAATGACGCAAAAGACGTATGGATGATTGGTTAAATCAATGAATAGACGGGGAATTATGCAGAAGAATCGGGCGCCGCGGTGGATCATTAAATATCGGTATTGTGTGGGTAATCACAATTACGCTGGCGCCGTTGGCGAATAAATCAGTAATTTTTGATATCCGGCAGCTTGTTGAGCACGCTCTCAATACGACCCTTTGCCTCTTTTAACGCGCGAATGACCTGCTGCGTTTTCTCATCGCTGGCGCGGAAAGAGGGCAAGGAGACGCTGATCGCCGCCAGAATGACGCCTTTCTGCAGCAGCGGCACCGCGAAGCAAATAGTGTCATCGTTGATTTCCCGATCGTCCATGGCATAACCGCTGGCGGCGACCCGTTCCAGCTGCTGGCGAAGCTGAGCCATATTGGTCACGCTGCGGGCGGTAACGGAGGGAAAACCCTGCGGATAGAGCTCGAGAATCTCTTCGTCGCGGTGCTTATGCAGCAGCGCTTTGCCCAGCGCAGAGCAGATCGCCGGAAGGCGAGTCCCTACCTTAGAGACCAGCTGCACGGTTTGGTCGCCCTGGACTTTATCAACATAGAGCACCCAGGCGTCATCCAGAATGCCGAGCTGACAAACTTCATTGCATTCGTTGACCACCGCGTGCATTTCGCTATTGATCGTTTTCAGCCAGAACTCTTTTTCCACCGTTGAGCTGGCCAGCACCGCGCATGAGATACCCAGCGTGTAAATACCGTTGCGATCGTCGTGGCTGATATATTTCCGGTACTGCAGTGATTTGAGGATCGGGAAAATGGTTCCCTTTGAAATATCCGTCTTGAGCGATAGCTCGGAAAGCGTCATTCCGTCCGCGTTGGCTAAGGTTTCCAGAATGAGTAAAACGCGCTCGGTAGGTTTATGCAGCGTCTTCATATTTTTCCTTGTGACGGCTCGCCGGAGAGTGCTCTTTAACGAACCCTATTTAACTACAGATCCCTGATTATCTGTAGTCTGCGCGGGCGCTCTTTTTCGCTTTGCCATTTCCCTGCCACTTTTTTTTCACCGTTTCATCATGTTTTTGCCAATTTATTGTAATATTTTTGTAATGCAATAGTTATTTTTCTGTCATTCGAGCATGTCATGTTACCCCCGCGAACATAAAACGCGTGAAATCGCGCATCCGGAACAACAAGAGAGATAACCGATGATATCGTTACGACATACAGCTTTAGGACTGGCGCTCAGCCTGGCATTTGCCGGACAAGCCCTGGCGGTAACCACTATCCCGTTCTGGCATTCCATGGAAGGGGAGTTGGGGAAAGAAGTTGATTCACTGGCGCAACGTTTCAACGCAGCCAACCCGGACTACAAAATTGTTCCGGTATACAAAGGCAACTACGAACAGAGCCTGAGCGCCGGCATCGCCGCCTTCCGTACCGGCAACGCGCCGGCTATTCTGCAGGTTTATGAGGTCGGCACCGCGACGATGATGGCCTCTAAGGCGATAAAGCCGGTCTATCAGGTGTTCAGCGATGCGGGCATTCAGTTTGATGAAACGCAGTTCGTGCCTACCGTCTCCGGTTATTACACCGACTCCAAAACCGGCCATCTGCTCTCCCAGCCGTTTAACAGCTCCACGCCGGTGCTGTACTACAACAAAGACGCCTTTAAAAAAGCCGGTTTAGACCCGGAACAGCCGCCGAAAACCTGGCAGGATCTGGCGGCGTATACCGCGAAGCTGAAGGCCGCCGGGATGAAGTGCGGCTACGCCAGCGGCTGGCAGGGCTGGATCCAGATTGAAAACTTCAGCGCCTGGCACGGCCTGCCGGTCGCCACTAAAAACAACGGCTTCGACGGTACCGATGCGGTACTGGAGTTCAACAAGCCAGAGCAGGTGAAGCATATCGCCCTGCTCGCAGAGCTGAACAAGAAAGGCGACTTCAGCTACTTTGGGCGCAAAGACGAGTCAACCGAGAAGTTCTATAACGGCGACTGCGCCATCACCACCGCTTCCTCCGGCTCGCTGGCGGATATCCGTCAGTATGCGAAGTTCAACTATGGCGTAGGCATGATGCCGTACGACGCCGACGTGAAGGGTGCGCCGCAAAACGCCATTATCGGCGGGGCCAGCCTGTGGGTGATGCAGGGTAAAGACAAAGAAACCTATACCGGGGTCGCCAAATTCCTCGATTTCCTGACTAAGCCGGAAAATGCCGCCGAATGGCATCAGAAAACCGGCTATCTGCCGATTACCACCGCCGCTTACAACCTGACCCGCGAACAGGGTTTCTATGATAAGAACCCCGGCGCCGATATCGCGACGCGCCAGATGCTGAACAAGCCGCCGCTGCCGTTCACCAAAGGTCTGCGCCTGGGCAATATGCCGCAGATCCGCACCATCGTTGATGAAGAACTGGAAAGCGTATGGACCGGTAAGAAAACGCCTCAGCAGGCGCTGGACGCGGCCGTTGAGCGCGGTAATCAGCTGCTGCGCCGTTTCGAGCAGTCAACGAAGTCGTAATCTTATAGCCAGCCCCTCACCCTCTCCCCGCCGGGGAGAGGGGATCGCCCGGAGCCGTCTTTTCACCCTCATCCGTTTAGGGAGAGGGCCGGGATGAGGGGAAACCAACTCAGAGTTTAACTATGTCATCATCCCGTCCGGTGTTCCGCTCGCGTTGGCTGCCCTATCTGCTGGTCGCGCCGCAGCTGGTCATCACCGTCATCTTTTTTATCTGGCCCGCGGGCGAAGCGCTGTGGTATTCGCTGCAGAGCGTCGATCCGTTTGGGCTCTCCAGCCAGTTTGTCGGCCTGGATAACTTTTTAGCCCTCTTCCAGGACCCGTACTACCTGGACTCCTTCTGGACCACCATTAAGTTCAGCACGATGGTTACCGTCAGCGGCCTGCTAATCTCGCTATTTTTCGCCGCGCTGGTGGATTACGTGGTGCGCGGCAGCCGTTTCTATCAGACGCTGATGCTGCTGCCCTATGCCGTTGCGCCCGCGGTGGCGGCGGTGCTGTGGATCTTCTTGTTCAACCCCGGCCGCGGGCTAATTACCCATCTCCTCGGTGAGATGGGCTACGACTGGAACCACGCGCAGAACAGCGGCCAGGCGATGTTCCTCGTGGTTTTCGCCTCGGTGTGGAAGCAGATTAGTTACAACTTCCTGTTCTTCTTCGCCGCGCTGCAATCGATTCCTCGCTCGCTGGTAGAAGCCGCCGCCATTGACGGCGCCGGCCCGGTTCGCCGCTTCTTCAGGCTGGCGTTGCCGCTGATCGCCCCGGTGAGCTTTTTTCTGCTGGTGGTCAATCTGGTGTACGCCTTCTTTGATACCTTCCCGGTTATCGATGCCGCAACCGGCGGCGGGCCGGTTCAGGCGACGACGACGCTGATTTATAAGATCTATCGTGAAGGTTTTGCCGGGCTCGACCTTTCCGCTTCCGCCGCCCAGTCGGTGGTGCTGATGTTCCTCGTCATTATTCTGACGGTGGTGCAGTTCCGCTACGTTGAAAGAAAGGTGCGCTACCAATGATTGAGAACCGTCGCGGGCTGACGATTTTCAGCCACACCATGCTGATTTTAGGGATTGCGGTCATTCTGTTCCCGCTGTACGTCGCCTTTGTCGCGGCGACGCTGGACAGTAAAGCGGTCTTTGACACGCCGATGACGCTGATCCCCGGCGGGCATCTGCTCGAAAACATGAAATTTATCTGGGTGAACGGCGTAGGAGCCAACAGTGCGCCGTTCTGGCTGATGATGCTCAACAGCTTCATCATGGCCTTCGGCATTACGGTGGGTAAAATTACGGTCTCGATGCTCTCCGCTTTCGCCATCGTCTGGTTTCGTTTTCCGCTGCGCAATCTGTTCTTCTGGATGATCTTTATCACGCTGATGCTGCCGGTTGAGGTGCGTATTTTCCCGACGGTGGAAGTGATCGCCAACCTGAAAATGCTCGACAGCTATGCCGGGCTTACGTTGCCGCTGATGGCCTCGGCCACTGCGACCTTCCTGTTTCGCCAGTTCTTTATGACCCTGCCGGACGAGCTGATTGAAGCGGCGCGTATCGATGGCGCGTCGCCGATGCGCTTCTTCCGCGACATCGTGCTGCCGCTGTCGAAAACCAACCTGGCGGCGCTGTTCGTCATCACCTTTATCTACGGCTGGAACCAGTATCTGTGGCCGCTGCTGATCATTACCGACGTGAATCTCGGCACGGCGGTCGCGGGCATCAAAGGGATGATCGCCATCGGCCAGGGCACCACGCAGTGGAATCAGGTGATGGCGGCGATGCTGCTCACGCTGATTCCTCCAGTTGTCATCGTTTTAGCCATGCAGCGCGCGTTTGTGCGTGGTTTAGTGGATAGTGAGAAATAAAATGGCAGGACTTAAGCTACAGGCAGTAACCAAAAGCTGGGATGGCAAAACCCAGGTGATCCAACCGTTGACGCTGGACGTCGCGGACGGCGAATTTATTGTGATGGTGGGCCCCTCGGGCTGCGGAAAATCAACTCTGCTGCGCATGGTGGCGGGTCTGGAGCGGGTCACCAGCGGCGATATCTGGATCGACCGCAAGCGCGTCACCGAAATGGAGCCGAAAGATCGCGGCATTGCGATGGTGTTCCAGAACTACGCCCTCTATCCGCATATGAGCGTGGAAGAGAATATGGCGTGGGGCCTGAAAATTCGCGGTTTGGGTAAAGGATTAATTGCTGAGCGCGTCCAGGAGGCGGCGCGCATTCTGGAGCTGGATGGCCTGCTGAAGCGCCGTCCGCGCGAGCTTTCCGGCGGGCAGCGCCAGCGCGTGGCGATGGGGCGGGCTATCGTACGCGACCCGGCGGTATTTCTGTTTGATGAGCCGCTCTCCAACCTTGATGCGAAACTGCGCGTGCAGATGCGTCTTGAACTGCAGCACCTGCATCGTCGACTGAAAACCACCTCGCTGTACGTGACCCACGATCAGGTGGAGGCGATGACCCTCGCGCAGCGGGTGATGGTGATGAATAAAGGCGTTGCCGAGCAGATTGGCACACCGGTTGAGGTCTACGAAAAACCGGCCAGCCGCTTTGTGGCGAGCTTTATCGGCAGCCCGGCAATGAACCTGCTGGAAGGCCGGGTCAGCGACGACGGTAGCCGCTTCGAGCTTGCGGGCGGGATGCTTTTACCGATCAACAGCGAACATCGCCGCTACGCCGGGCGTAAGATGACGCTGGGTATCCGTCCGGAACATTTTGCATTAAGCTCCCAGGCGGAAGGTGGCGTACCGCTAGTGATGGATACGCTGGAAATTTTAGGCGCTGATAACCTCGCCCACGGGCGCTGGGGTGAGCAGAAGCTGGTGGTCCGGCTGCCGCACCAGCAGCGACCGCAGGCGGGCAGTACCCTGTGGCTGCATCTGCCGCAGGAAAGTCTGCACCTTTTTGATAGTGAAACAGGACAACGCGCATGAGTCACTGGCCTTATCCCCCTATCGTCGCCCACCGCGGCGGCGGTAAACTGGCCCCGGAAAATACCCTGGCGGCTATCGATACCGGCGCTCGTTACGGCCATACGATGATTGAGTTTGATGCGAAGTTATCGAAAGACGGGCAGATTTTTTTACTGCACGACGACAATCTCGAACGCACCAGCAACGGCTGGGGCGTGGCGGGCGATCTGACGTGGAACGATCTGCTGAAAGTGGATGCCGGCAGCTGGTACAGCGGCGAGTTCAAAGGCGAGCCGCTGCCGCTGCTGAGCGAGGTCGCGGACCGCTGCCGTCTGCACGGCATGATGGCGAATATCGAAATTAAACCGACCTCTGGTACCGGTCCGCTGACCGGTAAAGCGGTAGCGCTGGCGGCGCGTGAGCTCTGGCAGGGCATGACCCCGCCGCTACTCTCGTCGTTTGAAATCGATGCCCTGGAAGCCGCGCGGGAAGCCGCCCCCGAGCTGCCGCGCGGGCTGCTGCTGGATGAGTGGCGGAACGACTGGCGCGAACTGACCGCGCGCCTCGGCTGCGTCTCTCTTCATCTCAACCATAAGCTGCTGGATGAAGCGCGCGTGGCGAGCCTGAAGGCCACGGGCCTGCATATTCTGGTGTATACCGTTAACAAACCGCAGCGCGCCGCCGAGCTACTGCGTTGGGGCGTGGACAGCATCTGCACCGATGCGATTGACGTCATCGGCCCCAACTTCCCGGCGTAATCTGCGCCTGCGTCAGGCGGCCCTTACGGGGTCGTCTGGCGCTGCAGCATCCCACCGTTGGTGTTTGGCAGAGGCTGCTGCCGGTTCAGGTTGTCATTCTGCTGTACCCGCTGCCGGTCGTTATTCAACTGCGTCTGCAGATGCTGCTGCTGCGCGCGCGACTGGTTCTGAATACTCTGTTTCAGATTGTTTTGCTGCTGCATTTGCTGGGTTTGCATCTGATTTTGCATCCGCTGCTGGCTGGGCACCACGTACCCCGGCTGATTGGGGTTATTGTCGATATTGATCGGCTGCGCCAGGACGCTCAGCGGCAGCAGCGCCGCCAGATATAACATAGCTTTCATTGTTCTCTCCTCCCTTTCATGGGATCTCTTAAGTTTACCCTCTTTCCGGCACAACAATGATTTTTTAAGACTTATCATCCAGGATTATGGGTAAATAAAAACATCATTCAGGAGTATGACAATGATAAAAACAACGTTCTGGCGTCAGGTGGTTATCGCTGCGTTGCTGGCGGGCGGCAGTTTTACCGTCGCGGCAAATCCCGCTCCTCCGCCGGTGTCTTATGGTGTAGAGGAAGATGTTTTTCATCCGGTCCGCGCTCAGCAGGGGATGGTGGCCTCGGTGGACGCGCTGGCAACGAAGGTCGGCGTGGATATTCTGCGTCAGGGCGGCAACGCGGTGGATGCCGCCGTGGCGGTGGGCTACGCGCTGGCGGTTACCCATCCGCAGGCCGGTAATATCGGCGGCGGCGGCTTTATGATGCTGCGTACCAAAGACGGTAATACCACGGCGATCGACTTCCGCGAGATGGCGCCGGAACAGGCTACCCGCGATATGTTTCTCGACGACCAGGGCAACCCGGACAGTAAGAAATCGCTGACCTCGCATCTGGCTTCCGGTACGCCGGGTACCGTGGCCGGCTTCTCCCTGGCGCTGGAGAAATACGGCACGATGCCGCTCAACAAAGTGATTCGCCCGGCGATTAAGCTGGCCGAAGAGGGCTTCACGGTCAACGATGCGCTGGCCGATGACTTGAAAACCTACGGTAGCGAAGTGATCCCCGACCATGCCAACAGCCGGGCTATCTTCTGGAAAAACGGCGAGCCGCTGAAAAAGGGCGATAAGCTGGTGCAAAAACAACTGGGGAAAAGCCTGGAACTGATTGCCGAGCTGGGACCGGACGCGTTCTATAAAGGCGTGATTGCCGACCAGATTGCCGCTGAGATGAAGAATCACGGCGGGCTTATCACCAAAGCGGACCTGGCGAATTACAAAGCGGTCGAACGTATGCCGGTGAGCGGCGAATATCGCGGCTACCAGGTGTTCTCAATGCCGCCGCCTTCATCCGGCGGCATTCATATCGTGCAGATCCTGAATATCCTGGAAAACTTCGATATGCATAAGTACGGCTTCGGCAGCGCCGATGCCATGCAGGTGATGGCGGAAGCTGAAAAACACGCCTATGCCGACCGTTCGGAATACCTTGGCGATCCGGACTTCGTCAAAGTGCCGTGGCAGGCGCTGACCAGCAAAGCGTACGCCAAATCGATTGCTGAACAGATTGATATCAATAAAGCGAAGCCGTCGAGCCAGATCCGTCCCGGCAAGCTGGCGCCGTACGAAAGCAATCAGACCACCCATTTCTCGGTGGTGGATAAAGACGGTAACGCCGTTGCGGTGACCTATACGCTGAATACGACCTTTGGCACCGGCATCGTGGCGGGGAACTCCGGCATTCTGCTGAATAATCAGATGGATGATTTCTCGGCTAAACCCGGCGTGCCGAACGTCTACGGGCTGGTGGGCGGTGACGCCAACGCCGTCGAGCCGAAAAAGCGCCCGCTGTCGTCGATGTCGCCAACGATTGTGGTGAAAGATGGCAAAACCTGGCTGGTAACCGGTAGTCCCGGAGGCAGCCGCATAATCACTACCGTACTGCAGATGGTGGTGAATACCATCGATTTTGGAATGAACGTCGCGGAAGCCACTAACGCTCCGCGCTTCCATCATCAATGGCTGCCGGATGAACTGCGGGTGGAGAAGGGATTCAGCCCGGATACGCTGAAGCTGCTGGAGAGCAAGGGGCAGAAAGTGGCGGTGAAAGAGGCGATGGGCAGCACCCAGAGTATTATGGTTGGCCCGGATGGCACGCTGTACGGCGCATCCGATCCGCGTTCCCCGGATGATTTAACGGCAGGGTATTAGGTTTACCCTCACTCCGACCCTCTCCCTGCCGGGAGAGGGTTAGTTGAGCGTCACCCCTTCAGCCGCGCCATAAAGTAGGCATCGACATATTCGCCGTTGCGCAGGGCGTATTTCTTGCCGGTCCCTTCGACAATAAAGCCAAATTTGCGGTAAAGCGCTACCGCGGAGGGGTTATCCGTAAACACGGTTAACTCAATGCGATCGACGCGCAGCCAGTTATCACAGAGATTAATCATCTCGCGCATCAGCGCGCTGCCTACCCCACGACCGTGCGCCTGCGCGGCAACGCTAACGCCGAAGGTCGCGACGTGACTGCGGCGAGGATTGGGCTCCACGCTGAGCTTAAGATGGCCCACCACCTGTTCGTCGATTGTCGCGACCAGATGACGGCTACCGGGTTTCGGTTGCAGGCGTTCCTGCCACATTTCCATAGAAGGATGAGGAAGCTGTAGCGTGTCGTGATAGACCTCCGGAAGCGCAGTCATCTGGCGTAAAGGTTCCGCATCTCGTGGCTCGGCGTGGCGTATCACTATGTCGCTCATTCTTCATTTTCCTTTTTGGGTTAATCGTCCCTTTAAACATCACTGACTTTAAAAAAGGGATCAACGACTATTTTTTGCAAAAAGGAGTAGACAAGTGCGAATGAGAATGATTATTATTGCTCTGCATTCAGGGAGACCCTTGCGGAAAGCCTGAAAGCACGACATTGCTCACATTGCTTCCAGTATTACTTTAGCCAGCCGGGTGCTGGCTTTTTTTTTTGCTTTTTTTCCGCCGCGCCCGGATGGCTGCTACTGCGCCTCAATCTTATCTTTAGTTTCAATAGCGGTATCCGCGATAAACCCCACGACGTTGCTCTTATCTGCCGCCGGCAGCAGTTCTGCCTGGCCGGAAAAAACACCGCCCTTTTTGATGGTCAGCGTGCGGTAGGCCAACGTGCCGGTAACGTTGCCGTTCTTATCGATTTCAATCGTCTCGCTGCGGCACTGGCCGATGACGCAGCCGTCGATAACCAGCTCGCGGCAAGTGATATTCCCCTCTACCAGACCGCCGGTCATGATCTTAATTTGACTCTCGCGCGCGTCGATATTGCCGCTTACGGTGCCGTAAATATCGACGTCTCCCTCGGCGATAATGTTTCCGTCAAAGCGGATACCGCTGGCGATAACCGTGGTGGCCGGTTTTCGGGCCACGGCGGATGGAGATTCACCGTTGAGTACCGCCGTATTCACCGCCGGTGGCGTAGCTTCAATGATTTTGTTTTTTTTAAACATATGGTTAATCCGCTGATATTGAAAATGAAAAACGAAGGAGGATAAGGAGAAAGAGCCCGATAGCCAGGCCAGATACGTGGATTCGAAGCACCAGGCCATCAGGCCAAGCAGCCAAAAGAGAAGGGCGCTATTTAAGGCGATATATTTGCTTTCCATGCGAACGAGATGGCTACTCCTTTAGTCATCGTATTTTGGGAAACGGTGGGCGCGCTGGATAAAAAACGTTCTTTTCCCGAGGGGTCCTCTTATCCAGAATTTAGCCCGCAGGGTCAATAAATTTGCGCGCTAAATTTAACATTTAAGAATTTGTCACACTCATTGAAGGGGTTAAGTTTGCAGCCAGCTTGCGCTATGGTTAACAGCAGAGACCTTAAATAAGGATAGCGTTATGACTTTGCACTGCGCATTTATTGGATTTGGCAAAAGCACCACCCGCTACCATCTTCCCTATGTCCTGCATCGAAAAGACCGCTGGCACGTGGCGCATATCTATCGCCGCAGCGCAAAGCCGGAAGAACAGGCACCGCAGTATTCGCACATCCACTTCACCAGCGACCTCGACGAAGTGCTTAACGACCCGCAGGTCAAACTGGTGATTGTCTGCACCCACGCGGACAGCCATTTTGCCTATGCGAAACGAGCGCTGGAGGCGGGCAAAAATGTGCTGGTTGAAAAGCCCTTTACCCCGACGCTTGAGGAGGCAAAAACGCTATTCGCCCTGGCGAAAAGCAAGGGACTGACGGTCACGCCGTACCAGAATCGTCGTTTCGACTCCTGCTTCCTGACCACTAAGAAAGTGATTGAGAGCGGAAAGCTTGGCGAGATCGTCGAGATTGAAAACCATTTCGACAACTATCGTCCGGTAGATGGAGGGAAGCCCGGGCTGCCTCAGGACGGCACGTTTTACGGCCTGGGCGTCCATACCCTGGACCAAATTATCTCCCTGTTCGGTCGCCCGCACCATGTCTCTTACGACATCCGTAGCCTGCGCAACAAAGCCAACCCGGACGATACCTTTGAGGCCCAGCTGTTCTACGGCAACCTGAAGGCGATTGTCAAAACCAGCCATCTGGTGAAGCTGCCCTACCCAAAATTCATCGTCCATGGCCATAAAGGTTCGTTTATTAAATACGGTATCGACCAGCAGGAGACCAGCCTGAAGGCCAATATTATGCCGGGCGAGCCGGGATTCGGCGCGGATGAGACGGTTGGCCTGCTGGAGTACGTCAATGAGGCGGGTGAAACCGTACGGGAAGAGATCCCGCTTGAAAGCGGCGACTATGGGCGGGTCTATGATTCGCTGTATGAAACCCTGGTTAACGGTCAGCCAAATTTCGTCAAGGAATCTGAAGTTCTCACAAACCTGGAGATCCTCGAACGCGGCTTTGAACAGCCATCACCTGCCACAATTACCCTTAGCCGATAAGCCATCATGGCTCCTCTGTACTCATTCATATTTTTTGAACAGAGGAGTCAATTTTCACCCTCTATGATCGTTTGGCGATTGGGTCCACACTGAGTCCATCGAAAACATACGGGGGTGCAACATGATCTATTTACGCAAAGCTAACGAACGCGGCCACGCTAACCACGGCTGGCTGGATTCCTGGCATACTTTCTCTTTCGCGAACTATTACGACCCTAACTTTATGGGCTTCTCGGCGCTGCGGGTAATCAATGACGACGTGATTGATGCCGGCCAGGGCTTCGGTACCCATCCGCACAAGGACATGGAAATCCTGACCTACGTGCTGGAAGGCGCCGTTGAGCACCAGGACAGCATGGGGAATAAAGAGCAGGTGCCGGCGGGCGAGTTCCAGATCATGAGCGCGGGTACCGGAGTTCGTCACTCTGAGTACAACCCAAGCGCCACGGAAAAACTGCATCTGTACCAGATCTGGATTATGCCGGAAAAAAATGGCATCACGCCGCGCTACGAACAGCGCCGCTTTGACGCCGCGCAGGGCAAACAGCTGGTACTGTCGCCGGATGCTCGTGAAGGTTCGCTGAAGGTGTACCAGGATATGGAGCTGTACCGCTGGGCGCTGCTGAAAGATGAGCAGTCGGTGCACCAGATTGCCGCTGAACGTCGGGTGTGGATCCAGGTGGTGAAAGGTGAAGTCACCATCAACGGAACGAAAGCCACCACCAGCGATGGCCTGGCAATTTGGGACGAGCAGGCGATTTCCGTACACGCCGACAGCGATAGCGAAATTCTGCTGTTCGATCTGCCGCCCGTCTGATCGTTCTCCGATCGGGTCTAAATAAATTGCGCAACCTTTCCGGATGTTAGGGAAGGTTGCGCTTTGTCCGTGATAAACTGGGAAAATGTTTCCCCGTTGATCGCAGTCAGGACGATGAAAAAGAAAAGACCCGTACTTCAGGATGTAGCCGATCTTGTCGGCGTGACCAAAATGACGGTCAGTCGCTATTTACGTAACCCGGAACAGGTTTCCGAAGCGCTGCGTGGCAAGATAGCCGTTGCTCTCGATGAACTGGGTTATATTCCTAATCGCGCCCCTGACATCCTCTCTAATGCCACCAGCCGCGCCATTGGCGTGTTGTTGCCCTCGTTAACCAACCAGGTTTTCTCAGAAGTGCTGCGCGGTATTGAAAGCGTGACTGACTCTTTCGGTTACCAGACGATGCTGGCGCACTACGGCTATAAGCCGGAAATGGAAGAAAAACGTCTGGAATCCATGCTCTCCTGGAACATTGACGGCCTGATCCTCACCGAACGAACCCACACGCCGCGCACCCTGAAGATGATCGAGGTCGCAGGGATCCCGGTCGTGGAACTGATGGACAGCCAGTCGCCGTGTCTCGATATCGCCGTCGGCTTTGATAACTTTGAAGCGGCCCGGCAGATGACCGCGGCGATTATCAATCATGGCCACCGTCACGTAGCCTATCTTGGCGCACGTCTTGATGAACGTACTATCATCAAACAGAAGGGGTACGAGCAGGCGATGCTTGATGCCGGGATGACGCCCTACAGCGTGATGGTTGAGCAGTCTTCCTCTTATTCCTCGGGGATTGAGCTGATGCGCCAGGCGCGTCGTGAATATCCGCAGCTTGACGGCATATTCTGTACCAACGATGACCTTGCGGTCGGCGCGGCGTTTGAGTGCCAGCGCCTGGGGCTGAAAATCCCTGACGATATGGCGATTGCCGGTTTCCACGGCCACGATATCGGCCAGGTGATGGAGCCGCGTCTGGCCAGCGTGCTGACGCCGCGCGAGCGGATGGGGCGGATTGGCGCAGAACGTCTGCTGGCGCGGATACGCGGTGAAGCGGTGACGCCTAAGATGTTAGATTTAGGTTTCACATTGTCACCGGGCGGATCTATTTAAACTGACAAATTTGAAGTAGATCACACATATTCACATCTGGCACGAATGGTTATTGCTTCTCCACAACTCCGGCATGACAATGTTACCGATAACAGTTACCCGTAACAATCAATCTGTACGCCAGTATTTCACGCCGTTAAACGCTGCCAGCTGCGCGTATGTGTCCAGTGGGAGGAAGCTTTGAGCACGACTAACCATGATCACCACATCTATGTCCTGATGGGCGTTTCCGGCAGCGGCAAATCCGCTGTCGCCAGCGAAGTGGCGCATCAACTGCACGCCGCGTTTCTCGACGGCGACTTTCTGCATCCGCGCAGCAACATCAACAAGATGGCTTCCGGCGAACCGTTAAATGACGATGACCGCACCCCGTGGCTGCAGGCGCTGAACGATGCCGCGTTTGCCATGCAGCGTACCAATAAAGTGTCGCTGATTGTCTGCTCCGCCCTGAAAAAGAGCTATCGCGACATCCTGCGTAAAGGCAACCCGAACCTCTCTTTTATCTACCTGAAAGGCGATTTCGAGGTTATCGAACAACGTCTGAAGGCGCGTAAAGGCCACTTCTTTAAAACCCAGATGTTGGTTACGCAGTTTGAAACGCTGCAAGAGCCGGGCACGGATGAAAACGATGTTTTAATCGTCGATATCGACCAGTCATTGGAAGGCGTGGTCGCCAGCACCATTGAGGTGATCAACAAAGGCAGTAAATAGTGAGTACATTAACGCTTGTTTTAACAGCAGTCGGCTCCGTTTTGCTGCTGCTGTTTTTAGTGATGAAGGCGCGTATGCATGCCTTCGTGGCTTTGATGGTGGTTTCTATTGGAGCAGGGCTTTTTTCCGGAATGCCGTTGGACAAGATCGCGGCGACGATGGAAAAAGGCATGGGCGGCACGCTGGGCTTTCTGGCTATCGTCGTCGCGCTAGGGGCAATGTTCGGGAAGATCCTGCATGAAACCGGCGCGGTCGACCAGATTGCCGTCAAGATGTTGAAATCTTTCGGCCATAGTCGCGCCCACTATGCAATAGGCCTGGCCGGCCTTATCTGCGCGCTGCCGTTGTTTTTCGAAGTGGCGATCGTGCTGCTGATCAGCGTGGCGTTCTCAATGGCGCGTCATACCGGTACCAACCTTGTGAAGCTGGTGATCCCGCTGTTTGCCGGGGTGGCCGCCGCGGCGGCGTTCCTGCTGCCGGGGCCTGCGCCGATGCTGCTGGCATCGCAGATGCACGCCGACTTTGGCTGGATGATCCTGATTGGCCTGTGCGCCGCGATCCCGGGGATGATTATTGCCGGGCCGCTGTGGGGTAATTTTATCAGCCGCTACGTTGAGCTGCATACGCCTGACGATATTAGCGAGCCGCACCTCGGCGAAGGCAAAATGCCGTCCTTCGGCTTCAGCCTGGCCTTAATTTTGCTCCCGCTGGTGCTGGTTGGCCTGAAAACCATTGCCGCGCGCTTTGTGCCGGAAGGCTCTACCGCCTATGAATGGTTTGAGTTTATCGGTCATCCGTTTACCGCGATTCTGGTTGCCTGCCTGGTGGCTATCTATGGCCTGGCGGTGCGTCAGGGGATGGCGAAAGACCGGGTGATGGAGATTTGCGGTCATGCGCTCCAGCCAGCGGGCATTATTCTGCTGGTGATCGGTGCGGGCGGCGTGTTCAAACAGGTGCTGGTCGACTCCGGCGTGGGGCCGGCGCTCGGCGAAGCGCTGACCGGGATGGGCCTGCCGATTGCGATCACCTGCTTCGTGCTGGCGGCGGCGGTACGTATTATTCAGGGCTCCGCGACTGTTGCCTGCCTGACGGCCGTCGGTCTGGTCATGCCGGTTATTGAACAGCTGCACTACAGCGGCGCGCAGATGGCGGCGCTCTCCATCTGCATCGCCGGCGGCTCTATCGTCGTCAGCCACGTTAACGACGCGGGCTTCTGGCTGTTCGGTAAGTTTACCGGCGCGACCGAAGCGCAAACGCTGAAGACATGGACGATGATGGAAACTATCCTCGGCACCGTCGGGGCGATAGTCGGTATGATTGCGTTTACGCTGTTGAGCTAAACGCCAAAGTGATAACCCGGCGGAGCGAAGCGATGCCGGGTTAATTTCATGCTCGACTTATATCGAAAACCTTTAGCTTTAACCCTCTCCCGATCTGCCACTATCAGAAATACGATAAACGTCATACGGCTCACAAACCCACGCCACGCCTGGTTTTATCGGTCTTCTCCGCAAGAATAAAACAACCCAATTTCTGCTGTAATCCATAATCTTGATCAATAAAATAGTGGCGGAAAATATTCCCTTCTCAATCTAAATTCCCTGATAATTATTCGGGTATTCCGGGGTGCCAGTGACGGCGGCCGCCAGGCAAAATTAGCTGCGTTACTGATTGCCTGGCAATCATTGATTAATTTCACTTGCGACTTTAGCTGCATTTTGTAATGTGAAGGACTAACCAGTAGGAAACTGGCCTGGAACAAACAGCACACACCTCGCAGGAATACGTTATGAAAAATGTTGGTTTTATCGGCTGGCGCGGAATGGTCGGCTCTGTCCTCATGCAACGCATGGTTGAAGAGCGCGATTTTGACGCCATTCGCCCTGTTTTTTTCTCCACCTCTCAGCTGGGGCAGCCTGCTCCATCCTTTGGTGGCAGTACCGGTGGCACGCTTCAGGATGCATTTGATCTGGAAGCGCTGAAGGCGCTGGACATTATTGTCACGTGTCAGGGCGGCGATTACACCAACGATATTTATCCGAAGCTGCGTGAAAGCGGCTGGCAGGGCTACTGGATTGACGCGGCCTCTTCGCTGCGCATGAAGGACGACGCCATTATCATTCTTGACCCGGTGAACCAGGATGTCATTACCGCAGGTCTGAACAACGGCGTGAAAACCTTTGTCGGCGGCAACTGTACCGTCAGCCTGATGCTGATGTCCCTCGGCGGCCTGTTTGCGCAGGATCTGGTCGAGTGGGTGAGCGTGGCGACTTATCAGGCGGCTTCCGGCGGCGGCGCGCGTCATATGCGCGAGCTGCTGACCCAGATGGGCCAGCTGCACAGCCACGTTGCGGCTGAGCTGGCGGATCCGGCCTCCGCGATCCTGGAGATTGAACGCAAAGTCACCTCGTTGACCCGCAGCGGCGAACTGGCGGTGGACAACTTTGGCGTTCCTCTGGCGGGCAGCCTGATCCCATGGATCGACAAGCAGCTGGATAACGGCCAGAGCCGTGAAGAGTGGAAAGGCCAGGCGGAGACCAACAAAATTCTCGCGACCGCCTCACCGATTCCGGTAGACGGCCTGTGCGTTCGCGTTGGCGCGCTGCGTTGCCATAGCCAGGCGTTCACCATCAAGCTGAAAAAAGAGGTTTCTATTCCGACCGTTGAGGAACTGCTGGCCGCGCACAACCCGTGGGCCAAAGTGGTGCCGAACGATCGTGATATCACGATGCGTGAGCTGACCCCGGCTGCCGTCACCGGCACCCTGACTACCCCGGTGGGCCGCCTGCGTAAACTGAACATGGGGCCGGAGTATCTGTCGGCCTTCACCGTGGGCGACCAGCTGCTGTGGGGGGCCGCCGAGCCGCTCCGCCGCATGCTAAAACAGCTGGCGTAGCCGTCACAAGATGGGAAAAGGGGTGTTGAAACACCCCTTTTTTTTGCGTAATACAAGGAGTAAACGCGAATGTTAGATTTTTCCCAACGGAGGTAACTCAGCCTTGGCTATGCTTTAAGTAAGGAGTCACGCTGTCTCCTTACCTGAAGGTGGGACGGAGCAGGGGGACGCATAACGTGCTGCGCCGTTCAGGTCAAAAAAAGTCGCCGGATACAGGAAAGGGCGACACCTACAACAGGATGAAACCATGTCTAATCGTATTGATAAGGACGTGATTAATGCGCTTATCGCCGGCCATTTTGCGGATCCTTTTTCCGTGCTTGGCATGCATTACGCCGACGCCGGGCTGGAAGTTCGCGCATTATTACCCGATGCCACCGATGTGTGGGTCATTGAACCAAAAACCGGACGCAAAGTCGGCAAGCTAGAATGCCTCGACTCGCGCGGTTTCTTCTGCGGCGTTCTGCCGCGCCGCAAAAATCCTTTTCGCTATCAGCTGGCCGTCACCTGGCACGGGCAGCAGAACCTGATTGATGACCCGTATCGTTTTGGCCCGCTGTTGCAGGATCTCGATGTCTGGCTGCTGTCGGAAGGCACGCATCTGCGTCCTTATGAAACGCTGGGCGCGCATGCCGACACTATGGACGGCGTGGTCGGCACACGCTTCTCGGTTTGGGCGCCTAACGCCCGCCGGGTGTCAGTTGTCGGCCAGTTCAACTACTGGGACGGTCGCCGTCATCCGATGCGCCTGCGCAAAGAGTCCGGCATCTGGGAGCTGTTTGTTCCCGGCGCGCTGAACGGCCAGCTGTATAAATTCGAGCTTATCGATGCTCACGGCAACCTGCGGGTGAAATCCGACCCTTACGCTTTTGAAGCGCAAATGCGTCCGGAGAGCGCCTCGCTTATCTGCGGGCTGCCGGAAAAGGTCGAGCAGCCGCCGGCGCGCAAGCAGGCGAATCAGTTTGATGCGCCGATCTCGATTTATGAAGTGCACCTCGGATCCTGGCGTCGCCACACCGATAATAACTTCTGGCTAAGCTACCGCGAGCTTGCCGACCAGCTGGTCCCGTATGCCAAATGGATGGGCTTTACCCACCTCGAACTGCTGCCGGTTAACGAGCATCCTTTTGACGGCAGCTGGGGCTATCAGCCAACCGGGCTGTACGCGCCCACCCGTCGCTTCGGCACCCGGGAGGATTTCCGCTACTTTATCAACGCCGCGCACGCCGTGGGGCTTAACGTCATTCTGGACTGGGTTCCCGGTCATTTCCCGGCGGATGATTTTGCCCTCGCCTCGTTTGACGGCACCTCGCTGTATGAACACAGCGACCCGCGCGAAGGCTATCACCAGGACTGGAATACCCTGATCTACAACTATGGCCGTCGCGAGGTCAGCAACTACCTGGTCGGCAATGCGCTGTACTGGATCGAGCGCTTTGGCATTGACGCGCTGCGGGTCGATGCGGTGGCGTCGATGATTTATCGCGACTACAGCCGCAAACAGGGCGAGTGGGTGCCGAACGAGTTCGGCGGTCGGGAAAACCTTGAAGCGATTGAGTTTCTGCGTAATACCAACCGCGTGCTGGGCGAACAGACGCCGGGCGCGGTGACGATGGCGGAAGAGTCGACCGATTTTCCCGGCGTTTCCCGTCCTTCCTCCACCGGGGGGCTGGGTTTCTGGTTCAAGTGGAACCTCGGCTGGATGCACGACACCCTCGACTACATGAAGCTGGACCCGGTGCATCGCCGACATCATCACGACAAGATGACCTTCGGTATGCTCTACAACTACACCGAAAACTTTGTCCTGCCGCTCTCGCATGATGAAGTGGTGCACGGCAAAAAATCGATACTCGACCGCATGCCGGGCGACGCCTGGCAGAAGTTCGCCAACCTGCGCGCCTACTACGGCTGGCTGTTTGCCTTCCCGGGTAAAAAGCTGCTGTTTATGGGCAATGAGTTTGCTCAGGGGCGCGAGTGGAACCACGATGCGAGCCTCGACTGGCATCTGCTGGAGGGCGGCGACAACTGGCACCACGGGGTCCAGCGGCTGGTGCGCGACCTCAACCATACCTATCGTCACCACAAAGCGCTGCATGAGCTGGATTTCGACCCTTACGGTTTCGAATGGCTGGTGGTGGACGATCACGAGCGCTCGGTGTTTATCTTTGTTCGTCGCGACAGGGCGGGCAATGAAATCATCGTCGCCAGCAACTTCACTCCGGTGCCGCGTCATGAGTACCGCTTTGGCATCAACCAGCCCGGCCGCTGGCGTGAAGAGCTGAACACCGACTCCATGCACTACCACGGCAGCAATACCGGCAACGGCGGGGTCGTTGAAAGCGAAGCGATCGCCAGCCACGGTCGTGAGCACTCCCTCTCCATTACCCTGCCGCCGCTGGCGACGGTGTGGCTGGTGCGGGAGGCGCAATGATCGCACTCACGGCAGGAAAGCCCGCGCCTTTAGGGGCCAGCTACGACGGTAAAGGCGTGAATTTCGCGCTCTTTTCCGCCCATGCGGAGCGGGTGGAACTCTGCGTGTTTGACGACCAGGGCAATGAGCGGCGCGTCGATATGCCCGCGCGCAGCGGCGATATCTGGCACGGCTGGCTCGCCGATGCCGGGCCTGGCTTGCGCTACGGCTATCGCGTCCACGGGCCCTGGGACCCGGCGCAGGGACACCGCTTCAACCCGGCCAAGCTGCTGCTCGACCCCTGCTGCCATCAGGTGGCGGGCGGGCTGCCTGACGATGAGCGTCTGCACGGCGGCGACTTCGCTCCCGACAACCGCGACAGCGCGGCGATAGCGCCGAAGTCGCGGGTGATCGACCTGCATTACGACTGGCGCGGCGATAAGCCGCCGCGCACGCCGTGGGGCCAGACGGTGATTTATGAAGCCCACGTCAAGGGGCTGACGTATCTGCACCCCGATCTACCGCAGAATATCCGCGGCACCTACAAAGCGCTCGGTCACCCGGTGATGATCGATTACTTCCGCATGCTTGGCATTACTGCACTAGAGTTAATGCCGGTGGCGCAGTTCGCCAGCGAACCGCGCCTTCAGCGGATGGGGTTAAGCAACTACTGGGGCTACAACCCGCTGGCGATTTTCGCCCTCGACACTCGCTACGCCAGCGCGCCGGAACAGGCGTTAAATGAGTTTCGCGATGCGGTTAAAGCGCTGCATGCGGCGGGCATTGAAGTGATCCTTGATGTGGTGCTCAACCATAGCGCGGAGATAGACCTGGAAGGGCCGACCTTCTCCCTGCGCGGAATCGATAACCGTAGCTATTATTGGATCAGGGAAGACGGTGATTACCACAATTGGACCGGCTGCGGGAACACCATCAACCTCAGCCACCCCGGCGTGGTGGAGTATGCCCGCCAGTGCCTGCGCTTTTGGGTCGATGAGTGTCACGTCGACGGCTTTCGTTTCGACCTGGCCTCGGTGATGGGGCGGACGCCGGCGTTTCGTCAGGATGCGCCGCTGTTTGAGGCCATCCGTAACGATCCGCGCCTGGCGGAGGTGAAGCTGATCGCGGAACCCTGGGATATCGGCCCCGGCGGCTACCAGGTGGGGAATTTTCCGCCGCTGTTCGCTGAGTGGAACGACCATTTCCGCGATACCGCGCGTCGTTTTTGGCTGCAGCAGAGTGTCTCGCTGGGCGACTTCGCTCAGCGTTTTGCCGCCTCCAGCGACGTCTTTCAGCGTCACGGACGAGCACCTGCGGCGGCGGTGAATCTGGTCACCGCCCATGACGGTTTTACCCTGCGCGACTGCGTTTGTTTCAATCAGAAACACAATGAGGCGAACGGGGAGGAGAATCGCGATGGGACTAACAATAACTACAGCAACAATCATGGTATAGAAGGATTAGAAGGGAGTCTTGCCGTGATTGAACGGCGTCGTGCCAGCGTTCACGCGCTCCTTGCGACGCTGCTGCTGGCGCAGGGAACGCCGATGCTGCTGGCGGGTGACGAACACGGTCACAGCCAGCATGGCAACAATAATGCTTACTGTCAGGACAATGCGTTGACCTGGCTGGACTGGAACCATACTAACCGCGGGCTGACCGCGTTCACCGCCGCGTTAATTCATCTGCGCCAGCGTATTCCGGCTTTAACCGAGAATCGCTGGTGGCAGGAGGGAGACGGCCGCGTTCGCTGGTTAAACCAACAAGCGCAGCCGCTGTCCGCCGATGAATGGCAGCACGGTGCGCCGCGTATGCAGATCATATTGTCCGATCGCTGGCTGATGGCGCTCAACGCCACCGCCGAGGTGGCGGAGATGGTTTTACCTGCGGGGGAATGGCGCGCCATTCCACCTTTCGCCGGAGAGGATAATCCGGTCACTATGGCTGTCTGGCATGGGCCCGCGCACGGAGTGTGCGTATTTCAAAGGTCGTAACCTCGAGGCTTCCGGTTGGTCTCGAAGCGACGGCGCGGCGAGAAGGGCAGGCAAGCTGGGGAGTAAAAAAGGAGTTAATTATGGTTGGGGTAGAAAAGAACGATCCGTTGATGCTGGCGCGTCAGTTGCCGATCAAATCCGTTGCGCTGATCCTTGCCGGGGGACGTGGTACCCGTCTGAAGGATCTGACCAATAAACGCGCGAAACCTGCTGTCCATTTTGGCGGCAAGTTCCGCATTATCGATTTTGCGTTATCTAACTGTATTAACTCAGGCATTCGCCGTATCGGCGTCATCACCCAGTATCAATCGCATACGCTGGTGCAGCATATCCAGCGCGGCTGGTCGTTCTTCAATGAAGAGATGAACGAGTTTGTTGACCTGCTGCCCGCCCAGCAAAGGATGCAGGGCGAAAACTGGTATCGCGGCACGGCGGACGCGGTGACGCAGAACCTCGACATCATTCGTCGCTACAAGGCGGAGTACGTCGTTATCCTCGCGGGCGACCATATTTACAAACAAGACTACTCGCGGATGCTTATCGACCACGTCGAAAAAGGCGCGCGTTGCACCGTCGCCTGTATGCCGGTGCCTATTGAAGAAGCACGGGCGTTCGGGGTGATGGCGGTGGACGAGAGCGATAAGATTATCGATTTCGTCGAAAAGCCGGCTAACCCTCCGGCGATGCCGGGCGATGCCAGCAAATCGTTGGCGAGTATGGGTATCTATGTCTTTGATGCGGATTACCTTTATGAGCTGCTGGAAGACGACGATAACGACGAAAGCTCCAGCCACGATTTTGGTAAAGACATCATCCCGAAAATCACTAAAGCTGGCATGGCTTATGCACATCCTTTCCCGCTCTCCTGCGTACAGTCCGATCCGCAGTCTGAACCCTACTGGCGCGATGTTGGGACCCTGGAAGCGTACTGGAAAGCCAACCTCGATCTGGCTTCGGTGACCCCGGAGCTGGATATGTACGACCAGAACTGGCCGATTCGCACCCATATGGAGCCTTTGCCACCGGCAAAATTCGTTCAGGACCGCTCGGGTAGCCACGGGATGACCCTGAACTCGCTGGTCTCCGGGGGCTGTATTATCTCTGGTTCGGT
Organism: Klebsiella grimontii; assembly: GCF_042137965.1. Lineage (NCBI taxonomy): Bacteria > Pseudomonadati > Pseudomonadota > Gammaproteobacteria > Enterobacterales > Enterobacteriaceae > Klebsiella > Klebsiella grimontii. The sequence continues at coordinate 382,087 of NZ_CP169721.1, forward strand.
GGTCGTGCAGTCGGTGCTGTTCCCGCGCGTGCGGGTGAATTCATTCTGTAACATTGATTCGGCAGTTTTGTTGCCAGAGGTTTGGGTTGGCCGTTCGTGCCGCCTGCGTCGCTGCATTATTGACCGCGCCTGCGTGATCCCGGAAGGTATGGTTGTTGGGGAGAACGCGGAAGAGGATGCACGCCGTTTCTACCGCTCGGAGGAAGGTATCGTGCTGGTCACCCGCGACATGCTGCGGAAATTGGGGTACCCACAGGAGCGCTAATGCAGGTATTACATGTATGTTCAGAGATGTTCCCGCTGTTAAAAACCGGTGGACTGGCGGATGTGATCGGCGCGCTGCCTGCAGCGCAAATCGCAGGGGGCGTCGACACGCGCGTGCTGCTGCCCGCGTTTCCCGATCTTCGTCGTGGCGTAACGGATGCGCAGGTGGTGACGCGCCGGGAGACCTTTGCCGGGCGCATCACTCTGCTGTTCGGGCACTTTAACGGCGTGGGCATCTATTTGATTGATGCCCCGCATCTCTACGATCGGCCAGGGAGCCCTTACCACGATACCAATCAGCACGCCTATACCGACAATGTGCTGCGCTTTGCGCTGCTGGGATGGGTAGGCAGCGAGATGGCCTGCGGCCTGGATCCTTTCTGGCGCCCTGATGTTGTTCACGCCCACGACTGGCATGCGGGCCTGACGGCGGCCTATCTGGCGGCGCGCGGTCACCCGGCTAAGTCGGTCTTTACGGTGCATAACCTGGCCTACCAGGGGATGTTCTATTCGTGGCATATGAACGACATTGAACTGCCGTGGTCGTTCTATAACGTTCATGGCCTGGAGTTTAACGGCCAAATCTCTTTTCTGAAGGCTGGCCTCTATTACGCCGACCATATTACGGCGGTCAGTCCAACCTATGCCCGTGAAATCACCGAGCCGCAGTTCGCTTATGGGATGGAAGGGCTGCTGCGTCAGCGTCAGCACGAGGGCCGCCTCTCCGGGATCCTCAACGGGGTGGATGATCATATCTGGAATCCGGAAAGCGACCTGCTGCTGGCCGCGCGCTATGACCGCGATCGGCTGGAAGAAAAAGCGGAGAATAAACGCCAGCTGCAAATCGCCATGGGGCTGAAGGTGGACGACAAAGCGCCGCTGTTTGCCGTTGTCAGCCGTCTGACCAGCCAGAAAGGGCTGGATCTGGTGCTTGAAGCGCTGCCGGGCCTGCTTGAACAGGGCGGCCAGCTGGCGCTGCTGGGGGCGGGCGATCCGGTGCTGCAGGAGGGGTTCCTTGCCGCCGCGGCTGAACATCCGGGCAAAGTTGGCGTACAGATTGGCTACCATGAAGCCTTCTCGCACCGCATTATGGGCGGCGCCGATGTGATTCTGGTGCCGAGCCGTTTTGAACCGTGCGGCTTAACCCAGCTGTACGGCCTGAAGTACGGCACGCTACCGCTGGTGCGGCGTACCGGCGGCCTGGCGGACACCGTTTCCGACTGCTCGCTGGAGAACCTCGCCGATGGCCTGGCTACCGGCTTTGTGTTTGAAGATAGCAACGCCTTGTCGCTGCTGCGGGCGATTCGACGCACGTTCGTTCTGTGGTCGCGCCCATCGCTCTGGCGCTACGTCCAGCGTCAGGCGATGAATATGGATTTTAGCTGGCAGGTTGCCGCGAATTCTTACCGCGAACTTTATCAACGCTTGCTGTAACCAGGAGCCAAAGCTATGAATGTACCTTTTAGCTACTCGTCACCCACCCTGAGCGTTGAGGCGTTAAAGCACTCTATTGCTTATAAGCTGATGTTTATCATCGGCAAAGACCCGGCTATCGCTAACAAGCATGAATGGCTCAACGCCACGCTGTTCGCCGTTCGCGATCGTATGGTTGAGCGCTGGCTGCGCTCAAACCGCGCGCAGCTCTCTCAGGAAGTTCGCCAGGTTTACTACCTGTCGATGGAATTTTTGATTGGCCGTACGTTGTCCAACGCGCTGTTATCGCTCGGCATTTATGAGGATGTGAACAGCGCGCTGGAAGAGATGGGGCTGAACCTTGAAGAATTAATTGATGAAGAAAACGACCCGGGCTTAGGCAACGGCGGTCTTGGTCGCCTGGCGGCCTGCTTCCTCGATTCGCTTGCGGCGCTGGGGTTACCGGGCCGCGGCTACGGTATTCGCTACGACTACGGGATGTTTAAGCAGAATATCGTCGATGGGCGGCAGAAAGAATCCCCGGATTACTGGCTGGAATACGGTAACCCGTGGGAGTTCGAGCGCCATAATACGCGCTACAAAGTGCGCTTCGGCGGACGCATTCAGCAGGAAGGTAAATACTCCCGCTGGGTGGAGACCGAAGAGATTATTGCCGAAGCCTATGACCAGATTATCCCTGGCTTCGACACCGACGCCACCAACACGCTGCGCCTGTGGAGCGCCCAGGCCAGCAGCGAGATCAACCTCGGTAAATTCAACCAGGGCGACTACTTCGCGGCGGTGGAAGATAAAAACCATTCCGAGAACGTGTCGCGGGTACTCTATCCGGATGACTCGACCTATTCAGGACGCGAGCTGCGCCTGCGGCAGGAGTACTTCCTCGTTTCAGCGACGGTGCAGGACATCCTCAGCCGCCACTACCAGTTGCATAAAACCTACGCCAACCTGGCGGACAAAATCGCGATTCACCTCAACGACACGCATCCGGTGCTGTCGATTCCGGAGCTGATGCGCCTGCTGATTGACGAGCATAAGTTTAGCTGGGATGAGGCGTTTGAGGTGACCTGCCAGGTCTTCTCCTATACCAACCATACCCTGATGAGCGAAGCGCTGGAGACCTGGCCTGTCGATATGCTGGGTAAAATCCTGCCGCGTCATTTGCAGATTATCTTCGAGATCAACGACTATTTCCTGAAAACCCTCCAGGAGCAATACCCCAACGATACGGCGATGCTGGGCCGGACGTCGATTATCGACGAGTCTAACGGTCGTCGCGTACGCATGGCGTGGCTGGCGGTGGTGGTGAGCCACAAGGTCAACGGCGTGTCGGAGCTGCACTCCCGGCTGATGGTCGAGTCGCTGTTCGCCGAATTTGCCAAAATCTTCCCGATGCGCTTTACCAACGTCACGAACGGCGTGACTCCGCGCCGCTGGCTGGCGCTGGCGAATCCGCCGCTATCGAAAGTGCTGGATGAAAATATCGGCCATACCTGGCGCACGGATTTGAGCCAGCTGAAGGAGCTGGAGCAGCATATTGACTATCCGAAGGTCAACCAGGCGGTGCGTCAGGCTAAGCTGGAAAACAAGCAGCGGCTGGCGAACTACATTGGTCAGCAGCTTAATGTGGTAGTGAATCCGAAGGCGCTGTTTGATGTGCAGATCAAGCGTATTCACGAGTACAAACGTCAGCTGATGAACGTGCTGCACGTGATTACTCGCTACAATCGCATTAAGGCCAACCCCGACGCCGAGTGGGTGCCGCGGGTGAATATCTTCGCCGGAAAAGCGGCGTCGGCTTACTACATGGCCAAACATATTATTCATTTAATTAACGACGTCGCGGCGGTGGTGAATAACGATCCGCAGATTGGCGATAAGCTGAAAGTGGTGTTTATCCCTAACTACAGCGTCAGCCTTGCGCAGCTGATCATTCCGGCGGCGGATCTCTCCGAGCAGATTTCGCTGGCGGGAACGGAGGCCTCCGGGACCAGTAATATGAAGTTCGCGCTTAACGGCGCGTTAACCATCGGTACTCTGGACGGCGCTAACGTTGAGATGCAGGAGCACGTAGGGGCGGATAATTTCTTTATCTTCGGTAATACGGCGGAAGAGGTGGAGGCCCTGCGTGCCGACGGCTACAAACCGCGTGATTACTATGAGCAGGATGAAGAGCTGCACCAGGCGCTGACGCAGATCGGCACCGGCCTGTTCAGCCCATCGGAGCCGGGCCGCTATCGCGATCTGCTGGATTCGCTGATCAACTTCGGCGACCACTATCAGGTGCTGGCGGATTTCCGTAGCTACGTGGATTGTCAGGATAAGGTGGATGAGCTGTATCTTCACCCGGAAGAGTGGGCCAACAAAGCAATGCTCAATATCGCCAATATGGGCTACTTCTCTTCTGACCGTACGATCAAGGAGTATGCCGACCATATCTGGCATATCGATCCGGTACGCTTGTAACGGGTTAGCCATAACAAAACGGGGCCACCAGGCCCCGTTGCTATTTACGGTTTTACGACGCTAACGACAGTTCAGACTTTCCCGCGTGCTGCGCCAGCCACTCGCTGATACGCGCCTGCTGCTCGGCATTCAGCCACATACCTTGTTTGGTCCGGCGCCAGATAGCGTCGTCCAGACGGCGTACCCACTCGTGTTCTACCAGATAGCGCAGCTCGGCTTCATAAAACTCGTGGCCGAAATCTTCGCCCAGATCGGCAAGTGAAGTCGCTTCGCCGAGGATCCACTCGCTATTGCTGCCGTAAGTCCGCGCATAGTGGCGGGCCATCGATTCGCTAATGAACGCGAAGCGCCGGCGCAGCTTCGCCGCGTAGTCGTCACGATCGCCGCCGATATCGCCGCCGGGCAGTACCGCGGTTTTGGTCCATGCCGGGCCGATGCCTTTGTAGTAAGGCGTCAGTTTTTCCAGCGCATGCTCGGCCAGCTTACGATAGGTCGTGAGCTTGCCGCCAAAGACCGACAGCAGCGGAGCCTGTCCGTTTTCATCGTGAATATCGAGAGTATAATCACGGGTGATCGCCTGCGGTGAGTCGGATTCATCGTCGCACAGCGGGCGCACGCCGGAGTAGGTCCAGACAATATCGTCCCGCGTGAGCGTCTTTTTAAAGTGGGCGTTATAGACGTTCAGCAGATAGTTAATCTCTTTACCGTCGATCGCCACGGCTTTTGGGTCGCCTTTATATTCAACGTCAGTGGTGCCGATGATGGAGAATTCATCCATCCACGGGATCACAAAAACAATACGCTTATCTTCATTTTGCAGGATATAGGCCTGCTTCTGCGCATGCACGCGCGGTACGACGATATGGCTGCCCTTAATCAAACGGATACCGTAAGGTGAGCGCAGGTGCATCCCTTCGTCGAAGAACTGTTTAACCCACGGGCCGGTGGCGTTAACCAGACCGCGCGCCTGCCAGGTAAACCTCTCGCCGCTATCAATATCTTCCGCTTCAACAATCCACAAACCGTTTTCACGTTTTGCCGAGATGGCGCGGGTACGGGTACGCACTTCCCCGCCTTTACGCACAACCATCTGGGCGTTGGCCAGCACCATGCGTGCATCGTCGACCCAGCAGTCGGAATATTCGAAACCGCGCACGATTTCAGGTTTAAGTACCGATTCTGTGCCAAAACGCAACCCGGTTGAGCTGGGTAAACTGGTGCGCTTGCCCAGATGATCGTACATAAACAGGCCAATGCGGATCATCCACGCCGGGCGCAGGTGCGGACGATGCGGTAAACGAAAGCGCATCGGAAAGGCGATGTGCGGGGCCATTTTTAACAATACTTCACGTTCGGCCAGCGCTTCGCTCACCAGGCGGAACTCATAGTGTTCAAGGTAGCGCAGCCCGCCGTGAATCAGCTTTGAGCTGGCGCTGGATGTGGCGCAGGCCAGATCGTTCGCCTCCAGCATCAGCACGGATAAACCACGCCCTGCGGCGTCTGCCGCGATACCGGCACCGTTGATGCCTCCCCCTATCACAATCAGATCTTTGGTTTCCACGCTCGCCACCTCTTACACTTTCGTTTAAGCTCATAAATGTTCGATATCGCTCAATATAGCAAACAATCGCGCTATTGGTAACATCAAAAAAACATTTCAGAGTGATGCGTGTAACATATTGGCGTTTATTTAGCGCCAGGCTGTACACTAGACGCTAAAATCCAGGGCGTTTCGCCGCCTGCCTGTATATCCGTATATAAAGAAGAGAGCTTATGGATCGCTTTGAATGTATTAACGTAGAAGAAGCCCACCAGAAAATGCACCAGCAGACGGCGGTGCTGGTCGATATTCGCGACCCGCAAAGCTATGCGATGGGCCACACGCCGGGCGCATTTCATCTGACTAACGATACGCTGGGCGCGTTTATGCGCGACAACGATTTTGATACGGCGGTCATGGTGATGTGCTATCACGGCAACAGCAGCAAAGGCGCCGCGCAGTATCTGCTTCAGCAGGGCTACGACAAGGTTTATAGCGTGGATGGCGGGTTTGATGCCTGGCATCGGCATTTCCCGGCGGAAGTCGCGCATGGCGCACTTTAGGCGTTAGCGTCGGTTGTGGCTATAATATCTCCCTTTGTGTGGAATAAGCGATCCGCTGCATGTTAATGATTACCTCTTTTGCCAACCCGCGCGTGGCCCAGGCGTTTGTCGACTATATGGCGACGCAGGGGATTATTCTGACTATTCAGCAGCATACGCAGAGCGATATCTGGCTGGCCGATGAGTCCCAGGCCGGACGCGTGCAGGCCGAGCTGGCCCGTTTTCTGGAAAATCCCGCCGATCCGCGTTACCTCGCCGCCAGCTGGCAGTCGGGGCACACCAACAGCGGGCTGCACTACCAGCGCTTCCCCTTTTTAGCGACGCTTCGCCAAAACGCCGGGCCGTTTACCTGGAGCGTGCTTATCGCCTGCATCGCCGTCTTTGTCCTGCAAACGGTCATTGGCGATCGGCCGGTCATGCTGCTGCTGGCCTGGCCCTACGATCCTTCGCTGAAATTTGAAGTCTGGCGCTACTTTAGCCATGCGCTCATGCACTTCTCGCTGATGCATATTCTGTTCAACCTGCTATGGTGGTGGTACCTCGGCGGAGCGGTAGAAAAGCGCATTGGCAGCGGCAAGCTGGTGGTGATTACCGTAATCAGCGCCTTGCTGAGCGGCTTTGTTCAGCATCAGTTTAGCGGACCGTGGTTTGGCGGACTGTCCGGCGTGGTCTATGCGCTAATGGGCTATGTCTGGCTGCGAGGCGAGCGCGATCCGCAGAGCGGCGTTTATTTACAGCGCGGCTTGATACTCTTCTCTTTAGTGTGGTTAATTGCTGGCTGGTTTGATGTTTTCGGCATGTCGATTGCGAACGGCGCGCACGTGGCCGGTCTGGTGACCGGGCTGGCGATGGCGTTTGTTGATACGCAGAATGTGCGAAAACGAACGTAGAGATTCCCAGGGATATTTCATGAAACAAACACAACGTCATGACGCGATTATCGAGCTGGTAAAAAAACAGGGATACGTCAGTACCGAAGAGCTTGTCGAGCAGTTTGCCGTCAGCCCGCAGACCATTCGCCGCGATCTGAATGACTTAGCCGATCAGAAAATGATCCTGCGTCATCACGGCGGCGCCGCGCTTCCTTCCAGCTCGGTGAATACTTCCTGGCACGACAGGAAATCGACCCAGACCCAGGAAAAAGAGCGCATCGCCCGCAAGGTGGCGAGTGAAATCCCCGACGGCGCGACGCTGTTTATCGATATCGGTACCACGCCGGAAGCGGTAGCCCATGCGCTGCTTAACCATAACGATCTGCGTATCGTCACCAATAACCTCAACGTCGCCAATACGTTGATGGTGAAAGAGGACTTCCGCATTATCCTTGCCGGCGGCGAGCTGCGCAGCCGGGATGGCGGTATCATCGGTGAAGCCACCCTGGACTTTATCTCCCAGTTTCGTCTTGATTACGGCATTCTCGGCATCAGCGGTATCGACACCGATGGCTCACTGCTGGAGTTCGACTACCATGAAGTGCGCACCAAGCGGGCGATTATTGAAAACTCCCGTCACGTGATGCTGGTCGTTGACCATTCTAAGTTTGGCCGTAACGCGATGGTCAATATGGGCAGCATCAGTATGGTTGATGCGGTCTACACCGATGTAATGCCGCCGGCCGGCGTGCTGAAGGTGATTACCGACAATAATCTTCAGCTGGAGCTGTGCTGATTCATTAACATTTCCCGCGGCAGACCAACGCGCGCCGCACGGCGTGATGCCGCGGGTGATACGTCACACGCTTATCTTCGGTGATGGAGAGGGAGAACGCCAGGCGGAGGGACATTTTCCGCCGGCGATGAATCAGGGTGGCGATGCATAAGGCCAGCCGATAGCGGCTTATACGCCGTATCCCATCATTTTCAACAGCTGCTGGGCATGCTGAACGGCATCCTGGCGGTGCGCCACGCCCAGCTTCTGATACAAATTGCGAATATGCGTTTTGATGGTGGTGGCGGCCACGTCCAGCTCACCGGCGATCTGCTCGTTGCTGTAGCCGGAATAGATGAGCCCCAGCACCTGCCATTCGCGCTGGGTCAGCGGGCTGGTACGGATAAGTTCCGGCACTTCCGGATGGTTCAGCAGCCGCTCGACGAAGCTCTCGTCAAAGTGGGCGAACTTATGGCGATGATGCTGGTTGATATCGCGCAGAATACGCTGGGCGCGGTGCTGCTCCAGCTCCGGCAGCGTATTGAGCTGAATCAGCTGGCGCAGCTGCTGCGCCATCGCTTCGCCTTCAATGACAAAATGATTGATAAACCCGGTGCGGTTGGCGAGGGTGAGCGCTTCCAGCAGCGCTTTCTGCGCTTCGCTCTTACGCCCGGCCTGCCAGTAGAGCTGGTTGAGCAGCAGCAGGTTGCGGTTCAGATCGCTCATCAAACGCAGCGAGCGGGCGTTATCGTTTAACTCATCCAGCACCATTTCGGCGGAATCAAAATCGCCGAGCAGAATTTGCGCGCGGGCGATATTGCGCCACTGGCTCTGCAGGAAGTGGTTATTGGCGAACTCCGGTTTTGGCGTCTGGCGCAGCCAGTTCGCCGCGGCGGCCTTGTCGCCGATCATCTGCCAGTAGATCACCCGCACTTTATCGGCATTGGATACCCAGTCGCTATGGTAATGACCGTTGCCCAACAGGTTTTCCAGGCGATTCAAATGGCTGCGGGCGTTATCCAGATCGCCGCGCGCCAGCGAGCATTGCACCATCAGCGTCAGGCACTGCAGCTGCTGCTGCGGTTGATAGGAGGAGAGTACGTTCATGCCGCTGCGCGCGGAGGTTTCCGCTTCATCCAGCCGCGCCCAGGCCCACAGCAGCTGGGAACGAATACGCAGCAGGAACTCATGCATCGGCAGCTGTTCCAGATGCTGTTCGCGAATGAGCTGGAACGCTTTTTCCTGAATTTCCCAGGCGGCCTGCAGGAAGCCCTGCGCGAAGAGAATTTCGCTTTGCTGGATCATGCTCCATAACGCGTAGTGCCAGACGTCATGACGGCGGGCCATCTGTTCCGTCTGCTGCATGACCGCCAGCGATTTGCTCAGCTGGCCTTTGCAGTGCAGAACTTCGCCGTGTACGGATGTGGCAACGATGCGGCTGTAGTAGCTGGCCAGCGGCAGTTCATCAAGGGCCACCATCGCCAGGCGCTCGGCTTCGTCCTGATCGCCGGCGTTGATCGCCACCTGGGCACGCAGGGCGTTGAAATCACCGTGCATGGCGGTGTCCATTTCTGTATCCATCTCCTGCTCGGCGCGCGCCAGCAGGGTATTGACTTCGCTATAGCGGTGCTGGCTCTGCATCAGCCAGGCCTGCAAAAGAATCAAACGCGGGTTTTCCAGCAGGTTTGACCACGGCAGCGCGGCGAGGGACTGTTCCAGCAAACTCAGCTCGCTGTGGTTAAACATGCCCCACGCGTGGTTGAGCAGAATATCGCGCAGCATTTTGGCGTCGCCCGCGGCCAGGGCGTGATGAATCGCTTCGCTCGGGAAGCCTTGGGCCATCCAGCTCTCAGCGGCCGCACGGTGAATTTCCGGCAGTTCGACCGCCAGCTCCCACTGGCAGCGCTGGCGCAGGAAGTTGCCGAATAGCGGATGGTAGCGGAACCATTCGCCGGAGTCGTCCATCCGTTGCAGGAATAATCCCTGACGCTCAATTTCTTCCAGCTGCATCTGGCCATTCTCTTCGCCGGTGACGCGGACGATGAGCGCATCGTTCATTGAGCGCAGCAGCGAGCTTTTCAGCAGGAAGTTACGCGTCCGCGGGTCAACGTTATCCAACACCTCATCGACCAGATAGTCAGAAAGATGGCTGGCGTTTATACCGGCAAGACGGCGGGCGGAGTGATGGGCGGAAGTATTGTTCTGACGCGCCGAGAGGGCAATCAGCTGCAGCGCGGTGGCCCAGCCGGCAACATCGTCGCACAGCCTTTTGCTATCGTCGGCCTCAATAGGCGAACTGAGACGACAGTCGAAAAACTGTTTCGCTTCCTGATGGGTAAAAGCCAGCTGTTGGCTGCCGATTTCCAGCAGCTGATCGCGCACGCGCAGGTTGGCGATGCCCAGCTGCGGCAGATTACGCGACAGCACCACCAGCGTCATATTTTCCGGCTGATGGCGGAGGAAGAAACGCATCGCATCATGAATAACCGGATTGGTGATCAGATGATAATCATCAATCACCAGGAATAACGGGCGCTGCCAGTCGGCCAGCTCAATAAACAGTTGCGCAAAGAGAGAGGGCAGGCTGGCGTACTGGCGCTTTTGCACCATCGCTTCGCTGGCCGCACAGTGGCCGCCGGTGGCCTGCTGAACGGCGGCGATAAGATAGCTGGCAAAACGCTCCTGTTGGTTATCGCCTTCATCCAGCGAGAACCAGCCGAGATCGTTTTTCCCCGCAGCCCATTGAGAAACGAGCGTGGTTTTACCGTATCCAGCCGGACTGGTCACCAACGCGAGACGATAATTGTTCGCGCCGGAAAGTTTCGCCAGCAATCGCTCACGAACCACAGTGTGTTCAAGGCGGACCGGGCGACTTAATTTAGACGGAATCAACATAGTTCTTCATTTCGCTGTGCAAGGGAGGAATTGCGAATTTTTTTGCGCTTCGTAATTAATATCCAATAAGGTCGGCCATAATGAATTTTATTGCAAGTTATGTCCGAGTTTTATGCTCTTGAATTTGCTCTATGTCACAAATTTGCATAGTGAGAGAAATTCATATAAATGCGCGTCAGCGGGCGCGGTTATTGGGATTGCGGAAGTTTTAGGCACGATAAGCTAATCTTTTATTACAAAATTAGTAGCTGTTTGTTTTTAATAAAATATTATCAGTGAAATCTTATAAGTCATCTTTTTGAGCTATTTCTGCATTACAGTCCGTTTATTCTGCGGATATTTACTTTTATTTGGCAATATTTACAAAACGGCGTTTTGCCCGCTTTTATCGTCCTGGCTTGTAACAAAATTGTGCGCGCCAGACAGGCCGATTTGTGGTTCCAGCGTGGCGAATTTTGCAGCATAATTTTTGCCGGTAAGCTAACGTAATAGTGGCCACGATCACACTTTTCGCTCATCCCTGCTACTCCTCCCCGGCTAATCCCTGGCGGGATGAGGACGTGACTCCGGGAGGTCGGCACACTAACGCTAACGTTTTAGTAAAGGACCCGGATTACTTATGTCACAGACTTCTTTTAACAAAGCTCAGTTTCAGGCTGCACTGACGCGTCAGTGGCAGCATTTTGGTTTACAGTCCGCTTCCGAGATGACCCAGCGTCAATGGTGGCGCGCCGTAAGCGGCGCGCTGTCCGAGCTGTTGTCGGCTCAGCCGGTAGCAAAAGCGACCGAAGGACAGCGCCACGTAAACTATATCTCAATGGAGTTTTTGATTGGTCGCCTGACCGGCAACAACCTGCTCAACCTCGGCTGGTATCAGCAGGTCAGCGATGAGCTTCAGGCGCATGACGTTAACCTGACCGACCTGCTGGAAGAGGAAATCGACCCGGGCCTGGGCAACGGCGGCCTCGGTCGTCTGGCGGCATGTTTCCTTGATTCAATGGCCACCGTGGGACAATCGGCGACCGGCTACGGCCTGAACTACCAGTACGGCCTGTTCCGCCAGTCTTTCGCTGACGGTCAGCAGATGGAAGCGCCGGATGACTGGGGGCGTAATAGCTACCCGTGGTTCCGCCACAACGAAGCGCTGGACGTGCAGGTTGGCCTCGGCGGTAAAGTGACCAAAGGCGGTGAGTGGTTTCCGGCATTCGTCATTACCGGGGAAGCCTGGGATCTGCCGGTGCTGGGCTACCGCAACAACGTGGCTCAGCCGCTGCGCCTGTGGCAGGCTAAACACGCGCATCCGTTTAACCTGACCAAATTCAACGACGGTGATTTCCTGCGTGCTGAACAGCAGGGCATTGACGCCGAAAAACTGACGAAAGTTCTCTATCCGAACGATAACCATCAGGCGGGTAAAAAACTGCGTCTGATGCAGCAGTACTTCCAGTGCGCCTGTTCGGTCGCCGATATTCTGCGTCGCCATCACCTGGCGGGCCGTAAGCTGGCGGAGCTGGCGGATTATGAAGTTATCCAGCTTAACGATACTCACCCGACGATTGCGATTCCGGAACTGCTGCGCGTACTGATTGATGAGCATCAGCTGAGCTGGGACGAGGCCTGGGCGATTACCAGCAAAACCTTCGCGTATACCAACCACACCCTGATGCCGGAAGCGCTCGAGTGCTGGGATGAGAAGCTGGTAAAAGCGCTGCTGCCGCGCCACATGCAGATCATCAAAGAGATTAACGATCGCTTTAAAACGCTGGTCGATAAAACCTGGCCCGGCGATAAGCAGGTATGGGCGAAACTGGCGGTGGTGCACGATAAACAGGTTCGCATGGCGAACATGTGCGTGGTCAGCGGCTTTGCGGTTAACGGCGTGGCCGCGCTGCACTCCGACCTGGTGGTGAAAGATCTGTTCCCGGAATATCACCAGCTGTGGCCGAATAAATTCCATAACGTCACCAACGGCATTACCCCGCGCCGCTGGATCAAACAGTGCAACCCGGCTCTGGCCGCGCTGCTGGATAAAACGCTGAAGAAAGAGTGGGCCAACGATCTCGACCAACTGATCAACCTCGAAAAATATGCCGATGACGCGAAGTTCCGTCAGACGTATCGCGACATTAAGCTGGCCAACAAGGTTCGTCTGGCGGAGTTTGTGAAGCGGCGTACCGGTATCGAGATCAACCCGCAGGCGATTTTCGATATCCAGATCAAGCGTCTGCACGAGTACAAACGTCAGCACCTGAACCTGCTGAACATTCTTGCGCAGTACAAAGAAATTCGTGAGAACCCGCAGGCGGAGCGCGTACCGCGCGTGTTCCTGTTCGGTGCGAAAGCGGCGCCGGGCTACTACCTGGCGAAGAATATTATCTGGGCGATCAACAAGGTTGCCGCCGCGATCAACAACGATCCGCTGGTCGGCGATAAGCTGAAAGTGGTGTTCCTGCCGGACTACTGCGTCTCGGCGGCGGAAATGCTGATCCCGGCGGCGGATGTCTCCGAGCAGATTTCAACGGCGGGTAAAGAGGCCTCCGGTACCGGCAACATGAAGCTGGCGCTGAACGGCGCGCTGACCGTGGGAACCCTTGACGGGGCGAACGTGGAAATCGCTGAGCAGGTAGGCGAAGAAAACATCTTTATCTTCGGTCATACCGTGGAAGAAGTGAAAGCGCTGAAGGCCAAAGGCTACGATCCGCTGAAATGGCGTAAGAAAGACAAGCTGCTGGACGCTGTGCTGAAAGAGCTGGAGAGCGGTAAATACAGCGATGGCGATAAGCATGCTTTCGACCAGATGCTGCACAGTCTGCTGAAAGGCGGCGACCCGTACCTGGTGCTGGCGGATTTTGAAGCCTACGTGGCGGCGCAGAAGCAGGTTGATGAGCTGTATCGCGACCAGGAAGCCTGGACGCGCGCGACGATTCTGAACACCGCGCGCTGCGGCATGTTCAGCTCCGACCGCTCGATTCGCGATTATCAGCAACGTATCTGGCAGGCAAAACGCTAAGGACAGGCCTATGGAGACTAAACGCCTTGATAACGCAGCCCTGGCGGCGGGAATAAGCCCAAGCTATATCAACGCGCACGGTAAGCCGCAGTCCATTGCTGCGGCCACTAAGCAGCGGCTGCTTGATGCGATGCATCGTACCACTGTCACCCCGAAGGTGGCGGTTAACCCGCTGCCAGCGGTGCAGGTATTCACCCACGGCAAAAAGATGTCTCTGCCGGTAGCGGGCCAGGGGGAGTTCCACTGGATCCTCACCACCGAAGAAGGGAAACAGTATCAGGGCCAGGCGCGCGGCGGTGAAACGCTGCCGCTGCCGGCAAGATTACCGGAAGGGTACCATACGCTGACGCTGACTCAGGACGGCGATCGCTGGCACTGCCGGGCGATCGTCGCGCCCGCGCGCTGCTACGAACCGCAGGCGCTGAAGGATGGCCAGAAGCTGTGGGGAACCTGCGTGCAGCTGTATACGCTGCGCTCGGAGAAGAACTGGGGGATTGGCGACTTCGGCGATTTACGCGCGATGCTACCGGAAATCGCCCGCCGGGGCGGCTCGTTTATCGGACTTAACCCGATTCACGCCCTCTATCCGGCTAACCCGGAGAGCGCCAGTCCGTACAGCCCCTCTTCGCGCCGCTGGCTCAACGTTATCTATATTGACGTCAATGCGGTAGAGGATTTCCGTCACAGCAAAGAGGCGCAGAAATGGTGGCATTCACCGGCTACGCAGCAGACTTTACAGGCGGCGCGTCAGACCGATGATGTTGACTATACCGCCGTGACCACCCTCAAGCTCACCGCGCTGCGCATGGCCTGGAAAGGTTTTTCCGCGCGCAACGATGAGGCGATGGCGGAGTTCCGCCAGTTTGTCACGCGCGAGGGCGACAGCCTGTACTGGCAGGCGGCGTTTGACGCGCTGCACGCCTGGCAGGTTAAGCAGGATCCGATGCGCTGGGGCTGGCCCGCGTGGCCGAAGGCTTATCAGGATACCGATAGCCCGGAGGTTAAAGCGTTCTGCGCCGAACATGCCGACGAGGTGAATTTTTACCTGTGGCTGCAATGGCTCGCTTACACCCAGTTCGCCGAGTGCTGGCATACCAGCCAGAACGATTCCATGCCGATCGGCCTGTATCGTGACCTGGCGGTGGGCGTTGCGGAAGGCGGGGCTGAGACCTGGTGCGATCGCGAACTGTACTGCCTGAAGGCTTCCGTCGGCGCGCCGCCGGATATCCTCGGCCCGCTGGGGCAAAACTGGGGCCTGCCGCCGATGGATCCGCATATCATGGTGGCGCGCGCCTATGAGCCCTTCGTCGAGCTGCTGCGCGCGAATATGCAAAACTGCGGGGCGCTCCGCATCGATCACGTGATGTCGGTACTGCGTCTGTGGTGGATCCCTTACGGCGAGACGGCCGATCATGGCGCCTATGTGCAGTATCCGGTAGACGATCTGTTGTCGATTCTGGCGCTGGAGAGTAAGCGTCATCGCTGTATGGTGATCGGCGAGGATCTGGGAACCGTACCGGTTGAAATCGTCGGCAAGCTGCGTAAAAGCGGCGTTTACTCCTACAAAGTGCTCTATTTCGAAAATGACCACGAAAAGACTTTCCGTGCGCCGAAGGCGTATCCGGAGCAATCAATGGCTGTGGCTACGACGCATGACCTGCCAACGCTGCGCGGCTACTGGGAAAGCGGCGACCTGACGCTGGGTAAATCGCTCGGCCTGTATCCGGATGAGGTGGTACTGCGCGGACTGTATCAGGATCGCGAGCTGGCGAAGCAGGGGCTGCTGGATGCTCTGCACCGCTACGGCTGTCTGCCGAAGCGTACCGGGCATAAAGCGTCGCTGATGGCGATGACGCCGACCCTGAATCGTGGGATGCAGCGCTATATCGCCGACAGCAACAGCGCGCTGCTGGGCCTGCAGCCGGAGGATTGGCTGGTGATGGCCGAGCCGGTCAATATTCCCGGGACCAGCACCGAGTATCCAAACTGGCGTCGTAAGCTTTCCACCACGCTTGAGGCGATGTTTGCCGATGAGCAGGTGAATAAGCTGATTAAGGATCTGGATAAGCGGCGTAAGGCGGCAAGTAAGAAGAAGCCTGCCTGATGTAAGCCTAAAAAAAGCCGGGAAGCGATTCCCGGCTTTTTCATATCTGCGGACCTGATTAGCGTTTCGGCCCTGCGGCCACCAGCGCAGCGCCCGCTGGCGTATCGGTGTACTTCTCGAAGTTCTCAATAAACAGCTTCGCCAGCTGCTCCGCTTTCTCCTGCCACTGCTCTGGCGAGCCGTAGGTGTTGCGCGGGTCGAGGATATGGGTATCCACCCCCGGCAGCTCGGTCGGGATCTGCAGCTCAAACATCGGCAGAGTGAAAGTTTCGGCATTGTCCAGCGAACCATCAAGAATCGCATCGATTATGGCGCGGGTATCTTTGATCGAGATACGTTTGCCGGTGCCGTTCCAGCCGGTGTTGACCAGATAGGCCTGGGCGCCGGAAGCCTGCATACGTTTCACCAGCACTTCTGCGTACTGCGTCGGGTGCAGCGACAGGAAGGCGGCGCCAAAGCAGGCGGAGAAGGTTGGCGTCGGCTCCGTGACGCCGCGCTCGGTACCGGCCAGCTTGGCGGTGAAGCCAGACAGGAAGTGGTACTGGGTCTGGTCGGCGGTCAGACGAGAAACCGGCGGCAGAACGCCAAACGCGTCGGCGGTCAGGAAGATAACCTTGGTGGCATGACCGGCTTTGGAGATGGGCTTAACGATGTTCTCGATATGATTGATCGGATAAGAGACGCGGGTGTTTTCGGTCTTTGAACCGTCGTTAAAATCGATGGTGCCATCGGCCAGCACGACCACGTTCTCCAGCAGCGCATCGCGGCGAATCGCATGATAAATATCCGGCTCCGCGGCTTCGGAAAGCTTAATGGTCTTAGCGTAGCAGCCGCCTTCGAAGTTGAATACCCCGTCGTCATCCCAGCCGTGTTCATCATCGCCAATCAGGCGGCGTTTCGGATCGGTAGAGAGGGTGGTCTTGCCGGTACCGGAAAGGCCGAAGAAGATAGCGACATCCTCTTTTTCCCCGACGTTGGCGGAGCAGTGCATGGAAGCGATGCCCTTCAGCGGCAGCAGGTAGTTCATGATCGAGAACATCCCTTTTTTCATTTCGCCGCCGTACCAGGTTCCGCCGATAAGCTGGATGCGCTCGGTCAGATTGAACGCGACGAAGTTTTCGGAGTTCAGACCCTGTTCTTTCCACTGCGGGTTGGTGCACTTAGCGCCGTTCATCACGATGAAATCCGGCTTGAAGTTCGCCAGCTCTTCATCGCTTGGGCGAATAAACATGTTCTTCACGAAATGCGCCTGCCAGGCGACTTCGGTAATAAAGCGGACGCTCAGGCGGGTGTCGGCGTTGGCGCCGCAGAAGGCGTCAACGATAAACAGGCGCTTGCCGGAGAGCTGGCGGGTCACCAGCCCCTTCAGGTGCTGCCACGTTTCCTCAGAAAGCGGCTTGTTGTCGTTCTTACCTTTGCCTTTATCGGCCCACCACACGGTATCGCGGGTGGTGTCGTCACGAACGATATACTTATCTTTTGGAGAACGGCCGGTAAAAATACCGGTATCTACGGCGATTGCACCAAGATTTGTTAATACGCCACGTTCATAACCTTGAAGATTGGGGGCGAGCTCTTCCTGATACAAAGTATCGTAGCTGGGGTTATGGACGATATCCTGGACGTCATTGATACCATAAGCCTTGAGATCCTGCGGGGTTAAACCATTATTAACGCGCATGTCACTGCTCCTTAGCCAATATGTACTGCTTTAAATTGTAGGGTTTATTACGGGGTATAGACCGCGACCAGGCTCATAGATTTACGTATCTCGACAAACGGCGGACTTACGAAAAACGTTGTGACTCCTGTCACGAGGCGCAGGGGATTATCTCAGGAATTAGGGCTACAGTGGGGGTAGATGTTTCTTAATGGTTAAAAAGTAATTAAAAAAACTGTTGAAATGTGAATGTAATCGCTTACCTGAAAGAAAATTACGTAACTCTTTCATGGGGAATCGATTCACCACGCGAAGAAAAATTGTTGACGCCAGGCGCGAGGAGGAAAACCGCGCCTGACAAAGTGAGGATTAGTGGATTTGCGGGTCGGCCGGGGAGGCGTTGTTACGAATTTCGGCAATATCCATCGCATTAAAGATGTAATGATTACCGCAATAGTCGCAGTGCATATCGATTTCTCCTTCGTCGGCCAGGATGCTATCGATCTCCTCATCCGGCAGCGTTTTCAGCGCGCCGGCGCAGCGCTCGCGGGAGCAGGTGCATTTAAACTCAACGCCCTGCGG
Organism: Klebsiella grimontii; assembly: GCF_042137965.1. Classification (NCBI taxonomy): domain Bacteria; kingdom Pseudomonadati; phylum Pseudomonadota; class Gammaproteobacteria; order Enterobacterales; family Enterobacteriaceae; genus Klebsiella; species Klebsiella grimontii. The sequence goes on from NZ_CP169721.1 coordinate 400,249, forward strand.
CTCGTATACGGTAACTTCTTCTTCGTGATACAGGCGCCAGAGCACATCGTTTGCGGGCAGGGTAAACAGCTCTTCAGCTTTGATGGTTTCGGTCAGCGTGCTCAGATGTTCGAAATCAACCGCCTGCGCGTCCTGCGCCGGCAGAACCTGCAGCAGCATGCCGCCGGCCATCGGTTTACCTTCGTGTTCACCGCTACGGATAATCAGTCGGGTTGGCAGCTGTTCGGAGCGCTGGAAGTAATCTTCGAGGCAGGCCGCCAGCGTATCGCCTTCAAGACCGACCACCCCCTGATAGCGCTCGCCCTCTTCCGGAGAGATGGTAATGACCAGATATCCGTTGCCGACCATGGTTTTCAGGTCCGCCCCTTCCGGGATCTCACCCTGGGTGCGGGCGACACCGCGCATCTGCTGCTGGTTGTTGCCGTTGATCACCGCCAGCGACAGCGGGCCATCGCCCTGCAGCTGAACGGTAATATCGCCCGCGAACTTCAGCGTGGCGGTCAGCAGGCTGGTGGCGACCAGCAGTTCCGCCAGCACGGTTTTCACCGGCTGCGGGTAGCTATGGTTGGTCAGAATCTGTTCTAAAGTTTCTGAAACTGTTACCAGCTCACCGCGTACGGCATAGTTTTCAAACAGATAGCGGTGTAATTGATCGTGTTGAGTCATAATCATCTCTCTTGCGGGCCACAGTTATTCACTATCGCCGTGTTTAAATCTCATCAGGTCGCGCCGCTCTTTCTTATCCGGTCGCCTGTCGGGATGCGGCATGGTTAAGGCGTTCATTTTGCGCGCCAGCGCCACTTTCTCGCGTTTCTCGATGCTCTCAGCCGTCTCTTCATAAAGCGCGACGGCTTCACTGGCGGGTCTGCGCTGTTCGGTAATGCCTTTTACCACGATGGTGCGTTCGTCATTGCCCTGGCGGAGCATCAGGGTCGCATTCAGCTCGACTACCTTTCCCGGCTTACTGCGCTGTCCGTTATAGTGCACCTTGCCGCCTTCAATCATCTCGCGCGCCAGCGCACGGGTTTTATAAATGCGGGCTGCCCACAACCATTTGTCCAGCCTGACGGCTTCGACGGGTTTTTCTTTCATGGCCTCTCCTGTGGGGTCAGCGAGGGGATCAGACGCCGGTAGTCACTCAACCCAGGATGGCGAGCGTAGCTTTTTTCCGCCAGCCCGGAATCGGGGTTGGTGATACCGAGGCAATAGCGGATGCCGTATTCCGCCGCCGCGTCCAGAATTGCCTCGTTATCATCGACGAACAGCGTATTGCGCGCGTCGAAGCCGGTTTCTTCAGCTACCGCGTGCCACAGCCGCTGATCCTCTTTCGGATAACCAAATGTGTGGGTGGAAAGCAATAAATCAAGGTGCGCGTCCAGCCCGGTATGCTTTAGCTTCACCGCCAGATTATGCGGATGGGCGTTGGTCAGCAAAATCCGCCGTTTACCGCTGGTTTTAAGCGCCTCAAGGAACGGCACGGTATCTTCACGCAGCGCGGCCCTTGGCCCCTGCTCGCTGGTCATCGCACAAATATCCAAACCCAGTCGCTCGCTCCAGTAGTCCAGGCAGTACCAGTTTAGCGTATGTTGTACCGCATGATACTCCTGGCGCATCGCGTCTCTGGCTTCCTGCAGGTTGAGCCCCCGCGCGGCGCCCCAGGTTTCCGGAACCAGTTTTTGCCAGAAGTAGTTGTCGAAGGCGAGGTCGAGTAGCGTGCCGTCCATATCCAGCAGAACGGTATCAACCTCTTGCCAGGCGATATCAAAATGCATGGTCAGTCTCCAGCGAGGGGGAAAATTGCGCGACAGGTTATCACACCCCGTCGCGCAGAGAATTATTCTTGCGGGTCGGGTGAGGAAAGCAGAACCGGATTCAGGCAGCTTTCATAGTATTTCTGGATCTCTTCCTGTCGCTGGCGATGGCGCTGATAGCGACGAAAAGCCTGGATACCGTGATACGCCGAACAGCCCAGCATGGCCAGCAGCAGCAGCGTTGTGCCGAGGTAACGCCACAGACCGGAGCGGTCAGGAATACGATGCAGATTGATATGCTGCGTGCCGTTGGCGTCGGTGTAAAGATTGGTGACGATGCCTTCTGCCTGGAACGGCGTGTGCATTAGCATACCCGCCAGACGCTGCAGTTCGCTCCATTGCTGGTGGGCAGGGAAGTCGTATAAGCCGGTGCCTGGCCACGGCTGGTTCACCAGGTCGCTGCCTTCATCGCTGGCAATCAGGAAACCGCCGGGCGCCGGGCTATTCAGCGCCTGCGCCGCGCGCGAGGTTTCACGGCTGATGAACGGCGCGGTGGAGGTGGTGACCAGATTCTCCAGCGACTCCGCGCTTACCGGGCGTAACAGGACGTTGACGCCGTCCAGTTTGCCCGCGCTGGCGCGTTTGGTCAGGGCTTCCCAGTTGCGGGTGTTGCCGAGGTTAACCAGCGCATTCTTCAAACGAACGCAATCGTCTTTCGCTGAGCACAAGTCGTTGGTTTTTGTGACGATATCGCCAAAGTCATCCAGCAGCACCATGCCTGACTTCTGAATGGCGGAACGCAGCGCCGGGCTGACGCGCGAATCGTCATCGGATTCGGGATGGAGCTGGCGCTGGACGGTCTGCATCAGGGCGGTGGCCTTACTGACGATATCTGATTCCGGCAGCGGCAGGGGAGGGGCATCATTCCAGACGATTTGCGAACAATCGAACGGCATAAACGGCGAGTTTTCTTTTGCCGTCCAGGCGCCCGGCGAGTGGATGTTGCACATTCCTGTGCCTTTCAGGCGCAGCGTGTCGCCGATGCGAATCTTTGACTTCTCCAACTGGGCAACCGTCGTGGCTTCGATAGTTTGCGCGCCCTTGAGCCATGAAAGGGTGAATTTAAAAGGCATATTCAGCGGTACGCTGGCCCACAGCATCACGACGATCAGCAGCGCGCCGAGGGCGATAATCGCGCTGCGGAGCCAGTACTGAAGCGGGAAGTTTTTGACCTCATCATGCAGCGACAGGAAGCGCCCCTGGCGGACAACGTGGCGGCTGAGGTAGATATCGATATCCGTTTGCTGGCCGAGGTCCTGCGCAATCCATGGTTGCCAGTGGCGCGGGTAGATAAGGTCGATAATGCCGAGGGAAATATTATTGATATGTTCCTGGTTATTTTCGCCAAACAATCCCCAGCGTTTCGGCATGCCGCGCAGGCAGTGAATTTCCCGCAGCGATGTTTTGCGCGGGGGAGCGTAGATCCCCCATACGCCTGCCAGCAGCAGGAGTAACCCGCCGCCCAGCAGCCAGGGCGAAAAAACGTTCGGGGTTATCAGGCTGCAATAAAACAGCAGGAAAGCGGCAACCACCAGAATGGCTTCGCGCAGACTCTCAGGGCGGCTGAGCGCATGCTCTTCCGGTGTTTCCTGGCGGATGTTCAGCAGCTCAATTTGCTCGCTCTCTTCCCCGCGGATGGATGCCTGAGGCACCGCGGCTTTTTCAAGCGCAAACCCCCGAGATTCCTGCGGATAGTCGCTGAGCGTTTGCCCATTGAGAGCAATCACCAGCGGAAGGCTATCGGTGGAGATTAACTCGACGCTGTTTTCATCATTGATATGTTGCTCCCAGAAGGGAGGTAGATGAATTTCAACTGAATCAAGGAAGTAGCGCCATTTATTGAGGTCATCGGTGGTGATGCCATAGCGCGTAATGGCGCGGGTGACGCTATAAACGGTGCCGCTCTGTTCGTTCAGCGTCAGGTTGACCGGCGCGGTGCTGGCGCCAGACGCCGGCAACTGCTGGTTGCGGCTGAGGCTTTCGAGGTATTTTTCAACGGCGCTGCGCTCTTCATCGGAAAGCTTGCGCGTCGCGGCATCGCTAAAGGCGTGCAGCAGCGGCAGGCGACGACGTCTTGTATGCGTGCGATACCACCAGCCGATAAGCAATGCGCAGATTAGCAGAGCTAACAAAAATATCAGAAAGGTGCCCATGCCCATCCCATCATAGTTATTCTTTTCTTACTGGTATCGTCGGTTGCCATGCATCAATGGAGGTAAAACAGCCGTCGAAATCGGCACTTATTACGTCAACGGGAGAAAATCTATTATGCAATGCAGCAGCATACAACCTTATCAAAAGCGTTAAAATCCAGGAATCAGTATATTCTCAAATACCGTTCAACCTATTGACTTTTTAGTCTTTGTGATACCTGTGGTCAAGACGAAAAAGTTGCAACTATGTAAATTAGTGGCGATTAGGATTGCCGAAACCGTGCTGCGTATCGCACAATGACCGCTGTAATCACAGCATAGACCGATGACAATGAGCAAATCATTACAAAAACCCACCATTCTCAATGTTGAAACAGTCGCGCGCTCGCGCCTTTTTAATGTTGAAAGCGTGGACCTTGAGTTCAGCAACGGCGTGCGCCGGGTGTATGAACGGATGCGGCCTTCTACCCGTGAAGCCGTGATGATTGTGCCGATTGTCGATGACCATATAATCCTGATTCGCGAATATGCAGTTGGTACGGAGTCCTATGAGCTGGGCTTTTCAAAAGGCCTGATCGATCCGGGCGAAAGCGTACTGGAAGCCGCCAACCGTGAGCTGAAAGAAGAGGTTGGGTTTGGCGCGCAAAAGCTGACGTTTTTGAAAAAGCTGAGCATGGCCCCGTCCTACTTCTCCAGCAAGATGAATATCCTGGTGGCGGAAGACCTTTATCCGGAGTCGTTGCCCGGCGATGAGCCCGAGCCGCTGCCGCAGGTGCGCTGGCCGCTGTCGCAGCTGATGACGCTGCTTGATGAAGAAGATTTCAACGAAGCGCGTAACGTTAGCGCGCTTTTCCTGCTGCGCGAATGGCTGCAGGCGCAAGGGCGGCTGTAGCGCCTCTCTCAGATAAAAAAAGCGCCCGCAGGCGCTTTTTTTGTCAGAACAGTTCGTGGGTCTCGCCCCCGCCATCGGTAATGGTGGTGCCGACTTCATGAACCGCCTGTTGGGTCGGCTGGGTGCCGTCAATAAAGTACTCGGCGCGGCTGTTACCGCCGCTGGCCAACTGGCCGGTGCTGCGATCGATGTTCACCGTAATAATACCCGGCGGCGGCGTTAGCGGCTCTTCCGGTACGCCTTCCAGCACCCTTTTCATAAAGTCATCCCAGGCCGGCTGGGCGCTTTTAGCGCCGCCTTCATAGCCGGATATCTGATCTTTGATTGCTCCGGAGGCGGTGGTGCGGCCCAGATCGCGGCGGTGGTCATCAAAGCCAATCCATACCGACGTTACGACGCCAGGACCATAGCCTGAGAACCACGCATCTTTTGAACTGTTGGTGGTCCCGGTTTTGCCGCCGATATCGTGACGCTGCAGGTCGCGGCCCGCCCGCCAGCCGGTACCCATCCAGCCCGGTTCGCCGAAGATGTTGGTGTTCAGGGCGCTTTTAATCAGGAACGCCAGCGGCGTGTTGATCACGTGCGGCGCGTACTCCGGAGCGCCACTTTGCGCCACCAGAGACTGGTTCGCCTGCGCAAGCTGCGGCTGTGGAGGAACGCCGGGGTTTTGCGGGTCCTGTGAGGTCGCGACGTCCTCAACATCTTTATTATCCAGTACATCAGACTTCGGCGTATCGCCGTAAATCACCGGAATATCGCACTGTGGGCAGGCAACTTTTGGCCGCTCTTCAAAAATGACGCCGCCCTGATCGTTCTCGATTTTGCTGATGAAATAAGGGCTCACCAGGAAACCGCCGTTAGCCATCACCGAATAACCGCGAGCAACCTGAAGCGGGGTGAAAGAGGCTGAACCCAGCGCCAGCGATTCGGTCCGAACGATGTTCTGTGCCGGGAAGCCAAAGCGCTGGAGATACTCAGCCGCGTAGTCCACGCCCATGGCCCGCATCGCGCGAACCATCACCACGTTCTTTGATTGACCCAGCCCCTGACGCAGGCGGATAGGGCCCGCATACTGCGGCGGTGAGTTTTTGGGGCGCCAGTCGGAGCCGGAGCCGGCATCCCAACGTGAAATTGGCACATCGTTGAGCATGCTCGCCAGCGTTAAGCCTTTATCCATTGCTGCAGTGTAGAGGAACGGCTTAATGTTAGAACCGACCTGGCGCAACGCCTGTGTCGCACGGTTGAACTTGCTCTGGTTGAAATCGAAGCCGCCAACTAGCGCAATGATCGCCCCGTTTTGCGGGTTGATCGAGACCAGCGCTGAGTTGACATCCGGCACCTGCGACAACCACCAGCTGCTACCCACCTGACGTACCCAGATCTGTTGCCCGGTCTGCACCACATCGTTTACTTTACGCGGCGTGGCGCCCTGCTGGGTATCAGAAATAAACCGACGCGCCCAGCGGACGCCTTCCATATTCAGCGACACCGAGGTTCCGTTACTCATTAGCGCGACGGCTTCCTGCGGATTTGCCGACGTGATGACCGCCGGCGAGAGCGGTCCGGTATTCGGGGTTTTTTTCAGCGTATCGAGGATTTTCTGGTTATCCCACGGCGTTTCACCCACCTTCCACAGCACCTTGTCCGGGCCGCGATAGCCGTGGCGCATGTCGTAATCCAGCACGTTTTTACGCACGGCCTCCTGGGCCGACTGCTGATTTTTACGGGTAATGGTGGTGTAGACGCGATAACCGTCTTCATAAGCCTGCTCGCCGTAGCGGCTGACCATTTCCTGACGCACCATTTCGCTGAGATACGGGGAGGAGAAGGCGATTTCCGGCGTATGGTAGCTGGCGTCAATCATCTGGCTACGCGCCTGATCGTACTGCGACTGCGTGATGTAGCCTTCGCTCAGCATCCGTGAGAGAACAACGTTGCGGCGGGTGGTTGCACGATCCATGGAGTAGAGCGGGTTAAACGTCGAAGGCGCTTTAGGCAGGCCCGCAATGACCGCCATCTCGCTCAGCGTCAACTGGTCGACGGATTTACCGAAATAGACCTGCGCGGCCGCGCCGACGCCGTAGGCGCGGTAGCCAAGATAGATTTTGTTCAGGTACAGCTCAAGGATTTCATCTTTATTGAGCAACTGCTCGATGCGGATCGCGAGGAAGGCTTCTTTTACCTTACGCATCAACGTCTTTTCAGGGCTCAGGAAGAAGTTGCGCGCCAGCTGTTGAGTAATTGTACTGGCCCCCTGAGAGGCGTGACCGGAGAACATCGCGACGCTGGCGGCGCGGAAAATCCCGACCGGGTCAACGCCATGATGCTCATAAAAACGGCTGTCTTCGGTGGCGATAAACGCTTTTATCAGCTCTGGCGGCATTTGCTGTAGCGTGACGGGAATACGGCGTTTCTCGCCATATTGCGCAATCAGCTCACCATCCGCGCTATAGACCTGCATCGGGATCTGCAGGCGCACATCCTTCAGGGTTGCGACGTCGGGGAGCTGGGGCTCTATATATTTATAGAGACCAAAAATCGAGCCTGCTCCCAGCAGTACGCAACATACTGCAAGGATAAAAAGATACTTTACGAACTTCACCGGAGATTTCTCATTTAGTTTTCATTGGGCAGTTTATAAACAAACGCGCAGTAGTATAAAGGCAAGCCTGGAGCATTGATATAGCGAAGCATATCGGCGGATAAGGAGATCGTAAGCATGGCGTTTAGAAACTGGCGCATAGGAATGCATATCCAGCAGGACCATATTGCTATTGTCGCGTTATTACATGAGCGCTCACGCTGGGCGCTACGCCGCTGGTGGAGTATCCCGCTCATGCCCGGTAGCGTGCGGCAGGGAATGGTGGTGGACGTTGAATCGCTGGCCCGCCAGCTGCAAAGCTGGCGGCGGGAGCTGCCTTTGCAGCATCAGGTCTGTATCGCCTTCCCGGCGGCGCGAACCCTGCAAAAGCAGCTCCCGCGCCCGCAGATTTCATTAAGAGAAAGCGAACAGGCGACCTGGATTGCCAGCGCGATGGCGCAGCAGCTGGAAATGCCCGCATCTTCGCTATGCGTTGATTATGCGCAAACCGGAGCGGTTGATGGCTGGCGGGTTACCGCCGCGCAGCGGTTGGACGTTAACCTTCTGTGCCGCCTGGCAAGTCGACTCAAGCTGAGGGTGGTGGGGATTGTGCCGGATGCCAGCGCGCTTAGCGCCTTTCTCCCCTGGCAACCTGATGACGTTCAGGGGCTGGCCTGGCGTGACGAAGCGAGCTGGCTTTGGGCCACCGCCGATAGCTGGGGATGCTGTCCGTGCAGCGACGCTCCCTCTTTTCCAGACCTGGTATCCCGGGTGAATGGCGGTACGTTTCGCCTCTGCGCCTCCGCATCGCCCGACGGGCGGAATTTTGACGCCTGGAGCGCTATCCATCGCCTGCAGCCCCCGCTCCCGGCACGTGGCGATAGCTTTACCGTTGCCCTCGGCCTGGCGCTGGGAGCGCGTCAGTCATGAGCCATATAGTCAACTTCCTTCCCTGGCGCGAAACGCGTCGACGGCAACGTCTGCAGATGGCGGGGCTGCTGATTCTTGGTTTGCTGCTTATTCTGCTGGCGGCGCTCCTCACTTCACGGCTCAACCAGCGGGTCAGCCACTCGCTTGAAACCGCGAAGATTAGCGCTGAAGAGCAGCTGTATACCGCCTTTCAGCAGCGTGAGCGCGCCATGCGCCAACGGTTACAGCAGCAGGAACAACGACGCCTGCGCGCTCTGCGGCGGGAGAAAACCGCCGCGTGGCAGTCGAGGTTGCAGGCGATAGCGGCGCTTATGCCGGAACACGCCTGGTTAACCCAACTGGAATACCGCCAGAATACCCTGGTACTGAGCGGACTCACGTTGCATCTAAAGGGGCTGGCTGAGCTTGAAAAAGCGCTGGGGAGTGTTGCCGGCTTGCGTCCGCCAAAGGCGGGAGAAACGCACCGCGACGGTGAAGGGCGCTGGTTATTTCACTTTTCCATGGCCGGAGAGGACGACAATGCGGGTTGAGATTGAACGCTGGCTGACGGGGCGCAAAAGCCTGTTAACAATACCTGTCGTCCTGGTTCTCATTGCCGGAGTCTGGGGATGGCTACTGCAGCCCCCCCAACCAGACATTAACGCGGGCGGCACGCCGCGCATACAAGCACAGTGGCGCAAATTGTTGCCGCTGCGGGCTGCGCTACAAAACGTTGGTATTGATGAGCAACAAACCCAGGCTTTCTCTCCCATTGACCTCCCGGTGACGGGCGCTGCGCTTATGGACTGGCGGCCGATAGGGCGCGGTGGCGAGATGCAGCTGGCGGTTGACTGGCAAGCGGTACCGGCGCTTTTTTCCTGGCTGGCCCGCTGCGGGATGCGCGCCACGGCTTTCTCAATGCAGCCGGAAAATCAGGCTCTACGGCTGATCCTGCAACTGGAGGCGGAAGATGCGCCGTAAAGGCTGGTGTTTACTGCTGTTTCCTCTGCCGCTGCTGGCTGCGGAACGCGATCCCTTTCAGCCTCCGGTCGATAGTTGCCGGACTGCGCAGCTTAATCAATGGCGCTACGGTGGGGCGATAGGCGATCCGCGAGAGTTGATTGGCATCCTGCAGGATAGCGCCGGGAAATGGCGCCGCGTGAGGGATGCGGAGACGCTGCCTACAGGCTGGCGGGTGACGCTTCTGACATCTGAAAAAATGGCTATATCAACCGGCGCCGGGTGTGAACCCGCGCAGTGGGTCTGGCTGCGAAAGGGAATAAAGAATGATGCGATGGATAAGCCTGCTGTTTCTACTCCTGCCGATGATGGTCGACGCGGTAAAAAAGGATCTTCCCGTGTCGCTGGTCGTCGATGATGCGCCGGTGGCCCAGGTACTCCAGTCGTTGGCGGAGCTAAAGCAAAAAAATCTCGTGGTGGCGCCGGACGTCAGCGGAACGGTATCTCTCCAACTGAAGGAAGTGCCGTGGCAGCAGGCGCTGCGATCGGTTATCGATAGCGCCGGTCTGACTCTGACCCAACAAGGCTCGGTACTGTACGTGCATACTCTGGTCTGGCAAAAGGCGCAGCAGGCACAGCTTGAGGCGGAGAGAGCAAAGCGTCTACAGAATCTCCCTCTACAGGGGCATAGCATGAGCCTGCGTTATGCTGATGTAGAGGATCTGGCCAAAGCGGGCGAAAAACTGCTGAGCGCTCGCGGGCATCTGACGGTCGATAAACGAACCAACCGCCTGTTGATTCGCGATGACGCCCAACACCTCCCGGCGTTAATAGCATGGGTTCAGGAGATGGATGTGCCTGTCGGCCAGGTTGAGCTGGCGGCGCATATTGTCTCAATGAGCGAAACCAGCCTGCGTGAACTGGGCGTGAAGTGGAGCCTGGCGGACGCCAGCAGCCCACCAGGCTCCGGTAAACTGACGACCCTGATCAGCAACCTGGCGGTAGGGGATGCCAGTACGAGGGCCGGGTTTAACATCGGCCGCATCGGTGGGCGGCTCCTGGAGCTGGAGCTTTCCGCACTTGAGCAGAAACAGAAGGTGGACATTATCGCCAGCCCCCGTCTGCTGGCTTCACATATGCAGCCCGCCAGCATTAAGCAGGGCAGCGAGATACCCTATCAGGTCTCCAGCGGCGAAAGCGGCGCGACCTCCGTTGAGTTTAAAGAGGCGGTGCTGGGGATGGAGGTGACGCCGACGGTGCTACATCACGATCGCGTGCGGTTAAAACTGAGGATCAGTGAAAATACGCCGGGCCAGGTGCTCAAACAGGAAAATGGCGAAGTGCTGGCTATCGATAAACAAGAAATAGAAACGCAGGTGGAGGTGAAAAGCGGAGAGACCCTGGCGTTAGGCGGTATCTTTGCGCAAAAAAATAAAACGTCTCGCGATGGTATTCCTCTACTTGGCGATATCCCCTGGCTTGGCCAGCTGTTTCGCCGTGACGGTAAGGATAACGAACGACGTGAACTGGTTGTCTTCATTACTCCACGTATTCTGGCAGTGCATTAAGCGGTTTTTCTTGCTAAACACGTTTCAGGTGTTTGACGTGAGGACGGATTTAGCATACAAGGGGTACCGATTTGAGAGTCGGGTACGACATCAATCCTCCCTTTCTTGTCCGGTGATTTATTCTGTTGCCAAACCAGCCGGAGTATTGAGATAATTTTTAGTCTGACTCTCGCTCTATTGCATATGAGGTTTCAGTTCATGTCCTGCTGCGCTGGGTGTCTGCGAAGCGGGTTTACCATTAACGAATAGTCTTAGTAGTACCGAAAAAATGGCAGAGAAACGCAATATCTTTCTGGTTGGGCCTATGGGTGCCGGCAAAAGCACTATTGGGCGCCAGTTAGCCCAACAGCTCAACATGGAATTTTACGATTCCGATCAAGAAATTGAGAAACGCACTGGCGCAGATGTGGGTTGGGTCTTTGATGTAGAAGGCGAAGACGGCTTCCGCGACCGTGAAGAAAAAATTATCAATGAGTTGACGGAAAAACAGGGAATCGTGCTGGCAACCGGCGGTGGCTCTGTAAAATCCCGTGAAACGCGTAACCGTCTCTCCGCCCGCGGCGTGGTGGTCTACCTGGAAACAACTATCGAAAAGCAGCTTGCCCGTACGCAGCGCGATAAAAAGCGTCCTTTGCTACAAGTTGATGCGCCGCCTCGCGAAGTACTGGAAGCGTTGGCGGATGAGCGTAATCCGCTGTACGAAGAGATTGCTGACGTCACTATCCGTACTGACGATCAAAGCGCGAAAGTGGTAGCAAACCAGATTATTCATATGCTGGAAAGCAACTGATTCTGGCTTAATAAAGTGCGTCAGAGTAAAAGCAACTGAGGTGGACGTCGCGTTATGGAGAGGCTTACTGTAACCCTCGGGGAACGTAGTTACCCGATTACCATCGCGGCTGGTTTGTTTAACGATCCAGCTTCCTTCCTGCCACTGAAATCAGGCGACCAGGTTATGCTGGTCACCAATGAGACGCTGGCGCCGCTTTATCTGGATACCGTACGCTCCGCACTTGAGCAAGCGGGAGTAAAAGTCGATAGCGTGATCCTTCCCGACGGCGAGCAGTTTAAAAGCCTGGCGGTGATGGATACCGTTTTTACCGCGCTATTGCAAAAACCACACGGCCGCGACACCACATTAGTGGCGCTCGGCGGTGGGGTAATTGGTGATTTAACGGGATTTGCAGCGGCCAGCTACCAGCGTGGCGTACGCTTTATTCAGGTTCCGACCACTCTGCTGTCGCAGGTGGATTCTTCGGTCGGCGGCAAAACGGCCGTCAACCATCCTCTCGGCAAAAACATGATTGGCGCCTTCTGGCAGCCGGTTTCTGTTGTTGTCGATCTCAACTGTCTCAAAACGCTGCCGAAGCGTGAGCTCTCTTCCGGCCTGGCTGAAGTGATCAAGTACGGCGTTATTCTTGACGGCGAATTCTTCGACTGGCTGGAAAATAACATTGATGCATTGATGGCGCTGGATGAAACCGCAATGGCGTACTGTATCCGTCGCTGTTGTGAGCTGAAAGCCGAAGTTGTCGCCGCCGACGAGCGCGAAACCGGGTTACGTGCTTTACTCAATCTTGGCCATACTTTTGGTCATGCTATCGAAGCTGAAATGGGCTACGGTAACTGGTTGCATGGTGAAGCGGTCGCGGCCGGTATGGTGATGGCGGCGCATGCGTCCGAGCGTTTGGGGCGCTTTGATCCGCAGGATACGCAGCGAATTATTCATCTGTTGCAGCGTGCTGGTTTGCCGGTATGCGGGCCGCAGGAGATGGCGGCAGAGGCGTATTTGCCCCACATGATGCGTGATAAAAAGGTGCTGGCAGGCGAGATGCGGCTGGTGCTACCCCTCGCGATAGGGAAGAGCGAGATACGCGGCGGAGTACCGCACGATGTTGTTCTTGGCGCGATTGCTGATACTCAGCAGGCGCAACAATAAGAAGGTCTGGCCGCGTTCGCGCGGCGTTATCATTTCGGGTGATGTGCAATAGTCGTGAGCATAAGCCTTTTAGTGGGGTGTTAAATGGATGAATTAAAACCAGAAGACGATATGAAAGCCGATCGCAGCGATCGTCGTACTGGTCGTTCTCGTCAGTCTTCAGAGCGTGATGCCGATCCGCAAATCAATTTTGATGATGTCGATCTTGATGATGCTGACGATGGTCGCCCGACACGCGGCAGCAAAGCACGCCGTGAGCGCGACGAAGAACAGTATGAAGAGTACGAAGAAGAGGTAGAGTCTGACGAAGGCGATGACGAAGAGCGTCAGGTTGAGCGTCGTCCTCGCAAGCGTAAGAAGGCGCCTGCGAAACCCGCTTCTCGTCAGTACATCATGATGGGCGTGGGGATCCTCGTTCTGCTGCTGCTGATTGTTGGCGTGGGTTCCGCGCTGAAATCACCATCCTCATCCAACGAGCAAACGGCTTCCGGTGAGAAGAGCATCAACCTCTCCGGCGAGCAGGACAATAATAATACTCAGCCTGCTGCTCAGGATTCATCAGCGGCTAGCAGCTCGCAGCCGCAGGATGTTTCTCTGCCGCCTATCGCCTCTAACCCGACTCAAGGTCAGGCTACGGCTGAACCGCAAGGGCAGCAGCGCGTTGAGGTTCAGGGCGATCTGAACAATGCGCTGACCCAGCAGCAGGGTCAGATTGATAGCGCGGTAGCGAACTCTACTCTGCCAACTGAGCCTGCTACCGTTGCGCCAGTGCGCAATGGCGCCACTGCCCCGCGTCAGGCGACGACAGAGCGTCAGACGGCGGCGACACCGCGCCCGGCTGAGCGTAAGCATACGGTTATCGAACCGAAACCGCAGGCCACGGCGAAAGCGCCGACCCAGCCGAAACCGGCTCCGGTCCAGCCTAAGCGTACAGAAAGCGTCGCGACTACGGCTCCGGCAAAAGCTCAGCCGACCACTAATCCTACCGCTACTGCACAGGCTAAACCGGCTGCGACTACCGCTCCTGCGGCAACGGCCGCAACTGCATCTACTGCTCCGACTGCGACTGCAACTGCCGCTCCGGCAGCAACGGCTGCTGCGGGTAAAAGTGCCGGCGACGTCAGCTCGATGAAGTCTGCGCCGTCCGGTCACTACACGCTGCAGCTCAGCAGCTCTTCTAACTACAACAACCTCAACAGTTGGGCGAAGAAAGAGAAGCTGGAAAAATATGTTGTCTATGAGACTACGCGTAACGGTCAGCCCTGGTATGTTCTGGTGAGCGGCATTTACGCTTCGAAAGATGAAGCGAAACGTGCTGTTGCTACGCTGCCAGCAGATGTACAGGCGAAAAACCCGTGGGCAAAACCGCTGCATCAGGTTCAGTCTGACCTGAAATAATGCCGCAGAGTAGTCTGAAGCGCAGGATGCTGTCGGAGCTTTCTCCACAGCCGGAGAATGTGTAATTAGTTAGGCAGCATGAAAAAGAATCGCGCTTTTCTGAAATGGGCAGGGGGTAAATACCCCCTGCTTGACGATATTAAAAAGCATTTGCCGCAGGGCGACTGCTTGATTGAGCCTTTTGTGGGCGCCGGGTCGGTATTTCTTAATACCGACTTTTCTCGTTATATCCTCGCTGATATCAATAGTGATTTGATCAGTCTGTATAACATCGTCAAGCTGCGTACCGATGACTATGTTGCGGCGGCGCGTGAGATGTTTACGCCAGAGAACAACGTCGCAGAGCAGTATTATCGGTTCCGGGATGAGTTCAACCAGAGCCAGGAGCCGCTGCGTCGCGCGGTGTTGTTCCTGTATTTGAACCGTCATGGCTACAATGGCCTGTGTCGCTACAATCTGCGCGGTGAGTTTAACGTGCCGTTTGGTCGCTATAAAAAGCCCTATTTTCCCGAAGCTGAGCTGTATCATTTTGCGGAGAAGGCGCAGCATGCAGAGTTTCATTGTGAATCTTATGAAGAGTGCATGAAGCGGGCAGATAACCGCTCCGTTGTTTACTGCGATCCGCCCTATGCGCCGCTGTCGTCTACGGCGAATTTTACGGCTTATCATACGAATAGCTTTAGCCAGGAGCAGCAGGAGCTGCTGGCTAAAAAAGCGGAATCGCTGATGAAAAAGCGTATTCCTGTGCTTATTTCAAACCATCGCACGCCGCTCACTCAGGAGTGGTACAAAAACGCCGCTGAGACGCATATTGTGAAGGTTCGACGCAGCATCAGCAGCAACGGTGGTACACGTAAGAAGGTGGACGAGCTTCTGGCTCTGTACCGTCCGCCCAAGACCAAATAAATTTCAAGGAGATGCGGATGAAGCAGTATTTGATTGCCCCTTCGATTCTGTCGGCTGATTTTGCCCGTCTGGGCGAGGATACCGCCAATGCGTTGGCTGCGGGTGCCGATGTTGTGCACTTTGACGTGATGGACAACCACTACGTGCCGAATCTGACCATTGGTCCGATGGTGCTGAAATCACTGCGAAATTACGGTATCACCGCGCCGATTGACGTGCATTTGATGGTCAAGCCGGTTGACCGCATCGTCCCTGATTTTGCCGCCGCGGGCGCCAGCATCATTACTTTCCATCCGGAAGCTTCCGAACACGTTGACCGCACGCTGCAGCTTATCAAAGAGCACGGCTGTAAAGCCGGTCTGGTGTTTAACCCGGCCACCTCCCTGAGCTACCTCGACTACGTGATGGATAAGCTGGATGTCATCCTGCTGATGTCCGTCAATCCGGGCTTTGGCGGTCAGTCTTTTATTCCACACACTCTGGAAAAACTGCGTGAAGTTCGTCGTCGCATTGACGAATCCGGCTACGACATCCGTCTGGAAGTCGATGGCGGCGTAAAAGTCAGCAATATCGCTGAGATTGCTGCAGCCGGTGCGGATATGTTTGTTGCCGGATCGGCCATTTTCGATCAGCCTGACTATAAAAAAGTGGTCGATCAAATGCGTAGCGAATTAGCAAAGGTTAGCCATGTATAAGTTACAAAACATTCGCGGCGTGGCGTTCGATCTCGACGGGACGCTGGTCGATAGCGCGCCGGGCTTGACCGCAGCCGTTGATAACGCCCTGTATGCGCTGGAGCTCCCGATGGCGGGAGAAGAGCGAGTCGTGACCTGGATTGGCAACGGCGCGGACGTCTTGATCCAGCGAGCCCTGACCTGGGCTCGTCAGGAGCGCGCGGCGTTAAGAGCCTCTCAGGGCAAACCTTCCGTCGATCATGACGATATTCCGCAGGCTGAACAGCAGACCATTTTGCGCAAGCTGTTCGATCGCTACTATGGTGAAGTGGCGGAAGAGGGGAGCTTTTTATTTCCAGCCGTTGCCGATACGCTGGGCGCGCTGCACGCAAAAGGCCTGCCGCTGGCGCTGGTGACCAATAAACCGACGCCGTTTGTCGCGCCGATTCTGGCGTCGCTGGATATCGCCAAATATTTTACCGTTGTTATCGGCGGCGATGATGTAAAAAACAAAAAACCGCATCCGGAACCGCTGCTTATGGTCGCGGAGAAACTGGGGCTGGCACCCACGGAGCTGCTGTTCGTTGGCGACTCGCGCAATGATATTCAGGCCGCGAAGGCCGCAGGCTGCCGCTCAATCGGTCTGACCTACGGCTACAACTACGGCGAGCCGATTTCGCAGAGCGAGCCGGATTATATCTTTGACCAATTTAATGAACTCTTGCCCGCTTTCGGGCTACCGTACAGTGAAACTCAGGAATAAAAAATGACTAAGCCCATCGTTTTTAGTGGCGCACAGCCCTCAGGTGAATTGACCATTGGCAACTACATGGGTGCGCTGCGTCAGTGGGTAAACATGCAGGACGATTACCACTGCATTTACTGCATCGTTGACCAGCACGCGATTACCGTCCGTCAGGACCCGCAGCAGCTGCGTAAGGCCACGCTGGACACGCTGGCGCTGTATCTGGCGTGTGGTATCGACCCGCAAAAAAGCACCATCTTCGTTCAGTCCCACGTGCCGGAGCACGCGCAGCTCGGCTGGGCGCTGAACTGCTACACCTATTTCGGCGAACTGAGCCGTATGACCCAGTTTAAAGACAAGTCATCGCGCTATGCGGAAAACATTAACGCCGGTCTGTTTGACTATCCGGTGCTGATGGCTGCCGACATCCTGCTGTATCAGACTAACCAGGTCCCGGTCGGCGAAGATCAGAAACAACATCTGGAGCTGAGCCGCGATATCGCCCAGCGTTTTAACGCGATCTATGGCGATGTGTTTAAAGTCCCTGAGCCGTTTATTCCAAAATCCGGCGCGCGCGTGATGTCGCTGCTGGAGCCGACCAAAAAGATGTCCAAGTCAGATGATAACCGCAACAACGTTATCGGCCTGCTGGAAGACCCGAAATCGGTGGTGAAGAAGATCAAACGCGCGGTCACTGACTCCGACGAGCCGCCGGTTGTTCGCTACGACATTCAGAATAAAGCGGGTGTCTCCAACCTGCTGGACATCCTCTCTGCCGTTACCGGTCAGAGTATTCCAGAGCTGGAGCAGCATTTTGAAGGCAAAATGTACGGTCACCTGAAGGGCGAAGTGGCGGAAGCCGTTTCCGGCATGCTGACCGAACTGCAGGAGCGCTATCACCGATTCCGCGGTGATGAAGCCTTCCTGAATCAGGTCATGAAAGAGGGCGCGGAGAAAGCCAGCGCTCGCGCTTCTGTTACCCTGAAAGCGGTCTATGAAGCGATTGGTTTCGTCGCTAAGCCCTGAGTAATCTGCTGGCCGCAGCGCAATAAAAAGCCGGGTGCAATGCATCCGGCTTTTTTATATGTGAGCCGTTTTGAGCTCAATCTTCGCCATTAATGGTTTGAGAACCAGTTCAGCTTGTCGCGCAGGCCAACCACGCGGCCGACAATGATCAACGCCGGGCTGGCCATTTGCTTCGCCAGAATATCCAGCTGCTCTAAGGTTCCGGTGACAACCTTCTGAGTGATTGCCGTTCCGTTTTCAACGATGGCGGCGGGCATATCCGCCGCCATGCCGTGGGCAATCAGTTTTTCCCGGATCGCCGGGGCCTGGTTCAGGCCCATATAGAACACCAGGGTTTGCTTTTCTACCGCCAGGTTTTCCCAGTCCAGCTCGCCGCCGGTCTTGAGGTGGCCGGTGACCAGACGCACGCCCTGGGCGAAATCCCGATGGGTCAGCGGGATGCCCGAGTAGGCCGAACAGCCGGAGGCCGCGGTAATCCCCGGTACGACGGAGAATGGAATACCGGCATGGCACAAGGTTTCCAGCTCTTCGCCGCCGCGGCCAAAGATAAACGGATCGCCGCCCTTCAGGCGTACAACGCGTTTTCCACCCTGGGCTTCGCGCAGCAGAATCTGGTTAATCTCCTCCTGCGGTACGCAGTGGTAGCCCGAGCGTTTACCCACGAAGACCCGATCGGCATCGCGGCGCACCAGATTCATAATGTCGTCGGAGACCAGGCGGTCATAAACCACGACATCGGCCTGCTGTATTTGCTGCAGGCCTTTGAGGGTCAGCAGTCCGGCATCGCCGGGGCCGGCGCCTACCAGCACTACTTCGCCGCGATGATCCAGCGGCTCGGTCAGCAGCTGCTCCGTCGCGTCCGCGACGGCCTGGCGGTCCTCATTGGCCAGCGACTGCGCCAGCCTGTCGTTAACAAACAGTTTCTCCCAAAAGCGGCGGCGTTCGCCAACGGTGGCAAACTGTTTCTTCACCCGGGAGCGCAGCTGACCTGCGTAGTGGGCTAATTGACCTAAATGTAGCGGCAGAACCGACTCCAGCTTTTCACGCAGCAGGCGCGCCAGCACCGGCGAGGTGCCGCCAGAAGAGACGGCAACCATCAGCGGCGAGCGGTCGATAATCGACGGCATAATAAAGCTGGCTTGCTGAGGAGCGTCGACCACGTTGCAAAATATTCGCCTTTCTTCCGCGGATTTGCTGACCTGCTGATTAACCGCTTCGTTGTCGGTGGCAGCAATCGCCAGCCAGCAGTTATCCAGCAGCACAGGATTAAACTCACCTTGTACCAAAGTCAGCATGTTCGAATCGGCCCAGACCTGGAACTGCGGTACGAAATCCAGGGCATTGACCGTTAATCTGGCTCCCGCATCCAGTAACAGGCGAGCTTTACGCTCAGCCACATCGCCACCGCCGACTAACAGGCAGTCGCGATCGCGTAGTTGGCAAAATATAGGCAAATGGTCCACGACATTACCTCTTAATTATTGGCAGCAGCCTCTGATTGTTTGATTTTTTCCGGAGCAGGGCGCTCCGATTGCGGCGTAGCATACCAATAACCCAACCCCATAAATACGACACCGGACAAAGTATTGCCGAGTGTTACCCATAACAGATTGTGACCGATACCCGCAAGGGTATAGGCATCGCTGTGATGGCCGAACCAGGAGAGGGCAAACAGCGTCATGTTGGCGACCGAGTGTTCGTAACCGGAGGCGATAAACGCCAGCAGACACCACCAGATAGCGATAAATTTTGCCGCGCCCTCGGTGCGGATTGCCATCCAGATTGCCAGACACACCAGCCAGTTACACAGCGCGCCTTTGAAAAAGAGCGCCATCGCCGACTGGCTGGTTTTTGCCAACGCGACGGTATGGACGAGGCTGGTATCGACCGGCAGCAGGCCGCCGCCGCCCCAGCTATACAGCAGCGCCACGAAAACAGAACCTAAAAGGTTACCTACCCAGGTTTGCGGCAAAATCGCCCACATTTGGCCCTGGCTGATGGTGCCCGCTTTTACGCCCAGGGTCAGGAACATCGTATGGCCGGTAAATAGTTCAGAACCGGCGATAATCACCAGGGTTAACGCAATGCCAAAGGTTGCTCCCATCACCAGCGGGCGAACGGAAGGGTCGAGTAGATTGCCGAGGGTGAAAATAAGGATGATGCCAAGTCCAACATAGGCCCCCGCCATCATCGAACTTACCCAGAAGCTCAGCGGATTGTTTGCCGAGAGGCGTGCGATGCGCGCAGCGTTAGCCGCGCACTTGTTGATAGTGTCCGTAAACATAGGTTTCCTTGAGAGATAAAGATAAAAAATGCAAAAAAAAGGAGGCATTGCGCCTCCCATAAATTGATTAACCGCGTAGCTGCACGACGCCGTCTTTCACTCTGGCCTCATAGTGCGCCACCGAATGGCTTTCATCTTCCATACACAGGCCGTCGCGCAGGCGGAAGCGCTGCTTTTTCAGCGGACTGGCAACCCACAGCTCGCCCTGATGCTCGGCGATCAGGCCGCGAGACAGGACGCTGGACTCAAAGAACGGGTCGATATTGCTAATCGCAAACACCTGGTCGCCGTGATACGGGCGGAAAATCGCCACTTGTTTATCGCCTAACAGCGCGCAGACGCCGGTTTCCGGCAGGATGTCATCGATTTTACAGATGTTTTTCCACTGGCTCATGCGTTTTCCTCCACCAGAGTTACCGGGATACGTTCGTCGGGCGCGGCCGGGCGATGCTGTTCACGCTCAGGGACCACCTGGACGTTCGGGTCGCGCTTATCGCTGTTGATGAAGTGTTTAAAGCGAACCTGGGCCGCTGGGGTGTTGACGGTTTCCGTCCACTCGCAGACTACCGCTTCACGCAGGCGGGCCATCTCTTCTTCCAGATGCGCGTTCAGGCCCAGCTTGTCATCAATGATGACCGACTTCAGGTAATCGATGCCGCCTTCCAGGTTATCCAGCCACGGCGCGGTACGGGTCAGTTTGTCGGCGGTGCGGATGTAGAACATCATGAAGCGGTCGAGGTATTGCATCAGCGTTTCGCGGTCAAGATCCGCCGCCAGCAGATCCGCGTGGCGTGGCTTCATGCCGCCGTTGCCGCAGACGTAAAGGTTCCAGCCTTTCTCCGTGGCGATGATGCCGACGTCTTTACCCTGGGCTTCCGCACATTCGCGGGTACAGCCGGAGACGCCAAACTTCATTTTGTGCGGCGTACGAATGCCTTTGTAGCGGTTTTCCAGCTCGACGCCGAAGCCGACGCTGTCGCCTACCCCGTAGCGGCACCAGGTGCTGCCGACGCAGGTTTTCGCCATCCGCAGCGCTTTGGCGTAGGCATGACCGGTTTCGAATCCGGCTTCGATCAGCTGACGCCAGATTTCCGGCAGGTCGTCTTTTTGCGCGCCGAACAGGCCAATACGCTGAGAGCCGGTGATCTTGGTGTACAGATTAAATTCACGGGCGATGCGGCCCACCGCCACCAGGCCTTCCGGGGTGATTTCGCCGCCCGCAGAGCGCGGGATAACGGAGTAGGTGCCGTCTTTCTGAATATTCGCCAGGAAGTTGTCGTTAGTATCCTGCAGCGGGGTGTGCTGCGGCTTGAGGATATATTCGTTCCAGCAGGAAGCCAGCAGGGAACCAACGGTCGGTTTACACACTTCGCAGCCGTAGCCTTTACCGTGTTTCGCCAGCAGCTCTTCGAAGGTTTTGATGCCTTCCACACGGATGAGGTGGAACAGTTCCTGGCGGGAGTACGCGAAGTGCTCGCACAGGTTATTGTTGACTTCTATGCCCTGTTTCGCCAGTTCGGCGTTGAGCACCTGAGTTACTAGCGGGATGCAGCCGCCGCAGCCGGTACCGGCTTTGGTTTCCGCCTTCAGCGCCGCCACCGTGTGGCAGCCTTTATTAATGGCGGCAATCAGTGCGCCTTTGGTGACATCGAAGCAGGAACAAATTTGCGCGCTGTCCGGCAGCTTATCCACGCCGATGGACGGCTTACCGCTGCCCGCGTGCGCCGGCAGGATCAGCGAGTCCGGGTTTTCCGGCAGTTCGATGGCGTTCAGCACCAGCTGCAGCAGGTTGCCGTAATCGCTGGTATCGCCCACCAGCACCGCCCCGAGCAGGGTCTTGTTGTCAGGGCTGACGATAAGGCGTTTGTAGACCTCTTTGCTTTCGTCGAGATAAACATAGCTGCGCGCGCCCGGCGTACGGCCGTGGGCGTCGCCAATCCCACCGACATCAACGCCCAGCAGCTTCAGCTTGGCGCTGAGATCCGCGCCTTCAAAGGCGTTTTCGGTCTGGAGGATATGGTCAACGGTAACCTGGGCCATTTTGTAGCCTGGCGCGACCAGGCCAAAAACGCGGTTGTTCCAGCTGGCGCATTCACCGATGGCGTAGATATCCGGGTCAGAGGTCTGGCAGGCGTCGTTGATCACAATACCGCCGCGGGGAGCGACTTCCAGACCGCACTGGGTGGCCAGCTTATCGCGCGGGCGGATACCGGTAGAGAAGACGATAAAGTCGACTTCCAGCTCGCTGCCGTCGGCAAAACGCATGGTTTTACGCGCTTGCGTCCCTTCCTGAACGATCTCTTTGGTGTTTTTGCTAGTGTGAACGCGTACGCCCATGCTTTCGATTTTACGGCGCAGCTGTTCGCCGCCCATCTGATCCAGCTGTTCAGCCATCAGCATGGGAGCGAATTCAATCACGTGGGTCTCAACGCCGAGGTTTTTCAGCGCGCCCGCGGCTTCCAGCCCTAGCAGACCGCCGCCGACGACCGCGCCGCGTTTGCTGCGACGGGCACAGGCTTCAATAGCGTTAAGGTCTTCAATGGTGCGATAAACAAAGCAGTCCTGAGTTTCAGAACCTTTAATCGGCGGGATCCACGGATAGGAGCCGGTCGCCATAATCAGCTTGTCATAGAATACGGTACGGCCCGCGCTGGAGTGGATAACCTTCTCCTGGCGGTTGATGGTGATGGCGCGTTCGCCGACCAGCACCTTAACGCCGTGCTTCTCGTAGAAACCTTCCCGTACCAAAGAGAGCTCTTCGGCGGTATGGTGAGAGAAGTAAGAGGAGAGGTGCACGCGGTCGTAGGCGATACGGGGTTCTTCACAGAACACGGTAATATCGAATAGGTTGGCGTCGGATTTATCAAGAAGGTCCTCAATAAAGCGGTGGCCGACCATACCATTACCAATGATAGCGAGTCTGACTTTGCTCATTTTTGCCTCGATTTCTTTTATATTACCGCCTACCTTAACGATTCAGCCGCGACACTTATTGATGCAAATCAATTACACCTTTACCTACTACTTAAGTGGTATGTTTATGATTTGTCAGTATTTTTATAAGTGCTGGAAAACGCTGGCTTTTCCTTTTTGCTTTTTTTATGTACAAAATTGGCAACGGAGACCCACGGCGGGTTGACTAAATATTCAGCAACAATTACGGGAGTCAGCAATATGACAGCAGCGCCGCTTTGGTTAATTGAGAACGTTCGTCTGCCCGATCGCGAAGGACTATGGCAGATAGCGATAGACAAGGGGCGCTTCGGGGATATCACCCCCATGGGTGAGGCGCGCAATGAGAGTTATGAAGTGCTGAATGCGCGCGGCGGGCTGGCGATCCCTCCGTTTATTGAGCCGCATATCCATCTTGATACTACGCAAACCGCCGGTGAGCCGAACTGGAATCAGTCCGGAACCCTGTTTGAAGGGATTGAGCGTTGGGCGGAGCGGAAGGCGTTATTGAGCCATGAGGACGTTAAAGCTCGCGCGTGGAAGACGCTAAAATGGCAAATCGCCAACGGCATCCAGTTTGTTCGTACCCACGTTGATGTTTCCGACCCTACGCTGACCGCGCTCAAAGCCATGCTGGAGGTCAAAAAGGAGGTCGCGCCGTGGGTAGAGCTGCAGATTGTCGCCTTCCCACAAGAGGGTATTTTATCCTATCCCAATGGTGAGGTTCTGCTGGAAGAGGCGCTGCGTCTGGGCGCCGATGTGGTCGGCGCGATTCCGCATTTTGAATTCACGCGCGAATATGGCGTGGAATCCCTGCACATTGCTTTCCGGCTGGCGAAAAAGTATCAGCGGCCTCTGGATATCCACTGCGATGAAATCGATGATGAACAGTCGCGGTTCGTTGAAACCGTGGCGGCCCTGGCGTTAAAAGAGGGTATTGGGCCGCGAGTGACCGCCAGCCATACCACCGCAATGCACTCCTACAATGGCGCGTATACGTCACGTCTTTTTCGTTTACTGAAGCTGTCGGGCATTAACTTCGTGGCCAATCCTCTGGTCAATATTCATCTTCAGGGACGCTTTGACGACTATCCGAAGCGCCGCGGCATTACGCGCGTGAAGGAGCTGATGGCGGCGGGAATTAACGTCTGCTTTGGCCATGACGATGTATTTGACCCGTGGTATCCGCTGGGTACCGGCAATATGCTGCAGGTGCTGCATATGGGGCTGCACGTTTGTCAGATAATGGGCTATCAGCAGATTAATGATGGACTGAAGCTGGTGACGGAAAACAGCGCGCGAACGTTTGGCCTCAGCGATTACGGTATTACAACGGGGAACCCGGCGAATCTGGTGATTCTGCCCGCTGAAAACGGGTTTGAGGCCGTGCGCTGTCAGGTGCCGGTGCGCTGGTCAATTCGTCAGGGGAGAGTGATTGCCACCACGCAGCTGGCGCAGACCTGGGTACAGACTGACAGGGGCGGGGAGGAGCTGTTCTTTACCCGAAATAGCCCCTTTGCCGGAACAAAGGGGCCTGAGGCTTAGTGCGATTCCGCAGCCGCGTTGTTCTGACGGTGGCGGGAGACGAAGCCGAGGATCAGACACATCACAAATACCACCGCGTAGAGAACGTTAGCGGTATGCAGCGCCGCCAGCGGGCCGCTGGCGGCAACGATAGGACCGGTGACCACGAAGGTCAGCATGGTGCCTACGGTGCCGCAGGTGAGAATGAAGTTCACCAGCTTCGGCGATGACACTTTGGTCTGCAGCGAGCCCAGGGTGATGATCGACGTATAGATAGCGCTGGAGAAGAAGCCGAGGGTCAGGATAAACCACGGCATATGCTCCGGCGAACCGTTGATAAACAGATACATCAGTACCGTCGCCACGCCCGCCAGCACCGTCAGAATACGCTGCAGGTCGAAGAAGCGCAGAATAAAGCTGAATGACCACATGCCGATCATGTACGACATCCAGAAATCACTCACCAGTTTACCTGCGTCGCCAAGACTCATACCGAGGCCTTTGGCGTATTCCGGCACCCAGGAGATAAAGCCCAGTTGGCCGAGGATATAGCACAGCGCGGCGATAGAGAGAAACAGTACGCCGATGCCCCATTTCTCTTTCGCTACCGGCTGGCTTTCCTGCAGGGCTTTTTTACCCAATACCGGGAATTCACAGCCGAAGGTCAGCACGAAAATCGCGACGTAGACTAGGCCGATGCAGGCATACACCCAGTACCACTCGATGCTGCGCGCCAGCAGATAAGCGGCCAGCATCGGGAAGATCATCCCCGCCATGCTGAAGAAGGAGTCGGTGAACAGCAGACGCGCCCCGCGCTGACGACCTTCATACATATGGGTGATCAGGAAGGTACCAATCGACATGGTGATCCCGCTGACCAGGCCAAGCACGAACATTGAAGCGGAAAACAGCGCCAGGCTGTGGCTGAACATTAAACCCGCGACGGCCAGAACCATCAGGATAAAGCCAAAACGCAGCTGGGTTTTCAGCGGAACAATTTCCATCAGCCAGGCGTTCAGGAAGATAGAGATCAGGATACCGGCGTTAAGGAAGGTAAAGGTGTTGCTCATACTGGAAACGGGCAGATGAAAATAATCTGCGATGTTTCCCATCACCATCCCGGTGACAATCACCAACGCGCCGGTCAGGGCGTAGGAGAAAAAGCTGATCCATGTGAGCTTGATACGGTTGCTGTTAGTCATGACTGGCCTGTGAATAGAAATGTAAAGCGCGTTGACTCTGCGCCGGGCGGACAGATTTTATGCGTTAGCGTGATTCAAGCAAACGTTTATTCTGAAAATTAGATCTTTTTGCAATTATTAATGTGATTGGCTTCACATTTATTTATTTGGCGAATCAATAGACGCATCGTTACAAGTGTTTCAGCTAAGTAAAATTAGGTAAAAGGCTGGCCCAGGATGCAAAGGCTCTTTAGAATCAAAGCACTCGGTTTTTATTCTGCTCCGTTAAGGAATTTCCATGCTCAAATCCACTCTCGCGGCGGTGGCTGCCGTTTTCGCCATTTCAGCATTCTCCCCGGCCATGGCGGCAAAGGGCGATCCCCATGTGTTGCTGACCACGTCTGCGGGCAATATTGAGCTTGAGCTGAATAGCCAGAAAGCGCCAATTTCGGTTGATAACTTCCTCAAGTACGTGAACAGCGGTTTTTATAACAACACCACGTTTCACCGCGTGATCCCAGGTTTTATGGTGCAGGGTGGCGGCTTTAACGAACAGATGCAGCAGAAGCAGCCTAATCCGCCGATTAAAAACGAAGCCGACAACGGCCTGCGCAACACGCGTGGCACCATCGCCATGGCGCGTACCGCCGATCAGGACAGCGCCACCAGCCAGTTCTTTATCAATATTGCGGATAACGCCTTCCTCGATCATGGCCAGCGCGATTTCGGCTATGCGGTGTTTGGTAAAGTCGTCAAAGGCATGGACGTAGCGGATAAGATTTCTCAGGTGCCGACCCATAACGTTGGGCCGTATCAGAATGTACCGTCGAAACCTATCGTGATTCTTTCCGCAAAAGTGCTGCCGTAAACCTATTTGCGCGGGTAACTCATGCCCGCGCATTCCCCCGCTTCCCTGCGAAATCGTTTTTTGCCGCTTATACTTGTGGCAACCGCGGAATCGTCAGGGAGGTGTTAAATGAAAAAACTCACCGAAAAACAGAAATCCCGTCTCTGGGAGGCTCGACGTAACGTTAATTTCCAGGCCAGCCGACGGCTGGAGGGCGTCGATATTCCGCTGATAACCCTTACCCCCGAAGAAGCTCTGGCGCGTATTGAGGCGTTAAGGAGTCACTATGAGCGATAAATTCGGCGAGGGGCGGGATCCTTATCTCTACTCGGGCCTGAAGGTCATGCGCAACCGCCTGGGCATCCGCCAGGCTCAGCGCCTTGAGCAGGCGGCATGGGATCTGACCGCATTACGCGCGGCAACCATTGAACTCGGGCCGTTGGTGCGGGGATTACCTCATCTGTGCGCGATTCATCGCCAGCTCTATCAGGATGTTTTCGACTGGGCGGGGCAACTGCGTGAAGTAGATATCTATCAGGGCGACACCCGCTTCTGCCATTTCGCCTATATCGAAAAAGAGGGAAACGCGCTGCTTCAGGATCTTGAAGAGGAAGGTTATCTGGTGGGGCTCGCGCAGGATAAATTCATTGAACGTCTTGCTCATTACTACTGCGAAATAAATGTCCTGCATCCTTTCCGTCTCGGTAACGGCATGGCGCAACGCATTTTCTTTGAGCAGCTGGCTATCCATGCGGGTTATACGCTGGATTGGCGCGATATTGCGGTCGATGCGTGGAACCAGGCCAACCAGAGCGGAGCGATGGGCGACCTTTCTCCGCTGCAGACGATATTTCGCAAAGTGGTAAGCGAAGCCGTGGAAACTGAGTAGAATAGCGCGGTTCTTTGTTCCCGGAGCCGCTATGATCCTGCTTATCGATAACTACGATTCTTTCACCTGGAATTTGTATCAGTATTTCTGCGAGCTTGGCGCGGAAGTTCTGGTCAGACGTAATGACGAGCTGACGTTAGCGGATATCATTGCTCTGGCGCCAGCGAAAATCGTTATCTCGCCGGGCCCCTGCACGCCCGATGAGTCAGGGATTTCGCTGGCGGTGATTCGCCACTTTTCCGGTAAGACGCCGATCTTAGGCGTTTGCCTGGGCCATCAGGCGATTGCCCAGGTTTTCGGCGCCGCGATCGTACGAGCCGCGAAAGTGATGCACGGGAAAACGTCCCCGGTCAGCCATACCGGTCAAGGGGTGTTCCTTGGACTGAATAACCCGCTTACGGTGACCCGCTACCACTCCCTGCTGATTGATCCGCTAACGCTGCCTGAATGCTTTGAGGTGACCGCCCGCAGCGAAAAGGGGGAGATTATGGGCATTCGCCACCGCATCTTCGATCTCGAGGGCGTGCAGTTTCATCCAGAGAGTATTCTCAGCGAGCAGGGACATCAGCTGCTGGCAAACTTCCTCAATCGGTGATTTGTAGTTGCCATTGGTTGATTTTTTATGCATATTTTGTGATTAGATTATCATAATCATTGCTGCATAACGTAAAGGATGGGCACCACATGGCAACTGAACAACCGGCAATCACCCGCGCTACATTCGATGAAGTCATTTTGCCGATTTATGCACCGGCAGAATTTATTCCGGTGA
This sequence comes from Klebsiella grimontii, assembly GCF_042137965.1. Lineage (NCBI taxonomy): Bacteria > Pseudomonadati > Pseudomonadota > Gammaproteobacteria > Enterobacterales > Enterobacteriaceae > Klebsiella > Klebsiella grimontii. The sequence goes on from NZ_CP169721.1 coordinate 428,260, forward strand.
AGGGCAAGGGGAGCCGAGTATGGGATCAGCAGGGTAAAGAGTACGTTGATTTCGCCGGTGGGATTGCCGTGACCGCGCTCGGTCATTGCCATCCGGCGCTGGTGGCGGCACTCCATGAGCAGGGTGAAAAGCTGTGGCATACCAGTAACGTTTTTACCAACGAACCGGCCCTGCGCCTCGGGCGTAAGCTGGTGGATGCGACTTTTGCCGATCGCGTGGTGTTTATGAACTCCGGGACGGAAGCCAACGAAACGGCATTCAAGCTGGCGCGCCATTACACCGTGACGCGCCATAGTCCGTACAAAACCAAAATCATCGCTTTCCATAACGCCTTTCACGGTCGGTCGCTGTTTACCGTCTCCGTCGGCGGCCAGCCCAAATATTCTGATGGTTTCGGGCCGAAACCGGCCGATATCGTTCACGTACCGTTTAACGATTTACACGCGGTGAAAGCGGTGATGGACGATCATACCTGCGCGGTGGTGGTCGAGCCGATTCAGGGTGAAGGTGGAGTGACGGCGGCGACGCCGGAATTCCTGCAAGGATTGCGCGATCTCTGCGACCAGCACCAGGCACTGCTGGTGTTTGATGAAGTCCAGTGCGGTATGGGGCGCACCGGCTCGCTGTTTGCCTATATGCACTACGGCGTGACGCCGGATATTCTGACCAGCGCCAAGGCGCTTGGCGGCGGCTTCCCTATCAGCGCGATGCTGACCACCCATGATATCGCCAGCGCTTTCCACGCCGGTTCCCATGGTTCGACCTACGGCGGTAACCCGCTGGCCTGCGCGGTCGGCGGGGCGGCCTTCGATCTGATTAACACGCCGGAAGTGCTGGACGGCGTCACCGCGAAGCGCGAGCTGTTTGTTCAGCACCTTCAGCAAATTGACGCGCGGTTCGATCTGTTTAGCGATATTCGCGGCATGGGTCTGCTGATCGGCGCCGAGCTGAAGCCGCAGTATCACGGGAAGGCGCGCGATTTCTTGTATGCAGCCGCAGAGGCGGGCGTCATGGTGCTCAATGCCGGACCAGACGTGATGCGCTTCGTACCGTCGCTGGTGATTGATGATAGCGATATTGCTGAAGGCATGGCGCGCTTTGCCCAGGCGGTTGAGCGGGTGCTTAGCGCTTAGTGGCGCGCAGCCAGATGCCATGATGCGGACGCTGACGCCATGCCACCGATGAAATGGTGTGCATGGTGTTCAGATGCCCGAGGATGCGCTGCAAGTGCTGCTCCATCGTACTGAGCGGTCCGCGAGGGACCTCCGCATCCTGCGCCTCCATAATATTCACATCCCCCGCGCTGCCGGGCCCGTCGGAATCCAGCCGCTGCTGGCAGCGCTGGAGCGCAATCTCGCAGGACTCCAGATAACGCTGGGCTAAATCCGGCGTCAGCATATTGTGCTCGCGCGCCAGGGTAGTCATGGCATTGATGTGCTCGACAATAAACTGGCTGTGGGTCACCCACAGCTTCATGTCTTCGAGATAGTGGGAATTAAAACCGGGTTCCTGCATCGCCTGATTTAGCGAGTTAAACAGCGCGTTATGCGTCTGATTAACGCGCATGCGCTGATAGGCCAGCGCCGGGGCCTGATGGTCGTCGCTGAGGATCAGCCTGATGGCTTCCTGATCGGCTTCCAGCGCGTCGTGGGCATTTTTGCGCAGCAGACCGCTTTGCCACTGCGGCCATAGCCAGACCATGCCGCCGAAAGCAATCAGGCAGCCAATCAGCGTATCAATCAGTCTGGCGACGATAAACTGCTCGCCGTTCAGGGTGAGCAGTTGCAGGGTGTACACCGCCGTCACGGTAAATCCGACCATCGCCCAGCCGTAATGCTGGCGAATAATCAGGTAGCTCAATAGCGTAATGAACAGCATCGCGGTCAGCGTATAGCCTTCAGGAACGTGAAAGTGCAGCGTGAGCCCGGCAATGACCAGCCCCGCAATGGTTCCGGCAGCCCGATGGACGATACGAACCCGCGTCGCGCCGTAGCCGTTTTGCGTCACGAACAGCACGGTCATCAGGATCCAGTAGGGCTTAGGCAGATGCAGCGCGCTGCCCATCAGGCTGGCGGCGCTCAGCATTACGCTGATACGCGCGGCGTTACGTAACGCCGGCGACTTAAGCGACAGATAGTTTTTCAACGCGGGCAGCAGCGGCAGGCGGCGGGTTTTATCCGCCATCAGGTTACGCGCGTACAGCGGGCGCTGGGTGCGCAGAACTCTGGCAATGCGGCTGAAGTGCCAGGCGCAGAACTGGCCGACAGGATTATCCGGATGCTGCCAGGCGATTTTTTCCAGCGCGCCGATCTGTTTGTCCATCTGAAAGCGCCGGGGATAACGGTGGTAGAGCAGATCGTCCGCCAGCTCCCGCAGGCGGGCGGCAACGGTTTGCGCGTTCCAGCGAATCACCGCTTCCGCGTGACTGCGTTCCACCAGCTTCTGCACCTCTTCTGGCTGATGAAGGCTGACGGAAATATGCTCCTGAAGGTCCAGTCCAACCTGGAAAGCGCGCAGCAGGCGTTTGTGATCGCTGCGCTGGTTAGCCGCCAGCATATGCATCTGCTGATAGCACTGGGTAATCAGATCCACCACCTTTTGCTGGCGGTTGAGCAGCGGCGGCAGCGATGTGGCGGGGTCCGTATGCTGGGTAAGCAGGCTGTATTTGGCCTCGCAGTAGTTGGCGAGCTCACGGTAGAGCAGGCTTAAGGATTCGCGCAGCGGCTGCTCGCGCCAGAGCCAAAACCAGAACCAGTTGAACACCCCATACCATAAGGTGCCGAGGGCGTAGATTAACAGCGGCTCCCACACCGGCATGTTGCCCGCGAGACTGAGGGTAAAAATAGCCGCGATAAGCGAGGCAGGCAGCAGCCGCGCGTGCAGGGAGCTGATTTCAGCCGTGACGCCGAGGATCAGCGCCAGACCGGTGAGGATTAGCGGCAAAGGGATTTCGCGTTGCAGAAGAAGCTGGACGATCAGGCTACAGCCGGCAAACAGGCTGCCGCCGATAATCAGACGCTTAAAGAAACGCTTATGCGGCGTATCCAGCCCGGCAATGTTGCAGCAGGCGGGAACCAGAGAGAACAGAAGCCCCTGCTGTAAGTGGCCAAACAGAAGCCCAATCGCGACCGGCAGACACAACACCAGCGTTTGCCGCAGTGCATAGTTGACTTCAGGGTGGTAAATCAGCCTGCGCCACATGAGGAGAAAACAAAAACGGCGTATCGTCAGGCAATACGCCGTTTTACCGACTTAACGGGTACCGTAGACGACGATAGTTTTACCGTGCGCGGAGATCAGGTTTTGATCTTCCAGCATTTTCAGGATGCGGCCAACGGTCTCGCGGGAGCAGCCGACGATCTGGCCGATTTCCTGACGTGTAATTTTAATTTGCATACCGTCCGGATGGGTCATCGCATCCGGCTGTTTAGCCAGGTTCAGCAGCGTCTGAGCGATACGACCGGTAACGTCAAGGAAGGCGAGGTTGCCCACTTTCTCAGACGTGACCTGCAGACGACGAGCCATCTGCGAAGAGAGACGCATCAGGATGTCCGGGTTAACCTGGATCAGCTGACGGAATTTTTTGTAGGAGATTTCGGCCACTTCACATGCGGTTTTCGCACGTACCCAAGCGCTACGCTCCTGGCCTTCTTCAAACAAGCCTAATTCACCGATGAAATCGCCCTGATTAAGGTAAGAGAGGATCATCTCTTTACCTTCTTCATCCTTGATGAGTACAGCCACGGAGCCTTTAACGATGTAGTACAACGTTTCTGCTTTCTCACCCTGGTGGATCAGCGTGCTCTTTGATGGGTACTTATGAATGTGGCAATGAGACAAGAACCATTCAAGGGTAGGGTCTGTTTGCGGTTTGCCAAGCACCATGCGCGGTTATCCTCTGTTATAAGCTATCTCCGGGTGCCGACACTACACGGCATCCGGGCATGCAATCGTATTGAATCCCTATACCTGGGAATCCGGCTGAAAGTTTTCTGCAGCCTGTAATGTGAACTCCTCTGCATACATGCAGTACATCAATGTATTACTGTAGCATCCAGATTGTTTTAGCATAGCTTTCGCCGCATGTCTCCTGGTGTCTCGCTTCAGCATGACCCAGGTCGCCTTCCGTTGCGAGAATTGTTATGTACGCGTAATCTGTCGGGAAAATTACAGCCCTGGAGTTAAATTTATGCAAGCGCGAGTGAAGTGGGTTGAAGGGTTAACCTTCATCGGTGAGTCGGCTTCTGGTCACCAGATTCTGATGGACGGCAATTCCGGGGATAAAGCGCCCAGCCCAATGGAAATGGTTCTGATGGCGGCAGGCGGATGCAGCGCGATCGATGTGGTTTCCATATTGCAGAAGGGCCGTCATAACGTTACCAACTGCGAAGTTAAGCTGACTTCTGAGCGTCGCGAAGAGGCTCCGCGTCTGTTTACCCATATCAATCTGCATTTTATCGTGACCGGTAAAGAACTGAAGGACGCTGCCGTGTCTCGCGCGGTCGACCTGTCGGCGGAAAAGTATTGTTCCGTCGCGCTGATGCTTGAGAAAGCGGTAAACATTACCCACTCTTATGAAGTGATCGAAGGGTAAGCCGAACGGGCCCCGGCCGGCAAACGCGTCACCGGGGTTTTGACCGTTAGCTTATTTTCCTGCCTTCCATCAGGCGCTCAACCAGCGGCGCCATGATCAGTTCCATCGCCAGCCCCATTTTCCCGCCCGGTACCACCAGCGTATTCATATGCGAGATAAACGAGCCCTGCAGCATCGCCAGAAGCCAGGGGAAATCGATATTTTTTAGATTACGGAAATGGATAACGACAAAGCTTTCATCCAGCGAAGGGATGGCTTTGGCCGCAAACGGGTTGGACGTATCCACCGTCGGTACGCGCTGGAAGTTGAGGTGGGTGCGCGAAAACTGCGGGGTGATAAAGTTGATGTAGTCTTCCATCGAACGGACCACGGAATCCATCACCGCCTCACGAGAGTGGCCGCGTTCGCTGGTGTCGCGAATAAGCTTCTGGATCCACTCAAGATTGACGATGGGCACCACGCCAACCAGCAGGTCGACATGGTTTGCTACGTTATGCTGCGGCGTCACCACGCCGCCGTGCAGGCCTTCATAAAACAGGACGTCAGTCGGTTCGGGCAGCGGCTGCCAGGGCGTGAAGGTCCCCGGAACCTGATTCCACGGCACGGCCTCGTCATAGGTATGTAAATACTTGCGCGACTGGCCTTTGCCGCTTTGCCCATATTCGGCGAACGTGTGTTCCAGCAGGCCGAAGTCGTTAGCCTCGGGGCCAAAGTAGCTGATATGTTTGCCCTGATCGCGCGCTTTACGGATCGCCATGTCCATTTCCGGACGGGTATAGCGGTGAAAGCTATCGCCTTCAACTTCGGCGGCGTGCAGATTAAGCTGGGCGAAGATTTTGCGAAAGGCGAGGCTGGTGGTCGTGGTTCCCGCGCCGCTGGAGCCCGTGACGGCAATCACCGGATGTTTGGCAGACATAACAACTCCCAGAGTAAACGATAGTGTGTGCCGCCTTAGCCGTGAAACTGCTTGCGGGGCATAATGTTCACCGTCTCGTGCAGTTCTGACCACACCAGCACGGCTTCTCCGCTTTTCAACTGCTGTTTAACATCAGCGACTTTATCCGTCAGCGAACGTTCATGTTCACCATAATCGGTGCCTTCACGTAATACAAAACTTTCGATCAGGTTATCCAGCGTTTCGGGATCGAGATCTTGCCAGGGAATGATCATATTTGCGCTCCTAACCAACGGGTTAGCCAATCCGGAATTCTTTTTTCAAGCCACATTTCCGGCTTACGCAGCGTGCCGCCGACGAAACCCACGTGCCCGCCGTGCTCCGTGAGCTGATATTCGACATTCGCCGGCAGCTGTTCCTGCGGGGGAATCGAGTGGTGATCCATAAAGGGATCGTCCTTCGCGTGAATAATCAGCGTGGGCTTAGTGATATCGCTTAAGCGCGGCATGGCGCTACATTGGCGATAATAGTCCAGCGCATCGGCAAAGCCGTGGATCCTGGCCGTTATGCTATCGTCAAATTCGCGAATACGGCGCATGCTTTTTAGCTGGCGTAAATCGACGGGCAGAGAGCCGGGATAGGCTTTTAGCTTACGCGCGGCGTTGGCTTTCAGCAGGTTGAGCAGATAGCGCTGATAAACGCGGGAGAAACCTTTGTCCATATGATAGCTACAGGCCTCCAGCATAAACGGCGCCGAGACGATAACCGCGGCATCAACGGGAATTGCGTCGCCCTCTTTTGCCAGCAGGCAGCCCAGCATATTGCCCCCGAGCGAATATCCCACCGCGGCGGTGGGGGCCGTGCCGTACTCGCGCTGGAGCCAGCGCAGAAACCAGGAGCCATCTTCCGTTTCGCCCGAGTGGTAGATGCGGTTATTCCGGTTGGGTTCGCCGCTACAGCCGCGAAAGTGCATCACCACGCCCAGCCAGCCGCGCTGCATGGCCGCATGGATAAGTCCGTGGGCGTAAGGGCTGTGCAGGCTGCCCTCCAGGCCATGAAACACCACCAGGCGTGGTTTATGACGCGCCTGCGAAGGGTCTTCGCTCCACGCCAGATCGATAAAGTCGCCGTCCGGCAATTCCAGACGCTGCCAGTGGGGAGTAAAGCGGAGTTTGCGACGGATTAGCCGCGGCAACATGGTTTGCAAATGACGATTGCCTACGCCGCGCATCGGATGAAACTGATGCGAGTCGTCTTCAGGGGGCGTCATTTCTGTAGGAGTGATATCAACCATAGCACCAGAGCAATAAATAATCTTTATAACATACTATACCGCGCATGAAGTACGCAGGTTAGCCCATATGTGGCCTTGCGGCTAATCGGTCAGCAGGTTACGTGAAAAGAGATGAAAATCGACGCCGGGTTTACGCCGCCATAGCCGCGCTTTGCGCGCGCCGGTTGCCGCTGTTTCCCCGGTCTCTTCAAACATTCCGGAGGCTTCGAAGCGGCGAATCAGGCTTTTGCGTTGAATCGGCTGACCAAGGATGATTTCCGTGGCTTCCAGCAGCTGACCATGGGTAAAGGTCTCCGGCAGACAGTAAACCGGCAGTAAAGAGTACATCGTTTTTTGGCGTAAGCGGTGCAGACCGGCGTCGATGATCTTTTGATGATCGAAAGCCAGCGAATAGCTATCCAACTGCGCCACCGGCACCCAGCGGGCATCGCTGACGCTGGCGATATGCGGCTGACAATCTACCCATGAGATTAACGCAAACCAGGCGATAGTCAGGCTCCAGCCGCGCGGATCGCGATCCGGCCCGGAAAAGGTGTCGAGCTGCTCCAGCCATGACGGTGAAATCCCGGTTTTTTCCGTGAGCTTACGTAGCGCCGTGGCGCGGGTTGAATCATCGTGCGCCAGATCGATAAAGCCGCCGGGTAGCCCCCACGCCCCCTGCTGCGGCGGATGAGCGCGCTCAACCAGCAGAACGCATAGCGCCCCTTCATACAGGGTAAACAGGACGCTATCGACGGTCACCAGCGGCGAGGGAAAGCGGCTGGCATCGTATTGGCTGAGGTATTCGGCATCGGTGGTCATAGAGCGCTCGCAGCGGAAAAGAACGCTGACAAGTGTACCAGCCCCTTCCTGAGCAGCAAGTCTCTATTTTTGTTATTATTTTTCAATAGCCTAATCCATTTTTCCGCTTAAATGACATTTAACACTTGCATCATATGTGTCTTAGGGACATTATTGATTGTGTCTTAGAGACACAATTTAATGAGCGGAGGTCACCATGAGCGAAAAATTTACCCTGGAACTGGATGATGAGGCGTTTACGCTTGCCAGCGGCGTCTTTCCCGATGGCGCTGTGTGGCTGAAGGTGACCGATCAATTACCGCCTTCCGCCCGTTTGATGCGCATCCGGGCGGTTACTCTGCGCGATATGAACGATTTTATGCTGCTGGCGCAGCTGGTGGAGGCCGTGCGTCATGTTACCGACGTGGCGTTTAGCCATCTGGAACTGCCGTGGCTGCCGTGGGCGCGTCAGGATCGCCATATGGTGCCGGGAGACAGCTTTGCTCTGAAGGTCTTCGCTCGGCAGCTTAATACCCTTGGCTTTGACAAAGTCGTGGTGCTTGACCCGCATAGCGATGCCGCGGCGGCGGCAGTCAATAATATGGTTGCGGTTGCCCAGCAGCACTGTCTTCTGCAGAGCGCCGTTCTGCGTCAGGCTATTGCTACCGGGGAGCTGATGCTGGTGGCGCCGGATGCCGGCGCGCTCAAGAAGATTCACCCTGTGGCTAAAGCCTGCGGCGCCGGAGAGTTCGCGATCCTCGGTAAAGAGCGTGACCTTGCCAGCGGCGCGTTAACCAGTTTTTCCCTGCTGGCCGGTGATGTCGCGGGGAAAGCGGTGCTTATTGTTGACGACCTGTGCGACGCTGGCGGCACCTTTATCGGCTCGGCGCAGGTGCTGCGCGAGGCGGGCGCCCGCAGCGTGAGTCTGTACGTCACCCACGGTATTTTTTCCAAAGGCGTAGAGCATCTGTTGAATAACGGCATCGATGCCGTTTACGCCACCACCTCTTTGACTTCTCCTGCCCTGGCTCACCCGCAGCTGGAGCTTATCGATATAGACGCTATCTACCGCGCACATTGGGGATAATATGATGAAAATAAATCCGATTCTGGCTATTGATGGTTATAAAGTTTCCCATCGCGTGCAGTATCCGCAGGGGACTACGAAGGTCTACTCAAACTTTACTCCGCGCAGCGATCGTTTTTTCCAGTCGCCGCAGGCCGACGGCAAGCTGGTATTTTTCGGCCTGCAGGGGTTTCTGCAGTGGTTCCTGGTCGATCTGTTTAACGAGGCGTTTTTCGCCCGCCCGGAAGAGGAGGTCGTCAACGAGTATAAGCAGGTGATGGACGGCTATCTGGGGCGCGATACGGTTGGGGTGGAGCCTGTTCGTGCTCTGCATCGGCTTGGCTATTTACCGCTGCATATCAAAGCGCTCGATGAAGGTACCAAGGTGCCGATGAAAGTACCGGTGCTGACCATCACCAATACGCAACCTGAGTTCTTCTGGCTGGTGAACTATCTGGAGACGGTGCTTTCGGCGGAGCTGTGGAAAGCGTCAACCAACGCGACCATTGCCCACCACTATCGCCTGATTTGCGAACGCTGGGCGGAGAAAACCTGTAGCGATCTGACGCACCTTGATTTCCAATGTCACGACTTTTCGTTTCGGGGGATGTCCGGGCTGCACGACACTGCGCAGTCGGGCTGCGGACATCTGGCCAGTTTCAAAGGTACCGATAGCCTGCCTTCGCTGCTGTATGCCCGGGATTATTACACTCGCGGTGAAGATGAGCTTATCGGCGCCAGCATTCCGGCCACGGAACACAGCGTGATGTGTATGGGCGAGCGCGAGCGGGAAATTGAAACCTTTCGCCGGCTGATTACCGAAGTCCACCCGCAGGGTTTCGTCTCTATCGTCTCGGATACCTGGGATTACTGGCAGGTGCTGACCGAATACACCCGCGAGCTGAAGGCGATAATTATGCGGCGCCAGGGGCGAGTCGTATTCCGTCCGGACAGCGGCGATCCGGTGGCTATTCTGTGCGGAACGGCGGCTGACGACGACACCCGCAGCGAGCGCAGCGCCGAGGAGAAAGGCTCCGTTGAAGTACTGTGGGAAATCTTCGGCGGTACGATTAACGAAAAAGGATACAAGGTACTGGATCCGCATGTCGGCCTGATTTACGGCGATTCCATTACTCTCGCCAGAGCGGATGAGATCCTGCGTCGCCTGGAAGCGAAAGGCTTTGCCAGCGCTAACGTGGTGTTCGGCGTGGGTTCCTTTACCTACCAGTACAACACCCGCGATACCTTCGGCTTCGCGATGAAGGCGACCTGGGGGGAGGTGAACGGCGAGGGAAGAGCCCTCTTTAAGGAGCCGAAAACCGATAATGGCCTCAAACGTTCGGCGCGTGGTCTGCTGCGCGTGGAACGCGACGCCGTGGGGGAACTGCAGCTGTACGATGGGCAAACGCTGGAGCAGGAGCAGCAGGGCGAGTTAAAAACGCGCTTTCTGGATGGCAAGCTGTACGGCTATGCCTCGCTGTCGCAGATCCGCGCCCGGCTGGCGGCGCAGCGTTAAGCGGCGGGGAGTGGGATTAAAAAAGGCGGGCGTTCCCGCCTTTTGGTACTGCATCATGCCGTTAGCCTTCCTGGAGCATCTGCTCCAGCTGTTCCTGGGCATCCAGCCAGGCCATCTCACACTCTTCCAGCCCGGACTTCGCGCTAGCCTGCTGCTGTAAACACGCGGTGAGTTCCGCTTTGCGGCTTTGATCGTATAATTCGCTGTCGCCCAGCTTCTCTTCCGCCTGCGCCAGCTGCGCGTTGAACTTCTCCATCTCTTTTTCCAGGCGGGCAATCTCTTTGCGCAGCGGTTGGGTTTGCGTACGCAGCTCGGCTTCCCGGCGTTTCTGATCTTTACGCGCCTGGGCGCTGTTGCCGTTTTCCTTCGGCTCTTCTGAGGCCTGGTTTTCCTGTTTTTGCGTGTCGCTCAGCCACTGCTGGTAGTCTTCAAGATCGCCGTCGAAAGGTTCGACTTTGCTATCGTGCACCAGATAAAGGTCGTCGGTGGTGGAGCGAATCAGATGGCGGTCGTGCGAAACCACCACCAGCGCGCCTTCAAAATCGATTAACGCTTCGGTTAGCGCCTGACGCATATCGAGATCGAGGTGGTTGGTGGGTTCATCAAGCAGCAGCAGATTTGGCCGTTGCCAGACGATTAACGCCAGCACCAGGCGCGCTTTCTCGCCGCCGGAGAAACGCTGCGTCTGTTCGTTGACCTTATCGCTCTGGAAGCCGAAACCGCCCAGATAGTCGCGCAGTTTCTGCTCTAACTCCTGCGGCGCGAGGCGGGCAAGATGCTGCAGCGGGGATTCATCCGCGCGCAGGAATTCCAGCTGATGCTGAGCGAAGTAACCAAGCTTGATGCCTTTCGCCAGACCAATCTCACCGTGCAGCGGCTGTAGCTCACCGGCCAGCAGTTTAATCAGCGTCGATTTACCGGCGCCGTTGCGCCCCAGCAGACCAATGCGCGAACCGGGAACCAGATTCAGCTTGATTGAGTCGAGAATCACCCGCTCTCCATAGCCGGCGCTAACCTTTTCCATCTTCAGCAGCGGATTGGGCAGGCTTTCCGGCGCGCGGAAGCTAAAGTGGAACGGGTTATCCACGTGGGCAGGCGCGATGAGCTCCATGCGCTCAAGCATTTTGATACGGCTTTGCGCCTGTTTAGCTTTGGTGGCTTTAGCGCGAAAACGGTCGATGTAGCTCTGCAAATGCGCGACGCGCAGCTGCTGGCTTTCGTACATCGACTGTTGCTGCGAAAGACGGGTCGCGCGCTGCACTTCAAATGAGCTGTAGTTGCCGGTGTACTCGAACATCGTTTGCTGTTCGATATGGATAATTTTGTCGACGATCGGATCGAGAAAGTCGCGATCGTGGGAGATCAGAATCAGGGTCCCCGGGTAGCCTTTGAGCCACTTCTCCAGCCAGATGACCGCGTCGAGATCGAGGTGGTTCGTCGGTTCATCAAGCAGCAGCAGATCGGAACGGCAAATCAGCGCCTGAGCGAGGTTAAGGCGCATACGCCAGCCGCCGGAAAAGTCGCTCACCGGTCTTTCAAGCTGTTCGTTGCTGAAACCGAGTCCGTGGAGCAGGCTGGCCGCGCGTGAGCGGATGGTCCAGGCGTCGATGGCGTCCAGCTTACCGTGTACCGTCGCGATGGCGTGACCGTCATTGCGTTCGTTGGCCGCGTGCAGATCCGCCTCCAGCTTGCGGAATTCGCGATCGCCATCAATAACATAGTCAATAGCCGGCTGCGCAAGCGCAGGTGTTTCCTGGTTAACCCAGGCCAGCTGCCAGCTGCCGGGGAAGGTCATCGAGCCGCCGTCGGCGCTAATCTCGTTTTTCAAAAGCGAAAGCAGCGTGGATTTACCGCAGCCGTTTTTACCCACCAGGCCGACTTTTTGCCCTGGGTTGATGGTAGCGGTGGCGTTGTCCAGCAGGACGCGTACGCCGCGACGAATTTGTAAGGAGGAGAAAACAATCATAAGGCGCCGTATGTTCTGACTATGTTAATTTGTCATTATGATAATGTAGTGTGGAGCGAATCGCTCAACCGGGCCGCAATGGTAGCCCAAAATGAAGATGATACACAAAGTCATTCTGGTTGCGTCGGGACGCAGCCGCTGCACAGGCCGCCAGAAGACGTTCGGGAGGGGAAAGATGTCTCAGACAGCGAAAGTTTTGCTGCTGTATGCCCACCCAGAATCTCAGGATTCCGTGGCCAACCGGGTTTTGCTTGAACCGGCCTTACAGTTGTCGAATGTGACCGTGCACGATCTCTACGCGCACTATCCGGATTTTTTTATTGATATCGCCTGGGAGCAGGATCTCCTGCGCCAGCATGAGGTGATTGTTTTCCAGCATCCGCTCTATACCTGGAGCTGCCCGGCGCTGATGAAAGAGTGGCTGGACAGGGTGCTCAGCCGCGGCTTCGCCAGCGGGGCGGGAGGGAATCAGCTGGCGGGAAAGTACTGGCGTAGCGTCATTACTACCGGCGAGCCGGAGAGCGCCTACCGGCGCGATGCCCATCGTTATCCGATGAATGACATTCTCCGCCCTTTTGAATTGACTGCCGGCATGTGCCGTATGCACTGGATGAGCCCGATTATCGTCTACTGGGCGCGTCGGCAATCTCCCGAAGACCTGAAAAGCCGCGCTCGCGCCTACCGCGATTGGCTGGCTAATCCTGTAACGGCTGGAGGTCCAAATGGCGGGAGCTGATTTACTGCTGGCCGGGGTGTTATTTCTGTTTGCCGCCGTGGTGGCGGTACCGCTGGCGGCGAGGCTGGGTATTGGCGCCGTACTGGGGTATCTGCTGGCCGGTATCGCCATCGGCCCCTGGGGATTAGGGTTCATCAGCGATGTGGATGAAATTCTTCACTTCTCAGAATTAGGCGTCGTCTTTCTGATGTTTATCATCGGACTGGAGCTGAATCCGTCCAAACTGTGGCGGCTGAGAAGCTCCATTTTCGGCGTCGGGGCCGCTCAGGTCGCCTTCAGCGCGCTCATTCTTGGCGGTTTGCTTATGTTGAGCGACTTCTCATGGCGCGCTGCGGTGGTCGGCGGGATTGGGCTGGCGATGTCTTCCACCGCGATGGCGCTGCAGCTGATGCGTGAGAAGGGCATGAGCCGCAGCGAATCCGGACAGCTGGGTTTCTCCGTATTGCTGTTTCAGGATCTGGCCGTGATCCCGGCCCTGGCGCTGGTTCCATTGCTTGCGGGTTCTGGTGACGACCATTTTAACTGGCTCACCATAGGGATGAAGGTATTGGCTTTCGGCGGAATGCTGGTCGGCGGGCGTTATCTGCTGAGGCCGGTATTTCGTTTTATCGCCGGATCCGGCGTGCGGGAAGTCTTCACCGCCGCGACGCTACTGCTGGTGCTCGGATCGGCTTTGTTTATGGATGCGCTCGGTTTGTCGATGGCGCTGGGGACCTTTATCGCCGGCGTTCTGCTGGCAGAGAGTGAGTATCGCCACGAGCTGGAAATCGCCATCGATCCGTTTAAAGGGCTTCTCCTCGGTCTGTTCTTTATTTCCGTTGGCATGGCGCTGAATCTTGGAGTGCTTTATACCCATTTGCTGTGGGTAGTGGTCAGCGTCGCAGTGCTGGTGACGGTAAAAGGTCTCGTCCTGTATCTTCTGGCGCGGGTATACGGCCTGCGCAGTTCGGAACGGGTGCAGTTTGCCGGCGTGCTGAGCCAGGGAGGGGAATTCGCCTTTGTGCTGTTTTCACTCCCCGCTTCGCTTCGTCTGTTTCAAAACGATCAGATGGCCCTGTTGCTGGTGACGGTGACGTTGTCGATGATGACCACGCCGCTGCTGATGACGCTCATCGATAAAGTGCTTTCGCGGCGATTGAATCAACCCGAAGAAGAGGGTGAGGCGCCGTGGGTTGAAGATGACAAACCGCAGGTCATTATCGTGGGTTTTGGTCGTTTCGGTCAGGTGATCGGCCGTCTGCTGATGGCGAACAAAATGCGTATCACGGTACTGGAGCGCGATATCAGCGCGGTCAATCTGATGCGTAAATATGGCTATAAAGTCTATTTTGGCGATGCGACGCAGCTGGAGCTCCTGCGCTCAGCGGGAGCCGAAGACGCGCAGTCGATCGTAATTACCTGTAACGAGCCGGAAGATACCATGAAGCTGGTGGAGATGTGTCAACAACACTTTCCACATCTGCATATTCTGGCGCGAGCGCGGGGACGCGTTGAGGCCCATGAGCTGCTGCAGGCGGGAGTGGCGCAATTTTCTCGCGAAACCTTCTCCAGCGCGCTGGAGCTGGGACGAAAAGCGCTGATCTCGCTGGGTATGCATCCCCATCAGGCGCAGCGCGCTCAACTGCACTTTCGGCGCCTTGATATGCGGATGCTGCGCGAGTTAATGCCGGTGCATAGTGATACCCTGCAGATATCCCGCGTGCGGGAAGCCAGACGCGAGCTGGAGGAGATCTTTCAGCGTGAGATGCAAAAAGAGAGCAGGCAGTTAGACGGCTGGGATGAATTTGAATAAAGGTAAATGATATGGCTGTGCGTAAACGTTTTATTGCCGGTGCGAAATGTCCGGCGTGCCAGGCTCAGGATTCACTGGCGATGTGGCGTGAGAATAATGTCGATATTGTTGAGTGCGTTAAGTGCGGGCACCAGATGCGTGAGGCGGATAAAGAGGTTCGCGAGCATGTTCGCAAAGAAGAGCAAGTGATAGGCATTTTTCATCCGGACTAGCGTTATCTATCGGCTTTTTTTAAGCTAGAGGGTACACGGCTGCAGAATTCCGCTACAATCTGCGCCACTATTCTTCCCATGCTCAGGAGATATCATGAAAGTAGCAAAAGACCTGGTGGTCAGCCTGGCCTATCAGGTACGTACAGAAGACGGTGTGTTGGTTGATGAGTCTCCGGTAAGCGCGCCGCTTGACTACCTGCATGGTCACGGTTCCCTGATTTCCGGCCTGGAAAACGCGCTGGACGGCCACGACGTAGGCGACAAATTTGACGTCGAAGTCGGCGCTAACGACGCGTACGGTCAGTACGACGAAAACCTGGTTCAGCGCGTACCTAAAGATGTATTTATGGGCGTTGATGAGCTGCAGGTGGGCATGCGCTTCCTGGCGGAAACCGATCAGGGTCCGGTACCGGTAGAAATCACCGAAGTGGGTGACGAACACGTTGTTGTTGACGGTAACCACATGCTGGCTGGTCAGAATCTGAAGTTCAACGTTGAAGTCGTCGCGATTCGCGAAGCAACGGCGGAAGAGCTGGAGCATGGTCATGTACACGGTGCTCACGGCCACGATCATGGCCACGACCACGATCACGACGGTTGCTGCGGCGGTCACGGCCATGACCATGGCCACGAACACGGCAAAGGCGGTTGCGGCGGTAACGGCGGCTGCGGTTGTCATTAATTCCGCTACGCTCGCGTTGCGGAATAGAAAAAAGCGGGGAGACCCGCTTTTTTTACGTCTTAATAATGCGGAGGAGGCGTTTCTTCCGCCTGTGAAGCCATGTGGGATGGCTGAGTCGCTTTCAATTTTTCCACCATCAGGCGCATATGTTCGCGCATCCTTGCCATTTCTATCTCGTGGGCGGTGACGGTTTTGTTGAGGTCTTCAATAGTGATTTCCTGAAACGCCAGTCTGCTCTCCAGCTCCGCAAGGCGAGTCTCTAAAGTGCTATCGTGCATGAGTAACCTCTTCTGTCTTATCCTGCGGGCGGATTCTACTGAAGTTTCAGCATCCGCGCAGCATCGTTACGTCTGACGGGAAACTAATTCATACAAAAATAGTCTGAAATGAGGCGATATTCAGGTACGTCTGTATGTTGATTTGTTCTGCAACGTTCTATAGTACGTTTTTTGTTTTTTACGATAACCCTGGGGTGAGATGCCCCGGCCCTGGAGAAATGGATGAAATCACTGTTTAAAGTAACGCTGCTGGCGACCACAATGGCCGTCGCCCTGAATGCACCGCTGAGCTTCGCTGCTGAGACGACAGCGAAAGCGGCACCCGCAACGGACAGCAAATCGGCATTCAAAAATGACGATCAGAAATCTGCTTATGCGCTGGGTGCATCGCTGGGACGTTACATGGAAAACTCCCTGAAAGAACAAGAAAAACTGGGCATCAAATTAGATAAAGATCAGCTGATCGCCGGTGTTCAGGACGCTTTTGCTGATAAGAGCAAACTGTCCGATCAGGAGATCGAACAGACTCTGCAGACGTTTGAAACCCGCGTAAAAACGGCTGCTCAGCAGAAAATGGAAAAAGACGCATCTGAGAATGAAGCGAAAGGCAAAGCTTACCGTGACGCCTTTGCGAAAGAGAAAGGCGTGAAAACCTCTAAATCTGGCCTGCTCTACAAAGTCGAAAAAGCGGGTACCGGTGAAGCGCCGAAAGACAGCGATACCGTTGTGGTTAACTACAAAGGTACGCTTATCGACGGTAAAGAGTTTGATAACTCCTACACCCGCGGCGAGCCGCTTTCCTTCCGCCTGGACGGCGTGATCCCAGGCTGGACCGAAGGCCTGAAGAACATCAAGAAAGGCGGTAAAATCCAGCTGGTCATTCCACCGGATCTGGCTTACGGCAAAACCGGCGTACCGGGCATCCCGGCGAACTCTACTCTGGTATTTGATGTAGAGCTGCTGGATATTAAACCGGCCCCGAAAGCGGATGCCAAGCCTGAAGCAGCCGCTGAAGCCCCTGCCGCTGACGCTAAGAAGTAATCGGTTTTAAGCCGCCGCCTCCAGGGGCGGCGGCTTTTTTATTGCGGGCAGATATAATTAAAACTGGAAAGAACCTCAGGCGCTGTATTACTTTAGATAGATTAATAATGATGATGAGCCTGCCCTGACGATAACGACAGGCTCCTGAAAAGGAGTGCTTTTTTTCATGTCCAGGTCGCTTTTAACCAACGAGACCAGTGAGCTTGATTTACTGGATCAACGTCCTTTTGACCAGACCGACTTCGATATCCTCAAATCCTATGAAGCGGTAGTGGACGGGTTAGCGATGCTCATCGGTTCCCACTGTGAAATCGTATTGCACTCATTGCAGGACTTAAAATGTTCCGCTATTCGTATCGCCAACGGTGAACACACCGGCCGACAAATCGGCTCGCCAATTACCGACCTTGCGCTGCGCATGCTGCACGATATGACTGGAGCCGATAGCAGCGTTTCCAAATGCTATTTTACCCGCGCAAAAAGCGGTGTGCTGATGAAATCGGTCACAATCGCCATCCGCAACCGTGACCATCGGGTTATCGGCCTGCTGTGCATCAACATGAATCTTGATGTGCCGTTCTCACAAATAATGAGCACCTTTATTCCGCCGGAAACGACGGAGGTAAACTCGCAGGTCAACTTTGCTTCATCGGTTGACGATCTGGTTGCCCAGACGCTTGAGTTCACAATTGAAGAGGTGAACGCTGACCGTAACGTTTCTAACAACGCCAAAAATCGGCAGATCGTCCTGAACCTCTATGAGAAAGGGATCTTTGATATCAAGGATGCCATTAACCAGGTAGCCGATCGGCTGAACATCTCTAAGCACACGGTTTATCTCTACATTCGTCAGTTCAAAAGCGGAGATTTCCAGGGGCTGGATAAATAATGCGCTTTGCCATTACGGTGACGGGCCCCGCTTACGGTACCCAGCAGGCCAGCAGCGCATTACAGTTTGCCCGCGCCGTTTTGCAGGAGGGGCACGAGCTGCTTAGCATTTTTTTCTATCGTGAAGGCGTCTACAACGCGAATCAGCTTACGGCACCCGCCAGCGACGAGTTTGATCTGGTTCGGGCCTGGCAGGCGCTGCATGAGGAACACGCTGTTTCCTTGCATATCTGTGTAGCCGCAGCTTTACGCCGTGGAATCACTGATGAACAAGAGGCCCGGCAGCTGAGTTTGCCTGCGCATAATTTGCAGCCGGGTTTTACCTTGAGTGGCTTGGGCGCGCTGGCGGAAGCCGCGTTAACCTGCGATCGCATGGTGCAGTTCTGATGAAACGCGTAGCCTTTATTTTTTCGTCTGCGCCCCATGGTTCAGCATCGGGCAGGGAAGGGCTGGATGCCCTGCTGGCAACCTCAGCCCTGACGGAAGAGATCGGCGTATTCTTCGTGGGCGATGGCGTATTTCAGCTGCTTTCAGAGCAGCGCCCTGCCGCGGTGCTGGCGCGCGACTATATCTCTACCTTCAAACTCTTATCGCTATACGATATCGAACAGTGCTGGATTTGCGCTGCTTCAGCACGGGAGCGCGGCCTGAATTCTGCTACGCCGTGGGTCGTTGACGGTGAATGGCTGGAGCCAGAGGCTCTGCGCGCCCGGCTTGATGATTTTAACGTGATACTGCGTTTCTGAGGCCTGAATGCTCCATACGCTAAGCACTTCCCCCTGGCACGCTGATATGGCGACGATGCGCCGTTTGATAAAAGAGGGTGACGATCTTCTCCTGCTGTCGGACGGCGTTATCGCCGCCATCGCGGAAGGGCGTTTCCTTGAAATCCTGCAATCTGCCCCCATTTCTATCTACGCTCTGCAAGAAGATATCGAAGCCCGCGGGCTGGCTGGTCAAATTGCGGACAGCGTCATCAGGGTTAGCTATACTGAGTTCGTCAGACTGACCGTCAAACATGCGGGTCAGTTGGCCTGGTAATGGCGGGATTGTTGTATATTTCTTGACACCTTTTCGGCACCGCCCTAAAATTCTGCGTCCTCATATTATATGAGGCGATTTATTACGTGTTTACGAAGCAAAAGCTAAAACCAGGAGCTATTTAATGGCAACAATTAACCAGCTGGTACGCAAACCACGCGCGCGCAAAGTTGCAAAGAGCAACGTGCCGGCGCTGGAAGCCTGCCCGCAGAAACGTGGCGTATGTACTCGTGTATATACCACCACTCCTAAGAAACCTAACTCCGCACTGCGTAAAGTTTGCCGTGTGCGTCTGACTAACGGTTTCGAAGTCACCTCCTACATCGGTGGTGAAGGTCACAACCTGCAGGAGCACTCCGTGATCCTGATCCGTGGCGGTCGTGTTAAAGACCTTCCGGGTGTTCGTTACCACACCGTTCGTGGTGCGCTTGACTGCTCCGGCGTTAAAGACCGTAAGCAAGCTCGCTCCAAGTATGGCGTGAAGCGTCCTAAGGCTTAATGGTTCTCCGTTAAGTAAGGCCAAACGTTTTATATTAATGTCAAACTAAACTCTTAGAGTTTTGGACAATCCTGAATTAACAACGGAGTATTTCCATGCCACGTCGTCGCGTCATTGGTCAGCGTAAAATCCTGCCGGATCCTAAGTTCGGATCAGAACTGCTGGCTAAATTTGTAAATATCCTGATGGTAGATGGTAAAAAATCTACTGCAGAAGCAATCGTATACAGCGCGCTGGAGACCCTGGCTCAGCGCTCTGGTAAAAATGAACTGGAAGCTTTCGAAGTCGCTCTCGACAACGTGCGCCCGACTGTAGAAGTTAAGTCTCGCCGCGTTGGTGGTTCTACTTATCAGGTTCCAGTTGAAGTCCGTCCGGTTCGTCGTAATGCTCTGGCAATGCGTTGGATCGTTGAAGCTGCTCGTAAACGTGGTGATAAATCCATGGCTCTGCGTCTGGCGAACGAACTCTCTGATGCTGCAGACAACAAAGGTACTGCAGTTAAGAAACGTGAAGACGTTCACCGTATGGCAGAAGCCAACAAGGCGTTCGCACACTACCGTTGGTAATCCCTTCGGAGTCATAGTCACCAGACGGGCGCTTCAGGTAAGTCGCCCGTTTTGGATAACTTAACTGAACGCCTAAAGAAATAACGAGGAATCAAATGGCTCGTACAACACCCATCGCACGCTACCGTAACATCGGTATCAGTGCGCACATCGACGCCGGTAAAACTACTACTACCGAACGTATTCTGTTCTACACCGGTGTAAACCACAAAATCGGTGAAGTTCATGACGGCGCTGCCACCATGGACTGGATGGAACAGGAGCAGGAGCGTGGTATTACTATCACCTCCGCAGCGACTACTGCATTCTGGTCAGGTATGGCTAAGCAGTATGAACCGCATCGCGTAAACATCATCGACACCCCGGGGCACGTTGACTTCACTATCGAAGTAGAACGTTCCATGCGTGTGCTTGATGGTGCAGTAATGGTTTACTGCGCAGTTGGTGGTGTTCAGCCTCAGTCTGAAACCGTATGGCGTCAGGCAAACAAATATAAAGTTCCGCGCATTGCGTTCGTTAACAAAATGGACCGTATGGGTGCGAACTTCCTGAAAGTTGTTGGTCAGATCAAAACCCGTCTGGGCGCGAACCCTGTTCCGCTGCAGCTGGCGATTGGCGCTGAAGAAGCGTTCACCGGTGTTGTTGACCTGGTGAAAATGAAAGCCATCAACTGGAACGAAGAAGATGCAGGTGTAACCTTCACTTACGAAGATATCCCGGCAGACATGCAGGAACTGGCCGAAGAATGGCACCAGAACCTGATCGAGTCCGCTGCTGAAGCTTCTGAAGAGCTGATGGAGAAATACCTGGGTGGTGAAGAACTGACTGAAGAAGAGATTAAAACTGCTCTGCGTCAGCGCGTTCTGAACAACGAAATCATCCTGGTAACCTGTGGTTCTGCGTTCAAGAACAAAGGTGTTCAGGCGATGCTGGATGCGGTAGTTGACTACCTGCCATCCCCGGTTGACGTACCTGCGATCAACGGTATCCTGGACGACGGTAAAGATACTCCGGCTGAGCGTCACGCTAGCGATGATGAGCCGTTTGCTGCTCTGGCATTCAAAATCGCTACCGACCCGTTCGTGGGTAACCTGACCTTCTTCCGCGTGTACTCCGGTGTGGTTAACTCTGGTGATACCATCCTGAACTCCGTGAAAGCTGCACGTGAGCGTTTCGGTCGTATCGTACAGATGCACGCTAACAAACGTGAAGAGATCAAAGAAGTTCGCGCGGGCGATATCGCTGCTGCTATCGGTCTGAAAGACGTAACTACGGGTGACACTCTGTGCGATCCTAATGCGCCGATCATTCTGGAGCGTATGGAATTCCCTGAGCCGGTAATCTCTATCGCTGTTGAACCGAAAACCAAAGCTGACCAGGAAAAAATGGGTCTGGCTCTGGGCCGTCTGGCTAAAGAAGACCCGTCTTTCCGCGTATGGACTGACGAAGAATCTAACCAGACTATCATCGCCGGTATGGGTGAGCTGCACCTCGACATCATCGTTGACCGTATGAAGCGTGAATTCAACGTTGAAGCGAACGTCGGTAAACCTCAGGTTGCTTACCGTGAAGCGATTCGCGCGAAAGTTACCGATATCGAAGGTAAACACGCTAAACAGTCTGGTGGTCGCGGTCAGTATGGTCACGTCGTTATCGACATGTACCCGCTGGAGCCGGGCTCTAACCCGAAAGGTTATGAGTTCATCAACGACATCAAAGGTGGTGTAATTCCTGGCGAATACATCCCGGCCGTTGATAAAGGCATCCAGGAGCAGCTGAAAGCGGGTCCTCTGGCTGGTTACCCGGTAGTTGATCTGGGCGTGCGTCTGCACTTCGGTTCTTACCACGACGTTGACTCCTCTGAACTGGCGTTTAAACTGGCCGCTTCTATTGCCTTTAAAGATGGCTTTAAGAAAGCGAAACCAGTTCTGCTTGAGCCGATCATGAAGGTTGAAGTAGAAACTCCGGAAGAGAACACTGGTGACGTTATCGGTGACCTTAGCCGTCGTCGCGGTATGCTGCGCGGTCAGGAATCCAACGTGACTGGCGTTGTGATCCACGCTGAAGTTCCGCTGTCTGAAATGTTCGGATATGCAACTCAGCTGCGTTCTCTGACCAAAGGTCGTGCTTCTTACTCCATGGAGTTCCTGAAGTATGATGATGCGCCGAACAACGTTGCTCAGGCCGTAATCGAAGCCCGTGGTAAATAAGCCGCAGGGTTAAAACCAAAGTCCCGTGCTCTCTCCAGAAGGGGAGAGCACTATAGTAAGGAATATAGCCGTGTCTAAAGAAAAATTTGAACGTACAAAACCGCACGTCAACGTCGGTACTATCGGCCACGTTGACCATGGTAAAACTACTCTGACCGCTGCAATCACTACCGTTCTGGCTAAAACCTACGGTGGTTCTGCTCGTGCATTCGACCAGATCGATAACGCGCCGGAAGAAAAAGCTCGTGGTATCACCATCAACACCTCTCACGTTGAATATGACACCCCGACTCGCCACTACGCGCACGTAGACTGCCCGGGCCACGCCGACTATGTTAAAAACATGATCACCGGTGCTGCGCAGATGGACGGCGCGATCCTGGTTGTTGCTGCGACTGACGGCCCGATGCCGCAGACTCGTGAGCACATCCTGCTGGGTCGTCAGGTAGGCGTTCCGTACATCATCGTGTTCCTGAACAAATGCGACATGGTTGATGACGAAGAGCTGCTGGAACTGGTTGAAATGGAAGTTCGTGAACTTCTGTCTCAGTACGATTTCCCGGGCGACGACACCCCGATCGTTCGTGGTTCCGCTCTGAAAGCGCTGGAAGGCGACGCAGACTGGGAAGCGAAAATCATCGAACTGGCTGGCTACCTGGATTCTTACATCCCGGAACCAGAGCGTGCGATTGACAAGCCGTTCCTGCTGCCGATCGAAGACGTATTCTCCATCTCCGGTCGTGGTACCGTTGTTACCGGTCGTGTAGAGCGCGGTATCATCAAAGTTGGCGAAGAAGTTGAAATCGTTGGTATCAAAGAGACTGCGAAGTCTACCTGTACTGGCGTTGAAATGTTCCGCAAACTGCTGGACGAAGGCCGTGCTGGTGAGAACGTTGGTGTTCTGCTGCGTGGTATCAAACGTGAAGAAATCGAACGTGGTCAGGTACTGGCTAAGCCGGGTTCCATCAAGCCGCACACCAAGTTCGAATCTGAAGTGTACATTCTGTCCAAAGACGAAGGCGGCCGTCATACTCCGTTCTTCAAAGGCTACCGTCCGCAGTTCTACTTCCGTACAACTGACGTGACTGGCACCATCGAACTGCCGGAAGGCGTAGAGATGGTCATGCCGGGCGACAACATCAAAATGGTTGTTACCCTGATCCACCCGATCGCGATGGACGACGGTCTGCGTTTCGCAATCCGTGAAGGCGGCCGTACCGTTGGCGCGGGCGTTGTTGCTAAAGTTCTGGGCTAATAATTAGTTCTGAATTAAAAAGGGCGCTAAGGCGCCCTTTTTGCTGTCTGCTATATGTGAGCTGCAGCACGATGACCGGCAGCAAATAGAGTAAATGTTTATTTAATAGACAGGCTATTGTAATCATAACTATTCTCATTTACACTTTGTTTGTAAGTTGAACGGGAGTATATATGTACGTTTGTCTGTGTAATGGTGTGAACGATAAAAAAATTCGTCAGGCTGTGCGCCAATTCAATCCTCAGTCTTTTCAACAACTGCGAAAATTTATTCCCGTTGGAAATCAATGCGGTAAGTGCGTCCGTGCGGCGCGCGAGATTATGGAAGATGAATTAACCCGCATGCCGGAATATCAAGAGATCGCCTGAAGCCCCTCAGCTTTACTTTGACATCCCTATAGCTCGAACTACGCTTCAATAAGTGGAAGCGGAGGGACTATATAATGAAAGGTGATGTCAAAATCATAAGTTATCTCAATAAATTATTGGGAAATGAGCTTGTCGCAATTAATCAATACTTTCTCCATGCGAGAATGTTCAAGAACTGGGGCCTGATGCGCCTCAATGATGTCGAATACCACGAATCTATCGATGAAATGAAGCATGCCGATAAGTATATTGAGCGCATTTTGTTTCTCGAAGGGATCCCGAACCTGCAGGATCTCGGCAAACTCCGCATCGGAGAAGACGTCGAGGAGATGCTGCAATCTGACCTAAGGCTGGAGCTGGAAGGGGCGAAGGATCTACGCGAGGCCATTGCCTATGCCGACAGCGTCCATGACTACGTCAGCCGTGATATGTTAATCACTATCCTCGCAGATGAAGAAGGCCATATCGATTGGCTGGAAACCGAATTGGACCTGATAGGCAAAATTGGTTTGCAGAATTATCTTCAGTCGCAGATTAAAGTGGCTGACTGATAAACGTCTGCCATCCACAGAACACACCCGCTGTGGCCAGGAAAGGGCCAAAAGGCAGCGGGTGGTGTAGCATCTGCCTTGTTCTCGTGCACAAAATCAGCGCCGTTACGGCCGCGCAGGCCAGAATAGCTGCGATGAGAACCAGCTGCGGTAAAACTTCCCACCCATGCCATGCCCCAAGCGCGGCGAGAAATTTAATATCGCCGTAGCCGATGCCTTCCCGCCTGCGTATTCCCCTGTAGAGCCAATAGATCAAGCCAAAGGCCAGATAGCCGCCTATCGCGCCCCAGACGGCATGTACCAGATTGGCCGGCGACAGACAGAGATAATAAAGCAACCCACTCCACAGCAGAGGGCAGGTAAATTTATCGGGTAGCAAGCCATAGCGCAGATCGTGCCAACAAAGCGTGAGTAATAGCCCGCCATGGATAATAAAGAATGCAAAGGTCGCTATTGTCATCGATTGTTCCCGCGTTTTGGCCTTAGTGACCGAGTGTGGTGCTGGAACGGGGTTTCTGGCAAAAGGCAATAAACAGGAGTGGACTTCCTAATCCAGAGTATTTGCTGGCCTTTCATGGTATTGCAGTAAACGTGGGTGCGTGCTCCCGGAAACAGGTGATGATTTTGTACGCAGCCCTTGCGTTGTATCTGAATTTGCGTATAATGCGCGGGCCTGTCAAAGTTGACGGCCGGTTCGATATGAACCCCGGTAGTAGCAACACGCTACCAAACAATGTTCCCAATTGGGGAACTATGTAAGAACGGTTACACTCTCCCATCAATCGTAATGGGTATGAGGAGTAACCATTTCGTCTATAAAATAATTGGAGCTCTGGTCTCATGCAGAACCAAAGAATCCGTATCCGCCTTAAAGCGTTTGATCATCGTCTGATCGATCAATCAACCGCGGAAATCGTCGAGACTGCTAAGCGCACTGGTGCGCAAGTCCGTGGTCCGATCCCGCTGCCGACCCGCAAAGAGCGCTTTACCGTTCTGATTTCTCCGCACGTCAACAAAGATGCGCGCGATCAGTACGAAATCCGCACTCATAAGCGTCTGGTTGACATCGTTGAGCCAACTGAAAAAACCGTTGATGCTCTGATGCGTCTGGATCTGGCTGCCGGTGTAGACGTGCAGATCAGCCTGGGTTAATCAGGTCATCGAGCGATTGAGAGGTTGAAACAATGATTGGTTTAGTCGGTAAAAAAGTGGGCATGACCCGCATCTTCACTGAAGATGGCGTATCTATCCCAGTAACCGTAATCGAAGTTGAAGCAAACCGCGTTACTCAGGTTAAAGATCTGGCTAACGATGGCTACCGTGCCGTTCAGGTTACCACTGGTGCTAAAAAAGCTAACCGTGTAACTAAACCGGAAGCGGGTCACTTCGCTAAAGCTGGCGTTGAAGCTGGCCGTGGTCTGTGGGAATTCCGTCTGGCTGACGGCGAAGAATTCACCGTAGGTCAGGACATTAGCGTTGAACTGTTTGCTGACGTTAAAAAAGTTGACGTAACCGGTACCTCTAAAGGTAAAGGTTTTGCTGGTACCGTTAAGCGCTGGAACTTCCGTACCCAGGACGCTACTCACGGTAACTCCTTGTCCCACCGCGTACCGGGTTCTATCGGTCAGAACCAGACTCCGGGCAAAGTGTTCAAAGGCAAGAAAATGGCAGGTCAGCTGGGTAACGAACGTGTCACCGTTCAGAGCCTGGACGTAGTACGTGTTGACGCTGAGCGCAACCTGCTGCTGGTTAAAGGCGCGGTCCCGGGTGCAACCGGTAGCGACCTGATCGTTAAACCAGCTGTGAAGGCGTAAGGGGATAGCAATGGAATTAGTATTGAAAGACGCGCAGAGCGCGCTGACTGTTTCCGAAACTACCTTCGGTCGTGATTTCAACGAAGCGCTGGTTCACCAGGTTGTAGTTGCTTATGCAGCTGGTGCTCGTCAGGGTACTCGTGCTCAGAAGACTCGTGCTGAAGTAACTGGTTCAGGCAAAAAGCCGTGGCGCCAGAAAGGTACCGGCCGTGCGCGTTCAGGTTCTATCAAGAGCCCGATCTGGCGTTCAGGTGGCGTGACCTTCGCTGCGCGTCCGCAGGACCACAGTCAAAAAGTTAACAAAAAGATGTACCGCGGCGCGCTGAAAAGCATTCTGTCCGAACTGGTACGTCAGGATCGTCTGATCGTTGTCGAATCATTCTCTGTTGAAGCGCCTAAAACTAAGCTGCTGGCACAGAAACTGAAAGACATGGCTCTGGAAGATGTGCTGATCATCACCGGTGAGCTGGACGAGAACCTGTTCCTTGCTGCGCGCAACCTGCATAAGGTTGACGTACGTGATGCAACTGGTATCGACCCGGTTAGCCTGATCGCCTTCGACAAAGTCGTAATGACTGCTGATGCTGTTAAGCAAGTTGAGGAGATGCTGGCATGATTCGTGAAGAACGTCTGCTGAAGGTGCTGCGTGCACCGCACGTTTCTGAAAAAGCGTCTACTGCGATGGAAAAAACCAATACCATCGTTCTCAAAGTTGCTAAAGACGCGACCAAAGCAGAAATCAAAGCTGCTGTGCAGAAACTGTTTGAAGTCGAAGTCGAAGTCGTTAACACCCTGGTTGTTAAAGGGAAAGTTAAACGTCACGGACAGCGTATCGGTCGTCGTAGCGACTGGAAAAAAGCTTACGTCACCCTGAAGGAAGGCCAGAATCTGGACTTCGTCGGCGGCGCTGAGTAAGTCGGAGGAGTAATACAATGGCAGTTGTTAAATGTAAACCGACATCTCCGGGTCGTCGCCACGTTGTTAAAGTGGTCAACCCAGAGCTGCACAAGGGCAAACCTTTTGCTCCGCTGGTTGAAAAAAACAGCAAATCCGGTGGTCGTAACAACAATGGCCGTATCACCACCCGTCATATCGGTGGTGGTCACAAACAGGCCTACCGTATTGTTGACTTCAAACGCAACAAAGATGGTATCCCGGCAGTTGTTGAACGTCTTGAGTACGATCCGAACCGCTCCGCGAACATCGCGCTGGTTCTGTACAAAGACGGTGAGCGCCGTTACATCCTGGCCCCTAAAGGCCTGAAAGCTGGCGACCAGATTCAGTCTGGCGTTGATGCTGCAATCAAAGCAGGCAACACCCTGCCGATGCGCAATATCCCGGTTGGTTCTACCGTTCATAACGTAGAAATGAAACCAGGTAAAGGCGGTCAGCTGGCGCGTTCCGCTGGTACTTACGTTCAGATCGTTGCTCGCGATGGTGCTTATGTCACCCTGCGTCTGCGTTCTGGTGAAATGCGTAAAGTCGAAGCAGATTGCCGCGCTACTCTGGGCGAAGTTGGCAATGCTGAGCATATGCTGCGCGTTCTGGGTAAAGCAGGTGCTGCACGCTGGCGTGGTGTTCGTCCTACCGTTCGCGGTACTGCGATGAACCCAGTCGACCACCCACATGGTGGTGGTGAAGGTCGTAACTTTGGTAAGCACCCGGTAACTCCGTGGGGCGTTCAGACCAAAGGTAAGAAGACCCGCAGCAACAAGCGTACTGATAAATTCATCGTACGTCGCCGTAGCAAATAATTTTAGAGGATAAGCCATGCCACGTTCTCTCAAGAAAGGTCCTTTTATTGACCTGCACTTGCTGAAGAAGGTAGAGAAAGCGGTGGAAAGCGGAGACAAGAAGCCCCTGCGCACTTGGTCCCGTCGTTCAACGATCTTTCCTAACATGATCGGTTTGACCATCGCTGTCCATAATGGTCGTCAGCACGTTCCAGTTTTTGTTTCCGACGAAATGGTTGGTCACAAACTGGGTGAATTCGCACCGACTCGTACTTATCGCGGCCATGCTGCTGATAAAAAAGCGAAGAAGAAATAAGGTAGGAGGAAGAGATGGAAACTTTAGCTCAACATCGCCATGCTCGTTCTTCTGCTCAGAAGGTTCGCCTTGTTGCTGACCTGATTCGCGGTAAGAAAGTGTCGCAGGCCCTGGATATTCTGACCTACACCAATAAGAAAGCTGCTGTACTGGTCAAGAAGGTACTGGAATCTGCCATTGCTAACGCTGAACACAACGATGGCGCTGACATTGATGATCTGAAAGTTGCGAAAATTTTCGTAGACGAAGGCCCGAGCATGAAGCGCATTATGCCGCGTGCTAAAGGTCGTGCAGATCGCATCCTGAAGCGCACCAGCCACATTACTGTGGTTGTGTCCGATCGCTGAGACTCTGGAGACTAGCAATGGGTCAGAAAGTACATCCTAATGGTATTCGCCTGGGTATTGTAAAACCATGGAACTCAACCTGGTTTGCGAACACCAAAGAATTCGCTGACAACCTGGACAGCGATTTTAAAGTACGTCAGTACCTGACTAAGGAACTGGCGAAAGCGTCTGTATCTCGTATCGTTATCGAGCGTCCGGCTAAAAGCATTCGTGTGACCATTCACACTGCTCGCCCGGGTATCGTTATCGGTAAGAAAGGCGAAGACGTAGAAAAACTGCGCAAGGTCGTCGCGGATCTCGCTGGCGTGCCTGCACAGATCAATATTGCCGAAGTTCGTAAGCCTGAACTGGACGCTAAATTGGTTGCTGACAGCATCACTTCTCAGCTGGAACGTCGCGTTATGTTCCGTCGTGCTATGAAGCGTGCTGTACAGAACGCAATGCGTCTGGGCGCTAAAGGTATCAAAGTTGAAGTTAGCGGCCGTCTGGGCGGCGCGGAAATCGCACGTACCGAATGGTACCGTGAAGGTCGCGTACCGCTGCACACTCTGCGTGCTGACATCGACTACAACACCTCTGAAGCGCACACCACTTACGGTGTAATCGGCGTTAAGGTATGGATCTTCAAAGGTGAGATCCTGGGTGGTATGGCTGCTGTTGAACAACCGGAACCGGCTGCTCAACCTAAAAAGCAGCAGCGTAAAGGCCGTAAATAAGGAGCGTCGCTGATGTTACAACCAAAGCGTACAAAATTCCGTAAAGTGCATAAAGGCCGCAACCGTGGTCTGGCGCAGGGTACGGATGTTAGCTTCGGCACTTTCGGTCTGAAAGCTGTTGGCCGTGGTCGTCTGACTGCACGTCAGATCGAAGCAGCACGTCGTGCTATGACCCGTGCAGTTAAGCGTCAAGGTAAGATCTGGATCCGTGTATTCCCGGACAAACCGATCACCGAGAAGCCGCTGGAAGTTCGTATGGGTAAAGGTAAAGGTAACGTGGAGTACTGGGTTGCCTTGATTCAGCCGGGTAAAGTCCTTTATGAAATGGACGGCGTACCGGAAGAGCTGGCCCGTGAAGCATTCGGCCTGGCAGCAGCGAAACTGCCGATCAAAACCACCTTTGTAACTAAGACGGTGATGTAATGAAAGCAAAAGAGCTGCGTGAAAAAAGCGTTGAAGAGCTGAACGCTGAGCTGCTGAACCTGCTGCGTGAGCAGTTCAACCTGCGTATGCAGGCTGCAAGTGGCCAGCTGCAACAGACTCATCTGCTGAAGCAAGTGCGTCGTGATGTTGCACGCGTTAAGACTTTACTGACTCAGAAGGCGGGTGCGTAATGACCGATAAAATCCGTACTCTGCAAGGTCGCGTGGTTAGCGACAAAATGGAGAAATCCATTGTTGTTGCTATCGAACGTATGGTGAAACACCCGGTATACGGCAAATTCATCAAGCGTACGACCAAACTGCACGTACATGACGAGAACAACGAATGCGGTATCGGTGACGTGGTTGAAATCCGCGAATGCCGTCCGCTGTCCAAGACTAAGTCCTGGACGCTGGTTCGCGTTGTAGAGAAAGCGGTTCTGTAATACAGTACGCATTCTCGATACGGATAAACGGCTCAGCGATGAGCCGTTTATTTTTTCTACCCATATCTGATTTGCGGTGTTATAATGCCGCGCCCTCGATATGGGGCTTTTTTAACGACCCTATTTTTGGGTCTCAGTAGTAGTTGACATTAGCGGAGCACTAAAATGATCCAAGAACAGACTATGCTGAACGTCGCCGACAACTCCGGTGCACGTCGCGTAATGTGTATCAAGGTTCTGGGTGGCTCGCACCGTCGCTACGCAGGCGTAGGCGACATCATCAAGATCACCATCAAGGAAGCAATTCCGCGTGGTAAGGTCAAAAAAGGTGATGTGCTGAAGGCGGTAGTGGTGCGCACCAAGAAGGGTGTTCGTCGCCCGGACGGTTCTGTCATTCGCTTCGATGGTAATGCATGCGTTATTTTAAACAATAACAGCGAGCAGCCCATCGGTACGCGTATTTTTGGGCCGGTAACTCGTGAACTTCGTAACGAGAAGTTCATGAAAATTATCTCTCTGGCCCCAGAAGTACTCTAAGGAGCGAATCATGGCAGCGAAAATCCGTCGTGATGACGAAGTTATCGTGTTAACCGGTAAAGATAAAGGTAAACGCGGTAAAGTTAAGAATGTCTTGTCTTCCGGCAAGCTCATTGTTGAAGGTATCAACCTGGTTAAGAAACACCAGAAGCCGGTTCCGGCTCTGAACCAACCAGGCGGCATCGTTGAAAAAGAAGCTGCTATTCAGGTTTCTAACGTTGCGATCTTCAATGCGGCAACCGGCAAGGCTGACCGTGTAGGCTTTAGATTCGAAGACGGCAAAAAAGTCCGTTTCTTCAAATCTAATAGCGAAACTATCAAGTAATTTGGAGTAGTACGATGGCGAAACTGCATGATTACTACAAAGACGAAGTAGTTAAAAAACTCATGACTGAGTTTAACTACAATTCTGTCATGCAAGTCCCTCGGGTCGAGAAGATCACCCTGAACATGGGTGTTGGTGAAGCGATCGCTGACAAGAAACTGCTGGATAACGCAGCAGCCGATCTGACAGCAATCTCCGGTCAAAAACCGCTGATCACCAAAGCACGCAAATCAGTTGCAGGCTTCAAAATCCGTCAGGGCTATCCGATCGGCTGTAAAGTAACTCTGCGTGGCGAACGCATGTGGGAGTTCTTTGAGCGCCTGATCACTATTGCTGTACCGCGTATCCGTGACTTCCGTGGCTTGTCCGCTAAGTCTTTCGACGGTCGTGGCAACTACAGCATGGGTGTCCGTGAGCAGATCATCTTCCCAGAAATCGACTACGATAAAGTCGACCGCGTTCGTGGTTTGGATATTACCATTACCACTACTGCGAAATCTGATGAAGAAGGCCGCGCTCTGCTGGCTGCCTTTGACTTCCCGTTCCGCAAGTAAGGTAGGGTTACTTAATGGCTAAGCAATCAATGAAAGCACGCGAAGTAAAGCGCGTGGCTTTAGCTGATAAATTCTTCGCTAAACGCGCTGAACTGAAAGCTATCATCTCTGATGTGAACGCAACCGACGAAGATCGTTGGAACGCTGTTCTCAAGCTGCAGACTCTGCCGCGTGATTCCAGCCCGTCTCGTCAGCGTAATCGCTGCCGTCAAACAGGTCGTCCGCATGGTTTCCTGCGGAAGTTCGGGTTGAGCCGTATCAAGGTCCGTGAAGCCGCAATGCGCGGTGAAATCCCGGGTCTGAAAAAGGCTAGCTGGTAATTGTCACCAATTGAATCACGGGAGTAAAGACAGATGAGCATGCAAGATCCGATCGCGGATATGCTGACCCGTATCCGTAACGGTCAGGCCGCGAATAAAGCTGCGGTCACCATGCCTTCCTCCAAGCTGAAAGTGGCAATTGCCAACGTGCTGAAGGAAGAAGGCTTTATTGAAGATTTTAAAGTTGAAGGCGACATCAAGCCGGAACTGGAACTGACTCTTAAGTATTTCCAGGGTAAAGCTGTTGTAGAAAGCATTCAGCGTGTCAGCCGCCCAGGTCTGCGCATCTACAAACGTAAAGATGAGCTGCCGAAAGTTATGGCGGGTCTGGGTATCGCGGTTATTTCTACCTCTAAAGGTGTTATGACCGATCGTGCAGCGCGCCAGGCTGGTCTTGGTGGCGAAATTATCTGCTACGTAGCCTAATCGGAGGAAAAAATGTCTCGTGTTGCTAAAGCACCGGTCGTTGTTCCTGCCGGCGTTGATGTAAAAATCAACGGTCAGGTTATTACGATCAAAGGTAAAAACGGCGAGCTGACTCGTACCCTCAACAATGCTGTTGAAGTTAAACATGCAGATAATGCTCTGACCTTCGGTCCGCGTGATGGTTTCGTGGATGGATGGGCTCAGGCTGGTACCGCGCGTGCCCTGCTGAACTCAATGGTTGTTGGTGTTACCGAAGGCTTCACTAAAAAGCTTCAGCTGGTTGGTGTAGGTTATCGTGCAGCGGTCAAAGGGGATGTAGTAAACCTGGCTTTAGGTTTCTCTCATCCTGTTGAGCATAAACTGCCGGCCGGTATCACTGCAGAATGTCCGACTCAAACTGAAATCGTGCTGAAAGGCGCTGATAAGCAGGTGATCGGTCAGGTTGCAGCAGATCTGCGCGCCTACCGTCGTCCTGAGCCTTATAAAGGCAAGGGTGTTCGTTACGCCGACGAAGTCGTGCGTACCAAAGAGGCTAAGAAGAAGTAAGGTAACACTATGGATAAGAAATCTGCTCGTATCCGTCGTGCGACCCGCGCACGCCGCAAGCTCCAGGAGCTGGGTGCAACTCGCCTGGTGGTACATCGTACCCCGCGTCATATTTACGCACAGGTAATTGCACCGAACGGTTCTGAAGTTCTGGTAGCTGCTTCTACTGTAGAAAAAGCTATCGCTGAACAACTGAAGTACACCGGTAACAAAGACGCGGCAGCAGCTGTGGGTAAAGCTGTTGCTGAACGCGCTCTGGAAAAAGGCATCAAAGATGTTTCCTTTGACCGTTCCGGGTTCCAATATCATGGTCGTGTCCAGGCACTGGCAGATGCTGCCCGTGAAGCTGGCCTTCAGTTCTAAGGTAGAGGTGTAAGATGGCTCACATCGAAAAACAAGCTGGCGAACTGCAGGAAAAGCTGATCGCGGTTAACCGCGTATCTAAAACCGTTAAAGGTGGTCGTATTTTCTCCTTCACAGCTCTGACTGTAGTTGGTGACGGTAACGGTCGCGTTGGTTTTGGTTACGGTAAAGCGCGTGAAGTTCCAGCAGCGATCCAGAAAGCGATGGAAAAAGCCCGTCGCAATATGATTAATGTCGCGCTGAACCACGGCACCCTGCAACACCCGGTTAAAGGTGTTCACACGGGTTCTCGTGTATTCATGCAGCCAGCTTCCGAAGGTACCGGTATCATTGCCGGTGGTGCAATGCGCGCCGTTCTGGAAGTTGCTGGAGTTCATAACGTTCTGGCCAAAGCATATGGTTCCACCAACCCGATCAACGTGGTTCGTGCAACTATTGATGGCCTGGAAAATATGAATTCTCCAGAAATGGTCGCTGCCAAGCGTGGTAAATCCGTTGAAGAAATTCTGGGGAAATAAACCATGGCAAAGACTATTAAAATTACTCAAACCCGCAGTGCAATCGGTCGTTTGCCGAAACACAAGGCAACGCTGCTTGGCCTGGGTCTGCGTCGTATTGGTCACACCGTAGAGCGCGAGGATACTCCTGCTGTTCGTGGTATGGTCAACGCGGTTTCCTTCATGGTTAAAGTTGAGGAGTAAGAGATGCGTTTAAATACTCTGTCTCCGGCCGAAGGCTCCAAAAAGGCGGGTAAACGCCTGGGTCGTGGTATCGGTTCTGGCCTCGGTAAAACCGGTGGTCGTGGTCACAAAGGTCAGAACTCTCGTTCTGGCGGTGGCGTACGTCGCGGTTTCGAAGGTGGTCAGATGCCTCTGTACCGTCGTCTGCCGAAATTCGGCTTCACTTCTCGTAAAGCGATGATCACGGCAGAAGTTCGTCTGTCTGATCTGGCTCACGTAGAAGGCGATGTTATCGACCTGAACACGCTGAAAGCGGCTAACATTATCGGTATCCAGATCGAATTCGCGAAAGTGATCCTGTCTGGTGAAGTATCTCGTCCGGTAACTGTTCGTGGCCTGCGCGTGACTAAAGGTGCTCGTGCTGCTATCGAAGCTGCTGGCGGTAAAATTGAGGAATAAGTAGCAGATGGCTAAGCAACCGGGATTAGATTTTCAAAGTGCCAAAGGTGGGATTGGCGAACTGAAGCGCAGACTGTTGTTTGTAATCGGTGCGTTGATTGTGTTCCGTATTGGCTCTTTTATTCCGATCCCTGGTATTGATGCCGCTGTACTTGCCAAACTGCTTGAGCAACAGCGAGGCACCATCATTGAAATGTTCAACATGTTCTCTGGTGGTGCTCTCAGCCGTGCTTCTATCTTTGCGTTGGGTATCATGCCGTATATTTCGGCATCGATCATTGTCCAGCTGTTGACGGTTGTTTATCAGCCGTTAGCAGAGCTGAAGAAAGAAGGGGAGTCTGGTCGTCGTAAGATCAGCCAGTACACCCGCTACGGTACTCTGGTGCTGGCGATATTCCAGTCGATCGGTATTGCTACCGGTCTGCCGAATATGCCTGGTATGCAGGGCCTGGTGATTAATCCAGGCTTTGCATTCTATTTCACCGCTGTTGTTAGTCTGGTTTCAGGAACAATGTTCCTGATGTGGCTCGGCGAACAGATTACTGAACGTGGTATCGGAAACGGTATCTCGATCATTATCTTTGCCGGTATCGTTGCGGGTCTCCCGCCAGCCATCGCCCATACTATCGAGCAAGCGCGTCAAGGCGACCTGCACTTCCTCCTGTTGCTGTTGGTTGCAGTATTAGTATTTGCAGTGACCTTCTTTGTTGTCTTTGTTGAGCGTGGCCAACGCCGCATTGTGGTAAACTACGCTAAGCGTCAACAGGGTCGTCGTGTCTATGCTGCACAGAGCACACATTTACCGCTGAAAGTGAATATGGCAGGGGTCATCCCGGCAATCTTCGCTTCCAGTATTATTCTGTTCCCGGCAACCATTACATCATGGTTCGGGGGCGGTACTGGTTGGAACTGGCTGACAACAATTTCGCTGTATTTGCAGCCTGGGCAACCGCTTTATGTGTTACTCTATGCGTCTGCAATCATCTTCTTCTGTTTCTTCTATACGGCGTTGGTTTTCAACCCGCGTGAAACAGCAGATAACCTGAAGAAGTCCGGTGCATTTGTACCAGGAATTCGTCCGGGAGAGCAAACGGCGAAGTATATCGATAAAGTAATGACTCGCCTGACTTTGGTCGGTGCGTTATACATCACTTTTATCTGCCTGATCCCGGAGTTCATGCGTGATGCAATGAAAGTACCGTTCTACTTCGGTGGGACCTCACTGCTTATCGTTGTTGTCGTGATTATGGACTTTATGGCTCAAGTGCAAACTCTGATGATGTCGAGTCAGTACGAGTCTGCATTGAAGAAGGCGAACCTGAAAGGCTACGGCCGCTAACAGGTCGCTCGAGAAGTTACGGAGAGTAAAAATGAAAGTTCGTGCTTCCGTCAAGAAATTATGCCGTAACTGCAAAATCGTTAAGCGTGATGGCGTCATCCGCGTGATTTGCAGTGCCGAGCCGAAGCATAAACAGCGCCAAGGCTGATTTATTCGCATATTTTTCTTGCAAAGTTGGGTTGAGCTGGCTAGATTAGCCAGCCAATCTTTTGTATGTCTGTACGTTTCCATTTGAGTATCCTGAAAACGGGCTTTTCAGCATGGTGCGTACATATTAAATAGTAGGAGTGCATAGTGGCCCGTATAGCAGGCATTAACATTCCTGATCACAAACATACCGTAATCGCATTAACTGCCATTTTCGGTATCGGCAAGACCCGCTCTAAAGCCATCTGTGCTGACACGGGTATCGCTGAAAATGTTAAGATCAGTGAGCTGTCTGAAGAACAAATTGAATCCCTGCGTGAAGCGGTTGGTAAATTTGTCGTTGAAGGTGATCTGCGCCGTGAAATCACCCTGAGCATCAAGCGTCTGATGGACCTTGGTTGCTATCGTGGTTTACGCCATCGTCGTGGTCTTCCGGTTCGCGGTCAGCGTACTAAGACCAACGCACGTACCCGTAAGGGTCCGCGTAAACCGATCAAGAAATAGTCGGGGTGATTGAATAATGGCAAAGGCACCAGTTCGTGCACGTAAGCGTGTAAGAAAACAAGTCTCTGATGGCGTGGCTCATGTCCATGCTTCTTTTAACAACACCATCGTTACCATTACCGATCGTCAGGGTAACGCGCTGGGTTGGGCAACAGCCGGTGGTTCCGGTTTCCGTGGTTCTCGCAAATCCACTCCGTTTGCAGCTCAGGTTGCAGCAGAGCGTTGCGCTGAAGCCGTAAAAGAATACGGCATCAAGAATCTGGAAGTTATGGTCAAAGGTCCGGGTCCAGGTCGCGAATCTACTATTCGTGCACTGAACGCCGCTGGTTTCCGCATCACGAATATTACTGATGTGACTCCGATCCCTCATAACGGTTGTCGTCCGCCGAAAAAACGTCGCGTATAACGCGTTCGTTTCTAGGATTGTTGGAGAAAGAAAATGGCAAGATATTTGGGTCCTAAGCTCAAGCTGAGCCGTCGTGAGGGCACAGACCTGTTCCTTAAGTCTGGCGTTCGCGCGATCGATACCAAGTGTAAAATTGAACAAGCTCCTGGCCAGCACGGTGCGCGTAAACCGCGTCTGTCTGACTATGGTGTGCAGTTGCGTGAAAAGCAAAAAGTTCGCCGTATGTACGGTGTGCTGGAGCGTCAGTTCCGTAACTACTATAAAGAAGCAGCGCGTCTGAAAGGCAACACCGGTGAAAACCTGTTGACTCTGCTGGAAGGTCGTCTGGACAACGTTGTATACCGTATGGGCTTCGGCGCGACTCGTGCTGAATCACGTCAGCTGGTTAGCCACAAAGCTATCATGGTAAACGGTCGTGTTGTTAACATCGCTTCTTATCAGGTTAAAGCGAATGACGTTGTCAGCATTCGTGAGAAAGCGAAAAAGCAATCTCGCGTGAAAGCCGCTCTGGAGCTGGCTGAGCAGCGTGAAAAGCCAACCTGGCTGGAAGTTGATGCTGGCAAGATGGAAGGTACGTTCAAGCGTCAGCCGGAACGTTCTGATCTGTCTGCGGACATTAACGAACACCTGATCGTCGAGCTTTACTCCAAGTAAAGCTTAGTACCAAAGAGAGGACACAATGCAGGGTTCTGTGACAGAGTTTCTAAAACCGCGCCTGGTCGATATCGAGCAAGTGAGTTCGACGCACGCCAAGGTGACCCTTGAACCTTTAGAGCGTGGCTTTGGCCATACTCTGGGTAACGCACTGCGCCGTATTCTGCTCTCATCGATGCCGGGTTGCGCGGTGACCGAGGTTGAGA
This sequence comes from Klebsiella grimontii, assembly GCF_042137965.1. NCBI lineage: Bacteria > Pseudomonadati > Pseudomonadota > Gammaproteobacteria > Enterobacterales > Enterobacteriaceae > Klebsiella > Klebsiella grimontii. Next base: position 465,750 of record NZ_CP169721.1, read on the forward strand.
TTGATGGTGTACTTCATGAGTACAGCACCAAAGAAGGCGTTCAGGAAGATATCCTTGAAATCCTGCTCAACCTGAAAGGGCTGGCGGTGAGAGTTCAGGGTAAAGATGAAGTTATCCTTACTTTGAACAAATCTGGCATTGGCCCTGTGACCGCAGCCGACATTACCCATGACGGTGATGTCGAAATCGTCAAGCCGCAACATGTGATCTGCCACCTGACCGATGAGAACGCAGCTATTAGCATGCGTATCAAAGTTCAGCGCGGTCGCGGTTATGTGCCGGCTTCTGCCCGAATTCATTCGGAAGAAGATGAGCGCCCAATCGGCCGTCTGCTGGTCGACGCATGCTACAGCCCGGTAGAGCGTATTGCCTACAATGTTGAAGCAGCGCGTGTAGAACAGCGTACCGACCTGGACAAGCTGGTCATCGAAATGGAAACCAACGGCACAATCGATCCTGAAGAGGCGATTCGTCGTGCGGCAACCATCCTGGCAGAACAACTGGAAGCTTTCGTTGATTTACGTGATGTACGTCAGCCGGAAGTGAAAGAAGAGAAACCAGAATTCGATCCGATCCTGCTGCGCCCTGTTGACGATCTCGAATTGACTGTCCGCTCTGCTAACTGCCTTAAGGCAGAAGCTATCCACTATATCGGTGATCTGGTACAGCGTACCGAGGTTGAGTTGCTGAAAACGCCGAACCTGGGTAAAAAATCTCTTACTGAGATTAAAGACGTGCTGGCTTCACGTGGTCTGTCTCTGGGCATGCGCCTGGAAAACTGGCCACCGGCAAGCATTGCTGACGAGTAACCGGATCACAGGTTAAGGTTTTACTGAGAAGGATAAGGTCATGCGCCATCGTAAGAGTGGTCGTCAACTGAACCGCAACAGCAGCCATCGCCAGGCTATGTTCCGTAACATGGCTGGTTCGCTGGTTCGTCATGAAATCATCAAGACGACCCTGCCGAAAGCGAAAGAACTGCGTCGCGTAGTTGAGCCGCTGATTACTCTTGCCAAGACTGATAGCGTTGCTAATCGTCGTCTGGCATTCGCCCGCACTCGTGATAACGAGATCGTGGCAAAACTGTTTAACGAGCTGGGCCCGCGTTTCGCGAGCCGCGCCGGTGGTTACACTCGTATTCTGAAGTGTGGCTTCCGTGCAGGCGACAACGCGCCGATGGCATACATCGAGCTGGTTGATCGCTCTGAATCGAAAGCAGAAGCTGCTGCAGAGTAATCTGTAGTAACGTAAAAAAACCCGCTCCGGCGGGTTTTTTTATATCCACCCTATTCCTGCTTGTTTACAATATCTGCATTATTTTTGTTCATCGCCGGAGCCTTATGATGTGGTTACTGGATCAGTGGGCAGAGCGCCATATTCTTGATGCACAGCGCAAAGGTGAGTTAGATAATCTTCCGGGAAGTGGGGAACCTCTTTCTCTGGATGACGACTCGCATGTGCCAGCTGAGCTGCGCGCAGGTTACCGATTACTCAAAAATGCAGGTTGTTTACCTCCCGAACTCGAACATCGTAAAGAAGCGGTAATGCTCACTGACCTACTGAAAGGTGTACAGGAGAGCGATCCGCGCTATGCGGAACTGAGCCGTCGTTTGGCGCTACTCGAGTTAAAGCTGCGACAGGCGGGCCTGAACACGGACTTCCTGCGCGGAGATTACGCTGATAAGTTGCTACATAAAATTAATGAGGAGTAATCATGTACCGTATTGGTGAACTGGCAAAATTGGCTGACGTTACTCCCGACACCATCCGCTACTACGAAAAGCAGCAGATGATGGATCACAATGTGCGTACGGAAGGTGGATTTCGCCTCTATACGGACAACGACTTACAGAGGCTGCGTTTTATTCGCTATGCCAGACAGCTCGGTTTCACGCTAGAATCGATCCGCGAACTTCTCTCGATCCGCATCGATCCAGAGCATCACACCTGCCAGGAATCTAAAGGTATTGTGCAGGCCCGTTTGAGCGAAGTGGAATCCCGGATTAAAGAGCTACAAACCATGCGTCGCTCTTTGCAGCGCCTCAATGATGCTTGCTGCGGCACAGCGCACAGCAGCGTCTATTGTTCAATTCTTGAAGCGCTTGAGCAGGGGGCCAGCAACCAAAATACAGCACGTTGATTTTTGCATCAGTCGCGTCTACACTCAGGCCGATTTCTTTTACTAATCTGGAGAGTTTATGAGCCGCTATCAGCATACGAAAGGGCAAATAAAAGATAACGCCATTGAGGCATTACTTCATGACCCATTATTCAGGCAGAGAGTTGAGAAGAACAGGAAAGGGAAAGGCAGCTACCAAAGAAAAGAAAAACATGCAGGACGGAATGGTCGGGAGGCCAGTGGCAAGAAAGTAATTAACTTTCTTACCACTGGCCTTCTGCTTTTGACGCTTCTTAAGAACGATTGTTTTGTTCTTTCAACAGGTCACGAATTTCGCTAAGCAGGACTTCTTCTTTGGTCGGGGCCGGTGGTGCTGCCGGGGTTTCTTCTTTTTTTCTGTTCAATTTATTCATCAGTTTGATTGCCATAAAAATGGCAAACGCCACGATAATAAAATCGAAGACGTTCTGGATGAATACGCCATAATGCATTACGACCGCTGGGATGTCTCCCTGGGCGTCCCGTAGCGTGACAGCAAACTGTTTAAAGTCGATTCCGCCAATGAGTAAACCTAGCGGTGGCATAATAATATCGGCAACTAACGACGATACGATTTTACCAAAGGCTGCACCAATGATGACACCGACTGCCAAATCAACCACGTTCCCGCGCATCGCAAATTCGCGAAATTCTTTTAAAAAACTCATTTTATTCTCCTTGAGCCAGCTAACACTGATAAGTTTAACAAATGTATTCCTATTTTCCATTACTGGGGAATAATTGCAGAAAAATATTATCCTTTGATATATAAGGGATAAAAGAAAGGCGTCTCGTCGACGCCTGCGAACTACAGGAAGAAAGGACTTGGCTGGAATAGTCTCTCAACATCAGAGATGAATTTTTTGTCCGTCAGGAACATAACGACATGATCCCCTTGCTCAATACGCAGATTATTATTCGCGATCATGACATCATTACCGCGTACTACTGCGCCAATAATTGTTCCGGGGGGAAGCTTAATCTCATCGATAGCGCGACCAACGACCCGCGAAGTGCTTTCATCTCCGTGCGCTACAGCTTCAATGGCCTCCGCGACACCGCGGCGCAGAGAGGAAACGCCGACAATATCAGCTTTCCGCACATGGCTGAGCAGAGCTGAAATAGTTGCCTGCTGCGGTGATATTGCAATGTCGATCACGCTCCCCTGAACAAGATCAACGTAGGCGCGGCGTTGGATCAGTACCATCACTTTTTTGGCGCCCATGCGTTTTGCGAGCATGGCAGACATAATATTGGCTTCATCATCGTTGGTGACGGCAATGAAAAGATCGACCTGATCGATATGTTCTTCCGCCAGCAATTCTTGATCTGATGCATCACCGTAAAAGACAATTGTATTTTGCAGCTTTTCTGCGAGCTCTGCGGCACGCTGTTGATTACGTTCAATAAGCTTGACGCTGTAATCTTTCTCCAGCTTATGGGCGAGTCCGGCCCCGATGTTTCCCCCGCCAACCAGCATGATGCGCTTGTACGGTTTTTCAAGGCGCTGAAGTTCGCTCATCACTGCACGGATATGCTGTGATGCGGCGATGAAAAACACCTCATCACCGGCCTCTACGATTGTTGATCCTTGTGGCCTGATAGGACGATCGTGGCGGAAAATAGCCGCTACGCGTGTATCAATATGCGGCATATGCTCACGCATAGTTGAAAGCGCGTTTCCCACCAAAGGGCCGCCATAATAAGCTTTAACGACTGCAAGGCTGACTTTTCCTTCAGCAAAATTAACCACCTGCAGCGCGCCTGGGTACTCGATCAGACGGTGAATACTGTCAATTACCAACTGCTCTGGAGCGATGAGGTGGTCAATAGGAACCGCTTCTGAATGGAAAAGTTTATCGGCATCGCGTACATAATCCGGGGAACGGATGCGGGCAATACGATTTGGTGTATTAAACAGCGAATAGGCGACCTGGCAGGCCACCATGTTCGTTTCATCTGAGCTGGTCACTGCAACCAACATGTCGGCATCATCCGCACCGGCCTCGCGCAGCACGCGCGGGTGCGAGCCGTGGCCCTGAACCACTCTGAGATCAAATTTGTCCTGAAGACTGCGAAGGCGGTCGCCATTCGTGTCTACCAGCGTAATATCGTTGTTCTCACCGACAAGGTTTTCTGCCAGAGTTCCGCCGACCTGCCCTGCGCCCAATATGATAATTTTCATCAGTCGCGACTCGTTATCTCATTACTTTTTGATTAGCTTAGCGTAAAAGAAGCCGTCACCTTGCTCGGCGCCTGGCAAATTTTGCTGGCCCGGTAAATCTGCATCGCCGGTTTCGTTAAGAACCGCATCAGCTGTACGTTGCAGGAAGGCTTTTATTTGCTGGCTGTTCTCTTCTGGCAATACGGAACATGTCGCGTAAACCAGAGTGCCGCCGGATTTCAGGTGCGGCCATACGGCATCCAGAATTTCAGCCTGGAGCTGGGCCAGTTCCGCGATATCACGATCCCGGCGCAGCCATTTGATATCCGGGTGACGGCGAATAACACCGGTGGCGGAACAAGGGGCATCCAACAGAATACGATCGAACTGCTGCTCGCCACACCATTGGGCTGGATAACGGCCATCGCCTTGTTTGACGGTCGCTTTCATGCCCAGACGCTTCAGGTTGTCATAGACGCGGGAGAGTCGCTGCTCATCAACATCGACAGCCAGAACCTGTGCTTCGGGCGCCGCTTCGAGAATATGGGTGGTTTTACCACCCGGGGCAGCGCATAGATCTAAAATATACTCGTCGTTTTGCGGATCAAGGAATGTCATGCAGCCTTGGGCAGAGGCATCCTGCACGGTCACCCAACCTGCCTCAAACCCGGGCAATGCGTGGACCGGTACCGGTGTTTCCAGGCGCACGGCGTCAGGGTAAGCAGGATGAGTAAACCCTTTCATTCCCGCCTCTTCCAGTAAAGCCAGCCAGCTGTCGCGCGAATGATGGACGCGGTTTACCCGCAACCACATCGGCGGGCGCTGGTTGTTCGCTTCCACAATGGCTTCCCACTGTGCTGGATAGGCTTTTTGCAGACGTTTCAATAACCAGGAAGGATGTAAAAAGCGGATCTCGCTACGAGAAAATTCAGCTAACAGCTCTTCCTGCTGACGTTGAAACTGGCGCAAGACCCCATTGATCAACCCTTTGAGCTGCGGACGTTTAATAGCAACGGCGCCTTCAACGGTTTCCGCCAAAGCTGCATGAGGCGGAATGCGTGTGTATAACAGTTGATAAAAGCCCACCATAATCAGGTAGTGCACAACACGCTGCTTACCCGTCATCGGCCGGGACATGAGCTTGCCGATCAGCCAATCTAACTGTGAAAGCGTACGTAGCACGCCAAAGCATAGCTCCTGAAGCAGCGCTTTATCTTTATCAGAGACTTTCTGTTGCAGCGGCGGCAGAACGTTGCTTAAGGATTGCCCTTGTTCGAGAACCTGTTCAACGGCCTGCGCTGCCAGACTGCGTAAATTGAGTTGTTTTTTCATAAGTACAAAAATAAAAATGCCCGGTAACACCGGGCGTATTAAGAAAGGAGCATCAGACCAGACGGCTGCCAGGTACAAACCATTCCCGGCGCGAGTTTAATAGATCCTGAGCACTCATGGCTTTTTTCCCGGCTGGCTGTAGCGAGAGTAAATTCAGAACCCCGTCCCCGGTTGCGACCTGAATTCCCCGTTTTGTCGCTTCAAGAATGGTCCCCGGCTCGGCTTTTGTTGCCGTGTCGATCGCCGATGCCTGCCAGACTTTCACCGGCTGACCATCAATTTCTATCCAACTCATTGGCCATGGGTTAAAGGCGCGAATGCAGCGTTCTAGCTGTGCAGCGGAAAGAGACCAGTCGATACGCGCTTCTTCTTTGCTGAGTTTTTGCGCATGGGTAACCAGCGCTTCATCCTGTACAACCGGTTTTGCGGTGCCTGCGGCAAGCTGCTTAAGGGTTTCGATAAGCCCCTGGGGGCCCAGGTTCGCCAGCTTGTCGTACAGCGTCCCGCTGGTGTCTTCTGCGGTGATCGGGCACGCAAGCTTATACAGCATATCACCCGTATCGAGACCAACATCCATCTGCATGATGGTTACACCCGTCTCGGCATCGCCAGCCCAAAGCGAACGTTGAATCGGGGCCGCACCGCGCCAGCGCGGAAGCAGCGAGCCGTGAACGTTAATGCAGCCCAGGCGTGGAATATCAAGTACGGATTTTGGCAGAAGGAGGCCATAGGCCACAACGACCATAACATCTGCGCGCAGGTCAGAGACGAGTTGCTGGTTTTCCTGCGGACGTAACGAAGCTGGCTGGAATACCGGTATGCCTTGCTCTTCCGCCAGAACTTTTACCGGGCTGGGCATGAGTTTTTTACCACGACCAGCCGGACGGTCCGGTTGGGTGAACACGCCAACGACGTTATGTCCAGAGGAGAGCAGCGCGTCGAGATGACGCGCTGCAAAGTCAGGTGTGCCCGCAAAAATAATACGTAGTGAATCTGACACGTTAATTCTCGTCCTTAAGCTCGGGCATTCAGGCGATCAAGTTTCTCAACTTTCTGACGAATGCGTTGTTGCTTGAGCGGCGACAGGTAGTCGATGAACAGCTTACCGACGAGGTGATCCATCTCATGCTGAATACAGATTGCCAGCAGACCATCAGCTTCAAGCTCATAAGGTTTACCTTCACGATCGAGCGCGCGGATTTTCACCTTTTCTGCACGTGGTACTAAAGCACGCTGTTCAGGAATAGAGAGACAACCCTCTTCAATACCTGTTTCTCCGCTCTTTTCCAGCAGCTCAGGGTTAATTAATACCAGCTGCTCTTCACGATTTTCTGATACGTCAATAACGATAATGCGCTGATGAATATCTACCTGCGTTGCGGCCAGACCGATACCTTCTTCAGCGTACATCGTCTCGAACATATCATCGACGATACGCTGAATTTCTGCATTTACTTCTTCTACCGGTTTTGCGACTTTGCGAAGGCGCTCGTCCGGAATATGTAACACTTGCAAAACTGACATAGTTATCCAGAGTTGTGTTCAGGAGTTGGAAAGATTATTACCTCTATTCTAGACAAAACCCCCTGCAATTGACAGTCTCACTGACCAATCGCAAAGATTGTTAAAGTCGCTTGTGGCAGGGGAATAGGGATGACGCCGAGGGAAATTTGGTTACGTTTGATGAGAGTGAGCAGCCTGTATGGAGAAGGTGCTATCAGTGCTGCACGCCAGCTATGTTCATCTCCGACGCTAGAGCGAGAAGAGTTGCGTGCCCGTGGTTTGAATCTGGCGCAATCGAAGCATTTCCTCGGTGTTAACCAATGCGAAATCGATGCCACGCTGCAATGGCTGGAGCGGCCCAATTGCTATTTACTGACTGCCGAAGATCCGCTTTACCCACCCCAACTGCGGGCGATTGTCGACTTTCCTTGCGCTCTTTTAGTATGTGGAGATCCTGCGCTACTCAGTAGCCGGCAGTTGTCCGTCATCGGGAGTCGGTCGCACTCGTGGTATGGCGCTCGTTGGGGAAAACTATTTAGCGAAGCTTTAGCGCGTTATGGCATTACGATCACGAGCGGTCTGGCCCTTGGCATTGATGGTATTGCTCATCGTGGTGCGCTGGAAGGGAAAGGTAAAACGGTGGCAGTTTTAGGGAATGGCTTAGGAGAGATCTATCCTCGTCGCCATCAGGCGTTAGCGGAACAGATAATTAACGGTGGCGGAGCCGTCATTTCTGAGTTCCCGCTGTTTACTCCGCCCCTGCCGGGCAATTTTCCCCGTCGTAACCGAATTATCAGTGGCCTAAGCGCCGGTGTGTTGGTTATTGAAGCTGCGCTGAAAAGTGGCTCATTAGTGACGGTTCGGTATGCGCTGGAGCAGGGAAGGGATGTATTTGCTCTGCCAGGGCCGATTGGCAGCCCGGGTTCAGAAGGTCCTCATTGGCTCATCAAGCAGGGCGCGATTCCCGTAACAGCCCCTGAAGATATCGTCGAATACTGGCGAGATGAGCTACCGTATATTCTTCCTGAGCCAGATGAGGTAAATAATTGCGGTAATCGGCCTTCTGTAGCATTGCCATTTCCAGAGCTCCTGGCTAACGTAGGAGATGAGGTAACACCTGTTGACGTTGTCGCTGAACGTGCCGGCCAATCTGTGCCAGTAACCGTAGCCCAGCTACTAGAACTGGAGTTAGCAGGCTGGATCGCAGCTGTACCCGGCGGCTATGTCCGATTAAGGAGGGCAAGCCATGTTCGACGTACTGATGTATCTGTTTGAAACTTACATCCATAACGAAGCAGAAATGCGCGTGGATCAGGACAAGCTGACTCGGGATCTGACCGATGCCGGTTTTGAACGAGAAGATATCTATAACGCCCTAATGTGGCTCGAAAAACTGGCTGATTACCAGGAGGGGCTTGTTGCACCCATGCAGCTAGCTTCTGACCCACTCTCGTTACGAGTCTATACTGACGAGGAGTGTCAGCGTCTTGATGCGAGTTGCCGGGGATTCTTACTATTCCTTGAGCAAATTCAGGTGTTGAACCTCGAAACACGGGAAATGGTGATAGAGCGCGTGCTGGCGCTGGATACGGCAGAATTCGAGCTGGAGGATCTCAAATGGGTGATTCTGATGGTGCTGTTCAATATTCCCGGTTGCGAAAATGCCTACCAGCAAATGGAAGAATTACTCTTTGAAGTAAATGAAGGTATGCTGCACTAACTTTTTTGCTGCGACATTAGAATTGTTATGACCAAAACAGCGCTGTTTTCGGTGCGTAAAAACGAACCCTGCCCGCAGTGTGGGGCTGAACTGGTAATACGCTCCGGGAAGCACGGGCCTTTTCTCGGCTGCTCGCATTATCCTGACTGTGACTATGTCCGCCCCCTGAAAAGCCAGGCGGACGGACATATTGTCAAAGTTCTGGAGGGGCAAACGTGTCCGTCCTGCGGCGCGGTGCTGGTACTCCGCCAGGGGCGTTTTGGTATGTTTATCGGTTGCAGCAGCTATCCTGATTGCGAACATACTGAACTTATCGATAAGCCGGATGAAACTGCAATAGCCTGCCCACAATGCGGACAAGGGCATCTGGTTCAGCGCCGTTCACGGTTTGGAAAAAACTTCCATTCCTGCGATCGTTACCCCGATTGTCAGTTCGTCATTAACTTCAGGCCAGTGGCGGGCGAGTGTCCTGAGTGTCATTACCCGTTGCTAATCGAAAAGAAAACGGCGCAGGGCGTTAAGCGCTTCTGCGCCAGCAAACAATGTGGAAAGCCGATATCGGCGGAATAAATCTGTGAATAATAACCTGCCCTCAGAAGCCATCGTACGCGCTGTGGCGCTTCTGAATAATGAACATGTCATCGCCTATCCAACAGAAGCCGTTTTTGGCGTCGGTTGCGATCCCGATAGCGAAAAAGCCGTCATGAGTCTGCTCGCACTGAAGCAGCGTCCCGTTGAAAAGGGGCTGATTCTGATTGCTGCGAACTTTGAGCAACTCAAGCCGTATATTGACGATACGCAGCTGAGTGATGCGCAGCTAGCGGCTATTTTTTCGTGTTGGCCTGGGCCGGTAACATTTGTCTTCCCTGCCTGCGCTTCAACGCCGCGTTGGTTGACCGGGCGCTTCAATTCATTGGCGGTACGAGTCACGGATCATCCGCTGGTGGTCGAACTGTGTAAGGCTTACGGGAAACCGCTTGTTTCTACCAGCGCAAATTTATCGGGCCAGCCTCCTTGTCGCACGACGGCTGAGGTTTTTACGCAGTTTGGCGCTGATTTCCCGGTAGTCGATGGGGCAACGGGCGGGCGTCAAAACCCATCTGAAATACGTGACGCCTTGACGGGCAAACTCTTCCGCCAGGGGTAACTCATGGAAACTTATGCCGTCTTCGGAAACCCGATTGCCCATAGCAAGTCGCCATCTATTCATCGGCTTTTTGCGCAGCAGCTGCAAATTACGCATCCCTATGGCCGTATCCTGGCTCCGCTCGATGATTTTGTTACCACGCTCGATGCTTTCTTTAATGAAGGTGGTAAGGGAGCGAACGTCACCGTGCCTTTTAAAGAAGAGGCCTTCGCGCGAGCTGATGAGTTAACTGAACGCGCAGCGCTGGCTGGTGCGGTCAATACGCTTAAACGGTTGGAGGATGGCCGCCTGCTTGGGGACAATACCGATGGTATTGGACTACTGAGCGATCTGGAACGGCTTGGTTTTATTAAACCTGGATTCCGGGTGTTGCTTATTGGCGCAGGTGGGGCTTCACGCGGCGTATTGCTTCCTCTCCTGTCGCTGGATTGCGCCGTGACTATTGTTAATCGTACCTATTCTCGCGCCCATGAACTGGCTACGCTTTTTTCTCATACCGGCAGCGTCCGCGCTTTAGATATAGAAGCATTGGGCGGTCAGGAATTTGATCTGATTGTTAATGCGACGTCCAGCGGTATTGACGGCGATGTTCCCTCGATCCCTGTTACCTTAATAAATCCTCATGTCTGTTGTTATGACATGTTTTACCAGAAAGGCTGTACGCCATTTTTAGCCCTCTGCCAGCAACACGGTGCGACAAAATGCGCTGATGGGTTGGGAATGCTGGTGGCGCAGGCTGCCCATGCGGTGCTGTTATGGCATGGCGTACTGCCAGAAATTAGGCCAGTCATTGCAGCGTTGCAGAAGGAACTGAATGCGTGAACCAGGCTATTCAGTTTCCAGACAGAGAGATATGGGATGAAGCGCATCAATGTATCGCTTTTCCGGCATTAGTTAACGGCATGCAGCTTACCTGCGCCTTAACGTTAACGGTGCTCAAGAAGCGTTTTGGCGGTGAAGAACCCGCACAATGGCTGGCCGCTTTTCGTGAACATCGCTGGGATCTGGAAGATGAAGCCCAGGATCTCATTCTCGACCAGCGGGAAGATGCTCAGGGTTGGGTCTGGCTTTCCTGATCGAGATAATCACCTTTCCACTTTACATAGTTATTCGCTGAATATATGAGCCCCGCGATTTCCGCCTCCGTCAGGGGGCGTATCTGTTTTACCGGGTTACCAAAGTAAAGGTAGCCACTCTTGAGGCGTTTGTTCTGAGGCACCAGACTACCTGCGCCAATCATTATGTCGTCTTCAACAATCACGCCATCCAACAAAATCGAACCCATCCCGACCAGTACCCGATTACCAATAGTGCAGCCGTGTAGCATCACCTTATGCCCGACGGTGACATCATCGCCAATGATCAGTGGATTGCCTTGCGGATTAGATGGTGATTTATGCGTGACATGTAAGACGCTACCGTCCTGAATGTTGGTGCGAGCGCCTATTTCGACGTAATTCACATCGCCGCGAATCGCGACCAGAGGCCAGATACTGACGTCATCAGCCATTCTGACATCACCGATCACCACGCTGCTGCTGTCGATCATCACGCGCAGGCCCGTTTTAGGGAATAAATCTTTATAACGACGTAAACTGGTGGTCATGGTTACCTCAATAAACGAAGGGAGTGCAGAGACTTTGGTTGCTTTTTTGGCCGTCTGCAACCCTTTATTGTGGTAAAAATTGAGCGAATTGAGCAAGAACGCCGCGAAGCGGCTGAAAAACCATCATTTGGAAAAAAAGATCGAAAAAAGGCTTGTGCAAAAAAATGGGATCCCTATAATGCGCTCCCACTGACACGGCAGATGTGAATCACTTCACAAACAACCCGGTCGGTTGAAGAGAAAAAATCCTGAAATAACGGGTTGACTCTGAAAGAGGAAAGCGTAATATACGCCACCTCGCAACGGTGAGCGAAAGCCGCGTTGCACTGCTCTTTAACAATTTATCAGACAATCTGTGTGGGCACTCAAAGTGACATGGATTCTTAACGTCTTCGGACGAAAAATGAATACCAAGTCTCTGAGTGAACATACGTAATTCATTACGAAGTTTAATTCACGAGCATCAAACTTAAATTGAAGAGTTTGATCATGGCTCAGATTGAACGCTGGCGGCAGGCCTAACACATGCAAGTCGAACGGTAGCACAGAGAGCTTGCTCTCGGGTGACGAGTGGCGGACGGGTGAGTAATGTCTGGGAAACTGCCTGATGGAGGGGGATAACTACTGGAAACGGTAGCTAATACCGCATAACGTCGCAAGACCAAAGAGGGGGACCTTCGGGCCTCTTGCCATCAGATGTGCCCAGATGGGATTAGCTAGTAGGTGGGGTAACGGCTCACCTAGGCGACGATCCCTAGCTGGTCTGAGAGGATGACCAGCCACACTGGAACTGAGACACGGTCCAGACTCCTACGGGAGGCAGCAGTGGGGAATATTGCACAATGGGCGCAAGCCTGATGCAGCCATGCCGCGTGTATGAAGAAGGCCTTCGGGTTGTAAAGTACTTTCAGCGGGGAGGAAGGCGATAAGGTTAATAACCTTGTCGATTGACGTTACCCGCAGAAGAAGCACCGGCTAACTCCGTGCCAGCAGCCGCGGTAATACGGAGGGTGCAAGCGTTAATCGGAATTACTGGGCGTAAAGCGCACGCAGGCGGTCTGTCAAGTCGGATGTGAAATCCCCGGGCTCAACCTGGGAACTGCATTCGAAACTGGCAGGCTGGAGTCTTGTAGAGGGGGGTAGAATTCCAGGTGTAGCGGTGAAATGCGTAGAGATCTGGAGGAATACCGGTGGCGAAGGCGGCCCCCTGGACAAAGACTGACGCTCAGGTGCGAAAGCGTGGGGAGCAAACAGGATTAGATACCCTGGTAGTCCACGCTGTAAACGATGTCGACTTGGAGGTTGTTCCCTTGAGGAGTGGCTTCCGGAGCTAACGCGTTAAGTCGACCGCCTGGGGAGTACGGCCGCAAGGTTAAAACTCAAATGAATTGACGGGGGCCCGCACAAGCGGTGGAGCATGTGGTTTAATTCGATGCAACGCGAAGAACCTTACCTACTCTTGACATCCAGAGAACTTAGCAGAGATGCTTTGGTGCCTTCGGGAACTCTGAGACAGGTGCTGCATGGCTGTCGTCAGCTCGTGTTGTGAAATGTTGGGTTAAGTCCCGCAACGAGCGCAACCCTTATCCTTTGTTGCCAGCGATTCGGTCGGGAACTCAAAGGAGACTGCCAGTGATAAACTGGAGGAAGGTGGGGATGACGTCAAGTCATCATGGCCCTTACGAGTAGGGCTACACACGTGCTACAATGGCATATACAAAGAGAAGCGACCTCGCGAGAGCAAGCGGACCTCATAAAGTATGTCGTAGTCCGGATTGGAGTCTGCAACTCGACTCCATGAAGTCGGAATCGCTAGTAATCGTGGATCAGAATGCCACGGTGAATACGTTCCCGGGCCTTGTACACACCGCCCGTCACACCATGGGAGTGGGTTGCAAAAGAAGTAGGTAGCTTAACCTTCGGGAGGGCGCTTACCACTTTGTGATTCATGACTGGGGTGAAGTCGTAACAAGGTAACCGTAGGGGAACCTGCGGTTGGATCACCTCCTTACCTGAAAGAACCTGCCTTTGTAGTGTCCACACAGATTGTCTGATAGATGTAAAGAAGCAAGACGGCTGCGAAGTCGCGACACCTCGTGTCCCCTTCGTCTAGCGGTTAGGACTCCGCCCTTTCACGGCGGCAACAGGGGTTCGAATCCCCTAGGGGACGCCACTTGCTGGCTGTGAGTGAAAGGCACAACCAACCGATATCTCAAAACTCATCTTCGGGTGACGTTTGAGATATTTGCTCTTTAAAAATCTGGATCAAGCTGAAAATTGAAACGACACACAGCTAATGTGTGTTCGAGTCTCTCAAATTTTCGCGACACGATGATGTTTTACGAAACATCTTCGGGTTGTGAGGTTAAGCGACTAAGCGTACACGGTGGATGCCCTGGCAGTCAGAGGCGATGAAGGACGTGCTAATCTGCGAAAAGCGTCGGTAAGGTGATATGAACCGTTATAGCCGGCGATGTCCGAATGGGGAAACCCAGTGCAATTCGTTGCACTATCGTTTGATGAATACATAGTCAAACGAGGCGAACCGGGGGAACTGAAACATCTAAGTACCCCGAGGAAAAGAAATCAACCGAGATTCCCCCAGTAGCGGCGAGCGAACGGGGAGCAGCCCGGAGTCTGAATCAGCTTGTGTGTTAGTGGAAGCGTCTGGAAAGTCGCAGGGTACAGGGTGATACTCCCGTACACTAAAACGCACAGGCTGTGAACTCGAAGAGTAGGGCGGGACACGTGGTATCCTGTCTGAATATGGGGGGACCATCCTCCAAGGCTAAATACTCCTGACTGACCGATAGTGAACCAGTACCGTGAGGGAAAGGCGAAAAGAACCCCGGCGAGGGGAGTGAAAAAGAACCTGAAACCGTGTACGTACAAGCAGTAGGAGCCTCTTTATGGGGTGACTGCGTACCTTTTGTATAATGGGTCAGCGACTTATATTCTGTAGCAAGGTTAACCGTATAGGGGAGCCGCAGGGAAACCGAGTCTTAACTGGGCGTTAAGTTGCAGGGTATAGACCCGAAACCCGGTGATCTAGCCATGGGCAGGTTGAAGGTTGGGTAACACTAACTGGAGGACCGAACCGACTAATGTTGAAAAATTAGCGGATGACTTGTGGCTGGGGGTGAAAGGCCAATCAAACCGGGAGATAGCTGGTTCTCCCCGAAAGCTATTTAGGTAGCGCCTCGTGAACTCATCTTCGGGGGTAGAGCACTGTTTCGGCTAGGGGGTCATCCCGACTTACCAACCCGATGCAAACTACGAATACCGAAGAATGTTATCACGGGAGACACACGGCGGGTGCTAACGTCCGTCGTGAAGAGGGAAACAACCCAGACCGCCAGCTAAGGTCCCAAAGTCATGGTTAAGTGGGAAACGATGTGGGAAGGCCCAGACAGCCAGGATGTTGGCTTAGAAGCAGCCATCATTTAAAGAAAGCGTAATAGCTCACTGGTCGAGTCGGCCTGCGCGGAAGATGTAACGGGGCTAAACCATGCACCGAAGCTGCGGCAGCGACACTATGTGTTGTTGGGTAGGGGAGCGTTCTGTAAGCCGTTGAAGGTGGCCTGTGAGGGTTGCTGGAGGTATCAGAAGTGCGAATGCTGACATAAGTAACGATAATGCGGGTGAAAAACCCGCACGCCGGAAGACCAAGGGTTCCTGTCCAACGTTAATCGGGGCAGGGTGAGTCGACCCCTAAGGCGAGGCCGAAAGGCGTAGTCGATGGGAAACAGGTTAATATTCCTGTACTCGGTGTTACTGCGAAGGGGGGACGGAGAAGGCTATGTTGGCCGGGCGACGGTTGTCCCGGTTTAAGCATGTAGGCGGATGTTCCAGGTAAATCCGGAACGTTATCAACGCTGAGGTGTGATGACGAGGCACTACGGTGCTGAAGTGACAAATGCCCTGCTTCCAGGAAAAGCCTCTAAGCATCAGGTAACATCAAATCGTACCCCAAACCGACACAGGTGGTCAGGTAGAGAATACCAAGGCGCTTGAGAGAACTCGGGTGAAGGAACTAGGCAAAATGGTGCCGTAACTTCGGGAGAAGGCACGCTGATATGTAGGTGAAGTGGTTTACCCATGGAGCTGAAATCAGTCGAAGATACCAGCTGGCTGCAACTGTTTATTAAAAACACAGCACTGTGCAAACACGAAAGTGGACGTATACGGTGTGACGCCTGCCCGGTGCCGGAAGGTTAATTGATGGGGTTATCCGTAAGGAGAAGCTCTTGATCGAAGCCCCGGTAAACGGCGGCCGTAACTATAACGGTCCTAAGGTAGCGAAATTCCTTGTCGGGTAAGTTCCGACCTGCACGAATGGCGTAATGATGGCCAGGCTGTCTCCACCCGAGACTCAGTGAAATTGAACTCGCTGTGAAGATGCAGTGTACCCGCGGCAAGACGGAAAGACCCCGTGAACCTTTACTATAGCTTGACACTGAACACTGGTCCTTGATGTGTAGGATAGGTGGGAGGCTTTGAAGTGTGGACGCCAGTCTGCATGGAGCCATCCTTGAAATACCACCCTTTAATGGCTGGTGTTCTAACGTGGGCCCCTAATCGGGGTTGCGGACAGTGTCTGGTGGGTAGTTTGACTGGGGCGGTCTCCTCCTAAAGAGTAACGGAGGAGCACGAAGGTCAGCTAATCCTGGTCGGACATCAGGAGGTTAGTGCAATGGCATAAGCTGGCTTGACTGCGAGCGTGACGGCGCGAGCAGGTGCGAAAGCAGGTCATAGTGATCCGGTGGTTCTGAATGGAAGGGCCATCGCTCAACGGATAAAAGGTACTCCGGGGATAACAGGCTGATACCGCCCAAGAGTTCATATCGACGGCGGTGTTTGGCACCTCGATGTCGGCTCATCACATCCTGGGGCTGAAGTAGGTCCCAAGGGTATGGCTGTTCGCCATTTAAAGTGGTACGCGAGCTGGGTTTAGAACGTCGTGAGACAGTTCGGTCCCTATCTGCCGTGGGCGCTGGAGAATTGAGGGGGGCTGCTCCTAGTACGAGAGGACCGGAGTGGACGCATCACTGGTGTTCGGGTTGTCATGCCAATGGCATTGCCCGGTAGCTAAATGCGGAAGAGATAAGTGCTGAAAGCATCTAAGCACGAAACTTGCCCCGAGATGAGTTCTCCCTGACTCCTTGAGAGTCCTGAAGGAACGTTGAAGACGACGACGTTGATAGGCCGGGTGTGTAAGCGCAGCGATGCGTTGAGCTAACCGGTACTAATGAACCGTGAGGCTTAACCTTACAACGCCGAAGATGTTTTGGCGGATTTGAGAGAAGATTTTCAGCCTGATACAGATAACAGAATTTGCCTGGCGGCACTAGCGCGGTGGTCCCACCTGACCCCATGCCGAACTCAGAAGTGAAACGCCGTAGCGCCGATGGTAGTGTGGGGTCTCCCCATGTGAGAGTAGGGAACTGCCAGGCATCAAATTAAGTGTGCTGATATGGCTCAGTTGGTAGAGCGCACCCTTGGTAAGGGTGAGGTCCCCAGTTCGACTCTGGGTATCAGCACCAGTTTTTTAGGTTAAAGTTCGGCGATTTGAAAAGAATTTGCCTGGCAACGATAGCGCGGTGGTCCCACCTGACCCCATGCCGAACTCAGAAGTGAAACGCCGTAGCGCCGATGGTAGTGTGGGGTCTCCCCATGTGAGAGTAGGGCATTGCCAGGCATCAAATAAGTGAAAAGCCCATCCTGACGGATGGGCTTTTTGCGTTTTTGCGTCCACGAAAAAATCATATCCGGCAATGACGTTTCATCCGCTCGCTGTTATCCGAGGGAGCTTTGTCCGGGCTTCAGCAGCGGGCAATACAGTTTAAGCATCGTGGGGCTTACCTTCGGGGAAAGCGGTACCGGATATGACTCCGGTACCTGTCATGTCAGAGAAGAGAAAGGAATTAACGCGTCAATGCCACGATACCGAGCGTCAGACCAGCTATCGCGGCTGCGCCTCCGGCAATCGCGCCAGCAGTTTCCCAGTTATCCTGGGTCGTTCCTTTCATACAGGTATTGGTGTGGACTAATCTACCTTCAGAATCATAAACCGGCACACACGGAGAGTCGTGCGCACAGCCGGCGAGC
The DNA here is from genome assembly GCF_042137965.1 of Klebsiella grimontii. NCBI lineage: Bacteria > Pseudomonadati > Pseudomonadota > Gammaproteobacteria > Enterobacterales > Enterobacteriaceae > Klebsiella > Klebsiella grimontii. The sequence goes on from NZ_CP169721.1 coordinate 483,488, forward strand.
AGCGTTGCCAGCAATGCCACTATAATAAATTTATTCATGATGTTACCTCTAAATAATCCGCTTCGCTGTATTGGAGAACCCATACACCTACGGAACGGTTTATTTTATCATCAGCAATACAGGGCGCCGCTAGAGTAAATAATCTCAATTTATGAGTAACGTAAATATCGTGAAGAAAGTCAGAAGACGATAGATAAATAATGTGTATGGGAAACCGCGGCAATTATTAAAAATTAATAAATACATTTAATATCATCAGGATAGTTACCGATACGCAGACGAAAAAAAAGCACCAGAAAGGTGCCTTTAGATAAGAGTATTTACTCTGCGTGTTTCGTAAAACGGCGTCTTACCACCACGAAGAAGACGGGGACGAAGAAGATAGCCAGCAATGTCGCCATCAGCATTCCGCCCATAACGCCGGTACCGACCGCGTTTTGGGCGCCGCTGCCGGCTCCGTGGCTAATTACCAGAGGCAGAACCCCCAGGATAAAGGCCAGCGAAGTCATCAGGATAGGGCGTAAACGCATACGAGATGCTTCAAGTGTGGCTTCGATAATTCCTTTGCCTTCCTTATCCATCAGGTCTTTCGCAAACTCAACGATAAGAATAGCGTTTTTCGCAGACAGGCCGATAGTTGTTAATAAACCCACCTGGAAATAAACGTCATTATTAAGCCCACGTAACGACGCTGCCAGCAGTGCTCCAACCACCCCTAATGGAACGACGAGCATGACGGAGAAGGGAATAGACCAGCTTTCATAAAGCGCCGCAAGACACAAAAAGACAACGATAAGTGAAATGGCATATAAAGCTGGCGCCTGATTACCGGATAAACGTTCTTGATAAGACATCCCCGTCCAGTCGTAGCCGATCCCAGTAGGAAGCTTGCTGGCCAATTGCTCCATTAAAATCATCGCATCACCGGTACTTTTCCCGGGCGCCGCTTCGCCAAGCATTTCCATAGAGGGCAAACCATTGTAGCGCTCCAGTCGCGGGGAGCCATAAACCCAGCGCGAAGTCACAAAAGCGGAGAACGGGACCATTTCGCCATTCGCGCTGCGGACGTACATATTATTGATATCGCTCGGCAGCATACGGAATTTTGCATCGGCCTGAACGTAGACTTTTTTCACTCGCCCATGGTCAATAAAGTCGTTGACGTAATATCCCCCCAGCGCCGCGGAAATGGTCTCATTGATATCGGATAGCGAAATACCCAGAGCCTGAGCTTTCTCCTGATCGACATCCAGCTTGAATTGCGGCGTGTCTTCGAGCCCATTCGGGCGAACGCGTACCAGCTGATCCGGATGCTCTCTCACCATACCAAGGAGCTGATTACGGGCCTGGGTTAGCGCGCTATGGCCGAGGTTGCCCTGATCGATAAGCTCAAAGTCAAAACCCGTGGCCGTACCCAGCTCGATAATAGCCGGCAGGTTGAAAGGGAAGACCATGGCATCTTTAATCTGGCTGAAGGCGGCGGTTGCTCGTTTGATGATGGCCTCAACGCCATTTTCGGAACCACTGCGTTCTTCCCATGGCTTCAGGCTGACAAACGCCATACCGGAGTTTTGGCCCTGACCGCTAAAGCTAAAGCCGTTAACGGTAAAGACGCTTTCAACGTTCGCCTTCTCTTTATGCAGGTAGTAATCGGTAACCGTATCGAGCACTTTTTGCGTGCGCTCCTGCGTTGCGCCTGAAGGCAGTTGGATCATGGTCATAAATACCCCCTGATCCTCATCCGGCAAGAAGGAGGTGGGCAGGCGCACAAAGAGCACGGCCATACCCACAACGATCAGCAAATAGATGATGAGATAGCGTCCGGTACAGCCCAGGATCCCACTAACGCTGTTAGTGTAGTGGCTCACGCTACGATCGAATTTCGCGTTAAACCAACCAAAAAATCCTTTTTTCTCATGATGATCGGCTGATGCGGGTTTCAATAATGTAGCGCAAAGCGCGGGGGTCAGGATCAGCGCCACCAGTACGGACAGCGCCATGGCGGAGACGATGGTGATAGAGAATTGCCGATAAATCGCTCCCGTAGAACCGCCAAAGAAGGCCATCGGGACAAACACCGCCGAGAGCACCATGGCAATGCCAACCAGCGCCCCCTGTATTTGCGCCATCGATTTTTCCGTCGCCTCTTTTGGCGGAAGCTTCTCTTCAACCATGACGCGTTCGACGTTTTCCACCACCACGATAGCATCGTCGACCAGAAGGCCTATTGCCAGCACCATGCCAAACATGGTTAGCGTATTGATGGAGTAACCGAACGTTGCCAGGACGGCAAAGGTGCCGAGCAGGACGACCGGAACCGCAATAGTGGGGATCAGCGTGGCCCGGATATTCTGTAAAAACAGGTACATTACCAGGAAGACGAGGATAATCGCCTCAAACAGCGTCTTCACGACCTCATGAATTGAGATTTTCACAAACGGCGTGGTGTCGTAAGGATAGACGACCTTCATCCCCTGGGGGAAGTATGGCTGCAGTTCGGCAAGCTTCGCTTTAATCGCAGCGGCGGTATCGAGGGCATTGGCGCCGGTAGCGAGTTTAATTCCCAGGCCTGAAGCCGGTTTTCCATTGATTTTAGCGACAACGTTGTAGTTCTCACCACCCAGCTCAATACGCGCCACATCTTTCAGATGCACCACTGAGCCATCCGCGTTCACGCGCAGCGTCACTTTGCCAAACTCTGCCGGGTCTTTCAGCCGTGTCTGAGCAATGATGGAGGCGTTTAGCTGCTGGCCTTTAAGGGCTGGCGTACCGCCAAGCTGGCCTGCTGCAATCTGATCGTTCTGTATCTGTAGCTGGTTAATGACGTCGACAGGCGTGAGGTTGTACTTATTCAGGAGATTGCCGTCCAGCCAGACGCGCATTGCATACTGCGCCCCGAAGAGCTGTACATCGCCAACGCCGTTAAGGCGGCTGATGGTATCTTTGACGTTCGATGCGACATAGTCAGAGATATCATCCTGAGTGGTGCTGGCGTTATCGGAGATGAATCCAGCAACCATCAAGAAGCTACTGCTTGATTTCTCGACGCTAATCCCCTGCTGCTGTACTTCCTGAGGCAGAAGCGGCGTCGCCAGCTGGAGTTTATTCTGCACCTGAACTTGCGCAATATCCGGATCCGTACCCGACGTAAAGGTCAGAGTGATGGTCACGCCGCCTGCAGAATCGCTGGTTGAGGACATGTACATCAGGTTATCGATACCGTTCATGTTCTGTTCGATAACCTGAGTCACCGTATCCTGAACGGTTTGCGCGTCCGCACCCGGATAGGTTGCGGAGATCGCCACCGCTGGCGGCGCGATAGTCGGGTATTGTGCAATCGGTAGCTGCATAATCGCGAGGCCACCAGCAATCATCATGATGATCGCCAGCACCCAGGCGAAGACCGGTCGATGAATAAAAAACTTAGACATAGGGATTTGTACCTTATTGCGCGACGGACGTCGCGGTATCCTCTTCGGCCTTCACGGTGACGCCGGGACGTACTTTCTGCAGACCGCTGACGATAACTTTTTCACCGGCTTTCAGACCGCTGGTGACTAACCACTTATCGCCAATCGCCTGCGCAGCGGTGACAGCCCGCGTTTCCACCTGGTTTTTGTCATTAACGAGCATCACGCTGGCCTCGCCGCGCGGCGTGCGGGTGACTCCCTGCTGGGGAACGAGAATGGCATTCGGCGACACGCCTTCATCAATGCGGGCGCGAACAAACATTCCTGGCAGCAAAGCGTGCTGTGGGTTAGGGAAGATCGCGCGTAGCGTAATTGAGCCGGTGCTCTCATCCACGGTGACATCAGAGAACTGTAAAGCGCCCTGAAGCGTATAAGGCTGACCGTTTTCCATAATCAACTGCACGTTTTTGGTGTCATTGCCGTGCTGCAGACTTTCCTGTTTCAGGCGCATGAAATCATTACTGGATTCGGTAACGTCCACATAAATGGGGTCGAGCTGCTGTACCGTCGCCATCGCGTCGGCCTGACCGTTCGTCACCAGGGCGCCTTCGGTCACGCTCGATTTGCCGATACGGCCGCTGATGGGAGAGGTCACTTTGGTGTAGGCCAGATTAATACGCGCGCTTTCCACGGCTGCTTTTGCAGCGATAACATCGGCATCAGCCTGGCGTGCGGTCGCCACCGCCTGATCGTACTCTTGCTGGCTGATATATTTTGTGCCGAGAAGAGGCGCGTAGCGTTTTACCGTTAAATGGGCGATGGCGGCTGCGGCCTCCGCTTTCGCTTCATCGCCCTTTGTGCTGTTGTAAGCTGCCTGATAAGTCGCCGGATCGATTTGATAAAGCGACTGTCCTGCGCTGACATCGCTACCTTCGACAAAGTTACGCTGCAGGATTATTCCATTCACCTGCGGGCGGACTTCCGCGACGCGGTAGGCTGATGTGCGGCCGGGTAGCTCCGTGGTGACGGATAGCGGCGCGCTGTGTACCACATAAACGGAAACCTGGGGTATCTGTGCATGTGGTTGCCCATCGCCTGAATTATCGCAACCGCTGAGCAAGATAGCCGAGATGATAAGGCTGGATAAAAGTGTAACCCTGACATGAGGTGTCATTGCTGTTCCTTATAGATTATGAGCCTGATTTGGCCACGAATCTGTGCAAGAAATAATGAATTAAAATGCGGTTTGTTATCCTACAAATAAAAAACGGTGGATGTAAGACATAGTTATTTTTTATCCATCAGCAAGGCACGTAAAAACAAAATATCAGGGATTATGTTTTTAGAATGATCTCAAATTAAAATTTGCTTACATTGATATTTAATTTATGAATGAATTGGAATTAATTATTTGTTGTGTGTATTTATTTTATTTTAGTTTGAGATTTAACTTATCTGTATTTTTGCTAAACAATATTGATTGTCAGATGCTAGGTTTATACCTATTCAGCTATTTCCCACACTCTCAATCTGGCGTTGAGTGGAGCACCGTATGCCTAGAAGAACGAAAGAAGATGCGCTAAAGACCCGGCAGCTTCTGATTGAGTCCGCCATTCAGCAGTTTGCCCTACGCGGCGTGACCAGCACCACCTTAGCCGATATTGCTGATGCTGCTGGCGTCACGCGCGGAGCGGTGTACTGGCACTTTGCGAGCAAAGCGGAGCTATTTAATGAAATATGGCAACAGCAGCTGCCGCTACGCGACCTGCTTCAGCATGAATTTCCCCAAAAAGAGAGCAAGGATCCGCTCAGCACGCTACGAGAGAAATTTATTATTGGCTTACAATATATCGCCAATAATCCCCGTCAGCGTGCGTTGATGCAAATTCTGTATCAGAAATGTGAGTTTTCCAGCGACATGATGCCGGAAGCTGAGATTCGTAAGAGAATTGGATTTAGTTACCCGATTATTGGCGGGATTTTGCAGCTCTGTATTCGTAACGGATTATTACCAGCGGAAACGAATGTTGAAGTTTCATTAATTGTTTTACACAGCGCGTTTACCGGTATTATTAAAAACTGGCTGGTGGAGCCGGGACAATTTGATCTGTATCGCCAGGCGCCCGCTTTGGTTGATAATATTATGTCGATCCTTTGTGGGACTACACGACAGCTGGCGACAGTGAGCCATTACAATCAATGAAATAAAAAAGGCGCTTCCCCATGCCGAAGAGCGCCTTTTATATCAAACATTTAACTGATTAGTATCAGTTCATGCCGTATTTTTTCAATTTTTTACGCAGAGTACCACGGTTGATGCCCATCATCAGGGCAGCACGGGTCTGGTTACCGCGGGTGTATTGCATCACCATGTCCAACAGGGGCTGTTCTACTTCAGCCAGTACCAGCTCATACAGGTCATTAACATCCTGACCGTTCAGTTGAGCAAAATAGTTCTTCAGTGCCTGTTTAACCGAGTCACGCAGGGGCTTTTGAGTCACCTGATCCTGAGAGTTAACGGTAGAAACGGTCAGTACGTCAGAATTTACGCGTTGTTCGAACATAGTTCTGTCAGCTCTTTATTTCTATTACGCAAAATTTTCGAAGTATGCCTCCAACGCCTCCAGCTGTTCGCTGGAATCTTCTATGGCGTTGAATGTGCGCCGAAACTGGTCATCTGGAGCGTGTTCCTGCAGATACCAGGATACGTGTTTGCGTGCGATTCGGTACCCTTTTGCCTGGCCATAAAAGCCATGCAGTTCCCGAACGTGTGCACAAAGCAAGCGCTTAACCTCTGCCAACGGCAGCGGGGGCAGCAGCTCTCCAGTGTCCAGATAGTGCTGGATTTCCCGAAAGATCCAGGGTCTTCCCTGAGCGGCACGGCCTATCATAAGGGCATCTGCCCCCGTATAGTCGAGCACAGCTCTGGCTTTAAGCGGGTCAGTAATGTCGCCATTCGCGATAACCGGAATGGAAACTTTCTGCTTAACTGCCCGAATACTGTCGTACTCAGCATCTCCGTTAAACAAGCAGGCGCGCGTGCGTCCGTGAATAGTCAGAGCCTGAATGCCACATTCTTCAGCCAGTTGGGCAATTTCTACACAGTTACGGTGTTCCGGTTCCCAACCGGTGCGAATCTTGAGAGTTACGGGAACGTCCACTGCTTTGACGACCGCCGTCAGGATGGACTTCACCTGGTCGGGGTACTGCAAGAGGGCTGAACCTGCAAGCTTACGATTCACCTTTTTAGCCGGACACCCCATATTGATATCAATAATCTGGGCGCCGCTTTCCACGTTAATACGGGCGGCTGCAGCCATCTCTTCCGGCACGCTGCCGGCGATTTGCACGGTACGAATACCGGGCTCATCAACGTGCACCATCCGTAAGCGGGACTTGTCGCTCTCCCAAACCTGCGGGTTGGAGGACATCATCTCGGATACGGTCAATCCTGCTCCCATCTCGTAACACAACGTCCGGAATGGTCTGTCAGTAATGCCAGCCATAGGCGCTGCGATGAGTCGATTCCTGAGCTGGTAGTGTCCGATGCGCATGAGTTAAGAAATGACCATACTGTGACTGCAAGGCGGCGTATATTACGCATTTTTTGCACGAGATGAAAGGCCAAACTTTGAGCAATCCTCTGCGGTGGATCAAAGAATCGCCGTGAAGATTAGCGTCCATGAATAATTAGCTTTATAAATCATTGCATTAAAAATATGTGATGAATTTATCTACACATATAATTTTGTCTAACTTCTCATTTTTTCTTCCCGGAGCCGGCTGCGGGCAAGATAATCTGCTGAAGAAATCAGCAAATTACCTTGGCTTTATGTGAGTTAGCTCTCATTTCAGAACATGATCGTGAAGCATCTCTGATGTTTACTCTATGACCACGCGACCGTTCAGCGGCTGTACCGGACGATTGTTATCGTGATGCATAGCGTGGCTGAATTTTGCCAGCTGCGCTGAAGAAAGGGTCAGGGGATGCTTAAGCACAATCCAGGTTACCCCTTCTGAACAAGGCGGAGTGGTCAGAGAGCCGCTAAAGCGCCAGTAGGTTTTATCTACGGGAAGCAGGACGTTGAGATCCATTTGCGTGACAATTTTAGCCGTCTGCTCAGCCTGCTCGGGCATGGTGGCCCACAGCTTGTTCAGTTCTGTATTTTCCGCGCCCTGCTCGAACATCACCGCCACCACGGCGACGGCGCCTTTAGCGTTCTTATGTACCAGATGCATCTCCATCGCATAGTGCTTGCCGTGGACCGTGTTTTCGCTCGGGGCATGGAAATGGAACTGCTGGAGGATAAATGGCGTACCGTCAATCGTAATGGTGTCCGCTGTCGTGGTCTTTAGCGCCGCCTGGATGGTATGGCCATTATTAATGAGCGTGATTGGGCCATCGATGTAGTGCGTATCCAGCGGTGAAAGGTGGGTTTTGAACGTGGCATCGATGTTGATGGGGGATTGGTTCATGCCGTTCTGGCAGGTTTTATACTCCTCATTGAGCGCCCCCCAGTGTTCCGGCGAACCTTCGCCTTCATAGCTCCAGTGGGAAGCGAAAACCGTAACGGGCATCATGCTTAACGCCAACAATGCCGCCTTGCCTAAAGATGTTTTCATATAATTCGTCCGATGAATAGAATGATGATTTTATTGGTAACTACAATACGTTACCTCATCATCTTATTCTTATTGAGCGCAAGATTATGTACAGAAAACGCGAAAAGTTGTGGCCTGCGATGAGGCCACAAGGAGAGATTACTTTTTATAACCGGTAATCCGGCACCACTCCTCTTTTTCCACGACGGGATCGAGCTCAAAGAGCTCGGCGTAGGCTTCACAAACGCTTTCCGCCTGGCTGGCAAGGATACCGGAAAGCCCCAGCAGACCGCCTGTAACCGGCAGCACGCTGATAAGAGGGGCCAGCTCGCGTAATGGGCCAGCCAGAATGTTGGCGACCACCACATCGGCTTTCATCGCCTCTGGCTGATCCTTGGGCAGATAAAGTTCCAGGCGTTCAGAGACCCCGTTACGTTCGGCATTATCGCGGCTGGCCTGAATGGCCTGCGGATCGATATCAATACCGATAGCTTTCGCCGCGCCCAGCTTTAATGCCGCGATAGCCAGAATGCCTGAGCCGCAGCCAAAATCGATAATCGTTTTACCCGCGAGATCGAGTCCATCCAGCCACTGCAGGCACATCGCGGTGGTGGGATGCGTACCGGTACCAAACGCCAGGCCCGGGTCGAGCATCACGTTCACGGCGTTTTCATCCGGAACATCGCGCCAGCTCGGGCAAATCCACAGTCGTTGACCAAAGCACATAGGGTGGAAGTTATCCATCCACTCGCGCTCCCAGTCTTTATCTTCCAGTTGTTCGATTTTATGCACGAAACCGACGCCCAACAGCGGATGCTGCTGCAGAATGGCGACCACCTCTGCCATATCGGTTTCGGCGTCAAACAGACCGATAACGTCCGTATCGCCCCACAGACGGGTTTCACCCGGTAGAGGTTCGAATACCGGCGTATCGTGAGTATCCTGGAAAGTAATGGAAACGGAACCCGCTTCCATCAGCGCATCACTCAGCTCTTCCGCGTTCGCGCCGGTAGTATTCAATTTCAGTTGGATCCATGGCATGGCAAAACTCTTTATTTATCAGTAGTCAATACGGCGGCTTGCGGGGCGGAGGTACCGAACCGGTTTCCGACCAGGAAAGCCAATAAGCTTAACAGCAACGAGGGCACTATCGGATGGAAGCCCAGGTACTGAAGATTAAAAGTGGCGAGTATGGCATAGAGTACGCCGCCGACGATCATCGCGCTCAATGCGCCTGTTGCATTCGCCCGTTCCCAGTACAGACCCAGAACCAGCGGCCATAAGAACACGGCCTCAAGGCCGCCGAACGCCAGCAGGTTGAGCCAGATGATCATCTCAGGCGGACGCCAGGCGGCCAGCATCATCAGGATCCCCAGCACCAGCGTGGCGATCGTTGAGATCCGCTTTAGCTTCTGTTCATTATGTTTTTTCGTCGGCTGAGCGCTGAGCCAAAGATCTTTAATGATCGTAGCTGAAGCCTGCAATAAATGGGCATTGACGTTCGACATGATCGCGGCCATCGGGGCCGCCAGAAACAGACCCGCAGCCCAGGGGGGGAGAACCTGCACCATCAGGGTCGGGATAACCTGATCCGGGACGGTCAGGTGGGGCAAAACGGCTCTACCCAGCGCGCCGGCCAGATGCATACCAAACATCAGGATCGCGACAACGATGGTACCGATGATGATGCCGCGGTGCACCGCTTTACTATCTTTATAAGAGATGCAGCGCACGGCGGTGTGCGGCAGGCCGATAACCCCGAAGCACACCAGAACCCAGAAGGAGGTCATAAATGCCGGAGTGAGGATATCGTTCGCTCCGTGCGGCGATACCAGCTTCGGGTCGATATGCTGCAGCGTATCCACGGCGTTATGCAATCCGCCTGCCGCGTGTACGACGCCAACCAGCAAGACGATGGTGCCGATCAGCATGACCATACCTTGCATCGTGTCGTTGAGGACGCTGGCGCGGAAGCCGCCGAAGGCGGTGTACAGCGCGATAGTGATGCCGAAGATCAGCAGGCCCGTTTCATATTTGATGCCGGCGGCGGTTTCCAGCAGGCGGGCGCCGCCGATAAACTGCACGGCAATCGCCCCGACAAAGGCGACCAGTAGGCTTACGCTCGCTATCCAGACGACCGCGCGGCTTTGGTAGCGCGCCTGTAGCATATCGTTAAGGGTAATCGCGTTATAGCGCCGCGCCAGAATGGCGAACTTTTTGCCGAGTATCCCTAATGACAGCCAGATTGTTGGCACCTGAATCATCGCCAGCAGCACCCAGCCAAGTCCATATTTATAGGCGGCTCCCGGCCCGCCGATAAAAGAACTGGCGCTGATATAGGTGGCGGTTAGCGTCATTGCGAGAACGAAGCCGCCCATCGAACGGCTACCGAGAAAGTATTCGCTGAGAAAGCTGCCGCTGCTGCGTTTGCGCATCGCGTAAATCGACAGACCAAACACGACCAACAGGTAAACGAGCAGTACAACGATGATTTCAAACTGCATCGTTATCCTCCAGGGAAATATCGCGGAAGATGAAACGCACCATCGCCCAGCACAGCAGAATAAACACCAGCGGTACCAGCAGGCAGGCCATTTCAAACCAGTGCGGCAGACCGGTGATACCAATACCGACGCCCGGCAGATAGGCGGCAGCCAGCCAGGCCGCAAGGTAGAGAAGGGTTAGCCACAGCGCCCAGCGCGCCTCTTTATGGGCCTGAACAAAACGCTTGTCCATTTTTTGTCCCCTGAGGATGAAGAAAGCGGGGATTGTACCGCATGGCAAAGAGGAGGGGAGAGAAAAAGAAAAAAGGCCGGGTTATCCGGCCTTTTGCAACGATGGCAGAATTACTTCTCCTGCAATCCGAGTTTTTTCTCCAGATAGTGGATATTGGTGCCACCATTCTGGAAATGCTCGTCGTTCATGATGCGAATCTGCAGATCAACGTTGGTTTTGATGCCGTCGATAATCAGCTCCTGCAGCGCATTCTTCATGCGGGCAATCGCGACATCACGGTTTTCGCCATAGCAGATCAGCTTCCCGATCATGGAGTCATAGTACGGAGGCACGGTGTAGCCTGCGTAGATATGAGACTCCCAGCGCACGCCAAAACCGCCCGGCGCGTGGAAGCGGGTAATTTTACCCGGGCTCGGCAGGAAGGTATTCGGGTCTTCGGCGTTGATACGGCATTCCACCGCATGGCCTTTAACCACAACTTCTTCCTGCTTGATGGACAGCGGCTGCCCTGCAGCGATACGCAGCTGTTCTTTAATCAGGTCGACGCCGGTGATCATTTCGGTTACCGGATGTTCAACCTGAATACGGGTGTTCATTTCGATGAAATAGAACTCGCCGTTTTCGAACAGGAACTCAAAAGTACCCGCGCCGCGATAGCCGATATCGACGCACGCTTTGGAGCAACGCTCGCCGATATAGCGACGCAGTTCCGGCGTAATGCCCGGTGCTGGCGCCTCTTCGACCACTTTCTGGTGACGACGCTGCATGGAGCAGTCGCGCTCAGCCAGATAGATAGCGTTACCCTGGCCGTCAGCCAGTACCTGGATCTCGATGTGACGAGGATTCTCCAGGTATTTCTCCATATACACCATGTCGTTGTTGAAAGCGGCTTTCGCTTCCGCTTTGGTCATGGAGATGGATTGCGCCAGCTCAGCATCGCTGCGCACGACGCGCATACCGCGACCGCCGCCGCCGCCGGAGGCTTTGATAATCACCGGGTAGCCAATGCGTTTTGCATGAGCGCGGTTAACGTCCATATCTTCGCCCAGCGGGCCGTCAGAGCCCGGTACGGTCGGAACGCCGGCTTTCTTCATCGCGGTGATAGCCGACACTTTATCGCCCATCAGGCGGATGGTGTCAGCTTTCGGACCGATAAAGATAAAGCCGGAACGCTCAACCTGCTCAGCGAAGTTTGCGTTTTCGGACAAAAATCCGTAACCCGGGTGAATAGCCACCGCGCCGGTGATTTCAGCAGCGCTGATAATCGCCGGGATATTAAGGTAGCTTTTTACGGACGGCGCCGGGCCGATACAGACCGTCTCATCCGCTAACAATACGTGTTTTAAATCGCGATCCGCCGTTGAGTGCACAGCAACGGTCTTGATGCCCAGTTCTTTACAGGCACGCAGGATACGCAATGCAATCTCGCCGCGGTTGGCGATAACAATTTTATCCAGCATGTTCGCCTCGTTATTCGATGACGACCAGTGGCTCGTCAAATTCTACCGGTTGACCACTTTCGACCAGAATGGCTTTCACCACGCCGGATTTATCGGCTTCGATCTGGTTCATCATTTTCATGGCTTCAACGATGCACAGGGTATCGCCCGCGTTAACTTTCTGACCGATTTCGATGAAGGCTTTCGCGTCCGGGCTCGGGGTGCGGTAGAAAGTACCAACCATTGGGGAACGTACGATGTGGCCACTGATTTCCGCTGCCGCAGGGGCTTCCATTGCTGGCGTTGCCGCAGAGGCGACTGCGTTAGACAGCGCTGGCTGTTGCTGCATCATCGGTGCGGCATAAGCCTGTTGCATCACCGGGAAACCTGCGTTTGGCGCGGCACGGCTGATGCGTACAGACTCTTCGCCTTCAGAAATTTCCAGTTCGGAGATGCCTGATTCTTCAACCAGCTCGATCAGTTTTTTAATCTTACGAATATCCATGAGTGGGTTCCGTACTCTTTGTTTAGTGTGATTGTGACAGGCGTGTTAGCACCGTCTGTAAAGCATATGAATTACTGCTGTTGCAAGATGCCGCGCTTCTTCAGAAGCCGACAGGTTAAGCCTCCGATGCTCGAAAGCAAAAAGCGAAACTTATCGGCCAATATGCGGCTATCTTCTGCCATTCTCGGGTAAAAAACAAAATATACCTTCGATGCGCGATTGTCACCTTTTCGGGACTCAAAAAGCCCGTCAGGAAAACCAAAGTCGCACATTATAACGATTTCGTAGCAATTGGCAGCTAAATACTGGTCTTATCAGGGAAGATTATCAACCGCTATCGTGAAAAGAGTGGCGGTTGATAAAAGAACTGCGGGAAACTGCACATATCCGGAATTAGCGCCACCACTGGCGGAACTTCTTGTATCGCCATGCCAGAAGCAGGACCGCCAGCAGCGCATAAATTATCGGTTGCGGGGATAAAATCTTCACCGACCACAGGTAGTGGATGGGGGCGAGGATCGCGACAACATAGACGAAGTTATGCAATGTTTGCCAGCGACGCCCCAATTTTCGCTGCATCGCTTGCGTTGACGTCGCCGCCAGCGCCAGCAGAATCAGCCAGCTGATTAACCCCAGCGTCAGGTAGGGGCGGGTGAACACTTCTGTACCCAATAGCGTCAGATTGTTAATCCCAAGTTCGAGCAGCGTATAGCTGGTCAAATGCAGCGTTGCCCAGGCAAAGCACCATAAACCGAGTAAACGCCGGGTGCGTATCAATAACGGCTGTTTAGCGTAGCGCGCCAGCGGCGAAACAAGCAAGGTAGCCAGCAGGAATTTAAGAGCCATCCTACCGGTGAAGTGCTGGATATCCTTTGCCGGATCGGCGCTGAAATACCCTTGATGCCCGGCCCAAAACAGCCAGACAAAAGGCAAAAAGCCGGCAAGATGGAGAAGCGCTTTCAGCCAGGTTATCTGCTTTACAGTCAGGCGCACTAGTAATTCTCCCGCAGGTTCAGGCCCCGGTAGAGCGAGGCCACTTCCTCGGCATAGCCGTTGAAGAGCAACGTTGGCTGGCGTTTGACGTCGAGTACGCCGCCTGCGCCGATAAAGCGCTCGGTTGCCTGCGACCAGCGGGGATGATCGACATGCGGGTTGACGTTGGCGTAGAAGCCATATTCCTCAGGCCCGGCGAGGTTCCAGGTGGTGGGGGGACGTTCACGAGTCAGTTCGATACTGACGATCGACTTTATCCCTTTGAAACCGTACTTCCAGGGAACGGTGAGTCGAACCGGCGCGCCGTTTTGCGGGGGCAGCGCTTTGCCATACACGCCGACGCTGAGCAGCGTCAGAGGATGCATGGCTTCATCGAGCCGCAGCCCTTCGACATAGGGATACGCCAGCCCGCCGCCGATAAAACGATCCTTCTGGCCCGGCATCTGCTCAGGCGCATAAAGCGTTTTAAACGCGACGTAGCGTGCATTGCTGGTGGGTTCGACCAGCGACAGCAGTTTATGTAGCGGGAAGCCGACCCACGGAATCACCATCGACCAGGCTTCGACGCAGCGCATGCGGTAAATTCTCTCCTCCAGCGGGAAACGGCTGGTCAGGTCGTCATGATCGAGCGTGAGGGGTTTTGCCACTTCACCGCCGATCGTTAGCGTCCAGGGGTCAGTGCGCAGGCTTCCGGCATTTGCCGCCGGATCGGCTTTATCCAGGCCGAACTCATAAAAGTTGTTGTAGCCTGATACCTTATCTTCCGGCGTTAACGTGAGATTGTTTTGCCATTGCGCCGGTTTATCGAACGTCAGCGCTTTACCCGCCGGTGCCGGCGGGCGGTCGTTGCCTTTAAACCAATCCAGCAGGTCAGCTTGCGCGGAGGGGGAGAGGGAAAGGGCGGTCGCGCTAATCCCCAGCATTTTCAGGACCTGGCGACGTTGCAACATAAAAACGGATTCTGCCGTCACGTCGGCTTCCGTCAGTTTTTTGGGTTTCATGGCATCCTCCGTCATGCGTTTTTCTTAGCATGGCGGAGGCGCAGCGTTATTGCGAATATGTCACGAAAAATTGCAGATTAGGCGATTTTGACCAGCGTGCGGCCCTGAATTTTATTGCTCATGATCTTATCGGCAAACGCAGGGGCTTCCGCGAGGGTGATTTCCGTTGCGCTTTGCGCGTAGAAAGATTCCGGGAGATCGCGAACCAGCCGCTGCCAGGCCTCGGCCCGGCGCGCGGGAGGGGTCATCACCGAGTCAACGCCCTGCAGGCGCACGTTACGCAGAATAAAGGGCATCACGGTAGTGGGCAGAGCAAAGCCGCCTGCCAGACCGCAGGCGGCGACGCAGCCGCCGTAGTTCATCTGCGCCAGTACTTTTGCCAGTACTTTATCGCCAACGGTGTCAACGGCACCGGCCCACAGCTGTTTTTCCAGCGGCCGGGTTTCGGCGAACTCATCGCGGCTAAGAATGCGCTGAGCGCCGAGGTTTTTAAGATATTCATGCGTGCTTTCGCGCCCGGAAACCGCCGCCACCTTGTACCCGAGATGATGCAGCAAAGCGACCGCGGTGCTGCCGACGCCGCCGCTGGCCCCGGTGACCACCACTTCGCCGTCTTCAGGACGGATCCCGGCGTCTTCCAGCGCCATCACGCACAGCATCGCGGTGAAACCCGCGGTACCAATCACCATGGCTTTACGTCCATCCAGGCCTTGAGGCATCGCCACCAGCCAGTCGCCTTTAACGCGAGCGCGCTCCGCCAGACCGCCCCAGTGGTTTTCCCCCACGCCCCATCCGGTCAGCAGCACCTGCTGGCCGGCGTGGAAGCGAGGATCTTCGCTGCTGTGGACAAAACCGGCAAAATCGATGCCAGGAATCATCGGAAAGTTGCGGATAATTTTTCCTTTCCCGGTGATAGCCAGCGCATCTTTATAGTTGAGGCTGGACCATTGGACATCCACTGTCACATCGCCCTGTGGCAGCTGGCTGGCGTCAATGGTTTGCACCGAAGAGAGAGTTTTGCCATCCTGCTGTTCTAAGATTAAAGCCTGCATGCGCCGGTCCTCATAGGTTGGATGATTGGAAAATTTTTTCTGCAGACTATACTCGCTAACGGCATTATTACACCGACGTAACGCAATAAATTGCCAGATGCGCCAGCTTTGATAGTATGCGTCGCTCTTTAGAAAGTTAGTGCTTACTTTAGTTTAGGCGCCAGCACAGGAGCCCGGATGTTTATCGGGTAGTCATTCACACGCGGAGTTAACACAGGGATGCGATTAACGACGAAATTCTCAGCTTTTGTCACGTTGCTCACCGGCCTGACGATCTTTGTCACGCTGATTGGCGCTTCGCTGAGTTTTTATAACGGCATTCAGCTAAAAATGACTAACCGCGTTCAGGCGGTGGCGACGATGCTGGATAACCGTCTGGTCTCTATGTCCTTTGACCAGATTGAACCGCAGATGGATGAACTGATGACGCCGGTCGAAGCGGTGCGCGTTGATTTTCAGCTCAATGGCAAGTCGGTCTATAGCCATTCTCGCACCGATAACTATCGCCCTTTAGGCAGCAGCAAGCAGTTTCGCGCTATCACGGTCCCGTCGCTCAAACACCCAGGTATGGCTATCCATCTGGTATACCTGGATCCCATGGCCAATTACTTCCGTTCACTGCACGTCACCGCGCCGCTTTCCATCGCCATTGGTTTTATGGTGCTGATTATCTTTTTCTCCGTGCGCTGGATCCGTCGCCAGCTGGCGGGCCAGGAGCTACTGGAGCTTCGCACTGCGCGTATTCTTAATGGCGAACGTGGACCGCAGGTGCGCGGATCGGTACACGAGTGGCCAGCGAACACCAGTAGCGCGCTGGATATGCTGCTATCCGAACTTCAGTTCGCCAGCGATCAGCGAAGCCGCATGGATACCCTGATTCGTTCCTATGTCGCGCAGGATTCAAAAACCGGGCTGAGTAACCGATTATTTTTTGATAACCAGCTATCGACGCTGCTTGAAGATCAGGAGAAGGTGGGGTCATACGGCATCGTTATGATGATCCGCCTGCCGGATTTCGACCTGCTTCGCGATAACTGGGGGCGCGCGGCGACCGAAGAGCATTACTTTACGCTGATCAACATGCTTTCCACTTTCATCATGCGTTACCCTGGCGCGCTGCTGGCTCGCTACCATCGCAGTGATTTTGCCGTCTTGCTTCCGCATCGTACGTTAAAAGAGGCGGACAGCATTGCCGGGTTGCTATTGAAAGCCATGGACGCTCTGCCGCCGACGCGCATTCTCGATCGTGACGATATGATGCATATCGGGATCTGTGCTTTCCGTAGCGGGCAAACGGCGGCTCAGGTGATGGAACATGCGGAAGCGGCTACGCGCAATGCGGTGCTGCAGGGCAGCAATAGCTGGGCTGTCTATGATGACTCTCTGCCGGAGAAAGGGCGTGGCAACGTGCGCTGGCGTACCCTTATCGAGCAGATGCTCAGCCGAGGCGGGCCGCGACTTTACCAGAAACCGGCGGTGACTCGCGACGGTCGCGTACATCATCGCGAGCTAATGTGCCGTCTGTATGATGGCAAGGAAGAGGTGATTGCGGCGGAATATATGCCGATGGTGCTGCAGTTTGGCCTGGCGGAAGAGTATGACCGCCTGCAAATTACGCGACTGCTGCCGTTTTTAGGCTTCTGGCCGGAAGAAAACCTCGCGCTGCAGGTGACGGTTGAGTCTTTAATCCGCCCCCGATTCCAGCGCTGGCTGCGCGATACTTTGATGCAATGCGAAAAATCGCACCGTCGACGTATTATTTTTGAACTTGCAGAGGCGGATGTTTGTCAATATATCGGCCGCCTGCAGCCGGTTATGCGGTTGGTTAACGCTTTAGGTATTCGGATCGCCGTTGTTCAGGCCGGTCTGACGCTGGTTGGAACTAGCTGGATCAAGCAGCTCGACGTTGAAGTGATTAAGCTGCATTCGGGGTTATCGCGCAATATAGAAAAACGCAGTGAAAATCAGCTGCTGGTCCAGAGCCTGGTTGAGGCCTGTAAAGGAATGCCGGTTCAGGTTTTCGCAACCGGCGTGCTCAGCCGAAGCGAGTGGCAGGTGCTGTCTCAATGCGGTGTTACCGGCGGTCAGGGGGAATTTTTTGCCGCCTCACAGCCACTTGACACAAATGTGAAAAAATATTCGCAAAGATACTCTGTTTGATCTGCCGTTTAGCGTGATTTCACGTAGAATAATGCGCGCCATAGTGATGGGGGTGTGCTTGTCTACCTGCCGGATTGTCGCAATGTAAATGCCAGTGAATGACCTTTGACAGGTTGCAGATTCAAGCGCGGAGCGCTGCTGAAGATTTCTGCGTCGGACGGACTCAGTCAAATTTGTAACAAAGGTAACGAACTGCACTAATTTTCACCGCAGCAGATGATTTTTGCGCCTTGTCGCTGCTGCGCGTGGTTGGTAAAGTAAGCGGATTTTGTTTTCCGCCCCAGCTTTCAGGATTATCCCTTAGTATGTTAAAAAAATTTCGTGGCATGTTTTCCAATGACCTGTCCATTGACCTGGGTACCGCGAATACCCTGATTTATGTAAAAGGACAAGGCATCGTATTGAATGAGCCTTCCGTTGTGGCCATTCGTCAGGATCGTGCCGGATCGCCGAAAAGCGTCGCCGCTGTGGGTCATGAAGCGAAGCAGATGCTTGGGCGTACACCGGGCAACATTGCAGCTATTCGCCCAATGAAAGACGGCGTTATCGCCGACTTCTTCGTTACCGAAAAAATGCTCCAGCACTTTATTAAACAGGTGCACAGCAACAGCTTTATGCGTCCGAGCCCGCGCGTGCTGGTCTGCGTACCGGTTGGCGCGACCCAGGTTGAACGTCGCGCGATTCGCGAATCCGCACAGGGCGCTGGCGCCCGTGAAGTCTTCCTGATTGAAGAGCCGATGGCGGCTGCGATCGGCGCCGGTCTGCCGGTCTCCGAAGCGACGGGTTCGATGGTTGTGGATATCGGCGGCGGTACCACTGAAGTGGCGGTTATCTCTCTGAACGGTGTGGTTTACTCCTCCTCCGTCCGTATCGGCGGCGACCGTTTTGACGAAGCCGTCATTAATTATGTCCGTCGTAACTATGGTTCCCTGATCGGCGAAGCGACCGCAGAACGTATTAAACACGAGATCGGTTCCGCTTATCCGGGTGATGAAGTTCGCGAAATCGAAGTTCGCGGGCGTAACCTTGCTGAAGGCGTGCCGCGCGGCTTTACGCTGAACTCTAACGAAATCCTCGAAGCGCTGCAGGAGCCGTTGACCGGCATCGTCAGCGCGGTGATGGTCGCGCTGGAACAGTGCCCGCCGGAATTGGCTTCCGATATCTCCGAACGCGGAATGGTTCTGACCGGCGGTGGCGCACTGTTGCGCAACCTTGACCGTCTGTTAATGGAAGAGACAGGAATACCTGTCGTAGTTGCAGAAGATCCACTGACCTGCGTCGCTCGTGGCGGCGGCAAGGCACTGGAAATGATCGATATGCACGGCGGCGACTTGTTCAGCGAAGAGTAGTCAGCCTGAGATCCGGGTAGCTGGCTTACGGCTGCCCCGATCTTAACTGACACGAGAATACGCATAGCCTATGAAGCCAATTTTTAGCCGTGGCCCGTCGCTACAGATTCGCCTTATTCTGGCGGTTTTGGTGGCGCTTGGCGTGATAATCGCCGACAGCCGCCTGGGTACGTTCAGCCAAATTCGAACGTACATGGATACTGCCGTCAGCCCTTTCTACTTTGTTTCTAATGGTCCACGGGAATTGCTGGATAGCGTTTCGCAAACGCTGGCCACCCGCGACCAGCTCGAACTGGAAAACCGCGCGTTGCGCCAGGAACTGTTGCTGAAGAACAGCGATCTGCTGATGCTGGGCCAGTACAAGCAGGAGAACGCGCGTCTGCGGGAACTGCTGGGCTCTCCGCTGCGTCAGGACGAGCAAAAAATGGTGACCCAGGTCATCTCAACGGTTAACGACCCCTATAGCGATCAGGTCGTTATCGATAAAGGCAGCGTTAACGGCGTTTATGAAGGCCAGCCGGTGATCAGCGATAAAGGCGTTGTGGGTCAGGTGGTGGCGGTGGCGAAACTGACCAGCCGCGTGCTGCTGATTTGCGATGCCACGCATGCGTTACCGATTCAGGTACTGCGTAACGATATTCGCGTGATTGCCGCAGGCAACGGCTGTACCGACGATTTGCAGCTGGAACATCTGCCGGCCAATACCGATATTCGCGTCGGCGACGTCCTGGTGACTTCGGGCCTCGGCGGCCGCTTCCCTGAAGGGTATCCGGTAGGGGTGGTTTCGTCCGTTAAGCTGGATACGCAGCGCGCGTATACGGTGATTCAGGCGCGTCCGACAGCCGGTCTGCAGCGCCTGCGTTACCTGCTGCTGCTATGGGGAGCCGATCGCAACGGCGCGAATCCGATGACGCCGGAAGAGGTTCATCGCGTAGCGAATGAACGCCTGATGCAGATGATGCCGCAGGTTCTGCCTGCGCCGGATGCGATGGGGCCGCAGATGCCGGCTCCGGCAACCGGTATGCCACAGCAGTCTCAGCCAGCGGGGGGGCAATAGTGGCAAGTTACCGTAGCCAGGGACGCTGGGTTATCTGGCTCTCGTTTCTTATCGCACTATTGCTGCAAATAATGCCCTGGCCGGCGGACATTAGCGTTTACCGGCCAAACTGGGTATTGCTTATCCTGTTGTACTGGATCCTCGCGCTGCCCCACCGGGTTAATGTCGGCACAGGCTTTGTGATGGGGGCGATCCTCGATCTCATCAGCGGCTCGACGCTTGGCGTTCGCGCACTATCATTAAGTATTGTGGCTTATCTGGTCGCGCTGAAATATCAGCTGTTCCGCAATCTGGCGCTCTGGCAACAGGCTCTGGTAGTCGTCATGTTATCCCTCTCCGTGGATATCATTGTTTTCTGGGCAGAGTTTTTAGTGATCAACGTCTCTTTCCGTCCGGAAGTGTTCTGGAGTAGTGTAGTAAACGGTGTGCTCTGGCCATGGATTTTCCTGCTGATGCGTAAAGTGCGCCAGCAGTTTGCGGTGCAATAAGGTTGATATGACGACTCTGTATCTTGCTTCAGGTTCTCCGCGTCGGCAGGAACTGCTGACTCAGCTTGGCCTCGCTTTTGAGCGCGTGGTTCCCGGTATTGAGGAACTGCGCCGCCCGCAGGAGAGCGCTCAGCAGTATGTGGTCCGTCTGGCGCGCGAAAAGGCGCAGGCTGGCGTCGCGCTGGCACCGCGCGATCTGCCCGTTTTGGGCGCGGATACCATTGTCATCCTGAACGGTGACGTGCTGGAAAAACCGCGCGATGCCGGGCACGCCGCAGAAATGTTGCGCATGCTTTCCGGGAAAACCCATCAGGTGATGACCGCCGTGGCGCTGGCCGATAAGCAGCAGACGCTGGATTGCCTGGTGGTCACGGAGGTTACTTTCCGCGTGCTCTCAGTACAGGATATCGCCGATTATGTCGCCAGCGGCGAACCGTTAGATAAAGCAGGTGCATACGGTATTCAGGGGTTGGGTGGCTGTTTCGTCAGGAAGATAAATGGCAGCTATCACGCCGTAGTTGGCTTACCGCTAGTGGAAACGTATGAGTTGCTAAGTAACTTTAACTCACTGCGTGAAGAAAAGGGATAAAGATGACTGCTGAACTATTAGTTAACGTAACGCCATCAGAAACGCGCGTCGCTTACATTGATGGCGGTATTCTTCAGGAAATTCATATTGAGCGTGAAGCGCGACGCGGAATAGTAGGCAATATCTACAAGGGTCGTGTCAGTCGGGTGCTGCCGGGAATGCAGGCGGCTTTTGTAGATATTGGCCTGGATAAGGCCGCGTTTCTGCACGCTTCCGATATTATGCCGCATACCGAGTGCGTGGCGGGCGAAGAGCAAAAGCAGTTCGCCGTCCGCGATATCTCCGAGCTGGTGCGTCAGGGGCAGGATTTAATGGTGCAGGTGGTGAAAGATCCTCTCGGCACCAAAGGCGCCCGCCTGACCACCGATATCACCATTCCTTCTCGCTATCTGGTCTTTATGCCCGGGGCTTCGCACGTCGGCGTCTCTCAGCGTATTGAAAGCGAAGCGGAACGCGAACGCCTGAAAAAAGTGGTCTCTGAATACTGTGACGAACAGGGCGGATTCATTATCCGTACCGCGGCGGAAGGCGTTCATGAGCAGGAGATGGCCGCAGATGCCGCCTATCTCAAGCGCGTCTGGACAAAAGTGATGGAGCGCAAAAAGCGCCAGCAGACGCGTTATCAAATGTATGGTGAGCTGGCGCTGGCGCAGCGCGTGCTGCGTGATTTCGCCGATGCGCATCTTGACCGTATTCGCGTGGACTCCCGTCTGACCTACGAATCGCTGCTTGAGTTTACCGCCGAATATATTCCGGAGATGACCAGCAAGCTGGAGCATTACAGCGGCCGCCAGCCGATTTTCGATCTTTTCGACGTGGAAAACGAAATTCAGCGCGCGCTGGAGCGTAAAGTTGAGCTGAAATCAGGCGGTTATCTGATCATTGATCAAACGGAAGCGATGACCACCGTTGATATCAACACCGGCGCATTCGTCGGTCACCGTAATCTTGACGATACTATCTTTAATACCAATATTGAGGCGACCCAGGCGATTGCTCGTCAGCTACGGCTGCGCAATCTCGGTGGGATTATCATCATTGATTTCATTGATATGAACAATGAAGATCACCGTCGCCGGGTGCTGCACTCTCTTGAGCAGGCGCTGAGCAAAGACCGGGTTAAAACCAGCATTAACGGCTTCTCCCAGCTTGGACTGGTAGAGATGACCCGCAAGCGCACTCGTGAAAGCGTGGAGCACGTGCTGTGTAATGAGTGTCCTACCTGCCACGGGCGCGGTACGGTGAAAACGGTGGAAACGGTGTGCTATGAAATCATGCGCGAAATCGTGCGCGTGCATCACGCCTACGATTCCGACCGATTCCTGGTCTATGCTTCTCCTGCGGTAGCGGAAACGCTGAAAGGGGAAGAGTCGCACGCGCTGGCAGAAGTCGAGATCTTTGTCGGTAAGCAGGTCAAAGTACAAATTGAACCGCTCTATAATCAAGAGCAGTTTGATGTCGTAATGATGTAATCATCCGTTTGCTTGCTGATGTCGGGATAAAGAGGCGGGCGAAAGGATGACGCGTAACAGGCTGACAAGGAGAGATGCGTGAGGCGACTGCCCGGGATATTACTGCTCACCGCGGCAACATTGATTGTTGTCGTCGCACTGCTGGTGAGCGGTCTGCGTCTCGTTCTGCCGCAGTTGAACAGCTGGCGTCCACAGGTGCTGGAAAAAGTCTCCGCGATGGCCGGCGTGCCGGTCGATGCCTCAAACATTGTCGCCAGCTGGCAGACGTTTGGCCCGACGCTTGATGTCCGTGATGTTAAGGCCGGCCTGAATGACGGCGGTGAGCTTTCCGTCAAACGCGTCACTCTGGCACTCGACGTCTGGCAAAGCCTGCTGCATATGCGCTGGCAGTTTCGCGATCTAACCTTCTGGCAGCTGCAGATTCATACCAATACTCCTATTCAAACCAATAACGGCGGTGAAGGGCTGAAAACCGACCGTATCAGCGATCTTTTTCTCCGCCAGTTCGACCACTTTATCCTTCGCGATAGCCATCTGAGCTTCCTGACGATCTCGGGTCAGCGGGCAGAACTCTCGATCCCGCAGCTTACCTGGCTGAACGGTAAAAATCGCCATCGCGCTGAGGGGCAGCTTAGTCTTAGCAGCCTGACCGGCCAGCATGGCGTGATGCAGGTGCGCATGGACCTGCGCGATGAAGACGGCTTGCTCAATAAGGGGCGCGTCTGGCTTCAGGCCGATGATATCGACGTTAAGCCATGGCTTGGTCGCTGGATGCAGGACAACATCGCCCTGCAAAGCGCGCGGTTTAGCCTCGAAGGCTGGATGACTATCGATAAAGGCGACGTCGCCAGCGGGGATGTATGGCTGAAAAAAGGCGGCGCCAGCTGGCAGGGCGACAAAGATAAGCATCATCTCTCGGTTGATAATCTGACGGCGCACATCTATCGCGATAATCAAAGCTGGGGCTTTGACATCCCTGATACGCGCATTTCGATGGATAATAAACCCTGGCCGCGCGGCGCGCTGTCGATGGCGTGGATCCCGGCTCAGGATGTGGGTGGAAAAAATGGTCAACGCAGCGATGAGCTGCGCATTCGCGCCAGCAATCTTAACCTTAGCGGCCTGACCGGGCTGCAGCCGATGGCGGATAAACTGGCGCCGTCGCTGGGCGAAATCTGGCGTACGACGCAGCCGGACGGCAAAATTAACCTTCTGGCGCTGGATATTCCGCTGCAGATGGCGGAAAAAACGCGCTTCCAGGCGGACTGGAGCGACATGTCCTGGAAGCAGTGGAAGCTGCTGCCAGGGGCTGAGCATTTCTCCGGCAACATTGCCGGCAGCGTGGAAAACGGTACCCTGCATGCCCGCATGACGCAGGCGAGAATGCCCTATGAAACGGTCTTTCGCGCGCCGCTGGAGATCGCCCGGGGCGATGCGACCCTCAACTGGGTGAAGAATGACAAAGGTTTTATGCTCGATGGTCGCGACATCGACGTACAGGCAACCGGCGTTCGCGCCCGCGGCGGGTTCCGCTATCTACAGCCGCAGGGTGATGAACCCTGGCTCGGTATTCTGGCCGGTATCAGTACCAACGACGGCGGTCAGGCATGGCGCTACTTCCCGGAAAATCTGATGGGCAAAGCGCTGGTGGATTACCTCAGCGGAGCGATTAAAGGCGGCCAGGCCACCGATGCCACGCTGGCTTATGGCGGCAACCCGCACCTTTTCCCGTATAAGCATAATGAGGGGCAATTCCAGGTTACGGTGCCGCTCAAGAACGCCACCTTTGCCTTTCAGCCTGACTGGCCTGCGCTAACCGGCCTGAATATCGACCTTAACTTTATCAATGACGGACTATGGATGAAGGCCGATAAGGCGATGCTCGGCAAAGTGACCGCCAGCAATCTCGACGCGGTAATTCCCGACTATTCGCGTGAAAAGTTATTAATTGATGCCGATGTTAACGGTCCGGGTAAAGAAGTTGGCCCTTATTTTAACGAGACGCCGCTGAAAGAGACGCTGGGGGCGGCGCTGGGTGAGCTTCAGTTGGACGGTGGTGTGAGCGCTCGCTTACATCTTGATATCCCCCTGGATGGCGAGATGACCACCGCTAAGGGTGATGTCCGGCTGAACAATAACAGCTTATTTATCAAGCCTATTGATACTACATTGCAGAACCTGAGCGGTAAATTCAGCTTCGTAAACGGCGACCTGAAAAGCGAACCGATGAGCGCGACCTGGTTTAATCAGCCGCTGAATATCGATTTCTCGACCACCGAAGGCGCGAAAGCATTCCTGGTAGACGTCGGGATGAACGCCAGCTGGCAGCCCGCGCGTACCGGTTTACTGCCGAAAGCCCTGGAAGGCGCCCTGAGCGGCAGCGTGCCCTGGGACGGTAAAGTCGCGATTGAGCTTCCGTATCGCGGTAGCGCGAGCTATAAGGTGGATGTTAACGCTGACCTGAAGAATGTAAGTAGTCACTTACCTGCGCCGGTCGATAAACAGGCCGGTGAGCCTTTGCCGGTAAACATTAAGGTTGATGGCGGCCTAAGCAGCTTTACACTGGCTGGCTCCGTGGGGGCGAAAAATCATATCAATAGCCGCTGGCTGCTGGGTCATAAGCTGACTCTGGACCGCGCTATTTTAACCACTGACAGTAAAGCCGTGTCGCCGCTTCCCGAGCAGCCTGGCGTGGAGCTGAATATGCCGCCGATGGATGGCGCGCAGTGGCTTGCGCTGTTCCAGGGCGGCGCGGCCAATGACGTCAGCAGCAATATGGTTTTCCCCGAGCAGGTCACGCTGCGTACGCCGGTGTTAACGATGGCGGGCCAGAGCTGGAATAACGTCAGCCTTGTTTCCCAACCCGGCGCCGGAGGGACGAAGATTGAAGCCCAGGGGCGTGAAGTTAACGCCACCCTGACGATGCGCAAAAACGCGCCGTGGCTGGCAGCCATTCGCTATCTCTACTACAACCCCACTGCAGCGAAAAGCGGCGGGACGGAAAAAAGCAGCGGCCCTCTGGCTGACGCCAAAATTGATTTCCACGGCTGGCCGGACCTTCAGCTTCGCTGCGCCGAGTGCTGGCTGTGGGGGCAAAAATATGGTCGCATCGAAGGCGATTTTGATATCCGCGGCGATACCCTGACGCTGGCAAATGGCCTGGTGGATACCGGGTTTGGCCGCCTGACGACCGATGGCGTATGGGTAAGCGCGCCGACGGGCGTACGAACCTCTTTAAAAGGTAAACTGCACGGTAATAAAACCGATGATTTCGTCAACTTCTTCGGCGTGTCCACGCCGGTAAAAGGTTCTTCGTTTGATATTGATTATGACCTTCACTGGCGTGCGCCGCCGTGGCAGCCCGATGTTGCCTCGCTGAACGGGATCCTGAAAAGCCGTCTTGGGAAAGGCGAGTTTACCGATCTCAGCACCGGCCACGCCGGCCAGCTGCTGCGTTTGTTGAGCGTTGACGCGCTGCTTCGCAAGCTGCGTTTCGACTTTAGCGATACCTTCAGCGAAGGTTTCTACTTCGATTCCATTCGCAGTACGGCGTGGATTAAAGACGGCGTTCTGCATACCGACGATACGCTGGTTGATGGTCTGGAAGCGGATATCGCCATGAAGGGGTCGGTGGATCTTGTCCGCCGTCAGTTGGATATGCAGGCCGTGGTCGCGCCGGAAATTTCCGCGACCGTGGGCGTCGCCGCGGCCTTTGCCGTTAACCCGATAATCGGCGCCGCGGTCTTTGCCGCCAGTAAGGTGCTGGGGCCGCTGTGGAATAAGGTTTCAATTCTGCGCTATCGCATCACCGGTCCTATCGATCAGCCGCAAATTAACGAAGTGCTGCGCCAGGCGCGGAGCGACAAAAAGCAATGATTTGACGATTGTGCGTAATTACCGCACTCTCATTAGAGAGCCTATTTTATTTCCGCCCGAGAGGCGGCAACAAACGAGTAGCAAAACGATGAGTCTGAACCTGGTAAGTGAACAATTACTGTCGGCAAACGGCCTGAATCATCAGGATCTGTTTACCATTCTTGGCCAGCTGGCCGAGCGCCGTCTGGATTACGGCGATCTCTATTTTCAGTCGAGCTATCACGAGTCCTGGGTTCTTGAAGACAGCATCATTAAAGATGGTTCGTACAATATCGACCAGGGCGTCGGCGTCCGTGCGGTGAGCGGGGAAAAAACCGGCTTTGCCTATGCGGACCAGATTAGCCGACTGGCGCTGGAACAGAGCGCGCAGGCGGCGCGTACCATTGTACGCGACCACGGCGATGGTAAAGTTCATACCCTCGGCGGAGTGGAGTACAGCTCCCTCTATACCAGCATCGACCCGCTGCAAAGCATGAGTCGGGAAGAGAAGCTGGATATTCTGCGCCGGGTAGATAAAACTGCTCGCGCGGCCGATAAACGGGTGCAGGAAGTTTCCGCCAGCCTGACCGGCGTCTACGAGTTAATTCTTGTGGCCGCCACCGACGGCACGCTGGCGGCGGACGTGCGCCCGCTGGTTCGTCTTTCCGTCAGCGTGCTGGTGGAAGAGGATGGCAAACGCGAACGCGGCGCCAGCGGCGGCGGCGGTCGCTTTGGCTACGACTATTTCCTGGCCTCCCAGGATGGCGATGTGCGCGCGGATGTTTGGGCGAGAGAAGCCGTGCGCATGGCGCTGGTCAATCTGACCGCCGTCGCCGCGCCCGCCGGAATGCTGCCGGTCGTACTGGGCGCAGGCTGGCCTGGCGTGCTGCTTCATGAAGCCGTCGGTCACGGACTGGAAGGCGATTTTAACCGTCGGGGGACGTCGGTATTCAGCGGCCATATGGGTGAGCTGGTGGCCTCTGAGCTGTGCACCGTGGTGGATGATGGTACCATTGCTAACCGTCGCGGCTCCGTTGCCATTGATGACGAAGGTACTCCTGGCCAGTATAACGTTTTGATTGAAAACGGCATTCTCAAAGGCTATATGCAGGACAAGCTCAATGCCCGGCTGATGGGTGTGGCGCCAACCGGCAACGGTCGTCGCGAATCCTACGCGCATCTGCCTATGCCGCGTATGACCAACACCTACATGCTGGCGGGAAAATCCACGCCGCAGGAGATTATCGAATCGGTCGATTACGGCATCTACGCGCCGAACTTTGGCGGCGGTCAGGTGGATATCACCTCCGGCAAATTTGTCTTCTCCACGTCTGAAGCCTACCTGATTGAAAAAGGCAAAGTGACCAAAGCGGTGAAGGGGGCGACGCTTATCGGTTCAGGTATCGAAGCGATGCAGCAGATTTCGATGGTGGGGAACGATCTGAAGCTGGACAGCGGCGTCGGCGTTTGCGGCAAAGAGGGCCAGAGCGTACCGGTTGGCGTCGGTCAGCCAACGCTCAAAGTGGATAAACTCACCGTCGGCGGTACTGCCTGATACCTCTCAATGCGCTTTCGCTCGCGGCGAAAGCGCACATCACCTCCGCGGGGTCGCGATGAAAGCCGCGCGTCAGCAGCAGATAGTCGAGTTACTCAGTCAGCACCACACCCTAACTACTGAAGCGTTATCCCAGCTTCTGCAGGTCAGCATCGAGACCGTTCGTCGCGATTTGAGCGAGCTGCAGAAACAGGGAAGTATCCAGCGTAGCCACGGACAGGCGCGCGTTCTCCTGCGCGATAATCACAACGGCGAGAAGCCGTTTCATCGCCGCGTGAAAAGCCATTATGCCCATAAATCTGATATTGCCCGTACCGCGCTGGCGTGGATTGATGAAGGCATGACGATCGCGCTGGATGCCAGCTCAACCTGCTGGTTTCTGGCGCGTCAGCTACCGAATAGTAACCTGACGGTGTTTACCAACAGCCATCCGGTCTGCGTAGAGCTGGGCCGCCGTGAGCGGATCCAACTGATCAGCGCCGGTGGTCAGCTTCAGCGTCAATATGGCTATTACGTTAACCCTGCGCTGTTATCGCAGGTCAAATCGCTGGAGATCGATCTATTCATTTTTTCCTGCGAGGGGATCGATAACGACGGCGTGCTCTGGGATTCCAGCGCCAATAATGCCGCTTACAAATCGCTGCTGCTGAAACGGGCGGCACAGTCGCTATTGTTAATCGACAAAAGCAAATTTCATCGCTCCGGCGAGGTGCGCATCGGCAATCTCCGCGACGTGACGCAGATCATTTCCGATGCCGGGCCTGATAATACGTTATTACCCTTTTTCGCAGGCTCTGGCCGCTAGCGGGCTATCCCCCGACCGCGCATACCCTGGTAAATATTTGCCACCCCGACGAAATACTCAGTCAGATAATTAATGCATACCTGTACCTTCAGGGGCAGCTTATCTTTCTCGGTATATAGCGCGTACACCGGGCGCGGATCGGACTGGTAGCTCGGCAGCAGAATCTCCAGTTCGCCGCGGTTGATCTCTTCGATCGCCCACATCAGCGGAACGTAAGCCACGCCGACGCCTGCCGTTAGCCAGCGCACCAGCGTCATCGGATCGTTAGTGACGAATCTGCCCTGAGGGATCAGCTTGGTTGAAATGCCTTCCGGGGCGATGATTTCAAATTCGTTATCCGGCCGGACGCTGTATTCCAGCCAGGAGTGGCTGGCGAGATCCGCCGGCTTTTCCGGACATCCGGCGTGCTGGAGATAGCTTTTCGCCGCGCAGAGCACCATTGGCATAGAGCCCAGACGGCGGGAAAAGAGGCTGGAGTCCTGCAGCGCTCCCACGCGAATCACCACGTCCAGACCGTCCGCGATCAGGTCCGGCGCCGGGATGCCGGTGACCAGGTTGATGGAGAGCTCCGGGTGCTCTTTGAGCATATCGGCCGTTATGCGAGCCAGGACATTCTGTGCCATAGTTGAAGAACAGCCGATGCGCAGCGTACCGATGGGCGTATTGTTAAACGCGTATAGCTGTTCATGGACATCCTGGACTTCGAACAGCATCCGCCGACAGCCTTGATAATATATTTTTCCCGCTTCGGTTAAGCCAAGACTGCGCGTACTGCGGTTGAGTAGCTTAACCTGCAGCTCATCTTCCAGTTTAGCTACCGTCTGGCTGATGGAAGAAACGCTCATCTGGAGCTGGCGGGCCGCGGCGGTAAAGGAACCTAATTCCACCACTCTGGCAAATACGGACATGCGTTTTAATCGTTCCATTATTCACTCTGGCTTAAAAGTGATTTAGATCACACATTATAGATAAGACCGCAATTGTTACGTTACTATATAGTTAGCTTAATAATAAACGCATCGCGCATATCACCTGTACGCTTCTTATCAAGGTCATCATGAGTCTGTTTCCTGTCATTGTGATTTTCGGCTTGTCGTTTCCGCCGATCTTCTTTGAGTTGCTATTGTCGCTAGCCATCTTTTGGCTGGTGCACCGCCTGCTGGTTCCGACCGGCATCTATGATTTTGTCTGGCATCCGGCACTGTTTAATACCGCGCTCTATTGCTGCCTGTTTTATCTGATATCGCGTTTGTTCGTTTGAGGTAGATGTGAAAACACTAACAAGAAATATCCTCCGTACCGCAATCACTGTGATACTGGTTATCCTGGCATTTGTGGCGATTTTTCGCGCATGGGTGTATTACACCGCCTCGCCCTGGACGCGCGATGCGCGCTTTAGTGCGGATATTGTGGCCATCGCTCCCGATGTTTCCGGCCTGATTTCGCAGGTGAATATCAAGGATAACCAACTGGTTAAGAAAGACCAGGTTTTGTTCGTCATTGACCAGCCGCGTTACCAGAAAGCCTTAGCTGAGGCTGAAGCCGATGTCTCCTATTACCAGACTCTGGCGCAGGAGAAGCGCGTTGAAGCCGGCCGTCGTAACCGCCTTGGCGTCCAGGCCATGTCCCGGGAGGAGATTGACCAGGCGAATAACGTTCTGCAAACCGTTGAGCATCAGTTGGCAAAAGCGACCGCGAGTCGCGATCTGGCGAAGCTTGATCTTGAACGCACGGTCATTCGCGCCCCGGCTGACGGCTGGGTGACGAACCTGAACGTCTACAGCGGCGAGTTTATCACCCGCGGTTCTACCGCGGTTGCGCTGGTCAAGCAGAATACCTTCTATGTGATGGCCTACCTGGAAGAGACCAAGCTTGAGGGCGTGCGCCCCGGCTTCCGCGCCGAAATTACCCCGCTGGGAAGCGTGCAAACTCTTAAAGGCACCGTCGACAGCATCGCTGCTGGGGTCACCAATGCCAGCAGCAGCAGCGATACGAAAGGGCTGGCCTCTATTGACTCTAATCTTGAATGGGTACGCCTGGCGCAGCGGGTGCCGGTACGTATTCACCTTGACCAGCAGCAGGGCAACCTCTGGCCGGCCGGGACGACCGCGACGGTGGTGATCACCGGTAAAGACGACCGCGATTCCAGCCGGACAAGTTTCTTCCAGAAACTGGCGATGCGCCTGCGTGAGTTCGGTTAATCGCCATGGGGATTTTCACCATCGAATCCCGGCATCTCCGCTTTGCCGTTAAATTAGCCTGTGCGGTAGTGCTGGCGTTATTCGTCGGTTTTCACTTTCAGCTGGAAACACCGCGCTGGGCGGTGCTTACCGCAGCCATCGTGGCCGCCGGCCCGGCGTTTGCCGCCGGCGGAGAGCCTTACTCCGGGGCTATCCGCTATCGCGGGATGCTGCGTATTGTCGGTACCTTTATCGGCTGTATCGCCGCGCTGGCGATTATCATCCTGATGATTCGCGCCCCGCTGCTGATGGTGCTGGTCTGCTGCCTGTGGGCAGGGTTCTGTACCTGGATCTCCTCGCTGGTGCGGGTTGAGAACTCCTATGCCTGGGGCCTGGCGGGCTATACCGCGCTTATCATTATTATCACTATCCACGAAGAGCCGATGCTGGCGCCGCAGTTCGCCGTCGAACGGTGCAGTGAAATTGTTGTTGGTATCGTCAGCGCCATCGTGGCCGACCTGCTATTTTCGCCGCGTTCGATTAAAAAAGAGATCGACCTTGAGCTGGATAACCTGCTGATCGATCAATACCGCCTGATGCAGCTTTGCGTGGCGTATGCCGATAAAGATGAAGTCGATAAGGCCTGGAGCGCGCTGGTTCGCCGCACCAACGGACTGGAAGGGATGCGCGGAAACTTAATTATGGAGTCTTCGCGCTGGGCAAAAGTGAACCAGCGGCTGAAGGCGATCAATACCCTCTCTCTGACCTTAATTACCCAAGCCTGTGAAACCTATTTGATTCAGAATACCCGGCCTGAGATGGTCACCGATGACTACCGCGAGCTGTTCGCTGAACCGGTTGAGACCGTGCAGGACGTGCACCGCCAGTTAAAGCGGATGCGCCGCTTTTTGACCTGGAAGGGAGAGCACAATACGCCGGTGACGATCTACAGCTGGGTCGGGGCCGCGACGCGCTATCTGCTTTTGAAGCGGGGCGTGGTCGGCAATACCAAAATCAGCCGTATTGAAGCGGAAGTGCTGCAAGGCGAAGTGGTGGTGAAGGCGGAATCCGCCGAGCGACACCATGCGATGGTCAACTTTTGGCGTACGTCTATCTCCTGTATCCTCGGTACGCTGTTCTGGCTGTGGACCGGCTGGACTTCAGGGAGCGGGGCGATGGTGATGATCGCGGTTGTTACGGCCTTAGCGATGCGTTTACCTAATCCGCGAATGGTGGCTATCGATTTCCTCTACGGCACGCTGGCGGCATTACCGCTGGGGGCGCTGTTTTTCCTCGTGATTATGCCCGCGACGCAGCAAAGTATGCTGCTGCTGTGCATCAGCCTGGCGGTGATGGCATTTTTTATCGGTATCGAGGTGCAAAAGCGGCGGCTGGGTTCGCTGGGGGCGCTGGCCAGCACCATTAATATTCTGGTGCTGGATAATCCGATGAAGTTTCAATTCAACCAATTTCTGGATAGCGCCTTAGGCCAGATCGTGGGGTGTTTCCTCGCGCTGATGGTGATCTTACTGGTTCGCGATAACTCTCAGGCTCGCACCGGTCGCGTGTTGCTCAACCAGTTTGTCTCGGCGGCGGTATCATCGCTGACCACCAATACGGCGCGACGCAAAGAAAACCATTTGCCGGCCCTGTATCGTCAGCTCTTTTTGTTGCTGAATAAATTCCCCGGCGATATCGCGCGCTTTCGTTTGGCGCTGACCCTGATTATTGCCCATCAGCGCCTGCGCGACGCGCCAGTACCGATAAATGACGACCTGTCGGTATTTCACCGGCAGCTGCGTCGTACGGCGGATCGCGTCATTTCCGCCAGCAGCGATGATAAGCGCCGCTACTATTTTGCCCGCCTGCTTGATGAGCTGGATATCTACCAGCAAAAATTACAGCTCTGGGAAGCCTCTCCGCAGGTGACCGAGCCGGTGCGAAGGCTGGTGGAGATGCTGCATAAGTACCAGCATGTATTAACCAATAGCTAGCCGCCAGAACCGACGCCTGAAGCGTCGGTTTTTTTATCGCTATACTTAATTGTCTGAGTATGAATTCCACCGTCAGAGTGGAACTACACGCCGGGATGACCGGGCTATGAAAAGTTGCAGGTGTGGACAGGATGCGGGCAATGGCTACCTATACCTTTGATTTTGATGAAATAGCTGAACAGCAGGATTTTTATCGTGAGTTTTCACGTACCTTTGGCTTAGCGCGTGAGAAGGTGAACAACCTTGATTCGCTGTGGGAAGCGGTGACCGCCGGGCTGCTGCCCCTGCCGCTGGAGATTGAGTTTATTCATTTAAGCGATAATCAGCGACGGCGCTTTGGCGCGATAATATTGCTATTTGATGAGGCGGAAGAAGAGCTGGAAGGGGAGCTTCGTTTTAATGTGCGGCAGCCATAAAAAAGCCCCCGACAGAGCGGGGGCAAGTCGTCGGATAAGACGACGAGGGTTTATTTGTACAGCTCAGCCGTAGCGTGCCAGTTATCGCCGGTACGGGCTTCAATAATACGGTAGCTGCTGGCGCCTTCTTTTTCAGCTTTAGCCGCCAGTTCCTGGCGCATATCCATCGGCGCGCTGCCTACCTGAGAAACGGAAACGGTGCCCATGGACTGCAGATTTTGCGCCTGTTCAGCGTTCACTTGATTAACGGCGGCGTTTGCGCCGAAAGAGAGAACGGAAGCCAGACCCAGGGATGCGATGATAATTGCGCTTTTCATAATTTTTTCTCCAACCTTAATATTTGCAGCGGCGGGAGGTTTTAATGAACCTGAGGCCGCTGGAGAGATTCTGTTTCAGTTAATGACCGACAATCGTTAAATCTTATTTATACAGTTCAGCCGTAGCGTGCCAGTGGTCACCGGTACGTGCTTCGATAATGCGATAAGAGGAAGCACCTTCTTCTTGCGCTTTCTTGTTCAGCATTTCGTGCATATCCATCGGGGAAGAACTTACCGCGCCGACGGAAACGGTGCCGATTGCCTGACGGCCTTGAGCCTGTTCGCTGTTAATGGAGTCAGCGGCGAAGGCGCCGAAAGACAGAACGGAAAGGATGCTTAATGCTGCTACAGTGGTTTTGATTTTCATGATGTTCACCTCGTCGAATCTTTTTGTTGGGGGTCTTTGTTTCGTGACCCTCATCACAAAATCAAGTATACACTAATCACTGAAAATATTAATACCTTGCTAATTGTTTTTCATGTAAATAATCACAAAGAAATGTCTTTTTTATAACGTATAAGAATTAGAAATGTCACAATTTCGCCAGGATAGGCAATAATGATTAATAAAATCATTAAGTTATATGGATTTGATCTTTTGTGCGCTTAAGCCGGTTTCATCACGTAAATGAATGTATAGAAGCGGAAAAACACACAAAATGTTAAAGAAATGATAATTTTTTGAAGGAATATCCTCTGGCGTTAACCAGAGGGAAGGGCATCAGAGTTCCTGCTCAAACAGGACGAGGATAGCGTCATGCAGCTCTTTAACGGTAAAACCCCTGGCCGGAGTGGTAAAGATAGTATCATCACCGGCAATGCTGCCGAGAATACCCTCGGCTTTGCCCAGGGAGTCCAGAAGCCGGGCGATCAGCTGTGCTGCGCCTGGGCTGGTATGAATAACCACGACCGAATCGTTATAGTCGATATCCAGCACCAGGTTTTTTAGCGGGCTGGAGGTCGTCGGGACGCCAAGCTCGGCGGGCAGGCAGTAAACCATTTCCATTTTGGCGTTACGCGTGCGTACGGCGCCAAACTTGGTGAGCATACGTGAGACTTTCGATTGGTTGATATTATCGAAGCCTTCCTCTTGCAGGGCCTGTACGATTTCACCTTGAGAGCTGAATTTTTCTTCTTTAAGCAGCGCTTTAAACGCCTTAACCAGTTCTTCTTGTTTTGCCGAACTACGCATAAGTCACCCAATTATGGTGGTAAAAACAACATCATTATGCATAAACATGCATTTTTATGCAAATAATCCGCGGGGAGAAGCGTAAATAATGTTATGAAGGGCGCATATTTTAGCAAAAAACCCTAATAAGGAACATGCTTTCGTCACGGGGCGCAAATTGCTACAAAAGTAAATGAAATGTTATTAAATGATGTTGTTCTGCTCAACGCGCTGGGTGTATTGTAACCAACAGTCGATCCGGTACTACGCTTTGCTGGATGGTCAGTCTCAGGGAGGAAAATGCGAAGCTGCTGCATCGCTGCGCACGACCACGCATTCTTCAGCCATAATTATTGTAATTGTTCATCTTGTGAATTAAGGTCCAGGCGACGGAGTAACGAAAGACTATTTTAACCATAATAAGGAGTTTAGGATGAAAGTTGCAGTCCTCGGCGCCGCTGGTGGAATTGGCCAGGCGCTTGCCCTACTACTTAAGACCCAACTGCCTTCAGGTTCAGAACTCTCGTTGTACGACATCGCTCCGGTAACGCCGGGCGTGGCGGTTGATCTTAGCCATATCCCTACCGATGTAAAAATCAAAGGTTTTTCCGGCGAAGACGCCACCCCTGCGCTGGAAGGTGCTGATGTGGTGCTGATATCCGCGGGCGTAGCGCGTAAGCCCGGTATGGATCGCTCCGATTTATTCAACGTTAATGCCGGTATTGTGAAAAATCTGGTACAGCAAATCGCCAAAACCTGCCCGCAGGCCTGCGTCGGGGTTATCACCAACCCGGTGAACACCACCGTGGCGATTGCCGCAGAAGTGCTGAAAAAAGCCGGTGTTTACGATAAGAACAAGCTGTTTGGCGTCACGACGCTGGATATTATCCGCTCGAATACCTTTGTCGCTGAACTGAAAGGCAAATCTTCGTCAGACGTTGAGGTTCCGGTGATTGGCGGCCACTCCGGTGTGACTATTCTTCCTTTACTGTCACAAATTCCGGGCGTCAGCTTCAGCGAGCAGGAAGTGGCGGATTTGACTAAACGCATTCAAAACGCCGGTACTGAAGTTGTTGAAGCAAAGGCCGGTGGCGGCTCAGCAACGCTATCAATGGGGCAGGCCGCCGCGCGGTTCGGTCTCTCTTTAGTTCGCGCCATGCAGGGAGAGAAAGGCGTGGTGGAATGCGCCTATGTTGAAGGTGATGGCCAATATGCCCGCTTCTTCTCGCAGCCGCTGCTGTTAGGTAAAAATGGCGTAGAGCAGCGTCAGTCTATCGGTAAACTGAGCGCGTTTGAGCAGCAGGCGCTGGAGGGGATGCTGGATACGTTGAAGAAAGATATCGCCCTTGGCGAAGATTTTGTGAATAAATAACGTTTCATAAAAAGAGAAGCCGGAGCCTGGGTTCCGGCTTTTTTATGCCTTTCTCCCGCCCCGGAATGACTCAACCTGCTGGTAAATCTGCTAAACTCCCCGCGTCTTGAGCGGCAACAAACGAGGACGTCGTGAAAAAAATTGAAAGAAAGCAGACCAGGGACCACATTACTCAAATGATCCGTTACGAGATCCTTTCCGGCAGTATGAAACCGGGGGATGAGCTCGCGCAGGAGAGTATTGCGGAACAGCTGGGGCTTTCTCGTATGCCGGTTCGTGAAGCGTTACAGGCCCTGGAGCAGGAAGGGTTTCTGGTGCGCTTGCCAAACCGCCATATGCAGGTCTCACGGCTGGAGCCTGACCACGTCAGCCACATTTTCCAGGCCATTGCGGCGATGGCAACAGCGCTTTTTTCACTGGTGCCCGCGGCAGCAGGCGAGTCGCTGGCTACCAGAGCGCGAGAGCTGGGGCATCCCGGTGAGAGGACACGGGAGCTGGCGTTTCATCAGGCGCTCATTTCTTATATTGATAACCGCTATCTGGAAAAGATTTATCAGCAGTTTTTAGATGGTTATATCGGCTATGTCATTCTGTATCTGAAAGAGGATAATCAGGAGTCGGCGCAAATACTCAGTTCTCTGATGGATGCTATCCAACAAGGCGATCGCGCCGAGATCGCGCAGGAAACGCAGCGTTATTTCCTCTCTCTGGCAGAAATAATGCGTCAACACATGAAGGATTGGGAAAGTGCAGAAGCCTCGATTAGGGAAAATTAAGCTTCTTTCAGCGAAAGAGCAGGTCGCGGCAGTATTACGTAAAGCGATACTGTCGCGAGATTTAGTTGAAGGGCAAGAAATTACCCTTGAAGGGATCGCCAGCATGGTTGGCGTATCCAGTATGCCCGTGCGTGAAGCATTTCAGATACTGGCTGCGGATGGGCTGATTAAAGTCCGCCCCAATAAAGGGGCGGTTGTGCTGGGGATTAACGAACAAACGATTCGCGAGCATTACGAGATTCGCGCGCTGCTGGAGAGTGAAGCGGTCGCTAAAGCTTCTCGCCCTGGGACGGACATTTCGCGCATTGCCGAAGTCCATTACGCTGCGGAAAAAGCGCTGGCGGAAAATAACTCAGCTGAATATTCTGACCTCAATCAGGCTTTTCATATGGAGATATGGAATGCGGCCGGAAACGGCAAAATGAAGCTGCTGCTCAGCAATATGTGGAACGGGCTCTCGATGGGGCATAAGGTCACCGAGGAGGAGTATGCGATCATTTCCATACGCGAGCATAAAGGGATTTTACAGGCCCTGGAGCAGCATAATGAAGCGCTGGCCCGTCAGCGAATGCGCGAGCATATCATCCGTTCGATGGAGAATATGCTGACGCGCTACGTCGGCGAGCCCTCGGCCTGACCTCACCGCCTGCACGATCGTTGCA
This sequence comes from Klebsiella grimontii, assembly GCF_042137965.1. Taxonomy (NCBI): domain Bacteria; kingdom Pseudomonadati; phylum Pseudomonadota; class Gammaproteobacteria; order Enterobacterales; family Enterobacteriaceae; genus Klebsiella; species Klebsiella grimontii. Next base: position 521,444 of record NZ_CP169721.1, read on the forward strand.
GGCGTCTTACCTATTCACCCCATAAATTAATTCCTCTAAGTTACTGCTTTTGCGAGATTTTGATAAAGATCTCAATCCTGACGCTTTCGTGAAAAACGCATTGACTTACTCTTTGCATGGGAATAATTTCCCTCTCGTCAATATTGGATACAATATCATATATCATTGATGGGATAATTATAAATATGGAACCGATTACTATTACTCTATGTTTGCTGGCGTTTGCTATCGCCATGTTTGTGTGGGAAAAAATACCGCTCGCGGTCACGTCTATGGTGGTTTGCGTCGCGCTGGTTCTCACCGGCGTCCTCAATCTCAAGCAGGCTTTCGCCGGCTTTATCGACACCAACGTCATTCTCTTCGTCGCCATGTTTATCGTCGGCGGGGCGCTATTTGAAACCGGGATGGCGAATAAGGTGGGGGGCGTGATTACGCGCTTCGCTAAAACGGAAAAGCAGCTGATTTTTACCATTATGGTCGTGGTTGGCGTGATGTCCGGTTTCCTCTCCAATACCGGTACCGCAGCCGTCCTGATCCCGGTCGTTATCGGCGTGGCGGCGAAATCAGGCTTTGCCCGTTCCCGACTGCTGATGCCGCTGGTTTTCGCCGCCGCGCTCGGCGGTAACCTGTCGTTGATTGGCGCGCCGGGCAACCTGATTGCGCAATCAGCCTTGCAGAACATTGGCAGCGGTTTTGGCTTTTTTGAATATGCCAAAGTGGGTTTACCGATGCTGGTTTGTGGCATGATTTACTTTCTGACCATCGGCTATAAATTCCTGCCCAACCACCCGAATAGTGGGGAAGTTGGCAGCATCGGCCAACAGCGCGATTACAGCCACGTTCCGCGCTGGAAGCAGATCCTCTCTTTGCTTGTTCTGATCGCCACGATCCTCGGCATGATTTTCGAAAAGCAGACCGGTGTGAGTCTTGCGGTAGCGGGCTGTATCGGCGCGCTGGTGCTGGTGGTTACCGGCGTGCTTACAGAAAAGCAGGCTTATAAAGCCATTGATTCACAAACTATTTTTATCTTCGGTGGCACTCTGGCGCTGGCGAAAGCGCTGGAAATGACCGGGGCGGGAAAACTGGTGGCGGATCACGTGATTGGCCTGCTGGGGCAAAACTCTTCGCCTTTTATGCTGCTGGTGGTGGTCTTTGCGCTGTCCGTCGTTATGACTAACTTCATGTCCAACACCGCCACCGTCGCGCTGCTGGTACCGGTGAGCCTGTCGATTGCGGCGGGCATGGGCGCCGACCCTCGCGCGGTGCTGATGGCGACGGTGATCGGCAGCTCTTGCGCCTACGCCACGCCAATCGGTATGCCTGCCAACATGATGGTGCTGTCGGCAGGCGGCTATAAGTTTGTTGACTACGCCAAATCCGGCATCCCACTGATTATCGTTTCCACCATTGTCAGCCTGATTCTGCTGCCAATCCTTTTCCCTTTTCATCCGTAATGAACGGAAGCTGTCCTGACTAAGGAGCCTTTATGAGCAAAAGTGAACAGATATCCCATATGACCAATATTATGGCCAAATTTGTGGGGTACACCGGCAAAGTCTTGCCTGATGACGTCACCGCAAAACTGGAAGATTTGCATAAAAAAGAGACCAGTAAACTGGCCGACGTCATCTTTACGACCATGATTGAGAACCAGCGTCTGGCAAAAGAACTGGATCGCCCTTCCTGCCAGGATACCGGCGTGATTCAGTTTCTGGTGGAGTGCGGGGCCAACTTCCCGCTGATCGGCGAACTGGAAGCGCTGCTGCGTGAAGCGGTGATCAAAGCGACCGTGGATTCCCCGCTGCGCCACAACAGCGTTGAGACTTTTGATGAATACAATACCGGTAAAAACGTGGGTAAAGGTACGCCGACGGTATTCTGGGAGATCGTTCCCAATTCTGACCAGTGCAGCATTTACACCTATATGGCGGGCGGCGGCTGTTCTCTGCCGGGGAAAGCGATGGTGCTGATGCCGGGCGCAGGTTATGAAGGCGTAACCCGCTTTGTGCTGGATGTGATGACCAGCTACGGCCTTAACGCCTGTCCGCCGCTACTGGTTGGCGTGGGCGTGGCGACCTCTGTTGAAACGGCGGCGCTGCTATCGAAAAAAGCGCTGATGCGTCCGATCGGTTCGCACAATGAGAATGAGCGTGCGGCTTCGCTGGAGAAAATGCTGGAAGACGGCATTAACAAAATTGGCCTTGGGCCGCAGGGGATGTCCGGTAATACCTCCGTCATGGGCGTGAATATTGAAAACACCGCGCGCCATCCCTCCACCATCGGTGTGGCGGTGAACGTCGGCTGCTGGTCGCACCGGAAAGGACATATCGTTTTTGATAAAGACCTGAACTACACCATTACGTCTCACAGCGGAGTGAATTTCTGATGACGAAAAAAATCCTGACTACGCCAATTAAAGATGAAGATTTAGCCGATATTAAAGCGGGCGATATTATTTATCTCAACGGTCATATTGTTACCTGTCGTGATGTGGCGCATCGTCGATTAATTGAAGGTGGGCGCGAATTACCTGTAGATGTTCGCGGCGGCGCTATTTTACACGCTGGCCCAATTGTCCGCCCAATTAAAGGCGAAGACGATAAATTTGAAATGGTCTCCGTTGGGCCAACCACCAGCATGCGCATGGAAAAATTCGAAAAAGAATTTATTGCGCATACCGGCGTGAAATTAATCGTTGGGAAAGGCGGCATGGGGAAAGGCACCGAAGAGGGCTGCGCGGAGCATAAAGCGCTGCACTGCGTATTCCCGGCCGGCTGCGCGGTAGTGGCCGCGGTGTGCGTGGAAGAGATCGAAGATGCGCAGTGGCGCGATCTGGGAATGCCGGAAACGCTATGGGTATGTCGGGTAAAAGAGTTTGGCCCGTTAATCGTTTCCATTGATACCCATGGAAATAACCTGTTCGAACAGAACAAAATTATTTTTAACCAGCGTAAAGAGATCGTCGCTGATGAAATATGCCAGAACGTAAGCTTTATCAAATAATCTGGGTTATATGAATTGCACGATAATGATGGCGATACGTTTATTGCGATAATAAACAGGGACTCTGACCGGGGCGGTTCAGGGAAATCCACCCTTATTATTTTCGTTATAAATAACATCATTATCGTGCCTCCTGCTCGAAGGCTATTTTATGACTGATGCAGCACTGCTATTAGGTGAAGGCTTCACCCTGATGTTCCTCGGCATGGGGTTCGTGCTGGCGTTTCTGTTTGTGCTGATTTTCGCCATCCAGGGCATGTCCGCCGCCGTCAACCGCGTCTTCCCCGCACCGGCTCCGGCGCCGAAGGCCGCACCTGCCGCCGCGCCCGCTGACGACTTCGCCCGCTTAAAGCCGGTGATTGCCGCCGCTATCCACCACCATCGCCGACTTAACCCTTAATTCACGGAGGAATCCATGACCGTTGCCATTACCGATGTCGTCCTGCGCGACGCCCACCAGTCCCTGTTCGCCACCCGCCTGCGCCTTGACGATATGCTCCCCGTCGCCGCGCAGCTCGACGACGTGGGCTACGGCTCCCTCGAGTGCTGGGGCGGCGCCACCTTTGACGCCTGCATCCGCTTTCTCGGCGAAGACCCGTGGGTTCGCCTGCGCGAGCTGAAAAAGGCCATGCCGAAGACCCCGCTGCAGATGCTGCTGCGCGGCCAGAATCTCCTCGGCTACCGCCACTACGCCGATGACGTGGTCGAACGCTTCGTTGAGCGCGCCGTCAAAAACGGCATGGACGTCTTCCGCGTCTTCGACGCCATGAACGACCCGCGCAATATGCAGGCCGCCCTGCGGGCGGTGCGCAGCCACGGGGCGCACGCCCAGGGCACGCTCTCCTACACCACCAGCCCGGCGCACACCCTGCAGACCTGGCTGGACCTGACCGAACAGCTGCTGGAAACCGGCGTCGACTCCATCGCCATCAAGGACATGTCCGGTCTCCTCACCCCGATGGCGGCGTATGAGCTGGTCAGTGAAATCAAAAAGCGCCACAACGTGCGCCTGCACCTGCACTGCCACGCCACCACCGGGATGGCGGAGATGGCCCTGCTGAAGGCCATCGAGGCGGGCGTCGACGGCGTGGACACGGCGATTTCTTCCATGAGCGCCACCTACGGCCACCCGGCCACCGAGGCGCTGGTGGCGACGCTGGCCGGAACGGAACACGACACCGGGCTGGATATCCTGAAGCTGGAGAGCATCGCGGCGTACTTCCGCGAGGTGCGCAGGAAATATCACGCCTTTGAAGGCCAGCTGAAGGGCACCGACAGCCGTATCCTCGTGGCCCAGGTGCCGGGCGGGATGCTCACCAACCTCGAGGGCCAGCTGAAGCAGCAGAACGCCGCCGACAAACTCGACCAGGTGCTGGCGGAAATCCCCCGCGTGCGCGAGGACCTCGGCTTTATTCCTTTAGTCACCCCGACCTCGCAGATTGTCGGCACCCAGGCGGTGCTTAACGTCCTGACCGGGGAGCGCTACAAAACCATCGCTAAAGAAACGGCGGGCATTCTGAAGGGTGAATACGGCCACACCCCGGTGCCGGTCAATGCCGCCCTGCAGGCGCGCGTGCTGGAGGGGGCCGCCCCGGTGACCTGCCGCCCGGCGGACCTGCTGAAGCCGGAGCTGGCAATGCTGGAAGCGGACGTGAAGCGCCAGGCGCAGGAGAAGGGCATCATGCTTGCCGATAACGCCATCGACGACGTGCTGACCGTGGCCCTGTTTCCGCAAATCGGCCTGAAGTTCCTTGAGAACCGCAATAACCCGGCGGCCTTTGAGCCGGTCCCGCAGGCGGAAGAGGCGAAACCTGCCGCTGCCCCGGTAAAACCTGCCGCTTCGGGCATCTACACCGTGGAAGTGGAAGGTAAAGCCTTTGTGGTGAAGGTCAGCGACGGCGGCGATATCAGCCAGCTGACCGCGGCTGTTCCTGCCACCGCGCCAGCCGCTGCCGCCCCGGCAGGCGCAGGCACTCCGGTGACCGCCCCGCTGGCGGGCAATATCTGGAAGGTGACTGCCACCGAGGGCCAGACGGTCGCCGAAGGCGACGTGCTGCTGATTCTCGAAGCCATGAAGATGGAAACCGAAATCCGCGCCGCGCAGGCCGGCACCGTGCGCGGTATCGCGGTGAAATCCGGCGACGCGGTCTCCGTGGGCGACACCCTGATGACGCTGGCGTAAGGAACAGGAACCATGGAAAGTCTGAACGCCCTGATTCAGGGCATGGGCCTGATGCACCTCGGCATCGGCCAGGCCATCATGCTGCTGGTGAGCCTGCTGCTGCTGTGGCTGGCGATTGCGAAGAAGTTCGAGCCGTTACTGCTGCTGCCGATTGGCTTCGGCGGCCTGCTGTCGAATATCCCGGAGGCCGGGCTGGCGCTGACCGCCCTGGAGAGCCTGCTGGCCCACCACGACGCCGGGCAGCTGGCGGTGATTGCCGCGAAGCTCAACTGCCTGCCGGACGTTCATGCCATCAAGGAGGCATTAGCCCTGGCCCTGCCGTCGGTGCAGGGGCAGATGGAGCAGCAGGCGGTGGATATGGGCTACTCCGCCGGGGTGCTGGCGGTGTTCTATAAGGTCGCCATCGGGTCGGGTATCGCCCCGCTGGTGATATTTATGGGCGTCGGGGCGATGACCGACTTCGGCCCGCTGCTGGCCAACCCGCGCACCCTGCTGCTGGGGGCGGCGGCGCAGTTCGGTATCTTCGCCACGGTGCTCGGGGCGCTGACGCTGAACTACTTCGGGATTATCAGCTTCACCCTGCCGCAGGCGGCGGCGATAGGCATTATCGGCGGCGCGGACGGTCCGACGGCGATTTACCTGTCGGGCAAGCTGGCGCCGGAGCTGCTGGGAGCCATCGCGGTGGCGGCGTACTCATATATGGCGCTGGTGCCGTTAATCCAGCCGCCGATTATGAAGGCGCTGACCACGGATAAGGAGCGGAAAATCCGCATGGTGCAGCTGCGCACGGTGAGCAGGCGGGAGAAAATCCTGTTCCCGGCGGTGCTGTTGCTGCTGGTGGCGCTGCTGCTGCCGGACGCGGCGCCGCTGCTGGGGATGTTCTGCTTCGGCAACCTGATGCGCGAAAGCGGCGTGGTGGAGCGCCTGAGCGACACGGTGCAGAACGCGCTGATAAATATCGTGACCATTTTCCTCGGGTTATCGGTGGGCGCCAAGCTGGTGGCGGACAAGTTCCTCCAGCCGCAGACGCTGGGGATTCTGGTGCTGGGGGTGATTGCGTTCTGTATCGGCACCGCGGCAGGCGTGCTGATGGCGAAGCTGCTGAACCTGTTCAGTCACAACAAAATCAACCCGCTGATTGGCTCGGCCGGGGTGTCGGCGGTGCCGATGGCGGCGCGGGTATCGAACAAGGTGGGGCTGGAGTCGGACGCGCAGAACTTCCTGCTGATGCACGCGATGGGCCCGAACGTGGCGGGAGTGATTGGCTCGGCGATAGCCGCCGGGGTGATGCTCAAGTACGTGCTGGCGATGTAGCTCTGTGCTCTTCCCGGAGGCGGCGCGTTGCGCCTGTCCGGGCTACGGGATCGCAGATGACTGTAAACCCGTAGCCCGGGTAAGGCGTCAGCCGCGACCCGGGAGATTTCCTGTAAGGAGACTTTGATGAATGAAACCATAGCATTACGTCCTGACAGCAGGGCGTTGGCAAAGGACAGCGTTGTTGATTACACCCTTGCGTCGCTGGAGGAACTTGAACAACTGCATCCGGCTCTGAATCTGCTGGCGCACCCATCAATCGCTCAGGATAGCCATGATTTCTTTGTCCGTTGCTATGACGCTGGCGTACGGCATGCGCAGGCCGGGGCCGCTGAAACGGTGGCGGCTTTACCTGATTCGCTGACACATGAGCAGCAAGGGAGCGGGCTACTGTGTGCGGCTGCCGGGCGTCTGGAAATTCTTGGTCAGCCACTGACGCACAATCGTCTGTGCGACCTCGCCGGTCAGTTCTGTGCTGGCATGGCGGATGTTGATAGCGAAATCCGCAGCGGTTTCTATACCGTGCGCAGCATATCGCTGCCGGTTTACCGGCGGCTGCTGCGGGATAAGCATTCATATGGCATCTGCCTGCAGCAGGCGCTGCTGCATCTGCTGGCCTGGAAAAGTGATTCCCCCTGGGCGCGGCAGCAGGCCCAGCGGTTGCTCTGGCAGGGGGGAGTTCTGGGTGATAACGGCGAGTTTGCGCTGATGACGCTCGATGATGAACTGCGGGAGCGCCAGTTTGCGTGGCCCGGATTGTGGTCGCTGCTGGCCGTGACCGGGTTTCTGGCGAAATTCCCGGCCGGGCCATTGTTTGCTGATTGAAAAGCGCTCCCCTGGCGGGGAGCCTGTTAATTGGTCGCAGGATATTCCTGGACGGCGATATGCAGCGTAAGTTTTTTATCATCGCGCATAATCACCACCGGAATTTCCGAGCCCGGGCGAATCTCTGCGACCTGGTCCATGGTTTCCAGGGCGGAAACGGCGGGCTTGTCGTTAACCGAAATAATGACGTCGTTGGCGCGGATCCCTGCCTGGGCGGCCGGGCCTTCCGGCGCAACATCATTCACCACGATCCCCTGCAGCTGATCGATCCCGCCGCCCTGCGCATGCAGCGGCGCAATTTCGCGGCCGCTGATCCCTATATAGCCGCGAATAACGCGGCCATCGCGGATCAGCTTATCCATAATCTTGGTTGCCAGCTGGAAAGGGATCGCAAAGCCGATCCCTTCCGGCGTTTCGCCATCGTTGCTTTTATCAAATGACAGGGTATTGATACCCATCAGCTCGCCCAGCGAGTTCACCAGCGCGCCGCCGGAGTTACCGTGATTGATTGACGCGTCGGTCTGCAGGAAATTCTGGCGCCCGGTGGGGTTCAGGCCGATACGGCCGGTGGCGCTGATAATGCCCTGGGTAATGGTTTGCCCAAGGTTGTACGGGTTGCCGATCGCCAGCACGACGTCACCGATATGCGGCACGCGTTTCGGGTTAATCGGAATGACCGGCAGGCCGCCGCTGGCGTTGATTTTTAACACCGCCAGATCGGTGAGAGTATCCGAGCCGACCAGCAGCGCTTCAAAAACCCGACCATCCTGTAGGGCCACGATAATCTGATCGGCATCGTTGATAACGTGCTTATTGGTCAGGATATAGCCGCGCTGATCCATGATCACGCCGGAACCGAGCGTTAGCTGGTTATGGCTGGTGCTGTTGAGTGCCCGGTTATAGACGTTCACGACCGCCGGGGCGGCGCGGCGAACGGCGGAATTATAGCTGGCGGGGGATTCATCCGCGCTATCGTATTGCGTGGTCGGCGAAAGCTGCCACTGGCGCAGCGAAGGCATAACGGCCAGCAGCAGACCGCCGACAATCAAACCAATAAGTATCGAACGTAAAAGCTTTCCAGGCATGATGCAGATATCGTTGATGGATGGACAGGCGCAGCATAACACGTCTTGTCCGGACATCGCACTGCACGCGATGCCCGGAAGGCGAGTTAACGCAGCAGCAGATAGATGCTTTCGCTGCCGCGAACGACGTTCAGCGCAATCACCGTCGGCTTGCTTTCAAGCACTTTTCGCAGTTCGGCAATGGACCTTACGCGCTCGCGGTTGAGGCCAATAATGATGTCGTCTTTATGCAGCCCCGCCTGGGCGGCAGGGCTGGCTTTATCGACATTATCAATGACGACGCCTTTGGTCCCGTCTTTCATCTGACCGTCGCTTAACGATGCGCCCTGCAGGGCTGGCGCGATAAGTTCGGCGCTGGCGGAAGAAGAGGTGCTCTTGTCGAGGGTGACTTCAACTTCTACGGGCTTTCCTTCGCGCAGGAGCCCCAGCTTCACCTTGGTCCCCGGCTCGGTCGTGGCGATGCGGGAGCGCAGTTCGGCGAAGCTGTTGAGCGGCTTGCCGTTCAGGCTGACGATAACGTCGCCAGATTTGATGCCCGCTTTGGCCGACCCTGAATTTGGCAGCACTTCGCTGACGAAGGCGCCGCGCTGGACGTCGAGATTCATCGCTTTGGCGATATCCGCGCTCATTTCCATGCCTTTGATGCCCAGCAGGCCGCGTTTGATTTCACCAAACTGAATAAGCTGCTGGGAGAGAATTTTCGCCATATTGCTGGGGATCGCGAAGCCAATGCCGACGCTGCCGCCGCCCGGGGCCAGAATGGCGGTGTTGATGCCAATCAGCTCGCCGTTGAGGTTCAGCAGCGCGCCGCCGGAGTTGCCGCGGTTGATCGAGGCATCGGTCTGGATAAAGTTCTCCAGCCCTTCAAGATTCAGGCCGCTGCGGCCAAGGGCTGAAATAATCCCGGATGTGGCGGTCTGACCCAGACCAAACGGGTTACCGACGGCGACGGCGAAATCGCCTACCCGCAGCTTATCGGAGTCGGCGATCGCGATTTGCGTCAGATTGCTGGGTTTTAACAGCTGCAGCAGGGCGATATCGCTCTGCTCGTCGCTGCCGACCAGTTTGGCATCGAACTCGCGACCATCGTTAAGCTGGACGCTGATTTTCTGCGCCTGATTAATCACGTGATTATTGGTCAGCACGTAGCCTTTTGCCGCGTCAATGATGACCCCAGAACCCAGGCCTTCAAACGGCTGCGCCTGCTCTTGCGGCGCATTGTCGCCAAAGTACTTCTTCAGCTCTTCCGGCATATTCTGCGCGGGTGACGCGGAGCCCTCAACCTGTACGCTCACCACCGCCGGCAACACTTTTTCCAGCATCGGCGCGAGGCTTGGCAACGCGCCCTGGCCGGGAACCTGTGTCGGTAAAGACGCTGCTGCCGGAGGTAAGGCGGACAACGACAACCCAACGCTTAACGCTAACGCACTTAACAGCAAAGTCTGTTTATTCATTAGATGCTGGCTCTCGTAACCTGAGGTGTATGGGAAACGTCCCGAATGGTCCGATGTTATTGAATTTTCGGCCCGGTAACAATGTGGGCGATAGTTAAATTGTAGCTGGGATGAGAGGTTGAAACGGGCGCTGAGGGTGCGCCCGGAAAATATTTTTACTGTCGTTGGCGGATTAGTCGCGCTTTACGCCGCCGCGCAGCAGGCCGGAGGCGCCTTCAGAGTAGTCGCGCGGCATCTGGACCGGAGCCTGATCGTTGCCCGCTTCAGACTCTTCCAGACGATTGCGGAACGGATTGGCGTCCGCCATGCTGTCCGGCAGCAGGTTGCTGGAACTTTTCGCCATATGCTGATACAGCTGGCGGTAATCATGCGCCATGTTATCCAGTAGCTCTGCGCTCCGGGCAAAATGGCTTACCAGCTCTTCGCGGTACTCTTCCAGCTCTGCTTTATTCTTTTCCAGTTCAAACTGCAGCGCCTGCTGTTGGCGTAATTTGCGATTGCCAAAACGCATCGCGACGGCGCCGATAATGATGCCGACAACTAGCCCAATTAGCGCGTATTCCCAGGTCATGAACATCTCCCGTTGTTTTGTGGTTCCGTAGGATGGCTGTGAGGCTCTCCGCCTGCGCCCGATAGTGCCACTATAACCGCTAATTCCACAGAAGTGGAATCCTGGCGTATCATCACGTAGTGTAGAGCGGCCTTTTTTTCGTCAATCGTGAGCTACGGCATTACGGTTTTCAAGGAATAAGAATTAGATCATGCAAAGCCTGTCCCCAACATCGCGTTACCTTTCCTCTCTCAACGAGGGGAGCCACCAACCTGACGACGTACAGCGAGAAGCGGTCAGCCGCCTCGATACGATTTTTCATGAATTGCAGAATAAACCTTCGGCAGCGCCGCAAACCGGCGGCGGTTTACGGGCGAAATTCGGCAAGCTGCTGGGCAAGCGCGAACCCGTTGCCGAAACGGTCGCGGTTCGCGGTCTCTATATGTGGGGCGGGGTCGGCAGGGGGAAAACCTGGCTGATGGACCTGTTCTATCAAAGCCTGCCGGGAGAACGTAAACAACGTCTGCATTTTCATCGGTTTATGCTGCGGGTACATGAAGAGTTAACGACGCTGCAGGGGCACAGCGATCCGCTGGAAATCGTTGCGGACCGTTTTAAAGCTGAAACCGACGTGCTCTGCTTCGATGAGTTTTTCGTCTCTGATATTACCGATGCGATGCTGTTGGGCGGTCTAATGAAAGCGCTGTTCGCTCGCGGCATAACCCTGGTGGCGACATCGAATATTCCTCCTGACGAGCTGTACCGGAACGGCCTTCAGCGCGCCCGTTTCCTGCCCGCCATCGACGCCATTAAGCAACATTGCGATATCATGAATGTCGACGCCGGTATTGATTACCGCCTGCGCACGCTGACCCAGGCGCATCTGTGGCTGTCGCCGCTGAATGCTGAGACCCAGCAGCAGATGGATAAATTGTGGCTGGCGCTGGCAGGTGCGAAGCGCGAACAGGCGCCGACGCTGGAGATCAACCATCGTCCGCTGCCGACGCTGGGCGTAGAGAACCAGACGCTGGCGGCGTCGTTCGCCACGCTGTGCGTGGATGCGCGCAGCCAGCATGACTATATTGCGCTCTCGCGTCTGTTTCATACCGTGATGCTTTTTGAGGTGCCGGTGATGACTGGGCTGATGGAGAGCGAGGCGCGGCGCTTTATCGCCCTGGTTGATGAGTTCTATGAGCGCCACGTTAAACTGGTGGTCAGCGCGGCGGTACCGCTTTATGAGATCTATCAGGGTGAGAGGTTAAAATTCGAGTTCCAGCGCTGTTTGTCGCGCCTGCAGGAGATGCAGAGCGAGGAGTATCTGAAGCGGGAACACTTACCGGGGTAAAACCGGGTACAAATCACATAAAGGGGTCGATCTTTGACCCCGACTTCTCTATAATCTTGCGACCCCACGTTACGAGAAGGTTTTTTTCCCAAAACTTTCTATGTGCCGGCATAGGCTATTCGAAGGGGTAGGTTTGCTGGACAATGTCGTGTGAACCTCAACTGACTAAACGTTTGGGTGTTCACCAACGTGTAACTTATTTATTTGGGTAAGCTTTTAATGAAAACTTTTACAGCTAAACCAGAAACCGTAAAACGCGACTGGTATGTTGTTGACGCGACCGGTAAAACTCTGGGCCGTCTGGCTTCCGAACTGGCTCTGCGCCTGCGCGGCAAGCATAAAGCGGAATACACTCCGCACGTTGATACCGGTGATTACATCATCGTTCTGAACGCAGAAAAAGTTGCTGTAACCGGCAACAAGCGCGAAGACAAAATGTACTACCACCACACCGGCCACATCGGTGGTATCAAAGAAGCGACCTTTGAAGAGATGATTGCCCGCCGTCCTGAGCGTGTGATTGAAATCGCGGTTAAAGGCATGCTGCCAAAAGGCCCGCTGGGTCGTGCTATGTACCGTAAGCTGAAAGTTTACGCGGGTAACGAGCACAACCACGCGGCACAGCAACCGCAAGTTCTTGACATCTAATCGGGATTATAGGCAATGGCTGAAAATCAATACTACGGCACCGGTCGCCGCAAAAGTTCCGCAGCTCGCGTTTTCATCAAACCGGGCAACGGTAAAATCGTTATCAACCAGCGTTCTCTGGAACAGTACTTCGGTCGTGAAACTGCCCGCATGGTAGTTCGTCAGCCGCTGGAACTGGTCGACATGGTTGAGAAATTAGATCTGTACATCACCGTTAAAGGTGGTGGTATCTCTGGTCAGGCTGGTGCGATCCGTCACGGTATCACCCGCGCTCTGATGGAGTACGACGAGTCCCTGCGTGGCGAACTGCGTAAAGCTGGTTTCGTTACTCGTGATGCTCGTCAGGTTGAACGTAAGAAAGTCGGCCTGCGTAAAGCACGTCGTCGTCCTCAGTTCTCCAAACGTTAATTGTTTTCTGCTCACGCAGAACAATTTGCGAAAAAACCCGCTTCGGCGGGTTTTTTTATGGATAAATTTGCCATTTTCCCTCTACAAACGCCCCATTGTTACCACTTTTTCAGCATTTCCAGAATCCCCTCACCACAACGTCTTCAAAATCTGGTAAACTATCATCCAATTTTCTGCCCAAATGCAGGTGATTGTTCATTTTTTGTTTGGATGACGAACGAAATGAAGTCACGCAAATGGGGTTTTTACATCTGGCTGGCCATGCGTGGTCGGCAGCAGTACAAAAATTCTGAATATACCTGGAGGTTTTCATGGCTGTCGCTGCCAACAAACGTTCGGTAATGACGCTGTTTTCTGGTCCTACTGACATCTATAGCCATCAGGTCCGCATCGTGCTGGCCGAAAAAGGTGTTAGTTTTGAGATAGAGCACGTGGAGAAGGACAACCCGCCTCAGGATCTGATTGACCTCAACCCGAATCAAAGCGTACCGACGCTTGTGGATCGTGAGCTCACTCTGTGGGAATCTCGCATCATTATGGAATATCTGGATGAGCGTTTCCCGCATCCGCCGCTCATGCCGGTTTACCCGGTGGCGCGTGGGGAAAGCCGTCTGTATATGCAGCGTATCGAAAAGGACTGGTATTCGTTGATGAATACCATTCAGACCGGTACCGCTGCGCAGGCTGATACTGCGCGTAAGCAGCTGCGTGAAGAACTACAGGCGATTGCGCCAGTTTTCACCCAGAAGCCCTACTTCCTGAGCGATGAGTTCAGCCTGGTGGACTGCTACCTGGCACCACTGCTGTGGCGTCTGCCGGTTCTCGGCGTAGAGCTGGTCGGCGCTGGCGCGAAAGAGCTTAAAGGCTATATGACTCGCGTATTTGAGCGCGACTCTTTCCTCGCTTCTTTAACTGAAGCCGAACGTGAAATGCGTCTCGGTCGGGGCTAAATGATGGATGTATCACAGCTGACGCCGCGTCGCCCGTATCTATTACGAGCGTTCTATGAGTGGCTGCTGGATAACCAGCTGACTCCGCATCTGGTCGTTGACGTCACTCTGCCGGGCGTAATGGTCCCGATGGAGTACGCTCGCGATGGGCAAATTGTTCTCAATATTGCCCCACGCGCTGTCGGTAACCTCGAGCTGGCCAACGACGAAGTGCGTTTTAACGCGCGCTTCGGCGGCGTGCCGCGCAATGTCTCCGTGCCGATGGCTGCCGTACTGGCGGTTTACGCGCGTGAGAATGGCGCAGGGACCATGTTCGAACCGGAAGCGGCCTATGATGAAGATGTCACTAGCCTGAACGATGACGAAGAGCTGCCTGACAGCGAAACGGTCATGTCGGTGATCGATGGCGATAAGCCGGATAATCACGACGACGATCCCGACGATACGCCGCCTCCTCGCGGTGGGCGTCCGGCGCTGCGCGTCGTAAAATAATCTTTGCCAGGCCCTTCGGGGCCTGTTTTATATCTTAATTCACATCTGAATTTGATAACATCATTGAAAATGAGCGAAGCGTGTTTCTGAACATGCTTCGCTTTTTTTATCCTATAGTCGGCGGCCTTGGTGTAAATAGATCCGTTTTAGTTCCCGGATTTTTTTGCGATCCTGGCCAAATTGACCCTGGCCCAATACTTTATGCCGCCAACAATCTGAACATGGATTTTACCGTGACCGCGGAGGCGGCGGGGTATACACCGACTTTAGTAATAACGACATCGTTGATTTTGGCTCGCGGCATGTCGGCTTGCTATCAACCACCGCCTTTACCCAACTGGGCGCGCGGGACATCACTTTAACGATTCACTGTGAGACGTCCACCGGGATCGCCATTACGGCATGAGATGCCCGCGCCAGTTCCGCTATCACAGGCAAAGACGCCTTTACAGATAAGCGCAGCGGTTGGGGATAATATCAGAAGCGGGCAGAAGGTGTAGCTGGACGGCGAGGCGGTAATCAGCATTGTTTATCTTTGAATAAAGAGCTTGCGGGCACGGAGCCCGCAAGCTTCTCATTTTACACTTCCAGATAGTTCAGGATCCCGTCAGCCGCCTTACGGCCTTCGGCAATCGCCGTCACCACCAGATCGGAACCGCGAACGATATCACCCCCGGCGAAGATTTTCGGGTTGCTGGTCTGGAAGGCGTTGTCGCTGCCTTCCGGCGCAATCACGCGGCCCTGAGAATCGAGCTCGACGCTGTGCTTCGCCAGCCATTCCATGCTGTGTGGACGGAAACCAAACGCCATTACAACGGCATCGGCGGGCACCACATGCTCAGAACCGGCCACGATTTCCGCGCGGCGGCGGCCTTTCGCATCCGGCTGGCCCATCTCCGTACGCGCCATCTTCACGCCGCATACCTTACCGTTGGCATTCACTTCAATGCCCAGCGGTTGGACGTTGAACTGGAACTCCACGCCTTCTTCACGCGCGTTTTTCACTTCGCGCTTCGAGCCCGGCATGTTCTCCTCATCACGGCGATAGGCGCAGATGACGTGAGTGGCGTTCTGGCGAATCGAGGTCCGCACGCAGTCCATAGCGGTGTCGCCACCGCCAAGAACCACGACGCGCTTGCCTTCCATGCTGACGTACGGCTCGTCCGCCGTTTCGCCAAAGCCCATGATCTGTTTGGTATTGGCGATCAGGAACGGCAGCGCATCAAAGACCCCGCTAGCGTCTTCGTTTTCCAGCCCGCCGCGCATGGACTGATAGGTCCCGACGCCGAGGAACACCGCATCGTAATCTTTCAGCAGATCGTCGAGCTGTACATCGCGGCCCACTTCGATATTAAGTTTGAACTCGATGCCCATGCCGGTGAAGATCTCGCGACGGCGGGTCATCACCTCTTTTTCCAGCTTAAACGCCGGAATACCAAAGGTCAGCAGACCGCCGATTTCCGGATGGCGATCGAAAACCACCGCCTTCACGCCGTTGCGGGTCAACACGTCGGCGCACGCCAGGCCCGCTGGACCCGCGCCGATAATGGCGACGGTTTTACCGGTTTGCTTTACGCCGGTAAGGTCGGGGCGCCAGCCCATTTCGAACGCTTTATCGTTGATATAGCGTTCGATGTTGCCGATGGTGACCGCGCCGAACTCATCGTTCAGCGTGCAGGAACCCTCGCACAGACGATCCTGTGGGCAAACGCGCCCGCAGACTTCCGGTAAGGTATTGGTTTGATGCGACAGCTCCGCCGCTTCAAAAATACGTCCTTCATTAGCCAGCTTCAGCCAGTTCGGGATGTAGTTATGCACCGGGCACTTCCATTCGCAGTACGGGTTGCCGCAGGACAGGCAGCGGTCCGCCTGTGCTTTGGCCTGGCCTTCTGAAAACGGCTCGTAAATTTCCACAAATTCAATTTTACGGATCTTCAGCGCTTTCTTTGGCGGATCAACTCGCTGTAAGTCGATAAATTGATAGACATTCTGACTCATCTTAACCCCTTACTGCGCCTGCACCCGCAGCTCAGCTGCGGAACGACTACGGTGACCCAACAGTGCTTTAACATCGCTGGACTTCGGTTTAACCAGCGCAAACTTCGCTGAGAAGGCCGGCCAGTTAGCCAGGATCTCTTCGCCGCGCTGCGAGCCGGTAAGCTGCACGTGCTCGGTAATCAAACCGCGCAGGTGCTCTTCATGGATGGCCAGAGAGTCAACGTCCAGCACTTCTACCAGTTCAGGGTTCACGCGTTTGCGGAAGTCGCCATCTTCATCCAGAACGTAACCAAAGCCGCCGGTCATGCCTGCGCCAAAGTTGACGCCGGTTTTACCCAGCACGCAGACGATGCCGCCGGTCATGTATTCACAGCCGTTGTCGCCAATACCTTCGACGACGGTGATCGCGCCGGAGTTACGCACCGCGAAACGCTCGCCCGCACGGCCCGCAGCATACAGGCGACCGCCGGTCGCGCCGTACAGGCAGGTGTTGCCGATGATGCTGGCTTCGTGGCTACGGAAGGCCGAGCCTACCGGAGGACGAATGGCGAGCAGGCCGCCGGCCATCCCTTTACCCACATAGTCGTTCGCATCGCCAGTCAGATGCAGTTCGACGCCGCCGGCATTCCACACGCCGAAGCTCTGGCCCGCAGTACCGCTAAAGTGGGCGACAATCGGGTCGGCAGCGAGACCCTGGTCGCCGTGAGTCTGGGCGATATAACCGGACAGCGATGCGCCAACGGAGCGGTCGGTGTTGCGGATATCGAACCAGAACGTTTTGCTCTGCTTGCTGTCAACAAACGGTTTCGCCTGCTGCAGAAGCTGGGCATTGAGTACGCCATTGTCGAACGGCGGGTTGTTCTCCGTGCAGTACAGCGCTTTGCCAGGATGCGGCTCAGCGGTTTCCAGCATCTTGCTCAGATCCAGCTTCTGCTGCTTGGCGGTAAATCCGTCCAGCTCTTTCAGCAGGTCGGTGCGACCAATCAGATCCACCAGACGCTTCACGCCCAGCTGCGCCATCAGCTCGCGAGTTTCGCGGGCGATGAATTCAAAGTAGTTGGTCACTTTAAACGGCAGACCGTGATAGTGGTTCTTACGCAGTTTGTCGTCCTGGGTTGCTACGCCGGTTGCGCAGTTGTTCAGGTGGCAAATACGCAGATATTTACAGCCCAGCGCGACCATTGGGCCGGTACCGAAGCCGAAGCTCTCAGCCCCGAGGATAGCCGCTTTGATGATATCAAGGCCGGTTTTCAGGCCGCCGTCCACCTGCAGACGAATTTTGTGGCGCAGCCCGTTGGCAACCAGCGCCTGCTGGGTTTCCACCAGTCCCAGTTCCCACGGACAGCCTGCGTACTTCACTGAAGAGAGCGGGCTGGCGCCGGTGCCGCCGTCATAGCCAGCGATGGTGATTAAATCCGCGTAAGCTTTTGCCACGCCGGTGGCGATAGTCCCGACGCCCGGTTCGGAAACCAGCTTCACGGAGATCATCGCCTTCGGGTTGACCTGCTTCAGGTCGAAAATCAGCTGCGCCAGATCCTCGATAGAGTAAATATCGTGGTGCGGCGGCGGGGAGATCAGCGTCACGCCCGGCACGGAATAGCGCAGTTTGGCGATGTAGGGCGTCACTTTATCGCCCGGCAGCTGGCCGCCTTCGCCAGGCTTCGCGCCCTGAGCGACTTTAATCTGGATAACGTCGGCGTTGACCAGATAAGCGGGGGTTACGCCGAAGCGGCCGGAAGCAACCTGCTTAATGCGCGAGACTTTATTCGTGCCATAGCGCGCCGGGTCTTCGCCGCCTTCGCCGGAGTTGGAATTACCGCCGATGCTGTTCATCGCTTCCGCCAGCGCTTCGTGCGCTTCGGGGCTCAGCGCGCCGATAGACATCGCCGCGGTATCGAAGCGTTTGAACAGCTCGCTGGCCGGCTCAACGTCTTCCAGGCTCACCGTGGTGCCGTCCGGCGTCACGGCCAGCAGATCGCGCAGCGTTGCCGCCGGACGCTCGTTAACCAGCTTCGCGTACTGCTGGTAATCGCCGTATTCGCCGATTTGTACCGCTTGCTGCAGGGTACGCACCACGTCCGGGTTGTAGGCGTGATATTCGCCGCCGTGGACGTACTTCAGCAGGCCGCCCTGGTCCAGCGGTTTACGCGCCAGCCAGGCACGTTTCGACAGGTTCAGCAGATCCTGCTGGAAGTCATCGAAGCCCGCGCCGCCGATGCGGCTGACGACGCCCTGGAAGCACAGGTCGGAGACGTCGCGATGCAGGCCGACAGCTTCAAACAGCTTCGAGCAGCGATAGGACGCAATGGTCGAAATCCCCATCTTCGACATGATTTTATACAGACCTTTGTTGATGCCGTTACGATAGTTCAGCATCACCGCGCGGTACTCTTTGTCGATGGCTTTGTTATCCACCAGCTTCGCCAGGGTTTCATAGGCGAGGTACGGGTAGATAGCCGTCGCGCCGAAGCCGAGCAGTACGGCAAAATGGTGCGGATCGCGGGCGCTGGCGGTTTCGACAATAATGTTGGCATCGCAGCGCAGGCTCTTATCGACCAGTCGGGTCTGAATTGCGCCGACCGCCATCGGAGCCGGTACCGGCAGACGGTTTTTCGCGATGTTGCGGTCAGAGAGCACCAGCAGAACGGTACCGTTACGTACCATCTGTTCGGCTTTATCGCACAGCGCCTTCACGGTTTCAGCCAGCGTGGTTGCGGTGGCATCAAAAGTGATATCCAGGACGTCGGCGCGATAGTGCTCCTCTTCCATGGTGGTCAGCTGTTTAAAATCGGAGTACAGCAGAATCGGCGATTTGAAGCTCAGGCGGTGCGCCTGGCCTTCCGCTTCGCAGAAGACGTTCATTTCACGGCCGATGCTGGTGGCCAGCGACATGACGTGCGCTTCGCGCAGCGGATCGATCGGCGGGTTGGTCACCTGCGCGAACTGTTGGCGGAAGTAATCGTAAATGATACGCGGCTGGCTGGAGAGCACGGCAAATGGGGTATCGTCGCCCATTGAGCCGACCGCCTCCTGGCCGTTTTCACCCAGAACGCGCAGGACGGAGTCCAGCTCTTCAGCGCTGTAGTTAAACTGTTTCTGGTAGCTGGCGAGGGTATCATCGTCCAGCTGGCGGCTACCGACCTCTTCATCCGGCAGATCTTCGAATGGCACCAGGCGACGGACGTTTTTCGCCATCCACTCTTTATATGGGTGGCGGCTTTTCAGATCGTTGTCGGTTTCCGCGGAGTGCAGAATACGCCCCTCGCGGGTATCGATAACCATCAGCTCGCCCGGGCCAACGCGGCCTTTTTCGACCACTTCATCCGGCTGGTAATCCCAGATCCCGACTTCGGAAGCGCAGGTGATGAGCTTGTCTTTGGTGATGACGTAGCGCGCCGGGCGCAGACCGTTACGGTCGAGGTTACAGGCGGCATAGCGACCGTCGGACATGACGATGCCCGCCGGGCCGTCCCACGGCTCCATATGCATGGAGTTAAAGTCGAAGAACGACCGCAGGTCTGGATCCATATCCGGGTTGTTTTGCCAGGCTGGCGGCACCAGCAGGCGCATGGCGCGGATGATATCCATCCCGCCCGCCAGCAGCAGCTCCAGCATGTTATCCATGGAGCTGGAGTCAGAGCCGGTTTCATTGACGAACGGCGCGGCGTCGTGGAGGTCCGGGATCAGCGGCGTCTGGAACTTATAGGTACGGGCGCGGGCCCACTGGCGGTTGCCGGTGATGGTGTTGATCTCGCCGTTGTGCGCCAGATAGCGGAACGGCTGCGCCAGCGGCCAGCGCGGCACGGTGTTGGTGGAAAAGCGCTGGTGGAACAGGCAGATCGCCGACTCCAGGCGCAGGTCCGCAAGATCCAGGTAGAAGCGCGGCAGATCCGCCGGCATACACAGACCTTTATAAATGTTGACCAGGTTCGACAGGCTGCAAACGTAGAAATCTTTATCTTCCTGCAGGCGTTTTTCGATACGGCGACGCGCGATGAATAAACGGCGCTCCATGTCGCGCGGACGCCAGCCAGCCGGGGCGTTCACAAAGATTTGTTCAATACGGGGCAGCGAGGAGAGGGCGATTTCACCAAGAACGCCTTCATTAGTCGGCACATCGCGCCAGCCAACGATAGACAGCGTTTCGCGTTGAAGTTCTTCTTCGACGATGCGGCGTGCCGCTTTGGCCAGTTCAGGATCCTTATTAAGGAACAGCATCCCAACGGCGTAATTTTTGGCTAAACGCCAGCCGCGCTCTTCCGCAACAATTCGGAAGAAACGATCGGGTTTTTGTAGCAGCAAGCCACAACCGTCGCCGGTTTTTCCATCGGCAAGAATCGCGCCGCGGTGCTGCATTCGGGCCAGTGCGTGTATAGCGGTTCGCACTACCTTGTGGCTAGGTTCGCCTTCTATGTGGGCGATCAGGCCGAAACCACAGTTATCCCTCTCAAGGGATTTATCGTACAACATATCAGTGAACCTCCCCAGGCTCTACGGGACACCCTCCGATACCGATTGCGCACGGGCACAGAAAGAGCATGGCGACGGGGTTTACACCTCGCATTCGCCCTCTTTAAATCCTTTTCGCGTCGGTACACAAGTTTGAGGACTTGCTGTTAAGAGGGAATCTCAATTACTGCATAAATATGATGAGCAGAGCGCTCATCCAGAAAGCTTCCAGCGGATTCCCAACTTATCGGGAATCCACACATACGTCAAATGGCAATCTTATTTATACAAAAATGTGCTATACAACATATAATATACTGATTTTTAATAAAATAATGGTCTTTTGAATGCCAGGGAAGCGCAGGGAACGGCGTGATCGAGTGTGATCTGTCTCACTATATCGACGGCACGCTATTATCGTTCTGTGCTGAAGTGTTCATTTATTGCAGTTTTTTAAACTGGTTTTTGTTTGATTAAAAGTTATTGGTACTGTTTTATGCCCTGGTAAAGATAATGGCAAATCAGAGGCTATATATAAGGAAAACTCATTACCATGATGGTGAATTAAATTGCAGTTATCTTGATTGTTTATGCAATGAGATAAGCGGCCGCGTTGACGATTGATCCAGGTCATCGCCGTCGGTAGCTAAAAATGGCAGGCTTGGCCCCTTTCTTAAGGCCGGTCTATCAGATTATGCAGTTACAAAAATTAGTCAATATGTTTGGTGGGGATCTTATGCGCCGCTACGGTGAAAAGGTTCATAAACTGACGCTGCACGGTGGATTTAGTTGCCCAAATCGCGATGGCACCCTTGGTCGCGGCGGCTGTACGTTCTGTAATGTCGCCTCTTTTGCCGATGAAGAACAGCAGCACAGCTCGATCGCTGAACAGCTGGCCCATCAGGCGCAGCGGGTTAACCGCGCAAAATGCTATCTGGCCTATTTCCAGGCTTATACCAGCACCTTTGCCGAGGTACAGGTACTGCGCTCCATGTATCAGCAGGCGGTCAGCCAGGCGAATATCGTCGGGCTCTGCGTGGGCACTCGCCCGGACTGCGTCCCCGGAGCGGTATTGGATCTGCTGTCTGAATATCGGCAGCGGGGTTATGAAGTCTGGCTCGAGTTGGGTTTACAAACCGCGCACGATAAAACGCTGCGCCGAATTAATCGCGGCCACGATTTTGCCTGCTACCAGCGTACAGCTCGTCTGGCGCGCGAGCGGGGCCTCAAAGTGTGCAGCCACCTTATCGTTGGCCTGCCGGGTGAAGGGCAGAGCGAATGCCTTGAAACGCTAAAACAGGTGGTAGAGACCGGCGTAGACGGCATTAAGCTGCATCCACTTCATATTGTGAAGGGCAGCATTATGGCCAGGGCGTGGCAGGCCGGAAGGTTGCAGGGTATTGATCTGGCGGACTATACGGTCACCGCAGGCGAGATGATCCGCCATACCCCGCCAGATGTGATTTATCACCGTATTTCCGCCAATGCCCGACGTCCGATGCTGCTGGCGCCGCTGTGGTGTGAGAACCGTTGGACCGGGATGGTTGAGCTGGATAAATATCTCAATGAATACGGCGTTCAGGGGTCAGCTATTGGTCGTTGCTGGAGATCTCCGGCCGCTACCGAATAACGTCATCGCCAGCCGCATTCCGGCTGACCGCTACCCCCAGGCAGGCGCGTAACTACAATCCTTCCCGCATTTTTCGCACAACTTACAGCGTCTTGCTCAGAATTGAGTATTATTGTGCGAAGTTGTCGCGAAGGAATCCCTTATGAAGCAAATCCGTATGCTGGCGCAGTATTATGTTGACCTGATGATGAAGCTGGGTCTGGTGCGCTTTTCCATGCTGCTGGCCTTTGCGCTGGTGGTGCTGGCGATCGTCGTGCAGATGGCCGTTACTATGGTGCTGCACGGCCAGGTGGAAAGTATTGATGTGATCCGCTCTATCTTCTTTGGTTTGCTGATTACGCCGTGGGCGGTCTATTTCCTGTCGGTGGTCGTTGAGCAGCTGGAAGAGTCCCGGCAGCGTCTTTCGCGGCTGGTGGAGAAACTGGAGGAGATGCGCGAGCGCGATCTCAAGCTGAATGTGCAGCTTAAGGACAATATCGCCCAACTTAATCAGGAAATCGGCGAACGTGAAAAAGCTGAAGCGGAACGTGAAACGACGCTTGAACAGCTGAAAATTGAGATGAAGGAGCGTGAAGAAACGCAAATTCAGCTTGAACAGCAATCGTCCTTTCTGCGCTCCTTCCTTGACGCTTCACCGGACCTGGTTTTCTATCGTAATGAAGATAAAGAGTTTTCAGGCTGTAACCGCGCCATGGAACTGCTGACCGGTAAAAGCGAAAAACAGCTTATTCATCTGAAGCCGCAGGATGTCTACAGCGAAGAGGTGGCGGAGAAGGTGCTGGAGACGGATGAGAAAGTCTTCCGCCATAACGTTTCGCTCACCTACGAGCAGTGGCTGGATTATCCGGACGGGCGCAAGGCCTGCTTTGAAATCCGCAAAGTGCCCTATTATGACCGCGTCGGTAAGCGGCGCGGCCTGATGGGGTTCGGTCGTGATATTACGGAGCGTAAGCGCTATCAGGACGCGCTGGAGCGGGCCAGCCGCGATAAGACCACCTTTATCTCAACGATCAGCCACGAGCTGCGTACGCCGCTTAACGGCATCGTCGGGCTGAGCCGAATCCTTCTCGATACCGACCTGACCGACGAACAGGAAAGATACCTGAAAACCATCCACGTCTCAGCGGTAACGCTGGGTAATATCTTCAATGATATTATTGAGATGGATAAGATGGAGCGGCGTAAAATTCAGTTGGATAACCAGCCGGTTGATTTCACCGGCTTCCTTGCCGACCTTGAAAACCTCTCCGGCCTGCAGGCGCAGCAGAAAGGGCTGCGCTTTGTGCTGGATCCTTCGCTTCCGTTGCCGCATAAAGTGATCACCGACGGAACGCGTTTACGCCAAATCTTGTGGAATCTAATCAGCAACGCCGTGAAGTTTACCCCGCAGGGTGGGAGCGTGAACGTGCGCGTGCGCTATGACGAAGGGGACATCCTGCACTTTGAAGTGGAAGATTCAGGCATTGGCATCCCTGAAGCGGAACAGGATAAAATTTTCGCCATGTATTACCAGGTGAAAGATAGCCAGGGCGGCAAGCCAGCGACAGGTACCGGCATCGGACTCGCTGTGTCGCGGCGTCTGGCGCGTAATATGGGCGGCGACATTAGCGTTGCCAGCCTGCCGGGTAAAGGGGCCACGTTCACGCTCACCGTACACGCGCCGGCCGTGGCTGAAGAGGTTGAAGACACGCTGGCGGAAGATGAAATGCCATTACCTGCGCTGAACGTGCTGCTGGTGGAAGATATTGAGCTCAACGTGATCGTGGCGCGTTCGGTACTGGAGAAGCTGGGCAACAGCGTGGATGTGGCGATGACCGGTAAGGCTGCGCTGGAGATGTTTGTACCCGGCGAGTACGATCTGGTTCTGCTCGATATTCAACTACCGGATATGACTGGGCTCGATATTTCTCGTCAGCTGAAACAGCGCTTTGCCGCCGATGAGCTTCCCCCGCTGGTTGCGCTTACCGCTAACGTCCTGAAGAACAAGACTGAGTATCTGGAAGCGGGAATGGATGATGTTCTGAGCAAGCCGTTATCGGTTCCGGCATTAACCGCTATTATCAAAAAATTCTGGGATGCGCCGGAAGAGGAGGAGAATGAGATGCCATCTGTAGATATCAGTAAATCAGCTTCCGTACTGGATATTCCGATGCTTGAGCAGTATATCGAACTGGTAGGGCCGAAGCTGATTAATGACGGTCTGGCCGTTTTCGAAAGAATGATGCCTGGCTACATGGCGGTTCTGGAATCAAATTTAACCGCTCGCGACCAGAAAGGTATCGTCGATGAGGGGCATAAGATAAAAGGCGCTGCGGGCTCTATCGGTTTGCGCCATATCCAGCAGCTAGGCCAGCAGATCCAAACCCCGGATTTACCGGCCTGGTCGGATAACGTTGGCGAATGGGTTGAAGAGATGAAATCCGAATGGCAAAACGATGTCGCGGTACTGAAGGCGTGGGTAGCGGCGGCAGATAAAAAATGACCCCGGATAAACCGGGGTGCGCGAATACTGCGCCAACACCAGGGAACGGGTCATTGCGCCAGAATCATTTGAGTGATTTTTTTACACGGCGCAACCTGAGGATTTGGCTTACTCGCTCATTAAGATAGCAAACCTTAAATATTTTGTTACGTGAAACAGTAAAATATGTGAAGCATAGCGAGTAAATCAAAATTTTTGACTGCTTTCATAAACTTGTACTAAGGGGCTGATGTGATGAAGAAAATTGGTGTAGTGCTGAGCGGTTGCGGCGTTTATGACGGAAGCGAAATTCATGAAGCCGTTATTACCCTGCTGGCTATTGCCCGCAGCGGCGCTCAGGCTATCTGCTATGCGCCTGATAAAGCGCAAACCGATGTTATCAATCACCTGACCGGCGAAGCGCAGGCGGAAAGCCGTAATGTGCTTGTGGAAGCGGCGCGTATCGCGCGCGGAGAGATTCAGCCTTTAGCAAACGCCCGGGTGGATGCGCTGGACGCGCTGATTGTGCCCGGCGGTTTTGGCGCGGCAAAGAACCTCAGCAATTTTGCTTCGCAGGGAAGTGAATGTGAAGTGGATAGCGATCTCAAGGCCCTGGCGCTGGCGATGCATCAGGCGGGTAAACCGTTGGGCTTTATCTGTATCGCTCCGGCGCTGTTGCCTAAAATATTCTCTATTCCGCTACGCGTCACTATTGGTACCGATCTTGATACCGCCGATGCGGTAGAGGAGATGGGGGCCGAACACGTGCCTTGCCCGGTCGATGACATTGTGGTTGATGAAGACAATAAAGTGGTGACGACTCCCGCGTATATGCTGGCGCAGAACATCGCCGAAGCGGCGAGCGGAATTGAAAAGCTGGTTGCTCGCGTATTGGTTCTGACGGCATGACATTTCGCTTTTCGCCGTTGCGCTTGATTAAACGTTTTTTGCTGAGGCTGCTGCTGGCTTGCGCGGTGCTATGGGGCGGCGGGGTTGTTCTGTTTAGCATCGTCCCCGTCCCGTTTTCAGCGGTGATGCTGGAGCGGCAGCTCGGCGCCTGGCTCTCAGGGAATTTTCATTACATCGCCCATTCCGATTGGGTGGGCATGGATGAAATTTCTCCGTGGATGGGGCTGGCGGTTATTGCCGCGGAAGACCAGAAATTCCCGGAGCACTGGGGGTTTGACGTCCCGGCGATTGAGAAGGCGCTGGCACACAATGAACGCAATGAGAACCGCATCCGCGGTGCGTCAACCCTGTCGCAGCAGACGGCAAAAAACCTGTTCCTGTGGGATGGTCGCAGCTGGCTAAGAAAAGGGCTGGAGGCGGGGCTGACCGTTGGCATTGAGACGGTCTGGAGCAAAAAGCGGATCCTCACCGTTTATCTGAATATTGCGGAGTTTGGTGAAGGGACGTTTGGCGTTGAAGCCGCATCGCAGCGCTATTTTCACAAACCGGCCAGCAGATTGACGGCTGCTGAAGCCGCGCTTTTAGCGGCGGTTTTGCCTAATCCCATTCGCTTTCGCGCTGATGCGCCGTCGGGTTATATTCGCAGCCGCCAGGCGTGGATCCTGCGCCAGATGAGGCAGTTAGGCGGGGAAGGGTTTATGCGGGCGAATCAGCTACATTGATGATTTCACGGCTCAGTACCCCGGAAGGCGCGCCGCGACCGGGGGAGTGAAATCTAATCCTCATCAAACCCGGCGTTGAACAGCGCGATAACCGCTGCCAGCGCCTCCACTTCTTGCGGGCCGTTGGCTTCAATCTCAATCTGCCGCCCTTTAGCTGAGTCAAGCATCAGCAGGGCAATCACGCTATTCGCTTCAGCTACAGTTCCTTCATCATTGCGCAGCAGCACTTCAGCATCGTAGTTCTGCATTAATTCAAACAGCTTCATCGCCGGGCGAGCGTGCATCCCCAGCTTATTGGTGATTTCAACGGTTTGCTTAACGGTCATGATTTGCGTTTTTCCAGCGTCCGATGACGGGACTGCACGTTCTTACCGCGCGAGCGGAAGTAGTCAGCCAGCTGTTCGGCGATGTAAACCGAACGGTGTTTACCACCGGTACAACCAATAGCTACCGTCAGATAGCTGCGGTTATTGGTCTCCAGCATAGGTAACCATAGCTCAAGATAGCTGCGGGTCTGGTAAATGAAATTGTGAACTTCCGTGTGCCGGTCGAGGAAGGCGGCCACGGGTTTATCCAGACCGGTCATCGGGCGCAGCTTCGGATCCCAGTGCGGGTTCGGCAGGAAGCGTACGTCGAAAACGTAATCAGCATCAATGGGAATACCGTGCTTAAAGCCAAAGGATTCAAACACCATCGTTAGCTCGCGTTCGCGCTTGCCTAACAAACGCGTGCGCAGCATTTCTGCCAGCTCATGTACCGACATTTCTGAGGTATCGACGATCAGGTCAGCGCGGGAACGCAGAGGTTCCAGCAGGTCGCTCTCTTCATCAATGGCGCTCTCCAGCGACAGGTTTTTGCTGGAGAGGGGATGCAAACGACGCGTGTCGCTGTAGCGGCGAATCAAGGTGTTACGATCGGCATCCAGGAACAGCAGCTGAGGTGAAAACTCTGCGGGCAGATTTTTCATCGCCTGCTCGAAGATTTCCGGCGACTCAGGCATGTTTCGCACGTCAATACTGACCGCGGCCGAGATGTTTCTGTCGGCGAGCGAGCGCGCCAGCTCGGGCAAGAGCACAACCGGCAGGTTATCCACGCAGTAAAAACCCATATCTTCCAGCGCTCGCAGGGCGACGGATTTCCCCGACCCTGAACGGCCGCTGACGATCATCAGTACCATGTACCGTTTCTCCTCAGTACGATAAAGAGTAAGGTGCGACCCCTGTTATGCCTCATCGCTGCTTCCTGCTTCAGTGATGATTTCATATAGCTCTTCATCACTTTGCGCAGCGCGCAGACGGCGGCAAATCGTTTTATCCGCCAGACGTTTCGCCACCAGCGAGAGCGTATGCAGATGCGTTTTTGTCTGATCTGCTGGAACGAGAAGGGCAAACAGAAGATCGACGGGTTGATTGTCGATAGCATCGAAGGCAATCGGGGTTTCCAACTGGACAAAAACGCCCACGGCCCGCAGCGTATCCTCTTCGAGTTTGCCATGGGGGATTGCAATGCCGTTGCCAATCCCGGTACTGCCCATTTTCTCACGGGTAAGGATCGCCTCGAACACTATCTGGGACGATAAGCCTAACTGCTTTGCCGCCAGCTCGCTGATGATTTCCAGCGCGCGTTTCTTGCTCTGGCAGTGAACCTGGCTACGGGTACATTCCTGGTTAAGGACATTGCTCAGTTGTAGAGCCGAATCGTTATTTATCATAATTTCACCTGAGCTCTCCTTGCCAACCGCCGGCAGGCGGTTGGCGTAGGCGATTGCCCGGACAATTAGTGTTGTTTCAGTTTATCTTTATGTTTTGTTAACTGTCTTGCCAGCTTATCGATAAGACCATCGATAGCAGCATACATATCCTGGCCTTCCGCACTGGCATGGATTTCGCCACCGTTGACATGCAGATTGGCGTCCGCAATTTGCGTCACCTTCTCCACTTTTAACACAATGTAGACCTGGTTGATCCTGTCGAAAAACTGCTCCAGTTTGCTGAACTTCGCGGTAACGAAATCGCGCATCGCGGGGGTTATCTCGACGTTGTGTCCTGTAATGTTGAGCTGCATAGTGTCTTCCTTATCGGTTGGGTCAAACCAGCTGCTTGCGCTGATTTGACGGCGGAATGGATAAAGACTCTCGGTACTTAGCAACGGTTCGCCGTGCCACCATAATACCCTGATCGGATAGCATGGTGGTGAGCTTACTATCACTCAATGGTTTCGCGGGGTTTTCCGCGGCGATTAATTTCTTCACCAGCGCGCGAATGGCCGTCGACGATGCTTCGCCGCCGCCTTCGGTGTTCACATGGCTGGAGAAGAAATACTTCAGCTCAAAAATACCGCGTGGACTGTGCAGGTATTTTTGCGTAGTAACGCGTGAAATAGTGGATTCATGCATTTCGACGGCCTGAGCGATATCCGCCAGCACCATCGGTTTCATAAACTCTTCACCTTGTTCAAAAAAAGCCTGCTGCTGTTCGACGATACAGCGGCTGACGCGCAGCAGGGTGTCGTTGCGGCTCTCCAGGCTCTTGATCAGCCAGCGCGCTTCCTGCAGGTTGCTACGGATAAACTGGCCGTCAGCGTCATTGCGCGTGCTGTTACCCATAGCGGCATACTGCTGATTGATCTTCAGGCGCGGAAGGCTATCTGAATTGAGCTCAACCACCCAACGATCGTTGACTTTACGCACCAGAACGTCAGGAATGACATATTCTGGCTCGCCAGTTTGGATCGACTGTCCCGGGCGCGGATCCAGCGATTGGATCAGATTTACCGCTTCCTTTAACACTTCTTCTTTGAGGCGGGTTACGCGCATCAGGCTGCGGAAGTCGTGGTTGGCCAGCAGATCGAGATGATCGCTGATGATCAGGCGGGCTTCTTCAATCCACGGCGTCTCTTTGGCAAACTGTGAAAGCTGAACCAGCAGGCAATCACGCAAATCTTTTGCCGCCACGCCGACGGGGTCGAAACGCTGAATGCGCTTGAGAACCGCTTCAACTTCTTCAAGTCCGATTTCATCGTCGCTAATACTTTCCACGATGTCTTCGACAGAAATCGTCAGGTAGCCGGTATCATCAACGGCATCGACGATAGAGGTCGCGATGGCGCGATCGGTATCGGTGAATGGCGTAAGTTCAACCTGCCACATCAGGTAATCCTGCAGGCTTTGCGTGGTCTCTCCCTGGTAGACGGGCAGTTCGTCATCCTGGTAATCGACGCCGTTGCCTGATGGCGTTCCGGCGGTGTAAATCTCATCCCAGCTGGCATCAAGCGGCAGCTCTTCGGGCATCTCTTTTTGCTCAAGGGCGTCGACGGTATCCAGAGATTCGCGATCCTCGGCCTCTTTGGTTTCTACCTCATCGTGAAGATCGGTTTGCTCCAGCAACGGGTTGCTGTCCAGCGCCTGCTGGAGTTCTTGCTGGAGTTCTAACGTGGACAGCTGCAGTAGACGAATCGCCTGCTGCAGTTGTGGCGTCATGGCAAGCTGTTGGCTTAGCCTTAATTGCAAACCTTGCTTCATATTCAGGGCCAATATCTCCGGCTAAAACGTCTGTAACCTCTACCCTATCAGAGTCTGAAGTCTTCCCCAAGATACACGCGCTTAACCTGCTCGTCTTCAAGGATTTGCTGCGGCGTACCGTGGGCTATCAGGTGGCCCTGGCTGACGATATAAGCACGCTCGCAAACGGCCAGCGTTTCCCTGACGTTATGGTCGGTTATCAGGACGCCAAGACCGCTGTCGCGCAGGTGTTCAATAATGCGTTTGATATCGATAACGGAGATGGGGTCAACGCCGGCAAAGGGTTCATCCAGCAGGATGAATTTCGGGTTAGCGGCCAACGCGCGGGCGATCTCGACGCGGCGCCGTTCACCACCGGAGAGCGCCTGGCCGAGACTATCGCGCAGGTGCTCAATGTGAAACTCCTCCATCAGCTCTTTCGCGCGATCTTCGCGCTGCTCGTTGCTGAGATCGTCGCGAATCTGCAATACCGCCATCAGGTTATCGTAAACGCTCAGCCGGCGGAAAATGGAGGCCTCCTGCGGCAAATAGCCGATTCCGCGACGCGCGCGCGCGTGCAGCGGCAGCAGGCTGATGTCTTCATCATCGATGATAATGTTGCCCGCGTCGCGCGGTACGATACCAACAACCATATAGAAGGTAGTGGTTTTACCGGCGCCGTTCGGACCGAGCAGGCCAACAATCTCGCCCGAATTCACGGTCAGACTGACATCTTCCACGACGCGGCGGCCTTTATAGGCTTTAGCAAGATTCTTTGCAGTTAATGTTGCCATAACGAATTACTTACCCTTCTTTGACTGATCGCTACCTTTATCCTGCAGCTGCGAAGGAACCAGAACCGTGGTCACGCGCCCGCCTTTATTGCTGAAAGCCTGCATTTTTTGTTCTTTCACCAGGTAAGTGATTTTGTCACCCTGGATATTGCTATCGATCTGTTCCAGATGCGCATTGCCGGTCAGGACGACAAAGTCGTTTTGCAGTTCATAATGCATTTTCGACGCGCGGCCTTTTACCGGTTTGCCGTTGTCCTGCATCTGGTAGAAGGTGGCCGGGTTACCGTAGCCATCGATAACCTCTTTGCCTTTTTCGCCGCCCGGACGGGTCACGACGACTTTGTCGGCGTTGATTTTGATCGTACCCTGAGTGACGACGACATTACCCGTAAAGGTAACGACGTTGCCCTGCATATCCAGCGACTGCTGATCGGATTCAATATGAATCGGCTGATCGGTATCACCCGTTTTGGCCTGTGCCGACAGGCTGGCGGCCAGTAAGGCGCTGGCGAGCGCAATCTTAAGGCTGAGTTTGTTTGTTCTGAATTTCATATGAGGTTCTAACCTTTTCAATCAGCTCGGCATTTTTGCTGCGCAGGTTCCCGCGCATTTTCAGGCCGCTGGAATTAAATGTTGTTCCGTACAACGTCACCATGTCATCGGAGGTAACATCCTGCGTCACCAGGTTTATCTGGGCGTTATCCGTCGTAATTTTGCGCAGTTGAGAATCCGCCGTCAGCGCATTAACCTCAACGTGCCCGTAAAGATACAGCATGCGGTCATTCGTCAACTTAGCTTTATCCGCTTTGATAGACCAGGTTGGTACTTTATTCGTATCGAAGGTGGTCATCACCGGTTTTGCGAACCACGAGAGCTGCTGTTCGGAAAAATACTCTACGTGTTCCGCGATTAGCCGGTAGTTAAGCGCCCCTTCGGGACTATAAACGACGGTATCGGTATGCTCGCTGGTATACGTCGGATCGTCAGGATTGATCGCTTGCTGGGTGGCATCGTCCGTACTCGCCAGGTTCAGGCCGATCAGGATCAGCGCGACCAGCGATAGTAAAATGATAACCCAACGTCTGGTTTTACTCATATAGATTGCCCTTTGGCCTCATCCAGCTTGCCCTGCGCCAATAGTAGCAAATCGCACACTTCGCGTACCGCTCCGCGACCGCCGTTGATACGAGTGACGTAATCCGCGCGCGGGAGCAGCAACGGATGCGCATCGGCTACCGCTATGCTTAAACCCACTTCAGCCATCACCGGCCAGTCGATCAGATCGTCGCCAATATAGGCCACTTCATCCGCGCTAACGGCCAGTTTATTGAGTAGCTCATGAAACGCCAGCAGCTTATCAGACTGCCCCTGGTAGAGATGGGTGATGCCGAGCGTCTGGCAGCGATCTTCCACCAGTTTAGCGTTTCGCCCGGTAATTATCGCTACTTCAATCTCTGAAGTCAGGGCGCAGCGGATACCGTAGCCGTCGCGCACGTTAAACGCTTTCAGCTCTTCGCCGTTGTTGCCCATATAGATAAGACCGTCGGACAGAACGCCGTCCACATCAAGTATCAGTAAACGGATCTTCGCCGCCCGGTCAATAAAGCCCTGACTTACCGGACCATAGCAGGTCGTTATCAGGGCATCAGCATTATTCATTATTTTTTCCTTACTTACACTACGCCCGCGCGCAGGAGATCGTGCATATGTATCACACCTACCAGACGGTCGCCATCGGCAACCAGTACGCAGGTGATATGACGGGACTGCATCAGGTTCAGCGCATCAACGGCCAGCGTACCGGGACGGATGCGGATGCCGCCTCGCGTCATGACTTCGGCGATGCTGGCGTTACGCATATCAATGCCGGTATCAAAGACGCGGCGCAGATCGCCATCGGTGAAAATGCCGATGATATTCATTTCATCGTCGCAAATAGCGGTCATGCCTAAATTTTTGCGCGTGATTTCCAGCAGCGCATCGCGCAGCGTGGCCTCCAGGCCAACATGCGGAATTTCATCGCCGGTGTGCATGATATCATTGACCCGCAGCAGTAGCTTACGGCCCAGCGCGCCGCCGGGATGCGATAGCGCAAAATCTTCAGCGGTAAAACCGCGGGCTTCCAGCAGCGCGACGGCAAGGGCATCGCCCATCACCAGCGCGGCGGTGGTGCTTGATGTGGGGGCCAGCCCTAACGGGCAAGCCTCTTTGGGCACCTTCACGCACAGATGAATATCCGCCGCGCGCGCCATGCTGCTTTCCGGTCGGCTGGTGATACAGATAAGCGACACCTGCTGGCGCTTAAGCACCGGGATCAGGGCGAGAATTTCATTTGATTCCCCGGAGTTAGATAGCGCGATCACTACGTCGCAGGGGGTGACCATGCCCAAATCGCCGTGCGCGGCCTCGCCGGGATGGACGAAGAATGCTGATGTCCCGGTGCTGGCGAACGTTGCGGCCATCTTTCGCCCGATATGGCCGGATTTACCCATTCCCATCACCACAACTTTACCGGTACAGCGAAAAATGGTCTCACAGGCACGGGTAAAATCTTCATTAATATATTGATCGAGCTGGGCCAGACCTTCACGTTCAATGTCCAGCACCTCACGGCCTGCCC
Source organism: Klebsiella grimontii (assembly GCF_042137965.1). NCBI lineage: Bacteria > Pseudomonadati > Pseudomonadota > Gammaproteobacteria > Enterobacterales > Enterobacteriaceae > Klebsiella > Klebsiella grimontii. The sequence continues at coordinate 554,782 of NZ_CP169721.1, forward strand.
GTTGAAAGTCAAAATCCGCTGGCAAATCTATTTGCGACATAATGTTATCCCGAATCATTCAACGAAGAGCGGCGCTGTCCAGTACAGCATCGCTAACCAAAGCACAAAACCACCCAGCAGCAGGGCGCCGGCAAGGCGACCGGGCTGTTGTTTACGACGCCAGCACAGCACCGCGAAGATCAGGCTGACCAGCAGCATGACGCCATAGTCGCGGGTAAAGGCCTCGGCGGCAAAGGCGCCAGGCGCAATCAGCGCGGGGAGCCCGAGAACCAGTACGATATTCAGAATATTAGCGCCAATGATATTGCCGATGGCGATGTCATTTTCGCCTTTTCGCGCTCCGGCGATGGCGGTGGCCAGCTCGGGCAGGCTGGTGCCGATGGCAACGACCGTTAAGCCGACGGTCAGTTCGCTGATGGCAAAAAAGTTTGCCAGCACCGTGGCGTTATCCACCACCATCCGCGTGGCCATCGGCATCACTATCATCGCGACGCCCAACCAGAGCAGCGCGACGGGAAGCGAGCCCTCCCGCGGCAGCTCCGCCAGCTGTTCACGGGTCAGGCTGTCGTTCCCCTGGCGTTCCGCAAGGCGGGCAATCTTAAGGGTAAACAACAGCCACAGTACCGCCAGCGCCAGCAAAAAAAGGCCATCTATCCGCGTAATCTGCCCGTCGTACAGCACAAATCCTGCCAGTAAACTGACCAGCAACATTAGCGGCAATTCGCGGCGCAGGATATCAGAATGCACGGTAAAAGGTTGAAACAGAGCGGTGAGGCCGAGGATCAGCAGGATATTGGTGATATTCGATCCCAGAGCTGTGCCGATCGCCAGATCGGTTTGCCCATGCAGGGAAGCGGCGGCGGAAACAATGACTTCCGGTAAACTGGTACCGATGCTGACCACCGTCATCCCTATAATAAGGGGGGGGATTCCCAGCATACGGCAGAGTATTGAAGCGGCGTAGACCAGACGATCGGCGCTGTAGACAACCAGCAATAAACCAATAATTAACAGAGCCGTCGCTAAGAGCATCTAAAGTCCTTTCTTCAGGTATAATCGTCGCCTCGCTGGCCGTCCGTAGGCAGCGTAACGAATTCTTAATTTTGACTTTATGTGTGCCAAAAGTAAAACAAATGCCAGCTTTCGCTAACCCGGGCGGGTAAGATTCTGTAAAAATGTTGGGTTTGTGGTGAAAGAAAGCGCCATGCTTAGCCCGACGGGTGTCTAGTAAGGATGATTTTATGAGCCAGAGTTCGGCGAATCTAGTCGAAGTGCGCGGTATTCGCTTCTCGAGGGGCGATCGCGTGATCTTCGATGATATCTCGCTATCGGTACCCCGCGGCAAGATCACCGCGATAATGGGGCCATCAGGGATCGGCAAAACCACCCTGTTACGTCTGATCGGCGGTCAGATCCCGCCCGATAAAGGCGAGATCCTGTTTGATGGTGAAAACGTACCGCAGATGTCGCGCTCGCGCCTGTATACCGTCCGCAAGCGCATGAGCATGCTGTTTCAGTCCGGCGCGCTGTTCACCGACCTGAACGTGTTTGATAACGTCGCTTATCCGCTGCGCGAGCATACGCGTTTGCCGGAAGCGCTGCTGCACACCACGGTGATGATGAAGCTGGAGGCCGTCGGGCTACGCGGAGCCGCGAAGCTGATGCCTTCTGAGCTCTCCGGCGGCATGGCGCGCCGTGCCGCGCTGGCGAGGGCGATTGCGCTGGAACCTGATTTAATCATGTTCGATGAGCCCTTTGTCGGGCAGGACCCCATTACGATGGGGGTGCTGGTGAAGCTGATTTCTGAACTCAATAGCACCCTGGGTGTCACCTGTATCGTGGTTTCGCATGATGTGCCGGAGGTGCTCAGCATCGCGGACTTCGCATATATCGTGGCGGACAAAAAGGTGGTGGCGCACGGGAGTGCGCAGTCGCTGCGCGAAAATGCCGATCCTCGGGTTCGTCAGTTCATTGATGGTATCGCCGACGGCCCGGTGCCGTTCCGCTATCCGGCGGGTGATTATCATCATGATTTATTGGGCAAAGGGAGTTAAGCGACTCATGTTGTTAAATGCGCTAGCCGCGCTTGGGCATCGCGGTATTAAAACTATCGCGACGTTCGGGCGTGCTGGATTAATGCTCTTCAACGCGGTTGTCGGCAAGCCTGAGTTTCGCAAGCATGCGCCGCTGCTGGTGCGTCAGCTGTATAACGTTGGCGTGCTGTCGATGCTGATCATCATTGTCTCGGGGCTGTTTATCGGTATGGTGCTGGGTCTGCAGGGCTATCTGGTGTTAACCACCTATAGCGCCGAAACCAGTCTGGGCATGCTGGTGGCGCTGTCGCTGCTGCGTGAACTGGGGCCGGTGGTCGCCGCGCTGTTGTTTGCCGGGCGTGCCGGTTCGGCGCTGACTGCCGAAATTGGCCTGATGCGCGCAACCGAGCAGCTCTCCAGCATGGAGATGATGGCGGTCGACCCGCTTCGCCGCGTGATCTCTCCGCGCTTCTGGGCGGGGGTGATTTCACTGCCGTTGTTAACGATTATTTTTGTGGCGGTCGGCGTTTGGGGCGGCTCGCTGGTCGGTGTCAGTTGGAAGGGCATCGATGGCGGATTCTTCTGGAGCGCGATGCAAAACGCCGTTGACTGGCGGATGGATCTGGTTAACTGCCTGATTAAGAGTCTGGTTTTCGCCATTACGGTAACATGGATCGCGTTATTTAACGGTTATGACGCTATCCCCACTTCCGCCGGGATTAGCCGGGCGACGACGCGTACCGTGGTACATGCGTCGCTGGCGGTTCTGGGGCTGGATTTTGTGCTGACTGCGCTGATGTTTGGGAATTGAGTTCATGCAAACGAGAAAAAATGAAATCTGGGTAGGGGTATTTTTACTGGTTGCGCTGCTGGCTGCGCTGTTTGTCTGCCTGAAGGCGGCAAACGTAACCTCTTTACGTACCGAACCGACTTATCGGCTCTATGCCACTTTTGACAATATCGGCGGTCTGAAAGCGCGCTCTCCGGTACGGATTGGCGGCGTTGTCGTCGGACGCGTGGCGGATATCACGCTCGACCCTAAAACCTACCTGCCTCGCGTTGCTCTCGATATTGATGAGCGCTACAACCATATCCCGGATACCAGCTCGCTGGCGATTAGAACTTCCGGTCTGCTGGGCGAACAGTACCTGGCGATGAACATCGGGTTTGAAGACCCGGAGTTGGGAACGGCTATCCTTAAAGATGGCGGCACCATTCAGGACACCAAATCCGCCATGGTGCTGGAAGATTTGATAGGCCAGTTCCTTTATAACAGTAAAGGTAGCGACAATAAGAATTCTGGCGATGAACAGTCTGCCGGGGAGAGTCATACTGACGCTACGCCGCCAGCCGGCACGACGCACTAATTTCAGGAGAGATAAGACATGTTTAAACGCTTACTAATGGTCGCCATGCTGGTGATTGCCCCTTTGACTGCGGCCACCGCCGCGGACCAATCCAATCCCTATAAGCTGATGGACGAAGCGGCGCAGAAAACCTTCGATCGCCTGAAGAACGAGCAGCCTAAGATTCAGGCTAACCCGAACTACCTGCGCGACATCGTCGATCAGGAACTGCTGCCCTATGTTCAGGTGAAATACGCCGGCGCGCTGGTATTAGGTCGTTATTACAAAGAAGCGACCCCGGCGCAGCGTGAAGCCTATTTCGCCGCCTTCCGCGAATATCTGAAACAGGCCTACGGCCAGGCGCTGGCGATGTATCACGGTCAGACCTATCAGATTGCGCCTGAGCAGCCTCTGGGCAGCGCGACCATTGTTCCTATTCGCGTCACCATCCTCGATCCGAATGGCCGTCCGCCGGTTCGCCTGGATTTCCAGTGGCGTAAAAATACCCAGACCGGTAACTGGCAGGCGTACGACATGATTGCGGAAGGGGTGAGCATGATCACCACTAAACAAAACGAGTGGAGCGACCTGCTGCGTACTAAAGGCGTTGATGGTCTGACGGCGCAGCTGAAGGCAAGCTCCGCGCAGCCGATTACTCTGGAACAGAAAAAATAATGACCGGGCAGCTGAGCTGGACTCGCGATGGTGAGACGCTGGCGCTGCGCGGAGAGCTGGACCAGGATCTTCTGGTCCCGCTGTGGGAAGCACGCGCTCAGGCGACGGATGGCGTGTCCGCAATCGACCTGAGCGCCGTGACCCGCGTGGACACCGCCGGGCTGGCGCTATTAGTGCATTTTATCGCACTGGTTCGTCGGCAGGGCGGGGAAGCGAAGTTGACCGGGAAGAGTGAAAATCTGCAAACCCTGGTCAGGTTGTATAACCTTCCTGCCGATATGATCCCATAACTTTTTCAGTGCTTTACTGCTGAAGCTATTCTGAAAGCCCCATCAAACTTTTCGATGGGGCTTTTTGCTTGTTTAAGACAGCGCCACTTTCCTCTAAGATGTTGGGCTGTTTTCACTATCAGATAAATGTAGCCCATGGAAAATCATGAAATTCAGACCGTGCTGATGAACGCACTCTCCCTTCAGGAAGTCCACGTCTCTGGCGATGGCAGCCACTTTCAGGTTATTGCTGTGGGTGAGATGTTCGACGGCATGAGTCGGGTCAAGAAGCAACAGGCTATCTATGCCCCGCTGATGGAATATATTGCCGATAACCGCATCCATGCTCTGTCGATAAAAGCGTTTACCCCGCAGGAGTGGGCGCGAGACCGCAAACTAAATGGCTTATAAGCTGTGGGGATGTTCCCCGCAGCGTATGTGAATTCTTAACAGAGAACAGAATCAATGGATAAATTCCGTGTTCAGGGGCCTACTCGTCTGCAGGGCGAGGTCACTATTTCCGGCGCGAAAAACGCCGCCCTGCCAATCCTCTTTTCCGCGCTATTAGCCGAAGAGCCGATTGAGATCCAGAACGTACCGAAGCTGAAAGACATCGATACCACCATGAAACTGCTGAGCCAGCTGGGCGCGAACGTTAAGCGCAACGGCTCCGTATGGATCGATGCCGGCCCGGTTGACGTTTTCTGTGCGCCGTATGACCTCGTCAAAACCATGCGTGCTTCGATTTGGGCGCTGGGTCCGCTGGTGGCCCGTTTTGGTCAGGGACAGGTATCACTTCCCGGCGGCTGCGCCATCGGCGCGCGCCCGGTTGATTTACACATTACCGGTCTTGAGCAACTGGGTGCGGAAATCAAACTGGAAGAAGGTTATGTCAAGGCGTCGGTTAATGGACGCCTGAAAGGCGCGCATATTGTGATGGATAAGGTCAGCGTTGGCGCTACCGTAACCATCATGAGCGCTGCGACGCTGGCGGAAGGCACCACCGTTATCGAAAACGCCGCGCGCGAGCCGGAAATTGTCGATACCGCCAACTTTCTCAACGCGCTCGGCGCGAAGATCAAAGGTCAGGGTACCGATCGTATCACCATCGAAGGCGTAGCGCGCCTCGGCGGCGGCGTCTACCGCGTTCTGCCGGATCGTATTGAAACCGGGACCTTCCTGGTGGCGGCGGCGATTTCTGGCGGTAAGATCCTGTGCCGCAATGCTCAACCTGATACGCTTGATGCGGTTCTGGCGAAGCTACGCGATGCCGGCGCGGACATCGAAACGGGCGAGGACTGGATTAGCCTCGATATGCACGGCAACCGTCCGAAAGCTGTCAACGTTCGTACTGCTCCGCATCCGGGTTTCCCGACCGATATGCAGGCCCAGTTCACCTTGCTGAATCTGGTTGCCGAGGGAACCGGCGTGATCACCGAAACGATCTTCGAAAACCGTTTCATGCATATCCCGGAGCTGATCCGTATGGGCGCGCATGCGGAAATCGAGAGCAATACGGCGATTTGCCACGGCGTGAAGCAACTTTCTGGCGCCCAGGTCATGGCGACGGATCTGCGTGCGTCAGCTAGCCTGGTGCTGGCAGGCTGCATTGCGGAAGGGACGACGATTGTCGATCGTATTTACCACATTGACCGCGGCTACGAACGTATCGAAGACAAACTTCAGGCGCTTGGCGCGAATATCGAACGCGTCAAAGCCGAATAAGCCCATTACAGCAGCCCTCTGACGTAGGTCCGGGGGCTGTTGTCTGCAACCTCGCTTTACTTGTTATTCTTCCTCTGACGCATCATCTGCGTTCTGTCGATAAACTGGTGGGTATGGGGATCGTGATAGCGCGATGGCCATATTACCCAGGGATCGGTTTCCAGCGCGTGAGCGATAATCAGCTCGCCCTTGGGCCAGGGCCGAGTCAGCGCATTGGCGAGCGTTGAAGAACTTAAACCATTACGCCGCGATTCAGCTGCCAGCGACGTCCCTTTTTTGCGTAATCCGGCAATAATATCCGCTGGATGCCAGTCGATGAACTTATCCATAAATTCTCCTGGTAATAAACATTCCGTTCGTCCTTAATGGGCGACAAAATGACTATACCTTGAGTTCCAGTAATGTTCTAACAAGTTCTTTTAATGGCTTTGATATTAGGAATATATCAAGAAATAAGGCTGAAATTGGCTTTATTGGTGCTTACTGGAACTTTCCCGCGATTTTACGCGGGAAAGTGAGAGGAGGGGTTAATGGTCGCGCTGCACGGCGATGTGGGCAAGACCAATTAGCGCTTCACGCCACGGGGAATCGGGGAGGACCTGAAGCGCGGCAATCGCTTTATCAGCCTCTTCCTCCGCGCGTTTTTGGGTCCATTCCAGCGAGCCGCAGGCTGCCATGGTTTCCAGTACGGCTTCGAGTAGATGGCGGCCGTTACCCTGCTCGATCGCTCCGCGGATCATGGCGGACTGTTCTGCGCTGCCGTGTTGCATAGCGTGCAGCAGCGGAAGGGTGGGTTTGCCTTCATTCAGATCGTCACCGACGTTTTTACCCAACCGCTCACCGTCTGAACTGTAGTCAAGCAGATCGTCAATCAGCTGGAAAGCGGTGCCCAGATAGCGCCCGTAGTCCTGTAACGCTTTCTCTTGTTCCGCGGTGCAGTCGGCCAGGATCCCGGAGCACTGGGCTGCGGCTTCAAACAAACGAGCGGTCTTGCTATAAATGACCCGCATATAGTTTTCTTCGGTGATATCCGGGTCGTTCACGTTCATCAACTGCAGAACTTCGCCTTCAGCAATGACGTTCACGGCTTCCGACATCACTTCCAGAACTCTCAATGAGCCGAGGCTGGTCATCATCTGAAAGGCGCGGGTGTAGATGAAATCGCCAACCAGCACGCTAGCGGCATTGCCAAAAGCGGCGTTTGCGGTGGCTTTGCCCCGGCGCATATCAGACTCATCGACGACGTCATCATGCAGCAGGGTGGCGGTATGGATAAATTCGATCAGCGCAGCAATGGCGACGTGAGCGTTTCCCTGATATCCCACGGCACGCGCGGCCAGCACGGCGATCATCGGGCGAATGCGTTTACCGCCTCCGCTAACGATGTAGTAGCCTAACTGATTGATAAGCTGAACATCCGAGTCGAGTTGCTCAAGAATTGTCGCATTGACGCCCGCCATATCCTGCGCGGTTAACTCATTGATTTTTTCTAAATTCATCGCAAAAGCCGGGCCAAATGTCCTGTTCCCGCGTATCCAATAGGATCACAGAAGGATTAAGATAGAATTAAAAGAAGATGTGATTGTACTGAAAAATTGCCGCAGATAAACGCTGGAGTGAAAGTTGTGTTTTTTTTCTGCGTTGATCGCTGATCGCTCTTGTCAAAGGCTCGCGTTTTGCGTAATATTCGCGCCCTATTGTGAATATTTATAGCGCACTCTGAATCATACGAAGAGGTGCGCGGAAGCGGAGTTCTATATGTACGCGGTTTTCCAAAGTGGTGGTAAACAACACCGAGTAAGCGAAGGTCAAACCATTCGCCTGGAAAAGCTGGACATCGCAACTGGCGAAGCTGTTGAGTTCGCAGAAGTGCTGATGATCGCAAACGGTGAAGAAATTAAAATCGGCGTTCCTTTCGTTGAGGGCGGCGTAATCAAAGCTGAAGTTGTTGCACACGGTCGTGGCGAGAAAGTTAAAATCGTTAAGTTTCGTCGTCGTAAACACTACCGTAAGCAGCAGGGCCATCGTCAGTGGTTCACTGATGTGAAAATTACTGGCATCAGCGCCTAAGACCTGAGGAGAGATTTAAATGGCACATAAAAAGGCTGGCGGCTCAACTCGTAACGGTCGCGATTCAGAAGCTAAACGCCTGGGCGTTAAGCGTTTCGGTGGCGAATCCGTTCTGGCGGGTAGCATCATCGTTCGTCAACGTGGTACCAAATTCCACGCTGGCACTAACGTAGGTTGCGGTCGTGACCACACTCTGTTTGCTAAAGCAGACGGTAAAGTGAAATTCGAAGTTAAAGGCCCGAACAACCGTAAATACATCAGCATCGTTGCTGAGTAAGTTTTTCGTGGTCCGGTAACGGATTAAAGCCCCGCAACGTGTTGCGGGGCTTTTTACATTGAAAACCCGGAAAATTTTCTGCAGGGAAAACGGGCATGAAGCAGCAGGCCGGCATCGGCATTATTTTAGCGCTCACCACGGCGATGTGTTGGGGGGCCCTGCCGATCGCAATGAAGCAGGTTCTTGAAGTGATGGAGCCGCCGACGGTGGTTTTTTATCGCTTTTTGATGGCAAGTTTTGGTCTTGGCGCCATTCTGGCCATGAAAAGAAAACTGCCTCCGCTGCGTATTTTTCGTAAGCCGCGGTGGTTGATACTGCTGGTGATTGCGACGGGTGGTTTGTTCGGTAACTTCATTCTGTTTAGTTCTTCCTTGCAATATCTCAGCCCCACCGCTTCCCAGGTGATTGGCCAGCTGTCCCCGGTCGGCATGATGGTGGCCAGCGTTTTTGTCCTTAAAGAAAAAATGCGCGGCACTCAGGTTGTGGGAGCGCTGATGCTGGTGAGCGGTCTGGTCATGTTTTTTAACACCAGCCTGATTGAGATTTTTACTCGCCTGACGGACTACACGTGGGGGGTAATTTTCGGCGTCGGGGCGGCGACGGTGTGGGTGTGCTACGGTGTCGCGCAAAAGGTGTTATTGCGGCGTCTGGCGTCACAGCAAATCCTTTTTTTGCTGTACACTTTATGTACGATATCGCTATTGCCATTAGCGAAGCCTTCGCAGGTACTGGCATTAAGCGACTGGCAGCTGGCCTGCCTGGTTTTTTGCGGCCTGAACACCCTGGTCGGCTACGGCGCGCTGGCGGAAGCGATGGCGCGCTGGCAGGCGGCGCAGGTGAGCGCGTTGATTACCTTAACGCCGCTGTTTACGCTGCTGTTTTCAGATTTATTATCACTGGCCTGGCCCGACGTTTTCGCCAGACCGCTGTTGAACCTGATGGGTTATCTCGGTGCGTTTGTCGTGGTTGCGGGCGCGATGTATTCCGCCGTCGGTCATCGTCTTTGGGGACGATGGCGTAAGCGAGAAGCGGTTGTGCCGCTCCCCCGCTCAGGCGAATGATTTACGGAGAGTAAAATGAAGTTTGTTGATGAAGCAACGATCCTGGTCGTAGCAGGCGATGGCGGCAATGGTTGCGTTAGCTTCCGCCGCGAAAAATATATCCCGAGAGGCGGCCCGGACGGCGGTGACGGTGGTGATGGCGGCGACGTCTGGCTTGAAGCGGACGAAAACCTGAACACCCTGATCGACTATCGTTTTGAGAAGTCTTTCCGCGCCGAGCGCGGGCAAAACGGCCAGAGCCGCGACTGTACCGGTAAACGCGGTAAAGACGTGACGGTGAAAGTGCCGGTAGGAACCCGTGTAATCGACCAGGGGACCGGCGAGACGATGGGCGATATGACCAAGCACGGTCAGCGTCTGATGGTCGCCAAAGGCGGCTGGCACGGTCTGGGTAACACCCGTTTCAAATCGTCCGTAAACCGTACTCCGCGTCAAAAGACGATGGGGACGCCGGGCGATAAGCGCGATCTCCAACTGGAGCTGATGCTGCTGGCGGACGTCGGGATGCTGGGGATGCCGAATGCGGGTAAATCGACCTTTATTCGTGCCGTTTCCGCTGCCAAGCCTAAAGTCGCTGACTATCCGTTTACGACGCTGGTGCCAAGCCTCGGCGTGGTGCGTATGGATAACGAGAAGAGCTTTGTGGTGGCGGATATCCCTGGGCTGATTGAAGGCGCAGCGGAAGGCGCAGGCCTCGGTATTCGCTTCCTGAAGCACCTGGAGCGCTGCCGCGTGCTGCTGCATCTCATCGATATCGAGCCGATTGACGGCTCCGATCCGGTTGAGAACGCGCGGATTATTATCGGTGAGCTGGAAAAATACAGTGAGAAGCTGGCTTCTAAGCCGCGCTGGCTAGTCTTTAACAAGATTGACCTGATGGATAAAGCTGAGGCGGAAGCGAAAGCGAAAGCTATCGCGCAGGCGCTGGGCTGGGAAGATAAATTCTATCTGATTTCGGCGGCCAGTCAGCAGGGCGTAAAAGACCTGTGCTGGGACGTGATGACCTTTATCATCGAAAACCCGATTGTCCATGCGGAAGAAGCGAAGCCGGCCGAAAAAGTCGAGTTTATGTGGGACGACTATCATCGTCAGCAGCTTGAAGAAGCTGAAGTGGAAGATGATGAAGACTGGGATGACGATTGGGACGAAGACGACGAAGAAGGCGTCGAATTCATCTACAAGCGTTAATTCCGGGTACACAAAAAGGGCCGCATATGATGCGGCCCTTTTGCTTTTAGTTGTTCTGGTACAGGTCCTTGTACAATCGGCTTTCGAAGCGCACCAGCGGAATGCGGCGATTACGCTGGTCGGCCGGAGGCACGGCGTAGCCAGACAAATATTGCACGAACGCAATCTTCTGGCCGCTGGCGGTAGTGATGAAACCGGCCAGGTTATACACCCCTTGCAGTGAACCCGTTTTCGCCGAAACTTTGCCATCAACGCCAGCCTGATGCAGACCCGCACGGTATTGCAGAGAACCGTCGTGGCCGGCCAGAGGCAGCATCGAGATAAAGTTGAGCTCGTTATCGTGCTGGGCGATGTACTGCAGCACCTGCATCATCGTGGCTGGCGCGATGAGGTTATGGCGCGATAGACCTGAGCCATCGGCAATAATGGTATTGCCGAGATCGACACCGGCCTGCTGGCGCAGGATCTGCCGTACGGCATCGGATCCGGCTCGCCAGGTACCCGGTACGCTGAAGCGGGCATGCCCAATGGTGCGGAATACCGTATCGGCGATCATGTTGTCCGATTTTTTCAACATAATACGCAGCAGATCGTGCAGCGGTGCAGATTGGGTGCTCGCCAGTACGGTACCCGGATCGTTCGCCAGCGTCTGACGCAGCAGCGTGCCGCTCCAGGTGATGTCGGCATCGGTCAGCTCCGCTTTCAGAATCGCACCGGCGTAGCTGGCGCCATCCTGGATGGCGAAAGCCAGCGGCAGCGGTTCGCTGCGCTGCGGCAGACAGCCGGTCAGGGTGTATCGGTTCAGATCGCCGGGAACCACGTCAAGCTCACAGTACTGTGCTTCAGAAGAGCCGCGCGCCAGCGTTCGTACCTGGCTGAACATGGTCACCGGGTAGTAAGACGCCACGCGGATAAACGCCAGATCGCCCGGTTTTTGCGCGCTATAGAGCGAGATGGAGAAACAGTTTCGATCGACAATAGCTGCCGCCGGCGGGGCGCTAAAGCACTGCGTCATATCATTCCAGGGCCAGCCCGGCGCTTTGTCATGGCTGGCGAAGATGGAGGTATCGATCAGGACATTACCTTCAATTCGCTGGACGCCGGCTTTCTTCAGCGTGGCCACCATATTACGAATATCCTGACGCCGAAGGGTAGGATCGCCGCCAAAGCGCGCAATGAGGTCGCCTTTCAGGACACCGCCATCGAGACTGCCTTTCGTTTCCAGCGTGGTGGTGAAGCGGAAGTCCGGACCCAGCTGCAGCAGCGCAGCAAGTGCGGTTATCACCTTTTGGGTGCTGGCCGGAAGCGCCATCTGCTGGCTATGATAGTCTATCTCCGGCGTTGGGGATCCCACCTTCTGCGCCATAAAGGCAAGGTTTGCGCCCGCAGGAAGCTGGTTGATGTACTCGTCAATATTCGCCGCCTGAGCGCTAAACGCTATACCGGCGGTCAATCCGATGATAAATCTGGGAAATCGCATAATCTCGCGCTAACAGCCTGAAACCAGTCCGTCATACTACGGTGCATCGCCCTGTAAAGTAAACGATGACCCATAGTGAACTTCAGGGTAAAATACGTATCAAATTGAAAATTGCTGCTGACCTGGGGATGACTTTCCGGGTCGGTTTTCTTTTGCTCCGGCCCTGCTCAAGTCTTGACCGGCTGCGGAGCGGTGTTGTCTGCTCCATGAAGGAATGAAAAGAGGTATAACAAATGCAAGCTATTCCGATGACCTTACGTGGCGCTGAAAAACTGCGCGAAGAACTGGATTTCCTGAAGTCCGTACGTCGTCCTGAAATCATCGCGGCCATCGCTGATGCGCGCGAGCACGGCGATCTGAAAGAAAATGCTGAGTATCATGCTGCCCGCGAACAGCAGGGCTTCTGTGAAGGCCGCATTAAGGATATTGAAGCAAAGCTGTCGAACGCGCAGGTTATCGACATCACTAAAATGCCTAACAATGGCCGGGTGATTTTTGGTTCGACGGTCAGCGTTCTGAATCTCGATACGGATGAAGAGCAAACTTATCGTATCGTCGGCGATGATGAGGCCGATTTTAAGCAAAATCTGATCTCTGTTAACTCACCGATTGCACGTGGTTTAATCGGTAAAGAGCAGGATGATGTTGTGGTAATCCGTACACCGGGCGGTGAAGTCGAATTCGAAATTCTGAAGGTTGAGTACCTTTAATCCGAATTTAACGCTACGATGTTGATGGATTGTAAAGAAAGGAAAAAGGCCGCGTAGCGGCCTTTTATCAGCGTCCGGAGCATGGCATTTTGCTCGTCTACCCGCAGAAAACCCTCGATTTACACAAAGTTGTGTCGATAACCAGGATATTCTTAGCGTGGCAGCGAGATTTTACGCTCTTTAGTCGGGCGGTACAGAACCAGCGTTTTACCGATGACCTGTACATTACAGGCGCCGGTTTCGCGCACGATAGCTTCCACGATCAAGGTTTTAGTTTCGCGATCTTCCGAGGCGATCTTCACCTTGATAAGTTCATGGTGCTCTAACGCTTGTTCAATCTCGGCCAGTACCCCTTCGGTCAAACCATTGTTGCCAAGCATAACTACCGGCTTGAGCGGATGTGCCAGACCTTTCAGGTGCTGTTTTTGTTTAGTACTCAGATTCATCGTATTTTTTTGCTTACGTTGGGATTGAAAACGGTTCATTCTACCGCCATCTCCCATATATCGCCAAACTACCGCGTCGATTTTTACGTCGCGAAGTACGATGAACCCGAAATGGGAATGTTAAATGACAGGTAAAAAGCGTTCTGCCAGCTCAAGTCGTTGGCTTCAGGAACACTTTAGCGATAAATATGTTCAGCAGGCACAGAAAAAGGGGTTACGTTCCCGTGCCTGGTTTAAACTTGATGAAATACAGCAAAGTGACAAGATTTTTAAACCGGGGATGACGATAGTTGACCTCGGCGCTGCACCCGGTGGCTGGTCGCAATACGCGGTTACGCAGATCGGTAACAGCGGCCGCATCATTGCTTGCGATCTTCTACCTATGGATCCAATCGTTGGTGTGGACTTCCTTCAGGGCGACTTTCGTGATGAATTAGTCCTGAAAGCGTTACTTGAGCGTGTAGGTGACAGTAAAGTACAAGTTGTCATGTCCGATATGGCGCCAAATATGTGTGGAACACCGGCGGTGGATATTCCCCGGGCCATGTATCTGGTGGAACTGGCGCTTGGAATGGCTCGTGATGTCTTAGCGCCAGGTGGTAGTTTTGTAGTGAAGGTGTTCCAGGGCGAAGGCTTCGATGAGTATCTAAGAGAGATTCGCTCCCTGTTTACGAAGGTCAAAGTTCGTAAGCCGGACTCTTCTCGCGCCCGTTCGCGTGAAGTGTATATTGTAGCGACCGGGCGTAAACCATAACCGGCAGATTTCAAACGAAAGTTTGAAAGACGCTGGATATAGAGTATCCTGACGCTGTTTTTAACACAGTTGTAATATGAGGTTAATCCCTTGAGTGACATGGCGAAAAACCTAATACTCTGGCTGGTCATTGCCGTTGTGCTGATGTCAGTATTCCAGAGCTTTGGGCCCAGCGAGTCGAATGGCCGCAAGGTGGATTATTCTACCTTCCTGCAGGAGGTCAATCAGGACCAGGTTCGCGAAGCGCGTATCAACGGACGTGAGATAAACGTTACCAAGAAAGATAGTAACCGTTACACGACCTACATCCCGGTGAACGATCCTAAGCTGCTTGATAACCTTCTGACTAAAAACGTCAAGGTGGTTGGTGAGCCGCCAGAAGAGCCGAGCCTGCTGGCTTCTATCTTCATCTCCTGGTTCCCGATGCTGCTTCTTATCGGCGTCTGGATCTTCTTTATGCGCCAGATGCAGGGCGGCGGTGGCAAAGGTGCCATGTCGTTCGGTAAGAGTAAGGCGCGTATGCTGACGGAAGACCAGATCAAAACCACTTTTGCCGACGTCGCCGGTTGTGACGAAGCGAAAGAAGAAGTGGCTGAACTGGTTGAATACCTGCGCGAGCCGAGCCGTTTCCAGAAGCTGGGCGGTAAAATCCCGAAAGGCGTCCTGATGGTCGGCCCTCCGGGTACCGGTAAAACCTTGCTGGCAAAAGCCATCGCGGGTGAAGCTAAGGTTCCATTTTTTACGATTTCCGGTTCTGACTTCGTTGAAATGTTCGTTGGTGTCGGTGCATCCCGCGTGCGTGACATGTTCGAACAGGCCAAGAAAGCGGCTCCGTGCATCATCTTTATCGATGAAATCGACGCCGTGGGCCGCCAGCGTGGTGCGGGCTTAGGTGGCGGTCACGATGAACGTGAACAGACCCTGAACCAGATGCTGGTTGAGATGGACGGCTTTGAGGGTAACGAAGGTATCATCGTTATCGCGGCAACCAACCGCCCGGACGTTCTTGACCCTGCGCTGCTGCGTCCAGGCCGCTTTGACCGTCAGGTTGTGGTAGGTCTGCCGGACGTTCGCGGTCGCGAACAGATTCTGAAAGTGCATATGCGCCGCGTACCGCTGGCGCCGGATATCGACGCGGCAATTATTGCCCGCGGTACGCCGGGCTTCTCCGGTGCTGACCTGGCAAACCTGGTGAACGAAGCGGCGCTGTTTGCGGCTCGTGGCAACAAGCGCGTTGTATCGATGGTTGAATTCGAGAAAGCGAAAGACAAAATCATGATGGGTGCGGAACGTCGCTCCATGGTGATGACGGAAGCGCAGAAAGAGTCCACCGCATATCACGAAGCGGGCCATGCGATTATTGGCCGCCTGGTGCCGGAACACGATCCGGTGCACAAAGTGACGATTATCCCGCGCGGTCGCGCACTGGGTGTCACCTTCTTCCTGCCTGAAGGCGACGCGATCAGCGCCAGCCGTCAGAAGCTGGAAAGCCAGATTTCAACCCTGTACGGCGGTCGTCTGGCGGAAGAGATTATCTACGGCGTAGAGCATGTTTCTACCGGCGCGTCGAACGACATTAAAGTCGCGACTAACCTGGCGCGTAACATGGTCACCCAGTGGGGCTTCTCTGACAAACTCGGCCCGCTGCTGTATGCCGAAGAAGAAGGTGAAGTTTTCCTTGGCCGCAGCGTCGCGAAAGCGAAGCATATGTCCGATGAAACGGCGCGTATTATCGACCAGGAAGTGAAGTCACTGATTGAGCGTAACTACAATCGTGCACGCCAGCTCCTGAACGATAACATGGACATCCTGCACGCGATGAAAGATGCGCTCATGAAATATGAAACCATCGACGCCCCGCAGATTGATGACCTGATGGCTCGCCGCGATGTTCGCCCCCCAGCTGGCTGGGAAGAACCGGGTTCATCCAACAATTCTGACAACAATGGCACCCCTCGTGCTCCGCGTCCGGTCGATGAACCGCGTACGCCAAACCCGGGCAATACCATGTCAGAACAGCTGGGCGACAAATAAGTTAGCCGTTATTGACGCTGTTGTACTTTTTAAAACCCCTGAGCGTATGCTCCGGGGTTTTTCTTTTTCAACCTTTCTCTGACTCAGGGATTTAGCGATGAAACTTGTAGCCCAGGGCTCAACCCTCGATCTCTCTCATCCACATGTGATGGGTATTCTTAACGTTACTCCTGATTCTTTCTCTGACGGCGGGACTCACAACACGCTGGTCGAAGCCGTTAAACACGCCAATCTGATGATCAATGCCGGGGCGACTATCATTGATATCGGTGGGGAGTCGACGCGTCCGGGGGCTGCGGATGTCAGCGTCGAGGAAGAACTGGCGCGAGTCATTCCGACGGTGGAGGCGATTGCCCAGCGCTTTGAGGTCTGGATCTCCGTTGATACCTCAAAACCGGAAGTGATTCGCGAGTCGGCGCGTGTTGGCGCGCATATCATCAATGATATCCGTTCGCTGACCGAACCGGGAGCGCTGGAGGCTGCGGCTGAAACGGGCTTGCCGGTATGTCTGATGCATATGCAGGGTCAGCCGAAGACAATGCAGGACGCGCCGAAGTACGCGGACGTGTTTGCTGACGTTGAGCGCTTTTTTGTCGAACATATTGTGCGCTGCGAACGGGCCGGTATCGCAAAAGATAAATTGTTGCTCGACCCGGGATTCGGTTTCGGTAAAAATCTTTCTCATAATTATGAACTGCTTGCCCGACTTGGAGAGTTCCATCATTTTGGTCTTCCGCTGCTGGTAGGTATGTCGCGTAAGTCGATGGTAGGTCAGTTGCTTAATGTCGGGCCGACGGAGCGCCTGAGTGGCAGCCTGGCCTGTGCTGTCATTGCTGCAATGCAGGGCGCGCAGATAATTCGCGTCCATGATGTCAAAGAAACGGTAGAAGCGCTGCGCGTGGTGGAAGCTACCCTGGCCGCTAAGGAAAATAAACGTTATGAGTAACCGCAAATATTTTGGTACGGATGGTATTCGTGGCCGCGTAGGCGATGCGCCAATAACGCCAGAATTTGTGTTAAAGCTGGGCTGGGCGGCAGGTAAGGTACTGGCAAGGCACGGCTCACGGAAGATTATTATTGGTAAAGATACCCGTATTTCAGGCTATATGCTGGAGTCCGCGCTGGAGGCTGGCCTGGCCGCCGCGGGATTATCCGCTTCTTTTACCGGCCCGATGCCAACGCCGGCAATTGCCTATCTGACGCGCACCTTCCGCGCGGAAGCCGGGATTGTGATTTCCGCTTCGCATAATCCGTTCTATGACAACGGCATCAAATTCTTCTCTATCGAGGGCACGAAGCTTCCTGATGAGGTAGAGGAAGCCATTGAAGCTGAAATGGAAAAAGAACTCACCTGCGTGGATTCCGCCGAGCTGGGTAAAGCCAGCCGTATCGTCGACGCTGCCGGTCGTTATATCGAGTTTTGCAAAGGCACTTTCCCGAACGAGCTGAGCCTCAACTCTTTAAAAGTGGTGGTCGATTGCGCTCACGGGGCGACATATCACATTGCGCCGAACGTTTTCCGCGAGTTGGGCGCTCAGGTCATTGCGATGGGCTGTGAGCCTGATGGTCTCAACATCAATGAAGAAGTCGGGGCGACGGACGTTCGTGCTCTGCAGGCGCGCGTGCTGGCGGAAAAGGCCGATCTGGGCATTGCTTACGATGGCGATGGCGATCGGGTCATTATGGTGGACCATGAAGGCAACAAAGTCGACGGTGACCAGATCCTCTATATCATTGCCCGTGAGGGCCTGCGTCAGGGGCAGCTGCGGGGCGGCGCTGTCGGGACGCTGATGAGCAATATGGGTCTCGAACTGGCGCTCAAACAGCTGGGTATTCCTTTTGTTCGCGCCAAAGTGGGCGACCGCTATGTGCTGGAGAAGCTGCAGGAGAAGGGCTGGCGCATTGGCGCGGAAAACTCCGGTCATGTGATCTTACTGGATAAAACCACTACGGGTGATGGGATTGTCGCCAGCCTGCAGGTTGTGGCGGCAATGGTGCGTAACCATATGAGCCTGCACGACCTGTGCAGCGGAATGAAAATGTTCCCGCAGCTTCTGGTTAACGTTCGCTTTACGGAAGGTAGCGGTAACCCGCTGGAACATGAGCACGTCAAAGCGGTAACGGCAGAAGTGGAAGCGGCGCTGGGGAATCGGGGCCGCGTACTGCTGCGTAAATCAGGCACTGAGCCGCTGATTCGCGTTATGGTGGAAGGCGAGCATGAAGAACAGGTGCACGAATTTGCCCACCGTATCGCTGATGCGGTGAAAAGCGTTTAATCTCTCTTGCTAAGTGACTAAAAAGGCGACGCTTGCCGCCTTTTTAGTCGACAATAAATCGCTTTTTGCTGTTTTTTTCCGCACTTGATACAATGCGCTGAAATTGCCCTTGCGAAGGTCATTCGCTTTGGTTAGTATTCACACCCGCTTCAGTGGGAAACGTTGAAACGTCCCGCTTTATTGGTCGAAGCACTTGGTATGCGGCAAATCCGCAAGGAACAGGTTGATTATGTACGAAGCTCTTTTAGTTGTTTTCCTTATTGTGGCGATTGGCCTTGTTGGTCTGATTATGCTGCAGCAAGGTAAAGGCGCTGATATGGGAGCCTCCTTCGGAGCAGGCGCTTCCGGCACTCTGTTTGGATCCAGCGGTTCAGGTAATTTTATGACCCGCATGACTGGTATCCTGGCTGCGCTGTTCTTCATCATCAGTCTGGCGCTGGGCAATATCAACAGCAACAAGACCAATAAAGGAAGTGAGTGGGATAATCTGAGCGCTCCGAAAACTGAGCAAACTCAGCCGACAGCTCCGGCGCAGCCGAGCAGCGATATCCCGCACTGATAAGTAGTATCCGTACCGAGGTGGTGGAATTGGTAGACACGCTACCTTGAGGTGGTAGTGCCCTAACGGGCTTGTGGGTTCGAGTCCCATCCTCGGTACCAATTTCTTAAAAAAAGACGCTGAAAAGCGTCTTTTTTTCGTCCAGAGAAAGGTGAACGGCAGCATCAGTGCCGGATATTCCACGTCGCTTTGGCGCGGATATTTCTGCATAAAAAAGGCCGCTCGCGCGGCCTTCACTATTTTCTCTGGAACGTTACTTAGATTTACTTTCCAGATTTTCTACCTGCGGCAAGCCGGTGGCGGAAGAGGCGGTCAGCAGTCCGGACTGCGCGTAGCCAAATAGCTTATCGCGGGTATCGGTGATATCCAGGTTGCGCATCGTCAGCTGGCCGATACGGTCCTCGGCGGAGAACATCGAGTCACCTTTTTCCATCGTCAGACGCTCTGCTTTATAGGTCAGATTATCAGAGACGGTATTGAGGATGGAGTAGTCGTTGCCGCGACGCAGTTCAAGCGTCACTTCGCCGGTGATTTGGCTAGCCACCCAGCGCTGCAGTCCGTCGCGCAGCATCAGCGCCTGGGAATCGAACCAGCGCCCCTGATACAGCAGACGACCCAGCTGACGACCGTGCGCATGATATTGCTCGATGGTATCTTCATTGTGAATACCGGTCAGCAGACGCTCGTAGGCGATATGCAGCAGCGCCATGCCCGGGGCTTCATAAATGCCGCGGCTCTTCGCTTCGATGATACGGTTTTCGATCTGATCGCTCATACCCAGACCATGGCGGCCGCCGATGCGGTTAGCTTCCAGCATCAGTTCAACGTCATCGCTAAAGGTTTGTCCGTTCAGCGCAACCGGGTGGCCCTGTTCAAAGCGAACGGTGACTTCTTCCGCCGGGATTTTGACGCTTTCGTCCCAGAACTTGACGCCCATAATCGGGTTCACAATCTTGACGCTGGAGTTCAGGAACTCGAGATCTTTCGCTTCGTGTGTGGCGCCCAGCATATTGGAGTCGGTTGAGTAGGCTTTTTCTACGGACATTTTATAGTCAAATCCGCAGGAAATCATAAACTCTGACATCTCCTGACGGCCGCCCAGCTCGTCGATAAAGTCGCTATCCAGCCATGGTTTGTAAATTTTCAGCTCAGCATTGGTCAGCAGGCCGTAGCGATAGAAACGTTCAATATCGTTACCTTTATAGGTACTGCCATCGCCCCAGATATTGACGCCGTCTTCCTTCATGGCAGCGACCAGCATGGTACCGGTCACCGCGCGGCCCAGCGGGGTGGTGTTAAAGTAGGTTAATCCGCCGGTGGTGTTATGAAATGCTCCGCACTGAATCGCGGCAATGCCTTCGGCAACCAGCTGTTTACGGCAATCGATCAGACGAGCCCCTTCAGCACCATATTCTTTGGCACGACGAGGAATGGCATCGTAATCGTCTTCGTCTGGCTGTCCCAGGTTTGCAGTATATGCATAAGGGACTGCACCCTTTTTACGCATCCACAGCAGCGCGGCGCTGGTATCCAGCCCACCAGAAAAAGCAATACCAATACGTTGGCCTACCGGGAGATGCTTGAGAATCGTCGTCATAAAATAAAACCCTGCTAGATAGACTGTGGTGAGTTCAACTCAACAATCTTTATTGCATGTTTATGCATTAATTGTGAGTTTTCATTTAATCATCTTTTGCTGGCGACAGGAAGAGGCAGAGCCTATTTTTGCCAAAAAAGCCTGAAATACCAGCATGAACCGAAACCTGCAATGTGAAATTCATGTTGACAAAATATATGAAGTATCAATACAATTCACTACGATTTTATGTCCCGTCTCTCGGTACCAAATCCCAGCAGTATTTGCGTCTTTTGCTCAAAACGAGTAAAATATGCCACGTTTCAGGCGCGGGGTGGAGCAGCCTGGTAGCTCGTCGGGCTCATAACCCGAAGGTCGTCGGTTCAAATCCGGCCCCCGCAACCACTTTCCCATTAAGTACTTTTTCAAATATACTGTGAGGACCGGGTCCTTCGTAGACGAATTTGAAAGAATTCTTCTGGAAAGTGTTCCAGATCGCAGTTGCGATCTCAGGGTTCAGTTATCTAAAGCCCCGATTTATCGGGGTTTTTTGTTATCTGACTTCAGAATAACTGGGCTATACGCCCTTTTTTTATGTCTTGGGGGTGGGTTTGTCCACATTAGAGCAAAAATTAACAGAGATGCTCACTGCGCCAGTTGAAGCGCTTGGCTTTGAGCTGGTCGGCATCGAATTTATTCGCGGTCGCACGTCCACACTGCGCATCTATATTGATAGTGACGATGGCATCAATGTTGATGATTGTGCTGATGTGAGCCACCAGGTCAGTGCTGTCATGGACGTCGAAGACCCGATTACAGTCGCTTATAACCTGGAAGTCTCTTCCCCTGGTCTCGATCGTCCCATGTTCACCGCCGAGCACTATGAGCGTTTCATTGGTGAAGAAGTTTCGCTGGTTTTGCGCATGGCGGTACAGAACCGACGCAAATGGCAGGGCCTTATCAAAGCGGTAGACGGTGAGATGATCACGGTAACCGTCGAAGGCAAAGATGAAGTGTTCGCGCTGAGTAACATCCAGAAGGCGAACCTGGTTCCCCACTTTTAACAGTCTGGATTGAGGTGAAAGGCCCCGATGAACAAAGAAATTTTGGCTGTTGTTGAAGCCGTTTCCAACGAAAAGGCGCTGCCGCGTGAGAAAATTTTCGAAGCGTTGGAAAGTGCGTTAGCGACGGCTACCAAGAAAAAATATGAGCAAGAGATCGACGTGCGCGTAGAAATCGATCGCAAAAGCGGTGATTTCGATACTTTCCGTCGCTGGTTGGTAGTTGAAGAAGTCACTCAGCCGACGCGCGAAATCACGCTGGAAGCTGCGCGCTACGAAGATGAAAGCATGAATCCTGGCGATTACGTCGAAGACCAGATTGAATCTGTCACCTTTGACCGTATCACTACGCAGACCGCCAAGCAGGTTATCGTACAAAAAGTACGTGAAGCCGAACGTGCGATGGTCGTCGATCAGTTCCGTGAGCACGAAGGTGAAATCATCACGGGCGTAGTGAAGAAAGTGAACCGCGACAACATTACGCTGGATCTGGGCAACAACGCTGAAGCCGTGATCCTGCGTGAAGATATGCTGCCGCGCGAGAACTTCCGTCCGGGTGACCGTATCCGCGGCGTACTGTACGCAGTTCGTCCGGAAGCGCGCGGCGCGCAGCTGTTCGTGACTCGCTCCAAGCCGGAAATGCTGGTTGAACTGTTCCGCATTGAAGTACCGGAAATTGGTGAAGAAGTTCTCGAAATTAAAGCGGCGGCTCGCGATCCTGGCTCTCGTGCCAAAATCGCCGTTAAAACTAACGACAAGCGTATCGATCCGGTTGGCGCCTGCGTCGGTATGCGCGGCGCGCGCGTTCAGGCTGTCTCGACTGAACTGGGCGGCGAGCGTATCGATATCGTGCTGTGGGACGATAACCCGGCGCAGTTCGTGATTAACGCCATGGCTCCGGCTGACGTCGCATCTATCGTGGTAGATGAAGACAAGCACACCATGGATATCGCAGTCGAAGCGGGCAACCTGGCGCAGGCCATTGGCCGTAACGGTCAGAACGTACGTCTGGCATCTCAGCTCAGCGGCTGGGAACTCAACGTCATGACCGTTGACGACCTCCAGGCTAAGCATCAGGCCGAAGCCCATGCAGCGATTGATACCTTCACTAAATATCTTGATATTGATGAAGATTTCGCCACGCTGCTGGTTGAAGAAGGTTTCGCCACTCTGGAAGAACTGGCCTATGTGCCAATGAAGGAACTGCTGGAAATCGACGGTCTGGATGAAGCAACCGTTGAAGCACTTCGTGAGCGGGCGAAAAACGCGCTGACCACGCTGGCGCTGGCCAAAGAAGAGAGCCTGGGAGACAGCAAACCTGCCGACGATCTTTTGAATCTCGAAGGTATGGATCGCGCTCTGGCATTCACCCTGGCCGCCCGTGGTGTTTGTACGCTGGAAGATCTCGCCGAGCAGGGCATTGATGATCTGGCTGATATCGAAGGCTTGACCGACGAGAAAGCCGGAGAACTTATCATGGCCGCTCGTAATATTTGTTGGTTCGGCGACGAAGCGTAATAAACTGTAGCAGGAAGGAACAGCATGACAGATGTGACCATTAAAGCGCTGGCCTCAGAGATTCAGACCTCTGTGGATCGCCTGATACAGCAGTTTGCTGATGCAGGGATCCGCAAATCGGCTGATGATTCTGTGACCGCGCAAGAGAAGCAAACCTTGTTGACGCACCTGAACCGTGAACACGGCTCGGCGCCCGACAAGCTGACGCTGCAGCGCAAAACGCGCAGCACGTTAAATATTCCGGGTACCGGTGGAAAGAGCAAATCGGTACAAATCGAAGTCCGCAAGAAACGCACCTTTGTGAAACGCGATCCGCAAGAGGCCGAACGCCTTGCCGCGGAAGAGCAGGCGCAGCGTGAAGCGGAAGAGCAAGCCCGTCGTGAAGCTGAAGAATCAGCCAAACGCGAGGCGCAATTAAAAGCTGAACGTGAGGCCGCAGAACAAGCGAAACGTGAACTCGCCGATAAAGCGAAACGTGAAGCCGCGGAAAAAGACAAAGTGAGCAATCAACAAACCGACGATATGACCAAAACCGCCCAGGCTGAAAAGCAACGCCGCGAAAATGAAGCAGCGGAGCTCAAGCGCAAATCGGAAGAAGAAGCACGCCGCAAACTTGAAGAAGAAGCGCGCCGTGTAGCGGAAGAAGCACGCCGTATGGCTCAAGAAAATGAAAAGAACTGGACTGAAGCGCCAGAAACGCCTGAAGAGACCACTGACTATCACGTAACGACTTCTCAGCATGCTCGTCAGGCTGAAGACGACAACGATCGTGAAGTTGAAGGCGGTCGCGGCCGCGGACGTAATGCGAAAGCAGCGCGCCCGGCGAAGAAAGGCAATAAACACGCTGAATCGAAAGCCGATCGTGAAGAAGCCCGTGCGGCCGTTCGCGGCGGTAAAGGCGGTAAGCATCGTAAAGGTTCTGCTCTGCAGCAAGGTTTCCAGAAGCCGGCTCAGGCGGTTAACCGTGATGTCATTATCGGCGAAACCATCACCGTTGGCGATCTGGCCAACAAGATGGCCGTCAAAGGTTCTCAGGTCATCAAAGCGATGATGAAACTGGGCGCCATGGCGACCATCAACCAGGTCATCGACCAGGAAACCGCGCAGCTGGTTGCCGAAGAGATGGGCCACAAGGTTATCCTGCGTCGTGAAAACGAGCTGGAAGAAGCGGTAATGAGCGACCGTGACACCGGCGCAGCGGCTGAACCGCGCGCACCGGTAGTGACCATCATGGGTCACGTTGACCACGGTAAAACCTCTCTGCTGGACTACATTCGTTCAACGAAAGTGGCCTCTGGCGAAGCGGGCGGCATCACCCAGCACATCGGTGCGTACCATGTTGAAACCGACAACGGTATGATCACCTTCCTGGATACCCCGGGCCACGCCGCGTTTACCTCTATGCGTGCTCGTGGTGCGCAGGCGACGGATATCGTGGTTCTGGTTGTGGCGGCAGACGACGGCGTGATGCCGCAGACCATCGAAGCTATCCAGCACGCGAAAGCGGCGCAGGTACCTCTGGTCGTTGCGGTGAACAAAATCGATAAGCCGGAAGCTGACCTGGATCGCGTTAAAAACGAACTGTCTCAGTACGGCGTTATGCCGGAAGAGTGGGGCGGCGAAGCGCAGTTCATCCCTGTATCCGCTAAAGCCGGTACCGGTATTGACGATCTGCTGAATGCTATTCTGCTGCAGGCGGAAGTTCTGGAGCTGAAAGCGGTTCGCAACGGTATGGCGAGCGGCGCGGTGATCGAATCCTTCCTCGATAAAGGTCGTGGTCCGGTTGCAACCGTTCTGGTACGCGAAGGTACGCTGCATAAAGGCGACATCGTCCTGTGCGGTTTCGAATACGGTCGCGTTCGTGCGATGCGTAACGAACTGGGTCTGGAAGTGCTGGAAGCGGGTCCATCCATTCCGGTGGAAATCCTCGGCCTGTCTGGCGTACCGGCTGCCGGTGACGAAGTGACCGTCGTGCGTGACGAGAAGAAAGCGCGTGAAGTTGCGCTGTATCGTCAGGGCAAATTCCGTGAAGTTAAACTGGCTCGTCAGCAGAAATCTAAGCTGGAGAACATGTTCGCCAACATGACTGAAGGCGAAGTTCACGAAGTGAACATCGTCCTCAAAGCGGACGTTCAGGGTTCTGTGGAAGCGATCTCCGACTCCTTGCTGAAACTGTCTACCGACGAAGTGAAAGTGAAGATCATTGGTTCCGGCGTAGGTGGTATCACCGAAACCGACGCAACCCTGGCGGCCGCATCCAACGCGATTCTGGTTGGCTTTAACGTTCGTGCTGACGCATCTGCGCGTAAAGTTATCGACGCGGAAAGCCTGGATCTGCGCTACTACTCCGTCATCTACCATTTGATCGACGAAGTGAAAGCAGCGATGAGCGGCATGCTGTCTCCGGAACTGAAACAGCAGATCATCGGTCTGGCTGAAGTGCGTGATGTGTTCAAATCGCCGAAATTCGGCGCCATCGCGGGCTGTATGGTCACCGAAGGTACGATTAAGCGTCACAACCCAATCCGCGTTCTGCGCGACAACGTGGTTATCTATGAAGGCGAGCTGGAATCCCTGCGCCGCTTTAAAGATGACGTTAACGAAGTCCGTAACGGCATGGAATGTGGTATCGGCGTTAAGAACTACAACGACGTTCGCGTCGGCGATATGATCGAAGTGTTCGAAATCATCGAGATTCAACGTACCATCGATTAATCGTTTAGTAGGCCGGGGAAGCGCAGCGCCACCCGGTTATACAAAATTAAAGGGGGCCGCGTGGCCCCCTTATTTGTCTGGAGAATTTATTATGGCGAAAGAATTTGGTCGCCCGCAGCGTGTGGCCCAGGAGATGCAAAAAGAGATCGCAATCATCCTGCAGCGCGAAATTAAAGACCCGCGTCTGGGCATGATGACCACGGTTTCAGGTGTCGAAATGTCCCGCGATCTGGCCTATGCCAAAGTGTTTGTGACCTTCCTGAACGATAAAGACGAAGCCGCCGTGAAAGCGGGCATCAAGGCTTTGCAGGAAGCGTCTGGTTTTATTCGCTCGCTGCTGGGCAAAGCGATGCGCCTGCGTATCGTGCCTGAACTGACGTTTTTCTACGATAATTCGTTAGTCGAAGGGATGCGCATGTCGAATCTGGTCACCAGCGTGGTGAAACATGACGATGAGCGTCGTGTGAACCCGGACGACAGCAAGGAGGACTAATGAGTCGTCCTCGTCGTCGCGGCCGCGATGTGCACGGCGTTCTGTTGCTGGATAAACCGCAAGGCGCATCCAGCAACGACGTGTTGCAGAAAGTCAAACGGCTTTATAACGCCAACCGGGCAGGGCACACGGGCGCGCTGGATCCGCTGGCGACCGGTATGCTGCCGATTTGCCTCGGGGAAGCGACAAAGTTTTCCCAGTATCTGCTCGATTCTGACAAGCGCTACCGCGTGATTGCAAAGCTCGGCCAGCGCACCGATACCTCTGATGCCGATGGCCAGGTGGTGGAAGAGCGTCCGCTGGCTTTTAGCCCGGAGCAGCTGGCAGCCGCGCTTGACGGCTTCCGCGGCGAAACTCAGCAGATACCGTCGATGTATTCGGCGTTGAAATACCAGGGCAAAAAGCTGTACGAATATGCCCGCCAGGGCATTGAAGTACCGCGTGAATCCCGGCCGATTACGGTATACGAACTGCTATTTATTCGTCATGAGGGTAGCGAGCTTGAGCTGGAAATCCACTGCTCGAAAGGCACCTACATTCGCACGATTATTGATGATTTAGGCGAGAAACTAGGATGCGGCGCGCACGTCACTTTTCTCCGTCGCCTGGCGGTCAGTAAATATCCTGTCGAACGAATGGTGACGCTGGAGCAACTGCAGGCGCTGGTCGAGCAGGCCAATGCGCAGGATATTCCCGCCGCTCAGCTGCTGGACCCGCTGCTGATGCCGATGGACAGTCCGGCTTCGGATTACCCGTTGATTAATATTCCGGAAACCTCAGCCGTCTACTTTAAAAACGGTAACCCGGTTCGTACATCGGGCGCGCCGCTACAGGGGCTGGTTCGCGTCACGGAAGGCGCGGAAGAGAAGTTTCTTGGTATGGGTGAAATTGATGATGAAGGCCGCGTTGCGCCTCGTCGTCTGGTGGTTGAATACCCTGCCTGAGCGCTTTCCTTGCGATAAAAGGCTGCTGCGAGTAGAATATCGCCGCTTAACGCTCGCCAAAGTGATTTAACATTTGCGAGCGTTATATCAGGGGTTGCTGAATTAGAGATCGGCACCCTTTCTTTCTTTTAATTTTGGAGTTCGAAAATGTCTCTAAGCGTTGAAGCTAAAGCAAAAATCGTTTCTGAGTTCGGTCGTGGCGAAAACGACAGCGGTTCTACTGAAGTTCAGGTTGCACTGCTGACTGCACAGATCAACCACCTGCAGGGTCACTTTGCAGAGCACAAAAAAGATCACCACAGCCGTCGTGGTCTGCTGCGCATGGTTTCTCAGCGTCGTAAACTGCTCGACTACCTGAAACGTAAAGATGTTGCACGTTACTCTGCGCTGATCGAGCGTCTGGGTCTGCGTCGCTAATTCTGCGAGTTTCAGAAGAAGGGGCCTCACGGCCCCTTTTTTCGACCGGGCGGCAGCAATTCATTAAAAACTCATGTATTGTTGCTATTAATGATCTTCATGCAGAGGTTCGCGCGGCTAATGAGAGGCTTGACTCGCAGGGGCGGGTAAAGGTTGTCATTAGTCGCGAGGATGCAGAAGATCGGGTCATACGATGTCTTATCGTGGATTTGACATCATCTATAGATATAAGGATAGAATTTTGCTTAATCCGATCGTTCGTAAATTCCAGTACGGCCAACATACCGTAACCCTGGAGACCGGCATGATGGCGCGCCAGGCAACTGCCGCCGTTATGGTTAGCATGGATGACACCGCGGTATTCGTTACCGTTGTGGGCCAGAAAAAAGCGAAACCAGGCCAGGATTTCTTCCCGCTGACCGTTAACTATCAAGAGCGTACCTACGCTGCAGGTAAAATCCCGGGTGGTTTCTTCCGTCGTGAAGGCCGTCCGAGTGAAGGCGAAACCCTGATCGCGCGTCTGATTGACCGCCCGGTTCGCCCGCTGTTCCCGGAAGGTTTTGTCAACGAAGTTCAGGTTATTGCGACCGTGGTTTCCGTTAACCCGCAGGTTAACCCGGATATCGTCGCGATGATTGGCGCTTCCGCAGCCCTGTCCCTATCCGGTATTCCGTTCAACGGCCCAATTGGCGCCGCTCGCGTCGGTTATATTAATGACCAGTACGTGCTGAACCCGACCCAGGAAGAGCTGAAGTCCAGCAAACTGGATCTGGTTGTTGCAGGTACCGAAGCCGCAGTACTGATGGTTGAATCCGAAGCTGAACTGCTGAGCGAAGACCAGATGCTGGGCGCGGTCGTGTTTGGTCACGACCAGCAGCAGATTGTTATTCAGAACATCAACGACCTGGTGAAAGAAGCCGGTAAACCGCGTTGGGACTGGCAGCCGGAAGTGGTTGATGCGGCGCTGAACGCGCGCGTTGCCGCGCTGGCTGAATCTCGCCTGAGCGATGCTTACCGTATCACCGACAAACAGGAGCGTTATGCTCAGGTTGATGCGATCAAATCTGAAACTATCGCGACCCTGGTTGCGGAAGATGAATCCCTGGACGCTAACGAACTGGGTGAAATCCTGCACGCAATCGAGAAAAACGTGGTGCGTAGCCGCGTACTGGCCGGTGAGCCGCGTATCGATGGTCGTGAAAAAGATATGATTCGTGGTCTGGACGTTCGCACCGGCGTTCTGCCGCGTACCCACGGTTCCGCACTCTTTACTCGTGGCGAAACTCAGGCGCTGGTTACCGCGACCCTGGGTACCGCACGCGACGCGCAGAACATCGATGAGCTGATGGGCGAGCGCACGGATTCCTTCCTGTTCCACTATAACTTCCCTCCGTACTCCGTAGGCGAAACGGGAATGGTCGGTTCTCCGAAGCGTCGTGAAATCGGTCACGGTCGTCTGGCTAAGCGCGGCGTCCTGGCCGTTATGCCGACTATCGAAGAGTTCCCGTACACCGTTCGCGTGGTTTCTGAAATCACCGAATCTAACGGTTCCTCCTCCATGGCTTCCGTCTGTGGCGCTTCTCTGGCGCTGATGGACGCAGGCGTGCC
This sequence comes from Klebsiella grimontii, assembly GCF_042137965.1. Classification (NCBI taxonomy): domain Bacteria; kingdom Pseudomonadati; phylum Pseudomonadota; class Gammaproteobacteria; order Enterobacterales; family Enterobacteriaceae; genus Klebsiella; species Klebsiella grimontii. The sequence goes on from NZ_CP169721.1 coordinate 584,017, forward strand.
GGTGAAAGCCGCCGTTGCGGGTATCGCAATGGGTCTGGTGAAGGAAGGCGACAACTTCGTCGTACTGTCTGACATTCTGGGCGATGAAGATCACCTGGGCGATATGGACTTCAAAGTAGCGGGTTCCCGCGAAGGTATCTCTGCGCTGCAGATGGATATCAAAATTGAAGGTATCACCAAAGAGATCATGCAGGTTGCTCTGAACCAGGCTAAAGGTGCGCGTCTGCACATCCTGGGCGTGATGGAACAGGCGATTAACGCGCCGCGCGGCGATATCTCCGAATTCGCACCGCGTATCCACACGATCAAAATCAGCCCGGACAAAATTAAAGACGTTATCGGTAAGGGCGGCTCCGTTATCCGCGCGCTGACCGAAGAGACCGGCACCACTATCGAAATCGAAGATGACGGTACCGTTAAAATCGCAGCAACCGATGGCGACAAAGCGCAGCACGCGATTCGTCGTATCGAAGAGATCACCGCTGAGATCGAAGTTGGCCGTATCTATAACGGTAAAGTGACCCGCATCGTTGACTTTGGCGCGTTTGTTGCCATTGGCGGCGGTAAAGAAGGCCTGGTTCACATCTCTCAGATCGCCGACAAGCGCGTTGAGAAAGTGACCGACTATCTGCAGATGGGTCAGGAAGTGCCGGTTAAGGTTCTGGAAGTTGACCGTCAGGGCCGTGTCCGTCTGAGCATCAAAGAAGCAACTGAACAAACTCAGCCTGCGGCTGCGCCGGAAGCTCCGGCTGCCGAACAGCAGGGCGAGTAAGGTTGCCGTTTGCCCTCCGCATAGCGGAGGGCGCATTACGGGCAGGACGCCCTGTTTGCAGCCGGGGAACTGGACGTTCATCCAATCGTTGTCTTCGGGAGTGGGAAATGAAGCCTTTTTTGCGCTGGTGTTTCGTGGCGACAGCTCTCACGCTGGCAGGATGCAGCAACTCTGCCTGGCGTAAGGACGCAGTCCTCGCGGTGCCATTGCAACCGACTTTGCAGCAAGAAGTGATTCTGGCGCGCATGGAACAAATTCTTGCCAGTCGGGCTTTAACCGATGACGAACGCGCACAGCTTTTATATGAGCGCGGAGTGTTGTATGATAGTCTCGGTCTGAGGGCATTAGCGCGAAATGATTTTTCACAAGCGCTGGCAATCCGACCGGATATGCCTGAAGTATTCAATTACTTAGGCATTTATTTAACGCAGGCAGGCAATTTTGATGCTGCCTATGAAGCGTTTGATTCTGTACTTGAGCTTGATCCAACTTACAACTACGCGCACTTAAATCGCGGCATCGCCCTGTATTACGGCGGTCGTGCTAAGTTAGCGCAAGATGATCTGCTGGCGTTTTATCAAGACGATCCCAATGATCCTTTCCGAAGCCTGTGGCTTTATCTCGCCGAGCGTCAGCTCGATGAGAAGCAGGCGCTTGAAGCACTGAGACAGCGCTTAGACAAGTCGGATAAAGAACAATGGGGATGGAACATTGTCGGGTTCTACCTTGGCGACATTAGCGAAAAAGAGCTAATGACCCGTCTGAAGGCAGACGCAACGGATAACACCTCGCTCGCTGAGCATCTCAGTGAAACCAACTTCTATTTAGGTAAGTACTACCTAAGTCTGGGGGACAAGGACAGCGCTACGGCACTGTTCAAACTGGCGGTCGCAAACAACGTTCATAACTACGTTGAGCACCGATACGCATTGTTGGAATTATCGCTCTTGGGCCAGGAGCAAGATGACCTGGCAGAATCGGACCAGCAATAGCTGACGAACACATCAGCCCTTTTTTGATTGCCATCACCTTTGCGGGTGAGGGCGTTGTTGTTCGTTAATACACCTACTTTGAGCCGGTTCACACTTTTCAATGAAAATTACCGTAAATTTTCACGATGAGTTATGTAGACTGGCCGCCATTAATTTTGAGGCACACGTACTACATGGCTGAATTCGAAACCACTTTTGCAGATCTGGGCCTGAAGGCTCCCATCCTTGAAGCGCTTAACGATCTGGGTTACGAAAAACCATCTCCGATCCAGGCTGAGTGCATTCCGCATCTGCTGGGCGGCCGCGACGTTCTGGGTATGGCCCAGACGGGTAGCGGTAAAACCGCAGCGTTCTCTTTACCGCTGCTGAACAACCTTGATCCTGAGCTGAGAGCACCGCAGATTCTGGTGCTGGCGCCGACCCGCGAACTGGCGGTACAGGTAGCTGAAGCAATGACGGATTTCTCTAAACATATGCGCGGCGTAAACGTGGTTGCCCTCTACGGCGGCCAGCGTTATGACGTGCAGCTGCGCGCGCTGCGTCAGGGACCGCAAATTGTTGTTGGTACCCCGGGTCGTCTGCTGGACCACCTGAAACGCGGTACGCTGGATCTCTCTAAGCTGAGCGGTCTGGTTCTGGATGAAGCTGACGAAATGCTGCGCATGGGCTTCATCGAAGACGTAGAAACGATTATGGCGCAGATCCCGGAAGGTCATCAGACCGCTCTGTTCTCCGCCACCATGCCGGAAGCGATTCGTCGTATTACCCGCCGCTTTATGAAAGAGCCGCAGGAAGTGCGCATCCAGTCGAGCGTAACGACTCGTCCGGACATCAGCCAGAGCTACTGGACTGCTTACGGTATGCGTAAAAACGAAGCGCTGGTGCGTTTCCTGGAAGCGGAAGATTTTGATGCGGCGATTATCTTCGTTCGTACCAAAAACGCGACCCTGGAAGTGGCCGAAGCGCTGGAGCGTAGCGGCTATAGCAGCGCTGCGCTGAACGGCGATATGAACCAGTCCCTGCGTGAGCAGACTCTGGAGCGTCTGAAAGACGGTCGTCTGGATATCCTGATTGCAACCGACGTTGCGGCCCGTGGCCTGGACGTTGAGCGTATCAGCCTGGTAGTTAACTACGATATCCCGATGGATTCCGAGTCTTATGTTCACCGTATCGGCCGTACCGGTCGTGCGGGTCGTGCTGGTCGTGCGCTGCTGTTCGTTGAGAACCGCGAGCGTCGTCTGCTGCGCAACATCGAACGTACGATGAAGCTGACCATTCCGGAAGTTGAACTGCCGAACGCAGAACTGCTGGGCAAACGTCGCCTGGAAAAATTTGCCGCGAAAGTTCAGCAGCAGCTGGAAAGCAGCGATCTGGATCAGTACCGCGCGCTGCTGGCGAAAATCCAGCCGTCTGCCGAAGGCGAAGAGCTGGATGTGGAAACACTGGCCGCCGCGCTGCTGAAAATGGCTCAGGGCGAACGTCCGCTGATCCTGCCGCCGGATGCGCCAATGCGTCCTAAGCGCGAGTTCCGCGACCGTGACGATCGTTTTGAGCGTCGTGGCGACCGTAACGACCGTGGCCCGCGCGGCGACCGTCCTGAACGCAGCGGCGAAGATCGTCCTAAGCGTGAACGTCGTGACGTTGGCGATATGGAACTGTACCGCATTGAAGTGGGCCGTGATGACGGCGTTGAAGTACGTCATATCGTTGGCGCAATCGCCAACGAAGGCGACATCAGCAGCCGTTACATTGGTAACATCAAGCTGTTTGGTTCTCACTCCACTATCGAACTGCCGAAAGGCATGCCGGGCGAAGTGCTGCAGCACTTTACGCGTACCCGCATCCTGAACAAGCCGATGAACATGCAGCTGCTGGGTGATGCTCAGCCGCGTCCTGAGCGCAGCGGCGAACGTCGTGGCGGCGGTGAGCGTCGTGAAGGCGGTCGTAGCTTCGGCGGCGGTGAACGTCGTGAAGGTCGTGGTTTCGGCGGCGAGCGTCGCGAAGGCGGCCGTAGTGAAGGTCGTCGTTTCAGCGGCGAACGTCGTGAAGGCGGCCGCGCGCCGCGCCGCGATGATGCTTCAGCTCCGCGTCGCGATGACTCCGCAGGTCGTCGTCGTTTCGGTGGCGATGCATAATTAGCGCTTTCCGCTAACGTAAAGTAAACGATACAGCCCCGATCTTAACGATTGGGGCTTTTTTTATTTCCTTTGTACTCGTGTACTGGTACAGTGCGTCACGTTGATAACAACAAAAGTATTTTCGACTGGAGATTTCGGCAAATGGCGACACTTACCACTACGGCAACCCGACCGTCCTTGTTTGGCGGCGTAGTGATTATTGGCGGGACGATTATTGGGGCGGGGATGTTCTCACTGCCGGTTGTGATGTCCGGCGCGTGGTTCTTCTGGTCTCTGGCGGCGCTGGTTTTTACCTGGTTTTGTATGCTTCACTCCGGGTTAATGATCCTCGAAGCGAACCTGAATTATCGCATTGGCTCCAGCTTCGATACCATTACCAAAGATTTGCTCGGTAAGGGCTGGAATCTGCTTAACGGCGTGTCGATCGCCTTTGTGCTTTATATTCTGACTTACGCCTATATCTCCGCCAGCGGCTCGATCCTGCACCATACGTTTAGCGAAATGTCGCTGAACGTCCCGGCAAGGGCGGCAGGTTTTGGTTTTGCCCTGCTGGTGGCGTTTATCGTCTGGCTGAGTACCAAAGCGGTGAGCCGCATGACGGCCATTGTGCTCGGGGCGAAGGTTATTACTTTCTTTCTGACCTTTGGCAGCCTGTTGGGACACGTTCAGCCGACCACCCTGTTTAACGTTGCTGAAAAGAATGCCTCGTATCTGCCCTACCTGCTGATGACGCTGCCGTTCTGCCTCGCGTCCTTCGGCTATCACGGCAATGTGCCGAGCCTGATGAAGTACTACGGCAAAGATCCGCGCACAATCGTTAAGTGCCTGGTTTACGGTACGCTGCTGGCGCTGGGTCTGTACGTGGTGTGGCTGCTGGTGACGATGGGCAATATCCCTCGTCCGGAGTTTATCGGTATCGCGCAGAAGGGGGGCAATATTGATGTCCTGGTCCAGGCGCTCAGCGGGGTACTGAATAGCCGGAGTCTGGATCTGCTGTTAGTGATCTTCTCAAACTTTGCCGTAGCCAGCTCATTCCTTGGCGTCACTCTCGGCCTGTTTGATTATCTGGCGGATCTTTTCGGTTTCGACGACTCCGCGCTGGGACGCTTTAAAACCGCGATTTTCACCTTTGTCCCGCCAATGGTGGGCGGCCTGCTGTGGCCGAACGGGTTCCTCTACGCGATCGGCTATGCGGGTCTGGCGGCGACCATCTGGGCGGCAATCGTACCGGCGCTGCTGGCTCGCGCATCGCGTAAACGCTTTGGCAGCCCATTGTTTCGCGTTTGGGGCGGAAAGCCGATGATTGCTTTGGTCCTGCTGTTTGGTCTGGGCAACGTGATTGTGCATTTCCTGTCGAGCTTTAATGTATTACCCACCTATCAATAATTGAATTTTCCGCTGAGCCAGATTTAACGATCTGGCTCAAAAAATATTTTCTTTATTTCTCTTACTATGAATATTGTCTTGAATAAGGGAATATTTATATGCTGAATAACGATATTACTCTGCGGAAGCTCGAGATTTTCCTTAGCTATATGGAGTCGATGAATATATCAAAAACTGCAGAGCTAATGAACATTTCATCCGTTAGCGTTCATCGCGCGCTTCATTCGCTGGAAGATAATTTACGCTGTCCTTTGTTTACCCATAATGGCCGCAATCTTTATCCTTTACCTGGCGCATGGGTTATGCAAAAGGAAGCGCGGGAAGTCATTAATGCACTGGAACGCTGTATTTATCTTACCCGCAAGGCTTCGGGGTATCATTCTCAGGTTTTACGTTTAGGGCTACTTTATTCGCTAGTGTTAAAAACCGCACCGCAAATTGTTCAGGGATTGAAAAAACGCTGCCCGGAACTGTCCATTGAATTTATCATGAACTCTAATAAGAAATTATTAGAAGCGCTTAATGAAGAGAAGATTGATGCGGTTCTGATATCGACTCCTGATGATTATAACGCCCAGTTATTTGAGACATGGACCATATTCTCTGATTCCATCTACCTTGCAGTTCCGGTAACCGAAGCGGATAGCTTATCGACCCCCGTAGATTTACGGCATCTGCAAAATAAAAAGTTTATTGCCTTGAGCGAAGGCTTCGCGACCTGGCGAGGATTTCAGGAGGCCTTTCAGATTGCTGGATTTACGCCCGACATTACCGTCCGGGTACATGATATTTTTTCACTGATGAGTATGGTGAATGCCGGCATGGGCTATACCTTAATTCCGGGGCGGATGCGCGGCCTGTTCAGTAACGGCATTCGCCTGCTGCCGCTGCAGGAGCCCTATCGAATGGAACAGGAAATTTCGCTGGTCTTCCCGCGTAGCCAGGAAAATCAGCCGGGTCTGCTGTCCTTACTAGCCGAGTGCCGTATGTACGCCAGACAGCTTATGATGGAGAAAAGCGAGACAGAGAAAACCCCGTAAGCTCATGACTCAATCGCTGATAGAACACGCTTTCGCCGTAGATAGCGACGGCAAGCCACTTTGGATTACTGACTAAGGCTATTTTTATTCTCATCCGATCGCCATTGATGCTGTTCGCTAAAGCATGGGTCAGCGCCTGATGGCTGACCTGACATAACGTAAAAATGGCCGATTCCTGGCGCGTAATTATCTGATGCTTAAACGCGCAGCCGATGATACAGCGCTGTAGTTTATTTTTTATTTCATCCGATGTCCCGGTCATAAAAACAAAACCCACCTTATGTTCGGGCTTATCCGCTAATAGCTTCTGGCGAAAATTATCTTCGTCTTCTTGCGTACAAAGTGAGGCCAGAAGCGCGATTTGCCCAGGTTTCATGCGCTGAAATGAGTACATTGAACATCCCTTGCGCCTGCTGCATCACAGCAGGCGTCCGTCATTAAAAGAAGGGGGTTAAAGAGAGATAGAGGGCCGAAGGGGCCAGCAGACAGCCAAGGCCGGTATAAAAGGTTGCCGTCATTGCGCCATAGGGAACGAGTTTCGGGTCCGTGGCCGCCAGACCCGCGGCGACTCCGCTGGTGGAGCCCATTAGCCCGCCGTAGACGATAGCGGCGGCAGGCGAGTTCAGGCCCGCGGCTTTCGCTACCAGCGGCGTTAAGATCATGACGGCAATAGACTTAATCACGCCGGCGGCGATGCTCAGCGCGATAACATCCGAGCTTGCGCCAAGCGCTGCGCCGGTTACCGGGCCGACGATGAAGGTTACGGCCCCCGCGCCAATGGTCGCCATGCTGATGGCGTCGGTATAGCCAAAAGCCCAGGCGACAATCGCCCCGAGATAAAAAGAGAGCACCGTCGAGATAACCAGCGCCAGCGCGCCAGCCATGCCGGCTTTTTTCAGTTCTTCAAGCTTAACGCCGAAGGCGGTGGAAATGATGGCGAAATCGCGGAACATACCGCCGCCCATCAGCGCAATACCGCTGAACAAGCTGATATCGGCCAGACCTTTTTTACCGCCGGTCAGTTCCCCGCCAAGCCAGGCCAGCAGCAATCCGGCGACGATGGCAATAGCTGAGCTGTGGATCTTGCCGCGAAGCAGATGCGTTGAGATCCAGCTTGCGGCCCAGCATACGATACCCACCACGACAAAAGCGGTAATCAAACCGTTGCTGGTGAAGCTACCGGTTAGAATCTTTGTCAGCTGTTCCATTATTTACACTCCTCGCTAACGGCGGAGCTTTCCTGATGGTCGCGACCGCCGATTTTGCTCAAAGGCTTAATCAGCAGAAAACCAATAAAAACGGCGCCAACGCCGGCAATCAAGGCAACCGGACCGCCTTTAAGGGCGGCGATAACGTTCTGGTTTGCCGACATAGCGACGACAATCGGGATATACATTGCATTCCAGAAACCTACCCCCTGTTCCGCAGGCTTGGAGAGCAATCCTTTATCCACTAATTTTTGTGACACGATAACTAAAAACAGCATCGCGAAGCCGATGCCGCCGATATTGGCGGAAATACCCAAGACCAGGCCAAGAAGATCGCCCACGATTAGCCCGGCGAACATGCACAGTCCCATTAACATCAATCCGTAAATAATCATGATGTTTCTCTTTGTCTATCCATACTAAAAGCGAATTACACAACGCGGGTTGATAATGCCCGCGTTGGAGAAATGACAAAAAATTAATCAGCGGCTTTTAGCATAGTGCGTTTTTATTTGCGGACATTCGTAAGAATACAGGTTTGCTCAGTCACTATGATTTATCATATCAGCAAGCAAAATGCTTACTGATATGACATTAACATAGAAATAATCTCACAATAGAATGTCGCATTGTTTTTTTAATTAAATGCGTGTTAACTCACTTTACTCTGCAATAATTTCAAATAACACCATGCCTGGGTTGACGCGGTCTCCGGTATTGAGTGACAGCGTTTTTAATATACCCGTCTCCGGCGAGGCGACCGGCATTTTCATTTTCATGGCTTCGAGCACAATCACCACCTGGCCTTTTTCGATTTTATCTCCGGCAGCGGCTTTTACTTCATCGACCACACCCGGGACTTTTGATTTAACTTCAGACATATTAGATTCCTTTTTGATGTATTTAACAGAGATATGTTCTCATTGCTGCCGTGACCTGCTGTCGCGATCTTAATTGAACATCATCCTCTCCTTTAGCCAGCAGAGTTGCGCTTCCGCTGAACCACTCTTTGATATTGATTGCGTATCCGTCAGCTAAACCAATCTCGCCATCAATACGTAACTGAAATTGCTCTTCGGTATGACGTAAACAGGCCCAGCATGCGTTGAGTTCGCCTGGCGCGGTGGGGATAACGCGAATATCCAGATCCGAGTGGGCATCGCTCCATCGCCACGGCGTGGCCATTTCCAGCCCTACCGAACCCCAGACCCCGAGCTGGAGCCCGGGCCAGCGCCATGCCTGGCGCAAGGCATGAAATGCGCCTATCGCATTAGTGCGCTCTGCAATGGAGAGCGATGCCGTTTGCTCTGGGGTTGAGTAACGTGTTATCGCTGATAACGCCGCTTCAGTGGCCAGACGCACTCGCTGCCCTTGCCAGCGCAGTGGGAAAGAGAACCCAAGCGGAACACTATTCTCACTCCGCAGGCCGCGACGTACGATGCCCGGTAGCGATCCGCTGAGCAGATATTCCCGCGCTTGCTGCCGCAATACGGCAGGAAGGTGGCCGAATTCATCCTCCAGCTGCGCCGCGATTTCATCCAGCGTCGAAGGCTCCAGCCAGCACAGGGTATGTCGTTGCAGGGCGGTCATCGCGCTTTACACCAGGCAGGATCGTTTTTCGCCTGCCGCTGTAAATCCCGCTGGGACTGCAGCAGAGCGTCAAACTGGGCCGTTGCCTGCGGACCGATAATATCGATGGGCGCAACGCCTGCGGTACATTCGCCGGGAACCGCCTTTGGCCAGAGGCGAATATGGGTGGCCGTGGCCTCGGTTATCAGCTGCGTTGACACGTGGCAAACGCGTCCCTTAATACGCAAAATCGTCCGTGCGGTGCGCTCCACGATCTCCCGATGCCGCGCGGTGGTCGCCATGACCACCATGTCGTATTCCGGCGTGGTGCGCTGGCGCTTCCAGGTCTGGATTTTTCCCTGCGGATTGCAGAGATGTCCGCCGGCGGCGACGGGAAAGCTGTCGCCGGTTGGTAAACCGCCAACGATCGCTTCCCGCCAGTCTCCGCCCTGCGGAGCGGGAACCAGCGAAATATCTTCGCGTAGCGGGATGCCATCAAGCGTCAGCCAGCCGAATTCCTGACAGCCATACATATCGTGCAGCGCATAACCCAGAGAAGCCGCCAGCGGAACCAGCGCTTCATCCAGCGGCGTTCCGGCCGTTATCAGCGTCAGCTTTTTCGGCAGCCTGTCCGCCAGCTCCATCTTCAGCGCCTGCTCCAGGGTGGCGCGTAAAAAAGAGGACTCGCCCACCACCGCGTCCGGCGGCTGCCGGCACAGGGCGATCAGCAGCGCGTCCCGGCAGGAGCGGGATAAAAACGACCAGCGAAGGCCGCTCTCATCCAGCGCCTGGCGGGTAAACACGTTGACCAGCGGCGCGTAGGTCACCAGCATCTGCTGCCCTGCGGTTACGCCACATGCCGCCAGCGCGCGCTTTCCGGCGGCGGTGCGCAGCGCCAGTTCATCGTGCGTGACGCCGACGATATTTTGAAACGCGCTGCTGCCGGTGGTGAAGGTGACCAGCGCCAGGTTAAGCGGCGTATGGATCTCTTCAATCACGTGCGCCGCCGTTGGGCCGGCAATGCCTTTGTCCTCCAGCGTCCGGCGCGGCATTTCCTCAAATAAGGGAATTCCGGGCTGCGCCTGGGCCAACCATTCGAGCGTGGCGATGGGATCGTTCATCTCACTTTTCCCCTGGATCAGCCGGGCTGATAACGCGCCGCGACGTGCTGATACTCTTCGCGCATCTGCGCCAGAATCACGCCGCGCGCTTTTCTGCCGCCGCGTTCCTCGCCAGAGATGCCGCGCCCCTGCGGACCGGTGGCCTGAATACCCGCAGCCTGTTTCTGATGGCGTACTTCAGCGATATGTCGAACGATCGCCTCTTTCATCGCCGGGATGGTTTTGATTAACTCTTCCACGCCGCCAAGCTGCCAGAAAAACTCCGGACCTGCCGCAAAGACCGGGTTGCTACGGGAGAGTTCGCTCAGCCGCTCGACGTCCTGACGGGTAATGCGCGCGATGCTGCTCAGCGGCATCACGTGGATCATGGTGCCGAATTCCGAGGTCAGACTGAGGATATGGTCGGCCTGCAGTCCGTGGCACAGGAACGCGCCGCTGATGGCGCGGCCAATCACCATGGCGATAATCGGGTGCCCGGCATGGCGCGCTTCGGCCAGCGCCAGCTGGTATGCGCCGGTCGCTTTATTCATGCCGATAATCTCTTCCAGCTTGCCCGGCCCGTTCCCCGGCGTGTCGACAATCAGCACCAGCGGACGCTTCTCGCTCGCAGGTTTGTCTTTATCCATCGCCAGCGTGCGGTAGACCGCCAGCGCCATTTTATAGCCCTCTTCGAGACCGATTATCCCGGCGTAAACCACCGGAAAACGCGGGTTGAAGGTCATGGCGTCGTTGGCGATCACCGTGCAGGTTTCGCCGTTGATCCGCGCGCTGCCGACGACCGCGCCGGGGCCGTAGTCGTCGCAGGGGAGGTTAAGTTGCTCAAGGGCGTTTTCGGCAAAACTACCTTCATCGACAATCAGGTCGATGGCTGCGCGCCCCTGACCGAGTAAATTTTCCATCATGCTTCCTCCACGGACAGGCGTTGGACATTGCTCAGAAAGGTCTCCAGGCTCATATCAACCAGCGATTGCGGTACTGAATTTCCCGCCGCAGCCCAGACATCGCGCGCGTCGGTTGGCGCAAGTTCGTTGATTTTTTGCGTCAGCGCCATCTGTGCGCGGACTTTCGCCTCGCTGCCGATCCGGCGCATCGCTTCAATCTCAGGCCACGGCAGGTCGGCAATCAGTGAAGCCTGCTGGTGGAAGGCCGCCAGCGAATCGGCAATCAGGTAGTTGCAGTCGGCGACGATATATTTGTGCTTGCCGCCGGTAGTGCGGAACACCAGGGCGCGATCCGAGGCGTCAAATTCGCTACGACCCATCTCCTGCTCAATGACTTCCGGGCCGGTGAGTCCGAGACGGCCCGACTCGCTCATGACGATCAGATCGGTGGCGGCGGCGACAAAGCCCATACCGCCGAAGCAGCCGATCTTGCTGCCGATCAGCGCCACCACAGGTACGCGGCCGCGCAGGATTTGCAGCATATCCATGCACTCGGCGTGCGCCAGCAGCCCGGCGTTGGCCTCGTGCAGGCGTACGCCGCCGGTTTCAAACGAGATGAGCACGATGGGACGGCGGGCCGGATCGTTAGTTTGCGCCGCCAGCTCGTCGGCCAGCATCAGCGCGCCGACCATCTTTGCGCCGCCAACCTCACCAACGGAGCCGCCGATAAAACGTCCTTCCTGCGAGATAACGATGGTCGGATGCTGGCCGAGCAAGCCAATACCGGTCACCACGCCGTCATCAAACTCTACCGCTTCGCCCAGTACCGGCAGATGCGGACTAATCCATTTTGCCGCCGGGCCGATCAGCTCGGTAAACGTGCCTTTATCCACCAGCCCTTCGGCGCGAACGCGGGCGCTGGCTTCCAGAAAACGCAGATCACTCATGATGGTTTTCCCCCGGAATTGCCTGTTGTAATGCTTGCTGAAGGCGTAATGCCACCACGGCAGGCGTCGCGTTGTTATCATTGATGCTGACCTGCATATCGCCCAGCGGACCGTTGTCTAAAAAGCGGGTGAGGACGATTTTCCAGATGGCGTCGAACCCGGTGACCGGCGTACAAATGCTGATGTCGATTCCGCCTGCCAGGGCTTTAGGTTCCAGCAACACTTCCAGATCGCCTGAGCCCACGATGCCGCAGTGCACGGTTTGCGGCAGAGACGGACGGTCGCTTTTACCGCTGAAATGATGTGATATTTGATGTAGAGCCATTTGCTATTCCCTTACCAGTTACGGAATCGAGCAGGAGGGTTGTACAGGCCGCCGGACCACTCGACCAAATCGCGAATACTCTTCGCCGCCAGCATCTGGCGGTTGGCGCGGCGTCTGTCGATGCCTAAATCTTCCGGCGTTTGCACAATGCCCACATCGCGTAGCGCTTGCGTTTGCGCCGGGTCGGCGGCGAGGCCGATATCGGTGTAGCCCGCCACGGCGCGAATTGCCGCCATCCGCTGCTCCAGCCCTTCGCAGCGGTGCAGGTGGGCAATACCTTCTTCGGTGAGCACGTGGGTGACGTCGTCGGCGTAAACCATTACCGGCGGCAGGGCGAGACCGGCTTTTTCCGCCAGTTCCCAGGCGTCCAGTTTGTCGACGAAGGCGGGCTGGCGCTTCTCGCGGAAGGTCTCCTGCATCTGGACCACCAGGCGTTTGCCGCGCGGCATATCGCCGATTAACTGCTGCTGAGTCGCATTGAACTCTTCGCCGCATTTGAGCCAGGATTGAGTGACGTGGCGGCGGCCTTTGGCATCGCAGCCCATATTCGGCGCGCCGCCAAAACCGGAAACGCGGCTGGCGGTAGCGGTGCTGCTGTTGCCGTACTTATCGATTTGCAGCGTGCCGCCGATAAACATATCCAGCGCATAGTGTCCGGCGGCCTGGGCGAAGGCGCGGTTTGAGCGCAGAGTGCCGTCCTGGCCGATGTAAAACACATCCGGGCGCTCGGCGACGTATTTTTCCATTCCCAGCTCGCCGCCGAAGCAGTGAACGGACTGGATCCATCCGCTCTCGATCGCCGGGATCAGCGTCGGATGCGGGTTCAGCACCATGTGGGTACACACTTTGCCTTTCAGCCCCAGCTCTTCGCCGTAGGTGGGCAGCAGCAGTTCAATGGCGGCGGTGAAGAAGCCGATGCCGTGGTTAATGCGCTCGACGCCGTATTCGGCGTAGATCCCTTTGAGCGCCATCATCGCCATCAGCACGTGGGTATCGGTGATCAGCGCCGGATCGCGAGTGAACAGGGGTTCAACGTAGAACGGGCGCGGCGCTTCAATAACCGCGTTCACCCAGTCGCCGGGAATATCGACGCGCGGCACTTTATCGACGATCTTGTTCACCTGGGCTATCACGATCCCCTGGCGGAAGTGGGTCGCTTCAGCGATTACCGGCGTGTCTTCGGTGTTAAAGCCGGTGTAGAGGTTGCCGTCTTTGTCGGCGGCAAAGGCGGTGATCAGCGAGACTCGCGGAGTGAGATCGACAAAGTAGCGGCTGAACAGCTCAAGGTAGGTATGGATCGCCCCGAGCTTGATCTTACCCTGCTGAATAAGCTGCGCGAGGCGGCCATCCTGCGGCCCGGCGTAGGCGAAGTCGAGCTTTTCGGCAATGCCCTTCTCGAACAGATCGAGGTGCGTACTGAGCGGCACGGAAGACTGCACCATATGCAGGCCGGAAATTTTTTCCAGGTCCACTTTGCACAGGCATTCGGCGAGAAAATCCGCCTGCTTCTGGTTGTTGCCCTCAATATTGACGCGATCAAAGCGGCGGATCGCCGCCTCCAGCACCGCGACGGTATCTTTAGCATCAATAATCTTGCCATCGCGGAAATACGGCGCCAGCAGCTTCAGGCGCTGCGCCGTATCATCCTTAAGTTGATGCCAGTTGTGCTCTTTAAGCATGTTTTTACTCCCTTATTTCAGCAGGAATAGCGTGGAGATAAAGACCCCGGTGGCGATGGCCGAAACGATCAGGCCACTGACGCCAGCGCCCATGGCCAGCGGCAGAATGACGGCGTAGGGGTTTTCATGGCTGACTTCTTTCTGCGCGATTTTGGCGGTGGTCGGCAGGCACGAAACCCCGGCGATGCCAATGGCCGGGTTGTAGCGTCCTTTCGAGATAAGCCAGATAAACCAGCCGCCGAGCAGGGCGCCGATTGCCGAGATAGCCAGCGCGCCAATACCGAGAATCAGAATGATGCCGACTTTCGGGTCAAGAATGGTTTGCGCTTCGCACAGCGTGCCGAGCAGCAGGCCGAGAAACAGCGTCGCGGTATAAGTCAGGGTGGTCTCCAGCAGCTTCTGGAACGGTTCGATCTCCGCTTCTTTAATCGCGATCCCGAGGAAGAATGAGAGGATCAGCGGCGCGGCGACCGGCAACAGCAGGCACAGCAGCAGGCAGGCGCAGATGGTGAAGATGAACTTCGCTTTTTTTGATACGGTGGGATATTCGATATCCACTTCCATCCCGCGGTACTTTTTCGGTACCAGCAGGCGCACCAGATACGGATAGCCGGCGTAGGTCAGGCTCAGATACAGGTAGGCGATAATGGCGATGGGGACAAACAGATTCGGCGCCAGAATCAAGGAGGCGAAGAGCACCATCGGGCCGTCGGCGCCGCCGATGGTCGCAATAGAAGCCGCTTCGTTAGCCGGGAGGCCAAATACTTCTATTCCCAGCAGCAGCGCGGCGAAGGTACCCGCTTCGGCGAACAGCGCAACGATGATGCTGGCCCAGGGGCGGAGCAGAATAAAGCTGATATCGCTCATCGCGCCGATGCCGAAGAAAACGATACAGGCTATCAGGCCGTTACTGAAGGTCAGGTTATAAACCGGCTGCAGGAAGTTTATCTGCATAATGTTAACCAGCTCGGTAGGGTCGCTGATCATCGGGTCGAGAATTAAGGTGCCGGTTTGCCCGCCCGCGAGAAAGAGCACCCCGGCGTTAACGGCAATCATGCCTAAGCCCATCGGCACCATAATCAGCGGTTCGAGGGTGCGGCGAAAACCCATCCACGCCAGGACAAAACCCAGAATAATTAATAATATTCGCGCAATGGCTATTGTGGGATCTTCAATAAAAAAGGTACCAATGCCCGAAAAGAGCTTAATAAAGATATCCATAAAATATATTCCTGATAACGCATAAAAAGAGGCGTATTAGTCGTCGGTAATATTCAGCTTATTCATGACTCTATTAACGCCAACAATGACTCCGACCACGGCAAAAGAAATAACAATCGTCATGGCATAAGTTAATAATGTATATAAATAGATACTCATATCTCTTCCTCGTTAGGGTCCTCTTGCAATTGATGGCAAAGAAAGTACATCGCCAGGGTCAGCGCTAATAAATCTGCCGACCCGCCCGGACTGACCCATTTGTCCACGCACCAGGCATTAAATTCGTTGAGCTCATGTTCTATGCCGGGGTGGCTCATTCCTCCCAGGTTGACCAGGCGCTGCGCGCGCTGTTTCATTTCGTGCAGCGCAGGGGGACCTGCGCGCGAAAGTACCGTCGTATCATCGCAGTGCGCCATTAGCGCGAGCAGCGTATGTACCAGTGCTTCACGCCAGCTAAATCTCAGCGAGAGCGCCTGGCGCAGGGCTGGGAGACCAATATGGCAGACCAGCGGAAAGCCCCGTTCGGCCTCGCCGCGCACGCCGGTGATACCAAATTGCAGATACAGTTTTTCACCGTGAGTTTGCGCGGAACGATGGGCGAGCGCGGCGAAATCGTTGCGGCAGAGATCGAGGCACAGCCCGGCGACGCACTGGCTTAATGACTCGCTGGAAAGCGGCTGTCTCCGACCTTTTAGCCAGCCGGCGGCGGCGGCCAGAACGGCTCCGGCAAAGAGTATGCCGCGCTGAGTATTTATCTCGCGGGTGGATTGCAGCAGCCTGGATTCGTATTCAATACCGATAAGACGTATTTGGGGAAATAAATCTGCCAGCTCGCCCTGATGATATTCACCGGCCTGCGCGCAAGCATAAAAACAGGGCGCTATGGCAGAGCTACTGGTAATAAAAAGCCATATATCCATATCGTCATGCGCGCCCTGCGAGTGCGGCGTCACCAGGCCGGGTTTCGGCCAGGCGCAAACTTCCATTAATAGCGCTTTTAATAAACACTCACTGATCCTTATTGCATTGGCGGTTGGTTGGCTCATGGCGATTCTCTTTGACGCGTGCATTTATGAAAAGTAAAACAAGAGAGAAAGTAACATCGCTTTTTTTAGAGAACAATTACGCTCGGGGTAACGTAATTACGCTTAACGTAACCAGATGAGGGAAAAGGCGTGAGAAGAATGAGGTGGGTCACAGATTGTCATTCAGGCGGAAAAAAATGCGGCAAAAATGCCGCATTGCTCACTATCCGAGAAGCGCTTCTTTCACCTGCATCGCCAAATCAAATGAATGCAGGCGGGCCTGATGATCGAAGATTTGACCGTTAACCATGATTTCATCGGCCTGGGTTTCCCGCAGGATCGATTCCAGCCCGTGGCGGATTTTGGTTTTATCGCCGACCAGCGACATGCTCAGCGCCTTTTGCACGCCGTACTGCTCTGAAGCGGACCACAGCTGATGCATATTTTGCACCGGCGGCGGCAGCTGCCCGGTTTCGCCGCGGCGCAGTTTGACGAACGCCTGCTGCACGGAGGTAAACAGAAATTCCGCATCTCTGTCGCTGTCGGCGGCAATAATATTAATGCACACCATCGCGTACGGCTTCTCTAACCGTTCTGACGGCTGGAAGTGGGTGCGGTAGAGGTGCAGGGCCTGGAAAAGCATATCCGGGGCGAAGTGCGAGGCAAAGGCGAACGGCAGCCCAAGCTGCGCCGCCAGCTGGGCGCTGTACAGGCTTGAGCCGAGCAGCCAGACCGGGATCTTCTCGCCATAGCCGGGAACCGGGCGCACGTGCGGATTAGGATCGCGGGCGTCGAACCAGTCCACCAGCTCCGCGACATCGCGCGGGAAGTTATCGACATCGCCGCTCATATGGCGACGCAGCGCGCGCATGGTCGGCTGATCGCTGCCCGGCGCGCGGCCAAGGCCGAGATCGATTCGTCCTGGGTACAGCGTATTGAGCGTGCCGAACTGCTCGGCAATCACCAGCGGCGAATGGTTTGGCAGCATCACGCCGCCGGAGCCAAGATGCAGAGTGGTGGTATTCGCGGCAAGGTAGCCAATCAGCACCGAAGTCGCGGCGCTGGCGATACCGACCATATTATGGTGCTCGGCCAGCCAGTAGCGGTGATAGCCGCGCTTTTCCGCCAGCTGCGCCAGGTCTAAAGAGTGGGAGAAGGCTTCCTTTGCGGAAGACCCCTGCGGGATCGGCGCCAGATCGAGCACCGAGAACGAAACAGGTTTGTCAGTCATAAAGGCTCACTTTGCTACAGCATCGTCATCAGATTGAAGGTCTTCTTCCAGCCTGGCGTATCCAGGATACGCCTGCCAGAAAAGCTGCATCTTTAATAGTGCATTAAAAAGCAGCGATAGCCATTAACAAAGTGAGCGGTTAATCAGCTCTGCAATTCCAGTCCGGCCAGCCGTCGCCAGTAGCCGTTGCAGTCGCTGTTCGCCGTCAGCGACAGCGGCGCTGCGCCGTTTTCATTGGCGCGGAAGGCGTCCAGCATCGCAAAGGTCTCGCTGCCCAACGGCGACAGGCGAACCATATCCACCAGCCCGTTCATGGTGTTGAGCTCATTCCCGAGGTTATAGACGTAGCCGCTCATGGTCTGAATGCCGTTGAGGACGAACACCTGCTGGTTCTCCTGTGAGAGCACGTCGCGCCCGTTAGGGTATTTAATGCAGCAGGTTTCACACTCATCTTTTGGCCGGTCTTCCGAGCGGGCGGTAAAGCAGCGGGCGGAGTAAGCCAGCGGCAGGTGGCCGTAGCTGAGCACCTCCACTTCAAACTGATGGCGGATGCCCAGGTCGTCACACTGGGTCAGCAAGTTCGCCAGCCAGTCGCGGGAAAGCTCAACTGGCATACACCAGCGCACCATGCCTTGCTTGAGCAGCAGGCGCAGGGTGACGGCGTTGTAGCAGTTGAGCGCATGGCCGGCGACGAACGGCAGCTTACGTTCCGCGCACAGGTTGACGACCCCGAGATCGCTGGCTTCAATCAGAAACTCTCCGTTATCGACATAGCGTTTAAGTTCGCCCAGCTCAGAGGAGGCCTGCACCAGCGCGAGGGTGGAAAGCACCACCTGTTTACCGCTTCCCGCCAGCGCTTTCGCCATCTCGATCCAGTCGCCGACTTTGGTGGCGCGGCGTTTGCTGCATACCGCTTCGCCGAGGTAAATCGTATCCGCGCTGCAGTTTGCCGCCTGCTGGTAAAAATCTTCCAGCGTCTCTTTTGGCCAGTAATAAAGCACCGGCCCTAATGAATATTTCATTGCTGTTCTCACTGCCATTTACGGTGATAAGCGCCAAGGGTGGTTTGCGTTCCTTCGGACATGGAACCGAGGGTTTCCATCCACGCGGACTGCGGCACGAAGTTTTGCGGATCGGCTTTGCAGCGATCGATCGCCTGACGCCAGACCTTCGCCACCTGGGTGACGTAGGCCGGGCTGCGCTGGCGGCCTTCAATTTTCACCGAGGCAATATTTGCCGCCATCAGTTCCGGCAGCAGCTCCAGGGTGTTCAGGCTGGTGGGCTCTTCCAGCGCGTGGTAGCGCTCGCCGTCGACCAGATAACGCCCCTTGCAGAGGGTGGGATAACCGGCGTTTTCACCATCCCGGTAGCGGTCGATCAACACTTCGTTAAGGCGTGATTCCAGGCCCTGCGGCGTTTGCTGCCAGCGCACGAAGCGCGCCGGCGAACAGGCGCCAACGGTATTCGGCGATTCGCCGGTGAGGTAGGAGGAAAGGTAGCAGCGTCCTTCCGCCATAATGCACAGGCTGCCGAAGGCGAAAACCTCCAGCGGCACAGGCGTGGCGCGCGCCAGCTGTTTGACCTGGTGAATCGACAGCACGCGCGGCAGCACCACGCGGGCGACGTCGAAATTGCGATGATAAAACTTCACCGCCTCTTCGTTGGTGGCCGAAGCCTGAACGGAAACGTGACGCTCAATATGCGGGTAACGCTCGGCGGCGTATTCCAGCATCGCGATATCGGCGAGGATTAGCGCATCGGCGCCCAGCTGCGCCGCCATGTCGACCGCGCGCTGCCAGCGGGCATAACCATCAGGATGGGCGAAGGTGTTAATGGCAATATGCAGTTTGCGACGATGCTGATGCACAAAGCTGACGGCTTCCTGCAGTTTCTTTTCGGTGAAATTAAGGCCGGCAAAGTGGCGGGCGTTGGTGTCATCTTTCAGCCCGATATAGACGGCATCGGCGCCGTTTTCGATGGCCGCCTTAAGCGCCGGAAGGTTACCGGCTGGGCAGAGCAGCTCCATAATTTTTCCTGAAAAACGCGGCCCGTCAGGGACGCTGGATGGTTAATGAGCTGGGATTTTAGTTAACCTTCTGGTGACAATTTTTGATTTGAGGCAGTTAAAAGCGTATTGGCGGAATCAAGACCAGCGGCCCGGCATCGTGATTTTGTTGATTTACGCCGCTATGTCGTTTATTTGATATGGCACAATAGAGGAACTATTGCATTCATGGAGTAAAGCTTGTGTTGGATAAACTGCGTTCCAAACTGGTTCACTTTGGCCCGTCGATGATGAGCGTGCCGGTTAAGCTGGCGCCATTTGCCCTCAAGCGCCAGGTGCTGGAACAAGTATTAAGCTGGCAATTTCGCCAGGCGCTGGCGGATGGGGAACTGGATTTTCTCGAGGGGCGCTGGTTAAGTATTCATGTGCGCGACATCGGTCTGCTGTGGTATACCTCGGTGGTTGATGGGCGTCTGGTGGTCAGCCCTGCGGCCGAAGCGGACGTCAGCTTCAGCGCCGACGCCAGCGACCTGCTGATGATTGCGGCGCGTAAGCAGGATCCGGATACGCTGTTCTTCCAGCGTCGCCTGGTTATCGAAGGCGATACCGAGCTGGGACTGTATGTAAAAAACCTGATGGATGCCATTGAGCTGGAGCAGATGCCGAAGGCGCTGCGCATCATGCTGCTGCAGCTGGCGGACTTTGTTGAAGCTGGCCTGAAAGGCCCGCAGAAACCTGAACAGACATCGGTAGGTGAGGCATGCTGATTCGAGTAGAGATTGGGATTGATGCGCCGGGAATCGATGCTTTATTGCGTCGTACCTTTAGCGGCGACGCGGAAGCGCAGCTGGTGCACAGTCTACGTGAAGATGGCCTGATCACGCTGGGCGTGGTGGCGACGGATGACGAAGGTCAGGTCGTAGGCTACGTGGCCTTTAGCCCGGTCGCCGTCGAAGGCGAAGAGCTGCAGTGGGTCGGACTGGCTCCGCTGGCGGTCGATGAAAGCTACCGCGGTCAGGGCATCGGGCGTCAGCTGGTCTATGAAGGGCTTGATTCCCTGAACGAGTTTGGCTATGCCGCCGTCGTGACGCTTGGCGATCCGGCGCTCTATGGCCGTCTGGGCTTTGAACCGGCGGCGCGTTTCGATCTGCGCTGCCGCTGGCCCAATAGCGCCGAGGCTTTCCAGGTTCATCGTCTGGCCGATGACGCGCTGAACGGCGTGAGCGGGCTGGTCGAATATAGCGACCACTTTAATCGCTTCTGAGGCTTTCCAGCAGCGCCTCAAATGAACCGTCCCCGGCAACGAGGCGCTCTTTCTGGCGCTTCGTTAGCTGCTTGATACGATATTCAAGACGCAACGCTAGTGAGCGTTCACCAACTTCCTTGCTAAAGGCCAGTTGAAGCTCTCCTTTGCCACGCAGCGCTTTCGCGCCCCTGCCGTCCTGGTGCTGGCAAAAGCGGCGTGCGACATCGGTGGTAATCCCGGTATAGAGGCGATTATCGGCGGTACGAATCAGATAGAGAAACCAGCACACGGTACAGAGATCGCTATGTTAAGGTGTGAGCACCATAACATACTGGAGAGTAAAGATGGATACGCTCGCTGCTATCAGCCGCTGGCTGGGCAAACAGCACGTCGTCACCTGGTGCGTCGCCCGCGATGACGAGCTATGGTGCGCCAACGCCTTTTACGTCTATGACCCGCAGCAGGTCGCATTTTATCTGCTCAGCGATGAAAAAACGCGCCACGGCCAAATGACCGGGGAAGGCACCAACGTAGCCGGGACGGTCAACGGGCAGCCGAAAACCGTCGCGCTGATCCGCGGCGTGCAGTTTAAAGGCAAAATTCGCCGCCTGGCCGGGGAAGAAGAGGCGGCGATGCGTAAGCGCTACGTTAGCCGTTTTCCGGTGGCCCGCATGCTATCGGCGCCCGTCTGGGAGATTCGACCCGATGAGATCAAGTTCACCGATAACACGCTGGGCTTTGGTAAAAAGCTGCACTGGCTGCGTGAGTCAGGCGCCGAGCAGGCGTAAGGCTTCACGATTAAACGCCGGCAGGTCGTCCGGGGTTCGGCTGGTCACCAGCTGCTCGTTGTCGATAACCACTTCCTGGTCATAGAATTCGCCGCCGGCGTTTTTCACGTCGATAATGATAGGTTTCACGGCCGTCAGCTTACGCCCGCGAATCACATCGGCGCTAATCAACAGCTGCGGACCGTGGCAGATGGCGAAGACCGGTTTGCCGCTGTTGACAAAATCGCGGGTGAAGGTGACAAAGCGTTCGTCGCCGCGCAGCGAGTCCGGTGAATATCCGCCCGGCAGCAGTAAGGCGTCAAAGTCCGCAGGACTGACGTCATCAATGGCTTTATCGATAACGACTTCGGCTTCCCCTTTTTTCCCTTTTACCTTCTTCCCCGCCTGTTTTTCAATCGTGACCACCTCGTGGCCGGCAAGACGGTAGGCGTCAGCCGGTGAGGTAAATTCTGAATCTTCAAAGTCGTCGGTAATTAATACGGCTATCTTCTTACTCATTCTTCCTCCAGTGTTTCGGTGTGGAATGAGGCATTTCCCTGATGATGATGGATAATTACCTCGTAGAGTATTAAGCCTGGAACATGAGCCGGGGATCGCAAGGCAGAAAAGTCTGCAAAGGAGTTTCGATGAGTCAGGTACTGTTAACGGGAGCGACCGGGTTAGTTGGCGGTCACTTACTACGAATGCTGCTTAACGCGCCGGCGATTAAATCCATTGCCGCGCCCACGCGTCGGCCGCTGGCCGATATCGCCGGCGTATTTAACCCGCACGATCCGCAGCTTACGGATGCCCTGGCGCAGGTGGTCGATCCGATCGATATCGTTTTCTGCTGCCTGGGAACTACCCGCCGGGAAGCGGGGAGCAAAGAGGCGTTTGTGCATGCCGATTATACGCTGGTCATTGATACCGCGCTGGTGGGGAAAAGGCTGGGCGCGCAGCATATGCTGGTGGTCAGCGCGATGGGGGCGAACGCTCATTCGCCCTTTTTCTACAATCGGGTAAAAGGCGAGATGGAAGAGGCGCTGATTGCGCAGCAGTGGCCGCGGTTGACCAT
This sequence comes from Klebsiella grimontii, assembly GCF_042137965.1. Classification (NCBI taxonomy): domain Bacteria; kingdom Pseudomonadati; phylum Pseudomonadota; class Gammaproteobacteria; order Enterobacterales; family Enterobacteriaceae; genus Klebsiella; species Klebsiella grimontii. Next base: position 606,645 of record NZ_CP169721.1, read on the forward strand.
TGCTCGCCCGTCCATGCTGATAGGCGAACGGGAAAAGCAGCGGACCAGTGAGACCCTGTTTGCGCCGCTCTTCCGCCTCCTGCCGGGGAACCTGAAATCGATAGACGCGCGGGACGTAGCGAGCGCACTGCTCGCGGAGTCGCTATCGCCAACACATGAAGGCGTACAGATTCTCTCGTCATCGCAGCTTCGTGAGAGAGCGGCGCGGTCAGGGGATTAATAATTTCCAAAATTTCCCTGAAAGCGTAGTATTCATGGCCTCAATTTAACATGACACTCCCTGGGGAATGCTATGGCTGGTCAGTCTTCATCTCAGGCGGCAGCACCGTTTCAATGGTGGAAGCCCGCGCTCTTTTTTCTCGTTGTTATCGTCGGCCTGTGGTTCGTCAAATGGCAGCCCTACTACGGCAAAGCTTTTACCGCCGCCGAGACGCACAGTATCGGTAAATCTATCCTCGCTAACGCTGACGCGAACCCTTTAGCCGCGGCCTGGGATTACGCGCTGGTCTATTTCCTGGCGGTATGGAAAGCGGCGGTATTAGGCGTGCTGCTGGGATCGCTTATTCAGGTGCTGATCCCGCGTGACTGGCTGCTGCGCACGTTGGGGCAGTCGCGCTTTCGCGGCACGCTGCTGGGGGCCGCGTTCTCTCTGCCGGGGATGATGTGTACCTGCTGCGCCGCGCCGGTGGCGGCGGGCATGCGTAAACAGCAGGTCTCCATGGGCGGCGCGCTGGCATTCTGGCTGGGCAATCCGCTGCTCAACCCGGCGACGCTGGTATTCATGGGCTTTGTGCTGGGCTGGCAGTTCGCGCTGATTCGCCTGCTGGCCGGACTGGCGACCGTACTGGTGGTCGCCACGCTGGTGCAGAAATGGGTGAAAGAAGCGGCGACGCAGCCCGCAGATGTGCCTGAATTGCTGGCGGAAACCGCGCAGGGCGGCTTCTTCAGCCGCTGGCTACGCGCGCTGTGGACGCTGTTCTGGAATACCATCCCGGTTTATATTCTGGCGGTTCTGGTGCTGGGCGCCGCGCGGGTGTGGCTATTCCCTCACGCCGATGGCGTGGTGGATAATACGTTGTTCTGGGTGATTGCCATGGCGATTGCCGGCTGCCTGTTTGTCATACCGACGGCGGCGGAGATCCCGATTGTGCAGACCATGATGCTGGCTGGAATGGGCGTGGCGCCCGCGCTGGCGCTGCTGATTACGCTGCCTGCTGTTAGCGTACCGTCGCTGATTATGCTGCGTAAAGCGTTCCCGGCGAAGGCGCTGTGGCTGACCGGCGGACTGGTGGCGCTGTGCGGCGCGGTAGCAGGCGGGTTGGCTTTAATCTGATATTTTCCCGGGTTGCGGCGTAAACGCCTTACCCAGGCTACGGGTTCGCCGTCGGCTGTGGGCCGGTAGCCCGGACAGGCGAGCAGCGCCGCCTCCGGGATAAAGGGGCAGAGGGCGGCGTCAGCTAAAAGAGTTGCGGGATCTACAAATGCAGACCGCGTGGCTTTGTCGCCCGGCTCAGCGTAGCGCAAGCCGGGAGGCAGAGCGCTTACTTGATATAGGTAAAGGCGGTGGTCACGCGAGACACGCCGCTCACCCGGCTGGCGATATCCGCCGCCGCGCGTCCTTCACGGTCGGTGACCAGACCCATCAGGAACACTTCGCCGTTTTCGGTTGTCACCTTCACGTTGGAGGATTTCACCTGGTCGGTACCCAGCAGCTGAGAGCGGACTTTGGTGGTGATCCAGGTATCCGAAGACGCGGTGCCTAAGCCGATCGGCTGGCCCTGACGCACTTCGTTAAACACTTCCGTTGTCCCTTCTACGCCCATAGCGATTTGCTTCGCGCGCGCGGAGAGATCGGAGGTTGGAGACTGCCCGGTCAGCAGGACTTTACCCTGGTAGGCGGTCACGTTGATACGGGCCTGTTTCTTGATTTGTTCATCTTTCGACAGCGCGCTGTTGACGCGCAGCTCCAGCGTGCTGTCGTCCACCTGAGTACCTACCGTACGCGGGTCCGTCGCGGCTTTAGTGCCGACTGCTGCCGTTCCGACTACCGCGGCGGCAACGCATCCCTGAAGCAGTAGCGCAGACAGCAGAATGGCGAGGGGCGAGAGAGCCTTCATGTGTTCTCCTTAATCGTCCTGGTGTGGAAAAAGCGTGTTATCGATCAAATCGCACAGACAGTTGACGGTGAGCATGTGCATTTCCTGAATTCGCGCGCTGCGATGTGAGGGAATGCGGATTTCGACGTCCTGCTGCCCTAACAGGCCAGCCAGTTCACCGCCGTCATAACCGGTTAACGCCACGATAGTCATATCGCGGGTGACCGCCGCTTCCACGGCTTTCACAATGTCCCGGCTGTTGCCGCGCGTAGAAATCGCCAGCAGCACGTCGCCGGCGTGTCCCAACGCACGCACCTGCTTAGCATAGATTTCGTCATGCAGGCGATCGTTGGCAATTGCGGTTAAGACCACATTATCGGTATTTAGTGCAATGGCGGGTAAACCAGGACGCTCTGTTTCAAAACGATTAATCATACTGGCAGCAAAATGCTGTGCGTTGGCGGCGGAAGTGCCATTACCACAACAGAGGATTTTGTTGCCGTTCAGCAGCGACTGAACGAGCGTCATCGCCGCACGGGAGATGGCGTCCGGGAGTGCTTCCGCTGCTGCAATTTGGGTTTGAATGCTTTCGGTGAAGCAGGCTTTGATTCTGTCGAGCACGGGATCCCTTAATTCATTTACGCTATTCGCCAAAGGCGTTTTTTAGCCACTGGATGTCGTTTCCGGTGAAGGCTACCACATCGAAACGGCAATCCACAGTCTCAAAGCTCCCATTCTGTCGGCAGAGCCACAGACGCGCGGCTTTGAGCAGTCGTTGTTGCTTTTGCGGCGTGACGCTGGAGGCGGCATCGCCGTAGTTTGCGCTGCGACGATAGCGCACTTCGACAAACACGGTAACGCTGCCGTCGCGCATAATGAGGTCAATCTCGCCGCCGCGCTCGCGGACGTTGGCGGCGATAAAATGCAGACCCTGGCTCTCCAGCCAGCGGCGCGCCTGGATTTCCCAGGCGTCGCCGGTCTGTTTACTTAGTTGGCCGCGACGATTTGCCCACCCTGGTATTTGAGCCATGACAGTTTCCTGTTGATCACGCAATCCTGCGTGGCCGTAAGATCGCCGGTATTGCCGTTCAGCTCAAAGCCGGGAACCTGGCGCATCTGCGAGAAATGGTTGGCCAGTGACCAGGCGTCGGCGCCCATGGCGTACAGACGCGCCAGCGAGTAATCGTTACGAACGGCCGCCAGCGCCTGCTGCTGCAGGGCAGGGTTACTTCCCGCCAGCATCGGGATCTCGCTATATTGCAGGCCTTCCATTTCCAGGCGGAAGTCCGGGCCGGAAGTCCCCTGGGCGCTGCGGGAGCTGGCGTACAACGTCACACCGCTCTGGCTACCGTTACGCAGGGCGATCATCGGCTTGATGTAGGCAATTTGTTCTGGCGTGGCCAGGATATACGCGGCGTCGACGCCGCCGGTGCTGCTGACCGGCACATCGCTCGGGCTGCCCAGGGCGCTGTCCTGACCTGACGGCAGGGTTGAGACCGGCGTACCGCTTAACGAGATACCGCTGTTAACGCTGCCGCGCAGCTCGGCGGTGGAGCCCAGGCGCTGTTGCAGCACCGTACCGCCACCCAGCTTCAGCCACTCGTTGGCGAAGGCGGTAACTACCCGATCGCCAAGGGCGCCGCGCGGCACCAGCAGCAGCGGAGTCTGTTTGCCCTGATCGTGAATGTGATGCGCCGCGTCGCGGGCTTCATCTTCCGGCGAGAGGGCGAAATAGCAGATATTGGCCCGGCTTTCGATTTTCTCCGGCTGATTGAGCGCCAGCACGTTCAGCGAGGTATTGCTCTTGATGACATCTTCGACGTTATCTTTCAGCAGCGGACCGACAACGAGGGTCGCGCCGTCCTGCTGCACCTGGGCCAGCAGCTGGCTCATTGGCTGAGTGGTCGTGTCGTAGATTTTCAGTTCTGCCGAAGGGTTGGCTGGCGTTGCGGCGACCGCCTGAGCCTGTGGCGCTTCCGCCGGCTGGCTGGTGGCCTCCGGCGTCGAGGCTTGTACTGCCGCCGGCGCGGTGACCGGCGCCGCGGGTTGCGCCTGGTCGGCCGCTGGCGTCTGTACCGGGGGCTGGGCGTTATTGGTTGTCGTCAGATCGGTGACCTCCGCCTGCGATGGGCTGACCACCGCGCTTTCGGCAACATTCGCCGCCTGGGCGACCTGGGCGACCTGGGCGGGCACCGCGCTTCCTGCAACGGCAGGCGCGCCGTTCTTCGCCGCTTCAAAGCCCTGCTGGATGGTACGGCCAAAAATCGCCGCCTGGCCGTTTAACGGCAGCAGCAGGGCGATTTTATTGGTCGATGCGGCCTGGTAGTTCTGCATATTCACTAACTGCGTCGGCAGCATTTTCGCCCCCGGGTTTTGCGGGTAGCGGGTCTGCCAGTCTTTCACCCCCGCCTTGAGCATCGTCGGGTCGTTGCGGTTATCAAACCACATGCGCTGCAGATCCAGCCAGCCCTGCAGGACGTTCTCGTCGGCGTTAATGACCAGCGCGTTGGCCTGATCTTTGGTCATGGCGGTGAGCGCTTTCCAGGTCGCGTCGATGTTTTTCTGCTTTTGCGCAGGCAGGCTTAACAGCGGCTGCTGGGCAATCAGGGCCCGCAGCAGGTTCAGCGAGGGTTGACCCTGGCTGGCGTCAATTTGCGCCTGCCAGTAGCGGGGCTGCTGATTCTGCTCAAGGCTTGCCGGGTCGAGCTTGCTGAGCAGCGTCTGCGCGCCCTGGAAATCGTTCTGCGCCAGCTTCACTTCAACCGCCAGCAGCGACCTTTCGCGACTTTGCGCGGCGTTGAGGTTAGACGGCAGCTGATTGAACAGATCGACCGCCTGCGGTTTCTTACCTTCCTTCAGCAGTGCACGAATGGCGAGTAATTGCCAGTTGGTCTTGCTATCATTCGCGCTTTGCTGCATCTGTTGCAGATAGTAACTGGAGTCTGCCTGGGCCGTACCCTGCAAATACGCCGTGCTTTGGTCCGGGGTATGGGTACCGCAGCCGGCAAAGATCAGAGCGGCCAGCAGTACGGGCAGACAACGCACGGGTTTAGAACGAAGAAATGTTGACGGTACCATATGTGTCCAGTGATATTTTTTTGGCTCAATGCTCAATATTAATTCGGCAATACGGACGAGACAATGAAACAACACGAATCAGCAGATAATTCTCAGGGACAGCTCTTTATTGTGCCCACTCCGATAGGGAATCTGTCTGATATCACGCAGCGCGCGCTGGAAGTGCTGCAAGCCGTTGATTTAGTTGCGGCGGAAGATACCCGCCATACCGGTTTGCTGCTGCAGCATTTTGCGATCAATGCCCGTTTATTCGCGCTTCACGACCACAACGAGCAGCAAAAGGCGGAAACGCTGGTCGCGAAGCTTAAAGCGGGGCAAAACATCGCGCTGGTTTCCGACGCCGGAACGCCGCTGATTAACGACCCCGGCTATCATCTGGTGCGCACCTGCCGCGAGGCCAATATCCGCGTGGTGCCGCTGCCCGGACCCTGTGCGGCGATTGCGGCGCTGAGCGCAGCCGGCCTGCCTTCGGATCGTTTTTGCTATGAAGGCTTTTTACCCGCCAAATCCAAAGGCCGTCGCGATACGCTGAAGGCGCTGGAAGAAGAGCCGCGGACGATTATTTTTTATGAATCCACCCACCGCCTGCTGGAAAGCCTGGAAGATATTTGTACCGTGCTGGGCGAGTCCCGCTACGTGGTGCTGGCGCGCGAGCTGACCAAAACCTGGGAATCGATTCACGGGGCGCCGATCGGCGAGCTGCTGGCGTGGGTGAAAGAGGACGAAAATCGCCGTAAAGGCGAGATGGTGCTGATCGTAGAAGGTTTTAAAGCGCAGGAAGAGGCGCTGCCGGCGGTAGCGCTGCGTACGCTGGCCCTGCTGCAGGCCGAGCTGCCGCTGAAAAAAGCCGCCGCGCTGGCCGCGGAAATCCACGGCGTGAAGAAAAATGCGCTGTATAAGTATGCCCTGGAGCAGCAGGGAGACTAACCTCATGAGTCATTACCAGCCGCCGTTTAGCATTACTCCTGCCATTCTCAATCTGGTTGTTGAGATTGGTGAGCTGTTAGGGCACTGGTCGGCTCAAACGGGACGAGCCTCCCCCCTTCTGCGAAAAGAGAATCGTATTCGTACGATTCAGGCGTCGCTGGCGATAGAGCATAACAGCCTGAGTACCGATCAGGTCACTGCGCTAGTGGAGGGTAAACGTGTTCTTGCGCCAGCAAAAGATATTCAGGAAGTGAGAAACGCTATTCTGGCATATGAAAAAATGCCTGCATGGAAAAGCCACCGGTTAACCGATCTTTTGACCGCCCACCGGACGCTGATGATAGGGCTGGTTGATAACCCTGGCCAGCTGCGTGACGGAGATGTAGGGATCTACCGGGATACCCGACTGGTTCATATGGCTCCCCCCGCCTCTCAGGTCGAGCGTTTGATAAACGAGTTGCTGCTATGGCTGAAAGTCACTGACATTCATCCGCTTATCGCTGGAGCTGTCTTCCACTACGAATTTGAGTTTATCCATCCATTTGCCGATGGTAATGGCCGAATGGGACGCCTGTGGCAAACCTTAATTCTTAGCCAGTGGCGCGCGGAGCTTGCCTGGCTACCAGTTGAAACGTTGATGCATTATCAGCAGGAGCGCTATTACCAGGTTTTAGGGATGTGTGATAGCCAGAGTGACAGCACGCCGTTTATTGAATTTATGCTGGAAAATATGGTTATCGCGTTGAAAGATGGCATGGGACAAACCGCTTCTCTGTCGGAAGAAATGTCGGAAAAAATGTCGGAAGAAAAAGTGGAAATGCTGGCGGCCGTTGAGGAACGGATCCTCAAGCTTTTGTCCAAAGAACCCACGCGTACCGCGAAAGACATGGCTCAGGAAATGGATGTTTCTGCCAGAACCGTTGAGCGGTATCTGAAGACGCTGCAGCAAAAGGGAAGATTACAGCGGACCGGCGCAAAAAAAAGGGGAGCCTGGCGCATTCTTTAGCGGGTTATCAGCGTACAAAACGTGATGGTCAATAGGGCAGATGTCACCGCATCTGCCTTATTTTCTATACGATGTGTAACTCAATCCGGGTACTTTTTAATGCCTTCCGATACTCATCGTTTATTCCGCTGTCGGTAATGACGCAGTTTATTTTCTCCATCGGCAGAACCTGGTTGAACCCGCGACGATTAAATTTGCTGGCATCCAGCACTGCTACCACCTTATGCGCCGCGGCGGCCATGACGCCGCTGATGGAGTAGCCTTCGTTGAAGGTCGTGATGCCGTTGATGGTGTCGATACCGTCCGCGCCGACGAACATCAAATCGGCACTGATACCCTGAAGCGAGCGTTCAGCGATGGTGCCGTGCATCGAGTGCGTTTTATGGCGCACGGTGCCACCGCACACGACCAGCGTGATATCTTTGTTTTCTGATAGCGTAAACGCCGCGGGCAGACTGTTGGTAATTACCGTAATATTGGTCATACGTACCAGCGCCTCGGCAATCAGCAGAGTAGTGCTGCCGCTATCCAGGATCACCGTCATGCCTTCGCTAATCATCGCTACCGCCGCCTGAGCGATCCGCTTTTTCGGATCGCTGGCCAGCTGATAACGGTCTTCAAGTACCACTTCCAGATTATCTCCTTCGGTCAAATTACTGCCAGGCCTCGCGGCGCCGCCATGAAAGCGGGTGAGTAACCCCTTTTCCTCCAGCAAACGGAGATCGGCCCGAATAGTCACTTCGGAGATGCCAAAGAGATTCGAAAGGTCCAGTACCAATACGCTACCCTGCGCATTAACCATTTCGACGATTTTGTTCCTTCGCTCAAATGAGTTCATATTAATTTGCCTGATAATTAACTGATCTTAGTGTAATCGAAGGGTAATGAAAGTTGAACGATAATTTTCGAAAGGTTATGTGAGCCAGCTCTGATTGCTGGCTCAGTCGATCAGGAAAGTTTTAGCAGAATTTTCCCCTGCATCGGCGCGCCGTTCAGCGCCTGAACTTCGCGGGCAAAGCTTTCTGCATTGCCGATATGGGCGATAAGCGGAGCAAGCTGAATGCGTTTTTCCGTCAGCAGGCGAACCGCCGTTTGCCACTCTTTTCCCGGCCACGGACCTGAGTAGTTCATCCAACTGCCGACGATAGTCAGCTCTTTACGCAGAATCTGGCCAAAGGTGGCGGAGAGCAGCGTCAAATCGTGGTGCAGCGTGCCCACCAGCGCCAGCTGCGCTCGCGGTCCGGCGACCTCAATACCCAGCGCCACGGTTTGCGGCGTACCGGCGGTTTCCAGCACCAATTGGTCGAACTGAATCTCTTCCAGCGCCGTTTGAATCTCTTTGCTGCTCATCTCTTTGCTGTTAAAGACGTACGTTGCGCCGAGCGTTTTTGCCAGCGCCAGCCTCTGCGGATTGATATCGATTGCCGTAATGCTTTTGGCGCCCAGTTCGCGGGCGCACTGCAGCGCCAGCAGACCAATCGTGCCTGCGCCAATAATAATGACGTTTTTTCCTTCGCAGCCCTGAGCCAGATGGAAGGCGTGCAGGCCGACGGTCATCGGTTCAATAAACGCGCCGTCATCAATCGGCATCCGATCCGGCAGACGGAACAGGTTGGCGCGCTTAACCACCACATACTCCGCATTGCCGCCTTCGCTACGCGAACCGACAAACTGGTACTGCTTGCAAAGAGAGAAATATTCACGCTGGCACTGCGGGCAGTTAAAGCAGGGAAGCAGAGGCACGCAGGCCACTGCGTCGCCAGGCTGCAGATCGGTCACCGCGGAGCCGTAAGATTCAACGTAACCGCTGAACTCATGACCCAGGGTGATGGGGTAGTAGTGTGCGCCTTTGGCGAAGATGCGCGGAATATCAGAACCGCACAATCCGGAGCTGACGACTTTGACCAGGACATCGTTTTCCGTTTGCAGAGTCGGTATCGGGCGTTCTTCAACACGCACTGTCCCCTCAGCATGGATTACCACTGATTGCATATAATTCTCCAGAAATGTCCGGGGGAGCGGATGCTCCCCCTTGAGGTTAAGAAATGCTTGGGCTTTGTTGCGCGGTGGCCGCTTTCTCTGCGGCGGCAAAGTTGCGAGCCCGGCGCCACGTCAGCAGCACGCCGGCAACATAGATGACACCGATAACCGCAAAACCCACCACGTTTTGCCAGGTGAAGAGCTGAATGAGTAGCCAGGTAATCGGCGAACCGCCCTGGTCCATGGAGGCCACAAGGCCTCCCGCCTTCAGAGCGCCAGCGTTAGCCGCCAGTTGGGTATGCAGGCCGATGGTTTGCGTCGCAATCCATAGCGTGATCCCCATCAGGATGATCCCGGAAATTAGCGTACGGAACAGGTTCCCCTGGTGCACTGCAACCGCCATGGCGACGAAGAATCCAATGGTTGCGAGGTCGCCGAACGGCAGGACCTGGTTGCCTGGCACCACGACCGCGATCAGAATACTGAGCGGAATAAAGATCAGACTGGCGGACACGACCGAGGTATGGCCAAGCAGCAGCGCAGGATCGAGGCCAATCAGGAAATCCTGGCCGCCGAATTTTGCCTGAAGGCGTTTACGCGCCTGTTTGGCAATCGGGTTCAGGCCGTCCATGATAGGTTTGATAACGCGCGGCATCAGCAGCATTACGGCGGCGGTTTTCACCGCCAGCTGGAGGATACCCTTCAGGTCGTAGCCCGCCAGCGCGCCGATGACCAGACCCATCACGAAACCAACGGTGACCGGCTCGCCGAACGGGCCGAAGCGCTTCTGGATATCGTCAGCGCTGAAGTGAATGCGGTTCAGGCCGGGGATTTTCTCAATAATCGTATCGACCAGCACGGCTATTGGCCCTAGATACGCCGAGCTACCGTGCGGAATAGCGATACCCTCAAGGCCGAAAAAGTCGCGGGTATCCTTCGCAAACCAGTCGCCGAGCTTGTAGACGAAAGCCGCATGTACCACCACGCCGAGAATACCGATCCAGTAAGAGCCGGTGGCGATATGCAGCATTGCACCGGTAAAGGTCATATGCCAAATGTTCCAGATATCGACGTTCACAACGCGAGTCATCCGGGTCACCAGCATGAAGATGTTGACTGCGATAGCGATAGGAATCGCCACCAGTGCGATTTGCGATGCCCAGGTCATCGGCGACGACCCTGGCCAACCAATATCAATCACGTGCAGGTTAATCTGGAAATGCTCCGCCATCGCTTTCGCCGCCGGGCCGATAGAGTCGAGCATCAGGCCGATGACCAGGCCGATACCGACGAAACCAATCCCGATATGAAGGCCTGATTTAAAACAGTCCCCGAGCTTCATCCCCAGTATTTTGGAGAAGATGATGATCACGATCGGCAGCATCACCGTTGGACCAAGATCGAGGATATAACGCATGATTTCGCTAAACATGAGCGTTACTCCGTCAGGATGTTCAGGATTTTTTGCTGCAGCTCTTCAATACCTACGCCGGATATGAAAGGCATACCGTGAACCACTGGAATATCGCCAAAGGTTCTGTCGACCCGGGCGGTGGTGCAGATGAGGTGCGCGCCGTCCATATAGGTTTCGATTTCATTCACCCGACACTGCACCAGGTCCAGTTCAATGCTATGGTCCGTGCACAGATCTTTGATCTCTTCTGCGGCCATGGTCGAGGTGGCGACAGCGCCTCCACAGGCGACAATTACTTTACGTTTCATAGGGTACCCCTTTTATTATCAGTCTGTTATAAAGCCTGAACGCTGGGTTCTGACTCAAGGATAGAGTGCCGAAACAGCTCGGGCAGCTGCTCTTGCGAGGCAGCCAATAATGCTTCAAGCGTGGTCGGATTCTGTAGCTCACTAAATAACCGGCGCAGCAGCTGCAGCTGTGCGGTCGGATTTTCTACAATCAGCGCGATGATTAACGAAACGTCGATTTCTCCGTCGTCGTCAGCGCGTTGAAAAGGGACCGGATTGTCCGGGCGAATCAGATAGATAGCCGGAGACTTTGCATGTACTGCCTCGCAGTGGGGAATAGCGACCGCGTGCTGCTCCAGCGCAATGCCGGTTGGGAAAGTTGCTTCTCGTTCGAGCAGCGCCAGTGGGTAGCTATCGTGCACGACGCCGCGCGCCAGCATCTCTTCGCCAATATGCTCCAACGCCTGCTGGCTGGAGCTAAAATGAATGCCGGTACGAACAAACAATTGACTCATAAATCCTCTTTACTCAGGCGATTTCAGATGAACAGCCGTAACGGTAAGCTCGCAGCACATCCTGAATCTTGTCGAGGATGAGGTCGTGCGGCACGGCGGCAAGTTCGTTTAACGACAGTCGTTCAAACTGCACGGGCATATACTGGCTGATAAGGCCCAGCGGTAGCTTAGTTTCGGTCAGGTTTGCAATTAACTTTTCCACGCTCTGGCGAATACGTGGATGCGGCCAGTAGTAGCGAATGCGGTCGGACAGGCTGAAGTGAATATCCACCATTGCCTGGCTCCAGGTCGGGCGGTAGTACTTTTTCCAGTAGCCCGGCTCGTTAAGCATCACTTCATCAATCACTTCCATTACGCGGCTGCGGGACTCCGGAGCGACCAGCTCATTTTCCATTTGCGCGAGGGCAAAAATGGCTTCACGCAGCGCGAAGGTCAGCGCCGGGCCCACTTTCAGGATGGCGTAATGGTCGCGCACCAGTGCCCGGTAGGCCTGACGAGACTGGTAATCAGTTGAGTGCGCTTCGTAGACCATCGGCGTGCCTTCGATCCACGCGGAGAGCGCTTTGGCGGCCTCCGGCTGGTAATGAATAATTTGCGTATGGTCGAACTCAACGCCGGGCTGCACCACGATAGCAATGACGCGCTCCAGCGCTGCGTTAAGACCCAGTTTGCGGAAGGCGGCTTCATGGGTTTCCAGCGTTGCCGCCGCATCCTGGGCGCGGGTCACGTGGACGCTGCCGATGGTGCTGGCTTCGCCGCCGGGAACCGGAACCTCGGTGCCGATGACATAGGTCAGATGGCGTTTCTGTTCGTCGGTTGCCGTCTCTTCCGCGGCCTGGCACAGGCGAGCGGCACGTTCGGCGACGATGGCCGGGTCCAGCGGTACCGGATCGTCAGCGCAGGACATGGAGGCATCGAGATGGATTTTGCTGAAGCCCGCGGCGACGTAGGCTTTAATCAGATCGACCGATTTCTCCATCGCTTCGGCGGCGGGTTCGCCCTGCCAGCAGTTCGGCCCGAGATGGTCGCCGCCGAGAATAATACGCTCTGACGGGAAACCGACTTCGCGGGCAATTTTATTCACGAAATCACGAAAGTCCGCAGGCTGCATTCCGGTGTAGCCGCCAAACTGGTTAACCTGATTAGAGGTTGCTTCGATAAGAACCTTGTTGTTGGTATGCAGATCGAAACGTAGCGCGGCTTCGATAACCAGCGGATGCGCGGAACAAACTGAGCAGATGCCGATGTGTTCGCCAGCTTTGTGGCGGGAAATAATATCTTTCATTTCAATCCTCCGTTTTCTTTCGAATATATTCGTTATGTTTTGTTTTGCTCGCAAACTCCTTTGTTTTGATTTGTGATCAATCTCGAAAAAAAGAAAGATAAAACGTAATGTTTCGAAAATTAAAGATAAAAAAACGCTCTGGCGATAACGGCAGAGCGTTTTTAATTTATTGAAATTTAACTAAATATTCGTGAAAGCCAGCTCCGTTTAGGCTTTTCTGCTGGCTGAACGACCCGCTGCGGCTGTGCGGCAATTTCGCCTAATCCGGCATTAAAGGCCGTACCGATAGCCTCCAGCGCCTGATGGGCATCTTCCCCGCTGGCCATAAAATGCAGCCGATGCCCCTGCTTTGCGCCGAGAGAAACGACCCGCATCAGATTTTTGGCGTCAACAATAGCGGAACGGGTGTCGAGATTTTCCACCCGAATTTGCGATCGCCACTGCTTCACCGCTTTCACCAGGACCGCGCTTGGCCGCGCGTGCAGTCCGTGGGGATTGCGAAGGGTAAACGTCGCCTCTTCATCGAACACCGGAGGCGGTTCCATATCTTCCCCTTCGGCAGGAAAGATATTTCCGGCCAGAATCTCCAGCACCGCCTGCGGACTCTCGGCGCGCGAGAGCGCTTCAGGCACGCGCTCGTCGCTCATGGCATGGGTAAGCTGGCGTAGAATATCGAGGTGTTCGCTATCCTGTGCGGCGATACCCACAATCAGATAAGCCGTTTGTTGCTCTCCCCAATCTACCCCCTGCGGGCAGGCCAGCACTTTCACTCCGGTTTTCAGTACCGCATCGCGACTCTGCGGCGTGCCGTGAGGAATGGCGATACCGTTGCCAAGGTACGTGCTGATTTGCCCTTCGCGATCGCGCATACCGTTCAGATAAGCGGCCGTGGTATGCCCGGCTTCGGTTAATCTGCCAACGACGCGTTGCAGCGCTTCATCTTTCGTTTTAATCTCGCGATCGAAATGGATATCTGCGCAACTCAGTTGCATAAATAGCTCCTTATTTAATGGCACCGGCAAGCGTTGTCGCTTCCTGGTTCCGTTTTTGCCATAGCCTCCAGCATCCCAGCATGACCGCGCCGCAGGCGGAACCGGCGAGAATACACAGTACCCACATCAGCGGTTTGCTTACCAGCGGCAGGATCAGGAAGCCGCCGTGCGGAGCAGGAACCTGGATTTGCAGGCTATAGCTGAGAACCGCAGAGATGGAAGAGGCGATCATCATCATAGGGATGACGCGTAAAGGATCTTTCGCGGCGAACGGAATAGCGCCTTCAGTAATATGGGTACAGCCGAGGATATAATTAACCATTCCGGCGGCGCGCTCTTCTTCACTGAAGCCTTTCGGGAAGAAGGTAGTCGCCAGCGCGATAACCAGCGGCGGCGTGATGCAGGCGGCGGAAACCCCGGCCATAAAGAAGTAGTTACCCTGGCCAAGCAGCAGCGTACCGGTGACGTAGGCGGCTTTATTCACCGGGCCGCCAAAGTCGAAGGAGCACATCGCGCCTACCACAATACCCAGCAGAATTGGGTTTGCTTCCTGCAATGAGCTCAGCCAGTTCATCATCGCGTTGTTGATAGCGGCGACGGGTTGACCCAGCAGCACCATCATCACGCCAATCACCAGTACGCCAACGAGCGGCATAATAAAGATCGATTTCAGCCCTTCATACTGGCGCGGCAGGCCGTTGAGCATATTGCGGATCAGCAGCATAAAATAACCGGCGGCGAAACCGGCGATAATCCCGCCGAGAAAGCCTGCGCCGGTTGCGTTGGCTAATAGCCCACCGACAAAGCCCGCGACCATACCGGGACGCCCGGAAATAGACCAGGCAATATAAGCGGTGAAAATCGGCACCATGATTGAGAAGGCCTGTTGACCCACTTTCATTAGCGTGGCGGCGATAACGTTATATTGCGGCGAGTTTGGATCGGCGGAGTAGATGCCCCACAGGAAGGAGATGGCAATCAAAATCCCTCCGGCGACAACAAACGGCAGCATGTTAGAGACGCCGCTCATCAGGTGCTTATATACCTGGCGCCCGAAAGACTCCCGCTCGTATTTCTCCGTTGAATCGTCGGAGGCAGAAATACCCTGACGACGCGCCGCCTGGCCGCTGATAACTTTATTAATTAAGTCGGCCGGATGGTGAATGGCTTCTTTAACCGGAACTTCAATGACCGGCAGACCATTAAATCGCTCGGCGTTAACGTCTTTATCAGCGGCAATAATAACACCATAAATATCTTTTAAATCCGCGGGCGTAATCGCATTTTCAACACCTGAAGCGCCGTTGGTTTCGACTTTAATTTCAATATTTAATTTCTTTGCTGCGGTTTTTAAGGCCTCTTCAGCCATAAAAGTATGCGCAATACCCGTAGGGCAACCGGTAACTGCAATGATTTTTTTCATAATCGGACCTTTATAATTGGACGACCTGAATTTGCTGTAATAATTCTTCTGTGCGTTGTAATTTTCCTAATCCGGCGGAGCCGGCGACGTCGGCGCCGGTCGCACTGGCTAGTGCCAGGGCGTGAGCAACATCTTCTTTATTAAGCCATTTACTAAGAAAAGCGCCCAGGGCGGCATCACCGGCGCAGGCGGAGCTGACCAGCGCAATTTTCGGTGCGGAGCAAAACCACACGCCTTCGCCATCAGAAAAGTAGAGTCCTTCCGCCCCCATCGTCAGCAGCACGTTGCGAGCGCCCAGCTGATGCAGGGTTCGCATTGCCTCGCGTACCTGCTGGTGGTTGCTGACGTCGAGACCAAAGATTTCCCGCAGCTCGTCATCGTTGGGTTTGATCAACAAAGGCCGTAATTCAAGCAGCTGGCGCAGGACCGGATGGCTGATATCGAGGATAACTTCACAGCCTTTCTGCTGGCATAATTCAATAATTTCAGCATATAATCGGCTTTCAATCCCCGGGGGCAGGCTGCCGCTAATCGCTAAATAATCACCAGAGGCGACGCATTGCAGATGATGCATAACCTGCTGTTTACACTCATCATCAATTTTTGCTCCAGGATTAACGAGCTTATATTCCTCAGCGCCGTCATTAATAAAAATATTAATTCTGGTTGGCTCAGAGACCCATGCCGGCGTCACTTTAATTTTTTTCTGACGTAACTCTTCCACAATATAACGGCCAGTGAAACCACCGAAAATACCTATAATGTGAGTGGGCTGCTGATAATGATTTAATATCAGCGATACGTTCACTCCTTTACCATTTGGGCAATATTCCGTGTGTCGGGTTCGGTTCACTGCCGACGGCTTCAGCGGATCGCAAAAGATATTCATATCGAT
Source organism: Klebsiella grimontii (assembly GCF_042137965.1). Lineage (NCBI taxonomy): Bacteria > Pseudomonadati > Pseudomonadota > Gammaproteobacteria > Enterobacterales > Enterobacteriaceae > Klebsiella > Klebsiella grimontii. The sequence goes on from NZ_CP169721.1 coordinate 622,543, forward strand.
TGCCGTATTGAGTGTCAGGGTATGGATCACGACATTGCTCCTTCGATCCGAAAATTACAGTTGTCCTTCACAGCCGCAAACGTGAATGACTTTGCGTACGACATCCTTCATCGCCGCTTTGGCCGGTTTCATGTAATGACGCGGATCGTTAGCGTCCGGATTTTCCTCGAAATAGTGCTTCAGGGCATCGGAGAAAGCGATTTTCAGTTCGGTGGCGACGTTGACCTTGCACACGCCCAGCGAAATTGCCCGACGGATGTCGCTATCGGGCAGGCCTGACGCGCCATGAAGAACCAGAGGAACGTCAACGCGATCGCGAATGGCGGCAAGGCGGTCAAAATCGAGTTTAGGTTCCGCAGCGTACAAGCCGTGCGCTGTACCGATAGCCACCGCCAGGGAGTCGATGCCGGTGCGGGCGACAAATTCGCGCGCCTGTTCCGGGTTGGTATACAGCGCATCTTTTGCATCAACCACCAAATCATCTTCCACACCGCCCAGGCGGCCAAGCTCGGCTTCGACGCTGGCATCATAGCGGTGGCTCAGTTCAACCACACTCTTGACTAACGCGACGTTTTCTTCAAAAGGCGAATGCGATCCGTCGATCATGACCGAGCGGATACCGGCCTGTACTTTGCGCGTGATATCGGCCAGATCTTCATGGTGATCGAGGTGGACTGCTAAAGGAAGATCCCAGATCTTAGCCAGATCGCGAGCGATCGCTACTACGTTACCGGTTCCTGCATAGCTGTAAGTTCCCGGGGTGCCGGCAAGAATCAGGGGAGAACGCAGCTCGGCAGCCGTCTCTACCACCACCTGCATCGTTTCCAGGTTGTGGATATTAAAGGCAGGAACGGCATAGCCGAGGCGTTGAGCTTTCAACAGCATATTTTTACTGGAGATAATGAACATTCTTACTCCTTTACTTTTATATTGTAAGTTTGTTTTCGTATATAACCTTCGTTTTGAAAGTAATGTAGCGATCGACCCGCGTTTTTGTTGTGATCAACCGCACACATCAGCGATATTTTTTTATAAATGAAAGTTATTCTGTCTTGTTTGTTTTCTTTTTTAAAATTATATTAAGAAGTGAGGTTGATTGTAAGTTTCTGAATTAAATGATTTTAATTTGGTATCAAACCCATATGGACGGCCTTACGTTTGACAATGTGGCGGGGAAATTTAAAAATGAAAGTTATTCTGGGAGAAAATAAGAAGGCACAACACTGTGGCAAAACCGTCAACAAGTCTGCTGAAAAGGCGCCTGGACATCGCGGAGATCGTGCGTAAGAACGGAGAGATCAAAGTCGACGATCTGGCTGAAATGCTGGCTGTTTCCGGGGTAACGATTCGTAACGATCTTAACTACCTTGAACAGCAGGGCTACCTGAAGCGCTCTTTTGGCGGCGCAATATACACTTCCCAGGCAGGGACGCCGGTTGCCCTGGTTCAGGAGGCGCCGGTTGTCACCGATAAAGCGCTGGAGACCGAAATGGCTCGCCAGATCGCCGCGCAGATCGAAGATAGTGAAACGCTATTCCTGGGTCAGGGCTCGATATTACGTAAAGTGATCCCCTTCCTTGCCGGTTATGACGAGCTCTGTCTACTGTTGAACGACCTGGCGCATGTGCCGCTGGCGCAGGAGTTTCTGAATGGCGAAACCGTGCTGCTCGGCGGCGTACTAGGGAGCAGCGGCAAAATAGTCGAAGGCGATCTGGCGTTAAGCGCGCTGGGTCATTATCGCCCCTCGCGAGCGCTGATAGCTGTCGATCATATTGCTGAGGATGGCACTTTAAGCGTCAGGCAGGAAGCCAGCGCCCGCCTGTTGAGCGAAGCGGTGTCGCAAAGCGAGAGGGTGATCGCGGTAGCCGCACATCGTCCGGTCTATGGCGATAAGCGTTACGCGATTGGCGAGTTGCAGCAACTTAGCGGCATCGTTACGCCGCAGGTGGTTGCCGCGGAGTATCACGCCCGCCTTCTTGCTGCCGGACTGACGAATAGCTATACCAATAACGAGTGCCTGACATGGCTCAACCCTGCTTTGCAAAAGGCAAAGTAAAGGAGCGATGATGAACGTGACCATTTGCACCATTGGCGAACTACTGGTGGAGTTTCTGGCAAAAGAAGAGAGCCAGGGTTTTTCTCGTCCGGGAGAGTTTTGGGGGCCATATCCCAGCGGCGCGCCAGCAATTTTCGCCGATCAGGTGGCGAAGCTGGGGCTAGGTTCGGTGCTTTTCAGCTGCGTCGGCAACGATGCTTTTGGGGAAATGAATATTGCGCGGCTGGAAAGCGATGGCGTCAACGTTAACGGGATCGCGATGCTGCAAAAGGCGACTACAGGCAGCGCTTTTGTGAGCTACCGCAGCCAGGCGCAGCGCGATTTTATTTTCAATATGCCAAACAGCGCCTGTGGTCTGCTAACCGCCGACCATATCGATGACCGCCTGCTTAACCAGTGCAACCATTTCCACATTATGGGCTCTTCGCTGTTTTCGTTTCGCATGATCGACGCGATGCGTAAAGCGATTGAAAATATTAAAGCGCGCGACGGCACGGTTTCGTTCGATCCCAATATCCGTAAAGAGATGCTCAATATCCCGGAAATGTCGCAGGCCTTTGAATATATTCTTGATTATACCGATATCTTCCTGCCAAGCGACGGCGAACTGGATTACTTTGGCCTCAACCCGGGGCGCGATGAACAGGTGCTGGTGGATAAGCTTTTAAAGCGCGGCGTAAAGCACGTGGTGATTAAACGCGGCCCGCGTGGAGCGAGCTATTTCAGCGCCCGGGAAACGCATCATGTTACCGGGTTTCATGTCCCGGTTGTGGATCCAACGGGAGCTGGCGACTGCTTTGGCGCGACCTTTGTCAGCCTGTTCCTGTCCGGCGCATCGCCGCAGGAGGCACTGAGATGGGCTAATGCCAGCGGCTCTCTGGCGATTTCCCGCCGTGGCCCGATGGAGGGAACTTCCACGAAGGCGCAGATAGAGGCCTTTCTTAACGCGCATCAATAGCGGAGGTATCCCGCCCGAAGCATCACGAGCGGGATAAATCGCTGATTCGATCAGGTCACCGGCGCCGGGTTAAACACCGCCAGCTGATTGTGCAATCCCCATTGATCCGAGAAGGTTTTCTTGCGGCCGCTGGCGACATCAAGAATAAACTCAAACAGCTTCAGCCCTACCTCTTCGATGGTTTCTTCGCCGGTGGCGATGGTTCCCGCGTTGATATCCATTAAGTCGTACCAGCGGTTTGCCAGCTCGGTACGCGTCGCCATTTTAATCACCGGCACGGCGACCAGGCCATACGGCGTACCGCGACCGGTAGTAAACACCTGCACGGTGATCCCGGACGCCACCTGCTGAGTACCGCAGACAAAGTCGCTCGCCGGCGTCGCGGCGTAAATCAGACCGCGTTTGGTTGGGCGTTGCCCCGGAGAGAGTACTTCGGCAATCGCGCTCTTCCCGGACTTGGCGATAGAGCCCAGCGCTTTCTCTACAACGTTCGCCAGGCCGCCTTTCTTGTTGCCCGGGGAGGGGTTGGCGCTGCGGTCGGTTTTGCCCATATCGAGATAGTTATCATACCAGGCCATCTCCTCCAGCAGGCGTTTACCGACTTCCTCGTTGATGGCGCGCGGCGTCAGAAGATGGATCGCATCGCGCACCTCGGTGACTTCGGAAAACATCACCGTCGCTCCGCAGCGCACCAGCAGATCGGACGCGTAGCCCACCGCCGGGTTGGCGGTGACGCCAGAAAACGCATCGCTGCCGCCGCACTGCATACCGACAACCAGCTCGGAGGCAGGGCAGGTTTCACGCTGGCGCTGGTTCAGTTTCTCCAGATGGCGCTCGGCGACCTGCAAAATGTCATCCACCATTGATTTAAAACCGACGTGCTTCTCATCCTGCAGGCTGACGATGCTGGCGCTATCCACCGGGATGCCTTTCACATCATCGGTGCCTTCCAGCAGGCGCTCCGGCTGCAGTTTTTCGCAGCCGAGGCCAATGACCATCACTTCGCCGCCGAAGTTTGGATTAAGCGCCAGGTTGTGAATGGTGCGGATGGGCACGACCGCCGCCGGGGCGTTAATCGCCACGCCGCAGCCATACAGGTGGTTCAGACCCACGACGCCATCGACGTTGGGATACTTCGGCAGCAGATCGCGTTCGATAATTTTCACCACGTAATCGACGACGCCCGCCACGCAGTGCACGCTGGTGCTAATGCCGAGCAGGTTTTTGGTGCCCACGCTCCCGTCGGCGTTGCGATAGCCTTCGAAGGTATAGCCTTCCAGCGGCGGCAGCGGCGCCGGGACTTTGGTCGCCAGCGGCAAAGTATGCAGCGGCGGCGCTTTCGGCAGTTCGACCAGCGATTCGTCAATCCAGCTGCCCTGCGGGATATCGCGTACCGCGTAGCCAATCACTTCGCCATAGCGGATGATTTCACCGTGTACAGGAATATCGACCAGCGCGACTTTATGGCCCTGCGGGATATGTTCAACCAGCGTGAGCCCGTCAGGGAAACGCGTTCCGGCCGTTAAACCTCGATCGTTAACAATAATCGCCACGTTATCCGTTTCGTGTACTTTTATATAAAACGCCGTTGGCGATTCTTGCCTAATTTCAATGTCAGCCATTGTCCAGTATTCTCCAGCAAGGTGCGAATAATAAATAAAACGTTTATTCAATTTCTGATGTGCAGATTTGTGAAATAGAGAATGTCAGGTGTTTGAATCTGAAAATGTGATCTATATCACCCATTGCTGTGAGCGCCAATTCGCTAAAGTGGGAAATCGCTGGAACTGTGGATCAGCGCCCACTCATTGCTGCATTTGCACAACAATAACGATAATTAAACGCCATTTACAGGTTATGTGCACAGTGTTTAACGCTCGTAAGCTGATTATACTGAGTCATGCTTGCAATACGCCGGATAAGTAAATCGATACCTTATGATATTGATTTCTGAATAATGAAGAGTCACACCAAAATAAATAATGGAAGGTGTGTTGTACCTGAGGAATATTAAATGAGTCTGGATGCAACGATAGAACAGAAAAAGGAAGTGCCAACCCGATATTTAATTCTGTTGATCATTTTCATTGTTACCGCCGTTAACTATGCCGACCGGGCGACGCTGTCGATCGCCGGTACAGAGGTGGCGAAAGAGCTGCAGCTGAGCGCGGTATCAATGGGCTATATTTTCTCCGCTTTCGGCTGGGCCTACCTGCTGATGCAGATCCCCGGCGGCTGGCTGCTCGATAAATTTGGATCGAAAAAGGTCTACTCTTACAGCCTGTTCTTCTGGTCGCTGTTCACCTTCCTGCAAGGCTTTGTGGATATGTTTCCGCTGGCGTGGGCGGGCATCTCAATGTTTTTTATGCGCTTTATGCTGGGCTTTTCAGAAGCGCCTTCTTTCCCGGCAAACGCCCGTATCGTCGCGGCCTGGTTTCCGACGAAAGAGCGCGGCACCGCATCGGCGATCTTTAACTCCGCACAATATTTCTCCCTGGCGCTGTTCTCGCCGCTGCTGGGCTGGCTGACCTTCGCCTGGGGCTGGGAACACGTTTTCACCGTGATGGGTGTGATTGGTTTTGTGCTGACCGGCCTGTGGATAAAACTGATCCATAATCCCACTGACCATCCGCGCATGACGCAAGAGGAGCTGAAGTTTATCTCCGAGAATGGCGCAGTGGTTGATATGGACCATAAAAAGCCCGGCAGCGCGGCGGCCAGCGGCCCGAAGCTTCACTATATCAAGCAGCTGCTGACCAACCGCATGATGCTGGGCGTATTCTTCGGTCAATATTTTATCAATACCATTACCTGGTTCTTCCTCACCTGGTTCCCGATTTATCTGGTGCAGGAAAAGGGTATGTCGATTCTGAAAGTGGGTCTGGTCGCATCGATTCCGGCGCTGTGCGGTTTTGCCGGCGGCGTGCTGGGCGGCGTGTTCTCTGACTATCTGATTAAACGCGGTTTTTCCATCACCGTGGCGCGTAAACTGCCGATCGTCCTCGGAATGCTGCTGGCGTCCACCATCATTCTGTGTAACTACACCGATAACACCGCGCTGGTGGTGACCCTGATGGCGCTGGCTTTCTTCGGTAAAGGGTTCGGCGCGCTGGGCTGGCCGGTGATTTCCGATACCGCGCCGAAAGAGATTGTCGGCCTGTGCGGCGGCGTCTTTAACGTATTTGGTAACGTCGCTTCCATCGTAACCCCGCTGGTTATCGGTTACCTGGTGAGCGAGCTGCACTCATTCAACGCAGCGCTGGTCTTCGTCGGATGCTCGGCCCTGATGGCGATGGTTTGCTATCTGTTTGTGGTCGGCGACATCAAACGTATGGAACTGCAGAAATAATTAACGGTTAAGTGACAAGGTATAAGTGATGAATAACGATATCTTCCCGAACAAATTTAAGGCGGCCCTGGCGGCGCATCAGGTTCAGATTGGCTGCTGGTCCGCGCTGGCGAGCCCAATTAGCACCGAAGTTTTAGGTCTGGCAGGTTTCGACTGGCTGGTACTGGACGGCGAACATGCGCCGAACGATATCTCCACCTTTATCCCGCAACTGATGGCGCTGAAAGGCAGCGCCAGCGCGCCGGTCGTCCGCGTACCGACCAATGAGCCGGTGATCATTAAGCGTCTGCTGGATATCGGTTTTTATAACTTCCTGATTCCGTTTGTCGAAACGGAAGAGCAGGCGGTTAACGCCGTCGCCTCAACCCGCTATCCGCCTGAAGGCATTCGCGGCGTATCTGTATCACACCGCGCCAATATGTTTGGCACCGTGCCGGATTACTTCGCGCAGTCGAACAAAAATATCACCATTCTCGTGCAAATCGAGAGCCAGCAGGGCGTGGATAACGTTGATGCGATAGCCGCCACGCCGGGCGTGGACGGTATTTTTGTCGGCCCAAGCGATCTGGCCGCTGCGCTGGGCCATCTGGGCAATGCTTCCCATCCGGAAGTGCAGAAAGCGATTCAGCACATTTTTGCCAGCGCGAAGAAGCACGGTAAGCCGAGCGGTATTCTGGCGCCGGTTGAAGCCGACGCGCGCCGCTATCTGGAATGGGGCGCGACCTTTGTCGCCGTCGGCAGCGACCTGGGCGTATTCCGCTCTGCCACGCAGAAACTGGCTGACTCCTTTAAGAAATAACCACCACCGAAACTAGAGAGATAAAGACATGACAATGAAAGTTGGTTTTATTGGCCTCGGTATCATGGGTAAACCAATGAGTAAAAACCTCCTCAAGGCAGGTTACTCGTTGGTGGTTGCTGACCGTAATCCGGAAGCGATTGCCGAAGTGATTGCCGCAGGCGCAGAAACCGCCGCGTCAGCGAAAGCGATTGCCGAGCAATGCGATGTGATCATCACCATGCTGCCGAACTCGCCGCATGTGAAAGAAGTGGCGCTGGGCGAAGGCGGCATTATCGAAGGCGCGAAGCCGGGCACCGTGCTTATCGATATGAGCTCCATTGCGCCGCTGGCGAGCCGCGAAATCAGCGAAGCGCTGAAAGCGAAAGGCGTCGATATGCTGGATGCGCCGGTCAGCGGCGGCGAACCGAAGGCCATCGACGGTACGCTGTCGGTGATGGTGGGCGGTGATAAAGCGATTTTCGACAAATATTACGAGCTGCTGAAAGCGATGGCGGGTTCCGTGGTGCATACCGGCGAGATCGGCGCGGGCAACGTGACCAAGCTGGCCAACCAGGTGATCGTGGCGCTGAACATTGCGGCGATGTCCGAAGCGCTGACGCTGGCGACCAAAGCGGGCGTAAACCCGGATCTGGTGTATCAGGCCATTCGCGGCGGGCTGGCCGGGAGCACCGTGCTGGATGCCAAAGCGCCAATGGTGATGGACCGCAACTTCAAGCCGGGCTTCCGTATCGATCTGCATATTAAAGATCTGGCGAATGCGCTGGACACCTCCCACGGCGTGGGCGCCCAGCTGCCGCTGACCGCCGCGGTGATGGAGATGATGCAGGCGCTGCGCGCCGACGGTTTGGGTACCGCCGACCATAGCGCGCTTGCATGTTACTACGAAAAACTGGCGAAAGTGGAAGTCACTCGCTAACAAGAAGGGCGCGGATGCGCGCCCTGTAATTCTTGCCTTGCGCGGCACTGTCAGGCTACATAACTATGAAAATCGTAATCGCCCCAGACTCTTATAAAGAAAGCCTCTCGGCCACCGAGGTTGCTCAGGCTATAGAAAAAGGTTTTCGGGAAATTTTCCCCGATGCGCTCTACGTGAAGGTTCCTCTCGCCGATGGCGGAGAGGGGACCGTTGAGGCGATGATTGCCGCGACGCAGGGAACCGAAATGAGCGCCTGCGTGACGGGGCCGCTGGGCGTCCCGGTGGATGCCTGCTGGGGGCTTTCCGGCGATGGCAAAACCGCGTTTATCGAAATGGCGGCGGCCAGCGGGCTGGGGCTGGTGCCGCCCGCTCAGCGTAATCCGCTACTGACGACATCGCGCGGTACCGGCGAGCTGATTCTGCACGCGCTGGATCACGGAGCGAAAAACATCATTATTGGCATTGGCGGCAGCGCCACCAACGACGGGGGCGCGGGGATGGTGCAGGCGCTGGGCGCGCGTCTTTGCGATGCCAATGGCGCGGAGATCGGCCACGGCGGCGGTAGCCTGGGTGGTCTGAATTCGATAGATATCACCGGCCTCGATGCGAGGCTGCATGATTGCGCCATTCGGGTCGCCTGCGATGTCACCAATCCGCTGATCGGCGATACCGGCGCATCAAGGATCTTTGGCCCGCAGAAAGGGGCTACCGAAGCGATGATCCGCGAGCTGGACAGCAACCTGGCGCACTATGCGGACGTTATTAAGGCCGATCTGCATGTCGATGTGAAGCAGGTTGCTGGCGCGGGCGCCGCGGGCGGTATGGGCGCTGCGCTGATGGCGTTTCTCAATGCTGAATTACGCAGCGGGATTGAAATCGTGACCCAGGCGCTGAATCTGGAAGAGCATATTCTCGATTGCTCGCTGGTGGTGACCGGCGAAGGCCGGCTGGATAGCCAGAGCATTAACGGTAAAGTACCGGTTGGTGTGGCGAGCGTGGCGAAAAAGTACCATAAGCCGGTGATTGGTATCGCCGGCAGCCTGACCCGCGACGTGGGCGTGGTTCATCAGTATGGGATTGATGCGGTATTTAGCGTGCTGACCAGCGTAACGACGCTGGAAGAGGCGTTTCGCGGCGCGGCGGACAATATTTATCGTGCGTCGCGTAATATTGCGGCGACATTGCAGGTCGGGATGGCGACGGAAGGATGACAACCGCCGGCAAACCCTCTATACTTCGCGCCGAAGCTGACCAGACAGTCGCCGCTTCGTCGTCGTCCTCTTCGGGGGAGACGGGCGGAGGGGAGGAAAGTCCGGGCTCCATAGGGCAGGGTGCCAGGTAACGCCTGGGAGGCGCAAGCCTACGACCAGTGCAACAGAGAGCAAACCGCCGATGGCCCACGCAAGTGGGATCAGGTAAGGGTGAAAGGGTGCGGTAAGAGCGCACCGCGCGTCTGGTAACAGTTCGCGGCACGGTAAACTCCACCCGGAGCAAGGCCAAATAGGGGTTCACAAGGTACGGCCCGTACTGAACCCGGGTAGGCTGCTTGAGCCAGTGAGCGATTGCTGGCCTAGATGAATGACTGTCCACGACAGAACCCGGCTTAACGGTCAGCTTCCTCATTCAAAGAAAACCCTCGTCAGAAATGGCGGGGGTTTTTGCTTCATATGGCAGGTTGAAACACAGGGCAGATGAATACCTGTCCACGACGCTATACCCAAAAGAAAGCGGCTTAACGGTCAGCTTCCTCATTCAAAGAAAACCCTCGTCAGCAATGGCGGGGGTTTTTGCTTCATACGGCAGGTTGAAACACAGGACAGATGAATGCCTGTCCACGACGCTATACCCAAAAGAAAGCGGCTTAACGGTCAGCTTCCTCATTCAAAGAAAACCCTCGTCAGCAATGGCGGGGTTTTTGCTTCATACGGCAGGTTGAAACACAGGGCAGATGAATGCCTGTCCACGACGCTATACCCAAAAGAAAGCGGCTTAACGGCCAGCTTCCTCATTCAAAGAAAACCCTCGTCAGCAATGGCGGGGGTTTTTGCTTTATATGGCAGGTTGAAACACAGGGCAGATGAATGGCTGTCCACGACGCTATACCCAAAAGAAAGCGGCTTAACGGTCAGCTTCCTCATTCAAAGAAAACCCTCGTCAGAAATGGCGGGGGTTTTTGCTTCATACGGCAGGTTGAAACACAGGGCAGATGAATGCCTGTCCACGACGCTAGCGGGCATAGGGCGCGGGTGTAGTCGATCAGTTAAGGCGTCAGCCACCACCTGGCAATAAAGCGGAGACAACGCGCAAGGCAGGTCTGCCATCAACCGCAGGATGAATCATACGGCCATTAATTTTCCTTTCTTATTTATTATATATTTTAAATAAATGCATTTGGTTTTATTATTCATATTTATTATGTGTTTTCTTTTTTTAACTACATTTATATGCACTATTTTTTACATTTCTTCATCTGCTTCTGAAAAATAATAGCCAGCCACATCGGTGATAATTAATCAGGATAAAAGAAAAAATGAAATTAATGACCCGCATTGCAGTGACAACCGTCCTCGCCACTGGCTTCTCAATGGAGGCACAGGCTGCGGATGTTAACGCTGCGCCAGCCCCGGCGCAGGATCCGATCGTCCAGCACTTAAAACTGACCAACGATCAGGTAACGAAAATTAAAAGCCTGCATCAGCAGCTGGAGAAAAGCGTTCAGCAGATCTCGCAGAAAGATATTAAAGACGGCGTATTATTTGATGTGATTGATTCCGGAAAATGGAATGAAAAAGCGGTCAAAGATCAGCTGGCGGCGTTTAGCAAAGTCGAACAGCAGGTTCGCTATTATCGCGTGAAGTACTATTTTGATGTCAATCAGGTCCTGACGCCAGAACAGCGTAAGCAGGTACAAAAAGATTTAGCTCAGGCACTGAGTGAGTAAATCTATCGGCCCCGGCTGGGGCCGATATTGACGTCAGGCAACGCTTTCTTCATCCTGGAGCCGTATCTCCGCTTCTGCGACGATCGCCTCCAGCTCGCTTAACATCTCTTCATAACCAAAACCCACCGTAGTCATGGTTTCTGGTTGCGGCTGCGGCGCTGTTAGCGCCACTTTTTTGGTTTTCTTCTTGCCCACTGACACACTCCCTTACTGCCGTTGTTACACAGGTAAATCTATCAGCAAAGCGCGCAGCGGCGTATCGGCGACGAGGGTAATGTTAGCTTCGTCACGAATAAACGCGCCATCGCCGCAGGTCAGTGCCTGTTTCTCTTCTTCCTGTACCCGTGCATGCACCGTGCCATGAATCGACTGCAGGTAGGCCCGTGGGCCGTGGAGCTGCACGCTAAGCTGCTCGCCTTTCGCCAGATTGATATGGTGGATCCATACCTGCTGGCGCAGCTGGAGACTCTTCTGGCTGCCGTCCGGCGAAGCCAGCAGCTGCTGAGCTCCCTCGGCGATAGCGATTTTTTGCACCAGCGGGTTTTCATGCTGCGGGCAGGCATCCAGCCACAGCTGCATTCGCGTCAGCGAGCGCTCTTTGCTCAGGTTGTGCTCGCTGTAGCTCACGCCGGGCTGGGTAGAAATCAGCAGCGCTTCGCCAGCTTTCGCCTGGATATGGTTGCCATCGCTGTCGCGGTATTCCGCTTCACCTTCCAGAATCAGGTTCAGAATGTCGACTTTCGGATAGGTGCGCGGCTGAAACGACGCGCCGGGCGCCAGAACTTCCTGGTTGAGCACGCGCAGCGACGCGTAACCTAGCAATTTCGGGTCGAAGTAGTGGCCAAAGGAAAAGGTGTAGCGGGCCTGCAGCCAGCCGAAGTCAGCTTGACCGCACTGTTTGGCTGTTCGGGTTGTAATCATCTTCTTGACCTCTCTTTACACTAAATCAATGGTAAAGGTATGGACGCTGTATTGTTAGCCAGATATTCTGCCCGGTATGTTCAAATTTCCTGAATGAGAGTGCGATGGCTAAAGAGAGAGCATTAACGCTGGAAGCGTTACGCGTAATGGATGCGATTGACCGGCGCGGAAGCTTTGCGGCGGCGGCCGATGAACTGGGTCGAGTGCCTTCCGCGCTCAGCTATACCATGCAAAAGCTGGAAGAGGAGCTGGATGTCGTTCTGTTCGACCGTTCAGGTCATCGAACAAAATTCACCAACGTTGGCCGAATGCTGCTCGAGCGCGGGCGCGTTCTGCTGGAGGCGGCGGATAAACTGACAACCGATGCCGAAGCGCTATCGCGCGGCTGGGAAACGCACCTGACCATCGTCACCGAGGCGCTGGTGCCCACCACCGGCCTGTTCCCGTTAATTGAAAAGCTGGCAACCAAATCGAACACTCAGCTGTCGATTATTACCGAAGTGCTGGCCGGGGCATGGGAGCGCCTTGAGCAGGGGAGGGCGGATATTGTCGTCGCGCCGGATATGCATTTTCGCTCTTCCTCGGAAATTAACTCCCGGAAGCTCTATTCGGTAATGAGCGTCTACGTTGCCGCGCCGGATCATCCCATTCACCAGGAACCGGAGCCGCTCTCTGAAGTGACGCGCGTTAAGTACCGCGGCGTGGCGGTGGCGGATACCGCCCGCGAGCGTCCGGTGCTGACGGTGCAGCTGCTCGACAAACAGCCGCGATTAACCGTGAGCTCGATCGAAGATAAACGCCAGGCCCTGCTGGCAGGACTGGGCGTCGCCACGATGCCGTATCCGCTGGTTGAGCAGGATATTGCCGAGGGGCGTCTTCGGGTGGTCAGCCCGGAGTACAGCAACGAGATCGACATTATTATGGCCTGGCGCCGGGACAGCATGGGGGAGGCGAAATCATGGTGTCTGCGGGAAATTCCGAAGCTATTTATGGCCAGATAAAACAAAATGCGCCCCTTTTTAACGAGGGGCGCATTGTTCAGTAGGAAGTCGGTTTGGGATCCGGCCCGAAGCGGTTATTGCCGGGAGTGCCGTTCTGGCAATTGAAGACCAGGATCACCAGCCAGCCGATAATGGGGATCAGCAGTAATAACAGCCACCAGGCCGAGCGGTCGGTGTCGTGCAATCGACGAAACTGCACCGCCCACCACGGTAAGAAGATCAGCACGCCATAGATGGTCGTCAGAATGCCCTCTCCTCCTGCGCGCTGCCATCCAAGCATTTTATCAATGATGCTGAGTACGCCGGTCAGGATGATGTTGACCAGAATAAACATCCAGTACTCTTTGCGCCGGGCGCGGCCGCCAAATCCAATGTAATTTTTTAATACTTTAAGATACCAGTCCATTTCTACGCCTCGATTAACCGTCAATCACTTGTTTTTAAAGCGATCGAAATAAGAATAGACGTGAATGAAATGGCGGTAAATATTTGTTTTGTGAATTATTGGGCGCGGTAAATCGCGCCCAATCGCTTAGCGGAAGAGAAGATCGCGGCCGTGCGGCTCGTTAAGATCCTGCTGCGGGCCGACGGAGATGATCCCGGTCGGGTTGATCGTCTTATGGCTTCGGTAGTAATGGTTGCGAATATGGGCGAAGTCCACCGTTTCCGCGATGCCCGGCATCTGGTAGATGTCGCGCAGGAAACCGTAAAGATTGAGATAATCGCTGATGCGGCGTTTGTCGCATTTAAAGTGGGTCACATACACCGGGTCGAAACGAACCAGGGTGGTCCACAGACGAATATCAGCCTCCGTCAGCTGATTACCGGTCAGGAAGCGGTGTTGGCCGAGGATTTGCTCCAGACGTTCCAGCGAGGTAAATACCCCATCGACCGCTTCGTCATAGGCCTGCTGGCTGGTGGCGAATCCGGCTTTATAGACCCCGTTGTTGACGTTGTCATAGATCCAGCCGTTCAGCTCATCAATTTGCGCGCGCAGCGCCGGCGGGTAGTAATCTCCTGCGCGGGCGCCCAGTCCGTCAAAGGCGGTATTCAACATGCGGATGATTTCCGCCGACTCATTGCTGACAATGGTTTGCTGCTTCTTGTCCCACAATACCGGCACCGTAACGCGCCCGCTGTAGTGCGGATCGGCATGCAGATAGAGCTGATAGAGAAATTCGTGCTGGTAGAGGGTATCGCCCGTGGCTGCCGGGAAGCTATCGTCGAAAGTCCAGCCGTTTTCAAACATCAGGGGGTTGACCACGGAGACGGAAATAAACGGCTCAAGCCCTTTCAGGCTGCGCAGAATCAAGGTGCGATGCGCCCATGGACAGGCAAGAGAAACGTACAGATGGTAACGGTCTTTTTCCGCAGCGAATCCGGCTTGGCCGCTTGGGCCCGGCGCGCCATCGGCGGTTAGCCAGTTGCGGAAGGCGGAAACAGAACGCTTGAATCGCCCCCCGGTGGATTTGGTGTCATACCAGGTATCGTGCCAGACGCCGTCAACTAATTGTCCCATTGTTGCCTCCTTCAGATAGCAAAAGCGAGGAGATATCCCCTCGCTTTTTTAGATTTTCACTCAGTATAGTGTGCTTACCACTTTTTATTCAGGACGCGGTCAATACTAAACGCGCCTGGACCGGTGATAGCCAGCAGCAGGAAGCCGCCTGCGATGCTCAGGTTCTTCATGAACATCAGCGAGTTCACGCCCTCAGCAAAGTTGCTGTGGAACAGAAACGCGGTCAGTACGGTGAAGCCCGCGGTGAACAGCGCGGTGGTACGGGTCAGGAAACCGAACAGGATTGCCAGACCGCCGCCGAACTCAAGCAGGATAACCAGCGGCAGCATAAACCCAGGGACCCCCATGGCTTCCATATATTGTTGTGTACCCGCATACCCGGTAATTTTTCCCCAACCTGCGGTAATGAACAGAATGGGCATCAGAATGCGCGCTACCAATACACCAACATCTTCTAATTTTTTCATTTCTAACTCCAGGAAACCCAAAGGGCGGCGATTTCGTTTTTTGGTGCAATCCTGCGTAGTTACGCGGGCTTGCTGTCGATGGAGAGGATATTAGCGAGGATGAGATGTGATTGTTAGCAAGGAAAACTGTAGTTCTTTTTCAAAGTTTCTGAGCAATTATTGATAAACGAAATGAATAGAAAGGGTGATATAGCGGCGCAGCGGGAGAGTGATTAGGGCGGCGAGCAGAAGGGCAAATCTGATGGGACAGTACGACGATATTGATGCCGGGCGGCGGCTGGCGCCTGACCCGGCTGACATAACCCGGACGTGAGAAATCAGCCTTAGCGCGATGCGGTCTGCTGCAACAGCTTGCGGGCCATACGCCAGGTGCTCCAGATACCGAGGCTGCGTTTTGTCCAGCGGAGCAAAAAGCGCGGATGGCGAACGGACCATACCGCGACGAGGCCGCTGCCGACCATTGCCCATGAACGCAGGTTGAGCAGGGTGTTCCAGCCACGGTCGATTGGCGCGGTCGCCTCAAGCCAGCGGCGGCGGCTGGCGTTGAGATCCAGCCGCTGCTGTTGGATTTGACGTAGCAAAAGCGCCTTTTGCCGTTCGCGTTCCTGCTGGTCGCGGCTCATGACTTGTCATCCTCCAGCAATGCCCGGTCATTAGCCAGCTCCTGGCGCGTCAGGCGCAGGAACGTCGAACGACGCGCTTTGCGTAACGTCCAGATCCCGCCAATGAGCGCCGCCAGCAGCAGAATCACGGTGGTGGCGATCATCACGTTTAACCGATATTGCGCATCGACGGCCCAGATGATGAGGACTAACAGGCTCATCAGGCCGAACGCGGCTAACAGCAGCGTCAGCCCGAGCATCAGGAATAGCTGGAAGAGATTGGCTTTCTCCTCTTCCAGCTCCACGACGACGAGGCGCAGACGCGTTTCGACCATTTCGACCAGCAGGGTGACTATCCGCTGGCCAATGCCGAAAACGCTTTGCCCCGGCCCTTGCGTGCTTTGAGAATTCGCCATAATCAACGACGCGTCAGCAGGACACCCAGCACCAGCCCGACGGCAGCACCAATTCCTACGCCGGTCCACGGGTTTTCACGGACGTATTCATCCGCACGCGCAGCGGTTTCGCGCGTTTGCTTCACAATGGCGTCGCTGGTTTCACCCAGGCGAACGCGGCTCTCTTTCAGCGCGCTTTCGGCTTTACTACGCAGTTTACCAATCTCTTCTTTCGACTTATCCGTGGAGGAGTTCAGCACTTCTTCCAGGGTATCAGCCAGCGTTTTCAGTTCCGCACGCAGGTCTTCTGCAACGTTATCTTTAGCCATGTTTTATCTCCTGTGAAAGTGGTCCATATTGGTCTTGCTTAATCGATTAGTACTCGCGAGACTGTAGCGCTTTCAGCTCTTGCTGCGCTTCATCAAGTTTACGTTGACGCTTGCTGATTTTATCAGCATCGCCTTTCTGTTCGGCTTCGCGCAGGTCATTCTGGCGTTCGCTTATTTCTGCCTGCTGTTTGGCGATTTTTTTCTGGTGATCGGCTTTGAGCTGGCTGTCGCTACAGTTTGCCTGCACTTCGCTAAGCGCCCGTTTCAGACCATCAATACGGTGCTGGTTATGATGTTTTTCGGCGTAGCTTATCTCCCGCTGAATATCTTGTTCTTTTTCCTGACAAGGGGAGATGGCAAAGGCGCTGGCGCTCAGTGAAGACAGAACCAGGATCAAAGCAATGCGGTGTTTCATGGATACGACCTTCCATTGTGTGAGGGAATATCTGAAGGATATACCCTATCCAGTTGATTAACGTGAGCCTGGTGACTCCCGCAGACTTAATGATAGTAAGTAAAACGGGAAATCACCAAACAGGGTGAAAATATTCGGAATTTTCGTGCATTATCCGAATCTGTGCGGGGTATCGCGCAGGCGCGAAATCCAGGCGGTAGGCGAATCATCATCTTCCAGTAAAGCGATAATATAGCCATGCGGCAGGGCGCGGCCCAAAACTTCTTTTGCCGCGGCGCCCTGAGCGCTGGAGTCAAACTTGATGATCAAGCCGTCATTCTGCGGCGTAATGCTTTTAAAGCGGATGCCGTTAGCGTCGAGATGATGCCAGACGGAAAACCCGTCCGGCATGCTGATACCCTGGCTGACGGGACGAATAGCCAGGGTCGACTCCTGCTGTTGCACGGTGAGCCAGAGCCAGAACAGGCCGCACAGGAGTAGCGAACCGCCCAGCACCCAGCTTATCTGACGCAGAGAGGATCGTTGCATCGCCATTGTTAGCCCCGGCTTCTGTATTTTTTCTTCCACAGGACAATCAGCGAACCAATCAGGCCAAATACCAGCAGCGCGACGGGCAGCAGCATCAGGCAGGACATCAGCTGATCTTCATACTTCAGGAATACCGGCGTTTTTCCCAGCAGGTACCCCAGGGAGGTCAGAATCAGGACCCACAGCAGACCGCTCATCCAGTTAAAAAACTGGAAGCGTGCGCTGCTCAGGCCGGATAGCCCGGCGATGGTCGGCAGCAGCGTACGAACGAAGGCGATAAAGCGGCCAATCAGCAGCGCGGAAAGCCCGTGCTTATGGAACAGATGATGCGCGCGCTGGTGGTAGTGTGAGGGAAGGTGCGATAGCCAGTTTTGTACGATTCGCGTATTACCCAGCCAGCGGCCCTGAATATAGCTTAGCCAGCAGCCGAGACTTGCCGCAGCGGTAAGCAGCAGCAGCGTTTCCGGAAAGCCCATCGCGCCTTTAGCGATCAGGACGCCGACCAGCACCAGCAGGCTATCGCCGGGCAAAAAGGCGGCAGGCAGTAAACCGTTCTCAAGGAACAAAATCATAAATAAGACAAAGTACAACATGCCAATCATGGATGGATTAGCGAGAGTTTCGTAATCCTGAGCCCACAAGGCATTCAATAATTGGGTTAATAGTTCCATTCACGATTCCTGGTACATCGGTTAACGGCACGTCTGAACGCGGTATATGCACGGCGACATAGCTTTTTATTAGATTAGGGTCGCTGCTGCGCTCTGAACGGTTCCCTGTTTAAAAGTGAAGTAAGCCAAAGCTAACTCTCAGAACGACAAAATGCATCTAATTGTAACAAACCCGCTGACTTTACGTCAGAGAAATTGCAGTTTGTTGCATTCTGATTTTGCTGATTGCGAAGGAGGGTGGCGAGTGTATTTACACAGGCTGACACTATATATGCTTTGCTTACCCTGAGGGCGTTGCGGGCAGTGAAGGAATCGCTGCCCGGTATGGGGATAAGCGTCTATTTTACGCCGTTGGCGGCCGTATCGAGGTGAACCACCGGATTATCGGCAAACAGGTAGCGATCGGCGTTAAATTCAAAGTCATCGCTGGTTTCGTTGAACAACATCAGCTTGGTATTTTCCAGATGCTGCCACATGGCCAGCTTCGCCGCATGCGGATCTTTGCGAATCAGCGCCTTAAGAATTTGGTCATGATCGTCGCACCAGTTATCGACGGTACGCGAGTCGATATGGTCGTGCAGTTTTTTCCAGTACGGGTTATGCACGCGCTGGGTCCACATTTTTTCTACGATGGCGGCTAACGCGGTGTTTTGCGTCGCCAGCGCCACCTGGACATGGAACTGAAGATCCCATTCGGAATCGCGAAAGCACTTCTCTTTACGCGCATTTTCCTGGATCTCCATCAGCTTCATGATGTCCTGCTTGGTCACCTGAGTCGCCGCGAATTCGGCAATATTGCTTTCTATCAGCTGGCGGGCCTGCAACAGCTCAAAAGGACCATAATTGGCGAATTCCAGCGATTCATCGGCAATTTGCTGATGTTTTGGATGATTGGAGATGACGTGGATGCCGGAGCCTTTGCGAACCTCAACGTAGCCTTCAACTTCCAGCATAATGATGGCTTCGCGAACCACGGTACGACTCACGCTTTTTTCGTCAGCGATAAACCGCTCTGCGGGTAGCTTATCGCCCACAAGGTAGACGCCTTGTTCAATGCGCGACTTAAGCTCAGCGGCAAGCTGCTGATACAGACGACGCGATTCAGTGATTTCCATATTCGCTCCCGGGAGATGGCGACAATATTGGATTTGTTATACCACTTTTACGCGCTTCTCACCATAAAAACAGACGAAAAAGCCGCCTGTATCAAGGCGGCTTCGGATGGGGGCAACTCGCCTGCGTTTAGCTTTGCGTGGCGGGTTTACTCGTTTCCAGCGGCGTACTGTCGTCATCCGCTGATTTATTTTTCAGTACCGTCCAGATAACTACGGCGCCCAGCACATCGAAAACCGCCAGCACGGCGAACAGCGGGCTAAAGCCGATTGTATCCGCCAGCGCGCCGACCACCAGGGCGAACATAGTGCTCGCCAGCCATGCGGCCATGCCGGTCATGCCGTTCGCCGTCGCCACTTCGTTACGCCCAAATACGTCGGAAGAGAGGGTAATTAACGCGCCGGACAGCGCCTGGTGAGCAAAGCCGCCGACGCACAGCAGGGCGATGGCGACAAACGGGCTGGTGAACAGACCGATCATCCCTGGGCCAATCATCAGCAGCGCGCCCATGGTCACCACCATTTTACGCGAAACGATCAGGTTAACGCCAAACCAGCGCTGGAACAGCGGCGGCAGATAGCCCCCAACGATGCAGCCGAGGTCGGCAAACAGCATCGGCATCCACGCAAACATCGCAATCTCTTTCAGGTTAAAGCCGTAGACTTTAAACATGAATAGCGGGATCCAGGCGTTGAAGGTCCCCCACGCCGGCTCGGCAAGGAAACGCGGCAGGGCGATACCCCAGAACTGACGGTTGCGCAGAATCTGCCACGGAGACATTTTCTTACCGTTGTTGGTCTGATGATGGGATTCCTGGCCACCGATAATATAGTTGCGTTCTTCTTCCGTTAATTTTTTCTGATCGCGCGGGTGTTTGTAGAAAACCAGCCACGCCATCGCCCAGGCAAAGCTCAGAACGCCGGAGATGATAAACGCCATCTGCCAGCTGTGCATCACGATAGCCCAAACCACCAGCGGCGGGGCAATCATGGCGCCGATGGAGGAGCCGACGTTGAAGTAACCCACGGCGATAGAACGCTCTTTTGCCGGGAACCATTCGGAGCTGGCTTTCAGACCCGCAGGGATCATGGCCGCTTCGGCGGCACCCACCGCGCCGCGCGCCAGCGCCAGTCCGCCCCAGCTTCCCGCCAGCGCCGTAGAGCCGCAGAACACCGCCCAGGCGATAGCAAAGAAGGCATAGCCGATTTTAGTGCCTAACACGTCCAGCACGTAGCCGGCGACGGGCTGCATAACGGTATAGGCAGCGGAATAGGCCGCGATGATATAGGAATACTGTTGGGTGGAGATGTGTAACTCTTCCATCAGAGTCGGCGCAGCTGCCGCCACAGTGTTACGCGTCAGGTACCCCAGCACGGTGCCTAACGTCACCAGCGCGATCATGTACCAACGTAACCCTTTAATTTTACGCATGTAAACCTCATCGTTTGTTATATATCCGCAGCGGGTGCGGCTATCTTCCAGCCCAGTCACTGAGGCGAAGAAGGTGAAACGGAGGGTTCAGGAGAGGAAACCTCGTATGGCCCGAACCTTGCCATCAACTGTTGTGTCTAAATTCGGTGTCCATACCGGTAAATCCGACGTGATTGTTCGTCGGTAATGCATTCCGTCGGTTTATATGTTTCGACGGCAGCAAGATAACTTGTCATACAACTTCAAAAGTTGAGTGACGTCACAAAAGTGGGAAAGTTTGTGTGGGCATTCATTCTTGCGACAAAGGCCAGAGCTGGCGCGCTTTAGCGGGGATTTTACTCCTTTGATGGTACTTTTTTTGTCGTCGTTTATTGATCTAACTCACGAAAAATACTTCGGTCTGTAGAAATTGGTGTGATAACTTTGTCAGCATTATAGTCAATCATCTGATGGGCTCCTCCGGGGGCGAAGAGGACACGAAAATGACACCGTTTATGACCGAAGATTTCCTGCTTGATACTGAGTTTGCCCGCCGCCTGTACCACGATTACGCGAAAGACCAGCCGATTTTCGACTATCACTGCCACCTGCCGCCGCAGCAGATTGCCGAGAATTATCGCTTCAAAAATCTGTATGACATCTGGCTGAAAGGCGATCACTACAAGTGGCGCGCGATGCGCACCAACGGCGTAGCCGAGCGTCTGTGTACCGGCGACGCCTCCGATCGCGAGAAATTTGACGCCTGGGCGGCCACCGTACCGCATACCATCGGCAACCCGTTATACCACTGGACCCATCTTGAGCTGCGCCGCCCTTTTGGTATTACAGGTAAGGTGCTCTCGCCGGCAACGGCGGATGAAATCTGGAATCAGTGCAACGATCTGCTGGCGCAGGAGAGCTTCTCCGCTCGCGGCATCATGCAGCAGATGAACGTGAAAATGGTCGGCACCACCGACGATCCGGTCGATTCGCTGGAGCATCACGCCTCCGTCGCGAAAGACAGCTCATTCTCCGTCAAGGTGCTGCCGAGCTGGCGCCCGGACAAAGCGTTCAACATTGAGCAGGCAACTTTCAACGACTACATGGCGAAGCTGGGCGACGTGTCTGACACCGATATCCGCCGCTTTGCCGATCTCCAGTCCGCGCTGACCAAACGTCTGGATCACTTTGCCGCTCACGGCTGTAAAGTTTCTGACCACGCGCTGGACGTGGTGCTGTTCGCGGAAGCCAACGAAAGCGAACTGGATAGCATCCTGGCGCGCCGTCTGGCCGGTGAAGCTCTCAGCGAGCATGAAGTCGCGCAGTTCAAAACCGCGGTTCTGGTGTTCCTCGGCGCGGAATATGCCCGCCGCGGATGGGTACAGCAGTATCACATCGGCGCGCTGCGCAATAACAACCTGCGTCAGTTCAAGCTGTTAGGGCCGGATGTGGGTTTTGACTCCATCAACGACCGTCCGATGGCGGAAGAGCTGTCCAAACTGCTCAGCAAGCAGAACGAAGAAAACCTGCTGCCAAAAACCATCCTCTACTGCCTGAATCCGCGCGATAACGAAGTGCTGGGCACCATGATCGGCAACTTCCAGGGCGAAGGCATGCCGGGCAAGATGCAGTTCGGTTCCGGCTGGTGGTTTAACGATCAGAAAGACGGTATGGAACGTCAGATGACCCAACTGGCGCAGCTTGGCCTGCTGAGCCGCTTTGTCGGCATGCTGACCGATAGCCGCAGCTTCCTCTCCTACACCCGTCATGAATACTTCCGCCGCATCCTGTGCCAGATGATTGGCCGCTGGGTTGAAGCGGGAGAAGCCCCGGCGGACATTCAGCTGCTGGGCGAGATGGTGAAAAACATTTGCTTTAACAATGCGCGTGACTACTTCGCCATTGAACTGAACTAAGACCAGAGGTCGGTTGATATGCAATACATTAAAATCCATTCGCACGATAACGTCGCGGTAGCGTTGGCGGATATGGCGGCAGGCACGGTAGTCACCATTGACGGCGATACGGTCACGTTGGCTCAGGATATTGCGCGCGGGCATAAGTTTACGCTGCGCGGGATTGCGAAAGGAGACAACGTCATTAAGTATGGTCTGCCGATAGGACATGCGCTGGCGGATATTGCGCCGGGGGAACATATTCACTCCCACAATACGCGTACTAACCTGAGCGATCTCGACGCGTATAGCTATCAACCGGATCTTAGCGAGCCCGCCGCACAGCCGGCGGATCGCGACATCCAGATTTATCGTCGCGCTAACGGCGAAGTCGGGGTGCGCAACGAGCTGTGGATCCTGCCGACCGTCGGCTGCGTCAACGCCATGGCGCGCCAGATGCAGAACCGTTTTCTGAAGGAAACCAACGACGCGGAAGGTATCGACGGCGTTCACCTTTTCAGCCACACCTACGGCTGCTCGCAGCTCGGGGACGATCACATTAACACCCGCACTATGCTGCAAAACATGGTGCGTCACCCGAACGCCGGGGCGGTACTGGTGGTCGGTCTGGGCTGCGAAAACAATCAGGTCGACGCCTTCCGCGAAACGCTGGGTGAATTCGACCCTGAGCGCGTTCACTTTATGATCTGTCAGCACCAGGATGATGAAGTAGAAGCCGGGCTGGAGCATCTACGTCAGCTATATGACGTGATGCGCCATGACAAGCGCGAGCCGGGTAAGCTGAGCGAACTGAAGTTTGGTCTCGAGTGCGGCGGTTCTGACGGTCTGTCCGGCATCACCGCTAATCCGATGCTGGGCCGCTTCTCGGATTATCTGATTGCCAACGGCGGCACCACAGTCCTGACCGAAGTGCCGGAAATGTTCGGCGCCGAGCAGCTGCTGATGAGCCACTGTCGCGACGAAGAGACCTTCGGCAAGCTGGTGACGATGGTCAATGATTTCAAGCAGTACTTTATCGCCCATGACCAGCCGATTTACGAGAATCCGTCGCCGGGCAACAAGGCGGGCGGTATCACTACGCTTGAGGATAAATCGTTGGGCTGCAC
Organism: Klebsiella grimontii; assembly: GCF_042137965.1. NCBI lineage: Bacteria > Pseudomonadati > Pseudomonadota > Gammaproteobacteria > Enterobacterales > Enterobacteriaceae > Klebsiella > Klebsiella grimontii. The sequence goes on from NZ_CP169721.1 coordinate 645,958, forward strand.
GCAGAAAGCGGGCTCCAGCCAGGTGGTTGACGTCCTGCGCTACGGCGAGCGGCTGAAAGTTCACGGTCTTAACCTGCTGAGCGCCCCGGGCAACGACGCGGTAGCGACCAGCGCGCTGGCCGGCGCGGGCTGCCATATGGTGCTCTTCAGTACCGGGCGCGGCACGCCGTACGGCGGTTTCGTGCCGACGGTGAAAATTGCCACCAACAGCGAACTGGCGGCGAAGAAAAAGCACTGGATCGACTTCGATGCCGGTCAGCTGATTCACGGTAAAGCGATGCCGCAGCTGCTGGAGGAGTTCGTCGATACCATTGTGGACTTCGCTAACGGTAAGCAGACCTGTAATGAGCGGAATGATTTCCGCGAGCTGGCGATATTTAAAAGCGGCGTGACGTTGTAGGCCTGATAAACAGGCACAGGTAATAGCGTGACACTCGTTTTTAAAAGCGGCGTTTCAGATAATGATGCGCCGTTTTGTTTTATAAGGACTTTTCATGACCGCGTATTGGCTTGCCCAGGGCGTCGGCGTTATCGCCTTTCTGATCGGGATTACGACTTTTTTCAACCGCGATGAGCGCCGCTTTAAGCTGCAGCTGGCTGTCTATAGCGCCACCATTGGCGTGCATTTCTTTTTAATGGGCGCGTGGCCGGCGGGAATGAGCGCCGAGCTGAATACCGTCCGCACCCTGGTCTCCATGCGTACCCGCAGGATGTGGGTGATGGCCCTGTTTATCGTACTCACGCTGGTACTGGGGCTGGCGAAGCTGCAGCATGCTATGGAGCTGCTGCCGATTATTGGCACGCTGGCCAGCACCTGGGCGCTCTTTCGCTGCTCGGGGTTAACCGTCCGCTGCGTCATGTGGTGCGCGACCGCCTGCTGGGTAATCCACAACTTCTGGCTGGGCTCGATCGGCGGCACCCTGATTGAAGGCAGCTTCCTGTTGATGAACGGTATGAACATCATCCGTTTCCGGCGGATGCAAAAGCGGGGAATCGACCCGTTTAAAGTCGAAAAGGCGGTACAGGGAGAGACCCCCTCCGCGCGTTAGCGGAGGGGGAAGGAATCAGTTGCGCAGGGCGTTTTTGGCAATCTGTTCGTCTTCGGCGATACAGGCGGCGGCGGTAAACAGAACGTCGGTGGAGGAGTTCAGCGCGGTTTCGCAGGAGTCCTGCAATACGCCGATAATAAAGCCCACGGCGACCACCTGCATGGCCACATCGTTCGGAATGCCGAACATGTTACAGGCCAGCGGGATCAGCAGCAGCGAACCGCCCGCCACGCCGGAAGCGCCGCAGGCGCACAGCGAAGCGACGACGCTCAGCAGCAGCGCGGTCGGCAGATCTACCGGAACATTCAGCGTATGCACGGCCGCCAGGGTGAGTACCGTAATGGTAATCGCCGCGCCGGCCATATTGATGGTGGCGCCCAGCGGAATGGAAACCGAGTAGGTATCGCGGTCCAGGTTCAGCTTTTCACTCAGCGCCATATTCACCGGGATATTGGCGGCGGAGCTACGGGTGAAGAAGGCGTAAACGCCGCTTTCGCGCAGGCAGAGCAGCACCAGCGGGTAGGGGTTACGGCGGATTTTCCAGAACACCAGCAGCGGGTTAATCACCAGCGCCACCAGCAGCATGCAGCCAACCAGTACCAGCAGCAGTTGGGCATAACCCCAGAGGGTCTCAAAACCGGTGGTCGCCAGCGTCGAGGCGACGAGGCCGAAGATGCCCAGCGGCGCGAAGCGAATCACCACTTTAACGATAAAGGTCACCGCGTGAGAAACGTCATTAATCAGGTTTTTGGTGGTTTCATTACCGTGGCGCAGCGCGAATCCTAAACCGACGGCCCACACCAGAATCCCGATATAGTTGGCGTTCAGCAGCGCGTCTATCGGGTTGGAAACCATGCTCATCAGCAGCCCGCGCAGGACTTCGACGATACCCGATGGCGGAGTGATGCTCTCTGCCGCGGCGTTCAGGTGCAGCGTAGACGGGAAGATAAAGCTAAACACTACCGCGGTTAACGCGGCGGCGAATGTCCCCAGCAGATAGAGGAACAGGATCGGGCGAATACTGGTTTTTTGCCCCTGCTGGTGGTTGGCGATGGAGGCCATGACCAGCATCAGCACCAGCACCGGCGCTACCGCTTTCAGCGCGCCGACAAACAGCGTGCCCAGCAGCCCAACCGCCACGGCGGCCGGTTTTGAGACCGTCGCCAGCAGTACGCCGAGCACCAGACCGATTAAAATTTGTTTGACCAGGCTACCCTGAGCCAGCCGCCGCAGCAGGGTCGAGCGGGGTGATTGTGTTGCCATGCTTCATTCCTTCCAGTGATGTTGCTGTCCGTCCCGGCGACGTATTATTGGTCACGTTTATGTCCGGATGTAAATAAATGTTTGCCTGGTTGAGTATACGGAAAGAACGCTATTGGGGAAGGGTAAAATGCTGTTACCTGCGCTGAGATCTTATTTTTTAACTGTATATTAACTATTTTGTGACATGAGTAAGAATAATACGCGGAGAAAGTTGCTGGCCGGATGAAAAGGGTCTTCACCCGGCCGTTCAGGCCTTACTGCAGCTGCTTTTTCTTATCGTGCTGCTTATTAACCCAGGCATTGATAAGCAGCGTCAACGTCAGAATTCCGCCAACCACGCCCAGCGAAATGCCGATGGGAATATGGTAAAAATCGACGATCAGCATTTTGATGCCGATAAATACCAGAATCACCGACAGGCCATACTTCAGCATTGAGAAGCGCTCCGCGACGCCCGCCAGCAGGAAATACATGGCGCGCAGGCCGAGAATCGCGAACAGGTTCGAGGTCAGCACGATAAACGGATCGGTGGTCACGGCGAAGATGGCGGGAATACTGTCCACAGCAAAGATAACGTCGCTCAGCTCAACCAGGATCAGCACCAGCAGCAGCGGCGTCGCGTAGAGCACGCCGTTTTGGCGGGTAAAGAAGCGCTCACCCTCGATTTTATCCGTCATGCGCAGATGATTACGGATCCAGCGCACCAGCGGTTTGTCGCCGATGCCGGAATCATCCTCTTTCGCCAGCGCCATCTTCACGCCGGTAAACAGCAGGAACGCGCCGAAGACGTAGAGCAGCCACTCGAACTGGGAAATCAGCCAGCTGCCGGCGAAGATCATGATCGTTCGCAGTACGATCGCGCCCAGTACGCCGTAAACCAGCACTCTGCGCTGTAGCGCAGGCGGAACGGCAAAGTAGCTGAACAGCATCAGCCAGACGAAGACGTTATCCACCGCCAGCGCTTTCTCGATCAGATAGCCGGTGAGGAACGCCAGCGCTTGCGGGTCGGCCACGGCGCGACCTTCGGTCTGCACCAGATACCACCAGAAAGCGGCGTTAAACAGCAGCGAGAGGGTAACCCAGAGAATTGACCAGCCAGCGGCCTGCCTCATGGTCATGCTATGCGCACCACGCCGTCCCTGCAGCAGCAGATCGATAGCCAACATGATGACCACGACCACTGCGAATCCGCCCCATAACAACGGTGTGCCGACAGTATTCATTACGATATTCCTTACATAAAAACAAAACGGCTGACGTCGGAAGACGGCAGCCGCTGCGCTTTTATGCATAGACCTCGCCTTCCGGCAAGGTCTCACTTACAACAAGAATCTGTTGCCCGGCGACCGGATGCGGTTTTTCACGCATCGTAATGACGATCGGCCGGCAAGGAAGTTACTCCCCTTTGCGCGTAACAAAGTATTACAGGTTATAAATGGCGTCAATGGAGGCCGACGGACCATTTACACAGCTTTACGCCACGGGTTGACTATCCGCCGGGAAGACCACGCCGGTCTGGCGACGAATTTCGCTCAGCAGCTTCGCCGTGATGCGGCTCACTTCCAGACCCGGATGAGCCACCTCGTTGGCTTCGACCAGACGAGCGAACTCCTCCGCTTCATACAGCATAGTATTGATATGCTGCGGCTGGGTGAGATCCTGAGATTTGCCGCCGCGCGGCACGAAGCAGACTTTCTGGCATTCGGAGATTTTTTCGATCACCAACGCGCCGGTTTCACCCTGGATTTCGCTCGGGATGGCGGAATCGCTTACCTTCGAGTGGTGCAGGGTGACATCAAAATCACCGTAGCTCAGAACGACCGTGCCCTGACCATCGACGCCGCTTTCCAGCAGGCTGGCGCTGGCGTGCACCGCGCGAGGCTCGCCCCACAGCGCCACCGCGGAGGCCAGGCAGTAAAAGCCGATGTCCATGATCGAGCCGTTAGAGAAGGCCGGATTGAAAGTATTGGGATTTTCGCCATCGAGATAGCGCTGATAGCGGGAAGAGTACTGGCAGTAGTTAATAAAGGCTTTGCGCAGCTTGCCGATCTTGTCAAACGACTGTTTAAGCAGCAGGAAGTTTGGCAGGCTGGCGGTTTTGAACGCTTCGAAGAGGACCACGTTATTTTCCCGCGCCGTTTTCATCGCGGCTTCGACTTCCTGCAGGTTCGAGGCCAGCGGTTTTTCGCAAATGACGTGCTTTTTATGGCGCAGAAACAGGCGGGTTTGCGGAAAGTGCAGCGAGTTAGGGCTGGCGATATAGACCGCGTCAACGTCAGGGCTCTGCGCTAAATCTTCCAGCGAAGTAAACAGGTGTTCGACGGGATAATCGCTGGCGAAGGCCTGAGCTTGCTCAAGGCTGCGGGAGTAGATGGCGGTGAGTTTATATTTGCCGGTTTCATGGGCGGCATCGACAAACTGCTTGGTTATCCAGTTTGTGCCAACAACTGCGAAACGTATCATAAACGTTGACGAACTCCGTAAAAGGGACTTTTCGTCACTGTAGCACGCCATCATGACAAAACCAGTGCGCTATGGCGCAGAACGCTCTAACGAAAGCTGGGTCAGCCACAGGCGGGTATCAAACTCCAGCTGATGGTACTGCGGCTCCATATGGCAGCACAGCTGATAGAACGCCTTGTTGTGCTCTTTTTCCTTCAGGTGCGCCAGCTCGTGCACCACGATCATCCGCAGAAAATCCTCCGGCGCATCGCGAAAGACGGTGGCGACGCGAATTTCGGCTTTAGCCTTCAGCTTGCCGCCCTGAACGCGGGAGATGGCGGTATGCAGGCCGAGCGCGTTGTTGAGCACGTGGATCTTGTTGTCGTACATCACCTTGTTGATCGGCGCCGCGCCGCGCAGATAGCGTGACTTCAGATCCTGGGTGTACTGATACAGCGCTTTATCGTTGTTGATATCGTGACCCTGCGGATAGCGCTTTTTCAGCACTTCGCCGAGACGGTTCTGTTTGATTAACGCGGTGACCTGCGCCAGCAGGGATTCAGGGTAGCCCTGGAGATAGGTTAAAGTGCTCATGCGGCCTGTTTGGGTCATTCAGCGACAACAGCCGGGGATTCTAGCACCCCGCGCGGGCAGGATGCCAGAAGGCAGCGTTACTCGATTATCGCGTCTTCTACCGCCCGGTAGCTAAAGAAGTCAAACAGCGCCTCTTTACGATGCAGCATGCTATCCACGCAGGCCATGCCGACAAACGCGCCGGTAAACTCGCCGTAGCGGCTATATTCATCGGAAAAACGTGAGGTGTCGTAGACCGCGCCGATGTGTTGGTATTTTTCGCCATCGACGGACCACGAGCACCGTATCTCCCGGCCGTTAATAGCCATCGCCAGATAGACTTCCCCCGTCGCAAGGAGGATTTTCTGCGGGTCGTCGTGACGCTCGCCGTTATCCATATAAATGATGGCCAGCTGCGCTGCGCCGGAAGCTTCATCCCAGGTTTTATGCAAAAACAGATAGTTCATGTTGTCGTAGTAGAGCACCAGGCCAGCGCTGTGCTGATAAATCTCCGGGCTGAAATCCATCTTCGTGACGATAGTGGCGTATACCGAGGTGAGCTTTTTCGCCAGCAGGCTAACTTTATTCAGCGAGCTCAGCGACTCCTGACCGCGTAAGGCAAGGTAGCCCGCTTTACGTTCAAGGCTGGTAAAGCGCTGAAAGCGGATCCGCGGCGCATAGAAGGCGTTATCCAGCGTTTGCCCATCAAAATCATCCCTGTCTGGTTTAGCCGGAAACGGCTGAGAAGGCAGATTCGACTCTTCCACCTGGTGCTGAGCGAGGTTTCCCCCGGCCGCCAGCCGCAGCCAGCCATCATCGCTCCATATCATCTTTTGTATCGCCGTCTCGCGGCCTAGCGGGCAGCGCAGCTCCTGGCGGAAGGGTCTGCTGCAAAGGTGGGTTAACCAGACTTCGCCCGTCGGGGTCTCGACGTAGCTGCCGTGCCCGGCTTTTTGCAGATAGGTTTGCGGATTGAAGTAGTGTGGTTTGAGATGGCCTGCGTCGTGGCGCTCGTTAAAATTCTCCGGCCAGGCGGTGACGATGGGGTTTTGCGGATCGCCTTCATAGGGGCCGGCGACCTGCGTTGCGCGCGCCATGGTGACCGCATGGCCGTAGCCGGTGCCGCCTTCGGCGACCATCAGGTAGTAATAATCGCCGCGGCGCGTCAAATGCGGTGCTTCAATACAGCCGCGATCGGTACCGCCGCGCCAGATTCGCTGCGGATAGCCGACAACGCGTTGCCTTTGCGGCGAATACTCCACCAGGCAAATGGCGCCCGGTTTTTCGTAACCTTCGCGGGTTTCCCACTCCAGTGAAACGATCCATTTTTTACCGTCGCTGTCGTGCAGGATAGAAGCATCGAACCCGGCAGAGTGGAGATAAACCGGCTCACTCCACGGGCCGGTGATTTCACTGGCGGTAATAAGATAGTTATCTACATCGAAATATCGCGAATTCATGGAATTCATCACGCCATAAATAACGTAGAATAAATTTTCCTCTTCACACCAGGTCAGGCTCGGTGCCCAAATACCTTTGGCGGAGGGCAGCTTTTTTAAATCCGGATTATTATCATCGGTAAGAACGTGGGTGAGTAATTGCCAATGTTTAAGATCTCTCGAATGGTAAATCGGCAGGCCGGGAAACCATTCAAAGGAAGAGACCGCTACATAATAATCATCGCCGCGCCGACATATACTGGGGTCAGGATTAAAACCTCTAAACACAGGATTCTGAATCATCGTATTTACCCTTAATGCGCAAAATATAGCGATAATTGTAAATAGACGACAGCCCAGGAGATATATAGATTGTTTCTGTTTATATAATAAACGTCTACTTATCCGGTGATGTTGCTCACAAAAAAGAGTTATTTGTCCGCCCGACTGCCCACGGCAGCAGTACTTCTGACTTTGTGCCGGAAAGATTGCGGGGTATCGTTCATCATCTCTTTAAACTTGAGGCAGAAGTAGGCGCTGTCGGTGAAGCCGGCGCTTTGCGAGATATCGCTGATCTTCAGGTCGGTATTGGTCAGCAGGTTGATAGCGATATTGAGTTTGCGCAGCAGCATAAATTTCTTGAAGCTGATTCCAAAGGCGGATTTAAAGGTGCGGGAAAACCAGGATTTTGACCACCGGCAGCGGCGGGCAGCTTCTTCGGTCGTCATTTCAAAATTTTCATTTTCATCAATGGATTGAAGCAGTTCAATAAGCTCGCTGAGGTAGCGATGGTTGGTTCGTTCGGTAATGGGGACAGAATCTTTAAGGCTATTAAAAGCATGCAGCAGCACGCTTTGCATCAGGGAGCGAAACAGTGAATCGGAGAAGTCGCTGAACTCACCGCACCAGCTTAGCAGCAGCTCCAGGCGCTCGGCTTCCTCGCCGGAAAGGTAAGCGACCGCGCCGCAGTGGGCGGCGGGGAGCGACAGGTCGTATCCCTCGAGCCACTCTTTTTCGAATTGCATAAGATAACGCTTGTGGCTGGCGGCGGCCGGGAGCGTCATTTCATGGATCACTAAGGCGGGGACGAAAATCAGGGTATTGTTTTTTACCGTAAATTTCTCGTCACCAATCGAATAGCTGCCCTCTGACTCTCTGAACCACATCAGCTCGTCCATCATATGAAAATGAGGGACTACGTTTATGCCGTTGAAATCATTTATGTTATCTACCCGCAGGGTAAATAGCTCACCGGCGCCCACGGGGATCTTTTCGAAAACGGGAGATTCGTCACTCATCGGGTACACTCTTCTTATATTTAACAGGATGATTTATACATAATCGGTAAGCCCTAAGCAATAACGTACAGAGGACAAATATTAACGATCTTCTGGCGGAGGCGCGATGAACACTGTCCGTATCAGTATTAAAGAAAAATTTAGCTATGGGTTAGGGGATACCGGCTGTAATTTAGTCTGGCAAACGGTCATGCTGTTTATGGCCTGGTTTTATACCGACGTATTTGGTTTAAGTCCGGCGCATATGGGGACCATGTTTCTGGCGGTAAGGGTATTAGACGCGGTGACCGATGTATTAATGGGGGCGGTGGCGGATCGTACCCGGACTAAATATGGGCAATTCCGTCCCTATATTTTATGGTTCGCGATTCCTTTTGGCGTACTTTGCTGCTTAACGTTTTATACGCCGGATTTTGGCTATACCGGCAAGCTAATTTATGCCTATGTTTCTTATACATTGTTATCTCTGGTGTATACGGCGATTAACGTTCCGTATTGCGCGATGATCAATAATATCTCTAACGATTCCCGCGAGCGCGTTTCGCTCCAGTCGTGGCGCTTTGCGCTCAGTACGCTCGGCGGTTTGATTGTCTCGCTCACCGCGCTGCCGCTGGTGGCCTGGCTGGGTCAGGGTAACGTGCAAAACGGCTATTTTTACACCATGATTGTGATGGGGTGCCTGAGCATCATCCTGTTCTTTATCTGCTTCGGCCTGACGAAAGAGCGTTACACCACGGATATTGCGGTCAACAATCAAAGCAGCATTCTTGATGATCTGAAAACCCTGATCGCCAACAAGGACTGGCGCATTCTGTTCGCGCTCAACGTCGTTAACCTGATTGCGGTGCTGTTTAAAGGCGGGACCACGCTCTATTACGTCAACAACATTATGGGGCGGGCGGATCTGGGCAGCCTGCTGCTGACCACCACCCTGGCTTCCGGCGTGCTGGGGGCGATGCTCTCTCCGTTTATCTTTAAAAATATTGATAAAGTGAGAGGGTTTAAAATCTCGATGGCCATCGAGGCGGCGCTGCTGATAGGCATGTACTTCGTCCCGGCGGGGAACGTGGCCGCTATCTTTGCGCTGGTGATTATCATCAATATTATTCAGCTGGCCGCTACGCCGCTGCAGTGGAGCATGCTGTCCGATATTATCGATGCGGAAGAAAAACGCAGCGGTAAAAAGCTCAGCGGGATCGTTTTTTCAACAAACCTGTTTGCCATCAAGCTGGGGATCGCCATCGGCGGCGCGCTGGTGGGCTATATGCTGGCATGGGGCGATTACGTTGGCGGCGCAGCGCAGCAAACCGACTCCGCGCTGCAGATGATCAAGCTGCTGTTCACCGTCTTCCCCGGCGTGCTGGTGGCGCTGCTGGTGGTCATCATGAGCAAGTACAGCCTGGACGATAAGCGCCTGTCACGCTTGGCGCAGGACGACCTCCCGGCGTAACGGACTGTGGCCCGGAAGAAGGAGATAATCGGCGCATCTCTATTCTACTGGGCGAAGTTTGCGTATAAACTCGCGGGTTTTAGTGTTCCGGAGGCACAGAGGCGATGAGCCAGGTAGAGTTAAACGGTGAGTTATTCACATTAGAGCGGTTCCCGCCAAATGCTGAAGAGGAAGCGCTTCAGGCGTGGGAAGCGGCGGATGAATATCTGCTGCAACAGGTGAATGACGTCGACGGCCTGACGCTCATTTTCAATGACAGCTTCGGCGCGCTGGGCTGTGCGCTCGCGGAACGCAACCCGGTCAGCATCAACGATTCCTACATATCTGAGCTGGCGACCCGCTACAACCTGCGGATGAACGGTATTGATGAAGAGAGCGTACGTTTTCAGGATCCCCTGAGCGAACTGCCTGCGGCACCGGCGCTGGTGCTCATTAAAGTGCCGAAACAGCTGGCGCTGCTGGAGCAGCAGCTGCGCGCTCTGCGCGAAGTTGTCACGCCGGAAACCCGCATTGTTGCCGCCGCGAAAGCGCGGGATGTCCACAATTCCACCCTGGCGCTGTTTGAGAAGATTCTCGGCACCACCACCACATCGCTGGCATGGAAAAAGGCGCGGCTGATTTTCTGTACCTTTACCGCGCCTGAGGTGGCCGATGCGCCGCAGACCTATAGCTGGCAACTGGACGGTACGCCGTGGACGATCCACAACCACGCCAACGTGTTCGCCCGCAGCGGCCTGGATATTGGCGCGCGCTTCTTCCTGGAACATCTGCCGGCAAATATTGAAGGCGAGATCGCCGATCTCGGCTGCGGCAACGGCGTGATTGGCCTGAAAGCGCTGGCCTTAAACCCGGACGCCCGGGTGATGTTCACCGATGAGTCCTATATGGCGGTGGCCTCCAGCCGGCTGAACGTTGAAACCAACCTGCCGGATGACATCGAGCGCTGCGAGTTTGTGGTGAATAACGCGTTGTCCGATATTGAGCCGGACCGTTTCGCCGCGATCCTCTGTAACCCGCCGTTCCACCAGCAGCATGCGATCACCGATCATATTGCCTGGCAGATGTTTAACGACGCCCGCCGCAGCCTGAAGTACGGCGGCGAATTGTACGTTGTCGGCAACCGCCACCTCGATTATTTCCGCAAGCTGAAGCGCGCGTTCGGTAACTGCACGACGATCGCCACCAATAATAAATTTGTGGTGTTGAAAGCGACAAAGGTGCGCAAGCAGCGCTAAGCCTTATCGGCTTCCCCGGTTTCCCCGGCTTGCGGCTGACGCCTTAGCCGGGCTACCGGTCGGTTTTTTTTTCCCTAAATTGACAGCGCCAGCCGGGTGCCCTGGGCGATTGCCCGTCGGGCGTCCAGCTCCATCGCCACGTCGCAGCCGCCAATCAAATGCACCGTTTTACCCGCCGCCTGTAGCGGATCGGCCAGCTCGCGGCGGGGATCCTGACCGGCGCAGATAATCACATGATCAACGTTAAGCACCTGAGATTCGCCGCCGATCGTCACATGTAAGCCGGCATCATCGATCCCTTGATAGCTGACGCCGGGGATCATTTTGACGCCGCGGGCCAGCAGGGTGGCGCGGTGGATCCAGCCGGTGGTTTTCCCCAGCCCGTCGCCGGGTTTGCTGGCTTTGCGCTGGAGCATCACTATCTGGCGCGGACTTTTCGCTAATTGCATCCCTTCCGGGCGCAGTCCGCCCGCGGTCTGCAGGGTGGTATCAATCCCCCATTCGGCGCAGAACTCGCCGATATTCTGGCTGGTGGCGATACCAGACTGGCTGAGGTACATGGCGGTATCAAAGCCGATCCCGCCGCAGCCGATAATCGCCACCTTCTCGCCGACCGGCGCTTTATCGCGCAGGACATCGAGATAGCTCAGCACCTTAGGATGTTCGATTCCCTCGATATTCGGCATCCGCGGGGCGATCCCGGTGGCGAGGATGACCTCATCAAATGCCAGCAGATCGTCCGCGGTCGCCAGAGTTTCCAGCCGCAGCGCGACGCCGGTAAGATCCAGCATTCGGCGGTAATAGCGCAGGGTTTCGTAGAACTCCTCTTTGCCGGGGATCTGTTTGGCGATATTAAACTGGCCGCCAATCTCGCGGTGACCATCAAACAGGGTAACCTGATGCCCGCGCGAGGCGGCGTTAACGGCAAAGGCCAGCCCGGCAGGACCGGCGCCGACTACCGCCAACCGCTTCGGTGTGGTCGCAGGCGCTATCGGCATCAGGGTTTCATGGCAGGCGCGCGGATTGACCAGGCACGAGGTGACTTTACCGGCGAAGATCCGATCAAGACAGGCCTGATTACAGCCGATGCAGGTATTGATCTCATCCGCCCGTCCGCTCTGCGCTTTAGAGAGAAATTCGCTATCGGCGAGAAAAGGGCGGGCCATCGAGACCATGTCGGCGTCTCCGCGGGCCAGGATCGCTTCCGCCACGGCGGGATCGTTAATCCGGTTGGTGGTGACCAGCGGGATCGACACCGCGCCCTTCAGCTTGCGGGTGACCCAGCTAAACGCGCCGCGCGGTACCGGGGTGGCGATGGTGGGAATGCGCGCCTCGTGCCAGCCGATACCGGTATTGATAATCGTTGCCCCGGCGGCCTCAATGGCTTTTGCCAGCTCGGTGACTTCCGCCAGGGTGCTGCCGCCGCTGACCAGATCGAGCATCGACAAGCGGTAGATAATAATAAAGTCGCTGCCTGCGCGTTCCCGCACGGCTCTGACCACCTCGATGGCAAAACGCATGCGTCGGGCGTAGTCGCCGCCCCACCGGTCGTCGCGCAGGTTGGTGCGCGCGGCAAGGAATTCGTTAATCAGGTAGCCTTCCGAACCCATCACTTCGACGCCGTCGTACCCGGCTTCCCGCGCCAGCTGGGCGCAGCGGGCAAAATCATCGATCAGCTGCAGGATCTCTTCGTGGCTCAGCGCGTGAGGCGTAAAGGGGTTGATCGGCGCCTGCAGCGCGGAAGGAGCCACCAGCTTCGGCTGGTAGCTGTAGCGCCCGGTATGCAGGATCTGCAGCGCAATTTTACCGCCCTCCTCGTGTACCGCATCGGTAATATGGCGATGGTGGGAGAGATGGCTGGCGTCGTTCAGCACCGCGCCGCCCGCCATGGTGACGCCGGAAGGGGCGGGGGCAATTCCGCCGGTGACGATCAGCGCCACCCCGTGGCGGGCGCGCTCGACGTAAAAAGCCGCCAGCCGCTGCGCGCCGTCCGGGAGCTCCTCCAGGCCAGTATGCATCGAGCCCATCAACACGCGGTTTTTGAGCGTTGTGAACCCCAGGTCAAGCGGGGCGAAAAGCGACGGGTAGCGGCTCATAATTTCTTCCAGTGTAAAATTATTGTTATGTGGTCGGATGAGTTACTAATTTAGCCGTCGCGGGCAAAAAGGGAAAAGGGGAGTGCGGCGATTGTGATGGGATTCAAAGAACGGCGAAAGGTTCCCCTTCCTCCTCTCCCACAGGAAGAGGAGGAAGGGCGGAATGGCGCCGGTGGCCAGATAAGTCCGGACTGTTCTCCTCTTCTTTTGGGGAGAGGGTTAGGGCGAGGGGACAACAGGAGCACGGCGCGCCAGCCCCGGCGCCTGCCACATTGAGGTCGTTAATCCGCTATCCACCAGACCGAGCTGCTCGGCGTACACCGACTGCCATTTGGCCATCATCTCCTGATACAGCTCGCGGTGCGCCGGATTGGGCGTAAATTCCCGATGCCAGCTCACCAGCTTCTCGCCGGTCGCCGCCATATCGCTGTACAACCCGGCGCCAGCCCCGGCAGCGATCGCGCAGCCCAGCGCCGTCGCCTCGCGCACCTCCGGCACCCGTACCGGCAGGCCGGTGACGTCGCTGAGGATCTGGCTCCACAGCGCCCCTTTCGAGCCGCCGCCGGCGAAAACCAGGCCGTCAAACTTCACGCCGGAAAACTGTGAAATTTGCGCCAGGTTACAGGCGGAGACAATCGCCGCGTTCTCTTCCAGCGCGCGGAAAAGGGTGGCTTTATTGCATTTTTCCGGGTCGATGGAGAGGTTAATAAACGACGGCGCGGCGTGGTACCACTGCTTAAAGTGCATGGCGTCAGAGAAGATCGGCATCACCCCGTGGGAACCCGCCGGCACGCGGCTGGCCATCTCTTCCAGCAGGCTGTAGGCGTCGACGCCGAGGCGTTCGGCAATCAGCTTCTCCTCCGCGCAGAAGGCATCGCGGAACCAGCGCATGGTCAGGCCGGTGAAGAAGCTGATGGACTCCGCCTGCGCCATACCGGGAATGACGTGTGGGTTAACGCGAATATTCATCTCCGGGTCGGTACGCACTTCCGGCAGGTTGACCACCTGCTGCCAGAAGGTGCCGCCGAGCACCGCCGTCTGCCCGGCGCGCACCACGCCGAGTCCCAGGCAGCCGAGCTGGACGTCGCCGCCGCCCATCACCACCGGCGTTCCCGCCCGCAAACCGCTCTGCGCCGCCGCCGCGTCGGTGACTGCGCCGAGTACGGTGCCGGTCTCTTTTACCGGCGAGAGAATATCGGCCCGCAGTCCGGCCATATCCAGCAGCGCCGGACGCCAGTCGCGGCTGAACAGGTCGAGCATGCCGGTGGTCCCGGCGTTAGAGGGGTCGACCGCCAGCTCGCCGGAAAGCTTCGCCGCCAGCCAGTCGCTGATCATGGTGATGGTCGCCGCGCTGCGGTAAATATCCGGGCGATGATGGGCCAGCCACAGCAGGCGCGGCATGGCGCTTAGCGCCAGGGTCTGCCCCGACACGCCGTACACTTCCGATTCAAAACGGTCGTCGTGGATCTCTTTGAGCTCCGCCACCTCGCGGCTGGCGCGGGCGTCAACGTTGGCGCAGGCCCAGATGGCCTCGCCGTTGCGGTCGTAAAGCACGATGCCTTCGCGCATGGAGCAGCAGGCGACGGACTGAATATCCGCCGCAGAGAGATGGGCGGCGGCCAGCGCCTGACGGATACACTGGCAGGCCAGCTGCCAGTTGGTGGTGAGATCGAATTCCATCGAGCCGGGGACATTGTCCACGCTCAGGTGTTTCCATTCGGCCTGGCCGACCGCAATCTGGCGGCCGTTGAGATCGAAAATCACCGCCCGGATGCTGCCGGTCCCGGCATCTAACGCTAACAGGTAACTCATGACATGCGCCTCGCTCGTGTTGCGCGGCGCAAGGCCGTTATGAGGCCAGCGTAAGCACCGCGCGTGCTGTTGTCTCTTCCGTTACCAGGCCATTAATCCGCTTGCCGATCAGGGCCGCGTAAATCGCCTGCGCTTTTTCTTCTCCCCCGGCGACGCCAACGATGGTTGGCAGCTGCGCCAGTTCATCAAGGGTGACGCCGAGCAGTTCCCGATGGATCTCCAGCCCTTCGACCGGTTTGCCGTCGGCCTGCAGGAAATAACCTAAAATGTCGCCTACCGCGCCTTTGCGGGCGTACATCAGTTGTTCACCCTCGCTGATATAGCCGGAGCGCAGGATGGTGGCGTCGCGGCGCTGATCGATGGCGCCGATGCCCACCACCGCCGCATCCGCCGCCGTGGCGGCGAGGATCACGTCGCGTACGCTCGCTTCCCGACGCAGTATCTCCGCTACATCTGCCGATGACACCCTGAGCGGCGCGGGGATCATGCTGACGCTACAGGCGGCATCCAGCTGGCCAATGCCGGTCATATACGGGCCCACGCCGCCGGAAAGCGTCACCAGCCGAACCTGCTGGGAGCCGATAAACCCGCTCAGGTGCTGCAGGCAGCTCATGGTCGCCTCGCCAAAGCCCACCGCCAGCAGCTGTCCCGGCTCCAGCACGCCCATTAACGATTGCGCCGCGCCAATCCCCAGGCGGGTGTTCATCGGGGGCGTATTCAGCGCCGGCAGCACGCGGGCGATTTTCAGGCCGAAGCGCTGCTGAAGTTCGGTTTCCAGCGCCAGGCAGCCTTCATAGCGCGAGTTAATCTGGACGCGGATCACCCCCGACTGGCGGCCCTTCTCCAGCAGGCGGGAGATCTTTAACCGCGGCAGTCCTAAACGCTCGCCGATGTCGTTCTGCGTCAGGCCGTCGTGGTAGTAACACCACGCCACCCGCGCCACCAGCTCCTCCTCGGCTAACGCCAGCCCGGCGTAGCGGCTCTCTTCCGTAATGCGTTTTTCGCTCATAAAGTGAACTCTTATAAAAATTTAGATCATATGTTCGTTGTTGCGCGGTCGGAAAATGTGAGCCGACTGGCAAAACCGATCTTTCGTTGTTCGCTGGTTTTATTCAAACGATCGAAAGCATAAAACTGTGATCGCTGCACGGTTGTAAATATAGTTCACCGTCTACGCTTTTGAACATTATTAATTTAAAAAATCTTTTGTTCAAAATGAGGCGCGATGATGAAGCCACTGCTTGAAGCTCGCCAAATCTGCAAACAGTTCTCCGGCGTGACCGTACTGAAGCAAATTGATTTCATGCTGCTTTCCGGCCAGGTGCACGCGCTGATGGGCGGCAACGGCGCCGGAAAATCGACGCTGATGAAGATTATCGCCGGAGTAGAAACGCCCGACAGCGGTGAGCTTATCCTCGGCGGACGCGCGTTTGCGCGCCTCACTCCCGCTCAGGCCCACCAGCAGGGGGTGTATCTGGTACCGCAGGAACCGATGTTATTCCCCAACCTGACGGTGCGGGAAAACATTTTATTCCGTCTGCCGAAACGGGCCGATAACGAGACCCGCCTGCAGGAAAAGCTTCAGCAGCTTAGCTGCCAGCTTAACCTTGAGGCGGCGGCCAGCACCCTGGAAGTGGCCGATCAGCAAATGGTGGAGATCCTGCGCGGGCTGATGCGCGACGCGCAGATCCTGATCCTTGATGAACCCACCGCCTCGTTGACGCCGGGTGAAACCGAACGCCTGTTCCGTCAGATCCGCTCTTTACAGGCCCTCGGCGTCGGGATCGTGTTTATCTCGCACAAACTGCCGGAGATCCGCCAGGTCGCCAGCCACGTTTCGGTGATGCGCGACGGCGCGGTGGTGCTGAGCGGGGAAACCGCGCAGTACGGCGACAATCAGCTGATCGGCGCGATGACGCCCGTCAGTCGCGATCGAGCCCTGAGCGACACGCAAAAGCTGTGGCTGGCGCTGCCGGGCAATCGCCGTACCCAGGCGCAGGATTTCCCGGTGCTGCGGGTAGAAGATCTGACCGGGGAAGGTTTTATCGATCTCAACCTCGAGATCCGTGCCGGGGAGATCGTCGGCCTCGCCGGGCTGGTGGGATCCGGGCGTACCGAATTCGCCGAAACGCTCTACGGTCTGCGCCCGGCTCGCGCCGGGCGGGTGTGGCTGGAGAACCGCGATATCAGCCGCGATAGCACGCGCGCCAGGCTCGCCAGCGGGCTGGTCTATTTGCCGGAGGACAGGCAGGTTTCCGGATTGTTTCTCGATGCGCCGGTGCGCTGGAACACGGTGATGTTTAACCAGCCGTCGCTGTGGCAGCAGAACCGGCGCGAAGCGGCGGTGGTGGAGCGCTATCACCGGGCGCTGGGGATCAAAATGGCCGATGGCGATCGCCCGGTGCGTACGCTCTCCGGCGGCAATCAGCAGAAGGTGCTGTTGGCGCGTTGCCTGGAGGCTAACCCGCTGCTGCTGATCGTTGATGAGCCCACGCGCGGCGTGGACGTTTCCGCCCGCGCCGATATCTATCAGCTGCTGAAAAGCGTCGCCGCGCAGAACGTGGCGGTGCTGATGATCTCCAGCGATCTCGACGAGTTCGTCGGCCTGGCCGACCGGGTACTGGTGATGCATCAGGGCAGGCAGAGCGGCGAGCTGGCGCAGCAGGCGGTCAGCGTTGACCGGATGATGACCCTGGCCTTCGGAGGGCAGGCATGAAAACGTTACTGAAAAATCGCGAACTGAGCGCCTTTCTCGCCATCGTGGTGCTGTTTGCCGGGCTGGTGGCGCTCAACCCGGCCTATTTCAGCTTACAAACCCTGGGCATGATTTTCGCCAGCTCGCAAATCCTTTGCCTGCTGGCGCTGGGGGCGACCCTGGTGATGCTGACCCGCAATATCGACGTTTCGGTGGGTTCCACCGTCGGCCTGAGCGCTATCGCGGTGGGCGTGGCGCTCAATAGCGGCTATGGCCTGATGACCGCCATCGCCTTCGCGCTGGCGATCGGCGCGCTGGCCGGCGCCTTTAACGGCCTGCTGGTGGTGGGGCTGCGTATCCCGGCGATTGTCGCCACCCTCGGCACTCTCGGGCTTTATCGCGGAGTGATGCTGCTGTGGACCGGCGGTAAGTGGATTGAAGGCTTGCCGAACAGCCTGAAAGCGCTGTCGGAACCGGCGTTCATCGGCATTTCGCCGCTGGGCTGGCTGGTGCTGGCGCTGCTGCTGGCGGGCGGCGGGATACTGTCGCGCACCGCCTTTGGCCGCGATTTTTACGCCGTCGGCGATAACCTCGCCGCTGCCCGCCAGCTTGGGGTGGCGGTGAACCGCACGCGGATGCTGGCATTCACCCTTAACGGCATGCTGGCCGCCTGCGCCGGCATTGTGTTCGCCGCGCAGATCGGCTTTGTGCCCAATCAGACCGGCAGCGGCCTGGAGATGAAGGCCATCGCCGCCTGCGTGCTCGGCGGCATCTCGCTGCTGGGCGGTACCGGCACGCTGCTCGGCGCTTTTCTCGGCGCCTTCTTTCTCACCCAGATCGACACTGTACTGGTGCTGTTCCGCCTCCCGGCGTGGTGGAACGACTTTATCGCCGGCCTGGTGCTGCTCGGCGTACTGGTGCTCGACGGGCGGCTGCGTCAGGCGCTGGCCCGCCATCAGCGGGCGCTGAAGTACAGCCGCTTTCAGCCCGGCAACAAAGGGGGCAAGCGCGTGGCCCCGTTTCCCGAACGCAAAAACAAAGAGGTGGCGTAAATGAAGCTCAACTGGGAAAGCGCGCTGCTGGCGTTACTGGTGCTGGAGATCCTGCTGTTTGGCGCCCTCAATCCGCGCATGCTGGATCTCAATATGCTGCTGTTCAGCACCAGCGACTTTATCTGCATTGGCATCGTGGCGCTGCCGCTGACGCTGGTGATCATCAGCGGCGGGATTGATATTTCGCTCGGTTCGACCATCGGCCTGTGCGCTATCGCGCTGGGGGTGATGATGCAGGCGGGCTGGCCGATGAGCCTCGCGATCCCCCTGACGCTGCTGCTCGGCCTGCTGTGCGGGCTGCTGAACGCGGCGCTGATTCACTACACCGGCATTAGCCCGCTGGTGATAACCCTCGGCACCCTGTACCTCTACGGCGGCGGCGCGCTGCTGCTTTCGGGCATGGCCGGGGCCACCGGCTACGAAGGCATCGGCGGATTCCCGGATAGCTTTACCGCCTTCGCCAACCTGACCCTGTTCGGCCTGCCGATACCGCTGGTGCTGTTCGCCGTTATCACCTTTTTCTTCTGGCTGCTGGCCCACCGCGGGCGCTTTGGGCGACACCTTTTTCTGCTCGGGCAGAACCCGCGCGCCGCGCGCTACGCCGCGCTTTCCGTTAACGGGATGCCCTACGCGCTGTATGGCCTGGTGGGCGTGGCGTCGGCGGTGGCGGCGCTGGTGATGGTCTCCTATTTCGGCTCGGCGCGCTCGGACTTAGGCCGCGACCTGCTGATGCCGGCGCTGACCGCAGCGGTGCTCGGCGGGGCCAATATCTACGGCGGTTCCGGCTCGATCGTCGGCACGGCACTGGCCGCGCTGCTGGTGGGCTATTTACAACAAGGTTTGCAAATGGTCGGCATCCCCAACCAGGTGTCGAGCGCGCTGTCAGGGGCGCTGTTGGTTGTGGTGGTGATGGGGCGTTCGCTGAGCCTGCACCGTGAATGGGTGCGGATGAGCTGGCGGCGTCTTTTCTCGCGTAAAACAATCGGAGCATAAAATGAAAACAAAACTGATGGTGCTGGCGTTGGCGCTGGGTATGGCATCGGCCCAGGCGGCGGACCGCATCGCCTTTATTCCAAAACTGGTCGGCGTCGGTTTCTTTACCAGCGGCGGCAACGGCGCGAAAGAGGCGGGCAAAGCGCTCGGCGTGGACGTCACCTACGACGGCCCGACTGAACCGAGCGTCTCCGGCCAGGTACAGCTGATCAACAACTTCGTCAACCAGGGCTACAACGCGATTATCGTCTCCGCCGTATCGCCGGACGGCCTGTGCCCGGCGCTGAAGCGGGCGATGCAGCGCGGGGTCAAGGTCCTGACCTGGGACTCCGATACCAAACCGGAGTGCCGGAGCATCTATATCAACCAGGGGACGCCGCAGCAGCTCGGCGGCCTGCTGGTGGAGATGGCGGAAAAACAGGTGACGAAACCCACCGCCAAAGTGGCGTTTTTCTACTCCAGCCCGACGGTGACCGACCAGAACCAGTGGGTAAAAGAGGCGAAGGCCAAAATTGAAAAAGAACATCCGCAGTGGGAAGTGGTGACCACCCAGTTTGGCTATAACGACGCCACTAAATCGCTGCAAACCGCCGAGGGGATCTTAAAAGCGTACCCGGATCTCGACGCTATTATCGCTCCTGACGCCAACGCGCTCCCGGCGGCCGCCCAGGCGGCGGAAAACCTCAAGCGCCAGGGCGTGGCGATCGTTGGTTTTAGCACGCCGAACGTGATGCGCCCCTACGTGGATCGCGGCACGGTAAAAGCCTTCGGCCTGTGGGACGTGGTGCAGCAGGGCAAGATCGCGGTTAACGTCGCCGATCGTCTGCTGAAAAAGGGCGATCTTAACGTTGGCGACAGCGTCGATGTGAAAGATCTCGGCGCCCTGAAAGTCGAGCCGAACAGCGTGCAGGGCTACCAGTATGAAGCGAAAGGCAACGGCATCGTGCTGCTGCCGGAGCGGGTGGTGTTCACCAAAGAGAATATCAATAACTACGATTTCTGATGGAGGATGAGATGGCTGATTTAGACGATATCAAAGAGGGAAAAAACTTCGGCTTAGACCGTCCGCAGCAGAACACCCTCTATACGCTGAAGGGCTGCGGGTCGCTGGAGTGGGGGATGCAGTCGCGGCTGGCGCGTATCTTCAATCCGCAGAGCAACCGTACGGTGATGCTGGCGTTCGACCACGGCTATTTTCAGGGGCCGACCACCGGGCTGGAGCGGATCGATCTCTCTATCGCGCCGCTGTTCGAAGAGACCGACGTGCTGATGTGTACCCGCGGCGTGCTGCGCAGTCAGGTGCCGGCGGCGACCAACAAACCGGTGGTGCTGCGTGCTTCCGGCGGCAACTCGATCCTCAGCGAACTTTCCAACGAGTGCGTGGCGGTGGCGATGGAGGACGCGTTGCGCCTGAACGTCTGCGCGGTGGCGGCGCAGGTCTATATCGGCAGCGAGCACGAGCATCAGTCGATCAACAACATCATCAAGCTGGTGGACGCCGGCAACCGCTACGGTATGCCGGTGCTGGCGGTAACCGGCGTGGGCAAAGAGATGACCCGCGACGCCCGCTACTTCTCGCTGGCCAGCCGCATTGCCGCCGAAATGGGGGCGCAGTTCGTGAAAACCTATTTTGTTGAGGAAGGCTTTGAGAAAGTCACCGCCAGCTGCCCGGTGCCGATCGTCATCGCCGGGGGCAAAAAGCTGCCGGAGCAGGAGGCGCTGGAGATGTGCTGGCGGGCGATCGACCAGGGCGCATCCGGCGTGGATATGGGGCGGAATATCTTCCAGTCCAGCGCGCCGCGCGCGATGCTGAAGGCGGTGAAAAAAGTGGTGCATGAGAACCTGAGCGCCCGCGAGGCGTATCAGTTCTGGCAGGAGGAAAAACAGGGAGAGCTGCAATGAACGTAACGCTGGTGGAAATCAATATCAAACCGGAACGGGTCGACGAGTTTCTTGAGGTGTTCCGTGCCAACCACGAAGGGGCGCTGCAGGAGCCGGGCAATCTGCGCTTTGACGTGCTGCAGGACCCGGAGGTGAAGACGCGCTTTTTTATCTATGAAGCCTATATCGACGATGAGGCGGTGCTGGCGCACAAGAAAACCCCGCACTATCTGGCCTGCGTAGAGAAGCTGGAGGCGCTGATGTCGAAGCCGCGGCAGAAGCGCAGCTTTATCGGCCTGCTGCCGGAGGTGTAAGACTGTCCCCTCACGCTAACCTTTGCTATGGGATAGCGTGAGGGGACATATATTGCGGACATAGGGGCAAGCCACTACGCCTCTTCTACCGAAACCCGTAGCGCCGCCAGGGCCAGGCGGGCCGCTTTTAGCACCTGTTCACACTGCTCCAGCGTCAGCGTCAGCGGCGGCTCAACGCGGATCGTCCTGGCGTTGTTCAGCGTTCCGGCCACCAGTACCCGCTGGCGGAACATCTCGCTGGCAAAGTCATAGCCGATTTCGTTATCGACAAACTCAATCGCCATCAGCATGCCTTTGCCGCGAACTTCATTCACCAGATCCGGATATTCGCGGGCCAACTGACGGAAGCCATCCAGCAGCATGTCGCCTTTCTGCTCCGCCTGCGCGGGCAGGTTTTGCGTCAGCAGCACGTTGATGGTCGCCAGCGCCGCCGCGCAGGCCAGCGGATTGCCGCCGAACGTGGTGGTATGCAGGAACGGGTTGTCGAACAGCACCGAGAACACCTCTTCGGTGGCGATCGTGGCGCCAATCGGCATCACCCCGCCGCCCAGCGCTTTGGCAAGGCACAGAATATCCGGCTGGACGTTTTCATGCTCGCAGGCAAACATCTTGCCGGTGCGCCCCATGCCGGTTTGTACTTCATCGAGGATCAGCAGCGCGCCAAACTCGTCGCACAGCTTGCGCACCGCGGGCAGATAGCCCGGCGGCGGCAGAATCACCCCGCCTTCGCCCTGAATGGGCTCAAGGATCACCGCCGCGACGTCATCGCCGGTCTTTTTGCACTCGCTCAGCAACGTGCGCATGGCGTTAATATCGCCGAACGGTACGTGCCGGAATCCCGGCAGCAGCGGCATAAAAGGCTTACGGAAAGTGGATTTCGCGGTGGCGGAAAGCGCGCCCAACGACTTACCGTGAAACGCGCCGCTGGTGGCGACGAAGGTAAATTTGCCGCGCGGAGACTGGTAAGCTTTCGCCAGCTTTAACGCCGCTTCGACCGATTCGGTGCCGCTATTGCTAAAGAAGCTGTATTTCAGTTTGCCGGGCGTTAAGGCCGCGAGGGTTTTTGCCAGCATGGCCCGCAGCGGGTCCAGCAGTTCCTGACTATGAAGAGGTTGTTTAGCGAGTTGATTTTCGACGGCGGAAACGACAACTGGATTACGGTGCCCTACATTAAAAATCCCAAACCCACCCAGGCAGTCGATAAACTCCTGTCCCTGAGTGTCGACAAGCGTATTTAACCCTCCCGCTTGCCACTCTACGGCTCCGTAATCCCCGCCAGCAGTGACCGATTTTCGATACGCTAAAAATCCTGGGTTCACATGCTCTTTAAAGTATTCTCTGACCTCCTGGTTAAGTGATTTCATCTCCTCATGATCGAGCGTTCGCTTCTCAATGAGATTCAATGCGTGTGCGCTGCAGGCCAGAGCCGATGCGCTGGAAGGTAACCTGTTCAAAATATGCTCCTGGGCGGGGCGTATCACATGATACTGAATTAAGTATTGCAGGGATTACGCCACTTCGGCGCGGGCCAGGAAAATCGGGATAAACGCAACGTGAAATTGCGATTGAGCAAAATTTAATCTTACGGCGCTATTATTGGCATGTTTTACTCCTGAAGGCGTAAAACCCCGTGAATAAGGGCTTCCGCCGCGCGCGTCGCGGCGGTGCAGGCTGCCCAGCGATGGGGCAGAGGGTTAGTCGAGCTGGGAAATCTCCATTGCCGCGCGGTCAATCACGCCGACGATCTGCTTTAGCTGAGCTTCAGTAATGGCCTGCTGGTTAACTTTTAAATCCAGTACCGCCTTAAAATTCTCCAGCGCGCGCTTCATCTGCGGATTTTTACGCAGTTCACAACCCACCATACGCGCCTGCAGTTTGGCCTGAATCTGCTCCAGCTGTTGCTGGTTTTCCGCGTGCAGCTGGCTGCCGTCGGCGGTAATGGCGATTTTTTTACGACCGTTTTCGTCAGCCACGCTGATTAAGCCCTGATCCTGGAGCAAGTCGAGCGTCGGGTAGATGACGCCGGGGCTCGGGCTGTAGTTGCCCTGGGTCATGGTTTCGATCTCTTTGATAAGCTCGTAGCCGTGGCTGGCGTTACGGGTGAGGATATCCAGAATCACCAGGCGCAGCTCGCCGTGGCCAAAGAAGCGCTGCCGACGTCCGCCGCCCCTGCGGCCATGCTCGCCGTGTTCGCCATGCTCATCGTGGCGTCCGCGTGGCCCACGCCCTTCTTCGTGATGATGTCTCATGTTTTGCTCCTCTATTTTTGATATATCTAATTTATATCTAAAAAATAAAAAGTAGCAATGAAGGATTTTGTTTATTTTTTAACTTAATGATTTTAAATGATTTATTTTTCATTTTTGACTTTTGTGCCGTTTTGCTTTGGCTATATCAAAAAAGACTTGCATTCTTTTTTAATGGCAATCATTATCATTTGCAAGATTTTTAGATATATCTATTCAGTTCACGAAGGCGATGAAAAATGACAAAGGCAAATAACCCCAAATACCCGCAGCGCGTGCGTAACGAGCTGCGTTTTCGCGAGTTGACCGTGCAGCGCGTCGAGCGTATCGGTCACGCTTTCCAGCGTATTGTGCTGGGCGGAGAGGCGCTGGACGGTTTTGTTTCTCAGGGTTTTGACGACCACACCAAGCTCTTTTTCCCCGAAGCGGGCGCCGCATTCACGCCGCCGGAGGTGACGGATGAAGGCATTAACTGGGGCGAAGGCGTGCGTCCGGCGACTCGCGACTATACGCCGCTGTACGACGCCGGGCGTCATGAGCTGGCGTACGACTTTTTTATTCACGACGGCGGCATTGCCAGCCGCTGGGCGCTGACGGCGCAAGCGGGCGATAAGCTGGTGATCGGCGGCCCGCGCGGTTCGCTGGTGGTGCCGGAAGATTACGCCTGGCAGCTGTACGTGACCGATGAGTCCGGAATGCCCGCGCTGCGCCGCCGTTTGCTCGGGTTGCAGCAGCTTCCGACGCCGCCGCAGGTGACGGCGATTGTGACTATTGGCGATGCGTCTTATCAAGATTACCTGGCCGATCTTGATGGCTTTAATATCGAGTGGGTGGTAGGGCATAACCCAGCCGCCGTGGCCGAACGTCTGGCGCAGGTGGTGATTCCGGCGGACGATTATTTTATCTGGCTGACCGGGGAAGGCGCGGCGGTGAAGTCGCTGCTGGCGCGCTTTGAAGGCGAAGAGATTGACCCGCAGCTGGTGCGTTCGCAGGCCTACTGGCACAGCAAGTAAGCGCGGAGAAAACCCGGGTTGCGGCTGACGCCTTACCCGGGCTACGAAAGAAAACTGCGCGGTGATTTTCCCGCAGGCGATGCTGCGCATCTGTCCGGGCTACCGCTCCACAGACGGCGGTGCGCCCGTAGCCCGGGCAAGGCGCGTCAAGCGCCGCCCCCGGGAGCAGAGTGCGCAGAGGCATCATTTCCCGCAGGCGATGCTGCGCATCTGTCCGGGCTACCGCTCCACAGACGGCGGTGCGCCCGTAGCCCTGCTAAGCGCAGCGCGAGCAGGGGAATTATTTCTGCGCCAGCGCCTTAAACACCATCGCCACCGCATGGGCGCCGGGGTCCATATTGCCGCGCAGGCTATCGCTGTTGAGATACGACGCGCGCCCGGCGTTGGCTTTGCTGGCGTGAAGCGTACGATCCGCGCCCGCCTGGGCCGCCGCGAAAGCGGCCTGCAGATTTTCCGGCTCGGCCGCCAGCGCCGCCAGTGCCGGCTGCAGGGCATCAATCATGGTCCGATCGCCTTCATCGGCGCCGCCGTAAAACTTCATCTGCGCCAGCCCGGCGTTTAGCGCTTCGGCGACGCTTGCCCCCTGTTCCAGCTTCTGCCCGGCGGCGGTAAAGAAAATTGACATCAGCACGCCGCTGGAGCCGCCCATCACCACCGTCAGACGCTCGCCAATCAGCGCCAATAGCGTAGCGAGGTTAGCCAACGGCAGCTGGCGACGCTGTAGCAAGTCGGCGATGTCGCGCGCGCCGGCGGCGAAGGTGGAGCCGGTATCGCCGTCGCCGACTTTGGCATCCAGCGCGTTGAGATCTGCTTCAAGATCGGACAGCGTGCCGGTCACCCGCTCGACGTAGTCCGCAACCACGCTATTCTCCGAGGGCTCAAACTCTACCCGGGTGCTGCGCAGCGACGACGGCATCACGCTGATTTCGCGTGGCTGCACCGGCGTCTGCCAGCCGGCGGTTTCTACCGCGGAAAGCAGCGCCTTCTCAATACTCTCTTCCAGCACGATGGCGGTGAGGGAGAAGCCTTTCATATCCAGCGCGGTCACCAGCGAAGCCGGGCCAATCAGCCAGTCGATACGCTGTTGCAGCGGCGTATGCGCCAGCTCGCGGGTCAAAATCGCCATTTCGGCAATCGATACGCCGCCGAGATTATTGATCATCACCGCCAGACGACCGGTTTCCGGCAGGGCGGCGCTGAGCTTCTCCGCCATCAGCGTAACGATTTCCGCGCTGTTCTGGGTCGCGATGACCGATGCGCCCGGTTCGCCGTGGATCCCCATGCCCAGCTCGGCCTGGTCCGCGTGATGGCGCGGGGCCGTTTCCGCGTCCTGCGGCAGATGACAGCTGGCAAGAGCCAGTCCGAGGCTGAAGGTATGTCCGGCGGCATACTGCGCTTCGCGCAGCACGGTCGCCAGATTGTGTCCGCGTTCGGCGAAGTAGCCTGCCACTTTATGCACCAGAATCGTCCCGGCGATGCCGCGCGGATGTTTGTTGTCCGGCAGCGAAATATCATCGCCAACGATCAGCATTTCAACGTTATAGCCCATGCGGCGCGCCTTCTCCGCCGCGAGGCCGAAGTTCAGGCGATCGCCGGTATAGTTCTTGACGATCAGCAGACAGCCCGCGTCGCCGGTTACCGCCTGGATGGCGGTCAGCACCGCATCGACGCTCGGCGAGGCAAACAGGTCGCCGCAGACGGCGGCGGTCAGCATGCCTTTACCGACAAAGCCCGCGTGGGCCGGCTCGTGACCGGAACCGCCGCCGGAGATCACCGCCACGTTGTTTTTGTCGAGATCGCGACGCACCACCACGCGAATGGCGGGATCGCTCTCCAGCCGCGCCAGGTTATTCCACGGGCTGGCGATAATGGTTCCTTCAATCACGTCGTTGACGAGGTTGGCGCGTTGATTAAAAAAGAATTGAGACATAACGGATCCTGAAAGTTAAGCGAGTTCCCGGAGGGGACAGCCTCCGGGGTGGAAAGATGGGGCAGGTTAGCCGCGAATCACGCGTTTGCCGGGAATATCAAGGGTGATGGTCTCTCCGTTTTGCAGCGTCGTCAGCACATCGCGCTGCTGGCAAAGCATCGCAATGCCCGCCTGGCGGGCG
Source organism: Klebsiella grimontii (assembly GCF_042137965.1). Classification (NCBI taxonomy): domain Bacteria; kingdom Pseudomonadati; phylum Pseudomonadota; class Gammaproteobacteria; order Enterobacterales; family Enterobacteriaceae; genus Klebsiella; species Klebsiella grimontii. The sequence goes on from NZ_CP169721.1 coordinate 672,920, forward strand.
ATAATCGCGCCGTGAGCGTGCTCGCTGCTCTCCTGCAGACAGATTCCCTTCACCTGACGGCCGTCGAGCTGCACGACGGTAGAAGGAAAGATATCGTCGGCTACGAGGATCGAAGGCGCGCTAAACTGCGGCAGCGCTTCGCTGCTCTCGTTAAGGTGACGCAGCGTGCGGTGCAAAATATCTTCAATATCAATATAGCGTGCCTGAAGGTAGGCATCGTCGAGATGGCGATATTGTTGGCTTAAATCGCTCAGCACCTGATGCCACGCCCACTCCGCGCTGCACTGCTCGTCGCGCACGATATCGCACGCTGCCGTATATAAATCAGGATCATCAAGCAGAGTATGATGCCCGGAGAAGATCGCCGCGATGTCGGCGGAATACTTCTCCTCCGCCAGGGCCGTCAGCGCGCTAAGATCGTCCAGCGTCCGATCAATAGCCCGTTTCAGGCGCAGCTGCTGCTGACCGATGGCGGCGCTCTTTTCCCGCGTAACGCTGTTCTGAGGCCGAGGGTAGAGCACGACCTGGCCCTGAATGCGGGCGGCATGGGTGGGCTGCAAAGCGGGGGTCGCCTCCGTTTGCTCGCCAAAGTTCTCCGTCGCCAGCGCCTGGAACGCCGCCAGCGCGGCGTCGGCGTCCGGGCCGCGGGCCAGCAGCCTTAAGGTATCGTTCCGGCGCACCTGAAGCAGGGCGATTTGGTTGAGGCTATCCGGCGTGACGCACTTTCCCTCTTTCTCCAGCACCAGGTCGGCGTTGAATCCCGCCAGCGCGGCGACCAGCTTTGACGCCGGGCGAACGTGCAGGCCGTTAGGATTTTGAATCACTACGGAAACCGAGCGCGCGTCGCGGTCATCGGCCAGCGCGGCGGTAAGCGAAGGGGGTTGCGATGGTAACCCGAGCTGTACGCGCTTTGCCTCCAGCGCATTCATGGCGTCTTCAATCACCTTGTCGATGTCGGCCCCGGCGGCGGCGCTCACCGTCGCCGCCAGCGTCCCTTCAACCAGCGGCGCCGCGCACAGGCGGACCTTCGCCGCAATCGCCGGATCGAGCAGATCCAGCGCGGTTTCGGCGCTCAGCAAGGCGCTGCCAATATCCATCATTACCAGCACATGATCGGCGTCGGCGACGGATTCAATGGCCTCCATCACCTTAATCGGATCTGTGCCGATCGGGCTGGCGGGATCGTCAATGCCGGCGGCGATCGCCAGCTTACAGCCATCGTTCATTAACATCTGCCGGGCCAGTTCTCCGACACCTTCGCCCAGACGGGCGCTATGAGAAACAATAACCAGGTTTACCATCGCGTTTTCCTTACTCTTTAGCTGCTGCGGCCAGCATCTGAACCATAAACATCACCGAGGTTGCGCCAGGATCCTGATGCCCGATGCTGCGTTCGCCCAGATAGCTAGCCCGCCCTTTACGGGCCTGCATGGCGATGGTGGCGTTGACGGCGGCTTGCGCCTGTTCGCAGGCAGCATCAAGGGCGCCTGGTATCGACAGGTGCTGTTCGCTGGACTGGCGCAGCGATTCCACCACCGGCAGCCAGACGTCGCACATGGTTTTATCCCCGGGCTCGGCTTTGCCGCGATTCACCACCCCTTCCGCGCCTTCGCGGAAGGTCTGATAAAGCTCTTCCAGCGTCAGGCTCTGATGGGCCTGGGTCACCTGGGCGGCGCGAATAAAGAAGGTGCCGAACAGCGGGCCGCTGGCCCCGCCGACATTGGAGAGCAGCGTCATACCGGTATTTTTAAGAATGAAACCAATGTCTTTATCGGCAATTGACGGCAGTTTTTCCACTACCTTGCTGAAACCACGATGCATATTCAGGCCGTGGTCGGCATCGCCGATTTCCCGGTCCAGACCGGTCAAAAAATCGCTCTCTTTCGTGAAGATATCGCCGCAGCGATAGAGCCAGTCTACGATTTGCGTTCTGCTTAATGACATGTCGTGCTCCTTATTTTCCCCAGTTCAGCGCCGGGGTGTGAACCGGGGCGTCCCATAATGCCAGCGTCTCGTCATCGGCTTTTAACAGGGTGATGGAAAAACCCACCATATCCAGAGAGGTACAGTAGCTGCCGATAAGATTGCGCTCGATAACGATGCCGGTTTCCTCGCAGCGCTGCGTCAGACGGTTATAGACGCCGTAGAGTTCGGACAGCGGCGTGGCGCCGAGGTTGTTGACCAGCGCGATAACCCGATCGCCTTTTTGCAGCGCCTGCTTGGTCTGCGCTACCTCCTGCCACGCGCCTTTCACGTTGTCCCAGTGGCGCAGCGTGCGGCTATAGGCGCCGTTTTCCAGCAGGGTATCGAACATTTCGTCAACGGTGCGATCGAGGGAGGTGAAGCGGCGGCGGTCGATGCCCGGTTCGCCGTGAATGCCGACGCCGAACTCCATCTCATCGTCCTGCAGTTCGAATGAGGGCTGCCCGGCGGCCGGCACGGTGCAGGCGCCGAGCGCGATACCGATAGAGTGGCCGAGGTTGTTGAGCTTGCGCCCCAGTTCGGCGCAGGATTCCAGCGAGTCGCCGCGTTCGGCAGCCGCGCCTACCAGTTTTTCAATCAGGACGGTATTGGCCACTCCGCGCCGTCCGGCGGTGTAGAGGCTATCTTTCACCGCCACGTCGTCATCGACCACCACGGTGGTGACCTTAACGCCGCTTTCGTGCAGCAGCTCGGTGGCGGTTTCGAAGTTAAGAATATCGCCGGTGTAGTTTTTGATAATCAGCAGCACGCCTTCGCCGCCGTCGATGTTCATGGCGCACTCAAACATTTTATCCGGCGTCGGGGAGGTGAAAATTTCCCCCGGACATGCCCCGGAAAGCATGCCCTGGCCAATATATCCGCAGTGCATCGGCTCGTGACCGCTGCCGCCGCCGGAGAGCAGCGCCACTTTTCCGGCCACCGGCGCATCGGCGCGGGTCACGTAGACCGGGTCCTGGTGCAGCCTCAGTTCAGGGTGCGCTTTTGCCAGACCCGCCAGTTGTTCACTCAGGACATCTTCGACACGGTTAATCAGTTTTTTCATTGTTTATTCTCCGTCGGAGTTTCGATGCGGCCTCTCTGCTGATGGAGGCGGTCATCGTGTAGGGGTACCGCCTGACGAGGTGCGATATCGGGCGATGTAATGATTCTGGCTGAGTTAGCGGGAAAAAAAATTGTGATAAAAGGAGTTTCATTACGAAACGTAATTATTCATTTTTGTTCCGAAATGAAACGCTTTTGCGCGAGGAAATGAAAAAATGCGAGCTAAAGCGACTATTTCATCTCGCTTCACCTGGCTGCAAGGTCTGCGTAAAGAAATAAATTTGCCCGTTCTTGCCGCCCATGACGCTGAAAAAGGCCGACGATCGTCCGGTTAGTGGCCTTCTTTTGCGTCCAAGGGGCGGATCGAGATCGCAATCCCACCGTTTCATGTGAATTCATGTTCCAATATGGAACAATAAAATTTATGTGCTGTTTCATATTGGGACAAAAACCGGAAAGATTTTTTTGCCCGCGGCTCGCCCTACAGTGATGGCATCGCTCAGGTAGCGCTTTCGTTCCCGCCTTGAATACATGGCCGGACGAGGAAATACCGGGGCCCATCATGTCAAAACATGCACTTATTTGAGGGTGAACGGAATGCTAAAAGTTATTCAATCTCCAGCCAAATATCTCCAGGGACCAGATGCATCCACGCTGTTTGGGCAATACGCCAAAAACCTGGCGGACAGCTTTTTCGTGATTGCCGATGACTTCGTAATGAAGCTGGCGGGAGAGAAAGTGCTGGAAGGTTTGCACAGCCACAACATTAGCTGCCATGCGGAGCGTTTCAACGGCGAGTGCAGCCACGTTGAGATCAATCGCCTGATCGCCATTCTGAAGCAGCACGGCTGCCGCGGCGTGGTGGGTATCGGCGGCGGTAAGACGCTCGATACGGCGAAAGCCATCGGCTACTACCAGAAGCTGCCGGTGGTGGTGATCCCGACGATCGCCTCCACCGATGCGCCAACCAGCGCGCTGTCGGTTATCTACACCGAAGCCGGTGAGTTTGAAGAGTATCTGATCTACCCGAAAAACCCGGATATGGTGGTGATGGATACGGCGATTATCGCCAAAGCGCCGGTGCGCCTGCTGGTGGCCGGGATGGGGGATGCGCTGTCAACCTGGTTTGAAGCCAAGGCCTGCTACGACGCCAGAGCCACCAGCATGGCGGGCGGCCAGTCGACGGCGGCGGCGCTGAGCCTGGCGCGCCTGTGCTATGATACGCTGCTGGCGGAAGGCGAAAAAGCCCGCCTCGCCGCCCAGGCCGGGGTGGTGACCGATGCGCTGGAACGCATCGTTGAAGCGAATACCTACCTCAGCGGTATCGGCTTTGAAAGTAGCGGTCTGGCCGCCGCGCACGCCATTCACAACGGTTTCACCATCCTCGAAGAGTGTCACCATCTGTACCATGGCGAGAAAGTGGCCTTTGGTACCCTGGCGCAGCTGGTGCTGCAAAATAGCCCGATGGAAGAGATCGAAACGGTGCTGAACTTCTGCCATACCGTCGGCCTGCCGGTCACGCTGGCGCAAATGGGCGTTAAAGAGGGCATCGATGAGAAAATTCAGGCAGTCGCTAAAGCGACCTGCGCGGAAGGTGAAACCATTCATAATATGCCCTTCCCGGTCAGCGCGCAGAGCGTGCATGCGGCGATTCTGACCGCTGACCTGCTCGGACAGCAGTGGCTGGCGCGCTAATTTATCGTGGTCCAGCCCCGCCTCATTTAAACGATGGGGCGTTTTTTTCCCCCCTCTTGCGGTAGCCGCCGGAGGGGTTGTCGTTTATGAAACAGCGGAAATGGATATGACTGCGCAGACTCAGAGCTTTCCTTTGGTGATAACCCAGTCATGGCATCGCTGCAGCAAGTTTATGCAGCGGGAAACCTGGCAGACGCCGCATCAGGCGCAGGGGCTGACCTTTGAATCGATTTGCCGGCGCAAGACCGCGCTGTTGACGATTGGTCAGGCGGCGCTGGAAGATGCCTGGGAGTTTATGGATAACCGCCCCTGCGCGCTGTTTATCCTTGATGAGTCCGCCTGTATTCTCAGCCGCTGCGGCGATCCGCAGACCCTCGACCAGCTGGCGGCGCTGGGATTTCGTGACGGCAGCTACTGCGCGGAAAGCATTATCGGCAGTTGCGCGCTCTCGCTGGCCTCAATGCTCGGGCAGCCGGTCAAAACGACGGGCGAGCAGCATTTTAAACATGCGCTGCACGGATGGTCGTTTAGCTCCACGCCGGTGTTTGATAACCACGGGCGCCTGTTCGGTTCCATTTCCCTGTGCTGCCTGATCGAAGAGCAGGCTTCGCCGGATCTCTCCCTGACCCTGGCTATCGCGCGGGAAGTCGGTAACTCGCTGCTGACCGACAGCCTGTTGTCAGAGTCGAATCGCCATCTTAATCAGATGTACGGTCTGCTGGAGAGTATGGATGACGGGGTGATGGCGTGGAATGAGCAGGGAGTTTTGCAGTTTCTTAACGTGCAGGCCGCGAGGCTGCTGCATCTTGATGCCCAGGCCAGCCAGGGGAAAAACATCAATGAACTGGTGACGCTCCCGGCCCTGCTGCGCCGGGCCATTAAGCACGCGCGCGGGCTGAACCATGTCGAAGTGACCTTTGAGAGCCAGCATCAGTTTGTCGACGCCGTGATTACGCTCAAGCCGATCGTCGAAGAGCAGGGCAACAGCTTTATTCTGCTGCTGCATCCGGTCGAGCAGATGCGCCAGCTGATGACCAGCCAGCTTGGCAAAGTGAGCCATACCTTTGAGCAGATGTCGGCGGACGACCCGGAAACCCGGCGGCTGATTCACTTTGGCCGCCAGGCGGCGCGCGGCGCTTTCCCGGTGCTGCTGTGCGGTGAAGAAGGGGTGGGTAAAGAGCTGCTCAGCCAGGCGATTCACAATGAGAGCGAGCGGGGCGGCGGGCCGTATATCGCGGTCAACTGCCAGCTGTATGCCGACAGCGTCCTGGGCCAGGATTTTATGGGCAGCGCGCCGACGGACGATGAAAACGGTCGCCTTAGCCGTCTTGAGCTGGCCAACGGCGGGACGCTGTTTCTGGAAAAAATTGAATATCTGGCGCCGGAGCTGCAGTCCGCGCTGCTGCAGGTGATCAAGCAGGGGGTATTAACCCGTCTGGACGCCCGTCGCTTGATCCCGGTGGACGTCAAAGTGATCGCCACCACTACCGTCGATCTTGCCAATCTGGTGGAGCAAAACCGCTTTAGCCGCCAGCTTTACTACGCGCTGCACTCTTTTGAAATCGTTATTCCCCCGCTGCGGGCGCGGCGCAACAGTATCCCCTCGCTGGTGCACAATCGCCTTAAGAGCCTGGAAAAACGCTTTTCCTCGCGGCTGAAGATGGATGACGATGCGCTGGCGCAGCTGGTGGCCTACTCCTGGCCGGGCAATGATTTTGAGCTGAATAGCGTTATCGAGAATATCGCCATTAGCAGCGATAACGGCCATATCCGTCTGAGTAATTTGCCGGAATATCTGTTTGCCGAGCGGCCGGGCGCCGACGCGGGGTCATCGCTGCTGCCCGCCAGCCTGACCTTTAGCGCCATTGAGAAAGAGGCGATTATCCACGCCGCCCGGGTGACCAGCGGTCGGGTACAGGAGATGGCGCAGCTGCTGAATATTGGCCGTACCACGCTGTGGCGAAAAATGAAGCACTACGATATCGATGCCGGTCAGTTTAAGCGCGGACGTATGGAGTAGTTTCCTGGTGACTGGTGCGGAATAGTCGAGTAGAAAAGCAGCACGCAAGCGTTTAGCTGCGGTCTGAATCAAAGAAAGGCAACGATCTCTTTGATATCCCGGCAAAGATGGGTCCATAGTGTAAGCATGTTCATTACGTGGTTAATTTTAAGGATAAGAGCATGCCAACAGCAATCGATAAAGCCCTGGATTTTATTGGTGGTATGAACACCTCGTTGTCGGTGCCGAATACTATGGATGAAAGTACCGCGAAGGGAATTTTGAAGTATTTGCATGAATTAGGCGTACCGGCGAACCCTGCCGACGTCACGGCCCGGGGTGAAAAGGAGGGATGGGATGCCGGGTTCACGGAAAAAGTCGCCGGATGGGCGGACAAAATTGCCTCCGGTAAGCGGATCGTCATTAAAAACCCGGAATTCTTCACCGTCTATATGCGCGAACAGCTGCAGGCGCTGGTGTAACCTGACCTCATTTTAAGCGGCGGCGCCGGATGGGGCTGCATAATGCAAAAAGGGCTGACGATTTCTCGTCAGCCCTTGCTGTATCTGGTGGCCCCTGCTGGACTTGAACCAGCGACCAAGCGATTATGAGTCGCCTGCTCTAACCACTGAGCTAAGGGGCCGTGGCGAAGGATTATAAAGTAACTGTTCCCCGCAATCCAGCCTAAAACGCACGCCTGCTGTTTTTATAAACAACGCATTTTCAATCCTTTATAATGACCTTTTAGGTATTGAGCTGGGGAAAATATGATTAACGATATTCTGGCGCCGAACCTGAGGGTCGTCTTTTGCGGTATCAATCCGGGGAAGTCTTCCGCCCATACCGGTTTTCATTTCGCCCATCCGGGAAATCGCTTCTGGAAGGTGATTCACCAGGCCGGGTTTACCGACCGTCTGCTGAAGCCCGAGGAGGAACTTCAGCTGCTGGATACTCGCTGCGGGATCACCATGCTCGTCGAGCGCCCAACGGTGCAGGCCAGCGAGGTCGAGCTGCTGGAGCTCCGTGACGGTGGCCGGGAGCTGGTCAGAAAAATGGAAGAGTATCAGCCGTATGCGCTGGCGATCCTCGGTAAACAGTCCTTCGAGAAAGCGTTTCAGGTACGCGGCGTAAAATGGGGTAAACAGCAGGTGACCATAGGCGCGACGGAAGTATGGGTGTTGCCAAATCCCAGCGGGCTCAACCGGGCGACGCTGGATAAGCTGGTGGAGGCCTACCGGGAGCTTGACGAGGCGCTGGCAACGCGAGGGCTTTAAGGCACTGCGGACGACTCTGCGCTGGCTAAAGCCTGAGGCTTTAGCCAGCTTTTGCGTTATCGCTAATATTCCCTTTTTCTATCATTAATAGTACTGAGTTAAAAGCGAAGTCGAGAAAGGATTTACGGTCTTTTTCAAGGTGACGTAAAAGATAGGATTCTCTATGTGAGGATTTTTCTACGAGTCCGGTCAGGCAGAGCCAGAACAGCATCGTGACGTCCGCGGCGGGAGCATTCAGCGCGATCTCTTTTTTTTCGGCGGCGTCGGTAATTTGCGCGGCGATAATATGGTTTATCTGTTCACCAATCATAGAGATACTTTTCAACGCTTTATTGTTTTTAGTGATTTTTTCAGAACTCGCGATTTTGCCTGTAATTGCGGGAAAATAGGCAATGCTCGCTTCGTGGAGAGCGATCAGCGCATGGCATAGCTCGCGATAAAAGTCGCGAAATGAATTTTGCCGATTGGCTATTTTTAGCACCTCCTGATGGAAATGCTCCATTCCCTGAAGGATAAGATGATCCAGAATATCTTTTTTATTTTCAAAATAGGTATAAAGCGTTGTTTTGCTAAAACCCGTTTCATGGGCGATCACATCCATGGTGGTATTTTCTATTCCGCGACTGAGAAATAAGGTATTAGATGTGGTTAAAATAACCGTTCTATTAAAATCAGCCAGCTGAATTTTACGCTTGCTATTCATTCCATTTCCCTATGATTTATCTTCCGTTTTAGGCCCTATGGGCTATCCATAAACCCATAGTACAAACGTAAAACGGTGAGTCCAGTTGTTTATCTGCCTATAAAGAAGTAATTAAGAATATGGCCTGAATATATTTTTAAGGGTTTTATATTTTGGTTTTAATATTTCTTAAATAAATGATTACCGTTCAGGCATAAAAAAAGCCAGTCATTTGACTGGCTTTTTGCGGTACGCGGCGATAATTAATCGTCGAGGAAGCTACGCAGCACTTCAGAGCGGCTCGGATGACGCAGTTTACGCAGCGCCTTCGCTTCGATCTGACGGATACGTTCGCGGGTAACGTCGAACTGTTTACCCACTTCTTCCAGCGTGTGATCGGTATTCATGTCGATACCGAAGCGCATACGCAGGACTTTCGCTTCTCGGGCGGTCAGGCCAGCCAGAACGTCATGGGTGGCGGCGCGCAGGCTCTCGGTGGTGGCAGAGTCCAGCGGCAGCTCGAGGGTGTTATCCTCGATAAAATCTCCCAGATGCGAATCTTCATCGTCGCCAATCGGCGTTTCCATGGAGATCGGCTCTTTGGCGATTTTCAGCACCTTACGAATTTTATCTTCCGGCATCAGCATACGCTCGGCCAGCTCTTCCGGCGTCGGCTCGCGGCCCATCTCCTGCAGCATCTGGCGGGAAATACGGTTGAGCTTGTTGATCGTCTCAATCATATGCACCGGAATACGGATGGTGCGCGCCTGGTCGGCGATAGAGCGGGTGATCGCCTGACGGATCCACCAGGTTGCGTAGGTGGAAAACTTATAGCCGCGGCGGTATTCAAACTTATCAACCGCTTTCATCAGACCGATGTTGCCTTCCTGGATCAGGTCTAGGAACTGCAGACCGCGGTTGGTGTATTTCTTGGCGATCGAGATAACCAGACGCAGGTTCGCTTCAACCATCTCTTTCTTCGCACGGCGGGCTTTCGCTTCACCGATGGACATGCGACGGTTGATATCTTTTACCTGCTCAATGGTCAGGCCGGTCTCTTGCTCAATCTGTTGCAGCTTCATCAGGCCGCGCTGGACGTCTTCTTTTACGTCAAGCAGCTTCTCTGACCACGGCTTGTTCATGGCGATGGCCGCGTTGAACCAGGTTTCGCTGGTTTCGTTGCCAGTGAACAGAGTGATGAAGTTTTTCTTCGGCATTTTGCACTGTTCAACGCACAGCTTCATGATAATACGTTCTTGAGTACGAACGCGATCCATCATGACACGCATGCTGTTAACCAGGTAATCAAACTGCTTCGGCACCAGACGGAACTGTTTGAACACTTCAGACAGCTTGAGGATCTCTTCCTGCGCTGCGGCGTGGCTACGACCTTTCGCTTTGATGGTGTCGCGGGTCAGTTCGTACTGCGTACGCAGTTCGGCGAATTTCTCGCGCGCCAGCTCAGGGTCGATGCTGTTGTCGTCATCGCTGCTGTCGTCGTCTTCTTCTTCATCTTCGTCTTCGTCGTCATCCATCTCTTCCTGAGAGAGTTCAGAACCGACGTGAGTGGCGGTTGGCGCCAGATCTTCTTCAGCGTTCGGGTCGACAAAGCCGGTGATCAGATCGGACAGGCGCGCTTCTTCCGCTTCAACGCGATCGTACTGCTCCAGCAGATAGGTGATCGCTTCCGGGTATTCCGCAACCGAGCACTGGACCTGGTTAATCCCGTCTTCGATGCGTTTAGCGATGTCAATTTCGCCTTCGCGCGTCAGCAGTTCGACGGTACCCATTTCGCGCATGTACATGCGCACCGGGTCGGTTGTGCGTCCTATTTCAGACTCAACGCTGGAGAGAACCTGCGCGGCAGCTTCTTCCGCATCTTCGTCGGTATTGTTGTTCGTTTCAGCAAGCAAGAGATCATCGGCATCCGGTGCTTCTTCCATCACCTGAATGCCCATGTCGTTGATCATTTGGATGATGTCTTCGATCTGGTCGGAGTCGACGATATCTTCCGGCAGATGGTCATTGACCTCGGCATAGGTCAGATAGCCTTGCTCCTTACCACGTTGGACAAGAAGCTTCAGCTGTGACTGCGGGTTTTGCTCCATAAGACGGTATCCACACTTAATTCGTTTGATTGGTGTAAGCAGGCGAACTGCCAACATTTAAAGCGAGGGCGTACTTATATTATTGCCGCTGCGCCTCGAGCGGCTGTCGGGGGCTTCCCGAACGATATTCGGCAGTTAAGCCGTTAAATACGTCATCCTTCAAGTTGTCTTAGCGTTAGCTGCGTTCCTTCATCCTGGTCATGGATTTATGTTTCCTTCCAGGAGTTCGTTCTCTTGCTGCCTTGATACAACTTGAATGATTTAATCTTTCGCTTATTTTTTGGCCAGTTCCTGGCTGATAGTCCAGAGCTCCCGGCGTTCTTCACTGCTTAAACCGTGCGTGCGGTCGCGAGCTATCAACTCTTCTTGCCGCAGTTCCAGCAGTGAATCAAACATATGGTTGAGCGAGTCGGTGAAGGTTTTTTCAGCAATATCCTTATCTGCTATATCGTCCCACATCGACAGTTTTTCAAGGGTTGCGGCTTCATTTGTGCCGCGATACTGCTCTAAAAGCAGTCCGGTAGTCAGGCCCGGCTGTGCTAAACAGGTTTTAACCAGTTCGTTGAACAAACCAAGCCCGGGCATTTTACGCGGGTCCAGCCCTTCGAGAGGCGGTACCAGCGGGGCCAGGTCCGGGTTTTGTACCAGTAGTCCTATCAGTATACGCATGGTCGTGCGTTTTAGCTGCGGAGCAGGGCGCTGGATGCCATTTTCAGACTGTTTTGGCATTAAACGTTCAAGCTGCGCATCGTCTAAAATCCCCAGCTTATTGCCTAACTCCTGACGCAGATAAATGCGCAGCGTTTCGCCCGGTACCTGAGTTATTAGCGGCAAGGCTAACGTACTCAGCTGCGCGCGTCCGTCCGGGGTGCTCAAATCCACCTGCGGTAGCAGGCTGTTGAACAAAAACGTGGAGAGCGGCTGAGCCTGCTCCATCCGCGCTTCAAATGCGGCTTTCCCCTCTTTGCGCACCAGCGTATCCGGATCTTCGCCATCCGGCAGAAACATAAAGCGTAGCTGACGCCCGTCGGTCATATACGGCAGCGCCGTTTCCAGCGCGCGCCAGGCGGCATCGCGGCCAGCCCGGTCGCCGTCGTAGCAGCAAACCACCTGATTGGTGACCCGGAACAACAGCTGAATATGGTCAGCGGTCGTCGACGTTCCTAACGACGCAACGGCATAGTTGATGCCGAATTGCGCCAGCGCCACCACGTCCATATAGCCTTCGACCACCAGCAGGCGGGACGGTTCAGCGTTGTCCTGCTGCGCTTCATAAAGACCGTACAGCTGGCGGCCTTTATGGAAAATATCGGTCTCCGGGGAGTTCAGGTACTTCGGCAGGGCATCACCCAGCACGCGACCACCAAAACCAATCACCCGGCCTCGCTTATCGCGGATGGGGAACATCACCCGTTCGCGGAAGCGGTCGTAACTGCGCCCCTGATCGTTCGTGACCAGCATGCCTGCATCAATCAGCGACTGGCGATTTTCTTGATTACCGCCAAAACGTTTTAAAACGTTGTCCCAGCCGGGAGGGGCGTAGCCAATCGCAAAGCGCGTAATGACCTCACTGCTTAAGCCGCGTTTTTCCAGATACTGGCGCGCGGGGTCGGCGGCGGGTTGCATCAGAGACTGTTGATAAAACGTGTTCAGACCATCCATCAACTGATAAAGATTTTGCCGCTGATGGCGCTCAATCTGGCTGGGCCCGCTACCTGCTTCATACGGCACGTCAAGATTATGCATGGCGGCCAGCTCTTCGACGGTTTCCACGAACTCGAGCTTGTCGTAGTTCATCAGGAAGTCGATAGCGTTGCCGTGCGCACCGCAGCCAAAGCAGTGGTAAAACTGTTTTTCACCATTGACGGTGAAAGAGGGGGTTTTTTCGTTATGGAACGGACAGCACGCGTGATAATTCTTGCCCTGCTTTTTCAGCTTTACCCGGGCATCGATCAGATCGACGATGTCGGTGCGCGCCAGCAGGTCATTGATAAATACTCGTGGGATTCGTCCAGCCATATGCCCCGTTTTATACACTTGAGCCTTCAGATTGCCTCTGCGTTGGCTAAGTTCGTTCACCCCTGCCACTTACTTGAGTAAGCGCCGGGACTCACTCCCTTACTGCCTGAGTGCATCCTGAATGATGTCGTGTATATGCTAATGCATAAACGAAAATAAGCCGCGCATTCCTTTCGGAAGCACGGCCTTACAACTACAACTCGGTCTGAATTGAGAGCTATGCTCCCAACAGATTAGTACAGACGAGTGCGGCGTGCGTTTTCGCGAGCCAGTTTCTTCGCGTGACGTTTCACTGCTGAAGCTTTAGCGCGCTTACGTTCGGTAGTCGGTTTTTCATAGAACTCACGACGACGAACTTCCGCCAGAACACCTGCTTTTTCGCATGAACGTTTGAAGCGACGCAGCGCTACGTCGAACGGCTCGTTTTCACGTACTTTAATTACCGGCATGTAACTCTCACCTTTGATAAATTCGGTTTGCCGCTGGCATCAGCGCCAGCTTATTTCAAAATGGTGCGGAATTTTACTGCAATTGCTGCTGCTTTGTAAAGCACCGACGCGATTTTTGAAAGGGACTTTTATAAGGACAGGGAGTATACACGAAGTGAACGCCAGGGGTGAGGAAAGTTTTACATCAACCCGCATTGGTCCTACACTGCGCGGTATTGAAACGAGGTAAAACTAGCCATGCGTGTACTGGGAATTGAAACATCCTGCGATGAAACCGGCATCGCCATTTATGACGACGAAAAAGGTCTGTTAGCCAACCAGCTGTATAGTCAGGTGAAATTGCACGCTGACTACGGCGGCGTGGTGCCTGAGCTGGCCTCGCGCGACCACGTGCGTAAAACTGTCCCCCTGATTCAGGCGGCGCTCAAGGAAGCCGGGCTGACGGCAAAGGATATTGATGCCGTTGCGTATACGGCGGGCCCGGGTCTGGTTGGCGCGCTGCTGGTCGGCGCCACGGTTGGCCGATCGCTGGCGTTCGCCTGGAACGTTCCGGCGATCCCGGTACACCATATGGAAGGGCACCTGCTGGCGCCGATGCTGGAAGATAATCCGCCGCAGTATCCTTTTGTCGCGCTGCTGGTTTCCGGCGGTCATACCCAGCTGATCAGCGTCACCGGCATTGGCCAGTACGAGCTGTTAGGCGAGTCTATTGACGACGCGGCGGGCGAAGCCTTCGATAAGACGGCTAAACTGCTGGGGCTGGATTATCCCGGCGGCCCGATGCTGTCGAAGATGGCTTCTCAGGGCACCGAAGGGCGCTTTGTCTTCCCGCGACCGATGACCGACCGCCCCGGCCTGGATTTCAGCTTCTCTGGTCTGAAAACCTTTGCCGCGAACACCATCCGCAACAACGGCGATGACGACCAGACCCGCGCCGATATCGCCCGCGCGTTTGAAGACGCGGTCGTGGATACGCTGATGATTAAGTGCCGCCGCGCACTGGAGCAAACCGGCTTTAAACGGCTGGTGATGGCGGGGGGCGTCAGCGCTAACCGTACGCTGCGCGCGAAGCTGGCGGAAATGATGCAAAAGCGCGGTGGGGAAGTCTTCTATGCCCGTCCTGAATTTTGCACCGATAACGGCGCGATGATTGCCTATGCCGGGATGGTTCGTCTGCGCTCCGGGGCGAAAGCGGAGCTCGGCGTGACCGTTCGTCCGCGCTGGCCGCTGGCTGAACTCCCGGCGGCATAACGTCTTCTGTTTCACAGGCCGACGTCCTGTCGGCCTGCCTTCCTACTTATTCCATACTCTTACACAGCGAGCAAATCGCGCCCTGATGCTTGTGCGAATGCATTACGTCCGGACGTTCGTACTCCTCCCGGCAGCTCAGGCAGCGGTAAACGGTGGTCGACGCGTTGCCCTGCGCATCGTAGCGCGGCTCGGGGATCCCGTCATCGCGCTGTTTAATGTAATAGCGCCCGCGGGTGGTGATCCCCATGACCGGCGTCATTACGAAAGCCACCGCCAGCGCGATCAGCGGCGAGAACGGCGCCAGCGTTTCGCCCAACAGGCCGAAGAAGGCGCTAATCGACAGGCCTGCTGCGAGGGCAAAAGCCACCACGCCAACCGGGTTGACGTTATAGATCATCCCGCGACGATACTCCGGCTGCGCCGGGGCCAGCTTCAGCAGGCCTTTGTTGACGGTGATATCGGTGGCGACTACCACCACCCAGGCGATGGCAAAGTTGGAATAGAAGCCGAGGATCCACGCCAGAGCGCTGAACATGTCGCCTTCCATCAGGGCAAGGGCAATGGTCAGGTTGACGATGACGAAAATAATCCGCCCCGGGTAGCGCTTGGTGGTGCGCGTCCAGGCGCTGGTCCACGCCAGCGAGCCGGAATAGGCGTTGGTGACGTTAATTTTAATCTGCGAGATAACCACCAGTACCACCGCGAGGGTAAGCGCCAGCCAGCCGGGGACCAGGTTATCGAAGACGCTGACGAACTGCTGTACCGGCTCGGTGTTATGCACTGCCGGGAAGCGGGTCAGCAGATAGAAGCCGAGGAAAGCGCCGATAATCTGTTTAATCGCGCCTAACACGACCCAGCCCGGACCAGCGGAGAACACCGCCAGCCACCAGCTTTTGCTGTTTTCCGCGGTCTTCGGCGGCATAAAGCGCAGGTAGTCGATCTGCTCGCCAATCTGCATGATCAGCGACAGGCATACCCCCGCGCCGAGCATAATGGCGGTCAAGTCTACCGTTGCGGCGTTGTTTTTACCGGCGAAGTTCATAAACCCATCCACCAGATCCGGGTCTTTGGCGATAAGCCAGGCCACCGGAACCACCATCAGGACCAGCCACAGCGGCGTTGTCCAGACCTGAAGGCGAGTCAGCGCCTTCATGCCGTAGACCACCAGCGGCAATACCATCAGCGTGGCGATGAGGTAGCCCATCCACAGCGGGATCCCCAGGCCCACCAGCAGCCCCTGCGCCATGATCGAGCCTTCAAGCGCGAAGAAGATAAAGGTAAATCCGGCGAAGATAATGCTGGTGATCACCGAGCCAAAGTAGCCGAAACCGGCGCTGCGGGTGATCAGGTCGAGGTCGATGTTATAGCGCGCGGCGGTAATCGCCAGCGGGATACCGGTAAGAAAAATAACCAGCGCCGCCAGCAGGATCGCGTAAATCGCATTGGTGGTGCCCCACGCCATGCCGATGCTGGCGCCGATAGAAAAGTCAGCCAGATAGGCGATGCCGCCTAAGGCGGTCACCGCCACAACCCCCGGTCCCCAGCGGCGAAAGCTCAGCGGAGCATAGCGAAGGGTATAATCTTCCAGCGTTTCTTTTGAGCCGGAGGCACTGGTTTGCGCAGGTAAATCAGTTTTTATATCCAGTGATGACATAGTCATTCCTTAATGGTTAGGCATGACTGGAATTAGCAAACCTTATGCCACATCGCAGGGCAGGCGCTATCAGGGCTTCATGAAGGGGATGGCTAAAGAGAGGGCGGGGCATGCACCATCCCGACACCTCTGCGCCGGGATGGTGCAGGGGTTACTTGCCGAGCATGCCTTTGTCTTCGATAAAGGCGATGATATTTTGCAGGCCGTCGCCGCTTTTCAGGTTGGTGAAGCTCCACGGGCGTTCGCCGCGCATGCGCAGGGTATCGCGCTCCATCACTTCCAGAGACGCGCCCACGTACGGTGCAAGATCGGTTTTATTGATCACCAGGAAGTCGGATTTGGTGATCCCCGGTCCGCCTTTGCGCGGGATCTTTTCCCCTTCCGCCACGTCGATGACGTAGATGGTGAGATCCGCCAGCTCCGGGCTGAAGGTGGCGCTCAGGTTATCGCCGCCGCTTTCCACAAAGATGAGATCGAGATTGCCGAATTTCTCGCTCAGCGCTTCCACCGCGGCAAGGTTCATTGACGCGTCTTCCCGAATGGCGGTATGCGGGCAGCCGCCGGTTTCGACACCGACAATTCGTTCAGGCTCCAGGGCGCCGGCTTCGGTGAGAATGCGCTGATCTTCTTTGGTGTAGATATCGTTGGTCACCACCGCCAGCTGCCAGGTGTCGCGCATGGCTTTGCAGAGGGCTTCCAGCAGCGCCGTTTTTCCGGAGCCGACCGGGCCGCCGACGCCGACGCGCAGCGGTTGCTTAATCATGTTCATACCTTCTCCTAAGAACGGAATAATCGGGAATACTGGGTTTCGTGCCGGGCGGAAGCGATAGCCGCCAGCGGCGTCGCCGAACCGAGGGCGTCGTCCGGGGCGGCGAGGGCGCTGTCCATGTCCGCCGCGTAGCGGTCGCACAGGCGTAGAATCAACTGCTGGGCCGCCTGCTGGCCAAAGGGCACCAGCTTGACGCCCGCCATCACCGCGCTTTCAATCCAGCTATAGCCAAGGCTCAGGGCCAGGTCAGGAATGGCGATTTGCCAGCGTACGCCGAGCCACGCCATGCCGGTTAGCTGACTTTGCTGGCACAGCTTGCGCCACTCGGGCGGGCAGTCCGGCTGCCAGTCGGCCAGCAGCCGGGTGAAGGCCGCGCCGCGGTTGCGCTCTTCATCGCGCAGCTCGCGGGTTTCCCGGCAGGCGAGCAGGTAAGCGGTCCAGCGCCTGGCGCAGGCCAGATCGCCCGCTTCGCAGGCCCGGTAAAGCCGGGCGAACAGCGGCAGATCGACGGTAAAAAAGCTCTGCTCCATCTGCCGCAGCTGCCAGCGCTCAAAGGCGGCGGTATCCGCTACCCAGCCCGCTTCCACCGCCCACTCCAGCCCCTGGGACCAGCTGTAGCCGCCAACCGGGAGGCTGCTGCTGGCAAGCTGCATTAAGCGCAGACGTTTTTCCGGCGTCGGCATTTAGTGGCTGTGCTCATGATGGTGATGATGGTGATGGCCGTGTGATTCGCTGGCGTAGGCGCCGGCTTCCGGTTCAAACGGCAGATGCGCGAAATCCACGGCCAGACCAAACTGGCGCAGCATATCGTCCAGGACGTGATCGTGATGATAGCGCAGCTCGCCGGGCATAATTTGCAGCGGCACGTGGCGATTGCCAAGGTGATAGCAGGCCTTCGCCAGCACAAAGGGGTCATCGCAGCGTACGACCGAAACGGCTTCATCGGCGGCGATCACTTCGATGAACTCGCTGCCGTTTTCGTTGCTGAGAATATCGCCGCCGCGCAGCAGCAGGCCGCGCGGCAGCAGCAGGCCCGCCTGACGACCATCGTTAAGCGTGACTTTTATGCGGCTTTTTACCCGCACGTCAATCGGCAGGGTAACGCTGGCCGTGGCCTGCGCCGGGGTCTCCACCCGTTGGGTTAAATAAAGCATGTGCGCTCCTTAAAACAGGAAATAACGTTGCGCCATCGGTAGCACGTCCGCCGGTTCGCTGGTAATCAGTTCGCCGTCGATGCGCACCTCGTAGGTTTGCGAATCCACGGTAATATTGGGCAGCAGGCCGTTGTGGTGCATATCGGCTTTTTGTACCTCGCGGCAGCCTTTCACCACCGCCGTCGCGCTGTGCAGGTTCAGCCGTTCAGCGACGCCGTTTTCCGCCGCCGCCTGCGACAGGAAGGTCAAACGGCAGCGGTGACGGGCGCTGCCCAGCGCGCCGAACATCGGGCGATAGTGCACCGGCTGCGGCGTTGGGATAGAGGCGTTGATGTCGCCCATCGGCGCCATGGCGATCATGCCGCCTTTAACGATTGTCGCCGGTTTCACGCCGAAGAACGCCGGGGACCACAGCACCAGATCCGCCAGTTTACCGGCTTCAATCGAGCCGACTTCGTGGGCGATACCGTGGGTCAACGCCGGATTAATCGTGTATTTGGCGATATAGCGCTTTACGCGGAAGTTGTCGTTATCGCCGCTCTCTTCCGCCAGCGGGCCGCGCTGAACTTTCATCCGGTGCGCTACCTGCCAGGTACGTAACACCACTTCGCCGACGCGCCCCATCGCCTGCGAATCAGACGAGGTAAGGGAGAAGGCGCCGAGGTCGTGCAGGACGTCTTCCGCGGCGATGGTTTCCCGCCGAATGCGCGATTCGGCAAACGCCACGTCCTCGGCGATATCCGGATCGAGGTGATGGCAAACCATCAGCATATCCAGATGTTCGTCAATGGTGTTGACGGTATAGGGCAGCGTCGGGTTGGTCGACGACGGTAAAATATTGGGGTGCGCGCAGGCGGTAATAATATCCGGCGCATGGCCGCCGCCCGCGCCTTCGGTATGGAAAGTATGGATAGTGCGCCCGCCGATGGCCGCCAGGGTATCCTCAACGAATCCGGACTCATTGAGGGTGTCGCTGTGCAGCGCGACCTGCACGTCCATTTCGTCAGCCACGGTCAGCGCGCAGTCGATTGCCGCCGGGGTCGCGCCCCAGTCTTCGTGAATTTTCAGGCCGATAACCCCGGCCGCGACCTGCTCACGCAGCGCGTCGGGATTCGAGCCGTTGCCTTTACCCAGTAGGCCGATATTGACCGGCAGGCTGTCGGCGGCCTGCAGCATCCGCGAGATATACCACGGCCCTGGCGTACAGGTCGTGGCGTTGGTGCCCGCCGCCGGGCCGGTCCCGCCGCCGATCATGGTGGTGACGCCGGAGACCAGCGCCTCTTCCGCCTGCTGCGGGCAGATCCAGTGAATATGCGTATCGACGCCGCCGGCGGTGACGATCTTACCTTCCGCCGCAATAATTTCCGTGGCCGCGCCGATCGGGATCGTGACGTTGGGCTGAATATCCGGATTGCCGGCTTTGCCGATCGCGAAGATCCGTCCGTCTTTGACGCCAATATCGGCTTTGACGATCCCCCAGTAATCGACGATCAGGGCGTTGGTCAGCACCAGATCCACGCACCCGGCGGAAAGCATCTGTCCCTGCCCCATTCCGTCGCGGATCACTTTACCGCCGCCAAATTTGACCTCTTCGCCGTAGGTGGTCAAATCATCTTCGACCTCGATCCACAGCTCGGTGTCCGCCAGGCGAACTTTATCGCCGGTGGTAGGGCCGAACATGTCGGCATAGGCCTGACGTGAAATTTCACTCATCGTTTGCCTCCAGCGCGCCCATCACCTCGCCGCGAAAACCGTACACCGCACGGGTTCCGGCCAGCGCCACCAGCTCCACCTCGCGTTTTTGACCCGGCTCGAAGCGCACTGCGGTGCCGGCAGCGATATTCAGCCGATAGCCGGTCGCCTGCTGGCGATCGAACTTCAGCGCCGGGTTGACCTCGGCGAAGTGGTAATGCGAGCCGACCTGAATCGGCCGGTCGCCGTGATTTTCAACAATAATGCTGCAGGTTGCGCGGCCAGCGTTGAGGGCTATCTGTCCGGGCTTTATCTGATATTCTCCAGGGATCATCGCGTTACCTCAGATTATCGGATTATGAACGGTGACCAGCTTCGAGCCGTCCGGGAAGGTGGCTTCGACCTGGATATCGGGGATCATTTCCGGCACGCCTTCCATGACCTGGTCACGGCTCAGGACGTGGCGTCCCTCTTCCATCAGCTCGGCGACGCTTTTGCCATCGCGCGCGCCTTCCATAATAAAGGCGCTAATCAGGGCCACGGATTCGGGATAGTTGAGCTTCAGGCCGCGGGCCAGGCGACGCTCCGCCACCAGTGCGGCGGTAAACAGCAACAGCTTGTCTTTTTCTCTGGGTGTCAGTTCCATAGCGTTCTCTTAAGTCAGCCAGATTCGGGGAAGTACCGGAGATTTGCCGGTCAGATGCGGGCGCATGAATTGCCAGATATCGCGCATCGCCCGCTGGCAAAGCAGATTATCATCGCTTAAAAAACGTACCGCTAGCAGGCCGTCGGTGAGCGTAGCGCCGGCGTAATTTGCCAGCGGCGTAAGCTTTTCGCGTACGCCTTCCAGCAGCGTTTCGTTCGCCGGGTAGAACAGCATCGTTCCCACCCACGGCTGCTGCGCGACGCAGGCCAGCTGTCCATCGGCCAGGCTCAGGCGCTCAATCAGCAGCGGAGAGCCGTCGACCCACACTTCCAGCCGATTGGCGAGCGCGCCGTGGCTAAAAGCTTCGCCGATAACCGGTCGGCCAAGGCACAGCAGGTCCCAGGCCAGCAGCGTGCTGGAGGCGGCGAGATGAAAGGCGGTAGACAAAGCGGCGTTGGCGCCGGGAAAGAAGATCGCGTCCTGCGGCAGCCACTCGAGCGTCGAGTTTTCGGCCAGCGTCAGGGTTTGCTGAAGCCGCGCCTGCGCGCCGCTGCTGCGATAAAACTTGCTGGCGCCGGGCATGGTGATCAGGGTATGGCAATCGGCATCAATGGTCGCGCTAATGGTGAGCTCATCGCCGCCGACGATGCCGCCGGGCGGATGAAGCAGATAGAGGTGGCAGGTCTCTGCTTCGGGATAAAACGGGCGCTGAACGGTGAGGGGACCGACATGGCGACGGGAGGCGAGCGTGGTTTTCCCGCCGAGAAATTGAAACTGGAGGTCCAGCGTGGCCTGCCAGCCTTTTTTATTCTGTGCTAACACGGTGCCGTGCAATGTCGCGCCCCTGCAAAATCAAGATAAAACAGCAGCGAAGAGTATTGATCGGGGGGCAATCATCCCGATCATATGAAAAGCTTATGCCCGTCATACTTCGAGCCGCAGCGGCGTTGGCTACGGGCTACTCGGCCCATCCATGGGCCTCGCCCTGGCGGGCCGTCGCAAGCGACGTTCAAATCTGCTCCCGGCAGATTTGTCGCTCGCCCGAATCACTGACTGGAGTAAGCTCATTGCCGCCTTGCGGCGAAGCAAAGGTTATTTCTGCTCCGGCGCTTTTTTCTTCTTTTTGAAACGAGACCAGATTCGGGTTTCCTGACGACGCCACAAACGCTGAATGTTGTCATGATGGCGCAGCAGGATCAGGCACGACAGCATCGAAACGGGGAAAGTGTACTGCGGTTTGAACCACCAGACATAGAAGGGCGCAATCAGCGCGCTCACGATGGCCCCAAGAGAGGAGTAGCCGCTGAGCAGAATCGTCAGCAGCCAGGTTCCGGCCATTACGCCGGTAAGATCCCAGCCGATTGGGGCAATGGCGCCGAAGGCGGTCGCCACGCCTTTACCACCGCGGAAGTTAAAAAATACCGGCCAGATATGGCCCACGCAGGCGGCAATCGCCACCAGACCGAGCCAGAACGGGGTCAGGCCTAGCGCCCACGCGCCCCAGACCGGCAGCATGCCTTTCAGTACATCAAAAATCAGTACCGCTACGGCTGCGCCTTTGCCGCCAATTCGCAGGACGTTCGTCGCCCCAGGATTGCCGGAGCCGCTGTCGCGAGGGTCAGGAAGGCCAGCGAGGCGGCAAACGAGAATGGCGCTGGAGATTGAGCCGCAGAGGTAGGCGAGGATAACCAGTCCAGGCGCGATTGCACTCATCAGCTGTTCCATTTAGAAAGAGTTGGTTTATCCCCAGCGCTGTCGGCGCGTTGGCCCGCCCGGACGCATCGCAACGCCGTGCGCCTGGAGCCTTGCCGCGTCGCGGTCTTACTGCAACGCAAATTATTTAGGGGATGTCTTTGCATCTGTGGATAATACGCATAATTGGTCAGAAGTGGTATCCGGTTTAGTCAAAAAGCAGGCGGGTCGTGATGGATATTGTATTTATAGAGCAACTTTCGGTAATCACCACAATTGGTGTTTACGACTGGGAACAAACCATCGAACAGAAGCTGGTGTTCGATATCGAAATGGCGTGGGATAACCGCAAAGCGGCGGCCAGCGATGATGTCAGCGATTGCCTCAGCTATGCTGATATCAGCGAGCTGGTGATCAACCACGTTGAGGGAGCGCGCTTTGCGCTGGTGGAGCGCGTGGCGGAAGAGATCGCCGACCTGCTGCTGGAAAAGTTTCAATCGCCATGGGTACGTATTAAAGTCAGCAAGCCCGGCGCGGTAGCGCGAGCGGCCAACGTTGGCGTCATTATTGAACGTGGCCTTAATCTGAAACAAAACTTTTCAGGTCATACTCGTTAAACAAAGCGTGTTTATACCGGTCATAGAATCCGGCTATCAGGCTATGCTATTTGCCGTTTTGTTCCTGAACAGCGCTCGAAATCCTTGCGTACAACCTGTACGCTCAGTTTTCTGCGCGCTGTCTGTGGCCAAATAAGCACGCCTGATAGCTCGGTTCTTCGTTCCTGGTTTTTTTCATTTTACTTTTTAAAGGGTTTAATTGGATGAGCGATATACACTCGCTGCTGATAGCGGCAATATTGGGTGTGGTTGAGGGTTTGACAGAGTTTTTACCTGTCTCCAGTACTGGTCATATGATTATTGTCGGTCATCTGCTGGGTTTTGAAGGCGATACCGCAAATACTTTTGAAGTAGTGATTCAGCTTGGTTCCATTCTGGCCGTTGTGGTGATGTTCTGGCGCCGTCTGTTTGGCCTTATCGGCATTCATTTTGGTAAAAAGCCCGAACATGAAGGCCAGGGCAGCGGTCGCCTGTCGCTTATTCATATTCTCTTGGGGATGGTCCCGGCGGTGGTGCTGGGGCTAATTTTCCACGATACCATCAAGTCGCTGTTTAACCCGATTAACGTGATGTATGCGCTGATTGTGGGCGGCGTGCTGCTGATCGCGGCGGAAGTGCTGAAGCCAAAACAGCCGCGCGCGGTGGGCATTGATGATATGACCTATCGTCAGGCGTTCGTCATCGGCTGCTTCCAGTGTCTGGCGCTATGGCCGGGCTTCTCGCGTTCCGGAGCGACGATTTCCGGCGGGATGCTGATGGGTGTAAGCCGCTATGCGGCCTCTGAGTTCTCGTTCCTGCTGGCGGTGCCGATGATGATGGGCGCAACCGTACTGGATATGTACAAGAGCATTGGGTTCCTCAACGCCAGCGATATTCCGATGTTTGCCGTCGGTTTTGTCACGGCGTTTATCGTTGCGCTGATTGCGATTAAAACCTTCCTGCAGCTGATTAAACGTATTTCGTTTATCCCGTTCGCCATTTACCGCTTTATCGTCGCGGCAGCGGTCTACGTGGTCTTCTTCTAAGCGCCCGCCCTCAGTCGCGCGGCTGAGGGCAACGCTTTTCTTTCCAGCGGGCGACGGCCTGAATTCGCCGACGCGTTAGCTCTTCACGAATCTCAACGCCCTGAAAACCTTCCGCCAACACCTCTTTTGTTGAAACCGACCGGGCAACTTCCCAGGCTTCCAGCAGCAGGCGTCCCTGCGGATAATCGCAGGCTTCAAAGCCGGTGCGCCCGCGCACGTCGGCCTCGCTGGTTAAGGCGATTTGCCTGACACGATGCGGCTTGCGCCAGGCGTCGATATTATCGAACAGCTTGACCAGCGTTTTCGGCTGCAGGATGGGGAGCGTATGAATCAGATCGTGAAATTCGGCGACCAGCTTAGCCAGGTCGCGAATGTCGTTCGGTACTCGCAGACGGGCGCAGAGCTGCTCGACCAGCTTAACCCCCGCCGGGCCGTGACCATGATGGCGGGGCCAGAGCGCTTTCGGCGTTAGCCCTTTCCCCAGGTCGTGGCATAGCGTGGCAAAACGGACATCCACTTCCGGAGAGAGCATCGCCGCCATGGTGACGGTCATCAGCGTGTGCAGACCAGTGTCGATTTCCGGGTGCCATTTCGCCGGAGCAGGTACGCCATAAAGGGCGTCGACTTCCGGGAACAGCACCTTGAGCGCCCGGCAGTCGCGTAGTGTCTGGAAGAAGACCTGCGGGTTGCGGGTGGCAAGGGCGCTTTCCGTCTCTTTCCACACCCGCTCAGGCGTGAGGTGCGCCAGCTCGCCGGCATCGGCCATCGCGCGCATCAGCGCCATGGTTTCATCGGCGATGCGGAAACCCAGGTGCGCGTAGCGGGCGGCAAAGCGCGCCACGCGCAGGACGCGTAGCGGATCCTCGCTAAAAGCGGGCGAGACGTGGCGCAACAGGCGCTGGCGTAAGTCAGTCTGGCCGCCGTAGGGATCGATAATCTGGCCGTCGGCGTCCTGGGCCAGCGCATTGATCGTCAGATCGCGGCGCAGCAGATCTTGTTCAAGGGTAACGTCGGCTGCGGCATAGCAGGTAAAGCCGGTGTAACCGGAACCTGACTTGCGCTCGGTACGCGCCAGGGCATACTCTTCGCGGCTTTGCGGATGAAGGAACACGGGAAAATCACGGCCTACCTGCTGGTAGCCCGCGTCGAGAAGTTGCTGAGGCGTGGCGCCAACCACGACCCAATCTTTGTCTTTAACCGGTAGCCTTAATAACGCATCTCGTACTGCACCACCGACCAGATAAACCTTCACGCCTTACTCTCCCGTCTTCATTTTCTTACGATGATACGTAAGTCTGGCAGAGAAGACGAATTAGTTCATCCAACGGTCTTTGCGTTTGCGGCTCGGTACCAGGTGCGGCAACACCAGTCCGAGGATCAGGCCGACGCCCAGCACGCCGCCGCCGTACATAAACCACTGCATGATAATGGTGCGCTGTTTGTCATCAAGCTGCAGATTCGCGGCGTTTACCTTTTTCTGCGCGACAACCAGCTCATTTTTCAGCTTTTGGTTCTCTTCTTTCAGGCCGTTGATAACGGCGTCGCTACCGGCGACTTTCTTCTGCATGTCCGCCGTGCGCTGGTTCCAGGTGGTGTCGATATTGTTCAGTTTGTCGGTCAGGGTTTTGACCTGGTTTTCCAGATCCGGCACGCGGGTGCGCAGGCTGGGCTCGTTGCTCAGCTCTTTCAGGGGGATCCAGGCTGTACGGCCGCTGCCGTCGCGTACCTGAGCATAGTTCGTGCTGTCGTTGGTTTGCAGCACCGCGACTTCCTCACCGGCGTTGATGGTGCCCACGAGACGATAGTTATCGCCCGGACCGCTGCGCATCCAGGTATTCAGTTCATCTGAAACGTAACGTTTTTCTTCCGCGTGAACCGCCGTGGCGGCGCTCAGCGCCAGCAAAGTCAATGTAATAAGGCGTAATTTAGGCATCAGGTCATCGTTTGGTCATAAAAAGTTGAACGATAGTAGTGGCATCGCCGAAGCGACGCAAAGTTTTCCGCCACAATCGGAATCATCCAGGAGGTGGCCCGGCAAAATGCGCATTGCATGGCGATTCGCCGCAAAATACTATTTACTGACAAGAAATATCGTTGTTAGTTCGCCGCAATTTCCCGGCACAGCATATAAGCGGAAGAATTCAGTCATGGCTCAAGAAATCGAATTAAAGTTTATCGTCGCTCAGGATGGCGTTGACGCGCTGCGTCAGCACCTCAACACGCTGGAGGCAAAGCATACGCCCGCGGGTCAATTGCTGAATATTTACTATGAAACGGCGGATAACTGGCTGCGCCGCCACGACATGGGGCTGCGCATTCGCGGCGACCAGGGACGCTATGAAATGACGCTGAAAATCGCCGGGCGCGTCGTCGGCGGCCTGCATCAGCGTCCGGAATACAACATTCCGCTGGACACGCCGGAGCTGGCGCTGGAGAAACTGCCGGCTGAGGTCTGGCCGCAGGGAGAACTGCCGGCGGAGCTCGCACAGAACGTACAGCCGCTTTTCAGCACTGATTTTGCGCGTGAAAGATGGGTTGTAAAGGACGGCGATAGCGAAATTGAAATCGCGCTCGACCGCGGCGCAGTCAAAGCCGGTGAACACCAGGAGCCGATTTGTGAACTGGAGCTGGAACTGCTGTCCGGTAAAACGCAGGACATTCTGACCCTTGCCCGTCGCCTGCTGGATACCGGCGTACTGCGCCAGGGTAGTCTGAGCAAGGCGGCGCGCGGTTATCATCTGGCGCAGGGCAATGAAGAACGTCCGCTCACCGCGTTGTCTATCCTTCGCGTCGCGCCGAAGGCCAGCGTCGAACAGGCACTGGAAGCGGCGCTGGAAAGCGCGCTCGCGCACTGGCTGTATCATGATGAACTCCTCAATCGCGGCAATGCGAAAGCGAAAGCGGAGATTCTGCACGCCATCGCCCGCGTGCGGCATGCGCTGGTGCTGTTTGGCGGCATTGTCCCGCGCAAGGCCACCACGCTGCTGCGTGAGCGTCTGAACGAAGCCGAAACGGCGCTGGCGGAGGCCGAAACGGCCCAGGCGGCGCTTTTCAGCGTGGCGACCGTCAGAGCGAAGCTGACGCTCACCGATCTGCTGGTAAACCGCGGCTGGCGTCCTTTCCTGAACGCCGCCGGGGAACAGAAGATTGCCGGATCGTTTAAACGCTTCGCGGATATTCAGCTCTCCAGAGCGGCGGCGGAGCTGAAAAACGCCTTCCGCCAGCCGTCCGCTGACGGTTATGTCGATCAGCTTCCGCGCCTGACCCGCGAAATTGACACCGTTCAACTGTTATCCGGAGCCTATCTCGACGTCGCCGGGCCGTGGCTGGAAAACTGGCAAGAGACCCGCCGGGCGATTGCGCATAACGACAGTAGCGTTATCGAATATTTTCGTCGCCAGGCGCTGGCAGCGGAGCCGTTCTGGCTGCATAGTGGAAAACGATAATTTCAGGCCAGGGAGCCCCTAAGATGCCGCTTTCTTCGCAGTTACAGCAGCACTGGCAGACGGTCATAGACCGACTGCCAGCGGATTTTCCCGTATCGACGTTGAGCGAACGGGCGCAATCGGTTATGGCCTTCAGCGATTTTGTCGCGCAGAGTCTGATCGCGCAGCCGCAGTGGCTGGCGGAGCTTGAAAGTGCGCCTCCCGAGGCGCTGGAGTGGCATCACTATGCCGAGTGGCTGCAGGTTCGCCTGGCCGAGGTCAATGATGAGGCCGCGCTGATGCGCGAGCTGCGGCAGTTTCGCCGCTGGATTATGGTGCGCATCGCCTGGGCCCAGGCGCTATCGCTGGTCAGCGAAGAGAGCAGTCTACAGCAGCTCAGCGCGCTGGCGGAGACCTTAATCGTCGCCGCGCGCGACTGGCTTTACGCCGCCTGCTGCCGCGAATGGGGGACGCCGTGTAATGCGGAAGGTTCAGCTCAGCCGCTGCTGATCCTCGGCATGGGCAAGCTCGGCGGCGGCGAGCTGAATTTCTCCTCCGACATCGATCTGATTTTCGCCTGGCCGGAGCACGGCTCCACCCGCGGCGGCCGTCGCGAGCTGGATAACGCGCAGTTTTTTACCCGTCTCGGACAGCGCCTGATTAAGGTGCTGGATCAGCCCACCCAGGATGGCTTTGTCTACCGCGTGGATATGCGCCTGCGCCCGTTTGGCGACAGCGGCCCGCTGGTGCTGAGCTTTGCCGCGCTGGAAGATTATTACCAGGAGCAGGGGCGCGACTGGGAGCGCTATGCGATGGTGAAAGCGCGCATCATGGGCGAGAACGATGGTGTTTATGCCGGCGAGCTGCGCGCTATGCTGCGGCCATTTGTCTTCCGCCGTTATATTGATTTCAGCGTGATTCAGTCCCTGCGTAATATGAAGGGAATGATTGCCCGCGAGGTGCGCCGCCGGGGTCTGAAGGATAATATCAAGCTCGGCGCGGGCGGTATCCGCGAAGTGGAGTTTATCGTCCAGGTCTTTCAACTGATTCGCGGCGGTCGCGAGCCGATGCTGCAACAGCGGGCCCTGCTGCCGACGCTGGCCGCCATCGAGGAGCTGCACCTGCTGCCGGAAGGCGATGCGCAGAGGCTGCGCGAAGCCTATCTGTTTTTGCGACGCCTCGAAAACCTGCTGCAGAGTATCAACGATGAGCAGACGCAAACTCTGCCGCAGGATGAGCTTAATCGCGCCCGGCTGGCTTGGGGGATGGGCGCTGCCGACTGGGAGACGCTCAGCGCGCGGCTGGCGGAGCAGATGGCCAACGTGCGGCGCGTGTTTAATGAACTGATCGGCGACGATGAAACGCAGTCGCCGGATGAACAGCTTGAAGAGTACTGGCGCGAACTGTGGCAGGACGCGCTGCAGGAGGACGATACCAGCCCGGCGCTGGCGCATCTTGCTGATAACGATCGCCGCAGCGTGCTGGCGCTGATCGCCGATTTTCGTAAAGAGCTGGATCGGCGGACGATTGGTCCGCGCGGCCGTCAGGTGCTCGATCAGCTCATGCCGCATCTGCTTAGCGAAATCTGTTCGCGCGCCGATGCCCCGGTGCCGCTGGCGCGCATCACGCCGCTGCTGACCGGAATTGTCACCCGTACAACCTACCTGGAGCTGCTGAGCGAGTTCCCCGGCGCGCTAAAGCACCTGATTAGCCTGTGCGCCGCATCGCCGATGGTCGCCAGCCAGCTGGCCCGTCACCCGCTGCTGCTGGACGAGCTGCTGGACCCGAATACGCTTTATCAGCCGACGGCCACCGATGCCTATCGCGACGAGCTTCGGCAGTATCTGCTGCGCGTACCGGAAGAGGATGAAGAGCAGCAGCTGGAGGCGCTTCGCCAGTTTAAGCAGGCGCAGCTGCTGCATATTGCCGCGGCGGATATCGCCGGAACCCTGCCGGTGATGAAAGTGAGCGATCACTTGACCTGGCTGGCGGAGGCGATGATTGATGCGGTCGTCCAGCAGGCCTGGCTGCAGATGGTGGCCCGCTACGGGCAGCCGACGCACCTTCACGAGCGCCAGGGGCGCGGTTTTGCGGTGGTCGGCTACGGCAAGTTGGGAGGCTGGGAGCTGGGCTACAGTTCCGATCTCGACCTGGTATTCCTCCACGATTGTCCGATGGAGGTGATGACCGACGGCGAGCGCGAAATCGACGGTCGGCAGTTTTATCTGCGCCTGGCGCAGCGCATCATGCATCTTTTCAGCACCCGCACCTCGTCGGGCATTCTGTACGAAGTGGACGCTCGCTTACGTCCTTCTGGCGCGGCGGGCATGCTGGTGACTACCGCCGATTCCTTTGCTGATTATCAACAAAACGAGGCATGGACCTGGGAGCATCAGGCGCTGGTTCGCGCCCGCGTGGTGTACGGCGATCCTGAGCTACAGGCGCGCTTTGACGCGATTCGTCGGGATATTCTCACCGCCCCGCGGGAAGGCGAAAAACTGCAAACCGAAGTGCGGGAAATGCGTGAAAAAATGCGCGCTCATCTGGGGAATAAGCATCCCGATCGCTTTGATATTAAAGCCGATGCCGGGGGGATCACCGATATTGAATTTATTACCCAGTATCTGGTCCTACGCTATGCCAGTGATAAACCGAAGCTCACGCGCTGGTCCGATAACGTCCGTATTCTGGAACTGCTGGCGCAGAATGACATTATGGACGAGGGAGAGGCGAGGGCGTTAACTCACGCTTACACTACGCTGCGCGATGCGCTACATCACCTGGCGCTGCAGGAACAGCCGGGGCACGTGGCGCCAGAGGCGTTTAGCGAGGAGCGTGAACAGGTCAGCGCCAGCTGGCAGAAGTGGTTGATGGCTTAACTAAAAAACCGGGTGTGCTATTATCGCGCGCAAAGTTTGCGTCTCGCAGGAGAGAGGAATGAAAGTAACGCTGCCAGAGTTTGAACGTGCAGGAGTGTTGGTGGTTGGCGATGTGATGCTGGACCGCTACTGGTATGGTCCCACCAGCCGCATTTCGCCGGAAGCGCCGGTGCCGGTGGTGAAGGTGGAAAATATCGAAGAACGTCCTGGCGGCGCGGCAAACGTGGCGATGAACATTGCGTCCCTCGGCGCGACCTCTCGCCTCGTTGGCCTGACCGGGATTGACGATGCCGCCCGCGCGTTGAGTAAGGCGCTGGCCGACGTTAACGTGAAGTGCGATTTTGTCTCCGTCCCGACGCACCCGACGATTACCAAACTGCGCGTGCTGTCGCGTAACCAGCAGCTGATTCGTCTCGATTTTGAAGAAGGGTTCTCCGGCGTTGACCCGCAGCCGATGCACGAACGTATTCAGCAGGCGCTGGGCTCCATTGGCGCGCTGGTACTCTCTGATTACGCCAAAGGCGCGCTGACCAGCGTTCAGACCATGATTAAGCTGGCTCGCGACGCGGGCGTTCCGGTGCTCATTGACCCGAAAGGCACGGATTTTGAACGCTATCGTGGCGCCACCCTGCTGACGCCTAACCTCTCAGAGTTTGAAGCGGTAGCGGGTAAATGTAAGGATGAAGAAGAGATCGTTGAGCGCGGGATGAAAATCATTGCCGATTTCGATCTCTCCGCGCTGCTGGTGACCCGTTCCGAGCAGGGGATGACGCTGCTGCAGCCTGGGCGGCCGCCGCTGCATATGCCTACTCAGGCGCAGGAAGTTTATGATGTTACCGGCGCGGGCGACACGGTCATCGGCGTGCTGGCGGCGACGCTGGCTTCCGGCAACACGCTGGAAGAGGCCTGCTATTTTGCCAACGCGGCGGCGGGCGTCGTGGTGGGTAAACTCGGTACCTCTACCGTTTCGCCTATCGAACTGGAGAACGCGGTGCGCGGGCGCTCAGAGACCGGTTTTGGCGTGATGGGCGAAGAGGAGCTGAAGCTGGCGGTCGCCGCGGCGCGTAAGCGCGGCGAGAAAGTGGTGATGACCAACGGCGTGTTCGATATTTTACACGCGGGCCACGTTTCCTATCTGGCGAACGCTCGCAAGCTGGGCGACAGGCTGATTGTGGCGGTGAACAGCGACGCATCAACGAAGCGTCTGAAAGGCGAGTCTCGTCCGGTCAACGCGCTGGATCAGCGTATGATCGTGCTGGGCGCGCTGGAGGCCGTCGACTGGGTGGTCTCTTTTGAAGAGGACACACCGCAGCGGCTGATTGCCGGCATTCTACCGGATCTGCTGGTGAAAGGCGGCGACTATAAGCCGGAACAGATTGCCGGTAGTGAAGAGGTATGGGCAAACGGCGGCGAGGTGCTGGTGCTCAACTTCGAAGACGGCTGTTCGACGACCAACATCATTAAGAAGATCCAGAAAGATAACAAACAGTAATGTTTTCTCTCCCCACCGTAGCGGCGGTATATCCGGGATTATCGCGCTAAACGCCGCATAACCGACGATTTCGCTACAAAGTAGTGCAAAAGAGGCCCGCGATCGCCTAATCGCGGGCCTCTTTTTATTTAATGACGGCATAAATGATTTGGCGCAATAAATCACCATGTTGGGCGCATTTTTCGTACAAAAAACGTTAAGGTAAGGATAAATACTGAAGTAAGTAAAAAGCATATGACCAATCAGAACACCAACGGCTGAAGGAGTATGCGTATGAAGAATAACGATATGTATTTAATGAAGAATTTTGATTTTCTGGCCCAGAGTTTCGCCAGAATGAACGCACAAGGTCAGCCCGTCGATCTTCAGGCCATTGTTGGCAATATGGATGAAGCGCATCGTGAATGGTTCTGTCAACGCTATGAGCTTTACTGCCGGCAGGCGAACAGCGCGATGACGCCAGAAGCGGAGCTGGAGCACTAATCAACTTTCCACCTTACCGATATGACAACGGGCCTTGCGGCCCGTTGCTTGTTTTTACTGCTTCTCTTCAGCGTCAGGCGTCGCCGACGCGCTCAGCGAACGGCTTTCCAGATCGTTAAGACGCTGCTCCAGCAGCGCCAGCTTTTCACGCGTGCGCAGCAGCACCTGCGTCTGCACGTCGAACTCTTCGCGGCTTACCAGGTCCAGGCGAGTTAACTGCGACTGGAGCACCTGACGAATTTTTTTCTCCACGTCTTCCCCCAGATCGCGGAGCCCTTTCGGCATCGATTCATGAACCTGACGGGCGATTTGTTCAATTTTTTTCGGGTCAATCATGGTGGTATCCTGCTCTGGTCGGTTATGGGCTCATTGTAGTGCGATCGTCGGTGCCTATAAACCATAAATGTTTGAAGCTTATGCATTGCCGACGATAGTCAATAGCGTTATAGTGACTTTGCTTATTCTCAGGGCGGGGCGAAATTCCCCACCGGCGGTAAATCAACCATAGCGTTGAAAGCCCGCGAGCGCTTTCTGTGAATGCAGAAAGGTCAGCAGATCCGGTGTAATTCCGGGGCCGACGGTTAGAGTCCGGATGGGAGAGAGTAACGGCTCAGTCGGGTTTCTGCCCGCTTGCGTTGACTTTTGCCGCTAAACCGGCGCTCCTAAGACTGCCCTGATTCTGGTAACCATACAATTAATGAGGTTTTTTTTACCATGAATCAGACGCTACTTTCCTCTTTTGGTACCGCTTTTGAACGTGTGGAACACGCTTTAGATGCACTGCGCGAAGGCCGCGGTGTGATGGTACTTGACGATGAAGATCGTGAAAACGAAGGCGATATGATTTTCGCCGCTGAAACCATGACCGTTGAGCAAATGGCCCTGACTATTCGTCACGGCAGCGGTATTGTTTGCCTGTGCCTGACGGAAGATCGCCGTAAACAGCTCGACCTGCCAATGATGGTTGAGAACAACACCAGCGCCTACGGTACCGGTTTTACCGTGACCATCGAAGCCGCTGAAGGCGTGACCACCGGCGTTTCCGCCGCTGACCGCGTGACCACCGTGCGTGCGGCGATTGCCGATGGCGCGAAGCCGTCCGACCTGAACCGTCCTGGCCACGTTTTCCCGCTGCGCGCGCAGCCGGGCGGCGTGTTGACCCGCGGCGGCCATACCGAAGCGACTATCGACCTGGTGACGTTAGCAGGTTTCAAACCGGCTGGCGTACTGTGCGAACTGACCAACGATGATGGCTCTATGGCCCGCGCGCCGCAGTGCATCGAGTTTGCTCAGCAGCATAATATGGCTGTGGTCACTATCGAAGATTTAGCGGCTTACCGTCGTGAGCACGAACGTAAAGCCAGCTGATCGCTGACATTGCGCCAAATAATAAAGCCGGGTTATCCCGGCTTTATTATTGTCAGTCATGAAATTTTTAATGACTATTGATAATTTATCTTGATGATGACATCTTTACTGAATGGCCCATCGGCCACAGATTCAGACGGTTTTTTAGTGAGTTCGGCGGTATAGTTATGCGTTACTGTTGAAGGTTCACCGGGTATATATGTTGTAAAAGGCATATATTGGTTGAAAAGAACATCAGTATTAGCCGTGTCATCTACGATATTTAATAATAGCCCGTTCCCTATATCCAGATGTGTGGAATCGTAGAGATTTTCATTAATATAGAAACTGGTAGTAATATCAAATCGTTCAGTGCAGCCTGCAGTTTGATCTCGAATAGTTGAAAGACTAAAGTTTTTTTTCAGGACCGGCATGTTTTTTTCGTAGTTATAAATAGCTCCGAAATCAACAGTTTGATTTTCTGGATATAGCTTAACTGATGCTGTGCAGGTCAGAATATGGATATTATCCAGCCCTGAAATATAGTAACGTAAATTGTTAGCGTCGCTAAGCAGGTTCGCTCCCCCTTGGCCATCAAATTGCAGTACGTTAATATCGCCAAAATTATAGACCGTTGAGCTATCGGGAGGAATCGCTGCAATTTTAACGTACAGGCGGAAGCGGGCGTTAAAGGTTATATTTTTTTGCAGTGACGAACCATTACATACAGGATCATGATAGACATTTGGGATTGGAGCCTGATCTATCCTATCAAGACAGGCGCCGGTGTTGATCCCTTGATTAATGCCTTCATAATCGACACCGGCATATGTTACGCCAAAAGTAAAATAGGGATTGTTGAGCACATCGCCGCTATTAAAAGCTGATAACTTTATCCACGCATAGATATTTTCTGTGGGATTCGATGGAGACCATTCGCTCGCTTTATCGCAGTAAACCGTAATGTTAATGTCCGAGCTTTCCCATATCTTTTTCCCTAGCTGGATGTCGTTAGGGATGGTGAATGGGGGGAGAGTTAGCGTTGCGCTCACCGGGCCGCCATAGGTATTTTGATAGCAGTCAACCGCCCACGCAGGGAATGAAAACAGGCAGGCTAATAATGCTAAAAAACTGATTGCTTTTTTCATTATTATTCCTTTTTCACCGGTTCGGACTGGCATGTTGCCTGAACAGAGTTGCAGCTGATCTTAAACATATGCAGGCCACCGTAATCGCCAATATAGCCGACCTGGAAATTCGCCGGTAAATTTTTAATTTCCTGGACCGCCTGGCCAAAGGGTTCGGCCATCATGCTGGCGGTTTTCGGTAGCAATGTTTTGCCGTTAACGCCGATATAACCGACAGTAATAAAGTAGGGAGACTTGTTCTTCAGCGTCAATCCACTGGCGGTTCGGCTAATGTCGACTTTGCCGACCAGATTTACCTGTCCATCAGGTATTTCGATAGCCTTTGGTCGCCAGAAAAGTTTAATCCGGCTCTGCATGGCAATCTGCATAACGTTTTTCTGTTCTGAACGCGGCGGAATTTCCCGAATATTGTAATAAAATAGCGATTCTCTGTCGGCAGGAAGCTGCGCCAGCGTTGCTTGCCCCATCAGGCGCACCTGCGCCTGCTCGCCGGCTTCAAGGCGCAACATTGGCGGTATTGCGGTGATATAAGTACGAGATTTTTTATTATCCTTGTCCTCTATCCATGATTGGGCAAGGAAAGGCGTGTCGGGACTCTGGTTGGTCAGACGCACCGAGACGCTTTTATCCGATTGGTTATAAATGATGCGTGTTCTGTCAGGAGATACGGCGGCATTGGCCGCAAAACTGGCGCCCGCCAGGCATAAAATTCCTTTTGTCATTACGTTTATCTTCATTGTCTTCATCCTGAATTAATGTTGAGACTTACACGGTAAAATAACGGCCTGACCATCAGCATTACTGTGGTTAGGTGGTGTAATGTCGCAGGCTTTATCGTTCCATTTGAGCGTCAGGATACTATTTTCCTGCACGCCGCTGAGGTACACGAAGCCATCATCGGCCACCAGTCCGATATCACGACCGGTCGATTTATCTGTCACGGTAACGCCCAACGGCGGATAGCGTCCATCTTCCAGGCGGATGACGCCAATAATTTGATAGCCTTTGGTCGCGCTGAGCGGCATATAACCAATGGCTCCCTCGGTTAGCGTGGTGCGAATAACCGAGTTAGTGACATCGACACCTTCAGGTAGGTTGTTATTATTTACCATTACCGTGGCGGTAGTATAGTTACCCACCGATGGGACCACGGAAATACCAAATATATTAGTCTTACTGCGATTGTTATTCACTTCAACGCCAGAGATGCTATCCGCATCCACCATGACGCGGGAACTATTACCGGGGCTATAATCATGGAATGCCGCCCCATAACGCGTTGCCGTAAACGAACCGTTCCAGCCCGCGCTTAATGTGCGATAGTTGCTGGGCTGCACGCTGCCGTTAACATTTAGCCGGCCCCAGGGAGAGTAGTGTTGGTAATAACCGCGCAAGGCCGCTTCGCCATCGCTATAGTCTTTATCGCTGCCAGATACGGATAAATTCCAGGTGTTGTTGCGGTCCGAACTGTCATAGTATGTTGCAGTTTGTGTAGTGGCGTCGTCGCCGTAGCGTTGCAAACTGTAGGTAACATTGCGGTTGTTTTCAAATGGTACTGAAATAGAGAAATAGTATTGATTTTCTTCATCATCGCCCCAGCTCACGCGGCTCATTGCCAGAGAGGCGGACATATTCTTGAAATCGCCAATATCAAAGTTGCGGCTAACGGAGAATGAATAGTTGGTATTGGTATCACTATTCCAGTAGGTATTGCGCGTAATGCTCAGATAGCTGTTTAGCGCCAACGGTTCGATATATTGGTTAAATGAGAGGACATAGCTCTCTTTTTCATTATTGTTGGTATTGTTACCATCACGCGAATTGATATATTCACTCATCGTGACATATTCTTTATCCGAAAAACGATAACCCGCGAAGGTTATCTGACTGCCCGTTTCCTCGAAGCGCTTAGAATAGTTTGCGCGATAGCTGAAGCCGCGCTGCTTGCCTTCATTGTCATCGCGTAAATTGGCCTCTGCCTGCGTGACATCAAAGGAGAGGGAGCCAAAGCTATTCAGGTTAAAGCCGATTCCGCTGGTCGCCGCCTGGTAGTCGTCGGCGGTAACGATCGCGCCGCCGTATAAAGAGATATCGCTCAGCCAGCCCCATGAAATCTCTCCCGTCCAGAAGAGTGGGTTGTTAATGTCGTTGTGGGTGGTTGATGTAGGCTTGCCCACGGAGCTTTTATAACGTATCTGGCCCTGACGCGTCAGAAACGGGATAGAGGCTGAACCGACCTGAAACGTGCTTTTACGCCCATCTTCTTCTTCAATGGTGACATCCAGTTGCCCCTGCAACGTGGTCCCCAGATCGGTAATTGTAAACGGTCCGGGGGAAACGGAAGTTTGATACAAAGTACGGCCGTTCTGTGAAACGGTGACCCTGGCGTTTGTTTGAGCGATGCCGCTTATTTGCGGCGCGTATCCGCGCAGGTCCGGCGGTAGCATCTGTTCGTCGCTCTCCAGTGAAGCGCCGGTAAAATGGAACGTATCGTAGAGATCGGAACTGAGATCATACTGCCCCATGGTGAGTTTCGACGCCAGGGATGGAATAGGGCGGAACAGATAGGTTCGCGGCAGACTGCTGTTGCTGCCGTTGGAGTTATTTTCAGTAAACGACTGATCGTACTGATAATCGCTGCGTAGACGCCATGCGCCTAAGTTGAAACCCAGCGTGCCGTAGGTATTTACGTTTTGGTTGCTGTCGCCATGGCTGGGAACATACTGGCTGGCGTAGAGGTTATAATCCATGATAAAACCAGTAACCCCCACGTCCCAGAACTCCGGCGGGGTCCAGTTTTTGGCCCGATACTTCATCCACGCCTGGGGAACCGTTAAGGTCAGTATCATATTCGCTTTGTCCAGGCGAGTGACCAGGTCCGATTTATGGCTCAGATCGAGGCAACCTTGCGGGTTCAGCGGCTGTAGAGACAAGATAAACGCATCCGCAAAACCAAATTCTGTTAGATGTTCTTGAGTCAGGCAAAGCAGAGACCCATTTTCATTATCCGATTTTATCCATTCGAGATTATAGGCGCGCGGAAGCGTATTTTTGTTTATTTTTACGCGTACTAAATAGGTACCAACAGGGATGTAACCTTTCTTTTCAAATTGCGAGAGATCGACGTTTTCCCGATCTTCGGCATCGATCATATCTGTATTAAATTCAATGGCATAAATCGACGTTGATAAAGAAAATACCATACATACAGAATAGAGGGCCCGCTTTATTAAAAGAGATAATCCTTTGGGCGTTAAATCGGAATAAATGAGATTACGCATAAAATCCGTTTCTTTTAATAAAGTAGGCCAACAAAGCCGGTGATTTTTCACCGGCCTGGATTAATCAAGCAAGACAACAAATAGTGATTATTGATAAGCCAGGACGTAGTTTGCCTGAGCGTAAACATCACCTTCGGTAGCTTTTTTGGTCGGAGATTCCATACGTGCGTGGAAGTTCAGATCCTGAGTCGGGTTGGTATCGGTAAACATGACCGGAACTGCGGTGCCCAGAGTAACGGTGTTGTAACCTGCATCCAGGATACGCACGCCAACGTTAGTTGCGCCGCCGTAGTTGTTTTCTTTGGTGTTGGACATCAGGCTAGTGTCGGAAACATCAACGTTAGCAGAGGTAAAAGTCACATTAACTTTGTTAATAGTAGTGGTTTTGCCTTCAGTATCAGTGCTGGTCAGTACGCAATCACGCAGTTGAATAGTGAAGTCAGCAGACTGAGAATACTGGCCGCCATTCAGCACGGTGTCAGCAACCTGACCCAGATTTACGTCAATCTGAGAGCTTTCCGGAGCAACAGAGCAAGGTGCAGTAATTACTGTGCCGGAAAAATTAACGATACCGTGACCCTGATCGATTGCGCTTGCATTAAAAGCAGCTGTAGATAAAAGGGTAGTGGTGGCAACAGCGAGCAGTGTTTTCTTTAACATGGAATATAATCCTTTATAGATTAATCATATCTAGCGAATATAAACAAAATCCTGAAAGTTAAATATTAGAACCTGGGGGTTAATATTAACTTACGGCGCGAAATTATCATGTCACCATCTGTTACACTCGTTATTTATAGTTAACATTTATCTTTAGTTTAAGTTAATATATATGTTATTATTGCGTTTCTTAGACTATAGTCTGAATTGCTAAGCATGTTTAGCGCGATTTTTAACTTTTAATATATTTTATGTGAATGTAACTTCTTCTTTTTGCTATCGGATTTTTATCACCATAATAGCTGTTAACTTAAAATTGTCCTTTACTATAGAATATGCGGCTGACTATTTTTATTACTTAATGTTAAATTGGATAATTTGAACTTATTTCTTATTTGTTATGGATTCACGAGATGAATTGACTATGCCGATCCTGACATAAAATGATTTTATCTGCCAATCAACCATAGACTATGTCTTATGGCGACACGGTTCTTAATATGTAGGTCTTTTAACCCATTAATCTCATAAATTAGTATGGTCTGGACTACGTTATTGGAGAACATGACTTTATTCAGTTGGCGGCTAACACCAATTTATTAGTATAATCTATGTATATGGAAAACTCGATACTCATTGTCAGAGTATATAGTTGGTTATTCTCTTTTAATGAATGGTTATGAATAAAATATCCTGCAGAAATATAGCGTTAGTGAGCTTTTCCTGATAGGTAATGATTACGAGCTGATTAAAAATAGAGCGGGTGCGCCATGCAGAGTTGATCTTGTCATCTACATGCGAATACGCGATATAGAGTGTCTACAAGATGCTCCCTCTTTGTCGACAAATAACAGAGAATGCTTATCGGCTCAGTCAGTATTGAAAGTTTTTGCCAGTAAGCCTCTTTCTGTGACTCACGTTGCCCGTGGACTGATTTTGAAAAACGTTTAAGATGCGGAAAATAAACAGCGTGTAATCATGGTAATTTGTTGAATTTAAATGAAAATTTAAATTTCTATTCTGGTTGCAATCCAATTTTATTGATATTCAAATTTTCTGACGATCATCATCATGCTTATCTGAGTTTATCCTGAATAAAAAGCGCGTAAGGTAAATGCATCCACTATTCTCAACCAAGGATATTACTATGTCACGTATCCGCATGCCGGCACTGTTTTTAGGCCACGGTAGTCCGATGAACGTGCTGGAAGATAACATCTATACCCGCGCCTGGCGGCATCTGGGCGAGACGCTGCCGCGGCCTAAAGCTATTGTGGTGATATCCGCGCACTGGTTTACACGCGGTACGGGAGTGACCGCGATGGAGGCGCCGAAAACAATCCATGATTTTGGCGGTTTTCCACAGGCGCTTTACGATACGCATTATCCGGCGCCGGGTTCACCTGAGCTGGCCCAACGCCTGGTTGAGCTGCTGGCGCCGGTGCCGGTGACGCTGGATAAAGAAGCCTGGGGCTTTGACCACGGTTCATGGGGCGTGTTGATTAAAATGTATCCCGATGCCGATATTCCGATGGTGCAGCTGAGTATTGATAGTACGAAACCCGCCGCATGGCATTTAGAAATGGGGCGTAAGCTGGCTCAGCTGCGCGATGAAGGCATTATGCTGGTGGCCAGCGGCAATGTGGTGCATAACCTGCGTACTGCGCGCTGGCACGGCGAGAATACGCCCTATCCTTGGGCGGAGTCGTTTAATGACTACGTGAAGGCGAATCTGGACTGGAAAGGTCCCGTAGCCGAGCATCCGCTGGTGAATTACCTGGCGCATGAAGGCGGATCGTTATCTAACCCGACGGCCGAGCACTTTCTGCCGCTGCTGTATGTTCTTGGCGCCTGGGACGGCGAGGAGCCGATAACTATTCCGGTTGAAGGAATAGAGATGGGGTCGTTGAGTATGCTGTCAGTAGTGATTGGCGCTTGAGAAAAAACAAAACCCCGGCAGTAAGCGGTGCTGCCGGGGTTCAATGTTACTCGACGAAAATGTGCGGATAAAAGCGCGACAGGTCCTGCGTGATCAGCGCCCGGTCTTCGCGAATGCCAATCCCCGCAGGCTGATCGTTAATTAGCCAGCTGCCGATGAGCGTGTAGCTATCGCCAAACTTCGGCAAAGGATAGAACTCCTGTACAATGGTGCCTTCTTCGCCGTACGGCCCTTCTACAGCTTCCAGCACCTTACCGTTCTCCATGATAGAGACGTTAGCGCCTTCGCGGGAGAAGATAGGCTTGATAACGTACTTGTCCATCTCCGGATGCGCATCTTCGCTGAAATAAGCGGCCAGCAGGTTCGGATGGTTGGGGAACATCTCCCACAGCAGCGGCAGCAGCGCTTTATTGGAGATAATGCTCTTCCATGCCGGCTCCAGCCAGCGAACGCCGGCATCTTCCAGCTTGGTGGAGAACACCTCGCGCAGCATGTACTCCCACGGATAGAGCTTGAACAGATTACCAATCACCTGGTCCTGCAGGTCGGTAAACTGACCTTTTTCGCCAAGACCGATATCTTCGATGTAAAGGAATTCGGTCGCCACGCCCGCTTCTGCGGCGCAGTCCTGCAAGTATTGCACGGTACCGCGGTCTTCAATGGTATCGCGGCAGCAGGCCATATGTAGCAGCTGAAAACCGAACTGCTCGCGCAGTTCGCCGAAGCGATCGATCAGCTTCTCCTGCAGGCTGTTGAACTGATCGCTGCCCGCCGGAAGTTGACCGGCGTTGAGCTGATCTTCCATCCAGATCCACTGGAAGAATGCCGCTTCATACAGAGACGTCGGCGTATCGGCGTTGTTCTCCAGCAGCTTCGGCTCACCGACGCCGTCCCATGCGAGATCGAGACGCGAATACAGCGAAGGCTGATGGGTTTTCCACGACTGGCGCACGAAACCCCATGTATGTTTGGGGATGCGAAATTTGGCCATTAATTCATCGCTGGCGACGACTTTCTCTACCGCCTGCAGACACATCTGATGCAGCTCAGCGGTGACGTCTTCGAGCTTCTCAACCTGCGCCAGCGTCAGCTTATAATAGGCTTCTTCACTCCAGTACGGCTCACCGTACATGGTGTGAAAGTTAAAGCCATATTCTGTCGCTTTTTCACGCCAGTCCGGGCGCTCGGTAATGCTGATTCTTTCCATGTCGCTTAGCCGCCCATCGAGCGTGAAGAAGAGGAGCTTGCTGAGCTACGCTGCATAGTTGATTGCTTAGCGACCGAGTCGCCAAACCCGCCGCGCGTCACGGTGCTGGTGGTGGCCGGTTTCGGCGCCATCGCGGTTTTCGGCACGTTCATGGAACGGCCCGGCTGCGCTGCGCCGTAGCTCTTACCGCCTGCGTCGGTATATTTACCATACGCCGGGCTGGCCGGATTTTTTGAGCTGAACAGCGGTTGCTGAGCGCCCATTCCGCCGCCCATCATCCGACCCATCATGTAGCCAGCCATCAGCGGCATCCAGAAGCTGCCGCTGCTTTGCGCCTGGGCCTGGTTTTCCGGAGCCATGCCAGCCTGAGCCGGCGCCTGCTGGCACTGACCTTCACCGAATTCGGCGACGCAATCTTCACGAGAGGCGTATTTCGGCGCGGTACGTTCCGCTTCTTTAAGCGCGTTATTGTAAGCGGTGGTGCACTCTGCGGATTTGCTCGGGTTAGCGGCAGAGCAGTCATCGGCGTTTTGATACAGAGAAACCGTTTCATCGCTTTGTTCACAACCGGCGAGCATAAATACCGCCGTCACGGCAAGCGCGACGGGAGTTAAGTGTCGAGCGCTCCAGCTTTTGCGGAAGGAGGCGTGTTTAATATTTTTTGTCCGTTTCATATTTGTCTTCCTGGACCCAGTGGTATGCGTTTTGTTAACGCTCAGGATAGAGGATGAGTGGTGGAAAATGAAGCGAATAGGGGCGGAAAGCGGGGGATCTTTACGTTGCCTTACGTTTAACGCTTCGCTTACCCAGCGGGTAAGCGAAGCGCGGACTGCGCAAACTTGATTACTGGCGGAAAGGATTGCTGCCGCTGGTGCTGCGCGCTGATGCCGGTTTTGCCGCGGCGGTGTTGCTGTAGCCGTCAGCGCTGGCATCCTGCTGCGGGTTCTCCGGCGCGACGCTGTCCGGTGAGGTCGGAATCGCTTTACCCAGCGTATTGTTCAGCGCAACCAGATCCTGCTCGTTCAGCGTACCGAGCGCAGACTTGATATTCAGCTCGTTAATCAGGTAGTTATAACGGGCGTTGGACAATTGCTGTTTGGCGTTATACAGCGTGGTCGTCGCGTCCAGGACATCGACGATGGTACGCGTACCCACCGAATAACCGGCTTCCATGGCATCCAGAGAGCTCTGGGCAGAGACCACGGCCTGTTTGTAGGCATTGATGCTGCTGATGGACGCGTTCACGTTGTTAAACGAGGAACGAACGGTCTGCACCACGCTACGATGCGCGCTTTCCAGCTGCTCGCTGGCGCCGACAAAGTTGTACTGCGCCTGTTTAACCTGGGAGTTCACCATCCCGCCCTGATACAGCGGCAGGGAGAAGCTCAGGCCGATTTTGTTCTGCCCTACGTCAGCATCTTGCGCAAGGCTTTTAGACCCGCTGTAGCGGTTATTTGACACTCCGCTGGACGCGTTCAAATTCAGGGTTGGCAGATGACCATCCTGCGCCTGGCGAATTTGCTCGCGCGCCAGATCCTGGCTCAGGCGGGCCTGCAGCAGCGACAGGTTGCGGTTTTCCGCTTCTTTCAGCAGCGCGTTAACCGCTGAAGGTTTAGTCGTTTTAAAGCC
The DNA here is from genome assembly GCF_042137965.1 of Klebsiella grimontii. Taxonomy (NCBI): domain Bacteria; kingdom Pseudomonadati; phylum Pseudomonadota; class Gammaproteobacteria; order Enterobacterales; family Enterobacteriaceae; genus Klebsiella; species Klebsiella grimontii. The sequence continues at coordinate 716,160 of NZ_CP169721.1, forward strand.
ATCCACGTTCAACGAGGCCAGCTCCGGATAGTAGTTACCGGTCACCTGGCGCAGCTCTTCAACCGCGTTATCGAGGCTGTTGCGCGCGGTCACTTCATTTGCCAGTACGGCATCGTACTGTGAACGGGCGTTCTGCACGTCGGTGATGGCCACCAGGCCAACGTTAAAGCGCTGGGTGGTCTGATCTAACTGGCGATAAATAGCCTGTTTCTGCGCTTCGGTAAAGGAGAGCGTATCGATAGCGGCCAGCACTTTAAAATAGGCGGTCGCGGTGTTCAGGATCAGCGTTTGCTGGTCCGTCTGGTAAGTGACGTCCTGAATGCCAGCGTTCTTTTCCTGCAGCGTCAGCGCGCGCCATTTCGACATATCGAACAGAACCTGCGTGAGCTGCAGCGAGCCGCTGGTGACGTTTGAATTCTGGTCTTTATAATCACGGAAGCCGCTGGTATAGGTATAATCAGCACCCAGACCGAGCTGTGGTAGTAATGGGCTACGCGCTTCGTTGATCTTCTCGAATGCGGCATCACGATCGGCTGCTGACTTACGCAGATCAGGGTTGCTGATACGCGCCTGCTGATAAACCTGCAGCAGGTTTTCTGCCTGGCTCATGGCGCTGAAGCCAGTCAGGCCCAGGCCGATAAGGATGGGAAAGAGTTTCTTCATTTGCATTCCTTGTTGTGAAGCATTTAGCGCTACTCAAATTCTAAAAATAATCACTGATTGTATAGAGTCTGTTACCGTAAAAAGTTGGCGTAATGTGCCATGGGGCGGTAATTTGCACCAATCTAACATACGAACCGTAAAACGGTAGCCACACCGCCTATAAATTCATAACTTCATGTTCTACAGGATATCGAAATGAGCGACGTCAATCAGCAGGGGATTACCTTCTCTAAAAACGATGTAGAAATTATTGCACGCGAAACGCTTTATCGCGGTTTTTTTTCGCTCGATTTATATCGTTTTCGCCATCGCCTGTTTAACGGCGGCATGAGTGATGAAGTGACGCGTGAAATTTTTGAGCGCGGGCACGCCGCAGTCTTGCTACCCTTTGACCCGGTGCGCGATGAAGTTGTGCTCGTCGAACAGATCCGTATTGCGGCGTACGATACCAGCGCGAGCCCGTGGCTGCTTGAAATGGTCGCCGGTATGATAGAAGAAGGCGAATCTCCTGAAGATGTCGCCCGTCGTGAAGCGGTGGAAGAAGCCGGGCTTAATGTTGGCCGGATTAAACCGGTCCTGAGCTACCTGGCCAGCCCCGGCGGCACCAGCGAAAGATTGTCTATTATGGTGGGGGAAGTCGATGCCACGACGGCAAAAGGGATTCATGGATTGGCCGACGAAAATGAGGATATTCGTGTCCACGTGGTGAGCCGGGAACAGGCTTACAGATGGGTGGAAGAGGGGAAAATCGACAACGCAGCCTCTGTCATCGCGCTGCAATGGCTGCAACTGCATTATCACAATTTACGCAACGAGTGGACAAAATGAAGCGTTATACGCCTGACTTTCCTGAAATGATGCGCCTGTGTGAAACCAACTTTGCCCAGCTGCGCCGCCTGTTGCCGCGAACGGATGCAGCGGGAGAAAAGGTGAGTTACCAGGTGGGCAACGCGCAATACCGATTAACCATCGTCGAATCGACCCGCTACACTACGTTAGTGGCGATTGAGCAGACGGCTCCGTCGGTGAGCTACTGGAGTCTGCCGTCAATGACGGTACGGCTCTATCACGATGCAATGGTCGCTGAAGTGTGTTCAAGCCAGCAGATCTTTCGCTTCAAAGCGCGGTATGATTATCCTAATAAAAAGTTGCATCAACGCGACGAAAAGCATCAAATTAATCAGTTTTTGGCCGATTGGCTGCGATACTGTTTAGCACATGGAGCGATGGCGATTCCGGTTTGTTAGCGTCGTGAAACCTAAGGACACCATTTGGAAAGCCTGTTAAACCTACCTTTGGCTGGTGAGGCCAGAGTCAGGATATTACAAATTACCGATACTCACCTGTTTGCTGAAAAACACGAAACGCTGTTAGGTATCAATACCTGGGAAAGCTATCAGGCCGTACTGGATGCTATCCACGCCTCACAGCGAGAATGCGACCTGATTGTTGCTACAGGCGATCTGGCGCAAGATCACTCTGCCGCGGCCTATCAGCATTTTGCTGAGGGCATCGCGAGTTTTGCTGCACCTTGCGTCTGGCTGCCGGGTAATCATGATTTTCAACCGGCGATGTATAGCACGCTGCAGGAATCAGGCATCTCCCCCGCTAAACGCGTATTGCTGGGCGACCATTGGCAAATATTGCTCATGGATAGCCAGGTGTTCGGCGTGCCGCACGGCGAGCTGAGCGATTTCCAGCTTGAATGGCTTGAGCAGAAGCTGGCGGAAGTCCCGGAGCGGTATACGCTGCTGCTGTTGCACCACCATCCTATGCCGTCAGGCTGCAGCTGGCTGGATCAGCATAGCCTGCGCAATGCCGGGGCGCTTGATTGCGCGCTGGCCGCGTTTCCTCGCGTTAAGCATCTGCTGTGCGGCCATATTCATCAGGAACTGGATCTTGACTGGAACGGTCGGCGCATGATGGCCACGCCATCCACCTGCGTGCAGTTTAAGCCGCACTGCGCTAACTTCACGCTGGATACCGTCTCTCCGGGCTGGCGCTGGCTGGATCTGCATCCTGATGGCACGTTGACCACTGAAGTTTGCCGCCTTGAAGGCGTGAAATTTCACCCGGATATCGCTTCAGAAGGATACTGATGTCTACGCTTCTCTATCTGCATGGTTTTAACAGCTCGCCGCGCTCGGCAAAAGCGACTGCGCTGAAAGAGTGGCTGGCGCGGACCTATCCTGACATCTCAATGGTGATACCGGAGCTCCCGGTTTACCCCGCGCAAGCGGCGGAATATCTGGAGGCCATCGTGCTGGAGCACGGCGGCGAACCGCTAGGCGTTGTCGGTTCCTCGCTGGGGGGATATTACGCGACCTGGCTATCGCAGTGCTTTATGCTGCCGGCGGTTGTCGTGAACCCTGCGGTGCGCCCGTTTGAGCTATTGAACAATTTCCTTGGCCCCAATGAGAATCCATACACGGGGCAGCAATATGTGCTAGAGTCTCGCCATATTTACGATCTCAAAGTCATGCAAATTGACCCGCTGGAAGCGCCGGATTTAATCTGGTTATTGCAGCAAACGGGCGATGAAGTGCTTGATTACCGCCAGGCCGTTGATTATTTCGCCTCCTGCCGACAGACGGTAGAGGAGGGCGGTAATCACGCATTTGTTGGCTTTGAAGATCATTTCACTCAGATTATCGATTTTCTGGGCCTGCGCTGAGCGGTTCGGAACGACCTACGAATACACACCATGACGCAATCTTCATATAACGCTGATGCCATTGAGGTACTCACCGGGCTAGAGCCGGTTCGCCGCCGTCCGGGAATGTACACTGATACCACACGTCCAAATCATCTTGGTCAGGAAGTTATTGATAACAGCGTGGATGAGGCCCTGGCCGGTCACGCGAAACGCGTGGAGGTCATTCTCCATGCCGACCAGTCGCTGGAAGTTATCGATGATGGCCGCGGAATGCCGGTGGATATCCATCCTGAAGAAGGGGTTCCGGCAGTTGAACTGATTCTTTGCCGCCTGCACGCGGGGGGGAAATTCTCCAATAAGAACTACCAGTTCTCCGGCGGCCTGCACGGCGTAGGGATTTCAGTGGTCAACGCCCTATCGAAACGCGTTGAAGTGAACGTGCGCCGCGACGGTCAGATCTACAGCATCGCCTTTGAAAATGGCGATAAAGTAGAAGATCTCCATGTGACCGGCACCTGCGGTAAGCGCAATACCGGTACCAGCGTGCACTTCTGGCCGGATGAAAGCTTTTTTGACAGCCCGCGTTTTTCCGTCTCACGCCTCTCGCATTTGTTAAAAGCCAAGGCCGTTCTTTGCCCGGGCGTAGAGATTGTTTTCCGCGATCTGGTCAACGACAGTGAACAACGCTGGTGCTACGCCGATGGACTGACCGACTATCTTAGCGAAGCGGTTAACGGCCTGCCTCTGCTGCCGGAAAAACCGTTCGTCGGCACCTTCTCTGGCGATACCGAAGCGGTCGACTGGGCGTTGCTGTGGCTGCCGGAAGGCGGCGAGCTGCTGACCGAAAGCTACGTCAACCTGATCCCTACCATGCAGGGCGGCACCCACGTTAACGGTCTGCGTCAGGGTTTACTGGACGCTATGCGCGAGTTCTGCGAATACCGGAACATCCTGCCGCGCGGCGTGAAGCTATCGGCGGAAGATATCTGGGAGCGCTGCGCTTACGTGCTTTCCGTGAAGATGCAGGATCCGCAGTTTGCCGGGCAAACCAAAGAGCGCCTCTCTTCACGTCAGTGCGCCGCGTTTGTTTCCGGCGTCGTTAAGGACGCGTTCAGCCTGTGGCTAAACCAGAACGTCCAGTCGGCGGAGCTGCTGGCGGAAATGGCGATTTCCAGCGCCCAGCGTCGTCTGCGTGCGGCGAAAAAAGTGGTGCGTAAAAAGCTCACTAGCGGTCCTGCCCTTCCCGGCAAGCTGGCGGATTGCACCGCTCAGGATTTGAATCGGACCGAACTGTTTCTTGTGGAAGGGGATTCCGCCGGCGGCTCTGCCAAGCAGGCGCGCGACCGCGAATACCAGGCGATCATGCCGCTGAAAGGTAAAATCCTTAACACCTGGGAAGTCTCTTCCGATGAAGTGCTCGCTTCCCAGGAAGTGCATGATATTTCCGTCGCGATTGGTATCGATCCGGATAGCGATGACCTGAGCCAGCTGCGATACGGCAAGATTTGTATTCTGGCTGACGCCGACTCCGATGGTCTGCACATCGCGACGCTGCTGTGCGCGCTGTTCGTCAGGCACTTCCGCACTTTGGTTAAACACGGCCACGTTTACGTGGCGCTGCCGCCTTTGTACCGTATCGACCTCGGCAAAGAGGTTTACTACGCGCTGACGGAAGAAGAAAAAGCGGGCGTGCTCGAGCAGCTCAAGCGTAAGAAAGGCAAACCGAACGTACAGCGCTTTAAAGGGCTGGGCGAGATGAACCCGTTGCAGCTGCGTGAAACTACCCTGGATCCGAATACCCGCCGTCTGGTACAGCTGATTATCAACGATGAAGATGAACAGCAGACAACCGCTATGATGGATATGCTGTTAGCGAAGAAGCGCTCTGAAGATCGGCGTAACTGGCTGCAGGAGAAGGGCGATCTGGCGGATATCGAAGGGTAACGCAGGCGAATGCCGGACGGCGGCTCGCGTGCCCCGTCCGGGATACAGTTTTAAATTTTATGTCTTTTCCGGTACTGCAGCGGCGTTTCGCCAATGCCCTTGCCGAACGCGCTGATAAAATAGGTGACATCTGAAAACCCGACCATTCGGGCGATCTCGCGCACGCTCTGCTGGCTATGCAATAGCGCCTCGCACGCTTTTCTTAGTCGTATCGTATTGAGATAATTGACAATACTTTCGCCTGTTTCCTGATGAAAGCGGCGCGAAATATAGCTCTTCGATTTACCCAACTCTTCCGCCAGCCTGCTCAGGCTAAATTTTCGCATGTAATTCTCGTCAAGCCAGAACATCACCTGGCTTGCGGTACCATCGGTTATTCCCGACATGCTGGGATGATCTTCGCTCAGCATGCTGAGTAAAGAGAGCAGCAGACAGGAAACCTGCTCGCTATTTAGCGGCGAGTCTCCGGCCAGCTTTTCATAGCGGCTGAATAAAAAATCGATGTGGTGGTGAATATCGGCGACGTCCACTACCCAGGATTGGCCCGCTCGCTGGGTCAGATTATGGAGCCGCTGGCGGGAGTAGGGGAAATCACGTAATCCTTTCAGCAGGGTATACTGGTCGAGATGAATGATGGTTCGCCGGTAACGATCCTGCGCCTGCTCATCCACGATGATTTTATGCAGCGTAAAGGGAGGGAAGAAAAACATCCTCCCCGGGCGCATGGTGTATTGCTTATGATCGACAATCACCACGCCGAACCCCTCCTCTACGTACAGTACTTCAAGACACTGATGCCAGTGATGATAGCGGACCGTATTGGCGAATAACCGGCTAAACGACGCCGTTGCGTCATTGAGGGTTATCAGTTCCAGACGTTCTTCATTTAAGGGCTGCGCCATAGTGCAATAAATTTAAACTTTTGCAGGGATTATTCGTTTTATAAACTACCTTTTTAAATTTTATCAATTGCTGTTTTATTTTTATCCTGCCGGTGTGACTGAGGTAACATTTCTCATCCCCGGCGATTCACTATGCTTTGCCCATTAAATCAGGGGGGAGCTATGTGGTCGGCAACGAAAGAAAAATCAAAACCATTGTCATCGCGTGACGACGTTATTCGCGCTCTTACAACGATGCTGAGCGCGCTCGACGCCCAATTTCCGGCCGGTCAGGCGCAGTTCACGCTCGGCGATACCTGCGCGCATTATGATACGAATATTGCCGGTATGGAGGGGTTATCCAGAGCGCTATGGGGGCTATTTCCGCTGTGGGCGGGCGGTGAAGAGACGCCTTTTGCTGAGAAATATATCCAGGCGATTAAGCTAGGTACCGATCCCGATAGCCCACAGTATTGGGGCGATACGGGGCCATACGATCAGCGGCTGGTGGAGATGGCGGCCTACGGTCTGGGCCTGGCGTTACTGCAGACGCGCCTGACGGATGTATTCAGCGAAAAGGAACTGGCGAATTTCCACCGCTGGCTGAATCAAATCACCGATGCGCAGATGCCCGACAGCAACTGGAACTATTTCGCTATTATCGTTCAGCTTGGGTTTAAGCGCGCGGGATTAGCCTTCGATCAGGCCGCCATCGATCGCCGGTTTGCGATGATGGAAGCCTACTATTTGGGCGAAGGATGGTACTCCGATGGGCCGGGGCGGCCAAAAGATTACTATATCTCTATGGCTTTTCATTTTTACGGCCTACTGTACGCCACCCTGAGTCCGGATGATGCAGAGCGGGCCGCCACGTTACGCGAACGCTCCCGTTTGTTTGCCCGGGATTTTATCTATATGTCGGCGGCGGATGGTTCATCCGTACCTTTTGGGCGCAGCCTGACCTATCGTTTCGCCATGATTGCCTTCTGGAGCGCGATGGCGTTTTCCGGGGTGGACGAATTTTCTCCTGGCGTGGTGAAAGGACTGATCCTACGCCATTTACGCTGGTGGCAGCAGCAGCCGATTTTCGATCGCGACGGTATTCTGACGCTGGGTTTTGCCTATCCCAATCTGGCGATGTGCGAGGACTATAATTCGCCCGGGTCCCCTTACTGGGCGCTGAAGGTTTTCCTGATTCTGGCGTTACCGGCAGATCATGATTTTTGGCTAGCGGAAGAGTTACCGCTGCCGCCGCTGGCTAAGGTGCGCGTGATACCCCAAGCGGCGCAAATTTTGCAGCACGATCGCCATTCTCGCCATGTAACGATGCTGACGTCGGGCCAGCTGGAGTTAAATAATTACGTCAATACCGAAGCCAAATATACCCGGTTTGCCTACTCCAGCCGCTTTGGTTTTACCCTTGAGCGGGGGCGGTATGGCCTTAAGCATGCCGCCTGCGACTCGATGCTCCTGCTATCTGACAACGATAATTACTGGCGCGGACGGCGCGAATGCGAGGAAGTGACGGTAGCGGAGAACGCGATTTTCTGCCGCTGGTCGCCGTGGTCAGACGTACATATCCGCACCTGGCTTATCCCCTGCGGCGACTGGCACGTTCGGGTACACCACATTGCCAGCGCTCGACGGCTACAGTCCGTGGAGGGGGGCTTTGCGGTACTGAAGGCGGAGCCCTGCCTGGAGGCCGGCAGCAGCCTGATTCTGGCCAGCAATGGGAGCAGCATGATAGCCAATCTTGCTCCCGGCATCGCCAGGCAGGGCGAGTCCGTTATCACGCCGCCCAATAGCAGTATCATGTTTGCGCCCTGCGCGGCCATTCCCACTTTAACCACCGAGCTGGCTCCTGGCGAACATTGGTTGGCCTGTGCGGTTATCGCCAGCGCTGAGATAAATAAAGTTTTTGCCGATATGCCGTTACTCATTCGACAAGATCGCCGCTTTATTATTATGGATAGCCAAAAAGAAACCCAGCAAACTATTTATTTTTAAACGCGGTCGGGCTAACGCCCGGCAACTCATTATTCGATTTTTTACATGCTTTCGCTGAGGATAGTATGGAAAGTACCTATACGAATAACAAAGTTGAGTATTACAAAATAAGCGCCTTCATTTTTCTGTATTTTTTCACCTGGTCTGCCAGTATTAGCCTGCTCGCCATATGGTTAGGGCAAAAAGCCAATCTAAGCGGCGCGGTTATTGGCACCGTCTTTGCCGTGAATGGCGTATTTTCAGTTATTCTTAAACCCATTTATGGCTATATACTTGATAAAATAGGGATGAGTAAGTATCTGCTCTATTTTGTGGTGCTGATGTCGGCATTAATGGCGCCTTTTTTTATTTATGTTTATCAGCCGCTACTGTTAACCAAGACGATGCTAGGTATTATTGTCGGTGCGATTTATTTAAGCTTCGCCTGGTATGCGGGCGTCGCGGCCTGTGAATCCTATACCGACCGTTACAGCCGTCTGAACAATATGGAGTTTGGGCAAATTCGCATGTGGGGATCGCTCGGATGGGCGGTAGCGTCTTCTTTCTCTGGCCTGCTGTTTAACCTCTCGCCAGCGTATAACTTTATCCTGGGAAGCGTCACGTCGATAGTGATGCTGGCCGTTTTATTAAGCCTGAAAGTCAACGAAAATGCGGAGAATGCCGCGCAGGTGCTGGTCAAAGATAAAATTTCTCCGGCGGATGTTTATACCCTTCTGCGTAACCGTAAATTCTGGGCATTCTGCCTGTACGTGGCCGGGGTGGCGTGGATGATGTTTATCGCGGAGCAGCAGTTTTCGCGCTATTTTGTCACGTTCTTTGCTGATGTCCATAAAGGCAACGCCATTTTTGGTTATCTGGGAACGGTACAGTCCGGGATGGAATTTATTATGTATATGGTCATTCCATTCTTTGTTAACTACATTGGCGCAAAACGTGGATTATTAATTGTTGGCCTGCTGGTAGGCGCCAGGTTGGTGATTTCTGGCCTGTGTGATTCCCATCTGTTGATTTCGCTATTAAAACCATTGTATGGCCTGGAAATATGCCTGCTGTTGGTTTCAGTATTTAAGTATATCGCCGAGCACTTTGACAAACGCGTTAATGCAACGATGTATTTGTTAGGTTATCAGGCGATGTTATATGTTGGTAATGTGGTCGTCTCGTCACCTGCCGGGTTTATGTACGATCGTATCGGGTTTGAGAAAACGTATATTATTATGGGCATGATTGCGCTGGTTTTTACCGTGATATCGGCATTTACCTTATCGTCATGCCAGAGTAAACGGCGCAGCTCTGCCACCCTCAATGTTTCAGAAAATAACGCATCAAAATAAGCTAAGCGATAAGGAACCGAAATATGTTAAATAATATCGTAGAGGAACCATTGCGCGATTTCCCCGGCGAGCCGATCTCAATGGATTGCTTCCGGGAAGAAATGAAGCGGGCGCGTGAAGATGTCCTTGAACTGATTGGCCGTCATTTAACGGAATTCGGTGAACAATTTCCCGCTGAGACCTGCGTCGAAGGTTATTATCCGTTGACTGAAAACGTCGAGTGGACGACCAGTTTTTGGACCGGACAGCTATGGCTGGCGTGGGAGATGAGCGGTGAAGATAAGTTTCGTCAGATGGCGGAGAAAAACGTGCGGACTTTCGGTCTGCGTATTGCAGGGCGTCACGACACCAATACGCATGATTTGGGCTTTCTCTACACGCTTTCCTGCGTGGCGGCCTGGCGTTTAACCGGTAATCGCGACGCGCGCGGGTTCTCGCTGATGGCGGCGGAAGCTCTGTTGGAGCGCTTTCACGCGAAGGCGCAGATTATTCAGGCCTGGGGCGATCTCAACGATCCCGCCCAGGCCGGGCGGATGATTATTGACTGCACGATGAATCTGCCGCTGCTTTATTGGGCAAGCGAGCAAACGGGCGACCCGCGCTTCAGGGATGCGGCTCTGGCGCACGTCAGGCAATCGGCGGCTTTTCTGGTACGTGAAGATGCTTCGACCTGGCACACCTATTATATGGATGTTGTCAGCGGGAAGCCGCGCTATGGGAATACTCAGCAGGGTTATGCCGATGATTCCTGCTGGTCCCGCGGCCAGGCGTGGGGAATTTATGGTTTTCTGCTCAGCTATATCTATACCGGCGACAGGGCGCTGGTCGGCCTGGCAAAAAAACTGGCCAACTATTTCCTCAACCGCCTGCCAGAGGACTATGTCTGTCATTGGGATCTGGCGCTGATAAACACCGATGCGCTGCGAGACTCTTCTTCGGCTGCTATCGCCGTATGCGGTCTGCTGGAGTTGGTTAAGCAGTTGCCAACGACCGACCCGGATCGCGAACGCTATCAACAGTGGGCGATGGCGATAATGGCCTCGCTAACGAAGGGCTATCTGATGGCAAAAAGTGACAAGGGTAATGGTTTACTCAAGCACTCGGTCTACCATCTGGCGAGTAATAAAGGCGTCGATGAGTGCTGTAGCTGGGGGGACTATTTTTACGTTGAAGCGCTGATGCGCATGACGCAGAACTGGAAACTGTACTGGTAACGCTATTGCCCGGTAGCGTGCGCTTACCGGGCGGCCAGCGTTGCTTAAATGCCCGCTTCCAGAATACGAATGCTCATCTCCAGCACGTCGCCTTTCACGGCTTCGCTGTAGGCTTTCATGTGCGGGGTCTGCAGGTGCGCTTCAAGATGCGCGACGCTTTCCCACTGCTCGACCATCACAATTGAGTCCGGCGAGGTGGTCTGAAAACTGACGCCAGCGGCGTGATCCACCAGCGGCGCATAGCCGTGGCAGCCCTCTTCCTGGAGAACGGTCGGGGTAATTTTTGCGAACTGATCCAGCACCGCCTGGCGGTGGTGTTGGCCCGGACGAGTGCGAATTTCAGCGATCACTGTCAACATGGTTAACTCAACTCCTTCTGTCTATTCTCATCATACTTCAAGCCGCCGCTCGGTTAGCCGCGCTTGTCGTCTTTTCATAACTCATTACAGTTAACCAAAAATTTCAGCCAGATGCTTGCGATATTCTGCCGTATAACGCGGAACATCGGGCATTTTGATCACATCGTTGGCGATGAAGGTCGGCAGGGCGCTCATCCCGAGGAACTGGTTGGCCTTATGGAACGGCAGGTAAACGCCATCGACGCCAACGCCGTGGAAGAACTGATCTTTCTCGGTGAAGGCTTCCATCGGCGCGTTCCAGGTCAGGGACAGCATATATTTTTTGCCCTGAATCAGGCCGCCGGAGCCATATTTCTTACTGGCATCGGAGCGGGTGCGGCCATCGCTGGCATACAGCGCGCCGTGACCTTCGGTAAAGACGTCATCGATGTACTTTTTCACCGTCCACGGCGCGCCCATCCACCAGCCCGGCATTTGCCAGATAACGGAATCGGCCCACAGGAAGTTTTGCACTTCGGTTTTCACGTCGTAGTCGCTATCGGCGCGGACCACTTTAACATCATGCCCGAGGTCGCGCAGATAGGTTTCCGCGACTTCAGTCAGGGTGTCGTTCAGCTGGCCGTTAGAGTGGCCGAACTTTTTTGCGCCATTAATAATCAGGATGTTGCTCATTTTTTATCCTCAACTTTTCAATTTTGTGGTTAATTTTACCCCGTCGGGCAGAGCGGTAAAATGAGCAAAATGTGCAAAGTCTTTTGCTTTTATAGCAATAATGCCGCTACCAGCGAATGCGCGCCTCGAATCCGCCGTCCCGGGCGTTGCCGAAACTTGCCGTCATCCCGTGCAGCGCGGCGATACGTTTGACGATGGAGAGCCCGAGGCCGCTGCCGGGCTGCTCCTGGCCAGGAGGACGATAAAAGCGCTCGCCGACGCGCGTCAGGGCCTCGGCGCTGATGCCCGGGCCGTTGTCGCGTACGCGGAATTCACCGGCATCCAGGGTGATGTCGACCTGGCTTCCGGCGGGGCTGTAGCGCACGGCGTTATCTAAAAGATTGCGCACCAGCAGGCTTAGCAGCAGCGGCTGCCCGGTGCGCATGATGCTCTTTGCGTTCAGGTGCAGGCGCAGCTCAACTCCGGCCAGCTGCGCCGGGTGGTACATCTCCATGACCGCCGACTGGAGCAGTTCATCAAGAGCGATCGTTTGAACATCATCCAGCTGCGCCAGCGAATCCAGGCGCGATAGAGTCAGTAGCTGGTCGACCAGGCGGGTTGCGCGATCGATACCCTGATGGAGCTGCTCCAGCGCTTTATCCAGCCCTTGCGGATCGTCCAGCGAGAGCTGGGCCACTTCAGTCTGCACCTTCAGCGCCGCCAGCGGGCTGCGCAGTTCGTGGGCGGCATCGGAGGTGAAGCGACGCTCGCGGATCATGGTGTCGTGCGTCCGGGTAAAGAGCTGATTTAGCGCGTCGACCAGCGGACGGACCTCATTAGGCACGTTGTCGCTATTTAGCGTTTCGGCGGAATCCGGCGCCCGGGTGCGCAGCGTGGTGGCCAGCTTTTTCAGCGGCGCCAGTTCCCGGCTTAACAGCACGATGAGCAGTAAAAACATCAGCGGCAGCGCCACCAGCCAGGGCGTAAGCTGTGAGGTGACGATATCCAGCGCCATCTCGCGGCGGTAATCCCACTCCTGGCCGACGACGATACGATGGCGCCCGTCGCGGGTGGTGAGCCACAGAAAGCGCCACTCGTCATCGTCGCCGCGCAGATAGCCGTCGCTGAACCCCTCCCGGTCGTTACCCCACAGGATATCCTGGCCATTTTCGCCATCGTTAAGCACCATTTTGCCGTCGGTCGTAAAGATAGCGAAAGCCAGCGCATCGTCGTCGAGATGGCCGTGCTTGACCTTTTTCTTCGTCCGCACCTGCGGCGCGAGAGTATGCAGCTCGTCGAAATTCATCGCGCTTAGGCGGCGGGCGAAAAGCAGCTGCTGCGTATCGAACAGCTTATCCAGCTTGTCGGTGGTCTGTTGCCAGGCCACAAAGCTGGCCATGCCCCAGGCGGCGCTGGTCAGCAGCAAAAAAAGCAGCGTCAGGCGGACCCGCAGGCTCAGTTTTCCCAGCCGCTTCATGCGTCCCCCAGGGTATAGCCGATGCCGTGTACGGTACGAATGAAAGCGCTGCCGAGCTTACGGCGCAGATGATGGACGTGCACTTCTATGGCGTTGCTGGAGACGTCGTCATCCCAGCTATAGAGCTTTTCTTCAATAAGCTTACGCGGCAGCACGCGTCCGGCATTGCGCATCAGCAGCTCCAGCAGAGCAAACTCCTTTGGCTTGAGCGCCAGGCTCTCGCCGTTCAGGGTGGTTGTGAGTCGGCCTGGATCGAGGACCACATTGCCGTGCCGCAGTTCGCTGCTGCTTTGGCCGTGGGCGCGGCGCATCAGCGCTTCCAGGCGCGCGGCAACTTCAACCAGCGCGAAAGGTTTGCAAAGATAGTCATCGGCGCCGAGCCGAAGCCCTTCGACACGCTGGCTGAGCGCGTCGCGGGCGGTCAGGATCAGTACCGGTTCGTGGCGGCCTTTGTCGCGCCATTCGCGCAGAATATCCAGCCCATCGATACCGGGGAGCGTCAGGTCCAGGACAATGGCGTCGTACGGGGCGTTGTACAGCGCGGCTTTGCCTTCCTCGCCGCGGGTAAACCAGTCGACGCTGAAGCCCAGTTTGGCCAGTCCGGTTTTGAGGCCGTCACCGATCAGTTTGTCGTCTTCCACCAGTAAAATGCGCATTCTCCTGCTCCTGTGTCCCTCGGCTATTCCAGCAGTAAAGCGCGTCGCGGCGCGCGCTGTACAGGAAAAAAAATTATTTTTTCCGCTTAAGAAGTTGTTAAGTTTTGCCCGGTGTAATAGTGACGATATAAACACAAAGGGAGAACACATCATGAAGAAAATCGCCGCAATGACCGCTATCATCGCCTTAGTTTCCATGCCGGTACTGGCCGCTGAGCAGGGCGGATTTTCCGGACCTGGATCCGCGCCAACCAGCCAGACGACCACGCAAAACGGCGGGTTCATTGGCCCGAACGGGAGCGTAACAACGGTCGCCAATGCGAAAACCCTGCGTGACGATACCTGGGTGACCCTGCGCGGTAAAATCGTGGAGCGTATTTCCGACGACCTGTATAAATTCCAGGACAGCTCCGGCATCGTGAACGTCGATATCGATCATAAGCGCTGGAACGGCGTGACCGTAACCCCGCAGGACACGGTAGAGATTCAGGGTGAAGTCGATAAAGACTGGAACTCTGTGGAAATCGACGTAAAGCAGATTCGTAAAATCGCGCAATAATATTTGGCCCCGATCTCATGTCGGGGCATAACCCGTGAATCAGGGATCCTCAACCGGCCTAACGCCCTGTGACTCAGGGCGTTAGATAGGGTATTATCGCCGGTAGTTTTGCCGTCCGAACGGCCGGTACGCAGATTGAGGATTCACGATTAATGAGCGATATGGCAGAGCGCCTCGCGCTGCATGAATTTACGGAAAACGCCTACCTTAACTACTCCATGTACGTCATCATGGACAGGGCGCTGCCGTTTATTGGCGATGGCCTGAAGCCGGTCCAGCGTCGCATCGTCTATGCGATGTCTGAACTGGGTCTGAACGCCAGCGCTAAATTCAAAAAGTCCGCCCGCACCGTCGGCGACGTTCTGGGTAAATACCATCCGCACGGCGATAGCGCGTGTTATGAAGCCATGGTGCTGATGGCGCAACCCTTCTCTTACCGCTATCCGCTGGTCGACGGTCAGGGGAACTGGGGGGCGCCGGACGATCCTAAATCCTTCGCCGCGATGCGTTATACCGAATCCCGTTTGTCGAAGTATGCTGAACTGCTGCTGAGCGAACTGGGGCAGGGCACCGTTGACTGGGTACCGAACTTTGACGGCACCCTGCAGGAGCCGAAAATGCTGCCTGCGCGCCTGCCCAATATTCTGCTCAACGGCACTACCGGCATCGCCGTCGGCATGGCGACGGATATTCCGCCGCACAACCTGCGTGAAGTCGCTCAGGCGGCCATTACCCTGATTGAAAAACCGCAAACGTCGCTCGACGATCTGCTGGATATCGTACAGGGGCCGGATTATCCGACCGAAGCGGAAATCATTACCCCCCGCGCCGAGATCCGTAAAATCTACCAGAATGGCCGCGGTTCGGTGCGTATGCGCGCGGTGTGGACGAAAGAAGACGGCGCGGTGGTGATCAGCGCCCTGCCGCATCAGGTTTCCGGCGCCCGCGTGCTGGAGCAGATCGCCGCCCAGATGCGCAATAAAAAGCTGCCGATGGTGGATGACCTGCGCGACGAATCGGATCACGAAAACCCGACTCGCCTGGTGATTGTCCCGCGTTCTAACCGCGTGGATATGGAGCAGGTGATGAACCACCTGTTCGCGACGACCGATCTGGAAAAGAGCTACCGTATCAACCTGAATATGATCGGTCTCGATAACCGTCCGGCGGTAAAAAACCTGCTGGAAATCCTCTCGGAATGGCTGACTTTCCGTCGCGATACCGTACGCCGTCGTCTCAGCTACCGTCTGGAAAAAGTCCTCAAGCGCCTGCATATCCTGGAAGGTTTGCTGGTGGCGTTTCTGAATATCGATGAAGTTATCGAAATTATCCGCCACGAAGATGAGCCGAAACCGGCCCTGATGTCGCGCTTCGGCATCAGCGAAACCCAGGCGGAAGCGATTCTGGAGTTAAAACTGCGCCATCTCGCCCGACTGGAAGAGATGAAGATCCGCGGTGAACAAAGCGAGCTGGAAAAAGAACGCGACCATCTGCAGGCCATTCTGGCTTCAGAACGCAAGATGAATAACCTGCTGAAGAAAGAGCTGCAGGCCGACGCTGACGCCTACGGCGACGATCGCCGTTCGCCGCTGCGCGAGCGTGAAGAAGCGAAAGCGATGAGCGAGCACGATATGCTGCCGTCCGAGCCGGTCACTATCGTTCTGTCGCAGAGCGGCTGGGTTCGTAGCGCCAAAGGTCATGATATCGACGCGCCGGGGCTGAACTATAAAGCGGGCGACAGTTTTAAAGCCGCAGTGAAAGGGAAGAGCAATCAGCCGGTGGTCTTCATTGACACCACCGGGCGCAGCTACGCGATTGACCCGATCACCCTGCCGTCCGCACGCGGGCAGGGCGAGCCGCTCACCGGTAAGCTGACGCTGCCGCCGGGGGCGACGGTGGAACATATGCTGATGGAGGCCGATGATCAAAAACTGCTGCTGGCTTCCGACGCAGGCTACGGGTTTATTTGTACTTTCAACGATCTGGTTGCGCGCAATCGCGCCGGTAAGACGTTGATTAGCCTTCCGGATAACGCCCACGTGATGCCGCCGCTGGTGATTGAGGACGAGTCCGATATGCTGCTGGCCATTACCGCCGCCGGCCGCATGCTGATGTTCCCGGTCAGCGACCTGCCGCAGCTGTCGAAAGGCAAAGGCAACAAGATTATCAACATCCCGTCGGCGGAAGCGGCTGCGGGCCAGGATGGCCTGGCGCATCTGTTTGTCCTGCCGCCGCAAAGTACGCTGACGATTCACGTCGGCAAACGGAAAATCAAACTCCGTCCGGAAGAGCTGCAAAAAGTCACCGGCGAGCGCGGCCGCCGCGGCTCTCTGATACGCGGACTGCAGAAGATCGACCGGGTGGAGATTGATTCACCGCGTCGCGCCTCCGCGGGCGATAGCGAAGAGTAGGATGACCCTCCCTCGCAGTTCGGCGGGGGAGGTTAATATTTACCGCAAAATCGTTGTTTATTCAGGCATTGCGATTAACAATATCCGCCAGCATCGTTCGGGTGCTTAACGCGCTTTGCAATGATGCCCGATGCCTGCAATCTGCGAAACAGCGAGTATAATTCTAAGCGGTTTGGGTTTTAGAGGTAGCTATGCTATTTATTTTTCGACTAATTATCGTTGTCATCTATTGTATTCTGGTCTGCATCTTCGGCTGTATTTATTGTCTGTTCAGTCCGCGTAATCCTAAGCACGTCGCCACCTTCGGTCACCTGTTTGGCAAACTGTCGCCGGTTTTCGGCCTGAAAGTCGAGCTGCGCAAGCCGGCCGATGCGGAAAGCTACGGCAACGCCATCTATATCGCTAACCACCAGAATAACTATGATATGGTGACGGCATCAAATATCGTGCAGCCGCCGACCGTTACCGTGGGTAAAAAGAGCCTGGCGTGGATCCCATTTTTCGGCCAGCTCTACTGGCTCACGGGGAACCTGCTGATTGACCGCAATAACCGGGCAAAAGCGCACGGCACTATTGCCGAAGTCGTGAACGCGTTTAAAAAGCGCAATATCTCTTTTTGGATGTTTCCGGAAGGGACCCGCAGTCGCGGTCGCGGTCTGCTGCCTTTTAAAACCGGCGCTTTTCATGCGGCTGTCGCTGCTGGCGTGCCCATTATTCCGGTGTGCGTGTCTAATACATCGAATAAAATTAATCTCAATCGCCTGAATAACGGTCTGGTGATTGTAGAAATGCTGCCGCCGGTAGACACCAGCCAGTATGGAAAAGAGGGCGTTCGCGCGCTGGCGACGCACTGTCGCGAGCTGATGTCCGCTAAAATCGCTGAGCTGGATAAAGAAGTTGCCGAACGCGAAGCGGCCGCAAAGAAATAACACAGGAAACGCCGCGAACCGCGCGCGTATTGCTGGCGGGAAACGAATTCCCTTGTTAATTAGTCAGTATTTCATGGAGTAAATATGTCACTCAGTCGGCGTCAGTTCATTAAGGCTTCAGGCGTAGCGCTGTGCGCAGGCGCCGCGCCGCTGAAGGCACAGGCCGCTGGTCAGCAGCCTGCGCTGCCGATCCCTCCTCTGCTGGAGTCCCGCCGCGGGCAGCCGCTATTTTTGACGCTACAGCGAGCGCACTGGTCGTTTACGCCCGGAACCCGCGCATCGGTGTGGGGGATTAACGGCCGCTATATGGGGCCAACTATTCGTGTCTGGAACGGCGACGATGTGAAGCTGATTTACAGCAACCGCCTGACGGAAAACGTCGCGATGACGATCCGCGGTCTGCAGGTTCCCGGTCCGCTGATTGGCGGCGCCGCGCGCATGATGTCCGCCAACGCCGACTGGGCTCCGGTACTACCAATCCGCCAAAGCGCGGCGACGCTGTGGTATCAGGCCAACACGCCAAACCATATGGCAAAACAGGTCTATAACGGCCTGGCCGGGATGTGGCTGGTGGAAGATGATGTCAGTAAAAATCTGCCGATCCCCAATCACTACGGCGTGGATGATTTCCCGGTGATTATTCAGGACAAGCGTCTGGATAACTTCGGTACGCCTGAGTATAGCGAGCCCGGTAGCGGAGGGTTCGTTGGCGATACGCTGCTGGTGAACGGCGTTCAGGGGCCTTTCGTGGAAGTGTCGCGCGGCTGGGTGCGCCTGCGCCTGCTGAATGCGTCCAACTCCCGTCGCTATCAACTGCAGATGAGCGATGGTCGATTGCTGCACGTGATTTCCGGCGATCAGGGGCTGCTGCCGGCGCCGGTTTCGCTGAAGCAGCTGTCGCTGGCGCCGGGCGAGCGTCGTGAAATTCTGGTCGATATGACCAACGGCGATGAAGTGTCGATCACCTGCGGGGAAGCGGCCAGCATCGTCGATCGTATTCGCGGCTTTTTCGAACCGTCGAGCATCCTGATTTCCACGCTGATTCTGACGCTGCGCCCGACGGGCCTGCTGCCGCTGGTGACCGATAGCCTGCCCGTGCGTTTGCTGCCGACGGAAATTCTGGCCGGCGCGGCGATTCGCAGCCGCGATATCACGCTTGGCGACGATCCGGGTATTAACGGTCAGCTGTGGGATCCGCAGCGTATCGATATTACGGCGCAGCAGGGAACCTGGGAGCGCTGGACGGTGCGCGCCGACCGGCCGCAGTCGTTCCATATTGAAGGCGTCATGTTCCAGGTGCGTAACGTCAACGGCTCCGCGCCGTTCCCGGAAGATCGCGGCTGGAAGGATACCGTCTGGATCGATGGCCAGGTTGAGCTGCTGGTCTATTACAATCAGCCCTCCTGGCCGCACTTCCCGTTCCAGTACTTAAGTCAGACGCTGGAGCTTGCCGACCGGGGCTCTATTGGCCAGATTCTGGTGAATCCGGCGCCGTAATGTGTTCTGTCCCGGCCCCTGCTGGCCGGGATCGGAAAAACCTCCTTCATTTCTTCCATCGTTCCGGCTTATAATCGCCGCCCTTTTTGATTATT
This sequence comes from Klebsiella grimontii, assembly GCF_042137965.1. Classification (NCBI taxonomy): domain Bacteria; kingdom Pseudomonadati; phylum Pseudomonadota; class Gammaproteobacteria; order Enterobacterales; family Enterobacteriaceae; genus Klebsiella; species Klebsiella grimontii. Next base: position 735,493 of record NZ_CP169721.1, read on the forward strand.
TTTTTATCATTTCCCCGGAAGCAATATGAGCGCAATATCCCTGATCCAACCGGATCGTGACCTTTTCTCCTGGCCGCAGTACTGGGCCGCCTGCTTTGGCCCCGCGCCGTTCTTGCCGATGTCGCGAGAAGAGATGGATCAACTTGGCTGGGATAGCTGCGACATTATTCTGGTTACCGGCGATGCTTATGTCGATCACCCGAGCTTCGGCATGGCGATCTGCGGACGCATGCTGGAAGCGCAGGGATTCCGCGTGGGGATTATTTCCCAGCCGGACTGGAATAATAAAAACGACTTTATGCGCCTGGGTAAACCGAACCTGTTCTTCGGCGTCACCGCCGGTAACATGGACTCGATGATCAACCGCTACACCGCTGACCGTAAGCTGCGCCATGACGATGCTTACACGGCGGGTAACGTGGCCGGCAAGCGCCCGGATCGCGCTACGCTGGTCTACACTCAGCGCTGCAAAGAGGCGTGGAAAGATGTGCCGGTGATCCTCGGGGGCATCGAAGCCAGCCTGCGCCGTACCGCGCACTATGACTACTGGTCCGATACCGTGCGCCGCTCGGTGCTGGTGGACTCTAAGGCCGATATGCTGATGTTCGGCAACGGCGAGCGTCCGCTGGTGGAAGTGGCGCACCGTCTGGCCGCCGGCGAGCCTATCGGGCAAATTCGCGACGTTCGCAACACCGCCATCATGGTGAAAGAGGCGCTGCCGGGCTGGAGCGGAGTCGATTCCACGCGTCTGGATACGCCGGGGAAAATCGACCCAATCCCGCATCCGTACGGTGAAGATCTGCCGTGCGCGGATAACAAAACCGTCGCACCGCCAAAACAGGAAGCGAAGCGCGTCACCGTGCAGCCGCCGCGTCCGAAGCCGTGGGAGAAGACCTACGTCCTGCTGCCTTCCTTTGAAAAGGTGAAGGGCGACAAGGTGCTCTACGCCCATGCGTCGCGGATCCTGCACCATGAAACCAACCCCGGCTGCGCCCGCGCGCTGATGCAGAAACACGGCGAGCGCTATATCTGGGTTAACCCGCCCGCTATTCCGCTTTCCACCGAAGAGATGGATAGCGTGTTTGCCCTACCGTATAAGCGCGTTCCGCATCCCTCATACGGCGATGCCCGCATTCCGGCCTACGAGATGATCCGCTTCTCGATTAACATTATGCGCGGCTGTTTTGGCGGCTGTTCCTTCTGCTCGATTACCGAGCATGAGGGCCGTATCATTCAGAGCCGCTCCGAAGATTCGATCATCAATGAAATCGAAGCGATTCGCGACACGGTCCCCGGCTTTACCGGCATTATTTCCGATCTTGGCGGTCCGACGGCTAACATGTATATGCTGCGCTGCAAGTCGCCGCGCGCCGAGCAGACCTGCCGCCGCCTGTCATGCGTTTACCCGGATATCTGTCCGCATATGGACACTAACCATGAACCGACGATTAATCTTTATCGCCGCGCCCGTGACCTGAAAGGCATCAAAAAGATCCTTATCGCGTCCGGCGTGCGTTACGACATCGCCGTTGAAGACCCGCGCTATATCAAAGAGCTGGCCACCCATCACGTCGGCGGCTATCTGAAGATTGCCCCGGAGCATACGGAAGAGGGGCCGCTGTCGAAGATGATGAAGCCGGGAATGGGCAGCTACGATCGTTTTAAAGAGCTATTTGATACCTATTCGAAACAGGCCGGTAAAGAGCAGTATCTGATCCCTTACTTTATCTCCGCACACCCGGGGACGCGCGATGAAGATATGGTGAACCTGGCGCTGTGGCTGAAGCAGCATCGTTTCCGTCTGGATCAGGTGCAGAACTTCTATCCGTCGCCGCTGGCGAACTCAACCACCATGTATTACACCGGTAAGAACCCGCTGGGTAAGATTGGCTATAAGAGTGAGGATGTGGTGGTGCCGAAGGGCGACAAACAGCGCCGCCTGCACAAGGCGCTGCTGCGCTACCACGATCCGGCTAACTGGCCGCTGATCCGCCAGGCGCTGGAAACCATGGGTAAAAAGCACCTGATTGGCAGCCGTCGCGATTGTCTGGTACCGGCGCCGACGATCGACGAAATGCGCGAAGCGCGTCGCCAGAACCGCCATACCCGTCCGGCGCTGACCAAGCATACGCCGATTGTGCACCAGCGCTCGAACGGCGGGGCGACGGCGAAGAAGCCCGTAAAACGCGGTAAGGTCGCCGGTCGTTAATTCGGCTGCATTGCCCGGCGGCGTTAGCGTCTGCCGGGCTTACAAAACATCTCCAGGCCGGATAAGCGCCAGCGCTATCCGGCTTTTTTACGGTTTAGCCGCCAAACTGATCCGGGTCTGGCCCCAGGCGTTTGTTCTGGTCCAGTTTAGTGATTTCACTTAATTCATCTTTATCAAGACGGAAGTCCCAGACGTTAAAATTCTCGGCAATGCGCGATGGCGTCACCGATTTCGGGATCACCACCAGGCCGCTGTCCAGATGCCAGCGAATAACGATCTGCGCCGGGGTTTTACCGTATTTATCCGCCAGTTGACGAATAATTTTCTGATCGAATACCCCTTCGCCGCCCTGCGCCAGCGGGCTCCAGGACTCGGTCTGAATTTTATGCGTCGCATTCCAGGCGTGAAGCTGACGCTGCTGCATCAGCGGGTGAAGTTCAATCTGGTTTATCACCGGCGCGACGCCGGTTTCATCGATGATTTTTTGCAGATGATGAACCTGGAAATTACACACGCCGATGCTTTTTGCCAGCCCCTGCTGCTGCAGCTCAATTAAGCTTTTCCAGGCGTCGACGAAGTGGTTCGTTGCCGGAACCGGCCAGTGAATTAAATATAAATCGACATAGTCGAGCTTCAGTTTTTTCAGGCTTTCCTGCAGCGCTTCTTTGGGCTGCTTTTGATCGTCATTCCACAGTTTCGTGGTGACGAACAGCTCATCGCGGGGGACGCCTGCGCTGCTCAATGCGTTGCCGACGCCGGTTTCATTCTGGTACACGGCGGCGGTGTCAAACGAGCGATAACCGACTTCCAGCGCCTTATGAATGGCGGAGACGACTTCCTCGTTGCCTGCTTTCCACACGCCGAGCCCCAGCTGCGGCATCAGGTTGCCGTCGTGTAGTTTTATAACGGTTGGATGTGTCATGCCTTCCTCCTGTTAATGAACTCAGCGGAATAAAATCCGCCGAGGGGTAGCATTAAGTCTGGACGAAATAGCTAAAAACGGTAGTTAAACTCCTCTCCTTTGCGCGAGTTTACGCGTCGGAGAGGAGGTTGATTAGCGCGCAGCCTCGTAAATACGGCGGCTGACGTCCAGCGTAATATCCTGGTTTTCGCCCAGTTGGGTCATGCCGTGCTCTTCCAGCTTCGCCAGTAGCGCCGGGATAGAGCTGCCATCCAGACCGTAGGCGGAAAGGCGCGTCGGGACGCCCATCTGTTCGAAGAAATCACGCGTTGCGGCGATGGCGGCATCGATACGCTGTTCTTCAGAACCTTCGGTGATGTTCCAGACGCGAGCGGCGTACTGCAGCAGCTTGGCGCGTTTAACGTCGCGTTTTTCATTCCACAGCGCAGGCAGGACGATAGCCAGGGTCTGGGCGTGATCGAGACCGTGCATGGCGGTCAGCTCGTGGCCGAGCATATGGGTCGCCCAGTCCTGCGGCACGCCTGCGCCAATCAGGCCGTTCAGCGCCTGGGTGGCCGCCCACATAATATTGGCGCGTACGTCGTAGTTTTCTGGCTCTTTCAGCGCTTTCGGGCCATCTTCCACCAGGGTCAGCAGAATGCCTTCGGCGAAGCGGTCCTGAATTTTGCCGTCGACCGGATAGGTGACGTACTGCTCAACGGTATGGACAAATGCGTCGACTACGCCGTTAGCCACCTGGCGCGGCGGCAGGGTGTAAGTGTAAACCGGATCCAGGATAGCGAACACCGGCTGGACGTGGCTGGACATAAACGCGCGTTTGTCGCCGGTGGTTTTGCGCGAGATGACCGCGCCTTTATTGGATTCGGAACCGGTCGCCGGCAGCGTCAACACGGAGCCCATCGGGATGGCGCTGGCCACTTTGCTACCGTAGGTTTCGAGGATTTCCCACGGATCGCTGTCGGCATTGTAGTGGGCCGCTGCGGCGATAAATTTGGTGCCGTCGAGAACGGAACCGCCGCCCACCGCCAGCAGGAACGTGATCTTTTCATCACGGGCGATTTTCACCGCGTTCATCAGCGTTTCGTAGGATGGGTTGGGCTCGATGCCGCCAAATTCCCGGACGTCAATGCCGTTCAGCGCACTGAGAACCTGATCAAGCACGCCGGTTTTTTTCACGCTACCGCCGCCGTAGGTGACAAGCACGCGAGCATCCGCCGGGATTTGATCGCGCAGATTTTCAATCGCGCCTTTACCGAACAGAATGCGGGTTGGGGTATGTAGGTCGAAATTATTCATGGCTGGTGCCCTCAAATAGATAAAACCGCCAACAGAGACAATCCCTCTGTCAGATGACGGACATTGTGTTCCCGTCGCCCGTTCCCCTCAATGCACATTCCTGCCGTTGTCTTGCCCATTTCTCCTTGGGGCTGGAGAAATGCGCCGCAAGTGCGCACAATACGGAGGTATAAAAACGTTCGCAGAGGCCCGAAAAATGAACCGCGCTGAGATATGCCAGCTATTAACGCATAAAGTTAATCAGCTGAAAGATAAAGAAGAAATGCTTAATGGTCTGCTGCCGGATATTCGCCTGCTGTACGGTACCCAGCCGGGGACGCGGACGCCGGTCATGTATCAGCCGGGGATCGTTTTTCTCTTTTCCGGGCATAAAATTGGCTACATTAATGAGCGTACCTTTCGCTATGACACCAATGAGTATCTGCTGCTGACGGTACCGCTACCGTTTGAATGCGAAACCTTCGCCACCCCGGAAGTGCCGCTGGCGGGGATTCGGCTGAACGTCGATATTCTGCAGCTGCAAGAGCTGCTGATGGATATCGGTGAAGATGAGCAGTTTCAGCCGTCCATGGCGTCGAGCGGGATCAACTCCGCGGTGCTGTCCGAAGAGATTCTGTGCGCGGCGGAGCGCCTGCTGGATGTGATGGAGCGCCCGCTGGACGCGCGCATTCTGGGCAAACAGATTATCCGCGAAATCCTTTATCACGTGCTGACCGGGCCGTGCGGTGGGGCGCTGCTGGCGCTGGTCAGCCGGCAGACCCACTTCAGCCTGATCAGCCGCGTGCTGAAGCGTATTGAAAGCCAGTACACGGAAAACCTCAGCGTCGATCAGCTGGCGGCGGAAGCCAATATGAGCGTCTCGGCGTTCCATCATAACTTTAAATCGGTCACCAGCACCTCCCCGCTGCAGTATCTGAAAACCTACCGTCTGCACAAAGCGCGCATGCTGATGATCCACGATGGTATGAAGGCCAGCGCGGCGGCGATGCGGGTAGGGTATGAAAGCGCGTCGCAGTTCAGCCGCGAGTTTAAGCGTTATTTCGGCATGACGCCGGGGGAAGATGCGGCGCGAATCAGAACGATTCAGGGGATGTGAGGGCGGCGAATCCGCGCCGCCCTGGAAACGCTCAGGCGTTACAGTATTTCTTTTTAATCACCACGATAACCGTACCGAGCAGCCCGGCGATCAGCAGCGCGATAGGCAAAATCATCAGGCAGGTCATGACCTGATCTTCATGACGCTTAACGAAGGGAATCATGCTCAGCGCATAGCCCAGGCCGGTAACCACGCCAACCCACAGCAGCGCGCTCAGCCAGTTGAAGAACTGGAAGCGGCGGTTTGGCAGCCCGGAAATGCCCGCCATGGTGGGCAGCAGGGTGCGAACAAACGCCAGAAAACGCCCGGCCAGCAGCGCCAGCAGGCCGTGTTTGTCAAACATGCAGGTTGCCCGCTGATGGTACTTATGCGGCAGATGCCCAAGCCAGCGCTTAACCGTGACGGTGTTACCCAGCCAGCGCCCCTGGATATAGCTCAGCCAGCAGCCGAGGCTGGCCGCGGCGGTTAAAATGGCGACCGTGGGTACAAAGTCCATTACGCCTTTGGCGATCAGCGCCCCGGCGAGCAGCAGCAGGCTATCGCCCGGTAAAAATGAGGCGGGCAGCAGACCGTTTTCCAGAAACAGGGTTGCGAACATGACCAGATATACAACGCCCACAACGTGGGGGTTTGCCAACGCGGCAAAATCATGCTGCCACAGCGCGGCGACAATTTCTTGAATGACAACCATGGACTTTCCTAAGTGGTACCGTGTTTTTTGTCTAGTGTACTCCTGAAGAGGCTCGGGCACCTTGATCCCGGGCGCAACTAAAGCGGCCGTTTTTCTAAAAAACGTCCGCTATTGTTGCCACTGAGTGTCACTTTACACGATACGCGCGAAGCCCGCCGCTAAATCATCCTGCAGATCGGTAACATTTTCTAACCCGATATGCAGGCGGATCAGCGTGCCGCTGAAATCAACTTCAGCATCAGGTCGGATTGCGGCAATGTGTTCCGGCTGATTGGCTAAAATCAGCGATTCAAAGCCGCCCCAGGAGTAGGCCATGCTGAACAAGCTGAAGTGGTCCAGATAAGCGGACAATTCGGCGTCGGTCAGGCGTTTATTGAGCACGAAAGAGAACAGGCCGCTGCTGCCGGTGAAGTCGCGCTGCCAGAACTCATGGCCTTTGCTGCCGGGCAGAGCGGGGTGGTTCACGCGGGCCACCTGCGGATGCTGCGCCAGCCATTCGGCAATCTGCAGGCTGCTTTCATGGTGCTGACGCAGGCGCACCGCCAGGGTGCGCAGACCGCGGCTGGTCATATAGGCGGTATCGGCATCCACCATTTGCCCCATCAGATAGGCGTTTTCGCGCAGCTGCGCCCAGCAGCGCTCATTGGACACGGCGGTACCGACCATGGCGTCGGAATGGCCGATCAGGTATTTGGTGCCGGCCTGAATGGAGATATCGATACCAAACTCCAGCGCTTTGAACAGCACCCCCGCCGCCCAGGTGTTGTCGATCATAATGATGGCTTCTGGAGCGACGCGGCGCACCGCTGCAACGATCGCCGGAACATCATGAACTTCCATGGTGATGGAACCGGGGGATTCGAGGAACACCACGCGGGTGTTCGGCTGTACCAGACGGGCGATATCGCCGCCGATGAGCGGGTCGAACCAGCCGGTGGTGACGCCGAGTTTGGCGAGGATTTTGGTGCAGAAATCCTGGGTAGGTTCATAGGCGGTGTTGGTCACCAGAATATGGTCGCCCTGCTCGACAAACGCCAGAATGGTATTGGCGACCGCCGCCGCGCCGCAGGGAAAGAGCGCGCAGCCGGCGCCGCCTTCCAGCTCGCACATCGCTTCCTGGAGAGAAAAGTGGGTCAGCGTCCCGCGACGCCCGTAGAACAGCTCGCCTTTGGCGCGGTTGCGGGTGGCGTGTTTTTTCGCTTCGACGGTGTCGAAAACCAGCGATGAGGCGCGCTGAATGACGCTGTTTACCGAGCCCTGGGTGTATTTTTTGCTGCGCCCGGCATGAACCAGCGCAGTATCAAGATGTTTATCAGCCATGTTCAGATAACCTGTTTTTATACGTCTGGACGTCTAAACTAACATGAATACCCGTTGATGTACCGGGTCGCGGCGGATACAGGTAAAAATTTTACCAACGGCGGGGTCAGCAACTTTTTTACTGCGTAAGCGCAAGGAAAATAATCGTGATTTACTGCACAGTGTAAATACTAATGAGAACCACTATCAATTCGATGCCGTTTTGATATTATTGTGCGCAGTTTTTGTGATTTACGTCCTGGAGATACAGTGTGGGTAATAATTTGATGCAGGCGGATCTCTCCGTTTGGGGTATGTATCATCATGCCGATATTGTCGTTAAGGTAGTGATGATCGGCCTGATTCTGGCGTCGGTGGTCACATGGGCTATCTTTTTCGGCAAAGGCGCAGAGATCCTGGCCAGCAAGCGTCGCCTCAAGCGTGAACAGCAGCTGGTTGCCGAAGCACGCTCTCTCGACCAGGCCAGCGATATCGCTAACGCGTTCGAGGCGAAAAGCCTGACTTCCCAACTGATCAACGAAGCGCAGAACGAGCTGGAGCTGTCCGCAGGTTCTGAAGATAACGAAGGCATTAAAGAGCGTACCGGTTTTCGACTGGAGCGTCGCGTGGCGGCGGTGGGTCGTTACATGGGGCGCGGCAACGGTTATCTGGCGACCATCGGCGCGATTTCCCCGTTCGTCGGTTTGTTTGGTACCGTCTGGGGCATCATGAACAGCTTTATCGGTATTGCCCAGACCCAGACCACCAACCTGGCGGTCGTGGCGCCAGGCATCGCGGAAGCGCTGCTGGCTACGGCAATTGGCCTGTTCGCTGCGATTCCGGCGGTGGTCATCTACAACATTTTCGCCCGTATGATTGCCAGCTACAAAGCTTCACTTGGCGATGTCGCCGCCCAGGTTCTGCTGCTGCAAAGCCGTGACCTGGACCTGAGCGCCAGCGGCGTTAAGCCAGTGCGTACCGCCCAGAAACTCCGCGTAGGTTGATGCTTTATGGCCATGCATTTTAACGAAAACCTCGATGATAACGGTGAAATGCACGACATCAACGTGACGCCGTTTATCGACGTCATGCTGGTGCTGCTGATCATCTTTATGGTGGCGGCGCCGCTGGCCACCGTAGACGTGAAGGTGAATCTTCCGGCTTCTTCCAGCCAGCCGCAGCCGCGCCCGGAAAAACCGATCTACCTGTCGGTGAAGGCGGACAAAACCATGTTCCTCGGTAATGACCCCATCACCGAAGAGAGCATGATTGCGTCCCTGGATGCCCTGACCGAAGGCAAGAAAGATACCACCGTCTTCTTCCGCGCGGATAAAACCGTGGACTACGAGACGATGATGAAGGTCATGGATACTCTGCACCAGGCGGGCTATCTGAAGATTGGCCTGGTGGGCGAAGAGACCGTCAAAGCCAAGTAACCCCTTACCGACTCATCTCCCAGGCTGGCCTTGCGCCAGCCTTTTTTATCTCCTCGAATCGCTCTCCTGTTGGACGACTGTTGCTATAACGTTACCCTGTTGCGGTATAATGGCGGTCGTTTATGTTAACTGACAGGATCTTATGGAACGCTTTCTGGAAAATGCTATGTACGCCTCGCGCTGGCTGCTGGCGCCGGTTTATTTTGGCCTTTCGCTCGGTTTGATTGCGCTGACGATCAAATTTTTTCAGGAGATCTTCCACATACTGCCGCATATTTTCAGCGTCAGTGAGTCGGATATGATTCTGACCCTGCTGTCGCTGGTGGATATGACCCTGGTGGGCGGTCTGCTGGTGATGGTGATGTTCTCCGGCTATGAAAATTTTGTTTCGCAGCTGGATATCAACGAAGGTAAGGAGAAGCTCAGCTGGCTGGGCAAAATGGACGCCACTTCGCTGAAAAATAAGGTGGCCGCCTCCATCGTGGCGATCTCCTCTATTCACCTGCTGCGGGTGTTTATGGATGCGAAAAACGTCCCGGACAATAAGCTGATGTGGTACGTCATCATCCACCTGACCTTTGTGCTGTCAGCCTTTGTGATGGGCTACCTCGATCGTCTGACCAAAGTGAAACACTGATCCCTTCTCTCCCGGCGGCGTTGGCCGCTGGGCTTTTTACTCCCCGTTTCTGCTTTTCTGCGCTGGCGTATGTCGGGGCTTCTGCTTTGCTTAAAGGGCGCTTAACAACGGAGGCAGGGTGATGACGCGATTAACGGCCAAAGATTTCCCGCAGCAGCTGCTCGAATACTATGACTACTACGCCCACGGCAAAATCAGCAAACGCGAGTTTCTCCAGCTGGCGGGGAAGTATACCGTCGGCGGGATGACCGCGCTGGCGCTGTTTAATCTGCTGAAGCCCGACTATGCTCTGGCAGAGCAGGTACCGTTCACCGACCCGGATATCCGCCCGGAGTATATTCATTATCCCTCTCCTGACGGCCACGGCGAAGTGCGGGCTTATCAGGTGATGCCGGCGAAAATAGCCGACAAAGCGCCTGCCGTGGTGGTGGTTCATGAGAACCGCGGCCTGAATCCCTATATTGAAGACGTTGCCCGGCGGGTGGCGAAAGCGGGCTATATCGCGCTGGCGCCGGATGGCCTGAGCTCCGTCGGCGGCTATCCGGGGAATGATGATGAAGGCCGCGCGCTGCAGCAGAAAGTCGATCCCGTGAAGCTGATGAATGATTTCTTTGCGGCGGTCGCGTTTATGGCGAAGCATCCGCAGGCGACGGGGAAGGTCGGTATCACCGGTTTTTGCTACGGCGGCGGCGTCAGCAACGCGGCGGCGGTGGCTATCCCTGAGCTGGCCTGCGCGGTGCCGTTTTACGGCCGCCAGCCGCCATTGAAGGAGGTCGATAAAATTAAAGCGCCGCTGCTGCTGCACTATGCCGGCCTCGATAGCGGCATTAATGAAGGCTGGCCCGCCTATGAACAGGCGCTGAAGGCGCATAATAAAGTTTACGAGGCCTATCTCTATCAGGGCGTGAATCACGGCTTTCATAATGATTCCACGCCGCGCTACGATCGGGCTGCGGCTGACCTGGCCTGGCAACGCACGCTGGCATGGTTTGAACGGTATTTACGTTAGCGAACTCGTCAGAAATAGCGCTACCGCTCGCTTAAAAAAACGCTATATAATTTAATATATAGCGATTGGGTGGGGAGGGCGCGATGGAAAATCATTTTGGTAAAGGCTTAATGGCGGGGCTACAGGCATCCTATGCTGATACCGCTACGCATGCGGCGAACTTTTGCGCCGACTATAAACGCGGGTTTGTGCTTGGCTACTCGCACCGCATGTTTGAAAAAACCGGCGATCGCCAGCTTAGCGCCTGGGAAGCGGGGATCCTCACCCGTCGCTACGGTCTGGAAAGAGATTGGGTGATGGACTTCTTTAAAGAGGGAAATTCGTCTACCGCGCAGCGCTACTTTATGGCGGGCTATCGGCTGGAAAGCTAAAAACCGGAGGTGGGCGCCTCCGGTGGGCCAGAGCGTTACGCCTGGCGCTTATCTTCGGTTTGCGTGTCGAAGTCGCTGGCGTCATGGCGCTCGTGAAGCTGCTCGTTGAGCGGGCCAGAGGTGCGGTTAACCATACGTCCGCGCTGAACGGCCGGACGGTTGCCGACGTCCTGCGCCCAGCGCAGCACGTTTTTATAGCTACCGGCATCAAGGAACTCGGCGGCGTTGTAAACGTTCCCCAGCACCACGTTGCCGTACCACGGCCAGATAGCCATGTCGGCGATGGTGTACTCCTCTCCTGCCACAAAACGGCCGCGGGCAAGCTGCTTGTCGAGCACGTCAAGCTGGCGTTTGGCTTCCATCGTAAAGCGGTCGATCGCGTATTCGATTTTCACCGGCGCATAGCTGAAGAAATGGCCAAAACCGCCGCCGAGGAACGGGGCCGAGCCCTGCAGCCAGAACAGCCAGTTGAGAGTTTCAGTGCGGCCTGCCGGATCTTTGGGCAGGAAGAAGCCGAACTTTTCCGCCAGATAGAGCAGGATGCTGCCGGATTCAAAAACGCGGGTCGGCGGCGTGGTGGAGTGGTCGCGGAGCGCGGGGATTTTCGAGTTCGGGTTAACCTCGACAAAGCCGCTGGAGAACTGGTCGCCTTCGCCGATGCGAATCAGCCAGGCGTCGTATTCCGCGTCGCTGACGCCTAACGCCAGCAGTTCTTCCAGCATAATGGTCACCTTCTGCCCGTTAGGCGTCCCCAGCGAATAGAGCTGAAGCGGGTGCGCGCCCACCGGCAGCACCCGATCGTGCGTTGCGCCGGAAACGGGACGGTTGATATTGGCGAATGCGCCGCCGTTGTTTTGCTTCCATTCCCACACTTTAGGTGGCTGGTAGTTATTCTCTGACATGCTGATCTGCCTTTTTAGTGAGGTGTTGAAGTCGTGGCGCTAAACTTTCGGTGCGCCGGTCTAAGCCAGAATCCGCGCGGCCCATACGCTGACGTCGTCGCCGCTGCCGAGATCCGCCTGCACCAGGCCGTTAACCATAAAGGTCGGCGACACGTGGATGCCGTTCTGGCGGGCATACTTGCTGTGCCATTTGATCTCGTTTTGCAGCTCCGGGCGGGCAAACGCCGCAGCCAGCGAAACGTGGCTATAGCGTTCGATACGCTCGATAATCTGCTGCGGCGTGGCGTCCATGTTTGGCCCGCTGCAGTGGTCGGTAAACTCAAACTCTTCGCGGTGGTCGGCGACGGCTTTAAGCACCTTATGCGCCTGCTCCCGGCCGTGCGGCAAGGTGGAAGCGGCGAGAATGCAGCGCACGATGACGCCGGAAAACAGATGCCAGGGCTGGGACTGGAGACGAATTTTGATCGTCACGTTATCCGCGCCAACTTCATCCAGCAGATCATCCAGCTTATTAAAGGCGCGCACGGAGAAAGGGCAGGTGGGTTCGAGGAACACCTCAAAGGTGCGTGGGCCATGCCCCCAGACCAGCGGTTGGGCAGTCAGATGCGAAGGTGTGCTCATTGTCGACTCCTGTTTTTTTTATCTCAAATAACGATATCACTTTTGCCCGGCGGCGCAGGCTTATTTTCCTTAAGGGCACGATTAGCGAATCGAATGAGTGGTATCATCACTCCACCTCTGTCTGGTAAGTGCCTGCGGCAGGATAAGAAGAGGGAGTTTTGTTTCGCCAACTGCCCGGGCTGCATTAATTTGAGGTCAGGCTAAATGAGCAAAGGTTCGACAAGCAGTGACGCCCCGTTTGGTACACTCTTAGGCTACGCACCGGGCGGCGTGGCGATTTATTCTTCGAATTACAGTAGCTTAAATCCGCAAGATTACCCGGATGACGCCACGTTCCGCAGCTATATCGGTAATGAGTATATGGGGCACAAATGGCAGTGCGTGGAGTTCGCGCGCCGTTTTCTGTTCCTCACCTACGGTTTTGTTTTCACCGATGTCGGCATGGCCTACGAAATCTTCTCCCTGCGTTTTTTACGCGAGGTGGTCAACGACAATATTCTGCCGCTGCAGGCGTTCGCCAACGGCTCCCGCCGTCCGCCGATCGCCGGCTCACTGCTGATCTGGCAGAAAGGCGGCGAGTTTAAGCACACTGGCCACGTGGCGGTGATTACGCAACTGGTAGGCAATAAGGTCAGGATTGCCGAGCAGAACGTGATTCACTCGCCGCTGCCGCAGGGCCAGCAGTGGACCCGAGAGCTGACGCTGGAAGTGAAAAACGGCATCTACACGATTAAAGACACCTTTGCCGATACCGAAATCCTCGGCTGGATGATCCAAACCGCCGATACCGAGCACAGCCTGCCGCAGCCGGTGCTGCCGGGTGAGGCGATGGCCATCAAAGGCGCGCGGCTGCCGAATAAAGGCCAATACCGCGGCAACTGGCTCAACGAGAAAGATTCGCTGCAAAAAGCCTACGTGGAAGCCAACGGCCACGTCATCAATAAAGACCCTTACCAGTATTTCACCATCACCGAAAGCGCCGAGCAGGAGCTTATCAAGGCCACCAACGAGCTGCATCTGATGTACCTGCACGCCACCGACAAGGTGATGAAGGATGACAGCCTGCTGGCGCTGTTCGATATTCCGAAAATTCTCTGGCCGCGCCTGCGCCTCTCGTGGCAGCGGCGTCGCCATCATATGATTACCGGCCGCATGGATTTCTGTATGGATGAGCGCGGGCTGAAGGTATATGAGTACAACGCCGACTCCGCGTCCTGCCATACCGAAGGTGGGCTGATCCTCGAACAGTGGCTGAAACAGGGCTACTACGGCACCGGCCACAACCCGGCGGAAAACCTGCTGGATGAGCTGGCTGGGGCGTGGAAGCACAGCCGGGCGCGCCCTTTCGTGCACATCATGCAGGATAAGGATCTGGAGGAGAACTACCACGCGCAGTTTATCCAGCGTTCGCTGACCCAGGCCGGTTTCGAGAGCAAAATTCTGTTTGGCCTTGATGAGCTGCGCTGGGATGCCGCCGGGCAGCTGATCGACGCCGACGGTCGTCTGGTTAACTGCGTCTGGAAAACCTGGGCATGGGAAACCGCCATTGAGCAGGTGCGGGAAGTCAGCGCCGATGAGTACGCGGCGGTGCCGATCCGTACCGGACACCCGAATAATGAAGTTCGCCTGATAGACGTTCTGCTGCGCCCGGAAGTATTAGTCTTCGAGCCGCTGTGGACGGTCATCCCCGGCAATAAGGCGATTTTGCCGGTGCTGTGGTCGCTGTTCCCCAACCATCGCTATCTTCTGGATACCGATTTTGTGGTCAACGAGCAGTTGGCGGAAAGCGGCTATGCGGTTAAGCCTATCTCAGGCCGCTGCGGCAACAATATCGACCTGATTGGCCCGCAGGACGAAGTGCTGGATAAAACCAGCGGCCAGTTTTTCGACCGCAAAAATATCTACCAGCAGCTGTGGTGCCTGCCAAAAGTGGATGGCAAATACATCCAGGTTTGCACCTTCACCGTCGGCGGTAACTACGGCGGGACCTGCCTGCGCGGAGATGATTCTCTGGTGGTTAAAAAAGAGAGCGATATTGAGCCGTTAATCGTGCTAAAAGACACAGATAGCCGTTAAGTTTGGCCCGGATTGCGGCGATGAGCGCCTTATTCGGGCTGCGGTTCTCGTCACCTGCGGCATTTGTAGCCCGGGCAAGGCGCATCGCGCCGCCCCCGGGGGAAGGCCGCAGGATGCTGAAGAATATCCCGGAGGCGATGCTGCGCATCTGTCCGGGCTACCGAACATACGAACCCGTAGCCCCAGTGAGCATAGTGCGACCGGGAGAATTATCGGTAAAAAATAGATAAAACATCACAACAACAAGACAGAAAAGGAAAATAGTATGCACGATCGGCGACTCGCCGCCCGCGCGGGTGAACTTAAGCCCTCCGCCGTCCGCGAACTCCTCAAGCACAGTAAACTGCCCGGCGTGATCTCCCTGGGCGGCGGTATTCCGGCCCCGGAGCTTTTTGATACCGAAGGCCTGAACCTGGCGGTGCAGCAGGTGATGAACGGGCGCTTTAACGATGCGTTTCAGTACGGGTTGACCGAAGGTTATCCGCCGCTGCGTCAGGCCGTTAGCGAACTGTGTCAGGCGCGCGGCGTTGCCTGCCCGGCAAGCCATGTCTATATCACCTCCGGTTCGCAGCAGTCGCTGGATATCGTCGCCCGCACGCTGCTCGATCCGGGCGATGCCATCGTCGTTGAGCGCCCGACCTATCTGGCGGCGCTGCAGGTCTTCCAGCTGGCGCAGGCGAACATTCTCAGCGTCGATACCGATGATGACGGTATGCTGGTGGAGCAACTGGCCGACCTGCTGGAAACCACCCGGGTGAAAGCCGTTTACCTGGTGCCGACGTTTGGCAACCCCGGTGGGAAAACCCTGAGCGAAGCGCGCCGTCGCCGCCTGGTAGAGCTGGCGAAAAAGCATGACTTCGTCATCATTGAAGACGATCCGTACGGTGAAATCAGCTTCACTGACGAAGTGCGCCGCCCGCTGTATCAGTACGCGGTTGAGTTGGGCTGTGAAGATCAGGTGGTTTATACCTCCACCTTCTCCAAGATCCTCGCGCCGGGGATGCGTATTGGCTGGATCGTCATGCCGGACTGGCTGGCGCAGCAGACGGTGATCGTCAAACAGGCGGCGGATCTGCACACTAACATGCTCTCGCAGGTGATCACCGCGGAATACCTGAGCATGAACCGTCTGGAAAGCCAGATTGCCCTGATTCGCGAAGATTATCGTAAGAAGTGCGTGGCGCTGGCCGACGCGCTGGAATCGCAGCTTGGCGAGCATCTGGAGTTTAGCCGTCCTAAAGGCGGTATGTTCCTGTGGGCTCGCTTCCGTTATCCGTTCGATACCATGGAATGGATGAAGAAAACGCTGGAAAACGGCGTAGTCTACGTGCCTGGGGAAGCGTTCTATAACGATAACCCGGATACCCGCACGCTGCGTCTCTCCTACTCTACGGTGTCGGCAGACGGTCTGATGACCGCCGTCGAGCGTCTGGCGAAGTCGCTGTAATCGCCCTGCTCTGCGCCGTTGGCGGCGCGGGGCTTCCTTGCCGTTCTCTTCTCTAAGCCCCCCATCTTCATGCGAATGCATGGTCTGCCCGTTGAGCGAAAAACAGCAATGAGTAACGTGAAAATGGCCTGGGCGGGGTTTTTGAATCGCCCGTAGCCTTTGGCTACGGGCGAGAGAAACACAGAGGCGGGCCTTCTGCGACTTATCGTCGGCCCGGGTCGTTAATCCTGGTCGGCAATGCGATCGTCAAGCCAGATCAGCATCAATGCGGAAAGAAAAGCAACAGCGACGGTACCAATAGCTAACAGCATAAGAAGAGCCTCAGGGGTTTTTATTATTTTTCTGCGTTGACCGATGAGCGATTATTTCTGTCTGTGATGGTGACTTTGGTTGCTGACTGGGATGTGGCGAGGGTGAAAAAATCGTCAGCATCGATATCGAAATTGAGGACGATTTCTTTGTACTTCCCGCAATTCATTAACTCTTTTGCTTCTTTCATACTACTGGCTGTAATAGTAGGCATCAGTTTCATCTCGTTGAAAAACTGAGAAGCAAAATAAGAGCTTGTCGATACCAGATCAACTACTTTTTATGATAAGGGCAATCCGGCGTCAGATTGATGATTGCCGCCGCCAATAGCCAATTGAAACATAATTTCTGCTTAACCTTTCCTGCCAGCGTTTCGTTTTGCTCAGCGCGAATTCTTAGCGCGAACGCTGTTTTTCGCTCATCAGCTGGCGACAGCGCTGCTGGTCCTTACTGATACTTTTCTGTTCTTCCGGCGTGAGCTGCTGCCAGGTGTCCAGCATCCGTTGGCCCAGGGCGGGCACGTAATGGGTCTTATGCAGCGCATAGTCCGAATTGCCGCCTTCAATCATATTTTCCATATCGCGGAGAAACGCGCGGCTGTCCTGATGGTCGATCGCGCAGAAGACGGAGCGGTAGTACGCGACATCCTCTTCGGCGTAGCGGGGCGTGAACCACCAGATAAGCAGGGCGATAAGCGCCAAAAGCGGGGCAATAAAAGCGAGTTTTTTCAACATGAGTGGTTCAAAAAGGCAAATTGAAGGGCCAGTGTAACTGTTGATGGAACAGGATGTAAGCGCCGTCGCGGGCCGGAAGGGGGATTCCAGCCCGCAGCGGCCGGTTAGTAGCCGACCTTATAGATCCGTCCGTTCTGGATGCCTTCTACGCTGCGGCGGTAGGCCTGAGCCACGCTGGCGGCGGGGACGCTGGCAAAACCGGGGAAGAAACCATCGTAGGCTGCTGCCGATTCCGTTAATACGGTCGGGCTAATCAGGTTAATGCGTATTCCGCGCGGCAGTTCGCAGGCGGCGGCGCGAACGAATCCTTCCAGCCCGGCGTTGACGGTGGTGGCATTGACGCCCTGAGCGATGGGCTCATGGGCGACGATCCCGCTAATCAGCGTAATAGATCCGCCATCGTTCAGATAATGCTGGCCGGTCAACGCCAGGCGAATCTGCCCCAATAGCTTATCCTGTAAGCCCTGGTTGAAATCGCCGTCGGTCATGGTTGCCAGTGGGCCAAAGAACAGATTACCGGTGGCGGAAACAATCGCGTCTACCCGGCCGGTTTTCTCAAACAGGCTCTCTACGCTTTGCTGTGAGGTGATATCCACTTGATAGTCGCCCTGAGTGCGGCCGACGTGAATAACCTCATGACGCTGACTTAACTCTTGCGCAACCGCGCGGCCAACGGTACCGCTGGCGCCAATAACGATGATTTTCATAGCAGGTTCCTCTCTCGGGTGAGAGGCTATTCTTTAATAAAACAGATATCGGATAAACTGGCTAAAAGTTAAATGATTACTAACCTGAGGTTTGCAATATGGATAAGCTGCGGGCGATGGAGACCTTTATTGCGGTGGTGGAATGCGGAAGCTTTACCGAAGCCGCATCGCGGCTCGATATGTCGGCGGTGATGGTCGGGAAATATATCGCGCTGATCGAGCGGCAGCTTAATACCCGTCTTCTTGAGCGCAATACCCGCCGCCAGAGCCTCACCGACGCCGGGCGGGTCTATTTTGACGAGGCGAAACGCGTCCTTGAGCAGGTTTCAATCGCCGAAAGCGCGGTGGAGAGGCTGCGGATCGCGCCCGCGGGGACGCTGCGGGTAAGCGCGCCGACGTCGTTTGGCGCCTGCGTGATCGCACCGCTGGCCGCCACTTTTCTCCAGGCCTGGCCCGACGTGCGCGTGGAGCTGGATCTGACCAACCGGATGGTCGATCTGGTGGATGAGGGTATCGATCTGGCGATCCGCATCGGCGAGATCCGCAATAACGATCTGGTGGCAAAGTATCTCGCGCCCTACCGGATGACGATCTGCGCCGCGCCCGGGTATTTAGCCCGCCACGGTACGCCGACAACGCCTGCGGACCTGGCCGATCACCTCTGTTTGTCGCATACGGTGTGGACCGCGCGCAATGAGTGGAAGCTGCCGGGCGCGGAGGAGGGCGTCCGCTGGAAGCGCGATGCTGTTCTGCGCTGTAATGATGGCTACGCGCTGCGAACGGCGGCGATCGCCGGCGCCGGACTGCTGCTGCAGCCGGAAGTGCTGCTGGCGGATGCGCTCGAGTGCGGCCAACTGGTGCGCGTGCTGGAGGCTTATACTCCGCAGCCGAGACCGGTTCATCTACTCTGGCGTCAGGATCTGCGCCCGCTGCCGAAGCTGACGCGGTTTGTTGAGCATCTTTTGCAGGGGCAGCGCCAGAACGGGCTGACCGCTTAATTCTCTGCCGGGCGGCGGGCCTGATGTGATGGGGGGCTTGTCGGCCCGGCAAGAGGTTAGCCGCCGCCGGGCAATCTGCTTAGTCGCGCAGCGCGTGGCGCCAGTCGGCGATCAGATCCTGCGGATCTTCAATCCCTACCGACAGACGAATCAGCTGCGGAGTAATCCCGTTGGCTAACCGCTGCTCCAGCGGGATCGACGCGTGGGTCATGCTAAACGGCTGGCTCACCAGGCTTTCCACGCCGCCGAGGCTCTCCGCGAGGGTAAACAGCTTCAGTTTACGAATGATCCGCTCGGCGTAGCCGTCGTCGCCTTTGACCACCACGGAGATCATCCCGCCGGGAAGCGCCATCTGCCTGCGCGCCAGCTGATGATGCGGATGCGAGGCCAGCCACGGGAACCAGACCTTTTCGACCTGCGGCTGCTGCTCCAGCCACTCGGCGAGCAGCAGCGCATTGCTGCTGTGGCGCTCCATACGCAGCGCCAGGGTACGAATACCGCGCAGCGTCAGGAAGCTGCTGAACGGATCGAGAACGCCGCCAACCGCGTTTTGCAGATAGCCCAGCTTTTCCGCCAGCGCGGCGTTGTCGCCGACCACCGCCAGCCCGGCGACCACATCGGAGTGGCCGTTGAGGTATTTGGTCGCCGAGTGCACCACGATATCGAAGCCCAGCTCCAGCGGACGATGGATAGCCGGCGAGGCGAAGGTGTTGTCGGTGACGCTGATAATATTGTGCCGCCGGGCAATGGCGGCGATAGCGCTGAGGTCTGCCAGCTTAAGCAGCGGGTTGGTCGGCGTTTCGACCCAGATCATGCGCGTATCGGGCCGAATGGCCGCTTCGATGGCCGCCAGATCGTCGGGCTTCACCCAGCTCACCCGCAGGCCGGCGCTGCGGCGGCGAACGTTTTCAATCAGCCGGTATGTGCCGCCGTAGACATCGTCGACGGCGACCAGGTGGCTATCTTTATCCAGCAGCTCCAGCACGGTTGAGATGGCCGCAAGGCCGGAAGCAAAGGCGTAGCCGCGCGTGCCGCTTTCCAGGTCGGCAATTGCCGTTTCCAGCGCGTGGCGGGTCGGGTTGCCGCTGCGCGAATATTCGTACCCGGTATGCTGGCCCGGCGCGGGCTGGGCAAAGGTAGAGGTGGCATAAATAGGCGGCATCACCGCGCCGTGTTCATCGGTGAATGTGCCGCTATGTACGCTCAGAGTATGCAAATTTGTCATTGAGAAGTCCTTACTGTTCGAGTCGGTTACGCCAGGTGGTCAGCACATCGCTGCGGGTAATGAGGCCAAGAAAACGATCGTTGTCGGCGATAACGGCTACCAGGCCGCGATCGAAAATGGCCTTCAGCGCGCTTTCCGGCGCGTGCTTATCCAGGGTTTCCACGTTACGGGTCATCGCTTCCCTGACCGGCAGAGCAAAGCGCTGGCTGTCGCCCTGGACATGGCTAATCAGATCCCATTCGTCGACGATGCCGACGACGCGGCCGTTTTCCAGCACCGGCAGCTGCGAGATGTCGTAGAGGCGCATACGCGCGAGGATGGCCGCCAGGGTATCGTCCGGCGCGGCGGTGACGGTTGCCCCTTCGTCGTGGCGCAGAGCGATAAAATCGCTGAGATCGCCGCGCGATGGGCGGCTTAAAAAGCCCTGCTGGCGCATCCAGTCATCGTTAAACATCTTTGATAAATATTTATTGCCGCTGTCGCAGGCGAAGGTCACCACGCGTTTAGGGGATGTCTGCGACCGGCAGTAGCGCAGGGCGGCGGTGAGCAATGTTCCGGTAGAGGAGCCTGCCAGAATACCTTCAACCTGCAGCAGCTGGCGGGCGGTGGCGAAAGCTTCGCTATCGGTGACGCGGTAAGCGCTGCGGACGCCTTCAAGATGGGCCAGCGGCGGAATAAAGTCTTCGCCGATCCCTTCAACCAGCCAGGAGCCGGTTTCACCGTAGCGCCCGGTTTCGACCTGGTCCGCCAGAATGGAGCCCGCCGGATCGGCAAGGATAAATTCCGTTTTAGGGGAGTGTTCAGCAAACCAGGCCTGTAGCCCGCCGAGCGTTCCGCCGGAGCCGACGCCGACGACGATCGCGTCGATATCGCCTTCCAGCTGCTGGAAGATTTCCGGGGCAGTGGTGGTGGCATGCGCCAGCGGATTGGCCTCGTTATTAAACTGGTCGATATAAAAGGCGCCTGGCGTTTCGTCGGCAAGACGCCGGGCGTAGTCCTGATAGTAGGCGGGATGGCCTTTGTTAACGTCCGAGCGGGTAAGCTGCACCTGCGCTCCCAGCGCGCGCAGATGGAAAATCTTCTCGCGGCTCATTTTGTCCGGCACCACCAGGATCAGGCGATAATTTTTCTGCGCGGCGATCAGCGCCAGCCCGAGGCCGGTATTGCCGGCGGTGGCTTCGATAATCGTGCCCCCGGGCTTTAATTTTCCTTCGCGCTCTGCCTGGGTAATCATGGATAGCGCGACGCGGTCTTTTATCGAGCCGCCGGGATTTTGATTTTCCAGTTTTAGAAACAGGTTGCAGGGGCCGGTATCCAGCTTATGCAGCTGCAGCAGGGGAGTATGACCAATCAGGTCGCTAACGGAATGAAAAACTGACATAACATTTTGCCCATTCGTATCGAGATGATTTGAATGGTAGGGCTGCAAAATTGGCATTTTAAAGAACTTTTGTCTGCCGTTAAGAGCAAAAAGGAATATAAGATGCTTTTTAGCCATCCGGAGGGAAAGGTTGTTAGCCGCCTGGGCGTGTCGATTTCCAGAAAATAGCTTTTTTGCCGGGTTTTTCACCGAATTATCCGTTTTTACGCGCTGCTTTATCTCTATTTCAGAAAAGGATTGCTGAAAATAATCGATAGTTCCCAGCGGCAACTTTCAGGTGCCAGCGAAAATATCAGTACCCGGTATACCGGGGCATTGTTCAACGACGGAAATTCAGGTGAGTGAATTAATCCTGATAAGATGTTCCTGCTCGCTTCAATAAATAACCTATATCAGGAACCCTATTTCCAAAAATATCCTGCCCAGTAGTTAATCAGTCGGAAAATTGTCTGGTACGATCCAGTTAACAGAACAGGAACATAATTTATACCTGCAAGACATATACATGTAATGATTCAGTCGTAACCAGTTACAAGGAAGCTACTATGAATAAAAACGACATGAGTCCTTTACCCACCAATACCCACGAGTGGTTTTTTAATCGTAACAGCATCATCATTTTGCTCGATATTGTTCTGTTTATCGTTCTCTACAACACGCTACCCTATGAGCCGAAGGTGGTCATGGGACTGAGTATGCTCGCTTTTATCGCCGTATTATGGTTAACGGAAGCGCTGCATGTGACCGTCACGGCAATAATGGTTCCCGTCATGGCCGTGCTGCTGGGGGTATTTAATACCCAGGCGGCGCTAAACAGTTTTGCCAACTCTACGATATTTCTTTTCCTCGGCGGCTTTGCTCTGGCGGCGGCGATGCATGTGCAGGGGCTGGATAAAGTCATTGCTGATAAGGTATTAGCGATGGCGAGGGGTAAAATGAGCCTCGCGGTCTTTATGCTGTTTGGCGTGACGGCGCTGCTGTCAATGTGGATCAGTAATACGGCGACGGCCGCAATGATGATGCCGCTGGTATTGGGGATCCTGAGCAAAGTCGATAGCAAAAACAGCCATTCGACCTATGTGTTTGTGCTCCTGGGGATTGCCTATAGCGCCAGCATTGGCGGGATGGCGACGATCGTCGGCAGTCCACCGAATGCGATTGCCGCCGCCGAGGTGGGGCTCTCCTTCTTTGACTGGATGAAGTTCGGTTTCCCGGCAATGATCGTCTTACTGCCTGTCGCTATTGCGATTCTTTACCTCGTGTTCGGGCCGGAACTTAAGGGGACCTTCGAAACGAATAGTGAACGGGTCGATTGGGATAAAGGCAAAATAGTCACCCTGGCTATTTTTGCGCTTACCGTATTCTTCTGGATTTTCAGCGGACCCATTAACGATCTGCTGGGCGGTTTTAAATCCTTCGATACCATCGTGGCTTTAGGCGCCATTATATTGGTCAATTTCGCCCGGGTGGTTCACTGGAAGGATATAGAGAAAACGGCTGACTGGGGCGTGCTGCTATTATTCGGCGGTGGTATTTGCTTAAGTAATGTGTTGAAAGAGACGGGCACCAGCTTGTTCCTGGCAAACCAGATTAGCGGGATGGTGGCTCATATGGGGATATTTATTATTATCCTGGTGATTGCAACATTCGTGGTGTTTCTAACCGAGTTTGCCAGTAATACGGCCAGCGCTGCGTTGCTCATTCCCGTATTTGCCTCGGTGGCCGAAGCGTTCGGCATGTCTCCTGTGATTCTGTCGGTATTGATTGCCATTGCGGCTTCATGCGCTTTTATGCTGCCCGTGGCGACGCCGCCAAACGCTATCGTTTTCGCCACCGGTCATATCAAGCAGCAGGAGATGATGCGCGCCGGCCTGTTTTTGAATATCGCCTGTATTATCGTTTTGACCGGATTTAGCATGTTGTTTTGGGTATAACTTAAACGCAGCGCGGCGGTCATTGCTGGCCGCCGTGTCAGGATTACTCTCTTTGAGCGACAGGTGGGGCGCGCTCTTGCCATCGGCGGCATCGCCAGTATAAAGCGATGCCGGGCGTTAACGATTAAGCCAATAATCTAGGGCAGCGTAAAGGTGACCGTAGCTCTGGCGCTCCAGGCGCCTGAGGCGCTCGAACTTTGCGCTTTCCACTGCGCCGTCAACGACTGTGGCGTCTGCACGGGGTGGGTATAGGTGGCGCCCGAACAGACGTTGGCGTTGGTATTGTCGCGCATTATTCGAAAATCGATTTGCCCTGTTGTCGCGCAGCTCCATGATTCAAGAACGTTAAAGTTTTCCGATGCGCCAAAATTGCGGGTTATATTGCCCTGCCCGGTTACGGTAAGCGGTTGTTCCATATAGGTTGTGCGCCAGGCGGAGATAGTTCCGGTGTTGAATACCGTCCTTGGGAGAATGTCAATCGCGGTAATATTGCGGATATTAACGGCGATAGTATTGGTTATAGGAAGCGCCGGCGAGTAACTAATCGTCGGAGCAAAGGCGGGTTTGTTGACCGTGGTTACCATCTCAAAAGCCCGCGCGATGACTGTCGCTGTGCTCAGAGTTAAGTTCGCACCTTGTGGTACGGAACAGTTAAAATAAACATAAGGTGGTGTTTTGGCGGTGAGTGTCGCCCTCATGTTGGCGTCATACGGAGAAGACGATACTTGAAATGGCCCGACCGTCTGGCGCGGATAAGTAACAGAAGTCGTATTGACGCTTGATATTGCTGATTTACTTAATGAGTAATCTCGTTGAGTAGAACCTAAATTAAAGGTCAGCCCAACAAATTCCCCAAAACTCGTTAAATAACTTACATTGCTATGTACACTATAAAACGATTTACAAGAGGCGCTTTTGCCCATGTAGATCATATAAGGCTCCATAAAGGAGAAGCATCCGCTTATGGTAAGCGATGTACCGCTGGCAGATGCTGAGCATACCCCAGTAGCGTTAATATTTGTTGCGGCGGTTGTGGCAATAGCAGAACTGCTCATTGTATGGGTATGCGGCCCCCAGTAAAATGGTCCTCCACGTTGAGCATAATTATTAGCGGCCCAGTAAACCCTTTCACCATTAGCGATTACCGACGCGCTGGCCGTAACGGTCCTTGGCGTCAGCGTGACGGTTATCGGATCCGTAGTATAAGCGCCGGTTACCGGATCAAACGATCCGCTATTGGCTTCAGGGGTGACCATCAGCGTCGCTGCGATGGCAACGAACATAAACACAAACCACTTCATTCTGTTCTTCCTCGTAAGGAGTGCTATTTACTTCGCCCAAGGGCGCAGAATTATTGACAGACGCTCGTCGCGTTCCAGAGACCGGATGCGCCAGCAGATTTATGGGCTATATAATCCGCCCGGCAGGCGGTTTCCTGCCCCTGGCCATTCCCCCATTTCACCTGCAGCGTCCCTTTTTGCGGTAAACCGCTCAGCAGCACTTCTCCGCCATCACCGACAATTGACGCGTTTTCTTCACTTTTAAGCAGCGACGCCATTGCGCCAAAGGGGACCGGTTTACCGTCGGGCAGCGTTAATGTCATCAGGACACGGTGGCCAATGGCGGTTTTATACTCCGCCCTGACAATAGCCCCGCGGGTGGGGACAACTTTATTGGTCATATAGGTGATATCGGTATCGTCCCGCAGGGTCTTGCTATTCAGGCTAATATCATTGCGGCGATAGGGTGTCAGATAAGGAACAACCGCATAGCCCCGGCTGTCCGTAGAGATATCGGCGTAGTTATTGATGCCAATGCCTTCAGCGCCAGGAGCCTTAACTAACCCGATGGTTTCACCCAGCGATTGGGACAGCGTGATACCATTCTCATGAATCACTACCCCACCGGCTATGCCATACCCCAGCTGTTGACTGTCGCGGCTGCGGCTGTAGGAACCATTTAACGTTCCGTAGCTTGCCTTCCAACTGACGTTGCCCCCGACGACTTGTTGTTCGCTGCGCCCGGCGTGCGTCGCGTTTATCCCCCAGTCAAGACTGGCATCCTCAAAGGCTGAACCATTCAGTCGCAGGTTGTGGCTGGTCCCGTTTCCACTCGCATGGGTTGTCCCGTATGAGGCGTATGTCCGGTTGAGGAATTTATCCAGCGGCACATTGATTTCAAAGGAGACCACATTATCCTGTTCGGCATGGCCATACAGTCCGCTATTCCGGTTCCAGGAGTAGTTCAGACTGATACCAATCGCGTTGAAATTTTTGTAATACCCCAGGTTCGCCGACAGGCTGTTACGTTCTTTCTGCCAGTAATCCTCGCTGATTAAGGATGCATTCAACGCTCCAAAGTTATCGCCAAGATCCTGATTCAGCGACAGCTCTGCACGGTTGCGTCGGCGATCGGTGATATAAGACGGAATGTTATTATCGCTGCGGTAGGTCCCCAGCGTTTCTTCCAGCGAGCGAAATCCGGAGGTGGAATAGCGATAGCCGGCGATGGTAAAGTTCGTTCCCGTCTGCAGGAAATTTTTGCTATAGCGTACCCGGAGCGACTGGCCCTGTTGCCTGCCGGTATCGGTCGACATGGATCGGGAATGGATGGCGTCGGCGGAAAAGGCGCCCCAGCTACCGATATTCTTACCCACACCCAACGCATATGACTGATATTTATTGCCTGCGTTTTGCACGCCGCCGTAGAGCGTAAAGCCCCATGGAAGGCCGTAAATTCCGGTCCCCTGAACAAACAGGTTTTTTTCCGTGCGAGAATCGTAGGAGCGGAATTGACCGCCCGTTACGCTATAGCGAAACTTACCTTCACGCTGTAGAACAGGCAAAGATGCGTAGGGGATGCGCAAGTGCTGCTCGCTGCCGTCGGCTTCTTTGATGGTCACGTCAAGATCGCCTGCTCCCCCGGTGGAGGCCAGATCGGAGATCTCAAACGCTCCTGGCGCCACTTTGGTCTCATAGACCACGTAGCCGTTCTGACGGATGGTGACCAGGGCGTTGCTGCGGGCAACCCCTCGAATCACAGGCGCGTAGTTACGTACGCTGGAAGGCAGCATGTCGTCGTCCGAGGCCATCTGAAAACCACGAAACGGCACGCTATCGAAGACATCAGCTGGTGCTGAACTGTCGCCTAACGTCAGCTGGCTGCGCAAAGAGATAATATTCCGCTGAAGATAGCTATAGACGTTGTCCCATTTACTTCCACTCTGATTACTATGCTCAAAGGTGGTGTAGTTGCGCAGACGCCAGGGACCGATATTGAGACCGGGACGCAGGTTCAAATACGTGCTTTCGTAAGTTTCTGCGCCCTTAAATCGGCTCTGATAGCTATTCATGTTGTAATTGAGGAGGAGGGCTGGAATACCTTCATCCCAACGTTCAACGGGCACTTCATCCAGGCTGCGCGTATTCATTGCCGCATGAGGGATACTCAGATTCAGCTTTTGGCGGTTAAACTGAAAGTCGGCAAATGCATCCGGGATACCCGCAAGATTGGCGCATTCGCTATCATTGACGGCAAGTTCTGGAAATGAGGCGGTATCAATTCCCCAGACGCTAAGTTCTGCCAGGGTGACGCAGGGATCCAGCTTTCCATCCTTGTTTTTTGAAAACATCACATCGCGGGCATCTGCGGTCACCATTTCGTTATTGACGTAGATATCTACACGGTAGTTTCCTGCTGGCTGTCCATTGACGACTTCAAATACGGAGAGGTCTGTCGTCGGCGCGCCATCCCCTTCGCGAACCTCAAGCAAAGCAGGGTTAAAAAACTCATCTGCAAATGATATGCCTGGAGCATTGAATAGCGCAGACATAATCAAGAGGCATGTATATTTTATATTGAAATTGAACTGGTCCAAAATTCCATACCTGTTAATCAGATGTGAACAGAAAAAATTAATATTTTGAGTGAAACTCTTTGCCACTCGTACCGTAATCATTAATTATTTTCCAGCTAACGGTGTTACCGACTGCCCCTGCTGGAATAGTAAATAGTCGTTCTGTTGCTGGTGCCACATAGGTCTGTTCTGGTAAGGTGGGTTTAAACATCTTTCCGCCCACCGTAATGACGCTGAAGTTCATATAAAACGGCGTCGGGTTAGTCACCTGGATCTGGTTACCGACTTTTTTCCAGATAAGTTTATCCCCGCTTTCTTCAGGTAAACCTTTCACAGCTGAAGGGCGATAAATAAATTTTAGCCTTTTTTTGATCGCCAGCTGCAATGTATTACCCCGTACCTCATTTTTTTTAACTGAAGGGATAGTCTTAATGTTTAGCCAGAATAATGACTCCCGGTCTTGCGCAAGGTTTGCACCTGTAAAGACGGCGCGCAAAGTATTGTCCTGGCCTGGCTCAAGACGAAATAATGGTGGGGTAATCATAAACGGGGCCTTAGCTTTGCTATTCTCCCCTTCGTCCACCCATGACTGAATAAGAACGGGAATGCCCTTGTTCGTATTGCTGACAGTAATCGATGCTTCTTTTTCATCGCCATGAAAAACCAGGCGAGTCCCGCCGACCGAAACCGCCGCATGACTATTTATTGAAAAAGTCAAACATGACGTCATTAAAGATAAAACAAGCAACGCTTTCATTAATACTCCGGTAGCGGAGGTGTTACCACCTCCGCTGCATGTCAAAAATTACATATACGAGATGTTTACCTGGGCTACGGCGTTAGCAACGCCTGCGGTGACAGAAGCCGCAGTACTGATGTAATTAGCCGTAAAGCGGAGCTGTTGGGTCGCGGCGCTAGTCAGCGCAATACCTGAATCGGCAGAGTTAATATCGATATTGGTGCCGTCAGCCTTTTTGATATTAATAGATACGCCGGTTGCGCCGCCGCCGGTCAGCGCCAGGTCGCCTGCCGCATCCGCTGCCCCTGAAAAGGTCACCAGTGCAGCTGTCGGGCCGCCTGAAACCGGGCATCCCGTTAAGTTGATGGAGAAAGGAACAGGAAGGGTCGTTGTTCCAACCGTCGGAAATTGAGCAACGCCGTAGGTGCCTAGCGGAACGTTCACAGTACTGTCTGAAGTGTCTACACGGCAGGCTTCCTGAAGAATGGTTCCGCTGAAGTTAACGGTGGCATCTGCAGCCAGTGCCTGAGATGCAGACACAGATAACAGACCAAATGCAAACGCAACTGCTGATAATTTTTTCATACATCATTATCCTTAATGTAAGCAACCGAAGGCATTCGGCGCATATTGCTATAAAGTTACACAGAGCCATATCATATGAACGGCCTTGGGTAACAACATAACGATCCCGTTATTTCTATGCACCTGAAAACGTCTTATTAAGAATGTTTGACCGCTCATAATTCACGCCTGGAAAAATCCCTCTCCCGGCATATGAAAGTTGCAGCATGACATTTTGCTGCCGGCTAAAAATGGCACGAAGCGCACTTATCAATATGCTTAATAACATTACCTCTTCATTTATCTGGTTTTTTATTATCGAACCACAGGGGGGGGCGGTTGAGGGCGGGCTTTATTACAGGTTATTGTCCTGAGTTTTATGTTATAATTTTGTTTAAAAATACCATTTAATTTAAATAGATATTAACAAGGTGCCTTGCTTTGACTGTTTATAAATATTTTTTAATACCTGTTTTTATTATTTTAATAGCAAGGGGTGAAATCGATAATGTTCTTTCTAATCAATGTGTTGTGATATTTAATTTTGGGGTTTTAAATGTATTTAAGAACCTTTAAGATTTTTTAAGGGTATTTCATGTGGCAGCACGTGACAGTTTTTAGCATTAAATGAGATGATTTCCTTGAGAAAAGTGTATTTTACTTTCATGTCCCGGGTTTATCCCTGACACAGGAAAACCAGGATATTACGCTATGGCTTTTTTATGATACGTCACGGGACGCGCGTTTTTGCCATGCACTCACAAATCGTGACCTGATTTTGGCTTTCAGTCATATAAGATTTAAAAGGATCAATGATGAGTAAGATTATAAGGCACGAAATTAATGAAAGCTGGGCAATATCCGGAGTAGTCGAATCCTGTGGTTTGGTCTTTGTGAGTTACTGTATTGGTAACATCGGGAAGCCCATTGAGGAACAGATAAATGGCGCTTTCGATAATTTGAGCGAAAGGCTTAACGCTATCGGCCTGACGCTGGAGTCAGTCGTAAAAATTGATGCTCTGTTTCGCGACGTATGGAATATCCCATTAATGGAAAAAGTCATGCGTCAGCGATTTAACGGCCATTATCCCGCCAGAAAATCAATTCAAACCGAGTTTGCCCATGCTGGCGGGGACGCAGGTATGCTCTTTCAGCTTGATGCGATTGCCTGTCGTTAATCGATGTCGCCTCTTCTGTAATTGACAGAGGCGCGCCGTTTCGCTGTTCAAGCTGGAAGCCATTGAATTAGCCCCCGGCTTGCGGGGCCGCTAAAACAACGGGACGGGGTCCCGTCAGCAAAAAAAGATGTTTAAAAGGAAAAAGAATGATCCGGGGCGCTAGGTTTTTACGTTAACGATGAAGAGGGCTTTGAGTGCTGGCATGCGAATAAGACTGGCATGGCAAAAAACGCGTTCGTTGGAAAATAACAGATTGTAGTTGCTGGGGTTATTATATTTAAAGGCCGAGTTTTTTATCCCTGCGTTCAGCAAATTTAAGACCGTGAACGGTCTAATACGCGAAAGGACGCAGCCGCTTTTAGCGAAGTTTGACGGGAGCAAAAAGTTAAGCATGAAAATTTAAGGTCAAATATTTTTTTCAATTATATAATTAGCTATAATGCATGTAATTCCAGTTGCACCGATTATCTCCTTACTGCTTTAACCTCTTTTAACATCAATCGCGAATGACATATGTATTGGATCATAAACAAAAATATAGAATTTTGGCCTGAAAATAGACGGTTAATCTCGTTGAAAAACCCGGCGCTGAGCGTCACATTGACGGCTCCGGCAAGCCACTGCCTTGACCTTTTACTGGAAGCCTCACCGAAGCTGGTCAGCCAGCAGACTTTTTTTAAAAAAGTTTGGGAAGATGAGGGGATCCTGGTTCCTGCAAATACCTTGTATCAAAACATATCGATTGTCAGGCGTGGACTGCGCGATGTCGGGGAAACGGATAGCTCATTAGTCGTGACGGTGCCGCGTAAAGGTTTTCATATCAATGCCAACGTTAACGTTGAAAAACGTGAAAAAATATCTTTAGATTCAGAAGGTTCTGCTG
Organism: Klebsiella grimontii; assembly: GCF_042137965.1. Classification (NCBI taxonomy): domain Bacteria; kingdom Pseudomonadati; phylum Pseudomonadota; class Gammaproteobacteria; order Enterobacterales; family Enterobacteriaceae; genus Klebsiella; species Klebsiella grimontii. Next base: position 766,013 of record NZ_CP169721.1, read on the forward strand.
ATGCAGCTCTCACGGTGCAGGATAGCGTTGCGGAAAAAAAAACAACCACTGAATCTGTAGCTACCGTGCATACGGCTGATAAGAAAAACGTCCGCTTAAAGGCTGTCACACTCTTGATTATGGCATTGAGTTTCCTGGCGGGCTTTTTTTCTCTTCATTACCTCTGGCACTTTAATGATGAAAAACCCTTTTTTAGCAGCTATACATTAGTTGAAAGCGATCGCGGTTGCCATTTTTATACCATAGATGATAATCATGCCAGCATTGATAAATTTAATAGTTATAAGTCTTTGATTTTCAAATCCGGACTGGACTGTAAGAAGTATCCCTTTGTTTATTTTTCCATGTCGCAGATGTCTCCCAGTCTTATAGTGTTGATTTGCAGAAAAAATTACACCGCGAAGGCTTCTGCCGGATGTGTTACTCTCTCTTTTCGTGGAAATGTAGATGAATAAAATAAAAATTGTGATTGGCTTTTTTATTTCTGGCGCTCTGGCAGGGGGGATCTATAATTTTGTGAACGATAAAATAAATCATAAGGAAGAGTGTACGGCATCGCTCGTGGTCTTCAAGGATAATACACAAACTAATTTGACGTTAAATTTCATGTATTCACTTGCTGAACGTAAGGGTACCGTTGCGGTCAGCGGTAGCTATCTGGATGGCGGGAAACTGCAGGGCCATATCAGAAGAGATGTCATCTATGATATGGTCAAAAATCATGAAACTCACCATTTCCACTCCAGAGAAATAAACCGATACGGTAACATTGACTCCGTGTCGGATGAATTCCTGGCCAGCATCCTGCCTGACTTTTACGTTTATCCAAATGAAAAAATAAGCTATATTATTTCAAAGCAAAATGAGCATAGCTTTCTGATAAAAATTGGGTCACGACCGCTACTGTATTGTGCTAATTAACGGTACGGATGATGAGTCAGGCTTGCTTATCATCCACAATTATCTGGCATAATCGTCCTTTAAATGGTCTTTTATAATGAGTAAATCAGTTAGCTTCCCTGCGCCAATTTTTCGACAGGCCACATATCTGTAATTGCTGACGATCTTACTGGTGAGCGATAGAGATTCAGCGATAACATGCGTATCTTTACCTTCAAGGCTTTTGTTGAGAATGATTTTTTCAATTTTGCTTAAGCGCTGGTTTTTGGTCGGTTTACACTTAACCCGTCTGATCAGGCAGCGGAGCGCTTTCATTATGACTTCCGGCGGCGCTTTAGCATTTATCACGGTATCTGCATCACAGATGAGTGCATGCTGCGACGAACTCAGAATCAGTAATACTTTGCATCGCTGGTTTAACGAGGAAAGTTTGCTGGCGTTGCATTTGTTTTCTAAACTCAGATGCAGGATAACAATATCCTCATAGTTTAAACGATCGAGTTGCGGGTCGTCACAATGACAGCTTTTGATTTCCATCGCGTTATATTGTCCGACACAGATAATGCCATCTCGAAGATACTGGTTATTGCTGATGATGAAGATAGCCATGATAACTCCCGTAAGCATTTCACTCATGATGTGTCGTATTAAATGACTATATCTGATTGTTCAGAAATTCAAACTTATCTCGTCTTAAATTTTCTTATTTACTCATATTAAATGGTAAAACTTATAGTAAACAAGAGGTTGTATGATTTTCTTGAGGTGTCTGATAAGATATAAATAACATTTAGAAAATTCCTTATTAAATAATAATCGTCTTTTAATGTGCTTAGAATAATCTTAACGTTGATTTGCGTCATTATATCGTGGTTGTGATTAGTGTTTTACTAATCTCATGCGTATTAATCATCTTATCTTTTTACGCAGCGTATAGCACTTGTCACCAGGTGCCATAAATAAATTCACTTGCGGGATGTGGTTTTATGAATGGGGTTATGGAACTAGAATTCTGGATGCGTGTTGCCATTGGTGAAGCTGAAGAGAGTTTGCGTGAGGGGAATAAAGGTTTTGGCACCGTTATCATCAAGGATGGTGAGATGGTTGCGGCGGCGCATGACTATGAGGAAACAGAGGGAGACGCAACCTCACATGCTGAAATCAACGCGATTAAAATTGCCAGCCAAAAAATTGGCAAAAATTTAAACGGGTGCATACTGATATCCACCAGTGAGCCTTGTCCTATGTGCGCATTTGCCATCGCCTGGTCCGGGATAAGCGAAATAGCTTTTGGTTTTTCTATTCAGGATGCACTTGCTCAAGGGCGGCGGCGAATTGCATTTCAGTGCGTCGAGGCTTTTGATAAGGCGGGCACAGAGGTTATTGTTCATAAAGGTATTCTGCGGCGGGAATGCGCAATTCTCTATCGTGCTGACGTTCGCAGCGAAATTAATCATCTGCGCAACGCAACCGATGAAGACCTTAAGGCGCTGAACGCGGATTCCATTGCCCGCCGTACTGCATGGTTCTGCCAAAATAAAGCCAGGTTGAATATTGGCGATAGCCATTTATTAGATACCGCACACCGCTTACTTATAACGCGATTCCACGCTGCAGAGGTTGAAATGCCCGTGGTGAACAGAACTGAGAAGCAAATTACTTTCCACTCTATGAATTTCTGCCCAACGCTTGAGGCATGCAGACTTCTGCGCCTCGATACCCGGCACGTTTGCAAACTCCTGAATGAAGAGTCCACCGATATGTTAGTGAAAAAGATAGATAGCCGGCTTCGCTTCTCTCGAAATTATAATAACCTCAGACCATATTCCTCTTTCTGCGAAGAATCTATTTCTATTGAGGATTGAACGTGTGTTGCCATAAGCGATGTGCCTGATTGTTTCAGGGCCGTTAACGGACTTTAGCTTCCTGAAAAGCAAAGCTATCCGTTAACCATCGGCGATTCAACAGGGCAAAGCAGGCGATCAGCGGCGTAATGTTAAAACTTTTAAAGGAGAAGTCATGAAATTAATCGACTTGCACATGCATTCGGCATATAGCAACGATGCCGATTTCCCGGTCAGCGATCTGCTTACCATGGCTAAAGCGGCGAATCTTGCGGCCCTGGCGATAACCGATCACAACTCGGCGCGATCCGTTGAGGAGTCTATTCGCTATGGCAGAGCAAATAGCGTAAGCGTGATGACCGGGATTGAAATCGACTGCGCGTTTGCGGGCAACAATTATCATCTGCTGGGCTACGGTTTTCGTCGAGACAGCCGGGATTTTGACGCCGTCGAACACAACTTCCATCGTCTGGAAACTGCCGCGACGCCGCTAAAGCTGGAGAAACTGCGGGCGCTGGGGTTCCAGCTTGATGAAGATCGCCTGTATGCCATGGCCGGCGATCGGGTCCCGCAGGAAGAGGAGATGGCAGAACTTATTTTAGAGGATGCGCGCAACCTGAATCATGATCTGCTGCTGCCTTACCGCGCGGGGAATGCGCGCAGCGATATGCCGTTAATTAACTTTTTTTGGGACTTTTTTGGCCGAGGCAAACCCTGCCAGGTGACGGTGGAATTGCCGCCGATGGCGGAGATGGCGGCGCTGATAATCGACAACGGCGGCATTCCGGTCATTGCGCATATCGGCGCTAACGTGAAGGAAAAGCCGTTGGCGGTGATTGAAAAGATGTTGCCACTTGGCGTACGCGGCGTGGAAGTGTTCTCCAGCTATCATGATGAGGAGCTATGTCGCGAACTTTATCACTACACGCTGGATAAATCGCTGCTGGCGACCTGCGGCAGTGACTTTCATGGTAAAAACAAACCCAACATTAAGCCTGGCGACTGTAGACCATGGCGTGACGCGCTATCGAAAACCCTGGAAATCCTCGAGCAGGTTGATCTTTATTGACGCCTGAAACCTACCGGCTGTGGGCGAGTTATTAAATAACAAGGACAAAAGATTTTGTGTATAGGTATTATCGGGCAGGAAAAGAGGCACAGGAAGAGGTATCTGCTGTCAGTCAGAGAAAGAGATGGACCACTTTCGTTATGCCTCTAAATAGAGAGTCACAAAATCGCGTATATTTTATGGGGGCGCATAGTTTTGTTGAGAGCCACGTTTCACGCCAATGACTCTCTCCTTCGGATAAATTTAGCTACGGCTTGTAACGCCTCATCCGCTTCAGGTACCTTTCCCACCGATGACTGAAATACATGCCAGAGCCCGTCCCATATCTCAAGCTCAACTTGCATCCCAGCCTTTTTAGCATATTGGGAGAGGCGTAATGCATCATCGCGCAATAACTCCTCGCTTCCCACCTGAATAAATACGGGAGGAAGTCCAGACAAATCACCAAACAGGGGAGACAGCAGAACAGACGAGTCCGGCAAAGGATCTTGATGCTGTTTTAACAGGAGTAAAAGCGACATGACCAGTCCACCACCGCTAGAGTCTCCCGCGAGGATAATGTCCTCTGCTGAATAACCATTAGCAAGCAGCCATAAATAGGCCTGATGACAATTTAATAAGGCCGCAGGAAATCGATTTTCTGGCGCCAGAGGATATTCCAGTACCAGAGTTCGGCAACCAGAATATTGTGCGAGACAGGCAGCGAGTTTTCTGTGAGTCAGACACGATCCCTGAGAATTTCCACCGCCGTGGAAATAGAGAATAATCCTGGTATTTATCGAATCGGGATATGAAATCCATTCCGCGGTTATCTCTGTATCGTTAACCGTTTCGATGCATACACCCGCAGGTAGTGTTGCCTTTATGGCTGCAGACTCCCAGACCTGGCGCTGAAGGGAGAGTGGGGTATTCAAAAGAAAATGAATATTCTCATCATGATTTTCAAATAGCTTAGCTTTATAATCTTTTGCTCCGTTACTCAGCATCTTCATTCCTTTTGCTGCTTACGCCAGAAATAATAATTGTCGGAAGTGCTTTTTTTGCATTTTAATAGGCATTAATTTATTTACTCATTCATAAACAATCTGAGAAATACGCCACATTATAAGTTTATTAAAATTCTTCGGCTTTTTTTTATCTTTTCCTACTAACCGATAAATAGCTTACTTTTTCAACGACGCTGGTGATAAGGGTTTTCCCGCAAAACAAGCGGACCTACGCTCAGGCAATTGATGCGAGAGAGCGTGGGGCAGACAAAATCCCTGGCAATGAATTTTTTCTGGCAGAGAGGGGGAGGGGACTTTGACGGGAAGCTAGTGCTGGCTCCCCAAAAGCAAAAAACCGCCTTGTGGGCAGGTTCTTTAAATAGTGGTGCCCGGACTCGGACTAACGCCGCAGGCGTTGAACAGCGCGCTTGCCGCGCTGGCCCCGGAGGGGTGAGCCGCGGAGCGGCGAATAATCGAACGAAGTTCGATGGAGAGTCCGCTCGCAGAAAAGCAAAAACCCAGCCATAGGCTGGGTTCTCTGAATAGTGGTGCCCGGACTCGGACTAACGCCGCAGGCGTTGAACAGCGCGCTTGTCGCGCTGGCCCCGGAGGGGTGAGCCGCCGTGCGGCGAATAATCGAACGAAGTTCGATGGAGAGTCCGCTTGCAGAAAAGCAAAAACCCAGCCATAGGCTGGGTTCTTTAAATAGTGGTGCCCGGACTCGGAATCGAACCAAGGACACGGGGATTTTCAATCCCCTGCTCTACCGACTGAGCTATCCGGGCAACGGGGCGCATTAAACCTGATTCACCGCACCTCGTCAACGAAATTTATCTGTTTCGCAGCAGACTGAACAATCTATCACCAGATTGCGTCAAAAGCACGCATCTTCAGGCGAAAAACGCCGTCCAGGCCACTGAAATCGGCATCGCCAGCACCAGGGCCGGCAGCATATTCACTACTGCGAACATTTTAATTCCGCAAATGCGCAGACCAGTTGCGACCAGCAACATGCCGCCGACGGCGGTGAAATCCGCCATCATCATCGGCGTGGTTAACGGCATAATCAGCGACGCGCAGGCCGCCAGCGCCAGCTGGATGGCCAGCATCGGTACGCAAATGGCCGAGACCGCCAGCCCCAGGGTGCAGGCGAAGATGGTGGCGGTAAAGAAGTCGAGAAACGCTTTGGCGATAAGAATGCTGGCGTCGCCGGTCATCCCTTCGCGCATCGCGCCGAAAATCCCGGTTCCGCTGGCGCAGAACAGCACGATAATCGCGACGTAGCTTTGAATATAGGACTCATGCGCTGAGACCTTTTTCTGCCCCTTTTTGGGCGAAAGCAGCTGCTGGAGCTTACTGACCAGCGTATTAATGCCTTTCTCCATGTTGCACACTTCGCCGAGCAGCGCGCCCACCAGCGTTGAAAGCACCATCACCGGCAGGTTGGCGCATTTGATCACCAGCAGAATGCCGATGCCTAACGACGCCAGGCCAAAAATAGAGGTCATTGATGTCCGAATCCGTTCCGGCAATCTTTGACTTAAAAGCGCGCCGAGCACGCCGCCCAAAAGGACCGCGCCGGCGTTAATAAATGGCCCAGTAACCACAGCATGACTCCTGTTAATTATCCCTAATGACTGCATTATTATGACGCCAAACGGGCAAAAAGGCTTGCGCATCCGTGGTGTGGCTGCATAGGTAATTCATCTTGCGCGGTAGATTTAAAGATGACATGATTGCGCGAATTTTCTCCTCTCCTGAATGAGGCCGCCGTGATGACGACATCGCCGCTATATCGCCGTTGCCGCTGCGTACAGATGCGCAGGCAGCCTCGTCTTGCTACCCTTACTCTGCAACTTCTGCCCGCCATGCGGTGAGCGTAACGCAGGCTCACTGCAGGACAACAGTAAGATCGGACGCGGTCTGTTTTTACTGATGTCTGGCGGTCGGAGCTGGGATCCAGCCAGACCCTGACAGTTCGTTGGCCAGAGCACAGATGCCCTGGCCTAAGCCTTTTACTCTCCGGAAACGGGTATTCGCGCTCATGAAATCAATGCACATTGCCGCCAGCCGCGAGCTGGTATCCCGCCTGTCCACCCATCGTCGCGTGGTGGCCCTGGACAGTACCGATTTTACCGATGTGGCGGCAGTCGTCATTACCGTAGCGGACAGCCGCAGCGGCATCCTTGCGTTGCTGAAACGCACCGGGTTCAATCTGCCGGTTTATCTGTTCAGTGAAGCTGACCACGAAAAACCGCAGGGCGTCACGGCGATCGTTAGCGGCAAAGAGCAGGAGTGGCTCGAACTGGAAGCCGCCGCCTGCGGCTACGAAGAGAATCTGCTGCCGCCGTTCTTCGATACGCTGACCCAATACGTTGAGATGGATAACAGCACCTTCGCGTGTCCGGGCCATCAGCACGGCGCCTTCTTTAAGAAGCACCCGGCGGGACGGCAGTTCTTTGACTTCTTTGGCGAAAACGTCTTTCGCGCCGATATGTGCAACGCCGACGTTAAGCTTGGCGATCTGCTGATTCATGAAGGGTCTGCCAAACACGCGCAAAAGTTCGCGGCGAAAGTGTTCAACGCCGATAAAACCTATTTTGTCCTTAACGGCACCTCGGCGGCGAACAAAGTCGTCACCAACGCGCTGCTGACGCGCGGCGATCTGGTGCTGTTTGATCGCAATAACCATAAATCCAATCATCATGGGGCGCTGATTCAGGCAGGCGCGACGCCGGTCTATCTCGAAGCATCGCGTAACCCGTTCGGTTTTATCGGCGGGATTGACGATCGCTGCTTCGATGAAAAATATCTGCGTGATCTGATTCGCGAGACGGCGCCGGAAAAAGCTGATATGCCGCGCCCGTTCCGCCTTGCGGTGATCCAGCTCGGAACCTATGACGGGACGGTATACAACGCCCGCCAGGTGGTCGATAAAATCGGCAGCCTGTGCGACTACATCCTGTTTGACTCGGCCTGGGTCGGCTACGAGCAGTTTATCCCGATGATGGCCGATTGTTCACCGCTGCTGCTGGAGCTGACGCCGGACGATCCGGGCATTTTTGTCACGCAGTCGGTGCATAAACAGCAGGCCGGTTTTTCGCAAACGTCGCAGATCCACAAAAAAGACAATCATCTTCGTGGACAGGAACGTTTTTGCCCGCATAAGCGGCTGAACAACGCCTTTATGTTGCACGCCTCGACCAGCCCGTTTTATCCGCTGTTCGCCGCCCTGGACGTGAATGCCAAAATTCACGAAGGCGAGAGCGGGCGCCGCCTGTGGGCGGAATGCGTGGCGCTGGGTATCGAAGCGCGCAAGGCGATTATCGCCAACTGCAAAATGATCCAGCCGTTTATTCCGCCGGTCGTGGCGGGGCGTCCGTGGCAGGATCATCCTACCGAAGCCATCGCCCGCGAACGGCGTTTCTTTAGCTTTGAGCCGGGCGCGCGCTGGCACGGCTTTGAAGGCTATGCCAGCGATCAGTACTTCGTTGACCCCTGCAAACTGCTGCTGACGACGCCGGGGATCGACGCCGAGAGCGGGAAATATACCGATTTTGGCATTCCGGCGACCATCCTCGCGCACTATCTGCGCGAAAACGGCATCGTGCCGGAGAAGTGCGATCTGAACTCCATTCTGTTCCTGCTGACGCCCGCAGAGAGCGCGGAGAAGCTGGCGCAGCTGGTGGCGATGCTCGCCCGGTTTGAGCAGCATATTGAATCCGATACCCCGCTGGCCGACGTTCTGCCGACCATCTTTAACAAATATCCGGTGCGCTATCGGGATTACACTATCCGCGAGCTGTGCCAGGAGATGCATAACCTGTACGTCAGCTTTGACGTGAAGGATTTGCAAAAAGAGATGTTCCGCAAGAAGAGCTTCCCGCGCGCGGTGATGAACCCGCAGGACGCCAACCGCGAGTTTATTCGCGGTAACGTTGAGCTGGTGCGCTTAAGCGCAGCCGAAGGGCGGATTGCGGCGGAAGGCGCGCTGCCGTATCCACCGGGCGTGCTGTGCGTCGTGCCCGGAGAGATCTGGGGCGGGGCGGTGCTGCGCTATTTCCTGGCGCTGGAGGAAGGCGTCAATATGCTGCCGGGCTTCTCGCCGGAGCTCCAGGGGGTTTACAGCGAAACGGACCCTGACGGCATTAAGCGGCTATATGGCTATGTGCTGAAAGCATAAAAAACGCGCCCCGTTGATAACACCGGGGCGCGTTTTTTTATTCGTAAATCTGGGGTAAGCCGTTTATTTAATGTGCGACGGTCTGCGCCCCGGTTGGTACGCGGACGTGCTTGTACTTAAACAGCGCCACAAAGGCAAACGCCAGCACCAGCGAATAGCCGGCGAAAATCAGCCACACGGTTTGCCAGTCGGTGATCCCTTCGACGGTAAAGTGCTCTACGACTTTGCCGCTCACCATCCCGCCAAGAATGCAGCCAAAACCGTTGGTCATCATCAGGAACATCCCCTGGGCGCTGGCGCGGATTTCCGGGCGAACCTCTTGTTCCACAAACACCGACCCCGAGATGTTGAAGAAGTCGAAGGCGCAGCCATACACGATCATCGACAGCACAAGCAACACGGTGCCGAACGGGGTTGGATCGCCGTAAGCGAACAGGCCGAAGCGCAGCATCCACGCCACGATACTGATCAGCATCACGTTCTTGATGCCGTAGCGGCTGAGGAAGAACGGAATGGTCAGGATGAACAGGGTTTCCGAGATCTGCGAAATCGACATCATCACCGAGGCGTGCTGCACGATAAAGCTGCTGGCGAACAGCGGATCTTTATCAAAGCTGTGCAGGAAGGTGTTGCCGAACATATTGGTGATCTGCAGCTCGGCGCCCAGCATCATCGAGAAAATAAAGAAGATCGCCATGCGTTTGTTTTTAAACAGCGCGAAGGCATCGAGGCCCAGCATGGCGGTCCAGCTCTGGTTTTTCTGCTGATTAGCCACCGGAATATGCGGCAGCGTCAGGGTGAAGAGCACCAGCAGTAAGGAGAGCGCCGCGCCGATATAAAGCTGCATATGGCTCAGCTCAAAGCCGGAGAAGCTGACGGCCCACATGGCGAGGATAAAGCCGATGGTGCCCCAGATACGAATCGGCGGGAAATCGGTCACGATATCCATATCCGCAGACTGCAGGCGGTAGTACGAAATGGTGTTAATCAGCCCCAGCGTTGGCATATAGGCCAGCGAGTTGAGCAGGATGACGAGGAACATCTCGCCCGGCGTGGTGACCTGGGCGGCGAGCCACAGCGTCAGCGCGCCGACCAGATGGCAAATGGCATAAACCCACTTGGCGCTGATCCATTTATCGGCAACGATACCGAGCAGCGTCGGCATAAACACCGCGGCGATACCGAGCGAGCTATACACCGCCCCGATGGCCGCGCCGTCGAACTTGAGGGTGACGAACATATACGAGCCGAGCGTGGTGAGCCAGCTTCCCCAGAGGCAGAACTGCAGGAACGACAGTACTTTGAGCTGCAGCTTAAGATTCATGTTTTGATCCTCACGGATATAGAATTGTTTTGTGTTTTAAATAACATTTATAGCGTTATTTTGGTTGGATTCTATCATTTATGCGGTGGATGCTTTTGTTAACTGCCGCAGAAAATCGTAAAAGAGTTGCGCAACTCTATTGGGTATAGCAGAAGGAATGCGCCCTTGAGGAAACAAGGGCGCTGGAGGGAGATTACCTGCGGCGGTAGCCTTTCTGCGCAGAGTTAACCTTGTACAGATAACGACGCGACTCGGCGGAGGGGTGACGGCTGGTGATGGTTTGATAAACATCGCCCGGCGTCATGTTGTTGATGATATTCGCCGCCTGGACCTTATCGCTGGAGAAGACCCGCAGTACGCTGCCCGCGCCGCCGTTATAGGCGGTGATAACCGCATAGCGACGCGAGGTAGGGTTGGTGATACCGGACAGATAGACGTTATTCAGCATCGCCAGATAGGCGGTACCGGTGTCGATGTTATTGACCGGGTCGAACAGGTAGCTGCGGCTCGGCAGGCCTGATTTCCCCTGTGAACGGAACACGTCCTTCCCGGCGCTGTGCTGCACCACCTGCATCAGCCCGAGGGCGTCGGCGTGGCTGACCGCATAGGGGTTAAAGGAGGATTCGGTTTGCATAATCGCCAGGATCAGCGATTCATCAACGCCGTATTTGCGCGACGCCTGACGGACCATGCCAATATACTTATGCGCGCGTTTGTCGAGGTGGTTCGGCACCAGGTTAATGGTGATGCTGTAGATCATGCGCGGGCCGTTGCTGCGGCTTTTCAGGCGGGTTTGCAGCAGATAGTCGGCGAAGCGCGAGGCGCGCCACTCCCAGCGAATCGCCTCGCCGGTGTTATCCACCACCTGGCCATACAGGAACGGCTCTTTTGAAATCTGAATATCATCGACGTCGGAATAGAGGTCGATGGAGTTAGGGTCGTCGCCCATTAGCAGGGTTTTTATAATCGCCTGGCGCAGGCGCCCGGCCGGGTCGGTGCCGGCGATGGTTTCAACGGTAATCGTCCCCGCATCAAAGTTGATGTGGCTGCGGGTTTGATACTGGTCGGTGTATTTGACGTAGTCCTTCGGCCCGGCGAGCAGAACTTCGTTATAACCCCAAATATTCTCGATGTTATGGGCGAACTGGCCCATCAGGATATCAAAGCCGTTGGTGTCCTTCACCCACGCCTCGTTATACTCGGCGCCTTTTTTGGTTGAGCTGGAACACGAAACGAGCAAAGGCGCAATCAGCGCTAGCGCTAAGTATTTTTTCATCATTCCGGGAGTGCGTGTTGTGTTTATTGTTGTAAAGGGCCGTCAGGCCCTTACTGTTTTTCTGGCGGCGTATAGCCTTCGATGTGCACGTCTTTGCCTTCAAACAGGAACTGAACCATCTCCTGCTCCAGCAGTTTGCGATGCTCAGGGTTCATCATGCTGAGTTTTTTCTCGTTGATCAGCATCGTCTGCTTATGCTGCCACTGGGCCCAGGCTTCTTTGGAGATTTCGTTATAGATGCGTTTGCCCAGCTCGCCCGGATATAGCTGAAAATCCTGGCCATCGGCTTCACGCTGCAGGAAAGTACAAAAAATCGTTCTGCTCATTCTTAATCCTCTTTAATCGCCAGAAAGCTAAACCGGTGCTCCGGCTTTTAACTGTTGCAACAAGCGCTCCACGGGGGCCGCCAGACCGACGGACGGCGGCTGCGCTAAGTTATACCAGAGTGCGCCCCCTTCATCCATGCATGCGCCGGATGAGTGCACTGTAAGCCACATCGGCACAATATCCAGATGGAAATGGCTGAAAGTGTGGCGGAACGCGGTTAATTGCGTCAGATTCTCGGCCCCGATCTGCCGCTGGGCCAACCACTCCCGCAGCGCATCTTCATCTTCAAACTGCGGGAAGCAGAACAATCCCCCCCATAATCCCACCGGCGGGCGCTGGGAGAGAAATACCTTGTCGCCGTGCTGCATCAGCAGGAAATAGCCGGTACGCTCGGGGATCGTCTGTTTCGGTTTTTTGCCTGGATATTGAGCCCATGAATGATTTGCGTAGGCCACGCAGCCGTTATTCAGCGGACAAAGCTCGCATTTCGGCTTTGAGCGGGTACATACCATCGCTCCAAGGTCCATCATGGCCTGGTTAAAACGTTCGACCCCATTGGCTGGCGTGACGTCTTCGCTGATATCCCACAGGCGTTTCTCAACCTCTTTTTTCCCCGGCCAACCGCTGACAGCATAGCAGCGCGCGAGCACGCGCTTCACGTTGCCGTCGAGAATCGGATAATGCTGACCGAGAGAAAGGGACAAAATCGCGCCGGCGGTGGAGCGGCCTACGCCCGGCAGCGCGGCGACTTCATCGAAGGTCTGCGGGAATTTTCCGTCGTGCAGGGTGGCCACCTGCTGCGCCGCTTTATGCAGATTGCGCGCGCGGGCGTAATAGCCGAGTCCGGTCCACAGATGCAGGACTTCATCGAGGGGCGCGTTCGCCAGATCGGTAATTGTTGGGAAACGCGCCATAAAGCGTTCAAAATAGGGGATAACCGTCGCCACTTGCGTTTGTTGCAACATCACCTCGGAGAGCCATACTTTGTAAGGCGTCTTGCCGATTTGCCAGGGCAGGGTTTTACGCCCGTATTTGTCGTACCAGTCCAGTACCTGGGCTGAAAATTGCGCGGCGAGAAAAGTCAAAGCTACGGCTCCGGGAAAGCGATTATAAGGTGGCAGATTGCAGCACAAGGGCGAGGGGCTGTAAACCCTTGCATCCGCCGGGTAACTTTGGATAATGCCCGTTTTCCGAACACATCTCACAAGCAGACTTAACTTTTATGAAAAACGACGTCATATCTCCGGAATTCGATGAAAACGGCCGCCCGCTGCGCCGTATTCGCAGCTTCGTCCGTCGTCAGGGCCGCCTGACCAAAGGTCAGCAGCACGCGCTGGACACTATTTGGCCGGTGATGGGCGTTGAATTCAACGAAGCGCCGCTCGATTTCGCCGCCCTGTTTGGCCGTGAAGCGCCGGTCACGCTGGAGATTGGTTTTGGTATGGGGGCGTCGCTGGTGGCGATGGCGAAAGAGAAGCCGCAGCAGAATTTCCTCGGCATTGAAGTGCATTCGCCGGGCGTCGGCGCCTGTCTGGCGTCCGCCGAAGAAGAGGGCGTGCAAAACCTGCGCGTCATGTGCCACGATGCGGTGGAAGTGCTGCATACCATGATTCCGGATAACTCCCTGAGCATGGTGCAGCTGTTTTTCCCTGACCCGTGGCACAAAGCGCGTCATAATAAGCGCCGTATCGTACAGCCGCCTTTTGCCGAACTGGTGAAAAGTAAACTGAAGCTGGGCGGCGTCTTCCATATGGCGACCGACTGGGAGCAATATGCCGAGCATATGCTGGAAGTGATGTCCTCGCTTGAAGGGTATCGTAACCGGTCAGAAAGCAACGACTATGTGCCGCGCCCGGAATCGCGCCCGGTAACCAAATTTGAACAGCGTGGTCATCGTCTTGGCCACGGCGTATGGGACTTAATGTTCGAGAGGGTGAAATAATGGCAACGAATCGTAGCCGTCGTCTGCGTAAAAAAATGCATATCGACGAGTTTCAGGAAGTAGGTTTCTCCGTCGCGTGGCGCTTCGCGGAAGGAACCAGCGAAGAGCAGATCGACCAGACCGTTAACGATCTGATTGAGGAAGTGATTGAGCCTAATAAGCTGGCCTTTGACGGCAGCGGCTATCTTTCCTGGGAAGGGCTGATCTGCCTGCAGGAAATCGGCAAATGCACCGAAGAACACCAGGCCATCGTGCGTAAGTGGCTGGAAGATCGCGGGCTTGCCGATGTGCGCACCAGCGAACTTTTTGATATCTGGTGGGACTAAGTTTGACAAGGGTCGGCAGCTGCCGGCCCGTTTTGTCTGAAGGGAGTTAAATGATGCGCAAAACGCTGTTGGCAGTGGCGCTTTCCGTCACCGCTTTGTCCGCGCATGCGGACTACCAGTGTAGCGTCACGCCGCGTGACGATGTCATCCTCAGCCCGCAGCAGGTGCAGGTGAAAGGCGAAAACGGCGATCTGGTGATTAAGCCGGACGGCAATCTGACCTTTAACGGGAAAGCCTATGCGCTGAACGCCGCTCAGCGCGAGCAGGCGCAGGACTATCAGGCTGGCCTTCGCAGCAGCCTGCCGTGGATTGATGAAGGCGCCCGCACGCGGGTAGAAAAAGGCCGCGCCGCGCTGGATAAAATCATTACCGAACAGGTGGGGGCCAGCAGCAGCATGCATAGCCGCCTGACCAAGCTTGATGCGCAGCTGAAAGCGCAAATGGGCCGCATTATTGAACATCGCAACGATGGGCTGACCTTCCACTATAAAGCCATCGATCAGGTGCGCGCCGACGGCCAGCAGCTGGTAAACCAGGCGATGGGCGGTATTCTGCAGGACAGCATCAACGAGATGGGCGCGAAGGCGGTTCTCAAAGGCGGCGGTAACCCGCTGCAGGGGATCCTCGGTAGCCTCGGCGGCCTGCAAACGGCCATTCAGGACGAATGGAAAAACCAGGAGGCTGATTTCCAGCAGTTTGGTAAGGACGTCTGCGGGCGCGTGGTCTCCCTTGAGGAGAGCCGCAAAGCGCTGGTGGGGTCGTTAAAGTAAGTTTTAATTCGCTACCTGCGGGCGCAGGTAGCGATTATGGTCAGTCGGTCACATCAGCCCCAGCAGCTGCGGAATAAACAGCGAGATCTGCGGGATATAGACAATCATCATCAGCGCGATCAGCAGGGCGGCGTAGAACGGCAGCAGCGGTTTGATGAGCTGCTGAATTTTAACGCCGGAAATAGAGCAGCCTACAAACAGCGCGCTGCCTACCGGCGGCGTCAGCAGACCGATGCACAGGTTAGCGACCATCATGATGCCGAAATGCACCGGATCCATCCCCAAATCCTGCGCGATGGGCAGGAATATCGGCGTGAAAATCAGTACCGCCGGGGTCATATCCATAAAGATCCCGACGATTAACAGCACGATATTAATCAGCAGCAGAATCACCACCGGGTTTTCAGAAATCCCCATTAGCGCATCGCTTATCATGTAGGGGATATCGGCATTGGTCATCGCCCACGACATGCCGACGGAAAAGCCGATCAGCAGTAGCACGATGGAGGTCATCACCACCGACTCAAGGATCAGCTTCGGCAGATCGCGCCACTTCACTTCCCGGTAAATCAGCACCGACAGAATAAAGGTGTAAACCACGGCGATAGCCGATGCTTCGGTCGCGGTGAAAATGCCGCCGAGGATCCCGCCCATCACAATGATCACCAGCAGCAGGCTGGGCAGGGCGTCGAAAAACGCTTTTGCCGCCTGGGCGCAGGTGGGACGTTCTGAAACCGGGTAGCCGCGACGCTTAGCGATGATGGCGCAGACCACCATAATGGCCAGGCCCATCAGGATGCCCGGCAGATAACCGGCCATAAACAGCGACGCGACGGAGACGCCCCCAGCCGTCAGAGAGAAGACGATCAGGACGTTTGACGGCGGGATGAGCAGGCCCGTGATGCACGACGAGACGTTAACCGCCGTGGAGAAAGCCGGATCGTAACCTTTCCGTGTCTGAATGGGGTTAAGCGTTCCCCCTACCGCCGCCGCCGCGGCGACCGCCGAACCTGAAATCGAGCCGAACATCATGTTCGCCAGCACGTTAACGTGGCCCAGCGATCCCGGCACGCGTCCGACCATCACCTGCGCCAGATTGATTAAGCGGATGGCAATCCCGCCGCTGTTCATCAGGGTACCGGCAAAGATAAAGAATGGAATCGCCAGCAGGGCGAAGTTGTCGAGGCCGTTCGCCAGGCGCTGAGAAACGGTAATCACGGCAATATCCCACGGGAACATCAGCAGCATTGAACCGACGGTGGCGATGCCAATGGAGAAGGAGATGGGGACGCCAATAAAAACCAGAATAAAGAAAGAGCCAAATAGCATCAGTGCGATATAGCTGTCCATCAATTTGCCCCCGCTTCTTCGTTCTTCATATTTTTCAGCCCGTTGCTGATAAAACAGAGCGTGTAAAACATCATAATGATGCCGGTTAGCGGCAGGATCAGATACACATAGCCCATGGGGATCTGCATCGCGGCCGAGACCTGCGACGTCGATAGCGTTTTTTCAATCAGCTTCACGCCGCCGGTGACAATCACTGACCCGGCAAAAATAAAGATCAGCAGATTAATAATGACGCTGAGCAGTGCCTGCCTGCGGGGAGGAAGCGTCATGGCGAGTAAATCGATCGCCAGATGACGCTGGGCGCCGACGGTATATGCCGCACCCAGCAGCCCGACCCAGATCATCAAAAAGCGCGCCAGCTCGTCGGTCAGGGTGCTTGGCTGGTTTAGCACGTAGCGGCTGAACACCTGCCAGACGACGCAGACCACCAGCGCAATCATAACGGCGACAGAGAATGCGGCGATCGCGCGGTCCACCGCCAGCTTTATGCGGTTAAGTATCATCATTGTTTTCCCGGTGAAAGCGGGCCAGCGGCTGGCCCGCTAAGTGTTATTCAGCAGCGGCTTCAAATTTGGCCAGCAGGGCAGCCTGCTTCGGATCTTTTTTGAAGTCATCAAACAGCGGCTGCACGGCGGCGCGGAACGGCGCTTTATCCACTTTGACGATTTCGCCGCCCATGGCTTTGGCCTGCGCGCGGGTGTCGGCGTCGATCTTGTCCCACAGTTTTTGCTGATAAACTTCGGAAGCTTTCGCCGCCTTGATCAGGATTTGCTGCTGATCCGGCGTCAGTTTGTCCCAGGTTTTACTGGAGATAACGAGGAAATCCGGGATGGAGGCATGTTCATCTTCAGAGAACACTTTAGCGATTTCGATATGGCGCGTTTGCACCCAGGAAGGCACGTTATTTTCCGCGCCGTCCACCACGCCCTGCTGCATGGCGGTATAAACTTCTCCAAAGGAAATGGGCGTTGGCGAACCGCCCATTAATTCGACCATTTTTAAGGTTGTCGGGCTGGCCTGGACGCGGATCTTCAATCCTTTTAAATCTTCCGGTTTAGTGATGGGCTTTTTGGCGTAAAAGCTGCGGGTTCCGGCAACATAAGCGGAAAGCGCAAAGAAGCCTTTATCTTTCGTGGACTCCATTATTTCCTTGCCTACTTCACCGAAAACGACTTTATTGAAGTGATTCTGGTCCTTAAAAAGGAACGGTAAATTATATATCGCGTAGACGTTATCGAATGACTCCAGATCGCTGGCGGAACCTTTGGTCATATCCAGCGCGCCATTTTGTAATAACTCCAGCGTTTCTCGCGCGCTGCCCATTTGGCTACTGGGATAAATACGGATCTTCATAGCCCCGTTGGAAAGTTGGTTAACCTCTTTGGACATCTCCTCAAAGGCCTGATGAACAACATGGCTGCGTTCAAGGTTATGTGCCAGTTTTAACGTGACTTTTTCAGCCGCGCTGGCGCCTGAAGAGAGCAGGGCAAGTAAAGATACACACACCAGAGAACGAGAAAAAGAGAGTTTTTTCATGAGTCGGCTCCATGCACTTGGGGTAATTGGTCAATATCTTAAGAGTCATTCTTTGTTTCTGTATGACATATTATCCTTGTTGTCTGACATCTTTAAGCCGTCTGACTCACACTTTTTCTCAATGAATCGATCAAATAGGTATTTTTGTGCGGTTGGTTATATTTATTTTCAATAAACTAATGTGAACATATTTTTATTATGAATGTTGAATTGAAATAGTTCGGAAATAGCGCTATTGATATTTCGAGAATGTCGAGCAATTAATTATCCCGTTATTTTTATAACGGGATAGGCGGAGAGGGCGTTATTCGCTGAGAAAGAGTTCGAGAAGGGAATTCAAAAATAGCTTACCGTGCTCGGTAATTTGCCAGTAGCGCTCATCTTCCGTCAGGTAGCCTTCGGCGATGGCGGCATCGATTTGCGGACGGATCGTACGCTCATCAAGGCCGGTGTAGCGGCTGAATTCATCGCGCGGGGCGGCTTCCAGCAGGCGGAAACGGTTCATAAAGAACTCAAACGGTTTATCCGCATCTTCCACATCATGCTGGCGCTCCAGATAGCGGCCTTCCATGTAACCGCGTGGATGCCGGGTTTTCGCCGTCCGCAGTATGCGCCCGTCCGGGAACGTCACTTTGCCGTGCGCGCCGCAGCCAATCCCGAGGTAGTCGCCAAAGCGCCAGTAGTTCAGGTTATGCTGGCACTGATAGCCCGGCTTAGCGTAGGCGGAGGTTTCATATTGCTGATAGCCCGCCGCGCTGAGCAGGCTATGCCCCTGTTCATAAATGTCCCACAGCGCGTCGTCATCGGGCAGGGTCGGCGGCCGCGAACCAAACAGGGTGTTTGGCTCAATGGTCAGCTGATACCAGGAGAGATGCGGCGGATTGAGCGCAATCGCCTGGCGCAGGTCGTCCAGCGCCTCTTCCAGAGACTGGTCCGGCAGGCCATGCATTAAATCGAGGTTAAAACTGCGTAGCCCCAGGCCGCTTGCCAGGTTTGCCGCGCGTTTGGCTTCCTGTGGCCCATGGATGCGCCCGAGCCGCTGCAGCTTCTGTTCGCTAAAGCTCTGTACGCCGATGGAGATACGATTAATGCCCGCGCGCTGGTACTCGACAAAGCGATCCGCTTCCACGGTGCCGGGGTTGGCTTCCATGGTGATTTCCGCGTTGGACGCCAGCGGAAGAGACTCGCGCACGCCGTCGAGCAGGGTTTGCATCGCCGGGCCGGAGAGCAGGCTCGGCGTACCGCCGCCAATGAAAATAGTCCCGATTTCACGTCCCTGCGCATAGTGAGCGTCGGCTCGCAGATCGTTCAGCAGATGCTGAACGTAGTCGTCATGCGGCACCTCGCCTTTCAACGCATGCGAATTGAAATCGCAGTACGGGCATTTCTGCACGCACCACGGGATGTGAATATAGAGGCTCAGGGGCGGCAAATTAGCCATTACGTAAGGCTTCCAGTAACAGTTTAAGCGCGCGTCCGCGGTGGGAAATGGCGCTCTTTTCTTCACGGCTTAGCTCCGCTGCGGTTTTACCTTCCGTCGGAACAAAGAAAATCGGATCGTAACCAAAGCCGCCGCTGCCTGCGGCTTCGCGAGCGATGATGCCCGGCCAGCTGCCGTGACAAACCAGCGGCGTCGGATCTTCCGCATGGCGCAGATAGACCAGCACGCAGTGGAATTGCGCCTGACGCTTATCGTTCGGCACGTCGCGAAGCGCGTCGAGCAGCTTTTCCAGATTCCGCTGGTCGGTCGCACCTTCACCGGAATAACGGGCGGAGTAGATGCCCGGCGCGCCGCCTAACGCATCGACGGCCAGACCTGAGTCATCGGCGATGGCCGGGAGCCCGGTCAGCTGCGCGGCATGGCGCGCCTTCAGAATGGCGTTTTCGATAAACGTCAGGCCGGTTTCCTCTGCGGAATCCACGCCCAGCTCGGTTTGCGCAACGATATCAAGGCCAAAATATGCCAGCAGCGAGGCCAGCTCGCGCACTTTTCCGGGGTTGCCGGTAGCGAGAACAACTTTTTGCATAAGAGATCCTGTTTATTCCGTCAGCGCGGCGACCCCGTCCGGGATCTGCTGCGGATGAATGATTTTTATCTGTTTGTGGCGACCCAGTTCGCCTTTCTCAATAAGCACCTGGCTTTTCGCTACGTGAAACTGTTTGGCGAGGAATTTTACCAGATGGGCGTTGGCCTGGCCGTCAACGGGTGGCGCGGTAATGGCGACTTTGAGCTCGTCGCCATGTAAACCAACGATGCTGTCGCGGCTGGCCTTGGGCTGAATATACAGCCGTAAGACCAACCCGTCAGCGCAGGCTTCGACGGCACTCATAGCGCCATCCACAGCCCCGGAAGCAGAACGTTGCCGGTAGCCTGCAACAGTTCGGCGATACCCATGTTGATCACGTACAGCAGCAGAACCAGCACCATCGGCGAGAAATCAATGCCGCCCATCGATGGCAGCAATCTGCGGATCGGGCGCAGCAGCGGATCGGCCAGCTGCATCAGAACAAATTCCACCGGACTGCGGCCCTGGCTTACCCAGCTCATAATCGCCATTAACAGAAGAACCCAGAAGATCAGCGAGCCGACGGTTTTAATGAGGATCAGCAGCGCGGAAATCCAGATAATCGGCTGGAAGGTCACGACCATAAACAGCACGATAGCTTTCACGACGCAGAGAATAAAGGCGACCAGCAGGGAAGCGCTATCGAGAGGCCCCATCGCCGGAATAATGCGGCGCAGCGGCCCAACGACAGGCTGCGTAGCCTTGACTACGAACTGCGAAAACGGGTTATAAAAGTCGCAGCGCGCCCACTGCATCCAGACGCGTAATAACACGACCATTGTGTAAAGCTCAATGACCGTTGAGAGCAGGAAAGTCAACGTCTTCATGGCGTTCCTCAGATTCCTTGTTTTTTGCTGTAGTCGCGCGCGCCGAAAATTGCGGTTCCGATGCGCACCATAGTGCTTCCCGCTGCGATGGCGGCTTCCATATCATCCGACATTCCCAGCGACAGCGTATCGACGGTAGGGTAGTGCGTTTTTAGCCGCGCAAATGCTACCGCCATTTGTTGGGCGACGGCAAACTGCCTTACATATTCTGACTCTGGCGCGGGAATGGCCATTAAACCGCGTAGCTGCAGATTAGGGAGTTTAGCGATTTCTGCCGCCAGCGCGTCCAGCTCTTCAGGCGGAATACCCGACTTGCTCTGCTCATCGCTAATGTTGATTTGAATCAGCACGTTGAGCGGCGGCAGTTGAGCCGGGCGCTGTTCGCTCAGGCGGACGGCGATTTTGAGACGATCGACGGTATGGCACCAGTCAAAATGTTCGGCCACCAGACGGCTTTTATTGGACTGCAGCGGACCAATAAAGTGCCACTGTAGCCCGGTGGCGCCCGTTTCCTGAAAGTAGCGGATTTTATCCACGCCTTCCTGAACATAGTTTTCGCCAAACGCGAGCTGGCCGGCGGCCATCGCTTCTTCGATAGCGCTCGCAGGTTTCGTTTTACTGACTGCAAGCAACGTAACTTCTTCTGGAGCACGGCCGCAGCGTGCGGCAGCGGCTGAGATTTTGTCCCGGACCTGTGCCAGGTTATGCGCAATATCGTTCATATACCGAGGATGAGTTATGGAACTGGAAGAAATAGTGGCCCTTAGTGTAAAGCATAACGTCTCCGATCTACACCTGTGCAATGCTTCAGCGCCGCGCTGGCGTCGCCAGGGCAAGCTGGAGCCCGCGCCGTTTACCTCTCCCGATATTGGCAAGATACTCACTGATTGGCTCAACGCCGAGCAGCTCGCGCAGTGGCAGGCCTGCGGGCAGGTCGATTTCGCGCTGACTCCGGCGGACGGGCCGCGCCTGCGCGCCAGCGCATTTGCGCACAATCGCGGTCTGTCGCTGGCGCTGCGTCTGCTGGCGGAAACCTGCCCTCAGCTGGCGGATCTCGGCGCGCCGGCCGCCTTAACGGAGCTGCTCAATGAAGAGAGCGGGCTTATCCTGGTCACGGGGGCTACCGGTAGCGGAAAATCAACCACCCTGGCGGCGATGGTGGGCTATCTTAACCAGCGCCTCAGCGGCCATATCCTGACGCTGGAAGATCCGGTTGAGTTTATTCACCGCAGCGAGCGCTGTCTGATTCAGCAGCGGGAAATCGGCCGCCACTGCCCCTCATTTGCCGCTGCCCTACGCGCCGCGCTGCGTCAGGACCCGGATGTCATTCTGTTAGGGGAGCTGCGTGACAGCGAAACGATCCGCCTGGCATTAACCGCGGCGGAGACCGGACATCTGGTGATGGCGACGCTGCATACGCGCGGCGCGGCGCAGGCGGTTGAGAGGCTGGTGGACGTCTTCCCGGCGCAGGAGAAAGAGCAGGTTCGCAGCCAGCTGGCGGGGAGCTTATGCGCGGTGCTGGCACAAAAACTGTTTCCAGATGCTGCTGGCGGCAGAGTTGCGTTATACGAGCTTTTGGTTAACACCCCGGCGGTGGCTAATTTGATCCGAGAGGGGAAAACGCATCAGTTGCCCGGCGTGATGCAAACCGGGCAGCAATCGGGCATGCAAACATTTACGCAAAGCTTTCAGCAACGTACGGCCGCCGGGCTTTTATAGCTGCGCTTTTTATATTCAGAGATCCTACCAATAGCTTGTTATAATAATGTTTTATTAATGTTTGGTACCTTTATTTGATATTACAAATAAACACCTAAGATTAAGCCGAGTAATCTATTCCATGAAAAACGAATTGACATAAACCTCTCATAACCAGGAAAAAAGTTTGATAATCTTTTGACTCTCTTAAGGCATTCGATTTATGCTGTTTGCAGGGATAGGAAGATTCCTATGGAATATTGTTTCAATGTGTAAAAATGATTTGTTTTTATAAATACACAGGCGATCGTATTCTTGTTAATTCATTTAACCGCTATGAAGGCGGAAATCAACTAAGGAGAGTTTTAAGTGATTAATTTATCTGAGAATTCGGCTTTTTCTCACCAGGTTACTTTTATTACTCACCCCTCCATTCAAAGCAAAGCATTTGCGACCTGGCTGGCCGAAAGGTTATCCGCATCGGTCATTCTGCAAAATATTAACAAACCCCTCGCGCAACGCCTTTTGAAAGATTCTGTAATATTATTTGATATTGCGGTTTCAAATAAAAAGTTGAATAGCGTATGGCGCGATATTATTCGCATGCAGGCAGATAACCCCCGTTTATTGATTATCAATAGCGCACAAAAGTATGAGCTCTACGAAATGGCGCAGTGGCCAGCGCTGTATGGTGTTTTCCGTCATGACGATGATGAATCGCGCTTAATTGAGGGCGTTAAGGCTGTGCTGAACGGCGAACAGACGGCTGAATTGAGCGTGATGCACCCGGCGATGTATGCGGCGGATCATGTATCGGCGCCTGCGGAAAATTCACCGCTGACCGAGCGTGAATGTGAAATCCTCAATGAACTGCGCTGCGGGGCGACCAATCTGGATATTGCCCGCGCGCTGTTTATCAGTGAAAACACGGTGCGTACCCATCTGTACAACGTGTTCCGTAAGCTTAGCGTGAAGAACCGCACTCAGGCGGTCAGCTGGGCGAATGAACATCTGCGCCACTAAACATGAAATCAGGATGATGGCGCCTGCCGCTGGTATGGGGCGCCATCATTCAGCTTCAGTAACCCTGCTCGAAGTAACTTTCCAGAATAATAACGGCGGAAGCGGAATCCACGCTGCCTTTATTGAGCGCCCGGAATCCACCCTGTTCGAATAGCCCAGCTCTGGCTTCAACCGTGCTCAGACGTTCATCATGCAGGGTTATCTGCACACCGAAGCGGCCATGAATTTTATTCGCGAAGTTGCGCGCACGGGCGGTCAGGGGCTGTTCCGTGCCGTCCATATTCAGCGGCAGGCCGACAATCACGGCTTCAGGCTGCCACTCTTTCAGCAGTTTCTCAATAACGTTCCAGTCAGGCTTACCGTCCTGCGCTTTCAACGCGGGGAGAGGGCGGGCGGTGCCGGTGATGCGCTGCCCTACGGCGACGCCAATGCTTTTGGTACCAAAATCAAAGCCTAAAAACGTTTCGCTCATTACGCGTGCCCCGCATCGGCTGGCATGGTCACGATATCAATGCCAATCAGCTTCGCAGCCTCGCGCCAGCGGTCGGCTATCGGCGTGCTGAACAAAATATTCCGATCGGCCGGCGCGGTGAGCCAGGCGTTATCCAGTATCTCTTGCTCCAGCTGGCCTTTCTCCCAGGAAGCATAGCCCAGCGCAACCAGTACGTTCTCTGGCTGTTTATCCGTACCCAGCGTTTCGAGCACGTCGCGGGAGGTGGTAATCACCGTGTTATCGGAAATACGGATGCTGGAGGAAAAATCGGAGGGCGGCGAATGCAGTATAAAACCCCGATCCTCGGCCAGCGGACCGCCAACCATCACCGGTTTATCCAAGCGGATCTCGGGATTGCGCGGTTCAGGCGTGATTTTTAATTTCTCCAGGATCCCTTCAACCTGCAGATTTTCCATCGGCTTATTGATGATGATGCCCATGGCACCGTCATCGTTATACTCGCAGATATAGACTACGGAGCGACGGAACATCGGGTCCTGGAGAGCAGGCATGGCAATTAGAAAGTGATGCTGTAAATTCATTGTCAGAGGTTCTGTTCCTGGTTCAAAAAAGCAGCACCCAGTATGCGGGTAAAGCAAGGGAGTGTCGATTCACTTTATCTTTCAGGCTCAAGGCGCATTGCCTGCCTGAACCTGATAGCGAATCGTCTGCGCTGGCTCCAGGCTACAGGCGCAGGCCTGCAGCCGGAATAAGCGCTTTATTTATTGAGGCGCTGCTCAATGGCGTCCATCAGCATCCCGGTAATGGAAATCGGGAAGGCGGCTTCGATTTCACGAACGCAGGTGGGGCTGGTGACGTTAATTTCCGTCAGGCGATCGCCGATGATATCCAGGCCGACGAAGATTAAGCCTTTGGCCTTCAGCGTGGGGCCAACGCGGCGGGCGATGGCCCAGTCGCTTTCGGTCAGCGGGCGCGCTTCGCCACGACCGCCGGCCGCAAGGTTACCGCGGGTTTCGCCGCCCTGCGGGATACGGGCCAGGCAGTAAGAAACCGGCTCGCCGTCAACCACCAGCACGCGCTTATCGCCATCTTTAATGGCGGGTAGATAGTTCTGCGCCATGCAGTAGCGGTTGCCCAGCTCGGTCAGCGTCTCGGTGATGACGCCGAGGTTAGGGTCACCCTCTTTAACGCGGAAAATGGAGGTGCCGCCCATACCGTCCAGCGGTTTGAGGATGATATCGCCGTGTTTTTCCCAGAAGGCTTTCAGCTGCGCCTTATTACGGGTGACCAGCGTTTCCGGGGTCAGCTCGGAGAACCAGGCGGTAAACAGCTTTTCGTTACAGTCGCGCAAGCTCTGCGGCTTATTGACGATAAGCGTGCCTTGTTCTTCGGCGCGTTCGAGGATGTAGGTCGCGTAGATAAACTCGGTATCGAATGGCGGATCTTTACGCATCAGAATGACGTCAAGGTCCGCGAGAGGCAGATCCTGCTCGCCGTTGAACGCGTACCATTTGTCGTAGTTCTGCTCGACGCTCAGCTTGCGCGTACGGGCGCGGGCTTCGCCGTTGATTAAGTACAGATCGTTCATCTCCATATAATGGAGTTCATAGCCGCGACGCTGCGCTTCCAGCAACATGGCGAAGCTGGTGTCTTTCTTGATGTTGATGGTTGCGATGGGGTCCATCACGATGCCGAGCTTAATCATTGTTCTTCTCCGTTAACGCTTCAACCTAAGTCGCCAAAACGCACCTGCAGGGCGGTTATGGCAGTGAGCGCAGTTGTCTCTGTACGCAGAACGCGCGGTCCCAACAGGATATCAGTAAACTGGTAGCGAGCGGTCATCGCTATCTCTTCTGCCGACAGGCCGCCTTCCGGGCCAATCAGCAGCCGGATGCGTTCGACCGGCAGGGGCAGCGTGTTAATGCTGGCGCTGGCGCGAGGGTGCAAATTAAGCTTCAGACCTTCGTCCTGCTCCGCACACCAGGCTTCAAGCTGCATGGCCGGGCGGATCTCCGGCACCACGTTGCGGCCGCTTTGCTCGCAGGCGGCAATGGCGATTTTCTGCCACTGCTGGATCTTTTTCTGCAAACGTTCGGCGTCCAGTTTAACGCCACAACGCTCGGAAAACAGTGGCGTTATGAGGCTTACACCAAGTTCGATCGATTTCTGGATGGTGAATTCCATTTTTTCGCCGCGGGACATCACCTGGCCCAAATGGATATGCAGCGGGGATTCACGGTTATCAACTTTGCTGCTCTGTACTTCAACCAGAACATTTTTCTTACCGGCCTCGACAATGACCGCCTCGAAGATCTGATTGCTGCCGTCAAAAAGCTCTATTGCCTGGCCTTTACCCATCCGTAAAACGCGACCGACATGGTTGGCCGCGTCGTCGGAAAGCGCTATCTGGCTACCCGTGGTAATACGTTCCGGGTGATGGATGCGAGGAATGCGCATGCTTGATGTTCCGTTCTTAGCGCAGATATCTCTTCCCCCAGTCAAGGGGGAGGAGTGAAGCTGCAAATTAACAATTGCCGCTAGTGTAGGTTAGCTCTTTTGCGCCTGGCAAGCCTGCAGGACATAAGGATTATGGTTGCCCTGAACTTTGGCAATACGCGCGTCGCGTTCGCACTCCCAGGTCGTGACCGGGTACATCTTATCCCAGGCGGTAAACAGCTGGGTTTGCTGGCGGGAAAGATTGAGCTGGTAGCGGTCGCGCATATAGAAGTAGGTACGGGCGATGGCGCCACGCGCGCGCGCCGGCGGCTCGGCAACTTTATCTTTAAAATCAACCTTCATTGCGCACTGGCCGTACTGGCCTTCGCCGCCGTTCCACTGGCTGTACATAAAGTTGGCGCGGTCGCCGTTGACCTCGCCGACCGCCGGCTGCAGGTTATGCATGTCGCTTTCCATCTTGCGGTATTCCGGATCTTTGGCGCAGTTTTTGCGCCCGCCGTCCTGCCAGCACTGCCGCTGATGGCCAAACTGCCATGCGGGAACCACATGCTCCCACTCGACCCGGCTGGCGCGATTTTCATTTTTACGCACTTTATAGCCACAAGATTCCAGGTCGATAACCCCCTTTTTTCCCTGCCAGTTGATTTTACAGCCGCAGTAGAAATCGCCAGGGGCGTCGGCATTGACCTTGACCCCAGCGGTCTTGGCCTGAGAAAAACTGTTGATTCCTTCCGCTGCAAGCGGGGCGCATACCGCCGCGCTAAGAAACGCGGCAGCAAAAGTATGAATACGGGACATCGTTAACTCCGTGTCAAAACGAGCCCGCAACGTAACGAATGTGATTGCCAGACGCAATCAGTCAGATCAGAAAATTTCCAATTATTTCCGGAGATTACTTTTCCGCCACCAGAACATCTCCGCAGCGCACGCAGCGATAGGTGGCCTCCCCGCGCATCACGCGATTGTGGCGGCGGACGGTAAGCTGGTGCTGCTGGCATTGGCAGCGGTAGGGGAAGGTATTTTTACGGACTGAATCGAGTTCGAAACGATGGGTGCGCAGAGCCGGAACGCCCAGCACGCTTTCCATCATCCATTTCCACTCTTTACCGTGCGGCGCGACGCGGCCAAAGTGTTTCCACACCAGCAGGTGGGCCAGCTCGTGCGGCACGACTTCATCAATAAACGCCTGCTGGTTTTCCAGCAGCAGCACCGGGTTAAGGCGGATTTCGTTTTTCTCCAGCCAGGCGGTACCGGCGGAGGTTCCCCGCTGCTGATAAACCAGCGCCGGTTCAGGGTAATGGCGTCCCAGCTTGAGGTTCGCTTTGGCCAGATTCTCCCGCAGGCTGCGCATAACGGCCTGTTGAAGGGCAATGGGAATTCGGGGTGTTTTCATAGCGCCAGAGGATAGTGCGGCGGGGTGAGGAGAGCAAGAAGAAGCTTCCTCCCGGGCGGGAGGAAGCGTATCAGGCTAGTCGCGCGCGCCGATTTCGCGCAGCTTGCGGCCTTTCATCAGGTTACGTTCGATATGCTCCAGCGAAACGTTTTTGGTTTCCGGGATCAGCCACAGGGTCAGGAAGATGAACAGGATGTTCAGGCCGCCATAGACCCAGAAGGTGTTGGCGCTGCCCAGCGAGTTCAGCATGGTGAGGAACGTCGCGCCGACGATCATGTTGGCAATCCAGTTGGTGGCCGTCGAACAGGTGATACCGAAATCACGCCCTTTCAGCGGCTGGATTTCGGAACACAGCACCCAAATCAGCGGGCCGGCGCTCATGGCAAAGCCAACGATAAACATCAGCAGCATCAGGACGGCAAAGTACTGCGCCGTGGCGGAGTGGATGCCGATATGCATCATGCTGCCCAGAATGCCCATGCCGAGCGCCATGACGATAAAGCCGAGGATCAGCGTCGGCTTGCGACCCCAGCGGTCGACCAGCCCGATGGCGATAAAGGTCGCCAGCACGTTGGTCAGACCGACGATGACGGTGCCCCACATCTGTTCGGTGGTGTTGGCATAGCCTGCCAGTTCAAAAATCTTCGGCGCGTAGTACATGATGACGTTCATACCGGTGAACTGTTGCATCACCTGCAGCAGAACGCCGAGGAATACCGCGCGGCGGAAGTTGCTGTTTTCTTTAAACAGCGACCAGCCGGACTGTTTTACCTTCAGGCTTTCGCGGATCTCATCCAGCTCGCGTTTCGCTTCAGCGCTGGTGTCACGCAGGCGCAGCAGAACGCGTTCAGCATCGACAAAGCGGCGCTTGGCGGCAAACCAGCGCGGGCTGTCCGGCAGGAAAACCACGCCAATCAGCAGCAGCACCGCCGGGATAATAATCACCCCGAGCATCCAGCGCCAGGCGCCGCTGTAGCTGAATGCCGTATCGGAAAGATAGGCGCCGAGAATACCAATGGTAATCATCAGCTGGTACATCGAAATCATGCTGCCGCGGATTTTTTCCGGTGCGATTTCAGACAGATACAGCGGGGCGGTGTAGGAGGCGACGCCCACGGCCAGGCCGAGCAGCACGCGGGAGATCAGCAGCACTTCTACGTTCGGCGCGGCGGCGGAGAACAGCGAGCCGGCAACGAACAGGATGGCGCCAATCATCAGGCTTTTTTTACGCCCGAGTTTGAAGGAGAGCCAGCCGCTGCCCACCGCGCCGACGGCGGCGCCGAACATCATAGAGCTGACCACCCATTCCTGAGTGTGGGCGCTTATCTGGAACTCATTGGCAATAAAGGGTAAGGCACCCGCAATAACACCGATATCAAGGCCGAACAGCAGGCCAGCCAGTGCGGCGAGGAAGCAGACAAAGAACGTCATCGTCTTGTTCGAACGCCCTTGTTTTTTGTTGTCAGGCATAACGCCCTCCGGTTGAGTTATTGATCCTGTCGATGCGTAGGGTAGGTAAATACGTAGTAAAAAAATGTGATAGTAATCACGGCTGTGTAATCGGTTACACTAGAGTAAAGAAACGTAATTACTATAAATGTATTTAAATCAGTGCATTAATTGAGTTTAGCTTAAGAAATTAAAAGCGCTAATCAGACTTTGCTGAAATATTGTGTAACAAAGTGAAGCGTTATTACATTTCGCACGTATTTAAGGGAAATATTTGCTCTGTATATGATGTAATCGCTTCCATTTTGAGCGGGCGTAGGCAGGATTCGGCGTCAGCGAAGGGGAGCTAAAGTAAAAAGGCCAGCGCGGGGCTGGCCTTGAAATCGAGGGAGTGCGGAGATTATTTCAGACCGGACGCTTCGCGCAGCTGGGCTGCCTTGTCGGTTTTTTCCCATGGGAAATGTTCGCGACCGAAGTGACCGTATGCCGCCGTCTCTTTGTAGATCGGGTGCAGCAGATCCAGCATCTGAATCAGGCCGTACGGACGCAGGTCAAAGAACTCACGCACCAGCAGGGTCAGCTGCTCAGAAGGCACTTTTTCGGTACCGAAGGTTTCAACCATGATTGAAGTCGGCTCTGCCACGCCGATGGCGTAGGAAACCTGAATTTCACAACGATCGGCCAGGCCAGCGGCAACGATATTTTTCGCTACATAGCGCGCCGCGTAGGCCGCGGAACGGTCCACTTTAGATGGATCTTTACCGGAGAACGCGCCGCCGCCGTGACGAGCCATGCCGCCGTAGGTGTCAACGATGATTTTACGCCCGGTCAGGCCGCAGTCGCCCATTGGTCCGCCGATAACAAAACGGCCGGTTGGGTTGATAAAGAATTTTGTGGCGCTGTTCAGCCACTCGGTCGGCAAGACCGGTTTGATGATCTCTTCCATCACTGCTTCCTGCAGCGATTTCTGGTCGATATCTTCCGCGTGCTGGGTCGACAGGACTACCGCGTCAATCCCGACGATTTTACCGTCGTCGTACTGGAAGGTGACCTGGCTTTTCGCATCCGGGCGCAGCCACGGCAGGGTGCCGTTTTTGCGTACTTCGGCCTGACGCTGCACCAGACGGTGGGCATAGGTGATCGGCGCCGGCATCAGCACGTCGGTTTCGTTGGTGGCATAGCCAAACATCAGGCCCTGGTCGCCCGCGCCCTGTTCCAGCGGATCGGCGCGGTCAACGCCCTGGTTGATGTCCGGAGACTGTTTACCGATAGCGCTCAGGACCGCGCAGGAGTTGGCGTCAAAGCCCATGTCGGAATGCACGTAGCCAATTTCACGGACCGTGTTGCGGGTGATCTCTTCAATATCAACCCATGCGCTGGTGGTGATCTCGCCACCGACCAGAACCATGCCGGTTTTGACGTAGGTTTCACAAGCTACGCGCGCCTTCGGATCCTGTTCGAGGATCGCATCCAGCACGGCGTCGGAGATTTGGTCAGCAATTTTGTCGGGATGCCCTTCTGATACGGACTCTGACGTAAAGAGGTGTTTTGCCATGTTTTATTTCACCTGTGGACGATTCGGGTAGCTCATACTGTTGTGTAGAATGGCTTTGACGGATGACTCTACCAAAGCTTGCAGGTAGCGACACGAGCAGTCTGAGTGTTAATCAGTATAGATGGATTAACTTCTGGACGGCTATTTTAGGGCAGTTCTTGACCCCATTTCCAGCCTTTTTTGATATTCGTCGCATTTATAGAAAAAGGGCGGTGGCAATTTTTCCTGACAATCCCCGGCAACGCGCATATTTTTATTTTGCTTTTTACCCCGCTTCTCGGTATAAAACGCCGCGCGCGGCTCATTAAAACAGCGCACGAGCATTTGCTTCGTGACGCCACTTCCAGCCGGGTTAAGCAGTCTGTATTGACAGAGTCCCGCGGCGGCGTTTTCGCTGGCTGTCTGGAACGTATAGCTTTGGCTTGTCGCTGGCCCGTCTCGGGGCAGTGTGGAGGTGATACCAGATAATGAACCCACGTTTTTCGCCTGATTCGTCGCGTCGTTCCGTCGCGCGTCACTATCCCGCAACCCGCATCTCTCTCATGCAAACCAGCCGATGTTCTACCCATCTCGGCGCTTCTCAGGATTCCCGGGCCGGCAGGCTGCTGGAACACTGAACAAGGGCGCTCTTGCGATAGCAAGGGTTTTCTCGTGGTTTCTCCGGACTGTCATACTCCGTTCGGGTACGTGTTTTACGATGATATGAATAAGAAACCGGTCGCTCAGCCGCAAGACCAGCACTATCTACTGGGATTTCGGACTGTTTATGGGTTGTTATCGCTTCTTCGGATTGCGATAGTAGTCAACTGTTTTACACTTGTTACTAAAATTTGAGGTTCGCTATGTCTGACGACATGTCTTTATCTTCGCCTTCGTCAGCAGGCGATCACGGTGTACTACGTTCCATGCAGGAGGTTGCGATGAGCTCCCAGGAAGCCAGCAAGATGCTACGTACTTACAATATTGCCTGGTGGGGTAATAACTACTACGACGTTAACGAACTGGGCCATATTAGCGTCTGCCCGGATCCTGACGTCCCGGAAGCGCGCGTTGACCTTGCCGAGCTGGTGAAAGCGCGTGAAGCTCAGGGGCAGCGCCTGCCTGCACTGTTCTGCTTCCCGCAGATTTTGCAGCACCGCCTGCGTTCGATTAACGCCGCCTTTAAACGGGCGCGCGAATCTTATGGCTATAACGGCGACTACTTCCTGGTTTATCCGATCAAGGTTAACCAGCATCGCCGCGTGATTGAATCGCTGATCCACTCCGGCGAACCGCTGGGTCTGGAAGCCGGCTCGAAGGCCGAGCTGATGGCGGTACTGGCGCACGCCGGTATGACCCGCAGCGTGATTGTTTGTAACGGTTATAAAGACCGTGAATATATCCGCCTGGCGCTGGTGGGCGAAAAAATGGGCCACAAGGTCTATCTGGTCATCGAGAAGATGTCGGAAATCGCCATCGTGCTCGAAGAAGCCGAGCGGCTGAACGTGGTGCCGCGTCTTGGCGTGCGTGCGCGTCTGGCTTCGCAGGGCTCTGGCAAATGGCAGTCCTCCGGCGGCGAAAAATCCAAATTCGGTCTCGCGGCGACCCAGGTTCTGCAACTGGTTGAAATTCTGCGCTCAGCCGGGCATCTGGACAGCCTGCAGCTGCTGCACTTCCACCTTGGCTCGCAGATGGCCAATATTCGCGATATCGCCACCGGCGTGCGTGAATCGTCGCGCTTCTACGTGGAGCTGCATAAGCTGGGCGTGAATATTCAGTGCTTCGACGTTGGCGGTGGTCTCGGCGTTGATTATGAAGGCACCCGCTCCCAGTCCGACTGTTCGGTGAACTACGGCCTGAACGAATATGCCAACAACATCATCTGGGCGATTGGCGATGCCTGCGAAGAGAACGGTCTGCCGCATCCGACGGTGATCACCGAATCCGGTCGTGCGGTCACGGCGCACCACACCGTGCTGGTATCGAACATTATCGGCGTTGAGCGTAACGAATATACCGAGGCGACTCCGCCTGCGGAAGACGCCGCGCGTCCGCTGCAAAGCATGTGGGAAACCTGGCTGGAGATGCAGGAAACCGGCAACCGCCGCTCGCTGCGCGAATGGCTGCACGACAGCCAGATGGATCTGCACGATATCCACATCGGCTACTCCTCCGGCACCTTTAATCTTCAGGAGCGCGCCTGGGCCGAGCAGCTGTATCTGAATATGTGCCATGAAGTGCAGAAACAGCTCGACCCCAGCAACCGCGCGCATCGTCCGATTATCGATGAGCTGCAGGAGCGCATGGCGGATAAGATTTACGTCAACTTTTCCCTGTTCCAGTCGATGCCGGATGCATGGGGTATCGATCAGCTGTTCCCGGTGATGCCGCTGGAAGGGCTGAACATGGTGCCGGAACGCCGCGCGGTGCTGCTGGATATCACCTGTGATTCCGATGGCGCGATTGACCACTATGTGGATGGCGACGGTATTGCGACCACCATGCCGATGCCGGAATACGATCCGGAGAATCCGCCTATGCTGGGCTTCTTTATGGTGGGCGCCTACCAGGAGATCCTCGGCAATATGCACAACCTGTTCGGCGATACGGAAGCCGTAGACGTGTTTGTCTTCCCTGACGGCAGCGTGGAAGTTGAGCTGTCTGATGAAGGGGATACCGTTGCGGACATGCTGCAGTACGTGCAGCTCGATCCGAACACGCTGTTGACCCAATTCCGCGATCAGGTGAAAAATACGGACCTGGACGCCGCCCTGCAGCAGCAGTTCCTTGAAGAGTTCGAAGCGGGTTTATACGGCTACACTTATCTGGAAGACGAGTGATATACGCCCTCTCCGTAATGGAGAGGGAAGAGGAAGGCGAAGCCGATTGCGCCATTCGCCAAACTTGCTTGAACCCGTAGAAATTTGCGGCGATAATTCGCCCAATTAAGCAGTAAACTCATTCAAAACCCTTCCTCGTCGGGCCTAACGACGCGGAGGGGTTTTTTTATATTTGTATTTCAATACAACGACGGTAAAAGAGGTCATATCCATGAGCACCTTAGGTCATCAATACGATAACTCCCTGGTATCCAACGCATTTGGTTTTCTGCGTCTACCGATGAATTTCATGCCGTATGACAGCGATGCGGACTGGGTCATCACCGGCGTACCGTTTGATATGGCGACCTCCGGACGCGCGGGCGGCCGTCATGGCCCGGCGGCGATCCGTCAGGTGTCGACGAACCTTGCGTGGGAGCATAACCGCTTCCCGTGGAATTTTGACATGCGCGAGCGCCTGAACGTCGTGGACTGCGGCGATCTGGTTTATGCCTTCGGCGACGCGCGTGAAATGAGTGAAAAGCTGCAGGCCCACGCGGAAAAACTGCTGGCGGCAGGTAAACGCATGCTCTCCTTCGGCGGCGACCATTTTGTGACGCTACCGCTGCTGCGCGCGCATGCTAAGCACTTCGGCAAAATGGCGCTGGTACATTTCGATGCCCACACCGATACCTACGCTAACGGCTGCGAATTTGACCATGGCACCATGTTCTACACCGCGCCGAACGAAGGCCTGATCGATCCGCATCATTCGGTGCAGATCGGTATCCGTACCGAGTTTGATAAGGACAACGGCTTCACGGTGCTGGATGCGGGCCAGGTCAACGATCGCAGCGTTGACGACGTGATCGCTCAGGTGAAACAGATCGTCGGCGATATGCCGGTGTATCTGACCTTTGATATTGACTGTCTGGATCCGGCGTTTGCCCCGGGTACCGGTACGCCGGTGATCGGCGGGCTGACCTCCGATCGGGCGATCAAGCTGGTGCGTGGCCTCAAGGATCTGAACATCGTCGGCATGGACGTGGTGGAAGTCGCTCCGGCCTACGACCAGTCTGAAATCACCGCCCTGGCGGCGGCGACCCTGGCGCTGGAAATGCTGTATATCCAGGCGGCGAAAAAAGGCGAGTAAGCGGACTATTTTACTCGCCATTTTGCAGCCGGGCAGCGCTCGCTATCCTTACGTACGACGTGTACGCTCCGGTGGCGGTGCGCTGTCCGGAGCCCGCCCATAACGTCCGATTTGTTACAAACCGGGGCGAGAATTATTTGATGCCGTCCGCCGCCATGCGATCGCGGATATGCTGAGCGCGTGCTTCCGATGCCGGGTGATCGTCAAACATTGAGCTTTGGCGTCCGGCTTCCAGCTTCGCCAGTTTCTCGAAGCTGGTGGCGAGACCCGCCGGATTGATTCCGCGCTTGCGCAGCAGATCGTACGAGTAGTCGTCCGCTTCCGATTCCTGACGCTGGGAGAACTGCGAGTTCACCAGCTTCTCGCCCAGATCGCCCAGCTGCGATTGCGACAGACTGCCGACGATGCCACCCGCGGAGGCCGCCGCCGCGCGTACCGCGTTAGTGCCCAGCGCTACCTGCATCCCTTTCTTCACGTGGCCCAGCGCGACGTGACCCATTTCGTGGCCGATGACCGCTTCAACTTCATTATCATTCATCAAATCCATCAGCCCGCTGTAAACGCGGATGCAGCCGTTAGCCATGGCGAAGGCGTTAACGTCTTTGGTCTGGTATACCTTATAGTTCACCGGCTGGCCGTTGATGTTGTCCCCCAGCGCGGCGGCGATTTTACTCAGACGTTTGCTGTATTCACTGCTGGCAGGCGCGATAGTCGCCTTCGCATCCATCTCCTGACAGGCTTTGTCGCTTAAGGCTTTCACCTGCTCGTCGCTGAGCGAGTAAGCCTGGAAGGCCTCCGCGCCGGAGCTAAGCAGGCCGTTGGAATCCATGTTCTGGCATCCGGTTAGCGTTGCTGCGATCCCAAGGGCAAGAATAGCTGAACGAAATTTCATTTTTTATCTTCCACAATCTTATGGTTATTTATCCGAAAAAACGGCGATGGCTGCCTGCCGTATCCTGTGCAAATTATAAATACTATATGAGAATGCGGGCGAGAGGATTACGCCGTAGCACAACGTGTTCCAGAGATTTCTTAAACGGCAAAAGGATGCTCCATGTACATGCTTTGCCGCTTAGGTTACATTGTTCACACTTTTTTCCGGCGTAGCCCAAAACGCGCTGTCGTCAAGTCGTTGCGGGCATGGCCTTCATTATCCGATCTGGAGTCAAAATGTCCTCACGTAAAGAGCTTGCTAACGCTATTCGTGCGCTGAGCATGGACGCAGTACAGAAAGCCAAATCCGGCCACCCGGGTGCCCCGATGGGTATGGCTGACATTGCCGAAGTCCTGTGGCGTGATTTCCTGAATCATAACCCGCAGAACCCGTCCTGGGCCGACCGCGACCGCTTCGTGCTGTCCAACGGTCACGGCTCCATGCTGATTTACAGCCTGCTGCACCTCACCGGTTATGATCTGCCGATTGAAGAGCTGAAGAACTTCCGTCAACTGCACTCTAAAACGCCGGGTCACCCGGAAGTCGGCTACACCGCGGGCGTGGAAACCACCACCGGCCCGCTGGGTCAGGGTATTGCGAATGCGGTCGGTATGGCCATTGCGGAGAAAACTCTGGCGGCGCAGTTCAACCGTCCGGGCCACGACATTGTTGACCACTTCACCTACGCGTTCATGGGCGACGGCTGCATGATGGAAGGTATCTCCCACGAGGTATGCTCCCTGGCCGGTACCCTGAAGCTGGGCAAGCTTGTTGCGTTCTATGACGACAACGGCATCTCCATCGACGGTCATGTAGAAGGCTGGTTCACCGATGACACCGCGAAGCGCTTTGAAGCCTACGGCTGGCACGTGGTGCGCGGCGTTGACGGTCACGATGCTGACTCGATTAAACGCGCGGTAGAAGAAGCGCGTGCGGTCACCGACAAACCGTCCCTGCTGATGTGCAAAACCATTATCGGTTTCGGTTCGCCGAACAAAGCCGGTACCCACGACTCCCACGGCGCGCCGCTGGGCGACGCGGAAATCGCGCTGACCCGCGAAGCGCTCGGCTGGAAACATCCGGCGTTTGAAATCCCGTCTGAAATCTATGCCCAGTGGGATGCCAAAGAAGCCGGCCAGGCGAAAGAGTCTGCGTGGAACGAGAAATTTGCCGCCTACGCCAAAGCCTTCCCGCAGGAAGCCGCTGAGTTTACTCGTCGTATGAAAGGCGACATGCCGGCTGACTTCGACGCGAAAGCGAACGAGTTCATCGCTAAGCTGCAGGCTAACCCGGCGAAAATCGCCAGCCGTAAAGCGTCCCAGAACGCCATTGAAGCCTTCGGCCCGCTGCTGCCGGAATTCCTCGGCGGCTCCGCTGACCTGGCGCCAAGTAACCTGACCCTGTGGTCCGGTTCTAAAGCGATCAACGAAGACACTGCCGGTAACTACATTCACTACGGCGTGCGCGAATTCGGTATGACCGCGATTGCCAACGGCATCGCCCTGCACGGCGGTTTCCTGCCGTATACCTCCACCTTCCTGATGTTCGTCGAGTACGCGCGTAACGCGGTACGTATGGCGGCGCTGATGAAACAGCGTCAGGTGATGGTCTACACCCACGACTCCATCGGTCTGGGCGAAGACGGCCCGACTCACCAGCCGGTAGAGCAGGTGGCTTCCCTGCGCGTCACCCCGAACATGTCCACATGGCGCCCGTGCGACCAGGTGGAATCCGCCATCGCGTGGAAATACGGCGTAGAGCGTCAGGACGGCCCGACCGCGCTGATTCTGTCCCGTCAGAACCTGGCGCAGCAGGAGCGTACCGAAGAGCAGCTGGCGAACGTTGCCCGCGGCGGCTACGTGCTGAAGGATTGTGCCGGTCAGCCGGAACTGATCTTCATCGCCACCGGCTCTGAAGTTGAGCTGGCGGTCGCCGCTTACGAAAAACTGACTGCCGAAGGCGTGAAGGCGCGCGTGGTTTCCATGCCGTCCACCGACGCGTTCGACAAGCAGGATGCCGCTTACCGTGAAGCCGTGCTGCCGAAAGCCGTCTCTGCGCGCGTGGCTATCGAAGCGGGTATCGCTGACTACTGGTTCAAATATGTGGGCCTGAACGGCGCGATCGTCGGCATGACCACCTTCGGTGAGTCTGCGCCGGCGGAGCTGCTGTTTGAAGAGTTTGGCTTCACCGTGGACAACGTGGTCGCGAAAGCGAAAGCGCTGCTGTAGTCCATTCACTCTTCCGGCGCGGTAAAGCCGCGCCTTGTCCGAGCTACGGGGCCTGTGCGGTCGGGTAGCCCGGCCAGGTGCGCAGCACCGCCTCCGGGTAAAGACTTTAGTTGTCACCGTAAAAAACGGGTCGCTCAGGCGGCCCGTTTCTTTTTCAGGAAATACTCAGTAGCCTTCCCTTTTCCAGGCGCACCATGCGGGAAAAGTTGCGCTGTATAAAAGCCGGGTCATGGCTGATAGCCACTACGCTGGTCCCCCTTTTGCGGCAAACCGCAAGCCACTCCTCAAATATCGTCAGCCAGTGCTGGTCAAAATCGCGGCTGGGTTCGTCGAGCAGCAGAACTGCTGGCGCCATCGCTTCCAGACAGGCGACGGCCACCATGCGGCGCTGGGCGGTATGCAAATCCAGCGGATGCGCATCGGCGACGTCCTCTAACTGGCAAAGCTGCAGCGCTGCCGCGGTGCGTTGCGCAACCTCTGCGGCAGACCGTTTCTGTAGCCGCAGCCCGAAGGCGACTTCTTCAGCCACCTTGCTGTGAAAGATTTGATTTTCAGCTTCCTGAAACAGGACGCCGAGCATACCGGCGCGATGGCGATTTTTATAATGCGCCATCGGCTTATCCAGCAAATTGACGGTACCGGACGTGGCGGGTAGCAGTCCGGCCATCACCCGCAGCAGGGTGGATTTCCCCGCGCCGTTATCGCCGGTGAGCGCCAGCCATTCGTTTTCACCGAGGTTTAGCGAGATGTTTTGCAAACAGTCTGCCGCCGCGCCGGGCCAGCGATAAGTCACCTGATTCAACGTCAGCATAGCGGGGAAAGCGCTCCATCATGCAGTCGCCATCCCTGCTGACACCAGGCAAGAAAAGGCGAGGGAGTTCGTTCAAAAAGGATAATCAAGGAACGCTGCGCCTGCGCCCAGTGCCGCAAGCGCTCCAGAAGCATGGCGCTAGCCTGCGCCGTCAAACGGCTAAACGCTTCATCCAGTATCAATATCCTGGGCTGCATGGCAAGCGCGCTGGCAATGACTACCCGCTGGGTTTCTCCGCCGGAGAGCGTGGCCGGGTGGCGATGACGTAACGCCTGGCATACCGTCAGCGTCAGCGCTTCATCAATACGACGCATAATCTCGTCTTCGCTGAGGCAGAGATTTTCAGGACCAAAAGCGACCTCTTCTTCGACGCTGAATGTACAGCCGGAAAGCTGGAGATAGGGGGATTGTTGAACCAACTGGACGGTGCTCGCCTGTTCGACGAGCGACAACTGTCCGATAGGGTTCCCGAGTAACGTTCCTTTACCTTCAATTTCTCCGGGGAGGAAATCCGGATACCAGCCCGCCATCAACTGCGCAAGCGTACTTTTTCCGCTGCCGTTATCGCCAAAAATCGCCACCATACCGGGCTCGGCGTAGTGAAAATCGAAGCAGGCAGGTGGGCGCGTGGCATGGGTTGGAAGATAGCGAAACTGTTCTAATGTAACCATATCCAGACTCCGGTCTCGGTGACTATCAGCGCCACCATGGCGTAGCGTGCCCAACGCTGTAAGGTGCTGTCCGGTGGTGCCCACAGCGTGGTGCGTGTCCGATGCAGGCGAAATCCTCGCATATCCAACGCCGCACCGCGTACGGCTAAATCGTTGAGCGCATTATGGGTAAGCGGCACAATCAATGCAGGCATCGCGCGTAAACGATGATACCAGGCCTCATCCAGCGGGACGCCCCGTGCGCACTGGGCCTCATGAATAATCGCCAGCTGGCGTTTGAGCTGCTCGACAACCAGCAACGGGCCGGCAAACAGATAGGCGAGACCCGGCGGCAAGCGGGAGGCAAACAGGGCGCGCATAAACCGCGAAACCGACACGTAGTGCATCCACAGCTGCGATGTTGATACGATGGCCAGGATCCGCAGCCAGAGCGTGACGGCATTGGCCCAACGTTCAGGTTCACGCGCTTGTCCAGCGATCCATTCGCTCAACCAGCCGCCGTGCACCAGCCACAGGCCTAACCCTAAAGGGATCATCAGCCAGAGTACGTATTTTGCCCGTGGTCGCGTGGCCTTGATTCCCAGTAAACAGATGAAAGTCAGCGCGCTGTAAAGGCTTAAGGGCGCACCCGCGGGTAGCAGGAGCGTGGAGCAGGCGGCGAGCGCCCACAGGCTTAATGAGGTAAAGGGATGCATTTAGCGTACAGCAGACATGGTTGGGAAATGGCGCGTTGTGCGTAGCGGAAGCTGGCGCAACAGGACCCAGACGATGGCCGCCGTCAGGATTTTATCGACCAGGTTCGCGCCCAGCACGGTGATCGCGACGGACTCCACCAGATTCTGGCCGACCGAGTGCATCCAGGCGACAAAGAGATCGGCACCGCTGCCGGTGACGCCGCCAAACAACGTAGTGCGAATAGGCACGGCGACAAGCGTGACGGCGAGAGTAATGATGACACCGCTGGCCACCACTTTCGGTAAGGTGCGAAACCATCCCGCCCGCGCCAGCCATCCAGCCACCAGCCCGATAACCATCGCCACCGGAGCGAAGGCGGCGGCGATAGGATCGGTCAATAACCCCCACAGCAGGTTAGTGAGTAGGCCAGTCAGCATTCCGACCACCGGGCCTAACAGCACCGCGCTGATTAAGGTGCCAATAGAGTCGAGAAAAATCGGTAATTTCAGCATGCTGATCAGCTGACCGCCGACCATATTGATGGCGATAGCAATGACAATCAGGACCAGAGACTGGCTGGAAAATTGGCGACGCGCCATAGAAGACCTCGTTTAAGTGAAACGTTAGCGGGATGAAATGACCAATTCGTCATAGCCGGACACCGCACACGGCTGACGGCTAAACGCCACGGAGGTCAGTTCGCCGATCACCAGCTCAAGGGTGGTGCGGACGGTACAGCCGGGCATCATATGGCCGCCGAGCATGGCGCCTTGCGGATCGGATAGGGATAAATGGAGATGTTCTCCGGCTAATTCCAGCGTGCCATTCAGAGAAATCACCTCATATATTCCGTTCAATAAGGCGGTTTGATCCTGACCGGCAAAGCGTAACGCTACGTTGCTTAGGCTGCCGGTGCAGCCAGCTATCCAGCCGGCCTGAATATGGTGTTGCTGCACAAACGCGCGCAGGCGGGAAAAAACCTCCTCGCCCGGAAGTAAGCGAAGCGCATAGTAACGTGCCGCAGAGGGCTGAATGTGGGGAATTGTCATGATTTTAGAGGGACTCCGAAACTCGGACGTAACGGTAATAATATCGCCGCTCTTCAGTATAGTTTCTGATATAAATCAGTATTAGCGGTCCGGCAACGAAAAGATATTGCTACGCTTATTCGTCATTCTGGAATATGGAATAAATTCCCCAGCAGATAGCGTGAAAGTGTGATGTAAGTCAGATAAATGCTTTCTCCAGCTGGACAATCATTCCTTTTATTCCTTGTTTGGCTTATTCTAGCTGAAGCGTTTCAGTCGTCTAAATGTTCGACAATTAATCAATCAGTCGCAGTTTGCGACAGGTAAGGTTTCCCTTAGAGCGTTGCTGCATTACTCTGTCAGCCACCTCTTATCATGGACAGCCTTGCAGGAGACCTATGACCATACGCATTGCGATTAATGGCTTCGGTCGCATCGGGCGTAACGTGGTTCGTGCTTTGTATGAATCCGGGCGTCGTGCGGAAATTACCGTGGTGGCAATCAATGAACTGGCGGATGCTGCCGGCATCGCGCATTTATTGAAATATGACACCAGCCATGGGCGCTTTGCCTGGGATGTGCGTCAGGAGAGAGAGCAGCTGTTTGTTGGCGATGATGCCATCCGTCTGCTGCATGAACCTTCCCTTGAGGCGTTGCCCTGGCGGGAACTGGCGGTTGATGTGGTACTTGACTGTACCGGCGTTTACGGC
Organism: Klebsiella grimontii; assembly: GCF_042137965.1. NCBI lineage: Bacteria > Pseudomonadati > Pseudomonadota > Gammaproteobacteria > Enterobacterales > Enterobacteriaceae > Klebsiella > Klebsiella grimontii. Next base: position 807,776 of record NZ_CP169721.1, read on the forward strand.
AGCCGCGAACATGGCGAAGCCCATCTTCAGGCCGGCGCCAGGAAAGTGCTTTTTTCACATCCTGGCGGCAACGATCTCGACGCGACGATCGTTTTTGGTGTAAACCATGACGAATTAAGAACCGAGCACCGTATCGTCTCCAACGCCTCCTGCACCACCAACTGCATTATTCCGGTCATTAAGCTGTTAGATGATGCCTATGGCATTGAGTCGGGTACGGTAACGACGATCCACTCATCAATGAACGATCAGCAGGTCATTGATTCCTGGCATCCGGATTTACGCCGGACGCGAGCGGCCAGCCAGTCGATCATCCCGGTTGATACTAAGCTTGCTGCGGGGATCACGCGTATTTTCCCTCAGTTTAACGATCGTTTTGAAGCGATTGCGGTCCGGGTACCGACGATTAATGTGACGGCAATCGACCTTAGCGTCACGGTGAAAAAACCGGTAAAAGCAAGTGAAGTCAACCAGTTGCTGCAAAAAGCAGCGCAGGGTGTATTTCATGGTATAGTTGACTATACGGAATTGCCGTTAGTCTCGATAGATTTCAACCACGATCCCCATAGCGCCATCGTCGATGGCACGCAAACGCGGGTAAGTGGCGCGCATTTGATCAAAACGCTGGTCTGGTGCGATAACGAATGGGGCTTTGCTAACCGGATGCTCGACACCACGTTAGCGATGGCCGCACAAGGTTTCAGGTAAGGCGCGCAGGCGCCTGCAAAACTTTATCAAGAATCAACGAGAGGATTCACCATGTCTGTAATTAAGATGACCGATCTGGATCTGGCTGGTAAACGCGTTTTTATCCGTGCGGATCTGAACGTACCGGTTAAAGAAGGGAAAGTAACCAGCGACGCGCGTATCCGCGCTTCTCTGCCGACCATCGAACTGGCCCTGAAGCAGGGTGCGAAAGTGATGGTCACTTCCCACCTGGGTCGTCCTACCGAAGGCGAGTACAACGAAGAATTCTCTCTGCTGCCGGTTGTTAACTACCTGAAAGACAAACTGTCTAACCCGGTACGTCTGGTTAAAGATTACCTGGACGGCGTAGAAGTCGCTGCCGGTGAGCTGGTGGTTCTGGAAAACGTTCGCTTTAACAAAGGCGAGAAGAAAGACGACGAAGCGCTGTCGAAAAAATACGCTGCGCTGTGCGATGTATTCGTCATGGACGCGTTCGGTACCGCTCACCGCGCGCAGGCTTCTACTCACGGTATCGGCAAATTCGCTGACGTCGCTTGCGCAGGTCCGCTGCTGGCCGCTGAGCTGGACGCCCTGGGTAAAGCGCTGAAAGAACCGGCCCGTCCGATGGTCGCTATCGTGGGCGGTTCTAAAGTTTCCACTAAGCTGACCGTTCTGGATTCCCTGTCTAAAATCGCTGACCAGCTGATCGTTGGCGGCGGCATCGCCAACACCTTCGTTGCCGCTCAGGGCCACAACGTGGGTAAATCCCTGTACGAAGCCGATCTGGTTGACGAAGCGAAACGTCTGCTGACGACCTGCGATATCCCGGTTCCGACTGACGTTCGCGTGGCAACCGAGTTCTCTGAAACCGCAACCGCGACCCTGAAATCTGTTAACGACATCAAAGATGAAGAGCAGATTCTGGACCTGGGCGATGCTTCCGCAGAGAAACTGGCTGAAATCCTGAAAAATGCGAAAACCATCCTGTGGAACGGCCCGGTCGGCGTGTTCGAATTCCCGAACTTCCGCAAAGGGACTGAAATCGTGGCTAACGCCATCGCAGACAGCGAAGCGTTCTCTATCGCCGGCGGCGGCGACACTCTGGCAGCAATCGACCTGTTCGGCATTGCTGACAAAATCTCCTACATCTCCACTGGCGGCGGCGCATTCCTCGAATTCGTGGAAGGTAAAGTTCTGCCGGCAGTAGCTATGCTCGAAGAGCGCGCTAAGCAGTAATTCAGTTCAGGCGGGGAGACCCGCCTGTTTTTCAGCGCGCGTAAAAGCTCGCGAACCTTCTTCAACGGTCGAAGATACAGATACAGGACTACGTAACATGTCTAAAATTTTTGATTTCGTAAAACCGGGCGTCATCACTGGCGACGACGTTCAGAAAGTGTTCCAGGTCGCTAAAGAAAACCAATTTGCTCTGCCAGCGGTAAACTGCGTGGGTACTGATTCCATCAACGCCGTTCTGGAAGCAGCTGCAAAAGTTCGTTCTCCGGTTATCGTTCAGTTCTCTAACGGCGGCGCTGCGTTCATCGCGGGTAAAGGCGTGAAAACTGACGTTCCTCAGGGCGCAGCCATCCTGGGCGCTATCTCTGGCGCGCATCACGTTCATCAGATGGCTGAGCACTACGGTGTTCCGGTTATCCTGCACACCGACCACTGCGCGAAGAAACTGCTGCCGTGGATCGATGGTCTGCTGGACGCCGGTGAAAAACACTTCGCTGCAACCGGCAAACCGCTGTTCTCTTCTCACATGATCGACCTGTCTGAAGAGTCCCTGCACGAAAACATCGAGATCTGTTCTAAGTACCTGGCGCGTATGGCCAAAATGGACATGACTCTGGAAATCGAACTGGGCTGCACCGGCGGCGAAGAAGACGGCGTGGACAACAGCCACATGGACGCTTCTGCGCTGTACACCCAGCCGGAAGACGTTGATTACGCGTACACCGAGCTGAGCAAAATCAGCCCGCGTTTCACCATCGCCGCTTCCTTCGGTAACGTACACGGCGTTTACAAGCCGGGCAACGTAGTACTGACCCCGACTATCCTGCGCGACTCTCAGGAATACGTTTCTAAGAAACACAACCTGCCGCACAACAGCCTGAACTTCGTATTCCACGGTGGTTCCGGTTCTTCCGCTCAGGAAATCAAAGACTCCGTAAGCTACGGCGTGATCAAAATGAACATCGATACCGATACCCAATGGGCAACCTGGGACGGTATCCTGCAGTACTACAAAACTAACGAAGCTTACCTGCAGGGCCAGCTGGGCAACCCGAAAGGCGAAGACCAGCCGAACAAGAAATACTACGATCCGCGCGTATGGCTGCGCGCTGCACAGACTTCCATGGTGACGCGTCTGGAGCAGGCATTTAAAGAGCTGAACGCGATCGACGTTCTGTAAGAAAATTTCGTTTCTTACCCGGAAGCCCGCAGAAATGCGGGCTTTTTTATTATCTGAACAATATGAAATGTTGCTAAATAAATGTGATCAATTTGGCAAAACGCACTGTTATTGTTTACCCTTAACCAGGCTGACATTACAGGTTTGGTTATTTTATTTCCCGTCCGGGTATCCATAAGGAAAGTTGAATGGAAGATTTGAACGTTGTCGATAGCATAAATAACGCCGGTTCATGGCTGGTGCGCAATCAGGCATTACTGCTGAGCTATGCCGTCAACATCGTCGCGGCTCTCGCGATTATTATTGTCGGTTTGATCGTGGCGCGCATTGTTTCCAATACTGTGAATCGCCTGATGCGGGCGCGGCATATTGATGCCACCGTTGCCGATTTTCTTTCTGCGCTGGTGCGCTATGCCGTTATTGCTTTTACGCTGATAGCCGCTCTGGGCCGCGTGGGCGTGCAAACCGCCTCGGTCATTGCCGTCCTCGGCGCCGCGGGTTTAGCCGTTGGTCTGGCGCTGCAGGGCTCGCTGTCTAACCTTGCCGCTGGCGTTCTGCTGGTGGTCTTCCGCCCGTTCCGCGCCGGTGAATACGTTGACCTTGGCGGCATCGCGGGAACCGTGCTGAATGTGCAGATATTCTCCACGACCCTGCGCAGCGCGGATGGCAAAATCGTGGTGGTGCCGAACGGCAAAATCATCGCCGGGAATATCATCAACTTCTCCCGCGAGCCAGTGCGCCGCAACGAGTTTATCATCGGCGTGGCCTACGATGCTGATATCGATAAAGTGAAGCAGCTGCTCACCAATATTATCGAATCGGATGAACGTATCCTCAAAGATCGTGAAATGACCGTTCGTCTGAATGAACTGGGCGCGTCATCGGTGAACTACGTGGTACGCGTATGGAGTAAAAGCAGCGATCTGCAAAGCGTTTACTGGGATGTTCTGGAGCGCATTAAGCGCGACTTTGACGCCAACGGCATCGGCTTCCCGTATCCGCAGATGGATGTGCATGTGATTCGTCCGCAGGAAAAAGCAGAGTAGTTTCCCCTCTAAAAGGCCGGTACGCCCGGCTTTTTTTCGAATCTGATCATTAGATTGGCTTATTAATGATTAATATTTTAAATTTCCTCTAATGATATTTGCGAGCTATATTCCCCGGCATTGACTCTTTCAGTGGAAATCACTCCCCATGTTATCTTATTACTTTCAGGGCCTTGCTCTGGGAGCGGCCATGATTTTGCCGCTTGGCCCGCAAAACGCCTTTGTGATGAATCAGGGCATTCGCCGTCAGTACCATCTGATGATCGCGCTGCTGTGCGCCATCAGCGATCTGCTGCTGATCTGCGCCGGGATTTTTGGCGGCAGCGCGCTGCTGATGCAGTCGCCGTGGCTGCTGGCGCTGGTGACCTGGGGCGGCGTCGTTTTTTTATTGTGGTACGGTTTTGGCGCGCTGAAAACGGCTTTTAGCAGCAATCTGGAGCTGGCCAGCGCGGAAGTGATGAAGCAGGGGCGCTGGAAAATTATCGTCACCATGCTGGCGGTGACCTGGCTGAATCCCCACGTCTATCTGGATACGTTTGTGGTTCTTGGTAGTCTCGGCGGCCAGCTGGCGATGGAGCCAAAGCGCTGGTTTGCGTTAGGCACCATCAGCGCGTCGTTCTTATGGTTCTTTGGCCTGGCCCTGCTGGCCGCCTGGCTGGCCCCGCGCCTGCGTACGGCGAAGGCGCAGCGAATAATTAACATGCTGGTGGGTCTGGTGATGTGGATCATTGCTCTGCAACTGGCGAAAGATGGCCTGGCCCACGTGCAGGCGCTGCTTAACTAAGCCTTGTCCGATGGACTTTCTCCGCGTAAGCGCTAAGCTTGCTGGCATGCGTCTGTGTATAGACGACCAATGTAATATGGAGAAACGACAGTGAAGTTAAAAGTCATGGCCCTGGCGGCGGCACTCGGATTTAGCGCAATGGCAGCTCAGGCAAATGAGTTGCCGAACGGCCCACATATTGTCACTTCAGGTACCGCCAGCGTTGCGGCGGTTCCTGATATCGCTACGCTGGCGATTGAAGTTAACGTCTCCGCGAAAGACGCAGCATCCGCTAAAAAACAGGCCGATGAGCGCGTGGCCCAGTATCTCTCCTTCCTGGAGAAGAGCGGTATTGCGAAGAAAGACATTAACTCTGCCAACCTGCGTACCCAGCCTGATTACGACTATCAGAACGGCAAAAGCATTCTTAAGGGCTACCGCGCGGTGCGTAGCGTTGAAGTGACGCTGCGCCAGCTGGATAAGCTCAACGGTCTGTTAGATGGCGCGCTTAAAGCCGGTCTGAATGAGATCCGTTCCGTCTCACTGGGCGTGGCGCAGCCGGACGCTTATAAAGATAAAGCGCGTAAAGCGGCGATTGATGATGCCATTCACCAGGCTCAGGAGCTGGCTACCGGCTTCCACGGCAAACTGGGGCCCGTCTATAGCGTTCGCTATCATGTCTCCAACTACCAGCCAAGCCCGATGGTGCGGATGATGAAAGCCGATGCGGCGCCGGTTTCTGCCCAGGAAACCTACGAGCAGGCGACCATTCAGTTTGATGACCAGGTGGACGTGGTGTTTGAGCTGCAGTCGACCCAGCCTGCGCCAGCAGCTGCGGAGCCGGCGAAACCCGCCGAACAACCCAAAGCGGCGCAGTAATCCTATCGCCCGGCCTTCGCGCCGGGCTTTTTTCTGTGACTATCTGTAAAAGTGAGAGCGCGACACAAGTCTTTTCCCTGAATGAGGTAAGGATATATCCCTGTTCTACTATGAGGTGAGCATGGATATCTTTATTTCGAAAAAGATGCGCAATTTCATTTTGTTGGCGCAGACTAACAACATCGCCAGAGCGGCGGAAAAAATTCATATGACCGCGTCTCCCTTCGGCAAAAGCATTGCTGCGCTCGAGGATCGGATAGGCTATACGCTATTTACCCGCAAAGATAACAGCATCAGCCTCAATAAAGCGGGGCAGGAGCTCTATCAGAAGCTGTTTCCCATTTATCAGCGCTTATCGGCCATCGATAACGAAATTCACTTTTCCGCGCGCCGCTCGCGCAACGTTGTTATCGGCATCGATAATACCTATCCGACGATTATTTTCGATCAGCTCATCAGCCTGGGCGATAAATACGATGGGGTGACCACCCAGGCCGTGGAGTTCAGCGAGAACGGGGTGATTGATAATCTGTTCGACCGTCAGCTCGATTTTATTATCTCGCCGCAGCACGTTTCGGCCCGCGTGCAGGAGCTGGAAAATTTGACCATTAGCGAACTCGCGCCGCTGCGGCTTGGGTTTCTGGTTTCCCGCCGTTATGAAGATAGGCCGCCGCAGGAACTTTTACGTGAGCTGCCCTGGCTGCAGATGCGCTTCCAGAACCGGGCCAATTTTGAGGCGATGCTGGACGCGTATATGCGCCCCAGCGGGATCAACCCGACGATTATCTATCGTCCCTACAGCTTTATGGCCAAAATTAGCGCCGTAGAGCGGGGGCAGTTTTTGACGGTTATTCCCTACTTCGCCTGGCGTCTGGTCAACCCGGCGAAGCTGAAGTACTTCGATGCGCCCGGCAGCGCGATGTATATGCAGGAGTATCTCTATTCGCTGAAAAACCATCGCTATACCGCCACGATGCTTCAGCACATTACGGAAGATCGCGACGGTACGGAGGGCTAGCCGAGCATGGAGCCGTGCTCAAGCAGATTACGATGCAGGTCGAACGCGTGGGTGAGGTCGTGATGAATATGCCCGCCGGGCGCGTTATCCAGGTAGCGGTGTAAATAGTCCCGATAGAGCGGGTGCGCGCAGTTATCAATGATGACGCGGGCGCGTTGCAGCGGCGATAGCCCGCGCAGGTCGGCGATCCCCTGCTCGGTCACGATCACCTTCACGCTGTGCTCGCTGTGATCGACGTGGCTGCACATCGGCACGATGGTGGAGATTTTCCCCTCTTTGGCGATGGAGGGGGCCATAAAGATGGAGAGCCAGGCGTTGCGCTCAAAATCGCCGCTGCCGCCGATACCGTTCATCAGATTCACCCCGGCCACGTGGGTGGAATTGGCGTGGCCGTAGATATCAAACTCCAGCCCCACGTTGAGGGCGATAACCCCGAGGCGGCGGATAATTTCTGGATTATTGGAGATCTCCTGCGGGCGCAGGACAATACGGCTGGCGAAGAAATCCATATTGTCGTAAATCTTGCGCAAAGCATCGGCGGATACCGTCAGGCTGGAGGCGCTGACGCCGGTAATTTTCCCGCTTTCCAGCAGATGGACCACCGACTCCTGCAATACCTCCGAATACATCATAAAAGCGGGAATATCCGGATTCTCACCCAGCCGCGCCATGACCGCGTTATTGATATTGCCCACGCCGCTTTGCAGCGGCAGAAATTCAGGCGGGATGCGCCCGCGAGCCATCTCATCCAGCAGAAAGGTGACCACGTTATCGGCGATTTGCTGGCACACGGGATTGATTTTATCAAGCGCGTTGCCGGCGTCGGGCAGTTCGGTCTCCACGACCGCGACAATCTTTTGCGGATCGATTTGCACGTACCGGCTGCCCACGCGATCCATGGTATGAAAGATGGCGATGCTGTTGCGCCGCGGCGGCGCGCCGGGGATCATGATATCAGCCAGCTCGGCGACGCGCGGATTGTGGTAGTGATTCAGCTCGATGATCACTTTCTTCGCCCGCAGCAGCCAGGTTGGGGCGTTGCCGATGCCGCTGGTGAGCCAGACCCGTCCATCCGGCGCGAGCGCCGAGGCTTCGATCACCGCGACATCAATCTCGCCAAAGAAGCCGTAGTTGACCATTTGCGCCACTTCGCTCAGGTGCAGGTCGACAAAATTCACCTTCCCCTGGTTGATTTTTTGCCGCAGGCCGGAGGCGGTCTGATACGGCGCGCGCCACGAGACGGCATCGGCCGCCGAGAGCGCATCATCGGCGGCAGCGCTGATGGAGGCGCCGGTCAGCAGGCGGATCTGGAATGGCTGCTGCGCCTGATGTAATTCACCGGCGCGGCGAGCGATGGCCGCGGGCAGCGCTTTAGGCGAACCGGCGGGCGTGAACCCGCTGAACGCCACCATCTGGTCATGCTGGATAATCTCCGCCGCTTCATCGGCGCTCATCCGTTTCATTTTGCACTCCTTAACCCGGCGTGATTAATGGCCGACGAACTCAGGTTTACGTTTTTCCATAAACGCGCTCATGCCTTCCTGATAATCCTCGCTGTCGTAGACGGCGCGGCGCATCCCCTGAATACGTTCGAACTCATCGGAATTCATGGTGTGCGCTTCGCCAAGCACGCGCAGCTCTTCCTTAATGACCGCAATCGCCAGCGGCGCCTTCTCGGAGATGTGGTGCGCCATCTGTAAGGTAAAATCCTCCAGTTCGTCGGCGTCCACCACATGATTGAGAATACCGACCGCCAGCGCGCGCTGGGCGGTAATCGGCAGGGCGGTGAAAATCAGCTCTTTGACGATGTGAAAACCGGCGTCGCGGGTCAGGTTGTGAATGCCGACCAGATTGTAGGGCACGCCGAGATTCACCGGCGTCATGGAGAAAGTGGACGTGCTGGCGGCGATGATCAGATCGGAACTCATGATCATCTCAAACGCGCCGCCCCAGACGCTTCCTTCGACCATGGAGATCACCGGTTTCGGATATTTTTGGATCATGCGGGTGATCTGACGCAGCGGATCGTCATAGGAGAGCGGATCGCGGCGCCCACCGGGCAGTTCATGGATATCATGGCCGGCGGAGAAGACTTTTGCGCCCCCGGGCGCGCGTAAAATAACGCAGCGTATTTCCGGCCGGTTGAGGTCGCTCAGCGCCTGCATCAGATCGTCGATGAACACCTTGCTTAAGGCGTTGAGCTTGCGGCTATAGTTGAACTCAATGACCGCAACCTTCCGGATAATTTCGACATTAACATATTGATAAGACATAAATATCCTTTTACGCAAAGTAATGATTCTGAAGGAATTCGCTAATCTGCCGCAGGCCGGTGCGCGGCGAGAGGCCGTTGTTTTTCACCGCCTGTAGCGTTTGCTGGAAGTAGCGCTCGAAGTCGGTTCGGGCAAACAGCAGGTGCAGCGCCTCGGTTTCGGTCTGCTTTTGCAGCCACTCCAGCGCCTGGCGCTGGCGCAGTTTTTCAAGATCGCCGCTGTCAGTCAGGGTTGTTTTGAAATCCAGAACAGCGAGCCAGATGGCTTCGATGCCGCGCCGCTCCAGCGCGCTACAGCTCAAAACGCGCGGCTGCCACGCGGCGTGCTTGCGGCGCAGAATATGCAGGGCGGATTCATACATATGCCGGGTGATGGCGACGCTGGCGCGGTTCTCGCCATCATCCTTATTGATGACGACGATATCCGCCATCTCCATGATCCCTTTCTTGATGCCCTGCAGATCGTCACCGCCGCCGGCGATCTGCAGCGAGATAAAGCAGTCCACCAGGCGGGATACCTCCGTTTCCGACTGGCCGACGCCGACGGTTTCGACAATCACCACGTCGTAGCCCGCCGCTTCGCACAGCAGTATCAGCTCCCGCGCGCGCAGGCTGGTGCCGCCGAGATGGCCGCTGGAGGGCACCGGGCGGATAAAGGCCGAATCCGATCGCGCCAGGTCGATCATGCGCGTTTTGTCGCCAAGGATGCTGCCGCCGCTGACCGGGCTGCTCGGATCGACCGCGATCACCGCAACCCGCAGGCCATGGCGAATCAGCAGCATGCCGAAGGCTTCCAGAAAGGTACTCTTTCCGGCTCCCGGCGTGCCGGTGACGCCGAGGCGCAGGGCGTTGCCGGTGAAGGGCATAATCGCATCCAGCAGCTGGGCGCTCAGCGCCTGGTGGCGAGGATGCTGACTCTCTACCAGCGTCATGGCCTGGGCGAGCGTGGCCCGCTCGCCCAAACGTAATCGCCGAACGGCGTCGCTCAGGGTGGATGAGTTAATCATGATGCTGGCTAATCCTCGTCAGGACGTCGCGCACGCTCTCCAGCATCGGCGTGCCGGGGCCGTAAATGGCGGCCACGCCGCGCGCCTGCAGAAAGGCGTAATCCTGCGGCGGGATGACGCCGCCGGCGATGACGCAGATATCTTCCCGCCCCCATTTTTTCAGCGCGGCGACCAGTTCGGGGATCAGGGTTTTGTGGCCTGCCGCCAGCGATGAGGCGCCAACCACGTGCACGTCGTTTTCTATCGCCAGACGAGCAATCTCTTCCGGCGTGGAAAACATCGGGCTCAGGTCAACGTCGAAGCCGAGATCGGAATAGGCGCTGGCGATCACCTTGGCGCCGCGATCGTGGCCATCCTGGCCCATTTTGGCGATCAGAATGCGCGGGCGGCGGCCGTTATCCATCAGGAACCGTTCGGTTTGCGCAACGATGGCGTCAAATTCGCCGGCGGCTGTGTCTGACTGATGGTAGCTTTGCGCAATCACGCCGGTGACGCACTGGCTGGGTACCAGATAGCGGTCAAACGCCGCCTCCAGCGCGTCGGAGATTTCCCCCAGGGTGGCGCGAACGCGGGCGGCGTTGATCGCGGCGGCCAGCAGATTTTCATGATGCTGCGCGGCGTGGGTGAGGGCGTTCAGCGCGGCTTTTACCGTCACATCGTCACGCTGAGCGCGGATTTTTTCCAGCGAGGCGATCTGCTCGTTGCGCACCTTGACGTTGTCGATCTCCAGCACCGCCGTTTCATCCTCTTTTTCCAGCTTGTACTTATTAACGCCGACGATGACGCGCTTGCCCTGATCGATCAGCGACTGTTCGCGGGCGGAGGCCTCTTCGATCATCCGTTTCGGCAGCCCGGCCTCGATCGCCTTAGCCATTCCGCCCGCCTCGGCGATCTGTTGAATAATGGCCCGCGCCTGCTTGACGATTTGATCGGTCAGCGACTCCACATAATACGATCCGGCCAGCGGATCCACGGTGCGGCAGATCTCCGACTCCTCCTGAATGATGATCTGCGTATTACGCGCGATGCGGGCGGAAAAGTCGGTGGGCAAGCCGAGCGCCTCGTCAAAGGCGTTGGTGTGCAGCGACTGGGTGCCGCCAAGCGTGGCGCCGAGGGCTTCGATGGTGGTACGGATCACGTTGTTATACGGATCCTGCTCGGTGAGGCTCCAGCCGGAGGTCTGGCAGTGGGTGCGCAGGGCTAAGGATTTCGGATTGGTGGCGCCGAAGCCGCTCACCGCTTCGCTCCACAGGTAGCGTGCGGCGCGCAGCATCGCAACGTTCATAAACAGATCCATGCCGATGCCGAAGAAAAACGACAGGCGCGGAGCGAAGTCGTCAATTTTCAGCCCGGCGCAGAGCGCGGCCTTGATATATTCGATACCGTCCGCCAGCGTAAAGGCGACCTGCTGCACGCAGTTAGCCCCCGCCTCACCCATGTGGTAGCCGCTGATGCTGATGGTGTTAAAGCGCGGCATGTAGTCCGAACACCAGGCAATGATGTCGGCGATAATGCGCATGGAGGGCTTCGGCGGATAAATGTAGGTGTTACGGCACAGGTACTCTTTCAGAATATCGTTCTGGATTGTCCCGGTGAGCTGCTCCGACGCAACCCCTTGTTCTTCCGCCGCGACGATATAAAACGCCATCACCGGTAGCACCGCGCCGTTCATGGTCATCGACACGGACATCTTATCCAGCGGGATCCGATCGAACAGAATTTTCATATCTTCGACGGTATCGATCGCCACGCCCGCTTTACCGACGTCGCCCGCCACGCGCGGGTTATCGGAGTCATAGCCCCGATGGGTCGCGAGGTCGAAGGCGACGGAAAGCCCTTTCTGCCCGGCGGCGAGGTTGCGGCGATAGAAGGCGTTGGACTCTTTGGCGGTAGAGAAACCGGCGTACTGGCGGATGGTCCACGGCTGTGCGGTGTACATGGTGGCGCGCGGGCCGCGAACGTAAGGCGGCAGGCCGGGCAGGGTGCCGGTCACTTCCAGATTATCAAGATCGGCTTCGGTATACAGCGGCTTAACGGCAATGCCCTCTGCCGTCTGTTTGACCAGGTCGTCGACGGTTTTTTCTCGCCGGCTAAGCTCTTTGTTGGCGAGCGTTTGCCACTCCTGCAACTCAGACATGTTGTGCTCCGTATTCGCAATAAAATGGGGTATTGCGAATACGGTGAGCTTTTTCATCGGCCCTGTCGCCAGCAAAAAACAGCCATCGATGCGTCGTTTTTTGCCGGATAGAATGTTTTATTTTGTGATGTATTTCAAAGATATGAGAAGAGGATAGTGGGTCACACGGGCCGGATGACTCCGGCCTGCTTGCGGGGGTTAATCTTGCCTCAACACCTTGTGGCCGTAATCGATCAGCGCATCGGTCACCCGGCGCATCATGCGGCTTTCCGGCGCAAAACGGTGCCAGTAGAGCATCCGGCGCTGGAACAGGCCCGGCGTGAGGTTGATAAGCTCGCCGCTGTTCAGCTCTCTTTCAATTTGCAGATGCGGGATCATACAGCAGGTCGTTCCCTGGCGGGCCAGCTGCACGAAGGCTTCAGACGAGTTGACGATATGGCAGGGCACGCTGCCCGGCGGCAAATCGAAGTTCTGCTGCAAAAAGGCCTGATGCATATCATCGAGATGATCGAATGCCACCACCGGCGCTTTCAACAGCGCCGAGCGGGTCACCCCATTAGGGAAATAGCGTTGGGCAAACTCCTTCGAGGCGACGAACAGATAGTCGAGGGCGCCGAGCTGATCGACCAGGCAGCTTGGCAATGCCTGCGGCTGGATACTGACCGCGCCGACCACTTCACCGCGGCGCAGGCGTTCCTGGGTCCGGGTCTCGTCTTCCACCTGCAGGTTCAGGCGAATCGGGGAGTCGGAAAGCACGCTTGAGAGCGCGGGCAGCAGCCAGGTGGCCAGACTGTCGGCGTTGACCGCCAGCGATAGCAGCAGCGGCGTGGAGCCGGTTTGCTCATCGCCCAGCCACTCCTCTTCCAGCAGCTCAACCTGACGCAGCAGGGCCAGCAGCTTTTGCCCCTGTTCGGTGGGACGCGGCGGTACGGTTCGCACCAGCAGCGGTTGTCCAAACATGTTTTCCAGCTGTTTGATGCGCTGAGAGACGGCGGACTGCGTAATACAAAGCTTCTGCGCGGCGCGCTCAAACCCTCGTTCCCTGATTACCGCGTCCAGCGCCTGTAGTGTTCTGTAGTCCGGTCGTTTCATTGCTCTGGCGTGCCCCCTAATACTTTTCGTTAACTCGCACTATGACATAAATTTGTTTTTGATGAAGATGAAAAATTGGCGACTGCGTTGTGTGATCGTCGTCGCAGGGACAATGGCACCCCGGATGTTCTATAATGCGCCACAGGAATTCACATCTCGGACCATAATCATGACGCAAGATGAACTGAAAAAAGCAGTAGGCTGGGCGGCATTGCAGTATGTACAACCGGGCACCATCGTTGGGGTCGGCACGGGCTCGACGGCGGCGCACTTTATTGATGCGCTGGGTACCATGAAAGGGCAGATTGAAGGAGCGGTTTCCAGCTCCGACGCCTCTACTGAAAAACTGAAAAGCCTCGGTATTACGGTTTTTGATCTGAACAGCGTTGACCGTCTTGGTATTTATGTGGACGGCGCTGATGAAATCAACGGCCATATGCAGATGATCAAGGGCGGCGGCGCCGCGCTGACGCGCGAGAAAATTATCGCCTCGGTCGCCGATAAATTTATCTGCATCGCCGATGCTTCCAAGCAGGTGGATATTTTAGGTAAATTCCCGCTGCCGGTAGAGGTGATTCCGATGGCGCGCAGCGCCGTAGCGCGTCAGCTGGTTAAGCTGGGCGGCCGTCCGGAGTATCGTCAGGGCGTCGTGACCGATAACGGTAACGTGATCCTCGATGTGTTTGGTCTGGAAATTCTGGACGCTATTGCGCTGGAAAATACCATTAACGGTATTCCGGGCGTCGTGACCGTCGGCCTGTTTGCGAATCGCGGTGCGGACGTCGCGCTGATTGGTACCGCTGATGGTGTAAAAACTATCACTAAATAGTCTGATCCGAGGGAGCGAATCGCTCCCTCGCAAATATTTTTTCTCCAGGCCTATTTTGGTGACTTCTGTCACATTTATGCGCCTTGTCTCAGTAACAATCTACCTTTCTTTTACTTTCTGGTGTTTTGTCCTGCTATTTCCCGCTGATTGATATTTCTTCAGGATGCCGACGCAAACGTTCATATTGCCGCAATAGTTTTTTTTGATATGTTGCTGAGAAGAACTTTCGTTCCGCACGACATCAGTTAAGACAAAAACAGGACGGGGAAATGGCTAAGGTATCACTGGAAAAAGACAAGATTAAATTTCTGCTGGTTGAAGGTGTGCACCAAAAAGCGGTGGACAGCCTCCGCGCAGCGGGCTACACCAATATCGAATTTCATAAAGGCGCGCTGGATAGCGAAGAGCTGAAAGCGTCCATCCGTGATGCCCATTTCATCGGCCTGCGTTCCCGTACTCATCTGACGGAAGAGATCTTCGCGGCGGCGGAGAAGCTGGTCGCGGTCGGCTGCTTCTGTATCGGCACCAACCAGGTTGATTTAAACGCGGCGGCAAAACGCGGTATCCCGGTGTTTAACGCCCCGTTCTCCAATACCCGTTCCGTTGCTGAACTGGTAATCGGCGAGCTGCTGCTTATGCTGCGCGGCGTACCGGCGGCAAACGCTAAAGCGCACCGCGGCGTATGGAACAAGCTGGCGGTCGGCAGCTTTGAAGCGCGCGGTAAAAAGCTGGGTATCATCGGCTATGGTCATATCGGCACGCAGCTGGGGATTCTGGCTGAATCGCTGGGGATGCACGTCTATTTCTACGATATTGAAAGCAAGCTGCCGTTAGGTAACGCGACTCAGGTCCAGCATCTTTCTGATTTGTTGAACATGAGCGATGTGGTGAGCCTGCACGTGCCGGAAAACGCCTCGACGAAGAACATGATCGGCGCGGAAGAGCTGGCGCTGATGAAGCCCGGCGCTCTGCTGATCAACGCCTCTCGCGGCACCGTGGTGGATATCCCGGCGCTGTGCGATGCGCTGGCGAGCAAGCACCTGGCGGGCGCGGCGATCGACGTATTCCCGACCGAGCCGGCCACCAACAGCGATCCGTTCAACTCTCCGCTGTGCGAGTTCGACAACGTTATCCTGACCCCACACATTGGCGGCTCAACTCAGGAAGCGCAGGAGAACATCGGCCTGGAAGTGGCGGGCAAGCTGGCGAAATACTCGGATAATGGTTCAACGCTCTCTGCGGTTAACTTCCCGGAAGTGTCGCTGCCGCTGCACGGCGGGCGCCGTCTGCTGCATATCCATGAAAACCGTCCGGGCGTTCTGACCGCGATTAACCAGATTTTCGCCGCGCAGGGCATTAACATCGCGGCGCAGTATCTGCAGACCACTCCGCAAATGGGCTACGTGGTCATTGATATCGAAGCCGAAGAAGATGTGGCGCAGGCTGCGCTGCAGGCGATGAAGGCTATTCCTGGCACCATCCGCGCCCGTCTGCTGTTCTAACTCCTTTTATGCCAGCGGGCAGGTCATCGACCTGCCCCTTTTCTCCTGATAGACCCTTCTGCAATTTCCCGTCGCCACCCAAACGCTTTGCGAGGCTTGCCGCAAACGACGATTAAAACCGTCGGATGTCGTTGTGCCTGAAAGAAAGGGATTTACGATAAAGACTCAGCGTGGGGCTGAAACGGGAAAGCCCCTACCGAGGCAGGGGCTCTAAAAGGAAAGGGACGATGATGAGACTCTTCATCATGCTGCTTATCCTGTTAATCATCGCCTGGCCAGCATATTAACAGAGAGAATGCAGGAGGGAGGTTCGCCTCCCTCACCCTTTACCCAGGAATTTAGGTGAAAAAATCAGCAATGTCAATTGTTCGGACGTTTTACCAGAGCCAGGTTTTTGACGGCGTGATGACCGCAGGCAGCGGGATATCCCACTGCTCCGTCGGCAGCGCGTCGACCTGCTGGCAATCATGGGCGTAGCCGACCGGCTGCAGGCGATGCTGCCGCCAGTTTTGCAGCGTCCGGTCGTAAAATCCGCCGCCCATTCCCAGACGCTGTCCGGCGGCATCAAACGCGACCAGCGGCGTAACCAGTACATCCAGCTGGCTAAGCGGGAGAACATCGCGCACGTCGAGCTTCGGTTCGCGGATTTTCAGGCGATTCACCACCAGATCGCTGCTCGGGTGGTAGTGGAGAAACAGAAGATTGCCGGGGCTGAACGGATGCAGCACGGGGAGATACACCCGTTTGCCCGCCCGCCAGAGCTGATCAATCAGCGGCCGCGTATCCAGCTCGCCATCAAACGACAGAAATACCGCGACCGTATGCGCGAGCAGAACCGGCGGGTACGCCATCATTCTGTCCGCCGCCAGGAGGGCGAACTGCGTTTGCTGCTCCGGCGTTAACGCGCGTCGGCGCAGGCGGATCTGCTGGCGAATTTGCTGTCTGGTATAGGGGGGATCTGACAGTAGAGTCATACCTGAGTCTCATCGGTAAGCAAACGATACAAACAGGCGTAGTTTAATACACGATGGCAAAAGCCGAAAATTAACTTAGAGGGGATGAAACGAAAAAGGAAGGGAATCTCCGAGATGCCGCCGCAGGCTGTAACCCTTGAACCCTTGGTTCAAGGTGAATGTGTCGTCACAGTTTTAAGGCTTCTCGGACGGGCCGAGCATGCTCACCAACCGTGGAGCGCCACATTCTTGTGGTATGAAATATCGGCTCAGGGGACTGGCCCGCTTGCAAACATCTCAGAGAAATTTTGTTCTTGCAATTACTCTAACACAGTTAAATGCAAAGTGTTATTCAAACTTCTGCCCGGGTCTTTCGCTTATGCGACCTTGCTCAAGCAACGCTTGTTCGATGGTCTGCTGAAGCATCCGAATACGCTGCTCCATGCTGGCGGCGTAGTCGCGGGTTTTCGCTTTTTCCTGAGTCAACTCATAGCTGATGTTCAACGCGGCGATGAAGACCAGCTGCTCAGTATTTGTGACTCTAGTGCGTTCTTTTAAATCTTGCAACCGCTGATTCAGGTCGTCAGCTGCCTGGTTTAAGGCATCCCTTTGTTCAGGCGGGCAATTCACTCGTAGTGAACGGCCAAAAATTTGGAGATCTACGGGTTGTGCAGACATGCCACCTTCCTGCTGATTGACTGCGCGGCCTTCACGCCCTGGGAGGGTCTGCGAAGGGGCGACACTATAGCTACCCTGGTTTTAAGATACAAGCCCTATTCTGGTTCACCAGGGTCCAAAGTGGTAGCATATCATGAATATTCCTCCCAACGATGACGAATGCGCATGTCTATACAGAACGAAATGCCTGGCTACAACGCTGTAGACCAGTTACTGAACCAACAAGGGGTGGGATTAACCCCTGCCGAAATGCACGGTTTGATCAGCGGGATCCTGTGCGGCGGCAACAAAGACAGCAGCTGGCAGCCGTTGGTGCACGATCTGACCAACGAAGGTTTGGCCTTTGGTCACGAGCTGGCGCAGGCGCTGCGTAACATGCATTCCGCCACTAGCGATTCGCTGGAGGATGACGGTTTCTTATTCCAGCTCTACCTGCCGGATGGCGACGAGGTGAGCGTGTTCGATCGCGCCGATGCGCTGGCGGGTTGGGTAAACCATTTCCTGCTGGGGCTGGGCGTGACGCAGCCCAAGCTGGATAAAGTCAAAGACGAAACCGGCGAAGCTATCGACGACCTGCGCAATATTGCTCAGCTTGGGTATGACGAAGACGAGGATCAGGAAGAGCTCGAAATGTCTCTGGAGGAGATTATCGAATACGTACGCGTTGCCGCGCTACTGTGTCACGACACCTTCTCTCTTCAGAAACCCACTGCGCCGGAAGTGCAAAAGCCGACGCTACATTAATTATTCATTAAATCGTTCAGGGGGCGTCATGACTCAGCAGGAATTTCTCTCTCGTCGCCAGGCTCTACTGGCGCAGATGCAGCCGGGCAGCGCAGCGCTTATTTTCGCCGCGCCGGAAGCGGTACGCAGCGCAGATTCGGAATATCCCTACCGGCAGAGCAGCGACTTTTGGTACTTCACCGGCTTTAATGAGCCCGAAGCGCTGCTGGTATTGATTAAAAGCGATGAGACGCATAACCACAGCGTGTTGTTTAACCGCGTGCGCGATCTGACCGCTGAAATCTGGTTTGGCCGCCGCCTTGGGCAGGAAGCTGCCCCCGCGAAGCTGGGCGTCGATCGCGCGCTGGCGTTTAGTGAAATTAATCAGCAGCTGTTCCAGCTCCTTAACGGCCTCGACGCTATCTACTTTGCGCAAGGCGAATATGCCTACGCCGACGAAATTGTGTTTAACGCGCTGGAAAAACTGCGCAAAGGCGTGCGGCAGAATCTGCAGGCGCCGAACTCGGTCATTGACTGGCGGCCGATGGTGCATGAGATGCGCCTGTTTAAGTCGCCAGAAGAGCTGGCGGTGATGCGCCGCGCAGGTGAGATTTCCGCGCTGGCCCACACCCGCGCTATGGAAAAATGCCGTCCTGGAATGTTCGAATATCATCTGGAAGGCGAGATCCTCCATGAGTTCAACCGTCACGGCGCGCGCTTCCCTTCTTATAACACTATCGTGGGCGGCGGCGAAAATGGCTGCATCCTGCACTACACCGAAAACGAATGCGAGCTGCGCGACGGCGATCTGGTGTTGATTGACGCAGGCTGCGAATACCGCGGCTACGCGGGCGATATCACCCGAACCTTCCCGGTTAACGGCAAGTTCAGCCCGGCGCAGCGCGAGATTTACGACATCGTCCTTGAATCTCTGGAAACCTCACTGAAGCTCTATCGCCCCGGAACCTCGATCAACGAGGTTAACCAGCAGGTGGTGCGGATTATGATTACCGGCCTCGTGCGCCTGGGGATCCTGAAAGGCGAAATTGATGAGCTGATTGCTAATAACGCCCATCGTCCTTTCTTTATGCATGGCCTGAGCCACTGGCTGGGGCTCGACGTGCATGATGTCGGCAGCTATGACGTTGAACGTTCGCGTATTCTCGAACCGGGAATGGTGCTGACCGTTGAGCCCGGGCTGTATATCGCCACGGATGCTGACGTTCCGGCCCAGTACCGCGGCATTGGCATTCGTATTGAAGACGACATTGTCATTACCGAGGACGGCAACGAGAACCTCACCGCCGGGGTAGTGAAAAAGGCTGATGATATTGAGGCGCTGATGGCGGCGGCGCGCCAGCTATGATCGTCCTGATCGTTGGCGGCGGAATGACCGGCGCGACGCTGGCGTTAGCGATATCTCGCTTAACCGGCGGTAAGCTGCCGGTGCATCTGGTTGAAGCATCCGCGCCGGAGTCCGCGCAGCATCCGGGCTTCGACGCGCGCGCCATCGCCCTGGCCGCCGGTACCTGCCAGCAGCTGGCGCGCGTGGATATCTGGCAAGAGATAGCCGACTGCGCCACGGCCATTCGGCGCGTGCACGTTAGCGATCGCGGCCATGCGGGGTTTGTCACCCTCGAGGCTGAGGACTATGGGCTGGCGGCGCTGGGTCAGGTGGTTGAGCTGCACGATGTCGGCCAGCGCCTGTTTGCGCAACTGCGTAAAGCGCCGGGCGTGACGCTGCACTGCCCGGCCAGGGTAGAAAATGTCAGCCGCAGCGAAGAGAGCGTGAGCCTGCAGCTGGATAACGGCGAAACGCTCCGCGGTAAGCTGCTGGTCGCCGCCGACGGTTCGCGCTCCACTCTGGGAGCCCGCTGTGGTATCAGCTGGCAGCAGCAACCCTATGAACAGCTGGCGATTATCGCTAACGTTAGTACCGCTCAGCCGCATAGCGGGCGCGCATTTGAACGCTTTACCCCACACGGCCCGCTGGCGATGCTGCCCATGTCGCAGGGCCGCTGCTCGCTGGTGTGGTGTCATTCGCAGTCGCGGCACGAAGAGGTTCTGAGCTGGTCGGATGAACGCTTCTGTCATGAACTTCAGCAGGCGTTTGGCTGGCGTCTTGGCCGGATCGTTCAGGCCGGAAAGCGCAGCGTCTATCCGCTGTCGCTGACCTCGGCTGCCCGCACGGTTGCGCATCGGCTGGCATTGGTCGGCAACGCGGCGCAAACGCTGCATCCTATCGCCGGACAGGGGTTTAACCTCGGTCTGCGGGACGTGATGAGCCTGGCGGAAATGCTGGCGCAGGCGCATGCTGACGAAGAGGATCCGGGTAGCTATTCGCTTTTAAGTCGCTATCAGGCCCGGCGCGCCGAAGATAAGGCCGCCACTATCGGCGTCACCGACGGGCTGGTGCATCTGTTTGCCAATCGCTGGGCGCCGCTGGTGGCGGGGCGCAACCTGGGCCTGATGGCGATGGAATTATTTACCCCGGCGCGCGATGCGCTGGCGCAGCGTACCCTCGGTTGGGTTCCCCGTTAAGGAGTGAAACGTGCAAAGTGTTGATGTCGCTATTGTTGGCGGTGGAATGGTGGGGCTGGCGGTTGCCTGCGGTTTACAGGGCAGCGGGCTGCGCGTTGCGGTGCTGGAACAGGCCGCGCCTCAGCCTTTGAGCGAGGATGCGCCGCCGGCGCTGCGGGTGTCGGCGATTAACGCCGCCAGCGAGAAGCTGCTGAACAAACTGGGCGTCTGGCAGGATATTATCGCCCAGCGCGCCAGCTGCTACCACGGTATGGAGGTGTGGGACAAAGACAGTTTTGGCCGCATCAGCTTTGATGACCAGAGCATGGGCTTTAGCCACCTTGGGCACATTATTGAAAACGCCGTGGTGCATCATGCTCTGTGGCAAAAAGCGCAGCGCTGCGCGGACGTCACCCTGCTGGCTCCGGCGCAGCTGCAGCAGGTCGCGTGGGGAGAGAATGAGGCCTTTCTTAGCCTGCAGGACGGCGGCATGTTAACCGCCCGGCTGGTGGTTGGCGCCGATGGGGCCAATTCGTGGCTGCGCAACAAAGCCGATATTCCGCTGACCTATTGGGATTATCACCATCATGCGCTGGTTGCCACTATTCGCACCGAAGAGCCGCACGAAGCGGTGGCGCGTCAGGCGTTCCACGGCGAAGGGATCCTCGCGTTCCTGCCGCTGAGCGATCCGCACCTTTGCTCTATCGTCTGGTCGCTCTCTCCTGAAGAGGCGGAGCGGATGCGGGCGGCGGACGATGCCGCTTTCAACCAGGCGCTGAATATTGCTTTCGATAACCGCCTGGGTTTGTGCGCCGTGGAGAGCGAGCGTCAGGTTTTCCCGCTGACCGGCCGCTACGCGCGGCAGTTTGCCGCCCATCGTCTGGCGCTGGTTGGCGATGCCGCCCATACCATTCATCCGCTGGCCGGGCAGGGCGTCAATCTTGGCTTTATGGATGCTGCTGAGCTGATCGAGGAGCTCAAACGCCTGCATGCGCAGGGCAAGGATATCGGTCAGCATCTGTATCTGCGTCGCTATGAGCGCAGCCGCAAGCATAGCGCCGCGGTGATGCTGGCGGGGATGCAGGGCTTTCGCGACATGTTCTCCGGCAGCCATCCTGCGAAAAAACTGCTGCGCGATATCGGCCTTAAGCTGGCGGATACATTGCCCGGCGTGAAGCCGCAGCTTATTCGTCAGGCGATGGGGCTCCACGACCTGCCTGCCTGGTTACGTTAAGTCCATCACACTTCTCTCACCCGGCCTCGCGCCGGGTTTTCTCCTCTCATTTGAAATAATCTAATTTCACCTCGTTTTTCGCATTAGTTTTATTAATGTTACCTTTTTTTTGTTATAGAAATTAGGCTCGTCATTTCGCAGAAAATATCATCATGCGCTGCTTTTTTACCTTATTTGTTTAATTTTATGCGGCTTAACTCGCTTTATTGTAGCTAAAAACTCTGTAGGCTCTTCGGCTGATTTTAGTCATAAGCTAATGTGATGTCCTGACCGGGCTTATGGTTTAGTGCGGATATCGGTGGTAAGTTCAGGCCAAAGAGAACGTTTGCGTCGGTGTCCGTTAGCGATGCCGGCGGCGTTTTTCGCGGCGCAAAAACGCCAAAAATAGTGGCTGGTTCCGTTTTATTCGATGAGGAAAAGATGGCTCAACAGACTCCGTTGTTTGAACAACACACGCTATGCGGCGCGCGCATGGTGGATTTCCATGGCTGGATGATGCCGCTGCATTACGGATCCCAGATTGATGAGCATCATGCGGTGCGCGGCGATGCCGGAATGTTCGATGTGTCGCACATGACCATCGTCGATTTCCACGGCAGCCGAATCCGCGAGTTTCTGCGCTATTTGCTGGCTAACGACGTAGCGAAGCTCACCGTGCCAGGCAAAGCGCTCTATAGCGGCATGCTGACCGCCTCCGGCGGCGTCATTGATGACCTGATTGTTTATTTCCTTTCTGAAGACTATTTCCGCCTCGTTGTTAACTCCGCCACCCGTGAAAAAGATCTCGCCT
Source organism: Klebsiella grimontii (assembly GCF_042137965.1). Classification (NCBI taxonomy): domain Bacteria; kingdom Pseudomonadati; phylum Pseudomonadota; class Gammaproteobacteria; order Enterobacterales; family Enterobacteriaceae; genus Klebsiella; species Klebsiella grimontii. The sequence goes on from NZ_CP169721.1 coordinate 830,319, forward strand.
GGATCGCCCAGCAGTCTGAATCTTATGGTCTTGAAATAACCGTGCGCGACGATCTTTCCCTGATCGCAGTCCAGGGGCCCAGGGCGAAAGAGAAAGCGGCGACGCTGTTTACCGACGCGCAGCGTCAGGCCGTGGAAGGCATGAAGCCTTTCTTTGGCGTGCAGGCGGGCGATCTGTTTATTGCGACCACCGGCTATACCGGCGAAGCGGGTTATGAAATCGCGCTGCCGAACGAGCAGGCGGTAGATTTCTGGCGCGGCCTGCTCGATGCGGGCGTTAAGCCATGCGGCCTCGGCGCGCGCGATACGCTGCGCCTGGAAGCGGGCATGAACCTTTACGGCCAGGAGATGGACGAAGGCGTCTCTCCGCTGGCGGCTAATATGGGCTGGACCATTGCCTGGGAACCGACTGACCGTGACTTCATCGGGCGTGAAGCGCTGGAAATGCAGCGCGAAAAGGGCACCGAGCAGCTGGTGGGCCTGGTCATGACCGAGAAAGGCGTTCTGCGTGGCGGCCTGCCGGTGCGCTTTAGCGATGCCGACGGCAATCAGAAAGAAGGCATTATCACCAGCGGCACCTTCTCCCCGACGCTGGGCTACAGTATTGCGTTAGCGCGCGTACCGGAAGGCATCGGTGAAACCGCCGTAGTGCAGATTCGCAACCGCGAAATGCCGGTCAAAGTGACTAAACCTGTTTTTGTACGCAACGGCAAAGCCGTGGTGTGATTTCCCTTTTGGAGATGAATTGATGAGCAACGTACCAGCAGAACTGAAATACAGCAAAGAACACGAATGGCTGCGTAAAGAAGCGGACGGCACTTATACCGTTGGTATCACCGAGCACGCGCAAGAGCTGCTTGGCGATATGGTTTTCGTCGACCTGCCGGAAGTGGGCGCCGCCGTTGAAGCGGGCGCAGACTGCGCGGTTGCCGAATCCGTCAAAGCGGCTTCCGATATCTACGCGCCGATCAGCGGCGAAATCGTTGCCGTCAATGACGAGCTGAACGACTCCCCCGAGCTGGTCAACAGCGAGCCGTACGCCGGTGGCTGGATCTTTAAAATCAAAGCCAGCGACGAAGCTCAGGTTGACGCGCTGCTGGATGCGACCGCATATGAAGCTCTGTTAGAAGACGAATAAATACGCTTCATCCTTCACGCTGCAGGGGCGTTAGCTTCCTGCAACGCCAATGATTTTGCGTATTCTGGCCCGGCAAGCATCAGCGCTCGCCGGGCAAACCAGTCAGACAATCACGATTCACCGCACGTTCAGGAACCATCGCTCATGACCCAGACTTTAGGCCAGCTTGAAAACCGTGACGCCTTTATTGAACGTCACATCGGCCCGGACGCCCTGCAGCAGCAGGAGATGCTGAAAACCGTTGGCGCCGATTCGCTTAACGCCCTGATTGGCCAGATTGTGCCGCAGGATATCCAGCTGGCGACGCCGCCGCAGGTGGGCGAGGCAACCACGGAATTCGCCGCGCTGGCGGAACTGAAAGCGATCGCCGGTCGTAACAAGCGCTTCAAGTCGTACATTGGCATGGGCTACACCGCCGTGCAGCTGCCGCCGGTGATTCAGCGCAACATGCTGGAAAATCCGGGCTGGTATACTGCCTATACGCCTTATCAGCCGGAGGTTTCTCAGGGCCGTCTGGAATCGCTGCTGAACTTCCAGCAGGTGACCCTCGACCTGACCGGTCTCGATATCGCCTCAGCCTCGCTGCTGGACGAAGCTACCGCCGCCGCGGAAGCGATGGCGATGGCCAAACGCGTAAGCAAACTGAAAAACGCCAACCGTTTCTTCGTCGCCGCCGACGTTCACCCGCAGACCCTGGACGTAGTGCGCACCCGCGCGGAGACCTTCGGTTTCGATGTGATTGTCGATGATGCGGAAAAAGCGCTCGACCATCAGGACGTCTTCGGCGTACTGCTGCAGCAGGTGGGCACCACCGGCGAGGTTCATGATTACAGCAAACTGATTGCTGACCTGAAAGCGCGCAAAGTGATTGTCAGCGTCGCCGCCGATTTTATGGCGCTGGTTCTGCTGACCGCACCGGGTAAGCAGGGCGCGGACATCGTTTTTGGCTCCGCCCAGCGCTTTGGCGTACCGATGGGCTACGGCGGCCCGCACGCGGCTTTCTTTGCCGCCAAAGATGAATTCAAACGCTCCATGCCGGGCCGTATTATCGGCGTATCGAAAGATGCGGCGGGCAATACCGCGCTGCGCATGGCGATGCAGACGCGCGAGCAGCATATTCGCCGCGAGAAAGCGAACTCCAATATCTGTACTTCTCAGGTGCTGCTGGCCAACATTGCCAGCCTGTACGCGGTATTCCACGGTCCGGCTGGCCTGAAGCGTATCGCCAGCCGTATTCACCGTCTGACCGATATTCTGGCCGATGGTCTGCAGAAAAAAGGCCTTAAGCTCCGCCATGCGCACTACTTCGATACCCTGTGCGTTGAGGTTGCCGATAAAGCCGCTGTGCTGGCGCGGGCGGAAGCGCTGCGCATTAACCTGCGCAGCGATATTCATCATGCCGTCGGGATCACCCTTGACGAAGCCACCACGCGTGAAGACGTCCTGAACCTGTTCCGCGCCATCCTTGGCGACGATCATGGCCTGGATATCGACACCCTGGATAAAGACGTGGCCCTCGATAGCCGCTCGATCCCTGCCAGCATGCTGCGCGACGATGCGATCCTTACTCATCCGGTGTTTAACCGCTACCACAGCGAAACCGAGATGATGCGCTATATGCACGCGCTGGAGCGTAAGGATCTGGCGTTGAACCAGGCGATGATCCCGCTGGGCTCCTGCACCATGAAGCTGAATGCCGCCGCCGAGATGATCCCGATCACCTGGCCGGAATTCGCCGAACTGCATCCGTTCTGTCCGGTCGATCAGGCTGAAGGCTATCATCAGATGATCGCTCAGCTCTCCGACTGGCTGGTTAAGCTGACCGGCTACGATGCGGTCTGCATGCAGCCGAACTCCGGCGCGCAGGGCGAATACGCGGGCCTGCTGGCGATTCGTCATTACCACGAAAGCCGCAACGAGGGGCATCGCGATATCTGCCTGATCCCAAGCTCCGCTCACGGCACCAACCCGGCTTCCGCGCAGATGGCGGGAATGCAGGTGGTGGTGGTGGCCTGCGATAAAAACGGCAATATCGATCTTGCGGACCTGCGGGCGAAAGCCGAGCAGCATGCGGCGAACCTCTCCTGCATCATGGTGACCTATCCGTCCACCCACGGCGTTTACGAAGAGACCATTCGCGAAGTGTGCGAAGTGGTGCATCAGTTTGGCGGCCAGGTTTACCTCGATGGCGCGAACATGAACGCCCAGGTCGGCATTACCTCTCCGGGCTTTATCGGCGCGGACGTCTCGCACCTTAACCTGCATAAGACCTTCTGTATTCCGCACGGCGGCGGCGGCCCGGGTATGGGGCCGATTGGCGTGAAATCGCACCTGGCGCCGTTTGTGCCGGGCCACAGCGTGGTGCAAATTGAAGGCATGCTGACCCGCCAGGGCGCGGTTTCCGCCGCGCCGTTCGGCAGCGCCTCCATCCTGCCAATCAGCTGGATGTATATCCGAATGATGGGCGCAGAAGGGCTGAAACAGGCGAGCCAGATGGCGATTCTGAACGCCAACTACATCGCTACCCGTTTGAAAGACGCGTTTCCGGTGCTGTATACCGGCCGCGACGGTCGCGTGGCGCACGAATGCATTCTGGATATTCGTCCGCTGAAAGAAGAGACCGGCATCAGCGAGCTGGATATTGCTAAGCGACTGATTGATTTTGGTTTCCATGCTCCAACCATGTCCTTCCCGGTCGCCGGTACGCTGATGGTTGAACCGACCGAATCGGAAAGCAAAGTGGAGCTGGACCGCTTTATCGATGCGATGCTGGCGATTCGCGGCGAGATCGACCGCGTGAAAGCCGGCGAGTGGCCGCTGGAGGATAACCCGCTGGTGAACGCGCCGCATACCCAGGGTGAACTGGTGAGCGCGTGGAACCATCCGTACGCCCGCGAACTGGCGGTCTTCCCGGCAGGGCTGAACAACAAATACTGGCCGACCGTTAAGCGTCTGGACGATGTTTACGGCGACCGTAACCTGTTCTGCTCCTGCGTACCGATGAGCGAATACCAGTAATCTGCTGATTAGACTATCTTTTAAAGGCGCTGCGGCGCCTTTATATTTTGGGAGAATGGTATGACGATAGCATTGGTGACGGGCGGCAGCCGGGGAATAGGTAAAGCGACGGCGCTGCTGCTGGCGCAGGAAGGCTATACCGTGGCGGTGAATTACCACCAGAATAGCGCCGCGGCGACCGGCGTGGTGAACGAGATTATCGCCAGCGGCGGCAAAGCCGTTGCGTTACGGGCGGACGTCAGCGATGAAGCGCAGGTGATGGCGATGTTTGCCTCGATCGACCGTCTCGGCGAACCGCTCTCCGCGCTGGTCAATAACGCCGGGATTTTATTTACTCAGGGGACGATTGAAAGCCTTAGCGCCGACCGGATTAACCGGGTGCTGGCCACCAATGTGACCGGTTACTTCCTCTGCTGCCGGGAGGCGGTAAAGCGGATGTCGCACAAGCACGGCGGTAAGGGTGGGGCGATTGTGAATGTGTCGTCCGCGGCATCGCGCCTCGGGGCGCCGGGGGAGTATGTGGATTACGCCGCGTCGAAAGGTGCGGTTGATACCCTGACCACCGGCCTGTCGCTGGAAGTGGCGGCGCAGGGGATTCGGGTCAACGGCGTGCGCCCCGGCTTAATCTATACCGATATGCACGCCAGCGGCGGTGAGCCCGGGCGCGTGGATCGCGTCAAGTCGATGCTGCCGATGCGGCGCGGCGGGCAGCCGGAGGAGGTGGCTCAGGCCATCGTCTGGCTGCTAAGCGATAAGGCTTCCTACGTTACCGGCAGCTTCCTCGAGCTGGCGGGCGGGAAGTAATCCGTAAATCTTTCCCGGAGGCGGCGCTGCGCACCTGTCCGGGCTACCAGCCCGCAGACAACTGTGAACTTGTAGCCAGGTCAGCGCAGCGCCACCGGGAGTTTTGTGATCCATTACACTGTGGATTTCCGGGTTACCAGACCTTTAGACCGCATCGACCCGTAGCTCAGCAAGCAGGGAAATTCCCTACGACGCCATCCACAGCCGCAGGCGCATTCCCCAGTTGCTGGTCCAGCCGGTGGTGACTGACTTCACCTCGCCGCGCGAGATAACGATAAGGGTCGGCGTGACCTGTACCTCCCACCGTTGGGATAGCTGACCGCTGGCGTCATTAATCGTCGGCAGCGCCGTTTTTTTATGCGCCAGCCAGCGCGTCAGGGTGGCGTTATCGCCCGAACGTAACGCTACCGTCATAACATTACCGCCATCGTCGGCTAAAGCAGCCACCGACGGGGTGGTATAGCGGCATACGCTGCACCAGGTCGCCCAGACGTACAGCAGCAAGGGGCGTTCGTGGCTCATGGCCGCCAGATCGACCGTTCGGCCATCAAGCGTTTGCAGCGGCGTGCTGGAGAAATTCTGCGGCAGCGCCGGTTTGCGCAGATAATCCACAGCCAGGCTGACGGCGGCAACGATCAGCAGCCATGTCAGGATCTGTCTAAAGACGTTTAGCATCATTTTTCTACATGGTGATGCGCCGGAAAAGCCGGCAGCGTGCGGCGTTGATTTGCGGAGTAAGGGTCAGCGGCTCAACGATTGATGGGGTTTATCTTATCGGCTGAGCGCGCGTTAGCAATGCTAAAGCTGTAAAGAAGTGTCTGTTTTGTGGGAAGTTTTACCCCCTTCCGACTGAAAAGGGGCAAGATGCTTACAGTTTCTCGCCGTTGCTGGCGATAACGTCTTTGTACCAGTTAAAGCTCTTCTTGCGCGAGCGGGACATATCGCCGGTACCATCGTCATGTTTGTTGACGTAGATAAAGCCGTAGCGCTTGCTGTATTGACCGGTAGTGAAGGAGACGCAGTCGATGCAGCCCCACGGGGTATAGCCCATTAGCTCAACGCCGTCGTAAGTCACCGCTTTGATCATCTCTTCGACGTGAGCGCGCAGATAGTCGATGCGGTAGTCGTCGTTGATGCTGCCGTCTTCTTCGACTTTATCGTACGCGCCGAAGCCGTTTTCGACGATAAACAGCGGTTTCTGATAGCGCTCATACAGTTCGCACAGCGCATAGCGCAGGCCCACCGGGTCAATCTGCCAACCCCAATCGGACGCTTTAACGTGCGGGTTGGGCACGCTGCCCTCGAAGCCGGAAATTGCGTCGCCGCTGCCGCCTTCCGCTTTCACCGCGTTGGTCATGTAGTAGCTGAAGCCGAGATACGCGCAGGTGCCTTCGCGCAGGATTTGCGCATCGCCATCCTCCATTTTGATACTGAAGCCGCGGCGCTCCCACTCGTTCAGGACGTAGCTCGGGTAGTAGCCGCGCAGCTGGACGTCGGTAAAGACGTAGCGTTCGCGCATCGATTCCTGGGCAAACATCACGTCTTCCGGCTTACAGGAGTACGGATAGAGAGGGACCATTGCCAGCATGCAGCCAACCTGCATCTGCGGATTGATTTGACGTGCCGCCTTCACCGCCAGCGCGCTGGCGACAAACTGATGATGCAGCACCTGGTACATGGTCTCTTCCGGGTTTTCATGCTCGGTATAGACCACGCCGGAGCAGCAGTAGCCAAACAGCGGCGCGCGCCAGTTACGCTGGTTATTGATCTCGTTAAAGGTCATCCAGTATTTCACTTTGTGCTCATAGCGCTCGAAGACCACTTCGGCGAAGCGCACAAAGAAATCGACCACTTTGCGGTTGGTCCAGCCGCCGTACTGCTGAACCAGATGCAGCGGCATCTCAAAGTGGGAGAGGGTGATTACCGGCTCGATGTTGTACTTCAGCAGTTCATCGAACATATCATCGTAGAATTTCAGCCCCTTTTCATTCGGCTGGCTTTCGTCGCCCAGCGGGAAAATGCGCGTCCAGGCGATGGAGGTGCGGAAGCACTTGAAGCCCATCTCGGCGAACAGCTTGATGTCTTCTTTGTAGCGGCCATGGAAGTCGATGGCTTCGTGGTTTGGATAGTACTTGCCCGGCTCTACCTGCTGGGTTATCTCGCGCGGCACGCCGTGCGCGCCGCCGGTAAGCACGTCGCAGATGCTCGGACCTTTACCGTCTTTATTCCAGCCACCTTCAACCTGGTGCGCGGCGACGGCGCCGCCCCATAAAAAGTCTTTTGGTAAAGAAATTTTCTTCATCTTTGCTCATCTCGTCATAATTACTTGTTGGTTTCGAGTCTAACAAAGGCGATATAAATGTCACGATATAACAATTTGTCCTGGATGGAATTTGTTACATCGAAAAAACATCCTGTTATTTTCAGCGGAGTTTGCGCGCTAATTTACGCCCCAGCGTTTCCAGAATATAAATGACCGGGATCTGGGTGGTAATGTCGTAGACGCCGCCGATGCGCGTTTGCGGAACGTGCCAGGAGAGATTGAAGTCGGCAAGCTTTGCCAGCCGCGAGTGCTCGTGGCTGGTGATGGACATCACTTTACAGCGATGCAGGCTGAACTGGCTGGCAAAGCGCAGGATCTCTTCCGTTTCACCGGAGACCGACAGTACAATCGCCAGCGCATTACGCGCCATATCATTGGTCACCGGGAAATAAGGATCGTCGATATGATTGCTGAATTTCCCGACGTTAGAAAAGAAGCGTGCGCCATATTTTGCCAGCGCGCCGGAAGTGCCGGCGCCGACGAAAATAATACGTTCTGACGACAGAATAATATCGACCGCCTGCTCGAGCAGTTGGTCAAATTCATCGTTATTAACGCTTTTAAAAAAGCTCATTATTTCGCTGGCGCCGATATTTGCCTGTTGAGGCTCATTCTGCTCCAGATATAATTTAAAGCGTACGCGAAACTCCGAGTAGCCTTCGCACTGCAGCTTGCGGCAGAAGCGCAGGACGGTGGTCGTGGAGACTCCGGCCGCTTCCGCCAGTTCGCGGATGGTCATGTACATCACTTTGTCGCGATTTTTAATGACATAGTGATAGACCATCATCTCAAGATTATTGAGACTGGCGATAGCGGCGTGGGAGAAGATACTCACAGTGGCAAACTCACAATTCATAATGACCAGGACGGAATGATATCATGCAGCCAAATAACATAACCTTTTTTCAGCGTTTTCAGGACGACATCCTCGCCGGACGCAAAACCATTACCATCCGCGATGCTGCGGAATCGCACTTTAAAGCTGGCGATGTACTGCGCGTTGGTCGCTATGAAGATGACGGCTATTTTTGCACCATTCGCGTAGTCGCAACCTCGACGGTGACGCTGGATACGCTGAACGAACGGCACGCGCAGCAGGAGAATATGACCCTGCCGCAGCTGCGCGAAGTGATAGCGGAAATCTACCCTGAAGAAAAGCTGTTTTATGTTATTGAATTCGAAAGGCTTTAATAAAATAATGAACGAGTGTAAGTTGAAATTTTAATTTAACTTATTGATTTTATTATATTCATAAATATTCATCCTTTTATTTTAGCTAACAGGTGTTCACTGGAATCATTCTCAGTTAACCTAAGTGTGCTATTGAAAGCGTACTTGTTTTCGGAGTCAAATATGGTTCGCAAATCGTTAATCACGCAGGGATATTCTCTGGCAGAGGAAATTGCCAACAGCATCAGCCACGGGATTGGGCTGGTGTTCGGTATTGTCGGTCTGGTGCTGTTGCTAGTACAGGCGGTGGATAGTAACGCCGGCGCAACGGCCATCACCAGCTACAGCCTGTACGGCGGGAGCATGATTCTGCTGTTCCTCGCCTCTACGCTCTATCACGCCATTCCGCATCAGCGGGCAAAGCTGTGGCTGAAAAAATTCGACCACTGCGCGATCTACCTGCTGATTGCCGGGACCTATACGCCGTTTCTGCTGGTAGGGCTAAATTCGCCGCTGTCGCGCGGGTTGATGATCGTCATCTGGAGCCTGGCGCTGCTGGGGATCCTGTTTAAGCTGACGATTGCGCATCGTTTTAAGATCCTCTCTTTAGTGACCTACCTGACGATGGGCTGGCTGTCGCTGATTGTGGTTTATCAACTGGCGATTAAGCTGGCGGTGGGCGGCGTAACGCTGTTAGCCGTTGGCGGGATTATTTATTCGCTGGGGGTTATTTTCTACGTCTGCAAACGTATTCCATACAACCACGCTATCTGGCACGGTTTTGTCCTGGGCGGCAGCGTGTGCCACTTCCTGGCCATTTATTTGTACGTCGGGCAGGTTTAAATTTTGAGAAATCTCCCGGCTCGCGCTACGCTTAGCCGGGCTACAGGTTCACCGTCGTCTGCGGGCTGGTAGCCCGGACAGGCGAGTCGCGCCGCCTCCGGGGAGAAGGCGGGCGGGAATATCGCTTTAACGCTCTTCCAGCGTATACGGCAGCGGCTCGATGCTCAGGCTACCGGCATCGTCGCGCACGCGGAACACGCTGTCCGGTTCCATATCATTATTCATCACCACCTGCACCAGCAGACGGCCGTCGTCCAGCTGTACGGCGGCTAAAACGGTGCCGGTACGGCGCCAGTTTTCACCCATTTTCAGCTCCAGGTCTTCCCCGGCTTCCGGCACGCGGCTGGCGGTCCCGGCCAGATACCACAGGGCGCGCTTGTTGGCGCCGCGGAATTTAGCGCGGGCCACCATCTCCTGGCCGGTATAGCAGCCTTTTTTGAAGCTGATGCCGCCCAGCGCCTGCAGGTTGGTGGCTTGCGGAATAAACTGCGCGCTGTTGGCGCTGTCGATAACCGGCAGACCGGCTTCAATATTCAGCGCCAGCCACTGCTGACTATTGTTAAGCTGCGCTTCGCCGCGCAGGGCATCGGTGATGCGGGTGGCGGTTGCCGCATCGGTCACCAGCAGGAAGCGCTCGGCCGGATGCTCAAACCACAGCACGCTGGTAGCGCCTTCGCTGACCACCTGTTTCTCGGCGTTCGGCAGTTCGCCCAACAGCGGCGTCAGCGCGGCGCGCGCCTGGAAACCGGCAACGCCCAGCAGCACGGATTCATCATCGGCGGCGATCGTCACCTTAGAGAACACCGCGTACTTTTTCAGTTCGGTCAGCTGCGCATCACGCAGGCTGCGGCGTTCAATCCATGCAAAACCCTCATTGCGGCGGAAAACGCGCAGGTTGCTCCACATCTTGCCCTTGGCGTCACAGTGCGCGGCAAGCAGATGCTGCTCGTCGGTCAGGTGGCTGACGTCGGCGGTGATCTGCCCCTGCAGATATTTTTCGCCATCCGGACCGGTAATCGTCGCCAGCGCCCAGTCGTCCAGCGTCATCAGCGTTAACGGCAGACGAGCGGAAGAGGAGGGCTGACGCGGAGGAAAAGGTGTAAAAGCCATAGTCATATCCTGAATAGCTTAACGCAGAGTGTGTGACTAATGGTAAAAGAGCTATGGTGCAATGCAAGCGCTTTTGACAGGCCATTCGTGCCCTAAAAAACGGGGAGCTAAAACGAGCGAAATAACCAATAACCTGATTATTTTAAGGATTTCATGGAATAGCGCTCGCGAATCTTGATATTCCAGTGAAGTCAGCGCCGAAAACGGGTTAAACTAAGAGATATTTATAAGCAGGAAGTAAAACATGGACATTAACAATAAAGCCCGTATCCATTGGGCATGTCGTCGAGGTATGCGTGAACTCGATATATCCATCATGCCGTTTTTCGAGCATGAGTACGATACGCTAAGCGATGGCGATAAGGCGTTATTCATCCGCCTGCTGGAAAACGACGATCCGGATCTCTTCAACTGGTTGATGAATCATGGCGAGCCGGCTGATGCTGAACTGCAGCGGATGGTAAAATTAATTCAGACTCGGAATCGGGAACGTGGTCCTGTGGCAATCTGATTTACGCATCTCATGGCGCGCGCAGTGGTTTTCACTGCTGATGCACGGCGTGGTGGCGGCGCTGGTGCTGCTGATGCCCTGGCCGCTGAGCTATACCCCGCTGTGGCTGATACTGCTGTCGCTGGTAGTGTTCGACTGCGTACGCAGCCAGCGGCGGATCCACGCCCGTCAGGGCGAAATAAAGCTGCTGATCGATTCGCGTCTGCGCTGGCAAAAGGCGGAGTGGGAGATTATCGGTACGCCGTGGGTAATCAACAGCGGCATGCTGCTGCGCCTGCGGAATACGGAAAACCAACGTACCCAGCATTTATGGGTCGCGGCGGATAGCATGGACGCGGGAGAATGGCGCGACCTGCGTCGGCTGGTGTTACAGAAACCGACGCAAGAGTAGGCAAAGGCTCAGGAGAACTGCTCAGCCATTTCACCGAGGATTTGCTCGCACCAGTTCTGAATGCGCTCATCGCTCAGATCGTACTGGTTCGTTTCGTCAAGCGCCAGGCCAACGAACAGCTGGCCGTCGGCGATGACCGGTTTCGGGCTGGTGAATTCATAGCCTTCGGTAGGCCAGTAGCCAATGAACTTAACCCCTTTGGTCGCCAGCTTATCGTGCAGCATACCGAGCGCGTCGAGGAACCATTCGCCGTAGCCGAGCTGGTCGCCCATGCCGTACAGCGCGACGATTTTATCCTGCAGATCCAGCGTATCAAGCTGCTGCCAGACGGCTTCCCAATCTTCCTGGATCTCGCCGAAATCCCAGGTCGGAATGCCGAGGATCAGCACGTCATACTGCGTCATCAGGGCAGGGGAATCATCTTTCAGGTTGTGCAGCGTGACCAGTTCAGGGCCGATAATATCGCGGATTTTTTCCGCCGCCATTTCGGTGTAGCAGGTGCTGGAACCGTAAAAAAGACCTATGTTCATCGCGGAAACGTCTCAATTCTTGCTGTGACTTTGCGCTTAGTGTACCAGAAAGGCCGCGCCCGCCTGCAACTCGAATTATTTAGGGTATAATGGCGCCGTTTTAATAAGCAAAGAGGCCGGAGTGGAACAGGATCTCGCACGAATCGAGCAGTTTCTTGATGCCTTATGGCTGGAGCGTAATCTGGCGGAGAACACGCTAAGCGCCTACCGCCGGGACCTGACGATGGTGGTGGAATGGCTGCATCATCGTGGCCTGTCGCTTGCCAGCGTCAGCGGCGAAGATCTCCAGTCGCTGCTGGCGGAGCGGCAAACCGGCGGCTACAAGGCCACCAGCACCGCGCGCCTGCTAAGCGCCGTGCGACGCTTCTTCCAGCATCTTTACCGGGAGAAAATTCGTCCGGACGATCCCAGCGCGCTGCTGGCCTCGCCAAAGCTGCCGCAGCGGCTGCCGAAGGATCTGAGTGAGGCGCAGGTGGAGCGGCTACTCCAGGCTCCGCTGGTTGAACAGCCGCTGGAGCTGCGCGATAAAGCGATGCTGGAAGTGCTGTACGCCACCGGTCTGCGCGTTTCCGAGCTGGTGGGCCTGACCATGAGCGACATTAGCCTGCGCCAGGGCGTGCTGCGCGTGATTGGTAAAGGAAATAAAGAACGTCTGGTACCGTTAGGCGAAGAGGCGGTGCTGTGGGTTGAGAATTACCTTGAATACGGCCGCCCCTGGCTGCTGAACGGCGTGGCGTCCGATGTGCTTTTCCCCAGCCAGCGCGCGCAGCAGATGACGCGCCAGACCTTCTGGCATCGAATTAAGCACTATGCCGTACTGGCGGGGATTGATAGCGAAAAGCTCTCCCCGCACGTGTTACGCCATGCGTTTGCTACACATTTACTTAACCATGGCGCCGACTTACGCGTGGTGCAGATGCTGTTAGGACACAGCGATCTCTCCACGACGCAGATCTACACCCACGTGGCGACCGAGCGTCTGCGACAACTCCATCAACAGCATCACCCGCGTGCGTGAGTGCTGAAAAAAAGGACTGAGTATGAAAAAAGGTTTACTGATGTTCACTCTGCTGGCGACCACCTTATCCGGTGCGGCGCATGCGGATAGCGCGGCGATTAAGCAACTGCTGGCGAAGCTGGGTGTGCAGAGTTCGGACGTGCAACCTTCGCCGATCAAAGGCATCAGCACCGCATTGACGGACAGCGGCGTGATATACGTTACCGATGACGGTAAGCACATTATCCAGGGGCCGATGTACGACGTCAGCGGCGCGCAGCCGGTAAACGTCACCAATACGCTGCTGGCCGGTAAGCTGAACGCGCTGGAAAAAGAGATGATCGTCTATAAGGCGCCGCAGGAAAAACACGTCATCACCGTCTTCACCGATATTACCTGCGGCTACTGCCATAAACTGCACGAACAGATGAGCGACTACAACGCGCTGGGGATTACCGTGCGCTATCTGGCCTTCCCGCGCCAGGGGCTGCAAAGCGAAGCCGAGCAGAACATGAAGGCTATCTGGTGCGCCAAAGATCGCAACAAAGCCCTGGATAACGCGATGAGCGGCAAAGGCGTGCAGCCGGCCAGCTGCGATGTTGATATCGCTAAACACTACACGCTGGGCGTGCAGCTTGGCGTTAACGGCACGCCGGCGATGGTGCTGAGCGACGGCACCCTTATGCCCGGCTATCGCGATCCGAAAGACCTGAAAGCGCTCCTCGATGAGCATCAAAAACAGACAAGCGGTAACTGATTCGCGTGAAACAACAGATACAACTACGCCGCCGCGAGGCGGTTGACGGCGTCGATTTACCTGCCGATCTCCCGCCGCTGCTGCAGCGGCTGTACGCCAGCCGCGGCGTGCGCAGCGCGCAGGAGCTGGAGCGCGGGGTGAAAGGCATGCTGCCGTGGTCGCAGCTGACCGGCGTCGAAAAAGCGGTAGAGATACTTTACGGCGCATTTAAGCAGGGGCTGCATATCGTGGTGGTCGGCGACTTTGACGCTGACGGTGCCACCAGCACCGCGCTGAGCGTGCTGGCTCTGCGCGCGCTGGGTTACGGCAACGTTTCGTACCTGGTGCCAAACCGTTTTGAAGATGGCTACGGCCTGAGTCCGGAAGTAGTCGATCAGGCTCACGCCCGCGGCGCGCAGCTGATTATGACCGTCGACAACGGCATTTCTTCGCACGCTGGCGTCGATCATGCCCACGCGCTGGGTATTCCGGTGCTGGTAACCGATCACCACCTGCCGGGGGATTCGCTGCCCGCGGCGGAAGCGATTATTAACCCGAACCTGCGCGACTGTGAGTTCCCGTCGAAATCGCTGGCCGGGGTGGGCGTAGCTTTTTATCTGATGCTGGCGCTGCGCACTTTTCTGCGCGATAAAGGCTGGTTTGAGGAGCGCGGCATCGCGCCGCCGAATCTGGCTGATTTACTCGATCTGGTGGCGCTTGGCACCGTGGCGGACGTCGTACCGCTGGATGCCAACAACCGGATCCTGACCTGGCAGGGGCTGAGCCGCATTCGGGCGGGGAAATGCCGTCCGGGCATTAAAGCGCTGCTGGAAATCGCCAACCGCGATCCGCAAAAGCTGGCGGCAAGCGATCTCGGCTTTGCGCTCGGCCCGCGTCTGAACGCGGCGGGGCGGCTGGACGATATGTCCGTCGGCGTGGCGCTGCTGCTGTGCGACAACACCGGCGAAGCCCGGATGCTGGCCAATGAGCTGGACGCGCTGAACCAGACGCGTAAAGAGATAGAACAGGGGATGCAGGCGGAAGCGCTGACCCTGTGTGAAAAGCTGGAACGCAGCGGCGAGACGCTGCCCGGCGGCCTGGCGATGTACCACCCGCAGTGGCATCAGGGCGTCGTCGGCATTCTGGCCTCGCGTATCAAAGAGCGCTTCCATCGCCCGGTTATCGCCTTTGCGCCCACCGGCGACGGTACGCTCAAAGGCTCCGGTCGGTCGATTCAGGGGCTGCATATGCGCGATGCGCTGGAGCGTCTGGATACGCTCTATCCGGGGCTGATTATGAAGTTTGGCGGCCATGCCATGGCGGCAGGGCTATCGCTGGAAGAGGCGCGCTTTGAAGAGTTCCAGCAGCGCTTTGGCGAGCTGGTGACCGAGTGGCTCGATCCGGCGCTGCTGCAGGGCGAAGTGGTCTCCGACGGTCCGCTGACGGCGGCAGAAATGAGCATGGAGGTCGCGCAGATGCTGCGCGACGCCGGGCCGTGGGGGCAGATGTTCCCCGAGCCGCTGTTTGACGGGCGTTTTCGTCTGCTGCAGCAGCGGCTGGTCGGT
This sequence comes from Klebsiella grimontii, assembly GCF_042137965.1. Taxonomy (NCBI): domain Bacteria; kingdom Pseudomonadati; phylum Pseudomonadota; class Gammaproteobacteria; order Enterobacterales; family Enterobacteriaceae; genus Klebsiella; species Klebsiella grimontii. Next base: position 845,454 of record NZ_CP169721.1, read on the forward strand.
GAGCGTCATCTGAAGGTGATGGTTGAACCGGTCGGCGGCGGCCCGCTGCTGGACGGTATCGCGTTCAATGTTGATACTTCCCTTTGGCCGGATAACGGCGTTCGCGAAGTTCAGCTTGCCTATAAGCTGGATATCAATGAGTTCCGCGGCAACCGCAGCCTGCAGCTGATCATTGACCACCTCTGGCCAAATTGACAACAGTATATTAATGAGAGCGCGAATCCGGTAGAATTCCGCTCTTATCACCGCATTTTGACGAATCCATTAAAAGAAACCGACCATGTTTGAAATAAATCCGGTAAAAAACCGCATTCAGGACCTCACGGAGCGCTCGGGCGTTCTTAGGGGGTATCTTTGACTACGATGCTAAGAAAGAGCGTCTCGAAGAAGTAAACGCCGAGCTGGAGCAGCCGGACGTCTGGAACGAACCCGAGCGCGCACAGGCGCTGGGCAAAGAGCGTTCCTCGCTGGAAGCCATCGTTGATACGCTGGATCAGATGTCTCAGGGGCTGGAGGACGTATCCGGCCTGCTGGAGCTGGCCGTTGAAGCCGACGACGAAGAGACCTTCAACGAAGCCGTCGCTGAGCTCGATGTGCTGGAAGAGAAGCTGGCACAGCTGGAATTCCGCCGCATGTTCTCCGGGGAATACGACAGCGCCGATTGCTACCTCGATATCCAGGCCGGTTCCGGCGGTACGGAAGCGCAAGACTGGGCCAGCATGCTGACGCGCATGTATCTGCGCTGGGCTGAAGCGCGCGGCTTCAAGACCGAGATCATTGAAGAGTCTGAAGGCGAAGTGGCGGGCATTAAGTCCGTGACCATCAAGATTATCGGTGACTACGCCTACGGCTGGCTGCGTACTGAAACCGGCGTTCATCGCCTGGTGCGTAAGAGCCCGTTCGATTCCGGCGGCCGCCGCCACACCTCTTTCAGCTCCGCGTTCGTTTACCCGGAAGTGGATGACGATATCGATATCGACATCAACCCGGCGGATCTGCGCATTGACGTTTACCGCGCCTCCGGCGCGGGCGGCCAGCACGTTAACCGTACGGAATCCGCGGTGCGTATCACCCACATTCCGACCGGCTTAGTGACCCAGTGCCAGAACGACCGTTCGCAGCACAAGAACAAAGACCAGGCCATGAAGCAGATGAAAGCGAAGCTTTATGAGCTGGAAATGCAGAAGAAAAATGCCGAGAAGCAGGCGATGGAAGATACCAAATCCGACATCGGCTGGGGCAGCCAGATCCGTTCTTACGTGCTGGATGACTCCCGCATTAAAGATCTGCGCACCGGGGTAGAAACCCGCAACACTCAGGCGGTGCTGGACGGCAGCCTGGATCAATTTATCGAAGCAAGTTTGAAAGCAGGGTTATGAGGAACCAACATGTCTGAACAACAAGCACAGGGCGCTGACGCGGCAATTGACCTTAATAATGAACTGAAAGCCCGTCGTGAAAAGCTGGCTGCGCTGCGTGAGCAGGGTATCCCGTTCCCGAATGATTTCCGTCGTGACCACACCTCAGACCAACTGCACGCTGACTTCGATGCTAAAGAAAACGAAGAGCTGGAAGCGCTGAATGTTGAAGTCGCCGTCGCTGGCCGCATGATGACCCGTCGTATCATGGGTAAAGCCTCCTTCGTTACGCTGCAGGATGTTGGCGGCCGCATTCAGCTGTACGTCGCCCGTGACGATCTGGCGGAAGGCGTCTACAACGAGCAGTTCAAAAAGTGGGACCTTGGCGACATCATTGCCGCGCGCGGTAAGCTGTTCAAAACCAAGACCGGCGAGCTCTCTATCCACTGCACCGAACTGCGTCTGCTGACCAAAGCCCTGCGCCCGCTGCCGGACAAATTCCACGGCCTGCAGGATCAGGAAGCGCGCTATCGTCAGCGCTATCTGGACCTGATCTCCAATGATGAATCGCGCAACACCTTTAAAGTGCGTTCGCAGATCCTGGCGGGCATCCGTCAGTTCATGGTCGGCCGCGGCTTTATGGAAGTTGAAACCCCGATGATGCAGGTGATCCCCGGCGGCGCTTCCGCGCGGCCGTTCATCACCCATCACAACGCGCTCGATCTGGACATGTACCTGCGTATCGCGCCGGAGCTGTACCTGAAGCGTCTGGTAGTCGGCGGCTTCGAGCGCGTGTTCGAAATCAACCGTAACTTCCGTAACGAAGGCATCTCCGTTCGCCATAACCCAGAGTTCACCATGATGGAACTCTATATGGCCTATGCGGACTACAAAGATCTGATTGATCTGACCGAATCCCTGTTCCGCACCCTGGCGCAGGACGTTCTGGGCCACACTGAAGTGCCTTACGGCGATCAGACCTTCGATTTCGGCAAGCCGTTTGAAAAGCTGACCATGCGCGAAGCGATCAAGAAATACCGTCCGGAAACCGAGATGGCCGATCTGGATAACTTCGATTCTGCAAAAGCCATTGCGGAAAGCATCGGCATTCACGTTGAGAAGAGCTGGGGTCTGGGCCGCATCGTGACCGAGATCTTCGAAGAAGTGGCGGAAGCGCATCTGATTCAGCCAACCTTTATCACCGAATATCCGGCAGAAGTCTCTCCGCTGGCGCGCCGTAACGACGAGAACCCGGAAATCACCGACCGTTTTGAATTCTTCATCGGCGGGCGTGAAATCGGTAACGGCTTTAGCGAGCTGAACGATGCGGAAGACCAGGCGCAGCGCTTCCTCGATCAGGTTAACGCGAAAGCCGCCGGTGATGACGAAGCGATGTTCTATGACGAAGACTACGTTACCGCGCTGGAGCACGGCCTGCCGCCGACCGCGGGCCTCGGTATCGGTATCGATCGTATGGTGATGCTGTTTACCAACAGCCACACCATCCGCGACGTGATCCTGTTCCCGGCGATGCGTCCGGTAAAATAAGCATTACGCGAATAAACGAAACCCCAGCGCTGCTGGGGTTTTTTATGCCTGACGGCTAAAGTTTATCAACGCATTACGCGCATTGTCGTCCGCTGCCTGCATCACCATCCACGGGCTAAACGCCCACGGCGTCGCGCGAATCCCGCTCAGAACATCCGCAAGATTGCTCCACTGAACATCCATCACTTCGTCAGGATTTATCCGTAACGCGCTGGCTATTCGTGCCGCATAGACCGGACAGACCTCGTTTTCGACGATGCCATTCGGCGCGACGGCCCGATAGCGAAATGCCGGAAAGACTGGGGCGATGCGGGTAATCTCAACGCCAAGCTCAAAGCGGCAGCGGCGCTCAACGGCCTGTTCGAAGGTTTCGTCGGTTTGCGGATGCCCGCAGACTGAGTTCGTCCACACGCCAGGCCAGGCTTTTTTGCCCAACGAGCGGCGCGTGACCAGCAGTTGGCCTTGTTCATTGAACAACCAGCAGGAAAACGCGAGATGCAAAGGGGTATCGAGGGTGTGAGCGGCATACTTCTCCAGCATACCTGAAGGCTTATCTTGCTTGTCCAGCAAAATGACATGTTCCCCGGCCATGACAACTCCTGAAATGAAAAATGACCCGGCACAAACCCGCCGGGTCATGTACTCAGGCCACTAGGGTAGCCCATAAATGGGACAAAGGCATTACCAAAACAAGCCCTGGCAACATGTTGGCCACTGGAAAGAGCTTAATGTTACAGATGCGCAGCCCGGTCGCCACCATCAGCAGTCCGCCGGCGCAGGAGAAATCCGCCATCATATCAGGCGAGATCGACGGCAGAATAACCACCGCCAGCATCGCCAGCGCAATCTGAATAATGACCTGCGGGATAGCAATGGCCATCACCGCGTAGCCCAGCAGCGTCGCGAAAATCCCGGCGGTAAACAGATCGAGAATCGTTTTGATATACAGAATTGACGGATCGCCGCTCATGCCTTCGGTCATCGCGCCGAAAATACCGGTGCCGCTGGCGCAAAACAGAACCAGGATGGCGACAAATTTCTCGGTAAACTCTTCATGGCCAAGGCCATTGACCGGCGGCAGCACTTTGTTGATCAAACCGCGCGTGGAGCCTGCGGCTTTACCGATGCCCTTTTCCAGATGCAGCAGTTCGCCGAGGATGGCGCCAATCACCATTGCCAGCACGACGGCGGGCATATATTTCACTTTGAGCACCAGCGTAATACCAAGACCAACGGAGCACAGGCCGAAGGTCATCGGCAGCGCCGTTTTGACGCGCTCGGGGAGCTTGCCGCCCGCCGCAGCGCCGATGAGTCCGCCGATAATCACGGCGGCTCCGTTTACATATGGGCCGATTAACATTGAATGATTTCCGGTTAATTAAAACGTAGCTCGCCTTCACCCCAGCGGGGGATGTTGTTGACCTGCAGGTCAAACAGATCGAGCGCGCGATTGACGCTATGGGTAACGATGTCGTCCGCCGTTTGCGGACGCTGGTAAAGCGCCGGGACCGGCGGAAAGATAATCCCGCCCATTTCGGTTACAGCGGCCATATTGCGGATGTGGCCGAGGTTCAGCGGCGTTTCCCGGGCCAGCAGCACCAGGCGACGACGTTCTTTCAGCACCACGTCCGCCGCGCGGGTGAGCAGGTTGTCGGTCAGGCAGTGGGCGATGGCGCCCAAAGAACGCATTGAACACGGTGCGACCAGCATCCCCAGCGTTTTAAATGAACCGCTGGAGATAGCTGCGCCAAGATTGGCGATGGGATGCACCACGTCGGCCAGCGCCATCACCTCGTCCAGGCGGTAATCCGTCTCCAGCTCGCAGGTTTTTTCCGCGCCTTTAGAGACGACCAGGTGGACTTCAACGGGATGCGGGCGCAGTAGCTCCAGCGCCTTAACGCCGTACTGAAACCCGGATGCGCCGCTGATACCAATGATGATGCGTGCCGTCATGAGGTTCTCCTTTTATTCGAAATCTGCCAGGAAGCGCTTCACGTCCACTTCTTTAAATCTGGATCGCTGGAAGTTGTGCTTCAGATGGAACGGCACCGTGCAGTCGAATATCGTTTTGCAGGACATTCCCTGCTGCAGGATGCTCGGGCTGTATTCCGGTACCTGCGACGGATCGAGCGGATGGCAGCGAACGCCGGGAATAGTGATTGTATCGACATCGCCCTGATAGCGGGTTTGCATGGCCCAAAGCACGTCGTCGCTGTCGAAAATATCGACGTCTTCATCAACCAGAATGACGTGCTTCAGTTCCGGGAAGGCCGAGAACGCCAGCAGAGCAGCCTGACGCTGACGCCCTTCGTCCGCCGGGGAGGACTTTTTGAACTGCAGCACCGCCAGCAGCTTGCCGCCGCCCGCCGAATGGGCAAAGACGTTCAGCAGCTTGCCCGGCATCGCGCGTTCGACCATATCCAGGATGCTGGCTTCGGTCGGGATACCGGCCATATTGACGTGTTCTTCGCCTGGCCCTACGGTGGTGCGCCAGATAGGGTTAATGCGATGGGTGACGGCTTTCACCTTGATAACCGGAATGGCTTCTTTCGCTTCGCCGGTATAGCCGGGGAATTCCGGCATCGCGCGCCCTGTATCGGTGTTCTGGTCTTCGCGTACGCGGGCGTGGGGCAGCAGTTCGCCTTCAATCACGATCTCAGCGTGGGCGATCGCTTTCTCGTTGATGGTTTTACACTGCGTCATCTCCACCGCTTTGCCGCGCAGCGCGCCGGCGATACTTAACTCGTTGAAGCCCAGCGGGGTGGTCGGCGGCTCAAAGCAGGCGGCAATTTCAATCGCCGGATCGACGCCGATGCTGATTGAAATCGGCAGCGGCTGGCCTGCGGCTTCCGCCTTCATGCGAAATGCGTCGATGTGGCGGCCGGGCGTTAGCCACATGGAGAGTTCGTCGCGGCTCTGGACGCACAGGCGATGAATGGTGATATCGGACTCATGGGTTTCTGGATCGGAGGCGTAGCACAGGCCCATCGTAATATAGGGGCCGGCGTCTTCTTCGGTATTCGTCGGCGCCGGCAGCAGCTTGCGCAGATCGAAATCGGCATCGCTCGCCAGATGAATCACTTCCTGGCAAACCGCTGTGCCCTGGGTCATCACCGGGGCTATCGCCTTCTCCACTGAATCCTTCAGCAGGTGCCCCAGTTTTGCCGGTTCACACTGGAGAAAATGGCTGACGCGCTGGCGGGAGCCATTCAGGCCAATCGCCACGCTGATATTTTCAAAGCCTTTGATTTTCTTGAAGACCATGACCGGGCCATTCTTGCGGGTTGGACGCTGGCAGGTGCCGCCGGCGCCTACGTAACGATAGACGCCGGAGAGTTCGGCGTGCGGGTCGACTTCGGTATCGGTTTCAACATACTCGCCGGGTAGGGTTTTCAGTAGTTCCAGCGCGGAGCGTAAATCATGTACCGATGAGGGTGTTTTGTTATCACTATTTGCCATGGGATGTTCCTTCGGAAAAGAAGTTTTGCTCCCAGCACAATATTTTTACTGCGGCGGATAAACAAATACCGTTTACCGGATGGTCAGTAGATCAAAAAAGTTTATTTTAAAAAGGTGTTAAATAATGATTAATTAATATGAGGAGCAACGCTGCGGCTTTTTATTTCTCCGTCTAAGTGTGATACTGGTGATAAATTACACTGCGGATAATGATGATGGATTTAAAGCGCTTACGCTATTTTTGTCGGGTGGTGGAACAAGGTTCGGTTAGCCAGGCGGCGAAGTCTCTGAACATGGCGCAGCCGCCGCTCAGCAAGCGAATTCAGGAGCTGGAAGAGGAGCTTCAGGTATCGCTTTTTGTTCGCCGGGGAAACCGCATTGAGCCTACGGAAGCCGGTTTTTTTCTCTATCGAAAAGCGTGTGAAATATTACGCCAGGTAGAGGATACGGCGCGGGAAACGACGGATATTGCGCACAAAAACAGAACTGAATTGAGAATCGGCTTAACTCATCTCTATCAGAATTATTTTAAAGCATTGCTGATGGAGGTATATCGACGTCATCCCGACACTTCCATAAATATTTCCGTTACCGACTCCAGCCACCTCGAGACGTTATTAACCGAGGGCGCAATTGATTTAGCCTTAATCCAGCGCCCCTACCGTAGCGAAGGTTTTGATTATGTCTCTTTTGATCCGATTAAGCTGGTCGCGGTGATCAATAAAAAATGCTTGCCGGAGCCGCCGTCTAATCCCTATAGCTACACGTCGCTGGCGGCGCTGCCATTAGTGTTGTTGCATCGTGCAAAAGATTCAGGGACTTACGAGATGCTGATGGATCTATTTCGTAAATCTGGGGTCAATGCGAAGGTTATCATGCATATCACGCAGCCAGGGGTTATCCTCGACTGGCTGGACTCCGGCCTTGAGGCTGCGACGTTACTACCGTCTTCAGAAGTGGATGCCGATAAACTTAGCCACTGCTACGTGGTCGATGTTTTTCCCTCGCCGCAAATATTCTACCCGGCGCTGGTAAAATTGCCGTCTATGCCTTATCTGCCCGCGCTGATGGATATTATTACGCATGGCTATCCGTTTAATACTTCTGTATGAAGGGTAGCGATTGGGGATTGCCTTACGGGCTGGTATGATAATCGCCCCTGGTTTTGAGGTGAATGTTTGTGTTAAGCGCAGGACGCCTGATGAGAAAACGCTTTGTTATCGCAATAATGTTGCTGAGCAGCCTGATCGTCGCGGGGTGTTCCAGCTCATCCGATTCCGGTTCCACCTATACCGTGAAGCGCGGCGACACGCTGTACGCTATTTCACGTTCCACTGGCACCAGCGTCAGGGATCTTGCCCGTCTCAATAATATTTCACCTCCCTATACCATCGAAGTCGGGCAAAAGCTGAAGCTGAACAGCGGTTCAGGAACCACGGCGAAGGCGGGGGCATCCGGCAAGAAATCGTCAGCGAAACGTACCGCCGCCGTGACGCCCTCTTCGGCGGTGCCGCAGTCCTCCTGGCCGCCGGTCGGGCAACGCTGCTGGCGCTGGCCAACCAGCGGTAAAGTCGTGCTGCCATACTCCACCAGCGATGGCGGCAATAAAGGTATCGATATCGCCGGTAAGCGCGGCCAGCCGGTGTATGCGGCAGGGGCGGGCAAAGTGGTGTACGTGGGCAACCAGCTGCGCGGCTACGGCAACCTGATTATGATTAAACATAATGAGGACTATATCAGCGCCTATGCGCACAACGACAAGCTGATGGTGAACAACGGCCAGAGCGTGAAGATTGGCCAGCAGATCGCCACCATGGGCAGTTCGGACGCGGATTCCGTGCGCCTGCACTTCCAGATCCGCTACCGGGCGACGGCGATCGACCCGCTACGCTATTTGCCGCCACAAGGCAGTAAGCCTAAGTGCTAAAAGGTTATTTTATCGGCAGTTAGCCCGGTTTGGGCTTGTCAGCGGGTGCGTAAGGTCTATAATGACACACGCACCTCTTCGCGGGCGTAGTTCAATGGTAGAACGAGAGCTTCCCAAGCTCTATACGAGGGTTCGATTCCCTTCGCCCGCTCCAAACTCAAGTCTCCTGAAGTCTATCAAACTCAATTTTCCCTTGATAAATCAGCAGTTATAGCATCCTATTAGTCTATTGAACTCAATTGTACTCCCCCAGGGTCAAGCTCAATGTGGGGGTATGGATGGGGGTATAATTGTACCCCCTGCTGAGAGGTACCCCCAATGAAGCTGACTGCTCGTCAGGTTGAAACTGCGAAACCCAAAGAGAAGCCCTACAAACTGGCCGATGGTGGTGGGCTTTACCTGCTGGTTAATCCCAATGGTAAAAGATACTGGCGTCTCAAATACCGTTCGTTAGGTAAAGAGAAGCTGCTCGCTATTGGCGTTTACCCCGATGTTTCTTTAGCTGAAGCCAGAAGCAAGCGAGAGGATGCTAAAAGGACATTAGCGGCTGGCAACGATCCTTCTCTTGAACGGAAAATTGAGAAACTTAGTCGTCAACAAGACGCAGAAAACTCTTTTGAGGCTATCACGCGGGAGTGGTATCAGCGTCGCTATGACCGCTGGTCTGTCTCCTACCGCGAAGAGATGCTGAGAACCTTCGAAAAGGATGTGTTCCCTTATATCGGTCACCGGCCAATCAAAGATATCAAGCCGATGGAGTTGCTTGCTGTTCTTTCAAAAATAGAAGCACGAGGAGCAACTGAGAAGGTCCGTAAGGTTCGCCAGCGTTGTGGAGAAGTCTGGAAGTATGCCGTGGTGACTGGCAGGGCCGAGTACAATCCAGCACCAGATCTAGCCAGCGCCGTGACTCCTCATGAGAAAGAGCACTATGCTTTTTTAACCCAGGATGAATTGCCAGAGTTTCTTCGGACTCTGAACACCTATGCCGGTAGTGTGCTTGTTAAGATTGCGATGCAATTGCTTATTTTAACGGGAGTAAGGCCTGGGGAGTTGAGGCAAGCGGAGTGGCAGGAATTTGATTTTGAGAAAAAGGTTTGGAATGTACCAGCGGAACGCATGAAAATGCGCCGCCCTCATCTGGTTCCGTTATCAAGCCAGGCAATTGACCTACTTAATCAGCTTAAACCCATGACGGGAGCAGGAGCGTTGCTGTTCCCAGGACGTAATAATCCTAAGAAACCGATGAGTGATATGGCATTGACTGTGTTGGTCAGGCGTATCGGCTATGCCGGGCGCGTTACAGGGCATGGATTCCGCCACACGATGAGTACCATTTTGCATGAGCAGGGTTTCAATTCGGCCTGGATTGAGTTACAGCTGGCTCACGTCGATAAGAACTCAATTCGTGGGACGTATAACCATGCGCAGTATCTGGACGGGAGGAGGGAGATGATGCAGTGGTATGGCGAGTTGTTATCTTTTATGTGTGATGTAAGCACATAAAAATAATATATTTAGAATGTACAATGTCTTTTTATTTGTCTGCGAAAAAATTTTCGCAGACAAATCTAAAAGGATATTCATCTTTAAAAGTTAAATAGGGATGTTGTATGAAAAAATATGATCAGGTTGATAAGGCTTTTGATTTTTTAGTAGGAAAGGAAAATCGGCAAGAATTTTTTACTATTGCTGATTTAGCAGTGGCTACTGGTTGGAAAGTTCAGACATGTAAAACATATCCAACTAAAAGATGGAGTAAATATATATCAAGGGATGGCGCTCAATATACCACACTTGGATTAAAATACTTAAGTAAGGAAGACTTCAGAAATCTTCATAGTCAGAAGAGCGTTGAACCGGCCAAAAGTGAGCGAAGCATTAATTTAAAAAAAGCAAGAGAGTTCGCTATGCTTGCTGTTTCTGTTTACAATAATCCATTTACAGAGTTTAAAACTCATGGTTTTATAGTTAATGTAGTTATAGCATATACATCATTATTTCATGCTATATTCGCAAAAAGAGGTGTTGATTATTTTTACTTGAATGATGATGGCTCTCATAAAATTGTTGATGGTGACAAAAAAGCGTGGGAACTGAAAACCTGCTGTGAAAAATATTGGCTTGGAAGAAATACCCCAGAAAAATCGAATGTATTTTTTTTAATAGGTTTACGTAATATCATTGAACACCGAGGTCTCCCTGAAATAGATACACTAACTTTTGGTGAGTGCCAGGCTTCAATAAATAACTTTGAAGATATTCTCATTAACGAATTTGGTGATGAAAATGCTTTAATGGTAAACTTATCTCTTGCAATGCAACTTACAAGGATGTCTCAGCAAGCGCAGATCGACGCTTTGAAGAAAGTCCAATCAAAAAATTTCACTATTGTTAAGAAATATATCGAGGATTATAAAAGAGACTTGGAGCAAGAAATATTAGAAAGTCAACAATATCGACTCAGAGCTTTGTTAGTCCCCTTGATTGGTAAAAAGGCATCAAGTTCTGATATTTCTATAGAGTTTATCAATGTTAATAATCTCACCGAAGATGAACTTGAGAAATTTGATACTGGAATTGCTTTCATCAAAGGAGTGGAAAATCAATTTAAGTTGAAACCTAAAAAGGTAGTTGAGTTGGTTCAAAAAAAACATAAGTCTTTTAATCTTAGTACTCATGCAAAGTTTTGGAAGCATTTTGATGTCAGACCATCTCATGTAGATAAAACTCTAAAAGGGAAGTACTGTGGTTATATCGAAGGTTTTGATGGGTATTTATATAATCAGGAATGGGTGCGTAAAATACTAAGTGTTTATTCTGATAGTAAAGAGTTGGATAAGGTTTTAGGCTGACATTAAAATAATATTTTTTTGGATTTTGCATTTAACTTCAGCGAGGCTTTTTATGAAAGATGATTATTATTGGTGGGATCTGGAGGGGACTGCTTTCAAAGGGGTACTTTATGATTCGATTAATACATATTTTCTGTATGATCATTCCTACGCTGATTGGAATGAGTTCTCTAAAGCAGATCCCCATATGGCATATGCGCATTTGACCTATATTAGATTTAACGCATTAGAACAACAATTCGTAGATTTAAGAGTCATCCCTCAAATGCTAGGGGTTAATAATTTGCCATTGGTTTCAAAAGTAAGAAATATAAATCGATATGATTGGCTTAAGGCAATTGTTGATTTGGCATTATTTAGATTTTCAAGCCTTCGCGATATAACCTTTCATTTTGTTAATGAGGTTTTAGAACTTAATATCCCAGATTACTCTTTAAATATTAAACAATTCGGTAAGATTATTAAAGACACTCATTCTGATATTTTGAGTAACTTAAAAATAATTGATTCCTCTGGTGGTCCTCTACGTACAGATAGAAATACAAGAGCTCATAAGGGATTCTGTAATTTATACACCGATGATGATGAGATGTTTAAGAATATGTCGTGGATAGAGGGCTATGGTTCACACTTAGAAGGATATGATTTAAATGTAATATATGAAAAATCAAGAGATAAAATATACGATCTTGTAGTTAATGAAATACAAAGTGCTCTCTCTTCTTGTAAAAATATTGTCGATGAGCTTTATTTTTATTATAGAGATAGGCATGAAGAGCTATCTATAAATTCCAGGAGTGGTGTATCTGCACATTTCTATAATTATCATGGAAAGAAGGAGTAAATAAATTATTTCACCTGCACAAAAATCCGCTGAAGATGCCACCTGGAGTATCCTGCCCGCGCAGCAACATCCTCTATCTTCAGCGGTTTATGTAAGTTTGAATCAATCCATTGAGTTATCTCATCGATGATGTCTTCTCTTCTGAACATAGAACGACGCTCACTATAAGAGGGCTGTGACACATCCTGTCGGGATGCTAATGATTTACTTATAGATTTCAGCAACCCCGTGCAGTCGATTATTCCCCGTGGTTGACAGAATTTTGAACGACGTTGCTCCTTGCTCATCAGCCTTACGAGAGAGCGCATCCGATAACTCATCAAGTGTATAGGCATTGCTTGCCGAGACGACACCGATCTTTTCTTTCCCATCTGCATGATTAATTTCTTGAGCAGCAGAAACGGAATTCACAGAAATAAACCCCATGACCAATGTAGTAATAAGTAGTGTTTTCATATCTAGTACCTCTTTAACAATATGCTTGAAACTGGATTTGTATCAGGAGTAACTTCCTCCATCTGTGTATTCAAATATACAGACTTAAACTGTCATGAGGCTGACGGCTATATGACAAAATTGTCAGGGTTGTCGATTGGTTAATTTTTTTGAATACAAATTCAGCTCGTTAATAATGCAGTCAGGTTCTTCACGGAGAGGCATATTGTCTATGTCCAGAACCCCATCACTTTTTTGTGGATCATCAGCCTGCAGGTCTGCAAACAGTGGGTTAAGATCCTGCTGTGCTTCACCTCGTTCAGCCACCAGCTCGAACGTTTTATTTTTTGCCTCGTCGTGGGTCAGTGCACTGACCAGAACCTGGGCGATTTGCTCCCGGGATATCACACCATCTTCCGGTGTTCCTGCATGGCGACGATCTCCCTGAAGCATAACGATTCGGTGTTCATCATCATTGTTGTAATCAAACCAGCCGGGCCTGACGATGGTATAGGGGTGACCAGTGGCCCTGACCAGACGCTCGGCACGTCTTTTCCAGTCATGAACCTCAGTGCGTTGATTCCAGGTGCTGAGTCGTTCAGTCACGCCAATCGTGGTCATCAGGCTGATACGAACAGACACATCCCTGAATATTCGTAAAATATTGCGCACTCCGCCATAATCTATCGCCCTGGCACCAATACGACCCTGACCATCGGAACCGAGAGTGAAGATGATGGCATCAATATCTTTCGGTAATTCGGTGAGTGTTTCAGGCAATGAAACATCGCCGTAAAAAATATCTGTTTCCCGGGGAAGCAATTTTACTTTGCGTTTATTTCTGACTAGCGCCACGGGCTGATGGCCCATTTTGATAGCGGTATTGACGACATGAAGGCCAATACTTCCTGTCGCCCCTGCAACGAGTATTCTCATGATAAACCTACTGATAATTCAGACTTATTTTCGATACGGTCAGAATATCAATTATCATTAATGTCAGTAATGGGGCTAAAATGATTGTGTCTATGAACACCCTTCATGAGTGTGCGATGAAGGGAATGCCTCCATAAGGAAATCGCCGATGCTCAAAGAAAATTTCAACGAACTGCAAATCTTTCTTGTGGTGGCAAGGGAGCGAAGTTTTACCAAAGCAGCGGGCAAACTGGGCGTTTCTCAGTCTGCACTCAGCCACGCGATGAAGGCTCTGGAGGAAAGGCTGAATATCCGCCTCTTGACCCGCACGACCCGAAGCGTTGCCCCTACGGAAGCCGGTGAGCGAATTATTGCCTGCCTTGAACCCCGTATTGCCGATCTCGAGCAGGAACTGGAATCGCTGGTTCAGCTGAACGGCACTGCCTCAGGTAATATCCGTTTATCTGCCGGGGAGCATGCCGTGCGAAGTCTAGTATGGCCGAAGCTAAAACCCTTCCTCAGGGAATACCCGGAAATCAATGTTGAACTGGTCGTTGATAACGGCTTTGTCGATATTGTTGAGGGGCGTTTTGATGCCGGGATCCGTCTGGGGGAAAGCGTGGATAAAGACATGATTGCGGTAAGAATTGGGCCGGACATGAGAATGGCCGTCGTAGGAGCGCCGTCTTATTTCGCTGCAAACCCGGCCCCTGAAACGCCGCACGAGCTACAAAATCATCGGTGTATCAATATGCGCCTGCCGACAGCCGGTGGGCTTTACCACTGGGAGTTTGAGAAGGAAGGGAAACCGTTAAGGGTCAGAGTGGAAGGGCAGGTAACGTTTAATCTGCAGGCGGAAAGAATTGATGCGGCGTTATCCGGTTTTGGCATCGCCTGTATACCTGAAGATAGAGTGCAGGATTATATAAAGTCAGGAGAGCTTATTCAGGTTTTGCAGGACTGGTGCCCATCTTTCCCCGGATATTACCTCTACTACCCGAGCCGCAAGCAGCATCCGCCAGCTTTTGCGCTGATGATCGATGCACTTCGCTACCAGGAATAACGGGTCCCCCATTCGCAGAGGGCCCGTTCGAGTGTTAACGGCCCACGCGAGCCTGATGCTCAGGAGAGTAACGCTCGCCGACGATTTTAATCGTTTCAAGCGCCTGGGTTATCTGCCATGAGTCATCCTGCGAAAGAATGATGTCGGCAGCCCTCAGGTTTTCCTCCAGCCGATGTAGTTTGGTGGTGCCAGGGATAGGAACAATCCACGGCTTTTGTGCCAGCAACCATGCCAGCGCGATTTGTGCAGACGTCACGCCTTTCTCTGCCGCCAGTTCACCCAGCAATGAGACCAGCTTTTCATTGGCTTCAATCGCCTGCCCGGCGAAACGCGGTACGGTGCTGCGATAATCATCTTTCCCAAAAGTAGTTCCTGGCTTAATCGAGCCCGTCAGGAAGCCTTTGCCTAATGGGCTGAAGGGCACAAAACCAATACCCAGTTCCTCCAGCAACGGCAGGATCTCCTGCTCAGGCTCGCGCCACCACATTGAATATTCGCTTTGCAGGGCAGTGACAGGTTGTACGGCATGCGCACGACGAATGGTTTGCGCGCCCGCTTCGGACAGACCGAAATGTTTAACTTTACCTTCAGCGATCAGGTCCTTCACTGTTCCCGCAACATCTTCAATCGGGACGTCCGGATCGACACGGTGTTGATATAGCAGGTCAATGACATCAGTGTTAAGACGGCGTAATGATCCTTCCACCGCTTCACGGATATGCTCCGGACGGCTGTTTAAAATCTGCTGCTTGTTGTCGTCGCCAAAAGTAAAACCAAACTTGGTGGCGATGACTACGCGGTCACGAAATGGTTTTAAGGCTTCACCGACAACCTCTTCATTGAGGAAGGGGCCATACACTTCAGCGGTATCGAAGAAGGTGACGCCACGTTCAACCGCAGCGCGAATGAGCTCGATAGCCTGACGGGTATCGGTGGCCGGGCCATAGCCGTGGCTTAAACCCATGCAGCCGAGCCCAAGCGCGGAGACTTCGAGTCCGGATTGACCCAGATAACGTTTTTGCATTGAATGAATACCTCTTTTATCGTGACTTAAACATCCAGTTTGCGGCCAGTCAGCCATTCCACCATTGCCGGGTCACGGTGAGAGAAGAAGGCGCTGGTAGCGGTGTCGAGGGCGGCAATTTGCAGCATATCTTCAGCGCTGAGTTCAAAATCGAGTATGTTGATGTTCTCTTCCATGCGTTCTTTGCGCACCGATTTCGCCAGCGAAACGATACCTCGCTGGAAGATCCAACGCAGCACAACCTGGCCCACGCTTTTGCCGTACTTCTGGCCTATTGCCGTTAACACGGGATGCTGGAACAGACCATTTTTTCCCTCAGCAAACGGTGCCCAGGCTTCCGGCTGAATGTTACGGCTCTGGTTCCATGGAACGGCATGCAGCTGCTGATTGAAGGGGTTAACCTCAATCTGGTTCACCGCAGGGGCCACTGTGTTGAAGGCGATAAGGTCGGCCAGTCGGTCAGGATGGAAATTGCTGACACCAATGGCGCGAATTTTGCCTGCCTGCTGCAGTTCTTCCATAGCACGCCATGCTCCATGGACATCGCCATAAGGCTGGTGAATCAGATACAGGTCGACGTAATCAAGTTGCAGCCGATTCAGGGAACGTTCGAACTGGGCTTTAGCGCCTTCGTAATTGGTATCCTGTAGCCAAAGTTTGGTCGTTACAAAGAGCTCGTTACGGGCGATACCGCTTTGTTTTAGGGCATTCCCGACCTGGGTTTCATTCTGGTAAGACGCGGCGGTATCGATCAGGCGATATCCCGTATTGATGGCATCAATAACTGCTCTTTCGCATTCAGCGGCATCAGACATCTGAAATACACCAAAGCCCAGCAGGGGCATTTCAATCCCGTTGTTCAGTTTTACAGTTTGCATGACGTTATCCTTCAGCTGTTGTGTAGGAAAAGCATAACGCAAAGTGATTTATTCGATTAGATGGGGTAATTAGCTAGGGTTTATTAGATGTGTTCATTAATTTGGAGGGAGGTTGATGGTCAGCTTTGTGCCAAGAACGGAATTTAGACTCTTTGTATGGACTCAAGTTCATGGAAAATGGATAAGGTTATCAATTCAAAGTAAATAATTGATTTTATTTGATATTTTTTGTTTTGGTCATCCATGTTAGAAAACAGGTAGATACTTTTTTGTGACCTTAGGCTCAAATTTTAACGACGCAGGTTGCGTTATTTATGTGGTTAGGGGTAACTTTCAAACAAGTTGAATATAGTTGTACATAGACAAGTATACCTGTCATCTGTTTGCATATTTAAACATTGACAGCCATTATGAGGCCAACTGTTATGTTTTTGAATTCTAGACTTGAACCTGAACTCATTCTCCTGAATGAGCCCCCCCTGGATAGAAACATTCTTTTCAATTCTGTCAGTAAGTTATTGCTTTCAAAAAACTATGTTGAACAAAGTTACCCCGAGGCATTAATCGCCCGGGAAGAAAATCATCCCACGGCAATGCAGTTGGAAAAAATGGGGGTCGCGATCCCTCACGTCGATGTTGAGCATGTCCGGGAAGAGAAACTGGTTGTGGTCACCTGTCCTGAGGGGATCGTATTTAATCAAGCAGAGGATCCCGACTCCACCATGAAGGTGAATGTCATTTTCTTTTTACTGCTGAAAGAAAAAAATGCGCATCTGGAATTTCTGATGAAGCTCATTTCGCTTTTTCAGCGCAGCAATGAAATGGATCAAATTCTTTGGGCGAAATCAAAGGATGACGTTATGGAACTTCTGGCAAAGAATCTTTATTAAAAACCCTAAGCATGAATTTTTTCTTACCTCATTACCCTCATTAATATCTGGAGTCTGAAATGAACAAAAAAATCATCTTCGCTTGTACTAGTGGTATTGCGACTTCTGCGGTAGCAACTGAAAAAGTAGTTCAGTACTGCAAAACTCAGGGAATTAATGTTGAACCGATGCAGTCGAATATTGGCACCATTGGTAAACAGGATGGCATGGCTGATTTAATTATCGTGACATCAGCGGTTAAAACGGAACTGAAGACACCTGTTCTTAATGGTCTTCCTCTGCTGACTGGATTTGGCGAAGAAGAGTTACTTGAAAAAATCGTAGCCATCCTTAAACAATAAAGGTAAGCATGATGGATAAAGTATTTTCCGCCATCCAGTATATTCTGGGGCTTGGTCCGACGGTCATGTTGCCGATAATTATATTTATCATGGCAATGTGTCTTCAGACAGGTTTTAGCCGGGCAATACGCTCGGCGCTGACCATCGGTATGGGTTTCATCGGTATCTTTCTGGTCTTTGGCTTACTGGTCGACAGTCTGGGGCCAGCAGCCAAGGAAATGGTCAACCATACTGGAATCGATTTGCCGGTTGTAGACCTGGGCTGGACTCCGCTGGCAGCCATTGCATGGGCTTCTCAGATCGCGCCATTTGTTGTGCCGATGACTATCGGTATTAACGTGTTAATGCTAACCCTGAACTGGACTAAGACGGTTGATATTGATGTCTGGAACTTCTGGCATTTCTCGATGGTTGGGGCGATGGTTTACGGGGTAACCGGTAACTTCTTCTTTGGGTTGCTGATTGCAGGTGTCACCGCTGCGATCACGTTTGTGATGGCAGACTGGTGTGCCCCGATGATTCAGAAGTACTTCAATCTACCAGGTATTTCGCTGCCAACGCTATCGTCGGTTATTTTCTTCCCGATAGGTGTGTTGGGAAATATGGTGCTTGATAAAGTTCCCGGCATTAACAAACTGAATGCCGATCCAGATCAGATTCAGAAGCGTTTTGGTGTCTTTGGCGAACCGATGATGTTAGGAGTCATTCTGGGGGCGGGGATTGGTCTGCTGGCAGAATATGATCTCAAAGGCGTTCTTAACCTGGCGATGAGCCTTGGTGCGGTGATGCTGATTATGCCTCGCATGGTTAAGTTGCTGATGGAAGGTTTACTTCCATTGTCAGACGCGGTGCGTAGTTTCCTTAAAAAACGTTATCCTGACCGCCACGACTTATACATTGGACTGGACATCGCGGTTGCAGTGGGGCATCCGTCAGTATTGTCCACTGCACTCTTGCTGATCCCGGTTGCTGTATTGCTCTCGGTAGTTCTGCCGGGTAACCGCTTGCTGCCACTGGGTGACCTGGCGAATATCTGGGTACCAATTTCCATGGTAGTGCTGGCTTGTCGTGGCAATATTGTCAGAGCGTTTATCATTGGCATTCCATGCCTGGCAGTGAATCTGTATGTGGCTTCAGCTGCAGCGCCGATTCTGACGAAAATTGCCAAAGATATGAATTTCCCAGTAAAAACTGGCGGTGAAATTTCCAGCCTGCTGGATGGCGGTAATCCGTATCGTTTCTGGGCAGTCAAGATCTTTGAAGGAAATAGTATTGCCCTGGTGCTTATTCCTGTCATCTTCCTGCTGTGTCTGTGGCTATATCGTGTGACTAAAAAACAGCTGAAAGCAGAAGAGGCAGCAGAAAATGAAGTTACTTCGGCAGATATTCCAGTAGCAAAATAATCCTGTCTATTCAGAAGCAGAGAGATCTGCTTCTGAATTAAACAAACGTAGTCCCTTGCAAAAAGGGGAGAGTGATGTATACGATCGGAATCGATATTGGTACGACCAATTGTAAGGTGTGTTTGTTTACAATTCCTTCTCTGGAGTTAATTAATCAGTATAGTTTTGGAACGCCCAAAATTGAGGACGGAGAAAATACTGATTTTGATGTTCACCTCATCTGGGACGGGGTACTTCATGGTCTCAAAACGATAACGAATAATCTGGATAATGCTGAGCAAATCAGCGCAGTGGCGGTTGCCAGCGTGGGAGAATCTGGTGTCTTACTTGATAATAATGATAATGTCGTTGGCCCAGTTCTAACCTGGTATGACACGCGCCCCAAACAGCAGTTGGAAAATATTATTTCCGCAATGGATATTGAACATATCTATGAAATAACAGGTATTCCTGCTCATTCTAATTACAGCGTCAATAAAATTAAGTGGTTGCAGGAGAATAATAGTAATGCCCGTGAAGGCTGTAAATGGTTATGCCTTGCGGAATTCATTGCTTTCAAATTATCGGGCGTGAAACGCTCAGAATATTCTCTGGCATCACGGACGATGGCATTAAACATCGCTGAAATGGACTGGGATGAACAGCTCATACATGCGGCTGAACTTTCTCCATCTTTGTTCAGTCCGCTGGTCCAGGCCGGTGTTGCGATTGGTACCGTTACGTCTGATGTTTCTGAACGGACCGGATTGACAATGGATACCCGTGTCGCCATTGCAGGGCATGATCATATGTGCGGCTCCGTGGCTGTCGGTCTGACCCGTGAAGATCAAATCCTGAATTCCACTGGGACGACCGAAGGATTACTGGTAGTCACCGAAGCGGTCAATAACACCGGGCGTTTTTTCCGCGCCAGAGTGTCAAATGGCGTGCATGTGCTTCCGGGGCTTCATTCCCTGTATGCCTCACTGCCTTCTGCCGGGTATGCCATCGAATGGTTCAGAAACCTCTTTGAACTCGATATGCCTGGATTTCTGCGAATGGTGGATACCCTGCGTAACGAGCGAGACATGGCAGTGGCAAGTGCGCTTGACGGCATCTTCATTCCCCATCTGCGGGGTAGTGGCCCTCCGGACAGAAATACCTGGTCCCGTGCATTAATTTACGGTCTTGATGATAAGTCACGACCGGAGGATGTTCTGCGCTTTGTGTTCCAGGGATTGTGTTTCGAACTTCGCAATCTGCTGGATTTATACGAAACGCTGACAGGGAATAATTATCCGGTTGTGAATGTGATTGGCGCTGCCTGCAAAAACCCATACTGGTTACAGCTTAAGGCCAATATTCTTAACCGGGAAATCGTGGCATGTAATGTCAATGAGGCCGTGAGCAAAGGGGCCGCCATGCTGGCTGCGAAAGCTGTCGGTGTGGAAGTGGAGTGTCTGTCCGGAACAAGTGAAGAACAGACCCGACGCTACCTGCCGGAGAGTGATGCCGTGACCCACTATCAGGCAATTTACACTCAGGTCTACAAACCGCTTTATGAATCCAAGATGCGTACTGAGCGTCTCTGCAATGGAGTTAACTAATGAAAGCCAGCGTTTACTACAGTAAAAATGATATCCGATATGAAGATGTTGAGGAGCCAGAAATTGGCGACGGTGACATACTCATCAAAATGCATTCCTGTGGCCTGTGCGGTACTGACATTCATAAAGCGCAGCACCAGACGGTGACCGGCCCGATAATCCTCGGCCATGAAGTGTCGGGGGAAGTGGTGAAAGTTGGCAAGGATGTTACCCGCTACCGGGTTGGTGAGCGTGTGGTAACCGCTATTCATGTTCCCTGCTTTAACTGCCATTACTGCGACCGGGGGTTCTTCACCCTGTGCGATCAGTTCAAGCAAACAAATCTGGAACCCGGTGGGTTTAGTGAGTTTATTCGTATCCCGCGCCAGCATGTTGAACATCTGACGCACCGAATTATTGACAGTCTTGATTGGGACCGGGCGGCAATGATTGAGCCTGTCGCCTGCTGCTTACATGGACTGAAATCATCCAATATTCACCCAAAAGATACGGTACTGGTTCTGGGATCCGGAACCATTGGCCTGGTCAGCGCACAGCTGGCGGCGCTGAAAGGTGCCTCGACTGTGATTGTTTCCGACCTTTCCCGGTTCAAGCGTGAACTGGCGCTGAAGGTAGGGGTAACCCACGCAATCGACCCGGCAAACGAAGATGTTGAAACCCGCGTGGCAGAAATCACGCAGGGGAAAGGACCTGATGTGGTGATCATTGCCGCCGGGGTCTCGTCCCTGGTTTCTCAGGCAGTGAATGTTGTACGTCGCGGGGGAAGAATTGTTGTGTTCTCGCCATTTGATAAAAATCCGGTGGTGGAAATTGATGCAGGCAGACTGTTCCGGGATGAAATTTCAATCGTTGGCACCTACTCATTGACTCCTTATGACATGAAAGAAGCGATTGAGATTGTGGAAAAAGACAAAATCAATACGAAGGACATGATCACCCATACCTGGCCGCTGTCTCGGATGGCTGAAGCGATTGAATTTGCTTCCAATCCAGATAATGACGTACTGAAAGTCATCATTAAATCTGACGTATAAAGGTTGTGCCCCCGCTTTCTATGCGGGGGCCCTCTTGAGCATGGGAAGCGTTGCCGTACGAGCATCAGTATGTGGGGCTGAAACTGTGAAGTTGGTCATATAGTTTAATTTTTGAAAACGCTGTATTATCAAGAGTTGTTCATACTTGTATACAGATGATCCACACAGGAGAAGCATCACATGAGTACCATACTGCAAGACTCTGAAATTCCTTTATATATGCAAGTTTCTGAGTGGGTTCGCGGAAAAATTTATAAAGGCGAATTGAGTAAAGGAGACAGGATTCCCTCTGAAAATCAGATCATGGAAATCCTACAGGTCAGTCGTGGCACGGTAAAGAAAGGTGTCACCATGCTGGTAAATGAGGGTTTGCTGGTTCAGGTTCAGGGAAAGGGGACCTTTGTGAAAAAAGAGAATATCTCTTACTCACTGGGGGAAGGGTTGCTTTCTTTCGCAGAGTCGCTTGAAAGTCAGCACTTATCTTTTACAACCGAGGTGATTGACTCCTATATCGAGAAGGCCTCAAAAGGAGTGGCGGAAAAGTTGCAGATCGATCCCGGTACACCCATTTTTTTCCTTAAACGGATCCGTAGTGTGGATGGGGAAAGAGTCATGTTAATTGAAAACAGAATCAATATGGCGCTGTGTCCGGGAATAACCGAGGTTGATTTTAATAAGCATAACCTGTTTCAGACCGTCGAAACCATGACGGGAAGAACAATTGAATACTCTGAAAGTCGCTATGCCGCGAAAATTGTGGGTAGTGAACGGGGACACTATCTGGAAGTAAATGAAGAAGCACCGGTGCTTCATCTGGAACAGCTGGTTTTCCTCGATAATCATATGCCATTTGATTTTGGCAATGTCTGGCTGAAATCAGATAAATATTATTTGGGTACAGTACTTCAACGAAGAAAGAGGTAAATATCATGCCATTAGTAAACGGTAATATCCTGCTCGATCGTATCCGTGAAAAACGTGTCCTGGCGGGTGCCTTCAACACCACTAACCTGGAAACCACTATCTCGATTCTGGACGCGATTGAGCGTTCAGGATTGCCTAACTTTATTCAGATAGCACCGACAAACGCAAAACTGTCGGGTTATGACTATATCTATGAAATCGTGCGTAAACGCGCTGCGACCATGGATGTGCCGGTCAGTCTCCATCTTGATCATGGTAAAGAGCTGGATGATGTTAAGCGAGCTGTTCGTGCAGGCTTCACCTCAGTGATGATTGACGGTGCAGAGTTGCCGTATGAAGAAAATATTGCGTTTACTAAAGAAGCTGTAGATTTCTGTAAATCGTTTGGCGTACCTGTAGAAGCGGAACTTGGCGCGATTCTGGGTAAAGAAGATGACCACGTCAGTGAGGCTGACTGTAAGACGGATGTCAATCAGGTGCGTCGTTTTGTGGAAGAGACTGGATGTAGCATGCTGGCAGTTTCCGTCGGCAACGTTCACGGCCTTGAAGATATTCCGCGCATTGATATCCCTTTATTACAAGAGATCGCTAAAGTATGTCCGTGTCCGCTGGTTATCCATGGAGGGTCCGGGATCGATGAAGCTATCATCCGTAGTTTTGTGAACTATAACGTCGTGAAACTTAATATTGCCAGCGACCTGCGTAAGGCATTTATTACTACCGTCGGACAGGCATGGACTAAAAATAACAATGAAGCAAACCTGGCAAAAGTAATGTCGGGAGCGAAAGATGCGGTGGAAGCTGACGTCTATAGTAAAATTCTGATGATGAACAAGGCCTCCTGATTTATATTTTACTTTTATTCATTATTCAGAGTTGGATATAAAAATGATTCGAGAAAATATTCGTGTTGTAAATAGCACAGGCCTGCACGCACGTCCTGCAGCCACGTTTATTAAAACGCTAAAAAAATATGAGTCTTCTGTTACGCTTATCAATAATGGCAAAGAGACTGCTATTAAAGGCCTGATGAGTGTATTGGGAGCCGGAGTTAAAGGAAACTCCAGTATAGAGATAATCTGCGAAGGACCTGACGAACAGGTTCTGATGGATGAAATTAAAGGGTTATTTGCCAGCGGCTTTGGCGAGAAAGAAGAATAATCCATTTTATTCCCGGTAAGTTATATATCCTGGACTGGTCTTTATTTATCCCTGAAAGGGAGGTAATCCTGTGGCTCAAAAATGGTTACAACGAATCTTACTTGTCAATGATGACGGTATTGACGCGCCGGGAATTAAATTGCTTGAGGATGTGGCACAACAGCTTGCCGATGAAGTCTGGGTCGTGGCACCTGCAACTGATAAAAGCGGCGTGGCTAACTCTGTTAGCCTCAGAGAACCGGTTCGAGTGGAACAGCGGGAGGAGCGCCGATATGCCGTGCATGGTACTCCGGCTGATTGTGTCACGATGGCTGTTCAGCATTTAATGAAGGAGCAACTTCCGCAACTGATACTGTCAGGCATTAACAATGGTTCCAATATCGGTTTTGAAACCGTGCTTTCTGGAACTGTGGGAGCGGCCATCACTGGCCTCTTGCTTGGCGTTCCGTCGGTCGCCCTGAGTCAGGACAAGCGACCTGAAGATCCGGTGAACTGGCGAACCGCAGAAACATTTTGCCTGCCCGTCCTGGACACGTTAATCAGTCGAGGATTACCAACTGATTGCTGCCTTAGCATTAATTTTCCTGACTTGCCTGCGGACAAGATTAAGGGAATTAAAGCCACGCGTCAGGGGATTGGCAAAGTGAAAGGATTACAGGTTATTCCCACAACAGACCCACACGGAGAAGATTATTACTGGATCCGTGTGGAGCATGGGATCGCCGAGTTTCCTGAGCATAGCGAGGCAGGGGCGGTTTCAGAGGGATATATCTCTGTCACGCCTTTAATGTTTGAGAGAACGGCCACGGAAAGCTGGCATCAGCTTTCCGTGGATCTGAGTGCGTCGCCCTTGTGAGGGCGACATTTTTTCACATTCGAGTTTTCAACCCTGATGCCGAAGAGTGAGGTTACGATGAAGGCACTGAATTTGTATGGTGTACAGGATGTCCGCTATGAAGATGTGCAGAAGCCTGAAATTGAAAATGCAAATGATGTTCTGATTAAAGTACATACGGCGGGTATATGTGGGTCGGATATATCGCGCTTTGGTAAAATTGGATCATATAACCCCGGTCTGACCTGGGGGCACGAGTTTTCCGGCACCGTAGAGAGTACGGGGAGTGGGGTCACCTCGGTAAGTAAAGGCGATCGCGTCACGGCTTGTAACTGCTTCCCCTGTTTTCATTGTGACTACTGTAAACAGGGAAATTATGCCCGATGTACGCATATGAAGGTGCTGGGAGGCCAGGTCAACGGTGCTTTTGCTGAATACATTCGGATGCCAGCTGAGAATGTCCTCAAGTTACCCGACTCTATGGACTTTGCGACAGCAAGCTTTATTGAGCCATCCAGCGTGGTTGTGCATGGCATGCGGCAAGTTGATATCAAGCCTGGTAGCAGTGTGGCCATTGTTGGGTGCGGTACTATTGGCTTACTTGCCGTTCAATGGGCAAAAATCTGCGGAGCGGGGGACGTATTTGCCTTTGATACCGACGAAGATAAACTCGCAGTAGCGACGAAAACAGGGGCAACGGCAACCTTCTGCGTCAAAGATGAAAACTATTTATCCCGGTTCCATGAAATCACCTATGACAAAGGTGTCGATATCGTTTTTGAATCATCTGGTAATGCTGCAGGGATCGGCTCATCCCTGCTTCTGGCGGCGAAAGGCGGCGCGGTGGTTCTCATGGGTATCCCGTACGGTGATGTCGCTTTACCCCGGTTGAATTTTGAAAAAATTGTGCGTAATGAATTGAACGTCATTGGTTCCTGGAACTCGATTTCTGCACCGTTTCCTGGAAAAGAATGGCAGACATCCATCCATTATCTCAGTTCTGGAAAGATTGATGTCTCTCCACTGATAACCCGGCAGGTTCGAATGGAAGATGTTCCGTCGCTTTTGCCAGATCTTTATAACCGAAAAGCGTTTTTCGTTAAGGTTCTGATCAAC
Organism: Klebsiella grimontii; assembly: GCF_042137965.1. Classification (NCBI taxonomy): domain Bacteria; kingdom Pseudomonadati; phylum Pseudomonadota; class Gammaproteobacteria; order Enterobacterales; family Enterobacteriaceae; genus Klebsiella; species Klebsiella grimontii. Next base: position 871,047 of record NZ_CP169721.1, read on the forward strand.
GTCGAAGCGTTGCCCTGAGGAATGTATGGAAGATTGTGTTTCTTATCATCACTCTTGTTTTACCTGGGAGTATCATGAAATCGTTGCATGAACTTCTTATTCTGAATCATTTTTATTACTGCTTTCTTCTGGCTATTAAACTTAACAAATTCAATCTTCCCTCTGTGAATAGTATCAATCAGAAAGTATTTATAAAACAGTGGCTTTGTTCTGCGCAGAAAAAAAGACTATTTGACAAATTGGTCTATGAAGAAATTCAGTGGTTACTTGAAATCCTTTCGGATAAGGCAACAACCCTTCAACAATTCGAGTTTAATATTGAGCTGATTTACCATCGCTCTTTCGAAATGATTAAAGAAAAGGAAGTTATGGTGCCCCCTGTTAGTTGTATTAGTGCTAACCGAACGGACTCGCCATTTTTACCTTCATAAAATTGATAAGTCTATGCACTTTCTCTGGTAACAAGCTACTTTCGGCCACTGTTCATACATACTGAAGGCATCATGCCATTCCAGGGACGCTTCAACTACTTCATATTAGAGAATGTCCTTATAAATAAGATATTGGATCTGAGCCCTCAGTATTGAGGGCCCACATTTTCTTATGCTACTGTAGATTCTTATCTTTCAAAAATTGACTCACCAAATCAGCAATCTGCACATTATTTAAATCAGAGAACGGGAAGTGGGTATTCCCTTTGATTCCCACTTCAGGCAGATGCGTCACAGTCACATCCCCGCCATGCTTGTTCACCACATCACGCCACTCGCGAGCCATCGCCAGACGTACGCGCCAGCTGTCCTGCGCGGGCATGGCGACAGGTTGATCAGGTATGTTATCGCCGTAGATAATCAGAATCGGGATTTTGGTCAGTGCCATAAACTGCTCCATCGGCACAGGCTCACCCTTCAGCGTGTCAAACGCGCTTGGCATAGGGGCTGGGAGTTCTTTTTCAGGGAAGACAAAGCTGCTGCCAGGCTCGAAGGCGATAATGGCTTTGACCTTGTTGTTTTTCATCGCCGTGTACCAGCCTGGTCCGCCGCCCTGAGAGTGGGTGAAGAGGATTGCCGGGCCGGATTTATCCACGACGGCGGACATCGCATCAGAGATAACATTGATATCAAACGGCCCGGTATTTGGGGTCATCTGACGGAAATACTGATTCAGTGTTTCTTGGTCGTGAGAGAACTGAACGCCCTTAAAATACTCTGGCCACACGCCAACGCGGAACTGGTTGAACCACATCTGTTCATCCGGTTTAGGCGTAACAGTACCTTCTACAGTCGTGCGTCCGGCGCTGCCCCGACGCGGCTGATCGACAAGATAAGTTGAGAACCCGCGACGCAGGAAGATGTTCTGGAACCCTTCGCGACCATCCGGGGTACTTTCCCAGGTACGGGAGAACTGACCTGCGCCGTGCAGCATGACGATAGGGTATTTATGCGGATTCTCCGGGATTTGGTAGAACACTGAGGCATGATCGCCATGCCAGGTTTGGCCAGCTGAATCCAGCGGCTTTTTCGCATCAAATGTTCCTGGTGCGGTGATGATAGTGCCACCAGCAGAAAAGCTTCCCTGTTCCTGAATGACCAGCGGCTCGGCATAGACCGACTGAGCCACCAGGCCACCCGCCATTACGCAGATGGCCAGCGTTTTTAAGATTGTCTTCAAGATTACATCCTCTGTTATGTTTGCCGTTCAATCATATCTGAGTAGTCAGCGTTAATTATTTAGCACCCCTGATTGCCCTTATTGGGCAGACTCATGAATGCGGACGATTAACTGCGTATTGTCTCTAACCAACTTGTTACCGTTTCAGTGGTTCTTCGCTCCTGGTCGCATTCAATAACCAGCGGTTTTTCCCGACGCGCAGTTGGGGCGAGACTGGCAAGGATGTCGTCGCTGTCTCCTTTACCGTAGCCACCGTGAGTAATAAAGGGGATGAGTAATTTGCCCGCAAGGTTGTGGCTGCTGAGAAATGCTTGCACTACAGGCGGCACGCTGGTCCCCCAGATCGGAAAGCCTAAATACACGGTCTCGTAGCGTGAGATATCTGCAACGCTATTTTTTAATGCCGGTTTTACGCCTCGCTCACGCTCTTTTTTCGCCTGTTCAACGGTCTGAAAATAGTCTTCCGGATAAGGCGTAGCCGGTTCGATTTCAAACAGATCGGTATTCAGGCTGCGGTGAATGACGCCCGCAATCACCCGTGTATTTCCGCTGCGGGAAAAGTACGCCACCAGAACACGGCTTTTACCCTGCACGTTTGCGGTTCCGGTCGCAGCTGAGGCAAAAGAAACGTTCGCCAGCGTCAGCCCGGCAAGTGCGGTGATTAACATTCTGCGGTTGGGATCATGCTCCATAATCCACTCCTAATTGTTTGCGAGCGCCTGCTGCAGCGCCTTTTCAGCTCGCGTTGCTGCATCACTTTCGCCATGTTCACGCAGAACCTGTGCCAGCTGGCGCAGCTGCGACGCCGTCAGGCCGACCCGCATGCTTGCTCGCGTATGCGACAGCAGTTGTGATTCGACGCCCGGCGTGGCCGCTAATGCGCCAACCGTTGCCAGCTCGCGGCTTTGCCAGTCGAGGTTATCACGGGCGAAAATGTCGCCGAAAAGGTGCGTTTGCAGGAACTGGTTAATCACCGGGGCAAAATCAAACAGTGGGCCCTGGACGGGAGCGCCTGAGATTTTTGTCTGGTTTGCGGTACCGACACGGCGAAGCTCATCCCCGACAGGGATCGGGGCAACCGGTTCTTTACCCTTAACGTCTTTGATACCACGTTGTTTACGTGCTTCGACGACCTTCATCAGTTCACTAAGCGCATTCAGGCTACGGGGGAAGCCCGTATAGGCATAAAGCTGGACGAGAATCTCTTTGGTTTCGTTTATCGTGAGCCCTGCGTCAAGACCCTGATTCAGGGCTGCATTCAGCTTATCCATCTGGCTGCTGGCCATCGATGCCGCAATCAACGGGATGGCCTGTTGGCTGGCTGACAGCGTATCTGAAACCGTTTGTTCGTGGTTCATTTCTGAGGCTCCTTTATTGACGGACGCAGCATGTGCCGCGAGACCAAAACCAAAGGTCAGCAGTACCGCTGCCGCTAATGTTTTAATGGGCGTGGTATTGTTCATCTGTCACTTTCTCCATCCAGTTAACGCTTTTGCCATCCACAATCCCAGTTATCGCCAGATGCGTCATCGCGCTGCCGGGGGCCGCCCCGTGCCAGTGTTTGACGCCCGCCGGGCAAGAGACAACGTCACCAGCGCGGATAACCTGCACCGGCTGGCCTTCTTGCTGGGTGAGCCCAACACCCGAGGTCACAATCAGCCGCTGACCTGCCGGATGCGTATGCCAGGCGGAACGAGCGCCGGGTTCAAACGTGACATAAGCCCCGGAAACAGGGATGTCGTTATCCGGTTTGAAGAGAGGATCAACCCTGACAAGACCGGTAAAGTTCTCGGCTGGCCCGAACACCGCATTCTGACTTCCTGCGGGGGCGATATGGACAGCGGGATTTTGTTCCGCTGCCCAGGATGAAAATGTGAAGAAGGGCAGTAACAGCCCGAGGTAACGTAAATGTCCGATCATGCAAAGCGTCCTTATCAATGAAGAGGGGATTGCCTGCGATGATTTTATCGGGAGGGTAATGACGTCAGGCTGACGCCCCCCTGACAATTCTGTCAGCTAACCCGGGTCCCGGCTCAGTACCGGATTGAGCATTGTCTGCCGCTTTATCCGCTTGTAGCGCAAAGGTGAGGCCAAAAGTATTGATGCCTCCTTCACTACGGGCAAAGACATCTCCCCGGTGCATAATGGCGACGGCACGCACGATCGACAGGCCCAGCCCATGATGGGTATCACTCCTGGCCCGGGAGGTGTCAACGCGATAGAACCGCTCGAAAAGCCGGTGTAAGTGCTCTGGTGCTATTGGATCGCCCGGGTTTGACACTTCAACACAGGCCTGATGACCGGTTTCGCTTAACCGCACCGTAACCGTACTGTTGGAGGGGGAGTGTTTTGCGCTGTTTTCCAGTAAATTGGCCAGTGAACGGTGGAACAGTCGTCGGTCGATGTCCGCGGTGACGTCGCCCTGAACATCGAGAGAGAGCTGTTTTTCAGCAAAAGAGGGTTCCACATACTCCGCTGTTTTTAGGGTTTCTTCGCGCAGGGACACATGCGTAAGCTGGGAAGCATGTTCACCCGCATGGGCATGGGACAGGAACAGCATGTCGTTAACGATAGACGTCATGCGTTCAAGTTCTTCCAGATTGGAACCCAGTAACTCTTCCAGTTCATCCTGCGAGCGTCGGCGCGAAAGCCCCAGCTGCGTCTGGCCGATCAGGTTAGTCAGCGGAGTCCGGAGTTCATGCGCAACATCGGCATTAAAGCTTTCGAGCTGCCGCCAGGCGACCTCCTGCCGTTCCAGCACGCCATTAAAAGATGATGCTAACTGCTGTAATTCGTCAGGTAATGCTTCGGTATTCAGGCGCTGACCATGGTCCCCAGGAGCGAGTTGCCGAGCCTGTTTACTGAGCGCCCCAACGGGACGAAGACCGATCCTTGACACGACGTATCCCAGTAAGGCGACAATCACGACGCCCAGTGCGGTAATGATCAGCAATGTCCGCGTGAACGCATCGAGTGTGCCCATATACGGCGTGGAGTCGATGGCAACCACATAGCGCAGCTCAGGCCGCTCACCGTTGGCGGGGATCGTTTTCACTAACAGAAACAGCGAGCATGCACCTTCTGATGCGCCGGGCACTTTATTAAAGCCTTCCCGCAAAGAAGACCACTGAACACCTACCGGTGGTGTTCCCCCCATGCTAAAGCGTGGGTTATCGCTCACTATCCAGTAGCGAACGCGTTCGCCTTCAGAATTGGTTAATACGGTAAATTTATTGGCAAGCAGTGACCAGCCGTCAGCAGAGGTTTGTGCGGTGATCCACGGACTCATTAATGATTCGCGGAACAGCAGCTCGTTGTGCATCTGCTTTTGCAAAGAGTCATGCAAGGAGCTTCTGAGCAGGATGCCGATAACGGAAACAATCAGTAGCGCGGATAAGGCAAACATCAGCGCCAGGTGAACGGAGATGGAACGCTTAAGCATGCTTATCCCCTTCATTTATTCGGACCGGACTTCGAGGACATACCCCATGCCACGAACGGTATGTAACAGCTTGATATCGAACGGCGCATCCACTTTGGCCCGAAGTCGTTTAATGGCCACTTCAACCACGTTGGCATCGCTGTCGAAATTCATGTCCCATATCTGCTCCGCAATCATCATTTTTGACAGAATCTCTCCCTGATGCCGGGCCAAAAGGCTCAACAGGGAAAACTCTTTCGCGGTCAGCTCCAGCCGTGTTCCGGCGCGAAATACGCGACGAGCCAGCAGGTCGAGATGCAGATCGTGAATTTGCAGCTGGGTGATGTCTGCGCCATCCGTAGCGCGGCGGCGCACCAGTGCCTGAATACGCGCCACCAGCTCAATCAGCGAGAAGGGCTTGGGCAGATAATCATCCGCGCCAAGGCGAAGCCCTTTAACGCGTTCATCGACCGAACCCCGAGCCGAGAGCATCAGCACCGGCGTCTGTTTGGCTGCTCGCACACCCTCAAGTACCCGGTAACCATCCATCCCCGGCAGCATTACATCCAGTATTATCGCGTCGTAGTCGAACTCCAGCGCGTAATGCAGTCCTTCCGCGCCATCTGCAGAGACATCTACCGTAAACCCGGACTCACCCAGCGCACGGGAGAGATAGGTTGACGTTTTTTCTTCATCTTCGACTAACAACAGGCGCATAACGGGACTTCCTCTTAACTTTTCATTGGTGCTTCAACATCGGAATAAACCTGCACGGCATCCGGCAGACGTTGCCCCTGGATAGTGATCGCATCCAGTGAGCGGGTGAGCTCGGTCATCTCAGCGGAAGTCAGCGATACGCCGGTAGCCGCTGTGTTTTGCAGCATATGGTCTTTATTGGTGGTGCCAGGGATGGGGACAATCCAGGGTTTACGCGCAAGGAGCCATGCCAGAGCAATCTGTCCCGGTGCCGCATTTTTTCGTATTGCCCAGGATTTCAGTAGTTCAACCAGCTGTAAGTTGTGTGGCAAGTTTTCAGGCGAGAAACGCGTTTCTGTCGCGCGGAAATCACCGGTAGCGAACCGGGTACTCTCATCAATCCAGCCCGTTAAAAATTGCACGCCGAGTGGGCTCCATGGCACGAACCCAATGCCCAGTTCTTCACACACCGGAAATACCTGCTTTTCAGGGCCACGCCAGAGCATGGAGTATTCACTTTGTACGGCGGTAACGGGTAATGCTGCATGAGCGCGTCTCAACGTGTTGATGCCCATTTCAGACAGACCCCAGTGCAGGACTTTCCCTTGATCCATTAAATCTTTCACCACACCGGCGACATCTTCGATCGGGATCTGTGGATCAACCCGGTGTTGATACAGTAAGTCAATACGATCGGTACGCAGGCGTTTGAGCATATTGTCGACGACCTGTCGGATATGCTCAGGTCTGCTGTTAAGGCCCGGCAGACGCTTACCCGTCTGTTGGTCAATGTTCCAGCCAAACTTGGTGGCGATAACGATTTTGTCCCTGAACGGGGCGACGCCTTCCCCGAGAATTTTTTCGACTTCAAACGGGCCGTAGGCTTCAGCAGCGTCAAAGAATGTTACCCCTTCATCAAATGCCCGGTGGATAACATTGATCATCTCGGGACGCCAGGGAACGGAGGTGTCGTATTTACGACTCATGTTCTGCACGCCCAGACCGACGGCAGAAACTTCCAGCTTCCCGAGTTTACGCTTGCCCGGAGCAGCATTGCGTTGGCTGGGTTGTCTGGATGAATCGACCTGAGAGGATTGGCTCGCCGCTGATACGTGCGGAATCAGCGAGGCGGCGGCAATACCGGCCCCGGCGACTAATAGCTTGCGCCGCTCTGGCATTGTTGGGGCATTCTGTCTTTTCATTGATCGCTCCGTTTCTCAGAAAATTGAACATGAATCTCATTTAAGCGAGACCATTCTGCCTTTGGATTGCCAACATAAAGCTGACGGCTACCTGACAGCGCTGTCAGAAATGCTTTCCCATCCCAGCCTGTTTCCTGACAAAAATGTTATTTCCCTGTCACGATGCTGACAGCCCTCTCCGCCTAATCTGAGCCTGCAAATTTGATTCTGCGGGCCTGTATAACCAGGCCGACACTCATCGGGAGAGACCATGAAATTCACGCTTATCAGTGCAATGCTACTCACGGCAATGGCCGGAGTGACCTCAGTCAATGCGGCTGATTACAAAAAAAATCCATTCACACTCGTCTATGACGGTGCCATAACTGAGAACGTCACAGGCAAGGTCAACATTCATCCCGTGAAATACGATCTGCATGGCATCCAGATTGCTGCGAATGTCTATACCCCTGCTAACTACGATCCCGCCAAAAAATACCCTGCTGTAGTGGTGGCACATCCTAATGGCGGCGTAAAAGAACAGGTCGCCGGGTTGTATGCTCAGCGTCTTGCCGAGCAGGGATACATCACGATTACCGCCGATGCGGCGTATCAGGGCGCTAGCGGTGGGATGCCGCGCAGCGTGGATAAACCTGCTAATCGTATCGAGGACATTCACGGCATGGCTGACTACATCAGTCAGTATCCTGGTGTAGATACCGCCCGCCTTGGTCTGCTGGGTATTTGCGGAGGCGGCGGGTATTCACTTGTTGCGGCTGAAACTGACAAGCGGTTCAAATCGATAGCAACCATCAGCATGTTTAATTCAGGCCTTGTGCGCCGCAACGGTATGCAGGATTCACAGCTGGATACTATCCAGCAGCGTCTTCAGCAGGCTTCTGACGCACGTGCTCAGGAAGCAGCCGGAGGAGAGGAGCTCTACTCCGGCGATGCCAACCTGACTGATGAACAGATTGCTAAATTACCTTTTGCCTTGTATCGCCAGGGCTACGAGTACTACTGGAAAACCCACGCGCACCCGAATTCCACGTTTAAATACACCACCAGCAGTCTTCTGGATTTGATGAGCTTTGACGTAACGGACCATATCAATCTCATCAATAAACCGCTGCTGATGATTGCCGGTACAAAAGCGGATACGCTCTATATGACTGAAGACGCGTTCGCGAAAGCCACTGGTACGAAGGACAAAGAACTCTTCCTGATCGATGGCGCTACCCATATCGAGACGTATTGGGTGCCCAAATACGTTGACCAGGCAATGCAAAAGTTAGACGTCTTCTTCAATAAGAATATTTAGTTAGCCTCCGATGATGCCCCAGCCGCGCAGGCTGGGGTATGTCCATCAGCTGTAGCCATTTTCCGCTTGCGTGTTCACGCGATAGACCCAGATTAACGAAGTTGCGGTTAAAGATAATTACGCTGCTTAAATAGGCGCTATGAATAGAATTCATAGACCTAATCTGGAACCGGGAATGAAAACGATGAGACTGATGTGACAGGATGGATCTGGATAGAGTGAATCATTCACTTCAAATTACTTTCAGGCGGAGAAGCAAATGAGTTCGCAAGAGCCAACATTTAGTGAGGTAGTAAAAAACAGATACTCGGCAAGAGCCTTTCTTCCAACTCCTATCCCCAGAGAGATCCTCAAAGACATTTTGCTCGAAGCGCAATGCGCACCATCCAACTGCAATACTCAACCCTGGTCCCTGCATATTGTTGCAGGAGATAAACTTCGTGAATTAAGCCACGCACTGACGGAAGATCTGAGGGCGGGGAACTACAGTCTTGATTTTACCTTTGATAAAGAAGCTTATCCCGAGCCATTCAGGCAACGGGCTTCGGAGCAGGGGCGCTCGTACTATCAGGCACTGGGCGTTGCGCGGGGGGATAACTTAAGTCGCTCAGAAGTGGTCGAGCGTAATGTGAGATTTTTCGGCGCGCCTCATGTTGCTCTGCTGTTCATTCCTGCTGTAGGGGACAACGTTCGCGTAGCCTCGGACGCCGGTATGTATGCCCAGACATTCCTGCTTTCTCTGGCAGCTCGAGGTTACGCAGGCGTTCCACAGGCAGTGCTGAGTTATTTTGCCCAAACGGTGCGTCGAATATTAAATGTTCCTGAGAGTTTCAGGCTGCTTTACGGTATTTCTTTTGGGATCCCAGATAAAACGCATCCCTTCCTGAGTTACAGGGAAGGGCGGGTATCTCTGGACGAAAGTGTCGTCTGGCATCAATAACTACGTTTTATTTTTTTATCTGAACGGTCAGTGCCATCAGGGCGCTGGCTGCTGTAAACAACGCAATTATCCAGCCCATCGTCCATGGTGTGCCATCACTGAACAGGGCAAGAAGAAGTGAAGAGATGATGCCGCTGCCGTATTGTAACGCGCCCATTAGCGCCGATGCGGAACCAGCCACATTAGGCACTGCGTCCAGAGCGCAAGCCGTGGATGTCGCCGCGATGATGCCATTCATAGAGAAGAACACGAACACAGCGCCGACAATCACGATAATTCCACCCATACCCAGACCGGTGGTGACTGCCAGCACTATTGCCGCAATAGCGGCGATGAATACGGCATTCCTGAGCAACGCTTCCAGTGGATAGCGGTGAACCAAACGTCTGTTGACCATGCTCACCGCCATCAGTCCAACAATGTTTACTGCAAACAGCCAACCGTAATGCTGCGGGTCAACGCCGAAGTATGTGATGTACACAAATGGGGAACCGGTGATAAAGGCGTAGGCTGCAACGTAGTAGAACGTCAGGCACAAAGTAAATCGCATGTATCTGGCGTTGGTGAGCAAGGCATAGTAGTTGTGAAATGCTCTGGTTACGGAGGCGTGCGAGCGTTTTTCAGCAGGTAATGTCTCCGGCAACCAGAATAAAGACATCAGCATTAATGTCCCGATAATCGCCAGCAGCCAGAAAATGGCATGCCACGAGGTGACTTTAATCATCTGCCCGCCGATCAGGGGCCCGGCAATCGGCGCGATGGCCATGATGATCATCAGAGTCGAAAGCATTTGTGCTGCACGAGTGCGGCTAAACAGGTCACGGATCATTGCTCGAGCCAGCATCTGCCCGGTACAGGCACCTAACGCCTGAAAAACTCGCCAGAAGACAATTTGTACAATATCTGTTGATAACGCGCAGCCCACCGAGCCGATGATAAATAGACCTAAACCGATAAACAGCGGTAGACGGCGTCCATAACGATCGCTAATTGGTCCCCAAATCAGTTGTGCAATGCAAAAACCGATAAGGAACCCTGTGATTGTCAGCTCTGCGTCACCCTGTAAATCTTTTGCCATGACCGGCATAGCCGGAAGATAGATGTCGGTTGATAACGAAGTAACAGCCATTAACGCGCTGAGAATGAGTAGAAACGAGAGACCGGTTTTTTTAGCTGTAGCTGACTGTGTTTTTGCCTGTTGATTAAGCATGGTGATCCGTTGGACATGAAGAGATAAGGGTATGTTAACGGGTTTGTGCTTGTTGATAATCACAGGCAGGAGGATTGGGACTATGAGTGATATTCATTAATCGAAAAGATTATTGCAGGTTTTTTGGGGCCAGCGATAAGCAGTATTCTCATAGTGTTACCGAACTGCAATGCCAGTAGAAATGGGTGGCAATAACTACGTTGTCGGAAAACTCTTGGCAAAAGCAACTGGCGAGGCCATTTGCAATGCCGTATCTCGTAACTCAGCATAACGCTTATCGAAATCTGCTGGCTTATTTCTCTCTATCCGATGGACTTTTATTTCCTTTAACTCCCCGTCCGGTTCGACTTCACGCCATGCAGCCGCCAGCAATGACATTACTTCCTGAATTTCATCCGATGCAGAAGAGTCATATCGGGGATGACTGCAAACACCCAAATTGAATAGCATCATCATCCGACATGTTGAAATACTTTCAGCCTCCCACAACCAGCGAAGAAGCGCAGGTTGCGATGGTTTACCCGCTTCAATACGCCTCTTTGAATATTCGCCAATTCTGCAATAGGCTTCAGCGTGAAAACGTAGCAACTGGGCATTACTTTGTTGTTCGTTGTCGCAGGAGTGGCAATTCGCATACTGTAGAGTAAACCCCAGCGCAGCCAGTCGTGGGTAATGATCAGTCGCCTGCTGCAACACTCTACGAATAAGCATGACATTGTTACCATCAGAGTTCGTCTTTAACGCTTCATTTTCAGCGCAATTGTTCATCAATTTCTCTTTCAATAATGGAAATAAGGGGCGTGTGTAAAAGGGGACGTTGTGGCCGAAAAAGTCGTTTTCTGCTTTTGACGCGGGTTACTGCGGTTAGGAACATTCCACGTTCGGGCATGCCATGAAATCGGCTGATACCATAAAGGTTTCATCATGCAGAAAATGCGATACCTGCCCGTTCGGGGCAAGAACCAGTACTACCGGACTCTTGCAGTAGAAGCAGTACAGTTTCCAGAATGAGGGATAGCGAAAATCTTCTGCATTGACCAAATTCCCCCATTCATCGATCGCGAATTTAGTCGGTTGTTGTTTCATACAGATACCTCAAAATTTTGCCTGCATCCCCTGCCCAAACAAATCACCGCACCACTGGCCTTCTGGTAAAACTCTGCTGATGTGTTGCTGGAGACCTTCACAGGCCTGTTGAAACTTGCAGGTATCGGCAGAACTTGCCCGTCGGCAGTAGAGCAGTGAGGCTTTACTTAACTGCTCAAGAGCTCTCAAACGCCAGCCACGCCGCTCGGCATCACTGCAACATCCAGCCAGGCTATCCCGGCAGATCCTTAGCCGGGTGATGTGTAAACGGTATTCCGCCACTTTTACCGCGATCGTGTTCTCTGGCTGTTTCATTTTTGATGTCCCTTGTTTGACAGATATGAGAAATACCCGACAGGAGAGCTGCCGGGTATAAATGGAGTTGTGGAATTGTTGATTCACTACAGGTCGGAACGTCAGGGTTCCAGCGGCAGGTCCAGTCATGTCCGCGAGGACATTATTTGTCGCCGTAATAACGGGGTTTGTACAGGATGCAGAGCCAGTTGCGTAGCCGTAGGATCAGGGGCCTGGCTTACGTGGACGCCCTGCCGCTGATCGTGGAGAAACGTCATTACAGCCGTATGCACACAAACCTTCTTTTTGTTCTTCCTTAGCCAGATAGCTCAGAACATGACGGATATTGTTAATGCTTTCCGGATCGTTATACCGAACAGGTATATTGATATTTCTAGAATACTGCGGCCGATATTCACATCGGTGCGATACGCCGTCCCGGTGCGTTATTTCCTCCCAAAGTGTATTTGCTGTAAGGGCAAAGGGATAAGAGTGCTGTGTTTTTTGTCTGTCCAGCCAGAATACGACATGCGCATGGTATCTATGTCGTTCAGTCCATTCGACAACCCAGAAATAGCCCACCACACCTTTCTCTTTTGTCATTTTCTCCATTAGTTCACGCAAATCATGTTCAAGTGTTTGGTGATTTAAGTGTGAATGCCTGGCACTTTTCTTTTTGTAGAAAAAATCCATACGTAATGCCAAAAGGCATGAGTATCTGTTTATCATTTCATCGATGTGTGCATTGAGAACTGAAGCCAGGAACCAGTCTTCATTAAAATTTCTATCTGAATTTTTTAGCATGATTATTCCACTGCTGATGATGAGAGAGGCCAGTGCAAGCACTAAGTTAATGATGTTTCATGCAAGACTTTTCTTTAAGGCAATGCTGAGCTGATACTTAAATTAATTATTGCTTTAAAGGCGAGGCTGGTTGTTCCAATAGTATTTGCGAGGGTGTTTAAAAGAGACATTGACAGTAAGCGGTGAATATAAGAACAAATGAGAGTGAGTATAATTATATTAAAAAACCTATATTAAATTACGTAACCTTCCTGTGTAAAACACCAACACTAAAGGTTCTAACCTCGAGATGCTTGTATTCTATCCAGCATCCATTTTTCCACTTCGCTTTTTAGCCAGCGTGAACTGCGACCCAGTTTAATTGGTGCAGGGAACGCATTCTCTGAAATTAATCGGTAGAACCATTTGTCTGTCATGTTTGTATAGGCGGTGATGAACGTCATATCAACGAGCTGATCATTCAGTAAAGATGTGGTTGTCTGGGTGCTGGATGATATCGGATGAGTTTTGTTTGTCATGGAAATGCTCCCGCAATGTAGTGTGAGTTCGGGAGGCGATGTGTGGTACCCAGTGGTACCTTGGATATTCACCTCACACCATGGTACTCAACAGTAAAAAAATACAGTTAATATCTTTTATGCTCAGTATGTGCCCTTTGTTAGGGTTGTACTTAAGAGAGTCCTATCGAGCCGCCTGCAAGCAAATTTTAGACTGTGTAAAGCTATGTTGATTTTCCAGAAGTACCTCTCAAGGTTGAGATTCACAGCTCTGCGCGTTTAGCGCATAGCAAGCTATGTCATAGCACTAACGAGGCTTTCACCACCATGATCGATTTTTTCGCACATGCTAAAAAAACGAAATTTACAAATGAGAATGACAATCACTATCAGATTTGTTGGTGTTAGACACCTTTAATTTTTAAATTCCAGGTTGGTATTCAAAAGGGAGTGTTTCTTTCTTACCTGACGCCCATAGCAATATATTATCTTTGATTTTGATTACATCCGTACTAAAGAAAGAGTTGTAAAACCCCAATAATTCAGAATAAGAATCCAAATCCAACTCAAGCATCATGAAGATAATCATTACGGACCTGTACAAATGACCATTTTTATCAAACTTACTTGATAAAAATGAATAAACTTCGGGGGTGCCATTTCTTGCCATGTTAAAAATAACATGAATTGCTATTAACTCTAACGTAAAGGATTCATTTTTGTATTTTTTAGCGAGTTTTAACATCGAATCATTCACGCCAACGACATTCAGTCTTTTTAGTTCATTTAATAAGAGGCCAAATAATGGAGGGACATCGCCAGGGCTAAGATACGGTAGATTATTACTATATTGGTGAGGGTGTACAGATGTCTCAATTGTTAATTGGAGTAATTTTAATGCCACAACCCGTTCATCCTCTAACTCAATCAAAGATTTGTACAGGCTGAGTGGTTTTTTTACGTTAGTAGTCCCCCTGGAATTGCGGTTTTTTGCGAGTTGATTAATTACTTTGTTTTTTAAAGTAATAGGTGTGATAATGTTTTGTTGGTGTGAGGAATCTCCTATCTTACTTGGGGAAGGAAGTTTATAAAGTTGCAATTTTAAATTTCCCTCGCCGCCACCAAGATAATTTATTGCATAAAGCTTGCTGTTTTTACAAAAATTAATCCAGGAGTAGATACTATACAGTTCCGTTACTTCATTTAATGAAACAGGAATATCCGGCCCGATTCTTATACGGCGTACATAGCTTTCTGTGTTTCTCCAAGCCGGTGTTTTTCGTATTAATACAAGCTTCTATCTGGCCTGTCTTATTAATCCAGCATTTTCAATTGAAGATATCTTTCTGACATATCCCCTCCTGCTATTGAATGCGCAATAGTAAATGCGCCCCTTCTTTAATCGTTTTATTTTACGAGGGATATATTTATTAATCCGATAAACAAGGTCTTTTTCCTTGCGCTCACTCAGTTCGCAGAAGCGCAAATAATGTTTTTTACAGAGCCTTTTACGTTTTGCTTCAGGTAATGGGGACACTAAACGATTGCAGTTTTTTCGTACACATTTAGCCATTTCATATTCCCTCATTCCAGAAAAATTTAAACCTATATTACTCCTTTGAACAGACGGTTAACCATTTTCCGGCGCTATTTTTTCACAGGAGTAAATCATGCCTCAAATCCCCGACCCGCAGGATACAAGCAATGTTCTGCGCACCTGTCTTAATCTCTTACCCCCGCATTCTGCTGAACGTATTCTTTCCCGCCTCCAGGAGGCGATTCGCTATGAACCCATGATAGGCATCATGGGCAAAAGTGGTGCGGGCAAGAGTTCATTATGCAACGCGCTTTTTCAGCAACCCATCTGTCTGACCAGTGATTTGCTGGGCTGCACCCGGGAACCCCAGCGTCTGTTACTCACCGTTGGTGAGCGCAGCATGACACTGGTGGATTTGCCTGGGGTGGGCGAGACACCGGAATACGACGAGGAATATCTGGCGCTCTATAAAGCGTTGCTGGCAGAGCTGGATTTGATTATCTGGGTACTGCGTGCCGATGACCGTGCTCGGGCAACGGATATCACGGCATACAGGGCACTGATGGAAGCCGGTGCCGACCCTTCACGTTTCCTGTTTGTACTGACTCAGGCCGACCGCATTCCACCCCTCAGGGATGGTGAGCCCTGGCAGGCATCACCTTCTTCTGAACAATGCCTTTCATTGGCTTCAGTCAGTGCGCAGGTTGCCGGTCAGTTGCCGTCCTCTTTCCCGGTCATGGCTGTCTCTGCACATACCGGCTATAACCTGCCCGCCCTGGTGGAGTTGATTGTGCATGCCTTGCCCGTACAGGCCAGCAGTGCCGTGTATTGCCAGCTGAAACCAGAGCATCAGACCCCGGACACTGACGCCGCTGTACGGCAGCAGTTTGGTGAGGCTGCGGGTAAGGCTTTTGACACGGTGATTAATCCTGACCACCTGCCTTCTGTCTGGACTGCTCTGTTAAGGAGTATCCGACAAAAGTTAGTGCAACTTGCCACGGCATTATGGGACCGAATATTTGGCTAAAATCCGCCGCTTTACCCCTCAATTACCACATTCAAAAAACAGTATATTGATCTGTAAAAACGATCGATAATAGAATATCGATCGTTTTTATCTATTAAAATGTCGATGTATAAGCCCCCTATTGATCGCTTTTACCTATCAAAGCAAAGGGATATTTCTTTCTCAAAAGTGTTCATGAGCACGACGAACAGGGACGTTGACGTGATGGTCCGGATACAAAGGTGCATCAGGTTCTGTGTACCGCGTCCTCCGTTGCCGCTTCTGATTCATTAATAAGGTGACATATGAAAATTCAGACCGTGATTGCACTTGTTTTGTCAGCCATTTCGGTTTCTGCTCAGGCGGGTAACTGGGCTGTGAAAAACGGCTGGTGCCAGACGCTGACCGATAATGGTCAGGTACTGGTGATGCTGAAAAACAACACCATTGGCATCTTTGGTCAGTTGCAGGGCTGCCCCAATGGCCCGCAGGAGCTGATGGGGAGTCGCATCAGTGTAAACGGCAATCTGGTACCCACATCTCAGTTGTGCAACCAGCAAACAGGATTTAAGGCTGTTGAGGTTGAAGGTGGGCAGGCACCTGCAGCCGCCAGAAAGGCAATTGCTTCGATTGCAGGTCAGGAAACATCGACCCTTCAGGTCTTTGGTGCGCAACTGACATTCACCCGTGGGGACATGATGACGGTCTGCCCGAAATACGTATCTGCCCTTGCTGCCAGTGCCGGGAGTCGAGCGCCGGAGATTAACAAAGGCTCAGTCATGAAAGCGGCCAAAGAAGCGTACACGAAAGAGTATGACCGTGACACGGCTGAGGCCGCTGATTTCGGCAGCTACAAAGTGGAGGGAAATACTGTGGTTTATGAGGTCTACAATGCCGGGTATCGTACCTACGATAAGGTGGTGGTGACCGTTGGTGCTGATGGTAAGGCCACCAGTGCCAGGGTTGAATATATGGGGCAATAACGTCTTATCCGCCACGCCATTTTTAATGTTAAAGGCCATGTTCCTTCGGGAGCGTGGCCTTTTCTTTTTATACCGATAAACACACAAAGGAGTGAATTATGCGATTAGCATCCCGCTTTGGTGCGGTGAACCTTGTTCGCCGTGACCGTCCCTTAACCCGTGATGAACTTGCTCACTATGTTCCCAGCGTGTTCAGTGAGGAAAAGCATGAATCGCGCAGCGAGCGCTATACCTGCATCCCGACCATCACTCTGCTGGATAACCTGCAGCGCGAAGGTTTTCAGCCGTTCTTTGCCTGCCAGACCCGTGTGCGTAACCCCGACAAGCGGGAACACACCAAACATATGCTACGTCTGCGCCGCGAAGGGCAGATTACCGGTAAACAGGTACCGGAAATTATCCTGCTTAACAGCCATGACGGTTCCAGTTCATACCAGATGCTGCCGGGACTGTTCCGATCGGTCTGTCAGAACGGACTGATTTGCGGCGAGAGCTTTGGAGAGGTGCGAGTGCCCCATAAGGGCAACGTGGTGGAAAAGGTTATCGAAGGGGCTTACGAGGTGCTTGGGGTGTTTGACAGGGTGGAGGAAAAACGCGATGCCATGCAGTCACTAATGCTTCCGCCGCCTGCACAACAGGCACTGGCAAAAGCTGCACTGACATATCGCTTTGGCGAGGAGCATCAGCCCGTGACGGAATCACAGCTATTGGCCCCTCGTCGCTGGCAGGATGAGTCCGGAGATCTCTGGACAACTTATCAGCGTATTCAGGAGAACCTAATCAAAGGTGGTTTGAACGGTCGCAATGCAAAAGGAGGACGCACACATACACGTGCAATTAAAGGTATTGATGGTGATGTGAAGCTGAATCGAGCGCTGTGGGTGATGGCAGAAAATATGCTGCAACTCGCCTCATGAACGATATCTCCGTGTTTGTTTATAGCCCTGTAGCTGGTTGTTACGGGGCTTTTTCTTTTAAGGAGCCACCATGTCCGAGCTGAATTTACCTTCGGTCTTCCCGATGAATGAGCAACGTACCATCCGTCGTGCCCTGCGATTACTGGAGAAATATCAGCGGCAGCCCAGTGAGTCGTTCCTTGCCGCTAGTTTCGCGAAAAAATGGTTACAGCTCTATTTGGCAAAGCAGGAGCGCGAAGTCTTTGTTGTTATCTATCTCGATAATCAGCATCGTCTGCTGGAGCATGAAACGCTCTTCCTCGGCACGATTAACCATACCGAAATCCATCCTCGCGAAATTGTGAAATCTGCACTGCGTCATAATGCAGCTGCGGTAATCGTCTCTCATAACCACCCATCTGGCATTACCGATGCCAGTAAAGCTGACAGAGCTATTACGTCCAGGATTATAGAAGCTCTGGAGCTGGTCGATGTCCGGCTATTGGATCATTTCATCATTGGTGATGGTGAAGCGTTGTCGTTTGCTGAGCATGGATGGCTATAAGAAGAGGAAGGCTAATGAAAATTATCAGTAAGCGTCAGGCGATGGCAATTTATCGTCTGCATCCTGAATCCCGATTGTTTCGCTTCTGTACCGGGAAATATAGCTGGTCCGGAAGCGTCTGCCATTACTATGGTCGTGAAGTTCAGGATATCAAAGGTGTTCTGGCTGTCTTTGCCGAACGACGCCAGGACCGGAACGGACCTTATGTTTGTCTGCGCAGCGTCACTCTAAATTAACCTTATAAAAGGAGCTTAAGATGTCGAATAAGACACTGACAGCGAATGACGATACTGCTGAGCCCTGGTGGGGCTTGAGTCGTAACGTCATCCCTTGTTTTGGCGCACGTATGGTCCAGGAAGGTAATTGCCTGCATTACCTGGCTGACCGCGCCAGCATAACAGGTCAGTTCAATGAAGCGGATTTACTCCATCTTGACCAGGCATTCCCGGTACTGCTGAAGCAGGTGGAGCTCATGCTTACCAGCGGCGAACTAAATCCCCGACACCAGCATTGCGTTACGCTCTATGCAAAGGGGCTGACCTGCGAAGCTGATACGCTGGGCTCCTGCGGTTACGTTTATATCGCCATTTATCCCACCCAAAGCTAACCGACTTTTAGTACTCATTTTTAAGAGAACAACTCATGAATACTTTACCTGCAATAAACCAGCGGGCTGTTCAGCCATATCCATCGCCCGTGGTTGTCTGGCAAATGCTGCTTGCTCGGCTACTTGAGCAACACTACGGCCTGACGTTAAATGACACGCCGTTCAGCGATGAAGCTGTTATTAAGGGACATATCGAAGCTGGCATCACGCTTGTCGATGCCGTTAATTTTCTGGTGGAGAAGTACGAGTTGGTCCGTGTCGACCAAAGGGGATTTAGCTGGCAGGAGCAAGCGCCTTACCTTACGATTGTTGATATCATGAGGGCTCGTCGCTATCTTGGTATCACTAACCGTAGCTAGTTTAGAACAATTGCATTTCTACCTTTGAGTATGAAAGCATTTTGCTATCATCGCGCTATCTGCTGATTTATCAATACGAGGGAAGAGGTGGGATTTCAAACATCCTTGCTTTGGGGGTATGTATGGGGGTATAAATTCACTTATAACTTAAAAAATTGTTTAAATTCAATTTAATATATTGATTGTTCTAATCCCTTCGCCCGCTCCAGACTTCTGAATTCTGCTCTTCCCCTATAAATTGATCTGGTTAACCCGCCTGGCATACTTGCCTCTTGTTTTTTGTTACTTAACACATATGATTTTTCATATGTGGTGTTGAACTTATATCTCTGTGGAGTATCCTGTCCATCGACGATCGGGAGGAATGATGTCATTAACACCCTTACAGCTTTTCAAAAATCTGTCCGATGAAACCCGCCTGGGTATTGTGCTGCTGCTTAAAGAGATGGGGGAGCTGTGCGTGTGCGATCTCTGCGCGGCGTTGGATCAGTCGCAGCCCAAGATCTCCCGCCATCTGGCTATGCTGCGGGAAAGCGGATTATTGCTGGATCGCAAGCAGGGTAAGTGGGTGCACTATCGCTTATCACCGCATATGCCTGCATGGGCGGCACAGGTAATAGCGCAGGCCTGGTTAAGCCAACAGGAGATCGTACAGGCCATCGCCCGCAAGCTGGCATCAGCAAACTGTTCTGGAAGCGGTAAAGCGTTCTGCCTTTAAAAATTTGCCGTAATATATATGTTTTTTCGAATGTGATCTTCAGGGAGGGGGTATGCTACTGGCAGGTGCTATTTTTGTCCTGACCATTTTTCTGGTTATCTGGCAGCCGAAGGGGTTAGGCATCGGCTGGAGCGCGTCGCTGGGCGCGGTACTGGCTTTGATTGCTGGCGTTGTACATGTCGATGATATCCCGGTGGTGTGGAATATCGTCTGGAACGCGACGGCGACCTTTATTGCGGTAATTATTATCAGCCTGCTGCTCGATGAGTCCGGCTTTTTTGAATGGGCTGCGCTGCACGTAGCTCGTTGGGGAAACGGTCGTGGCCGTTTGCTGTTTACGTATATTGTTCTGCTCGGCGCAGCGGTGGCGGCGTTGTTTGCCAACGATGGCGCGGCATTAATATTGACGCCCATCGTGATTGCCATGCTGCTGGCATTAGGATTCAGCAAGGGCACGACGCTGGCCTTCGTAATGGCTGCCGGGTTTATTGCTGATACTGCCAGCCTGCCGCTTATTGTGTCGAATCTGGTGAACATCGTATCGGCAGATCTCTTCGGGCTGGGATTCACTGGATATGCCTCGGTAATGGTGCCGGTCGATATTGCCGCCATAGGCGCTACGCTGGTGACGCTGCACCTGTTCTTTCGCAAAGATATCCCGCCGGCCTACGATTTGGTCCTGCTTAAATCGCCGGCAAACGCCATTAAAGATCCGGCTACGTTCCGCACCGGCTGGATAGTTTTGATTCTTCTGCTGGTCGGTTTTTTCGTCCTCGAGCCGCTTGGCATTCCGGTCAGCGCGATTGCCGCGGCAGGGGCGATCATTCTGCTTGCGGTCGCTAAGCGCGGTCATGCCATCAATACCGGCAAAGTGCTGCGTGGCGCACCCTGGCAGATCGTCATCTTCTCATTGGGGATGTACCTGGTGGTCTACGGTCTGCGCAACGCCGGGCTAACCGAATACCTTTCAGGGGTATTGAACGTGCTGGCGGATAAAGGACTCTGGGCCGCGACGCTGGGTACTGGCTTTTTGACGGCTTTCCTGTCTTCCATCATGAACAACATGCCTTCCGTGCTGGTGGGGGCACTGTCTATCGATGGAAGCACCGCAACCGGCGTGATCAAAGAGGCGATGATCTATGCCAACGTGATTGGCTGCGATCTGGGGCCGAAAATTACACCTATTGGTAGCCTGGCAACGCTGCTCTGGCTGCACGTACTTTCACAGAAGAACATGACCATCTCCTGGGGCTACTACTTCCGCACCGGGATCGTCATGACTCTGCCTGTACTGTTTGTAACGCTGGCCGCGCTGGCGCTACGTCTCTCTTTCACTTTGTCATGAGATACACAAATGACCAACGTTACCATTTATCATAACCCGGCCTGCGGCACGTCGCGTAATACGCTGGAGATGATCCGCAACAGCGGTACTGAACCCACCGTTATTCATTACCTTGAAAATCCACCGCCACGCGATGAGCTGGTCAAACTCATTGCCGATATGGGGATCGCGGTACGAGTGCTGCTGCGTAAAAATGTTGAGCCCTATGAAGAACTGGGCCTGGCGGAAGATAAATTTACCGATGACCAGTTAATCGATTTCATGCTGCAGCATCCAATCCTGATTAACCGCCCGATTGTGGTGACGCCGCTGGGAACGCGCCTGTGCCGCCCATCGGAGGTGGTACTAGATATCCTTCCTGACGCGCAAAAGGGCGCGTTTGCAAAGGAAGATGGCGAGAAAGTGGTGGATGATGAGGGCAAAAGGCTTAAGTAAATTGCCTGCGGGACGGTATCACTATCACTGAACGTTGCCCTGGACGTGACGATTATCTGCAGACGCCTCCTGATGCCGCTTCAGCCAGTATTGAATATTAATCATACCTGACTGAATAAGATCCGTGTTCAGGTAAGCTGGAAAATCATCAATAATCATCACCAGCGGAAACAACATGACGCTGTCGTCTCTATGTTACTGATCTTTGGTGGCCTGCCCGGTACCGGGAAATCAACCCTTGCTCGCCTGCTGGCCGCCAGCCTGACTCTGGATACCTCCGTACTGACCGCCGAAGAGGCGGTCGAGAGGATCCTTCAACATATCCAGTCAGGCACGCCGGTAAGCGCATAAAGAGCCGCCAGGGAATCACGGGCGGCATCGGCTGCAAGAACCTACATAAAAAACTTCACGGCCTGCTGTAACGTGGTGCCGACGCCCCATAACAGCGGCACGCTCACCGCCACCCAGCTTACGGTTAGCAGCAGCGTGGACGGACGGGCCTCCCACGTAAGCTGAGCATTCTTGTTGATGGTGTACAGACCTTTCGCCTGCTGCTGCTGTTCCGCGGTCATCGCATGCTCTTCCGTCAGCGGACGCACCAGCTGATTACAGATAAAACCCATCACCAGCAGGCCGGTCAGCACCATCAGCGTAATATCATAGACGCGCTCGGGCGGGACCCCGTGCGTCAGCTGATACTCGCGTAGATAGTTGACCAGCACCGGGCCGCTGATCCCTGCCGCAGACCAGGCGGTTAACAAACGCCCGTGAATCGCGCCGACCATTTGTGAGCCAAAGACGTCGGCCAGATAGGCGGGAATACTGGCAAAGCCTCCGCCGTACATCGAAATGATAATGCACATCGCGCAGACATACAGCGCGATATAGCCGCCGTGATTCACCAGCGGCAACGTCCCGTACAGCGCGGCGCCCAGGCAGAAAATAATCGCAAAGGTCATTTTGCGCCCGCACAGGTCGGATACCGATGCCCAGAAAAAACGTCCCAGGATGTTAAACAGGCTGAGCAGGCCGGTAAATCCTGCGGCCATGGTAGCAATGCGTTTCAGCTGCTCGCCGTTCAGCTCATGCCAGCTCAGATCGAGCGACAGCAGTTTACCGGCAAAGATCTCCTGCAGCATCGGCGAGGCCATACCGAGAATGCCGATCCCCGCGGTGACGTTGAGCCACAGCACCATCCACAGCAGCCAGAACTGCGGAGTGCGGCAGGCGACGCGGACGTGCACCTGGATCGTGGGATTATTGCGGATCGTTTTTTGCGCCTTCTCACCCGAAGGATGCCAGCCCATGGGCGGCAGGCGATAGCCAAAGGTACCGGCGAGCATAAACAGCGCATAAATCGCCGCCAGCGCCAGAATGCTTTGCCATACCCCGTTGCCGGCCGGACCGGCGAAGTAATTCATCAGTCCGTTTGCCAGCGGCGCCCCCACCAGCGCGCCTCCGCCAAAACCCATGATCGCCATTCCGGCCGCCATTCCGCGCTTATCCGGAAACCAGCGCAACAGCGTCGAAACCGGTGAGATATAGCCCAGTCCGAGACCGATTCCGCCGATGACCCCGGCTCCCAGCCACAGCAACCAAAGCTGGTGGAAATAGATAGCGATGCTGGATAGCAACAGGCCGCCGCACCAGCACAAGGTGGCAATAAAGCTCACCAGCCGTGGTCCAACCTTCTCAAGCCAGCTGCCCCACAGCGCCGCCGAACAGCCGAGAAAAACAAAAAAACAGCGTGTAGGTCCATCCCAGCATGGAGATCTTCCAGTCGCAATCGCGGGTAAACAGCTGCTGCCAGAACGACATCGTGACGGGGCATTGTAAGGACTCGCTTCCTCCTATTAGCTGCGACATAGGCAACCAGTAAACCGAAAATCCGTAGGCCATACCTATGCAGAGATGAACGGCCAGCGCGGCCGGGGGCACCAGCCAGCGGTTAAAACCGGGCCTGGCGATGATGCGTGGTTTCGCGAAAAAATCGCGTAAGGGAGAGACCGGTGCGGTCGCGACGTTTTCATTCATTTGCGCCATTTTCCTGTCCTTTTTATCTATATTGACCGACGAACGCCGCCGTCGGGGAACGTAGATAAAAGGCAAGAAAGGTGCCATTTGATTAAATTATGTACAGAAATGGCGACTGAAGCGAGCAAGCTTCGCCGAAGGGATGAGGCGAAAAGCCCGCCATCGGCGACGGGCGCCCCGCTCGCGATAAAAACGCCGGGCGCGCTATTATTTTGATAAACGTCGATCTCAGAGTGATACACCGCGACCGGTAACGTTCGGGCCGCTTCCTCCCGGACATGGCTGTGGGGTATTTCCCCTGCAGGGCGGGCGAGAGCACCCGCCGCTCTCTAGCTTAAGGTATCAATCCATTCGCTCTGGCGCGGGTTCTGCCGACGATAGCAGTGTACCGACACCGCCAGCTGCGTCAGGTCGGTGAAGACCATCGGATCGAGCTGAATATGCTTTTTAATCTGCTGCAGCCGGTAGGTGAGCGTATTGCGATGAATCCCCAACAGCAGCGACGTTTTGCCCGGCTCGGCGTTATTGGCAATAAAGCTGCTCAGGGTATCCAGCAGCACTTCGCCGGAATCATGCTCAAGCAGCTGGCGTACGTTATTGATAAAAAAATTCACCATATAGCTGTCTTCCAGCACCCGGAACAGGCAGAGCATCGCCATCTCGCGAAAGTAGTAGATTTGTCGCTGCGGCTGCACTTTGCTCCCCACCTCAATCACCGAACGGGCGAATCGGATAGCCTCGCGAATATCCGGGGCGTTGTCCGCCTGCACGCCAATCCCGATATGGTAATGGCTGATCTGATTGCTGAGAACAAACTCGATGCCCCGCAGCATCGTCTCCTGGGGTTCGCATAGCGTATTGAGGATAAGTATTTCATTGCTGCCCAGCAAAATGACGTCTCTTACCCCGGACAGCTGCGAGAATTCCCGCAGCAGCGTACTCAATACTTCGCTTAGCTGGTGCTGTTCGACCTGCACGGTCACCACAACCGGCATCAGCGGGGCATTAAAATTAAAGCCAAGCTCCACCAGGCGATGAAGCGCTTCCTGTCCGGCGGGCGCGGCTCCCTGCTCAAGGTACTGACAAAACAGGGTGTCGCGCAGACGCTGTCGCCAGTTGGTTTCCCGCATCTCTATGGCCTGGCGGACCAGTAGTTCGGCGGTAAGCACCGCCAGTTCAGCATAGCGGCTTATTGCCGCCGGGTCGCCGCTGATGCCCACCACCATCACCACGCGATCGTCATACATAATGGGATGATTAATCCCGGGATGCACATTCTGAAAACGCGCGGCTTCCGCGGTGTTATTAATACAAATACGTTTACCGGTGCGTATCACCTCGCGGGCGATTTCATGCTGCTCGCCGATACGATGACGTTCACCTGAGGCAATAATCTGTCCATGATGGTCAATCACGTTCACGTTATGATGAATTATCGCCATTGCCCGGGCGACAATTTCATTAGCCAGCGCCGTCGTAATAATCATACAGTTATCCGCTTATGTGCCTCTCCGCGCCGTCCGCTCAGAAAGGTTCGTAGAACATTCTCCGCTGCGTCGGCGAGGAGCTGTTCGCATGTGTTCATCGACTCCGCCAGCGGCATAGGGCGCTGGCAGATAGACCACATCGCGTCAATATGGTGTTGATACAATTGCCGACTGCTCTCATCGCGTCCGCCGCAAAGGGCCACAACCGGTACGCCGTGGCGCGCCGCTTTGCCCGCCACGCCCACCGGGGCTTTACCAAAGGCGCTCTGACGATCGAGCCAGCCTTCCCCGACGATGGTCAGCGCGGCATCGCTAAGATGGCGGTCGGCATTAAGCAGTTCCAGCACCAGGTCAATGCCCGGACGCAGCGTGCCGCCCGCATAGGCGATCAGCGCAGCTCCCATACCGCCCGCGGCCCCGGCGCCTGGTGCTTCGCTGACGTCGTAGCCGAGCGTTTGCGTAAGCTGCCGGCTGTAGTGCGCCATACCCGCCTCCAGCTCGCTCAGCGCCGCCTCATCCGCCCCTTTCTGCGCGCCATAAACCCAGGTGGCGCCATCGGTTCCAAGCAGAGGGTTGGTGACGTCGCAGGAGGCCTGAATTTCGGCCTGTCGTAAACGCGGGTCCAGTTCGCGTAAATCGATGCGCTGGATATGCGCAAGATCCTGGCCCGCGGCGGGAACCGGCAGCAGCGTGCCGTCCTTGCGCAAGAATCGTGCGCCAAGCGCCTGGGCGAAACCGATGCCGCCATCGTTGGTCGCGCTGCCGCCCAGCCCGATAATCAGACGCCGGCAACCGGCATCCAGCGCCGCTTTTACCTGTTCGCCCAGCCCAAAACTGCTGGCCAGACGCACATCCCGCTGCGCTTTCGGCGTAAGCTCGAGCCCACAGCTTTGCGCCATCTCAATAATGGCCCGCTCGCCGGGCAGGATCAGAAACGCGGCCTGTACGGCGAGGCCGTAAGGCGAGGTACAGCGCTGCTGCTGCCACCTCGCGCCCTTCAGCTGCGGACTTTCCGCAAGGGTCGAAAGCAGTCCCTCTCCGCCGTCCGACACGGGCATTTCGACCAGCTCCAGCGCCTCGTCAACCCGGCGCAATCCCCGTGCGACCGCTGCGCAAGCGGCCTGCGCGCTACAGCTGCCCTTAAACGAATCCAGCGCGATAACAATCTTCATGCGTTCTCCTGCGTTAATGCGCTTTGCGCGGCGTTTTATCGGTGGTCATCAGCTGCAACAACATCCCCAGCAGCGCGCATCCCGCCATGGTAAAGAAGGCGTAGATATAACCCGCCGGATTTTCCCATCCCCCACCGAACTGGATGAGCCAGCCCATAAGCAATGGCGAAAGGCCGCCGCCGATAAACATCGCCGTGGTGATAATTCCGTTGGCGGTAGAGGTGGCGCGTTCTTCGGCGGAATCCGAGGCCATTGCGTAGTAGATAGGCCACACGGCGTTGGCCACCAGGCCAAAAAAGAGCTGAATGGCGATAAGACGCGGCATATTGGTGGCGAAATAGAACAGCGCAATGCCGATACTCATCCACAGACCGCAGACGATCAGAGTACGTTTACGACCAAAGCTATCGGATAGCCAGGGCCAGATTATCTGGCCCAGAGTACCGGTCAGCGTGAAGATAATACTTAGCCCGGCGGATGCCGCCAGCGACAGGCCGGAGACGTGATAAAGATACGGCGGCAGCACAACGTTAATGCCCATATAGACAATTTGCGTCAGCAGGGTATTGCCCGCCGTTAGCGAAATATTGCGGTTGCGCAGGGTACGTAAAAAGGTCTTCATCCCTTCGCCTTTGGCAACATGGCTGCTTTCCTGGGTCGCCGGGCGCGTCATCCCCTGGCTATCGATATGCTGATAAAGCGTGTTGATGCGATCGGCGGTGGAATATTTCGCCCAGAAAATCATCAGCGGGATGGCGACGATCAGCGCCAGCAGGAAGCAGTAGCGCCAGCTGCCTTCGCCAAATGCGGAAAGCACCAGACTTGCCACCACGCCGCTCAGCAGCGCGCCAATCGGATAGCCGGTATGATGCACCCCCAGCGCGAAGCCGCGCTTCTCTTTCGGCCACCACTCCGCGGTGTTGCTGACGCCGACGGGCTCGCCCCAGCCGGCCCCGAGGTTGACGCCAACGCGCAGCAGCACAAACGCCGTCAGCCCGTGGCTGATCGCTTTAATCCCGGAAATAAAAGAGAGGGCGGTATAGCCCAGCACCAGCGGTACCTGAAAGCGCGCCCGCTTCCAGCCTGAACCGTAGCGATCGCTCCAGATGGAGCCGGGGATATCCAGCACCGCCAGGGCAACCATAATCAGCGCGACGACGTTGCCCCACTGTTCCGGCGAGAGCGAGAACTCCTTAGAGATGACCGGGCCAAGGCGCAGGATCATCTCGCGGTCGTAGGCGTTAAGCACCCAGATTAGCCAGCAAACCAGCAGCGAAACCCAGGAGAAACGATGTACCAGCCGCTTTTTTGCGCCTTGTTCGCCGGCAGGTGTTTGATTGATTGTTGTCATAGTCGTGTTTACTCCGCGGCGTCGCGACAGCATGGCGCGCGCCGCCAGGTATCAGGGTCAGAGTGGGTTCGCCGGGTATTATTGTTATCGCGGCGAGCCGGATATTCGTTTAACCGGCAAAGCGCCGTTCCGCTACGCCGGTGACGCCCAGGTCGTAAATGGCGAACAGGCTGCCGCGTAGCTGATTATCTTCCGGGAAGCGCGGTAGCGGCGGCTGCGCCATTGAGGTGACGTACAGCACGTCGAGGTTTTCGCCGCCGAACATCACGCTGGTGACTTTTTTCACCGGCATCTCAATGATGCGATCGACCTCGCCCTCCGGCGTGTAGCGCACCAGCTTGCCCGCATAGACCAGCGCGTTCCACAGATAGCCTTCGCTGTCCACGGTGGCGCCATCCGCCGCGCCGCCTTCGCTGCGATCGACGTGGCAAAAGACACGTTCGCCAGAGAGATCGCCGGTCGCGGTGTTGTAGTCCCAGGCACAGATTTCGCCCGTCCAGGTATCGGCAAAGTAGAACGTTTCGCCGGAGGGGCTCCAGCAGGGGGCGTTAGAGACGATGATATTTTTCTTCAGCACGTGCAGTGACAGATCGGCGTCCAGGCGATATAGCGCGCCGCTTGGCTCCTCTTCGCGCATATCCATCGACCCGAACAGAAAGCGTCCCTGACGATCGACTTTACCGTCGTTGAGCCGGTTAAAGGGCCGGTCCGCTTCCGGATGGTGCAGCAGCGTCAGCCCGCCGCTGGCGAAGTCGAGCAGATGAACGCCATTCTGTAGCGCTACCACCGCGCCTTCGCCGTTCTGGCGCAGGGCGAAAGAGCCAATTTTCTGCCGCACGTCCCAGCTCTTAATCGCGCCGCCCTGCGCGTTACAGGCGAACAGGCGCCCGTCGAGGCTATCTACCCACCAAAGACGTTGCTGCTCGATATCCCATACAGGGCTCTCGCCGAGGCGAGTTTTTAAATCCAGTAACACTTCGATACGCATAAGGCGCTCCTGATTAAGCGTTTTCGCCGCGGGCCTGTTTTGCCGAGGCGGGGGTAGAGGATGACGAACTTTTAATCAACAGAGATGCCAGCGCGCCGACAATCAGTAGCGCGACGGCGAACCATAAGCCGGACGTCGCCGCGCCGGTGCGGTCCTCAAACGCGCCGAGGATAAACGGCCCGAGAAAGCCGCCGCACAATCCGAGGCAGTTAAGCAGGCCGAAGCTGCCCGCCAGCATATGCCCGCTCATGATCGAGGGGAGCCAGTTAAAGATGATGGATTGCATGGCGAAGAACATGAAGGCGGCCAGCGAGAAGCCAAGCAACGCCACGCCGTGGCCGGCAATCGCGCCAATCGCCATGCCGGTCGCCATGACCAGATACCCGGCCATCAGCATGCTGCGCGAACGCTGTTCCGTCCGGGCGAAACGCGGCAGCAGGATCCCGCCAGCGGCGGCGGCGATCCATGGGATGGCGGTCAGCAGACCGATCTGCAGCGGGGTAAGCTGGCCCCAGCTTCCGATGATCCCCGGCAGGAAATAACTCAGGCCGTAAACCGAGAACTGGTGGGTAAAGTAAATCAGCACCAGCAACAAAAATACGCGGGTGGTGAGCGCGGTTTTCAGGGAAAAGCGGCTTGGCGTATGGCGCGTCTCCTCGGCTTCTTTCTCCAGCACCGCAGTGATTGCCTGTACGTCGTGGCTGTCCAGCCAGCGGGCGTCGGCGGGTTTATCCGGCAGCCTGCGCCAGACGACGAACGCCAGCGCTATCGCGGGCAGCCCTTCGATAAAGAACATCCACTGCCAGCCGTGCCAGCCGGACATTCCATCAAGGCTTAATAACAATCCGCCCAGCGGCGCGCCGATAATATTGGCCAGGCAGACCCCCAGCAGGAACAGGCCGGTGGCTTTAGCGCGCTCTTCACGGCCAAACCAGAGGGTCAGGTAGTAAATAATGCCCGGATACAGCCCCGCTTCGGCGGCGCCGAGCAAAAGGCGCATCACGTAAAAGGACGTAGGCCCGGTGACGAACGCCATACCGCAGGAGATGATCCCCCAGGTGATCATGATGCGGGCGATCCAGCGCCGCGCGCCAATCCGGGTTAAAAACAGGTTGCTGGGGATCTCCAGCACCGCGTAGGTGAGAAAAAACAACCCGGCCCCGAGGCCGAATGCGGTTGCGGAAAGGCCGATATCCACCGACATGGTCGCTTTCGCCATGCCAATATTGGTACGATCAATAAAGCTGATGATGTACGCCACGATAAGTAGCGGCATCAAATGGCGGTAGATCTTTTTATGGGTGCGCTGTAGCTGCGTCCCGTTTACCGCCTTTTCATTTATTGCGGACATGGTTATTATTTCCCCGTATTCGTGGTCAGAAGCCTTGCCGGGATCGCGTCGATCCCGTTCGTCAGCTCACAGGTTGTCGCCGGGTGCTGACCCGAACGACGCCCGGCCCGAAGCCCCACTTCGGGCCGTCTTTTCCTAAGCGCCTTCGCGCTCGAACAGCATAGAAATCCCCTGGCCGCCGCCGATGCACATGGTGACCAGACCGGTGCGCGCGCCGCTGCGCGCCATTTCATACATCAGTTTGACCGGCAGGATCGCACCGCTGGCGCCCACCGGATGGCCGAGAGCGATCGCGCCGCCGTTGACGTTGACGCGGGCCGGATCGAGACGCAGATCGTTCATCACCGCCAGCGCCTGGGCGGCGAAGGCCTCATTGAGTTCAATTAAATCGATGGCGTGAACATCCATATTGAGACGGTCCATCAGGCGTCGGGTAGCGGGAGAGGGACCAAACCCCATAATCTCCGCGCCGCAGCCGGCAACCGCCCAGCCGCGAATTCGCATACGCGGGGTGAGGCCGCGCTTTTCCGCCTGCTGGCGGGTCATCATCACCAGCGCGGCCGCGCCGTCGTTAATGCCGGAGGAGTTGGCCGCCGTCACCACGCCGTCGGCTTTAAATGCCGGACGCAGCGCGGCAAGCTTTTCGCGCGGGGTGTCGCGCGGGTGTTCATCGGTCGCGAACAGGCGGGTCGCTTTTTTGCCGTCCGGCACCTCAAGAGCCAGAATCTGCTCGCGGAAGCGCTCCTCAGCGATCGCCTTCAGCGCCTTCTGCTGGCTCGACCAGGCGAAATCGTCCATCGCTTCGCGGGTGATACCGAAACGTTGCGCAACGTTTTCCGCCGTGATGCCGTTGTGATAAGGCCCTTCCGGCCAGGTGAGAATGGAGATCAGCCCATCTTCCAGCTCGCCGTGGCCCATGCGATAGCCATCGCGCGCTTTACGCAGGTAGTAGGGGAGCTGGGTCATATTTTCCGTTCCGCAGGCGACGACCACCTCGGCCTGGCCGCTTTGCAGCTGCATCATGCCGTCCGCGAGGGCCTGGAGCCCGGATCCGCACTGGCGGTTAACCGAATACGCGGTGCTCTCCTGTGGGATCCCCGCCCGCAGTTGGCAGATGCGGGCGATAAAACCGCTTTCGGCGATTTGCCCGACGTTGCCGACGATCGTTTCGTCGATATCCTGCGGCGCAAGTCCGGCGCGGTTGACCGCTTCGCGAATAACCGCCGCCCCGAGGTCATGCTGGTGGGTATGCTTAAGACTGCCGTTAAACGTGCCAATAGCGGTACGGACGCCGCTGACAACCACAATATCATTAGCCTGTGTCATCGTTTTTCTCCTTACAGCACCATGCCGCCGCCGACGTTAATCACTTCACCGTTGATATAGCGCGCGCCGTCAGACGCCAGAAACGCCACGCACTCGCCAACGTCTTTCGCCTCCCCGGCGTAACCCGCGGGTATTTTATTGATCATGATTTGCCAGACGTTTTCCGGGACGCCGCGGGTCATATCGGTATCGATAAAGCCCGGGCAGATGGCGTTGACCGTGACGCCTTTCTTCGCCAGTTCGCGGCAGGCGGTTTTGGTCATCCCCACCACGCCGGCTTTTGACGCCGAATAGTTGGTTTGTCCGACGTTGCCAAGCCAGCTGGCGGAAGCGATATTGATAATGCGGCCCGCGCCGCGCTCGCGCATACGGATGGCGGCCTGCTGCATACAGAGAAAAGTGCCCTTCAGATTGACATCGATCACCGTATCCCAGTCCGCTTCGGAGAGTTTGTGCAGCATGGCGTCGCGGTTGATTCCGGCGTTATTCACCACAATATCCACCGCGCCAAACGCCTCTTCGGCCTGGGAAAACAGCGCTTCGACCTGCGCTTTGTCACCGATATTGCAGCTGATAAACAGCGCCTGTGCGCCCGATTCGCGCAGGGACGCGGCGGCGGCTTCGCCGTGCGCGTCGCGATCGGCGATGATCACGCGCGCGCCTTCCCGCGCAAGCACCTGAGCAATGCCAAAGCCGATACCGCGCGCGGCGCCGGTGACAATGGCGGTTTTACTGGCAAGTTTCATAGCTAATTTCCTTGTGAGTCAGAGGATGAATTCCGGGACAGATGTTCCGCGAGGCCGCAGGGCTGCGGGGTGAACAAGCGGCTGTCCATAACCTGAAGATCCGCGGCGATCGTCGGACGAAAATCCATATGCGCCAGGATGTCGCGCTCAAGATCGATACCGGGGGCGATTTCCGTCAGCACCGGCCCCTCCGGGCGTAGTTCGAAAACCGCCCGTTCGGTGACGTAATGCATGGTTTGTCCTTTGGCGCGGGCCAGCTCGCCGTTGTAAGAAATCTGATTAACCCCGGCGACGAATTTACGTACCTCGCCTTCGCGGCGGATATGCAGCGCCCCTTGTTCACAGGCGATCTCCAGCCCTTTGGCGGTAAAAGAGGAGCAGAACACGACGTGGCGGGCATTCTGGGTGATGTCGATAAAACCGCCCGCGCCGGGGCAGGATGCGCCGAGCCGCGTAGCGTTGACGTGGCCGTGCGGGTCCATCTCGCCGGCGCCCATAAAGGTGATATCGACTCCCGCGCCGTTGTAATAGAGCATTTGATCCTGGTGGCCTATCATCGCGCTCAGATTACGACCGATGCCGAAATCAACGCCGCCCGCCTGCTGGCCGCCGTAGATCCCCGACTCCACGGTGATGGTGACCTGCTCGCCGAGCCGTTCTTCGTGAATGATGGCGCCAATAACGTCGTTGGGAATGCCGGTGCCGAGATTGATGACGCAGCCGGGCGTCAGATAGCGGCAGGCTATCCGCCCGATAAGTTTGCGCAGGTCGAGCGGCAGCGGCGCGCTCTGCGCGGCGGGCAGTTGGATATCGCCGCACAGCGCCGGATCGAAGTCCCAACTGGAGGTCTGGCGGTGATCCATCTGCGGCTCTTCGCACACCACAATGGCGTCAATCAGGTTGCCGGGAACGGTGACGCTTTTCGGATGCAGCGAGCCTTTCGCCACGCGATATTTCACCTGCGCCAGCACCTTCGCCCCATAGCGTCTGGCGGCGAGAACCGCGTGCAGAACTTCCAGCTTCATCACCTCTTCATCGGTCGTGAGGTTGCCGTCTTCATCAGCATGGGTGCCGCGCACAATGACCACGTCCAGGGGAATGGCCGGGTAAAACAGATATTCGGCGCCGCGAAACGTCACGTGCTCGATCAGATCGGGCCGTTCGCGGGTGCGGGCGTTCATCCGCCCGCCTTCCATGCGCGGATCGACAAAGGTACCGAGCCCGACGGGGGAAAGCCTCCCCGCAAGTCCGGCGGCCATCGCGCTATAGAGATGAACGATCTGCCCCTGCGGCAGACACCAGGCTTCCACTTCGTTGTTGTTGATCATCGCCATCCAGCGCGGCGCCAGGCCCCAGTGCGAGCCGATAAGGCGCGTCACCATACCCGGATGGGCGAAGTGCTGGATGCCGCGCTGGCGATCGCTTTGCCCAGCGGCATGCAGCAGCGTCAGGTCGCGCGGTTCGCCCGCGGTCAGAAAGCGCGCTTCGATAGCGCTTAAAATGGACTCCGCCGCGCCGATAAGCGTCATCCCGACGGTGCAGACGGTGTCGCCGCTGGCGACCCACTGCGCCGCTTGATGGGCGTCGATAAATTTGCTGCTCACTTTTTATCCTCCGTTGATAGCGTGATGATGGATTCCGCGAGGCGCGCTTTGAGCTGCTGCTTGCTCACTTTTCCGTTATGGGTACGCGGTAAAACGCGGGTGAAAATAATGCGCGCCGGCAGCTTAAAGCGGGCGATTTTGACCTTCAGCCAGCCGAGGATCTCTTCGCTGGTCAGGTGGTGCTGACCGTCCGGCACGATAAACGCCACCGGCTCTTCGCCATAGACCGGGCTGGGGGTCGGGATCACGGCAACTTCCCGCACTCCCCGATAGGTAGAGAGGATGTTCTCCAGCTCCAGCGAGTAGATCTTCTCTCCGCCGCGATTGATCATGTCCTTGCTGCGGTCTTTGATGTACAGCCAGCCTTCGTCGTCGAGATAGCCCAGATCGCCGGTACAAAACCAGCCCTGCGCATCGCAGCTCGGCCGTCGTTCGCTGTGCTGCCAGTATTCGCGGATCACCACATCGCCTTTGAGCCAGATATGCCCGATTTGCCCGGCGGGGAGGGGCTGCTGGCGATCGTTGCGGATCGCAATGGCGAGGCCGGGGATCGCCTGCCCCGAGCTGCCGCATTTATCGCTGCCCCAGACATCGGCTGGAAAGATGGTGGCGGGCGAGGTCGTTTCGGTGAGACCGTAGATCGGCTGAATCGCCGTATGCGGAAACAGGGTTTTTAGCTCAGCGATCAGTCCGTCGCTCAGGTGGCCCGCGCCGCAGGCAATCGTGCGTAGCGCGGGGAAATCGCCTGGATGGCTGGCGCTCTGCTCGCGCGCAGCCTGGCACAGCAGGATAAAAATGGTTGGCGAGCCGTGCAGAAAGGTAATGTTCTGCTCGCGCAGGGTGTTGATTACCTGCGGGGCGTTAAACCGGTGCTGTAGCCAGAGGCTCGCGCCGAGGCTAATAAACAGCGCCAGCAGCGCCGACAGGCCGGTGATGTGATAGATAGGCACCGCCAGAATGGTGCTATCCGCGGCGGTGAGATTCAGTTTTTGCGCGTAAGCGTCAATCGCGCAGAGCAGGTTGTGGTGCGTGATAATCGCCCCTTTCGGCTCTCCGGTGGTACCGGAGGTAAACATCATCACCGCCGTATCATCGCGGTTAACCGGGGTCGGCAAACAGGTTAGCGGATCGGGAAGAGAGAGCGCCTGCCATTCGCTGAGCGAAACGCAGAGGGCGTCGGGAGTCTGTTTCAGCCAGTCCTGCACGGTCGCATCGAACAGCACGGCCCGCGGGGCGATATGGCCCACCAGCTCCTCGCTTTCGGCCTGCTTAAGCTTAGTGCTGAAAGGCACCACTTCGATGCCCAGACCCAGCGCGGCAAATAGGACTTCGCAAAAAGCGGGATGATTCCCCCAGGCCAGCAGGATTCGGTCGCCTTTGCGCAGCGACCAGATGCGGTCAAGCTGCGCCATCGCTCGCTGTACCCGCAGGTGAAAATCGCGGTACAGATAGCGCCGATCCTCAAACGCCAGCGCCAGGGCATCCGGGCTGCGGGCGGCGCTGCGGCTCAGGGCCTGGTAAAGATTCTGGAAGTCGGCGGAGGTGCTGCTCATTTGTCTCTCCTGATATTGCGTATTGACTGGAAGTAGTCTGGGGAAATTCAGGAGAGGAAATTGCCGAATGGCTCACAATAGAAAATCAACAAAACGGAAGCAATTTTGTAACATTGCACAATAGGCAGGAGAGGCCGGGTAGGGGGGAGAAATACTGGAATCAGGCAGGCTTTTGTAAAGCCTGAGGAAGCCCGCTTTTAGACCCGTATTAACCGGGTCTAAAAGGGAGAAGGGGATCAGCCCTGCCGCTTAGCGTTTAAAGGCATCGAACTCGAGCCGTTCGCCGTCGGGGCCGCGAATAAGCAGGAAGCGCACATTTTCTTCCTCAATCGGCCCTTCATCGAGCGGATAGCCGAGCGCCGCCAGCCGCTGCTGCACCGCATCCAGGTCGCGGACTTCCAGCGCCAGATGATCGATACCGCAGCGAGGAGCGTCAAAGGGCGTTCCTGCGGGAAGCTGATACAGCTCGAGGACGGCGCCCGCCATTTCCAGGAACGCGACTTCAATAGTGCCCTGCGGCGACGGCTTGCTAAACCGCTGCTGGCGCTGAAAGCCCAGCGGTTCATAGAAGGCAAGCGAACGCGTTAAGTCGCTGACCTGATAGCCAATATGAGCAATCGTGTTGATAAGTTCGCGCATGTTATACCCCCTTACGCACGCACCAGAAACCGTAGAAAGCGACATACACAAAGCACAGGAGCGGAGCGATAAAGGCGATTTGCATATTGCCGCCGTTCATATCCGAGATAATGCCCATCACCAGTGGAATAACGGCCCCGCCGATAATCGACATCACTACGATCGAGCCTGCGGTCTGGGTATCTTTCCCCATGCCCTTAATGACCAGGCCAAAGTTGGTCGGCCAGCATGGCGCCATACAGAAGCTGACCAGAATGAGCGCATAGACCGCCAGCATTGAACTGCTGAATACGGCAATCAATAAAAGGACGGTGGCGGCCAGGGCAAAGGTGCCGAGCAGCAGCGCCGGATTGAGGCGGTTCATCAGCCAGGTGGCGACGGTTTTACCCACGGCGTAAATCACCAGAGAAGCCAGCAGCCAGTAGGTCGCGGAGTGCTCGCTGGTGCCCTGCTGCACGAGCTGCACAAAGCGGATCGTGAAGCTCCATACGCCAACCTGGGCGCCGACGTACAAAAACTGCGACAGGATGCCGAGGCGAAAGCGCGGGATAGCAAACAGGCGTTTCAGCGTTGACCCCATGCTTTCTGTCGGGATCTGCTGCTGTTGTGACGGCGTGCCCTTGCACGACGGGAATTTAATAAACACGAACACCAGCGCCAGCACCACCAGCACGGAGCCGATAATCAGATAGGGCCCGACCACCTGGCCGACCATTTGATGGCGCGCGGCGTCCGCGGCGGCGGCGGGCATCGCCAGCAGCTGTTCATGGCTCGGATCGTTCTCGCCAAAGACCATCACCTGGCCAATCAGCACGCCGGAAATCACCCCCAGCGAGTTGAAGATCTGCGAAAAGTTAATGCGCTGGGTGGAGGATTGAATCGGGCCCAGCAGGCTTGAGTAGGTGTTTGCCGACGTTTCCAGAAAAGAGAGTCCGCAGGCGATCACCCCCAGGCAGGCGAGGAACGCGCCGTAGGTCATGATCTGCGCGGCCGGAACGAACAGGAAACAGCCGAGGGCGTACAGGCACAGCCCAATAATAATCGCCGCTTTATAGGAATAACGCTTAATCAGCGCCGCCGCAGGCAGGGCGACAAAAAAATAGCCGAGGAAAAAAATCGACTGCACCAGCGCCGTCTGGGTATCCGTTAAATCGAAGCCCTTTTTAAACTGGGCGATCAAAATATCATTCAGGTTGCCCGCCATGCCCCATAGCGCAAACAGGCAACAGACCAGTAAAAATTGCAGCCAGGGGGGGTGCGGTAAATACGCGCTGGTATCCAGTTTTTCATTGTGGACCGCCGCTTTATCGACCTTATCCGTTATTAGCGTACTCATTGAGCTATCCTCTTAATGGTTTTTATACAGTAGGGTTTATGCCATTTCATAATCAGAGGCGGCACGCAAAAGCCGTTCTCGTGCCTCTTCGTAGTCAGGTAAGGATGACGCGCCCTGCTTTTCGACGCTGACGGCGGCATAGGCCGCCGCAAATCGGGCCGCGGTATGCAGCGGTTCGCCGCAGGCCAGCCGCGCCGCCAGCGCGCCGTTGAAGGCATCGCCCGCGCCGGTGGTATCGCGGGGATGAGAAGGGAAGCACGGGATAGGGGATTTCACGCCCTGCTCGCTCAGCAGGGCGCCCTTTGCGCCAAGGGTGATAATGACGTTGCGCGCGCCCTGGGCATGCAGCGCATCGGCGGCCTCGGCCGCGGCCGCGAGACTATCGACCTGACACCCGGTCATTAACCCGGCCTCCGTCGCGTTCGGGGTAAGCAAATCCACTTTACTCAGAAATGCGTTATCAACGGGCTGCCAGGGGGCGGGATTGAGCACCACGAAGGCCCCGGCTGCTTTAGCGGCGTCAACGACCCGTTCAATCGCGGAAAGATTGTTCTCCAACTGAACCAGAACCACATCCGCGCAGCCGATAGCGGGGACGCAGCCGGCGATTTCATCATCGCTCACCGTCATATTCGCGCCGGGATCGACGGCGATCATGTTTTCAGCATCGTTGCCGGCCACATAAATCAGCGCATTGCCGGTGGGGATATCTTCGGCGACCAGCAGCGTCACGGCGTTAAACCCCACGCCTTTCAGATGGCGGCGGGCAAAATGGCCGAAGGTATCATTGCCAATCTTGCCGATGTAGTGGACATTCGCTCCCGCTTTTAGCGCAGCGGTGGCCTGGTTCGCCCCTTTTCCGCCGGCGCTGGTCATACTCCCGCAGGCCACTAACGACTCGCCCGGTACGGGAAAGCGCTCCACTCTGGCCACCATGTCGAAATTGAATGAACCAAAAACGCAGACTTTTCCTGACATCATTCGCTCCTTTATACGCGCTCGGGGGAGTGCAGCGCGGCGGACAGATCGCGGGACATTTTTTCCCAGGCCTGCTCGAGCGGCATATCCGGGCGGAATAAGCCGCTGCTGCCCATCACCAATACCTGCGCTCCGGCGCCCAGCAGCTCACGGTAGGTGGTGCGGTTGCATGAGCCGTCGACTTCCAGCAAGAAGTGGAGGTCGCGGGTCTCTTTTAGCTGATGAAGCTGCGCGATTTTGGCGGTCATTTCGGGAATAAACGGCTGACCGGCATAGCCCGGATCGACGGTCATCACCGTGACCTTATCGAGCAGATGCAGATAGTGCTGGATGCTCTCAACCGGCGTGGCGGGATTGAGCACCATGCCCACCGCTTTCCCCGCCTGGCGAAGCATATTGATGAGCCGGAAGGCTTCGCGGCAGATGGTTTCCGGATGCAGTGAAATAGCGTCAGCGCCGGCTTCTATTAGCGCCGGGATAAACGAGGCGGGCTCTTCGACCATCAGGTGGACATCGATGGGAAGCGATGTGTAGGGACGAATCTGCGTCACAAAGCTGGCCGATAGCGCCAGATTTTTGACATAGTGGCCGTCCATTATGTCGACATGCAGCCTGTCGGCTTTGCCGTTTAAAAAGCGCAGCTGTTCCGTCACTTTCATCATGTCCATGCACATGAGCGAGGGAGAAAGGTAATAACGCATAAGGCCTCATTTATTCCGGTAGTGGCTGATTTCAGGCAAAGTCTGGCCCTGCCGCATGAAGCGGCGTTTCGACATTGCGCGTATTGACCGTCACGTCATGACGGCGTACTCAGGCGATTTGTAGGCCGACGTTATGCCAGGTCATCTCTTTTTCCAGCAGCGGATCGGCAAACTTTTCGGTAATTAAACAGTCCAGTTCGCCTAAGCCGCCGATGCGCGCGACGCCTGTTCGCCCCAGCTTGCTGCCGTCGACTAATGCCACCGTCTGACGGGCGGCCAGCATCATCTGTTTCAGCAGGGCGGCGTGGGCTTCCGTACCCGCATATAAGCCGCTATCGCGCTCCAGACCCTGGCAGGAGAAAAAGAGCGTATCGATGGCGTACTCGCGCAGCGTTCGTGAGGCGGTTTCACCGAAGAACGACTCCTCGGTCGGGGAAAAATCGCCCCCCAGTCCTACGAGATGCAACGAGCGTCTGCTCATCAGCGTTTGCAAGATGCGGATGGAGGGCGTAATTACCGTTAGCGCCATCTCCGGCATCTGCCGGGCCAAAAACCAGCTGGTGCTGCTGCCGTCCAGGACGATGGTCTGTCCCGGCTGCAGAAACTGCAGCGCTTTACGGGCAACGCGCATTTTTCCTTCGCTGTGCAGCAGCGTTCTCTGCTGAAAGCTTCCCTGGCTATCTTCGACCGGCAGGGCGGACGCTGCCGCTCGGGTCGTCGGCAGCGGGTTTTCCGCCGCCAGCGCTCCGCCGTGGCTCCGATTTAAGATCCCTTTCCGTTCCAGCTCGCTCAGATCGCGGCGAATCGTTTCCCTTGAGACCCGAGTCGCTTGCGCAATCTCATTCACCCGCATCACGCCGCGTTGGCCCAGCAGTTCAACAATCAAACGATGACGTTCCAGCGGCAACATAGCTCTCTCCTGAAGTACATGATCAGATTACCTTTCCCTTGCGCAGGGCGTTGAGACCTCGGGAATGTCCGACGAAGGCGAGCTTTTCGCTGCCGGACAGTGTGATAGCGCACGCATTTCGGCTGCACTGCCGCCAGCGTTTTTGCTATCTCGCCCGTTATTCAGGCATAAACAAAAACAAACAAAAATAAATGCAACATTGCCTTTGCGCCCGTTTATGACCGTTTACGCCCGCTCTGCGAGGGCACTGTTCATTTCTTGCCTGCTAATTAAAAACAAATGAAAATAAAAAAATGCTAATTTGATCACGTTATTTTCATTTGATGCGTTTTTAAATGGATTTAAGCCGATTAACAGCATTAAATGAAAGTAATTAAAAACAAAGAGCAGGATGAAACCATGAATGAAACAACCCGTCGTTTTGCACGTTTAGTCGACCTGAGCGCAGTCCAGGCCACCAGTACCGAAGCGGACGTTCGCGCCTGCGCTGAGCTGGCCGCCCGCTACAACATTATTTCCGTCCACGTGCTGCCCTGCTGGACGCGGTTTCTCAGTACGTTGCTGCCGCAGCAGGGTACGGGAGAGGTGATGATCGGCGGGCCGGTCGGCTTTCCCGGCGGCGGGCATGCTACTGATACCAAGGTTCAGGAAGTGCGGCAGCTGATTGCCGATGGCGCCCGCGAAGTCGATATGGTGGTGAACATCGGCAAAGTGTTATCCGGCGATTATGACTATGTGCGCGAAGATTTACGCCGCGTGGTGGACGCCGCCGCGCCGGTACCGGCGAAGGTGATCCTCGAAACGCACTATCTCAATGAGGAGCAGATTCGCCGCGTGTGCGATATCGCCGTAGAGGTGGGGATGAAGTGGGTCAAAACCTCCACCGGCTGGGCGCCCACCGGCGCGACGGTGGAAAAAGTCAGCATCATTGCCGACCAGCTTAAAGGCCGAATCGATATCAAAGGCGCAGGAGGCATTCGCGATCTGGCAACGGTGCGCGCGCTTTACCAGCTTGGCGTCCGCCGCTTTGGCATGAGTCACGGCGCGGTCAGCAAAGTGCTGACTGAACTGGAGCAGCACCCGGAACGCTTTCCCGAGCTGAACGCCGATTAAACTGAGAGACCGCGGGCCTGATGGCCCGCCATAAAACGTCACCGGAGTCAGTGATGAAAGATAAAATACTCACGATTGATGTTGGCACTGGCAGTACCCGCGCCGCTATTTTGCGCGTTGATGGCACGATGGTCGGCTTTGCGCAAAGGGAGTATGAGCAGACCACTCCGCGTGCGGGCTGGTCAGAACAGGCCCCTTCTCTATGGTGGCGGGCCGCCTGCGAATGCATACGCGAGGTGCTCTACCGCTATCCTGAAACGGTTACGCAGATTGCGGTCATTGGCGCCTGCGGACAGATGCACGGCACCGTCCTGCTGGACGACTGCGGCGAGCTGGTGGAGGACCGGGCGCTGCTGTGGAATGACAAGCGTAGCCAGCCGCAGGTGGATGCCTTTGCCGCGCGCGAAGGGCGGGAAAAGTGGCTGGCACATTTAAATAATCCGCCCGCGGCGGCGTGGCCGGCTTTCAAATTAGCCTGGTGGCGTGAACATCATCCAGAACGTTGGCCAAAGCTCGCCAAAGTGTTAATGCCGAAGGACTATATTAATTTCATGCTCACCGGCGCCCTGGCGACCGACTATAGCGAGGCGTCCTGCTATTTCCTGATGGACAGCGAAACCCGCGCCTGGTCTTCGCAAGCCTGCGAAACGTTTGGCCTGCGGGTCGATCAGCTACCGGAGCTTAAACTTTCCAGCGACATTATCGGCCAGGTGACGCCGCGCGCATCCGATACCACGGGGCTGCCTGTCGGTATCCCGGTGGTGGCGGGTACGTCGGATATGGCGGCCTCTCTGCTCGGTTCGGGCGTGTATGAGCCGGGTATGGCGTCCGACTCCACCGGCACGTCGACGCTGATAACGGTGGTATCGCAGCGGCCGTTACGCCATCCGCTGGTCAATAACCTCCATCTCGCCAACGCGGCCTGGGGCGGATTTACGATTCTGGATGCTGGGGGCGATGCCGTCCGCTGGGCGCGGCTGGCGCTGGCCGATAACCAGATAACGCACCCGCAGCTTTTGCAGGAAGCAGCCGCGGTGCCGGCCGGCGCGGAAGGGCTACTCTTTCTTCCCTATCTGACGGGAGAGCGCCTGGCCGAGCACACGAACTCGCGGGCGCAGTTCTTCGGCCTGCAGCGCAAGCATCGCCGCGGCCATTTATTCCGCGCGGTCCTGGAAGGGGTGGCCTTTGCGTCCTGGCGCAATCTTCGCCAGCTGCAGGCGTGCGGGCAATATCCGCAGCAAATGATCGCTTCCGGCGGCGGCGCGCGCAGCCCGCTGTGGCTTGAAATCAAAGCGGCGGCGTACAATCTTCCGATATTATCCACGCGCAATCAGGAGAATGGCGTCACCGGATGCGGTATTATCGCCGGGGTTGGCGCGGGGCTGTACGCGGATTTTGCCAGCGGCGTGCGGCAGACGGTGCAGTTCGACAAGCTGATTTCGCCGGATCCCCGTCTGCGGGATTATTACCAGGCCTGCAGCGAGCTTTTTGATACGCTCTACCGGCAATCCGCCGCCTTATACGACAGGCTGGATGCGCTGAGCGCGGGGCCAGACTGAAGGTATGCTATCGCGCGGAGAGCGCCGTAAATATAGAGAGAGGCAGAATGTTTGCAGAAGAAAGACAGGAGAAGTTGCTCAGTATTCTCAGGGAAAAACGCAAAGTGGCTGTTTCTGAGATGTGTGACGTCTTTAATGTATCTGGCGCCACCATTCGTGCCGATCTCCGCCAGCTGGAAGAGGAGGGGCTGCTGACCCGTACCCACGGCGGCGCCGTTCTTCGCACGCGGGCGAGCTTTGAACAGGCCTCTGACGCGCGCGAAATCGTTAATCTCAGCGCGAAAGAGCGCATCGGTCAACGCGCGGCGGCGCTGGTTGAGGATGGTGACATTATCGTGCTGGATACCGGCACCACGACCCTGCATATCGCGCGCAATATTCGCGACAGACAAAACGTCACGGTGGTGACCAACGATTACCAAATCGCCCGCGAGCTGGAAGCCAGCCCCTCTATTCAAACCATTCTGCTGGGCGGGATAGTCAAGAAGGGGTACCACTGCGTGGTGGCGATCAATGGACGCTCCATTCTCGATACGCTGAACGTCGATAAAGCGTTTATGGGCGCCAATTCGCTGTCGCTGAAACACGGCGCCTGCGTGGCCGATATCATGCTGGCAGAAACGAAACGCGGCATGGTTGAACACGCCAGCCAGGTGATTATCGTCTGCGACTACAGCAAGCTGAATAACACCTCCCTTGCCCAATTTACCGCCGCGGATCGGATTGATACCGTGGTGATCGATCGTCTGCCCGATGACGTTCAGGCGTATCGCAACGCCGGCATTCAGGTGATCTCGTTGGATGAAGAGGCGCCTCGGTAGTGGGATTTGATTTTGCCTCCACCTGCTGTACAGACGGAGGCAAGATATCAGAAAGAAGCGATAGATTGGCTCCCATTTTTGGCATCGTTACGCAGCAGGGAGCCGAC
The DNA here is from genome assembly GCF_042137965.1 of Klebsiella grimontii. Classification (NCBI taxonomy): domain Bacteria; kingdom Pseudomonadati; phylum Pseudomonadota; class Gammaproteobacteria; order Enterobacterales; family Enterobacteriaceae; genus Klebsiella; species Klebsiella grimontii. The sequence continues at coordinate 914,395 of NZ_CP169721.1, forward strand.
CGTATCTATCCGTTCAGGGCAGCCCCCGGGTTATTGGAGGTCGCTGGCGCAGTTGCATCCTGACACCACAGTTTGTCATAAGCGTAACCGGTAAGATCTTCCACAACATGGCGGGCTTCAGGCGTCACATCCTGCTTGCGACCATGCGCTTTCAGGCGTTCGATCTCGTCGACTAAAATTTTGTGCGTACGCTTGTTCAGATGGAAAGTCAGCGCTTGCCATAGCGCGATGATCAACAGCCCGGCGGTGCCGACAAATAGCAGCATAGCAATCGTGGTGATGGCTTCCTGAGGCTGAACCTGGCTACCTTTCATGAAACCACCGCTCTGTAACAGCAGGCCTACCGCAAAGGTCGCAATGGCAACCGTTGTTTTACGGGAGAAGGTCATCACCGCAGCAAACAGACCTTCGCGGCGTTGGCGGGTTATCATTTCATCAATATCCGGAATAAACGGGAATACGTTCCACGGGGTAAATTCCAGTACGCAGCGGCCGACCTGATAAACGCCCGCGAGGATCACCAGCAGCATTACTTTGTTATCCGTCGGGAACTGATAGACCAGGAAGAATCCGCCGAGACACAGCATCATCAGGGTATAGGCGAAAACATAAAGCCGGGAGGGGCCGTATTTAATGATCGCGACGCCCGCCGCCAGCGTGACCGGCAATCCAACGATACTCATCGACAGCAGCGTTCCCGCCAGAGAGGATGACACATTCAGGCAGTAGACGCAGAAAAAGACAAACACCGTGTTGTAGATATCCTTCGCGGTGAAGGAAAAGAGATAGATAGCCAGGTGTTTACGGAATGCGCGCACCTTCAGGGTAGAGGCGTACTCTTTAAACAAGTTACCGAAGGCTGTGATTTTCTCTCCGAAGGTCGTAGGCTGCGTCTCTTTCTCGATTTCTGCCTGCATTTCCGGCGTTAACTCGCGCTCCCAGGTGACTTTCCAGGAAATGAATACGCAGAGGGTAAACATAACGGCAAAGACTACCCCGTTGATTAAATAGGCATCGGCGTTGTTCTCGCCCAGCCAGCCGATCAACAGGCCTGGAATAAAGGTGGCGAGAAAGGTGCCGGAGGCCGACAGGAACATTCGGCAAGTGGAGAGTTTGGTACGATCGTTAAAGTCTTTGGTCATCTCAGAGGGCAGCGTTTCCCATGGGATAAGCACCATTGCCGCGATAACTTCAAACGCCAGGTAGACCGCGAGATAGAACCAGAAATTCATACCGTTCATCCACAGCAGGATATAAACCAGCATGAGCGGCGCGCCAATCAGCAGGAAGAAGCGACGACGGCCAAATTTTTTACCCAGATAATTTTTATAGAAATGATCGGTGAAGCTGCCCATAAACAGGCTAACGATAGCATCAACAATACGGGCAATCGCCACGATTGAAGCCGCTTCAATCGGCGACAGACCGACAAAAGTGGTATAAAAAAAGAGAAGCCACGCGCCAATGACGGTAAAGGCGCCGCCGCCCATAATATCCGTCAGACCGTAGCCGATACTGACAGGAATGGTTACTTTTCTGTTTTTAAGGGTCATGGTTTATACCTGTCTCAGGCTTGTGAAAAACGGAAATAGCGGCGTGCGTTTTCTACGCAAATATCCCGAATCATTGAGGTAAGAATGTTTTTATCGTCAGGAACTTCTCCATTTTCCACCCATCCTCCAATCAGATCGCAGAGGATCCGGCGGAAGTAATCGTGTCGGGTATAGGAGACGAAGCTGCGGGAATCGGTGAGCATACCGACGAAATTGGCCAGTAAACCCTGATCGGCGAGCGTATTGAGCTGATTGACCATGCCGCGGCGAGTATCGTTAAACCACCAGCCGGATCCAAACTGCAGCGGGGATTTCACGCCATCTTCGCCGCTCTGGAAGTTAGCGATCGCAGAGGCCACTACATCGTTATAGCCGGCATTGAGGTTATAAAGGATGGTTTTGGGCAGGCCATTGTTCTCGCCCATGGCGTTGAGGAGCGCATTCAGGCTTCCGGCGAGGAGCGTTTGATCGCCAACGGAATCAAAGCCGCAGTTGATGCCCACCTTCTTAAACATCGGTTTGTTATTGTTGCGAATTGCGCCAAAGTGAATCTGCATAGCCCACTCGCGCTGCTTATACATTTTGGCGAGTGCGATAAAAATTGCGCTATCCCACGCCTGCTGTTCGTCTTTTGTCAGGGCCTCGTTCTTCAGACGGCGCTGGAAAAGCGCGGCCAGAGCGGCTTCATCCAGAGGGTTGTAAACGATTTCCAGAGGACCGTGATCGGATATGCGGCACCCTACAGTGTGGAAAAAATCGATACGTGATTCCAGAGCGGCCAGCAAGTCTTGCAAAGAAGCGATACGAATTTGGGTTTTCTCCGCCAGACGGGAAATAAACGTCTGAAAGCTTTCTGGATCGGTATCAAAGAGTTCGTCAGGGCGGAAAGTCGGTAGAACAAGCGGAGAAAAATCACTATTTGCCGCCAGCCGCTGATGATATTCCAGATTATCCAGCGGCCCATCCGTTGTGCACAGGGCCTCGACATTTGAACGGCGTATTAACGCCTGAGGTAAGAATTCTTTGCGGCGTAATTGCTCATTACACCGCGTCATTATTTCATGCCAGTTACGGCTATTTAACGTGTCATCAATGTTAAAATAGTATTTAAGTTCCAGATGGGTCCAGTGATAGAGAGGGTTACCGAAGCAGGCCTCAACGGTTTGCGCCCATGCCGCAAATTTTTCTTCAGCGGTAGCGTTACCGGTGATTTTTTCCTCGGGAATACCATTTGCCCGCATCGCGCGCCATTTATAATGATCGCCTTCCAGCCATAACTGCGTAATGTCGGCGAAAGGTTCATTTTCCCAAATAGCCTTCGCCTCAAGATGGCAATGGTAATCGATAATAGGTTGCTCTCTCGCTATCTCAAGATAGAGTTTTTTTCCTGTCGGACTGCTGATCATAAAACTATCATTTATCAATGGCATAAGTTCTCCAGTAGACGCTGAACACGGTTTTTTTAGCCTAAAGCGCTGTCTGATTTAAATGGATATTGCTTTCTGATAGTGCCTGTGAGCGCCGACATTAAACCCTGTGTATAATCTTAGTCTACTACCATACAAGTGCAAATAGGAAATATGTGACTCAACTCATATTATTTAATGTCGGGCCATTGTGATAACGGTAAGGGGGAGGGCTAATTTATAACTGATGGTAAAAAAGAGGGGCGTAAATGAATTAAAATAGGCGCCATGCGCATTTTATTTCACATATAAATAACAAGTTTTAATAGTGGTTCGCTTATTAAGATGATGCCTAAAACGTGTGGGACGTCAGAGAGATTTATTTTTTTTAAAATAACTATTGATCTAATAAAACTTACTGAATACTCTTTTTACTACTAGTATGGTAACTATCTCAATGATGAAGGCAGAAGTTAAAATGCAGATGACAATGCGCTGGTTCGGGCCGCAGGAAGATAAAATCCCGCTGGAGTATATTCGACAGGTGCCGGGGGTAGAAGGCGTCGTCGGGGCGCTTTACGATGTTGCCCCCGGCGAAGTCTGGCCGGTAGAAAAAATTAAGGCGTTGATTGAGCAGGCCCACGCCGCAGGCCTGAAGATGGAAGTCATCGAAAGCGTAAACATTCACGATGACATCAAAATTGGTTCAGCGGAACGCGATCGCTATATTGACAACTACAAGCAAACTATCCGTAACCTGGCGGGGTTTGGCGTAAAAGTCATTTGTTATAATTTCATGCCGGTCTTCGACTGGATGAAAACCGATATGAATTATGTGCTTCCGGATGGCTCATTAACCATGGCCTTTGAAAAGCGCGGTATTGATAAGTCTCTGGAAGACGTCGTTAAAGAGGTACTGGAGAACGCGAACGGTTTTGCTTTGCCGGGTTGGGAACCTGAGCGTCTGGCGAAGGTTCAGGAGCTGTTCGCGCGCTATCGCGATGTCGATGATACCAGGCTTCGGGAAAATCTGTTCTATTTCTTACGTGAAGTCATTCCGGTATGTGAAGAAGTGGGCGTTAAAATGGCGATCCACCCGGACGATCCGCCGTATTCTATTTTTGGCCTGCCGCGTGTGGTAAAAAATCATGCCGATCTGGCGTTGATTTGCGATACGGTTGATTCACCCGCGAACGGTATCACCCTTTGTACAGGGTCGATTGCCGAAGATCCTGACAATAATGTCTATGAAATTCTGGCTGAATTTACCCGGCGTAAGCGTCTTCACTTTGCGCACGTACGCAATATTAAGCTTATTAAAGACAAGGATTTTTATGAGTCGGCGCACCCTTCCGCGTACGGCTCTCTGGATATGTACCGCATAATGCAGGCTCTCCATGATAATGGTTTTGATGGTTATATTCGTCCGGACCATGGTCGCTTTATTTGGGGAGAAACCGGGCGTCCGGGATACGGTCTGTATGACCGCGCATTGGGCGTTACCTACCTGATGGGTCTGTGGGAAGCGCTGGAAAAGCAAAAGTAATTGATTGAAAAACCGGGGCGAATGTCCCCGGTACTCACCTTGCACGGATAATACAAAGCCCCTTGAGGCTTAGAGGCAGCTGATACTGGCTTGCCGTTGCTCTCTGCTCACCCTTTCTTCACAACTTCAATTGTTAGATTTATCGGTCTTTCCTGGCATTGTGCCTATCAGACATGGATTTATTAAGGTTATAGATAGGTTACCACCCCCTCGGGTTTCGCCCGCTAATGATAAAAATAACTATTATTAACTATCTGTTTATTAAGATAAATTTTACATAACGTGCTCGGTTTTATGATGTCAATCACATTTCCCCTATCGCCAACTTTAAATCTGTAAAAGTAGACGTTTGTCGACTTTTCATCTAAAAAGTTGGGGGAAGGGACTAGACAGGACCATTTTTAGGTTATCAAATGGTTAAATAACGTCATATTAAATGTGAATGATTGACCTTATGTATAAAAGGCCAACACGCTTTCCGCTGCGTTAAAGCGCGGCGGACATCCTGGGAGAAGTTATGCATTCCTCTGTTAATAAAAATGAAACTCGGACCTTTTTTGGTCATCCGTACCCGCTTGGTTCGCTGTTTTTCACCGAAATGTGGGAACGGTTCTCGTTTTACGGCATTCGTCCGTTACTGATCCTGTTTATGGCAGCCACCGTTTATGACGGAGGGATGGGGCTGGCGCGCGAGAACGCGTCGGCCATCGTCGGGATCTTTGCCGGGACCATGTATCTTGCCGCTCTGCCGGGCGGCTGGCTGGCGGACAACTGGCTCGGACAACGAAAGGCAGTCTGGTACGGCTCAATTCTGATCGCGCTGGGCCATCTCTCCATCGCCCTGTCGGCGGTGATGGGCGATAGCCTGTTCTTTATCGGCCTGATGTTTATCGTGCTCGGTTCCGGCCTGTTCAAAACCTGTATTTCGGTGATGGTCGGTACCCTGTACAAAAAAGGCGATGCGCGCCGCGACGGCGGCTTCTCGCTGTTTTATATGGGCATCAACATGGGGTCGTTTATCGCCCCGCTGATCTCCGGCTGGCTGATTAAATCTCACGGCTGGCACTGGGGTTTCGGCATCGGCGGCATCGGGATGCTGGTCGCGCTGATTATCTTCCGCGTCTTTGCCGTTCCGGCGATGAAACGCTATGACCGTGAAGTCGGTCTCGATTCCACCTGGAACAGTCCGGTAGTGAAACGAAACGGCGTCGGCGCATGGCTGCTGGCGCTAACGGTGGGCGTGGCGGTTATCATCGCGCTGATTGCCCAGGGCGTTATCGTGATTAACCCGGTGGCGGTCGCCAGCGTGCTGGTCTACGTGATTGCGGCGTCGGTGGTGCTCTATTTTATCTACCTGTTCGTCTTCGCCGGACTGAGCCGCAAAGAGCGCGCCCGCCTGCTGGTATGCTTTATCCTGCTGATCTCCGCCGCCTTTTTCTGGTCGGCGTTTGAGCAGAAACCGACCTCGTTTAACCTGTTCGCTAACGACTATACCAACCGTATGATCGGCTCCTTCGAGATCCCGGCGGTGTGGTTCCAGTCGATTAACGCCCTGTTTATTATTCTGCTGGCGCCGGTATTTAGCTGGGCGTGGCCTGCGCTGGCGCGCAAAAACGTGCGTCCGAGCAGCATCACCAAGTTTGTTATCGGTATTTTATGCGCGGCGGCGGGCTTTGGCCTGATGATGCTGGCGGCGCAAAACGTCCTGAGCAACAACGGCGCGGGCGTCTCGCCGATGTGGCTGGTGGGCAGTATTCTGATGCTGACGCTGGGCGAGCTGTGCCTCAGCCCGATTGGCCTGGCGACCATGACGCTGCTGGCGCCGGAAAGAATGCGCGGCCAGATGATGGGGCTGTGGTTCTGCGCCAGCGCCCTGGGCAACCTGGCGGCGGGCCTGATTGGCGGTCACGTGAAGGCCGATCAGCTGGATATGCTGCCCGATCTGTTCGCACGCTGCTCCATTGCGCTGCTGATCTGCGCCGCGGTGCTGTGCCTGCTGATTGTTCCGGTTCGCCGGATGCTGGAAAACACCCGTAGCGACAAGCCGCAGGAGCCCGCGGCTAACGCGTAATCCCGCAAAAACCCGGCGCGTTCTGCGCCGGGTTTATCCCTTAACGGTAAACAATACCGCCATCGATCAGAATCGACTGACCGGTAACATAATCGGAATCCGGGCCTGCCAGATAAGAGACCAGGCTTGCCACATCGTCCGGCGTTTCGGCGCGGCCAAGGGCGATACCTTCAACGTATTTTTTATAGGTTTCACCCACCGGCGCACCGGTAATTTCCGCGAAGCGCTTATCGATTTCGGTCCACATCCCGGTTCCCACAATCCCCGGACAGTAGGCGTTAACCGTAATGCCGCGGCTGGCATACTCTTTCGCCGCCGCCTGCGTCAGGGCGCGTACGGCAAATTTGGTGGCGGAATAAACGCCCAGCAGCGCGAAACCATCGTGACCGGCGATAGAGCAGGCGTTGATGATTTTCCCTTTCTGCTGACGGTCGATGAATTTTTTCGCCGCCGCCTGAATGCCCCACAGGGTACCCTGAACGTTGATGCGCATGATGCGGTCTACTTCTTCAGGCGTCACATCGGCCAGCGCCTGAACCTGGGCGATCCCGGCGTTGTTCACGATAATATCAAAGCCGCCGAGCTGTTTTTCCGCTTCATCAATGGCGGCGTACACCTGCGCGCGATCGGCGATGTTAGCGACGAAGGTGGCCGCTTTACGTCCCAGCGCTTCCACTTCGGCGGCGACGGCGGCAATCCCTTCAGGGTTCACGTCGACCAGCATCAGCGATGCGCCGTCTTTGGCCAGACGCAACGCAATACCGCGGCCAATGCCCTGACCGGCGCCGGTTACCAGCGCAACTTTATTTTCGATAGCCATGTCTGTACTCACCTTGTACTGATTAATAAACTAGGGAGGCCCGCGGCCGATGTCGTCGTAGCCGCTGCGGCGAATGGCACTACTCTATCGGGCGCGATAAGCGTGGCCTACCCCCCTGATGGGGGGGATAATGAGCGTACGGACTGGATTAAGGAGTAATCGCAGTATGGCTTTTTTATCCTCGGCGGATGATGCGCTGACAGCGCTTGTTCATCAGGAACCTTTACGCTTCACGGGGACGCTGCCGCTTATCTCCACGCGCTTTACGCCGCCCCGTACGCCGGAAAGCCTGCTGTCGCGGGAGCGCCTGCTGCTGCGCCTCGACGCCGCCGTCTCCCGCCGTTTAACCCTGGTGCGCGCGCCCGCCGGATTTGGCAAAACCACCCTGCTGGCGCAGTGGTACCGGCATCGCCTTCGACAAGGGGATGCGCTGGCCTGGCTGAGCCTTGAAGAGGATGACAACGCGCCGCTGCTGTTTATACGCTATCTGCAGGAGGCGCTGCGGCCATTGTGGCAGGGGTGGAGCCCGTCGTTTCTGCAGCTGCTGCAAGGCGAGCTTCCGGCCGACCTCCCCCTGTTCTTTGCTGAACTCGTTAATCAGCTTAATCAGTGCCCGCATCCGCTGTACCTGATCCTCGACGACTATCAATGTATCAGCGACCCGGCGATTCATCAGGGAATGAGCTGGCTGCTGCACCATGCGCCGCCGGCGCTGCACCTGATTATCGGCAGCCGCAGTCAGCCGCCTTTAGCCCTGAGCCGTCTGCATATGCAGGATCAGCTGCTGGAGGTGTACGACCCCGAGCTGCGCTTTAGCCCCAGCGAAGCCCGCGCCTGGTTCGCCGGCGCGTCGGGGCTGGATCCGCAGGCGATCCCCCGGCTTATCGCGCTCACGGAAGGGTGGATCGCGGGAATGAAAATGGCCGCGCTCTCTGCGGACGCTTCCGCGGCGATGGGCCTCAGCGCTGGCTCACGGTCAATCTCCCGCTATCTGGATGAAGTCATTTTCGCGCCGCTGCCGCCCGAGGTGTTCGACTTCCTTCTGCAGACCTCGATGCTTAATCGCCTGCATCCGGACCTGTGCGACGTCGTCTGCGGCCGCAATAACGCCAGGGCGATGCTGGCGTGGATAGAGCGGCATAACCTGTTTCTTTCCGCGCTGGATGAAAGCGGCCTTTGGTTTCGCTATCACCCGCTGATGCGCGACGCGCTGCTGCACCGCCTGCGGCACAGCGGTGAGATTGATATTCGCCAGCTGCACGACCGCGCCAGCGGCTGGTTCGCCTCACAGCAGCTGTGGGCCGAGGCGATACGCCATGCGCTGGCCGCCGGGAAGTCGGCGGCGAAGGATGCGGAAGCCGGCGCGCAGTCGCTGGCGGAAGAGGGGGATATCGATACCCTGGTGCAGTGGATCCGCTATCTGCCTGCGAATCCTGACCCGTCGCGCATTGCGCTGCAGCTGAACCTGGCCTGGGCGCTAGCCCACCGCTTCCGGTTCAGCGAAGCCCGCCAGCTGCTGGACGCCATTGAGATGCAATCGGCGGCGCATGGCGAGGCGCTGGCCCACAGCGCGTGGGTTAAGCTGCGGGTGGTTCGCGCGATCTGCGAAGCCTTTGCCGACAATATCGACCGCAGTATCGCCATTGTCGAACCGCTGCTGCGCGAGGTGCCCTGCGGCGATATCTGGGTCGATGGTCTGGTGTGCAATATCCTCAGCTACTGCCATCTGGCGGACTCCCGGCCGCAACAGGCGCTGGAGGTGCAGCAGCGGGTATCCGGCGTTAGCCTCGCTAACCGCAACCTGTTCGTGACGGTTTACCGGGCGTTCGTCATGGCGCAGAGCTATCTGCGTCAGGGAAATCTCGCCGAAGCGGAACGCCAGGCGGCACGGGCGCTGCGCTACGCGGAGCGGCACGCCGGCGAGAACGCCAGCAGCGGCGCAACCCTTGCGCCCATCCTGGCGGAGATCGCCTGGGAGCAGGGGAAGGGAGAGCAAGCGCAAAGCCTGCTGGTTCCGCGTCTGGAGACCATCGACAGCTTTTGTCCGCCCGATGGCCTTAGCCGCAGCTACATCGTTCTGGCCCGCCAGGCCCGGGAAACGGGGCGGCTGGCGGAGGCCGAATCACTATTACTGCATGCCGAAGGACTGGCGGCCCAACGCGGCTGGCTGCGGGCGCAGGCACCGCTGCTGGCGGAGCGGATCGCCGTCGCGCTTCACGCGGGCGACAAACAGGCCGCTGAGGCGCTGCTGCTTCGTCTGCAGAGCCTCAGCCAGACGGAATCCGTCGGCGGATATATCGCCATCGGCCAGAGCCGCCTCCTTATCGCCGCCGGCGAACCGCTGGCCGCCGCGCGGCTGCTGGATACGCTGGCCGGCGTGCGGGAAAGCAGCGGCGAGCGGCTGTTCGCCGTGCGTTTGCGGCTCAGGCAGGCGCTGGCCCTCTGGCGTGCCGGCGAGCGGGAGCTGGCGATGGCTATCTGCCGACCGGCGCTTGCGCGCGCGCTGCATCAGGGGCTATGGCGCAGCCTGCTGGAGGGGAGGGAAGAGATGGCTGCGTTGCTGGCTGAAATACACAAGCGCGGCGCGGCGGATGATGCGCTGACCGCCGATATCGCCGTTTTGCTGTCGCGCTTCGCCGCCGCCGGGATCGTGATTGATAGCGCCCGCCCGCAGCCGCTCGCCCTGCGGTTGACCGAACGGGAGCAGCAGACCCTGAGTTTGATTGCCGACGGCTATTCCAATAAGGGCGTCGCGCGCGAGCTGGGTATTTCGGCGGAAACCGTCAAGTGGCACCTTAAGCAGCTGTATGAAAAGCTGCAGGTGAAGGGGCGCATCCAGGCGGTAAACCAGGCGCGCGAATGGCGCCTGTTAGGCTAGCGCAATGGGGCGTTCTCGCTCAGCGCCGGGCCGCGGTAATCGCCGCCCAGCGCTTTAATCAGGGTGATATCGGTGCTGAGCCGTTGGGCCTGGATATCCAGCAGCAAAAGCTGCTGCGCGATAGCCGGGCGACGCGCCTCCTGCGCCGCATAGTAGCTGACCAGCCCGCGCTGATGGTGCGCGCTGGCGCTGCGGGTGGTCACCATCGCCGCCGTCACTTTCTGCTGCTGCAGCGCGGCCTGCTGGTTCAAATCGTTCAGCTGGCTGGAGCTAATCGCCACGTCGCGCACTGCGTCCAGCACCGCCTGGTTGTACTGCTTAATCAGGATATTGCTCGCCGTACGCGTCGATTTCAGGGTGGCGTTTAAGCGCCCGCCGTCAAACAGCGGTAAATAGAGCCCCGGCAGTATGTTGATCTGCTGGAAGGAGGACTTAAACAGGTCGCCGACGCTCAGCGCGTTGTAGCCCCAGAAGGCCTTGATATCAAAGTGCGGGTAAAAGGCCGCTTTTGCCGCGTCCACCTGGCTCATCGAGGCGCTGACGTAGCCGCGCAGAGCCTGGAGATCCGGGCGGCGGGCCAGCAGCTCAAACGAGAGCGAGTCCGGGAGCGTTTCCTGCAGCGCCGGCAGCGCCACCGGGTGGATCTCCGGCATGCTATGCGCATCAGCGCCGATCAGCGCCCGCAGGGTTTCCCGATACTGCGTTATCGTTCCCTGCGCCGTAATCACCTGCTGCTGCGCCGCCAGCAGTTCATCCTGGGCGTTGGCGACATCGACGCTATCCTCGACGCCGCGCGCGGTACGATGCTCATGGGCCTGCACCGAGAGACTGGCGATGGCCTCCAGTTGGTTGAGTAATTCGATTTTCTGGAAGGTTGCCTGCATCGCGAAATAGAGCTGGGCGACGCTGCTGGCGAGATCCAGCTCGATACCGGCGGTCTCCGCCTGGCGGGCGTTCTTTTTGCCAATCGCGGCGGCGACGCGGGCGCGGTCGGCGCCCCATAAATCGATATTCAGCGTTGCCCCGACACCGACCGTATTCAACGTGTACCAGGGGCCGTTTTTATCCACCGGCAGGGAGAAGGAGTAGGGCCAGGTGAACTGTTTATTGGTCACCCGCAGGCGGTTTTGCGCCGCCACGGCGGTAGCCTGAACGCCCATTGCCGACTGCGCCAGCTCCACCGTGGACTGCGATTGTGAAATACGCAGCCGCGCAGCCTGCATAGTGGGTGAATTCTGCAACGCGCGGTTGACCAGCATATTGAGCTGGGGATCCTGATAGCCTTCCCACCATCGCGCTGTCGGCCAGCCGCTGTTCGCGAGGTGGATCACCTGCGCCAGCTCGGCCTGCTGCGGGTTGACCAGCGGCACCTGGCCGGGATCGTCCTGGATTAACGCGCACCCGGTTAACAGCGTCAGGGCGAAGGCAAGCGCCGAGGTACGCCAGACGCGCGGAGGAGGAGTGATTTTTATCATGAGCGGGTTGCCTGTCGCGGAATAACGGAGGATGCAAAGGGCCACGTTGGCAGCGCTGCCAACGCGTTGACCAGCGGCGCGCCAAACGGATTCGCCGGGTCCGGGAGAAGCGCCTGAGAGCATTCTGCGGCGGTTTGCTGCGCGTCGATACCGGCGGCGTAGTCCTCAAGCCGCGGGGCGCAGCGGGCTAAAAAGGTATCCCCCGGCGCCGCGTACAGGCGATAGCCTTCACTGAGGCGCAGGATCTCTTCTGCCTGACGAAAACTCGTCCGCGTCGGCCAGTTTTTGGCTTCCGGCCACGGGTGGGCGTAGGTTCCCAGCGGCTCGGCGGACACCCGGTTGATTAAGGTTTCGCTCTCGGTCAGCGCGGCAAAGAGCGGTACCAGTTGAACCTCATCGTCGCGGGCGGCGAGGGTCTGCGCCAGCTGGCGATAGAGCTGCGCCAGACGCGCTTTAAGCCGCGGCGCTTCGCTATCGGGCCATAAATAGAGGTGAACAATCGAGGAGACCAGCACGCCGAGCAGGATACCGATAACCCGGTCGCGCAGTTCGGTAAGGTTGCTGAGCGGGCCAAACCAGCTGAGGAACGCCAGCGCGAAGGTAAAGCCTATCTGAATGCCGGCGTAGGCGATGCGCTCTGAGCCTGCCGCAATCCACGCCGCCAGCGCGAAAACCGGCAGGGTCATCGCCAGCAGGCCGCTCAGCGAGTCGGTCCAGGGCTGCACAAAGATGATCAGCAGTAGCGCAATCAGCGTGGCCAACAGCGCGCCGCCGATGCGTAGCCACGTTTTCTGCATGGTGGCGCCCAGGCCCGGCTGGGCGACGATCACGCAGCTCAGCATGATGGTGTGGATGCCCTGCCAGTCTGCGGCGGTGTAAAAGACGTAGCACAGCAGCGTCGCCAGCAGCGTTTTCAGGGCAAAGTGCAGATAGGCCGGGTTGGACCACGCGTCCGGCAAAAGCAGCGGCGCTTTTTCCACTTCGCCCCGCGGCAGCGGAACGGCTTCGCCGCGCGCCAGCCGCGCCAGCACCTCGGCGATTTCCTGCAAAATGGCGCTGTTATCACTATCGCGTGGGACCACCAACGTCTGAATATCCGCCGCTGCCGTCGCGGGCAGATTGTCCGCCAGCGCGTTAAGTTCGCGGGCTATCCGCCGACGCGCATCGGGATGGTCGTCGCCCGGCTGGAGCAGCGCCGTCAAATGGTAGCAGCGCAGCGCGGCGGCCATCAGCGATTGCCAGGCCTGCGGGCTGGCGGCGATCTCCGGCGTGGCGCGCGCGGCCTGCTGATACAAGGACTGCAGCTGGTTAAACTGCCCGGCGATCTCGGTAAAGGTAGGCTGCGGCTCTCCTTCATCCGGTTGGCTAAGCACCTTCGCCGTCTGGCGCAGCATCACCACCAGCCGGGCTTTAAACTGATAGCCGGGAAAGGCCTGCTGGAAACAGGCGTTGACCAGCAGCGTCACCAGAATGGCGGTATTAATCGCCACCCATAGCCACAGCAGCAGGCGTACCAGAATTTCGCTCTGGCTGGTCATCGACGGGAAGGTTTGGGCGTAGATGACCGCCAGCGCCACCACGAAAAACGCCAGCCCCAGCTTGCCGAGCACCCGCATCAGGTAAATGGCGCAGAAGAACAGGATCACCGAGGCGACCAGGCGAATTAGCGGATAGTCATAGGTCCACTTGATAATCAGCAGCACGCCGCCCAGCGCGACGCTGACGGTGAGCACGAAAACCACGCTGACCAGCTTAATCATCAGCACGTTAGGCTGGCTGACGTAAAACACCACGATCAGCGCCACGGCGAGGAAGGGAATATGCAGCGTCATAAACAGCACGATCAGCACCGCGCAGCTGAGCGTCAGGCGCAGGGTGTAGTTCGCCCGCCCCGGCGCATCGCGGAGTTCACGGGTGAGAAATGGCCACAGGCTCTGCATCCCGTCTCCTTATTGCGGCTGGAGAACGGCGCTGGCGGAGGCGCCCATACGGAACAGGGCCGGGTCGGGGTCTTTGACGGCGATTTTGACCGGGAAGCGCTGGGAGACGTGGACCCAGTTGATACTCTTCTGGATGACCGGCAGGCCCTCGATGACGCTGCCGCCGTCGGGCAGAACGCCGGTGCCGACCGAGTCGACCACGCCCTCGAAGGTGCGGCCGTGGTTGGTCATGACGGTGATTCTGGCCGGAACGCCGGGCCGCACGTTCTGCAAGTCGGTTTCGCGGAAGTTCGCCACCACGTACCAGTGGTCGTCATCCAGCAGGGTAAAGACCGGCTTAAGGGCGGAGGCGTACTGGCCGATCGTCGTTTTCAGCGCTACCACCACGCCGTTAAAGGGCGCGCGGACTTCGGTAAATTCGAGATGCAGCTCGGCCAGCGCAATCTGCGCGAGGATCCCCGCCCGCTGCGCCACCATGGCATCAACGCCGGTCACGGCGGCGGAAGCCTGTTTCGCCTGCAACAGGGTGGCCTCCAGTTCGGCGCGCGCCGCTTTTTCGGCCGTTCGCGCCTGATCAAGATCTTCTTGTGAGGCAAACCCTTGCGGCACCAGCGGTTCAAGACGAATGCGTGAAGAGGTGGTCTGCTTAACCAGCGCTTTAGCGCGTTCAACGGCGGCGCTGACCGACTGCGCGTTGTACTCCTGCGCTTTGATCGTGCGCTGGGTCAGCATAATCTGCGCATCAAGCGTGGTCAGCCGCGCCTTGGCATCATCAAGCATCGCCTGGTAGGGACGCGGGTCGATGCGGAACAGTAGATCGCCTTTTTTCACCCGCTGATTGTCGCGAATCGGCATCTCGACGATCCGCCCGCTCACTTCCGGCACCACGTCGATGGTGTCGGCATACACGTAGGCATCGTTGGTTTCCGGCGAGGTTTGCAGCTGCCAGATAACCACAATCAGCGCCACGATAGCGGCGAGAACGAGCGCCAGCAGGGGCCATTTTTTGCGGATAACGCTTGAGCGGGATTGAGTCATAGGTATCTAGTTTACGAAGAACAGGAACCACAGAATCGTGGCGAACAGGAACATCAGCGCCAGATAGCTGAAGACCAGCGGAGAAAATCGCGACTGCCATCCTTGACGCACAATCAGGATATGGCAGGGAATAAGTAATAGCGAGGCGCCTAATAAGCAGAAGAACCAGCCTGGAAAGGCGGCGCCTAATACCGGAATCGCCGGGGATAATGAGCAGCCGGTGAGCGTAAATAGCGAGAATAAGAGCGAAGGGCGCGCCAGCTTTACAATGCGATTCAAGACTAAATACCTGAGTGCTCGGGTTAGGATGGAATGAGTTTAATCTCACTGCCGGGGAAATTAAAGATGGATATAACAGAAGTGTCCGTATTTTATCGGCAATCAGAACATTTTCTTTGGCTAAAGAGTGCATAGAAAATCATTCATTCTGCATTAACGGCGTGCGGCTACCGAAATAAAATTTCACCCGTCGCCGATAGTCAGCGGTTGTTGGCAGGGCTATGCTTAAAGACAAAGCTATAAAAAATAGTCAGAACTGAGGCAATGTCATGGATAAAGAACTACTGGAAGCGGGCTATCGCGCCTATACCGGCGAGAAGATCGATGTCTACTTTAACACCGATATCTGTCAGCACTCGGGCAACTGCGTGCGCGGCAGCGCGAAGCTTTTCAACCTGAAACGCAAACCGTGGATCGTCCCCGATGAAGTGGACGTGGCCACGGTGGTTAAGGTTATTGATACCTGCCCGAGCGGCGCACTGAAGTATCGCCAAAAATAAGCGAGGAAACGATGGAAATACTGGAAGGTCATAATAAGTTTTACGTCAATGACGCCGACGGGAATCAGGTGGCGGAAATTGTTTTTGTGCCCACGGGCGAGCACCTCAGCATTATTGAGCATACCGATGTCGACCCCAGCCTGAAAGGCCAGGGAGTAGGGAAAAAGCTGGTGGCGAAAGTGGTGGAAAAAATGCGCGGCGAGCAGCGTAAAATTATTCCACTATGCCCGTTTGCCAAACATGAATTTGATAATACCCGCGAGTACGATGATATCCGCGCCTGAAATAAATGCGCCAGCGCGCTGGCGCAACTATTTTAGCCTGGTGCGGCTGGCGACGTATTCTGGCGATTTTTCATCCGTCGATAAGGCTCAGATTGCGACCGGATAAAAGCTGGTGGATAAGGTCACTGACGTTTTCCCGCTCCACCGGCGGCGAGATGAGATAACCCTGAAAACGATCGATTCCCAGCGCTTTCAGTCGGTTGAATTTATCCAGGCTGTCCACGCCTTCGGCAACACAGCGGCTACCGGTTAGCTGGCAGTAGTAAAGCAGGCTTTTGATCAGAGCCAGGGCGTGAGGATCGCGCTGCATATCGTTGACGATGCTCATATCCAGCTTATAGGCGCTGAAGCTGACCGATCTCACCGGAAACATGACGCTACTTTGTGAAAAGCAGTCATCGAGCATAATGGCAAAGCCCTGCTTGCGTAGCCGGGAAATATTGTCGGCAATTTTACTCTGCAGGTTGAGGTCCAGGGTTTCAGCAAATTCCAGTACCAGCCTCGAGGACAGATGGGGCTCGCGCAGCTGCTGGCGCGCGGTCTCCAGCATGCGGATCAGGTTGTCATTGCTGGCGATAGCGGCGGGAATATTGACTGAGAAATAAAACTCACCTGGATGTAAATTGATATTCTCCACGGCCTCGCGAAGCACAAAGGCCGTCAACACCAGCCAGGCGTACGCGGAACGTATCTGCGGTAAAAACTCGCCGGGAAGCAGAACCTGTCCTTTTTGCCGCCAGCGAGAGAGGATCTCTAACCCTTTTAGCCGCATCCGATCGTCAGTGATGGGCTGGAAAACCGGGAAAATTTGCCGACAGTGAATCGCGTGGACAAATTCGCGCTCAAAGGCGGAAAGCGCGGCATCCGGCTGGCTCTTCTGCCCTTTTGTCTGGCTCCCGGGGAAACGGGTTGCCAGCTGAGGATAATGTTCCACCATTTTTTTCAGTCCTGCGGTTCGCTGGTTATAAAGCGTTTTGTGACTAATGCCGCGGCGCTTTGCCTGGGCGTTGACGCTGTATCCGCTGAGTAGACCGAGAATGGCATTGAGCTCCGGCCGGGTGAGCCCGCCAGGGCGCTTTCCGCCGAGGCGTATCTCTTCGTCGGCAAGCTGCTTAAGCGAAGGATATCTTTGCAGAATGTAGTCCTGGAGCACTGCGGTCAGGCTGGGGACGGGCAGGTCCGAGGCGGCGGATCGCACTTCAGAAAGTAAATGGTGATCGATGACCTGATGCAGCAGCGTATGCCACAGCCAACTGGCCGGGCTGCGGCTAAGGATCAGCATCGGCAGCGGCGTTGCCGAATGTTCGAGAAACGCAGCGGCTTGCTGTAGGGTGGCGAGCAGCCTGGCCGGGGTTTCCGGCAGAAAAACGATGATGCGGCGAATGTCCGCGTCGCCGGGAAGCGTCGTCGCATCCGACGGCAGCACAACGGGCTGCATGCTGTTGGCCATCATCACTTTGACTAATCCATCGGCGACCAGCGAGCAGGGCGAAAGAATATAGTCCATTCCCGTTCTATCACGCGCCGCTGGCGCGTTACTGGTAAACAAAGGTCACCCCAATAATGGATTGCACGTTGCCCGCGGTGACCTGGCCGCTGGTACGCGCATAGGTTGCGGTGAGTCCCAGGTTGACCGCGGAGGTGCCCACGGTTCCCATGGAGACGGTACTGTTTGAACGCAGGATGGTGCCATTGCGCAGTAGCTGAACGCCAATGCCCTGAGCCGGTGAGGCGGAGGAGGTATTGGTGAAAACGGTGTTGGCGCTATCCGCCGTGGTGCCGGAGAGGTAAAAACCTATCTTTTGATTTTGCCCGCAGCGTACCGTGAGCGGAACAGCGGTCGAACCCGGGTACTCAGGCAGCGTTACCGTGACGTTGCGAGCGGAAACATCGCAGCCGCCCGTCGGGATGATCACGCTATTGTTGGCATAGATGTTCCAGGTAAATTTTGAGGTACGAACGTTACCGCCGCCGTTGATATCGGAGCCCACCTGATACATCACCAGCGTAGCGATATGCGAGCCGGCGCTTATCGCCAGTCCGGAGGCGGTGGATATTGGCGTCAGGTAGAGCTGGGTATTCCAGCTCGTGTAGTTACCGGAAGTAAAGTTGTGGCTGGCAGTTGGGGAATTTAGCGGGAAACTGTAGCTAACCCCGTAATATTTTAAAGAGCCCGTGAAGTTGGTAAGCAGGCCGCTATAGGCCGATCCCTGTAGCATGCTTACCATGTCGTTGCGCCTGTCCGGTGCGTCATTTTTACAATAAATCGAACTGGATAAGTCGACGACCAGGTTCTGCCCGGCCCCGAGGCTTGGCTGCAGGTTAACGTAGACGTTGGATACTTTTCCGCCGGAATCGCTATTTAATATGGTGCCGGTGGAGTCGTAGCAGGTATAAGCTCTGACGCTGGTGGAAAAGCCCGCTAACACAAGCGCCAGCCACAGCGCCTTGACCAGCGCCATACGACATCTAAGGGGGGCGGTAATCCGCTGATTCATAACGTTCTCCTGCCTTATAGCCAGGTGTAGGTGACGTTAATCACCGCCTGGATTGTTCCTTGCGTTGGCCCGCCGTTAACCGTCAGCGCTCTGACGCGCAATGGAAAGCGGGTGGATTGCGTGGCATCGTTGATGGCCACCGTTTTGCTTGTGCCGTTGTTAAACCGGGCTCCGCTGGTGTCCTGCAACTCCAGCTGGAGGTTGCCCGCCGTTCCCTGATTTTTGTAGTAGCCCGTGCTGTCCGCCGTTCCGTTGAAGGTGGCGGTGACCCGCGAGGTGCCGACCGGACAGTTGCTGAGATCGAGGGTGACGTCATGCCAGCCTGATGCCGAGCCGGGTGAAAGCATATTAAAGGTGTATAAATCACCGAGGTCGACGGTGGCCTTCGGGGTGGCGATGGTGCAGGGTTTGGCCACCACTTTGCCGTTAACGGTAATGGTCACATCGGCGGCTTGGGGGGCGCTGGCGAAAGTCATGATTACCGCTAGCAGCCAGGGTGCATGAGTCCATTTCATTTCAGCCTCCGGTTACTGAAATTCAAGCGTGAAGGTTGCGGTGGCATTAACGTGTCCTGCCGTAATCGGGACGCGCGCGGCCATCAGCCGGGCGTAAAAGTTCAGGGTGTTGGTCTGCCCGGGTTTCAGCGTGGTCCACGCGATGTTTGACGAGGGGGCGTTGAGCAGCAGGGGGGCCCGGCTGCCGTTAAGGATCTGCACGCCGATGCCGGACGCTGCCGATACGCCGCTGTCCAGCTTAAGCAGGCTGGTGTTGTCGCTATCCGCTATGCCGGTAAAGCCGACTTTAACCGCGGTGACGGAGCCGCCGCAGGGCGACAGCACGATGCGAAACGGCACCAGCGGCGTGGTCGTGCCGACGGCATTAAACTGTTTGGCGGCGTTATTCATCAGATCGACGGTAAAATCTTTTGACTCACCTGCGACGGCGCAGGTGTTATCCCTGACATATCCGCTAATCGTGATGGTGCTATCGGCGGCAGGAGTGCTGAAGGAGACCAGAGAGAGTATGGCGCCCAGCAGATACAGGTTTTTTCTCATCATCATGGTTTCCTTAGCGGCACGCTGCCGACAGCTGGCTTAACGCCTGGTTCTGGCTTTCCGGCGGCAGACGGTAGTCGGCTTCACAGCTGGCATCGGGCCCGTCTCCCCACTTCGCGCGCACCTTGCCCGCCATCGGCATTCCGCTCAGATAGACCTGACCGTTATCGGCGACGATGCTGCTATTCTGGCTATCGACAGCGGCGGCTATGGCGCCAAAAGGAACCGGTTTACCGTTGTGGGTCAGCGTCATCAGCAGTTTCATGCCGACGCTGGCCTTAAATTCAGCGCGCGCAATCGCCCCGTGGGTGGGCACAATACTGACCACCGCATCATCAAGGTCGACGTTGTTGGCCAGCGTATTGGTGTTCAGCGCCACCCGGTTTTCCCGGTATTCGGTGGCGTAGGGCAGAACGGCGTAGCCGCGCCAGTCGGTCCGTACCCCGGTCTGGTTTTCTACCTTCACGCCATCCGCTCCGGGGGCTTTGATCAGCACCACCGTGTCGTTCATCGGCTGGCTCAGGGTGATGCCATCAGCGTGGGCCAGCACGCCGCCGCTCAGGCCGTAGTAGAGCTGTTTGATACCGTCGCTGCGGCTGTAGCCGACGTTGGCGTTACCGTAGCCGCCGCGGTAATTCAGCGCCGCGTATCCGGTGCCGCCGCTGTTGCCATCGCCGCCGCCGGCGTAGCCGGTCTGTACGCTGTAGCTCAGGTTGTTGTCCTCCAGCAGTGTGCCGTACAGCCCCGCCAGGCTGGTGGTCCTGCCGTTCAGATCGTTGGACATGCTGTAGCTGGCGTTTCCGTTTCTCCAGGCGGAGGTGCTGTCGGAGCGCATCCAGTGGCTGAACGGGATACTGATGTTGAGCGCCAGCATCTGGTCACGACCCTGCTGCCAGGCGTTTTTGGTCAGGCTGTAGCTCAGGGTCCAGTTGATATCGTCGACGGCGGCGTTAAGCCCGGCCTGGAGCTGCTGGTCGGCGCTGTTGGTTCCCCAGTAGGTCTGGTGGCTGCCGCTCAGGTAAAGCGTGGCGGTACGCCCCAACTGCTGGGTAACGCTGAGCTGTACTTTGCCGCGCTTGTTGTACGCGAGGTTGTAGTAATCGGTGAACTTCGGCTTCATCTGCATCACACCGTCCTGGGTCTCGACGTTGTAGCCGCTCATCCGGCTGTAGGTGGTGTCGGCGAAGCTGAAATAGCCGCGCGTCGAGTAGCGGTAGCCCACCAGTTGAATATTGGTGCCGGTATCCGTCAGCGACTTGTTATAGAGGAAACGTACCGACTGCCCCTGACGCTCGCTGTCATCGGGCAGGGTGGCGTTGGCCTGGGTGATATCCAGCGACAGCGCCCCCAGCTCCCCCATATTTTTGCCGACGCCGAGGTTAAAGGCGCGGTAGCGGTCCGCCAGCTGGGTGCCGCCGTACAGCGTCCAGCCCCCCGGGAGACCACGCATTACGGTGCTTTGGAAGAACTTTGGTTTGTCCTGCCGATCGTTACCGCTGCGGTACTCCCCGGCGGTGACGGCATAGCGGGTATGGCCCTCGCGCTGGAGCACCGGAACGGACGAGTAAGGGACGGTGAAGACCTGGCTGCTGCCGTCGGCCTCTTTGATGGTCACCTGCAGGTCGCCGCCGCTGCCGGCGGAGTAGAGATCGTTGATGGTGAACGGACCGGGCGGCACCGTGCTCTGGTAAATCTCATAGCCGTTCTGCTTCACCGACACCTGAGCGGTGCCGCGGGCAATGCCGTGGATCACCGGGGCAAACCCCTTCTGGCTGTCCGGCAGCATATTGTCGTCGGAGGCAAGCTGCGCGCCGCGGAAGTTGATGCCGTCGAAGACGTCGCCGTTGGTGTAGCTGTCGCCGAGGGTCAGGCGCGAGCGCAGCAGCGTAATATCACGTTCAAGCCAGGTATTGATGTGCTGCCACTTGTTTTCACTGGTCGACGAGCTGCCGCCGCTGCTGTAGCTCCAGGTGGTGTTGTCGCGCAGGCGCCAGGCGCCAAGGTTCAGCCCGCTCTGCAGGTTCAGGTACGCGTAATTGCTGCTGCCGCCAACGTCGTTGTGCACGTTGTTGCCGGTGAAGTTGTAGTTCAGCAGGCCGGCGTTAATCCCGTGGTCCCAGAGCTCGGGCGGAATATAGCCGCGGGCGCGGTTGCCCATAAACGCCTGGGGTACGGTCAGATACAGCCGCTGCAAGCCGACATCGAAGCGGGTAGTGGCGTCCTTGATGGTTTTGGTTAACGGTACGCAGGCATCGGATGCCAGAGCGCCGATCCCTTCAATGGATAACGTGTTGACGCCCATGCTGGCCAGCTGTCCGCGCGTCAGGCAAGGGACCAGCGAGCGATCGTTTTCTCCGCTATTAAAAGTGACATCGCGGGTGGTCATAAACCCGTCATTGAGGTAAATATCGACGCGATAGGTTCCCGGAGGGACCTCCTGGCCGCTGGCGAATCCTGATAAATCCGCCACGGCGGCAGGGTCATCCGCTAAAAAACGCGGATTAAAATAGAGCTCCGCCTGCACAGAAAAGATCGGTGCGGCAAGTAACAGAGCCAGCGTGATTTGAGCGAAAGCGCGCGTATTCCCCGGCCCGTGGCTGCTTTTACGCTCGGAGTCCAGGTCGTCGAGTCCATATTTCAGATGTGACATAGTCCCTCCGGTCCAAAGTCGCCCGGCTGTCAGTTCTTATTTTTATTTCCGGGAGGACGTGGCCTCCCGTCAGTTATTGCGTGGCGCCCTGTATCCGCGGGGTCAGCGCGCCGTAGTCGTTAATCGTCCGGTATGTAATTTCGCGACCGGCATCGGCGGGCAATTTAACGCTGGCTTCACCCATCGGCGGAACCAGCGCATTTTCCAGCACTCGGGTACCGGCGTTGAGTTCGGTGACCGTCAGGTAGTAGGGGGTGGGATTGATCAGCGTAAGCGTGCCTGCGCCGCGGCGAAACCTCAGCTTTTCCGCAGCCTGATCCGGCGGCAGCGCCAGCTTTGCCGGGCGGTAATAGAGCTTGATGCGGCTGATGATCGCCAGCTGTAGGGTGTTGTCGCTGAGCTTTGATTTGTCCATCGACGGGATCGCCTTGACGTTCATCCAGAACAGCGTTTCCCGATCCTGCGGCAGCTGGTTGTTGGTGGCATCAATGATGCGCAGGGTGTTCTCTTTTTTCCCCTGCATGGCGAACAGCGGCGGGGTGATGACAAAGCGGCCATCCTTCGCGCCGTCGGCATTCTCCACCCATGACTGGATTAAATAAGTGCTCTTTCCGTCGTTGTTGGTGACCGCCAGCTGAACCTGCTTTTGTCCGGCAGGATAGATGACGCGGGTCGCCCCCAGCGCCACGCCAGCCTCGGCGCGAGCGGTAAATCCCATGGTGGCTATCATCAGCGCCCCCGCCAGTAAACCGCGCGTTATCGCCCGTGTTGTTCTCACGTTTACCCCTTTTATCGTCACCGTCTTTTCCTGTTTTCGGTTCGTCTGCTGATTCATTACTGGTAGGTCAGGGAGAACCAGGCCTGAGCGTTGGCTGCGCCTCCGGTGACCTGATGCCCTGTTGCCCGGTATTTCGCCACGAAGTGCAGCGTGGTTGGCCCGGTATACAATTTTGTCCACGCGGCGGGAGGGCTATTTAGTGGGATCAGATGGTCATCTTTATCAAACAGAGCAACGCCCACGCCGGTTGCGATTCCTGGTCCTTCACCGACCGAGAGCACGTCCGGGTTTTTACCATCGGCGACGCCGTGAAACGCCACGCCAACGCGCTCGCTGACTGCGGTGCTGCACTCCTGCAGGTGGATATCGAAGGGAACCGGATTCGTATCTTCCCCGGCTGAATGAAGCCGATTACTGCCGATCTGTCCCATATTGACCGTCATCTGCTGGTCGCCAGCTTCAACGCGGCAGGACTCGGCAATGATGATGCCCTGAAAGCGCATATTTCCGCCGGGCAGCGTGACGTTCCATTGATTACCGGCCAGCGCCAGCGATGGGAGCAAAAATATCAACAGACCTGACTTCATCCTTTGCATCGTTATCACCCGAGTTCCGTTATGGATAACGGGCCTTCCTGGCCCGATATGCTTCCCTGCCTGATGAATGAATTACTGGTATTGCACTTTGAAGGTCGCGTCAGCGTTAGCGGTACCGGCAGTGGCTGCAGCGGTCGCATAGTAGCGCGCCTGGAACGGGATGACGTTGGTGCCATCGTTTAGGGTGGAAGCTGCGCTGAAGGTCGCGCCATCCAGCACCAGCGGCGTACCGGTACGGTCCAAAATCTGCACGCCGACGTTATTCGCGCTGCCTGCCGCGGAGCTTTGCAGCGCCAGTACGGTGGTGTTGGTGCTGTCAATTGCGGTACCGGTGAAAGCGACGGCGGCCTTGGTGGCCACGGTGGTATCACAATCGTTCAGCTGAATATTGAAACCGACAGCCGTACTGGTGCTGCCTGGAGTAGCAAGTTTTGCCGAACGAACCTGGCCCATTGGAACGGTCTGATCGATTGAACCCGCGTCAATGGCGCAGGCTGCGTTGACGACTTCCCCTTTAAAATGCACCGTGCCGCCATTAACCGTGGTGTCGGCCAGCGCCGCCGCGGAGCTCAGAGACAGGGCTGACAGAACAACCATTGCCAGTGTTTTGATCTTCATGTTGTTTTCCTTTGTACAATATCGGGATTACGAACCGATCTGGCCGTCATCATGACCTCCAGGTATTTCATGTATCAGCCGAAGTTTTCGGCTGCGGTTCTGCATGTTTTTCACCCAAACAATGAGACATTTGGGGCCATTTTGACTCATTGGTGAATTTGACTTAAATTTTGATATTGAGGTTACGTATTTAGAGTTTTAAGCTTATTTTTTAAATTTTACCGATATAATAAGTTGAAATAATAAGGCATGAACGAGCCATGGATGGCTATCGGCAACGCATCGTCAGAAAGGATGGCCAGCGAAGAGAAGAGAGATTCTGAAAAAGAATTAAAATAAAAAGTCATGATTAATCAATGTGATATTGATTTTCATGCTCTGTTTGATACATTCGGTGGTTGCAAAAGGTTACTGAATATTTTTATGATGCACACAGTTTGGCCCCAATTGACCTGTTCGGTAAGTTATTTTCCCTTATTTATCAAATTCTTATTTTCAACTTTCTGATTTTGTAAATTCAACTCCATCAGGTTATGGCGTTCCCAGAGTCCGGCAAATCGCGCGGCGTTGCTGGCCGTATAGCGTACGGTATGGCGAATGTTTCGATGGCCGAGGTAGTCCTGGATAAGGCGGGTATCCGCTCCTCTCTCCGCCAGCTCGTAACCGCAGGCATGGCGCAGCATATGCGGGTGAGTATGCGTTGCCGTCCCTGCGTCTATGCCGGCGGTTCGGATAATTCGGTAGGCTTGTTGACGGGAAAGCGGGGTACCGCGTCGCGATATAAACAGCGCATCGGTTTTTTGCGCGCCTTTCCAGGCGGCGCGTAACTGGCTCCAGCACCTGATGGCGTCACATTCATCGATCATCAGGGGATGTACGGTGGAGAATCCATTCTTCAGCCGTCGAATATTGATGCGGCCTTCGACCAGATCGAGGTCGCGATAGTGCAGATCGAGTAATTCACTAATCCGCATACCATGACGAAAAGCGAGCAGGATAAGACAGTAATCCCTCTCTCCCGTTGGCCCATGACGGGCTGCCTGCATCATCGCCTGTACTTCTTTACCGGTAAGAAAACGACGTCGGTTCACAATAAATAACTCCTGATATGATCTTGAAAATTAACACGACCCAGCTGACCGCTGGGGGCGCTCACAAATAATCCGTAAGGTTAATCACGTATTATATGAAGGGGATTATCATAGTTGAATAATGACATTATATAGCGGCTGCGGCGCAGAATATTGTCAGATAGTAAATCTTATTCTTATAGATTTTATTGATAGCCACAACATCGGCGTCGTGGTTCTCTTTCAGGTGTATAAAAATAAAAGGAAAAAATATGGTTGCGAGTATTTTAAACGGATGAGTGTTGATGCATTTATATCCAGGGTTATGCGTGGGGTGTTAATAAGATAAATCATCACTGAACTGTGAACTTGCCGGAACAATAATCATAAACAGCGTATGGTTATCTTTTTAATGTTTGCCGCTGCCAGTTGGTTATTTTGACGCCATCCTTGGCATCGAGTGCTACGGCAGAACAGGGCTCCGCTGTCTGTCTCTGCTTTCGTCCCAGATACCATAGAAACGGCCAGCGTTGCTGGCGGTATACCATACGGTATGGCGGATGTTGCGGTGACCCAGGTAGTCCTGGATAAGACGAGTATCAATGCCCATATTGGCCAGGGCGAAGCCACATGAATGGCGGAGCATATGCGGGTGAATTTCGAGCGATAGCCCGGCATTATCGCCAGATGCGGAAATAATCTGATAAAACTGCTGGCGAGACAGAGGATTACCTTTTCGCGAAAGAAATAGCCATTCACTGTCGGATTGCGGGTATGCGGCGCGGACCTGTAGCCAGTTTTTTAATGCACGGATTTCTTTATTCAACAAAGGATGCGTTGTCGAAAATCCATTTTTGAGGCGGTGAATATAGATGCATTTAGAACTGAGGTCGATATCGGAAATTTGCAGGCGGCATATTTCACTGGCGCGTAATCCGTGAATAAAACACAATAATGTCAAACAATAATTACGCGTGGCATGTGCGCCACTGTTGGCCGCTTTGAGTAATGACTCAATTTCGTTGTGAGTCAGGAAGTTCCTTTTTTTTAAAATAGCATTGCTTTTCATTGAGTTCCCTTTATTATGCAGTCGGCTAACGCATTTTTTGGCCGTTATCAGGTAATGATTAAGCTCGTCTGCATGTGCATTATTTATTGCTGCTGCGGGCAATATTTAAGCGATGTGACTTCTTTTGGATAGGCAGTTTTTATATTTATATTTTTGTTTGGCGTTACTCTTTGGGATAGGGCCCATATCCTGCTCATTGTTTTCTCCTTAAGTGGGTATACAGCAGTATATAACTTCTAATATTGTTAACCATACTGCAAAAACCTTCTTATGAATAGGGGAAACAGGAAGCGCAAGAATTCTGGCGGATGGTAAGAGTTATTTTATTTAAAGTGAGATAAACCTTAGCTGCTGCTAAGAGGATTATATCGGAAGGACGCATAATCAAAAATGAGGCTGATAAGGATCCCGGAGTCGCGTGTGGGCTAATTTAAAGTGAGGTTATGGCTGATGAAAAAATAGCCGTGAAGCGGGGCGTTTTTTTAATAACGCAGTGGCGCGAGCAGACCGGCCGCTCACGCCTTATACTTCCCCCTACCTCAACTGCTCCACGAACAGCAGGGCGGCTACGGCGACCATCATCACGCCGGAAGCCATACTGACCTTTCGTGCGATTTGAGGCCGGGTCGCCAACAGCGCTCTGGCGCCGTAGCCGACCAGTAAATAGACCAGCGTGCAGGTCACCAGATGAATACCGCCCAGCGCCGACATCTGCTGGGCCAGAGACCAGCTCCCCTGGGGGTCGGTAAACTGCGGCAGCAGGGCCAGAAACAGAAGAAAGACTTTTGGGTTCAGACCGCTAATGCATAGCCCCTTAATCGCCCAGCGATTCCAGCTATCCGCGCTGTATTGCTGGCTGCCTGGCGTTGGCGGATGGCGCAAAACAGCGATCCCCAGCCACATCAGATAGCCTGCGCCCAGCAGGGTAATCGTCGACAGCGCCAGCGGGTGGCCGGCGATTAACACGCCGATTCCGGCGACGACGATCAGCGTGGCCAGCAGGTGGCCAGACATGAGTCCCGCGACGGCGGGTATCACGCTGCGTCCGTTGATTCCCGCGCTGATGGTATAGGCCCAGTCAGCGCCCGGCGTGATGATCAGCAGAAAGGAGACCAGCCAAAAGCTGGCGATAAAGCTCATTTCCATGGTCAGCGCACCTCTGCGTGGTAACGGCAGTTTCTCATCATTTTCCCTCGTTAAGCGGCGGTTGTTTGAGGGAAAGAATATCGAGTTTATTGCGCAATGAGCTTTCAATGTTATGCTCTTAAGCGGTCTTCTGAGGGAAAATATTCCAAATGGATAGCATCGATCGAAAAATTCTTGCTGAGCTCCAGGCCGACGGGCGACTGTCGATAACCGAGCTGGCCGAGCGGGTGAATCTCAGCCTTTCGCCCTGTCATCGACGGCTGCGGACGCTGGAGCAGGAAGGCGTCATTACCGGCTACCGGGCCAATCTGGATCCGGTCAAAATGGGCTTCAACTTCCTGGCGATTGTCTTCGCGACGTTAAAAGAAGGCGATAAGAAAGCGGTGAGCGCGTTTGAGGACGCGGTAGAAGAGATCCCGCAGATCGTGCTGGCGCAGCGCCTGTTTGGCGATCCGGACTACCTGATGCACGTGGTGACGCGCGATCTCCCGGCGTTCCAGAAACTGTATGATGACAAGCTCTCGGCGATGCCGGGCGTGCAGCACCTGCGCTCTACGCTGGTGATGAAGACGGTTGTGCAGGATCGCCCATTTCCGCTCGGTAAGGGGTGAGCGTAACACGGAGGACAGATGCAGCATCGCCTCCGGGAAAGTAATGGCAACAATGTCAGCGACTTATTCCAGGCCGGCGTGGATTAACCCTTTTCCAGCAGGCGCATAAAAACCGTCAGCGCTTCATCCAGCTGCTGGCGCTGCGTTGCGGAAAGCCCGCTCAGCAGCTGCCGTTCATTCTCCACGTGGCTTTCCACCGCCTTATCGATAAGCTCTCGTCCCGCTGGCGTTAGCGCCACCAGCATACTGCGGGCATCTTCCGGGTTCGGCTGGCGGCTTATCAAGCCCCGTTTTTCCAGCGCCTTCAGACGATGGGTCATGGTGCCGGAGGTGATCATTAACGTTGAAAAGAGCTGGGTTGGCGACAGCATGAACGGATCGCCCGCCCGGCGTAACGTCGCCAGCATATCAAACTCCCAGCGCACCAGATCGTGGCGCACAAAGGCCGCTTCGATGCGCGGCTCCAGCAGCATCGTGCAGCGTTTCAGGCGGCCGATCGGCCCCATCGGGCTGCAATCGAGATCGGGGCGCTCCCGTTTCCACTGTTCAAGAATGCGATCCACGGCGTCGGTCTGCGGTGATTTGTCCATTAATGCTCACTTGTCTTGATATCAAGATAATTGTCGGTACATACTTAGGCCACAATTTACCTTGATGTGAAGATAAAATCATGGCCTTTGTTTCACGTAATTTGATCGTTGATTTACTGCTGACCGCGCTGGCGCCCGTCATCTGGGGCAGCACCTATATTGTGACCTCGCAGTTTCTGCCGCCCGATCGGCCGTTTATCGCCGCGCTGCTGCGGGTTCTGCCGGCCGGGATCGCTCTGCTGATCTGGAGCCGCCGTCTCCCGCTGCGCGCCGAGTGGTGGAAGCTGATCGTCACCGGGATCCTCAATATCGGCGCGTTTCAGGCGCTGCTGTTTATTGCCGCCTATCGGCTGCCGGGCGGTCTGGCGGCGGTGATTGGCGCCATTCAGCCGCTGCTGGTGATGCTGCTGGCCTGGTGCGTCGATCGTCAGCGATCGCCCTGGCTGGCGGTGCTCTCGGCATTGATGGGGATCGCAGGGATGGCGATGCTGCTGCTGTCTCCGCAAACCACCCTTGAACCGCTGGGGATTACCGCCGCATTTCTGGGGGCGATGAGTATGGCGCTGGGAACCTGGCTATCGCGCCGCTGGGCGATCGCTTTGCCGGTCGTCGCGCTAACCGGCTGGCAGCTGCTGATTGGCGGTATCGTACTGGCGCCGATGGCGTTTCTGGTCGATCCGCCGCTGCACCATGTGACGCTGACTCAGGCGGCGGGCTATCTCTGGCTGTGCGTTGCCGGGGCGATGCTGGCATACGGCCTGTGGTTTCGCGGCATCGGCCGCCTTTCCCCGGTGGCGGTGTCGGCGATGAGCCTGCTGAGTCCGGTGACGGCGGTGCTATTAGGCTGGATCTTCCTTGGACAAAAAATTGAGGGAATGGCGCTGGTAGGGTTGGTGATTGTGCTGCTCAGCGTGCTATCGATTCAGCGTGCGTTATCGAATAAGAGAGCCGTAGTGGATCGCAGACTGTAATGAACCTGTAGCCCGGGCAAGGCGCGTCAAGCGCCGCCCCCGGGTTCAAAGCGCAGAGCCGCTGAATTTCCCGGAGGCGATGCTGCGCATCTGTCCGGGCTACCGGATCGCAGACGGTAATGAACCGGTAGCCCGGGCAAGGCGCGTCAAGCGCCGCCCCCGGGAGCAGAGCGCAGAGTCGCTGAATTTCCCGCAGGCGATGCTGCGCATCTGTCCGGGCTACCGGACCGCAGACGGCGGCGAACTCGCCGCCCGGGCTGTGGGTTCACTGTTCGCCAGCAACAAAAAAAGCCCCATTAAGGGGCTCGACATTGCTGCGTGCTTATTATGTGGCGGGAGCCAGACCAGCCGCCGTCAGGCGACCTGTCCGGCAGCTCCCTCTGCAACCATTCGGTTATTTAGACAGCTCGGCGGTCATATGAACCTGGTTACCGGTATACGCTTCGGTAATGTGGTATGACTGGCCCTGATCTTTAGCAATGGCGGCGATTTTGGCTTCGGCGTTGTCCAGAGTGTCTGCGGTTACGCTAACAGGCTGAGCGAAGCTAGCGAAAGAGACCAGAGACAGCATACCGGCAGCGGCAAGTAATTTTACGTTTTTCATGGTGTTTATCCTTTTAACTTTTATGGTGGAAAGCGTGTTTGCTTTCGATGGACTTATAATAAGGCTGCTAACTATAACGTGCGTTGCAAAAAGTGCGATTAAGATCACATTTTTATGACAACACGATGACGGGTGACTAAATTTTTGTTTTTTATTTTCAATAAAAACAAATGGATGAGTTAGCATGAACGTGTTTTTCGTCACGGAAAATAATCTGACCAGAAACGCAATTTTCCTGCTTCGGCTCATTAATCATTGTTTTTGTGAATGCAATGGGCGCTTTTTGAGCGAATAGGGCGGCTATATTTCGCCCGTCAACGAAGCATTGGGCTCGGGTAAAAAGCTACTGTGACTCTCACACTGATTGCGTGAGGACGACGAATGATTGCAGTACTCTTTGAAGCCGAGGTCACTCCGGCGAGCCAGGAGCGTTACCTGGCGCTGGCGGCAGAGCTGAAGCCGCTGCTGAGCAACATTGACGGCTTTATCGCCATTGAGCGTTTTCAAAGTCTGAGCACGGCGGGGAAAATTCTGTCGCTCTCCTGGTGGCGGGATGAGGACGCGGTGCTGGCATGGAAACGCAACCTTTGCCATCAGGCTGCGCAGAAAGAGGGGCGGGAGAGTATTTTCGCCTGTTATCACATTCGGGTGGCTCAGATGCTGCGCGAATACCGTTCTTCCCATTCCGATCCCCTGTAATATGGCTACGGTTTGCGGTGGGAAAATAAGCGAGGCGCTATGTTAAAACCTGTTGAGCTGATTGAAGACGACGAGTCGCTGGCCGAGGCGATGGCGACAGTGGCGTCGGCGATGGCCGATGCCTCGCGGCTAAAGATCCTTTGCGCCTTAATGGATGGCCGGGCGTGGACGGCCACCGAGCTTTCCGCCGTGGCGGATATTTCCCCCTCGACCGCCAGCGCGCATCTTAGCCGCCTGGTCAACAGCGATTTATTGATTTGCCTGGCCCAGGGCCGCCATCGCTACTACCGTCTGGCCGGTAGCGACGTCGCCGGTTTGCTGGAGAATATGATGACCATGGCCGGCAAGCGCGCGGTGACGCTCTCAACCAGCACGCCGGTGAATTTGCGCGTTGCGCGCACCTGTTACGATCATCTGGCCGGAGAAGTGGCGGTATCGCTATATGATTTTATGCTGCGCGAAGCGTGGATAGCGCCTGACGGTACGGCCCTGACGCCCGCCGGAGAAACGCATTTTGCCCGCCTGGGGGTGACGGTGAAGCGCACCTCGCGGCGTAAAGCGTGCTGCGGCTGTCTGGACTGGAGCGAACGCCGCTTTCACCTTGGCGGGGCGGCTGGGGCGGCGCTGCTGCAGCACGGTCTGCAGAAAGGCTGGTTTACCACCACCGCGGGATTTCGCGAAGTGACGATTACGCCGGCAGGGTGGCGCGCGTTGCATCTGCATTTTCAGCTGGCGGAAAGATCGTCGCGGATGATTAATTAAGCGTGTTCTCTATGGGGAGAAATAGCCTTTTATGGCAAGATAAGTTGCTGTTTTGTTAATTCCATATCGCCTTTCTCCGTTCAATGTAAATAACAATGCCTTTGTTTCTTGCTATCAATCCCCCACAATTAATAGTTGTGAGCTATCTGTTACATTGATTAACAGCTCGTGAACATATGTATATTTGTCAGCGAAAAATAGCATTCTTTGACGCCGACAGCCTCGACGAATTCTTTCATTGAATTCGTTCCTGACGCCTTAAATATTGCGGCTTCCGGTCAGTCGAAGTTTCTATTAACAGTTGCACAAGTGAGCATCGCAAATCGCTTCTGACTTTTGTGCGAATTAACTGTTTGCTCATTGATACTTAATTCACTCTGACAAGGAAATGGCAATGAAAAAGGTTCTTCTCTCTGCTGCAATGGCGACTGCGTTTTTTGGTATGGCTGCAAATGCTGCTGATACCAATGTAGGCGGCGGTCAGGTTAATTTCTTCGGTAAAGTTACCGACGTATCTTGTACTGTTTCCGTAAACGGCCAGGGCAGCGATGCGAACGTATACCTGTCTCCGGTTACTTTAACTGAAGTTAAAGCCGCCGCGGCGGATACCTATCTGAAACCGAAATCTTTCACCATCGATGTTTCTGACTGCCAGGCTGCTGATGGTACTAAACAGGACGATGTGAGCAAACTGGGCGTGAACTGGACCGGCGGTAACCTGCTGGCTGGCGCAACCGCTAAACAGCAGGGCTACCTGGCTAACACTGAAGCCGCTGGCGCGAAGAATATCCAGCTGGTTCTGTCTACCGACAACGCGACCGCGCTGACCAAAAAAATCATCCCGGGCGACAGCACTCAGCCTAAAGCGGTCGGCGACGCATCTGCCGTTCAGGATGGCGCGCGCTTCACTTACTACGTCGGCTACGCGACCAGCACCCCGACGACTGTTACCACCGGTGTGGTTAACAGCTATGCGACTTACGAAATTACCTACCAGTAATATCGACTGAGAGATAAAGCCGCCTCGCGCCGGGGCGGTTTATACCCGTCATTCAAATTATTCAGGGTATACAACAATAATAAAGCGGCCACTGCTGCCGCTTATTTTTTATTCTGAGGTCAGCATGAAGCGTATTGCCCTTTTTTTCTGTTTCATTTTTAGTTTTGCGGCCCACGCCAATAATATTATTGTCAACGGCACCCGCTTTATTTATCCAGGAAATGAAAAAGAAATAACGGTGCAGCTCTCTAACACCGCCGACCGTCCGGCGCTGGCGCAAGCCTGGCTGGACAACGGTAATGCCGACGCGACGCCGGATACCATTACCACGCCATTTATTATCACGCCGCCTATTTCCCGCGTAGATGCGAAAAGCGGTCAGACTCTGCGTATTAAACTCGGCAGCAGCGCGGGTCTCGCGAAAGATAAAGAGACGCTGTGGTGGCTGAACCTTCTGGAAATACCGCCGGTTGAGGCCAGCCAGAAGAATGAAGGGCAAAATATTCTGCAGCTGGCGATTCGTTCGCGCTTTAAGTTTATCTATCGTCCCAGCGGATTAGGCAATCGCGACGCCGCGGCAGAGAAATTAGCGCTCTCCGCTAACGGCAGCAGCCTGTCCGTCAGTAACCCGACGCCCTTTTATATCACCGTAAGCCGTATCTCCCGTAACGGCGGCAAAGCGCTCAACAGCAAAACGGTCATGTTTGCCCCACAGTCCAGCCAGACCATCGCCCTCTCTTCCGCAGTGAGCAAAGGCGAGATCCTGACCGTTAACAACATTAATGATTATGGCGCAGATGTCGCAGTGAAAGTTACCGTCAAATAAGGGAAACGATCATGAAGCAGAGGTCAATCTGCCCGGGAAGATTAAGCACGGCTATCGCGGTTGCGCTGTGCTGCTTTCCGCCATTTTCCAGCGGACAGGAAAACCCGGGAACGATCTATCAGTTTAACGATGGTTTTATCGTCGGCAGTCGCGAAAAGGTCGACCTGTCGCGTTTCTCGACCAGCGCGATTAGCGAAGGCGTCTACTCCCTTGATGTGTATACCAACGGCGAGTGGAAAGGGCGCTACGATCTGAAAATCACCGCCGGTAAAGATGGCAAAATGGGCATCTGCTACACCAAAGCGATGCTGATGCAATATGGGATCTCGCCGGAAAAGTTTAACCCGCAGCTCAGCGAAAAAGCGGGATTCTGCGGACGCCTGCAGGAGTGGCGCAACGAGGCCAACGTCAAAGACACGCTGATTCAGTCCTCCCTGAGACTGGATATTGCCGTACCGCAAATCTACGAAGATCAGCGCCTGAAAAACTTTGTCAGCCCGGAATTCTGGGATAAAGGCGTTGCGGCGCTGAATTTAGGCTGGATGGCCAACGCCTGGAACAGCCATATATCCTCGGCCAACGGCTCCGATAACAGCAGCGCGTATCTTGGCGTTAACGCGGGCCTGTCGTGGGACGGCTGGCTGCTCAAGCATATCGGTAACCTGAACTGGCAGCAGCAGCAGGGGAAAGCGCACTGGAATAGCAACCAGACCTATCTGCAGCGGCCGATTCCGCAGATTAACTCGATAGTCAGCGGCGGGCAGATTTTTACCAACGGCGAGTTCTTTGACACCATCGGCCTGCGCGGGGTTAACCTGGCGACCGATGACAATATGTTCCCCGACGGGATGCGCTCCTACGCCCCTGAAATTCGCGGCGTGGCGCAAAGCAACGCCCTGGTGACGGTGCGTCAGGGCAGCAATATTATCTATCAGACCACGGTGCCGCCGGGGCCGTTTACCCTGCAGGATGTCTATCCTTCCGGCTACGGTAGCGACCTTGAAGTGTCGGTTAAAGAGGCCGATGGCTCGGTCGAGGTATTCAGCGTGCCTTACGCCTCGGTGGCGCAGCTGCTGCGTCCGGGGATGACCCGCTATGCGCTCTCTGCCGGTAAAGTCGACGATAGTTCGCTGCGTAATAAACCGATGCTCTACCAGGGAACCTGGCAGCACGGTATCAATAACTTGTTCACCGGCTATACCGGCGTCACCGGATTTGATGACTATCAGGCGTTCCTGCTGGGGACCGGGATGAATACCGGCATCGGCGCGCTGTCATTCGACGTCACCCATTCGCGGCTGAAGAGCGATACCCTCGACGAGCACGGCCAGAGCTATCGCGCCACCTTTAACCGCATGTTTACCGAAACCCAGACCAGCATCGTGCTGGCGGCGTATCGCTACTCCACCAAAGGCTACTACAACCTGAACGACGCTCTGTACGCCGTCGATCAGGAGAAGAACTACAGCAGCAACTACACCGTATGGCGGCAGAAAAACGGGATGACGTTTACCGTCAACCAGAACCTGCCGGACGGCTGGGGCGGCTTTTACCTGAGCGGTCGGGTAGCGGATTACTGGAACCGTTCGGGGACGGAAAAGCAGTATCAGTTTAGTTACAACAACATGTACGGTCGGCTCTCGTGGTCGGTCAGCGCCCAGCGCGTCTATACCCCGGATAGTTCCGGCCACCGCCGCGACGATCGCGTTTCTCTCAACTTTAGCTACCCGCTGTGGTTCGGTGAAAACCGCACCGCTAACCTGACGTCGAATACCTCGTTTAATAATTCGCGTTTCGCCAGTTCGCAGATTGGCGTCAACGGTTCGCTGGATAGCGAAAACAACCTCAACTACGGCGTGTCGACGACCACCTCCACCGGCGGCCAGCACGATGTGGCGCTGAACGGCAGCTACCGTACCCCATGGACGACGCTGAACGGCAGCTATAGCCAGGGTGAAGGCTATCGCCAGAGCGGCGTGGGCGCCAGCGGGACGCTGATCGCGCATCAGCACGGCGTCGTATTCTCGCCGGAAAGCGGCACCACCATGGCGCTGATCGAAGCGAAAGACGCCGCGGGCGCGATGCTGCCTGGTTCGCCGGGGACCCGTATCGATAGCAACGGCTACGCCATTCTGCCGTATCTGCGGCCTTACCGGATTAACGCCGTTGAGATTGACCCGAAAGGCAGCAACGACGATGTCGCCTTCGGCAGTACCGTGGCGCAGGTTGTGCCGTGGGAAGGCAGCGTGGTCAAGGTCTCCTTCGATACTACGCTGCAGAACAACATCACTCTGCAGGCGCGCCAGGCAAACGGCCTGCCGCTACCGTTCGCCGCGACGATTTACAACCCGTCCGGGAAAGAGATCGGCGTGGTGGGGCAGGGCAGCATGATGTTTATCAGCGACGCCAGCGCGCCGAAGGCCACGGTTAAGTGGAGCGGCGGACAGTGCTCGGTGGAATTAAGTCAGGAAAAAACAAAGGAAACGCTATGTCGCTAATGAAAAAAATGACGCTTTTTATTGGCTTAATGGCGATGGGGACCACGTCGGCATGGGCGTACTGTACGCGCCTGTCGCAGCCGACGGTAAGCCTCGACATGGTAGTGGGCCGGGTGGTGGTTCCACCGGATCTGCCGGTAGGGTCGGTGATCGTTTCCCGCGACTGGACAATGTCGGCGCCGGGCGGGGCCAGCTATAGCTGTAGCAGCGGCACTAACCGCTTTGTGGCCAAAATCGTCGCCCCCGGGGCGACCGATCTGGGCAATAAAATTTATTCCACCAACGTGCCAGGTATCGGCCTGCGGTTTAGCCGCGGCGGGGCGACGGTCAATATCATCTATCCTGGCGCTTACTCGAGCTACGTTAGCAGGACCACGAATTATTCGCTGGAAGGCTCCCGCTTTACGCTGGAGGTGATTAAAACCGCGAGCGTGACCGGCAGCGGTACCCTGGCGGCAGGTAAGTACACCTCTTATGACTGGGAGAACGGCAATAACCCGATCCTCGAAACCCGCCTGAGCGCCAACGCCATCACCGTGGTATCGCCCTCATGTACCATCCTGAGCGGCAAAAATATGAACGTCGATGTCGGCACCATCAAGCGCAGCGATCTTAACGGCGTCGGCACCACCGCGGGCGGGAAGGATTTTAATATTGAGCTGCAGTGCAGCGGCGGGCTAAGCGAGTCGGGATACGCCAATATCCAGACCTCTTTCTCCGGTACGCTGGCGAGCGGCACTACGGTGAGCCGGGGCGCGCTGCTGAACGAAAAAGCCGGCTCCTCGCTGGCGAAAGGGATTGGTATTCAGGTTCTGAAGGATGGCGTACCGCTGGAGTTCAATAAGAAATACAGCGCCGGGACGCTGCGCACGCAAGAAACGCGCTATATCATCCTGCCTCTGCACGCGCGCTTCTATCAATATGCGCCGACCACCAGTACCGGTGAGGTGGAGTCGCATATGATCTTTAACCTGACGTACGATTAATTCGGGAGGCGGGTATGCGTGATTCAGCACAATTGAAAAATAGCAAACGACTCATTCAACTGGCCCTGATAAGCGGGATGCTGATTACCTCCCCGGCGTCGGCTTTTGAGACCAACTACGATCGGGGACGGGTGGATTTTGCCGGACGGGTTACCGATATCTCATGCAGCGTGGCCCTTAACGGCGGCAACAACGCCGGGAGCGGTAGCGTCTGGCTGGCGCCGGTCAGCCTGGCGGAAGTCCACGAACGGGGTGCCGGGGCATTTATGAAACCGCAGCCCTTCACGCTGGAGCTCTCGAACTGCCAGCTGCGACACGACGGCGGCGCGGCGGATAAAAACGCGATCCGCCTGGTTAACGTGCGCTGGGTTGACGGATTTACGGTCAATGCGGTCAGCAATGAAAATGCTGGTTATCTGAGGAATACGCGGGCGGACGGCGCCAGCCATATTTTCCTCGCGCTGTCGACTAATGACAATAATACGCTGGATAAAAGCAATAAAATTGTTCCCGCCGACCCCTTACAAAACCGGGTGCCGCTGGTAGAAAAAGCGGTGGATGGCGGCGTATTTACCTATTACATTGGCTACGTTACGCCAGCGCCGGAAAAAGCAACCAGCGGTCCGTTGACCAGCTGGGCGACCTGGGAACTTGTTTATAATTGAAGGGTTGATGGTCTTGCGCAAATGTTACAATAAATGCCGGAATCATCCGGCATTTATTTAAACGGTGAGATCTTCTTTGACCAGTTGTTCAATGCTGACTTCTTTCCAGTAGTGTCCCTGAATAGCAAACCACTCCATCCCCTGTAACCACGCCTTATGCGCTTCGCTTTCTACGCCTTCAATAATTACGTTATGGTGGTTGCGGGCAAGAAAGGTGACCAGCGCATCCATTAACGGTCGGCCGGAATCTTTTTGCATTAAAAGCCAGAAGAAGTCTTTATCGATTTTGACATAATCGAAATGATAGTCGCGAATGGCGCTAATACCGGCGTTGCCAGAACCGAAATCATCAAGCCAGAGCGTGGTGCTTTGCGGATTGCTCCAGGCGGCGAGCGCATTATTTAATAATTTATTGGAGTTCTCGGTAACTTCAAAATGGACGCAGCCGATATGGTTGACGAGCGCTTTAATCTCCGGGCGTAGCAATACGTTAAGTATATGGTCATCAACGTTGATAGTCGCCGAGATGCGATTTTGCTTAAACCACTGTTTATGTTTTTCAATGAGTGCCAGCTGTTCCATAAAAATGCTTTCACGTAATCCGGTATTGGCGTAGCGAAAGAAGTTTTCCGGCGATATGGACATGCGGTCAAAACGGCTCAGGCACTCCACGGCGACGAGCGTACCTTCTGGGGAAAACATTTTTTGAAAGACATAACGAACGGATATATCGCTACGTGATAAATTATGGTCGGAAAACAGAGTGGCGTTCATTATCTCTCGTCAAAAATATGGTCAGAGGTAAAGAGAGGAGGATATTATAGGTGACCTTTCTGCCGATGGGAATGATTATTAATGGCTTGTTGCCAATAAATTATCGGCTTTGATTGGTCACCCACATATTTTTAGTTTTAACACTGATACATATTGACTATGCTTTTGTTCATTATCCGCGAACTATTCATTCCTAGTTTTTTCATAATATGTACCTTATGGCTGTGGACCGTTTTATGATCGATGTCGAGAAGTACTGCAATCCTTTTATTGTTGTTGCAGGCAATTATTAACTCCAGCACCTGAAGCTCCCTGGCGGTTAGCTTTCTGCGGGTGCACAGACCCTGGCAGCCCTCGGCGGTTAAGGGCCTGCTGAGGATGGCTGAATACGCTGACAAAGAGGATTTTTCTGTGAGAATCAATAGGTTTTCCAGATCAAGCAGTTCCCGGAACAGGC
Organism: Klebsiella grimontii; assembly: GCF_042137965.1. NCBI lineage: Bacteria > Pseudomonadati > Pseudomonadota > Gammaproteobacteria > Enterobacterales > Enterobacteriaceae > Klebsiella > Klebsiella grimontii. The sequence goes on from NZ_CP169721.1 coordinate 953,108, forward strand.
TGGAAAGCTCGCTTTTGACTATCAGAACCAGCATGGCGCAATGCGCGAGGCGATTGCGCAAAGTGTTCAGTAAGGCAACCGTTGTGGCCGCTGAGATATCTTTATGGATGATATTGATAATAACGGTCGCTGTCGGGGGAGCGCAGACTCCTTTCACTATATCCTGAAAGTTCAGGGTCGTGATGTCCGTGGCGTGATCGATCAAGTAATCATGAACTGATTGTCCGATGATATTATCATCAGTGTAAAGCAATATACTGTCCAATGGTTCAGACTCTCTTTTTTCTCTTGGCTTCCATAATCAAGTCGAGCAGCACTTTCTCTATTCTCTTCTTGTTATCAAGATGACGAAATTTAAACTGGCAGGAAATTTGGTAGTAGCTATCCGACTCCTCGTTATCATCTAACGTCACCATGACAACGTTTTTTATAACTAAATCTACGGTCACTTCGCCATATTCAGCGAGGGCCAGAATGGCGTTCTTAAGGATGGCGTTATGGCTGAGGAATTTCAGATTGGGGCTCTTGGTCATCAGAGCACAACCGCCATCCGAAATGTCTTTGATTTCGAATAGATAGTTTTCTCCATTTTTATGTCGACCGTGACAGAAGAATTCGTGCTCGTGGCGCAAACGGAATCGGGGATCGCGCCGACGTTGTACCACCTGGATACATTCCGGCAAGGTGAAAGCGACCTTGCGGCATTTTCCTTCGCCGCCGGCGTAGCTTTTCTTTAGCGTGGAGCAAAACTCGATTTTTCCTGAATCGCTATGCAGAATAAATTTAACTTTATGCCCGGTGGGGATTTTGCTGGTAGTTAAGATATGAAACTCGGCAAAATCCACCCGCGCTAGCTGGGTTATAGTGCTTTTGTTATTAACAAAAACTTCTATCTCCGCCTGCTTTCGGAGCTCTTCCCTGAAAATAGCAATGATTTCATACTTACTGGTCTTTATCGTTCCCTCTGTCATGTGCAATCCTTGTAAATTGTTATTGTGTGTGGTTGATTTTTTATATAGCAATGCAAACATTCTGATTGTGTTAACCAGATGTTTTTATGAGCGTTTGATGTTGTTAGCTATCTTTGCAGCTAAATTGATTTGTATAATCTTTGAATGAGATATTGTTTTTCCTGTAATCAAGACTCCGAAAATTTTGGCGAGACAAAAACGACAGAAGCCTCCAATTAGGAGGCCAGTCGGAAAAGTATAAAGCTATGCTTTGCATAGGGTTATCCGCAAGAGAATAAAGCAGATAACGCCTAATTTGTAGGATGTATAGTGCCAGCGGCGTTAAGGTAATTCCAGGCAAATATTGAGATGAAGGCTTCTGCGAATATCCATCCGCAGAAGCCTGAAATCAGGCGTGGGGCTGGAGATTATCGAGGGTGGCCAGCGCTTCAGGCGGAAGCGTTAATTGCGCGGCGGCGAGATTTTCATGCAGATGCGCTAGCGAAGAGGTGCCCGGAATGAGCAGGATATTCGGCGAGCGCTGAAGCAACCATGCCAGCGCCACCTGCATCGGGGTCGCGTCCAGCGAAGCGGCGACATCGTTAAGCTCCCGGGCCTGTAGCGGCGTAAAGCCGCCGAGCGGGAAAAAGGGCACCCAGGCGATATGCTGCGCCGCCAGCTCGTCGATAAGCGGGTCATCCTGACGGTTCGCCACGTTGTATTGGTTCTGAACGCAGACGATGGGCGTCATTTTTTGCGCATCGCTCACCTGTCTGGCGGTAACGTTGCTTAGCCCGATATGGCGAATCAACCCGCGCTCTTTAAGCTCCAGCAGGGTGGATAAAGGCTCCTCCAGCGACCCTTCTGCCGGGCCGTGAGTGCCGAGCATACTGCGTAGATTCACCACCTCGAGCACGTCAAGGCCCAGATTGCGCAGATTATCTTCCACCGCCTGAGTGAGCTCCGCGGGAGACATCGCGGGGAGCCAGTTGCCTTTTTCATCGCGGCGAGCGCTGACTTTGGTCACGATGCACAGATTGTCGGCATAGGGATGCAGCGCCTGGCGAATGAGCTGATTCGTGACGTGCGGGCCATAAAAATCGGAGGTATCGATATGATTGACGCCCGACTCGACCGCTTCCTGCAGGACGCGGATAGCGGTTTGCGGATCTTTTGGCGGGCCGAAGACGCCGGGCCCCGCAAGCTGCATCGCCCCGTATCCCAGACGATAAACCTGACGATCGCCTAACGTTGCGGTACCGGATAATTTTACGCTGGACATATAAACCCCTGCTCTAATGGTATGCAAGGGATCAGTGTATGTCCGTCAGGGAGATTGGGGGGATGAGAATGTTGGCAGAACGTGCGGCGAGCAAGACACTCGCCGCAGAGAAAGGATCAGCTAAAAAACATCACCGATACGCAGAGCAAACCGACAACCAGGGTAATGAAGTTACCCACCGAGCGGTAGGGCTTCAGCGTCGGAATAAGGTACGTGGAGAGGGTCGGCATGATGAACAGGATCATCGCAATAAGCGGGCCGCTAATGGCGTAAATCATTGAAATGGCATTGGGATTGATAAAGCACACCACGAAGGTCAGCGTCGATACCAGCAGGATCGACATCGCCCGGTTGAACGCGCGGCTTTTACGAATACCCGCCTGGGCGAGCGAGGTTTTGACGATTTCGCTGGCCCCTTCAATCACGCCAAAATAGGTACCGAGGAACGATTTCGACATCGCCACCACCGCTACAATAATTCCGGTGACCGCCAGCCACGCCGGCGACCCCGGCATCATCGACAGGGCGGAAAGAATGGTGACCCCCTGATTGCGCGCGGTTTCGATATAGCCCGCCGGTATCGACAGCAGGCAGCTGAAGACGAAAAACAGCACGCTGGCGCAGATGAGGGTGTAGGCCACCTTCATGATTTTTTTGCATTTACCCATGGCCTGCTCGCCGTATTTTTCCTGCTGATCGATAGCAAAAGTCGAGATGATCGGCGTATGGCTAAAGGCGAAAACCATCACGGGAATGGAGATCCAGATTTGGTGGAACGTGTGCGGGGTCAGCTGCATCTGGCTGGTCAGGTAAGCCGGCTGCCAGCTACCCATTAAATAGATGGAGAGGAACAGGAAACAGGCGATCAGCGGGAAGACTAAAAAGCCCATCACCTTGATGGTGACGTGGCGGCCCATTAAAAAGATCAGATTCAGCACCAGCACGACGGCCAGGCTGAGCAGCGCCCGTACCTGCGAGGTGATGGGGACATGCCGGGATAGCTGCTCCGCGAGCGAGTTAGTAATGGCGACCGCGTAGATCAGCACGACCACGAAAAAGGCGAGGAAATAGAGACCGGTAATCAGGCTGCCGATCTTTTTACCGTAGTAGTGGTTAACGGCGCCGGTAATCCCCTCGCCCGGGGCGATGTTGGCGGAGAGAATAAACTGGCTCAGCGCTTTATGCGGCCAGTAGGTCAACGGCCAGGCGACCAGCGCGGTGATGAAAAGAACAATGGCGCCCGCGGATCCCAGTTGGATCGGCAAGAATAACGTGCCAGCGCCTACAGCAGTGCCATATAAGGCGAAACTCCAGAGAGTTTCTTCTTTAGACCAAATTTTAGACATTATGCGACTTTATCAACCAGAAAACGAACAAAAAGGAGTGCAATTTATCACATTTATGAATGGGCTGCGGCGATAGTTTCTGGCTAATAAGTGAAGCGGCGGGGCGCCCGTCAATCAATCGGGCGATCCGTGCAGGATGAGCGGCGGGCGGCGATTCGCTGCTGGCGAACCTTCATCACGCGCTCGCGCAGCGTATCCCACGCCCAGTTGAAGGCCATGGTGTAGGGCAGGAAGAACAGCATAAAGCCGATTTCCAGCATAAACGCCTGCATCAGCGAGACGCCCAGCACCAGCGCGACCATGGTGACGCCAATAAGAATAAAGCCTGACTCAAAGCCGATCGCGTGCAGCGCGCGGACCCGCAGGTTGCGGACGACACGGGAAACCGGCCACAGGCGGTCAAACAGGGCGTTATAGATAATGTTCCAGACCATCGCCAGCGTCGCGAGCAGGATACTGAGCCCGCCCATTTCGACCACCGAACGCTGCATTAGCCATGCGGCGGTCGGGGCGAGGATCAGCGTCGCCAGACCTTCAAAGCTGATAGCGTGAATGACCCGTTCCGTCAGCGTTTTGCGCTGGGCGTTGACTTGTTGCATGGCTTGTTGCCTCCGGACTTTATAAGAAATTACCCGGCATTTTATGGATAAATATGATAAACAAAAGATAGTATCCATCGATAAAGTAGATAGTTCATGCGCTATTCTCCCGAAGCTTTAACCGCTTTTGTCGAATCCGTGGCCTGCGGTTCGTTCTCTGGCGCGGCGCGGCGGCTGCGTAAAAGCCAGTCCACTATCAGCACCGCAATCGCCAACCTGGAAGCCGATCTTGGCGTGACGCTGTTCGATCGCACCTCCAGGCAACCGACGCTGACGCCGCAGGGCGAACAGGTGTTGAGCTATGTGAAGGCGATTCTGGCGGCCAGCGACAGGCTGGATGAACTGGCCATTTCGCTGTCTGGCAACACCGAAGCGCGCCTGACCTTTGTGCTCTCCGATACGCTGCATCCCGATGTGCTAGAAGATCTGCTGGCGCAGTTCGATCGCCGTTTTCCGCATACCGAATTTGAGTGCCTGATTGGCGAAGATGACGACGTTATCGACCTGCTGCAAAAGGAGCGGGCGCAGGTAGGGCTGATTGAGGCCAGGGAGAGCTACCCGACAGAAATAGGCAGCATCCGCCTGCCGATGCAAACCGAAATGGCTATTTTCGTGGCGCCCCGGCACCCGCTGGCGGCTCAGGGTAGAGTCACCCGTGACGAGCTGTTCAGCTGGCGCGAACTGCGCCTGAGCACCTATCTGGACAATTCGGCTGAACCGGCGCGCGGCCTGGTCTGGTCAGCGCCAAACTATCTGCTGCTGTTCAGCATGGCGGCTCAGGGGCTGGGATGGTGTATTTTGCCCAGCGCGCTGGTGGAGGAGTTTGCCGGCAGCGGAAGCCTGGTGGCGCTGGATATTGCCGGCTGGCCGCGGACGATCTCTACCGATTTGCTGTGGAATAAAAAAGCGCCGCCGGGCGAAGCCGGAAGCTGGCTGCGTCAGCATCTGCAGGGGCATGGGCGCAAATAGGGGCCATTTTTGCCATCGCCGACGATCTTTGTGATTCCCCTCACTTTTTTTAAACAATTGCGAAATTTTTTGATAACAATTCACTACTATGATGCTGTTTCTTTGCGCAGAGGCGGAGCAGAGGTAGAGGATGAAAGATGTCGTAATCGTCGGCGCGTTGCGAACGCCAATCGGCTGTTTTCAGGGCACGCTATCGCGTCATTCTGCGGTGGAGTTGGGCAGCGTGGTGGTAAAGGCGTTAGTGGAGCGCAGCGGCGTCGATCCGCAGAGTATTGATGAGGTGATCCTCGGCCAGGTTCTGACGGCAGGAACCGGACAGAATCCGGCGCGTCAGTCGGCGATACGCGGCGGGCTGCCTAATACCGTTTCTGCCATTACCATCAACGACGTCTGCGGTTCCGGGCTGAAAGCGCTGCACCTGGCGACTCAGGCGATTCAGTGCGGCGAAGCGGACGTGGTGATCGCCGGAGGGCAGGAGAATATGAGCCGCGCCCCGCATGTGCTGACCGATAGCCGGACCGGCGCGCAGCTGGGTAATAGCCAGCTTATCGACAGCCTGGTCCACGATGGCCTGTGGGATGCGTTTAATGACTACCATATGGGCGTGACGGCGGAGAACCTGGCGCGCGAGTACGGTATTAGCCGTGAATTGCAGGACGCGTGGGCGCTTAGCTCGCAGCACAAAGCGCGGCGGGCGATTGACTCCGGCCGTTTTCGCGATGAAATCGTTCCGGTGACCAGCGAACTCAACGGTATTCCGCGGCTGGTGGATACCGATGAGCAGCCGCGCGTCGACCCCAGCGCTGAAGCGCTGGCCAGCCTGCTGCCGACTTTTGACCAGCAGGGCTCGGTCACCGCGGGCAATGCCTCAAGCATTAACGATGGCGCGGCGGCGGTGATGATGATGAGCGAGACCAAAGCCGAGGCGCTGGGGCTGCCGATTCTGGCGCGGATCCGCGCCTTTGCCAGCGTGGGCGTCGATCCGGCGCTGATGGGCATCGCCCCGGTCCATGCTACCCGCCGCTGCCTTGAGCGCGCGGGCTGGAAGCTGGATGAAGTCGATCTTATCGAAGCCAACGAAGCCTTTGCCGCCCAGGCCATTTCGGTGGGTAGGGTGCTGGAATGGGACGAGCGGCGGGTGAACGTCAACGGCGGCGCCATTGCGCTGGGCCACCCGATCGGCGCTTCCGGCTGCCGGATCCTGGTTTCCCTGGTGCATGAGATGATCAAACGCGACGCCCGCAAAGGGCTGGCCACGCTGTGTATCGGCGGCGGCCAGGGCGTGGCGCTGGCGGTTGAACGTTAATAAGCCCTTTCTGATATCAGTTTAGTGAGCCTCCGCGCGGAGGCTTTTTTGTTTTTGTCGCCTGGCCTTTTTCCCTCACAAAATCCCTCCCTGGCGCGCTATTTTGTTGAGCGTTGTCACGTCTTTCTGTGCCACCTTTTTTGAAACAAATAATTACGATCGCGATCACTAAAACATTATTGCCTAAAAAATAAAATACGGTTTTATAAAAACGAAACGATATTTTAATTATGAGGGGTAATTTATGTTCGCAAGATCTCTGGCCCTTGCTGCACTCTGCGGCATGTCTTTCGCGGCTTCAGCTGTCACGGTAGATTTACGTCACGAATTCATCGATGGGGGGAAGTCGGACAAGAGCAACGCCGACCGCGTTTCCGTCTCCCATCGTTTTGATAACGGCTTTGGCTTCTCCGTTGAAGCGAAGTGGAAATCGGGTGGCGATAACGCCAGTCAGCCTTATTCGGATGTTGTCGGTAATGGTCATGAAGAGACCATTAGCTGGCGCTGGAAGGCGGATAAGAACTTCGCGGTAACGCCGGGATTTGTTATTGAAAGTAACGATAGCCGTTCAATCTATAAGCCTAATCTGCATGTGCAGTACAGTTTCGATAATGGTTTCTACGTTGCCGCCCGCTATCGTTATGAATACACGCGCTATCCGGCGAGTGCAGGAAAAGATGACGATAAGGTTAACCGTGGTGATGCCTGGGCCGGTTTTGTTTTAGGCGACTGGCGTACCGAGCTGAACTATGTTTATGCGCGTAGTTCGGAAGGGGTTAATCGTAACGACAATAAACCGTACTCGCAGGAGTACAACCTTAAGGTTGCCTATAAGCTGGATAAAAACTGGGCGCCGTACGGCGAGCTCGGCAACGTTGGCGTCAACGATCGCAGCGACCGCCAGACCCGTTTCCGCGTAGGTGTCGCCTACTCGTTCTAACTTAAAAAATATCCTCATCGTTTTCCCCCGGAGCGGTCAGCCGGGGTTTTCTGTTGGTATGAATCCCTCTTCCCGGAGGCGGCGCAATGCGCCTCTCCGGGCTACCCCCTATGCACGTCATGTAGCCCGGATAAGCGCAGCGCAATCCGGGGAAAACGGCGGGCACAAAAAAGCCCTCCAAAAGGAGGGCAAGGCCAGTTACAGAAACACTAACTCAAACAGTGGCTAACGCTATGCCTTCAGCATCTCAGGCTGTGACGGCAGCTTCGCGATATACACGGCAGGTTTACCGTCTTTATCGGAACTGAACAAAATGGCGCTATCGTCCGGCGTAAAGGACGGGTGCGGGTGGGTCACCTGGCGACTATTGGCTACCGTTGCCCAGGAGGTATCGTGATGCGCGACGCGGAAATAGGCCTGCTTCGCGACATCGAAAGCGTACAGATACGGGTCGTTATCAATGGTGTAGCCGCTGGTGTCTTTGACGTCCACCGGGGTACCGGAGCCATCGCCAACCAGCATCGTGCCGTCAAAATTACTCATCAGATGCGAACAGGCCGGCATCTGCATCACCGCTTCATTGACGCCGGTATCGGGGTTGAAGCTATAGATAGTTCGCCCCTGCTGGCCCTTCAGATAAGAGACGTACACCAGCGCGGAGCCGTTCGGGACCCAGAATTCGTGGGTGCAGCTTTCGCCCTCAGCATGCGCTTTGACTTTACGCACGTTGCTGCCGTCTTCATTCACCATCCACATCCGCGCATCGACCAGGTCGTGCGGGCCTTCATGGCAGAAGGCGACGGTATTGTCATCGAACGGACGATAGATCGGGTGGCCCAGCCATTTTTTCTCTTCGTGGATCACGCGGCTTTCGCCGGTTTGCAGATCGACGCGCAGCAGGCGGCAGCGGGGGCCTTTGTGGAAGAAATCGTGGAAAATCTGCCAGTCGTTAAGCGGCGTCCAGTCGCTTTTGGCAATCTCGATGCCGACCAGCTTGGTGCAATCGCTGTTGGCCACCCAGGTGCCGTAGCCAACCCAGTCATCGGCGACGCGATACACTTCGCGCTCTTGCAGCGTCGTGAGGTTAACTTCCAGCAGCGTCCTGTCGTTCTTCACGTAATAAAGGGATTTATCATCCGGGGAAAGGAAACCGCCAAACGTGTTATCACCGGCGCCTTCCGTTAGCTGCACCGCCTCGGCTTTTGCGAGGTCCAGCAGATAATAGTTCCAGTTGCCGTCGAACTCGCCGGCAAACAGCAAATGGCTGCCATCGTTAAAAAAACACTTCTGATAGAAATAGTTACGATGACAGGTCACTTCCGGTGGGGTTAAACGGGTGATCTCCGCGCCGGTGTCCGGATCGCGGCTGACTTCATAATTCAGTTTAACCCGCATGCCTTTAGCCATGATGTACTCCTTTGCCTTCCTGAGATGCCGCTCGCCTGCGTTGACCGGCCAGTGGAAGTAGAATTAAAAGATGGGTGTTAATTTATCAAAACATCGTTTCATTATTTGTGATGGCGGACGCAATTCGCAACAACTTCTTGCTGCAGATCGCGTTTTTTGCGCGACGTGCGGCACGCATCCCGGCGGTCTTTGATTTCTTGTCGATTTTCTTCAATCTATGGTCTTTTTTTAAAGTTAACTATAACTGACTGTATTTTAATGAATTAAATCAACATTTCCGGATTAATCCTCCGGCGCTTCGTGATCTGTTTTGCATTTTTAACATTTATCAGTCTTAAAATTGAAACGATGTTTTAATAATAATTGAAAATGACTTTAGCCGGGGCTAAGATGTGCTCACAGTAAAACGGAACTCTGTTTTATTTTTAGAAGGGTCAATCCCTGAGAGTTCTTCAAACCATAAGGGTCTGCACAAGCAGCAGGCTGGACTATCAGAACCTTGCCTGTACCTACACAGGCTCTGAAAGATTAAGGAACCAAGTATGATTCTCGACGCATTCTCCCTGCAGGGCAAAGTGGCCGTGGTCAGCGGCTGTGATACGGGTCTGGGCCAGGGTATGGCGGTGGGCCTGGCGGAAGCCGGCTGCGATATCGTGGGTATCAATATTGTTGAACCGACGGAAACCATTGAGCGCGTCACGGCGCTGGGCCGCCGTTTTCTCAGCCTGACCGCCGATCTGCGCCAGATTGACGGCATTCCACAGCTGCTGGAGCGTGCGGTAGCGGAGTTCGGGCATATCGATATCCTGGTTAACAACGCCGGTCTGATCCGTCGCGAAGACGCGATTGAATTCAGCGAGAAAAACTGGGACGACGTGATGAACCTGAATATTAAGAGCGTGTTCTTTATGTCTCAGGCGGCGGCGAAGCACTTTATCGCTCAGGGTACCGGCGGCAAGATTATCAATATCGCCTCGATGCTCTCTTTCCAGGGCGGGATCCGCGTACCGTCCTACACGGCGTCTAAAAGCGCGGTGATGGGCGTGACCCGCCTGCTGGCGAACGAGTGGGCGAAGCACGGCATCAACGTCAACGCGCTGGCGCCGGGCTATATGGCGACCAACAATACCCAGCAGCTGCGCGCTGACGAACAGCGCAGCAGCGAGATCCTCGACCGTATTCCGGCGGGACGCTGGGGTCTGCCGAGCGACCTGATGGGGCCGGTAGTCTTCCTGGCCTCCAGCGCTTCTGACTACATCAATGGCTACACCGTGGCGGTGGATGGCGGCTGGCTGGCGCGCTAACGTTTTCCGCGTTATCAGCGCAAAATGGAACCCTGCTGCGGCAGGGTTTTTTTATAGCTCAATATCAATTGTCCATATGATGAAATTGAAATAGTCCATATGGTTTACTTGTTTCCTGACAGAGTATCTATGTTTAGCAAGGGCCGATGAAGTTGAAATGCTTATTTTCTGTTCTTTGGAAAGTTGAATGTCCATCACAAAACCATTGCCTGTAGCAACTTAATCCATATCTTTGGCTTGTCACGCCTGACACCTTGCGCCGCCGATCCCGTAGTTTCATCGTATCTCTTACTTCGTCTGGCGGGAAAAAAATGACCTCAATCAGTCACGACTCTACAACCATGCCGCGTACGCAGCGCGATACCCGGCGCATGAATCAGTTTGTCTCGGTTGCCGCCGCGGTGGCAGGATTGCTGTTTGGCCTTGATATCGGCGTAATTGCCGGGGCGCTGCCCTTTATTACCGATCATTTCGTTTTATCCAGCCGCCTGCAGGAGTGGGTGGTGAGCAGCATGATGCTGGGAGCCGCTATCGGCGCGTTATTTAACGGCTGGCTCTCTTTTCGCCTCGGGCGCAAATACAGCCTGATGGTGGGCGCAGTGCTGTTCGTGGCCGGTTCCGTGGGCTCCGCTTTTGCCGGCAGCGTCGAAATGCTGCTGGCGGCGAGGATCGTTCTCGGGGTCGCTGTGGGGATCGCCTCTTATACCGCGCCGCTGTATCTGTCGGAAATGGCGAGCGAAAACGTACGCGGCAAGATGATCAGCATGTATCAGCTGATGGTGACGTTGGGGATCGTGATGGCGTTTCTCTCCGATACCGCGTTCAGCTACAGCGGCAACTGGCGAGCGATGCTTGGCGTACTGGCGCTGCCGGCGCTGGTGCTGATTATTCTGGTGATCTTCCTGCCGAACAGCCCGCGCTGGCTGGCGGAAAAAGGGCGTCACGTAGAAGCGGAAGAGGTGCTGCGGATGCTGCGCGACACGTCCGAAAAAGCCCGCGACGAGCTGAATGAGATCCGTGAAAGCCTCAAGCTGAAGCAGGGCGGCTGGGCGCTGTTTAAGGTCAACCGCAACGTGCGGCGGGCGGTATTCCTTGGCATGCTGCTGCAGGCGATGCAGCAATTTACCGGGATGAATATCATCATGTACTACGCGCCGCGCATCTTCAAAATGGCCGGCTTCACCACTACCGAGCAGCAGATGGTGGCGACCCTGGTGGTCGGGTTAACCTTTATGTTCGCCACCTTTATCGCCGTCTTTACCGTCGATAAGGCCGGGCGTAAACCGGCGCTGAAAATCGGCTTTAGCGTGATGGCCATCGGCACGCTGGTGCTGGGCTACTGCCTGATGCAGTTTGATAACGGCACCGCCTCCAGCGGTCTCTCCTGGCTGTCGGTGGGGATGACCATGATGTGTATCGCCGGCTATGCGATGAGCGCCGCGCCGGTGGTGTGGATCCTGTGTTCGGAAATTCAGCCGCTGAAGTGCCGCGATTTCGGTATCACCTGCTCAACCACCACCAACTGGGTGTCGAACATGATTATCGGCGCGACCTTCCTGACGCTGCTGGACGCTATCGGCGCGGCGGGAACCTTCTGGCTATATACCGCGCTGAACGTCGCCTTTATCGGCGTGACTTTCTGGCTGATCCCGGAAACCAAAAACGTCACCCTTGAGCATATTGAACGCAAGCTGATGTCCGGCGAGAAGCTGCGCAATATCGGCAATTAACTATAAGGACTCGCGCGGCAGCCACGGGCTGGCAACCCGTACCGTCTCCCGGTGGCTGTCGCCGTTAATAATATGCAGGGCGCTCAGGCGCCCAATATCATAGTGCGGGAGCTGCACCGTTGAGAGCGGCGGAAAAAACAGATCGCCGATCCCCACCATATTGTCGTAACCCACCACCGCCACATCCTGCGGAATGCGCAGCCCCTGCGCCAGTAGCGTCTGATAGACCATAAACGCGATGCGGTCGTTGCCGCAAATCACCGAGTCGAATGGCAGCGTGGGTTGCTGAATATGCGCCAGCACGACAGCGGGAATATCGCGATAGTGCTCATCGCCATAGGCCATATAGCTGTGGTCGAGCGTATCCGGGTCAATCCCCGCTTCCCGGCAGGCGCGTTCCAGTCCCTGACGGCGGCGGACGGTCGCCAGATGATTCGCCGGCAGATGCAGGCACAGCGGACGGCGGTAGCCCGCGGCCAGCAGGGCCTGCACCGCCGTATACTGACCCTGTTCGTCGTCCGGGATATAGCTGGCCACCGGATCGTGCAGGCTTTCGCAGTTGGCCAGCACGCAGGGGAGGGTTAACAGCTTGGCCGGAAGCGGCACCTGGCGCAGGCCCATCGTGGTATAAATAATCCCGTCCGGACGGTGGGAGAGCAGCAGGTCGACAATGGTTTCCGGGCTATCGTCAGAGAACATGTTGACCACGAAGCTGTTCCAGCCGTGCGCCCGCGCGGTCTCTTCGATGGAGAGCGTAATCTCCACCGAGAACGGCGTGGTGACGGTATCCAGCGCCAGCACCCCGATGGTGTTTGGCGTCGCGTGGGCGCCGCGAATTTTCTTCGCCGACAGGTCGGGGACGTAGTTAGTCTCTTCGATAGCCGCCTGGACCCGAGCCAGGGTTTCCGGCTTGAGTCTTTCCGGGCTGTTTAGCGCCCGGGAGACCGTCATCAGCGACACATTCGCCAGCTTTGCCACATCTTTCAGAGATGCCATATTAAGTGCTCCACCCCTGCCGTCGGCAACGGGTTTTACTAAGTTACTGATGTAAAAGGATCATACGATATTCTATCGTACACCCGGTGCCGATGCAGACGAGGAATATTTGATCGCGATCGCACTCTCGTTATGTTAACGTTAACTTTTGTGATTAACATCATGAATCTCAGCAAAACGACATGAGATTCGTTTTTTGTTAACGTTACCATATCAGCATTACTCCTACATGAGAATGTCATGATGAAAGCGCACCCCTCACAAAGCTATCCGTTACTCAGCGCGTTACTGTTTTTCTTTTTCGTGACCTGGTCCTCTTCAGGTTCGCTGCTCTCGATCTGGCTGCACCAGGAAGTGGGCCTTAAACCGGGGGATACCGGGATTATCTTCTCGGTGCTTTCCGTCTCGGCGCTTTTCGCGCAGGTGTGTTATGGCTTTATACAGGACAAACTCGGCCTGCGTAAAAATCTGCTCTGGTACATTACCGTTCTGCTGATCCTCTCCGGCCCGGCCTATATGCTGTTTGGCTATCTGCTCAAAATTAACGTCTTGCTCGGCAGCATCTTCGGCGGGATTTATATCGGACTGACCTTCAACGGCGGTATCGGCGTACTGGAGTCCTACACCGAGCGCGTCGCGCGCCAGAGCCAGTTTGAATTCGGCAAAGCGCGGATGTGGGGCTCGCTGGGCTGGGCGGTGGCGACATTCTTCGCCGGTTTGCTGTTCAATATTAACCCGCATTTAAACTTCGCGGTGGCCAGCTGCTCCGGACTGGTCTTTTTTATACTACTGGCGCGACTGCGGGTCTCTTCCGCGCCGCACGCCATGCAGGAGGCGGTATCGGGCGGTAAAGTGACGCTGGAGGATGCTCTGCGTCTGCTGACCCTGCCGCGCTTTTGGGCGCTGGTGTTCTTCGTCATCGGCACCTGTATCTACGGCGTTTACGATCAGCAGTTCCCGGTCTACTTCTCTTCCCAGTTCCCGACCTTACAGGAAGGCAACGAGATGTACGGCTACCTGAACTCGTTCCAGGTGTTCCTGGAAGCCGCCGGTATGTTCTGCGCGCCGTGGCTGGTTAACCGTATTGGCGCGAAAAACGGTCTGATCTTCGCCGGGATGGTGATGGCGATGCGGATGGTGGCGTCCGGGCTGGTGGAAGGGCCGCTGCTTATCTCCATTACTAAACTGCTGCACGCGGTCGAGCTGCCGGTGCTGCTGGTCTCCATCTTTAAATACAACAGCCTGAACTTCGACAAACGTCTCTCCTCAACGCTGTATCTGGTGGGCTTTGCCTGCACCAGCTCGGTTATCGCGACGGTGCTGTCGCCGCTGGCTGGCTATAGCTATGAGAAATACGGCTTCGCCCAGTCCTATCTGATTATGGGACTGCTGGTGTTCTGCACCACCTTTATCTCCATCTTCTTGTTGCGTTCCAGTAAGTCCTCTTCGGACCCGCTGATGCCGCAAACTTCCGCTATCTGAATCAAAAGAGTAATCAATATGACGTATTCCATTCCCCGGGCCGAGCAAGAACTGCAGGCCAAACATGAAGAGCTGAACCTGCGCTGGTATCCGCGCTATCACCTGGCCGCCCGCGCGGGTTGGATCAACGATCCCAATGGCCTGGTCTGGTTCGACGGCTGGTATCACGCTTTTTACCAGCACCATCCGTATTCCACCCAATGGGGACCGATGCACTGGGGTCACGCGCGCAGTAAGGATCTGGTGCACTGGGAGCATCTGCCGGTAGCGCTGGCCCCGGAAGGCCCGGAGGATAAAGACGGCTGCTTCTCCGGCTCCGCGGTGGTGGATGGCGATACGCTGGCGCTGATTTATACCGGGCATAAATTCCACGGCGATCCCAGCGATGAAGCCAACCTGTATCAGGTGCAGTGTCTGGCGACCAGTCGCGACGGGATTCACTTCGAGCGCCAGGGGATCGTGGTCGACACCCCGCCGGGCATGCACCACTTCCGCGACCCGAAAGTGTGGCGAGAAGGGGACAGCTGGTACATGATCGTCGGCGCTCGCGATGGCGATACCGGCCAGGTGCGGCTGTATCGCTCAGCCGATCTGCGCCAGTGGCAGGACGCGGGCGTGCTTGATGAAGCGGAAAAAGAGATGGGCTATATGTGGGAATGCCCGGATTTCTTCGCCCTCAACGGCAAACATATCCTGATGTTCTCCCCTCAGGGGCTGGCGGCGAAAGGCTATCGCAACCGCAACCTGTTCCAGAGCGGCTATCTGCTCGGTGAGTGGCAGCCGGGGCAGGCGTTTGTACGCGAGGGGGAGTTTGTCGAAATGGATCACGGGCACGATTTCTACGCCCCGCAGAGCTTCCTCACGCCCGATGGTCGCCGCATTGTCATCGGCTGGCTGGATATGTGGGAATCGCCGCTGCCGGAGCAGCAGGACGGCTGGGCGGGCATGCTTTCGCTGCCGCGGGAGCTGAGCCTGAGCGCCGATAACCGTCTGCAGATGCGTCCGGCGAAAGAGGTTGAGAGTATGCGCGGCGCCAGCTTCCCGTGGCCGGTCACGACGCTGAAGAACCAGCAGACCACGACGGTGGAAAACTGCGAGGCGATGGAGGTGATCCTGCACTGGGACTGCGCCAGCAGCAGCGCTGAACAGTATGGCCTGAGCTTAGGCGATGGTCTGCGCGTTTACGTGGATGCGCAGATGCAGCGCCTGGTGCTTGAGCGACACTATCCGCAGTATGGCCTCTGCGGCACCCGCAGCGTCCCGTTGACCGAAGGCGCCGATCTGAAGCTGAGGATATTCTTCGATAGCTCTTCGGTAGAGGTGTTTGTGAATGATGGCGAGGCCTGTCTCAGCAGTCGTATATATCCTGACGCCGCTCGCCGTGAATTAGCGTTATTTTCCTGGAGCGGCTCTGCATATTTAAAAGAAGCAGGAGCCTGGCAGCTGGAATAAGTTTTACTGAATAGTTGTTAATAACCCGTCTTCGACGGTGGACGGGTTATTATTGTCGAGCTTTACCCATAAATAAAAAATACTATTTAACTAAATAATAAAGGGTTTTCCGATGAATAAAATCTGGGTCGGTTGTGTTCTGACGTCTTTATTTACCCCTCTGGCTAATGCTCAGGCGCCGTTATCCCTTGAGGAGCGGCTGGCACAAATGGAACAACGCCTGAAGGCGACCGAACAGCGGGCGGCCAGCGCGGAGGCGGAGATTCGCGCGTTGAAAAACCAGGAGGCGCCGGGGACGGTGGCGAGCGTCGCGCCGGCTAAGCCCGCTTTGCAGCTTAATGATTATGGTGAGTTAAAATTCTATGGCGACGTTGAGTTTAATATGGACGGCGCCAGCCGTACCGGTAGCCTGACGTCGGTAAAAACCAGCGCCAATAAAAACTGGGCGCCGGGGGATAAAGAGCGCTGGGATATTAACGGACGTATTCTTCTCGGCTTTGATGGATTACGCAAAGGGGCTAACGGTAAATATGCCGGATTCAGCGTGCAGCCGCTGGCGGATATGAATGGCAAAATGAATCTTGATGACGCGGCCTTTTTCTTTGGTCAGCAGGATGACTGGAAAATTAAAATCGGTCGCTTCGAAGCCTACGATATGTTCCCGCTTAATCAGGATACGTTTATTGAATATTCCGGTAATACGGCGAACGACCTGTATAGCGACGGCTACGGCTATATTTATATGATGAAAGAGGGGCGCGGACGCAGCAGCAGCGGCGGCAACTTCCTGCTCAGTAAAAATCTTGATAACTGGTACTTTGAGGTCAATACGCTGGTGGAGGACGGCAGTTCGCTGTTCGTGGATCAGCGCTATCACGGCAACGCGCTGGATAACAGCAAAAACGTGGTTTATGTGCGCCCGGTTGCTGCCTGGCAATCCGGTCCCTGGTCGGTGGCCGCGGCGATGGAGAGCAACCTCGTCAATAACGCTTATGGCTATGAGACTCAGAACGGTCGCTGGGTCGATCAGTCCAGCCGTACCGGCTACGGTATGACAATGAGCTGGAATACGCTGAAAACTGATGCCGAGGACGGGGCGGTGGTGAACGTAAGCACCGCGTATCTGGATGCGGCGGACGAAAAGGATTTCAGCGCCGGTATCAATGCGTTATGGCATCGCGTGGAGCTGGGCTACATTTACGCGCATAACAAAATCGACCAGTTTAATATGTCCGGCGTCAACGCGGAGTGCGATGGCGACTGCGCCATTCTGGCGCCGGGGCGCTACGACATTCACACCCTTCATACCTCATGGCATCTGCCGAATATTATGGATATGCCGAACTTTAATATCTATCTCGGGGCCTATGCGTCATGGCTCGATTCATCGGCGGCGAAAAGCGGCAATACTGATGAACGCTACGGCGCGCGGGTGCGGTTTAAATATTTCTTCTGACGATTTTTCCCGGGTCGCGGCGTAAACGCCTTACCCGGGCTACGGGATCGCAGGCTGCGGTGAACTCGTAGCCCGGGCAGGCGCTTTGCGCCGCCCCCGGGGAAGCAGGGTGATAATTCCCGGAGGCGATGCCGCGTATTTGTCAGGGGCTAGGGGATCGCACACGGCGCTGAACCTGTAGCCCGGGCAGGCGCTTTGCGCCACCCCCGGGGAAGCAGGGTGATAATTCCCGGAGGCGATGCCGCGTATTTGTCAGGGGCTAGGGGATCGCACACGGCGGTAGCCCGGCTAAGCACCGCGCGAGCCGGGACGTTGCCGAATCACTACACCTCCGCCAGATACAGCGCGGGCATGCCCTCTTTATCGGAGGTAAACAGCACCCAGCGGTTGTCCGGTGAAAATGACGGATGCGGATGCGTCGCCTGGCGCTCGCCCTCAATCACTTTCCAGGTGGAGTCGTGGCGGCACACCGCGGTCTGCTTATCGGCGGCAATATCAAACACCCAGATAAACGGATCGTTAAACTGGATATCGCCGGTGCTGTGCGGCGCGCCGTCACCGACCACCAGCGAGCCATCGTGATTGCTCATCAGATGCGAACAGGGAGGAATCGCCATCAACTGGCGATTTTCCAGGGTTGCCGGGTCGGCGCGATACAGATAGCGATGCGGATCGTTTTCCTGATGCGCGACATAGTAAAGCGCGGAGCCATCCGGTACCCAGAATTCGTGCGTAAAGCTCTCACCCGGCTGGTGCTGGCGCACCTTGCGCATGTTGCTGCCGTCAGCGTTGATAAGCCACATTCTGGCATCGATAGCATCGCGCGGACCTTCATGGCAGAAGGCGATGGTGCTGTCGTCTAACGGGCGGTAAATCGGGTGGCCGAGCCAGCGTTTTTCCTGCAATACCACGCGCTGTTCGCCGCTGCGCAGATCGATATTAATCAACCGGCACTCCGGCTCGGTGAAGTAGAATGCGCGGAACTTGCCCCAGTCGGTCAACGGCTGCCAGTCGCTTTTTTTGATTTCGATTCCGACCATCTGACTGCAATCGCTATTGGCGACCCAGGTTCCGTAGGCTACCCATTGGTCATCCACCTGATATACGACCTGTTCCTCCAGCGAGGCCAGATCCACGCGGCGCAGCTGCTGGTTGTTTTTCACATACCACAGCGACCGGTCGTCGGCGGAAAGGAAACCGCCAAAGGTGTTATCGCCCGGCCCGTCGGTGAGCTGGGTCGCCTGCTGGCCGGCGATATCGAGTAAATAGTAGTTCCAGTGGCCTTCAAACGCGCCGCCGAAAATCAGCTTGCCGCCATCCTGGGTAAAGCATTTTTGATAGAAATAGTTGCGATGGCAGATAACATGCGGTGGCGTCATCCGGATCACCTGGTGACCGGTTTCGCTGTCCTGCGTGTGCAGAAAGCTCAGCGGGATGATTTTGCCTTTCATGATTCACTTCACTCCTTGCTAAAAAAATACCCCGCAGCCGGAGCTGCGGGGTAGGTTCCGATAACAGGCAATTAGCGCATCGCGCGGCGCAGGATGCGGTCAGACTGACGCTGGAAGTCAATTGCCGTCTCTTCCACGGTTTTCTGCCCGTAGTCGATGTACTGCAGAGAGGTACCGAACTGGGCGACGATCTGCGGGTCGTCAAAGTACGGCGACACCGAGAGTTTGGCCGGCAGGGACTGCGCCAGACGCAGGCCAGATACCGCCGGATCGTCCTCTTTGATCGCGCCGTTTTCGGTCAGGTACTGCACCGCGACTTTGCTCAACGGCACGCCGCGCTCCAGGCCCAGCGTCTCAACCCCTTCTTTGCTGTTCAGCAGGAAGTTGATCACCTTCGCCGCCGCTTCCGGGTTTTTAGTCGATTTACCAATCGAGAGCATTTGCGCAGGTTTAAAGAACAGACCCGCGTCGGTGGCGCCCGGCAGCATCGGATAGCTGCCCAGTTCCAGCTTCGCCGGCGGCTTCAGGTTGTCGGAGTATTTGTTAATAGTGGAGTTCCACATATAGGTCCCCGCCCACTCACCCTGAATCCACGGCTTCATTTCATACATGTTGCTCTTACCGAACGAGGCATAGTACTTGGTGTCCGGCATGACGTGGCTGTCGATAAGCTTTTTATACATCTGGAAAAATTCGACCCACTGCTCTTTGCTGTAGGAGAATTTTTTGGTTTTTTCATCGATAGCCGGCTGGTTGTACTTCTGAATCATATATGAATTCAGCAGCGCCAGGGTATCCTGGTGCTCCAGCACGACCGGGTAATACTGTTTACCCAGCTTGCTCTCGAAGGTTTTACCCGCCGCCATCAGCTCGTCCCAGGTTTTCGGGTACTCGACGCCCGCTTTTTTCCAGGTCTCGTCGTTGAAGTAGAACACGCGCGCGGTGACGGAGATCGGAATACCGTTAAGCTTGCCGTCCACCGTAGTGGACTGCAGCTCTTTGGCGTCAAACTGGCTCAGGTCGATCACGTCCTTCATCTTATTCAGATCGTAGAAGCCTTCGCCGTTTTTCGAGAAGATCGGCAGCCAGTTCCAGTTGGTTTGCATCACGTCCGGCTCGGTGCCGCCGGCGATTTGCGTGGTCAGACGCGAAAGGTGACCGTCCCAGCCGGTATATTCCGCCTTCACGTTGATATCCGGATTGAGTTTATGGAACTCTTCCAGCGCCTTCAGGGTCACCTGGTGGCGGCCGTTGCCGCCCCACCATGACATACGCAGGTCGACATCCTTCGCCATGGAAGGTAACGCGGTAAGGGCCAAAGTTGCGGAGATTGCGGCGCTTAAAAGCACTTTTTTCATTTTAATACTCCAGGGTTCACAGAGAGATGTTCTGTTCAGTTTTGGCGTCAAAGATATGACACTTGTTGAGATCGAATTTGAAATGCACCTTGCGATGCAGCCCTTTCTCAATCATGGGCTTCGCTTCATCTGACGGCACGCGGGCGGTCAGTTCATAATCGGCGACCTTCAGATAGACGAAGAATTCATGGCCCATGTTTTCCACGCGTACCATTTCGCCGGTGCATGAACCTTCGGCGAACGGTTCATCGGAGATGGAGACAAACTCCGGGCGCACGCCGAAGAACACCTGCTGGTTCTTGTGGGTGTCGACCTTGCTCTGCAGCCTGTCGTTGAGCGGCAGCAGGCCATCGCCAACGGTCAGATGCAGGCGTCCCGCTTGCTCAACCAGCTGGCTGGGACGAATATTCATCTCCGGCGCGCCGATAAACCCGGCCACAAACATGTTTTTCGGCTTGTGGTAGAGGTTGTCCGGGGTATCCACCTGCATGATATGGCCCAGCTTCATCACGCAGATGCGGTCGCCCATGGTCATCGCTTCGGTCTGATCGTGGGTAACGTAAACGGTGGTCGCCGGTTTACCGGATTTCTTCAGCTGCTTGTGCAGGTCGGAAATACGGATACGCATCGAAGCGCGCAGCTTGGCGTCGAGGTTGGACAACGGTTCATCGAACAGGAATACGTCCGGCTTCTTCACAATTGCGCGGCCAACCGCCACGCGCTGGGCCTGGCCGCCGGAAAGCTGGCGCGGCAGGCGGTCCAGCAGCTCTTCCAGCTCAAGGATTTTCGCCGCTTCGTTAACCTGGGCTTCAATTTGATCCTTCGGCAGCTTGCTCAGCTTGAGGCCGAAGGCGAGGTTCTCGCGCACCGTCATATGCGGATAGAGCGCGTAGTTCTGGAACACCATCGCGATACCGCGCGCTTTTGGCGCGAGGTTGTTCACGATTTTCTCGCCGATCCGCACTTCGCCGCCGCTGATGGTTTCCAGACCGGCCAGCATGCGCAGGGTGGTGGATTTGGCGCAGCCGGACGGCCCAACGATAACCATAAACTCGCCGTCCGCGATTTTCAGATCGATACCATGTACCGCCTTGAAGCCGTTGGAGTAGACCTTTTCCAGTTTGTTGAAAATAACTTCAGCCATGATATTTCCCTCTTAACCTTTAATTCCGCTGCTGGTAACGCCCTGTACGAAGTAGCGTTGTGCCAGGAAGAACACGATGATGGACGGCAGAATGGAGATGCTCGCCATTGCCAGAATTTCGTTCCACGGAGCGCCTTCCGTGACGTCGATGGACATTTTCAGCGCCAGCGCGATCGGATATTTATCCACGCTGTAGACGTAAATCAGCGGACCGATAAAGTCGTTCATCGACCACATGAACTGGAACAGCGCCACCGAGATAATCGCCGGTTTCAGAATCGGCACCACCACGTACCACAGCACCTGAATGGAGTTACAGCCGTCGATCTGCGCCGCTTCTTCCATGTCGCGCGGAACGCCGCGCAGGAACTGAATCAGCATGAAGACGAAGAACCCCTGGGTGGCGAAGGCCAGCGGCAGGTACAGCGGCAGATAGCTATTCAGCATGCCCATTTCACGGAACATCAGGTACTGCGGGATCAGCAGTACGGTGCTCGGCAGGAGCATGGTGGTGATCAGCGTGGCGAACCAGAATTTCTTCCACGGAATTTCGAAGCGGGCAAAGCCGTAGGCCACGATGGTAGAGGAGATAATGGTCAGCAGCACTTTCGGGATCACATACTTGAAGGTGTTCAGCATGTAGTGGCCGAAGTTGTACTCGGTGCCGGTTTTCCAGCCGTTGATAAAGCCATCCCAGGTCGCGTGGGCAGGCCACAGGCTCAGGGTGGTGAAGATCTCGTGGTTCGGTTTGAACGACGCCGAGAACATCCAGACCAGCGGGTAGAGCATCAGCAGGCCGACGAACAGCAGGATCACATAGCGAATACTGGCGTTGATTTTCTCACGACGCAGCGTCCGCGCGACTTCGCGTTCGGCGATGTCCCTTGCTTCAGACATGTGTTGGATATCAGCCATTTTTGCCTCCCTTATCGGCGGAGTAGAACACCCAATATTTCGAAGACTTAAACGCGATGGCGGCAAAAACCGCGACCACCAGGAACAGCACCCACGCCAGCGCCGCGCCGTAGCCCATATCGAAGTACTTAAAGGCGGTGTCGTAGATATAGAGCGAGAACAGATAGGTGGAGTAGGTCGGGCCGCCGCCGGTAATGACGTACGGGCCGGTAAACTCCTGGAACGCCTGAGTGGTCTGCATGATGAAGTTGAAGAAAATCACCGGCGTGATCAGCGGCACCGTGACCTTCATAAACATCTGCCATTTTGACGCGCCATCGATCATCGCCGCTTCATATTGTGATTGCGGAACGTTCTGCAGCGCCGCGAGGAAGATAACCATGGCCGAACCGAACTGCCAAACGCGCAGCAGGGTAACGGACATCAGCGCCAGCGAGGGCTCGCCGAGCCAGTTGACCGGATCGAAGCCGAGCACGCCAATAAAGCTGTTCAGCAGGCCATCGATAGCAAACAGCGCTCGCCACAGAACGGCAATCGCCACCGAGCTACCGAGGATGGACGGGATATAGTAGGCGGTACGGAAAAAACCGATGCCGCGCAGCTTAAAGTTGAGGACAAAAGCGATCCCCAGGGCGAAAGCCAGTTTTAACGGGATGGTTAAAAAGACATACGCGAACGTCACGCCCATGGATTTCCAGAAGAGGCCATCTTCGGTCAGCATGTAGCGATAGTTTTCGATGCCGTTAAACACCGGTGGACTCATCAAATCGTACTCAGTGAAACTGAGGAAGAAAGATGAAACAAAGGGAAAGGCGGTAAAGACTATCAGCCCTATGATATAGGGCGATATCCATGCCAATCCCAGCATTTTGTTTTCATTCATACATACCTACCTGGCTTGCGAGTTTGTAATACGGATTCGGGGTTACTGCCTTTCCCGCGGCCCGTGCCGCCGGAAAGTTAATGCGTTCCTGGTATGTCAGCGGTAAATCCTTCCCTGGCGATGGTTGATTGGTTGAAACTTTTCTTTCTTCTTATCCCTGAAGAACATGTGTTTTTTGATTTTGTCTTACCCGGCGTCCTGATTTTGTAAAACGCCGTTTTAATTTTATTTTATTGCTATTTATTACGGAGTCATTCGGTTGATCGCGGAAATGTGATCAAAGTCGAAACGATGTTTCAAAAAGGTGCTGGAGCGCGCATTTTGCAGAGATGAGAGGTCAGAGATACGGATGAGAGTCCGACGGAGAGAGGCTAGTCAGGCGAGATTGCTTGCGCTGCTAATCATTGCGGTGCGACATACTTTATGACAATTATTTGTAGCGGAAAAGTTCAGAAAATGGTGGGCATGCGCGGCATGCCCCGGGGAGGAGAGATTACTGTTGCAGAAAATCCTGACGAACGGGGGTAAAGGTATCAAGCAGCGTACCCGGCTTCAGGCACACGCAGCCGTGCATAATGTTCGGTTTCTTGTAGAGCGTATCGCCGGCGCTGACCACGTGCTTTTCATCGCCGATGGTGAACTCAAATTCGCCGGAGAGCACATAGGTGAGCTGCTCGTGCGGGTGATTGTGCATCGGCCCGATAGCGCCTGCTTCAAAGTTCACTTCAACCGCCATCATCTTGCCATCGTGCGCAAGGATGCGGCGGGTGACGCCATTGCCCAGATCTTCAAGGGTGGTCTCTTTATGAAAAATAAACATCCGCTGGTCCTGTAATTAAATGAAACAATGTTTCATTTAATCTATCGCATAATCTTCTAAAAGGAAACGATCGCCTGGAGAAGTGGAAAGTCGATCACAACTTTGTTTTACTGAAACTTCACGCACGGAGGGATGATGAAAACGATTGGTCTGTTAGGCGGCATGAGCTGGGAATCGACGATTCCTTACTATCGTCTTATTAACGAAGGGATTAAAACGCGCCTCGGCGGGCTGCACTCCGCCAGCCTGCTGCTGCATAGCGTGGATTTCCACGAAATTGAAGTCTGCCAGTCCAGCGGCGACTGGGAGCGGGCGGGCGAGATCCTCGCCCGGGCGGCGCTCGGGCTACAGCAGGCGGGCGCCGAGGGGATTGTCCTGTGCACAAACACCATGCATAAGGTCGCGCAGGCCATTGAAACGCGCTGCGATGTGCCGTTCCTGCATATTGCCGATGCGACCGGTCGGGCGATTACCGCGAAGGGCCAGCGCCGCGTGGCTCTGCTGGGGACGCGCTATACCATGGAGCAGGATTTTTATCGCGGCCGCCTGCAGCAGCAGTTCGCTATCGACACGCTGATTCCAGAGGCGGAAGATCGTGAACGTATCAACCAGATCATCTTCGACGAACTGTGTCTGGGAACCTTTAGCGCAGACTCGCGCGACTACTATCTTCAGGTTATTGAGCTGCTGGCGGAGCAGGGGGCGGAAGGGGTGATTTTCGGCTGTACCGAAATCGGCCTGCTGGTGCCGGAAGAGAGCAGCCCGCTGCCGGTATTTGATACGGCCGCGATTCATGCGGCGGACGCGGTGGAATTTATGCTGTCGTAAGTACCGCTTCGAGCGGGGTGAGGATGCGCGGCATGCTCTCTTGCAGATGGCGAGCGAAAGCATCGACCAGCGCGGAGCCGGGACGGTGCAGCGGGCGCACCAGGCTAACGGTAAAAGGCACTTCAACGCTAAAACGGCGTACCACCACGCCGTTCCCGGCATAATCGAGGGCGGTGAGCGGGTTAACCACCGAAATGCCGACCCCGGCCCGCACCATCGCGCAAATGGAGGCGGCGCTGTGCGTCTCCACCACCATCCGCCGTTTGACCTGATGTTCGACAAACAGGGCATCGAGCAGCTGGCGATAGCTATCGGTGCGCGACAGGCTAATGTAGTTTTCGCCGTGAAAATCCGCCGGCGTCAGCGCCGGCTTTGCCGCCAGCGGATGGCCCTGCGGCAGTACGCACACTTCATTGAGGGTCAGCAGCGGCGTACGCTCGGTTCCGGCGGGGGTATGCAGGGTTTCCGTTAATCCCAGATCGTGGCGCTGGGCCGATAGCCACTCCTCCAGCAGCGGTGACTCCTGAGGGACGATTTGCAGGCTGACGTCCGGGTAGCGGGCTAAAAACGGCGCCAGCAGTAGCGGCAATAGCGATTGGGAGAAGACCGGCAGACAGGCTATCGACAGCTCCCCCTGGCGGAACTCGCGCAGGCTTTCCGCGGCGCTGACGATTCTGTCCAGGCCATACCAGGAGCGCTGGACCTCTTCAAACAGACGTAATCCCTGAACCGTAGGCTGCAGGCGCCCGCGGGTACGGGAGAATAGCGTCAACCCCAGCACCTTTTCAAAACGCGCCAGCTCGCGGCTAACGGTGGGCTGCGAGGTATGCAGCATGCGTGCGGCCTCGGTCAGATTGCCGGTGGTCATCACCGCATGGAAGATTTCAATATGGCGCAGGTTGACGGCGGGCATGGGTGTTCCTTAAGTGGCGCAAGCCATATCATTTTTGCATAGACTGGCAATAAAACGATATTTTTTATTACGTACGCGCTGTGGCGTAATCGTAAAAAACAGAGATAACGCACACACACAGCACCGGAGTTCTTTATGCCACACTCGCTTTACGCCACCGATACCGACCTGAGCGCAGAAAACCTGCTGCGTCTGCCCGCCGAGTTCGGCTGCCCGGTTTGGGTTTACGACGCGCAGATTATCCGCCGCCAGATTGCCCAGTTGAGCAAGTTCGACGTGGTGCGTTTTGCGCAGAAGGCCTGCTCCAATATCCACATTCTGCGCCTGATGCGCGAGCAGGGCGTGAAGGTCGATTCGGTGTCGCTGGGCGAGATCGAGCGCGCGCTGGCGGCGGGGTACGATCCGCATCAGCATCCGGACGATGTCGTCTTTACCGCTGACCTGATCGACGACGCGACGCTGGCGCGGGTTAAAGAACTGCAGATCCCGGTCAACGCCGGATCTATCGATATGCTGAGCCAGCTGGGCGAAGTTTCTCCTGGCCATCGCGTCTGGCTGCGCGTTAACCCGGGCTTCGGCCACGGCCATAGCCAAAAAACCAATACCGGCGGCGAAAACAGCAAGCACGGGATCTGGCACAGCCATTTAACGGCGGCGCTGGAAGTGATGCGCCGTTACCAGCTCCAGCTGGTGGGTATTCATATGCATATCGGTTCTGGGGTCGACTATGGCCACCTGGAACAGGTTTGCGGCGCGATGGTGCGACAGGTGGTTGAATTCGGCCAGGATCTGCAGGCGATCTCCGCCGGCGGTGGGCTGTCGATCCCGTATCACGAAGATGAAGAGGCGATCGACACCGATCACTACTTCGGCTTGTGGAACGCCGCGCGCGAGCAGATCGCTAAACATCTGGGTCATCCGGTGAAGCTTGAGATCGAGCCGGGTCGTTTCCTGGTGGCGGAATCCGGGGTGCTGGTTTCTCAGGTTCGCAGCGTGAAGGAGATGGGCAGCCGCCACTTCGTGCTGATTGACGCCGGGTTTAATGATTTGATGCGCCCGGCGATGTACGGCAGCTATCACCATATTACCGCTCTCGCTGCGGATGGCCGCGATCTGCGCGCCGCGGCGCAGATTGAAACCGTGGTGGCCGGGCCGCTGTGCGAATCGGGCGATGTCTTTACCCAGCAGGAAGGGGGGAAAGTGGAAACCCGCCTGCTGCCTGCGGTGGCGCCGGGGGATTATCTGGTGCTGCACGATACCGGCGCTTACGGCGCGTCGATGTCTTCTAACTACAACAGCCGTCCGCTACTGCCGGAGGTGCTGTTCGACAACGGCAAAGCGCGGCTGATTCGTCGTCGCCAGACCATTGAAGAGCTGCTGGCGCTTGAGCTGCTGTAAAGTGGTACCCGAAGGCCTTTTGCGTTTCTGTCGGGTGGCGGCTGGCGCCTTACCCGC
This sequence comes from Klebsiella grimontii, assembly GCF_042137965.1. Lineage (NCBI taxonomy): Bacteria > Pseudomonadati > Pseudomonadota > Gammaproteobacteria > Enterobacterales > Enterobacteriaceae > Klebsiella > Klebsiella grimontii. The sequence goes on from NZ_CP169721.1 coordinate 980,094, forward strand.
CCTACAGGGGATTGCGGATTTTTGTAGGCCCGGTAAGGCGTTAACCGCCACCGGGCGATTCCAGCTAATTATGTGTAATACGGGCCGGTTGTCACCGACTCGCGCAGCACCAGCTTGCCGGTAAACGGCGGTATGGTCTCGATCGGCTGACCGTTGGCAAGCTTAATGGCCTGATCGATAGCGGTGGTGATCATGTTGTCGATCGGCAAATAGACCGTCGATAGCCCCGGCTCCAGCCATTTCGCGCTCGGCGCGTCATCAAAACCAAACAGCGAAATATCCTGCGGGATCCGCAGCCCTGCCTGATGCAGCGCTTTCGACGCGCCCAGCGCCATATCATCGTTACAGGAAAACAGCGCGCTAAACGGCGTCTTCTCTTCCAGCAGCTCGCAGCACAGCTCATAGCCGCGGCTCATGGTGGAGTCACCGTATTTCACCTTCGCCGGATCCCACTTGATGCCGTGCTTTTTCAGCGCGTTACGATACCCTTCCAGGCGGGCTTTGCCCGTCGGCGTGTGCATCGGCACGGTTAAACAGGCAATATCGCGATGGCCCTGGGTAATCAGGTACTCCACCGCCTGGAACGCCGCATCCTGCTGTTCGAAGAACACGCAGCGCTCCCGCGCCTGGCTAACGTCGCGGTTAATCACCACCAGCGGCATGGCGATGGACTCAATCAGCGACATGATCTTCTTTTCGCTCATATGGCGGGTGTAGAGCACGATGGCGTCGCACTGGCGATCGGCCAGCATCTGCACCGCCTCTTCTTCACGCTCCGGCGCATCGTGGCCGTCGGTGACGATCAGCTGTTTGCCCCAGGCTTCCGTCTGGCGGGAGGCCTGCTGCAGCAGGCGACCAAAATAGAAGCCGTCAAAGGTGGAAACCACCAGACCGATGCTGTTGCTGGTGCGGTTCGCCAGCGAGCGGGCGAGAAAGTTAGGCCGATAGCCCAGCTCTTCCATCGCCTTAAAAACCTGTTGGCGGGTGCTCTCTTTCACCTGACCCGTGCCGTTCAACACGCGGGAAACCGTCGCTTTAGAGACGCCTGCGCGAATTGAGACATCCAGCATTGTAGCCATTCATCCGATTCCTGATATCACGTGGTAACCCGCAGTTTATCACAGACATTCAGGGGGATATGGCCTCATGGCGCGGCAAAAAAACCATCGCGATCACGCTTTTACAGGAATTGATCGGGTGGAAAGTAAAACCGCCAATGCGGTATGCCAATTATCGCCTTTCTGGAATACCAATGAGCGGGTTGGGAGCTTAATCACAGAACTTATTTTCACCAGTCGCTATTTTTTGGTATGCCAATAGGTGTTTGGCTGTACACCTGGTGCGCTATAAGCCCTTAAACCTGAGGTATCCTCTATGGCATTGCAGGACAAACTGATCGACTCACTGGGGAGTTTCGCCACGAAATTCAACAGCTACCGCTATATCATGGCGATAAAATCCGCTTTTATTACCCTGATGCCGGTGATCATCGTTGGCGCCTTTTCGGTGCTGATTTCCAATATGGTGCTGGATCCGAAAAACGGGCTCGCCAGCTTTCAGGCGCTCTCGTTTCTGGCGGCGCTGAAACCCATTACCAGCGCCATCAATTACGCCACCCTTAACTTTCTCAATATTGGCGCGGTCTTTCTTATCGGCATCGAACTGGGGCGGATTAACGGCATCAAGAGCCTGTTCCCCGGTCTGCTGGCGGTGATCTGCTTTATCTGCGTCACGCCGACCACCGTCGAGATGATGGTCGACGGCCAAATGCATGAAGTGAAAGATGTGCTGCTGCGCCAGTTCTCCGATACCCGCAGCCTGTTCCTCGGTATGTTTATCGCCATTCTGTCGGCGGAGATCTACTGCTGGCTGGAGGGCCGCAAGGGGCTGAAGATCAAGATGCCGGATACCGTGCCGCCCAACGTCTCGGCGTCATTTTCCGCGCTGATCCCGGCCATTATCACCACCACGGTGATTGCCACCTTTGGCTTTATTTTCCATCAGGCCACCGGCATGTACCTATATGACGCGGTCTATCAGGTGGTGCAGCAGCCGCTGGAACGCGTGGTGCAAAGCCTGCCGGGGATCCTGCTGCTGATGTTTGTCGCGCAGCTGTTCTGGGTTATCGGCATCCACGGCAACCAGATGATCAAACCGATCCGCGAACCGCTGCTGCTGGGAGCGATCGCCGTCAATATGAGCGCCTTTGAGCAGGGCAAAGAGGTGCCGAATATCATCACCATGCCGTTCTGGGATGTTTATATGAGCATCGGCGGATCGGGGCTGACGATTGGCCTGCTGATCGCGGTAATAATCGCCACCAAACGCAAAGAGATGAAAGAGATCGCCAAGCTGTCGATTGGACCGGGCCTGTTCAACATCAACGAACCGGTGATTTTCGGCATGCCGATCATGCTCAATCCGATCCTCGCGATCCCCTTTATTATCACACCGCTGGTGACCGGCAGCATCGGCTACTTCGCGACCGCCGCCGGTTTTGCCGGTAAAGCGGTGGTGATGGTGCCGTGGACCACGCCGCCGCTGATCAACGCCTGGCTCTCCACGGCGGGTTCGATGGGGGCGGTGGTGACGCAGCTTATCTGCATCCTGACCGCGGTGCTGATCTATCTGCCGTTCGTCAAAATTGCCTCCCGCCGCGCGGAAAACGCCCAGCGCCAGGCGAAAAACACACCCACCAGCCAACAGATATGAGGACACGATGACGACAGTAAGGATGGCGATCCCCCACGACTTTATCCTCGGTGCCGCCGCTTCGGCGTGGCAAACCGAGGGCTGGAGCGGCAAAAAAGAGGGCCAGGACTCCTGGCCGGATCTGTGGTACAAAAACGACCGCCACGTCTGGCATAACGGCTACGGCCCGGCGGTGGCGACCGATTTTATCAACCGCTTTCGCGAAGACGTGCAGCTGATGAAGCTGGCGGGGCTGACCCACTACCGCACGTCGATTAACTGGTCGCGCTTTCTCACCGATTATGAAAACGTCACGGTCGATGAAGACTATGCGGCGTACTACGACCAGCTCTTCGATGAACTGCTGGCCAACGGCATCGAGCCGATGATCTGCCTTGAGCATTATGAACTTCCCGGCTATTTGCTGGAGCAGTACGGCGGCTGGGCGTCGAAAAAGGTGGTTGAGCTGTTTGTGCAGTACGCGGAGAAAGTGTTCGCCCGCTATCACCACCAAGTCACGCGCTGGTTTACCTTCAATGAACCGATCGTCGTGCAGACCCGCGTTTATCTGGATGCGCTGCGCTGGCCTTACGAGCAGAACACCGGCACCTGGATGCAGTGGAATCACCACAAGGTGCTGGCGACGGCAAAAGTGGTCCGGCTGTTTCGCGAGAAAGGCTATCGCGGCACGGTCGGCTGCATTCTTAACCCGGAGGTCACCTACCCGCGTTCAAACGCGCCGCACGACGTGCGCGCCGCCGAACGCTACGATCTGTTTTATAACCGGGTTTTCCTCGATCCGCTGGTCCACGGCGTCTACCCGCCCGAGCTGTTGACCCTGCTCGAACAGCACCACGTCTCATGGGATTATGACGCGCAAGAGCTGGCGCTTATCCGCGAAAACACCGTCGATGAGCTGGGGATTAACCTTTACTACCCGCATCGCGTCAAAGCCCCCTCGCGCGCCTGGCATCCGCAGACGCCGTTCCACCCGGCTTACTATTATGAGCCCTTTGAGCTACCGGGGCGGCGGATGAATAGCTCTCGCGGCTGGGAAATTTATCCGCAAATCGTTTTTGATATGGCGATGCGGATCAAGCAGGACTATCGCAATATTCCGTGGTTTGTGGCGGAAAGCGGCATGGGCGTGGAAAACGAAGGGCAGTTTCGCAATCGCGAAGGCGCCATCGCCGACGATTACCGGATCCGTTTTATCAGCGAGCATCTGTGGCAAACGCTGCGCGCGAGGGAAGCGGGGGCCAACTGTCACGGCTACATGCTGTGGGCCTTTACCGACAACGTTTCGCCGATGAACGCGTTTAAAAATCGCTACGGGCTGATTGAAATCGATTTACAAAATAATCGTGCCCGGCGGCCCAAGGCTTCCGCCAGCTGGTTCCGTAAGCTAGGCGAGAGTCGCGAATTGACGCTGGATATTGACGATGAGTGGCGCTAGGCGGACGGAAATTTTGCTAAGATAGCGGCCGATATTGACTCGCAGGTTCATAACGCACAGGTGATATTGTGGAGAAGGCTATCATTCCGCCGGAAAAGAAACCCTACCAGGAAATAGGTGATGATTTACGCGTACAGATTGCGCAGGGGCGCTACCCCATCGGGTCGCGCCTGCCGCCGGAACGCAATATCGCCGAGACCTACGGCGTGAGCCGGACCATCGTCCGCGAAGCGCTGCTGATGCTGGAGCTGCAGGGGACGGTCGATATTCGCCAGGGCTCCGGGGTGTACGTCATGCGCATCCCGCACGAGGACGATAGCGAGGAAGAACAGATGCTGAGCAGCGACGTCGGGCCGTTCGAAATCCTGCAGGCACGCCAGCTGCTGGAGAGCAATATCGCCGCCTTTGCTGCCAAAATGGCGACCCGCGCCGATATCGATAACCTGAAGCGCATTATCGAGCAGGAGCAGCGGGCCATTGCCGCCAACGATACCAGCCAGGATAACGCCCGTCTGTTTCACCTGGTGCTGGCCGGGGCGACGCAAAATCAGATGCTGCTGGCGACGGTCGAGCGTATCTGGCTGCAGATGGACAGCAGCCCGCTGTGGCAGCAGTTCAACGTGCATATCGCCAGCCGGGCGTACCGGCTGAAGTGGCTCGGCGACCGGCAAACGCTCCTCGCCGCTCTGCGCCGACGCGATGTGATGGGGGCCTGGCAGGCAATGTGGCAGCATCTTGAAAACGTCAAAAACAGCCTGCTGGAGCTCTCCGATGAAGACGCGCCGGACTTTGACGGCTATCTGTTTGAATCGGTCCCAATTTTTCAGGGGAAGCTGGTGTGATCATTCAGCCCCTCCACGCCGCGCCGCAGCACGCTTCACGGGTGACGGAATGGCTATGGCAGGCTTTTGGCGGTGAAACGCTGCCGCAGGCGTTCTTCGCCAGCATTGTCGGGCATAGCCAGACCCCGGGGGCGCTGCCGATAACCTTTATTGCCGCTGAAGGGGAGATGCTGCTGGGCACCGTCGGCCTGTGGCGCTGCGATTTAATCAGCCGTCAGGATCTCTATCCGTGGATGGCGGCGCTCTACGTGGCTCCTGAGGCGCGCGGGCGGGGGCTGGCGGGGAAACTACAGCAGCACGTTATCGGCTATGCCCGAACGCAGGGCTATAGCGAGCTGTTTCTCTACTCCGCCTGTCGCGATTTTTATGAACGTTTCGGCTGGCAGTATATCGGCGAAGGCCTGGATTATCCGGCCGTCGCCGTCAGTTTATACCGCTACGATTTATCGCTATCGAGAGGCGCAATCACCGAGTGACGGCGGACCAGCGTGGGGCTGAAAAGGTGGGTAATCTCCGGCGGCGGGCGATGTTCCGCCAGCGCTAACGCCAGCTCCGCGGCCTGCGTCGCCATGGTGACAATCGGATAGCGTACGGTGGTCAAACGCGGGCGCACGTAGCGCGAAATCAGCACATCATCAAAGCCAATCAGCGAAATCTCGCGCGGCACATCAATCCCGTTATCGTTTAATACGCCCATTGCGCCGGCGGCCATTGAGTCGTTATAGCAGGCGACGGCGCTGAAGTTTCTGCCGCGGCCCAGCAGCTCGGTTATGGCCTGTTCTCCGCCGCTCTCATCGGGTTCGGCAAAGGTCACCAGGCGATCGTTACACGGCAGATCGCTCTCTTTTAACGCCGCGTAGTAGCCCTGCAGGCGGTCTTCTGCATCGGAAATAGCGTGGTTTGAGCAGAGATAGCCGATGCGGGTGTGCCCCTGCTGAATCAGGTGGCGGGTCGCGAGCCATGCGCCGTAGCGGTCATCCAGCGCAACGCAGCGCTGCTCGAAGCCGGGGAGGATGCGGTTAATCAGCACCATGCCGGGAATTTGCTTCATCAGCGAGGCCAGTTCGTCATCGGGGATGATTTTGGCGTGGACCACCAGCGCGGCGCAGCGGTGGCGAATCAGCTGTTCGATCGCCTGGCGCTCTTTATGGAGGTTGTGATAGCCGTTACCGATCAGCAAAAAATTACCGGTATTGTAGGCGACCTGCTCGACGGCTTTCACCATCGCGCCGAAGAAGGGGTCGGAGACATCACCTACCACCAGGCCGACGGTTTCCGTTGACTGCTGCGCCAGCGCGCGGGCGTTGGCGTTGGGATGATAATTTAGCGTTTCCATCGCGGCGCCTACCGACTGGCGCGACGCTTCGCTGGCTTTCGGTGAATTGTTGATAACGCGGGAGACGGTAGCGACGGAAACTCCTGCGAGCCGGGCTACATCCTTAATAGTCGCCATACCAGGCCTTTTTTAGGGTAAGCGTTTACATAACGTTTATGTTACGGGAAAGCGCGGCAGATTCAAGGCTTGCGACTTTTGGGTTCATGCAATTGTGACGCAGATTAGCGTTGCGGGTGAAATAGTTACCCACAGGCGAGCGGAGAATGATTCCGGGAAACGACAATTCACACCTTTGCTTACACTTTGCGATTGGCTGTTGCGAATGTTCGCTGGTTTACCCATTCATTGCATTGATACTCTGGCTATCCCAGAGGTATTGATAGGTGGAGTCAACTTCAGGTTGACCACTTAATTACACCAGCCTGCGCAGATGCGCAGGTTTTTTTTTGCCCGCCGTTGGCCATTGTTACAGTTCGCGAAAAAAGTAATAACTGGTTGCACTTAGGCTCATTCACTTGCGTTTTATGGCTGGCGCCAGCGGCGGAAAAAACGAGACAATCAGGATCCCAGAGGTATTGATTGGTGAGTTTTTTAAGTACGCTTTTCGTACTGATTATCTTGCACCGACCTGCGCGGATGCGCAGGTTTTTTTTGTCCTGAATTCCGCTCCTCCTGGTGCATTTTCCGCCCCTTCTCATGTAACCTGCTTTGACTGATTAACCGGTCAAACGGAGTTGTTATGCTTTTGGGATTTTTTAGACTGCTTTTCAAAGGATTGTATCGGGTAAGGCTTACCGGTGACACGCAGGCGTTGTACCAGCAAAAGGTACTGATCACCCCAAACCATGTCTCTTTTATTGACGGCGTACTGCTGGCGCTTTTCCTGCCGGTGCGCCCGGTCTTCGCGGTCTATTCCTCAATCAGCGATCGCTGGTTTATGCGCGCGCTAAAGCCGATTATTGATTTTGTGCCGCTGGACCCGACCAAACCGATGTCGATAAAGCATCTGGTCCGCCTGATTGAGCAGGGGCGTCCGGTGGTGATTTTCCCGGAAGGGCGAATCTCGGTGAGCGGTTCACTGATGAAAATTTACGACGGCGCCGCCTTTGTGGCGGCGAAGTCACAGGCGACTATTGTGCCGCTGAGAATCGAAGGTGCTGAATTAACTCCCTTCAGCCGCCTGAAAGGGCTGGTCAAACGCCGTCTGTTCCCGCGCATTCAGCTGCACCTGCTGCCGCCGACGCATCTGCCAATGCCCGATGCGCCTCGCGCCCGCGAGCGGCGTAAAATTGCCGGTGAAATGCTGCATCAGATCATGATGGAAGCGCGGATGGCGGTGCGCCCGCGCGAAACGCTGTATGAGTCGCTGCTGGCGGCCCAGGACCGCTTCGGCGCGCGCAAAAACTGCGTGGAAGATATCAATTTTCAGCCGGACACCTACCGTAAGCTGCTGACCAAAACCCTCTTCGTGGCGCGCATTCTGGAAAAATACAGCGCCCAGGGCGAAAAAATCGGCCTGATGTTGCCGAACGCCGGAATTAGCGCGGCGGTGATTTTCGGCGCGATTGCCCGCGGGCGGATCCCAGCGATGATGAACTATACCGCCGGGGTCAAAGGCCTGAGCAGCGCCATTACCGCCGCGGAAATCAAAACCATCTTTACCTCACGCACCTTCCTCGATAAAGGCAAACTCTGGCACCTGCCGGAGCAGCTGACCCAGGTGCGCTGGGTGTTCCTCGAAGATTTAAAAGGCGACGTCACCGCCGTCGATAAGCTGTGGATTTTTGCTCACCTGATGATGCCGAAGCTGGCTCAGGTTAAGCAGCAGCCGGAAGACGCGGCGATGATCCTCTTTACCTCCGGCTCGGAAGGCAATCCGAAAGGGGTGGTGCATAGCCATAAAAGCCTGCTGGCCAACGTCGAACAAATTAAAACCATTGCCGACTTTACCGCGAATGACCGCTTTATGTCGGCGCTGCCGCTGTTTCACTCCTTTGGCCTGACGGTTGGCCTACTGACGCCGCTGTTTACCGGCGCGGAAGTGTTCCTCTATCCCAGCCCGCTGCATTATCGCGTGGTGCCGGAGCTGGTGTACGACCGAAACTGTACCGTGCTGTTCGGCACCTCCACCTTCCTTGCCAACTACGCCCGCTTCGCAAATCCGTATGATTTTTACCGCCTGCGCTACGTTGTCGCCGGGGCGGAGAAGCTGCAGGAGAGCACGAAGCAGATCTGGCAGGACAAGTTTGGTCTGCGCATTCTTGAAGGCTACGGCGTCACCGAATGCGCGCCGGTAGTCTCGATCAACGTGCCGATGGCGGCGAAAGTGGGCACCGTTGGCCGAATTCTGCCGGGGATGGATGCGCGTCTGCTGGCGATGCCGGGAATTGAAGAAGGGGGCCGTTTGCAGCTTAAAGGGCCAAACATTATGAACGGCTATCTGCGGGTGGAAAATCCTGGGGTACTGGAAGCGCCAGCGGCGGAAAATCAGCACGGCGAAGTTGAGGCCGGCTGGTACGACACCGGAGATATCGTCAGCTTTGACGAGCAGGGCTACGTGCGGATTCAGGGCCGCGCGAAGCGCTTTGCCAAAATCGCCGGTGAGATGGTGTCGCTGGAGATGGTCGAACAGGTGGCGCTGGCGGTTTCGCCGGACAAAATGCACGCTACGGCGATTAAACAGGATGCCAGCAAAGGCGAGGCGCTGGTGCTGTTTACTACCGATAATGAACTGAATCGTGAAAAACTGCTGCGCTATGCCCGTGAACACGGCGTACCGGAGCTGGCGGTACCGCGCGACATTCGCTGGCTCAAGCAGCTCCCGGTTCTGGGCAGCGGCAAGCCGGACTTTGTCACCCTTAAAGGCATGGTTGAACAGACGGAAGATTCGGATGAGTGAGTCAGTACACACTAACGGTTCGCTGTATTCGAAAGGGATGATGGCGGTTATCTGCGCCCAGTTTCTTTCGGCGTTTGGCGATAACGCGCTGCTGTTCGCTACCCTGGCGCTGATGAAGCAGCTGTTCTATCCGGAGTGGAGCCAGCCGGTATTACAGATGTTGTTTGTGGGCGCTTACATTCTCTTCGCGCCGTTTGTCGGACAGTTTGCCGATAGCTTTGCCAAAGGGCGGGTAATGATGGCGGCTAACGGCCTGAAGCTGGTCGGCGCGGGCTGTATCTGCTTCGGCGTGAATCCGTTTATTGGCTATACGCTGGTGGGTATCGGCGCCGCCGCCTATTCTCCGGCTAAATACGGCATTCTCGGCGAGCTGACCACCGGCGATAAGTTAGTGAAAGCGAACGGCCTGATGGAGTCATCGACCATTGCGGCGATCCTGCTCGGCTCAATGGCGGGCGGTATCCTCGCCGACTGGCACGTCGTGGCGGCGCTCAGCGTCTGCGCGGTGGTGTACGCCGGGGCGGTGGTCGCCAACCTGTGGATCCCGAAGCTGCCGGCGGCTCGTCCCGGACAGTCGTGGCGCTTCAGGCCGATGACCCACAGCTTCTTTAGCGCCTGTACGACGCTATGGCGCAACGGTGAGACGCGCTTTTCGTTAGTCGGCACCAGCCTGTTCTGGGGGGCGGGCGTGACGCTGCGCTTTCTGCTGGTGCTGTGGGTCCCGGTGGCGCTGGGCATTACCAGCAACGCCATGCCGACTTACCTTAACGCGATGGTGGCGGTGGGGATCGTACTGGGGGCCGGCGCGGCGGCGAAGCTGGTGACGCTGGAAACGGTGTCGCGCTGTATGCCTGCCGGGATATTGATTGGCGTGGCGGTTATCTTTTTCGCCATCCAGCAGGCGCTGCTGCCGGCGTTTGCTCTGCTGCTGCTGCTCGGGGCGTTCGGGGGCTTCTTTATCGTGCCGCTGAACGCGCTGCTTCAGGAGCGCGGCAAACATACGGTCGGCGCGGGTAACGCTATCGCGGTGCAAAACCTCGGTGAAAACGTGGCGATGCTGCTGATGCTGGGCCTCTATTCGCTGGCGGTGAGCATCGGCATTCCTGTCGTCGGCGTGGGGATTGGCTTTGGTACGGTGTTTGCTCTGGCGATCGCCGCCCTGTGGATTTGGGGACGGCGTAAATAATCTCCCGGAGGCGGCGCGTTGCGCCTGCCCGGGCTACAAAACCGCACGAACGTGTAGCCCGGACAGATGCGCAGCATCGCCTCCGGGAAAGCGGCCAGCGCGGTTGCGCAATTTCGTCGCCCGGGTACGGGAAATATCCCCGGCTAAGCGCAGAGGGAGTAGCCCGGATAAGGAGTTAGCCGCAATCCGGGCGCTTTTACGGCCTTACGGCGCCGGGTAGGTATAAACCTGATGCACCGCTTCAATCTCGGCTAAAACCTCTGCGCTCAGATCCAGATGCAGGCTTTCGACATTGGTCTTAAGCTGCTCCATGGTCGTTGCGCCGAGCAGGGTGCTGGCGACAAAAGGCTGACGACGCACGAAGGCCAGCGCCATCTGCGCCGGATCAAGATTGTGCCGCCTGGCGATATCGACATAGGCCGCCACTGCTTTTTGCGTTTGCTCGCCGCTGTAGCGCGTAAAACGGCTGAACAGCGTATTGCGCGCGCCCGCCGGTTTCGCGCCGTTGAGGTATTTCCCGGTCAGCGTACCGAACGCCAGACAGGAATAGGCCAGCAGCTCAACGCCCTCATACTGGCTGACTTCCGCCAGCCCCACTTCATAGCTGCGGTTCACCAGGCTGTACGGGTTCTGAATCGTCACGATGCGCGGCAGATCGTGCTTATCCGCCAGATGGAGATAGCGCATCACGCCAAACGCCGTTTCGTTGGAGACGCCAATATAGCGAATCTTACCGGCGCGCTGGAATTCGGCCAGCGCGTCCAGCGTATCCAGCAGGGTGACGACCGGCGCGGAATCGGCCCAGGTGTAGCCCAGCTTGCCGAAACAGTTGGTCGGGCGCTGCGGCCAGTGGACCTGATAGAGGTCGAGATAATCAGTCTGCAGACGCTTCAGGCTGTCGTGCAGCGCATCGCGGATGTTTTTGCGATCCAGCTTGTGGTCAGGACGAATGCTGCTGTCGTTATTGCGGGCAGGGCCGCTGACTTTAGAGGCGACAACCAGCTTTTCGCGATTGCCGCGCTTCGCCAGCCAGTTGCCGACGTAGGTTTCCGTCAGGCCCTGGGTTTCCGGGCGCGGCGGGACGGGATACATTTCAGCGACATCAATCAGGTTAATGCCCTGACTAACCGCGTAATCGAGCTGCTCGTGCGCGTCTGCCTCGCTATTCTGCTCACCAAACGTCATTGTGCCCAGCCCCAGCGTGCTGATCTCAAGAGAACTGTGTGGGATACGGTGATACTGCATAGCCGGCTTCCTTTTTTTATCAACAAGGTCAGGCGTTCCCCGACAAAGGAATATAAAAATGGCAGAGGGGGAGAAAAAGGGGAAGTAAAAAATCAAAAAAGCCGGGTTGACGCGCTCCGGCCCGCTTAATCCTGGCGGGCAGATCCGGTATGTCCCGACTCTTTTCTTAAATCTGAAGAATAATGAAAGCTGCTCAACCCGGCGATAAAGGAGACATCGCTGCCTGTCGGCGGGTCTTAACGTTTAATAATCTGCGAAACGTCGTCACGATTGATCTGCATTTTATTACCCTGCTGATCTTCGTAGCTGATAAGGCCGGTATCGTCATCTATGGCGGGCTTACCGTCGGTCAGAATCATGCGACCATCTTTGGTTGCCATGACGTAATCGCTGCTGCAACCGGAAACCGAGAACGCCAGTCCTACGGCGGAAATCAATACTGCCCATTTTTTCATCGTTATCACCCCTATTATAGCCGCACCTCGTACCAGTATATTAATAGCCTGATTTATGAGACATAAAAAGCAGTTAAGTCTTAAAAAAGGATTGCAGCCCGTTTCAGGGCTGCATTTTAGCGGGCTACAGCGGATTTTTTTTATTGCGCAGCAGGTTGAGACTTTCAACCGCAATCGAAAAGAACATCGCGAAGTAGATGTAGCCTTTCGGTACGTGCACGTCGAAACTTTCGAGCATCAGCGTGAAGCCGACGAGGATCAAAAACGACAGCGCCAGCATTTTCACCGAAGGATGGCGGTCAACAAAATCGCCTATCGGACGGGCGGCGACCATCATCACCAGCACCGCGATGACCACTGCCGCCATCATGATAAACAGATGGTCTGACAGCCCGACGGCGGTAATCACCGAATCAAGACTGAAAATAATATCCAGCAGCATAATCTGCACGATGGCGCCCATAAAGGAATGGACGTTGGTTTTCAGCCCTTCTTCTTCACCTTCGATCGATTCGTGAATCTCTTTACTCGCCTTCCAGATCAGGAACAGCCCGCCCAGCAGGAGGATCAGATCGCGAAACGAGATCTCCTGGCCTAGCACGGTAAAGAGCGGATTGGTGAGCTTGACGACCCACGCGATTGACGCCAGCAGCGCCAGACGCATGATCATCGCACCCATTAGCCCAATGCGGCGAGCGTGAGCCCGTTGCGCCGTGGGCAGCTTAGCGACCACCAGAGAGAGGAAAATAATATTATCGATCCCGAGCACTATCTCCAGCAGCGTCAGCGTACCAAGCGCCAGCCAGGCGTTAGGATCGGTTACCCATGCAAATAACATCGTTCAAAGTCCTGCAAAATAGAAAGATGCGATTATATGCAACCGTCACGACAGAACAAAAAAATAATCATCTGCAGGCCGTTATTTAGGAGGAGAGAAGAAAATGGCGGGCCAGCAGGGCGGCGGTAAAGTTTTTCTTCAGGTAGAAACCGCGCGGTAAGGTGAGGATCGGCTCGCCGCGGGCGCCTACGGCCTCGGTCAGCGCTTTGCTGTTTGCCGCTTTCGGGCGCAGCTGCAGCACTTCGCCGTGGCGGGCGGTAATGCGTTCGACCTGGCCAAGCACGATCAGATCCATCAGCTCTTCCCAGTCCATCCGCAGTTGGCGATCTTCTTCTTCGCTGGGGCTCCACAGCAGCGGAGCGCCGACGCGGCGATCGGCCAAAGGGATCGTACGCTCGCCCTCTACCGGCACCCACAGCACGCGCTTGAGCTTATGGCGCACGTGGCTGCTCTCCCAGGTCACGCCGCTGTTGCCGGTGAGCGGCGCGACGCAGACGAAGGTGGTTTCCAGCGGGCGGCCTGAAGAATCGATGGGGATCGTTTTCAGCTCGACGCCGAGGGCGGCGAAATCCTGCTCCGGCTTGCTGCCTGCGCTGGCGCCCAGCCATATCTCCAGCAGAATGCCGATCCAGCCTTTATCGCGTTTTAAATCGAGCGGAATCGGAATCCCGGCAAGCTGGGCCAGTTCACCCAGCGAATAGCCTGCCAGCTGCTGCGCCTGAGCCAGAAGCTGCTCCTGGCTTTGCGGAGGGGATAAGAGCGGCGCGATGGTCGGCATAACGTAAAACCTCTGACTAAAAAGTGAGCAGTAATTTCATCCGTTGTGGATAGAGTTTACCTTTTCTTGAGTAAGTATGACAATTTGATGATTCGTATGACTTTTTTTTCGTTTTTTTGCCGCGGTGAAAATGGTGAAACGGGGTTTTCCAGAACTGGTCACCGACAATGAACAGGATCTTACACCCTGTTATCCACAGAAAAATGGGATAACTGGGGAAAAGCCCCACTACTGTTTCCATTTACAGCCTTGACGTGAGAGGAAAATCGAGTTTTTAGACAAAATATGCCCAGCTCGCTTGCGTAATCTGTGGATAAAACCAACATTGCTCGATCTTTCATCAGTTCCAGGATCGCTTATGTGATGATCATCACGTTATACTGTGAATTATGAAATTTAAACATGCTAACATAATGAAAATTAGGTCATTATTATTAAGGGTTATGACTACGCCGTTCGGATGATTCCGGGTTTTCCCTGGTTAATTCCATACTTCTTCACAACTCTATCCACAGAAAAAGTGAATAAAATCGTCCGGGTATGGCTTTCGCTGTTTATAACTCTGGGTATTACTGTGAGTTATTCAAATGTTATTCGAACTCATCGCTCTCACAGAGTGGTTTACCGTTTCCAGCGAGTGTGAAACAATCATTCACATTGAAGCTTATTTTGAGGTAGTCCGGTGATTGATGACGATGGCTACCGCCCAAATGTCGGTATTGTAATCTGTAATCGCCAGGGCCAGGTTATGTGGGCCAGGCGCTATGGTCAGCACTCGTGGCAGTTCCCGCAAGGGGGCATAAATCCAGGAGAATCAGCAGAGCAGGCGATGTATCGGGAATTGTTCGAAGAAGTGGGGTTAAGCCGTAAAGATGTGCGGATCCTTGCTTCAACCCGTAACTGGTTGCGTTACAAATTGCCTAAACGTTTGGTGCGTTGGGACACAAAGCCGGTATGTATCGGCCAGAAACAGAAGTGGTTTCTCCTGCAATTGATCGGCAGCGATGCGGATGTCAATATGCAAACCAGCAGTACACCTGAGTTTGATGGCTGGCGATGGGTAAGCTACTGGTACCCGGTGCGCCAGGTGGTGTCGTTTAAGCGCGACGTATACCGCAGGGTGATGAAAGAGTTCGCCAGCGTCACAATGGCGCTGGCGGAAAGCACGCCTAAGCCGCAAAGCGCGCCTGCATATCGACGTAAAAGAGGTTAAGCCACGCACATTATGCTCACTCGGTTGCGAGAAATAGTCGAGAAGGTCGCGAGTGCGCCGCGTTTAAACGAGGCGCTGGATATCCTGGTCACCGATATCTGCGCCGCGATGGAGACGGAAGTCTGTTCGGTTTATCTGGCTGACAATGACCGACGCTGTTATTACCTGATGGCGACGCGCGGGTTGAAAAAGCCCCGCGGGCGCATCGTTGCGCTCGCTTTTGACGAAGGTCTGGTGGGTCTGGTGGGCCGCCTGGCGGAACCCATTAACCTCGCCGACGCGCAAAAGCACCCCAGCTTTAAATACATTCCCGCAGTAAAAGAGGGCCGTTTTCGCGCCTTCCTCGGCGTGCCGATTATCCAGCGGCGTCAGCTGCTCGGCGTGCTGGTCGTACAGCAGCGCGAACTGCGCCAGTTTGACGAAAGCGAAGAGTCATTTCTGGTCACCCTGGCTACGCAAATCGCCGGCATTCTCTCTCAGTCCCAGCTAAACGCGCTGTTTGGTCAATATCGTCAGACCCGCATCCGCGCGCTGCCCGCTTCGTCAGGCGTGGCGATTGCCGAAGGCTGGATGGACGTCAGCCTGCCGCTGATGGAGCAGGTGTATGAAGCCTCGACGCTCGATACCGCTTCCGAGCGCGAGCGGCTGACTGGCGCGCTGGAAGAGGCGGCGAACGAATTTCGCCGCTACAGCAAGCGCTACGCTGCCGGCGCGCAAAAAGAGACGGCGGCCATCTTTGACCTCTATTCGCACCTGCTTTCCGACGCGCGTCTGCGCCGCGAACTGTTCGCCGAAGTCGATAAAGGCGCGGTGGCCGAATGGGCGGTGAAGAAGATTATCGAGAAGTTTGCCGAACAGTTTGCCGCGCTCAGCGACGGCTATCTGAAAGAGCGCGCGGGCGATCTGCGCACGCTGGGCCAGCGGCTGCTTTTCCATCTTGATGATAGTATTCAGGGGCCAAACACCTGGCCGGAGCGTATCGTACTGGTGGCGGATGAACTGTCGGCCACCACCTTAGCGGAGGTTCCTCAGGATCGTTTAGCCGGCGTGGTGGTGCGCGATGGCGCGGCCAACTCGCATGCCGCGATTATGGTGCGCGCGCTGGGGATCCCGACGGTAATGGGCGCGGATATTCAGCCTTCGCTGCTGCACGGGCATACCCTGATTGTCGACGGCTATCGCGGCGAGCTATTGGTCGACCCGGAGCCGGTGCTGCTGCAAGAGTATCAGCGCCTGATCAGCGAAGAGAACGAGCTTAGTCGCCTGGCTGAGGACGATCTTGAACGCGCTTCTGAACTGAAAAGCGGCGAGCGGGTAAAAGTGATGCTCAACGCGGGCCTCAGCCCTGAGCACGAAGAAAAGCTCGGCAATTTCGTCGACGGTATCGGCCTTTACCGTACCGAAATCCCCTTTATGCTGCAAAGCGGCTTCCCGTCTGAAGAGGAGCAGGTTGCCCAGTATCAGGGCATGCTGCAGATGTTCAACGAGAAATCGGTCACCCTGCGCACGCTGGATATCGGGGCGGATAAACAGCTGCCGTATATGCCGATCAGCGAAGAGAATCCGTGCCTTGGCTGGCGCGGAATTCGGATCACGCTCGATCAGCCGGAGATCTTTCTGGTGCAGGTCCGCGCGATGCTGCGCGCCAACGCGGCGACCGGAAACCTCAGTATCCTGCTGCCGATGGTCACCAGTCTCGATGAAGTGGATGAGGCCCGTCGCCTGATCGATCGCGCCAGCCGCGAAGTGGAAGAGATGATCGGCTACGCCATTCCCCGTCCGCGTCTCGGCGTGATGCTGGAAGTGCCGTCGATGGTGTTTATGCTGCCGCAGCTGGCGAATCGCGTCGATTTTATCTCCGTTGGCACCAACGACCTGACCCAGTACATTCTGGCGGTGGATCGCAACAATACCCGGGTCGCCAGTATGTACGACAGCCTGCATCCGGGCGTTTTGCGGGCGCTGGCGATGATTGCCCGCGACGCCGAGCGTTTTGGTATCGACCTGCGCCTGTGCGGCGAAATGGCGGGCGATCCGATGTGCGTGACGATCCTGATCGGGATGGGCTATCGCCATCTGTCGATGAACGGTCGTTCGGTGGCGAGGGTGAAATATCTGCTGCGGCGTATCGATATTAATGAGGCTCAGGAGCTTTCCCAACGTAGCCTGGACGCGCAGATGACCGCCGAAGTGCGCCATCAGGTCGCGGCTTTTATGGAGCGACGCGGACTCGGCGGCCTGATTCGCGGCGGCCGGTAGCGGAGTCTACAGTTTGCGGGTTGGGTAGCCCGGACAGGCGCAGCGCGCCGCCTCCGGGAATGCTCAGCCGCGTATTCGCATTCGTATACATATCTTTTACATGTCCGGCGCGGATCGCCCTTCGCGCTTATGCTATCATTCGCAGCCTTTGGAGCGCCCGTTTCAAACGCGCGCGAACGATCCCCGCTGTCCACTTTCGGCGGAATAACAAGTGTTTATGGTGACAGATGAATAGTGGCTACCTGCATTTTCCGGAGTTTGATCCGGTAATTTTTTCCATTGGACCGGTCTCCCTCCACTGGTACGGCCTGATGTACCTGGCCGGGTTTATTTTTGCGATGTGGCTGGCCACCCGTCGGGCCAATCGTCCGGGCAGCGGCTGGACAAAAAACGAAGTGGAAAACCTGCTGTACGCCGGCTTCCTCGGGGTTTTCCTCGGCGGGCGTCTTGGCTATGTCTTCTTCTACAACCTGCCGGTGTTCCTCGACGATCCGCTCTATCTGTTCCGCGTCTGGGACGGCGGTATGTCCTTCCACGGCGGCCTGATCGGCGTGATTCTGGTGATGATCATTTTCGCCAAACGCACCAAGCGCACCTTCTTCCAGGTTTCCGACTTCATTGCGCCGCTGATTCCGTTTGGCCTCGGCGCCGGGCGTCTGGGCAACTTTATTAACGGCGAACTGTGGGGCCGCGTCGATCCGAACTTCCACTACACCATGATTTTCCCCGGCTCTCGGGCGGAAGATCTGGCGCTGCTGCCGTCGCATCCTGAGTGGCAATCGCTGTTCGATACCTACGGCGCGCTGCCGCGTCACGCTTCGCAGCTCTATGAGCTGGCGCTGGAAGGCGTCGTGCTGTTCCTGATCCTGAACCTGTTTATCCGCAAGCCGCGTCCGGCCGGTTCGGTTTCCGGTCTGTTCCTGATTGGCTACGGTTTGTTCCGCATCATCGTGGAGTTCTTCCGCCAGCCCGATGCGCAGTTCACCGGCGGCTGGGTACAGTACATCAGCATGGGGCAGATTCTTTCGATCCCGATGGTGCTTGCGGGTATCATCATGATGGTCTGGGCGTACCGTTGTCGTCCGCAGCAACAAAATTCTTGAGGAACCATGAAACAGTATCTTGATTTGATGCAGAAAATGCTCGACGAGGGCACGCAAAAAAATGACCGCACCGGTACCGGCACCGTCTCTATCTTCGGCCACCAGATGCGTTTTAACCTGCAGGAAGGATTCCCGTTGGTGACGACCAAGCGCTGTCATTTACGCTCCATCATCCATGAACTGCTGTGGTTCCTGCAGGGTGACACCAACGTGGCGTATCTGCACGAAAACAACGTCACCATCTGGGACGAGTGGGCGGATGAAAACGGCGATCTGGGGCCGGTCTACGGCAAGCAGTGGCGTTCCTGGCCCGCGCCGGACGGCCGTCATATCGACCAGATTAGCACGGTGATGGAACAGCTGAAAAACGACCCGGATTCGCGTCGGATTATCGTCTCGGCATGGAACGTCGGCGAGCTGAACAAAATGGCGCTGGCCCCGTGCCACGCGTTCTTCCAGTTCTACGTCGCCGACGGCAAGCTCTCCTGCCAGCTCTATCAGCGCTCGTGCGACGTGTTCCTCGGCCTGCCGTTTAATATCGCCAGCTACGCGCTGCTGGTGCATATGGTGGCGCAGCAGTGCGACCTCGAAGTGGGCGACTTTGTCTGGACCGGCGGCGACACGCACCTGTACAGCAACCACATGGAGCAGACGCACCTGCAGCTGAGCCGCGAACCGCGCGCGCTGCCGAAGCTGGTCATCAAACGCAAGCCGGCTTCGATTTTCGACTACCGTTTTGAAGACTTCGAAATCGAAGGCTACGACCCGCACCCGGGGATTAAAGCGCCAGTGGCGATTTAACCCGGAAGTGACGACGAAAACCGGCGCCTGCGAGCGCCGGTTTTTTTATGCGCCAGCCAGGCCAAACGGTGCGGTAACCCACTGCCAGACGGCGTTTTTGCGAGCAGGTTTCCTGCGTCTCTGCAACCCGTTGCAATACCATAAATACTCTCCGAAGCGCGACGCAAACCCGTATTTTACCGTTCGAATAAAGCCTCAATGCTGCGCATACTCGGGCCATGAACAGAGAACATGGCTACACCCTGATTGAAACCCTGGTCACGATGGTCGTGGTCGTCATTCTTGGCGCCAGCGGGCTGTACGGCTGGCAGAGCTGGCAACGGCAGCAGCGCCTGTGGCAAACCGCCTGTCAGGTCCGCGACTACCTGGTGCTGCTACGCGATGACGCCAACTGGCACAACCGCGATAGAGTGTTAAGCATCGGCCAGGGCGCGGCGGGCTGGTGCCTGAGCGCCAGCGGGCCGATGGCCGACTGTAGAGTCAGGAACGCTTTCACGCTGCAACCGCTCTGGCCGGAGGTTTCGCTCAGCGCGATGACGCCGGGGCTGGGATTTTATGGCCTGCGTAATACCGCCTGGGCCGGACATATCCGCCTGCAAAGCGCGGCCGGCGGCTGGAACATAATCGTTTCAAATTGGGGACGAATCCGCCTCTGTCGCGGCGAGGAGACGGCATCATGCCTGTAACATGCCGCGGTTTTTCGCTACCGGAAACGCTGATCGCGATGGCTATCAGCTCCGTGCTGCTGCTCGGCAGCGCGCGTTTTCTCCCGGCGCTGCAGTGGGCTACGCTTCGCCAGACCCGCCAGCAGTCGCTGGAAAACGAGCTCTGGCAGCGAATCTACACCGTAGCGAAGCATCTGCAGCGCGCCGGCTATTGCCGTGGCTTCTGTCGCGGGCAGGCGCTATATATCGCAGGCGGCGGTGATTGCCTGCTGGTGAGTTGGGACGGCAACAGCGATGGCGTCTGGAATAGCGCGCCGCCGTCGGAAGCGGATACCACCGGGTTCCGCCTGCGCGACGGCGCGCTGGAAACCCTGCGCGGAGCTAGCGCCTGTAGCGGTAAGGGCTGGGAGAAAATGACCAACCCGGCGGCGATTCAGGTCACCGCGTTTCAGGTGACGCGCCTGGAGAGGGCGGGCTTCTCGCCGGAATTATCGATTACGCTGGCGGCGCACTCGGTCGCCGACCCGCAAATCCGCGCGCGGGCGGAATACGCCGTGACGGGATATAACCTGTGAATCGCCAGCGCGGGCTCTCTTCGCTACTGATGGTGCTGCTGCTGTTAGCGCTCGGCAGTTTATTACTCCAGGGGCTGAACCAGCAGCAGCGTTCGCTGTTAGCGCAGACGGCCAGCGAAACGCAGGCGCTTCGCGATGCCGCCGGCGCGCATTCCGCGCTGCAGTGGGGGAAGGGGCTCTCCTGGCCGCTGCGGGAAGCGGTGAGCTGTCAGCAGGAGGTCGCGCTCGGCTGGCGCGCCTGCCTGCGGATCTTCAGCGACGCCTCGGTGTTGCTGATCGGCGGCAGCGGCGACATGCTGCTGTGGCAAACCGGCGCGGTTGAACAAAACCGGGTCCGCTTTTCGCCTCACGGCTGGAGCGATTTTTGTCCGTTAAAGGAGGCGAGCTTATGTCAGATGCCCTGAGGCGGCAGAGAGGGTTTAGCCTGCCGGAAACGCTGCTGGCGCTGGTGCTGCTGATCGTGACCGTGACCGCGCTGGCGGGCTATCAGCGCGGGCTGGCCAACGGCTTTATGCAGCTCAACCAGTACCGTCAGCTGTGGCGCGATGCGTGGCGATTCGCTCAGCTTAGCCCACCGGTGATTCCCGCGAATCGCCAGATATCCCGTATGCAGACATCGGTGCAAAGATGTGTCAGCATCACGGTAACGATCACCATGCCCGCAGCCAGGCGGGCGCAGATGACCCGGCTGCATTGCCCGGTCAGTCAGTAGCCAGGAGCGAATATGTTAAGGGTGTACCACTCAAACCGTCTGGATGTGCTTGAAGCGTTGATGGAGTTTATCGTCGAGCGCCAGCGGCTGGATGACCCTTTTATGCCGGAAATGGTGCTGGTGCAGAGTACCGGGATGGCGCAGTGGCTGCAGATGACGCTGGCGCAGCGCTTCGGCATCGCGGCCAACATTGAGTTCCCGCTGCCCGCCAGCTTTATCTGGGATATGTTCGTGCGGGTACTGAAAGATATTCCCGGAGAAAGCGCGTTCAGCAAGCAAAGTATGAGCTGGAAACTGATGACCCTGCTACCGCAGCGGCTTGATGATGAATCCTTTACGCTACTGCGCCACTACCTGCACGACGATAGCGACAAGCGTAAGCTGTTCCAACTGGCCGCCAGAGTCGCCGATCTCTATGACCAGTATCTGGTTTATCGCCCCGAGTGGCTGATGCGCTGGGAGGCCGACCAGCGCGTGGACGGCCTGGGCGATGCGCAGGAGTGGCAGGCGCCGCTGTGGAAAGCGCTGGTGGAATATACCGCCGAGCTGGGCCAGCCGCTGTGGCATCGCGCCAATTTGTACCAACGCTTTATCAGCGCGCTTGAAGCGGCCGAAGAGCCGCCTGCCGGGCTGCCGTCGCGAGTCTTTATCTGCGGGATTTCGGCGCTGCCGCCGGTATACCTGCAGGCGCTACAGGCGTTGGGTAAGCATGTCGACGTCTATGTCCTCTTCACCAACCCGTGTCGCTATTACTGGGGCGACATTAAAGACCCGGCATTTCTCGCGAAGCTGCTGTCCCGCCAGCGGCGCCACCACCGCGAAACGACGCGGGCGCTGCCGCTGTTTCGCGATACGGAACAGGCTCCGGGGCTGTTCAACGACGCCGGGGAGCAGGATGTGGGTAATCCGCTGCTGGCCTCCTGGGGCAAGCTGGGGCGCGACTATATTTATCTGCTGGCGGGTCTTGAGCGCTATGAAGAGCTGGACGCCTTTGTCGATATCGCGCCGGATAACCTGCTGCATAATCTGCAGGCGGATATTCTTGAGCTGCGCAATGCGGCGGTGGCCGGTCGCAGCGCCGAGGAGTTTGCCAACAGCGGCAGCAAGCGGCTGCTGGCCGCGGACGACCGCAGCCTGACGATTCATGTCTGTCACAGCCCGCAGCGCGAGGTTGAGGTGCTGCACGATCGGCTGCTGGCGATGCTGGAAGAGAATCCCGAACTCACCCCGCGCGATATTATCGTCATGGTGGCGGATATCGATAGCTACAGCCCCTATATCCAGGCGGTCTTCGGCAGCGCCAGCGGCGAGCGCTGGCTGCCGTGGGCGATATCCGACCGGCGCGCCCGCGAATCGCATCCGGCGCTGCAGGCGTTTATCACTCTCCTTTCGCTACCCGACAGCCGCTTCGCCAGCGAAGACGTGCTGGCGCTGCTCGACGTTCCGGTACTGGCCGCGCGCTTTAACATCGACGAAGAGGGGCTGCGCTACCTGCGCCAGTGGGTTAACGAATCCGGCGTACGCTGGGGAATGGATGACGACAACGTGCGTGAGCTCGACCTCCCGGCGACCGGCCAGCATACCTGGCGCTTTGGTCTGACGCGTATGCTATTGGGCTACGCCATGGACAGCAGCGAAGGGGAGTGGCGCTCGGTTCTGCCTTATGATGAGTCGAGCGGGCTTATCGCCGAGCTGGTGGGCAACCTGGCGTCGCTGCTGATGCAGCTCAATCTCTGGCGTCGCGGGCTGGTCCAGGATCGCCCATTAGCCGAGTGGCTGCCGGTATGCCGCGACCTGCTAAACGACTTCTTCCTTCCGGACAGCGAAACGGAGGCCGCGTTGGCGCTGATAGAACAGCAGTGGCAGGCGGTGATTGACGGCGGCGTCGACGCGCAGTATGGCGAAACGGTACCGCTGTCGCTACTCCGCGATGAGCTGTCCCAGAGGCTCGATCAGCAGCGTATCAGCCAGCGCTTTCTTGCCGGCCCGGTCAATATTTGTACCCTGATGCCGATGCGTTCGATTCCTTTCAAGGTGGTCTGCCTGCTGGGGATGAACGACGGCGTTTATCCGCGCACCCTGGCGCCGCTGGGCTTCGATTTAATGAGCCAGAAGCCGCAGCGCGGGGACCGTAGCCGTCGCGATGACGACCGCTATCTGTTTCTTGAAGCCCTGATGTCGGCCGAGCAGAAACTGTACATCAGCTATATCGGCCGTTCTATTCAGGATAACAGTGAACGCTATCCCTCCGTTCTGGTCCAGGAGCTGGCGGACTACATCGGCCAGAGCCACTGCCTGGAAGGGGACGAAGAGCTGGACTGCGATGCCAGCGAACGGCGGGTCAAAGAGCACATCACGCATCTGCATACACGCATGCCTTTCGATGCCGCTAATTTTCTGGCCAATGAAGATCAAAGCTATGCCCGGGAATGGCTGGCGGCCGCAAGCCAGCAGGGGGAAGCGCACGGCGCGTTCATCCAGCCGCTGCCGACGCCGGACATCGATCACTTACCTTTCGAACAGCTGCTGCGCTTCTGGCAGCACCCCGTTCGCGCCTTCTTTCAGCAGCGGCTGCGGGTGAATTTCCGCTCGGAGGAGAGCGAGATCCCCGACGATGAACCTTTTATCCTCGAAGGGCTGAGCCGCTATCAGCTGAACCAGCAGCTGCTCAACACCCTGATTGAAGAGCAGGACGCCTCGGTGATGTATCGCCGTTTCCGCGCCGCCGGCGAGCTACCCTACGGCGCTTTCGGCGAGCTGGCCTGGGAAACCCAGCGTCAGGAGATGCAAAACCTGGCCGAACGGGTAATCGCCTGCCGCCAGCCGGGGCAAAGCATGGAAATCGATCTGCAATGCAACGGAGTCAACATAACTGGCTGGCTGCAGCAGGTACAATCCGACGGTTTGCTGCGCTGGCGGCCTTCGCTATTAAGCGTGGCCCAAGGGATGCAACTTTGGCTGGAGCATCTTGTCTATTGTGCTAGCGGCGGTACCGGCGAAAGTCGGCTGTTTGTGCGTAAAGAGGGCGAGTGGCGTTTTCCTCCGCTGGCGCAGGAGCAGGCCCAGGGCTACCTCAACGATCTGGTTGACGGCTACCTGCAGGGAATGTCCAAACCGCTGCTGCTGCTGCCGGAAAGCGGCGGCGCATGGCTAAAAGTCTGTTATGACGCCGAAAAGGATGTCATGTTAATGGACGAAGAGACGCAGCAAAAAGCGCGCAGTAAATTTCTTCAGGCTTATGAAGGGAACATGGTGGTCAGCGGTGAAGGCGCCGACGTCTGGTATCAGCGCCTGTGGCGCACCCTGGAACCAGAATACTATGAAGAGATCCTGACGCAAACGCAGCGTTATTTGTTACCGGTGTTTCGTTTCCATCAGTCCGAATAACATTGTAATAGTATAAAAATTGCGCACTGGACGGCTGTTCATTTATGATGCGCAACGAATCACGGACTGATGTTTTATAAAGGCTGCCTATTGTGCAGCGCCAGGTTTGTTAATGATGAGGTCCGTGAATGCCCCGCAGTTTATGGTTCAAGGTTATTGTTTTACTGGCCGCCCTCTGGGCGCCGTTAAGTCAGGCAGACACCGGATGGCAACCGATCCAGGAAACCATCCGTAAAAGCGACAAAGATACCCGTCAATATCAGGCGATTCGCCTCGATAACGGCATGGTGGTTTTGTTGGTTTCCGATCCCCAGGCGGTAAAATCGCTGTCGGCGCTGGTCGTTCCCGTGGGATCGCTGCAGGATCCCGCCGAGCATCAGGGGCTGGCCCACTTCCTGGAGCATATGACGCTGATGGGGTCGAAAAAGTATCCCCAGCCTGACAGCCTCGCCGAGTTTCTCAAAATGCACGGCGGCAGCCACAACGCCAGCACCGCGCCGTATCGCACCGCCTTCTATCTTGAAGTGGAAAACGATGCCCTCGACGGCGCGGTCGATCGCCTGGCCGACGCCATCGCCGCGCCGCTGCTGGATAAAAAATATGCCGACCGCGAGCGTAATGCGGTCAACGCCGAGCTCACGATGGCGCGTACCCGGGACGGGATGCGGATGGCGCAGGTTAGCGCGGAAACCATCAACCCGGCGCACCCCGGCTCGCAGTTTTCCGGCGGTAACCTTGAAACGCTGAGCGACAAGCCCGGCAAACCGGTGCTTGATGCCCTGCACGCTTTCCGCGATAGCTGGTATTCCGCAAACCTGATGAAAGCGGTGATCTACAGCAACAAGCCTTTGCCGGAGCTGGCGAGCATCGCGGCGGCCACCTACGGTCGCGTACCGAACCACGATATCAGCAAACCGGAGATTACCGTTCCGGTGGTGACCGATGCGCAAAAGGGCATCATCATTCACTACGTCCCGGCGATGCCGCGCAAAGTGCTGCGCGTGGAATTCCGCATTGATAACAATAGCGACAAGTTCCGCAGCAAAACCGATGAGCTGGTGACCTACATGATCGGTAACCGCAGCCCCGGCACGCTCTCCGACTGGCTGCAAAAGCAGGGGCTGGTTGAAGGCATTCGCGCGGACTCCGACCCGGTGGTCAACGGCAACAGCGGGGTGCTGGCTATATCCGCGACCCTGACGGACAAAGGGCTGGCGCACCGCGATGAAGTTACCGCGGCCATCTTCAGCTACCTCAATCTGCTGCGCAGCCAGGGGATTGATAAACGCTATTTTGATGAACTGGCCCACGTGCTGGCGCTCGACTTCCGCTACCCGTCCATCAACCGCAATATGGATTACGTCGAATGGCTGGCGGACACCATGATCCGCGTGCCGGTCGAACATACCCTGGACGTGGTCAACATTGCCGATCGCTACGATCCGCAGGCGATAAAAGACCGCCTGGCGATGATGACGGCGCAAAACGCCCGCATCTGGTACATCAGCCCGAAAGAGCCGCATAACAAGACCGCCTACTTTGTCAATGCGCCCTATCAGGTGGATAAAATCAGCGAGCAGACCTTTGCCGACTGGCAGCAGAAGTCCAGCGCCATCGACCTCAAGCTGCCGGTGCTGAACCCCTATATTCCGGATGATTTCAGCTTAATCAAAAGCGACAAGGCTTACCCGCATCCGCAGCTGATCGTTGATGAACCGACGCTGCGGGTGATTTACGCGCCGAGCCAGTATTTCGCCAGCGAACCGAAAGCGGATATCTCGCTGGTGCTGCGCAACCCGCAGGCGATGGACAGCGCCCGCCGCCAGGTGATATTTGCGCTCAATGATTACTTGGCGGGTATCGCGCTCGACCAGCTCAGCAACCAGGCGGCGGTCGGCGGCATCAGCTTCTCTACCGGCGCGAATAACGGCCTGATGGTTAACGCCAACGGCTATACCCAGCATCTGCCGGAGCTGTTTAACGCCCTGCTCGACGGCTACTTCAGCTATACGCCAACCGAAGAACAGCTGGAGCAGGCCAAATCCTGGTACGCCCAGATGATGGATTCGGCGGATAAAGGCAAAGCCTACGATCAGGCGATCATGCCGATTCAGATGGTTTCGCAGGTACCGTACTTCCAGCGTGAAGAGCGGCGGGCGCTGCTGCCGTCGATCGCCCTGAAAGAGGTGCTGGAGTACCGCGCTAATCTCAAAGCGAAAGGGCGACCGGAGCTGATGGTCATCGGTAATCTCACCGCCGATCAATCCACCGCCATGGCGCGGCAGATCCAAAAACAGCTGGGCGCCGACGGCAACGAGTGGTGCCGCAACAAAGATGTGCTGGTCGACCGCAAACAGCTGGCGATTTTTGAAAAAGCGGGCAACAGCACCGATTCCGCGCTGGCCGCCGTCTTCGCGCCGCCGAACGTTGACGAATACGCCAGCTCCGCAGCCAGCTCGCTTCTCGGGCAAATCGTCCAGCCGTGGTTCTATAACCAGCTGCGTACGGAAGAACAGCTGGGCTACGCGGTCTTCGCCTTCTCGATGAACGTTGGCCGCCAGTGGGGGATGGGCTTCCTGCTGCAAAGCAACGATAAGCAGCCGGCTTACCTCTGGCAGCGTTTCCAGGCCTTCTTCCCCACGGCGGAAGCCAAACTGCGGGCGATGAAGCCGGAAGAGTTTGCGCAGATTCAGCAGGCGGTGATTGGCCAGATGCTGGAGGCGCCGCAGACTCTCGGCGATGAAGCATCGAAGCTGAGCAAAGATTTCGATCGCGGTAATATGCGCTTCGATTCACGTGATAAAGTAGTGGCTCAGATTAAACTGCTGACGCCGCAAAAGCTTGCCGACTTCTTCCATCAGACGGTGGTGGATCCGCAGGGCATGGCAATTCTCTCCCAGGTTTCCGGTAGCCAGAATGGCAAGGCGGAGTACGCGCATCCGCAGGATGGCAAAGTCTGGGAGAACGTCAGCGCATTGCAGAAATCCTTACCCCTGATGCGAGAGAATGAATGACCGACACCGCTGAGTCTCTTGACCCCCTGCGCTTGCCCCTGACGGGCGAGCGTTTGATAGAAGCCTCTGCGGGCACCGGAAAAACCTTTACCATCGCCGCGCTCTATCTGCGGCTGCTGCTGGGGCTGGGCGGTGAATCCGCTTTTCCCCGGCAGGTCAGCGTGGAAGAGCTGCTGGTGGTGACCTTTACCGAAGCGGCGACCGAAGAGCTGCGCGGGCGTATTCGCAGTAACATCCATGAGCTGCGTATCGCCTGCCTGCGCGACAGCGCCGACAACCCGCTTTACGCCGGGCTGCTGGCGGAAATTGCCGATAAAACCCAGGCCGCGCAAACGCTGCTGCTGGCCGAACGCCAGATGGACGAAGCGGCGGTGTTTACCATTCACGGCTTCTGCCAGCGAATGCTGAGCCTCAATGCCTTTGAGTCCGGCATGCTGTTCGAACAGCAGCTGATTGAAGACGAATCCCGCCTGCGCTATCAGGCCTGCGCCGACTTCTGGCGTCGCCACTGCTACCCGCTGCCGCGCGAAATCGCGGCGGTTATCCACGAAGCGTGGAAAGGACCGCGCGACCTGCTGAAATCCATCGACCGCTGGCTGCAGGGGGAGGCGCCGCAGCTTAAATCTCCACCGTCGGCTGATGAAACGCTGGCCGAACGCCATCAGCAAATTATCGAGCGTATCAACGCGCTGAAGCAGCAGTGGCTGGCGCAGGCGGGCGAGGTTGAGGCAGTGCTGGAAAACTCGGGCCTCGACCGGCGCAAATTCAATCGCGGCAATCAGGGGAAATGGCTGGAGAAAGTGACCGCCTGGGCCGAGGAAGAGACCCTGAGCTACCAGCTTCCGGATGCGCTGGAAAAGTTCTCCCAGGCCTTCTTGCTTGAGCGTACCAAAGCCGAGGGCGCGCCGCCGGTACACCCGCTGTTCAGTGCGGTAGAAGCGCTGCTGGCGTCACCGTTAACCTTGACCGATCTGGTGATCGCCAGGGCGATGGTTGAAATCCGCGAAGCGGTCGCGCGGGAGAAGCGCCGCCGCGGCGAGCTGGGCTTTGACGATATGCTCAGCCGCCTGGATGACGCTCTGCGCGGGGAGAGCGGCGAAGCGCTGGCCAGCGCGATTCGCCAGCGCTTTCCGGTGGCGATGATCGACGAATTTCAGGATACCGACCCGCAGCAGTACCGCATCTTTCGCCGCATCTGGCGGCGTCAGGCGGACACCGCGCTGCTGCTGATTGGCGACCCCAAACAGGCTATCTATGCCTTCCGCGGCGCGGATATTTTCACCTATATGAAGGCGCGCGGGGACGTCACCGCCCATTATACGCTCGACACCAACTGGCGATCCGCGCCGGGGATGGTTGACAGCGTCAATCGCCTGTTTAGTCTCAGCGATAATCCCTTTATGTTCCGCGAAATCCCGTTTATGCCGGTGAAGTCGGCCGATAAAAACCAGGGGCTGCGCTTTACCGTCGATGATGCTGCGATACCGGCGATGAATATCTGGCTGATGTCGGGCGAGGCCGTGGGCGCGGGGGATTACCAGACGTTTATGGCTCAGCTCTGCGCGGCGCAAATCCGCGACTGGCTCAGCGCCGGCCAGCAGGGCAAGGCGCTGCTGTGGCGCGGTGAAAAAGCCGAGCCGGTGCGGGCTTCAGACATCACGGTGCTGGTGCGTAATCGCCAGGAAGCGTCTTTAATCCGCGATGCCCTCCAACTGCTGTCGATTCCTTCCGTGTACCTCTCCAATCGCGATAGCGTGTTTGAAACGCCGGAGGCGCAGGAGCTGCTGTGGCTGCTACAGGCGGTGCTGGCTCCTGAGCGCGAAAATACGCTGCGCAGCGCGCTGGCGACGTCGATGTTTGGTCTTAACGCGCTGGATATCGAAAATCTCAATCACGACGAACGGGCGTGGGATGAGCTGGTTGAGGAGTTTAGCCGATACCGGCAACTCTGGCGGCAGCGGGGCGTCATGCCGATGCTGCGCGCGCTGATGAGCGCGCGCAGCATCGCTGAAAATCTGCTGGCGACCAACGGCGGCGAGCGACGCCTGACCGATATTCTGCATATCAGCGAGCTCCTGCAGGAGGCGGCGAACCAGCTGGAGAGCGAACATGCGCTGGTGCGCTGGCTGGCGCAGCATATCGCCGAACCGGACAGCAACGCCTCCAGCCAGCAGATGCGGCTGGAAAGCGACAAGCATCTGGTGCAGATCGTCACCATCCATAAATCGAAAGGGCTGGAGTATCCGCTGGTCTGGCTGCCGTTTATCGCGCGGTTCCGTAAGCAGGATCAGGCGTTTTATCACGACAGAAGCTCCTTTGCCGCCGTTCTTGACCTGGGCCAGGATGAGGGCAGCATGGCGCTGGCGGAGGCCGAGCGTCTGGCCGAAGACCTACGTCTGCTTTACGTCGCGCTGACCCGCGCGGTCTGGCACTGTAGCCTTGGCGTGGCGCCGCTCAGCACCCGACGCAGCGACAAACCCGGCGCCAGCGATTTTCATCACAGCGCGCTGGGCCGCCTGCTGCAGGATGGGGAAGCGATGGATGCCGCGGGGCTGATGGCGCGCCTGCAGGCGTTCTGCAGCGGGGACATTGCACTGCAGCTGCCGGATATGGCGGCGCAGACGCCGTGGCAGGCTCCGCAGGCGGCGCTGCCGCCGCTTTCAGCCCGTATGCTCGAGCGGTCGGTGACCGATGACTGGCGGGTCACCAGTTACTCCGGCCTGCAGCAGAATGGACACAGCGCGGCGCAGGATCTTCTGCCGCGACTGGACGTCGATGCCGCCGGCGTCGGTGAGGTCGTGGAGGAGCCGCAGCTTACGCCGCACCAGTTCCCGCGCGGCGCGTCGCCGGGGACGTTTCTGCACAGTTTGTTCGAAGATCTCGATTTTACCCAGCCGGTTCCCGCCGACTGGATGGCGGAAAAACTCCAGTTGAGCGGCTTCGAGGAAAAGTGGACGCCGGTGTTGACCGCATGGCTCGACGGCGTGCTGCGAACCCCTCTGCCTGGCGCGGAGATCGCCCTCAATCAGCTTAGCGCGCGCGATAAACAGGTGGAGATGGCGTTTTATCTGCCCATCGAACAGCCGCTGGATCCCCTGCGTCTGGATGCGCTGATTCGGCAGTACGATCCGCTCTCCGTCGATACCCCCACGCTCGATTTTCGCCAGGTGCGCGGTATGCTGAAAGGCTTTATCGACCTGGTGTTTCGCCACAACGGCCGCTACTACCTGCTGGATTACAAATCCAACTGGCTTGGGGAAAACCGCGAGGCCTATACCCAGGAAGCGATGAGGCAGGCAATGTGTTCGCATCGTTACGATTTGCAGTATCAGCTCTATAGCCTGGCGCTGCACCGCTATTTACGCCACCGTATTGCCGATTATGATTACGAACGCCATTTCGGCGGCGTTATTTATCTCTTTTTGCGCGGCATGGACGGGCAGGACGGCGGGCAGGGGATCTTCACCACCCGACCGGCGCTGCCGCTGATTAACGGCCTCGATGCGCTGTTTGCCGGGGAAACCCAGGAGGTTGTGCTATGACCATGGATGAACTGTTGCTGCAGGCGGTTGAGCAGCGCCTGCTGCGCCCGCTGGACGTTCAGTTTGCGCTCATGGTGGCGCAGGAGGCGCACCCGGCGGTGAAGCTGACCGCCGCCATTCTCAGCCGCGATGCCGGAGAGGGGCACGTCTGCCTGCCGATTTCACGTCTTGCCGACGATGAGCTCCTGAGCGCAAAGACAACGGCTCTGAGCGAGCAAATCCTTGAACTAACCGGCGCTGCGGAGAGCTGGTTGCCGCTGCTGCTCGATTCGGAAGCGGTGAGCCGCGGTGAGCGGCCGACGCCGATGATCCTCTGCGGCGAGCGGCTCTATCTCAACCGCATGTGGCGCAACGAATTAACCGTCGCGCGCTTCTTTAACGAAGCCAATCAGGTGCTGGAGGTAGATGAAGCCCGGCTGGCCTCGACGCTCGACGCGCTGTTTCCGCCAGGGGATGAAATCGACTGGCAAAAGGTCGCTGCCGCGGTTGCCCTGACCCGACGGATTTCGGTGATCTCCGGCGGCCCCGGGACCGGTAAAACCACCACCGTCGCCAAACTGCTGGCGGCGCTGATTCAAACCAACGCCAGCCCGCGCTGCCGTATTCGTCTGGCGGCGCCGACCGGTAAAGCCGCCGCGCGCCTGACCGAATCCCTCGGCGCGGCGCTGCGCCGCCTCCCTCTTACCGACGAACAAAAGGCGCTGGTGCCGACCGAAGCCAGTACCCTCCATCGCCTGTTGGGCGCGCAGCCGGGGAGCCAGCGGATGCGCTATCATGCCGGGAACCCGCTGCATCTTGACGTGCTGGTGGTGGATGAAGCCTCAATGATTGACCTGCCGATGATGTCGCGTCTGATCGACGCGCTGCCTGAACACGGGCGGGTGATTTTCCTTGGCGACCGCGATCAGCTGGCTTCGGTAGAGGCCGGCGCGGTGCTGGGAGATATTTGCGCGTGGGTTAATGCAGGGTTCACCCCGGCGCGGGCGGCGCAGCTTGGCCGCTTGACCGGTCAGCCGGTGCCGGCAGGCGAAAGCGAGATTGCCGGCGCCCTGCGCGACAGCCTGTGCCTGCTGCAAAAAAGCTACCGTTTTGGCCGCCACTCCGGTATCGGCCATCTGGCCTGGGCGGTGAACAGCGGTGAACGCCGCGCGGTCAGGGAGACGCTGCGTCAGTCGTTCGACGATATCGCCCTGCATCCGCTGAGCTCCACCGAGGAGTATGAAGCGATGCTCGTTCAGGCGCAGGCGGGCTACGGCCGTTTTCTGCAGCTGCTGCGTGAACGGGCCGAGCCCGCAGAGCTGATTGCCGCCTTTAGCGAGTTTCAGCTACTGTGCGCGCTGCGCGATGGCCCTTATGGCGTCAGCGGCGTGAACGAACAGCTGGAGCAGATGCTGAACCGCAAGCGGGCGATTGCTCTGCCGCGCCATTCGCGCTGGTATGAAGGCCGTCCGGTGATGATTTCCCGCAACGACAGCGCGCTGGGGCTGTTTAACGGCGATATCGGTATCGCGCTGGAAAGAGACGATGGCCTGCGGGTGTGGTTCCCGATGCCCGATGGCAGCATCAAGTCGGTACAGCCAAGCCGTCTGCCGGAGCACGATACCGCCTGGGCGATGACGGTGCATAAATCGCAGGGGTCGGAGTTCGATCACGCGGCGCTGATTCTGCCATCGCGCAGCGTGCCGCTGGTGACCCGCGAGCTGGTTTATACCGCTATTACGCGTGCCAAACGGCAGCTGTCGATCTATGCCGATGAGCAGGTGCTGACCCAGGCAGTTGTCGCACGTACCGAACGGCGCAGCGGCCTGGCGGATATCTTTTCCGCCCGGTGATGTTATCCCCGGTCAGCCGTGCGCTTTCCGGGGGAGAGAATCAGGCCAGGTCGGCCATCAGCACCTTGGAGCGGCGCTGATAGTTGTACATCTCTTTTTTGCTTTCCGGCAGCAGGTCGACGTCGACCGGCGTAAATCCGCGCTCCTGGAACCAGTGAATGCTGCGGGTCGTGAGCACAAACAGCTTGCTGAGGCCCATTTGCTTCGCCTGCGCGGCAATACGCTCGAGCAGCACTTCGCCGCGCGATGAGCTGCGGTAATCCGGATGCACCGCCACGCAGGCCATTTCGCCGATCTTCTCTTCCGGGAAAGGATAGAGCGCGGCGCAGGCGATAGTGGTGTTGTCGCGCTGAATAATGGTGAATTTATCGATTTCCATCTCCAGCTGCTCGCGCGAGCGCCGCACCAGAATACCCTGCTGTTCCAGCGGGCTAATCAGCTCAAGGATGCCGCCGATATCGTTAATGGTGGCGCGGCGGATCTGCTCGGCGCTCTCCATCACTATCTGGGTGCCGATACCGTCGCGTGAGAATAACTCCTGCAGCAGGGTGCCGTTTTCCTGGTAGCTGATCAGGTGGCAGCGACGCACGCCGCTGCGGCAGGCTTTTACCGCGCCGCGCAGGAAGCGCACGGTGCCGGAGCTGTAGTCTTCGTCCGCTTCCATCTCTTCAACCCGCGCCTGGGCTTCGTTGGGGAACAGCTCGGGGACGATCTCGCCATCCTGGTTGTAAACGCCCTGCGATGAGCAGAAGCCAATCATTTTTTCGGCTTTCAGCTTAATCGCCAGCTGGGTGGCAATCTCTTCGGAGGTCAGGTTAAAGCTTTCGCCGGTGACCGACACCGCAACCGGGCCCATCAGCACGATCGCGCCGTTATCCAGCTGGCGGTGAATAGCTTCTTCATCAATGCGGCGAATGCGCCCGCTGTGGCAGTAATCCACGCCGTCATCCACGCCTAACGGCTGCGCGATAATGAAATTGCCGCTGACCACGTTGATGTGGGCGCCCTGCAGCGGCGTATTGTTGAGGCTCATCGACAGGCGCGCGGTAATTTCCAGCTGCAGCATACCCGCCGCCTGCTTAACCAGCTCAAGCGTTTTGGCGTCAGTCACTCGGGTTTGTTTGTGATAAACCGGCTCATGGCGATGCTCCGCCAGGTTGGCGTCAATCTGCGGACGAGCGCCATAGACCACCACCAGGCGAATGCCCAGACTGTGAAGAAGACCAATGTCGTTGACAATACTAGAGAAATTATCATGCTCAATGGCTTCTCCGCCCAGCATGATGACAAACGTTTTACCCCGATGGGCGTTAATATAGGGGACAGAATGGCGGAATCCCTCTACCAGTTCGGTGCGACGTTCCTTCACCATGACACAACCTCAATGCATGATTATTCGTAATTACTGTATTTTTATTCTGTTTTACCGGCAAACGCAAGCCCCAATTTTGGGCGGAGCCAGGAAAAAGGTGTGAGCCAAATCAGGGTGTCAAAGATTGTTTACCCTTTTATTGATGACAGGTTATACGCCTTTCGTTAAAGTTTCCGGTCAATCTGTTTGTTTTCAATACGAATGATTTCTTACTGCTTGGGAGTGGCATGTCGGGATACAAGTCAGGATTAAGCCGCCGCCGTTTTTTACAAGGGGCGGGCGCCATGTGGTTAATGAGTGTGAGCCCGGTTGGCCTGGCTGCCGCGGCGCAGGTGGTTGCCGTACGCGTCTGGCCATCGTCGACCTACACCCGCGTGACCGTGGAGTCCAACCATATCCTGAAATATCGGCAGTTTGCGCTCAGCAATCCTGAACGTCTGGTGGTGGATCTGGAAGGGGTTAATCTCAATTCCGTACTTAAAGGCATGGGGGGGCAGATTCGCGGCGACGACCCCTATATTCAATCCGCCCGCGTGGGGCAGTTCGATCCGCAAACCGTACGCATGGTGTTTGAGCTAAAACAGAACGTGAAACCGCAGCTGTTCGCGCTGGCTCCGGTCGCCGGGTTTAAAGAGCGTCTGGTTATGGACCTCTATCCCGCTAACGCCACCGACGTGCAGGATCCGCTGCTGGCGCTGCTTGAAGATTACAACAAAGGCGATCTTCAGCGGCAGGTTCCGCCGGCGGAGAGCGGGCCTAAACCGGGTAAAGCCGGGCGCGATCGGCCCATTGTTATCATGCTCGATCCCGGCCACGGCGGCGAAGACTCCGGCGCGGTGGGGAAATACCGCACCCGCGAGAAAGACGTGGTGCTGCAGATTGCCCGACGGCTGCGCGCGCTGATCGAGAAAGAGGGTAATATGAAGGTCTATATGACCCGCAACGAGGACGTCTTTATCCCGTTGAAGGTGCGCGTCGCCAAGGCGCAGAAGCAGCGCGCCGACCTGTTTGTCTCTATTCACGCCGATGCCTTTACCAGCCGTCAGCCCAGCGGATCGTCGGTGTTTGCCCTGTCAACCAAAGGGGCCACCAGTACCGCGGCTAAGTATCTGGCGCAGACCCAGAACGCCTCGGATCTGATCGGCGGCGTCAGCAAAAGCGGCGACCGCTACGTCGACCACACGATGTTCGACATGGTGCAGTCGCTGACCATCGCCGACAGCCTGAAGTTCGGCAAGGCGGTGCTGGAAAAGATGGGCAACATTAATAACCTGCACAAGAATCGGGTTGAGCAGGCGGGCTTCGCGGTGCTGAAGGCGCCGGATATTCCATCGATTCTGGTGGAAACCGCGTTTATCAGTAATGTCGAAGAAGAGCGTAAATTGAAAACGGCGAAATTCCAGCAGGAAGTAGCAGAGTCGATTCTGGCAGGGATTAAAGCCTACTTCGCCGACGGCGCGACGCTGGCAAGGCGAGGGTAACGCAACAGGAAAAGTACATGGCTCTACTGAAGAGCGCCCACGGCGGCAATATCCGCGAGGCCGCCGCGCTATTGGGCATCTGTGCGGAACAGCTGCTGGATTTTAGCGCCAATATCAATCCGCAGGGGATGCCGGAAAGCTTAAAGCGCGCCATCATCGACAATATGGCCTGCGCCGAACGCTATCCTGACGTTGAGTATCAGCAGCTGCACCTCGCGCTGGCGGAACACCATCACATCCCCGCCTCGTGGATCCTCGCCGGAAACGGCGAAACCGAAGCGATCTTTACGCTGGTTCAGGGCCTGAAGCCGCGCCAGGCGATGATCGTCACCCCCGGCTTTGCCGAATACCGCCGGGCGCTGCAGTCGGTGGACTGCACGGTGCGGGAGTTTCTGCTGCGTGAAGAGGATGGCTGGCAGCTCACCGGGACGATTCTCGACGCTCTGACGCCGGATCTGGACTGTTTGTTTCTCTGCACCCCGAACAACCCAACCGGTCTGCTGCCCGAGCGCCGTCTGCTGGAACTGATTGCTGAACGCTGTAAGTCGCTGGGAATCGCCCTGATTCTCGATGAAGCGTTTATCGATTTTATCCCCGATGAGACAGGATTTATTCCGCTACTGAGCCACAATCCGCACGTGTGGGTGCTGCGTTCGCTGACTAAGTTTTATGCTATTCCCGGTCTGCGCCTTGGGTATCTGGTCAATGGCGATGCGCGGGCGGTAGCGCGAATGCGCGAGCGCCAGATGCCGTGGTCAATCAACGCCTTTGCCGCGCTGGCGGGGGAAATCATTCTCCAGGATAGCGTCTATCAGCAGAAAACCTGGCGGTGGCTGGCGGAAGAGGGGCAGCGCTTTTACCATCAGCTGCGCCACGTTCCCGGTCTGACGGTCTATCCCGGGCAGGCAAATTATCTGTTTCTGCGCTGCGAGGTGCCGGATCTGGATCTGCAATACGCAATGCTGCAACAGCGCATCCTGATCCGCAGCTGCGCCAACTACCCGGGGCTTGACGGGCGCTACTTCCGCGTCGCGATCCGCAGCCAGCAGGAGAATACGCAGCTGCTGACGGCTTTCAGGCGGGTTTTTAACGGGTAGATGTTCCGAGCGTCTGCCGCCATTGTTCGTCTGCAGTTCTTCCCGGTGGCGCTGCGCTGACCGGGCTACGGGTTCACCGTCGTCTGCGGACCGGTAGATACTGTGAACGCCTGCAACTCTTTTCACCATTGTCATCTTCTCCGGCTCCCGGATGACAGGCACAACAACGACAGCGACATCCCGCGCTGTCGTTTCAGCCGGCACGCTTTCTTACGCTATCAACAGCTCATGCTGTGACGCATCGAACGCCTTTCCTGACTTCAGTACACCGTACGCCACCTGCGCCAGCTTTCGCATCATCGCCCCTATGATGACTTTCGCACGCTTACCATTCCCTTCCAGCCTTTTCCTGAACGCTTTTCCCCACGCCGTATGGTACAGCGCCGATAACGCTGGCATGTATAGCGCTTTGCGCAGATGAACCGGTCCCGCTTTGCTCATCCGGCTCGCCCGCATCACGCTGCTGCCTGACTCATGCTGCACCGGCGTCAGTCCTGCATACGCCGCGAACTGCCGCCCTGTACCGAACTTCAGCTTCAGGCCCGTATACGCCAGCAGAACCGCCGCCGTTTTCTCTCCGATGCCCGGGATACTGTTCAGCAGCTTCCGCCGTTGTTTCATATCCGGGTCATTATCCGTCAGGTCTTTTATCTGTTTTTCGATACGCGCCAGCTCCGCGCTCAGACACCCCAGCAGGATATCAATGCTGGTCAGCTGAACTTCCGGCGCGGTTTCCCGCCGGTTTTTCTCCTGTGTCTGCATCTCTGTCAGCGCCTGATGGCGTAACACCAGGGCTTTCAGTGCCCGCTCTGTCGGATGGGGGGCCTCCCAGGCTGGCGGGCGTTTTTCCCGGCAGAAGTGAGCCAGCATACGGGCGTCCACTTTGTCGGTTTTACTGCGCAACCCCTCACTCTGTGCGAAAGCTTTACTGAGGGCGGGGTTGATGACGGACACGGTATACCCGGCATCACTCAGATGCGCGGCCGCGTCTTCCATGTAGGTGCTGGTGGATTCCATGCAGACATGGGCACGGTTCACATCATGGCCGCGAAGCCAGCGGACCAGCGCTTCGTGCCCGGAGAGGGTATTGTCAAATTTTTTACAACGATGCCGGCCATCAGGGCGAAGAATATCGACATCCAGTTTAGCTTTGGCGACATCAATACCGATGAAGTGGAGTTCATTTTCCATAGTGAAACCAACCTTGCGAATACGGGTTACCGGTGAAAGCCGGTCCATGATACTGTCCGGTTTATCACATGAGAAAGAACGGCGGTCCGGTGCAAAGGATCTACGGAACAGGCGCGAAAGCCTAAGCCCGGACACGGCATCCGGACCGCCATCAGAGAGAACTGGCCGGTTCTTTCTGACGGGTTAATCATACAAGCCCGGACAGATGCGCAAGCATCGCCTCCGGGGAGGTATGGCTGCGGCAGA
Source organism: Klebsiella grimontii (assembly GCF_042137965.1). Lineage (NCBI taxonomy): Bacteria > Pseudomonadati > Pseudomonadota > Gammaproteobacteria > Enterobacterales > Enterobacteriaceae > Klebsiella > Klebsiella grimontii. Next base: position 1,018,310 of record NZ_CP169721.1, read on the forward strand.
GTTAGCGCAGTTCGACGCCGCCCTGCACCATGCGCAGCAGATGCTGCCGGGGCCAGAGCTCGCTAAGCCTCGTTTCCTGCAGCCGCCGCTGCAAATACTCAATATCGTGACGCTGGCGGTCGAGCATCAGGCCGACCACGCTGCCGCTGTGCGCCACGTTAATGCCGTATAAATCGCACTCTTCCACCAGCGCCCGCAGCGTATCAAACCCCGGCTTCGGCAGCAGATGCTGGCTGGCGATGGCGCTAAGCGTCGCCGCCTCGCCCATCCGTCGGGGGTCATTGGTCTGACAGGCCTGCTGAACTTTCTCCCAGGCCTGATGCAGCGCGGCGGAATGGGCGTGCAGCTTTTCAAGACGGGGAAGGCGGTGGTAATCGGTGGTCAGCAGCGTGGCGGGGCTTTCCAGCACCAGCAGATCGAGCTGAGGCTGGCAGCCGCAGGTAATTTGCGTGGCGGCGGTATTGTGATCGAATAGCGTCAACTGGCGGAACAGGGTGCTGTCGGTGGGCTCCAGGGAAACGCAGAGCCGGGCGAGGGTGGTTTCATCCAGCGGATGGCCGAGATGATGCGCGGTGGCCACCGCCGTCGCGGCGATATCCGCGGTGCTGCTGGCCATCCCTTTGGCGACCGGAATCGTGGAGCAAATATCGATCCGAATCTCTTTGCCTAGCTCCGCCGGATAGCGCCAGTAGCCCAGCAGCCGGTCGACCATCGCCCGCGACAGCGGGCGTTCATCTGCGCGAGGCGAACCGTAGTCCACCTCGACGGTGCTGTACCAGTCAACGGGGCAGGAGACCAGCTTCTCGCTGCCGAGGATCCAGCCCTGGATGAGTTCCCCACAGGAGGCGGGGCATTGCGCTACGGCCACATATTCACCTATTGCTCAGGTTTCCAGGGCGCATAGTGTCATGCCGATCCCGCTATTACCATGATTCACCGCAACTTGCCGGGCGGCGAAATCAGGCTGAAACGGTTAAGGTTTCCGCCGCGGGCAGCGCGAGGCGCATCACGTCGCGGGCAATCATCAGCTCTTCATTAGTATTAATGACCGCCACTTTGACCAGCGCATGCTCGGCCTGGATAAAGGTGGCGTTGTGCTGGTTTTTCTCTTCATCGACCGACAGTCCGAGGAAATTCAGGTTATGGCAGATGGCGCTCCTGGCGCGGGCCGAGTTTTCGCCGATGCCGCCGGTAAAAATTAGCGCATCAATTCCGCCCATCTGCATGATATAGCTGCCGATGGTAGCGCGAATGCGCTCGGCAAACAGCGCCAGCGCCAGCGCCGCCCGACGATTACCGCCGTCCGCCGCCTGTTCGACATCGCGATAATCGTGCGAGACGCCGGAAACCCCCAACAGGCCGGATTCGTTATTCAGCAGCTGATTCAGCTGCTCCGGCGTTTGCCCCTCATGCAGCGCCAGCCACGGTAAAATCGACGGATCGATATCGCCGCTGCGGGTGCCCATCATCACCCCGGACTGCGGCGTAAAGCCCATTGAGGTATTCACCGAACGCCCGCCTTTGATTGCGCAAACGCTGCTGCCGTTGCCGAGATGGCAGCACACCACGCGCAGGGCGCTCAGCGGCACGCCCAGCTTTTCCGCCAGCGTCGCGCTGACGTACTTATGGCTGGTGCCGTGGAAGCCGTAGCGGCGAATGCCCAGCTCGCTGTAGTAGCGCCACGGCAGCGGATAGATAAACGCGCGCTCATCCAGCGTCTGGTGAAAAGCGGTATCAAACACCGCTACCGATGGCGTATCGGGCAGCAGCTGGCGGAAAACTTTGATTCCCAGGGCGTTAACCGGGTTATGCAGCGGAGCCAGTTCGGCCAGACGCTCGATTTCCGCTAAGCTTTCATCGGTTACCGGCGTCGAATCTTTAAAGCGCTCGCCGCCGTGCGCCACGCGGTGGCCAACGCCGTCAATATCCTGCAAACTCTCGATAATGCTGTAGCCGAGGAGCTTTTCCAGCAGCAGCGTGACGGCTTCGCGATGATCGGCGATCGGCGCCGACTCCTGCCATTTCTGCGCCGGCGTTTTGAGGGTCACCTGAGCGTTTGCCATGCCGATACGTTCAATCAATCCCTGGCAGAGCGTCTCGCCCTGCGGCATCTCCAGCAGCTGGAATTTTAACGATGAGCTGCCGGCGTTAATGGCCATTATTTTGTAAGACATAAGGGTTCCTTCGAATTCAGAAAATCCAGCACCGCGTCGAGACCCGAATTGTTCAACGCGCTGGTAACAAAAATCTGCCCGGCGCCTGCCTGCGTAAGCCACTCCGCGATGAGCGATATCCGCTGAGGGTCGGCGAGGTCGGCTTTGGTGACCAGGCCAATCGTCGGGCGATTCATCGGGGCGGTAAACCCCGGAGAAAACGGCGACCACTGGGCGTCGGCATTCAGTACCAGCGCGATAACGTCAGCCTCGCAGGCGCTGGTCAGCAGGGCGCTATACAGGCAGCGGTTCTCCAGATATTCCCCCGGCGTATCGATGGCCATCGGCGACCATTCAATGGCCTGGGTTTTCTTATAATGGAGCGCTTCGCCGCGCAGGCTCTGGGTTAGCGAGGTCTTGCCGCACTGACTCGGGCCGATAAACATCAGACGCTTCATCGCGCTACGTCCGGGTTATTGAGCAGGTAGTAAACTGCATCATCTCGCCCAGGGTGCGCGTCACCTGCTTGAGGGCATATTCCACGGCGGAAACGTCGCCGGTCAGCACCACGGCGCCGGTAAAACGGTCGAGAAAACCGATCTCCACCGCGCCGGATTTGGTGGCGATATCGCAGGCGATAATCGACGCCTCGCTGGGTGTAATGGTGAGGATGCCAATGGCGGAAACCGCATCCTGCAGACCGAGCTTCTTAAAGAGATCTTTCCCTGGATTGGCAATCAGGTGCGCGAGGGTGACCTGTTTCCCCGGCACGTACTCCTGAATCATGCGATCCGTTGTCGGCTGTCTTTCCATTATCCCTCCACCATCTGTCGCCACATCGCTTCATGCGGGCGCGGGATCACCGAACGATAAACCAGCAGCCCTTTTTCGCCTGCGCTTTCGCTGGCAACCGTAACCGCGTTATTGACGTCGGAAACGTCGCCCGCCACCACCATGTAGCATTTACCGCCGATGCCGAAGGCCATATGCACCCGCACCAGGGTGACGTTTGAGCCTTTTACCGCCCGATCGGCGGCGCTGATGCAGGCCGCAACGCTCCAGGTTTCAACGATGCCGACCGCCTGGCGCTTGTCCACGCTGTTCAGGCCGCTGATGGCCGGCAGTACGCTGGGGTGAATATTCGCCAGCACCAGGCTGTCGACGAGCATTTCGCCGGCCTGCGACGCGCCGGTTTCAATGGCCTGTTGGATAGCGCCGATATCCCCGCCGAGCATCAGCAAAAACTTACCCGGACAGATAGTCTTGCTGACCAGCAGATTGACGTTGGCGCTTTTCAGCATCGCATCGCCGAGCTCCATTCCTTTGGCAATGCTGGTGAGTTCTAAAATTCCTATAGCCTGAGACATGGTTAACCTCTTACCACCGTGATGGCCTGTTCGCTGATGGCCGCAACCACGCCGTCGATGCTGGCGTGAATCGGCGCGCCTAACGCGCCTGCCGGGATATCGGCAACGCATTGCCCGCGCGTGACGCTTTCTCCCACTGCAACGTTGGCTACCGCGCTGGCGCCGATATGCTGGCGCAGCAGCAACGTTACGGTTTCGACCGCCGGTTCGTCTTCCACCAGCGGCGCCTCCTGATACCAGGGGCTTAGCCCCAGTTTGGCGATCAGCCGCTTCACCGGCACCAGGCGATACTTCGCCATCTCATCGGCCGGATAGAGCGGCCCTTCGTAGCGCTGGTTTTGCGCCCGCAGCTCGCGTTTCAGCATCCGGTTGATGCGCATCGGCGAGATCCCCACCGGGCAGGCCACGCTTTCGCAGACGTTGCATTCCGAGCAGGTGAGGGCGCTCAGCAGCAGCTGCGGCGTGGCGGCCTGGTGAAAGTTCACCGCCCGCACCAGCAGGTGCGGAGAGAGTTCGTGGCCGATCAGATGTCGCGGGCAGAGATCGGTACACAGTCGGCACTGCTCGCAGACGGTGCGGGCGACGGAAAGTACCGTGCGCTCATCCTGCATCCGCCGCTGAATAAGCGGATGGCTTTTCGGCAGCACCAGCAGGCCGCCGGTGGTTTTGGTCACCGGATTATCGAGAGAGGTAATCAGCCCGCCCATCATCGGGCCGCCGTTAATAAAACCGGGGTCGTCGACCGTCGCGCCGCCCGCCAATGCCAGCACTTCGCGCAGCGGCATGCCGATAGGAACGGTGACGGTCAGCGGCCTGGCGACTGCGCCGTTAACGGTCAGCGTTCGGCGGGTGACCGGAAACTGCTGTTCGACCGCGCGGGCAATGTTAAGGACCGTTTGTACGTTATTGACCACCACGCCAACGCTGGCCGGCAGCGCGGCGGGCGCGACCCGGCGGCCGGTCGCTAGCCAGATAGTCAGCACCTCATCGCCCGCCGGATAGACATCCGGCAGAATATGCAGGCGGATACCGGCAGGCAGCAGCGGGGTGAGGGCGTCGATAGCCCGGCGGTACTTCTCTTTCAGGGCGATCACCCCTTCGCGCGCGCCGGTTGCCGTCATTGCGTACTGCACGCCGCGGACAAGGCGCGAAGCCTGCTGCCACATCAGCTGCTGGTCGACCTTGAGCATCGGTTCGCACTCGGCGGCGTTGACCAGGAAAATCTCTACCTGCGCCTGTAGCTTCACGTGGGCGGGAAATCCCGCGCCCCCCGCGCCGACCACGCCCGCCGCGCGAACGCGCTCGCGGATGTCATCGGCGCTCAGGGCCATTTCAACAGCGTTGACGGCGCGACTCATAGCAGTTCCTCCAGCAGTTCCCGAATCTCCTCGGTGCTGGCCGGGCGAGGATTGGTGCGTAGCGTGACGTCAGCCAGCGCGGCCTGCACCATGGCCGGAATACGCGCGGAAAACTCAGAGCGTCCTTCTTTCAGCGCGATCGCCAGTGACGGCAGCGCGCAGCGTTGCTTGAGTCGTTCGATTTGCTGGATCAGGGCATTGATCGCCGTGACGTCGTTGGCCTCTGCCGGGCAAAATCCACAGGCTTTGGCCAACCGCGCGTAGCGTTTGCCAGCACGGGGAACAGCGGCGTTAAAGCGGATAACCGTGGTTAACAGCAGCGCGTTGGCCAGGCCGTGCGGCAGATGAAACTGTCCGCCAAGCTGGTGGGCGATGGCGTGGTTAAGCCCCAGCCCCGCCTGGCTGAACGCCATGCCGGCGAGCGTCGAGGCGTTGTGCATTTTCCCGCGCGTCGCCACGCAGTCGCCTTTTTCCACCGCGGTGGGCAGATACTGAAACACCAGTTTGGCGGCTTTTTCCGCCAGCGCGTCGGTAAAGTCGCTGGCGTGCGGAGAGACCCACGCCTCCAGCGCGTGAGTTAACACGTCCATGCCGGTGTTGGCCGTAATCTGCGGCGGCACGCTGACCACCAGTTCCGGATCAAGGATCGCCATATCCGGGTACAGCGCGTTGTTGAACAGCGGGTACTTGATGCCTTTATCCGGGTCGCTAATCACGCAGGCGCTGGTCACTTCTGAACCGGTACCGCTGGTGGTCGGTATCGCCACGCAGGTTTCGATGCTGATGCCGCTCTGCTGGCTGAACCAGACGATAGCTTTCGCCGCATCCATTGCCGATCCGCCGCCGAAGCCGATGACCACCTGCGGTTGCAGGGCCTGCATTTGCGCAATGCCCTGTACCACGGTGTGGATAGTGGGGTCCGGGGTTATCTCGCTAAAGACGCTAATGCGGTTATCTGCGGGCAACGCGTTGCGCAGGGTCTCCAGCAGCGGCGAGCGCGCAAGAAAGCCATCGCAGATAATCCAGATGTGCTTGTTGGTAAAGCGCTTGAGCGCCGCCAGGCTCCCCTGACCGCTGTACAACCGCGTTTGTAGTGAGAAAGTCTTCATCGCGACCTCGGTTAGCGAATGGAAAAGCCGTTGGTCAGCACGCAGCGACGGGAACGGGCAAACGTACGCGCCGAGGTTGTTCCTTCTCCGGTTGGCGTGGCGATAGTAAAGGTGGTAAAGCCTTCTCCACCGACGCCGATCCCGGCATAAGAGGGGCCGTTCTTAACGAATATCGAGGTTTGCAGAGTGCGGGCCGCGAGGTTCAGGCGCGAGACGTTTTGCGAGTGCATAATGGCGGTATGGTGCAGGCCTTCTTCAACCTTCAGCGCCAGCGCCAGCGCGCTATCGAAATCGCTGACTTTGACCACCGGCAGCATCGGCATCAGCTGTTCGCTGGTGACCCACGGATCGTCAGCGTTGACGATAGCGATCAGCAGGCGCGGCGCTTTCGCCGGAACGGCGATCCCGGCGGCTTCCAGCATCGCCGATGGGCTTTTGCCGACCAGCTTCTTATTGGCCAGGCCTTCAGGCAGGCAGGCGGCGCGGAGTTTATCGGTATCGGCCGGGCTCAGCAGCAGCGCGCCGAAGGCTTGCATTTGTTGCACCAGACGTTCGGCGACGCTCTCCACCACAATCAGGCTCTTCTCGGCAATGCAGGGCAGGTTGTAATCGAACGAGGCGCCGTTGATGATATCCTCCGCCGCTTTGACCAGATCCGCCGTTTCATCGACGATGCAGGGCGGGTTGCCCGCGCCGGCGCCAATCACTTTTTTACCGCTCTTCATGCCCATTGCCACAATGCCGGGGCCGCCGGTAATAGCGAGGACCGCAATGCGCGGATGGGCCATCATCTGCTGGGTGGCTTCAAACGTCGGTTCCGCCACGGTGACCACCAGGTTGCGAATGCCGCAGCAGCGGAAGGCAATCTCTTCAATCAGGCTGATGAGCTTGAGTGAGACCTTTTTCGCCCCCGGATGCGGGCTGAAGTAGACGCTGTTGCCCGCCGCCAGCATGCTGATGCTGTTGTTGATGATGGTCTCCGTTGGGTTGGTGCTCGGCGCGACCGACCCGATTACGCCAAACGGCGAATATTCAAACAGCACCATTCCGCCGTCGCCGGTCAGCGCGGTGGTGGTGAGATCTTCCACGCCGGGGGTGTTGTCCAGCGCAGCCTTGTTTTTCAGGTATTTGTCTTCTTTGTTGCCCATGCCCGTTTCATTGGCGCTCTCTTCCGCCAGCGCGGCCAGCAGCGGCGTCAGCTCCTGGCGCATTGCGCTGATGATGGCGCTGCGGGTTTTCAGCGGGCACTGCTGATAACGTAAGAACGCCTGGTGCGCAGCGTCGATAGCCTCGCTGACGGACTGAAATATCCCTTTGCCCTGCGGCTGCTCCGGCGTTTGCGCCGGGGTTAACTGTTCGCTAAGAATGGTGCGAATAAGGGTTTCGAGTTCAGAAGTATTCATTGATGAGTTCCCACGTTAATGGCCGCGATGGCGGTCCGTGCTATGTCCATGTCCTGCTCAACGCTGCCGCCGCTGATGCCAAGACCCCCGATTAATAAGCCGTCGCGCCACAGGGCGTAACCGCCGCCAAAGGTGACCACTTTTCCCTGCAAATGCGTTTCGAGGCCATAAAGCGCGGCGCCCGGCTGAACCACATCGTTCAGCTCATGGGTCGCCGTTTTCATCGCCACCGCGGTCCAGGCCTTTTTCGGCGCCAGTTCGCTGCTGACCAGCAGGGCGTCCGGCATCCGCCAGGTCACGGTTTCGGTGCCGTGGGCGTCAACGATGCTGATCACCACCGGCACCTGTAGCTGCTGCGCGCGCTCGACGGCGGCGCGGGTGAGCTGGTGTAGATCGTGGAATGAGAGGGCCACGGGCGTCGTCTCCTTGCTGCGGCTCGGCTGGCTGGCGGCCAGATAGCGCCGGCTTATTTCACGGATAAGGTTGTTCTGGTGCGCGTCGCTATCTTCGGCGCGGGCCAGGGCGTACAGGCAGTCTGATAAGCGATTGATGTAGCGCATCAGCACCTGGCGCACGTTGACTTCCGCCGCCAGCTCCACCAGGCGGCGTTCGGCCCGGCGGGCCAGCGTGCGGGCAAAATGCAGGCGGCTCGCGGCTTCGCAGCGGCCGGGTAAAATAAAGCTGTGCAGCGGTTCAACGCGGGCCATGGCCCGATCGATGGCGGCTTCCAGGGCGGAAATCTCTTCGCTGCTGATGTAGCGCTGTTTAGGCGACGGCCGTTCGCTGTCGCTGGCCAGTTCCGCGCTAAACCAGAAAATTTGCTGCTGGATGGCCTCGAGCAGGGCGCGGTGGTTTTCATCCGCGGCGGCGCAGGCGCACAGGCTCAGCGCGGCGTTCAGCTCGTCCAGCGTGCCGTAGGCTTCAACCCGCGGGTGGGTTTTGCTCACCCGCTGGCCGGTAAAGAGTGAGGTGGTGCCAGCGTCACCCGTTCGGGTATAAATCGCCATAGTCGCTCCTTAACGTGAAAGCGTATCGACAATGCCGACAACGGCGAGGTCGATGGCCTCGTTTGGTCCGGAAAAAACGTGCCTGGCGCTGGAGCCGCCGCTGAGCAGAACCAGCTCGCCGACGCCTGCGCCGACGGAGTCCACGGCGACTTCATCGCCGGAGGTGGGCGAGGCGGGAAGTTCGCCATCGGCGCTGACCCGCCGCACCAACAGAAGCTTTTTCCCGACCAGGGAAGGCGATTTTTGCGTGGAGACAACCGCGCCCGTGACTCGTGCCAGATGCATGATTTACTCCTGCTTAATTAATTGAATATTCCGCGCGCGCGCCGCGTCGCGCGCCAGGGCGGTCACGAGGCATTTGCGCTGAATAACCAGACGCCCCTGACCCAGCGGCGCGACGTCGCGATAGCTGAGCACCGAACCTGCGTGCAGAACCAGCGGCAGCCCGCGTTCATCGGCAAAGGTCAGCGGCAGGCGAGCCAGTTTTTTAACCGGGATAACCGGCAGCAGCTGGCCGTGCAGGGTGAGCTGCACGCGGATGCCGAAAGCCAGCGCGTCGTGAATGTTGCTGGCGGCGGCATCGTCGGTGTCCGCCTCCGCCAACTGGTTCAGCAGCGGCAGGTCGACGAGCAGAACGCGCAGCGACGCGTGCTGGCAGAACAGACTCCGGCAGTCGGCATCACGTAGCTGCGCCACGCTCAACGTCGCCGTGCTTTCGGCGCGCCGCTGCAGCCGGGAGACGATCGTCTCCACAATGCGCTGCAGAAGTTCGCCGTTCATCGCGGGCCTACCAGCCGGGCAAAGGCCTGCGGGCTATCGGCTCCAGCGGCGTTAGCCTCATCGGTATCAATGTGCATTTCGAGGCGCATGTCCGGCGAAACGCGAACCGCCACGTTGTTGAAGATCAGCCCGCGATCGTCGCCTTCAATGGCCACCGACACTCTGTCGCCGTGGGCGACCCGCAGGATCAGCGCATCGAGCGGCGACATATGAATATGCCGTTGTGCGACGATAACCCCTGACGTCAGCTCCAGCTCGCCAAAAGGGCTGACCAGGCGGATGCCCGGCGTGCCCTTCAGGTTGCCGGACATTCTCAGCGGCGCCGCAACGCCCAGGGTTCTGGCATCGGTACGCGAGATTTCCACCTGGCTTACCGAGCGCAGTGGGCCGAGCAGGCGTACATTTTTCAGCTGCCCCTTTGGCCCCACCAGAGTGACGGTTTGCTCCGCGGCGTACTGTCCCGGCTGCAGCAGCGCTTTTTTCTCGCTGATAGGATGGCCGGGGAACAGGCGTTCGTAATCCGCCGCGGACAGATGGATATGACGATTTGAAACCCCCAGCGGGATGGGCCGCAGGCGCATCTCGTCGAGAACTTTACTGACCGTTGATTCCAGAAGCTGTTTATCCATTACGCCTCACCTCGCTTGCCGGGATGAATGCAAAGCGAGCGCGGCTCGCCTTTCTGGCGCGGACATTTCGGGTCCAGACACAGGTTGCAGCTAACCAGCCCCTGTTCCTGCGGGAGCTCTTCTGCTGGCGCTTCAGAAACGACATCCGTCGTTTCTGACTCTTCAGGCTCAGGTTGCATGACGGAGAGCGGGGGCGTCTGCGCGCGCAGGATCCCTTCTCCTGGCCTGGCGATGACTTTGTGGGCCACCAGGCCGTTTCGCTGTTCGGCAAACTGCGCACCGGTGGTGATAGCCGCCTGCACGGAGGCCACATCACCGGTAATTTTAATCACCGTCCAGCCTGAACCATTGGTCTTTTCGAGGGCGACCAGCGTGATAGAAGCGGATTTCGCCATGATATCGGCGCAGCTGATAGCCAGTGCCAGACCACAAACTTCAAGTAATCCCAGTGATTGCTTCACGCGGTGCTCCTTATTCGCCATCAATCAGGCTGATTTCGGTAAAATGGCCTCAACGTCGCTGTGCGGACGCGGGATCACGTGGCAGGATTTCACTTCACCCACCACGCTTGCCGCCGCGCTGCCCGCGTCCACCGCCGCTTTAACCGCGCCGACGTCGCCGCGAACCATCACGGTCACCAGACCCGAGCCAATTTTTTCGTAGCCAACCAGCTGCACGTTGGCGGATTTCACCATGGCGTCGGCGGCTTCAATAGCGCCCACCAACCCTTTTGTTTCAACCAGTCCCAGTGCGTTATTCATTCTGCCGTTCTCCTGTTGCTTAGCGATTCAGATCCCGGAAAGGGATCCCTTTGACCAGCCGTGCCGCGTTATTTCCGGTGTTACGATGGGCCTGACTGTCCTGATGATGCATCAGCGTAAAAAGCGGCGCCGATGCGGGTAAATTCTTGTAGTGCACGACCAGCGTATGGCGGTCGCAGGCGATGCCCACCAGCAGCGGCGAGCTGCGCGCCGCCTGCCAGGCGCTGTCCACGACTTCTCCGGCCGGATGATGCTGAAGCAGGAAAGGGATGCCTTCCTCTTCAATGCCCAGCAGCACTTCGCGCCACAGGCCGTCGCAGCTGGCGATGGCGGTAATGACGATGGCCGGGGCGCTGTGATTACTGTCCATGCGCGAACTCCTTGTGCCAGGAGAGAATCAGCCCGGTGGCCACCGCGTTTCTCGGGCCTTCGCTGCCGCGAATATTTCCGCGCCCGGCAACCAGGCGGTAGTGCGCCAGCGCATCGGTGACCAGCTGCGGGACTTCGAAATCCAGCGACGAACCGCCCACCAGCACCACGAACGGAATATCGCGAATGTTGCCGGTGGGGCTGACCTGACGCAGCGCGCGCAGGGCGTTGGTGACAAAGACCCGCTCTTTGGCGCTACGGCGAATGGCACGCACTTTTTCCAGCGCTAAGTCGCCGGGCAGCGGCACCAGTTCGTCCGGCTTTACCACGCAGACGCGGGCGAAGACGGCCGGGGGCAGCGGCGTAGAGAAAAACTGCACGCTGCCGTCCTCGTGGCGCAAATGGAACAGGCTTTCCACCTTAGCCAGCGGGAACTTCTTGATCTCTTCCGCCAGATAGCGGTCCTCCAGCCCCAGCTCACGGGCAATGATCATCGTCACCATATCGCCTGCTCCGGCGAGGTGGGTGGCGATGATTTCGCCTTTAGGGTTGATGATGGAGGCATCGGTGGAGCCCGCGCCGAGGTCGAGGATCGCCAGCGGTCGGGTGGTGCCCGGCGTGGTCAGCGCGCCCAGGATGGCGGCTTCGGCCTCGGCGCCGCCGATCTGCACGTCGATATTGAGCTTCTGCTCAATCTCGCGGGCGATCATCGCCATCTGCAGGCGATCCGATTTCACCATCGAGGCGATGCCGACGGCCTGCTCCAGCGAGAACTCCCCAGCCAGTCCGCCGGTGACGCTCACCGGTACCGAGGTATCGACGGCCAGCAGATCCTGAATGAAAATCTCGCTGCTCGGCTTGTTGGTCAGCTCGGCCATGGTCTGGCGCACGTGCTCCAGCATGCCGCCGATATTGGTGCCGGACTCACCGGTGACGTTATCGAGCCTGCCGCAGCCGTCGACCGCTTTCATGATGGCCTCGGCGCCGGCGGCGACATCCACGCGCACGCTGCGCCCCTGGGCCAGCAGCGCCAGGTTACCGGCGGGGATCGCCCGCGCTTTAACGTCGCCGGATGGCGTTTTGACCACCACGGCGGAACGATTGCCAATCAGCGCCCGGGCCATCGGGACGATGTTTTTGGTCTCCTCGGCGTTGAGGTTGAATACGGTGGCGATACCGTAAGGGTTGGAGAGGGTTTCGATAACCTTCCCCGGGACGGCGACCTCAATCGCCGCCAGCATTCCCAGCGGAATGCGGTCGATGTACAGCACTTCGTCAACGATCGGCAGCGGTTTTTCCAGCCGGTTGCTGACCAGCACGCCATCGTCGCGTTGCAAAATGACGCCGGTAATCTGATACCCGGCGCGCAGGGAGGCGTTGATAACGTTCGCGATATCGGCAAAATCGAAGGCCGATGACACCACCAGGATATAGGGGGCCTCCGCCGGGCGGGTTAACAGCTCCTGCGGCGTAATAGTGATGCCAACGCCAAGCCCCACGCCGCCGGGCGTTTTCGGGTTATGGCCGATCATGGTCGATTCGGTGATGATGGTTTCGGTAATGGTTTCCATCGCCACATCGCCAATCACCGGCGTGGCTTCGTTAATGCGAATGAGCGAAATATCGCCGACGCCGATCCCGGCGCGCTTTGCCACGAGGGCAAGCGCTTCCTGGATCCCGAACACGTTACGCAACGTGCCTTTGATCCCGGTGGTTTCCGCTAGCGCGCTATGCGTAATCGTCAGCGCGCCAGCCTCATCCAGAGTCGCCAGGGCGACTTCCGTCGATGAGTTGCCGATATCAATGCCAGCTATATATCGCATCACCGCCCCCTGTAGTTAATCGTCGCCTTTGAGTTTTTTACGCTCGACGTACAGCGTTGCCGCTTCGCGAACGAAAGCTGCGCAAATCTTCGCCTGATAGCGGCTTTCGAGATCGTCGGCGATAGCGAGCAGCTCCTCTTTCGTTGAACGGTAGGGGCGAAGGGCGTTGTAGATTTCAAGAATGCGATCGTCCGGTACCGCGGTCAGCTCGGCGGCGCGTTCGAAGTTCATCGCCAGCCGGTCGCGACCCGCGTCTTTGGCGATCGACGCCTGTAAGCGCAGGGTTTCCGGGGTAATACGCATATCCTGAGCGGTGACTTTATTGCTCAGCACGTTTTCCAGCGTAAAGTCGTCCAGCGTTTTATTGGTGGCGGTTTTCACCCATTCCGGGTGCTTGTTCGCCAGCGGGTAGTCGCTGACCCTGGCGCTACGGGATGCGCCGCCAGCCGCCGGAGCCGCCGCTGGCGCCTCGCCCTGCAGGCTGTTCATGCGGCTCAATACGTCGCGAACCATCGATTCAATTGCGTCGGTATTCATGGAGTTATCCTTTATCAAAGCGCCACGCGCAGTTCCTGCGGGTTTTTACCCGTCACCACGTACTTGGTCTCTTTAATGTGCAAAATGGCCGATTTCGCCTGGTACTTCGGCCGCGCCATCTGGTCATTCAGCGTCGGGACCGGCTGCGGCGATTCGCGTTTCGCATAGCGGGCGGCGTTCTTACCAATCTGACGGTAGGTGTCCAGGGTCAGCAGCGGCGCCTGTGGGAACAGCTCCAGGTTGGAGAGCGGCGGCAGCCCCTGCTGGTGGATAACCGTTGTGCCTTTCGACTGGATGCCGATAGAGATGCCGGAGCCGCTCAGGCGATTGCCCTCAACGGCGACGAAGGCCACGTCGGAGGATTTAAAGCAGCGAATCACGCGCGCTTTAATGCCTTCTTCTTCAATACCAGCAATCACTTCGCGCAGAATGCTTTTGTGCGGGATGCCGACGATATTGACGGTCTGCGCCAGGCCGAACGCCGGGCCGACGGCGATAATCACTTCGTCCTGCTGGGTTCCCTGGCGTGCTTCGCCCACTTCGGTCAGGAAACCGTCGCCAGCAGGCGCAGCGGAGGCCGCCGGCGCATTAAACGAGACCGGTTTATCGCTGCCCTTCATTTCGCTAAGCACGTCTTCAATTATCTGGCGCAGCAATTTTTCATTAATTTCCATTTCTCACCCCTTAATCAATCTCGTTGGGATCAAGAGCGCCAGGGATGTTTTTAATCTCTTCCCAGCGTTCGCCCTGCAGGCGATAGCCCGTTGCCGGACCGGCATAATCGTTAACGTCGTTGACGGCTGACAGCACCTGTCCGTCGCCGACGATAATCGCGGAGGTATGCAGATAGTCCCCGGTCAGCTTGGCCTTCTGGATGTTGAGCATGTCCTGGGCCACGTCGGTAAACCCGCCCTGCGCCAGCGCTTTCACCACTTCCAGACCGTTGCGGTTTTGATTGATGATTTCCTGGGCGAACTTGATGTCTTCGACGATATTGCGCTCCGGCATATCTTTCGAACCGTGGGCGTAGGTCGCGGCTTCAACTTCTTCATCGGTAATCGGCGGCAGCCCCATTCCGGCAAATACGGCCTGCAGCGCGCGGGCGGCTTTGTTACGGATGGCGATGACGTCCTCTTCACGCACCGGACGCAGACCGCCGTCCACCTTCAGGTCGCGCTGGATAACGTTGTAGTCGTCAAAGTCTTCGGCATCTTCGTTGGAGCCAGCGAACATGTTGTCGTAGTTCGGCACCGCGGAATAACCGGAAGAGATGAAGTCGGTTCCCGGCAGGAACTGCATCAGCAGACGTGCGGTGCGACGCATATCGGAGTGGGTAAAGGTCTGGTCGTTACTGGAGGCGCATTCCAGATCCAGCGACGAGCAGATCAGGTTTTCCGCCAGCACCGCGCGAATGCCTGACGGCACCGCGGACGGCACGCCGATGCAGCTTACCGAGCCGTTTTGCAGCCCCTGAACGCCGGCGGCTTTGGTGATGTAGATGCAGCGCGCTTCCAGATAAAGCATGGATTTGCCTTCGGCGTAGCCCATCTGCACTTCCGAGCCGGAGCCGGAGGTGAAGCGCATTTTCAGGCCGCGAGAGGCGTAGGACGAGGCCAGGAAGCCCTTCGACCACGGCGTGTCGTCGCCATCGGTAAAGACCGGCTCGGTGCCGTAGACGGAGATGGTTTCGGCGTAGCAGGTATGGCCCAGCATGCCAAGCTTCAGCTCGGTGGCTTCTTCCAGCGAGCACTGAGTCAGCACGCCCGGACGGCCTACCTGCGAGCCCACCAGCAGCGCGATGGCGTTGAACGGCGCATAGCGCGCTACCGCAACGGTGGTTTCCTGTTCGTCAAATCCGCGCCATGCGCCTTCGGCGGCGTCGGCGGCAATTTGTACCGGGTTATCTTTGACGTTGGTGACGTGGGCCTGCTGGGACGGGGTGCGGCGGGCGCGCATTTTCTGCATCGCCATCATCATCTCGACCACGTTCATATGCGAAACCACTTCGACGATTTTCGCCGGCGTCATCGCGGTGGTCAGCGGGACGATTTCGCTGCGTTTGACGTTCGGATCGCACAGCATATTGGCCAGCTTGACCGAATCCATCGCCATCACTTCTTCAGCGCGGTTCAGATTGATGCCGTAGCGGGCGATAAAGTGGTCGATCAGGTCGAATTCGCTTACCGGTTTCCCGTCCAGCTCGGTTACCGCGCCGTTAACGATTTTAATCGACGGTTTCGGGTCGTTCGGGCTTTCCATTGCGATAAAGCCTTCTTCGATCCACTCCTTAACGAAGCCGTCCTGATTCACAGGGCGTTTCGCCAGTGCTTCAAATCTTTTCGATCTCATGAATCAGCCTCGTGGGTATCAGATGTAGGACGGGCGATCGTTTTTCGGTTCAGCACCGAGGGTCGCAAGAACGGTTTTGCCGATTTCGCGCGCCGAGATGACCGCCTGGCGGACCGCGCCGGAGTCGCCGGAAATCACCAGAATGGCTTCGTTACTGAAGCTGGTGCCGTGCGCCGGGGAGCTATAGGCCACGACTTCAACGTTGGCTGACTTCAGCGCGGTATCGGCCATCAGCACGCCAACGGAGGCCGGAGCGCCAACGATGATGCCGCAGGCGCGGCCAATCGGCGCGCCGAACGCTTTTTCCAGGGCGTAGCTGGCGCGAGCGGTGTACTGCAGCTCGATATGCCCGGCTTCGTTGCCGTAAACATCGCCGAAGGTGCGGTCGAGCTCTTTCAGCGCGACTTCGATACCGCGCTTAACGTCGGAAACGTCGTTGCCGCCTAAAATAATCAGCGAACCGTGGCCCGCGCCGCCTTTGGTATCGCGCGGAAGCTCAATGCTGACCACTTCGGTGTTGGTGGCCTTCACCGCTTCATCCGCCGCCATAATGTGCGGGCCAGCGCCGGTGCGGGCGCCGAGAATGCCGATGGAGCGATAGCGTTTTTCCAGCTTCATCGCGTCCAGCAGGGCGGTATCGACGTTGGCGATCACCAGGCCCAGGGTGTCGCCAATGGCGGTCCCGACAAATTCC
This sequence comes from Klebsiella grimontii, assembly GCF_042137965.1. Classification (NCBI taxonomy): domain Bacteria; kingdom Pseudomonadati; phylum Pseudomonadota; class Gammaproteobacteria; order Enterobacterales; family Enterobacteriaceae; genus Klebsiella; species Klebsiella grimontii. Next base: position 1,034,649 of record NZ_CP169721.1, read on the forward strand.
GTTAAACTGCAGCTTTTTTCTGCCATAGCCGTCTCTCGTATTGGATGGTTTTCAGTAGGGATGGCCTGTTGTTCCGGCGTTGCCACACGGGCAATCACCTGAGCCATGATCTGTTCAACCAGCTCATTGCTGCTCATTGGCTAATTCCCTTCGGTAAGATTTTTTCTACATCGGTGTGAGGGCGTGGGATGACGTGTACGGCTTTCACTTCTCCCACGTTACGTGCGGCGGCGGCACCGGCATCGGTGGCCGCTTTTACCGCGCCAACGTCGCCGCGCACGATGACGGTGACCAGCCCGGAGCCAATTTTTTCATAGCCCACTAACATCACATTGGCTGACTTCACCATTGCATCAGCGGCCTCTATGGCTGCGGTTAAGCCTTTGGTTTCTACCATTCCTAGTGCTTCTTGTTGCATAAAGACCTCGCATGGAGTGTTCCGATAGTTGGGACTATAAGAAGATGCGAGGAAAAAGAATGGCTGACTTGAATTTGATGATGAAAAAATAGTGGGTGTTGGATAATATAAAATTGTCGTTTATAAATTTAATATGATGATTTTATTACCTATTTTTATTTTGTCCTATGTGATTATCTTGTTTTGTATATTCCATATTTACAAATTTGTTCATGACGGATTAAATTTTATCTGCTATGCGAGGAAAACGAATTTGTGATGTTTGTTGGAAAAAGAGGAGTTGGTTTTAGCAATATTTTTGCATGCCAAAGGGACCGGTTAATTACAGAATCTACGCGTCAGCGTAGCTTTTCCGGCTTATTCCATGACAATAATTTGTTATTGATGCCCGAATTTTCCGGGGCCGCCGTCGGCAGGTTGCCAACAATTTGTGGAGCGGAGTTCATATAGTGATGCTCGTTGTACTCTACTGCCAGCAGGAGGTTGGCTGGTCAGGACACGAACTCTGCTAAGAAGGTGTCACCATGAATGATTCGTTAAAAGCGCAATGTACCGCCGAGTTTCTGGGCACCGGGCTATTTTTGTTTTTCGGCATCGGCTGCCTGAGCGCGTTGAAAGTGGCGGGCGCGAGCCTCGGGCTATGGGAAATATGCATTATCTGGGGGCTGGGGATCTCGCTTGCCGTCTATCTGACGTCGGGAATATCCGGCGGCCATCTCAACCCGGCGGTGACCGTGGCTTTATGGCTATTTGCCTGCTTTCCCGGACGTAAAGTTTTCCCCTATATCGTTTCACAGGTCGCAGGCGCCTTTGGCGGCGCGGTGCTGGCCTATGTGCTGTACAGCACTATGTTTACCGAGTTTGAATCCGCCCACCATATCGCTCGCGGCAGCGTAGAGAGCCTGCAGCTGGCGAGTATTTTCAGCACCTACCCGGCGGCGTCGCTGAGCATCTGGCACGCGGCGCTGGTTGAAGTGGTGATCACCTCCATGCTGATGGGGATGATTATGGCGCTGACCGACGACGGCAACGGCGTACCGAAAGGGCCGCTGGCCCCGCTGCTGATCGGCCTGCTGGTGGCGGTGATTGGCGCCTCAACCGGGCCGCTGACCGGCTTCGCGATGAATCCGGCGCGTGATTTTGGACCGAAGCTGTTTACTTGGATGGCGGGCTGGGGCGATATCGCGATGACCGGCGGAAGGGATATTCCGTATTTTATCGTACCGATTATTGCGCCGCTGATCGGCGCCTGCCTCGGCGCGGCGATCTATCGTTATCTGATCGGGAATAACTTACCGTGTAATACCTGTAAATTAGAGGATTAATGTATCGGCTGAAATAGCTAAAAAATTTCATGAACCGGTATCACGAACTGGCCAAAAACGTCTCCCACGGATGGGAGACTTTTGCTATCGTAATATTCTTTTATCGTTGGCGGTAAATGATGATGAAAGGAAGTGAATATTAAAGAAATGTTTTATTTATAACAAAAAATTAACTGAGAGGTTTTATCATGATTTCTGCGAGCACACTGAACTCAGAACTCATTAATAAAATCGCACAGGATTTTGCGCAGGCCACCAGTCTGGCGGTTGTGGTTGTCAATATTCACGGTGATGAAATATCCGAACTGTTTAATTTCACCCCTTTCTGCCAGCTGATGCGCCAGCATCCCCAGCACAGCACCCGCTGCCGAATGAGCGACCGCTGCGGCGGCCTCGAGGCCTCGAAAACCGATGCGCTCTGTATCTACCGCTGCCACGCCGGGTTAACCGATTTTTCCATTCCGCTGGTTATCGCCGGACACCTTGTGGGCTTCGTGCTTTGTGGCCAGGTGCGCTTAAGCAATGACGTTGAGCTGGTGGATATCCTCAACGTCGACGACCGCTGGCAGGCTGACCCCGAGCTGCTTAAAGCGTTCCGCGACGTGCCGGAGATGGACTACTCAAGAGTGATTGCCTCTGCGGATTTACTGAAGCTGATCGTCGAGAACTGCCTGAAAAAGCAGCTTAATTTTGTAGTGATTAAAGACAATCCGCAGCAGCCTGAACCCGCGCGCGCCAGCCGGGCGGTGAGTCCTCACGACAGTAAAATGAAGAAGGCGCTGCGCTACATTGACGCCCATTTATCCGACGAGCTGCGCCTGGAAGACGTCGCCGCCCACGTTTATCTCAGCCCCTACTATTTCAGTAAGCTGTTCAAAAAATATCAGGGAATCGGCTTTAACGCGTGGGTGAACCATCAGCGGATGGTGAGCGCCAAAGAGCTGCTTTGCCACAGCGACTGGAGCATCGCCAGCATCGCGCGAAATTTAGGATTTTCGCAAACCAGCTATTTTTGCAAAGTTTTTCGCCAGGCTTATCAGGTGACTCCGCAGGCCTATCGCCAGCAAATTAACGCCAGATCACAAACTGAGTCAATTTAAATGACAATATTTTGTTATTGCCGATTTTTGATATGTCCGCGTATCTGGCTCATTATAAAATGAAAATATCTCATTCAGAGCAATAAATTGTCATAGCGCAACAAAATAATAATGAGTGAGCGATAAGCTGCACCAGTTTTTATTTATTTGATGGGATAGAGTGATACCTGAAACGATTTTCAGAGCGCCATCGGCGTAATGAAGCATCCTTTGCAAACGACGGGAGTCATCCAGCTTCCGTAAGATGTACATGAAAGCATTCGAGCCGGGCAGTCCCGCTCGAATCACGACGGACTAAACCGACAGGCGCCAGGGAAGGGGGTGTGAATCCCCCGCAGCCCCCGCTGCTGTGATGCTGACGAACCCATATTTAGCCACTGATCCGCTTACCGGATTGGGAAGGATGGGGGAGGACGACGCTAAGCCAGAAGACCTGCCTGTCGGTAATAATCAACAACTTCGGTGGGAAGTGGGTTGCTCAGATGCGTACAGTCGAAAGACTGGGAATGCACGCAGCCCTACCACCCGGCACAGGATCGGGGTATGGCAGCCAGGCAGCACGCATTTATTCTCGCAGGTACCGGCAGCGGTTGTGGTAAAACCACCGTTACGCTTGGCCTGCTCAGCCTGTTGAAGCAGCGCGGCATGCGGGTGCAGCCGTACAAAGTCGGCCCGGACTACCTCGACACCGGCTGGCACACTGCCGTCAGCGGCGTCGCTTCATGCAACCTCGACGGCTTTATGCTCCCGGAACCGGTGCTTAACGCGCTGTTTTGCGAACGGATGCAGCGGGCGGATATCGCGGTTATTGAAGGCGTAATGGGGCTGTATGACGGCTTCGGCGCCGACCCCGGCTACTGCAGCACCGCCGCGATGGCCAAACAGCTCGGCTGTCCGGTTATTCTGCTAGTGGATGGCAAAGCGGTTTCCACCTCTATCGCCGCCACGGTGATGGGATTTCAGCACTTCGACCCCAGCCTGAACATCGCGGGCGTTATCGTCAATCGCGTCAACAGCGAAACCCATTATCAGCTTCTCAAAGGCGCCATTGAACGCTACTGCGGGCTGCCGGTGCTCGGCTACGTACCGCGAGTGGAAGGGGTGGCGTTACCCGAACGCCATCTGGGGCTGGTTACCGCCCGCGAGTCGCTGGTGAACCAGCAGCCGTGGCGCGATTTTGCCCACATGCTGGCGCAAACCCTGGATATTGAAAGACTTCTTACCCTCAGCCAGCTCAGTTCATTACCCGCCGGGGAGTGGCCGCCGCTGCCGCGCTCTGATGCTGGCGCAGGCCTGACGCTGGCGCTGGCCGACGACGAAGCCTTCAACTTTTACTACCCGGATAACCTCACGCTGCTGGAGCGCTGCGGGGTGAATATCGTGCGCTTCAGCCCGCTGCACGATAGCGAGCTTCCTCCGTGCCAGATGATTTGGCTCGGCGGCGGCTATCCGGAAATTCACGCCGCCGCGCTGGCGGCCAATACGCCGATGCTGGCGCAGCTGCAGGAGGCGCACCGACGTGGCGTGGCGATTTACGCCGAATGCGGCGGTCTGATGTATCTCGGCAGCACCCTTGAAGATGCCAGCGGTGAGATCTATCCGATGGCCAACCTTATTCCCGGCCATAGCAAAATGGGCAAACGGCTGACCCGCTTTGGCTACTGCGAGGCGCGGGCGATGCGGCAAACTCTGCTGGCGGCGCCCGGCGAAACCCTGCGCGGGCACGAGTTTCACTACTCGGATTTTACCCCCGAGTCCCCGGCGGTCCTGGCCTGCCGCAAAGTCCGCGACGGCATCACCCTTCAGCAGTGGTCGGGCGGCTGGCAGGTGGGCAACACGTTCGCCAGCTATCTGCACCTGCACTTTGCGCAGCGTCCCATGATGCTTAACCACTGGCTGGCTGCGGCAAGGAGCGCGCTATGACGCTGCTGGCCTGGGGCGTTGCCTGGCTCCTTGATTTTATTATCGGCGATCCGCAGAGCTGGCCGCACCCGGTGCGTTGGATTGGTAACCTGATCGCCGCCGTTCAGCGCGGCGTGCGCCACTACTGTCACAGCGATGTGGCCCTGCGCCTCGGCGGCGCGGTGATGTGGCTGGTGGTGGTCGGGCTGACGTGGGGCGTCTCCTGGGGCGTGCTGACCCTGGCGCAGGCGGTCCATCCGTGGCTTGGCTGGCTGGTTGAAGTATGGATGATTTTCACCGTGCTGGCCGGACGCTGTCTGGCGCAGTCGGCGCGGGACGTAGAGCATCCGCTGCGCGCGGGCGATCTGGCGGAGAGCCGTATCAAACTGTCGTGGATCGTCGGGCGCGACACGTCGCAGCTTGAAGCGCGGCAGATTAACCGCGCGGTGGTGGAGACGGTGGCGGAGAACACCGTCGACGGCATTATCGCGCCGCTCTTCTTTCTGCTGCTGGGCGGCGCGCCGCTGGCGATGGCCTATAAAGCGGTCAATACCCTGGACTCGATGGTTGGCTATAAGCACGAAAAATATCGCGCGATCGGCATGGTCAGCGCCCGCCTCGATGATGTCGCCAACTTTATCCCCGCGCGCCTGAGCTGGCTGCTTATTAGCCTCGCCGCTCTCCTCTGCGGTGAAGCGGGCGGCCGCGCGCTGCGCATCGGCTGGCGCGACCGCTACAACCACAGCAGTCCGAACTGCGGCTGGTCGGAAGCGGCGGTCGCCGGGGCGCTCGGCATCCGGCTTGGCGGCCCTAACGATTATTTTGGTCAGCGCGTGGAGAAGCCGTGGATCGGCGACGCGACGCGCGATATTTCCGTAGACGATATTCCCCGAACGATTCGACTGATGTGGGTGTCTTCGACCCTGGCGCTGGCGCTGTTTATGGCGGTCCGGTACTGGCTGGTCGGCGCAGCCTGAGGACAAATGAATGCACTATATCCAGCAACCGCAGGCGATTGAGGCGAAAAGCTTCGACATTATTGGCGACATTATTGCGCAGACCCGCCCGGACTACCGCTTTGCCAGCCCGCTGCACGAAGCCATTATCAAGCGGGTGATCCACACCACCGCCGATTTTGACTGGCTGGATATTCTGTGGTTTTCGCCCGACGTTCTTCCGCGCTTGAGCGCCGCCCTGAGCCAGCCCTGCACGCTTTATACCGATACCACCATGGCGCTCTCCGGGATCAATAAAACCCTGCTGGCGAAATTCGGCGGCGAGTGCCGCTGCTATATCAGCGATCCGCGGGTGGTGGCGGAGGCCAAAGCGCAGGGGATGACCCGCTCGATGGCGGCGGTCGATATCGCGGTCGCCGAAGAGGGCGAGAAGGTGTTTGTTTTCGGCAATGCGCCCACCGCGCTGTTTCGTTTGCTGGAGCATGACGTCGCGGTCAACGGCGTGATTGGCGTGCCGGTCGGTTTTGTCGGCGCGGCGGAGTCGAAAGAGGCCCTGACGCAGAGTGGCCTGCCGGGTATCGCCGCGCTGGGTCGTAAAGGCGGCAGCAACGTCGCCGCCGCCATCGTCAACGCCATTTTGTACCACTTACAGGGGGCGCGATGAGCGAGCAATCCTTTGACGCCCCGGTGTGGCATAACGGCAAGGCGCTGCGCAAAGGCTATACCACCGGATCCTGCGCGACGGCGGCAGCCAAGGTCGCAGCGCTGATGGTGATGCGCCAGCATCTGATTCATCAGGTCTCCATTGTTACCCCTTCCGGCGTCACCCTGTGCCTTAACGTCGAGTCGCCGCACGTCGAAGGGCAGCAGGCGATCGCCGCCATTCGTAAAGACGGCGGCGACGATGTTGACGCCACCCACGGGATGCTGATTTTTGCCCGCGTGACGCTCGACGATTCCGGCGAGATTACCCTGCGCGGCGGCGAAGGCGTCGGCACGGTCACCCGCAAAGGCATCGGCCTGCCCATCGGCAGCCCGGCGATTAACCGCACTCCGCGCCATACCATTGAGTCGGCGGTGCGCGAAGCGATAGGCCCGTCGCGCGGGGCCGAAGTCGAGATTTTCGCCCCGGAGGGCGAGGCGCGGGCGCAGAAAACCTATAACTCGCGGCTCGGGATTCTGGGCGGCATCTCGATTATCGGTACCACCGGTATCGTGACGCCGATGTCGGAGGAGAGCTGGAAGCGTTCGCTGTCGCTGGAGCTGGAAATTAAGCGCGCGGCGGGGCTGGAGCGGGTGGTGCTGGTGCCGGGCAACCACGGCGAGCGCTTCGTCCGCGAGCAGATGGGCATCGATTCGCAGGTGGTGGTCACCATGAGCAACTTCGTCGGCTACATGATTGAAGAGGCCGTGCGCCTCGGGTTCCGCCAGATTGTGCTGATCGGCCACCCTGGCAAGCTGATTAAAGTCGCCGCCGGGATCTTCCACACCCACAGCCATATCGCCGATGCGCGGATGGAAACCCTGGTCGCGCATCTGGCGCTGCTGGGCGCGCCGCTGGCGCTTTTGCAGTTGGTGAGCGAATGCGATACCACCGAAGCGGCGATGGAGCACATCGACGCGTACGGTTTTCAGCATATCTATCACCATCTTGCCGAACGCATCTGCCTGCGGGTGATGCAGATGCTGCGCTTTACCAAAGCGCCGCCCGTCTGCGACGCCATCATGTTCTCCTTTGATAACAAGGTCCTCGGCAGCAATCGGCCGATCGCCGAGATTGCGCGGGAGATGTCATGTTAACGGTGGTTGGCATGGGCCCGTCGGGCCTGCATCTGATGACGCCGGCGGCGCGGGACGCGGTCGCCAGTGCGGACGCGCTGGTGGGCGGCAAGCGGCATTTGCAGCAGTTCCCTGAGTTTGACGGCGAACGGTTTGCGCTGGGGGCCAATATCGCCGAACTGCTGGTCTGGCTCGGCGAGCGTGACGCGCAGAAGGTGGTGGTGCTGGCCTCCGGCGACCCGCTCTTTTACGGCATCGGTACGCGGCTGATAGCCCACTTTGGCATCGATCGCGTGCGCATTATTCCCGGCATCAGCGCGGTGCAGTATCTCTGCGCGAAGGCCGGTATCGATATGAACGATATCTGGCTGACCAGCAGCCACGGGCGAGACGTCTGTTTTGATGAGCTGGCGCGCCAGCGCAAGGTGGCGATGGTGACCGACGGGCGCTGCGGGCCGCGGGAAATCGCCGCCCAGCTGGCGGCGCGGGGAAAAGGGTATCGCTGGATGGTGATTGGCGAAAATCTGGCGATGGATAACGAGCGGATCCGCTGGCTACCGGTCAGTGAGGTCGACGGTGAATATGAGATGAACGCGGTGGTGATCCTCGATGAAAGATGAGCTTTTTCTGCGCGGCGAGAAGGTGCCGATGACCAAAGAGGCGGTTCGCGCGCTGGCGCTGGCCAAACTTGAACTGCACCGGGCAAGCCACCTGATTGATATCGGCGCCGGTACCGGCAGCGTGTCAATTGAGGCGGCGCTGCAGTATCCCTCGCTGCAGGTGACGGCGGTCGAACGCAACCCCGCGGCCCTGCAGCTGCTGGACGAAAACCGCCAGCATTTCGCCTGCGGCAACATTGAGATCCTGCCCGGCGAAGCGCCGATGGTGATCACCGAACGCGCCGATGCCATTTTTATGGGCGGCAGCGGAGGCCGCCTCGACGCGCTCATTGACTGGTCGTGGCAGCAGCTCTACCCCGGCGGTCGTCTGGTGATGACCTTTATCCTCCAGGAGAACCTGAACGCCGCTCTCGACTATCTGCGGCTGAAGGGAATCGAACAGGTTGATTGCCTGCAGCTGAACGTTTCAGCGCTGACAACGCTTGGCAGCGGCCACTATTTCAAACCGAATAATCCCGTTTTTGTTATCGCCTGTCAGAAGGAAGAAAACCATGGCTGAGACATTTGATCCCCGTAGTGTGTGGTTCGTTGGCGCAGGGCCGGGCGACCGTGAGCTGATTACCCTCAAGGGCTACCGCTTGCTCCAGCAGGCCCAGGTGGTGATCTACGCCGGGTCGCTGATAAACACCGAGCTGCTGGAGTATTGTCCGCCTGGCGCTGAGTGCCACGACAGCGCCGAACTGCATCTGGAGCAAATTCTCGACCTGATGGAAGCCGGGGTTAACGCCGGGAAAACGGTGGTGCGTTTACAGACCGGAGACGTGTCGCTGTACGGCTCGGTACGCGAGCAGGGCGAAGAGCTGACTAAACGCGGCATCGACTGGCAGGTGGTGCCGGGCGTCAGCGCGTTTCTGGGCGCCGCGGCGGAGCTGGGCGTCGAATACACCGTCCCGGAAGTCTCCCAGAGCCTGATTATTACCCGCCTCGAAGGGCGCACGCCGGTGCCGGAGCGCGAGCAGCTTGAGTCGTTTGCCAGCCACCAGACCTCGATGGCGATTTACCTCTCCGTGCAGCGTATTCATCGGGTAGCGGAGCGCCTGATTGAAGGCGGTTACCCGGCAACCACGCCGGTAGCGGTGATCTATAAAGCGACCTGGCCGGAAAGCCAGACCGTACGCGGCACCCTGGCGGATATCGGCGACAAGGTGCGCGAGGCGGGGATCCGCAAAACGGCGCTCATTCTGGTCGGGAATTTCCTGGGCTCTGAGTATCACTACTCAAAACTCTACGCGGCGGACTTTAGCCATGAATACCGTAAAGCCTGAATCAATCGCGCTTTTTTGCCTGACCCCAGGCGGCGTCCGGCTGGCGAAACGGCTGGCGGCGATGCTGCCGTTAACCTGTTTTACCAGCGAGAAGCTGCTGGAGGAGGGGTTTCTTCCCTTTGAAAACGGTTTTGCCAGCGCCGCGCGCGAGGCCTTCAGCAGCTATTCGGCGCTGATCTTCATCGGCGCCACCGGGATCGCGGTACGCGTGCTGGCCCCGCTGGTGAATGACAAGTTCAGCGACCCGGCGGTGGTGGTGATTGACGAGCGCGGCCAGCACGTTATTAGCCTGCTTTCCGGCCACGCGGGGGGCGCAAATGCCCTGAGCCGCTATCTGGCCGGGATGCTCGGCGCCGATCCGGTGATCACCACCGCCACCGACGTCAACGAGATGGCGGCGCTGGATACCCTGGCGTTCCAGCTTAATGCCCGAATGGTCGACTTCCGCGCGGCGGTGAAAACCGTCAACCAGATGTTGGTCAGCCATCAGCGCGTCGGCCTGTGGTGGGACGACGAGCTGGATGAAGACGTCAGCCGCTGCGACCGGCGTGGATTTATCACCGTGACCGATTTGCACCAGCTTCCTGAGCTGGACGCGCTGGTCTGCGTCACCCTGCGCAACGAACTGCCGGCGATCGCCGTGCCGCACTGGAAGCTGGTACCGCAGCGGGTGGTCGCCGGAATTGGCTGCCGTCGCGATACGCCATTCCCGCTGTTAGCGACGCTACTGGCGCGCCAGCTTGAGGCGCAGCGCCTCGATCCGCTGGCGCTGAAAGCCATCGGCAGCGTCACGCTGAAGAAGCACGAGCAGGGGCTGATTCAGCTGGCCTCCTGCTGCCGCGTGCCGTTTGAAACCTTTACCGCTGATGCGCTGCGCGAGCATGAGCATCACTTTCCCGCTTCATCGTTCGTCAGAAACACCGTCGGCGTGGGGAGCGTATCCGGCCCGGCGGCCTGGCTGCTGAGCCATGGGCAACTGTTGGGCGAAACCCTGCGCGAACAGGGCGTCACTATTACTTTGGGAGTTTCACACTGATGTTAAGCGTAATCGGAATCGGCCCTGGCTCGCAGTCAATGATGACCATGGAGGCCATTGAGGCGCTGCAGGCGGCGGAAATCGTCGTTGGCTATAAAACCTACACCCACCTGGTGAAAGCCTTTACCGGCGATAAGCAGGTGATCAAAACCGGGATGTGCAAAGAGATTGAACGCTGCCAGGCGGCGATTGAGCTGGCGCAGGCCGGGCATAACGTGGCGCTGATCAGCAGCGGCGATGCCGGTATTTACGGCATGGCCGGACTGGTGCTTGAGCTGGTCAGCAAGCAGAAGCTGGATGTGGAAGTTCGCCTGATCCCGGGGATGACTGCCAGCATCGCCGCCGCCTCGCTGCTGGGCGCGCCGCTGATGCACGACTTCTGCCATATCAGCCTCAGCGACCTGCTGACCCCGTGGCCGGTGATTGAAAAGCGCATTGTCGCCGCCGGGGAAGCCGACTTCGTGATCTGTTTTTACAACCCGCGCAGCCGCGGCCGCGAAGGGCATCTGGCGCGCGCTTTTGAGCTGCTGTCGGCCAGCAAAAGCGCGCAAACCCCGGTGGGGGTAGTGAAGTCCGCCGGACGTAAAAAGCAGGAGAAATGGCTGACCACCTTAGGGGAAATGGATTTTGAACCGGTCGATATGACCAGCCTGGTGATCGTCGGCAATAAAGCGACCTATATCCAGGATGGCCTGATGATCACCCCGCGGGGCTACGTGCTGTGAGTGAGGTGCTGGTGATCGGCGGAACCAGCGACGCGCGGGCGCTGTGCCAGCAGCTTGACGCGGCGCAGGTTCGCTACACCCTGTCGGTGGCGACGCCAACCGGCCAGCAGCTGGCGGGCGATATTCGCGGGCAGGTGCGCTGCGGGCGTCTTGAGCCGGAGGAGATGATCGCCTGGCTGAAGGCCAACCGGACCCGCTGGGTGATTGATGCTTCGCACCCCTACGCCGAAGCGGTAAGCCGCAATATCGTCCAGGCCTGCGAAACCGCCGGCGTGCTGCTGAGCCGCTATCAGCGCCCTGAACAGCTGAGCGGCCTGACGCATCCGCTGCTCTATACCGTGGAGAGCATTGAACAGGCCTGCGAGGTCGCGCGGCGCTTCGGTCCGCGCGTGCTGCTCACCACGGGCAGCAAAGATCTGGCGCGCTGGCGGGCGGGATTAGGCGAAAAAACGCTGCTGGCCCGGGTGTTGCCGGTAGCCGATGTCATCGCGCAGTGCGCCGCGCTGGGGTTCGGCGTTGGCGAGATCTTCGCCCTGTGTGGGCCGTTCAGCGCCGAGTTCAACGCCGCTTTCTACCGCCAGTGCCGGGCCGATGTGTTGATCACCAAGGCCTCCGGCGCCGAGGGCGGCTATCAGGAAAAAGTACAACCCTGTCTGGATGCCGGTATCCCCTGCATCGTGATTACGCGCCCGGCGCCGCTGGTGACCGGTGAAGAATTACTGGAAAGTCAGGCTGCCTTTGCCCGGCGCTTAGCGCGCTGGCTGGCCGCTGCTTAAGGAGTCAGAAATGAAAAAAGCGCTTCTGGTGGTCAGTTTTGGCACCAGCTATCCCGACACCTGTGAAAAAAACATCGTCGCCTGTGAGCGCGAGCTGGCGGCCAGCTGCCCGGACCGCGACACGTTTCGCGCCTTTACCTCCGGGATGATTATCCGCAAGCTCAAACAGCGCGACGGCATTGAGATTGATACCCCGCTGCAGGCGTTGCAGAAGCTGGCCGAGCAGGGCTACCAGGATGTGGCGATTCAGTCGCTGCACATTATCAACGGCGATGAGTATGAAAAGATCGTCCGCGAAGTGCAAAGCCTGCGCCCGCTGTTCCTCCGCCTGACGCTGGGGGCGCCGCTGCTGAGCAGCCATAACGATTACGTCCAGCTGATGCAGGCGCTGCGCCAGCAGATGCCGCCGCTTGCCGCCGATGAAACGGTAGTTTTTATGGGACACGGCGCCAGCCATCACGCTTTCGCCGCCTACGCCTGCCTGGACCATATGATGACGGCGAAGGGGTTTCCGGCGCGGGTCGGCGCGGTCGAGAGCTATCCGGAGGTCGATATTCTTATCGACAGCCTGCGCCAGCAGGGGGTGAAGGGCGTGCACCTGATGCCGCTGATGCTGGTGGCCGGCGATCACGCCATTAACGATATGGCCTCGGACGAAGAGGATTCCTGGAAAACGCTGTTCAACGCCGCCGGTATCACGGCGACGCCGTGGCTGAACGGACTGGGAGAGAATCCGGCGGTGCGCGCGATGTTTGTCGCCCACCTGCGGCAGGCGCTGAGCCTGGCGATGGAGGAGGCGGCATGAGCGGCAAACTGTATGCCCTGAGCACCGGCCCCGGTGCCGCCGATCTGATCACCGTGCGCGCGGCGCGGGTGCTGGACACGCTGGACATTCTCTACGCGCCCGCCGGACGTAAAGGCGGCGACAGCCTCGCGCTCTCCATCGTGCGCGAATATATCGGCGAACAGACCGAAGTGCGCTGCTGCCATTTCCCGATGAGCGCCGACAGCGCGGAAAAAGAGGCGGTGTGGGACGAGGTCGCCGCCGCGCTGGTTCAGGAAGTGGAAGCGGGCAAGCAGGTCGGTTTTATTACCCTCGGCGACGCCATGCTGTTCAGCACCTGGGTGTTCTTACTCCAGCGCATCGGCTGCCCGGAGTGGCTGGAGATTGTGCCCGGCGTCACCTCTTTCGCCGCCATTGCCGCGCGTTCAAAAACGCCGCTGGCCATGGAACAGCAGTCGCTGGCGGTGATCTCCTGCACCGCGCCGGAAACGGAAATCGAGCAGGCGCTGCGCCAGCATGAAAGCCTGGTGCTGATGAAAGTCTACGGGCGCTTTCCCCGCATTAAAGCGCTGCTGGCGAAAAACGGCCTGCTGGATGCCGCGCTGATGATGTCCGAAGCCACGCTGCCGGGCGAGCAGTGCTGGCGTCATTTGGCTGAAGTCAGCGACGACCAGCCGCTGCCCTATTTCTCGACCATTCTGGTCAACAAACAGTGGGAGTATGCAGAATGAAACTTGAACAACAGCTAAAACAGCTGTCTTTCAGCGGCTTAGCTGCGGCGCTATTGCTGATAGTGGTGCCCGAAAAGGCTTTCGCGATGCACATCATGGAGGGGTTTTTACCGCCGATGTGGGCCCTGGCGTGGTGGCTGCTGTTTTTACCCTGCCTGTGGTACGGGCTGGTTCGCCTGCGCCGTATCGTGCAGGAAGATAATAACCAGAAGGTGCTGCTGGCGCTGTGCGGGGCGTTTATTTTTGTCCTCTCGGCGCTGAAAATTCCTTCCGTCACCGGCAGCTGTTCGCACCCGACCGGCGTCGGCCTGGCGGTGATTCTCTTCGGGCCGGGCGTGGTGGCGATCCTTGGCGCCATCGTGCTGCTGTTCCAGGCGCTGCTGCTGGCGCACGGCGGGCTGACGACGCTCGGCGCGAACGGCATGTCGATGGCGGTCATCGGGCCGGTGGTCGGCTATATGGTATGGAAAATGGCCTGCCGCGCGGGCATTCGTCGCGATGTCGGGGTGTTTCTCTGCGCCATGCTGGCGGATCTGGTGACCTACTTTGTCACCTCGGTCCAGCTCGGCGTGGCCTTCCCGGATCCGACTGCCGGCGCGACCGGCTCGATCGTCAAGTTTATGGGGATCTTCTGCCTGACCCAGATCCCGATCGCCATTGCTGAAGGGCTGTTAACTGTCATGATCTACGACCAGTTGACCAAACGTCAGCTAATTACCGCACAGGGGCATTAACATGAAAAAGACGCTGATATTGTTAGCCATGGTGGTGGCGCTGGTGATCCTGCCATTCTTTGTCGATCACGGCGGCGAGTTTGGCGGCTCGGACGGCGAGGCGGAGAGCCAGATTCAGGTGGTCGCGCCGCATTATGAGCCGTGGTTCCAGCCGCTGTATGAACCGGCAAGCGGGGAGATTGAGAGCCTGCTGTTTACGCTCCAGGGCTCTCTTGGCGCGGCGGTGATATTCTATATTCTGGGCTACAGCAAAGGCAGACAGCGCCGTGATGACCGGGTTTGACCGACTCAGCTACCAGAGCCGCTGGTTTCACGTCGCGCCGGAGCGCAAGTTCCTGTTCTGGCTGCTGCTGATGGGGCTGGCCTTTACCCTGCCACCGCTGGGGCAGGGTATCGAAATGGCGCTGATTGCCGCCTTAACCTGCTGGCTGCTGCGGGTCTCGCCGTGGCGCTGGTGCCGCTGGATGGCGCTGCCGTTTGGCTTCCTGCTGATCGGGGTGTTGACCATTCTGTTTAGCGTCAGCCGCGATCCGCAGGATCTGCTGGTGAGCCTGCCGCTGGGCAGCGTCCGGCTGGGCATCACGTCGGAGGGGCTGACGACCGCCAATCAGACCTTCTGGCGCAGCCTGGCGGCGCTGGCGTCCACCTTCTGGCTGGTGCTGAATCTGCCGTTCCCGCAGCTTATTGTGCTGCTCAAGCGCGGGCGGGTGCCGCGGCTGCTGACCGAACAGATCCTGCTGACCTGGCGCTTTATTTTTATTCTGTTAGACGAAGCGCTGGCGATTCACCGTGCGCAAACATTACGTTTTGGCTACCGTAGCGTGCCGAAGGGCTATCGTTCGCTGGCCATGCTGGTAGGACTGCTGTTTACCCGGGTGATGATCCGCTACCAGCAGATGAGCACCACGCTGGATATCAAACTGTATCAGGGTGATTTTCACCTCTAAGGATAAGTATGCTTGCCACGACCGATCTCTGGTTTCGCTATCAGGACGAGCCGGTGCTGAAGGGGCTGACGCTGGATTTTTCCCATCACGCGGTGACCGGACTGGTGGGGGCGAACGGCTGCGGAAAATCGACGCTGTTTATGAATCTGAGCGGTCTGCTGCGCCCGCAGAGCGGGGCGGTGCTGTGGCAAGGAAAACCGCTGGACTACAGCAAGCGCGGCCTGCTGGCGCTGCGCCAGCAGGTGGCGACCGTTTTTCAGGACCCGGACCAGCAAATCTTCTATACCGATATCGACAGCGATATTGCCTTTAGCCTGCGTAACCTGGGGGTTGCGGAAGAGGAAATCGCCCGGCGGGTGGACGATGCGCTGACTCTCGTCGATGCCCAGGGGTTTCGTCACCAGCCGATTCAGTGCCTGAGCCACGGGCAGAAAAAGCGCGTGGCGATAGCCGGGGCGCTGGTGCTGCAGGCGCGCTACTTACTGCTCGACGAGCCGACTGCGGGGCTCGATCCCTCGGGGCGCGCGCAGATGATCGACATCATTAAGCGCATTGCCGATCGGGGCAACCACGTGGCGATCTCCAGCCACGATATCGATCTGATCTATGAAGTTAGCGATGCGGTTTACGTGTTACGCCGCGGCGAAGTGCTGGCGCACGGCGAACCCGGCGAGGTGTTTGCCCGCAGCGAACTGATGGCCCAGGCCGGGCTTACCCAGCCGTGGCTGGTGAAGCTGCACGCGCAGCTCGGGCTGCCGCTGTGTAAAACCGAAGAAGAATTTTTTACGCGGATGCGAAGCAACGCGATGAAGGAGGCGTCATGACGCTGGCAATTATGTTACAGGGCACCGCTTCTGACGTCGGTAAAAGCGTGCTGGTCGCGGGGCTGTGCCGTATTTTTTATCAGGACGGTCAGCGCACCGCGCCGTTTAAATCGCAGAATATGGCGCTCAATTCCGGTATTACGCCGGATGGCAAAGAGATGGGCCGGGCGCAGATTTTCCAGGCCGAAGCGGCGGGGATTACGCCGGATGTGCGCATGAACCCGGTGCTGCTCAAGCCGACCAGCGACCGCAAAGCGCAGGTGGTGCTGATGGGCAAGGTGGCGACCGATATGGACGCGGTGAGCTATCACGAATATAAGCCGCGCCTGCGCGAACAGATCCTCTCGGTCTATAACAGCCTGGCCGCCGAACATGATGTGCTGGTGCTGGAAGGGGCGGGCAGCCCGGCGGAGATCAACCTGCGCGATCGCGACATCGTCAATATGGGCATGGCCGAGATGGCGCAGTGCCCGGTGATCCTCGTGGCGGATATCGATCGCGGCGGCGTATTCGCCTCTATCTACGGCACCCTCGCGCTGCTGCACGACCACGAGCGCGCGCGGGTCAAGGGGGTGATTATCAACAAATTTCGCGGCGACGTGGCGCTGCTCTACTCCGGGATCGAGCAGATAGAAGCGCTCACCGGCGTCCCGGTGCTCGGTGTGATGCCGTGGCTGGACGTCGATCTCGAAGATGAGGACGGCGTGGCGCTGCAAAAAGGTAAATATCTGCGCACCGACAGGCGCGACATTGAGATTGCCGTGGTTCAGCTGCCGCACATCGCCAATTTTACCGATTTCAACGCGCTGGCGGCGCAGCCGGACGTCCGCGTCCGCTACGTTCGCCAGCCGCAGGAGCTGGCGGGCGTGGATATGATTATCCTGCCGGGCAGTAAAAACACGCTCGGCGATCTGCGCTGGCTGCGCGAAAGCGGTATGGCGCACGCGGTTCTGCAGGCCCGGCGTCATGGCGTACCGGTGCTGGGGATCTGCGGCGGCTACCAGATGCTCGGCGAAACCATTATTGATGAGGTGGAGTCGGGGCTTGGCACGCAGCCGGGGCTGGGGTTGCTCAATACCGTCACCCACTTTGCGCAGCACAAAACCACGACCCAGGTGACGGCGACCCTGGCCCCAGGGCTGCCGGCGTGGCTGGCGGCAACGGCGGGGCTGGCCGTACGCGGCTATGAGATCCATATGGGCGAAACCGAGCTTCGCGACGGCTGCCGTTCGCTGATGCAACTCCATAAAAACGGGCTGAGCGTAGCGGACGGCGCGGTCAGCGATGACGGCCTGGCGTTTGGCACCTATCTGCACGGCCTGTTTGATAGCGATGAATTTACCCGCGCGCTGGTTAACGGCCTGCGCCAGCGTAAAGGGCTGGCGGCGCTGGATAGCGATTTCGAATATGCGCAGTATAAATCCCGCCAGTTCGATCTGCTGGCCGACGCGATGCGCCAGCATATCGATATAGAAAAAATCTACGCCATCATGCGCCAGCATCAGGAGTCCATATGCTGACTTTAGTCACCGGCGGGGCGCGCAGCGGTAAAAGCCGTCATGCCGAAGCGCTGATTGCCCATGCGCCGCAGGTACTGTACATCGCCACCTCGCAGATCTTTGATGACGAGATGGCGGCGAGGATCCAGCACCACCGCGACGGCAGGCCCGCACACTGGCGCACCGCCGAGCGCTGGCAGCAGCTTGATGAGCTGATAACGCCGGATATCGCCCCGCAAGAGGCGATTTTGCTGGAATGCATCACCACCATGGTGACCAACCTGCTGTTTGCGCTGGGCGGCGACAGCGCACCGGACGGCTGGGATTATGCGGCGATGGAATGGGCGATCGACGCCGAAATCGACGTCCTGATCGCCGCCTGCCAGCGCTGTCCGGCCCGCGTGGTGCTGGTGACCAACGAAGTGGGGATGGGGATTGTGCCGGAGAATCGTCTGGCCCGCCATTTCCGCGACATCGCCGGGCGCGTCAACCAGCGTCTTGCGGCGGCGGCGGACGACGTCTGGCTGGTGGTGTCGGGCATCGGTGTGAAAATCAAGTAAATCAGGCGCTCCGTACCGGGAGTTATTCTTCCTGCTGGCTCTGCCCTGAGCCAGCCAACATGACGAGAACCTCTATGCAAAGCTTAACCTCTCTACTGGGTGCGATCCCTGCGCCTGATGAAAACGCGATGGTGCGCGCCCGGCTTCATATTGACGGCCTGCTGAAGCCGCCCGGAAGCCTTGGACGCCTTGAAGATCTTGCCGTACAGCTGGCGGGCATGCCCGGCCTTGACGGCGTCCCGCAGGTGAAAAAGAAGGCGCTGCTGGTGATGTGCGCCGACCACGGCGTGTGGGACGAAGGGGTCGCCATCTCGCCGAAAGCGGTCACCGCGATTCAGGCGGCGAATATGACGCTAGGCAAAACCGGCGTTTGCGTACTGGCGGCGCAGGCGGGCGCGAAGGTGCACGTCATTGACGTCGGGATCGATGCCGAGCTTATTCCGGGCGTTATCAACATGCGCGTGGCGCGCGGCTGCGGCAATATCGCCGTCGGTCCGGCAATGCGCCGCGGCCAGGCGGAAGAGCTGCTGCTGGAGGTGATGCGCTATACCCGAGGGCTGGCGCAGGATGGCGTGACGCTGTTCGGCGTCGGGGAGCTCGGGATGGCGAATACCACCCCGGCGGCGGCGATTGTCAGCGTCCTGACCGGCAGCGATGCCCAGGAGGTGGTGGGGATTGGCGCTAATCTGCCGTTGGCGAAAGTCGCTAACAAAGTGGAGGTGGTGCGTCGGGCAATTGCCGTCAATCGACCCGACCCGAATGATGGCCTGGACGTGCTGGCGAAAGTGGGCGGTTTTGATTTATTGGGGATGACGGGCGTGATGCTGGGCGCGGCCTCCTGCGGCCTGCCGGTGGTGCTCGACGGCTTCCTCTCCTACGCGGCGGCGCTGGCGGCGTGCCGAATTGCGCCGGAAGTGAAACCCTATCTAATCCCGTCCCACTATTCGGCGGAGAAGGGCGCGCGTACGGCGCTGATGCATCTCGAACTGGAGCCCTACCTGAATATGGGGATGCGTCTGGGCGAAGGCAGCGGCGCGGCGCTGGCGATGCCGATCGTGGAAGCGGCCTGCGCGATGTACCACGAGATGGGCATGCTGGCGGCGAGCAATATTGTTTTGCCGAAGGGCTGAGAAAGGCATTAGGGAGCGGCGCTGCGCCGTTCCCTGAATCAGGCATAAGATTTTGCGGAGCGCAGAAACAAAAAAACACCCTTGAGGGTGTTTATGATGTTGGTTGCGGGGGCCGGATTTGAACCGACGACCTTCGGGTTATGAGCCCGACGAGCTACCAGGCTGCTCCACCCCGCGTCCGTCTTTACTCTTCATCGAGTAAACTTGCATCAGATTTTAATTGGTTGCGGGGGCCGGATTTGAACCGACGACCTTCGGGTTATGAGCCCGACGAGCTACCAGGCTGCTCCACCCCGCGTCCGTCATTACTCTTCCATCGAGTAACGTTACTTCTCTGATTTTAATTGGTTGCGGGGGCCAGATTTGAACTGACGACCTTCGGGTTATGAGCCCGACGAGCTACCAGGCTGCTCCACCCCGCGTCCGTGGAAGCGCACTATACTCCGCTAACGTTTTGATGCAACCCTTTTTGACAGAAATCGTCGATTTTGTAAAAAATGGTGCATACAGAAGCACTTCCCGCCTGTTTTTTGCGCAAAACTGCCTTTGCGGTGCCTAAGCGCATTTCATTAGCCCTGGCGGTTTGTTATCTTCATCACGCACCCGGGCTTAGCAGCATAAAGAAGAGATACCATGAAAGGACGTTGGGCAAAATATGCAGTAACAGGCGCGATGCTGGCAATGCTGGCCGCCTGTTCCTCAAAACCGACCGATCGCGGTCAGCAGTATAATGAAGGTAAACTCACCCAGCCGTTTTCACTGGTTAACCAACCTGATGCGGTCGGCTCGCCGATTAACGCCGGCGACTTCTCCGAGCAGGTGAGGCAGATTCGTAGCGCCTCTCCGCGTCTCTATACCAGCCAGAGCAACGTCTACAATGCGATTCAGGAGTGGCTGCGTTCCGGCGGCGACACCCGCACGCTGAGCCAGTTTGGTATCGACGCCTGGCAGATGCAGGGGACGGATAACTACGGTAACGTTCAGTTTACCGGCTACTACACGCCGGTGGTGCAGGCGCGTCATACTCGCCAGGGCGAGTTCCAGTACCCGATTTACCGGATGCCGCCGAAGCGCGGCAAGCTGCCGTCCCGCGCCAGCATCTACGCCGGCGCTCTGAGCGACAACTACATCCTGGCCTATAGCAACTCGCTGATGGATAACTTCATCATGGACGTGCAGGGCAGCGGCTACATTGACTTTGGCGACGGTTCGCCGCTGAACTTCTTCAGCTATGCCGGGAAAAACGGCTGGCCCTATTACAGCATCGGTAAAGTGCTGATCGACCGCGGCGAAGTGAAGCGCGAAGATATGTCGATGCAGGCGATCCGCGAATGGGGCGAAAAGCACAGCGAGGCGGAAGTCCGAGAACTGCTGGAGCAGAACCCGTCGTTCGTCTTCTTTAAACCGCAGTCCTTCGCGCCGGTGAAAGGCGCCAGCGCGGTGCCGCTGATTGGC
Organism: Klebsiella grimontii; assembly: GCF_042137965.1. NCBI lineage: Bacteria > Pseudomonadati > Pseudomonadota > Gammaproteobacteria > Enterobacterales > Enterobacteriaceae > Klebsiella > Klebsiella grimontii. The sequence continues at coordinate 1,055,275 of NZ_CP169721.1, forward strand.
CGCGCGTCGGTGGCCTCCGACCGTTCCATTGTTCCTGCTGGCACCACGCTGCTGGCGGAAGTACCGCTGCTGGACAATAACGGCAAGTTCAACGGCCAGTACGAGCTGCGTTTAATGGTGGCCCTCGACGTTGGCGGCGCGATTAAAGGCCAGCACTTCGATATTTACCAGGGCATTGGTCCGGATGCCGGACACCGTGCCGGCTGGTATAACCACTATGGCCGCGTATGGGTGCTGAAAAACGCGCCGGGCGCGGGCAACGTCTTTAGCGGCTAGTATTCACGTTCTTTTCCCCGGTCGCGTTGCGCTTACCGGGGCTACGGTAGCCCGGGTAAGGCGCTTGCGCCGCGGCCCGGGAATATCCACTTATTCTGAGGTTTTATGTCTGTTGTAATCAGCGATGCCTGGCGCCAGCGTTTTGGCGGCACGGCGCGTTTATATGGTGAAAAGGCGCTGCAATGTTTTGCCGACGCGCACGTCTGCGTGGTCGGCATCGGCGGCGTGGGCTCCTGGGCGGCGGAAGCGCTGGCGAGAACCGGGATTGGCGCGATTACCCTTATCGATATGGATGACGTCTGCGTGACCAACACCAACCGTCAGATCCACGCGCTTGGCGGTAACGTTGGCCTGGCGAAAGCCGAGGTGATGGCGGAGCGCATTCGCCTGATCAACCCCGAGTGCCGGGTCACGGTGGTGGACGATTTCGTCACCCCGGAAAACGTCGCCGAGTATCTTGGCGTTGGCTTTAGCTACGTGATTGACGCCATCGACAGCGTGCGCCCGAAAGCGGCGCTAATCGCTTACTGTCGTCGCCATAAGGTTCCGCTGGTGACCACCGGCGGCGCGGGCGGGCAAATCGATCCGACGCAAATTCAGGTCGCCGATCTGGCGAAAACCATCCAGGATCCGCTGGCGGCAAAGCTGCGCGAGCGTTTGAAGAGCCAGTTCGGGGTGGTGAAGAACAGCAAAGGTAAGCTCGGCGTGGATTGCGTGTTTTCCACCGAAGCGCTGGTTTATCCGCAGGCGGACGGCAGCGTGTGCGCGATGAAAAGCACCGCTGAGGGGCCGAAGCGAATGGATTGCGCATCCGGCTTTGGCGCCGCGACGATGGTAACCGCGACCTTTGGTTTTGTCGCCGTCTCCCACGCGCTGAAGAAAATGCTGGCGAAGGCGGAGCGGCTGACGGCGTAGGCCCTCATTGCGGCAAGACGGTAGCCCGGACAGGTGCGCAGCACCGCCTCCGGGATTGTTCACGGGCGCCATCGCAAAAATGTCTTTCCGCAGCAGGCGCTTTCCCCGGAGGCGGCGCGTTGCGCCTGTCCGGGCTACTTCAAAGAGCGTAAACCTCGCGGGCGGCGGCGAGCACCGCTTCGCTCAGGGCGTTGAGTCCCTGACTGCGCGAGGCGCTCAGCTGGCCGCGCAGCCCCAGCGCATCAAACAGCGCCAGCGGATCCTGCGCCAGCAGCTCGGCGGCGCTTTTACCTTCAACGGCGGCCAACAGCACCGCCAGCATGCCGCGCACGATACGGCCTTCGCTATCGCCGAAGAAATGCAGCTTGCCCTCGGCATCAACGGAATATCCCAGCCAGACGCGGTTTTCACACCCGGCAATCTCTTTGGCTCGCGCTTTCAGGTCGTCCGGCAGCGCGGGAAGCTGCTTGCCCAGTAAAATCAGCTGACGGTATTTATCCTCCCACTGGCTGAGCGGGGTAAACGTCTGGCGTAAAGTCTCTTCGGTGATGCGGGTTCCAAAAGGGTGAGAAGTCGTCATTAGTCCACCAGAATTTCCAGAGCGCGGTCAACGGCGTGCACCAGCGCGTAAACATCGTCTTGCGTATTATAAGGCGCGAAGGAGGCCCGCAGAGTGCCGCTGACGCCAAGCGCCGCCAGCAGTGGTTGAGCGCAGTGCTGACCGGCGCGCAGCGCGATACCCGATTCCGCCAGCAGCGTCACCATATCGCTATGGTGAACGCCGTCAAAATCAAACGCCAGCAGGCTGGCGTCCTGACAGCGGAACGAGCGAAAGCCCGGACGTTTCGCCAGCTCGTCTTCCGCCAGCGTGGCCAGGCCGCGGCACCAGTTTTCCGCCTGCGCGATATCCGTCTCCTCCAGCCACTCCAGCGCCGCGCTCAGGCCAATCACCCCGGCGATATTTGGCGTCCCGGCCTCGAAGCGCCAGGGGACGGGCTGGGTTTTGAAGCCGTCGAAGGTGACTTCGGTAATCATTTTTCCCCCGCCGAACCACGGCGACATCTCCGCCAGCCGTTCGCGTTTGCCATACAGCGCGCCGATGCCGGTCGGCCCGTAGAGCTTATGGCCGGAAAAAGCATAAAAGTCGATATCCAGCGCCTGGACGTCCGCCGGGAAATGCACCGCCCCCTGCGCGCCGTCGACCATTACCACCATCCCGGCAGCGTGGGCCTGGCGAATCGCCAGCGCCAGGTCCGGGCAGCCGCCGGTGACGTTGGACATCTGGCCAATCGCCAGCACCCGGCTGCGCGGCGTGATGAGCGCGCCAAGCGCCGCCACGTCCGGCAGACGGTTGCCCGCCAGCGGCAGCTTCACCACCCGCGCGCCGGTTTGCTCTGCAACCATTAACCACGGCACCAGGTTGGCGTGATGTTCCGCTTCGCTGACGATAATCTCATCGCCGGGTTTCAGCCGCGGGCGCACGTAGCTCTGCGCCACCATATTAATGGCTTCGGTGGTGCCGCGCGTCCAGACGATATCTTCGCCGGATGGGGCATTAAGCAGCGCCGCCACGCGTTCGCGCGCGTTTTCATAGCGTTCGGTTAGCTGCCGGGCGGCGGCGAACTGGCTGCGGTGGACGTTGCCGGCGCTGAGGCGATAGAACTGGTCGCTGGCCTCAATGACCGCCAGCGGTTTGAGCGTTGTCGCGGCGCTATCAAGATAGACGCCGGCGTCGGCCAGCGCCGGGAACTGGGCGCGAAATTGGACGGGGTTGAATGCGTTCATGAGATTCCTCGTATCGATACCAGGATCGTCGCGCAAATCGGCGGGTGATACAAGGTTTGTGCTAACGACTGGAATTTTCTGAATATGACTTCGGGGGGGTAAAAGATGGTTATGCTGAATAGTGTTGGGTTTGCGTTTTAACCTGGTACAGAACGAATCATAAACAGTATAAATAGTCGAAAGGAGAGAAAGATGAAAATGAATAAGACTGCCGCAATTATTTCTGCCTGTGTGCTGACCCTCGGCCTGAGCGCCTGCTCCTCTAACTACGTGATGCATACCAACGATGGGCGCACCATCGTGACCGACGGAAAACCGCAAACGGATAATGATACTGGCATGATTTCGTACAAAGATGCCTGGGGTAACAAGCAGCAGATCAACCGTTCTGATGTAAAACAGCTGGGAGAGCTGGATAAGTAATTGGTTTTTAGCAGGCAAAAAAAAGCACCGCGCAGTGCGGTGCTACATTAAATCACTATGGACAGACAGGGTAAATGTACAGGAAGTGAAAAGGGGTAGCTTCGCTACCATGGTCCGCAAACCCGGACCAATTGCAAACACAACAACACAACATCACAACCGTAAGCCAAAAGCTTGTTGGAACACGCATTCCAAAAAAAGCTCTTCGTTCCGGCTCAGGAAGTGCCGCCACTATAGGTATTTGCTGGTAGAAGCTCAACGGACAAATTATAATAGCTCAGATAAAAAAAACTAATAGGTTAACTATTGTTTCCTGTTTGTTAAATTGCCTTAACATCTAAGCCAGAATAACTATGTCCAAGCGTTTGCCACCTCTGAATGCATTACGTGTTTTTGATGCTGCCGCCCGTCATCTTAGCTTCACTCGCGCCGCCGATGAGCTTTTTGTGACGCAGGCCGCAGTCAGCCACCAAATCAAGTCCCTGGAGGATTTCCTCGGCCTCAAGCTGTTCCGTCGACGCAATCGTTCTCTTCTTTTGACAGAGGAGGGGCAGAGCTATTTTCAGGATATTAAAGAGATTTTCTCGCAGCTCACCGAGGCGACCCGCAAGCTTCAGGCGCGAAGCGCAAAAGGGGCCTTAACCGTCAGTATGCTCCCCAGTTTTGCCATTCAGTGGCTGGTGCCGAGACTCACAAGCTTTAACTCAGCTTATCCGGGAATCGACGTCAGAATCCAGGCCGTGGACCGTCAGGAAGATAAGCTGGCCGACGATGTCGACGTGGCGATTTTTTACGGCCGCGGCAACTGGCCGGGGCTGCGGGTGGAAAAACTGTACGCCGAATATCTGCTCCCGGTGTGTTCCCCGCTGTTGCTCACCGGTGATAAAGCGTTGAAAACGCCTGCCGATCTGGCGCAACATACCCTGCTGCACGACGCTTCCCGCCGCGACTGGCAAACTTATACCCGTCAGTTGGGTCTAAACCATATCAATGTTCAACAGGGACCTATCTTTAGCCACAGCGCAATGGTGCTGCAGGCGGCAATCCATGGACAGGGGGTCGCGCTGGCCAACAATGTGATGGCGCAGTCCGAGATTGAGGCAGGCCGTTTGGTCTGTCCGTTTAATGATGTTCTGGTCAGTAAGAATGCGTTTTATCTCGTTTGTCATGACAGTCAGGCAGAACTGGGTAAAATAGCCGCCTTCCGCCAGTGGATTCTGGCAAAAGCGGCTAATGAACAAGAAAAATTTCGCTTTCGTTATGAACAATAAATCATCGTAGGGTAAACACATGACCAGCCGTTTTATGCTGATTTTCGCCGCGATAAGCGGTTTTATCTTTGTGGCTTTGGGCGCTTTTGGCGCGCACGTTTTAAGTAAAACGATGGGCGTTGCGGAAATGGGCTGGATCCACACCGGCCTGCAGTATCAGGCATTCCATACGCTGGCGATCTTTGGCCTGGCGGTGGCGATGCAGCGCCGCATCAGCATCTGGTTTTACTGGAGCAGCGTCTTTATGGCGCTCGGTACCGTTCTTTTTAGCGGCAGCCTCTACTGTCTGGCGCTCTCGCATTTACGCCTGTGGGCGTTCGTTACGCCGGTCGGGGGCGTCTGCTTCCTCGCCGGTTGGGTATTAATGTTAATTGGTGCAATTCGTCTGAAACGTAAGGGCGTTGTTCATGAATAAAGTTGTCCTCTATTGTCGCCCTGGGTTTGAGAAAGAGTGCGCAGCAGAAATTACCGATAAGGCCTCGCGCCTTGAGGTGTTTGGTTTTGCCCGAGTCAAAGACGACTCCGGCTATGTGATTTTTGAGTGCTATCAGGCCGAAGACGGCGAAAAGCTGGTGCGCGAACTGCCGTTCAGCTCGCTGGTGTTTGCCCGCCAGATGTTTGTGGTTGGCGAACTGCTGCGTGACCTGCCGCCGGAAGACCGGATTTCCCCGATCGTCGGTATGCTGCAGGGCGTGGTGGAGAAGGGCGGCGAGCTGCGCGTGGAAGTGGCCGATACCAACGAAAGCAAAGAGCTGATGAAGTTCTGCCGCAAGTTTACGGTACCGCTGCGCGCGGCGCTGCGCGAGGCGGGCGTGCTGACCAACTATGAAACGCCAAAACGTCCGGTGGTCCACGTATTCTTTATCGCGCCGGGCTGCTGCTACACCGGCTATTCGTTGTCTAACAACAACTCGCCGTTCTATATGGGCATTCCGCGCCTCAAGTTCCCGTCCGATGCGCCAAGCCGTTCGACTCTCAAGCTGGAAGAGGCGTTTCACGTCTTTATCCCGGCGGATGAGTGGGATGAGCGCCTGGCGAACGGTATGTACGCGGTGGATCTCGGCGCCTGCCCCGGCGGCTGGACCTATCAGCTGGTGAAACGCAATATGTGGGTCTCCTCGGTGGATAACGGTCCAATGGCGCAAAGCCTGATGGATACCGGGCAGGTGACCTGGCTGCGTGAAGACGGCTTCAAGTATCGCCCGACGCGCAGCAACATCTCGTGGATGGTGTGCGATATGGTGGAGAAGCCGGCGAAAGTGGCGGCGCTGATGGCGCAGTGGCTGGTGAACGGCTGGTGCCGCGAAACCATCTTTAACCTGAAGCTGCCGATGAAAAAACGCTACGAAGAGCTATCGCGCAACCTGGCCTATATCCAGGAACAGCTCGACGAGCACGGTATCAACGCGCAGATCCAGGCACGCCAGCTGTATCACGATCGCGAAGAGGTAACGGTTCACGTTCGCCGCCTGTGGGCTGCCGTCGGCGGTCGCCGCGACGAACGCTAGTTTGCCCGCTTTTGTAGGCCGGATAAGGTGTTAAGCCGCTATCCGGCGCTGCAAATAGCCGTTATGACTGCGACACGTCCGAAACAATATGCGTCACATCATCCAGATGGCCGATCCGCGCCTCTCCTGAGCGATTAAACTTGCTCTTATCAATCAGCAATAACGATTGCGACGCCCGCTTAAGCAGCAGCGATTTGAACTCGGCGTTCACCGTGTTTGAGTCCCAGAGCGCGCCCTCGCTGTCGATGCCTTCGCAGGAAAAAATGAACAGGTCGATCTCCAGCGCTTTGAGCTGCGAGATAAGCGACGCGCTGACGTAGCAGCCATATTTTCGCTGGAGCGTACCGCCGGAGCAGGTGAGCTGAATATTCTCGCGCTTGCTCAGCTCCTGGCAAATCGGCTGGCTGTTGGTAAAGACGTGAAGGTCGATATCGGGCAGCTGGCGGGCCAGATACCAGCAGGTGGAGCTGGCGTCGAAGGCGATCGTCATTCCAGCTTCTATCCACGCAAGGGCTTCGCGGGCGATATCCGCTTTGTGCGCGTAGTGGCTTTTCAGACGGATATGAAAAGGATCGCCGCTGTCCCGGCTTTGCCGGTGAATGACTTTTGCCCGGCCGTGGTTACGCAGCACTTTCCCCTGGGACTGGAGCTCGCTGAGATCGCGGCGGATGGTTTCTCGGCTGACGTTGAGCTGTAGCGATAAGGCTTCGGTGGTCAGGCTGTTATGGTTAATGAGCAGGTCTAGTATCGCTTGCTGTCGTGCCGCTTTCATTTTTCTCACCCTGGCGTTCGCTGAGCGCCCGCATCAGACGGGCGCTCCGGCATGAGATTACGGCGTTACTCCTTTTTTTAAAAGAATATTCCCGTACTTAGCGCGCTCACCTGTGATAACGATCGCAAAGGCTTTTTGCGCCCGCTCGTAGAAAGCAAAGCGGTCGATGCGGGCGATCTCCGGGCAGGGCGCGGGGCGGGAAAGCGCCTCGCGGTAGCGCGTTTCCACCTGCGGGTCGAGGGAGTCGCCCGCCACGGCGGCCATCATCACCAGCGGCGGAGCGTAGCTGTCTAACTCAAACAGCGGAATAATCGCCTGCAGCAGGTCGCTGACCAGCAGGCCGTCGGCGCGAATCACCTGGGGCCCCATGCTGTGCGCCGGGAAGTGGGCATCGGAAAAAATAATCTCATCGCCGTGCCCCATTTCCGCCAGCACCTTCAGTAGCTCCGGTGATATTAACGGGGAAATCGTTTTTAGCATCTCATACTCCCTCAATCAGTTCGGGTTCGGTTTGCGGGTAAAAATAGCGATACTGATAGCTCACTTGCGCTCGGGCCTGCTCCGGGCTGCTGAATTCACCGACGCCATACCAGCCAAACATGGCGGCGCCGGCGACGGTGGTTTCGGCGTCATCCAGTACTTTAATCGGGATATCCAGCCTGTTGGCTTTGATCTGATTCCACAGCGCGTTGCGGCTGCCGCCGCCGACCAGCAGCAGTTCGCTGGCGTTAAAGTGACCGATTTTTTGCAGCGTTTGTAGGTTGTTCGCCAGCTGTTCGGCTAATCCCTCCAGCGCGGCGAGGTAGAAGTGACCGCGAGTGGTATTCAACGTGATGCCCTGCCAGCCCGCGTTTGGGCTGGATAGCAGGTCGCACTGCATCTTCACCTTCTGAGCGCCGTCGGGGAGGGCACGGGCCTCGTCAATCAACGTTTGCCACGGCGTTTCAGGCGTCCACAGCAGCTGGCGTACCCATTCCAGCACGCCGGAGGCCAGCCACTGCATGCCCGGGTTATAGCGTCCCGGCTGGCTATCCAGCTCGCAGGTGGAGCCCGCATAGTGGCTGAGCAGCGGCGTGTTCACCTGGGCGCTGCGCACCATCAGGATTTCCCAGGTGCCGGACGACAGCACAGGTTCATCCTGCTCCGCGCCCGCGCCAAACAGCGCGAACTGGGTATCGTGCCCGGCGGAGATGACCGGAATGCCGACGGCTAAACCCAGCATCTTCGCGGCATCGCTTTGCAGCGTGCCGATCTGCTGGCCCGCTTCAACGAGCCGGGGAAACAGGCGGCGCGGCAGCCCCGTCGCCTGCAGGATCTGCGTGCTGAAATCCCGCTGATGGATATCCAGCATCTGGCTGGTGCCCGCCATGGTGATATCGGTTGTGAATTCCCCGGTCAGACGCTGGTTGAGAAGCGAGGAGATGAACAGCCAGGCGCGGGCTTTCTCCAGCAGCTGCGGGTGGTTCTCTTTCAGCCAGATCAGCTTATACAGGGTGTTGAAGGCAAATGCGCCGACGCCAGAGATCTGCTGGAGCTGCTGCGCGGGCATAAAACGGCTGATATTGTCCATCACCGCCGCGGTGCGCGGACATTTCCAGCTGATGACCGGATAGAGCAGCTTGCCCTGTTCATCCACCAGCGCGCCGTCGACGCCGAAGGTGGTGACCGTGATGCCGCGAACCGTGCAGGATGAGAGCGGGTCGCTAATCTGCCGGCAGCACTCGGCGAAGCGTTGCAGGATCGCCTCCAGCGACCACTGGTGCCAGGCGCTGTTCTCCACGGCGATATCGCTGGCGTTGGTCGTTGCGGCGCGGGCGATAATGTTCCCCCGGCGGTCAACCGCAATCGCCCGCACGTTGGTGGCGCCGCAGTCGAGGACCAGGATGACGTCTTTTTTCATCGTTAACTCCATAAACGTCGCCGGATGGCGCCGCGCTTATCCGGCCTACGGTTCTGTAGGCCCGGTAAGCCTGCGCCACCGGGCAAAGCCGTATTAACGCTTATACAGCGGGCCGTAGTTCTGGCAGGCGCGGTAATCCTGGCCTTCGCTATCCATCCCGTGGGCAGACCAGCTGGAGGGGCGGTAGATTTTCGCCTCTTCTACGTTATGCATGCAGACCGGGATCCGCAGCATCGACGCCAGGGTGATAAAGTCGGCGCCGACGTGCCCGATGGTCAGCACGCCGTGGTTAGCGCCCCAGTTCGCCATCACCGAGTAGACGTCGGAGAACGGGCCTTTACCGGTCAGACGCGGCGCAAACCAGGTGGTTGGCCAGGTGGAGTTGGTGCGGGCATCGAGCTGGTCATGCATCGCTTTCGGCAGCTCTACGCTCCAGCCTTCGGCGATTTGCAGTACCGGGCCAAGACCTTTGATGATATTCACGCGGGTCATGGTGAACGGCACGCCGCCTTCGGTCAGGAAGCGGGAGGAGAAGCCGCCGCCGCGGAAATATTCATGAATCGCCGGACACCATTCGGTGGCCGCCAGGCAGGCGTCGGCCTCCTGCTGGCTGATTTCCCAGTGCGGTTTCATGGTTGGCTTGCCGTCAGCATCGCGCTGTTTGCAGGCGCCGTCGAGCGCCGCCGAACCGGAGTTGATCAGGTGGATAATGCCGTGCTCCGCCAGCCCGGTGAGCGGTTGGCCGGTGACGCGCTCTACCGCTTCCGGCGACCAGTAGGTGCGCACGTCGGCAAATACCTGGGCGGTGCCGGTCAACTGGTGGCCCATCAGCATCGCCACGCCGTTGAGGCTGTCGTTTTCGGTGGCGACGACAAAGGGTTCGCGTACGCCGTTCCAGTCGAACGAGCTATTGAGCAGCGCTTCGGCGGTATCGCCGTTGGGGTATTGATCGGTCCAGTGGCGCTGGCCCTGAAAACCCGCGGCAATGGCGTTGTAGCCCAGCGACTCTTCGACCAGCCCTTTTTCCGCCAGCTTGCTGTTGCCCTGCATCATGTCGCGGATGCACATCGCCATCAGCAGGCTCTCTTTCAGCACCGCGCGGCTCTGTTCGGCGTTGCGCTTATACTGCTGCGCGTTCTGGTCTTCGCCGTAGCGGAAGTTTTTATCCGCCCACGCCAGCGCCATTTCCAGCTCGCTTTCATCATAGATTTTCTGGTCGATGCGGCGGCGCAGTTCGGTCATGTCCACCGCCTGCACCTTCATGCCGAGCCAGGACTCGAAGAAGTTGTGATCGACGATAGAACCGGCGATACCCATCGACACGCCGCCGACGGAAAGATAGCTTTTGCCCTTCATGCTGGCGACCGCTAAGCCGGCGCGGGCAAAGCGCAGCAGTTTTTCTTCGACATCCGGCGGAATGGTGGTGTCGTCGGCGTCCTGTACGTCGTGGCCATAAATGGAGAATGCCGGAATACCCTTCTGGCTATGCGCCGCCAGCGCCGCCGCAAGGTAAACCGCGCCGGGGCGCTCAGTGCCATTAAAGCCCCAGATGGCTTTTGGCCGCAGCGGATCCATATCGATAGTTTCGCTGCCGTAGCACCAGCACGGAGTGACGGTAATGGTGACGCCGACGTTCTGGCTGCTGAATTTCTCTTCGCAGGCGGCGGACTCCGCCATACCCGCGATGCAGCTGTCGGCGATGACGCACTCAATCTGCGCGCCGCAGGCGTGACGCAGTTTTTCCGCGATCAGCGCGGCGGTGGCTTTCGCCATGTTCATGGTTTGCTCTTCCAGCGACTCGCGTACCCCCATGCGGCGTCCATCGATCACCGGGCGGATGCCAATTTTCGGTAAGCTGATTTTTTTCATTACAGATTCCTCACGTTATTCGGATAAATGTTTAGTTAGCTGCCGTTTGCGAACGGAAACGGGCGAAGATGAAGATGACGGCAAAGCACAGCGCCGGGACCAGTTCGGCGGTGGGAATGTTGCCGGCGGCGTCGCTGACAAAGCCCATCACTGGAGTGACGATCCCGCCGCCAATAATGGTCATGACGATAAAAGAGGAGCCGTATTTGGTGTCCTGCCCCAGGTTTTTGATGCCCAGCGAGAAGATGGTCGGATACTGAATGGACATAAAAGCGCTGCACAGCGTCAGAGCCAGCAGACCCACGTGGCCGCCGGTGAAAGCGGAAATCAGGCACAGGATCATGGAAAGCAGGGCGTAGGCCGCCAGCACTTTATGCGGCGCGAAGCGGCTGATGAGCCAGGTACCGGAGAAGCGACCGATAAAGAAGCACACCATGGTGCCGGTCAGATAGTTGGCGGCGAAACCGGGCGTCATGCCGGGGATCTCTTCGATAGCGTAGCGAATCAGATAGCTCCAGCAGGCGGTTTGCGCGCCGACGTAGCAGAACTGCGCCAGCACCGCCCAGCGCCAGTGGCGAACGCGGACCAGGCGAGCAAGGGAAGCGGAGAAGGAACTCTGGGTGGCGTCACTATGGTCGTCGCTCTGCAGGGCTGGAAATTTGGTTAACATAATCAACAGAGCGACCAGTAAGACAACCGCGACGATGATCATATAGGGGGTTTGCACCGAGAGCACCAGGCTGTGCTTATAGGCGCTAAGCTGCTCCGGAGCCATTTTATCGAGCACATCCTGCGATTGATGCGGCACATTAGACAAAATAAGACTTTGCCCAAAAACCACTGCAATAATGGCGCCAAAGGAGTTAAAGGTCTGTGCCAGATTAAGCCGGAAGTGACCGCCGCTTTCTGGGCCTAAAACGGTAACAAACGGGTTTGCCGCGGTTTCTAAACACCCTAAGCCCGCAGCAATAATAAACAGGCCAATCAGAAATAAGGTGTAATTCATGACCTCGGCGGCGGGCCAGAATAGCGCGGCGCCAAAAGCATATAAGAACAGTCCGGTAATAATGCCGGCTTTATAACTTAACTTTTTCATCAAAATCCCGGCCGGAATAGGGATGACGAAATAGCCGAAATAAAAGGCGGATTGAATCAGCCCGGCCTGAAAATTAGTCAGCGTAAAGGCTTGTTGAAATTGTGGTAATAAAATATCGTTGAGATTATTTGCGACCGCCCAAAGAAAAAATAACGAGCACAGCAGGGCGAAGGGAATAATGTAGCGCTTGCTTTTCCCTGTCTCTACCGCACGAAAACTCTGCGTTTGTATTGTTGTGTTTCCCATAGCATCCTCATTGGTTCAGAAGCGTGTTCAGCGGCCGGTTTATACCCACCAGACCACAATAATCAGGTGAGCTCTTGCGGCGACGTCAACAGTGAAATAAACATCACGGAATGAACTCATGAAGGCATTTTCAAATTAAAAACGCCTTTTAATATGATGGCGGTCACATTTAGTATCCACTCGGTGCTTTTATGTGATTATCATCACTTTAATAATCAGAAAAACATGACCGTTTGAGAAAGTTAATTCTAAAACCCACAGGTTGAATGCCCGATTTAATTTATAATAAGGAAAACGGTCAGTTGTTAAAACTATCAGCAAAATGCCCGTTTTTAAATCTATTAGTAAGAACGGGCATTTTTCATCAGGCAAAAACGAGAGAGCGCTTTTTTTTACCCTGAAATAAGTGAGGGGTATCACAGAACCGGTGAATGTAAATTCCTTTCTGATTATTCGGGATGAAGATGATGGGCAATTATTCGAGTTATTCAACAGCGTCGCGCGTCTTATCCGGCGAGCCGTCTGTTGTCGTATTGCGCATGATAAAGAGAGGTAAAGAATGGAACGAAATAGACTGGCCCGGCAGATTATTGATACCTGCCTGGAAATGACCCGGCTGGGGTTAAATCAGGGGACCGCCGGCAACGTGAGCGTGCGTTATCAAGGGGGAATGCTGATCACGCCGACGGGTATTCCTTACGAGAAGCTGACGGAGGCGCACATTGTGTATATTGATGCCGAAGGTCAGCATGAGCAGGGCAAACTGCCGTCCAGCGAGTGGCGTTTTCATCTGGCGGCCTATCAGACCCGCCCTGACGCTCACGCGGTGGTGCATAATCACGCGGTTCACTGCACGGCGGTGTCGATTCTCAACCGCCCCATTCCCGCCATTCACTATATGATTGCGGCGGCGGGGGGCAACTCTATCCCCTGCGCGCCCTACGCCACGTTCGGTACCCGCGAGCTGTCTGAGCATGTGGCCGTGGCGCTGAAAAACCGCAAAGCGACGCTGCTGCAGCACCATGGCCTGATCGCCTGTGAAGAGAACCTGGAGAAAGCCCTGTGGCTGGCGCATGAAGTCGAGGTGCTGGCGCAGCTCTATCTCAGCACCCTGGCGATTATCGATCCGGTGCCGGTTCTTGATGACGAGGCCATCGCTGTTGTGCTGGAGAAATTCAAAACCTACGGATTACGTATCGAAGAGTGATGCCGTAAGCGAAGGTTTCTGCCGACGGCTTGCGGGAAATTCAGCGACTCTGCGCTCGGCTCCCGGGGGCGGCGCTTGACGCGCCTTGCCCGGGCTACGGGTTTCCCGCCGGCTGCGATCCGGTAGCCCGGACTACGAGCTCACCGCCGTCTACGGAGCGGTAGCCCGGACAGATGCGCAGCATCGCCTCCGGGAAGCCGTGCGCTCTCTGGACCCAACGCTACCGGGCCAGCCGCAGCTGCTGCAGATTGCCGTCCAGCTGTAAATCGGTTTGCAGGCGCGCGATTTCCCGGCAGGTGAAGGCCATCTCTTGCTGTTCTTCCAGCTTCTTGCGCCACTTCTCCGGCACGTCCGCCAGCCGCGCGTAGATTCCTTCCAGATCCTGAAAATCGGTTAACAGCTGGGCGGCGCTTTTTGGGCCAATCCCCGCCACGCCGGGAACCTTTGAGCTGCTGATGCCCGCCAGCCCCCAGTAGTCAGGCAGCTGTTCCGGCGTCACGCCGAACTCTTTGGCGATAAACGGCGCGTCGAGCCAGCGCTTCTGGAAATAGTCGCGGATGCGAATCGTCGGCGACAGCAGCTGGCAGTAGCCTTTGTCGGTTGAAACGATGGTTGCCTGATGGCCGGCCTGCGCCACTTTGACCGCCAGGGTCGCGGCGAGATCGTCAGCTTCGCTGCCGCTGAGCGCCCAGCAGCGAAACCCGCGCTGCTCAAACGCCGCCCGCAGCGCCGGCATTTCCGCTTCGAGGGTCTCCGGCATCGGCGCGCGCCCGGCTTTATAATCGGGCAGGCGCTGATGCCGCCAGCCGTGGCCGCGGTCTTCATCATCAAATACCGCCACCACGTGGGTCGGCTGGCTATGAACCACCAGCTGTTCGAGCGCATGCAGGCAGGTATCGACGCAGGGTGACCCCTGCACCGCATGGATGCGGCGAATCAGATTAAGTGCGTCGACGATTAGCAAATGAACGGCCACGGATCCCCCTTATTCTCAACGTCTTTTAGGGTAACACCACCGCGCGGATGAGGCTATTGGCGCCAGGGAAATCAGGAAGATGCCTCGCAGTTTCCGGCTAACCAACGTGCATCAGCGGGCGGGGATCGCTATGAGTGGCCTCGCCGTACCAGACCGCCTCGCGCACCGATACCGGTTTGTGGATAAGGCCCAGCGCGTAAAAACGATCGGCGATACTTTGCTGGGCGCGAATCACGTTGAGATCCATCGGCCGCGGGCGATGGCTGCGGCGCGCCAGGGCTCGGGCCAGAGAAGCGGCGTTAAGCCCCAGCTCGGCGGAGAGCAGTCCGACGGCTTCCTGCCGATGCTGGTCGATAAACTGTCCGGTTTGCGTCAGTTCGGCCAGCAGGCGCTGCATGATATCGCTATTGCGGCTGGCGTAGTCGCGGCGCGACAGGTAGAACTGGTGGTTATTGACGCGCCCCTCGCCGCTGGCGACAACCCGTAGTTCACCGCTATATTCCGCGTCGCTGAGCAGCGGATCCCACATCATCCAGGCGTCCACCGCCAGGTAATCGCTGGCGGTCAGCGGGTACTTCGGCGGAATGTAGACCACTTTGACGTCGTTTAACGCCAGCCCGGCCTCTTCCAGGATATGTAGCAGCAGCCAGTGCACGTTAGAGCCTTTATTCAGCGCGATACGCTTGCCGCGCAGGTCGCTAAGGGTGCGAATATCGCTGTGCTGCGGGACGACCATCGCCACGCTTTGCGGCGCGGGCGGTTCCCAGGCGACGTAGACCAGCTCGCTGTTAGTGGCCTGCGCGAAAACCGGCGGCGCTTCGCCGGTGGTGCCAAAATCGATTTCATCGCAGGCCAGCGCGTGCAGCAGCTGCGGCCCGGCGGGGAACTCGCTCCACAGTACGCTGACGCCGCGGCTGGCAAAGGCTTGCTCAAGACTTTGCCGCGCTTTCAGGATGCCAAGATTGCCAAAGCGCTGGAAGCCGATGCGCAGTTCCCGGTCACGAGAGACCTTTTTGACCGCCGCGCTGTAGAGGGGCTCCTGACGGCGGCGGCTTTTGATGATGCCCAAATTTGCCAACTGCGTGCGCAGCGCGTGGCGGCTGATACCGAGCAGCGCTGCGGCCTGGCTTTGATTATCGTCACTGTGGGCCATCGCGCCGCGTATCAACGCCCCGGTGACCCTTTCCCACAGCGGTTCGCCCGGCAGGGAAAGCTGACGACGAATAAAATCGTCGAGTTCATTATCGCCAACTGCCGAGGGCTCGTTGTTCAGCGTCGTCAGCCGCAGCTGGGCGGGGCCGATCTCCTCTTCTTTACTCAGCAATACCGCGTTATGCAGAGTGTTCTCCAGCTCGCGAATATTGCCCGGCCAGGGGTACTCCATCAGCCTTGCCAGCGTCTCCGGGGCCAGACTGCGAATCGGACGACCCAGACGGCGGGCGTAGAGCGAGAGAAAATGGTCCGCCAGCACCGGAATATCCTGGCGACGCTGGCGCAGCGGCGGCAGCGGCACGATGGCGATATTCAGCCGGTAGTAGAGGTCTTCGCGGAAACGACGCTCGCGGATGGCCTGCATCAGATCCACGTGGGTGGCGGCGATTACCCGCACATCGACCTTAACGGCCTTGCGTGAGCCGACGCGGGTGATTTCGCGCTCCTGCAGGACGCGCAGCAGTTTCACCTGGAGCGCCAGGCTAAGCTCGCCGATTTCATCGAGCAGCAGCGTGCCGCCTTCCGCCGCCTCGAACCAGCCGGGATGGCTTTGTACCGCGCCGGTAAACGCCCCTTTTTCATGGCCGAACAGCTCCGCTTCCGCCAGGCTCTCGCTGAGCGCGCCGCAGTTGACGGCCAGGAACGGCCGTTGGCGGCGCGGGCTATGGTGATGCAGATAGCGGGCGACAACCTCTTTACCGGTGCCGGTTTCGCCGACGATCAGCACGGTCGCCTCGGTGGGGGCCAGTTTATCCAGCAGGCTCTGAAACGCTTTTGACGCCGGGTCGATCAGCGTGGGCGTTGAGGATGGAAATTCAGGATTCAGCATGGTTGACCTCCGACTTTTAATGCCCTGAACTTATCCTGTGCCGGGGTTGGAAACCAGAGGGCTAGCCCGTCGCGCTGTTGCAAAAGCCGCAGCCCGGACGCACTGTCTGCTGCATTTGCAACAGCGGTATACGGTTCTGTTTTATCTAACTGACTGATTTTGTTTTGTTAATTTTTCGTTCACCATTGGCACGATTATCGCTAACACTCATATAACCAAATTAAAACAACTCTTCGATAAATATCGGATATGGTTATATAGGAAATCGATAATGACGCAAAAAGCCGACGATAAAATCAACGTGTTCTGGTTTCTGCCCACCCACGGCGATGGCCGCTACCTGGGCACCGCGGAGGGCGGGCGACCGGTTGATTTGCCTTACCTGCAGCAGGTGGCGCTGGCGGCCGACAGCCTGGGCTACTACGGTGTGCTGATCCCGACGGGAAAAAGCTGCGAGGACTCCTGGCTGGTGGCCTCGGCGCTGGCGCCGCTGACCCGTCGCCTGCGCTATCTGGTGGCCGTTCGTCCGGGCCTGCAGCCGCCGACGCTGGCGGCGAGGATGGCGACGACGCTCGACCGTCTGTCGGGCGGTCGGCTGCTGATTAACGTCGTCACCGGCGGCGATCCGGTGGAAAACAAAGGCGACGGTATTTTCCTCAGCCACGGCGAACGCTATCAGGTCACCCGCGAATTTCTCGACGTCTACTCGCGCCTGCTGAAAGGCGAAAAGGTGGACTATCACGGCGAGCATATCCACGTGGAAGGCGCGGAAGTGCTGTTTCCGCCGGTACAGGAAAACGGTCCGCCGCTGTTTTTTGGCGGCTCCTCTGAGGAAGCCATCGACGTTGCCGCCGATCAAATCGATACCTATCTGACCTGGGGAGAGCCGCCGGCGCTGGTGGCCGAAAAGCTGGCGGTAGTGCGCGAGCGCGCCGCCGCCCGGGGCCGCACGTTGCAGTACGGGATTCGTCTGCATGTGATTGTTCGCGAAACCGAAGAGGAGGCGTGGGCCGCCGCCGATCGGCTGATTTCTCACCTTGATGACGAGACCATCGCCCAGGCGCAGAAAATTTTTGCCCGTATGGACTCCACCGGCCAGGCGCGCATGAGCTCGCTGCATAAAGGATCGCGCGACAATCTGCGCATTGCGCCGAACCTGTGGGCGGGCGTAGGGCTGGTGCGCGGCGGGGCGGGAACGGCGCTGGTCGGCAATCCGCAGCAGGTGGCAGAGCGCATTCGTGAATATCAGGCGCTCGGTATCACCAATTTTATCTTCTCCGGCTACCCGCATCTGGAAGAAGCCCATCGTTTCGCTGACCTGGTCATGCCGCTATTGCCGCTGGCAGGCCACGATCAGCCGAAGGCGCGTAGCGTCAATACCGGCCCGTTCGGCGAAACTATCGGCGGCGATAAGCGTCCGGTGAAACAGGTCAGCGCAAGCTGAGGAGGCGCGTATGTTACTGCGGTTTCTGAAGGCGGTGGGCTATGCAAACTGAACCGCACGTGGCGATCGTCGGCGGCGGATTTAGCGGCGCGGCGGTGGCTATTCATCTCCTGCGCCTGGCGCCGGCTGGCGTGCGGGTCACGCTGCTGGAGCCGCGCGAGGTGCCCGGCGCGGGCGTGGCCTACTCCACGACCGAACCGAGCCATCGGATTAACGTTCCCGCGGCGCGGATGCAGCTTGCCGGGGAAGAGGAGGGCGCGTTCGACCGCTGGTACCGCAGCCAGCCTGCTTTTGCTGATGATCCGCAGGCTCTGCTGGAAGACGGCGCTGTCTATCCGCAGCGCGGCCAGTTTGGCCGCTACGTCGCCCAGCGTTTCGCCGAGGAGGCGAGCGCCAGCGGCGGGCGTCTGACGCATCTGCGCGAGCAGGCGCTAAGGTTTAAAGATGGCGAGATTATCACCGATGGCGGTCATCGGCTGCCGGCCGATCTGCTGGTGCTGGCCATCAGCCATCCGCCGCCCTCGCTGCCGTCGCTGGCGACGCCGTTCGCGACCCATCCGGCGCTCATCGCTAACCCCTGGCGAACGGGCGTGCTGGACGCTATCGCGCCGCAGGCGAGCGTCGCGGTCATGGGCACCGGCCTGACGATGGCGGATACCATCGCGACGCTGACGCGGCTGGGACATCGGGGGCCGATAACGGCATTTTCACGCCGCGGGCTCCTCTCCCGCAGCAACCTGAGCGGCAGCGCTGACCCTTGGGAAGGCGAGTATGCCCACGGATCGCTGCGCCAGCGGCTGCGGCAAATCCGCCGGGATATCGACCGCGCCGCGGAGCGGGGGCAGGCCTGGCAGGTGGTGCTGGACGCGGTGCGTAATCAGGGGCAGGAGATCTGGCAGGCGCTGTCGGTGGCCGATCGTCAGCGCTTCCTGCGTCATTTACGCAGCTACTGGGACGTTCACCGCTATCGTATCGCTCCCCAGGTCGCCGGGATTCTTGAGCAGCGCCAGCGCGACGGCAGCCTGCGGGTGCTGGCGGCCAGGCTGACGGCGCTGGCAGACGACGCGCAAAAATTGACGCTAACCCTCTCGCCCCGGGGCGGTGAAGCGCAGTGGGTGAGCGTTGACCATTTTATTTTAACTACCGGCCCGGCGCACGGGGCCCTCACCAACAGCCAGCCGCTGCTGCGCCAGCTGAGCCAGGAGGGGCTGATTCGCGCCGACGCGTTTGGCCTCGGACTGGACGTCGATCGCCGCTCGCGGGCGATTGGCCGGGAAGGGCGGGCCGCGCCCAATCTGCTGGTCTCCGGACCTGCCGCGCGGGCCCATTTCGGTGAACTGATGGGGCTACCGCAGGTGGCCGACCATGCCGCCGCCGTAGCCGCCGAAGCATTGCTGGCGCTGGGCATTAAACAATCCGCCCGATGTCCGGCGTTCTGAACGCCTTTTATCCCCTGATTCCCTTAATGATTATGCGCGCGTCCCGACAGCGGGGCGCGCCGTGGAGAGCGCTATGTCATCACAACGTGAAATTCGTCTGAACGCTTTTGATATGAACTGCGTCGGCCATCAGTCGCCGGGGCTGTGGGCCCATCCGCGCGACCGCTCCTGGCAGTATAAAGACCTTGAGTATTGGGTCGACCTGGCGCGTCTGCTGGAGCGCGGCAAGTTTGACGGGCTGTTTATCGCCGACGTGCTGGGCGTCTATGACGTGCTGAACGGCAACGGCGATGCGGCGCTCCGCCAGGCGGCGCAGGTGCCGGTCAACGATCCGCTGGCGCTGATCACGCCGATGGCGCTGGTGACGGAGCATCTCGGATTCGGCCTGACCGCTTCGCTCTCCTTTGAACATCCCTATCCGTTCGCTCGCCGCCTGTCGACGCTCGACCATCTGACAAAGGGGCGAGTGGGCTGGAATATCGTGACCTCCTATCTGGAGAGCGGGGCGCGTAATATTGGCCAGAAAGCGCAGACCGACCACGACGCCCGCTACGACTACGCCGATGAGTATCTGGAGGTGGTTTATAAATTGCTGGAAGGGAGTTGGGAGGATGGCGCGGTGCTGCGCGACAGGGAACGTAAGATCTTCAGCGATCCGCGAAAAATTCATCCGATTAACCATCAGGGCAACTTCTTTTCGGTGCCGGGGATCCACCTCTGCGAGCCATCGCCGCAGCGTACGCCGGTGCTCTATCAGGCGGGCGCCTCCAGCCGCGGCAAGCAGTTCGCCGCCGGCCACGCCGAGTGCGTATTTGTCGGCGCGCCGTCGAAAGTACTGCTGAAAAAGACGGTGGCGGATATTCGTCGTCGCGCCGAGGAGGCCGGGCGCGATCCGCGTAGCATCCTGATCTTCAATATGCAGACGGTCATCGTCGGCGAAACCGACCGTGAAGCCCAGGCGAAGTGGCAGGAGTATAAACCGTACGTTAGCTACGAAGGGGCGCTGGCGCTGCTCTCCGGCTGGACCGGCATCGACCTTGGTCAGTATCAGCCGGATCAGGTGCTGGAGTATCTGCATACCAACGCGATTCAGTCGATGGTGGAGGCGTTTTCCACCGCCGATCCGAATAGCCAGTGGACCGTGCAGAAGCTGGCGGACTGGGCGGGAATCGGCGGCTTCGGCCCGCTGGTGGTCGGCAGCCCGCAAACGGTCGCCGATGAGCTGCAGTCCTGGGTCGAGGAGACCGACGTCGATGGCTTTAACCTCGCCTATGCGGTGACCCACGAAACCTTCCGCGACGTGGTGGATTTGCTGGTCCCGGAGCTGCAAAAGCGCGGCGTGTTTAAGCAGGAGTATCGCGAAGGAACCCTGCGTGAGAAGCTGTTTGGCGCTGGCGCGCGGCTGGCTGCGCCACATCCGGGCGCAGGCTATCGTCGCGGCGAGCAGGTCGCGGTCGCGAGCGAAGAGAAGGTGAGTTAATTCCCTCTCCCCTAAGGGCGAGGGGGCGGGAGTGCGGGGAGGTGTTTTTTCCCGGAGGCGGCGCTTGACGCGCCTGTCCGGGCTACGGGTCCACCGTCGTCTGCGGGCCGGTAGCCCGGGTAAGGCGCCTGCGCCGCGACCCGGGAAGAGAAGGCTTACTGCTTATCCAGCGACCAGGTTGCGCTGCGCACATCGACTTTCACCGGCAGCAGGCCGATGCGGGTGAAGGTATCCGCCAGTGCCTGCTGTTCGTTATAGACCGCAGGGGTCATGCGCTCGGCGCCGTAGGGCAGACGCGCCAGCGTTTTCAGCCAGATAGCCTTATCCAGCCCGGTTGAGGTGGAGAGGATCCCGGCGGCATCGTCCTGATGACCGTTGGCCCATTCGCTCAGTTTACCCAGCTCATCCACCACCTGCTTTGCGGTATCCGGATACGTGTCGGCAAATTTGCGGCTGGCCAGGTAGAAGGTGTAGTGCGGCACCAGCCCTTCGGCATTGCGAATCTGTCGCGCTTTGGCGTTGGTTTCCACTTCGGCGAGGAACGGATCCCAGATAACCCAGGCGTCAATGGCGCCGCGCTGGAAGGCGGCGCGGGCGTCAGCAGGCGGCAGATAGACCGGCGTGATATCTTTATAACTCAGCCCGGCTTTCTCCAGCGCGGTCACCAGCAGATAGTTCACGTCGGAGCCTTTATTGAGCCCCACGCGCTTGCCCTTAAGGTCGGCGACACTCTTAATCGCCGAGTTTTCCGCCACCACGATGGCTTCGGTTTTAGGATTCGCCGGCGAGTGGGCTAAATAGACCAGATCCGCCTGCGCCGCCTGGGCAAAGGCCGGCGGCGCATCGCCGGTGGCGGCGAGGTCGATGCTGCCGACGTTCAGCCCTTCCAGCATCTGCGGTCCGGCGGGGAATTCAATCCAGCGTACGGCGATACCCTGCTTTTTGAAGCTTTCATCGAGAGTGCCGCGATATTTCAGCAGCGCGAAGATATTGGCTTTCTGATAACCAATATTCACGGTCTCTGGCGCTTTCGCCAGCGCGGAAGCGGATAAGCCAGCCAGCAGGAGCAGCAGCGCCGGGCGGGATAATCTGAGCATGATTTGTTCTCCTTGAGCGGTTTTCCGTAAGGTAACAAATCGTCTTTATAACTAATAAATAACTAAATTATCATTTATATAACATAAATGAAGGAAGAGGGCAGGGGGAAGAAAGCCCGGCATGCCGCAGCATACCGGGAGGGGGACGTTAATCGCAGGCGACAATCTTCATTGCCAGGCCGCCGCGCGAGGTTTCACGATATTTGGCGTTCATATCTTTGCCCGTTTCGTACATGGTCTCGATGACTTTATCGAGGCACACCCGCGGCTCGCTGGTGCGGCGCAGGGCCATACGCGCGGCGTTGACCGCCTTGACCGCTGCGATAGCGTTACGTTCGATGCACGGCACCTGCACCTGGCCGGCAACCGGATCGCAGGTGAGACCGAGGTTGTGCTCCATACCAATTTCCGCCGCGATGCATACCTGACCCGGACTGCCGCCCAGAAGTTCAGCCAGACCGGCCGCCGCCATTGAACAGGCTACGCCGACTTCACCCTGGCAGCCCACTTCGGCGCCGGAAATTGAGGCGTTCATCTTATAGAGCGAGCCAATGGCGCTGGTGACCAGCATATAGCGCGCCAGCGAGTTGGCGTTCACTTTGCGGATGAACTTGTCGTAGTAGGCCAGCACCGCAGGTACGATACCGCAGGCGCCGTTGGTCGGCGCGGTCACGACGCGCCCGCCAGCGGCGTTCTCTTCGTTAACCGCCAGGGCGAACATGTTAATCCAGTCAACGACCGCCATCGGGTCGCTGTTGGTGTTGTCCTGGCTTACCAGCATCCGGCGCAGCGCGGCGGCGCGACGGGGAACCCGCAGCTTGCCCGGCAGAACCCCTTCGGTGGTGATGCCGCGCTCAATTCCGCTGCTCATCACCTCCCAGACCGCAGCAAAATGCTGCTCCAGCGCTTCTTTACTGTGCAGCGCCAGCTCGTTTTGCATCATCAGGCCGGAGAGCGATAGCCCGCTTTCGCGGCAGTGGCGCTGCAGGTCGGCGGCATTTTTATACGGATAAGGGACGGCGACTGGCGCTTCGGCGGTCACGCCGAAATGGTCTTCGTCGACGATAAACCCGCCGCCGATGGAGTAGTACGTCTGGCTGTAGAGAACCTTCTCGCCGCCGAGAGCGGTAATACGCATGCCGTTCTCATGCCGCGACAGGTTGTCGGCGTGGAAATTCATGCACCGATCGACCGGGAACGCCACTTCCTGCTGGCCGTTCGCCAGCATCAGGCGGCCATGGGTGTTGACGTCCTGGATAAAGCCGGGAATCGCGTCGATATCGACGGTATCCGGCAGGTTGCCCGCCAGGCCCATAATAATCGCGATGTCGGTATGGTGGCCTTTACCAGTCAGGGAAAGGGATCCGTAGACATCGACGACGACTTTGGTTACCTCGGGAAGCAGCCCGCGCTCAATAAGATCGTCCGTGAATTGTTTGCCCGCTTTCATCGGTCCAACGGTGTGGGAGCTGGAAGGGCCAATGCCGATTTTAAAAATATCGAATACGCTGATCATGATGCATCCAGTGCTGTCGGGAGGCGCGCCGCCGTTAAGCGGCGCGGGGGATATTAGCTAAACAGAGAGTAGAAAATCGCGGAGATAGCAATCAGGCCCATAATCACCACGAATACGTTGCTGACGTGGCCGCTGTATTTGCGCATCGCCGGGACTTTCTGAATCGCGTACATCGGCATCAGGAACAGAATCATGGCGATAATCGGGCCGCCCAGGGTTTCGATCATCCCAAGGATGCTTGGGTTCAGCGTCGCCACAATCCAGGTGGTGACCAGCATGAACAGGGCGGTGATTTTGTTCAGTTTGTTGATTTCGATGGACTTGCCTTTACCGCGCAGGGATTTAATCACCATGCCGTTAAAGCCTTCGCGAGCGCCAAGGTAGTGGCCGAGGAAGGATTTGGTGATGGCGATCATCGCAATGATCGGCGCCATCCAGGCGATGACCGGCGCGTTAAAGTGGTTCGCCAGATAAGACAGAATCGAGATGTTCTGATCTTTCGCCGCCGCCAGATCCGCCGGAGAGAGGCTCAGTACGCAGCTGAAGACGAAGAACATCACGGTCAGCACCATCATGATGTGCGCGCGGGCCAGAATGCTGGAACATTTTTTCTCCGCGCCCTGGCCGTACTCTTCGCGTTTAGCGACGGCGAAGGAGGAGATGATCGGCGAGTGGTTAAAGGAGAACACCATCACCGGAATCGCCAGCCACAGAGTCATCCACAGGCCGTTGCCGGTCGCGGTCGCGCTGCTCAGGGAGAGGGTCTCCAGCGCCGCGCCGTTCCACTGCGGGATCAGATAAAAGGCCAGAATCATCAGCGCGACCACGAACGGGAACACCAGTACGCTCATCGCTTTCACAATCATCTGCTCGCCGAAGCGCACGATGGTCATCATGCCGACAATCAGAATCAGGGAAAGAATGGCGCGCGGCGGCGGCGTGATGTGCAGCTGGTGCAGCATAAAGCTTTCGACGGTATTGGTGATCGCCACGCTGTAAACCAACAGAATCGGGTAGATGGCGAAGAAGTAGAGCAGGGTAATCAGCTTACCTGCGCCGACGCCGAAATGCTCTTCGACCACTTCGGTGATGTCCTCGCCCGGATTCTTACCGGACAGCACGAAACGGGTCATCCCGCGGTGGGCGAAGAAGGTCATCGGGAAGGCCAGAATCGCCATGATGATCAGCGGGATCATACCGCCGACGCCGGCGTTGATCGGCAGGAACAGGACGCCCGCGCCGATAGCCGTGCCGTACAGGCCCAGCATCCACATGGTGTCCGTCTTGCGCCAACCGCTACGGGTAGCATCCGAAACGATGGTGCTGGTTTGAGTGGTTTCCATCTGTATCTCCTGGAGGAAGCAACAAAATCTATTGAATAAAAAAGACCAAATAATATGAAATTCGTTTGTTTACGGTTTTTTAGGCATTTTCTCCGTAACAATTGGTGCGGGAAGATACATTTATATGGTGAATGCATCAGTGATCGCGATCTCAAATGCAATAATCCACTTTAAATGTAAGCAATTTTAGTCCAACAGCCTGTTTCTGGGGATCAGCCAGAGATTTGTGGCGCGGAGGCTATCATTTTCAGCATATGAGAGAATAGTGGCGGGACGTAATAACGAGGTTTTTACTGTAAAAATGCGATGTTCTCGACGTTTTTACGTTAAAAGTCGTCTTTCCTGGTGATATTTATTGCTGTTTTTGGAAACGCAAACGATTGGCTTTTGTGAGAGTGGTGCTAAAAATTCATAAAAGGAATGATTTATCTGGAAAGCGTACGGGCGAATAGATAAGAGAAAAGGGGGAATGCGGCAGGGCGGGGAAAATAGCCCGGGGGCGTAAGCCGCCGCCCGGGAGAAGAACAGAAGATAACTCAGGAACAGATTTCGTAGCAGGGGATGTAGGCGGTGCCGCCCGGCAGCTTCATACGATGCTGCGCCACGAAGCCCTGCAGCAGGTCATCCATGCGGCGCATCATCGCCGCATCGCCGTGAATCTTATACGGGCCGAATTTCTCGATAGCCTGGATACCCACCTCTTTAACGTTACCGGCAACGATACCGGAGAAGGCGCGGCGGAGATCCGCTGCCAGCACTTCCACCGGCTGGTCCGGATAGAGTTTAAGGTTGGCCATATTGTCGTGGGTGGGATCGAACGGCATCTGCAGGTCCGGCGCAATACGCATCGACCAGTTGAAGCTGTAGGCGTCTCCGGTTTCGCGGCGGTTCTCTTTGACCATCGGCATCGCTTTTTTCATCTGACGGGCAACTTCCGCGGCGTCGTCGATGATAATGCGATAGTGACGACGGGCGGATTCGCCCAGCGTATGGACGATAAACTCATCCAGCACGCGGAAATAATCGGCGCTCTCTTTTGGCCCGGTGAGGATCAGCGGCAGAACTTGCGACTTGTTCGACGGGTGCATCAAAATGCCCAGCAGATAGAGCAGCTCTTCCGCCGTGCCCACGCCGCCCGGGAAGATGATGATGCCGTGGGCGATACGCACGAACGCCTCCAGACGTTTTTCGATATCCGGCATGATGATCAGTTCATTCACCAGCGGATTCGGCGGCTCGGCGGCGATAATCGACGGCTCGGTCATCCCGATAAAGCGGCTGTCTCTGTAACGCTGCTGCGCGTGGCCGACGGCGGCGCCTTTCATCGGCGCTTCCATCGCGCCCGGTCCACAGCCGGTGCAGATGTTAAGCTCGCGCAGACCCAGCTGGGTGCCGACGCGGCGGGCGTACAAATATTCGTTTTCGTTAATCGAGTGGCCGCCCCAGCAGACAATCATATTTGGCGCTTCGCCAACGTGCAGGGCGCGGGCGTTACGCAAAATGGAGAAGACCAGGTTGGTGATATGCACCGAGCTTTCAAGATCGAGATTCGGGAAGCGGACGGTGTTGTGGATCTGGCCGTAGACGAACAGGATATCGCGCAGTACGGCAAACAGGTTGGCCTGCAGGGAACGGATAATACGCCCGTCAACGAAAGCGTCTTCCGGCGGGTTGATCAGTTCCAGCTTCACGCCGCGTTCGCGACGCAGCACGTTAATATCGAAGTTTTCAAAACGAGACAGAAGCTCCTTGCTGTTATCGGTCAGGCTCCCCGAGTTGAGCACAGCAAGCGAGCAGTTGCGAAAGAGTTGATACAGGTCACTGCTGGCGGTGCGTTTAAGCATATCCACTTCCAGCTGCGACAGCATATCCATTGAACCAAGCGGGCTAACGTGTGTAATCAAGTGAACTCCTTACAGGACGATTATCGTCTTCCTGTGATTACAATAGCCCTGCTGATGGCGTTTTCACAACCTTGCGCGCGGGTTAACGCACGCAAATTGTGAAAATGTTGATTATTGACGGGCGAGGCGACCGGTGGCCGGCACAAAATCGGTGTTGCTGCGCCACGGGTTGATGTCGAGACCGCCGCGTCGCGTGTAGCGCGCGTAAACCGAAAGGGCTTCCGGCTGGCAGAAACGCTGAATATCGTTGAAGATGCGCTCTACGCACTGCTCGTGGAATTCGTTGTGATGACGGAATGACACCAGATAGCGCAGCAGCTTTTCGCGATCGATTTTCGCCCCGCGATACTGAATCTGCACCGAGCCCCAGTCTGGCTGGTGGGTAATCAGGCAGTTGGACTTCAGCAGATGGCTGACCAGGGTCTCTTCGACCACTTTGCCGCAAGCGGCGTCCTGCAGGTAATCGGCGCTGAACTGGTAGTTATCGATTTCAATATCCTGGTCGTCGATGCAGGTGCCGTGCAGATGGGCCACCGGCTGGCCTTCGAGCTCATCGAGGCGATACAGCGACACCTTCACTTCTCCTTGCGCACAGGCGCTGAGATCGCGCGCCAGCGTCGCCTCGACCGCCTGCCAGTCAGCAAAGCGCGTCTGGTTAAAGCTGTTGAGATAGAGCTTAAAGCTTTTTGATTCCACCAGGTTAACGGTGGTGTCGCTGAGCTCGACGTGGCCCACGGCCACCTGCGGCAGACCTTTGGCGTTCAGCCAGGAGAGCTCGTACAGCGTCCAGATATCGGCGCCGTGAAACGGCAGGTTATCGGCGTGCAGATCCAGCGGGTCGCGGTTCAGGCTGCGCGGGACGCCCTGAAGCAGGCTGGCATCGTAGGTATCGCGGTAATCGGTTGATTTTCCGAGCGTCAGGCCGGCCAGCGCCTGATGATTATCGTAAGAAGACATGTTTCACCATAGTTAAAGCGGTTACACTATATGCCAAGTGTATCCTGTCTAACGTGAAGAGAGAAACCGGTGGATCAGCAAACCGCAGAAGCGCTACAAGCATTTACCCAACGTTACTGTGAGGCGTGGCAGCAGCAGCGTTCCAGCCTGCCGCGCAGCGAAGAGCTTTACGGCATCCCGTCGCCGTGCGTCAACGGCACGGATGATGACGGCGTTTTCTGGCAGCCGCAGCCGTTTTCATTAGAACAAAATATTCACGCGGTTGAACGGGCGCTGGAGATTGTGGTACAACAACCGCTTCATGCTTATTATACCACTCAGTTTGCCGGTGATATGCAGGCGCGTTTCGCCGATGAAACCATGACGCTGCTGCAAACCTGGAGCCCGGACGATTTCCAGCGGGTGCAGGAAAATCTGATCGGTCATCTGCTGGTGCAAAAGCGTTTGAAGCTGTCGCCGACCCTGTTTATCGCCACGCTGGACAGCGAACTGGATGTCATTTCGGTCTGTAATATGAGTGGTGAAGTGATCAAAGAGACCCTTGGCACCCGCAAACGCACGACCCTTTCCCCCTCGCTTGCGAGTTTCCTCAATTCCCTTAAGCCTGTTCTGTAATCCAGACTACCCAAACTTTTGTGAGAGATCTCTTACAAGACCTGTAAGAGATCGTCATCATTTAAGCCGATCCTTCAGGGACCGTATTTTAAGAAATATATTATTTTTCAATTGGTTAATTATTTTCTCATTAATCATACTGACGATTAATCTTAAGATATTGTCTTAACAAGGGTTGTAAGACGGGGCGGAATCAGGGATTCTATGTACATCGACAGGGAGTTGATAAACGAAGTGAACATCAGGATGATGACGCTTCTACAGGACCCGCCAGGATGGCGTTGCAAGGACAGGCTTCAGGATGAAGCACAGGATAACGCAGGATTGCGTAAAAGGACACCTCCAGGAAGGAGAACGAGAGCCGAGCAGGATGTTCGGTGGATCAGGAAGATCAGGATAGACTTAAGGATGAGTTATTTCGCATCGGGGTGGTGTGAAAGCAGGATGCAACTGTTTATGGATGAACATGGTCAGGAGACCTCAGGAAAAGTTTTCAAGGACGAGCAGGGAGCACCAATGTAGCTGGATTGCTGCAAAACGAACCGGGAGCACTGTTTTATACAGTGCTCCCTTTTTTTATTTCTCGTCTGAATTTGCTATTCTGCGCCGGTTTTCAACTCACCGAGGTTTCCCATGACTCTTGATCATCGCGTGCGCGAGCGCCTGCTCGCCATTGAAGCGCTGCTGCGCGAAACGGAACACTGGCAGGATAGCGCCCCCGATAGTCGCGCGTTTGCCAGCGAACAGCCGTTTTGCCTCGACACCATGGAGCCGCTTGAATGGCTGCAGTGGGTATTGATTCCGCGTATGCGCCAGCTGCTGGAAAGCGGAATGCCGCTGCCGCAGAACTTCGCTGTTGCCCCCTATTATGAGATGGCCCTCGATAACGCTCATCCCGTACGCGAAAGGGTGCTGGCCGAACTGCTCCTGCTGGATGCGCTGTTTGCCGGCGACGAAGCCTGATGCTGGAGATTTTATATCAGGACCAGTGGCTGGTCGCGGTAAACAAACCTTCGGGCTGGCTGGTGCACCGTAGCTGGCTGGATCGTGATGAAAAGGTCGTGGTGATGCAGACCGTGCGCGATCAGATAGGCCAGCACGTGTTCACCGCTCACCGCCTCGACAGGCCGACGTCCGGCGTGCTGCTGATGGGGCTATCGAGCGAAGCGGGAAGATTGCTGTCGCAGCAGTTCGAGCAGCATCAAATGCAGAAACGCTACCATGCGATCGCTCGCGGTTGGTTGAACGACGAAGCGGTGCTTGATTACCCGCTGGTTGAGGAGCTGGATAAAATCGCCGATAAGTTCGCTCGCGAAAATAAAGACCCGCAGCCGGCGGTCACCCATTACCGCGGCCTGGCGACGGTAGAGATGGCGGTGGCGACCGGACGTTACCCCACGACCCGCTATAGCCTGGTGGAACTGGAACCGAAAACCGGACGTAAACATCAGCTGCGACGCCATCTTGCCCATCTTCGCCATCCGATTATCGGTGATAGCAAACATGGCGATTTGCGGCAGAATCGCAGCGCGGCAGAGCATTTTGGCTGCGATCGGCTGATGCTGCACGCCAGCCAGCTCTCGTTAACGCATCCCTTTACCGGCGAACCGCTGGTCATTCGCGCCGGTCTTGACGACGTCTGGATGCGCGCGCTGTCGCAGTTTGGCTGGCGCGGCCTTCTCCCGCTAAATGAAAGGGTTGAGTTTGCCGACGACTGCGGTCAGGATGAAGAGATACAGGTCAATTCAGGGAGCTAGTCATGGCGGAAGTCGGAATTTTTGTCGGTACGATGTATGGAAATTCGCTCCTGGTCGCCGAAGAGGCGCAGGCTATTTTGAGCGGGCTGGGTCATCGGGCGAAAGTCTTTGAAGATCCTGAAGTCAAAGACTGGGAGTCCTATACCGGGAAATATGCGCTGGTGGTGACTTCGACCACCGGGCAGGGCGATTTACCGGACAGCATTGTGCCCTTGTACGAAGGCATCAAAGATATGTATCAGCCGCATTTACGCTATGGCATTATCGCCCTGGGCGATAGCACCTACGCCAACTTCTGCGGCGGCGGTTTGAAGTTTGATGCGTTATTGCAGGAGCAGGGCGGCTCGCGCGTGGGCGATATGCTGATGATTGACGCCAGCGAAGATCCGGAACCTGAAAGCGTCTCTAACCCATGGGTAACGCAGTGGGCGACGCTGCTTGATTAAAAAGTTTCGCCCTCTCCCTACAATAGAGGGCGCCCCTTTTTTACTGATGTTCAATGCCAGTGCCAGATTAACGGTCAAAAAGATCGTACCAATTCTCCGTGCGCCTGGCTTCGGGCATTTGCCTTAAAACCTGTGTCATGCCAGGGTCTTTACCGGGCTATTTCACGGGGTCAAGAGAGTTGTTTCACACTCCTGTCTTTTGTACCGCCCTCTCCACCTCTCAACGGGCGCGGTTTTTCATTTCCGTGAACCATCCCCCATCTCGTTAGGCATACGCCATAAATCAGATTTACTCAGCCGGTGAAAGCTGTGTATTTGCACGGTGAGCCCGTCAGCCCCTCTTTTTATACTTTCCCTGCCAGTTCCCAATGCAGTGCCAGATATAACGAAAACAATGAAAAACACTAACACGTCATTCTGAGTACCCTACAGGTTGTGCTGTTCAGAATGAACGTAGCTAACGCTATGATTCAGGAGTGCAACAATGAGTTCATTAAGTCAGGCGGCGAGCGGCGCTGAAAAGCGCACCAATGCTCGCTACTGGATAGTGGTGATGCTGTTTATCGTCACATCCTTCAACTACGGCGACCGCGCCACCTTATCCATTGCCGGATCGGAGATGGCCAAAGATATTGGTCTTGACGCCGTCGGCATGGGTTATGTTTTCTCCGCGTTCTCATGGGCCTACGTTATCGGCCAGATCCCAGGCGGCTGGCTGCTTGACCGCTTCGGTTCAAAACGCGTCTACTTCTGGTCCATTTTTATCTGGTCCATGTTTACCCTCCTGCAGGGCTTCGTCGATATCTTTAGCGGCTTCGGCATTATCGTCGCGCTGTTTACCCTGCGTTTCCTTGTCGGCCTGGCCGAAGCGCCATCTTTCCCCGGAAATAGCCGTATCGTCGCGGCCTGGTTCCCGGCCCAGGAGAGGGGCACGGCGGTGGCTATCTTTAACTCCGCGCAATACTTTGCCACGGTTATTTTTGCGCCGATCATGGGTTGGCTGACCCATGAGGTGGGCTGGTCGCACGTGTTCTTCTTTATGGGCGGCCTCGGGATTATCATCAGTTTTGTCTGGCTGAAGGTGATTCATGAACCGAACCAGCATCCGGGCGTGAACCAAAAAGAGCTGGATTACATCGCCGCAGGCGGCGCGCTGATCAACATGGATCAGGCGGCGGCCAAAGCCAAAGTGCCGTTTAGCGTAAAATGGGGGCAAATCAAGCAGCTGTTGGGTTCCCGCATGATGATTGGCGTCTATATCGGCCAATACTGCATCAACGCTTTAACCTATTTCTTTATCACCTGGTTCCCGGTTTATCTGGTGCAGGCGCGCGGGATGTCGATTCTGAAAGCCGGTTTTGTCGCGTCGGTGCCGGCGATCTGCGGCTTCGCGGGCGGGGTGCTCGGCGGGATTATTTCCGACTGGCTGATGCGGCGTACCGGCTCGCTGAACATCGCGCGTAAGACGCCGATCGTGATGGGGATGCTGCTGTCGATGGTGATGGTGTTCTGTAACTACGTTAACGTGGAGTGGATGATCATCGGCTTTATGGCGCTGGCCTTCTTCGGTAAAGGCATTGGCGCGCTGGGCTGGGCGGTGATGGCGGATACGGCGCCGAAAGAGATCAGCGGCCTGAGCGGCGGACTGTTCAATATGTTCGGCAATATCTCCGGCATCGTGACGCCAATTGCCATCGGCTACATCGTCGGCACCACCGGTTCGTTTAACGGCGCGCTGATTTATGTGGGGGTCCATGCGCTGGTGGCGGTGCTGAGCTATCTGGTGCTGGTGGGCGATATTAAGCGTATCGAACTGAAACCTGTGGCAGGACAATCATCATGACGACGCAATCGAGCCCCGTAATCACGGACATGAAGGTTATCCCGGTGGCCGGGCAGGACAGTATGCTGCTCAATATCGGCGGCGCCCATAACGCGTATTTCACCCGTAATATCGTGGTGCTGACCGACAGCGCCGGCAATACCGGCGTCGGCGAAGCGCCCGGCGGCGAGGTGATTTATCAGACGCTGGTGGATGCTATCCCGATGGTTTTGGGCCAGGAAATCGCCCGCCTGAACAAAGTGGTTCAGCAGGTGCATAAAGGCAATCAGGCTGCGGATTTTGACACCTTTGGCAAAGGCGCCTGGACGTTCGAACTGCGGGTGAACGCGGTGGCGGCGCTGGAAGCAGCGCTGCTGGATCTGCTGGGCAAAGCGCTCAACGTGCCGGTTTGCGAACTGCTCGGGCCGGGCAAGCAGCGCGATGCGGTGACCGTGTTGGGCTATCTGTTCTACGTAGGCGATCGTACGAAGACCGATCTGCCCTATCTGGAAAGCACGCCGGGCAGCCACGCGTGGTATCGCCTGCGTCATCAGCAAGCGCTGAACAGCGAGGCGGTGGTGCGCCTGGCGGAAGCCGCGCAGGATCGCTACGGCTTTAAAGATTTTAAACTGAAAGGCGGCGTGCTGCCCGGCGAGCAGGAGATCGAAACCGCCCGCGCGCTGAAGAAGCGTTTCCCGGATGCGCGTATTACGGTCGACCCTAATGGCGCCTGGCTATTGGACGAAGCCATCGCCCTGTGTAAAGGGCTGAACGATGTGCTGACTTACGCCGAAGACCCCTGCGGCGCCGAGCAGGGCTTTTCCGGCCGCGAAGTGATGGCGGAGTTTCGCCGCGCCACCGGTTTGCCGGTGGCAACTAACATGATCGCCACCAACTGGCGTGAAATGGGCCATGCGGTGATGCTGAACGCCGTGGATATTCCGCTGGCCGATCCGCACTTCTGGACCCTTTCCGGCGCGGTGCGCGTGGCGCAGCTGTGCGATGACTGGGGCCTGACCTGGGGCTGCCACTCCAATAACCACTTTGATATTTCACTGGCCATGTTTACCCACGTCGGCGCGGCGGCGCCGGGTAACCCCACGGCCATCGATACCCACTGGATTTGGCAGGAGGGAGATTGCCGCCTGACCAAAAATCCGCTGGAGATTAAGCACGGAAAAATCGCGGTTCCGGACGCGCCAGGACTTGGCGTTGAGCTGGACTGGGAGCAGGTACAGAAGGCGCATGAGGCCTATAAAAGGCTGCCCGGCGGCGCGCGTAATGACGCAGGCCCGATGCAGTACCTGATCCCTGGATGGACTTTTGACCGTAAACGCCCCGTTTTCGGCCGTCACTGATTTGAATAAGGACTTAACTATGAGCGCACAATTTTCGACCCCCGTTGTTTCTTCTATGCAGGTCATTCCGGTCGCGGGCCACGACAGCATGCTGATGAACCTGAGCGGCGCGCACGCCCCGTTCTTCACGCGTAATATCGTGGTGATTAAAGATAATTCCGGCCATACCGGCGTCGGCGAAATCCCCGGCGGAGAGAAAATCCGCAAGACTCTCGAAGATGCGATCCCGCTGGTAGTCGGTAAGACGCTGGGTGAGTACAAAAACGTGCTGACCGCCGTGCGCAATACTTTCGCCGACCGCGACGCCGGTGGGCGCGGTTTGCAGACCTTCGATCTGCGTACCACAATTCACGTAGTGACCGGGATCGAAGCGGCGATGCTGGATCTGCTGGGCCAGCATCTGGGCGTGAACGTGGCGTCTCTTCTGGGCGATGGTCAGCAGCGCAGCGAAGTGGAAATGCTCGGCTATCTGTTCTTCGTCGGCAACCGTAAAGCCACGCCGCTGCCGTATCAGAGCCAGCCGGATGACAAATGCGACTGGTATCGCCTGCGTCATGATGAAGCGATGACCCCGGATGCGGTGGTGCGCCTGGCGGAAGCGGCGTATGAGAAATATGGCTTTAACGACTTTAAACTGAAAGGCGGTGTGCTGGCCGGGGAAGAGGAGGCGGAATCTATCGTCGCGCTGGCGAAGCGCTTCCCGCAGGCGCGCGTAACTCTGGATCCGAACGGCGCGTGGTCGCTGAATGAAGCGATCAAGATTGGTAAATATCTGAAGGGATCGCTGGCCTATGCGGAAGATCCGTGCGGGGCTGAGCAGGGCTTCTCCGGTCGTGAAGTGATGGCGGAGTTCCGCCGCGCCACCGGTCTGCCGACGGCGACCAATATGATCGCGACCGACTGGCGTCAGATGGGCCATACGCTGTCGCTGCAGTCGGTGGATATTCCGCTGGCGGATCCGCACTTCTGGACCATGCAGGGTTCCGTCCGCGTGGCGCAGATGTGCCATGAGTTTGGCCTGACCTGGGGCTCGCACTCTAACAACCACTTTGATATCTCGCTGGCGATGTTCACCCATGTTGCAGCGGCGGCGCCGGGGAAAATTACCGCCATCGATACTCACTGGATCTGGCAGGAAGGCAATCAGCGTCTGACCAAAGAGCCGTTTGAAATTAAAGGCGGGATGGTACAGGTACCGGCAAAACCGGGTCTGGGCGTAGAGCTTGATATGGATCAGGTGATGAAAGCCCATGAACTGTATCAGAAACATGGCCTGGGCGCGCGCGATGATGCTATGGGCATGCAGTATTTAATCCCGAACTGGACGTTTGATAACAAGCGTCCCTGCATGGTGCGCTAAGGAAATATCGGTCCCTTCGGGGGCCGATTGACCGCACGGCATCGGGTCATCGTTCATTTTAAGGACAGCTTATGAAGATAGTGATCGCACCGGATTCATACAAGGAGAGCCTGAGTGCGCTGGATGTTGCTACCGCGATAGAGCAAGGTTTTCGAGAAATTTACGCCGATGCGGAATATGTCAAACTGCCGGTCGCCGACGGCGGCGAAGGGACCGTCGAAGCCATGGTCGCCGCAACGCAGGGATGCCGGATAGCGGTCACCGTCACCGGTCCGCTCGGCGAGCCGGTGGACGCTTTTTACGGCCTGTCGGGCGATAAACAATGCGCGTTTATCGAAATGGCGGCGGCAAGCGGCCTGGAGAGCGTGCCGCCGGCGCGGCGCAATCCTTTGCTGACCACTTCGTGGGGGACCGGCGAGCTGATTCGCCACGCGCTGGATGCGGGCGTGACGCAAATTATTATCGGCATCGGCGGCAGCGCGACGAACGACGGCGGGGCCGGAATGGTACAGGCGCTAGGGGCGAAGCTGCTGACTAAAGATAACCAGCAGATTGCCGCTGGCGGACGCGCGCTGGAGAACCTCGCGCGCATCGACGTTAGCGAACTGGATAAGCGCCTGGCCGGCTGTCGTATCGACGTCGCTTGCGATGTCACCAATCCGCTGACGGGGCCCGAGGGCGCGACGGCGGTATTTGGGCCGCAGAAAGGGGCGACGGCGGAGATGATCCCCTGTCTGGATAGCGCGCTGGCCCATTTTGCCGAGATTATCCATCGCGATTTAGAACTGGATGTGCTGCATCTTGAAGGCGGCGGCGCGGCGGGAGGAATGGGCGCGGGCCTGTACGCCTTCTGCGGCGCAAAGCTGCGGCCGGGCATTGAGATCGTGACCGACGCTCTGCACCTTGCCGATATCGTGGCGGATGCGGATCTGGTGATTACCGGCGAAGGGCGTATCGATAGCCAGACGGTGCACGGCAAGGTGCCGGTTGGCGTGGCGAGGGTGGCAAAACGCTATAATCTGCCGGTCATCGGCATTGCCGGAAGCCTGACGTCTGACGTCGGCGTCGTGCATCAGCACGGCCTGGATGCGGTATTTAGCGTGATTTATTCAATCTGTACGCTGGATGAGGCGCTGGAAAATGCCGCCGAAAACGTGCGTATGACGGCGAGAAACGTTGCCGCCGTGCTGAAAATAGGGCGGCTATTATAGGTTATCCCCCGGTCGCGAAGCGCGGACCGGGGCATGCGTTTTAAATTCCCAGTAGCTTACAGGCTTCCCGCGCGACGTTGTCCATTTCATCCAGCAGCTCCAGAAACTCCGGTTCCAGCTCCTCGGCGGCGGTGCCCGCGCGCAGCTGACTCTCAATGGTGTGACACAGTTTCTTCAGACGCGGCACGCCGCTATAGCTACAGCTGCCGTGCAGCTTATGCACTAAATCCAGCACCCCTTCCGGCTGCTCTCCCACCAGCTGTTCTTCCACCTTGTTACGTACTTCAGGCATAAAGGCGAGCAGCATTTGCAGCATTTCCCGCGCCAGGTCCGGTTTCATCGCCGCCTGACGCAGCGCCAGCTGCCAGTCGAGGGTGACATTATGATTGATGGGCGGTTCCGCAGGCTCCGCGGCGGCCTGCGGGAGCGCCGCCTTTCCCGGCTGATAGCGCAGCAGCAGACTGTGGAGCTTATCTTCCTCAATGGGTTTCGCCAGATAGTCGTTCATTCCCGCTTTGAGTAATTTCTCACGCTGCCCCTCGAGGGCGTGGGCCGTCACGGCGATCACCGGCGTTTGCTGCTGATGGGGGAGCTGGTGAATCAGTTCGCAGGCGCGGATACCGTCCATTTCCGGCATTTGAATATCCATCAGAATCAGATCCTGCTGCGTTTCTCTGGCTCGTTCGACGGCTTGCTGACCGCTGTCGCAGAGGATGACATGCTGGACTAAGTCCTCCAGCAGCGCGCCGATGAGCTTGAGATTCGCCGGATTGTCATCAACGGCCATGACCGTCATCGGTAGCTTCTTACTATCGGCATGCGGCGGCAGAATCGTCGGCTGCGCATGGCAGGAGGCCGTCAGCGCCGGCAGTAAGCGCGTTGAGGTTAATGGCTTAAGCAAACAGGCGGCGATGCCGTCCTGGCGCAACGTTTCGGCGCTGACCTGAGCGTGGCACGGTAGGGCCAGCACCAGGTGATCGGCAAGCTTGCTGGCCCTTGCCAGCTTATCGCGATGCTGGCTCAGGTCGCGTATGGATACCGGAATCCCTGCCAGCAGGATATCGTAGTGGGCATCCGGTAGGGCCGTCATCGTCGGACTATAGACCACCTCCAGCGGCGTTGTCGCCAGTAGCTCCATCGTGCTCTGCGCCGCCGCCGCGTTGGCTTCAATATAGGCCAGCTTTTTGCCCGCCAGGCACTGCGTTGGCACGCTATCGGGAACCGCGTTGGGGTTGAGGTCGAGGCTGATATGGAACCAGAACGTCGAGCCGCGGTTAGGCTGGCTATGGAAGGAGATATCGCCGCCCATCTCCTTCACCAGGCGCTGGGTGATGACCAGCCCGAGGCCGGTTCCGCCGTGGCGACGGGAGATGCTGGCGTCGGCCTGGCGGAACGCCTGGAACAAACGCGACTGATCGCGTTCCGGAATGCCGATACCGGTATCGTGGATCTGGACTTCGATTTGGACGCGTGAGTTGCTGATGGCGCGCTGTTCCACCAGCACGTCAATATTGCCGTGTTCGGTGAACTTGATGGCGTTGCCCATCAGGTTGGTAATAATTTGCTGCAGGCGCAGCGGGTCGCCAATGACGTTATCCGGCACATCATTTTTGATATTCAGCGTCAGCTCCAGCCCTTTGTCGTGCGCCGAGTGCGCCAGCAGCGTAACCACCTCGTCCAGCGAGGTGCGCAGCAGGAACGGGATGCTCTCCAGAATGAGCTTACCGGCTTCAAGCTTAGAGAAGTCCAGAACATCGTTAATAATGGCCAGCAGATTGTTAGCGGAACGCTCGATGGTGGTCAGATGATCGCGCTGGGTGGTATTTAAATCAGTTTTCAGCGTCAGGCGCGTAAAGCCAATGACGCCGTTGAGCGGCGTGCGCAGCTCGTGTGACATATTGGCGAGGAATTCGGATTTGATTCGCGCCGCTTCCTGCGCGCGTTTTTTCGCCAGGTCCAGTTCGACGTTCTGGATTTCCATCTGCTCAAGCGTTTCCCGCAGATCGGAAGTGGCCTGATCGACATTGTGTTGCATCTCTTCGTGGTAGGCCGCCAGCGACATCGCCATGGAGTTGATGCCGTTTTTCAGCATATCCAACTCGCCGAGCATAAAGCCTTCAACGCGGCTATCAAGCTGGCCGCGGCGGATGCGGTCAACGGTATTCACCATGTTGCGGATCGGCCCGGTCACGTCGCGCATGAGTCGCCAGCCGAAGATCAGCGCAATACCGATACAGAACAGCATCATCACGCTGGAGATAAAGATCTCTTTGTACTGCTGCAGCCGCACCGATTTGAGATCCAGCTCCAGCGCCACGTAGCCGAGCATATTGCCCGGCATCTTGGCATCGCTTCCCGGTGATTCATCCGGTGAATAGCTTTCCGAGATGATGGGGGTACGCAAAATCATCAAATCGCCGTGACGAATCACGCTTAAACGGCGGGGAAAGGGGATCCCTTTTGGCAGCTGCAATTCGCCGGGATCGAGCTGAAAATTAGAGGTGACAAACAGCCTGTTGTGCGAGTCGTAGATGGAAATGGCGCGCACAATATCGGAGTGGCGGCGATGAAGTACGCTGATAAGCTGCCCGATTGACTCGCGGTTTTGCAAATTCATGCCATATTCACTGGAGACCGCCAGCGGTTCGATAATACTGGCTCCGGCATCCTCCAGCTGGCGCTGTAGGTCGTTATAGCGGTGTGCGACGAAGAAAATACTGAGCAGCAGACCGATCAGGACGGTGGGCGCCAGAATAAGAATCATCATGCGGGCACGAAGGCTGTAGTTGGTCATGCGGTTCCATTATGGGAGAATATATACATCATCCTTACAGGCTGCTGAGGCATTGGTTACGCTGGCTCACCCTGAAAGAACTCGTGTATAGAGTCAGTATATTTAATTGAGACAAATCTCTACGATGGCGCAATTCTACTCTGCAAAACGGCGTGTGACGACGCGCCAGATCATAACCGTTACAGTAAATGACCTTGATCCCTTTGGACAGGGCGTTGCGCGTCACCAGGGTAAGGCGCTGTTTGTTAGCGGTTTATTACCGCAAGAGCAGGCCGAAGTGGTCCTGGTCGAGGATAAAAAACAGTATGCCCGCGCACAGGTTAAACGTCGTCTTAGCGACAGCCCGCAGCGGCAGGCGCCGCGCTGTCCGCATTTTGGTATCTGCGGCGGATGTCAGCAGCAGCACGCCAGCGTTGAGCTGCAGCGGCAGAGCAAACGCGCCGCCCTCGCGCGGTTAATGAAGCGCGATGTTGATGACATTATAGCCGCTTCGCCGTGGGGCTATCGTCGCCGGGCGCGTCTGAGCTTGAATTATCAGCCAAAGACCCAACAATTACAGATAGGCTTCCGGAAGGCCAACTCCAGCGAAATTGTTGATGTGGTGCAGTGCCCCGTTTTGGTGCCCGCTCTTGGTGCGCTACTGCCCGCGGTACGAGAATGTCTCAGCGGATTGCAATCGCTGCGTCAGCTTGGCCACGTGGAGCTGGTGCAGGCGGACAACGGCCCGCTGATGGTTTTACGCCATACCGCGGCCCTTCCGGCAGCAGATAAAGAAAAGCTGGAACGTTTTTCGCAATCTCACGGTCTTTCCCTGTATCTCGCCCCGCAAAGCGAGATACTGGAACATATTCGCGGGGAAGCGCCCTGGTATACGTCCGACGGTCTACGCTTAGTGTTCAGTCCGCGCGACTTTATTCAGGTCAACGACGGCGTAAACCAGCTCATGGTGCGTACGGCGCTGGAATGGCTGGATATCCAGCCTCAGGATCGCGTGCTGGATCTCTTTTGCGGCATGGGCAATTTTACCCTGCCGCTGGCAAAACGCGCGGCGCAGGTGGTTGGCGTGGAAGGGGTT
This sequence comes from Klebsiella grimontii, assembly GCF_042137965.1. NCBI lineage: Bacteria > Pseudomonadati > Pseudomonadota > Gammaproteobacteria > Enterobacterales > Enterobacteriaceae > Klebsiella > Klebsiella grimontii. The sequence goes on from NZ_CP169721.1 coordinate 1,095,178, forward strand.
CCCGCGCTGGTCGTGAAGGCGAGAGAGAACGCGGCATTAAACGCGTTACACAATGTGACTTTCTTTCATGAAAACCTGGAAGAGGACGTTACCCGCCAGGCGTGGGCGAAGCACGGTTTTGATAAAGTCCTGCTCGATCCGGCGCGCGCCGGCGCGGCGGGCGTGATGTTACATATTATAAAATTAGCGCCGCGTCGGGTGGTGTATGTTTCTTGTAACCCGGCGACGCTGGCGCGCGATAGCGACGTTTTATTGCAGGCGGGATATACCATTCAACGCCTGGCGATGCTGGATATGTTCCCGCATACCGGACATCTGGAATCAATGGTGTTGTTTGAGCACAACAATTATTCAAATCGCATTGAAGCGGCATCCTCAGGAGCAGGTGACTGAGATAAAAGACGAAAGCCAACGTTGACGCGGTTTGAAGGATGAAGTGTAAAAGTTGAGGCTTGCCGACTTCGGCAGGCGGTCCCTTAAGGAGAGGACAATGGTTGCGGTAAGAAGTGCACATTTAAATAAAGCTGGTGAATTTGACCCGAAGAAATGGATCGCGAGTCTGGGAATTTCCAGCCAGCAGTCGTGTGAACGCTTAGCCGAAACCTGGGATTATTGTCGAGAGAAAACGCAGGGGCACCCGCAGGCCGACCTCCTGCTGTGGCGCGGCGTGGAGATGGTGGAAATTCTCTCCATGCTCAGCATGGATATCGACACGCTGCGGGCGGCGATGCTGTTCCCTCTGGCGGACGGCAACGTCGTCAGCGAAGAAATTATGCAGGAGAGCGTCGGCAAATCCGTCGTTACCCTGATCCACGGCGTGCGGGACATGGCCGCGATACGCCAGCTTAAAGCCACCCATACCGATTCAGTCTCCTCTGAACAGGTGGATAACATCCGCCGCATGCTGCTGGCGATGGTTGATGATTTCCGCTGCGTGGTGATTAAGATCGCCGAGCGTATTGCCCATCTGCGCGAGGTGAAAGATGCGCCGGAAGATGAGCGCGTGCTGGCGGCGAAAGAGTGTACCAATATCTACGCGCCGCTGGCCAACCGCCTGGGGATCGGCCAGCTCAAGTGGGAGCTTGAGGATTACTGCTTCCGCTATCTGCACCCGGCGGAATATAAGCGGATTGCTAAATTACTGCACGAGCGGCGCATCGATCGTGAGCATTACATTGACGAATTCGTCGGGCATTTACGCACGGAGATGAAAACCGAGGGCGTCAAAGCCGAGGTCTACGGGCGTCCCAAGCATATCTACAGCATCTGGCGCAAAATGCAGAAAAAACATCTTGCCTTCGACGAGCTGTTTGACGTGCGGGCGGTGCGTATCGTCGCCGAACGCCTGCAGGATTGCTACGCCGCGCTGGGGATAGTGCATACTCACTACCGCCACCTGCCGGACGAGTTTGATGATTACGTCGCCAATCCCAAGCCTAATGGCTATCAGTCAATCCATACCGTCGTGCTGGGCCCCGGTGGCAAAACGATTGAAATTCAGATCCGTACTCGCCAGATGCATGAAGATGCCGAGCTGGGCGTGGCCGCGCACTGGAAGTACAAAGAGGGCGCCAGCGCAGCGGCCAGCGGCGGGCGCGGCTATGAAGATCGCATTGCGTGGCTGCGTAAACTGATTGCCTGGCAGGAAGAGATGGCTGATTCCGGCGAGATGCTGGATGAGGTGCGTAGCCAGGTCTTTGACGATCGGGTTTACGTTTTTACGCCGAAGGGCGACGTGGTGGACTTACCTTCCGGTTCGACGCCGCTCGATTTTGCCTATCATATTCACAGCGATGTCGGCCACCGCTGCATTGGGGCGAAAATCAGCGGGCGTATTGTGCCGTTTACCTATCAGTTGCAGATGGGCGACCAGATTGAAATCATCACCCAGAAGCAGCCCAACCCAAGCCGCGACTGGCTGAACCCGAACCTCGGCTACGTGACCACCAGCCGCGGGCGTTCCAAAATACACGCCTGGTTCCGCAAGCAGGATCGCGACAAGAATATTCTTGCCGGGCGGCAGATCCTTGACGACGAGCTTGAACACCTTGGCATTAGCCTGAAGGACGCGGAAAAGCATCTGCTGCCGCGCTACAACTTCAACGAGCAGGACGAACTGCTGGCGGCGATTGGCGGCGGCGATATTCGCCTCAACCAGATGGTCAACTTCCTGCAGGCGCAGTTTAATAAGCCCAGCGCGGCGGAGCAGGATGCGGCGGCGTTAAAGCAGCTGCAGCAGAAAACCCATGCTCCGCAGAATCGCAGCAAAGACAATGGTCGCGTGGTGGTCGAAGGGGTCGGCAACCTGATGCATCACATTGCGCGCTGCTGCCAGCCGATTCCCGGCGATGAAATTGTGGGCTTTATCACCCAGGGCCGCGGGATCTCGGTGCACCGCGCGGATTGCGATCAGCTCGCGGAACTGCAGTCTCACGCCCCGGAGCGCATCGTTGACGCGGTGTGGGGAGAGAGCTACTCGGCGGGCTACTCGCTGGTGGTACGCGTGCAGGCCAACGATCGCAGCGGCCTGCTGCGCGATATCACCACCATTCTCGCCAATGAGAAAGTTAACGTGCTGGGCGTGGCCAGCCGCAGCGATACCAAACAGCAGTTGGCGACGATCGATATGACCATCGAGATCTACAACCTGCAGGTGCTGGGCCGCGTGCTGGGTAAACTGAATCAGGTACCGGATGTCATCGACGCCCGTCGCCTGCACGGCGGTTAACTTCACTTTCTTTATGTCGGCCGGGGTCGCCCCGGCCTGATTCTTTAATGGAAACGACAATGAGCCAAATCGACCGCCTGCTCGGCATTATGCAGCGTCTGCGCGATCCGGAAAACGGCTGTCCGTGGGACAAAGAGCAGACTTTTGCCACCATCGCCCCGTATACCCTCGAAGAAACCTATGAAGTGCTCGACGCGATTGCCCGCGAAGATTTTGACGATCTGCGCGGTGAATTAGGCGACCTGCTGTTCCAGGTCGTCTTCTACGCTCAGATGGCGCAGGAAGAGGGGCGCTTTGATTTTAACGATATCTGCGCCGCGATCGGCGACAAGCTGGAGCGCCGCCATCCGCATATTTTCGGCGATGCCTCCGCCGGGAACAGCAGCGAAGTGCTGGCCCGCTGGGAGCAGATCAAAAGCGCAGAGCGAGCGGAAAAGTCCCAGCACTCAGCGCTGGACGATATTCCGCATAGTCTGCCGGCGCTGATGCGCGCGCATAAAATCCAGAAACGCTGCTCGGCGGTCGGCTTTGACTGGACTTCTCTGGGGCCGGTGCTGGACAAAGTGCACGAAGAAATAGACGAAGTCATGCACGAAGCGCAGCAGGCGGTGGTGGATGAAGCTAAACTGGAGGAGGAAGTGGGCGATCTGCTGTTTGCGACGGTCAATTTATCCCGCCATTTAGGGGTAAAAGCTGAAGTTGCCCTGCAAAAAGCCAACCTGAAGTTTGAGCGCAGATTCCGCGAAGTAGAGCGGATTGTCGCCGCGCGGGGCCTGGAAATGACCGGCGTTGACCTCGATACCATGGAGCTGGTGTGGCAGGAAGTAAAACGCCAGGAAACTGATCTCTAAAGAGTTTTCGTGATCAAGCGCTATTTGTGTGATTTTTTAAATAACAAGCGCTTGATTTACGTCAAAAACATTTCGCCAAAAGCGGCTATTTTCTCACTCCCTGCGTTTGTGTGGGCCTGATGAAAAGGAGGGATAATGAAAGTTTGTGGCGTCAGTCATGATCGGGTATACTGCTTTCCCGTCCTGGTTATTCCATCGTCTTTTAAACCTAACTTCTCAGGTTCAGCATGACAACGAACTATATTTTTGTGACCGGCGGGGTCGTATCCTCTCTGGGTAAAGGCATTGCCGCAGCTTCCCTCGCAGCCATTCTCGAAGCCCGCGGGCTTAACGTGACCATGATGAAACTGGATCCGTACATCAACGTCGATCCGGGCACCATGAGCCCAATCCAACACGGGGAAGTGTTCGTTACTGAAGACGGCGCTGAAACCGATCTGGACCTGGGTCACTATGAGCGTTTCATTCGCACCAAGATGACCCGTCGCAACAACTTCACCACGGGCCGTATTTACTCTGATGTCCTGCGCAAAGAGCGTCGCGGCGACTATCTGGGGGCCACCGTTCAGGTTATTCCGCACATCACCAACGCGATCAAAGAGCGCGTGCTGGCGGGCGGCGAAGGCCATGATGTGGTGCTGGTAGAAATCGGCGGCACCGTTGGCGATATCGAGTCGCTGCCGTTCCTTGAAGCGATTCGCCAGCTGGCGGTGGATATCGGTCGTGAAAACGCGCTGTTTATGCACCTGACCCTGGTGCCGTACATGGCCGCCGCGGGTGAAGTCAAAACCAAGCCGACCCAGCACTCCGTTAAAGAACTGCTTTCCATCGGTATTCAGCCTGACATCCTGGTCTGCCGCTCCGATCGCGCCATTCCGGCGAACGAACGTGCCAAAATTGCATTGTTCTGCAATGTGCCAGAAAAAGCCGTTATTTCGATGAAAGATGTCGATTCCATTTATAAAATTCCGGGCCTGTTGAAATCGCAGGGGCTGGACGATTATATTTGTAAACGATTCAGCTTAAACTGTCCGGAAGCGAACCTGGCCGAATGGGAACAGGTTATCTATGAAGAAGCGAACCCGGCAGGCGAAGTCACCATTGGTATGGTCGGCAAGTACATTGAACTGCCGGACGCCTACAAATCGGTGATTGAAGCGCTGAAACACGGCGGTCTGAAAAATCGCGTTACCGTCAACATCAAGCTGATCGATTCGCAGGATGTGGAAACGCGCGGCGTCGAAATTCTGAAGAATTTAGACGCTATCCTGATCCCAGGTGGCTTCGGCTATCGCGGCGTTGAAGGTAAGATTGCCACCGCGCGCTATGCGCGTGAAAACAACATTCCTTATCTGGGTATTTGCCTGGGTATGCAGGTTGCGCTGATTGAGTTCGCGCGCAACGTAGCCGGGATGGAAAACGCCAACTCAACGGAATTTGTGCCAGACTGTAAGTACCCGGTTGTGGCCCTGATTACCGAATGGCGTGATGAAGACGGTAATGTCGAAGTGCGCTCTGATAAGAGCGACCTCGGCGGCACGATGCGCCTTGGCGCACAGCAGTGCCAGCTGGGCGAAGATAGCCTGGTGCGCCAGCTGTACGGTGAGCCAACCATTACCGAACGCCATCGCCACCGCTACGAAGTCAACAATATGCTGTTGAAACCGATTGAAAATGCGGGCCTGCGTATTGCGGGCCGTTCCGGGGATGATCAGTTGGTCGAGATCATCGAGGTGCCTAACCATCCGTGGTTCGTCGCCTGTCAGTTCCATCCGGAGTTTACTTCGACGCCGCGTGATGGCCATCCGCTGTTTGCCGGCTTTGTGAAAGCCGCTAGCGAGTACCAGAAGCGTCAGGCGAAGTAAAAGAGTTAGAACGGCAATGCACCCATCCGGGTGCATTGTTTGTCTGGAGTTTTAGTTTAACTTGTACTGAGGAAAACCTAATGTCCAAAATCGTTAAAGTCATCGGTCGTGAAATCATCGACTCCCGTGGTAACCCGACTGTTGAAGCCGAAGTACACCTGGAAGGTGGTTTCGTCGGTATGGCAGCTGCTCCGTCAGGTGCTTCTACTGGCTCCCGCGAAGCGCTGGAACTGCGCGATGGCGACAAATCCCGTTTCATGGGTAAAGGCGTACTGAAAGCCGTTGGCGCTGTTAACGGCCCGATCGCTCAGGCAATCCTTGGCAAAGACGCCAAAGATCAGGCTGGCATCGACAAAATCATGATCGACCTGGACGGTACTGAAAACAAATCTAACTTCGGTGCGAACGCTATCCTGGCCGTCTCTCTGGCTAACGCCAAAGCTGCCGCTGCTTCTAAAGGTCAGCCGCTGTATGAGCACATCGCTGAGCTGAACGGCACCCCGGGCAAATACTCCATGCCGGTTCCGATGATGAACATCATCAACGGCGGCGAGCACGCTGACAACAACGTCGACATCCAGGAATTTATGATTCAGCCGGTTGGCGCTAAATCCCTGAAAGAAGCCGTACGTATGGGTTCTGAAGTGTTCCACAACCTGGCTAAAGTTCTGAAAGCTAAAGGTATGAACACCGCTGTTGGCGACGAAGGCGGCTATGCGCCGAACCTGGGCTCCAACGCTGAAGCGCTGGCTGTTATCGCTGAAGCGGTTAAAGCTGCTGGCTACGAGCTGGGCAAAGACATCACTCTGGCGATGGACTGCGCGGCTTCTGAATTCTACAAAGACGGTAAATACGTTCTGGCTGGCGAAGGCAATAAAGCGTTCACCTCTGAAGAATTCACCCACTTCCTGGAAGAGCTGACCAAACAGTACCCGATCGTCTCCATCGAAGATGGCCTGGACGAATCTGACTGGGACGGTTTCGCATACCAGACTAAAGTACTGGGCGACAAAATCCAGCTGGTTGGTGACGATCTGTTCGTAACCAACACCAAGATCCTGAAAGAAGGTATCGAGAAAGGCATCGTTAACTCCATCCTGATCAAATTCAACCAGATCGGTTCTCTGACCGAAACTCTGGCTGCGATCAAAATGGCGAAAGACGCTGGCTACACTGCCGTTATCTCTCACCGTTCAGGCGAAACTGAAGACGCTACCATCGCTGACCTGGCTGTGGGTACCGCTGCAGGCCAGATCAAAACCGGTTCTATGAGCCGTTCTGACCGCGTTGCTAAATACAACCAGCTGATTCGTATCGAAGAAGCGCTGGGCGAAAAAGCACCGTACAACGGTCGTAAAGAGATCAAAGGTCAGGCATAAGCCCGTCTTTCTCTGATATGAAAAAGCCAGCCTTCGGGCTGGCTTTTTTTTGCCCCGAAACCGGTAACTACTTAAAATCTACCGCCATTTGCTGCGGAATAGAAAGCCCGCGCGTGGTTTGTACGCAGCGGTCAATGTAATCGGTAAAGCGCGGCGGTTTCGGCATGCCCATGCTGAGCAGCTTGTCGTTGCTGAACCGCACGTTGAGCGTGGCGAAGGCGCCGTACAGACGCATGGCCTTTAGCATCAGCCGCTCGTTGCAGGGGCCAAAAATAGTCTTCAGCTCACGGCGCATTTTGACCAGCGTTTCATAGCTGACCTGCGCGTATTTATCGCCGACCGGCGCCTGTTCGAGGGCGGAGGCCATCGCGTTATCGATATCCGCAAACCTTACGCTGTTTTCCTCTCCCGCTGAAATATGCACCACCTCTCCGCGCGCCAGCGGGCTGATAAGCAGCATCATCAGGGCGTCGGCGCAATAATCGACGGGGATCACGTCGATGCGGTCTTCCATTGAACACATAAATTTTTGCAGCATCAGCCCCATGCTGAACACCCAGAAGATGCTGCTGGAGGGCTGACAGCCGTGATGAGTGTGGCCAACAACAATCGAGGGGCGGGCGATCGCCAGCGGTAGCGTCGGGCATTCCTGCCGCATAAGACGTTCAATTGTTGATTTAGAGTGCGTGTACTCGACCAGATGCTCGGCGCGTTCACGGAACGCCGTGCTTTCCGCTACCAGCGAATCGGGGTCTGGTGAGCAGGACATCGCGGTGCCCACGTGCAGAAAGCGCTGAAGGCCGCTGACCTGAGCCATCCGCCGGGCAAACTGCAGCGTACCTTCGACGTTGACTTTCCAGATAAGCGGATTGTTACCAAATGAGGCGACGGCGGCGCAGTTGAGCACGTGGGTGACCTGATTCAGGCGCGGATCCTGGAGAAAAGGCTGCGGATTGGCCAGATCGCCCAGCAGGATGTTGTGGGGCGTCAGGGCCGTTAATCTCGCTTCGCTAATATTGAATTTTCGCAGGTTATCCTTAATCCGTTCTACGGCGGCTACACTATTATCAGCACGAACTAACAGTAATAGATTAGGCGCATTCATTTTATTAAGAATGCTTTCTAACACTGCTCCACCCAGAAACCCGGTCGCGCCAGTAATTAATAATGTATTCATGAATGCAGTCTCAGTAGTATTGGTTGACTGGATTCTAGGCGCGGAAAATTAAACGGATATTCAATGGGGGATGAACATAACGTGCGGTTTATTAAGGTTATTTTAAGGAAAAGCGTCGCCGTGGATCGAATTTGACCCCGAGCTCATCCCATAAATTCATTATTTCATGTATCCATTTGTACATCGTTGAAATTTATTATTTTTAATTTGGATTTTTTATTTTTAGCGTTCAGGATTATACATGTTTTGTTACACCAAAAATTTTAGCCATGCCGCTTAATAGTCGCCTGATGATTATCAGGCTAATTAAAAAACCGTCGCTGAATAATATTATCTGTCCGTCGCCAGAGGAGTATCGTCCTGGCGTATTTTTAATCAATCACGCGGTGCAGCGCGGGACAAGATCTGCGCGGGCAAATCTGCGATAATGCGCGCTCACAACCCTAAGCAGAGATGATTATGCAGTACCCGATTAACGAGATGTTCCAGACCTTGCAAGGCGAAGGTTACTTCACCGGCGTTCCCGCCATTTTTATTCGTTTACAGGGATGCCCGGTTGGTTGCGCCTGGTGCGATACCAAACATACCTGGGATAAGCTTGCCGATCGGGAAGTGTCGCTGTTCAGCATACTGGCGAAAACTAAAGAGAGCGATAAATGGGGCCCGGCAAGCAGCGAAGATCTGCTGGCCATCATCGGGCGTCAGGGCTGGACGGCCCGCCACGTGGTCATTACCGGCGGCGAGCCCTGTATTCATGATTTAACGCCGTTAACTTCTTTACTGGAGCAAAACGGATTTAGCTGCCAGATAGAAACCAGCGGCACCCATGAAGTTCGCTGCACGCCTCATACCTGGGTGACGGTGTCGCCAAAGGTGAACATGCGCGGCGGCTATGATGTGCTCTCGCAGGCGCTACAGCGGGCTGATGAAATTAAACATCCGGTTGGACGCGTGCGCGATATCGAAGCGTTGGATGAACTGCTGGCAACGCTGGCTGATGAAAAGCCGCGCATTATCGCCCTTCAGCCGATTAGCCAGAAAGATGACGCGACGCGCCTGTGCATTGAAACCTGTATCGCCCGCAACTGGCGCTTATCGATGCAGACGCATAAATATCTGAATATCGCGTGATATAAAAAACCCTGATAGCGCAAGGCTACCAGGGTTTTCTTCAGCGAAAGGCGCTCTCACTCGCCGCGATAGACGCAGCCCGCGGTGCAGGTTTCTTTGATCATCACCGCGCTCAGCAGCGGAACCCGCGGTTTCATCTGCTCCCAGAGCCATTTGGCCAGCACTTCGCTGGTCGGATTGGACAGCCCCGGAATATCGTTCAGATAGTAATGGTCGAGGCGATCGTAGGTGGGTTTAAACGCGGCCTTCAGCTCGGCAAAATCCATGATCCACCCGGTATGGGGATCGACTTCACCGGTAATCTCCAGGCGCACCATAAATGAATGGCCGTGCAGACGACCGCATTTATGGCCTTCCGGCACGTGCGGCAGGTGGTGAGCGGCTTCGAAGGTGAAATCTTTAAACAGCGTGGTGGACATCTTTTATTCTCAATATGGCAAAAAACCGCCGTAGGGTACCGGAAAGCACCTTTTTTCGCATTAACTAAAACGGCCCTGAACACAAAATAGACGTATTGATCCAACTTATACAAATTAAGTGCTTATATTTCATGTGCTTATTTAATCGATTTTGTTGTTAATAACTATAACTAAAACAGGTTAGTTCATTTGGTTATTTGTTATTTCCATCCCTTATTTAGTTGTTACTATTTGCACCGTTAACCTACCAACTCGTCATACTTCGAGCCGCATGTGCGTTGGCAATACTCGGCCACTTACTTCGGTAAGTTCCCGGGGATGCGCTGTGTCGCCGCCAGCCTGCAACTCGAATTATTTAGAGTAAATACATTTTCTTCTGTTTTATCGCGCTGACAGGGCGTGAATCACAGCTTTGCTTACTGGAATATAACGACGCATGACGACACAGGCCCCACCTTCCAATTTGCTACCGCTGAGTCCGGAGCAAATGGCGCGCCTTCAGGCGGCCACGACCGACTTCACGCCCACCCAGCTGGCCTGGGTTTCTGGTTACTTCTGGGGCGCGCTGAATCAGCAGCCCGGCGCGGAGGCTGTCGCGCCAGCCCAGGCGGCGGAAGTTCCGTCCATCACCCTGATTTCGGCATCGCAAACCGGCAACGCCCGCCGCGTGGCTGAAGCGCTGCGCGACGATCTGCAGGCCGCGCAGCTGAACGTGAAGCTGGTTAACGCAGGCGACTATAAATTCAAACAAATTGCCTCCGAAAAGCTGCTGGTCATGGTGACGTCGACGCAGGGCGAAGGTGAGCCGCCGGAAGAAGCCGTTGCGCTGCATAAGTTCCTGTTTTCGAAGAAAGCGCCGAAGCTGACCGATACCGCATTTGCCGTGTTTGGCCTCGGCGATACCTCCTATGAATTCTTCTGCCAGTCCGGCAAAGATTTTGACAACAAGCTGGCCGAACTGGGCGGCGAACGCCTGCTCGACCGCGTTGACGCGGATGTCGAGTATCAGGCCGCCGCCGCCGAATGGCGCGCTCGGGTGGTTGAGGTACTGAAAGCGCGCGCGCCTGCCGCTGCGCCGTCTCAGCTGCTCGCCAGCGGGTCGGTGAACGAGATCCACACCAGCCCCTATAGCAAAGAAGCGCCGCTGACCGCGACGCTGGCGGTGAATCAAAAAATCACTGGCCGCGATTCTGAAAAAGACGTGCGCCATATTGAAATCGACCTCGGCGACTCTGGCCTGCGCTATCAGCCGGGCGATGCGCTGGGCGTCTGGTACCAGAACGATCCGGCTCTGGTGAAAGAGCTGGTGGAGCTGCTGTGGCTGACGGGCGCGGAACCGGTCACGGTTGACGGCAAAACGCTGCCGCTCGCCGAAGCGCTGGAGTGGCACTTCGAGCTGACGGTTAACACCGGCAACATCGTGGAGAACTACGCCACCTTAACCCGCAGCGAGTCTCTGCTGCCGCTGGTGGGCGATAAGGCGCAGCTCCAGCATTACGCCGCGACCACGCCGATTGTCGATATGGTGCGTTTCTCCCCGGCGCAGATGGATGCTCAGGCGCTGGTCGACCTGCTGCGTCCGCTGACGCCGCGCCTGTACTCTATCGCCTCTTCGCAGGCGGAAGTGGAAAGCGAAGTCCACGTCACCGTTGGCGTGGTGCGTTATGACATCGAAGGCCGCGCCCGCGCCGGCGGCGCCTCCAGCTTCCTGGCTGACCGCGTCGAAGAAGATGGCGAAGTGCGCATCTTTATCGAGCATAACGATAACTTCCGTCTGCCCGCTAACCCTCAGACGCCGGTTATCATGATTGGCCCCGGCACCGGCATCGCGCCGTTCCGCGCCTTTATGCAGCAGCGCGCGGCGGAAGGCGCGGAAGGCAAGAACTGGCTGTTCTTCGGCAACCCGCACTTTACCGAAGATTTCCTCTATCAGGTGGAGTGGCAGAGCTACGTCAAAGAAGGCGTGCTGAGCCGCATCGACCTGGCCTGGTCCCGCGATCAACAACAAAAAGTCTACGTTCAGGACAAGCTGCGCGAGCAGGGGGCCGAACTGTGGCGCTGGATTAACGACGGCGCCCATATTTATGTCTGCGGCGATGCCAATCGTATGGCAAAAGACGTTGAGCAGACCCTACTGGAAGTGATTGCCGAATACGGCGCGATGGACGCCGAAGCGGCGGACGAATTTTTAAGTGAGCTGCGCGTTGAGCGCCGTTATCAGCGAGATGTCTACTAATGAGCGAAAAACATCCAGGCCCGCTGGTGGTCGAAGGTAAACTGACTGACGCCGAGCGCATGAAGCTCGAAAGCAACTACCTGCGCGGCACCATTGCGGAAGATTTGAACGACGGCCTGACCGGCGGTTTTAAAGGCGATAACTTTCTGCTGATCCGTTTCCACGGTATGTATCAGCAGGATGACCGCGATATCCGCGCCGAGCGCGCGGCGCAGAAGCTGGAGCCGCGTCACGCGATGCTGCTGCGCTGCCGCCTGCCGGGCGGGGTGATCACCACTAAACAGTGGCAGGCGATCGATAAATTCGCCGGCGATAACACCATTTACGGCAGCATCCGTCTGACCAACCGTCAGACCTTCCAGTTCCACGGCATTCTGAAGAAGAACGTCAAGCCGGTGCACCAGATGCTGCATTCGGTGGGGCTGGACGCGCTGGCGACCGCCAACGATATGAACCGTAACGTGCTGTGTACTTCTAACCCGTACGAGTCTCAGCTGCATGCTGAAGCCTACGAATGGGCGAAGAAGATCTCCGAGCACCTGCTGCCGCGCACGCGCGCTTATGCCGAAATTTGGCTGGATCAGAAGAAAGTCGCCACCACTGATGAAGAACCGATCCTCGGCCAGACCTACCTGCCGCGTAAGTTCAAAACCACCGTGGTGATCCCGCCGCAGAACGATATCGATCTGCACGCGAACGATATGAACTTCGTGGCCATCGCTGAAAACGGCAAGCTGGTGGGCTTTAACCTGCTGGTTGGCGGCGGTTTATCGATTGAGCACGGAAATAAGAAAACCTACGCCCGTACGGCGAGCGAGTTTGGCTATCTGCCGGTGGAGCACACCCTGGCGGTGGCAGAAGCGGTGGTGACGACCCAGCGTGACTGGGGTAACCGTACCGATCGTAAAAACGCGAAAACCAAATACACCCTCGAACGCGTGGGGGTTGAGACCTTTAAGGCGGAAGTGGAGCGTCGGGCGGGCATCAAGTTTGAGCCGATCCGTCCGTACGAGTTCACCGGCCGCGGCGATCGTATCGGCTGGGTGAAGGGTATCGACAATAACTGGCACCTGACGCTGTTTATTGAAAATGGTCGTATTCTTGATTATCCGGGGCGTCCGCTGAAAACCGGCCTGCTGAAGATCGCGAAGATCCACAAAGGCGAATTCCGCATTACGGCGAATCAGAACCTGATCGTTGCCAGCGTACCGGAAGATCAGAAGGCGAAGATCGAGAAGCTGGCGCGCGATCATGGTCTGATGAACGCCGTTACGCCGCAGCGCGAAAACTCGATGGCCTGCGTGTCGTTCCCGACCTGTCCGCTGGCGATGGCGGAGGCCGAGCGTTTCCTGCCGTCGTTTACCGATAAAGTCGAGGCGGTGATGAGCAAACATGGCGTTGGCGACGAGCATATCGTCACCCGCGTCACCGGCTGCCCGAACGGCTGCGGCCGGGCGATGTTGGCGGAAGTGGGGCTGGTCGGTAAGGCGCCGGGCCGCTACAACCTGCACCTGGGCGGCAACCGCAGCGGGACGCGTATTCCGCGTATGTATCGGGAAAATATTACCGAGTCGGAAATCCTCGACTCGATCGACGAACTGGTAGGGCGCTGGGCGAAAGAGCGCGAAGCGGGTGAAGGCTTCGGCGACTTTACGGTGCGTGCGGGCATCATTCGCCCGGTGCTCGACCCAGCCCGTGATTTCTGGGAATAAACATCCAGCTGCCCGGTGGCGTTTCGCTTACCGGGGCTGTGGGTTTTGTAGGCCGGGCAAACGCAGTATCGCCCGGCGAAACAGACAAACGAGGTCCTTATGTCCATACTCGATCTAAACGCGCTGAACGCATTACCGAAGGTCGATCGTGTTTTGCAGCTGGCGGAAACCAATAGCCAGTTGGAAAAGCTGAGCGCGGAAGCGCGCGTCGCGTGGGCGCTGGAAAACCTGCCGGGCGAATACGTGCTCTCCTCAAGCTTTGGTATCCAGGCGGCGGTGAGCCTGCATCTGGTCAATCAGGTGCGTCCGGATATTCCGGTCATTCTGACCGATACCGGCTATCTGTTCCCGGAAACCTACCAGTTTATCGACGAGTTAACGGACAAACTCAATCTGAACCTGAAGGTCTATCGGGCGAAGGAGAGCGCTGCATGGCAGGAGGCGCGCTACGGTAAGCTGTGGGAGCAGGGCGTTGAGGGCATTGAAAAATATAATGACATCAACAAAGTCGAGCCGATGAACCGGGCGCTGCAGGAGCTGAACGCGCAAACCTGGTTTGCGGGTCTGCGCCGCGAGCAGTCCGGCAGCCGCGCCCACTTACCGGTGCTGGCGATCCAGCGCGGCGTGTTTAAGGTGCTGCCGATCATCGACTGGGATAATCGTACCGTCTATCAGTATCTGCAAAAGCACGGCCTGAAGTATCACCCGCTGTGGGATCAGGGCTATTTGTCGGTAGGGGATACCCACACCACCCGTAAATGGGAGCCGGGGATGGCGGAGGAAGAAACGCGCTTCTTTGGCCTGAAAAGAGAGTGCGGACTGCACGAAGGTTGAGATGAGTCCCGGCGCTGCCGGGATTTTTTCCTGAATTGTTAATTATTGATGTCTTTATAATTATTAATAATTGATATTATTATCAATTCCATCGCAAAGATAAAATATTTTTGATGTAAATCACATCTCTTATTTGGCAGTGTGATAATACTTGAATAAATATGCCTGCTAAATGGAATAATATAGAGAATGTTCAATTATTGGGGGAAATCCCTGCGCGGAGATGATGATGGCGGTGATGATTATCACTTGCTATGTTGGCATTCTCTGGATGTTGCCGCTGTAGGTTATTGGATGGTGCAGGATAATATCCATAGTATTAATGATTATCTTAATAAACTGGGGCTTCATCATAGAGAACAGGCGGCACAATTTTTTGCATGGCTATTATGCTGGCATGATATTGGAAAGTTTGCCCACTCTTTTCAGCAGCTTTATCGTCATGAAGAGTTAAATGCGCAGGACGAATATATAAAACATTATGAAGCCATCCCGCATGCGACTCTGGGATATTGGCTCTGGAATGCTTTTTTAAGCGAGTGCTCTGAACTTTTTCCTGAATCCTCTCTTTCTGCCCGTAAGTTAAAGCGCGCCATTGCGCTTTGGATGCCCCTTACGACAGGCCATCATGGTCGACCGCCTTCTTCAGTAACAGAACTAAAAAATTTTCGTCAGCAGGATAAAGAAGCGGCTCGTGATTTTCTTATCAGGGTTAAATCATTATTTCCACTGATTGAGGTTCCTGATTTTTGGGATGATGATGACGGTATTGCGCTTTTTAAACATCTCTCATGGTTTATTTCCGCTGCGATAGTACTGGCTGACTGGGTCGGTTCTTCAATCCGGTATTTCCCTCGAATCGCTAAACCAATGGGCGTCGAGGAATACTGGCAGCAGCATGCGCTGGTTAAAGCGAAAGTAGCTATAACCGTTTTCCCTCCTTCCTCTGGCGTTGCCCCTTTTTCCGGAATAAAAGCGTTATTCCCTTTTATTCAACAGCCAACACCTTTGCAGAAAAAAGCGCTTGAACTGGATATTGATAAAGAAGGTCCACAATTATTTATTCTTGAAGATGTGACTGGCGCTGGAAAAACGGAGGCCGCGTTGATTTTGACGCATCGTCTGATGGCTACTGGAAAGGCGCAGGGGCTCTATTTTGGTCTGCCGACGATGGCGACGGCGAATGCCATGTTCGATCGTATGTCGGAGAGCTGGCTGGCGCTGTATCAACCGGGTTCTCGGCCAAGTCTTGTCCTGGCTCATAGCGCGCGTGGATTAATGGATCGTTTCACGCAGTCTCTCTGGTCGGGAGATTTATCAGGTTCAGAAGAGCCTGACGATCTTCTGCCTTCCAGCCAGGGGTGTGCCGCCTGGTTTGCCGACAGTAATAAAAAAGCGCTGTTAGCTGAAGTGGGCGTTGGTACGCTTGATCAGGCAATGATGGCGGTGATGCCGTTTAAACACAGTAATTTACGGATGCTGGGGCTGAGCCATAAAATTCTGTTGGCGGATGAAATTCACGCCTATGACAGCTACATGTCGCGGATCCTTGAGTGCCTGGTTGAGAAGCAGGCAAGCGATGGCAATACCACGATTCTGCTTTCCGCCACGCTATCACAGCAGCAACGGGACAGGCTGGTTGCTGCTTTTGCTAAGGGCGCACAGGGGCGGGTAGAAGCACCGTTATTAGGCCATGACGATTATCCCTGGCTCACGCAGGTGACCGGTTCGAAGGTGGTTTCTCAATATGTGGAGACCCGTAAAGAAGTTGAGCGCAGCGTCAAAGTTAACTGGACGCACGGCGAACAGGAGTGTCTTGAACGCATTGAGCAAGCGATAGGCCAGGGAAAATGTATTGCATGGATACGCAACTCCGTTGATGACGCAATTCGTATTTATCGCCAGCTTCTAACCCGAGGCGTTGTACCTTCCGAAAGCCTCTTGTTATTCCATAGCCGTTTCGCCTTTTACGATCGTCAGCGCATTGAAAACCGGGCGCTGGCGCAGTTTGGTAAACAAGGTGTTGCGAAGCGTTGCGGACAGGTTCTGATTGCCACACAGGTCATTGAGCAAAGTCTGGATATCGATGTCGATGAAATGATCTCTGATTTAGCGCCAGTGGATTTGTTGATTCAGCGAGCCGGTCGTTTACAGCGCCATATCCGCGATCGTAATGGCTTATTGAAAGCTTCTGGAAGAGACGAACGTAACCCGCCAGAGCTGCTGATCTTCGCCCCAGAATGGGATGACGAACCGCAAGAGGATTGGTTCTCAAACGCTATGCGCAACAGCGCCTACGTCTACCCCGATCATGGGCGCCTGTGGCTAACCCAGCGTGTGCTGCGCGAACAAGGGGAAATTCGAATGCCGCAGTCAGCCCGATTGCTGATTGAGTCTGTCTATGGCGAAGAAGTTGATATGCCACCGGGGTTCGTGAAGACGGAGCAGTTGCAGGAGGGGAAATTCTACTGTGACCGGGCATTTGCTAAGCAAAACATTATCAACTTTGCGCCGGGCTACAGCCCTGAATGCAGTGATTATCTGCCAGAGAAACTTTCGACGCGTCTGGCCGAAGAGTCGGTTTCATTGTGGTTGGCGAAAATTGTCGATGGAGCAGTTATGCCTTATGCCCCAGGAGAGCACGCCTGGGAAATGAGTGCGCTGCGGGTACGTCAGGGCTGGTGGGATAAGCACCGTGGAGATTTCGTTCTGCTTGACGGTAAGCGACTCCAGCAGTGGTGCGCGGAGCAGCATCAGAATCAGGAGTTTGCCTTAGTAATTGTAGTATCGGATCTGGAAACGTGCGGCTATTCAGCGCATGAAGGGTTGATTGGAAAGATGGAGGTATAGCAGATACTCGCATGGATAGTTTCTCACTTTTGACTACCCCCTGGCTCCCCGTACGTTTAAAAGACGGTTCTACGGGCAAGCTGGCGCCGGTTAATCTGGCGGATG
This sequence comes from Klebsiella grimontii, assembly GCF_042137965.1. Lineage (NCBI taxonomy): Bacteria > Pseudomonadati > Pseudomonadota > Gammaproteobacteria > Enterobacterales > Enterobacteriaceae > Klebsiella > Klebsiella grimontii. Next base: position 1,112,465 of record NZ_CP169721.1, read on the forward strand.
AAAACGTGGTGGATATCGCCGCCGCGCGGGCGGATTTACAGGGCGCGGCCTGGCAATTTCTGCTGGGTTTATTGCAGTGCAGCATGGCGCCGAAAAATCATTCTCGCTGGGAAGATGTCTGGTTCGAAGGGCTAAGCGCAGATGTGCTTCAGCGAGCGCTGGAACCGCTGGAGCCTGCGTTCCAGTTTGGCGCTGATACGCCCTCTTTTATGCAGGATTTCGAAGCATTAACCGGAGAAAAAGTCTCTATTGCGTCATTGTTGCCGGAAACCCCAGGCGCACAAACCATTAAACTTAATAAAGACCACTTTGTTAAGCGCGGCATCACGGAGCGATTTTGTCCGCACTGCGCGGCGCTGGTGTTATTCTCGTTACAGCTTAATGCGCCATCGGGCGGCAAAGGTTATCGCACCGGGCTGCGCGGCGGCGGGCCGATGACCACGCTTATAGAATTACAGGAACATAAGGGTGAGCGGCAAACGCCGCTGTGGCGCAAGCTGTGGCTCAACGTTATGCCGCAGGATAGCGCCGGAATGCCTGTGTCTGAAAGGTATGATGAAACCATATTCCCCTGGCTTGCCCCTACCCATAGCAGTGAACTGGCAAGTGCTGTCACCACGCCGGAGCAGGTGAATCCGCTCCAGGCCTATTGGGGAATGCCGCGACGCATTAGCCTTGATTTTAATACTATCCATTCAGGCCGCTGCGATCTCTGTGAAACCGAAAGTGATGAGCTGCTTAGCGGTATGACCGTGAAGAACTATGGCGTTAACTACGCGGGATGGATTCATCCGCTGACACCTTACCGCCTGCCTCTGAAAGAAGGCAGTGAGCGTTATTCCGTTAAGCCGCAGCCCGGCGGGCTTATCTGGCGCGACTGGCTGGGGTTAAATCAGAAAGGAGCTTCGGAAAATAACACTGAATATCCAGCGTTAGTCGTTACAACATCCAGCGCGCGTAGCCTCAAAGACGTAAAAGTTGGGCTGTGGGGTTTTGGCTATGATTTCGACAATATGAAAGCCCGCTGCTGGTATGAACATCACTTCCCATTGCTATTAACCGAAAATATTATCCCCGAACTACGCACGGCGGCACTAACGGCATCGCGCAACCTTAGCCTGCTGCGCAGCGCGTTAAAAGAGGCCTGGTATTCCGATGCCAAGGGCGCGCGCGGCGACTTCAGCTTTATTGATATCGACTTCTGGCATCTGTCGCAGGAACGCTTTCTTGAGCTTATTCGCGATCTTGAAAACGGCCTGAACGCAGACGAAAGGCTGAACCGGTGGCAAACGAATATCTGGCTGTTTACCCGCAGCTACTTTGATGACCATGTTTTTACCAACCCTTATGAGGGCGTCGATCTCAAACGCATCATGCTGGCGCGTAAAAAATATTTCACCAAATCGGCGGAGAAGCAGAGCGCGAAAGCCGCCAAAGCGAAAAAGCAGGAGGCTGCTGAATGAGTATTGTGAAGGACGACCATAGGGCCACGCTGCGCAGATGGCACAAAGATTTACAGGAAAAACGCGGCCTGCGTGCCAGCCTGCGGCGCAGCAAAACGGTCAATGAAGCCTGCCTGTCGGAAGGATTTCGTTCATTGCTGATGCAGACTCACACGTTATGGAAAGTCGAAGGGCAACAGTGGCGTTTTACCGCGCTGGCGATAACCGCGTCGCTGGCCGCACACGTTAAATCTATCGATGAACGGCAGAAATTTGCCACGCAGCTAGGCCAGACGACGGGCAATAACCAGGTCATGTCCGAACTGCGTTTTTCCCGGCTGTCTGCGGTAAAAACGCCTGATGAGCTACTACGTCAGCTACTCCGTGCCGTTCGGCTGCTTAACGGCGCGGTGAACTTTCCCTCACTGGCGGACGATGTCTTCCACTGGTGTCGTGAATACGACGAACTGCTTAATCATACCCGCCGCCAGCAGCGGCCGACTGAATTTATCCGTATCCGCTGGGCGCTGGAATATTACCAGGCCGGTGAAGCTAACAACGACGATTAGTAAGGGACTATCAGATGACCACATTTATTCAGCTGCATTTACTCACCGCTTATCCAGCCGCCAACCTGAACCGCGACGACACCGGTTCACCGAAAACTGTGGTGCTTGGCGGTGCGACGCGTCTGCGCGTTTCTTCGCAAAGCCTGAAGCGCGCATGGCGGACCTCCGAACTTTTTGAACAGGCGCTGTCCGGAAATATCGGTATCCGTAGCGGACGTATTGCTCGTGAAGCGGCGAAGATCCTTATTGAAAAAGGTATTGATGAGAAAAAGACCATCGAGTGGGCGGCAAAAATTGCGGATTACTTAGGTAAGGCAAAAGCAGATAAAAAAGCAAAAGATCCGCTGACCAACACCGAGACCGAACAACTGGTGCATATCAGTCCGGCTGAGTTTGATGCGGTCATGGCCCTGACGCACCGTCTGGCGGAAGTAAAGCGTGCGCCAAACGAAGACGAGCTGGATTTATTGCGTCACGATCGTATGGCTGTCGATATTGCCATGTTTGGCCGCATGCTGGCCAATAAACCGGAATTCAATGTTGAAGCTGCCTGCCAGGTTGCGCACGCCTTCGGCGTTAGTGAAACGATTGTGGAAGATGACTTCTTTACCGCTGTTGATGATCTCCGGAAGACTTCGCTAGAGGATGCCGGTGCCGGACACCTCGGCGAAGCCGGATTTGGCTCGGCGCTGTTTTATACCTATATCTGCATCGACAAAGATCTGCTGGTGAAAAATCTGAACGGTAATGAGGAACTGGTGAACAAAACGCTACGTGCCTTTACTGAGGCAGCGCTGAAAGTCTCGCCAACCGGTAAGCAAAACAGCTTCGCCAGCCGCGCCTATGCGTCCTGGGCGCTGGCGGAAAAAGGCACCGATCAACCGCGTTCGCTGGCCGCGGCATTTTACAATCCGATCAACGGCACCAATCAGCTGGATGCTGCGGTAAAACGCATTACTGAACTGCGTGAAAATATGAATACCGTTTACGAACAGCAGACATCATGTGTCGATTTTGACGTTATGAAAAAGAAGGGAAGTATCAAAGACGTACTGGACTTTATCTGCGCGTAAGGGGCGGCTATGAGCCAATATTTGGTTTTTCAGCTACATGGGCCGATGGCCTCCTGGGGCGTTGATGCGCCCGGCGAAGTGCGCCATAGCCACGAGCTACCCTCGCGTTCGGCACTGCTAGGTTTCCTGGCAGCAGCACTGGGTATCCGGCGCGATGAAGAAGCTCGCTTGAACGCGTTCAATCAGCATTACTCTTTTCTGCTGTGCGCCAGTCAGGAACCGCGCTGGGCGCGAGACTATCACACGGTCCAGATGCCGAAAGAAGTGCGTAAAGCCCGTTATTTCTGTCGTCGTGAAGAGTTGAGCGATCCAGAACTGCTCAGCGCGCTGATCTCGCGGCGGGACTATTACACTGATGCCTGGTGGATGGTGGCGCTTACGCAAACGACGGATGCGCCTTATTCGCTGGAACAACTGCGGGATGCATTACAGCACCCTGTTTTTCCTCTGTATCTGGGGCGAAAAAGTCACTCGCTGGCTTTGCCACTTGCGCCGTTGTTGCTGGAGGGTGCCGCACCGGATGTGTTGAACGAGGCGTATCGACAGTATCGGGAAAAGTTCAACAAGATAAATATCCGACTAGCAGAACTGCAACCTGAGTGCTGGTGGGAAGGCGAGCATGTCGGTCTGAATGCTAATAAAGTCTTACGTCGTCGTGACAGCCCGATGAGCCGCAAGCACTGGACGTTTGGCGAGCGTACCGTTAATCAAGGGCCGCTGCTCATCAAGGAGGAACCGTGTACCTTGCAAAAATAACGCTGCATACCAGCCAGCTATTACCATCACAGCTATTACAACTGGTGGATCGCGGTGAATATGCGATGCACCAGTGGCTCTGGGAGTTATTTCCAGAAGGGCCGGAGCGGCAGTTTCTTTATCGCCGGGAGGAGCTTCAGGGGGCGTTTCGTTTCTTTGTTCTTTCCCTTGAGCCTCCCGCTGAAAGTGAGATTTTTGATATTCAGTATCGACCATTTGCACCAACGTTGATCGCAGGACAGACCCTGTGTTTTAGCCTGCGTGCTAACCCAACGATTTGTAAAGGCGGTAAACGTCACGATCTATTGATGGAGGCGAAGCGCCAGGTAAGGGGGCAGGTTAATGGCCCGGATATCTGGCTGCATCAGCAGCAGGCGGCGCAGGGCTGGCTGGCGCGTCAGGGGGAGCAAAATGGGTTTTCACTGCGTGAAGTGAATGTTGATGCCTATCGGCAACAGCAGGTTGTGCGGGTGAAATCGCGCCAGATGATCCAGTTCAGTAGCGTGGATTACTCCGGCGTGCTGGTGGTTAACGAACCCACGTTATTCCTGCAACGTTTGATTCAGGGATACGGGAAAAGCCGGGCGTTTGGCTGTGGGTTAATGTTGATTAAACCCGGAGATGACGAGTGACATTTGTTCCGCTAAGCCCAATCCCATTGAAAGACCGTACGTCGATGATTTTTCTCCAGTATGGCCAGGTAGACGTACTCGATGGCGCGTTTGTGTTGATCGATAAGACGGGGATACGTACTCATATTCCGGTTGGGTCTGTAGCATTGCATAATGCTGGAACCGGGAACGCGGGTTTCTCATGCTGCGGTACGCCTGGCATCGACGGTTGGTACGTTACTGGTATGGGGGGGGGAAGCGGGAGTACGCGTTTACTCTTCCGGCCAGCCCGGCGGGGCGCGTGCTGATAAACTTCTTTATCAGGCGAAGCTAGCGTTGGATGATGATTTACGTCTGAAAGTAGTGAGAAAAATGTATGAGCTGCGGTTTCGGGAACCCCCTCCAGCGCGACGTTCTGTTGAGCAACTGCGCGGTATTGAAGGGGCCCGCGTCCGTCAGACTTACTTGTTATTGGCTAAACAGTACGGCGTGAAGTGGCATGGGCGTAATTATGATCCTAAAGACTGGGAAAAGGGTGATGTAGTTAACCGGTGCATCAGCGCGGCGACTTCTTGTCTTTACGGAATATCAGAAGCAGCGGTGCTGGCGGCTGGCTACGCGCCTGCGATTGGTTTTATACATAGCGGCAAACCTCTTTCATTTGTTTATGACATCGCGGACATCATCAAATTTGAAGCCGTCGTTCCTAAGGCATTTGAAATTGCCGCTCGCGCACCGGCTGAACCCGATCGAGAAGTTAGACTGGCCTGCCGTGATATTTTCCGTGGTACTAAGCTGACTGGAAAACTCATTCCTTTGATTGAGGACGTGCTAGCTGCTGGTGAGATTGAGCCGCCTCAGCCAGCGCCAGATATGTTGCCGCCGGCGATACCAGAGCCACAGCGACTCGGCGACGGCGGGCATCGGGGGCATGGCTGATGAGTATGGTAGTTGTTGTTACGGAAAACGTGCCGCCGCGCCTGCGAGGACGGCTTGCCATATGGTTGTTAGAGATTAGGGCTGGCGTCTACGTCGGCGATGTTTCAAAACGTGTGCGGGAGATGATTTGGCAACAGATTACGCAATTAGGCGGCGCTGGAAATGTTGTTATGGCCTGGGCGACGAATACAGAGTCCGGTTTTGAGTTTCAAACTTGGGGAGAAAATCGACGTAGTCCGGTAGATTTGGACGGCCTGAGATTGGTTTCTTTCCTTCCCATTGAAAATCAGTAAGTTATAAGTTCTTTAATAAAAAGGAATTGTAGAACATAAGTTGGTAAATTGTTGCTCTCTGAAAATTGTAATAGAAAACAAATATATATATTTAGAGTGTGTTCCCCGCGCTAGCGGGGATAAAGACGCCGCAGACGGGCGGGACGTGTCTGTCGCTGTGTGTTCCCCGCGCTAGCGGGGATAAAGTTTAACGTGCTGGCCAGCCAGCCGGCAGATTTGTGTGTTCCCCGCGCTAGCGGGGATAAACGTGTAAACGAACTATAAATACCAATTCCGCCAGGTGTGTTCCCCGCGCTAGCGGGGATAAACGGGATACGGGCCTTCTTTCCGGCATCACAAATCGTGTGTTCCCCGCGCTAGCGGGGATAAACCGCTATGACGTCATCCTGACTCCAGGCAGGTTGGGTGTTCCCCGCGCTAGCGGGGATAAACCGGAAATTCCGGTCCGTCGCGCGCGCAATATCGCGTGTTCCCCGCGCTAGCGGGGATAAACCGCGAATAAACCGGATCCTTTTCGCCCTGCGTCAGTGTTCCCCGCGTTAGCGGGGATAAACCGGCTCGCTAATCAGATAATCCCGCACCTGTCCGGTGTTCCCCGCGCTAGCGGGGATAAACTGAGTTCAAATCCTTTATGGAGGCGATAGGGACGGTGTTCCCCGCGCTAGCGGGGATAAACCGTGCGCCAGCATACCTGGGACGCACAGACAAACGTGTTCCCCGCGCTAGCGGGGATAAACCGCCAGCCCACGAAGTGATTATTTACGCCTATTAGTGTTCCCCGCGCTAGCGGGGATAAACCGCAGATAGACGATAGAACCATCACTGCGGGTGAGTGTTCCCCGCGCTAGCGGGGATAAACCGTCTTCAACCATGGGTAGCCTCTTTGCGTAAAGGTGTTCCCCGCGCTAGCGGGGATAAACCGGTGTCAGGCAACAGGCATCCTGCAAGCGCTGGTGTGTTCCCCGCGCTAGCGGGGATAAACCGGTGATATTGTGATTGCCGCGGTGGACGGGGAAGTGTTCCCCGCGCTAGCGGGGATAAACCGATAACGAGGGCTGGAGTTCTGACGACGGTGGCGTGTTCCCCGCGCTAGCGGGGATAAACCGCAGCTTTCCAGAATGTAAACGAGACTGTTTACGTGTTCCCCGCGCTAGCGGGGATAAACCGCGTCTGGGGAATATCATCAGCATTAATTTGGTGTGTTCCCCGCGCTAGCGGGGATAAACCGCCAGTAGCGTTTGAGTTTAAGTGTGTACCCTAGTGTTCCCCGCGCTAGCGGGGATAAACCGCTCCCGCTGGACGCTTCGACATGTCTGCAAATGTGTTGCCCGCGTCAGCGGGGGTTAACCGGTTTTTTCCCATACGCGCTCCGCATTCAGGGAATGTTCCCCGCGCCGCCATTCTTATTATCCTGTACTTTATTTTTTTACGTCATTATTTAGTGTGGCAAAGTCCAGTTCCAGTCAATACTTGCCAAAATTTTTGGCTCATGGGAACAGTGCGCCGTTTTTAACATAGCGCTTATACAGACGTTTTACCGATGCTGGGTTCTGAGCCCAAATCCAACCCGTCGTGCCAGACGCGCTGCCAGATATGAACCTGGTTGTCGGTGATGGACCGCGCGCTGGCAGCCAGTAGTAGAAACAACGGTATTAAAAAGCGAAAACGCATCATGGCGACAGTCCTTGTTGCCAGATTTTATCGTTAGTCTATTTTGAGGTGGGCTTCTTCTCCGCCTTCGCCAGCTCTTTCACCAGCGGCAGCATCACTTTCATCACATCGCGTCCGCGATGCTCAATCCGCCCCGGCAGCGCTTTATCAATATACTGCAGGTTATCCAACTGAAGGTTGTGCCAACTGGTGCCGTCCGGAAAGCTGCGTGATTTGCCCCGCTGCTGATAACCGTCTTTCTTGCCCAATGACCAGTTGGTCGCTTCCACCGACAGTACCGGGATCCCGGCGTTATCGAAAACGCTGGCGTCGTTACAGCAGCCGGTGCCTTTCGGGAAGTCCCGGTTTAGCCCTGGATTGATGAAGGCCGCGATGCCGTGGCTGCGGGCGATAAACAGCGCCCGGTCGCGGGTGAGCTTGCGCACCGACGCTGGCGTGCTGCGGCCGCTATTAAAGTACAGCTTATCGCCCACGACCAGATTATCGAGATTAATCACCAGCAGGGTGTTTTTCTTTTCCGCATCGCTCATGCGCTTAAGCAGATTCTGTGCCCCCAGCCGGCCTTCTTCTTCGCCGCTGGTGGCAACGAAGCGAATACCGTAACGGGTGGGAACGTTCTTTAACTGTTCAGCAAGTTCCAGCATGACGCCCAACCCCATCGCGTTATCGTCGATCCCCTGTAGGGTCAGGCCGCCGAGGTTATTTTCAACATCTTTATCGCTCTGCGGCGCGTAGGTATCCAGGTGCGCCATGATAATGATCTGCTGGCGAGATTGGCCTTCATGAGCGGCGATCACCGTACTGCCGGTGACGTTATGCCAGTTTTTACGCTGACTGCTATCGGTATAGACGTAGCGGGTATTGAAGCTGCGCACATCGCTCTGATAACCCATCTGGGCGAACTGCTGGCGGAGGTAATCGGCTGATAGCATCTCGGCCGGCGTACCGGTCATTCTTCCGGGAAAAAAGGTGGCGATATGACGAGCCTGGGCATTGGCGGTTTCGCCCGGGGCGCTGAATGCCGGGGCGGCGGAGAAGACAAATCCTGCGCCCAACGCCAGGGGGAGCAGGCGACGGCACAATGCGGAAAACATAGGGGGTCCTTTAGCACTTAAAACAATTTCACCCGCGTAGTATGAAACTGTGACCGGGGTTAAACAATTTCAATCGCTCTTAAATGGTGGAAAAACCGCGTGTTAAGCACTTTTTGATATTTGCTTTCCCAGGTCGTTATTCTTTTGAGTAACAACTCATTCCATTTCGTAATTTCATTTGCTCTAAACCGCACCCTATAGTCGCTCTATTGCTGATTGTAAGAGAGTTGTTGCGCAGTGGAATACTTGCCGATATTTGCCGAAGTGAAAGACAGACCTGTGCTGGTGATCGGCGGCGGCGAGATAGCCGCGCGTAAGATTACGTTTTTGCTGCGCGCTGAAGCGAAGGTGCACATTGTCGCCGAAACGTTGATGCCGGAACTTGCCGAAAAGGTCGAGCGCGAGGAAATTCAGTGGCGGGCAACCGTTTTTGAAGAGCAGCAGCTTGATGACGTATTTCTGGTGATTGCCGCCACCGAAGATGACGAGCTGAACCAACGCGTTTACGTCGCGGCGAACGCGCGTTATCGGCTGGTCAACGTCGTGGATAATCAAGCGCTGTGCTCGTTTGTCTTTCCATCAATTGTCGATCGCTCTCCGCTGCTGGTGGCCATCTCTTCCAGCGGCAAAGCGCCGGTGCTGTCGCGGATTTTGCGCGAAAAAATCGAAGCCCTGCTGCCCACCAATCTGGGGCGGCTGGCTGAAACGGCGAGCTACTGGCGTCACCATATTAAAACCCATCTGAAAACCACCGCCGAACGCCGCCGCTTTTGGGAGCGCGTGTTTACCGGTCGTTTTGCCAGCCTGATGCTGGCGGGCAACAAAGCCGAAGCGGAAAAAGCGCTGGAAGATGAACTTCGGCAGCCGGAAAAGCGCCCCGGTGAAATTATTCTTGTCGGAGCAGGGCCGGGCGATGCCGGATTGCTGACTCTGCGCGGCCTGCAGGCCCTTCAGCAGGCGGACGTGGTGTTTTACGACAACCTGGTCACCCCGGAGGTGCGCGAACTGGTGCGCCGGGACGCGGAGACAATCTGCGTCGGTAAAAGCGCCTCCGGCATATCCGTACCGCAGCAGGAGATCAACCGTCTGCTGGTGGACGCAGCGAAAGAGGGCAAAACGGTGATTCGCCTGAAGGGCGGTGACCCGTTTATTTTTGGCCGCGGCGGCGAAGAGCTGCAGGCCGCGGCCGAAGCGGGCATTCCGTTTCAGGTCGTCCCGGGCGTGACGGCGGCGGCGGGCGCAACGGCCTATGCCGGAATTCCGTTGACGCATCGTGATTATGCCCAGAGCGCAACCTTTATTACTGGCCACTTCGGCGCGGAAAACTCGCCGCTCGACTGGGCGCGGCTGGCGCAAAGCGGCCAGACCCTGGCGATTTATATGGGCAGCCTGAAAGCGGCGGAAATCAGCGCGCAGCTGATTGCCAACGGCCGCGAGGGCGATACCCCGGTAGCGGTGATCTCGCGCGGCACCTGCGCCGATCAGCAAACGAAGACCGGCACATTACAACAGCTTGAAAGCCTGGCGAAAGACGCCCCGATGCCCGCCCTGATCGTGGTAGGAGACGTGGTGCAATTACATCAACAGCTCGCCTGGTATCAACACACCTCATCCTCAGAGGCCTTTAAGGCTTCTGTAGTAAATCTGGCTTAAGGAACGGTTATGGACCAAAAACGACTCACTCACCTGCGGCAACTGGAGGCGGAAAGCATCCATATCATTCGTGAGGTGGCCGCCGAATTCTCTAACCCGGTGATGATGTACTCCATCGGTAAAGACTCCAGCGTGATGCTGCATCTGGCGCGTAAAGCGTTTTATCCGGGCACCTTGCCGTTCCCGCTGCTGCACGTCGATACCGGCTGGAAATTCCGCGAAATGTATGAGTTCCGTGACCGTACCGCTAAAGCCTACGGCTGCGAGCTGCTGGTGCATAAAAACCCGGAAGGGGTGGCGATGGGGATTAACCCGTTCGTTCACGGCAGCGCCAAGCATACCGATATCATGAAAACCGAAGGTCTCAAGCAGGCGCTGAACAAATACGGCTTCGATGCCGCGTTTGGCGGCGCGCGTCGCGATGAAGAGAAATCCCGCGCCAAAGAGCGTATTTACTCCTTCCGCGACCGCTTCCACCGCTGGGACCCGAAAAACCAGCGCCCGGAGCTATGGCACAACTATAACGGCCAGATTAACAAGGGCGAAAGCATCCGCGTCTTCCCGCTCTCCAACTGGACCGAGCTGGATATCTGGCAGTACATCTATCTGGAAAATATTGAAATTGTTCCGCTGTACCTGGCGGCAGAACGTCCGGTGCTGGAGCGCGACGGGATGCTGATGATGATCGATGACGATCGCATCAATTTACAGCCCGGCGAGATGATCAAAAAACAAATGGTACGCTTTCGCACCCTCGGCTGCTGGCCGCTGACCGGCGCGGTGGAGTCCAACGCGCAAACGCTGCCGGAGATTATCGAAGAGATGCTGGTGTCGACCACCAGCGAACGACAGGGGCGCGTGATTGACCGCGACCAGGCAGGCTCCATGGAGCTGAAGAAACGTCAGGGTTATTTCTAAGGAGCCGCCATGAACACCACAATTGCACAACAAATTGCCAATGAAGGCGGCGTAGAAGCCTACCTGCACGCCCAGCAGCACAAAAGCTTGCTGCGCTTTCTGACCTGCGGCAGCGTCGATGACGGTAAAAGTACGCTGATTGGCCGGCTGCTGCACGATACCCGCCAGATTTATGAAGATCAGCTCTCCTCGCTGCATAATGACAGCAAACGTCACGGCACGCAGGGCGAAAAACTCGATCTGGCGCTGCTGGTGGACGGTCTGCAGGCTGAGCGCGAGCAGGGGATTACCATCGACGTCGCCTACCGTTACTTCTCTACTGAGAAGCGCAAATTTATTATCGCCGACACCCCGGGACACGAGCAGTACACCCGTAATATGGCGACCGGCGCGTCCACCTGCGACCTGGCGATCCTGCTGATCGACGCCCGCAAAGGCGTGCTCGATCAGACTCGCCGCCACAGCTTTATCTCGACGCTGCTGGGGATCAAACACCTGGTGGTGGCGGTGAACAAAATGGACCTCGTCGATTTTAGCGAAGAGACTTTTAACACTATTCGTGAAGCGTATCTGACCTTTGCTGAACAGCTGCCAGGCGATCTCGACATTCGCTTTGTCCCGCTCTCCGCGCTGGAAGGGGACAACGTCGCCAGCCAGAGCGAGAAAATGCCGTGGTACAGCGGCCCGACGCTGCTGGAAGTGCTGGAAACCGTTGAGATTCAGCGCGTGGTGGAAAGCCAGCCGCTGCGCTTTCCGGTGCAGTACGTTAACCGCCCTAATCTCGACTTCCGCGGGTTTTCCGGGACGGTTGCCGCCGGCCGCGTGAGCGTAGGACAGCGTCTGAAAGTGCTGCCGTCGGGGGTGGAATCCACCGTGGCGCGCATCGTCACCTTTGACGGCGACCTGCCGGAAGCGGCGGCCGGGGAGGCGATCACGCTCGTGCTGAAGGATGAAATTGATATCAGCCGCGGCGACCTGCTGGTGGACGCGGCGGTCTCTCTGCCTGCGGTACAAAGCGCCAGCGTTGATGTGGTATGGATGGCGGAGCAGGCGCTGGCGCCCGGCCAGAGCTACGACATTAAAATCGCTGGTAAGAAAACCCGCGCCCGCGTGGATGGCGTACGCTACCAGGTTGATATCAACAATCTGACCCAGCGCGAAGTAGAATCGCTGCCGCTCAACGGCATCGGACTGGTAGATCTGACTTTCGACGAGCCGCTGGTGCTGGATAAATACCAGGATAACCCGGTCACCGGGGGGCTTATCTTTATTGACCGTTTAACCAACGTTACCGTTGGCGCGGGCATGGTACGCGAGCCGAACGAACAGGCGCAGGCGGGCGCTTCCCAGTACAGCGCGTTTGAGCTTGAGCTGAATCAGCTTATTCGTAAGCACTTCCCGCACTGGGACGCTCGCGACCTGCTGGGAGGCAAGTAATGGCCCGGCATGACGAAAACGTTGTCTGGCATGCGCATCCTGTCACTCAGGAGCAGCGCGAACAGCATCACGGCCATCGCGGCGTGGTGCTGTGGTTCACCGGGCTTTCGGGCTCGGGGAAATCCACCGTTGCCGGCGCGCTGGAAGAGGCGCTGCATCGGCTCGGCGTGAGCACCTATTTGCTGGATGGCGATAACGTGCGTCACGGCCTGTGCAGCGATCTTGGCTTCAGCGACGACGACCGCAAAGAAAACATTCGCCGGGTGGGTGAAGTGGCGAAACTGATGGTGGATGCCGGACTGGTGGTATTGACCGCGTTTATCTCTCCGCATCGCGCAGAACGGCAGATGGTACGCGAGCGTTTAGGCGAAGGACGTTTTATCGAAGTCTTTGTCGATACGCCGCTGGCGATCTGCGAAGCGCGGGATCCGAAAGGCCTGTATAAGAAAGCGCGGGCCGGAGAGCTGCGCAACTTTACCGGAATAGATTCAGTGTATGAATCCCCGGAGCGCGCTGAAATTCACCTCGACGGTGAACAATTGGTAACAAATTTGGTGCACCAATTATTAGACCTGCTACGACAGAGCGATATTATCAGATCCTGAAACGGCAGCGGCATCATCACAGGATGCCGATCGCCAGGTCAACAGGATTCGATATGCGCAATACCCAGAACATCAGTATTATTCGTTCAGAACCGCCGCCGACAGTCAGCGACGAGACCACCTGGTCTCTGTCGGGCGCTGCCGTTGGCTTTATTTCATGGCTGCTGGCGCTGGGTATTCCCTTCCTGATCTATGGCAGTAATACGCTATTTGTCCTCCTCTATACCTGGCCGTTCTTTCTGGCATTAATGCCGGTTGCCGTCGTGGTTGGCATCGCGCTGCATTCGCTGATGGACGGAAAACTTCAATACAGCGTCTGCGCGACGATTTTGACCGTCGGACTGATGTTCGGTCTGCTGTTCCTCTGGCTACTGGGGTAGTCTTTTTACGAATGAATCTAGCCTGGGTATCAACGGTAAAAATGTGGTACAGTCCCCGCGTTACGCGGCGTCGTCCGCGCGCCAGAGTAGAGAACTCGGGCGAGTTATGGGATGATGATGCCGTTTTTCAGGGGGCAGGATGGGTAAACTAACGCTGCTGTTATTGGCTTTGCTGGTCTGGCTACAGTATTCGCTGTGGTTCGGCAAAAATGGCCTGCACGACTATAGCCGGGTTGATGACGATGTCTCCGCGCAGCAGGCAACTAACGCTAAATTAAAAGCACGCAACGATCAGCTGTTCGCCGAAATTGACGACCTCAACGGCGGTCAGGAAGCTATCGAAGAGCGCGCACGCAATGAACTCAGTATGACCCGCCCGGGCGAAACGTTTTATCGTCTGGTGCCGGATGCGTCAAAACGCAACCAGGCCGCGGGGCAACAGCAGAATAATCGATAAACAGGCCCAGGATTACAACATGGCAGCCACTTTTCCGGGCGTTTGCGCCGTGGTGCCGGCAGCCGGTTTTGGCCGCCGCATGCAAACGGAATGCCCTAAACAATATCTCTCAATCGGTAACAAAACGATTCTCGAGCACGCGGTCGCCGCGCTGCTGGCAAACCCGCGTATACGGCGGGTGGTCATCGCCGTCAGCCCGGGCGACGTGCGCTTTAGCCAACTGCCGTTGGCGAACCATCCTCAAATTACCGTCGTTGATGGCGGGACAGAACGCGCGGATTCCGTTCTCGCTGGCCTGAAGGTGCTTGGCGAGGCTGATTGGGTGCTGGTGCACGATGCCGCGCGCCCCTGCCTGCACCAGGATGACCTCAGCCGCCTGCTTCAATTATGCGAAACCAGCCGTACGGGCGGCATTCTGGCCGCTCCGGTTCGCGACACGATGAAGCGCGCGGAGCCGGGCAGGGCGGCCATCGCCCATACCGTTGAGCGTAATGATTTATGGCACGCGCTGACGCCGCAATTTTTCCCTCGCGAACTGCTTGTTGATTGCCTGACGCGGGCGCTTAATGAAGGCGCGACTATCACCGACGAAGCCTCGGCGCTGGAGTACTGCGGCTTCCATCCTGAACTGGTCGCCGGACGAGCTGATAATATAAAAGTGACGCGCCCGGAAGACCTGGCGCTGGCCGAATTTTACCTTACCCGTTCCCGACACCAGGAGAAGGCTTAATGCGAATTGGACACGGTTTTGACGTACACGCTTTTGGCGGTGAAGGCCCAATCATTATCGGCGGCGTGCGCGTGCCCTACGAGAAAGGGCTGCTGGCGCACTCCGACGGCGACGTCGCGCTGCACGCGCTGACCGATGCGCTGCTCGGCGCGGCGGCGCTGGGCGACATTGGCAAGCTGTTCCCGGATACCGATCCGGCCTTTAAGGGCGCCGACAGCCGCGAACTGCTGCGCGAAGCGTGGCGGCGGATTCAGGCGAAAGGCTATACCCTTGGCAACGTAGACGTCACCATCATCGCCCAGGCGCCGAAAATGCTGCCGCATATTCCCCAGATGCGCGTCTTTATCGCCGAAGATCTCGGTTGCCATATGGATGATGTGAACGTCAAAGCCACCACCACGGAAAAGCTGGGCTTTACCGGCCGCGGCGAAGGCATCGCCTGTGAAGCGGTGGCGCTGCTGCGTAAGGCGGAGAAATGATCGCTTTTGACGAACTCACCTACCTGCATGGAAAACCGCTGGGCCAGGGGCTGCTAAAAGCCAGTCCGGAGGACTTTTTGGTGGTGGAAGATCTCGGCTTTTCCCCCGATGGCGAAGGCGAGCATGTGCTGGTGAGAATTCTGAAAAACGGCTGCAATACCCGTTTTGTTGCTGACTCGCTGGCAAAATTCCTTAAAATTCATGCGCGTGAAGTGAGCTTTGCCGGGCAGAAGGACAAACACGCGGTGACTGAACAGTGGCTGTGCGCCAGAGTGCCGGGCAAAGAGATGCCCGACCTGAGCAAATTTCAGCTCGAGGGTTGCCAGGTTCTGGAGTACGCGCGCCATAAGCGCAAGCTGCGCCTCGGGGCGCTGAAGGGGAACCAGTTTACTCTGGTACTGCGCGAAGTCAGCGCCCGCGACGATGTCGAAAAGCGTTTACAGGCGATCGTCGAGCATGGCGTGCCCAACTATTTCGGCGCCCAGCGCTTCGGTATCGGCGGCAGTAACCTGCAGGGGGCGCTGCGCTGGGCCGAGAGCGGCGCGCCGGTGCGCGATCGCAATAAACGCAGTTTTTGGTTGTCGGCGGCCCGCAGCGCATTGTTTAATCAACAGGTTGGTATTAGATTAAAAAAACCGGAATTTAATCAGGTTGTTGATGGCGATGCGCTACAATTAGCGGGGCGCGGAAGCTGGTTCGTTGCGGACTCTGAAGAACTGACGGCACTCCAGGCGCGGGTAGATAACCGCGAGCTGATGATTACCGCTGCGCTTGTGGGCAGCGGCGACTGGGGAAGCCAACGGGGCGCGCTGGCCGCTGAACAGGCGGCAGTGGCCGAAGAGACGCAGCTACAGGCGCTGCTGGTGCGTGAAAAAGTAGAGGCCGCCCGCCGGGCGATGCTGCTTTATCCCCAGCAGATGAGCTGGAACTGGTGGGATGACGTTACCGTTGAACTGCGTTTCTGGCTGCCCGCAGGCAGCTTCGCCACCAGCGTAGTAAGGGAGCTTATCAATACAACGGGTGACTATGCGAATATTGCTGAGTAACGATGACGGGATTCATGCGCCGGGCATTCAGACCCTGGCAAAGGCCTTACGAGAATTCGCTGAGGTTCAGATAGTTGCACCCGATCGTAACCGCAGCGGAGCGTCGAATTCCCTGACGCTGGAATCTTCGCTACGTACTTTCACTTTTGATAACGGCGATATCGCCGTACAGATGGGCACCCCGACGGACTGTGTTTACCTCGGCGTGAACGCCCTGATGCGGCCGCGTCCGGATATTGTGGTCTCCGGCATTAACGCCGGCCCCAACCTCGGTGACGACGTCATCTATTCCGGCACCGTTGCCGCCGCGATGGAGGGCCGTCATCTCGGCTTTCCGGCGCTGGCCGTCTCGCTAAACGGCTATCAGCATTATGATACCGCCGCCGCGGTCACCTGCTCGATTCTGCGGGCTTTAAGCCGCGAGCCGCTGCGCACCGGGCGCATTCTCAATATCAACGTGCCGGATCTGCCCCTTGAGCAGATTAAAGGTATCCGCGTGACCCGCTGCGGCAGCCGGCATCCTTCCGATCAGGTGATCCCGCAAAAAGATCCGCGCGGCAATACGCTGTACTGGATTGGACCTCCGGGCGAGAAGTACGACGCCGGGCCGGATACCGATTTTGCCGCCGTGGATGAAGGCTATGTGTCGGTCACTCCGCTACATGTCGATTTAACCGCCCACGGCGCACATGAGGTGGTGAGCGGCTGGCTGGATCGCGTTGGGGTTGATACGCAATGGTAAATAAACGTGTTGAAAGTCTTCTCAATCAGCTCCGCACGCAGGGCATTGTTGACGAGCGCGTGCTGAACGCGATCGCGCTGGTGCCGCGAGAAAAGTTTGTTGATGAAGCCTTTGAACATAAGGCGTGGGAAAACACGGCGCTGCCGATTGGCCAGGGGCAAACCATCTCGCAACCCTACATGGTGGCGCGGATGACCGAGCTTCTGACGCTAACGCCGGAGTCAAGGGTGCTGGAAATTGGCACCGGATCTGGCTATCAGACGGCGATCCTGGCGCATCTGGTGCATCACGTGTGCTCGGTTGAGCGCATTAAGAGTTTGCAGTGGCACGCGCGCCGTCGCCTTAAACAACTTGATTTACATAATGTTTCAACCCGTCACGGCGATGGATGGCAGGGTTGGCAGGCACGCGCGCCGTTCGACGCGATCATCGTTACCGCCGCGCCGCCGGAAATTCCGGCCGCGCTGCTGGCGCAGCTGGACGATGGCGGCGTACTGGTGCTGCCGGTAGGCGAAGAGCACCAGTTCCTGAAGCGAATCCGTCGGCGCGGCAACGAGTTTGTCATTGATACTGTCGAAGCCGTGCGCTTTGTACCCCTCGTGAAAGGGGAGTTGGCCTGAACCCGGATTATTCCAGGTTTTTTTGCCTGCATTTAGGCATAGGGTGGACGCATTTTTCGTGTCCTGGCCGGGCGCCGTCCGGTGAGCAAGATATTGGTAGTTAACATATTCCTGGGGGATAAATGAGCGCGGGAAGCCCAAAATTTACCTTAAGCCGCATTGCGGCTTTGTCACTGGTGTCACTCTGGCTGGCAGGCTGCAGCAGCTCCAACAATCCGCCTGCGCCGGTCAGCTCGGCTGGCGGGGCTTCGTCTTCCAGTACGAATTCCGGAATGCTGATCACGCCTCCGTCAAATAACGTTCCGCAGGCGCGCCCGGTACAAACGCAACCGGTGCAGACGCAGCCCGCTCAGATTCAGCCGATGGCCCAGGAGCCGGTGCAAACGGTAAACGGCAAAATTGTCTACAACCGTAAGTATGGGGATATTCCGAAAGGTAGCTATACCGGCGGCAGTACCTATACTGTTAAACGCGGCGACACGCTATTCTATATTGCGTGGGTCACCGGGAACGACTTCCGCGACCTGGCGCAGCGTAATAATATCCCGGCGCCGTACGGTCTGAACGTCGGTCAGACGCTGCAGGTTGGCAACGCGTCCGGCCAGCCAATCACCGGTGATAACCCTGTCGCCCAGGCCAGCGTGAAGGCCAGTAATGGCGGGATGTTAACCGCAAATTCTGCACAAAAATCCACCGCGGTGGTTGCGTCCCAACCAACTATTACGTATTCTGAATCTTCAGGTGAACAGAGTGCTAATAAGATGTTGCCGAATAACAAGCCCGCGACGACAACTGCCGTCGCGCCAGTTACGGCCCCAGCTGTCAGCACAACCCAATCGACTGCAAGCAGTACGTCAACCAGTTCGCCGATCTCTTCATGGCGCTGGCCG
Organism: Klebsiella grimontii; assembly: GCF_042137965.1. Lineage (NCBI taxonomy): Bacteria > Pseudomonadati > Pseudomonadota > Gammaproteobacteria > Enterobacterales > Enterobacteriaceae > Klebsiella > Klebsiella grimontii. Next base: position 1,130,870 of record NZ_CP169721.1, read on the forward strand.
ACTGATGGCAAGGTTATCGAGAACTTTAGTGGCGCCGAAGGCGGCAATAAAGGTATTGATATCGCAGGCAGTAAAGGACAGGCTATTGTCGCGACCGCAGATGGGCGCGTCGTCTATGCCGGTAACGCACTGCGCGGTTACGGTAATCTTATTATCATCAAACACAACGATGATTACCTGAGCGCCTACGCACATAACGATACGATGCTCGTAAAAGAGCAACAAGATATCAAGGCGGGGCAGAAAATCGCTACCATGGGTAGCACAGGTACTAGCTCTACACGTTTGCATTTTGAAATTCGTTACAAGGGGAAATCCGTCAACCCGCTGCAGTATTTACCGCAGCGATAATTTGGCAAAGTACGGATAAGCTCAGTATCGCTAACAAAGGCGCCAGGGCGGCCGCGATGCCTTCTTCACCGGGGCAGAAAAGGTTATCGTCCTGGCGTCTTTTGAGTGATGTTTAGCCAAGGTGCTTTGCTTAGGGATCACGGGTAGGAGCCATCTTTATGAGTCAGAATACGCTGAAAGTTCATGATTTAAATGAAGACGCGGAATTTGATGAGAACGGAGTCGAGGTTTTTGATGAGAAAGCCTTAGTTGAAGAGGAACCCAGTGATAGCGATCTGGCTGAGGAAGAGCTTCTTTCGCAGGGAGCAACCCAACGGGTGCTCGATGCGACGCAGCTTTATCTTGGAGAGATTGGTTATTCCCCGCTGCTGACGGCCGAAGAAGAGGTTTATTTTGCGCGTCGCGCGCTGCGTGGTGACGTTGCGTCACGCCGCCGGATGATCGAAAGCAACCTGCGTCTGGTCGTCAAGATAGCCCGCCGTTACGGCAATCGCGGTCTGGCTCTGCTGGATCTGATTGAAGAAGGTAACCTGGGGCTGATTCGCGCAGTTGAGAAGTTTGACCCGGAACGTGGGTTCCGTTTTTCGACTTACGCGACCTGGTGGATTCGTCAAACGATTGAACGGGCGATCATGAACCAAACCCGAACGATCCGTTTACCGATCCATATCGTCAAAGAGCTGAACGTCTATCTGCGTACCGCACGCGAGTTGTCCCATAAGCTGGACCACGAGCCAAGCGCGGAAGAGATAGCCGAACAGCTGGATAAGCCAGTTGATGACGTGAGCCGGATGCTGCGTCTGAACGAGCGCATTACCTCGGTGGATACCCCACTGGGCGGCGACTCGGAAAAAGCGCTGCTGGATATTCTGGCCGATGAAAAAGACAACGGCCCGGAAGACACCACGCAGGACGATGATATGAAACAAAGCATCGTCAAATGGCTGTTCGAACTGAACGCCAAGCAGCGTGAAGTGCTGGCTCGTCGCTTTGGCCTGCTGGGCTATGAAGCCGCGACGCTTGAGGATGTGGGCCGCGAAATTGGCCTGACCCGCGAACGCGTGCGCCAGATCCAGGTAGAAGGCCTCCGCCGCCTGCGGGAGATTCTGCAAAGCCAGGGGCTGAATATCGAAGCGTTGTTCCGCGAGTAAGATACCTTTCTTAAAAAAGGCTCAATCGTTTGATTGGGCCTTTTTCTTTTTTGCGTCTCCGCCGCTTATGCGAGCGCCGTCTCGTGGAGGTGCAGCCAGATGATTTTCTCTTCCTGCAGACGGAAAAGAACCGTTGACCAGCGTGCGGTGTCCGCTTTGCCGGGTAAAGCGTGGGTTTCCCGATAGAGCACCGCTGCGCCATCGTGCCATTCGGCAAGTATGGCGGTATTGTCGATGACAATCTTCAAGCCCGGGCGGCTGGCGCGAGCTCCGTGAAAAAAAGCGCTGACCGACTGATGGTCCATGCGCATACCGTTTATCGGGATCATGCTAAATTCCGGGCTAAAGCGATGCAGCAGCGCTTCGGCGCTCCCTTCCCCCTGATTCAGCCAGTGTTCTATAGCCACGTGGGCCGCAATAACTTCCGCAATATAGCGATTCATTTGTTCTCCATTTTACCGTGCAGGCGCATGATTAACGCCCGGTTATCGAATTTAAGGCAGCCCAGCAGCGGCACCAGGGTCAAAACGGCGGCGGCGATAAATACGCCGCGCCACGCCAGCGGGGTGGGCCAGTAAAGTAAAAAAGCGCTCAGTAAGGCTGCCAGTAGCGCAGATCCTATCAGGAAACTGAGCTGGCGATTGAGGTTCCACAGCGCGCTGGCGTCCGGCATATCGGGGTTCGCCACGTTAAGAAACGCGCTGCTCTGGGCCGTACTGCTGCACAGGCTGCCGCCTGCGCCCATCAGGATAAACGCCGCGATCAGCGCGCTGCTGGCGGTATGCGCATTGACGCCAGCCAGGATGAGTATTCCGGCTGCCTGGAGAAGGCAGCCCAGCGCAATCAGGGGGCGGGGGCCGAGACGATTGAAATAGCGGCCGGTCGTCGCGATCGCCACAAACGAGGCCAGCGACCACGGAAGCATCAGGGAGCCGATGGCGGAGGGCGCCATCCCCGTCACGCTTTGCAAATAAAACATCCCGACGACATTGATGCCAATAAAGGTTCCCGGCACGCAGAGATAGACCAGCATAGAAAAGCGCAGCAGCGGGTCGCGCAGTAACGAGAGATGTAAAAAGCCGCCCGACCGCGCGACGCTCTTCTCATCCTTGAGCCACAGCGCGGCCAGCCCGAACGTCAGCAGCGCTATCGGCAGGCTGGCAAAGAAAACCCAGCGCCAGCTCAGCGATTGCACCAGCGCTCCGCCGAGCGCCGGAGAGCACGCCGGCGCCAGCAGCCCAACCAGCATCACCGCGGCGGAAAGTTTCGCCCGTTCGTGAGGCTTGAACTGTTGCCAGGTTAACGCCTGTCCTAGTGGAATCAGCAGCCCGCCGCCCATCCCCTGCAGGGCGCGCCACATGACGAGGCTTATCAACGAGTCGGCCATCCCGGCAGCCAGCGCCCCGAGGCTAAACAAGCTAAGCGAAAGCAGGAATACCCGCCGGGCCCCAAACTGCTGGCTGAGCCAGGCGCTAAACGGCAGCACCAGGGTGAGCCCGGCAATATAGCCATTGCTGACCCACGCCAGCTCGCCCACCGACGCGTGTAGCGTCCGGCCCATCGCCGGAAAGGCGACGCTGGCGATAAACATATTGATTAAGTCGAGAAAGAAACCCAGCAGAAAAACGGTTGCGACCTTGCTGCGATACGTCATTGATGAAATCCCCCGTGAAGGCCGCTACTGTAAACCTCAGTATCAGGGCGAATAAACACGACATTCTGAGATATACTGTCGGAAATTTTTTGACAATGGGCGGCGCGATGCTGAACCTGCAACGGATGAACATGTTTGTGGCGGTAGTCGATAGCGGGAGTTTTACCGCAGCGGCGGCGGCTCTGGGGCAGACCAAGGCGGTGGTGAGTTTCAACGTCCGCCAGCTGGAGAACGAACTGGGGGTCACGCTGCTATTGCGATCGACCCGTCGCCTGACGCTTACCGAAGCTGGTTCGCTGTTCTATCATCGCGGGGTCGCGCTGCTGAAAGCGGCGGAAAACCTGCAGGACGACGTCCGGGGCAGCCACGTGGGGTTGAGCGGTGAGCTGCGGATCACGACGACGCCTGAATATGGCGCGCAGGTGATTATTCCGGCGCTGGCGGAGTTCAGCCTGCGGCATCCTGCGCTCCGCGTACGCCATGTTTCCTCTTCTCACCACGCGGATTTAATCTCCGAGCGGTTTGACGTGGCGATTCGTCTCGGCACGCTGGCGGATTCGCGCTACCGCGCGGCGCTGATATCACGCTTTGCCATCGTCCCGGTTGCAGCCCCGTCATGGCTGGCACAGCATCCTGTGAAGACGCTTGAAGATCTGGCGCAATCGGCGTGGATTATTCATGAACGTCTGACCGCGCCGCTCCGCTGGCAGCTTAGCGGGCCCCATGACGAGAGCATTGCCTTCGAGATTAAACCGGCGCCGCGGCTGTCGGCGGATAGCGCCAGCGCGCTGATGGCTTTTGCGCTGGCGGGCAGCGGCATCGCGCTGCTACCCGAGTGGCTGGTGGCCGCTGCGCTGGCGGATGGCGCACTGGCGAAGGTGATGCCGGAGTTTAGCTTTCCGCCCCAGGGGGTATACGCGGTTTACCCGGACGCGCAGCATATCCCTGCCAGAGTGCGGGCGTTTATTGATTTTTTACGCGAACGCGTGGGTTAACGCTGCTGTTCTTGCGCCATCAGCTTGTGGATGATTTGCGAAAACTGCTGGCGCTCCTCATCGCTCAGCCGACCTAAAAACTCTTCGTCGACGGCGTGACCCAGCGGCATTGAGCTTGCCAGTAGCGCTTCGCCTTCTGCGGTTAAATAGACAAACCGACGGCGTTTGTCCGCCGGGTCGTGTTCGCGACGAACCAGACCGCGGCTCTCCATTCGGCTCAGCATCTCCGCCAGCGTCGCTTTGGTGCTGACCGCCGCTTCCGTTAACGTCACCTGTTCAATGCCGGGATGCTCGGCAATGGAACGCATCACCGCATACTGCGGTTTGGTGAGGTCCGGCAGCTCAAGCTGCCAGCGGGCGGTGTGCTGCTGAAAAAGCTGGCGCAGCAGGTGGAACGCCTCGTTTTTTAACTCCATGACCACTCCATAAAAAAACCGTCGGTTCTATGATAGCCGTTCGGAGGGCGTTTGAGCATTTTTCCTGTTTTGATGAAAAATGCGGCCGTGTACGAACGAACTTGCAAGAAAAGCGTATCAAGCGTAGCTTTAATAAAAATGTTCGTACACGAACGATTTGTGAGGCGATGATGAAGCTAATAGTCGGGATGACCGGAGCGACGGGCGCTCCGCTGGGGGTTGCGCTACTGAAAGCGCTTCGTGAGATGCCGGAAGTGGAAACGCATCTGGTGATGTCAAAGTGGGCCAAAACCACCATTGAACTGGAAACGCCGTACAGCGCCCGTGACGTGGCGGCGCTGGCCGATTTCTCGCATAGCCCGGCGGATCAGGCCGCCATCATCTCATCAGGTTCATTTCGTACCGACGGCATGATCGTTATCCCCTGCAGTATGAAAACGCTGGCCGGTATCCGTGCCGGTTATGCCGAAGGGCTGGTTGGGCGGGCCGCGGACGTGGTGCTGAAAGAGGGGCGTAAGCTGGTGCTGGTACCGCGCGAAATGCCGTTGAGCACTATCCATCTGGAAAACATGCTGGCTCTGTCGCGCATGGGCGTGGCGATGGTGCCGCCCATGCCCGCCTATTACAACCATCCCAAAACCATTGAGGACGTCACTGACCACGTTGTCACGCGGGTGCTGGATCAGTTCGGTCTGGAGTATCACAAAGCGCGCCGCTGGAGCGGGTTACGGGCGGTAGAGAGTATTTCACAGGAGAATGAATAATGGCTTTTGATGATTTGCGCAGCTTTTTGCAGGCGCTGGACGACCAGGGGCAACTGCTGAAAATTAGCGAAGAAGTGAACGCGGAGCCGGATCTGGCCGCGGCGGCAAACGCCACCGGGCGCATCGGCGATGGCGCTCCCGCGCTGTGGTTTGACAATATTCGCGGTTTTACCGATGCGCGCGTGGCAATGAACACCATCGGCTCCTGGCAGAACCACGCTATCTCGCTGGGTCTGCCGCCGAATACGCCGGTGAAAAATCAGATCGACGAATTTATTCGTCGCTGGGATAAATTCCCGGTGACGCCGGAGCGGCGGGCAAACCCGGCGTGGGCGGAAAATACCGTCGACGGCGAGGCGATTAATCTGTTCGATATTCTGCCCCTGTTCCGTCTCAACGACGGCGACGGCGGCTTTTATCTCGACAAAGCCTGCGTGGTCTCTCGCGATCCTCTCGACCCGGACAATTTTGGCAAGCAAAACGTCGGCATTTACCGTATGGAGGTGAAGGGTAAACGTAAGCTCGGCCTGCAGCCGGTACCGATGCATGATATCGCTCTGCATCTGCACAAAGCGGAAGAGCGTGGTGAAGATCTGCCGATCGCCATTACCCTGGGAAACGATCCGATTATTACCCTGATGGGCGCTACGCCGCTGAAATACGATCAGTCGGAATATGAGATGGCCGGCGCGCTGCGCGAAAGTCCGTATCCTATCGCCACCGCGCCGCTGACCGGCTTTGACGTACCGTGGGGCTCAGAGGTGATCCTCGAAGGGGTGATTGAAAGCCGCAAGCGCGAAATCGAAGGCCCGTTCGGCGAATTTACCGGCCACTACTCCGGCGGCCGTAATATGACGGTGGTACGAATCGATAAAGTCTCTTACCGCAGCAAACCGATCTTCGAGTCTCTCTATCTCGGCATGCCGTGGACCGAGATCGACTATCTGATGGGCCCGGCCACCTGCGTGCCGCTGTATCAGCAGCTGAAGGCCGAGTTCCCCGAGGTACAGGCCGTCAACGCGATGTACACCCACGGCCTGTTGGCGATTATCTCCACCAAAAAACGCTACGGCGGCTTTGCCCGCGCGGTAGGCCTGCGGGCGATGACTACGCCGCATGGTCTGGGCTACGTGAAGATGGTGATCATGGTTGATGAGGACGTCGACCCGTTCAACCTGCCGCAGGTGATGTGGGCGCTGTCGTCGAAGGTCAACCCGGCCGGGGACCTGGTGCAGCTGCCGAATATGTCGGTACTGGAGCTCGATCCAGGCTCCAGCCCGGCGGGGATCACCGACAAACTGATTATCGACGCCACCACCCCGGTTGCGCCGGACCTTCGCGGCCACTACAGCCAGCCGGTACAGGATCTCCCTGAAACGAAAGCCTGGGCTGAAAAATTGACCGCCATGCTGGCTAACCGTAAATAAGGAGAAAAAGATGATTTGTCCACGCTGCGCCGATGAACATATTGAAGTGCTGGCAACATCGCCGGTAAAAGATGTCTGGACGGTATTTCAGTGCCAGCACTGTTTCTACACTTGGCGGAATACTGAACCGCTACGCCGCACCAGCCGCGAACATTATCCTGAAGCGTTCCGCATGACCCAGAAGGATATTGATGACGCACCGATGGTGCCGCATATTCCGCCGCTGCTGGCGGAGGATAAACGATAAAATAAACGGGCCCGCTCAGTCGGGCCTTTTTTATATTTAATGAATCAATGAGAAATCTGTAGCCATTAAATTTTTAAATATGAAAAAAGGTTAATAGAGCAGATACGTTTGCGAGCCAAATTCCAGTTTATAATAAAATCAACGGGTTTGATAAATTACCGATAAGCTTCGCGGCCGGGAAAATATAGAATAGCGGCGGGTGCTTGAGGCTATCTGGCTTTGAGCATTGACAAGGATTCAGATAGACGAAAGCCCCAGGAGATATTTCTATCAACTGAGGCTGACGAATGAACCTGAACAATTCAGATGTTAGTCTCTTCTTTGCAGGGAGGCAAGACATGCTAACAAAATATGCCCTTGTGGCAATCGTCGTACTGTGTATTACGGTACTGGGATTGACGCTTTTGGTGCGCAGCTCGCTATGCGAACTCAGTATTAAAGAGCGTAGTATGGAGTTTAAAGCTGTTCTCGCTTACGAATCGAAGAAATAGCATCAGCGCGGGGGCGACCCCGCGTATTGGTTGTCAGGATGCATTCTCTCGCACCCATTTTGCATTTGTTAAAACGGCAGCACCGCAGGGCGCTGCCGTTTTTCACGTTAAACGAGAACTACACCAGGCTCTTCAGGCGATAGATCCACTCCAGCGCCTGGCGCGGAGTCAGCGAATCCGGATCGAGATTCTCCAGCGCTTCAACCGCGGGCGAGGTCTCTTCCGGCGCGGAAAGCAGCGACATCTGGGTACCGTCCACCTGCGTGGCGGCAGCGCTCGGCGCGATGCTTTCCAGCTCGCGCAGCTTCTGCCGCGCGCGCTTGATCACCTCTTTCGGCACCCCGGCCAGCGCGGCAACGGCCAGGCCGTAGCTCTTACTGGCCGCGCCATCCTGCACGCTGTGCATAAAGGCGATGGTATCGCCGTGCTCCAGGGCATCAAGATGGACGTTGGCCACGCCTTCCATTTTCTCCGGCAGCTGGGTCAGCTCGAAGTAGTGGGTGGCAAACAGGGTCAGGGCTTTGATCTTATTCGCCAGATTTTCCGCGCAGGCCCACGCCAGCGACAGGCCATCGTAGGTCGAGGTGCCGCGGCCAATTTCATCCATCAGCACCAGGCTATGCTCGGTGGCGTTATGCAGAATATTAGCGGTTTCGGTCATCTCTACCATAAAGGTTGAGCGGCCGCTGGCCAGGTCATCCGCCGCGCCGACGCGGGTGAAAATACGATCGATAGGGCCGATGTCGACTTTTTCCGCCGGAACGTAGCTGCCGATATACGCCAGCAGGGCGATCAGCGCGGTTTGGCGCATATAGGTACTTTTACCGCCCATATTCGGACCGGTGATAATCAGCATTCTCCGCTGCGGGGCGAGATGCAGCGGGTTGGCGATAAACGGCTCTTTCAGCACCTGCTCAACCACCGGATGGCGGCCTTCGCTAATCCGAATGCCCGGCTTATCGCTAAAGGTCGGGCAGCAGTAGTTGAGGGTCTCCGCGCGCTCGGCGAGGTTCACCAGCACATCGAGCTCCGCCAGCGCGCTGGCGCTCTGCTGCAGGTCGCCAAGATGCGGCAGCAGCATATCGAAAAGCTCATCGTACAGCTGCTTTTCCAGCGCCAGCGCTTTCCCTTTGGAGGTCAGGACTTTGTCTTCATACTCCTTCAGCTCAGGAATAATATAGCGCTCGGCGTTTTTGAGGGTCTGGCGACGGACGTAGTGGATCGGCGCGTGCTGGCTCTGACCACGGCTAATCTGGATGTAGTAGCCGTGGACGGCGTTGTAGCCCACCTTCAGCGTATCCAGCCCCAGACGCTCGCGCTCGCGAACTTCCAGTCTGTCGAGGTAATCGGTAGCGCCATCGGCCAGGCCGCGCCACTCATCGAGTTCCGCGTGATAGCCGGGGGCGATAACCCCGCCGTCGCGAACCAATACCGGCGGCGCATCGATAATCGCCCGCTCCAGCAGTTCGCGCAGTTCGCTAAATTCCCCCATCTTTTCCCGGAGCCGCTGCACCGGCGCGCAGTCGACGTCGGCCAGCATGGCGCGCAGCGCCGGCAGCTGCTGGAAAGCGTGACGCATACGCGCTAAATCGCGAGGGCGGGCGGTGCGCAGCGCCAGGCGCGCCAGAATACGTTCGAGGTCGCCGACCTGACGCAGCACCGGCTGCAGCTCGGGGTAATGTTCCTGCAGCGCGCCGATGGTCTGCTGGCGCTCTACCAGCACGGTGGTGTCGCGCGCCGGCATATGCAGCCAGCGCTTCAGCATACGGCTGCCCATCGGGGTGACGGTGCAGTCGAGCACCGAGGCCAGCGTATTTTCAAAGCCGCCGGCCAGGTTCTGGGTTATCTCCAGATTGCGACGCGTGGCCGCATCCATAATGATGCTGTCCTGCTGGCGCTCCATCGTGATGGAGCGGATATGCGGCAATGACGTGCGCTGGGTGTCTTTGACGTACTGCAGCAGGCAGCCGGCGGCGCACAGGCCGCGCGGGGCGTTTTCAACGCCGAAACCAACCAAATCGCGCGTGCCGAATTGGAGATTGAGCTGCTGGCGCGCGGTGTCGATTTCAAATTCCCACAGCGGACGACGGCGCAGGCCGCGGCGCCCCTCAATAAGCGACGACTCGGCAAAATCCTCCGCATACAGCAGCTCGGCGGGGTTGGTGCGCTGGAGCTCGGCGGCCATCGTTTCGCGGTCGGCGGGCTCGCTCAGGCGAAAACGTCCGGAGCTGATATCAAGGGTGGCGTAGCCAAAACCTTTGCCGTCCTGCCAGATGGCGGCCAGCAGATTGTCCTGGCGTTCCTGCAGCAGCGCTTCATCGCTGATAGTGCCGGGCGTCACAATACGGACGACTTTGCGTTCAACCGGCCCTTTGGTGGTAGCCGGATCGCCAATCTGTTCGCAAATGGCCACCGACTCGCCCTGATTAACCAGTTTGGCCAGATAGTTCTCCACCGCGTGGTGCGGGATCCCGGCCATCGGAATCGGTTCGCCCGCGGAAGCGCCGCGCTTCGTCAGCGAGATATCCAGCAGCTGCGACGCGCGTTTCGCATCGTCGTAGAATAGTTCGTAGAAATCACCCATCCGGTAAAACAGCAGAATCTCCGGATGCTGGGCTTTCAGCTTGAGATACTGTTGCATCATGGGGGTGTGGGCGTCGAGATTCTCTAATGTACTCATCTGTTTTTGATGTCCATTTTCTTACGTTTTAACGCGTTAGCGGAGTTTATTGTTTTCATGACGTCGCGCTATTGCTCATCGGTTCCCGTGACATTGTGCATTTCTTTTCATTGACTCATAGGCCGCATGATAACGGAGTCTTCAGGTCAGGAAAACAAGAAGGCGCGACGGGCCCATGAATCGACTTCCCCCTCCTCTTAGCCGCTGCGTAATGTCCATTGCTCGGGCTGCTTTTGACTATCCTTATATCAGGAAAAGCTATTTGTTAATAAATTGTGATCTATGTTACAATTATTTTACTATGAATATCTGCCCACTATCATTTATTAATTACCTGACGCAATTTGTTTTTAGGATATATCTCAGTGATCTGCGAGTTAATTTCCTATGGTGGCATTGTTCGCGAGGTTAAATCTTTTTTTAATTCCTCTGTAAATGTATCTCTTTTTACCTAAAAAATGATTTGTTAGTATTTTTGTCGACCAGGGGATCTGGCTTTAATTAAATTATTAATATTAATTAATAGTCTAATTATTGAAACGGATTTTTCGGTGATGCGGAGGGCTGGAAATTGTTGGGTAAATAGACTTCGGCAATTTTATAGCTCCTTACTCTTTTAGGATAAAAATTTATAACGCAGGAATTTTCTATGAAACTGAATAAAGTTGCTATGGCTGTGGCATTAACTGCTGCTCTCGGCTCAATGTCTGCACTGGCTGATACCACGAATGGCCAGATTGAGCTTCAGGGTGAGCTGGTGAATACCGCTTGTGGTTTAGCTCCGTCGTCCAGCCCGGTAACCGTTGATTTTGGTCAGGTTCCAGTTTCCCTGCTGCAAGGCGGTGGTCAGGCAACTGAAACCAAAAACATCGAGCTGCAGTATTGCGATACCACTATTGCCAGCAGCGCCGTTGTTTCCTATACCCCGACTTCGGTTAACCCGAACGATCCTACTCTGGCTGCATTTACTTCTGGTACTGCATCCGGTGCAGGTATCGGCCTGAAAGACAGCGCTAGCCAGACTGTAACCTGGGGCGCGCAGACCACTCCGGTCACCCTGGTTGATGGTACTAACACCATTCCTTTCGTGGCGTTCCTGAAAGCGGAAGCGGCAGCGAGCGGTTCTACCACTACCGTAACCGCAGGTGCATTCCAGTCAACGATCAATTTCACCATCGATTATCAATAATCGATTTTGAATTATCGCTCGCGGGGAGAGATCTCTCTCCCCGCGATATTGGAGTAGGTGCCAGATAATATGGAATTCTGAGTATGGTTAAGGATACAGAGAAAAAGAGACTGATGGCGTTATTGGTATCGGGATTACTCTTTTCCGGACATGCTTCGAGTACTAGTTTTACGCCTGGCCAGCTGGCGCTTTCGGGGGAGCTAGTGGCTGCCGCATGCGATATTGACCCTAATTCGCGGGAGCTATGGGTAGATTTCGGTAACATTTCCGCTCGCGATATTAATAGCGATCAAGAAGGTAAGCTGATCCGGCCTTTTTTAGTACGCTTAATTGGCTGCACCTCTTTCGGCAGCGTAAATCAATCAACGCCAGGGGCTTATGCCACCATTACGTTTACCGGCAATGCTTCATCGCAGGACCCAACAGTATTAATTCCGGATGGTGAAGGAAAGGGATTTGGTATCCAGATTCGCGATCGCCATGGGGAAATTTTAACGTTTGGAGAACCTTCATCGGGATATCTCCTGAGTGATGAGAATAATACGCTGAAATTTACCGCTACGCTGGTGCCGGTTCAGCAGCATATTAAAGCCGGGGATTTTTACGCCGTCACTCGTTTTTTTATGGATTACAACTAGAAACAAGCCAGTGATTGCTGTTGGAGCTTGTTTGTCGCACACGATATTTTACTGAATGATTCGGGATGAATAGTCATGTCAGCAGAACAAAAAATAAAAATAATCCTCTCTCAGATGCTTTTTTTCTGCTGTACCTCTATGGCTTACGCCTCAACCGACGTGGAATTTAATACCGACGTACTGGATGCGGCCGATCGCGACAATATCGATTTAACCCGTTTCGCCACCGACAACTATGTCCCGCCGGGCGAGTACTTATTAGATATTAAAATAAATGGCCAGGCGGTCGGGCAGCAAAAGGTTCGCTATCTGGCTTCTAAAGACCAGAAGCATACCCAGGCCTGCATTAACGGCGAAATTCTTGCCAGATTGGCTTTGAAAGAGGACGCGCAGCAAAAGGTCGCACAGCCGTTTGCCGACTGCTATGACCTGCTGAGCCTTCCTGGCGCCACCCTCAGTAACTACGCCGGGGTGCTGGACATCACCGTCCCGCAGGCGTGGATGAAATACAACGATCCGAACTGGACGCCGCCGGAGCGCTGGGACCAGGGGATCGGCGGATTTTTGCTCGACTATAGCCTGACCGGGCAATATACCCGCCAGCTGGATATGCATGAAGATTACAGCACCCTGAGCGGATACGGTCAGACCGGGGTCAACCTCGGCGGCTGGCGCCTGCGCGGCGAATATCAGACCAGTTATTACAGCGCGACGCATCAATTTGATTTCGATATGAATCAGATCTACGCCTACCGCCCGCTGCCGATGATGGCGGCAAAGCTGACGGCGGGGGAGATCTATCTTGATTCTCAGGTCTTCGACACCGTGCGCTTTACCGGACTTAATCTCGCCAGCGATGAGCGTCAGCTGCCGCCAAACCTGCAGGGGTACGCGCCGGAAATTCGCGGTCTGGCCAAGACCAACGCCAAAGTGACGGTGAAGCAGAGCGGACGCATCATTTATGAAACGACGGTGCCCGCCGGACCGTTTAATATTCAGGATTTACGCAGCTCGGTGCGCGGTACGCTGGATGTGCAGGTGGAAGAGCAGGATGGCTCAATTTCGACTTTCCAGGTTAACACCGCCAATATTCCTTATCTTACGCGTCCCGGCTACGTGCGCTACAACGTGGCGATCGGCGCGCCGTCCCGCTATAGCCATAAAATTCAGGGACCCGGTTTCGCTTCCGGCGATTTCTCCTGGGGGATCACCAACGCCTGGTCGCTGTACGGCGGTTTACAAAGCGCAGGGGCCGAATATACCGCGGTCTCCGCCGGTATTGGCCGCGATCTCAGCGTACTTGGCGCCCTCTCGCTGGACGCTACGGAATCCTACAGTCAGCAGTCAAACCAGAAGCGGCTTAAAGGGACCTCGTTTAAGCTGAGCTATGCGAAAACGTTCGACGAATATAATAGTTCCATTACCTTCGCCGGATATCGCTTCTCGCAGGAGGACTTCCGCTCTTTCTCGCAATATCTCAACGAGCGCTATGAGGGTTACGACAGCCTTGGGCGTGAAAAAGAAGTTTATACCATCACCGGCAATAAAACGTTCTGGGCCGATGAGCCTGGTAAAGCGACCACGGTATTTTTGACCTACACCCATCAGAATTACTGGAACCGAAGCAGCCAGGATCGCTACGGCATCTCGCTAGGGCGCTCGTTTAACGTCGGTAATATTCGCGGGATCACCACCAATATTTCGGCCTACCGTTCGGATTACGAAGGGCGGAAAGACGACTCTATTGCTTTCTCGCTTTCCATTCCGGTTGGCGATAGTAAATGGAGCGGCCTCGACGTGCAGACCAATAACGGCAAAACCAGCCCGATGCTCTCCTATACCGACAGCAGCGACTACAACAACCTGTGGCGTCTGCGTGCCGGAGCGAGCCAGAGCGGCTATGCCAACGTCGACGGCTACTATCAGCGCCGCTCCCAGTACGCTGAAATCAACAGCAACGCCAGCTATCAGCAGGATCACTATCTCTCTCTGAGCAGCACCCTGCGCGGCGGCTTTACCGCGACCCGGCACGGGGCGGCGATCCACAACAGCGGCGCGACGCTCAATACGGCGCGCGTAATGGTGAACACCAACGGCATCGGCGACGTGCCGCTCAATGACGGTAAATCAAGAACCAATAATTTCGGCATCGCCGTTATTCCGGACATCGTGAGCTACAACAGCTTTGATACCCGGGTTGACGTTGATGCGATGTCGGAATCCATTGAACCGGCAAAAGCCATCAGCACCGCCACGCTGACCGAAGGCGCTATTGGTTATCAGACCTTTGGCATGGCGCAGGGCGAAAAAATGATGGGCATTATCCGCCTGGCTGACGGTACCTATCCGCCGTTCGGCGCCGAGGTTATCAACGGCGATGGCGTGAGCGTATCGATGATTATGGAAGGTGGGCAGGGATGGCTGGCAGGGGTGAATCCTCATGAGCTGCTAAGCGTAGTGTGGAGCGGGAAAAAGCAGTGTCAGATTGCCATCCCGCCGACCATAGAGCGTCGTTCGACAGCCGCGCTATTGCCGTGTAAATGACAGTGACAGTAATAAAAGGCCAAAAATGAGCATAACAAGCAACAAACTCTGCTGGATGGGCATTCTGATGCTGGCGGCGGTAAGCGGTACCGCGCAGGCGGGGGTTTCGCTGGATCGCACGCGTCTTATCATCACTGGTAAAGATAGCTCGGCGAGCGCCAATCTAACCAACACCAGCCCGGATATTCCGTTCCTGGCGCAATCGTGGGTGGAAGACAGCAAGGGCAACAAGATCACCTCTCCGCTGGTGGTTTTACCGCCTTTGCAGCGGATTAACGGCGGGCAAAAAGGGGTGGCGCGGGTCACAAAAACAGATGGTATCAACCAGCTGCCGCAGGACCGCGAAAGCCTGTTTTATTTAAGCGTGCGGGAAATTCCGCCTAAGCCAGATAAAGCGAACGTCCTGCAGCTGGCCATGCAGTCGCGGATTAAATTATTTTTCCGCCCGACCGCCATTATTCCCAAAAGCAAAAGCGAAATATGGCAGGACCAGGTCGTCTTTCAAAAGAGCGGCAATAAGATGACCGCGCAAAACCCGACGCCTTACTACATCACCATTATTAGCCTGTCCCGCGTTAAGGGTGAAAAAATCACTAAGTTCCCGGGAATTATGATTGCGCCGAAGTCCAGTCTGGAGTTCAGCGTGACCGATGGCGGCGTTAGAGAGTTTGCGATGATGTACGTGAATGATTATGGCGGACATCCAGAGCTGAAATACCGCTGTGAAGGAAACACCTGTAAAGCGCTGCCGCCATCGCAGCAAGGGTAATTAAAGAGGAACCTGATGATGAAAACGCGCCTATCGCTATTAGCACTGTTTGTATTCGGTATCAGTATGCCAGCGCTGGCCGACGCTGATATTCCTCTACAGCCGCAGCACTATAACCGGGATCATCAGGGGGAGGATGGCGGTAACGTGATATTCAATGGCTCTGTGTATGCCTCGCCTTGCGTGCTTGCCCCGCAAAGCCGCCTGCAGATTATTGAGATGGGCGAAATCAGCGCCCGGCGTTTTCACCAGGCGGGCGACCGTAGCCAGCCGGTGCTGGTTCGCGTTGAACTCAGGGATTGCCTGAAAGGCGCGTCGCAGGCGCGCGACAGCATCGCCTCACGGACGACGGGCAGCAGCAAGCATCTCTATACCACCGGCGAGCAGGCGGTTCAGCTCACCTTCATCGGCGAGTCGGATGAGCATAATCGCCAGCTGTTGCGCCTGACCGGCAGCATCTCAGGAGCCGGTATTCGCCTGCTGGATGTCAAAGAGCGGGCGCTGGATATTAATCAAACGCAGCCGCCGTTTATCGTGAAAACCGGCGACAGCAGCCTGACGTTTATTGCCGTGCTGGAATCGACCGGGCGAAACGTGACCGCAGGAAACTTTAGCGGCCTGCTGCGTTTAAAAATGGAGTATCTCTGATGGCGACGAGGGTTATCGGGCGGAAATCTTGTATCACGCTATTACTCTGCGGCGGCGTATTCACTCTCGACGCCAGCGCGGCGGTGGAAGGGGAAATTACGCCAGTTGGCGGACCTAAAATGTACAATATCGACGTCGCCAATCAGGATATTACCAACAATAGCATTGGGGCGACGATCCCTTATGTCTTTTCATTGGGCGGACAATATTCTGGTATCGCCAGCTGCACTATTCCTATGGAAAACGAGGCGATTTATTACTCTGCGACCGCTTCGCTGCTGCAGCAGGGAAGCACACCGGGGTATTTAAAACTTAATGATTATATGGATGTGAAAATTGAGATATATATCCGTGGCCAGCGCATGGAATATCTTCCGGTGCCTTTTAATAATGAGTCAAACCAGGCTCATCAAAATAAATGCGTACCGCCAACTACCCAGTTTAACAACTTTGAGTCCGGCGCTCAGGGGCGGGTAACGTTTATGATCACCAAGCCGATTGTCAACGGCGTTAACCTGCTGGGTACTGAAATTGCCAAGCTTTATGGTCGCCTTGGGAATTACAGCGCAGGGATGGGCAGCACTCCCATGTCGATTGTCTCGATTAATTCCGGGGTCATTACCGTTCCGGATAAATGTATTGTCAACTCAGGATCGCCGATCGTCGTTGATTTTAATACCATCCCCAGCGCGGGCTCGCTGCTTAACGGCAATAATTACAGCCAGTCCGTGCCGATTCAGGTGAAGTGCGAAGGGGGGAGTTTCGCCACCGGAAATTTAAATATTCGCCTGGGAATTCAGCAGGCCAATACCGCCAGTTTTAACAGCGACTATTTAGGCACCACCGGCGCCGTCGACCGCTCCAATCTTGGCATTATCCTGAAAGATTCCGGCGGCAATTTAGTCGCCGCGAATAAGTTTTATGACGTGCCGGGTTTTAATAACAATCAGGGAACCTGGAATTTGACCGCCGCGCCAATTGCCAATGCCGGAACTAACGTTCTCGAAGGGGATTTCCAGGCATCGGCCACCGTGGTCGCTGAGTTTCAGTAAGGGGACAGCATGCGTCAACTCATCGCATCAATGATACTCATAGGTTCGCTATCCGCAGCTGCTCCGGCGCATGCCATCGGAGAGCTGATCGGCGGCGATTTAAAATTCAAGGGAACCGTCATTTCCCACGGTTGCAGTATCGTGCCTTCGTCAAAAAACATCACCGTGGATTTTGGCCAGATTTCAACCCGCACGCTTTATGCGGAGGGAAAATCGCAGCCCAAAGCGTTTGTTATTGAACTCCAGGATTGCAGCACCGATGTTTTTAATTCCGTCACCGTGACCTTTAGCGGGACGGAAAATACCAATATGAGCGACCGTCTGGCGATTACGCCGGTCGCGCCTCAAACCGCCAGCGGTATTGGTATAGGTTTTGAAGAGAGTAACGGCACGGCGATTTTGCTCAATACGCCGACCACCGCCGTCGCTATTTCCGATGCCAACATGCAGTTAAATTTTAAAGCTTTTGTTGAAGGCGAACCGGACGCCTTGAGTAACAAAACCCTGGAAACCGGCGCCTTCCAGGCAACAGCGAATTATACCCTTAATTACCAGTAGAATAGATCAAGGATGATGATAAATGAGCCGTCGTTTCTTTCTCTACGATAAAAACATCTTTTTCGCGGAAGGCGTACGTTCAGTGGTTGACGATCTTGCCATGCATGAAGGTGACTGCGCGTTCACTAGGATCGACCATTTCTCTGAACTGATCAACACCCTGCGTCTGCCTAAACAGAAAGATGAACTGCGCTGGGTCCTCTGCGATGTCGACAGCTTGCCGGACGAGCGTTTTAACGCGCTTTACACCATTAAAGAGCACTACTGCCGGGAAAATCAGCAGCTGGTTATTTTATTAAGCGAGAATAATATTTCGTTATTCTTTGCGCTGCATTCACTTCTCCCGGAAGCAAGCTGGCTTTTGAAGAATGAGTCCCTGGATAACTTTTTTAAGTTCATCGAAGGTGCTGATTCTATGCCAGCGGAAAAAATATTTTTCAGTCGCTCTTTGATTAATTATACCCGGCAGAAATGGTTAGCCAGGGATTTTAATAATAGTATCTCCAGTGATGACTGGTGGTTAATGGAAGAAATATTCAAAGGGAAGTCATTATCACAAATTTCCTCTGAACAAAAAATAGATGTTCGTCGCCTGAGCCGCTGTAAACGGGGGCTAATGAAAAAGTTAAACGTTAAAAACAACGTAGAGCTGTTTAATATTTTCAAGTGCATCGTAGCTACCCCCTGCGTATAACAGCGGATAAATATGACATCAAAAGAATTACTGGCAGGTTACTTAGCCAGTAGGTAAGTGCAAGAAAAACATATTTCAATATAAATTGTTAAGGATCTAACAAATGCAAAAATTAAGTATGATTGAAGCATCAGCTATTATTGGCGGAACTTGCAAGGAAACTTGCACCAGCTCTTACGAGACCGTGGTGGTGGGCGGTGTTTCAACCTGTAAACAAGTGACTACCTGTACGGATAAGCACGGCAACTCAACCGTGACCATGAAAGATGCGTCCGACGGTATGTGCGTCGTGCCGAATCGCATCCGTCAGTAATTTCTGTTGTGGTATATGGAGGGGAAACCCTCCATATATTTCTCCGCCATATTCGCGAGCCTGGTATCAAATGAAGATAAAACCTATTACCGCTGTTGGCTATACGTTTCTGGTGGCGTTAATTTCGTCGCTGATTACCGTGCTGTGCTATCACGTTTTTGTATTTAATACGTTTGCATCGAACAGCAGCGAGCCTTCGGCCCTGCGGGAAATTGACAGCGCAATCGTTGCCAGTAGCCCAATAAAACATGACAGCAGCATTATTGAAGTGATGTCCTACGGCTGTCACTACTGCGCGTCGAACGAGGAAGATATCGAGAAATTCGCCGGCACATTGCCTGCGGAGAGTACCTTTGAAGTTATCCATATCACCGCCGAAAGAAACGGTCTGGCAATTTATGCGCCGGTTTTTGCCACCCTCGAAGTCATGGGGCTTGAGCGCCAGATGCGCGACCAGGCTTTCAACGCGGTAATGACCCGCGGTATCAATTTAGCCGACGATGAAGCGCTCAACGGCTGGCTGAAAAAGAACAATATTGATGTCGAAAAATACCATCAGGTACGCCAAAGCAAAGCCGTTACTGAACGCCTTGAATATATGGCGAAAATTACCGAACTCTATGACATAAACGCCACGCCGCTATTTATTGTGAATAAAAAATACGTGGTGGCGAAAGATCGCCAGTTTCCTGAATTTGCTGACTATATGCGCCAGCTGTTAACTCAGGACAAGGAGTAAGCGTGACGCGCTTTCTGATTGTCTGGAGCGTCTTCAGCGTAAGAAAATGGTCCGCGCAGCTGAGCTGGCGCAGTCGCCCGTTTACTGGCTACGGTCAAAAGGCGGTGCGTGGGATTATGCGTTTTACCCCTATGTCGCTGCTGTTGGCGGCGGCTCGGGCGTTGTGCCGGCTGCGGCTGTTGGGGCGACAATATCGCGGACGTACCGCCGTGGCGACGCAAAACTACCGCTGCCTGACGGGCGCCGATGGGCGAATTGACGCCGCATGGATAGCCATGCGCCGCCAGCTGCTGGAGATGGGCGCGACCTGGGGACAGCATCCGGCCACTTTGGCCCAGATGCAGGCGTGCACGCGAGCGCTTGATGCCGTAGTCGCTCCGCTGGCGGCGCAGAGAACGCCGGTTGTTCTCGCACCGCTGCACTGCGTGTCGGATATCCTTGCAGCGATGGTTGGAGCCAGGGTAACGCCGGGTAAAGCCAGCGTGGTGGTCTCTTCCAGCGCGGAAAGCTATACCGTCGCCAGCCGCAAAATGGGCGGCGTCGCGCTCTCTTATTGCTCCATCCATCAGGATAATACGTCGCTTGCCAGTGAGCTGATGGCGCTAATGAGCAACGTCTCGGAAGGGCGGGAAAATATGATTATTTTCCCCGATATTCCTGCCGACTATACCGTGCAGACCCATGAGGCGCAGTCCGGGAAAATAAGCTGTCGGCTATTTGGCCGCCCGGCGAAATTACATAGCGGCGTACAGCGTTTTTCCCGCATTGTCTCGGCAAAGGTGGTTTTTTATCACCTCTATTATCAGCAGGGGATCAAAATAAAAATCTTTTCCCCACTGACGCCAAAAGAGGTCGCGGCGAATCTGCCGTCGATGATTGAAAACACCCTGCGTGATTATCCGCAGGATTGGCTTTTATGGCATAGCCATTCGCTCTACTTTATTAATCACTGACGCATAATAATGAAAAAGATTATCCCTGATATGGTTTTCCAGGAAGAGACCAATGAGTGTGGCCTTTCCTGTATTGCGATGCTGGCGCAAACCCAGAATATTCAGTGTTCTCTTCCGGCATTGCGGGAAATTTTCCCGGCATCCGATCACGGGACTTCGTTAAGCGACTTATCTCTTATTCTGCAACAGATTGGCATCGCCACCGCGCCGGTGCTGTTCGATCACGAAGAACTCCATGCGCTGCCGTTTCCGTCCATTCTGCACTACGGCGCCAGCCACTATGTCCTGCTGGCCTGGCGCAAAGGGGATTACGTCTGCGTGATGAATCCGGCGATTGGCCAGCAGTGGCTGCCTTTCTCGGCGTTGAAAAAAGAGATTAGCGGCTACGCGCTGATCCTTGAAGAGTCTCCCGGCGTTATTGACCAGCAGGCGCCTGTTATTACCGGCGCACAGCAGGAGATGCCGCGGGCGATGAGCCTGAAGGAGACCGCGGCGGTGCCGGGCATTTATAAACTGATGCTCTTGACCTTCCTGGTGTCGCTCACGCTGTTTTTAATGCCGACGATGGTCAGCCGGGCGATCAATCAGGCTTTCTCTGACGTTCAGAATACGTCGTTTCCCTATTTGTGGTTCATCCTCGCTTTTGTCATTTCCACGCTGTTGGCGCTGGGCGTGAGGGTCATTAGCGAGCGTTTTATCCGCCGCTTTGTGCTGCTGAAGAGCGATATCGGTTTTTCCCGCTTGCTGAATAATCCGCTGCGTTTTTTTGAAAAACGCGCGCCGGGGGATGTGTTCAGCCGCTTTATCGCCTGGCAGGGCGGGATGCTGCAAAAAATCGAGCTTGATAACGGCCTCCGCTCGGACTGGATCATCTGCGTTATCGCTATCGGCATTATGTTCTGGATCTCACCGGTGCTGGCGCTGATTTCCGCCGTGGGCATTGTGGCGATGGGGCTGATTAGCGTCTGGGCCATCTTCCGCGACCGCTGGTATACGCAGCAGCTGCAGCTAAAAAGCGCGACGCTGAATGACTTTTTCATGGAAACCCTTCAGGGGGTATTAACCATTAAAACCGCCGGGCTGGAAACGCAGCGTAAAGCGCAGTTTGCCCGTTTGTCACACGACCTTTTCACCTGCCTTCAGCGGCAGAAAGTTTACCAGCAGGTAAAAGAAGGTCTGTATCAGCTCACCGGCAGCCTCGAGATGGTGGTCTTTATGCTGGTGGTGCTGCCGCTGGTGAGCGCAAAGCTTATCTCGCTGGGCGACTTTTTTGCCTATAGCTTTTTACGGCAGATTTTTACCTCCTACGTCACGCGGATATTCTATGCCGTGATCCGTAAATCGCAGCTGCACGTGATTGATACCCGCGCGCAGGGCCTGTTTACCCGTGAGGAACCTGCGACTCCTCAGTTATCTCCGCTGCGTGGGGAGGCGGTTCCACAGCTGGCGTTTGAGGCGGTGAGCTTTCATTATGCTCCGCAAAGCCCGGTGCTGAATGACGTTGATCTCCGGCTGGAACCCGGCGATCGGGTGGCGATTGTCGGCGATTCCGGCGCCGGAAAAAGTACCCTGCTACGGCTGATGACCGGGCTTTTTTCCGCACAGCATGGGCGCATTCTGCTGGACGGCGAAGAGGCGACCGCCCGACAGCTGGCCTCGCAGGTGTGGCTGCAGAGCCAGGAAGACATCCTGTTTAACGCCTCGGTGCTGCAAAACATCACCCTGTTTGATCCGTGGTATAGCGACAGCGATCGTGGGCGAGTAGAGGCGTTGGTCGATAAAATGGCGCTGGGGCCGGTGGTTCAGGCGCTGCCGGGAGGGATGGAAGCGCTGATCCGCGAGAGCCATTCGGCGCTCTCGTTAGGCCAGCGTCAGCGGCTGATGCTGGCGCGGGCGCTCTACAGTAACCGGCCTATTTTGCTCTGCGATGAACCGACTGCCAATCTTGATGACGAAACCGCGGAAACGGTGATCGCCGCGCTGTGCCAGCACTGTCGCGAACAAGGCAAAACGCTGATCGTGGTGACCCACAGTGCGCCCATTCTGCATCACTTCACGCGGGTATATCGTCTGGATGAAGGCGAGCTGCGCGATATCGCCCAAGGAGCGCTGGGCCAATGAGGCGACAATTTTTACGCCGCCGTAAAGCGTGGCTACTTGCGCTAGTCGCGATCCTGGCCACTATCGCCGCCGTTTTTTATCAGCGCTCGCTTCCGGCCCAGGCCGAGTCGCTCTACGCCGTTGCGCTCGAACGGGGGGATATCGAAAAAGTGGTGCTGGCGAGCGGGATTATTAAACCTGCCGTCCAGGTGAGCGTCGGCGCGCAGGTCAGCGGCCAGCTACGCAAGTTATACGTACGTCAGGGTGAGCGGGTGCGCAAAGGGCAGCTGCTCGCCGAAATCGACCCGACGCTGCAGCTTTCCGACTTACGCAACGCCACCGCGCAGCTGGCCAGCGCCAGAGCGCAAAAGCTGGCCTCCGAGGCCACCCTGGTGCAGTACCGCAAAGCGTTGGCGCGCGAGCGGGCGATGAATCGCGATGGCTCAGGGGTGAGCAGCGATCTTGAGCAGGCCCAGGCGCAGTATGCCGCACAGGTTCAGCAGATAGCGGTCAATGAGGCGCAGATAGTGCAGGCGGAAATGAGTGTGCAGTCCGCCAACGCCAACCTCGGCTATACCCGCATTCTCGCGCCCATGGATGGCGAAGTGCTGGGCATCGTCACCCGTGAAGGGCAAACCATCGTCTCCTCGCAAATCGCGCCGACCATTCTGGTGCTCGCCGATCTCGATAAAATGCAGGTCCAGACCCGCATTTCCGAAGCCGATATCCAGAAAATCCATCCGGGACAGCCGCTGTGGTTTTACGTTATTGCCGATCCGCAGACGCGTTACGAAGGGGAGCTTGGCTATGTCCAGCCCGCGCCGCAGGAGGCGCTGGAAGAGCAAAACGCCGGCGCTTCTGCCGGTAATCAGCAGAGTAGCGCCATTTACTATAACGGCACCTTTGAAGTGGATAACCGCCAGCGATTGCTGAAAACCTCGATGACCGCTCAGGTGTTTATCCGCATCGCGCAGGTAAAAGACGTGCTGCGCGTGCCGGTCGCCGCGCTGGGACGTTCGCTCGGCGATGAGCGTTACATTGTGATGGTACAAACGGCGAGCGGCAGCGAGGAGCGTACCGTCCGCATCGGGATTAACGATCGTCAGTATGCGCAGGTGCTGGAAGGATTGCGGCCCGGCGAGCGGGTGGTGATCCCCCAGGACGCGGGGTCTGTCTGATGGCTGAGCCGCTGATCGTGCTGCACAACGTCACGCGTCATTTTACCGCCGGGACGCAGATTATTCCGGTGCTGAAATCCGTCTCCCTGACCATTATGCCCGGCGAGATGGTGGCGATTATGGGCGCTTCCGGCTCGGGTAAATCGACGCTGATGAACATTATCGGCTGTCTGGATAAGCCCAGCAGCGGCGAGGTGTATATCAACGACATCGCCATTCATCAGGCTGATAGCGCGTCGCTGGCGGAGCTACGCAGCCGCTGGCTGGGGTTTATTTTTCAGCGCTACCACCTGATGCCTTATTTGACCGCGGAAGAGAATATTGCCATCCCCGCGCTCTATACCGCGATGCCCGCCGCTGAACGCCAGGCGCGCATTGCGCTGCTGGCAGAAAAGTTGGGCATTGATGGGCGCTTACAGCATAAACCCGCGCAGCTTTCCGGCGGCCAGCAGCAGCGGGTCAGCGTCTGTCGAGCGCTGATCAACGGCGCGCAAATTATTCTCGCCGATGAACCCACCGGAGCGCTGGATAGCGTCAGCGGCCGGGCGCTGATGGACGTTCTGCACCAGCTGAACGCCGACGGGCACACGGTGATCATCGTGACCCACGATCGCGAGGTGGCGCAGCAGGCGCAGCGGATCGTCGAGATCAGCGATGGGCAGGTAGTCGCCGACCACGCCTATAGCGCGCGGGATAATCGTGACGTCCAGCGGCTGCCCGCGGTAGAGGATAACGGCCGGGCTTCGCTATCGCGCAGTATCGGCGAGTCGGTGCGCATGGCCTGGCGCTCACTGCTGGGACATCGGATGCGCGCCTTTCTGTCGATGCTGGGGATCATCATCGGTATCTCGTCCGTGGTTTCTTCAATGGCGGTGGGGGAAGGCGCCCGGCAGAGCATCATGAACGAGATTGGTAAGCTCGGTAATACCACGTTGGAAATCCGCCCGGGTACCGGCTGGGGCAGCAAGCGTCCGGATATGGAGCGGGCGCTGTCGCTGGATGATATCGCCAGCCTCGGCAGGCAGCCCTGGGTACAGGGGGTATCGCCGATTGTTTCCAGCATGACCACCGCGGTACGTCAGGGCTTTGATTCCTCGATAATTCTCTCCGGCGTTTCCGCTGAGTACTTCTCACTGCAGGGGATGCGTTTTATTCAGGGCAACGGTTTTACCCACCGCGATGTCGAGGATCGCGAACCGGTGCTGGTACTGGATGAAACCAGCAGGGAGACGCTGTTTCCCGGCAATGAAGATCCGCTAGGCAAAATTGTGCAAATCGCCGGCGCGCCGTGGCGGGTAATCGGCATTGCCAGCAAGCCCGGGCCGAAGGTGGTCAGCGGATTTATGTCGGCGTGGATCCCCTATACCTCGCTACTGCAGCGGATTTCCGGCGATAAGCCGCTGGAGGCGCTGACGCTGCGCTTTCAGGAAACGCTGTCGCCGCAGGACGCGGCGCGCCGTGCGGAAAGGCACCTTATCCGCGAGCACGGCAAAAAAGATTTCTTTGTCCAGACCGATGAGCAGCTGGCCAAAGCGCTGCAAAAAACCTCCGACTCCATGTCGCTGCTGATCACCGCGATTGCCGCTATTTCATTGCTGGTCGGCGGCGTCGGGGTGATGAACATCATGCTGGTTTCGGTAACCGAACGTACCCATGAGATTGGCATCCGGCTTTCGGTCGGCGCGCGCCCCTCGGACATCATGCATCAGTTCTTAATTGAGGCGGTGATGATCTGCGCCCTCGGCGGACTAACGGGCGTTTTAGGATCCTGGGCCGCCGGTAACCTGTTCGCCCTGTTGACGCAGGAGTTTTCTATGGTCTTCACCTGGCTGCCGGTAGCGATGGCCTGCGGCTTTTCCGCCCTGATTGGCCTGACGTTTGGCTATTTCCCGGCGCGTCGTGCGGCGCGGCTAAACCCGACGGAGGCGCTGGCCCGCGAATGAGACCGCTGACTTTATTACCGTTCATTGTATTGCTAACGGGCTGCGGCAATTTGACCCGCAGCGACTATCAGCGCCCGCTGCTGTCGGTGCCGGAAAGCTGGCAGCGAACGGAGGGGCAAAGCAACGCGCTCGCGCCGGAGAACGCGCCGCGCTGGTGGGATCGTTTCGGCGACCAACGCCTGTCGCGGGTGGTGGGACAGGTGCTGGAAAGCAACAACGATCTGGCCGCTGCCGCCTTAACGCTTAAACAGGCGCGCCTTGCCGCCGGATTAACCCAGACCAATATCAGCCCCGACGCGACCCTGAGCGGCACCGGCAATAACTCAAAACCGCTAAACAGCGGCGGGTCGCAGGAGAGCTACAGCGCCTCACTGTCCCTGAGCTATGAGCTGGATCTGTGGGGCAAGCTGGCGCGGATCCGCGAACAGAGCGAATGGGAGGCGGTAGCCAGCGAACAGGATTACCGGGCGACGATCCTGTCGACGATTGATACCACCGCGCAGCTCTACTGGAACATTGCGCTGTTGAATCAGCAAATGGCTTACCAGGCAACGAGTCTCGATATCGCCAGGCAGACGCTGGCGCAGATTGAGTCCTGGCAGCGAGCGGGGAAAGTGGGCCTGCTCGATGTGCTGCAGGCGCGGCAGACGGTCATCAGCCGTCAGAATCAGCTGCTGAGCCTCAAGCAGCAGCGGGCTATCTCCCGCAACGCGCTGGCGCTGCTGCTCAACAGACCGCCAGCTCAGCACACCGATGAATCTGCCGCGCTGGATGTGCGTCAGCATATCGCCATTGCCAGCGCCACGCCGCTGGCCGCGCTCGCCAGCCGGCCGGACCTGCAGGCGGCGGAATCGCGGCTGCGCGCGGCGCTGGCGGGTTCCGATGCGGCGCGGCTGAGCTTCTATCCCACGCTGTCGCTGCAGGGAACGCTGAGCGCCGGGAGCCAGCTCTTTCACCAGTGGTTTAACGACCCGCTGCGCACCGTGGGCAGCAGCGTTTCCGCGCCCTTTATCCAGTGGAACACGGTACAGCTCACCGTGGAGCAGGCCAGCGTGAAGGTGCAGCAGGAGGCGGTTAACTTTCGCCGCACCGCCTATACCGCGCTGTCGGAGGTGGACAACGCGATGGAGAAGCGGCTTAACGCCGATGAGCAGCGCGAACGCCTGCTGCAATCGCTGCTGCTGGGCGAGCAGCGCCTGGCGCTCACCGAAAGCCGCTATCGGGCGGGCGCGGTGGACTACCAGACCCTGCTGAACGCGCAGGACGCGCTGCTCGACGTACAGAACAGCCTGGCGCAGAACCAGTACGACTATCTTTATGCCACTTTGCAGCTTTGGCTGGCGCAGGGAGGCAATAACCCGCAACAGAGGACTTCCCAGAATGAGTCACAGTAAACCCCCTTATCGCGTGGTGATAACCGGCTATGGCGCGGTGACTCCCCTTGGTGATAGCGCTGCCGAAAGCTGGCAGGCGATTATGGATTATCGACGCGGTTACCGCTATGTGGATCTCTCCGCTAACGGCATCCACACGCATTTTATCGGGCAGGTGGAGAATGAACCTAGCCTCAAGGGGGTGCCCGCCGCCATTCGTCGGCGTCTGCCGCGTCACGCTCGCCTGGCGCTGGCCGCCGCGCGGGAGGCGGTGGCGATGGCCTTTGCTGGCGAACCACCCAGCGATTCTCATGACCCGCTGAGGTGTGGCGCCATCATCGGCTCCGGCTGGGCAGGGTTGGATGAAAGCTATCTGGCGGTACCGGAATTTGAGAAAACGGGCGTCTCTTCGCCCTTCAGCTGCTTCTTTTCGATGCCGAACGTGACCACCGCGGCCTGTAGCCAGCTGTGGAATCTGCGCGGCTACCAGAACACTCCGGTCGCCGCCTGCGCCACCGGCACTATCGCCATTGGCGAGGCCTATGATGCGATTCGCTTTGGCCGCGCCAGCATGATGCTCGCCGGTGCCGGGGAGTCGTTAAACAGCGTTTGCGCTATCTGGAATATCGATGTGCTTGGCGCGCTGAGCCGGGAAACGTCATCGCCGGAGCGGGCCAGCTGCCCGTTCAGCCTGCAGCGCAGCGGATTTGTACTTTCAGAGGGCGGAGCGGTGCTGTGTCTGGAAGAGCGCGAGAGCGCCCTGGCGCGGGGCGCGACAATCCTCGCGGAGGTCACCGGCTACGCCAATTTTTCCGACGCGGTGGATTTTACCTCCCCGGCCGAAGACTGCGTGGCCCGCGAGCAAACTATCCGCTGGGCGCTGCGCGCCGCGGATCTCCAGCCCGCCGACCTCGACTATATCAACGCCCACGGTACCTCCACGCCGCTCAACGATATTAACGAAACGCGGTCGCTGAAAAAGGCGCTGGGCGACGAGGCGTATCGCATCCCGGTCTCCAGCACCAAAGCCTACTCCGGGCATCTGATCGCCGCCGCGGGGAGCTTCGAGACCATTGTTTGCCTGCAGGCGATGGCGGCGGGGATCATGCCGGCGACGGCGCATCTGACGCAGCCAGACCCGCAGTGCGATCTCGACTATATCGCCGAAGGGCATCGTCAGGGAGAGATCCGCCGGGCGCTAAATCTGAGTTTTGGTTTCGGCGGCGCGAACGCCGCGCTGGTACTGGAGAAGCACGGGTGAAGCGGCTGCGCTATACCCTTGCGGACGCCCGGCAGTGGGCGGCGTTTTCCGGCGACGATAACCCCATTCACTTCGACCTCGCGGCAGCGCGCGCGATGGGCGACGGCCGGCTGAGCGTCCACGGGATGCGCGCGCTGCTCGACGTGAAGCGCGACGTCCAGTCGCGGCTGACGAACCCGCTCACCGGTTCTGAACGCTACCTGAAATGCGTGGTTCGCCTGCGCAGGCCGCTATGGTGCGATAGCGACTGGCTGCTCACTCCCGGCGCCGCGAAAAATCGCGTCTTGTCCGCCGCGTCGGTCAGCAGCTCTCAGGATGATGAAGTCTGTTTGTCATGCCAGATGAGCCTCGCCGCCGGGCCGGAATCGCTAACGGGAAAACAGCCCAGCGAACTTGCACCAAAGACGCTGCTTGCGCTGCAATCCCATTTCAATAGCGCCTGGCCCGACCTGGCGCAGTGGCAGTTTCTTGACGCGCTGCTGTTCCGCCAGCTTATTAGCGATCCCGCGCTGCTGCGCCAGGCGAATATCGTGACTCTGCTCGGAGCGGGGGAAACCTCGTTGCAGCAAATTTTTACCCGCTATCCGGTGCTGCAAACCCACCAGGAGGTGGTGTTTGATGTTCATCTCGCGGGCAAAGCGACGCCGATCTGGCCCGAATCGCTATCGCTCTGGCTGCTGCCCTCGCTGGTGGTCGGCCAGGTTGAGCAGGGCGCGCTGGTGCGCATCGCGGCGGCGGCGCAGCTGGATAACCTGATAATGACCAATGTGGTCACGCTTAAAGTTGGCCCAATGACCAATTGATAATTAAGGATAATTTATGATTGCCTATGATGATGTTCTGCAAAAAGTATGTGAAATGATTTGCGACGCGAAAGACCTTGAGCCCGATGAGGTGGAGGAGAATACGCCGCTGGTTCG
Source organism: Klebsiella grimontii (assembly GCF_042137965.1). Taxonomy (NCBI): domain Bacteria; kingdom Pseudomonadati; phylum Pseudomonadota; class Gammaproteobacteria; order Enterobacterales; family Enterobacteriaceae; genus Klebsiella; species Klebsiella grimontii. The sequence goes on from NZ_CP169721.1 coordinate 1,159,918, forward strand.
GCTGAAGTTGGATAGCCTCGACTACGTCGAACTGATGGTGCTGGCAAAGCGTGAATTCAACATTACCCTGGAAGCGGACTGGTTTATTCACAATCCAGGGATAACTCTTGGCGAACTCTGCCAGCACATCAGTAAAGAGTCAGGCAGCTAATATGGCACAAAAATGGATACTGATTACCGGAGGCAGCCGCGGCATCGGTCGGGCGCTGGTCACAGGTCTGGCGCAAAGCTGGAACGTGGTATTTACCGGACGCGATGAGGAGGCGATGAACGCCACCCTGGCGGAGTGTGAAAATTCAAGCTACCAAGTGCGGGGATACGCCTGCGACGGCAACGACGAATCGCGGGTGGCGCAGCTTGCGCAGACGCTGCTGGCCGAGCGGGGGGCGCCGGAAGCGATTATCCACAATGCCGGGATCGCTCGCGACGGCCTGCATATTCACCAGAACGCCGCGCTCTGGCGCGAGGTTTTGGACACCAATGTGATCTCAATGCTTAACTGGAACCGGGTGCTGCTGCCGGCGATGCTGATGCAGCGGCGCGGCTCCATCGTGATGATGTCGTCGGTCAGCGCGGTAAAGGGCAACGTCGGCCAGACGGCGTATGCCGCGAGTAAAGCGGCGATGAGCGGCATAGCGCGCTCGCTGGCGCTGGAGGTTGGGCGCTTCGGCATTCGCGTCAACTGCCTGGCGCCGGGCCTGATTCGCACGGAAATGCTCGAAGAGATACCCGCGCAAAAATTAAAAGAGATGCGCCAGGCGATACCGCTGCGCAGATTGGGCGAAACCCACGATGTGCTGCAGGCGGTGGCGTTTTTAATCGGTGAGGGGAGTCAATATATGACCGGGCAAACCCTGGTTCTGGACGGCGGATTGAGCGCCTGAGTCGTGCGATCAGGCCGGGTTAGCCTTTAAACAGAGTGAGTGAGTTGCGCAATGCGATTCACTAACTTTTTTATTTCGCCCGCGGTAGCACGGTGGATCTGAATAATCTGTGAAGAATATTGCGCAATCAGGGCCAGCATCAACGGGGGAATTTCCTTTCCCGGATTATTTTTAATTAACTGCGCCAGCGATTTCTCTTCCGCTTTTGGCCCATTGAGCGCATGGACCACCCGTCGGCTTACCGCGATAAGCATGGCTTCCGGTTGCAGAGTTTTATTATGCCATTGCGCCGACGCGGGATCATTTTGCATGACCAGCCACTCAGAAATATCATCAATACCTTCAATGGGATAAAAATAACGCTGGGCTTTATCCGATAAACCCACGCGCTTTGGCGGCGGGCTGTGATCCAGACAGGAAATATTATGCAGTAATCCGCCAATCTCTACTTTTAGCGCTTGCGTGGCGCTCATCTCCATTTTTGTTGCCAGATAACCGGCAATATGGCCGACGGCCGCGGAGTGCCAAGGCGTCTGCTGGCTGAACTGATCGATAATAAAAGAGACCAGCTCGGCAATGTCGCGAAGGTTGTGCAAAGAGAGTGTGTCGTTATGCACGCCGGAGATCGCTTTAATGTAATCGCGATAGTCGGTGGACGCCATGACCGACCAGAAATGGTCATCGGCGGAGAGGATTCGGAAGGCCTGAATATACTCTTGCTTATAGAGAATGGGGGCGCCGGCGGCGGCGATGTCGACCAGCTTTTTGCTTAATAATGGGATATGTTCGGTACGGTGCTGGCAATACAGAACATCCAGTCGGTCCGCAAAGAATAACAAATGGCTCTCTTCGGGCACCCGCTCGCCTTCACTATAATGCCCGAGACCGTTGCGCCAGTGGGTATGGTGATAGCGAACGATTTTGTTGAGCGGACGAAACAGCGGAATGCGGCTAAGTAATTCGCTGCCGATGAGCGCATGATGGTTATGTTCGTTATCAATATAGTTAAGCGGTTCAAGACGCGATTTTTCATTTAATCCTCCGACATCATGGATGAGCGCCGCCAGAATGGTTTTACGCCGCTGGGCCGCAGAAAAATTGACTAACTTAGCCAGATGCGATGCAATAAACGCCGTTCTGACATGGTGCAGATTGAGCCGGGGGTTAATCATATCAATGATATTCGCGATGCTGCCTAAGGTCGGTAGTAAATGTATCGTCATGATATCAGCATAATTAAAATTAATGAGATGAATCTCAATCAATGATTGTATTCTGACGCTGGCAACCATATTGTGGGAACGTTTGATTACCGAATAAAATAGTATCATCATTAACGTGATTGATATAGATGATTCGATCATTACTTTGGTTGCCAAAGAGATTTTGCCGGGCGATATTTTCAGGCGTATTGTCAGCGTGATGGCGAGTGATTTGCGAATCAATGATATAAAAGAGATGACTGGTCGCAGTGGTTCTTTTTAATGTGATAGCAATGGTGCGGGAGACAATGTATTTATCGCCATTGCTGGTGAGCAATCCCTCAAGACTGATTAAAAGACGGTTATTAGCAAGCTGAGCGGATAGCAAACCCTGTGAGCGGAGAATATTCTCATTTATATCCTCTGTGAGGTCGTACTGTGATTTACAGGAAAAGGTGTCATGGCTGCGGATATCTATATAGAGGAACGCAGCGACTACCAGCGTCAGGGCAGTGGCGAGGAATATTATAGCGTATTTACGCATTTTTTATTTCCTTATAGTAGTAACTGTGGCACTGCTGGTCCTTCATATCACATTTGAGGATGAATATATCCATATAAATACCTAAGCCTTGTGGCTGATTTAATTGTCGGTTGAAAAGGTAGATTTTCTTAGGCGTCGAACAATCAAGCCCAGAGGGGAACAGCTTTTTATTGCTGAGGATTTCGCGCGCGCGCTGAGCGCCAGAGCCATAAATAGTACATTTATCCTGGGTGAAAACTAACGTAGTAGGCTGTTTTTTATACATAAAAAAAGGTAAAAGCAGCAGCAAACCTATCAACGGCAGGATAAAAAAAATGGCCGCTTTGCGGTGCTGCCATAGTAAACTTCGCTGGGGAAGGTCGGCGGTAAGAACCGGCAGAGTGAAGGAGGATGAATAATCATTATCGCTGGTGATAATGACTTCCTCAGAAATCTTAAAGCCGATTCGCGGTACCGTAATAATCACATTTTTCTCAATGCCGAGATCGGCAAGACTACGCCGCAGCGTTGAGATGTATTGATTAAGATTGCTATTTGAGGGCCTGGCGCCATATTTTTCAAACACCGACTGAAAAATATCAACGCGAGAAATAATATCCCCTCGGTATTGTAACAGATTGGTTAGGAGGCGAGTGGAAGTCGCAGAGAGTTCAATACAATCACCGGTCAACAGATTGACCAGGGATGCTTCCTCAGTATCAAATGTAATAAATCCCTCTATATCGAACCGCATTTTTATCTCCGCACGGAATTAAAAATTCACTCTTTATATCAGGGTTTTTATCATAAAAAAAAGTGAATTTCAGATAAATGTACTGTTTAAGTTGAAATTTAAAGCTAATGTTGCCGTTTTCGTGGGGGCAATCCATACTGCCGGGTACTGAATGACAGAAGGAGCTGACTCATGAAGATTTCATTTTCATCCTGTACCCCACATTCAAATCAAAATTCTGTAACCGCAGTTGAGAGTTTGCGCTCATTGATGAGCTCAATGGGCATCAATAAATTCTCCGGGGTCGTCGTGCCAGAGCAGGAGTATATTCTTTATGTTTTAAAAGAACATGGACCTGAGGGGTTGCTTACTCGGGAATTAGCGGACAGGTGCGAAATGTCAATATATAAAGTCAGACATTTGCTACTGCCGTTGGAAAAGTATGGTCAGGTGAACAGAATAAAAGTTAATAAGCATCATAAATGGTATTTTTATAATAAAAATATTGACTAATAGTCATACTAACAAGAGGCTATGATGTTTGCAATAAATATAGATCTCTTAGGCGTTTTTTCTAATTTTTCATGAATTTTGAGAATTAATATCTCGCAAATAACAGAGAATATTCTTAATAATGAAAATTTCCCAGCTCTTAAAAAATCCCTTGCGCTATCCGTAGGGCGATAAGCAATTATCCATAATGACAGATAATTCTTATGCGATGTTTTTAAGCGGTGGCCAGCACCGGGGATAGCCGCTTTTGTTGAGTAAATGACCTTTTTTGTTAACTAGGTGTTAAATTTGCGGTATGCAATCTGCGACGGCGTACGTCGGGAGCGTACGGATAAGGCTGAGGGGTAAGCAACGGATGTGCAGAATAATCGCAGAGTGTGGTCATGAAATATTGACTTCGGCCGTACGACGCTATCCTGTTCATTTTTCGTCCCGGCATAAACGGCTTTTTTGCCATACGAACGAATACTGGCGGTAGAAGAAAAATAATGTGATCAACTTCAATAATATTTACCGTGAGTTAACGTTCTTCGCCAGCTTATATTGTGGTGAGGTTTAGCAATCTCATTAAATTTGCGGATGATGTCCAGTATGCTGGACAAACTTGATGACAACTGTGCGATGGGTTAATTAACTGCGATTGCGTGCAGGGCAATTAGGGCGTTATTTGATATTAAATAATAAAACGGCTACGTCAGTCACGTTACTGTAGGGCTAAATATTATGGTTATCAAACACTCAGATTGAGGGAAGCACGCATGGCTTACAGAATGATTTTAAACGAAACCTCTTATTTTGGCCCCGGCTCGATTAGCTGTATTGTCGATGAAGTCAAAAAACGCGGCTTCAAAAAAGCGCTGGTGGTCACTGATAAGGATCTGATCCGTTTTAACGTTGCGACAAAAGTCCTGGCTATTCTCGACGGAGCCGGGCTGCCTTACAGCATTTTTGATGACGTTGTTCCGAACCCCACCATTGAGGTTGTGCAGCAGGGCGTAGAGACGTTTAAGCAGTCGGGCGCCGATTACCTGATCGCCATCGGCGGCGGTTCACCGCAGGATACCTGTAAAGCGATAGGCATTATTATTAATAACCCCGAGTTCGCCGACGTTCGCAGTCTCGAAGGCGGGGCCGATACCAAAAACGCCGCCGTACCGATGATCGCGATCCCAACCACCGCCGGTACGGCGGCGGAAGTGACCATCAACTACGTGATTACCGATGTTCAGAACCGCCGCAAATTTGTTTGCTATGACCCGCACGATATCCCGCTGGTGGCGATTATTGACGCCGAAATGATGGCCAGCATGCCAGCCAGCCTGAAAGCGGCGACCGGCGTCGATGCGCTGACCCATGCGATCGAAGGTTACATAACCAAAGGCGCATGGGAACTCACCGATATGCTGCATCTGAAGGCCATTGAGGTGATTGGCCGCTCGCTGCGCGCTTCGGTACAGGGCGACGCGCAGGGCGCGGAAGGCATGGCGCTGGGGCAATATATTGCCGGGATGGGCTTCTCTAACGTTGGTCTGGGGCTGGTCCACGGTATGGCCCACCCGCTGGGCGCATTTTACGGTACGCCGCACGGCGTGGCTAACGCGGTGCTGTTGCCGCATATCATGGCCTATAACGCCGAATATACCGGCGAGAAGTATCGCGACATCGCGGTTGCGCTTGGTAACAAGTCGGCGGCAACGATGCCGATTGCCGAAGCGCGTCAGGCGGCGATAGAGGCGGTGGCGCAGCTGAATCGCGACGTTAATATTCCGGCGCGCCTGCGCGATGTCGGTATGAAAGAAGAGGATATTGACGCGCTTGCGGCGGCGGCGCTGGCGGACGTGTGCACCGGCGGCAACCCGCGTGATACCAATCTGGAGGAGATTAAAACGCTGTATCGGCAGATCTTCTAATTTAGCAATCGCAGCGAAGCCGGTAGCAATATCGGCTTCGCCGTTCAGAAAGTAACGTTTTGGTAGGCCACCGCCCGGCAGAATAATGTCATCGACTCACGGCGCCAGATAGACCTGCGGAACAGCCGTATCGGGATGTTCGCCCACGCTGACCTCCGCGCCGTACCAGCGGCTGACGATCGGCTGCTGAATCACCTCCTGCGGCGTGCCCTGCGCCACCAGTTTCCCCTGATGCAGCAGCAGAATCCGGTCTGCCCACAGCGCCGCGAGGTTCAGGTCGTGCAGTACGACGCAGACGTGCAGCCGGCTGCTGCGGGTCAGGCGTTTGAGCAGACGCAGCAGATGTTGCTGATAATAGAGATCCAGCGCCGAGGTAGGCTCATCGAGAAACAGCCAGCCCTCGGGCGCGCCATCGCGCCACAGCTGCGCCAGACAGCGGGCCAGCTGCACCCGCTGCTGTTCGCCGCCGGAGAGGGAAGGGTAGCGTCTCCCGGCCAGATGGTCGCAGCCGGTCTCCTTCATCACCCGGCGGATTATCTCCTCGTTTGGCGCGCCGCCCCACGGCGAGCGGCCCATGGCGATAACCGTTTCGATCGGCCAGTCGGCGTGCAGCTGGGTGCGCTGTAGCATCACCGCCCGGCGGCGGGAAAGCGCTTCTGCTGACCAGCTTTCCAGCGGGCGGCCTTCCACCAGTCGTTCGCCGGCGTCGGGGGTTAAAAAACCGGTCAACAGGCGCAGCAGGGTCGACTTACCGGCGCCGTTGGGGCCAATCAGCGCCGCCATCTCGCCGCCGCGGAGCTGGAGCGAGACATCGTTAACGATCTGCCGGTGACCCAGACGCAGCGTCAGCGAACGCGCGCTATAGCGATTATCCATGCGTCTCTTTCTCCTGACGAAAAATCAGCCACAGAAACCACGGCGCGCCAAGCACGCTGGTCAACAGCCCGACCGGCATCTCCGCGGGAGCGGCAACGGTGCGCGCCAGCGTGTCGGCCAGCAGCAGTAGAATCGCGCCGCACAGCAGCGAACCGGGAACCAGGCCGCGATGGTCCGGCCCCAGCCACATCCGCATCAAATGCGGCACGACCAGGCCGATAAAGCCGATAATGCCGCTGATGGCCACCGCCGACGCTACCAGCAATGCGCTGCACAGCAGCAGTAGACGCTGCAGGGCGCGAACGTTGACGCCGAGATAGTGCGCCTCTTCATCACCCAGTTGCAGCAGGTTAAGCCGCGAAGCCATCGCCCACACCACGAGGGAGGCCGGGATCATCAACGTGGCCGCCACCAGCAGCGTCGACCATTCCGCCTGCCCGAGGCTACCCATACCCCACAGCGAAAGCTGGCGCAGCTGAGTATCGTTGCTGATCCACGCCAGTACCCCGACCAGCGCGCCGCAGAGGGCGTTAATGGCGATGCCGACCAGCAGCAGGCGCGACAGCGAGGCGTCTCCCGCCCGGCTGAGGATAAAAATCACCACCATCACCGCCGTGCTGCCGATAAACGCCGCCAGCATCGGCGCGTACAGCGCCACGAGCGCCGGCAGCGACAGGGGCAGCACCAGCCAGCAGGCCACCGCCAGCGCCGCGCCGCCGCTGATCCCTAACAGTCCCGGATCGGCGAGGGGGTTGCGAAACAGCCCCTGCATCACGCAGCCGGAGAGCGCCAGCGCGGCGCCGACCAGCAGCGCCAGCAGCACTCGCGGCAGGCGAATGGTCAGCCAGATGTTCCTCAGGATCTCATCGCCGGCGGGCAGCAGGCTGGTCAACGGCAGGCGCATCGCGCCCAGGGTCGTGGCGAGCAGCGTCAGGACAATCAGCAGCAGCGTCATTAACCACAGATGACGGGCAGGGTAGGAGCGCATCAGGGCAACTGCTCCGCTTTTTGCCGCAGCGCGAGCACTTCCTGCGGGGTGCGCGGGCCAAAGCCGAGCAGGGCCATATCATCGATCACCAGTACCTGCTTATGGCGTCCCGCAGGCGTCTGCGCCAGCCCCGGCAGCTTCCAGAGCCCGGCTTCGCCGCCCATGCCTTTCAGCCCATCGGCGGAGATCACCACCAGGTCCGGTTTACTGGCGATAACGCCCTCCTGCGACATGCTGCGATAATGGTCGAAGCTCTGCATGGCATTCTGCAGCCCGGCCGCCCTGATTGCGCCATCCGCCGCGGTTTGTTTCCCGGCCACCATGGTATTCATGCCGCCGTGGCTGAGAATAAACAGCACCCGCTTGTTCACCGGCTGCGAAGGAATTTGCGCGATCTGCTGATGAACCTTCTGGCGCAGGGCGTTACCTTCGCTCTGCTTACCAAGGGCGTCGGCAATCACGGCAATTTTTGCCTCGATTGCCGGCAGGTCGTAGCCGCCCGGTACGTTGATCACCTTAACCTTATTCTCTTCAACCTTTTTCAGCACCAGCGAGGGCTGCGCCTGGGCGCTGGCCAGCACCAGCGTCGGGCGCAGGGAGAGGATCCCCTCGGCGTTCAGCTGGCGGATATAGCCCACATCCGGCAGGCTCTGCGCGGCGGCAGGCCAAGTGCTGGTGCTGTCTTTCGCCACCAGCTGCCGCTGGGCGTCGAGGGCGTAAATCACCTCCGTGACGTCGCCGCCGAGCGACACAATCCGCTCGGCGGCGGCGCTGGCCAACAGTGGAAACGCCGCAAGTAATATCAGCCAGCGCTTCATGCCAGTAGCCCTTCGGTGGTCAAACCATCGACCTGCGCACGCCACTGCGCCTGCTCCGGGTGGCCTTCGCTGCGTTGGCCGTACAGCTGTGCGATCTGCGTGCCGTCTTTGGCGAACAGCTCGACGCTGGTGACGTGGCCGTCGGAGGTCGGTTTGCGGGTCACCCAGATCTCATCCACGCTCTCCTCGCGCAGATGCAGGGTAAACGCGGCGTTGAAGATATTCAGCCAGCCGCGCATCGGGGCGACCTTTTCCAGCGCGCCAGTGAAGATCTGTACGCAGCCGCGGTTGCCAACGAAGATCATGATCTCGTTGCCATCCTGGCGGATGGTTTCCAGCAGCCCCGGCAGCGTCTGGGTGTCAATGCGGCAGGCGAGATCGTCGCTGACCAGGCGGAAAGCCTGCTGGCGCGACAGGTTATATTTTCTCAGCAGGCCGAAGAACTGGTGAACGTCGGTCATGGCGCGCCATTCGTTTTCCAGCGCCTCGCCGTCGGCGGCATCGGCATATTTCAGCGGATCGGCCGGGCGAATCGCCAGCGGGGCAGGCGATTGCTGCGTATGCGCGGCAATCAGCGCATCCCAGGCCGCCATGTCGGTATTTCCGGTGGTGTAAACCTTGAGCAGCGCGTCGCCGTGCGGATCGAAGAACTGAATGCTCTGGCGACCGTTGTCGCTCAGGTGAAAAGCGCTGGCCCACTGGCTGAGAAACAGGCGCAGGTCGAGGGCGCGCGGATTGAGCACCAGCCCGGCGTGGCCGCTCAGATGCTGATGGGTAAATTCGCCGACCTGCTCATGCACCGCATATTCGTTGCGGCAGATGCATTTGGTTTCCCCCACGGCTTCCAGCGCCGTCAGAATGGCGCGGGCGTCGTCCTGCAGACGTACGGCATCGTAGCCCTGGCGGGCTTCGGTCAGTTCGGCTTCGCTAATCCCCATTTCGGCGGCGATATCGCGGGCGTATTTCGCGGAAGATTGCGCTTTCGTGGCCAGATAGCGCTGCCACAGCGGGGTATGTTGCGGTTGGGTGTTGTGCATAATTCACATCCTTCTCTACGATGAGTTTCCCCGGCTCGCGGCCGGGGAGCAGGTTTCTTATTATTAGCCGGTCAGAAATCGACGTTAACGCCCAGCTGCCAGGTGCGGCCAGGCATCACCGCCAGCGCCCGGTCGTTGGCGTCCTGATTGGTGGACATTTCGATATTGCGGCTGCTCAGATAATCCCAGTATTTACGATCGGTAATGTTGTATACGCCGCCGTTGACGCGCACGTTCTTCGCGACCTGCCAGTACGCGGTCCAGTCCAGCATGCCGTAGCCCGGAACGCGCATATATTCGCTGGTCGAATCGGTAATCGCGGAGCCGGTATTGGTATAGCTTTCACGGCTGGTGGCGGTGGCGCGCTTGCCCTTAACAAAGGTGGCGGTCAGCGCGGTGCCGTACACTTTTGCCGGATCGTCCCACGCCACGCCGACGATGGCCTTCATTGGCGCGACGCTATCGAGGTCGACGTACTTATCGCCGCTGTAGCTCGATTTCGATTGCCCTTCGCTATAGCCGTAGGCGAGGGTGGCGCTCAGGCCGTTAACCTCTTCAAACCAGGTGCCAAAGTTGAATTTAGCGCTGATTTCGCCGCCGTAGATGTACGCTTTATCGCGGTTTTCCGCCTGGTAAATGGTGTAGATGTTCGACGGTACGTTAGTGAACTGCACCGGATTATTGGCGCGGGTGTAGCGGGTATAGGCGATAAAGTTTTTATAGGTGTTGTAGAACAGCGCGGTGCGCATAGTGATGCCTTCCGCCACTTCGCCCTTCATCCCCCACTCAACGTTATCGCTGGTTTCGGTTTTCAGATCGGTGTTGCCGATCAGCGCATACTGGGCGCGTCCGGCGTAGCTGGAGCCGAGGTTCCACGAACCGTACAGCTGGCTGGCGTTCGGGAACTGCGCGCCGCGCTGATACTGCAGATAAGTCATCAGGCGCGGGGTGATATCGTACTGCAAGACCAGCGACGGCAGCGCCTGGGTATCAGCGTTCTTACCGTACAGATTTGACACGTCGGAACCGGTCAGCACGCTGCTGTTGTTGGCCAGATCGGAGACGTTTTCCGGTTTGGTCGACTGATGCATCACGCGAATGCCCGGGATAACCGCAAAGTTATGCTCGTCGAGGTCGAAGTTAATTTTGTCCTGCAGGAAGCCGGCGACGATATAGCCGCGGCTGTCGGCGTCCGGCTGCATGATCTGGCTAAAGGCGCTCGGGGTTGGCGACTGGGTTAACGGGCGCTGGGTTTTCGTCGTGCTGGCGTTAAAACCGGCGCTCAAATCGTGGCGGCCTATTGATTTCGCCAGCGCGCTCTGAATGCCCCAGGTGTCGGTATCGTAGTCGGAGCTCACCGTTTGCATCGCGCGGGTGACGCTGTCCGGCATATATGTCCAATCATGGGCCTCGGTATGCTGGTAGTAGACCTTGGTCGATACGCTGTCGATATAGTCGTTCATCGGCGTCCAGTCGTCTTTCAGGCTCAGGCCCCAGCGGCGGGTCTGGCTGGTCTGGTTTGACGTGCCGATAACGCTGTTGCCGCTGGAGTCCCAGGCGTCATAATGCGTGTGGTTCGTTTTATGGTAATAATCGAAGGTGCTGGTGAGCTTATGTTCGTCATTCGGCTGCCAGATCCCCGAGGCCATAAAGGCGTTGGAGTGCCAGTTTGCCGGGTATGAATCAACGGTCCCGCTGTTGTTTTCCGTTTCCTGGCCGTCGCGACGGCTGTAGACGAAGATCCCGCGCAGGGTTTCATCGCCGCCGGCAACGGTGACGCCGTTGTGCCAGCTGCGATCGGATGAGTCGTAGCCGCTGCGGTAGCCGAAGGCGCTGGTTTTGCCCGGATGCAGGTAGTCATCCGCGGACTTCGGACGGAAAGAGACGTTGCCGCCGATGGCGCTGTTGGCGGTATCGGTTGAGGTCGCCCCGGACTGAATATCGATGCTGCCGTACATGTAGGGGTCAATGTAGTCGCGGCCCATACCGAACGTATTGAGGCCCGCGCGGCTGGCGTAGCTGCGCCCGGTGGCGTTCGGCTGGGCGATGCCGTCGACGTCGATCCCGACGCGGTTGCTCTCCATGCCGCGTATGTTGTAGCCGGTATAGCCGCCGCGGTCGAAGCCGCTTTTGCCGTTGCCGGAACCGCCGCTGGCGCCGGTGGCGCTAATGAGCGGCTCGTAGCGCATGATGGAGCCAAAGTCGTTGGCCCCTTTATCCTGCAGCTCCTGAGCGCTGATCGAATGTTCGCTGCCCGCTTTCAGCAACGGCGCCGGCGCGGTAACGGTCATCCGTTCCGAGCTGTCATCAGAAGATGCGCTGCTGGTGGTTTTCGCGGTGGTATCAGCCGCCCCGGCGGAAGTTTGATAAATTGCTGTAAGCAAAGAAGTCACCAGCAGGCTTTTCTTGAACCATGCTGTTGATTGAGTGGAGTTATACATAGTAGCCACGCCTTAATCATTATTAGTATTGGCTCACGCGTTACTTCCAGAGTGCAGGTGTGTCCGGTTATTCCGTTACTGGACGTTTTTTCTCCATGCTTATTGATTGCGAATGGTAATGATAGGTATTATCGTTTGCAACAAAATAATCATGTATTCCTCAATTAATCTGCAAGTTGTTTACAATTTGCCCTTTGACCGACAGCGAGACGCCGATGAGCCACAAAGCCGCGATTACCATTACCTACTGTTCGCAGTGCAACTGGATGCTGCGCGCCACGTGGATGGCCCAGGAACTGCTGCACAGCTTTAGCACCGACATCGCCTCGGTCACGCTGATTCCGGGAACCGGCGGGATCTTCGTGGTGGCCGTTGATGATGTGCAAATCTGGGAGCGCAAGCAGGATGGCGGTTTCCCCGACGCGGCGGAACTCAAGCGCCGGGTGCGCGACGTATGCTTCCCGGAAAAACCGCTGGGGCACGTGGATAAACCGGCATAATCCTCAGGGAGTATGGGGCTGCATCGCCCTCTATGAATGTGTATTATGAATGCATCTTTTCGGGGGGAACAGGCGATGGCGGGCAAACGTATTGCGCGGGAAAAAAAGACCATTAGCAGCATGATAACGCTCTACCAGCGCCGCTGCCCGGATGCCCGCGACGACGGCGAACACTATCAGGCGCTTAACGACTATGCCGACAAGCGGCTGGATAAATGCGTCTTTGGCGAAGAGAAGCCCGCCTGCAAGCAGTGCCCGGTGCACTGCTACCAGCCCGCGAAACGCGAAGAGATGAAGCGGATTATGCGCTGGGCGGGGCCGCGGATGCTCTGGCGGCACCCGATCCTGACGATTCGCCATCTGATCGATGACAAACGTCCGGTGCCGGAACTGCCGGAAAAGTACCGGCCCAAAAAATAGCGAATTTCCCCCGGAGGCGATGCTGCGCATCTGTCCGGGCTACGTCCTGGGGGAGAGGTAGCCCGGACAGGCGCAACGCGCCGCCTCCGGGAATAATGCCCGTCAAGGTAGCCCGGGTAAGGCGTCAGCCGCGACCCGGGGCCTCGCCGGAATGGGCTGTGGTTTGGCTATCGCGAACCGAGGTCCAGACAAACGCGATAACGAACAGAACGGTAAACAGCACCACGATGGTCGGCGCCGGGGCGCTGTCGAGATAAAACGACAGCCACACGCCGCCCAGCGAACAGCTTAACGCTATCGCCACCGCCAGCAGCAGGGCGCTGACAAAACGCCGCGTCAGCAGCAGCGCAATAGCCCCCGGCGCTATCAGCAGCGAAATCGACAAAATGATCCCCACCGCTTTCAGCGTCGCCACGATGGTCAGCGCAATCATGCACAGCAGCCCATAATGCAGCAGCCCGCAGCGCAATCCGCTGGCCTTCGCCTGCTGCGGGTCAAAGGCGTGCAGCAGAAAATCGCGCCACTTCAGGCCGATAATCAGCGCAATCGCCAGCGCGATCAGCGACGTTTGTACAATATCGCTGGCGGAAATACCCAGCATATCGCCAAACAGAATATGATCGAGATGCACCTCCGACTGAATCGACACGTACAGCACCAGGCCCGCGCCAAACATCCCGGAAAACACGATGCCCATGATCGTATCGCGCTTAATACGGCTGTTATCGTCGAGATAACCGGTGGCGATGGCGCAGAACAACCCGGCGATAAACGCGCCGATGGCGAAGGGGATACCGAGGATATACGCCACCACCACCCCCGGGAAAACCGCGTGGCTCATGGCGTCGCCCATCAGCGCCCAGCCTTTTAGCACCAAAAACACCGACAGCAGCGCGCAGGGGACGGCAACGATCGCCGCCACCAGCATGGCGTTGACCATAAAAGAGAACTGGAAAGGTTCAAGCAGCGCGCTCAGCATGAGGCCTCCCTGGCGCGACGACGGCTGGCGAGCAGGCCGTGCTTCGGCGCGAAAACGAACGCGGTTAAAAACAGTAGCGTCTGGGCGACGACGATAATTCCGCCGGTCGCCCCGTCCAGATAGTAGCTCAGCCAGGCGCCGAAAAAGCTGGTCAGGCTGCCAATCGCCACGGCGATGGCCAGCAGGCGCGGGAAGCGGTCGGTCAACAGCCAGGCGGTAGCGCCGGGCGTCACCACCAGGCAAATCACCAGAAACGCGCCGACGGTTTGCAGCGCCGCCACGGTACAGGCCGCCAGCAGGGTAAAGAACAGCAGCTTCAGCCCGCTGGTATTGAGGCCGATCGAGCGGGCGTGATTCTCATCGAAAAAGGTCACCATCAGGTCTTTCCACTTCAGCAGCAGAATCGCCATCGAAATAAAGCCAATGGCCGCCAGCTGGATAATATCCTCCGGGGCGATGGCCAGAATATTGCCGAGAATAATGGTCTGGATATTCACCGAGGTCGGGTTCAGCGACACCATAAACAGGCCGATACCGAAAAAAGAGGAGAAGATCAGGCCGATAATCGCGTCTTCCTTCAGCTTCGAACGCTGATTAAGAAACAGCATGCTGCCCGCCGCCAGCCCGCCGGAAAGAAACGCCCCCAGCGCGAAGGGCAGGCCGAGCATATAAGCGCCCGCCACGCCCGGCACGATAGAGTGGGAGAGGGCGTCGCCAATCAGCGACCAGCCCTTGAGCATCAGGTAGCAGGAGAGAAACGCGCACACTCCGCCCACCAGCGCCGACACCCACATCGCGTTCAGCATATATTGATAACCAAACGGCTCCAGCAGCCAGCTCATCTTTCGCCTCCCGCCGCCCGGCGGCTGATAAACGGCCGCTCATCGTCGGTAATAATCCGCTCTTCCGCGCCGCTCAGCACCACGTGGCGCAGCACGCCGCTAAACGCCAGTTCGAGGTTTTCGGCGGTAAAAGTGCTTTCCGTCGGGCCGCTGGCCAGCACGGTGCCTTTGACCATCACCGTGTAGTCGCAGAACTCGCTCACCGAGCCGAGGTTATGGGTGGAAACCAGCATGGTGCAGCCTTCGTCGCGCAGCTCCCGCAGCAGTTCGATGATGCGCGCTTCGGTCTGTACGTCGACGCCGGTGAAGGGCTCATCCAGCAGAATGACTTTCCCCTGCTGAGCGATAGCGCGGGCCAGAAACACGCGCTTTTTCTGCCCGCCGGAGAGTTCGCCGATCTGGCGCTGCCGGTACTCGCTCATGCCGACCCGCGCCAGGGCGGCATCGACAATCTCATGGTCGCGCGCTTTAGCCCGCCGCAGCCAGCCCATATGGCCGTAGCGCCCCATCATCACCACATCTTCCACCAGCACCGGGAAAGACCAGTCCACCTCTTCCGCCTGCGGAACGTAGGCGACAAGGTTCTGGCGCAGGGCGCGGTTAACCGGCTGGCCGAGGATCGCGATATCGCCCTTACCGACGCGCACAAAGCCCATCAGCGCTTTAAACAGCGTTGATTTGCCCGAACCGTTCACCCCAACCAGCGCGGCGATGGAACTGCGCGGCACGCGGAACGAGGCGTCGCGCAGGGCGGTATGACCGTTGCGATAGGTCACGCTGACGTTGTTGACCGCGAGGCCCGGCAGCTCGTTACTCATGCCTGTTTCCTTAGTCCGTCGTTGATGCCCTGGACGATGGTTTGGGTGGTGACGCGCAGCAGGTCGAGGTAGGTCGGCACCGGGCCATCGGCGGCGCTCAGGGAGTCGACGTACAGGACACCGCCGTAGTGGGCGCCTGCTTCTCTTGCCACCTGACGCGCCGGTTTATCGGAAATGGTGCTTTCGCTAAAGATAGTCGGGATATGCGCTTTCTTCATGGTGTCGATGGTTTTCCGCACCTGCTGCGGAGTGCCCTGCTGGTCGGCGTTGATCGGCCACAGATAGAGCTCCTGCAGGCCGTTATCGCGGGCCAGATAGGAGAACGCCCCCTCGCTGGTTACCAGCCAGCGCTTGTCCTGCGGCAGTTTCGCCAGTTCCGCCTTCAGCGGCGTCATGGTCTGGCGAATCTTCTCTTTGTAGGTCTCAGCGTTATGGCGATAGGCGTCGGCATTTTCAGGATCGTACTTCACCAGCGCGTCGCGAATGTTATCGACATAGATCAGCGCGTTGTCCGCCGACATCCACGCGTGCGGGTTGGGCTTACCGTTATACGGCCCCTCGCTGATGCCCATCGGCTGAATGCCGTTGCTGACCACCACTTCCGGCACGCCGTTCAGGTGCTGATAAAAGCGGGCGAACCACAGTTCAAGATTCAGTCCGTTGGCGAGGATCAGCTGCGCGCCCTGCGCGCGTTTGATATCGCCGGGCGTTGGCTGATATTCGTGGATCTCGGCTCCCGGTTTGGTGATGGAGCTGACGTCGGCGGCGTCGCCCGCGACGTTTTGCGCCATGTCGGCGATTACCGTGAAGGTGGTGATCACTTTAAATTTCTCTTTTGCCTGGACGGGGGCGACGGCCAACAGCGCCAGCGTGGCGGCAAACATCAGATGCTTCAGGGGTGGCAGGTGCAGCATAAGGTCCCTCACAACGTTGCGATTAATTAATCATCATTTATAGCCATTGCTATGTTATATAGCACACGCTATTTATAAATGAAAATAATTCTTATTTAGATGTGAGGCGAATGATTAGCGTGGGAACCAGCGGCGCGAGAGGAAAGGCCCGGCCACGCGGAAGGCCGGACGCTAGAATCAGGAGAGATCGGCCACCGACTGGCGCGGGATCAGGCGCCCCGCCAGCGTACGGCCTTCGGCGGAGAAGGTGGGGCGCTCGTCAATCAGGTTACGAATACGCTGCAGGCAGTTCTCCATCAGCTGCTCCAGCGGCCAGGAAATACAGGTGAGCGGCGGATTGAGCAGCGAGGCGAGGGGGGAATCCTCCAGGCTCAGCAGCGAGACCTCCTGCGGTACGGCAACGTTGAACTCGCGCAGCAGGCGCATCGCTTCGGCGGCGTAGCGGTCCCGTTTCACGATAATCACCGAGTATTTGCTGAAGCTGTTAATCAGCGTCAGCAGCGCCTGTTCAACGTTATCGTTGGCCGCCAGCATCAGCTGCCGGTTAAAAGGGATGGAGTAGTTTTGCAGAACGTTGCGATAGCCTTCGAGCATCTGGCGGCTGGCGTCATCGCTGTCGTTATCAACGAGCAGCGCGATATTGCGATGGCCCTTGCCGATCACGTAGCGGCAGGCGCTTTCGGTGGCGAAAGTGTAGTCGTAGCCCTGATTATTGACTCCGGCAATGCTGAAACGGTCAAAGGAGATCACGTTGCGCGGCGCCTCCGCCGGGACGGCGCCGAGCACCACCACCGCCACGCACTGGCGCTGTAAATCGTCAACCACCGCCGCCTGTTCCGCCGCATCCGTCACGTACTGAACAATCAGGTTTTTATTCAGCCCCTTTAGCGCTAATGAGAGCATCGGCAGCAGGCGCGCGCCGCTGCTGTCATCGTTCGCCGGGATCACCAGCCCCACGTGATTGGATGTCTGACTGGCGAGGTTTTGCGCGGCAAAGCTCGGGCGGTAGTTAAGTTCTTCTACCGCGCGCAGAACCGCTTCCCGGCTCTCTTCGCGCACGCCCCTGGTGCCGGTCAGCACGCGGGATACCGTCGCTCGGGAGACATTCGCTAATCTTGAAACATCATCAATGGTTGGCATGGCATTTTCTGTCTGAATATTTTCGCCTAGCTTAGCATACCTGCTGAAAAAAGTGTCTACCGCCGGCGGCCTTCAGCGCTGTCCAGAACCGGTAGCCAGGCCGCGCCGCGCACGCCGCTGGCGTCGCCGAAGCGGGCCTGTTTGATCTGCGTCCGGCAGCTATCGGAGAAGAGATACGGGACGATTGCCGACGGCAGCTGCTCATAGATTTGCCCGACGTTGGAGAGCCCGCCGCCCAGCACAATCACCTGCGGATCGAGGATATTGATTACCGACGCCAGGCTGCGGGCGAAAGCGTCGATAAAATGCCGCCAGTGGGCCAGCGCCTGGGGATCGCCGTTTTGCGCGGCGGCGATAATCGCCTCGGATCGCGCCTGCGCGCCGTAGCGGCGGGCAAAGCCGGTGCCGGAAATAAAGCTTTCGATGCAGTTCTCTTTTCCGCAGTAGCAGGGCTGCGCCGGGCCGTCGCGCTCGGGGCGGTAGCCCGGCAGGGGATTGTGTCCCCATTCGCCAGCGATGGCGTTAGGCCCGCTGAGCAGCCGTTGGTTCACCGCGACGCCGCCGCCGCAGCCTGTGCCGATGATGACGCCGAATACGGTCGTCGCCCCGGCGCCCGCGCCGTCCACCGCCTCAGAGAGGGTGAAGCAGTCGGCATCGTTCGCCATCCATACCGGTTGACCGAGCTCCCGCATCAGGTCGTGGCGTAGGTCGTGGCCGTTAAGCACCAGACAGTTACAGTTTTTAATCAGGCCGCTTTGCGGGTCGATAGCCCCCGGCAGGCCGATACCGAGGGTAAACGGACGCTCGCTCCAGGCGCGGACGCTCTCAATCAGTCCGAGCAGCTGCTGCATAAACGCGTCGTAGCTCTCTTTATGTGTCGGACGGCGCTGGCGATAGACGCATTCGCCCGCCGCGTTGAGCAGGACGGCTTCCATTTTGGTGCCGCCGATGTCTAAACCGAGATGTAGCATGGTTGTCCTTAATCGTGGTAGACGGTTTCCCGGGGCCAGCCGGTTTTCTCCGGGAGGATGCTACGCGTGCAGTCCAGGTAGCCCGGCTAAGCGCAGCGCGAGCCGGGAAGTCAGCCAGATGACATGAGAATTTACCGTTTTCCCGGGTCGCGGCGTAAACGCCTTACCCGGGCTACGTCATCTCCTCTCCCCTGGAGAGGAGGAACTCTACGCGTGCAGCGGTCGCGAGCGGTAAATGGCGATCAGTTCGCCGATCAGCTCTTTCGCCAGAATTGAGGTCATCAGATGATCCTGAGCGTGAACCATCACCAGGGTCATTTTGGTTTTACCCTCTCCCTCGTCGGCCTCAATCAGCTGGGTCTGCACCCGATGCGCCTCGCGGGCGAAATGCGCCGCTTCTTTCATTTTTTCGTCGGCGGCGGTGAAATCCCCCGCTTTAGCGCAGCTCAACGCTTCGTAGCACAGGCTACGCGACTGGCCGGCGTTGATGATGATACCCATCACCTGTTCTTCTAATTCCATGACAACCCTCTGAATAGTATGAATTATGCGGACTGCGGCGCGCTTTCGGCCTGGGCGGCCGCGTTAGCGTGCTCCTGCTCAAGCAGCTGTTTTTCGTAGGCTTTGAGGAACGGCAGGTACATCACCATCGCCGTCGCCATACAGATCAGGCACATGATCACCGGGCTAAAGCTCCAGTTCGCCGCCCATGAGGCGCCGATAGGGGCAGGCGTCGTCCACGGCGTCATCGACACCACGCGGCTCACCAGGTCCAGCTTCAGCGCAAAGTAGGCCAGGGTCGCGTTGATCATCGGCACCAGCACGAACGGCAGGAAGAATAGCGGGTTCATGATGATCGGCGCGCCAAACAGAATCGGCTCGTTGATGTTAAATACGCCCGGCACCACGCCCATCCGGCCAATCGTTCGCAGATGCACGGCCTTGCTGCGCAGCAGCATCAGCGCCAGCGGCAGGGTGGATCCGACGCCGCCGATCAGCAGGTAGTGATCCCAGAAGCCCTGGACGTAGATATGCGGGATCGCGGTGCCTGCGGCCATCGCCGCCTGGTTGATCGACAGGTTCGCCATCCAGAATGGATTCATGATCCCGGTGACGATCAGCGCCCCGTGGATCCCGGCAAACCACAGCACCTGGCACACCAGCACCGACAGCAGAATCGCCGGTAGGGTATCGGAAGCCGCCACCAGCGGTTTCACCAGCGACATGATCGCTTCCGGGATAATCATTCCCAGCTGCGCTTCGATAAACAGATTCAGCGGATGCAGCGTCAGCACGATCGCCAGCACCGGGATCAGAATTTCAAACGAGCGCGCTACGCCCGCCGGAACTTCAGGCGGCAGACGGATCGTAATGTTGTGCCGCTTGAGGAAGGCGTACAGTTCGGTGGAGTAAATTGCCACCAGAATCGCGGTAAAGATCCCCTGACCCGAGAAGTAGGCGGTGGAGATCTGGCCATCCTTCAGCGGCGCGGCCACCAGCAGAAACGACATCAGCGACAGCATCCCGGCGGTCAGCGAGTCCAGATTGTGGTGTTTCGCCAGGCTGGCGGCGATCCCGACGGCGATAAACAGCGTCATCACCCCCATGCTGAAGTTAAATGGCAGCATCAGCGCATCGCGATGATCGAGGGAAAATTGCAGCCAGGCGCGGGCAAAACCCCACGTCGTATCCGGAGAAAAAGGCGGGAAAATAAAGACCAGCAAAAACGAGCCGACGATCATAAAGGGCAGGGCGGTAATAAAACCGTCGCGGATGGAGGTAACGTATTTTTGCTGGCCGATCGCCCCCGCCATAGGGGTGATCTTCTGTTCAATCACGGCGATCAGCTTAGCGTACAGAGAGCTCATGATCTTTCCTTAGTTTTTGTTATCGATAAGGGAAAGCGCGAAATCCAGTACGGCGCCGCCTTTTTGCATGCCGTAATCCATCATGTTGATGGGTTCCACGCGGATCCCGTATTTATCCGCCTGTTTTTGCAGATCTTTCTGCATGTATTTCACCTGCGGCCCCAGCAGGACCACCTGGTAATGGCCGACCTGCCGATCGAATTCCGCGACGCCGAAGGCGTTGATCTCCACCGGTAGACCGCGCTGCTCGGCTTCGGCGATCATTTTTTTCACCAGCAGGCTGGTGGACATGCCCGCGGAACAGCACAACATTATCTTTTTCATATATCGCTCCTGATGAGATGGATGCGCCGACTATAGTCATAACGGATATAAAACGGAAAGCGCTTTCCAATTGTGGATTTATTTATTGTGACCACGATCACCTATGACGGGCTTTTACTTTACCCGGGAGTGCGCGATCATCCTGGCGACCAACCTATTCTGAAAGGCAGGATTATGAACATTCAGTTGATGAATGTTGCCGTCGACATCATCGAGCAGCGTCTGGCGCCGCTGGCCAACGTTCTGACACGCAATAACCACATCACGGCGATGCGTGACAGCTTTGCGCTGGCGATGCCGTTTGTGATTGTCGGAAGTTTGCTGGTGCCGATTTTGTTTCCGCCCGTTTCCATCGACGTCGCATCGTTTTTCGGCCAGTTCTATTTCCAGCTGCGTCCCATTCTGCTGCCGACTTTCGAACTGACCATCGGGCTGGTGGCGCTGATTGTGGCCTTCGGCGCCAGCGCCAGTCTTGCCAAGCAGTACCGGCTGCCGGAGCGGCTCTGCGGGCTGACCGGCTGCCTGGCGTTCTTGCTGCTTATCGGCTTTCGCGGCAACGGCGCGGCCAATCTTTATCTTGGCGGGATGGGGATTTTTACCGCGCTGATTTCAAGTACTTACTCCATTGAGATCGTGCGCTTCTTCTACAAAAAAGGCTGGTGCATCCGCCTGCCGGAAGAGGTGCCGGTGATGACCCGCAACGGCTTTCAACTGCTGATCCCGCTGCTGGTGGTGATGCTCTCCATCAGCGTCATCAACGCGCTGCTGTTGCAGAGCACCGGGCGCATTTTACCGGAGCTGATTAGCGAAGCGGTGCGGCCGCTGGTGGTGGCGTCCGACACCTTAACCGCGGTATTAATCTCTTTGTTTATCTGTAACCTGCTTTGGTTTGTCGGCATTCACGGGGCGCTGATTATCACCGGGATTATGAACCCATTCTGGATGACCTATCTGTTTGAAAACCAGCAGGCGCTGGCCGCCGGTTCCGCCACGCTGCCGCATATTTACCTGCAGGGATTCTGGGATTTTTACCTGCTGATCGGCGGCATCGGCTCCACCCTGCCGCTGGTGTTTATGGCGATGCGCAGCCGTTCGCGGCAGCTGAAAAGCGTGGGGAAAATTGGCTTGCTCCCCTCGCTGTTTAATATCAATGAGCCGATACTGTTTGGTTTTCCGATTATCATGAACCCGGTCTTTCTGCTGCCGTTTCTGTTTGTGCCGCTGATAAATGCCTGTATCGCCTGGTATTTAACCCAACTGGGGATTCTCGATCGGGCGGTGGCGATGCTGCCGTGGTCGATGCCGGCGCCGCTCGGCGCGGCGTGGTCAGCCAACGGCAGCTGGAAAAACTTATGCATGTGCCTGTTTGCCATTTTTAACGCCTGGATGCTCTATCGTCCGTTCTTCAAGGTCTACGAACGCCAGCTCGCCGACGCCGAACGCTAAGCTTTTCGCCTGCCTGCCACAGCCCGCCGCGCGCGGGCTTTTTTATTTCTGCCGGATTATGTGAACCTCATCACGAATATTCGCCCGCTCTCGTTAAAATTGTGAACTCATCCGGCAATTACGGAAAGCGCTTTCCGTTAATGGATGTGCATTTCCAATTTTGATCCGTAAATTTCCTCCCGTTCTCAGGCAGTGTTAATAAAAAAATAACCAAGGAATAAAAATGATCAGGCTAAATCATTCAATACCTCTGTCTTTACTCGCCCTCGCGGTGATGAGCGACTGCGCCATCGCCGATCCGAAGTACGATTTTATGCTCCACGGCTATATCCGTTCGGGGATCCTCGCCAACGCCGACGGCAACCGCGCCGACTCCGTTGGCCTGATGCCGGACGGCAAATGGCGTCTGGGCAACGAAGAGGATACCAAGATCGAACTGATCCCGACGGTGACGTTAACCTCGGACAGTGGCGTGGTGGCTAAAGTCCAGGCCAACATTACCCATCAGTCGAAATGCACCTCCGACTGGAACTGTCAGGATGACGACGGGCATGATGTGCAGTTCCGCGAAGGTTTCGCCGAACTGTCCAACCTCGACTTCGCGCCGGAAATGACCTTCTGGGCCGGTAAGCGCTACAGCAGCTCCAACACCTCCAGCCACCAGTTCGACTGGGAGTACATTCAGTACAACGGCACCGGCGGCGGCTTCGACAATATGGATCTTGGCTTCGCGCGCTTCGATGCCGGGGTTTACGCCTTCTCGCCAACCGACGAAACCAAAGCCTACCCGGTCGACAAAGGCGATCAGGGCTATCCGGATGACTACTCGCTCAACCTGTGGCTGAAAAAGATCGGCGGCACCGGCTTCGACCTTGAGCTGATTGGCCACCACATGAACCGCAATGAGAAGCACCCGACCTCGGCGGAAAAGGGCTACGGCGTGACCGGCGTCTACAACTTTGACGGTTTTTACGGCCTGACCGGCGGCTACTCTCGCGTGGTCTTCCAGTACGGGCGCGGCCTGGCGGCGGGGGACTCGCTGGGTAAAAACGGCTGGGGCTGGGCAAACCTCGACGATACCCAGTCCTGGCGCGTGGTGCTGGATAACATGGCCTCGCTCGGCGACTGGGAAATCTCCACGTTTGCCTACTATCAGAAAGACAAAAACTACCGCTGGTGGACGGAAGATGCCGACGGCTGGGGACGCACCAGCTGGGTGGCGGGGATCCGCCCGTACCAGCAGATCACCAAAAACTTCGCCATGCAGTACGAGCTGGGCTACGAATATCTCGACGATAAAAACTACAAAGGCGTGGACGGTAAAGGCAAAGGCGGCCTGACGAAAGTGACCATCGCGCCGACCCTGACATTTGATTCCGGCTTCTGGACCCGCCCGCAGCTGCGCTTCTTCGTCACTTACGCGAAGTGGGACAAAGGCGTGTCCGACGCGCTGGACGGCAACTATAACTGGGACACCAATACTATTTCCGCAGGCGGCTACTCGCGCAGCGGCGACACCGACACGCTGAACTTTGGCGTGCAGGCCGAAGTCTGGTTCTAAGGAGAGATAACGATGATTAAGCCGGTGACAAAACTGATGCTCGTCGCGCTGCTTTCGGCGCTGGGAAGCGCAGGCGCGATGGCCGCAGAGCGCTCGCACTTTGAACACTTTATTACCCGCGACGGCGCGACGCTAAAAGACGGCGACAAGGTTTTCCGCTTTGCGGGCATCCACGCGCCGGAGCTGCACCGTATCGAGGACGATGCGCGCGGTACCTGTAAGGCCGACACGCGCGGCTGGGGGCAATACTTCCGCTGGCCGACGGCGGAAGAGCAGGAAAACTGGATTAAGGCGATGGTGCAAACCGGCGCCAGGGCGCAGCGGGTATACGTGCTCTCGGTGCAGCAGACGTTTGACGAGGCCTGCGGTCGAGAAACCCATATTCTGGCCCCGGAAACCACCGACGGCATGCCGCGCCTGAACGAAAAGGCGATGCGGGTATACGACAACATGATCGCCGAGGCGGACAAACAGGGGCTGCGCCTGATCCTGCCGTTTATCGATCACTGGTGGTGGTGGGGCGGTCGCGAGCAGCTGGCGGCGTTCTACCACGAAAAGCCGGAGGATTTTTACCGTACCGACAGTAAAACCTTCAAGGCCTATCTTGACGTGATTCGCCAGGTTATCACCCGTACCAACAGCGTGACCGGTCGTCCTTATTTCGACGAAAAAGCGATTATGGCCTGGGAGACCGGCAACGAACTGGAAGACACCAACGCGGCGTTCCTTCAGCAGACCGCCGCGTGGATCAAAAAGTGGGCGCCGCATCAGCTGGTGGTCGATGGCACCTACAAGAAAATTAACGGGTTTGCGCTCAACGATCCTAATGTCGATATCGTCAGCAACCACTACTACACCAATGCCGATAACAACCATCCCGATCAGGTGAAAAAAGACCTGACGGCGGCAGCGGGTAAAAAAGTCTATATGGTGGGCGAATTCGGCCTGCTGGACGCGCAGCAGCTTAACGCCATTATGCAGTCGATCGTGCATAGCGAAGTCAACGGCGCGCAGGCGGCGGGCGGCTTGATTTGGGGCTTCCGCGGTCATCGTCACGATGGCGGTTTCTACTGGCATAAAGAGTCCACCGGCCACTACAGCTACCATCTGCCGGGCTTCCCGATGGAAGGTAAGGCCAATGAGGAAATGGAAGTGGTCGACCTGGTGCGGACCGCCGCGGCGCAGATGAACGGGCAGGAGAACGCGCCGCCGCTGCCGAAACCGGATGCGCCGACGCTGCGGGCGACGGATTCACCGTTTGCTATCAACTGGCTGGGGGCGGCGGTAGGGCGCGCTTATGATGTCGAGCGCGCTGATTCGGCATCCGGGCCGTGGAAAGTGGTGGGGCGCGATATTTCCGATGGCGTTAACGAGTGGAACCCGCAGACGATGGATCTGTTCCGCGATGACTATCGCAGTCTGCAACTGGGGAATACGTACTATTACCGCGTCATCGCTAAGAACGAGAGCGGCAGCTCAGCGCCTTCGAACGTGATTAGCGTGAAGCACACCCAGGCGAATCAGGCGCCGGTAGTCGCGCTGGCGGAGACGCTCACCACCAGCCAGGATCAGGGCGTGCAGCTGAGCGCGAGCTGGCGCGATGACGGGCTCCCGGACCGCGACGTAAAGGTGAACTGGAGCAACGGCGGCAGCGCGCAGGCTCATTTCTGCACGACGGATAAAGCCGAAACCCGCGCCTGGTTCAGCGCCCCCGGTGAATATGCGCTGACCTTTAGCGCCGATGACGGCCTGCTCAAAAGCAGCAAAACCGTAAAGGTCACGGTGACGGAAGCCGCCGGTAAAGTCCCCGCCGACTACTGCCGTTTTGGCGGTGGGGTATTGCACGTGACCGAGGGCAAGATTGAGGCGGCGAAAAGCGAGAAAGACGCGCTGACGATTGACGAAGACGGCTTCCTCGGGCCGTTCGCCAACGACGGCGATAAGGTGAGCTGGCAGGTTTCCGCGCCGTGGGCCGGCAAGTATCTGCTGCGGGTAACGTTCAGCGGCAAATGGGGCGGCAAGAAAAACTCGTTTATTGTCAACGGCGGCGCGCCAATCGCGGTTGAGTTCCCGCAGACCGATGAACAGGGCCAGCAGCAACTGGTGCCGGTCGAGCTGAAGGCCGGCGATAACCGCATCGACTTCGGTAAATTCGCCGGCGACTGGGGCTATATGTTTATCAAATCGATTGAAGTGGTTGCAGAGTAGTGCTTATTGGCTGCGCCCGTCGGGTGCGGCCTTTTTTAACTTACAGGAGGCGTTATGACCCGGTATCAGTTTCCGGAAGGCTTTTTTTGGGGCGCGGCGGCATCCGGTCCGCAAACGGAAGGCATCAGCAACAAGCCGCACCGTTCTATTTGGGACAGCTGGTTTGCCGAACAGCCGGAACGTTTTTATCAGCAGATTGGGCCGCAAACCGTTTGCGATACCTATCATCAGTATCCTCAGGACGTGGCGTTGATGAAGCGGACCGGATTCAACTCCTTTCGCACCTCGATTCAGTGGTCGCGGCTGATTGACGATTTCGAAACCGGCGCGCCCAATCCGGACGCGGTGCGTTTCTATCATGCCTACCTTGATGAGATGATCGAAAACGGCATTGAGCCGATGATTAACCTCTATCACTTTGATATGCCGGAAGCGCTGCAAAAGCAGTACGGCGGCTTTGAGTCGGCGCACGTGACGGATCTCTTCGCGCGTTTTGCCCGCACCGCCTTCGAGCTGTTTGGTCACAAAGTGAAATACTGGATCACCTTCAACGAGCCGATTGTGCCGGTTGAGGGCGGCTATCTGTACGACTTCCACTATCCCTGCAAGAAAGACGGCAGGCTGGCGGCGCAGGTGGCGTTTAACATTATGCTGGCCCACGCCAAAGCGGTGCGCGAGTTTCGCACGCTGGCGCTGGAGAGCGAGATTGGCGTGGTGCTGAACCTGACGCCCTCCTATACCCGTAACGACAGCGCTGAGGATAAAAAAGCGGCGTGGTATGCGGATCTGTTTTTCAACCGCAGCTTTCTCGATCCGCTGGTGAAGCATCAGTTCCCGAAAGAGCTGTGCGAAATTCTGGCCGCGCACGACTGCCTGCCGGAGGTGACAAAAGCCGACGTGGAGCTGATTAGCGGATCGCGCGTCGATTTTCTCGGCGTTAACTATTACGTTCCGCGGCGGGTCAAGGCACGCGAAAGCGACTATACGCTGGACTATTTCACCCCGGAGTTCTATTTCGAAAACTACGTGAATCCAGAAGGGCGCTTTAATCCTTATCGCGATAATAATGAGATTCTGCCGCAGGCGATTTATGACATTGCCGCCAATATTCGCGATAACTACGGCAATAAAAAGTGGTTCCTCGCGGAAATCGGCATCGCGATGGATATTGATTCGGAAGGCGAACCGGGCGAAGACGGGGTGATTGACGATTCGTTCCGCATCGGCCTGATGGAAGAGCATCTGGTGCAGCTGCATCGCGCGATAGCCGACGGCGCGAATTGTTTTGGCGTGCATCAGTGGACGTTTATCGATAACTGGTCGTGGATTAATTCGTTCAAGCGGCGCTACGGTTTTTGGCGGCTTAATCTGCAAACCGGAGAGCGGCAGATAAAGCGCAACGCGCTGTGGTTTGCCGAGCTGGCGACCAGCAACGGTTTTAGTTCTGATAAATAGCTCTGCAAAATCCCCCGGAGGCGGCGCTTGACGCGCCTGTCCGGGCTACCAAACCGCACGAACTTGTAGCCCGGACAGATGCGCAGCATCGCCTCCGGGAAGCCGTACCCACCGGTGCTACGAGGTCCCCGCCGTCTGCGGACAGGTAGCCCGGCTAAGGCGTCAGCCGCGAGCCGGGGATTATCGGCGCTATTTGTTCATTTCCGCCAGCGAAGCTATCCAGTTCATCGCCAGTTGCGGCCACTCGGCGGCGGGCAGGCCCCGGGTCCCGCGAATGCCAAATCCGTGTTTCCCCTCGGCGAACAGATGCAGCTCGGTCGGCACCTGATGCGCGCGCAGGGCGTTAAACATCACCAGCGCGTTATCCACCGGCACCGAAGGATCGTCTACCGCGTGGAAAATAAAGGTCGGCGGCGTCTGCGGCGTGACGTTCTGCTCCGGTGAATAACGATGCTGCCGCTCCGCCGTCGGCGTTTCGCCAATCAACGCCTTGCGCGATCCGGGATGGGCAATCGCCGGATCCATCGAAATCACCGGATAGCCGAGCACCGCGAAGTCCGGCCGCGCGCTCTGCTGGTCGATGGCATCCACGGCGGCGTAAGCCGGTTCGCTATAGCGGATCTCCAGGCTGGCCGCCACGTGCCCCCCGGCGGAAAAGCCCATAATGCCGATTTTATGCGGGTCGATATGCCACTCGGCGGCCCGCGCCCGCAGGGTACGCAGCGCGCGCTGCGCATCGGCCAGCGGCGCATCGCTGCCCTCCGCATGACCGTCCGCGGGCATCCGGTAGGTCATCACAAACAGGGTATAGCCCCGGGCGTTAAACACCGGGGCGAGATCGCTGCCCTCTTTATCCAGCACCACCCGCTGATAAGAGCCGCCCGGCGTCACCAGCAGCGCGATACCGTTGGGCTTCTCCGGCGCGTAAATGGTAATTGTCGGAGCGCGAACGCCGGTGACCGCGCGATCGGGCAGCGAGGGGTCTTTGCTGCGCTCCACCAGCGATTCACTCGCCGGGCTGTTTTTCGCGCCGGGCGCTTCACCGCCGGGCCAGACAGAAAAAGTGGGCAGAGAGGAAAATGCCGCCTGAGAAGAGAACAGCAAAGCGATGGCGGCGGCCAGAGGTAAACGCGTCATAAGCATCTCCATTAAGGAAAAGGCTTATTTATCATCGATGAGCGGCGGGTAACGCGAGTTGCTTCACAGAACGCTGTTTCATTAAAATCAAAATGAAACAGCGTTCTGAAGATACGCCTACTGCAGCTGGTCTTTATGAATGCCCAACCGTTTCATGCGCGAAAGCAAAGTGGTGCGCTTTAATCCCAGACGCTGGGCCGCGCCCTTCGGTCCGGCGACCACGCCGTTGCTCTCTTTCAGCACCCGGACAATCAGCTGGTATTCATCTTCGCCTTCCTCCGGCAGCACTTCTGCCGCCAGCGGCTGCGGCTCGATGTTCATTTCCGGCAAGGAGAGCTGCAGCACGCTGCCGCGGGTCAGCAGCACCGCGCGCTCAATGACGTTTTCCAGCTCACGCACGTTGCCCGGCCACTCCATGCGGCTGAGAAGGCGCAGCGTTTCCGCCGGAATGCTGTCGATATTGCGTCCCAGACGGCGGGCGATTTTAAAGGTGAAGGCCTTCACCAGCAGCGGAATATCGTCCGGCCGCTCGCGCAGCGGCGGCAGGTGGATCGGGAAGACGTTCAGCCGATAGTAGAGATCGCTGCGAAATTCGCGATCGGCGACCATCTGCTTAAGATCGCGGTTGGTCGCGGCGATCAGGCGCACGTCGGTGTGAATCAGCTTATTGCTGCCGAGACGCTCGAACTCCTGCTCCTGCAGGACGCGCAGCAGCTTCGGCTGCAGCTCCACCGGCATATCGCCCACTTCATCGAGAAACAGCGAGCTTTTGTCTGCCAGTTCGAAACGGCCGATACGCTGCGCGCTGGCGCCGGTGAAGGCGCCGCGCTCGTGGCCAAACAGGTCGCTTTCCAGCAGCCCGGCGGGCATCGCCGCGCAGTTCATTTTGACCATCCGCCGGCTATTGCGGCCGCTCAGATTATGAATAGCGCGGGCAATCAGCTCCTTACCGGTGCCGGTTTCGCCGAGGATCAGCACCGTGCTGTCGCTGTGCGCCACCATCTCCACCTGCTTGAGCACGCTGTTCATCGCCTCGCTGCGGCCAATGATTTCGCCAAACTCGCTCTCCACGTTGTTGAGCTGTTCGGTCAGGGCGAGGTTCTCATCGACCAGCCGCTCTTTCAGGCGCTGAATTTCGCGGTAGGCGAGAGCGTTGTCGATGGCGATCGAGACGCGCTCGGCGATTTGCCGCAGCAGCTTAAGATTGGTGGTGGTGAACACTTTCTCATCGCACTGCGCCAGCTTCAGCACCCCGAGCAGGGTATTGCCGGACATCAACGGCAGCAGGCACAGGGTCTGAATTTTGTTATCCCACATCTCGAAAAGCATTTTTTCGTACGGCGCCAGCGGGTCATGCTCGTGCAGATTGAGCAGCAGCATCTCTTTACTTTTGAAGACCCGCTCGGTCAGGGTGCCGGCTTCATCCACTTCGCTCTGGTCGTGCACCGGATGGCTGGCGTCGAGGTAGTGGGTGGAGTAGATGTTGAGCTTGCCTTTGCGGTTGCTGCGCAGCACTACGCTAATGGCATCGATGCGGAAGTAGCGGTGGATCTCTTTGGCCACTTCGCTGACCAGCTCGTCGATATCCAGCCGCGAGAGCACGGCGTTGGTGATCGCCACGAGGATGCGGAAGTTATCGCGCTCGTGGCACAGCAGGTCGTAATCGACGTTATTGCTGACCCGGCTCTGGATCTGCTCGGTCACCACGGCGACGATTTGCGTAAAAGTGTGCAGCCGCTGGTACTCTTTTTCAGTCCATGGCCGGTTGTCATCGCGGATGAATTCGCAGCCGCCGAAGATGCGGCCTTCCGCCGCCAGCGGCAGCAGGCAGTAATAGCCAAAGGTGGGATAGAGTCCGCTTCGGGCCAGCTGCGGCCAGGTCTCGGCAAAGGTGGCGCTATCGCAATGCAGCGCATCCGGTCGGGACAGCAGACGACGAACCGGGCCGTTGGCGAGGACGGTTTCATCTTCATAGCTCACCGGATGCCCGGCATCGTCGCAGGCGTGCCTTGTCGCGCGATGGTTGCCGGAATGCCACAGAATAATCGCCGCCCGGTCGGCGAGCGCGGACTGCTGCACCAGGCCGGTCAGCGTCTCGCTCAGCGCGGCCAGATCCGGCTGCTGTAATAAAATGCGGGTGATATCAAACAGACCCTGCTGCCCAAGATCGCCCATCGGTGTATACGACATTGCTTAAGTCCAAAAGCGCCGCAAAGCGGCGCAGAAGAAAGTGATGACACAAATAATAGTCTGTTTATAAAGCGGTTGTGACCGCCGTCCACCCATCCGCAGTTGCCCGCGGGTTTGGGCGGGATAATCATGCAGAGATCCTAATTTTTCCCCGGAGGCGATGCTGCGCATCTGTCCGGGCTACAGGTTCGTGCGATCCGGGTTAGGGTAGCCCGGACAGGCGCATCGCGCCGCCTCCGGGAAAGCTCCTGAATCTCGTTAACAAATTCTCGGCAGCGGCTCGGCGTGAGGAAGATCCAGCGTACGTTTGACGCCGTACAGGCCGATGGAGCGCACGCCCGCGCGCGCCACAACGTCGCCGATTATCGCCGCATCGCGGCCTAACGGATGAGACCGTAAATGCGCAAGTACGCTTTCCGCCGCTTCGCGGGCGACGGCGATCAACAGCTTGCCTTCGTTGGCAAAATTCAGCGCGTCCAGCCCCAGCAGCTCGCACACGCCGCGCACGGTCTCGTTCACCGGCAGCTTATTCTCATACAGCTCAATCCCGCAGCCGCTGGCGGCGGCGAACTCGTGGGCCACCGCGTTAACCCCGCCGCGGGTGGCATCGCGCAGGGCTTTCACGCCAGCGACGTCGCGCAGCGTCTGAATCAAGGGCGTCAGCACCGCGCAGTCGCTGGACAGCGCGCCGTCCAGCCCCATTTGCTCGCGCAGGTTGAGGATAGTCGCCCCGTGATCGCCAAGCGTACCGCTGACCAGCAGCACGTCGCCGGCGCTAATCTGCTGCGCCCCCCAGCGAATACCGGTGGGGATCACGCCGATCCCGGCGGTATTGATAAACAGCTTATCCGCCGCCCCGCGCGGCACCACTTTGGTATCGCCGGTGACAATGGCGATACCGGCCTCCCGGGCGGTCTGAGCCATGCTGTTCACCACCGCTTCGAGGGTGGCCATCTCCAGCCCCTCTTCGAGAATAAACCCGCAGGAGAGATAGCGCGGCAGCGCGCCGCTCACCGCCACATCGTTGGCCGTACCGCACACCGCCAGCTTGCCGATATTGCCGCCGGGAAAAAACAGCGGATCGATGACGTAGCTGTCGGTGGAGAAGGCGAGCCTGTCGCCCTGCGCGCTAAGCTGGGTGAGATCGAGACGCGCCTGATCCTCCTGCTCCGCCAGCCAGGGGTTGGCGAAAGCCTGCATAAACAGGTCGCCGATCAGCTGCTGCATCGCCTGACCGCCGCTACCGTGGGCTAACTGAACGCTTTTCATGCTTCGATTTCCTGACTGCGATATTGATACCAGGCGGCGCAGGCGCCTTCCGATGAGACCATCAGCGCGCCGAACGCGCTCTGCGGGTTGCAGGTCTTGCCGAACAGCGGGCACTGGTGCGGCTTACAGCGGCCGGTCAGCACCTCGCCGCAGCGGGCGCGCGGGTCGTCGCTGACCCGCTGCGGCGCCGGGCGGAAATGCGCCTCGGCGTCGAAACGCTGGTATGCCGCCGTCAGATGCACGCCGGAGTCGCTAATCACCCCCAGCCCGCGCCACTCGCTATCGCCGCTAAGGCAAAACACCTCGGCGA
The DNA here is from genome assembly GCF_042137965.1 of Klebsiella grimontii. Classification (NCBI taxonomy): domain Bacteria; kingdom Pseudomonadati; phylum Pseudomonadota; class Gammaproteobacteria; order Enterobacterales; family Enterobacteriaceae; genus Klebsiella; species Klebsiella grimontii. The sequence goes on from NZ_CP169721.1 coordinate 1,192,195, forward strand.
TGGCCGACTGCGCCAGCGGATTGCCCTCATCGGGCACCACCCGGCGATACTGGTTCTCCACGTCGCTGTGCCGCGCTATTGTCTGCTCAACCAGCATCACCGCGCCTTGCAGTAGATCAAGCGGTTCGAATCCGGCCACCACTAAAGGACGATGATAGTCGCTGGCGATAAAGCCGTAGGCGTCGGTGCCAATCACCATGCTGACGTGACCGGGGGCGAGAAAAGCGTCGATACCGTTATCCGGCTGGTCGAGCAGGCTGCGCAGGGTCGGCAGCAGGGTGATGTGCTGGCAGAAAAAGTAGAAGTTGGCGACGCCGCGCTCGCGGGCCTGGCGCAGGGTCAGGGCGGTGGCGGGCATCGTCGTTTCAAAACCAAGGCCGAAGAACACCACTTCACGTTCGGGGTTCTGCTGCGCCAGCTTCAGGGCGTCCATCGGCGAATAGACGATGCGGACGTCGGCGCCGCGCGATTTCGCCTGCAGCAGCGAGCCGTTTTTTCCCGGCACGCGCATGGCGTCGCCAAAGGTGCAGAAAATCACCCCCGGACGGCTGGCGATATCGATACAGGCGTCGATGCGTCCCATCGGCAGCACGCACACCGGGCAGCCGGGGCCGTGAATAAACTCGATATTTTCCGGCAGCAGCTGGTCGAGGCCGAATTTAAAAATGGCGTGGGTATGGCCGCCGCACACTTCCATAATGCGCAGCGGACGGTCGGCGGTATGCGGCAGCAGGCGCGCCCGCTGCCGGAGATGCTCCACCAGCTGCATCACCTGTTCCGGCGCGCGGTATTCATCGACATAACGCATTTACCGCTCCTCGCCGTACAGCAGCGCGCCGACGTCCGGCTCGACTTCAAACATATTTTGCAGCGCTTCGAGGGTGTCGCGGGCTTCGGCTTCGTTGATTACGCTCATGGCGAAACCCACGTGGACCAGCACCCACTGGCCGAGACGCGGCTGACCGCGGTCGTCGACCGCGCCGACTAAGGTGAGATCGACTTCGCGCTGAATGCCGCACACTTCGACCTTCGCCAGATTGCCGTCAATGGCGCAGATTTGTCCGGGAATGCCTATGCACATTGCTGCGCCTCCAGCCAGCTGAGCCACTGGTCCATGCCTTCGCCGCTGGTGGCGGAGAGCAGGATGATGTCAATATCCGGGTTCACCTCGCGAGCGCAGGCCAGACATTTCTCCACGTCAAAGTTGAGATACGGCAGCAGGTCGACCTTGTTGAGCAGCATCAGGCTGGCGGCGGCGAACATATGCGGATACTTCAGCGGTTTGTCTTCGCCTTCGGTGACCGACAGCACCGCCACTTTATGGCGTTCGCCGAGGTCGAAGCTCGCCGGGCACACCAGGTTGCCGACGTTTTCGATAAACAGGATCCCGCGGTCATCCAGCGGCAGGCGCGGCGCGGCGTCGGCGATCATCTGCGCGTCGAGATGGCAGCCTTTACCGGTGTTGACCTGAATCGCCGGGGTGCCGGTGGCGCGGATGCGCGCGGCGTCGTTCACCGTTTGCTGATCGCCTTCAATCACCGCGCAGGCGGTTTTCGCTTTCAGCCGCAGCAGGGTTTCCGTCAGCAGGGTGGTTTTGCCGGAGCCCGGGCTGGAGACCAGGTTCAGCACCAGCTGGTTTTTAGCGGCGAAGCGCGCGCGGTTGCGGGCGGCCAGACGGTTGTTTTTATCCAGCACGTCGATTTCCACTTCCAGCATCCGCCGCTGGCTTTGGCCCGGCGCGTGGGTACCCGCCTCGCCGTGACCGTAGTGCAGGTCGCCCGCCGCCGAGTGGGTGGGGGAAAAGTTATCGGTTTTCACGCCGGTAATATTCATCATCTGGCGCGGGGCAGGCGCGAAGGGGGCGCTGCGAAACGCCGAATGCGGGTTATGCTCATCGCCTTCTATATAAAGGTTGCCTTCACCGCAGCCGCAGGTTGTACACATATGTCACTCCTGAGTTACTTCTATTCGCTGAATCTGTAAGCCGTCATCCGCCACAATTTGCAGCCGGTCGCTCTGACACTGCGGGCAGCGGCGCACGTGCTGCGAGATGAGATGCACGTACTGCTGGCAGGTTTCACACCAGCATTCAGCCTGTTGCTCGGCGATATGCAGCTCGCAGCCTTCCGCCAGCGTGCCGCGGCACACCAGCTCAAAGCAGAAGGTCAGCGCGCTGGCCTCCACGCAGGAAAACGCCCCGACCTTCAGCCACACGCCGGTGACCCGACGCGCGCCGGCCTGCTGCGCCTGCTGTTCGATAATTTCCAGCGCCCGCTGGCTAAGGGTGATTTCGTGCATGGTGCCTCCGTATCGCGATGGCCCTTTAATGCAATAACGATGCCAGGTCACAGGTAATGTCACGGAAATGTCGATGACGCGCGTCAGATATCGTCATCGACATGTCTTTCTGCCGTCCGGTATTTAATAAATTCATTTAAAATCAATAAATTAATTTTTGGCATGGAAAATGCTTAACCGGTGCATCTCATACAACGGGGGATCCGGGATGACTATTTGGGAATTAAGTGAAAAGGCGGACTACATCGCCGATCGTCACCGCCAGCATCAGGAGCAGTGGCACACCTATTGCAACTCCCTGGTACAGGGAATAACCCTGTCGAAAGCGCGTCTGCATCACGCCATGAGCTGCGCGCCGGATAAAGAACTGTGCTTCGTCCTGTTTGGCCATTTTCAGGTCTACGTCGCGCTGGCGGAAGGGTTTAACAGCCACACCATCGAGTATTACGTGGAAACCAAAAACGGCGACGACAGGCGTCTGATCGCCCAGGCCACGCTGGGCTCGGATGGCACTATCGATGGCCGGATCAGCAACCGCGACCGCGAGCAGGTTCTCGAGCACTATCTGGCGACTATCGCCAGCGTTTACGACCGTCTCTATGAGGCTATCGAACAAGACCAGCCGGTGGATTTAAGCCACCTGACGCTGGCCCGTTAATCGTCAGGTGTCGACAAGTGTCGAAGCTGACACCTGCGCAACCTGTTTTCGTCAAAAATGACTTTCACCCGAGGATGACCCGGTGAACCGTTTTGTAATTGCTGACTCCACCGTCTGTATCGGCTGTCGCACCTGCGAAGCCGCCTGCGCTGAGACTCACCGCCAGCATGGCCTGCAAGCCATGCCCCGGTTGCATTTAATGCGCAATGAAAAAGAATCCGCGCCGCAGATGTGCCACCACTGTGAAGATGCGCCCTGCGCCGCCGTCTGCCCGGTTAACGCCATTAATCGCGTTGATGGCGCGGTGCAGCTCAACGAGAGCCTGTGCGTAAGCTGCAAGCTGTGCGGCATCGCCTGTCCGTTCGGCGCCATTGAGTTTTCCGGCAGCCGTCCGCTGGATATACCGGCTAACGCCAATACCCCCATGGCCCCCGCCGCGCCGCCGGCGCCGGCCCGCGTCAGCACGCTGCTCGACTGGGTGCCGGGCGTGCGCGCTATCGCCGTTAAATGCGACCTGTGCCACTTCGACGAGCAGGGCCCGGCGTGCGTTCGTACCTGCCCGACTAACGCGCTGCTGCTGGTGGATATCCGCGATATCGCCCAGGCCAGCAAGCGTAAGCGGCAGCTGACTTTTAATACCGACCTCGGCGATCTGTCGCTGTTCCAGGCGCAACAAGGGGACGTGAAATGAGTGTGATTTCCTTAGTGAATCAGGCGGTGGCCTGGTACGCCGCCAGCGCGGTGCTGGCATTTCTGTTCGCCCTGCGCAAACCGCTGAGCGGGGCGATCGCCGGGATCGGCGGCGCGGTTGCCAGCGCGATGCTGGTGCTGGCGGGCGGAACGGCGCTGCTGATGCCGGAGCGCGTCAGCGGCGGTATGCTGCAGATGCTGCACCTGACCCTGCGCGTGGGCGGCGTCAACGCGCTGTGGCTGCTGGCGATCGGCCTGTCGGCGCTGCCGATTTCGCTGTTCAATATCGCCTGGCATCGCCACTCGCAGGTCAAAGCCAACGGCCTGCTGGTGAATCTGCTGCTGGCTGCCGCCGTCTGCGCGGTGGTGGTGACGAACTTCGGCGCGCTGGTGGTGATGGCGGAGATTATGGCCCTGTGCGCCGCGTTTCTTACCGGCTGCGCGCAGTCCGGCAAGCTGTGGTTTGCGCTAGGGCGTCTGGGTACGCTGCTGATGGCGTGGAGCTGCTGGCTGGTGTGGTCGTCCTACGGCACCCTTGAGCTGGCGCAGATTAACCAGCTGGCGCTGGCGGTACCGCAAAACGCGCTGCTGTGGCTGCCAGGCCTGATCGGCTTTGCGCTGCTGGCCGGGGTCATTCCGCTGCACGGCTGGGCACCGCAGGCTCACGCCGGCGCCAGCGCGCCGGCCGCCGCGCTGTTTTCCACGGTGGTGATGAAGGTCGGTCTCTACGGCATCCTGACGGTGTCGCTGGCCGGTAGCGTACCGCCGCTGTGGTGGGGCGTGATGCTGCTGGTGCTGGGGATGATCACCGCCTTCGTCGGCGGACTGTACGCCCTGATGGAGCACAATATTCAGCGCCTGCTGGCGTACCACACCCTGGAAAATATCGGCATTATCCTGCTCGGCCTCGGGGCGTTCGTCACCGGCGTGGCGACCCATAACCCGACCCTGATGGTGCTGGGTTTTATCGGCGGCATGTATCACCTGATCAACCACAGCCTGTTTAAAACCACCCTGTTCCTCGGCGCGGGGGCAGTGTGGTTCCGCACCGGCCATCGCGATATCGAAAAGCTCGGCGGCATCGGCAAGAAAATGCCGCTGATTTCGCTCTCCATGCTGGTGGGCCTGATGGCGATGGCCGCGCTGCCGCCGCTGAACGGTTTTGCCGGGGAGTGGGTGATCTATCAGTCCTTCTTCAAGCTGAGCACCGGCGACGCGTTTGTTGGCCGCCTGCTGGGGCCGCTGCTGGCGGTGGGCCTGGCGATTACCGGCGCCCTGGCGGTGATGTGTATGGCGAAAGTCTACGGCGTCACCTTCCTCGGCGCGCCGCGCAGTAAAGAGGCGGAAAACGCTACCTGCGCGCCGGGGCTGATGACTTTTAGCGTGGTGCTTTCTGCCGTTTGCTGCGTGATTGGCGGGGTTGCCGCGCCGTGGCTGCTGCCGCTGGTGAGCGGGGCGTTTCCGGTGCAGGCGGAGGTCTCCAGCGTGGTCTCCCAGCCGCTGATCGCCATTCTGCTGATTGCCTGCCCGCTGCTGCCGCTGCTGCTGATGATCCTCTTCAAGGGCGATCGCCTGCCAGCGCGCTCCCGCGGCGCGGCCTGGGTCTGCGGTTACGACCATGAAAAATCCATGGTGGTGACCGCCCACGGTTTCGCCATGCCGGTGAAAGAAGCCTTTGCGCCGATTCTCAAGCTGCGCCACTGGCTGAACCCGGTACGCCTGGTGCCCGGCTGGCAGAACGCTTCCGTGCCCGCGCTGTTTCGCGGCGTGGCGCTGGTGGAGCTGGCGGTACTGGTGGTGATTGTGATTTCCCGAGGAGCCTGAGAATGAGCGTATTAATTGCATTGTTGCAGGCGCTGGCGCTGTTCGCCGCCGCGCCGCTGTTGTCCGGGGTGACCCGCGTCGCCCGCGCGCGCCTGCATAACCGCCGCGGCCCGGGTGTGCTGCAGGAGTACCGGGATATCCTGAAGCTGCTGGGCCGTCAGAGCGTTGGCCCGGATGCTTCCGGCTGGGTCTTCCGCCTGACGCCGTACGTGATGGTCGGCGTGATGCTGACCATCGCCACCGCGCTGCCGGTGGTGACCGTTGACTCGCCGATGGCGGGGCTGGGGGACCTGATCACTCTGATCTACCTGTTCGCCATTGCCCGTTTCTTCTTCGCTATCTCCGGCCTTGATACCGGCAGTCCGTTTACCGCTATCGGGGCGAGCCGCGAAGCGATGCTCGGCGTGCTGGTCGAGCCTATCCTGCTGCTCGGCCTGTGGGTCGCGGCGCAGGTCGCCGGTTCCACCCATATCAGCAGCATCGCCGACACCATTTACCACTGGCCCACCGCCCGCACTCTTCCGCTGATTCTGGCGCTGTGCGCTTGCGCCTTCGCTACTTTTATCGAAATGGGCAAGCTGCCCTTCGACCTGGCGGAAGCGGAGCAGGAGCTTCAGGAAGGTCCGCTCTCGGAATACAGCGGCAGCGGCTTCGGCGTGCTGAAGTGGGGCATCAGCCTCAAGCAGTTGGTGGTCCTGCAGATGTTCGTCGGCGTATTTATCCCGTGGGGACAGATGACCAGCTTTAGCGTCGGCGGTCTGCTGCTGGCGCTGGTGGTTGCCGTCGTCAAGCTGGTGCTTGGCGTGCTGGTGATTGCGCTGTTCGAAAACAGCATGGCGCGTCTGCGCTTTTGCGCCACCTCCCGCGTCACCTGGGCCGGGTTTGGTTTTGCCTTTTTAGCCTTCGTCTCCTTGCTGGTGGCGTGATTTAAGAGAGTTTGAGCATGTCTGAAGAAAAAATCGGTCAACATTATCTCGCCGCGCTGCACCAAACCTTTCCGGGCGTGGTGCTGGATGAAGCCTGGCAGACCAAAGACCAGCTGACGGTCACGGTAAAGGTCAACTATCTGCCGGAAGTGGTCGAGTTCCTGTATTACAAGCAGGGCGGCTGGCTGTCGGTGCTGTTCGGCAATGACGAACGCAAGCTGAACGGTCATTACGCCGTCTATTACGTCTTGTCGATGGAGCAGGGCACGAAATGCTGGATCACCGTGCGCGTGGAGGTGGACGCCAACAAACCGGAATACCCGTCGGTGACGCCGCGCGTGCCTGCCGCCGTGTGGGGCGAGCGCGAAGTGCGCGATATGTACGGCCTGGTGCCGGTGGGGCTGCCGGACGAGCGCCGGCTGGTGCTGCCGGACGACTGGCCGGATGAACTCTATCCGCTGCGTAAAGACAGCATGGACTACCGCCAGCGTCCGGCGCCGACCACCGACGCCGAAACCTACGAGTTTATCAACGAGCTGGGGACTAAAAAGAACAACGTGGTGCCGATTGGCCCGCTGCACGTCACCTCCGACGAACCGGGCCACTTCCGCCTGTTCGTTGACGGCGAGAATATTATCGACGCCGACTATCGCCTGTTCTACGTCCACCGCGGGATGGAAAAGCTGGCGGAAACCCGCATGGGCTACAACGAAGTCACCTTCCTCTCGGACCGCGTGTGCGGCATCTGCGGCTTCGCCCACAGCACCGCCTATACCACCTCGGTGGAAAACGCGATGGGCATCGTGGTGCCGGAGCGCGCGCAGATGATCCGCGCCATTCTGCTGGAGGTGGAGCGCCTGCACTCGCACCTGCTGAACCTCGGCCTCGCCTGCCACTTCACCGGCTTCGACTCCGGGTTTATGCAGTTCTTCCGCGTGCGCGAAACCTCGATGAAGATGGCGGAAATTCTCACCGGGGCGCGTAAAACCTACGGCCTGAACCTGATTGGCGGCATTCGTCGCGATCTGCTGAAAGAGGACATGATCCAGACCCGCCAGCTGGCGCAGCAGATGCGCCGCGACGTGCAGGAGCTGGTGGACATGCTGCTCAGCACGCCGAATATGGAGCAGCGCACGGTCGGAATCGGTCGTCTCGACCCGCAAATCGCCCGCGACTTCAGCAACGTCGGCCCGATGGTGCGCGCCAGCGGCCACGCCCGCGATACCCGCGCCGATCACCCGTTTGTCGGCTACGGCCTGCTGCCGATGACCGTCCACAGCGAGCAGGGCTGCGACGTGATTTCGCGCCTCAAGGTGCGTATCAACGAAGTCTATACCGCGCTGAATATGATCGACTTCGGCCTTGATAACCTGCCGGGCGGCCCGCTGATGGTGGAGGGCTTCACCTATATTCCGCACCGCTTCGCGCTCGGCTTCTCGGAAGCGCCGCGCGGGGATGATATCCACTGGAGCATGACCGGCGACAACCAGAAGCTGTACCGCTGGCGCTGCCGGGCGGCGACCTACGCCAACTGGCCGACCCTGCGCTATATGCTGCGCGGCAATACCGTTTCCGACGCGCCGCTGATTATCGGCAGCCTCGACCCGTGCTACTCCTGTACCGACCGCATGACCGTGGTCGACGTGCGCAAGAAGAAAAGCAAAGTGGTGCCGTACAAAGAGCTGGAGCGCTACAGCATCGAGCGTAAGAACTCGCCGCTGAAATAAGGAATCGCCATGTTTACCTTTATTAAAAAAGTCATCAAAACCGGCACCGCGACGCACTCATACCCGCTGGAGCCGATGCCGGTGGATAAAAACTTCCGCGGCAAACCGGAGCATAATCCGCAGCAGTGCATCGGCTGCGCCGCCTGCGTTAACGCCTGCCCGTCGAACGCCCTGACGGTGGAGACCGATCTGGCCGCCAACCAACTGGGGTGGCAGTTCAACCTCGGGCGCTGCATCTTTTGCGGGCGCTGCGAAGAGGTCTGCCCGACGGCGGCGATTAGGCTCTCTCAGGAGTACGAGCTGGCGGTGTGGAAAAAAGAGGATTTCCTCCAGCAGTCGCGTTTTGCCATCTGCCACTGTCGGGTATGCGAACGGCCGTTCGCCGTACAGAAAGAGATCGACTACGCCATCGCGCTGCTCAAACACAACGGCGACAGCCGCGCCGAGCTGCATCGCGAAAGCTTTGAGACCTGCCCGGAGTGTAAACGCCAGAAGTGCCTGGTGCCGTCCGACCGTATTGAACTGACTCGCCATATGAGAGAGGCCAGCTGATGAGCAATTTATTAGGCCCGCGCGATGAAAACGGCATTCCGCTGCCGATGACGGTGGATGAATCCATCGCCAGCATGAAGGCCTCGCTGCTGAAAAAAATTAAGCGTTCCGCCTACGTCTATCGGGTGGACTGCGGCGGCTGCAACGGCTGCGAAATCGAGATTTTCGCTACCCTGTCGCCGCTGTTCGACGCCGAGCGTTTTGGTATCAAAGTGGTGCCGTCGCCGCGTCACGCCGATATTCTGCTGTTTACCGGGGCGGTGACCCGGGCGATGCGTTCTCCCGCGCTACGCGCGTGGCAGTCCGCGCCGGACCCGAAAATCTGTATCTCCTACGGCGCCTGCGGCAACAGCGGCGGCATCTTCCACGACCTCTACTGCGTGTGGGGCGGGACCGATAAAATCGTGCCGGTAGACGTCTATATTCCCGGCTGCCCGCCGACGCCTGCCGCGACGCTGTATGGCTTCGCGATGGCGCTGGGCCTGCTGGAGCAGAAAATCCACGCCCGTCTGCCGGGGGAACAGGATGCACGGCCGACCGAGCTTCTGCACCCGGATATGGTACAGCCGCTGCGGGTGCGCATTGACCGCGAAGCGCGTCGCCTGGCGGGCTATCGCTATGGTCGCCAGATTGCCGACGACTATATGCGCCTGCTGGCGCAGGGCGATAGCCAGGTGGTGCGCTGGCTGGAGGCGGAAAAAGATCCGCGTCTGACCGAGATCGTCACCCATCTGAACCAGGTGGTCGAGGGAGCGCGTATCCGATGAGCGAGACGGTGGTGTTCAGTCAACTGAGCCGTAAATTTATTGATGAGAACGACGCCACGCCCGACCAGGCGCAGCAGGTGGTCTATTACAGCCTGGCGATTGGCCACCACCTCGGCGTGATCGACTGCCTGGAGGCGGCGCTGAGCTGCCCGTGGCAGGCGTATCTGGCGTGGATTGCGACCCTCGAAGAGGGCAGCGTCGCGCGGCGCAAAATGGAAGGCGTGCCGAAGTACGGCGAGATCGTCATCGATAGCAATCATGTGGCGATGCTGGCCAACGCGTTTGATAAAGCGCAGGCCCGGCAGACCCCCGAGCAGCAGGCATGGAGCAAAACCCTGCTCAGCATGCTGCATGATATTCACCAGGAAAGCGCCATCTATCTGATGGTGAGGAGACTCCGTGACTGACGTTTTACTCTGTGTCGGCAACAGTATGATGGGCGACGACGGCGCCGGCCCGCTGCTGGCGGAGATGTGCGCGGCTAATCCCGTCGGCGAGTGGGTGGTGATTGACGGCGGCAGCGCGCCGGAAAACGACATCGTCGCCATTCGCGAGCTGCGCCCCGAGCGCCTGCTGATCGTCGATGCTACCGATATGGGCCTGAACCCCGGCGAGATCCGTATCGTCGACCCGGACGATATCGCCGAGATGTTTATGATGACCACCCACAATATGCCGCTCAACTATCTGATCGATCAGCTAAAAGAGGATGTCGGCGAGGTGATTTTCTTAGGCATTCAGCCGGATATCGTCGGCTTTTATTATCCGATGACCCAGCCGATCAAGGACGCGGTCGCGACGGTGTACGCGCGGCTTGATGGCTGGCAGGGGCAGGGCGGTTTCGCGGCGCTGGAAGCGGCAGAGGAGCCGGCGTTCCCCGGCTAAGCGCAGCGCGAGCCGGGAGTTCGGCCAGGAGGGAGCAAGTGTACTTTTTTCCCGGGTCGCGGCGTAAACGCCTTACCCGGGCTACGGCTACTTTTGTCACCCGTAGCGTTTATCATTCCCGGAGGCGATGCTGCGCATCTGTCCGGGCTACCGGTCCGCGGACGTTGATGAACCTGTAGCCCGGCTAAGCGCAGCGCGAGCCGGGAAAATTTCTACGCCAAATCTTCCCCGTTGCTGGCAATCACCTTCTTATACCACCAGAACGACTTCTTGCGCCTGCGCGCCAGCGTGCCGTGACCGGCATCGTCGCGGTCAACGTAGACAAAGCCGTAGCGCTTGCTCATCTCGCCGGTGGAGGCGGACACCAGATCGATACAGCCCCAGCTGGTATAGCCCATCACCGGGATGCCATCTTCGATGGCGTCGCCCATCGCCTGAATATGCTCGCGCAGATAGCTGATACGGTAGTCGTCGTTGATCTCGCCGTTAGCGTCAATCTCATCGCGCGCGCCGAGACCGTTCTCCACGAGGAACAGCGGTTTCTGGTAGCGGTCATACATCATATTCATGGTGATACGCAGGCCGAGCGGGTCGATGCCCCAGCCCCATTCGCTGGCTTTGATGTACGGGTTTTTCAGCGACTTAACGATATTGGCGGCGCTGGTGTTGCCGGCGTTCATCTCCGCCGACGCGCAGCGCGAAGCGTAGTAGCTGAAGGAGACGAAATCGACGGTATGGCGCAGGATTTCATCATCGCCCGCTTCTTTGGCGATGGTCACGCCTTTCTCGCGGAATACCCGCGCCGCCCACACCGGGTACGCGCCGCGCGCCTGGACATCGATAAAGAACAGGTTCTCGCGATCTTTCTCCAGCGCCATCCACACGTCTTCCGGCTTACAGGAGTAAGGGTAGAAATTGCCGCCCGCCAGCATACAGCCGACCTGATTTTGCGGATTCACCTCGTGGGCGATTTTGGTCGCTAAGGCGCTGGCGACCAGTTCATGATGGGCGGCCTGGTATTTCACCTGCTCCTGATTTTCCCCCTCTTCAAACACCAGACCGGCGCCGGAGAATGGGCTATGCAGCATGATGTTGATTTCATTGAAGGTAAGCCAGTATTTCACTAACCCATCAAAGGCTTCAAAACAGGTACGGGCGTAGCGGGTGAAAAATTCCACCATTTTACGATTGCGCCAGGAGCCGTACTCGGTGACCAGGTGCATCGGCACGTCGAAATGGCACAGCGTCACCAGCGGCTCGATATTATGCTTTTTACACTCCTCGAACAGCGAGCGGTAGAAGGCGATCCCTTCCGGGTTCGGCTCTTGTTCATCACCTTTTGGAAACAGGCGGCTCCAGGCGATAGAGGTGCGGAAAACGCTAAAGCCCATCTCGGCCATCAGGGCGATATCTTCTTTATAACGATGATAAAAATCGATCGCCTCGTGGCTCGGGTAGAACTCATCGTCGCGCGGCGCGAAGCGTTTCTCTTGCCCCAGCTTGACCGCCAGGCGGTGCGCGCCGTGGGGAATCATATCGACGGTGGTCGGCCCTTTGCCGCCCTCCAGCCAGGCCCCTTCGGACTGGTTGGCGGCCAGTGCGCCGCCCCATAAAAATCCCTGTGGAAAAGTCGCCATGCGTTACCTCGTTAATAAAATGGTGTTCAGGCGTGAGAAGCCTGGGCGCCGGCCTGACGCTGTCTGGCGTCGGCGGCGGCTTCTTCAACCGGTATATCTTCAAAGCCGAGCATCAGCGTCAGAACAAACGACAGCACGACCGCCAGCGCCATGACGCCAAAGACCCAGACGATGGTCATCGGATTGGCCGGGTCGAAAAACTGGACGCTGGTAAACAGGCCCGGCGCCGCCATCGAGTGGCTGGCGAGCCCGGCAATCCCGGCCACCGCGCCGCAGATAAAGCCGCTGATCAGGCTGGCGATAAGCGGTCGCTTCAGCCGCACCGCCACGCCGTACAGCGCCGGTTCGGAAATCCCCGCCAGAATCGCGGAAGCCGCGGCCGCCAGCGCCGTCTGGCGCAGCTCAGGGTTTTTGGTTTTCCATGCCACCGCCAGCGATGAGCCGCCCAGCGACAGGTTGGCGCCGATTTCCGACGGCATCACCATGCCCTCTTTGCCGGTTTCGGCGATGGTCTGAATGATAGTCGGCGTGAAGACGCGGTGCATCCCGGTCATCACCAGCAGCGGCCACAGGGCGCCCATAATCGCCACCGACAGCCAGCCGAGGTAGCTGTGGATCGTATAGACCAGCGCGGAAATGGCGCTACCGATCCAGATACCGAGCGGGCCAATCAGCAGAATCGACAGCGGGGCGGCAATCAGCACGATCAGCATCGGTTTAAGGAAGTTTTTCGTCACCGCCGGGGTGATGCGGTCGACCCAGCGTTCGATATAAGAGAGGCACCAGGTCATCACCAGCGCCGGGATCACGGTATAGGTATATTTCACCGCCGTCACCGGAATAAAGGCGAACTCCACGTGCTCGCCCTGGGCGGCTTTGGCCATCAGCTCGATAAAGCTCGGGTGCACCAGCACCCCGGCAATCGCAATCGCCAGCGACATATTGGTTTTAAATTTCACCGCCGCGGAGGCCGCGACCATCAGCGGCAGGAAGAAGAACGCGCCGTCGCCGATAACCGTCAGGATGGTCAGCGTTGGCGCGCCTTTCGGCAGCGCGCCGGTCATCTCTAAGATCATCGCCAGCAGCTTGACCATCGATCCGCCGATAATCGCCGGGATCAGCGGCGACATGGTGCCGATCAGCGCGTCGAGGATCCCGGCGCCGATGCGCTTCAGGGTGATCGGCGGTTTCCCCTGCGGTTCGACAGGGCGCAGATCCCCCGGCAGCAGGGCGACCACCTCGCGGTAGGCCTGGGAGACGGTATTGCCGATGATGACCTGACACTGGTTATCGCTACGCACGACGCCGAGTACGCCTTTCAGCCCTTTGAGGGTGGCGCTGTCGACCCGCTCGTTGTCTTTGACCACAAAACGCAGGCGGGTCATGCAGTGGGTGACGGCGGCCACGTTATCTGCGCCGCCAATTGCCGCCACAACCTGCTGCGCCAGAGCTGCATAATTTTTAGACATCGGATTTTATCCTGTTTATCAATGGGGTACTGGCTTGTCACCGCGCCGGAAAGCGGAGCGGCATGATGCATATATAGGAAACCGGTTCCACAAAATCATGATTAGTTTCATGAATGCATACAAGAAATAAAAAAATAAGATCTCGATTTTGTGATTTTGATCGCGGAGTGTGCGTCAGCGCGGGATACGCGCAAATGCTGAAAAAGCGCCGCGCGTGCAGTACACTGCGGGCAACATTGGCAACAGGAATAACCACATGGCAACAATGCTGGAGGTCGCGAAGCGCGCGGGGGTGTCGAAGGCCACCGTTTCGCGGGTGCTGTCGGGGAACGGCTATGTCAGCCAGGAGACCAAAGATCGCGTCTTCCAGGCGGTGGCCGAAAGCGGCTACCGGCCGAATCTGCTGGCGCGCAACCTGGCGACGAAAAAGACGCAGACCCTCGGGCTGGTGGTGACCAACACCCTTTATCACGGCGTCTATTTCAGCGAACTGCTTTACCACGTGGCGCGGATGACAGAAGACAAAGGGCGGCAGCTGATCCTCGCCGACGGCAAGCACAGCGCGGAGGAGGAGCGCGAGGCGATTCAGTATCTGCTCGATCTGCGCTGCGATGCGATTATTATCTATCCGCGCTTTCTCAGCGTTGATGAGATGGACGAGATTATCGAAAATCATGAGCGGCCGATCATGGTGCTCAACCGCCGCCTGCGCCGCAACGCCAGCCACTGCGTCTGGTCCGATCAAAAGGCCTCGGCGACGATGGCGGTGGAAAAGCTTATCGCGCTCGGCCATCGCGATATCGCGTTTATTACCGGTTCGCTGGATTCGCCAACCGGCGTTGAGCGGCTCTCGGGCTATAAAGACGCGCTGGCCCGCCACAGCATTGCGGTGAATAACGATCTGATCGTCGAAGGGCGCTGGACGCCGGAAACCGGCGCGGCGGGGGTCGAAACGCTGCGCCAGCGCCGCGTCGGCTACAGCGCGCTGGTGGCGAGCAACGACGATATGGCGGTTGGCGCGATGAAACAGCTGCATCAGCTCGGCGTTAAGGTGCCGGAGCAGGTCTCGGTGGTGGGTTTTGACGATATCGTGCTGGCGCCGTATATGGTGCCGGCCCTCTCCAGCGTCAAAGTGCCGGTGACGGAGATGATCAAAGAGAGCATCAACCGGCTGATCTTTATGCTCGACGGCGGCGATCTTAAATTTCAGCAAACCTTCCCCGGCGAGCTGATCGAACGCGACTCGATGGTCCCCGGCCCGCACGCCTGACGTCGACAGCTGTCATCGTCACAACTGACGATGACAGTCTCCCCCGTAATTATCCTCTTTAATATCAGTAAGATAAAAGTTGGAACGTATTATGCATACTCCGGCGCGTAACCTTCTTACAGCTGGAGAAATGGATGAACCGTTTCATTATCGCCGACGCGAGCAAATGCATCGGCTGCCGCACCTGTGAAGTGGCCTGCGTGGTCTCTCATCAGGAAAATCAGGACTGCGCCGCGCTGACGCCAAAAACCTTTTTACCGCGTATTCACGTGATCAAAGGCGTCAACGTGTCGACGGCCACCGCCTGTCGTCAGTGTGAGGACGCCCCGTGCGCCAACGTCTGCCCGAACGGCGCCATCAGCCGCGACCAGGGCTTCGTCCACGTGATGCAGGAGCGCTGCATCGGCTGCAAAACCTGCGTGGTGGCCTGCCCGTACGGCGCCATGGAAGTGGTGGTGCGCCCGGTTATTCGCCACAGCGGCGCGGGGCTGAACGTGATAGCGGAAAAAGCCGAAGCCAACAAATGCGACCTGTGCTATCACCGTGAGGAAGGCCCAGCCTGTATGGACGCCTGTCCGACCCACGCGCTGATTTGCGTCGACCGCAACAGGCTCGAACAGATGAATATCGAAAAACGCCGCCGCACCGCGCTGGCCTGGTAATCCGGCCGCGCAATGAACGGGGTGCAGATCCGCATTCGCGGTAAAGTGCAGGGGGTGGGATTCCGCCCCTTCGTCTGGCAGTTGGCGCAGCAGCTGGGAGTGCGCGGCGACGTGTGCAACGACGGCGACGGCGTGCTGGTGCGCCTTGTCGGCGATGATGCGGCCTTTCTCAGCGCGTTAACCCGCCGCTGCCCGCCGCTGGCGCGTATCGATAGCACCGAAACTCAGCCGTTTGTCTGGGCCGTCGCGCCGCTGGATTTCACCATCCGCCAGAGCGGGGCCGGGAGCATGCGCACGCAGATCGTGCCCGATGCCGCCACCTGCCCGGCATGCCTGGCGGAGATGAACAACCCGCAGGATCGCCGCTACCGCTATCCGTTTATCAACTGCACCCACTGCGGGCCGCGCTTTACCATTATTCGCGCCATGCCCTACGACCGCCCGCTGACCGCTATGTCGCCGTTTCCTCTTTGCCCCGCCTGCGCGGCGGAGTATCGCCATCCCGCCGATCGCCGCTTTCACGCGCAGCCGGTGGCCTGCGCCGAGTGCGGCCCGCGGCTGGAGTGGCGCGGCCCGAAGGGGCATTTATTTGGTGAGGCCGCTTTAGACGCGGCGATTGCTCGCCTGCGGGCGGGTGATATCGTGGCGGTGAAGGGGCTGGGCGGTTTTCATCTAGTGTGCGATGCCGGAAATCGCGCTGCCGTGGCGACGCTGCGGGCGCGTAAGCATCGCCCGGCGAAACCGCTGGCGGTGATGCTGGCGACGACGGCAGGGCTCAGCGGACCAGCGGTGACGCTGCTGACCTCTCCCGCCGCGCCGATCGTGCTGCTGGATAAAACGCAGATTGACGGCCTGTGCGATGAAATTGCGCCGGGGCTTGCGGAAGTAGGGGGGATGCTGCCGTCTAATCCATTGCAGCATTTACTTTCGCAGGCGCTGGCGCGCCCCTTGGTGATGACCTCCGGCAATCTTAGCGGCCGCCCGCCAGCGCTGACTAATGAAGACGCGCTGGCGGATTTAGCCGCGATTGCCGACGGTTTTCTGCTGCATAACCGCGAGATTGTGCAGCGGATGGATGATTCGGTGGTGCGGCAAAGCGGCGAGATGCTGCGCCGCGCCCGCGGCTACGTGCCGGACGCGCTGGCGCTGCCGCCGGGCTTTTGCGACGCGCCGCCGCTGCTGGCCCTCGGCGCGGAGATGAAAAATACCTTCTGCCTGCTGCGCGGCGATGAAGCGGTGCTCAGCCAGCATTTTGGCGATCTCGACGACGAGGGCGTCGAAGAGCAGTGGCGACAGGCGCTGCGTCTGATGCAGGAGATTTACGCTTTTACCCCGCAGCGGGTGGTGGCTGACGCCCATCCCGGCTACCGCGCTTCGCGGTGGGCGGCGTCGCTGGCGCTACCGGTGGAGCGCGTGTTGCATCATCATGCCCACGCTGCCGCCTGCCTGGCCGAGCATCGCTGGCCGCTGGACGGCGGCGACGTGATTGCCCTGACCCTCGACGGTATCGGGATGGGGGAGAACGGCGAGCTGTGGGGCGGCGAATGCCTGCGGGTCAACTATCGCGAGTGCGAGCGTCTTGGCGGGCTGCCGGCGGTGGCGCTGCCCGGCGGCGACCTCGCGGCGCGTCAGCCGTGGCGCAATCTGCTCGCCCACTGCCTGGCATTTGTCCCTGACTGGCAAGATTATCCTGCAACCGCCGCACTGCGTCAGCAAAACTGGCCGCTGCTGGCGCGAGCGATTGAGCGCGGCATAAATGCGCCCAAAGCGTCGTCGTGCGGACGGCTGTTTGATGCCGTCGCCTGCGCGCTGGGCTGCGCCCCGCTCACCCTGAGCTATGAGGGGGAAGCGGCGTGCCGTCTGGAAGCGCTGGCGGCGACCTGCGAAGGGGTTGATCATCCGGCGACGCTGCCGTGGCGCGATGGAAAACTGGATCTGGCGACGTTCTGGCAGCGGTGGCTGAGCTGGCAGGCGAGTCCGGCGCAAAAAGCCTGGGCCTTTCATGATGCGCTGGCCCGCGGGCTGGCGGCGATGATGCGCGATTACGCGAACGCGCGCAATATTCACACGCTCGCCTTCGGCGGTGGGGTACTGCACAACCGCCTGCTGACGGCGCGATTGACCTTTTATCTGGCCGATTTTACTCTGCTCTTTCCGCAGCAGCTGCCCGCAGGCGATGGCGCGATTGCCCTCGGCCAGGCGGTTATCGCTGCGGCCCGCCTGCAGGCTTAAAGGACACCGACATGATAGTGACGATTTTGCGTCAGCAGCCGCGCGCAGCGGCGCTGGTGCTGGCATTGATTGCCGCCAATTTGCTGGCCTGGGGCTGGGCGTTTGCGGCGTTCGGCGGCAGCGGCGCGCTGATGGCCGCCAGCCTGCTGGCCTGGGGTTACGGTCTGCGCCACGCGGTGGACGCCGACCATATCGCGGCGATCGACAACGTGACCCGCAAAATGATGCAGCAGGGGAAGCGGCCTTTTGCCGTTGGCGCGTGGTTCTCGCTGGGACATTCGTCGATTGTGGTGCTGGCGTCGGCGGCGATTGCCGCGACCGCCACCGCGTTTGGCCAGCAGATGAGCTGGTTTCACGAGACCGGCAGCGTTATCGGCACTGCCGTGTCGGCGCTGTTCCTGCTGGCTATGGCGTTTATCAATCTGGTCATTTTGCGCAGCGTCTGGCGCAGCTTTCGGGCGTGGAAGCAGGGCGAAAAGGTGAGCGATGAGGTCATGACCGGCGGCGGCATGATGAGCTGGGTGTTCGGGAAAACCTTCCGCCTGATTAACCGCAGCTGGCAGATGTATCTGGTGGGCTTTCTGTTTGGCCTCGGCTTTGATACGGCGACGGAAATCGGCGTGCTGGGGATTTCTGCGGCCAGCGCGTCGAGCGGGATGTCGATTTGGTCGATTATGGTTTTTCCGGCGCTGTTCGCCAGCGGGATGGCGCTGGTGGATACGCTTGATAACGTGCTGATGGTCGGCGCCTACGGCTGGGCGTTCAGTAAGCCGCAGCGTAAGCTCTATTACAATATGACCATTACCGGCACCTCGGTGGTGGTGGCGCTGTTTATCGGCGGCCTGGAAGCGCTGGGACTGGTGATGGATAAGTTTTCCCTCAGCGGCGGCGTCTGGCGCTGGATCGGCGCATTGAATGACCATCTCGGCGACGCCGGTTTTGTGGTGGTCGGGCTGTTCGTGGCCTGCTGGGTGCTGTCGGTACTCAACTACCGCTGGCGCGGATACGATAACCTGGCGCGGTAGGTTGGGCATTTCCCCGGCTCGCGCTGCGCTTAGCCGGGCTACAGGTTAATGGCCATCTGCTGGCCGGTAGCCCGGACAGATGCGCAAGCATCGCCTCCGGGAAATTATGCCACTCTGCGCGCTGCTCCCGGGGGCGGCGCAAAGCGCCTGCCCGGGCTACAGGACCGCAGGCTGCTGTGAATCTGTATGCGCGGCTGGGTAGCCCGGGTAAGGCGTTTACGCCGCGACCCGGGAATAACGTCAGTTCATACAGGCTAACTCACCAACTGCTTGAGCAGCGCAAAGGCGTCTTTCATACGATCCTCGCTGACCACAAAAGCGCGCAGCTGGTTTTCGGCGTCAACGCCTTTCGCGACCAGGCCGTCTTTGGCGGCAACGATATGCCACGTCAGATCCTCGCGCCGGGTATCGCCCGCCAGGTGCAGCGGTAAATCCGGCGTTTTAACCTTCACCAGCATCGGCGGCAGCTTCAGTTCTCCCTGCTGAGTCAGCAGATTTTTCCCCAGGCACATGGCGCTCAGCAGAATCGGCTGCAGGAACGGCAGGACCATGCCGTTGATTTCCGCGCAATCGCCGAGGGCGTAAATTGCCGGATGGCTGGTTTGTAGCTGGCTGTTCACCACCACGCCGCGGTGCGTCTGCAGACCCGCATGCCGCGCCAGCGCCGTTTCCGGGCGCAAACCGGCGGCGGCGACCACCGCATCCACCGTCAGCGTACGCTGGCGGTCAAGAGTGACGCGAATTCCGTCGGCGTTCTGCGCCAGGCTTTGCAGCTGCGACTTCAGCATCAGATCCACGCCCATGTCGGTCAGACGATGCTGCAGTCGGCTGCTGGCTTCCGGCGGCATCAGCGCCGACAGCATGCTGGCGGAGTTATCCACCACCGTCACCGCTTTGCCGGCGCGGCAGAAATCCATCGCCAGCTCGCAGCCAATCAGCCCGCCGCCGACGATCAGCACCCTTTTTGCATCGCGCAGCTGGCTTTGCGCCGCGCCGTATTCCCGCTGGCTGTTGAGGGTTAGCATCAGCTCGCGGCCCGGCACCGGCGGGATAAACGGCGTCGCGCCGGTGGCCAGCACCAGTTTGTCATAGCGCCACTCGCGGTCCTGGCTCTTCACAACCTGATTATCGGCGTCGATATCGCTGACCCAGGTATGCGGAAACAGGCGCAGATTGTACTGCTCGGCAAACTCGCCCGCCGTTTGCAGGGTCAGATCGTCGGCGTTCTGCCCGCGGCTGACCACATGGCTGAGATCCGGCTTGTTGTACTCATCCATGCTGTCGGCGGCGATCAGGGTCAGCGGGATGTTCGGGTCCTGCTTGCGAATATTTTTCACCAACTGACGGGCCGCGAAGCCCGAGCCGATGATGACGATGCCATCACTCATTTTGCCTCCGACGCCAGCACATCAAACACATCTTTACCCAGCGAACATTCAGGGCAGAGGAAGTTATCCGGGACTTCGCTCCAGGGTGTACCCGGCTGAACGTCCTGGTTCGGTTCGCCCTGTTCGGGGTCGTAAATCCACTGGCAAACGCTGCACTGCATTTTCGGGCCGAGATCGGCTACCGCGGGCGCGGCGCAGGGCGTTGCCTCAGGCGCGGCTGGTTGCGCCTCGCTCGCCGGCAGCGGGGAGAGGGCCCACTGGCGGGCGATCTGACGACCGTGTTCGCGGCACAATTCCAGCGCGTCAAGGTCCGGGCGCCATTTGGCCTTCAGGCTCAGGGACATTTCAAAGCCTGCATCCTGTAAACGCGTGGACAGGCGATCAACCGCGCCGCCGCTCCAACCGTGGGAGCCAAAGGCGCTGGCGCGCTTGTTACGAAAACGCAGGCCGGTCATCTCTTCCACCAGCCCTGCTATTTTCGGCATCATCACGTTGTTCATGGTGGAGGTGCCGACCAGCACGCCCTTCGAGCGGAACACGTTGGTCAGAATGTCGTTTTTATCGCTGCGGGCGACGTTGAAAATTTTCACCGCTACGCGGGGGTCCACGTCGGTAATGCCCTGGGCGATCGCGTCGGCCATCATGCGGGTGTTGTTGGACATGGTGTCGTAGAAAATGGTGATGCGGTCTTCCTGATAATCCGCCGCCCACTCGAGATATTTTTCGACGATCTGCGTCGGGTTATCGCGCCAGACCACGCCGTGGGAGGTGGCAATCATATCTACCGGCAGGTTGAAGCCGAGGATTTCACTAATTTTCGGCGTCACCAGGCGGCTGAACGGGGTCAGAATGTTGGCGTAGTAGCGCTGGCACTGTTCATAAAGCTCAACCTGGTCAACTTCATCATTAAACAGATGCTCATCGCAGTAGTGCTGGCCGAAGGCGTCGTTGCTGAACAGCACCGCGTCGCCGGTCATATAGGTCATCATGCTATCCGGCCAGTGCAGCATCGGGGTTTCGACGAAAATCAGCTGTTTGCCGTTGCCGATATCCAGGCTGTCGCCGGTTTTCACCACCTTAAAGTTCCACTCCGGGTGATGGTGGTGGCCGGTAATGGAGTCGATAGCGTTGGCGGTGCAGTAGATCGGGGTATCCGGGATTTGCGTCATCAGTTCGGTCAGCGCGCCGGCATGATCCTCTTCCGCATGGTTGATAATGATGTAATCGATATCGGCGAGGTCAATTTCACCGCGCAGGTTCTGCACGAATTCGCGACTGAATTTATGATCGACGGTATCGATCAGCACATTTTTTTCTTCCCGGATGAGATAGCTGTTGTAGCTGCTGCCGCGCAGCGTTTTGTATTCAGTCCCGTGGAAATCACGCACTTCCCAGTCGCGTTGGCCAACCCAATGAATGTTATTTTTAACCAGAATAGACATAGCAACCTCAATTAATTCAGCGTTGTTCAAAAAAGATATTTTGCTTATATCAAGATGCGTGCCATGTTTTTAATTTATTGAATTTAATGTGTTTTTTATTTTCCGATAAATCTGTTGATGTCAAAATGACAATGGTTAAAATAGTCGATATGACTATGTGGATTGTCAGAATGACTATGAGGCGACAATGAGTTTCTCCGTCGAGGCCCTGGCGAAAATCGCCATTGATTTACAAAGCGATCTCGGCCACGCCGACCGTTTTTCCCGGCTGATTACCACCCTGCGGCAGATACTCGGCTGCGATGCTTCGGCGCTGCTGCGTTACGAAGCGCACCAGTTTGTGCCGCTGGCGATTGATGGCCTGGCCCAGGACGTGCTTGGCCGGCGCTTTGCCCTTGAAGGCCACCCGCGGCTGGAGGCGATTGCCCGCGCGGGGGACGTGGTGCGTTTCCCGGCGGATAGCAGCCTGCCGGACCCCTATGATGGGCTGATCCCCGGTCAGGAGAGCCTGAAGGTGCACGCCTGCGTCGGCCTGCCGCTGTTTGCCGGGCAAACCCTGATCGGCGCGCTGACCCTCGACGGCATGGATGCGGACCGTTTTGACAGCTTCAGCGACGAGGAGCTGCGCTTGATTGCCGCGCTGGTGGCCGGGGCGCTGAATAACGCGCTGCTGATCGCCCGGCTGGAGAGCCAAAACGTGCTGCCGGAGCAGGCTATCGTATATCCGCCAGCCGAACGTCAGGAGATCATTGGCCTGTCGGCGCCGATGCTGCAGCTGAAGAAGGAGATCGACATCGTCGCGGCTTCCGACTTAAACGTGCTGATTAGCGGCGAGACCGGGACCGGCAAAGAGCTGGTGGCGAAAGCGGTCCATCAGGGATCGCCGCGGGCGGCCAATCCGCTGGTGTACCTTAACTGCGCGGCCCTGCCGGAGAGCGTGGCGGAGAGCGAGCTGTTTGGTCACGTTAAAGGGGCGTTTACCGGGGCGATCAGCAACCGCAGCGGTAAATTTGAAATGGCGGACAACGGGACGCTGTTCCTCGATGAAATCGGCGAGCTGTCGCTGGCGCTGCAGGCCAAGCTGCTGCGGGTGCTGCAGTATGGCGATATTCAGCGCGTCGGCGACGATCGCAGCCTGCGGGTTGATGTGCGGGTGCTGGCGGCCACCAACCGCGACCTGCGTCAGGAGGTGGTGGAGGGGCGTTTTCGCGCCGATCTGTATCATCGTCTGAGCGTGTTTCCGCTATCGGTTCCGGCGCTGCGCGAGCGGGAAAATGACGTGGTGCTGCTGGCCGGCTATTTCTGCGAACAGTGCCGTTTGCGCATGGGGCTGGCGCAGGTGATTTTAAGCGAGGCGACGCGGGCCAGACTGCTGGCCTGGCCGTGGCCGGGCAACGTGCGCGAGCTGGAGCACGCGATTCATCGGGCGGTGGTGCTGGCGCGGGCGACGCAGGCGGGTAATGACATCGTGCTGGAGCCGCAGCATTTTCAGCTGGCCGGGGAAGCGCCGGCCTTGCCGGGCGTCAGCCCGCAGCCGGCGGCGGAAGCGGTGAGCCTGCGTGAGGCGACGGAGGCGTTCCAGCGCGAAGCGATAGCCAGCGCGCTGGCGGCTAACGGCCGCAACTGGGCCGCCGCCGCCCGCGCGCTGGGGCTCGACGTCGCCAACCTGCACCGGCTGGCGAAGCGTCTGGGCCTTAAAGGATCCCGGCCTGATAAAAGTTCTGCAGGTTAATCGCGCCGACCAGCTGGCCGTTTTTATCCACCACCGGAGCGGCGCTGATTTTGTGCTTCATCAGGCGCTCTTTGGCTTCTATCGCGCGGCTTTCCGCCTGCAGGGTGACGCCGTTGCGGGTCATCGCCTGGCTGACGATATCCTGCAGGTTGCCGCCGCCCACCAGCCAGCGGCGCAGGTCGCCGTCGGTAAACACGCCCTGCACGTGATTGCGCTCATCGCAGACCGCCACCAGCCCCAGGCCGGTGCGGCTGAGTTCGAGCATCGCGTCCATCACGCTGGTGTCGACGTCTACGCGCGGCACGTCGCCGTCACGGCGCATCAGATGGTGAACCTTGTTCAGCAGCCGCGCGCCCAGCGCCCCAGCCGGGTGCGAACGGGCAAAATCTTCTTCGTTAAAGCCGCGGGCCTGCATCACCGCCATCGCCAGCGCGTCGCCGAGCATCAGGGTATTGACGGTGCTGGAGGTTGGGGCGAGGTGCATCGGGCAGGCTTCGCGTTCCACCGCGATATCGAGCACCGCTTTCGCCGCCAGCGCCAGCGGCGACGTGGATTTACCGGTCATCGCCAGCAGCGGAATCGACTTCTCCTCCAGGCGCGGGACGATAAGATCCAGCTCTTTGGCGCTGCCGGAGTAGGAGATAAACAGCATCACGTCGCGGCTGTCGAGCATCCCGAGATCGCCGTGCAGCGCTTCCGCCGGGTGGACGAAAAATGCCGGGGTGCCGGTACTGGCGAAGGTGGCGGCCAGCTTTTTACCAATATGGCCCGATTTGCCGATACCGGAGACCACCAGTTTGCCCTCGCAGTGGATGATGGTTTCCGCCGCGCGGATGAAGTCGTCGCCCAGGCGTTCAGGCAGGCGGCTCGCCTCCTGAAGCTCCAGCATTAGGGTCTGGCGTCCGGCTTCTAACAGAAAGTTACTCATGATGTTCTCCAGTAATAATGACTTCGATGCCTTTGTCTTCCAGCGCCTGCTTAAATTCCGGGCTGATATCGGCATCGGTAATCAGTTTGTCCACGCTCTCGAGGCCGCAGACGATATTGGGACTTTTACGGCCAAACTTTGACGAGTCGGCCATCAGGATAACTTCGCGGGCGGCATTGCACATCGCTTTGCTGACCGTATAAACCTCATTAAAGGTGGTGACGCCGGCGATTAAATCAATCCCGTCGGTGCCCATAAACAGGCGGTCGAAGCTGAATTGTTCGAAGGCGTTTTCCGCCAGCTGGCCGTGAAAAGAGGCCGATTTCTTGCGAAACGTGCCGCCCGGCATCAGGATGGTTTGCTCATTATCCAGTTCGGAGAGGGCGTTGACGATATGCAGGCTGTTGGTCATCACGGTGATGTTGTTGAAGCGGCTGAGCATCGGCACCATTTGCAGTACGGTGCTGCCGGCATCAAGAATGATCGAGTCGCCATCGTGAATAAAGCTGACCGCGGCTTCGGCAATCCGCTCTTTTTTATGGGTGTTGATCAGCGTTTTGTGGTCGATGGGCGGGTCGGCCTCGTCTTTATTTAACACCACGCCGCCGTAGGTGCGGATAACGGTACCGGCATTCTCAAGGATCACCAGATCCTTACGGATGGTCGTGCCGGTGGTGTCGAAGTGTTGCGCCAGCTCTTCGACCGAGCATTTGCCCTGCGATTGCAGGTGCTCGAGAATGGCTGCCTGGCGCTGACGTGGTTTCATAGGCGTTGTATCCTGCGTTTAAAGTTTCGAAATGATAATTTCGCAAGATATTAACGTTCACAACGAAATTATCCATGTTTCGGATTAAGCGCTAATGATAGTGCATTCTGACAGAGCGGATCATTGGGAAAGATCACATCAGGCTGCAATTCCTTAAGATGTTTGCCGTGGAGAGCGGGAATTTTTCGCGGCCTGGCGAAGACGGTGAGGCCTTTCATTAACAGCGTATCGCGGATGCGGTCGTCTTCGTCGACGGCGATGGCGACGACGGCCCGCGGCTTGAACCGCCCCGAGGAGCGGCCCACGCCGACGCGGCCCTGCTGGCACAGCCGATCGAACGCGCGATTGAACTGGCGGATTTGCCAGCCGCCAAAGGCAAGCTGGGTTATCCAGGCGATGGCGGCGACGGTGATGAGCGCGGTAACCATAAAATCTCCTTAAAGTGTGGGAAAATTCCCCCGGAGGCGGCGCGTTGCGCCTGTCCGGGCTACCAGAAAGCCGCATAATCGGTAGCCCGGACAGATGCGCAGCATCGCCTCCGGGAAAACAGTGCGCAACGTTTTAAAACATCACCTGCCCGCCGGTGACGTTAATGGACTGGCCGGTGCAGTAGGAAGCCTGCGGGCTGGCGTAAAACATCAACACGTTAAGTACGTCCTGGTAATCGCAGCCGCGCTTCAGCGGGACTTTGTCGATGTAATACTGCTCGACCTGCTCCTCCGGGATCCCCAGCTTGGTGGCGTACTGCGGCAGCAGAGACTGGAACATCGGCGACTTCAGCAGGTTGCCGAGCATCAGGGAGTGCACGGTAATCCCGTACTCCGCGAGGTCCAGCGCCAGCGACTGCGTCAGCCCCACGCCGCCGAACTTCGCCGCGCTATAGCCGGAGTTATGCTTGCTGCCCACTTTGCCGGATTTAGAGTTGATCTGAATGATGCGACCTTTAATGCCGTCGCGGATCATCAGGCGGGAAAACTCGCGGGCGCAAAGGAAGTAGCCCACCAGATTCACCTGCAGCGAGCGGTCGAAATCCCCCAGCGCGAAATCGCTGATAAACGCCGCTTTAGCGATCCCGGCGCTATAGACCAGCAGGTCGACGCGGGAAAAAATGTCGTCCACCCCGCGGGCGAGGGCGACGACGCTGGCTTCGCTGGTGGCGTCCGCGCCGAAGCCCCACGCCGTTCCTTCGCCATATTCCGCGTTAATCGACTGTGCGACGCGGGTCGCTTTATCGCTCTGAATATCGACCACCGCCACGCGATAGCCTTCTGCGGCAAGCCCGCGACACAGAAACTCCCCTAAGGTTTGTCCCCCACCAATGACAACAGCAACCTGATTCATACTTTTCTCCTTACAGCTTAAGCAACAAATTTCAGTACGCAGCCGGCGGCGATGCCTTCCGGCACCGGGCCCGCCACGTGTACGGTTCCGGGGAATTCCGCTTCGCGGTGACCGTCAAAGCGCAGCGTGATATGGCCCAGCTCGCGCAGGTTCTGCTCGGCGACGTCGCCGACGGCGGTGACCGGGTAGCGCAGCTCGCCAAGCTGGAGCTCAGCGCCCGGCACCAGCGCGCCGGAGAGCTCGCCGTGGTTGTGAATAAAGCAGTACTCTTCGATATCGGCCGGGGCGCCTTCGCGGAAGGTGATCAGCATCTGCTCGTCCAGCGCCATCGCCGCGCTGGCGCCGATATGGGTAATGGTGGTCTGGTAAATCACGGTCATCTTCAGGCACCTCTTATTGGTAAATAAATCCGGAAACGAACCAGGCGATCAGCACCGTTGGCGCGCCGGTCAGGAAGCGGCTCACCAGAACCGACGGTACGCCGACGCGCACGGTGTCCTGGCGCGCTTCCGCCAGCGACAGGCCAACCGGGATAAAATCGCAGGCGGCCTGGGCGTTGATGGCGAACAGCGCGGGCAGGGCGAGATGCGGCGGAATATTGCCAAGGCCAATCTGCACGCCAATCAGCACGCCGATAACCTGGGCGATGACCGCGCCGGGGCCGAGAAACGGCGACAGCAGCGGGAAGGAGCAGATCAGCGCCAGGGTGACGAGGCCCAGCGGATGGCTGGCGAGCGGCGCCAGACCGTGGGCAATCCAGTCGCCGATGCCGGAGGCCATGATGATGCCGATCAGCGCCGAGACGAAGGCCATAAACGGCAGAATGGTTTTTAGCACCGTATCGATGGTGTCGCGCCCGGCCTGGAACAGCACCGCCACGACGGAGCCCATTCCCATACCAACTTTGGCCAGCAGGCCGTCGCTCTGCTCGGTGATCTTTTTGCTGGTGTCATAGTCGCGGGCCGCCGGCTGGGCAGGCGCGGCCTGCGGGGCCGGGGAGTGCCCCTCTTCCAGGGCGAAAATGTTCTCCTCTTTGACGCCGGAAACGTAAATGTCTTCGACGATATACTGCGCCAGCGGACCCGATTTGCCGGTCGCGTGGATATTAATGGTCGGGATGCGGCGCTTCGGGTAGATACCGCAGCGCAGGGTGCCGCCGCAGTCGATAATCGCCACGCCGATTTCCGCTTCCGGCGGCTCGCCCTCTTTGAAGCCATCGACCGCCTGCCAGCCGGTGAGGCGGGCAATTTTATCGACGATCGCCGGGCGGGTGCCCGCGGTGATATAGACAATCTTTTTATCGGCAACGGCGTCGAGTTCGAGCGGGCCGCCCCAGCCGCCGGCGCCTTTTTCAATGCGAATACGGGTCATGATGTCGCTCCTGACAGATGCACTTTCTGCTCAAGCTGGATGGCCATTTTTTTCTCAAAAATCGACGTGGTCAGGTCGGTCACCCAGCCGCGGAAGAAGTTCGTCACCAGGCCCACCAGCAGATAGCTCACCGCCAGCGGCCCTAACGGCAGACCGAGGGTGGTGAGTCCATTGGCGATCCCCAGATAGACGAACAGTTCGCCGGGGTTGATGTGCGGAAACAGGCCGTTCATTGAGTGGCAGCTGTAGGAGGCCGCCGCGTAGTAGCTCGGTTTGTATTTCTCGGGCATAAAGCGCCCAAGGCTCAGGGTCATCGGGTTACAGAAAACGAAGGTGCCGATGCAGGGCAGCAGCAGGTAGCGGGAGATCGGATTACCGGCGCAGCGTTGCGCCAGCTTTTCGATCCGCTGCTGACCAATAAAGTTGATCAGCGCGTTCATGATCACCAGCAGACTGATCAGCAAAGGCAGGATCCCGGTGACCATACCGGTGAACACCTCGCCTCCCTTCTGAAACAGGCCGATAAACCATTCGGCGCCGTGGGTAACGACTTCAATCATTGTTCTCTCCTTCAGCGTGTTATTTTTCTTGCTAACTGGCAGCTGATTTTAATCATTTTAAAAGGTTTGAAATTGTTATATTGATCGCAAAATGAAAGATAAATATTTTATTTTGAAAGATTGTGGCTGAAATGAGCGAAGGATCCGGCGGGGTGGGAGGAAAAAGAGCGATAAAAAAGAATTTACATTGCCGCCGCTTCCTTGTGAGCGGGCGCATGCTTTACCATAATTACCCCTTGCCGATTTGTTAAATGGATGTCCCATGTTGAAGCGTCGTTCCCTGGCTTTACTCCCCCTGTGCGTTCTCCTCGCTGCCTGCAGCAGCAAACCTCAAACTCCTGCTGAAAAGGAAATGGCGGGCGGTACGGGCGGTTTTTTACTCGAGCCGCAGCATAATGTGATGGAGATGAGCGGCGATTTCGCCAATAACCCGGCGGCGGAACAGTTCATTGATAAAATGGTGAGCAAGCACGGCTTCGACCGACAGCAGTTGCATCAAATCCTCTCCCAGG
The DNA here is from genome assembly GCF_042137965.1 of Klebsiella grimontii. Lineage (NCBI taxonomy): Bacteria > Pseudomonadati > Pseudomonadota > Gammaproteobacteria > Enterobacterales > Enterobacteriaceae > Klebsiella > Klebsiella grimontii. Next base: position 1,220,857 of record NZ_CP169721.1, read on the forward strand.
CCAAACGCCTGGATTACGTGCTGCGTCTGATGGACCGTCAGGCGCCCACCGGGCTGCCGCCGTCAGGGCCAAACGGCGCCTGGCTGCGCTACAAAAAGCAGTTTATTACCCCGGATAACGTGCAGAACGGCGTGGCGTTCTGGAACCAGTATCAGGATGCGCTCAACCGCGCGTACCAGGTATACGGCGTGCCGCCGGAGATTGTCGTCGGGATTATTGGCGTCGAGACCCGCTGGGGCCGGGTGATGGGGAAAACCCGCATCCTTGATGCGCTGGCGACGCTGTCGTTTAACTATCCGCGCCGCGCTGAGTACTTCTCCAGCGAGCTGGAAACGTTCCTGCTGATGGCGCGCAGCGAACAGGACGACCCGCTCGATCTGAAAGGCTCCTTCGCCGGCGCGATGGGCTACGGTCAGTTTATGCCCTCTTCTTATAAGCAGTACGCCGTGGACTTTAACGGTGACGGGCATATCAACCTGTGGGATCCGGTCGATGCGATCGGCAGCGTGGCGAACTACTTCAAGCAGCACGGCTGGGTGAGCGGCGATCTCGTGGCGGTACAGGCGCTAGGCCAGGCGCCTGGGCTGAACAATGGGTTCAAAACCAAATACAGCGTCTCGCAGCTGGCGGCGGCAGGACTTACCCCGACTCAGCCGCTGGGTAACCATCAGCAGGCGAGCCTGCTGCGTCTGGACGTCGGCACTGGCTACCAGTACTGGTACGGCCTGCCGAACTTCTACACCATTACCCGCTATAACCACAGCACCCATTACGCGATGGCCGTCTGGCAGCTGGGTCTGGCGGTTTCTCAGGCCCGCATGCAGTAATCCCGCCTTCTGCGCTCCTCTCCGTCCGGAGAGGAGTCTGTAACATTTTGCAGCATTTCCTTTTGTTGACGCCAATTTACATTTCACGCCTCTTTTAATATTGTTATGTTATAACGTTTTATTGAGGCGTAAACATTGACTTCCTTATTGATGACTTCAGGCATCGCCCGGTTGGGGATGGCCTGCGTGCTGCTGGCCGCTCTGTGGCTGGCAACCTGGTGGGCGGTATCGCTGCCATGATTGAGCTCGATCACCTGGTGGCGGGCTATGAGGGCCTGGCGATTACGCCGTCGCTTAGCGGCACGCTTGCAACGGGGAGTATGACCGCGATCGTCGGCCTGAACGGCTGCGGGAAATCGACGCTGTTAAAGACGCTGGCCGGGTTTATTCCGCCGGTCAGCGGCCGCCTGAACTGGCGCGAGGGACGGCCGGTTATCGGCTGGCTGGCGCAGCGGCATGCGCTGGAGTCGCAGTTTCCGCTCACGGTGCAGGATGTCGTCAGCCAGGGGGCCTGGCCGCGCGTATCGCTGCTGCGCGGGCTCGGCGGAGAGGTGCGTCAGCGCATCGTCGCAGCCATAGAGCGGGTGGGGCTGTTAACGCTGGCGAAAACGCCGATTGAGGAGCTCTCCGGCGGCCAGTTTCAGCGCATGCTCTTCGCGCGGGTGATGGTGCAGCGCGCGCCGCTGGTGATGCTCGACGAACCGTTTACCGGCATCGATGAAGCCACCTGCCGCGAGCTGATGGCGCTGATCCTGGAAATGTATCAGCAGGGGCAGACGATTCTGGCGGTGCTGCACGATAACCAGCGGGTCGCCGACTATTTCCCGGAAACGATGCTGCTGACGCCGCAGCGCGCCCGCTGGGGCAGTACGCCTGATGTGCTTCCCGCCTTTCACGGCGCGAGGCTGGCATGATCTGGCATACGTTCATTCAGCCCTTTATCGAATTTGGCTTTATGCGCCGCGCGCTGCTGGTGTGCCTGGCGTTGTCCCTGAGCACCACCATGCTCGGCGTCTTCTTACTTTTACGCCGCATGAGCCTGATGGGCGATGCGCTCTCGCATGCAATTTTGCCCGGCGTGGCCGCGGGCTATCTGCTCAACGGGATGTCGCTGCTGGCGATGACCGTCGGCGGTTTTATCGCCGGCATCGCGGTCGCGCTGGTGGCGGGGTGGGTCAGCCGACGCACGCCTTTAAAAGAGGATGCCAGCTTTGCCGGATTTTATCTCGGCTCCCTGGCGCTGGGCGTCACGCTGGTCTCGCTGCGCGGCTCTAACGTCGACCTGCTGCATCTGCTGTTCGGCTCGATTCTGGCGGTGGACAGCGATTCGGCGGTGTTTGTGAGCGGCGTCGCCAGCCTGACGCTGATCGGCATCGCCCTGTTTTATCGCGGCCTGGTCAGCGAAGCCTTCGACAGCGTCTGGCTTCAGGTAAACGCGCGAAGATTGCCTGCGCTGCTGCACGGCCTGTTTCTCGCCCTGCTGGTGCTCAATCTGGTGGCCGGGTTTCAGGTGCTCGGCACGCTGATGGCGGTGGGGGTCATGATGCTGCCCGCGGTCGCGGCGCGCTGCTGGGCGCGGACGCTGCCGGGCATTCTGCTGCTGGCGGCGCTCATCGGCGGCTTTTGCGCATGGATGGGGCTGAGCCTGTCGTGGGCGGCAAACCTGCCAGCCGGGCCCGCTATTGTGCTGACCGCCAGCGGTATCTTTTTTATATCGGTGTTTTTTGGCACGCGCAGCCGGCTGGTTGTCGGCTGGCGTAAATTAATGGGGTAAGGAACATGATGAAACGTACCGGGATATGGCTGGCGCTGGCGTTGGGTCTGGCATCGCACGGGGTGATGGCGAAAACGCTAAACGTGGTGAGTAGTTTTTCCGTATTAGGCGATATGGCGCAGCAGATTGGCGGCGAACATGTGCATGTAGATACGCTGGTGGGGCCGGACGGCGACCCGCACACCTTTGAACCCTCGCCGAAAGACAGCGCGCTGCTGAGCAAAGCCGATGTGGTGGTGGTGAACGGCCTGGGACTGGAAGGCTGGCTGGACAGGCTGATTAAGGCATCGGGGTTTAAAGGCGAGCTGGTGGTGGCTTCCGGCGGCGTAAAAACCCATACGCTGGAAGAAGATGGCGCAACGGTAACCGATCCGCACGCGTGGAACAGCGCCGCGAACGGTGCGCTGTATGCGCAGAATATCCTCAACGGCCTGGTGAAAGCCGACCCGGAGGATAAGTCGGCGCTGGAGGCCTCCGGTCAGCGCTATATCAGCCAGCTCAATGAGATCGATCGCTGGGCAAAAGATCGGTTCAGCGCCATTCCGCAGGCAAAGCGTAAGGTGCTGACCAGCCATGACGCGTTCGGCTATTTTGGCCGCGCTTATGGCGTGACCTTCCTCGCGCCGCAGGGATTGTCTTCGGAAAGTGAAGCCAGCGCGGCGCAGGTGGCGGCCTTAATCAAGCAAATTAAAGCCGACGATGTGCATACCTGGTTTATGGAAAATCAGCTTGATCCAAGACTGGTTAAACAGATTGCCAGCGCAACGGGCGCGCAGCCGGGAGGAGAGCTCTACCCTGAAGCGCTCTCTAAACCGGGCGGCGTGGCGGACAGCTACGTGAAAATGCTGCGCCACAACGTGGAGCTGATTGCGGCGAGTATGAAATAAATGAAGCCGGCCCGCCGCGGGCCGGTTAACTGACCTTATTATTCTGCAAGTATCTGTTTGAATTTTTTTTAATTAATGTCAATCCACAGACAATACTGCTCACCCCCAGCAGGATCTGTACGCCTTGGTACAGCGAGTTAAATGAGCGGGTAAACATAGGCAGTAGCGCGGTAAACAGTGACACGACGCCGCAGATAAACAGACGCAGGCGTATTCACGTTCTGCTCGGAGGTCATCGCTGCTTTAGCCATTCCTGGTAACCTCGTATTTCACTCTTCCTTATACGTGCGATGAATTGTATACCGGCGCCCCCTGGCGGCTATCCGAAAATACGCCGTCGGGCGCGGTCGATGTTTTTCGGAAGCCGACTCGTAAATTCGTTACCTCATCCCCATATCTCTGCTGAAAGTGCTATCTTTGATGGCCTGGTTGTACAGCTTACGTGGGGCGACGAATGACAGATTCCGAATTAATGCAGCTGAGCGAGCAGGTGGGGCAGGCGCTGAAAGCGCGCGGCGCGACGGTGACCACGGCGGAGTCCTGCACCGGCGGCTGGGTCGCCAAAACCCTTACCGATATCGCCGGTAGTTCGGCATGGTTTGAGCGCGGTTTTGTGACCTACAGCAATGAAGCGAAATCGCAGATGATTGGCGTCAGCGAAGCGACGCTGCTTGAGCATGGCGCGGTGAGTGAACCGGTGGTCGTGGAGATGGCGATTGGCGCCCTGCGCGCGGCCCGCGCGGACTATGCGATTTCGGTCAGCGGCATTGCCGGACCGGATGGCGGCAGCGCGGAAAAGCCGGTGGGAACCGTCTGGTTTGGCGTCGCCAGCGCCAGCGGACAGGGCGTGACCCGGCGCGAATGCTTCGCTGGAGACCGCGAGTCGGTACGCCGCCAGGCCACGGCCTATGCGCTAAATCTCCTCTGGCAACAATTTCTACAAAATACTTGATACTGTATGACTATACAGTATAATTGCTTCAACAGAACAGAATTCACTACCCGGTTACACCCGGCATGAGAGGAGTAATAATGGCTATCGACGAAAACAAACAGAAAGCGTTGGCGGCAGCACTGGGCCAGATCGAAAAACAATTCGGTAAAGGCTCCATCATGCGCCTGGGTGAAGACCGTTCCATGGATGTGGAAACAATCTCCACCGGCTCGCTTTCCCTTGATATCGCCCTGGGCGCAGGCGGCCTGCCGATGGGCCGTATCGTCGAGATCTACGGACCTGAATCTTCCGGTAAAACCACGCTGACGCTGCAGGTTATCGCCGCCGCGCAGCGCGAAGGTAAAACCTGTGCGTTTATCGATGCGGAACACGCGCTGGACCCGGTTTACGCACGCAAGCTGGGCGTCGATATCGACAACCTGCTGTGCTCCCAGCCGGATACCGGCGAACAGGCTCTGGAAATCTGTGACGCGCTGGCGCGTTCCGGCGCGGTAGACGTTATCGTCGTCGACTCCGTTGCGGCGCTGACGCCGAAAGCGGAAATCGAAGGCGAAATCGGCGACTCTCATATGGGCCTCGCGGCGCGTATGATGAGCCAGGCGATGCGTAAACTGGCGGGCAACCTGAAGCAGTCCAACACGCTGCTGATCTTCATCAACCAGATTCGTATGAAAATTGGCGTGATGTTCGGTAACCCGGAAACCACCACCGGCGGTAACGCGCTGAAGTTCTACGCCTCCGTGCGTCTTGACATCCGTCGTATCGGCGCGGTGAAAGAGGGCGACAACGTCGTCGGCAGCGAAACCCGCGTTAAAGTGGTGAAAAACAAAATCGCCGCGCCGTTTAAACAGGCTGAATTCCAGATCCTCTACGGTGAAGGTATTAACTTCTACGGCGAGCTGGTCGATCTCGGCGTGAAAGAGAAGCTGATCGAGAAAGCCGGCGCCTGGTACAGCTACAACGGCGATAAAATTGGTCAGGGTAAAGCGAACGCAATCTCCTGGCTGAAAGAGAACCCGGCTGCGGCAAAAGAGATTGAGAAGAAAGTTCGTGAACTGCTGCTGAGCAATCAGGACGCCACGCCGGACTTCGCGGTTGATGGCAACAGCGAAGCGGAAACCGAACAGGATTTCTGATATCGTCTGAACAGACTAACAAGGGGCCGCTTACGCGGCCCTTTTGCTTTTTTGATTAGCGAGGCTGCCCGTGACTGAAACTTCATCCCGCCGCTCTGACTACGCCAGGCTGCTGGATCGCGCGATTCGCATTCTGGCAATGCGCGACCACAGCGAACAGGAGCTAAGGCGCAAACTGGCCGCGCCGGTTATGAGTAAAAACGGCCCGGAAGCGTTAAACGTGACGCCGGAAGAGGTCGATAACGTCGTTGAATGGTGTATTGAGAACCGCTATCTGGACGACGAACGCTTTGTTCGTCAGTTTATTGCCAGCCGCAGCCGCAAGGGATACGGCCCGGCGCGCGTCCGCCAGGAGCTAAAGCAGAAGGGGATTTCCCGCGAGACGATAGAGGCAGCCATGCGCGAGTGCGAAATCGACTGGGCGCAGCTTGCCAAAGAGCAGGCGCAGCGAAAATATGGCGAACCCCTGCCCACCGTATTTGCCGAAAAAGTCAAAATTCAGCGCTTTTTGCTCTATCGCGGTTATCTGATGGAAGATATTCAGGAAATCTGGCGAAATTTTGCAGATTGACCCATCCGGGATTTTACTTCCCCGTGAAGAAAACTTATCTTATTCCCACTTTATTTTCGTGAGTAGCCTGCCGGTCAATACTGGGTAGTGGCTGCCAGCGACATTTCGTTAGCTTGATTTCAGGATAATTATGAGCAAGAGCACCGCTGAGATCCGTCAGGCGTTTCTCGACTTTTTCCATAGTAAAGGACATCAGGTAGTTGCGAGCAGCTCCCTGGTGCCGCATAACGACCCGACCCTGCTGTTTACCAACGCCGGGATGAACCAGTTCAAGGATGTCTTCCTTGGTCTCGACAAACGTAATTATTCGCGCGCGACCACCGCGCAGCGTTGCGTTCGTGCGGGTGGTAAACACAACGATCTGGAAAACGTCGGCTACACCGCGCGTCACCACACCTTCTTTGAAATGCTGGGCAACTTTAGCTTCGGCGATTATTTCAAACAGGACGCCATCAAATACGCATGGGAACTGCTGACCGGTGAAAGCTGGTTCGCCCTGCCGAAAGAAAAACTGTGGGTGACCGTTTACGAAACCGACGATGAAGCGTTCGATATCTGGGCAAATGAAGTTGGCGTACCGCGCGAGCGTATTATCCGCATCGGCGACAACAAAGGCGCGCCGTTTGCTTCCGATAACTTCTGGCAGATGGGCGACACCGGGCCGTGCGGCCCCTGCACCGAAATCTTCTTCGACCATGGCGACCATATCTGGGGCGGCCCTCCGGGAACGCCGGAAGAAGACGGCGATCGCTATATTGAGATCTGGAATATCGTCTTCATGCAGTTCAACCGTCAGGCTGACGGAACCATGGAGCCGCTGCCGAAGCCGTCCGTAGATACCGGTATGGGCCTCGAGCGTATTGCCGCCGTGCTGCAGCACGTCAACTCCAACTACGATATCGATCTGTTCCGCGATCTGATTAAGAGCGTGGCGAAGGTTACCGGCGCGACCGATCTCTCTAACAAGTCGCTGCGCGTTATCGCTGACCACATTCGTTCCTGCGCGTTCCTGATAGCCGATGGCGTTATCCCGTCGAATGAAAACCGCGGCTACGTGCTGCGCCGCATCATTCGCCGCGCAATTCGCCATGGCAATATGCTGGGCGCGAAGGAGACCTTCTTCTGGAAACTGGTTGCCCCGCTGATTGACGTGATGGGTTCCGCCGGCGAAGAGCTGAAACAGCAGCAGGCTCAGGTTGAGCAGGTGCTGAAGACCGAAGAAGAGCAGTTTGCCCGTACTCTGGAGCGCGGACTGGCGCTGCTGGATGAAGAGCTGGCTAAACTGCAGGGCGACACGCTGGACGGCGAAACCGCTTTCCGCCTGTACGATACCTACGGCTTCCCGGTTGACCTGACCGCGGACGTTTGCCGCGAGCGCAACATCAAAGTTGATGAAGCGGGTTTTGAAGCGGCAATGGAAGAGCAGCGCCGTCGCGCGCGCGAATCCAGCGGCTTTGGCGCGGACTACAATGCGATGATCCGCGTCGACGGCGTCTCTGAGTTTAAGGGCTATGACAGCCTGGAGCTGAACGGCAAAGTCACCGCGCTGTTTATCGATGGCAAAGCGGTTGATGCGGTTAACGCGGGCCAGGAAGCGGTGGTCATTCTCGATCAGACGCCGTTCTACGCGGAATCTGGCGGCCAGGTGGGCGACAAAGGCGAACTTAAGGGCGCCGGTTTTTCCTTCCAGGTCAACGACGCGCAGAAATACGGTCAGGCCATTGGTCATATCGGTAAAGTCACCGGCGGCTCGCTGAAAGTCGGCGACGCCGTGCAGGCCGATGTTGATGAGGCTCGCCGTCAGCGCATCCGCCTCAACCACTCCGCAACGCACCTGATGCACGCGGCGCTGCGCCAGGTTCTTGGTACGCACGTTGCGCAGAAGGGTTCTCTGGTTAACGACAAAGCGCTGCGCTTTGACTTCTCGCATTTTGAAGCGATGAAGCCGGAGGAGATCCGCGCGGTAGAAGATCTGGTGAACGCGCAAATTCGCCGCAACCTGCCGATCGAAACCAATATCATGGATATTGACGCTGCGCGTGAATCCGGCGCGATGGCGCTGTTTGGCGAGAAGTATGACGATCGCGTTCGCGTGCTGAGCATGGGTGATTTCTCCACCGAGCTGTGCGGCGGTACGCACGCCTCGCGCACCGGTGATATCGGCCTGTTCCGCATTACCTCTGAATCCGGCACCGCCGCGGGCGTGCGCCGTATCGAAGCGGTCACCGGCGAAGGTGCGATGGCGATGCTGCATGCGCAAAGCGATCAGCTGAGCGATATCGCGCAGCTGCTGAAAGGGGACACCCACAGCCTCGGCGACAAAGTACGTGCCGCGTTAGAACGCAGCCGTCAGCTGGAAAAAGAGCTGCAGCAGTTGAAAGAGCAGGCTGCTGTGCAGGAGAGCGCAAATCTCTCCAGCAAAGCGGAAGAGATTAACGGCGTTAAGCTGCTGGTCAGCGAACTGGCTGGCGTTGAGCCGAAAATGCTGCGTACTATGGTTGACGATCTGAAAAATCAGCTGGGTTCAACGGTTGTTGTGTTGGCCACGGTCGCAGAGGGTAAGGTTTCTCTGATTGCAGGTGTGTCTAAGGATGTGACAGACCGCGTGAAGGCAGGGGAACTGATTGGTATGGTCGCCCAGCAGGTGGGCGGTAAAGGGGGCGGTCGTCCGGATATGGCGCAAGCCGGCGGTACCGATGCGTCTGCTCTCCCTGCTGCGTTGGCCAGTGTGAAAGGCTGGGTAAGCGCAAAACTGTAATAACTATAATTGCATAGATGCTGTGATTCTCGGATTACAGCATCTTGCGCGAGAAGCACTGATAACGATAAAGTCGGGTTGAAGTTGTGTATATCGGCTAAACTTAGGTTTAACAGAATGTGATGCCGTGACTGCTTACACCGTAGGGTGTTTGTCATCGCTTACTTTTTGGCGTTATATGATGGATAATGCCGGGATACGAGAGACCCGACTCTTTTAATCTTTCAAGGAGCAAAGAATGCTGATTCTGACTCGTCGAGTTGGTGAGACCCTCATGATTGGAGATGAGGTCACTGTGACAGTTTTAGGGGTGAAGGGTAACCAGGTACGTATTGGCGTTAATGCCCCTAAAGAAGTCTCCGTGCATCGTGAAGAGATCTACCAGCGTATCCAGGCTGAAAAATCCCAGCAGTCCAGTTACTAAGGTTTTCGCGCCTCGCTATTCGGTGAGGCGCTTCCTTCCATCCCCCGTTTTTGCCACTTTTCCTCTCCGATAGCCCCTCTTTTTTGTCTCTTTCTCCGCGTCCGCGACAATTATCTTTTGCGTTAGCAGCGGCGTAATCGCCAATTTCTTGTTGATAAAATACTCTTTTTGCCGTTTTCACAGGCTAATTGCGCGGGAAGTGTGCAAACGAAAAAAAGGTCTCGAAAAAAGGTTTGACTTATAAGTACCAGAAAGTAATATGTGCGCCATCGCAGCGACGAAGAGCAGAAACAAGTTCTTCGAAGCACTCGTAAGAGGCGTGTGGTGAGGTGGCCGAGAGGCTGAAGGCGCTCCCCTGCTAAGGGAGTATGCGGTCAAAAGCTGCATCCGGGGTTCGAATCCCCGCCTCACCGCCATTTTGCATCCGTAGCTCAGCTGGATAGAGTACTCGGCTACGAACCGAGCGGTCGGAGGTTCGAATCCTCCCGGATGCACCATCTTACTTGATACGGCTTTAGCAGCAGTATCAAAATCTGCAGTAAAGTAAGTTTCCCGATGCATCCGTAGCTCAGCTGGATAGAGTACTCGGCTACGAACCGAGCGGTCGGAGGTTCGAATCCTCCCGGATGCACCATATTCTCCGAGATAGCAGCCACGCTGTTGTTTCATGGTCTGCGAGATAATCGCCAGCACCAGGGAGGATAACGTTGCTTCAGCAACGGCCCGAAGGGCGAACCGAGTGAGTCATCCTCCCGGATGCACCATCTCTTACTTGATACGGCTTCAGCAGCGGTATCAATATCGGCAGTAAAGCAAGTTTCCCGATGCATCCGTAGCTCAGCTGGATAGAGTACTCGGCTACGAACCGAGCGGTCGGAGGTTCGAATCCTCCCGGATGCACCATATTCTCCGAGATAGCAGCCACGCTGTTGTTTCATGGTCTGCGAGATAATCGCCAGCACCAGGGAGGATAACGTTGCTTCAGCAACGGCCCGAAGGGCGAACCGAGTGAGTCATCCTCCCGGATGCACCATCTCTTACTTGATACGGCTTCAGCAGCGGTATCAATATCGGCAGTAAAGCAAGTTTCCCGATGCATCCGTAGCTCAGCTGGATAGAGTACTCGGCTACGAACCGAGCGGTCGGAGGTTCGAATCCTCCCGGATGCACCATATTCTCCGAGATAGCAGCCACGCTGTTGTTTCATGGTCTGCGAGATAATCTCCAGCCACTCTCTTTGTCTCAAAACCTCTTAAACGCAATAATTCACCTCGTCTTTCAGCACTTTTTTCATTGGCAACTCCCTCTTTCCACTATAATTTATTCCTGTTAACCGACCTGATCCTGGGTGGGATAAGTGCAAGGAGAGAAATCCATGAAATGGTTCAAAGCAATATCTGCGTGTTGCGCGACGCTTCTGGTCGCCGCCACGCTTGCGGGCTGCGCAGGTTCATCCACAAAGGAAAGTACCGGTGGGTATATTGACGATACTGTCGTGACCACCAAAGTCAAAACCGCGCTCTTCAATGACAAAGAGATTAAGTCTTCGGAAATTAGCGTCCAGACCTTTAAAGGTCGTGTACAGCTCAGCGGCTTTGTCTCATCCGTCGATAGCGCTAAACGAGCGGTAGAAGTGACGCGAAAAGTGCAGGGCGTTCGTATGGTTGAGAACGATTTAAGAATCAAATAAACGCACCACACTGCATCTGTATCAACAAGGGCGCCATCGAGCGCCCTTGTTGCATCTACCGCTGGCAGCGACAAAGCAGACCTTTTGCGTTACAGTAACTCCTCCTTAACCGGTTGGTGAGAAGACGATGTACGAACGTTACGCAGGACTGATTTTTGATATGGATGGCACGATCCTCGATACCGAGCCGACGCATCGTAAGGCATGGAACGAGGTTCTGGGACGTTACGGTATGCGTTTTGATATGCAGGCCATGGTCGCGCTTAACGGTTCTCCTACCTGGCGGATCGCTCAGGCCATTATCGAATTAAATCAGGCTGATTTAGATCCTCACTCTCTGGCGCAGGAAAAAACGGACGCCGTGAAAGCGATGCTGCTTGATAGCGTCCGCCCCTTACCGCTGATTGAGGTGGTTAAGGAGTGGCACGGTCGTCGTCCGATGTCGGTCGGTACCGGCAGCGAGAGCGCCGTTGCTGAAGCGCTGCTGGCCCATCTGGGCCTGCGTCACTACTTCTCGGCGGTAGTTGCCGCCGATCATGTCGCCAACCATAAACCCGCGCCTGATACTTTCTTACTCTGCGCTGAGCGCATGGGCGTTGCGGCGGAGAAATGCGTGGTCTTTGAAGATGCGGACTTTGGTCTGCAGGCGGCGAAGCGCGCCGGAATGGATGCCGTGGACGTGCGGTTGCTGTGAGCGACTCGCTGTCGCTGATATCGCTGTTTGCCAGCAGCTTTTTGAGCGCCACGCTGCTTCCCGGCAATTCGGAAGTGGTGTTGATTGCCATGCTGCTGGCGGGGGTGAGCCAGCCCTGGTTACTGGTTTTAATAGCAATAATCGGTAATAGCCTTGGAGGGGTAACTAACGTTATTCTGGGGCGCCTGTTTCCGCTGCGCAAAACATCGCGCTGGCAGGAGAAGGCGTCCGGCTGGCTGAGGCGCTACGGCGCGGCCGCGCTATTATTAAGCTGGGCGCCTGTTATAGGCGATTTGCTGTGTTTACTGGCGGGATGGATGCGCATTTCCTGGGGACCAGTGCTCTTTTTTTTATGCCTTGGCAAAGCAATACGCTATATCGTCGTTGCGGCGATAACGCTTCAGGGCATGACGTGGTGGCACTAATTGGACTGATTGTTCAACCATTACAATTATGCTAATTCAAACGATTTCGACAGGCGGGAGGTCAAATTGATCCCGGACGTATCACAGGCGCTGGCCTGGCTGGAAAAAAATCCGCAGGCGCTGCAGGGTATTCAACGTGGTCTTGAGCGCGAAACGCTGCGCGTCAATGCTGACGGCACGCTGGCCACTACCGGTCATCCGCAGGCACTGGGTTCAGCGCTGACTCATAAATGGATTACCACCGATTTTGCCGAAGCTTTGCTGGAATTTATTACGCCGGTTGATGGTGATATCCAGCATATGCTCACCTTTATGCGCGATGTTCATCGCTATACCGCACGTCATATTGGCGACGAGCGCATGTGGCCGCTGAGCATGCCTTGCTATATCGCGCCCGGCCAGGATATTGAACTGGCGCAGTACGGTACCTCTAATATTGGCCGCCTGAAAACGCTGTATCGCGAAGGGCTGAAAAATCGCTACGGCGCGCTGATGCAAACTATCTCCGGCGTGCACTATAACTTCTCGCTGCCGATGGCTTTCTGGCAGGCTAAGTGCGGCGTTGAGGATGCCGAAAGCGGTAAAGAAGCGATCTCAGCGGGCTATTTCCGCTCCATTCGCAACTACTACCGTTTTGGTTGGGTGATCCCATACCTGTTCGGCGCTTCCCCGGCGATCTGCTCGTCGTTCCTGCAGGGCAAACCGACGTCGCTGCCTTTTCAGGAAGCCAGCAACGGCATGTACTACCTGCCTTACGCGACCTCGTTGCGTCTGAGCGATCTGGGCTATACCAATAAATCGCAAAGCAATCTCGGAATTACGTTTAACGATCTCTACGAGTATGTGGCAGGATTGAAGCGGGCGATTAAAACGCCTTCCGAAGAGTATGAAAATATCGGGCTGGAGAAAGACGGGAAGCGTCTGCAAATCAACAGCAACGTGCTGCAGATCGAAAACGAGCTGTACGCGCCGATTCGCCCGAAACGCGTGACCCGCAGCGGCGAAACGCCTTCCGACGCGCTGCTGCGCGGCGGTATTGAATACATTGAAGTGCGCTCCCTGGATATCAATCCGTTCTCACCGATTGGCGTTGACGAGCAGCAGGTGCGTTTCCTCGATCTGTTTATGGTCTGGTGCGTGCTGGCCGATGCGCCGGAGATGAGCAGCGACGAGCTGCTGTGCACGCGCACCAACTGGAATCGGGTGATTCTGGAAGGCCGTAAGCCGGGCCTGACGCTCGGTATTGGCTGCGAAACCGCGCAGTACCCGCTGGCTCAGGTCGGTAAAGATCTGTTCCGCGATTTACGCCGCGTGGCGCAAACGCTGGATAGCATCCACGGATGCCAGGCCTATCAGCAGGCCTGCGATGAGCTGGTCGCCTGCTTCGACAATCCCGAATTAACCTTCTCGGCGCGCATTCTGCGTTCTATGCTTGAAGAGGGGATTGGCGGTACCGGCAGAGAGCTGGCCGATCGCTATCGGACGATGCTGCGCGAAGAGCCGCTGGAAATTTTAAGCGAGGCGGATTTTGTTGCCGAGCGTGAAGCATCGCTACAGCGTCAGAAGAAGGTGGAAGCGGCGGATAGCGAGCCGTTTGAAGCGCTGCTGGCAAGGCACGCGTAGCTTTCCGGGCCGTAAAAAAGAAAACGGCCACATCACTGTGGCCAAACTTTCATCTCTGATTCAGGGATGATGATGATAATAAATGCGCGTCTTTCATATACTCAGACTCGCTGCCTCAAAAAGAGTTCATTTTATTTTTAAAAAAATCACTATCGGAGGTGAAGAATGCCGTTGTTAGATAGTTTCACAGTCGACCATACCCGAATGGAAGCGCCTGCGGTGCGTGTCGCGAAGAAAATGAACACGCCTCAGGGCGATGAAATCACCGTTTTCGATCTGCGATTCTGCGTGCCAAACCAGGAAGTGATGCCGGAAAGAGGCATTCATACCCTCGAGCACCTGTTTGCCGGCTTCATGCGCGATCACCTGAACGGCAATGGTGTGGAAATTATCGATATCTCTCCGATGGGTTGCCGCACCGGGTTTTATATGAGCCTGATCGGTACGCCGGACGAGCAGCGCGTCGCGGATGCCTGGAAAGCGGCGATGGCCGACGTGCTGAAGGTGAAAGATCAGAACCAGATCCCGGAGCTGAACGTTTACCAGTGCGGAACCTACACCATGCACTCGCTGGAAGAAGCTCAGGAAATCGCTCGCCATATCATCGAGCGCGATGTCCGCGTCAATAGCAACGATGAGCTGGCGCTGCCGAAAGAAAAACTGCAAGAACTGCACATCTAGTGCTTCTGCCACGGCCCGGCGAACCCCGTCGGGCCGCTATTCCCTGACGCCGCGGCGATGTCGACGACTTTAACCTTCAATTTTCAACACCGTTCGCTGGTGCCTTTTGCCCATGATTACGCCCATGGCGATAGCGAACCCTGGCATCAGCACGATTGCGCCCAGCTGCTGCATATTCTCAGCGGCGTGGTGCGGGTGGAAACTGCGCATGGCTACTGGGTCGTGCCGCCGGGGCGAGGCGTCTGGCTGCCCGCCGGTACCCCGCATACCCTACGGGTTACCGGCGCTGCGGCTGCGCGAACCCTGTTTATCGATCCTCTCGCGCGCGCCGATCTTCCCGCTGCCTGCCAGATAGTGCAGGTGACTCCGCTGCTGCGTGAACTGATCGTCGCGTCGCTGACGCTGGCGGAATCCTACGCGCCGGGCAGCCGCGATGAACGCATTTACGAACTGATCCTCGATGAAATTCGCGGCATGGCGGTGCTGCCGTTTGGCCTGCCGGAGCCGCAAAGCGAAGCGCTGCGCCGTTTATGCCAGAAGGTAAGAGAAGCGCCCGGCGACTCGTGGAGCAGCGCCGTGGCGGCGAAAGAGAGCAGCATGAGCGAGCGCACGCTGAATCGTCATTTTCAGCAGCAGACCACGCTCACCTGGAGTGAATGGGTGCGCCGGGCGAAGCTGATGGAAGCGCTGGTTCGCCTGGCGCAGGGGCAGTCGGTACTGCGGGTGGCGCTGGATCTCGGCTACGGTAGCCACAGCGCTTTTAGCGCCATGTTTCGCCGGGTAACAGGCGTCGCCCCCAGCGACTACTTCCGTTCGCCGGAGTAATGGCCTGCGCTCACCGCATTGCACAGCGCCTGCAGCGAGGCGCGCGCCACGTCGTTATCAATTCCCACCCCCCAGCGGCTGTCGCCATTCGGGAAGACGCAGCGAATATAGGCGACTGAACGGCTGTCGCTACGTTCGCCGAGGGTATGCTCGTGATAATCCTTAATCACGAAGTTTTGCTTTAACAGGCCGCTCAGCCCGCTGGCGGCGGCGGACAGCAGGCCGTTGCCGCGGCTCTGCAAACGTCGCGTTTCGCCGGCGATGCGCAGGGAAGCCTGCAGAGAAAGCTGGCCGTCCTGCTGGCTATCGCTTTGGTAATCCAGCAGCGCCAGCGGCGGCTGGGGGACCAGCCCGTAGCGTGCGCGAAACAGTTGCCACAGCGCGTTGTGGGTCATCTCCTTACCATGCGTATCGGTTTCGCGCTGGACGTGCAGGCTAAAATCCTGCTGCAGCGCGCGCGGCAGCTTCAGGCCATGATTCTGTTCAATCAGCCACGCGCTGCCGCTTTTGCCGGACTGGCTGTTAACGCGGATCACCGCCTCGTAGCTACAGCCGATATCCTGCGGGTCGATAGGCAGGTAGGGCATTTCCCAGCGATCGCCGGGCCGGCGGGCGTCGAACCCTTTTTTGATCGCATCCTGATGCGAGCCGGAAAAGGCGGTATAGGCCAGGCTTCCCGCCCACGGGTGGCGCGGATGAACCGGGATCTGGTTGCAGCTTTCGACGATTTCGACCACCCGGTTCATCTCAGCGAACCTGAGCCGGGGATCGACGCCCTGGCTGTAGAGATTCATCGCCAGCGTCACCAGACAGACGTTACCGGTGCGCTCGCCGTTGCCGAACAGGCAGCCTTCGACGCGGTCGGCGCCGGCCATCACCGCCAGCTCCGCGCTGGCGACGCCGGTTCCCCGGTCGTTATGCGGATGAACGCTAATGCACACATCGGCGCGGCGCGAGAAGTGACGACAAAAATACTCAATTTGATCGGCATAAACGTTAGGCGTGTTCACTTCCACCGTCGCGGGCAGGTTGATAATCATCGGCCGTTCGGCGCAGGGCTGCCAGATTTCCGCCACCGCTTCGCAAATCTCCAGCGCGAATTCCGGCTCGGTAAAACAAAAAGTTTCCGGGGAGTACTCGTATTGCCAGCGGGTCTGCGGCTGCTGTTCGCACCGTTGGCGGATAAGCCGGGTAGCGCGGGTCGCCAGCTCGACGACCTGCGCTTTGTTCATTCCAAAAACCCGCTCGCGGAACAGCGGAGCGGTGGCGTTATAGAGGTGAACGGTGGCGCGGTGGGCGTCGCGCAGCGATTCGAAGGTCCTGAGGATTAAATCTTCCCGCGCCTGGGTCAGCACCTGAATCGTCACGTCCTGCGGGATGCGCCGTTCTTCAATAAGTTGACGCACAAAGTTGAAATCGGTTTGCGAAGCCGAGGGAAAGGCCACCTCGATCTCTTTAAATCCGCACTCTAGCAGCAAGTCCCAGAACTGCAGTTTGCGCGCGCTGTCCATCGGCTCGGCCAGCGCCTGGTTGCCGTCGCGCAGGTCGGTGGAGAGCCAGCGCGGGGCGCGGGTAATTTGCTGCTCCGGCCAGCGGCGGTCGGGCAGGGCAATCGGCGGATAGGGACGGTATTTTTCACCAGGTTGAGTCAGCATGATTTTCTCCTTCTAAGCGAGTCTTTATCGTGCATGACAAGGCGAAAAGGCATCTCCAGCGAACTGGACATAAACTAGCGCAAACTGGACAACCTGCGCGGCGGCCATAAAAAAAGGGATCCGCAGATCCCTTCAGGTCAAACCTTAGTGCGCGCCGCCACCGCCGCCGCCGGCGCTGAACGGCGGTCTGGCAAACCACACCAGCCCGAGCAGAAGGATAAATATCGCCGCCGAGAACCAGAAAATTTCGTTGGCGGAGATAATCAGCCCCTGGTTGGTTATCTGCTGCGCGATCCAGCCGGACGCCTGCTGCTGCGTCATCCCTAATCCCTGCAGCTGGTCGTACATCTGCTGGGCGTTGGGATTATACGGCGTCACCGACTCGGTAAGCTGAGCATGGTGCAGCGCCTCGCGGTTCGTCCACATGGTGGTGGTAATCGAGGTGCCGATGGAGCCCGCCAGGGTACGCGTAAAGTTCGACAGGCTCGATGCCGCCGCCAGCCTTTCCGGCGGCAGGCCGGAAAGCGTAATGGTCGTCAGCGGCATAAAGAAGCAGGCCACCGCAAAGCCCTGGATAAACTGCGGCCACGCCGAGGCGCCGAAGTCCATACCCGGTTCGAAGGTCCACGCGCGCCAGTAAAAACAGACCGCGTACATGATAAAGCTGAAGGTGACCAGCCGACGCATATCCAGCTTATGCGCGAAGCGGCCGATAATCGGCGACAGGATAACCGGGATCACCCCGACCGGCGCCGAGGCCAGACCGGCCCAGGTGGCGGTATAGCCGTATACCTCCTGCAATAGCTGCGGCAACAGCACGATAGCGCCAAAGTAGAGCATATAGGCGAGGCTGATACACAGGCAGCCGATGGTGAAGTTTCGCGACTTAAAGAGCGACAGGTCGACTATCGGGTTGTCGTCGGTTAGCTCCCAGACGATAAGGAAGCTTATCGCCACCACTGCGACAATGGTCAGGATGATGATCTCGTTCGAGGCGAACCAGTCCAGCTCTTTACCCCGGTCGAGCATCACCTGCAGGCTGCCGATACCGATGATCAGCAGCGCCAGGCCGACGCCGTCGATCCGCCGCTGCTCGGTGCGGGTTTCGCGGTTGCGCAGGGTCTGTAGCGTCATCACCACCACGGCGATACCAATCGGCACGTTGATAAAGAAGATCCAGCCCCAGTGGTAGTTGTCGCTGATATAGCCGCCGAGGATAGGGCCGCAAATCGGCGCGACGATCACCGTCATTGACCACAGCGCCAGCGCGATAGAGCGCTTGGCGGGCGGGTAGTTGCTGAGCAGCAGACTTTGCGACAGCGGGATCAGCGGACCGGCGACGATCCCCTGAATCACGCGGAAGAAAATCAGCATCGTCAGGCTGTTTGACATGCCGCAGGCCCAGGAGGCGATGGCGAACGCCACCGTCGACCAGAGGAACAGCTTCACTTCGCCAACGCGCTTTGCCAGCCAGCCGGTAATCGGAATGGAGATAGCGTTCGCTACCCCAAACGAGGTGATAACCCAGGTGCCCTGGCTCAACGATGAGCCAAGGTTACCGGCGATGGTGGGGATGGCCACGTTGGCGATGGTGGAGTCCAGCACCTGCATAAAGGTCGCGAGCGACAGCGCAATGGTCATAATGACCAGCTGCGCGCCTTCCAGCGGTTTTTGCTGTTGCATTACGCTCACCCCGAATTATCCGGCGTTGGCCTGGATGATGTCGTTTATCAGCTTATTGACCGGCTCGAGGCCGATTTCGCGGGCATTACTTTCGTAAACCGGGGAGCTACGCACCTGACTTGCCAGCATCTCGCCGCCGCGGTCGGTGGTGTTCACCTCAACGAGGGTCGACAGGCCGATGCGCAGCGGGTGCTCCGCCAGCTGTTTTTCATCCAGCTCAATACGTACCGGCAGGCGCTGAACCACTTTGATCCAGTTGCCGGTGGCGTTCTGCGCGGGCAGCAGCGAGAAGGCGCTACCGGTACCCATATCGAGGCCGACCACTTTACCGGTGTATTTCACATCGTCGCCGTAAATATCGCTGATCACGGTGGCCGGCTGACCGATACGCATATGCGCCAGCTGCGTTTCTTTAAAGTTGGCGTCAATCCACAGGTTGGTCGCCGGAACGACGGCCATCAGCGGCGTGGTGCTGCTGATTTGCGCGCCGGGCTGTACGGAGCGACGCGATACGTAGCCGCTAATCGGGCTGACGATTTTTGTCCGCTGCAGGGCCAGCCAGGCGTTACGCACTTCGGTGGCCGCCTGCAGCACAGCAGGCTGCTGTTCCAGCTTCGTACCCAGCACGATTGCCTGGTTGGCGTTGTACTGCTGAATCGCCACGTCCAGTTCGGCCTGGGCGCTGGCAACCGTGTCGCGGGCGTGCTGCAGCTCTTCGCGGCCAATCAGGTTGGCGGCCCCCAGCGGAATACGGCGGTTAAGGTCGGTCTGCGCCTGGGAAAGCGCGGTTTTTTTAACCTCAATGCTGGCCTGCAGCTGCTTGCTGTTGATCATCTGCTGGCGCGTTTGACGCACGCTGGCGGCCAGCTGGGTCTGCGCTTTTTCAAACGCCTGCTGGGCATCGGTCTGGTCGAGGGTGACCAGCGGATCGCCTTTTTGCACGTAGTCGGTGTTGTCGGCCCAGACTTTCGTCACGCTGCCGGACACCTGCGCCATAATTTGCACCTGATTCCCTGCCACGTACGCGTCATCGGTCTCTTCGAAGTGACGCAGTACTAAAAACCAATAAATCCCGTATGCCACGGCAACAATAATAAAGAGCAAGGTCAGCAGCAGCAGGGCGCCTTTACGCTTCCCTTTTTTGCTGCCCGGTTGCTGCGGGGTTTGGCTCTCCGCATTTGCGCTCATGTTATTCTCCACGATCTTATTATTTCACATCGGCTGAGCCGACCTGTTTATCAGAAAGGCCAGCAGAAGATCTGCTGGCCTGTTCGTTTCCTTGTCAATCCAGAAAAAGCGTTGAGCGGTTGGTTCCGCGCTTAGCGCAGAGACTCCGCAAGCACGCCATCCTCTTCCATTTGGTCGAGGCGACCAAGCAGTTTACGGGTGATGTGCTCGAGCTGATCTTTTTCGCTGGTGCTTAAAGAAGACCAGAGCTGATGCAGGCAGTTGTGCTGCGGCGGTAACACTTCGCGCAGGAACTGATGCCCCTTTTCGGTGAGCTGTAAATGCAGGCAGCGACGATCGTTATCGCTTTCGCGGCGCTCAATCCAGCCGCGTTTTTCCAGCTCGTCGGCAATGCGCGTGGCGTTGGTACGGGAAGAGCCCAGCGCGCAGCTCAGCTCAGAAGGCTGAATGCTGTGGTTTTCCTGAGACTCAAGCGTGATCAGCGCCATAAACAATGTCTCGTTAATCCCTTGCGCTTTCAGCATCTTGTTACGGTTTTCCAGCAGCTTTCCCTGCATATGCATGCAAAGGCGGGTGAGCAGAATTTCCTGAAAAGGAAAGTCTTCGTGACGGCTGGCGCGGAACTTGAGCATTTGCTCAATGGGAGTAAACGAACTATCCATTTTGGTTATGACCTCATTAATTACAGTCGATATAATAACTATTGTGACAAATAAATCAAATGAATTATTGACAAAAATTGATACTTTAGGCTTATAGCCATAGGCCGATTTTCCAGACAACACCGTAGGTTAGGGCGCTTAGAAGCGTAGGCAAAATAATGCTGCGCGTTTTCCAGAAGGCCAGGCCCAGCACGGCGAAGCCAGCCAGTGTAGGCAGCAGGCGGCGGGCGTCGTGGAGAATTTCCGGCACGCTGGAGACCACCAGCAGCGCGCAAATAGAGGCGATGCCGATGGTATCGAGCAGCACGCCGATCGGACCGCGACGCGTCGGACGCGCGTTGCCGGCGCGCAGGCGCAACGGCAGATAGCGAAACAGATAGTTTACGCAGCCGACCACAACGCCGATCGTCAGGACATCACTGTTCATCGGGCATCCCCTGTAGGCTGGCCTGTACCAGAGCGGTCAGGCAGCCGCAGACAATCCCGGCCAGGATGGCGGCGGGTATGGAAAACAGAATCATTCCCCCCAGCGCCCCTGCCAGCGCGGCGGTCACGCTAAGCGACTGCTTGCGCTGGAAAGAAGCCAGTAAAAAACTCATAAACAGCGCGGGAAGCATAAAGCCCAGCGCCGCCTCCACCGCCGGAAAATCGGTCAGCAGGCCGCTGCCTGAATACGCGCCGATCAGCGTGCCGAAGACCCACGACGCCCAGGACAGAAAAGCGATACCGATCATCCAGCTTTCGCTCCAGCGCCGACCGTCGCGTACCAGTTTAGCGGTGGCGGCGGCAAAGACCTCATCGGTCAGGCCGAACGCCCAGATCGCGGTTTTTTTGTTGCTCAGCGCGCGCGGGATGCGGCTGCGCAGGGAAGGGCCGTAGAGAACGTGACGAACGTCCATCGCCATGACGGTGAGCGCGGCGACCCACAGCGAGCTTCCCGCCGCCAGCATCGCGACGATCACGAACTGGCTGGCGCCCGCGTAAATAATGCAGGAGAAGAACAGGCTTTCCAGGGGAGTGAAGCCGAGCTTCGTGGCGTTGAGGCCGAAGGCGAAGGCCACGGGAATATAGCTAATGACGATAGGCAGGCTGTCTTTCAGGCCTTCAGCCAGCGTGGCCTCAGCGGCGGGAGGGGTATGCGTCAATGCGTCAGAATTTTCCATAGGAATTGCTTATTAATCACTCACGTGAAAATCACATGATTAAACAGGTAGATTTACCTTAGCAGAGAGCCGTGCGGCTTAACAGCCGCTAAGAGGCTGATGGTTAAAGTTATGCACATTTTTTGCATATAAACCCATCGGGCGGGAAAGGCGGGGCGATGATAGCGAAGGTGGAGTCTGTATGTTCTGATGGCCCGGAAAGGCGGGAGCCTTTCCGGGGAAACGCGATAAAAGCGGGAGATTATTTCTGCGCGGCCAGCGCTTCGTTCACCCAGCCGTCAAACTGCTGCTGGTGGGCTTTGATCCAGCCGTCGACGTGGCCCTGAATATCCGCTTCCGAACCATGCCCCTCGTGCATCATGGCATTCTCGGCGTTGATATCGGCAATCGGCAGCTTCATGATGCTAAACAGCTTCGCCGCCGCCGGGTTTTTCTCGGCCCAGGCTTTGTTGGCGACGATATGCATGGTGCTGACCGGGAAGCCGTAGTTGGCGCCATTAGAGAGCTTCGTGTCGATATTTTTTTGCACGCCCGGCAGGGAGGAGAACGGTACCTGCAGCCAGACGACGTCTTTACCCGGTTTCAGCACATCGCTGACCCAGTAAGGCGTCCAGGTGTAGTAGATGACCGGCTTGCCCTCTTTATAGCGGGCAATGGTGTCGGCCATCATGGCGGCATAGTTCCCCTGATTGTGGGTGACGGTGTTATTCAGACCATAGGCATCAAGCTGATGGTTAATTACCGCTTCACAGCCCCAGCCAGGCGTACAGCCGGTCAGGTCGGCTTTGCCGTCGCCGTTGGTGTCGAACAGTTTGGCGATTTTCGGATCTTTTAGCTGGTCGATAGATTTGATGTGGTACTGCTCGGCGGTTTTCTTATCAATCAGGTAGCCCTGCGCCGCGCCGTTCACAAATACGCCTTGGCGGTAGAACTTTTTATCGCCGCCGGCGGCAGCGTACATATCGTCGTGCAGCGGCTGCCAGTTGACGGCGGTAAAGGTGGCGTCGCCGGAGGCGAGCGAGGTATAGCCGACGTTGTAATCCACTTCGCTCGGCTTATCGACGGTATAACCGAGCTTCTCCAGCGCGCGGCTGACCAGCAGGGTCTGGAAGGTCTCTTCCGAAATAGTGCTCTGAATCGGCTTAACGGTAATGCCTTTGCCAGGCAGATCCGCCGCGAAGGCGGTGGTGGAAATGAGGGCGGTTAACGCTGTGGCAAGGATCGCTGTATGTCGCATCGTTGTTCCTTTTACTTATCAGAAGGGGAGTCTATCCCCCCGATTGCCGGGGGGATGGGCTCTTATTTACAGAAAGGGCGAGTTATCAGCCCCAGTGGGCCGGTTGCATACCAGCGGCGGTTGCCGCGACTGCGCGAGTCCCGTCCTACGGCCTGAGTCAGACGGTCAAGAATAATGGCGAGGATAACAATCCCGACGCCGCCAACGGTGGCCAGGCCCATATCAAGGCGACCGATGCCGCGCAGTACCATCTGGCCGAGACCGCCAACGGCAATCATCGAGGCGATGACCACCATCGACAGGGCCAGCATCAGCGTCTGGTTGACCCCGGCCATAATAGTCGGCATGGCCAGCGGTAGCTGAACCTTAAACAGCAGCTGACGCGGGCTGGCGCCGAAGGAGCGCGATGCTTCAATCAGATCCGCCGGCACCTGGTTAATCCCCAGAATGGTCAGGCGGACAATCGGCGGCAGGGCGAAGATAATGGTGACCACCACGCCCGGAACGTTGCCGATACCGAACAGCATCACGATGGGCACCAGGTAGACAAATGCCGGCGTGGTCTGCATCGCGTCGAGCAGCGGACGGATGATTTTCGCCGCCCGCGGGCTGCGCGCCAGCCATATCCCAAGCGGCAGGCCGATCAGCATACAAAACAGCAGTGCGGTCAGCACCAGCGCCAGGGTTACCATCGCCTGCGACCAGGCGCCGATAGCGCCGATGGCGATCAGCGAAATCAGCGTCGCCGCGCCCATGCCGACGCTGGAAATCTGCCAGGCAATCAGCGAGAAAATAATAATCGCCACCGGCGCCGGCATGCCCAGCAGCAGCTGCTGGAAGGCGCTCAGGATGTAATCCACCGGTACGCGTATTCCCTGGAATAGCGGACGGAAATGCATCACCACCCAGTCGATGCCGTGCGTGACCCAGCTATCGAGCGGGATCAGCGTGTTATGGAACGGGTCCATAATATTGAAGTGTTCCGGCTGCGGCGCGGGCGCGCTGCTCAGCCAGTCGGCGCCGCCGCCGTTGGTCGGCGCTGGCGTAGAGGTGCCCCAGGCATCGGCGGATTGCGCTGCGCTATCCGCCGCCGGCGCGGTGTCCCACGGGTTAGATTGATCAGCCATTGTTTGCCCCCTCGCGATCTAAAGCCTGCAGCAGCATGCGTTTGGAAATGATGCCGACGTACTGTTGCCCTTCATCGATAACCGGCACCGCACACGGTGCATGGCCGACGTGAGAGAGCAGCTCGCTGAGCGGCGTTTGCGCATCCACCGCCTGCGGGGAGTCGATTAACGCCGCATCGATTCCCTGGCCTTCGCTCAGCGCGGCTTTCAGAGAATCAATGGAGATAATGCCAACAAACTTATTCCCGCGTTCAATGACGTAGCCATATTCGCGGTCTTCATCCTGCAATAATTTCAGCGCGGAGCGCGGGCCGAAACCAGGCGTTTTACGAATCAGCCCCACCGGGCTGCGGCGGGCAATATCTTTAGCGCTGAACACCTGGCTAATATCGACGCCGCGGAAGAAGGTTCGGACATAATCATTGGCCGGATTATTGAGTATTTCATCCGGCGTGCCGACCTGAACCACTTCACCATTTTGCATAATGGCAATACGATCGCCAATCCGCATGGCTTCATCGAGATCGTGGGAAATAAATACCACGGTACGCTGATGCCGGGCCTGTAATTTAGTGAGCTCATCCTGCATTTCGGTACGAATTAATGGGTCGAGCGCTGAGAAGGCTTCATCCATTAACAGAATATCGGGGTTAATCGCCAGCGCGCGGGCGAGACCAACGCGCTGGCGCATGCCGCCGGAGAGTTCGTCCGGGTACGCATGAGCATAATTTTCCAGGCCGACCTGACGCAGCGCCTCCAGCGCTTTTTCCTGGCGTTCCTGAGTCGGCACGCCGGCCAGCTCCATGCCGAAACCGGCGTTGTCGAGCACGGTCATATGCGGCATAAGCGCAAAGGATTGAAAAACCATCGCAATCTTTTTTCTGCGCACCTCGCGGAGCTCGGCGTCAGAGATTTTAGCGATATCGACGCCGTCGATCAGGACCTGGCCGCGGGTGGGTTCAATCAGGCGATTGAGAAGGCGAACCATGGTGGATTTCCCCGAACCGGAGAGCCCCATGATGACGAATATCTCGCCTTCTTCAATGGTCAGACTGGCGTTCTTTACGCCAAGCGATAACCCCGTCTTTTCCAGTATTTGTTCTTTCGATAGTCCTTTGTCGATATATTTGAAAGCCCGCTGCGGGTGCTCGCCAAATATCTTATAGAGATTCTTGATTTCTAATTTAATTGCCATGCAAGAGAGTGTTTCCTGTTATTTATTAATATCGATATGGTACCCGGTAGTGATAATTGCTTTTTTACACCCTAACATACTGAGAATCTGTGACAACCCTTTATGTGGCGTTGCCAGGGGAATGCGCGGGAGAGAATTCCGGTACATCCCCCGTGATATAAGGGCTGAGCGCGAATGACTTGTGGTCGATATTTTTTAGTTATGTTGCCTTAATTTAGGTGAAAATCGAGGGCATGTTGTTGAATATGACACGGTGATGACCGAAAGATATTGAGTGAGGTGAAAACAAATAATGTGAAATAAATCACCAGGAAATATGCTGATATATTCCTGGTGAAAGTAAGGCTAAAAGTCCCAATCGGCGTCGACGGTTTCTTCCGCTTTTCCCATCACATACGATGAACCTGAACCAGAAAAGAAGTCGTGGTTTTCGTCGGCATTCGGCGAGAGCGCAGCGAGGATCGCCGGATTGACGGCGGCCATTTCCGCCGGGAACAGCGCGTCGTAGCCGAGGTTCATCAGCGCCTTGTTGGCGTTGTAGCAGAGAAAGGCGTTGACCTCCTCAATCCAGCCGCTATCGGCGTACAGTTCACGGGTGTAGGCCAGTTCGTTGTCATACAGATCCATCAGCAGGTCGAGGGCGAAGTTTTTCATCTCTTCGCGCTTCTCGGCGCTGACTATTTCCAGTCCTTTCTGGAATTTGTAGCCAATGTAATAACCGTGTACCGCTTCATCGCGGATAATCAGGCGAATCAGATCGGCGGTGTTGGTCATTTTCCCCCGGCTGGAGAAGTACATCGGCAGCCAGAAACCGGAGTAGAAGAGGAAGGATTCGAGAAAGACGCTGGCGATTTTTTTCTTCAACGGTTCATCTGCCTGATAGTACTCCAGCATCAGCTGCGCTTTGCGCTGCAGCGGCGCGTTTTGTTCGCTCCAGGCATAGGCGGCATCGACGTCTTTGGTCTGGCAGAGCGTCGAAAAGATTGAGCTGTAGGAGCGGGCGTGCACCGCCTCCATAAAGCTGACGTTCGACAGTACCGCTTCCTCGTGCGGGGTGAGGGCGTCGGCCATCAGCGCCGGCGCGCCGACGGTATTCTGGATGGTATCGAGCAGCGTCAGCCCGGTGAAGACGCGAATCGTCAGCTGCTGCTCCGCCGGGGTGAGGGTTTGCCAGGCGGGGATATCGTTGGACAGCGGCACCTTCTCCGGCAGCCAGAAGTTGCTGGTCAGCCGATTCCAGACCTCCAGATCCTTATCATCTTCAATCTTGTTCCAGTTGATGGCGCTGATGCGCGATAAATGGGTCATCCTGTTCTCCTTATAGCGCGCAGGACACGCAGCCTTCAATTTCGGTACCTTCCAGCGCCAGCTGGCGCAGACGGATGTAATACAGCGTTTTGATGCCCTTCTTCCACGCGTAGATTTGCGCTTTGTTGATGTCGCGCGTGGTGGCGGTATCGGGGAAGAACAGGGTTAGCGACAGCCCCTGATCGACGTGACGCGTCGCCTCGGCGTAGGTGTCGATGATCTTCTGCGGGCCGATTTCGTAAGCATCCTGATACAGCGCCAGGTTGTCGTTGGTCATAAACGGCGCCGGATAGTAAACCCGTCCGGTTTTCCCCTCCTTGCGGATCTCAATCTTCGACACGATCGGATGGATGCTGGAGGTCGCGTGGTTGATGTAGGAAATCGAGCCCGTCGGCGGCACCGCCTGCAGGTTGCGGTTATAAATACCGTAGCGCATCACGTCATCGCGCAGCTGCCGCCACATATCGCGGTCGGGCAGAACAATACCGGCACGGGCGAACAGCGCGCGGACTGTCGCCGTTTTCGGCTGCCAGTCGCCTTCCAGGTAGGGGCGGAAATAGTCGCCGCTGGCGTACCGCGACTGCTCGAATCCGGCAAAACGCGTCCCTTTTTCCCGCGCTATCAGCATCGAGGTGCGCAGCGCGTGCCAGGTGATGGTATAGAAATAGAAATTGGTGAAATCCAGGCCCGCTTCGCTACCGTAGGCAATACCTTCGCGCGCCAGATAGCCGTGCAGATTCATCTGCCCAAGGCCGATGGCGTGCGAAGCGGCATTGCCCGCCGCTACCGACGGTACCGAACGGATGTCGCTCATCTCGGAAACCGCCGTCAGGCCGCGCACCGCGACCTCGACCGTGCGGGCGAAATCAGGAGAGTCCATGGTGTGGGCGATATTCAGCGAGCCGAGGTTGCAGGAGATATCCTGGCCGATGCTGGCGTAATCCAGGTTTTCGTCAAAGGTAGAAGGCGAGTTGACCTGCAGGATCTCCGAGCACAGGTTGCTCATATTGATGCGCCCGGCAATCGGGTTCGCGCGATTCACCGTGTCTTCAAACATGATGTACGGATAGCCGGACTCAAACTGAATTTCCGCCAGCCGCTGGAACAGGTCGCGGGCGCGGATCCAGCGTTTGCTGACCCGCTCGTCGGCCACCAGTTGCGCATACATTTCGCTTACCGCGATATCGCCGAACGCTTTACCGTACAGGCGCTCGACGTCGTAGGGGGAGAACAGCGCCATCTGCGCATCTTCTTTCGCTAGCTGAAAGGTGATATCCGGAATCACGACGCCGAGAGAGAGCGTTTTTATGCGGATTTTTTCATCGGCGTTCTCGCGTTTGGTATCCAGGAACCGCAGGATATCGGGATGATGGGCGTGCAGATAGACCGCGCCGGCCCCCTGGCGCGCGCCGAGCTGGTTGGCGTAGGAGAAGGCGTCTTCCAGCATTTTCATCACCGGTACCACGCCGGAGGACTGATTCTCGATGCGCTTGATTGGCGCCCCGGCTTCGCGAAGGTTGGAGAGCAGAAACGCCACGCCGCCGCCGCGCTTGGATAGCTGCAGCGCCGAGTTCACCGCCCGGCCAATGGATTCCATATTATCTTCGATACGCAGCAGAAAGCAGGAGACCAGTTCGCCGCGCTGCTGTTTACCGGCGTTGAGGAACGTCGGCGTGGCGGGCTGAAAGCGCCCGGAGAGGATCTCATCGGTCAGCTGATGGGCCAGCGTCTCGTTACCCTGCGCCAGGGCCAGGGCCACCATGCAGGTGCGGTCGGCAAAGTCTTCCAGGTAGCGCTTTCCATCGAAGGTTTTCAGCGCGTAGCTGGTATAGAACTTCCATGCGCCGAGAAACGTCTGGAAGCGAAAACCGCCGTCCCGGGCATGGGCAAATAGCTCGAGAATAAACTGGCGATTGTAGCGTGCCAGCACCCTGGCATCGTAATAGCCTTCGGCGACCAGCCACGTCAGCTTGTCGTCCTGGCTGGCGAAGGGCACGGTATTGGGCGCGACGTGGCTGGCCATAAACGCCGCCACCGCCTGATGGTCTTTGTCAAACGGGATGCGGCCGTTGCTGTCGTAGAGATTCAGCATCGCGTTGAGGGCGTGGAAATCCGGCGCCTCGCTGGTTATACGTTCTGCGGTTGTCGTTGCCAAAATTCGCTTACTCCTTTACGCACGTTGTCGACATCTTGCGGGGTGCCCATCAGTTCAAAACGATAGAGATACGGTACGCCGCATTTCTGCTTGATGACGTCGCCAGCCCGGCCGTAGGCCTCGCCAAAATTGCGGTTGCCCGCGGCGATGACGCCGCGAATGAGCTGGCGGTTGTGCGGATCGTTAAGAAAGCGGATCGCCTGTCGAGGGACCGCGCCCGCCGTGCCGCCACCGCCATAGCTGGGGACGATGAGAATGTAGGGTTCGTCTACCTGGATGCGCTCGCGCTCGTTAAGCGGAATACGCATGGCGGGCAGCCCCAGACGCTGGACAAACCGGTGCGTGTTTTCCGAACTGCTGGAGAAGTAGACGATCAGGCTCATACGCTGGCCGCTGTAACTGTCGGGCGCAGGCGGTTGATCATGTCGGGACGAAAGCCGGACCAGCGGGTCTCTCCGGCAATGACCACCGGCAGCTGGCGGAAACCTTGCTCGCGCAGCAGATCGACGGCTTCAGGATGGTGGTCGATATTGATCGTGTCGAATTCAAACCCGCGGGTTTCCATGGCCCGCTTAGTGGCATGGCACTGTACGCAGTCGTTTTTAGTGTAAATAGTAATGCGCATGATTCGTATTTCCATTTAAAATAGCAGTACGGCGCTAAAACTGACGTCGCGTGCTATGGGTTACCGATAAAGGAAATACTAGATGTAGTTATTTAAAAGTTCAACAACGCAATATATATGGTTTTTGTAAAGATTAGCCCCCGCAAAAGGATTCTGCGGGGGGCGGGACTTTGTGACGTGAGATTACAGGCGCATGCTCACCGCCAGGCGGTTAAAGGCGTTCATCAGGCTGATGGCGAAGGTCAGATCGCTAATCTGGCGGGCGCTAAAATGGTCCAGCAGCGGCAGATAAACATCGTCTTGCGCATGGCTTTCGGCGATATGGGTGACCGATTCCGCCCACGCCAGCGCCGCGCGTTCGGCATCGCTGAAATGGGCGCTCACCCGCCAGCCTGCCAGCGCGTCCAGCTTGTTCTGCGCCACGCCGGATTTACGCAGGGCTTTGCTGTGCATCTCCAGGCAGAAGGCGCAGCCGTTGATTTGCGACACCCGCAAATACACCATTTCGATCAGCGCGCCATCCAGCTCGCTTTTTTCCAGCGCAATTTTGGCCTGAACCAGGGCGTTATAGACTTCCGGGCTCAGTTCATTGTACGGCTGACGTAGTGTGTTCATTTTACTCTCCTCATTAAGACGCGAGGAAAATAGCACTATAATGGACTGCATAAGATAGCCATATTGTGATGAAAAAAGCAGACCATGATGGACGCCCAAAAAATCCCCCACTACCGACGCATTGCCAGGCAGCTTAAGCAGGCGATTGAACGCGGCGAGCTGGCTCCCGGCAGCAGGCTGCCTGCGAGCCGGGTATATGCTCAGGAGCTTGGCGTATCGCGGGCGACGGTTGAGAACGCCTGGGGCGAGCTGGTGGCGCAGGGGTGGCTGGAGCGGCGCGGACAGGCGGGGACCTTTGTTAGCGAGCGGCTTATTCCGCAGCAAAACGCGCCCGTTCAGCCCGTCGCGGGCGATGAGCCCGCGGCGCCGCTGCCGTTTCAGCTGGGGCTGCCCGCGCTGGATCTGTTTCCACGCGGTCTGTGGGCGCGCGTGATGGGGCGGCGTCTGCGTACGCAAACGCGTTTTGACCTTGCGCCAGGCGATCCCTGCGGAGAACTGACGCTTCGCCGGGCGATCGCCGATTATTTGCGCCTGTCGCGCAGCATTGAATGTCGGCCTGAGCAGGTCTTGATCACCGGTAGCTACGCGGCCTCGATGCGCCTTATATTGCGCACGCTGGCGCGGCCTGGCCAGCAAATGTGGATGGAAGATCCGGGGTTTCCGCTGATCCGCCCGGTAGTGAACGACGAGGGGGTAGCGATCAACCCCGTTCCGGTCGACGACGACGGGATGGATATTGCCTGGGCGCAGCGGCATTACCCGACTGCCCATTTCGCTCTGCTGACCCCGGCTCATCAGAGCCCGCTCGGCGTGGCGCTCTCGCTGTCCAGGCGCAGACAGCTCCTGCTATGGGCGGCGCAGAATAACGCGTGGATTATCGAAGATGATTACGATAGCGAATTCCGCTATCACGGTAAGCCGCTGCCGCCGCTGAAAAGCCTCGACGCCCCGCAGCGGGTCATCTATGCCGGGGCGTTCAGCAAGTCTTTGTTTCCGGCATTGCGCGCTGCCTGGCTGGTGGTGCCTGAACCGCTGGTGGCGCAGTTTCGTGAACAGGCCGCGCTAATGAGCTGTAGCGTGCCGACGCTGTGGCAGCAGACGCTGGCGGATTTTATTCGCGAAGGCCACTTCTGGCGACATCTGAAGAAAATGCGCGCCAGCTATGCCCAGCGCCGCCTGTGGCTTGAGTCGGCGCTGCGCGCGCAGGGCTTTACCGTGGTGCCTCAAGCGGGGGGGATCCAGATGGTGGTCAGGGTGGCCGGTGACGATCGCCTTCTGGCGCAGCGCGCCAGGTGGGCCGGTCTGGCCGTCCAGGCGCTGAGCGACTGGCGGATGGAGAGTCGGGGAGATGGGGGGCTGATCATGAGCTTCACTAATCTGACGTCGGCGGAAATGGCCAACGAGGCCGTGCGTAAGCTTGATGCCGCGCTTTACGCGAAGAGATAACAAAAACCCCTGCAGAGCAGGGGTCGACGCGTATTTGTTATCTTCATGGGTCTGGCAGTTTTATTATCGACGTAAATTCAGTAATACGCCAATAAATACCCCAACGGCTGCTGCGGCGCCGACGCTTTGCCACGGTTTGTCGCGCACGTAGCTGTCAGCGCAGCCCATGGCGTCGCACGCCGCCTGCTGGACGCGGTTGTTGCCGTTAAGCCGGGCGCGGGTCTCTTTCAGCAGCGCCTGCGCTTTTTTGCGCGCGGCCTCTGCTTCGTCTTTGGCGTCGCTGCCCCACGATTTCAGCACCTCTTCCAGCGTATCCGCTAATTGGCTGACATCGTTATGGATATCTTCAGCGCTCTCTTCTACGTTGTTGCGGTTTGCTCGGTTGGCCATTGGTTTCTCCCTTAATTCCATTGAGTCTATAAGTGTAGGACAAGATTTTGAATTATGCTGTAAATAGCCCTTTATGGAATATTCCGAAAGCGTTGCCTTTAATGAATAAGGTAAGGTTAACGTGCGGTAAAAGATAATGAGGAATGAGTATGTATTTAAGACCCGATGAGGTGGCGCGTGTTCTTGAAAAAGCCGGCTTCACCATGGATGTTGTGACGCAAAAAGCGTACGGCTATCGCCGTGGCGATAATTATGTTTATGTGAACCGTGAAGCTCGTATGGGGCGTACCGCGTTAATTATTCATCCGGCTTTAAAAGAGCGCAGCACAACGCTTGCGGAGCCCGCGTCGGATATCAAAACCTGCGATCATTATGAGCAGTTCCCGCTCTATTTAGCGGGGGATGCTCAACAGCATTATGGTATTCCACACGGGTTCAGTTCGCGAATGGCGCTTGAGCGTTTTCTGAGTGGCCTGTTTGGCGAAACGCAGTATAGCTGACAAAAAGCGGCTGGCGGAACCAGTCGCTTTTTTGCATCAACTCAGGCTTTGGCCTGCGGGCAGGGGGCTGACGCGGAACAGGCGACGGCAGTAATCGAGGAAATAGCCGTACGCGGCGCCCATCATCATTGATACCACGATATTGGAACTCACCGCCGCGGCTATCTGATGCCAGTCGGCGCCGACAACCAGCAGAATCGCCACATATACCGGTGACTGGAATGTCACATAGGCCACCACATCGGCAATGTTCTTCATCCAGCCGGACGCGCTGATGCGACGCGCCTGGCGCATCGCGAAATCGCGATAAAAGCCGTAAGGCACCGCAATAATAATGTTCACCGGAATCGCCACCAGTCGCGAAGATAACGACTGCTGAAAAGTCATTCCGGAGAGAAAAATTTCGATCATCATGTTCACAACGGTGCAGTAAACCACCATCGCAAAGGTGTCTGCTACCGCATGACGCAAGCGGGACTGCGCAGAGAACATCGGTATGCTCCTCGAAAATGAAGTCGATAATGCCAAAAGATTGGCGGGAAATCAGCGTTTTTGGGTGCCTGTTTTGATGTGCGTAGATTATATCTCTACATTAAAAGAGGCAACTAGCTATAAATTTTTATTTAAAGGCTTTTGGTCGATAAAATACTCTGCTTCAGGCTGTTTTTTGTTCGTTACGCTACTTTTGTTGCCATTGTTTATTTTTATAATACATTTCAAATAGATAGTTGATTTGTGCGCTGTAGGGATCGGCGGGAGGCCGGTGCGAGAGAGGGCGATTGCGCGACAGAATCGCGTCGCGGCGGGCGTAGCGTCACTTTTGGCATTTTTTACTCGTCAAAAAGCAAAATGTCAGCATGATATGCTGATTTATTCGCTGGGTGAGCATTCAGATTTTTTGCATGACTATTCCGCCAGCGTCAGTGACGCCTTGTGATGGCCTGGCGTGGATATACGGATAACCTGCTGAGCATGCAGGAAATAAGCTAAAGGTAGTGGCTGGTTGATATTTTTCTTTTCGCCCAGGTTTATTCACTGCGTGAAATTTCGCTTTTATCGATTTGTTTATCTTATTTATTGTCAAATATAGCTGATGCTATATCCGCAATTAGTGAAAGGCTGGAAATAAATAATCGTATCAATTAAACTAGCGCCGTAATCTTTGTTTCATTTGCTATTTGGGAATTTTTTGAATTATATGTCATTACTATTAGAGAAATTGAATAATATCCGTTCACTCCGCGCCATGTCCCGTGAATTCTCCATTGACGTGCTTGAAGATATGCTGGCAAAGCTAAGGACCGTCACTGAAGAAAAACGTGCTGAAGAGCAGGCTGCTCAGGCACTGCGGGCAGAACATCAGGAGAAACTAAATACCTGGCTGGAATTAATGATTGCTGATGGTATTACGCCTGAACAATTAGTGGGCCACAATAGCGCTTCCTCGAAAGGCAACAAAAAGCGCCAGCCGCGTCCGCCTAAATATCGTTTTACCGATCATACCGGCGCCGAGAAAACGTGGACCGGGCAGGGACGTATGCCGAAGCCGCTTGCGAAAGCGGTGGCTGAGGGAAAATCCCTTGATAGTTTCCTGATCTAATCGTTAAAACGGTGGGGAAACCCACCGTTATCGTTACCCGGCTTAATCAGCATACGCCAAAATCGCCGTCTTCTTTATATGCCGTCACATCGGCTGCCTTCAGCGTATATTTCTCGCCCTGCTCGTTGCTTGCCTGAACGGCAATAATGCGATCGTCCTCGACTTCAACGACTTTAAGTTTTGGCCCACCCGCGCGCGGTTGTACCAGGTCACCGACTGAAAACATACTGCTTCTCCTGTGTGCTGATAAATCTTTCGCTGACAATAACCATAGCTCAGCAAAAGCGTTACCAACAACTGAGCAAAAGAGGTAGAGGCTAGCGGCGGTTCCACGGCATCAAAGCCAAAAGACGCGCCATACCGCAAAAACCGGTGATCCCGGCGAAGGTTAATCCGGTGCCGACGAAGGCGCTAAGCAGAAAAAAGCCGCTGTTAAAAGCGTAACCTAAAGCGACGCCAAGCAAGATCAGAACCCCGGCGACGATCTGGACCTGGCGCATCAGCGGCAGCGGCTGAGATTTATCCTCTTTCACCGGCAGACCCGCCGCTTTCCACGCCTGAATTCCGCCAGCCAGCAGCCTTGCCTGCGCCGGTGCGGCGGCCTGCGCCAGACGGGCGGCATTATTCTGCGTGCGCGAACCCGCCTGACAGTGAAAAACGATCGTCTCTTCAGGGCTGGCGCGCAGCGCCGCGCCATTCGTCAGGGTTGCCAGCGGCACGAGTTCCGCGCCGGGAATATGCTCGCGGGCGTATTCATCGGCATCGCGGATATCGATCAGCCGCGCGCCGTGGTCGATGAGGGCCCGGGCTTCGGCAGGAGAAAGAGTAGCAATAGTCATAAACGCTCCTTAAGGGCAATAGATTGACTTCAGCGTGGTGACGATGTGCCGAACCGCTGGCCGGGTAATGAAGTAGTGGATGCGCTGCGCCTGACGTTCGCAGCCGATCAGGCCTTCATCGCGCATTCGCGCCAGATGCTGGGAGGTTGCGGAGGGGCTCAGCCCGGTGATGCGCGCCAGTTCGCCGGCGCTGGTGCCCGGCGCATCGCATAGCATGCACAGAATCAATAGCCTACTGGGGTGGCTCATGGCTTTCAGCAGCGCGGCGGCTTCCCCGGCGCTGGCCTGTAGCTGTTCGGGTGTATTCATTTATTTTAGTCTTTTCTAAATTTAGTAAAGTCTAAAATAAAAAGCCGCAGTGCGCCAGCACTGAATGCTGCAGTGACAAAATGGCGCGGCTGAAACCTGGTAACGGTAATGACGGTAATATGGCCGCTGCGCTTCACGCCGCGAGCGAATCAGAAGCGGCTTCCGCGACGAGCGGCGCGGCGATACAGCGTGCTGCGCGCGACGCCTAAAGCCTGCGCGGCCTTACTGATGTTGCCGTTATAGCTTGCCAGCGTATCGGCAATCAGCTGCGCATCGTGCTGCTGAAGCCCACGCGGCGGGCGGGGGGCGGGCGAACTTCGGTATTCCTGGGGCAAATCACCCACTGTCAGCGTTTCACCCTCTTCGGCGAGCGCCAGCAGTACCCTCATCAGGCTTTGCAGCTGGCGGACGTTGCCTGGCCAGGGCTGAGTCGCCAGGTGTTGCACAAGCGCCGGGCCCAGCGCGACGCGACGCTTTTCTCCGCCAAGATCGCGCCACAATCGCTGGATAAACGCCGGGAGTTCAGGCCACTCGCGCAGCGGCGGCAGCGTCAGAGCAAACTCGCGCAGGCGGTAGAGCAGATCTTCGCGGAAGGTACCTTCGGCGACGCGCTGCGCCAGGTTGCGGTGGGTGGCGCAAATCACAGCGAAGTTAACCGGCGAGCTCCGGCTGGCGCCAAGCGGCGTGACCTCTTTCTCCTGTAAGATCCTCAGCAGCCGGGTCTGCAGCGTTAACGGCATATCGCCGATCTCGTCAAGAAACAGCACGCCGCCGTCGGCCTCGCGAATTTTGCCGATATAGCCGTTTTTGTTTGCGCCGGTAAACGCCCCGGGCTGGTAGCCAAACAGCTCGGATTCAATCAGCGATTCCGGAATGGCGGCGCAGTTGATGGCGACGAACTTGCCGCCGCTCCAGCGGCTATGCCGGTGCAGGGTGCGGCTGACGTACTCTTTGCCGCAGCCGGTTTCGCCTTCGATACACAAACCGATCCCGGCGTTAAGCAGACGCAGCAGCTTCTCCCCCTCGCGCTGGCTGGAGAAGAGCAGATCGATACCTGGGCGTGGGGTCACCGCGACGCTTGCGGTAGCGGGCGCGCGCAGACGGTAATAGTAGTGCCGATCCCCGGCGGCGAGCGGCAGCGGTATGCTGACGGCGGTTTGCCGCAGCCGTGGAAAAAGCTGCTGGAAGGTGAGATGGCCGAACTGTTCTGCGTTGAGCGAGAATTCGCGCATCGCCAGCCGGTTGGCGGCCGTCAGAACCGCATCCGTAAACACCAGCAGCAGTTCGTCGACGCCGTCGAGTTTCTCCGGCTGAGGATGCAGGCTCATCAGCCACTGCTGCGGATGCAGACTCTGCTTAAACCACAGATATTCTATTTGCTTCGCGGCGCCTTTCACCCACGACAGCGTTCGCGCGTGCGGATAGTGCGCCGGGCCGGAGATATCCAGCACCCCGGCGATATTGCCATCGGGGCTTTGCAGCGGCACGGCGGCGCAATAAAGTCCCCGGTTGCTGGTCAGGAAATGCTGGCGGCCATCGATTTCGCAGCTGTCGTCAATCGCCAGCGCGGTGCCAATGGCGTTGGTTCCGCGTCCGCTTTCGCTCCACAGATTGCCCGGCGCTAAAGCGAAGCGCTGCGCTTTCTGCATGGCGTGCGTATCGCCAAAGGTTTGCAAAACCAGACCGCTGGCGTCGGAGAGAACCACGACGGATTGCAGGTCGTTGACTTTGCGGGAAAGCGCATTGACGACCGGCTGGGCCAGCGTTTGCAGGCGGCTGTGGCTGGCGAGCCTCTCGGCCAGTTCGCTGGCGTGCAGGCGAGGGAAGTCATCCGTGGCGGGGTCGAGGCCATAGCGCTGGCTACGGCACCAGGAGTCGCTCAGCAGCGGACTCGCTTCGATCTCTGGCGTCAGGGCAAACGGATTTCCTGGCACGGGACACCTCGTGGTTTTATTTGTGTTGCAATATTGTAGCTATAAGGTTTTTGTAGTGTTGCGATTTGCGACACATAAGAGACATTCCGTGCGACAGAACGAAAAGTGAATTTATTAAATAATTGAAAATAAATAATTATTTTAAACCTGGAAAAATGGCATAACCCCTGCAATGGAGGAGAGGCGCAGCGAGCAGCCGTACAAAACTAATACGCCGCTGCGCTTCAACCCTACATGAAGGAGATTCGCGATGCGTTATGCACATCCTGGCACGCCGGGCGCTTTGGTTGCACTGAAGTCAGCCTACGGTAACTTTATTGACGGTAAATTTGTCGAACCGATCGGCGGTGAATTCTTTATGAATACCTCCCCGGTCGATGGTAGCAACATCGGGCAGTTTCCGCGTTCTGATGCCAAAGATATCGACTTCGCCCTTGATGCGGCGCACCGGGCCGCCGACGCCTGGGGTAAAACGTCGGCTCAGCATCGCGCGAATCTGCTGCTGCAGGTTGCCGACCGTATTGAAGCCAATCTGGAATATCTGGCGGTGGCTGAGAGCTGGGATAACGGCAAGCCGATCCGCGAAACCCTTAACGCCGATCTGCCGCTGGCGGTCGATCACTTCCGCTATTTCGCCGGCTGCCTGCGCGCGCAGGAGGGAAGCACGGCGGAGATTGATGAAACGACGGTGGCTTACCATTTCCATGAGCCTCTCGGCGTGGTCGGGCAAATAATTCCGTGGAACTTCCCGCTGCTGATGGCCGCCTGGAAGCTGGCTCCGGCGCTGGCGGCTGGCAACTGCGTGGTACTTAAACCGGCGGAGCAGACGCCGCTTAGCATTACGCTGCTGCTGGAGATTATTGGCGATCTGTTCCCGGCGGGCGTGCTTAACGTGGTGCAGGGTTTTGGCAAAGAGGCGGGCGAAGCGCTGGCAACCAGTAAACGCATCGCCAAAATCGCCTTTACCGGCTCCACGCCGGTAGGCCGGCATATTATGGCCTGCGCGGCGGAAAATATTATCCCCTGTACCGTTGAGCTGGGCGGGAAGTCGCCGAATATCTATTTTGCCGACGTGATGGAAGGCGAAGAAGAGTATATCGAGAAGGCGGTAGAGGGCCTGGTATTGGGCTTCTTTAACCAGGGCGAGGTCTGCACCTGCCCGTCCCGCGCGCTGATTCAGGAGTCTATCTACGAGCCCTTTATGGCGCGGGTCATGGATAAGGTAGCGCAAATTCGCCGCGGCGACCCCTTTGATACCGACACGATGATCGGCGCGCAGGCGTCGCGTCAGCAGTTCGATAAGATCCTTTCCTATATTAAGATCGCCCGCGATGAAGGCGGTAAGATCCTGACCGGCGGCGAACGCGCCAGTATCTCTGCCGAACTGGATAACGGTTTCTATATTCAGCCGACGCTGATTCAGGGGCGCAACGATATGCGCAGCTTCCAGGAGGAGATCTTTGGCCCGGTTATCGGCGTCACCACCTTTAAAGATGAAGCCGAGGCGCTGTCTATTGCTAACCAGACCCAGTTTGGCCTTGGGGCCGGGGTGTGGACGCGGGATACCAATCTGGCCTATCGCATGGGGCGCGGCATTAAGGCCGGCCGAGTGTGGACCAACTGCTATCATATTTACCCTGCGCACGCCGCGTTCGGCGGTTACAAACAGTCCGGCGTAGGGCGCGAAACCCATAAGATGGCGCTTAACGCCTATCAGCAGACGAAGAACCTGCTGGTGAGCTACGGCACGGCGCCGCTGGGTCTGTTCTGATCGGCGCCGTCAGCTATTTATTTTAGGAAAACCCGCAATCTTTAACATGGATTGCGGGTTTATTATTCCATAAAGAAAGTGCTGTTATTCGTTTTGCCTCCCTTGCTTTCACATGAAATACCCTTGCCATTGATATCCCCGATATATAATTACGCAGGTGATTATTGTTTATTTGGTTACGAAAATAAGATAAAAACCAATCTAGGATTTATCCTAATATTGTGTAAATTCACGGTCCGCTCACAGAATGATTGCCGAAAAATCGCGGTAAATTTAAGTGTGATTGTTAAATTACACTGTCTGATGTTGATTTTTAATGTTGTTGTCTCGTGATTTTTGGTTGCGTTAATTAACAAACAGAGCAATGTTTTGAATATTATTTTCATATGTAAAATAAAACAGCATTTCATTAACATAACAAAATATTGCGAATTGTAATGGGTAAGGATAGTATTTATTTGTTCCCTTAATGAATGGTTTATCAATTACGCCGAAGTAACTTTCTTTTTAATAAAAGAGTCAAATAAGCAGCTCAGATTTTTTGCTGCCTGCTATCCTGCGGACGGAACGCGAATATTATTAACATGGAGGATCTGTACGCAGATTTGTACGAGGCTTAAGCCCTCGCGCTCAATCTGTCGAAAATATAAGTTAGAGATGAGATGAATAATGAAAACGCAATTTCGTATTATGGCAATGTTTGTCGGTGCTCTGGTTTCCGCTAGCGCATTATCCAGTCCTTCACAACCGGCCAGTTCAGCAATGACCGTTAACCCCGGTTCTAATGCGGGAACCCAGGGCACGGGCGGCCAGGTAGAATTTACCGGCTCCATTACTGACTCCTCCTGTAATGTCGATAGCACCAGCGCGAACCAAAGCGTCGATCTGGGGAAATGGGCGAGCAGCTATTTTACCGGCGCTGGTTCTGAAACGACGAAAACCGCCTTCCACATTAAAGTAAAAGATTGTCCTTCCACCGTTACCACCGTCTCGGTACTGTTTGACGGTACCCGCGATACCAACAATAGCGATCTGCTGGCGATTAACGGTACCGCAAGCGGGGTGGCGATAAAGCTTTACGAAGACGACAAGTCAACGCCGGTTGATCTCGGCGCCGTGTCACGCGGCCACAGCGTTACCGCTGGCGCGAGCGGGGCGGCGACAGGTACCGCCGATCTGGAATTCTTTGCCGACTATGTCTCAACCAGCGCGGTTTCCGCCGGTTCTGCCAACGGTACGGCCAACTTCAATATGGTTTACAACTAATACCCTAAAAGCGGGTAAAGCTGCGGTTATTCATGGCTTCCCAGACCGAGCTGCCGCCTGGCTGAAATACGGGCTGCAGCATTACTGCAAATTTTTTATCAGCTTCAGGTCGTGATACCCGCTTTTATTATTCCCGGACGGTAGTCATTATGAAACGAACGATCGCCGCGATAGCCTTTTTATTGCTATCAACTGCGGCACAGGCCGGTATTGTCATGGGAGGAACCCGTGTTGTTTATCAGGAAGGGAAACGTGAAGCCGCAATATCGGTCACCAACGCGGATACTCATTCACCTTATCTGGTGCAATCGTGGGTGGAAAACTATGCGGAAAACAATAAAAGCCGCGTGCCTTTTATTGTGACGCCGCCGCTTTTCCGTCTCGATCCCGAACAGCAGAACGTATTGCGTATTAACTATATTGGCGGAACGCTGCCCACCGATCGCGAATCCGTTTTTTGGCTCAACGTAAAAAGCATTGCGCCCACGAAAAAAGATGAAGCGAATAAGCTTCAGGTTAATATTAAATCAAAATTTAAGATTTTCTATCGTCCGAATGGTCTCCCGGGGGAGCCTGCCGATGCATGGCGCAAGGTGACGTTTAAAATCGAAGGTTCCAGACTGGTTGCCCAAAACCCGACGCCCTATTTTGTCTCCTTTTTTGTTATTTCGGTTGGCGCGACAGACATTCCTGAACCCGGCATGATTGGCCCCCTTGACCATAAAGAGTGGCCGATTACTCATTCCGGGGTAGTTAAATGGCGCGCTATTAATGACTTCGGTGGTATTACGGATTACGCGCAACAGTAATTATTTTGCTTCGCCTGGTCGGGATATTGTGAAAAATAACACTTCTGATATGACTTCCGTTTATTCGGCGATCGCGGCGCCAACCGGCGGGATTTTCTTATTGCCGACGGCGATTTTTCTGCTGTGCCAAAGCGGTATCGCGCGGGCGGAGGACTACTTTGATCCAGCGGCATTAGAATTTGCCAATCCGCAGCAAAAGACCGCTGATTTACACTATTTTGCTAAATCAGGCGGCCAGCAGCCCGGGACATATCCGGTCAGCATCTGGGTAAATAACCAGGAAATAGCCCAGAGCGAGGTGACATTTGTCGACAGCAACGGCGCGCTGCAGCCGCAGTTAACCCCGGCGCAGCTGGCGGAATATGGCGTCAACGTCAGCGCTTTCCCGGCGTTTAATACCCTGCATGAGGGAGAGCCGTTCACCCACATCGAACGCTATATCCCCGATGCCAGCAGCCGTTTTGACTTTGCCACTCAGCGCCTGAACTTAAGCATTCCCCAGGCGGCAATGAACGTGCAAAGCCGCGGGTACGTCGATCCGGCGCGCTGGGATGAGGGGATTCCGGCGGCGTTTGTTAACTACAACCTGACCGGGTCGCAAACCCGGCAGTCGGATGACAACAGCCGCTCCAGCTACCTGAATTTACGCAGCGGAGTGAACTTTGGCGCCTGGCGACTGCGTAACGTCTCGTCGATGGAGTATGACCGGACCCGGCGCTGGAATTCACAGAGCACCTGGCTGCAGCGCGACCTGAAGTCACTCAAAAGCCTGCTGCGGATGGGCGATACCTTTACGAGCGGCGACGTTTTCGACAGCGTGCAGTTTCGCGGCGTCCAGCTGATGTCCGATGATGAAATGCTGCCGGATAGCCAGCGCGGCTTCGCCCCGACGATCCGCGGGATGGCGCACAGCAATGCGAAAGTCACCATCTCCCAGCATGGCTACGTTATCTATGAAACGTTCGTTTCGCCGGGGGCGTTCGCCATAAGCGATCTCTATCCGACGGCGCAAAGCGGCGACCTCGAAGTCCAGGTAAAAGAGAGCGACGGTTCGGTGCGGACCTTTACCCAACCCTTTTCAGCCGTACCGTTTATGCTGCGCGAAGGACGGGTGAAATTCAGCCTGAGCGCCGGGCGCTACCATTCGGGGCAGAGCCGGACGCCATCGCCGACGTTTTTACAGGGGACGCTATTTTATGGGCTGCCGGCTGAGTTCACGCTCTACGGCGGTAGCCAGCTGGCGCAGGATTACCAGTCCTGGGCGCTCGGCGTCGGACGCGGCTTTGGCGAGCTGGGCTCGCTTGGGGGCGATGCGACATGGGCCAACACCACGACGCCGTCGGGAAAGCGCTCGGCGGGCCACTCGCTGCGCGTGCAGTACCAGAAGGATTTTGCCGGAACCGGCACCTCATTTAGCCTCGCCAGCTATCGCTACTCTTCTGGCGGTTATTACGACTTTAGCGAGGCCAACGCGCTTGAGAGCCGCAATGGTCTCGTGGACAACAAGCGCAGCCGCGAGGAAATCTCTGTATCGCAGGCGTTTGGCGGTATGAGCAGCCTGGCGATTTCCGCCTGGTCGCAGGAATACTGGCACCGCCAAAGCCGCGATGAAACAATCCATCTCGGATTCTACAGCGCCTGGCGAGGCGTTTCGTGGGGCGTGGGTTATTACTACACCCAGTCTTCCGATCGCCAAAAAGCCGATCGCTCGTGGTCCTTCAACCTGAGCATTCCGCTTGGCGGCCCGCTTGCCGAGAGCGCGATTAGCTACAGCACTACCTCCGGCAATAACGGACGCACCTCGCAGCAGGCGTCGCTGTATGGTTCGATTCCGCGTAATCCCAATCTCTATTATTCCCTGCAGCAGGGCTACGCTAACGGCGGCCAGGGGAGTAACAGCAGCGCATCGCTAGATTACCATGGCGGCTACGGAACCGCGCAGCTCGGCTATCGCCAGGATAGCGCAAGCCATCAGCTGACCTGGGGCGCATCGGGCTCCATCGTCGCCCATCCTCATGGCGTGACGCTGGGGCAGACCGTCGGCGAAAGCTTTGCCATCGTACGCGCGCCGGGAGCCGCCGATGTGGCGATTCAAAACGGCAGCAACGTGCACACCGACTGGCGGGGGTATGCGGTGGTGCCCTCGCTGACGGCGTATCGCAAAAACACCATTACGCTCGATACCGAATCGCTGGCCGACGATGCCGATGTTGAGCTGGAAGGACAGACGGTGATCCCCGGCGGCGGGGCGGTGGTGCAGGCAAACTATCAGACCCATATCGGCAACCGCGTACTGTTTACGCTCAGCGACAGCCGCGGCCCGCTGCCGTTTGGTGCCAGCGTTCGCCTGCATAAGGCTGAAGACGAGCAAGGCGCGGCTCCGGGCGGCATGGTGGCCGATGGCGGGCAGGTCTATCTGAGCGGTATCCCGCAAGAAGGGACGCTTGATGTCGCCTGGAACGCCGACAATATCTCGCGGAAATGCGCGCTGCATTTCCATCTTACCGATACCGTACAGCAGGGGCAGAGTCCGGTAAAAACCGTCTCTGGCGTCTGCCAGTAGGTCAGCACAGAGGTGATTTTGCGCATAGTATCGTTTTTATTGCTGCTAATGGCCGGGATTTATAGCCACGGCGGGTGGGCGGAAACCTGCAAAGTGGATATCGGTCAGATGACCGTTAACGTCCAGAATATCAAGTACCTGCCTACGCTGCCGCTGAATACGCAGATGACCAGCGTGATGGCG
The DNA here is from genome assembly GCF_042137965.1 of Klebsiella grimontii. NCBI lineage: Bacteria > Pseudomonadati > Pseudomonadota > Gammaproteobacteria > Enterobacterales > Enterobacteriaceae > Klebsiella > Klebsiella grimontii. The sequence goes on from NZ_CP169721.1 coordinate 1,264,350, forward strand.
GATAACGGCAGCGGAATTCATTTCACCTGCGATCTTCAGCTGCCGAAAGCGGCGGCTAAACGTCTGGTGTATCGGCAGCTTAAAACCGCCTCATCGCCCCTGTCGATCGGCGGCCAGCACGTTTTTCCCTCCGCGCTGGACGGCATGGGCTACACGTTGGGTTTTCAGTGCAGCGGCGGCGCCATTCGCGTGATTGATGGCAGCCATGCGGCCGGTAGCGCGGAGTCCGTGACGGTTTGCGACAGCAATGAAATAGCTAACCTGCTGACGCAGCAGCAGATTGTGGTGAAAGTCTTCGTGACGTTTTATAAGACCGGCGAGGTCGCCCTGGCCAGCGGTAACCACGCTAACGTTCCGGCGCAGCCGCAGATTGGCGAACTGACTATTCAGCAGCAGGCCGACAGCAGTGCCGCTTTTGTCGCCAGCCCGCCGGTCACTCTCGATATGGCCGCGCTGAATGTCGATATCGGCAGCAGCGGCAGCTGTCAGGTCTCAACCGCGAATATTCACGTCAGCCTCGGCGCGGTAAATAAAGCGGAGTTTAAAGGCAAAAATACCGTCGGCGGCAGCGCCAGGAGCTTCTCCATTCCGGTCTTCTGCTCCACGCCGACCGATATCCGTATTGGTTTTTTTGGCGTGACGACGCAAACCGGGGGAACGGATACCCTGGCGCTCAGCAAAGACAATGCCTCCGCAAGCGGGGTGGGCGTCAGGCTCACCTACGGCAATAACAGCGCCCCGGCGCCGGCAGCCGGAACCGGCGTCAAAATTAACGAGGCCAGCAACTTACCTGTGCTCAAGCGGATTACCGCCAGCAGCGCCGGCGCGGCGGAAAATATCAACTTCAACGCCCAGTACGTACAGACGGATGACGCGGTAACCGCCGGCACCGCCAATAGCATGGTGACGTTTGCGCTGGAGTATAACTGACCGTCGCTTTCGCGCTGTGGCTCACAAAAAAGAGATGTCATAACGATTTTTCGCACGGTGAGCGGATCGGTACGCTATCAATGATCGAGAGATTAAGCGGCTGGCCGGGAGTACTTTTGTGCGGGAAAATCGAAAATGAAAATCGCCTTTGGTGATCTTAAGCCTCTATTGCAGGCGCAGCGCGTTTTTGTCGGCGGGCAGAAGCTGGTCTGCGCCCACGCCTTTTACCGTGATGATCTGCCGATCGACGTACCGGAAAATTTAGCTACCGAGGCCTATACCACCTACTGGGGGCGCTGCGGCGAACGGCTGGCCTCACTGGGCGCTTTTAGCTATACGCGAACCCTGCTGCCGGCGCTCATCAGGGTAGGGCGCTACACCTCGATTGCCGATCGGCTCCAGGTGCTGGGCGACCGGCATCCGCTGGAGTGGGCCAGCGCCAGCCCGGTTTTTTATGCCCATCACTCCGGCGTTATGGCGACGCTGGCGGCCGACAGCGGCAGGCCCAACCAGTTTTACCCTTTTGAGAAAACACCCCGGCCAATCACCATCGGCAACGATGTGTGGATTGGTCAGAATGTCACCCTGGCGCAGGGCATCACGATTGGCGATGGGGCCGTTATTGCCGCCAACGCGCTGGTGGTCAAAGACGTCGCGCCGTACGCTATCGTCGGTGGTAATCCGGCGAAGGTCATCCGCATGCGCTTTAGCGAGGCGATTATCGCGCAGCTGCTGGCGCTACGCTGGTGGCGTTACTCTGCCCAGGATATTGCCGCTTGTCCGGTTAATCAGGTTGAACGCTTTTGCGAGCTGCTCGCCGGGCGCGCCGCCGAAGGGACGCTGTCCGCTTTTTCGCCGCCGGTATTGACGGCGACCATGATTAAAGATTTTATGGCGAATAAACAGAACCCGCTGCGCAGCGCGGTTTAATCAAAAGCGGTTCACATTAGGACAAGGATATAAAGATGAAGTTGAAGTCAGGTCTTGCTTTCATCATTGCCGCCATCGCCTTTGGCGCCCAGGCGCGCGACATGAACAGCATCCAACAAAGCGGCGAACTTAAAGTCGGCGTGCCGGGAGACTACGCGCCGCTGGCGTTTCACAATAAAGCCGGAGAACTGCTGGGCTACGATGTGGATATGGCGAAAGATCTCGGCAAGCGGCTTGGCCTGAAGGTGCGCTTCGTGCCGACCAGTTGGCCAACGCTCTCCGCCGATCTGCAGGCCGATAAGTTTGATATCGCCATGGGCGGGGTGACGGAAACCGCGGCGCGGGCGAAGGATTTCGCGTTAAGCCAGCCGGTGGTGCCGAACGGCAAGATTGCGCTGGCTAACTGCGCGTCGGCGCCAGCCCTCGGTAGCCTGGAAAAAATCGACCAGCCGAACGTGAAGGTGGTAGTGAATCCGGGGGGAACCAACCAAAGCTTTGTCGATGAACATATCAAGCATGCGCAAATTATCCGGGTGAAAAACAATATCGATAACCTTGAAGCGCTGCGGCAGAAAACGGCGGATATGATGGTGACCGACCTGATTGAAGGCGTCTATTACCAGAGCAATGAACCGGGCGTATTCTGCGTGGCTAACGAGACGCCGTTCCCGGGCACCGCCAGCTTTAAAGTCTACATGATGAATAAAGATAACCCGCAGCTGCTGGAGAAGGTAAACCAGTGGCTGGCCAGCCAGGATAAAAATGTGCTTAAGCAGAAGTGGCGCATTCATGACCAGGTAAAACCATAGTGCAATAAAGGTTTTCTATGCGGGTTTGGCGGAAGATAATCAGCGCATCGGGTTTTCCGCCAGCACATCGTGAAGCAGCCAGTCATAAAACACCTTTACTTCCGGACGCATGACCGCATGCTGCGGCGTCACGATGTAGTAGGACCAGGTGAGCGGCCAGCGGCGGGCGGGCTGTAGCTGGACGAGCTGCCCCGTGGCGAGGAGCTGTTTTACCAGCGCCCGGCGGACGAGGGCGACGCCGCGCCCGCTAAGGGCGGCAAGGATAACCGCCGACGTTGAGTCGATATGCAGTCCGCTATCGCGCGCCGTCGGGGCCTGAGCCGCGGCCAGCACATCCTCCCATGAGGGAAAGCTGGCGCCGGGATGCGGCGTATCATCATGAATCAGCTTTTGCGCCGCCAGCCAGTCGCCGCAGGCGATTTTTTCTGCCGGGACGATAAGCGGGCTGCACACCAGCACCGCCTCCTCATCCATCAGCCAGGTTTTATCGACCCCGGGCCAGTCGCCGCGGCCGCAGCGAATGCCTAAATCCGCTTCGCCGTGGGCCACATCCATCAGCTTTTCCGTAACGTTGAGGCGCAGGTCGATATTTTCATGGGCGGCGGAGAAGCGATTTAAGCGCTCCATCAGCCAGTTCATCATCAGCACCTGCGAGGCGGTGATCACCACCACCGAACGCGCCCGGCGGCCGCGAAGCTTATTCAGCCCGCTCTCCAGCTTATCCAGTCCCTGCGTAATATCCTGCAGCGCTTCCTGGGCCTCGCTCACCAGGGTCAGACGCGCTTTACCGGCACGGGTGCGGTGCAGCAGCGGATGGCCGACCCACTCTTCCAGCGCCCTGACCAGTTGCCCGACGGCGGCGGGGGTGACCCCCAGCTCGCGCGCCGCGCCGGTAAAGCTGCCGTGGCGGGCGGCGGCTTCAAAAGCGTGAAGCCATTTCAGTCGGTTAAGCGATCGCATGCTGGATATCCCTCAGTCAAATTTCGCCCCAGTATAGGCTATCAAGATAGATTTTCTTTGCTGCAGGACTATTTCTTCTCATTCGTCAGCGCGGTTGTGGACAGGCATGCTGAGGCCATACAAGCAAACGTGAAGAGGTGAATGATGAATACGACGTTTATGGGAAAAAAACTGCTCGTGGTTGGCGGAACCAGCGGTATGGGGCTGGCGACGGCCAAACGGGTGGTGGAGAATGGCGGCAGCGTGGTGCTGGTGGGCAATCGCCGGGAAAAGGCCGAACGGGCGTGCCAGGCGCTGGCGGCAGCGGGGAAGGTAGATGTTATCGTCGCTGACCTGACGAGCGAGGCCGGTATGCAGCAGGTAATGGCGAACATCAATGCAGAGCATCAGGATATCAGCCTGCTGGTCAACGCCGCCGGCGTCTTCTTCCCGAAGCCGTTTATCGAACATGAAATGGCCGATTACGATCGGTATATGCATCTCAACCGCGCGACGTTTTTTATCACCCGCGAGGTGGTGCGCAATATGCTGGCCAACGGCATCAAAGGCTCGATTGTGAATATCGGGTCGATGTGGGCGCAGCAGGCCATCGGCGCGACGCCGTCCTCGGCATACTCCATGGCGAAGGCGGGGCTGCATGCGCTGACGAAAAACCTGGCGATTGAGCTGGGCGGCAGCGGTATTCGCGTCAATGCGGTATCCCCGGCGGTGGTGCATACGCCAATCTATGAAGGCTTTATTCCTGAAGAGGATGTGAAGGCGGTGATGAATAGCTTTGACGGCTTCCATCCCATTGGCCGCGTCGGCACGCCTGATGATATCGCGCAGACCGTCGCTTTTCTCCTCAGCGAGAGCACCCGCTGGGTGACCGGCGCGGTTTGGGATATTGATGGCGGCGTGATGGCTGGTCGGAATGCCTGATTACGTTCATTATGTCAGTCAGGGTATTGGCATAACGAAAACGAATTCAGGATAAAAAGAGTCCATGAGCGCTGAGATAACGCTGCCCGTCGGGCAGCAAAACCAGAATATTATTCGCCTGGCGACGGCACAGGCGCTGGCGGGGGCAAACTCGGTGGTGTTTTACGCCACCGGCGCGATTGTTGGCAACGCCATCGCGCCCTCTCCGACGCTGGCAACGCTGCCTGTGACCATTTTTGTGCTGGGCATGGCCGCCTGCATACTGCCGTTTGGCGCACTGGCCAGAAGGCGCGGACGCAAAACGGTCTTTATGACCGGCACCGGGGCCGGCGTGTTGACGGGAGTACTGGCTGCGCTGGCGGTGGTGCTCGGTTCGTTCTGGCTATTCTGTATCGCGGCCTTTTTCGGCGGCGCCTATGCGGCGGTGGCGGTTTCTTTCCGCTTTGCCGCCACCGACGGCGTCAGCGGCGAGCGGCGCGCCCGGGCGCTCTCCCTGGTCATGGGGGGCGGCGTGGCGGCGGGGGTTATCGGCCCGATGCTGGTGACCGGCACCATGAATCTGTGGCCACCGCACACCTTCGCAATGACCTTTATCGCTCAGGGACTGGTGGCGGCGCTATCGGCGCTGGTCTTGCTGGGGGTAAAAACCGCCGCGCCGGTGGCGCAGACCCAATCTGGCGGGCGTCCACTGGGCGAAATCGTACGCCAGCCGGGGTTTTCCCGGACGGTCTTCAGCGGCGCAATCTCCTATATGGTGATGAACTTTCTGATGACCGCCGCGCCGCTTTCCATGCACATGCACGGTATCTCGCAGCAGGCGTCGAATCTGGGCATTCAGTGGCACGTGATCGCCATGTACGGCCCCGGATTTTTTACCGGCAAGTTGATTAATCGCTTCGGCGCCCGGCGTATTAACGCCGCAGGGTTGATTCTGCTGGTGCTGTCGGTGATGGTTGGCCTCGCCGGTATCGACGTTATGCACTACTGGCTGTCGCTCATCCTGCTCGGCATTGGCTGGAACTTCGGCTTTACCGGCGCGTCGGCGCAGATTATGGATTTTCACCGCCCGGAAGAGAAAACTCAGGTGCAATCGCTGAACGATTTTATTGTCTTCGGGGTCATGATGATTGGCTCGTTTTCCTCCGGCGCATTGATGAATCTCTTCGGCTGGAATGCCGTGCTGTGGGGTTCGCTGGCGCCGGTTGTGGTTGCGCTGGCGGCGGTACTGGTGGGGGGAAGGGCAGCCCAGAGGGTCTAACTTTTGCGTGATTTAACGCGCAAGCGCACGATATCGCGCATGGCGCGAATCAGGGGTTCTTTGCTGCGGCCGCGGCGGAAAATCAGCGAAAAAGGCGCTTGATAGCCATATTCCGTCGGCAGCAGTGCGCGCAGCTTATGCGATTGCACCCATGGCAAAGCGTAGTGTTCCGGCAGATAGCCGACGTATTTGCCGGACAGAATCAGCATCAGCTGCGCTTCCATACTTTCCGCGCTTGCGACGCTCCGCTTAAAGCCCTTACGCCCTAAATCGCTGCTGCTCCAGTAGCTGCGGGTGACCATTCGCATCTCGGAAATCAGTGCTTCCGTCGGATGTTTAAGGGTAAATAGCGAATGTTTGTCGCCGCAATAGAGCCAGTTTTGTTCGCGATAGAGCGGATGGGACACCACGCTATTGGCCTGCAACGAGAAGGTACCGATGGCAATATCCAGTTCATTGTTCAGTACGCCCTGCAAAAGCGCGTTCGGGCTTTTGACCTGTAAATTGATATGCACCCGCGGGAAACGTTCGCTAAATGTGGCGATGATGTCGCTCATCGGCAGCATCGGGTCGGTAATTGTTGAATCGATCACTCCAAAGTTAAAGATCCCGGTTTGTTCGCCGCGTAGCGTCGCCGTATTGCGCTCAAAATCCTCCATTGAATTCAGCAGGTCGATGCTTTGCTGGAGTACGGTTTCCCCTTTTTCGGTCAGAGAAAAACCGCCCCTGCCGCGACGGCAGAGGATGATCCCAAGTTTCTCTTCCAGTTCGCTCATATAGTTGCTGATAGCCGAAACTGTCAGGTTGAGCTCCTGCTGCGCATTGGCGTAGCCCTGGTATTTCGCTACGGTAATAAACACGTGTAACAGCCGCAGATTGGGAAATTTTCCAACTGACATAAAGGGGATACTCCGCTGTAAGCTCCGGTTTTATTGTTATTTTTCTAAACTAATTTTTTGGCTTTGACTATTTTTTCTCTATTCCCCGTTCAGCAGTATGTCTTCATCGCCCAATAAGCCATGGAGACACCGCAATGACTATCGCAACAGAAAAAAACTATCCGCAGCCGCAGGACGGTGAAATCCCGCGCTTTAGCGGATTGCCGACTTTTTTCCGCCTCCCTTTCGCACCGCAGGCCGCTGAGCTGGATATCGGCATCGTAGGCGTGCCGTGGGACGGCGGAACAACAAACCGTGCGGGAACTCGCCACGGGCCACGCGAGCTACGCAATGCCTCAAGCCTGGTGCGTCGGATCCACCAGACTACCCGCCGTTCTCCCTATGATTACGCCCGCGTTGGTGACCTGGGGGATGTGCGTATCAATCCGGTTGATATGCAGGATAGCCTGGCGCGCATTGAGGCCTGGTATCGCGCCCTGGCTGAACAGCAGGTGATGCCTTTAACCGCTGGCGGCGACCATCTCACCACGTTGCCGATTTTACGCGCGCTCGGACGGGATAAACCGCTGGGAATGATCCATTTTGATGCCCACTCGGATACCAACGACAGTTATTTCGGCGGCGAGCGTTTTACCCACGGTACCCCGTTTCGTCGTGCGGTAGAAGAGGGGGTTCTCGATCCACGGCGTACGGTACAAATTGGTATTCGCGGCGCGCTGTTTTCCGCAGATGAACACTGCTGGGCGGAGGAAAACGGCATCACCATCATTCGCATGGAGCAGGTGGACGAGCTGGGTATTGACAAGGTGATGCAGCGGGCGCGCGCGATTGTCGGCGAGCAGCCTACCTATATCAGCTTCGATATCGATGTCCTGGATCCGGTCTATGCGCCAGGTACCGGAACGCCGGAAATTGGCGGTATGACCACGCTGCAGGCGCAGCGCTGCGTTCGTCAGCTTGCGGGATTGAATCTGATTGGTGCCGACGTAGTGGAAGTCTCGCCGCCCTTTGATCAGGGCAATCTCACCAGCCTGACCGGCGCGACCATGATGTTTGAACTCTTGTGCCAGCTTGCCGACGCCCATCATTGGCGCATTTCTCTATAAATAACGAGGGAGCCTTATGATGAAAAGAAATCTCTCATTGCGCTATCTCGCCACTACGCTGGTTCTGGCATCGGGACTTGTCCAGGCGGCCAATGCGGCGGACGCCACCCTGACGCTACAGCTGGCGGATACCAAATTCAGCAGCTTAATCCTCGGCGCGCTATATCACACCGGAGCGTACCCGGCAGGCGGATGCGATCCCCTATGCCAAAACCGGGGCCAATATTATGGTGCGCAGCTTATCAGACAATATCATCCACCACGCCGCCATCAACGCGTAGCGCCGCACCTGACGTCGCTGAAGCCTGTGTCGAGCAGACGTAAACCACCATATTGGCAACTTCTTCCACCGTGGCCGCGCGCTGAATCACCGAGCTTGGGCGGTTCGCCATCACGAACTCTTTTGCCAGCTGTTCCAGCGATTTCCCGGTTTTCGCGACTTCATCTTTCATCATCTCAGCAAAGCCATCAGAGATAGTTGGCCCCGGCAGCACGCTATTGACCGTGACGCCGCTTCCGGCGACAAACTTCGCCAGCCCGCGGGCCAGCGACAGCTGAGCGGTTTTAGTCACGCCGTAATGAATCATATCCGCCGGAATATTACGTGCCGATTCCGAAGAGATAAACACCACCCGACCCCAGCCTTGCTGCACCATAGCCGGTAGCAGGGCACGGGAAAGACGCACTCCGGACATCACGTTGGTTTGCCAGTAGTTTTCCCAAGTTGCATCATCGGTTTCATAGAAATCCTGCGGGCCGTAAATACCGGCGTTATTCACCAGAATGTCGACCCCGCTCACCGCCTGCACCAGCAAATTGACGCCCTCAGCGCTGCTTAAGTCGGCGATCGCCGGACGCGTTGTTGCGCCGGGAACCGCATTTTGCAAACGGGCGAGGGCCGCGCTCACGCTACGCTCGCTGCGACCATTAATTATCACTTCCGCGCCGCTGGCCGCCAGACCTTTGGCGATGGCGAAACCAATACCGCCGGTAGAGGCGGTGACCAGTGCGACTTTCCCCGATAAATCAATATTCATGCTGACAGCCTTATTTTTTGTCGGACAGACCATTAAGCGTAGCAGCGGATATGAGACTATTGACGTTTTCGGGCTTAATAACCGCTCTGTTTGTTCACCAGGTTTTTCAGCGGCAGCGCCTGCCGCAGCCGCTGGATGTTGTCCAGCAGCTGGCGGGCAATCACCTCCGTCTGCGCGATGGAGGCCATATGCGGAGTGATAACCACCTGCGGATGTTGCCATAGCGGGTCTTGCTGGGGCAGCGGCTCGACGGGGAAGACGTCAAGCAGCGCGCCGGAGAGCTTGCCGCTATCCAGCGCCTCGAGCACGTCCCGATTCACCATATGCTCGCCGCGGCCGCAGTTAATCAGCGCCGCACCGTCGGGCAACTGCTGCAGTAAAGGATGGGCGAGGATGCCTCGCGTCTGCTCGGTTAACGGCAGGACGTTGATCAGCGCATCCAGTTGGCCAAGGAATTCGCCGGCCTGCGCCTCCCCGTGGTAGCAGCGCACGTCGGTAAGGGCTTTTTCGCTACGCGCCCAGCCGGAAACCCGATACCCCAGCCCGGCCAGCTGCGAGGCGATATAGCCGCCAATTTCGCCGAGGCCCATGACGCCAACGTGATAATCGGCTGCCGCTCGCTGTGGATACATTTTCCAGACGCGCTCGCGCTGGTGGGCCAGCGCCCGGTCAAAGCGCCGCTGAAACCACAGCACGCCCCACAGCGCGTATTCAAACATACCGTGACGAAAATCTTCATCCACCACCCGACAGAGCGGAACATCGCTGGCGAAAACGCTGGCGGGCAAATGGTCGACGCCGGCGGATGCGGCCTGGATCAGCTTCAGCTGAGGCGAGCGCGCCAGCAGCTGCGGGTCGGGAAACCAGCAGCAGGCGTATTGCGCCTCGCGGGCGGCGGGGTCCTCTGGCAGAACCGCTTTCACTTGCGGAAACAGCGCGAGCGCGGCGCAAATTTCCTCGCTGTACTGAGGATCGTTACAATCCACGACGATGGTTAACTGAGTCATAGGCATTAGCTTTTATAAGAAGTATCAAGACGATCGAGGCGGCGTAGCCACGCCTGCCACACCAGCTGGCGTTCATGTTCAACCCCCATCAGCTGCTCGCAGGCGTGTCGGCTCAGCGGCTCAGGTATCGTATGAATGGGGCTGAGCGGCGCCAGCTGCGCGGCGGCCATCTGGATCTCGCAGGCGCGGTTCAGGTAGTACATGATATAAAACGCATCGGCGACGGTGCGCCCGACCGACAGCAGGCCGTGGCTTTGCAGGATCATGGCGATGTTCTCGCCGAGCGAGCGCTGGATCCGCACCCGTTCATCGAGATCGAACGCCACGCCTTCATAAGGATGGTAGCCGACGCGTTGATAAAATTCGGTGCTGATTTGGTTAAGCTGCAGCAGCCCGTCTGCGCAGGCGGCAACCGCCATCCCCGGCAGCGTATGGGTGTGGATCACGCAGTGGGCGTCTTCGCGGGCCATATGGACCGCGCTATGAATCGTAAAGCCCGCCGAGTTCGCCGGGGCGCTGCCTTCGACGACCTTACCCTGCATATCGACCACGATTAAATTGCTGGCGGTGACTTCGTCAAACATCATGCCGAAAGGGTTAATCAAAAACCGCGGCTCGCCGTCGCCGGGCAGGCGTACGGAAAAGTGGGTATACAGCGTGTCTTCCCAGCCGAAGAGCGCCGCCAGACGATAGGCGGCAGCCAGCTGCTGGCGTAGTTCCCGTTCAGTTGCCATTTATTGCACTCCCATAAATTCACGAATGCGGGTCAGCGACGGATCGGCGACATCGTTACGAATGCGCTGCGGCGGCATATCGCTCTGCACGACGCCGTTTTCCATCATCACCACCCGGTCAGAAATTGATAAGGCGAAGTCCATCTCGTGGGTCACGATAATCATCGTCATGCCTTCGCGGGCGAGGGACTGAATGACCTTCAGCACTTCGCCAACCAGTTCGGGGTCCAGCGCCGACGTGGGTTCATCAAACAGCATGATGTCCGGTTTCAGCGCCAGGGCGCGGGCGATGGCTACGCGCTGCTGCTGGCCGCCGGAGAGCTGGTACGGGTACTTTTCGGCGTGCGCCAGCAGACCGACGCGATCCAGCAGCCACAGCGCCTGCTCCCTGGCGGCGGCGCGGTCAAGCAGCTTGTGATAGAGCGGGGCGAGCATCACGTTATCCAGCACCGTGCGGTGGGGAAACAGGTTGAAGCCCTGGAACACCATGCCGATGCGGCGTACGCCCGCGCGCATTTGCTGTTTATCGACAACGGATGCGCCTTTCAGATAATCCTCGCCGTAAAGAATGATCTCGCCACCGTCGATGCTCTCAAGGGCGTTAATCGTGCGGATCAGGGTGGTCTTGCCGGAGCCGGACGGGCCGATGATGCTGATCACCTCGCCGTTTTCCACTTTCAGGTCGATGCCTTTCAGCACGTGGTGCTGGCCCCAGGATTTTTCGATGGCATGGAGATCCAGCGCTGGCGGGTTGCCGCTGGCGGCCTGCGCTTTTTGCATCTGTACCGGCGGCTTCAGGTTCTGGCGCAGGGTTGCGCATTCACTCTCATTGAGCGTTTGCGGACGCTTACGTTGAATATCCAGCAGGTTTTCCAGCCCCCTGAACAGCCAGGTAAACACCGTCACCACCATGACGTAATAAACGGCGACCGCCAGCAGCGTCTCCATGACGAGGAAATTCTGCGCATACAGGCGCTGGCCGGTCAGCAGCAGTTCCGGCAGCGAAATCACCGACAGAATCGAGCTGAGTTTGATGATGGTGATGTATTCGTTAATCAGGGTGGGCAGGGAAATACGAAACGCCTGCGGGATAATAATTAAGCGCTGAACGCCGATAAAACTAAAGCTTAAGGCATGGCCGGCTTCGCTTTGCCCTTTGGCGACCGAAAGCAGTCCGCCGCGATGGATTTCCGCCATATAGGCCGCTTCGGTCACCGTCATCGATACCAGCCCGGCAATAAACGGAATGCCGAGCAGCGGTTGGGTGGCCGGAAACAGCTGCGGCAGGTTATAGACAAAGACCAGCAGGACCATCAGCGGCACGCTGCGGAAAAACCAAATATAGAGTTCGACGGGAACCTTCAGCCAGCGCGGGCCGGAGAGCTTAGCGCAGGCTAAAAGAAAACCTAATATCAGGCCAATAAACCAGGACAATGAACTGACGACAACTACGGTGACACACGCCTGCCAGAATGCCCCAACGCTAAATAATGAGAAAAAGTATCCCCAATCGAACTCCATACCGACTCCCGTTTCATTATTGTATTAGTTGATGCTTTCTAAGTTGTATTTCTTGATGATGGCGTCGTATTTGCCATTGGCTTTAAGGGTGGCTAACGTTGATTTAATGGCCTCGGCCAACTCGGTATTGCCTTTGGCGACGTAAATTCCCAGCGGCAGCGGATAGACCAGGCGGTTTGAGCTAATGGCCAGGCGACCGCGGCTTTTTTCGACGATAATTTGCGCCGCCGGGGCGATTTCTAACTGGGCGTTGATATTTTTCGACAGCAGGGCCTGGGAGGCTTCCGGCGCGGTCGGGAATTCCTGAATACTAATGGCCGGTTTGCCGTTTTTCAGACAGTACTCGTCGGAGTGCGTTTTCAGGCTCGAAACCCAGGCGGTACCCGCCTGCAGTCCCACCTTCACGCCGCACAGTTCGTCTTCCGTTTTCGGCTGAATAGTGCTGTTTTTTAGCGCAATGATTGACGCGCCGGACAGGGCATAAGGGATAGCGTCCGCCTGCTTCTGGCGCTCGGGCGTCACGTACATACCGGAGATCACCGCATCGTATTTTTTACCGATGCCTAAGATCAGACTGGTGAACTTCGTGTCGATAAGCTGCGGTTTGGCCTTCAGATGCTCGGCGATCAGCGCCGCGAACTCCGGGTCGATACCGACAATGTTGTTATTGCTGTCGTAGGACTCAAAGGGCGGATAGGTCACCTCCATCCCCACTTTAAATACGCCCTCGGTCAGCAGCTCTGCGGCCTGAGCCAGCGGTGAAAAACAAGCGGTGACGGCGATGGATAAAGCCACACGGCGCGAGAGTTTTTTTAGCGTTTTGTTCATCATTTATCCTCACGGGTTATTTACGGTTTTTTGCTGTGCTTGTTTTTTCAGATGACCAAAGGTGTTAGTGCCGCGGGCGCGTTCGGGGAGCTGGAGCTCGCCTCGGGTGACTTTCTCGCGCAGGTAGCGATAGGTCTGTAACGCCTGGCTCCACATATGCTCACCAATGCTCAGTTCTTGATACTCGCTGGCTTCGCCTGCCTCAAGGAAGCCCGGCAGCGGGCGGATCAGCGTGTGGTAGTCGCAGGCGAAGAACAGCGGGAAGGAGTAGCGCTCCTGCGGCACCTTGCGTACGCGGTGTGCAGTTGCAACAAATGTGCCAGCGCTCAGGACTTCGAGCATGTCGCCGATATTAATCACGAAAGCCTCTTCTCCGGTCGCGTTCTTCAGCGGCGGGGCGTCGATCCAGTCGCTATCTTCATTCAGCACTTCAAGACCCGGCTGGTCGGCGAGCAGCAGAGTGAAGCACTCATAGTCGGTATGTGCACCAATACCGGGAACGTCTTCGGCGCTGGCGTCAAAGGGGTAGTGGATCAGGCGCAGCTTCGACGGCGGGCAGGTGACCATCGACCTGAAATAGCCTTCCGGCAGGCCAAGGGCGAGAGCGAAGGCGTCAAACAGGCGATGTCCAAGGGCGAAGACCGCCTCATAGTAGGCCAGCACCCGGGATTTAAACGCCGGCACGTCCGGCCACTCGTTGGCGCCAATCAGCGGCGTTTTCGCGATGACGTACGGGTGGTCGTCAGCGGCCTGAAAGCCGATATCGAACGCTTCTTTGTGATCCGGCTTGCCAGAGCCGTAAATCTCTTCGCCTTCCGGAACGTAGCCTTTATGGCTTTTCGACTGTCCGATGTAGTACGCCATCTTGCGCTCCATCGGCAGGGCGAAAATCTCTTTGGCCGCCGCGCGGACCCCGGCAATCAGTTCAGGCGCGATGCCGTGGCCGGTAATGTAGAAAAAGCCGACTTCGCGGGCCGCCTGGCCGATAGCGTCGGCCACCGCCTGGCGTCGGGCGAGATCGTCGCAGGTCAGGTCGCTGATATCGATGGTCGGTAATTCAGTAAAAGAACTTTTTGCAGCGGTCATTTCTCCAGTTCCTTATTCAGTTAGCGAGGTGAATTCAACAAAATGCCGCTGTTCACGCTGGGCCATCCAGGCATTCAGCGACCACAGGTCGGCGACCGGAACGTTAGTAAACGGCAGGTGATGCAGGTAGCCATCGGGGCCAAACTCCGGCGTAAGGGTGGTTTGCTGGTAGCCGCGCCGGCGCTGCGATTGCCAGATCTGTTCCCAGAAGCGCTGTTGAAACTGCAGGGCTGACTGATATTCCGGCGCGGCGGGGTGCGGCACCTGCGGTCCCTGGTCGTAGCCGACGCGGGCCTGAATATGGTGAACCCGTTCGATAAAAGCGCTGAAGTCATCGCAGGGGTCATCCAGCAGGCGCTCGCTTACCACGATCCAGTGGCTGATATCGGCGGTAAAGCGCAGCTGCGGCAGCTGTTGAACGATCTCCAGCGTCAGCCACGGGCTATACAGCGACGTGGCGCGATGGGTTTCAAAGCTGCAGAACAGCTCATATTCGGCGGCGAGCTCATGCGCCCTGCCGAGAAAATCCACCTGCTGCGCCAGCGGCCAGCGGTCGTTACCGGCCAGCAGGTTTACGAAGCGCGGATTAAGCGCTTTTGCCGCCGCAAAACGTTCTTTTAAGCGCTCCAGGTGCTGCGCGGGCGTTTCGCTCTGAGCCGGAATGACGCCGCCGCCGCTGAAGGCAATGGCGATATACTCCAGCGCGGACGCGTCGATGCGTTGGGCCAGCGTCCGCTGCTCTTCCACCGTCAGCGGAACCCGCGCTTCAATGCCGCAGCAGCCGACGCTTTTGAGTTCGTTGACCGTTTGCTGCCACGGGGTGGTGACGCCCCACAGCGTACGAAAGACGTTAAGCTGCATGGTTTTTCCTCTATGGGTATTTCACGCCGGGGAGAACGCAGAGCATTTCATACAGCAGGTTGGCGGCCAGCTGGGATGTGTTGCCGCTGACGTCGTAGGGAGGCGAGACCTCGACCAGGTCGCAGCCTATCAGGTTCAGGCCGCGGCAGCCGCGCACGATTTCCAGCGCCTGAATCGATGTCAGGCCGCCGACTTCCGGAGTGCCGGTGCCGGGTGCCCAGATGGGGTCGAGGCTATCGATATCAAAGCTGAGATAAACCGGGCCATCTCCCATCTGCTGGCGAACCTCGGCCATTAGCGGGGCCAGGGATTTGTGCCAGCACTGCTCCGCCTGGACCAGACGAAAGCCGCGATCGACGCCCCACTGGAAGTCGCCGGCGGCGTAGCCCTGCGCGCGTTGGCCTATCTGAACGACGCGTTTGAGGTCCAGCAGCCCCTCTTCGACGGCGCGGCGGAAGGTGGTGCCGTGGGCGATCTTTTCGCCGAACATTTCATCGTTGGTATCGGTGTGGGCATCGATGTGAATCAGCCCAACCGGACCGTGCTTTTTGGTTAGCGCGCGCAGTATGGGCAGGGTAATGGTGTGATCGCCCCCGAGAGTCAGGGGGATAAGCGGAAAACTATTCAAACCGGTGTAGTAATCTTCGATGATTTGCACCGATTTGAGCAGATTGTAGGTGTTAATCGGTACGTCGCCGATATCCGCTACCGACAGAGAATCAAAAGGCGCGGCGCCGGTGGCCATATTGTACGGACGAATCATCACCGATTCGGTACGAATGTAGCGCGGCCCGTAGCGCGTTCCGGAACGTTGTGAGGTCCCGATATCCAGCGGGATGCCGACAAATGCTGCATCAAGTCCCTGTAAGTTATCAATAAATGGCAGGCGCATCATTGTGGCGCGGCCGCCAAAACGCGGCATTTCGTTGCCACCCTGCGGTTGATGAAAGACGTTATCCATTTCAGCTCCTGAATCTGACCAACAAAACTCAACAACTGGGATAGTGCGAAAGATGCGCTGGACTTTAAATCGTCTGCCGCAAATACTTAGTTCATTTATTAGTGAACTAAAACGCCATGCTTAACGACGCGACGCTTAACATTCGACAGCTCCAGGTTTTTGAGGCGGTGGCCCGTCTTGAGAGCTATGGCCGGGCCCAGCAGGAGCTGGGGATTTCCGTTTCCGCAATCAGCAATGCGATGTCGCAGCTGGAAGGCCAGCTTGGCTTTAGCCTGTGCCAGCGCGGGCGCGGCGGCTTTGCGCTGACCGAAAAAGGGCAGCATTTTTTACAGCAGGCGATCCGCGTGCTGAGTGAACTGAACGAGCTGGAGCGCCAGTCGGCGCTGCTGAAAGGCGAGCATAGCGGTACGATTTGTATCTCAACGCTTGATTCCATCGAAACGGAAACCGCGCTGTCGCTGCCGGTGGTGCTGCGCAGCTTTAGCGATAAGTTTCCCAATGTGCATATCAAGCTGATTATCCGTACCCCGGCGGAACAGCTAAACGGCGTACTGAATAACCATATCGATCTCGCTATCGGCAGCTACAACTCGCGGGTGCATAACATCATTAGCGAACCGCTCTACCGCGAGCAGCACTGGCTCTACTGCAGCGACCTGCATCCTATGTTCTTTAGCCGACAGCTCGATAAAGAGCTGATCAGCCAGTGTCCGCTGGTGACGCGCAGCTACTGGAATACCAGCGATCTGCGGCGGCGCGGCTTCAGCAAGGGCAGCGCGACCGTTGAAACCGTCGATGCGCAGCTGCTGTTGATCCTGTCCGGGAAATATATCGGCTACCTTCCCGAGCACTACGCCTGGCCTTGGATTAAGGAGAATCGCCTGCGCGTGCTGCTGCCCAATGAGTTTGGCTTTCAATCTCCCTTCTCAGCGATATGCAAACGCGGGCGCAGCAATGAACCTTACCTGAAGGAGTTTCGCAATCTTCTGAAGAAGAATACGGTGGCCAGACCGAAGTGGAGTGAGTGATCTTTTGGTCTGGATTTAGAAAAAACTTATGCCTGATTTGATTTGGCAAACGCCCGTTGAATATCAGGCATATAAACTGCGGTTTGCTATTAAAAATATGGATTTGAGTAAAATCTCAGATAAAAATATCGCTAGGTACCAGGATAATTCCCATCTATTAATTGGTTAAAAAATAGCCTTTTTGTGTGTTTTTTCTGAATTAATGGCAAATCTAACGACTGGCGTTGTTTGTTAAAATTTTTTCTGCTGGAATCGACAAATATATTTTTTGAACTTTTTTTCTAATGGATGGGAAAATGATAAGAAATAGATTATTAGCATTGGTGTGCATTTCTGTCGGTTTATTACAGGGGTGCGCTAATGTTAAAAAACCACAGAGCGCGCTAATAAAAAAAGATGTGATGCAAAATGAACAGCCGGCTCAGATTCCTGCCTTACAGCAGTGTATCCAGGATGTTGATGCTTTAGTTAAGCTCGATAAAAAGTTTCAGCAGGATTCAAACGAGCTGTATGGTTTAATCAACGACGCTAAGTTTTATGCTTCTGTTTCAAGCCAAACGTCGGCCAGCGTAAAGTCAACGATTACTCCACTTTTTGAATACAAGATAAATGATAAGTGTAATAGTATTTCGCAGAAATTAATTAAAGAGTTCGAAATCCGGGCAAGAAAAGCCGAACTTAAGAATGGGCTGGCCAGATGATGTACCATAAGGGGGAATTGAATATATATAATCTTCGCGGTCTTGCGATTTTATTGTCTCTCTTTACCCTTATTATGATGTCTCCCGCTCGTGCTGAGAGAGGAGATTTCCTTGATAATATATCGAAACTCGAAATCAACAATCCGCCGGCCTCAGACGCCGCCAGCGGGGATTCGGCGTCGGCTAAACAACATAACGATAGCCGTGATAAAAAAGCACCGCAAAAGCAGGACGTCGTCAGAAAGAAAGTGAATCAGACGAAAACTGAAAGTACGCTTAGCGCTTTGCGCAAACAAAATGCGGAGCTGAGCGCTGCGGCCAAAGCGGCGGAGAAAAAGCTCGATGAAACGACGCGCCAGCTGTCGGCGCAGATTGCCGCGCTGAAAGCGCAGCGTGGGCAGCAAGAGAGCGGCGATCCTGCCGCCGCTAGCGCGCTGATGAAGAAAAACGCCGAGCTGACCGCCGCCGCCGACGCGGCGCAAAAAAAGCTGGATGACACGACCCGCGACCTGTCGGCGCAAATTAGCGCATTGAAGGCTCAGCATGCGCAGCGCGAAAGCGGGCAGAAAACCGCGCTTGATGCGCTAACGAAAAAGAACGCCGAGCTGGCCGCCGCTGCTGCTGCCGCGCAGAAAAAGCTCGATGACACGACCCGCACGATGTCGGTGCAAATCGCCGCGCTGCAAACCCAGAAGGAGCAGGGGGAGAGCCTGCAAAAAACCACCATCGATACGCTGATGGGAAAGAATCTGGAACTTCGCGCAGCAGCAACAGCGGCGCAGAAAAAGCTGGATGAGACCACCCGCACGCTATCGGCGCAGATTGCCGCGCTGAAAACTGAGAACACGCAGGGCGAAAGCCAGCAAAAAACCGCTCTTGACGCGCTGTCGAAAAAGAACGCTGAGCTCATCGCGGCGGCTGAAACGGCGCAGAAAAAATATGATGCTTCAGTCGCTGCGTTGAATGATAAAAATAAAGAATTACAGTCTACGCTCGATAGCCTGGCCATCAAGCAAAGCGATGTAAACCTGGCGGATAAAAGCAACAAAAATGCCTATGCGCTGGGTGTTTTCTACCTGACTCAGGCGCTATCCGATGTGAATAAAATGGCCGACAATGATGTCAAACTGACACCTTCAGCGTTGGTTTCCGGGTTTAACGATGCCTATAATAAAAAACTTAGAATGCAGGAAAACGAAATTGAAAGCATCGTCAACATGCTTAACGAAAAACTATCGTCTAAGTACGTTGATATGGAAAAAAGAATCATGGCTAAAATCAAAAACAAAAAATATGAGGTTTTGCCTAATGGCGTCTATTTTGTGATTGATAAAAAGGGGAAAGCTCCGTATAAGCAGAATGAGACTTTATCCTTGAATATTCTGGAGAAAAAGTTGGATGGTACGCCGATACTTAATACGATGAATTCAACGATGGTGTACGATAAACAAACCGATCCGCTGCTGGCTAAGGTATTATCATCCGGTTTTAAAGGCGGAACGGTGACGCTGTATGGTCAGGCCGGCTCATTATATAGCACCACGCCGGCTGACGTGAATCCTGATACTTTAATCTCCATCACCTTCGAGTTAATGCCCTAAACGATAAATAGCGAGTTCCGGCCGGATTTACGCATCCGCAAAGTCATTGCCCGTATACGAAATGTTTGCAGTCACGCGCCTGGGACGGATATTGCTTCTGTAACAATCGCCTGGCGGGCAGATTATTACCCAGCGCGCATTTAACCGGTCGCTTCCAACTGCAGTAAATCCATCAGATATATGAGGTTTGAGTCAAAGGCGTTAGGGTAGGCACCGAAGCTCTGTTTGGTTTGTTGTTTGGTCAGAAGTCGGTAGTAGCGGAACTGCCAGAGCTTACTACCGCTGGACTTGATTAATAGGGTAATTCCGTCACCATCATACTGCTGCTAATCATCATATTTAGGTTTGGCGGCTTTGGTTTCCGTATCAGTTAACGGCTTGGTTTTCTTGCCATGGGGAGTCTCCATGCGTTTAGGCCCAACGAAAACAATAGAGCTTTGCGTTGGGCCTACCAATGGGATTAAAAGGTTCAGATTTAATTAGTTGGCATCAGACTTCGCGGGACAAATTCAAGGCACAAAAAAGCCCGCAGGGCTTGCGCCGTGCGGGCTCTTAGGACTTCATCGGATGACTCTGGTAATCACCAATGGAGAATTTTGGTGGGCTGGCGGAGTCTGAATGAATCATGTAACCATTTAAATTTAAATGATTTTAATGTATTCAACTTTCATTTGTGTACCTAAGCGTGTACCAATTATGGAATGTCATAGCATTCTTACCTATCTAAAGTTGTCGATTGCTCTTCTTCCTGATGATTTTTCTGTATCTACAAAGGCTAGAGAAAAAGTTTTTTTGGTGAAAACTGTTCACTGAGAGTTTTTGTTATTTATTTTCATGGTGTTAGCGTGTGAATACTCCGTGAACAGTGAACACTTTACTGTTCACCTCCGCTGGTTGTAGGTGCAAGCGTTATAGTCTGCTGTGAGCGAAAAACAGAAGTTCGAATGATTATTACACTTTCAAACTTTAAAAATGTCTTATCGTTTTAACGCATGGAAACTGTGTCAGAGATATATAATTTTTAATTGTCTGAACTTGGTTTTGGGATTGTAGACATCAAAACTTCAGGGTAGGCGACTTCCTGTTTTACTCGCCTCCATTCAGCACCTAAAATGGCTTCAGTATATGTTTGTGCTTCACCAATCAGCCTAATCATTTCTTTGAGTTGAAATTGGGTTTCAGTTGGCGTTCTTATTCCCTGGTAATTGCCTATAGTAGACCTAATATCTACTAGGCAATCCCTAAGCATGATGTGTAGTTTCTCTTGCGGGTTTAGCCTGAACATAATGCGGGTATGTCGTTCCTGATGTTCGCGGTCTCGCGCTCCGTTGTCAGGTGAGAATGCATCAGCCGCTTCTTGATAAATCCCTTCAGCCTTAATTTGGTCTACTTCTCCATTTGCATCAGTTGCATCTTGCATAACGCGTAGCTTTGCACGATCACGCATAGCATCCCACTTCCAGATAATCTCTTGCGATAAAGCCAGGTGAAAGGCCATGTCAGTACGCAGTTCATCAATCCACTTCTGTCGTTTGTCTGCAATAAATGACGCTGTTGAACGATGTGAGACTAGGTGCTGCAGATCAAGTTGTTTTGTAATCTGTTTTCGAGCCAGATAAGCGATTAATAATTGAGCTACGACGCCAATACCGGCAACAGTGCTGGCAATAATTGCTGACAATACAGGAGCGGTTAATGACATTTGATTTTACCTCAGGTAATTGTCTAAACTCCGACAGATATTGTTCGAATATACCGCGGCAATCTTATCAAACTCAACAGGCATCTTGCCTTGGACCGTTAACGTCAGCGTTAAGAAAAATGGCATTGTCTATTTTAACGCTTGAGTGTTATCTGAGTAGCTCAACTTTGATTAAGATAGATTGATTTGTGGCATGTCCGCTTTTGGCACTGAGCGGTCTGATCATTTTGGAGGGGAAAAAGTTTTTTCTGGAAAAACTGTTCACACTGTTCACTCGGTATTTTTATTGTTTATTTTCATGATGTTATCTTGTGAATACTCGGTGAACAGTGAACACTTTACTGTTCACTCGGCCCGGTATGCAGGTAAAAAAAAGACCGGCTGCTGCCGGTCCGGGTAGGTTATATCGCGGTGGGTTCGTCGCACTTCGGCAGCCAGTCGGCGTTGCTTTCCTCCCTGAGGGTGAGATTGGTCTGCATGCCCTGATTTGTGCGGCGCTTCTCGTAATTCAGACCGTACTCTTTCAGCATGGCTGAGAGCCCCTTGCCGAACATGGTCAGGCTGAGCGCGTTCCTGTAGCCGTGGGCCTCCATGTACACCAGATAGGCGTGATACAGATACAGGCGCGGCTGGCGCGGGATAATATTGGCGTTCCCCATATACATCCCGTCCGGCTCCGGCAGCGCTTCCAGATAGCCGCAAAAATCAAAGGTCGGGTCAGCGTCGCGCTTGATGCTTAGTGCCTCGTCGGAGTTCTGCTGCGACTGGAGCAGTGAACGGGCACTCATCGGGTCGCTGAACTGCTGCATTAACTGGCGCACAATCACGGCCAGCTCGCGGGCGATTTTATCCCTGAGCTGCGGGTCGCGCTCCTCCGGGGCTATCTGCTCCGGGAAGTGGATAATCACCCGGCGACGTGACACGCCGCCGCTGCGGTCGGTGAAGCGCATCGGGTTATTGTTCACGGCCAGAATCACCGCCGGGATATGCGTTGAGTACGGGTTCTGGTATTTCGGGTCGACCGACACCGCATCGCCGCCGGTGATGGCCTTGAGCCCCGCACCGTCACCACTCCATTTCTCCTGGTCAGGCAGACGTATCAGCGAGAAGCCAATCAGGGAGGCACGCTTACGCGGGTCTTCCAGCGTGTCGATATTCGCCGATGTGGCGTTATCCTCTCCGGCCAGCATCGTGGCGATTTCGGCCAGAATACTTTTCCCGCTGCCACCGGGGCCGGTCACTTCGAGAAAGAGCTGCCAGTCGTAGCGGTTCGCCAGCACCATAAACAGCGCGGCCAGAATCACGTCGCGTTTTGTCGGGTTGCCACTGGCCGCCCGATCGAGCCAGCGCCAGAAGTTAGGCGCATGGGTTTCCAGCGTTTCCCCTTCTACCGGCGGAGTAAAATCCACGTCGCACAGCGTGCGAAGCCAGTGCGATTTGCTGTGCGGGCTGAACAGGCCGCTCTGGGTATCGAGTACCCCGTTGCGAAAACCAATCAGACGGCGTGCCGGTGCGGCCTGCTGAGGAATAATCAGCTTCAGCGTCTCCACCACTGAGGTGATTCTCCCCGACGAGAACGGGGCGCGCAGGCGCTGGAAAAGCCCTGCTACGTCGCGTTCGAAATTGGACGGCTGAATGACTTTCCATATCCCTGCTTCATAACGGGACAGGAGCTGGCCGTTCGCATCCACCGCCAGCGCTTCGCCGTAATGCTCATGTACCCGCCAGGCCTTGTCGCTGGCGCTCATGGCGGTAAATTCCGCCTCGCTCATGGTATCAAACGGACTTTGCGCCGGTGGCCGGATGGCGTCATAAATCGCTTTCCGCGTGACCTCCTCGCCGTGCTGCATAAACGCATCATTCCAGTCGCCGAACACCGGCGGCAGGGCAACAACGCCCTCACAGGCGTCTGCGGCCACAGCGGCTTTACTCTGGCCGTCGCCGTTAAGGTCACGGTCGGCGGCGAGGACAATCTGACAGGCCGGGTGTTTCTGACGGGCCAGGCTCGCCAGAGAAAGGAGGTTCACGGACGACAGCGCCACCATGACGGTTTCGCCGGTCAGGTGATGCACAGTTAGGGCCGTTGCATAACCCTCCGCTATCCACAGGCGTTTCCCGGCCTGTTTCTGCCCGTCGATGAGATGACATGCTCCTTTCACCTGCCCGCCTTTCAGGGTGCGCTTGAGCCCCTCAGCATTAATAAACTGGAGGTTAACCAGCGCGCCGGACTCGTCATACAGCGGCACCACCACATCACCGGCGCGGTAGGCCACGCCGCCGGTTTTGTGCGGCGTGGTCAGCGTCAGACACTCCCGGGCGGGAAGGCCCTTGCGGGTCAGGTAGGCGTTGCCGGTGGCCGGGCGGGTTTTCTCCATCAGCCTGACGGCCAGCGCAGTGGCCGCTTTACGGTCGGCCTCTGTTCCGGCCTCTGCGGCTGCCACCACCTCCGGGGCCACCGGCGGCATATTGCCGGTGACGGCGTTCACCTTCCCGGCGGCCTCGGATGCCGACATGCCGAACACCTTCTCAACCAGTTTCAGGCCGTCACCGGCGCCGCACTGGTTACAGAACCATGTGCCACGCCCCTCTTTATCGTCAAAGCGGAACCGGTCAGCGCCCCCGCACACCGGACAGGCCTGATGGCGGTTTTTTATCACTTTCATTCCCAGCGCCGGAAGAATGCGCGGCCAGTGGCCGCACGCCTGTTTTACGGTGTCCGTTACGTTCATTTTCATGGTTTTCTCCCTCAGTGCAGTACAGGCGATGCCAGATGGCGGGCGCAGAGCTCATCCATCACGGCGAGCCCGAGGAAGGACAGCGACGGGGCGGCTTTCAGCGGCCCGGCCTGCATCAAATCTTCCAGCAGCGCACAGGCAATCAGACGGCCTTTTTCCTCGCCATGCTGGCGCAGGTAGAAGCCCTCCAGCTCGGCGGCGATGGCGCTTTCCAGCGCGTCGAGGGTGAGGTGAGGATAGCGGTGCTGACGTTCGCACAGGGTCAGCCAGGCACAGGCCACGGCGCGGCGATACAGGGCGGCACGTAATACGGGCGGTAATGGCGTTTTCATACGTTGCCCTCCCCGGTGAACCAGCGGTGGTTGCAGCGTTCGACCACGCCGTCGAGCTGGGCGGTCATCAGGTAAATCACGGAGGTGAGCTGTAACTGCTGGGTCGGGTCACGACGCAGGGAGGTACAGTCCTGCACCTGCATCAGGTCGCTGACGAGCTGGCCGACATTGCGCATATGTTCAAGGCATTCGAGGTCACGGGCAGTAATCGTGGAGTGTCTCATGCGCGCACCTCCGCCACCGGCAGACGACCGGCAAACGAGAGGACGTAATCGCGAACGAGGGAAAGGCGTGCGGCGTGTTCATCCCCGGCGACGGCGCGGAGCATACAGATGCGGGGCTGACGGTCTGCGCGACGAACAGCGGCAAACACAAAGACAAACTGCGGGTGTGACGGAGTGAGGGTCGTAGCCATAGGGGCAACCTCCATTGAGTAGCGGTTAACGCCACCACCGGAGTTCTCACGCTCGGGTGGTAGCCCAGACGGGGGTGAGAAACCGGCCTCAATGGGTACCGGCCAGCCCGAAGGCTGCCCCGCCTGAGCCACCATTACGCAGATACAGCAACGGCTTAAGAACCGATGCGTAAACAACAGGTGCACATAGGCATAGACACAAAAAAAGACGCATGGCGCGTCCGGTGTCGCCACTGAGTAACTCGGGTTCTCACGCCCGGCTGCCGATTTTGCGACAGCGGCGAAACTATACCTGGAAACGGCAAAGGGAAGCAAGCCAGAAAAAGGGGCTTTTTGCGGAACGGGCATCATCATGCGTCATAGCCCCGGTTGCGTTCGGCGATACGGTCTGCCATCCATGTGGTGATTTCCGACTGCGCCCACGCCACGTTTTTCCCGCCGAGGGAGATTTGCTTCGGGAAAGCCTCCCGGCTGATGAGGTCGTAAATCGTGGAGCGGGACAGCCCGCACAGATGCATCACTTCGGGCAGGCGAATAAAGCGCTCCTGAACGGCATCAGAAACCGGCATCAGCGGCGCGGCAGGGGCAGAAGACGGGGAAGAAAAAGCGGTGTGCATCGGGCTACCTCATAAAGTCCATACAGTGCCGGTCGTGTCCGTCCGGCCTCGGGTAGCTCTCTATTTTGTGAATATTTTCCCTGAGGGCAACAAGTCTTTTTGTAGTGGCCCACCACACAACAGAACGATTTTTAGACAGTGGCAAACGTTGGCCATCTTTTGGTAAACGTTGGCAAACTGGTGGCCCATTCCTGATTACTTTTATTTATATATTATTGGTTTTTAATCGCAAAAAAGACTAAATGGGCAGGGCTCCGTCAAAAAATAAAGGTGAACAGTAGTGAACAGTCGGTGAACACTTCTGACCTCAACTGTTCACCACTTAACTTACTGTATTACTTATATTTTTATTTAAAGTGAACAGTAGTGAACAGTTATATGTAAAAAAACAAACGGTGAGTATGCTTTTCCTGAGACCTTTCTCTGGCAAGCCGGGTTTTGACGTCCTGTTTGTGCCAGAACTGCCACAACCGCAACAGGTCGTGTTGTTGTGTGCGCCCCGGCAGAATCACCTCATGTTGAAATCACGAGGAAACCTGCCATGACCGACACCACCTTTATCCCTGATTACCTGCAACCGGCGCTGGAGCGACTGGCCGCCGCCAGAGCGGCCCATCTTGAACAGGCCCGCCGGATGGAGGACACCCTGGCGGCCATCACCCGTGCGGAGGAGCAGAAAGCGGCGCTGGAGCAGGGCAACGGCAGCGACACCCGCACATGGCGCGCTGCTTTCCGTGCCGGGGGCGCCATGCTGACCGATGAGCTGAAAAGCGGCCATATCGAACGCGTGGCCCGCCGGGAGCTGGCTCAGGAATGTGACAACCTGACTGAAGTGCTGGCCTTTGAACGTGACCTGCTGAAAGTCGCCTGCAACAGCACCGCGCGGGCATTCCGCCAGGCGCATCACGCCGTACTGTCTGAATACGCGAAGGAAGAGCTCGACCGGGCGCTGAATGACACTCTCGGGCCACTGGTCCGGGCGATGGTGCTGAAAGCGGATGTGATGGCAAACCCGCTCGCCAACACCATTGGCCATCAGGGCTACACCGAGCCGGAGAAAGAGGTCATGCATCAGGTGGTGACCTTCCTGACCAGGAAAGTGAGCGACTTCTCCGTCACGCCAGCGGATGAGCCGGTGCTCTCCCTGACTGGTTTCCCGGCCGTCGCGCTTGCGCATATGGACCACGACGCCGCCAGCACGCCCGGCGAGCGCAAGGTCTGGCAGGCGAAAATCCGTCAGCGCGAGGCTGACCTGAAAGCGCGGGGGCTGCTGCCATGATGCACTGTCCGTTCTGCAAAAAGTCGGCGCATGCCCGCACCTCCCGCTATCTGTCGGAGAACGTCAAACAGCGCTATCACCAGTGCACCAATATTGAGTGCTCGGCGACGTTCCGCACCACTGAAGCCATCGACGAGGTTATACGTCCTCCGGCGGAGAAAGCGCCGCCTGTCGCGGAGCCGGTCACACCCCCGGCACCCCGTAAAGTGCAGGGCTGTTACAGCTCGCCATACCGTCATTAATCAGGGGAGAACTGACCATGACCACCCTTACGCTACAGCAGGCTTTTGAAGCCTGTCAGAAGAACGAAACCGCCTGGCTGAACCGTAAAGCCGAACTGGCGGCCGCAGAGCAGGAATATCAGGAACAGGTGCTGGCCGGGGATGAGCGTATACCGGGCAGAATGCAGACACTGCACGACATTATCGATGTCAAAAAATGGGAGATAAATCAGGCCGCCGGGCGCTATATCCGCTCCCATGAAGCGGTACAGCGCATCAGTATCCGCAACCGGCTGAATGACTTTATGCAGGCGCACGGGACAGAGCTGGCCGCCACGCTTGCCCCGGAGCTGATGGGACTCAGCCAGCAGCCCGCACTCCTGACCGGCCATGCGCTCGACCGTTCGGCGCATTACCTGCGCGAAGCGCTGTCCGTGTGGCTGAGTACCGGTGAAGAAATTAATTATGCGGCAGAAGACAGTGATATTTTAACGGCCATCGGATTCAGGCCTGACGCGGCTTCGCGGGTGGATAATCAGGAAAAATACACCCCCGCACAGAGTCTGATTTATGCCCGCTGGCGCACGGAACTGGCCGGCAGGTAGCCCCGCAAAAAATCCACGAAAGTACCGCTATTTTCCCGAATTAAGCCATGCATCCACAGGGTGCATGGTTTTGCATGCACTTTCCCGTCCCGTCACTCCCTTCGCAGCCCCGTTCCGGCGCGGCCTGAGCCTGTTGATGCACCTGCATGAAAACCGACCCACGAAGCGGGCAGGCGAGGAGGGGAAAGCACTGCGCGCAAGAACTACAAAGTGTGTGTTTATTTTGGCAGTAAAATACAATGCTATACAGTACTGATTCTTTGGGGGTTGTGATAATGAGAACCTCATTAACCTTATGAAGATACTAGGATGCAGGTTTTGGCATAAAGCAAATATTTACGGAGGGAAACGTAATAAGTAAAATTAGTTATGCGTGTAGATGTTAGATTGGATTAACACATTGTAATATATAGAATTATTAAAGTGGAATTGTCTTTGCTTTTAATGTTTTAAATATGCGGATTTACGCCTCCGAATGTAAAAATATCTTGGAGGCGTGCTTTGTATATTAATAATTACCGCTGAAACTCCGTGTCTATGAAGTTTTCATCAGTTATGGCCGTCATTATCTGGAAAAACATTTCTTCTGGCTGGATGAATGCTAGTTCACGGCATAGGATTGTTATGTCATCATTGTAAACTATTCCCATTCTAGGATTGAATAATTCAAACTTTTGGAGAGGGCGTTTTTCTCTGGAGTAGAAGTTAAGTGTAAAATAGATTAGTAATTGTCTTAAATCATATACACTAAATTTCCTATCGCCAGATTTTATTTCTACAAGTGTATTTGGGTAGTAAATGTCTCCGTATGAGTTATTGATTATCCCACAACCTGAAAATAAAGGTGAGGAGATGGTTTGGTATATGCGATACCTATTTAATATATTCCACGCTATACTTTTAATGCTGTTATATTCGGGAACTGATAAAGGTAATTCAAAATTAGAACCGTAGCTAAATTTTCTTAATTCAAGCTCTGTTTTCTCTATAACTCTCGAGAATTCTGGGGCGTAAAAAAGATCATTCGACAAAAGTAATTGCTCGCTAATAATATTGTTATGTATTGCAACATACAGATTAAAACCACACTCATTAACAAAAACATTATTTTCCTTTTTCCCATTTTCATCAAGGGGGGGATAAACATCATCAATCAAACTACCGTTAACTATTCTTATAAAATTATTGGCGTTTGGAAGAAGTTGATTCCAATATGAAGTGAATTTTCTTGAAAAAGTCAATTCAGAAATCATAAAGCATCCTCCAGATTACGTGATGTTTGTCTGTAACTAGCCCAATCTCTGTATATTACTTCAATGAAGTTAAAGGTTGCTTTATTGTGGTCTCTCCAGTGCCTCCCTTCGTCACCGAGTAAGAAACTGGAGATTATCAATAATCTGCGTTGCAAAGGATGTAATCCAGCAAAGTTTTTCTTTATGTCTGAGAGCCAAGGAATTACTCTTAGCTTTGCCATTGATTGAGTTACAGTATTTTTTATCAATTGACTTTCTGGGTTTTTTTTATAAATCTCAGTAAGTATAAGTACTGATTTTTCACTATTTTCTTTAGATAGCATTCTGGCGACATAAGCAATGTTTAACTCTGCTTTGAGAATGTAAGATTCATCTCTAATTAATTGAATTATTTTATCCAGGATAATATTTTTTGTGGTGGTGTCAATTTTTTGCCAATTAGCAGATGCTACTTGCATTATTGTGGTGAATATTGGATATAGTTCATTTAAATTATTGAACATAACTTTAAATGCACTTGAAATAGTTTCATTCGATGTTACGGAAAATGCTTTAATCAAATGCTTGCTAAATGATTGATTTATTTTTGATTTTTGTAGTTCGCTATTGAGCATGGCTAAGAGATCAAAATCTTTTAGAGCCTCTTTAATTTCTTCATACTCCTCAACTGCATTTGCTGAATAAGGGTCAAATCTGATAGGTAAGCTCATGAATTTTGCTTTCATAGGGGCATCTTCATCTTCCTCGCTTCCATGTAATTTTGCTTTAGTTACAGATAAAAATTCTTCTTTTGAGACAATGTTGGTTTTATGTTTTTGCAACGTCAGACCTTCATTCTCCATTAATTTTTTGCTGATAAAGGTTAATATGTTATGAGCTTCCTCTTTAGATTGGCAAAAAATAATGAAGTCATCAACATACCGTTTATAGTTTATTTGATTCATTGAGAGTAACTGGTCAATGGAGTCTAAGGCAAGTTCAGCAAGTATTCTAGATGCAGGGCATCCTACTGGTACACCATATGATTTTGTTTCAGTGAATAATTGTAGCAGTTTTTTTATTTTATATGAGTATTCCCTTTGCGGATCAATGCGATCTAAGGCGTTCTCTAATCGGTGATGATATATCCTTGGATAGAAATCAGCAATATCACAAGTAAGTATATACTTGATACTATCATCTTGACATTTAGTTATGCTGTCCTCCTGATATTTTCGCCATGATATTCCTTTATCAAAAAGAGTTCCTTCATCTAAGTTAGGAGAAAATCTATATGAGTACACTTTATCTGAGTTCGCTCTTCTGTCTTCAATATCTTTAGATAAACGTATGACAAGCCCTAAGAAAAAAGCGTTCCAGTATGGATCTATTTGAGTTGCCCATCGATAACCATAATAACCTACACTTGAAAAACTGTTAATTAGAGTCGGCTGATAATCAACTTTATGTTGTTCGAAGTTTTCGAATGTATCCATTAAAGCATCAATGACTATGTCTTTTTTGTCCTCGAATAAACGACTCTCGAAAGGATATGGGAAAATATCAGTATCACCATGTTTAATGATGTTTAATAAAGCCAAATTAAAACAGTCTTCTAACTTATTATTATTAAATACGTTAGGCATTCTTATTTACTCCTAGCTTCTTTGATATATTCTCCCCACCACGTAAGTAGTTGGGTTCTCTGTTCTAAATAAAGAGCATGATTATATGCTCTCCTAACTTCATTTTTATCCGTATGTGCAAGAGTTGATTCGATTACATCTGCATTGAATCCTTGTTCATTTAACGTTGTACTTGCGATAGACCTTAAGCCATGTGCAACAAGTTTTCCACCATAACCGATCCGCTTAAGTGCAGCATTAGCCGTCTGGCTATTCATTGCTTGTTTGGGATCGTTTCTGCTCGGGAAAATATGTTCTCGGTGAGCACTTATAGGTTTCATTATCTCCAAAATATCTAATGCTTGGGATGATAAAGGAACAATATGTTCACGCTTAGCCTTCATCCTATCGGCTGGAATCGTCCAGAGCTTTGTATCGAGATCGATCTCAGCCCACCGAGCGCCAGAAGCCTCAGAAGGGCGCACAACAGTCAGGAGCTGCCACTCAATAAGACAGCGAGTCGGTACAGACAAATTTGACATAATCAAAGAGCGCATGAGCTTCGGCAATTCTTCTGGTCGTAGCGTCGGCATGTTTTGTTTTTTGGGTTTCTCAAAGGCCATACCAACACCTGATGCCGGATTTGCATCGATTAAGCCAGTGTTCACCGCATAAATCATAACCTCATTTACACGCTGTACTAAGCGGCGAACTGTCTCCAGAGCTCCGCGCGCTTTGATTGGCTCCAATGCTTCAACAATCGTTCTGGCCTTTATCTCCTGAACGGGTATTGCACCGATTGCCGGGAACACGTCCTTATCTAAAGAGCGCCATATATCTTTCGCGTAATCCTCTGTGACGCTTTTGCTTTTCATTTTGAACCAGTTGGCGGCCACTGTTGAGAAAATGCTATCCAGCTCAATCTGACGTTGCTCTGATGCTTGCTCTTGCTGCTGTTGTGGATCCATCCCCTGCGCGAGCGTAGCCAAATATTGGTCGCGTATCTGACGAGCTGCTGCGAGTGTAAGGGCAGGATATGAGCCGAGACTCAAATTTGTGCGGCTGCTGCTTCCCGGTCGTTGATAACGGAAGCGCCAGAGTTTTTTACCGGAGGTTTTGACGAGCAAGAACAGGCCATCACCATCATGCAGGGTGAAGTCTTTTTCGCGGGGTTTCGCTTTGAGGATTTCGTTGTTAGTGAGGGGGCGTGTAATGCGCGCCATGTCTGGATCCCTTCCATAATTGGTACACGTTTAATGGCCCACAGTATAGCGTGTACCTAAACGTGTACCAATTTTCTCTGGATTTAGCCGGATGTTCTCGGACAACGACAGATACAAAAAAGCCCGCAGGGCTTGTGCCGTGCGGGCTTTCTGTACTTCACCGGACGTATCCGGATCATTATTTGGTGGAGCTGGCGGGAGTTGAACCCGCGTCCGAAATTCCTACATCCTCGGTACTACATGCTTAGTCAGTCTTTACATTCGCCTGGCACCTGCGGACAGACACGCCACTACCAGACTAGCCTGATTAGTTTTAACGCTTCAACCCCAGGCAGGGCCTCCACGCGATCTCTTTTGGGTTTGACCTCTCTTTGATCCCCGTCTTAAGAGCGGAAGCTAGGGAGAGAGGGCTCAGAGCAGGTTATTAAGCTGCTAAAGCGTAGTTTTCGTCGTTTGCGACTATTTTTTTGCGGCTTTTTACGAGGCCAACCGCCCCTCGGCATGCACCTTGGGTTTCGCAAATCCCGTCGAATCCAGAATCAGCCCCAATGTGTACGTTGAGTATAACAGATTTATGAATGCGCTTACCAGCCCTCGTTTCGAGGATTATGGCGTCAGGTTGGGTGAAAAATCAGCATCAACAATGATATAGCGTCAGGGTCAGCAAAACTGACCCTGATGGAAAGGGGAATTAACGACCCGCGTGCTTCATAATTCGGGCTTTATCTACCGCCCACTCGCGGTCTTTGATATCGGTACGCTTGTCGTGCTGCTTTTTACCTTTCGCTACGCCGATTTTGACTTTGCACCAGGCGTTCTTCCAGTACAGCGAAAGAGCGACCACAGTGTAACCTTCGCGGTTGATACGCCCGTACAGGGTATCCAGTTCACGCTGGTTGAGCAGGAGCTTGCGGGTACGCGTCGGGTCGCAGACGTAGTGAGTGGAAGCAACGGCCATTGGCGTAAAGTTGGCGCCAAACAGATAGGCTTCGCCATCTTTCAAAATGACATAGCTATCACCTATGTTGGCTTTACCTGCGCGGAGAGATTTTACTTCCCATCCCTGCAGGGCAAGACCAGCCTCGTATTCATCTTCGATAAAGTATTCATGACGGGCGCGTTTATTCAGCGCTATGGTGGCTGATCCAGGTTTGTGGGCTTTTTTCTTAGTCATAATATCCTGAAGTCATCGTCTTAAAACAGTCGTACCTCAATCTTCCCGCGAGGCGTAATGGGCTATCTTAGCACGAGTTGCGGTACAGCGTTTTTTTTAGCAGCAGATAAATGATATTATTTGCACCGTGTTTATATGTGGAACCTGCTATGCCTCAGATTAGCCGTACCGCCCTGGTGCCGTTCAGTGCGGAACAGATGTATCAACTGGTAAATGATGTGAAGTCCTACCCTGATTTTCTGCCGGGCTGTACCGGTAGCCGGGTTTTGGAGCTCGGGCCGACGCAGATGACCGCGGCGGTTGACGTATCCAAAGCGGGTATCAGCAAGACCTTCACAACGCGAAATACGCTGACCAGTAACCAAAGTATTCTCATGAGTCTGGTCGATGGTCCGTTTAAGAAGCTGATTGGCGGTTGGAAATTTATCCCCCTAAGCCCGGAAGCGTGCAAAATTGAGTTTCATCTCGATTTTGAATTCACCAATAAGCTGATTGAAATGGCGTTTGGTCGCATTTTCAAAGAGCTGGCCATGAATATGGTGCAGGCGTTCACGACGCGGGCAAAAGAGGTCTACAGTGCTGGCTAACATCGTCGTTGAAGTAGCCTACGCGCTGCCGGAAAAGCAGTATCTGCAAAGCGTTAAGCTGGAAGAGGGCGCGACGGTCGAGCAGGCGATCGTGGCCAGCGGTCTTCTGGCGCTGCGTGATGATATCGATCTGGCGAAGAACAAGGTGGGTATTTATAGCCGCCCGGCGAAGCTTCAGGATCGGGTCCACGATGGCGATCGGGTAGAGATCTATCGGCCGCTGATTGCAGACCCGAAAGAACTGCGTCGCCAGCGGGCTGAGAAGAGCGCGGGAAAGTAACCGTTTCGCGCAAAGCTCAGAGATAAAAAAAGCGCTCATTGAGCGCTTTTTGCATATTGATAGCCTTACTCCGCCGTCAGGGCAGGTTTGTTATCAATGTTGGTCAGCACACCGCTGCTGTTGAAGGTCAGGGTAAGCGTCTGTTGGGTAACTTTTTCATGCCCAGGCTGCTGACGGAAAACGTAGAACCAGGTATTGGTGCCAAACGGATCCGACATCATCGGGGTACCAAGAGCATAGGCAACCTGTTGTTGCGTCATGCCGACACGAATTTTTGCTACGTCGGTTGGTGCCAGATAGTTACCCTGGTTAATGTCAGGACGGTAAACCACTCGTTCCAGAGTGGAACAGCCTGCGGTCAACATAAGAAGAACCGCTGCGGCAGCAGTCAGCATTTTACAGCGCATAGTGATTTGATTCCTTTTTGGGCCCGAGCAGTACGTGGCTCATCTGTAATATGCCGATGATAATAGACCTTTGCCCGGTTGGGAACCTTCGGCTGCAGGTCTATCGGCAATTTGCTGTTCACTATGACTCTGTGAAAATCAAAAAGTTTAGGCGGCAAGCAACTCTTTCGCGTTTGCCAGGGTATTACGAGTGACTTCACTACCGCCCAGCAGGCGGGCCAGTTCCTGCAAACGAGCGCGTTTATCCAGAGGGTGCATGTGCGTCTCGGTCATTTCACCGTCCGTTTCCTTGCAGACGAAGAAATGGTGATGTCCACAACCGGCAACCTGCGGTAAGTGGGTGACGCACATCACCTGGGTTGATTCGCCTAATTGACGCAGCAGTTTACCGACGACCGCCGCCGTAGGGCCGCTGATGCCGACATCCACTTCATCGAAAATCAACGCCGGAGTTTCCATCTTACGCGCGGTGATGACCTGAATCGCCAGCGCAATACGTGACAGCTCGCCTCCGGAGGCAACTTTAGCAATCGGCTGCAGCGGCTGACCCGGGTTAGTGGTGACGCGGAATTCGATATGGTCCGCGCCTTCAGCCGTAAGGTGGCGTTCATCAAACGCGACATCAATGGCGAACACACCGTGCGGCATCGAGAGTGAGTGCATACTCTCCGTAATTAGCCGAGTCAATTCATCGGCGCTATTTTGGCGCAGGGTATGCAGCTGCTTTGCCGTATCCAGCGCCAGCTGATGATGCTCAACGACCAGTTGGCTAAGAGATTCCAGAGAACCGGCGCTATCATCCAGCATACGCTGCTCTTCCAGTAGTGATTGGTAAAGGTCAGGAAGCTCTTCGGGCGTGATTTGGTGCTTCCGCGCCAGGGCGATCTGTCGGGAGATACGCTGCTCCAGCTCAAACAGGCGGTTCGGATCGAGATCGAGGCGATCGTGATAATGGCGCAGTTCGTCCGTTGCTTCGCTAAGCTGGATAGACGCCTCTTCAAGCATATCGAGTACCCCGGAGAGGTTACTGTCCATACCTGCCAGCTCGCTGACCAGCTGCTTCGCGGCGTACAGTTGACTCTGCAGGTTGGATTCTTCGCCGTCCGCCAGTACCGTCAGCGCATGCTGGCAGGTCGTCAGCAGCTGACCGCTGTTAGCCAGACGTTTGTACTCTTCGTCAATTTGTTCGAATTCACCCGACTGCGGGTTGAACTCGTTTAGCTCTTTTAATTGATATTGCAGCAGGTCCGCACGGGCTGCGCGCTCCTGGCTTTGCTGCTGATGCTGCGCCAGATCGCGACAGCTTTTATGCCACTGACGATAGCGCTCTGCCATTATCTGAGTAAGCGCATACTCACCGGTATAGCCATCAAGCAGCGTCTTCTGGTGTTCGGGTTTAGTCAGCAGCTGGTGGGCATGCTGGCCGTGGATCTGGATAAGCAGTTGACCCAGATCGCGAAGCTGGGATAAAGGGACAGCCGTGCCGTTAATAAAACCGCGAGAGCGGCCGTCTGCGCTGATGACGCGGCGAAGTAAACACTCACGCCCGTTTTCCAGCTGGTTCTGTTCCAGCCAGCGCTGAGCGGCAGGTGTGTCTTTCAGGGAGAAGCGGGCGCATAGATCAGCCCGGTTGGCGCCTCTGCGCACCATATCGGCTTCCGCCCGACCACCGAGGCACAGCCCCAGCGCGTCGATAGCGATCGATTTACCGGCGCCGGTCTCGCCGGTAATGGCGGTCATACCGCTGTGAAAATCGATTTCAAGCTCACGAACAATAGCAAAATTACTAATAGTGAGTTGTGCCAACATAGCTGCCTTCCTGTATGAAAAACCATTACTGTGTTTTCGTACAGTATAATCTGGTTTTTTATCCAGTAAAGGGGCTGGCTATAAAATCAGAACAATTTTTTCGACCAGCCAAGCTTGGTGCTTAATGTATTGAAATAGCTGTAATCTTTTGGATGGATGAGATTAAGGTGATAATCACAGCGGCGGATCAGCACATCTTCACCATCCTGAATTGGAAGCGCTATCTGGCTATCGCAGCTAATTTCGAGGTCGCTACAGCGTTGAGAAAAGCGCAGGCGAATGGTGCTGTCACCATTGATCACCAGCGGGCGTGCCGAGAGCGTATGCGGGAACATGGGGACCAGGGTGATAGCATCCAGTGAAGGCGTGAGAATCGGCCCTCCGGCAGAGAGTGAATAAGCCGTGGAGCCGGTGGGCGTGGAGATAATCAGGCCATCGGAGCGCTGAGAGAAAGCAAACACCTCATCAATGTAAACTTCAAACTCAATCATATGCGCCACTTTGCCGGGGTGCAGGACAACTTCATTAATTGCCGTGCTGATGCGCTTCTGGCAATCCTGCTGACACACCTGAGCTTCCAGCAGAAAGCGTTTTTCGGCGATATAGTGGCCTTCGAGCACATCGGCGAGCTGCTGTAGCGCGTTATCCGGGTCGAGATCGGTCAGAAAACCGAGGTTGCCGCGGTTAATCCCAATAACGTTAATGTCGTAGCGCGCCAGCGTACGCGCTGCGCCGAGCATATTGCCATCGCCGCCAACCACGACGGCCAGGTCTGCCTGTTGGCCAATTTCGGCCAGCGTCCCGGTCTTCACATTGCTGAGCTGCAGTTCATGCGCGATTTGCTGCTCAACCAGCACTTCATAACCTTTGCTGGACAGCCAGCGCCAGAGCATTTCATGTGTGGTCAGCGCGGTTGGGTGACGAGGGTGTCCCACAATGCCTATACACTTGAAGTGGTTCTTCATGATCTGGATGTCCTTGCGTTAAATGAATAGTGACAATCTGGCCGCGTTCCCTTGAAACCAGGAAACTGATCCCCATAATAAGCGAAGTTAGCGAGATGAATGCGAAAAAAACGCGGAGAAATTCATGAGTAGTAAAGAACAGAAAACGCCTGAGGGGCAAGCCCCGGAAGAAATTATCACGGAGCAGCACGACGACGTTGAGGCGGTAGAGCCTGAGGTTTCGGCTGAGCAGGTGGATCCGCGCGATGAAAAAATTGCGAATCTGGAAGCTCAGCTTGCTGAAGCGCAGAAGCGCGAACGTGAAGTATTGCTGCGTGCGAAAGCTGATGAAGATAACCTGCGCCGCCGTACCGAGCTGGATATCGAAAAAGCGCATAAGTTTGCGCTGGAGAAATTCGTCAACGAGCTGCTGCCGGTCATCGACAGCCTGGATCGCGCGCTGGAAGTCGCTGATAAAGCTAACCCGGCTATGGCGCCGATGGTTGAAGGCATCGAACTGACGCTGAAGTCCATGCTCGACGTGGTACGTAAGTTCGGCGTGGAAGTGATTGGCGATACGAACGTGCCGCTGGATCCGAACGTCCATCAGGCCATTGCGATGGTTGAGTCCGAAGACGTCGCGCCAGGCAACGTGCTGGGCGTTATGCAAAAGGGTTATACCCTGAACGGTCGTACTATTCGCGCGGCGATGGTCACCGTCGCGAAAGCGAAGTAAATAAGCGAAACGGCTACCGCGAGGTGGCCGTTTTTCTATTCCCTTCTGCCAGTCCGCAGGGGGGGCTATGACTCAGCCACGCTCTCGCGAATGGGTTTAACCGGCATCACCTTCACCCGTTTAATCATATTCTCCTGAACATCAAGAATATCGATATCATACTGTTCAATGCGTACGCGGGTACCCGGAGCGGGGATCTCTTCGAGTGCTTCGAGGATGATACCGTTAATGGTTCGCGCTTCATCTTCCGGGAGATGCCAGTTAAATGCCTTGTTGATTTCCCGTACGTTGGCGGTTCCATCGATAATCACTGAGCCATCATTAAGCGGCGTCACCTCTTCAGCAAGCGTAGGCGACATTGAAGTCGTAAAATCGCCGACGATCTCTTCGAGGATATCCTCAACCGTAACCAGTCCCTGAATGTCGCCATATTCATCAACGACCAGACCCACTTTCTTTTTATTGCGCTGGAATTTCACCAGCTGCGTACTGAGCGGCGTTCCTTCCGGCACGAAGTAAATTTCATCGGCGGCGCGCAGCATGACTTCTTTTGTGAACTCTTTTTTCTCGGTCATCAGGCGATAAGCTTCGCGTACCCGCAGCATGCTGATGGCATCGTCCAGCGTGTCGCGGTACAGCACGATGCGCCCGTGCGGAGAGTGAGTCAGCTGGCGGACAATGGATTTCCAGTCGTCGTTAATATTGATACCGACAATATCGTTGCGCGGGACCATGATGTCGTCAACGCTGACTTTCTCGAGGTCCAGCACGGAGAGCAGCATGTCCTGATTGCGGCGGGAGATCTGCGAACGTGATTCATTAACGATAGTACGCAGCTCATCTTTGCTTAATGCCCCGCTAATGACAATGTCGGTTTTAATGCCCATCATGCGCATCAGAATGCGGGTAATCGTGTTGAGCAACCAGACCAGCGGCATCATCAGTATTTGCAGCGGCGCAAGCAGGAGGCTGCTGGGATAGGCGACCTTTTCCGGATAGAGCGCCGCAATGGTTTTTGGCAGCACTTCGGCAAACACCAGCACCACAAACGTCAGGACGCCGGTGGCAATGGCGACGCCGGCATCGCCGTACAGGCGCATGCCCACAATGGTGCCCAACGCCGAGGCAAGAATGTTGACGAGGTTATTGCCAATGAGAACCAGGCTAATGAGACGGTCAGGCTTACGCAGGAGCTTTTCGACGCGTTTTGCCTGACGATTGCCCTGCTTGGCCATATGACGCAGGCGATAGCGGTTTAGCGTCATCATGCCGGTTTCTGAACCGGAGAAATAGGCGGAGATAACCACCATGACGATCAGCGTCACGATCAGCGTGGTGGTGGAGATATGTTCCACTTGGGCTTCCTTAAAGACTTAGCTCATGAACTGTTGCAATACGCGGCTACCAAAGTAGGCCAGCGTCAGCAGCCCTGCGCCAGTCACGTTAAACCAGACGACCCGGCGTCCGCGCCACCCTTCATGATAGTGGCCCCAAAGCAGGACGATATAAACGAACCACGCAATAATAGACAGTACTGCTTTATCAATGTTTTCCGCGCTAAACAGGTTGTGCATATAAAACAACCCGGTGCACAGCGTCAGGGTTAATAGCACCACGCCTATCTGGGTGATGTGGAACATTTTACGTTCAATGCTCATCAGCGGCGGCATTTCGCTACTGAAGGTCAACTTTTTATTCTTCAACTGATAATCAATCCACGCCAGCTGCAGAGCGTAAAGCGCAGCGATAATCAGCGTAGCATAAGAAAAGAGCGACAGGCCGATATGGACCAACATCCCCGGCGTGGTTTCCAGATGCGTGATGTACTCGTTCGGCATAAAGGTCGCGAACGCGAGGTTGATTAAGGCGAAGGTGTAGACAATGGGCAGCAATAGCCAGCCGCGATTACGCGAAGCGACGATGGTCATCACCGTACAGATCATCAGGCTGACCAGCGATCCCACGTTTAATAGACTGAGGTTCTGCCCGCTTTCGCCGCCGGGAAAAATGCGTGACTCTAGCGCGAAGGCGTGACAAATCAACGCAATAGTTGCGGAAAGAATCGCCATCCGCCGCCAGCTGCTGTTTTTTTGCAGCAGGCCAGGGACGATCAGCGCGAGGCTGATGGAGTAGGCGACAAGAGCGAGTAGAGCAAAAACAGGCATATGAGCGTCGACTGTTGACTAAATAGTAAAGAGAAGCAGTATAGCGTCACGCGACTCTGGCTCCAACCGTTGCAGCACATTCGCGTTTATGTCGTGTTATACTGCGCCCATTCCGTTTTTGTGTCGCTGCGGCGACCGACCGTTTCCACCTCAGGCGAGAGACAATGTTTGATAATTTAACCGATCGTTTGTCGCGTACGCTGCGCAACATTAGCGGCCGCGGACGCCTTACTGAAGACAATATTAAAGATACCCTGCGCGAAGTGCGTATGGCGCTGCTGGAGGCGGACGTTGCTCTGCCTGTGGTACGTGACTTCATCAACCGCGTAAAAGAAAGCGCGGTAGGTCATGAAGTCAACAAAAGCCTGACCCCGGGCCAGGAGTTCGTCAAAATCGTGCGCAACGAACTGGTTGCCGCGATGGGCGAAGAGAACCAGGCGCTGGATTTAGCCGCGCAACCGCCAGCCGTGGTGCTGATGGCCGGTTTGCAGGGGGCGGGTAAAACCACCAGCGTCGCGAAGCTGGGTAAGTTCCTGCGTGAAAAGCACAAGAAGAAAGTGCTGGTGGTTTCCGCTGACGTCTATCGCCCTGCGGCGATCAAGCAGCTGGAAACGCTGGCCGAGCAGGTTAGCGTTGATTTCTTCCCGTCTGACGTAGGTCAGAAGCCGGTTGATATCGTTAATGCCGCGCTGAAGGAAGCGAAGCTCAAATTCTACGACGTGCTGCTGGTGGATACCGCCGGTCGTCTGCACGTTGATGAAGCGATGATGGATGAGATTAAGCAGGTTCATGCGTCTCTCAATCCAGTAGAAACCCTGTTTGTTGTCGATGCGATGACCGGCCAGGATGCGGCGAACACGGCGAAAGCGTTTAATGAGGCTCTGCCGTTGACCGGGGTCGTGCTGACCAAAGTGGACGGCGACGCCCGCGGCGGTGCGGCGCTGTCGATTCGTCATATCACCGGCAAGCCGATTAAATTCCTTGGCGTTGGCGAGAAAACCGAAGCGCTGGAGCCGTTCCATCCGGACCGTATCGCTTCCCGTATTCTCGGCATGGGCGACGTTCTGTCGCTGATCGAAGATATCGAAAGTAAGGTTGACCGTGCGCAGGCTGAAAAGCTGGCTTCCAAACTGAAAAAAGGCGACGGTTTTGATCTCACCGATTTCCTTGAACAGCTGCGGCAGATGAAAAACATGGGCGGTATGGCCAGCCTGATGGGCAAGCTGCCGGGCATGGGACAGATACCGGACAACGTTAAATCGCAGATGGACGATAAGGTGCTGGTGCGTATGGAAGCCATCATCAACTCGATGACGCTGAAAGAGCGCGCGAAACCGGAAATTATTAAAGGTTCGCGCAAGCGCCGCATCGCCGCAGGCTGCGGAATGCAGGTGCAGGATGTGAACCGTCTGCTCAAACAGTTTGACGATATGCAGCGCATGATGAAGAAGATGAAGTCGAAAGGCGGCATGATGAAGATGATGCGCGGAATGAAAGGTATGATGCCGCCTGGGTTCCCCGGGGGGCGATAGTATCGTCGCTATTTTGCTGTCGGGGCGCGCTTCTTTTTTTATCCATTGTTGGCGCGCTCTGGCTCAGTTACCCCATTTAGGGGGCCTTCCACGGCAGAGTTTATAACTGCTGATTGCAATTTCCCCAGAAATCAGTAAAATTTTCGGGCTTTTAATATGACACCGGGCTCCGTTCCTCGATGGGGCCCGGTGTTTTATTCACACAAGAGGATGTTATGGTTACTATTCGTTTAGCACGTCACGGCGCGAAAAAGCGTCCGTTCTACCAGGTTGTTGTTACCGACAGCCGTAATGCACGCAACGGTCGCTTCATTGAGCGCGTTGGTTTCTTCAACCCGATCGCTTCTGCGACCGAAGAAGGAACTCGTCTGGATCTGGATCGTATCGCTCACTGGGTTGGCCTGGGCGCTACTGTTTCCGATCGCGTAGCTGCGCTGATCAAAGCCGCTAACAAAGCAGCTTAATCTGTCACGGTGGTCATGATGAGCAAGCAACACACCGCACAAGCACCTGTTGAACCGATTGTATTAGGCAAGATGGGTTCTTCCTACGGTATCCGTGGTTGGCTCAGAGTGTTTTCCTCCACCGAAGACGCCGAAAGCATTTTTGACTATCAGCCCTGGTTTATCCAGAAGGCGGGTCAGTGGCAGGTTGTTGAGCTGGAAAGCTGGCGCCACCACAATCAGGATATCGTCATTAAGCTGAAAGGCATTGACGATCGCGATGCAGCGAATCTTTTGACTAATTGCGAAATTGTCGTGGATTCATCGCAGCTGCCTGCGCTTGAAGAGGGTGACTATTACTGGAAAGACCTGATGGGCTGCCAGGTAGTGACCACTGAAGGCTATGGTCTCGGTAAAGTCATCGATATGATGGAAACTGGATCTAATGACGTTCTCGTCATCAAGGCAAACCTGAAAGATGCATTTGGTATCAAGGAGCGGCTGGTTCCGTTCCTCGATGGGCAGGTTATCAAGAAAGTCGATCTCGCTACTCGTACTATCGAAGTAGATTGGGATCCTGGTTTTTAAATTCTCCGGATAAACGGTAAAAAAACGGCGCTATGGGGATTGGCTTGTGTTTATAGGTATCGTTAGCCTGTTTCCTGAAATGTTCCGCGCAATTACCGATTACGGGGTAACTGGCCGGGCAGTAAAAAATGGCCTGCTGAGCATCCAGAGCTGGAGTCCTCGTGATTTCGCTCATGACCGGCACCGTACCGTGGACGATCGTCCTTACGGCGGCGGACCGGGGATGTTAATGATGGTGCAACCTTTACGGGATGCCATTCATGCAGCAAAAGCCGCGGCAGGTGAAGGCGCAAAGGTGATTTATCTTTCACCTCAGGGACGCAAGCTTGATCAAGCGGGCGTCAGCGAACTGGCAACCAATCAGAAGCTGATTTTGGTATGCGGTCGCTACGAAGGCGTAGATGAGCGCGTAATTCAGACCGAGATTGATGAAGAATGGTCAATCGGCGATTACGTTCTCAGCGGTGGCGAGCTACCGGCAATGACGCTGATTGACTCCGTTTCCCGGTTTATTCCGGGGGTTCTGGGTCATGAAGCTTCAGCAATCGAGGACTCTTTTGCTGAAGGATTGCTGGATTGCCCGCACTATACGCGGCCTGAAGTGTTAGAAGGTATGGAAGTACCGCCGGTATTGCTGTCGGGAAACCACGCTGAGATACGTCGCTGGCGTCTGAAGCAGTCGCTGGGCCGGACCTGGCTTAGAAGACCTGAACTTTTGGAAAACCTGGCTCTGACTGAAGAGCAAGCAAGGTTGCTGGCGGAGTTCAAAAAGGAACTCGCGCAACAGCAGCATAAACATGATGGGATGGCGTAAGCCCCCAATATCAGTTTACCCAGGATAAGAGATTAAATTATGAGCAACATTATTAAGCAACTTGAACAAGAACAGATGAAGCAGGACGTACCTTCCTTCCGTCCGGGTGATACCGTGGAAGTGAAAGTATGGGTTGTTGAAGGTTCCAAAAAACGTCTGCAGGCATTCGAGGGCGTGGTTATCGCTATTCGTAACCGCGGTCTGCACTCTGCATTCACTGTTCGTAAAATTTCCAACGGCGAAGGCGTTGAGCGTGTCTTCCAGACTCACTCTCCGGTAGTTGACAGCATTTCTGTCAAACGTCGTGGTGCTGTACGTAAAGCTAAACTGTACTACCTGCGTGAGCGTACCGGTAAGTCTGCTCGTATCAAAGAGCGTCTTAACTAAGATTCGCTTTCGCGACATCCTGAATGAGAGGGCTGGCCTGATGGGCTGGCCCTTTTTTTATCTTTATTTTAACCATTTTATTGTGAATCATTTACAATACGGCCCTTATTCGGAGGGGCGGTGGTCAGCGATATTCTTCATCAATCAGCATCTCAACGGCGGGCCGCATGGCTGGCGCTGTTTGCGATCGCGCTGATCGTGGTGGCGCCGTTGATCTCAGTCGCTTTGCAAAAAGATCCGATGAGCGGAATGCACCACGCAATGATGACGATGGCGGAAGATGCGCCATCACATCAGATGGCGATGATGCACGCCGACGCTTCGATGCCGCAACGCTCGCACGGCGTACCGCTCGATCATGCTGAAGCCTGTGGCTACTGCGTGCTGTTAGCTCACGTGCCAGGCCTGATTTTCGCGCTGATGCTGCTGCTTGTCATGGTGCTTCGACGCCAGCGAGTCCCTGTTAGCCGACCAGTACACAAACACTGGCATTACTTTCCCTGGCTTTATCCTCTTACCCGAGCGCCGCCGCGTCCGTCTGCTTTCCCCCTTACATAAAAAATAACCTGCGCACTGCGCAACGTTCTCTTTTGCTTTTAAAAAAGGAAAAGTATGACTACCTGCACCTCGCGCGCGGCATGGCTGAACCTGCTGCGGCGTTTTCATTTCTATATCGGACTGTTTATCGGACCGTTTATTTTTGCGGCGGCTCTGACCGGTACGCTATATGTCGCCACTCCACAGCTGGAAAGCTGG
Organism: Klebsiella grimontii; assembly: GCF_042137965.1. Classification (NCBI taxonomy): domain Bacteria; kingdom Pseudomonadati; phylum Pseudomonadota; class Gammaproteobacteria; order Enterobacterales; family Enterobacteriaceae; genus Klebsiella; species Klebsiella grimontii. The sequence continues at coordinate 1,308,136 of NZ_CP169721.1, forward strand.
CTCTATCAGAATGCGCTTCGCGGTACGCTCAGTGGAGAAAAACAGCCGCTCAGCGCGCAAATTACCGTAGCAACAGAGGCTATACAGGGAAACCTGCACCTGCATGCGGTACGCCCGGGGATACAGGCTGGCGATACTACCCGAGTGATGTTTATTGACCCGAACCTTGGCGAGTCGGAAACGCGGGCAATTTTTGTCGATCCGGTGACGTTAAACGTGAAAGGAGATCTGCCGGTTTACGGTACCAGCGGTATTTTGCCGCTGCGTCAGTGGATTGATTATGCCCACCGCTCATTGCTCCTGGGGAGCGTTGGCCGCCTGTACAGCGAGCTCGCTGCGTCCTGGATGTGGGTTGCCGCTCTCGGTGGGATCGCGCTGTGGTCGATGACCCGCCCGCGTCGTCGCATTAACAATAAGATGCAGAATAGCCGCCGCCTGCATGTCTCTCTCGGATGGGCATTGCTGGTCGGTATGCTCATATTTTCTGCGACCGGTTTAACCTGGTCACAATGGGCCGGTGGTAACGTCGATAAGATGCGCGCCGCCTTTGGTTGGCTGACGCCACAGGTGAATACGCAGCTTGAAAGCGCCGTTTCGGCAGTTCACGATTCGCATGCGGAACATCATATGGGAAGCAAGATGATGGGCGAGGCGGCATCTCCGCTGCGCGTAGAGGAGTTTGATAAGATTCTGCTGGCCGCACGTGCTGCGGGGTTGGATGCCGGCAAGCTGGAGATTCGACCGCCGTCGGGTCCTGGGCGCGCGTGGACGGTAAATGAAATCGACAGAAGCTGGCCAACCCAGGTTGATGCTGTCGCGATCGAGGGGTCAACGATGCGGATCGTTGACCGTACGCATTTTTCCGACTTTCCGCTCATGGCCAAGCTGACCCGCTGGGGGGTTGATTTCCATATGGGAATTTTGTTCGGCCTTGTTAATCAGCTATTGCTTATCGCGTTCGGAACCGCACTCTGCGTGATGATAGTGGTGGGATACCGCTTGTGGTGGATCCGCCGCCCGGCGCGCGCGGCGGCTAACCCGGCCAATACGTTGATACAGGCGTGGTTTGGATTAGCATGGCCCGCTCGTCTGCTGACTGCCGTTATTGCGGTGTTGTTGGGGGTAGCGCTGCCGCTAATGGGGGGCAGCCTCGCGCTATGTCTCGCCGTTGATTATCTGCGCTGGCGCGCAGCAACGGCGATGTTAGAGGCTAAATCAGTCGAATAGGTTGTTTAAGGCGTGCTGATAACCACCGTGACGCGGCGGTTTTCAGCGCGTCCTTTCGCGGTATCGTTACTGGCTATCGGATACTTTTTCCCGAGTCCGCGAGTGGTCAAATTGGCGCGCGGAATATTCGCCCCTTCGGCCCATGCATCCGCAACGCTGTTGGCGCGCTTAAGCGATAACATTTCGTTGTAGCCATCTTCGCCGTAATTATCAGTATGGCCTTCGAGGCGGCTGTGGGTAATACCGGTGGTGGCCAGGCGTGAAGCCATCGTGCGGATTTGCTGCTTGCTATCGGCACGCAGGTGGTAATCATTTTTATCAAATAAGATGGTATCAGATATTCCTAATGACCAGTCGCCGTTGGTTTCAGTAAAGCCGTATGACTTCATTGCTGCAATTTGTTCTGCAGAGAATTTTCCTTGCGGAGCCTGGCAGCCGCTAAGAAAAATTGCGGCAAGTAAAGCAGGTGCAAAATATTTCCCAATCATGGTGATTCCTTTTATTTTTGCGTTTGCTGCAAGCGCTGGTGTTTCATCCGATACATATTTTGATCGGCAAGCTCTTGCAGATTTTCCGCGGAGGCATGTTCCCAGGTTAAAGCGTATCCAATACTCAGTGACAGACTGGTGGTGTGGCCATTGTGGAGATTAAATGGCTGGATAAACTGTTCGGACAACGCACGGCACAGGGCCTGAACTTCGGTCTCTGAATGCACATCGCGTAGCAGAATGGCAAATTCATCGCCGCCGAGACGCCACGCCTGATGCTGTTTGCCGACAAAGGCCATCAGGCGGCTCGCGACTTCAATTAACACTTTATCGCCAGCTGCGTGGCCCCAGTTATCGTTAATAAGCTTGAAGTTATCGCCATCAAGAAATAACAGCGCGGAACTACTGTGGACGGTTTCGTCTTTCATCAGCTCATTAATGACATTACGGAAAGCCGCTCTGTTAGCCAGACCGGTTAACGGATCGTGCAATGAACTGCGCAGGAGCTGGGCATTTTTAGCCTGAAGCTGCCGCTGCCAGTCCTCCATTTCGCCCAATAGGCTATTAAAGTCCTGGGCAAACAGGTGGAATTCTTCAATGCGCTCTTCGGGGACCCGGCGAGAAAAATGGCGATTTTCGCGAATATCATGCACCACTTCGGTAATGCTCTGTAACGCAGCCACAATGCCGCGGTGCAGCGAGTGGGTCAGGAGCAAGGCGATGCAGGAAGCAAGAAAAATGCTGCCGGTGAGCACAATAATTGAGATGCCAAGAAAATAGCTTATCAGCCGGTCCAGCGCGGTCAGACGGAGTTCACCGATGATTTTCCCCTGGTGCCAGATAGGCTGTACCGTGGGGTCAGGGAATAGCCATTTGCTGATAACGTCGCTGATTTTATCCTGCCTGACCAGCCGCTCGTTATGCCATGAGGCGAAGGGCTTTTGTCGGCCATCGACCAGAATGGCTTTGGAGAATTGCCCCTGTCTTCCCAGCGTGGCCAGCGTATCTTCAGCCGCTGCGCTATCGCCAAAAACGAGCGCGGCTTCCAGGCTGCGGCCCATGGTAGCGGCGGTAAGCTCCAGGTTTTTTTGTGCGTATTGCTTAAGTGTGAATATGGAAGCGGCGCAGAGTAACAGCCAGACCAGTGTCATAGAGATCACCACGCTTATCATGCTGATACGGCGCAGCGCTCTTTTAAATGTGGGGCGCGGGGCCTGAGAAAAATCCTTATTCATGTGATGTTTTCCGGGCAAGCATCAGTACCTCGGGATTAACCCGAACGCCGCTGTGCGTCAGTACATCCAGATTTACGGAAAATCTGACTCTCTCATTGTTTATAAGCAGGCAAAAAGCGCTGCCAATAGAGCAATCGGTGTTTTGTTCCGCAATAAGTAATAGGGGCCGGTTTCCATATTTGGCCGTAAATTCAGACTGTTGGATCGGTGATTCACTGCCAAAATAAAAACCATCGCAGGTCGTCTGTAAGGCTTCTTCTGTATTACGAACAATCACGGGTTTATAAGGCAATATTTCCGGTGCTTCTTCGGCCAGGCTATGGATATAACGTGATGTCGAAAAAATACATAGCCTTGGAGGACCTGATAATTGCGGCCAGCGTGTATAAGTCACGATCCCCGAAACGATCGTCCGAACATTTTCAGACGGTCCGGAGGCAACAGCAGAGATACCCACGAGTGATAGTACTAAAGTCAAAAAGAGACGGTGAAGAACAGTCATTACGGTTCCGTCAGGTTGTCATTGCGTGGGGGATGCAGATTGCTGAAACCCGGGCGAAGAATAGCATTATTGATGAAAAGCGTCATTAGCCAGCCTCGCCGCTTTAAGATAATTCTCACCAGGATTTTTCGTAAAAGAATCGCTTTTAAAAAGGGAGTAACGGGCGTTAAATCGCTATGTGTAAATAATAATGTACAATAAAAAGGAAGTTTTGCGCGATTTAATTTCCATGTGTAAAGTAAGATTTACGGAATATGGATTGAAATCTTTACTTTGTGTGGTATCGTTACGTCATCCTCGCTGAGGCAATAACTATCGCAAACAAGCTATACAGGATCGCAATCATGCAAAAAGACGCGCTGAACAACGTACATATTACCGATGAACAGGTTTTGATCACTCCGGATCAGTTGAAAGCTGAATTCCCTTTGAGTGTTGAGCAGGAAGCGCAGATCGCGCACTCTCGGCAGACCATCTCTGACATCATCGCCGGTCGCGATCCGCGCTTGCTGGTGGTGTGTGGTCCTTGCTCAATTCACGATCCTGAAACCGCCATTGAGTACGCTCGTCGTTTTAAAGCTCTTGCCGCAGAGGTCAGCGATAGCCTCTATCTGGTCATGCGCGTCTATTTTGAAAAACCCCGTACCACCGTTGGCTGGAAAGGGCTGATTAACGATCCGCATATGGATGGTTCTTTTGATGTGGAAGGCGGCCTGAAGATTGCGCGTCGTCTGCTGGTTGAACTGGTCAATATGGGGCTACCGTTGGCGACGGAAGCGTTGGATCCAAATAGTCCTCAGTACCTCGGCGATCTGTTTAGCTGGTCCGCTATCGGCGCGCGTACGACGGAATCCCAGACTCACCGCGAAATGGCTTCAGGCCTGTCGATGCCGGTTGGGTTTAAAAACGGCACCGACGGTAGCCTTGCCACCGCCATTAACGCGATGCGCGCTGCCGCAATGCCGCACCGTTTCGTCGGCATCAACCAGGCTGGACAGGTGTGCCTGCTGCAAACCCAGGGCAACCCGAACGGTCACGTCATTTTGCGCGGTGGGAAAGCGCCAAACTATGGCCCGGAAGACGTCGCGAAGTGCGAAAAAGAGATGACTCAGGCGGGACTGAAGCCTTCCCTGATGGTAGATTGCAGCCATGGGAATTCGAATAAAGACTACCGCCGTCAGCCCGCGGTTGCGGAATCCGTGGTCGCGCAGATCAAAGATGGTAACCGTTCCATTATTGGTCTGATGATTGAGAGCAATATCCACGAAGGTAATCAGTCCTCTGAGCAGCCGCGTTGCGATATGAAATACGGCGTCTCGGTGACCGATGCCTGCATTAGTTGGGAAACCACCGATGCGCTGCTCCGCGAACTTGATAAGGATCTGCGAGGCCATCTGGCGGCTCGTCTGGCGTAAGAGGATTGTATGGTTGCTGAACTGACCGCGTTACGCGATCAAATTGATGAAGTCGATAAAGCGCTGCTGGAGTTGCTGGCGAAGCGCCTGGAGCTGGTAGCGCAAGTCGGAGAGGTTAAAAGCCATTATGGCCTGCCGATTTACGTCCCTGAGCGTGAATCGGCGATGCTGGCCTCCCGCCGTGAGGAGGCTGCTGCGCTTGGGGTTCCGCCGGATCTTATCGAAGATGTCCTGCGTCGCGTCATGCGTGAGTCTTATTCCAGCGAAAACGATAAAGGTTTTAAAACGCTTTATCCGAACCTGCGTCCGGTCGTTATTGTCGGTGGCGGCGGGCAAATGGGGCGTCTGTTTGAGAAAATGCTGACGCTTTCCGGATATCAGGTTCGTATCCTGGAGAAAGACGACTGGTCGCGGGCGGACGAGATTGTCGCCGATGCCGGTATGGTTATCGTCAGCGTGCCGATTCATATCACGGCGGCGACGATTGCTCAGCTGCCTCCGCTGCCGGCGGACTGCATCCTGGTCGATTTGGCTTCGGTGAAAGCGGAACCGCTGCAGGCGATGCTGGCTGCGCATAAAGGTCCGGTATTGGGTCTGCATCCTATGTTTGGTCCTGATAGCGGCAGCCTGGCGAAGCAGGTAGTGGTGTATTGCGATGGCCGCCAGCCTGAGGCCTACCAGTGGTTTCTTGAGCAAATTCAGGTCTGGGGCGCTCGGTTGCATCGTATCAGCGCCGTCGAACACGACCAGAACATGGCCTTTATTCAGGCGTTGCGCCACTTTGCTACCTTCGCTTATGGCCTGCATCTGGCCGAAGAGAACGTGCGTCTTGAGCAACTTTTAGCGCTCTCGTCGCCAATTTATCGTCTGGAGCTGGCGATGGTTGGCCGACTGTTTGCCCAGGATCCGCAGCTCTACGCTGACATTATTATGTCCTCGGAAAATAACCTGGCGCTGATTAAGCGATACTACCAGCGTTTCGGTGAAGCTATCGGCCTGCTGGAGCAGGGGGATAAACAGGCGTTTATCGATAGCTTCCGTAAGGTTGAACACTGGTTCGGGGACTATGCCCAGCGCTTCCAGAGCGAAAGCCGGACGTTGCTGCGCCAGGCGAATGATAATCGGCAGTAAGGCGTAAAACGCGTATACAATAAAGCCAGAGGGGTGACCCGCTGGCTTTTTTATAGGGATGAAAACGATGGCTGAACCACAACCGCTGTTTGATTATACCGGGCATTTACCGGAGTGTCCGACCTGGAGCGAAGCCGAACAGGCCTTGTACTGGGCCGATATTATGGAGTGCGAGATTCATTGTTACGACGTGCGGACGGGTGAACATCAGGTATTACAGTTTCCCGAGGAGCCCGGTTGTTTTGCCCTGCGCGCGAAGGGCGGTTTTATCGTCGCTTTACGTAGCGGTATCTGGCTCACGGATGCGCATGGCCTGCTGCAGCGAAAAGTCTGCGATAACCCCAGCAATCCGCAATTAGCACGCTTTAATGATGGCGGAACCGATCGCGACGGCCGTTTTTATGCCGGAACTTTCTGGGGGCCGGGCGATTTTAACGGCGCGCTCTTGATGCGCATCGATAGCGATCTCTCCCCGCAGGTTATCCAGTGCGATATTCACGGTGCTAACGGTCTGGCGTTTAGCGAAGACAAGCGTTGGATGTATACCTCGGATACGCCGAATGCCGTTATCTATCGAACACCTCTCGATAAGCGGGGCGAGGCGGGGAAACGCGAGGTCTTTCGCCGTTTTCATCCGGGTGAGGGAATTCCTGATGGCGCGGCCATCGATGCTGAAGGTTGCTATTGGAGCGCGATGTTTGACGGTTGGCGTATTGCCCGCTTTTCACCGACGGGCGAGCAGCTGGAGGAGCATCGTTTACCGGTGCGTTGCCCGACGATGGTCTGTTTTGGCGGAACGGATATGAAGACGCTCTATATCACCACCACGCGGGAGAATATGGATGCTGAGGAAGTGGCGAAATATCCGCTTTCCGGGGCCATCTTCACCCTGCCGGTTAGCGTGGCAGGGATGAAGAAATTGCCGTTTATAGAGCGTTAAACCGGATCGACCGGTACCACGTTTTCGCTGGCATAACAGCCCAGCACCTTCATGGAACGGGTTATCTCGGCCAGCTCTTTTAAGGCTTTACGCATGGGCAGTGATTCCAGGTTGGCCTGGATATCCAGATAAAACATCTCTTCCCACGGATTACCGTGAATGGGACGCGACTCCAGCTTGGTCATAATCAGGTTATGGTTTCGCAGCACCAGCAGCGCTTCTACCAGGGCCCCGGCTTGCTGGCCGGTGGCCATCAACAGCGTGGTTTTTGCGGGAACCTGATCGGAGACTTCCACCGCTTTACGCGCCAGAACCAGGAAGCGGGTGATATTTTGCGTTTGGTTAGCCTGACAATGTTCCAGTACCTGCAAACCGTGCAGCGCTCCGCCTGCTTCGCTGCCCAGGGCGGCCACGGTCGGCGAATTAGCCTGAGCGACTTTTTCCATCGCTGAGGAGGTGCTATCGGTATATTCAATATTCCAGTGCGGATAGCGGCTGAGGTACTGGCTGCACTGCTGGAACGGCTGCGGATGGCTGTAGACCGTCGTAATCTGTTGCGCGTCGGTGGATGTTGAAACCAACACGCAGTGATCGATAGGCAGAGTCAGCTCGCCGACGATAGATAAAGTAGTGTGCTGCAGAAGATCGTAAACATCATTGATGCCGCCGGAGCTGGTATTTTCAATAGGGACCACGGCATAGTCGGCCTGGCCCGTCTCCACTTGCTCAAAGATATCGGCGAATTTCGCACAGCCGCTTTCGATAAACTGTTCAAAGTGGCGGGCGGCATACTGGCGGGCCGCAAGATGCGAATATGAACCTTTCGGTCCGAGAAACGCCACGCGCGCGGAGTGCGGATTGATTTTATTGAGGTGCTGCTGCAGTAGCGTTTGTTGGGTAAGGACCGAGTCTTCAATGATCAGCTGGAACAGGCGCGTGATGTAGTGGGCATCGAGATGATGTTTTTTTCCCAACGTCATCAGGCGTTCCAGCAGGTCCCGCTCGCGGTCGATATCCCGCACCGGGCGATGCGATGCCAGCTTGGCTTTTCCTACCTCTACGGCCAGGCCGCGGCGTTCCGCCAGCAGCGCCAGCAGCTTCTCATCCAGAGCGCTGATCTTATCGCGTAGCGCCAGTAATGGGTTTTCCTCGGTCATATGTGTTGCCTTTCTTGTTATTGATTATCAATAAAAAAGGCCTCCCGTTTGGGAGGCCTTGTTGTTCGTCTTCGCATTCTTTATCACACGACGAATTGCCTCCCATTCAGGGGAAGGTAAAAAAGAATGCGAAGAAGAACAGGTTCGGTTGCATGATGAATTCCTTGAGTTAGTGGGGATTACAGTACCTGTACTGTTTTCACTCTGTCAATAAAAAACGCGCCCGGAGGCGCGTTGCATGACACAAGCTTAAGTTAAGGATTACTCTTCTTCTTCCACAAAGCCAGCCTCTTTCACCGATGTGGCGGCGCGGCGGGCTTCCCCTTTGTGCTGCACTTTATTAAGCTGCCGTTCCAGCTTGTTGATCAATTCGTTGATCGCGGCATACATGTCTTCGTGCCGCGCGCTGGCAACCAGATGCCCGTTTGGCGTATTGATGGTGGCGTCAGCGACAAAACCCTGCGGCTCCTTAGAGAGGATGATGTGCGGGTTAATTAAGTGGGTTTGCCATTTATCCAGTTTGGCGAGACGGTCTGCGACGTGCTGGCGGATTGCCGGAGTAATTTCCATTTGTTTACTGGTAATGTTCATTGTCATAAATTTTACCTCTTGTCTTTCCCGTCTTGGTGAACTCAGCATACCTCGCCCAATGTCAAAATGCGTGATTTAAATCACATTTTATTGTCACTTTTTGTCAACAAATCTGTTTTGTGAGACAGGACAGGAACAGGTGAGATTTTACTTGTGGAAAGGAAGAAAGAGAGCCATATTTGATGAGTTAACTCGGCGCTAAACCGCTTCAGCTGAGCTATTTAACGAATAAAAAAACGGCAGCCATTTGGCTGCCGTTTTGCTTATCTAAGGGCTATCAGGTGTTCTTGCTGTTGGCCGCAATAATTTTCGCAACCTTGTCAGCCTGCGCGTTCATCTGCATCTGACGGTAGGCGTTTTCCATCTTCGGCAGCGCATCGCGGGTGGCCTGCGTATCCGGATAGTTACGCAGCATGCCGTCTACGCGGTTAACTACCGCAACCCATGCGCCACGATCGGTGTAGTAATCAACTACCGACAGCTCGTACTTCGCCAGACGATCCTTCAGGAACACCATACGTTTATAGGCGTCAGTAGAGTACTGGCTGTTGGGATAGCCACGAACCAGTTTGGAGAAGTCGTTAAAGGCATCGCGCGCGTGTTGCGGGTCGCGGTCAGAACGGTCGACGCCGAAGAAGCCCTGCAGCGCACTGTCATCCAACGCCATATTTGTCAGACCACGCATATAAATAACGTAATCAATGTTAGGATGGGTCGGGTTCAGGCGCACAAAGCGATCGATAGCGGCCTGAGCCAGCGGTAGATCGGCGTTTTTGTAGTACGCATAAATCAGGTCCAACTGTACCTGTTGGGAATAAGGTCCAAAGGGATAACGGTTATCCAACGCTTCCAGTTGCGTTATTGCCTGTTTCCAGTTACCGTCCTGCAGCTTTTGCTGAGCGGTCGCGTAGATCTCATTCGGCGGATTATCGGGCACCTCCTCCTTTGAGCCAGAGCAACCCACCAAAGCCAGGCTCAGTGTGGCTGCTGCCACCAGGTATTTCATGCGCGTCATGACGTTTTGACTTCCTCAAAATGTTTATGCGGGAGAATCTCTGTTCCTGCTCCCGATTAAGACCAGCTACAATAGCACACTATATTAAACGGCAAAGCCGTAAAACCCAACGTTAAAACGAAGAAGCTGTATATGGCACAACGAGTACAACTCAACGCAACGGTGTCCGAAAATCAACTCGGACAACGCTTAGATCAGGCTTTGGCCGAATTGTTCCCGGATTATTCGCGTTCGCGCATAAAAGAATGGATCCTTGACCAGAGAGTGCTGGTAAACGGCTGCGTCAGCGACAAGCCGAAAGAGAAAGTGCTGGGGGGAGAGACGATTGCTATCGATGTTGAAATCGAAGAAGAAGTCCGTTTCCAACCGCAGGATATTCCGCTCAATATCGTTTATGAAGATGATGACATCCTCGTAATTAATAAACCGCGCGATTTAGTTGTGCACCCCGGCGCGGGCAACCCTGACGGTACTGTGCTGAATGCGCTGTTGCACTACTATCCGGCCATTGCTGACGTGCCGCGGGCGGGGATCGTGCACCGTCTTGATAAAGACACCACCGGTTTAATGGTGGTAGCAAAGACTATCCCAGCGCAAACCCGGCTGGTGGAATCCCTGCAGCTGCGTGAAATTACCCGTGAATATGAAGCGGTGGCGATTGGTCATATGACGGCTGGCGGAACGGTTGAAGAACCGATTAGCCGTCACCCGACCAAGCGTACGCATATGGCGGTACATCCCATGGGGAAACCGGCGGTGACGCACTATCGGATCATGGAGCATTTTCGCATTCATACTCGTTTGCGTTTGCGCCTCGAGACCGGTCGTACGCACCAGATTCGCGTGCACATGGCGCACATCACCCATCCGCTGGTGGGCGATCAGGTTTATGGGGGACGCCCGCGTCCGCCTAAAGGTGCGTCGGAAGAGTTCATCACTGCTCTGCGTAAGTTCGACCGCCAGGCTCTCCACGCCACGATGCTGCGCTTATACCATCCGATCAGCGGTATTGAGATGGAATGGCATGCGCCAATTCCGCAGGATATGGTTGATTTGATCGATGCCATGCGCGCTGATTTTGAAACTCATAAAGACGATATCGACTGGTTATGACTAAAGTGATTGTACCGCAATGGCCGATGCCGGAAGGCGTGGCTGCCTGTAGTTCCACGCGCGTTGGCGGGGTGAGTTTATCGCCATACGATTCACTTAACCTCGGCGCTCATTGCGGAGACAATCTGCAGCACGTAGAAGAGAACCGTCGGCGCATGTTCGCCGCCGGCGGTCTGCCGTCATACCCGGTGTGGCTGGAACAGGTTCACGGTACGGCAGTGTTGAAACTCGACGGCGGGCCGTACGCTTCAAAGCGCGCGGATGCGTCATACTGCAATGTGCCGGGTACGGTATGCGCGGTAATGACCGCAGATTGCCTGCCGGTGCTTTTTTGTAACCGCGCGGGTACGGAAGTTGCGGCTGCTCATGCCGGCTGGCGAGGTCTTTGCGAAGGCGTGCTGGAAGAAACCGTTGCCTGTTTTGCCGATAGCCCGGAAAACATTATGGCCTGGCTTGGCCCCGCCATCGGGCCGGATGCGTTTGAGGTCGGCCCGGAAGTGCGCGAAGCCTTTGTGGCAAAAGATGCTCAAGCGGAGCGCGCATTTCGCCCTGCGGGTGAGAAGTATTTTGCTGATATCTATCAGCTTGCTCGTCAGCGTCTGACGGGCGTTGGCGTTGAGCAGATTTTTGGCGGCGACCGCTGCACCCTCAGCGAAAAAGATGATTTTTTCTCTTATCGTCGCGACAAGACGACGGGTCGTATGGCAAGTTTCATCTGGCTGATATAACCTGCCGAGCTAAGACGATCCAGAAGGCAAACTTATTTTTGCATAGTTCAGGTCTTTAACCTTGAATAATTGAGGGATGACCTCATTTAATCTCCAGTAGCAAATTTGACCTGTTATGGGAGGAGTTATGCGTCTGGATCGTCTTACCAATAAATTCCAGCTTGCTCTTGCCGATGCCCAGTCTCTTGCGCTTGGGCACGACAACCAATTCATCGAACCTCTTCATCTAATGAGCGCCTTGCTGAATCAGGAAGGGGGATCGGTACGTCCTTTATTAACTTCGGCTGGCATTAACGCCGGAGAGTTACGCACCAATATTGAACAGGCGTTGAGCCGATTGCCGCAGGTGGAAGGTACCGGTGGCGATGTTCAACCGTCCCAGGATTTAGTGCGTATCCTTAACCTTTGCGACAAGCTGGCGCAAAAGAGAAAGGACAACTTTATTTCGTCAGAACTGTTCGTTCTGGCGGTACTTGAATCCCGCGGCACGCTGACCGACCTTTTAAAATCCGCCGGAGCCACAACCGCTAACGTGAGTCAGGCGATTGAACAAATGCGCGGAGGTGAAAGCGTGAACGATCAGGGAGCCGAAGACCAACGTCAGGCTTTGAAAAAATTTACCGTCGATCTAACCGAACGTGCCGAGCAGGGTAAGCTTGACCCGGTGATTGGCCGTGATGAAGAAATTCGTCGAACGATTCAGGTTCTGCAGCGTCGTACCAAAAATAACCCGGTGCTTATTGGTGAACCCGGCGTAGGTAAAACGGCCATTGTTGAAGGACTGGCGCAGCGGATCGTCAATGGTGAAGTACCGGAAGGATTGAAGGGGCGTCGGGTCCTGGCGCTCGATATGGGCGCGCTAGTGGCGGGTGCCAAGTATCGCGGTGAGTTTGAAGAACGCTTAAAAGGCGTGCTAAACGATCTCGCCAAGCAGGAAGGCAACGTCATCCTGTTTATCGATGAGCTGCACACGATGGTGGGCGCAGGTAAAGCAGACGGTGCCATGGACGCCGGGAATATGCTGAAACCGGCGCTGGCGCGTGGTGAGCTGCACTGCGTGGGCGCCACGACGCTGGATGAATATCGCCAGTACATTGAGAAAGACGCCGCGCTGGAGCGTCGTTTCCAGAAAGTGTTCGTTGCGGAACCGACGGTTGAAGATACCATTGCGATTTTGCGTGGTCTGAAAGAACGTTATGAACTGCACCACCACGTGCAGATCACTGACCCGGCGATTGTAGCGGCGGCTACGCTGTCCCACCGTTATATCGCTGACCGACAGCTGCCGGACAAAGCTATTGACCTGATCGATGAAGCTGCATCCAGTATCCGTATGCAGATTGACTCAAAACCGGAAGAGCTGGACAGACTCGATCGTCGCATCATTCAGCTCAAGCTGGAACAGCAGGCGCTGAAGAAAGAGTCTGATGAAGCCAGCATTAAGCGGTTGGATATGCTGAATGAGGAACTGGCGGATAAAGAGCGTCAATATTCAGTCTTAGAAGAAGAGTGGAAGGCTGAAAAAGCGTCGCTCTCCGGCACCCAGACGATTAAGGCCGAGCTGGAACAGGCTAAAATCGCGATTGAGCAGGCGCGTCGCGTCGGCGATCTGGCGCGGATGTCCGAGCTGCAGTACGGCAAGATCCCGGAACTGGAAAAACAGCTGGCGGCGGCAACGCAGTCTGAAGGCAAGACGATGCGCCTGCTGCGGAATAAAGTCACGGATGCGGAAATCGCGGAAGTGTTGGCTCGTTGGACGGGGATTCCGGTTGCGAGAATGCTCGAAGGCGAACGTGAGAAGCTGCTGCGTATGGAGCAGGAGCTGCATAGCCGCGTTATTGGTCAGAACGAAGCGGTTGAAGCGGTATCGAATGCGATCCGCCGTAGTCGTGCCGGGTTATCCGATCCTAACCGTCCGATTGGCTCGTTCCTGTTCCTCGGTCCTACTGGGGTAGGTAAAACAGAACTCTGTAAAGCGCTGGCTAACTTTATGTTTGACAGCGACGATGCAATGGTACGTATCGACATGTCAGAGTTTATGGAGAAACATTCCGTTTCACGTCTGGTTGGGGCGCCTCCGGGATACGTCGGTTATGAAGAAGGTGGCTATCTCACTGAGGCGGTCCGCCGTCGTCCTTATTCCGTCATCCTGCTGGATGAAGTGGAAAAAGCGCATCCGGATGTCTTTAACATTCTGCTGCAGGTACTGGACGATGGACGTTTGACTGACGGGCAGGGGAGAACGGTCGACTTCCGCAATACGGTTGTCATTATGACCTCCAACCTCGGTTCGGATCTCATTCAGGAACGTTTTGGTGCGCTGGATTACAGTCACATGAAAGATCTGGTGCTGGGTGTGGTTAGTCAAAGCTTCCGCCCGGAGTTTATCAACCGTATTGATGAAGTGGTTGTCTTCCACCCGTTAGGTGAAAAACACATTGCTTCTATTGCGCAGATTCAGCTGCAGCGGTTGTATAAACGACTGGAGGAGCGCGGCTACGAAGTCCACCTCTCTGATGAGGCGCTGAAGCTGCTGAGCGAAAATGGGTACGATCCGGTTTATGGCGCACGTCCTCTGAAACGTGCTATCCAGCAGCAGATCGAAAACCCCCTGGCACAGCAGATTCTTTCCGGTGAGCTGATACCAGGTAAAGAAGTGCAGCTGGTCGTGAAAAATGACCGGATAGTGGCAGTGCAGTAAATCACAAAACAGCAAAAACGGGCCCCCTGGGCTCGTTTTTGTTTAAAAACCAGGCAATAATTTAATCTCAGCCGATATTTTGGCCGAAAATTAAGCAGGTGAGGTTTTTTTTTAAAATTCCCCTTGCCACTTCAGAATTACTCCCTATAATGCGCCTCCACTGACACGGAAAAACGGCACGCAAGCCGCCGGGTCAGCGGGATTCAGCGATGAATACCGGCAGAGAAAAGCGAAATTAAACGCTTGACTCTGAATGAGGAAAGCGTAATATACGCCACCTCGCAACGGTGAGCGAAAGCCGCGTTGCACTGCTCTTTAACAATTTATCAGACAATCTGTGTGGGCACTCAAAGTGACATGGATTCTTAACGTCTTCGGACGAAAAATGAATACCAAGTCTCTGAGTGAACATACGTAATTCATTACGAAGTTTAATTCACGAGCATCAAACTTAAATTGAAGAGTTTGATCATGGCTCAGATTGAACGCTGGCGGCAGGCCTAACACATGCAAGTCGAACGGTAGCACAGAGAGCTTGCTCTCGGGTGACGAGTGGCGGACGGGTGAGTAATGTCTGGGAAACTGCCTGATGGAGGGGGATAACTACTGGAAACGGTAGCTAATACCGCATAACGTCGCAAGACCAAAGAGGGGGACCTTCGGGCCTCTTGCCATCAGATGTGCCCAGATGGGATTAGCTAGTAGGTGGGGTAACGGCTCACCTAGGCGACGATCCCTAGCTGGTCTGAGAGGATGACCAGCCACACTGGAACTGAGACACGGTCCAGACTCCTACGGGAGGCAGCAGTGGGGAATATTGCACAATGGGCGCAAGCCTGATGCAGCCATGCCGCGTGTATGAAGAAGGCCTTCGGGTTGTAAAGTACTTTCAGCGGGGAGGAAGGCGATAAGGTTAATAACCTTGTCGATTGACGTTACCCGCAGAAGAAGCACCGGCTAACTCCGTGCCAGCAGCCGCGGTAATACGGAGGGTGCAAGCGTTAATCGGAATTACTGGGCGTAAAGCGCACGCAGGCGGTCTGTCAAGTCGGATGTGAAATCCCCGGGCTCAACCTGGGAACTGCATTCGAAACTGGCAGGCTGGAGTCTTGTAGAGGGGGGTAGAATTCCAGGTGTAGCGGTGAAATGCGTAGAGATCTGGAGGAATACCGGTGGCGAAGGCGGCCCCCTGGACAAAGACTGACGCTCAGGTGCGAAAGCGTGGGGAGCAAACAGGATTAGATACCCTGGTAGTCCACGCTGTAAACGATGTCGACTTGGAGGTTGTTCCCTTGAGGAGTGGCTTCCGGAGCTAACGCGTTAAGTCGACCGCCTGGGGAGTACGGCCGCAAGGTTAAAACTCAAATGAATTGACGGGGGCCCGCACAAGCGGTGGAGCATGTGGTTTAATTCGATGCAACGCGAAGAACCTTACCTACTCTTGACATCCAGAGAACTTAGCAGAGATGCTTTGGTGCCTTCGGGAACTCTGAGACAGGTGCTGCATGGCTGTCGTCAGCTCGTGTTGTGAAATGTTGGGTTAAGTCCCGCAACGAGCGCAACCCTTATCCTTTGTTGCCAGCGATTCGGTCGGGAACTCAAAGGAGACTGCCAGTGATAAACTGGAGGAAGGTGGGGATGACGTCAAGTCATCATGGCCCTTACGAGTAGGGCTACACACGTGCTACAATGGCATATACAAAGAGAAGCGACCTCGCGAGAGCAAGCGGACCTCATAAAGTATGTCGTAGTCCGGATTGGAGTCTGCAACTCGACTCCATGAAGTCGGAATCGCTAGTAATCGTGGATCAGAATGCCACGGTGAATACGTTCCCGGGCCTTGTACACACCGCCCGTCACACCATGGGAGTGGGTTGCAAAAGAAGTAGGTAGCTTAACCTTCGGGAGGGCGCTTACCACTTTGTGATTCATGACTGGGGTGAAGTCGTAACAAGGTAACCGTAGGGGAACCTGCGGTTGGATCACCTCCTTACCTGAAAGAACCTGCCTTTGTAGTGTCCACACAGATTGTCTGATAGATGTAAAGAAGCAAGACGGCTGCGAAGTCGCGACACCTCGTGTCCCCTTCGTCTAGCGGTTAGGACTCCGCCCTTTCACGGCGGCAACAGGGGTTCGAATCCCCTAGGGGACGCCACTTGCTGGCTGTGAGTGAAAGGCACAACCAACCGATATCTCAAAACTCATCTTCGGGTGACGTTTGAGATATTTGCTCTTTAAAAATCTGGATCAAGCTGAAAATTGAAACGACACACAGCTAATGTGTGTTCGAGTCTCTCAAATTTTCGCGACACGACGATGTTTTACGAAACATCTTCGGGTTGTGAGGTTAAGCGACTAAGCGTACACGGTGGATGCCCTGGCAGTCAGAGGCGATGAAGGACGTGCTAATCTGCGAAAAGCGTCGGTAAGGTGATATGAACCGTTATAGCCGGCGATGTCCGAATGGGGAAACCCAGTGCAATTCGTTGCACTATCGTTTGATGAATACATAGTCAAACGAGGCGAACCGGGGGAACTGAAACATCTAAGTACCCCGAGGAAAAGAAATCAACCGAGATTCCCCCAGTAGCGGCGAGCGAACGGGGAGCAGCCCGGAGTCTGAATCAGCTTGTGTGTTAGTGGAAGCGTCTGGAAAGTCGCAGGGTACAGGGTGATACTCCCGTACACTAAAACGCACAGGCTGTGAACTCGAAGAGTAGGGCGGGACACGTGGTATCCTGTCTGAATATGGGGGGACCATCCTCCAAGGCTAAATACTCCTGACTGACCGATAGTGAACCAGTACCGTGAGGGAAAGGCGAAAAGAACCCCGGCGAGGGGAGTGAAAAAGAACCTGAAACCGTGTACGTACAAGCAGTAGGAGCCTCTTTATGGGGTGACTGCGTACCTTTTGTATAATGGGTCAGCGACTTATATTCTGTAGCAAGGTTAACCGTATAGGGGAGCCGCAGGGAAACCGAGTCTTAACTGGGCGTTAAGTTGCAGGGTATAGACCCGAAACCCGGTGATCTAGCCATGGGCAGGTTGAAGGTTGGGTAACACTAACTGGAGGACCGAACCGACTAATGTTGAAAAATTAGCGGATGACTTGTGGCTGGGGGTGAAAGGCCAATCAAACCGGGAGATAGCTGGTTCTCCCCGAAAGCTATTTAGGTAGCGCCTCGTGAACTCATCTTCGGGGGTAGAGCACTGTTTCGGCTAGGGGGTCATCCCGACTTACCAACCCGATGCAAACTACGAATACCGAAGAATGTTATCACGGGAGACACACGGCGGGTGCTAACGTCCGTCGTGAAGAGGGAAACAACCCAGACCGCCAGCTAAGGTCCCAAAGTCATGGTTAAGTGGGAAACGATGTGGGAAGGCCCAGACAGCCAGGATGTTGGCTTAGAAGCAGCCATCATTTAAAGAAAGCGTAATAGCTCACTGGTCGAGTCGGCCTGCGCGGAAGATGTAACGGGGCTAAACCATGCACCGAAGCTGCGGCAGCGACACTATGTGTTGTTGGGTAGGGGAGCGTTCTGTAAGCCGTTGAAGGTGGCCTGTGAGGGTTGCTGGAGGTATCAGAAGTGCGAATGCTGACATAAGTAACGATAATGCGGGTGAAAAACCCGCACGCCGGAAGACCAAGGGTTCCTGTCCAACGTTAATCGGGGCAGGGTGAGTCGACCCCTAAGGCGAGGCCGAAAGGCGTAGTCGATGGGAAACAGGTTAATATTCCTGTACTCGGTGTTACTGCGAAGGGGGGACGGAGAAGGCTATGTTGGCCGGGCGACGGTTGTCCCGGTTTAAGCATGTAGGCGGATGTTCCAGGTAAATCCGGAACGTTATCAACGCTGAGGTGTGATGACGAGGCACTACGGTGCTGAAGTGACAAATGCCCTGCTTCCAGGAAAAGCCTCTAAGCATCAGGTAACATCAAATCGTACCCCAAACCGACACAGGTGGTCAGGTAGAGAATACCAAGGCGCTTGAGAGAACTCGGGTGAAGGAACTAGGCAAAATGGTGCCGTAACTTCGGGAGAAGGCACGCTGATATGTAGGTGAAGTGGTTTACCCATGGAGCTGAAATCAGTCGAAGATACCAGCTGGCTGCAACTGTTTATTAAAAACACAGCACTGTGCAAACACGAAAGTGGACGTATACGGTGTGACGCCTGCCCGGTGCCGGAAGGTTAATTGATGGGGTTATCCGTAAGGAGAAGCTCTTGATCGAAGCCCCGGTAAACGGCGGCCGTAACTATAACGGTCCTAAGGTAGCGAAATTCCTTGTCGGGTAAGTTCCGACCTGCACGAATGGCGTAATGATGGCCAGGCTGTCTCCACCCGAGACTCAGTGAAATTGAACTCGCTGTGAAGATGCAGTGTACCCGCGGCAAGACGGAAAGACCCCGTGAACCTTTACTATAGCTTGACACTGAACACTGGTCCTTGATGTGTAGGATAGGTGGGAGGCTTTGAAGTGTGGACGCCAGTCTGCATGGAGCCATCCTTGAAATACCACCCTTTAATGGCTGGTGTTCTAACGTGGGCCCCTAATCGGGGTTGCGGACAGTGTCTGGTGGGTAGTTTGACTGGGGCGGTCTCCTCCTAAAGAGTAACGGAGGAGCACGAAGGTCAGCTAATCCTGGTCGGACATCAGGAGGTTAGTGCAATGGCATAAGCTGGCTTGACTGCGAGCGTGACGGCGCGAGCAGGTGCGAAAGCAGGTCATAGTGATCCGGTGGTTCTGAATGGAAGGGCCATCGCTCAACGGATAAAAGGTACTCCGGGGATAACAGGCTGATACCGCCCAAGAGTTCATATCGACGGCGGTGTTTGGCACCTCGATGTCGGCTCATCACATCCTGGGGCTGAAGTAGGTCCCAAGGGTATGGCTGTTCGCCATTTAAAGTGGTACGCGAGCTGGGTTTAGAACGTCGTGAGACAGTTCGGTCCCTATCTGCCGTGGGCGCTGGAGAATTGAGGGGGGCTGCTCCTAGTACGAGAGGACCGGAGTGGACGCATCACTGGTGTTCGGGTTGTCATGCCAATGGCATTGCCCGGTAGCTAAATGCGGAAGAGATAAGTGCTGAAAGCATCTAAGCACGAAACTTGCCCCGAGATGAGTTCTCCCTGACTCCTTGAGAGTCCTGAAGGAACGTTGAAGACGACGACGTTGATAGGCCGGGTGTGTAAGCGCAGCGATGCGTTGAGCTAACCGGTACTAATGAACCGTGAGGCTTAACCTTACAACGCCGAAGATGTTTTGGCGGATTTGAGAGAAGATTTTCAGCCTGATACAGATAACAGAATTTGCCTGGCGGCACTAGCGCGGTGGTCCCACCTGACCCCATGCCGAACTCAGAAGTGAAACGCCGTAGCGCCGATGGTAGTGTGGGGTCTCCCCATGTGAGAGTAGGGAACTGCCAGGCATCAATTAAGTGAAGAGCCCATCCTGACGGATGGGCTTTTTGCGTTTCAGATAAGCAAAATCGTCCCGGCCAGCCATGCGTTCCCCTCCTTCCTTGTAATATAAAAGCCTGTCCAGAGGGACTTACCCTCATATTTCACTTCATCCCAGCCTGTCCGTTCGCGTTAATCTTGAATCGCCACAGTAAGAAATAAAATGTGATATTTATCACATATAAAATAATAACAATTATATAACATTTGGTTTACTAATTAATTTGTCTGAGTGAGTTGGGTCATCCAACACAGCAGATTGCAGTCTTTGCTGGAGCAGAATTACAATGACAGAAAGCAGTATTAGCGAACGTGAATCCCAGGATCACGGTGATACCCGGCGTCGTATATGGGCAATCGTAGGGGCATCATCAGGGAATTTGGTTGAATGGTTTGATTTCTACGTCTATTCATTTTGCTCACTCTACTTTGCGCATATCTTCTTTCCTTCTGGCAACACCACTACGCAATTGTTACAAACTGCAGGGGTCTTCGCTGCTGGTTTTCTGATGCGTCCGATCGGGGGCTGGATATTCGGGCGTATTGCCGATCGCCGTGGACGTAAAACCTCCATGCTTATCTCTGTTTGCATGATGTGTTTTGGTTCTCTGGTGATTGCCTGCTTGCCGGGTTATGCAACGATAGGGACCTGGGCTCCGGCTCTGCTATTGCTGGCTCGTTTATTCCAGGGTCTGTCCGTTGGCGGAGAATACGGTACCAGCGCTACCTATATGAGCGAAGTTGCCGTAGAAGGTAAAAAAGGCTTCTATGCCTCATTTCAGTACGTCACGCTGATTGGCGGCCAACTTCTGGCTGTACTTGTTGTTGTTGCGTTACAACAGATCCTCAGCGATGAGGCGCTGCATGCGTGGGGATGGCGGATCCCCTTCGCTCTCGGCGCAGTATTAGCCATCGTTGCCCTGTGGCTGCGCCGCCAGTTGGACGAAACCTCAAAACAGGAAACTCGCGCGTTAAAAGAAGCGGGATCGTTTAAAGGATTATGGCGTAACCGCAAGGCATTTATCATGGTGCTCGGATTCACTGCCGCAGGTTCATTAAGCTTTTATACCTTTACAACCTATATGCAGAAATATCTGGTCAACACCGCTGGCATGACGGCGGGTACCGCCAGCATGATTATGACCGCGGCTTTATTTGTTTATATGCTGGTTCAGCCGCTTTTTGGCGCGCTCTCGGATAAGATTGGCCGCCGGACCTCAATGCTCTGTTTTGGCGTACTTGTTACCGTCTTTACTGTCCCGATTCTCAATGCATTACAGAACGTGAGTTCGCCGTATGCAGCATTTGCTTTAGTAATATGTGCCCTGCTGATAGTGAGCTTTTATACCTCAATTAGCGGAATTCTGAAGGCTGAAATGTTTCCGGCACAGGTACGCGCCCTGGGGGTTGGGCTATCTTATGCGGTGGCGAATGCGCTATTTGGCGGCTCGGCCGAGTACGTCGCGCTGTCGTTAAAATCGGCAGGAATTGAGCACGCTTTTTACTGGTACGTGACCGTAATGGGAGCGATCGCATTCCTGGTGTCCCTGACGCTACATCGTAAAGGCAAAGGTCTACGTTTGTAGGCTTACTGATGTGCCAGCTGCCATACCGCATAGCCGGTAGTGGCACCTGCCACATCCCAGGCGAAATCCTTCCAGCTCCAGCCGCTCCCGGATGGGCGGCTGTCCCATAGCTCCTTCGATGCCCCTAAACTCACGGAAAACATAAAGCCAATGGCGGCACTACGGTCGCGGCTATAGCCCTGATGTTGGGCATATTCGTTGCCTGCGGCGGAAAGCATGGCTGAGGCGAGGAAGTGTTGGGCTTTATCCTGGCCACTCCATGCATCATTAGCCATATGGCTGCAGCCGGTCAGTAATAATAGTGGGACAATAAGAATGATGACGCGCATACTAATTCCAGAAAAAGCCCCGCTGGGCGGGGCGAGAATTCAGAGAATACGGCTGATAAGACGGTCGATTCGAATACGTCGCAGACGCCTGATCAGTTTGCGTACCTTTATCGGGTAATCGGCAATACTTTGCAAATCGCGATAATGCTGAACGATCGTAGTATGTTTGCGGATGAGATTGAGCTCTTTTTCACGCATTGCGCCAAGCTGATGTTTCGGGTCGTGGATAAGAATCGCGTTCTCTAAATCCAGTCGCCAGGCGCGCGGGTTCAAGTTGTTGCCGGTCAGCAGCATCCATTCGTCATCAACCCACATGCCTTTCAGGTGGTAGCTGTTATCGTCGTCCTTCCATAAACGGACAATCAGCTGATCGGTGTTGACATAATACTGTAGTCGGCTCAGAAAGCGCCGCAGATTGATTTCATAAAGGTAGGGCAGCGCGCCGATAATTTTAAACGGCTGATCTTCCGGTATATAGAAATCATTAGCGGTTTTATCACCAACAATAATTTCAACTTTCTTCCCGCTGCGTAGCAGCTGAATGATATTACGCACTAGCAGAGCGGGCAGGTTGAAATAAGGGGTGCAGATAGTCAGCTTATGCTCAGCGCAGGGCATCAGATGGAAAATGGTTTTATTCAACAGGCTGGTCTTCCCCAGACCAACTAAAGGGGTAACCGACAGCTGATCTTCATCAGCATTGCCGAGAAAATGATAGCCGCTATCGCGGAGTTCCTGGCGATACTGACGGATGTCATTTTTGATTTCCGGACTTTTTGGCCGATCGGCCCTGTCAAGGCGGTTAACTCCACGCCCTTGCACCAGATTATTCTCAACCCAGTCAAACATCACATCGGCCATTTTACCGTTGCGAATGCACTGGTAGCGGTCATAGCGATACTTATCGTGCTGATGCAGGTAAACGTCATTCAGACTGGCGCCGCTGTAGAGCACGCTGTCATCAATGATAAAGCCTTTGAAATGGAGAACGCCTAGCGCTTCCCGGGTATTGACCGGAACGCCATAAACCGGGATGTCAATACCGGGGTTTTCCTGAGCCATGCGGCAGTACCAGTCGGCATTGGTGTTTGACGCCGCGGCACCAATACGCCCGCGCTGGGCGCGATGCCAGTCGACCAGCACCTGCACATCTAATTCTGGACGCTGACGCTTAGCGTCGTATAGCGCCTGCAAAATTCCTTTGCCGCCATCATCCTGTTCCAGATAAAGCGCAATGATACAAATACGCTGGGTGGCTTGAGCTATCCTGGCCAGTAACGCTTGCCGAAAATCTGCTGGAGCGTAAAAGAACTCGATATCATCAACTGACTGAGAAAGCTTAGGGAGTTGGGCAAGGTGTTGTTGATGTTTATTGCGTTTAAATTTTGACAACATCACAGTGCGTTTCTTCTCTGTTTATTGAAGGGTCTTCTGTACCATGCAGACGACGTAAGCGGGCAATAATACCATTACTGCCCGTTAAAGTAGTCAACAATTGCGGCCAGCCGTTTGTAATTGCTCAGGTACAAGCTGTAGAGACAAACTGACAATCCCATCTTCAAGCTGAATATCAACCGAGAATCCTAGCTTTCTGGCAAGGCCGATCATGCCTTTATTATTCGGCATGGTAATACCATTCAGCCGCTGCAAGCCGTGGTTTTGCGTATAGGCAATCAGCTTTTCCAGGAGCTTGCGGCCTAAACCCATACCTTTCAGGTCGGAGCGCACCAGGACGGCAAACTCGGCATCGATATTATCCGGGTCGGAGATCGCCCGCGTCACGCCGAGGATCTCATCCCCCTCGGCCGTGGTGCGCACAGCAACAAAGGCCATTTCTCGATCGTAGTCGATCTGCGTCATATTGGCTAAATCATCATGGGTAAATTCGTTGATTTCGCTGAAGTAACGATAATAGAGATCTTCCTTCGTGACCTGAGCGATAAAGGCCATCAGCTGCGGCTCATCTTCCGGGAGTATGGGACGGAAAAGGCAGCGTTCGCCATTCTTCATCACCACCCACTCCTCCTGCTGCTGTGGATAAGGGCGTATGGCGAGGCGGCTTTCGCTGTCGCCGGTGAAAGGGGCGAGCGTTAACGTGACGTCAAGCGCGGTGAACTCGTGGCCGGAAGCCAGAAGAGGGTGAATATCCAGGCGCTGTATTTCCGGGCAGTCGACGATCAAATTCGATACCTGTACCAGTAGCTGGCTCAGGCCGGGTATATCGAGCGGGCGCAGCGCGCTGCGCCCGCGCACTTTTTTACTTTTGATGGCCTGGATAACGAGGTAGCGCGCAAGGTTCATATTCAGCGGCGGGAGCGCGACGGCGGCCTGATCCTCAGCCCGCCATTCGACGCCGCCTTCTCCCAGCATGATCAGCGGCCCAAAAACCGGATCGTGCTCAACCACAACCCGCAGCTCTTGCGCTCCGGCGCGATTAGCCATGCTTTGCACCAGCAGCCCGTGAATACGCGCCTGAGGCCAGGTCATTTTGACGCGATCGAAGATCGCATCCGCGGCCTGCTGTACCTCGGTTGCCGTGCGCAGATAAAGCATAACCCCCTGAACTTCCGACTTATGCGGAATATCGGGCGAGCGTAGCTTCAGAGCGACGGGGTAGCCAATCTGCTCGGCGATATGTACAGCCTCGGCGCTATCGGCGGCAATCCACGTTGGCAGAGTATGAATACCGTAAGCGCGCAGCACGGGGCTCACTTCATGGGTATCCAGCGACGTTGCGCCTTCATTCATTGCGCGTTGCAGCAGGCTGTGCGCTTCGGCAGTGTTAGTGGTTAACGAATCTGACAGGACCGGAGTTTCCCTGAGCTGTTTCTGGTTACGCCGGTACTCCACCATGTGCATAAAAGCGGTAATCGTTCCCTCAGGCGTTCGATAGGTCGGCAGCCCCGCATCGCTAAACAGACGCCGCGCTTCTTGTGAAGAGAACTCACCGCACCAGTTGGTGAGAACCGTAACGTATTTGCCGCGCGGATGACGCTTCAGAGCGTCAATCAGCGCCAGCGCGCTCTCTGTCCCCGGCGCGGCAGCGCTGGGGGAATGGATCACCAGTAGCGCATCGTAGTCATGGCTATCCAGCAATATGTTCAGCGCTTTGAGGTAATGCTCGCTGCTGGCGTCATCGCGGAGATCCAGCGGGTTGGCGATAGCGATAGTTTCCGGTAATGCCTGACGGAGAGCGCTGCTGGTCTCTTCGCTGAGAGCGGCAAGTTTGCCGTTGCGCAGCCAGAGCTCATCCAGCGCCAGCGCAGCCGGAGCGGCGCCGTTGCTGATAATCATCAGTTTCTCGCCGCGCAGCGGGCGCATGTGGCTGAGGGTTTCGACCGCAGAGAACAGCTCGTGCGTATCCTGTACCCGCAATAAGCCTGCGCGCTGAATAGCGGCGTCCCACGCCGGATCCATGCCGGAGTTGACGTGCAGGAGCTTCTGCGCAGCCGGACTGCGTCCGCTTTTAATCACCAGGATCGGCTTATTACGCGATGCGCTACGGGCCGCCGAGACAAAGCGGCGGGCATCGCTGAGGTGTTCGAGATAGAGCAAAATCGCGCTGGTTTTACTGTCGCGAGCGAGGAAATCAAGCAGGTCATCAACGTCGATGTCCAGGCTATCGCCCAGCGCAATAAAGTAAGAGAAACCCATCTCACGCTGCTGAGCCCAGTCGAGGATAGTATTGGAGACCGCCGCCGATTGCGAAATAAACGCCAGTTTACCGCGATGTATAGGCACCGGCGAAAAGCTGGCGTTAAGACCCTGCCACGGCGCAAGCAGGCCAAGACTGTTCGGGCCGAGCAGCCGCATCTGATAGCGGGCGGCACATTCCAGCAGAGCGGGATACTGTTCGGGTATGGAAGAGAGAATGATGCAGGTTTTGCACCCTTTTTGCCCCAGCGCTTCCAGCAGCTCAAGGTTTCTGCGGGCGTTGGTGCAAAGCACGGCGAGATCGGGCGTGAAGGGCAGGCTATCGACGTCAGGCCAGGCCAGTACGCCCTGAACCGCTTTCCACGCTGGCGTAACGGGGAGGACGGGGCCGTTAAACCCGCCAGCCAGCAGGTTGCGCATCATCAGATAACCGGCGCGCTGTGGTTTCATTGACGCGCCAATAACGGCGATCGACTTTGGCCGCAGCAATGCTTCCAGGCCTCGTTGGCTCATACCGGTCTCCTTTGATCCCCAGTGACCGAATGATTTTAAACGTTTTCTATCAGTTGTGCTGTGATACTGCCCTTATGCTGGGTTTTTCCTGCCAGGTAGCGCGTTCTGAATAAGCTGAAGTGATCGCCAAGAGCCGCGGCCGCGGTTTTATCCCCCGCCAGATCCAGCAGCGCAATCGCGACTTCGGCGGTACAGTATTGACCTTCTGCGTGCGCTTCCCGGAGGTGATAAGCGGAGATGCGCGACAGATCGACGGAAATCATCGGCAGCGCGTCAAGCCAGGGGCTTTTGCGGAACATTTTTCGCGCTTCGGGCCAGGTGCCATCAAGCATGATAAACAGCGGTGGTTTACCCGGGAGCGGGGAATCAAGAACCTGACGCTCTGCGTCGGCATAAGACGCAGGAAAAACCACCATCGGCTGATATTGCGGGTCGGCGACTAAATCCAGCAGCGCCTGCGGTGGTTCGGTTCGTGACCACTGAAAGGCTTCGGTATCCGGCAGGATATCGGCAATCAGGCGTCCGGTATTGCTGGGCTTCATTGGCTCGGT
Organism: Klebsiella grimontii; assembly: GCF_042137965.1. Lineage (NCBI taxonomy): Bacteria > Pseudomonadati > Pseudomonadota > Gammaproteobacteria > Enterobacterales > Enterobacteriaceae > Klebsiella > Klebsiella grimontii. The sequence continues at coordinate 1,334,478 of NZ_CP169721.1, forward strand.
ATCGAACATGACCAGGCAAAAACGGCTGGTAGCGGCAACCGGGTTGAGGGTGGCGCAGAGGCACTGTTTCAACGGTAGCAAGCAGCGCTGGCAGCGGTGGATGCGGTTGCCGCGAGCAAGAAAAGGCCGGGTGGCGCGCGCGAGGCGTTCGGCGCGAAGGCGGAGGACGGCGTTATCAGTCATGGGGATCGCTAAGAAAAAACGCCATTGTCGCAGAGGTGAAAACGGGGCACAAGCGGTGCCCCGTGAGGTTTACTGCTGGCCTGCTTCATTTAGCCAGCTATCGAAAGGCGCTTTGGGGACGGCGCCATTCAGCATGTCGATGACTTCGCCATTTTTAAACATCATAATGGTCGGGATGCTGCGAATGCGGAAGCGAGCGCTCAGTTCGCGTTCCATCTCGGTATTCACTTTCACGAAACGCATTTCACCGCTGCGTTCTTCAGCCACATCTTCAAAGATTGGCGCAAAGTTACGGCAGGGGCCGCACCACGGCGCCCAGAAATCAACAACAACGGGCAGATCGTCCTTCAGCAGTTTATCCAGCGTTGCCCCGGTCGCGTTGATCACATCGCCATCAAAAAGATCGTGACCGCAGCGCCCGCATTTCGCGCCATCGGCGCTACGATCGTCGGGGATGCGGTTCAGAGCCTGACAACTGGCACAAACGGTATTCATAACTAACCTCTGGTTATGGGTTGCAGCGCGGCACGTGGCCGATTTGTTTCTGTAATGTTACATATTATCGATGCGCAGCTAATAAAGGACAATGAGTTTTATTCAATGAATACGATAGACTCAGGCTTTTAAATGAAATAATGGCTAAGTGATGACACATCGGGTAATCTGCGCGCTTCGCGCAGCGCAGGTGGAGAAAATGAATGAGCGACGACGAACTGAAAAATAAAAGCGGCAAGGTCAAAGTGATGTATGTCCGCAGTGATGATGATTCTGACCGACGTACCCATAACCCGCGTACCGGGAAGGGCGGGGGACGTCCAGGAAAGTCTCGTGTTGACGGTCGTAACCGCCCTGCGCGCGATGAAAAAGAGAGCCGCGGTGGCGATCGTAAACGTGACGATCGCAAGCGTGAAGGCTTTGGCGGTGAGGGTTCCTCTCCGTGGCGTACCGTATCCCGCGCGCCGGGTGATGAGGCGCCGGTAAAAGCGGATCACGGCGGGATCAGCGGAAAAAGCTTTATCGATCCTGAAGTGCTGCGTCGCCAGCGCGCGGAAGAAACCCGCGTCTATGGTGAAAACGCTTGCCAGGCGCTCTTCCAGAGCCGTCCGGACGCCATTGTACGCGCCTGGTTTATCCAGAGCGTGACCCCGCGCTTCAAAGAAGCGCTGCGCTGGATGGCGGCGAATCGTAAAGCCTATCACGTGGTTGATGAAGCTGAGCTGGCGAAAGCGTCCGGCACTGAACACCATGGCGGGGTTTGCTTCCTGATTAAAAAGCGCCATGGCACTTCCGTTGAGCAGTGGGTAGCTAAAGCCGATGCTGAAGATTGTGTTCTGGCGCTGGAAGATGTCGGTAACCCGCATAACCTCGGCGCGATTATGCGCAGCTGCGCGCACTTTGGCGTCAGGGGCGTGGTGGTGCAGGATGCTGGCGTTATGGAATCCGGCGCCGCGATTCGTACTGCGGAAGGCGGCGCGGAACACGTTGAACCGATTACGGGCGACAGCTTTATTGATACGCTTGAGCGCTTCCGTAAAGCGGGCTACGCGATTGTTTCTACTTCCAGCCATAACGGGACTCCGCTGTTTAAAGCCGAGCTGCCGAAGAAAATGGTGCTGGTGTTAGGCCAGGAGAGTGACGGTCTTTCCGACGCCGCTATTTCCAGCGCCGATCTGAACATCGCGATTGAAGGCACCGGTAACGTTGAAAGCCTGAACGTGTCCGTAGCCACCGGCGTGCTGCTGGCTGAATGGTGGCGTCAGAACAAGGCGTAACACCTTGTCTCAGCGTCAAAATGCCAGCGTAATGCTGGCATTTTCATTTTCAGAGCTATTCGCTTTCAGCCGGCAGCCTGGGTACCCAGTCAATCGGCGCTTCGCCGCGTTCGGCCAGCCACTGATTCGCCTGCACGAAATGATTACTGCCAAAGAACCCGCGGTGGGCGGAGAGCGGCGACGGGTGCGGTGCTTTGAGCACGCAGTGGCGCTGGCGATCGATTATCGCGCCTTTCTTCTGCGCATGCGAACCCCATAGCAGAAATACCACGCCTTCCCGATGCTGGTTAATCAATGAAATCACTTTATCGGTAAAGGTCTCCCATCCGAGGCTGGCATGCGAGTGCGCCTGCCCGGCACGAACCGTTAATACGGTATTGAGCAGCAAAACACCCTGACGCGCCCAGCTTTCGAGATAACCGTGAGTCGGGCGCTGAAAGCCCGGTATCGTCCCTTCCAGCTCCTTGTACATATTCAGCAGCGACGGCGGTATCTGAATTCCTGGCAGAACCGAGAAGGCCAGGCCGTGCGCCTGCCCGGGTCCGTGATAAGGATCCTGGCCGAGGATCACCACTTTGACGTCGCTTAACTCCGTATAACGAAACGCGTTAAAGACATCTTTTTGCGGGGGATAGATGGTGATTCCCGATTGGCGTTCTTCAGCTACGGTTTTCAGGGTATTAACAAACCAGGGTTGCTGCTTCTCTTCTGCCAGCACGTCATGCCAGGTTAATGGGGTGGTCATTTTGCTCTCCTGCAAAGTGTCATCGCCATAGCTTAACTGCATCTTTCAACATCACAAAATTTGCTCCGCGCGATTGCCGTTTTTCATGCAAAAAAAATTGAAAATTTACAAATTTATTTGGTGTCCGGCACGGCGTAACTTGATGTAAAACAATAATATCCAGCTATGACCACTTTTGTGATGTGGTTTTTGTTGATTTAAATCAAAGAATGCCGGGTGCCCGGCTGATATATATACTCATAGAACAATGGTTTTACCAATTGGCCGCGAAGGCCAATAATCGAACAAACCCTGCCTGGGAGGCAAAAAATGATTACTGGTATCCAAATTACTAAAGCTGCAAACGACGACCTGCTGAACTCTTTCTGGCTGCTGGATAGCGAAAAAGGCGAAGCCCGCTGCCTGTGCGCAAAGGCCGGTTTTGCTGAAGATGACGTGGTTGCGGTGAGCAATCTGGGCGAGATCGAATACCGTGAAATTCCGGTAGACGTGAAACCTGAAGTCCGCGTTGAAGGCGGCCAGCACCTGAACGTTAACGTTCTGCGTCGCGAAACTCTGCTGGATGCGGTTGAACATCCGGAAAAATACCCGCAGCTGACCATTCGCGTGTCTGGCTATGCGGTACGTTTTAACTCACTGACTCCGGAACAGCAGCGCGACGTTATCGCCCGTACTTTTACCGAAAGCCTGTAAGTTTAAGTTTTGATATAAAAACGCCGGGATATCCCGGCGTTTTTTTACTCTTCGTTTGACTGTTGCGGTGTATCCGCTGCGCTTGGTTTACGACGCTTGCCAATATTTTTGGTATCGCGGTGGCGTTTTTTGACGCGCGGCTTCTCTTTTTCTTTCTCTTTCTTCTCTGCTCGCTTCGCTAAAACCTTCTTGGAGGGTTTACCGGTTTGCTTCTCGCTGGGCGCGCGGGTGGTCGGGCGCAGTTCATCGATAACGCGAGCTTTTAACGGCTCTTCAATATAGCGGCCAATTTTACCCAGCAGCAGGTGGTCGTGGGCTTCAACCAGAGAAATGGCGGTTCCTTTTTTACCCGCGCGCCCGGTACGACCGATACGGTGCAGGTAGATATCCGCCGTGCGCGGCAAGTCGAAATTGAATACGTGACTCACGTCCGCGATATCGATACCGCGGGCGGCAATGTCGGTAGCGATTAATACATTAATACGGCCATCGGTGAGACGGCTAATCGCTTCATTACGTTTCGCCTGTACCATCTCGCCTTCCAGCCAGCAGGTATTGATACCCGCTTCACGCAGCCAGCCCGCCAGTTCATGCACGCGCTCGCGCTTGCGTACGAAGACGATAGAACGCGTCGCTTCCGGCTGCTTCAGAAGATGCACGAGGAGGGCGGTTTTATGCTTGATGTCATCCGCGCGGTAATACCACTGATGGATCTTTTTACGTTCGCGAGTGGATGGGGTCGCCGAAACTTCCGCCGGCTCTTCCAGCAGACGCTCGGCAAAATCCTTAATGGCGTCGCCTTCGAGGGTGGCGGAGAACAGCATGGTCTGCTTACGCCAGCGGGTTTCACCGGCGATATGTTCGATATCCTGCGCGAAGCCCATGTCCAGCATGCGGTCAGCTTCATCAAGGATCAGCGTTTCAACGGCGCGGCAATCAAAGTTTTCTTCTTTAATATATTGCAGCAGGCGACCGGTCGTGGCGACCACGATGTCCTGGTTCTCGCTGAACACTTCGGCATGGTTCATATAGGCGACACCGCCGGTGATCGTGGCGATATCCAGATGAGTATGTTTTGCCAGTTCACGCGCATGGTCGGCAACCTGCATCGCCAGTTCGCGGGTGGGGGTCAGGATAAGGATGCGCGGCGGACCAGACTTCTTGCGCGGAAAATCGAGCAGATGCTGCAACGCTGGCAGGAGATACGCCGCCGTTTTACCGGTGCCGGTCGGGGCTGAACCGAGAATATCACGGCCATCAAGCGCAGGCGGAATAGCGGCGGCCTGAATGGCTGTCGGGCGTGTGAAACCTTTATCCTGGAGTGCGTCCAGCAGGTTTTCGTCGAGTTCAAGTTCGGAAAAAGTCGTTACAGTCATGATCTACCTCTGAGTGGACCGCCGATTATAGACGTTACGGACGCAATGTTCATCTGTTTGTAAGGCTATCTGTTCTCCGGTATTGTGCATAGCCTTAAGCTCAGAAGTTTTTTGCCCGCAAGGTTATCGAGGATGTCCCAGTCGAAGTTTGCGCTGCCGCGCAATGGTTTTACGTTTAAGCAGTTTTTTGTCGCCCACGACCGATGCGCGATGAAAGTGGGTACCGACGGTATTTTACTTGGCGCATGGGCGCCGATCGCCCAGGTTAAACGCGTGCTGGATATCGGCGCCGGCAGCGGTCTGTTAGCGCTGATGCTCGCGCAGCGAACCGGGGAGACGGTTATCGTAGATGCTGTGGAGCTGGATGAAGAGGCGGCAGCGCAGGCGCAAGAAAACGCTGCGGATTCTCCATGGGCCGGGCGTCTGCAGATTCATCAGGCGGATATTCAGCAATGGCAGCCGCCGCAAACCCGGCGCTACGAGCTGATTGTCAGCAATCCGCCCTTTTTTGCCGACGGCGTGCCTTGCGCAACCTCGCAGCGCGAGCAGGCTCGTTATACTTCCTCACTCGATCATGCGACATTATTAACCTGCGCCGCCGAGCTGATTACGGAGGAGGGATTTTTCTGCGTCGTGCTTCCGGTCGACATTGGAAACGCCTTTGTGCAACGGGCGCAGAATATGGGCTGGCATCTGCGTCTGCGTACCGATGTTGCGGAAACGGAAATGCGTCCGCCGCATCGGGTTCTGTTGGCTTTTTCTCCAACGCCTGGAGACGAGTGCTTTAGCGACAGGTTGATTATCCGTGGGCCGGAGCAGCAGTATTCCGAAGGTTTTACCGCTTTGACCCAGGATTTTTATCTTTTTATGTGAGCCAGCGGCGAGAGCACAGATGGCCCGCTATCCGGCAGCTGTTCCGGATAGTCGAGCGTATAGTGCAGCCCTCGGCTCTCTTTACGTAGCATGGCGCAGCGCACAATCAGCTCGGCAACCTGTACCAGGTTACGCAGCTCCAGTAAATTATTGGAGACGCGAAAGCGGGCGTAGTATTCGTCCAGCTCCTGCTGCAGCATATTAATGCGGCGCAGGGCGCGCTCGAGGCGGCGGGTGGTGCGCACGATGCCGACATAGTCCCACATCAGCAAGCGCAACTCATGCCAGTTATGCTGAATCACGACCAGTTCATCCGGTATTTCGACCTGACTTTCGTCCCACGATGGCAGTTCGTTGACCGCCTGCGCGAAAGGCATGCGCTTAACAATATCCTCGGCGGCGGACCATCCGTAGACAAGGCACTCAAGCAGCGAGTTTGACGCCATGCGGTTCGCGCCGTGTAATCCGGTATAGCTCACTTCGCCGATGGCATACAGTCCGTCGACGTCTGTACGCCCGTTATCATCAACCATGACGCCGCCGCAGGTGTAGTGCGCTGCGGGAACGACGGGCACCGGCTCTTTAGTCAGATCGATGCCAAGCCCCAGAAGCTTCTCGTAGATCATCGGGAAGTGGTGGCGAATAAATTCTGCGGGTTTATGGCTGATATCAAGATACATGCAGTCAGCGCCCAGGCGTTTCATCTCATGATCGATGGCTCTGGCGACGATATCGCGCGGGGCCAGCTCGCCGCGCTCGTCAAACTCCGGCATAAACCGCGTGCCGTCCGGGCGTTTCAACAGGGCGCCCTCGCCGCGCAGCGCTTCCGTTAACAGGAAGTTGCGCGCTTGCGGATGGTACAGCGCGGTTGGATGAAACTGATTAAATTCGAGATTGGCGACCCGACAGCCGGCACGCCAGGCCATCGCGATACCATCGCCGGAAGAGACGTCAGGATTCGTTGTATACTGGTAAACTTTCGCCGCGCCGCCGGTTGCCAGCACTACGGCTTTTGCGCTACAGGTTTCAACCGCTTCTTTATTACGATTCCAGATCCACGCGCCCACCACCCGGCGCGTACCGGGCAGGCCGATTTTATCGGAGATAATCAGGTCAACGGCGTTGCTGCGCTCCAGCACGCGGATGTTGGGGTGGGCCAGCGCCTGGCTCACCAGGGTGGTTTCAACGGCTTTACCGGTCGCATCGGCGGCATGGAGGATTCTGCGGTGACTGTGCCCCCCCTCGCGGGTCAGATGGTAGCTCTCCTCACCGTTTGCCTGTACCTGGGTATCGAACAAGACGCCCTGATCGATCAGCCACTGAACGCACGGTTTGGCGTTGCTCGCCACAAACGACACCGCATGGCGATCGCAAAGACCCGCCCCGGCGATCAACGTATCCTCGATGTGAGATTCCACGCTGTCGGTTTCATCAAACACGGCGGCAATTCCGCCCTGCGCGTAAAAAGTAGAACCTTCACTGATAGGGCCTTTGCTGAGAACCGTGACCGTGCAGCGCTCCGCCAGGCGTAAGGCAAGGGATAATCCGGCAGCGCCGCTGCCAATAATCAGCACATCACAGGAGGAATCGGAAGTTGTTTTCATAGCCTTTGTTTAATTTACTAAACACAATAAGCGAACAATAGCACCAGCCCGCGAGAAATCGTACAATTTTTTTACTCATTGTTGTGAGGGCTAAACATTACGGCTTAATGAGGCGGGCGGGGAAGCGAAAAAAGGTTTTGCGAAGCGGCTCGTTAGCTTCAGATTTTATAGTGAAATAAAAGCCGGGTTACGTTACCCTTCTGGCGGGTCTTGCGCTTTTTCTTATTATCTTACATATCGTTTAGCTACCGGGACATATAATGAGAGATAACAATCCGTCAGCCGGTGCCGGACGAAAAACAAAGGCGTAACGGAACTTTATTGTTTTCAGACACTCCAACCCTCTGCTTGCTCATTTATGCAGTAATTGGGTGGTGTTTTTGAATACGCATGGGAATTGGGTTTGGGGAGACATTACCTCGGATGAGCGAGCAGTTAACGGATCAGGTCCTCGTTGAACGGGTCCAGAAAGGAGATCAGAAAGCATTTAACCTGCTGGTGGTGCGCTATCAGCATAAGGTTGCAAGCCTGGTCTCCCGCTACGTGCCGCCGGGCGATATCGCTGACGTTGTTCAGGAATCGTTCGTCAAAGCATGGCGTGCGCTGGATTCTTTCCGGGGGGATAGCGCTTTTTACACCTGGTTATATCGCATCGCCGTCAACACGGCGAAAAATTATCTGGTTGCTCAGGGACGCCGTCCGCCGTCCAGCGATGTTGATGCGAATGATGCTGAAAACTTCGAAAGTGGCGGGGCATTGAAAGAAATTTCGAACCCTGAGAACTTAATGTTGTCAGAAGAGCTGAGACAAATAGTTTTTCGTACCATTGAATCGCTTCCGGAAGATTTACGCATGGCAATCACCTTGCGGGAGCTGGATGGCATGAGCTATGAAGAAATAGCCGCCATCATGGATTGTCCGGTGGGCACAGTGCGTTCGCGCATCTTCCGGGCGCGAGAAGCTATTGATAATAAAGTTCAACCGCTAATCAGGCGTTGACGATAGCGGAATACTGGAAAAGGGTATCAGGCATGCAGAAAGAAAAACTTTCGGCCTTAATGGATGGTGAAACGCTGGATAACGAACTGCTCAACGAGCTGGAGCGTTCATCTGAAATGCAAAAAACCTGGGAGAGCTACCATCTCATCCGCGATTCGCTGCGAGGCGATACGAGTGAGGTGCTCCATTTTGATATCTCAGCTCGCGTCATGGCCGCCATTGAAAACGAGCCCGTTCGTCAGACGGTTCCTCTTATTCCTGAATCTCAGCCCGCACCGCACCAGTGGCGTCAGATGCCTTTCTGGCAAAAAGTACGCCCATGGGCCAGTTCGCTCACCCAGATGGGCGTTGCCGCGTGCGTATCCCTCGCTGTGATTGTTGGCGTCCAGCAGTATAATGGCCAGTCTGATTCATCCCAGCAGCCGGAGGCGCCGGTGTTTAACACCATGCCGATGATGGGTAAGGCCAGCCCGGTTAGCCTGGGCGTACCGGCTGAGGCTTCAGCGGGTAGCGGTCAGCAGGCTCAGGTACAGGAACAGCGCCGCAGAATTAATGCTATGCTGCAGGACTATGAATTGCAGCGTCGCCTGCATGCGGAACAGCTCCAGTTTGGTCAGGCCCAGACTCAGCAAGCCGCCGTTCAGGTACCGGGCTATCAAACTTTAGGAACGCAATCGCAGTAATGAAGCAACTTTGGTGTGCCATGTCGCTCATGGCAGGCAGCCTGTTCTTCTCCGTCAACGCCTCGGCTGATACATCGTCCGGGGCGTTGTTGCAGCAGATGAACCTGGCCAGCCAGTCCCTCAACTACGAGCTCTCTTTCGTCAGCATCAACAAGCAGGGCGTTGAGTCGCTGCGCTATCGACACGCTAAACTGGATAATCGCACCCTGGCTCAGCTCCTGCAACTTGACGGACCTCGTCGCGAAGTCGTGCTGCGCGGAACGGAAATCAGCTACTTTGAACCTGGGCTCGATCCTTTTACCCTGAACGGCGACTATATCGTTGATTCCCTGCCTTCGTTGGTCTACTCCGACTTTAAACGTCTGGCGTCCTATTACGACTTTATTTCCGTTGGACGAACGCGTATTGCCGATCGTTTATGCGATGTGGTGCGCGTCGTGGCTCGCGATGGCACCCGCTATAGCTATATCGCATGGCTAGACGCTGAAACTAAGCTGCCTCTGCGCGTAGATCTGCTTGACCGCGATGGTGAAACGCTTGAGCAGTTCCGGGTCGTCTCGTTCAACGTCGGTGATAACGTGAGCGCCAGCATGGAAACCTTATCTAAGGCGAATCTGCCTCCGCAGCTGTCGGTGCCGGAGGGGGGCAATAAGGCCAACTTTAACTGGGCGCCTACCTGGCTGCCGCAGGGCGTTGCCGAAGTGTCCAGCAGCCAGCGTCGTCTCCCTACCTTTGATGGTCCGGTTGAGTCCCGTTTGTATTCCGATGGGCTGTTTAGTTTCTCTATCAATATTAATCGCGCCACCGCGAATAGCAGCGATCAGCTGCTGCGTACCGGGCGTCGTACCGTGGCGACTACCGTGCGTGATAACGCAGAGATAACCATTGTTGGCGAGCTGCCGCCGCAAACGGCAAAGCGTATTTCCGACAGTATTAAATTCAGGGCAGTTCAATGATTAAAGAGTGGGCGACGGTCGTCTCCTGGAATAATGGCATTGCGCTGGTTCATTGCGATGTTAAAGCATCCTGCAGCAGCTGCGCTTCCCGCGCCGGCTGCGGCAGCCGGGTACTGAATAAGCTTGGGCCGCAAACCAGCCATACCATTAGCGTTCCCTGCGAGCAGCCGCTGTCGGTCGGGCAAAAAGTGGAACTGGGCATTGCTGAGAGTAGCCTGCTCGGGTCGGCAGTACTGGTGTATATGGCGCCGTTAGTCGGATTGTTCGTGATGGCATCGATATTCCAGGTGCTGTTTGCCAACGACTTCGCTTCGCTATGCGGGGCAATGCTGGGCGGCGTGGGCGGGTTTCTGGTCGCGCGCGGTCTTTCGCCGGGCTTAGCCTCCCGGCAGTCGTGGCAGCCGGTTATTATCAGCGTCGGCTTGCCGCCAGATTTAGTCCGCATCGAGACGCCTTCCTCCCAACTGGGTCAGTGATTCACTGGCCCTTATCTTTATTTACAACTCCCGCAAGAACTCGTCATTTACTCCGGTTATGCTAGCGGTAAGAGCATTTCCTGGTTTCGTGGATGTAGTGTAGAATGCGGCGTTTTCGGATTAAAAAACGTCAGGCACAGAACAGCGGCCTCATGATTCGCGTAAGGCATAATTAACTCTAAATATGAAGAATATACGTAACTTTTCAATCATCGCTCACATCGACCACGGTAAGTCGACGTTGTCTGACCGTATTATCCAGATTTGCGGTGGCCTTTCCGATCGTGAAATGGCAGCCCAGGTTCTGGACTCCATGGATCTTGAACGTGAGCGCGGTATCACTATCAAGGCGCAGAGCGTCACCCTGGATTACAAAGCGGCCGATGGCGAAACCTATCAGCTGAACTTTATCGATACTCCCGGCCACGTCGACTTCTCTTATGAAGTTTCTCGTTCGCTTGCCGCCTGTGAAGGCGCTTTGCTGGTGGTTGATGCCGGTCAGGGCGTAGAAGCCCAGACGCTGGCTAACTGCTATACGGCGATGGAAATGGACCTTGAAGTCGTACCGGTCCTGAACAAAATTGACCTGCCCGCAGCCGATCCGGAACGCGTGGCGGAAGAGATTGAAGACATTGTCGGTATTGATGCCACCGATGCGGTACGCTGTTCAGCGAAGACCGGCGTTGGCGTACCGGATGTGCTGGAGCGCCTGGTGCGCGATATTCCGCCGCCGGAAGGCGATCCGGAGGCGCCGCTGCAGGCGCTGATCATCGACTCCTGGTTTGATAACTACCTCGGCGTCGTTTCTTTGGTGCGTATTAAAAACGGCACCATGCGCAAAGGCGATAAAATTAAGGTGATGAGCACCGGTCAGGTGTATAACGCCGATCGTCTGGGGATTTTCACGCCGAAACAGGTTGACCGTACCGAGCTGAAATGCGGCGAGGTAGGCTGGCTGGTTTGCGCCATTAAAGACATTCTCGGCGCGCCGGTCGGCGATACGCTGACGCTTGCGCGCAACCCGGCGGAGAAAGCGCTGCCTGGCTTTAAAAAGGTGAAACCGCAGGTGTATGCCGGCCTGTTCCCGGTAAGCTCTGATGATTATGAGAACTTCCGTGACGCGCTGGGCAAACTGAGCCTCAACGATGCTTCACTGTTCTATGAGCCGGAAAGCTCTACCGCGCTGGGCTTCGGCTTCCGCTGCGGCTTCCTCGGTCTTCTGCATATGGAGATCATCCAGGAGCGCCTGGAGCGTGAATACGATCTGGATCTGATCACCACGGCGCCGACGGTAGTCTATGAAGTAGAAACCACCTCGAAAGAAGTTATCTACGTCGATAGCCCGTCGAAGCTGCCGCCGCTGAACAATATCCAGGAGCTGCGCGAGCCGATCGCTGAGTGTCACATGCTGCTGCCGCAGGAGTTTTTAGGCAACGTCATTACCCTGTGTATCGAAAAACGCGGCGTGCAGACTAACATGGTCTACCACGGTAATCAGGTGGCGCTGACCTATGAAATTCCGATGGCGGAAGTGGTACTCGATTTCTTCGACCGTCTGAAGTCCACCTCCCGCGGCTATGCGTCGCTGGACTACAACTTCAAGCGCTTCCAGGCTTCCAACATGGTGCGTGTGGATGTGTTGATTAACGGCGAGCGCGTGGATGCGCTGGCGCTGATCACGCATAACGACAATGCGCCGTACCGCGGCCGCGAACTGGTAGAGAAGATGAAAGAGCTGATCCCGCGTCAGCAGTTCGATATCGCTATCCAGGCTGCCATCGGTAACCACATTATTGCCCGTTCTACCGTGAAACAGCTGCGTAAAAACGTCCTCGCGAAATGCTATGGCGGCGACGTCAGCCGTAAGAAAAAGCTGCTGCAGAAGCAGAAAGACGGTAAGAAACGGATGAAGCAGGTCGGCAACGTTGAGCTCCCGCAGGAAGCGTTCCTCGCCATTCTGCACGTTGGTAAAGACGGCAAATAACCTAAGGAGTTGGCATGGCGAACATGTTTGCCCTGATCCTGGTCATCGCTACTTTGGTGACGGGTCTGTTGTGGTGCCTGGATAAGTTTATCTTTGCGCCAAAACGTCGCGAAAGTCAGGCCGCTGCCCAGGCGGCGACCGGCGACCAGTTAGATAAGAAAACGCTGAAAAAGGTTGGCCCGAAACCGGGCTGGCTAGAAACCGGCGCTTCGGTATTCCCGGTTCTGGCGATTGTGCTGGTGGTTCGCTCATTTATTTATGAGCCCTTCCAGATCCCATCCGGATCGATGATGCCGACGCTGCTGATCGGCGATTTTATTCTGGTTGAGAAGTTTGCCTACGGTATTAAAGATCCGATTTACCAGAAAACGCTGATCGAAACCGGGCATCCGAAACGCGGCGATATTGTCGTCTTTAAATATCCGCAAGATCCGCGCCTGGATTATATTAAGCGCGCGGTCGGTTTGCCGGGCGATAAAGTGACCTACGATCCCATAGCTAAACAGGTTACTATCCAGCCGGGCTGTAGTTCTGGCCAGGCCTGCGGCAACGCGCTGCCGGTTACTTACTCCAACGTTGAGCCGAGCGATTTCGTTCAGACCTTCTCCCGTAGCAACGGCGGCGAAGCGACCAGCGGTTTCTGGCAGCTGCCGAAAGGCGAGACCAAAGCCGATGGTATCCGCCTGACCGAACGTAAAGAGACGCTGGGCGAAGTGACGCACCGTATTCTGACCGTACCGATTGCTCAGGATCAGGTGGGGATGTATTACCACCAGTCCGGTCTGCCGCTGGCGACCTGGATTGTCCCGCCGGGACAGTATTTCATGATGGGTGACAACCGCGATAACAGCGCCGACAGCCGTTATTGGGGCTTTGTGCCGGAGGCGAATCTGGTGGGTAAAGCGACCGCAATCTGGATGAGTTTCGAAAAACAGGAAGGCGAATGGCCTACCGGCGTACGTTTATCGCGTATCGGCGGTATCCAGTAATTTTCCTGCCCTCTTCACGCTGCCGCCGCAGTAACGGCAGCGTGAATTATTTAAGATTTAAATCTATTCAAACTAACGACATCCCTTGTCGTTGCGTATAGAATATCCCCCCGAAGTTTTAGGTTGTCTCTCGTAAGATTGACACAGCACACGAAACCGCGTTGGTTTTTACTCAGGTCGGTTTCGTGTGCTGCATTTTTGACGCATTCATCTATTGGTAACGCATGAACCCCATCGTAATTAATCGGCTTCAACGGAAGCTGGGCTACACTTTTCATCATCAGGAGCTGTTGCAACAGGCATTAACTCATCGCAGTGCCAGCAGCAAACACAATGAGCGCCTGGAGTTTTTAGGTGACTCAATATTGAGCTTTGTGATCGCAAACGCGCTCTATCATCGTTTCCCTCGGGTAGACGAAGGCGATATGAGCCGCATGCGCGCGACGCTGGTGCGAGGTAACACGTTGGCAGAAATTGCCCGCGAGTTCGAATTAGGTGAATGTCTGCGTCTTGGGCCGGGTGAATTGAAAAGCGGAGGCTTTCGCCGTGAATCGATACTGGCGGACACCGTTGAAGCTTTAATCGGCGGGATTTTCCTCGACAGCGATATTCAGAACGTTGAGCGCCTTATTCTCTCCTGGTACCAGAGTCGTCTGGATGAAATCAGCCCTGGTGACAAGCAAAAGGATCCGAAGACCCGCTTGCAGGAATATCTGCAGGGGCGTCATCTGCCGCTGCCGTCGTACCTCGTTGTACAGGTACGCGGAGAAGCGCACGATCAGGAATTTACTATCCACTGCCAGGTTAGCGGCCTGAGTGAACCGGTGGTTGGCACGGGTTCTAGCCGTCGTAAGGCGGAGCAGGCTGCCGCCGAACAGGCGCTGAAAAAGCTGGAGCTGGAATGAGCGAAGAAAAAAACTACTGCGGATTTATTGCCATCGTTGGTCGTCCAAACGTGGGCAAATCCACATTGCTGAACAAGCTGCTCGGGCAGAAGATCTCTATTACTTCCCGAAAAGCGCAGACGACGCGTCACCGCATCGTTGGTATTCATACTGAAGGCCCGTACCAGGCGATCTACGTCGATACCCCGGGCCTGCATATGGAAGAAAAACGTGCGATAAACCGCCTGATGAACAAAGCGGCAAGCAGCTCTATTGGCGACGTTGAGCTGATTATTTTCGTCGTTGAAGGTACCCGCTGGACGCCGGACGATGAGATGGTGCTCAACAAGCTGCGCGACGGCAAAGCGCCGGTGATTCTGGCGGTCAACAAAGTCGACAACGTACAGGAAAAAGGGGATCTGCTGCCGCACCTGCAGTTCCTCGGCAGCCAGATGAACTTCCTCGATATCGTGCCGATTTCCGCGGAAACCGGGCTGAACGTTGATACTATTGCCGGTATTGTGCGTAAGCATCTGCCGGAGGCGATTCATCATTTCCCGGAAGATTACATTACCGACCGTTCTCAGCGCTTTATGGCTTCCGAGATCATTCGCGAAAAGCTGATGCGTTTCCTTGGCGCCGAACTGCCGTATTCCGTCACCGTCGAAATCGAGCGTTTTGTAACCAATGAACGCGGCGGATACGATATTAACGGTCTGATTCTGGTTGAGCGTGAAGGGCAGAAGAAGATGGTGATTGGCAACAAAGGGGCCAAAATCAAAACTATCGGTATCGAAGCGCGTAAAGACATGCAGGATATGTTTGAAGCGCCGGTTCACCTCGAACTGTGGGTGAAAGTGAAATCCGGCTGGGCTGATGACGAACGCGCGCTGCGCAGTCTCGGTTACGGCGACGATCTCTAAGAGCCATTTTGATGGAAGGCTGGCAGCGCGCTTTCGTCCTGCATAGTCGTCCCTGGAGCGAAACCAGCCTGATGCTGGACGTCTTCACGGAAGAATCCGGCCGCGTGCGCCTTGTGGCTAAAGGCGCACGTTCTAAACGCTCCAACCTCAAAGGCGCGCTTCAGCCCTTTACTCCCTTACTGCTTCGCTTTGGCGGGCGCGGCGAAGTCAAAACGCTGCGCAGCGCGGAAGCCGTCTCGCTGGCGCTCCCCCTTAGCGGTATCACGCTCTACAGCGGCCTTTACGTCAACGAACTGCTCTCTCGCGTGCTTGAGCACGAAACGCGCTTCTCCGAACTCTTCTTCGATTATTTGCACTGTATCCAGTCTCTGGCTGGCGCAAGCGGCTCGCCGGAACCGGCGCTTCGGCGTTTTGAACTGGCGCTGCTTGGGCACCTGGGGTATGGCGTGGATTTCCTGCATTGCGCCGGCAGTGGAGAAGCGGTTGACGATGCGATGACCTATCGCTACCGTGAAGAAAAAGGCTTTATCGCCAGCGTGGTTATTGATAACAGCACCTTTACCGGGCACCATCTTAAAGCGTTGGCGAGCCGTGAATTTCCCGACAGCGATGCGCTGCGCGCGGCAAAACGTTTCACACGTATCGCCCTGAAGCCCTATCTGGGCGGGAAGCCGCTAAAAAGTCGCGAGCTTTTTCGTCAGTTTTTGCCCGCGCGGGCTGCGCGAGCCGATAAAACAAATAACGATTAACGAGGATTGTCATGGCTGAATTACTGTTAGGGGTCAACATTGACCACATTGCGACATTACGCAACGCCCGCGGTACCGCTTATCCGGATCCGGTACAGGCGGCTTTTATCGCCGAGCAGGCCGGCGCTGACGGTATTACCGTCCATCTGCGCGAGGATCGTCGCCATATTACCGATCGCGATGTCCGTATTTTGCGCCAGACGCTGGATACCCGCATGAACCTTGAGATGGCGGTGACGGAAGAGATGCTGAATATCGCCTGTGAGACTCAGCCCCATTTCTGCTGCCTGGTACCGGAAAAACGCCAGGAAGTGACCACCGAAGGCGGACTGGACGTGGCGGGCCAGCTCGACAAAATGCGCGATGCCTGTAAACGTCTTGCCGACGCCGGTATCCTGGTTTCTCTGTTTATTGATGCGGACAACGCGCAAATTAAGGCCGCAGCGGACGTGGGCGCCCCCTATATCGAAATTCACACCGGCTGCTACGCCGATGCGCAAACCGACGCTGAGCAGGCAAAAGAGCTGGAGCGTATTGCCAAAGCGGCGACCTATGCCGCCAGTCTGGGGCTGAAGGTCAATGCCGGTCATGGCCTGACCTACCATAATGTAAAAGCCATAGCGGCGCTGCCGGAAATGCACGAGCTGAATATCGGCCATGCGATTATTGGCCGGGCGGTGATGAGCGGCCTGAAAGAGGCGGTTGCGGAAATGAAGCGTCTGATGCTGGAAGCCCGTGCCTGATGGCTATTCTCGGACTGGGTACTGATATAGTTGAAATCGCCCGTATTGAAGCGGTGATCGCCCGCAGCGGCGACCGTCTGGCCCGTCGCGTACTGAGCGATCACGAGTGGGCGATATGGCAACAGCATCAGCAGCCGGTCCGTTTTCTGGCTAAGCGTTTCGCCGTTAAAGAAGCGGCGGCCAAGGCGCTTGGCACCGGCATCCGCAATGGCCTGGCGTTTAACCAGTTTGAGGTTTACAACGACGAGCTGGGGAAGCCAAAGCTACGGTTGTGGGGCGAGGCGAAGAGTCTGGCCGAGCGGCTGGGCGTCAGCAGCATTCACGTGACGCTGGCCGATGAACGCCACTATGCCTGCGCCACGGTGATTATCGAAAGTTAGATTTACAGGCAGGCCGGATAAGTCCATCCGGTAATGTCATAATTTGTCCGCGTGATGCAGCAGGACAAATTTATCCCACAGCTGCTCTTCATTTTCGTTATGCGCCGGGTCTTTCAGAATGGTATTCGGGATCGGACACACCTTCTGGCAGGTCGGCGTATCATAGTGGCCAACGCATTCGGTGCAGCGGTCGCTGTTAATTTCATAAATGCTATCACCCATGGATATCGCCTCATTCGGGCACTCAGGCTCGCACATATCGCAGTTGATACATTTTTTGGTGATTAACAGCGCCATCAGGAAATTCTCAGAAACAACACAAACAGGGCGGGCATTATACGCCCATTTTCCGCCCGGGCCAGCTCTTTTCAACCGTGGGGCGACCATCCGTAGCGGAGAAATTTTGCCCGGCTTGAGCCAATAAGAGTGAGTGAGTTTCTGCCAGCTGGCGTGGCACTCGGCGTTATACCAGCTTTTTCACCAGCGCTTCGCTGTGGCGAATCCGCTCCGGAGCGTGCTCAAGATCCTGCTGCACCAGCCCCATAAACAGGAGATCGGTCAGCATCATCTGCGCGCTGGTGGAAGAGATCGCGGCGCTGCGCGTGGCCTGCTCCTCCGCAATGGTGTACAGGCACAGCGTAGCCTGCTGCTGAAGCGCGTTGGGGTTAAAACCGGTGATCGCCAGGATCTGGCTCCCTACCCGTAACGCTTCACCGGCCGCCATATTGATCTCGCGTCGTTCACCGGAGTAGGAGATGGCCAGCAGCAGATCGTCCGGCGACATCGCCTGTACCGTGGCCAGCAGCGCGTGCATATCCTGTTCAGAGACGGCGTTAATGCCGATTTTCATTAGCTTCCAGCTAAAGTTTCTCGCCACCAGGCCCGATGCGCCGATACCGGTAATGATCACCCGTCGGGCGTGGCGCAGCAGCGTGACGGCTTCCAGCAGCTTCTCTTCGGTGTTGACGTCCAGCGAGGCGTGCATAGCCGCGATGTTATCCTTAATCAGCTTTTCGCCAACCAGCCGAAGAGGATCGTCGCCGCGAATCTGATTATGCACCGGTACGGACTGCGGCGTAGGGGCGCTTGCCAGGGCTTCGCTCAGCGCCAGCTTTAACGCCGGGAAGCCTTTGAAGCCCATTTTCTGCGCAAATTTCACTACGCTTGACTGACTGACGCCGGCTTCGCCCGCCAGCTGCTGTGAGCTAAGGTGGCGGGTTTGATCCGGTTGAGCCAGAATGAAATCGGCCAGTTTTTTATCGCTTGCGGCCAACGTAGGGTAGCGCTGGCGAATACGGGTCAAACAGTTCATAGCGGCTCCGGAGGACAGCTTCACCCTCGGCTGAAAGAATTTTGTATTCGATTATAAGAGGATTATCGCGAATTAAAAATTCTATGCCTAAGATTTCTCTGCAAATGTGTTTTCTTAATCCGGATTCAACGACAGCGTATGTTTTCGCTATTGGCGACGCAAGGCTGTTAAGCTATTGGTAATCGAGCGATCGTACATGGGAGTAGGTTTTGAATAGCAGCACGCGGAGAGTGGTTTTTTTTGATCTGGATGGAACCTTGCATCAGCAGGATATGTTCGGCAGCTTTTTGCGCTATATCCTGCGCCATCAGCCGCTGAATGCGCTGCTGGTGCTTCCTTTATTGCCTGTTATTGCCGCCGGACTGATGTTGTACGGTCGCGCCGCGCGCTGGCCGATGAGCCTGCTGCTGTGGGCTTCAACCTTCGGACGCAGCGAGCATCACCTTAAACGCCTGGAGGCCGATTTTGTTCGCTGGTTTCGCCAGCACGTTACGGCCTTCCCGGTGGTTCAGTCGCGGCTTAACCATTATTTGTCCAGCACGGACGCCGATGTCTGGCTGATTACCGGTTCGCCGCAGTCGCTGGTTGAGCAAGTCTATTTTGATACCGCCTGGCTACCGCGGGTCAATCTGATTGCCAGCCGGATGGAGCGGCGCTGCGGCGGCTGGGGGTTAACCCTTCGCTGCCTCGGCAATGAAAAGGTGGCGCAGCTGGAACAGAAAATAGGCGCTCCGCTGCGATTGTATAGCGGCTACAGCGACAGCGAGCAGGACAACCCGCTGCTCAATTTTTGCCAGCACCGCTGGCGGGTGACGCCGCAGGGCGATCTTCAGCAGTTAGAATAGTGTGTAATACATAGCGCCCATGTATAATGCGCCCCGCTTTTCTGCAGGAGTGCCCGCTTTGTCTGACCATGAATTAAATGATGAATACTGGATGCGTCACGCCCTGACGCTGGCCAAACGCGCCTGGGAAGAGGGCGAAGTGCCGGTCGGCGCCGTGCTGGTGCATAATCATCAGGTCATCGGCGAGGGCTGGAACCGGCCAATCGGCCGCCACGATCCGACCGCGCACGCCGAGATTATGGCCCTGCGTCAGGGCGGACTGGTGCTGCAAAACTATCGCCTGATTGACGCAACGCTGTACGTTACCCTTGAGCCTTGCGTGATGTGCGCCGGAGCGATGGTGCACAGCCGTATTTCCCGGCTGGTATTTGGCGCCAGGGATGCAAAAACCGGCGCCGCCGGGTCGCTGATGGATGTGTTGCATCATCCAGGCATGAATCATCGGGTAGAAATAACGGAAGGGATTATGGCGGAGGCCTGTTCCGGCATGCTGAGCGATTTCTTTCGCTGGCGGCGCGAAGAGAAAAAAGCGCTGAAGCGAGCTGGCCAGCAAGTGCAGGACTAATGCCCGGCGCCGGGGATTTTTAATTTTGCGTTATCAACCAGCGTTTCGGCGCGAAAGTTGAAAAAGGACGAAGCGTACTGTTCCGGTTTATCCAGCTCATCCGGCATGACCGCCGGATAGTGTTCGCCCAGGGCCGCCATCTGCGCCTCTTTTCTCTCTTTTTCAGAGAGATAGCCTACAAGGCTAATATGATATTTGCGAATGTTTTCGACGTAGGCGTAGGCCTCGTGTCCACGTGCAAAGCCGTACTTCAGGCGGCTATAGTAGTTTTTCTGGCTTAACAGCGGCAGACGCTGTTTGACATCGGCCCAGCTATTCGGGTCGCCTTTCTGCTTTTTCGTCAGCGCCATCGCGTCAAGCATGTGCGCGTAGCCCATATTGTAAGCCGCCAGCGCAAACCAAATGCGCTCGTCCTGCGGCACCGACTCCGGCACTTTATTCATCATATCCTGCAAATAACGCATACCGCCGTCGATGCTTTGTTCGGCGTCGGTGCGATCGGTCAACCCCAGGCTTTGGGCCGTATTGCGGGTAAGCATCATTATCCCGCGCACGCCGGTAGGAGAGGTGGCCTGCGGATCCCAGTGCGATTCCTGCCACGAAATAGCCGCCAGCAGACGCCAGTCTATCTGTCGGGCATATTTTTCAAACATCGGCTGCAGGTCCGGGAGAACGCTTTCTACGGCGCGCAGGAAGGTGCGGGTGTCGACATAATCAAAATCGTTGCCGTGGCCGAGGTATTTCTCCTCCAGCCTCGCCAGGGTGCCGTCTTCATTAATATTATTGAAGAAATCGAGCATTGCCGCCGACAGGGAATTGTCTTCGCCTTTTTCGCTAAACCAGGTGACCGGCTGCTCGTCGCTGATATCGAGGGCGACGGCCAGCTCCGGGTGAACGCGCTGGAACAGGCTGACGGCGACCGAATCCGCCACGGTATAGTCGAGCTTACCATCGATGACCGCCTGCATTAGCGCCGTCGTCCCGCGCTTATCGTCCACGCGCCAGTCGAGGTCGGGATATTTTTGCTCTTTCAATGCCTGGAGATCGTTAATCGCCACGTGCCCGGGAGCGATCGCCAGCTGCGCGGCGGTAAGATTTGCCAGGGTGCGCGGGCGCAGGTTGCCTTTGCGATACACCAGCTGTTGCGAAACGGAATAGTAGGTCGGTCCGACCTGATAGTTTTTCACCCGCTCGGAGTTGTAGACCAGACCGGCAGCCAGCATGTCGGCTTTGCCTTCATCGAGATCGTCGAAGAGCTGGCTGATATTCTGCCTGACGGTGACTTTGAGCTCGACGCCGAGGTAGTCGGCAAACTGCTGCGCCAGCTCATAATCAAAACCGTAGGTTTTATCATTGAGGGTCGCGAAGGTCATCGGCGAATTAATGGTGCTGATGCGCAGTTCTCCGCGCGCCATGATCCCCGCCACGCGGTTTTCTGGTTTACCCATCCACGGGAGAGACGGCCACAGGGCGGCCGCCAGCAGGAGGGTCACAATGCCGATGAGCAGATAATTAATCTTTAGTTTTTTCAGATAGTTAATCTTCTGCAGCTTCGGGTTCCTCAGCAGATTATGACCAGAAAAAGTAAAAGGTTGTCTTGGATTGAGCGGCATTTTGCTTAAGAATGCGTCAGTTGGCAACTTATTCGCGAGATGAGTCACATTAATTGATAAACCCCGGCAATCATTTTATTTCTACGCAAACGGTTTCGTCGGGGCGCAGGATTCACTATAATGGCGCCCGTTTCCCCCCTGGCTCACCATGAAAGCTTCGAAGACGAGAGACTTATGATGGAAATTTTGCGTGGTTCACCTGCACTGTCGGCATTCCGTATCAATAAACTGCTGGCACGTTTCCAGGCGGCCAACCTTCCGGTCAGCACGATATATGCCGAGTACGTTCATTTTGCCGACCTTAGCGCCCCGCTCAGCGGCGACGATCGCGAGAGTCTGGCAAGGTTGCTCAAATATGGCCCGAACCTAAGCAGCCATACTCCAACCGGCAAGCTACTGCTCGTTACCCCCCGTCCCGGCACCATCTCTCCCTGGTCTTCTAAAGCTACCGACATCGCCCATAACTGCGGCCTGTCTCAGGTGGTGCGTCTGGAACGCGGCGTGGCGTATTACGTCGAAGCGGGCAGCCTGAATGACGAACAGTGGTCGCTGGTGGCGGCCGAACTGCATGACCGCATGATGGAAAGCGTCTTCACGGCGCTGGAAGAGGGTGAAAAACTCTTCGCCCACCATCAGCCCACTCCGGTCACCAGCGTTGACCTGCTGGGCCTCGGCCGTCAGGCGCTGATTGACGCCAACCTCCGTCTGGGGCTGGCGCTGGCCGAGGATGAAATCGACTATTTGCAGGATGCTTTCCAGAAGCTGGGCCGCAACCCGAACGATATCGAACTTTATATGTTCGCGCAGGCGAACTCTGAGCACTGCCGACACAAGATTTTTAACGCCGACTGGGTCATTGATGGCGAAAAGCAGCCGAAGTCGCTGTTCAAAATGATCAAAAACACCTTTGAGAAAACCCCGGACTACGTGCTGTCTGCTTATAAAGACAACGCCGCGGTAATGGAAGGTTCAGCCGTGGGTCGCTACTTCGCCGACCACGAAACCGGCCGCTACGACTTCCACCAGGAAGACGCGCATATTCTGATGAAGGTCGAAACCCATAACCACCCGACGGCGATCTCTCCGTGGCCGGGCGCGGCGACCGGTTCCGGCGGCGAAATTCGCGATGAAGGCGCGACCGGGCGCGGCGCGAAACCGAAGGCGGGCCTGGTGGGCTTCTCTGTTTCGAACCTGCGTATTCCCGGTTTTGAACAGCCGTGGGAAGAGGATTTCGGCAAGCCGGATCGCATCGTCACCGCGCTGGATATCATGACCGAAGGCCCGCTGGGCGGCGCGGCGTTTAACAACGAATTCGGTCGTCCGGCGCTTAACGGCTACTTCCGTACCTATGAAGAGAAGGTCGCCAGCCACAACGGCGAAGAGCTGCGCGGCTATCACAAGCCCATTATGCTGGCGGGCGGTATCGGCAACATTCGCGGCGAACACGTGCAGAAGGGCGAGGTTGTCGTCGGCGCGAAGCTGATTGTTCTCGGCGGCCCGGCGATGAACATCGGCCTCGGCGGCGGTGCGGCCTCTTCAATGGCCTCCGGCCAGTCTGATGCCGATCTGGATTTTGCCTCCGTACAGCGCGATAACCCGGAGATGGAACGTCGCTGCCAGGAAGTTATCGACCGCTGTTGGCAGCTGGGCGACGCCAACCCGATTCTGTTTATCCACGACGTCGGCGCCGGCGGTCTGTCGAACGCGATGCCGGAACTGGTCAGCGACGGCGGACGCGGCGGTAAATTCCAACTGCGCGATATCCTCAGCGATGAGCCGGGCATGAGCCCGCTGGAGATCTGGTGTAACGAATCGCAGGAACGTTATGTGCTGGCGGTCGCGCCGGAGCAGCTGCCGCTGTTTGATGAGCTGTGCCGCCGCGAACGCGCGCCGTACGCGGTGATTGGCGAAGCCACCGAAGCGCTGCATTTGAGCCTCGACGATAGCCATTTTGACGATCGCCCGATCGACCTGCCGCTTGACGTGCTGCTGGGCAAAACGCCGAAAATGACCCGCGACGTGCAGACGCTGAAAGCCCAGGGCCAGAGTCTGGTACGTCAGGACATCACTATTGCCGACGCGGTGAATCGCGTGCTGCACCTGCCGACCGTGGCGGAAAAAACCTTCCTCGTCACCATCGGCGACCGCACCGTCACCGGTATGGTGGCGCGCGATCAGATGGTGGGGCCGTGGCAGATCCCGGTGGCTAACTGCGCGGTGACTACCGCCAGCCTTGACAGCTATTACGGCGAAGCCATGTCTATTGGCGAACGCGCGCCGGTGGCGCTGCTGGACTTTGCCGCTTCCGCCCGTCTGGCGGTCGGCGAGGCGCTGACCAACATCGCGGCGACGCAGATTGGCGCGCTCAATCGCGTGAAGTTGTCGGCAAACTGGATGGCCGCAGCCGGTCACCCGGGCGAAGACGCCGGGTTATATGAAGCGGTAAAAGCGATTGGCGAAGAGCTTTGTCCGGCCCTGGGACTGACCATTCCGGTGGGTAAAGACTCCATGTCGATGAAAACCCGCTGGCAGGAAGGTACCGAACAGCGCGAGATGACCTCTCCGCTGTCGCTGGTGATTTCCGCCTTTGCCCGCGTGGAAGACGTACGCCGTACCGTCACCCCGCAGCTCGCAACCGTTGATAACGCCCTGCTGCTGATTGATTTAGGCAAGGGGAACAATGCCCTGGGCGCGACCGCGCTGGCGCAGGTTTACCGTCAGCTTGGCGATGTGACTGCCGACGTTCGCGATGTCGCGCAGTTGAAAGGCTTCTGGGATGCGATGCAGGCGCTGGTGGCTGAAGGTAAGCTGCTGGCGTGGCACGACCGGTCTGACGGCGGCCTGCTGGTCACGCTGGCCGAGATGGCCTTTACCGGGCACTGCGGCGTCAAGGTTGATATCGCCGCGCTCGGCGAGGATCGTCTGGCCGCGCTGTTTAACGAAGAGCTTGGCGGCGTGATTCAGGTACGTGCCGCCGACCGCCAGGCGGTGGAAGCGCAGCTGGCCGCTCATGGTCTGGCGGATTGTGTTCACTATCTTGGCCAGGCTACGGCGGGCGATCGCTTTGTCATCGAGGCCGACGGTCATCCGCTATTCAGCGAAAGCCGCACAACGCTGCGCATGTGGTGGGCGGAAACCACCTGGCAAATGCAGCGTCTGCGCGATAACCCGGAGTGCGCCGACCAGGAGCACGAGGCGAAAGCCAACGACGCCGATCCGGGCCTCAACGTGAAGCTCTCCTTCGATATCAATGAGGATATCGCGGCGCCTTATATTGCCACCGGCGCGCGTCCGAAGGTCGCGGTGCTGCGCGAGCAGGGCGTAAACTCTCACGTTGAAATGGCGGCAGCGTTCCATCGTGCCGGCTTTGATGCCATCGACGTGCATATGAGCGACCTGCTGGCGGGCCGTACCGGTCTTGCTGACTTCCAGGCGCTGGTGGCCTGCGGCGGATTCTCCTACGGTGACGTTTTAGGCGCCGGTGAGGGCTGGGCGAAATCAATCCTGTTCAATGAGCGGGTTCGCGACGAATTTGCCACTTTCTTCCATCGTCCGCAAACCCTGGCGCTGGGCGTGTGCAACGGCTGCCAGATGATGTCTAACCTGCGCGAGCTGATCCCGGGCAGCGACCTGTGGCCGCGCTTTGTGCGTAACCAGTCAGACCGCTTTGAAGCGCGCTTCAGCCTGGTTGAGGTGACCCAGAGCCCGTCGCTGCTGCTGCAGGGAATGGTGGGGTCCATGATGCCGATTGCCGTATCCCACGGTGAAGGGCAGGTCGAAGTCCGCGATGGCGCGCATCTGGCGCAGCTGGAAAGCAAAGGCCTGGTGGCGCTGCGCTTCGTCGATAACTTCGGTAAAGTGACGGAAAACTATCCGGCTAACCCGAACGGGTCGCCGAACGGCATCACCGCGGTGACCAGCGAAAGCGGGCGCGCGACCATTATGATGCCGCACCCGGAGCGCGTGTTCCGTACCGTGTCGAACTCCTGGCACCCGGAAAACTGGGGCGAAGACAGCCCGTGGATGCGTATTTTCCGCAACGCGCGTAAACAGCTGGGCTAAAAACCGTTCGCGAATCGCATTAAGCCTCCTGCCCGCGCAGGAGGCTTTTTTATTTGTGAAGCTCATCGGCAAAAGGTGTCGGGGATCGCCGACAAACGCGCTATAGAGATGTCGTCAAAAGGAGACATTTAACCTGTTGATTTATAATAGCATTGCTAAACCATTCATCCGGTGTTGCTAATCAGCGACACTTTGCGCAAAAAACGATCATCATTATTTATACGCTTGAATAGTAAAAAGGTATTATATTTCATTGTGTTAATAAAATGTTTTGAGATGTGGCATAGTTCGTGCATAATTATAACCAGTGGCTCATTCACCTTCTTATGTCAGCCCCTTCGGGACGCGCTACATAAACTTCGAATGACGCACAAACAGGTGCCTGCCGTCCAACTCCTGATAACAGCTCTGCTTTATCAGTCATCGGGCGAAACGTCGAGTAAGGCACCGCCTCATTGCTTAATAAAGCCAGGCTCCCGTAGCCTGGCTTTATTATTTCTGGCGTAGATGTTTCTTGCGTCCTCAGTTAGCATCGTCATGAGCTAATGATTGAGACACTATCCTTGAAGCGACTCTCCCTTTTTCCCCGTTCGCTGCGCCAGCTGGTCACGCTATCCTTCGTGCTGATCTTGCTTCCGCTGCTGGTGCTGGCATGGCAGGCGTGGCAAAGCCTCAACGCGCTGAGCGCGCAGGCGGCGCATATCAACCGTACCACGCTTATCGATGCCCGCCGCAGCGAAGCGATGATTAACGCATCGCTGGAGATGGAACGTAGCTACCGTCAGTACTGCGTGCTGGACGATCCGACGCTGGCGCGGGTCTACCAGAATCAGCGCCAACGCTACAGTGAAATGCTCGATGCTCACGCGGGCGTCCTGCCTGATGAGAAAATCTGGCGGGCGTTGCGTCAGGATCTCGACGATCTGGCGGAGCTGCAGTGTAAAAATAGCGGTCCGGCGGCGAAGTCAGCCGCCAGCCTGGAAGCGTTTGCCTCCGCCAATAGCGACATGGTTCAGGCGACCCGAACGGTGGTCTATTCGCGCGGGCAGCAGCTGCAGCAGGAAATCGCCGAGCGCGGTCAGTTCTTCGGCTGGCAGGCGCTGGTGCTGTTTCTGCTCAGCCTGGCGCTGGTGCTGCTTTTTACCCGCATGATTATCGGCCCGGTGAAGGGCATTGAGAGAATGATTAACCGGCTGGGGGAGGGAAAATCCCTGGATGACGCCGCGCTGTTTACCGGTCCGCGCGAGTTGCGCTCCGTCGGCAAACGCATTATCTGGCTGAGCGAACGCCTTGCCTGGCTGGAATCCCAGCGGCATCAGTTCCTGCGCCATCTTTCCCATGAGCTGAAAACGCCGCTGGCCAGCATGCGCGAAGGGACAGAGCTGCTTGCCGACCGGGTGGCCGGGCCGCTGACGCCCGAGCAGCAGGAGATCGTGGAGATTCTGGATAACAGCAGCCGCAACCTGCAAAAGCTGATTGAGCAGCTGCTGGACTACAACCGCAAACAGGCCGATGGCCCGATTGCGCGCGAGACGGTCAACCTGGCCGATCTGGTGGAAAACGTGGTTTCCGCCCACAGCCTGCCAGCAAGAGCTAAAATGATGCATACCGAACTGGCGCTCAGCGAGCGTTTTTGCGAAGCGGAGCCTGCTCTGCTGGTGAGCGTACTGGATAATCTCTACTCCAATGCGGTGCACTATGGTGCTGAATCCGGTAACATTCGAATCCATAGCTATCGGCACGGCGAGCAGGTGCGCATTGACGTCATTAACAACGGCGAGCCGATCCCGCCCGCAGAGAGAAACATGATTTTTGAGCCTTTTTATCAGGGAAGCCACCAGCGTAAAGGGGCGGTAAAAGGCAGCGGTCTGGGGCTGAGCATTGCCCGCGACTGTGTACGGCAAATGCAGGGCGAGCTGAGCCTGGTTGATGATAAATCCGGGCTAATCTGTTTTCGTATCACGCTCCCCGTCGCCGAGTCTGGAAAAAATAACGTATAACTATCGGGTGATTATGTCCCACTTCTTCGCACTTGTCCGTCCCCTCAGGGGATGGCTGCTGTCAGGCATTTCGTGCCTGGCGCTGGCGGGATGTTCCGCCTCTACATCACCACACGCTGCGGATGGCAAAACGCTCTCCGCGCTGCCGCAGCACCAGGTCGCCGATTTTCTTTCGGTCGAGTGCGCCGACATCTGGACCCTGCAGAGCGACGCCAGCGATAAAAACCCGCTGTACTGGCTGCGGGGAATTGACTGCGCGGATCGCCTTGCTCCGGTACAGGCGCGGGCTGAAGCCCGGCAGCACGATGCCAACAGCTGGCAGGATGCCTTTAAGCGCGGCATTTTGCTGGCCGATGCCAAAATCACGCCCAATGAGCGTCGCGATCTGGTGGCCAGCCTGGATACCTTTAGCCCGCAAATTGCCGCCCAGGTTCGCCCGCTCTATCAGCTCTGGCGCGATGCCCAGGGCCGGCAGCTTCAGCTGATTGACGAGCGCTCCCGCTACGCCAAACTGCAGCAGTCAAGCGATGCGGAGCTTGAGACGCTGCGTCAGCAGGAAATTGAATTACGCAATCAGCTCGAGCTGACGACCCGCAAGCTGGAGAATCTCACCGATATCGAGCGTCAGCTCTCCAGCCGTAAACCCGGCGGGAACTTTAGCTCAGACGCCGGGCACGGCAGCGATAAAGTCCCGGAGGTGATTCATGACGATCCGTAAACCCGCCCGCCTGCTGTTAGTGGACGACGATCCGGGCCTGCTGAAGTTGCTGGGCATGCGTCTTGTCAGCGAAGGATACAGCGTGCTGACCGCCGAGAGCGGGCCGGAGGCGCTGCGCATGCTGGGCCGTGATAAAGTGGATCTGGTGGTCAGCGATCTGCGGATGGACGAGATGGACGGCCTTCAGCTGTTCAGCGAAATCCAGAAGGTGCAGCCGGGAATGCCGGTGATTATTCTCACCGCGCACGGTTCCATTCCGGACGCCGTCGCCGCGACCCAGCAGGGTGTGTTTAGCTTTCTCACCAAGCCGGTGGATAAAGACGCCCTGTATAAAGCCATTGATGACGCGCTGGAGCAGAGCGCGCCGACGACCGATGAGCGCTGGCGCCAGGCGATTGTGACCCGTAGCCCGCTGATGGAGCGCCTGCTGGAGCAGGCCGGGATGGTGGCGCAGTCGGACGTGAGCGTGCTGATTAACGGCCAGAGCGGTACCGGCAAGGAGATTATCGCCCAGGCCATCCATAACGCCAGCCCGCGCCGGGACAAACCCTTTGTCGCTATTAACTGCGGCGCGCTCCCCGAACAGCTGCTGGAGTCGGAGCTATTCGGCCATGCGCGCGGCGCCTTTACCGGCGCGGTCAGCAACCGGGAGGGGCTATTTCAGGCCGCGGAAGGCGGCACGCTGTTTCTGGATGAGATCGGCGATATGCCGGTGGCGTTACAGGTAAAACTGCTGCGCGTTTTACAAGAGCGTAAAGTCCGCCCGCTGGGCAGCAATCGCGATATCGACATTGATGTGCGGATTATTTCTGCGACCCATCGCGACCTGCCAAAAGCGATGGCGCGCGGTGAGTTTCGCGAAGATCTGTTTTACCGCCTGAACGTGGTGAATCTGAAAATCCCGCCGCTGGCCGAGCGTACGGAAGATATTCCGCTGCTGGCGAACCATCTGCTGCGCCAGTCTGCCGATCGCCATAAACCCTTTGTACGCGCATTCTCCACGGATGCGATGAAGCGGCTGATGGCCGCCAAATGGCCGGGCAACGTGCGCCAGCTGGTGAACGTGATTGAGCAGTGCGTGGCGCTGACCTCTTCGCCGGTCATTAGCGACGCGCTGGTGGAACAGGCGCTGGAAGGGGAAAACACCGCGCTGCCGACGTTTGTCGAGGCGCGGAACCAGTTTGAGCTCAATTACCTGCGCAAGCTGCTGCAAATTACCAAAGGTAACGTCACGCATGCGGCGCGGATGGCGGGGCGCAACCGCACCGAATTTTATAAGCTGCTGTCGCGCCACGAGCTCGACGCTAACGACTTTAAAGAGTAGCTCCGTAGGATGACGCAAGTTATGATACGGTTAGCAACCGGTTACGCGACTAAGACAGGAACACCATGAAAAAGATTGATGCGATTATTAAACCTTTCAAACTGGATGACGTGCGCGAAGCGCTGGCCGAAGTCGGCATCACCGGGATGACGGTAACGGAAGTGAAAGGCTTTGGCCGCCAGAAGGGGCATACCGAGCTGTATCGCGGCGCGGAGTATATGGTGGATTTTCTGCCGAAAGTGAAAATCGAAATCGTTGTCACCGATGATATCGTCGACACCTGCGTGGATACCATCATCCGTACGGCGCAGACCGGCAAAATCGGCGACGGTAAAATCTTTGTCTTCGATGTCGCGCGCGTGATTCGTATCCGCACCGGCGAAGAAGACGACGCGGCGATTTAAGCTTAAAAAACGGATGATGGCTTAAGAACTTCAATTCCGTCCAGATTTGTAGCCCCGGTAAGCGCACCGCCACCGGGGTTATTATACCGGGTTACAGCACCTTATGCGGCCCGAAACATTCGTAATGGATGTTGTCCTTATTGACTCCCAATTCAACCAGCTGCTGCGCGGCAAATTGCATAAACGCCACCGGGCCGCAGAGATAGAACTGCATCTGCGGGTCGCCGATCTTGTCGGCCAGGGCCGATAAATCCATCAAACCTTCGCTATCAAACGCGTCCGCCTGACGGTCCGCTTCGCTCGGACTGCGGTACCAGACGTGAGAAGTAAACTTCGGCAGCGTTTCACCCAGCGCTTTCACTTCGTCCGCGAAGGCGTGCACGTCGCCGTTCTCTGCCGCATGGAACCAGTTCACCTGCGCCGGATGCTGCGCTTTCGCCAGTACGTCAAGCATCGCCAGCATCGGCGTCTGCCCCACGCCGCCGGAGAGCAGCGTGACCGGCGTTTCTGGCGCCACGTTGAGGAAGAAATCTCCTGCTGGTGCCGCCAGATAAACCACATCGCCTTCTTGCGCAGAATCATGCAGCCAGTTCGACACCTGCCCGCCGTTTTCGCGCTTAACCGCAATGCGATAGCCTTTGCCGTCGGGTTTGCGGGTCAGGGAGTACTGACGAATTTCCTGATGCGGGAAACCTTCCGGCTTCAGCCAGACCGCCAGATACTGGCCCGGATGGTATTCAGCCACGGCGCCGCCGTCGACCGGCTCAAACTCAAAGCTGGTAATCAGCGCGCTGCGCGGCGTTTTTTTAGCGATGCGGAACGCGCGGGTGCCTTCCCAGCCGCCGGTTTTGCTGGCGCTTTCGTTATAGATTTGCGCTTCACGATTAATAAAGACGTTGGCCAGTACGCCGTAGGCCTTGCCCCAGGCATCCAGTACTTCCTGGCCCGGGCTGAACATTTCGTCAAGAGTGGCCAGCAGGTGGGTACCGACAATGTTGTACTGCTCGGGCTGGATCTGGAAGCTGGTGTGCTTCTGGGCGATTTTCTCCACCGCCGGCAGCAGGGCAGGCAGGTTCTCAAGATTGCTGGCATAGGCGGCAATAGCGTTGAACAGCGCCTCGCGCTGGTCGCCGTTGCGCTGATTGCTCATATTGAAGATTTCTTTGAGTTCAGGATTATGAGCAAACATCCGGTCGTAAAAATGGGCGGTCAGTTTCGGACCGGTTTCAACCAGCAGGGGGATGGTGGCTTTCACCGTAGCGATGGTTTGCGCGTCGAGCATAGCAGCTTCCTTTGTAGGTTATCTTAATGATGCATTTTGAATGCATCTTATAAAAATACCCCTGCTTTGTAAATGGTTCTTTAACGTTTTGCCCTACGGCAGTGACAACATGAAATATTCGCATCACAAACCTGAAAACAAATCCGTTGATAATTGCAGGAGCTTTATTGCTCAAAGCCTTGTGTTACGCGGAGCCAATCGTTTGCGTAAAATCCTTTGTCAAGACCTGTTATCACAGAATGATTCAGTTATACTGTGGGCCGTTGTCCAATCGGACCGCCTTTTAAGGCCGAAATTCTATTGTTAGCTGAGTCAGGAGATGCGGATGTTAAAGCGTGAAATGAACATTGCCGATTATGATGCCGAACTGTGGCAGGCTATGGAGCAAGAAAAAGTACGTCAGGAAGAGCACATCGAACTGATCGCCTCCGAAAACTACACCAGCCCACGCGTTATGCAGGCGCAGGGCTCTCAGCTGACTAACAAATACGCTGAAGGCTATCCGGGTAAGCGCTACTACGGCGGCTGTGAATACGTCGATATCGTTGAGCAACTGGCTATCGACCGCGCGAAAGAGCTGTTTGGCGCTGACTACGCTAACGTGCAGCCGCACTCCGGTTCCCAGGCCAACTTCGCGGTCTATACCGCTCTGCTGCAGCCGGGCGACACCGTTCTGGGTATGAACCTGGCGCAAGGCGGTCACCTGACTCACGGTTCTCCGGTTAACTTCTCAGGCAAACTGTATAACATCATTCCTTACGGCATTGATGAGTCCGGCAAAATTGACTACGAAGATATGGCGAAGCAGGCTCAGGAACACAAACCGAAGATGATTATCGGTGGTTTCTCTGCCTACTCCGGTATCGTTGACTGGGCAAAAATGCGCGAAATCGCTGACAGCATTGGCGCATACCTGTTCGTTGACATGGCCCACGTTGCCGGTCTGATCGCCGCAGGCGTTTACCCGAACCCGGTTCCGCATGCTCACGTCGTGACCACCACCACCCACAAAACCCTGGCTGGTCCGCGCGGCGGCCTGATCCTGGCGAAAGGCGGCAGCGAAGAGCTGTACAAAAAACTGAACTCTGCCGTATTCCCGAGCGCCCAGGGCGGCCCGCTGATGCACGTTATCGCGGCCAAAGCCGTCGCGCTGAAAGAAGCGATGGAGCCAGAGTTCAAAGTTTACCAGCAGCAGGTAGCGAAAAACGCTAAAGCGATGGTCGAAGTATTCCTGAACCGCGGCTACAAAGTGGTTTCCGGCGGCACTGAAAACCATCTGTTCCTGCTGGATCTGGTCGATAAAAACCTGACCGGTAAAGAAGCTGACGCAGCCCTGGGCCGCGCCAACATCACCGTCAACAAAAACAGCGTGCCGAACGATCCGAAGAGCCCGTTTGTGACCTCTGGTATCCGTATCGGTTCTCCGGCGGTGACCCGTCGCGGCTTTAAGGAAGCAGAAGTCAAAGAGCTGGCCGGCTGGATGTGCGACGTGCTGGACAACATCAATGACGAAGCGGTCATTGAGCGCGTGAAGGGTAAAGTGCTGGATATCTGCGCACGCTTCCCGGTCTATGCGTAAGCGTTAGCGTTGAGCTAAAAAAGGCCGCTGATGCGGCCTTTTTTGTGCCTGTTGATTAGCGGCGGTCGAGCGAAATCGCTCCGGGCCCGGTTATTGCCAGCAGCAGGAAGGCGCCGGCAATGCTGACGTTTTTCCAGAAGTTAATCATGTTCGGTAGTACCGCATCGCCGGACATATTCCAGTAGTGATGGCCAATCACCGCGGTGCCAAGAGTATAAAAAATAAAGATCACCGCCAGCGGGCGGGTGAAAAAGCCCAGCACAATTAAAATGGCCGCCGGCACCTCCATAATAATGGCAATGATGGCCGCAAGCGTTGGCATCGGCGCGCCGGAGGAGGCCATATACTGCACCGTGCCGCTAAAGCCGAGCAGCTTGGGATAACCGAAAAGAATAAACAGCACCACTACCGCGATACGCGCAATCAGCAGCAGCAGAGAGCGGGAGGAACCAAAGTCAAAGTAGCGTAGAGTGTTCATGATCAGCTCGTTATGAGAGACGTGTGATTTAAACGTAATACACAAATTTGCGCTCCGCCACGTCCCCTGACGATTAACGTAGCGTCTGCAGTTGCTCCTCAACATACAGATAACCGATCCCCATCAGCTGCTGAGCGCGGGTCAGTGTGCCAAAACCGATTTGGGTGGCATGCGCTCTCGGCGTATCGCCGTGGTCAAACGGATTAAAGCCGGTTTGTTTGACGATACTCTCCAGCCACTGTTCGCCAAAAGCACAGCTGCGACCGTATAGCCAGATCTGGTTAATATTTAAAATATTTAAGAAATTATAAAGGCTTAAGCCAATGGCGTTGGCCGCGCTGTCAACCCATGCGCGAATATGCACGTCCCCCTTTTCCCAGGCCTCAATGAGCGATGCCGTGGTTAACTGCTCCGGGGAGCGCTGCGCCTCAGGCTGGGTTTTGAGCCACATTCGCGCCTGTTTTTTCAACGCGCTGAGGGAGGCTACGGTTTCAAGACAGCCGTATCTGCCGCAGTCGCAGGCCTTGCCGTCAGGATTCACAATCGTGTGTCCAATCTGCCCGCTGCCGTAGAGGCTTCCTCGATAAATCTGATCGTTAATCACAAACGATGAGCCAATACCGTAATCGACGTTGATCACGCAAAAATCCGGTTGTGGGCCCTGATGCTGCCATTTCTCGGCCAGCGCCAGCATCACGCAGTCATTATCTACCCGCACCTGCACGCCGAGCTGTTCTTCCAGCAGATACTTTATTTCAATCGGCGTTTTCCAGCGCGCCTGGGGCATGGTTTGTGAAACGCCGGTTATCGGATCTACCTGACCATGGACGCCAAGCGCCAGATGAATACTGTGCTGCGGGTAGAGCCGGTGGATACGCCGCCAGCATGCAATAATGCTCTCCAGCAGGGCCTGCGGCGTAGGCGCGTCGATGGGCACATGCTGGCAGCCGTCAACTGCCAGTAGACGGGCGTCGGCAAGCTGATACTCAATACTGGTTGGCGTGATATTCATGCATAGCGTCCAGGCTCCGCGCGCGGGGATCTGGTAGCTTCCGCTGTTCATTCCGCGTTTGCTCATTTTTTCCGTGGAATGGTCGATCAGTCCCTCGCTGAGCAGCTCTTCAAGAATATTGCTCACCGCCGGAATAGAGAGTCCGGTGAGCTGAGAAAGCTGGGATTTACTCAGCTGCTTCTCCCGCCAGAGATGAGCCAGAAAAATGGATTTATTGGTCTGTCTGACCCGGGCGTTATTTAAACCGGTACGCTGCATACACTTAACTCCCTTAACTATATAGCGTGAGCATTGCGCATTTTAGCAGCTAAGTGACGATATAAACTCCTCTCATAGCGAATTTTACCTTACTTTGTTTAGTGGAGGCGTCATGTACGGTTCGGTTAAGGTCTGGCAGGAGATAATCACATTACCTACGTGGACAACGGGGGCGGAGGATCCGAATCCCATGTTTCTGGAAAAACGCGTTTATCAAGGTTCTTCCGGTAACGTCTATCCCTACGGCGTGATTGACACCCTGACCGGCGAACGTGAGATGCGCGATTATCAGGCAGTATGGATGGAGAATGATTTCATTCGAATTATGCTGTTACCGGAACTCGGCGGCCGTATACATCGGGCGTATGACAAGGTTAAACAGCGCGATTTCGTGTATTACAATGAAGTGGTGAAGCCCGCCCTGGTGGGGCTGCTGGGGCCCTGGATTTCCGGCGGTATCGAGTTCAACTGGCCGCAGCATCATCGCCCGACGACCTTTATGCCGGTCGACTTTTCGATCCAGTGCGGGGAAAACGGCGTGCAGACCGTATGGATGGGGGAAGCGGAGCCCATGCGCGGTTTGCAGGTCATGACCGGGTTTACACTTTATCCTGACCGCGCGCTGATTGAAATTACCGGCAAGGTCTTTAACGGTAACGCCACGCCGCGTCATTTCCTGTGGTGGGCCAACCCGGCGGTAAAAGGCGGCGATGCTCATCAGAGCGTTTTTCCGCCCGACGTCACCGCCGTGTTCGATCACGGCAAGCGTGATGTTTCCGCTTTCCCTATTGCCACCGGCACCTACTACAAAGTCGACTATTCTGCTGGCGTCGATATCTCCCGTTATAAAAACGTTCCTGTACCCACCTCGTATATGGCGGAGAAATCGGACTACGATTTTGTCGGCGCTTATCACCACGACGAGCGCGGTGGGCTACTGCATGTCGCCGACCACCACGTTTCGCCGGGCAAAAAACAGTGGAGCTGGGGCTATGGCGACTTTGGCCAGGCGTGGGACCGCAATCTGACCGACGAAAACGGCCCCTATATTGAGCTAATGACCGGCGTCTACACCGATAACCAGCCTGACTTTACCTGGCTTGCGCCTTAT
Organism: Klebsiella grimontii; assembly: GCF_042137965.1. Taxonomy (NCBI): domain Bacteria; kingdom Pseudomonadati; phylum Pseudomonadota; class Gammaproteobacteria; order Enterobacterales; family Enterobacteriaceae; genus Klebsiella; species Klebsiella grimontii. The sequence continues at coordinate 1,370,053 of NZ_CP169721.1, forward strand.
GAAGAGAAGGTGTTTGTGCAAAATTTCCTTCCCTATAGCGAGCTGGGGATGGTGCAAAATGCCAATACGCAGCTGGCGCTGAAGCTGGTTCGCGATTCTGAGCAGCTGCAGCTCGGCGTTTACGCCATTGCGCCGCTGGAAAATATTGTTGTTGAACTCAGCGCGGAAAAGCAGCCGCTGTATGAGACTCAGCTTACGCTGAAGCCGGGAGAGAGCTGGCGGCATACGCTGCCGCAAAATGACGCCGGTCGTTTGACCATTAAGGTAAAAACCGCAGACAACCAGCTGCTGCTGGATTATCGCGAACATATTACTCAGCAGACGTCGCTGCCCGAACCGGCCTCTGCGCCGGCGATGCCTGAAGAGATTCACAACTGTGATGAGCTCTATTTTATCGGCCAGCATCTTGAACAATACAATCACGCCAGCCGCTATGCCGCAGATTACTATCGCCGGGCGATAGCCCTCGATCCGCAGGATTATCGTAATAATGTTGCTCTCGGGACGCTGGCGTTTAACCAGGCCGACTGGGTTTTAGCGGAGCAATGTGCCCGCGCCGCGCTACTTCGCGCTCATCGTCTGAATAAAAATCCGCGCGATGGCGAAGCCAGTATGCTGCTTGCCAGCGCGCTGGAAAGGCAGGGAGATGAACAAGGCGCCTGGGATCACTATTACAAAGCATCCTGGAGCGGTAACTGCCGCGATGCTGCATGGTGGGCGCTGGCGCGGCTGGCGATGAAGCGCGGTGATACGGTCGACGCGCTGGAAAAGGTCAACACCAGCCTGCAGTTCAACGCCAGCAACCATCTGGCTATGGGGCTGAAAGCGCTGGCGTTAGCGAAGAGCGGGCGGACGAAAGCGGCGCAGGAGTATATTTTCGCCTGCCTTAAACCATACCCGTTGAGCTATCCGCTGCACTGCGTGCGCTGGATGATTGAGCCCGGCGACGAAGCGCGAGAGAACCTGCTGCGGGTAACGGGGCGCAGAGGGATCAACGGCAGCCTGCTGGCGGGCTGGCTGCTCTCCATCGGTCAGAAGCAGGCGGCGAAGGAGGTGCTTGAGGTTCTGGATTGCCAGGAAGCGCTGCCGATGCTGTGGCGCGCCTCGTTAAGTGATGACGCGAATAAACGGCAACAGTTAATTGCCGAAGCCGAGCGCTGCCATCCGCAAAAAGTGCGTTTCCCCAATACGCTCGATGAAGTCCGGATGCTGCAAACTCTGAGCGATAGCGCTTTTGCCCGCTATCTGCTCGGTTGTTTCTGGTACAGCAAACGTCGCTATGAAGAGGCGGTCAGCTGCTGGCGCGAGACGCTGGAAAAATCTCCCGACTACGCGCCCGCTCATCGCCTGCTCGGGGTCTACGCCTGGAACAAACAACAGGATGCCGCGCAGGCGCTGGCTTATCTGCAGCGGGCCGTAGAGCTTGAGCCCGAAAATGCGCGCTTCCTCTTTGAGCTTGATTTCCTGAAAAAATCGCTGGGTACGCCGGTAAACGAACGACTGGAAACGCTGGCGGCGCGCAAAGCGGTGGTGCTGAAGCGGGACGATCTGACCGCTGAGCTGCTAAGCCTGTGGAACGCGGCCGGCCATTATGCCGATGCCGCCGCTATTCTCGGTACGCGCGTGTTTCATCCCTGGGAAGGCGGGGAAGGGAGAATCACCGGTCAGTATTTGCTCAATCAGCTGCATCGGGCTTTGCAGTTTATCGAACGCGAGGCGTTTACGCAGGCCGCGCACTGTCTGAAAGACGCATTACGCTATCCCGATAATCTGGGGGAGGGGCGACTGCCCGGGCAGACGGACAACGATATCTGGTATTTGCTGGGCTACTGCGCGGAACAGGCTGGGGATGCGCAGCAGGCAGCAGAATATTACCAGCTTGCCCTACAAGGAGGCTCAACGCTGGACGCCGGGCGTTACTACAACGATCAGCCCGCTGATTACCTTTTCTGGCAGGGCATCGCGCTGCGTAAGGGCGGTAACCCGGCGCAGGCCGAGCAGCACTTCCAGAATTTTATCGCCTGGGCCGGGCAGCATCGGGATGACGTTCCGCAAGCCGACTTTTTTGCCGTCTCTCTCCCGGATTTGGTGGTGCTTGATGTCTCAGCGCAGCAGCAGCACCAGCAGCACTGTTTGTTTATTGAAGCGCTGGGCCATCTGGGGCTGGGCAACTTATCCGCCAGCCAGCAGGCGATGCAGCAACTGCTGCAGCTGAACCCGGCTCATGATAAGGCGCATTTGATTCGTCACGCCCTGCAAAGCGGCATGTTTTCCTGAACCTGAACCTGAAACGGGCGGGCCTGGCCCGCCTGAACCCTACTGTTCCCTGCGTTTCCCTTATAGAGGAATCATTATGAATAACGCGCAGACACATCTGAAAATGGGCTACGTCTGGACTATCTGTCTGGTCGCCGCCTGCGGTGGTTTACTGTTTGGCTATGACTGGGTAGTCATTGGCGGCGCAAAGCCGTTTTATGAAGCCTGGTTTTCCATTACCGACCCGGCGCAGTCCGGCTGGGCAATGAGCTCGGCGCTGGTGGGCTGCGTTTTCGGCGCATTAATCTCGGGATGGTGCGCCGATAAACTCGGGCGTAAGCTGCCATTAATACTTTCCGCCGTGCTGTTCAGCGCTTCCGCGTGGGGGACGGCGGTCGCCAGTAGTTTCGACATGTTTGTGGTTTATCGCATTGTGGGCGGCGTGGGGATTGGTCTGGCATCCGCTCTCAGCCCGCTTTACATTGCCGAAGTCAGTCCGGCAGAAAAAAGAGGGCGCTTTGTTGCGGTCAACCAGCTCACTATCGTGATTGGCGTGCTGGCCGCTCAGCTTATCAACCTGATGATTGCGGAGCCGGTGGCGACGGGGGCAACGCAGCAGATGATTGTGGAAACCTGGAACGGACAGATGGGCTGGCGCTGGATGTTCGGTGCGGAACTGGTTCCGGCGCTGGCGTTTCTGGTCCTGATGTTTTTTGTTCCCGAATCGCCGCGCTGGCTCATGAAGGCCGGTAAGCCGGAGCGTGCCCGAGCCGCGCTGGAACGCATTGGTTCCGCCGACTATGCCGACAGAATATTACGCGACATCGCGCACACGCTGGAAAAAGATAACCATAAAGTATCCTATGGCGCACTGCTGGCTCCGCAGGTTAAACCGATCGTTATCATTGGCATGGTTCTCGCCGTCTTCCAGCAGTGGTGCGGAATTAACGTCATCTTTAACTACGCACAGGAGATTTTTGCCTCAGCGGGCTTCGATATTAACAGCACGCTTAAATCGATCGTCGCGACGGGGGTTGTAAACCTGGTATTTACCCTCGCCGCGCTGCCGCTGGTGGATAAAATCGGCCGCCGTAAACTGATGCTGCTTGGCGCTTCAGGCTTAACCCTGATCTATGTGCTGATTGCCGGCGCTTACGCCATGGGAATTATGGGCTGGCCGGTACTGTTGCTGGTGCTGGCGGCTATTGCTATTTACGCCTTGACCCTGGCGCCGGTCACCTGGGTGCTACTGGCGGAAATCTTCCCCAACCGCGTTCGCGGACTCGCGATGTCTTTAGGCACCCTGGCGCTGTGGATTGCCTGTTTCTTGTTAACCTACACTTTCCCGCTGCTTAATGCCGGGCTGGGCGCGGCGGGCAGCTTCCTGCTGTATAGCGTCATTTGCGCTGCCGGCTATCTCTATATTCTGCGCAACGTGCCGGAAACGAAAGGGGTAACTCTCGAAGCCCTGGAAGAACAGCTGGCGCAACGCCATACGGGCGTTAATGCGGCGAAGCAGGAGCAGACGCGCTAATGGCGGAAGAGTGGATTCTGGAGAACGCGCATCTGCGGATGTGCGTCTCTTCTCTGGGCGGCAAAGTGCAAAGTTTATTCTCGCGGCAATACCAGGCGCCGGTGCTATATGAAAATCCCGCCGGCGGTATGTTTCCGATGCTGCCGATGGCCAATCGCGTCGCCGGAAACCGCTTTATTTTTCAGGGACGCGAGATAGTCCTGCCTCGTCACCACGCCGACGCGCATTTTTTTCTCCACGGCGACGGGTGGCTACAGCGCTGGGATATCATTGCGCGCGACGGCGACTTTTGCGTGTTACAGCTGCGTCGGCAACATGCCTGCGGTTTCGATTACCTGGCGCAGATCCGCTACCATCTGCTGCGTAACCAACTGATAGCATCGCTGACGCTTACCCACTGCGGTAGCACGCCTATCCCCTACGGCTGCGGTTTTCATCCCTTTTTCTCCTTTGATAAGCGCAGCACGGTGCAGTTTGCCGCCAGTGGCTACTGGCCGGAAGGGGAACAGCACCTTCCTCTGAACTGGCAAAGCCATCTTCCCGGCTATGCCGATTTCAGTCACCCGCAGTACGGTGAGGATCGCTGGCTAAACGTCGGCTATTCCGGCTGGAGTGGACGAGCGAGGATAGTAAGTAATGTGATGAATATCGCAATTCTTTCGCAAACTTCGTGGTTGATGCTCTTCAGAATGCAGGGTGAACCGTTCCTTTGCCTCGAGCCGCAAACTCACCCGGTAAACGCCCATAACATGGACGGTCAGCCGGGGCTGCGGGTTTTGGGCGCCGGAGATACGCTGAATTTTTCGCTAAAAATAGACGTTCAGGGGCGCGAGTAGCGCCATTTATGGGGCGAGGGCATCTTGCACCCGCCCCGCTTTATCGCCAGACTGTCGCCTCCATTCGGGAGGGAATTATGGTCTTGCACTCCACGCGCTGGCTGGCGCTAAGTTATTTCACCTACTTCTTTAGCTACGGCATCTTCCTGCCTTTCTGGAGCGTCTGGCTTTCCGGACTTGGCCTGACGCCGGAAACGATCGGCATGCTGCTCGGCGCCGGGCTGGTGTCGCGATTTCTTGGCAGCCTGCTGATTGCCCCGCGGGTCAGCGACCCGTCCCGTCTTATCTCTTCTCTGCGCATTCTGGCGCTGCTGACGCTGCTCTTCGCGCTCGCATTTTGGATCGGCCACCAGGTCGCCTGGCTAATGGTGATTATCGTCGGCTTTAACCTCTTTTTCTCGCCGCTGGTGCCGCTGACCGACGCGCTGGCGAATACCTGGCAAAAGCAGATCACCATGGACTACGGGCGCGTGCGCCTGTGGGGATCGATCGCTTTCGTGATTGGCTCGGCACTGACCGGGAAGCTGGTCAGCCTGTATGACTACCGGATGATTCTGGTGATGCTCAGCATCGGTATCGCGTCAATGCTGATCGGCATGCTGCTGAAACCGTCGGTGCAGCCGCAGGGGGAATCCCGCCACCAGGAAGCGGCCGGGCTGTCGGCCTGGCTTACGCTGGTGCGGCAAAGCTGGCGCTTCCTCGCCTGCGTCTGTTTGCTGCAGGGGGCGCACGCCGCCTACTATGGGTTCAGCGCAATCTACTGGCAGGAGGCGGGGTATTCCGCCTCCGCCGTGGGCTATTTGTGGTCGCTGGGCGTGGTGGCGGAGGTGGTGATTTTCGCGCTGAGCAAAAAAGTCTTCCGCCGTTTTAGTGCCCGCGATCTGCTGCTGCTGTCCGCGGCGTGCGGAGTGATTCGCTGGACGCTAATGGGCTGGACGACGGCGCTACCCTGGCTTATCGTCGCGCAGATCCTCCACTGCGGCACCTTTACGGTGTGCCATCTGGCGGCGATGCGCTATATCGCGGCTCGCCAGGGAAGCGAAGTGATCCGCCTGCAGGCTGTCTACTCCGCAGTAGCGATGGGCGGCAGCATTGCGGTAATGACGGTATTTGCCGGCTTTCTCTACCAGCATCTGCACCAGGGCGTTTTCTGGGTGATGGCGCTGGTGGCCTTACCGGCGCTGGTGGTGCGGCCAAAAGCGGTGGCTTAGGCCTCGAGCATCTTGCAAATCTGCTGCTGCTGATGAGCGCTGAACGTCTCGTCGGCATGAAACAGCGGCGGTGAAAACAGCGGTAGCGCCGTGGTATAGGGAGTGACGATCAGCGTCACTTCCTTCGGCGCGCCCTCTTTCTGAAAGGTGCTTACGCTCAAATACTTGATATTGAGCGGCAGCAGGGTTAACTCGCGCAGCTGCTGCTCCAGCGACTGCTCAAGGTCAGGATTATCATCGGTAAGCAGAACCACCTGCTTCTCCTGCAGATCGTTTTTTTGCATCAACCACGCGCCGAAAATCACCGCGATTAAACTGACTTCCTCCTGGCTAAAGCGGACCTGCCAGCTGGCTTCGAACTCCTCCAGCGCCGCCTGAGTGGTGCGCATCAAACGGGGATACAGACGGCCAATCTCCTCTGGCAACGCGTTATCGATACCGATAGCGAAAACGCTGCGGTGTAGCGCCTGCGAGAGATGTATATAGAGCTGATCGCTTAGACCCTGCTCATCGCTGAACGGACGCCCCGCCAGGTTCTGAAAGCGGTGAATCAGCCCGGAGATGGCCAGATGCAGACGCCGGTCCTGCTGGTGCCCGTCGCGGATGGGATCGGGGGTTTTCAGCAGCATAAACAGCAGGGTCAGAAACAGCTGTTCTCCGGCATGGGGCGTCGTCGCCACCCGACGCTGCCAGTGGCGAACAATCTCCTCCGCGAGGGTAAACTCGGCGGCGGCCTGCGCCCAGCGCTGCTGCTCGTGGGTGAAAGAGGGGCTCTGCCCAAGGTGGTGCTGCAGTAAACAATACTGTAAATAAAGACGCAGAAAATGCACGTCGCGGCAGTCAAACTGCCGGTTCAGGGTCCGGGCGCAGCGGTTCACCAGGGCCTGGAGATTGGTGTCGTCATACAGCGTGCGCGCGATACCTTGCTGTTTAAGCTGCGTTTTTAATGCCGGGGTAAAATGGTGGCTGACAAAATGCGGGCATAGACGCAGCCCGCGGCGCAGAGCGTGCAGCAGGCACAAGCGTTGATCGAGCGCGGCGCCTTCCATCCGATAGCTGCCGTCCGCTTGTGAAGTCAGGGTCAAGCGGTGATAACGCTGAATTTCGCGTCCCGTCTCCGCGATGTCCTGCCTGGCGGTATCCTCATCAACCTGAGTGAGGCTACCCAGCCATTCGGGCGTCACGGATTGCCCGGGCAGATAAAACATCAGGAGCACCTGGCTACGGCGCTGTGGACTGGAAAGCACAGATGGTGGTTCAATCACTGTCATCATCCGGTTAGTTCCAGTTAGGGTTTTCGTTAAGCGTAGTTAATGTATTCAGGGTGAGCAGGGCACGCCCGCGTCTTTACATCAGGATTGCTGGCGCGGTTCACAGAATTTTTCACGTGAGGAACAGATGAAGAGAGTGAAACAATGCGTCAGCGCAGCGTTTTTCATGTTTTTATCGCTATCCGCGGCGGCGCATCCGCACAGTTTCATCAGTTTGCAAACGGAGGCCGTGGCGGAAAATGGCCTGCTCACCGGCTTTAAAATGCGCTGGACGATGGATGAAATCACCTCCGCCGATCTGCTCTATGATGCGGGCAACGCTAAACCCGGTAGCGAAATCTGGAAAAAGCTGGCGGCGGAAGTGATGGCGAACGTGCTGGGCCAGCACTATTTCAGCGAGCTATGGCATAACGGCCAGCGGGTAAAGTTTGATAATCGACCCGACGGCTATGGCCTGGAGCGCAGCGGCCATCAGGCGGTGCTCACCTTTACCCTACCGCTGGCGAAGCCGCAGCCTCTGGCCGGGCAAACCTTTACCTTTTCAACCTACGACCCGACCTATTACGTTGATATGTATTATGACAAAGACGCTGATTTCGCTCTGCCGGCGGCGATGAAGACAAGCTGCTCGGCAAAAGTGATGACGCCGAAGCCTAACGAAAAAATGTTGTCCTACGCGCAGTCGCTGGATAAAGCGGATGCGCCGCCGGAGGATATGGAACTGGGGAATTACTTCGCGCAAAAGGTGACGCTGCAATGTCGCTGATTTTTACTCAAAACAGCCGTTCTCCGCGCTGGCGTCAGCTTTGGCCGCTGGCGCTCTTTTTGCTGCTGGCGGCAGGGGCTGGCTTCTGGCTATGGCAGGCCTGGCCGCAGGTGCTGCTGCAAAGCGCGGTCTGGCAGCGCGCGCTGAATCTTGAACTAAGCCGGCTTCTGCAGGCGGTAGCGGAAAATCCCTCCGCCGCCGGGCTGTCGCTGCTGGGGTTTAGCTTCGTCTACGGCGTCCTGCACGCGCTGGGGCCGGGGCACGGTAAAGTGGTGATTACCACCTGGCTGGCGACCCATCCTTCGAAGCTGAAATCCAGCATTGGCCTGACCCTGGCCGCCTCGCTGCTGCAGGGGCTGGTGGCCATCGCTTTAGTGGTGGTCGTGCTTACCCTGCTACGTCTTCCGGCAAGAGCGCTGCACCTGAGCAGCTTCTGGCTGGAAAAGGGAAGCTATTTGCTGGTCGGCGCGCTGGGCCTGTTGCTGTGCTGGCGGGCGCTGAAAAAGCTGCGGATGCTGCTGCGGCGACCGAAATTTACCGCTTTTACCCCGCATCATGTTCATCACGCCAACTGCGGCTGCGGGCATCAGCATCTACCGGCGCCGGAACAGCTGCAAAGCGGCGATGACTGGCGGGCGCGGCTGGCGATTGTGCTGTCGATGGGGATGCGGCCTTGCTCCGGAGCCATTATGGTGCTGCTGTTCAGTAAGGTTATCGGCGTATTTGGCTGGGGGATGGCGGCCGCGATGGCGATGGCGGCGGGAACCTCGCTCACCATTAGCGCGCTGGCGCTGCTGGTTCACGGATTCCGTCAACTGGCGGTCAGGCTGAGCGCGAACCGGGCGCCGGCGCCATGGAAGCAGGTAGGCTGGGCGACGCTGGCGCTGGCCGGCGGCGTGATTTTGCTGGCGGCGGCTATCGTGATGTGGAGTAGTGCGATACCTCCGGGCGGCGGCCTGCGTCCGTTTTAACGGGATAAAAAAAGGAAGCCGCGGCTTCCTTTTTGCTTTTCATTCAGTGAGAGATTAACGCTTCAGCGCTTCGCTCAGATGCTCGCGCATATTGGCCAGCATGGCTTTTACAACGCGCGGGTTGCCTGCAACGATGTTGCCGGTCAGCAGGTAGTTATGGCCGCCGGTAAAGTCGCAGACGATAGCGCCTGCTTCACGGGCGATCAGCTCGCCTGCCGCGAAATCCCACGGTTTCAGCGCGATTTCAAAGTAGCCGTCAACGCGGCCAGCGGCAACGTAGGCCAGATCCAGGGCCGCGGAACCGGTGCGGCGGAAATCCGCGCATTCGGTATACATGTTGCCGAGGATATTCATGTAAGAGGTCGCGTGCTGTTTTGCTTTGAACGGGAAGCCGGTGGCGATAATCGTGCCATCCAGATCGCGAGCGCTGCTGCCGCGCAGACGGTAGCCGTTCAGCTGCGCGCCCTGGCCGCGGGTCGCGGTGAACAGTTCGTTACGCATCGGATCGTAAACCACGGCGACTTCAGTACGGCCTTTAATGCGTACGGCGATGGACACGGAGAAGTGCGGCAGACGTTTTACGAAGTTGGTGGTGCCATCCAGTGGATCGATAACCCATTGAACATCCTGATCTTCACCTGCGTGTTCACCGCTTTCTTCGGTGATGATGGTGTGCTGCGGGTAAGATTTGCGAATGGTTTCGATAATCATCGCCTCGGCGGCTTTATCGACGTTAGTCACAAAATCATTGCTGCCTTTCTGGCTGGTTTCTACGGAGTCAGGGGTTTCGTAGTGCTTGGCAATTAAATTACCCGCCTTGCGCGCTGCGCGCACGGCGATGTTCAGCATCGGATGCATCGGTCTCTCTCACTGGATGTTAAAGAACGGGAAAAAACGGCGCATATAGTAACAGTGAAATCTGCCTATGTCTCCGTTTTATGATAGCATGCACGAATAATCTTTAGCCGAAGAACCATAATGCTGCAAAATATTCGAATCGTACTGGTAGAAACCTCACACACCGGCAATATGGGCTCTGTCGCCCGCGCAATGAAAACCATGGGGTTAACCAACCTCTGGCTGGTCAATCCGCTGGTTAAACCCGATTCTCAGGCCATCGCTCTGGCGGCCGGCGCCAGCGACGTGATTGGCAATGCCAACATCGTCGACACCCTCGATGAAGCGCTGGCGGGCTGTAGCCTGGTTGTCGGAACCAGCGCCCGCTCCCGCACGCTGCCGTGGCCGATGCTCGATCCGCGCGAATGCGGCCTGAAAAGCGTCGCCGAAGCGCAGCATGCGCCGGTTGCGCTGGTATTTGGCCGCGAACGCGTTGGCCTGACTAACGACGAGCTACAGAAGTGTCACTATCACGTGGCGATTGCCGCTAACCCGGAATACAGCTCGCTGAACCTGGCGATGGCGGTGCAGGTCATCGCCTATGAAGTGCGTATGGCATGGCTGGCGGCGCAGGAGCAAAATGAGCCCGTCGTCGAGCATGAAGAAACGCCTTATCCACTGGTGGATGATTTAGAGCGTTTCTACGGCCATCTGGAGCAGACGCTGCTGGCAACCGGGTTTATCCGCGCCAGTCATCCGGGCCAGGTGATGAACAAGCTGCGCCGTTTGTTTACCCGCGCCCGCCCGGAAAGCCAGGAGCTGAACATCCTGCGCGGTATGCTGGCGTCAATTGAGCAGAAGAATAAAGAATAGCGCTGTCTGTTTGCCGGGGGGCGCTGCGCTTACCCGGCCTACCGATCGCCTCCCCCGATGGGGGAGGGCATCAGATCGCGCTTAAGTAAAACGGCACGGAAAGCCAAATACCTGACTAAAACAGTCAAGTAAATAGTTGACCAATTTACTCGGGAATGTCAGACTTGCCTTGCTATGCAATACCCATATTAATAAAAAGCCCGGGCAGGGGCGAGTTTGAGGTTAAGTAAGACATGAGACTGACATCTAAAGGGCGTTATGCCGTGACCGCGATGCTTGACGTTGCGCTCAACTCTGAATCGGGTCCGGTTCCGTTGGCTGATATTTCAGAGCGTCAGGGAATTTCGCTTTCCTATCTGGAACAGCTGTTCTCTCGCCTGCGCAAAAATGGTCTGGTTTCCAGCGTACGTGGTCCAGGCGGCGGTTATCTGTTAGGTAAAGAAGCGGGTAGCATCGCGGTTGGCGAAGTTATCAGCGCAGTAGACGAATCCGTTGACGCCACCCGTTGTCAGGGCAAAGGCGGCTGCCAGGGCGGCGATAAGTGTCTTACTCACGCGCTGTGGCGCGATCTGAGCGAGCGACTGACCGGTTTTCTGAATAACATCACGCTGGGCGAACTGGTGAATAACCAGGAAATCCTGGATGTCTCCGGTCGTCAGCACAACCATGAATCCCAGCGTAATACCCGTGCTCAGGACGCTATTGACGTCAAACTGCGCGCGTAGTTCTCGTTCAGTTTCATCTTGCAGCTATTCGGCTGCAAGATGAAACGAGCTGAGCCAAAAAGATAAAAAAGATTTTCGAATCAGGCCGGGATGCTCCGCCATCCTGTGTACTCGGTCGTACATCCAGCCGGTTGCCTGATTCCTTGCATTGAAGCGATGTACGGAGTTTATAGAGCAATGAAATTACCGATCTATCTCGATTACTCCGCAACCACGCCGGTGGACCCGCGTGTTGCCGAGAAAATGATGCAGTTCCTGACTCTGGACGGGACCTTTGGTAACCCGGCCTCCCGTTCCCACCGTTTTGGCTGGCAGGCTGAAGAGGCGGTAGATATCGCCCGTAATCAGATTGCCGAGCTGGTCGGTGCCGACCCGCGCGAAATTGTCTTTACCTCCGGCGCGACGGAATCCGATAACCTGGCGATTAAAGGTGCAGCCAACTTTTATCAGAAAAAAGGCAAGCACATCATCACCAGCAAAACCGAACACAAAGCCGTGCTGGACACCTGCCGTCAGCTGGAGCGCGAAGGGTTTGAAGTCACCTATCTCGCCCCGCAGCGTAACGGTATTATCGATTTAAAAGAACTGGAAGCCGCGATGCGTGATGACACCATCCTTGTTTCCATTATGCACGTGAATAACGAAATCGGCGTGGTGCAGGATATCGCTACCATCGGCGAGATGTGCCGCGCCCGCGGTATCATTTACCACGTTGACGCGACCCAGAGCGTGGGCAAACTGCCTATCGACCTGAGCCAGCTGAAAGTTGACCTGATGTCCTTCTCCGGCCACAAAATCTATGGCCCGAAAGGTATCGGCGCGCTGTACGTGCGTCGTAAACCGCGTATTCGTATCGAAGCGCAGATGCACGGCGGCGGTCACGAGCGCGGCATGCGTTCCGGTACGCTGCCTGTCCACCAGATCGTCGGTATGGGTGAAGCTTACCGTATCGCGAAAGAAGAGATGGAAAGCGAAATGGCCCGCCTGCGCGGCCTGCGTAACCGTCTGTGGGACGGCGTGAAAGATATGGAAGAGGTTTATCTCAACGGTGACCTCGAGCAGGGCGCGCCGAATATCCTCAACGTCAGCTTTAACTACGTTGAAGGCGAGTCGCTGATTATGGCGCTGAAAGACCTGGCGGTTTCCTCCGGTTCAGCCTGTACTTCCGCAAGCCTCGAGCCGTCCTACGTGCTGCGCGCGCTGGGGATGACCGACGAGCTGGCGCATAGCTCTATTCGTTTCTCTTTAGGTCGTTTTACTACCGAAGAAGAGATTGACTACACCATCAATCTGGTCCGCAACTCCATCGGCCGTCTGCGCGAACTCTCACCGCTGTGGGAAATGTTCAAGCAGGGCGTGGATCTGAACAGCATTGAATGGTCACATCACTAATTCGGCACCAATAAGGAGAATTCATCATGGCTTACAGCGAAAAAGTTATCGATCATTACGAGAATCCGCGCAACGTCGGCTCTTTCGACAATAGCGACGAAAACGTCGGCAGCGGTATGGTTGGCGCGCCGGCGTGCGGCGACGTGATGAAGTTGCAGATTAAAGTCAACAATGAAGGTATCATTGAAGACGCGCGTTTCAAGACCTACGGCTGCGGTTCCGCTATTGCTTCCAGCTCCCTGGTGACCGAATGGGTAAAAGGGAAATCGCTGGACGAAGCTCAGGCGATTAAAAACACCGATATCGCTGACGAGCTCGAGCTGCCGCCGGTCAAAATTCACTGCTCTATTCTGGCGGAAGACGCGATTAAAGCCGCGATTGCGGATTACAAAAGCAAACGTGAAGCAAAATAATTAAGAGTTGAGGTTTGTTATGTCGATTACTTTAAGCGACAGTGCAGCAGCGCGAGTCAACGCCTTTCTGGCCAACCGCGGTAAAGGGTTTGGCCTGCGCCTGGGAGTCAGAACTTCCGGCTGTTCAGGTATGGCTTATGTACTGGAGTTTGTTGACGAACCAGCGGCAGAAGACACCGTGTTTGAAGACAAAGGCGTGAAGGTCGTGATCGACGGCAAAAGTTTGCAGTTCCTCGACGGTACGCAGCTGGACTTCGTCAAAGAAGGCCTTAACGAAGGGTTTAAGTTCACCAACCCGAACGTGAAGGACGAGTGCGGCTGCGGCGAAAGCTTTAACGTGTAATCGGTTATCCCTGACCCCACCGTAGTCTCGCTGCGCGTGGGGTTTGCTTTATCTCGTTAACCCTGAGGTTGCTATGGACTATTTTACCCTCTTCGGGTTACCGGCCAGCTATACCCTTTCGTTAGAACCCCTGGCTGCCCGGTACCAGGAACTACAGCGCCAGTATCACCCCGATAAGTTCGCCAGCGGCAGCGCGGCCGAACAGCTCGCCGCGGTGCAGCAGTCCGCCACCATTAATCAGGCGTGGCAAACCCTTCGCCACCCGCTGACCCGCGCCGAATATCTCCTTTCGCTTCATGGTTTCGATCTCGCCAGCGAGCAGCACACCGTGCGCGATACCGCGTTCCTGATGGAACAGCTGGAGCTGCGCGAAGAGCTGGATGAAATAGGCAAAGCGAAGGATGAAGCGCGGCTGGAAAGCTTTATCAAGCGGGTCAAAGCGCAATTTGATACCCGGCATCAGCTGATGGTTGAACAACTGAATAACGAGACGTGGGAGGCGGCGGCGGATACCGTGCGCAAGCTGCGTTTTCTCGATAAACTGCGAAGCAGTGCGGAACAACTCGAAGAAAAACTGCTCGATTTTTAATTTTCGGAAGCAATTATGGCCTTATTACAAATTAGTGAGCCCGGACTGAGCGCCGCGCCGCACCAGCGACGTCTGGCGGCGGGTATCGACCTGGGCACCACCAATTCACTGGTGGCTACCGTGCGTAGCGGCCAGGCCGAAACTCTGTCCGACCGTCAAGGGCGCTATTTGCTGCCGTCGGTGGTGAACTATCAGGCTTCGGGTTTGACGGTGGGCTATGACGCGCGGCAAAACGCCGCTCAGGATCCGGTCAATACCATCAGCTCGGTCAAGCGCATGATGGGACGTTCTCTGGCCGATATCGAGGCCCGCTACCCGCATCTGCCTTATCAACTGCAGGCAAGCGAAAACGGCCTGCCGATGATTCAGACGCCAGGCGGTCTGCTCAACCCGATTCGCGTTTCTGCCGATATCCTCAAGGCGCTGGCCGAGCGCGCTACCGAAGCGCTGGCGGGCGAGCTCGACGGGGTGGTGATTACCGTGCCGGCCTACTTCGATGATGCTCAGCGTCAGGGAACCAAAGACGCGGCGCGTCTGGCGGGCCTGCACGTGCTGCGTCTGCTGAACGAACCCACCGCGGCGGCGATTGCTTACGGCCTGGACTCCGGTCAGGAAGGGGTCATCGCGGTTTACGATCTCGGCGGCGGCACCTTTGATATCTCCGTGCTGCGCTTAAGCCGCGGCGTGTTTGAAGTCCTGGCTACCGGCGGCGATTCCGCGCTCGGCGGCGACGATTTCGACCACCTGCTGGCCGATTATCTGCGCGAGCAGGCTGGCCTGAGCGATCGCAGCGACAACCGCCTGCAGCGCGAGTTGCTCGATGCGGCGATCGCGGCGAAAATCGCCCTCAGCGATGCCGAGACGGCGCGGGTGAATGTCGGCGGCTGGCAGGGGGAAATCACCCGCAGCCAGTTTAACGATCTGATCGCGCCGCTGGTCAAACGCACTCTGCTGGCCTGCCGTCGCGCGCTGAAAGACGCCGGCGTTGAGGCGCAAGAGGTGCTGGAAGTGGTGATGGTGGGCGGCTCGACCCGCGTGCCGCTGGTGCGCGAGCGCGTCGGCGAATTCTTTGGCCGTACGCCGCTGACCTCTATCGACCCGGATAAAGTCGTCGCCATCGGCGCGGCGATTCAGGCGGATATTCTGGTGGGCAACAAGCCGGACAGCGAACTGCTGCTGCTCGATGTGATCCCGCTCTCCCTGGGGCTGGAAACCATGGGCGGTCTGGTGGAGAAGGTTATCCCGCGCAACACCACCATTCCGGTGGCGCGCGCGCAGGAGTTCACCACTTTCAAAGATGGTCAGACGGCGATGTCTATCCACGTCATGCAGGGCGAGCGCGAGCTGGTGCAGGACTGTCGCTCCCTGGCGCGTTTTGCGCTGCGCGGCATTCCGGCATTGCCGGCGGGCGGGGCGCATATTCGCGTCACCTTCCAGGTGGATGCCGACGGCCTGCTGAGCGTGACGGCGATGGAGAAATCGACCGGCGTCGAGGCCTCTATCCAGGTGAAACCGTCCTACGGTCTGACCGATGGCGAGATCGCCAGCATGATTAAAGATTCGATGAGCTACGCCGAACAGGACGTCCAGGCGCGCATGCTGGCCGAGCAAAAAGTTGAAGCCGCGCGCGTACTGGAAAGTCTGGTCAGCGCGCTGGCCGCCGACGCCGCGCTGTTAAGCGCCGCAGAGCGTCAGGCTATCGATGACGCCGCGGAGCAAGTGCGCGCCGCTGCGGCAGGCGATGATGCCGATGCAATCAAAGAAGCGATTAAAAATATCGACACACAAACCCAGGAATTCGCCGCACGTCGTATGGATCAATCGGTCCGTATCGCGCTGAAAGGCCAATCCGTGGACGAGGTTTAAAATGCCAAAAATTGTTTTTCTGCCCCACCAGGACCTGTGTCCGGATGGCGTAGTTGTGGAAGCTGAGACCGGTGAGACCATTCTTGATGCTGCTCTGCGTAGCGGCATTGAGATTGAACACGCCTGCGAAAAATCCTGTGCCTGCACCACCTGCCACTGCATCGTGCGCGAAGGCTTTGACTCGCTGGCTGAAAGTACCGAAGATGAAGACGACATGCTGGATAAGGCCTGGGGGCTTGAACCCGACAGCCGTCTGAGCTGCCAGGCGCGGGTGACTGACGAAGATTTGGTCATCGAAATTCCGCGTTACACCATCAACCACGCACGCGAGCATTAATATGGGACTTAAATGGACCGATAGTCGTGAAATCGGCGAAGCGCTGTACGACGCTTTTCCGGATCTCGACCCGAAAACCGTTCGCTTCACCGATCTGCATCAGTGGATTTGCGACCTGGAAGAGTTTGATGACGATCCAAACGCATCCAATGAAAAAATTCTTGAGGCGATTCTGCTAGTCTGGTTAGACGAAGCCGAATAATTTTCGCGTCATGATTTACCCGGTGGTTTTAAGCCGAGTAAATCAACGAGCGAAAGAACTTTACGGGCTGCCATACGGCGGCCCGTTTGCTAAGAAGGATAATGATAATGACCGAAGCTATGAAAATTACGCTTACCGCTCAGCCAGCCGATGCGCGCTGGGGAGAAAAAGCGTCTTACAGCATTAATAACGACGGCATCGCCCTGCACCTGAACGGCAAAGACGACCTGGGTTTGATTCAGCGCGCGGCGCGGAAAATTGACGGCATGGGCATCAAACACGTTGCGCTTGATGGCGAAGGCTGGGACACCGACCGCGCATGGGCGTTCTGGGCGGGTTATAAGGGGCCGAAAGGCAGCCGCAAAGTGGAGTGGCCGGCCCTCGACGATGCGCAGAAAAGCGAACTGGATAACCGCTTGACCATTATTGACTGGGTCCGTGACACCATTAACGCCCCGGCGGAAGAGCTGGGGCCGGAACAGCTGGCGCAGCGTGCGGTAGACCTGCTGTGCAGCGTGGCCTGCGATAACGTCTCTTATCGTATCACCAAGGGTGAAGACCTGCGCGAGCAGAACTACCTGGGCCTGCACACGGTCGGTCGCGGCTCCGAGCGCCCGCCGGTCCTGCTGGCGCTGGACTATAACCCAACCGGCGATAAAGAAGCCCCGGTGTACGCCTGCCTGGTCGGTAAAGGCATCACCTTTGACTCCGGCGGATACAGCATCAAGCAGAGCGCCTTTATGGACTCGATGAAGTCCGACATGGGCGGCGCGGCAACGGTGACCGGCGCGCTGGCGTTTGCCATCACTCGCGGCCTCAATAAGCGCGTGAAGCTGTATCTGTGCTGCGCCGATAACCTGATTAGCGGCAACGCCTTTAAACTTGGCGATATTATTCACTATCGCAACGGTAAAACCGTGGAAATCATGAATACCGATGCGGAAGGTCGCCTGGTGCTGGCTGACGGCCTGATCGATGCTTCTGCGCAAAAGCCTGAGCTGATTATCGATGCCGCCACGCTGACCGGCGCCGCGAAAACCGCGCTGGGTAATGATTATCACGCGCTGTTCAGCTTTGACGATGGTCTGGCGAATCGCCTGCTGGCGAGCGCGCAGGCTGAAAACGAGGCCTTCTGGCGTCTGCCGCTGGCTGAGTTCCACCGCGGCCAGCTGCCGTCGAACTTCGCCGAGCTGAACAATACCGGCAGCGCGGCCTATCCGGCGGGCGCCAGCACCGCAGCGGGCTTCCTGTCCCACTTCGTGGAGAACTATCACCAGGGCTGGCTGCATATCGACTGTTCGGCGACCTACCGTAAATCTGCCGTTGAGCAGTGGTCGGCGGGCGCGACCGGCCTCGGCGTGCGCACCATTGCCAACCTGCTGACGGCAGAGTAATGGATTTTGCCGGGTGGCGCTGCGCTTACCCGACCGACAAAACTCGTGGGCCCGTGCGAGCGCAGCGCCGCCGGGCGATTTTGAAGTAGCGAAACTATGTCCGAAACTAAAAATGAGCTAGAAACCCTGCTGGAGAAGGCGGCGACCGAGCCAGGCCACCGTCCGGCGTTTTTCCGTACTTTGCTCGAAGCCACCGTTTGGGTGCCGGGAGCCGCCGCTCAGGGCGAGCAGGTTGTGGAAGATAGCGTACTGGACCTGCTGCACTGGGAAAAAGATGATGGCACATCGGTTATTCCTTTTTTCACCTCGCTGGAAGCGCTGCAGCAGGCCGTTGAGGACGAACAGTCTTTCGTGGTGATGCCGGTGCGCACGCTGTTCGCGATGACCCTGGGCGAAACGCTCTATCTCAATGCCAAACTCCCTACTGGCAAAGAGTTTGCGCCGCGAGAAATTAGCCATCTGCTGGGGGAAGAGGGCAGCCCGCTCAGTACCCAGACCGTGCTTGAGGGCGGCGAGTCGCTGCTGCTGTCTGAGGTTGCCGAACCGCCCGCGCAGATGGTGGACTCGCTGACCACGCTGTTCAAGACGCTGAAAACGGTGAAGCGCGCGTTTTTATGCTCTATTAAAGACAGCGCCGATGCCCCGGCCAACCTGCTGATTGGCATTGAAGCGGAAGGCGATATTGAGGCGGTGATTCAGGCCACCGGTAGCGTTGCGACCGATACGCTTCCCGGCGACGAGCCGATTGATATCTGCCAGGTGGTGGAGGGTGAAAAGGGGATTAGCCACTTTATGATTGCCCACATTACGCCGTTCTATGAAAAACGCTGGGGCAGCTTCCTGCGTGACTTTAAGCACAATCGCATTATCTAACCGAACGGGGGCTTACGCCCCCGTTGCTTTGTCTACTGCGCCGGTTCAATCGGCAAATCCGTCCGCGCGCCCCATTCGCTCCATGAGCCGTCATACAGGCTGACGCCGTTAACGCCCAGCGTGGTTAGCGCCAGCACCACGACCGCCGCCGTCACGCCGGATCCGCAGCTGGCAATAATCGGCTGCTCAAAGTCGACGCCCTGGCGAGCGAAAATCTCGTTCAGTTCATCGGTGGTTTTGAGTTCGCCGTTAATCACCAGTTCGCTCCAGGGGACGTTTAGCGCGCCGGGAATATGCCCGCTGCGCAAACCCGGGCGCGGCTCGGCCACCTGACCATTAAAACGCCCGGCCGGGCGAGCATCGACGATCTGCGCCGATCCTTCATGGCTGACCAGCAGCACATCGGTCAGACGCTTGATCGCCTGCGGATCGAGACGAGCGTCAAAATCACCTTCCGGCAGTTCAGGGAGGCCCTGCTCCAGCGGCAGCTCATCGCGACGCCAGCCTTCGAGGCCGCCGGCAACAATAGACACTTTTTCAACGCCGAAGGTGCGCAGCATCCACCAGGCGCGCGGCGCGGAGAAGAGATTGCCTTCATCGTATACCACCAGATGCTTATCGCTGCTGACGCCCAGTTCGCGCATGGCGACGGCAAACGCCTCCGCGCGCGGCATCATGTGCGGCAGCGGGCTGGTATGGTCGGAGAGGGCTTCGATATCGAAAAAAACGGCGCCGGGAATATGGCCCGCCTGATACTCAGCGTTAAGATCGCGCTGTTCCTGTCCCGGCGGAGCCATACGGGCGTCAATAATCTGGATTTCCGGGTCATCAATATGTTCCGCCAGCCAGTCGGCAGCGACAAAAAACGAGGTAGACATCGGCGTCTCCTTTTTTATTGTTCAAGAGTGAATTGTCGACGTTTTCCGGGAGAGTGACAAGTTATGGATCCCAGAGTGGCGACCGTATCACGGATGATTCACTCTCGGGAGTTTGATTCTATTCTCGTCGCTGTTGGTAATGATATTGTTAACGCATAATAATGTGTTCACTTAATGTATCCGGCCTGCGGGCCGAGGGGTTAGAAGGATGAAACCATTTCGTTTGGCGGCACTATCTCTGGCGCTGCTTACCGCGCTATCGTTGACCGGCTGCGACGACAGCGGCAAACCGCAGGCAGCTGCGCCCGCGGCGTCTGCGGCGACGGATAAGGCTAGCGCGAAGCCGGATGCCAGCCAGCTGGCGGCGCTGGCGGAAAAAAGCAAAGGCAAAGCGCTAACGCTGCTGGATGCCTCGGAAGTACAGCTCGACGGCGCGTCGACGATGGTGCTGACCTTCTCAATCCCTCTGCAGCCGGACCAGGATTTCTCCCGTAGCGTACATCTGGTCGATAAAAAAAGCGGCAAAGTTGATGGGGCCTGGGAGCTGGCGCCTAACCTGAAAGAGCTGCGGCTTCGCCATCTTGAGCCAAAACGCGAGCTGATTGTATCGGTAGATCCAACCCTGGCGGCGCTGAATAAAGCGACCTTTGACAGCAGCTTTGAAAAAACCATTACCACCCGCGATATTGCCCCGAGCATCGGCTTTGCCAGCCGCGGCTCGCTGCTGCCGGGGAAAGTAGTGGCCGGATTGCCGGTGATGGCGCTGAATGTCGATAACGTCGACGTCAATTTTTTCCGTATTAAACCGGAATCACTTTCGGCCTTCGTCAGCCAATGGGAATACCGTAATTCATTGAGCAATTGGGAGTCGGACGAGCTGCTGAAGATGGCCGATCTGGTCTATACCGGCCGTTTTGACCTCAACCCCGCGCGTAATACGCGTGAAAAACTGCTGCTGCCGCTGGCGGATATCAAACCGCTGCAGGAGCCGGGCGTGTATATCGCGGTGATGAACCAGGCGGGCCGCTACAGCTACAGCAACGCCGCGACGCTGTTCACCCTCAGCGATATCGGCGTATCCGCGCACCGTTACCACAACCGGCTGGATGTCTTTACCCAAAGTCTGGACAACGGCGCGGCGCAGTCCGATATCGATGTTCAGCTCTTGAACGCCAAAGGGCAGACGCTGGCGCAGGCGAAGAGCGACGGCCAGGGCCATGTGACGCTGCAAACGGACAAAGAAGCGGCGCTGCTGCTGGCGCGTAAGGACGGGCAAACCACCCTGCTGGATCTCAAACTCCCGGCGCTGGACCTGGCTGAATTTTCCATTGCCGGCGCGCCGGGGTTCAGCAAGCAGCTATTTATGTTTGGTCCGCGGGATCTCTATCGTCCGGGCGAAACGGTGATCCTCAACGCTTTACTGCGCGATAGCGACGGTAAACCGCTCCCCGAGCAGCCGGTGAAGCTGGAAGTGGTGCAGCCGAACGGCCAGGTCATTCGTTCGACGGTCAGCAAACCGGTTAACGGCCTGTACCAGTTTACTTATCCCCTAGATAGCGGCGCGGCGACCGGGATGTGGCACATTCGCGCCAGCACCGGCGACAACCAGCCGCGCGAGTGGGATTTTCACGTCGAAGATTTTATGCCTGAGCGTATGGCGCTAAATCTCACGCCGCAAAATGCGCCCGTCTCTCCGGCTGCGGATGTTAGCTTTGCGGTGACCGGTGCTTATCTGTACGGCGCGCCGGCCAGCGGCAACTCGCTGCAGGGCAAACTGTTCCTGCGTCCGCTGCGCGACGCCGTGCCCGCGCTGCCGGGCTTCCAGTTTGGCGACATTGCCGAAGAGAACCTTTCCCGCAGCCTGGATGAAGTACAGACCACGCTGGACGATCGGGGCCATGCGGAAGTCACCGCCACCAGCCAGTGGCACGAGAGCCGCTCTCCGCTGCAGGTGATCCTGCAGGCCAGCCTGCTGGAGTCCGGCGGACGTCCGGTCACGCGCACCGTCAGACAGCCAATCTGGCCTGCCGATACGCTACCGGGTATCCGGCCAGAATTTGCCCTGAAAGAGGTTTATGACTATCGCACCGACAGCACCGTCAAGCAGCCGGTGGTGGATGAAAACGGCGCCGTCGCGTTTGAGATTGTGTATGCCGATGCGAAAGGTGAGAAGAAGGCGGTCTCCGGGCTACAGGTGCGGTTAATTCGCGAACGCCGCGACTACTACTGGAACTGGTCCGATAGCGAAGGCTGGCAGTCGCAGTTCGATCAAAAAGATCTTCAGGAAGGCGAGGAGTCGCTGGATATTTCAGCCGGACAAACGGCGAAAGTGAGCTTCCCGGTCGAGTGGGGTTCTTATCGCCTGGAAATCAAAGGGCCAGATGATGTGGTCAGCAGCGTGCGCTTCTGGGCCGGATACAGCTGGCAGGATAACAGCGACGGCCAGGGGGCGGCGCGTCCGGACCGCGTCACCATGAAGCTGGATAAACCGGCCTATAAACCGGGCGATACCATCAAGCTTCATATCGCCGCGCCGGCAGCCGGTAAAGGCTATGCGCTGGTGGAATCAAGCGAAGGGCCGCTGTGGTGGCAGGAGATTGACGTCCCGGCGGAAGGGATGGACTTATCGATCCCGGTGGATAAAGCGTGGAATCGTCACGACCTGTACCTCAGCGCGCTGGTTATTCGTCCGGGGGATAAATCCCGCTCCGCGACGCCAAAACGGGCGGTGGGCCTGCTGCACCTGCCGCTCGGCGACGAAAACCGTCGTCTGAATCTGGCGCTGGAGGCGCCGGCTAAAATGCGCCCGAACCAGCCGCTGACGGTGAAGGTTAAGGCCAGCGTCAAAGAAGGCGAGATGCCGAAACAGGTTAACGTGCTGCTCTCCGCCGTGGATAGCGGGGTACTGAATATTACCGACTACGCGACGCCGGACCCGTGGAACGCTTTCTTCGGCCAGAAACGCTACGGGGCCGATATTTACGATATCTATGGTCAGGTGATTGAAGGGCAGGGGAGACTCGCCAGCCTGCGCTTCGGCGGCGACGGTGATGAACTTAAGCGCGGCGGCAAACCGCCGGTTAACCACGTGACGATTATCGCCCAGCAGGCGCAGCCGGTGGTGCTGGATGAGAAAGGCGAAGGGACGGTGACTCTGCCGATTGGCGACTTTAACGGCGAACTGCGGGTGATGGCCCAGGCGTGGACCGCTGACGATTTTGGCAGCAGCGAAGGGAAAACGATCGTGGCTGCGCCGGTCATTGCCGAGCTGAACATGCCGCGCTTCCTCGCCAGCGGGGATACCACGCGGCTGGCGCTGGATCTCAGTAACCTGACCGATAAGCCGCAAACCCTCAACGTTGCGCTGGCCGCCAGCGGTCTGCTGCAGCTTGAAGGGGGAGAAATACCGCCGGTGCAGCTGGCGCCCGGCGCGCGCAGCACCCTGTTTGTACCCGTCCGCGCGCATGAAGGTTTCGGCGATGGTCAGGTGAATGCCATCATCAGCGGCGTGAACCTGCCAGGTGAAACGTTCACGCCAATGCAAAAACAGTGGAAGCTCGGCGTGCGTCCGGCTTTCCCGGCGCAAACTGTCAATTCGGGCGCCGTCCTGCAACCAGGCGAAAGCTGGCAGGCTCCGGCGGCGCAAAGTGAGGGCTTCTCGCCGGCGACGCTGCAGGGACAGCTGGTGTTCAGCGGCAAGCCGCCGCTGAACCTGGCGCGCTATATTCGCGACCTGAAAGCCTATCCCTATGGTTGCCTGGAGCAGACCACCAGCGGGCTGTTCCCGTCGCTCTATACCAACGCCGTCCAGCTTAAAGCGTTGGGCATCAGCGGCGATAGCGATGAAAAACGACGCGCGGCGGTGGATATCGGCATTTCTCGCCTGCTGCAGATGCAGCGCGATGATGGCGGTTTCGCCCTGTGGGATAAAGAGGGTCCGGAGGAGTACTGGCTAACGGCCTACGCGATGGACTTCCTCGTCCGGGCGGGCGAGCAGGGCTACAGTGTCCCGACTAACGCCGTCAACAGCGGTAACCAGCGTCTGCTGCGTTATTTACAGGAGCCGGGGCTGATGACCGTCCGCTATAGCGATGATGCCCAGGCCAGCCGCTTTGCCGCTCAGGCCTATGCCGCGCTGGTGCTGGCCCGGCAGCAGAAAGCGCCGCTCGGCGCGCTGCGCGAGATCTGGAGTCGTCACGACCAGGCGCGTTCCGGTCTGCCGCTGCTGCAGTTGGGCGTCGCCTTGAAATTGATGGGCGATGCGCCGCGCGGCGACGAGGCCCTGAAGCTGGCGATGGCCACGCCGCGCCAGGATGCGAACCGCTGGCTCGGCGATTACGGCAGCGAGCTGCGCGACGATGCGCTGAAGCTGGCGCTGCTGGAGGAGAATAAACTGCTGCCGGAAGCGCAAAATACGCTGCTCAGCAATCTGGCGGAAGAGTCATACGGCCAGCGCTGGCTTTCGACGCAGGAGAGTAATGCTCTGTTCCTGGCCGGGCGTACGTTGCAGGACCGTTCCGGCAGCTGGCAGGCGCAAACCTCCGTGCAGGCCGAACCGCTCTCCGGCGATAAAGCGCAAACCCGCAACCTGACCGGCGACCAGCTGGCGGCGCTGCAGGTCACCAACACCGGCCAGCAGGCGCTGTGGCTTCGCCTCGACAGCAGTGGATATCCGCAGAGCGCTCCGCAGCCGGGAGGCAACGTGCTGGGAATCGAACGGCAAATTTTCGATACCCAGGGCCAGCAGAAATCGCTCGCTTCGCTGCGCAGCGGCGAACTGGTGCTGGTGAAGCTGGAAGTCACGGCCAAACGCAACGTGCCGGACGCGCTGGTAGTGGATTTACTCCCGGCGGGGCTGGAGCTGGAAAACCAGAATCTGGCTAACAGCAGCGCCAGCCTGCAGGAAAATGGCGAAGCGGTGCAGAATTTGCTTAACCAGATGCAGCAGGCGGATATCCAGCACATTGAGTTTCGCGACGATCGCTTCGTCGCCGCGGTGGCTATCAATGAAGGCCAGCCGGTGACGCTGGTTTATCTGGCGCGCGCGGTGACGCCGGGCACTTATCAGGTACCGCAGCCGCAGGTCGAGTCAATGTACGTGCCGCAGTGGCGGGCAACCGGCGCGGCCAGCGGACCGCTAACCGTTGCGCCCTAAATGCGGGTATTGAAGCGTATAAAACGCCGCTGGCGCTGGCTGGCGGCGTTTATTTTTTTGCTGTGGCTATTGCTGCTGGCGGCCGATCGGCTATGGCCGCTGCCGCTGCATGAGGTTACGCCTGCCAGAGTGGTGGTGGCGGAAGACGGCACGCCGCTGTGGCGCTTTGCCGATGCGCAGGGCGTCTGGCGCTATCCGGTGACGCTGGCCGACGTTTCGCCGCGCTATTTACAGGCGCTGATCCACTATGAAGATCGCTGGTTCTGGGATCATCCCGGCGTCAATCCGCTCTCGATCGCTCGCGCCGCCTGGCAGGATCTCACTTCCGGCAGAGTGATCTCCGGGGGCAGCACCCTCACCATGCAGGTGGCGCGCCTGCTCGATCCTCATCCCCGCACCTTTGGCGGCAAGCTGCGGCAGCTATGGCGAGCGCTGCAGCTGGAGTGGCATCTGTCAAAAAGCGAGATCCTCACGCTCTACCTCAACCGCGCGCCGTTCGGCGGTACGCTGCAGGGGATCGGCGCGGCCAGCTGGGCCTATCTGGGTAAACCCCCCGCGCAGCTAAGCTACGGCGAAGCGGCGCTGCTGGCGGTATTGCCGCAGGCGCCGAGCCGCTTACGTCCGGACCGCTGGCCCGAGCGGGCGCAGGCAGCGCGCGATAAAGTCCTGCTGCGAATGGAAAGCCAGGGCGTGTGGCCGTCGCAGCCGGTGGGAGAAGCTCTCGAAGAGCCCGTCTGGCTGTTTCCGCGGCAGATGCCGCAGCTGGCGCCGCTTTTTGCCCGCCGCGCGCTGGCGAGCAGCCGCGCAGAGAAGGTGGTCACGACGCTGGATGCCGGGCTACAGCGGCAGCTGGAAGATCTGGCGCTGAACTGGAAATCGCGCCTGCCGCCGCGCAGTTCTTTAGCGATGATCGTGGTCGACCATACCAATATGAAGGTGCGCGGCTGGGTAGGATCGGTGGATATTGGCGATGATAGCCGCTTTGGTCATATTGATATGGTCTCGGCGATCCGCTCCCCCGGCTCGGTACTGAAGCCGTTTGTCTATGGTATGGCGCTGGATGAGGGGCTGATCCATCCGGCCTCATTACTGCAGGACGTGCCGCGACGCTTTAGCGACTACCGACCGGGTAACTTTGACAGCGGGTTTCACGGGCCGGTGAGCGCCAGCGACGCGCTGGTTCGCTCGCTGAACCTTCCGGCAGTGCAGGTGCTGGAGGCCTACGGACCGAAGCGTTTTGCCGCCAGGCTACGCAATGCCGGATTGCCGCTGATGCTGCCCGCTGGCGCGGAGCCGAATTTATCGCTGATCCTCGGCGGCGCCGGCGCGCGTCTGGCGGATATCGTGGCGGCGTACAGCGCGTTCGCCCGCCACGGCAAGGCGGGACAATTGCGCATCACGCCGGACTCGCCGCTGGTTGAGAGGCCGCTGCTGTCGCCGGGGGCCGCGTGGATCGTGCGGCGCATACTGGCCGGCGAAGCGCAGCCGGTGCCCGATGCGTCGCTGGTGAAGGTGGTGCCGCTGGCGTGGAAAACCGGCACCAGCTACGGCTATCGCGACGCCTGGGCGATCGGCGTGAATGCCCGCTATCTGATTGGTATCTGGACCGGACGGCCCGACGGCACGCCGGTCGTCGGACAGTTTGGCTTCGTCAGCGCGGTGCCGCTGCTGAATCAGGTCAATAATCTGCTGCTGGCGCGACCGGCTATGAGCCGCGGCGGATTACCGGCCGATCCTCGCCCGTCGTCGGTCAGCGCCGGGACCGTGTGCTGGCCCGGCGGGCAGAATTTAGCGGCGGGCGACGCGAACTGCCGCCGACGGCTGGCAACCTGGTTGCTCGACGAGAGCCAGCCGCCGACCCTGCTGCTGCCTGGTCAGGAGGGGATTCGCGGGATTCGTTTTCCGGTATGGCTGAATGAGAAAGGGGAGCGGGTGGCGGCAGATTGCCCAGGCGCGGTGGCGAAAAGCCTCGACGTCTGGCCGCTGCCGCTTGAACCCTGGCTGCCCGCGGGCGAACGGCGTCGCGCCAGGTTGCCGGCGGTTTCGGCGGACTGCCCGCCGGTGCAAACCGTCGATGCCGCCCCGCTGGTGCTATCCGGCATCCGTGAAGGCGCGGTGGTTAAACGTCTGCCCGGCGAGCTGAAGGTGATGCTGCCGCTGCAAACGACCGGCGGGGAAGGGCGGCGCTGGTGGTTTCTGAACGGCGAACCGCTGACCGCGGAAGGCGCCAGCGCCATCCTTAACCTTGAGCGCCCCGATAGTTATCAGCTAGTGGTGATGGATGAGGCGGGGCAGATTGTTGCCGCTAACTTCACCGTGCAATAAACAGAACTTGCCTGAATTAGCCGGATTTGTTGTTTAAGGTCGCTTTTTTTTAAAAAAATGTTACCTAAACACATAGGCAACCGCCTTAGATGATGATTATAATTCGCGCCGTATTTATCGGTCTCATCTGCGAAACAGAACAACATATATAAAGAGGTTATCATGGCTATTGAACGTACTTTTTCCATCATCAAACCAAACGCGGTGGCAAAAAACGTTATTGGCGGCATCTTTTCTCGCTTTGAAGCTGCAGGGTTCAAAATTGTTGGCACCAAAATGCTGCATCTGACCGTTGAGCAGGCTCGCGGCTTCTATGCTGAGCACGAAGGTCGCCCGTTCTTTGACGGTCTGGTTGAATTTATGACTTCCGGTCCGATCGTGGTTTCCGTGCTGGAAGGCGAAAATGCGGTTCAGCGTCATCGTGACCTGCTGGGCGCAACCAACCCGGCGAACGCGCTGGCGGGTACCCTGCGCGCAGACTACGCTGACAGCTTCACCGAGAACGGCACCCACGGTTCCGATTCTGTTGAATCCGCCGCGCGCGAAATCGCGTTTTTCTTTGCTGAAGGCGAGGTTTGTCCGCGCACCCGCTAATCTTCGTCGGCTTTTCGACCGTCGCGGTATTGGCTGCGCGCGTTCACCCGGTCACATAGTTATCTATGCTCCCGGAGCTTCACTTGCTTGCCGCCTTGCGACAATCGAAAATCCTTATAGGATCTGCCAGGCAGTTACAGATTTTTTCATCATTGCAGCGTGCAAACGTGGTATTGATGGGCCAGAATTTGTAGAATACAGCGCCCCGGATGAGCAGTCGCTCCCGGGGCGTTTCTTTTTTCAACCCTCCAGGGGCCATAACGTGTAATAACGAGGCCGGAATCAATTATGTCTGAACAAATAGTCACGCCTGATAGCGCCGCTCTGACGGTGCCGAACAAAGATGCCAAAATCAACCTGCTGGATTTGAACCGTCAGCAGCTGCGCGAGTTTTTCAAAAACATGGGCGAAAAGCCTTTTCGCGCCGATCAGGTGATGAAATGGATGTATCACTACTGCTGCGATAACTTTGATGAGATGACCGACATCAACAAGGTTCTGCGCGGAAAATTAAAGGAAGTCGCGGAGATCCGCGCGCCGGAAGTCGTGGAAGAGCAGCGCTCGAGCGACGGCACCATCAAGTGGGCGATTGCCGTTGGCGATCAGCGCGTCGAAACCGTGTACATCCCGGAAGACGATCGCGCCACCCTGTGCGTTTCTTCCCAGGTGGGCTGCGCGCTGGAGTGTAAATTCTGTTCTACGGCCCAGCAGGGTTTTAACCGCAACCTGCGGGTTTCGGAAATTATCGGCCAGGTCTGGCGCGCGGCGAAAATCGTCGGCGCGGTGAAGACCACCGGCGTACGTCCGATTACCAACGTGGTGATGATGGGGATGGGCGAGCCGCTGCTGAACCTGACTAACGTGGTTCCGGCCATGGAAATCATGCTTGACGACTTCGGCTTTGGTCTTTCTAAGCGTCGCGTCACGCTCTCCACCTCCGGCGTGGTGCCAGCGCTTGATAAGCTTGGCGATATGATTGACGTCGCGCTGGCCATCTCTCTGCACGCGCCGAACGATACCATTCGCGACGAAATCGTGCCGATCAACAAGAAATACAACATCGAGACCTTCCTGAACTCGGTGCGCGGCTATATTTCGAAGTCCAACGCCAACCAGGGCCGCGTCACTATCGAATACGTCATGCTGGATCACGTCAACGACGGCACCGAGCATGCGCATGAGCTGGCCGCGCTGCTGAAAGATACGCCGTGCAAGATCAACCTGATCCCATGGAACCCCTTCCCTGGCGCGCCGTATGGCCGTAGCTCCAACAGCCGTATCGACCGTTTCTCCAAGGTGTTAATGGAGTATGGTTTCACCACGATCGTGCGTAAAACCCGCGGCGACGATATCGACGCCGCCTGCGGTCAGCTGGCCGGCGATGTTATCGACCGTACCAAGCGTACGCTGCGTAAACGTATGCAGGGCGAAGCGATCGACGTGAAGGCGGTCTGATCATAAATGATGCAGCGCACAGCCTGGGCGGTGCGTTGCATATTTGTGGAATAGCCGGGCGAAATACGCTGTTGTGGTTAATAATTACGGTGCGTTTTTGTCGACTTTGAGGCAGTATGTAGCGGTACAACAACCGCTTAGCATTCAATTTTGATAAGTCTCTGTGATACCAGGTCATACGGACTTATACTGTTTGTCTGACGTTGAGCAGATGTCTCGCGGCGCGGGGTAACCGGCGCTGAATTTTAAATTTCACGTACCAGTAGTTGTAGCGAATGAATACTGAAGCCACTCAAGACCATCAAGAAGCAAACACTACGGGCGCGCGTCTGCGTAATGCCCGCGAACAACTCGGGCTCAGCCAGCAGGCGGTGGCTGAACGCTTATGCCTGAAGGTTTCCACGGTTCGTGATATTGAAGACGATAAGGCACCCGCCGATCTTGCTTCAACCTTCCTGCGCGGCTATATCCGCTCTTATGCTCGCCTTGTGCACATTCCAGAAGAAGAGCTGCTGCCGATGATGGCCAAGCAGGCTCCGATTCGGGCGGCGAAAGTTGCCCCCATGCAGACCTTCTCGCTGGGTAAACGTCGCAAAAAGCGCGACGGTTGGCTGATGAGCTTTACCTGGCTGGTGCTGTTCGTGGTGATCGGCCTCAGCGGCGCCTGGTGGTGGCAGGACCACAAAGCGCAGCAGGATGAGATCTCCACGATGGCCGATCAATCCTCCGCCGAACTGAATTCTGGCGATAACAACAGCCAAAGCATCCCGCTGGATAATCAATCGGCGAATTCCGCACCGGACACCGCTGCCAACAGCGCGCCTGTCGAGACCTCTCCGGCGCCGGCTCCAGCACCTGCCCCGGCTCCGGTCGAGAATAACGCCGTGGTCGCGCCTTCGCAGGCAAACGTTGATACGGCGGCAACTACGCCGTTACCGACCGATCAGGCAAACGTGACCGCTGCGGCGGCCTCCGCGCAGGATCTGGTGCTGAACTTCACCGCCGACTGCTGGCTGGAAGTGAGCGATGCGACCGGTAAAAAGCTGTTCAGCGGTTTGCAGCGTAAAGGCGGTAACCTCAACCTGAGCGGCCAGGCACCTTATAAACTGAAAATCGGCGCCCCGGCAGCGGTACAGATTCAGTATTTGGGTAAACCTGTCGATTTAAGTCGTTTTATCAGAACTAACCAGGTTGCACGTCTGACCCTTAATGCCGAACAATCACCGGCGCAGTAACAGACGGGTAACGCGGGAGATTTTTCATGCATAACCAGGCTCCGATTCAACGTAGAAAATCAAAACGAATTTACGTTGGGAATGTGCCGATTGGCGATGGCGCCCCTATCGCCGTACAGTCGATGACAAACACGCGTACCACCGATGTGGCGGCGACGGTAAATCAAATTAAAGCCCTCGAGCGCGTTGGCGCGGATATCGTGCGCGTTTCGGTGCCGACGATGGATGCGGCGGAAGCGTTCAAACTTATCAAACAGCAGGTTAACGTCCCGCTGGTTGCCGATATCCACTTCGATTACCGCATTGCGCTGAAGGTAGCGGAATACGGCGTTGATTGCCTGCGTATTAACCCGGGCAATATCGGCAACGAAGAGCGTATCCGCATGGTGGTGGACTGTGCTCGCGATAAAAATATTCCTATCCGTATCGGGGTAAACGCCGGTTCTCTGGAAAAAGATCTCCAGGAAAAATACGGCGAACCGACCCCGCAGGCGCTGCTGGAATCGGCAATGCGCCATGTCGATCATCTCGATCGTCTCAACTTCGATCAGTTTAAAGTCAGCGTAAAAGCCTCCGATGTGTTCCTCGCGGTTGAATCCTATCGCCTGTTGGCGAAACAGATCGATCAGCCTCTGCACCTCGGGATCACCGAAGCGGGCGGCGCGCGCAGCGGCGCGGTGAAGTCCGCGATCGGCCTCGGCCTGCTGCTGTCTGAAGGGATCGGCGATACGCTGCGCGTCTCTCTGGCGGCGGATCCCGTTGAAGAGATCAAAGTGGGCTTCGATATTCTCAAGTCGCTGCGTATTCGCTCTCGCGGGATCAACTTTATTGCCTGCCCGACCTGTTCACGTCAGGAGTTTGACGTTATCGGTACCGTTAACGCGCTGGAGCAGCGCCTGGAAGATATCATTACGCCGATGGATATTTCGATCATTGGCTGCGTGGTAAACGGTCCCGGCGAGGCGCTGGTTTCCACCCTCGGCGTAACCGGCGGCAATAAGAAAAGCGGCCTGTACGAAGACGGCGTACGTAAAGACAGGCTGGATAACGACGATATGATCGATCAGCTGGAAGCGCGTATTCGCGCTAAAGCATCGATGCTGGATGAGGCGCGTCGCATCGATATCCAGCAGGTTGAAGCGAAATAACGTGTTGGGAAGCGATACGCTTCCCGTGTATGATTGAACCTGCGGGCGCGAGGCGCCGGGGTTCATTTTTGTATATATAAAGAGAATAAACGTGGCAAAGAACATTCAAGCCATCCGTGGCATGAACGATTATCTGCCGGGCGAAACCGCTCTCTGGCAGCGCATTGAAGGCTCACTGAAGCAGGTGCTTGGTAGCTACGGTTACAGCGAAATCCGTTTGCCGATTGTAGAGCAGACCCCGTTATTCAAACGCGCTATCGGCGAAGTGACCGACGTGGTTGAAAAAGAGATGTACACCTTTGAGGACCGTAACGGCGATAGCCTGACTCTGCGTCCGGAAGGCACGGCTGGCTGCGTACGCGCCGGTATCGAACATGGTCTCCTGTACAATCAAGAACAGCGCCTGTGGTACATTGGGCCGATGTTCCGCCACGAACGTCCGCAAAAAGGGCGCTACCGTCAGTTCCACCAGATTGGCGCCGAAGCGTTTGGCCTGCAGGGGCCGGATATCGATGCCGAGCTGATTATGCTGACCGCCCGCTGGTGGCGCGAGCTGGGCATCTCCGGCCACGTTGCGCTGGAGCTGAACTCTATCGGTTCGCTGGAGGCTCGCGCTAACTATCGCGATGCGCTGGTGGCCTATCTTGAGCAGTTTAAAGATAAGCTGGATGAAGACTGCAAACGCCGCATGTACACCAACCCGCTGCGCGTGCTGGATTCTAAAAACCCGGACGTCCAGGCGCTTCTGAACGACGCTCCGACGCTGGGCGACTATCTTGATGAAGAGTCGAAAGCGCACTTCGCCGGGCTTTGCGCGCTGCTGGACGATGCCGGTATCCGCTATACCGTGAACCAGCGTCTGGTGCGCGGTCTCGACTATTACAACCGCACCGTGTTTGAGTGGGTCACCACCAGCCTCGGTTCTCAGGGCACCGTCTGCGCCGGGGGCCGTTATGATGGTCTGGTTGAGCAGCTTGGCGGTCGCGCTACCCCTGGCGTCGGCTTTGCGATGGGGCTGGAACGTCTTGTTTTACTGGTTCAGGCAGTGAATCCGGAATTTAAAGCCGATCCTGTTGTCGATATATACCTGGTAGCCTCCGGAACTGACACCCAGTCCGCAGCAATGCGTCTGGCTGAACAGGTACGCGATGCGTTACCCGGCGTTAAGCTGATGACCAACCACGGCGGCGGCAACTTTAAGAAGCAGTTTGCGCGCGCTGATAAATGGGGCGCTCGCGTTGCGCTGGTGCTGGGCGAATCAGAAATCGCCGACGGAAACGTGGTAGTGAAAGATTTACGCTCAGGTGAGCAAACTACCGTAACGCAGGATAGCGTTGCTGCGCATTTGCGCACACTTCTGGGTTAATCTCCCGGGAATCATTAGTCAGGAGAAGGACTGCGTGGAACTTTACAATAACGAAAACGATCAGGTCGATGCGTTAAAGCGTTTCTTTGCTGAAAATGGCAAGGCGCTGGCCGTCGGGGTGATTTTGGGCGTTGGCGCGCTGGTTGGCTGGCGCTACTGGACCTCCCATCAGCTGGATACCGCCAGGGGCTCGTCTCTGGCATATGAAAATGCGATTTCCGCGCTCAAATCGGATAAACCAGAAGCGCTGAACGCGGCGCAGAAATTTGCCGCCGACAGCAAAAACACCTATGGTGCGTTTGCATCTCTTGAGCTGGCGCAGCAGTTTGTCGATAAAAACGACCTGCAGAACGCTGAAAAGCAGCTTCAGCAGGGGCTGGCAGCCGCTTCTGATGATAACCTGAAATCGGTTATCAATATGCGTCTTGCTCGCGTACAGCTGCAGCTTAAGCAGCCTGATGCCGCGCTGAAAACCCTGGATGCCGTGAAAGGCGAAGGCTGGACCGCGATTGTCGCCGACCTGCGCGGCGAGATCCTGCTGAGCAAAGGCGATAAGCAAGGGGCGAAAGCGGCATGGGAAGCGGGCGCGAAAAGCGATGCTTCACCGGCGCTCAGCGAAATGATGCGTATGAAAATAAATAATTTGTCCATCTGAGAGGGACTCGATGCAATTGCGTAAATTACTTTTGCCAGGGCTGCTTTCCGTTACCTTATTGAGCGGTTGTTCGCTGTTTAACAGCGAAGAAGATGTGGTGAAAATGTCGCCACTGCCGACGGTGGAAAACCAGTTTACGCCGTCCACGTCCTGGAGCACCTCCGTTGGCGGCGGTATTGGCGAATTCTACTCTAACCTGCACCCGGCGTTTGCTGATGGCGTTGTGTATGCCGCCGATCGTAAAGGCACCGTTAAAGCTCTGAATTCAGGCGACGGCAAAGAGGTGTGGTCGGTTAACCTGGCCGAGAAAGACGGCTGGTTCTCCCGCGCGCCTGCGCTTCTCTCCGGCGGCGTGACCGTCTCCGGCGGCCATGTTTATATCGGTAGCGAAAAAGCGAAAGTTTACGCGCTGAACACCAGCGACGGTACCGTTGCATGGGAAGCGAGCGTGGCGGGTGAAGCGATTTCCCGTCCGGTCGTCAGCGACGGTATGGTGCTGATTCATACTACTAACGGTCAGCTGCAGGCGCTGAACGAAGCTGACGGCGCGGTGAAATGGACCGTTAACCTGGATATGCCAGCGCTCTCTCTGCGCGGCGAATCCGCTCCGGCTACCGCGTACGGCGCAGCGATTGTGGGCGGCGATAACGGTCGCGTCAGCGCGGTGCTGATGCAGCAGGGCCAGATGATTTGGCAACAGCGTATCTCTACCGCCACCGGTCCGACTGAAATCGACCGTCTTAACGACGTCGACACGACGCCGGTTATCGTGAACGGCGTGATTTATGCGCTGGCCTATAACGGCAACCTGACGGCGCTGGATCTGCGCAGCGGCCAGATTATGTGGAAACGCGAGCTGGGTTCAGTGAACGATTTCATCGTCGACGGCAACCGTATATACCTGGTTGATCAAAACGACCGTCTGCTGGCGCTTACCACCGACGGCGGCGTGACGCTGTGGACGCAAAGCGATCTGCTGCACCGTCTGCTGACGGCGCCTGTGCTGTATAATGGCAACCTGGTGGTTGGCGATAGCGAAGGCTATATGCACTGGGTCAACCCGGAAGATGGTCACTTTGTGGCTCAGCAGAAGGTAGACAGCTCAGGCTTCCTGACCGATCCGGTTGTGGCTGACGGCAAACTGCTGATTCAGGCGAAAGACGGCACGCTGTACGCGATTACGCGTTAACAACAGCGGTAGTCTATTTTTGAGAAACGGCCCCTGGCAGACAGGGGCCGTTTTGGCTTTTTTAAAAACGCCGTGAAAATGGCGTTGTATCGATTTTAGTATGAGGCATTTAACATGATACCTGTGGTCGCGCTTGTCGGGCGCCCTAACGTTGGAAAATCCACGCTTTTTAACCGCTTAACGCGCACTCGCGATGCGTTGGTCGCGGATTTTCCGGGGCTGACTCGTGACCGTAAGTACGGTCGTGCTGAAGTGGAAGGCCGCGAATTTATCTGTATCGATACCGGCGGGA
Organism: Klebsiella grimontii; assembly: GCF_042137965.1. Classification (NCBI taxonomy): domain Bacteria; kingdom Pseudomonadati; phylum Pseudomonadota; class Gammaproteobacteria; order Enterobacterales; family Enterobacteriaceae; genus Klebsiella; species Klebsiella grimontii. The sequence continues at coordinate 1,405,034 of NZ_CP169721.1, forward strand.
TCGACGGTACCGAAGATGGCGTAGAAACGCGGATGGCGGAACAGTCGCTGCTGGCGATTGAAGAAGCGGACGTGGTGCTGTTTATGGTCGATGCGCGCGCGGGCCTGATGCCGGCGGATTCGGCAATTGCGAAACATCTGCGCTCTCGTGAAAAACCGACCTTCCTGGTGGCAAACAAAACTGACGGCATCGATGCCGATCAGGCGATTGCCGATTTTTGGTCGCTGGGTTTAGGCGAGATTTATCCCATCGCCGCTTCACACGGTCGCGGCGTCACCAGCCTGCTGGAGCATGTGCTGCTACCGTGGGTTGACGAGGTGAACCCGCCGGAAGAAGTGGACGAGGACGCGGCATACTGGGCGCAGTTTGAAGCGGAGCAGAACGGCGAAGAAGTTGAAGAGCCGGAAGATGATTTTAACCCGCAGGATCTGCCGATTAAGCTGGCGATTGTGGGCCGCCCGAACGTGGGTAAGTCAACGCTCACCAACCGTATTCTGGGCGAAGATCGTGTGGTGGTTTACGATATGCCGGGAACCACTCGCGACAGCATCTACATCCCGATGCAGCGCGATGAGCGGGAATACGTTCTTATTGATACCGCAGGCGTGCGTAAGCGCGGCAAAATTACCGATGTCGTCGAAAAATTCTCGGTGATCAAAACGCTGCAGGCGATTGAAGATGCCAACGTGGTGCTGTTGGTCATTGATGCGCGCGAAGGGATTTCCGATCAGGATCTCTCCCTGCTGGGCTTTATTCTCAACAGCGGCCGCTCGCTGGTGATTGTCGTCAATAAATGGGACGGCCTGAGCCAGGAAGTGAAAGAGCAGGTGAAAGAGACCCTCGACTTCCGTCTGGGCTTTATCGACTTTGCCCGCGTGCACTTTATCTCCGCGCTGCACGGCAGCGGCGTTGGCAACCTGTTCGAATCCGTACGCGAGGCGTACGACAGCGCCACCCGTCGCGTGGGCACCGCTATGCTGACCCGCATTATGACTATGGCTGCCGAAGACCATCAGCCGCCGCTGGTGCGCGGCCGTCGCGTGAAGCTGAAATATGCCCACGCCGGTGGTTATAACCCACCGATCGTGGTGATTCACGGTAACCAGGTTAAAGACCTGCCGGATTCGTACAAACGCTATCTGATGAACTACTTCCGTAAATCGCTGGAAGTGATGGGTACGCCGATTCGTATTCAGTTCAAGGAAGGGGAAAACCCGTTTGCCAACAAACGTAATACCCTGACGCCGAACCAGATGCGTAAGCGTAAGCGCTTGATCAAGCATATTAAGAAAAGCAAGTAAGTTAGCCGCCAGCCTCAAAAATCTAAAGCCCGCACCCGTCGGGCTTTTTTATTATCGCTATTGTTCATGCGCAGAATAATAATAAACTCGCTTGAGGCCGCGTTATAAATGTGAGAAAAACCAAGGAGGATAGATATTTTTGTGACAATGAGGTCAGAATGAAAAGCCTTTTAACTCTCCTGATGCTGTGTCTTATTCCCATAGCCTGTGCTGCTGAATCACAAGCGATTGAACCGCGCGTTAAGCCTGCTTATCCCGCGAAAGCTGAAAAAAAAGGAATACCAGGTCAGGTTAAAGCGCAATTTGACGTTGATGAGAACGGGCGGGTGATTAACGTTCAGTTATTAAGCTCCGATCCTTCAGGAATGTTTGATAATGAAGTCAGGGCCGCAATGGAAAAATGGCGATACGTCAAAGGGAAGCCTTCCAGCAATAACATCATTACCATTCATTTCACGCCCGGGCCGTCTTGCGTAGAGGTGCCAGCGCCAAACCAGCCCGGCAGTATTCAAAGCAGGGGCGTCCCTTTTCGCTAAAGTTGAACGCACGTGAAATAACGTAGGGACAATCGTAATAAACGCCGGGGACAGGGATATGAAAAAAACAATAGTGATGGTCGGTTTGGTTATTTTAGCCAGCAGCTGTGCGCCGTTTCATCCTTCTGACTGCCATAAAACATCAGCGCTTGGGAGCTGTAGCTCCGGACGATTCAGCGATGACGATGAATATGGCAGGCAGGCGAGAGCGATAAAAGAGTCTATTGATTCCCGGTTATCCAATCGCTACGGCTGGACGGGTAAAAAATGCACGATACATCTGAGTTTTAGCGATGAGGGTAAACTGAATAGCGTGACAACGAGCGAAGGTAATAAAGCATATTGTGCCGCGCTGGTTGATGCCGCTAAACGGGCCACTTTTCCGCCGTTCACCGATAAGCAGGTCTATGACGCTTTTGCTCAGTCCCGATTCAGTATGCAGGGTGAATAAAATTAAACGCGGCGGCCAGGCAGGGGGCGAATAGCCTGCGGAGGGTTAATGAGCGGCAGCAGCCACAGATTATGCAACCGTGATAAAATAAAGCTATATACCCATTGTCAGGAGTCACCATGGAATTTGATTGCCCCGTGTGCCATGCGCAGCTTGCTGTGCAGGGCAATAGCGCCCATTGCGAGCGTTGTGCGAAAGATTATGCTGTTGAAGCCCGCTGCCCGGATTGCCACCAGCCGCTAGAAGTATTAAAAGCCTGCGGCGCGGTGGATTACTTCTGCCAGCACGGCCACGGGCTGATTTCAAAAAAACGCGTCGAGTTTGTGCCTATTTAATCTTTATCGCTGACGCAGCCTTCACCGTCGCGCCAGAGTTCAATCAGTGAATTTGGCGCACGCTCCTCGGGAATGAGGATAATCAGGCTGTGATAATGCTGTTCGCTAATTATCTGAATGCGGAAGAAACGCTGGTCGCCGCTCCCCGGCGAGTCGGGCTGACCTGGCGGTTTGCCCAGCGGTAGCGACTGTTGGAGAATCGTCGCGATCCGCTGCCTTTGTTGCTCGTTAAGCCGGGCAACGACAATCTTCCGCATCCCGCTGAGCGCCGGGATCCAGGCGACGCCACCCTCGCGCGCCAGCTCAATGACCGCGTCATCGCTCAGATCGGGGAGTTTCATAGCGCGACTCCGACCCGCTCCCAGGCCTGAGTAATCGCATCAGCGGCCTCTTTGCCAGAGCGTTTCTCGCCATGGTGAATCGTCAGTCTGGCAAAGGTGGAGAAGTCGGCGTCTTTTGCCAGAGAGTGATCGCATACCGCGTCGTACCAGGCATATCCCGCTTTTTCCCATGCAAAACCGCCGATTGCGCTGGCGGCGAGATAAAAGGCGTGATTAGGAATACCGGAGTTAATATGAACGCCGCCGTTATCCTGCTGGGTATGAACAAAATCTTTCATATGCGCGGGTTGCGGGTCTTTGCCAAGGATAGGGTCATCATAAGCGGTGCCAGGCTGCGACATAGAGCGCAGACCTTTGCCGTGGATGCCTTTCGCGAGTAGCCCTTCGCCAATGATCCAGTCCGCTTTGTCAGCCGTCTGCTGGCGCTGATATTGTTTGACCAGCGATCCAAAGACATCCGATAGCGATTCGTTGAGCGCGCCGGATTGTTCGAAATAGATGAGACCGGCTTCGCTCTCCGTCACGCCGTGGCTTAGCTCGTGCGCCACCACGTCAATAGCGATAGTAAAACGATTAAAAATCTCGCCATCGCCGTCGCCGAATACCATTTGTTGGCCGTTCCAGAACGCGTTTTGATATTCGTGACCATAGTGCACGCTGCCGGTGAGCTTCAACCCGCGGTTATCCAGCGAATCTCGCTGGTAGCTCTTCCAGAAAAAATCATGGGTGATGCCGAGATAGTCATAGGCTTCATCAACGGCTACGTCGCCGTTAGAGGGCTGTCCCTCAAAACGGACCTGGGTACCCGGCAGATCCTGGGTCTGCCCGGCATCATAAATGTCACGCTCAAGCAGGCCCGGCGTCGTGACGTGGGCGGCGGCGGGGCGGCCCGGAACGTGCGCCATCAGAGTCTGAACATGGCTGAGGGTATTCTGCGCGCAGCGCTGCTGCTGAAGAGAACCACGATCGACAATACGACGTAAGATGTAGGGCGGGATCACATAACGGGGATAAGCTTCTGGCATGTCACGCTCCTTAGCCGGGTAAAACCGTTTTAAAAGGGCATGACTGCAGTATAGTTATCACCGGTCGAAATGGCAGGATAATCAGGCTTTTTTGCGGGTACGGGTTTTCTTCACCGGCGTGATGTTCTTCACTTCGCTCTCTACCCAACCATCGTTCAGGCGGGTCGTGAGAAGGTCACCCTCGCGCACCTGCGTCGTTTGTTTCAGCACTTTGCCGTCGCTGACGGAAGTGACGCTATAGCCGCGGGCGAGCGTCGCCAGCGGGCTGACGGCTTCCAGATGCGTGACCATATTACCGAAGCGTTCACGTTGATCGCCAAGACGCGCGCGGATGTTTTCCGCCAGCCGGTATTCCAGCTGTTGAATACGGCTCTGGGCGCGGTGAATGCGCGGCTGCGGATTTTGTTGATTCAGGCGCTGCGCGGCGCGCTGTTGGCGCTGGTCGGCGCGCTTCATCTGCGTCTCAAGAGCGAAACGCATGCGTTGGCGCAATCTTTCGAGTTCCGTTTGCTGACGGGCCAGCCGCAGCTGGGGATGCTGCTGCTGCAGGCGGTGAAAAATTTGGGTAAATCGGCGATGGCGGTTGGCAAGGAAGTAGTCCATTGCCATTTCGAGACGCTGCTGCCCGGACTGGAGCTGGCGCAGCAGCTCCTGCTGGTTGCGGCTGACAATTTCTGCCGCGGCGGAAGGCGTTGGCGCGCGCAGGTCGGCAACAAAGTCGGCGATAGTGACGTCGGTCTCATGGCCTACGGCGCTGACGATGGGAATAGGGCTGGCGAAAATCGCCCGCGCCACCCGCTCGTCGTTAAAGCTCCATAGATCTTCCAGCGAACCGCCGCCGCGTCCGACAATCAGCACATCGCACTCATGGCGCGCGTTGGCCAGTTCAATGGCGCGAACGATCTGCCCCGGCGCATCTTCACCCTGTACGGCGGTCGGGTAGATAACGACCGGCAGGGAAGGATCGCGGCGCTTGAGCACGTGCAAAATATCGTGCAGCGCAGCGCCGGTTTTAGAGGTAATAACGCCAATGCAGTGCGCGGGGGAGGGGAGCGCTTTTTTATGCTGCTGATCGAACAAGCCTTCCGCGGCCAGCGCTGCCTTGAGCTGTTCATACTTCTGCTGCAGCAGACCTTCGCCCGCCGGCTGCATGCTTTCGACGATAATTTGATAATCGCCGCGCGGCTCGTAAAGCGTGATATTAGCGCGTACCAGCACCTGCTGCCCGTGCTGCGGGCGGAAGGTCACGCGGCGGTTGCTGTTGCGGAACATCGCGCAGCGCACCTGGGCGTTATCGTCCTTTAAGGTGAAGTACCAGTGACCAGAAGAGGGTTGGCTGAAGTTTGAAATCTCGCCGCTAATCCACACCTGGCCCATTTCACGTTCCAGCAGCAGTCGAACCGACTGATTGAGGCGGCTAACCGTGTAAATTGAGGGGGATTGAGATGGCAACATGTGAGCAAGATCAAATTTTAAATCAGCAGGTTATTCAGTCGATAGTAACCTGCTGGGAGGGGATCGCAAGTATTATTTGCAAAAAAGGGTAGATGCAATCGGTTACGCTCTGTATAATGCCACGGCAATATTTATCCACCCTGGTCGAGATATTGCCCATGCTACGTATCGCTAAAGAAGCCCTGACGTTTGACGACGTCCTCCTCGTTCCCGCTCACTCAACCGTTCTGCCAAATACCGCCGATCTCAGCACTCAGCTGACGAAAACCATTCGTCTGAATATTCCTATGCTTTCCGCTGCAATGGATACCGTGACTGAAGCGCGTCTGGCAATTGCCCTGGCACAGGAAGGCGGCATCGGCTTTATTCATAAAAACATGTCTATTGAACGCCAGGCTGAAGAAGTAAGGCGCGTGAAAAAGCATGAATCCGGCGTGGTGACCGACCCGCAGACCGTCCTGCCAACCACCACCCTGCGCGAAGTCAAAGTACTGACCGAACGCAACGGTTTTGCTGGCTATCCGGTGGTGACCGAAGACAACGAGCTGGTCGGCATTATCACCGGTCGCGACGTGCGTTTCGTCACCGACCTGAATCAGCCGGTGAGCGTTTATATGACGCCGAAAGAGCGTCTGGTGACCGTTCGAGAAGGCGAAAGCCGCGAAGTGGTCTTTGCCAAAATGCATGAGAAACGCGTTGAGAAAGCGCTGGTTGTGGATGACAGCTTCCACCTTCTCGGCATGATCACCGTTAAAGATTTCCAGAAAGCAGAACGTAAACCGAACGCCTGTAAAGATGAGCAGGGTCGCCTGCGCGTTGGCGCGGCGGTTGGCGCGGGCGCGGGCAACGAAGAGCGCGTTGATGCGCTGGTTGCCGCGGGCGTAGATATTTTGCTGATCGACTCCTCTCACGGCCACTCTGAAGGCGTATTGCAGCGTATTCGCGATACTCGCGCTAAATACCCTGACCTGCAAATCATCGGCGGCAACGTGGCGACCGGTGCGGGCGCTCGCGCGCTGGCGGAAGCCGGCTGCAGCGCGGTGAAAGTGGGTATCGGCCCTGGCTCCATCTGTACGACCCGTATCGTGACCGGCGTGGGCGTTCCGCAGATCACCGCCGTTTCCGACGCGGTTGAAGCGCTGGAAGGCACGGGTATCCCGGTTATCGCCGACGGCGGTATCCGTTTCTCCGGCGATATCGCGAAAGCGATTGCCGCGGGCGCGGCCGCCGTCATGGTCGGTTCGATGCTGGCGGGTACCGAAGAGTCTCCTGGCGAAATCGAACTCTATCAGGGCCGTTCTTACAAGTCTTACCGCGGTATGGGTTCCCTGGGCGCGATGTCTAAAGGTTCCTCCGATCGCTACTTCCAGACCGATAACGCCGCCGACAAACTGGTGCCGGAAGGTATCGAAGGTCGCGTCGCCTATAAAGGGCGTCTGAAAGAGATTATTCACCAGCAGATGGGCGGCCTGCGCTCCTGTATGGGCCTGACCGGTTGTGGTACCATCGACACCCTGCGGACCAAAGCGGAATTCGTGCGCATCAGCGGCGCGGGTATCCAGGAGAGCCACGTTCACGACGTGACCATCACTAAGGAATCCCCGAACTACCGCATGGGCTCCTGATTTTCATCGCCCGGCCACGCGCCGGGCGATTTATTTAACCTGTATCACTTGCCTCGGAATTATCGTCAATGACGGATAACATTCATAAACATCGTATTCTTATCCTGGACTTCGGTTCTCAGTACACCCAGCTGGTTGCGCGTCGCGTTCGTGAATTAGGTGTCTATTGCGAACTGTGGGCATGGGACGTGACTGAAGCTCAAATTCGTGAGTTTAATCCTAACGGCATTATTCTTTCCGGCGGCCCGGAAAGCACCACCGAAGATAACAGCCCGCGCGCGCCGCAGTATGTCTTCGAAGCCGGCGTGCCGGTTTTCGGCGTATGCTACGGCATGCAGACCATGGCGATGCAGCTGGGCGGACACGTTGAAGCGTCTAATGAGCGTGAGTTTGGCTATGCCCAGGTTGAGGTTCAAACCGATAGCGCCCTGATCCACGGTATTGAAGATGCGCTGAGCGCGGATGGTAAGCCGATGCTGGACGTCTGGATGAGCCACGGCGACAAAGTCACCGCCATCCCGTCTGACTTCGTCACCGTTGCCAGCACCGAAACCTGCCCGTTCGCCATTATGGCTAACGAAGAGAAGCGCTTCTACGGCGTGCAGTTCCACCCGGAAGTGACCCACACCCGTCAGGGTCTGCGCATGCTGGAGCGTTTCGTACGCGATATCTGCCAGTGTGAGGCGCTATGGACGCCAGCCAAAATTATCGACGATGCTATTGAGCGCATTCGTCAGCAGGTTGGCGACGATAAAGTGATCCTCGGCCTCTCCGGCGGCGTGGATTCTTCCGTGACCGCCATGCTGCTGCACCGCGCCATCGGCAAAAATCTGACCTGCGTCTTCGTGGATAACGGTCTGCTGCGTCTGAACGAAGCCCAGCAGGTTATGGACATGTTCGGCGACCGTTTCGGCCTGAATATCGTTCACGTTGAAGGCGAGGCGCGTTTCCTGTCTGCGCTGGCGGGGGAAAACGATCCGGAAGCGAAGCGTAAAATCATTGGTCGCGTGTTCGTGGAAGTGTTTGACGAAGAAGCGCTGAAGCTGGAAGACGTTAAATGGCTGGCGCAGGGCACGATCTACCCTGACGTCATCGAATCCGCCGCTTCCGCAACCGGTAAGGCGCACGTCATCAAATCTCACCACAACGTGGGCGGCCTGCCGAAAGAGATGAAGATGGGCCTCGTTGAGCCGCTGCGCGAGCTGTTCAAAGATGAAGTGCGTAAGATTGGCCTCGAGCTGGGTCTGCCGTACGACATGCTGTACCGTCACCCGTTCCCGGGCCCGGGTCTGGGCGTGCGCGTGCTGGGCGAAGTGAAGAAAGAGTACTGCGACCTGCTGCGTCGCGCGGACGCAATTTTCATCGAAGAGCTGCACAAAGCTGACCTGTACAACAAAGTGAGCCAGGCGTTCACCGTGTTCCTGCCGGTTCGCTCCGTCGGCGTCATGGGCGATGGCCGTAAGTACGACTGGGTGGTCTCCCTGCGTGCCGTCGAAACCATCGACTTTATGACCGCGCACTGGGCGCACCTACCGTATGATTTCTTAGGCCGCGTGTCCAACCGCATCATCAATGAAGTCAACGGTATTTCCCGCGTGGTGTATGACATCAGCGGTAAGCCGCCGGCGACCATTGAGTGGGAATAAAATTTATTCTTTGTGTTAATTGAATAAAATAATGCCATTAGTGATTGACGTCATTAATGGCATTTTTTATAGGAATTACCGTAACTTACGGCATCCTCTAAAACGATGAATACGGTTTGTCTTACCGATAAATCAAAGTCACCGGATTCATACTGTTAGCCCCGTTCTTCAATCTCCGCGGGCGTCTTCTCACGGTGATCCCATGCAATTGACATCGCCAGGCCGAAAACCACCAGCGCCAGCGCGGCGGAAACCGCTAAACTGCCCCTCATCCCAAGATGATGATTTAGCCACGCGTAGACAAACGGCGAGGCGGCGGCCAGCAGCTGCGCGGGAATCAACAGAATGCCGGTTCGCCGGGCATAATCCTCCGCGGCGAAAAGCTGCAGCGGCAGGGTGGCTTTAAATACGGTCGTCAGGCCGTTGATCGCGCCGTAACCCAGTACAAATCCGCCGGCCGCCCAGGAGAGATAAGACCCGCTCAGACCGAGCGCAAAGCAGAGCGGCATCACCAGGGTGGTCAATAGCGTTAACCTTAACGGCGTAAGGGCGGAACCGGACGCTACTTCGAGAAAGCGCGCGCCGGTTTGCCCAATCCCCCACAGCATTCCCACTGCGACAGGCAGCCCGACGCTGGCGATAAACTCCGGGAGATGCGTCGAGGTACCGTTGGAAACGAAGGTCACCAGCGCAATCAGCGACGCGTAGAGCAGGGCGGAGCGCTTATCGCGGCCGGAGAGCCGCTGGCGTTTAATTGTCCGCCGGGGGGAGGGCAATTTATGATTTGGCATTTTCCACAGCAGCATAGCGCTAAGCAGGCCGAACAGGGTATAGATCAGCAGCGCATGCCGCCAGCCCATCAGCGTCAGCAACCCTGCCCCGAGCGGCCAGAACAGAGCCGAAGCCAGCCCTCCGGCCAGCGTCACGCGCGAAATGGTGAGTCTGGCGCTTTGCCCATAACTATTCACCAGCGCGGCGAACAGCGCGTCATAGAGCGCCAGGCGCATGCCGACTCCGGTCAAGGCCCAGGCGGCAAACCAGGCCGACAGGCTATGAACGTAAGCCATGATCAGGCAGCCTGCTGAAATCATCAGCGTACCTGTGACCACTATCCGTTGGCCGCCAAAGTGGGCCAGTAGCCGGGCGACAAACGGGGAGAGCATCGCCATCATCAGCATGGCGATAGTCAGGCCAAAGTAGATTTCCGTTGCGGCCCAGCCGGTTTCATGGGCGATAGCCCTGGCGAAAGTGCCGGGCATATAAAACGATATGCCCCAATTAATCAGTTGGTTGCACCCGGCGGCAAGCGTGACAAAGCCCGGCGCGGAGAGTGATTTTGTAGGTGTATCCATGATCGTCCATTTTGTTACGCTGTTGTCGCAGCATACCCTGCACGCTATTGTGGAGGCAGGCCGGTCCATTTATGACCCTTATAAGAGAAACTTTGTGATGACGACGCTCAATCTGGGAAATCTGGCGACGTTCCGCCTGGTGGTACAGCGCGGAAGCTTCTCAGCCGCAGCTGACCTGCTAGGGCTGTCGCAGCCAGCGGTAAGCCTACAGGTACGTCAGCTGGAACAATTTCTGCAGACCAGACTGCTGGAGCGCACCGGGCGGGGCATTAAGGCGACGGCGGCCGGAATCGCCTTGCTGGCGCATAGCGATCGAATTGAGCAGGCGGTGAGCGCAGCGGTGCAATCGGTTAGCGAATTCAACCGGGAAATTAGCGGTTCGGTGACGCTGGGGAGCGGGGCAACCGCCTGTATCCATCTGTTACCTTCGCTGTTGCAGAAGCTGCATCAGGATCATCCTCTGCTGACGGTGAAGGTCACGGTCGGCAATACGCTGGAAGTGGTTCGGGCTATCGAAGAGAATCGGCTCGATCTCGGGCTTTGTACGCTGCCGGCGAACGGACGCAGCCTGGCGGTAACGCCGGTATTAGATGAAGAGTTTGTCTGTATTTTTAGCGATGGACAGGACGAGCCGCCCTTGCCGCTGACGCCAGAAATACTGCAATCCTTGCCGTTAATTGCCTTTGAAGCGGGAAGTGGAACCCGGGATCTGATTGATGGCTGGTTTCGTCATGATGGACTGATGGTTGTGCCCGTCATGCAGTTAGGCAGCATTGAGGCAATTAAGCGTATGGTGCGCGCGGGACTGGGGTACAGCATTGTGCCGCGTATGGCGGTAGAGCATCCGCAGGATCGCATCGGCCTGAATGTGCAATCGTTGACTCCGCTGCTGTATCGCCAGCTAGGCGTCGTCATGCGCCAGGATAAAATCATCAGCAAAGGCATTGCTGAAGTGCTGCGTTTGCTACCTCAAATCGGTTGCTGAACGCGGTACGCAGCGCTTACTTTTGCACAGGCGTTTTCAGCGAGTCGGAAGGATCAACGGTGATGGTGGATTGTTGCGACTGCTTTTTATCCTGATGATGATACCAGGCGCCGATGGAGGAGTAGACAAAGCGTCCAAAGAAGAAGATAAAGCTGATAAGCAGTACGATACGGGTCATGCGACGGTTAAATCGATGTCGTTTACGCATACTGGGTGCCTGACTCACAAAAGGTTCCTTAAAGTATACCCAAAAGATGGGCGATGTGCGTATTAAGGCACAGTAAAGCGGAAGGGTCAATTGATGAGGATGTAAAAATCCCAGGGATAAAACATTAATTAATGTTATATAAGATAATCCTCGTATTTACATGCTTTCTGCTTATCGCAGATTGATGTTAAAAAAAAGGCATTATTAATATTAGCCTCGAGATTTCTTGATTTATATCAATCGTCTATTTTTTTCGACAACTAAAATCACCAGCCAGTTCCGCGTTGTTATTCCTTGCGCGATAATGAAGGTTGGTTGGATGCCCGCCTGAATATACCCTGCAGGATTTAGGGTTATCCGTAGAGCATCTATGAAAATAATTAAACTGTACAGGCAATATCGGGATAAATGGTGGGCGTTGCCGCTGATCTTGCCTGTTCTTTTACTCCCTCTGGCAAGATGGGCTAACACCGATGCATTACTCGATGGTAATGAAGTTTATCTTTACTATTTACCCCTGGCGTTAGTACTGAGCCTGATGCTGTTTTTCGGCTGGGCCGCTTTGCCGGGAATCGTTCTCGGTTTGTTGCTTACCATTACGCGCGGCATGACGCTGGAAGATTCCATCGGCGTGATTTTTCATTTTCTTATTCCGACGGTTCTTTCCTGGGGCGGGTATCGCGTTTTTGTCCCGCGCAGGCAGCAAATCTCGCATGGCAATGTGAGACTGATGCCTCAGAGATTGGTCTGGCAGATGCTGCTACCATCGCTGATCTTCCTTGTTCTTTCCCAACTCGCTGAGTACCTTGGAATTCATCCCCGCGCTACTGGGTTGATTGGTGTTAATCCCTTAAGCTTGCGTTCGCTTATCACCTTTCAGGCCCTTATGGCTGGGTGCTTGACCGGCGTGCCGTTATGCTATTTTCTTATTCGAATTATCCGCAACCCTCTCTATATTCGAGGGTTTGTTTCTCAGATTCGCCTGCAGATCGATCCAAAAATAAAACGCTTAGAATTTATTTTATGGGCGGCAGTGCTGATCATTTTATTGGTGCTGCTATTAATGCCGTTGAATAGTACGAGCACTATTTTTAGCACAAATTATACCTTGTCTTTACTTATGCCAGTGATGCTTTGGGGCGCTATGCGCTTTGGTTATCGCTTCATTTCATTGGTCTGGTCTCCTGTTTTAATTGTTATAATTCACTTTCATAATCAATATCTCCCACATTCACCGATTTACAACAATCAGCTGGCTATTACCTCCTCCAGCTATCTGGTGTTTTCATTTATTATCGCCTATATGGCGATGCTGGCGACGCAGCAGAGAATTTTTTATGCGCGCATGCGCAGGATGGCCTTCATGGATCCGGTTGTACGCTTGCCCAATATTCGGGCGCTGAGCCGGGCGTTAAATAAATCCTCCTGGTCAGTGTTGTGCTTCTTACGCATTCCTGAGCTGGAAATATTAGGCCGCCATTACGGCGTTCTGTTGCGTATCCAGTACAAGCAGCTGCTGGCCGAGTCACTCAGCGAGCTATTGCAGAGTGGGGAGGATATCTATCAGATGGCCGGGCATGAGCTGGTAGTCCATCTGAACAGCGAAGAGCATCAGCAGCGAATCCCCCTGCTTTATGAGCATCTCAAAAAGTTTCGTTTTGTCTGGAATGGCATGCCTTTGCAGCCACCCGTGGGGTTCAGCTATTGCAACGTTCGCTCTCCGGTGATTCATCTGCATTTACTGCTGGGTGAACTCAGCAGCGCGGCCGACCTTTCCCTCGCCACCGGCAGTCCTGAAAATTTACAGCGTCGCGGAGCCATCAATACGCAACAGGAGCTGAAAGACAAAGTCACTATAATGAATCAGCTGGTGAAGGCGCTGGAGCAGGATCGCTTCATGCTGATGGCGCAACCCATTGTCGGCATCCGGGGGGATAGCTACCACGAAGTTCTGCTCAGGATGCTGAACGACGATGATGAAGTCATCATGCCGGATACCTTTTTACCGGTGGCGCACGAGTTTGGACTGTCGGCGCGTATTGATAGCTGGGTCCTTGAACATACGCTCATCTTTATGGACAAGCGGCGCAAAAAGCTTCCGGGAATGCGTCTGGCGATAAATATCTCACCTTTTTCTGTGAGTAACAGCCATTTCCATCAGCAGGTAAAAACGCTGCTGGAGCATTATGACATCGAACCCTGGCAGATTATTTTTGAGCTGACGGAGAACCATTCGCTGACCAATCCCGAACAAGCGCGGAAAACCCTCGCGCAGCTTCAGGACCTGGGCTGTCGGGTCGCGATTGATGATTTTGGCACCGGCTATGCCAGCTACGCGCGGCTGAAAACGATGAATGCGGATCTGCTGAAAATTGACGGCAGTTTTATTCGTAACCTGGTGACCAGTAGTCTGGACTATCAGGCCGTTGCCTCTATTTGCCTTCTTGCGAGAATGAAAAATATGCAGGTGGTGGCTGAATATGTCGAAACGCCAGAGATTCGTCAGGCCGTGGTTTCACTGGGGATTGATTACATGCAGGGCTATGATATCGGCAAACCGGCCCCGCTTGAGGCGTTGGGTGAGGATGAATAAACGAATGGGCCGGAAAGTCCGGCCCACATGAGTGAAGCTAGCTTGTCGCGTCAGGCTTCTCTTCTTCGCTGATTTTCAGCCACCAGTCAGGCACGCCTTCCCAGTACTCCTGCTCTTTTTCCAGATCGAGTAATACCAGCGCATTCTGGCTAAACCAGTCATGCGGGAAGGTCAGCGTCCAGTGGTTCGCCTCGGTTTTCAGCGTAAGGGTTGGCGGCGTGGTCGTCGCCTGTCGCTGGTTATTCAGCAGCACCCCAAGGCGCAGCAGCTGTATTAACGGCAGAAACTGCTTTTTCTTAAACAGCGTGAAACGCGGTAAATCATCCAGCTTAATCGCTTTACGATGATAGCGAACTAAGGTGGCCATCAGCATCTGCTGTTCCTGATTAAAGCCCGGCAGATCGCTGTTTTGCAGGATATAAGCCGAATGACGGTGCATGCCGCTGTGGTTAATATTTAAGCCGACTTCATGCAGCATCGTCGCCCATTTCAGCAGCGCCGCCAGATGAGGGTTCGCAAGCTTAGGGTTCTGCTCCTGCCATTGCTCAAAAATATGCGTGGTGGTCTCCAGTACCCGACGCGCCTGCTCGCGGTCGATATTGTACTGGTTCGCCAGGCTTTGCGCGGTGCGGCTACGGATATCCTGGTGACGGAAACGTCCTTCCATCTCGTACAGTACGCCTTCGCGCAGCGCGCCGTCGGATAAGCGCAGCTCTTTAATCGCCAGCGCGTCAAACACCCCGCAGAGAATCGCCAGGCCGGGCGCAAAAACGGCTTTACGATCTTCCGAGAGCCCGGGCAGGCTCAGCGAGTCGAAGTTTTTATACTTCAGCAGCTCTTCGACCAGCATCTCGAGGCGCTCGGGAGTGATGAACCCGTCTTTCTCGCCCATGGCCACCAGCACTTCGTGGGCGGCTTTAATGGTGCCCGACGCGCCGAGGGCGACGTTCCACCCCTGGATGCGGAACTGCCACGCCAGGGTTTCCAGCTTTTGCACGGCCGACAGACGCGCGCGCTGGAAATTCTCTTTGTTGATGACGCCGCCAGCAAAGTAGGCCTGAGAGAAGCTCACGCAGCCCATACGGCGGCTTTCCACCAGGCGAGGCTCGAAATCCTCGCCGATCACCAGCTCGGTAGAGCCGCCGCCGATATCGATGACCAGCTTACGGCCTCGCTCCGGCTGCGTATGCTCCACGCCCATAAAAATCAGACGCGCTTCCTCGTTGCCGGGGATGATTTCAATGGGGTAGGGGATGACCTGCTCCGCGCGCTTGAGGAACTCTGCGGCGTTTGTCGCCTGGCGCAGCGTGTGCGTGCCGACGATGCACACGCTGGACGGGTCAAAACCCTGCAGGCGCTCGGCGAACAGCGACAGGCAGTTCAGCCCGCGCGTCATAGCCTCTTCGCTCAGTACAGAGTTTTCATCCAGACCGTCGGCCAGATGTACGCGCTGTTTCAGACGACCGATGATCTGCATTGCCCCGTCAACGACGCGGGCGATCACCATATGAAAACTGTTCGAACCGAGGTCGACCGCAGCGAACTCCTGCGGCCGAGGGGCATTATCGTTTATTGGCATAGGTTAGTCGGGCTGTTCAAGTGATTTGAGGTAGTCGTATATCGCCATCTGTGCACGGACTTTACGGCGATTGCCGCGCGGCACGTAGCGATTGCTCAGTTCTTTATCAAGATAGCGCGCTTTCACCGTATCGTTGAAGAGGAGATCGAAAATATCCAGCACCCGCTGTTTCAGCCGCGGATCCAGCAGCGGCGCGGCAACTTCGATACGATAGTCAATATTGCGCGTCATCCAGTCCGCCGACGATAGCCAAACCTGCTTATCGCCGCCGTTTTCAAAGCAATAAACCCGGTCATGCTCAAGGAAACGGTCAACAATGCTGGTCACGCGAATGTTTTCGCTGATGCCTTCGAGGCCGGGGATCAGCGAGCACATGCCGCGAATAAGTAAATTAACCGGCACGCCGGAGCTAGACGCGGCATAGAGACGGTCTACCAGGCCTTTATCGACGAGGTTGTTCAGCTTCAGCATGATCCCCGACGGCTGGCCATTCTGCGCGTTGGCTATTTCGCGATCGATCATCTCATAAAGCAGGCGACGCGAGTTTTGTGGCGACACCAGCAGATAATCGAAGCTGACCGGGCGGTAGGGGTTTTCAATAAAGTTAAATACCCGGCGGACTTCATTGGTGATGCGCGCATCGGCGGTCAGCAGCGAGTAGTCGGTGTAAAGCCGCGCGGTTTTTTCGTTGAAGTTTCCGGTACCGATATGCGCATAGCGAACGACTTCATCGCCCTCTTTTCGCGAAACCAGGAACAGCTTGGCGTGGATCTTGAGGCCCGGCGCGGAGAAGATAACGTGCACGCCGGCTTCGGTCAGGCGCTTAGCCCAATGAATATTGGCTTCTTCATCGAAACGCGCCTGCAGCTCCACGACCACCGTCACTTTCTTACCGTTGTGGGCGGCATGAATCATCGAATCGATAATCCGTGAATCTTTCGCGACGCGGTAGATGTTGATTTTGATAGCCAGCACGCTTGGGTCGAAAGAGGCCTGGCGCAGCAGCTCAAGGACGTGTTCAAACGTATGGTACGGGTAGTACAGCAGCACGTCGCGTTCGCGAATCGCGTCAAAGCCGTTACGGAATTTATCGAACCACAGATGGCGCAGACGCGGCATCGGTTTATTGACCAGATTAGCTTTGCCGACGTTCGGGAAGCCGATAAAGTCTTTAAAGTTGTGGTAACGACCGCCCGGCAGCATCGAATCGTAGTTGGAGATGGAGAGCTTATCGCGCAGCATTTCGACCATTGCGTCCGGCATGTCGCGCTGATAAACGAAGCGCACCGGCTCGGCGGTCAGACGCTGTTTCAGGCTGGAGGACATCAGCTCCATCAGGCTCGATTCCATCTCGTGCACCAGATCGTATTCGGCGTCACGGGTCATTTTCATCGAGTAGGCGTTCAGCGCGTCGTAATCGAAAAAGCCCTTGAAGATATCATCCAGGCAGTATCGCAGGATATTATCTAGCAAAATCATTGGCTTGCGCCGGCGAGGCGCTTCCGGCGGCAGGTTCACAAAACGCGGCACCTTGTCAGACGGAATCTCCAGCAGCGCGTAATTGATGGTATCCCCGCGAATAATTTCGACGGCCAGGTAGGTGTAATCATCCTTCAGAAACTGCACCAGATCCGTTTCGCGATTAATCAGAATTGGCGTGATGTGCTGACGAAGATACAGCTTGAAGTAGTTACGCAGCCAGGACTGCTGGTTGACGGAGAGCTGGCGTTCGTTGATCAGGAAAATCTGGTTACGCGCCATTTCCAGCAGCAGCTCGTTGTATAAGCCGTCAAATTCCTGATCGGCCTTAAGCACGCGAGCCTGGATTTTGCCTAGCAGGTGACGAGAGTGGGCGGTACTGCCTTGTTCTTCGCTAATGATGATGCGGCGCTTAAGTTCGGCGAACCGCACTTTATAGAATTCATCGAGGTTGTTGGAGTAAATTCCCAAAAAGCGCATGCGCTCAATCAGCGGGTTGCTTTTGTCCGCCGCTTCCTGAAGTACGCGTTCGTTAAAGGACAACCAGCTGAGTTCTTTTTCGATGTATAGCTTTTCCTGGCCCATTACAGCTCACACTCCGGTTGATGTATGTTGCTTTTTCATTATGGCGAGCTTTGCCACTGAATGTCCAATTATGTCAAAGAAGTATGACTGTTTTCTTGCAGTATATAGCGAAGAAAAACAGACGATTTTCACGACATACGTTATGGTCAAGGCAAGGTGAGATTCAGGAGCAAAACCATGTGGGAGACGCGGGCGTTAGAACTGAATAATCAGGATATATGGAACTGGTCATCGGTATGCAATCTGGTCAGGTATGCCTCTCAGCACGGCTTTAATACTATCGTGGTGGGGCAGGCAGATCTCTTCGGTAAGCTGGTGTCCCCGAAGGGATATACGCCTTTTCACTATAACGATAGCGTTTCCAGTCAGCAGCGAGCGCGCTGTGTCTACCTTAATCGTCTCGCCATGTATTGCCGCGAGCAGGGGCTGCGATTTTATTTACAGGCGAAAGAGCTGGGGTTCCCAACGGAATTGCTGTTGTCGCATAAGTATCTGCTGGATAACCAGCAAGGGATCCTTTTTGATGTCGATTTCTGGAGCCGCTGGCTGACAGACAAAATTCGCGGCGTTTGTCAGGGAATTCCAGCGTTAACGGGGTTAATTATTGCGCTTTCCAGCACCGATGGTTTATTGCCGATTACGCGTCCTAAATGGGATATAAACGCCAGGGATGAGCCTGAAAATGCCCGGCAACCGTCGCAAAGCTTTGTGCTCTATCGCCGTTGTTTTCAGGCGCTGAGCCAGGTGGTTAGCGCGCAAAATAAACATCTGGTTTTACGGGTTTTCCCTGCAAGTAATGATGATCTTGGCACCGTTCTCGATGCTATCGAGCCGCTTCCGCCAACCGTTTCGGTATCGATCAAGTTAACGCCAGAACGTTTCTGGCCAGCATTTCCAAATAATCCCGCGCTGCTTCAGGTCACTCTGCGCGACGTCTGGGTTGATATTGATTTAGCCGGCGAAGAGGTGGGTTGGGGCGTTATGCCTTTCTTGCGCATCGATGAGTTAAAAGGCCGACTGCTGTGGTGCCAAAGCGCGAATCCCAGAATCACCGGTGCGATATGCAAAACCAGTTGGGAGAGCGTTGATAACCACTGGATACCGGAAACGTTAAGCGAATGCAATTTGTTTGCCTGTAGCCAGCTGTTAGGTCATGGCGCGGGAAAGACCCAGGAGCAGCTGTTGGATCTCTGGCTGGCTGAGCGTTACGGCTGGTGCCCCGATGTTTCAGTCGCCCGCCGTTTTCAGCAGCTACTGGAGCAGGCAACGGAGCTGCTTTACCAGGCGATTTACGTCCGCGATCACGTTTTTCACCGCCATAGTCAGCTACCGGAAAGCTATGGTCAGGCCGTATGGAGTTTGTACAGCCAGCTGGCGCGCGATCACTGGCTGCCGGGGTCGGCCCAGGACATCCACTTCACGCGTGACGATCCGCAAAAATCGATGGAAAACCTCACGCGAATTGCGCAAGAGAAGGATGAGGTCGCGGCAGAGGCCCTGAAACTATGCGCGCAGGCGCTGGAGTTTGCCGAGAATGCCGCGTTTCCCGCGGCGCTCTATCGGCTCTGGCAGAATGAATGGCGAGGGCTGGCGCTCTACTGTCAGCTGTTCACGCATGCGCAGAAGGCTTTTTTTACGCTGCATTTTGCTCGTGAGGTGGAGAATAGCTGGAGTATGAGAGAAATCTGCCATATCAACGTGCAGGCGTTGTATCAGGGGGCATCCGAAATGGAGATGCTTTGCCAGCAGATGCGCGAAGCATCGCCTGGGTTTCATATTATGTTCGATGCGGGTCGGGTTCGTAGCCTGGCTGATAGCCTGAGCAGCGAACTGTCGGCGCTCAGGCATTAGGTATTACCGCGTGCGGTATAAAGCCTCGACCAGGCTGAGTATCGCCAGCGCCTGGCCATATGGCATCGCGGTCAGGGGGATCCGCCGGTAATGGTCAAGATCGTGTCCCATTGCCGTGCCAAATGAGACCTGGGTTAATTCCCCCTCCGGCGAGATATGCTCAATAATGCCTGCAATTGCTCGTTCGGCAACGGGCAGATAGCGGTCGTCGAGGTAGCCGAGACGTATCGCTTTCAGGATACCGGCTGCGAATCCCCCCGTTGCTGAGGCTTCAGCGTAGCTTGTGGCATCATCTAATAGCGTCGGCCATAGCCCGTTTTCACATTGATAGCGGGCGAGGGCGGATACCTGGCCCTGCAGGATGTTACAGAGCTGGCGATAGAAGGCGTCATGCTCATCAAGATTGAGCATTTCCAGCAGTTCAGGAATCGCCAATGTTATCCAGCTATTACCGCGAGCCCATAGCGCCCCGGCAAAATGGTGCCTGCCGTTGAAGTTCCAGCCGTGAAACCATAAACCGCTTTTTCTGTCCGTAAGGTAGTGAAGGTGCTGTAGAAATTGAAATTTTGCTTCTTCTACCCAGTAAGGTTTTTGCAATAAAAGCCCAAGCCTGGCCAGAGGCAGAACCGCCATCATCAAGGTGTCATCCCAGATTTGCTGATAATGCGCGTTTTCGTAGGTGACATGCTGCATGCAGCCTTCATCAGTACGTGGAATCTGACGATAAAGCGCATCTCCCCAAACTTCCAGATACGCGCGCCATTCGTGACGAGCGTCCTGCTGGTAGCGACCGGCAAGCGTCAAAAAAGGGATCGCGGTGTTAATATTTTTCTCTGGCGTTCCTTCGGCGAAGCGGGCGCTGAACCAGTCGTCAATAATCTGCCTGGCGCGAGACGATCCGGTAAGTTCATGGTAGCGGTAGAGACCAAACAAGCCGATGCCATGTGTCCATTCCCATCCCGCCCAGCCTTTTGTGTCAATCACGCGCCCGTCAGGCAGGCGCTGCAGGAATTGACCGCTGTCATCCTGAATAGCGGTGAGGCTATCGATCAGTTTTTCGATAAGAAGGATGAGTTCAGGATGGCTTATTTTCTGCGACATAGTGATTCCCTTGTGTTGTCGTTTCAGCAATGTGCTGCCAGTGGGTATTCATATGCGGATGTCCGGTAAGCAGCTCTACGGTTTGTCGTACCTGCGTTGATGCATCTTCTGGTTTACCGCCAGACCGCAGACGCTCTAGCTCGCAGGTCAGCGTCTGATGACACTCCTGGCTTAGACGAAAGCGAAACGCGCCGTACATCGCCAGCAGAGTGAGTAAACCCGGTCCGATAAGGAATACCCACCAGATGCCGTTTAGCGCGGCGGCATCTTGCGATTCAGCGCCTTTGGTAAAGCCAAACGCCTCCAGCGCCAGTCCGACAATAAACAGGGCTAGCGCCTGGGAAAATTTGCGCGTTAGCATCATGACGCCCGCGTAAATGCCTTCACGTCTGACGCCGGTATAAGCTTCATCCACATCAGGTAAAAAGTTGTAGACGTTCCATGGGATAAGATAGGTTCCGCCGCGTGCGATACCCATCACGATGGCTCCACCCAATAAGAGCCATGACAAATGACTTATGGAGGCGGAAAGCTGGCTGAACCACAATAAGGCGCACATAATCAATCCAATCGCCAATTTGTAGGCGTTGCCGTTGCCGATGCGAATACAAAGCCAGGTAAAGAAAGGGATGGCAAAAAATTGAAATAGCGTCATCAGGCTCATTGCCTGGGAAGCTAAGGATGCGCCGACCTGAAGTACGTAGGTGAGATAGTGCATAAACAGCGAGCCGAAAATATCCAGGGCGACGGCTCCGCCCACGTACATCATGATGTGAATGCGAAAAGTACGTAAACGGAAAGTTGAAGCCATCTCTCGATACAGCGAGATAAGTGTTTTTCCCATCCCGCGCTGAGCCGAAGGCGGCGGCAGATTCTCCCGCTCCCAGGTTCCCCGCCAAACGAAGATCCACGGTAGGGCGAAGAGTACGGAAAAGACCAGGCCGATATATAAAAATGCCTGCGATTTATCGGCGACGTGCGCCAAAATTTGTCCTGGGATAAGTGCAGATAAAAACGCTGTCGCCTGGGCAAATAGCATCCGCGCGCCAGACATTTTTGAACGCAGATCGTAACGCGATGTCATCTCCGCGGGCAGCGTATCGTAGGGCACCATCAAGAGAGTAAAAACGGTGCTGAATAACAAATAAGTGCCAAGATACCAGGCATAGCCAAAACCGCTTACCCACATCAGGGCAAAGCAAAAAGAGAGCGGCGCGCCGATAATAAAGAATAGTCGGCGTCGCCCCCAGCGCGTGCGAATATTGTCGGTGATATAACCCATGATCGGGTCGGTGATGCCATCCCAAATTTTGGCGATCGCAAAGATGGATGCGGCGGCGGCGGGAGAAAGACCCGCCACTTCAATATAAAAATAAAGCAGCCAAAGCCCGGTGATCGTCATTGCGCCGCTGCCGAAGATATCGCCCATCCCCCAGCAGAGAATATTGCGTGTTTTTACTTCCCGTGGTGCCGTTACTGTCCTCGTCATTTTTCCTGTCTCTTCTGTCAGTAAAGAGGAAGTAGCACAGTAAAAGAGGTGAAAATTTTGCGGAATCGTCATCAAGTCGCTTTTGTTAAGAACTGAGAGCGAGGCGTTGAAAGCGGATTAAATGAAATAAATAGCGTGATATGGCCAGCAGTATTCGCACGGGCGAAAAAATGAAATGTGATGTCCATCGCTATTTCTGCGGAAGATGGGAGAAGAAATGTGTGCTTAATCACAGATGAACAGCGGGAAAAAAGGGAGTTGTGAGAATGCCGACAGATTACCTATGTCAGGGCTGTTTTGCCCTACGGCGATCGATAATGACTGTGTTCAGATAGCTTTCCCGTTTCATCTCAGGAAAACCTATGAACATTTTTCTTTCAAACTGGCACCCGCACGCAGATGGTATGACTCGCGACACTGAGATTTTTCAAAAAGCGCTGGATACCTTATCGCAAGCGGGCGGCGGTACGCTGGTGGTGGAAAGTGGAAAATATTACCTTGGCGGGTTACGCATGGGGTCAAATACCTGCCTGTGGTTGTCACCCGGTGCGGAACTCATCGTCAGCGATAATTATGCTGACTTCACCCAGGCGGTGGCCTTAAGCCGCGCAGAGTGCTCCGACCGGGCTTTTCTCTATGCCCGGGATGCCGAAAATATCTCGATTTGTGGGGGCGGTACTATTTACGGTAATGCCGATGGTTGGTTCTCCTCATCGGTTGACGATATGGGCTATCGCACGCCCGCCGAACAGCGACCGCGCATCATTCTTCTGGAAAATTGCCAGCGGGTCAGGCTGGAAAATATCCGTGTACACCATGCGCCGATGTGGACCATTCATCTTGTTTCGTGTTCACAGGTGGTGATTGATGGCATTAGCGTTGATAACGATCTGACCATGGCGAATACTGATGCGCTGGATATCGATAGCTGTCAGCAGGTACATATTGCTAATAGTTTTTTTAGTGCGGCGGACGATGCAATTTGTCTGAAAACCACCGATAAACCGGCGGCTATCCAACGACCTTTACGTCAAGTGACAATCGTCAATTGTACCCTGCGCTCAAAAAGCTGCGCTTTTAAAATCGGCACGGAAACCTGGCAAGATATTGAAGATATTGTGGTCAGCAATTGCACTATCTTTGATTCGAATCGCGGTATTGGCCTGATTTCACGCGATGGTGGCCGGCTACGAAGAATGCTCTTTACCAGCATGACTTTTGCGTGTGTGGCGGCGCCAGCCTGTCACTGGGGGGAGGCGGACCCGATTTTCCTCTCCGCGCGTCGCAGGCATCCGCAGATCGAGCCCGGTGAGATTACGCAAATCCAGTTTCGCGGGCTTAGCGGAGAATGTGAAGGCGCCATCAATATGCACAGTGAAACCCCAGCCACGATCAATCGAATACGACTTGAGAATATTCAGCTTACCCAGCGGCTGCATCGCCACGGCTGGCAGGGGAATTATGATATTCGTCCGCCTTGTAATCCTCTTTCGCCAACAGGAATGGGTATCGATAACGCCTGGTGCCTCAATCCAGAGACGGGAAAGGCCTGGGGAGTCGAACCCTATCCTGGAGGGCTACCCGTCCTGTTTGCGCAAGGGGTTTCCGATTTGGTCGTCAGAGGACTTGATTGGCAGCGTCCAGTCCCCCTACCGGCAGGCTGGAACACGCAAGCGCTGTGTCTGGAAAAGTGCGAGCGGTCATCGGTGCGGGAAGCCTGAGCCAATGAAAAACGCCTCCAGCGGACGCCAGAGGCGGGAAAGTTTACTCTTCTGCCGCGTATCCCTGCGGCGGAAGAGGAACATTGTCAAGCCAGGCTTCGTTGCCCTCCGCGCGCAGGCGGCCGTCGACAAACCAGCTGATAGCCAGGGGGTAGATATCGTGTTCCTGAGCTTGTACGCGGGCGGTGATGTCGTCTTCGGTATCTTCAGCGAACACCGGTACCTTAGCCTGCAGAACCACCGGGCCTCCGTCCAATTCGTCAGTGACGAAATGCACCGATGTTCCGTGCTCTTCATCACCATTTTCCAGCGCCTGGCGATGGGTGTGCAGCCCCGGATACTTTGGCAGCAGGGAAGGGTGGATATTCAGCATACGCCCCTGATAGTGGGCGACAAAAGCCGGGCTAAGAATCCGCATGTAGCCGGCCAGCACCACCAGATCCGGCGCGTAAGCATCGATCTCGTGCATCAGCTCGCGGTCAAAGGCTTCCCGGTTGGCAAACTGGCTGGCGGCGAGCGCGTGAGCCGGAATATTGGCCGCGCGCGCGCGCTCAAGGCCGAACGCGTCGGCCTTGTTGCTGAAGACTGCACGCAGGGTGCCGTTGATTTTCTTCCGGGCGCAGGCGTCAATGATCGCCTGCAGGTTGCTACCGTTACCGGAAATCAGCACCACGATGTTTTTCATTCAATGACCACACGCTGTTCGGAATCAGAGGTTTTGATATACCCTATTTTCCACGCGCTTTCACCTTTGTCGTTCAGGAAGGCAACGGCTTTATCCGCCGCTTCCGCCGGCAGCGCGATAACCATGCCAACGCCGCAGTTAAAGGTGCGATACATTTCGTGGCTGCTGACGTTACCGGCGGTTTGCAGCCAGTTGAACACGTCCGGCCACTGCCAGGAGGATTCATCGATGACTGCCTGAGTGTTGTCCGGCAGGACGCGCGGGATGTTTTCCCAGAAGCCGCCGCCGGTCAGGTGGGCGATGGCGTGCACGTCGAGGTTGGCAATCAGGTCGAGTACGGATTTCACATAAATGCGGGTCGGCGCCAGCAGATGGTCGGCCAGCGGTTTACCGTTGAGATCGGTGGTTTGCGGGTCAACGCCGCTGACTTCGATAATTTTGCGCACCAGAGAGTAGCCGTTCGAGTGCGGGCCGCTGGAAGCCAGCGCCACCAGCACGTCGCCGTCGGCCACTTTGCTACCGTCGATAATTTCTGATTTTTCTACTACGCCGACGCAGAAACCAGCCACATCATAGTCTTCGCCGTGGTACATGCCCGGCATTTCCGCCGTCTCGCCGCCCACCAGCGCGCAGCCCGACTGCAGGCAGCCTTCAGCGATGCCGCTGATTACGCTCGCCGCGGTATCGACATCCAGTTTGCCGGTGGCGTAGTAATCCAGGAAGAACAGCGGCTCTGCGCCCTGAACCACAAGGTCGTTTACGCACATGGCGACCAGGTCGATACCGATAGTGTCGTGACGCTTCAGGTCCATCGCCAGACGCAGCTTGGTACCGACGCCGTCGGTGCCGGAGACCAGAACCGGTTCGCGATACTTCTGCGGCAGCGCGCACAGCGCGCCGAATCCGCCCAGTCCACCCATCACTTCCGGGCGACGGGTTTTCTTCACCACGCCCTTAATACGGTCGACGAGAGCGTTGCCTGCATCAATATCCACGCCGGCATCTTTATAGCTGAGAGAGGTTTTATCGGTCACTGCGAAGTCTCCACGCGTTTGCGGTAGCAATAAAAAACGGCGCAATTCTAACAGGGATAGCAAACGTTTGCGAGCCTGCTTTGCAGTCGACGTAAAACGGCCGTTAAGTGCGCAAATTTGATACTGTTCACGAAAATGAAACCGGGTACAGTCTTCTGCTTGCCAGCGTTGCCGGGAATAATCATCATGCCACTGAAACCGGTTTCTTTTGTGCTGCAAGCAGAGAGAAACCGTGAATTTGATGGATTCTGGAGGAAAGCTGAGGATGAAAATTGCCGCATTTGATATCGGTGGCACGGCGTTAAAAATGGGGGTAATGACGCGCGAAGGCACGCTGCTGGAGAAAGGAAAGCAGACCATCATCGACAGCGACGGCGACCAGATCCTGCAGGCGATGCTGGTGTGGATCGCCGCGCACCCGGCGTGCGAAGGGGTGGCCATCAGCGCGCCCGGCTACGTTAACCCGCATACCGGCTTTATCGAAATGGGCGGCGCCATCCGTAAATTCGATAACTTCGCCATCAAGGACTGGCTTGAGCAGCAGGTGCGCCTGCCCGTGGCCATTGAGAACGATGCTAACTGCGTACTGCTGGCCGAGCGCTGGCGGGGTAAAGCCGCCGACATGAGCAACTTTCTGGTCCTGACCATCGGCACCGGCATCGGCGGGGCGATTTTCTGTAATAACCAGCTGGTCCACGGCGCGCGCTTCCGCGCCGGCGAGTTCGGCTATATGCAAACCGCGCGTCCGGGTACCCGCGATGTGCGGCGCTATTCGATGAATGAAAACTGCACGCTGCGCGTGCTGCGCCATCGCTACGCTGAGCATATCGGTAAGGCGCTGGATGACGTCACTGGCGAAGAGATTTTTGACCGCTACGATGCGGGCGACGCCATCTGTCGACGTCTGGTCGCGGAATTCTTTAACGGCCTGGGCACCGGACTATATAACCTCGTTAACTTATTCGACCCGCAAACGATTTTGATCGGCGGCGGGATTGTGGAACGGCCGGGCTTTCTGGCGCTGCTGCGCGAACATCTGGCCTGGTTTGGCATTGCGGAATATATCGACACCGTTAGCCACGGCAACGATGCCGGGCTGGTAGGCGCGGTTTACCATTTCAATCAGCAATACCGGTCGCATAGCGGCGACTGCGCATAGGGAGAGAACATGTCTGGATTTAAAGAAGGTTTTCTGTGGGGCGGCGCGGTGGCGGCGCATCAGCTGGAAGGCGGCTGGAAAGAGGGCGGTAAAGGGGTTAGCGTCGCCGACGTGATGACCGCAGGCGCGCACGGCGTACCGCGCGAAATCACCGATGGCGTGTTGCCGGGGAAAAACTACCCCAACCACGAGGCGATCGATTTTTATCATCGCTATAAAGACGACATTCAGCTGTTTGCCGAAATGGGCTTCAAGTGCTTCCGTACCTCTATCGCCTGGACGCGCATCTTTCCGCTGGGCGATGAGCAAGAGCCTAACGAAGCCGGGCTGCAGTTTTACGACGACCTGTTCGATGAGTGCCGCAAGCACGGCATCGAGCCGGTGATTACGCTCTCCCACTTCGAAATGCCGTACCATCTGGTGACGGAGTACGGCGGCTGGCGTAACCGTAAACTGATTGATTTCTTCGTCCGCTTTGCCCAGGTGGTGTTTACCCGCTACCAGCATAAAGTGAAGTACTGGATGACCTTCAATGAGATCAATAACCAGGCCAACTTCCACGAGGATTTTGCGCCGTTTACCAACTCCGGACTGAAATATCTGCCGGGAGAGGACCGCGAGCCGGTTATGTATCAGGCGGCGCACTATGAACTGGTCGCCAGCGCGCTGGCGGTTAAAGCCGCTCGCGAAATTAACCCGTCATTGTGGGTTGGCTGCATGATCGCCATGTGCCCGATTTACCCGCTGAGCTGCGCGCCCAACGACATGATGATGGCGATGAACGCCATGCACCGCCGCTACTGGTTTACCGATGTTCACGTCCGCGGCCGCTACCCGCAGCATCTGCTGAACTACTTCGAGCGCCGCGGATTTGCGCTGGATATCACCGAAGAAGACCGCGTGGCGCTGACCCAGGGCTGCGTCGACTATATCGGCTTTAGCTACTATATGTCGTTCGCCACGAAAGCAACGGATGACAACCCGCAGCTGGATTATGATGAAAGCAAGAGCCTGGTCTCTAACCCGTACGTGCAGAAGTCAGATTGGGGCTGGCAGATTGATCCGGTCGGGCTGCGCTACTCCCTGAACTGGTTCTGGGATCACTATCAGCTGCCGCTGTTTATCGTCGAGAACGGCTTCGGCGCCATTGATGTTCGCGAAGCGGACGGTTCGGTGGATGACCAGTATCGAATCGACTATCTCTCTGCCCATATCGCCGAGATGAAAAAAGCGGTCGTTGAGGATGGCGTGGACCTGATGGGCTACACCCCATGGGGCTGTATCGACCTGGTCTCCGCGGGAACCGGTGAGATGAAAAAACGCTACGGCTTTATCTATGTAGATAAGGACAATGAGGGCAACGGCACGCTGGCGCGTAGCCGCAAGAAATCTTTTGCCTGGTATCAGCAGGTTATCGGCAGCAACGGCGACAAGCTATAAAACTGCCGTAAAGCCCCATCCAGCCCCGCCTTCGCGGGGTTTTTTTATTTTGTCTTATACTGGCTCAGGCAGCGTAAAGCATTTTGGTTGATCCCGGTCAAACATATCGGCTATGGCGTAAAAGGTAAAAGGCGGTATAATCCGGCGATTTTTTTGTGGCTGCCCCTCAGAGGAGAAAGAGAATGAAGATCGTGGAAGTGAAACACCCACTCGTCAAACACAAGCTGGGCCTGATGCGTGAGCACGACATCAGCACCAAACGCTTCCGTGAACTCGCCTCAGAAGTTGGCAGCTTACTGACTTATGAAGCAACTTCCGATCTGGCGACTGAAAAAGTCACCATCGAAGGCTGGAACGGCCCGGTAGAAATTGAGCAGATCAAAGGCAAGAAAATTACCGTTGTGCCGATTCTGCGCGCGGGTCTGGGAATGATGGAAGGCGTGCTTGAGCACGTACCCAGCGCGCGCATCAGCGTGGTGGGCATCTACCGTAACGAAGAGACCCTTGAGCCGGTTCCTTACTTCCAGAAGCTGGTATCTAATATCGACGAACGCATGGCGCTGGTGGTTGACCCGATGCTGGCAACCGGCGGTTCAATGATCGCCACCATCGACCTGCTGAAAAAAGCGGGCTGCAGCAGCATTAAGGTGCTGGTTCTGGTGGCGGCCCCGGAAGGCATCGCCGCGCTGGAAAAAGCGCATCCGGACGTTGAGCTGTACACCGCGTCCATTGACCAGGGCCTGAACGAGCACGGATACATTATTCCGGGGCTCGGCGACGCCGGCGATAAGATTTTTGGTACGAAATAATTGATGAAGTAGAAAAAGCCGACTTTGAGAGTCGGCTTTTTTTTGAATAAAACACACCAACAGCAATCAACAAACGACTCTCAGAGGAAAATGCCATGACGCGCCGTGCTATCGGGGTGAGTGAAAGACCGCCGCTTTTACAGACAATCCCGCTTAGTTTGCAACATCTGTTCGCCATGTTTGGCGCAACGGTACTGGTGCCCGTTCTGTTCCATATCAACCCGGCTACGGTACTGCTGTTTAACGGCATCGGAACGCTGTTATATCTTTTCATCTGCAAAGGCAAAATTCCGGCTTATCTTGGATCGAGCTTTGCGTTTATCTCTCCGGTGCTGCTTTTGCTGCCGCTAGGTTACGAAGTCGCTCTCGGCGGATTCATCATGTGCGGCGTGCTGTTTTGCATCGTCTCCTTTATCGTCAAAAAAGCTGGAACCGGCTGGCTGGACGTGATGTTCCCGCCGGCGGCGATGGGGGCGATTGTCGCGGTTATCGGCCTGGAGCTGGCGGGCGTCGCGGCGAACATGGCCGGTTTGCTGCCCGCTGACGGGCAATCGCCGGACAGCAAAACCATCATTATTTCGATGGTGACGCTGGCGGTGACGGTTTTCGGTTCGGTGCTGTTCCGCGGTTTCCTGGCGATTATCCCGATTTTAATCGGCGTGCTGGTCGGCTACGCGCTCTCCTTCGTGATGGGCGTCGTCGATACCACGCCCATCGCCGATGCCCACTGGTTCGCGCTGCCGACCTTCTACACCCCGCGCTTTGAATGGTTTGCGATTTTCACCATTCTGCCCGCCGCGCTGGTGGTGATCGCCGAACACGTTGGACATCTGGTGGTGACGGCCAATATCGTCAAAAAAGATCTGATCCGCGATCCGGGCCTGCATCGTTCAATGTTTGCCAACGGCCTGTCTACGGTGATCTCCGGCTTCTTTGGCTCAACGCCAAACACCACCTACGGTGAGAACATTGGCGTGATGGCGATCACCCGCGTCTACAGCACCTGGGTTATCGGCGGCGCGGCGATCATCGCGATTCTGCTCTCCTGCGTCGGCAAGCTGGCGGCGGCGATCCAGATTATCCCGCTGCCGGTAATGGGCGGCGTTTCGCTGCTGCTGTACGGGGTCATCGGCGCATCCGGGATTCGCGTGCTGATCGAATCTAAAGTCGATTACAACAAGGCGCAGAACCTGATTCTGACCTCCGTTATCCTGATCATCGGCGTCAGCGGCGCGAAAGTGCATATCGGCGCCGCTGAGCTGAAAGGCATGGCGCTGGCGACCATTGTCGGCATCGGCCTGAGCCTGATCTTCAAGCTGATAAGCGTGCTGCGTCCGGAAGAGGTGGTCCTCGACGCTGTGGATAGCGAAGAAGCAAAACATTGATCCCTATACCGGGCGGCGATCCCGCCCGGTTCTCTCCTTGCCTATTTCTGTGCTAAACTCTCCGCGTTTTTCTGCAAGCCTATGTTGAGGTCCATCTGAACGCACCGGCACAGCTCTCTTTGCCACTGTATCTTCCCGATGATGAAACTTTCGCGAGTTTCTGGCCGGGTGATAACCCTTCTCTTCTTGCTGCCCTTCAGAACGTGCTGCGGCAGGATCATAGCGGATACATCTATATCTGGTCACGGGAAGGGGCGGGGCGCAGCCATCTTCTGCACGCGGCCTGCGCGGAACTCTCCCAGCGCGGCGATGCGGTGGGCTACGTTCCGCTGGATAAACGGACGTGGTTCGTTCCTGAAGTGCTGGATGGAATGGAACAGCTGTCGCTGGTTTGCATCGATAATATTGAATGCGTGGCGGGCGATGAACTGTGGGAAATGGCGATTTTCGACCTCTACAACCGCATCCTCGAGTCTGGTAAAACCCGGCTGCTGATCACCGGCGATCGACCGCCGCGCCAGCTTAATCTCGGGTTGCCGGATCTGGCCTCGCGTCTCGACTGGGGGCAAATCTACAAGCTGCAGCCGCTGTCGGATGAAGATAAGCTCCAGGCGCTTCAGCTGCGCGCCAGGCTGCGCGGTTTCGAAATGCCGGAAGACGTCTGCCGCTTCCTGCTCAAGCGCCTGGATCGCGAAATGCGTTCGCTATTTATGACCCTCGATCAGCTCGATCGCGCTTCGATTACCGCCCAGCGCAAGCTGACCATTCCTTTTGTAAAAGAGATCCTCAAGCTTTAGCAGAGCTGCGGCTTGAGGCTCCTCCTGTTTAGTTGACGATCTCCAGTACCTGCTCCGGCGGACGACCGATACGGGCCTCGCCGTGGCTGACGACGATAGGCCGCTCAATCAGCTTTGGATTATCGATCATTGCCTGGATCAGCGCCTCTTCGCTGAGCTGCGGATTAGCGAGATCGAGGGATTTATAGAGATCTTCTTTCTGGCGCATTAAGTCGCGCGCGCTGGCCATTCCCAGCATCTTCAGCAGCTGGCGCAGCGTGGCGGCATCCGGCGGTGTCTCCAGATAGAGCACTACTTCAGGGTCGATGCCGTTAGCCTTCAGCAGGCTCAGGGTGTCGCGACTCTTGGAGCAGCGCGGGTTGTGATAGATTTTGACCGTATCGGACATGAGATCTCCTTACATTTTCTGGTACGGTTTGAAGCGTTCCTGCAGCTGACGCAGCTGATCGATACGCGCATCGTAGCGGGCCTGCTGCAGGCTGCCTAATTTCACCTGTGAGCTGGCGCTGCTGAGCAGGGTAATGGCCTGATCGAGTCGGCCAACCAGCGCCATGCCCTCCGCGCGCGCTGCCAGCTCCTGATCGCGATTTCCCAGTTTAGCTTCCGCTTGCGCCAGCAAATCCCAACCATTGACGTCATCTTTATTGTTAAAGGTATAGCGGTTAAGGATCGTCGCCGCTTCCCCCGGCTGCCCGCCTTCCAGCAGGGCGTTGGCGAGGTTGAGCTGTAGTACCGGGTTAGTACGCAGTTCCCGGGCGCCCTTCAGGCGGTTAATCGCGTCTGTGGCTCGCTTTTGTCCGAGATCGATATCGGTCGCCAGGTCAAGGTACCAGGCATTTTGCGGTTCGGCGCTCAGCAGCGGCTGTAGCGTTTTGCGCGCCAGATCGTAATTGTTGCTGCCCATCGCCAGCAGCGCGCGGCCGTACTGGGCGGCGTGCTGTTCGCGAATATTGCCTTTTTCCCAGTTGCTCAGCAGGTCGTTGCCCAGCTTATTGTCGCCGGAGGTGTACATTCCGAGCGTTCTGGCTTTCGCCAGGTAGAAGTCAGGCGAGGATTGCACGACCACCGGGCGCATCTGGTTCGCACGGTTGCGGGCGTCGGCGAGACGGCTTTCCGGTAAGGGGTGGGTCAGCAGCATTTCCGGCGGCCGGGTCGAGTAACGCGACTCGTCAAGCAGCTTGCCCATAAACGCCGGCATCGCCTGCGGATCGAAACCTGAACGTTGAAGGACCTGAATACCAATGCGGTCGGCCTCTTCCTCGTTTTGGCGGGTAAAGCTGATCAGCCCCTGCTGGCTGCCCGCCAGGGTGCCGGTCAGCGCGGCCATGCCGGCCTGCGGGCTGGCCATCGCCAGCAGAATCGACCCCAGCGCGCCAACCCAGGTCAGCGGAGCGTTGCGCTTTTGGTCTTCCATCGCGCGGGCAAGGTGGCGCTGGGTGACGTGAGAAATTTCGTGCGCCATGACCGACGCCAGCTCGCTTTCATTATCCGAGTAGCGGAACAGCGCCGAGTGCAGTACGACGTTACCGCCGAAGAAAGCAAAGGCGTTTATTTGATCGTTATTAATCAGATAAAAGTGGAACGGAGTGCGCACCGAATTGGCGTGCGACACCAGGCGCATGCCTAAACCGTTGATATATTGCACCAGCAGCGGATCGTTAATTAACGGCGCGCTGCCGCGCAGCTGGCGCACGTAATAATCTCCCATCTGCATTTCCTGGCCAATGGAGAGCGTGCTTCCTGCGGAGGTGCCCATGTCCGGCAGAGTGTCTGCGGTATCGGCAAAAGCAGGTAATATTGAACCCAGCGTCAGCGACGCTATGACGGTCGCCACCAGCGTTTTCTTCAACTGCCTGAACATAACCTCTGTCCTGTAATGTAGGTGTGCCAGTTTGACCGATTGTGCGGCGTAATGTTCCCTGACCGCAAGCAGGTTCAGCGAGTTTAGCCGTCGTTCGCGGCGTTGCAAATATGATATTCACCCGGTCATTAATGTTTGTGGTTTTACCCATAAAAAGCGAAGTCTTTTTTGTGACATTTCGATACAATTCCCGAGATTGTTACAGCTCCGCTCTTCAGGGAAGGGTTTTATGCTTCAGATGTTAATGCAGTGGTACCGTCGTCGGTTCAGCGATCCGGAGGCGATAGCGCTGCTGGTCATTTTGCTGGCTGGGTTCGGCATTATGTTTTTCTTCAGCGGCCTGCTGGCACCTCTACTGGTATCTATTGTTCTGGCCTATTTGCTGGAGTGGCCCACCGTCAGGCTGGAGCGTATCGGTTTTTCACGTACCTGGGCCACCTCGGTCGTTCTGATTTTGTTCGTTGGCATCCTGCTGTTGATGGCGTTTGTGGTGATGCCGGTTGCCTGGCAGCAGGGCATTTATCTGATCCGCGATATGCCGGGGATGCTGAATAAACTTTCCGATTTCGCCGCGACGGTGCCGCGCCGTTATCCGGCCTTAATGGATGCCGGCATTATCGACGCGATGGCGGAGAATATGCGCAGCCGCATGTTAACCGTAGGCGATTCGGTAGTGAAGTATTCGCTGGCCTCGCTGGTCGGGCTGCTGACCCTGGCGGTCTATCTGGTGCTGGTGCCGCTGATGGTTTTCTTTCTGCTGAAGGATAAAGAGCAGATGCTTAACGCCGTACGCCGGGTGCTGCCGCGCAACCGCGGGCTGGCCGGGCAGGTGTGGAAAGAGATGAACCAGCAAATTACCAACTATATCCGCGGCAAGGTGCTGGAGATGATCGTCGTCGGCGTGGCGACGTGGATTGGCTTTATCCTATTTGGCCTCAACTATTCGCTGCTGCTGGCGGTGCTGGTGGGGTTCTCGGTATTAATCCCCTATATCGGCGCGTTTGTGGTCACCATTCCGGTGGTGGGCGTGGCGCTGTTCCAGTTTGGCGCGGGAACCGAGTTCTGGAGCCTGTTTGCGGTGTACCTGATTATTCAGGCGCTGGATGGCAACCTGCTGGTACCGGTACTGTTCTCGGAAGCGGTTAACTTGCATCCGCTGGTGATTATTCTGTCGGTGGTGATTTTTGGCGGTCTGTGGGGATTCTGGGGCGTATTCTTCGCGATTCCGCTGGCGACGCTCATCAAAGCGGTGGTGCACGCCTGGCCGGATGGCCTGATCGTGGAAGACGAGCATTAGCGCGAAGCCGCAAGGAATGCCCTAAAAAAAGACGCCGGGTGGTTGAGAACGACCCGGCGTCTTGCGTTTGTCTTAGCGTCAGGCGTTTTCTTTCAGCCAGTTCAGCACCACGTCGTGGTGATTGCTGGTTTTGAAATCATCAAACACATGTTCGATTTTGCCGTTGGCGTCGATGAGGAAGCTAATACGATGGATACCGTCGTAGGTTTTCCCCATAAAGGTTTTTTCACCCCAGATACCAAACTGCTCGCATACCTGATGATCTTCATCAGACAGGAGAGTGAAGTTCAGCAGCTCTTTTTCGGCGAAACGGGAGAGTTTTTCTGGTTTATCCGTACTGATACCCAGTACTTCAACGCCTGCTTTTTTCAGGTCGTCCATATTATCGCGTAAACCGCACGCCTGTACGGTGCAGCCCGGGGTCATGGCTTTCGGATAAAAATAAACCAGAACACGCTGTCCCTGGAAGTCGGTCAAATTTACTTCCTCGCCGTCCTGGTCCGGTAAGCTAAATTTCGGTGCAATATCACCGGCTTTCAGTGGGTTCATCACTCAAACTCCATCCTGTTCATCATGCTGTGAATAATTAACAATGTTAATACTGCCTTGTGCATTCAGTTCTGTACATAGGGCTTTGAACGCTTGTTCGATATTTGATGCATTTTGCGTAGTCGGGCTGTGGGCGGTGATCTGGATAAAAAGCTGTGCTGACTCGTCGTTTGCACCGGGCTGAGTGCGGGAAACCAGCTCGGCAATGTTCATTTTCCACGTATCGCACAGCGCCGTAAATCGCTCAATGATATGCGGCGAATCCGGCACCTCAACCTGAACCCAGACGGTGTTCTGCATCGCCTGAGGCGGCCTCGCGGTTGTACGCTTCATCACGATAAGCAGATCCAGCTCGGCGCCTTTCAGCGGCAGAGTTGACTCAATCAGGTTAATTGCATTCCACGAGCCGGAAAGCAGCATGATAAACGTAAACTCATCGCCAAGCATGGCCAGCCGACTGTCTTCGATATTACAGCCGCAGCTGCTGACGTGACGAGTGATCGTATTCACGATGCCTGGGCGGTCAGCACCCAACGCGGTAATAACCAGATAGTGTTGTAATGAGGCTGTCAAACCTGTTCTTCCTTTAAAAAGGTGAGGTAACGTTAGGAAAGCATAAAAAAAACCGGCATACAACATCCCTGATGGCATCGGGTCTCTTGCTTTTATTGCGACTCCAAACGTAACATTGAGAATCTTGTCCCACTTATGCTCTGAGGATGGCCCATGTTTACGGGAAGTATTGTAGCGCTTGTCACGCCGATGGATGAAAACGGCAACGTCTGCCGGTCAAGCCTGAAAAAACTGATTGATTATCATGTCGCCAGCGGCACCTCGGCGATCGTTTCGGTAGGAACTACCGGAGAGTCCGCAACATTGAGCCATGAAGAGCATGGTGACGTGGTCATGCAGACGCTGGAACTGGCCGACGGGCGTATTCCGGTTATTGCCGGCACCGGTGCCAATGCAACCGCAGAGGCGATTAGCCTGACCAAACGATTTAACGATAGCGGCGTGGTTGGCTGCCTGACGGTCACGCCGTATTACAACCGTCCGACCCAGGAAGGGCTGTTCCAACACTTTAAAGCTATCGCAGAGCATACTGACCTGCCGCAAATCCTGTATAATGTGCCGTCCCGTACCGGTTGCGATATGCTGCCTGAAACCGTTGGCCGTCTGGCGGAAATTAAAAATATTATCGGTATTAAGGAAGCGACGGGGAACTTAAGCCGCGTTCATCAGATCAAAGAGCTGGTTTCAGATGACTTTATTCTGCTGAGCGGCGATGACGCGACCGGAATGGACTTTATGCAGCTTGGCGGTCACGGCGTGATTTCCGTAACGACAAACGTTGCGGCGCGCGAAATGGCCGAGATGTGCCGACTGGCGCTAGCAGGTCAATTTGCCGAAGCTCGTGCGATTAACCAGCGTCTGATGCCATTGCATACCAAATTATTTGTCGAACCCAACCCTATCCCGGTCAAATGGGCCTGTAAGGCGTTGGGTCTTGTGGCGACCGATACGTTACGCCTGCCGATGACCCCGATTACCGAAAACGGTACTAAGGTCGTTACCGCAGCGCTGAAGCATGCCGGTTTGCTGTAAAGTTTAGGGAGATTTGATGGCTTACTCAGTACAGAAGTCGCGCCTGGCGAAGGTTGCGGGTGTTTCGCTGGTTCTACTCCTCGCGGCCTGTAGTTCTGACTCGCGCTATAAGCGTCAGGTGAGCGGCGACGAGGCCTATTTGCAGGCAACGCCGCTTAGTGAACTTCACGCGCCAGCAGGGATGATCCTGCCGGTTCAGGTGGGTGA
The DNA here is from genome assembly GCF_042137965.1 of Klebsiella grimontii. Taxonomy (NCBI): domain Bacteria; kingdom Pseudomonadati; phylum Pseudomonadota; class Gammaproteobacteria; order Enterobacterales; family Enterobacteriaceae; genus Klebsiella; species Klebsiella grimontii. The sequence goes on from NZ_CP169721.1 coordinate 1,441,520, forward strand.
TTATAATATTCCGGTTGCAACCAGCACCGGTAACACAGGCAAAGCCCTGGACATCCGTCCGCCGGCCCAGCCTCTGGCGCTGGTCAGCGGCGCGCGTACGCAGTTTAACGGTGATACCGCAACGCTGATGGTGGAAAACGGTCGCAGCGGTTCGCTGTGGGCGCAGGTGGCAAGCATCGTGCAGTCGAAAAACTACACTATCGCTAAACGCGACGATGCCAGCCAGACGCTGAATACCGACTGGGTCGAATGGAATCGCCTCGATGAAGACCAGCAGTACCGTGGTCGCTATCAAATCTCAGTTAAGCAGCAGGGCTATCAGCAGGCGGTGATCGTGAAGCTGGTGAATCTGGAGCAGGCGGGTAAACCTGTTGCCGATCCGGCTTCGCTGCAGCGCTACAGTACCGCCATGCTGAACGTCATTTCCGAAGGTCTGGATCTGAACGCCACCAGCGCGCAGAACGCCGCGCAGAAAAATGCCGGGGCGACCTTCGACGTGCAGAGCGGCGCTGATGATACCGGCCTGCCGATGCTGATCGTTCGCGCGCCGTTTAACCTGGTGTGGCAACGCCTGCCGGGCGCGCTGGAAAAAGTGGGTATGAAGGTCACCGATAGCTCTCGTTCTCAGGGCAGCTTCTCCGTCACCTACAAACCGCTTTCCGACAGCGGCTGGAGCGATCTGGGCGCTCGCGACCCGCAGCTGGTCTCCGGCGATTATAAACTGCAGGTCGGGGACCTCGATAACCGCAGCAGTCTGCAGTTCATCGACCCGAAAGGTCATACTCTGACGCAGTCGCAAAACGATGCCCTGGTTGCCGTATTCCAGGCCGCATTAAGTAAGTAATTAACAGGGCTGGAGCAATCCGGCCCTTTTTAATGTATAGTGACGCAAACGTGTGCGTCGGCAGAAAAGCACAAATTTTTATCGTTAATCATCACTGGAGTGACAAAGATGCAAAAGCAAGCTGAGTTGTATCGTGGTAAAGCGAAGACGGTATACAGCACCGAAAACCCGGATCTGTTGATACTCGAATTCCGTAACGATACGTCAGCAGGGGACGGCGCTCGCATTGAGCAGTTCGATCGTAAAGGCATGGTGAACAACAAGTTTAACCATTTCATTATGAGCAAGCTGGCGGAAGCGGGTATCCCGACCCAGATGGAAGCGCTGTTGTCCGATACCGAGTGTCTGGTTAAAAAGCTGGATATGGTGCCGGTGGAATGCGTGGTGCGCAACCGCGCCGCCGGGTCGCTGGTGAAACGCTTAGGGATTGAAGAAGGCATTGAGCTGAATCCGCCGCTGTTCGATCTGTTCCTGAAGAACGACGCCATGCACGATCCGATGGTCAACGAATCCTATTGCGAAACCTTTGGCTGGGTGAGCAAAGAGAACCTGGCGCGGATGCAGGAGCTGACCTTCAAAGCTAACGATGTGCTGAAAAAGCTGTTTGACGACGCGGGCCTGATCCTTGTGGACTTCAAGCTGGAGTTTGGTCTGTTCAAAGGCGAAGTGGTGCTGGGAGACGAATTCTCTCCGGACGGCAGTCGTCTGTGGGATAAAAAAACCATGGATAAAATGGACAAAGACCGCTTCCGCCAGAGCCTCGGCGGCCTGATTGAAGCCTACGAAGAAGTCGCCCATCGCCTGGGCGTGAAGCTCGACTAATCCCCCGACGCCAGAAGAAGTTTTCTTCTTCTGGCGCTCTTCTTGCTGTTTCCTGTGGTAATCCTTCGCTGAACCGCCTACGATCTTATTCATTGGTTAATATGATGAATTGAGGTGCTTATGCGCTGGCAAGGACGTCGCGAAAGCGACAATGTGGAAGATCGTCGTGGTCAATCAGGTTCACCGATGGGCGGCGGAGGCGGTTTTCGTCTCCCCAGCGGCAAAGGCGGCATCGTGCTGCTGATTATTGTCCTGGTGGCGGGCTATTACGGCGTAGATTTAACCGGCATGCTGACCGGCGAACCGGTAACACAACAGCAAACCACCACTCAACGCTCCATCAGCCCGCAGGATGAAGAGGCCGCGAAATTCACGAAGGTGATTCTGGCGGACACGGAAGATACCTGGGGCGCGATTTTTAAAGATATGGGCCGCCAGTACGCGCAGCCGAAGCTGGTGATGTATCGCGGCGCGACGCGGACCGCCTGCGGCACCGGCCAATCGGTGATGGGGCCTTTTTACTGCCCTGCGGACAGCACGGTGTATATCGACCTGTCATTCTACGATGAGATGCAAAGCAAGCTCGGCGCCGGCGGCGACTTCGCGCAGGGCTACGTTATCGCCCACGAGGTTGGCCATCACGTTCAAAAGCTGCTGGGTATTGAATCGAAAGTGCGCCAGCTGCAGCAAAACGCTTCGCAGGCGGAAGCGAATCGCCTGTCGGTGAAAATGGAGCTACAGGCGGACTGCTTCGCGGGCGTCTGGGGCTACAATATGCAGAAGCAGGACTACATGGAGACCGGCGATCTGCAGGAAGCGCTGAACGCCGCAGAGGCGATTGGCGACGATCGCCTGCAGCAGCAGAGCCAGGGGCGCGTGGTGCCGGACAGCTTTACCCACGGAACGTCGCAGCAGCGCTATACCTGGTTTAAACGCGGCTTTGATAGCGGCGACCCGGCGCAGTGCAACACCTTCGGCAACGCGCTGTAATGCTCTCCGGCCATGGATGAACTGCGTCACCTGACGGCGCAGATGGCGCGCGAAGGTATTCGTCGTCTGCTGGTTCTCAGCGGCGACGATGCCTGGACCCTGCGTCAGGCGCAAACAGTACGTACTGAGCTGGCCGCAGACGGACTGTGGGTCGGTCCGCGGCCGATGCCTGAACCATACGCCTCGCCTGCTGCCCTGAAATCGCTACTGGGCCGCGAATTTCAGCACGCCTTTTTCGATGCCCGCGAGGGTTTTGACGTCGCGGCGTTTGCCGCGTTAGCCGGTACGCTGCGCGCCGGGAGCTGGCTGGTATTACTCACGCCCGACTTCGCGCAATGGCCGGCTCGTCCTGATGCGGATTCTCTGCGCTGGAGCGACGCTCCCGACCCCATCTCCACGCCGAATTTTGTTTATCGTTTTTGCCAACAGAGTAGTGCGGATAACGCGTCCATTCTCTGGCGGCAGGGCGAAGAGTGCGTGGTGCCGGCGTTTGCCGCGCGTCCGCGATGGCGTCCCGCCGATGGTCATCCGCAGGCGGAGCAGGCCGCCGTGCTTGCCGAACTGACCGGTTTCCCTCCCGGTATTGCGGCGCTGACCGCCGAACGCGGACGAGGAAAGTCCGCTCTCGCGGGAATGCTTATTCGCCAGCTGGCAGGCGATGCCATCGTCACGGCACCGGCGCGCGCGGCGACGGAGGTCATGGCGGCTTTCGCCGGTGAGGATTTCCGCTTTATGGCCCCCGACGCATTGCTGGCTTCCAACTGCACCGCCGGATGGCTGATTGTCGATGAGGCCGCCGCTATCCCCGGGCCGCTGCTGCGCCAGCTTGTCTCCCGCTTCCCAAGGACGCTATTGACCACCACCGTGCAGGGGTACGAAGGGACCGGGCGCGGCTTTTTGCTTAAGTTTTGCGCCAGCTTTGCGCATCTGCGGCAGTTTAGCCTGACGGCGCCCATCCGTTGGGCGAGCGGCTGTCCGCTGGAGGCGGCGATTGCGCGGCTGCTGCTGTTCAACGACGAGACCTTTCAGCACGCGCCAGGCGGCGATATCGCGCTGGAAAGCGTCAGCCAGCAGAGCTGGCGGCGACAGCCTGCGTTACCGGAAGCGATGTATCAGCTGCTCTCCGGCGCGCACTATCGCACGTCGCCGCTGGACCTGCGGCGCATGATGGATGCGCCGGGGCAGCATTTTACCTGCGCCCGCAGCGGCAACCGCATCGCCGGGGCGCTGTGGCTGGTGGAGGAGGGCGGTCTTGAGCCATCCCTTAGCCAGGCGGTGTGGGCCGGCTACCGCCGTCCGCGCGGTAATCTGGTGGCGCAGTCGCTGGCGGCGCACGGCGGCAGCCCGCTAGCGGCCACGCTGACAGGGCTGCGTATCAGCCGTATTGCCGTGCATCCGGCTCGCCAGCGCGAAGGGCTGGGGCAGCGGCTGGTGGCCCAGGCGGCGTCGCAGGGTGCGGAGCGGGATTATCTGTCGGTGAGTTTCGGCTACACGCCTGAGCTGTGGCGCTTCTGGCAACGCTGCGGTTTTACGCTGGTGCGGCTGGGCACCCATCGGGAAGCCAGCAGCGGCTGTTATACCGCGATGGCGCTCTATCCTCTCAGCGAAGCGGGCCAGCGGCTGGCAAGCGAAGAGTCCGCGCGTCTGCTGCGCGATGAGTTCTGGCTGCGCGACTGGCGAGATGAGCCTTCGCCGTTGCCGGAGCGGAAAGCGACTATTCTTAGTGAAGAGGACTGGCTGGAAGTGGCGGGTTTTGCTTTTGCCCATCGTCCGCTGCTGACCTCGGCGGGTAGCCTCAATCGCCTGCTTATACGGGTGGATCTGCCGCTTCCGGCGCTGCGGGCCCGCCTGCAGCAGCAGGATGAGACCACGGTTTGCCGAACGCTAGGTTTATCCGGACGGAAAGCGCTTCTGGTCAGGCTGCGCGAAGAAGCGGCGCAGGCGCTATCAGGCGTGAATGCGGATCGTGCCAACGACCTGCGCCAGCAGGTTCAAATGCTGCAATTTTTTTAACTAACTCCTTCAGCTAAATGGCATGGTCATATTTCGCCTGCGGCGTAAACTTCCTTGCAGACATTAAGGAGACAGCCATGAAACACGATCATTTTATTGTTCAAAGTCCCGCGACACCTGCACAGCAACTGCTGCTGCTGTTTCATGGCGTCGGCGATAACCCGGTAGCAATGGGGCAAATCGGCAGCTGGTTTGCGCCGCTCTTTCCCGAAGCGCTGATCGTCAGCATCGGCGGCGCGGAGCCGTGCGGCCCGCCTCCGGGGCGCCAGTGGTTCTCCGTGCAGGGCGTCAGCGAAGAAAACCGCCAGCAGCGCGTGGATGCGATCATGCCGACCTTCATTGAAACGGTTCGCTACTGGCAACAGAAGAGCGGCGTCAGCCCGCAGGCGACGGCGCTGATCGGCTTCTCGCAGGGGGCGATTATGTCGCTGGAGAGCATTAAAGCCGAGCCGGGTTTGGCATCGCGGGTGATCGCCTTTAACGGCCGCTATGCGACGCTGCCGGAGACGGCGACGACCGCGACCACCGTGCACCTGATCCACGGCGGCGAAGATCGGGTGATCGATCTGGCGTGGGCGGTGGCGGGGCAGGAGGCGCTGCAGCAGGCCGGCGGTGACGTGACGCTGGATATTGTTGAAGATTTGGGGCACGCGATTGACGATCGCAGTATGCAGTTTGCCCTCGATCATCTGCGCTTTACCGTACCGAAGCACTATTTCGACGAAGCGCTCAGCGGTAGCACGCCAAAAGACAGCGATATTATTGAACTGCTGTAAATAAAAATCCCGGAGGCGATGCTGCGCATCTGTCCGGGCTACCGGACCTACAGACGGCAGTGAACTCGTAGCCCGGGCAAGGCGCGTCGAGCGCCGCCCCCGGGAACAAAGCGCGCAGGGGAACCGCGCATTCCAGGAGGCGATGCTATGCATCTGTCCAGGCTACCGGTCCCGCAGGCGGAAGCGTTGCGTGGACCGGGCGATGTCTTTGCTGCAATCTGAAATAAATTGCTTACTTCTTCTTCGACGGGTCGTTCTTCGGCCAGTCGTCGTCATCGTCCCACTTGTCGTTGAAGTCGCGATGCGGCGGCAGGTCCGGCTTATTGTTGAGGAATTTTTTGTGGTCAACGCGGGTCAGATCTTTAATCACGTTAATCATCACGCCCACCAAAAATACCAACACCAGAACCCACCAGTATTTCGTTAGCCAATCCATGCGCTTACCTCTTCTCTATTGATGCCGTCAGGCGACCAGCTGTTCCATGATGCGCTGGTACATCCGCGCTAGCAGCTGGAGGTCGGCGGCATTCACACACTCGTTTATTTTATGAATGGTGGCGTTCACTGGCCCCAGTTCAACCACCTGCGCCCCCATACGCGCGATAAAACGCCCATCGGAGGTGCCGCCGTTAGTCAGCAGCTGCGGTTTTATTTCATTATAGTGCTCAATGGCGTTAACCACCGCATCAACCAGCTTACCGCGGCTGGTCAGGAACGGCTGACCCGAGAGCCACCAGTCAACGCTGTAGCGCAGCGCGTATTTCTCCAGCAGCGCCACGACGCGCGCTTTAATCATTTCGTCGGTCAGCTCGGTACTAAAGCGGAAGTTGAACTGGACGAACATATCGCCGGGAATCACGTTGTTGCTGCCGGTCCCGGACTGCACGTTGGCGATTTGCATACTGGTCGGCGGAAAAAATTCGTTGCCCTTATCCCACTCGATAGTCACCAGCTCCGCCAGCATCGGCGCGGCGCGGTGAACCGGGTTATCGGCGAGGTGCGGATAGGCCACGTGCCCCTGCACGCCGTGAATGGTCAGGTTGCAGGTCAGCGAGCCGCGACGGCCGTTTTTCACCACATCGCCGACGACTTCGGTGCTTGAGGGTTCACCGACCAGGCAGTAGTCCAGACGCTCGTTGCGCGCCATCAGCGCTTCCACAACCTTAACGGTGCCGTTTTTGGCGCTGGCCTCTTCATCCGAGGTGATCAGAAAGGCCAGACGGCCTTTATGGTCCGGATACTGGGCGACAAAGCGCTCGGCGGCAACCACCATCGCCGCAAGCGAGCCTTTCATATCGGCCGCGCCGCGGCCAAACAGCATGCCGTCGCGAATAGTCGGCTCAAAAGGGGGGTTAATCCAGCGATCGGCATCGCCCGACGGGACGACATCGGTATGACCGGCGAACGCCAGCGTTTCCCCGCGCCCGCGCCAGGCCCAGAAGTTTTGGGTATCCCCGAAATCCATCGGTTCAACGGTAAAGCCAATCGCACGCAGACGTTCAATCATTAACGCCTGGCATCCCGCATCATCGGGGCTGAGGGAAGGGCGGCGAATAAGCTGCTGAGCCAGCTCAATGACCGGGCAAGACATAGACTACACCTCGTTAAACTGCTGATAACTTGATTCACTGAAACCCAGCAGCATAGGCTGACCGGGCGCGCAGAGCAATGGGCGTTTAATGATTGCCGGCATTTCCAGCATCAGTTTCGCCGCTGCGTCGGCGTTATTGATACCGGCGCGGACCGTTTCGTCCAGCTTGCGCCACGTTGTCCCTCGGGTGTTAAGCAGCGCTTCCCAGCCGAGTTCAGCGATAAAGGTGTCTAATAAACTGCGATCCAGACCGTCGACACGATAATCATGAAAACGATATTCTATCTGCTGGGCTTCCAGCCAGCGGCGGGCCTTTTTTATGGTGTCGCAGTTTTTTATCCCGTACATGGTGAGCATGATTAAACCTTTCCCGTTGAATTAAATGATTAGCTAAGATTCTTCCGAATATATAAGCCTTCAATAAATAATACGTGAATTGTTTTAATAAATATCATTTTTTCCCCCTGATATATATCCAGGTTTACACTCTGAACATTTTTTGCGCGCCGAACGGCGGCTACTGCTAGCGGCAGGGCGATCCTGGCACGATAGGCTGATGTGCAAATGTTGCTAAATGTTGCTGTTGGTCACATTAAATTGCTCAAATTAGGCTCATAGTACTTACGAATGAAAGGGGTATTCAGCAGGGGGGTAATGATAGTCATCAGAGCGATAGCGCAAACCATCTTTTAACCATCAATGAATTTGCATAAAATCACCCATAATAATAAGAGAGGCTATTATGATTGAACACGAACTGGGGAACTGGAAAGACTTTATCGAAGGCATGCTTCGTAAATAGTTTTCCGCAATAAAAGCATGGCGATTTCACAGGCAGAATAATAATGCAGTTGAAGCGACCACATGAAAAAGGCGACCTGTCCGGTCGCCTTTTCTGTTATTTGGCCCCGGCGAAAATATCGTCAGGGCGCGTCCCGATTATTGCGGCCGATCCTTGAGCGGGAAGCGGCGGCGCACCAGCACGAAGAACAGCGGCACGAAGAAGATAGCCAGCACCGTGGCGGAGATCATCCCGCCCATTACCCCGGTGCCGACGGCATGCTGGCTGCCGGAGCCCGCCCCGGTACTGGTGGCCATTGGCAGTACGCCGAAGATAAACGCCAGCGAGGTCATCAGGATTGGCCGCAGACGCTGGCGGCAGGCGGAGAGCGTGGCGGTAAGCAGATCTTCGCCTTTCTGATTCAGTTCATTGGCAAATTCGACGATCAGAATGGCGTTTTTCGCCGACAGGCCGATTACCGTCAGCAGGCCCACCTGGAAATAAACATCGTTTTCCAGACCGCGCATCCAGGTCGCCAGCAGCGCGCCGATAACCCCCAGCGGCACCACCAGCATCACCGAGAACGGCACCGACCAGCTTTCGTACAGCGCCGCCAGGCACAGGAACACCACCAGTAGCGAGATGGCGTAAAGCGCTGGCGCCTGCGCCCCGGAGAGGCGTTCCTGATAGGACATCGCCGTCCATTCGAGGCCAAAGCCGTTCGGCAGCTGCTGGGCCAGCTCCTCCATAAGCGTCATGGCGGTACCGGTACTGACGCCCGGCGCGGCTTCACCGACGATTTCTACCGCCGAGTAGCCGTTGTAGCGCTCCAGACGCGGTGAACCGGTCTCCCAGCGCGAGGTGGCGAAGGCGGAGAAGGGCACCATCGTGCCGCTGCTGTTGCGTACGTACCACAGATTGATATCGTCCGGCAGCATGCGATACGGCGCCGCCGCCTGAACGTAGACCTTCTTCACGCGGCCGCGGTCCATAAAATCGTTGACGTAGCTTGATCCCCACGCGGTCTGCAGCGTGTCGTTGATATCGTCAATAGAGACGCCCAGCGCCTGCGCTTTACGCTGATCGATATCCACCTGCAGCTGCGGGCTATCGTCGAGGCCGTTGTGGCGCACGCGGGTGAGCTGGTTATTTTTAGCGGCCAGCTCCAGCAGGGTATCGCGGGCGGCCATCAGCGCTTCGTGCCCGTTGCCGGAGTGATCCTCCAGTTCCATATCGAAACCGGCGGAGCTGCCCAGACCGCTGATGGCCGGCGGGCTGCTGGCAAAGACGCGCGCTTCTTTAATTTTGTTAAACGCTTTGGTTGCGCGTTCGATGATGGCGAAAGAGGAGCCGGTGGTGGGATCGCGTTGGTCCCAGTCTTTCAGGCGTACGAACATACGCGCCACGTTCTGGCCGTTGCCGCCGGGGCCGGAACCGATGGTCGCGAACACCGATTCAACATTTTGCTTCTCATTGTTCAGGAAGTAGTCTTCCGCCTGCTGCACCACCTTCAGGGTTTGCTGCTGGGTCGAACCGCTTGGCAACTGCACCGAGGTGGTAAACATGCCGCGGTCTTCCAGCGGCAGGAACGACGTAGGCAGATGCAGAAACAGAAAGACCATTCCGCCCAGCAGCAGGACGTAGATCATTATCCAGCGTAGCGAACGATGAAGAATTTTGCCGACCGCGGTTTCGTAGCGGCTGGCGTTACGGTTAAAGGTGCGGTTAAACCAGCCGAAGAAGCCCCGCTGTCCGTGGGTTTCGCCTTTGTGAACCGGTTTTAACAGCGTGGCGCACAGCGCTGGCGTCAGGATCATCGCCACCAGAACCGACAGCACCATCGCCGAGACAATGGTAATCGAGAACTGGCGGTAGATCGCGCCGGTGGTGCCGCCGAAGAAGGCCATCGGCACAAATACCGCTGATAGCACCATGGCGATACCGACCAGCGCGCCCTGGATCTGACCCATGGATTTTCGCGTCGCTTCCCGCGGCGAGAGGCCCTCCTCGCTCATGATACGCTCGACGTTCTCCACCACTACGATGGCATCGTCCACCAGCAGGCCTATCGCCAGCACCACCGCGAACATGGTTAAAGTGTTAATGCTGTAGCCGCAGGCGTAGAGGACGGCAAAGGTCCCCATCAGCACTACCGGAACGGCGATGGTCGGGATCAGCGTGGCGCGGAAATTTTGCAGGAACAGATACATCACGAGGAACACCAGCGCGATGGCCTCAAGCAGCGTTTTCACCACGTCGGTAATCGATGCCTTCACAAATGAGGTAGTTTCGTAAGCGACTTTATATTCCAGGCCGTGCGGGAAGTACTGGGAGAGTTCGTTCAGGCGGTCGATCACGCGTTCGGCGGTCGCCATTTCGTTTGCGCCAGAGGCCAGCTTAACCCCCAGCCCGGACGCCGCCTGGCGGTTGTAGCGGCTGAGGTAATCGTATTTTTCCGCTCCCATCTCGACGGTGGCGACGTCACCGAGGGTGACCTCCGAACCGTCCTGATTAACCCGCAGGGTAATATCACGGAACTGTTCCGGCGTTTGTAACAGCGATTGTGAATTAATCGTCGCGTTGAGCGCCTGTTTGTCCACCGATGGCGTGCCGCCCAACTGGCCGACGGCGATCTGCGCGTTCTGCGAAGAGATGGCATCGGTGACGTCTTTTGCCGTCATTTGAAAGCTGTTGAGCTTGGCCGGATCGAGCCAGATGCGCATCGAATACTGGGAACCATAAGCGTCAATGTCGCCGACGCCATTCACCCGGCTGAGCGGGTCCTGAATATTACTGGCGACGTAGTCGGCGATATCCTGTTTATCCATGCTGCCGTCGGTGGAGACGAAGGCGATCGTCAGGATATTGGTATCCCCGGTTTTACGTACCGTTACGCCCTGGTTCTGGACGGCCTGTGGGAGCTTACGCATCGCCGATTGCAGCTGGTTCTGCACCTGCTGGACGGCTTCATCCGGGTCGGTTCCGGCGGTAAAGCTCAGCGTCACGGTGGCCTGTCCGGTGCCGCTGCTCTGGGATGACATATACATCAGGTTGTCGAGACCGGTCATATTCTGCTCGATAACCTGAGTGACGGTATTTTCCAGCGTCTGTGCCGAAGCGCCGGGATAGTTTGCTGTGATCCGCACGTTGGGTGGGGCAAGTTCAGGATATTGCTCAACGGGAAGCGACAAAATTGCGAGGGTACCGGTCAGGCATAAAAGGATTGCCAGAACCCACGCAAAAATGGGGCGATCGATAAAAAAATTCGCCATCAGAATTAGGACCTCATTTTGCACATTTTTTTGTTATTGCACAGCCTGTGACACTCTAGCGGCAAGCCCTCAGGCAATCGTGGAGAAAATAAGGAGATAGTGTAATTTATCGTGTGCCTTTTATGGCAGCGTAAAGAACTCTCCTTCTATCTCTATCAGCGCCTGCTTTTCTGCGCGCCGCCGCAAACGTGATCATTATTACTTAGCTAAATAAAACGTAATTTCATTTAAGTCAAAAAAATTGATCCACCTCGGGTTATTACCAAAAAATCGGCAACCTGTGCAAATGCACATTGTTCCGGCACCGTTTTGTCGGGTAATAGATAGTCATGCGAATTGAGGGGTTATTCACCACGAAGACTGAAGGATGTCATGAACCACTTTATTTTAAGCGATAGTCATAAATGCATCGGATGCAAGGCTTGTGAGGTTGCCTGCGTCATGGCGCATAACGATGAGCAGCATGTATTGACCCCGCAGCGTTTTCTGCCGCGTATTACGGTTATCAAGCGCGAGCAAAAACGTAACGCCGTAACCTGTCACCATTGTGAAGGGGCACCGTGCGCCCGCAGTTGTCCGAATGGCGCTATCAGCCAGTTTAACGACAGCGTCCTGGTGAATCAGGAGAAATGTATCGGCTGTAAATCCTGTATGGTTGCCTGCCCGTTTGGCGTGATGCAGATCGTCCTGACGCCGGTAGAGGAGGGCAGAGTCAAAGCGACGGCGCATAAATGCGATTTGTGCGATGGTCGCGAAGAGGGCCCCGCCTGCGTGCAAAACTGTCCGGCCGAGGCGCTGCAGCTGGCGACGGACAGCACGCTGCTGAATCTGGCGAAGCAGCGGCGTCAGCGCGCGGCGCGTCTGGGTCATCCCGGCGCGGCGGTATTGGCGTGTTCCGCCGGAAAAGTCGCGCAGATGGCCGCGACGCCGCCGCGCGGCGAGCCCGACAAGCTATCCGCCGAGACCCGTAAGGCGAACTTTGACGAAATTTATCTGCCATTCAGCGCTGGTCAGGCCAACCGCGAGGCGGAACGCTGCCTGAAGTGCGGCGAGCACAGCATTTGTGAATGGACCTGCCCGCTGCATAACCACATCCCCCAGTGGATCGAGCGCGTAAAAGAAGGGGATATCTCCGCCGCCGTTGAGCTCTCTCACCAGACTAACTGCCTGCCGGAAATTACCGGCCGCGTCTGCCCGCAGGATCGCCTGTGCGAAGGGGCCTGCACGCTGCGCGATGAGCATGGTTCGGTGACCATCGGCAATATTGAACGCTATATCTCCGACCAGGCGCTGGCCAACGGCTGGCGGCCGGATCTTTCTCAGGTCGTTGAAAGCGGCAAGCGGGTGGCGATTATCGGCGCGGGTCCTGCCGGGCTTGCCTGCGCCGACCGGCTGGTGCGCAATGGCGTGAGTCCGGTGGTCTTTGACCGCCATCCGGAAATCGGCGGCCTGCTGACCTTTGGTATTCCGGCCTTTAAGCTGGATAAATCTCTGCTGGCCCGGCGGCGGGAAATCTTTACCCAGATGGGCGTGCGCTTTGAGCTGAACTGTGAGATAGGCAAAGATATCCCGCTGACGACGCTGCTTGATGACTATGACGCGGTATTTATTGGCGCCGGAACCTATCGCTCGATGAAAGCGGATCTGCCGAATGAAGACGCGCCCGGCGTATATGACGCGCTGCCGTTCCTGATCGCTAACACCAAACAGGTGATGGGGCTGCTGGAGCTGCCGGAAGAGCCTTACGTCAACACCGAAGGGCTGAACGTCGTGGTGCTCGGCGGCGGCGATACGGCGATGGACTGCGTGCGCACCGCGCTGCGCCACGGCGCGAAGCAGGTGACCTGCGCCTATCGTCGCGATGAAGCCAACATGCCCGGTTCGAAGAAAGAGGTGAAAAACGCGCGCGAAGAGGGGGCGCAGTTTGAATTTAACGTCCAACCGGTGACCCTGGAGCTGAACGAAGAGGGGCACGTCAACGGCGTACGCTTTCTGCGCACCCGGCTGGGCACGCCTGATGCTCAGGGGCGCCGCAGCCCGTCGCCGATCCCCGGAAGCGAGTTTGTCATGCCCGCCGACGCGGTGATCATGGCCTTCGGTTTCCATCCGCACGGTATGCCGTGGCTGGAATCCGTCGGCGTTAAGCTCGACAGCCGCGGGCGGATTAAAGCCAATGTGGAAAGCCGCTATCGCTATCAGACCACCCATCGTAAAGTGTTTGCCGGCGGCGATGCGGTGCGCGGCGCCGATCTGGTGGTGACCGCCATGGCGGAAGGCCGCCACGCGGCGCAGGGGATCATGGATTTCCTCGGCGTTAAATCGATTCCGCTTCACTGACGACAAAGCGGGTTCCGCAGCGTAGTATGATATCGTTATTTCACGCTGTGGGGCCCGTATGTCACTCAATATCAACGTTATCAAAGATAAAATCCTCTCCGAAAACTGGTTCGTTCTGCGCAACATGACCTATGAACTGACGCGCAGCGACGGCAGCGTGGTTCGCCATAGACGCGAAGTCTACGATCGCGGCAACGGCGCTACCATCTTGCTGTATAACCGCCATAAGCAGACCGTCGTGCTGGTTCGCCAGTTCCGCATCGCGACCTGGATAAACGGCAACGAAGACGGGATGCTGATCGAAACCTGCGCCGGGCTGCTGGACAGCGACGAGCCGGAGGAGTGCGTGCGTAAAGAAGCCATTGAAGAGACCGGCTTCGAAGTCGGTGAAGTGCGCAAACTGTTTGAACTGTTTATGTCGCCCGGCGGCGTCACCGAGCTTATCTATTTCTTTATTGCCGAATATGACGATACTCAGCGGGCCAACGATGGCGGCGGCGTTGATGATGAAGATATTGAGGTGCTGGAGCTCCCTTATCATCGGGCGCTGGAGATGATGGCGAACGGGGAGATCCGCGATGGCAAAGCGGTGATCCTGCTGCAGTATTTGCAAACCTCCGGGCTGATGAACGGGGATCTCTGATAAATCCGATTGAGTAAAACCTCGCCGCTGGTGAACATAGCCGCTGTGTATGGCGTTTTTTCCGGGGTTGTGCCGCTCATGTTGCATCGGGTTATTTTATTTCTGCTTTTCGGTTTACTGCCGACGTCGCTGGTGCGGGCGGCGCCGGCGCAACAGCTCTTCAATGACTGGCAGGTAACCTGCAACAATCAGAACTTCTGCGTGGCCCGCAACGTCGGGCTGCATCACGGCCTGGTCATGACCCTCACCCGCAGCGCCGGGGCGGCCACCAGCGCCAGCCTGCGTATTGAGCTCGGCGGCGTGGGCAACCCGGTCGCGGCGCTGGCGCCCATTGCGCCGCGCCTTCGCCTCGATGGTAAACCCCTGTCCCTGGGCGATAAACACTGGCAGATCGCCGACAAACTGCTTAAAACCGACGATAGCGTCACCATTGATGCTTTCCTGCAGCAGGTGCAGGACGCGCAGACGATGACGCTTGAAAATGGCCTACAGAGTATCTCTCTACAGGGGCTGAAAGCCGCTCTGCTGTTTATCGATAACCGGCAGAAGCGCGTGGGGAGCGAAACCGCGTGGGTGGGGAAGGGGGAAGAGCCGCCGCTCAGCGTTCCGCCTGCGCCGGCGCTGCGGTCGGTAGCGAGAATCGACGTCGCGCAATCGCCCCTCAGCCGCGATGAACTTAACGATTTAATGGATTACGGCAACGAGCGCATGAACAGCAGCGCCTGTTCGCTGGATCCGTTTCGCCGCGAGGTGCGGGTTGCCGCGCTAACCGACGATAAGGTTTTGCTGATGACCAGCTGTGAAGCGGGCGCCTACAACACCATTTGGCTGGCCTGGCTGGTGTCGCGTCAGCGACCGTATATTGCTCATCCGCTACGGCTTACGCTGCCTTTCCAGCCGCCCGGCGATGTGCCGCGTGACGTCGAGCTGGTGAACGCCCGCTACGACGATCGACGCCAGGAGCTGGTGACGCTGGATAAAGGGCGCGCGCCCGGCGACTGCGGGACGCAAACACGCTGGCGCTATGACGGCCAGCGCTTTAGCCTGGTACGCTACGCGCAGCAGCCGCAGTGTGATAACTGGCAGGGGCCAGACGCCTGGCCCACGCTATGGGTTACCCGTTCTGTACCTCGTCCCCTACGCTGACGATATGCTCAACGGTAAAGCCGAAGTAAGGGAAGAGCTTATCGGCCGGGGCCGATTCACCGTAGCCGGTCATGCCGACAATTTTTCCTTTTAGTCCCACATATTTATACCAGTAGTCGGCGATCCCGGCCTCCACGGCGACGCGGGCGCTGACGTCCGATGGCAGCACGGACTCCCGATAGGCTTCATCCTGGGCATCAAACACGTCGGTCGATGGCAGGGAGACTACGCGCACGTTCACCCCTTTGGCCAGCAGCTTCTCCGCGGCCAGAACGGTGATCTCGACCTCTGAACCGGTGGCTATCAGGATCAGGTCCGGCTTGCCGCCGGCGTCCTTCAGTACGTAGCCGCCGCGGGCGATATTCTGTACCTGCTCCGGCGTGCGCGCCATCTGGGTCAGATTTTGCCGGGAGAGGATCAGCGCCGTCGGCCCGCTATGACGCTCTACCGCCAGTTTCCACGCCACCGCGGCCTCGACCTGATCGCACGGTCGCCAGGTGCTGAAGTTTGGCGTCAGGCGCAGGCTGGCCAGCTGTTCTACCGCCTGGTGCGTCGGGCCGTCTTCGCCGAGACCGATGGAGTCGTGGGTATAGACCATTATTTGCCGCGCTTTCATCAGCGCCGCCATACGCGCCGCGTTGCGGGCATATTCGACGAACATCAGGAAGGTGGCGGTATAAGGTACAAACCCGCCGTGGTGGGCGATGCCGTTGGCGATGGCCGTCATCCCGAATTCACGTACGCCGTAGTGAATATAGTTACCCGCCGGATCGTCTTTCAGCGAAGTCGAACCTTTCCAGATGGTCAGGTTACTCGGCGCGAGATCCGCGGAGCCGCCCAACAGTTCCGGTAGATGTGGGCCGTAGGCATCGAGGGCATTTTGCGAAGCCTTACGAGTGGCGATTTTCGCCGGATTGGCCTGCAGTTCAGCGATATATTTCCGCGTCGTTTCATCCCACGACTCAGGCAGTCCGCCGCTCATACGCCGCGTAAACTCCGCTGCCAGCTGAGGATGGGCCTGCTGATAGGCGGCAAACTTCTCCTCCCAGCTTTTCTGCGCTTTTTGTCCCTTTTCACGCGCGTCCCAGGCCCGGTAAATCTCTTTTGGGATCTCAAACGCCGGGTGATGCCAGCCCAGCTGCTGGCGCGCCAGCGCTACTTCCTGTTCTCCCAGCGCGGCGCCGTGAGCCTCTTCTTTGCCGGCTTTATTCGGTGAACCAAAGCCTATCACCGTACGGCAGATAATTAGCGAGGGTTTGTCCTTCACGCTCTGGGCTTCCAGAATCGCTTTCTTCACGGCTTCGGGATCGTGGCCGTCAATTTCATGCACCACATGCCAGTGATAGGCCTCAAAGCGTTTTGCCGTGTCATCGGTAAACCAGCCTTTGGTTTCGCCATCAATGGAAATGCCGTTGTGGTCGTAGAAGCCGATCAGCTTGCCCAGTCCTAGCGTACCCGCCAGAGAGCAGACTTCGTGAGAAATCCCCTCCATCAGACAACCATCGCCCATAAACACGTAGGTAAAGTGGTCGACGATCTCATGGTCTGGCTGATTAAACTGCGCCGCCAGCGTGCGCTCGGCGATAGCCAGCCCCACCGCGTTCGCCAGCCCTTGCCCCAGCGGCCCGGTGGTGGTTTCAACCCCCGGGGTATAGCCGATTTCCGGGTGGCCCGGCGTTTTGGAATGCAGCTGACGGAAGTTTTTTATCTCTTCGATGGGCAAATCATAGCCCGTCAGATGCAGCAGGCTGTAGAGCAGCATCGACGCGTGGCCGTTGGAGAGAATAAAGCGGTCGCGATCGTACCATTGCGGGTTTTCAGGATTGTGCTTAAGGAAATCGTTCCACAGCACCTCTGCGATATCGGCCATGCCCATCGGCGCGCCGGGGTGGCCGGAGTTGGCTTTCTGGACTGCATCCATACTCAGGGCGCGGATGGCGTTAGCGAGTTCTCTACGGGACATAATGTGCTCCTGAAACAATAGGTTGTATGAGTTTTTATTGGTTTAGGATAGAGAGGATGATGAGTTGCATAACTAAAAAGCATAGCAGACGGGGCTATCATTGCTTCTGAAACTAAGTTACATAAACATTATAAATCGATAACAAATATAACTTTGTTATGGCGAGAGTTTGGCGGTGTTCAAAGTTTACGAAGCCGTCAGGCGAGATACTAGGTGACCCTTTAGGGTGAACACCAGGTAGGCCATTACGCTTCACCCCCTACGATCGATACGTGAAAGGAACGATAAAATGGATGAGCAGTTAAAACAAAGCGCCCTTGATTTCCACGAATTCCCGGTCCCCGGAAAAATCCAGGTCTCCCCGACAAAACCGCTGGCTACCCAACGCGATCTGGCCCTGGCCTACTCGCCGGGCGTCGCCGCGCCCTGTCTGGAAATCGAGAAGGACCCGCTGGCAGCCTATAAATATACCGCGCGCGGCAACCTCGTCGCGGTGGTCTCCAACGGCACGGCCGTACTGGGGCTGGGCAATATCGGCGCGCTGGCCGGTAAGCCGGTGATGGAAGGCAAAGGCGTTCTGTTTAAAAAGTTCGCCGGCATCGATGTGTTCGATATTGAAGTCGATGAGCTGGACCCGGACAAATTTATCAACGTCGTTGCGGCGCTGGAGCCGACCTTCGGCGGTATCAACCTCGAAGATATCAAAGCGCCGGAGTGCTTCTACATCGAGCAAAAGCTGCGCGAGCGCATGAATATTCCGGTCTTCCATGACGATCAGCACGGGACGGCGATTATCAGTACCGCGGCGATTCTCAACGGGCTGCGGGTGGTGGAGAAAAACATTTCCGACGTGCGGATGGTGGTCTCCGGCGCGGGCGCGGCGGCGATCGCCTGTATGAACCTGCTGGTGGCGCTGGGAATGCAGAAACACAACATCGTGGTCTGCGACTCGAAAGGCGTTATCTATAAGGGCCGTGAGCCGAATATGGCGGAGACGAAGGCGGCCTATGCGGTAGAAGACAGCGGCAAACGCACGCTGGATGACGTGATTGACGGGGCGGACATTTTCCTTGGCTGCTCAGGCCCGAAAGTGCTGACTCCGGAAATGGTGAAAAAAATGGCCCGCGCGCCGATGATTCTGGCGCTGGCCAACCCGGAGCCGGAGATTCTGCCGCCGCTGGCGAAAGAGGTACGCTCCGACGCCATTATCTGTACCGGACGTTCTGACTATCCGAACCAGGTAAACAATGTTCTGTGCTTCCCGTTCATCTTCCGCGGGGCGCTGGACGTCGGCGCAACGGCGATTAACGAAGAGATGAAGCTGGCGGCAGTACACGCGATTGCCGAGCTGGCGCACGCCGAACAGAGCGAAGTGGTGGCCTCCGCCTACGGCGATCAGGACCTGAGCTTCGGCGCGGAATATATCATTCCGAAACCGTTCGACCCGCGGCTGATCGTTAAGATCGCCCCGGCAGTGGCGAAAGCGGCGATGGACTCCGGCGTGGCGACCCGCCCGATCGCCGATTTTGACGCCTACATCGAGAAGCTCAGCGAGTTCGTCTACAAAACGAACCTGTTTATGAAGCCGATTTTCTCCCAGGCGCGTAAAGAGCCGAAGCGGGTAGTGCTGGCGGAAGGGGAAGATTCCCGCGTCCTGCACGCGACCCAGGAACTGGTCTCTCTTGGGCTGGCGAAACCGATTTTAATCGGTCGCCCGGGCGTCATTGAGATGCGAATCCAGAAGCTAGGGCTGCAGATTAAAGCCGGGGTTGACTTTGAGATCGTGAATAACGAATCCGACCCGCGCTTTAAAGAGTACTGGAACGAATATTACAGCCTGATGAAGCGCCGCGGGATCACTCAGGAGCAGGCGCAGCGGGCGGTGATCAGCAATACCACGGTGATCGGCGCGATCATGGTGCAGCGCGGCGAAGCCGATGCGATGATCTGCGGCACCATCGGTGACTATCACGAGCATTACAGCGTCATACAGCCGCTGTTCGGCTACCGCGAAGGGGTTCATGCGGCCGGGGCGATGAACGCGCTGCTGCTGCCGAGCGGCAACACCTTTATCGCCGACACCTATGTCAATCACGATCCGTCGCCGGAGCAAATTGCCGAAATCACCCTGATGGCGGCGGAAACCGTTCGTCGTTTCGGTATCGAACCGCGGGTGGCGCTGCTGTCGCACTCGAACTTTGGCTCCTCGGACTGCCCGTCCGCCAGCAAAATGCGCCAGGCGCTGGAGCTGGTGAAGGCGCAGGCGCCGGAGCTGATGATCGATGGCGAAATGCACGGTGATGCCGCGCTGGTGGAAAGCATTCGTAATGAGCGGATGCCGGATAGCCCGCTGAAAGGCTCGGCTAATATTCTGGTGATGCCGAATATGGAAGCGGCGCGTATTAGTTACAACTTACTTCGCGTCTCCAGCTCCGAAGGCGTCACCGTCGGACCGGTGCTGATGGGCGTCGCGAAGCCGGTGCATATTCTGACGCCAATTGCTTCGGTACGGCGTATCGTAAATATGGTCGCGCTGGCCGTTGTCGAAGCGCAAACTCAGCCACTGTAATTTTCATTTAATTATTTCAGGCGCGGGAATTCTCCCGCGCTTTTTTATTTCTGTTTATAAGTGATCTATCTCACCTTTCAAATCAACTTGCCGAATTTTGTTATTTACTCCCGCGGAAACTTGTCACGATAAGCGCAAGTTTTAGCGGAGCGGTGAGCCATGGATAAAGAACGCATCATTCAGGAATTTGTACCCGGTAAGCAGGTGACGCTGGCGCATCTGATCGCGCATCCGGGGGCAGAACTGGCGAAAAAGATCGGCGTTCCCGAATCTGGCGCTATCGGCATTATGACCTTAACCCCTGGAGAAACCGCGATGATCGCCGGTGATTTAGCGATGAAGGCCGCCGATGTGCATATCGGTTTTCTCGACCGGTTTAGCGGCGCGCTGGTGATCTACGGCTCGGTCGGCGCGGTAGAAGAGGCGCTGCTACAGACGGTAAGCGGGCTCGGTCGATTATTAAATTATACCCTCTGCGAGTTAACCAAAAGCTAATTAGGTGCGGCGATGAAACGTATTGCATTTGTCGGTACGGTGGGCGCGGGAAAAACAACGCTATTTAATGCGCTGCAGGGAAATTATTCCCTCGCGAGAAAAACGCAGGCCGTGGAATTTAATGAAGAAGGCGATATCGACACCCCGGGAGAATATTTCAGCCATCCGCGCTGGTACCACGCATTAATTACCACGCTGCAGGATGTCGATATGCTGATTTATGTCCACGCGGCCAACGATACCGAAAGTCGCTTACCCGCTGGGCTACTGGATATTGGCGCGAATAAACGACACATCGCCGCGATTAGCAAAACGGACGTGCCGGACGCCGACGTCGCCGCGGTGCGGCAACTGCTGTACGAGATGGGGTTTCAGGAACCGATTTTCGAACTCAACGGTCACGATCCGCAAAGCGTAAAGCATCTGGTGAATTACCTGAGTGAGCTCAGCCAAAAGGAGGAAGGGGCAGGTGAAGAAACTTATCACAGCTAACGATATTCGTGCGGCCCACGCACGAGGCGAAGCGGAAATATCGGTTGTGCTGCGCGCCAGCATCATCACCCCGGAAGCCCGCGAAGTCGCGGAGCTGCTGGGCGTCGCCATCCGGGAGTGCGATGAATCTGCGCCAGAGCCGGCGGCACCGGCGGCAGAGGATAAAACCGAAAGCCAGCGCATTCGCGAAACCATTATCGCGCAGCTGCCGGAAGGGCAGTTTACCGAAAGCCTGGTGGCGCAGCTAATGGAAAAAGTGATGAAGGAGAAGCAGTCGCTGGGGATGGACGCGATGCAGCCCAGCTTTAAGGCGGTTACCGGTAAAGGCGGCGTGAAGGTTATTGACGGCGGCAGCGTGAAGTTCGGCCGCTTCGACGGCGCGGAGCCGCACCGGGTCGGCCTGACGGATTTAATTACCGAGCAGGACGGCAGCAGCATGGCCGCCGGGTTTATGCAGTGGGAAAACGCCTTTTTCCCGTGGACGCTGAACTATGACGAGGTCGATATGGTGCTGGAGGGCGAACTCCACGTGCGCCATGAAGGCGAAACCATGGTGGCCAAAGCCGGGGACGTGATGTTTATCCCGAAAGGCTCCAGCATTGAATTCGGCACGCCGTCGACGGTGCGCTTCCTGTATGTCGCCTGGCCTGCGAACTGGCAATCGCTATGAAAGATTTCATCACCGAAGCCTGGCTCAGAGCGAATCATACGCTCAGCGAAGGGGCAGAAATTCATCTGCCCGCCGACGCCCGCCTGACGCCATCGGCCCGGGAGCTGCTGGAAAGCCGCCGTCTGCGCATCAAGTTTATCGACGAGCAGGGCAGCCTGTTTGTTGATGACGACGCGCAGCAGCCGCAGCCGGTACACGGTTTGACCAGCAGCGACACGCACCCGCAGGCCTGTTGCGAACTGTGCCGCCAGCCGGTGAAGAAAAAGCCGGACACCCTGACCCACCTGACGGCGGAAAAAATGGTCGCCAAAAGCGACCCGCGGCTGGGCTTTCGCGCCGCCCTCGACGCCACTATCGCCCTGGCAGTCTGGCTGCAAATCGAACTGGCGGAGCCCTGGCAGCCGTGGCTGGCGGATATCCGCTCGCGCCTCGGCAACATTATGCGCGCCGACGCCCTGGATGAACCGCTGGCGGCGCAGTCCATCGTCGGGCTGAACGAGGATGCGCTGCACCGGCTTTCCCACCAGCCGCTGCGCTATCTCGACCACGATCATCTGGTGCCGGAAGCCAGCCACGGCCGCGATGCCGCGCTGCTCAATCTGCTGCGCTGTAAAATTCGTGAAACGGAAACGGTCGCCGCGCAGGTCTTTATTACCCGCAGTTTTGAGGTATTGCGCCCGGACCTTCTGCAGGCGCTGAACCGCCTCTCCAGCACCGTCTACGTGATGATGATTTTAAGCGTGGCGAAACATCCGCTGACCGTCAGCCAAATCCAACAGCGTCTGGGAGGGGAGCAATGATTATTGAACGCGCCCGTCAGCTCGCTTTGCGTTCACCCGCCCGGGTGGTGTTTGCGGACGCGCTGGATATTCGCGTCCTCAAAGCGGCGCACTATCTCCAGCAGCAGGGGCTGGCAAAGCCGATTTTGATCGCCAGCCCTTTTGCCCTGCGCCAGTTCGCCCTCAACCATCGCCTGCCGATGGACGGTATGCAGATCGTCGACCCGCTCAGCAACCGGCAAATACGCGCAGCGTTTGCCCGGCGCTGGCTGGACCGCGCCGGGGAAAAAACGCCGCCGGACGCCGAGGAAAAACTCAACGACCCGCTGATGTTCGCCGCCGCCATGGTCGGCGCCGGTCAGGCCGACGTGTGTATTGCCGGTAATCTCTCCTCAACGGCGAACGTGCTGCGCGCCGGATTACGCATTATTGGCCTTCAGCCTGGCTGCAAAACGCTGTCGTCGATTTTTCTGATGCTTCCGCAGTACGCCGGACCGGCATTAGGGTTCGCCGACTGCAGCGTGGTGCCGCAGCCGACGGCGGCGCAGCTGGCGGATATCGCCATCGCCAGCGCGGAGACATGGCAGGCCATCACCGGCGAAGAGCCGCGCGTGGCGATGCTGTCGTTTTCCAGCAACGGCAGCGCCCGTCATCCCAACGTCGCCAACGTACAGCAGGCCACCGGGATCGTACGCCAGCGCGCCCCGCAGCTGATGGTTGATGGCGAACTGCAGTTTGACGCCGCCTTCGTTCCGGAGGTCGCCGCGCAAAAAGCGCCCGCCAGTCCGCTACAGGGCCGGGCCAACGTGATGGTTTTTCCCTCGCTGGAGGCGGGCAACATTGGCTACAAAATCGCCCAGCGCCTGGGCGGCTACCGCGCGGTCGGGCCGCTGATTCAGGGACTTGCCGCGCCGCTTCACGACCTCTCCCGAGGCTGTAGCGTGCAGGAAATTATCGAACTGGCGTTAGTGGCAGCGGTGCCGCGCCAGACTGACGCGAGCCGGGTAAACCGCTCGCAAACACGGGTTGTATAAACGGTCCCGTTCTGGACCCCATGAGAGGAAAACACAATGGAAGCATTAGGAATGATTGAAACCCGGGGCCTGGTTGCGCTGATTGAGGCCTCTGACGCGATGGTAAAAGCCGCGCGCGTGAAGCTGGTTGGCGTGAAGCAGATTGGCGGCGGTCTGGTGACCGCGATGGTGCGCGGCGATGTGGCGGCGTGCAAAGCGGCGACGGATGCGGGTGCCGCGGCGGCGCAGCGCATTGGCGAGCTGGTCTCAGTGCACGTTATTCCGCGCCCGCATGGCGATCTGGAAGAGGTGTTCCCCATCAGTTTCAAAGGCGACAGCAACATTTGACTCACGGCCGGATAGCCGCGCAAGCGCCGCTATCCGGCATTAACGCGCGCTATTGCCTGATGGCGCTGCGCTTATCAGGCCTACGACTCACCACGTAATCCAGGGAGGCGGGTATGAAACTGGCAGTCGTCACGGGACACATTGTCTGCACCGTCCGCCATCAGGGGCTGGCGCACGACAAGCTGCTGATGGTGGAGATGATTGATGCCGCAGGGAAGCCTGACGGGCAGTGCGCCGTCGCCACCGATAGCATCGGCGCGGGGGCCGGGGAATGGGTACTGCTGGTGAGCGGCAGCTCGGCGCGACAGGCGCACCGCAGCGAGGCGTCTCCTGTCGATTTGTGCGTCATCGGTATCGTCGATGAAGCGGTGGCCGGCGGTCAGGTGATTTTCCATAAATAGGACTGAACATCATGAATCAACAGGATATTGAACAGGTGGTGAAAGCGGTACTGCTGAAAATGACGGACAGCAGCAAGCCGGACAGCACCGTTCATGAAATGGGCGTCTTCGCCTCCCTTGATGACGCCGTCGCGGCAGCAAAAGTGGCTCAGCAGGGGCTGAAAAGCGTGGCGATGCGTCAGCTGGCGATTCACGCCATTCGCGAGGCGGGCGAAAAATACGCCAGGGAATTAGCGGAGCTGGCGGTGAGCGAAACCGGCATGGGCCGGGTGGAGGATAAATTTGCCAAAAACGTGGCGCAGGCGCGCGGTACGCCGGGCGTGGAGTGCCTCTCTCCGCAGGTGCTGACCGGCGATAACGGCCTGACGCTGATTGAAAACGCGCCGTGGGGCGTGGTGGCCTCGGTCACCCCATCCACCAACCCGGCGGCGACGGTGATTAATAACGCCATCAGCCTGATTGCCGCGGGCAACAGCGTGGTGTTCGCCCCGCATCCGGCGGCGAAAAAGGTCTCTCAGCGGGCGATTATGCTGCTCAACCAGGCGGTGATTGCCGCGGGCGGCCCGGCCAATCTGCTGGTCACCGTGGCGAACCCGGATATTGAAACGGCCCAGCGGCTGTTTAAGTACCCCGGCATTGGTCTGCTGGTGGTCACCGGCGGCGAAGCGGTGGTGGAGTCCGCGCGAAAACATACCAATAAACGTCTGATCGCCGCCGGGGCCGGTAACCCGCCGGTGGTGGTCGACGAAACCGCCGACCTGGCGCGCGCCGCGCAGTCCATCGTCAAAGGCGCCTCGTTTGATAACAACATCATCTGCGCCGACGAAAAGGTGCTGATTGTTGTCGATAGCGTTGCCGACGAATTGATGCGCCTGATGGAAGGCCAGCAGGCGGTGAAGCTCACCGCCGCTCAGGCCGAGCAGCTTCAGCCGGTGCTGCTCAAAAATATCGACGAGCGCGGCAAAGGCACCGTCAGCCGCGACTGGGTTGGCCGCGACGCCGGCAAGATTGCCGCAGCCATCGGCCTGAACGTTCCGCCGCAGACGCGTCTGCTGTTCGTTGAAACCCCGGCCAGCCATCCGTTTGCCGTCACCGAACTGATGATGCCGGTGCTCCCGGTGGTACGGGTGGCCAACGTCGACGAAGCCATCGCGCTGGCGGTTCAGCTGGAAGGCGGCTGCCACCATACGGCGGCGATGCACTCGCGCAATATCGACAACATGAACCAGATGGCGAACGCCATTGATACCAGCATTTTCGTCAAAAACGGGCCGTGCATCGCCGGACTCGGCCTGGGCGGGGAGGGCTGGACCACCATGACCATCACCACGCCAACCGGGGAGGGGGTGACCAGCGCGCGCACCTTTGTCCGCCTGCGCCGCTGCGTGCTGGTAGACGCCTTCCGAATTGTATAAGGGATGACCGATGGCACACGACGAACAACGTTGGCTCACGCCCCGGCTGCAAAAAGCGGCGGCCCTGTGTAACCAGACGCCTGCGCTCAGCGGTTCGCCGCTGTGGCTGGGCGTGGATTTAGGCACCTGCGATGTGGTGTCGATGGTGGTCGACGGCGACGGGCAGCCGGTTGCGGTGTGCCTCGACTGGGCGGACGTGGTGCGCGACGGCATCGTCTGGGATTTCTTCGGCGCCGTCACCATCGTGCGCCGCCATCTCGACGCGCTGGAACGGCAGCTTGGCTGCCGCTTCACTCATGCGGCGACCTCATTTCCGCCGGGCACCGACCCGCGTATTTCGATCAACGTGCTGGAGTCCGCAGGGTTAGAGGTGAGTCACGTACTCGATGAACCGACCGCGGTGGCGGACCTGCTGCAGCTCGATAACGCCGGCGTGGTGGATATCGGCGGCGGCACCACCGGGATCGCCATCGTGAAGCGCGGCAAGGTGACCTACTCCGCCGATGAAGCGACCGGCGGCCACCATATCTCCCTGACCCTTGCCGGTAACCGCCGCATCCCGCTGGAAGAGGCGGAGCAGTACAAGCGCAGCAACGCGCAGGAGATTTGGCCGGTGGTGAAGCCGGTGTACGAAAAGATGGCGGAGATCGTCGCTCGTCATATTGACGGTCAGGGAATAGCCGATTTGTGGCTGGCGGGCGGCTCCTGCATGCAGCCGGGCGTGGATGCGCTGTTTCGTAAGCGCTTCCCGGAATTACAGGTGCATTTACCGCAGCACAGCCTGTTTATGACCCCGCTGGCGATAGCCAGCAGCGGGAGAGAGAAAGCGGAGGGAATCAATGCAAGCTGAACTGCAGACGGCGCTCTTTCAGGCATTCGACACCCTGAATTTGCAGCGGGTGAAAACCTTCAGCGTGCCGCCGGTGACGCTGTGCGGCCTCGGCGCGCTCAGCGCCTGTGGCCAGGAAGCGCAAGCGCGAGGCGTAAACCATCTGTTTGTGATGGTCGACAGCTTCCTGCATCAGGCGGGACTGACCACGGGGCTTGCGCGCAGCCTGGCGGTGAAAGGCGTGGCCATGACCGTCTGGCCCTGTCCGCCAGGGGAGCCGTGCGTTACCGACGTCTGCGCGGCAGTGGCGCAGCTGCGCGAAGCGAAGTGCGACGGCGTGGTGGCCTTTGGCGGCGGTTCGGTGCTGGACGCGGCGAAAGCGGTGGCGCTGTTGGTCACCAACCCAGAGCAGACGCTAAGTGAGATGACGGAAAGCAGCGTACTGCGCCCGCGTCTGCCGCTGATTGCGGTGCCGACCACCGCCGGAACCGGCTCAGAAACCACCAACGTGACGGTGATCATCGATGCGGTCAGCGGGCGCAAGCAGGTGCTGGCCCACGCCTCGCTCATGCCGGACGTGGCGATTCTCGACGCCGCCCTGACCGAAGGCGTTCCGCCCCAGGTGACGGCGATGACCGGGATAGACGCGCTGACCCACGCCGTTGAGGCGTACAGCGCGCTCAACGCGACGCCCTTCACCGATAGTCTGGCGCTTGGCGCGATAGCGATGATCGGCCAGGCGCTGCCGAAAGCCGTGGGTTACGGCCACGACCTCGCCGCCCGCGAAAGTATGCTGCTGGCTTCCTGCATGGCGGGAATGGCTTTTTCCAGCGCCGGTCTGGGCTTATGCCATGCGATGGCGCATCAGCCCGGCGCGGCGCTGCATATTCCACACGGGCAGGCTAACGCCATGCTGCTGCCAACGGTGATGGCGTTTAACCGCATGGTATGCCGCGAGCGGTTCAGGCAAATCGGCCGGGCGCTCATCGCTAAAAAAACCGATGACCACGAGGCAATCGCCGCCGTTGAGGCGCTGATCGCTGAAGTCGGCCTGAGCAAACGACTCTCTGATGCCGGGGCGAAGCCCGAACATTTCAGCGCATGGGCGCAGGCGGCGCAGGAAGACATTTGTCTGCGCGCCAATCCACGCACCGCCACCCGGGAGCAGATTATCGATCTGTACGCGGCGGCGCACTAATGCGGCCTTAACACCGGCGAATTTTCCCGGAGGCGATGCTGCGCATCTGTCCGGGCTACAAGCCTGGCAAGCCGCGCTGAACCGGTAGCCCGGGCAAGGCGCTTTGCGCCGCCCCCGGGGGAAGACCGCAGAGTGTTAATACAAATCTTAAATGACAGGGAGTAAAGGCTATGGGAATTAACGAAATCATCATGTACATCATGATGTTCTTTATGCTGATTGCCGCCGTGGACAGGATCCTGTCGCAGTTTGGCGGTTCGGCGCGCTTTCTCGGCAAGTTTGGCAAAAGCATCGAGGGATCCGGCAGCCAGTTCGAAGAGGGCTTTATGGCGATGGGCGCGCTGGGCCTGGCGATGGTCGGGATGACCGCGCTGGCGCCGGTACTGGCGCACCTGCTCGGGCCGGTGATTATTCCGCTGTATGAAATGCTCGGCGCCAACCCGTCGATGTTCGCCGGAACGCTGCTGGCCTGCGATATGGGCGGCTTCTTCCTCGCCAAAGAGCTGGCGGGCGGTGACGTGGCGGCGTGGCTCTATTCCGGCCTGATCCTCGGGGCGATGATGGGGCCGACGCTGGTGTTCTCCATTCCGGTCGCGCTCGGCATCATCGAACCCTCCGATCGCCGCTACCTGGCGCTGGGCGTGCTGGCCGGGATCGTCACGATTCCGATCGGCTGTATCGCCGGCGGTCTGGTGGCCATGTACTCCGGCGTGGAGATTAACGGACAGCCGGTAGAGTTCACCTTCGCGCTGATCCTGATGAATATGATCCCGGTGCTTATCGTCGCGGTGCTGGTCGCGCTGGGGCTGAAGTTTATTCCGGAAAAAATGATCAACGGCTTCCAGATCTTCGCCAAATTTCTGGTGGCGCTGATCACCATCGGCCTGGCGGCGGCGGTCATCAAGTTCCTGCTTGGCTGGGATCTGATCCCAGGGCTTGACCCGATCTTTATGGCTCCCGGCGACCAGCCCGGCGAGGTGATGCGCGCTATCGAAGTTATTGGTTCGATCTCCTGCGTGCTGCTCGGCGCTTACCCGATGGTGTTGCTGCTGACCCGCTGGTTTGAAAAGCCGCTGATGCGCGTCGGTAATCTGCTGAAAATCAATAATATGGCTGCCGGCGGCATGGTGGCGACGCTGGCTAACAACATCCCGATGTTCGGCATGATGAAGCAGATGGATACCCGCGGCAAAGTGATCAACTGCGCGTTCTCCGTCTCCGCCGCATTCGCGCTGGGCGACCACCTGGGCTTCGCCGCCGCTAACATGAACGCCATGATCTTCCCAATGATCGTCGGCAAGCTGATCGGCGGCGTCACCGCTATCGGCGTGGCGATGCTGCTGGTGCCAAAAGATGAAAACGTACCCGCGGCAGCGAAAACCGAAGCGGAGGCGCAATCGTGAAAACTCGCCAGCTGCTGAGCGTAGGTATCGATATCGGCACCACCACCACTCAGGTGATCTTCTCCCGCCTTGAGCTGGTTAACCGTGCGGCGGTGTCGCAGGTGCCGCGCTACGAATTCATCAAACGCGAAATTAGCTGGCAAAGCCCGGTCTTCTTCACACCTGTCGATAAGCAGGGCGGTCTGAAGGAGGCCGAACTCAAGACGCTGATTCTGGCGCAGTATCAGGCCGCCGGCATTGCCCCCGAATCGGTGGATTCCGGGGCGATCATTATTACCGGCGAAAGCGCGAAAACCCGTAACGCCAGGCCGGCGGTGATGGCGCTCTCGCAGTCGCTGGGCGATTTCGTGGTGGCCAGCGCCGGGCCGCACCTGGAGTCGGTGATTGCCGGTCACGGCGCCGGGGCGCAAGCCCTGTCGGCACAGCGCCTGTGCCGGGTTCTCAACATCGATATCGGCGGCGGCACGTCAAACTATGCCCTGTTTGACGCCGGCAAAGTCAGCGGCACCGCCTGCCTCAACGTCGGCGGTCGCCTGCTGGAGACCGACGGCCAGGGGCGCGTGGTCCACGCGCATCAGCCTGGACAGATGATTGCCGATGCGGTTTTCGGCCCCGGAACCTGCGCCCGCTCGCTGAGCGCCGGGCAGCTTACCCAGGTGGCGCGGCGGATGGCGGAGCTGATCGTCGAAGTCATCGACGGCGCGCTCTCCCCGCTGGCGCAACGGCTGATGCAAACCGGCCTGCTGCCCGCAGGCGTTAAGCCTGAGGTGATTACCCTTTCCGGTGGAGTGGGCGAGTGCTATCGCCACCAGCCCGCCGACCCGTTCTGTTTTTCTGACATTGGACCGCTGCTGGCCACGGCGCTGCACGAGCATCCGCGCCTGCGTGAGATGAACGTGCAGTTCCCGGCGCAAACCGTGCGCGCCACGGTGATTGGCGCCGGCGCGCACACGCTTTCGCTCTCTGGTAGCACCATCTGGCTGGAGGGGGTTCAGCTACCGCTGCGCAACCTGCCGGTGGCGATCCCGCTTGATGACGCCGATCTGCTGAGCGCCTGGCAGCAGGCGCTGATGCAGCTCGATCTGGATCCTAAAACGGATGCTTACGTGCTGGCGCTTCCCGCATCGCTACCGGTGCGCTACGCCACCCTGCTGGTGGTGATTGACGCGCTACTGGCTTTTGTCGCGCGCTTTCCCAACCCGCATCCACTGCTGGTGGTGGCGGAGCAGGACTTTGGCAAAGCGCTGGGCATGCTGCTGCGCCCGCAATTACAACAACTCCCGCTGGCGGTCATCGATGAGGTGAGCGTCCGGGCGGGGGACTATATCGACATTGGTACGCCTCTTTTTGGCGGATCGGTTGTGCCGGTGACGGTGAAATCACTCGCATTTCCTTCCTGAGGGAACGACTTATGAAACTAAAGACCACATTGTTCGGCAATGTTTATCAGTTTAAGGATGTAAAAGAGGTGCTGGCTAAAGCCAACGAATTGCGTTCGGGGGATGTGCTGGCGGGCGTGGCGGCGGAAAGTTCGCAGCAGCGCGTGGCGGCGAAGCAGGTGCTCTCCGATATGACGGTCGCCGATATTCGTAACAACCCGGTGATTCCGTATGAAGAGGATTGCGTGACGCGCCTGATCCAGGACGACGTCAACGAAACCGCCTATCAGCGGATTAAAAACTGGACCATCAGCGACCTGCGCGAATACGTACTCAACGATGAAGTCACCAGCGACGATATTGCGTTTGTGCGCAAAGGGCTGACCTCGGAAGTGGTGGCGGCGGTGGCGAAGGTTTGCTCCAACGCCGACCTGATCTACGGCGCGAAGAAAATGCCGGTGATTAAAAAAGCCAACACCACCATCGGCCTGCCGGGCACCTTTAGCTGCCGTTTACAGCCAAACGACACTCGTGACGACGTGCAGAGCATTGCCGCGCAAATCTACGAAGGGCTGTCCTTCGGTGCGGGCGATGCGGTGATCGGCGTCAACCCGGTGACCGATGACGTGGAGAACCTGACCCGCGTCCTCGATACCGTCTATGGCGTTATCGATAAATTCAATATCCCCACCCAGGGCTGCGTGCTGGCGCACGTCACCACTCAGATTGAAGCCATTCGCCGCGGCGCCCCGGGCGGCCTGATCTTCCAGAGCATCTGCGGCAGCGAAAAGGGGCTAAAAGAGTTTGGCGTGGAGCTGGCGATGCTCGATGAGGCGCGGGCGGTCGGCGCCGAGTTCAACCGTATCGCCGGGGAGAACTGCCTGTACTTTGAAACCGGGCAGGGCTCGGCGCTGTCGGCTGGTGCCAACTTCGGCGCCGATCAGGTGACGATGGAGGCGCGTAACTACGGCCTGGCGCGGCACTACGATCCGTTCCTCGTCAATACCGTGGTGGGCTTTATCGGGCCGGAATATCTCTATAACGATCGGCAGATTATTCGCGCCGGTCTGGAAGACCACTTTATGGGCAAGCTGAGCGGCATCTCGATGGGCTGCGACTGCTGCTACACCAACCATGCCGACGCCGACCAGAACCTCAATGAAAACCTGATGATTCTGCTCGCCACCGCCGGCTGCAACTACATCATGGGCATGCCGCTCGGCGACGACATCATGCTCAACTATCAGACCACCGCGTTTCACGATACCGCCACCGTCCGTCAGCTGCTGAATTTACGGCCGTCGCCGGAGTTCGAACGCTGGCTGGAAACCATGGGCATTATGGCAAACGGTCGTCTGACCAAACGGGCGGGCGATCCGTCACTGTTCTTTTGATGACGCGGGGATGACACATGATGGATCAAAAGCAGATTGAAGAAATTGTACGTAGCGTGATGGCGTCAATGGGACAACCGCAAACGGCTACGCAAGCGCCTGAGGCGACGGTGGCGAAATGCGCCAGCCAGTGTGAGGTGGCGGCGGAGAGCTGCACGCTGGATTTAGGTTCGCCGGAGGCGAAAGGCTGGATTGGCGTGCAGCAGCCGCATCGCGCGGAAGTGCTGGCCGAACTGAAGCGCAGCACCGCGGCGCGCGTGTGTACCGGCCGCGCCGGCCCGCGTCCGCGCACCCTCGCGCTGCTGCGCTTTCTCGCCGACCACTCGCGCTCCAAGGATACGGTGCTGAAAGAGGTTCCGGAAGAGTGGGTGAAAACCCAGGGATTGCTGGAGGTACGCTCCGAAATTAGCGACAAAAACCTCTACCTGACGCGCCCGGATATGGGCCGTCGGCTGAGTCCGGAGGCGATTGAGGCGCTGAAGGCGCAGTGTGTGGCGAATCCTGACGTTCAGGTGGTGGTGTCCGATGGCCTCTCTACCGACGCGATCACCGTCAACTATGAAGAGATCCTGCCGCCGCTGCTGTCGGGGCTGAAGCAGGCCGGGCTGAAGGTCGGTACGCCGTTCTTCGTCCGCTACGGGCGGGTCAAAATTGAAGATCAGATTGGCGAAATCCTCGGCGCGAAAGTGGTGATCCTGCTGGTGGGCGAACGTCCGGGGCTGGGGCAGTCGGAAAGCCTCTCCTGTTACGCCGTTTATTCGCCGCGCGTGGCCACCACCGTCGAAGCGGACCGGACCTGTATTTCAAATATCCACCAGGGCGGCACGCCGCCGGTAGAAGCCGCCGCGGTGATCGTCGATTTGGCCAAACGCATGCTGGAGCAGAAGGCTTCCGGCATCAACATGACTCGGTAAGGAGGCATCATGCCTGCATTAGATTTAATTCGCCCTTCGGTGACGGCCATGCGCGTGATTGCTTCAGTGAATGACGGCTTTGCCCGCGAGCTTAAATTACCGCCGCATATACGTAGCCTCGGACTCATCACGGCGGATTCAGATGATGTGACTTATATTGCCGCTGACGAAGCGACAAAACAGGCGATGGTCGAAGTGGTATATGGCCGCTCGCTCTACGCCGGCGCGGCTCACGGTCCTTCGCCAACCGCAGGTGAAGTGCTGATTATGCTGGGCGGCCCGAACCCGGCGGAAGTTCGCGCCGGTCTGGATGCGATGGTGGCGCATATCGAAAATGGGGCTGCGTTCCAGTGGGCCAACGATGCCGAAGATACGGCGTTTCTGGCGCACGTGGTGTCGCGAACCGGCTCTTATCTCTCGTCTACCTCCGGTATCGCGCTGGGCGATCCGATCGCTTACCTGGTAGCGCCGCCGCTGGAGGCGACCTTCGGCATCGATGCGGCAATGAAATCGGCCGACGTTCAGCTGGTGACCTACGTGCCGCCGCCGTCGGAAACCAACTATTCCGCCGCGTTTTTGACGGGTAGTCAGGCCGCCTGTAAAGCCGCCTGCAATGCCTTTACCGATGCCGTTCTGGATATTGCCCGTCATCCAATCCAGCGCGCGTAAGGGGGAAGCGATGATCAACGCCCTGGGATTACTGGAAGTGGACGGTATGGTCGCCGCCGTTGACGCGGCGGATGCGATGCTGAAGGCGGCCAACGTGCGGCTGCTCAGCCATGAGGTCCTCGACCCCGGCAGGCTGACGCTGGTGGTGGAAGGCGACCTGGCGGCATGCCGGGCGGCGTTGGATGCCGGCAGCGCTGCGGCGCAGCGTACGGGGCGCGTTATTAGCCGTCGGGAGATCGGTCGCCCGGAAGAGGATACCCAGTGGCTGATCGGCGGCTTTCAACGACCGCCGAAAGCGCCCGAGCCGCCTGAGCGGTCCGAGGAAGCGGAATCCTCCGCGCCCTTACTGACGCTGCTGGCGTCGGCGCGTCAGGGAATGACGGCCGGGGAAGTGGCCGCGCATTTCGACTGGTCGCTTGAGAAAGCCAGGAAGGCGCTGGAGCAGCTGTTTTCTACCGGAGCGTTGCGTAAACGCAGTAGCCGCTATCGCTTAAAAAATTAACCTGTCGGAGGTGCCGGGAGCGTGAAAACGCTCCCGGTTTAAAAGATCATGAAAAAGAAAACACCGGTCAACCTGCACCATCTTTATCATGAAGCATTACCCGAAGACGTTAAGCTAACGCCGATGGTCGAGGTGGACAACGTCCACCAGCGGCGAACCACCGATGTCTATGAACATGCCCTGACGATTACCGCCTGGCAGCAGATTTACGATCAGCTTCATCCGGGGAAATTCCACGGTGAATTTACTGAAATCCTGCTCGATGATATTCAGGTCTTTCGTGAATATACCGGTCTGGCGCTGCGCCAGTCCTGCCTGGTGTGGCCTAACTCGTTCTGGTTCGGTATTCCGGCCACCCGCGGCGAGCAGGGATTTATTGGCTCGCAGTGCCTCGGCAGCGCCGAAATCGCTACCCGGCCCGGCGGCACGGAGTTCGAACTCAGTACCCCGGACGATTACACCATCCTTGGGGTGGTCATTTCAGAGGACGTGATTACCCGCCACGCGGGCTTCCTGCATCACCCGGAAAGAGTGCTGCATATGCTGCGTAACCAGTCGGCGCTGGAAGTTAAAGAGCAGCATAAAGCGGCGCTGTGGGGCTTCGTGCAGCAGGCGCTGGCGACGTTCAGCGAGAATCCGGAAAACCTGCATCAGCCCGCGGTGCGCAAAGTGTTGGGCGATAATCTGCTGCTGGCGATGGGGGCGATGCTGGAGGAGGCCCAACCGATCGTCACCGCCGAGAGCATCAGCCATCAGAGCTACCGGCGGCTGCTGTCCCGGGCGCGGGAGTATGTACTGGAGAATATGTCGGAGCCGCTGACCGTTCTCGACCTGTGTAATCAGCTGTACGTTAGCCGCCGCACGCTGCAAAACGCGTTTCACGCGATTCTCGGAATAGGGCCGAACGCGTGGCTGAAGCGTATACGGTTAAACGCGGTGCGCCGGGAGCTGATCAGCCCGTGGTCGCAGAGCGCCACGGTTAAGGATGCCGCAATGCAGTGGGGATTCTGGCATTTGGGCCAGTTCGCCACCGATTATCAGCAGCTGTTCGCCGAGAAACCGTCGCTGACGCTGCATCAGCGGATGCGGCAGTGGGCGTGATGGCGATTGATTTACCGGATGGCGTTTCGTGCCGTTATCGTAGGCCTGATAAGCGTAGCGCCATCGGGAAAAACAGCGCCGGATGGCGGCGTAAACCCCTTATCCGGCCTATGAACCGCGCCATCAGGCAATTTTATACCCAGTCGCGCACCTGAATGAACTCGCCTAGCGCCGCTTCCGGGCTATCCGCTGCCGGCTGGTAGTTATATTCCCAGCGTACCAGCGGCGGCATCGACATCAGGATGGATTCGGTGCGGCCGCCGGTTTGCAGGCCGAACAGGGTGCCGCGATCCCATACCAGGTTAAACTCCACGTAGCGCCCGCGACGGTAGAGCTGAAAATCCCGCTCGCGTTCACCCCAGGCTATTTCCCTGCGTCGCTCGACAATCGGCAAATACGCCTCGGTATAGCCGTTACCCACCGCCTGCATAAAGTTGAAGCAATGGTCGAAGCTGGGGGCATTCAAATCATCGAAAAACAGGCCGCCGATGCCGCGCTGCTCGTTACGGTGTTTGAGAAAGAAGTAGTCATCGCACCACTTTTTATAACGCGGATAAACGTCTTCGCCAAAGGGCTGGCACAGATCGCGGGCGGTACGATGCCAGTGAACGGCATCTTCTTCAAAGCCGTAGTAGGGGGTTAAATCGAAGCCGCCGCCGAACCACCATACCGGATCGGCGCCCGGTTTTTCCGCGATAAAGAAACGCACGTTGGCATGGCTGGTGGGGATATAGGGGCTGCGCGGATGCACGACCAGCGATACGCCCATCGCTTCAAAGCTGCGGCCAGCCAGCTCAGGACGGTGAGCGGTAGCGGAAGCCGGCATCGCATCGCCGTGCACGTGCGAAAAATTCACGCCAGCCTGCTCAAAGATCCCGCCATCGCGCAGCACCCGGCTGCGCCCGCCGCCGCCGCCTTCCCGCCGCCAGCTATCTTCGACAAATTCGTCGCCGTCAACGGCGCTGAGCTGTTGGCAGATAGCATCCTGGAGCTGAAGAAGGAAGGCTTTTACCTGGTGCGCATCGGGTCTCATTAACGTCTCTTCGAGTGGGCTTTCTGGTTATCGAACCAGTGGAAATAGCTGATAATGCCGTTGGCAATCGCCGTGGCGATTTTCTGCCGGAACGCGGTGGTGCCGAGCAGTTTTTCTTCGTTCGGATTGGTAATAAACGATGTCTCCACCAGTACCGACGGAATCGACGGCGATTTCAGCACCACGAACGCCGCCTGTTCGGTATTGCGGCTGTGCAGCTTATGCACCGGCTTAATCTTTTTCAGGATATGCGAGCCGAGCGTCAGGCTGTTTTTAATGGTATCAGTTTGTACCAGGTCGAACAGCACTTGCTGCAATAGATGGTCTTTATCCGTCGTTTTCTTGCCGGCCACTTCATCTGCCCGGTTTTCTCGATCCGAGAGATATTTTGCCATGGCGCTACTGGCGCCGCGGTTGGAAAGGGCGAAAACGGAGGCGCCGGCCGCGCTCGGGTTGGTGAAGCCGTCAGCGTGAATTGACATAAAGAGATCGGCGCCGTGCTGGTGGGCGATCTCCACGCGGTCATAGAGCGGAATAAAGGTGTCGCCGCTGCGCGTCAGGCGCGCATCGATACCGTTGCTGCGCAGGATGCTGCGTACGTTTTTGGCGATCGCCAGCACCACGTGCTTCTCTTTTGAACCGTTATGGCCGATAGCACCGGTGTCGATACCGCCATGGCCCGGGTCGAGCATCACGACGCGTTTGGCGCCTTTTTTCTTCGCTGCGGGTTTGCTGTGCCCATTGGATGTCTTCAATGGCTGTTGTTCTTTCGCGCTGGCCTGTGAGGCGATCCCTGAAAGCGTGATTGCTGCCAGCCCGGCTTTCAGCACCTGGCGGCGCGAAGCAAGTATTTTTAAAGGTTTAAAAGTGCTCATTCGGCCTGAATTGCAAACAAGTGGTAACCAATGTTATATCGTATCGTGTTTTCTGATACGACCATTCAAAATAAGAATTGTTTTACTTTTCATTTCAATACATGACAAAGTCATATTATGCCATTTTTTGCGGCTCATTGCGCCTGATATTGGCTATCGGGCACAATCGCGCCATAATCTCTGTTTTTAACCGTCAATGGTGGGGAATACCATGGAGATACGCGTTTTTCGCCAGCAAGATTTCGAAGAGGTCATTACCCTGTGGGAGCGTTGCGATCTCCTGCGCCCATGGAACGATCCGGAAATGGATATTGAACGTAAGCTGAATCACGATGCCAGCCTGTTCCTGGTCGCCGAGGTTAACGGGGAAGTGGTCGGCACGGTGATGGGCGGTTATGACGGTCATCGCGGGTCTGCTTATTATCTGGGGGTGCATCCTGAATATCGCGGACGCGGTATTGCTAACGCGCTGCTTAATCGGCTGGAGAAAAAGCTGATTGCCCGCGGCTGCCCGAAAATAAACATTATGGTACGCGAAGATAATGATGTGGTGCAGGGAATGTACGAACGCCTTGGCTATGAGCATTCAGACGTGCTGTGCCTCGGCAAGCGCCTAATTGAAGATGAAGAATACTGAGTTTATCCCCGCCGATTTTGATACCCACGGCCGCCTGCGTTTACCGTTTCTTTTTTGGTGCGTGCTGCTGCTTCAGGCGCGGACGTGGGTGCTATTTCTGATGGCCGGCGCGTCGCGCCAGCAGGGCGACGCGCTGCTGAATCTGTTTTATCCGGACCACGATAATTTTTGGCTGGGGTTGCTTCCCGGCATCCCGGCGGTGCTGGCGTTTATCATTAGCGGGCATCGTCAGCGCTTTCCCCGGCTCTGGCCCCTGATGCGCTGGCTGCTGGCGCTTTCCCAGCTATTGCTGTTGGTCTGGCAACCGCTGCTGTGGATGAGCGGCGAATCGCCCTCGGCGGTGACCATCGGCCTGCTGGCGGCGGATCTTTACGCGCTCTGGTGGCTGTTGAGCAGCCGTCGGCTGAAGGCCTGTTTTCGCGAAGAACAGGTTTAACGGCACTTTTTGCCGATCGCGCACTCCAACATGCGTTGAATAAATCAGAAAGGACACTCAGTCATGAAATCGCTACGTTTACTTCTCTGCGCACTACCGCTGGCTTTAACCGGCTGCTCGACGATGAGCTCGGTGAACTGGTCGGCGGCCTATCCGTGGAACTGGTTTGGCTCCTCCACGGAAGTGACCGAACAGGGCGTAGGCAACCTGACGGCGTCAACGCCGCTGAGCGAACAGGCGATCGGCGATGCGCTCGGCAGCAGCTACCGCCTGCGCAGCGGCATGAAAACGGCTAACGGTAATATTGTGCGCTACTTCGAAGCGTTAAAAGATGACAAGGTCGCGCTGACCATCAACGGCGAGAGCGGGACTATCAGCCGCATCGACGTGCGCGATAGCAATATCAAAGCCGCCAGCGGCGTGAAAATCGGTACCCCGTTCAGCGATATCTACAGCAAGGCGTTTGGCAACTGCCAAAAAGGCAGCAATGACAACGGTGCCGTGGTGGAATGCAAGGCCGAGGGCAGCCAGCATATTAGCTATGCTTTTACCGGCAACTGGAACGGTCCTGAAGAGTTAATGCCTTCCGACGACACGCTGAAGAACTGGAAAGTGAGCAAGATTATCTGGCGCCGCTAATTTGATCTGAAGTGATTCGAGGTCCTGAAAAAGCGGGTACAATAGCGCCTTAAAAAAGCCACAGCGTGGTGGCTGTCCTATTTTTCAGGAGGAGCGATGTCTCAGGTTCAGAGCGGCATTTTGCCGGAACATTGCCGTGCGGCGATTTGGATTGAAGCAAATGTCAAAGGCGATGTTGACGCCCTGCGTGAAGCCAGCAAAGTGTTTGTCGATAAGTTAGCCACCTTTCAGGCGAAATACCCGCAAGCGAAGCTGGGGGCGGTGGTGGCTTTTGGTCATAACGTCTGGCGTCAGCTGAGCGGCGGCGTTGGGGCCGAAGAGCTAAAAGACTTTCCGGCCTACGGCAAAGGTCTGGCGCCGTCGACCCAGTACGATGTGCTGATCCACATTCTCTCCGCGCAGCATGAACTGAACTTCTCTGTGGCGCAGGCGGCTATGTCCGCTTTTGGCGCAGTAGTTGATGTTAAAGAAGAGATTCATGGTTTTCGCTGGATTGAAGAGCGCGATCTGAGCGGCTTTGTCGACGGTACTGAAAACCCGGCCGGCGAAGAGACGCGCCGTGAAGTGGCGGTGATTCAGGATGGCGTCGATGCGGGCGGCAGCTACGTATTCGTGCAGCGCTGGGAGCACAACCTCAAGCAGCTTAATCGCATGAGCGTTCCTGACCAGGAGATGATGATTGGCCGCACCAAAGAAGCCAACGAAGAGATTGACGGCGACGATCGTCCGGACACCTCTCACCTGAGCCGCGTGGATCTGAAAGAAGAGGGAAAAGGGCTGAAGATTGTCCGTCAGAGCCTGCCGTACGGCACCGCCAGCGGTACCCACGGCCTCTACTTTTGCGCCTACTGCGCCCGTCTGTACAACATTGAGCAGCAGCTGCTGAGCATGTTCGGCGATACCGACGGTAAGCGCGATGCGATGCTGCGTTTTACCAAACCGGTGACCGGCGGATACTACTTCGCGCCTTCGCTGGATAGACTGCTGGCGCTGTAAGATTTCCCCTCTCCCCACAAGGGGAGGAAACCGTTCGGCGCGGCAGGCAAGCGTCGAACGGTTTCCGGTTCTGGATGCGTGATTCAGATAAGCTTTGCCATTTCCTTATTCTCTTTTCGACTTCCAAATCGCCAAACGGTATATAAAACCGTTACTCCTTTCATAGCCGTTATAAATATGATGATCAGCAGAAAATCATCATATTGATAAGGGTGCGCAATGGCCGTTAAATCATTAACAAAAGGATATCTGGCGCTGGCTGCTTCTGTGCTGCTGGTCGCGCAGGCGCAGGCGACGGAACTGCTGAACAGTTCTTACGATGTTTCCCGCGAGCTGTTTGCCGCCCTTAACCCGCAGTTTGAACAGCAGTGGGCGAAAGATAACGGCGGCGATAAGCTGACGATTAAACAATCTCATGCCGGGTCATCAAAACAGGCGCTGGCGATTCTGCAGGGGCTTAAGGCCGACGTGGTGACCTACAATCAGGTGACCGACGTCCAGATTCTGCACGACAAAGGCAAACTGATCCCGGCGGACTGGCAAAGCCGTCTGCCGAATAACAGCTCGCCGTTTTACTCGACGATGGGATTCCTGGTGCGTAAAGGTAACCCGAAAAATATCCACGACTGGAATGATTTAGTGCGTTCCGATGTGAAGCTCATTTTCCCGAACCCGAAAACCTCCGGCAATGCCCGTTACACCTACCTGGCGGCGTGGGGCGCGGCGGACAAAGCTGACGGCGGTGATAAAGCGAAAACCGAGCAGTTTATGACCCAGTTTCTGAAAAACGTCGAAGTGTTTGATACCGGCGGGCGCGGCGCAACCACCACCTTTGCCGAGCGTGGGCTTGGCGATGTGCTGATTAGCTTTGAATCTGAAGTAAATAACATTCGGAAACAGTACGAAGATCAGGGCTTTGAGGTAGTCATTCCTAAAACCAATATCCTCGCGGAATTCCCGGTCGCCTGGGTGGATAAAAACGTGCAGGCCAACGGAACAGAGAAAGCGGCGAAAGCCTACCTGAACTGGCTCTATAGCCCGCAGGCGCAGACCATCATCACCGATTACTCCTATCGCGTGAATAACCCGGACGTGATGAACAAACTGAAAGATAAATTCCCGCAGACCGATCTGTTCCGCGTGGAAGATAAATTTGGTTCCTGGCCGGAAGTGATGAAAACCCACTTTACCAGCGGCGGCGAGCTGGACAAACTGCTGGCGGCGGGGCGTAAGTAATGTTTGCAGTATCGACTAAACGCGTGCTGCCGGGCTTTACCTTAAGCCTCGGGACCAGCCTGCTGTTCGTCTGCCTGATCCTGTTGTTGCCGCTCAGCGCGCTGGTGATGCAGCTTGCCCAGATGAGCTGGGCGCAGTACTGGGATGTGGTCACCAACCCGCAGGTGGTGGCGGCCTATAAAGTGACGCTACTCTCGGCGTTTGTGGCGTCGATTTTTAACGGCGTCTTCGGCCTGCTGATGGCGTGGATCTTAACCCGCTACCGCTTCCCGGGCCGCACGCTGCTGGATGCTCTGATGGATTTGCCGTTTGCGCTGCCGACGGCCGTTGCCGGCTTAACCCTCGCGTCGCTCTTCTCCGTGAACGGGCTGTACGGCGAGTGGCTGGCGAAATTTGATATTAAAGTCACCTATACGTGGCTCGGTATCGCGGTGGCGATGGCCTTTACCAGCATCCCGTTTGTGGTGCGTACCGTGCAGCCGGTGCTGGAAGAGTTGGGCCCGGAATATGAAGAAGCGGCGGAAACCCTGGGCGCCACGCGCTGGCAGAGCTTTCGCAAGGTGGTGCTGCCGGAGCTCTCCCCGGCGCTGATGGCGGGCGTTGCGCTGTCCTTTACCCGCAGCCTCGGTGAGTTTGGCGCGGTGATTTTTATCGCCGGCAACATTGCGTGGAAAACGGAAGTGACCTCGCTGATGATTTTTATCCGTTTGCAGGAGTTTGATTACCCGGCGGCGAGCGCGATTGCTTCGGTGATCCTCGCGGCCTCGCTGCTGCTGCTGTACTCGATTAACACTCTGCAAAGTCGCTTTGGTCGACGCGTGGTAGGTCATTAATGGCGATCGTTGCTCAATTGAAGCGTTATGACGCTCCCCGCATTAACTGGGGAAAATGGTTTCTGATAGGTGTTGGGGTGCTGGTTTCTGCCTTCATCCTGATTGTGCCGATGGTCTATATCTTCGTGCAGGCCTTTAGCAAAGGCCTGATGCCGGTACTGCAAAACCTTGCAGACCCGGACATGCTGCACGCCATTTGGCTAACGGTCATGATTGCCTTGATTACCGTACCGGTAAACCTGGTTTTCGGTACGCTGCTGGCGTGGCTGGTGACGCGCTTTACCTTTCCAGGCCGTCAGCTGCTGCTGACGCTGTTGGATATACCGTTTGCCGTCTCGCCGGTGGTGGCGGGCCTGGTTTATTTGCTGTTTTACGGTTCTAACGGTCCGCTGGGCGGCTGGCTCGATGAGCATAACCTGCAGATTATGTTTGCCTGGCCGGGCATGGTCCTGGCGACCATTTTTGTGACCTGTCCGTTTGTGGTCCGCGAACTGGTGCCGGTGATGATGAGCCAGGGCAGCAATGAAGATGAGGCGGCGATTCTGCTCGGCGCGTCGGGCTGGCAGATGTTCCGCCGGGTTACGCTGCCCAATATTCGCTGGGCGC
The DNA here is from genome assembly GCF_042137965.1 of Klebsiella grimontii. NCBI lineage: Bacteria > Pseudomonadati > Pseudomonadota > Gammaproteobacteria > Enterobacterales > Enterobacteriaceae > Klebsiella > Klebsiella grimontii. The sequence goes on from NZ_CP169721.1 coordinate 1,483,560, forward strand.
TGCTCTACGGCGTGGTGCTGACTAACGCCCGCGCGATCGGTGAATTCGGCGCCGTGTCGGTGGTTTCCGGCTCAATCCGCGGCGAAACCTTATCGCTGCCGCTACAAATTGAACTACTGGAGCAGGATTACAATTCCGTCGGTTCGTTTACCGCCGCCGCACTGCTGACGTTAATGGCTATTTTGACCCTGTTTTTGAAGAGTATGGTGCAATGGCGTTTGGCCAATCAGGAAAAACGCGCGCAACTGGAGGGAAATCATGAGCATTGAGATTGCCAATATTAAGAAGTCTTTTGGTCGCACGCAGGTGCTGAATGATATCTCGCTGGATATCCCCTCCGGACAGATGGTCGCGCTGCTGGGGCCGTCAGGCTCCGGGAAAACCACGCTGCTGCGTATCATCGCCGGGCTGGAAAATCAGTCCAGCGGCCATATCCGTTTTCACGGTACCGACGTCAGCCGCGTGCATGCGCGTGACCGTAAAGTCGGCTTCGTGTTCCAGCACTACGCGCTGTTTCGCCATATGACGGTGTTCGACAATATCGCCTTCGGCCTGACGGTACTGCCGCGTCGTGAACGACCGAATGCTGCCGGCATCAAGGCAAAAGTCACCAAGCTGCTGGAGATGGTCCAACTGGCGCATCTGGCGGAACGCTATCCGGCCCAGCTTTCCGGCGGGCAGAAGCAGCGCGTCGCGTTAGCGCGCGCGCTGGCGGTTGAACCGCAGATCCTGCTGCTGGATGAACCTTTTGGCGCGCTGGACGCCCAGGTCCGTAAAGAACTGAGACGCTGGCTGCGTCAGCTGCACGAAGAGCTGAAGTTTACCAGCGTATTTGTCACCCACGATCAGGAAGAGGCGACCGAAGTGGCCGATCGCGTGGTGGTCATGAGCCAGGGCAATATTGAACAGGCCGATGCGCCCGATCGGGTATGGCGCGAGCCGGCCACGCGTTTTGTGCTGGAGTTCATGGGCGAAGTTAACCGCCTGAAGGGAACCCTTCGCGGCGGTCAGTTCCACGTCGGCGCGCATCGCTGGCCGTTGGGCTATACCCCGGCGTACCAGGGGCCGGTCGATCTGTTCCTGCGTCCGTGGGAAGTGGACATCAGCCGTCGCACCAGCCTGGATTCGCCGCTGCCGGTACAGGTGCTGGAAGCGAGCCCGAAAGGCCACTACACCCAATTAGTTGTGCAGCCTCTCGGGTGGTATGACGAACCGCTAACCGTGGTGCATCAGGGTGAAGACGCGCCGCATCGCGGGGAACGCCTGTTTGTTGGCCTGCAGAACGCGCGTCTGTACAACGGCAATGAACGTATTGAGCCGCGCGAGGAGCTTGCTCTGGCTGAATCGGCCTGATAGCTTATTGCGTAGTTTATCGCCCGGTGGCGCTTCGCCTATCGGGCCTACAGTAATCACTGCGTCTTGTAGGCCGGGTAAGCGAAGCGCCACCCGGCTTTTTTATTGAGTAGAAATCGTGAATACACTCGAATATACCATCGGCAATACTCCTCTGGTCAAACTGCAGCGCATGGGGCCGGACAACGGCAGCGAAATATGGGTCAAACTCGAAGGCAACAATCCCGCGGGCTCGGTGAAAGACAGAGCGGCGCTGTCGATGATTGTCGAGGCTGAAAAGCGCGGAGAGATTAAGCCCGGTGATGTGCTGATTGAAGCGACCAGCGGCAACACCGGCATTGCGCTGGCGATGATCGCCGCGCTTAAAGGCTATCAGATGAAGCTGCTGATGCCGGACAACATGAGCCAGGAGCGCCGTGCCGCCATGCGCGCCTACGGCGCGGAGCTGATTCTGGTGACGAAAGAGCAGGGAATGGAAGGCGCGCGTGACTTAGCGTTAGCAATGGCCCAGCGCGGCGAAGGCAAGCTATTGGATCAGTTCAACAATCCTGATAACCCGTACGCGCACTACACCACCACCGGGCCGGAAATCTGGCGGCAGACTGACGGGCGGATCACCCATTTTGTCTCCAGCATGGGCACCACCGGCACCATTACCGGCGTATCGCGTTTTCTGCGCGAGCAGGATAAAGCGGTGAGCATCGTCGGACTGCAGCCGGAAGAGGGGAGCAGTATTCCCGGCATTCGCCGCTGGCCTGCCGAATATATGCCGGGCATTTTTAACGCGCAGCTGGTGGACGTGGTGCTCGATATCCATCAACAGGATGCCGAAAACACCATGCGGATGCTGGCGGTGAAGGAAGGGATTTTCTGCGGCGTCAGTTCCGGCGGCGCGGTGGCGGGCGCATTGCGCGTTGCCCGCGAAAATCCCGGCGCGGTAGTGGTGGCGATCGTTTGCGATCGCGGCGATCGCTACCTTTCTACCGGTGTATTTGGCGAAGAGCATTTTACCCAGGGCGCGGGAATTTAAACCTCGGGCGCGTCGAGCAGGTCGGTACCGTAGGAGTTATCCACGGTGCAGAGCCAGCGTTCGCCCTGCTGACGAAAGACATAGGTTGCGCGCCGCGTGACCTGTGTTATCCCGGCTTCCGTCGGGATATCCAGCCGGGTTTCCATAATCACCAGCGCATTGCCGCCGCCTTCGATGATCTCCATTTTTCCCTGCGTCACCACCAGCCGGTGCTGAAAATAGTCGGCAATGGCGATAAACGCGTTGCGGATATTTTCTTTGCCTCTGGCCACCATGCCTGGTTTGACGACCAGCGCGGCGTCTTCAGCGTAATACTCCATCAGTGTCGCGTAATCTTCCTGGGAGATAGCGCGATCGCAGGCTTCGATGGCGGCTTTAAGCTGTGGGTTGGGATTGTGCATTTGTGGCGATCCTCGCATTGTCGGGCTTGAATAAAAGCGTTTTGCTTACTTTGCCGTCAGCTTATCAAGGAACACCCATAGCTTCTCATTCATTTCGCGATAATCCCAGGCGCGCATCTCCTGTTCACTACGAATGAAACGCCTGCCTCGGGCGGCGCTAAGCTCCTGCTGTGAATGGGCGATAAGCAGCTCGATGACCTCAGCGTCAAACTCCATGTGGCACTGGAAGCCATAGACCCGGTCGCTGTATTTCACAATTTGCCGCGGGCAGCCTTCGCTGGAGGCCATCACTTCCGCCTCTGGCGTCAGGCCCGGCATATCGTTATGCCAGTGGCCGACGACCAGCGAGGGGCCAAAATGGGCCAGTTTGTCATCCTGCAGGCCCGCGGTGGTGAGCGTGATGGGATAGTGGCCGACCTCTTTTTCCGGGCTCTGCATGACCGGCGCGCCCAGCGCTTCACCGATAAGCTGCGAGCCGAGGCAAATCCCCACCACGATCCGTCCTGCGGCAATGGCCTGCGCAATCAAACGCTGCTCGGCGTGGCTATCAAACCAGGGGCACTCAGTTAATGTGGTGCGCGGCGACTGCGGGCCGCCGAGCACAACCAGCATATCAAAGGCGTTGGCGTTTTCCGGGAGCGCATCTCCCGCATATACCCGAGACCAGCTGATACCGTAGCCGCGCGCCTGCGCCCAGCGCAGGTAAGCTCCCGGCGCTTCAAAGACTTCATGGACGATAAAGTGGATCTGCATAGCGTTAACTCCCGTCACTGTTGTTGTAATATCTGGTATAAGTCATTGGCGAGCTTATTAATTTCATTCTCGCTTAGCGTCGCAAGCGACAGCCGTAGCCCGTGCGCTGGTTCGCGGATACCGAACGTTTCGCCTTCGCGAACCAGCCAGCCGGCGTGCGCCAGACGAAGCGCCACCGGCTGACTCGGCTCCTCCAGCGGGAACCAAAAATTAAGCCCGTCTCCTGGCGTCAGGTGGGTGATTCCGCGGCTGGCGAGGGCGGCAATCAGCTTTTCATGCTGTTGACGATAGTGGCGCCGGGTTTCCGCCAGAGAGGCCATAAAGGCGTTGTCGTTAAGGCAGGCGATGACCAGATCCTGCAACAGATGGCTGACCCACTGGCTACCGGAATTAAGCCTGAGGCGCAGCGCCGCCGACGTGTCGGCGTCGCTGGCGACGATGGCCAGACGTATATCCGGCCCCAGGGTTTTTGACAGGGAGCGTACCAGCGCCCAACGCTGGCTTTCCGCGGCGATAGGGGAGTACCAGGGCGTGGCGGAGAGCAGCGCGAAATGATCGTCAACAATCACCAGAACCTGCGGATAGCGGGCCAGTATTTCGCGTATTGCCCGGGCGCGGGATTCGCTGAGGCTACAGCCGGTCGGATTGTGCGCGCGCGGGGTGATAATGACCGCCCGGGCGCCGTTGCGCAGCGCCTCTTCAAGGGGCTCAGGCTGCATGCCTTCCCCGTCGACCGGCACCGGCGAAGGGTGAAAACCGGCATAGCGCAGCATATTGATGCTGCTGAGAAAGCAGGGATCTTCAATGGCCACGCTATCGCCGGGCAGCAACAGGGCGCATAGCAGGCGCTCAAGCGCATCGACGGCGCCGCTGGCGAGGTTAATCTCGGCGTCCATCTCCAGATCCGGGTTAACCCAGCGACTGGCCCACGCGGCCAGCCGGGGCTCAACCGCCGCATCGCCGTACAGACGTGGCGCTAAAGCAATCGCGCCGAGGGAGTGCTTGAGGTTCGCCAGGCGAGCGGGATCGGGATTGCCGCTGGAAATATCCTTCAGCGGGGAAGAGGGATCGCCCCCTTCAAGGGCGGGAAGAGTATTATGCGTTTTAATAGCGGTGCCATTACGCCCCTGACTGACGGCCAGACCGGAGGTTACCAGGCGCTTATAGGCGGCAGCGACGGTATTGCGGTTAACCGCCAGCTTGCCCGCCAGCTCGCGGACCGGCGGCAAAATATCGCCAGGCTTGAGCGCGCCGCTTTGTACCAGATGGCGGATATTATCGAAGATCTCACTGGCAGTTTTTCCAACGATCATTATTGACCTATGACAAAATGAATTTTAGCATAGGACGAATGATAATCAGAGTCTGACTCGCTGTCCAGCGGGAGGAGAAAGGATGGATCAGCAAGATGAAATACAATCGGTGCTCTTTAGCGATAAAAGCCGGGCACTGCAGGTCGATATCGTGGCCGTGCAGTCGCAGGTGGTTTACGGCAGCGTAGGCAACAGTATTGCGATACCGGCGATAAAGCAGCACGGCCTGCGGGTGATGGCGGTGCCGACGGTGCTGTTTAGCAATACACCGCATTACGATACCTACTACGGCGGGGTGATCCCGGAAGAGTGGTTTGCCGGTTATTTAAAGGCGCTGGAGGAGCGTGACGCGCTCCGCGAGCTGCGGGCGGTAACGACCGGCTATATGGGCAGCGCCGTGCAGATTAAGCGTCTGGCGCAATGGCTGCAGCTCATTCGCGAGCAGCGTCCTGAACTGTGTATTCTCGTTGATCCCGTCATTGGCGATGTGGATAGCGGTATCTACGTCAAGGCCGAGATCCCTGAAGCCTATCGTACGCATTTGCTCCCGCAGGCTCAGGGGATCACGCCCAATCTGTTTGAGCTGGAGACGCTAAGCGGCCTGCCTTGTCATCATCAGCAGGAGGCGATTATTGCCGCCCGTAGTCTGCTCTCTGATTCACTGCAATGGGTGGTTATTACCAGCGCGCCGGGAGCGGATAGCGCCACGATCAACGTGCTGGTGGTTAGCGCAGAGTCGGTCGAGGTGATCGAACATCCGCGTGTAGAAACCGACCTCAAGGGAACGGGCGACCTTTTTTGCGCCGAACTGGCGAGCGGCCTGGTTTGCGGGATACCGCTGGGCGATGCCGCTAAAGCCGCCGCGCAGCGGGTGCTGGCGGTCATGACATGGACCGAGGAACAGGGCTGCGATGAGCTCATTCTGCCGCCGCGAGGGGAGGGAGTATGAAGAGCTATCGCTTAGTGGTGCGCCAGCAGGGAAGAGTCGTCGGTCATTTTGAGACGACCGGCAGCGAAGCGCTGGAAGATGTTTGCGAAGTGGGGTCGCTATTTGGCGCCGTGGGCGGATATCAGTGTGATTTACAGGTTTCTGACAGCGAGAAGCGGATTCTGGAAAGCGGCCCTGAGGGGATGAAAATACTTTCGCGGGAGAAGTGCTATCGGCCGTTTAAAGCGGCGAGATAAAAAAATGGCGCCCTGAGAGGCGCCATTCTTCTGCGGCAAGAATTACTTCTTGATGCGGATAACCGGCGTTTCACCCACGGTTACGCTACCGGACAGTTTGATCAGCTCTTTGATCTCGTCCATGTTGGAGATAACAACCGGAGTCAGGGTAGACTTGGCTTTCTCTTCCAGCAGCGGCAGATCGAATTCGATAACCGGGTCGCCGACTTTCACACGCTGGCCTTCTTCAGCGATACGTTTGAAGCCTTCGCCTTTCAGTTCAACGGTATCAATACCGAAGTGAACGAACAGCTCGATGCCGCTATCAGATTCGATTGAAAAAGCATGGTTGGTTTCAAAAATTTTACCGATGGTACCATCTACCGGCGCAACCATTTTGTTGCCAGTAGGTTTGATAGCAATGCCATCACCCACAATTTTTTCCGCGAAAACTACATCCGGCACGTCTTCAATGTTGACGATCTCGCCAGAGAGCGGGGCAACAATCTCAATAGTTCCGGTGTCTTTTTTGTCATCAGAAACCAGAGATTTCAATTTATCGAACAAACCCATGATCTTCTCCTAAGCAGTAATTTGGGCCGCGCATCTCGTGAATTAGCAGATTGTTTTTTCTTCAATGAACTTGTTAACCAGCGTCATTAACTCGTCCGTTGTCGGTTGAGCAAGAGCCTGCTCTGCTAATACTTTCGCATCTTCGAAGTTCGTGTTACGGATAATCTTCTTGATGCGCGGGATGGAAATGGCGCTCATAGAGAACTCGTCCAGACCCATACCCAGCAACAGAAGTGTAGCACGTTCATCGCCCGCAAGCTCACCGCACATGCCAGTCCATTTGCCTTCAGCATGAGAAGCATCAATAACTTGCTTAATCAGCGTCAGCACGGACGGGGACATTGGCTGGTAAAGATGTGAAATCATATCATTACCACGGTCAACTGCCAGAGTATACTGCGTTAAATCATTGGTACCGATACTAAAGAAATCAACTTCTTTGGCTAAGTGACGAGCAATTGTCGCAGCGGCTGGGGTTTCCACCATCACGCCAATCTCAATGGACTCATCAAAAGCTTTACCTTCGTCGCGCAGTTCCTGTTTGTAGATTTCGATCTCTTTTTTCAGTGCACGCACTTCTTCAACAGAGATGATCATCGGGAACATGATGCGCAGTTTACCGAAAGCGGAAGCACGCAGGATTGCACGAACCTGGTCACGCAGAATCTCTTTGCGATCCATGGCGATGCGCACCGCGCGCCAGCCGAGGAACGGGTTCTCTTCTTTCGGGAAGTTCATGTACGGCAGCTCTTTGTCGCCGCCGATGTCCATGGTGCGAACGATAACCGCCTGCGAGCCGCACGCTTCGGCAACGGCTTTGTAAGCGGCGAACTGTTCTTCTTCAGTTGGCAGCGAGTCGCGGTCCATGAACAGGAATTCTGTACGATATAAGCCAACGCCTTCTGCACCGTTACGCTCGGCACCTTCAACGTCGCGTACGGTACCGATGTTGGCGCAGACTTCAACCTGATGGCCGTCCAGCGTGATGGCCGGCAGGTCTTTCAGCTTAGCCAGTTCCGCTTTTTCTTCAGCGACCTGAGCCTGCAGGTTGCGCAGTTCTTCGATTTGTTGGTCGCTCGGGTTAACCAGAACCTGATTATTCACCGCGTCGAGAACCAGATAGTCGCCGTTTTTCACCTGGCTGGTCACGCTGCCGGTGCCCACGATGGCCGGCAGTTCAAGGGAACGCGCCATGATGGAGGTGTGGGAAGTACGACCGCCCGCGTCGGTAATGAAACCCAGCACCTTGTTCAGGTTCAGCTGCGCGGTTTCAGACGGAGTGAGGTCAGCGGCAACCAGAATAACTTCATCCTGAATCGCGCTCAGATCGATGATGGCCAGACCGAGGATGTTGCGCAGCAGGCGCTTACCGATGTCGCGTACGTCAGCCGCACGCTCTTTCAGGTATTCGTCATCCAGTTCTTCCAGGGCAGTAGCCTGACCTTCGATAACTTCATTGGCTGCCGCATCGGCAGTCATATGCTTATCTTTAATCAGGGCTATGATTTCCTGCTCAAGCTCCTCATCTTCCAGCAGCATGATGTGCCCTTCGAAGATGGCTTCTTTTTCTTCACCGAAAGTTTCACCAGCTTTGGTTTTGATGACCTCCAGCTGGGCGGAGGCCTTGGTGCGGCCGTTCAGAAAACGTTCAACTTCCTGATCAACCTTATCGGCAGAAATTTTCTTCCGGTCGATGACAATTTCGTCTTCTTTCAGCAGAAGAGCTTTGCCGAAAGCGATACCCGGGGATGCTAAAATGCCTGAAATCATAACCCTACCTTACTTGTGACTGATATTAAAAAGAACCCGTGAACTTACTCGAGTTCAGCCATCAGTTTAACCAGATGCTCAACTGCTTTCTGCTCATCTTCGCCTTCGGCAGAGAGAGTCACAACGGTGCCCTGGGTCAGGCCCAGAGTCTGCAGTTTGAACAGGCTTTTGGCGCTGGCGCTTTTGCCGTTGGAGGTTACAGTGATCTCAGAAGTGAAGCCTTTTGCTTCTTTAACAAACTGAGCAGCAGGGCGGGTGTGCAGACCGTTCGGAGCGGTAATAGTAACTTCTTGCTGGAACATTATATTTCCCCAACTTATAGGTTTAGTGTTGTGGACCTAAAGTTTAGCCTAACGGCCAAACTTTAGCCTGTATCGTTAGCGCCGGCATCACGTATCCGGCTCCGGCACCAGCAGCAGCGAATCGCTGTGGAAACCTTCAGGCCGTTAACGTCTACCACGTCATTAAACATTATGCCGCTAAAGGAAGACTTGAACCAAATCATAAAATCGATTCAGCTTATGGAAATCCAAATCGGAATAATTTCGCGCATCGAAATAAATGTGCTGGTTAAATACCAGACCCAACGAAGTGAATCAATGCCAGGAGGGGTAAAAGTTTGATGTGCGCCACAAAAAAGCACCTGAAAAGGTGCTTTTTTACACGATATTAACAAGCTGGCATTACTGTTGCAGTTCTTTCTCAGTGAAAAGATCGGCAAACAATGCGGTGCTTAAATAGCGCTCACCTGAAGAAGGTAGGATAACCACAATATTCTTATTGGTAAAGGATTCATCCTGCTGCAGCTTCAGCGCAGCGGCAACGGCGGCGCCAGAAGAGATCCCGGCCAGAATGCCTTCCTCTTCCATCAGGCGGCGCGCGGTGGAAATGGCTTCTTCGTTGGTGATCGCAACCACTTTATCCACCAGCTTCAAATCCAGGTTGCCTGGGATAAAGCCTGCGCCAATACCCTGAATTTTATGCGGGCCGGGCTTCAGCTCAACGCCTGCCAGCGCCTGGGCGATAACCGGGGAATCGGTGGGTTCAACGGCAACGGTAATCAGATCTTTTTTACCCTTGGTGCCTTTGATATAGCGGCTCACGCCGGTCAGCGTACCGCCAGTACCGACGCCGGAGATGAAGACGTCAACCTGACCATCGGTATCTTCCCAGATTTCCGGGCCGGTGGTTTTTTCATGAATTTCCGGGTTGGCCGGGTTGCTGAACTGCTGCAGCAGCAGGAATTTCTCCGGATTGCTGGCGACAATCTCTTCGGCTTTCTGGATGGCGCCTTTCATGCCTTTAGCGCCTTCGGTCAGCACCAGATTGGCGCCCAGGGCCTTCAGCAGCTTGCGGCGTTCGATGCTCATGGTCTCCGGCATCGTCAGCGTCAGTTTATAACCGCGCGCCGCAGCCACGTAGGCCAGAGCGATACCGGTGTTACCGCTGGTCGGTTCCACCAGCTCAACGCCGGGTTTCAGCACGCCGCGTTTTTCGGCATCCCAAATCATATTGGCACCGATACGGCATTTTACGCTAAAGCTCGGGTTACGAGATTCTACCTTTGCCAGGATGCGCCCGTTACCGATGCGGTTCAGTCGTACCAGCGGCGTATGGCCGATAGTCAGGGAGTTGTCTTCAAAAATCTTACTCATGGCCCGTCCTTAACTGTATGAAATTTGGGAGTACGGCTTCAGCATACCCGCTTAAAGAATATGCGGAAGTAAGGATTTAGCATATCTATATTCGGAAGAGAAATAATGACAAGCCAGAAGTAATAAGGAGCGGCATAAGCCGCTCCGAAAGCGATAGCGCTACTTCCACATCGCGTGTTTGTCGCGGTAGCAGTCGACCCACATTGCCGTCGCGCCGCAAATAGCGACGGGCAGGATCACCAGGTTCAGTATCGGGATCATGGTAAACAGGCTGGTTAAGGCGCCAAACTGCATATTGGTCACTTTACGCGTGCGCAGCGCCTGGCGCATCGTTTTAAACGGCACCTTATGGTTATCAAAAGGATAATCGCAGTACTGAATCGCCAGCATCCAGGCGCTGAACAGGAACCACAGCACGGGAGCTATGGTCTGGCCGATACCGGGAATGAAGTAAAGGATCAGCAGAACGATGGCCCGCGGGAGATACCAGGCGAACTTCTGCCACTCACGCTTCATGATGCGCGGCACATCTTTCATGATGCCGAAAATCCCGACGTCCGGCGGCGTCGCGCCCGTCAGGCGCGCTTCAAGCTGCTCGGCCAGCAGGCCGCTAAAGGGGGCGGCAATCCAGTTGGCGATTGTCGAGAAGAAGTAGCCGAAGACAAGCAGTATAGAAATGACCACCATGGGCCACAGCAGATAGTTAAGCCATTGCAGCCATTCAGGAACATGGCTCATCAAAGAGGGGATCCAACTGCCCAGACGCGTGAACAACCACCAGAATGCGCCGCCCATCAGAATAATGTTGACGAGCAAAGGGAGGAATACGTATCGACGGATCCCCGGCAGCCCGATCAGCTTCCAACCCTGCGAAAAGTAGTAGACGCCACTGCGCGGGGTCGTTACGGATGATGAAACCATAGTCAGGTAATGCTCCTTTTTTGACATCCAGGCTGAATGCCGGGCTATTTTATCGGGTTAGCAGACAATAACCAGTTAGGAAATGTTCGAAAAAACAGCAAAAAGCACGATTTAGTTCATCTTTATGTAGTGAAAGCCCCAGACGCACTTGCACTTGATGTAATCGGCAAATACTCTTAGTGAGTAAATGTTTGCCGTGGTGGCAAGGTGTTAGAACAACAGAGAATATAATGATGCAGGATTTGCGTCTGATATTAATCATTGTTGGCGCGATCGCCATAATCGCTTTACTGGTGCACGGTTTTTGGACCAGCCGTAAAGAGCGCTCCTCGATGTTTCGCGATCGCCCACTGAAACGTATGAAGTCACGCGACGATGAAGAGTCGGAAAGCGACGACTTTAATGACGATGTTGAAGGCGTTGGTGAAGTCCGGGTTCATCGGGCCAGTCATGCGCCGAATGGCGTTCATGGGGAGCATGAAGCACCTCGTCAGCCGCAGCACCAGTATCAGCCTCCTTATGAGCGTCAGGCGCAGCAGCCACCTGTGCGCCCGGAAGAGCCTGTCCGTGCAGCGCAGCCGCCGCAACAACAGCCTGTTCGCCCGCAGGCCCCGGTTCAGCAACCGCATCACGCCGTGCCGCCTCAGCAGCCGGTAATGCAGCCGGTACAGCCTCCGCAGCCACAGCAACCCGTTCAGCATGTGCAGCAGCCGGTTCAACAACCCGCTGTCGCTCCAGAGCCTCAGCCGACGCCAGAACCTCAGGCCCCTGAGCCGCAGCAGGCCGCGCCGCAGCCTAAAGAGCGTAAGGAGACGGTCATCGTGATGAACGTCGCCGCGCACCACGGTTCGCAGCTTAACGGCGAGCTGTTAATCAACAGCATCCAGCAGGCGGGTTTCAAATTTGGCGATATGAATATCTTCCATCGTCACCTCAGCCCGGACGGCAGCGGTCAGGTGCTCTTCAGCCTGGCCAATATGGTTAAGCCCGGCACCTTCAATCCGGACAGCATGGCGGATATGATGACGCCTGGGGTAACTATCTTTATGCAGGTTCCGTCCTTTGGCGATGAACTGCAAAACTTTAAGCTGATGCTGCAGTCTGCGCAGTACATTGCCGATGAAGTCGGCGGCGTAGTGCTGGACGATCAGCGTCGGATGATGACGCCGCAAAAACTGCGCGAATATCAAGACCGTATTCGTGAAGTGAAAGAGGCTAACGCCTGATTCATCTTCTTGCGTTTCATCTACTCATCCTGAACCCCCGCCCGTCGGGGGTTTTTTATCATTGATGGTGTGATATGGAATCGAACGAACAAAAACTGACTGAACTGCGAACCACGCTTCGCCATCATGAATACCTGTACCACGTCATGGATACGCCGGAAATTCCTGATGCTGAATACGATCGGCTGATGCGTGAACTACGTGAACTGGAAGCTCAACATCCTGAATTGATTACGCCCGATTCACCTACCCAGCGCGTCGGCGCCGCACCGCTAGCCGCATTCAGCCAGATTCGCCATGAAGTGCCGATGCTGTCGCTGGATAACGTTTTCGATGAAGAGAGCTTCCTTGCGTTTAATAAGCGCGTTCAGGATCGGTTGAAAAATACCGATGATCTGACCTACTGCTGTGAGCTCAAGCTGGATGGCCTGGCGGTCAGTATCCTGTATGAAAACGGCTTGCTGGTACAGGCGGCGACCCGCGGCGATGGAACGACCGGTGAAGATATCACCTCCAACGTACGCACCATTCGCGCTATCCCTCTGAAGCTTCGCGGCGACAATATTCCGCAGCGGCTTGAGGTTCGTGGAGAGGTTTTCCTGCCGCAGGCGGGGTTCGAAAAAATCAATGAAGAGGCGCGGCGAACCGGCGGGAAGGTATTTGCTAACCCGCGAAACGCCGCTGCAGGTTCTTTACGCCAGCTCGATCCGCGGATTACCGCGAAGCGTCCACTCACTTTCTTTTGCTACGGCGTGGGCGTGCTGGAAGGCGGCGAGCTGCCGCGAAGCCACTCAGCGCGCTTGCAGCAGTTTAAGTTCTGGGGACTGCCGGTCAGCGAGCGCGTAAAGCTCTGCCATTCTCCAGAGGAAGTGCTTACTTACTATCGCAAGGTTGAAGAAGATCGGCCGAATCTGGGGTTTGATATTGACGGTGTGGTTATCAAAGTGGATTCGCTTGCGCTTCAGGAACAGCTTGGCTTCGTGGCCCGCGCGCCGCGCTGGGCGGTGGCGTTTAAGTTTCCGGCCCAGGAGCAGATGACTTTCGTGCGCGATGTCGAGTTTCAGGTCGGGCGTACCGGCGCCATCACGCCGGTAGCGCGTCTGGAGCCGGTACAGGTCGCCGGCGTCCTGGTCAGCAACGCGACGCTGCATAATGCTGATGAAATCGAGCGTCTGGGGCTGCGCATCGGCGATAAGGTGGTTATTCGCCGCGCCGGTGATGTTATCCCTCAGGTCGTGAACGTCGTTCTCTCAGAACGCCCGGAGGAGACGCGTGAAATCGTGTTTCCCACCCATTGCCCGGTATGTCATTCCGACGTTGAACGCGTAGAAGGCGAAGTGGTGACCCGCTGTACCGGCGGTCTGATCTGCGGCGCCCAGCGTAAAGAAGCGCTCAAGCATTTTGTCTCCCGTCGCGCCCTGGACGTGGAGGGAATGGGCGATAAAATCATCGATCAGCTGGTTGAAAAAGAGTACGTGCATACGCCTGCCGATCTCTTTCAACTGACGCCGGGTAAGCTTACCGGGCTCGATCGCATGGGGCCAAAATCAGCGCAAAACGTGGTGGATGCGCTGGAGAAGTCAAAAGAGACCACCTTTGCTCGTTTCCTTTACGCGCTGGGGATCCGCGAAGTGGGTGAGGCGACGGCAGCCGGTTTAGCGGCCCACTTTGGCACCATTGAGGCGCTGGAGCAGGCTTCAATTGACGATCTGCAAAAAGTGCCCGATGTCGGGATTGTGGTCGCCACGCACGTGCGTAATTTCTTTGCCGAAGAGAGCAATCGCGAAGTGATTGCTCAGCTGCGTAAAGAAGGCGTCCGCTGGCCGGCGCCGGTGGTGGTCAATGCGGAAGAGATCGATAGCCCCTTTGCCGGCAAAACGGTGGTTCTGACCGGTAGCCTGAGTCAGCTCTCCCGTGATGATGCGAAAGCCCGGCTGGTTGCGCTCGGCGCGAAGGTGGCGGGCAGCGTGTCGAAGAAGACCGACCTGGTTATCGCCGGGGAGGCGGCGGGCTCTAAGCTCGCCAAAGCGCAGGAGCTAGGGATTGCGGTGATCGATGAAGACGAAATGCTGCGTCTGCTCGGAGAGTCGCGTGGATAAAGAGCAGCTTATTGAGATTGCCAATACGGAAATGCCGTTTGGTAAATACAAAGGGCGGCGCTTAATCGATGTGCCGGAAGAGTATTTGCTGTGGTTTGCCCGTAAGGATCAATTTCCCGCCGGGCATCTTGGCGAGCTGATGGCATTAACGCTATTGATTAAAACGGAGGGGCTGACCAGCCTGGTCGAGCCCCTTAAGCGTCCGCGTTAGGCTTCGGAGGCGCGATTTTTCTCCTGCGCCTGTAACGCTTCGGCCTGGCGCTTATAGCGCCGCGCCAGCACCGCACAGACCATAAGCTGAATCTGATGGAAGATCATCAGTGGCAGCACCATTATTCCCAGAATTGAGGTCGGGAAGAGAATATTGGCCATCGGAATGCCGTTCGCCAGGCTCTTCTTCGACCCGCAGAAGACAATCGTAATTTCATCCGCTTTATTGAACCCGCACCGGCGCGCCACAAACACGTTGATAGCAATGACAATCGCCAGCAGCACGATGCTGACAATAACGATAAACAGCAGCGAACCAACGCCGACTTTGTGCCAGATACCGTTAACCACCGCCTCGCTGAACGCCGAATAGACCACCAGCAGGATGGAGGTCTGGTCGGTTTTCGAGATCCACTTTTTATGTTTTGCCACCCAGTTGCCAATCCATGGACGCGAGAGATGTCCCAGCACAAACGGCAGCAACAGCTGCAGCATAATCTTGCCGACCTGCTCCAGACTCCCGCCCGCGCCGTGCAGATTCATCAACAGGCCGACCAGCAGTGGCGAAATGAAGATCCCCAGCAGGCTTGAGGCCGAAGCCGAGCATACCGCAGCCGCCACGTTGCCGCCCGCCAGAGAGGTAAACGCAATGGCCGACTGGACGGTGGCGGGAAGAATGCAGAGATAAATAAACCCGGTATAGAGCGCCGGATCGACGTTAACGGGCGCCCACCAGGCGAACAGCACGCCAAGCACGGGAAAAACGATAAACGTGCTGCACATAACCCAGAGATGCAGACGCCAGTGGCTGCCCCCGGCAACGATCGCCTCACGGGAGAGCTTGGCGCCGTGCATAAAGAACAGCAGCGCGATGGCGGCGGTGGTTAAATGTTCAAAGAAGGGGACAAATCCGCCGCGCGCAGGAAAAAAGGAGGCCAGCAGGACGACGGTGACTAACGTTAGGGTGAATGGATCAAGAATGCGGAAAAATTTCATAAACGCTCCTGAAAATCGATGTCGCTATTGTGCTTTCTTTAGTTTGAGAAATAAAATCGATTTATTGCATCTATTCATGAAAAAAAGAGATGAATTATTCGCTGCGTCAGTTAAAAGTTTTTGTGACCGTTGCCCGCGTTAAAAGCTTTAGCCGGGCAGGGGAGAGCATTGGTCTTAGCCAGTCTGCGGTCAGCCATAGCGTAAAAGAGCTGGAGCACCAGACCGGCGTACGCCTGCTTGACCGAACGACGCGTGAAGTGGTGCTCACGGAGGCAGGACAGCAGCTGGCGGCCCGGCTTGAGCGCTTGCTGGATGAACTCAATAGCACGCTGCGTGAGGCCGGTCGCGTCGGGCAGCAGCTGATGGGCACCGTCCGGGTGGCGGCCAGCCAGACCATTTCCGCCCATCTGATCCCGCAGTGCATTGCCTACAGCAACCGGCGCTATCCGGAGATAGATTTCGTTCTGCACGATCGCCCCCAGCAGTGGGTGCTGGAGAGCATTCGGCAGGGAGAAGTGGATTTTGGTATCGTTATCGATCCCGGCGCCGCGACCGATTTACAGTGCGAGACGGTTCTCGCTGAACCATTCCTGCTGCTTTGCCGCAGCGATCACCCTTTTGCCGGACGGGACGCGGTGAGCTGGCAGGACCTACAGCACCAGCGGCTGGTTTTGCAGGATTATGCTTCTGGCAGCCGTCCGCTGATTGATGCTGCGCTTTCAGGATTCGCCGTTACCGCGAACATCGTGCAGGAAATCGGGCATCCGGCCACGCTATTTCCGATGGTTGAGTCGGGGATAGGCATCAGTATATTACCCGCATTAGCGCTGCCGCTCCCGCAGGGGAGCCGTTTGCAGGTGAAGCGGCTGACGCCGGTAGTGGAACGCCAGCTGATGCTGGCGCGGCGTAAAAACCGCTCCCTATCGACAGCCGCAGAGGCGCTGTGGGAGGTGGTGCGGCTGCAGGCGGCCCGGCTTACCGCCTTACGCGAAAACGATCCCTTGTATCAGAAATGAAATCAATAGCTTTTTGATATCAAACGTCCGGGAAAACTGTATTGGTAATCGATTGCGTCGCATCGTTATAACAAGATGGTAGCCAATCATTTTATCCATTCTTCAGTTTTTAAGGACAGCTTATGAGCGACACGCTTTTCTCACAGAACCCCTGGTATAGCGCCGATATTATTCGCGGATATAAGCCGGATTTTACGCCGCGCGTGGCTTTTATTCTTGGTTCTGGTCTAGGGGCGCTGGCGGAACAAATTGAAGATGCGGTGGCGATATCTTACGAGAAGCTGCCCGGCTTCCCGGTGAGTACGGTTCACGGCCATGCCGGCGAGCTGGTGCTGGGAAATCTGGCCGGCGTACCTGTTGCCTGCATGAAAGGGCGCGGGCACTTCTATGAAGGACGGGGCATGCCGGTGATGACCGATGCTATCCGCACGCTAAAGCTGCTGGGGTGTGAACTACTGTTTTGTACTAACGCGGCCGGTTCGTTGCGCCCGGAGGTCGGGCCGGGTAGCCTGGTGGCGCTCAGCGATCACATTAATACGATGCCGGGCACGCCAATGGTTGGCCCGAATGATGAACGTTTCGGCGAGCGCTTTTTCTCTCTGGCCAACGCCTATGATGCGGATTATCGCGCCGTTCTGCAGAGCGTGGCGGCGGAAGAAGGGTTTCCGCTGACCGAAGGCGTATTTGTTTCCTATCCCGGGCCGAATTTTGAGACGGCGGCAGAGATTCGCATGATGCAGATTATCGGCGGCGATGTGGTGGGGATGTCCGTGGTGCCGGAAGTGATTACCGCCCGTCATTGCGGGTTAAAAGTGGTGGCAGTCTCAGCGATTACCAATCTGGCTGAAGGGCTGGGCGATGTGAAATTATCTCACGCGCAAACCCTGGCGGCGGCCGAACTCTCCCGGCAGAACTTTATCAACCTGATCTGCGGCTTCTTGCGCAAACTGGCCTGAAAAAAATAATAAATATGACCCCGCTTGCGGGGTTTTACTTTAATGGCAAGGAACGGAAAAATGGGTATCGCCTCTCGCTTAAAGCTCATGTCGTTTTTGCAATATTTTATCTGGGGAAGCTGGCTGGTCACCCTGGGTTCTTACATGATAAACACGTTGCATTTCACCGGCGCAAACGTCGGTATGGTCTATAGCTCCAAAGGGCTGGCGGCTATTATCATGCCCGGCGTTATGGGAATTATTGCCGATAAATGGCTACGTGCAGAACGGGCCTACATGCTCTGCCATCTGGTCTGCGCAGGAGTGCTTCTTTATGCGACGACCGTTACCGACCCGGATACCATGTTCTGGGTAATGCTGATTAACGCGATGGCCTACATGCCGACCATCTCCTTGTCTAATAGCGTCTCCTACTCCTGCCTGGCGCAGTCCGGTCAGGATCCGGCGACCGCGTTTCCGCCTGTTCGCGTGTTTGGCACGCTCGGCTTTATTGTCGCCATGTGGATGGTGAGCCTGATGGGTCTGGAGCTGAGCAGCGCGCAGCTGTATATCGCCTCTGCCGCGTCGTTATTGCTGGCGCTCTACGCGTTTACGCTACCGAAAATTCCCGTGACCGAGAAGAAAGCCAGCACCACATTGGCCGCGAGACTGGGGCTGGATGCATTCGTATTGTTTAAAAATCCGCGGATGGCCATTTTCTTTTTCTTCGCAATGATGCTCGGGGCGGTACTGCAAATCACCAACGTCTTCGGTAACCCCTTCCTGCATGATTTCGCCCGCAACCCGGCGTTTGCCGACAGCTTTGTCGTGCGCTATCCCTCTATTTTGCTTTCTGTTTCGCAGATGGCGGAAGTCGCCTTTATTCTCACTATTCCGTTCTTTCTGAAACGCTTTGGCATTAAAACGGTCATGTTGATGAGTATGCTGGCGTGGACGCTGCGCTTTGGCTTTTTTGCCTTTGGCGATCCGTCTCCGTTCGGTTTTGTACTGCTGTTGATGTCGATGATTGTTTACGGCTGCGCATTCGACTTCTTTAATATTTCAGGGTCGGTATTCGTTGAGCAACAGGTGGGAGCGAATATTCGCGCCAGCGCGCAGGGGCTGTTTATGACCATGGTGAACGGTGTCGGCGCGTGGGTTGGTTCGGTTCTCAGCGGCTTGGCCGTGGACTACTTTTCTCTGGACGGCGTAAAGGACTGGCAAACCATCTGGCTGGTGTTCGCAGCCTATTCATTAATGCTGGCGGTCATTTTTGCCCTGTTCTTCCGCTATAAACATGAACCTGAGCAGCGAATGGAGAAAGAGCTGGCCCATTAATCCTCTTCAGCGGCGGGGCATGTCCCGCCGTTTCATTTTCTCTGATGTAATGTGGTAACTTTGCGCATTATCCTTCGCCCCAGGAGCGCATGAGCCATGGAACGCACGCATCGTATCGATCTGAAGTTATTGCGCTATTTTCTGGCTGTCGCAGAAGAGCTGCATTTTGGTCGTGCGGCGGCGCGGCTGAATATGTCGCAGCCTCCGCTCAGCATTCACATCAAAGATCTGGAGCAGCAGCTCGGCACGCTACTGTTTGTTCGTCACTCCCGCAGCGTGGCCTTGACCCACGCAGGAAAAATCCTGATGGAGGAGTCCCGTCGTCTGCTTTCCAGCGCGAATCAGGCTCTGGCGCGCGTGGAACAGATTGGGCGGGGTGAGGCCGGGCGGGTGGAGTTGGGCGTGATAGGCACGGCAATGTGGGGAAAAATGCGTCCGGTGATGCGTCGTTTTTTGAAAGAGCATCCTAACGTGGAAGTGCTTTTCAGAGAGAATATGCCCGCGATGCAGATGGCGATGCTGGAACGACGCGAGCTGGACGCCGGCGTCTGGCGAATGGCGACGGCGCCTTCTCCTGGCTTTACCAGCCTGCGCTTGCATGAGTCCTCTTTTCTGGTGGCCATGCCGGAAGAGCATCCGCTAGCTGCGCGTAAGGCGATCCCGCTTGCGACGTTGCGTAACGAATATTTTGTCACTATGCCCTCAATACATACCGACTGGACGTTTTTACAACGCGTGTGCCAGAGTGCCGGATTCTCGCCGATGATTATCCGTGAGGTAATGGAGCCGCAAACGGTGCTGGCGATGGTCAGTATGGGGATCGGCATTACGCTCATCGCCGATAGCTACGCGCAGATGGCATGGCCGGGGGTTGCGTTTCGTCCGCTGGAAGAGCGGATACCCGCTGATTTGTATATCGTCTATGACCAGCATCAGGCGACGCCTGCGCTGGAGAAACTGGTTGCGGCGCTAGTGAATTAAGCGTCATTGCCGGATGGCAAGGTAAAAGGCTGCTCCGGCTTTGTGTATCGCAGATAGCAAAAAAGCGCCTTTAGGGCGCTTTTTTACATTGGTGGGTCGTGCAGGATTCGAACCTGCGACCAATTGATTAAAAGTCAACTGCTCTACCAACTGAGCTAACGACCCGAAGTGGTGGGTGATGACGGGATCGAACCGCCGACCCCCTCCTTGTAAGGGAGGTGCTCTCCCAGCTGAGCTAATCACCCACTTCGGTACTTCATTTTACGGCAAGAAATCCAGCTGGCGAGAAAGTGGTGGGTGATGACGGGATCGAACCGCCGACCCCCTCCTTGTAAGGGAGGTGCTCTCCCAGCTGAGCTAATCACCCACTTCTCAATTTCTTGCTACACGGCGGAGACTACGTAAAGTAGTTGGTGGGTGATGACGGGTTCGAACCGCCGACCCCCTCCTTGTAAGGGAGGTGCTCTCCCAGCTGAGCTAATCACCCCCGCTGTGTGGAGTCGCATTATAGGGAGAGTTGGAAATGAGTCAACGCCTTTTCTAAATAATTTGTTTGTTCGTCGTAAAATTAAACAAAACGATCGCAATGTCATCTGTGGCGCATGATTTATAAACAAAAAGGGGAAAGCGTGACGTTGAAACGGTAACAACATTGAGGAATCAGCCCACGGTGTTAGAATATTCCCCCATAAAATCTAACGAACGCTGCCGCGTGTCGGCACCTTTATCAAACGTAAGGCCACTTCATGAAAATCAAAACTCGCTTCGCGCCCAGCCCGACAGGCTATCTGCACGTTGGCGGCGCGCGTACTGCTCTCTATTCCTGGCTTTTTGCACGTAACCACGGCGGTGAGTTTGTGCTGCGTATTGAAGACACCGATCTCGAGCGCTCAACGCCGGAGGCCATTGAAGCCATCATGGATGGTATGAACTGGCTGAGCCTGGAATGGGATGAGGGTCCGTACTTCCAGACCAAGCGTTTTGATCGCTACAACGCCGTCATTGATGAAATGCTGCAGGCGGGCACGGCCTATAAATGCTACTGCTCCAAAGAGCGCCTGGAAGCACTGCGTGAAGAACAGATGGCGAAAGGTGAAAAGCCGCGCTACGACGGTCGCTGCCGCCATGGCCACGAGCATCATGCTGACGACGAACCTTGCGTTGTCCGTTTTGCCAACCCGGAAGAGGGTTCCGTTGTTTTTGACGACCAGATCCGCGGTCCGATCGAATTCAGCAACCAGGAGCTGGACGATCTGATTATCCGTCGTACCGACGGTTCCCCGACCTACAACTTTTGCGTGGTGGTTGACGACTGGGATATGGAGATCACCCACGTTATCCGTGGCGAAGACCATATCAACAACACCCCGCGCCAGATTAACATCCTGAAAGCGCTGAATGCGCCGGTGCCGGTTTACGCCCACGTCTCGATGATTAACGGCGACGATGGTAAAAAACTCTCCAAGCGTCACGGCGCGGTCAGCGTTATGCAGTATCGCGACGACGGCTACCTGCCGGAAGCGCTGCTGAACTATCTGGTGCGTCTGGGATGGTCCAGCGGCGACCAGGAGATTTTCTCTCGCAAAGAGATGATTAAACTGTTCAGTCTGGGCGCGGTGAGCAAATCTGCCAGCGCGTTCAACACGGAAAAGCTGCAGTGGCTGAACCACCACTACATCAATTCGCTGGCCCCGGAATATGTGGCAACGCATTTACAGTGGCACATTGAGCAGGAAAATATCGACACCCGTAACGGGCCTCAGCTGGCTGAACTGGTGAAACTGCTGGGCGAACGTTGCAAAACGCTTAAAGAGATGGCGGCGAGCTGCCGCTATTTCTATGAAGATTTCGCCGAGTTTGATGCCGATGCGGCGAAAAAACATCTGCGTCCGGTTGCCCGCCAGCCGCTGGAAATGGTGCGCGACAAATTAGCCGCCATGAGTGACTGGACGGCCGAAAACGTCCACCACGCGATTCAGGCGACGGCCGATGAGCTGGAAGTGGGAATGGGAAAAGTGGGGATGCCGCTGCGCGTCGCGGTGACCGGTGCAGGCCAGTCTCCGGCGCTTGATGTCACCGTGCATGCAATCGGTAAGTCACGTAGCGTAGAACGAATCAATAAAGCGCTGGCCTTTATTGCTGAACGGGAAAGTCAACAATCCTGATAGTAATATCGGGATTTATAAAACGGTGGGGCAAGCTAACCCCGCCGTTTTTTTTGCCTATTTTTTAGCATCAGCAATACCCAGCCGGGATAGAAACCCGCTGATCCCTTCGCGGGCAAGAAGATCGCGCAGGTGCAACTGCTCTGCGGGGGTCATCAGGTGCATGGTCTCGACAATCTGGCGCCAGATCGTATCAGCATCATTCACAAAGTATTTAACGACTGGTTCCGCCAGCTGGTTATCAAGGGTTAAATGGCGCAGCGCCGGGATATTTGCCAGGAAATCGATTACCGCTTTGTCGATGACAATCACGCGAGCGCGCCCGCCTTTCACACCGGGTATGGCTTCCGTCCGCCAGTTTTGCTCTCTGGCCCAACGGTTAATGGTTTGCCGGGCGAGATTAAGGCACTCGGCAAGCTCCGCTGGCGTCATTTTTTCTTTGAGTTTCATCATGATTTCACCGATCGCGGATACCCAGTCGGTTGAGTAGCCCGGTGATCCCCTCGCGTAGCAACAGCGACATAAACAGCTTTTGCTCACCCGGCGTCATCTCTTTACATAGCGTAAGCAGCAGAGATTCCAGATCGTTATCCGTTGCGGAATAGGGGACGGGGTTTTCGGCCACGCGCTGTGCGCTGCGGATAAACTCGCGAACCTGCTCATTAACGTGTACGAGGCGCGCTTTACCGCCCTGTACGCCGGGTCGTGGGGAAGTTTGCCATCCCTCTTTGCGTACCCATTTGTTAATCGTTTGCCGACTGAAGCCAGTCAGATGCGCTATTTCTTCAGGTGTCATTCGTTCCTTGAGCATACTATTTCCTGAGTAAATATGTGGGAATTAGTTGCACATGTTATAGCATCCTTTTAAAGGAAAGCGTGACATGTTTAGCTTCTGGCTGCGATAAGGCTCGCAATGTCAGCCGTTTGCCTGCTTTTTCAGCGATCAAATAGCTGGGATTGATTTTGCCGTTGACACCTGGCGAAGGAATTCATATTATGCCGCCCGTCAACACGATACGCTTTACGTTACGGGGCTATAGCTCAGCTGGGAGAGCGCTTGCATGGCATGCAAGAGGTCAGCGGTTCGATCCCGCTTAGCTCCACCAAAACCTGCACCCATCAGGTTTGGTTCGTAAAGAGGTCCTGTGGGGCTATAGCTCAGCTGGGAGAGCGCTTGCATGGCATGCAAGAGGTCAGCGGTTCGATCCCGCTTAGCTCCACCAAATTCGGAACCCTCGCTACGGCGGGGGTTTTTTGTTTGTCTGCTGGAGGAAATGTAAAGCATTCTTTGAATAAGTCAGCAAACCTCTGCGTTAAGTAATTTCAGATTTTTTCACTATTTAAAATCTTGCCTGCCTTTATTAAGCAACATAATATCTGTTGCCTAAATATATTTATTGCAGCCGGAGTTTTAATTAACAATAATGATTGATCATCTTAACATTAAGATCAAAAAAACTCTGCTGGCTCTCCTGGTCTGCCTTATCGCAATTCCGCTGTCCCGATTTATTTCGCCGCAAACCATTATTGACGGAAATCAAATTTATTTGGCATGGTTACCGCTGAGCTTAATGTATTCGGTGCTTTTTATTTTTGGGCGCTACGCCGTTGCGCCATTGATAATCGCGTTTGCGATCACCAACGCCTGGATAATCGATCTGACGCTAGCCCAGGCGCTGATCCTGCTATTCTGCCAGCTCTTTTCGGTTTTCGTCTCCTGCGCTATTGTCCGCTTTCAGCTTGGAAGGCGCTGGCGCGCCGGGCTGACGGCAAAACATATGGGCGCGAGGATTTTTTGGGGAGGCTTTTTCGCTCCCCTCCTGTTGAAGGTCACTATGTACCTGGCGGGGCGTTTTTTTTCGTTTCCGCTGGCGATCTCCAGCTATTTCGGCAATATGTCAGTTATTTACACCATTATCGATATACAAAGCCTGATTAGCGCCGCATTAATTTTTACGACATTCTTTTATTATCCGTTGCGGATGATTATCAGTCCGCATTATGCGCGAGCATTCTGGCGCAATCTTTGTCACGCGTGGCGGACGCGCGAGCAGCGGGTATTTACGTTGTATTGGTTTGTGGCCCTGGCGACAATATTACTGGTGCTGTGTACGCCTTATGATTCTGTTTTTATTGCCGGTTATTTAGTCCCGCTTATTTTCATTTTATACTTCATTGGTATTAGCCGCCTGGGACATACGCTGATTCGCATTTCATGGTCCGTTTCCGCCTTTTTACTCGTGGCGTATAACCAGAATTTTTTACATGGGGTACAAACTGAATATTCACTATCATTTGTTCTTTCAGTACTAATTTGTTTCACTATCTGCCTGTTTTATATGGCGGATATCTATGCTCGCAGTGAAAGAATGAAGCTCAGGTGGCGAGATCAGGCGGAAGAAGATCCGCTAACCGGTTTACCGAATCTACGCGCGCTGGAGAGCCACCTGCAGCGAAACCCTGCTGTTGCCATCAGCAGCCTGCGTATTCAGAATCTGGATTTTCTGAGTCGTCATTACGGCATGATGATGAGAGTAGAGAGCAAAAGGCAGATTGCCCGCAAACTACAGCCGCTATTGGCTCAGGGAGAGCGCATATATCAGCTCCCCGGCAGCGAGCTGTTGCTGGTGCTTAATGGCCCGGAGCCAGAGGCGCGTTTAAATCATATTGTTTCCACGCTTAACCATAAAAAGTTTAGCTGGAACAACCAGGCGTTGGATCTGGAATTTGGCGCATCATGGGGCGGCTACGGCGGTAAAGAATCCGAGCTTCATCCGATGCTCGGTCAGCTTAGCTGGTTATCGGAGCAGGCCGGGGCGGGGCGGCGCGTATTAGCGCTGGACGCGGCGCAAGAGCAGATATCCGATCAAACAAGCGAACAGGTACGGCTGCTGGCGAAAATTAAACAGGCGCTTAGCGAGCGTGGAGTGGTGCTGTACGCCCAGCCTATCCGGAATGCCTGCGGAGAAGGGTACTATGAGATACTTAGCCGTATGCGCTGCGGTAATACCATCATTACGCCCGATAGGTTTATTCCACTGATTGCGCAATTTAACCTGAGCCAGCGTTTTGATATGCAGGTACTGGAAACGCTGTTTAGTTCGCTCAAAAACCACCACGGTCGGCATTTCTCCGTTAACCTGCTGCCCTATACGCTGATGCAAAAGGATAGCGCGGCGCAAATCATCGCTCTGTTTAAACGCCATAACCTGTCGGCAGAGGCGATAACGATTGAGGTTACCGAGGAGCAGGCATTTTCCGATGTTGAGACCAGCATGCATAACATCCAGCTGCTGCGAGATTTCGGCTGCGGCATCGCGATTGATGACTTTGGTACCGGCTACGCTAACTACGAGCGCCTGAAAAGCCTGCAGGCCGATATCCTGAAAATTGACGGCTGCTTCGTGCGTGATATCGAGACCGATCCGCTGGATGCCATTATGGTCAAATCTATTATTGAAATGGCCAAGGTTAAGAAAATGAAGGTGGTGGCGGAATATGTTGAAACGCCTGAGCAGCGGGAAAAGCTTCTTGAGTTAGGCGTTGATTATTTGCAGGGGTATCTGATCGGTAAGCCGCTGCCGTTGAGCGAACTGCGGACATGAAAAAGCCGGGACTTGCCCGGCTTTCGCTAATTACAGTACCAGCGCGGCGATAGACGCAGAGAGCACGCTCACCAGCGTAGAACCGTACACCAGCTTCAGGCCGAAGCGGGAAACCACGTTACCTTGCTCTTCATTCAATCCTTTAATTGCCCCGGCGATAATACCGATAGAGGAGAAGTTAGCGAAGGAGACCAGGAAGATAGAGATGATGCCTTCCGCACGCGGAGAAAGCGTGGCGGCAACTTTCTGCAGATCCATCATGGCGACGAATTCATTAGAAACCAGTTTGGTGGCCATAATACTCCCTACCTGCAGCGCTTCACCCGCCGGTACGCCCATAACCCACGCTACCGGATAGAAGATATAGCCGAGGATCCCCTGGAAGGAGATGCTATAGCCGAACCAGCCGGTGACGGTGGCGAACAGGGCGTTCAGCGCGGAAATCAGCGCGATGAAGCCAATCAGCATGGCGGCAACGATAATCGCCACTTTAAAGCCCGCCAGGATGTATTCACCCAGCATCTCGAAGAAGCTTTGGCCTTCATGCAGGTTGGACATCTGCAGGTTTTCTTCGCTTTCGTCGACGCGGTACGGGTTAATCAGCGACAGAACGATAAAGGTGCTGAACATGTTCAGTACCAGCGCCGCGACCACATATTTCGGCTGCAGCATGGTCATATACGCGCCCACGATAGACATGGAGACGGTAGACATCGCGGTCGCCGCCATGGTGTACATGCGGTTGCGGGACATCTTGCCAAGAATATCTTTATAAGCGATGAAGTTTTCGGACTGGCCCAGAATCAGGGAGCTGACAGCGTTAAAGGATTCCAGCTTGCCCATGCCGTTGATTTTGGACAGTACGGTACCGATAGCGCGAATGACGATAGGCAGAATGCGAATATGCTGCAAAATACCGATCAGCGCGGAAATAAAGACGATCGGGCACAAAACTTTCAGGAAGAAGAACGCCAGACCTTTGTCGTTCATGTTGCCGAAGACGAAATTTGTCCCTTCATTAGCGAAACCGAGGAGTTTTTCAAACATCTCGGAGAAGCCCTTCACAAAACCCAGGCCAATGTCAGAGTTCAGGAAGAACCAGGCCAGCAGCACTTCAATGACCAGCAGCTGAATGACATAACGAATACGAATCTGCTTACGGTTGTGGCTGACCAACAGGGCCAGAATGGCCACCACTACGATCGCGAGAATAAAGTGCAGGACGCGGTCCATATTTGCTCCAAATATGAGGCAGGTTAAATTTCTGTGCACATTCTATGTAACAAGCGCAAAGAAAACGAGAGCTAGCACACACTATTGCAAGGATATGTGACTAATGGCAAAAATAGTGATCAACCATGCATTTTTGTTATGTTACGTAAAGGTTTTAAAAGTTGCTCTCTTGTACTATTCTGGTGATTAATTAAAAGCGTTTATCAGTTCCCCCGGTTTTTCAGTTGCCGACCCGCTATCGTTCCCTCCTATCATAGCAATCATTATCACCATTCCAAATGAACTTGATAATCATTCGCATTTTGATAGCATAAAACATAGCAAAGGCTATATTTCCAGAGGCAGAAAATGACAAACAGTCGCGTTGAGAATAGCAGCGGTCGCGCAGCGCGCAAGATTAAGCTCGCCCTGATGGGGCCGGCGTTCATTGCTGCCATCGGCTATATCGATCCGGGTAACTTCGCCACCAACATCCAGGCCGGCGCCAGCTTTGGCTACCAGCTGCTGTGGGTGGTGGTATGGGCTAACCTGATGGCGATGCTGATTCAGGTGATGTCGGCGAAGCTGGGCATCGCCACCGGAAAAAATCTGGCGGAGCAAATTCGCGACCATTATCCGCGTCCTGTGGTGTGGTTTTACTGGGTGCAGGCCGAAATTATCGCGATGGCGACCGATCTTGCCGAGTTTATTGGCGCGGCTATCGGATTTAAGCTGGTTCTCGGCGTGTCATTGCTGCAGGGCGCGGTGCTGACGGGGATTGCGACGTTTCTGATTCTGATGCTCCAGCGTCGCGGTCAAAAGCCGCTGGAAAAAGTGATTGGCGGGCTACTGCTGTTCGTCGCGGCGGCGTATGTCGTAGAGCTTATCTTCTCTCAGCCCGCGCTGGCGCCGTTAGCGAAAGGGATGCTCGTGCCATCTCTGCCGACCAGCGAGGCGGTGTTTCTTGCCGCCGGGGTGCTGGGAGCGACCATTATGCCGCATGTCATCTATTTACACTCGTCGCTCACTCAGCACCTGCATGGAGGCACGCGCAAAGATCGCTATAACGCCACGCGCTGGGATGTGGCGATTGCCATGACCATTGCTGGTTTTGTCAACCTGGCAATGATGGCGACCGCCGCCGCGGCCTTCCATTTCAACGGCCACACCGGAGTTGCCGACCTCGATCAGGCCTATCTGACGCTTGAACCCTTGCTGAGCCACGCGGCAGCCACCATCTTTGGCCTGAGTCTGATTGCGGCGGGTTTATCTTCTACGGTTGTTGGGACCCTGGCGGGGCAGGTGGTGATGCAGGGCTTTATCCGCTTTCATATCCCGCTGTGGTTTCGTCGGGCGATCACCATGCTGCCGTCGTTTATCGTGATTTTAATGGGCCTGGATCCCACGCGTATTCTGGTGATGAGCCAGGTATTGCTGAGTTTCGGTATTGCCCTCGCGCTGGTGCCGCTGCTGATATTCACCAGCGACTCCCGCCTGATGGGCGATCTGGTCAATTCCCGGTGGGTAAAACTGCTGGGGTGGGCGATTGTCGCAGTCGTTGTGGCGCTTAACGGCTGGCTGATTGTTGGGACGATATTTAGTTAAACGCGACAACGAGAAAGGGAGCCGGATGGCTCCCTTTTACAATGAATATTAATGATGACCGTGGCCATGTCCGCGACCGCCTGGTCCACGACCCCAACCGCCGCGTCGGTCATCACGATCATTCCAGCCTTCACGATAGCCGCGCTCGTAGGCTTTACGTTTATCCCAGCCGCGATGCCAGCCGTTATCGTGACGACGCCAGCGGTTATCGCGCCATTCATAGTGTCTACGCCAATAATCACGGTCGCGCCAGCCGCCACCGTCCCAGTAGTTACCATAATTGTCGCGATCGCCAATTTGTAATTTTATTGATGGCAACAGGGTGATTTCACCAGCATTAGCGACCAATGGCGCTGAAGCCAGAAGCACTGCAGCCAAAATCAGTGACCTGAACATACTCTTCTCCTTCACGATCGGGGCCGTTGTCGGCCTGTTAACCTGATATTACGGGGCGGTAAAGCCCCGTCGTATCGGAGGAACTCCTAAATCGCCAGTGAGAGCACTTTTTGCTAAAGTAACAATGAATTTACACCGCAAGGATCGCGTCGATGGTTGCCCGCTCTTCGGCGCTGAAATGGCGGTTTTCCAGCATGCCAACCGCATCGTCGAGCTGCGAGGTTTTACTGGCGCCAATCAGTACCGAAGTGACTTTCTCATCGCGCAGCACCCAGGCCAGCGCCATCTGCGAAAGCTTCTGTCCGCGGGATTCGGCCAGCGCGTCCAGCTGGCGAACTTTTTCCAGTTTGCTTTCGGTAAGCTGATCCGGTTGCAGGAACCGGCTACCGCTGGCGGCGCGGGAGTCAGCCGGAATGCCGTGCAGGTAACGGTTGGTTAACTGGCCGCCCGCCAGCGGTGAAAACGCTATACTTCCCACCCCCGAGGTGTGCAGGAAATCCAGTAATCCCTCTTCGACCCAGCGTTCAAACATCGAATATTTTGGCTGATGAATCAGGCACGGCGTGCCGAGATCGTTAAGGATGTTGACGGCTTGCCGGGCCTGTTCGAGCGGATAATTAGACAAGCCGACGTACAGCGCCTTGCCCTGGCGGACGATGTGGTCCAGCGCGCGCATGGTTTCCAGCAGCGGCGTTTCGGGGTCAGGGCGGTGGTGGTAGAAAATGTCGATATAGTCCAGGCCCATTCGTTTAAGGCTTTGATCGAGGCTGGCGATCAGGTACTTGCGCGATCCCCAGTCGCCATAGGGGCCGTCCCACATGGTGTAACCGGCTTTGCTGGAGATGATCAGCTCATCGCGATAGGGCAAAAAATCCTCTTTCAGAATACGGCCAAAATTGCTCTCCGCCGATCCCGGCGGTGGCCCGTAGTTATTGGCTAAATCGAAATGGGTTATGCCGAGATCGAATGCGTGACGCAGAAGCTGACGGCTGGTTTCCACCCGCGTTTCATCGCCAAAATTATGCCAAAGCCCCAGAGAAACTGCCGGTAGCTTTAGTCCGCTATGACCGCAGCGGCGGTATTCCATCGTTTGATATCGCGTGGCGTTTGCCTGGTAAACCATACTTCCTCCGCAGATAAAACAGGGTTGTGTATACGTTTACACTAAAGAATCTTTGGCGCCGAGTATACTCCCTGAACGCGTAAATTTTACTTGCCACCGCATTTGTTGGGTGCAATGTGGACAGCGCAACTGCTTATTCAATACTCAACTTATCTGCATGAGAGGAGAGTGGGGATATGCAACCGACTTACACCATTGGCGATTATCTGCTGGATCGTCTCGTAGACTGCGGTATAGACCGCTTGTTTGGCGTACCTGGTGATTACAATTTACAGTTTCTCGACAGCGTTATTGCGCATCGGAATTTAGGGTGGGTGGGTTGTGCAAACGAGCTAAACGCGGCCTATGCCGCTGATGGCTATGCGCGTATCAAGGGCGCAGGCGCGCTGTTGACCACCTATGGCGTCGGCGAGCTGAGCGCGCTGAACGGCATCGCCGGGAGCTACGCTGAACATGTACCGGTCCTGCATATCGTCGGCGCTCCCTGTACCGGCGCCCAGCAGCGCGGCGAGCTGCTGCACCATACGCTTGGCGATGGCGATTTCAGCCATTTTTCGCGTATGAGTGAACAAATTACCTGCTCTCAGGTGGTGCTGGCGGCGGGAAATGCCTGCCATGAAATAGACCGGGTTCTGAGCGAAATGCTCACCCATCATCGTCCTGGTTATCTGATGCTTCCGGCCGATGTGGCGAAGGCAAAGACCACGCCGCCTGCTCATCGTTTGCTTATTCAGGGGCTGCCCGCCGATGAGAACCAGCTGGCGGGTTTCCGCGAGCACGCCGGACGGATGCTAAGAAGCAGCCGTCGCGTATCGCTGCTGGCCGATTTTCTCGCCCAGCGCTATGGGTTACAAAACGCTCTTCGAGAGTGGGTGGCGAAGGTACCCGTTGCTTACGCCACGATGCTCATGGGCAAAGGGCTTTTCGATGAGCAACAGAGCGGTTTTGTCGGGACGTATAGCGGGATAGCCAGTGCGGAGGAGACTCGCGATGCTATCGAAAACGCGGATACCATTATTTGTATCGGTACGCGTTTTACCGACACTATTACCGCCGGTTTTACCCAGCACCTTCCACTGGAAAAAACGATAGAAATACAGCCCTTTGCCGTTCGGGTTGCCGATCGCTGGTTCAG
This sequence comes from Klebsiella grimontii, assembly GCF_042137965.1. Lineage (NCBI taxonomy): Bacteria > Pseudomonadati > Pseudomonadota > Gammaproteobacteria > Enterobacterales > Enterobacteriaceae > Klebsiella > Klebsiella grimontii. Next base: position 1,514,535 of record NZ_CP169721.1, read on the forward strand.
CCGGATTCCCATGGAAAAGGCGCTCGCCATTTTAATCGAGCTCTCTGCCAGCCTGGCGGCAGAATGGGTTTCGCCGAATATTCAGGCGCCCGGCGTGAGCGGCGCGCCAGAGGGGAGCCTGACGCAGAAAAACTTCTGGAATACGGTACAGAAACAGCTCCGTCCTGGAGATATTATCCTTGCCGATCAGGGTACCGCCGCTTTTGGCGCCGCTGCGCTTAAGCTTCCGGTTGACGCGACGCTGATCGTCCAGCCGTTATGGGGATCGATAGGCTTTACCCTTCCTGCGGCCTACGGGGCGCAAATCGCGGCAGCGGAGAGAAGGGTGGTGCTGATTGTTGGCGATGGCGCTGCGCAGTTAACTATTCAGGAGCTGGGATCGATGCTCAGAGATAAGCAGCGTCCGCTGATTTTGTTGCTCAACAACGAAGGCTATACGGTCGAGCGCGCGATTCACGGTCCCGAGCAACGCTACAACGATATTGCGCTCTGGGACTGGAATCGTCTGCCTGATGCTTTCGCTCCCGACGTCCCCTCCCGCTGCTGGCGAGTGACGCGCACGCAGGAACTACAGGAAGCGATGAATAGCAGCGTCGCCTCAGACAGGCTGACGCTGGTGGAGGTGATGCTGCCAAAAATGGATATTCCCGATTTTCTGCGTACGGTCACTCAGGCACTGGAAGAGAGAAACAGCCGCGTTTAATCGTTGGGGCGTTTGGCGATCATCAGCGGTTTCCCGGCAAGTAATAGCCAGGCGGGAAGCATAACGATGCACAGCAGCGGAAGTAACGTGGAGTCTGGCACCACGACCGCTGCCATAAACAGGCTCAACCAGCCATCGCGCGTCACCACCAGCGTCAGTCCGAGGATCGCGCAGGAAACGGTGATAGCGGCCGGGACGGCATCCACGTGCGCGTGAAGCATCAGTCCGAGCGCGACGCCGACGAACACCGCCGGGAAAATCCGCCCGCCGCGAAAGCCGCAGGCGGCAGCCAGCACCAGCGCCGCCATCTTCACCAAAGCAATAAGCATGAAATCGCTGGCGGTCAATGTCTGGCTAAAGGCTAATTGCTGCATTTCTTCGAGGCCTTTGAACAGGGTAATATGTCCACCGATGACGCCCAGGATCCCCAATAAAAATCCGCCAATACCGAGGGTTAAGATCGGATTTTTCAGCCGTTGCATCAGCGCGTGTAAACGCGGTAAGCACCAAACGCCAACCATGCCGACGGCAATAGCAATAAGCGTAACGATAGCCCCGCTAAAGATATCGACAAGCTGCCACTGATTGTACTGCGCGATAGGTAACGAAAAATTGGGGTGGAAAAATAGCCCGGTGGTCAAAGAGCCCGCCGCCGCGGCAAGCAATGGTGCGAAGAGCCGGTCCCAGAGCGGGACATCGTTACTGCTGTTCAGCGTTTGCGAAAAGATCAGCGCCGCAGCAACAGGCGTACCGAATAGCGCTCCGATGGTGCCGGAAGAGGCGAGGATCGTCCAGTCGAGCGCGCTGACGCGGGGGAAAATGCGTGAACCAAGGGCCACCGTCAGAGCGATATTAATTACCATAATAGGATGTTCCGGCCCCAGGCTAACGCCGCCTGCCAGGCCAATTATCAGCGCCGCGAGCAGGCCGGGCAGCGCGCTGGGGCTCACCGGGGCGCCAATGAGCGACTCGGTGGCCGGATCGGGTCCGGCGTGCCCTGGGCTAAAACGTACGACCAGACCTACGGCAATGCCGGTGCAGGTGAGAATAGCGATCGTCCAGAAAGGGCCGCTGGCGTTCATGCCCAGAGCTCCTGGCAGGTTACTCCAGAGAATCTTCTGCAACATGGCTGCCGTTTTCATCGCCACAATCAATACCAGGCTGGCAGCAATACCGATCACGATTGCGGGTATCGATAATAACAGCATCGTTCTGGCGCGCGGGTGCAGCATGAAAATATCCTTCTGAAAATTTCGAAGCACTACTTTGCCCGTACGCGTTTAGGACGTTGGCGCAAATGGTGCTGAAACGATAAAGTAACGAGGTAGCCTGACGATCGTGCCGCACAATATTTTCATAAATTACAGCCTAACTGTGACATGGGTCGCTAAACAAAGGGCACTTATACGTTGGTCGTTGTTGTTAGGTCGTCATGAATTTAGAGTGTGCCAAAGAATCATTTTGACTTTAGCGGAGCCGTAACGGAATGACAAAATTTGCTTTAGTAGGGGACGTTGGCGGAACGAATGCCCGTCTGGCGTTATGCGATCTTACAAGCGGGGAAATATCCCGTGCCAAGACCTATTCCGGGCTCGATTATCCCAGTCTTGAAGCCGTTGTTCAGGTCTATCTGGAAGAGCATAACGTCCAGGTAGAAGACGGCTGTATTGCCATCGCCTGTCCGATTACCGGCGACTGGGTGGCGATGACCAACCACACCTGGGCATTTTCTATCGCTGAGATGAAAAAGAACCTGGGTTTCTCGCATCTGGAAATCATTAACGATTTTACTGCGGTGTCGATGGCAATCCCCATGCTGAAAGCTGAACATCTGATTCAGTTTGGCGGCGCGAAGCCGGTGGAAGGTAAGCCGATTGCCGTCTATGGCGCAGGTACCGGGCTGGGCGTTGCTCATCTGGTACATGTTGATAAACGCTGGGTGAGTCTGCCGGGCGAGGGCGGCCATGTGGATTTCGCGCCCAATAGCGAAGAAGAAGGCATTATTCTGGAAGAGCTGCGTACCGAGCTGGGGCACGTCTCCGCCGAACGCGTATTATCTGGGCCCGGGTTGGTCAATCTTTATCATGCGATCGTAAAGTCTGATGGGCGTCTGCCGGAAAACCTGCAGCCTAAAGATGTCACCGAACGCGCGCTGGCCGATACCTGCATCGACTGTCGTCGCGCCCTGTCGCTGTTTTGCGTCATTATGGGGCGATTTGGCGGTAACCTGGCGCTGACGCTCGGTACCTTTGGCGGCGTGTATATTGCTGGCGGCATTGTGCCGCGTTTCCTCGAATTCTTTAAAGCGTCCGGTTTTCGCGGCGGATTTGAAGATAAAGGCCGGTTTAAAGCCTTCGTCCAGGATATTCCGGTGTATCTGATCGTTCACGACAATCCGGGACTGCTGGGCTCCGGCGCGCACCTGCGTCAGACGCTCGGGCAGGTTCTGTAAGCGCCGAATCTTACCCGAATAAAATGTTTATTTGGGTAAGAAATCCTACAGATGCATGAGCTGGCGAAACTCTTTCACCTTGCTGCGGCTCACCGGAACCTGAAACTCAAGGTCACGAAGCCGCAGAATATAGGTGTTGTTGAACCAGGGTTCGATTTCGCGAATTTTGTTCAGATTGACGCAGTACGAGCGGTGACAGCGAAAAAAGTGTGCGGGCGGCAGCTTGTTGCAGAATTCCGTGATATTCATCGGCATCACGAACGATTCCTTCCGGGTATAAACAAACGTCATCTTTTCATGTGCTTCCGCGTAGTAAATATCGTGGACGCTGGTGACGATAATCCGCTCATCTTTAATCAGATTAATCGTGTCGTTTTCCCGGGTCGGATTGGGCGCTGCTCCGGTAGCTGTGCTAGCCTGCTGCTGTTGCAGCCAGGCGCCGGTCAGCTTTTGCAGCATGTTGATAATGCGCGATTCCTGGTAGGGTTTAAGGATGTAATCGAACGCCTCCAGCTCAAAGGCTTCCACCGCATGCTCTTTCCACGCGGTAATAAAAACGATAAAGGGCTTATGCGCGAACTGGCTGATGTTTTGCGCCAGCAGTACGCCATCCAGCGACGGGATGTTGATATCGAGAAAAATAGCGTCGACTTTGTTGTGCTGTAAAAACTTCAGCACATCGAGTCCGTCGTCAAAGGTACCGACAATCTCCATTTCGCTATGGGTATTAATCAACCAGGTGAGCTCTTGCTGCGCGAGGAACTCATCTTCCACAATGATGACTTTCATTTTATCTCCGCTCATGACAGCAGCGACTCCGTAGCCACCTGAGGCGCGTATTGGGTTGGCACATAGAAAGCGATTTCGGTCCCCGGCGTCAGGCGTCGGATATGCAGGCCTTCTCCGTACAGTAGCTTGACCCGGTGATGAACGTTGAGTAAACCGATTTTATTTCCCGGCATTTCGTCAGCTTCTACCCTTGCTACCACCGCGGGGTCGATACCGTTCCCCGTATCGCGAACGCTAATCCGTACTCGATTCCCGCACTCATTAATGCCGATGGTCACCACGCCTTTTCCTTTGCAGGGCTGAATTCCGTGGACGATAGCATTCTCCACCAGCGGCTGAATAAGCAGGCTGGGGATCATAAAACTGACTTCATCATCAATATCATAAATCACCGTCAGCTTATCGCCGAAGCGAGCCTGTTCAATCGCGATATAATCCTTGATTTGATACAACTCCCTTTTGATATCTATTTGTTCATCATCTTTTAATTCAATGTTGTAGCGTAAATAGCGCGACAAATTAAAAATTAGCTGACGCGCGGTGTCTGGATTCATGCGAATCGACGACGAAATGGCGTTCAGGGCATTAAATAAGAAATGGGGATTAATTTTACTCTGCAGCGCGCGCAGTTCGGCTTTATTGGCCATTTCTCGGAGCTGTTCAGCGCGGGAGACCTCCAGCTGCGTGGAGATGATTTGCGACAGGCCAATCGCCATTTCCTGCAATGAAGAGGTGATGCGGTGCGCGTGGCAGTAATAGATTTTTAGCGTACCGGTGACGACGCCTTTTTCCCACAGCGGAATGACCAGCATGGAGTGTATTTCCGGCGTCCGATGAGCTTCATCATTGTTTTTGATAATGATTTTTCCATAGCGGATCGCCTGCTGCGTCGTCGGGCTGATAACGTCGTCGTTATCGCGGTAGTTGATTTCCCCGACACCGACGTAGGCCATCACCTGCTGGGTATTGGTAATGGCGACAGCATCGGCATTGATATCGCGGCGGATAATATCGCATACCTGACGCAGGGACTCGCTATTGACGTGGCGAAACAGCGGTAGCGTTTTGTTGGCGATGTCGAGCGCCAGTTTTGCCTGGCGGGCGGCGCTGGCTTCCTTTTCTCCCTCAACGCTCTGCACCAGCAAAACGATAAAGCCGATACATACGCTGCCGAGGATCATCGGAATACCGATTTTTGACACGATATCGATCCCCAACGCCAACGAAGGCGCCCATACGACCACGAGGATCATGGTTAACGTCTCACATAGCATCCCGGCGAGGATCCCCGCTTTCCAGCGCTGCGCTTTCGGCACTTTACGACTGATAAAACCGGAGAGCAGACCGGCGACGATGCTGGTAATAAAACAGGGGACGGCGGTGACGCCATCGATATCGATCAGGTAGCGATGTATCCCGGCGATCGCGCCGACAATCGCCCCAACCCAGGGACCGAATAGGATCCCGCCGGACATGACTGCGATAATACGCACGTTGACCAGCGATCCTTCGACCGGTACGCCTGACCAGGTACTGAACAGGGCAAAGAGAGAGAAGATCGCGGTAACGGCCAGCAGCTCTTTTGGCGTATGCGCGGATTTATGCAGAAGTTCACGAAACAGGCGCAGGCGAATGAGGAAAAAGAGACAAATCAGCATTAATGCCGCACGGTCAAAAACCGCCAGCAGCATAGTAAATATTTCGTGCATGTGTGCGCCGTGTTAATCGCGAGAAAGCAATATGATAGAAAACCTCGCGGCAGAAGGCCAGCTGAAGGGATGAATAGGGAAAAGTATTACAAATAAAAGGGGATTAATGATAAAGGCCTGAGATTCAACAGCGTCTACCGATGAGAAATGATTCAAGTAAAATTATAGATATCAATATGTTAATTTTAATGAGTTAAGCGAGGTGGGTAAAGAACATTGCTGCCCTATTTTGCTGAACTGATGCCCGTTTTTAACGCCAGAATTTTTTTTTGCCTTTCCCCTCGACAGCGGGAATTTTTTCGGGTTATTTTCTAAACGTGCTGCACATGCAGCAGCGTCGCTCGGACGGTCCGGGCGCTAACGTTAATCCGAGGAATCTATGGCTGAATTCAGTCCTGAACGCCGTTTTACGCGTATCGATCGTCTCCCCCCGTACGTTTTTAATATCACCGCTGAACTGAAAATGGCTGCGCGACGCCGCGGCGAAGATATTATTGATTTCAGCATGGGTAACCCCGATGGCGCGACCCCGCCGCATATCGTCGAGAAGCTATGCACCGTTGCCCAGCGTCCCGATACGCACGGCTATTCCACCTCTCGCGGAATTCCGCGCCTGCGCCGGGCGATTTCACGTTGGTATCAAGAGCGTTATAACGTTGAGATCGATCCGGAATCAGAAGCGATAGTGACCATTGGTTCAAAAGAGGGCCTGGCGCATCTGATGCTGGCGACGCTTGACCATGGCGACACCGTACTGGTGCCCAATCCCAGCTATCCTATTCACATTTACGGTGCGGTGATCGCCGGAGCCCAGGTGCGCTCGGTACCTCTGGTTGAAGGCGTAGATTTCTTTAACGAGCTTGAGCGCGCCATTCGTGAGAGTTACCCGAAGCCGAAAATGATGATCCTCGGTTTCCCTTCCAACCCGACCGCGCAGTGCGTCGAACTGGAGTTCTTTGAGAAAGTCGTGGCGCTGGCGAAGCGTTATGACGTACTGGTTGTGCACGATCTGGCCTACGCCGATATTGTTTATGATGGCTGGAAAGCGCCCTCTATTATGCAGGTTCCCGGTGCGCGAGATGTCGCCGTCGAATTCTTTACGCTATCGAAAAGCTACAATATGGCGGGCTGGCGTATCGGCTTTATGGTTGGCAACAAAACGTTGGTTAATGCGCTGGCGCGTATTAAAAGCTACCACGACTACGGCACCTTCACCCCTCTACAGGTTGCAGCCATTGCGGCGCTTGAAGGCGATCAGCAGTGCGTTCGCGACATTGCCGAGCAGTATAAGCGCCGTCGCGATGTGCTGGTGAAAGGGCTGCATGAGGCCGGATGGATGGTGGAATGTCCGAAGGCGTCAATGTATGTATGGGCGAAGATCCCTGAACAGTATGCGGCGATGGGCTCGCTGGAGTTCGCTAAAAAGCTGCTGCAGGATGCTAAAGTCTGCGTTTCGCCGGGTATCGGCTTCGGGGATTATGGCGATACCCACGTACGCTTCGCTTTAATTGAGAATCGCGATCGTATCCGCCAGGCGGTGCGCGGTATTAAATCCATGTTCCGTGCAGACGGACTGCTGCCCGCATCGACGAAGCTAACCAGCGAAAGCAACGAATAAAAAAAGGAGCCGAGAGGCTCCTTTTTTTAACACCGTTACAGCTAGATCATCAGGGCGAAAGTCCCGGCCCAAACGATGACCATAAAAGAAATGCCCATTAAAAAATATTTCACGACTCATCACTCCGCGATCTCGGCGAGACGCCTTAAATGAATTTGACCTTCGTTGTTTGTTCAACTATCGCTCACAAAAAATTCACTTTTTCCGATGGCGATAGCTGTAAATTCTGAGCTCAAACTGCTCCAGATGGCGCTAATGTACGCCTAAAAAATGAGGGAAACAAGAGCCATTTTTTTATTAATTTTTAGTTACTTACGAGTGTCGTGATTCGACGACACATTAATTTCATTCGGTATTAAATTTTATTCTGGCGACGGCCATCAACGATGATTTTCGTATTGATATAGTTGTTTGATTTTGGGTTTTTTTCTGCCTGAAAGCGGGGGAGGGATAGCGGGCGGATTCAGGAAGTTAATCATTTCGAAAGGCGCTATTCGTACGAAGAGCGTGCGAGGGTGAAAAGTAATGCTAAGACACAAGCGCGAAATAAAACCGTAGAGCCGATAAGCGATTAGGCCAGTGCCTTTAAGCCTGACCAGGATAGGTAACTGAAGCGCTCCGTTAGTTTGGCCGCTGCCCTCTGTACCAGCAGGATGCCGCTGACCAATACCCCTTCGCTTCGTCTGCGGAGTATGACGATGAAACAGGCAATGCTTGCTTCTTCCCGCAATAAGCGTACGCCAACTGAAGATTTGACGGCTTCTGAGCGACTGGAAAGATCCGTCTGGTTGATACAACGTTCAGGGAGTCGGAGGCCATGCTGGTATGCACGAATTTGCCGCTATCGCCAGGCAAAGCGCTATGCTAGTTGATACGAGATAATTTAACTGAAGTAGTTAAAGATCATAAAAACAGGGGAGTGAAGTATAAAGCCAGCTAGCAGATGAAAAGATACTCCTGTCCGCATTTTCAGCTATAAATTACCTTCTCTTCGGCAGCAGAGTACGGACTATTCTAATTGACATTTTTGTAATATCAGAGGGCGGCTATGGATCATTTATTGTATTTTTCAGCGCCGCGTTAACACTATCTATCTCATTTTTACTCTTTTCGCAAACCTCATATTACACATCAAGATTCTCATTAACGTAGAGGGATTTCTTATCGAGCTCAGGGTTTAATTTCATGAATTCATCAATGAAGTCAGTAAGGGTTTTATTTTGTAAAGTGAATTGAGGTTCATTAATGATCTTTTTATTTAAAATAATCGTGGGCTCCCTGGCGAGCTCAAGGGGGCGACTGCTTATGGTATGCTCATAAATCTTCTCTACATCCTTGCTGATAATGTAAATTTTATTGATCGATATTGGCAGATTACTACTATTATCTGGAGAAAAATGGCAAAAAAGAGTGTTGTTAGCAGGATTTATTGCACTAACCTCTTTTGCTAAATGGTTGTGTTCGGGGCATTCTAGCAGTTCTCCAAGATTTTTTGAGGTAACATACCAAAGCCCAGAAACAATCGCTTTAAGCTGGATTTGTATTGCATGGTTACCTTGCTGCGTCTCTATAGCCGAAACGCTATCTTTCAGCTCTAAAACTCGATCTACCCTGGAATAATACGACCATGTCGCTTCGTTTTTTTTTAAAGTATCGCTTTGATTCACACTATAAAGAGAGCGTTTGTTTATGCTTTCTTTATTCTGAGTCAGAGCAATATTTAACGTTCCTGTGATGCTAGTTAATTTTACGCACAGGTTTATTGCACCGATATCATGCCAGTGGAGTAAATCTTCAATCTCACAATCTAGCAGCTTTTGCGCGCGGGAAATGGAACAATATTCTAACGGCGGGATATTGTTTTGTTTCCATATATTTCTTTCGGTTTTACTAATCATAATTACTTTCTTCTTACGAGATGGTTACTTTTGTGTTGTTGATGTTAATTTGGCAGTGAAAATATCTTATACGGTATTTGTTAGTAATGCTTTGATGAATTAGCACGATTCATATGATTTTTAGCTTGAATTCACATTAATTCGAAGTCCTATAATTTGATATGAGCTATATGCTTATTATAATTCATATTATATATTTTTATTATGAATGATTTGTTTGTTATTTATTTGTTGAGGGCATTTAAATCTCATCAATAGCGCGTTCCTTGCTGGAACAACTCAATATTAGATGTTTATTTCCACTAACCGCTCTTACGGCCTGTGGCATGATAATATTCATCTGCCCTGAAGCATCAGGTCTGCAAGAATTTGTAGATCGGTTTCTTAAATCACCACCGGCCAGGCTTTGCTGGTGCGCTGAAAGCGAAAAATGAAGGGCGTTACCTGAAGGGCGTAACTGTTGGTCTGGAAAACTGATGAGAATGTCCCCTGCAGGAATCGAACCTGCAACTAGCCCTTAGGAGGGGCTCGTTATATCCATTTAACTAAGGGGACGACGCGCCGCATTATAGCGTTATTTTCGGCGCGCGTTAAGCTTGTGCGGGCCAACTGCTTAATCTATAGCCACTTAGCGTTTATTTCTCTCTTCAGCGGCACGGGCTTTCTTCTCATGGCTCATGTCATTGCGGATCTGCGCATGGCTTAATAAAGCGAAAATAAAGGTCCCGCCGCATATGTTGCCGGCAAGCGTTGGCAGAGCGAAAGGCCAGATAAATTCCTGCCACGGTAGCGCTCCGTTGAACACCAGATAGAAAATTTCGACGCTGCCAACCACGATATGAGTGGTGTCTGCCAGGGCGATAAGCCACGTCATCAGGATGATGACGATAATCTTTGCGGAACCCGCGGCAGGAAACATCCATACCATGGTCGCGACCAGCCATCCGGAGATAATCGCATTGGCAAACATCTCCAGCGGCGGATTTTGCATCACCTTCAGGCTAATTTTGAGAAAAGCCTCGCGAGTGGGGTCATCAAACACGGGCATGACATCGAACGCCCATGCGGCGATAGCGGTTCCGATTAAGTTACCCGCCAGTACGACTCCCCATAGACGCAACAGCAGGCCGATATTGCCGAGCGTGGGCTTATGCATAATCGGCAGGACGGCGGTCACGGTGTTCTCGGTAAACAGCTGTTGGCGAGCGAGTATGACGATTACAAAACCAAAGGTGTAGCCGAGATTTTCCAGCAAAAAACCGCCGGGAAGTTCGCTAAGATGAACATGGAAGATACCTTTGGCGACCAGCGAAGCCCCCATTGAAAGTCCGGCGGCAATCGCTGACCATAGTAGCGCCATAGCATCGCGCTCAAGCTCTTTCTCACCTTCCTGGCGAATCACTTCATGGGTAGCCATTGCCTGTGAAGGCAGCCGTTCTTCATTAACCTCAATTTCTTCACCATTCTGTTTTTCATCACTTTCTACCTCAACATCTTCACTATCATGGTGAGTTTGCGGTTTCATCACTTTTCCTCAACGATGGGTCTTTATTATAATCGTAGAGCGGTTTCGGCTGTTCGGGTCGGATAAGCTCCTAAATTCTTCACAATGACAAGATTAGCAATACGGAAATTGCAAAATGTGTATAGAATCGGGACATCAACAATGATGCTAAAAAAGGCTATGCTGAAAGCAGGCACATGCTTACGGGCGATATCTTAATGGAGGCAGCTGTCCCCCGATAACCCCCAGCGATAGCTAAAATTAACAGGGAGACACCTATGAATTTTCGCCTGTCGGCGCTTGCGCTTGGCGCCACATTGCTGGTGGGATGCGCCAGTTCTAGTTCTGGCGATCAACCGCAGGGGCGTTCAGATCCGCTTGAAGGCTTTAACCGTACCATGTTCAACTTCAACTTTAATGTTGTCGATCCCTATGTCCTTCGCCCGGTCGCGGTGGCGTGGCGTGATTATGTTCCGCAGCCTGCGCGTAATGGTCTGAGTAATTTTACCAGCAACCTTGAAGAGCCGGCGGTAATGGTGAACTCCTTCCTGAAAGGCGATCCCTATAAAGGAATGGTGCACTTTACGCGTTTCTTCCTGAACACCATCCTTGGGATGGGGGGCCTGGTTGATGTGGCCGGGATGGCGAATCCGAAACTGCAGCGCGTTGAGCCTGCGCGCTTCGGTAGCACGCTGGGTCACTATGGCGTCGGTTATGGTCCATATGTGCAACTGCCTTTCTACGGCAGCTTCACCCTGCGTGATGAGGGGGGGGATATGGCGGATGACTTGTATCCGGTTCTTTCCTGGCTGACATGGCCGATGTCTATCGGTAAATGGATGGTTGAGGGCGTTGAAACGCGCGCGCAGCTGCTGGATTCAGACGGCTTGCTTCGTCAGTCCTCCGATCCGTATATCTTAATGCGTGAAGCCTACTTCCAGCGTCACGACTTTATCGCCAACGGCGGTAAACTTTCTCCGAATGAGAACCCCAACGCCCAGGCGATTGAGGGCGATCTTAAAGATATCGATTCACAGTAACCGACGGGTTGAAAGTAAAAAGGGTGAACATGATGTTCACCCTTTTTTGTTGCTGCTGAGGATCAGAAACGGTAGTTGAAGTTCGCACCGTAGAGCCAGGCTTTACCTTCTGATTTAAAGGTATATGGCCCTTCTGTAAATTCAACGTGCTGACCGTGCATATAGGACACACCGACATCGACTGAGGCATCTTTATTAAAGGCGTAAGTCGTACCGGCGCTGAGCCACAGGCGATCCTGGTCCGGAATAGAGATAGAGCGATTGGAAGCCGGTACCGGGCTATCATCAAAGGCGATACCGGTACGGAAGGTCCAGTTATCGTCATGATAATAAGTGGTACCCAGCGCGATACGGTAGGAATCTTTAAAACCTTCGTCTTTATAGAACAGTGTTTCGCCACCGCTGGTTTTGGTTGCTTTCAGCTCCTGGAACTGGCTCCAACTGGTGTAAGCCAGACTGTAGTGAACGGCCCATTTTGGCGCCACGCGGTTATACCCTGAAATTTCCCACATTTCTGGCAGATTCAACGTCAGAGAACCGCCAATCGTGGAGCCGCCGGTGCCGTACGGCAGGCCCAGGCCCAGAGCAGAGTTGATGGGGTTGAGGGAAGACGGCAGGCTGCTCTTATAATCCCCATCAAAATCAACTTTAATTTCAGAGCGATAGGTCAAACCGTAGCGGTTGTTTTTATCGACTTCATATAAAATACCGGCATTCCAGCCGAAGCCCCATTCATCACCCTTCAGACGAGCAATTTGGGTGTCGCGGCTGATACCGCCGGCCTGTTGACCAATTGCCGCCGCCTGAGCCGGGGAGAGTTTGCCTGCTTTCACCATTCCCGGTAGCTGAGCGCCGATGATATCCGGTAAATCGCCCGCATAGCGCTCTAATTTCGCCCGCGCGTAAACGGCGTCAAAGCCCAAACCAAAACTCCAGTGATCACTGAGGCGATATGCGCCGCTCAAATTCAGGTTGAGCGTTTCGAGATCGGTCGTACCGCCCATCGAGCCTGCGGCAAAATCGTTGTTGAACTCGGTGGCTAAACCATAGTTCGACGTGAGGGAGGCCCCCCAACCGAACTGGTCGTTAATCGGCGCCACGAAGTGCAGATTCGGCACCCATGCTGTTGGCGCGATATTGTCCTGGCTGGCGTCGTTACCGATAACTGAACTGCCGGTGACGTTGACATCAGGATCGACGAAAATGGCGCCGCCCGAGAAGGTTGGGCGATCGAACATCATGATTAACGCCGGGTTACGGCTGGCGTTGCCCGCATCATCAGCAATAGCGCCTTCACCTGAATAGGCGCGACCAAGGCCCGATGAAGAGAATTCATTAAGCTGAAAGCCTGCTGACCAGGCGTGGGTTGAAACCATTGCTACAGCCACTGCAAGGGCAGATTGGGTAAGGCGGGTTTTCTGGCTCATGCCCATAACCTCATAGAGTTATTTTTTATTTAAACAATGTTACATGCTGTAACAGGAGCGCGAAGTGTAGGGTCTGCTTTACAACAGAGAAATCAGACCAGTGCGCTGAGTATAGGTCTGACCAGATGATATGTTGCAAGTTTGTTTAGAAGTTTTTTCAATTGTGATCTAAGAAACGCGATCCAGTTGGCAATTTTGCTGGGGCAGCTGATACCCAAAGTGGGCGGTTTTTGTTTTGGATCATTTTTAAGTGTGATTTCGGTCACTTATCCCGTTTGTCGCCATTAACGACTGGAGGCTGGCATGCCCTGGGCGTAAAATAAGCACATTGTTTGTCTGGCACTTTGAGTGCATATACAGAGGAAATCTACGATGAGTAAATGCAGTGCTGATGAAACCCCGGTTTGCTGCTGTATGGATGTTGGCACCATTATGGACAACACCGATTGCACCGCATCCTATAGCCGCGTGTTTGCGAACCGTGCCGAGGCAGAAGAAACGCTCGCCGCATTAAGCGAAAGAGCGCGTAACGTTGAATCTGAGCCGTGCAAAATCACCCCGACCTTTACAGACGTAGAGGGTGGCGTGAAGCTGGATATCGATTTCGTGTTCAGCTGTGAAGCTGAAACCCTGATTTTCCAGCTCGGCCTGCGTTAATCCTTCCCCCGGACGCCCCTCATGGCAGGGGCGTTACCTTTTCTAATCAATGTGTTTTGGCTCCCACTTTTTCGCTTCCCCGATTGGCTTAATGTAAAATATTAGTTAAAACTGTTATCAGGTCAGACCACTTTGTTTTATCGGTTAACAGGGGAGCGTTATGAGTCAGGCATTACCGCTAGTCACCCGCCAGGGCGATCGTATCGCGATAGTCAGCGGTTTACGTACTCCGTTTGCCCGACAGGCGACGGCTTTCCACGGCGTGCCGGCCGTTGATTTAGGTAAACTGGTGGTCGGCGAAATGCTGGCTCGCAGTACTATCCCCGCGGACATAATAGAACAGCTGGTATTTGGTCAGGTGGTGCAGATGCCGGAAGCGCCGAATATTGCCCGGGAAATTGTACTGGGGACCGGTATGAGCGTGCATACTGATGCCTACAGCGTCAGCCGCGCCTGCGCGACCAGCTTTCAGGCTGTGGCCAACGTCGCGGAAAGCCTGATAGCAGGCACTATTCGCGCGGGTATCGCCGGCGGGGCCGACTCCTCTTCCGTATTACCCATTGGTGTCAGCAAAAAACTTGCCCGAACGCTGGTGGATGCCAATAAAGCCCGTACGCTGGGGCAGCGCCTTAAGCTATTTTCCCGTCTGCGTTTTCGCGACCTTTTGCCCGTACCGCCAGCCGTTGCCGAATACTCAACCGGCCTGCGAATGGGGGATACCGCCGAACAAATGGCGAAAACCTGGGGTATCACCCGCGAACGGCAGGATGCGCTGGCGCTTCGTTCGCACCAGCTTGCCGCCAAAGCCTGGGAGGAAGGGAAGCTATCGGCAGAAGTGATGACGGCGTATACGCCGCCGTTCCGTGAGCCGCTGGAACAGGACAATAATATTCGTAAAAATTCAACCCTGGCGGATTACCAAAAGTTACGCCCGGCCTTCGATCGCCAACACGGGAGCGTGACCGCCGCTAACAGTACGCCGTTGACCGATGGGGCAGCGGCGGTGATTCTGATGACCGAGTCCCGGGCGAAAGAGCTGGGTCTTGTCCCGTTGGGCTATCTGCGAAGCTACGCTTTTACCGCGATTGATGTTCGCCAGGATATGCTGCTGGGCCCGGCCTGGTCGACGCCGCTGGCGCTGGAAAGAGCGGGGCTGACGCTGGCTGATTTGACCCTGATTGATATGCACGAAGCTTTTGCCGCGCAAACGCTGGCTAACCTGCACTGTATGGCCAGCGATCGCTTTGCCCGCGAAGTGCTTGGCCGCTCTCAGGCGATCGGGGAAGTGGACGAGAGTAAATTTAACGTGCTAGGCGGCTCGATTGCCTACGGTCATCCGTTTGCCGCCACCGGCGCGCGGATGATTACCCAAACGCTGCATGAGCTGCGCCGTCGCGGCGGAGGATTTGGGCTGGTCACCGCCTGTGCGGCGGGTGGATTGGGTTCAGCGATGGTTCTGGAGGCCGAATAATGGAAACCGTATCGGCATTTACGCTTGAGGTTCGCCCGGACAATATCGCCGTCATCACCATTGACGCGCCCGGCGAAAAAATGAATACCCTGAAAGCTGAGTTCGCCAGCGAGGTTCGGGGGATCATCCGTCAGATCCGTGACAATAAAGAACTGCGCGGCGCGGTGTTTATCTCGGCAAAACCGGATAATTTTATCGCCGGGGCGGATATCAATATGATTGCCCGCTGCCATTCCGCTCAGGAAGCCGAAGCGCTGGCCCGCCAGGGTCAGCAAATCATGGCCGAGATCCACGGGCTGTCGATTCCGGTGATTGCCGCTATCCACGGCGCATGTCTGGGCGGCGGGCTTGAGCTGGCGCTGGCCTGCCACGGGCGGGTATGTAGCGATGACGATAAAACCCGGCTTGGTCTGCCGGAGGTTCAGCTAGGGCTGCTGCCCGGCTCCGGAGGAACTCAGCGCCTACCGCGATTAATTGGCGTCAGCGGCGCGCTGGAGATGATCCTCACCGGTAAGCAGCTTCGCCCGCGTCAGGCCCTGAAGGCGGGGCTGGTCGATGAGGTGGTGGCGCAGACTATCCTTCTGCAAACCGCGGTTGAACTGGCGCTCAAAGGTCGCCCGGCAAGCCGCGCTGTTCCGGCGCGCGAACGTATTCTCGCAGGCCCGCTTGGCCGCAGCCTGCTGTTTCGTCTGGTAGCGAAAAAGACGCATCACAAAACCCAGGGAAACTACCCGGCAACTGAGCGCATTCTGCAGGTGATGGAAACCGGGCTGGCGCAGGGCTGCAGCAGCGGCTATACAGAGGAGGCTCGCGCTTTTGGCGAACTGGCGATGACGCCGCAATCGCAGGCGCTACGGTCGATTTTTTTCGCCAGCACCGATCTGAAAAAAGATCGCGGCGCGGATGCTGAGCCCGTCGCGCTGCGCAGCGTGGGCATCCTTGGCGGAGGACTGATGGGGGGCGGTATCGCTTACGTCACCGCATGCAAAGGCGGATTACCGGTACGCATTAAGGACATTCAGCCGCGCGGGATAAATCACGCGCTGAAGTACAGCTGGGATCTGCTCGACAAACAGGTGCGTCGCCGCTATCTGCGCGCCAGTGAGCGCGATCGCCAGATAGGATTAATTTCCGGCTCGTTAGATTACCAGGGATTCGCACATCGCGATGTGGTGATCGAGGCGGTATTTGAAGATCTTGCGCTCAAGCAAAAAATGGTCAGCGAAGTTGAACAGCACTGTCGTCCGGAGACGATCTTTGCTTCTAATACATCGTCTTTACCGATCGGCGAGATCGCGGCGCAGGCAAGCAGGCCGCAGCGGGTCATCGGGCTTCACTTCTTTAGTCCGGTAGACAAAATGCCGCTGGTGGAGGTGATTCCCCATATCGGTACGGATCGGCAGACAATTGCGACAGCGGTTAAGCTGGCGAAACTGCAGGGGAAAACGCCGATTGTCGTCGCCGATAAAGCGGGCTTTTATGTTAACCGCATTCTGGCCCCCTACATAAATGAAGCCATGCGCCTGTTGATGGAAGGCGAGCCGGTAGAGCATATTGATAACGCTTTGGTTAAATTCGGTTTTCCGGTTGGCCCGATTCAGCTCCTTGATGAAGTGGGGATCGATACCGGTACCAAAATTATCCCGGTGCTGGAAGCCGCATGGGGAGAACGTTTCAGCCCGCCTGCAAACATCATTAGCTCGATTCTGAATGACGATCGCAAAGGGAGAAAAAATAACCGGGGTTTCTATCTTTATGCGGCAAAAGGGCGTAAAAGCAAAAAACGGCCCGACCCGGCGATCTACTCTTTACTGGGTATTTCCTCTCCGCAGGCGCGCTTGTCAGAACAGCAGGTGGCGGAACGTTGCGTGATGATGATGCTTAACGAAGCGGCGCGCTGCTTCGATGAGCGAGTGGTTCGCAGCGCCCGCGATGGCGACATCGGCGCCGTGTTTGGCATTGGTTTTCCGCCGTTTCTTGGCGGCCCGTTCCGCTATATGGATACCCTGGGAGCGGGGGAGGTCGCGGCGATACTGCAGCGCCTGGCCGCTCAGTACGGCCCGCGTTTTACACCATGTGACACTTTGTTACACATGGCCGAGCAGGGGGCGACCTTTTGGCCCGCTGAGGAACGTAGGACCTAAGTTATGGTCAAAGAAGGTAAATCCGGCAACGTACGGCGCTGCGCTTTGGCGATTTTGTAAGCAATAGTTGACTATACTTACGCCATTGAGGTAAAAAACAGCGTTTCATTCGTTGAATGGATCAGGCACAATGCCCGGCCACCGGGTCACCTGCGTATCATCTACGTCGGTAAGACCGCGGTGCTTCTGGTTAACAAAAGCGGTGCAATATGCAAGTTTTTATCATGCGTCACGGCGACGCTGCCCTCGATGCAGCCAGTGACTCGGTTCGTCCATTAACCGTCTGCGGTTGCGATGAGTCTCGTCAGATGGCAACCTGGCTGAAAGGTCAAAAAGTGGATATTGAGCGGGTTCTTGTGAGTCCCTTCCTGCGTGCAGAACAGACGCTGGAAATTGTTGGGGAGTGCATGAATCTGCCAAAAGATGTCGACGTGATGCCGGAACTCACGCCGTGCGGCGATGTTGGCATGGTTAGCGCTTATCTGCAGGCGCTGGCGAATGAAGGTGTGGCGACGGCGCTGGTCGTGTCCCACCTCCCTCTGGTGGGGTACCTCGTCTCAGAGCTGTGCCCGGGGGAAACGCCCCCGATGTTCACCACTTCGGCGATTGCCTGCGTTACGCTTGATGCCAGCGGCAAAGGCGAATTCAACTGGCAAATGAGCCCCTGCAATTTGAAGATGGCGAAAGCTATCTGATCCCCTCCGGGGCTGACGTTTTACGGAAGCTCCGGCGGTTGCCACTCTTCAACTTCAATCAGTACCAGCAGTGCGGCGTCGCCGCCGTACTCTTTTGGTGCCTGATGAAACGCCATAATATGCGGGTGCTGAGCCAGCCACAGCGGCGTCTGCTGTTTGAGAATATGCTTCCCGTGCCCGTGCATCACGCAAGCGCAGAATACATGCTCGCGACGACAGGCGGCAATCAAGGCTCCCAGCTCCTGCTTGGCCTGCTGCTGGGTTAACCCGTGCAGGTCGAGAAACAGCTCCGGCGAATAATCACCCCGACGCAGCTTCTTCAGCTCAAAGTGGCTGACGTCCGAGCGCACGTACTTCACCGAGCCTTCAGTATTCAGCAGCGGCTGAAACTCATCGGAAAAGTAGTGGCTATTGTCAGCCTGTTCCTGAAGCAGCCGCTTGGGTGGGACCTCAGCGATTTTTTTGCGTAGCGGGCGATGAACGATAGTGTCCTGCTTAATCTGACGCGTGCCGGTCATCAGCTGCCGGAACAATGCCTGATCCTCCTCGCTTAGCGATGTTTTCTTTTTCATTACCTGATCTCATTTTTTCTTTGTCGGTAGTTTACCCGACTCGCCACGCATCCAGGCAAGGAAAACCTATTTTTCCCCTTCAGCCTGACGTAAGAATGCTGATTTATCCCCGTCTTCGTGGCAAACTAGCCGCCGAATTTATAGCAGAGCGTGCCCTGGGGGATAGCGTGGATAAAATTTTTGTTGATGAAGCCGTTAATGAGCTTCATACCATTCAGGACATGCTGCGTTGGGCGGTAAGCCGCTTCAGCGCTGCAAATATCTGGTACGGACACGGCACTGATAACCCGTGGGATGAAGCCGTACAGCTGGTGATGCCGTCGCTGTATCTGCCGCTTGATATTCCGGAAGATATGCGTACCGCGCGTCTGACTTCCAGCGAAAAACATCGCATCGTTGAGCGCGTCATTCGCCGTATTAACGAGCGCATTCCGGTCGCTTATCTGACCAACAAAGCCTGGTTCTGCGGCCATGAGTTTTACGTTGATGAGCGCGTGCTGGTGCCGCGCTCGCCGATTGGCGAACTCATTAATAACCATTTTTCCGGCCTGATTGACCACTATCCGCAGCACATCCTCGATATGTGCACCGGCAGCGGCTGTATCGCCATCGCCTGCGCATACGCTTTCCCGGAAGCGGAAGTCGATGCGGTGGATATTTCTCTTGACGCGCTGGCCGTGACCGAGCAGAACGTGGAAGATCACGGCTTAATTCATAACGTGACGCCGATTCGCTCCGATCTATTCCGCGATCTGCCGAAGGTGCAATACGATCTGATCGTGACCAATCCACCGTACGTTGATGAAGAAGATATGTCCGACCTGCCGGGCGAATATCGCCATGAACCGGTTCTGGGATTGGCTTCCGGCAGCGATGGCCTGAAGTTGACCCGCCGGATCCTGGCCTGCGCGCCGGATTATCTCAGCGATGACGGTATCCTGATTTGTGAAGTCGGTAACAGCATGGTACATCTGATGGAGCAATATCCTGACGTGCCGTTTACCTGGCTGGAGTTTGAAAACGGCGGCGATGGCGTCTTTATGCTGACCAAACCGCAGCTGATTGCCGCCCGCGCGCATTTCGGCATCTATAAAGACTAAAACAACACGCAAACATAACGACAAAAACGGAGCCGTGATGGCAGGAAACACAATTGGACAACTCTTTCGCGTCACGACGTTCGGCGAATCGCATGGCCTGGCGCTGGGCTGCATCGTTGACGGCGTGCCGCCAGGCATTCCGCTAACCGAAGCCGATCTCCAGCACGATCTCGATCGCCGTCGTCCGGGAACCTCGCGCTATACCACCCAGCGCCGCGAGCCGGACCAGGTGAAGATCCTCTCCGGCGTATTCGAGGGCGTAACCACCGGGACCAGCATTGGCCTGCTGATTGAGAATACCGACCAGCGTTCTCAGGACTACGGCGCCATTAAGGACGTTTTCCGCCCGGGCCACGCTGACTACACCTACGAGCAGAAATATGGTCTGCGTGACTATCGCGGCGGCGGTCGTTCCTCTGCACGTGAAACCGCCATGCGCGTGGCCGCCGGGGCGATTGCCAAGAAATTCCTCGCCGCGAAATTCGGTATTGTGATTCGCGGTTGCCTGACCCAGATGGGCGATATCCCGCTGGCGATAAAAGCGTGGGATCAGGTAGAGCAGAACCCGTTCTTCTGCCCGGATCCGGACAAAATCGAAGCGCTTGATGAACTGATGCGCGGCCTGAAAAAAGAGGGCGACTCCATCGGGGCGAAGGTTACCGTGGTGGCCGATGGCGTACCGCCGGGGCTGGGCGAGCCGGTATTCGACCGCCTGGATGCCGATATCGCGCACGCGCTGATGAGCATCAATGCGGTGAAGGGCGTGGAAATTGGCGATGGTTTTGAGGTGGTGAAACTGCGCGGCAGCGAAAACCGCGATGAAATTACCAAAGCGGGCTTCCAGAGCAACCACGCGGGCGGCATTCTCGGCGGCATCAGCAGCGGTCAGCAGATCGTGGCGAATATCGCGCTGAAGCCGACCTCAAGCATCACCGTACCTGGACACACGATCAATCGCTTTGGCGAAGAAGTCGAGATGATCACCAAAGGGCGTCACGATCCATGCGTCGGTATTCGTGCGGTACCTATTGCCGAAGCGATGCTGGCGATCGTGTTAATGGATCACTTTATGCGTCAGCGCGCGCAAAACGGCGACGTGACGACATCAATTCCACGCTGGTAATAGATGAAAAAAACCGTTATCGCACTGCTGGCGCTCCTCGCCAGCGCTACCAGCCTGGCGGCAACGCCGTGGCAGAAAATCACGCAGCCCGTTAGCGGCAGCCCGCAGTCCATTGGCGCCTTTGCCAATGGCTGTATCGTTGGCGCCCAGGCGCTGCCGTTAAACGCCACCGGCTATCAGGTGATGCGTACCGATCAGAACCGCTACTTCGGCCATCCGGACCTCGTGCAGTTTATTCAACGTCTGAGCAATCAGGCGCACAATAAAGGCATGGGGACGGTGCTGATTGGCGACATGGGTATGCCGGCCGGGGGACGCTTTAACGGCGGCCACGCCAGCCATCAGTCCGGGCTGGACGTCGATATTTTTCTTCAGTTGCCGCAGGCGCGCTGGAGTTCAGCTCAGCTGCTGAAACCACAGGCTCTGGATCTGGTGGCCCGCGACGGCAAGCGCGTGGTACCGTCGCTATGGAGCCCGCAAATCAGCCAGCTGATTAAGATGGCGGCGGAAGATAGCGAAGTCACGCGTATTTTCGTCAACCCGGCGATTAAGCAGCAACTGTGCCTGGATGCCGGTAACGATCGCGACTGGCTACGCAAGGTCCGCCCGTGGTTCCAGCACCGCGCGCATATGCACGTACGCTTGCGCTGCCCGGCCGGCAGCCTCGAGTGTGAAGATCAGGCCCCGCCTCCGGCTGGCGATGGCTGCGGCGCGGAATTGCAAAGCTGGTTTGAACCCCCTAAACCCGGATCAACCCCTCCTGTGAAGAAGACGCCGCCTCCGCTGCCGCCTTCCTGCCAGGCGCTACTGGATGAGCATATTCTTTAATGGATAGTTTTATCGACGTTTTTATGGTGTCACCGACGGTACTGGTCGTACTGTTCTTCGTGGCCATTCTGGCGGGTTTCATCGATTCTCTGGCGGGCGGCGGCGGGTTATTGACCGTTCCGGCCCTGATGGCGGCGGGTCTTCCCCCTGCGCAGGCGCTGGCCACCAACAAGCTGCAGGCCTGCGGCGGGTCGCTGTCCGCTTCGCTGTATTTCATTCGCCGCAAGGTGGTGAATCTGGCCGATCAGAAGCTGAATATTCTGATGACCTTTCTCGGCTCGACCGGCGGCGCGCTGCTGGTTCAGCACGTTCAGTCCGACGTTCTTAAGCAAATACTGCCCATTCTGGTTATCGGTATCGGCCTCTATTTTCTGTTGATGCCGAAGCTCGGCGAAGAGGACCGGCAGCGCCGTCTGTATGGCCTGCCGTTTGCCCTGATCGCCGGCGGCTGCGTTGGCTTTTACGACGGTTTCTTTGGCCCGGGCGCCGGATCTTTTTACGCGCTGGCGTTCGTCACGCTGGCCGGGTTCAACCTGGCGAAATCGACCGCACATGCGAAATTGCTGAACGCGACGTCTAACGTTGGCGGCCTGCTGCTGTTCATCATCGGCGGCAAGGTCATTTGGGCTACCGGCTTTGTGATGATGGCCGGGCAATTTATCGGCGCTCGCGCGGGATCGCGGCTGGTGCTGAGCAAAGGACAGTCACTGATTCGACCGATGATCGTCGTGGTGTCGGCGGTGATGAGTGCAAAACTGCTTTATGACAGCCATGGACAGGAGATCCTCCACTGGCTGGGGATGAACTAATGAACAGCACGCATAAATACGAACAGCTGATCGCGATCTTCGACGGCTGTTTTGCTGACGATTTTAATACCCGTCTGATTAAAGGCGATGACGAACCGATCTATCTTCCGGCAGATGATGACGTGCCTTACAACCGCATCGTCTTTGCCCACGGCTTTTATGCCAGCGGACTGCACGAGATATCGCACTGGTGCATTGCCGGAAAGGCGCGCCGCGAGCAGGTTGATTTCGGTTACTGGTACTGCCCGGACGGTCGCGACGCGATGACTCAGTCTAAATTTGAAGACGTCGAGGTGAAGCCTCAGGCATTCGATTGGCTGTTTTGCGTGGCGGCGGGATATCCATTTAACGTCAGCTGCGACAACCTGGAGGGGGATTTTGAACCCGACCGCATCGCTTTTCAGCGGCGTGTGCATGCCCAGGTGATGACCTATCTGGAGCAGGGGATCCCCGAGCGTCCCGCGCGTTTCATTAAGGCGCTGCAAGAATATTACCAAACGCCGCCCTTGACGGCAGAACAGTTCCCGTGGCCGGAAGACCTGCATTAAGGCCACGCTTTACATACTATGAGGAAAGAAGATGATCGCGGAGTTTGAATCACGCATTCTGGCGTTAATTGATAATATGGTCGACCACGCCAGTGATGACGAACTGTTTGCCGGCGGTTATCTGCGCGGCCACCTGACGCTGGCGGTGGCCGAGCTGGAAGGAGAGGGCGAGCATACTGCGCAAGCGGTGCATGACAAAGTCGCCCAGAGCCTTGAAAAAGCCATCAGCGCGGGCGAACTGTCGCCGCCGGATCAGATTCTGGTGCAGGAAATGTGGAACAGTCTGTATCAGAAGGCGATGCAGAAATAGTTCTGCTTTCTGCCAAAGCCCGGCGATCGCTCCGCCGGGCCCGATTTTCCCTCGATTATTTCACCGCTTTCCCTTTCAGCAGCTTTCTGACCCATAGCCGGTTAGGGTTCAGCGCCGCCAGCGTTTCTTTATCCATCGGTAATGGCTCATTGCTCATTTGCGACGCCAGAATTTCAGCCGCCAGCGGCGCGGAGCACAGGCCGCGTGAACCCAGCGCGCCCAACATATACAGGTTGCGGTAAACCGGCGCTTCTCCGGCCTGCTCCTGGCGTTCAGCCAGCGAGGCATATGCGCTTAAGGTAGCGTCATAATCAGGCACGTTGCCGACCATCGGCAAATGATCGCGGGTTGCGCAGCGCACGCCGCTGCGTGACTGATTCGCGCTCACGTCTACTTCCCGCGTCCATTCCGCCTGCGGGAAGCAGTCAATCAGGCGCTGCCGATTCTGCTGCTGATCGTCGGCGCTAAACGCGGCATCTGCCTGTCCTCGGTGGTAGCTTGCGCCAATGCAGTGCTGCTGATTATGCGGGTTTTGCGGCGTCAGGTAGCCGTTGTAGCACAGGACCTGGCGCAATTTCGATAGCCCTGGCGTTGTCGGAATATGGCTGACCTGACCGGCAACCGGGTACATGGGAAGATGCTCCGTCTGGCTGAAGCGGGTCAACCGATGGCCGTTGGCCAGTATCACGACCTCGTGGTACTGGCGCTGGTTTAACTGCCAGCCGCTATTGTCTGCGCTGAGAGCCTCTACCGGGTAATCGTAGTGAACGCGGAGTCCGCGAGTCGCGGCGAGGGCCAGCAGCTCAGCGGTTAACTGCTGCGGACAAAGCCAGCCGCCTGCCGGATAGGCGATGCCCCCGCAGCCGGTTTCGACACCGGTTTGTTGCTCTGCGGCCTCGGCGTCCACGGCGACGGCGATTTCCGGCGGCAGATTAAGCTCAATCATCTGAGCGATTTTCTGCGCGCTTTTGACATCCCAGCCCAGCTGCGTCACGCCGCACCATTCATGATCGAACATCACCGGCAGCGTGTCGTACAGACGGCGGGCGAAAGTAAACGCCGCCGGGAAGAAGCGGGCCAGGGCGGGATCGTGCTGGCTGAGCAGCGGATAGAGCGCGCCCTGGCGGTTTCCGGAGGCGCCTTCGGCCGGCGCGCTGTCGGCGCAGTATAACGTCACCTGCCATCCGCGGCGCAGCAGCGCCAGCGCGAGCAGGGCGCTGGCGATCCCCCCGCCGATGATTGCCGCATCGCGCTGTTCCGTACCGCTGCGGGCAAACCACGGCGCGCGTGCGGGGATCTCCAGCGTCTGAAGCATTTCACCGGTGAGCATTTCGCGCTTGCGGCCAAAACCCTTGCGCTTGTGCATGTTGAAGCCGGCTTCCTGCAGCCCGCGGCGCACAAAACCGGCGGAAGTGAAGGTCGCCAGGGTGCCGCCGGGTCTGGCCAGACGGGCCATCGCCGCAAACAGCTCCGCCGTCCACATGTCCGGGTTTTTTGCGGGGGCAAAGCCGTCGAGAAACCAGGCATCCACCTGCCGATTAAGCGAATCATCGAGCTCGTTGGTCAGCTCATTAATATCGCCAAACCACAAGTCCAGCGTGACCCGGCCCTCGTCCAGCAGCAGACGATGGCAGCCCGCGATGGGCAGAGGCCACTGCGCCTGCAGCTGCTCGGCCCAGCTTGCAAGCTCCGGCCAGCGCTGGTGAGCGAGGCGCAGGTCGTCCGCTTTCAGCGGAAATTTTTCGAAACTGATGAAATGTAATCTTTGCAGGGTAGCTTGTGGATTCTCGCGGTGAAAAACGTCAAACGCCTGCCACAGCGTGAGGAAATTGAGGCCGGTACCGAACCCGCTTTCGGCAACCACAAAAAACGGGCGGGGATGCCCTGGAAAGCGTTCATTGAGCCGATTGCCGCCGAGGAAGACGTAGCGCGTCTCTTCCAGACCGTTGTCATTGGAAAAGTACACATCATCAAAATCTCGGGAAACAGGTGTACCCTCAGCGTTGAATTCCAGGTTGGCAGGTTGTATGGCGTTTTGTTTCACGTAAGTTACTCGAATCACAAGGCGTAGAACGATCTTAACGATGTGTGCCTGAGGGCGCAAATTTATACACAAATTGGCTGATCGGACTTGTTCGGCGTACAAGTGTACGCTATTGTGCGACTCGAAACTTACTATAGTGCGACTTACAGAGGTATTGAATGAAACGTGCAGTGATTACTGGCCTGGGCATCGTTTCCAGTATTGGTAATAACCAGCAGGAAGTCCTGGCATCTCTGCGTGAAGGACGCTCCGGGATCACTTTCTCTGAAGAGTTTAAAGATTCGGGAATGCGCAGCCACGTATGGGGCAACGTCAAACTGGACACCACCGGCTTGATCGACCGTAAAGTGGTTCGTTTCATGAACGATGCCTCAATCTATTCCTATCTCTCTATGCAGCAGGCTATTGAAGATGCTGGCCTGAAAGATGAAGTCTATCAGCAAAACCCGCGCGTGGGTCTGATCGCCGGTTCCGGCGGTTCTTCTAAATCTCAGGTTTTCGGCGCTGACGCCATGCGTAGCCCGCGCGGCCTGAAAGCGGTTGGCCCTTACGTGGTGACCAAAGCGATGGCGTCAGCGGTATCCGCTTGCCTCGCAACACCGTTCAAAATCTACGGCGTGAACTACTCCATCAGCTCCGCCTGCGCGACTTCTGCCCACTGCATCGGTAACGCCGTTGAACAAATCCAGCTGGGCAAACAGGATATCGTGTTTGCCGGCGGCGGCGAAGAGCTGTGCTGGGAAATGGCGTGTGAATTCGACGCGATGGGCGCGCTGTCCACCAAATACAACGAAACGCCGGAAAAAGCGTCTCGTACCTATGACACCCACCGTGATGGTTTCGTTATCGCGGGCGGCGGCGGCATGGTTGTGGTTGAAGAACTGGAACATGCCCTGGCGCGCGGCGCGCACATCTATGCTGAAATCGTTGGCTACGGCGCAACGTCCGATGGCGCAGACATGGTTGCCCCGTCCGGTGAAGGCGCGGTTCGCTGCATGAAGATGGCGATGGACGGCGTTGATACGCCGATTGACTACCTGAACTCCCACGGCACCTCTACCCCGGTAGGCGATGTGAAGGAGCTGGGGGCGATTCGTGAAGTCTTTGGCGATAACAGCCCGGCTATCTCCGCGACCAAAGCGATGACCGGCCACTCCCTGGGCGCCGCTGGCGTACAGGAAGCTATCTACTCCCTGCTGATGCTGGAACACGGCTTTATTGCCCCGAGCATCAACATTGAAGAGATGGATGAGCAGGCGGCTGGCCTGAATATCGTGACCGAGCCGACTGAACGCGCGCTGAAGACCGTGATGTCTAACAGCTTCGGCTTTGGCGGGACTAACGCCACGCTGGTGATGCGCAAATACAGCGCATAACGAGCACGCTTTACCAGGGGAGCCCGTTGGCTCCCCTTTTTTGTATTCTTGACAGACCCCTGCGCGAAAAGGCAAACTCCTGCCACAACATTAGTCTCTCAGATAATGCGTAAGCGTTTAACGTCATCCAACGCGCCTTAACCCTGATAATCAGGTGGAGGGGGCGTGGCTATCACCTCGCCTTACTCTGCGAACTGGAGTAAAGCATGTCCGCAGTCACTGAAACAAAACATACCCCTTCAGCGAATGGTTCGCTGTTTCGCATCACTTTCGCCGTTTTTCTGACCTATATGACCGTCGGCCTGCCGCTACCGGTTATCCCCTTGTTTGTCCATCAGGAGCTGGGATTCGGCAACACCATGGTTGGCATCGCTGTCGGTATTCAGTTTCTGGCGACCGTATTAACCCGCGGCTATGCCGGCCGCCTTGCCGACCAGTACGGCGCCAAACGCTCTGTCCTGCAGGGGATGCTGGCCTGCGCGCTGGCGGGGGGCGCCTGGCTGTGCGCCGCGCTGCTGCCAGTGCCGGTGATAGCGAAGTTTGGCCTGCTGGTGCTTGGCCGCCTGATCCTGGGGTTTGGGGAAAGCCAGCTGCTCACCGGGAATTTAAGCTGGGGGATGGGGCTGGTGGGTCCCATGCGATCCGGTAAAGTCATGTCATGGAACGGCATGGCGATCTACGGCTCGCTGGCGGCCGGGGCCCCGCTGGGGCTGCTAATCTACAGCCATTACGGCGTCGCGGCGCTGGCCTGCGTCACCATGGTACTGCCGTTAGTGGCCTGGGCGATTAACGGCACGGTGCGTAAAATTCCTGCTCACGGCGGCGAGCGCCCGTCGCTGTGGAGCGTGGTTGGGATGATCTGGCGGCCCGGTATCGGTCTTGGCCTTCAGGGCGTTGGCTTCGCGGTAATTGGCACCTTTGTCTCTTTGTATTTCGCCAGCAACGGCTGGGCGATGGCCGGCTTTACGCTGACCGCGTTTGGCGGGGCATTCGTGCTGATGCGCGTGCTGTTTGGCTGGATGCCGGATCGCTTCGGCGGGGTAAAAGTGGCCATCGTTTCGCTGCTGATTGAAGCGATAGGCCTGGCGCTGCTTTGGCAGGCGCCCGATGCCTGGATCGCGCTGGCGGGCGCGGCGCTAACCGGCTGCGGATGCTCGCTTATCTTCCCGGCGCTGGGCGTCGAGGTCGTGAAGCGGGTACCGCCGCAGGTACGGGGAACGGCGCTTGGCGGCTATGCCGCGTTTCAGGATATCTCCTACGGCGTCACCGGCCCGCTTACCGGGCTGCTCGCGACTTCGTTGGGCTACTCTTCGGTCTTCCTGACCGCGGCAATATGCGCCGTGCTGGGGATCCTGGTTACCCTGGTGTCGCTGCGTAAGTAGCGCTTTCATTCGGCCCGCGATGCGGGCCGATGAGATGTCTTTAAATCACCAGCCACAGCAGGCCAAGCGCCACGATAGCTGCCAGCGCGATAACCCACGGTTTTTTCAATGCCAGCCACGGTGAGGCGGAAGGCGCCTGAACCGGCGGGATCGCCAGCGTCTCCTGGGCTCTGGCGACCCTGAGCACGAAAATTTTGTTAAGCAGCGTCAGCAGCTGAGCCGCGCTGAGCGGCGTTTGCGCCGTCGCGTGCCAGTGGGTTTGGGCAAAATCCATCACTCTTTGCCATTCCGCGGCTTCAAGCGGCTGTTTTAATGCGGCCTGCAGCGAGGTCAGCGTCGGCGCAGCCTGAGAACTGAGCGTTTGCCGCGCGTGGAGCCAGTAGGAGAGGGGCGTAAAGTGGGTCGCCGGGATCAGCTCTCCGCTCTTGACGCCGCTTAGCTCCAGCATGGATTGCCAGATAAGCTTGCTGGACTCGCCGGTGGCCGCGGCGAGTTTGGTCACCTGCTGATTGAGCGTGTTGTGTTCCGCTGGCAGCAGCGGACGATGCGTTGGCGGGCGCTGCTGCGGCTGAGGAATCGACAGCTGGCCGCTTTGCAGGAGTTGCAGAACATTCTCCAGCTGCGGCTGGGTCAATGCATGCAGCGCGGTTTGACCGTCATGCTGACGAATATAATCGCTGACCGCCTGGCGATTGTTGCCCTGGTTCAGCAGTTCGCTCAGCTGCGCCAGGATTTGCCGACGGTGATGATTTTGCTGGGCGAGGATTAAGCGCTGGTTCAGGCTGTGCTCGGCGGCGGCAAAATGGCTTGCCAGCAGCGGCGCATCGTTTTTCAGGCTAAGATCGTGTTTTACGCAGGCCCACACTTCCGCATTTTGCTGCGAGGTTAAGGCCACCAGGCGCGTAATGAGCCGCTCAAGCGCGGTACGCTGCTGAGTGGTGAGCGGAGGTTCGCCCGATCCCGGAGGGCGTTCGGACATACCTGAAACGGGTTGCGTCATGATTAATCCTTTGCGTATTGCTGTACTAAGGGCCGGGTGATGATGTTCCTGGCGGCCAGATTATGGCACACTTCCCCGGTTTACTCTCGCTCTCAGACAGGTACTGAACCGTGAAAATCCTCGTTGATGAAAATATGCCCTATGCGCGCGAGCTTTTTAGCCGCCTGGGGGAAGTCAAGGCAGTTGCTGGCCGCCCTGTCCCGGTCGATGCGTTGAATGACGCCGATGCGCTGATGGTGCGATCCGTCACCAAAGTTAACGAAGCGCTGCTTTCCGGCAAGGCGATCAAATTTGTTGGCACCGCGACGGCGGGTACCGATCATGTCGATCAGGCGTGGCTGCAGCAGGCGGGAATCGGCTTTTCCGCTGCCCCGGGCTGCAACGCTATCGCGGTGGTGGAATATGTGTTTTCGGCGCTGTTGATACTGGCCGAGCGCGATGGTTTTGCGCTTAGCGACCGTACCGTCGGGATCGTGGGCGTCGGTAACGTGGGCGGGCGCCTGCAAAAGCGCCTTGAGGCGCTGGGAATAAAAACCCTGCTTTGCGATCCGCCGCGCGCCGATCGTGGCGATGAGGGCGATTTTCACACCCTCGACGAGCTGGTGCAGGAAGCGGACATTCTGACTTTCCATACGCCGCTCTATAAGGAAGGGCAGTACAAAACGCTGCACCTGGCGGATGAGGCGCTGATTCGCCGCCTGAAGCCGGGGACGATTTTAATCAACGCCTGCCGTGGGCCAGTGGTGGATAACGCCGCGCTGCTGCAGCGGCTGCAGGCCAATCAGTCGTTAAGCGTGGTACTGGATGTCTGGGAGCCGGAGCCGGACCTGAATACCGAATTGCTCAAGCGGGTGGATATTGGTACGCCGCATATTGCCGGTTATACCCTTGAAGGAAAAGCGCGCGGCACGACGCAGGTTTTTGAGGCCTACAGCGCGTTTATTGGTCATCCGCAGCAGGTGGCGCTGGACACATTGCTGCCGGCGCCGGAATTTGGCCGCATTACGCTGCACGGGCCGCTCGATCAGGCAACGCTAAAACGGCTGGCGCATTTGGTGTATGATGTGCGCCGCGATGATGCGCCGCTGCGAAAAGTCGCGGGCGTTGCGGGTGAATTCGACAAACTGCGTAAAAATTATCAGGAACGCCGTGAATGGTCTTCGCTGTACGTGCAGTGCAGCGATGCGCAGGCGGCGACGCTGTTGCGCCAGCTGGGCTTCAACGCCGTACATCATCCTGTTCGTTAATATCATCTTAATGCTCCTGCTGGATAATCCGGCAGGGCCGCTTTTTTCTGGAGTACACCACCATGTCTGAAGGCTGGAATATTGCCGTACTGGGCGCAACGGGCGCCGTAGGCGAAGCCCTGTTCGAAACGCTTGCCGATCGTCAGTTCCCGGTGGGGGATATTTATGCCCTGGCTCGAAGCGATAGCGCTGGGGAACATCTGCGCTTTTCGGGCAAGTCGGTTGTCGTACAGGATGCGACCGAATTCGACTGGACCCAGGTCCAGCTGGCCTTTTTTGCCGCCGGCGTCGAAGCGACCGCGGCGTATATCGACGACGCTACAAACGCGGGCTGCCTGGTGATTGATTTAAGCGGTCTGTTTGCGCTGGAGCCGGACGTGCCGCTGGTGGTGCCGGATGTCAACCCGTTCGTGCTGGCGGATTACCGCAATCGTAACGTTATTGCGGTACCGAATAGCCTGACCAGCCAGCTGCTGTCGGCGTTAAAACCGCTGATCGATCAGGGCGGCCTGTCGCGCATCAGCGTGACCAACCTGCTGTCCGCCTCCGCCCACGGTAAAAAAGCGGTCGATGCGCTGGCGGGGCAGAGCGCCAAACTGCTTAACGGTGTTCCGATCGATGAGGACGACTTCTTCGGCCGCCAGCTGGCGTTCAATATGCTGCCGCTGCTGCCCGATCGGGAAGGAAGCGTGCGCGAAGAGCGTCGTATCGTCGATGAAGTCCGAAAAATTCTGCAGGATGACGGCCTGATGATCTCCGCAAGCGTCGTTCAGTCGCCGGTATTCTACGGTCATGCACAGATGGTCAGCTTTGAAGCGCAGCGCCCGCTGGCGGCGGAAGAGGCGCGCGATGCCCTTAGCCGCGGCGAAGATATCGAGCTGTCAGAAGAGGGCGAGTTCCCGACGCAGGTCGGCGATGCTTCCGGTAATGGCCGCCTTTCCGTCGGCTGCGTGCATAACGATTACGGGATGCCGGAGCAGGTGCAGTTCTGGTCCGTTGCCGATAACGTCCGTTTTGGCGGCGCGCTGATGGCGGTGAAAATCGCTGAGAAGCTGGTTCAGGAGTATCTGTACTGATGTCTGAGATGGAGCAGCCGCCGGTCTACAAAATTGCGCTGGGCATCGAATATGATGGCAGCAAGTACTACGGCTGGCAGCGGCAGAATGAAGTTCGCAGCGTGCAGGAGAAGCTGGAAAAGGCGCTTTCGCAGGTGGCGAACGAGCCTGTTAACGTTTTTTGCGCCGGCCGTACGGACGCCGGCGTTCACGGCACCGGTCAGGTGGTGCATTTTGAAACGCGCGCGCAGCGTCAGGATGCCGCATGGACGCTGGGCGTGAATGCCAATTTACCCGGCGACATTGCGGTGCGCTGGGTGAAGCCGGTTCCGCAAGATTTTCACGCCCGCTTCAGCGCCACGGCGCGTCGCTATCGTTATGTTATCTATAATCATCGTCTGCGGCCGGCGGTATTGAGCCGCGGCGTAACCCATTATTATCTGCCGCTGGATGCGGAGCGGATGCAGCGCGCCGCTCAGTGTCTGCTGGGAGAGAATGATTTCACCTCGTTTCGTGCGGTACAGTGCCAGTCGCGCACGCCGTGGCGCAACGTGATGCACATCAACGTCACCCGTTATGGTGCATATGTGGTGGTGGACATCAAAGCGAATGCCTTTGTACATCATATGGTAAGGAACATTGTCGGCAGTCTGATGGAAGTAGGTGCCGGTAACCAGCCAGAGAGCTGGATTGCAGAACTTCTGGCGGCAAAAGACAGGACGCTTGCCGCCGCAACGGCAAAGGCGGAAGGATTGTATCTGGTGTCGGTGGACTACCCGGCCCGCTACGACCTCCCGGTCATGCCGATGGGCCCGCTGTTTCTGGCGGACTAACCGGGTTATTAAGGGCTAACGCAAACTATGGACCTGATTCACTTTTTAATTGATTTTATCCTGCATATTGATGTGCATCTGGCTGAGCTGGTCGCGGAGTACGGTATTTGGGTATACGCGATTTTATTTTTGATTCTGTTCTGCGAAACCGGTCTGGTGGTCACGCCGTTCCTGCCGGGGGATTCTCTGCTGTTTGTGGCGGGCGCGCTCTCCGCGCTGCCGACCAACGATCTCAACGTGCATTTAATGGTGCTGCTGATGGTCATTGCCGCGATTGTTGGCGATGCGCTGAACTACACGATTGGCCGGCTGTTTGGTGAAAAGCTTTTCAGCAATCCCAATTCGAAAATTTTCCGCCGCAGCTACCTGGATAAGACCCATAGCTTCTACGAACGCCACGGCGGTAAAACTATCATTCTGGCGCGTTTCGTGCCGATCGTCCGAACGTTTGCGCCGTTTGTGGCGGGAATGGGGCATATGTCCTATCGTCATTTTGCGATGTATAACGTTGTTGGCGCGCTGCTGTGGGTGCTGTTATTTACCTATGCGGGTTATCTGTTCGGCGATTTGCCGATCGTACAGGAAAACCTTAAGCTGCTGATTGTGGCGATTATCGTCCTCTCCGTATTGCCTGGCGTGATTGAAGTCATCCGCCACAAGCGGGCGGCGGCGAAACAGGCGAAATAACGCGGCGACGATCTTCGGGCGGTATGCCGCCGTCCGTAGAGTGAAGTGTGAGCGGTTCGACCACTTTTTTATCCCATGTTACGGGATGTTATGATTTAATGTGCAACATTCATGGTCTGTAAGGGGCAAAAATGGCATTATGCGCCCCTTGCGACAAAACTGGCATCGACCAGGTTCAGGTAGAAAGGTTATCAATGAGCTGGATTGAACGAATTAAAAGCAATATAACCCCCACCCGTAAGGCAAGTATTCCTGAAGGTGTATGGACCAAGTGCGACAGCTGCGGACAGGTATTGTACCGCGCAGAGCTGGAGCGCAACCTGGAGGTTTGCCCTAAGTGCGATCACCACATGCGTATGTCGGCGCGCAACCGCCTGCATAGTCTGCTGGACGAAGGTTCCCTCGTGGAGCTGGGTAGCGAGCTCGAGCCGAAAGATGTGCTGAAGTTCCGCGATTCGAAAAAGTATAAAGACCGTCTGGCGTCCGCCCAGAAAGAGACCGGCGAAAAAGACGCGCTGGTGGTCATGAAAGGCACCCTGCACGATATGCCGGTTGTTGCCGCCGCTTTCGAATTCTCCTTTATGGGCGGGTCAATGGGCTCCGTGGTCGGTGCGCGCTTTGTTCGCGCGGTTGAGCAGGCTCTGGAAGACAACTGCCCGCTGATTTGCTTCTCCGCATCCGGCGGCGCGCGTATGCAGGAAGCGCTGATGTCGCTGATGCAGATGGCGAAAACCTCCGCTGCGCTGGCGAAAATGCAGGAGCGCGGCTTGCCGTATATCTCCGTGCTGACCGACCCAACCATGGGCGGCGTCTCGGCGAGTTTTGCAATGCTGGGCGATCTCAACATCGCTGAGCCAAAAGCGCTGATCGGCTTTGCCGGTCCCCGCGTTATCGAGCAGACCGTTCGCGAGAAGCTGCCGCCGGGGTTCCAGCGCAGCGAGTTCCTGATTGAGAAAGGGGCGATCGACATGATCGTACGCCGCCCGGAAATGCGTCTGAAGCTGGCCAGTATCCTGGCGAAGCTGATGAACCTTCCGGCGCCAAATCCGGAACCCGCTCACGAAGGCGAGGTGGTGCCGCCGGTACCGGATCAGGAACCAGAGGCCTGATAATGGAGAGGGCAGGCCTGACGGCGCTGCCCTTTTTTATACGCGTAGCGATTTAACTCTTGCCGGACATCATGGAAAAACAACCTATTCCTCAGGCCGCGTCGCCCCTGGCTACGTGGCTTTCTTATCTGGAGCATCTGCACAGCAAAACTATCGATCTCGGCCTGGCGCGCGTCAGCGAGGTCGCGAAGCGGATGGCGGTATTAAAACCGGCGCCGTTTGTCTTCACGGTGGCGGGAACCAACGGTAAAGGCACTACCTGCCGTACCCTGGAGTCGGCGCTGATGGCGGCGGGCTACAAGGTTGGAGTTTACAGTTCGCCGCATCTGGTACGCTACACCGAGCGGGTGCGCGTGCAGGGCGAGGAGCTGACGGAGCTGGCGCACACTACCTCTTTTGCCGAAATTGAAGCCGCGCGCGGTGAGATTTCCCTGAGCTATTTTGAGTTCGGCACGCTTTCCGCGCTGTGGCTGTTTCAGCAGGCGCGGCTGGATGTGGTGATTCTTGAGGTGGGCCTGGGCGGCCGCCTGGATGCGACCAATATCGTCGATGCCGACGTGGCGGTGGTGACCAGTATCGCCCTCGATCATACTGACTGGCTGGGGCCGGATCGCGAAAGCATCGGCCGCGAAAAGGCGGGTATTTTCCGCGCCGGCAAAGCGGCCATCGTCGGTGAACCCGATATGCCGTTGACCATGGCTCAGGTGGCGGATGAAAAAGGGGCGCGGCTCCTGCGCCGTGACGTTGACTGGCGGTACGAGGCCGGGGAACAAGGCTGGTCTTTCTACGATCGGCAGGGGGCGTTGACCGACCTGCCGCTGCCGCAGGTTCCGATGCCGAATGCGGCTACGGCGATTGCGGCCTTGCGCGCCAGCGGGCTTAAGGTTAGCGAGCAGGCGATTCGCGACGGCGTACAACACGCGATGCTGCCGGGGCGATTCCAGATAATCAGCGAGGCTCCCCGGACGATCCTTGATGTTGCCCATAACCCGCATGCGGCGGCATATCTCGCGGGGCGTCTCAGAACCTTATCGAAAACGGGGCGCGTGCTGGCGGTTATTGGTATGCTGCATGACAAGGATATCGCAGGTACGCTGGCAAATCTGCAGACGGAAGTTGACGACTGGTACTGCGCGCCGCTGGAAGGGCCGCGTGGAGCCACGGCGGAGCAGCTGCTGGAACATTTGCGCACAGGCAAAGTCTATATTAGCGTCGCGCAGGCGTGGCATGCCGCGATGGCGGACGCCAGACCTGAAGATACGGTGCTGGTATGTGGTTCATTCCACACGGTGGCGCATGTAATGGAAGAAATAGACGCGGGGAGAATCGGTGGCGAGTAAGTTTCAGAACCGTTTAGTCGGGACGATTGTGCTGGTGGCGCTGGGGGTGATTATCCTGCCAGGGCTGCTGGATGGTCAGAAAAAACATTATCAGGATGAGTTTGCCGCGATCCCGCTGGTGCCAAAGCCGGGGGATCGCGATGAGCCGGATATGTTACCTGCAGCGACTCAGGCGCTGCCTTCGCAGCCTCCGGAAGGGGCGGCGGAAGAGGTGCGAGCAGGCGATGCCGCTGCGCCATCGCTGGATCCGTCGCGAATACCGGTGAACAACAACAGTTTTGATGTGGTCCAGGAGCCGGTTGTGACGCCGAAGCCGCAGCCGAAACCTCAGCCGAAGCCTCAGCCTAAGCCGGTAGAGAAACCGCAGACGCAGCAGGTTACGGCGCAGACGCCGCCGCCTAAACCGCAGCAGCAGGCTGAAATTCCGGCACCGACCGGCAAAGCTTATGTTGTGCAGCTGGGCGCGCTGAAGAACGCCGATAAGGTCAACGAAATTGTTGGTAAGCTGCGCGCTTCCGGCTTTAAAGTTTACACGTCGCCTTCGACGCCGGTGCAGGGTAAAATCACCCGTATCCTCGTGGGGCCGGATACTTCGAAGGATAAGCTGAAAGGCCAGCTTGGCGAGCTGAAGCAGATTTCAGGACTTAGCGGCGTGGTCATGGGCTACAGCCCGAACTAACTCTCTCTTTTTTAAAGGAGTAGAGGGCCGGAACCCCTGTCTGACGCGCCCTGAAGAGGCGAAAGGCAGTATGGCGTTGAATGTTTTTTCAGCGCCATTTTTATTTCTGTAGGGCATGGAAATCCCTACGCAAACGTTTTCTTTTTCTGTTAGAATGCGCCCCGAACCGGACGACAGGGCATAAAATCGTGGGACGTATATGGTCTGGATTGATTACGCCATAATTGCGGTGATTGGTTTTTCCTCACTGGTTAGCCTGATCCGCGGCTTTGTTCGTGAAGCTTTATCGCTGGTAACCTGGGGATGCGCTTTCTTTGTTGCCAGTCATTACTACACTTACCTGGCTGTCTGGTTCACGGGCTTTGAAGACGAACTGGTCCGAAATGGGATTGCTATCGCGATACTGTTTATCGCAACGCTTATCGTCGGCGCTATCGTTAACTTTGTGATAGGTCAGCTGGTGGAAAAAACCGGCCTGTCGGGAACCGACAGGGTGTTAGGGATCTGCTTTGGCGCCCTGCGCGGGGTGTTAATCGTCTCAGCGATTCTGTTCTTTCTCGATAGCTTTACCGGTATGGCGAAAAGCGAAGACTGGCAAAAGTCTGAGCTTATCCCGCAGTTCAGTTTCGTTATCAGATGGTTTTTTGACTATCTGCAGAGCTCGTCAAGTTTCTTGCCCAAAGCATAAGCGTTGGGATGTAGCTTAACGAGGAAAAGACGTATGTGCGGTATTGTCGGTATCGCCGGTGTTATGCCGGTAAACCAGTCGATTTATGACGCGTTAACGGTGCTTCAGCATCGTGGCCAGGATGCCGCAGGCATCATCACTATTGATGCGAACAACTGTTTCCGTTTGCGTAAGGCGAACGGACTGGTGAGCGACGTTTTTGAAGCTCGCCATATGCAGCGTATGCAGGGCAATATGGGTATTGGTCACGTTCGTTACCCGACGGCGGGCAGCTCCAGCGCCTCCGAGGCACAGCCTTTTTACGTCAACTCGCCGTATGGCATCACGTTAGCGCACAACGGTAACCTGACTAACGCTCACGAGCTGCGTAAAAAGCTGTTTGAAGAAAAACGCCGCCATATCAACACCACCTCCGATTCTGAAATCCTGCTGAATATCTTCGCCAGCGAGCTGGACAACTTCCGCCACTATCCGCTGGAAGCAGACAACATTTTTGCGGCGATCGCTGCCACCAACCGCCAGATTCGAGGCGCTTACGCCTGCGTGGCGATGATTATCGGCCACGGCATGGTCGCCTTCCGCGACCCGAACGGCATCCGTCCGCTGGTGCTGGGCAAGCGCGATATCGGTGATGGCCGCACCGAGTATATGGTGGCTTCGGAAAGCGTGGCGCTGGATACGCTGGGCTTTGAGTTCCTGCGCGACGTGGCGCCTGGCGAAGCGGTGTACATCACCGAAAAAGGTCAGCTGTTCACTCGTCAATGCGCGGAGAACCCGGTCAGCAACCCGTGCCTGTTCGAATACGTCTACTTTGCGCGTCCGGACTCCTTCATCGATAAAATCTCCGTCTACAGCGCGCGCGTTAATATGGGCACCAAGCTGGGCGAGAAAATTGCCCGCGAGTGGGAAGATCTGGATATCGACGTGGTCATTCCTATCCCGGAAACCTCCTGCGATATCGCGCTGGAAATTGCCCGTATTCTCGACAAACCTTACCGCCAGGGGTTTGTTAAAAACCGCTACGTTGGCCGCACCTTTATCATGCCGGGCCAGCAGCTGCGCCGTAAGTCCGTGCGCCGTAAGCTTAACGCCAACCGCGCCGAGTTCCGCGATAAGAACGTGCTGCTGGTGGATGACTCCATCGTGCGCGGCACCACCTCTGAGCAGATTATTGAGATGGCGCGCGAAGCCGGGGCGAAGAAAGTGTATCTGGCCTCCGCGGCGCCGGAAATTCGCTTCCCGAACGTGTATGGCATCGATATGCCTACCGCCAACGAGCTGATTGCTCACGGGCGTGAAGTGGATGAGATTCGCCAGATCATCGGCGCCGATGGCCTGATTTTCCAGGATCTGGACGATCTGATTGACGCGGTGCGCGCTGAGAATCCGGATATTCAGCAGTTCGAATGCTCGGTGTTCAACGGTATCTACGTCACCAAAGATGTTGATCAGCAATATCTGGACTATCTCGATTCCCTGCGTAACGACGATGCGAAAGCGGTTCAGCTGCAAAACGAAGTTGAAAACTTAGAGATGCATAACGAAGGGTAATCCTTTGATTTGCTGAAAGCCCGCGGTCCGGAGACTGCGGGCTTTTTTATTTTCTCGCGCCAATTGCGGGTCCGCGGTTGCGTCGGGGGCTATAATCCGGCAAAGTCTGCGCCATCGTGGGAAAGGGGCAATCATCGTGAAGCGACTCATTATCGGCATTTCTGGCGCCAGCGGCGCAATCTACGGCGTGCGTTTGCTCCAGGTCTTGCGCGAGGTGCCTGATGTCGAAACCCATCTTATTTTAAGCCAGGCCGCGCGGCAGACGCTGGCGCTGGAGACGGATTTCTCCCTGCGGGAGGTGCAGGCGTTAGCCGATGTGGTGCACGATGCCCGCGATATCGCCGCCAGCATCTCTTCCGGCTCTTTTAAAACCGCGGGAATGGTCATTTTGCCGTGTTCGATGAAGACCCTTTCCGGCATTGTTCATAGCTATACCGATGGGCTATTGACCAGGGCGGCAGACGTGGTGCTCAAAGAGCGTCGCCCGCTGGTGCTGTGCGTAAGGGAAACGCCGTTCCACCTTGGCCACCTGCGTCTGCTGGTCCAGGCGGCGGAAATGGGCGCGGTGATTATGCCGCCGGTTCCCGCGTTTTATCATCGGCCAAAGACCCTTGATGACGTGATAAACCAAACGGTCAACCGCGTTATCGATCAGTTTGATATTTCTCTTCCTGAAGACCTCTTTACCCGCTGGCAGGGAGCGTAAAGCGCACTAAGATAGTGCGCTTTATTCACATCTGCATTGCCGCAGTGCAATTTTGTCGCCTCGATCAAATCCTCAACATTTAATTTGTTTTTTTGCGCTGTGACACTGCGGTTTATCCGTTATTGCTGGTATCTTCCCTTTTAAGACAAACTTGCAACCTTTATTTAACAAATTTAACGCCATTTCCAGCACGCACTGAGAAAATGGCATAAAACGTGCAAGATTTTGTCGGCAGCACAAATAACAAAATAACGCATCGCATAACAACATCACGACACTTAAGGGTAACCTATGAAGAAGACGGTCCTGGCTCTTTCTTTAATGATGGGCATTTGCAGCGCCTCCAGCGCGTTCGCCGCGCTGCCGCAGAGTATTCGCATTGGCACCGATGCCACCTACGCGCCTTTCTCTTCTAAGGATGCGAAAGGGGATTTCGTGGGTTTTGACATTGATTTGGGCAATGAGCTCTGTTCGCGTATTAAAGTAAAATGTAGCTGGGTTGGCAGCGATTTCGACTCCCTGATCCCGTCGCTGAAGGCCAAGAAAATCGACGCTATCATCTCTTCGTTGTCGATTACGGAAAAACGCCAACAGGAAATCGCCTTCTCTGACAAGCTCTACGCCGCCGACTCGCGCCTGATTGCCGCCAAAGGCTCGCCGATTCAGCCGACGCTGGAATCGCTGAAAGGCAAGCATGTCGGCGTGCTTCAGGGCTCTACCCAGGAGGCCTATGGTAATGAACGCTGGCGCAGCCACGGCGTCGATGTCGTGGCTTATCAGAACCAGGATTTGATTTACTCAGACCTCTCCGCTGGCCGCCTTGACGCCGCACTGCAGGATGAAGTGGCCGCGAGCGAAGGTTTCCTCAAGCAACCCGCCGGTAAAGATTTTGCGTTTGCCGGTCCTTCCGTTAAAGACAAAAAATTCTTCGGTGATGGTACCGGCATCGGCCTGCGTAAGGACGATAGCGAGCTGAAGGCCGCGTTTGATAAAGCGCTGGCTGACATGCGTAAAGACGGTACCTACGACAAAATGGCGAAGAAGTACTTCGACTTCAACGTTTACGGTGAGTAAGACGCCCGCTGGCCCGGACTCCGGGCCACGCGTATCTATTTCTGCCCATTATTGGTGCAACTGCGCTTTTTGCGGATCGCTTTGGTGCAAAGAATTCCGCACGGGATGTTAATAAGTGCATAGTTAAGCGTTTCTGATGCGAAAAAATTTGCTTCCCGGCGCGGAATGTTTTGCCTTACCGGGGCGAATAATGGCACGATAACTGCCGTAAGTACTTCTAATAAATCCGTTAGAATGACAGTCTGTTGAGGATAGTTATGAAAAAACTGGCGTTGTCTCTCTCTTTAGCGCTGGCCCTTTCCAGCGTTTCCACTGTATTCGCAGCCATTCCGCAAAAAGTCCGCATCGGCACCGATCCTACTTATGCCCCGTTCGAATCCAAGAATGCACAGGGTGAATTGGTTGGTTTTGACATCGATCTGGCAAAAGAGCTCTGTAAGCGCATCAATACGCAATGTACCTTCATTGAGAACCCGCTGGACGCGCTGATCCCGTCTTTAAAAGCGAAGAAAATCGATGCCATTATGTCTTCGCTTTCAATCACCGAAAAACGTCAGCAGGAAATTGCCTTCACCGACAAGCTTTACGCGGCGGATTCGCGCCTGGTCGTGAAAAAAGGCAGCGATATTACGCCAGACCTCGCGAAGCTGAAAGGTAAACGCGTTGGCGTTCTGCAGGGTACCACTCAGGAAACCTACGGCAACGAGCACTGGGCGCCGAAGGGTATTGAAATCGTTTCCTACCAGGGGCAGGACAATATTTATTCTGACCTGACCGCTGGACGTATCGATGCTGCGTTCCAGGATGAAGTCGCCGCCAGCGAAGGCTTCCTCAAACAGCCTATCGGCAAGGATTATCAGTTCGGCGGCCCGTCGATTAAAGACGAGAAGCTGTTCGGCGTCGGCACCGGTATGGGGCTGCGTAAAGAGGACAACGAACTGCGTGAAGCATTGAATAAAGCCTTTGCCGAGATGCGCCAGGACGGCACCTACGACAAGCTGGCGAAGAAATATTTCGATTTTAACGTGTACGGCGACTAATCATCCCGCGTACCCCATCGCGCGTGATTTCACGCGCGATGGTTGATGACAGACAGGGCAGACAGCATGCTGTACGGGTTTTCACAGGTTATATTTCAGGGCGCGCTGGTCACCCTTGAGCTGGCGTTAAGCTCGGTCGTTCTGGCGGTGCTTATCGGCCTGGCGGGCGCTGGGGCGAAACTTTCTAACAATCGTCCATTAGCGCTGATTTTTGAAGGCTATACCACTTTAATCCGTGGTGTACCCGATCTGGTGCTGATGCTGCTGATTTTCTACGGGCTGCAGATCGCGCTTAACAGCGTGACCGATGCGCTTGGCCTGGCGCAGTTTGATATTGACCCAATGGTGGCGGGTATCATCACGCTGGGCTTTATTTACGGCGCCTACTTTACCGAAACTTTTCGCGGCGCCTTCCTGGCGGTGCCGACGGGGCATATTGAAGCGGCGACGGCTTTCGGCTTTAGCGGCGGGCAAACTTTTCGTCGCATTCTGTTCCCGGCAATGATGCGCTATGCGCTGCCTGGAATAGGCAACAACTGGCAGGTGATCCTCAAAGCGACCGCGCTGGTCTCGCTGCTGGGGCTGGAGGATGTGGTCAAGGCAACCCAGCTGGCGGGTAAAAGCACCTGGGAGCCGTTCTACTTCGCCATCGTCTGCGGCCTGATTTATCTTGTATTTACAACGGTTTCCAATGGTGTGCTGCTGATGCTCGAACGCCGTTACTCTGTGGGCGTGAAGAGGGCTGACCTGTGATTGACATTATTCAGGAGTACTGGAAATCCCTGCTGTGGACCGATGGCTACCGCTTTACCGGCGTCGCGATTACGCTCTGGCTGCTGATCTCTTCCGTGGTGATGGGCGGCATCCTGGCGGTTTTCCTCGCGATAGGGCGAGTGTCGAGCAACAAATTTATCCAGTTCCCCATCTGGCTATTCACCTATATCTTTCGCGGCACGCCGCTGTACGTTCAGCTGCTGGTGTTCTATTCCGGGATGTATACGCTGGAAATCGTCAAAGGCACTGAACTACTGAACGCCTTCTTTCGCAGCGGGCTGAACTGTACGGTGCTAGCGCTGACGCTGAATACCTGCGCCTATACCACGGAGATTTTCGCCGGGGCGATTCGTTCAGTGCCGGCAGGCGAGATAGAGGCCGCCCGGGCGTACGGTTTTTCCTCGGTTAAAATGTATCGCTGCATTATCCTGCCTTCCGCGCTGCGTATCGCTCTGCCTGCGTACAGCAACGAAGTGATTCTGATGCTGCATTCCACCGCGCTGGCTTTTACCGCCACGGTGCCGGATCTGCTGAAAATTGCCCGCGATATTAACTCGGCAACCTACCAGCCGTTTACCGCCTTTGGTATTGCCGCAGTACTGTATTTAATTATCTCGTATGTGCTGATTAGCCTGTTCCGCAGGGCGGAAAAGCGCTGGCTCCAGCACATCAAACCTTCTTCGACGCACTGAGAACGCCATGTCCGACAATAAATTAAATGTAATCGATCTGCATAAACGTTACGGCGAGCATGAGGTACTGAAAGGCGTCTCACTGCGGGCGAAAGCCGGAGATGTGATCAGTATTATTGGTTCATCCGGCTCCGGTAAAAGTACCTTTTTGCGCTGCATTAACTTTCTTGAAAAGCCCAGCGAAGGGACGATCGTCGTTAACGGGCAAAACATTGGCCTGGTTCGCGATAAAGACGGTCAGTTAAAGGTTTCGGATAAGAACCAGCTGCGCCTGCTGCGTACCCGCCTGACGATGGTGTTCCAGCACTTCAATTTGTGGAGCCATATGACGGTGCTGGAAAACGTGATGGAAGCGCCGATTCAGGTGCTGGGCCTGAGCAAACAGGAAGCCCGCGATCGGGCGGTCAAATATCTGGCAAAAGTCGGTATTGACGAACGCCAGCAGATTAAATATCCGGTGCACCTCTCCGGCGGCCAGCAGCAGCGCGTTTCCATTGCCCGCGCGCTGGCGATGGAGCCCGACGTACTGCTGTTTGATGAACCGACGTCGGCGCTTGACCCTGAACTGGTGGGCGAAGTACTGCGTATTATGCAGCAGCTGGCGGAAGAGGGGAAAACCATGGTCGTGGTAACGCATGAAATGGGCTTTGCGCGCCATGTATCTTCGCATGTGATTTTCCTGCATCAGGGCAAGATTGAAGAAGAAGGGCACCCTGACGATGTTTTCGGCAATCCGAAAAGCCCGCGCCTGCAGCAGTTCCTGAAGGGCTCGTTAAAGTAATACTGTCTATGCCCCCGGCGGAATCTCCTCCGCCGGGACGGCTAGCGTTCCAGCCGATACACCCAGTCATCGTAATCCATTCCGTTCAAATGATACGCTTTTTCGAGCACCTGAATGCGGATAAAACCGTGTTTTTCCAGCAGGCGGGAAGAGCCAGCGTTATTGCCCAGCACCCAGGCATTTATCGCGTGAACGCCGAGCTGGTTAAAGCCGTAGTCGCAAATCGCTTTTAACGCTTCGCTGGCGTATCCCTTTCCCTGAGCATCGGGCAGGAGAGCGTATCCGACATCCGCTTCGTGCGGATTTTTACCGCTGATGCGCAGGCCGATATCGCCAACCGCCGCGCCGCTGGCGTCGCGCAGTACGAATACGCCAGGGTCAGCGCAGCGGGATTCAAACAGCGTCCGCAGCGCTGGCTCTTCAAGAACCTCGCCCATATAGCGCATCACTTCCGGGTCTCGCCGTAAGCGCAGGAAAAATGGCCAGTCGGATGCGTGAAACGGCGAGAGGCGCAGGCGCGGCGTAGTGAGTATTATCATCATGCAGTCCATAGAGGTGGATTATTCCGCCACCTTAACATCATAAAGCGCTGAGTCTAACCGACCCTCGGTGAAGCCCGGCGCTGATTT
Organism: Klebsiella grimontii; assembly: GCF_042137965.1. NCBI lineage: Bacteria > Pseudomonadati > Pseudomonadota > Gammaproteobacteria > Enterobacterales > Enterobacteriaceae > Klebsiella > Klebsiella grimontii. The sequence goes on from NZ_CP169721.1 coordinate 1,558,619, forward strand.
TCGAGCCCGCCGAGATAGCGCAGCACGGTGTTGCTCTCTTGCGTCGCCCTCAACTGCAGCGCCAGGTTGAGGTTGTCCAGCACCTCGGCGTGGGCGACCAGCGGTGAATCCCCGGCAAGCCGTCCCTCCATCACCAGCCAGCCGACGACGGTTTTCCAGCGCCACAGCGGCGAATTGCCTTTCACCCGCTGTACCGGCCCTGGAAACTGGCCCGAGCCTCGTGCGCCATCTTTCAATAAGGCGATGGCCTGTCGCGTCAGGCCGGTGAGTTCAGCAATATCGCTTAATCCAACCAGCGCGGAATCGACGGATTCGACCCGCGCATTCAGGGCCGGGGCGGATTCGATATTGGCAATCGCTGACAAAATGGCCTGTTCGAGAGAATCGCATTCGCGGTCGAACTCCAGATAGACCGCCGTTCCGTAAAAGCAGACCAGGGCATCAGCGCAGCCTGCCGCATGCAGCGCATCCTCTAGTCCCACGGTATGCGCGGTGACGCCGGAGAGGGTGAGCGTAAAGTTATACAGCGCCATGGTTTAATCCTTCTTGTGGTTAATCTGACCCGATACGGGTACCAGACAGCGATCGACCATGCGGATGATTTGCCTGGCATGGTGCATGGGCGCCGCCGGCGTTGACCAGATGCTCATCATGTGTTCCCGATGGTGGGCTGTTCCGCACATCAGTCGCCCAAAACAGTGCGCGCTTTTGCCGCCAGGGAGAAAAATCCAGCCGCGCGCCAGCGCGTAGTCAATAGCGGCTCTGATATGTTTATCCGGATGTTCCTTCATCAATGTGTCCTGCTAATACTGAATATAATGTTGACGGATGTCAACGGCTGGGTAAAGTTAAATCACACGCAGGGGTTATGACAGAGTGAAGGGGAGATCGCTGGAATGAGATTCACAGTTAAGACGCGACAGACGCGGTGGTTTTTACGCGTTGCGAGGAGGGTTCCACAAATAACAGAGCAGGGAGATCGCCGAGACCTCCCTGAAGGCCCCTGAACTATTTCAGGACATCGGCAAGGGCCTCTTCCAGATCGTACCAACGAAAGCCAAATCCGGCGGCTTCCAGGCGTTTTGGCAGCGCGCGCTGGCCGCCGAGTACCAGAACGGAAGATTCTCCCATCAGCAGGCGAATCGCCGCCGCCGGGACGCGGAAAATGGCGGGCCGATTCAACGCATGGCCCAGCGCGTGGGCGAACTGCTCGTTACGCACCGGGTAAGGGGAAACCATATTAAACGGCCCCCGCAGGTCGTTATCCAGCAGCCAGAGGATACCGTTGACCATGTCGTCAATGTGGATCCACGCCAGATATTGCCTTCCGCTACCGATAGGGCCGCCGAGGCCAAGTTTAAAAGCCGGCGTCATTTTGGCCAGAATGCCGCCGCGCGGCGCCAGCACCACGCCGGTACGCAGCAGGCAGACGCGGGTGCGATCGCTCTGTGCTTCACAGGCGATTTGCTCCCAGCGGGCGCAAAGCTTATGGGTAAACTCGTTGTGCGGCGGCTCTTCTTCGGTAACCACGACTTCACCGAGGTCGCCATAGTAACCGGTGGCGGAACCGCTTATCAGCACCGTGGGTGGCGTATCGCTGGCGTTGCACAGCTTGACCAGCTTTTGCGTGATATCCCAGCGGCTGTGGCAGAGACGTTGTTTCTGCTCCGCCGTCCAGCGTTTATCGGCGATCGGCTCGCCTGCCAGATTAATGACGGCATCAATGCCGTTGAGGTTCGCCTGATGCTCGAAATCGCGCCACAGGGTGACGCGTGGGTCGAGGCGGCTTTTGGCCTTTTCCGGGCTGCGCGTTGAAACCGTTACGTGATGCCCCAGCTCCAGTAGCCGGGGGATCAGATGTCGGCCTATCAGGCCGGTACCGCCAGTAAGCAGAACGTTCATAGCGCCTCCCTAAGATGATGCGCCTAACGCCGCCAGCTCATCGTCATGGATACCGAATCGGCGTAGCGCAGCGCATGCAGTTTATCGATCTCTACTTCAGCATAAGTGACCCAGTGATGTTCGCGTGCGATATCGAGCACATCCTGAGTTAATTTTTCCAGCAGAGAGAAGCGGTTATTCTCAATATGGCTAATAATACGCTTGGTGATGGTGCGGTAGTTCAGCGCATCGTTAATGTCTTCGCTGTTGCGTGATTTCTCCGCCGGATAATGGATAGCGACGTTAACCACCACGTCCTGGCGGTTGGCGATCTCTTCCTCTTTAATTCCGATAAAAGTACGCAGGCGCAGGTTCTTAATTCGAATAATGGCGTCTGGTTGAGACATTGCAGGCTTCCTCCGTGTAGTAATTTCCGCCATCATACATCAAAGCTTCCCGGGCGAGCAGGGGGTTAATGGGCTTCTGTTTTCAGCAGCGCTTCAACGGTGGCCGGGCGCTGGCGAATGCGCTCGAACCAGTTATGCACCGCCGGAAAACTGGCGAGGTCGATACGCTGGCGCTGATGGGCATTCACCCACGGCCAGCAGGCGATATCGGCGATGCTGTAGTGATTGCCGCCAAGCCAGGGGCTCTCGCCAAGGCGCCGATTGAGCACGCCATACAGACGCTGCGTTTCCACCTGATAGCGTTCAATGGCGTAGGGCACCGCCTGCGGAGCAAAGTGGTTGAAATGATGATTTTGCCCGAGCATCGGCCCTAACCCACCGACCTGCCAGAATAACCACTGTAGCGTAACGTGGCGTTCGCGGAGTTCGCCGCTCAGTAATTTGCCGGTTTTTTCAGCCAGATAAAGCAGGATCTCGCCGGACTCAAACAGGCTTAACGGGGCGCCGCCGTCGGCGGGAGCATCGTCAACGATCGCCGGGATCTTGTTGTTCGGTGAAATCGCCAGAAACGACGGTTGAAACTGCTCCCCCTTACTGATATCCACCCGGATCAGGCGGTAAGGCAGCTGCGCTTCTTCAAGGAAGAGCGTGATTTTGTGGCCATTGGGGGTGGGTGCGTAGTAAAGATCGATCATGAGAGTCCCTCGCCGTCACAGGTCGCAAACTTTTCGAGTATAGGTGAACTGGCATCATCCGGCAGGTTTGCCTCATTCTGGATGACTTTCGCCGATAGCGTACACCTCAGAGAAGTATGTAAGATCCTGAGGCTAGCGGTCAGTGACATCCTCTGAAAGACAGGATATGTTGGCGTATCGCCCCATTACATTAGCCATTGAGGATGCTATGAGCCAGCCCGCGATTACCCTGTGGTCCGACGCCGATTTTTTCTCGCCATATGTGATGTCCGTCTACGTTGCCCTGCAGGAAAAGAGCCTGCCTTTTACCCTAAAAACCGTCAACCTCGACAGCGGCGAGCATCTGCAAAGCGGCTGGAAAGGCTACAGCGCGACGCGACGCGTACCGCTGCTGGAGATCGGCGAGTTTTTTCTGAGCGAATCCTCCGCGATTACCGAATATCTGGACGAGCGCTTTGCGCCCCCGGAATGGGAGCGGCTTTATCCGCATGACCTGCAAAAGCGCGCGCGGGCGCGTCAGGTACAGGCCTGGCTGCGCAGCGATTTAATGCCGATCCGTGAAGAACGCTCAACGGACGTGGTCTTTGGCGGTGCAAAGAAGCCTCCGCTCAGCGACGCCGGGCAAAAAAGCGCCGCTAAGCTGTTTGAAACGGCTGGCGTACTGCTGTCCCACGGCGGGCAGAATCTATTTGGCGAGTGGTCCATTGCCGATACCGACCTGGCGCTGATGCTCAATCGACTGGTCCTTAACGGCGATGAGGTCCCCGCCGCGCTGGCGGATTACGCCGTCTTCCAGTGGCAGCGGGCGTCGGTACAGCGCTACGTCGCACTCTCAGCCAAACGCGCGGGCTGATAAGCTTCAGCGGTTCCGTTATCATAGACGCATCGTCATGCGTGGAGATAAATTGTATGAAGCTGATGTTTGCCTCGGATATCCACGGCTCTCTGCCTGCCGCTGAACGCGTGCTTGAGCTGTTCGCGCGCAGTGGGGCGCAGTGGCTGGTTATCCTCGGCGATGTGCTTAATCACGGGCCGCGTAACGCTCTTCCAGAAGGCTATGCCCCGGCCCAGGTCGCGGAAGCGCTCAATAGCGTGGCGGAGCGGGTGATTGCCGTACGCGGCAACTGCGACAGCGAAGTCGATCAGATGCTGCTCCATTTCCCCATTACCGCCCCCTGGCAGCAGGTTTTGAGCGAGCGAACCCGCCTGTTTCTGACCCATGGACATCTGTATAGCCCCGATAATTTGCCTCCCCTCGCCGCTGGCGATGTGCTGGCTTATGGTCATACTCATATTCCGGTTGCCGAGAAACGCGGTGAGATTTTCCTCTTCAACCCCGGCTCGGTCAGCATCCCTAAAGGGGGATTTACCGCCAGCTACGGTCTGCTGAACGAGGGGCAATTGCAGGTTTTAGCACTCGATGATAATCAGGTTATTGCAGAGGTCGCAATTTACCCGTAATTTACCCCTCAACCGTATAGACGCGCCGCAAGAGCGCTTTAAAAAGTAAGGTTTCCTGATGGCGGAACAGAATCATTTGGCAAGCACAGAATGGGTCGATATTGTTAATGAAAACAATGAGGTGATAGCACAGTCCAGCCGCGAACAAATGCGTGCGGAGTGTTTGCGTCATCGTGCGACCTACATTGTTGTTCATGATGGGATGGGCAAAATCCTGGTACAGCGCCGTACCGAAACAAAAGATTTCCAGCCTGGCATGCTGGACGCTACCGCCGGCGGCGTGGTGCAGGCTGACGAGCAAATGCTGGAGTCCGCGCGCCGGGAGGCGGAAGAAGAGCTCGGTATTGCCGGCGTGCCTTTTGCTGACCACGGGCAGTTTTACTACGAAGATAAACACTGCCGCGTCTGGGGCGGCCTGTTTAGCTGCGTCTCGCACGGGCCGTTCGCCCTGCAGGAAGAAGAAGTGAGCGAAGTGTGCTGGCTGACGCCGGAAGAGATCACCGCCCGCTGCGATGAGTTCACCCCGGATTCATTAAAAGCGCTGGCGCTGTGGATGACCCGCAATGCCAATAATGAGTCAGCAAAAAGCGAAAAGCAGGAAGAGGCCGAGTAGTTTTAACAGCTATCCCTCATGCATAAACTGGATGCGATGGGTCTTCTGTCGCTCCAGTTTCCCTCGCTAAGCCGCTCCAGAAGAGCACGGCCGGCTTCGATGCCAATCTTGTGATGCGGTACCGCCATCGTCGTTAACGGTGGCTGGCAGACCCGACTTACGTCACTATCCCCAAAGCCGACGACGGCTAAATCATCAGGAACTTTGATGCGCCGACGCTGGCATTCATACAGCGCTCCGCATGCCAGCTCATCGGAAACGCAGACCAGCGCATCGAGTTCCGGCCATGCCAGCAAAAACTCCGGCAGCTGTGAAGCGCCGGTGGAAAAGTTGGCGGGCAGCGCGGCGTTAATCACCCGGTTTGGCGACATGTGATGGCGCAGCATGGCTTTATACCATCCCTGTAAATGCTGCTGAAAAATCCACTGTTCCTGATTGGCGCACAGCAGACCGATATTCTGATAGCCGCGGTGGATAAGCATCTCCGTCAGCTCGAACATCGCCGCCACGTTATCAATGCCGATATTCATGTCGATAGGATCGGCGCGCATTGCGCCCATCTCCACCACCGGAATCGAGGCGTTCTGCAGCCAGTGGCGTACGGTATCGCTGTGCTCAACGCTCAGTAGAATGGCGGCGGCGATATTAGAAGCCAGCAGCGTTTCCAGTAGTTTCTCTTCCTGCTCCAGACGGTGCTGCGATTCCGCCAGCATGATTTGATATCCTGCCGGCTGTAATATCTGCTGAAGCCCGGCAAACATCGCCGAGCAGCCCGCTTCCGCAAGATTTGGCACCACCATGGCGATGGTTCGTGAGGAGGCTGACGCCAGCGCGCTGGCGGCAAGATTAGGCATGTACCCCAGCTCCTGCACCGCCGCTTCGATTTTTTCACGTAGCTTATCGGAAACTTGTTCCGGCGTGCGAAGGGCGCGGGACACGGTCATCGTTCCTACGCCAGCCAGTTGCGCAACGTCGGCGATCGTGACTTTACCGGTACTACGCCGTTTTCGGGTTAGAGACATACACATTCCTGCTAAACAGACGTTTTTTATTATCATCCATTACTTCACGTGTCAGGAGTATACGCCTTAAACGGGCCTTTTTGCTGCGTTTTGATGGGATGATTGCGAATTGATAGCGCTATCACAAATCTGAATGTTCAACGTTGGTAGCGCTATCTTTGTGATCGCTCTCGCAGATAACTCTTGGCTGCTTGCATAAAGTTTGCCCATCTTTTGCTAAAAGTGGGGGTGACAAAATGCTCAAAACATGGCTCTCGGATGCCACCATCATGCTGCGGCAGAGCGTGGAAACCTGGCCACAGGCGCTGGACATCTGTGCCCAACCGCTGCTCAAGGCCGGTGTGATAGAACCTGCGTACGTAAAGGCCATCGTGGAGCAGCATCAAAGGTTGGGGCCCTACTATGTACTGGCTCCGGGTCTGGCGATGCCGCACGCGCGACCGGAGGAGGGAGCGAAAGGCTTAGGTCTGTCGCTGCTGAAGCTGGGGCAGGGCGTGTCCTTTGGCTCGGAAGAGTTCGACCCGGTTGATATTGTCATTATGCTTGCGGCCCCGGATAAGCATAGCCATATCGAAACAATCTCTGCGCTGGCGGAATTATTTTCCAGCGATGAAGATATGAATAAATTACATCAGGCAACCAACCTGGAGGAGATAAAAACTATCATCGCGCGTTTCTGATTTAATTTTATTATCCGACTTATAACCCATTACGCACCTGCGTGATGCGGACGTACTCTACCCAAAAAAAGGTGATAACAATGAAAATTATGGCAATTTGCGGTTCTGGCCTGGGCAGTAGTTTTATGGTTGAGATGAATATTAAAAAGGTGCTGAAAAAGCTCGATATCGAGGCTGAGGTTGAGCACTCCGATCTGTCGTCGGCAACGCCGGGCGCGGCAGATTTATTCGTGATGGCAAAAGATATTGCCGCCAGCGCCAGCGTCCCGGAAAGCCAGCTGGTGGTGATTACCAACATCATCGATATTAACGAACTCGAAGCGCAGCTGCGCGCGTGGTTCGCCAGACAATAACTATTTATAGCGAGGTGGATATGTTTATCCTTGAAACGCTGAATTTTGTTGTTGATATACTCAAAGTACCCTCGGTACTGGTCGGTTTAATTGCCTTAATTGGTCTGGTAGCGCAAAAGAAATCTTTCTCCGATGTCGTCAAGGGAACCATTAAAACTATTCTGGGTTTTATTGTTCTCGGCGGCGGCGCGACGGTATTAGTCGGTTCGCTGAATCCGCTGGGGGGCATGTTTGAACACGCATTTAATATTCAGGGCATTATTCCTAATAACGAGGCGATTGTTTCTATTGCGCTGGAAAAATACGGTGCTTCAACCGCGCTTATAATGGCGTTCGGGATGGTAGCGAATATTGTAGTCGCCCGGTTTACGCGTCTGAAGTATATCTTCCTGACCGGCCACCACACCTTCTATATGGCCTGTATGATCGGCGTGATTCTTACCGTGGCGGGTTTTGAAGGTATCGGGCTGGTCTTTACCGGTTCCCTGATCCTCGGCCTGGTGATGGCGTTCTTCCCGGCGCTGGCCCAGCGCTATATGAAGCGTATTACCGGCACGGATGACATCGCTTTCGGCCACTTCGGCACCCTGGGCTATGTCCTTTCGGGATGGATCGGTAGCGTCTGCGGTAAAGGCTCGCGTTCAACCGAAGAGATGAACCTACCGAAAAACCTGAGCTTCCTGCGCGACAGCTCCATCTCCATTTCGCTGACCATGATGATTATCTATTTGATTATGGCGGTGAGCGCGGGGCGTGAATATGTTGAAAACACCTTCAGCGGCGGCCAGAACTACCTGGTATACGCCATCATCATGGCGATTACCTTCGCCGCCGGGGTGTTCATCATCCTGCAAGGGGTACGTCTGATCCTGGCGGAAATCGTCCCGGCCTTTACCGGATTTTCGGAGAAGCTGGTGCCTAATGCCCGTCCGGCGCTGGACTGCCCGGTGGTCTATCCCTATGCGCCCAATGCGGTACTGATTGGCTTCCTGTTCAGCTTCCTCGGCGGCCTGGTCGGGCTGTTCCTCTGCGGGCAGTTCAAGTGGGTGCTGATTCTGCCCGGCGTGGTGCCGCATTTCTTTACCGGCGCGACCGCCGGCGTATTTGGCAACGCCACCGGTGGGCGGCGCGGGGCGATGATCGGGGCGTTTGCCAACGGCCTGCTGATCACCTTCCTGCCGGTACTGCTGCTGCCGGTGCTGGGCGCGATTGGCTTTGCCAACACCACTTTCTCGGATGCGGATTTCGGCGCCGTCGGTATCGTGCTGGGTAACCTGGCCCGCTATTTGTCGCCGTTTGCCATTACCGGACTTGTGGTGGCGTTGTTCGTACTGCTGGTGGTGTACAACGTTTTTGCGAAAAAGAGATCTGCGGGCGGCGGCGCGCAGGAGAACAGCGGAGCTAAATCATGAATGTGAAAGAAGTGACCCAACTGGCGCGGGATATTCGCGTCGCCACCCTTAAATCGCTGACGGATCTCGGTTTCGGCCACTACGGCGGCAGTATGTCGGTTGTTGAGACGCTGGCGGTACTGTACGGCGCGGTGATGAAAATCGACCCCGCCGATCCGGACTGGCCCGAGCGCGACTACTTTGTGCTGTCGAAAGGTCATGCCGGCCCGGCGCTATACAGCACGTTAGCGATTAAGGGATATTTTCCGCTAGAGGAGCTGAGTACGCTAAACCAGAACGGTACGCGGCTGCCAAGCCACCCGGACCGGCTGAAAACGCGCGGGGTGGACGCCACTACCGGCTCGCTGGGACAGGGGATTTCCATCGCCGGCGGAATGGCGCTGTCGCATAAGCTGGCGGGGCGGGCGAATCGGGTGTTCTGCATCGTTGGCGACGGCGAGCTGAATGAAGGCCAGTGCTGGGAAGCGTTCCAGTTTATTGCCCATCATCGCCTGAATAATCTGACCGTGTTTGTTGACTGGAACAAGCTACAGCTTGACGGCAGGCTGGACGAGATCATTCGCGCCTTCAATCTGGAAGATAAATTCCGCGCCTTTGGTTTTGACGTCGTTACCGTCAAAGGCGATGACATCCCCGGACTGCTGGCGGCGGTGCAGCCCGTTCCTCCCGTCGATGCGCGCCCGCGGGTAGTCATTCTCGATAGCGTGAAAGGCCAGGGCGTGCCGTATCTCGAGAATCTCAGTAACAACCATCACTTGCGCCTGACGGACGAGATGAAAGAGACGCTAAACGAGACGATTCGCCAGCTGGAGGCCGAACATGATTAAAGTTGCACCTGCAGGACAAAAAGATGCCGTAGAGATGCGTAAAGTCTATGCCGGGTTTGTCGCGCAGCAGATTGAAGCCCATAGCCCGATTATCGCCCTGGAAGCGGATCTGATGAGCTCTATGGCGATGGACGGCGTTGCGCGGCAGCATCCACAGCACGTCATCAATTGCGGCATTATGGAAGCGAACGTGATCGGCACCGCAGCCGGGCTATCGTTGACCGGGCGCAAGCCGTTTGTCCATACCTTTACCGCTTTCGCCAGTCGCCGCTGCTTCGACCAGCTGTTTATGGCGCTGGACTATCAGCGGAATAACGTCAAAGTGATTGCCTCTGACGCGGGGGTGACCGCCTGTCATAACGGCGGAACCCATATGTCATTTGAAGATATGGGGATTGTGCGCGGCCTCGCGCATTCGGTGGTGCTGGAAGTGACCGATGCGGTGATGTTCGAGGATATCCTGCGGCAGCTTATCGATCTCGACGGTTTTTACTGGGTACGCACGATCCGCAAACAGGCGCCGAGCGTCTACGCGCCGGGTTCGACGTTCACGATTGGCAAAGGTAATGTGCTGCGCGAAGGTGACGACATCACCCTGATAGCCAACGGGATCATGGTGGCGGAAGCCCTTGAGGCAGCGCGTCAGCTTGAGCAGGAAGGGGTCAGCGCTGCGGTGATTGATATGTTTACCCTGAAGCCCATCGACCGCATGCTGGTGAAAAATTACGCCGAAAAAACCGGGCGTATCGTGACCTGTGAAAATCACAGTATTCATAACGGGCTGGGATCGGCGGTGGCGGAAGTGCTGGTGGAGACCTGCCCGGTTCCGATGCGTCGTGTGGGGGTGAAGGAGCGCTATGGCCAGGTGGGAACGCAGGACTTTCTGCAGAAGGAGTATGGCCTGACGGCGCATGATATTGTCTCGGCGGCGCGAGAGCTGCTGTAAATAAAAAGGCGACCGTGAGGTCGCCTTTTTTCATCCAGCGGGCAGATTATGCTTGCTGCTGGGACGACTGAATCGCGGTCAGGGCGATGGTATAGACGATATCGTCAACCAGCGCGCCACGGGACAGGTCGTTCACCGGCTTACGCATCCCCTGCAGCATCGGCCCAATAGAGATCAGGTCGGCAGAACGCTGTACGGCTTTGTAAGTGGTGTTACCGGTGTTCAGGTCCGGGAAGATGAACACGGTAGCGCGGCCGGCAACCGGAGAGTTCGGCGCTTTGGATTTCGCTACGTCAGCCATGACCGCAGCATCGTACTGCAGCGGGCCGTCGATCATCAGGTCAGGACGTTTTTCCTGCGCCAGACGCGTCGCTTCGCGTACTTTCTCTACATCGCTGCCGGCGCCAGAGGTACCGGTGGAGTAGGAGAGCATGGCTACGCGTGGTTCGATGCCGAAGGCAATCGCGGAGTCTGCGGACTGGATAGCGATTTCAGCCAGCTGTTCAGCGGTCGGATCCGGGTTGATCGCGCAGTCGCCGTAAACGTACACCTGTTCCGGCAGCAGCATAAAGAATACGGAAGAGACCAGAGAGCTACCCGGCGCAGTTTTGATCAGCTGCAGCGGCGGACGGATGGTGTTGGCGGTGGTGTGAACCGCGCCGGATACCAGGCCGTCGACTTCGTCTTGTTCCAGCATCAGGGTGCCGAGAACCACGTTGTCTTCCAGCTGCTCGCGGGCAACCGCTTCGGTCATGCCTTTGCTCTTACGCAGCTCGACCAGGCGAGCAACGTAGCTTTCGCGAACCACTTCCGGGTCAACGATTTCAATACCGGCGCCCAGCTCTACGCCCTGAGAAGCGGCAACGCGGGTGATTTCATCCGGGTTACCCAGCAGTACGCAGGTCGCGATACCGCGCTCGGCGCAGATAGCCGCGGCTTTAACGGTACGCGGTTCGTTGCCTTCCGGCAGCACAACACGCTTGCCTGCTTTACGCGCCAGCTCGGTGAGCTGATAGCGGAAGGCTGGCGGAGAGAGACGACGGCTGCGCTCGGAAGTCGCGGTCAGGGATTCAATCCAGTCGGCGTTGATATAGTTAGCCACGTATTCCTGAACTTTCTCGATGCGCTCGTGATCGTCAACCGGCACTTCCAGGTTGAAGCTCTGCAGGCTCAGAGAGGTCTGCCAGGTGTTGGTGTTAACCATGAATACCGGCAGGCCGGTAGCAAACGCGCGTTCGCACAGCTTGCTGACGCGCGGGTCCATTTCATAGGCCCCGGTCAGCAGAATGGCGCCGATTTCCACGCCGTTCATCGCGGCCAGGCAGGCGGCGACCAGTACGTCAGGACGGTCCGCGGAAGTGACCAGCAGAGAACCTGCGCGGAAGTGTTCCAGCATGTGCGGAATGCTACGCGCACAGAAGGTGACGGACTTCACGCGGCGGGTATTGATGTCGCCTTCGTTGATGATGGTGGCGTTCAGGTGATGCGCCATATCAATCGCGCGGGTGGCGATCAGATCGAAGCTCCACGGCACCGCGCCCAGAACCGGTAATGGGCTACCGTCCTGCAGCTGAGCCGGATCGATCTTCACGACTTTTGCTTTGGAAGAGTCGTCGAAGATTTCCGACAGGTCCGGGCGAGTACGGCCCTGTTCGTCAACCGGCGCATTCAGCTTGTTGACGATGACGCCGGTGATGCTGGTGTTTTTCGCGCCGCCGAAGCTGCTGCGGGTGAGCTCAATGCGCTCTTTCAGCTGTTCCGGGGTATCGGTACCCTGGGACATCACAAAGACGATTTCAGCGTTCAGCGTTTTCGCGATTTCGTAGTTCAGAGACTGGGCAAACTGATGTTTGCGGGTCGGGACCAGACCTTCAACCAGCACCACTTCAGCATCCTGCGTGTTGGCGTGGTAGTTGGCGATGATCTCTTCCATCAGCACGTCTTTCTGGTTGCTGGAGAGCAGCGACTCAACGTGGCTCATTTTCAACGGCTCTGCGGCCGGAAGGTCGGAGTTCGCGCGAATGATGGTGGTGGTCTGGTCTGGCGCATCGCCACCGGCACGCGGTTGAGCGATAGGTTTAAAGACGCTCAGGCGAACGCCTTTACGTTCCATAGCACGGATAACACCGAGGCTGACGCTGGTCAGGCCTACGCTGGTTCCGGTAGGGATCAGCATGATTGTACGGGACACGATATATCCTCTTTCGTTACCGCCAGTATCAGGCGGGATACAAAACAGCACCGCCAGCTAGGCTGGCGGTGTGGAATCAGGCGGTCAGACGGTTGGCGTCCTGCGCGATGACCAGCTCTTCGTTGGTCGGAATGACGATAGCCGGGCGAGTGCCTTCTTTGTTGATGAAGCCAGACTTGCCAAAACGGGCAGCCAGGTTACGCTCGTGATCAACTTCAAAGCCCAGTACGCCCAGTTTGCCCAGAGACAGTTCGCGAACCATCGCGGCGTTTTCACCGATACCACCGGTGAACACAACGGCGTCCAGACGACCGTCCATCAGCGCGGTGTAGGAGCCGATGTATTTTGCCAGGCGGTGGCAGTAAACGTCCATTGCACGTTTAGCGTCAGCTTTTTCCTGGTAGTTGTCTTCAACATAGCGACAGTCGCTGGTCACTTCGGTCAAACCGAGCAGGCCGGACTCTTTAGTCAGCATTTTGTTGATGGCGTCTACGCTCATGCCCAGGGCATCGTGCAGATGGAAAATGATTGCCGGGTCGATATCGCCAGAACGCGTACCCATCACCAGGCCTTCCAGCGGAGTCAGACCCATGGAAGTGTCAACGCATTTACCGTTGCGGATAGCGGAAACGGAACCACCGTTGCCCAGATGGCAGGTGATGATGTTCAGCTCTTCAACCGGTTTGTTCAGAACTTTCGCGGCTTCCTGAGTCACATAGAAGTGGCTGGTGCCGTGCGCGCCGTAGCGACGTACGCCGTGTTCTTTGTACAGGCTGTACGGCAGGGCATAGAGGTAAGATTCTTCCGGCATGGTCTGATGGAACGCGGTGTCGAACACGGCAACGTTCTTGTCTTTCAGATTAGGGAAGGATTTCAGGGCTTCTGCGATACCGATCAGGTGCGCCGGGTTGTGCAGCGGGGCGAAAGACGCGGAGTCTTTAATTCCCTGAATAACGGAGTCATCGATAACGACGGAGCTGGTGTATTTTTCACCACCGTGAACGATGCGGTGGCCGATTGCGGTCAGCTGAGCAGACAGTTCTGGTTTTTGTGCCAGAATAGTGTTAACGATAAAGTTCAGCGCTTCACTGTGAGCAGCGCCAGCGCCTAATTCGGCTTCTTGCTTGCTGCCATCCATTTTCCATTTGATACGGGCTTCAGGAAGATGGAAACATTCTGCTAAACCAGACAGGTATTCGTCACCGTTGACGGCATCAAGGATAGCGAATTTCAGAGAGGAGCTACCGCAGTTCAGAACCAGTACTAACTTACTCGACATGGAAGTACCTTTTATGATACGTGGCTAAAAAAACGTCAGTGTGTCACAAAGCGTAGCGCAGGATGACATTGACATTTATGATTAACATCATGCCTTGTACTGTTTTCGGGCACGATGAGAGAAGTACATTTGATTTTATGTCATTTTGCATAATTTTCAGCCAGTGGCAGAATATGCGATAATTTGACTAACCTGGTAAAAGGGTCTAACCGCCCCTCAGGTGCGCACAGAATACCTGATTGAGTGCGCCATTGCCAAAATCTTTTGAACGTTGTCATGCACAGTTGGTGTTTTGCACAAATTTTTTAAGTTTTATATGTAAAGTTGAGGTAAGCCATGTCCGGTCCCGAGAATCGCTCTGTGAGTTTTTTTGGCTTGTTTCGCCACGGGCAGCATTATGCAAAGACCTGGCCTCTGGATAAGCGCCTTGCTCCGGTGTTTATTGAAAACCGCATTATTCGCGCCACGCGTTATGCGATTCGTATCATGCCGCCGGTGGCGATTTTCACGCTGTGTTGGCAAATCGCCCTCGGTGGCCAGCTGGGCCCGGCCGTCGCCACCGCGCTGTTTGCGCTGAGCCTGCCGATGCAGGGTTTATGGTGGTTGGGCAAGCGTTCAGTGACGCCGCTGCCGCCGTCGATACTGAGCTGGTTTTATGAAGTGCGCGGTAAACTGCAGGAGGCCGGGCAGGCGTTAACGCCGGTAGACGGAAAGCCTGATTATCAGGCTTTAGCTGACACGCTTAAGCGCGCCTTCAAACAACTGGATAAAACTTTCCTTGATGATTTGTAATTGCATCGGGAAAACGCATATAAAAGAAGGCGCATAATTCATGCGCCTTCTTTTTTCACGCCGTAAAAGTGCAACAGGAGTCAAAAATGGAAATGACCAATGCGCAGCGTCTGATTCTGTCGAATCAATACAAAATGATGACGATGCTCGATCCGGACAACGCTGAACGCTACCGCCGCCTGCAGACCATCATTGAGCGTGGATACGGGCTGCAGATGCGCGAGCTGGACCGCGAGTTTGGCCAGCTTACCGAAGAAACGTGTCGCACCATCATTGATATCATGGAGATGTATCACGCGCTGCATGTCTCCTGGACGAACCTGAAGGACGCCAGCGGGATTGACGAGCGTCGGGTCACCTTCCTCGGATTTGACGTGGCGACCGAGGCCCGCTACCTCGGCTATGTCCGCTTTATGGTTAACGTTGAAGGGCGCTACAGCCACTTTGACGCCGGGACTCACGGCTTTAACTCCCAGACCCCAATGTGGGAAAAATACCAGCGCATGCTGAGCACCTGGCACTCCTGCCCGCGCCAGTATCATTTAAGCAGTAACGAAATTAATCAAATTATCAACGCCTGATGGAGGTTCCCGTGCAGTGTAAAGGTTTCCTGTTTGATCTTGACGGGACATTGGTCGATTCGTTGCCGGTTGTGGAGCGTTCGTGGTGCAAATGGGCGGATCGATTCAGTATCCCTCATGATGAAGTGTTGAACTTTATTCATGGCAAACAGGCGATAACCTCATTACGTCATTTTCTTCCCGGCCGCAGCGAAGAAGAGATTCAGTCCGAGTTCGTCTGGCTGGAAAAGGTCGAAGCAGCGGATACGGATGGCGTAACGGCGCTGCCGGGAGCGGTGGCGCTGCTCAGGACGCTTGATGACGCGGGGATCCCTTGGGCGATCGTGACGTCAGGTTCGATTCCCGTCGCCCACGCCCGTCACCGCGCCGCGGGGCTGCCTGAGGCGAAGGTTTTCGTCACCGCCGAGCGCGTAAAGCACGGGAAACCCGCTCCGGATGCCTATCTGCTTGGGGCCGAGCTGTTAGGGCTGGCGCCGGGAGATTGCGCCGTGGTGGAGGATGCCCCTGCCGGGTTGCTCTCTGGGCTGAATGCCGGTTGTCGGACCATCGCGGTCAATGTGCCCGCCGATGCGCCGCGTCTTGATGAAGCTGATTTGGTGTTAACAACGCTTGAAAATCTGCTGGTTGAGCGCCTGCCTGACGGCAATGTGAATGTTAGCCTTAAAGATTAATCTCATGATTTAGCCCCGCGCCGGCGGGGCTTTTTTATGCCAAACTTCCAACTCCATCTTCTGACAAGGATAAGTTGTGAACGGTGAACTGATTTGGGTGTTATCTCTTCTTGCCGTAGCCGTCGTACTCTTTGCCACCGGAAAAGTGCGCATGGATGCTATCGCATTGCTGGTGATTGTCGCTTTTGTCCTTAGCGGCACCTTAACGCTCAGCGAGGCCTTCTCGGGATTTAGCGATCCCAACGTTATCCTTATCGCCGCGCTTTTCATTATTGGCGATGGGCTGGTGCGCACCGGGGTCGCCACCAAAATGGGCTCCTGGCTGGTGAAGGTTGCCGGTAACAGCGAAACCAAAATGCTGGTCTATTTAATGCTAACCGTTGCCGGACTAGGCGCTTTTATGAGCTCGACCGGCGTGGTGGCCATTTTTATTCCCGTGGTGCTCAGCGTGTCAATGCGCATGAACACGTCACCTTCGCGGTTGATGATGCCGCTCAGTTTTGCCGGACTTATTAGCGGAATGATGACTCTGGTGGCCACACCGCCCAATCTGGTCGTCAACAGCGAGCTGTTACGCGAAGGGCTGCAAGGATTCAGCTTTTTTAGCGTCACGCCGATAGGCCTGGTGGTGCTGGTACTGGGCGTTTTCTATATGCTGGTGATGCGCTTTATGCTTAAGGGAGACGAAGGCGAACAGGTCCGCGATGGTCGTAAGCGAAGCACCTTCCGCGATCTTATCAAAGATTATCATCTCACAGGGCGCGCGCGCCGCCTGGCCATTCGCCCTGGCTCGCCGATGATTGGTCAGCGCCTGGACGACCTGAAACTGCGCGAGCGCTATGGGGCGAACGTCATCGGCGTTGAGCGCTGGCGGCGCTTCCGGCGGGTTATCGTTAACGTTAACGGCGTATCGGAGTTCCGCGCCCGCGACGTTTTGCTGATCGATATGTCGGCCTCCGATGTGGATTTACGTCAGTTCTGCGGCGAGCAAATGCTGGAGCCCATGGTGCTGCGCGGCGAATACTTTTCCGATCAGGCGCTGGACGTAGGGATGGCGGAAGTCTCCCTGATCCCGGATTCCGAACTGATTGGCAAGACGGTGCGCGAAATCGCCTTTCGTACCCGTTTCGATTTGAACATCGTGGGTCTGAAACGCGATGGCAAAGCTCTTGACGGCGCGGTCACCGATGAAGCTTTGCAGCTTGGCGATATCATGCTGGTGGTGGGGAACTGGCGGCAGATAGCGCTGCTGGCCAAGCGGGGTCGTGACTTTGTGGTGCTGAATATGCCCATTGAGGTTAATGACGCCTCGCCGGCGCACAGCCAGGCGCCGCACGCAATTTTCTGTCTGGTGTTGATGGTCGCGCTGATGCTGACTGACGAAATTCCGAACCCCATAGCGGCGATCGTTGCCTGCCTGCTGATGGGGAAATTCCGCTGTATTAACGCCGAAAGCGCCTATAAAGCCATTCACTGGCCGAGCATTATTTTGATCGTCGGGATGATGCCTTTTGCTCTGGCGCTGCAGAAAACCGGCGGCGTGGATCTGGTGGTGCAGGGATTAATGGACGTGGCGGGAAGTAAAGGACCGTACCTGATGCTTGGCTGCCTGTTTGTGATGTGCGCGGCTATCGGCCTGTTTATATCCAATACGGCCACCGCGGTACTGATGGCGCCCATTGCGCTGGCCGCGGCAAAGTCGATGGGCGTTTCGCCTTATCCTTTTGCGATGGTGGTCGCCATGGCGGCCTCGGCGGCGTTTATGACGCCGGTATCGTCGCCGGTGAACACCCTGGTACTGGGGCCGGGTAAATACTCATTCAGCGATTTTGTCAAAATCGGCGTGCCGTTTACTATCCTGGTGATGGTGGTGTGCGTTCTGCTGATCCCGGTGCTGTTTCCGTTCTGATTCAGCAGCGTTCTTTCCCCGGTCAGGCTGCGGCTGGCCGGGGAGCGGTTATTTTATAAAGGCGAATCCTGGCTGATTTCATCAAGCGAAAGGTGGAAGCTCGGCACGAAAACCTGCATAAAGTAGTCCATCTCTGCGCTGCGGCGCGATTCCAGCGTTTTCTCAAGGCGGCCTTTGGCCAGCAGAAATTCATTATTCCCCGCCGATAGCTCTTCCAGACACTTCAGGTAGGCGCAAAGCGCATCTGCCTGCTTGACAAGGAATTTTTCCTCGTCGCTGTAGTGCTGTTCGTCGATGAGCGGCTCAAAAATATCGCGCAGTTCATCAGGAACCATATCGACCAGTTTCTGCTGGGCGATTTTCTCGATGGCCTTGTATTCTTGCGCGATCTGCGAGTTGAAATATTTTACCGGCGTCGGCAGGTCGCCGGTCAGAACTTCCGAGGCATCGTGATACATCGCCAGCAGGGCAATGCGCTCGGCGTTAACCTGACCGCCAAATTTACGATTTTTGATCGCCGCCAGCGCATGGGCCACCATCGCGACCTGTAAGCTGTGTTCGGAGACATTTTCGGTGCGCACATTACGCATCAGCGGCCAGCGGTTGATCAGTTTCAGGCGGGAGAGGTGGGCAAAGAAATGACTCTGACTCATAGGAACCCTTAATCAGTTACGACGTCGGGTGACATTGTGCGCAGGGATTGCCGCCGGATGCAAATCCCGGCGGCTGGACAGATGAAGTCAGAGCTGGTGGTAGCCGGAAAGGAAACGCCCGAAACGGGTAATCGCCATTTCAAGATCGTCTTCGCGCGGAAGGGTCACGATACGCACGTGATCCGGCCACGGCCAGTTAAAGGCGGTACCCTGAACCAGCAGGACTTTTTCCTGCAGCAGAAAATCGAGCACCATCTTCTGGTCATCGTGAATATTAAAGCGCTTAGCGTCGATTTTCGGGAACATATATAGCGCGCCTTTCGGCTTGGTGCACGATACGCCCGGAATGTCATTAATCAGCTCCCAGGCGCGATTGCGCTGCTCATATAAGCGCCCGCCGGGAACAATAAATTCGCTGATGCTCTGATAGCCACCGAGAGCGGTTTGGATCGCATGCTGGGCCGGGACGTTGGCGCACAGGCGCATAGAGGCCAGCATCTCCAGACCTTCGATATAGCCTTTTGCGTGTTTCTTCGGCCCGTTAAGCACCATCCAGCCCTGGCGGAAGCCGGCAACGCGGTAGGTTTTTGACAGACCGTTGAAGGTGATCGTGAGGAGATCCGGGGCCAGCGGCGCAATAGAGTGGTGCTGCGCCTCATCGTAGAGGATTTTGTCGTAGATCTCATCGGCGAAAATAATCAGATTATGCTGGCGGGCGATCTCGACGATCTCCATCAGCAGCTCTTTTGAGTACACCGCGCCGGTTGGGTTATTCGGGTTGATAATCACGATGCCGCGGGTACGCGGGGTGATTTTCGCGCGGATATCGTCGAGGTCCGGGAACCAGTCGGACGACTCATCGCAGAGATAATGCACCGCTTTACCGCTGGAAAGCGCGACTGCGGCGGTCCAGAGCGGATAATCCGGCGCCGGAACCAGCATTTCATCGCCGCTATTCAGCAGCGCCTGCATGGCCTGAACGATAAGTTCGGAAACGCCGTTGCCGATATAAATATCTTCGACCGTCACATCACGCATGCCGCGAGCCTGGTAATGCTGCATGATGGCCTTACGTGCGGAATAGAGGCCCTTTGAATCGCTATAGCCCTGGGAAGTCGGGAGGTTGCGGATGACGTCAACGAGGATTTCGTCAGGCGCGTCAAAGCCAAACGGCGCTGGGTTGCCGATGTTCAGCTTCAGGACTTTGTTGCCTTCTTCTTCAAGGCGTTTCGCCTCTTTCAGAACCGGGCCGCGGATGTCGTAACAGACGTTATCTAACTTGCTGGATTTTTCGATGGGGGACATGAACCTTGACCTTTTAGCTGTTATCGCCACTCCCTGCCGTGGAAGTCAGCACGGAATAATGTACTCCGCATCCCCGCTGTTTTGAAGGGTTAACAGGAGAAGATTTTGCTATTCATGTTTTTTTGGTTTAATTGATTTCTCTGGTGGGTGGGTGTTTTGTTTATACAATAAACCTTTAATACTTTCATTGGTGGTCATATATTGCGTTATCTACTGATTCTGTAAACGTTTATCTGGCTTGTTGATTTAACGGAAATAAGTGCTTATTTTTTGCGCAAAAACCGCGTCGCTTTCATATGTACGTTTAATTCACAATACACAGAATGTTTTAACAACTTTGCCAGATATTTTTAATGAAAAGCATTTAATTGATAAATGAGTTTTATTTTATGCAAGGAATATTCTTAGATTTTTAATTTAATTAAAGCGCGGGTCAGCATTTAAAATTGCCTGAGATAATACTGATTAACGCTTATAAATATTGTGGTTTTCGGTTAGAATAACGTCGTTAATACCGATATAAGGCTATGCCAGGTAGCCTGTTTCTTTATTAATACATTGTTATTGCAGGTTTTTGTTATCTTCCTGAGCGCGATGGCAAAGTTTGTCGCTGGTGCGGATGCAGGCAATGGTCATTGACGGCTATTTTTTGCGTCTCATCACAAAAAACAAAGCGCCGTAATTAAAAGCGCTCAGGCATACGAGCAAAATATTACTCTGAAATTCCGCGCATTTGCTGCGGATGAGTGCTTTCTAATGCAATAACGTTCGTCCAGTTGTTCATCCGTCTGTCCGTGGCGGGTCACGCGAAGCTTAAGGAATAGCCGGAAACCTGGAGCACAGCATCAACAAGGCAGGTCAGCATTAGCCGCCTGAATGTGAAGCAAATATGATAAATGAAAATCGTTCGATACTAAATTTAGACCTCGACCTCTTGAGAACCTTTGTTGCCGTCGCCGATCTCAATACATTTGCCGCTGCCGCCGTTGCGGTATGCCGGACTCAGTCAGCGGTAAGTCAGCAGATGCAGCGGCTGGAGCAACTGGTCGGCAAAGAACTTTTTGCTCGCCAAGGACGCAATAAACTTCTGACCGAGCAGGGCATTCAGCTGTTGGGCTATGCGCGGAAAATTCTGCGTTTTAATGATGAAGCCTGCATGTCGCTCATGTTCGGTAGCCTGCAGGGAACGCTGACCGTTGGTGCGTCAGATGAGACAGCGGATACTATTTTACCGTGTTTATTAAATCGGATTGGCAGTTTTTATCCGCGGCTGACGCTTGAAATCAAAGTTCTCAATCATATTGATATCGTCGATCGGCTGAAGAAGGGAGCTATCGATCTTGCGCTGACCACCCGACCCACGAAGGGTTTTGACATGCTGACGCTACGCGCTTCGCCAACGTTGTGGTACTGCGCAGCGGACTACGTCCTCCCTCAGGGCGAGTCTGTCCCGCTTGTTCTGCTGGATGCCCCGGATCCGTTTCGGGAAGAGATCGTTGCGGTGCTCAACGCCGCTCGCGTCCCCTGGCATCTTTCCCACGCGGCAACCTCAATGGCCGGGGTGAAGGCGGCGGTGAAGGCCGGGCTCGGGGTGACCGCGCAGCCGGTAGAGATGATGAGCCCTGAATTCCGCGTTCCGGGGCGGTGTGACGGCTTACCCGTGCTGCCGGATACCCACTATATGCTGAACTGCGATTCTCAGCAGGCAAGCGAACTGACGCAGGCTATTTTTCAGTCGCTGAGCGCGGAGTACCAGCCGTGGTCCACGCAACGTATTTATACCCCCGAAGGGGGAGATAATTCCCTTATTTCCTGAGTGGGAAAAGCTAACAAACATCACAAAAACTGGTAACAAAATGTAAGTGTAAAAACGAACCCCCGACGTGTGAAATCGCCGCTGCGGTTCGTTTTTTTCAAATTTTATTGATTAATAGAATGTTTTGTTGATTTGTTTTGATGTAAATCAGTGAGTTAGATCTGCTCTTCCTCTCATTTCTCGACTTTTCTCTGCACTTTCAATACTTCCTGCTAATGTTAAAAAACCGGATAGTTTGTTGCCGTTTTCTTGGTTGAATTAACAAAAGCGTGTCACAGATCAAGAAAATACCCCTCTTTAGGGGGAGGAATCGTGGCTAAATCCTGTCAAAATAGGCGGGTAATTTTGATTTACGGCGGAAACGGACACGATTCAACAGCACTAAATCCGAAGAGTATGCAAGGTTATTCCGCATAAAAGGGCATTTAATGTTAATGAAAAAAATCCAATGTAAATTAATGTTGTGAAAACTTTTGTTAAAGTTGACAAAAGGTTAATGAAAGGAGTAAAAAGCCACCGCAACTGGCCTTCCACATCACCCAGGGACGCTTTTTTGCACGG
The DNA here is from genome assembly GCF_042137965.1 of Klebsiella grimontii. Lineage (NCBI taxonomy): Bacteria > Pseudomonadati > Pseudomonadota > Gammaproteobacteria > Enterobacterales > Enterobacteriaceae > Klebsiella > Klebsiella grimontii. The sequence goes on from NZ_CP169721.1 coordinate 1,580,674, forward strand.
CTATTTTTTTTATTCCTCCCCGTGAAACGCTGTGGCGTTCATCTGCCAGTAAGAGCAGAGGGTTTTAGCGCTACACTTTTTTGGTTAAGCAATGCGTATGTCAACATCCACTGAAGTCATCGCTCATCATTGGGCATTCGCTATATTTCTCATCATCGCTATCGGCCTGTGCTGCCTGATGCTTATCGGCGGTTGGTACCTTGGCGGACGCGCGCGCGCGCGTAGCAAGAACACGCCGTTTGAATCCGGGATCGACTCCGTCGGTTCGGCTCGCTTACGTCTTTCTGCGAAGTTTTATCTGGTTGCCATGTTCTTCGTTATCTTCGACGTGGAAGCCCTGTATCTCTACGCATGGTCGACTTCTATCCGTGAAAGCGGCTGGGTCGGCTTTGTGGAAGCCGCAATTTTCATTTTAGTGCTACTGGCTGGTCTGGTTTACCTCGTTCGTATTGGCGCTCTGGACTGGACGCCTGCGCGCTCCCGTCGCACGCTGGTTAACCCGGAAACAGACAGTCCCACTAACCGTCATACGCAGTAAAAGCGAGGCAATAAGATGGATTATACGCTCACCCGCATCGATCCTAACGGTGAGAACGACCGTTACCCCCTGCAAAAACAGGAGATCGTAACCGACCCCCTGGAGCAAGAAGTCAACAAAAGCGTGTATATGGGGAAACTCGAACACGCTTTGCATGACATGGTGAACTGGGGCCGTAAGAACTCAATCTGGCCTTACAACTTTGGCCTTTCTTGCTGCTACGTGGAAATGGTGACGTCATTCACTGCGGTGCATGACGTTGCGCGTTTTGGTGCAGAAGTATTGCGTGCCTCCCCGCGTCAGGCTGACCTGATGGTGGTCGCGGGCACCTGCTTTACCAAAATGGCGCCGGTCATTCAGCGTCTTTATGACCAGATGCTGGAGCCGAAGTGGGTTATCTCGATGGGCGCATGCGCCAACTCCGGCGGTATGTACGATATTTACTCTGTCGTGCAGGGCGTGGATAAGTTTATTCCGGTTGATGTTTACATCCCGGGCTGTCCGCCGCGTCCGGAAGCGTATATGCAGGCGCTGATGCTGCTGCAGGAATCCATTGGTAAAGAACGTCGTCCGCTCTCTTGGGTGGTAGGCGATCAGGGCGTTTATCGCGCCAATATGCAGTCGGAACGCGAGCGTAAACGCGGCGAACGTATTGCAGTGACCAATCTGCGGACTCCGGACGAGATTTAACTTGCGCCTGCGGGCGGGATGAAAACTTCGCAAATCAATCTACTACAGCGCGAAGTCTCGCCGGCAGTCACCACGGACCTTTTGCAATGGTGAACAATATGACCGATTTAACCGCGCATGACGCCGCACCAGCCTGGCAAACCCGCGATCACCTTGATGACCCGGTGATCGGCGAACTGCGCAACCGTTTTGGGCCGGATGCCTTTACCGTTCAGCCAACCCGCACCGGCGTTCCGGTGGTTTGGGTGAAGCGTGAACAGCTGCTTGAGGTGGGTGATTTCCTGAAGAAGTTGCCGAAGCCTTACGTGATGCTGTTTGACCTGCATGGCATGGACGAACGTCTGCGCACGCACCGCGACGGTTTACCCGCCGCGGATTTTTCCGTTTTCTATCACCTGATTTCAATCGACCGCAATCGCGACATCATGCTCAAGGTCGCATTGTCTGAAAACGATCTGCATCTGCCGACCTTCACCAAACTGTTCCCGAACGCCAACTGGTATGAGCGTGAAACCTGGGAGATGTTTGGCGTGACCTTCGATGGTCACCCGAATCTGCGCCGCATCATGATGCCGCCGACCTGGGAAGGCCACCCGCTGCGTAAAGACTACCCGGCGCGCGCAACCGAATTTGACCCGTTTGAGCTGACCAAAGCCAAACAGGATCTGGAAATGGAAGCGCTGACCTTCAAACCGGAAGAGTGGGGCATGAAGCGCGGGACCGAAAACGAGGACTTTATGTTCCTTAACCTCGGCCCTAACCACCCCTCCGCGCACGGTGCGTTCCGTATTATTTTGCAGCTTGATGGCGAAGAGATCATCGACTGCGTTCCTGATATCGGCTACCACCACCGCGGCGCTGAGAAGATGGGCGAGCGCCAGTCCTGGCACAGCTACATTCCGTATACCGACCGTATTGAGTACCTCGGCGGCTGCGTTAATGAGATGCCGTACGTGCTGGCGGTGGAGAAACTGGCGGGAATAACCGTGCCGGATCGCGTCAACGTCATCCGCGTAATGCTCTCCGAGCTGTTCCGTATCAACAGCCATCTGCTGTACATCTCCACCTTTATCCAGGACGTCGGGGCGATGACGCCGGTGTTCTTTGCCTTTACCGACCGCCAAAAGATCTACGATCTGGTGGAAGCAATTACCGGCTTCCGTATGCACCCGGCCTGGTTCCGTATCGGCGGCGTCGCGCACGACCTGCCCCGCGGTTGGGATCGCCTGCTGCGTGAATTCCTCGAGTGGATGCCGAAGCGTCTGGATTCCTATGAAAAGGCCGCGCTGCGCAACACCATCCTGATCGGTCGTTCGAAAGGGGTTGCCGCCTACAACGCCAAAGAAGCGCTGGAGTGGGGCACCACCGGCGCGGGCCTGCGCGCGACCGGCATCGGCTTCGACGTACGTAAATGGCGTCCTTATTCTGGCTATGAAAACTTCGACTTTGAAATCCCGACCGGCGGTGGCGTCTCCGACTGCTACACCCGCGTGATGCTGAAAGTGGAAGAGCTGCGCCAGAGCCTGCGCATTCTTCAGCAGTGCCTCGATAACATGCCGGAAGGCCCGTTCAAGGCGGATCACCCGCTGACGACGCCGCCGCCGAAAGAGCGCACGCTGCAGCATATCGAAACCCTGATTACGCACTTCCTGCAGGTTTCCTGGGGGCCGGTCATGCCGGCGCAAGAATCCTTCCAGATGATTGAAGCGACCAAGGGTATTAACAGTTACTACCTGACCAGCGACGGCAGCACTATGAGCTACCGTACCCGCGTGCGCACGCCAAGCTTCGCGCACCTGCAGCAGATCCCGGCCGCTATTCGCGGCAGTCTGGTCTCCGACCTGATTGTCTATCTGGGTAGTATCGATTTTGTTATGTCAGACGTGGACCGCTAATTATGCACGAGAATCAACAACCACAAACCGAGGCTTTTGAGCTGAGTGCGGCAGAGCGTGAGGCGATTGAGCACGAAAAGCACCACTACGAAGACCCGCGTGCGGCGTCCATTGAAGCGCTGAAAATCGTTCAGAAGCAGCGCGGTTGGGTGCCGGACGGCGCAATCTACGCTATCGCCGATGTGCTGGGGATCCCGGCCAGCGACGTAGAAGGCGTGGCGACCTTCTACAGCCAGATTTTCCGCCAGCCGGTGGGTCGTCACGTGATTCGCTACTGCGACAGCGTGGTGTGCCATATCACCGGGTTCCAGGGCATTCAGTCGGCGATCGAGAAGAAGCTGGATATCAAACCGGGTCAAACCACCTTTGATGGCCGTTTCACTCTGCTGCCGACCTGCTGCCTGGGCAACTGCGACAAGGGGCCGACCATGATGATTGATGAGGACACTCACAGTTATCTGACGCCGGAAGCGATTCCTGACCTCCTGGAGCGGTATAAATGAAAACCATTATTCGTACCGCCGAAACCCATCCGTTAACCTGGCGTCTGCGCGACGACAAACAGCCGGTATGGCTGGATGAATACCAGAGTAAAAACGGCTACGCCGGGGCGCGTAAAGCGCTCTCCGGCATGGCGCCGGATGAAATCGTCACTGCGGTAAAAGACGCCGGCCTGAAAGGGCGCGGCGGCGCGGGCTTTTCCACCGGTCTGAAGTGGAGCCTGATGCCGAAAGACGAGTCCATGAACATCCGTTACCTGCTGTGTAACGCCGATGAAATGGAGCCGGGCACCTATAAAGACCGCCTGCTGATGGAACAGCTGCCGCACCTGCTGGTGGAAGGCATGCTGATCTCCGCGTTCGCGCTGAAAGCCTACCGCGGCTATATCTTCCTGCGCGGCGAATATATCGAAGCGGCACAGCACCTGCGCCGGGCAATCGCCGAAGCGACCGAAGCGGGCCTGTTGGGGAAAAATATCCTTGGCACCGGTTTTGACTTCGAACTGTTTGTGCACACTGGGGCAGGGCGCTATATCTGCGGCGAAGAAACCGCGCTGATTAACTCCCTCGAAGGCCGCCGCGCCAATCCACGTTCGAAGCCGCCGTTCCCGGCCAGCTCCGGCGTATGGGGGAAACCGACCTGCGTGAACAACGTTGAAACCCTGTGCAACGTTCCGGCGATTCTGGCCAACGGCGTCGAGTGGTATCAGAACATTTCTACCAGTAAAGACGCCGGCACCAAGCTGATGGGCTTCTCTGGACGGGTGAAGAACCCGGGCGTCTGGGAACTGCCGTTCGGCACCACCGCGCGCGAGATCCTCGAAGATTACGCGGGCGGCATGCGCGATGGTCTGAAGTTTAAAGCCTGGCAGCCGGGCGGCGCGGGCACCGACTTCCTGACCGAAGCGCACCTCGATTTGCCGATGGAGTTCGAAAGCATTGGTAAAGCGGGTAGCCGTTTGGGTACCGCGCTGGCGATGGCCGTCGACCACGAGATCGGCATGGTTCCGCTGGTGCGCAACCTCGAAGAATTTTTTGCCCGCGAATCCTGCGGCTGGTGTACGCCCTGCCGCGACGGCCTGCCGTGGAGCGTGAAGATCCTGCGCGCCCTGGAGCGCGGCGAAGGCCAGCCGGGGGATATCGAGACGCTTGAGCAACTGTGTCGATTCCTCGGTCCGGGTAAAACCTTCTGCGCGCACGCGCCGGGCGCGGTTGAACCGCTGCAGAGCGCGATCAAATATTTCCGCGAAGAATTCGAGGCTGGCATTAAGCAGCAGTTCAGCAATACCCATGCAATTAACGGTATTCAGCCGAACCTGCTTAAGACGCGCTGGTAATCTAAAGGTTTTTTATTTTTGGAAGCACGCAAATGGCTACGATTCATGTAGACGGCAAAGAATACGAGGTCAACGGAGCGGACAACCTGCTAGAAGCTTGTCTCTCTCTGGGCCTTGATATTCCATACTTTTGCTGGCATCCGGCGCTAGGGAGCGTCGGTGCTTGCCGCCAGTGTGCGGTGAAGCAATATCAGAACGCGGAAGACACGCGTGGCCGCCTGGTGATGTCCTGTATGACTCCGGCATCCGACGGCACTTTTATTTCCATCGACGACGCAGAAGCGAAGCAGTTCCGCGAAAGCGTAGTTGAGTGGCTGATGACCAACCACCCGCATGACTGTCCGGTGTGCGAAGAGGGCGGCAACTGTCACTTGCAGGATATGACCGTGATGACCGGTCATAGCTTCCGTCGCTACCGCTTTACCAAGCGTACCCACCGCAACCAGGATCTGGGGCCGTTCATCTCGCACGAAATGAACCGCTGCATCGCCTGCTACCGCTGCGTCCGCTACTACAAAGATTATGCCGACGGCACCGACCTTGGCGTTTACGGCGCTCACGACAACGTCTACTTTGGGCGCCCGGAAGACGGCACGCTGGAAAGCGAGTTCTCCGGCAACCTGGTGGAAGTCTGTCCGACCGGCGTGTTTACCGATAAAACGCACTCCGAGCGTTATAACCGTAAATGGGACATGCAGTTTGCGCCAAGCATCTGTCAGCAGTGTTCCATCGGCTGTAACATCAGCCCCGGCGAACGCTATGGCGAACTGCGTCGTATCGAAAACCGCTATAACGGTACCGTTAACCGCTACTTCCTCTGCGACCGCGGTCGTTTCGGCTACGGCTATGTGAATCTCAAAGACCGTCCGCGTCAGCCGGTTCAACGCCGCGGTGACGATCTGATTACCCTTAACGCCGAGCAGGCGATGCAGGGGGCGGCGGATATTCTGCGCCAGTCGAAGAAAGTGATCGGTATCGGCTCCCCGCGCGCCAGCCTCGAAAGCAACTTCGCGCTGCGCGAACTGGTCGGCGCCGGGAACTTCTATACCGGCATCGCGAAGGGCGAACAAGAGCGCCTGCAGATGATGCTGAAAGTGCTGCGCGAAGGCGGTATCCATACCCCGGCGCTGCGCGAAATCGAATCCTACGATGCGGTGCTGATCCTCGGCGAAGACATCACCCAGACCGGCGCGCGTATCGCGCTGGCGGTGCGTCAGGCGGTGAAAGGCAAAGCGCGCGAAATGGCGGCGGCGCAGAAAGTCGCCGACTGGCAGATCGCCGCGATCCTTAACATCGGCCAGCGCGCGAAGCATCCGCTGTTTGTCACCAATATTGATGACACCCGCCTCGATGACATCGCCGCATGGACCTACCGCGCGCCGGTGGAAGATCAGGCGCGCCTCGGCTTTGCCATCGCCCATGCGCTGGATGAAAGCGCCCCGGCGGTCGAAGGGTTGAGCGGCGAGCTGAAAGGCAAAATCGACGTGATCGTTCAGGCGTTAGCCGGAGCGAAAAAACCGCTGATTGTCTCCGGAACCAACGCCGGCAGCATTGAAGTGATTCAGGCGGCGGCCAACGTGGCGAAAGCCCTGAAAGGCCGCGGCGCCGATGTCGGCGTGACGATGGTCGCCCGCGCGGTCAACAGCGTTGGCCTCGGCATGATCAGCGGCGGCTCGCTTGAAGAGGCGCTGAGCGAACTGGAAACCGGCGCAGCCGATGCGGTTATCGTGCTGGAAAACGACCTGCACCGCCACGCTTCAGCCGCCCGCGTTGATGCGGCGCTGGCGAAAGCGCCGCTGGTAATGGTGGTTGACCATCAGCGTACGGCGATTATGGAAAAAGCGCATCTGGTGCTCTCCGCGGCAAGCTTTGCGGAAAGCGACGGTACCGTGGTCAACAACGAAGGTCGCGCCCAGCGCTTCTTCCAGGTTTACGACCCGGCCTACTACGACGCGAAAACCGTAATGCTGGAGAGCTGGCGCTGGCTGCACTCATTGCACAGCACCGTGAACAATCGTCAGGTTGACTGGACCCAGCTGGACCACGTGATTGACGCTGCCGTTGCCGCACTGCCGCAGCTGGCCGGTATCAAAGACGCCGCGCCGGATGCGACCTTCCGCATTCGCGGCCAGAAGCTGGCCCGTGAACCGCATCGCTACAGCGGTCGTACGGCGATGCGCGCCAACATCAGCGTGCATGAACCGCGTCAGCCGCAGGATAAAGACACCATGTTCGCCTTCTCCATGGAAGGGAACAACCAGCCGTCCGCGCCGCGCTCGCAAATTCCGTTTGCCTGGGCTCCGGGCTGGAACTCCCCGCAGGCGTGGAACAAGTTCCAGGATGAAGTGGGCGGTAAACTGCGCCACGGCGATCCGGGCGTGCGTCTGTTTGAAGCTTCCGCTAGCGGTCTTGAGTACTTTACCGCAGTACCGGCAAGCTTCCAGGCAGAGGACGGGAAATGGCGTATCGCGCCTTACTATCACCTGTTCGGCAGCGACGAGCTGTCGCAGCGTTCTCCGGTATTCCAGAGCCGCATGCCGCAGCCGTACGTTAAGCTGAACCCGGCAGATGCCGCGAAGCTTGGGGTGAACGAAGGCGCAATGGTCTCTTTGCGCGTTGATGGCCAGGCGCTTAGCCTGCCGCTGATGATTTCGGCGGGGCTGACGGCAGGGCAGGTTGGCTTACCGATGGGCATGCCAGGGATTGCGCCGGTACTGACCGGAGCGCGTATTGATACTCTGCAGGAGGCGAAAGCATGAGTTGGTTAACTCCCGATCTCATCGACATTCTGTTAAGCATCCTTAAAGCGGTGGTGATTCTGCTGGTCGTGGTGACCTGCGGCGCGTTTATGAGCTTCGGCGAACGTCGTCTGCTGGGCCTGTTCCAGAACCGTTATGGACCTAACCGCGTGGGCTGGGGCGGTTCGCTGCAGCTCGTCGCCGACATGATCAAAATGTTCTTTAAAGAGGACTGGGTTCCGCGCTTCTCGGATCGCGTGATCTTTACTCTGGCGCCGGTTATCGCCTTTACTTCGCTGCTGCTGGCCTTCGCCATTGTGCCGGTCAGCCCGACGTGGGTAGTGGCCGATTTAAACATCGGGATTCTGTTCTTTCTGATGATGGCAGGCCTGGCGGTCTATGCGGTGCTGTTCGCCGGTTGGTCGAGCAACAACAAATACTCGCTGCTTGGCGCGATGCGTGCTTCCGCCCAGACCCTGAGCTACGAAGTGTTCCTCGGGCTTTCCCTGATGGGCGTAGTGGCGCAGGCCGGTTCGTTCAACATGACCGATATCGTCAACAACCAGGCGCATCTGTGGAACGTCATCCCGCAGTTCTTTGGTTTCGTGACCTTTGCGATTGCGGGCGTGGCGGTATGTCACCGTCACCCGTTTGACCAACCGGAAGCGGAGCAGGAGCTGGCCGACGGTTACCACATCGAATATTCCGGCATGAAGTTCGGTCTGTTCTTCGTCGGTGAATATATCGGCATTGTTACCGTATCGGCGCTGATCGTGACGCTGTTCTTCGGTGGCTGGAATGGCCCATGGTTACCTCCTTTCATCTGGTTCGCGCTGAAAACCGCGTTCTTTATGATGATGTTCATTTTGATCCGCGCATCATTACCGCGTCCGCGCTATGACCAGGTAATGTCCTTTGGCTGGAAGGTATGCCTGCCGTTAACGCTGATCAACCTGTTGGTAACGGCGGCTGTCATTCTCTGGCAGGCGCAATAAGGGGTGAATTGACCATGACCTTAAAAGAATTATTGGTAGGGTTTGGCACCCAGGTCCGCAGTATCTGCATGATCGGGATGCACGCCTTTGCCAAACGAGAAACTCGGATGTACCCGGAAGAGCCGGTATATCTGCCGCCGCGCTACCGTGGCCGTATCGTGCTGACGCGCGATCCGGACGGCGAAGAGCGCTGCGTTGCCTGTAACCTGTGTGCGGTAGCCTGTCCGGTAGGCTGTATCTCTCTGCAAAAAGCGGAGACCAAAGACGGCCGCTGGTACCCGGAGTTTTTCCGCATCAACTTTTCACGCTGTATTTTCTGCGGCCTGTGCGAAGAAGCGTGCCCGACCACGGCGATTCAGTTGACCCCGGACTTTGAGCTGGGCGAATACAAACGTCAGGATCTGGTGTACGAAAAAGAGGATCTGCTGATTTCCGGTCCGGGTAAATACCCGGAATATAACTTCTACCGGATGGCGGGTATGGCAATCGACGGCAAAGATAAGGGCGAAGCAGAGAACGAAGCCAAGCCTATCGACGTCAAGAGCCTGTTACCGTAAGGAGAGGGCAATGGAATTCGCTTTTTATATCTGTGGCCTGATAGCCATCCTCGCAACCCTGCGGGTGATCACCCACACAAATCCGGTGCACGCGCTGCTGTACCTGATCATTTCGCTGTTGGCGATTGCCGGGGTGTTCTTCTCGCTGGGGGCTTACTTCGCCGGCGCGCTGGAAATTATCGTTTATGCGGGCGCCATTATGGTGCTGTTCGTGTTCGTGGTGATGATGCTCAACCTGGGCGGCAGCGAAATCGAACAGGAACGTCAGTGGCTGAAACCCGGGATCTGGATTGGTCCGGCCATTCTTTCCGCGGTGCTGCTGGTGGTGATCGTTTACGCCATTCTCGGCGTTAACGATCAGGGTATCGACGGCGCGGCGATTAACGCCAAAGAGGTGGGTATCGCGCTGTTTGGGCCGTACGTTCTGGCGGTGGAGCTGGCCTCCATGCTGCTGCTCGCGGGTCTGGTTGTCGCCTTCCATATCGGTCGCGAAGAACGCGCCGGGGAAGTGCTGAGCAATCGTCCGAACGACAGCGATAAAAGAAAAACGGAGGAACACGCATGATCCCCTTAACACATGGACTGATCCTCGCCTCTGTCCTGTTTGTCCTCGGCCTGACGGGGCTGGTTATCCGCCGCAATCTGCTGTTTATGCTGATTAGCCTGGAGATCATGATCAATGCCGCCGCGCTGGCTTTCGTGGTTGCAGGGAGCTACTGGGGCCAGACCGATGGCCAGATAATGTATATCCTCGCCATCACCCTCGCCGCCGCGGAAGCGAGTATCGGCCTGGCGCTGCTGCTGCAGCTCCATCGTCGTCGCCAGAACCTGAACATCGATTCAGTAAGTGAGTTGCGCGGATGAACATGCTTGCCTTAACCATTCTTTTGCCATTGATTGGCTTTGTTTTGCTGGCCTTCTCCCGCGGCCGCTGGTCGGAAAATTTATCCGCCACCGTAGGCGTTGGCTCGGTAGGCCTGGCGGCGCTGGTGACGGCGTTTGTCGGCGTCGACTTCTTTGCCAACGGCAAACAGGCGCTCAGCGTACCGCTGTGGACCTGGATGTCGGTCGGCGACTTCAACATTGGCTTCAACCTGGTGCTGGACGGCCTCTCTCTGACCATGCTCTCCGTGGTCACCGGCGTCGGCTTCCTGATCCACATGTTCGCCTCCTGGTATATGCGCGGTGAAGAGGGCTACTCCCGCTTCTTCGCCTATACCAACCTGTTTATCGCCAGCATGGTCGTTCTGGTGCTCGCGGATAACCTGCTGCTGATGTACCTCGGCTGGGAAGGCGTGGGCCTGTGCTCCTATCTGCTGATCGGCTTCTACTACACCGATCCGAAGAACGGCGCGGCGGCGATGAAAGCGTTTGTGGTGACCCGCGTCGGCGATGTGTTCCTGGCGTTCGCGCTGTTCATTCTCTACAACGAACTGGGCACCCTGAACTTCCGCGAAATGGTCGAACTGGCGCCTGCGCACTTTGAGGCCGGCAACAACATGCTGATGTGGGCTACCCTGATGCTGCTGGGCGGCGCGGTGGGTAAATCCGCGCAGCTGCCGTTGCAGACCTGGCTTGCGGACGCGATGGCGGGCCCAACGCCGGTTTCCGCGCTAATCCACGCCGCGACCATGGTCACCGCCGGTGTCTATCTGATTGCGCGCACGCATGGCCTGTTCCTGATGACCCCGGAAGTCCTGCATCTGGTGGGGATCGTCGGGGCGGTAACGCTGGTGCTGGCAGGCTTCGCCGCGCTGGTGCAGACCGATATCAAACGCGTGCTCGCTTACTCCACCATGAGCCAGATTGGCTACATGTTCCTCGCGCTCGGCGTGCAGGCGTGGGACGCGGCCATTTTCCATCTGATGACCCATGCGTTCTTTAAAGCGCTGCTGTTCCTGGCGTCCGGCTCGGTGATCCTCGCCTGCCACCACGAACAGAACATCTTCAAGATGGGCGGCCTGCGTAAGTCAATTCCGCTGGTATACGTCTGCTTCCTGGTCGGGGGCGCGGCGCTGTCCGCGCTGCCGCTGGTGACTGCCGGCTTCTTCAGTAAGGATGAGATTCTGGCGGGCGCGATGGCGAACGGTCATCTTAATCTGATGGTCGCCGGTCTGGTCGGGGCGTTTATGACCTCCCTGTACACCTTCCGTATGATTTTCATCGTGTTCCACGGTAAAGAACAAATTCACGCTCACGCAGGGAAGGGGATTACCCATCATCTGCCGCTGATTGTGCTGCTGGTGCTCTCGACCTTCGTTGGCGCGCTGATTGTGCCGCCGCTGGAAGGCGTGCTGCCGCAGACCACCGAGCTTGAACACGGACGCGTCATGACGCTGGAAATCGCCTCCGGGGTGATTGCCATCGCGGGCATTCTGATTGCCGCCTGGCTGTGGCTGGGTAAACGCACGCTGGTGACGTCGATTGCCAACAGCGCGCCGGGTCGTCTGCTCGGTACCTGGTGGTACAACGCCTGGGGCTTTGACTGGCTGTATGACAAAGTATTCGTCAAGCCGTTCCTCGGCGTGGCGTGGCTGCTGAAGAGCGATCCGCTGAATGCGCTGATGAACATTCCGGCAATCCTTTCCCGCTTCGCAGGCAAAGGCCTGGTGGTGAGTGAGAACGGCTATCTGCGCTGGTATGTGGCTTCAATGGGCATCGGCGCGGTCGTGGTGCTGGCGCTGCTGATGGTATTGCGTTGAGTTTGCGGAGGGCGGGCGTTGTCGGGTAGCGCTTACCCGTAGGCCCGGCGGGCAGAGCGCCGCCGGGCAACAAAACCCGCAATTCGAAGTGAATTTTCTGTGAGAATTCGTTGAAAATCGGTCCTGAACGGGACTTTAACAAGGAATAAAGATCGCCATGTTATTACCCTGGCTAATATTAATTCCCTTTATCGGCGGCTTCCTGTGCTGGCAGACTGAACGCTTTGGCGTGAAGATGCCGCGCTGGATCGCGCTGATCACTATGGGATTGACGTTTCTGCTTGGCCTGCAGTTGTGGATGCAGGGCGGCTATTCTCTCACGCAATCAACCGGTATTCCGCAGTGGCAGTCGGAATTCGTGATGCCGTGGATCCCGCGATTCGGTATCAGCATCCATCTGGCTATCGACGGCCTGTCGCTGCTAATGGTGGTGCTGACCGGGCTGCTCGGCGTGCTGGCGGTGCTCTGTTCATGGCGCGAAATCGAGAAATATCAGGGCTTTTTCCATCTTAACCTGATGTGGATCCTCGGTGGCGTGATCGGCGTATTCCTGGCTATCGACCTGTTCCTGTTCTTCTTCTTCTGGGAAATGATGCTGGTGCCGATGTACTTCCTGATCGCGCTGTGGGGCCATAAAGCCTCTGACGGTAAAACGCGTATCACGGCGGCAACCAAGTTCTTCATTTATACCCAGGCGAGCGGGCTGGTGATGCTGATTGCCATCCTGGCGCTGGCGTTTGTCCACTTCAACGCTACCGGCGTGTGGACCTTCAACTATGAAGAACTGCTGAAAACCCCGATGTCCCACGGCGTGGAATACATGCTAATGCTGGGCTTCTTTATCGCTTTCGCGGTAAAAATGCCGGTGGTTCCGCTGCACGGCTGGCTGCCGGACGCGCACTCTCAGGCGCCGACCGCCGGTTCCGTTGACCTCGCGGGGATTCTGTTGAAAACCGCGGCCTACGGCCTGCTGCGCTTTGCGCTGCCGCTGTTCCCGAACGCTTCCGCCGAATTTGCCCCTATCGCCATGTGGCTGGGCGTCATCGGTATTTTCTACGGCGCGTGGATGGCCTTCAGCCAGTACGATATCAAGCGTCTGATTGCTTACACCTCCGTTTCCCACATGGGCTTTGTGCTGATTGCTATCTATACCGGCAGCCAGCTGGCTTACCAGGGCGCGGTGATTCAGATGATTGCCCACGGCCTGTCCGCTGCCGGCCTGTTTATCCTTTGCGGCCAGCTGTACGAGCGCCTGCATACGCGCGATATGCGTCAGATGGGCGGTCTGTGGAGCAAAATCAAGTGGCTGCCGGCGCTGTCGATGTTCTTTGCGGTCGCGACCCTCGGGATGCCGGGTACCGGTAACTTCGTCGGCGAATTTATGATTCTGTTCGGCAGCTATAAAACCGTACCGGTGATTACGATTATTTCTACCTTCGGTCTGGTGTTCGCTTCCGTGTACTCGCTGTCGATGCTGCATCGCGCGTACTTTGGTAAAGCAAAAAGCGAAATCGCCGCGAAAGCATTGCCGGGAATGTCCCTGCGTGAACTGTCGATCATCCTGCTGCTGGTTGTTCTGCTGGTGCTGCTGGGCTTCTTCCCACAGCCGATTCTGGACACCTCGCACTCTGCGATGAGCAACATTCAGCAGTGGTTTGTTAATTCTGTTTCTACTACAAGGCCGTAATTCGCCATGACAATAACTCCACAACAACTGATCGCACTGCTACCGCTGCTGATCGTCGGCTTGACGGTGGTGGTTGTGATGCTCTCCATTGCGTGGCGACGCAATCATTTCCTCAATGCCACGCTGTCGGTTCTCGGCCTGAACGCCGCGCTGATATCACTCTGGTTCGTGGGTCAGAACGGAGCGATGGACGTCACGCCGATGATTCGCGTAGACGGCTATTCGATGCTCTACACCGGGCTGGTGCTGCTGGCGAGCCTCGCCACCTGTACTTTCGCCTACCCATGGCTTGAGGGTTACAAGGACAATAAAGAAGAGTTCTATCTGCTGGTGCTGATCGCCGCGCTGGGCGGCATTCTGCTGGCGGGCGCTAACCATCTGGCGGCGCTGTTCCTCGGTATCGAACTGATTTCGCTGCCGCTGTTCGGCCTGGTCGGCTACGCCTTCCGCCAGAAACGTTCGCTGGAAGCCAGCATCAAGTACACGATTCTGTCCGCCGTTGCCTCTTCGTTCCTGCTGTTCGGTATGGCGCTGGTATATGCCAATTCCGGCAACCTTTCGTTCCTGGCGCTCGGTAAGAGCCTGACGGATGGCATGCTGCACGAGCCGCTGCTGCTGGCCGGTCTCGGTTTGATGATTGTCGGCCTCGGCTTTAAGCTGTCGCTGGTGCCGTTCCACCTGTGGACGCCGGACGTTTACCAGGGGGCGCCTGCGCCGGTCTCCACCTTCCTGGCGACCGCCAGCAAGATCGCCATCTTCGGCGTGGTGATGCGTCTGTTCCTCTATATGCCGGTTGGCGGCAGTGAGGCGGTACGCGTGGTGCTGGGTCTTATCGCCTTTGCGTCGATTATCTTCGGTAACCTGATGGCGCTGAGCCAGACCAATATTAAACGTCTGCTCGGCTACTCATCCATTTCTCATCTTGGCTACCTGCTGGTGGCGCTGATTGCCCTGCAGAGCGGCGAGATGTCGATGGAAGCGGTGGGGGTTTACCTGGCGGGTTACCTGTTCAGCAGCCTCGGCGCGTTCGGCGTGGTGAGCCTGATGTCCAGCCCGTACCGCGGCCCTGATGCCGATTCGCTCTACTCCTACCGAGGCCTGTTCTGGCATCGTCCGATTCTGTCGGCGGTGATGACGGTGATGATGCTGTCTCTTGCCGGTATCCCAATGACGCTGGGCTTTATCGGTAAGTTTTACGTGCTGGCGGTAGGCGTGCACGCGCACCTGTGGTGGCTGGTCGGGGCGGTAGTGCTGGGTTCAGCGATTGGCCTCTACTACTATCTGCGCGTGGCGGTGAGCCTCTATCTGAGCGCGCCAGAGAAACTGAATCGCGATGCGCCGTCTAACTGGCAGTACAGCGCCGGGGGCATCGTGGTGCTGATCTCCGCGCTGCTGGTGCTGGTACTGGGCGTATGGCCGCAGCCGTTAATCAGCATCGTACAGTTGGCTACGCCGCTGATGTAATCATATCCGTCGTGGGTAAAAAGGATCGCTTCGGCGGTCCTTTTTTTATCTACGCGAAAGCGGTGGGACCTTTGCTTTAATATTTTTTGTAATATTCATGCTTTTTATCATATTAATCTCACTTTACATTTCCACTCATCCTCTTATTTTCCGTACTATTATTACTACGCACACTGTTGTGTTTTGTAGATGGAGAAAGTGAATGAAAACAAGGCGTAAGCATTTGACCATCGGGGAGGTTCAGCGTTTGGTTGAAGCGGCCAGGCGGGGGGCAAATCCGGAACGCGATGTCTGTTTACTGTGGATGTGTTTTAATCATGGGTGTCGGGTGAGCGAAATTCGTCACTGGAAGCTCTCTGATATCGATATTCAAAGCGGGGTCATTTATATTCGTCGGCTGAAAAACGGCTTTTCAACCACGCATCCTATTTATAAACAAGAGGTAAAGGTACTCAACGAGTGGCTGCGTGTGCGTAATAATTACCCCGGCAATAATTCCGGCTGGCTCTTTTTATCACGTAATGGCCAGCCTTTATCCCGCCAGAGAATATATCAAATGATGAAAAATCTGAGCCTTGTTGCCCAGTTGGAAATTAATGCGCATCCGCATATGCTGCGCCACGCGTGTGGTTTCGCGCTGGCGAATAACGGTGTGGATACGCGATTAATTCAGGATTTTCTTGGGCACCGGAATATTCAGCATACGGTTATTTATACGGCAAGTAATGATGCAAGATTTAGAGAGGTTTGGTAAATGAAATAGTCATTTTGTATCAAACTGACTCCTATGCTATCCACAGGTGGTAACAATGTCAATTTATGATTAACAATGTTTTTTGTTATTATTTTCATGTGGTTACATTAAATATAGACGTCATTTATTTTTCGGTTTTTTTAATTGGCTTCACGTATGGTTTGTACCTCTTCCACTCTTTAGTTTTTTATCGTGTTTATTAGGCTTTTTCCTGGTAAATACGAAATAAAAAATGCCCTCCCTGGCAATATATATTTCAATTAATTGAAGTGGTCAAATTGATACAAAATGACCACTTCAGAATATTATATCCATTTCATGGGTCAATGTTTTGTTGTGTTATTAATATCAAACGTAAATAAAAGGATGCGCACGGTATTGCGCTTTTAAGTTAATGCATTGACTGCATTGAAAAGGACAAATCATGAAAAAAACATTACTTGCTGCTGTTGTTGCCGCCTGCGCGACGATCTCTGGTGCTGCGCTGGCAGATGACGGTCAGGTGAAGTTTATTGGCGACATCATTGATGCTGGTTGCGACGTGGTCAACGACCTGTCTAACCCGCTGGAAGTCCAAATGGGACAGATCGCCAAGACGGCGTTTACCGGTACCGGTTCTACTGCGGCTGAGCAAGGTTTTGATATCCAACTGAAAAACTGCCCGACTACGGTTACTAAAGCATCGGTACTGTTCTCCGGCACTAACGTCGGCGGCGACAATAGCAAACTGCAGCTGACCGCAGAACCTAATGTCGCTACAGGCGTGGCTCTGCAGCTGGTTGATGGCAGCACTAACAGTACCCTGCCGCTGTTCACCCGTTCTACCAGCCTGACCATCCCATCTACCGGTGATATCGATCTGCCGTTCCGCGTTCGTTATATCCAGACCGACACAACTGTTGTTGCTGGTAAAGCTAACGGTAGCGCTAACTTCACTATCAGCTACAACTGATCCTCCGTCTATTAGACCGTGCTAGCGAGCCGAAATCGGCTCGCTTTTCCAGGGAGCTGGAGATGAAACGATACCTGAAAGTGTTGATGGCTGGATGGCTGTTGGTGGGCGCTACGGCACATGCGGGCGTCGTGACCGGCGGTACTCGCCTGATTTATCCGGGCGGTAAAAAAGAGGCCACGCTGAGCGTAACCAACAATGATGCTACACCCTATCTTATTCAGAGCTGGGTGGAGAATGATAAAGGGGCCGCGCCCTTTCTGTTAACGCCGCCGTTATTTCGCCTGGACGGTGAGCAGCAGACCCGCCTGCGGGTGATTTATAGCGGCGGATTGCCCGAAAACAAAGAAAGTATGTTCTGGATGAATATCAAAGCGATTCCATCCTCACAGGCCAAAGCTGGCGCCAACACATTACAGATCGCTATTAAAACCCGTATCAAATTAATTTATCGGCCGAAATCCGTCGAGGGAACGCCGGAAACAGTGACGGATCAGCTTCGCTGGACGCGCAGCGGCAATACGCTACAGGTCACTAATCCCACCGCGTTTTATATGAATTTCGCCGAGGTGAAAATCGGTGGCGCGGAAGTCAAAGAAGCCAACTGGGTGGCGCCTGGCGCGACGGCGCGTTTTGATTTGCCGCGCGGCAGTACAGGCTCTTTGCAGTGGAAACTGATTAATGATTACGGCGGTATTGGCGCGCAGCACAGCGCTAATTTGTAAAGGCTATCAGGCCAGGGAGTTCCAGAGACAATGAACAATAATCATAACAAATGGCGGCTTAACCGGATAGCCGGAGCTCTGGCCGTTGCCTTGATACCGTGGTGTGATACTGCGCTGGCGCGGGATGTGTTTAACCCGGCGTTATTGGAAATGGATGGCCCGCAGACGGGGGTCAGGGATTTATCGGCTTATGAACACGCTGGAGGGCAGCAGCCGGGAACCTATCGGGTCGATATTTACCTCAACAATATCTTTATGGAGACCCGGGATGTCACTTTTCAGCAAAGCCGGATCCCGGGGGAAACGGCCCTGCAGCCGTGTCTGAACGTTGAAGAGCTTGCCGAATGGGGCGTGCGCGTTAAGCAATTCCCTGAATTAGGCCGTAAATCGGCGGACTGCGCGGATTTGGGCGTTATACCACAGGCAACGGCTGACTTTCGTTTTAGTCAGCAACGCCTGTTATTAAGTTTCCCTCAGGCGGCGGTTACCAGCGCGGCGCGGGGCTGGGTCGACCCGAAGCAGTGGGATGACGGCATAGCGGCCCTTCTGCTGAACTACTCCGTAAGCGGGGCGAATAACTGGTCGCGCAAGAATGACATGCCGGATAGTGACAACCAATACGTTAACCTGCGTCCCGGTATCAACATGGGTCCGTGGCGTTTGCGCAACTACACTACCTGGTCACGTAACAGCAGCGAAGGCGAGTCCAGTAACAGCTGGGATACGGTTTATACCTATGCCCAGCGTAATATTAATGCCCTGCAAGGGGTGATGACGTTGGGCGATAGCAGCACCGACGCCGACATTTTCGAAGGCATCCCTTTTCGCGGGGCGATGCTGGCTTCCGATGACGATATGCTGCCGGAAAGCCTGCGCGGCTATGCGCCGGTGGTTCGCGGGATTGCGCGTACCAATGCCCAGGTCATTATTCGCCAGAACGGCTATGAGATTTACCAGACCTATGTCTCCCCCGGCGCGTTCGAAATCACCGATCTGTATCCGACCGGTGGCTCGGGCGATTTAGCGGTCACTATTAAAGAATCCGATGGCAGCGAGCAAAACCTGATCGTGCCTTATGCTTCACTGCCTGTCCTGCAGCGCGAGGGCCGCCTCAAATATAGCGTGACCTCCGGCGTATACCGGGCCTACGACAATAGCATTGATGAAACGCCCCTTACTCAGGGGACGGCTATTTACGGTCTACCGTTGGGGATAACCCTGTACGGCGGCGGTCAGTTTAGCAGCAAATATCAGTCCCTGGCGCTGGGGGTGGGGAAAAACCTTGGCGATCTTGGCGCCGTATCGACCGATGTCACCCAGGCCTGGTCGAACCGACAGGATCAAGACAAAGAGAGCGGGCAGTCGGTGCGTATTCGTTATAGCAAAGATCTTCCAGGCTTAGGGACTAACATTTCCCTGGCGGGATATCGCTATGCTACCAGCGGCTACTGGGATATGCAGGAGGTGCTGGATACCTATCGGGACGATAATTATACCCCTTCAATCGAACGGCGGCGCAATCGCGGGGAAGTGACGCTCAGCCAGAGCCTTGGCGAAGAAATGGGGTCTCTCTCGCTAAACTATATCCGCGAAGATTACTGGAACACCGGGCGCACGATGGAGTCCGTCGGCGTGGGATACAACAATAGCTGGCGCGGCGTCAGCTACAGCATGAACTACAGCTATAACCGTAATACCACCGACCAGAATACCGGAACGCGCAATGATGAAGACCACCTTTTCGCTCTGAGCATCAGCGTGCCGCTGGGGGAATGGCTGCCGAAACCAGTTTATGCCAGCTACTCCCTGAACAGCAGTAAGAATGGCTCCACCAGCAACAACCTGGGCCTTTCCGGCACTTTGCTTGAGCGTGATAACCTGAGCTGGAGCGTACAGGAAGGATACACCAGCCAGGGACGAGGGGAGAGCGGCAGCATTAATGCCGACTGGCGCGCGACCTATGGCGAGCTTACCGGCGGCTACAGCCATGATAAATACAGCCATCGCCTGAACTACGCCCTGCGCGGTGGAGTCCTGGCGCATGAAAATGGCCTGACGCTGGGGCAGCCTTTTGGCGAAACCCTCGCTTTAGTTAAAGCGCCCGGCGCTTCCGGGGTTGGGATCAATAACCAGACCGGCGTCAGAACCGACTGGCGGGGCTACGCCGTGGTGCCTTACGCCTCGCCGTATCGCAAGAATATCTTGACCCTTGACACCAGCACGATGCCGGACGATGTCGATCTCGAGCTAACCACTCAAACGGTGGTGCCAACCCGCGGGGCGGTGGTTCGCGCAAACTACTCCACCAGCGTCGGTAGCCGGGTTCTGATGACGGTTCGTCGGGCGAATGGTCAGCCGGTACCTTTCGGCGCGATGGTCAGCGTACCCGGAGCCGCGGCGTCAGAGCAGGCATTTATCGTTGGCGAGGGCGGACAAGTTTATCTGACCGGGCTGGAGTCTAATGGAGCGCTTAACGTGAAATGGGGAGCGGCCGCACAGGAGCGCTGCCGGATTCAGTACGCGCTGCCGTCAGGTAAAACTCTCACCGGCATTATTGTAGCCCCGGGGCTATGCCGCTAATCGAAAGGATGCAGAAATAATGAAACGATTTTTATGGGCAATATTAGCAGGCCTGTCGGCGCTGGCGCTATCGCCGCAGGCGATGGCGGCAACCGGGTGGTGTGAGACGACTTCGGCTGGTCACGCTCCATTTCGCAATACATTCTCATTTATTGAAACCTTTACTAATCCCTCGCAAAACCAGGCTGGGATGACGTTTCCTCGCCTGTACCGTTGGAATACCGGGGGAAATTATAATGCAAAATGTGATTGTGGCAGCTATATCACTGGGCCTACATATTTTAAAGCCACGGTCCCTGGGATGGCTGCGACGCAAAGTCGAGGCGGGGTGAATTATTATCAGCTTAATAAATATCTGGAAATTGCCAGCGAGCTATATATTGCCGGGGGCGTGAATGACTATTTCCCAACACCTATCGACAATAAAAGCAATAACAATAACCAGGGCTTTGCTTGCAATGCGGGCGGTTCAACTTTTCAGAGTGGTTCAGTGGGATACGTTTCGCTCTATTTTACTCGACCATTTGTTGGTCAGGTGACTATCCCTCCGACGGTTATCCTTAATGTCTATGGAACAAGAATCTCTGGAAGCTACGGTGCAAATCCATTAACGCAGATCTCAATGAGCGGCTCGGTTACGGTACCGCAGTCCTGCGAAATAAATACCGGTCAGCCAATTAACATTGATTTTGGCGATATTGCTGGCAATAACTTCAAAACGGCCAACCAGATGCCGACGGGCTTCACTCCTTACGAGGTAAATATGACCGTGGCCTGCACCAATATTTCGGCAGGGGTTAAAATTGCTCTCTCATTCCAGGGCACGGCTGACTCCCATGACAACACTGCGCTGGTGACGACCAATAGCGATATTGCGGTGCGGATTGAAAGTATTACCGGAACCAAAATTCCAGTGATTTCAGGGCTGCTGCCGGTCGATCTGAACTATTCGACCCAGACCGGGGATACCACTATGAAAGTCTATCCGATAAATACCACCGGTAATTTACCCGCTGGCGGTGGGTTTACCGCCACGGCAACCATTCAGGCTGAAATTGAATAGCAGGAGTCAATAATGAAAAAGGCGCTATGGTTGGCATTGTTGCTGCCTGTTTTTTCATCCTGGGGCGGAATACCCTTAAATATAAAAGGCACGATTTATTATTATCCCTGCGATGTGAGCACTGATACAAAATATCAAGAGGTGAATTTCGGTACGCTGGTGAAAACAAATTTTCAGGCGGCCGGCTCCGCTTCGGAGTGGAAAACCTTTACCTTAAATGTTGAAAACTGCCCGGCAGGAACCACTAAAGCGACGGTGAAGTTTGACGGCGTGACGGACGGCGATGACGCCACGCATTTCGCCAATGTGGCGGCCAGCGATGCGGCGCAGCGTATTGCGCTGCAAATAACCAATAGCGACCATTCCACGACCTATAAAAATCAGGACAAGATGACGGTTGCGATTAACAGCAGTACGCAAAAGGGCGTTTTTCCGCTGGCTGCCCGTTTATATTCAACTCAGGGCGGAGCGACGGCGGGTAACTTTGAATCGGTGGTGCAGTTAACATTTACCTATCAATGACCTGATGAGCTAACTGGATGAAAAGGAATGGCGTATGCAGGAAGATACGGAATATCTGAGCGTAAAGGATGTTGAGCGACTGGTACTTGCCGCAAACTATTGTGCTCACCCGGAAAGAAATAGCTGCATGATTCAAATGTGCTTTTTGCACGGCTGCCGGATTAACGAAATTACCGCATTAACTTTGCGAGATATCGACCTGCCGGGAAAACGAGTTTATATTCGCCGGGCGCGTCACGGTATTTCTGGGTATCATCCATTACAACCGAAAGAGGTTCTCTCACTGCAGCGCTGGTTGCTGGCCAGAGAGTGTTATCCGGCGCAAAATGATTTATTATTTATCTCCTCTCGCGGTAATAAAATGACCCGTCAGCGTTTTTACCAGATTATTCGTGAATGCTGCGAGCTGGCAAAATTGAAGCAAAATATTCACCCGCGGATGCTGCGCCATGCCTGCGGCTATGAACTGGGAAAAAAAGGCATTGATGACGACTCTATCCAGGATTACCTGGGTTATCGGAATTTGAAATCTATCCTGCGTTATAACAGCTACGTTGAAGAGTAGCTGGCGGCGTATTCGCGGCTTTTGTCTCTGCCGCGTTACGCCTCTTTTTTATTCTACGGTATAGACCATGAAATCTTCCGCCAGCACGGTCGACGGGAATATCTCTCGGCACTCTGCCAGCAGGCGCTGGCAGCCTTCAGCGTCATAGCGAGAACTAAAATGCGTGGCGATAAGCGTACCGACGTCGGCGTCGTGCGCCAGCGCGGCGGTTTGCTGGCTGGTTGAATGGCCACGGCTATTCGCTTTTTCCGCCATCGCCTGTTCGAGCGTCACCTCATGGACCATAACATCCACGCCGCGGGCCAGTTCCAGCGCCGCCGGGCAGGGGGCGGTATCGCCGAAAATCGCCAGCTTCTTACCCGGCGTTGCCGGGCCGAGGTAGCGGCTGCCGTCAATCACCCGACCATCCAGCTCAACCGTCAGCCCCTGCTTTAAACGGTGGAACAGCGGGCCGGGAGGCACGCCTTCGGCGATAAGCCGGGCGGCATCGAGGGTGCCCGGCTTATCATGCTGTTCGATACGATAGCCATAGCACTCGACCGGATGGTTTAACGGCCAGGCGGTGACCCGGAAGCCGGCTTCATCAAACACCAGCCCCGGTTCGACTTCGACGATAGTGAGCGGATAATCGGTCCAGGAGCCGCTCAGGCGCAGCGCGGTTTCCACAAACTCTTTAAGCCCCTTTGGCCCGTACAGCGTCAGCGGCAGAGTATTGCCCTGCATCGAGCGGCTGCACAGCAGGCCGGGGAGGCCGAAAAGGTGATCGCCATGTAAATGGGTGATAAAAATCTTGTTCAGTTTGCCGGGGTGACAGGCGGTGCGCAGAAACTGATGCTGAGTTCCCTCTCCGCAGTCGAACAGCCACATCTCCGCCATTGTTGGCTGTTGCAAATTCAGCACTATCGACGTCATATTACGCGTACGGGTCGGCACGCCAGCGGATGTCCCCAAAAAGAGTAATTCCATCGTCCAGTATCCTCAGGGCGTGGGTCAAAAAAACAAAGTATACCAACTAAGGAACCGCAGATGATGACATGGCAGGATCTTCACCACGCCGAACTGACCGTCCCCCAGCTATATGCCGTGCTGAAATTACGCTGTGCAGTGTTTGTTGTCGAACAATCCTGCGTCTATCAGGACATCGACGGCGACGATCTGGTGGGAGAGAACCGCCATCTTCTCGGCTGGCGCGGCGATGAACTGGTGGCCTACGCGCGCATTCTCAAGAGCGATGACGAGTTTGAACCGGTAGTGATTGGCCGGGTGATTATCAGCCCGGCGGCGCGCGGCGAGAAGCTGGGTTATCAGCTGATGGAACAGGCGCTGGCCAGCTGCCGTCAACACTGGCCGCAAAAGGCCATCTATCTTGGCGCCCAGGCGCACCTGCAAAAATTCTACGCCAGCTTCGGTTTTGTACCGGTGACCGAAGTTTACGACGAGGACGGCATCGACCATATCGGCATGGCGTACGAAATCGCCACTCACTGACCGTCGCGCGAATTAAAAGCCGCTCCCTCATCGTGGGTACTGCTATTCCTCAGTAGTACCCCGTATAATGTGGGGTTTTTACTCCGTGGAGGTTCGCGTGCTGTCTGTTTCCACCGCGCTGGAAAGCCTATACCGCTGCCTGGATGAAGCGTTCCCGCCATCGCCCGGCACGCGAATTTACGATATCTCCTTTGCGCTGAATGACGCTTTTGATCCGCTGCTGTGGTGCAACCATCAGCGGCAGTGGCCGCAGTTTTACTGGCAGCAGCGCAGCGGCGATGAAGAGCTGGCGGCGCTGGGAGCGGTAAAAACCTTTGCTTCCCTGACGCTGGCGCACGATTTTTTGCGCCAGCAGGGGCGTGATGACCTGCGAATTTGCGGCCTTAACGCCTTTGATCCTCAGCAGGGCCTGTTGCTATTGCCGAGGCTGGAGTGGCGTCGCCTGGGCGGCAGCGCCACGCTACGTCTGGTGCTGTCCAGCGAGAGCTCGCTCCGCGACGATGCCCGCGCGGCGCGTGAATTTCTCGATTCGCTGACGGCGAAACAGGCGCAGGCCACCGCGATGCCCTCTCTGCTTAGCGAACAGCATTTCCCGGCTTATCCGCAGTGGCGAGCGCTGATTACGCAGGCGACGCAGGCGATAGCGGCGGGGGAGATGGATAAAGTAGTGCTGGCTCGCGCCACCGATTTGCATTTCGCCGCGCCGTTAAACGCCGGATCGATTATGGCCGCCAGCCGTCGCAGCAATCTTAACTGCTTCCACTTCCTGATGGCCTTTACCCCGCGAGAGGCATTCGTGGGTTCAACGCCGGAACGGCTGTGGCGGCGGCGCGGCGCGCTATTGCGTACCGAAGCGCTGGCGGGAACCGTCGCCAGCCATGCGGACGATCGTCAGGCCCAGCGTTTGGGCAACTGGTTGATGGGCGACGATAAAAATCAGCGCGAAAATATGCTGGTGGTGGAGGATATCTGCCAGCGGCTGCAAGGGGAGACGCGCGCGCTGGAAGTGCTGCCGCCGCAGATTGTTCGTTTGCGGAAAGTTCAGCATTTGCGGCGCTGTATATGGGCCGAGCTGGATAAACCCGATGATGCCCGCTGTCTTCATCTGCTTCAGCCCACGGCGGCGGTCGCGGGTTTGCCGCGTCAGGTGGCGCTGGATTTTATCACCCGTAATGAGCTTTTTACCCGCGGCTGGTATGCAGGCTCTGCTGGCTATCTGTCGCTGGCGCAAAGCGAATTTTGCGTTTCTCTGCGTTCGGCGAAAGTCGAAAACCATACGCTCAGACTGTATGCCGGGGCGGGGATCGTCAGCGGCTCTTACCCTGAGCAGGAGTGGCAGGAAATTGAAAATAAAGCCGCGGGATTGCGTTCGTTACTGCTTACAGAAACATAGATAAAACGATGCATATCAAAACGGCAACAGTCTGCTTTATCTATACTTAGCCTCAATATTTGATACTGGACAAATTCATGTCAGTAAGCGCATTTAACCGACGCTGGGCGGCGGTGATCCTTGAAGCTTTGACCCGCCACGGCGTGCAGCACATCTGCATTGCGCCCGGATCGCGTTCGACGCCTTTAACCCTGGCGGCGGCGGAAAACCACGCGTTTATTCACCATACCCACTTTGACGAACGCGGTCTTGGCCATCTGGCGTTAGGGCTGGCGAAAGCCAGCGGCCAGCCGGTGGCGGTAATTGTGACCTCCGGTACCGCGGCGGCTAACCTCTATCCGGCGCTGATTGAAGCCGGGTTGACCGGCGAAAAACTCATTTTGCTGACCGCCGACCGGCCGCCGGAGCTGATCGACTGCGGCGCGAATCAGGCTATACGCCAGCCGGGCATGTTCGCCTCGCATCCGTCGCACACAATATCCCTTCCGCGCCCGTCGCAGGATATCTCCTCCCGCTGGCTGGTCTCGACCCTCGACCAGGCGCTCGGCGCGCTGCACGTCGGCGGCGTTCATATTAACTGCCCGTTTGCCGAACCGCTGTATGGCGATATGGACGACACCGGCGCCGAATGGCAGCAGCAGCTCGGCGACTGGTGGCAGAGCGATAAGCCCTGGCTGCGTCAGTCTCTGCAGACCTCAAGCGAAAAGCAGCGTGACTGGTTTTTCTGGCGCCAAAAACGCGGCGTAGTGGTCGCCGGACGGATGAGCGCGGAAGAGGGCCAGAAGGTTGCCGAGTGGGCGAAAACGCTCGGTTGGCCGCTGATTGGCGATGTGCTCTCGCAAACCGGGCAGCCGCTTCCCTGCGCCGATCTGTGGCTCGGCAACGCAAAAGCGGTCAGCGAACTGGCGCAGGCGCAAATCATTGTTCAACTGGGCAGCAGCCTGACCAGCAAACGCGTTTTGCAGTGGCAGGCTAACTGCGAACCCGAAGAGTACTGGCTGGTGGACAACCTGCCGGGGCGTCTGGATCCTGCCCAGCATCGCGGTCGTCGCCTGGTCTGCGCCATCGACCGCTGGCTTGAGCAGCACCCGGCGGAAAAACGCCAGCCGTGGGCCGTCGTTATTCCTGAACTGGCGCGCCAGGCCTGGCAGGCGGCGGTCGCCAGCAGCGAGGCGTTCGGCGAGGCCCAGCTGGCGCAGCGAATCCGGCGCTATCTGCCGGATCAAGGGCAGCTGTTTGTCGGCAACAGCCTGGCGGTACGTTTAATTGACGCGCTGTCGCAGCTACCGGCGGGTTACCCGGTCTACAGCAATCGCGGGGCCAGCGGAATCGACGGCCTGCTGGCGACGGCGGCCGGGGTGCAGCGCGCCAGCGCGCGCCCTACGCTGGCTATCGTCGGCGATCTGTCGGCGCTTTACGATCTCAACTCGCTGGCGCTCCTGCGTCAGGCTTCAGCGCCGATGGTGCTGATTGTCGTCAACAATAACGGCGGGCAGATTTTTTCCCTGCTGCCCACGCCGCAGGCGCAGCGAAGCCAGTTCTATCTGATGCCGCAGAATATCCATTTCGCCCATGCGGCGGCGATGTTCGATCTGACCTATCATCGCCCTGCGGACTGGAATGAACTGGAACAGGCGCTGGACGTTGCCTGGCGAGCGCCCGGCGCGACGCTGATTGAGCTGGTGGTCAACGAAACCGACGGTACGCAAACTTTGCAGCGGCTGCTGGCGCAGGTGAGTCAGCTATGATCCTCCACGCGCTGGCCGAACGCGGCCAGCCGGGCCATCCCTGGCTGGTCTTTTTGCACGGTTTTTCCGGCGATTGTCACGAATGGCTGACGGTCGGCCAGGCGTTTGGCGCGTATTCGCGTCTCTATATTGACCTGCCGGGCCACGGCGGTTCAGCGAATATTGCGGCAAACAGCCTGGCCGAGGTTGGTTATCTTGTTGAGAAAACGCTTAATAGTTACAACATACTTAAGTACTGGCTGGTGGGTTACTCCCTTGGCGGACGGGTGGCCATGTACTTTGCCTGCCAGCCGCGCGAAGGGCTCTGCGGGCTGGTGGTGGAGGGGGGGCATCCGGGGTTAACGGATGAAAACCAACGTTTGCTGCGCCGCCATGGCGATGCCGCCTGGGCTGAACGCTTTCGCCGCGAGCCGCTGACCCAGGTGTTTGCCGACTGGTATCAGCAGCCGGTCTTTGCTTCCCTTGATGCCGCGCAGCGGGCGGCGCTGATTGCGCTACGCAGCCGCAATAACGGCGGTGCGCTGGCGGCAATGCTGCAGGCCAGCTCGCTGGCGGAACAGCCCGATCTCCGCGAACCGTTACGGGCTCGCGAGTTCCCTTTTCATTACCTTTGCGGCGAACGCGACGGCAAGTTTCGCGCCATCGCCGATGAGCTATCGGCCACCACGCACGTGATTAATCATGCCGGACACAATGCGCATCGGGAAAACCCCGATGCTGTCGTGGCTTGTCTGGCGCAGTTTTTAGCGAGTTAACTGAAGGACACTTTATGATCTCTCTTGATGAAGCAATGCTTTACGCCCCGATTGAATGGCAGGACTGCTCCGAAGGCTACACCGACATTCGTTACCAAAAATCGGCGGACGGAATTGCCAAAATCACCATCAACCGCCCGCAGGTACGCAACGCATTTCGTCCGCTGACCGTCAAAGAGATGATTCAGGCGCTGGCGGATGCCCGCTATGACGACAATATCGGCGTCATCGTGCTGACCGGTGAAGGCGACAAAGCGTTTTGCGCCGGCGGCGATCAGAAGGTCCGCGGCGACTACGGCGGCTATCAGGATGATTCCGGCGTTCATCACCTCAACGTTCTCGATTTCCAGCGGCAGATCCGCACCTGCCCGAAACCGGTGGTGGCGATGGTGGCGGGTTATTCCATTGGCGGCGGCCATGTCCTGCATATGATGTGCGATCTGACCATCGCGGCGGAAAACGCTATCTTTGGCCAGACCGGTCCGAAAGTCGGCTCCTTCGACGGCGGCTGGGGCGCCTCGTATATGGCGCGCATCGTCGGGCAGAAAAAAGCCCGTGAGATCTGGTTCCTGTGCCGCCAGTACGACGCGCAGCAGGCGTTGGATATGGGCCTGGTCAATACCGTGGTGCCGCTGGCGGATCTGGAAAAAGAGACCGTGCGTTGGTGCCGGGAAATGCTGCAAAACAGCCCGATGGCGCTGCGCTGCCTGAAGGCGGCGCTGAACGCCGACTGCGACGGCCAGGCGGGACTGCAGGAGCTGGCGGGTAACGCCACCATGCTATTTTACATGACCGAAGAGGGTCAGGAAGGGCGCAATGCTTTCAACCAGAAGCGCCAGCCGGACTTCAGCAAATTTAAACGGAATCCGTAATGCGACAGGCGCAGGTCTACCGCTGGCAGCTACCGATGGACGCGGGTGTGGTGCTGCGTGAACGGCGGTTAAAAACCCGCGATGGTTTGCTTCTGCGCCTGCGCGACGGCGAGCGCGAAGGCTGGGGGGAAATCTCTCCCCTGCCGGGATTCAGCCTGGAAACGCTGGATGACGCGCGGACGGCGCTGCTGGCGTGGGCAAGCGCCTGGCGAGATGGCGAAGACGGCGCGCTGCCGGCCCCGCCGTCGGCGGCTTTCGGGGCGAGCTGCGCACTGGCGGAACTGTGCGGCGAGCTGCCGCAGGCGGCGGATTATCGTGCGGCGCCGCTCTGTTCCGGCGACCCGGACGAGCTGTTCGCCAGGCTTTCGCTGATGCCCGGCGAGAAGGTCGCCAAGGTCAAAGTTGGCCTGTATGAGGCGGTGCGCGACGGTATGGTGGTCAATCTGCTGCTGGAGGCGATTCCCGATCTGACGCTGCGCCTCGACGCTAACCGCGCCTGGACGCCGCTGAAAGCCCAGCAGTTCGCTAAATATGTTAATCCGCACTATCGCAGCCGCATCGCCTTTCTCGAAGAGCCTTGTAAAAATCGCGACGATTCGCGCGCTTTTACGAAAGAAACGGGTATCGCTATCGCCTGGGATGAGAGCCTGCGCGAGGCGGACTTTAGCTTTGCCGCCGAGCCGGGGCTGCGGGCGGTGGTGATTAAACCGACCTTGACCGGCAGCCTGCAAAAGGTACGCCAGCAGGTGGCGCAGGCGCATGCGCTGGGGCTGACGGCGGTGATCAGCTCATCCATTGAGTCGAGCCTTGGACTGACGCAGCTGGCGCGAATCGCCGCCTGGCTTACCCCGGACACGATACCCGGTCTGGACACCCTGAGCCTGATGCGCGGCCAGCTGGTGCGCCGTTGGCCGGATAGCGAGCTGCCGTGTCTGAGCGTTGATGAGCTGGAGCCGCTGCTGTGACCTTTAGCGACTGGCCCTGGCGTCACTGGCGGCAACGGCGGGAAGAGGCCCGGGCGCTGCGCTTGAATGAGCGGCGGCTAAGCTGGCGAGAACTGTGCGCACGCATTGATGCGCTGGCGGCGGGATTTCACGCCCAGGGGGTCAGCGACGGCGATGGCGTGCTGCTTCGCGCTTACAACCAGCCCGATGCTTTGCTGGCATGGCTGGCCCTGCTGCAGTGCGGCGCGCGCGTTCTGCCGCTGAATCCGCAGCTGCCGGCTCCTCTGTTGGCGGAACTGCTGCCGTCCCTTGGCCTGCGCCACGCGCTGGCGCTGAACGGCGGCGACCTTCCGGTAGCGCTTAATGCCTTAGTTTTGCGCGTTGGCGACGGCGCGTACGCGGCGGCCTGGCGAGAAGATCGTATCGCTTCCATGACGCTCACCTCGGGGTCGACGGGGCTGCCGAAAGCGGCGGTGCACGCTTTTCGCGCCCATCTTGCCAGCTCAGAGGGCGTGCTGGCGATGATACCCTTTGCGCCACACGATGACTGGCTGCTGTCGCTGCCGCTGTTTCACGTTTCCGGTCAGGGCATTCTCTGGCGCTGGCTATTTGCTGGCGCAGGCCTGACGGTACGCGACAAGCAGCCGCTGGAACAGGCGTTACGCGGCTGTACCCACGCCTCCCTGGTGCCGACTCAGCTATGGCGCCTGCTTAACGGCGACGCCGGGGTGTCGTTAAAAGCGGTTCTGCTCGGCGGCGCGGCGATTCCGGTGGCGCTCACCGAACAGGCCCGCAGGCGCGGTATCCGCTGCTGGTGCGGCTACGGGCTAACCGAGTTTGCCTCCACGGTATGCGCCAAGGAGGCGGACGGCCTGGCGGATGTCGGGCGGCCGCTGCCGGGGCGCGAAGTGCGGATTGTCGATGGCGAGGTCTGGCTGCGCTCGGACAGCATGGCGGAAGGCTACTGGCGCGATGGGCAAACGGTCCCCATTGCTGATGCCGACGGCTGGTTCGCCACCCGCGATCGGGGACAGCTGGAGCACGGCAGGCTGACTATCCTCGGAAGAGTGGATAACCTCTTTTTTAGCGGCGGAGAAGGTATTCAGCCGGAAGAGGTGGAGCGGGTTATCGGCGCACACCCATTGATTGGGCAAGTTTTTATCGTGCCGCAGGATGACGCGGAGTTTGGCCAGCGGCCGGTGGCGGTGGTGGAATGCAGCGCGCATTGCGAACCGTCCGAGCTGGCAGGCTGGTGCGCCGATAAGCTGGCGCGGTTTCAGCAGCCGGTGCGCTGGCTGCGGCTGCCTGAATCGCTGAAAACCGGCGGAATTAAAATTTCCCGCCGGGCGCTACGCGACTGGGTCAACCAGCAGGAGAGCTCCGCCTCAGAAGCGCTGGACGTGCAGTAGCTGCTGCGTATGCCAGCGGCCCAGCGCAAAAACGGTGGTCAGCGCGCCGAGCAGGGCGCAGAACATATCGGACTGAGTATCCCAGGGATCGCCCTGGGTGCCGAGAAATTCATCGGCGCCCTGTCCCAGCGCCAGCGCCGCCCACCATTCGATCAGCTCGTAGACGGCGCTAATCGCCAGCGCAATGCAGCAGACCACGAAACCGAGCATTTTACGCCCGTGAACGTAGCCGCCGCGCAGCAAAATCTCCCGCGCCGCCAGCGCCGGGACCAGCCCCTGGAAAAAGTGTCCCAGCTTATCGTAGGGGTTGCGGCTCAGCCCCAGCCATTCCTGTACGTCAAAGCCGATGGGCACTTTGGCGTAGGTGTACATACCGCCGACCATCAAAATGATGGCATGGAAGAAAACCAGCGTGTAAAGCAGCGGCGTCAACGGATAACGCGAGCGCGTGGCCAGCAAAAGCGGAACGAGGATAATGACCGGCGTGACTTCCATCAGCCAGGTGAGTTTGTCCCCTGCGCTGATACCGGTGTAAGCGAGGATCAGGGCCAGCGCCAGCGCGGCGAATGTTAACCCCGAACGGGATGCTGCGACGGTCATAACGGATCACCAGAAAGTTAAAACGATAACTATCAGGCAGATGCAGGAGAAATTCAATCGATACCGTCATTGGCGGCGGTTGACGACCGCCAATGACGTTGTCTATCAGGAGGAGGGAATATCGCCGGGCGTTTTTTGCTGACGTTTACGCATATATCGCAGCAGCGGGGGCACAACAATCACCGCGATGGCCAGCAGCAGGAGCGTTTTGGTCACGCCGCTTTGCCATAGAATCGCCACGTTGCCGTTGCTGATGGAGAGCGCGCGGCGCAGGTTCTGCTCCAGCATCTCCCCCAGCACGAAGCCTAAGATCAGCGGCGACATCGGGAAGTGCATCTTACGCATGATGTAGCCGAGCACGCCCAACCCAACCATCAATAGCAGGTCGAAGGTGGTGCTGTGCACCGCGTAGACGCCGACCGCGGACACGGCGGCGATAGCCGGGACCAGAAACCACAGCGGGATGGTCAGCATGCGGGTGAACAGACCGATCAGCGGAATGTTCATAATCAGCAGCATCACGTTGGCGATGAGCAGCGCGGCGATTAACCCCCAGACGATATCCGGCTGTTCGGTAAACATCGCCGGCCCCGGGGTAATATTGTAGAGGGTCAGCGCGCCCATCATCACCGCGGTGGTCCCGGAACCGGGGACGCCGAGCGTGAGCATCGGAATAAACGAGCCGCAGGCGGAAGCGTTATTCGCCGCTTCCGGCGCCGCGACGCCGCGAATATCGCCTTTCCCGAAGGTGTCGCTGTTGCCGCTGAGCTTTTTCTCGGTCATATAGGTGATGGCGCTGGCAATGGTCGCCCCCGCGCCCGGCAGAATGCCGACAAAAAAACCCACCACCGATGAGCGCAGGGTCGCGCCGACGCACTGTCCCGCCTCTTTAGCGTTAAACAGCATACGGCCGGTTTTGCGCACCAGCTTCTGCCCGCCGCTGGTGCTCTCCAGCATCAGCAAGATCTCCGAAACCGAAAAGAGGCCAATCACCACCACGATAAACTGCACGCCGTCGGAGAGATGAACGCTGTCGAAAGTGAAACGATACACCCCGGTATTGGCATCAACGCCCACCGTCGCCAACCCCAAACCGATCAACGCGGCGAGGAACGACTTGAGCGGATTTTGCGCCATCATGCTGCCGAGGCAGGCGATGGCGAAAACCATCAGGGCGAAATATTCCGCCGGGCCGAACGCCAGCGACCACTGCGCCAGTATGGGGGCGAACAGAATCATCCCGCCGATAGCGATCATTGAACCGACGAAGGAGCTGACGGCGGAGATCGACAGGGCCACGCCGCCGCGCCCCTGCTGCGCCATAGGATAACCGTCGATGGCGGTCATAATGGCGGCGGCATCGCCGGGCACGTTAAGCAAGATCGATGAAATACGTCCGCCGTATTCACAACCTATATAGACCGTGGCCAGCAGAATGAGCGCCGATTCAGCGGGCAGATGCAGGGCAAAGGCCAGCGGCAGTAGGATCGCCACGCCGTTAATTGGGCCCAGGCCCGGCAGCAGGCCGACGATGGTGCCAACGAAGCAGCCAATCAGCGCGATCAGCAGGTTGGTCGGCGTCATGGCGACGGCGAAGCCCTGCGACAGATAAATCCAGATATCCATAAACTCCTCCGTTAACTCAACCAGACGCCGAGCGGCAGGGTGACATCGAGCAGGGCGTCAAAGACGTACCACAGCGCGATGCCCATCGCCACGCCGGCTACCCCGGCAGCGGGCAGGGTGGCGCCAAACAGCAGGCCAAAAACGGCGGTCAGCAGCGCGGTGGCCAGAGGAAAACCCAGCCATTCAAAACCCCACGCGTAGACCACCAGCGCCACCACCATCGTCAATAAACGTTGTAAAACCAGACGCCCAGGCCAGGTGATGGCATCGGGCCGACGCAGAAGCAGTAAAACAGAGCACAGCAGCATCAGGCCGATAATGCCTACCGGGAAAGGGCGCGGGCCGACGGGTTCATAGGCGTATTCGCTGTGGATTTGCCAGGCGATAAACATTCCCCCCGCGCAGAGCAGCAGCCACACACCGGCAAAAATACGATCGCTCATCGCAACCTCCGTTAATTATTTTGCCAGGCCAAAGGATTTCGCCTGCTGGCGATACGCTTCCACCTGCTTTTTGACATAGGCGTCCAGTTCCTTGCCGTTCATGTTGAATTCAAACAGGCCGCGCAGCTCGCGCTGCTTTTTGAACGCGTCGGTCTGCTGCAATTTAGTGAACTCATCCACCCACCACTGATAGTCGGCGTCGCTGACTTTCGGGCCCACGAAGAAGCCGCGAATAATCGGCCATACCAGGTCATAGCCCTGCTCTTTGGCGGTGGGGACATCGGCGAGCGCGCCCGGTAGCCTTTCGTTAGCGAAGACCGCCAGCACGCGGATTTTATTGCCCTGTAGATAAGGCACCATTTCGCTGAGATCGCCGGAGACTGCCTGCACGTGATTGCCCAGCAGCGCGGTGACCGGTTCGCCGCCGCCCTCGAAGGCCACGTAACGCATTTTGTGCGGATCGACGTTCGCTTTTTGCGCCAACAGCGCCGCTTTCATCCAGTCCTGGCTACCGATTGAGGCGCCGGCGCCGATGACGATACTGGCGGGGTTTTTTTCCATCGCCGCCATGAACGACGGCAGGTCTTTCCACGGCGAGTCGGTGCGTACCGCGATCATGCCGTAATCGGTGCCGACGCTGGCCAGCCAGCGGACATCATCCACGCCGTAGCGGCCAAACTTGCCCTGCGCCAGGTTGAGCAGCGAGCCGCCGGAAAAGGCGACCACGGTACCGGGTTCGCCGGGACGCTGGGCGACGAT
Organism: Klebsiella grimontii; assembly: GCF_042137965.1. NCBI lineage: Bacteria > Pseudomonadati > Pseudomonadota > Gammaproteobacteria > Enterobacterales > Enterobacteriaceae > Klebsiella > Klebsiella grimontii. Next base: position 1,614,975 of record NZ_CP169721.1, read on the forward strand.
CGCATTGTAGGCCACTGCCCCTACGCCGCCGGGCATGTAGGTGACGCGCATTGGTTTTTTGATGGCGCCGGTTTCCATCAGGCTGACCTGAATCAGTTTGCAGGTGAGATCGAAGCCGCCGCCGGGCTTGGCGGGCGCGATACATTCGGTACGGGAAGGCGCCTCGACGGCCCAGGCGGAGGCGGTACAAAGGCATAGCGCGAGGGCGCTAAGATGGCGCAGGAATGGAATATTCATAGGCTTCCTCAGTCAGTTACAGGGTACGTTTTTTTGATTATGTGAACCGGCATGTGGCTATTCGGTTGCATGATTGTTAAAACAATTACCTTTCATTTCCCTTTCAACGCGGCAGCAACTTTTCAGGATGTGATATGCGTCTCTTACTGGCAGAAGATAACCGTGAGCTGGCTCACTGGCTGGAGAAAGCGCTGGTACAGGGCGGGTTTGCCGTGGACTGCGTATTTGATGGCCGGGCGGCCGATCATCTGCTGCAAAGCGAAAAATATGCGCTGGCGGTGCTGGATATCGGCATGCCGGGACTCGACGGTCTGGAGGTGGTGCAGCGCCTGCGAAAGCGCGGGCAGACTCTTCCCGTCCTGCTGTTAACCGCCCGCAGCGCGGTGGCGGATCGGGTTAAAGGGCTGAACGTCGGCGCCGATGACTATTTGCCAAAACCTTTTGAGCTCGAAGAGCTGGATGCCAGGCTGCGCGCGCTGCTGCGGCGTAGCGAAGGCCAGGTGCATGAGGTGCAACAGATTGGCGCGCTGGAATATCGCGATGAAGGCTATTTTTTACTGCGCGGGCAGACGCTGTCGTTGACGCCGCGCGAGCAGGCGCTGCTGACGGTGCTGATGTTCCGCCGTACGCGGCCGGTGTCGCGCCAGCAGCTGTTTGAACAGGTTTTCAGCCTCAGCGATGACGTCAGCCCGGAAAGCATTGAGCTGTATATTCATCGTCTGCGTAAGAAACTTCAGGAGAGCAACGTGCGTATCGTGACCCTGCGCGGCCTGGGCTACGTGCTGGAGCTCGCTCATCATGAGGTGGGGTAAACCGCAGTCGTTATTCGCCCAGCTGCTGCTGTTTCTCGGCCTGCCGCTGGTTTTGCTGTGGGGGCTGTCGGCGTTCAATAGCTACGTCAGCGCCCTGCAGGCGGCGACCCAGGCTTACGATCGTACGCTGCTCTCCTCCGCCCGCACGGTGGCGGAGCGTCTGGTGGTACGCCACGGCAGGCTGGAAGTGAATGTTCCCTGGGTGGTGCTTGATAGCTTTGAGCTGAATATGAACGATCGCCTGTACTATAAAGTTCTCGATCCCGAGAGGCGGGTGATTTCCGGTTTTGACGACCTGCCGCCAATGCCGCCATCAACCTCTCGTACCGATCTCTATCCGGCGCTGGCGTGGTTTTATCATACCGAATATCGCGGCCAGGCCATTCGCGTGGCGCGGCTGCTGCAGCCGGTTAACGAAGGCGGCGTTGTCGGCATGGCGGAAATCTATATCGCCGAAACGCTGCAGTCGCGGCGCTGGCTGGCGGGACAGCTGCTGTTTTCATCATGGATCTCGCAGGGGCTATTAGTGCTGCTGACGCTGGTTCTCGCCGGCTGGCTGCTGCGCCGCGTGCTGCGGCCAATGCGCCAGCTTTCGGCGCTGATGGTACGGCGCGAACCCGGCCTGTTGACGCCGCTGCCGGAGCTGCTGCCGTGGTCGGAAACCCGGCTGCTGATCGTCGCCTTTAACCGCTATATCGACCGGCTGCGGGTGATGATTTCCCGCCAGGAGCGGTTTAGCGCCGACGCGTCTCATCAGCTCAAAACGCCGCTAGCGGTGTTGAAAACTCAGGCTTCGGTGGCGCTGGCGAGCGGCGATCCCCGACTGTGGCGCGAGAGCCTGGCGGCGATGAGCGGCACGCTTAATAGCACGATCCTGCTCACCGAGCGCCTGCTGCAGCTGGCTACCATCAAACGGAAAGAGCAGGGGGAACAGGCGTTCCCGCCGGTAGACCTTCAGGAGATCGTTCACCATAGCTGCTTTTCCCGTCTTCAGCAGGCGCGGAGCAAAGCTATCGATCTCGGTTATGAGGGGGAAACCTCGACGGTGACCATCGCCGGAGACGGCGTTTTGTTGAGCGAGCTGTGCGCGAATCTGCTGGATAACGCGATTCGCTATACGCCGCAGGGGGGGATCGTCACCGTCAGCCTGCATCGTGACGGAGAGGCGGTGCTGCTGGACGTCGAAGATAGCGGGCCGGGGATCGATGATGCGCAGATTCAGCAGGCGCTCATGCCGTTTCATCGTCTGGAAAACGTGGGGGATAACCCCGGCGCCGGGCTTGGCCTGGCGCTGGTTAGCGATATTGCGCGCCTGCACCGCAGCCATCCGCAGCTGCTGCGGAGCGAAACGCTGGGCGGGCTGAAGGTCAGGCTGCGCTTTTTGCGCGCGCGTTCAGAGTAAGCCTTTCAGGGTGAGGGTCCGGCGGGTCGCCACGTTCAAATCATAGTGAGGAAGATCCTCGACTTTCACCCAGGCGTAGTCCTGAAACTCTTCGTTGATCGTCACGTCGCGATTGGCGCTGATGCAGTCGAAGATCAGGTAAATCATATAAATTTCTTCCCGGCGGCCATCGGCGTAGGTTTTAACCCGGACGTCGTCGCGAAAGGTCCACGGGGTGACGTTGGTCAGCTGCAGTTTTTCGCCCAGCTCTTCACGAATTTCTCGCCGCAGCGCCTCTTCAATGCGCTCGCCTGGCTCGACGCCGCCGCCGGAGAGCGCCCACTGGCCGGGAAACACGCCGCGATCGTCGGCCATTTTACACAGCAGATAGTGGCCTTCATGTTGAATGAGCGGGCAGACGATAGTCCTTTGACGCATGATTTCTCCTTAATGATGATGCGGATAAAAATTGTAATGGCCCAGTTTGCGAGCCGCCTCGGCAAACCGCAAGCGAAAACGCGCGGTGAATGCGAGTGGTGGTAGGGTGAGCGCAAGTTAATTGGTCAGGGGCCATCATGGAACAGATAGCAAGCCACTCGCCGCACGATGCGGTCTTTAAACATCTTTTGTCCCAACGGGCAACGGCGCGCGATTTTTTGCATATTCATTTGCCGAAGCATTTGCGGGAACAGTGCGATCTGCGGACGCTGCAGCTGGAGTCCGGCAGTTTTATTGAAGAGGACTTACGCGCCAGCCATTCGGATATCCTTTATTCGCTAAAAACCCATGGCGGAGAGGGGTATATCTACATTCTTATTGAGCATCAAAGCTCTCCCGACAGGCATATGGCGTTTCGCCTGATGCGATACGCCATCGCGGCGATGCAGCGTCATCTTGATAAAGGGCATCATCAGCTGCCGCTGGTGATTCCTCTGCTCTTTTATCACGGCAGGACCAGCCCCTACCCGTATTCAACGCGCTGGCTGGATGGCTTTCCACAGCCAGAGATGGCCGAGCGGCTGTATAGCCGGAGTTTTCCTCTGATAGACGTCACTGAGATCCCTGACGATCGGCTTGTACAGCACCGCCGGGTCGCTATGCTTGAGCTACTGCAAAAACATATCCGCCAGCGGGACCTGATGGACATCTCTGAGCAACTGGTCAGAATATTATCCTTGGGATACACTACGCGTCGGCAGTTTAAAACGTTGCTGAATTATATGCTTCAGGCGGGTAACGCCGCCGATCCGGTGGCCTTTTTACGCAAGCTCGCGCAAAAGACGCCGCTCAAGCCGCATAAGGAGACGCTGATGAATATTGCTCATTTTCTGGAAGAGCGTGGCCGTAAAGAGGGGATCCTTCAGGGAATGAAGGCGGGGATAGAAAAGGGCTTACAAAAGGGCCGACGTGAAGGTCGCAATGAAGGCCGACGTGAAGGTCGCAATGAAGGCCGAAATGAAGGCCGAAATGAAGGCCGACATCAAGGTCTGCAGGAGGCGACGCAACGCATTGCCCTGGCGATGCTGGATGAGGGGCTTGAGCCTTCTCAGGTCGCAAAGCTGACCGGTTTATCGCAGCAGCAGCTCGCTAAGCTCCGGCACTAAAATCGTTTAAAAAGCGCAAAATGGCAGCCTTAAGGGCTGCCATCAGTACTTATTCCCCGTGCTTTAAGGCCTGTAACGCCGCTGCAACACCCGCGCCGTAGTCGGGGTGGACTTCGCTGAACAGGCCAATTTGTCGCTGCTGAATAAACTCAGGAATATCCCGCATATCATTGGCGATACGCTGGAACATACGCTGATGCTCATCTTCGCCTAATAGCTCAAACAGTCTGCGCGGCTGGCTAAAGTAGTCGCTATCTTCCCGGTGATCCCAGTGCGCCGCCGCGCCTTCAAGGCTTAAAGGCGGCTCGCTAAAGTCTGGTTGTTCCTGAAACACGCCAAAGCTGTTGGGCTCATAGGTGACGCTGTTGCCGCTATTGCCGTCAACGCGCATCGCGCCGTCGCGGTGATAGTTATGGAACGGGCAGCGCGGAGCATTGACCGGAATTTGATGATGGTTAACGCCCAGACGATAGCGCTGGGTATCGCCGTAGGAAAACAGCCGTCCCTGCAGCATCCGGTCCGGAGAGAAGCCCACGCCAGGCACCACGTTCGCCGGATTCATCGCGACCTGCTCAACCTCAGCGAAGTAGTTATCCGGGTTGCGGTTAAGCTCCAGTACCCCGACTTCAATCAGCGGATAATCGCCGTGCGGCCAGATTTTGGTCAGATCGAAGGGGTTGTAAGGGACCCGGCTGGCGTCCGCTTCCAGCATTATCTGCACGTAGAAGGTCCAGCGCGGGAAATCGCCTCTTTCAATCGACTCATAGAGATCGCGCTGCGAACTCTCGCGATCTTCTGCTACCAGGCGTTTCGCTTCATCATCCATCAGGTTGGCGATCCCCTGCTGGGATTTGAAGTGGAATTTCACCCAAAAACGTTCATTTTCAGCGTTAATAAAGCTGAACGCGTGGCTGCCGAAACCGTGCATATGGCGATATGAGCGCGGGATGCCGCGGTCGCTAAAGTCGATGGTTAACTGATGCAGCGTTTCGGGAAGCAGGGAGAAAAAATCCCATTTCCAGGTTGGATTACGCAGGTTGGTGCGCGGGTCGCGTTTGACAACGTGGTTAAGGTCGGGAAATTTCAGCGGGTCGCGAAGGTAGAAAATCGGCGTATTGTTGCCCACCAGATCCCAGTTGCCCTCTTCGGTATAGAACTTGATAGAAAAGCCGCGAATATCGCGCTCGGCGTCAGCGGCGCCGCGTTCTCCGGCGACGGTTGAGAAACGCAGGAACAGGTCGGTGGTTTTACCGACTTCGGAAAAAAGCTTTGCTCGGGTATAGCGGGTGATATCGTGGGTAACGGTCAGTTTGCCGTATGCCCCGGAGCCTTTAGCGTGCATTCGGCGTTCCGGGATAACCTCACGGTCAAAGTGGGCCAGTTTTTCCAGAAACCAGACATCCTGCAGCAGCATCGGGCCGCGAGGACCTGCAGTCACGACATTATTATTATCGACAACCGGCGCGCCGGCACCGGTGGTTAGTCCTTTCTTGCTCATCTTTATCTCCTGACAAAGTTTTATGTAACTTATTCATCTCCCTGAAGGAAAAAAATAAGCTGAGCACACTTTGTAGAATAAATAGCCAGCACGGACAATCTGGCTCTGGCTATCGAATTGATACCCGGAGCCGTTGGCAAAATTCCGGTAGCAACTGGTTACAATCACAATGGCAAACGTCGCTTTAGTTCATTGATTCCTTAGCATTCGGCAGTACAATTTCGCGGTTTTTTGGGATTTTCTTATTATTATTTTCTGGATAGATAAAAATGAAAAAAAGCATATTTATGGCCCTCGCCGGCATGATGTTCGTCTCGACGGCGGCAAATGCGATCAGCGTCAGCGGGCAGGCCGGTGAGCACTACACCAATCTCGGCGTCGGATTCGGCACCGAATCGACCGGCCTGGCGGTAACCGGCAACTGGCTGCACAATGATGACGACGGCGATGCGGCGGGTCTGGGATTGGGCCTGAACATCCCCCTTGGGCCATTCCTGGCCACCGTGGGCGGCAAAGGCGTTTACACCAATCCGAACAACGGCGATGAGGGCTACGCGGCGGCGGTCGGCGGCGGTCTGCAGTGGAAAATCGGCGACAGCTTCCGTCTGTTCGGCGAATACTATTACTCTCCGGATTCACTCTCCAGCGGCATCGACAGCTATCAGGAAGCCAATGCCGGCGCGCGCTTTACCATTATGCGTCCTCTGAGCATCGAAGCCGGCTACCGCTACCTCAACCTGGCGGGTAAAGACGGCAACCGCGATAACGCGGTCGCTGACGGTCCGTACGTCGGCGTCAACGCCAGCTTCTAATCTCTCCGGCGCGGTATTCCGCCGCGCCTGATTTTCAGGCTTTTTCGCCAGCCGCTTTGCGATATAGTATTTCTACTTATCAGGCTGGAGTTCACAATGTTAAACGTGGAAATGCTGTCCACCGGCGATGAAGTACTGCATGGGCAAATCATCGATACCAATGCCGCGTGGCTGGCGGATTTCTTTTTTAATCAAGGATTACCCTTAAAGCGTCGCCATACCGTTGGTGACGATCTCGACTCCCTGGTGGCGATTTTACGCGAGCGCAGCGAGCATGCCGATGTGCTGATCGTCAACGGCGGTCTGGGGCCGACCAGCGACGACCTGAGCGCGCTGGCCGCCGCGACGGCCAAAGGCGAAGGGTTGATTCTGCACGAAGCGTGGCTGGAAACCATGACCCGTTTCTTTGCCGAGCGCGGCAGGCCCATGGCCGCCAGCAATCGTAAACAGGCGGAAATTCCGCAAAGCGCCGAGATGATCGATAACCCGGTTGGAACCGCCTGCGGTTTTGCCGTGCAGCTAAACCGCTGCCTGATGTTTTTTACCCCCGGCGTGCCTTCCGAATTTAAGGTGATGGTCGAGCAGGAAATCTTACCGCGCCTGCGCGAGCGTTTCCCGCTGCCTGCTGCGCCGCTGTGCCTGCGTCTGACCACCTTCGGCCGTTCCGAAAGCGAACTGGCGCAGAGCCTCGATCATCTGCAGCTGCCGCCGGGAGTGGTGATGGGCTATCGCTCCTCGATGCCGATTATCGAACTGAAGCTGACCGGGCCCGCTGAACAGCGCGAGGCGATGCTGGCGCTATGGCCGGAAGTGCGGAAAGTGGCCGGAGAGAGCATGATTTTCGAAGGCACAGAAGGCCTGCCCGCGCAGATCGCCCGTCGTCTGCAGGAGCGTCAGCTAAGCCTGACGCTGAGCGAGCAGTTTACCGGCGGCCTGCTGGCGCTACAGCTTTCACGCGTCAATGCGCCGCTGTTGGTCAGTGAAGTCATTCCGTCGCAGGAAGAGACTCTGGCGCAGTCCGCGCGCTGGGCGGCTGAGCGGCGCGAGAAACATTTTGCCGGCCTGGCGCTGGCGGTCAGCGGCCAGGAGAGCGATCACCTGAATTTTGCGCTTTCTACGCCGGACGGCACCCACGCGCTGCGGGTGAAATTCACCACCAGCCGCCACAGCGTGCAGGTGCGTCAGGAGGTGTGCGCGATGATGGCCCTGAACATGCTGCGCCGCTGGCTGAACGGCCAGCCGGTGGCCGGCGAACACGGCTGGATTAACGTCGTCGAATCTCTCACGGTGTAAACAAACCTCCGCGTCGGGAGTCTTTCCCGACGCGCGATGAGTCCAGCCAGCTGTACTTGCTTTTAAATATTCTGTGTACTACCTCGCATTTTTATCCTTCCGAACGTCCACCTTGCTGGAATAGCGTCGTCATTTGAAGCCGCTCACAATTTATCCGCCTGACAACCGCAACACTGATTCCAGTATTCAGGATTGGAGTCCAGTATGTTGGAATCAAGCAAAGTCCCGGCGCTGACCCGCGCCATTGATATTCTCAATTTGATCGCCCGCATCGGTCCCTGCAGCGCGGCGACCATTATTGACGAACTGGGTATTCCGAAAAGTACCGCCTATCTGCTGCTGGGAGAGCTGAAAAAACAGCGCTTCCTCAGCATGGATAATCAGGATAACTACTGCCTGTGGACCAAGCTGGTTGAGCTGGCCGGGCAGGCGCTGAGCAAAATGGACCTGCGCGAGCTGGCGCGTCCGCGCCTGACGCAGCTGATGGATCAGTGTGGGCTGCTCTGCCACCTGGGCATTATCGACAGCGGCAACGCCTACTACATTCTGAAGATTGAGTCCCCGGCCACCATCAGCGTGCGCTCGCATGAGGGGAAGAGCCTGTCGCTGTATCGCTCCGGTATCGGTAAATGCCTGCTGGCCTGGCAGCCCGAGCGGGTTCAGGAGTCGATTATCAGCGAGCTGCGGTGGGAACGGGCGACGCCAACCACTATCACCAGCGCCCAGCAGCTTCGCGATGAGCTGGGGCGTATTCGCGCCCGCGGCTGGAGCTTCGATAACGGCGAAGACTATCCCGACGTTCGCTGCGTGGCCGCCCCGGTGTTTAACGCCAATAACGAGCTGACCGCCGCCATTTCCGTGGTGGGTACCCGTCTGCAAATCAATGAAGACAATCGCGATTACCTCGCCGGTAGGGCGATTGCCTGCGCCAAAGATATTTCCCGTCTGCTGGGGTGGAAGAGCCCCTTCGAACAACAAGCCTCATAATAAGGAGAAGATCATGACCCTACCGAAAATTAAACACGTCCGCGCCTGGTTTATCGGCGGCGCTACCGCAGAGAAAGGCGCTGGCGGCGGCGATTATCATGACCAGGGGGCAAATCACTGGATTGACGATCATATCGCCACGCCGATGAGCAAATATAAACAGTATGAACAGTCTCGCCAGTCGTTTGGCATCAACGTTCTCGGTACGCTGATCGTTGAAGTGGAAGCCGAAAACGGGCAGACCGGCTTTGCGGTGTCGACCGCGGGCGAGATGGGTTGCTTTATCGTGGAAAAACATCTGAACCGCTTTATTGAAGGTAAGTGCGTCAGCGATATCAAACTGATCCATGACCAGATGCTCAACGCTACCATGTATTACTCCGGATCCGGCGGTCTGGTGATGAATACTATCTCCTGTATCGACCTGGCGCTGTGGGATCTGTTCGGCAAAGTGGTTGGGCTGCCGGTTTATAAACTGCTGGGCGGCGCGGTGCGCGATGAAATTCAGTTCTACGCCACCGGGGCGCGCCCGGATCTGGCGAAGGAGATGGGCTTTATTGGCGGCAAGATGCCGACCCACTGGGGGCCGCACGATGGCGACGCGGGGATCCGCAAAGATGCCGCGATGGTGGCCGATATGCGCGAAAAATGCGGGCCGGACTTCTGGCTGATGCTGGACTGCTGGATGAGCCAGGACGTGAATTACGCCACTAAACTGGCCCACGCCTGCGCGCCCTCTAACCTTAAGTGGATCGAAGAGTGCCTGCCGCCGCAGCAGTACGAAGGCTACCGCGAGCTGAAACGCAATGCGCCAGCCGGAATGATGGTCACCAGCGGCGAGCACCACGGCACGCTGCAATCTTTCCGCACGCTGTCGGAAACCGGCATCGATATTATGCAGCCTGATGTGGGCTGGTGCGGCGGCCTGACCACGCTGGTGGAGATTGCGGCGATCGCCAAATCGCGCGGCCAGCTGGTGGTGCCGCACGGCTCGTCGGTCTATTCGCACCACGCGGTCATTACCTTTACCAATACGCCGTTCAGCGAGTTCCTGATGACCAGCCCGGATTGCTCAACGATGCGTCCGCAGTTTGACCCGATTCTGGTTGACGAGCCGGTGCCGGTAAACGGGCGCATTCATAAAAGCGTGCTGGATAAACCGGGCTTCGGCGTCGAGCTGAACCGCGACTGCAACCTGAAACGTCCTTATAGCCACTGATCCCGTCGTGCCGCACAGCGCAGATGTGCGGCCCATTGTTGAGGATATTACGATGAGCAACACCTTGCTTGAAAGCGTGGTGAAGAAAAACCGCGCCCGTTTGATCCCTTTTATGCTGGCGCTGTACGTGCTGGCGTTTCTTGACCGTTCGAATATCGGCTTTGCCAAAGAGACCTATCAGCTGGATACCGGCCTGAGCAACGAGGCCTATGCGCTGGGGGCGGGGATTTTCTTTGTGGTGTACGCCTTTCTCGGGGTGCCCGCCAACCTGCTGATGCGCAAATTCGGCGCAAGAAAATGGATCGGCTGCACCACCTTGCTGTGGGGGCTTCTCTCCGCGGCGATGGCGTGGGCGGACACCGAAGCGAAGTTTCTGCTGGTGCGTACCCTGCTGGGCGCCGCCGAGGCGGGCTTCTTCCCGGGTATGATCTACCTGACTTCCCAGTGGTTCCCGCAGCAGAACCGCGCCAGCATTATGGGGCTGTTTTATATGGGCGCGCCGCTGGCGCTGACCCTCGGGTCGCCGCTCTCCGGCGCGCTGCTGGAAATGCACGGCTTTATGGGCCATCCCGGCTGGTTCTGGATGTTTATCATTGAGGGGCTGCTGGCGGTCGGCGCCGGGTTCTTCACCTTCTTCTGGCTTGACGATACGCCGCAAAAGGCGCGTTTCCTGAGCGCTGCCGAAAAACAGGCGTTAATCAGCGAGCTGGCCAGCGAAGAGCAGAAAAAGGTGACTTCGCGTTTGTCCGATGCGCTGCGCAACGGCCGCGTCTGGCAGCTGGCCATTATTTATCTGACCATTCAGGTAGCGGTTTACGGTCTGATCTTCTTCCTGCCGACCCAGGTTGCCGCGCTGCTCGGCACCAAGGTGGGGTTTGTGGCTTCGGTGGTGACCGCTATTCCTTGGGTAGCGGCGCTGTTCGGGACCTGGCTGATTCCGCGCTACTCCGACCGTACCGGCGAGCGGCGTAATATTGCCGCATTCACCCTGCTGGCGGCGGCGATTGGCATTGCGGTCTCCGGGCTGGTGTCGCCAGTGCTGGCGATTATCGCGCTGTGCGTTGCCGCCGTGGGCGTCATTGCCGTACAGCCGGTGTTCTGGACCATGCCGACGCAGCTGTTGTCCGGCACGGCGCTGGCCGCGGGCATCGGTTTCGTCAACCTGTTTGGCGCCATCGGCGGTTTTCTGGCGCCGATTATCCGCGTCCAGGCTGAAACAATGTTCGCGAGTGATTCTGCCGGATTAGTGACGCTCGCCTGCGTGGCGATTGTCGGAGTTGTTATTATCTTTTCACTGCGCGTCAATCGTACGGTGCCGCAGGCTGACAGCGTACAGCATTAATGTAAGGGAGAACTATGAACGCAATTTTATCGAACCCATTTAAAGCGGGATTGTTGCAAGGGGAAGCGCAAATTGGCTTGTGGCTGAGCTCGACCTCTTCGTATATGGCTGAGATTGCCGCCACCTCGGGTTACGACTGGCTGCTGATTGACGGCGAACATGCGCCCAATACCATTCAGGACCTGTATCATCAGCTGCAGGCCATCGCGCCCTACGCCAGCCAGCCGGTGATTCGCCCGGTGGAGGGCAATCGTAGCCTGATTAAACAGGTACTGGATATCGGCGCCAGAACGCTGCTGATCCCGATGGTCGATACCGCTGAACAGGCGCGGGAGATCGTCTCGGCTACCCGCTATCCGCCGGTGGGCACCCGCGGCGTCGGGGCCGGGGTGGCCCGCGCCGCGCGCTGGGGGCGGGTAGAGAACTATATGGCGCAGGCCAACGATGAACTGTGCCTGCTGATTCAGGTGGAGAGCAAAACCGCCCTCGATAATCTGGATGCGATCCTCGAAGTGGAGGGGATTGACGGCGTCTTTATCGGCCCGGCTGACCTATCGGCTTCGCTGGGCTACCCGGACAACGCCGGGCATCCGGACGTTCAGCGCATTATCGAACAGAGCATCCGCCGCATTCGCGCGGCGGGAAAAGCCGCCGGTTTCCTCGCCGTTGACCCGGAGATGGCGCACAAAGCGCTGGCGTGGGGGGCCAATTTTGTCGCCGTGGGCGTTGATACCAACCTCTATACCCGCGCGCTGGATAAACGGCTGGCGATGTTCAAGCCGATAGCCGAACAGGCGAAGGGAAAGGGGAGCTATTAGTCCCCCCGCAGCCGGTGCTGGTATCAGGCCAGCGCCTGCGCCAGCAGAGAGATGGGATGTTCGCAGCGTTTGCTGGTGGACATCTCAATCTGCCATTTGCAGGTTTCACAATCGGTCACCACCAGGTCGGCGCCGCTCTCCTCAATTTGCCGGAACAGCGGCGCGCCAATGGCCTGCGATGAGTCGTAGTTCTCCGACTTAAACCCGTAGGTGCCGGCAATGCCGCAGCATTGAGAGTCGAGCACCTCCAACTGCAGTCCGGGGATCAGCCGTAAGAGTTCAAGGGTATACAGCGACCAGCCCATTTTCTCCATATGACAGGGGGTGTGATAGACCACCTTCAGCGGCAGCGGTTTTAGCTGCAGAGGCCGCCCATCATCCAACTGACGCCAGATCCAGCGGGTTGCCAGCTCAATACGATCGCGAACGTCGCGGTTCTCAATATCGAGTACGTGCGGGTATTCATCGCGTAGGGTAAAGGTGCAGGTTGATGAGGTCGCAATAACAGGGAGGCTATTTTCCCGCATCGCGGTGACGTTGCTCTGCGCCTGCTTGCGCGCCCTGGCAAAAAAACCGTTGGCAATTAGCGGCACGCCGCAGCACTGCTCCTTACTGAATAACTGCACGCCGATGCCCATGGCGTTCAGCACCCGGATAAGATCTTTGCCCAGCTGTGGGTGGTTGTAGTTGACATAGCAGCCGTGAAAAAACGCCACCTGTTCGGCGTATTGCGCCTGCTGAGCAGACAGCTGACGATACGCGCGGCGAAAGGTGCCAAAGCCATATTTCGGCAGCGTACGGCGGTGATCGATTTTAAGCGCGGCGTCGAGGAGTCGCCGTACCGGCTTCAGCCCGGTGGTGGCGTTCACCAGCGGGGCAAACGGCGTGGAGAGGGTGCCCATCAGGTCGGTATGGCTGAGGATCGCATCGCGCAGCGTGGGCTTTTGCCGACCATACTCCATGCGCGCGCGCTGGATAATATCGCCGATTTTGACGTCTGAGGGGCAGGCGACTTCGCAGCGTTTGCAGTTAATGCAGTATTTTAACGCCTCGTCGTAGAGCGTGCCGTCTTTCAGGCGCAGGCGCTCGCCGTCCGGCCCGGCCTGTTTTGGCCCAGGGTAGCGCGGGTTAACCCGGCTGACCGGGCAGGCGGTGGTGCAAACGGTGCATTTAATGCAGTGTTCAAAACGCGTGTCGTTCATGACTCACCTCCGGCAAGCTCGCCGATTAACCTTGCGGCGTGCAGCGCGGTGACCGCGCAGACGCCGCCGCCGCATCCCAGCGCGATGGCATCAAAACCGCCGAGAATAGAACCTACGGCGAACAGATTCTCCAGCGTCTGCCCCTGAAGCTGCGGACGCAGGGCCGCATCGGTTTTCAGGCCGAAACGCTGCCAGGGCTGGGAAGCAAAAAAGTCCTGCTGATACCAGCGCTCGCGCGGTAGCGTCTGCTGCAGATCAAGGCCAAGAATAGGCTCGCGCACGCCGCTGCGTTCGGCGACCAGCCCATTGCTGAAAAAGCTGCCGCTGGCCAGCACCGCGAAGCGCGGGCGCAGCGGGATATCGCCGTGGTTGCGCGTCCAGATAGCGTTAACGATACCGTTCTGCTGGCTAATATTGATGACTTCGTCGCCGGTAAGCCAGGTGCCGCCGCCGCGGATAAAATGCCGCTGGAGCTGGGCGTGCATGCGCATCCCCGGCACCGACGGCGGCAGCGTAGGCAGCAGGCGCAGCGGGCAGGGAAGGCGCTGCTGTAGCCACTGATACAGACGATCGTCGGCGAGGCCGAAGCAGGCGGGCATGATAATGAAACGGTGCCGCTGCGCCAGCGGACGCAGCGCCGCCAGCAGCGCCGGCCACTGCGTTTCATCGTCCAGACGGCGGGCGATATTGGCGGCGCGAAATTCGGATGGGCTATCGCGCAGAACATCAAGGAGCGGTAAATCTATCTCCTGCGCTTCGGCGTGAACGCCATGCTGGTTCAGCGAGGCGGCGGCAAGATGCGGCTGGAAGTCGCCGAATCCGCTGATGCCGACCACGCAGACGCCGTTGGCGGGCAGCGGCGCGGTGGCAATCTCCTGCGGCGAAAGCCAGGCCGCGCGTAAGGTTCCCAGCGGCGTCACGCGCAGATGCGGCTGGCTGGCCTCACCCTGCATGGCGATACCGCAGTCGGCAAACAGAGCCTGCGCCTGGCTGGCGTAACCCATTACCCGTTCGACGCCGAGTCTGGCATAAGGATGCTCGGGAAGCTGGCGGGCCAGTTGGCCGATGCCGTGAGCAACATCGGTGACGGTTTCGCCATTCGGCAACGTCGAGAGCAGATCCAGCGAGGCGGAAGAGAAGTGCAGGGCGCTTTGGCCGCGGCTGATAATCACGCTGCGCAGGCCGCGCTGATTGAGCGCCAGCCCGCAGAGCAGCCCGGCAAGGCCGCCGCCGATAATGGCGCAATCAAACTTCATCCTGATGCTCCTTTTGTAATCCGCACAGGCCGAGATAGACCCAGCGGGTGAACTCGCTTTCGCGCAGCGCGTCTCCCCAGGCCACCGGCTGGACGCCTTTCCAGCGCTCGTTCAGAAATTCAGACAGCTGGGTAAGGGAGCGCGCGGAGGTGGTGACGTTAAAACGCGCGAGCAGCCCGGCGGCCCGGCAGGCGCACAGCTCGCCCTGACAGGTGCCCATGCCGACGCGGGTGCGCCGGCGCAGGTCGAGCAGGTTTTTCACCGCCAGATTTTCGACCGCGTACTGAACCTCGCCGGCGGTGACCGCTTCGCATTCGCAGACCAGGCTGCGGTGCTGGCGGCTATCGCCAAGCCAGGCGGGGGTACGATCGCCGTGGCGATAAATGGCCGACCCGCGCAGCGATGCTGGTAAAGCGATGATTTTGCGTAACGTGGTTTCCGTCGGCTCCTGCGAGCCGGGAAGCGGCGCATCGGCGGTTGTACAGGGGGCGGTATTGCCGAGCTTGCGGCATACCGCATCCGTAGCCCATTCCGCCATCAGGCGGTAGGTCATCAGCTTACCGCCGGTGATGGTGATAAAACCTTCCATGCCGTCGCGCTGGGCGTGGTCGAGCAGCACGATGCCGCGGCTGACGCTGCGTCCACTGGGATCGTCATCGCTGGCGACCAGCGGACGTACGCCGGAGTAGGCGCGCAGTATCCGGGTCCGCCCCATGATCGGCGCCAGCTTTTCCCCCTCGCGTAGTAGCGTATCGACTTCCCCGGCCGTCACCCGGTTGTCGTCAATTTCGTCATAGGGAATGTGCATCGAGGTGGTGCCAATCAACGAAATGGTATCGCCGGGTACCAGGATATCGGCGTCAGCCGGTTTGCGGCAGCGGTTGATAACCTGACGGTTAATGCGGTGGTCGAGGATCAGCAGCGATCCTTTTGCCGGAAACATCGCGATGCGCAGGTCGGCATACTCTGCGATACGCTGCCCCCAGATCCCGGCGGCGTTGACCACCACCTGCGCGCGCAGGCTGAGCGGTTCACGGCGCTGACGATCGTAGAGCGCTACCCCCTGGACGCGATCGCCCTCGCGCAGCAGGCCGGTGACTTCGCAGCCGGTGAGGATCGTGGCGCCATGTTCGCGGGCATCGAGCATATTCGCGGCGGTGAGGCGGAACGGATCGACGGTGCCGTCCGGTACCTGCACGGCGCCAAGCAGCGCGGGATTCACGGCAGGCTCCAGGCGCAGCGTTTCGGCGGGCGTCAGAGGCTGGGCTTCAATACCCGCCTGCTGGCAGGCGGTGATAAAGGTGTGCTGATACGCCGGGTCATCTTCCGGCAGGGTAATAAAGAGTCCGCTGGTGGGCTCAATGCAGTGGCGGGCGATACGGCGTAAGATGCGGTTTTCGCTGATGCACTCGCGCGCCGATTCGCTATCGGTGACCGCATAGCGCGCGCCGCTATGCAGCAGGCCGTGGTTACGCCCGGTCGCGCCGGTGGCGATATCGTAGCGCTCAACCAACGCCGTCTTCAGCCCGCGCAGCGCGCAGTCGCGCGCGATCCCGGCGCCGGTTGCGCCGCCGCCAATAATAATGACGTCGAAGTCTGAGTTGGCAGAATTCATTCTGTGCCCTCGATGTTCGTTTTACATCATTAAGGCACGTATTTATTTATTTTTGTTTGATATCGAGCATATTAGAACTTAAAACGAAAGTTTTATTGCCGTTTTGTGCAGCGGATCGTTTAAATTTTACCTTCTGTGACCAGTTGATGGAGGCACTCATTGAGTATCTGCAAGGGGCTGCCCGTCACTGGAGGGTGGTTGGCAATGAGAGAAATATGTCGATAAAAGGCTGGCTCCAGGGCCACGGAACGCAGCGGATGCTCCAGCGCTTTGAGCGTCAGTTCGGGGAGCAGCGCGATGCCCAGTCCCTGGCGGATAAAACTGATGGCCGTTGCCGGGTGGTTGAATTCATATTTAATCTCGGGCGTAATATTGTGCTCTTTAAATAACGTCATAATACTTAGCTCATAGCGGCCTGTACTGGTAATTAACGGCTCGCTGAAGAGCTCTTCAAGCTTTACGGAGTCGCGCTGTGCAAACGGGTGGTTTTCCGGAACCACGACGGTGAATTTATCTTTGTAGACCGGGAGGGAATACATATTGGGTACCGGAGAGTGGACAAAACCAATATCAATTTTATCCTGGCGCAGGGATTCAATAATTTCCGTACTGTTGGCTTCGTGGGGAATAATTTTAATCTGCGGGTAGTATGTTTCAAAATAGCGCACTACCTGCGGTAAAATGCAGGCGCAAATACTGGGGAAGCAGCCAATACGCAGTAATCGTAACGGCGACTGTTTTTCCTGCTCGGCGATTTCTTTCACCGCGTTGACCTCATGCGCCAGCCGTCGCAGATGGGAGACAATCCGTTCACCGACTGCCGTTAGCGTGATGGCCTTTCGCCGCTCGCGTACCAAAATCACGACCCCTAGCTCCTCTTCCAGTGCATTAATTGCCTGACTGACGGCTGATTGTGTCATGTACAGGCGTTTTCCCGCCTCGGTAAACCCGCCGCATTCAAGCACCATGAGTAGAGCGTTTATCTGTGTTAGCGTCATTAGTGATTTCTAATCAAAGCCATTAATAGGATTAATTTTACTAATGTTATGTATTTTCATATAATTTTTCAACAGGCTTAATCACAAAATCACGTACGCAATCATCTGTGTCGATAGTCTACTTATTCGTTAGATATCGATGATGAATGTGATGCTACGCGCCGTATAAACAAGGTGCTTATTGATGAAAGAGAAATTATGGACTAAGGATTTTTGGGCAATAACTATTATTAGTTTTATTATCTTCTTTGTTTTCTATGTGCAGCTAACGCTGCTCCCTATTTATATTGCCGATAATTTGCATGCCACCGCTGACAAAGCCGGGCTGCTGGTAACCTGTTTTCTGATCGCGGCGATTATTATTCGTCCGTTTGCCGGGCAGTGGGTAGGGAAATATTCGAATAAAACGGTTCTGATGCTTTCTTCTCTGGCCTTTTTGGTAGTGACTGCGTTATATCCGCTTTGCCATTCTATCGAAGCATTGCTATTTATTCGCGTGCTTCATGGGATCACTTTTGGGGTGATAACAACGGTGAAGGGAACGATTTCTGCGCGGTTAATACCGGCCTCCCGACGTGGAGAGGGCATCAGTTTTTTCTCATTAGCGATGGGGCTGGCGATGGTGGTGGGACCGTGGATCGGTCTGAATATGGCGCGGCATAGCGCGTATATTGAAGCGTTCTGGTTGTGCACCGGCGTCTCGATTGTCAGCATCGTGCTGGCGCTGATTGTGGCCGTGCCGCCGGTAATTCGCCATGCAGACGGTTCAAAACCGAAGCTGGGTTTTGCTGCTATGTTCGATCGCGCAGCCATGCCGTTTGCCCTGGTCACCTTCTTTATGACCTTTGCCTACGCTGGCGTTTCTGCTTTCCTTGCCCTGTATGCCCGCGAATTAGATCTAATGGCCGCCGCGAGTAATTTTCTGCTGTGCTATGCCATATTTCTGATGATCTGCCGTGCCTTCACCGGTAACGTCTGTGATAAAAAGGGGCCGAAGTATGTGGTTTATCCCTGCCTGCTCGCCTTCACTGTCGGCCTGGTGGTGCTGGGCTATACCCACGGCAGCATCACCATGGTTTTATCTGGTGCGCTGATCGGCATTGGCTACGGTTCCGTTACGCCAATATTCCAGACGCAGATCATCAGTTCGGTAGAGCCGCATAAAATCGGCGTGGCGAACTCACTGTTTTTTAATGCAATGGATGCGGGACTGGCGTTGGGCGCTTTCGTTATGGGCTTGATGGTGGATGGCGTGGGCTATCGTTCAATTTATCTGATGGGGGCGGTACTGGTGGTACTTGCCGGCGCGCTGTATATCCTACAGATGAAAAAACGCGGCGACGTTAAGCTGGTCTCCGCGCACGAAGTACATTAAGCATTACATCTCAATTTCGATATCGCCTTTCGCCCGGCAGCAGCAGGGCAAAATCTCTCCCGGCTGGACAAACGCCAGCGGCTCGGTGAGCCAGTCAACCTGGCCCGAAACCAGCCGTAGACGGCAGGAGCCGCAGTAGCCTTCGCGGCACTGATACTCCACGTCGATATTGTGCGATTCCAGAGCCGCCAGCAGGGAGGGATGTTCATCCTGACACTCAAGGCGAGTGTCAGAAATCTTCAAAAAAATGCGTTTCATCAGAGCTGGAAGTTGCTCAGATCGTCGGCGTCGACTTCGGAATCGATCTGCCCGACGAGATAGGAACTGACTTCCACTTCCTGCGGCGCCACCTGCACGTTATCGGACACCAGCCAGGTGTTGATCCACGGGATCGGGTTGGAGCGGGTCTGGAACGGCAGATCGAGACCCACCGCCTGCATGCGGATGTTGGTAATGTACTCAACGTACTGGCAGAGAATATCTTTGTTCAGGCCGATCATCGAGCCGTCGCGAAACAGATAATCCGCCCACTCTTTTTCCTGCTGCGCCGCCTGCACGAACAGGTCGTAGCACGCCTGTTTGCACTCTTCGGCGATTGAAGCCATCTCCGGATCGTCGACGCCGGAACGCAGCAGGTTCAGCATGTGCTGAGTACCGGTCAGGTGCAGCGCTTCATCGCGGGCGATCAGACGGATAATCTTGGCGTTACCTTCCATCAGCTTGCGCTCGGCAAAGGCGAAGGAGCAGGCGAAGCTGACGTAAAAACGGATGGCTTCCAGCGCGTTCACGCTCATCAGGCACAGGTAGAGTTTCTTTTTCAGCTCGCGCAGGTTCACGGTGATGGTTTTACCGTTCACGCTGTGGGTGCCTTCGCCCAGCAGATGCCAGTAGCTGGTCAGCTCAATCAATTCATCGTAATAGCTGGAAATCCCTTCCGCGCGTTTCTGAATCTGCTCGTTGGTGACGATATCGTCAAACACTATCGCCGGATCGTTAACGATATTGCGGATGATATGGGTGTAGGAGCGCGAGTGAATGGTCTCTGAGAACGCCCAGGTTTCAACCCAGGTTTCCAGCTCCGGAATTGAAATCAGCGGCAGCAGGGCGACGTTCGGGCTGCGTCCCTGGATCGAGTCGAGCAGCGTCTGATATTTCAGGTTGCTGATAAAAATGTGTTTTTCGTGTTCCGGCAGCGCCTGGTAGTCGATGCGGTCGCGGGAAACGTCAACTTCTTCCGGACGCCAGAAGAAGGAGAGCTGTTTTTCAATCAGCTTTTCGAAGATGTCATATTTTTGCTGATCGTAGCGGGCGACGTTCACCGGCTGACCAAAAAACATCGGCTCAAGCAGCTGATCGTTTTTGGTCTGAGAAAAAGTGGTATATGCCATGAGTGGGGATCCTGTCCTGGAATTACAAGCCGGGTGGCGCTTCGCTAACCCGGCCTACAATATACCGTAGGCCCGGCAAGCGACGCGCCGCCGGGCAATATTATCAAATCTTACATGCGCCGCTTTCGCAGCCGTCGTCCTGGATGGACGGCGCCAGATCGTCCTGGGCATCTTCCGCGCCATCGCGAGTGTTGTGATAGTACAGCGTTTTGACGCCGAACTTATAGGCGTTGAGCAAGTCTTTCAGCAATTGCTGCATCGGCACTTTACCTGACGGGAAGCGGGTCGGGTCGTAGTTGGTGTTGGCGGAAATCGACTGGTCGATAAACTTCTGCATAATACCGACCAGCTGCAAGTAACCGTCGTTGTTCGGCATTTCCCACAGCAGCTCGTAGCCGTTCTGCAGTTTTTCGTAATCCGGCACCACCTGGCGCAGGATCCCGTCTTTCGACGCTTTGATGCTGACGTGGCCGCGCGGCGGCTCAATGCCGTTGGTGGCGTTGGAGATCTGCGAAGAGGTCTCGGACGGCATCAGCGCGGAGAGCGTGGAGTTACGCAGGCCGTGCGTTTTGATCGATTCGCGCAACGCTTCCCAGTCGTAATGCAGGGATTCATTGACGATCGCATCCAGGTCTTTTTTATAGGTATCGATCGGCAGAATGCCTTTGGCATAGGTGGTTTCGTTAAACCACGGGCACGCGCCCTGCTCGATAGCCAGTTCGTTAGAGGCTTTCAGCAGGTAGTACTGAATCGCTTCGAACGTTTTATGCGTCAGGTTGTTGGCGCTGCCGTCGGAGTAGCGTTTACCGTGCTTCGCCAGATAGTAGGCAAAGTTGATTACGCCAATGCCCAGCGTACGACGGCCCATGGCGCCGCGTTTGGCTGCCGGGATCGGGTAGTCCTGATAATCCAGCAGGGCATCCAGCGCGCGAACCGCCAGCACCGCCAGTTCTTCCAGCTCATCAAGGCTATCGATAACGCCGAGGTTGAAAGCGGAGAGGGTGCACAGCGCAATTTCACCGTTTTCGTCGTTCACATCTTCCAGCGGCTTGGTCGGCAGGGCGATTTCCAGGCACAGGTTGGACTGGCGCACCGGCGCGACCACCGGGTCAAACGGGCTGTGGGTGTTGCAGTGGTCGACGTTCTGGATGTAGATACGGCCGGTGGAGGCGCGCTCCTGCATCATCAGCGAGAACAGCTCTACCGCTTTAATGCGCTGCTTGCGAATGCTGTCGTCCTGCTCGTATTTGGTGTACAGGCGCTCAAACTCGTCCTGATCGGCGAAGAACGCATCGTACAGGCCCGGGACGTCTGACGGGCTGAACAGGGTGATATCGCCGCCTTTCAGCAGACGGGTGTACATCAGCTTGTTGATCTGTACGCCGTAGTCCATGTGACGAACGCGGTTGGCATCGGTGCCACGGTTATTTTTCAGCACCAGCAGGCTTTCGACTTCCAGATGCCACATCGGGTAGAAGAGGGTCGCCGCACCGCCGCGCACGCCGCCCTGCGAGCAGGATTTCACTGCGGTCTGGAAGTGCTTATAGAACGGAATACAGCCGGTGTGGAACGCTTCACCGCCGCGAATCGGGCTACCCAGCGCGCGGATGCGACCGGCGTTGATGCCGATACCGGCGCGCTGAGAGACGTATTTAACAATGGCGCTGGAGGTGGCGTTAATCGAATCCAGGCTGTCGCCGCACTCGATCAGCACGCAGGAGCTGAACTGGCGGGTCGGGGTGCGCACGCCGGACATAATCGGCGTCGGCAGGGAGATTTTAAACGTCGACACCGCGTCATAGAAACGCTTGATGTAGTCCAGACGCGTCTCGCGCGGGTAGTTGGAGAACAGGCACGCGGCGACCAGAATGTACAGGAACTGGGCGCTTTCATAGATCTCGCCGGTGACGCGGTTCTGCACCAGATATTTGCCTTCGAGCTGCTTAACCGCCGCGTAGGAGAAGGTCATATCGCGATCGTGCTCGATGAACGAATCCATCTGCTTGAACTCTTCTTCCGTGTAGTCTTCCAGCAGATGAGTATCGTATTTGCCGTTTTTCACCATTTTCGACACGTGGTCGAACAGCGCTGGCGGCTCAAACTGGCCGTAGGCTTTTTTACGCAGGTGGAAAATCGCCAGGCGGGCGGCAAGATACTGGTAATCCGGCGCATCGCGGGAAATAAGGTCCGCGGCGGCTTTGATAATGGTTTCGTGAATGTCGGCGGTTTTGATGCCGTCATAGAACTGAATGTGGGAACGCAGTTCTACCTGGGAGATGGAAACGTTATTCAGTCCTTCTGCCGCCCAATCCAGCACGCGGTGGATTTTATCGAGATTGATGCGCTCGGTGCTACCGTCGCGCTTTGTCACCAGCAGACTCTGATTCATGTGGATTATACCTGTCCGTGAAAGAAAATATCCCCCACTTATCCACAGATCGCCGTTGTGACTAACTCTGTGGATAAATACTATATGTAGGGGGTTGTCGATAAAAGAAACGCTATATGGTGAGTATTCTAGTAAGGATTCTTTTGAGTACAAGAGTTGATTTTGAGGTTAAATTGAGGTTGCGGAAGGGTAATAATCGCCAAGTCCACGCCACATAAGGCCTGGAGAAGATGTCAATAAATCAGAAAAAAAAATGAAAATTTGATCGAGTGCTGATTTCTTCATCGGAAGAAAAAATCACGCGGCTTGATGCCGCGCAATCATCATAGGAAATACAGCTGACGTTATGCTTTTTTCGCCGTTGTATGCAACATATAGTTAACATCAACCCCTGGCGCCAGCTTGAAGGTATTGGTCAACGGATTGTAGTGGAGACCGGTAATATGCTGCTCTTTCAGAATAGTCTCATCAACCCAGCCGATCAGCTCCGCCGGTTTAATGAATTTCTTCACGTCATGGGTACCTTTTGGCACCATCTTCATAACGTATTCGGCGCCCACGACCGCCATCAGCCACGCTTTACCGTTACGGTTAATAGTCGAGAAGAAGACCTGGCCGCCGGGTTTGACCAGCCGCGCGCAGGCGTGGACCACCGACTGCGGGTCCGGGACGTGCTCCAGCATCTCCATGCAGGTGACGACGTCATACTGCCGGGCATGCTTCGCCGCGTGCTCTTCAACGGTTTCCTGGACGTATTCGACCTGAATACCGCTCTCCAGGGCATGCAGCCTGGCCACCTGTAGCGGTTCGAAACCCATATCCAGACCGGTCACCGTTGCGCCTTCTCGAGCCATGCTTTCAGCCAGAATGCCGCCGCCGCAGCCGACATCGAGCACCTTTTTGCCAAACAGGCCGCCGGAGCGCTCCGCGATATAGCCAAGACGTAGAGGGTTGATGCGATGTAACGGCTTGAATTCGCCTTCTAAATCCCACCAGCGCGAGGCGACGGCTTCAAATTTAGCGATTTCATTATGATCAACATTGTGGGCCACCGACGGTTTTTCGGCATTCATGGGCGCTTTTACTCCTGTTCAGTTCAGACCCGCGAGTATATCAGGCCTCAGGGATGAATAAACCGTCTATCCCTGTCGCCTTCCGCCGCGCGAAAATCATTGGGTATAGGTTTACCCGTATCACTACGGGTGTGTTATAATTTGCGACCTTTGAATCCGGGATACAGTAGAGGGATAGCGGTTAGATGAGCGACCTTGCGAGAGAAATTACACCGGTCAACATTGAGGAAGAGCTGAAGAGCTCGTATCTGGATTACGCGATGTCGGTCATTGTTGGCCGTGCGCTGCCGGATGTCCGAGATGGCCTGAAGCCGGTACACCGTCGCGTACTATACGCCATGAACGTATTGGGCAATGACTGGAACAAAGCCTATAAAAAATCTGCCCGTGTCGTTGGTGACGTAATCGGTAAATACCACCCTCATGGTGATACTGCCGTGTATGACACCATTGTACGTATGGCGCAGCCATTCTCCCTGCGTTACATGCTGGTAGATGGCCAGGGTAACTTCGGTTCTGTCGACGGCGACTCCGCCGCAGCGATGCGTTATACGGAAATCCGTATGTCGAAGATCGCCCATGAACTGATGGCCGACCTGGAAAAAGAGACGGTGGATTTCGTCGATAACTATGACGGCACGGAAAAGATCCCTGACGTTATGCCGACCAAAATCCCGAACCTGTTAGTCAACGGTTCGTCCGGTATCGCGGTAGGTATGGCGACCAACATTCCGCCGCACAACCTGACCGAAGTGATCAACGGCTGTCTGGCCTACGTTGAAAACGAAGACATCAGCATTGAAGGGCTGATGGAACATATTCCGGGCCCGGACTTCCCGACCGCCGCGATCATCAACGGTCGCCGCGGCATTGAAGAGGCCTATCGTACCGGTCGCGGTAAAGTGTACATTCGCGCCCGCGCGGAAGTGGAAGCTGACGCGAAAACCGGTCGCGAAACCATCATCGTGCATGAAATTCCGTATCAGGTGAACAAAGCGCGCCTGATTGAGAAAATCGCTGAGCTGGTCAAAGACAAACGCGTCGAAGGCATCAGCGCGCTGCGCGACGAGTCTGATAAAGACGGCATGCGTATCGTGATTGAAGTGAAGCGCGATGCGGTGGGTGAGGTGGTGCTGAACAACCTCTATTCGCAGACTCAGCTGCAGGTCTCCTTCGGTATCAACATGGTTGCCCTGCACCATGGTCAGCCGAAGATCATGAATCTGAAAGAAATTATTGCCGCGTTCGTGCGCCACCGCCGCGAAGTGGTGACCCGCCGTACGATTTTCGAACTGCGTAAAGCCCGCGATCGCGCGCACATCCTCGAAGCGCTGGCGATTGCCCTGGCCAACATCGATCCGATTATTGAGCTGATTCGCCGCGCGCCGACGCCGGCGGAAGCGAAAGCTGGCTTAATCGCCCGTTCCTGGGATCTGGGCAACGTTTCTGCGATGCTGGAACGCGCAGGCGATGACGCCGCGCGTCCGGAATGGCTGGAACCTGAATTCGGCGTGCGCGACGGCCAGTACTACCTGACCGAACAGCAGGCACAGGCGATTCTGGATCTGCGTTTGCAGAAACTGACCGGCCTTGAGCATGAAAAACTGCTCGACGAATACAAAGAGCTGCTGGAACAGATTGCGGAACTGCTGCATATTCTGGGCAGCGCCGATCGCCTGATGGAAGTTATCCGCGAAGAGCTGGAGCTGGTCCGTGAACAGTTCGGCGACGCGCGCCGTACCGAGATCACCGCTAACAGCGCCGATATCAACATCGAAGACCTGATCAACCAGGAAGATGTTGTCGTGACCCTTTCGCATCAGGGCTACGTGAAGTATCAGCCGTTAACCGACTACGAAGCGCAGCGTCGCGGCGGTAAAGGCAAATCTGCGGCGCGTATCAAAGAAGAAGACTTTATCGACCGTCTGCTGGTGGCCAACACCCACGACACGATCCTCTGCTTCTCCAGTCGCGGTCGTCTCTACTGGATGAAAGTGTATCAGCTGCCGGAAGCCAGCCGCGGCGCGCGCGGTCGTCCGATCGTCAACCTGCTGCCGCTGGAAGCCAACGAGCGCATCACCGCGATCCTGCCGGTCCGCGAATACGAAGAGGGCGTGAACGTCTTTATGGCCACCGCCAGCGGTACCGTGAAGAAAACGGCGCTGACCGAATTCAGCCGTCCGCGTTCCGCCGGTATTATCGCGGTTAACCTTAACGAAGGCGACGAACTGATAGGTGTCGATCTGACCTCCGGTCAGGACGAAGTCATGCTGTTCTCCGCCGCCGGTAAAGTGGTGCGCTTTAAAGAGGATGCCGTCCGCGCGATGGGCCGTACCGCCACCGGCGTGCGCGGCATCAAGCTGGCCGGCGAGGACAAGGTGGTCTCGCTGATCGTTCCGCGCGGCGAAGGCGCCATCCTGACCGTCACGCAGAACGGCTACGGTAAACGTACCGCGGCGGAAGAGTATCCCACCAAGTCGCGTGCGACCCAGGGCGTTATCTCTATCAAAGTCACCGAACGCAACGGTTCCGTTGTGGGCGCGGTGCAGGTAGATGACTGCGACCAGATTATGATGATCACCGATGCGGGCACGCTGGTACGAACCCGCGTTTCTGAAGTGAGCATTGTCGGTCGTAACACTCAGGGCGTGATTCTGATCCGCACCGCGGAAGATGAAAACGTGGTTGGCCTGCAGCGCGTTGCTGAGCCGGTTGATGACGAAGAGCTGGATGCCATCGACGGCAGCGCGGCGGAAGGCGATGAGGATATCGCGCCGGAAGCGGATACTGACGATGATATTGCCGAAGACGAAGAGTAATTCTCTGCGGTAATTGTTCTGAAAGGGTCGGGGCTATCCCCGACCCTTTTTGTTTTCCCGTTGCGGGACCGTTGTTTTATCGTTACCTTAACGCCATTCTGTTGAGCCCCTGACGGCCGAGCATCGCCACATTGAAATATCTAGCTTCTTTCCATAACACGTTAAAGGTTTCACGCTATCTGTTCAGAGCGCTGGCGGTACTGCTGTGGGTGCTGGTCGCTTTTGTGTCGGTGTTTTACATCGTCAACGCTTTGCACGATCGCGAATCGGAAATTCGCCAGGAATTTAACCTCAATGCCGATCAGGCGCAGCGCTATATCCAACGTACGGCCGACGTGATCAAAGAGCTGAAGTACGTTGCGGGCAACCGGCCGATGGACGGCGGCGAAGGCGGCGATATGCCGGTTCAGCGCGGCGATATCGCGATACCTAATTTTGAACCGCTCTACCCGGATTCCGACTGCGCGCTGATGAGTACGACCTGGCGTAATTCGCTACAGTCACTGGCGTGGTTTATGCGCTACTGGCGCGACAATTTCTCAACGGCCTACGACCTCAATCGTATTTTTTTGATTGGCAGCGACAATCTGTGTATGGCCAACTTCGGCCTGCGTGATATTCCGCTGGAGCGGGACCATGCGTTAAAAGTACTGCATCAGCGGATTGAGCAGTATCGCGACGCTCCGCAAAACGAGCGCGGTAACAATCTGTTCTGGATAAGCCAGGGCGTGCGTCCGGGCGTGGGCTATTTCTATGCGCTGACCCCAATCTATGTGGCGAATCGCCTGCAGGCGATGCTCGGCGTTGAGCAAACCATCCGTATGGAAAGCTTCTTTACCCCCGGCAGTCTGCCGATGAACGTCACTATCCTCGACGATAACGGTCAGTCGCTGATTTCGCTTGCCGGGTCGGACAGCAATATTAAACCGGATGCGAAGTGGATGCAGGAGCGTCTGTGGTTCGGCTATACCGCCGGTTTTCGCGAGCTGGCGATGAAAAAAAACCTGCCGCCATCATCCCTGAGCATTGTCTATTCGGTGCCGGTGGATCAGGTGCTGGAACGCATCCGGATGCTGATACTGAACGCCGTGGTGCTCAATCTGCTGACCGGCGTCCTCCTTTTTGTCCTCGCCCGCATGTATGAACGGCGGATTTTTATTCCGGCAGAAAATGACGCCCAGCGGCTGGAAGAGCATGAGCAGTTCAACCGAAAAATTGTTGCCTCCGCGCCGGTGGGGATCTGTATTTTACGTACGCTCGACGGCACCAACATCCTGAGTAACGAGCTGGCGCATAACTATCTCAACATGTTAACCCACGAGGACAGGCAGCGGCTGACGCAAATTATCTGCGGCCAGCAGGTGAACTTTGTCGATGTGCTGACCAGCAATAACACCAACCTGCAAATCAGCTTTGTCCACTCGCGCTATCGTAATGAGAATGTGGCGATTTGCGTGCTGGTGGATGTCTCGGCGCGCGTCAAAATGGAGGAGTCGCTGCAGGAGATGGCCCAGGCCGCAGAGCAGGCCAGCCAGTCGAAATCAATGTTCCTCGCCACCGTTAGTCACGAACTGCGCACGCCGCTGTACGGAATTATCGGTAACCTTGATTTATTGCAGACCAAAGAGCTGCCGAAGGGCGTCGATCGCCTGGTGACGGCGATGAACAACTCTTCCAGCCTGCTGTTGAAAATTATTAGCGATATCCTCGACTTCTCAAAAATTGAGTCCGAGCAGCTCAAAATTGAGCCGCGGGAGTTTTCGCCGCGCGAGGTCATGAACCATATTTCCGCCAACTATCTGCCGCTGGTGGTGCGTAAGCAGCTGGGGCTGTACTGCTTTATTGAGCCTGACGTACCGCAGCTGATGTCCGGCGATCCCATGCGCCTGCAGCAGGTTATTTCCAACCTGCTAAGTAATGCGATTAAGTTTACCGATACCGGCTGCATTATTCTGCACGTGGAACGGGCGGGCGACTATCTGCAAATCAGCGTCAGAGATACTGGGGAAGGGATCCCGGCGAAAGAGGTGGTACGCCTGTTCGATCCGTTCTTCCAGGTCGGCACCGGCGTGCAGCGCAACTTCCAGGGGACGGGACTCGGTCTGGCGATCTGTGAAAAGCTTATCAGCATGATGGATGGCGATATTGCCGTTGAAACCGAGCCCGGGATGGGCAGCCGGTTCACCATTCGTATCCCACTGTATGGCGTACAAAATACGCCGCCGCTGCTGATTGACGGCCTGGCTGAAAAATGTTGCTGGCTGGCGATTGATAATAGCTCGCTGGCGCTGTTCGTCGAGCAGTTGCTGAATTACCACGGTATCCCGGTCCGCCGCTATGCGGGGCAAGCGCCGGGAGCGGAAGATATTTTATTGACCGATAGCGAGGCGCGTGAAGCCTGGCCCGGCGGCGCGATGGTGATCTTCTGTCGACGCCATATCGGTATTCCGCAGGAGCGGGCGCCCGGCGAATGGCTGCATAGCGTGGCCACGCCGCATGAACTGCTGCCGCTGCTGGGACGCATCTTCCATATCGCCGTGGCCAGCGCGGAAAACGGGCCCGCGCTATCCGCGGCGGATGCGCAAACCACCAGCAATGATGACATGATGATCCTGGTGGTGGACGATCATCCCATTAACCGACGTCTGCTGGCCGATCAGCTGGGATCGCTGGGCTATCAGTGCGTAACGGCAAATGATGGGGTCGATGCGCTGAATGTTCTGAGCAAGCAGCATATTGATATCGTGCTTAGCGACGTCAACATGCCGAATATGGATGGCTATCGCCTGACCCAGCGCATACGCCAGCTGGGACTCACGCTGCCGGTGATCGGGGTCACCGCCAACGCCCTGGCGGAAGAGAAGCAGCGCTGCCTGGAGTCGGGGATGGACAGCTGCCTTTCTAAGCCGGTGACTCTGGATATTATCAAGCAAACCCTGACGGTCTACGCCGCACGGGTACGTAAGGGAAGGGAGTAAGGCAGTTTCCCGGATAGCGCAGCGCTATCCGGGAAGGAAGACGTTAGTCTTTGTCCGTGGAGCTCAGGGAAACGGAAGAGAGGTAGTTCAGCAGGGCAATGTCGTTTTCCACGCCGAGCTTCATCATTGCCGATTTTTTCTGGCTACTGATGGTTTTGATACTGCGGTTGAGCTTTTTGGCAATCTCGGTGACCAGGAAGCCTTCGGCGAACAGACGCAGTACTTCACTCTCTTTAGGCGACAAACGTTTGTCGCCGTAACCGCCGGCGCTGATTTTTTCCAGCAGGCGCGAAACGCTTTCCGGGGTGAATTTTTTGCCTTTTTGCAGCGCGGCCAGCGCTTTAGGCAGATCGGTTGGCGCACCCTGTTTCAGGACGATCCCTTCGATGTCCAGATCCAGCACCGCGCTCAGGATCGCCGGGTTGTTATTCATTGTCAGGACAATGATGGACAGATCCGGGAAATGACGCTTGATGTATTTGATAAGCGTAATGCCATCGCCGTATTTATCACCGGGCATGGATAAATCGGTAATCAGGACGTGTGCGTCCAGCTTTGGCAGATTGTTGATTAAGGCCGTGGAGTCTTCAAACTCGCCAACAACGTTCACCCACTCAATTTGTTCAAGTGACTTACGAATACCGAACAGTACGATCGGATGGTCATCGGCAATAATTACGTTCATATTGTTCATGTATTAGGCTACCTTGCTACAGCAAGCTCTTGACGTAAACGTCAATGTCGCTGATATATTTTTCTATGCCTTGCGCATCTTTTTCACGAATCAGATGCTCAAGCGTTTCACATAACTGCTTGCCGGGTACCAGATTTAGCATAGCAAACGCCCCTTTGAGGCGGTGAGCGGTCTGCGCCAGCGCGGCGAAATCGCCTGTTGCCCGTTCATTATACAGCCTCTTAACATCATCTGGTACCGTGTCAGCAAACAGCGTGTAATAGCCGCTGGCATGCAGTTCGGCGTTACTTTCGCTACAGGCAGAGGAAGGGTGCTCCTCTTCCTCTGCAAGCTGCTGCTCAATCAGCTGGAGAATAGCTTCCTGCATCGCAGCGCTGATATTAAAATTCACGCGGAGCTGACCAGGACCAATCTTATGAACCCGGACCTCATCATCGCTTAAAAGCAAGCCCGAAGCAGTAAGATTAGACGGATTATCCGTTAAAAAGAGATCATATTGTTGACTTGTGATTCTGTCATCCGGCGTGATGCAGGTGGCCCCCCAGCTTTCAAGCTGGCGGGTGACGATACGGCGGACTTCATTGGCCGTCACATCAAGCAGTATCACGACCTCATCGAGCAGATGTTCCCCTGAATCACTCTCCTCTGCGCTGGCGGCCATTTTTAGATGCAGGGAGTAGCGGGTGCCCAGCGACTCGCGCGCTTTGATATTGAGCTGCCCGCCTAGCTTGCGGGTCAGGCGATCGCAGAGCCAGAAGGTGAGGGCATTGGCTTTACCGTAAAGGTCTGCCTGCGTCTCGTTGAGGAACGGGAAGTGCATATTGTCGATTTCGTTCGCCGAAACGCCGTTGCCGGTATCCAGAATACGGAAGGTCAGGCGGTCATCCGCTGATTCATCTTTACTCACTTCCAGGGTGATTTTGCCAATAGGCGTGGTGGTAACCGAGTATCGGATGAGCAGTAAAAGGGTGCGGCGCAGGGCGTCGCGATCGCCGTAGCGTTGCTCATTGGCCGGCAGCGCGTTGTTAATCAGCAGTTGAAGACCTTTACGTTTGATGATGGGCAGGACTTCAGGCACCACTTCATCTATCAATTCCTGAATGGAGAACAGACCCTGTGCGCTCTTCCAGCTATCGCTCTCCAGCAGGTTTGCCAGCTGTATTTCATCGACCAGCTGGACCAGTTCATCCGCATGCTGGGCCAGCTTGCGGCTTTCGGCTATGCCGAGCGCCGCGGCTTCTTCCGCCAGCGTTTGCGCCGGCTGCTTCAGCGCCGTACCGATATGCTGCATAAAAGCAGTGCGGCCCAGCTGGTTTTTCTCATACAGGCGCTGGGCCTGCTTGAGCTTCTTATTCACCAGCACTTCACGGTCCTGATCGCGAATAATAAAGATTTGCGTACGCGGCGAAACCTGACTGCGGAACTGACGGATTTCATACAGTTCATTGTTCACCGTCGCTTGAATTACGCCCTGATGCTGATCGGCCATGTTAATGATGTTTTGCAGGTTCAGATGTGGCAGCAGATGATCGGCAATCGGATTGCTTATCACCGTACGGTTAGCGTCCTGATCGTGCACCAGCAGCCCTAGCGGCAGCAGGGAAACAATCTCTTCGTGAATGGCGCGCTGGGCGCGCAGCTCATTATTGGCTGCCGAAGAGACCGCCGTTCCCACGATGCTTTTGCGGCCGCTGTAGTGACGGAAGGTGGTAAATCCGAACAGCGCCAGCGCCAGCAGACCAATGTTCAGCAACAGCGGCAGTAAGATACTCTGCAAGGACTCCAGAATCAGCTCGCTAAAGGGGACCATCCAGACCAGACGCATACCGGTGGTATTAATGGTGGTGAGAATTTCAATCTGCGGGCCGTTAAAGTTAATGCTGACGATGCCGGCGGCTTCTTTATCCGGATTGCTGTTGACGCTTTGCGACGGATCGGGCTCCAGCCGGAAGCTCTCCAGCGACATACTGGGAGGAATGAGATCGTTAATGGGCAGATCGAAGGCGACAACGGTCGCCAGGTGACCGGGCTGGTTGAATGTCGTGCGTAAAGTAAAGTAGTAGCCGTTTTGCCAGGCAAGGTGGCGCAGCGACGAAAAGGTCTCGCGTTCATCTAAGGTGTTGGCCTGAAGCAGCATTTCTGCCCGTCGTGATTCGACGACGCTGCTGATGGTCGACTCTTTGAAGCTGGAAGAGAGATCTTTTAAGGGCAGCGTTGAAACCAGAATCAGGCTGTTATCAAGCCCGTTCAGGTAATACATCGACCAGGGAATCGTCTCGGCGCCCCACAGGATATCGAGATAGTTGGAGATCTTTTGCGTCATTTCCAGCGTTGAGCCGTCATGCGAGCCAAAAATCAGCGCTTCCGTTTTGCGCCGGGGTTTCTCCAGGTAGTAAACATCCTGTTTTAATCGCGTTTCCTGGAGCCCTGTCTCTGAGGCTGAACTGGACGAGGTCGCGGCGATATTGTCATAAATCTGCCAGGTGGCGTAGCGCCAGGTATCGATGCGTTTATGTAAGTCGTAGCTGACATCGACCACCTGGTAGCTTTTGTCTTTTAGCCAGGTGTTAACGGCGCTTTGGATCATGACCCCCATCGTCGCCAGCAGGACAATGACCATGAGAATAAAGAAGCGAGTAATGTTGCCGGGTATCAGGGAAAATTTTTTCGGGGTCATCGTGTGAGAGTACGACTCATCAGTGTGTGTAAACGGACTGTTGCACCAAGTTAACCGGGGGCAGCGCAGATGCTACGAACAGTATAAAGGTTAACGTGCAAAATCCATACATCTGAATACCCTACAATGACTTTTTTGCCTTGAGATTTATCTCAAACCAATAAGGCGTACAAAGATGTACGCCCCGGTGGTTTTTGTACAATTATTTACGGATTCGAGAATGTAAATAGCACTAAATAACAAGAAATTATATAAATGACCCTGGGTTTAGCCGTAAGTTGTTTGATTAATAACCGTTATTTTTTTCGCGGCTAGCAGGGAATAATTAAAGATGTGTAAAGAAGGGTAAAAAAAACCGGATGCGAGGCATCCGGTTGAAATAGGGGTAAACAGACATTCAGAACTGAATGACGGTAATAAATAAAGTTAATGATGATAGCGGGATTAATTTTAGTCCCAGATGAGAATTTTGTTTTACCATTCAGTGCTATAGGTGTGTAACTGTGTAACTCGTTGACGTTTATTGATAATTTTTATTTTTTGATTATTAGTGCTTATTTTTATGAGCTTTTTGTGCGGAAAAAAAGTTCCCTTGTATTTACAAATTGAAACATCTTGTGGGTATTTTGAAACATCTTAGAAGTTTTAGTATCATATTCTTGTTGGATTATTCTGCATTTTGCAGCACAATGAAATAGCCGACTGATTAGAAGGGTAATCAGTAAGCAGTGGCAATAATAAAAGGCATATAACAAACAGAGGGTTAATAACATGAAAGTTAAAGTACTGTCCCTCCTGGTACCGGCACTGCTGGTAGCGGGCGCAGCGAATGCGGCTGAAGTCTATAACAAAGATGGCAACAAATTAGACCTGTACGGTAAAATCGACGGTCTGCACTATTTCTCTGACGACAAAGGCCAAGATGGCGACCAGACCTACATGCGTCTGGGCATCAAAGGCGAAACCCAGATCAATGACCAGCTGACCGGTTACGGCCAGTGGGAATACAACGTCCAGGCTAACAACACCGAGAGCTCCAGCGATCAGGCGTGGACTCGTCTGGCGTTTGCGGGTCTGAAATTCGGCGACGCGGGTTCTTTCGACTACGGTCGTAACTACGGCGTTGTTTACGACGTAACTTCCTGGACTGACGTTCTGCCGGAATTCGGCGGCGACACCTACGGTTCTGACAACTTCCTGCAGTCTCGCGCTAACGGCGTGGCAACCTACCGTAACTCTGACTTCTTCGGTCTGGTTGACGGCCTGAACTTTGCTCTGCAGTATCAGGGTAAAAACGGCAGCACCAGCGGCGAAGGTTCGACCAACAACGGTCGTGACTGGAACAAACAGAACGGCGACGGTTACGGTACCGCTGTAACTTATGATATCTACGACGGTATCAGCGCTGGTTTCGCGTACTCTCACTCCAAACGTACCAGCGATCAGAACACCAAAGCTGTTCTGGGCCGTGGTGATAACGCTGAAACCTATACCGGTGGTCTGAAATATGACGCCAACAACATCTACCTGGCGACTCAGTACACCCAGACCTACAACGCAACTCGCGCTGGCAACCAGGGCTTTGCTAACAAAGCGCAGAACTTCGAAGTGGTTGCACAGTACCAGTTCGACTTCGGTCTGCGTCCGTCCGTGGCTTACCTGCAGTCCAAAGGTAAGGATCTGGAAGGTTACGGCGATCAGGATCTGCTGAAATATGTTGATGTAGGCGCGACCTACTACTTCAACAAAAACATGTCCACCTACGTTGACTACAAAATCAACCTCCTGGACGACAACCGCTTCACCCGTGCTGCCAATGTGTCTACCGACGACATCGTTGCTCTGGGCCTGGTTTACCAGTTCTAAGTACGCTGAAGTTTGAAAAAAGGCGCCGATGGCGCCTTTTTTTATGCCCGGTTTAACCTTGCTGGTGTACTCTTTGCGCCTTAGCCAGAGGAAGCCAATTTTATGGATATCACTTTTTTTCGCGCCGCCCTGTTCGGCGCCTGCGTATTACTTTCAGGCTGTGATTCAGCCACCGCTCCCCAGACGCCAAAATCCGCCGCCACCGTGCTGGAGGGTAAAACCATGGGCACATTCTGGCGGGTCAGCGTCATCAACCTTGATGAGGCGAAGGCCGAGGCGCTGCGCCAGAAAGTGCAGGCTCAGCTCGATGCCGACGACCGCCTGCTTTCCACCTGGAAGAACGATTCAGCGTTGATGCGCTTTAACCATTCGCCGGGTACGTCGCCGTGGCCGGTCAACGAGGCGATGGCGGATATCGTGGCGATGTCGCTGCGAATTGGCGCAAAAACCCATGGCGCCATGGATATCACCGTCGGGCCGCTGGTCAATTTATGGGGCTTTGGCCCGGATAAACAGCCGGTCAAAACGCCGGATCCGCAGCAGATCGCCGCGGCAAAAGCGCGCAGTGGACTACAGCATCTGACGGTGATCAACCAGGCCGGCCAACAGTATCTGCAAAAAGACATTCCGGATCTGTTCGTCGATCTCTCTACCGTAGGTGAAGGCTACGCCGCCGATCATCTGGCGCGCCTGATGGAGCAGGAAGGGATCTCGCGCTATCTGGTCTCGGTGGGCGGCGCGCTGGTGAGCCGGGGGATGAATGCGGAAGGGCAGCCGTGGCGGGTGGCTATCCAGAAGCCGACCGATCGTGAAAACGCGGTGCAGGCGATCGTTGATATCAACGGACATGGCATCAGTACCTCCGGCAGCTACCGCAACTACTATGAGCTTGACGGTAAGCGCATCTCGCACGTTATCGATCCGCAGACCGGGCGACCTATCGATCATAAACTGGTTTCAGTGACCGTTATCGCTCCGACGGCGCTGGAGGCCGACGGCTGGGATACCGGGCTGATGGTGCTGGGGCCGGAAAAAGCGCAGGACGTGGTTCGCGAACAGGGGCTGGCGGTGTATATGATTGTCAAAGAGGGGGACGGGTTTAAAACCTGGATGTCGCCGCAGTTCCGCGCGTTCCTCGTCGGCGAGAAAAATTAAAGCGCAAGATTTCGGGTTTTTGTTAACGGACTTCGGCCCAGACTGCAGATACACTTACAGCAGGAGTCCGTGATGAAACCGATAATGATTGATACCGATGAGCGCCGCTGGCAGGCGGTATGCGAACGTGATGCCCGCGCCGATGGTCAGTTTGTTTTTGCCGTGCTGACCACCGGCGTTTGCTGCCGTCCGTCCTGCCGTTCGCGTCGCGCGCTGCGGGAAAATGTTCGCTTTTACCCTGACGTTGCAACCGCGCAGGCGGAAGGTTTTCGCCCGTGCAAACGCTGCCAGCCGGAAAAAAGCGACCCGCAGCAGCAGAAGGTAGAGAAAGTGGCCGCCGCGTGCCGTCTGCTGGAGCAGGAAACGCCGATGACGCTGGAGGCACTGGCGCGCCAGGCCGCGCTCAGTCCCTTTCATTTTCACCGCCTCTTTAAATCCGTCACCGGAATGACCCCTAAAGCCTGGCAACAGGCGTGGCGCGCTCGCCGTTTACGCGAAGCGCTGGGGCAGGGGGCGAAAATTACCGATGCGGCGCTGTCGGCCGGCTTCCCGGACAATAGCAGCTACTATCAGCAGGCAGATGCCGCGCTGGGGATGACCGGCCGCCAGTTTCGCCGCGGCGGCGAGGATCTCGATATTACCTGGGTATGCGGCGATGGTCCGCTGGGACGCTGTCTGGTGGCTGAGAGTGAACGGGGCGTGTGCGCCGTGCTACCGGGGGAGAGCGATGCCTTGCTCTGTGCTGAATTAGCCAGCCTGTTTCCCAATGCGCGGCTGCATCCGGGCGACGAGGCTTTTCGTCAGCGGGTGGCGCAGGTATTTTCCCATCTTGATGACCACCGGCAGCCGTTTTCCCTGCCGTTGGATTTGCGCGGCACGGCTTTTCAGCTTCAGGTCTGGCAGGCGCTGCGTCAGATCCCGGCGGGGGAGACCCGCAGCTATCGTCAGGTCGCGCAAAGCATCGGCCGCCCCCGCGCGGTGAGAGCGGTGGCAAGCGCCTGCGCCGCTAATAAGCTGGCGCTGGTTATTCCCTGCCACCGGGTCGTTCGCGAAGATGGGGCGCTATCCGGCTATCGTTGGGGGACGGCGCGCAAGGCGCTGCTGTTGGCACGAGAAGCGTCATCCGAGGAGAAATAATGTTCGATCTTTTTGCCGATACGCCGCCCTGGCAGGAGCCGCTGGCTCCGGGGGCGATAATTTTGCGCCGCTATGCCCGAGAACGCGCCCCGGCGCTGTTGCAGGTAATCGCCGGGATTGCCGGTCGTTCGCCTTTTCGCCAGATGGTCACCCCCGGTGGTTACACGATGTCGGTAGCGATGACCAACTGCGGCGAGCTGGGCTGGACCACGAACCAGCACGGCTATCTTTATGCTGCCGACGATCCGCTGACCGGCAAGCGCTGGCCGCAGATGCCGCCGCTTTTCCGCGAGCTGGCCGCAGAGGCCGCGGCGGCGGCCGGCTATGCGCGCTTTACCCCGGATGCTTGTCTTATCAACCGCTACCAGCCCGGCGCGAAGCTGTCGCTGCATCAGGATAAAGACGAGCATAACCTGCGGGCGCCGATTGTCTCCGTCTCGCTGGGGCTGCCGGCAATATTTCAGTTCGGCGGGCTGCGGCGTAACGATCCGCTACAGCGGGTGCTGCTGGAGCACGGCGACGTGGTGGTCTGGGGCGGCGAATCGCGGCTTTTTTACCATGGTATTCAGCCGCTCAAAGAGGGCATCCATCCGGAGACCGGCGCCTGTCGTTACAATCTCACTTTCCGCCTGGCGGGTAATAAAGAATAAAAATAAGAATTATTCTTGCTGTCATCGTCGAGCAGTTTAAACTGCTGGCTGTTTTTGCTTGCCCGGATTATGCGTTATGGAACTTCTTCTTCTTGTCTGGCGTCAGTATCGCTGGCCGTTTATCTCCGTCATTGCCCTGAGCCTGCTGAGCGCGGCGCTGGGTATTGGGCTTATCGCCTTTATTAATCTGCGTCTGATTACCCTTGTCGACACTTCCCTGACGGTCCTGCCGGAGTTCCTCGGGCTGCTACTGCTATTGATGGCGGTCACGCTCGGTTCGCAGCTGGCGCTGACCACGCTTGGCCACCATTTCGTCTACCGCCTGCGCGGCGAATTTATTAAGCGCATTCTCGACACGCAAATCGAGAAGATCGAGAAAATCGGCAGCGCGTCGCTGCTGGCCGGGTTAACCAGCGATATCCGTAATATCACCATTGCCTTCGTGCGTCTGCCGGAGCTGGTGCAGGGGATTATTCTCACCTTCGGTTCCGCCGCCTATCTGGCCTGGCTGTCGGGAAAAATGATGCTGGTTACCGCGCTGTGGCTGGCGTTGACCATCTGGGGCGGTTTTATACTGGTATCGCGGGTGTATAAACACATGGCCTCGCTGCGCGAAAGCGAAGATAAGCTGTATCACGATTACCAGACGGTTCTCGAGGGGCGCAAAGAGCTGACCCTCAACCGCGAGCGAGCTGAGTATGTGTTTAACCAGCTCTATCTCCCCGATGCGCAAGAATATCGGCACCATATTGTTCGCGCCGATACTTTCCATCTGAGTGCGGTCAACTGGTCGAATATTATGATGCTGGGCGCGATTGGCCTGGTCTTCTGGATGGCCAACAGCCTGGGCTGGGCCAATACGGCGGTAGCGGCGACCTACTCGTTGACCCTATTATTCCTGCGCACGCCGCTGCTTTCCGCGGTTGGCGCGCTGCCCACTTTGCTCAGCGCGCAGGTGGCGTTCAACAAGCTGAATAAATTTTCGCTCGCGCCGTATCGCGCTGAATTTCCGCAGCCGCAGGCGCATCCCCACTGGCAGACGCTCGAGCTGCGCGATATCACCTTTCATTATCCTGACAACAGCTTTGCGGTCGGGCCGATTAATATGACCCTCAAGCGCGGTGAGCTGGTCTTTCTGATTGGCGGCAACGGTAGCGGGAAATCGACGCTGGCTATGCTGCTGACCGGCTTGTATCAGCCGGTATCCGGACAGATCCTGCTCGATGGTCAGCCGATGGCGGCGGATAAACCGGAAGATTATCGTAAGCTGTTCTCGGCGGTGTTTACCGACGTCTGGCTGTTCGACAGGCTGCTGGGGCCGGAAGGGAAGGCGGCTGACCCGGCTTTGGTGGAGAAGTGGCTGGGTTATCTGCAGATGAACCATAAGTTACGGCTGGATGACGGCAAAATCCTCGACCTGAAGCTGTCAAAAGGGCAGAAAAAGCGCGTGGCGCTGCTGCTGGCGTTAGCAGAAGACAGAGATATCATCATGCTGGATGAATGGGCGGCGGATCAGGACCCCCATTTCCGCCGTGAGTTCTATCAGGTGCTGCTGCCGCTGATGAAGGAGATGGGTAAAACCCTCTTTGCTATTAGCCATGACGATCACTACTTTCAGCACGCCGACAGGCTGCTGGAAATGCGCGGCGGCCAGCTATCGGAGCTGAGCGGAAAAGAGCGCGAGCTGGCGACGCGCGACGCGGTCGCCCGTACCGCCTGATAGCGCAGGCTCATCCCGGAGGCGCCAGCCGACCTCCGGGCTTCCCGCAGGCTGCTGTTTTTTCCGTCGACTGAATTCATAGCGGTTATTATTTCCGCCTCCTCGCGCTATGCTTAAGGCTTCCGGCCTGCTGGTCTGACAGATATTTTTACAAGGATTGCCTGACCGATGTCCGTTTTGCATAAAAAAAGCGCCAGATTGCGTGACGAAGAGCGCGCCCGCCTCATTTGGCTCCTGAGCACTGATAAAGCCGTCACATCTTCGCTGCTGGGAAAATTAACCCTCGCTGAACGTTACGATGACAACACGCTTGCCGACGATCTGGCGGAAGTGGAGATGCTGGTTTCACACCTGCCGCCACCGGACCTTGCCGATGCGCTTGAGGCGCTGCCTTATGATGCGCGCAACGCGCTCTGGCGGCTGGTCGCTGACGATAAGCGCGGTGAAGTGCTGCTGGAGGCATCGGAAAGCGTCTGGGGCGACCTCATCGAGGAGATGAGCGATCACGACCTGCTGTTCGCGC
This sequence comes from Klebsiella grimontii, assembly GCF_042137965.1. Classification (NCBI taxonomy): domain Bacteria; kingdom Pseudomonadati; phylum Pseudomonadota; class Gammaproteobacteria; order Enterobacterales; family Enterobacteriaceae; genus Klebsiella; species Klebsiella grimontii. Next base: position 1,654,493 of record NZ_CP169721.1, read on the forward strand.
TGCAAAATCTCGATATTGATGAACAGGTCTACCTGTTGCAGCACCTGCCGCGCGATCTGACCGGACGTTTGCTGGCAACCCTGCCTGCGGATAAGCGCGCGCGTATTCGCCAGATGATGCGCTACGCCGACAATACCGTCGGTGCGATCATGGAGTTTGAGGTCATTACCGTTCGTCCGGAAGCCACTCTCGCGGCGGTACAGCGCTATCTGCGGCGATTAGGGAAAATGCCGGAGAACACCGACAAACTGTTTGTGACCACCCGCAATAAGCTGCTACTCGGCGAACTCGAGCTACAAACCATTCTGCTTAACGATGCGCAGAAGCGGGTGGGGGAAGTGATGGAAGGCGATCCGGTGACCTTCCAGCCGCACGAGGACGCGGAAAAAGTGGCGCGTACTTTTGAACGTGATGACTTACTTAGCGCCGCGGTGATTGATGCCGACGGCAAGCTGATGGGGCGTTTAACCATCGACGAGATCGTCGACGTGGTCTATGAAGAGACGGACAACGATTTACGCCGGATGGGCGGCCTGAGCAACGATGACGACGTTTTTGCCCCGGTCAGCAAGGCGGTGAAAACCCGCTGGGCCTGGCTGGCGGTGAATCTGTGCACCGCGTTTATCGCCTCCCGCGTTATCGACGGTTTCGAACACACTATCTCCCAGCTGGTGGCGCTGGCGTCGCTGATGCCGATTGTTGCCGGGATCGGCGGCAACACCGGCAATCAGACGATCACCATGATCGTGCGGGCGATGGCGTTACAGCATATTCAGCCGGGAAGCTTTTCGTTCCTGATCCTGCGCGAGATGGGCGTCGCGCTGATCAATGGGATCGTCTGGGGCGGGATTATGGGGGCGATTACCTGGTGGCTGTATGACGATCCGCAGCTTGGCGGCGTAATGACCCTGGCGATGATGCTCAACCTGCTGATGGCGGCGATGATGGGCGTGATTATCCCGATGGTGATGGTTAAGCTGGGACGCGATCCGGCGGTCGGCTCCAGCGTGATGATTACCGCGATTACCGACACCGGCGGATTCTTTATTTTTCTTGGGCTGGCGACGATTTTTCTGATGTAGCCCGCGCTTGATTACGCAGGCGGCGAGGGATCAGCGCCATTGAAACCAGGCCAGCCAGGACGCCAATGGCCAGATTGCTGGTGCCGACGGTCGCGCCGACGGTAACCAGCATCACCAGCGTTTCCGGCCACGGGTTGCGCGCCAGCTCCGCCGGACGAACGCTGTGCCAGCTAAAGGTTTTTACCGCCACAATCACCATCACGCCGGCGAGAACGGCCATCGGGATTTTCGCCATCACTTCGCTGAGCGCGGTCACCAGCAGGAGCAGCACCAGGCCTGCGACAAGGGTCGAGACGCGGCTGCGCGCTTTGCCCATTTCAACGTTAACGATAGTCTGACCGATCATTGCGCATCCGGCGATGCCGCCATAAAACCCGGCGAGGATATTGGCGATGCCCAGACCAGCGCTCTCGCGCGCTTTACTGGAAGGGGTATGGGTCAAATCATCGACCAGCTTCGCCGTGAGAAGCGACTCCATCAGGCCGACAAAAGCGATGCTCAGCGCGCAGGGCCAGATAATGCTCAGCGTGGTTAAGTCCAGAGGCACCATCAGGCTGGTGAATCCCGGCAGTCCGCCGCTCATGGAGCCTTCGTCGCCGACGGTCGGCAGCAGCTGGCCGCTGAAAACGGTAAACAGGGTCAACAGAACGATAGCGATCAGCGGAGAAGGGATCGCCTTAATAAAGCGCGGCGCCCACAGCACAATCAGCAGCGTTAACACGAACAGGCCGATAATCAGCGGCTGCTTGCTCCAGAAATGCGGTACCTGAGCAAAAAAGATGAGAATACCCAGCGCGTTAACAAAACCGGTCATCACCGCCTGCGGGATAAAGCGCATCAGGCGCGCCATGCCACAAACGCCAAACAAAATTTGAATAACCCCCGCCAGAACGACCGCCGGCAGAATATAGCCGACGCCGTATTGATGCACCATTGGACCGATAACCAGCGCCACCGACCCGGCGGCCGCGGTGACCATCGCAGGCCGTCCGCCCAGGAGCGACATCGCCAGGCACAGCACCACGGAGGCAATCAGGCTAACTTTCGGATCGACCCCAGCGATGACGGAGAAGGAGATGACTTCGGGGATCAGGGCCAGTGCGGTGAGCACGCCAGCCAACGTTTCACGCGTCAGCAGCGCGGGCGAACGCAGTATCTGGCCTAATGCGCCAGCGTTACCGGAGGTAGCGGGATCAGAAACTGGAGGCATAAAAAAAGTTCGCAGATTTTAAAAATTTGGCGGCAGGACCGATCGCTACTTACGTGCGGTCGGTCACAAAACCGAGGATAATAGCGCGTAAGCGCCGCTGACACCAGTACAAAATGTGATTTGTGATACACATTTATTAAACATTTTTATAACAGATCTCAAAACTCAACTTAAAATTTAAACAATATTTAAATTTTTTTTCTTCAGTGTTACCTTTGAAGCCGAGAATCGTTTCACCTGCGCTAAATAAAAAAGCGAGTAAAGTAAGGCTCAAATCCGATGAAGAAAAAGATGGCCGTACCCAGCTCACAGGCGGTTGGTTCCAATAACACTCGGACCAATACCCGCCATGAGCAAGAGACGGATGTATTGTTGATTGGCGGCGGCATCATGAGCGCCACGTTGGGAACCTGGCTGCAGGAACTGGAGCCGGACTGGTCTATTACCATGGTCGAGCAGATGTCCAGCGTCGCGGAAGAGAGCTCGAACGGATGGAACAACGCGGGCACCGGCCACGCGGCGCTGATGGAGCTGAACTATACGCCGCAAACCGCTAACGGTATCAATATCGATAAAGCGGTCGATATCAACGAATCTTTCCAGATTTCTCGTCAATTTTGGGCCCACCAGGTGACCCGGGGCATTCTGAAAAAGCCGAAATCCTTTATTAACAGCGTGCCGCACATGAGCTTCGTGTGGGGCGAAGACAACGTTAACTTCCTGCGCGCCCGCTATGCGGCTTTACAACAAAGCGAGCTGTTCCGCGGTATCCGCTACTCCGAAGATCATCAACAAATTAAAGAGTGGGCTCCGCTGGTAATGGAAGGACGCGATCCGCAGCAGAAGGTGGCCGCAACCCGCTCGGAAGTCGGCACCGACGTGAACTACGGTGAAATCACCCGTCAGCTGATCGCCGGGCTGCAAACCCATGACAATTTCTCGCTTCAGCTGGGTACCGTGGTACGCCGCTTTAAGCGCAATGCCGATAAGAGCTGGAGCGTCACGCTGGCGGATGCGAACAATCGCCACCAGAAACGGGTTATCAAGGCTAAGTTTATCTTTATCGGCGCCGGCGGCGCCGCGCTGACCCTGCTGCAGGAAACCGGTATTCCGCAGGCGAAGGAGTACGCGGGCTTCCCGGTCGGCGGGCAGTTCCTGGTCTGTGAGAACCCGGAAGTGGTTAACCACCATCTGGCTAAAGTCTATGGCCAGGCGGAAGTGGGTGCGCCGCCGATGTCGGTTCCGCACATCGATACCCGTATTATCGATGGCAAACGCGTGGTGCTGTTTGGGCCGTTCGCGACCTTCTCAACCCGCTTCCTGAAAAATGGTTCGCTTTGGGATCTGCTGGCTTCCACCAACACATCAAACATCATGCCGATGCTCAACGTCGGGCTGGATAACTTCGATCTGGTAAAATATCTGATTAGCCAGGTGCTGCAAAAGGACAAAGATCGTCACGCAGCGCTGTGCGAGTACTACCCGGAAGCGCGCAAAGAAGACTGGCGCTTATGGCAGGCCGGCCAGCGCGTGCAGATTATCAAGCGTGATGAGAAGAAGGGCGGCGTTCTGCGTCTGGGTACCGAAGTCGTCAGCGATGATGAAGGTACCGTTGCCGCGCTGCTGGGCGCCTCGCCGGGGGCTTCCACCGCCGCGCCAATCATGCTGCAGCTGATGGAGAAAGTGTTCAAAGAGAAGATCAACTCCGCGGACTGGCAGGCGAAACTGAAAGCGATTATACCGAGCTACGGTACGCGTCTGGATGGCAACGCGGCGGAAATTGAAAGGGCGCTGGCGTGGACCAGCGAAGTGCTGGAACTGCACTATGAGCCGCTTACCGCTGCTGATGATGTGCCGCAGGCGACGCTGAAGCCGCTGCCTGAAGGCAAACCTATCGCGGATATCGCGCTGTAAATGCTTTCCGGCGGCTCAGGCCGCCGGAATCTGTCTTAGCCATTAACGCTCAACGGCAGCGCCGATGGTTTCGTCCGCTCGCCAGATACGATATTTCACGTCGATGTTCGCCGGGGTATAAACCACGATAGGTAACCTGCTGTTGTAACGCAGCATGCCCGCATCGCCCAGGCCAGCCATCACAAACTGCTTCTCTTTTTTACCGTCCGGGCAGGCCATCATGGTTGAGACGGGTGACGTCACTTTATCAAACACGTAGTAGTCGTAGCCCCAGCCTTCCAGGGTTCTGCTTTCCAGCTGGCCGCCAAGGCGGTGGCGATTGCAGTCGACTTCCAGCGTCTGGCCAATTAACAGCTCTACTTTTAATGCGGACTCATCCTGCTGCTGCGGCAGCTGAATCACCTGACGCTTCATCCCTTGTTCCGCCTTAGGATACGGAGCGATTTTTTCCAGCGGCTGCTCAGCTGCAACGGCGCTCGCGGAAACGCAGGCAATGGCCAGCAGGGAGGCGGCAAACGTAGTGATTTTTTTCACGTGAGTAATCCTTTGTTATCAATCATAAACAGCACAATGTTAGCATTAGTTTGCGTTATGAGTAGTGGTGTTTACCAAAGTTTTCATAGTTTCTAGTTATAAGTTCTGCTATTGCGGTAGGGGGCAGTTATTCATCACCTGCGGCAGCCCGCGTTTTTCCGCTGCCGCCTATTATTGAATAGGTGAATTTTTAAAATGATTATGATCAATAAAAGAATTAATTTACATGTGAGATTATTTTATTCGTTATATTTAGCTTCCGTCATTTAGAATGATTCATAAGGGAAATTAATTGAAAGGGAATTGTTCATTTAAATAATTGATATGAGTGATGGTAGATGAAAGTGAAAAAGGTTTTACTGGTTGCGTCGCTGGCGGTTTCTTCGCTATTGGCAGGTTGTACTTCCGAGTCACAGCGTTTGGCGAACTGCGAGGCGAGGGGGATTTTCCGCGATACCTGCTACTTAGCGGAGCAAAATCGTCAGGCCTCGATGAATGCAGCTTATGAGAAGCAGGCGTTAGAAAACGCCGCCGCTGCCGTTCAGCATAGTCAGAGCGCGAAGGTGAAAACCCGGCACTTTAACGGCATGGAGATTAAAGGCACCAGTACCGGCTTAAGTATTGATGGTAAAGCGGCGGCGGTGATTGAGAAAAATAAAGACGCGACCGTTTACCAGCAGGGGCTTTACAACTTTATCGTTTACGCCAACGGCAAAATAGCCGTCACTCAGGACGGCGTGTTTAAAGGCTACGCCAAATAAAAGCGCCGATCGGGGGGATAGGCTCCCCCTGTATACCTGCGCGGTCCAAAAGGAACGCGTTACTCCTCGTGATTTTTACCCTCTTCTAAGAAATCCTCATCAAGCTCGTCGATATTTCCGGCGTGATCGCGTCCGGACAGCAGGTTCCAGCAGGCGATAAACAGGGCGGCGATCAGCGGGCCGATAACAAAGCCGTTGATGCCGTAGATTTCCATGCCGCCGATGGTGGTGATCAGGATCAGGTAGTCCGGCATTTTGGTATCTTTGCCAACCAGTAGAGGGCGAAGAATATTATCGACCAGGCCGACGATGATCACAAAAAAGCCAACGATAAACGCCCCCTGCCATAGCTGACCGGTCGCGAAGAGATAGACTGCCGCAGGAACCCAGATGATCGCCGAGCCCACCGCCGGAATCAGCGACAGAAACGCCATCAGCGCGCCCCACAGGATGCTGCCATCAAGACCCACGATCCAGAACGCCAGTCCGCCAAGCGCGCCCTGCGCGAGGGCGACCGCTACGGTACCTTTGACGGTTGCCCTGGCGACGGCGGCAAATTTGGCGAAAAGATGCTGCTTCACGTGATTCGATAGCGGCAGGGATTCAAGGATCAGCCTGACCAGGTACGGACCATCTTTGAGCAGGAAAAACAGCAGATAAAGCATGATGCCGAAGCTAATGGTAAAACCAAAGGTGCCTTTACCAATCAGGAATGCGCTACCGGCCAGGTACTGGCCTCCTTTAAGCGCAACGTCCGAAAGCTGGCGCTGAATTTGTTCCGCGCTATCAAGGTCATGCTCTGAGAGGAAGCTCCTGGCCCATTCCGGCAGGTGCGCAAACAGGCTGGCTACCACGGTCGGGAACTGGGTATCGTTATGCTGCAGTTTGGTGTAAACCACGTTTAGCTCGAAGGCCAGCGACGAGAGAATGATCGCCAGCGGGGTAAACACGATCAGACAGATAATCACTATCGTCAGAAACGCCGCCAGGCCGTTGCGCTCGCCGATCCGATCGCGCAGTTTGTTCTTCACCGGGTGGAAGATGACCGCCAGAATTGCTGCCCATAAAATGGCTGAATAATAGGGGGAGAGAACGTCGAAAAAAGCAAGGGTGACGATCAGCACGATCAGGATGAAAAATCCCTTCGTAAGTCCATTAACTCTCATGTGAATCCTTCAGAAAAATGACGTGTACCATCAAATAATAGAAGCTTTTCCATGATTTACAATCAAAGTGACTGGTTCGTTTTGCTGAGAACAGGGAGGAAATATGACATTAAAAAACCCGCAGTCTCTGTAAGAGTGCGGGTTCTTAAGGGGTTACCGATTTAATCGGTGAATAATTTGGTCGGCACGAGAGGATTAAATAAAGCAATATAATATATTGATTATAATTGATTTTTTTATTGAATTGTATCAGTGTATGCCTAAGCGTATGCCTAAAAGGTAAAGTCATCTTAGATGGAGGAAAAACACTGCTACTCTAAAATTTCACCTGACTTAAGGGTTGCAGTAAGCTAAAGCCACCACATGGATTCAAGGGGCGGGCTGGATGATGAAAAATTGGTCAGTTGAGCATACGAAGAATGTTAAGACATGGCTGGATATTGATACGTATCGCGGGAAGAGCTGACTCTCATACCGCTCTACGATGATCTGATGGCAAGGATTCAAGCCAAATCAGGAGTGTTTAAAGTGAAAGCCATAAGCCTCAACATATTTAGGGTTTTCAGCAGAAACCAAATTTATCATTTAACATTAGGCTCATTATATTAGCTTTGTGAAGAAGATATAATGATTGGAGGAGAAAATAAAGATAATAAATATCTATATTGCTTTTTATTAAAAGATCGTATAAAATAAGTAAGTGGATACTTCATTAGTTGATCAATACAAAGGAGGATTTATGCTACATAATCTATTAAAAAATATCACAGAAAACGCTTATTTTGAATAAAAGAGTATTTTTTAATTAAAGAGCAGTTTAAACTGCTCTTTTTTTTAAGGCTACCTAATGAAAAATGATAATAAATTTTCATTGCAAAACGTAATATATATATTAGTTATCTTTAGCATTATTTTTTTAATCGGAGTGCTATTTTTCTGTCAAACAAAACCATTTAATATTAGATCACTCAACCGCAGAGATTGGTTGTATATATCGCTGATATTATTATTCAGTTTTAGTTTTTATTTAGTGTTATCCATAAAGTATGAAGAGATAAAAAAATCTTTAGTTGTGATATCTACAGCGATGTTTTTAACACTTTCCATATATTACTATTTAATGTCAAAGATATCTATGGAGTATCAGACAACGCTTTCACTATTGGTGAGTTCATTATTTATTTGTGCTGGTTGGTGGACCCAATCAACTATAAATAGATCATCGCAACGTAAAAGTCATACACTAAATTTGATTATGAATCAGAGATTTAGTGATTTATATATGAGAAAGAACGACGATCTAGTTAAAGCCTTTGGAATGAATATTACAGTACATCCAGATTGGTCAGATAGGGTGTTTAAAATTAAGGATCAACCAAAGCCGTCATTTCAAAATCCGTTATATGCATCAGAATATTTCTCTTATGTCGAGGGTATTAAGGGGTTGTCATATCTCCTTAATTTTTATGAATTTGCAGCAGTTGGAATATTAAAAGGAGATCTTGACGATAAAATGATGAAAGAATGTTTCAGCGGCGCAGTTTGCCGTATAGAAAAAAGAGCATTCTTTTTAATCAGATATTCTATTGCCAGGGACCCAAATGCATATGAGAATTTTATAAAGCTGATGACGAAGTGGGGGAATGAATCCTTAGTAATTAAATATAAGGACAAAACGGATGATACAATTTGTAATGATAGTAGTTTTATAGATATCTTTACTATATCCAAAAAACCAACGGAGTTTTTAAAATAAATAAACCTCATGTTGAATTGACAAGATTTGACATGAGTGTTGGCTTTCAAGCTAATAAAAAGAGTCAAATCAAAAAACAAAATCCTAATAAGGTGCCATATAAATTTATAAACATAATATTTTATCAAGTATAAAGTGAATTTAGTAATCATTCCGCCCACATAAATTGATTAAATATTAGTTAAAAGGTTAACGTAATGGGGTTTATGAAAAACTGGTCAGTTGAGCATACGAGAGATGTGAAGAAGTGGCTGGATGTTGATAGCTATCGCAAGTTTGAAGAGCTTCCGCTCATACAGCTTTACCATGAGCTACTGGCAAGAACACTGTTCTTTAAGCCGTATCATGAGGAATTTGAAGCAGAAGCGGTCAGGCTTTACATCGACAGGATCTTCACTGGAAAACCGTTTCTCATCACAGAAAAGCATCTCGGCTATCTCACAAGAGAGGATACCCTTTACCAGCCACCGCACTTCTTTCTCACAACCACCGAACGACTGGCACAGTTGAGCATCAACGGTCTGCGAAATTCACTGTTCTTTTGGGATGGGAGTGATGAGTATTCGGTTAACCGTGAATTCCTCGATAGCCCTGTATCAGAAGCTCTCCCCAAGTTGTTCAGGGATACGGTCATGGTCGAAATTGACCTTGCGAATGGAACTGATGAGGAAATAGCTGAATCACTCAAAGCAGCGCTACCTCAATGGCGTAAAGTCAGAGGTATCGAGGCAGATACAACGGACGCTATCCGCTTCGGTTATGGAACGATTAAGAAACTCATCAACTACAGATTGATACCCATGATCGACATCCTTGTATGGTCAACCTTGCATAAGGTTCGCATATCAGAAGATCGACTTTCACGCCTCCTTTACACCGACGATGATGATGAAGAACAGACCCGACTTAATCACCAAATTCGGGACACAGACAGACCACTGGCGATAAAAGCAGCCAGTATACCTTTCATCCGACAGTTTCATCTGTTCATCAACAAAAACAGCCATCTCAAAAACCTCAGAGTTTCAGACGTGATGAAAATCGCTGATTCTGACTAAGGCCAACCTCCATTAGCTCTGGCGTTCCCAGCTTCTGTGTCTTTCCCGCTGATTCATTCGTATAGTCGTTTCCATCAAAACGAAAGAAGAGGAAACGACTATGAATCAGCACAACACCCGTCTTATTCGCCTCCCTGAAGTTCTCAATCGAACCGGTTATGGTAAAGCCTGGATCTATCATCTAATCAGCAAAGGATGTTTCCCATCACCAGTGAAAATTGGATCTCGTGCAGTTGCTTTCATTGAAAGTGAAGTGGAAGAGTGGATTCAATTAACTATCGAAAATTCAAGAAAGCATGTCGCCTGAAATAAAATTACAGCCTTCATATTTATGAAGATTAATTCTCATATTTGTAAAGTTTATATCTTAACAAAACCTATATTTAACGTAATTCTTTACGTTTTTTCATGCAGGGCTTACGCCATAGGCATTTAAAGGTGGTTTCTTAATATCGGGTATGGATACTATTATCTAGCCGTACCTGTTTCTTTCACGTGAAAGAAATTTTTTTAAATATTTAAATTCATTACAAATAAAGTCTTATATAACAAAAAAATTTGCAAAATTTAAATTGATAAAATAAAGATAAGCCGTAGTGATTACTAAATGTAAAGTTTTTGGAGGGTTATTATAATGCCATATCAAATAAAAAAATTTGTGATGAGCAATGGCGAACGAGGATGTTTGGTTCTCGATAAAGAAACGCAGTTGCCTGTTTATTATCAAAATCTCTATCTTACAACCAATGTCAGGAATAGAAGTGCGACCGCATCAACGATGGAGATAGTTGCAACAAACTTACTAATACTAAGCAAATTCCTAAAAAGCAGGAAAATAAATATCATTGATAGAATTGGAATTAAGGAGTTCCTAAGTGTAGCAGAAGTGGATGACCTGATACGCTATGCAAGGCAGAGATTTGATAAGCAAAAGATTACAAATGTAAGATTAATAAAAGGGTATCAGATTGCAAGAAGAACTTTCGGTTATAGGATTTATGTTTTTTCGAACTATCTTAACTGGCTATGCGGGTTGATTCATTCTATTAATGGAATTCATGCTAAGTATGAAGTCGAGAGTTTCATAGAAAGTATTAAAGCACATCTCCCGCGAAATAAATCTCTTAGCATGAATGACAGAAAAGATAAATCACTGAGCAAAGAAGAGATAAAAAAACTGTTTGAGTTATTAGAAATTGAAGGAAGCCAAAATCCTTTCCAGAAGGATGTTCAAGTGAGAAACAGACTCATTTTTACCTTACTATTGAATTGTGGTTTAAGAGCAGGAGAGCTATTAAATCTAAAAGTTAATGATTTAAATCCTAGGGATTACACACTAAGTATTTTCAGAAGACATGATTGCATTGAAGATCGAAGGCTGAATCAACCTTTAGTCAAAACTGGTGAAAGGGAAATTCCATTGTCGGACGAGTTAGCATTGGAGATTTTGGATTACATAAATAACTATAGAAATAAATACACCAAAAAGAAGAAGCATGACTTCCTGTTTGTTACACACAGTTCATGTAAAACAGTTGGAGAACCTTTATCTGTTTCAGCATATGAAAAGATAATTTCGACCATTAAAAAATCAAGCCCGGAATTAAAGAATTTATCAGGTCATAAATTGAGACATTCTTGGAACTATTTCTATTCAAGTGAAATTGATGATTCGAATTTAGATATCAGCCGAAAATCAGGTTTGAGGTGCTATCTCATGGGGTGGTCAAAAGACTCAAAGATGTCAGAAAATTATAACTTCAAACACATATCAATAAAAGAAAAGGAAGTTATTGGAAGAGTTTATGACTCTTTGAGAAAAATAACTAAAGGGGAATGAAATGAAAACAAGCACTTTAAAAAAAGAGAATGTAGTTTTTGCAATGATGAAAGGGTATAGCTTCAGGATTTCTGATATTAAATGGCAATTAGATATAAATATTTGTGTTTACCCATATAAGGTTGCCGATAAAATGCCAGAGTCGATGCGTGTTGGTTACCTCAATACCTTGGCATATTTTTCGTCTGAATATAGTTCAGGTTACATAAAGAATATAAACCACATCTTTATCCAATGGCTAAGATTGATGGATCTTGAAATGATTAATTCCACAGCGGTTTATCAATTTAATGTTAGCTTAGGCCCTGAGAAAAACTACAAGCTAAATTCAATAAAGAATTTTCTTAGTAAATGGAAAAAACTCGGTTATGAAGGAGTTGATAACTCAGCTCTAAGAATGCTGGAAAAAATAAGCATTAAACCTAATTTAACGGGGGAGGCCGTTAAACGAAGAGATCCGAATAGTGGACCATTAACGGAAGAAGAGATGAAAATCATACTTGAAAGTATCAGCAACTTGTTGAAAGAAGATAAAATCCCTCTGTTTATTTATTGCTACATTATTCTATTAGCAACAACGGGAAGGAGGCCATTACAGTTAACTTCGTTAAAAGCGAAAGATCTCATCAGAACGGGAGAAAATTGCTTTCTAAAAATACCGAAAGTAAAACAAAGGAAGAACTTTAGAAGTGAGTTCAGCTTGGTAAGTATCGATGACTCCCTTTATGAGAAACTAACAACCTTGGTTAATATGAATCAAAAACATATTGAAGATAGCGTTAGTCAGAGTATGGACCATATAAAAAATGAATTACCCATATTCATGAACACTAAAAAATCTTTATTGATTCATTCTGATGAAAGTTTAGATACCATCATGACAACTGATTTTTTACATATGAATACTTATTTTATCTCAAACAAACTAAGTAATTTGACTACTAAATTCAATATTAGGTTATCAAGTAATAACGATCATATACGACTTAATGCAAGACGATTCAGGTATACCCTGGGAACTCGTTTAGCAAAGGAAGGAGCATCAGTTGAAGTAATCGCTAAAGCATTAGACCATAAATCTATAAACTCATCAGGTATATACGTAAAAAATTGTCCAGACAATGTTCATGATATAGACAAGATGCTTAATCCTTTTTTTGAACCGCTATCAAAGATATTTCTTGGAGAAGAACAGTCAAAAAACAAGAAGCTCTTTACTGAATATGTTTTAAATTCGTTCGGATTTTTTAATGGTAAAAACGACCAAATTGAATGTTTCACTTGTAAAAACTTTAGAGCCTGGAGTACAAAATGACCAATATCATCTTATTCGAGCCAGCCAATGCTAATAATCCGAGTTCAAATGTTGATGAATTTATTGAATTTTGTAAGAGTAATATTTTCAACTCGAAGTTAGCGATTTCATGGGAAAACAATGTATGGAAGAGATATTATAGATTCAATAAATTTGATATGAACAATAATCGAAATAGCAAAGATAGATTAGATGGTGGTTTCATTGATTTCGCTAAAGCTTATATGTTTCATATTCACTCATTTAACAAGTCAAAGTCAAACCAAAATACTTTGTCAATGTTGAAAATCATTGAGTTTGTTTTATTGAAATCATACGGAGAAGCTAATATTATCAAGTGTAATAATATCATATTTGATGAATGTGCAAGGTTAGCATCAGCCAAATATTCAAAAAAACAAGCAGTTGGAATTGGTAAAGAACTTGAGAAACTATGTTCATTCTTAACTGGAAACAGAATGACGACCTCATCATACTTTTTCTGGGTGAATCCGTTAAGGCATAAAATAACTCAGAGCTGGAAAGGTTATGAACCTTCACTCGAAGGACACTCAAAACTACCAGACATAAAATCCGTAATAGCTATTGCTGAGATTTTCTCAAAAGATGAAAGCCAATTGTCTACAAGGGACATCTTCACTACTTCTGTTCTTGCACTACTCATGTGCGCTCCAGGAAGAATTTCAGAAATTTTAAGTCTTCCAGCGGATTGTGAGATTACTGAAAAAGATGACAAAGGCATTGAACGATATGGTTTAAGATTTTTTTCAGCAAAGGGTTATGCTGGGGATATCAAATGGATTCCTACAGTAATGGTCCCTATAGCTCAAAAGGCGATAGCTCGATTAAAAAAACTGTCCAACCATGCAAGGTTTGCCTCAAGAACAATGGAAGGCCAAGGCACTGAGTCATCCAAGTATGCACTCATTACCACAAAGCCTCAGAATTTTCCTTGGTATGATGAAGAAAAAAGAATTAAATATTCAAATGCTTTATGTCTTTTATTTGACAGGCAACTGTGTCAGAAGACAAGAAAAGATTTTTCATCTTTTTTCAGACCCACGGCTGAGTTTTTTAGAATGGATATTAATGCTGTTGCAAGTATAAAAGGCACAACAAACCTGTTCAAAAGACACGGCTATATCAATGAGGATGGTATTCCCTATTCTATTAGAACTCATCAATTAAGGCATCTATTGAATACTTTTTCTCAAATTAATGGCATGGATGAGTTTAGTATTGCTCGATGGTCTGGAAGAAAGTTGGTCTCACAAAATGTTTCCTATGATCACCGATCACACTTACAAATGACTAAGCTCATAAGAGAAAAAACGACAATCGAGGCAAGTGATAGCCATAGGAAAAAAGAAATAGCTATCATGGACATAACTGATTTCGATTCATTGAATGATGGAGCTGTGCTCGTTACTAAGCATGGTTACTGCAAGCACTCATATGCTTTTGACGTATGCGGTTATTATCCAATACAAGACTCTGGAAAGGATGCTGATCGACTATTGGTAATTCATAATAAAATTATTGAAAAAACGTATCATGATAAAAATGATGGGAATGTTAATGCTGAAAAATGGTATGAGTTTCAAAATAAAATTATAAAAGGAGAATAAATGGCTAAACATATTACTGGTTATGATGAAAAACGCATAACAAATATTATAAATAACTGGAATAAAGATGAGAAGCTAACCTGGGATGCTTTATGCGACAAGTTAGTAAAGATTATTGGTAAGAGACCTTCAAGACAATCTCTAAGTAGCCATGTCAAGGTTTCGGATTGTTTTAATTCTAAAAAGAAGACTCTCAAGTTTGGTATTAAAGAAACATGTTCTATTAAGCCTGCTAATTTAGAAATCGCTTGTCAGAGAATAAAAAGGCTCGAAACTGAAAACGAAGCTTTGATAGCATTAAATAACAGATATTTAGAGCAGTTCAAGATATGGCTTTATAATTCTCATTTGAAGCAAATAACAGTTGAAGAGCTTAATAGACCCTTACCTGTAAAAGATATTTAAATAAAATTTGATAGGTTTTAACTATTGACATGATTAATAATTATGATATTTCTTTAATTATCAGGAAGACAAAAGTAAATTGCAAGGATGCATATTATGAAAAAAATAAATATTAATCTCATGGAAAGGTATCTTCTTCTGCTTGATCGATTCGTTGATAAACTTACGGAATCAGGCTTTGAAGAACAGGAAATTATAGAGCAATCATACCTTTTTTGTGCCGGGTTTTACATTAAATACCAGCCTGAAATAGAAAAGCTAACTTTTTCAAACAGGGAGGTCGTTTTAACCTTTCTGCTACTTTCATATTATAGTCATATAAATAAACTGGATGATGATTTGATCAACAAAGAGCGTATGAAGCATGTATGTTCTTCATTGATTAACTTTATAGTCAGTAATAGTAGCCGAACAGAGAAAGTCTATGTTAATGAGAAAAGGAAATATGAGGCTTCAACTCTAAAAAGAGAATTATCGAAAAAGGATAAAAGGAAAAGATATGGGTTGTAGTATTTGTATGGTTTTCATTGAGCTTACTTAATCTATAGTCTAAATTTTAATATTAGATTCGTAAATCTATAATTACATGAATCAAATCAATGCTTAAAAGCATCCTCTAAGATGCTTTTACTGTTACCATGCATACATACCCTGAACCTTTAACAAACGATAATAGAGGGGGGGATAACAACCCCCTGACATTAATAAGGTTAGCGATATTAATCAGCATCGTTCTGTCAAACATTTAATTTCTTTGAAAATTACTAATTCTACCTCTTAAGTTAATAACTTCTACTTGATAGTGTATTTTGGTAAGCTGGAGAAGAATTTTTTGATTGGATCATCAATAAGAAAAAGCTAGAATCCTTAGAAGGACATAGATTTCCATAGGGTTAAGATATGACGATTGCAAAGGATAGTTCGACTGATGAAATCATTCATGGAAATGATCTCCGTGGAATGGATGATTTTTACATTAAGACAACGAGTTTTGAATGCCCATACGAGCCTTGTAAAATTAAAGCCACACCTTGTAGTTTTACTATGAAACATGTTAATCAATCATATTTTAGATATGGTGATAAACATAAGGATGGATGTGGTATTCATGATCCAAGATATAAAAACAAACATACTTCAAATGACGAAAGAAAACATAATTCGCCACCTGCTCCGGTTATATCACTTTTAAAAATTGATGTGAAACCAAGAAGTGGTGTTAAAAATACCAGAAATAGTAAAAATGAAAATCACAAGGATGAAAAAAAAGGTAATGAACATCCTGTATCTTCATCAAGTATTAAGCCAGTCGTTGACTATTACATAAATAATAGCAATCATAATGAACAGCTATCAATCCCTCCATATGGCACGCGATCTTATAAAGATACATTTCAACTTATTTTTTACAAAAACAACATACGTTATTACAAACCTGCTATTTATTACGGTGTAGTCCAGTCTAATATTCGTCTGCATGAAGAGTCAGATAAACATTGTATTACTTTCCTCGCAAGGGATAAGAAGACGCAAAAACCATTTACGCTTGAAATTGATGTTTCTGACTGGAATAAAAGTCAGAAGGATGTGTTTTGGAAGGAATATGAAAAGCAAAGGAAGGAAGCTGATAGGTATTATAAGGGACTTAAAGATAAACGGAATGCTAAAAAATACCTGACGGTTTTCTTTTTTGGGATGCCGGATGAAAATGATAAGTTTCTATTTAAGACAAACCACTTTAAATTAGTATATGTGGCTTTCTTGGGTAAAATTGAAAGCTCATATAATGATAGTAATTATTACATTGAAAATGATCTGTCTGTATCATTATTGAATGAACAACCCATTTCATTATCTGATATAGACCATAAAAATCATGAATATAATATTGAAACTTCATTAGATTTTAGTTCTCCTTTGCCAGAGCCAGAGCCAGAGCCAGAGCCAGAGCCAGAGCC
This sequence comes from Klebsiella grimontii, assembly GCF_042137965.1. Classification (NCBI taxonomy): domain Bacteria; kingdom Pseudomonadati; phylum Pseudomonadota; class Gammaproteobacteria; order Enterobacterales; family Enterobacteriaceae; genus Klebsiella; species Klebsiella grimontii. Next base: position 1,671,120 of record NZ_CP169721.1, read on the forward strand.
AGAGCCAGAGCCAGAGCCAGAGCCAGAGCCAGAGCCAGAGCCAGAGCCAGAGCCAGAGCCAATAAAATCCTCTTTAAAGGAAAATACTGAGACTGTAGAAAAGAAGAGTAAAGTTTGGGGGAGGCTAAAAAAGATAATCACTATCTTTAAAAAGTGATTTATGTTTTCTGTAAAAAAAGCCCGTAGGTTTCAACTGCGGGCTAAATTTTCCCTTGATGCTGGTTTTGTCTTTTATCTAAAAAATGCCAGTATTCACGTTGCTTGTTCCAGCATTAAAGATGTATGTGCTGACTTTATCGCCTTTGAAAGAAACTGTCAGAGATTTAGTTTGTGAGTCTGCGCCGCCTGCAAGCAGTCCCACAACGGGGATGAAAGAGGTTGCTTTGGACTGGCTGTTATACATAGTGTATGACCATTGTTCTTCACCATCGATCAAAGAACGGCTGTCAGGTTCACCGAACGATGCTAACACGTCCTGTTTTGTAGTTTTGCCTTTAAAAATTTTGGTTTTCACACTTTCCTGCGTCTCATTTTTCAATGACTGGTTGCCTACTGAAGAACAACCTGCCAAGGCCAGAAAAACGAATCCTACGATGATGATTTTTTTCATACAACACTTTCCTTTTTTATTTTTAAATTTTAGCGCTTTACTAACTCAATAAGATTTCTAAGTTCATTCTCAAATTTCTGGCTTCTTCTTTTCATCAAATTGATACAAATAAAACTTCCAACTCTTGAGAAAAGATATGTAAACCACATGTATTTGTGGTCGCTCCACATGTAGCCGTCTTTAAATCCCCAAGGTAGTGTGAGGAATGAGATAAGTGCAGAAGCAAAAAGTAAAATGAAAATAACGGTGAGCAACTTTGGAACAGGCATTGCTCTGTAATACGATGCTGTAGAGGCAGTATGAAATAGCATTGTCAGAAAAGCGGGAATAATAATGGTTTTCCTTTTTAAGTTTACCTCGTGTTCACCCGTTTTCTTATTAACGATAAGCGCATCTTTATATGCATCATACGAACCATCCTCACTATATTGGCGAAGTTCGTATTTATGGATAGTGTGTGAACTTCTGAAAGGGATACCATAGTCAGAAATCTGCTTCTCATCCCCTGTGTTGGTTTTTACCCAGATATGACCATTGCCTAGATCGGAGTCGATGACAGTGGCAGAGAAGGTCTCAATAAATGTGAAAGTTCCACCAAACAGCACAAAATTGGGTGTTGTGATTTCCGTTTGCAGAGGATCATTAGAAAGACCAGCTTCAGCTTCTTTCTTCCTGCTTTTCGTAGCGGAGATGTTCATACAAGTTCCTTAGTTTTTGAGATGAAGTCATATTCGCTGATGTATGAAACCGTCCTGGCTAACAGTTGAGATGGTAATTGCCATTTCAAACCCTGCGTTTGAGCTAATGATAAGTAAATAAACTAGTTAAATCATATTGTTATATGATTGCATGTAAATTGACATTTTGACTTAGTTCGTAAGAAACGCAAATCACTTGTACCGATCGATTACTGATTAATGATAGTTGTTGGCTATCAGGACTAGATTATCGATCGGTTTAAACGATCAATATATTGGGCTGTATCTATCAAAAAAGGCTTGCCAGCCTTACATCGAAAGCGAAGCTCTTCTGGATTGAGGTGCTGATTCGATGAGATTTTTTTGGGGGAGAGGCATAATCTCTACCACTCTCACGCCAGTGATGGTTTTGTGTTTTCGAGGGCGTTTAAGGGTTGGGATTTTGAGGTTTTTGAAGATGGTAATGATGGTATTGAGATAGGGGATGGTTTCTAACCATCTGAACGTTGAAGCCCTATAGCTTCGCTTGGAGGCTTCTTTTACCGCTTCGGTAGCAAATTCTTCTTGAGCACCAGCACTTGGTTCTAAGTGAAGCTGTTTGGCTAAAGCGTTAGCGTATTCGTCCTGACCAGCACGGTTATCATGGATAAGCGCTGCTATGGGGCCGTTAGCTTCTGTTGTTGTGATTTCAGGAGCATCTGTAGTAATGAACATACAAGGCGCTTCACTAACCGATGCCTTACTGACTGAGGGCATTTTCAATGCAAATAGGAAACCATTATCGCGTTCCGGCTGGTAATCGAGTTTGCCCTGTAAAGCTGGCCAAGAATATGCTTTGCCAAGCTGAGATGCCTTGAAAGAAATTCCGCTGTATTCGAATGAGAAGCCGTTCATTTTCCCTGTTGAAGCAATATTTGGGATGGCTTTGATCCTTTGAGCAAGAAGCTGTTGCACGAAGCCGATAATAGATTGCCTGCTGCCAAGCAGTTCATTTAGGGCGTTTTGGATGATCGCTTTTGGGCATAGCTCACCAGTTCTCTTTTCTATCATCATCTCATTACGGGATTTTTTGAGCTTCGGTTTAGGTGAGGGCGCTGCTGGAGATGCTTTCGGTCCTTTGGTTCTGGTTAACTGGTAGTCTTGCTCCAGCTCTTCAATGATACGTGTGCTGATAAGGTTCTCATTTTTACCTAAGTAGAGCTTCCCCGAACTGAGTTCGATGCGACTGGCGATGATATGGATGTGCTGGCCGGCCGCATCATCATGAAGGACGTAGCATCTGAGATGCGTTTCAGAGAAGCCCATGCGAGACATGTAATCATCTGCTATTTCAGACCACTGAGCATCAGTCAATGCCTCGTTTTTAGGCAAACGAAGCGAATTGTGCCAGACGGGTTTAGCAAGATCCGGGCGAAGCGCTTTAGTCGCATTGAATTCTGCAATCAACTCTCCGGCATTGCTTCCATCCATATTGCCACCAATTACTGATGGGGGAGTTTTATGATGCGAAGCTGGCCTCAATGCATAAAACACTACGCCAGCGAAGTTCTTACCTCGCTTTATCTTCTGCATCCCCTTCATGGGAAGCTCTCCACAGGTCAGCGGTAATTAAATGCAAGCGAAGCTCTGAGACCTGGCGCTTTACGGCGAAGAGTTCAGTTTGCGTCAGAGGGCTTTCATAGCTCTTGCTATCAAGATGAGCCACAAGCTTGTTTAGCTTCTGCGAAATCTCACCAAGGGTTTTCCAGGCTTCAAAATTGATGGCTGGAACGACAGCAGGAAGTTTATTAAGTGAAGATAAGCGAAGCCACTCGCCTTTACGATGACGGCCTCGTTTCTCATTGAGAAGCGTTAGCTCTTCATCATTTAATCTGACACTGACGCAATGAGAGCGAAGCTGGTCGTGTGAGAGCTTCGCTTCGTTAACGCTTCCATTACAGGAATGCTTACTTACAACGATCTTATTAAAAGTATTACTTTCGACCATATGAACTCCTTTTCATATAATTAAATAAAAGCATATTCCTTATGCTTAATTTATTTATATGATAGATGCGAATAATGTCAATGTAGTGTCTTGATTTTGCGTTTAATTTTTTTCAACCGAAGGGCGGAAAAAACAAGGGGAACTCGAAGAAGCAGCGTAGCGCTTCGATGAGTTAGCCCTTGCTTAATTAGTAAGGAAGTCTTTTACTGATTGGATTATAGTTAATGCTTTAGAAATTATGTCATCTTTGAATTGATACAATACAAACATCGTCCAAACCGATACACCGAAGAAAACTAAACCTTCCAGTATCGTTAAGGTCTTTTCAGCACTTCTCTTTTTAATTTTAAGCTTCTCAACAGCATCTGTTGTAATCTGGTTTATTTTTTTAGTTAATGCAGCATCATTTTCATCAACGTTTTCCTTTGTAAAAAGAACCATTGTTTTATTCGATGATTCAATTATATCTGCAAGTGAATTTCTTGCATTACGAATACCTAAAATGACAACAGCACATGTAAGAAGCATCGCTATAAAGATAAGTAAGAGACCCGAAGGTGTCCAGCCTTTAATTATGGCGGTGCTAACCAGAACGGCTGGAATTGATAAAGATTTAGTCTGATGCTCCTGAACAAGTGAGTTCAGCTTCGAGAGGAAGTCTAATTTTTGCGTTTCGACCTCATGTATTATTTTGTTTATGGAATATTTGTTGATATATATTTCATAATTTATTGAAAATAAATCCCAAAGCTTTTTAGGTGATTGTAATATTGAACTAAGGAATGAAATTTTATCATTTGAATCATTGTAAAGTTCAATCAGTGATGATCTTAAAACTAACTTTCTTTCATATGAGTGTAGATCGACGCTTGTTAGCGTTGATACATCACATGGACTAATATCAATTGAGTTTAGGAAGTCCTTTTCAATGTTCTTTAATGGAAGATTATAAGTCGTTATCTTCTTAGATTTACCACCCTCCATTACAAATATATAACTTGGCCATGCATTGGAGTCGTCATATTCTACATGGTCTGATATTTTCGAAAAGATCTCACACCATTGTATATATGCTTTTGATGAATTTGAAATGCTTTCAATTTCTTCTTGTTGCAGATTTTCTATGTAAAAGCCATCAATGTTTTCTTTGTTGTTTTTTATTCTTAACCTTAAAGCTTTGAAATAGTCATCAACAGAAGAATACCAGCATATATCTGTAGTTAATAATAGCGTTACTTTTGTTTGTTCTGCTCGTTTAGTTTTTTCTAATTCTAGACAGGCAATTTCTTGCAGACGAGTAATATCATCCTCTATCTTTGAATAAGAGGAATTATCAAAAACCCATACATGGTATGGGTTATCAAACTCAGTCTTTATAACCTCTTGCTTGACCTTAAGCAGGAGGTTAATAATTTCTTGATTATTCATTTGCAAGTTCTTTTAATCGAGCAATGATTATTGGATCATCAATTTTTTGAGTCAGTTTCACTTCATTTGTTTCTGCGTCAAAAACGATAGGTCTATTTGAGCCAGGAAGACCTATCTGATGTTTTTTTACACTCATTTTAGCAATGCTGGTTTCAATATCTAACCATTCATATTGTTTTTTATCACTTGCTGAAACTTCAAATTCTTCGTTAACTTCAAAACCATTTTCATTTACGAAATCGACAAAGGTATTTTTATGCTCTGCTAAATCTACAGGGATTATTGCGTCAATCTGCGTTTGAATCTTATCTAAAGTTATAGATTGACCACGTTTGCAATTATTAAATAATTCTTGAACCTTAGATTCTATTTTTTCTCGTAAAGCACGACCAAAATCTTTTTGATGAGAAAACTCTTCTAAAGCTTTAATGCATTGTTCGCTACTGGTTTTATTTGAAATAATATCTTCGGCACCTATTGATTCCGTAAAATATTTCCTAACATCACCAGTTCCGCGAATAAAGCAAAGGTTGTTTTTATCATCATCTTCGTCATCTTCTGACATGAACCTGGTTATATCAACTCTTGCACCCTGTAAAAACTTATCCAAATCAATAATATCGACAGGATTTAGTTGCAAGTTTTCTTTAAATCTTAATGCATCTGTATTTTTCAGCATTAAAACTAAAAGCCTTTCAAAGTCTTTATGTATATTACCTTCATCATCTTCATGTTGAAGCTGATAATGAGTAAACACCAGAATTGCACCATTACTTGCTCTGGATTGCTTCGCTGAGATAATTAATTTCTTTTGAATAAAGTCATCTACAAAAACTTCAAATGAGGTTCGTTTCTCTAAAAAATTAGTTAGCTTAGAGGGGAAAGAGCTTCCTGGATAAGGTTTTTGAAACTTAGCGTAAGACTTACTGCTTCTTTGAAATCTTGCATCTACTTTTGTTGTGAATGTGATTACCTCATCCTGATCACATGGCCAAAGGGCACCAAGCTTGTAGGACCAATCCTTCTGCTCGCCCTCAGGAGGTGTGATTCTAACTGCTATAGCATTCAAAACTTGTAAAGAAGCCAATGTTAACTCCTAACCCATTGATATTGATTGATGTTATATAGAGGTGCATCCTTGATAAGGATTTTATCATAGCGGTGAAAATCAACAACATAACATAGTGAAAATTTATGATCTTGGTCAAAATAGGCAATTTTACTAACAAGGATAGATAGTTATTATATTCATATTATTAAATTAAAGTTAGATATAAGTACCTTAAGGAATATTATGTTAATTTAATCTATTTTCATGATTTTAAGTTTCAGAACAAATATTTGAATAATTGATAATTTAATGCTAATTAATATATGTAAACATGAATTAATTAAAGAGAGGTTTTATATGAATATGAAATTGAGTAAAAAAACCCTTTGTTTTATTATTGTAAATCTTATATCCATAATGACATTAAGTAGTCAAAATACATTTATTGCTTTTTTTAATGCAAGTGTTATATGGATTGATATAATACTTATCCCGATGATGATAGTTCTATTGTTTGATTTTTTTCTTGAAGAAGTATTTACGGTAAAATAATATAACTCTTTTCGTGAAATTTAAATTTTTGAAGCTTTCTTTTTCAGTTTTTCGTTCTTTTAAGAAATCATGGAAGGTTAGTAAGATTTTAGAAATAAGACTGTTGGCAATAACCATAAATTTCAATACTATGAGAAAGAATGTGAGTCTATCCTTTTCTAATAAATCAGCCGGAGGTAATAGATCAAGATCTTTACTGCCTGTTAATAAATAAACCAATGCTACAACCCCGGCAGATAATGCTAAAATAAAATCATTAAAATACTTGTATGACTTTCTTATATAACAGACAAAATATGTTAATGATGATGTCATCAGTAATGTCGTGCTCAAATAAGTCTTGGGGTATTCAGTAATCAAAGTTATGTTAAAAATAGCAGAAACTATAATGATAATGAAAAAAGTGCCTAAGATACTTAGAATTACTCTTGCAATAGTTCTAATATATTTTTTCTTGTTATTGTTCAATGTTAGTTCCCTCTGCCTACCTTAGAAGATTAACTTACCATACATCTTAATCGCTTTCCTACCCACCAGATTCTTTATAGTAAATAACGATATGTATCCCATCAGTAAACTAGAACCTACTAAGTAAACACTTTGTTCATGAATTTCAACAGTTTAATCACTGAAAAATGGTACTGCTGCATCATTCGCTTATAGCTTATGCTTGCGTTGATAAGAATTGCGCCCATACTTGTCCTCTCATAAGAAGTAAGATGTTCATACACACCCCCAACAGCTCATAATCTCTCTAAGTTGCTCAACGTATTGAAAGCGAGTGTAGGCTTCCCTGACATCAATGGTGCCAACGCTACTGGTCCACGCTCTTCGATTAAGTCAGCACACAATCCTTTCGCATTGTGATTACTGACGGGATACATCTCATGCTATGAGCCACTAACAACTCTTTGAAACCCATGCGTTTTAACGTCATGTTAGCTTCTTAGCTGTTTGCCAATTCAAGTGGCATATGATAATCAAAAAAACATTATTGATTATCATCGGATAGCAGCTTTATTTTTCGGAATCGCCATTCAGATGCTAACATCCTGTAACATATTAGTTAAATGGTGTATTCTCATTTCTATAGGAAAAATCCGCTTTAAAGCGGTTGCTGATTGTGATTATTAGTTTTGTGAGGCAATGGCAATGTGCGAAAGGATGTTAAAAAAAGATGTTTATTCTGAATGGGTTATACGTAATAGCCTGTACTGGATGACTTCGCTTACTCAGTGGAAGCTTTGTGAAGATATATCCTCGTGGACAATCTCTTTTGAAAACGATAGTCCCGAATGCTTCTATGAATTCGAGAGGCTGCTGAATGATTACACTTTGCGAGAAAAACTACAGCATAAAACAGGGGCGTTGAGAGATTCTATTGTTCATAAAGTGCTTCGCAGTGTCGATGAAAGGCTTTCGTAATGGAATTGATGCCATTCAATTTTGACAGATTGCCTAATGGACAGGTGTTTATAAGCAACCTCGCTGGTTTTCATCACTTCATTGATGAGCAAGAGCTGCTTGATCTTTCTGATGAGCAAATCAATGCGGAACAATCAAACGCACTCGAAAGCAAGCTATTTATAGCTAACGAAAGCTCATCGGCTATAACTCCCTATGCTTTAAGTTCTGCTTTTGCAAAACGATTGATGAATGAACTGGCGGTCAGGCCAATTTTCATGATTGTGCCCACATTACGTTGCGACCATACCTGCAAGTATTGTCAGGTCAGTAGAGCTTCAGTGAACGCCTCTGGTTATGATCTAGATCCCGATCTCATCCCTGATATCATTTCGACTATCAAAAAACTATCGACACCACCTTACAAGATAGAGATACAGGGTGGAGAGCCACTCTTGCGGTTCGATTTAATTCAGTCTATCTATGAGCAATGTGTTGAAACGCTGGGAAGCACCGATTTTGAGATGGTTGTAGCATCAAGCCTGTCTGTCTTGAATGAGGATATGCTTGAATGGTCGAGAGACAGGAACATAACGTTCTCTGTTTCGCTTGATGGTGAGGAAGTTGTTCACAACAGTAATCGAATTCTTGGTCATGGGCTTGCTTACAGTAGAACAGTGTCAGGGGTAGAGGCTATAAAACGGTCTTTAGGCGCTGATCGCGTTGCAACGGTTACTACAGTTACTAAAGATCTTATCAGGCACCCTGAATCGATTGTCCAGGCTCACTTATCTCTTGGCCTCAAGGACATGTTTATCCGACCTGTTAGTCCCTATGGGTTTGCACAAAAAGCATCGTTCACCTTTTCTATGGACGAATACTTCAGTTTCTATTCCTCTTTGATAGATGAAATTCTTAAGATCAACAAAGAAGGGATAAGGGTTGTTGAACATTCGGCCTCCATTCATCTGAAAAGGATCTTCAATCCCGGTTTTAGTGGTTATGCGGATTTAAAGTCGCCAAGCGGTGTCGTGCTTAACAGTATTCTTTTCAATTATGACGGTCGAGTATATGGTAGCGATGAGAGCCGTATGTTGCAGAAGGTGAACCCTGAAACGGAGTTCAGTGCGGGTGAGGTTAAAACGCTATCATTTTCTAAGAGTCCTTACTATAACGCAGTGTTGAGTTCATCGTTCAATTTTGCTCTGCCGGGTTGTGATACATGTGCATATCAACCATTTTGCGGTGCAGATCCATGCCAGAACATAAGTGTACAGGGTGAGCCTGTCGGTGATAGGAGTCGTTCAACGTTTTGTCAGTATCACAAGGGGATGTTCAGGTATCTGATGAACTGCATCTCAGAAGGTGGTCCGAAGGCTGAGATGCTAAAAGGATGGGCATATGTCTGAGGTTATCAGGAACGATATCTTTCATTTTGCTTCAAAAAAGAATGTGCCCACAGGGTTCTATCGGTTATGCAAACAAAAACCAGTGAACCCTTTATTCTTTTTGCCCAATTTGCTGGTAGTTGCTGAAAGCAATAATGATGCCATTCTACCATGCTTTGATTACTCTGTTATTAGCACTGAATTATTTGAGTCAATTGAAGATGGAGATATTGGGGTAATTAACAATGGCAATATGATCCGCGTTATTCTGTCCCGCAGAGCCAATCATAATACTGTCTTAGTAACGGAACGCTGCAATAACTTGTGTCTCTTTTGTTCGCAGCCACCAAAGAAATCAAATGATGACTGGCTACTTACCCAATCAGCTCTTGCTATCGCTTCATTTGGGTTGAATGGAGTAGTTGGGGTGAGCGGTGGAGAACCTTTGCTGTATGGAGATGATTTCCTTCACTTCATTGATTTTATCATCGAGAATTCACCAGATACTGCTTTGCATGTTTTAACAAACGGACGCAAATTTGCTGATATCAACTTTACTCAGGAAATGGCAAAGCGAAGCAAAAAGATCAAAATCACCTTTGGTATCCCGCTCTACTCATCAAGACCACTTGTGCATGATCATCTGGTAGGGAGTGATGGCGCATTTAATGAAACGGTTAAGGGGTTAATCAATGCAGGAAACTCAGGGATTAATATCGAACTTAGAGTTATTCCGACACTGGCTAACTATACAGAATTGGATGATATTGTAGAGTTCGTTGGCCGAGTGTTCTCCAACATTAATCAGATTTCCCTTATGGGGCTGGAATCTATCGGTTGGGCACGAAAGAACTGGTCAACAATCTTCATTGAGCACAGCAGTTATAGTGAGAAAATAACCTCCGCCATAGACACTGCACACAGGTCAGGCATACCTCTAACAATTTTTAATTATCCTTTGTGTCATCTTCCTGAAAGAGCCTGGGAGCTTGCTGCTCAGTCGATCTCTGATTGGAAAAATTACTATCCGAAAGAATGTGATGAATGCACTCAGAAGTCTTCCTGTGCTGGTTATTTCAGTTCCTCAACAGGCCGTTTTCATCAACCACCGAGACCAATTTTATGAAAAAATTTAATTTTGCTGCTCTACTTCCGGGATTTTTGGCACTTAATAATTCTGTATGGGCAAGTGATTCATCTACCGGAGCAAGTGATTTGCCTGGTATGACTCTTAATGAACATGATTTAGTGATAGCACCACTTAACACCGAAGTTCCATTCTACATTGCAGGGCATCGCAGTCATAGCTCCCATCGGAGCCATAGTTCTCACCGATCATCATCAGGCGGCGGGTACTATGGTGGCAGCACTCCTTATTATCCAAAAACATACAGCTCACCAAGTTCATCCGGGTCTTCAAGTTCAGGAACAAGTTCCTCATCGTCCTCTTCCTCTGTGCGTTCGCTTCGTTCTAACGACAATATTAACTCTACTACTACGAATTCAGTTGGAACTACAGAAGCTAACCGTGCAAGTAATGGGCTTACTTCTGGTACAGAGAAGCGTAAGCGCTTAATCATGCGTGTTCAGTTCGCATTGCTGGACAAGGGATTTTACAATGGGAATATTGACGGCATAATGGGACCATCTACGAGGCAGTCTGTGAAAAATTACCGCATTGCGAACGGATTACCTATTCCTGCAACTGAAACGCTGGATGCTCAATTATTGAATTCCTTAAGTATTTTGGCGAGATAATTTTTTCTTGTTAAACTTATAACTTTCTTTAAGCAAGGTTAAAAATGATTAATGATGAATTTGTAGATGAAAAAAACAGTGATTTAGGGGCCGGGGAAAGGGCTTTTCTTATTGCAAAATTGGAAAGTGAAATAGAACTTCTGGCAGAAGGGGAAAATTCTTCAGCAGCATGTGAGCCTGCTAGAAATGCTCTAGTTGAGGTCGTGAAAAACATTTGTGCAATAAGTGGATCATACACAGGAGCGAATTTTGAGCGGGTTCTTGGCAAGGTTGAACTCGCGACCCAAGGGCATAGTGAGGTAGCTATAATATTTATCCGTTGTTTATCAGTTGATGGATTAATACCGATTGATGAAACGCAAAATATTATGATTAGAAAGCTAATAACTCTTTGCGAAAACTACACCCCAGCTATATTAAAGATTTTTAAAGTTGACAGGCAACAAAATCATGAAAAAATCAATCTTATAAAAAAGATCCACTCTGCAATTTGTGTTAATTACAATCCTCTAGCTCAAGTTCCAAATAACTTAAAGGAGTTCTTAACACAAAAAGAAACGATTTTAAAATGTTTAAAACATAAGGTTTATCAATCTTATTTAGAAGTTTATAATTTTATACCCATTCGTTCAAAAATTGAGGCCCTAATTGAAGCTGTTGAATCACATCTTTCTAGCGAGGGCGCAGACTATAAAACTAGTCTGGAGGAATTAGAACGAATTGTCTCTGAGTTGTCTTTTTTACTCGATGAATCGAAGTCTTTTTTTACAAAAAAATATGCCACCCCATTGCTCACAAAAATTAAAAATGAAGTGGATAGCATAAGAGAAAATTCCTCAGAAATGAGCGGTGCCGTTATTGAGCTAAAAAGGCAGCCACCTAACTCAGCAGAAAAAAGATATCCCCTTCACCAGAAAGATAAAGAATTAAAAATAATCATTCCATTCATAAATAAAGGTCCAAGTACTGCTCTCGATGTTGATATAGAAATAGATTGCGGGGGTGATGAAAATATCATAATTGCTAATGAGAAAATTAAGTGTGGAGATGTCAGGCCTGGGGAGTTTGCTGTTTGTTTAGAAGCACATATTATCGAGCCTGCAAAGAAGCTTGAGTTAACATTGGCTATTAATTGGAAGGAAATATTTGGAAGTGAAAACAGCCAGATATACGATATGTGTATTGAGGGGCAGAATGAAAAAGTTGATTGGAACGAGCTTGAGAAATTAGAACCATACAGTCTTGAGGTTGCTGAAGGAGATATGTTTGTTGGGCGTAAAGCTAAGGTAAGTAATATAGTTAATAAATTATTAAAAACACCAATGACCTCAACATATGTTACAGGTCAGAAGAGAATAGGTAAAACTTCATTAGCAAAAGCTGTTGCAAATAATTTAGAAATAGAAAACAATGATTTTCATAGTTTGTATCTTGAGTATGGAGAATATTGCTCAACTTCACCACAGAAAACTTTACAGTCACTTGGCGTAAATATCTTTAATTTTTTGCACGATTTTTTTCCTGGAACCTATCAGCAAACCCCAGATTTCTCTGAATCCTTGGCTGATCTAAATATGATGGCGAGAAGTTTAGAGTCTAAATCTCCCCAAAAACGCTTTATTATTATATTAGATGAATTTGATGAAATTCATCCAGAAATGTACCGATCTGGTCCATTAGCAGAAACTTTCTTCGCTAATCTTAGAACCTTGGCAGCCAGGAAGAATTTGGCGTTTATATTGGTAGGTGGCGAAAAAATGCCATTTATAATAGGAGCGCAAGGTGATCAATTAAATAAATTTTCACGGGAAAGTCTTGATTATTTTTCTCGAAGCTCTGAATGGGATGAGTACATCGATCTCATTAAAAAACCAGTTGATGGAAAAATTAACTGGGATGATGCGGCAATAAATGCCATATTCAATCTAACTCATGGGCACCCTTATTATACCAAACTCTTATGTTCCAAAATAGTTAATGCATCAATAAAAGAAAGAGATACTGAGATCATTGTTTCAGATGTTTCGAAAGATATGGTTTTTCTATTGTCTGAATTAGACACCAATGCTTTTGCTCATCTATGGAAGGATGGGATTAATTTTGAGAGAGAAAAGACTGAAGTTATTGAATTAAAACGTCTCAGGCTTTTGGTTTCTATTGGAAGATGTATCCGAGAGAATAGTCGAACTCTTGAGGATATTGAAAAAAACATTAATGGCTCTCAACTACTCAATCAAGAAATAGCTCCTCATCTATCTGATTTCCAAAGAAGAGAGATTATATACGAAAAAAACAAAGAGTTTTATTTTACCATCCCTCTCTTTGAAAATTGGCTTAAAGAATTTGGTGTGAATAAACTCATTACTAGTACTTTAGGCGATGAGTTAGAAGAGGGGATAAAAAGAGCGGAAGATGAGGCTCATGTTACCTCTGTTGAAATTCAAAAATTAGTTGAGAAGTGGCCATTATATCGTTCGCAAAGAGTTGATGGAGAAAGAATTAGAGCCTGGCTGGAACAGGTTCCAGATATTCTCTCACAAAGATTAATGTTCAAGCTATTAAATAATTTGAGATTTATTGCTCCTCTTGAGATAGATTCATTCTTAAAAGATGCACATTCAAAAATTGTTCGAGATACAATTGGCATTACTACGATGATAAAAAGAAGCGATCGCAGAACAGATATTCTCATAACTTCTTGTGATGGTATAGGGAAAAGTGGAACGCAATATGCTCGAATGTATGCTAAAACTAATTCCATTTCGACTAGTTGTATTGTGGATTTAAATTCGCTTATCAAAAAAATAACATCTATTGACTTAGAAAACCCGGCACCCAAAGCTATAGTGTTGGTGGATGATGTTGTTGGAAGCGGTGAAACTCTTTCAAAAGGAATAGAGGGTTTATTAAATTCTATTGGAAGTCATCTTAAAGATTTAAAGATTCCCTTGTTAGTTATCGCTCTCATTGGCACTGAAGAGGGTGAAGAAAAAGTTAATAACATTCTTAAACAACATTCTGTAATTAATAAAATTCATGTTTCGGAAATGCTCGAAAATACAAGTATCGCTTTTCCTAAAGAAGGGTTTGGATTTTGGGAGGATTTAGATGAAATGCACCGAGCTAAAGCGTTAGCTTTAAAGCTTGGGACTAAAATTTACAAGAAACCTCTGGGCTTCAATGAGCAAGGATTGCTATTGGTATTACCTGAAACTTGCCCAAATAACAGTTTACCAATTCTTTTCCAGAGCAAAGCGGGGAAAGAACCGTGGAAACCATTATTTGAAAGACCTGCATCCTAAAACAGCCTAAGAATTCCCACGACTCGATTCAGTCGGAAATTTAATGTTTGAATCGAGTCGTTAAGTTCTAAACTAATACCATTAGCATGTCGTTTGAAATGTATTCTAAAAGTAGATTCAAAATTATTTATTTTTTTTAGTAAGTGCATGAATTAATTATAATTATTTTATAAACACTTCTTCATCATGGGGGTAAGGCGTGTTATGGCCGGTATCGATCCCATACTTGTTCCACCATAAGAAGCTGCTTCTACATACTCACCCCACCAGATCATCATCTCTCTACGCTGTTCCAGATACTGTGATCTGTTATAGGCTCTCCTGACTTCGTTAGTATCGATATGAGCTAAAGCAGCTTCAATCACGTCTGGTGGAAAACCTTTCTCGTTAAGCACTGTTGAGGCAATCGCTCTCATTCCATGAGCCACCAACAGATCTTTGAAGCCCATCCGTTTAAGCGCCATGTTTGCTGTCTGACTATTCATAGGTTCAAGTGGATTCCGGTAGCCGGGGAAAACATAATCTCTGTGCTTACTGATGGGCTTCATCACTTCCAGAATAGCCAAAGCTTGCTCAGAAAGTGGAACGATATGCTCACGTTTCATCTTCATGCGACCAGCAGGGATACGCCATTCTTTCGCGTGAAAGTCGATCTCATCCCAACGAGTCGTTGACGCTTCGGCTGGTCGGATCATCGTAAGCAATTGCCATTCGATAAGACAGCGGGTTTGTCGTCCGATACTGGCAAATGCCAGAGTTTTCATTAAAAGGGGGAGTTGCTCTGGAGGAAGGGCAGGGCGATGCTTTACCTTTGGTTTATGGAATGTTCGCCCGATTCGTGCTGCGGGGTTCACAGATACCAGCCCAGAATTGAGGGCGTAATCCATCACTTCATTGATACGCTGGCTTAGACGTTTAACCGTTTCGAGTCTTCCGGCAGCGTGTGTTGGCTCTAACGCTCCGATGAACTGCTGAGCCGTGATGTTAGCAATGGGCATAGAGCCAATATGTGGGAATACATATTTACTCATAGAACGCCAGATATCGTTTAACGTATGAGTTGCCAGCCCCGCTGATTCTTTGGTTTTAAACCAGTCTCCTGCAACCTTTTCAAAGGTGCTTTCTGTGGCACTTTTTTGCCGCAACTGTTCAGTTCTTTTATGTTCCTGCGGATCAATATCTTTGCTTAATAGAAGACGGGCATCTTCACGAAGTTGACGAGCCTCAGAGAGAGATACAGCAGGGTAAGCACCAAAGCTAATCATTGCGCGTTTGCGAGTGAAAGGTTTGTAATAGCGGAATCGCCAGAGTTTTGAGCCTCCGGGCTTCACCAGTAGTTCTAAGCCATCCCCGTCATACAGGATAGTGGCACGTTCAGTCGCTTTGGCATTTTTGACTTCGGTGTTGTTAAGGGGCTTTGTCTGACGCGCCATATTATTCTCCAATCACTGGTTAGGCATATGGCTCAGACGACACGATGGATTGTATGCCTAAAGATATGCCTAAAAATGTTGGATTTCACTGTATCAGCGTGGACTTTACTAGACAACAGAAAAACAGCGGGTCTACACAACCCACTGTTAATTCTGTTTTTTATAGTCTTGTCTGGACTTCAGTAGACAAAACGTTGGGGATAATTTGGTCGGCACGAGAGGATTTGAACCTCCGACCCCCGACACCCCATGACGGTGCGCTACCAGGCTGCGCTACGTGCCGATTCGTGGGGAACAATATTACCCGTTCCCCAAGCGAATGCAAGCCGGGAAATGCCTGATTGATTTATAAATAATCAATCAGTTAGCGATAAAGCGTTTTTCATCGGTCAGCACCTGCAGCAGCAAGCTGAGCTGCGGTTTTTGATCGTTAATTTTCTCGCCGTCGCTGTTCCATGTTCGGTAAGTGCCGTTGTGATTAAGCACGACGGTGACTTTCGGCGTGGTAATGGCCAGCGTATCGCTATTCGCTGCGGTGACCCAGGCTCGGCGACGGGCGGCGCTAAACAGGTCTTCACCTTGCGAATACTCGTTTGCTGGGGTGGAGACGTGGAGCAAACGCTGCATCAGCGTCGTCATCACGTCTTTGTTATCCGTCAGCGTCGCGATCTCCTGCGCCGGCGTGCCTGGCCAATGGATCACCAGGGGAACCTGCAGCTGCTCGCGCGACCAGCCAAACTGCTCATGCTGCGGGTTCAGCGGCATTCCGCGGCCCGCCGTCACGATCACCACCGTGTTGTCCAGCTTGCCCGCTTCGCGCAGCGCGTTCAGCACACGACCAATTTGCGTATCGACCGCACCGGCAGCGCTGCTGTAGCGACGGACAAAGTTTTGCTGCTGCCCGTCGTCAAGGGTGGTGCCGTTGAGCGAAACCCATGAGAACCAGCGGTTTTCATCCTGGGCGTAGCGGTCCAGCCAGTTAATCCACTGGTTGGCCGTCTGCTCATCGCTTTGCGCTTTCGCGGCTGGCAGTGAAAAATCGGACAGCAGCGCCTGGCGGTAAAGTGGGCTGCTAAAGCCGTCGGACGAGAACAGGCCCAGCTGATAGCCCTGTTGGTTCAGCGAAGTAATCAGCGCCGCGGGAATACGCGCGGAGAGGACGCCGTCCATATAGCTCGGCGAAATACCGTAGAACAGGCCAAACATGCCGCTGTCAGCGGTATTACCGGAGCTCATATGCTGGGTAAAGTTAACGTTCTCTTTCGCGAACCCGGCCAGCGCCGGCATGTTTTTCTCAAAGCGCGAATAATTAAGATTATCAACGGTAATCAGCAGCACGTTATAGCCGGTACCGAGATCGCGATAACGCAGATCGCTCAGCGGGTATTGCACCGACACGGCTTCCGGCGCGCCTTGCTCCACCAGGCGGCGCTGGTAGTCCTGCGCGTCGAGCAGGCCGTGTTTTTCCAGAAAACGGCGCGCCGTCATCGGATAGGAAAGCGGCAGGTTGGCCCGCTGCATGGTTATCGGGCGATAGAAATTGGCGTCCGCCCAGATATAGACCAGGTGGCTACTGATAAAAGAAATAAAGAAGAACCAGGCAACGGGACGCGCATAGTGGCGGCGACGCGTCAGGCTGCGCAGCTTCTGCCAGCTCCAGGTCGCAAACAGCATCTCCAGCAGAAAAATGATCGGCACGCTGATAAACATCAACTGCCAGTCGCGCGCCATCTCGTTCTGATCGGGGTTAATCACCAGTTCCCAGACAAAGGGATTAAGATGCAGGTGGAAACGGGTGAAAACTTCGCTGTCGATCAGCAGCAGCGTCATGCCCACGGTCGCCAGAACAACCGAGATAAAGCGCATTAAGCGCTGGGATATGACGACAAACGTCAGCGGAAAGAGGATCAGCACATAGCTGGTAAAGACCAGAAAGCTGAAGTGACCAACGAGGCTGACGTACGAAAAAAGACGTCCGGCAAGCGTCGTTGGCCAGTCGGCGACAAACAGATAGCGACTGCCGAGCACCATAGCCAACAACATGTTGAAAAGGGCGAACCAGTGTCCCCAGCTGACCATCTGGGAGACTTTTTCTCGGTAGGGCTGACGAAGAGTCACCATATACTGTTGTTCGTTATCCTTAGTGCGCCGGATCGTCGTTGATAGACGACTGCAGCGCCTGGGCAAAAGAACGGGCGATGGCCTGACGCTGCGCCGGCGCGACGCTACTATTGATCAGGTTAGTCACCATATTGCCCAGTACCATCAGTGACAGGTCAACGGGCGCTTTATGTGTTTCCAGAACGCTCGTCAGCTCGCTGAGCAGCTGTTCGACGTGTTCATCGCTATAGCGGGATAATTGCGGCATAAACTCAAAATCTGTTTGTTCGTGAAAGGGCAACATATTACCGTAGCAGCAGCTTTTTTTCCGCATTTTTTCGCCGCGACGCAAAAGCGCGCGGCTTCGCTCGCAAAGAGTCACGCGGCGGTTGCGTCGTCGCCCCGCCGGTGGTTGAATACCGCCCGGTCTAAAAGGAGAGTTTAACATGAGTCTGGATATCGACCAGATTGCCCTGCATCAGTTAATCAAACGTGATGAACAAAATCTGGAGCTGGTGCTGCGCGAGTCACTGTTGGAGCCGACGGCGACGGTGGTGGAGATGATGGCCGAACTGCATCGTGTCTACAGCGCGAAAAATAAAGCCTACGGCCTGTTTAATGAAGAGAGCGAGCTGGCGCAGGCGCTGCGCGGGCAGCGTAAGGGCGAAGAAGCGTTCCTGCCGTTCAGCCGCGCCGCTACCGGTCGCCTGCGCGACGAACTGGCAAAATATCCCTTTGCTGAAGGCGGAATCGTGCTGTTTTGCCAGTATCGCTATCTGGCGGTGGAATATCTGATGGTGGCGGTGCTGAACAATTTAAGCAGCATGCGCGTCAACGAAGAGCTGGATATCAGCTCCACCCATTATCTGGATATCAATCACGCGGATATCGTCGCCCGTATTGATTTAACCGAATGGGAAACCAACCCGGAGTCAACCCGCTATCTGACCTTCCTGAAAGGCCGGGTAGGGCGCAAGGTGGCGGATTTCTTTATGGATTTCCTCGGCGCCAGCGAAGGGCTGAACGCGAAAGCGCAGAACCGCGGCCTGCTGCAGGCGCTGGATGATTTCGCCGCCGATGCGCAGCTGGATAAATCTGAGCGTCAAAACGTGCGCCAGCAGGTATACAGCTACTGCAATGAACAGCTGCAGGCCGGTGAGGAAATCGAGCTGGAGTCGCTGTCAAAAGAGCTGGCGGGCGTCAGCGAGAAGACGTTTCAGGAATTTACCGCCGAACAGGGCTACGAGCTGGAAGAGAGCTTCCCGGCGGATCGCAGCACTTTGCGTCAGTTAACCAAGTTTGCCGGCAGCGGCGGCGGGTTAACCATTAACTTTGACGCGATGCTGCTGGGCGAGAGGGTATTCTGGGATCCGGCCACGGATACCTTAACCATTAAAGGCACGCCGCCTAACCTGCGCGATCAGCTGCAGCGCCGCACCTCGGGCGGGAATTAAAACGCAAAATCCCGACGCCGGGTCGGGATTTTTTTAGCCTTGGGCCTGAGCTATCCGGCGCAGACGATCTCTACGCCATCGATGGCTAACTGCTGGCGCAGCGTCTCGTCTAACGTCGTATCCACGATCAGCGTACTGACCAGACCCAGCCCGCCGATAGCAAAAGCCGACGCGGAGTTCAGCTTCTCTTGTGACGCCATCACCACCGTTTCGGCAGCCCGCGTCGCCAGCGCGCGCTTGATCCCCGCTTCTTCATAATCGCCGGTGGTGAATCCCGCCCGTGGGTGAACGCCGGTGACGCCCATAAAAAACAGATCGGCATTGATGCGGGAAATACTTTCCAGGGCTGCGGACCCGACGCTGACCACCGAATGTTTAAACAACCGGCCGCCAATCAAAATCACCTCGATCAACGGTTTATCCACCAGCGCGACGGCGATCCCCGGACTGTGGGTGACCACCGTACACGCGAGGGTAGCCGGCAGCAGGCGCACCATCTCTCCGGTGGTGGTGCCGCCGTCGATAATCACCACCTGGCCGGGTTGAATGAGCTCTACCGCGCGCTGGGCAATGGTCTGCTTTGAGGCCATTTGCACGCTCTTTCTTGTTTCAATGGGCGCGATGGCTTCGGAAACCGGCAGCGCGCCGCCGTGGACGCGCTGCAGTTTGCCTTCCGCGGCCAGCTCCCGCAGATCCCGGCGAATGGAGTCTTCTGAGACGCTAAAGCGCTGGCTGAGATCCCCTGACATCACCTGTTTTTCCTCGGCGAGGATCTGCAAAATTTGCTGTTTTCTCTGGCTGGCGAGCATCAAAACACCTTCATGATTGATCTTGTTTGTGCACGATTATGCATGTTATGTTGCTCTCTGTCACCTAAAAGGGGAAAAACATGCACGCTGACGCACCGCGCGTTCGCCATATCCGCGAAACGCTGTTATCGGACAACTGGTATACGCTCAAGAAATATACTTTCGAACTATTGCGCCGGGACGGACGCTGGCAGGAGCAGAGTCGGGAAGCTTACGACCGCGGCAACGGCGCGGTGATTTTACTCTACAACCGCGAAAAGCAAACGGTAGTGCTGGTTCGCCAGTTTCGCTTTCCGGTGTGGATTAACGGTCATGATGGATTTTTGATCGAAGCCGCCGCCGGACTGCTGGATAACGCTTCGCCGGAGGCGCGCATCGTTGCCGAAGCCGAAGAGGAGACCGGTTTTCGCGTCACGCGGATTGAGCCGGTATTCACCGCTTACATGAGCCCCGGTTCGGTGACGGAGAAGCTTTACTTTTTCATCGCCGAATACTCTGCCGACGATCGGCGCGGCGACGGTGGCGGCCTGGCGACGGAAGGGGAAGATATCGAGGTGCTGGAGTGGCCGCTGGAAAAAGCGCTGCGGGCTATTGGCGAAGGGGAAATCGTCGATGCGAAAACGATTATGCTGCTGCAGCATCTGGCGCTGAATGCGGCAACGCTGTTAGCCTGATAAACAAAACGCCCCGAACCTTGCGGAGCGGGGCGTTTGCCATACAACTTTCAGTCGGCGATTAAGCGCGAACGAAGTCGATGTGAGTCAGCTTCGGCTTGAACGGGTGGCGCTGAACAGCCTGAGCTTTAACTTTCTCTTCTTTGCCATCAACAACGAGGGTCAGAACTTCGTTGTAGAACTCAGCGTTGTTCTGCATGTTCCACACTTTGTCGTGATCCAGTTCGATTGCTACTGGCGCAGCTTCGCCGCCATAGATGATGGCCGGGAATTTGTTAGCTGCACGCAGGCGGCGGCTCGCACCCTTACCCTGCTCTTTACGTAATTCTGCATTGATAGTAAACATTGATGTCTCTCTATATATAAATCCTGCTACAGGCGACCCAGCAGCAGGCAGATTATCTGCTTTGCGAATGCAAAAGCGGGCGGCATTATAGCTGCCATACGTTTTTGCGGCAACCAAAACCTCAGGCGCGCGGAGGATTAGCGCAATTCATTGGCCCGGCGAAATCGGCCCTGATAATCAAATACTTTCTCCCGCACCTGCCAGTATTGCCCCTTCATGCGCGCCACGACAAAGTCCGGATGGCGCAGCAGCGCCTGCTGGGCGATGATATCGGCGGGCGTTATCCAGCGCAGCGGCACGCCCGGCGTTCGGGTGTGCGGGCGGATAAAGAGCTGCTCAAAGGCGGTGCGCTGGGCGGGGGTATGCAGGCGGAAGCGCTCGCTGACGTCCGCGCCATCTTCATCGTAATAGGTGATTTTCAGCCAGCTGCCTTTATCATCCGCGCCGTGCTGCAGATCCATTCCGCTACAGCGCAGCACCAGCGCGTCTTTTAGCTTCAGCGCGGCTTTCAGCATGTCATCGGGGTCGACCAGAATGGTATCGCACTCGCGGCAGCGGCGGGCGGCGATATCGTTTTCCGCGTTGCACTGCGGGCAGTTTTTGAAGCGAAAGCGAAAATCACACTGCTCGCGATGGCCTTCGTCATCTTCAAACCAGCCCTGGCAGCGGCGGCCAAAGTGTTCAATCAGCGTGCCGTCGGCGGTGGTTTTCCCCCAGAACGTATTGGCGAAACCGCATGCCGGGCAAAACACCTGGACCGGCACGTTGTCGCTTTTTCCTTTCGGCGTCCCCACTTCCGGAGCATAGAGATCGTGCGGATTCCCGGCGTAATCAAGGATCAGGCAGTCGGTTTTACCCGGCGCCAGGCGCAGGCCGCGGCCGACGATCTGTTGGTAAAGACTCACCGACTCGGTCGGGCGCAGGATGGCGATCAGATCGACATGCGGCGCATCAAAGCCGGTGGTCAGTACCGCGACGTTGACCAGATAGCGATACTGCTGGGCTTTAAACGCTTCAATGATGCGATCGCGCTCCGGCCCCGGCGTTTCACCGGTAATTAAAGCCGCTTCGCCCTGCGGAAGTAACCCGGTCACTTCACGGGCATGTTCAACGGTGGCGGCGAAAATCATCACCCCTTTACGCGTTTGAGCGAACTCGACGATTTGGCTAACGATATGCGGCGTGACGCGCTGCTGTTTTTTCAGCTCATGGTTCAGGTCGGCCTCGCTGAACAGGCCATTGCTTTGCGCCTGGAGACGGCTGAAGTCATACTGAACCACCGGCATATCCAGCCGCTCCGGCGGCGTCAGGTAGCCGTTCTTAATCATATAGCGCAGCGGCAGCTCGTAGATGCAGTCGCGAAACAGCGCGTTTTCATCGCCGCGCACCATACCGTGGTAGTGGAACTGGTAAATCCATCCCTTACCGAGGCGAAAAGGCGTGGCGGTCAGCCCCAGCAGGCGCAGATGCGGATTGACCTGCTGAAGGTGGCTGATGATCTGCTGGTACTGGCTGTCATCATCGTCGCTGATGCGGTGGCACTCGTCGACAATCAGCAGCGAAAACTCCCCCTGAAACTGGTCAAGGTTGCGGGCGACCGACTGCACGCTGCCAAAGACCACTTTACCGTGGCTCTCTTTGCGCTTAAGGCCCGCGGCGAAAATATCCGCCTCCAGGCCGAGCGCGCAATACTTGGCGTGGTTCTGCGCCACCAGCTCTTTAACGTGCGCCAGCACCAGTACCCGACCGCGCGCCAGGCGCGCCAGTTCGGCGATGACCAGGCTTTTACCTGCGCCGGTCGGCAGGACAATCGCAGCGGGTTCATGGTGGCGGCGAAACCAGGCGAGCGTGGCGTCGACCGCTTCTTTTTGGTAGGGACGTAGTGTAAAGGTCATGAATTTATAGCGGTTAATTAACTCGCGAATAGTATGCCACGAATCTTTTCCCTTGAGTGGTGTTAATAGCTCGTTATACTACCTATGAAATTCTTCTTTTTCGGGCGCGTTGCCCGCTCCAGCACTCTTACAGGCTAAAAAAATCTCATGCGACTTGATAAGTTTATCGCTCAGCAACTTGGCGTTAGCCGGGCTATTGCCGGGCGTGAAATCCGCGGCAGCCGCGTTACCGTGGACGGCGACATTGTAAAAGACACTTCCTTCAAGCTTCTGCCGGAGCATGACGTCGAGTACGACGGCAATACGCTGGTTCAGCAGAACGGCCCGCGCTACTTTATGCTTAACAAGCCGCAGGGTTACGTGTGTTCCACCGACGATCCGGATCATCCGACGGTGCTTTATTTCCTCGACGTGCCGGTGGCGCACAAGCTGCATGCCGCGGGTCGCCTGGATATCGACACGACCGGGCTGGTGCTGATGACCGACGACGGTCAGTGGTCTCACCGCATTACTTCTCCTCGCCATCATTGTGAAAAAACCTATCTGGTGACGCTGGAAAACCCGGTTGACGAGACGACCGCCGAGCAGTTTGCCAAAGGCGTTCAGCTGCATAATGAGAAAGAGCTGACCAAACCGGCGGTGCTGGAAGTCGTGACCCCGACCGTGGTCCGCCTGACCATTAGCGAAGGGCGCTATCATCAGGTTAAGCGAATGTTTGCCGCGGTGGGTAACCATGTAGTGGGCCTGCATCGCGAACGTATTGGCGACATTGCGCTTGATGCGGCGCTGGCGCCCGGTGAGTATCGTCCGCTGACGGAAGATGAAATTGCCAGCGTCGGCGGCCAACATGCGCGGAGTAAAACGTGACGGCAAAGCAGAATTCTTCATTAGGGATTGTGTTTATTCTTGGCCTGCTGGCGATGTTAATGCCGCTGTCGATTGATATGTATCTTCCGGCGCTGCCGGTGATCGCGGCGCAGTTTAACGTGCCGGACGGCAGCGCGCAGATGACGTTGAGCACCTATATTCTGGGCTTTGCCCTCGGCCAGCTCTTGTATGGCCCGATGGCGGACAGCTTAGGGCGTAAGCCAGTTATTCTTGGCGGTACGCTGGTTTTTGCCGCGGCGGCGGTGGCCTGCGCGCTGTCGCAGACTATCGATATGCTGATTACCATGCGCTTTTTCCACGGTCTGGCGGCCGCGGCGGCGAGCGTGGTGATTAACGCCCTGATGCGCGATATCTATCCCAAAGAAGAGTTCTCGCGGATGATGTCGTTCGTCATGCTGGTGACGACCGTCGCGCCGCTGGTGGCGCCGATGGTCGGCGGCGCTGTACTGGTGTGGTTTAGCTGGCATGCGATCTTCTGGATCCTCGCGCTGGCTGCACTCTTAGCCTCGGCGATGATCGCGTTCTTTATTAGCGAGACCCTGCCGCCGGAACGCCGGCAGAAGTTTCACATTCGTACTACGCTAGGCAACTTCGCGACCCTGTTTCGCCATAAGCGGGTGCTCAGCTATATGCTGGCAAGCGGCTTTAGCTTCGCCGGGATGTTCTCATTTCTGAGCGCCGGCCCG
Source organism: Klebsiella grimontii (assembly GCF_042137965.1). Taxonomy (NCBI): domain Bacteria; kingdom Pseudomonadati; phylum Pseudomonadota; class Gammaproteobacteria; order Enterobacterales; family Enterobacteriaceae; genus Klebsiella; species Klebsiella grimontii. Next base: position 1,695,583 of record NZ_CP169721.1, read on the forward strand.
TTTGTGTATATCAATATTAACCACGTTTCCCCGCAGCACTTTGGCTACTATTTTGCGCTGAACGTCGTCTTCCTGTTTGTCATGACCATGATCAACAGCCGGTTTGTGCGGCGGGTTGGGGCGCTGAATATGTTCCGCGCCGGGCTGTGGATCCAGTTTGCCATGGCGGTATGGATGGTGGTGTGCGCGCTGTTTGACGTGGGTTTTTGGGCGCTGGTGTTTGGCGTAGCGGCGTTCATCGGCTGCGTTTCGATGGTCTCTTCCAACGCGATGGCGGTGATTCTCGATGAGTTTCCGCATATGGCGGGGACCGCTTCCTCGCTGGCAGGCACTTTCCGTTTCGGCATTGGCGCCATTGTCGGCGCGCTGCTATCGATGGCAACGTTTACCACCGCCTGGCCAATGCTGATTTCCATCGCCTTCTGCGCCAGCAGCTCCATCCTCTTTTATCTCTACGCCAGCCGACGGCGCAAAGCCGCGCGCTAAGCGACTTTCAGGGGGCGATATCGCCCCTTTTTTTGATGCATATCAACCGAAGCCGGCTTCTCAGTTCAGTAATTTGTTTATTTTATGTAAAATCAAATCGCTCTAAAAGTCGCATGATTGCGATAAAAAAGTTGTTTTAGATCACAGAAACGGGTACATATAGCCCGAAGATGTTCCACCTGCACAATTATAAACTTTTACATTACAAACCAATAACACGGCTATGCCACTGGTGTAAGCGTTTTCTGTGCAGGATCAGGACTAGTTGTCAATAATGTGTTAGTATTGATGTAAAATTATTGTGAAGTATTTTGCTTCCGGGGTAAACACGTGAATACACTGCAACTCTCTATCGTACACCGTCTGCCGCAGAGCTATCGCTGGCTGGCCGGTTTTGCAGGTTCAAGAGTTGAACCGATTCCGCAAAACGGCTCGCAGAGTGAAAACAGCCTCGTGGCGTTGAAACTACTCAGCCCCGATGGCGAAAGCGCGTGGCCGGTCATGCATAAACTCAGCCAGGCCCTTAGCGACATCGAGGTCGACAGTTCTGTCGTGGAATGTGAAGGGGAACCGTGCCTGTTTGTTAACCGTCAGGACGAATTTGCCGCGACCTGTCGCCTGAAAAATTTCGGCGTGGCGATTGCTGAACCCTTCTCCGGCAACAACCCCTTCTGACCGTCAGCTCAACGCCAGCAGCTGACGGGTATACTCCTGCTGCGGAGCGGTAAATACGCGCTCGCACTCACCCTGCTCGACGACTTCTCCCTGCCGCAGCACCATCACCTGATGACACAGCGCCCGTACGACGCGTAAATCATGGCTGATAAAAATATAGGCCAGCTGATGCTTTTGCTGTAACGCCTTCAGCAGCGCGAGGATTTGCGCCTGCACGGTTTTATCCAGCGATGAGGTGGGCTCATCCAGCACAATAAGCTGCGGTTTGACGACCAGCGCCCTGGCGATAGCGATGCGCTGACGCTGGCCGCCGGAGAAGGCGGCAGGGTAACGATGCCGTGATTGCGGATCGAGACCTACCTCCTGCATCGCCTGAATCACCGCCTGTTCCCGTTCGGCGGGCGTGAGCGTTGGCTGATGAACGCGCAGTCCCTCTTCAATAATTTGCAGCACGTTGAGCCGCGGGTTTAACGATGAGTTAGGGTCCTGAAACACCACCTGCATGCGGCGACGCAGCGGCAGCATTTGCTGACGGTTACGTCCCTGAAGCGCCTCACCGTCAAAGGCGATCGCGCCAGCGGAATGAATCAGACGCAGAAGCGCCAGCCCGGTGGTGCTTTTGCCCGATCCTGACTCGCCGACCAGCCCCAGCGTTTCTCCCGCACGCAAATGAAAGCTGACGGCGTTAACGACGCGGTTATGATCGACAACCCGCCGCAGCAGACCTTTACGTATCGGGAAGGCGATACTCAGGTTTTCCGCCCGCAGTAATACCGGCGCATCGGGCGCGAGCGGGACGGGATCGCCCGACGGCTCGCTGTCCAGCAGGCGGCGGGTATAAGGGTGTTCGGGGGCGGAAAACAGCGCCTGGCAGCCGTTTTGTTCGACGCAGCGGCCGTTCTGCATCACCGCGACGCGATCGGCGAGCTGACGAACGATGCTCAGGTTATGGGTGATAAACAGCAGCCCCATATTTAACTCTTGCTTCAGCTCGCGCAGTAGCGTGAGGATTTGCGCCTGCACCGAGACGTCCAGCGCGGTAGTGGGTTCGTCGGCGATAAGCAGCTCCGGGCGGGTCAATAGCGCCATGGCGATCATCACCCGCTGGCGCTCGCCGCCGGACAGCTGATGCGGATAGTCGGCCAGCCGCCGGGGCGCATTGCGGATCCCGACGCGCTCCAGGCAGTCGAGGATTTCTCCGCGCGCCGCTTCTTTGCGCATCCCGCGATGCAAGGAGAGCACTTCGTACAGCTGTTTTTCCAGGGTATGTAGCGGATTAAGCGAAACCATCGGCTCCTGGAAGATCATCGCGATGCGGTTACCGCGCACGCCGCGCAGGGTGCGCTCATCCGCGTGCAGCAGCGACTGACCGTGAAAGCGGATATCGCCGGTGGGATAGCTGACCGGCGGCGACGGGAGCAGCCGCAGCACCGATAGCGCGGTTACGCTCTTACCGGAGCCGGACTCGCCGACCAGCGCCAGGGTCTCGCCGACGGCAATCTGCAGCGACAGTTCGCTGACGACGGAGGTGGTTTCTCCCTGCTGGCGAAAGGCGATGGAGAGGTTATCGATATCTAACAGAGGTTGCGTCATGCTACACCGCCTTGCTTGGGTCAAAGGCATCGCGAACCGCCTCACCAATAAAAATCAATAACGTCAGCAGCACCGCCACCGACAGAAAGGCGGCGATGCCCAGCCAGGGCGCCTGAAGGTTGTTTTTACCCTGCAACAGCAGTTCACCCAGCGAAGGAGAGCCCAGCGGCAGGCCAAAGCCGAGAAAATCGAGCGAGGTCAGGGTGGTTATCGAACTGCACAGAATGAACGGCAGGAAGGTCAGGGTGGCGACCATGGCGTTAGGCAGCATATGGCGCAGAATAATCGCGCGATCGCTGACGCCAAGCGCCTGCGCGGCGCGGATATAATCATAGTTACGGGTGCGCAGGAACTCGGCGCGGACGACGCCGACCAGCGTCATCCAGCCGAACAGCACGGTAATGGCCAGCAGCCACCAGAAGTTGGCCTGCACAACGCTTGAGAGCAGGATAATCAGAAACAGCGTCGGCATTCCCGACCATACCTCGATAAACCGCTGTCCCCAGAGGTCAATCTTTCCACCGTAATAGCCCTGAACGGCGCCGGCCATCACGCCCAGCACGCTGGAGAAGAAGGTCAGCAGCAGACCAAAGAGAATGGAAATGCGCGTACCGTACAGAATTCGCGCCAGCACGTCCCCGCCGTTGGCATCGGTGCCAAGCCAGTTCTGGGCTGACGGCGGCGAAGGGAAGGGCGCATCGGTGGCGAAATTTATGGTCGTCGCGCCGAACCGAACCGGCGCCCACAGGGCCCAGCCGTTATCGTCCAGCCGCTTTTGCAGCCACGGGTCCTGATAGTCGGCGGCGGTGGCAAAGCTGCCGCCGAAGGTGGTCTCGCTGTAGTTTTTCAGGAGCGGGACGTAGAGGCTGCCGCGGTACTGGACGAGTAGCGGCTTATCGTTAGCAATCAGCTCGGCGCACAGGCTACAGGCGAAAAGCGCTAAAAAGATCCATAGCGACCAGTAGCCGCGGCGGTTGTGGCGAAAACGCGCCCAGCGGGCCTGATTGACGGGACTAAAAAATGACATTAGCGGCCCTCAAAATCGATACGCGGATCGACCAGCGTATAGCTGATATCGCTGATGATATTCAGCAGCAGGCCAATCAGGGTAAAAATATACAGCGTGCCGAACATGACCGGGTAATCGCGAGATACGGTGGCTTCATAGCCCAGCAGCCCCAGTCCGTTAAGCGAGAACATCACTTCAATCAGCAGCGAGCCGGTAAAAAACATGCTGATAAAGGTAGCCGGGAAACCGGCGATCACCAGCAGCATCGCGTTACGAAACACGTGTCCCCAGAGGATCTGCTTTTCGCTTACCCCCTTGGCGCGGGCGGTAACCACGTACTGCTTGCGGATCTCATCAAGAAAGCTGTTTTTGGTCAGCATCGTGAGGGCGGCAAAACCGCCGATCACCGTTGCCAGCACCGGTAGGGTGATATGCCAGAGATAGTCGAGGATTTTTTGGTACCACGGCAGGCTGTCGAAGTTGGCGGACACCAGCCCGCGCAGCGGAAAGAGATCGAAATAGCTGCCGCCGGCAAAGATAACGATCAGCAAAATGGCGAACAGGAACGCTGGGATCGCATAGCCGATAATAATCAGCGTACTGCTCCAGACGTCAAAATGGCTGCCGTTGCTGACCGCTTTACGGATCCCCAGCGGAATCGACACCAGATAGATAATGAGCGTACTCCATAAGCCCAGGGTGATAGAGACCGGCAGGCTGTCTTTAATCAGCTGCAGTACCGATGAGCTACGAAACAGGCTATCGCCAAAATCAAAGCGCAGGTAATCTCCGAGCATTTTAAAATAGCGCTCGTGCAGAGGCTTATCAAAGCCGTAGCGGTGGGTTATCTCGGCAATCACTTCCGGGTCCAGCCCGCGCCCGCCGCGATAGTGCCCATCGCTGATGTTGCTGACGCCGGTACGCGCATGGCTGGCGCCCATCCCGCCGTCACCGGCGCCGGGCAAGCCGCCGCGATCGCCGAACTCAATCGCCGCAATCGCCTGATCGACCGGGCCGCCGGGCGCGATCTGCACAATAAAAAAGTTAATGGTGATAATCGCCCATAGGGTGGGGATGATGAGCAGTAGTCGGCGGAGCAGATATGCACCCATCTTAATTCCTTAGCGTCTGTCCGCGGGGAGTCTGGCCGCTTTGCTTGCGTCGTACCACCCGTTTTCGAAACCGGAGGAGTAGATCGCGCGGGTCTGCGGGAAGGAGAATTTGTCCCAGTATGCGGTTCGGTCCTGGGCCATATACCACATCGGCAGCATGTAATAGTTCCACGTCAGCACGCGGTCGAGAGCCCGGCCCAGCGGCAGCAGCTTTTCTTTATTACCCTGCCAGCGAATAATCTGCGCGATGAGCTGGTCGACGGCCGGGCTTTGGACCCCAGAGGCGTTGTAGCTGGAGTTAATATATTGGGAGTCCCAGGAGACTTGCAGGCCGGTGTCGGGCCAGGGCGTGGCGCGCCAGACGTTTGGCATCATGTCGTAATCCCGACTGCGCTTGCGGTTGCTGTACTGGGAGTTGTCGACCTGGCGGATATCCATAACGATGCCGAGCCGCTGAAGATTGTGCTGAAAGGGCAGGACCCAGCGATCGCTGCTGCCGGAGGGAAGCAGCAGCTCAAAGCGTAACGGTTTGCCGCTCTTCGCATTCACCCGGCGCTGGTTTTTCACTATCCACCCCGCCTGGTTAAGGATGGCATCCGCTTTCAGCAGGTTTGCGCGAGCGAAACCATCGCCGCTGGAAATTGGCGGCCGGTATATCTGCGTGAAGACTTCGGCCGGGATCTCTTTTTTCAGCGGCGTCAGCAGCGCCAGCTCGTCGGCATCCGGATAATCGCGCGCCGCGTATTCGGTATTCTGAAAGAAGCTGTTGGCGCGGCTGTAGGAGCCATAGAACAGCGCCTTATTCATCCATTCAAAATCAAAGGCGAGGGTGATGGCTTCGCGCACCCGGCGGTCGGAAAATACCGGGCGCTGAATATTAAACGCCAGCCACTGCGTGTTCTGCGCCGAAGTGTTGGTGTATTCGTCTTTGACGATATAGCCGTGGGTAAAGTTGCGTCCAACGTAGCGGGTCGCCCAGTTTTTGGCAACGTTCTCTTCGCGGCGGTCGACGGCGCCGGCCTTAAAGGCTTCGAAAGCAACGTTGTCATCCAGATAATAGTCGTAGCGCAGCGAGTCGAAATTCCAGCGCCCGCGGTTGACCGGCAAATCGGCAGCCCAGTAGTCCTTTACCCGCGAGTAGGTAATGTACTGGCCCATGCGCCAGGCGGTGATGCGATACGGGCCGCTGGCCAGCGGTGGCGCAGAGAGCGGGTCGCTGAGCTTATGATTCCTCCAGTATTTTTCCGGCATAACGGGCAGCGTCATCAGGCTAAGCATGTTCTCTTTGCCCGGGGCGGCTAAATCAATGCGCACGGTGAGCGGAGCGATGGCTTTTACGCGGGTGCCTTTATAATAGAGGCGAAACTGCGGCACCCCTTCGGTCATAAACTTCTGGAAGGTAAACGCGACATCGCTGGCGGTGATGGGGCTGCCGTCGTGGTAGCGGGCGCGCGGATTGAGCGTAATCTCCATCCACGAAAAATCATCGGCGTAGCGCGTATGCTCGGCAATCAGCGGATAGTAGCTGCCGGGCTCATCGTCAGAGGTGGTGAAGAGCGTATCGTATAAGCTTTCGGTACGAATACCCGGGTTGCCGCGCATGGCGTAGCGGTTGAAATTATCAAAGGTACCGATGGCGGCGAGGGTAATTGCGCCGCCTTTAGGCGCGGCGGGATTGGCATAATCGTAATGGGTAAAGCCTGCGGCGTATTTCGGCTCGCCGATAATCGCGAACCTGTCGCTCTCTTTAATGGTTTGCGCCTGGCTCTGCAGGCTAAATAAGGCCAGCAGTATCAGGCTGATGCGCGCAAAAATAACCAGGATCTCGTCCTCCCATGCCGGGCCTGAAACGGCCCGGCCTCTGATAGCAAATAATAAAGGACCCTTAGCGGGTTGGGAAATATTTCGCCGGTTCATCATGGGCGGCGATCAGCGCTTCCAGCGTCAGCGGCCGGCTTAGCCAGTATCCCTGCAAATAATTTACCCCATGATCGCGCAGCCATTCCGCCTGCTCCTGCGTTTCCACGCCTTCGGCGACGGTGGTGAGCTTCAGCCGGCGGCTTAGGGTGATAACCGCGTCCAGCACCGGCGAGGTCACGGTCTCCGTGCCGATAGCCTGTACGAAGCCGCGGTCTATCTTCAGGTAATCAAAGTTATAGCGTTCCAGATAAATTAGCGCGCTATGGCCGGTACCGAAATCATCAATCGCAATTTCAAAACCCTGCTCGTGCAGCCAGTCGAAGTTTTCTAAGGAACGATTTTTATCGATCATCGCGCGCTCGGTGATTTCCAGCACCACGCTAAAATGGTCGGTCGGCATAGCGGCGGTAAATCGCTGCAGATCCTGCTGAAAGCTCCCGGCGTGTAGGTGAATGGGGGAAATATTGATCCCCAGCTTGCTTCCGGCGGGCAGGAGCGTTTGCAGAACAGGCGCATCCTGCGCAATCAACGTTAAGAGATGGCGGGTAAGCGGAACGATGATCTGCTGGGTTTCTGCAAGGTTGATAAAGACATCGGGAGGGATCTCGCCGGCCACCGGATGCCGCCAGCGCATCAGCACCTCAACGCCGCTGATTTGTAGCGTCTCTGACCTCACCACCGGTTGATAGACCACGTAAAACTGATCGTTTTTGATGGCCAGCAGAAGCTCTTTACGCGGGTCCGACTTAATGGTGAGAACGTAGTAGCTTAAAAGTCCGGCCAGCAGTCCGCACACGACGCCCAGCAGCAGAGCGAACTGCGTATTCTCCGCCAGCCAGCTGTTGGCGTAGAGATAGACTTTCAGCGGCAGGCCGTCAATTTGCGTCTGGCGAATAGGCGGCGAGAGCAGGGTCTGCGGGTCGATGAGCTGGTTACTGAAGGTGGAAATGGCGACGTCCTTAATGGCCAGCGCCAGGCCGCTGAAGTCATTCTGTCGCGCTGAATAGAGGATATAGGGCGTCAGGTTGGCATTAATCGAGACAAAAATACCGTCTTTCCCGCCGTGGGGGCTACGAACCCACAACGCCAGCGCGGCGCTTTTGGGCATCATTGGCGTCCCGGGCAGAATCGCCATATCGACCGCTTGAGTAACATCAAGCTGGGGTATGAGCTGGGTTAAGGGCGTACTCATCGCGCCTGTAGCGGAGGAACAAAACGCGAGGCCATTTTTGACCAGCAGGACGGCGCGTACGTTTGGGCTGAAGGCCGCATGGGCGGTTAAGCCTGAGGCAACGTTCTCACATGGCTCATCGACCAGCGGCTGCAGGCCGTGGATAGTCTGATTTAAATCGTGAAAATAGTCCTGCAGATAGGTATGGACGTTGTTAATAATGGCGTCGAAACGCTCCGCCCGGTTGTGATAAATCACCATAAACTGGATGCTACCGGCCAGCAGGGCGACGGCTATTCCAATACATATACTGGTCAGCCAGTTTTTTCGCCGGGGAGCGAGGTGACGGGTAGGCATAGGCTATATAGTCAGTCCGTATTGTTGATGTGCGCCAAAGGGCTGATAGAAAAACGCTTTTTCTATCCCTGCTTAAAGACATAGCTTATTTTACGAAGTTTATTGGCTGGCGAGCAAAAAAAAACACCGCCTCGGCAGTGTTTTTTTGTTTCTTCCGTTGGCCAAGGGATTAACCAACGGCAGAAGACGATTACGAACGGCTCAGAACGCGTCGCGCTTCGTTATAGCGCTTTTTCCAGTATGGCTCATCCATGCTTGAAATGGTCACACCGCTGCTGGTGGATGCATGAACAAACTGATTGTTGCCGATATAGATACCAACGTGGCGGCCCGTGGAGCCGGCGCGGAACAGAACTAAATCACCGGTACGCAGCTGGGCGCGGCTGATCGATTTTCCGGAATCCTGCTGCTCTGAAGTGGAGCGCGGCAGTTCCAGGCCAAACTGTTCACGGAAAGTCCGTTGCACAAAGGCGGAACAATCGATGCCTTTACGGGTGCTGCCGCCGAGGCGGTAACGCACGCCCTTCCAGCTGGCATACTGATCCATCAAGCGGGACTTCACGTCCAGGTTGCGGACCATCGTTTCAAATTCATCCTGAGAGGCTTGCAGTGATGATAAATCGCCACTACCCACAGCAAGCGTCTCAGAATGCATATTTCTGGCGGTACTATTTGAACTACACGCGGAAAGCAGAACCGCAACTGCAATCGCGGGGGCGACCCGCAAGATATATCTCAAAATCGGCTGAGATTTGACCATGCTGTGTGTTATCCCTTGTTGTCCTTAACGACAATGTCGTTATAAAAAATGCCAAACGTGTTAGAGCCTAATTACCTGGTCGCAATGAGACAATTCCGTAAGCATAAAACTGTGGAGTCACGCACAAATTTATTCATTCTATGAATTGATGTTGCTGACGAGGCAAAACGAGATTGAGGTTACCCGATCAACCGGGGGATGGCGAGCGGTTTTACGCATTTTCTTATAAGTATTTTTGCGACAAAAAGTGAATCATCGGCAAAGGACAAAATAGCGGCAGTGGTGGGTAAAAAATACGCAATTTACTCATTTTTAAGATGATTAATATGACAGGAAGATGATACGTGATGAGAAAACAGGCGCGGGCAAAAAAAGGGACCCAGAACGATCCCTTATGAATGATATTAATTAATTGTAAAGATAGATTTAATTTTTTGCTTTTCTACCCGGAAGGTGGCGCTCAAATAAGGCAATAACCTTATCGCTCAATGAGGTCATCAATACCCAGGGGGCGCCAATGAGCACCGCCGTTAATGAGCCGACTGCAATATCGGTAAACCAGTGGGCGCCAATCATCACGCGTGGGAAAGCGAACACCACGAATATCACCAGCGCGATAGCAAACGCCCGGCGACCAAAATAACGCCACATAAATGACGCAAATATCAGCAGCATCATCCCGTGATCGCCCGGGAAGCTATCTTTTGAAGCGTCTTTGGTGGGGAATGAGATCACATCGCTCACTTTGGTGATGTCGGTAAAAGAGAGCGAAGGGCTGGCGCGCTTAACCGGCATCAGGTGCTGGGCCAGCTGATTGATAATGACGGCAGCCAGCAGCATCACCAGGCCGATGATAATCACCCGGCGGCGTCCGGCGCTCTGCTCTTTGAACCAGAAGCTCAGCATCAGGCTGCCCATCGCCAGTAGCGAGCAGGCGTCAAAGGCGCGGTTATTGATAATCGCCAGCAGCCAGGTATAGGCGGTGCTCACGCCAACCAGGTGATTAAAGAAATAGAAGATCGCTGAGTCCAGCGGATTCCAGAAACCATGGTTAACGGGAAGGTACCATGAACAAAAAAGCGCTATACCCGCCGCGTTCAGCAGCAGGATAAGGGGAATTCGATTTTTAATCATAACTATCATGTATTGGGTAAACGACGGCAACCATAGCCGTCTTAACTTAAACGAATCCTCAACAAGGAGGCCTGCAGTGCGTTCCAGTCCGTCTCAGTATCGGCAATCAGCTCGATGCGGCTGTCGGGTGGGGAGACGTTCTGCGTCTCAATATGCAGATCAAGCTGTTGACGATTGATCCGTACCAGCCCCTCCGCAATGCGCATAACGCCTTTGACGCGCCCGACCGGCGCCAGGCGCGCCCATTCGAGCAGGGCAACGGTGTCGAAAACGGTTTCAGCGTCAAAAATCCAGCCGCAGGCGTGATAGCCCTGACCGCTATTGAGGCTGCGGCGCCAGCGCTGATGGGCGGGGAGGCTCAGTGCCGCAAGGCCTTGTTTCTGCTCGTGGCCGTGGGCGTGTTCGGCGCTGGCGGGGAGCGGCGCAAGGTTGCGGCGCGGTAAATCAAGCAGCGCCGGGTCGATATTACCCCGCGTGGCGCTGACGAATCGGCGATCGCCTGCGTAGGCTTGCCACCATGCGGCAAAGGCGCGTTGACTCTCCTCCGTCGAGCGGTCGGCTTTATTGCTGATAATAACGTCAGCGGCCGCCAGCTGGTCACGAAAGTTGTCGTTGGTCACCGCTTTTTCGTCCAGCAGCTGGCGCGGGTCCAGCACGCACAGGGTAGCGCGCAGGTCGATCCACGGCTCGTATACCGCGGCGGTCAGCATATCGAGGATCTGTTTAGGATGGCCCAGCCCGGTGGGTTCTATCAGCAGGCGATCGGGTTTGCCCTGGCGTAGCAGGGTATTGAGCCCGACCTGCATCGGCAGGCCGTTTACGCAGCACATACAGCCGCCGGGGATCTCTTTGAGCAGCGCGCCGCTTTCCGCCAGCAGCGCGCCGTCAATACCCACTTCACCAAACTCGTTGACCAGCACGGCCCATTTTTCATCCGCGGGCTTATTGGCCAGCAGATGCAGAATCGTCGTGGTTTTGCCGCTGCCGAGAAACCCCGTGATCAAGTTGGTTTTGGTCACTTTTTCTCCAGGATAAATGTAATGTTGTAACAGTTACGCCTATCCTGACGAAAAAAAGGGAGAAAGAGAAGACTTAGCGCGGACAGAAGGGGATTCTGTCCGCTAAAAGGCAGTTATTGTTAAGCGTTCAGCGTGCCGGCAATCGCCTGACGCGCGCCAAAGGCGGCAAGCTGATGCCATGCGGCGGTGATGTAAGCGACAAACTGCGGATCCTGCGGCAGGTCGCGGCCGAAGATCTCCTCAAGCGTAAGCAGGGCCGCCACGCGCTGGTGTTCATCGCTGGCGGAGACCAGTTTCTGTATCTTATCGGCCAGCGGATCGCGAATATCAATCGCATTTCCGCCATCGTCAATACCGCTGACGTAGCGCATCCAGCCCGCGACGCCGAGCGCCAGCAGCGGCCAGTGGCTGCCTTGCGCAAGGTGGACGCGAATACCGTCAAGCATACGTTGCGGCAGCTTCTGGCTGCCGTCCATGGCGATTTGCCAGGTGCGATGCTTCAGCGCCGGATTGCTGAAGCGTTCGATCAGGCTGTCAGCATACGCCGTCAGATCCACGCCCTGGATAGATAAGGTCGGCGCCTGTTCGTCAAGCATCAGGCGGTAGGCGGCGCTGCGGAAAATCGGATCCTGCATGCAGTCGCTAATATGCGCATGACCCGCCAGATAGCCAAGCCAGGCGAGGAACGAGTGGCTGCCGTTGAGCATCCGCAGCTTCATCTGTTCCCACGGCAGTACGTCATCGGTCATCTGAACGCCCGCGGTTTCCCACGCCGGGCGTCCGGCAACGAAGTTATCTTCGATAACCCACTGAATAAAGGGTTCGCAGCTGATAGCGCAGGGGTCTTCTACGCCCAACGCGGCGCTAATTTCCGCCAGCGATTCATCGGTGGCGGCTGGCACAATGCGGTCAACCATGGTGCCGGGAAAGCTGACGCGCTCGGCGATCCACTGCGCCAGCTCCGGGCTCCGTTTTTCGGCCATTCCCAGCACGGCGTTTTTCACCACATGCCCGTTGTTGGGGATGTTATCGCAGGAGAGGACGGTAAACGGCGGTAGTTCACGCTGACGGCGGCGCGATAAGGCTTCGACCAGAATGCCGGGAACCGATTGCGGCAGCGTCGGGTTTTGCAGATCGTGGATAATGCGCGGCTGCGTCATGTCCAGCAGGCCGCTGGCCGGATCGATGCAGTAGCCTTTTTCGGTGATGGTCAGAGAGACGATGGCGACCTGCGGTTCGCAAAATTTCTCAATAATCGCGGCCAGCGAATCCAGTTTTGCGTTCAGGCATTCATGGACGGCGCCGACCACGATTGGCTGATTGCCCTCGGCGCCTTTTTCCAGCACGGTAAACAGGTGGTCCTGCTGGCGAAGCTGGCTCATCAGCCGATCGCCGCTGAACAGGCTGATCTCACAAATTCCCCAGTCCCCGCCGCCGGCGTTAAGCACCCGATCGGTGAGGAGCGCCTGGTGCGCGCGATGAAACGCGCCGAAACCAAAATGCACAATACGCGAACGCAGCTGGCTGCGGTCATATTGAGGGAGCTGTACGCCTTCCGGCAGCGTAGCCGTAGCTATGGTAGTCATTCTTAACACACCTGATTAACGGATAATTAACATTCCCAGTGTAAAGTTATATGACAACAAATTAAATTGGTGAGCCTTGTTTATCCGCTTAATGTGAGCTCGGTCATCATTTTTTGGCTGGCTACCCGGCTGGCTTGAAAAGCGGGCGCGCTTAATGGCGGAAAGGAGCGACAGTTTAATTATTTTTGGTATAACAACTTTGCGGCGTGTGAAGGGAGAGCAACGTTGCCAGCAGAGAGAGGGCCAGGCGCTGCGGATAAGGTGCGAAAAAAAGGACAGCCGCTGGCTGCCCTTTATGATGTTGCAAACGCAGAGTTTAGTCCGCGCGGCCCATGTAGCGGCTCTCTTCGATATGGATACGAATGCGCTCGCCCGCGCTCAGGTATTCAGGCACCTGAACGACCAGGCCGGTGCTCAGCGTCGCCGGTTTGTTACGGGCGCTTGCGGATGCGCCTTTGATACCCGGCGCCGTCTCTACGATTTCCAGATCCACGGTCTGCGGCAGCTCCAGCGCCAGCAGCTGGCCGTCCCAGGTCAGAACCTGCATATCCGGCATGCCGCCTTCCGGCATAAACAGCAGCTCTTCTTCGATCTGCTCTTTGGTGAAGATATACGGGGTGTAATCTTCTTTATCCATAAAGACGTATTCGTTGCCATCGATATAGGAGAAGTCAACGAAGCGGCGGGTCAGGGTGACGGTATCGACGATGTCGTCGCCTTTAAAGCGTTCTTCCACTTTCAGGCCGGTGCGCACATCGGAGAAACGCATTTTGTACAGCGTCGCTGCGCCGCGGGCGCTCGGTGACTGAATATCAATATTTTTAACAATCAGCAGTTTGCCGTTGTAATTCAGCACCATACCTTTTTTAATTTCATTCGCTCTTGGCATTGCAGTCATCCTGTCACTTAAAGGGTCGAAAATATCGCGTAAAACTACTCGCGCCGGGCCTTTCAGGCAAGTGGAATTCGCCTGTTTTGCTATCTTCAGGCAAAACGTTTAGGCTGGGCTGCTAAACGCGTTATCGGAAGAGTCGATTATGGAATGCCGCCCTGAATGCGGAGCTTGCTGTATCGCTCCTTCTATCTCCAGCCCTATCCCGGGCATGCCGCAGGGCAAGCCGGCAAACACCCGCTGCGTACAGCTATCGGAAAATAACCTGTGTCATATTTTTGGCTCGCCGTTAAGGCCGAAAGTATGCGCCAGCCTGAAGCCGGAAGCGGAAATGTGTGCCACCAATCGCGATGACGCCATGATCTGGCTGCTTCATCTTGAACTGAGCACTTCATCGTGACGACGCAAGCCGGCGCGAACATCCTTTAAACGTCTTTAATACGCCACAGGCAGGCCTGAGTGGCGATGCCCATCACCAGCGCAATCCAGAAGACGGCGTGATAGCTCCAGATTTCCGCGACGACGCCCGCCAGCGAACCGGCGATAATCCAGCCAACGCGCGTGGTATTGGTATAAAGCGTAGTGGCCGCACCCGCCTGTCCGGGCATCAGATCCTGAAAATAGAGCATGCCGATACCGGCGAGAATGCCGATGAAAATGGCGTTCAGCGCCTGCAGGGCCAGCAGCAGTCCGGGGGTATGCACGGTTAGCATGCCAACGTAAAACAGCACGCCGGCCACCGCCGAAATGCGCATCAGGAAGCGTTTGCCGAAGCGTTTGGCATAGTAGCCCGCAATCAGCATGGTCGGGATCTCCAGCCCGGCGGCGGTGCCCATCATGACTCCCGCCAGCTTTTCCGATAAATGCAGCTCATTGATGATAAACAGCGGCATATTAATGATGTACAGGCTGTTGATTCCCCACATCAGCGTACAGATGATAAACAGCAGCAGCGCGTCGCGGCGGTTGGTGCGCGGCGCTTCGAGATGGCCCGTAGCGATCTTCGGCTCTTTACGCATGCTGGGAAGAAAAAACCAGACCATCGCGCCGCAGACCACAAAGGCGACCGCCGCGCTGAGATACATCACGGTAAAGCCGAAACCCATCGCCAGCGCGTAGGCCAGCGGCGGCCCAATAACCCATGCCAGCGACACCTGAGCGCGCAGAATCGAGCTAAACATGACCGCCTCGCGGCCCGTTTTGTCCGCATGCTCGCGGGCGAGGGCAAACATCTGTGGGTTCGCGGTGGAGCCGAAGCTGCTGAGAAATACGCCGACGAACAGCAAAATAAAGTAGTTACGGTTCCAGGCGAAGAGCACGCAGGCCAGCACGCCCATCAGGCAGCAGAAGACGATCAGCCGCTTGCGGTCGCCTTTGCGATCCGAACGCCCGGCGAGGAACTGGCTTACCAGAATGCCGATCACCGCGCTGCCGGTAAAAAAGAAGCCGACCATCGCCGGTCGGACGTGAACCTCGTTAGTCAGAAACAGGCTCAACGTCGGCGTCTGGAGTGCCCCGGCGATACCCGTCAGGAAGGCGACGATCAGAAAGGCGGAAGAGGTGAGATCAAACCCGCGTCGTGGCAGGGCGGCGCTACTGTTTTGCATGTCGGCGTTCATCGGTTTTCAGGAGTCGCGGAGTTTACGCCGTCACTCAGAAAATGAACAGTACCAGGGCACGAATAAATCAAAAAGACGTTTCAAAATCAAACTTCAGCAGAAAGCTGAAGTTTTGCCGGTCTCGGCGCTCCCGCTTCAGCAAAAGTGTGCTGTATCTCTAACTTCTGTTATCAGGATTCCAACTTTCCTTGCCTGATGGCTAATAAAGGTACAGACTTCTTGAAACGTTTCAGCGTCATCGGGAGATTCTCCGGCAGGTAGATGACGCATTTTTTCTCAAAGTAGCTGAAACGATTCAATTCAGCAGGAGAGGAGAACCATGTTCCAGTTATCTGTACAGGATATTCATCCCGGTCAGCAGGCCGGTAATAAAGAAGAGGCTATTCGTCAGGTTGCCTCCGCGCTGGTCAGCGCGGGCAACGTGGCAGACGGCTACGTCAACGGGATGCTGGCTCGCGAGCAGCAAACCTCCACTTTTCTGGGGAACGGTATTGCGATTCCGCACGGTACCACCGACACCCGCGACCAGGTGCTGAAAACCGGCGTTCAGGTTTACCAGTTCCCTCAGGGCGTGACCTGGGGCGAAGGGCAAACCGCCTACGTCGCCATCGGTATCGCCGCCAGCTCGGATGAACACCTTGGGCTGCTGCGTCAGCTGACCCACGTGCTGAGCGACGACTCCGTGGCTGAACAGCTTAAGTCCGCGACGACCGCCGAAGAGCTGCGCGCCCTGCTGATGGGCGAAAAGCAGAGCGAAGCGCTGAAGCTGGATAACGAGACGCTGACCCTGGACGTTGCGGCCAGCGATTTGCTGACCCTGCAGGCGCTGAACGCCGCGCGGCTGAAAGAAGCCGGCGCCGTCGATGCTTCCTTTGTTAGCCGTACGATTAATGATAAACCGCTGAACCTTGGTCAGGGCATCTGGCTGAACGACAGCACCGAAGGCAACCTGCGCAGCGCCGTTGCCGTCAGCCGCGCGGCCAACGCCTTCACCAGCGATGAGCAGCCGGTTTCTCTGCTGATCACCGTCGCGATGGCCGATGACCAGCCGACGGCGGTGCTTAATCGCCTGAGCAATCTGCTCCTGGATAAAAAAGCTGACCGCTTGCTGAAGGCTGATGGCGCCACGCTGCTGGCTCTCCTGACCAGCGACGATGCGATTGCCGAAGATGTTCTCAGCGCGGAATACGTTATCCGCAATGAGCACGGGCTGCACGCGCGTCCCGGCACGATGCTGGTTAATACCATTAAACAATTCTCCAGCGACATTACCGTCACCAACCTTGATGGTTCGGGCAAACCGGCAAACGGCCGCAGCCTGATGAAAGTCGTGGCGCTGGGCGTGAAGAAAGGTCACCGCTTGCGCTTTACCGCGCAGGGTGAAGATGCGCAGCAGGCGCTGGATGCGATTGGCGAAGCGATCGCCGCAGGCCTTGGGGAGGGCGCATAAATGAGCAGACGTGTCGCAACGATTACTTTAAACCCGGCCTATGACCTGGTGGGTTTTACCCCGGAAATTGAACGCGGCGAGGTTAACCTCGTTCGCACCACCGGTTTGCACGCCGCAGGGAAGGGGATCAACGTTGCAAAAGTGCTGAAAGATCTCGGTATCGACGTCACCGTTGGCGGTTTCCTCGGTAAAGACAATCAGGATGGTTTTCAGCAGCTGTTCAGTGAATTGGGCATCGCAAACCGTTTTCAGGTCGTTCAGGGCCGTACCCGTATCAACGTCAAGCTGACTGAGAAAGATGGCGAAGTCACCGACTTTAACTTCTCCGGCTTTGAAGTGACGCCGGGCGACTGGGAGCGTTTTGTTAACGATTCTCTGAGCTGGCTGGGCCAGTTCGATATGGTCTGCGTAAGCGGCAGCCTGCCGTCCGGCGTGAGCCCGGAAGCGTTCACCGACTGGATGACCCGTCTGCGTAGCCAGTGCCCGTGCATCATTTTTGATAGCAGCCGAGAAGCGCTGGTTGCGGGGCTGAAAGCGGCGCCGTGGTTGGTGAAACCTAACCGTCGCGAGCTGGAAATCTGGGCTGGCCGCAAGCTGCCTGAGATGAAAGATGTCATTGAAGCCGCTCATGCGCTGCGTGAGCAGGGGATCGCCCACGTGGTTATCTCTCTTGGCGAAGAAGGCGCCCTGTGGGTCAACGCATCCGGAGAATGGATTGCCAAACCGCCTTCCGTTGAAGTGGTTAGCACCGTTGGCGCCGGCGACTCTATGGTTGGCGGCCTGATTTATGGCCTGCTGATGCGTGAGTCCAGCGAACATACGCTGCGCCTGGCAACGGCAGTCGCCGCGCTGGCGGTGAGTCAGAGCAATGTCGGTATTACCGATCGTACCCAGTTGGCCGCAATGATGGCGCGCGTCGACTTACAACCCTTTAATTAACAGCAGGAGAGGCATAATGAAAACGCTGCTGATTATTGATGCCGGGCTTGGACAGGCCCGCGCCTATATGGCGAAGACCCTGTTAAGCACCGCGGCGCAAAAAGCGCAACTCGAACTGATTGATAACCCAAACGACGCTGAGCTGGCGATTGTGCTGGGCACGGCGCTGCCGGCCGACAGCGCGCTGAACGGCAAAAAGGTGTATCTCGGCGATATCAACCGCGCCGTGGCTCACCCGGAGCTGTTCCTCGGTGAGGCCAAAAGCCACGCGACGCCTTACGCCGCTCCGGCCGCTGCTGCGTTGCCGACTGCGGCTAACGGCCCAAAACGCATTGTGGCGGTCACCGCTTGCCCGACCGGCGTCGCGCACACCTTTATGGCGGCGGAAGCTATTGAAACCGAAGCTAAAAAACGCGGCTGGTGGGTGAAGGTTGAAACGCGCGGCTCCGTAGGCGCGGGCAATGCAATCACCCCGGAAGAGGTTGAACAGGCGGATCTGGTGGTCGTCGCTGCCGATATCGAAGTGGATCTGGCGAAATTCGCCGGTAAGCCGATGTATCGCACCACCACCGGTCTGGCGCTGAAGAAAACCGCGCAGGAGCTGGATAAAGCCGTGGTTGAAGCGAAACCGTATCAGCCTGCGGGTAAATCCCAGGCCGCGGCGGAAGGCAAAAAAGAGTCTGCGGGCGCCTATCGTCACCTGCTGACCGGCGTGTCGTACATGCTGCCGATGGTGGTGGCGGGCGGTCTGTGTATCGCGCTCTCCTTCGCTTTTGGTATTAAAGCCTTTGAGGTGAAAGACACCCTGGCCGCGGCGCTGATGCAAATCGGCGGTGGCTCAGCCTTCGCGCTGATGGTACCGGTTCTGGCGGGCTTTATTGCCTTCTCTATCGCTGACCGTCCTGGCCTGACGCCGGGTCTTATCGGCGGTATGCTGGCGGTGAGCACCGGTTCTGGCTTTATTGGCGGTATTATCGCCGGTTTCCTTGCCGGTTATGTGGCGAAAGCGATCAGTACAAAGCTGAAGCTGCCGCAAAGTATGGAAGCGCTGAAACCGATCCTGATCATTCCGCTGGTTTCCAGCCTGATCGTCGGTCTGGCGATGATTTACCTGATTGGTAAACCCGTTGCCGGGATCCTCGAAGGTCTGACCCACTGGCTGCAAACCATGGGCACGGCGAACGCGGTTCTGCTCGGTGCGATCCTCGGCGGTATGATGTGTACCGATATGGGCGGTCCGGTGAACAAAGCGGCCTACGCGTTTGGTGTTGGCCTGCTGAGTACCCAGACTTATGCGCCGATGGCGGCCATCATGGCGGCGGGTATGGTTCCACCGCTGGCCCTGGGCCTGGCGACGCTGATTGCGCGTAAAAAGTTCGACAAAGCGCAGCAGGAAGGCGGAAAGGCCGCGCTGGTTCTCGGTCTGTGCTTTATCACCGAAGGGGCGATTCCATTCGCCGCCCGTGACCCGATGCGCGTCCTGCCTTGCTGTATCGTTGGCGGCGCGGTGACCGGCGCGATGTCCATGTGGGTTGGCGCGAAGCTGATGGCGCCGCACGGCGGTCTGTTCGTCCTGCTGATCCCTGGTGCGATTACGCCGGTGCTTGGCTACCTGATGGCGATTGTGGTCGGTACGCTGGTCGCAGGTCTCTCCTACGCGGTGCTGAAACGTCCTGAAGTTCAAGCCGCCTGATCGACGTAGCAAACGCTTCTCAAGGGCAGAGTCTTCTCTGCCCTTTTTTTTATGCCGCATTCTTCCTCCTCCCATCCCACCGTATGTGCTCTCCTTCGCATTTTTAAACTGTTTAAAAACCATACTGGCCAAATTTTGTGATTGTGTTCATGTTCATATGAAAATCCTATTTTGCTTCTCTTTACTTTAAAATTATTCCGCTTACCATAAACACATGTTCACATTCAAACATGTGTTTAAATGAAGGGCTGTGAATCGTGAGGTGTTTATTTCCTGATATTAAATAATTCTACTGCCATAGCGTTTTTTATGCTGGAGGGTATTTTTATGCCTCAAAATGATTACGTTGTGATTATTGGATCGGCAAACATGGATGTGGCTGGCTATTCCAATGTGTCGCTAAACTACGCTGATTCTAATCCTGGGAAAATAAAATATACTCCCGGCGGCGTGGGGCGCAACATTGCGCAAAATATTGCCTTGTTGAATAAAACGGCGTGGCTATTATCCGTTGTTGGTGACGATTTTTATGGTCATTCATTATTAAAACAAACGGCCCAGTCCGGGGTTCACGTCGATAAATGTCAGATAATCCCGGGTGAAGGCACATCAAGCTATTTGTCGCTGCTTGATAATACCGGTGAAATGCTGGTGGCGATTAATGATATGAGCATCACTGAGCATATTACGCCGGCCTTTTTAAGGCAGCATCAAGATTTTATCTGCGGTGCCGCGGTGATTGTCGTTGACTGTAATATTAGCGAGTCGGCGCTGGCCTGGTTGATGGAAAATAGCGGCTCAACGCCCATTTTTGTTGACCCGGTTTCAGCCTGGAAATGCGTGAAAATCAGCCAGCACCTGGGGCGTATTCACACCCTGAAACCGAACCGGATTGAGGCAGAAACGCTGAGCGGCATCGCGCTGTCCGGCACTGACGATGTGGCTCGCGTAGCCGACTGGTTTCACCATCATGGCCTGAAACGCCTGGTGCTGAGCATGGGCGGCGATGGCGTTTACTACAGCGAGAGAGATGGGGAACGCGGCTGGTCCGCGCCGCTGAAAACCCAGGTTGTCAATGTCACCGGCGCCGGTGACGCGATGATGGCCGGTCTTGCCTGCTGCTGGCTCGACGGCTGCTCATTTTCGCAAGCGGTGAAGTTTGCTCAGGGATGCTCTTCTTTGGCGCTTTCATCGGAATTCACCAATAACCCTGAATTATCTTACGCCAACGTAAAAAAGGTAGTGGAGAAAGAATATGTCTGAATTAAATATTTCCTCTGAATTATTACAGGTCTCTGCGGAAGTTCAGCAGGCATTAAAAAACAATCAGCCGATAGTGGCGTTGGAATCGACCATTATTTCTCACGGCATGCCGTTTCCGGAAAATGCGCAAACGGCGCTGGAAGTAGAAGAAACTATTCGTCGCCAGGGAGCGGTGCCGGCAACCATTGCGATTATTCATGGCGTAATGAAAGTGGGCTTAAGCCGTGAAGAAATTGAACTTTTGGGCCGCGAAGGACATAACGTCGCCAAAGTCAGTCGTCGTGATTTACCCTTTGTTGTCGCCGCAGGATTAAATGGCGCGACTACCGTGGCGTCTACCATGATTATTGCGGCGATGGCCGGAATTAAAGTCTTTGCGACCGGCGGTATCGGCGGCGTACATCGTGGCGCCGAGCACACGTTTGATATTTCCGCCGATTTACAGGAGCTCGCTAATACCAACGTTACCGTGGTCTGTGCCGGTGCGAAATCTATTCTCGATCTCGGTTTAACCACCGAGTATTTAGAAACGTTTGGCGTTCCTCTTATTGGTTATCAAACTTCGGCGCTGCCGGCATTCTTCTGCCGAACCAGCCCGTTTGACGTCAGCATTCGCCTCAATAGCGCCAAAGACATCGCCAAAGCGATGGCGGTGAAATGGCAGTCGGGTCTGAATGGTGGCATGGTGGTGGCGAATCCCATTCCTGAAGCGTTCGCGATGCCGGAAGAGAAAATCAACGCCGCCATCAACCGGGCGGTGAAGGAGGCGGAAGAGCAGGGCGTGGTGGGGAAAGCGAGTACGCCGTTCCTGCTGGCCCGCGTTGCGGAGCTGACCGGCGGAGACAGCCTGAAATCCAATATTCAGCTGGTCTTCAACAACGCCGTTCTGGCCTGTGAGATTGCCAAAGAGTATCAGCAGATCGCCTGACGACAGTCGCGGGCCGTTTGCGGTTGCCCGCCCCGATATCAACGATACCGAAAGCCTGGCCTGCGCCGGGTTTTCCACCAGGTAAGGATATCATTATGGACATCATGAGAAGTCTTCTGGGGATGGTGGTGTTGCTGGCCATTGCCTTTGCGCTGTCAGTTAATAAAAGACGCATCAGCATCAGAACGGTAGGGGCAGCGCTGCTGCTACAAATCGTGATTGGCGGGGTGATGCTCTATTTTCCGCCGGGCAAGTGGCTGGTCGAGCAGGCCGCGCTTGGGGTACACAAAGTCATGTCCTATAGCGACGCCGGAAGCGCGTTTATTTTTGGTTCACTGGTCGGCCCGAAGATGGATGTGCTGTTTGACGGCGCCGGCTTTATCTTCGCCTTCCGCGTTCTGCCCGCCATCATTTTTGTTACCGCGTTGATCAGTCTGCTTTACTACCTCGGCGTGATGGGGCTGCTGATCCGTATCCTCGGCGGGATCTTCCAGAAAGCGCTGAATATCAGCAAGATCGAGTCTTTCGTCGCCGTGACCACCATTTTCCTTGGGCAAAACGAGATCCCGGCGATCGTCAAACCGTTTATCAACAAGCTCAACCGCAATGAGCTGTTTACCGCGATTTGCAGCGGGATGGCGTCGATTGCCGGGTCGATGATGATCGGCTATGCCGGTATGGGCGTGCCGATTGATTATCTGCTGGCCGCTTCGCTAATGGCTATCCCCGGCGGGATTCTGTTTGCCCGTATGCTGAGTCCGGCAACTGAAGCATCCCAGGTCACTTTCGACAATCTCTCTTTCAGCGAGACGCCGCCGAAAAGCGTGATCGAGGCGGCGGCGTCAGGGGCGATGACCGGCCTGAAAATTGCCGCCGGGGTGGCAACCGTGGTGATGGCGTTTGTGGCGATTATCGCGCTGCTGAACGGTATTATCGGCGGCATTGGCGGCTGGTTTGGCTTCGGTCACGCCACGCTGGAGGGGATTTTCGGCTTTCTGCTCGCGCCGCTGGCGTGGATCATGGGCGTTGACTGGAACGATGCGACGCTGGCGGGCAGCCTGATTGGACAAAAGCTGGCGATCAACGAATTCGTTGCCTATCTCAACTTCTCGCCCTACTTGCAAAGCGGCGGGAACCTGGACGTGAAAACCGTTGCGATTATCTCGTTTGCGCTGTGCGGTTTCGCCAACTTTGGCTCGATCGGCGTGGTTGTCGGGGCGTTTTCGGCTATTTCACCGCAGCGCGCGCCGGAAATTGCCCAGCTTGGGCTGCGCGCCCTGGCGGCGGCCACGCTCTCTAACCTGATGAGCGCCACCATCGCCGGGTTCTTTATTGGGCTGGCATAACGTGATGCGCGCGCCGCGTCAGCGGTGCGCTGCTATCCGTTGGCAAGTAAATTGAGCGCGTTATCAACGGACAACGAGGGGTTGTTGATGCTGTGGCTGGCGCGGGTGATGGCGGTGCAGGCCATGGCGAAAGCGGCGCTCTCTTTAAAGTCGCTGCCGTCGAGATAGCTATAAAGCAGCCCGGCCATCAGCGCATCGTCGGCGCCAAAGCTGTCTATCGTCGTATGGCCCGGCAGGCTCATCCGGAAGCGTTCACCACCGGCTTCGCTACAGAAAATCGTGTCATCTTCCAGGTAAATCACCACCCGCTGGGTGCCTCTTTCGTGCAGCCATGCTAACGCCCGATCGCGATCGGCCTCGTTTTCAATGGGCTCGCCCCAGAGGATCTGCAGTTCGCGCAGCGTGGGTTTCAGCGTGTGGATCTTTCCCAGCCACGGGCGAATGCGGTGCGCTTTAAACTCGGACACGGTATCAACAAACACCGGAATGGCGTTGGTCAGGGTAAACACCCACTCCAGCGACTGTTCCGTTAAATTACAATCGACCAGAACGACGCCCGCATGCGTCAGCAGATCCCGATACTGATTCAGCAGCTGCGGCGTGAGCGACTGTAAAATATGCGTATCGTTAATCGCCAGTACCGTCTCTTCCTGCGGATTGGCGATGGAGAGATAGGTGGCGGTATTATGGCCGTGCAGGCGGATACAGCTCTGTACGTTTACGCCGGCCTGGCGGGTTTGCTCCAGCAGCGTTTCGCCGTAAAAATCACTGCCGACGGCGGAAATCAAATGCACATCGCGGCCCAGCAGCGCCAGGTTATGCGCGATATTTCGCGCCACGCCGCCCGCGGAGCACTGGATATTACCCGGGTTTGACACCGGTTGAGGATAATGGATATCGGCAATTCCGCGGATATCCATATTCACCGCGCCCAGCGAGACGCAATACTCCTGCTCGGTAAGGATGTAGCCTTTGCCCTTGATGGCCCCCTTACGCGTGAGGTCCATAATATGCGCGGCTACGCGGGAGCGGCTAATCTGCAGAATATCGGCAATCTCATGCTGCTGAATCAGCGGGTTGCGCCGCAAAATTTTGAGGATCTGCTTTTCCCTGTCGTTCATATCAGCCCCTAGCCTCTTCCGTTTGCTGAGCCCGCAGCCAGGCGATCTCTTCCGCCCAGATATCAGGATTGATCGTTTCCAGAATCAGCGGGATACCGTCAAAGCGGCTGTCCTGCATAATCCAGCGGAAAGCGTCATGGCCGATATTGCCTTCACCCAGGCTGTGGTGACGGTCAACGCGGCTGGCGAACGCGCTTTTCGCATCGTTCAGGTGCATACCGCGCAGATACTGAAAACCGACAATCCGTTCGAAATCAGCGAAGGTTTTTTCACACTCTTCGGCGCTGCGCAGATCGTAGCCGGCGGCGAAGGCATGGCAGGTATCAATGCATACGCCGACGCGTGATTTATCTTCTACGCCGTCGATGATGGCCGCCAGATGCTCAAACTTAAAGCCCAGGTTACTGCCCTGGCCGGCAGTGTTTTCAATCACCGCCGTAACGCCTTCGGTTTTTGCCAGCGCGATATTGATCGATTCGGCGATACGCGCCAGACATTCGTCTTCCGGGATTTGCTGCAGATGGCTACCCGGATGGAAATTCAGCAGCGTCAGGCCGAGCTGCTGGCAGCGGGAAAGTTCATCAATAAACGCATCGCGGGATTTTTCCAGCGCGTCCTCAACCGGATGGCCGAGGTTTATCAGATAGCTGTCGTGCGGCAGAATTTGCCCCGGACCGAAATGGTGCTTTTCGCAGGCGGCTTTAAATTCAGCAATGGTTTCGTCGCTCAGAGGCGCGGCGCGCCACTGGCGCTGGTTTTTGGTAAAGAGGGCAAATGCGGTCGCGCCGATTTCGGCTGCGCGAATGGCGGCATTGGCTACACCGCCGGAGGCGCTGACGTGCGCTCCAATATATTTCATAAAAAAACTCCAGATAAGCCGCTGGGGGAGGGTAATGATAGCGGCTTAGCCGGAGAGTTACATCATCCTTAATACAACCTGAGTCGCGAGGGGCTTCAGGCCATCAGGCTATGAATGGCCAGGTTAATCGCGCCGCCGCCGACAATCAGCCAGACGAAGAGCATCAGCGCCATCAGCAGCGGTTTGGCGCCAGCTTTTTTCAGCGCGCTGACGTGGGTGGTCAGGCCGAGGGCGGCCATCGCCATCGCCAGCAGTACGGTATCCAGCGTGACCAGCATTTCGACAACCGCTTTCGGCAGCAGGTGGAAGGAGTTAAACACCGCCACCAGAATAAACAGGATCGCAAACCATGGAATGGTGATTTTACTTTTTTCCCCGCCGTTGGCCGGGGATAATTGCTTCACGCGCGCGGCGAGGAACAGCAGGAACGGCGCCAGCATCATCACGCGCAGCATTTTTGCAATCACCGCCGCGTTTTCCGCGTCCGGACCCACCGCGTGGCCTGCCGCGACAACCTGAGCAACCTCATGCATCGTCGACCCCATATAAATGCCGTAGGCTTCCGGCGTAAACCAGTGCGCCAGGAAGGGGTAAATCGCCGGGTACAGGAAGATGGCAATGGTGCCGAAAATGACCACCGTGGCGACGGCGACCGTCACTTTGCTGGCTTCCGCTTTGACGACCGGTTCGGTCGCCAGTACCGCTGCCGCGCCGCAGATGCTGCTGCCGGCGCCAATCAGCCAACTGGTATGTTTATCCAGGCCGAAAACCTTTTGCCCAAGAAAGCAGGCGATAAAAAAGGTGCTGGAAAGCGTCAGCACGTCAATGACGATACCGCCTACGCCGACGTCGGCAATCTGGGCGAACGTCAGGCGAAAGCCGTATAAAATGATGCCGAGACGCAGCAGGTGCTGCTTGGCAAAAATCACGCCGCCGTCGCAGGGCTGCCAGATTTTCGGGTAAACCGTGTTCCCGATAACCATGCCGAATAAAATGGCCAGCGTGAGGGCGCTGAAGCCCGCGCCGGCGATAGCCGGAAAACTACCGGCCCACAGCGCTGCGCCGGTGAGCACGGCGGTCAGCGCCAGTCCAGGTGCAAAGTGCCGCAATGGGCGATGTTTAGTCGGTAAAGTGAGTGCTGTCATAACCTTCTCCTTTGTCTGGGAAAAGCATACGACCCGCTGGCTTAAATATAAAATTGATTATATATTTATAATTAATCGAAATAAGTGGTAAATACGCGGTTTCGCGGTTTGACAACGATGGGCATCAGTCTTACGCCGCGGATCGCGAGTCGTCTATAAAGGCAGGAAAAATCATGCATATCACGCTACGGCAGCTGGAAGTGTTTGCTGAAGTATTAAAAAGCGGTTCGACGACGCAGGCATCGCAAATGCTGGCGCTTTCCCAATCGGCGGTCAGCGCGGCGCTGACCGATCTCGAAGGGCAGCTGGGCGTGCAGCTATTTGACCGCGTAGGGAAAAGGCTGGTGGTCAACGAGCACGGCAGACTGCTTTATCCGCGGGCGCTGGCGCTGCTGGAGCGGGCGCTGGAGATAGAACAGCTGTTTCGCGGCGACAACGGCGCGATCCGCGTCTACGCCAGCAGCACCATCGGTAACTATATTCTGCCGGAAATTATTGCGCGCTATCGACGCGATCTGCCGGATTTACCGCTGGAGCTGAGCGTAGGCAATAGCCAGGACGTGATCAATGCGGTGGCCGATCTGCGCGTGGATATCGGGCTGATTGAAGGCCCCTGTCACGCCGCGGATATTATCGCCGAACCCTGGCTGGAAGATGAACTGGTTGTCTTTGCCGCGCCGGATTCGCCGCTCCTTGAAGGGGAGGTGACGCTGCAACGGCTGGCGGAAGCGCCGTGGATTTTACGCGAGCACGGCTCCGGGACCCGGGAAATCGTCGACTATTTATTACTCTCACATTTACCGGCGTTTCATCTGGGGATGGAGCTGGGCAACTCGGAAGCCATCAAGCACGCGGTGCGCCATGGTTTAGGCATTAGCTGCCTGTCGCGACGCGTGGTGGCGGAGCAGCTTGAAGTGGGGTCGCTGGTAGAGCTGACGATTCCGCTGCCGCGTTTAACCCGCACCTTGTGGCGCATTCATCACCGGCAGAAGCATATTTCCAAGGCATTACAGCGATTTCTGCATTATTGCGACGTGTAAAAGCGACGCAATGCGCGCTGGCGTTTCCGGGATTTCATGCTTTACTAATAATCCATGCTCGATCATGAAGCTCTCTTATAACTTTGCAATTGTATCGGATGGATCACAGACACTCTGGTACAATCTCGCCTCGTTTTTTGGATGGATAGCATTTTCACATGGTTTCGGATACTAAAACCACAGAAGCACCCGGTTTACGTCGTGAACTGAAGGCGCGCCACTTGACCATGATCGCGATTGGCGGTTCCATAGGTACAGGTCTTTTTGTTGCCTCTGGCGCAACAATTTCTCAGGCGGGCCCTGGCGGGGCCCTGCTCTCTTATATTCTCATCGGCCTGATGGTTTATTTCCTGATGACCAGCCTCGGCGAGCTGGCGGCGTTTATGCCGGTATCCGGCTCTTTTGCAACCTATGGGCAAAATTACGTTGAGGAAGGCTTTGGTTTCGCGCTGGGCTGGAACTACTGGTACAACTGGGCGGTAACCATCGCCGTTGACCTCGTTGCCGCTCAGCTGGTGATGACCTACTGGTTCCCCGATGCGCCCGGTTGGGTCTGGAGCGCGCTGTTCCTCGGCATCATGTTCCTGCTGAACTGGATCTCGGTAAAAGGCTTTGGCGAAGCGGAGTACTGGTTCTCGCTGATTAAAGTTGCCACCGTCATCATCTTTATTATTGTCGGCGTGATGATGATCTTCGGTATCTTTAAAGGCGCGCAGCCTGCGGGCTGGAGCAACTGGGTTATCGACGATGCGCCGTTTGCCGGCGGTTTTGCGGCAATGATTGGCGTAGCGATGATTGTCGGCTTCTCGTTCCAGGGAACCGAGCTTATCGGCATCGCGGCCGGCGAGTCGGAAAACCCGGAAAAGAATATTCCGCGCGCCGTACGGCAGGTGTTCTGGCGTATCCTGCTGTTCTATGTGTTCGCGATTCTGATTATCAGCCTGATCATTCCGTATACCGATCCGAGCCTGCTGCGTAACGACGTAAAAGATATTTCCGTTAGCCCGTTCACGCTGGTCTTCCAGCACGCGGGGCTGCTGTCGGCGGCGGCGATTATGAACGCGGTTATCCTGACCGCGGTGCTGTCGGCGGGTAACTCCGGGATGTACGCGTCCACCCGCATGCTCTACACCCTGGCCTGCGATGGCAAAGCGCCGCGTATTTTCTCTAAGCTGTCCAAAGGCGGCGTGCCGCGGAATGCGCTGTATGCCACCACGGTGATTGCAGGGCTGTGCTTCCTGAGCTCGATGTTCGGTAATCAGACCGTTTACCTGTGGCTGCTGAACACCTCCGGCATGACCGGCTTTATCGCCTGGCTGGGGATTGCCATCAGCCACTATCGCTTCCGTCGCGGCTACGTGCTGCAAGGGAACGATCTCAACGACCTGCCGTATCGTTCAGGCTTCTTCCCGCTGGGGCCGATCTTCGCTTTCGTGCTGTGCCTGATCATTACCCTGGGCCAGAACTACGAAGCGTTCCTCAAAGATACCATCGACTGGGGCGGCGTGGCGGCAACCTATATCGGTATTCCGCTATTCCTGGTTATCTGGTTTGGTTACAAGCTGGCGAAAGGAACGCGTTTTGTACGCTACAGCGAAATGAAGTTCCCGGAGCGCTTTAAAGGCTAAACCGCGCTGGCGCAGTCAGATAAAACCCTCTCACGAAGAGGGTTTTTTTATGCCCCCAGCCCTTACAAATTGACACATTTCTCCACAATTTTATTGATAATTGTAATCATTATCTTTATCATTTCCATCAAATTCAGGATGAAGCCAATCCCCATATCTTGCAGAGGGTCAGACTGACAAGGGGTGACCAGCCACATCTACTGTAAAAAATTGCGTGCATACGCCGTTAGAGCGCTATGCCGACAGTACCTGTGAGCAGGACCTTTTTTGTTTGTTTTGTTGTACACCTCATGGAGATATGGAATGTTCAGGCTAAACCCTTTTGTCCGGGCCGGATTATGCGCGTCCGTCGTATCCCTGGCGTTTCCGGCGCTCGCCGACGTTAACGAAGAAACGCTGGTCGTCACCGCGGCGGCAACTGAACAGAGCGTCAAAGATGCGCCCGCCAGTATTAGCGTTATCACCCAGCAGGATCTGCAGCGTAGACCGGTACAAAACCTGAAGGATGTCCTGCGGGAAGTGCCGGGCGTGCAGCTCACCAACGAAGGGGATAACCGCAAAGGGGTGAGCATTCGCGGCCTCAGCAGCGGCTATACGCTGATCCTCGTTGACGGTAAACGCGTTAACTCGCGCAACGCCGTTTTTCGCCACAACGATTTTGACCTTAACTGGATCCCGGTTGATGCCATTGAGCGTATCGAAGTCGTGCGCGGGCCGATGTCCTCACTCTATGGTTCCGACGCCCTCGGCGGCGTGGTGAATATCATCACCAAAAAGGTCGGCCAGCAGTGGACCGGCACCCTCAGCGCGGACACCACCATTCAGGAACATCGCGATCGCGGCGATACGTACAACGGTCAGTTCTTTACCAGCGGCCCGCTGATTGACGGCGTGCTGGGGATGAAGGCCTACGGTAGCCTCGCAAAGCGCGCCAAGGACGATCAGCAGGCTTCCAGCAACGCAGCGGGCGAAACGCCGCGTATTGAAGGTTTCACCAGCCGCGACGGCAACGTCGAATTCGCCTGGACGCCAACCGATAATCAGGACATGACCGCAGGCTACGGGTTTGATCGCCAGGATCGGGATTCCGACTCGCTTGATCGCAACCGCCTCGAGCGCCAGAACTACTCCCTGAGCCACAACGGCCGCTGGGATGTCGGCAATAGCGAGCTGAAATTCTACGGCGAGAAAGTGGATAATAAAAATCCGGGTCAGGCCGGGACCATCACTTCTGAGAGTAACTCGGTGGACGGCAAATACGTTCTGCCGTTGGGAATGATTAACCAGCTGCTGACCTTCGGCGGCGAATGGCGTCACGATAAGCTGAAAGACCCGGTCAATCTGAGCAGCGGCAGTCAATCCACCTCCGCCAGCCAGTACGCGCTGTTCCTTGAAGATGAATGGCGGATCATCGAACCTCTGGCCTTGACCACCGGCATTCGCATGGACGATCACCAGACCTATGGCGATCACTGGAGCCCGCGCGCTTATCTGGTGTATAACGCCACCGATACCGTGACCGTGAAGGGCGGCTGGGCGACGGCATTTAAAGCGCCATCCCTGCTGCAGCTGAACCCGGACTGGACCACCAACTCCTGCCGCGGCTCGTGCAGCATTATCGGTAACCCGGATCTGAAACCGGAAACCAGCGAAAGCTTCGAGCTGGGCCTGTACTACCGCGGCGAAGAAGGCTGGCTTGAAGGCGTGGAAGGAAGCGTCACCACCTTCCAGAACAACGTTGACGATATGATTGATATCCTGCGTACCTCCAGCGCCAGCGAAGCGCCGGGCTACCCGAACTTTGTCGGCTGGAAAACGGTGAACGGGAAACGCGTGCCGATCTTCCGCTACTTCAACGTCAATAAAGCGCGTATCAAAGGGGTAGAAACGGAATTGAAGGTGCCGTTCGGCGACGAATGGAAGCTGACGGTTAATTACACCTATAACGATGGCCGTGACCTGAGCAACGGCGGCGATAAACCGCTGCAAACGCTGCCGTTCCATACCGCTAACGGTACCCTCGACTGGAAACCGCTGGACGACTGGTCCTTCTACGTCACCGCCAACTATACCGGCGAACAGCGATCGGTCAGCGCGACGGGCAAAACGCCCGGCGGCTACACCATGTTTGATATCGGCGCGGCCTGGAACGTCACCAAAAATGTCAAGCTGCGCTCCGGAGTGCTTAACGTCGGCGATAAGGATCTAAGCCGCGACGACTATAGCTATACAGAAGAAGGTCGCCGCTACTTTATGGCCGTCGATTACCGCTTCTAACCGGGCAATAAAAGAGGGCTGGCGGGGAAACCTGCCAGCCCTCTTCTTTCTGCCTCAGCACAACGGTAAAACTCAATCCTGCCTTGAGACGAAAGCCTCAAGCGCCGCCAAAAATCATACCCCCGATGACGGAAAATACACTATCTCGCTGTATGTATTAGTTTTTATGACGATTTGTTGGTGAGGTATTTTGCGTATCAATGCGCCGGGAAGGGGCTTCACGACGCATTGAGATGATCAGGCGAAGAGGTACCGGGCGTGGAAGCGCAGGTGGTCCTCAATAAATGAGGCGATAAAGTAGTAGCTGTGATCGTAACCGGGCTGAATGCGCAGGATTAACGGCCAGCTTTTCTGACGCGCGGTTTCCGCCAGTACCGCCGGCTGCAGCTGCTCGGCAAGAAATGCATCGCTGTCACCCTGATCAATCAGGGTTGGAATCGCGTCAGATTCGCTGCTGGCCTGCATTAACGCGCAGCTGTCCCAGGCCTGCCAGGCCGCTTCATCCGCTCCCAGATAGGCGGTAAACGCTTTTTGACCCCAGGGAACCTGGGTCGGGTTAACGATAGGCGCGAACGCGGAAACGCTGACGAAGCGGCCCGGATTCTTCAGCGCCATCACCAGCGCGCCGTGGCCGCCCATGGAGTGTCCGCTGATGGCGCAGCGACTGCTGAGAGTAAACTCGCGGGCAATCAGCTGCGGCAGCTCGTCGCGAAGGTAATCGTACATGCGGAAATGCGCGGACCACGGCGCCTGGGTGGCATTGAGGTAAAAGCCCGCGCCTTTACCCAGATCGTAAGCGCTATCGTCGGCAACATTATCACCGCGCGGGCTGGTGTCCGGCATCACCAGCGCAATGCCCAGTTCGGCGGCGACGCGCTGAGCGCCCGCTTTGGTAGTGAAGTTTTCATCATTGCAGGTCAGGCCGGAGAGCCAGTAGAGAACCGGCGGCGGCGCGTCCGCGTTGGCGGGTGGTAAAAAGATGCTGAAGGTCATTGCGCAGTTCAGCGTTGCGGAGTCGTGCCGCCAGCGTTGCTGCCGACCTTCAAAACAGCGGTGCTCTTCGAGCAGTTCCATGCAGGGCTCCTTAAGTGTCTCAGACGTAATTTTCCATAATACAGATATTTCATGGCCTCGTGAGTAACTTTCACTTCCTCCTTTTCGGAACGTATTGCATCATTAATGCAACTTTTAACCAACATGCTGACGTTGTCGTAGCGCTGGAATCGCGCTATCGGCCGGCGATTGGGTTGGTTGCGGCAAGGTGAGCAGGGCGTTGCGTGACGCATCGTAGTGCGCTGGTCTGGCGGCGTGGAACGAGAGGTGACGCCAATTTCAACAATTATCGATGCGGCTACTGGATTCTGTGCGTCACCTCACGCACAATGAATACAAACTTTGCCCTCAGAAGAGCAAAGAGCGCCACACCTGCAGGAGAACAAAAATGTCATCACTGAGTAAAGAAGCCATACTCGTTCATGAAGCGCTGGTCGCTCGTGGGCTGGAGACGCCGCTGCGTCCGCCAGTACAAGAAATTGATAATGAAACTCGCAAGCGTCTGATCGCCGGACACATGACCGAGATTATGCAGCTGTTAAACCTTGATCTAAGTGATGACAGCCTGATGGAGACTCCGCATCGCATCGCCAAAATGTACGTCGATGAGATTTTCTCCGGCCTGGACTACGCCCGGTTCCCTAAAATCACCGTCATCGAAAATAAGATGCAGGTTGATGAAATGGTGACCGTGCGCGATATCACCCTGACCAGCACCTGCGAACACCATTTCGTCACGATCGACGGCAAAGCGACGGTGGCCTATATCCCGAAAGATTCGGTGATTGGCCTGTCGAAAATTAACCGCATCGTGCAGTTCTTCTCCCAGCGCCCTCAGGTGCAGGAGCGACTGACGCAGCAGATCCTCACCGCGCTGCAAACGCTGCTGGGAACCAGCAACGTCGCGGTTTCCATCGATGCGGTACACTACTGCGTGAAAGCGCGCGGCATTCGCGATGCGACCAGCGCCACCACCACCACGTCGTTGGGCGGCCTGTTTAAATCCAGCCAGAATACCCGCCAGGAGTTCCTGCGCGCCGTACGTCACCACAACTAAAACGGAGCAGGGTACATGGAGAGAAATGTCACGCTGGACTTTGTCCGCGGCGTCGCCATCCTCGGTATCCTGCTACTGAATATCAGCGCCTTCGGTTTACCGAAGGCCGCTTACCTCAACCCCGCGTGGTCCGGGAACATTTCCGCCAGCGATGCCTGGACCTGGGCGATTCTCGATCTGCTGGCGCAGGTCAAATTCCTGACCCTCTTCGCCCTGCTGTTTGGCGCCGGACTTCAGCTGCTGCTGCCGCGCGGCAAGCGCTGGATCCAGTCGCGCCTGACGCTGCTGGCGCTGCTTGGCTTTATTCACGGTCTGTTTTTCTGGGACGGCGATATTCTGCTGGCCTATGCGCTGGTAGGGCTGGTGGGCTGGCGAATGGTGCGCGACGCCCACGATGTCAAATCGCTGTTTAATACCGGCGTGGTGCTATACATCATCGGCGTGGCGGTCCTGCTATTGCTGGGATTGATTTCCGGCAATGCGCCCAATCGTTCGTGGCTGCCGGACGCGGCAAATTTGCAGTACGAGCAGTACTGGAAGCTAAAAGGCGGCCTTGAGGCGGTAAGCAATCGCGCAGATATGTTGTCGGATAATCTGCTGGCGCTGGGCGCGCAGTACGGCTGGCAGCTGGCCGGTATGATGCTGATGGGCGCCGCGCTGATGCGCAGCGGCTGGCTCAAAGGGCAGTTCAGCCTTCGCCACTACCGGCGTACCGGCGGGCTGCTGATTGCCGCCGGAATGGCGGTCAATTTGCCCTCTATCGTCGCCCAGTGGCATCTCGGCTGGGACTATCGCTGGTGCGCATTTTTGCTACAGGCGCCGCGCGAGCTGAGCGCGCCGCTGCAAACCATCGGCTACGCGGCGCTGGCCTGGGGCTTCTGGCCGCAGCTGTGTAAGTTTCGTCTGGTAGGGGCGATTGCCTGCGTCGGGCGTATGGCGCTGACCAACTATCTGCTGCAGACCCTGATTTGCACCACCCTGTTTTACCGCTTCGGCCTGTTTATGAAGTATGACCGCTTACAGCTGTTAGCCTTCGTGCCGCCCGTATGGGCGGTCAATCTCCTCTTCTCGTGGTTTTGGCTACGTCATTTCCGTCAAGGCCCCGTTGAGTGGCTATGGCGTCAATTAACCCTGCGTGCATCGGGGACATCATTAAAAGATACATCCAGATAACGATCTGGATCACAATCATTAACAAAATGGATGTAACCGTTTCCATCCCTGTGACCTCACTCACGTAGCGTGCGGCACGTCGCTGCCAGAATAACCTCCTTGCTGAACACAGGAGGTGAGTGTGACGTACTGCAATGCTCTACAGGTCGGTGAGTATGATCACCATTCGTGATGTCGCCCGCCAGGCGGGTGTTTCCGTCGCGACGGTTTCGCGCGTGCTGAATAACAGCGCGCTGGTGAGCCCGGATACGCGAGAAGCGGTAATGAAGGCGGTGTCGCTGCTGGGCTATCGGCCGAACGCCAACGCGCAGGCGCTGGCGACGCAGGTCAGCGATACCATCGGCGTGGTGGTGATGGACGTGTCGGACGCCTTTTTTGGCGCGCTGGTGAAAGCGGTTGATACCGTCGCCCAGCAGCATCATAAATATGTGCTTATCGGCAATAGCTATCATGAAGCGGAAAAAGAGCGCAACGCCATCGAGGTGCTGATTCGCCAGCGCTGTTCGGCGCTGATCGTCCACTCTAAAGCGCTGAGCGACGCGGAGCTGGGGGATTTTATGGAGCATATGCCGGGAATGGTGCTGATTAACCGCATCGTGCCGGGGTACGCCCACCGCTGCGTTGGGCTGGATAACGTCAGCGGCGCGCTGATGGCGACCCGCATGCTGCTCAATCATGGCCACCAGCGCATCGGCTATCTCTCTTCCAATCACGGTATCGAAGATGATGATTTACGGCGGGAAGGGTGGTTCAGAGCGTTACATGAGCACGGCATTGTCGCTCCCGAAAGCTGGGTGGGTTCCGGGTCGCCTGATATGCAGGGCGGCGAGGCGGCGATGGTCGAACTGCTGGGGCGCAACCTCGGTCTGACCGCGGTCTTCGCCTATAACGACAGCATGGCGGCCGGCGCGCTCACGACGCTTAAAGATAACGGCATTGCCGTACCGCAGCATCTTTCGCTGATCGGTTTTGATGATATCCCCATTTCCCGTTACACCGATCCGCAGCTGACGACGGTGCGCTACCCGATTATGTCGATGGCGAAACTGGCGACCGAGCTGGCGCTACAGGGGGCGGCGGGGAAGCTGGATCGTGAGGCCAGCCACTGTTTTATGCCGACGCTGGTGCGCCGGCATTCGGTGGCGCAGAGGCAAATTGTGGGGCCGATCACTAACTAATTATCTGCCTGATGTAACCGCTTTCAATATGTGAGTGATTTCACAGTTTGTTAACATTAAGCTGACTATGATTGCTGCGTTTACAAGTCTGAACATACTATGTCACGGTGATTAATCACTTTTACAGCAGTAATCGGCGTTAAACGATGAATAAAGCCGTTTTTCAGGAGCGTTACCCTACACGGAAGACAGAATTACAGTCGTGAATGTCGCTGTGCAGTAACATTAATGTAACGCTCGCCAGCCATTTTCACACCAAAGACCCTGCATAATAAAACCGGAGATTCCATGAATAAGAAGGTGTTAACCCTGTCTGCTGTAATGGCCAGCATGTTATTCGGCGCCGCGGCGCACGCAGCAGATACGCGTATCGGCGTGACGATTTATAAATACGACGACAACTTTATGTCGGTGGTGCGCAAGGCAATTGAGAAAGACGGCAAATCGGCGCCGGATGTTCAGTTGCTCATGAATGACTCGCAAAACGACCAGTCCAAGCAGAACGATCAGATTGACGTCCTGTTGGCAAAAGGCGTGAAGGCGCTGGCGATTAACCTGGTTGACCCGGCGGCGGCGGGGACGGTCATCGATAAAGCCCGTGGCCAGAACGTACCGGTGGTGTTCTTTAACAAAGAGCCATCCCGTAAGGCGCTGGATAGCTACGATAAAGCGTACTATGTCGGTACCGATTCAAAAGAGTCCGGCGTGATTCAGGGTGACCTGATTGCCAAACACTGGAAAGCGAACCCGAACTGGGATCTGAATAAAGACGGCCAGATTCAGTTTGTCCTGCTGAAAGGCGAACCGGGTCATCCGGATGCGGAAGCGCGTACCACCTACGTGATTAAAGAGCTGAACGACAAGGGCTTCAAAACCCAGCAGCTGGCCTTAGACACTGCCATGTGGGACACCGCACAGGCGAAAGATAAGATGGATGCCTGGCTGTCTGGCCCGAACGCCAACAAAATTGAAGTCGTGATCGCCAACAACGATGCAATGGCCATGGGCGCGGTAGAAGCGCTGAAGGCCCACAATAAGAGCAGCATCCCGGTGTTCGGCGTCGATGCGTTGCCGGAAGCGTTAGCGTTGGTTAAATCCGGTGCTATGGCGGGTACCGTGCTGAACGATGCCAACAACCAGGCGAAAGCCACCTTCGATCTGGCGAAAAATCTCGCCGATGGGAAAGAACCGGCTGCCGGCACTAACTGGAAAATTGAAAATAAGATTGTCCGCGTACCGTACGTGGGCGTTGATAAAGACAATCTGAGCGAATTTATCGGTAAGTAATAGCTTAATAAGCTGCGGGCGTGCGCGCTGTACGCCCGATTATTCCTGATACAGAACCCGTCCCTGTTCGTCGTTAATTCGTCGGCAGGGGTATGCACGCACGCAGCCAGGTATAACTATGGTCAGCAATAATAGCGAACGGTCAGGCGAATATTTGTTGGAAATGACCAACATCAACAAATCGTTTCCTGGCGTCAAGGCTCTCGATAATGTGAACCTCAAGGTTCGTCCCCACTCTATTCATGCCTTAATGGGGGAGAACGGCGCGGGCAAATCAACATTATTAAAATGCCTATTTGGGATCTATCAAAAAGATTCCGGCAGTATTCTTTTTCAGGGACAAGAGATCGATTTCCATTCGGCTAAAGAAGCCCTGGAAAACGGTATTTCAATGGTTCATCAGGAGTTAAACCTGGTCTTACAGCGTTCGGTGATGGATAACATGTGGCTGGGACGTTATCCCACCAAAGGCGTGTTTGTCGATCAGGACAAAATGTATCGTGATACCAAAGCGATTTTCGATGAGCTGGATATTGATATCGACCCGCGCGCTCGCGTCGGTACGCTATCGGTATCGCAAATGCAGATGATTGAAATTGCGAAGGCATTTTCCTATAACGCCAAAATTGTCATTATGGATGAGCCGACCTCTTCGTTAACTGAAAAAGAGGTCAATCATCTGTTTAAAATTATCCGCAAGCTGAAAGAGCGCGGCTGCGGCATTGTCTATATTTCCCACAAAATGGAAGAGATCTTCCAGCTGTGCGATGAAATTACTATCCTGCGCGACGGCCAGTGGATCGCCACCCAGCCGCTGGAAGGGCTGGATATGGATAAGATCATCGCGATGATGGTAGGCCGCTCCCTCAATCAGCGCTTCCCGAACAAGGAAAATAAGCCGGGCGAGGTGATTCTTGAGGTGCGCAATTTAACCTCGCTGCGCCAGCCGTCGATTCGCGATATCTCTTTCGATCTGCACAAAGGCGAAATCCTGGGGATTGCCGGGCTGGTCGGAGCGAAACGTACCGATATCGTCGAGACGTTATTCGGCATTCGCGAGAAGGCCGGCGGGACGATCAGGCTGCACGGTAAGAAGATTAACAACCATAGCGCCAATGAAGCCATCAACCACGGCTTTGCGCTGGTGACCGAAGAGCGCCGCTCGACGGGAATTTATGCCTACCTGGATATCGGTTTTAACTCGCTGATCTCCAATATTAAAAAATACAAGAATAAGGTCGGATTGCTGGATAATTCACGCATGAAAAGCGATACCCAATGGGTGATTGATTCGATGCGCGTGAAAACCCCGGGGCAGCACACGCAAATTGGTTCGTTGTCCGGTGGCAACCAGCAGAAAGTTATTATCGGTCGCTGGCTATTAACCCAGCCGGAAATACTGATGCTCGATGAACCCACGCGTGGGATTGACGTTGGGGCGAAGTTCGAAATTTACCAGCTGATCGCCGAGCTGGCAAAAAAAGACAAAGGGATCATTATTATTTCCTCCGAGATGCCGGAGCTACTGGGTATTACTGACCGTATTCTGGTAATGAGCAATGGTCTTGTTGCCGGAATTGTTGAGACTAAAACCACCACGCAAAACGAAATTCTCCGTCTTGCGTCGTTGCACCTTTAAGATCAGGGGCTCCTCATGAGTGCGTTAAATAAAAAGAGTTTTCTCACCTATTTGAAAGAAGGTGGGATTTACGTGGTTCTTTTAGTATTACTGGCTATTATTATTTTCCAGGATCCGACTTTCTTAAGCTTGCTGAACTTAAGTAATATTCTGACCCAGTCTTCGGTGCGTATTATTATCGCGCTCGGCGTGGCCGGGCTGATTGTCACTCAGGGTACCGACCTTTCAGCCGGACGTCAGGTCGGCCTCGCGGCGGTTATCGCCGCCACCATGCTGCAGGCGGTGGACAACGCCAATAAGGTCTTCCCGGAAATGGCCACGATGCCGATTCCGCTGGTTATCCTGCTGGTGTGCGCGATCGGCGCGGTGATTGGCCTTATCAACGGCATTATCATTGCTTACCTGAACGTGACGCCGTTTATCACCACCCTCGGCACGATGATCATCGTTTACGGTATCAACTCCCTGTATTACGACTTTGTGGGCGCGTCGCCGATCTCCGGCTTCGATAGCCACTTCTCGCAGTTTGCCCAGGGGTTTGTGGCGCTGGGTTCATTCCGCCTGTCGTATATCACCTTCTATGCGCTGATTGCCGTGTTCTTCGTATGGATCCTGTGGAACAAGACCCGCTTTGGCAAAAACATTTTTGCTATCGGCGGCAACCCGGAAGCGGCGAAGGTTTCCGGCGTCAACGTCGCTCTGAACCTGCTGATGATTTATGCGCTCTCCGGCGTGTTCTACGCCTTCGGCGGCCTGCTGGAAGCCGGACGCATCGGTTCGGCGACCAACAACCTTGGCTTTATGTATGAACTGGATGCGATTGCCGCCTGCGTGGTCGGCGGCGTATCGTTCAGCGGCGGGGTCGGCACCGTGTTCGGCGTGGTGACCGGGGTGATTATCTTCACCGTCATCAACTACGGTCTGACCTATATCGGCGTGAACCCGTACTGGCAGTACATTATCAAAGGGGCGATTATTATCTTCGCTGTAGCATTGGATTCGCTGAAGTACGCGCGGAAGAAGTAAGTTTCTCTCTCGGAAAAAGCTGCCTGCGGGCAGCTTTTTTTATTTGCGCGGGACGGGATCACGAAAATTAATATTGCGGTGCCAATAGCCGTTGGTTTTTTCATATCTGGAATACGTTACTATTTTTGGCAAAATGTAAACATGTGTTTATGTATTTTTCCGCAAACTAAGGATATTATGCTCATTTGCTGTTTTGATAATGGAAAGGAACCCTCGAATGTTAAAGAAAATGATAGCTGTGATAGGCTTCGGAAGCCTCGTATTATTAAGCGGTTGTGCAAAAGAATCATCCCGCTCACTCGAAGTCGCTAAGGTGACGACCTGGAATACGCCTTACCACGGCGCTCGCAGCCCAATTTCAGTGGGTAAGTTTGATAACCGCTCCAGCTATATGAATGGCGTATTCTCTGATGGCGTCGATCGTTTGGGTAATCAGTCAAAAACAATTCTCATAACACATTTGCAACAAACCGGGCGATTCAATGTTCTCGATCGGAGTAATATGGCCGAGTTGCAGAATGAAGCCAGTATAAAAGGGACCAGCCAGACGCTGAAGGGCGCTGACTACGTGGTGACGGGGGACGTGACCGAATTTGGGCGCAAGGAAGTCGGCGACCATCAATTATTTGGCATCCTGGGAAGAGGGAAGAGCCAAATTGCCTATGCCAAAGTCAATCTTAATATCGTGAATGTCCAGACATCCGAAGTCGTTTTTTCGTCGCAGGGTGCCGGGGAATTTGAGCTTTCTAACCGCGAAGTGATCGGATTCGGCGGTACCGCCAGCTATGACTCCACGCTAAACGGAAAAGTGTTGGATCTCGCTATCCGCGAAGCC
Source organism: Klebsiella grimontii (assembly GCF_042137965.1). Lineage (NCBI taxonomy): Bacteria > Pseudomonadati > Pseudomonadota > Gammaproteobacteria > Enterobacterales > Enterobacteriaceae > Klebsiella > Klebsiella grimontii. The sequence continues at coordinate 1,735,853 of NZ_CP169721.1, forward strand.
GTAAATAATCTGGTTGCAGGTATCGAAAGCGGTGCGTGGACACCGGCTAAATAATCGTTCTGATTTCGACATTTCCCGTGTGCGTACCGTGAAATGTCGCTTTAAATCATAATATGGATGTTAAAAATGAATATTATCCGTTCTGTTTTAATTCTGCTCGCCGTGGCGGTGATAAGCGGTTGTGCGACAAGCCCCAAACCCCTCTATAGCTGGAATGAATATCAGCCTGTGGTTTATGAGTATTACGCGCTGGATATGGGGCCACAAGAGCAAATCGAAACATTAAAAAAAGATATTGAAAAAGCGCGGGCGCAGGCGCTTCCTGTTCCTCCGGGACTGCATGCGCATCTTGGGATGTTATATATCGATACCGGTCATCCGGAGCTGGCAAAAACAGAATTTGAACAGGAGAAACGGCTGTTTCCTGAATCCAGCCAGTTTATGGATTTTCTGTTGAAGAAAATGCAGGGAGGCAAAGCATGAAAAAGTTATATGTAATATGCGCGGGTTTATTACTGACCCTGCTGTTGAGCGGTTGCGCGCCGAAAAAATCCTATGACTACACGGCATTCAGGCAGAGTAAACCGAAGAGTATTCTGGTCCTGCTGCCGAAAAACGAATCACCGGACGTTAAAGCGGGCTATGGGGTACTTTCGCAGGTCACGCTGCCGCTTGCCGAGGCGGGATATTATGTTTTCCCTGTTGCCGTCGTTGATAACACCTTTAAACAAAATGGCGTCGTGAATGGTGAAGAAATGCACGGTGTCAGCCATCAAAAGCTAAGAGAAATTTTTGGCGCTGACGCTGTGCTCTATCTTAAGGTCACGGAATATGGGACATCGTATCAGGTTATCAACAGCGATACCCGCGTCGCCGTTTCCGGTGAGCTGGTGGATATTCGTAACGGAAAACTATTATGGAAAGGCAGCGCGGTGGCTTCCAGCAGCGAAAGTGACGGTAGCGGCGGTTCGCTTTTAGGCATGCTTATCCAGGCGGCCGTTGACCAGATAGTCAACACCATGACCGACAGAAGCTATAAGGTCGCGGGTATTGCCGATGCGCGACTGCTCACGCCTGCCGCGCCAGCAGGGATGCTGTACGGCCCTCGCTCTCCTAAATACGGTAAAGATTTGCAATAGCGTCCTCAATAGATGGCCGATGCGCGCCTTTGCATCGGCCATTTATTGCTTATCATGAACCCCTCTTTGCCAGATAACGAGGCTACTTCTCTTTTTTCTGCAGCTCCAGCAGCTGCTGGGGCGTGACCGCCGGATAGGACTGCGCGCCGTCGGGAACTTCCTGCTGCGCGGGGATGGGGATCAGCGGGCCTAAAAAGCGCGGCTCGCGTTTAAAAATATAGAGATCCGCCAGCGCGCCGAAGCGGGCGCCGAACTCGCGCAGGCGAACGCTCCACATATCCTTTGGCGATGGTACCGCGTAGCACTGCGCCTGAATCCCCATATGCAGGGCAATAAACAGCGCCCGCTCGCAGTGGAAGCGTTGGGTAATGATAATAAAGTCGTTCGTATCGAAGACCTTACGGGTGCGAACAATCGAATCGAGCGTACGAAAACCCGCATAGTCCAGCACGATATCCGCCGGATCGACGCCGGCTTTAATCAAATCGCGGCGCATGGTCATCGGCTCGTTATAGCTTTGCAGCGCGTTATCGCCGCTGAGCAGCAGATAGTTCACCTTGCCGCTGTTGTAGGCGTTCAGCGCGCCCTGAATCCGGTAACGATAATATTGGTTGATAACCCCGGTACGGTAGTACTTAGCGGTACCGAGCACGACGCCGACCTGGCGGTAGGGCAGGTCCTGCAGCTCGTCGTAAATATAGGGAGAGGTTTTCCAGCTCATCCAGCGGTCAAGACCCAGCACGGTTAACAGCAGCAAGCCGAACAGGACTAACAGGCTGTATAACACACGCTTTAACATGAACCTGGCTCAATAGTGGATGAGGGAAGCTTCAGGCTACTTTACCCGTCGGGCAAGCGCAAGAAACCGTCGTTTAATTGCGGGGATTTTCAACAGTGCGGGCCGTTTGGCCCGCAGAATGTGACTAACCTAACAGTACGCGATCGATATTATGGCAGCCCAGCGCCTTCAGCGTCGCCGCGGTGGCGTCCCACTGGATAAGCGCTGCATCGGCCTTTTCGGCCAGAATTGCGCGCTGGATATCCGGGTAATCGTATCCGTTGAGGCTCAGCAGATTCAGCGCGCCCTGCAGCGGAGGCAGCGTCGGGTTAAAGGCGGCGTTCTCGGCATAGCTGCCGGTGAAAAGGGTGCCGTCTTTCAGCTCCAGCGCTACGCCGGAGGGCGAATTGCTGTAAGGCGTATGGCAACGGTTGGCCGCCTGAATCGCCGCCTGAGCCAGCGCGTCGCCGCTGAGCGGGAAGCCGTGGTCCTGCTCGTCCATCAGCAGGGTTTTAATGTCCAGATCTTTCGGGCCGAAAGCGTCCGGCAAATAGTGCTGCAGCGAATGCGCCTCGCGACCGGGGAGGTGGATGCGCAGCGCCAGGCCGCTGTTCAGCTCGTTCATAAACTGTCGGCAGTGGCCGCAGGGAGTATAGTTAACGGTAATCGCCCGCAGGGATTTTTCGCCGCGCAGCCAGGCATGGCTGATGGCGCTTTGTTCGGCGTGCACGGTTTGCTGCATAGTGGCGCCGAGAAATTCCATATTGCCGCCGAAGTACCAGGTACCGCTGATGCCGCGGGCAATCGCGCCGACGTTAAAATGGGAAAGATCGGCCCGCGCGCAGGCCGCCGCCAGCGGCAGCAAAGCAAAGGCCAGCGCGTCTTCATCCAGTCCCGTTGCGCTTTGCAGCGCCGCAACCTGGTCTGCATTCAGCAGGGCCGGGAAATGCCGATCGGTCAGCATCGGGGCGATGGCCGCTTGCAGGTCCGCCGCCAGTTGGGGAAGAACAGCTTGAAAACGTGGGTGCATGGCGTTGCCTCATAACAATGTAATGGAAATCTAGTGTACGGGGGGTGACAGCCTGTATATGTGATAAACATCTCATTGTCTCTGCAACTAATTCGTGTTGCATTTAAAAATGTGATTAAAATCACATTTATCCAACCACCGCTAAAATAAGCGGAAATAAGAACGGCGCGACCAGCGAGGTAATTATCCCGCAAAGCACCAGCGCCAGCGAGCTGAACGCCCCTTCCTGATAGTCGAGCTCAGCGCAACGGGCGGTCCCCAGGGCGTGGGATGCGGTCCCCATCGACAGGCCGCGCGAGGCCTTGGTGCGGATGCGCATCACGTTCAGCAGGGTGTGACCAAAGACCGCGCCGAGAATGCCGACGAAAATCACGCACACCGCGCTGATCGCCGGAATCCCGCCAATGCTGCTGCTCACCGCCATGGCAATCGGCGTCGTCACCGATTTCGGCAAAATAGAGGCGGCAATCTGCGGGGTTGCGCCCATCAACAGGGCAACGGTGGTGCCGGTGACCATCGCCACTACGCTGCCGATAAAGCAGATGGTGATGATTGACTTCCAGCGGGCGCGGATTTGGTGCAACTGCTCATACAAAGGAAAGGCCAACGCCACCACCGCCGGCTGCAGCAGATCGTTAAGAATTTTGCTGCCGAGGAAATAGCGCTCGTAGGAGATGCCGGTTATCAGCAGAAAAGGAATGAGCACCACCATCGCCACCAGCAGCGGGTTAAGCAGCGGAAATTTAAACCGCGCCGCCAGCCTGCGGGCAAGGAAAAAGACGACAAGAGTGAGCGGCAGCGACCACCAGATTTCATGGATCATTCTTCACTTCCTTTTTGTCCAACCACTTTGCGCTCACCGTGAACCAGGTGTGAACTCCAGCTGACCACTAAAAAGACCACCAGCGTGCTTATCGCGCAGGACACCACCACCGGGCCAAACTGCGCGCGCAGTAAATCCCAGTACTGCATGACGCCGACGCCGATAGGCACAAACAGCAGCGCCATATAGCGAATCAGGATGTTGCAGCCGGGGTTAACCCACTGTGGCGGCATGATCTGCAGCGCCAGCAGAAAAAACAGAATCAGCATGCCAATAATGCTGCCGGGAATGGCGATCGGCAGGAGCGAAGAGAGAAAAATGCCCGCATACAAGCAGGCGTAGATGAGCACGAAAGCGCGCAGATACTGCCAGACAATAATCAGTGATTTACTCATGGTAATAACCCTTGATGAACCGCATTCATCATACAATTAAAGCCAAAAATGTGCTACCGATCACATCATGAATTCTACGCATACCTGCAATAGAGAGGGGGAACAGCAAAACGGACGGCTATCAGAGCGTAGATTGCAGCGACAGGCAGTGCAGAAACCGGCTCAGCGCCAGCGACGGCGTTTCACTTTTTCGCCAGAACACCCCAACGCTACCTTTTTGTTCAATGCGCGGCAAATTAAGAATCGCCAGCTGGTGCTGGGCGGCGTAGCGCTGCGCCAGGCGCAAGGAGAGAATTGAGACCATATCGCTGCTCTGCAGCAGGTTGCTGGTGACGTTCATCGAGGCGGACTCAATGGTGTTTTCCGGCAGCATCACGCCGTTATCCACCAGCGCGTTGTCGATGCTCAGGCGAATTGGCGTGCCGGTGGGCCAGACGATCCAGCGCCAGGGGGAGAGATCGGCCCAGCTTAACCGCGATTTTTGGGCCAGCGGGTGATCGGGACGGGCGACAAAGCAGACCGGTTCGGTGTAGAGCACCCGGTAGCTCAGCGGCAGCTCCAGCGCCCGTCCGCCGACGCGTCCGACAACCACATCCACCACGCCGGCGAGCAGATCGTTAAGCAGCGGCGTCATGACCTTCTCTTCGATATTCAGGTGCAGGGTCGGCATCTCTTTGAGCAGTTCGAGGATCGCCTGCGAGACGCAGTCGGTCGCCACCGGCGAACAGCCAATCATCAGGCTGCCCACCTGTCCGCCCTGTTTAAAACGCTCGATCTCATACTGCGAACGCGACATATCGTTAATCAGCCGCTGGGCGTGCTGAAGCAGCAGCTTCCCGCCTTCGGTCGGGCGCAGGCCTTTGCTATGGCGTTCGAACAAAACCATGCCGACTTCGTCTTCAAACTGGCTGAGCCATTTGGAGAGCGCGGGCTGAGTAATGTTCATCATTTTCGCCACCTGCGTGAGATTGCCTTGCTCCCCCAGCGCCACCAGCATCTGTAAATGGTGCAGCTTCAGTTTCTGCGTCCAGTCCGCCATTAGCGATAACCTCCAGGTTATGTCTATGCCCGAAATACCATTGTACATTTCATTGCCTGAGTTACAAACTCGCAACATAAAAGAAATAAATACAACACCTACCCCTACCTGCACTGAGGCATAACGATGACTCAACGACTTGAATTACAGAAGCTGCTCAACGCCGCGCCGGTCGGCGCCCGACAGTGGCGCGTGATTATCTGCTGTTTCCTGGTGGTGATGCTCGATGGCTTTGATACCGCCGCGATTGGTTTTATCGCGCCGGATATCCGCAGCCACTGGCAGCTCACCGCCGGCGACCTCGCGCCGTTATTTGGCGCGGGATTGCTGGGCCTGACCGCCGGGGCGCTGCTCTGCGGCCCGCTCTCCGACCGCTTTGGCCGCAAACGGGTGATTGAGTTTTGCGTCGCCCTGTTCGGCCTGTTCAGCCTGCTTTCCGCGTTTGCCCCCGATCTGCAAATGCTGGTGTTCCTGCGTTTTCTGACTGGCCTCGGCCTCGGCGGCGCAATGCCTAATACCATCACCATGACCTCGGAATATTTGCCTGCCCGGCGGCGCGGGGCGCTGGTAACCCTGATGTTTTGCGGGTTCACCCTCGGTTCCGCCTTCGGCGGCGTGGTCAGCGCACAGCTGGTGCCGCTGATCGGCTGGCACGGCATTCTGGTGCTCGGCGGCGTTTTACCGTTGATACTGGCGGTGGCGCTGGTGCCTCTGCTTCCCGAGTCTCCGCGCTGGCAGATCCGTCGCCAGCTGCCGCAGGCGACGATCGCCAGAACCGTCGGCGCCATTACCGGCGAGCGCTATAACGACACGCATTTCTGGCTTGATGAACCTGCCGCAGGGGCGAAGGGCAGTATCAGCCAGCTGTTCGCCGGGTGTCAGTTGGCCATCACCTTAATGCTATGGGTGGTGTTCTTTATGAGCCTGCTGATTATCTATCTGCTCTCCAGCTGGATGCCGACGTTGCTAAACCATCGGGGCATTGATTTACAGCACGCTTCGTGGGTCACCGCCGCCTTCCAGATTGGCGGCACCTTTGGCGCGCTGCTGCTCGGCGTGCTGATGGATCGCTTCAATCCCTATCGGGTGCTGGCGCTGAGCTACGGCCTCGGGGCGGTGTGTATCGTCATGATTGGCCTGAGCGAGAACGGCCTGTGGCTGATGGCGCTGGCGATTTTCGGCACCGGCATCGGCATCAGCGGCTCGCAGGTGGGGCTGAATGCGCTAACCGCAACGCTGTATCCCACGCAAAGCCGCGCGACTGGCGTGAGCTGGTCAAACGCGGTTGGCCGCTGCGGGGCCATCGTTGGCTCCCTTTCCGGCGGTGTGATGATGGCGATGAATTTCTCATTCGATACCCTGTTTTTTGTTATCGCCGTCCCGGCCGTTGTGAGCGCCGTGATGCTTATCCTGCTGACGCTTGCCGTCCGCAACCCGACTTCTGTACCCGCCGCGCTGCCTTCCGCAGGCATTGTGAATAAATAAGGAGAACGCTTATGTCCCAGTCCACCACGGAAGCAAATAACGGCCGTCAGCAGTTTTACCAGCATATTTCCGGGCAAAACCTGACGCCGCTTTGGGAATCGCTGCACCATCTGGTGCCGAAAACGCCGAACGCCACCTGCGCGCCGGCTTACTGGAATTATCAGGAGATTCGCCCGCTGCTGCTGGAAAGCGGCAAGCTGATTGGCGCGAAAGAGGCGATACGCCGCGTGCTGGTGCTGGAAAACCCGGCGCTGCGCGGGCAGTCGTCGATTACCTCCTCGCTGTACGCGGGTTTGCAGCTGATTATGCCCGGCGAAGTGGCGCCGAGCCATCGGCACAACCAGTCGGCGCTGCGCTTTGTCGTGGAAGGCGAAGGGGCGTTTACCGCCGTTGACGGCGAACGGACCGCCATGCGCGCCGGCGACTTTATTCTGACGCCGCAGTGGCGCTGGCACGATCACGGCAACCCCGGCAACGAACCGGTTATCTGGCTCGACGGCCTCGATCTGCCGCTGGTGAACTATCTGGGCTGCGGCTTCGCGGAGGACTATCCGCAAGATCAGCAGCCGGTGACCCGCAAAGAGGGGGATTATCTGCCGCGCTACGCCGCCAACATGCTGCCGCTGCGCCATCAGTCCGGTAACTCTTCGCCCATCTTTAACTATCGCTACGACCGCAGCCGCGAAGCGCTGCACGATCTGACGCGGATGGGCGATGCCGACGAGTGGGATGGCTATAAGATGCGCTACGTCAACCCGGTCACCGGCGGCTACCCGATGCCGTCGATGGGCGCCTTCCTGCAGCTGTTACCGAAAGGGTTTACCTCGCGAGCGGCGAAAACCACCGACAGTACCGTCTATCACGTGGTGGAAGGCAGCGGCCAGGTCACCATTGGCGAACAGACCTTCGCTTTTCAGGCAAAAGATATCTTCGTGGTGCCGACCTGGCACGCCGTCTCTTTTATCTCCGCCGAAGATAGCGTGTTATTCAGCTTTTCGGACCGTCCCGTGCAGGAAGCGCTCGGCCTGTTCCGCGAAGCGCGTTATTAAAAATTAAGAATAAGGAATCGAATCATGACTCAATACGTTTTTGCACCCCAGGCCCCGATTAGCGTTCCGGTTGTCGGCAGCGATGAGCAGTTCCCGGTGCGCCGCGTTTACTGCGTGGGCCGCAACTACGCCGCTCACGCGCGTGAAATGGGCTTTGACCCGGATCGCGAACCGCCGTTCTTCTTCTGCAAGCCTGCCGATGCGGTGGTGCCCGTCGCCGCGGGAGAAACGCTGAACCTGCCGTATCCGACGCAAACCGATAACTATCACTACGAAATTGAGCTGGTGGTGGCGATTGGCAAGCGGGGAAGCGATATCCCGCTGGAGCAGGCCCATGAGTATATCTGGGGCTATGCCACGGGGCTGGATATGACCCGCCGCGATCGCCAGATGGAGATGCGCCAGATGGGCCGTCCGTGGGAGATTGGTAAAGCTTTTGACCTTTCCGCGCCGATTGCGCCGCTGCATAAAGCGGATACGGCGGACGTGAGCCAGGCCGGAATCTGGCTGCAGGTAAACGGGGAAGATCATCAGCGCAGCGATATTCGCCACCTGATCTGGTCGGTTAACGAAACCATCAGCTATCTTTCCTGCTTCTTTGAGCTGCAGCCCGGCGATCTGATTTTCACCGGCACGCCGGAAGGCGTCGGCGCGGTGGTGAAAGGCGATGTCATCACCGGCAACGTTGATGGACTGACGCCAATCGCCGTGCGCGTGGTGTGAGGTGAATGATGAAGCTGTACAGTTTTTTTAATAGCTCAGCGTCCTACCGCGTGCGGATTGCGCTGGCGCTGAAAGGCATCGACTACCAGAGCGTCGGTGTTAACATCCGCATCGGCCAGCAGAACGCGCTGGAGTACCGGCGGCTGAACCCGGTCGGTCTGGTGCCGACGCTCATTACCGACACAGGCGAATCCCTCGGCCAGTCGCTGGCGATTGCCGACTGGCTGGACCGGCACTATCCGCAGCCGCTGCTGCTGCCCCAGGCGGACAGCGCGCGGATGCGGGTACTGGAGATCGTTTACGCCATCGCCTGCGATATTCACCCCATTAATAACATGCGCGTTTTACGCTACCTTGGCGACGAGCTAAAGGTAAGCGAAGAGGAGAAAAAACGCTGGTATGCGCACTGGATCCAGCAGGGATTCAGCGCCGTCGAGCAGCTATTGCGCCACGCGAAATCCGGCGATTTTTGCGTGGGCGATGCGCCTACCCTGGCGGACTGCTGCCTGGTGCCGCAGTGGGCCAACGCCCTGAGGATGGGCTGCGATCTCAGTCACTATCCGCGCTGCCAGGCGGTTTATGACGCCTGTACCCGGCTGCCGGCATTTATCGCCGCCGCGCCGGAAAACCAACAAGATAAGATCCCGGCTTAGGAGGCAACATGGCAAAAGTGATGCGAGCAATTATTGTCGGCGGCGGTATTGGCGGAGCGGCCACGGCGCTCTCTCTGGCGCGCCAGGGCATCAAAGTGATGCTGCTGGAAAAGGCGCATGAAATCGGCGAAATCGGCGCCGGGATCCAGTTGGGTCCAAACGCATTCTCGGCGCTCGACAGCCTCGGCGTCGGCGAAGTCGCCCGCCAGCGCGCGGTGTTTACCGACCATATCACCATGATGGATGCGGTCAACGGCGAAGAGGTGGTGCATATTGAGACCGGACAGGCCTTCCGCGACCATTTTGGCGGACCCTATGCGGTGATCCATCGGGTGGATATCCACGCCACCGTCTGGGAGGCGGCGCTGACCCATCCGGCCGTCGAGTACCGTACTTCGACGCAGGTAGTGGATATCCGCCAGACCGCCGATGACGTGACGGTGTTTGATGATAAAGGCAACAGCTGGACGGCGGATATTCTGATCGGCTGCGACGGCGGTAAGTCGGTGGTGCGCCAAAGCCTGCTGGGCGATTCGCCGCGGGTAACCGGCCATGTCGTTTATCGCGCGGTGGTTGACGCCGCCGATATGCCGGACGATTTACGCATCAACGCGCCGGTGCTGTGGGCCGGTCCGCACTGCCACCTGGTGCATTATCCGCTGCGCGGCGGCAAGCAGTACAACCTGGTGGTGACCTTCCATAGTCGGCAGCAGGAAGAGTGGGGCGTGCGCGACGGCAGTAAAGAAGAGGTGCTCTCCTACTTTAAAGGCATCCACCCGCGTCCCCGGCAGATGCTGGACAAACCGACCTCCTGGCGTCGCTGGTCCACCGCCGACCGCGAGCCGGTAGAGAAGTGGGGCAACGACCGCATCACGCTGGTTGGCGATGCCGCGCATCCGGTGGCGCAGTATATGGCCCAGGGTGCCTGTATGGCGCTGGAAGATGCGGTGACGCTGGGTAAAGCGCTGGCGCAATGCGACGGCGACGCCGCCCGCGCTTTCGCGCTGTATGAATCGGTACGTATTCCGCGTACCGCGCGCATCGTCTGGTCGACGCGGGAAATGGGGCGGGTCTATCACGCCGCCGGCGTTGAGCGTCAGGTGCGCAATCTGCTGTGGAAAGGCAAAACCCAGAGCGAGTTTTATCGCGGCATCGAGTGGCTGTACGGCTGGAAAGAGGATAACTGCCTGCAAGCGCGTTAAGCGGCTGCGCACTTCCCGGGGCGCGGCTGGCGCCTTACCCGGGCTACCGGCCCGCAGATAGCGGTGGTCGCGTAGCCTGGCTAAACGCAGCGCCAGCCGGGAAGCAGCGCCGCCGCCGGGAAAACCGATATTGGCCCCTTTCAACCCGCATCCAGAGGCGCTAACATAGCGCCTCTTTTTTCCGGGCAATGATAAACAATATGCGTGTATTACTGGCGCCGATGGAAGGCGTGCTCGATTCGCTGGTGCGCGAGCTGCTGACCGAAGTGAATGATTACGATCTCTGCATCACCGAATTCTTGCGCGTGGTGGATCAGCTCCTGCCGGTAAAATCGTTCTACAGGCTGTGTCCGGAACTGCATAACAACAGCCTGACGCCGTCCGGCACCCGCGTGCGCGTGCAGCTGCTCGGGCAGTATCCGCAGTGGCTGGCGGAAAACGCCGCTCGCGCGGTCGAGCTCGGTTCCTGGGGCGTTGACCTCAACTGCGGCTGCCCGTCAAAGCTGGTGAACGGCAGCGGCGGCGGGGCGACGCTGCTTAAAGACCCTGAGCTTATCTATCGCGGCGCGAAAGCGATGCGCGAGGCGGTTCCCAGCCATCTGCCGGTCACGGTAAAAGTACGGCTTGGCTGGGACAGCGGCGAGCGGCGATTTGAAATTGCCGATGCGGTCCAGCAGGCGGGCGCCAGCGAGCTGGTGGTGCACGGCCGCACCAAAGAGGACGGCTATAAAGCGGAGCGCATCGACTGGCAGGCCATCGGCGAAATCCGCCAGCGCCTGACTATTCCGGTGGTGGCCAACGGTGAAATCTGGGACTGGCAAAGCGCCCAGGATTGCCTGGCCGCGACCGGCTGCGACTCGGTGATGATTGGCCGCGGCGCCCTGAACGTTCCAAACCTGAGCCGGGTGATAAAATATAACGAACCACGTATGCCCTGGCCGCAGGTGGTCGAACTGCTGCAAAAATATACCCGCCTGGAAAAGCAGGGCGACACCGGTCTTTATCACGTCGCGCGTATCAAACAGTGGCTGAGCTATTTGCGTAAAGAATACCTTGAGGCTGCTGAGCTGTTCAGCGCGGTGCGCACCCTACAGGATTCAACCAGCATTGCGCGCATGATTAACGACTGGCGTAGCTAAACTATCTGACCTACATCACAATTTTTGGCTTGTCCCATTGAGATTACCCGGCGGACAGTGAAATACTCACTACCGATTGTTACTGCTCCGGCAGGCAAAACCTGATTTCCTGGCATCCGTCGGGGTCAGGTTTTTTTGTTTTTGGGGTTCATATGCAAATCGCCAAAGTCCTTAATAATAATGTAGTGGTGGTTGTTGATGAGCAGCAGCGCGAACAGGTAGTCATGGGCCGAGGACTTGCCTTTCAAAAACGCGTTGGTGACTCTCTTGATGAAAGTAAAATTGAAAAGGTCTTCGCGCTGCAGAGCGATGAACTGGTTGGCCGTTTAGGTGAATTACTCAGTCAGATACCGTTAGAAGTGATGACCACCTGCGATCGGATCATCGATCTGGCGCGCGGTCGTCTCGGTAAGTTACAGGATAGTTTGTACATTACCCTGACCGACCACTGCCACTTTGCGATTGAGCGGCAGAAGAAGGGCATCGCCATTCGGAATGTGCTGCTGTGGGAAATAAAGCGGCTGTATCCGAAGGAGTTTGAATTAGGGCAAGAGGCGCGGGCGATCGTTAGCAAACGGCTCGGGGTTGAACTGGCCGAAGATGAAGCGGGTTTTATCGCCCTGCATCTGGTCACGGCGCAGCTCAACAGCGAAATGCCGGAAGTGATGCACGTGACCCGGGTCATGCAGGAGATCCTGCAGCTGGTGAAGTATCAGCTGACGCTGAACTACGACGAAGAGTCGCTGAGCTACCAGCGCTTTGTCACCCACCTCAAGTTTTTCGCCCAGCGCATGCTGACGCGAACGGTGGTCGAAGATGATGATGTGACGCTGCACAGCGCGGTAAAGGATAACTACCCTAAAGCGTGGAAGTGTGCGGAAACCGTCGCCCGGCACCTGCAAAAGAGCTACCAGCGGCCGCTGACGACGGAAGAGATTATGTTTCTCGCCATTCATATTGAGCGGGTGAGAAAAGAGGGACGCTAAGCGCCGATCGGGCCTGGCGCATAGCTCCCGCGCTACAACTGGATTGTTACTGCATTACGCAGGCAAAACCTGAGCGCAACGCCTACACGGCGTTGTTCTCGGGTTTTTTTATTTTTAATACTCAGTTAACGATGCCTGCGGGCAGCGGAAGTAAGGAAAAACAGCATGGAATATAAAGCACTCGCGCAGGATATTCTCACTCGGGTAGGCGGCAGAGAGAATATTGTGAGTCTGGTTCACTGCGCTACACGGCTGCGTTTTAAGCTCAAAGATAGCAAGAATGCGGATGCCGAAGGACTGAAGGCGAACCCTGGCGTCATTATGGTCGTCGAAAGCGGCGGCCAGTTTCAGGTGGTTATCGGTAATCACGTGCACGATGTCTGGCTGGCGGTGCGCAGCGAAGCCGGCCTGACGGATGACAGTGAGCCGGTGGCGGTAAAAGGCGAAAAAGTGTCGCTTATCGGCCAGCTTATCGACATTGTTTCCGGTATTTTCACCCCGTTTATCGGCGTCCTGGCGGCCTCGGGGATCCTCAAAGGCTTGCTGGCGCTGGCGGTGGTTTGCGGCTGGTTAACGACGCAGCAGGCGACCTATAAAATCTGGTTTGCCGCCAGCGATGCGCTGTTCTTCTTTTTCCCGCTGTTTCTCGGCTATACCGCAGGCAAGAAATTTGGCGGCAACCCCTTTATTACCATGGTGATCGGCGGCGCGTTAACTCATCCGCTGATGATTCAAGCGTTTGACGCCAGCATGGCTCCCGGCGCCGCGACGGAGTATTTCCTCGGTATTCCGGTGACCTTTATCAATTACAGCTCCTCGGTCATTCCGATTATCCTCGCCTCGTGGGTCAGCTGCTGGATTGAAAAACGCAGCAACGCGATACTGCCTTCCTCGATGAAGAACTTCTTCACGCCGGCGATTTGCCTGGCCGTCGTCGTACCGCTCACGTTTCTGATTATCGGCCCCGTAGCCACCTGGCTGAGCCAGCTGCTGGCCAATGGTTATCAGCTTATCTATCAGGTTGCGCCCTGGCTTGCCGGAGCGGCGATGGGAGCGCTGTGGCAGGTATGCGTTATCTTCGGGCTGCACTGGGGCCTGATACCGTTAATGATTAACAACCTCGCCGTGCTGGGCCATGATTCGATGATGCCGATGCTGCTGCCTGCGGTGATGGGCCAGGTGGGCGCCGCGCTGGGGATTTTCCTGCGCACTCGCGATGCGCGGCAAAAAGTGCTGGCGGGTTCTGCGGTTTCCGCCGGGATCTTTGGCGTGACCGAGCCGGCGATTTATGGTCTGAACCTGCCTTTACGCCGTCCCTTTATCTTCGGCTGCGTTGCTGGCGCCATCGGCGGCGCGATGGTTGGTTTTAGCGACAGCCACGTCTACTCTTTTGGTTTCGGTAACATTTTCACCCTGGCGCAAATGATCCCGCCGGAGGGCATTGACGCTACGGTGTGGGGCGGCGCGGCGGGGATGTTTGCCTCGTTAATCATCGCCTGCGTGCTTACCCTCGTCGCCGGGCTGCCGCGCAGCAGCGCTGAGCAGGCTGCGGTTGTCGTGGCGCCGGCCTCGGAAAACGACATCCTGGCGCCGATGACCGGCAGCGTGCTGGCGCTGGATCAGGTGCCTGACAGTACCTTCGCCAGCGGCCTGTTGGGCCAGGGCGTGGCGATTATTCCCTCAGTGGGCAAGGTTATCGCGCCGTTCTCGGGCGAAGTCGCCTCCATTTTTCAAACCAAACACGCCATCGGTCTGCTGAGCGACAGCGGCATTGAGCTGCTCATCCACGTTGGCATCGACACCGTTAAGCTCGATGGCGCGCCGTTCACCGCCCATGTAAAAGAGGGTGACAAAATCAAAGCGGGCGACCTGCTGCTGGAGTTTGACCGCCAGGCGATTCTGGACGCCGGCTATGATCTGGCGACGCCCATTATTATCAGCAACAGCGACGATTTTCGTACTCTCGACATGGTCTCCGCCAGCGCGGTGGATGCCGGTCAGCCGCTGTTGTCCGTAAGCCGTTAATCACAGGAGAGAGATGAATGAAGACATTCCCACAGGCGTTTTTATGGGGCGGCGCGACCGCGGCAAACCAGGTTGAAGGCGCTTATCTGGAAGACGGGAAGGGATTAACCACTTCTGACGTCCAGCCGCGCGGCGTATTTGGCGATGTGGTAGAACGCGTGCCCGGCGATAGCGGCATTAAGGATATCGCCATCGATTTTTACCACCGTTATCCGGAAGATATCAGCCTCTTTGCCGAGATGGGCTTTAACTGCCTGCGCGTATCGATTGCCTGGGCGCGTATTTTCCCCCACGGCGATGAGGCGCAGCCAAACGAAGCCGGGCTGGCCTTCTACGATAAGCTGTTTGATGAAATGGCGAAGCACAATATTACTCCGCTGGTAACCCTGTCCCACTATGAGATGCCGTGGGCGCTGGTGAAAAACTACGGCGGCTGGGGCAATCGCAAAGTGATTGGCTTCTTCGAGCGCTACGCCCGTACGGTGTTCGAGCGCTACCAGGCGAAGGTCAAACTGTGGCTGACCTTCAATGAAATCAATATGTCCCTACACGCGCCGATGACCGGCGTCGGACTGCCGGCCGACAGCAGCAAAGCGGAAGTCTACCAGGCTATTCACCATCAGCTGGTGGCGAGCGCGCTGGCGGCTAAGGCCTGCCATGACATCGTGCCTGAGGGCAAAATCGGCAATATGCTGCTCGGCGGCCTGATGTATCCGCTCAGCTGCAAACCGGACGATATTTTTGAAACCCTGCAGCAGAACCGTAGCTGGCAGTTCTTTGGCGATGTCCAGTGCCGCGGCGCTTACCCGGGCTATATGCTGCGCTATTTCCGCGACAACGGCATTAACCTCGACATCACCGATGCCGACCGCGCCGCCCTGAAAGAGACCGTCGACTTTATCTCCTTCAGCTACTATATGACCGGCTGCGTGACCGCCGACGAAGAGCTGAACAAAAAAGCGCGCGGCAATATTCTCAGCATGGTGCCGAACCCGCACCTGGCAAGCTCGGAATGGGGCTGGCAGATTGACCCGCTCGGTCTGCGCACGCTGCTGAACGTGCTGTGGGATCGCTATCAGAAGCCGCTGTTTATCGTGGAAAACGGCCTGGGCGCCAAGGATAAGGTGGAAGCCGACGGCAGCATCAACGACGATTACCGGATCAGCTATCTTAACGACCATCTGGTGCAGGTTCGTGAGGCAATCGAGGACGGCGTTGAGCTGATGGGCTACACCAGCTGGGGGCCTATTGACCTGGTGAGCGCGTCGAAGGCGGAGATGTCCAAACGCTATGGCTTTATCTATGTCGATCGCGACGATGACGGCAACGGCACCCTGGCGCGCAGTCGCAAGAAGAGCTTCTGGTGGTATAAAGAGGTCATTGCCACTAACGGCGGCAGCTTAAAAGAGTAATCGTCTGGAGGTTGCGTCGGCTAACCGCCACCCGGCAGAAATGCGCGACAGTAGCTAAAACCCTCGGCCCGGATAACCTCCGGGCCATTTTGCGTATTACGCCGGCTTACGCGCGCGCAGCAGAAAAATCATCGGCCGCTCTTTTTCTTCATCCAGCGCCGGCTGAGCGGCAATCTGCTCCGCCGTCGGTCCCCACTCATCCAGATGCTCAATGATAAAACCGGCGGCCACCAGCAGGTTTATCCAGCTGGACAGCTTGCGGTGCTGTTTTTTCACTCCGTCGGCAAACCAGTTGCTGATGCGCTCGCCCTCCTGCTGGTAGTGGCTCACCGGCCAACTTTTCTGCCCGTTCTCATCCACCTGCCAGCCCTGCTGAGGCGGGGCGGTGTAGATGGGATGTTCGGCGGAGAACAGCAGCGTGCCGCCAGGCGTCAGTGCCCGGTAAACGGTGGCGAACAGGGGCGCGACGTCGGGCAGATAGTGCAGCGCCAGCGAGCTATAGACCAGCTCGCAGCTATCGGCGGGCAGGGTAAGCGTCTGGAGATCTTCGCAGCGATAGCGAATACCTTCGCCCTCCGTCATTTCGCGGGCGCGCTCCAGCATTCGGCTGGAGAGATCCAGCCCGTCCACCTGCGCGGCGCCCTGATCCCGGGCCCAGCGGCAAAACCAGCCGTAGCCGCAGCCAAGATCGACGACGCGTAAACCGGATAACGGTGGAAGCATTTGCTGAAGGGTTGGCCACTCCGGCGCACCCTCCAGCCCTTTTACCGAACGATCGAGGGTGGCGTATCCGGCAAAAAAAGCGGGATCGTCATAGATGTTCTGACTCATTATCACTCCATGAGAAGTTTATTTTTAGCCTGCTAATAGTTACGGCACACGCTTTACTAAACGGCAATGATGCAAGTAGCTTAATATACCCGACCTTATTTAATCACCTGACCGATTTCATGAACCTGACTTTGAGCAAACGCGCGTTGGCTGGCCTGCCACTGGTTATCGCGCTGGCGGGCTGCGCGCCATCGCACGATACTGGCAAGCCGCTCCAGCAGCAGACCCCGGCATCCCACGTCGCAATGGAATTGCCCGCCGCCGTAAAAAACGGCTGGCCGCAGAGCAACTGGTGGCAGGATTACCATGACCCGCAGCTCAATAGCCTGATTCAGCGTGCCTTAGCCAATGCGCCGGACATGCAGATTGCCGAACAACGCATCAGGCTGGCGGAAGCGCAGGCGCGGATGTCGCAATCCAGCCTGGGGCCGAACCTGGATTTTTCCGCCGATATCGAACGACAGAAAATGTCCTCCGAGGGGCTGATGGGGCCGTTTGCCACCGATACCGACGGCAACACCGGGCCGTGGTACACCAACGGCACCTTCGGACTGACCGCCGGATGGGATCTGGACCTGTGGGGTAAAAACCGCGCGCTGCTGAAAGCGCGCATCGGTGAAGTCAAAGCCCAGGTCGCCGAAGAAGCCCAGACCCGCGAACTGCTGGCCGGCAGCGTCGCTCGCCTTTACTGGCAGTGGCAGACCGAAGCGGCCATTAAAAACGTGCTGACGCAGGTGAAGCGCGAACAGAATAATGTCGTTACCGTGGATACTGCGCTGTACCAGCGCGGGATCACCAACTCGGCCGAAGGGGCAGAGAACGATATTAACGTCAGTAAAACCGATCAGCAGCTCGCCGACGTAGCGGGCAATATGAAAGAGATCGAAGCGCGGCTGATGGCGCTGACCAACAGCCAGAGCCGGGCGCTGAATCTTCATCCGGCGGATTTACCCGCCGTCAGCGCGCAAATGCCCAACCAACTGGGCTATGAGCTGCTGGCGCGACGCCCGGACCTGCAGGTCGCGCACTGGTATATCGAAGCTTCATTAAGCGAAGTGGATGCCGCGAAAGCCGCGTTTTATCCGGATATCAACCTGATGGCCTTCCTGCAGCAGGATGCCCTGCATCTCAGCGATCTGTTCCGCCACTCTGCCCAGCAGATGGGCGTCACCGCCGGGCTGACCCTGCCGATCTTTGATAGCGGCCGCCTGAACGCGAACCTGGATATCGCCAGCGCGCAAAACGCTCTGTCGATAGCGAAGTACAATAAAGCGGTGGTCGATGCGGTGAACCAGGTGGCGAAAACCGCCAGCCAGATGGAAACGCTGATGGCGAAAAATCAGCAGCAGCAGCAGGTTGAAAAAGATGCTCAGCGGATGGTCGCGCTGGCCCAGGCGCGGATGAATGCCGGGATTATTTCCGGCTCGCGCGTCAGCCTGGCGAAGTTGCCGGCGCTGCAGGAGCGCGTCACCGCGCTGCGCCTGCGCGGCCAGTGGCTTGATGCCAGCATTCAGCTGACCTCCGCGCTGGGCGGCGGGTATCATCAGGCGGCGAAGTAGTCCTGTTTCCCCGGCTCGCGCTGCGCTTAGCCGGGCTACAGATTACGTGGTCTGTGGAGTTTGTAGCCCGGATATGGCGTTTACGCCGCCATCCGGGAACTCTCGTCACTCTTTCTTCTTTGCCTCGCGGTGCTTTAGCCACCAGTGCGCCGCAACCACCAGCGCCACCGCCAGAATCAGCCAGATCCAGTGTTTCAGATGCGCGTCCAGATGATGCAGCCACGGGCCGATCGCTTCGCCGCCGAGATAGCCGAGCGTGGTAAAAATTAACGCCCAGATAATCGCGCCGACAATATTCAGCGGCAGAAACACCTTCGGCGGCAGGCGGCTGGCGCCAATTAACAGCGGGCCGATAACCCGAAAGCCGTACATAAAGCGGGTACCGATGACGAACAGATAAGGACGCCGTTGGATCATCCGCTGGGCCTTCTGGATCCGTTTTTTCTGGCGCGCAAACCGCCGCAGGATCCGTCCGGCAAAGCGCCTGCCGAGCAAATAAAGCAGCTGATCGCCAATCATGCCCCCGAGGGCGACCGAAATAACCACCAGCCAGAACTTCAATAATCCCTGATGTGCCGCCACGCCGCCGAGCAGCGTGATGGTTTCGCCTTCCGCCATGCTGCCAATGACCAGCGCCGCGTAGCCGTACTGGGAAATTAGGTTATTGATATCCATATAAAGATTAACTCCATAAAACGTCAGTCCCTTAATCATACACCCTGATGCTAAAAATGCGGGGGAAGCGCATTTTTATCGCTGTACACAAAATAATCTACAAGGTGAATTATACTTGGATCAGTGCTGTACCACGCCGTGACAAGGGGGACGCTATGAACCATGTCTGGGGGCTCTTCTCTCATCCTAATCAAGAGATGAGCGTTATTAAAAGCGAAAACGAAACCGTTTCGCATCACTATACGCACCATGTGCTGGTCATGGCGGCGGTTCCGGTTATCTGCGCCTTTATTGGCACCACGCAGCTGGGCTGGAATTTCGGCGACGGCACGGTGGTAAAACTGTCGCTGATGACCGGGCTGGCCCTGGCGGTGCTGTTTTATGCCGTGATGCTCGCCGGGGTGGCGGTGATGGGGCGGGTTATCTGGTGGATGGCACGAAGCTATCCGCAGCGGCCATCGCTTAAGCGCTGTATGGTTTTCGCCGGCTATGTCGCCACGCCGCTTTTCCTTAGCGGGCTCGTGGCGCTCTATCCGCTGGTGTGGCTGTGCGCGCTGGTGGGAACCGTTGCGCTGCTTTATACCGGCTATCTGCTGTATCTCGGTATTCCGACTTTCCTTGGCATCAATAAAGAAGAGGGGCTGAGCTTCGCCAGCTCGACCCTGGCGATCGGGGTGCTGGTGCTGGAAGTGCTGCTGGCTATCACCGTCATTCTCTGGGGATACGGCTACCGACTCTTCTGATTTAACTCATTGCCGGCATAAATAGATTTTTATGTCGGCAATGCAGCATTTGTTCACGATTCTTATTAGCCAGCTCGCGTTCTGACAGGTTATGATGATTTTTGCCAGCGGTGTTATCCCCAGCGCCGCGGCGTACGTTTATAACGTGCAAAAATACTTTTCAGAATGTTCACGATGACCAAATTTCGAGTTTCTTTGCTCAGCCTGACGTTGCTGCTGGCTGTGCCTTTTGCACCCCAGGCGATGGCTAAAACTTCCACGGCGGTGACCGCCTCCCAGCCGGATATCGCTTCCGGCAGCGCGATGATCGTCGATCTTGCCAGCAAAAAAATCATCTATGCCAGCCAGCCGGATCTGGTTCGCCCGATGGCGTCGATCACTAAGGTGATGACCGCGATGGTGGTGCTTGACGCCCATCTGCCTCTTGATGAAATGCTGACCGTTGATATCAGCCAGACGCCTGAGATGAAAGGGATCTATTCGCGCGTGCGCCTGAACAGCCAAATCAGCCGCCGCAATATGCTGCTGCTGGCGCTGATGTCGTCGGAAAACCGCGCCGCCGCCAGCCTGGCGCACCATTATCCGGGCGGCTACGACGCGTTTATCCGCGCGATGAACGCCAAGGCGCAGGCGCTGGGGATGACCCGTACCCGTTACGTCGAGCCTACCGGCCTGTCGATTCATAACGTCTCTACCGCCCGCGATCTGACTAAGCTGCTGATCGCCAGCGAACAGTATCCGCTGATTGGCCAACTGAGCACCACCAAAGAGGATATGGCGACGTTCGCCCATCCGGCCTATACGCTGCCGTTCCGCAATACCAACCATCTGGTCTACCGCGACAACTGGAATATTCAGCTGACCAAGACCGGCTTTACTAACGCGGCGGGCCACTGCCTGATTATGCGGACGGTGATTAATCAGCGCCCGGTGGCGCTGGTGGTGATGGATGCGTTTGGCAAATATACCCACTTTGCCGACGCCAGCCGTCTGAGAACGTGGATTGAAACGGGAAAAGTGATGCCGGTTCCGGCTTCCGCGCTCAGCTATAAAAAGCAGCGTGAAGCGCAGATGGCCGATGCGATGCTGAAAGGCGGCGCGCAGACCGCGCAGAACGATTAACCCCCATTTCCCCGGATTGCGGCGCGCAGAACGCTGGATACCTGTAGCCCGGCTAAGCGCAGCGCGAGCCGGGGGATTTTCCCGGAGGCGGCGCCGGCGCGCCTGTCCGGGCTACCGCTTACCCACTACGCCGAGAGGCTACTCCGGCAGCGTCCAGTCGCCATCGCCGAGCGGGCGCTGCATAATCAGGGTATCCCGCCAGTCGCCCATCTTATAGCCGACGCTGCGCAACTGTCCCGCCACGCTAAAACCGAACTTTTTATGAATCGCAATCGACCCGGCGTTGCTATGCCCGTCGCCGATAATCGCCAGCATCTGCCGCCACGGTCCCTGTTCGCATTTCTCAATTAGCCGCGAGAGCAGGGCGCTGCCAATACCGCGTCCGCCCATTCCCGCCTCAACGTAAATCGACTCTTCAAGCGTGTAGCGATAGGCCGGACGCGGGCGGTAAAAGGTGGCGTAGCAGTAGCCGACGATGGTGCCGCGCCACAGGGCAACCAGCCACGGCAGACCGCTATCGCGCACGGTTTTGATACGTTTACGCATCTCATCGACGGTTGGCGGGATCTCTTCAAACGAGGCGCGTCCATTGAGCACGTGCCAGACGTACAGCGCGGCGATGGCGTGGGCGTCATCGGGCAGCGCTTCGCGGATCTCTAAGTCAGCGTCATGTAGCTTATCCACTGCGGACATGATGGGTGGGTTCCTTAAACGGGTTTGCCGGAGAGGAGAATTCTCCGGCGTGCAGCGTAATACAGAAGCCCCGGGGCTGAACAGTCCCCCGTGCGGATTATTGCGGGTCGGCGGCGCTTGTCGTTTTATCCGGCGCTTCGCCCCAGTATTTTTGCTTACTGGTTTTACCGATCCCCGGATTCATGCTGTTGGTGGGATCGTTTTCGCGATAGAAGCGTTTTAAGCTTTCCGGCGCTTCATACAGATGGCCGACGTTATGCTCGGCCGGATACTGAGCGCCGCGCTCCTTCAGCAGCACCAGCATTTTCTCTTTCAGTTCGTGGGCATCGACGCCTTTTTTCACGATGTAATCCTGATGGAAAACGTGGCACATAAAGTGGCCGTAATAGAGCTTATGCACCAGCTGGCTATCGATATCGGCGGGAAGATGCTCAAACCAGTCGGTATCGTTACGGCGCAGGGCGATGTCCAGCGCCAGAATATCTTCCACTTCATCGGCGTGAACCGCCTGGTAGCGGATCGCCGCGCCCGCGGCGGCAAAGCGGTGCAGAAAGGCTTTGCTGCCTTCTTCCGCGGTGCAGACGAAGAAATCGCCTTCGGCGTTCTTAAAATACTCCCCGAGCCAGGCCTGGGCTTCTTCAATGCCGTCGCCCGCCATCTTCAGCAGCAGATGGTGTTCGTATTTATTGCGCCAGGTTTTCATTCGCTCCGGCAGATGCGCCGGGAAGACGTGACCCAGCTTTTGCATAAAGCGGTCGGTGAAGTGCGGCTTAAACAGCGACACTTTCTCCAGCATCGCGTCGGTGCGGCCCTTCATGGTAAAGAAGAACGGCATTTTATCGGTGCCGAGCTTGTCGATCATCAGGAAGGTATCTTTCCCGTACTGCTCGGCGATATCGTAAATATCGCGGTGCATGTACTCACCCGCCACCGGCAGATGGTTGAATTCGGCGAGAATATGGCGGCGAATTTCGGTCAGCACTTCCGGGCGGTTGGTGCCGATGTAGAAGACCTGCTGGCGTTTTTCCGCCGGGAAGGTATCGAGGCGCACGGCGAACACCGCCAGCTTGCCGGCGCAGCCCGAGGATTCAAACAGGCGGTCCGGGTCGGCGTTGTAGCGCGCCGGGGTATCGGCATTCACGTCGCGCACGCGGGTGACGTAATCATGATCGTGGGCGTGGCGACCGTCGTGGCGGACATCTTCATCTTTAACCCGCTCGTCGTCGAGGCGGCTAAGAATTTGCTCCGGCGTCGTGCCGAGGTCGATGCCGAGGTGGTTCACCAGGCTGAGCTTGCCGTTTTCATCGATTTGCGCATACAGCGACATTTCGGTGTACGCCGGGCCGCGCTGGACCAGCGAGCCGCCGGAGTTGTTGCAGATCCCGCCGACCACCGATGCCCCGATGCAGGATGAACCAATGACCGAGTGCGGCTCGCGGCCCAGCGGCTTCAGCGCTTTTTCCAGCGAATAGAGCGTCGTGCCGGGATAAGCCAGCACCTGCTCGCCTTTATCCAGCAGATGCAGTTTATCCAGGCGCAGAGTGCTGATAATCACGATATCGCGGTCATAATCGTTGCCGTTCGGCGTTGAGCCTTCGGTCAGGCCGGTGTTGGCCGCCTGCATCAGAATGATTTTGTCGGCGTTGACGCAGGCGTTCAGCACGCGCCACAGCTCCAGCAGCGTACCGGGAAAGACCACCGCCAGCGCGTCGCCCTGGCCGGAGCGAAAGCCTTTACGGTAGCGCTGGGTTTTAGCCGGGTCGGTGAGCAGATGGGACGAGCCGACCAGACGGGTGAGTTCAGCCAGAAAAGCGTTGTTATTGGTTGTTGCAGATGACATGTTCCACTCCTTGTGGTGGTACAAAATTATCAAAAATAAGAATAGCGCTTTGTATGACAATTTGATGCATCAATGTTTCGAAAAATCAGAGAACAACGCGCGCTTTATTCAGGCGTCTCGTTTATGTTTATGGCAGACTTCGACTTTTGCTATCTTTTCGCCGATCTGGTCGACTGGAACAATGAGGGATAAAAATGAAATGGCTTTGTACTGTAGGCGTCGCTGTGAGCCTGGCGCTGCAACCCGCGCTGGCGGATGAATTGTTCGGCAATCATCCCCTAACGCCGCAGGCGCGGGATGCGTTTGTGACGGAACTGCTGACGAAAATGACGGTGGATGAAAAAATCGGTCAGCTGCGCTTAATTAGCGTCGGCCCGGATAACCCGAAAGAGGCCATCCGCGAAATGATCAAAGAAGGTCAGGTGGGGGCTATTTTTAACACCGTGACCCGCCATGATATCCGCACTATGCAGGATCAGGTGATGGAACTCAGCCGCCTGAAAATTCCGCTGTTTTTCGCCTATGACGTGCTCCACGGTCAGCGCACCGTTTTCCCGATTAGCCTTGGTCTGGCCTCCTCTTTTAACCTCGACGCGGTGAATACCGTCGGGCGAGTATCGGCGTACGAAGCGGCCGATGATGGCCTGAACATGACCTGGGCGCCGATGGTCGACGTCTCCCGTGACCCGCGCTGGGGCCGCGCCTCGGAAGGATTCGGGGAAGATACCTACCTGACTACCGAGATGGGCAGGGCGATGGTGGAGTCGATGCAGGGGAAAAGCCCGGCCGATCGCTACTCGGTGATGACCAGCGTCAAGCACTTTGCGGCCTACGGCGCGGTCGAAGGCGGCAAAGAATACAACACCGTTGATATGAGTCCGCAGCGCCTGTTCAACGACTATATGCCGCCGTACAAAGCGGGGTTGGATGCCGGCAGCGGCGCGGTCATGGTGGCCCTTAACTCGCTTAACGGCACCCCGGCGACCTCCGACGCCTGGCTGCTCAAGGACGTGCTGCGCGACCAGTGGGGCTTTAAAGGCATCACCGTCTCCGACCATGGGGCCATCAAGGAGCTGATTAAACACGGCGTGGCGTCGGACCCGGAAGACGCGGTGCGCGTGGCGCTGAAGTCCGGCATCAACATGAGCATGAGCGACGAGTACTACAGCAAGTATCTGCCCGGGCTGGTGAAGTCCGGGAAGGTGACGATGGCGGAGCTGGATGACGCGACCCGCCACGTGCTGAACGTCAAATACGATATGGGCCTGTTTAACGACCCCTACAGCCACCTGGGGCCGAAAGATTCCGACCCGCAGGATACCAATGCCGAAAGCCGCCTGCATCGCAAAGACGCGCGCGAAGTGGCGCGCGAAAGCCTGGTGCTGCTGAAAAACCGTCTCGATACGCTGCCGCTGAAAAAATCGGGCACTATCGCGGTGATCGGCGCCCTGGCCGACAGCAAGCGCGACATGATGGGCAGCTGGTCGGCGGCGGGCGTTGCCGATCAGTCGGTGACCGTGCTGACCGGTATGCAGAACGCGCTGGGCGACAAAGGCAAGATTATCTATGCCAAAGGCGCCAACGTGACCGACGATAAAGGCATCGTCGACTTCCTCAATCTGTATGAGAAAGCGGTGCAGGTTGACTCGCGCTCGCCGCAGGAGATGATTGACGAAGCGGTGGCGGCGGCGAAGCAGTCTGACGTGGTGGTTGCCGTGGTGGGTGAGGCGCAGGGCATGGCCCACGAAGCCTCCAGCCGCACCGACATCACCCTGCCGCCGAGCCAGCGCGCCCTGATTAGCGCCCTGAAAGCGACCGGCAAGCCGTTGGTGCTGGTGCTGATGAACGGCCGTCCGCTGGCGCTGGTGAAAGAAGATCAGCAGGCCGATGCGATCCTCGAAACCTGGTTTGCCGGTACCGAAGGCGGTAACGCGATTGCCGATGTGCTGTTCGGCGACTACAACCCGTCGGGCAAGCTGCCGATGTCCTTCCCGCGCTCGGTTGGGCAGATCCCCACCTACTACAGCCATCTCAACACCGGTCGTCCGTACAATGCGGATAAGCCGAACAAGTACACCTCGCGCTACTTTGACGAGGCCAACGGTCCGCTCTATCCGTTTGGCTACGGCCTCAGCTACACCACCTTTAGCGTTTCCGACGTGAAAATGTCGGCGCCGACCCTGCAACGTGACGGCAAAGTGACCGCCAGCGTGCAGGTGACCAATACCGGCAAGCGCGAAGGGGCGACGGTGATTCAGCTTTATCTGCAGGACGTTACCGCTTCCATGAGCCGTCCGGTGAAAATGCTGCGCGGCTTTAAAAAGGTGACCCTTAAGCCGGGCGAGACGCAAACCGTCAGCTTCCCGATTGACGTTGAGGCGCTGAAGTTCTGGAACCAGCAGATGAAGTACGACGCCGAGCCGGGTAAATTCAACGTCTTTATCGGCGTCGATTCCGCCCGCGTGAAGCAGAGCGAGTTTGAACTGCTGTAATGGCGATTTGTCGCCCGGGTAAGGCGCCAGTCGCAGCCCGGGAACACGCTTTCCGTTATCCTAAAGGCCGATTAATCGGCCTTTTCTTTTTCCGCTCCGCCCTAAATGAACTACGCTTTTCTCTTAAGCTCCTGTTAATGGAGCGCAAATTAAAGAGGGACGCGAGGATGATAAAGGCAAGTGTTTGGTCAGGCGCGCTGGCGCTGGCGGCCCTGATTAGCCTGCCGCTGCAGGCGGCCGAGCCGGTTAAGGTCGGCTCAAAAATTGACACCGAAGGGGCGCTGCTCGGCAATATTATTTTGCAGGTGCTGGAAAGTCATGGGGTGAAAACCGTCAATAAAATCCAGCTCGGCACCACCCCGGTGGTGCGCGGGGCGATAACCGCCGGTGAGCTGGATATTTACCCGGAATATACCGGCAACGGCGCGTTCTTCTTCAAAGAGGAGAACGACCCGGCGTGGAAAAACGCGCAGCAGGGATACGAAAAAGTCAAAAAGTTGGACGCGGAAAAGAATAAGCTCATCTGGCTCACCCCGGCTCCGGCCAACAATACCTGGACTATCGCCGTCCGTCAGGATCTGGCGGAGAAAAACCACCTCGCCTCATTAAGCGACCTCGCCGGCTATCTGCAAAAGGGCGGCGACTTTAAGCTGGCCGCCTCGGCGGAGTTTATTGAACGCCCGGACGCGCTGCCGGCGTTTGAAAAAGCCTACGGCTTTACGCTCAAGCAAGATCAACTGCTGTCGCTGGCGGGCGGCGATACGGCGGTCACCATCAAAGCGGCGGCGCAGCAAACCTCCGGCGTGAATGCGGCGATGGCCTACGGTACCGATGGCCCGGTCGCCGCGCTGGGTCTGCAAACCCTGAGCGACCCGAAGGGCGTGCAGCCGATTTATGCGCCCACCCCGGTAGTGCGTGAAGCGGTGTTAAAAGCCTATCCGCAGATAGCCGACTGGCTACAGCCGGTATTTGCCAGCCTGGATGAAAAGACGCTGCAAAAGCTGAACGCCAGCATTGCGGTAGAGGGGCTGGATGCGAAGAAAGTCGCCGCCGACTATCTGCAACAAAAAGGGCTGCTGAAGTAGCGCGCGCGTGACGATTCGTTGCGGTAACCGGGTTGCGCTGCTGCTGGCGTTGCTACTGCTGCTGGCGATGGCGCTGCCGTTTATCAATTATGCCCCTAACCGGCTGTTATCCGGCGAGGGGCGTTGGCTATGGCAGGTCTGGCCGTGGCTGGCGGGGGGGCAGGCGGCGGTCGCGCTGCTGATAGCGCTGCTGAGCTGGCGTTCAGGGCGCCTCCCGCTGCTGCTTATCTTCCTGCTAGCGGATCTGCTGCTGCCTTTATTGCTGTGGGGGGCCGGCAGGGCGGCGGTGCAGCTGGCCCAGAACGGTTCTCCTTTAGCCCGCACCTCGCCGGGCAGCGGTCTGTGGCTGGCGCTGGCGCTTTGCCTGCTTATTGCCAGCGATGCGGTTCGTCGCCTGACCTCCCGCGCCCTGTGGCGCTGGCTGCTAAATGCGCAAATCTGGCTGCTGCCCGCGCTGCTGCTGGGACTCGGCGCGCTCAATGATCTCTCTTTGCTGAAAGAGTATTTCAATCGCCGCGATGTTTTTGACGATGCCCTGTCTCAGCATCTGCTCCTGCTGTTCGGCACCCTGCTGCCGGGGCTGCTGATTGGGCTACCCGTTGGCGTTTGGCTCTGGCGGTATCCCCGCTGGCAATCGCCGGTTTTTGCGGTTCTCAACGTGATTCAGACCGTTCCCTCCGTCGCGTTATTTGGCCTGCTTATCGCGCCGCTGGCCGGGCTGGCGCGGGAGTTTCCCTCGCTGGCGCAGATCGGCGTTTCCGGGACCGGCATGACGCCAGCGCTGATCGCGCTAGTGCTGTATGCGCTATTGCCGCTGGTGCGCGGGGTGACGACCGGCCTGCAGCAGGTGCCGCGTGAAGCGCTGGAGAGCGCGGCGGCGATGGGGATGAGCGGCGGGCAGCGCTTTCGCCAGATACAGCTACCGCTGGCCTTGCCCGTACTGTTGCGCAGCCTGCGGGTGGTTAGCGTGCAAACCGTCGGTATGGCGGTGGTGGCGGCTCTGATCGGCGCGGGCGGTTTCGGCGCGCTGGTTTTCCAGGGGCTGCTCAGCAGCGCGCTGGATCTGGTGCTGCTGGGGGTAATCCCGACCATCGCGCTGGCGGTGGTGGTGGATGCGTTATTCGCGCTGTGGGGCGCATTACTGAAAGGAGAGGCCGGTGATTGAGTTTGACGGCGTCAATAAAGCCTTTGCCGGACAGCCTGCGGTGAAAGACCTCAATCTGCATCTGCGCGAAGGGGCATTTTCGGTGCTGATCGGCACCTCCGGTTCGGGGAAGTCGACCACGCTGAAGATGATTAATCGTCTGGTGGAGCACGATAGCGGGACGATCCGTTTCGCCGGGCAGGATATCCGCCAGCAGCCGGTGCTCGAACTGCGCCGCAAAATGGGCTACGCCATCCAGTCCATCGGCCTGTTTCCCCACTGGACGGTGGCGCAGAACATTGCCACCGTCCCGCAGCTGCTGAAGTGGTCGCGACAGAAAACCCAGGCGCGAATCGATGAACTGATGGCCTTGCTGGGGCTGGAGCCCGGCCTGCGCGAACGCTACCCGCATCAGCTTTCCGGCGGGCAGCAGCAGCGCGTCGGCGTGGCGCGCGCGCTGGCGGCCAACCCGGAAGTGCTGCTGATGGATGAGCCCTTCGGCGCGCTCGATCCGGTGACGCGCGAAGCCTTGCAGCAGGAGATGATCCGCATTCATCGCCTGCTGGGTCGCACGATAGTGCTGGTAACCCACGATATCGATGAGGCGCTGCGGCTGGCGGACCATCTGGTGTTGATGAATGGCGGCGAAGTGGTACAGCAGGGGGAGCCGCTGCAGATGCTGCTTGAGCCGAAAAATGCGTTTGTGCAGACCTTCTTTGGCCGCAGCGAACTGGGCGTGCGCCTGCTATCGCTGCGCGGCGTCGGCGATTATCTGCGCCGCGACGAGCGCCTGGCGGGGGATGCGTTAAACGTGGCGATGACCCTGCGCGAGGCGCTGTCGCAGTTCGTTGCCCATCGCCGCGAGGTGCTGCCGGTGGTCGATGAGCAGGGAGAGGCCTGCGGGACGCTGCATTTTGCCGACCTGCTGCGCGAGGAGGCCCGGCGTGAAGGCGCTGCGTGATCCGCTGCTGTGGCTCAGCGCCATGTTTATCGCGCTGCTGCTGGCGTTGCCCTACAGCGCGCCGCTGTTCAGCGCACTGTTTCCCGAGCTGCCGCGTCCGGTTTATCAGCAGGAGAGTTTTGTCTCTCTCACCCTGGCGCACTTTTGGCTGGTGGCGCTCTCCAGCCTGGCGGCGACGATCGTGGGCGTCGGGGCCGGGATTGCGGTCACCCGTCCAGGAGGACATGAGTTTCGTCCGCTGGTAGAGACCATCGCCGCAATGGGGCAGACGTTTCCGCCGGTCGCGGTGCTGGCGATTGCGGTTCCGGTGATGGGATTTGGCTGGCAGCCCGCGCTGATCGCGCTGGCGCTGTATGGCATATTACCGGTTTTGCAGGGCACGCTGGCCGGAATTGGGGCGGTACCGTCCGGGGTATTAACCATCGCTCAGGGGATGGGGATGAGCGGCTGGCAGAGACTGATGAAGGTTGAGCTGCCGCTGGCGGCGCCGGTGATGCTCGCCGGAATTCGTACCTCGACTATCGTCAATATCGGTACGGCGACCATTGCTTCAACCGTTGGCGCGAATACGCTCGGTACGCCGATTGTTATCGGCCTCAGCGGATTTAATACCGCTTATGTCATTCAGGGGGCGCTGCTGGTGGCGCTGGCGGCGATTATCGTCGACCGCGGTTTTGAACGGCTGAACCGGCGAATCAGCCGACACCGCCGCGAACAATAAACGAATAACCGGCCAGCATCACGCCGCCGATGCCGCTGATGGCCATAAATAAGAACAGGGTAATCACCGCAATTTTCGCTGGCTTCATAATAGGCTCCTGATGTTAACGCAGGGATTATACGGTGAAGCGCAGGTGTTAATAAAACATTAATTGCTTTTTAGCGACGACAATATCCCCGGCTCGCGCTGCGCTTAGCCGGGCTACGGACCCACAGCAATCTGCGATCCGGTAGCCCGGACAGGCGCCTCAGGCGCCGCCTCCGGGAGACGCGGCGGTGGCGTGATTGAGCCAGATAATCTGCCCCTGCTGCTCCCAGAGACGCATTTGGTTGACCTGGGCGCTGCAGGGCGTCTCTCCGCACCAGACCATCAACGTACTCTCGGGGAAAAGTTCCGGCCGGAGCTGGTTTAGCGAATGGGCGAGAATATCCACCCGCCAGCCCTGCTCACTGGCTATCCATCCCTCCAGCCATAGCCGGGTAATATCGCTAACGTTCCAGCCCACAACCAGCGCATGGTTACCGGGATATTTTGCCGTGGATGACAGACTGCGGGCGATATGATTAATCAAAATACCGTCAAGGATGCCACGCAGCGCCAGCAACGTCGGCTGCGGGCTAAGCAGGCGCTGGCGTAAAGGGTTAATCAGGTGCTTGACCAGAATTTGCGCAGAGTCGCTGTGGTTGCGCTCCTTAAGCCACATGCGCAGGCGATGATAGCTACCGGTTTGCAAATAGTCGAGCAGGATCTCCTGCTGAGCGCGCCAGCCGTCGGCCACCTCCTGCTCGTTATCCATCAGCAGCGTTTTCACTTTCCCGACCTGCACGCCGGACTCAATCCAGCGCTTAATTTCGCGAATGCGGTCTATTTCATATTCGTTGAACAGGCGATGACCGCCGTCGGTACGCTGGGGTTTCAGTAATCCGTAGCGCCGCTGCCAGGCGCGTAACGTCACGGGATTGATATCGCAAAGCTGGGCAACTTCGCCGATTGTATAAAGCGCCATTTTCTCCTCCCGCTGTGTTCTCCTCCATTAACTGTAGAAGCTGTTTGCCGAAGCGGGAATTTTTGTCTGTTTTTTGTACAAAAATGGACCGTCGAGACGCGGAGAAGTGTGATCTTAACCATGAATTATCATTTTCATGTATTGCTTCAAAGAAAGTTATAAGCAAGCAGTGTATGTTACGCGCTTTCAAATGAAGTGTGGTCTGCGGGTATGTACGAGTTCGATCTGGTGTTGCTGCTGCTTCAGCAGATGTGCGTGTTTTTGGTCATCGCGTGGCTGATGAGCAAAACGCGGCTGTTCATCCCGTTAATGCAGGTCACCGTCCGATTACCGCACAAGCTGCTGTGCTACGTGACCTTTTCCATTTTCTGCATCCTCGGCACATACTTCGGCCTGCATATCGAAGACTCGATCGCCAATACGCGGGCCATCGGCGCGGTAATGGGCGGCCTGCTGGGCGGCCCGGTAGTCGGCGGTCTGGTGGGGCTGACCGGCGGCCTTCACCGCTACTCGCTGGGCGGCATGACGGCGCTGAGCTGCATGGTGTCCACCATCGTCGAGGGTCTACTCGGCGGCCTGGTGCACAGCATTCTGGTCAAACGCGGGCGGCCGGATAAAGTCTTTAGCCCGCTTACCGCCGGCGCGATCACCTTTTTCGCCGAAATGGTGCAGATGCTGATTATTCTACTTATCGCTCGCCCGTTCGAAGATGCGCTGCATCTGGTACAGAGCATCGCCGCGCCCATGATGGTTACCAACACCGTCGGGGCGGCGCTGTTTATGCGCATCCTGCTGGATAAGCGGGCGATGTTTGAAAAATATACCTCGGCTTTCTCAGCCACGGCGCTGAAGGTTGCCGCGTCGACGGAAGGGATCCTGCGTCAGGGATTTAACGAAGAGAACAGCATGAAGGTCGCGCAGGTGCTGATCCAGGAGCTGGATATCGGCGCGGTGGCGATAACCG
This sequence comes from Klebsiella grimontii, assembly GCF_042137965.1. Classification (NCBI taxonomy): domain Bacteria; kingdom Pseudomonadati; phylum Pseudomonadota; class Gammaproteobacteria; order Enterobacterales; family Enterobacteriaceae; genus Klebsiella; species Klebsiella grimontii. The sequence goes on from NZ_CP169721.1 coordinate 1,767,567, forward strand.
ATCGCGATAAGCTGCTGGCGTTTACCGGGATCGGCGACGATCACCACCTTCCCGGTAAACCCATCTCTTCGCTGTATACCCAAAAGGCGATAGATTCCGGCGAAGTCGTTTACGCCGACGGCAACGAAGTGCCTTACCGCTGCTCGATTCATCCCAACTGTAAGCTGGGATCGACGCTGGTTATCCCGCTGCGCGGCGAAAATCAGCGGGTGATCGGCACCATTAAGCTCTATGAAGCGAAAAACCGCCTGTTCAGCTCGATCAACCGTACGCTGGGAGAGGGGATTGCGCAGCTGCTGTCGGCGCAGATCCTGGCCGGTCAGTATGAACGGCAAAAAGCGCTGCTGACGCAATCGGAAATCAAACTGCTGCACGCCCAGGTGAACCCGCATTTCCTGTTCAACGCGCTGAATACGCTAAAAGCGGTGATTCGCCGCGATAGCGACCAGGCCGGACAGCTGGTGCAGTATCTGTCGACCTTTTTTCGCAAAAACCTGAAGCGGCCTGCGGAAATCGTCACCCTGGCGGATGAAATTGAGCATGTGAACGCCTATCTGCAGATTGAGAAAGCGCGTTTTCAGGCCAATTTACAGATTCAGATGCTGGTGCCCGAAGCGCTGGGACAGCATCAGCTTCCGGCGTTTACCCTGCAGCCAATCGTCGAAAACGCCATTAAACACGGGACTTCGCAGCACCTCGGGGTGGGCGAGATCACCATCCGCGCCAGTCAACACGAACGCTGGCTGCAGCTGGATATTGAAGATAATGCCGGGCTGTACCAGGACAAACCCAGCGCCAGCGGGCTGGGCATGAACCTGGTCGACCGCCGGCTGCGGGCGCGCTTCGGCGCCGACTGCGGGATCACCGTAACCTGCGAGCCGGAATGTTTTACCCGCGTCACGCTGAGACTGCCTGTGGAGGACAACGCATGTTAAAAGTATTAATTGTCGACGACGAGCCGCTGGCGCGTGAAAACCTGCGTATTTTGCTGGAGGCCCAGCCTGATATTGAGATCGTCGGCGAATGCGGGAATGCCGTCGAAGCGATTGGCGCGGTGCACAAGCTGCGCCCGGACGTGCTGTTTCTGGATATCCAGATGCCGCGCATCAGCGGCCTGGAGATGGTCGGCATGCTCGATCCCGAGCATCGCCCCTATATCGTCTTCCTCACCGCGTTTGACGAGTACGCGGTGAAGGCCTTTGAAGAGCACGCGTTTGATTATTTACTGAAGCCGATTGAATCCGCCCGGCTGGAAAAAACGCTGGTTCGTCTGCGCCAGGAGCGCAGCCTGCAGGATATGACCGTCCTCGACGATACTCAGCAGGCGCTGAAGTACATTCCCTGCACCGGACACAGCCGGATCTGGCTGCTGCAGATGGAAGACGTGGCCTTCGTCAGCAGCCGGATGAGCGGGATTTACGTCACCGACTGCGAAGGAAAGGAGGGCTTTACCGAGCTGACCCTGCGCACCCTGGAGAGCCGCACGCCGCTGCTGCGCTGCCATCGCCAGTACCTGGTCAACATGTCCCATCTCAAGGAGATCCGCTTTGAGGAGAACGGCCAGGCGGAGCTGCTGATGCGCGCCGGGCAAACGGTACCGGTCAGCCGCCGCTATCTGAAGAGCCTGAAAGAGGCGATTGGGCTGTAAAATGGCGGAATCGTGATAGACTGAGCGGCAGAATTTTTCATCATGAAGGCAATATGATCAGTAACGATATCTTACGTAGCCTGCGCTACACCCTGAAAACCAACAACAACGGCCTGGTAAGTATTTTTGCGCTGGCGGATGCGCCGGTGAGCGCGGAACAGCTGGTTCCCTGGCTGAAAAAAGAAGACGAAGAGGGGTTTGCGCGCTGCCCGGATATTGTGCTGTCCAATTTCCTTAACGGCCTGATTTACGCGAAGCGCGGTAAAGATGAATCCGCGCCGCCGCTCGCTGTCGAGCGCCGGGTCAACAACAACATCGTGCTGAAAAAGCTGCGAATCGCCTTCTCCCTGAAGACGGATGATATTCTCGCTATCCTCACCCAGCAGAAATTCCGCGTCTCCATGCCGGAAATCACCGCCATGATGCGCGCCCCGGAGCATAAAAACTTCCGCGAATGCGGCGACCAGTTCCTGCGCTACTTCCTGCGCGGGCTGACCGAGCGTGAACACGCGAAATCCTGATATGCCTCCCCCGGCTTGCGGCGTAAATGCCTGAACCGGGCTACCCGAAGGCACGGCCCCGTAACCCGGCTTGCGTAGCGCCAGCCGGGAATTCTCCAGACCAGGCAAGGCTATTTCACTTCTTTAAAACCCTGCGATTTCAGCAATTTCTCCGACTCGCTCAGCGAAATAAACTTTTGTGAACAGTCGGAAAAGCTGGCCCCCGGCAGGTGACATAGCTCGCTGATTTTAGCCTGATTAAAGTCGATGGAGAGGTGTTCCTGCGCGACGTTCTCTTTATAGTCGACGCTGTGGGTGACGCCTTTGATTTTGCTGTAGGCCGCGCCGATGGGGTCGATGACCTTGCGCGCCTGCTCTTCGTTGCTCACCCCGAGCGATTTATAGGGGATAGTGTTATCCGCGTCCTGGCGGGTAACGACATCGTCTTTGTAGTGATAGGTGTAGGTCAGGTCAACGCCGTTGATCGTGTTGTTGAACGTTTTGACCTCATCTTTGTTGTTATCGCAGCCGACAAGCGTGGCCATCAATAGCGTTGCGCCCAGAGCGACGGTGATCCTGCGGTTAAATTTCATTATCATTCCTTGTTAATCAATCATCATCTCTAATTGTATACAGAGTTGCGCGATGGCGCTGAGCGTATCCTCGGCGGTGGCCGTTTCGCTCTCGCCCAGTTGCTGAAGCAGACGCGCAAGATGGCTAAAACCCTGGTTCGTCGACTCGCCGCCCAGCGTGGCGGCCTCGCGAAACAGGCTCTTTTGCTGATAGCGCAGGCCGTTGTGCGCTATCTGGATCAGTAGCGTCCGGGCGCGCTGCAACAGGCTCAGGGCCGGCGAGCGCGGCGGCAGTACATCGCCAACAGGCAACGGCGCGACGGGAAGCGGCTCGGCGTTCAGCGCCCAGGCGCGGGTACGGGTCATCATGACCAGCGGCTCCAGGCTAAGCTGCCCGTGATGAAAGCTGACCAACCCGGAAACCATCACCACCGGATCGTCCTCTTGTCTGAGCAGCGCCGCCATCCGCTCAACGGCATACGGCGCGCTGGCGGAGGCGGGAAGGGACAAGTACAAAACGTTGTTTTCTCCCACGCCGCTGAGGACCTGCGCATCCAGCGTTTGCCGGGCGGCGTCCCATCCGACGGCAAGGCAGGCCTCCACCGGCAGAATAAACAGGTTATCAACCTGATTGAGCGGGCGCACCCAGGCCGGGGGGCGCTGGCGCAGATACTCACGCAGGGCCGCGGCGCCCGGCTGCCGCAGCGGCGCGCTGAGCAAAAGCCAGGCATCTTCGGTGAGCGGAAGGCTGCTGCTCAGGCGCTGACGGGCGCCCAGCAGCAGCTCGCCGCCGGCAGTGCGGCGCGCTGACCGGGTAATGATTTGCCCGCCCGCCAGTATGCCGGCCTGAAAGGTAAACAGGCGGCGCTGCCATAGCGGATTTTGCGCCCGTTCAGCCAGCGGCCAGCGGTGCGACAGATGCAAAATGCTGCCGGTATCCGGATCGCTAAACCAGAGACGTAAGCCGTACTGCTGGTTATCCTGCCAGCCGCGCATGCCAAGGGAAATCAGCCGCAGATGATCGAGCTGCGCTTCACCGGCAATACCCTGACCGACGACGGTGCGCCACGGCAGGGGCGGCGTCTGGCCGGCATCGGCAAGCTGCGCCATTCGGTCGGCGCTCTCAAGACGGGCATTAAGGCCCGCGAGCTGGGCCAGCAGCTGCTCAGGCACGTAGTGGCTGGCGCGCTGCTGGCAGGCATCGACGCCTTCGCGCAGCTCGGCAAGCGCGCCGATGACCCAGCGCCAGTTGGCCGCATGCGCTGCGCGCTGCGCGCGGGTGAACGCGGCTTCGAAGCTGATTGGCGGCTGGCTGACGCCGTTTTGCCACAGCAGTTGGCTTAGCTGACGGAGGCTTTGTCGACAGGCTTCGCCCTCGGGCGTAGCAAAAGGTCCGCCGCGGGCGGCGACCCTGCGGCTGCGGGTTTGCCAGACCAGATGCGTAAAGCCCGGCTGTTGGGCTTCGGCGTCGGTAAAGGCCTGCACCGCCAGCGCGATATGCTCGCACAGGGAGCCTTCGATGCAGTCGCAGCGGGCAAAGCGGATACTGCTGCGGGAATAAAAACGCACATCGCTCATCGGCAGCTTTGCCGACGGCGTTTCGTTGGGTCGGCAGAACAATTCCACCGTCAGCCCTTTATCCGCCAGCTGCTGCGCCCGCTTGAGAATCGACTCGGGCAGGGTGGCCAGCTCCTCCTGCCACAGGCCGGGATGCCAGCGCTCGTCAGCGTTTGGCTCCCCTTCAGGAGCCGCGTGACCGGCGTTGGCGCGCTGATAGCTCAGGATCAGCATCACGCGATGGCGGCACATGCCGCTAGCGCCGCAGGTACAGCTGGACTCTTTGAGGGCCCGATCTTTTTCCAGCCGGGTACGGGTACCATCGCGAAAAACGGCGGTCAGCGTACCGGCCTCATCCTGCTCCAGCGCGGGGATATTGCCGTTATCCAGCTCTTTTTGAGCGCGTTTCACAAACCCGGCGTTGCTCAGCGCGGTGAGCGCCTGCGGCGTGAGCTCCAGTAATTCAGGGCGTAAAGGCATCATGATTGTAAATTCTCCGCCAGCCAGGAGGCGAGCTCGCCGGGCGTCATGGCGGCGATTTGCGCCCCGACGTTGACCAGCGACTGGGCCATTTCATGGTCATAACAGGGGGACGCCGCGTCGTCCAGCGCCGCCAGGCCGAGGACTTTGATGCCGCTTTGTACGCTCTGCTTGACCTGGTTAATCAACAGCGAGTTCGCTCCACCTTCAAAAAAGTCGCTCACCAGCACAATCACGCTCTTGTGCGGTTGCTCAATCAGCTGCCGCGCATACTCTACGGCCTGGGCGATATGGGTGCCGCCGCCGAGCTGAACTTTCATCAGCAGCTCGACCGGGTCGGCGACATCCGCCGTGAGATCCACCACGCTGGTGTCGAACGCCACGAGGTGCGTGCGAATGCCGGGCAGCTGCCATAAGCAGGCCGCCATGACCGCGGAATGAATCACGGAATCCACCATTGAACCGCTCTGATCGACCAGCAAAATCAGCTGCCATTTTTCGCTGTGGCGCTTCACGCGGCTGATAAACTTTGGCGATTCAATGTACAGCTTGCCGCGCTGCGGGTCCCAGTGCTGGAGGTTGGCGCGCAGGGTGCCTTTGAAATCAAAGTTGCGCGCCAGCGGGATGCGCGAAGGCCGCTGCCGGTCGCGCGCGCCGGAAAACGCCTGACGAACCTCTTTTGCCAGCCGGGCCATAATTTGCTCCACCACCTGGCGCACCAGCTGTCGGGCGGCGTTCAGCACGTCAGGATTCATCAGATGTTTGGTATGCAGCACCGCGCGCAGCAGGCTTTCGGAGGGTTGAATTCGTTCCAGCACTTCCAGATTCGTCACCACCTCGTCAATGCCGTAGCGCAGCACCGCATCGCTCTCCAGCCGCTCGATAACCGGCTGCGGAAACAGCGTATGAATGGCGTTGATCCACTCCGGCGTCGTCAGGTCGGACTCTTCCAGCCCGCCCAGCCGTTCGCCCCGCTGCAGCCGTTGCGGATCGCGGCCGTAAAGCCACTCCAGGGCCCGGTCTACCTGGCGGGCACGCTCGTCGAGACCGCCGAGGCTATTGTCGGCGGCCGGGCCCAGAATCAGCCGCCAGCGCTGGAGTTCACGGGTTGTCAAAATATCGGATAGCGGATGCATTAGCGTCCTCCCCAGTGGCGAAGCGCCGCCAGCGCCTGCTGCTCCAACAGCTGGTGATGGATTAACCGCTGCGGCGAGCAGGAAACCGGCGCCTGTAGCGCATGGGTCGGCAGCATGGTCATGTGATAGTGATCGAGCACCTGGCGGGCCAGCGCGCCGCGTTCGCGGGGCGGCAGCCAGGCCATCGCCGCGCGTAAATCCGGCAGCGCGAGAATAAACTCCTCTTCCGCCAGACGGGCGAGACGCTCGCTGAAGCCGGCGATAAAGGCGGGCTGACAGGCAAGCTGATGGCGGGCCAGCGCCAGCATGCCATGTACCGCCTCTCCCAGACGCTGCGCGGGCAGCCGCGTCAGCAGGGCCAGCGCCGTTTCAGCGGTAGCGGCGGGGTGCTCGAGACGCATCAGCGCGCCAAGCGCCGCGCCGCGGTCGAGCGGTGCGGCATCGGCTGCGTGAATTCGCCGTTCAAGCAGCGCGAGAGCGGCGCTGAGCGAAACGCCCGGTAAAACGCTGCCGCTGTGGAGATCGCGCAGGATGTGGCTCAGGGTCTGCCAGCTATGCAGATGGGCGTGAAACTGCTTCTCGTCGGCGACGCCGCTGGATTCGCAGAGCCACAGCGTCCGGTCAAGCGCCGCGCTGAGCGTGATTTCCAGCACGACGGCGTTCTGCATGCCGCCGATATCATCCCGCTGCCAGAGGGCATACAGCACCTCCAGCGCTGGCCCCATTTCGGCAAACTGGCTCTCTTCGGCAATCAGCTGCGCCAGCTGTTCCAGCATCTGCTGGCTAAAGGTGGCGAGCCCCGCCAGCGCCGCCTGATTGAGGCTGGCGGCGAGGCTTTTGATGCCAAAGGAGGAGAGAATATTCCCTTCCAGCCGCCGTCGCGCGGCATCCGCGAGGGAGGCGCCGTAGCGGGCGGATTCAATCAGGACGGCATGCTGTTCCATGGTGCGAAACACTCCCCAGCGCTCTTCGCCATCGCCGGAAAGGGCTACCGCGCTGCCGGTTCGCTGCTGGAACCCGGGGATCTCAAGAATGGCCAGCCGGTGTAATACCTGACTTTTCGCTAATCCGTCGGGCGCAAAGCGGTTGAGGTTCAGATTCGCCGGCGGGGCAATCCCGACGCGCGCCAGCTCGCGTTCGACGTCCTGCGGCAGCGGCGGCAGCGGCGTTCCCGGCGCGAGCTTGCCGAAATCCGCCCCCGCCAGCGCATCCACGATGGTCAGCAGAATAGGATCGGTTTGCGGATGGATGGCGCCGCGATAGCTCCACGGCAGCGGGGCGTTTAGCGCTTCTTTGATTAACGAGCCCGCCAGCGCGTCAAGCCAGTCGCAGCGCAGGGGCTGGGTATGGCCGCGCATCCGGGCCAGCGCCATGGCGCGCAGATGGGCGGCTGCCAAATCGGCGGTTGAGGCCGGAAGGCGATGCTGACGCAGGCGGGCGAGCAGGGTTTTCAGCAGCTGTTCCCCGGCCTGCCGCTGACCGAGCTGCCAGCACCAGCGCTGCCAGACCGGCGCCGGCATCCCGGAAAGATAGCCCGCCAGTACGTCCAGCCGCTTTTCGCTGTACGGCGTCAGATAGCAGCCGGTGACGGCATCGGGCGTCGGCGGAGGCGGTAATGCCGGCTCCTGCTCCTGCGCCGGGCAGTTCCGCCACAGGGTAGCCAGCGCCGGAGCGTGCCAGCCGCCGCAGACCACCACCACCGGGCCGTTATTTTGCCGCATCGCCCATGCCAGCCAGCGGGCCATATAAGCTTCCCGTCGCCGGCTGTTTTCGCCGCCGCCGCTGTCACCGCGTAGCTGGACAAACCAGGTCTCCAGCGCCTGTTTCAGCCCGGCGCGCTGGTTTTCATCTTCGAACAGATGGTCCCACAGCGCGTCGGTATTCTCCATGCCGCTGACCTCGAGCAGGCGCTGATGGTCATCGGCGCGGCGGGCGTCAGAGGGATCGCTGTCGTTGTCGTCCTGCGCCCAGACGGGTAAATCGATAAAGCGGATATGCGCCCCCGTTGCCCGCGCGGCCAGCAGCGCCTGCCACTCCGGCGAGAATTCGGCGAACGGCGTCCAGGCGCTGCGTCCTGGCGCGCCGCCATGCTGCTGCTGGCAGTAGCTGTAGACGGCGATGGGCAGTTGGTGGGGTAAAAAAAGCTCGTCCAGGCGATGGTTAAAATCCGCCGGACCTTCAATCAGAACGTAGCGCGGGCACACGCGTTCTATTCGTTCTTTCACCAGCCTGGCGCAGGCCGGGCTGTGGTGACGAACGCCGATGATTAACGGCTGTTCTGGCATGCGTGTTCCCTCACGGCAGGCGGTGGCGGGCCTGATAATAGGCCTGCCAGTGGGCTTCTTTATGCGTGCCGACGCGTTGTTCAAAATAGCGGCGCAGGCGGGCGCGGTCATCTTCATTGTCTTTCACGATGGTACCGGCGATGCAGTCTACCAGGTCGGCGGGTTCGCCGGCGCGACCGGCGAGGAACCATGCCCGCACGCCGACGGCGTGGGCGACGTTGACCGCTTCGGCGGTGGACATCACCGCGCTGAGGGTATCCATCGCGGTTTTCTTACCCCCGTCGGCGCGCAGATCGCGGAAGGTCTGGATCAGCAGTACCAGTACGACATCGGGGACTTTATGCGGGATGCCGCTATGCTCCAACAGGCGGGCCGATGCGTTAGCCACCAGTTCCAGCTCCTGCTGAAAATCCATAATCGGAAAGACGGTTTCGAAGTCGAAGCGGCGTTTTAGCGCCGCGCTCATTTCGTTAACCCCGCGATCGCGGGTATTGGCGGTGGCAATAATATTAAATCCGGCGCGGGCATAGAGCTGGCTATCGTCGCCGGTTAGCTCCGGGATCGCCATGACGCGGTCGGATAGCATCCCCAGCAGGCAGTCCTGAACCTCCAGCGGCGTGCGGGTAATCTCTTCAAAGCGGACGATTTTACCGTCACGCATGCCCTGATACAGCGGGGCGGGCACCAGCGCCTGCGTCGACGGGCCCTGGTTTATCAGCAGCGCATAGTTCCAGGCATATTTGATTTGATCTTCGGTAATCGCCGCGCCGCCCTGAATGGTGAGCCCGGCGTCGCCGCAGATGGCGGTGGCCAGCAGCTCCGAGAGCAGCGATTTAGCCGTACCCGGCTCGCCGACCAGCATCAGGCCGCGCCCGGTCGCCAGCGTGACCAGCATCCGCTCGACGGCGGCCGGACTCATGACCACCTTGCGGCTGATGTCGCGAGCGCTATCGCCAAGGATAAACGCGCGCGCCGCAGGCAGGCTTAGCTGCCAGCCGGGCGGGCAGGGGAAACAGTCGTTCTGCTGCAGCCGGGCGAGCTCATCGGCGTAAAGTATGGCGGCAGGGGGGCGCTGAAGATGTGGTTCCTGTTGTATCATCGTTTCTTCCTTAAAGAGACCGCGGTAATGGGAGCATTTTTATCCTATGTGCAGCGAATAGCGTAAACGCGCTTTGCTTATCCACGGAAAATGACCTCAATCGTGCTTAGCGCCTCGCTGAGATCCTGTGGATCGAGCTGTGAGAACGCAGCGGGCCGTTCGCCATCATAGAGTCTGATGGCGGCAAACCGCTGAGGAGCCTTCGCATCCATGTTGTAGTGCACGAACCCTGGCGTGATTTCCAGAATCAGTCGATGCCGCCCGACATCGTAGCAGAAACGGTTTTCAGCGCCCTGCCACCAGCCGCGACTGCGGATGCCCAATAATTGCCCGCAGGTTGTTGATTTTCCCTGCCAGCGCGTAAGCTCGCTGCGGGCGGTTTCTTCCGCCAGCAGCTGCACCGTCTGGCGCGTCAGCTGGCGGAACGGTGGCAATAGCTGATAATCGGCAAAAATTTGGCTAAATGCTGCCCGCGTCGCGTCATCCATTTCCAGCGGATGAGCAAGGCCGAACAGCGCCTCTTCCGGTAGAGCGATAGGGTCATCCTGGCCATCGCAGAATTCCTCTTCCGCGGCGACGCGAAAGGCGTTGAGCAGGCGACGGGGTTCACTGGCGGCGTAGATTCCCCATACCAGGCGCCGGGTAAGATTGTTGGTCAGCGGATGATCGACAAACAGCGATTGAAACTCCGTTCGCGTCCAGCGCCGTGCCAGCCGCAGGGCGTTTTCCAGATGCGGCAGCAGGCGTTTGGCCACCTGGGCTGCGTCTTTTTTCAGGCCTTTCAGCCTGTCCAGCGCTTCCGCGGCTTTTACCTGGTCATCTTCGGCGCGCAGGCGCGGCAGGCTCTTTTGCCGCGCTCCCTGCTGGTCGTAAATCACCGGCAGCAGATTTTCATCAAAACGGACATAAAAGCCGCGGGAACCAAAATCAAAAGCCAGCGTTTGGGGATCGTCCAGCCCCAGCGTAGGCGTTAGCCGATCCTGCAGCTGCTCTTCGCTGAGATCGCGGGCTTCGGCGACCTCTTTAAGAGACTGCCTGGCGCTTTCGCGCAGCGGGCGGGATTTGGCGCCCTGCGCGATGTGGTGCAGCTGCAGCAGTGCCATATCGCTGCCGATGCGGGTGAGAAGATGCAGCCCGCTGGCGGCGCGGGCGGATTTCCCTTCCTGCGGCCAGGCCAGGATAAGCTGGGTTAAATCACGCACTGTCGCTTCATCGCCAAAAATCCCCAGCGCCTGAAACGCCCAGTTATCTTTGGCTGGGGCTCCGGCAGTCTGCCATGCGTTAAATAAATCCCAGACGAAAGCGGCCAGCGATTGGGGCTGGCAGGCGGCTTTGGCTAAATCCAGCCCACCGTAATGATGGCCGCCCTGGGCGAAGCGCAGCATTTCGCCGAAGATCTCCAGCGCATCGTCGGTCAACGGCTGGTCGGTGCCGATAAGCCGCGGCCTGCGCCAGAGCGTCGGTTGCCAGAAGTCAGGCACTTTTGGAATGCGGACAGGGTAGTTGTCCAGCGGATCCTGCGCCAGCAGCTGTTCCAGCTTCGTCCACAGTGCCGGTTCGTTCCAGCGTTGTGCTACCGCTTTCAGCCGTTCATGGTGGCCTTCCTGGTACAGCAGACGCAGCGCGTTAATAGCCGCCTCGCGGCTATCGCCCGCTTTATCGAACGCCAGTGGGATTAACGCGGCGGCTGCGTGCTCCGGCCACTGCAGGAGCCACTGACGAGCCAGTTGGCTGTGCGCCTGCAAGCGTCGCCAGACGCGGGCCATCGGTAGCGCCAGCTCCGTTGCGCCGAGATGCGTCAGCAGGGGGAAGATCTCCTTTGGCCGATGCTGCAGCGCCAGCAGCAGGCCGGGTAGAGCATCGGTCCCGAGAATGCTCAGCGCATATTCGGCGCCGACAAATCTAAAGTTAGCGGCATTGATGCCCTGCCAGGCCACCAGCGCCCGCTCGCGAGGCAGTTGCATAAGCAGATAAAGATTCCAGCAGTCGTTAGGGTTGTAGGCCTTTACCAGGTAATCCCCCCATGCCTCCAGTAGCGTAGCGATATCGAAGTTTTGCAGTGCGTGGCAGGCGTTGCCCCACCAGACATAGCGATGAAAATATTTCTCCGTATCGAAATGGTCCCGCTTGCCGCATAACGTGTACTGGTGGAACAGGTATTCAATACTCTGAAAGCCCAGCTCCTGCATGACGATGGTGCAACCTATGCTGGCGAGACGTTCATCGAGCGGAAGGTTATTAAAGAAACAGGCGGGTTTGCTGGCAGCCAGCGCTTCCCGCTCTCCTGGCTGCCAGTGCTCCTGAGGCGCAACGGTCAGCGACGTTAGCGCAAAACGCGGGGGCGCGACTTTTTTCTTTTTGCTGCGCCACGGCGGCGAGCGCAGGATCTCCGGCAGGCAGGAGCGATCGGTTGCCAGCGTAACGTCTGAAGGCATCGATGGTCGGCTGGCCGCCAGAAGTTCCTGTGCCTTCGTGCTTAGCCAGGGAGTAACCTGCTCAGCCAACTGAGGATGCGTATTGAGCAGCGTCCGCAGCAGCATTCTCCAGCTTTCTTCACGCTTTTTCTGCTGCTGCGGACGCTTTTTCTCTGCGATCTCAGGATAGCCCGGACGAGCGGGCGGTTCCGGCAGCGCCAGCAATTCCGCTACAGCGGCCAGAGCGGCATGGGGATATTTTTTGGCGAATGTTGACACGCGCTGCTGGCTGGGTTTGTTTTTATCCGCCACCAGCAGCAGCAGCCGGATAGCCTGCGGATGGTTAATTTGCGCCAGCAGGCTGCCGCAGTCATTCCGGTGCGCATATATCGCCAGCCCGGGGATCGCCGCCAGCCCCTGCTCGCGCAGCAGGGCCGCGCAGGCGGAGTAACCGTAGCGGTTTTCGTCGCACATCTCGCTGGCCTGACAATCGGTAAAGACATCAAGCCAGCAGGATTGCTCCAGTACTGCCAGCTTAGCAGGATCTGTCGCTACCGCTTTCAACCACTCGCTTGATGAACGGCTGGCGTATTTATCAGCGTCGAGCAGGCTATTTGCAACGTCCGGTCGTTCCGGCAACAGCAGGGCAATAAACGGTTTACGATTAAGCTCAATATCAGGGAGCGCGCGGATAAGTTTGTCAGCGCAGCGTAGCCAGATCGCCTCTTCAGCCAGCGAAAGGTGTTTTCGCAGACGCAGATCGAATTCGTGGTAAGTATCGCAGCGAAAACCGTACTGGTACGCTTTTTTCGGATGAGAAAAAACGATGCTGGGTGGCTGAAGATTGCTGTGGGTCACGGTGATAAATTGCCGTTCAATCACCACTTCGGTGGCATATTCCACGCCCCTTAGCTGGACGATTTCATCGAGTAGCTCGGGACTGTCATCTTCTGCCAGCCGGGTAAGCGCCGCCAGCGCGCGGGGGGGCATTGCCGGTTTGGCTTCGCCCACATAGCCGACCGCCTGCGCAATAGCCTGCCGCCATTCGGCAGTGCATGTTTCATAGTCCCACGTAAGGGCCTGAATATGCTGATAGCGCGAGGGAATATCGTTCGCCAGTCGTTGCAGGCGTCCCTCTTCGATCGGCGGTACCGGGTCGCCAGGCCAGCGGCGATGGCTTAACGGTTGTTTGCCCTTTTTAAAGGATAGCTCCAGCTGCGCGTCATCCGCCAGCCATGGCGGGAGTGCTGTGTTGTGCATAAACGTTCCTTGTGTTACTCAAACAGCCCGTCGATATCGTTAATCAATTCACTGAGGGTGACGTTATCCAGCACCGAAAACGTGGCCTGCTGTTTGCCGTTGCCGCCCCAGCCGTACTGGTGCGCATTTTCGGCACACAGCCATATTTTGCTCAGCAGCTGCTCGGCGCTGAGTTCATCCGGCAGCAACCCGACGGCAAAGCCTTCGTCGATTTCCATCACCAGCGTCCACTGGCCCAGCGGTTTAAGCATCCAGCCAATCCAGCCTGCATCCTGCGGTTCGCCGCGCAGCCAGCCTTTATTCGCCAGCCCTATTACCCGCCCGCTCGGGCATTTGCGCCCGGCCCAGCGGGTCAGCTCGGTGGCCGCCAGTTCGGCGATCGTCAGGGTGTAGCAGCTGCGGTCAAGCTGGCGGAACGGCGGCAGCAGCTCATAATCGGCGAACAGCTGACCGAAGGCGGCGGCGTCTTCCGCGGGCATTTCCAGCAGATGCGGAAGACCGATTTGGACCGCGCCTTGCGGCAGGGTGAACAGATCGTCATCGGCGTTACCGTAGCTGTTGTCTTCCGCCACGCGGAAGCAGGCCAGCAGCCTGTTTTCGGCGTCGTAGACTCCCCATACCAGGCGGCGGGTGAGGTGGCAGACCAGGGGATGATTAACCAGAAACTGCCGGAAGTTTTCCACCGTCCAGCGGCGACGCTGGCACATGGCGGACTCCATGCGCGCGATTTGCTGGGCGGCAATCGTGCGGGCGTCTTTTTTCAGGGCTTTGTAGCGATTAACGGCCTCGGTAGCCAGCGCCTTATCATCGCTTTTATTCGGCTTCGGCAGGTCCTTAAGGCGGCTGCCGTTTTCATCGCGCACGTAAGGCCTGAGGGCTTCATCAAAGCTAATGATAAAGCGCCGCGGGCCGAAATCGAGGGTCAAGGTTCCGTCGTCGTTGAGTCCCAGATCCGGCGCGAGGCGGTCCTCCAGCTCTTCCACGGTCAGCGCGCGGCTTGCGGCGATATGGCCGATTTTCTCTCTGGCGCGCTCCTGCAGGGCTTTGAACTTGAGTTTCCCGGCGATGCCGTTCAGCTGCATCAGGGCGATATCGGTGCCGATGGCGGCGAGAATATCCAGCCCGACGGTAGCGCGTTTATGTTGGGATTCTCCCGGCCAGGCGCGGATCAGCGGGGTGAGCGCGCGGGCGGTATCGTCGTTACCGAAGATGCCGAGCGCGGTAAAGGCCCAGCTCTCTTTCGACGGCGCGCCGGCGGTTTGCCAGGCGCTGAACAGATCCCAGGCGAAGGCGGCGAGTGATGCCACGGTACAGAGATCTTTTACCTGCTGCAGGCCGGGGTAAATACCTTCCTCTGACGGGAAGCGCAGCATTTCGCCGAGCGTTTTTAATGCGTCGTCCGGCAAGGCAAGGCCATTTTCCCGCAGCAGCGGTCGCGCCCACAGCGCGGGCTGATAAAACGCGGGCAGCGGCGGAATTTTCGTCGGATGGTTATCCAGCGGATCGAGCGCCAGTAGCGCGCCGACCGCCGCCATCACCTCCGGCCGATCGTAGCGGTGGGCAACCTGTTCAAGCAGCGGCTGATGACCGTTATCCATCAGCATGCGTATGGCCAGGCGCGCACTGTCCTGCGCTTCGCCCGCTTTGCCGAGAGCGGCGGGCAGCAGGCCGGCAATGGCGTGCTCCGGATAGGCCAGCAGCCACTCGCGCGCCTCTTCGCGCAGCGTTTTCAGCTTGTGAAAGGCGCGGGCGACGATGGGGGCCAGTTCGCTGGCGGCAAACCAGATAGCGACCGGTAAATTCTCCTGCGGATAGCGGGACAGGGCGTGAATAAAACCCGGTAGCCCGGCAAGACGCAGATAGGCCATCACATATTCCCCGCCGGTATGGGGCTCTTTACTCAGCGAGCTCCAGGCATCGGCTGCCCGCCCGGCGGGCAGCGCGGTGAGCATATAAAGATTCCACTCCCCCGGATAAGGGGCGTGGTAAGCGTGGAATTCGGCGATCAGCGCAAGATAATCCTGCCGCCGCCAGGCATCTGCTGCGGCGTCGGAGGCGTGTTCATAGCGATTGTTTTGACGGCTCCAGACCCTGAAACCCAGGCGCGTAAGGTACGCTTTCTCACTCTCCTGTTGGCTCATCTCCACCTGCTGCGCGTACCAGCTCCGCTGGGCGAGAAGCGCGTTGGCCGCCTCTTCCGTCAGCATACAGGCCGGTTCTAAAGCCAGCGGCGTTAAGCTTAGCTGAGGGATCGGTGATTTTTTCTTTTTCGCCGTCCACGGGGGCGAAACCAGCAGCGGCGGCAGAATATCGGCCCCGGCGCAGTCGACCCGCTGGCTTAACTGCCGTTGGCAGGCTGCCAGCAGCGTTGCGGCCTGCGACGAGAGCCACGGCGAAATTTGCGCCGCCAGCTCCGGCTGCGCGCTCAGCAGGGTCATCAGCATAATGCGCCAGCGCTTCTCTTCTTTCTGCGCCAGCAGTTCGGCCAGCGCCGCCAGCGCCGCGTGCGGGAAGCGGGCGCTGGCGCGGGCCATCCGCTCGTGGCAGCGTTTGCCTTGTTCGCTCACCCGGATCAGCTGCATCAGCGCCTGGGGATGGTTCACGCCGCTTACCCGCTCTCCGCACAGGTCATCGTGAACGTAGGGCGCAAAGCGGGCGATACCGGCGACGCCCTGTTCGCGCATCACCGTCGCGTTCCAGACGCTGCCGTGGTAATAATCGTTAAACAGATTTTCCGTCTGGTAAGGCTCCAGCGCTTTGACCACCTGCGGGTCGCGGGCGACGACCTTCAGCCATTCCGCCGTCTTCACATTTTTGTGCGCCAGTACCCGACGGGCGATATCGTTCACGATATCCTGGCGTTCCGGCAGCAAGAGCGCCACCAGCGGCTGTTGCCCGATGGGCATATCCGGCAACGCGGCGATCAGTTTATCCACGCAGCGCCGCCAGAGCGCCTCATCCGCATGAGCCAGATGGGCGCGCAGGCGCACGTCGAGCAGCGCCGGCCCGCGCGCGCGGGTGGGTTCGGCGCGGAAAGTCACCTGAAGGGTTTGATAATTATAATCAAACTCAATGTGCTGCAGGGCGATAAACATCTCGATGGCATATTCCAGACCGTAAACGTAAACAATCTCGTCCATCAGACAGGCATTATCAGCGCTGCGCCAGCCGCGGCGCGTGGCTACCGCCACCTGAACCGCCAGCGCCGCGGGTGAAAGCGGGCCATCGGTCAGGGCCTGGTTGATGATTTGCTGCCAGTACGCGGAGCAGTCGGTAGAGTTAAAGGTGACGATATTCCCTGATTGTTTGTGGATCTCGTTGCCGAGGTCCATCAGTTTGCTATTTTCAGGCGCGGCGATCGGTTTACCGGGAAAGAGGCGAGAAGGGAGCACCTCTTCAAGCAGCTCATCCGATAAAAGCAGTTCGCCATCGTCCGTCAGCCACGGACGGGTGATGTCTGAGGGCGTTGAGGCGTATTCGGGCTGTGGGGCGGCTGGTGGCGATGCGGGTAAGGCAGGCTGCTCGGTGCGAGTAACTTCAACGTAGCCTTTGCGGGTTTTTTCGTTAATCAATTTGACTTCAGCCTTGCTGGCCGCCGCCGCGTCGGCAAAGGTTTTGATCTGGCTCTGCCCGTGTGTGCCAACCTTGCCCCAGCGTAGATGCAGCTCGTGGCCCTGCTGCTCAATCGCCCAGAATTTATGTGATTTTTCGTCCTGATAAATAAAGGTTTTCATCAACGTCCCTGTGTTTTTATCCAGCCTGGCGTTGATGCTAACAGCTATTGACAGGAACACCGAGGGTGGGGGTAGCAAGAATACAATTTTCAGAATTTATAAAATAAAAAAAGCGCTGCCGGAGCAGCGCTTTATGCGTCATTACTTGACCTGCTGGCCCGGCTGGGCGCCGCTGTCCGGGCTGAGCAGGAAGATATCTTTCCCGCCAGGACCCGCGGCCATCACCATGCCTTCAGAAACGCCGAAGCGCATTTTGCGCGGCGCCAGGTTGGCGACCATCACCGTCAGGCGGCCAATCAGCACCTGCGGGTCCGGGTAGGCGGAACGGATGCCGGAGAAGACGTTGCGCTTCTCGCCGCCGAGATCCAGCGTCAGGCGCAGCAGCTTGTCGGAACCGTCCACGAACTCGGCGTTTTCAATCAGCGCGATGCGCATATCGACTTTGGCGAAATCGTCAAAGGTGATGGTTTCCTGAATCGGATCGTCCGCCAGCGGGCCGGTGACCGGCGCTGACAGCGCTTTGACTTCTTCTTTCGACGCTTCGACCAGCGCGTCAACCTGCTTCATCTCAATGCGGTTGTAGAGCGCTTTGAAAGCGTTAACCTTGTGACCGAGCAGCGGCTGCTGGATAGCATCCCAGCTCAGTTCGCCGTTGAGGAACGCTTCGGCGCGGGCGGCCAGCTGCGGCAGGACCGGCTTCAGCCAGGTCATCAGCACGCGGAACATATTCAGGCCCATGGTGCAGATGGCCTGCAGGTCGGCGTCGCGCCCTTCCTGTTTAGCCACCACCCACGGCGCCTGCTCGTCAACGTAGCGGTTCGCCACGTCGGCCAGCGCCATGATTTCGCGGATAGCTTTACCGAACTCCCGGCTGTCCCACGCTTCGCCAATGCTTGTTGCCGCATCGGTAAAGGTTTTATACAGCTGAGGATCGGCCAGTTCGGCGGACAGCATGCCGTCGAAACGCTTGTTGATGAAACCGGCGTTGCGCGAGGCGAGGTTCACCACCTTGTTGACGATATCGGCGTTAACGCGCTGCACGAAGTCTTCCAGGTTCAGGTCGATGTCATCGATACGCGACGAGAGCTTGGCGGTGTAGTAGTAGCGCAGGCTGTCTGCGTCAAAATGATTCAGCCAGGTGCTGGCCTTAATAAAGGTGCCGCGCGACTTGGACATCTTGGCGCCGTTGACCGTCACGTAGCCGTGAACGAACAGGTTGGTCGGTTTGCGGAAGCTGCTGCCTTCCAGCATCGCCGGCCAGAACAGGCTGTGGAAGTAGACGATATCTTTACCGATAAAGTGATACAGCTCGGCGGTGGAGTCTTTCTTCCAGTATTCGTCGAAGCTGGTGGTATCGCCGCGCTTGTCGCACAGGTTCTTGAAGGAGCCCATGTAGCCGATCGGCGCGTCCAGCCAGACGTAGAAGTATTTGCCCGGCGCGTTCGGGATTTCGAAGCCGAAGTACGGCGCATCGCGGGAGATATCCCACTGCTGCAGTCCGGACTCGAACCACTCCTGCATTTTATTCGCCACCTGCTCCTGCAGCGCGCCGCTGCGGGTCCACGCCTGCAGCATTTCGCTGAACGACGGCAGGTCGAAGAAGAAGTGCTCGGACTCGCGCATCACCGGCGTCGCGCCGGAGACGACCGATTTCGGCTCGATAAGCTCGGTCGGGCTGTAGGTCGCGCCGCACACTTCGCAGTTATCGCCGTACTGATCCGGTGATTTGCACTTCGGACAGGTGCCTTTTACAAAACGGTCCGGCAGGAACATGCCTTTTTCCGGATCGTAGAGCTGAGAGATGGTGCGGTTTTTGATAAAACCGTTCTCTTTCAGACGCGTATAGATAAGCTCCGACAGCTCGCGGTTCTCGTCGCTGTGCGTGGAGTGATAGTTGTCATAGCTGATGTCGAAGCCAGCAAAATCGGTCTGATGCTCCTGACTCATTTCGCCAATCATCTGTTCCGGGGTGATACCGAGCTGCTGCGCTTTCAGCATGATCGGGGTGCCGTGGGCGTCGTCGGCGCAGATGAAGTTGACCTCGTGGCCGCGCATTCGCTGGTAACGGACCCAGACATCAGCCTGGATGTGCTCCAGCATGTGGCCGAGGTGGATTGAGCCGTTTGCGTACGGCAGCGCGCACGTTACCAGAATTTTCTTCGCGACTTGAGTCATAGTGGGCATTACATCTTCTATTGTAAAAAGGGGTTTCGATGTTACCGCAAAGGCAATAATTTGGTAAGCCCAAAGCTTATTGTGGGGGAATTATTCCCTTTAAGGTAAACTTAACGCACAAGATTCAACTCACAATAACAAAGGAGTCGGGATGAGTTCGCAATCCCAGGCCAAATCCCCCGAGCGTCTGCGCGCGATGGTCGCCGGGACCCTGGCTAATTTCCAGCACCCAACCCTGAAACATAACCTCACTACGCTGAAGGCGCTGCATCACGTCGCCTGGCTGGACGAGACCGTGCACATTGAAATTCAGATGCCGTTCGTCTGGCATAGCGCGTTTGAGGTGCTCAAGGAGCAGTGCAGCGCCGAGCTGCTGCGCATTACCGGCGCTAAAGCTATTGACTGGAAGCTGACGCACAGCATCGCCACGCTGCAGCGGGTAAAAAATCAGCCCGGCATCAACGGCGTGAAAAACATCATCGCCATCAGCTCCGGCAAGGGCGGGGTGGGTAAATCGTCTACCGCGGTCAACCTCGCGCTGGCGCTGGCGGCGGAAGGGGCGAAAGTCGGCATTCTGGATGCCGATATTTACGGCCCGTCGATTCCGACCATGCTCGGCGCGGAAGATCAGCGTCCCACTTCGCCGGACGGCACCCATATGGCGCCGATTATGAAATTTGGTCTCGCCACCAACTCCATCGGCTATCTGGTCACCGACGACAACGCCATGGTCTGGCGCGGCCCGATGGCCAGCAAAGCGTTAATGCAGATGCTGCAGGAAACCCTGTGGCCGGATCTCGATTACCTGGTGCTGGATATGCCGCCGGGCACCGGTGATATTCAGCTGACGCTGGCGCAAAACATTCCGGTCACCGGCGCGGTGGTGGTGACTACGCCGCAGGATATCGCCCTGATCGACGCCAAAAAAGGTATCGTGATGTTTGAGAAAGTCGAAGTGCCGGTGCTGGGGATTGTGGAAAACATGAGCATGCATATTTGCAGCAACTGCGGACACCACGAGCCTATCTTCGGTACCGGCGGCGCGCAAAAGCTGGCCGAGAAATACCATACCCAGCTGCTGGGCCAGCTGCCGCTGCATATCACCCTGCGCGAAGACCTCGACAAGGGAACGCCGACGGTGGTGGCGCGCCCGGAAAGCGAGTTTACCGAAACCTACCGCCAGCTGGCAGACCGCGTCGCGGCGCAGTTGTACTGGCAGGGCGAAGTTATCCCCGGTGAAATAGCTTTCCGCGCGGTCTGATTTTCCCTCCCTTCTGAACCGTACGGCACGTTGCGCCGTACGGTTTGTTATCGTATCCGCCCCGTTTTCTCTTTCCAAAATAATCACCGCGTGAATGATATAAGCGTTAAATATTACTTGTTTTTATTCACATTTAGCGATGTTGAGATTTGTCAATAAAACATATTGTTAACATTGTTTTCCGCTGGCGGTTGTGCGAGCTTGATTAGCATAGAAGTGAAGTATTTTAATTCGCCGTGACGATGTTTAATTTTGGCTGTGTGATTTGGCGAAACGTGGAAGTTATCAGTACTACGTCAATAAAAACGATGGAAGGAAAGTATAGCCGTAATACATTTCCGGAGTGCATGATGAACAATATTGCTCTAATCGTTAAGTTACGAGAACTGCTGGTTATTTTTATGCATACGCGCACGCTGCCGGAGAAAGCCGCAGACGCGTTACGCTATTGCCAGGAGCATCTCCCGATGGCTGAAATTCCGATTGGTGCTTATGGTGAATACAGTGATATTTTTGAACAGCTTGTTTTTTTATCGGATGAAAAGAGTCGTACTGCCCCGGATGATTTATTGCGTAGCGGCGGCGATTTGATATTAAGTATTTTAATGCTCTATGAGCACGTGGCTTCCGGTATTGCCGTCGAGGAATTTATGCATAAACAAAACCGCTTTAACGGATAGCATTATCGCATCGAAAAACAAAACGCCAGCGGCAGGGATAGCGCGCTGGCGTTCGGCTTTTAGCGATGGTAGAAAATCTCGCCATCATAGATTTTGAGGATTTTTCCCTCGGTTTCGGTAATCAGAACGTAGCTTCCGCCCATATAGGTCCAGCGGGTCCCGGCATCCGGGGCAGGCAAATTGCGCTGCTGCCACTGCTTGATGTTGTATTCTGGCGTGAGGTACAGCGGCGGTACGGTGTCGCCGATGTGGAATTGTTTGAAGTCTGCGGTCACCCCATCCAGCTCATATTTCTGTATACCTTCGCCGGACGCCGCCCACGCTCCGCTGGAGCAGGCCAACAGTACGCCCAGAAGCATCATTTTTGTTTTACGCATAATTTCCCCATTATTATCCTGGACACAAAATCGCAGCCTCGTATGATTCCTGATAGGTCAAGGAAATGGCAAGCATTGGTTTGGTTAAAAGTGTAAGCAAACGGTGATACGGCGACGTTTTTCATCGGGGCGCGTCTGTTTTGAGAATAATCCGGGGTGGGGAGTGGGTATGTTCAGGCTGGAAGATCTGGCATTGTTTGTCCGCGCAGCGGCGTTAAGCAGCTTCAGCGATGCGGCGCGGGAGGCCGGGCTGCAGCCCTCGCAGGTCAGCGCGGCGATAAAGCGTCTTGAAACGACGCTGAATATCCGTCTTTTCGCTCGTTCGACGCGAAGCTTACGCCTGACGCCGGAGGGCGAAACCTGGCTGCCTTATGCCACGCAGATGATCGATACGCTGCACGCCGGGCTGCAAAAAATCCACACGCCGGATGACGAAGTCCGCGGAACGTTACAAATCGCCGTGCCGTCTGACCTTGGGCGCAATTTGCTTCTGCGCGTGTTTCGCGATTTTCGCCAGCGGCATCCTGCGCTGCGCCTGCGGATACTGTTTTCCGATCATCGGACCGACGTGTTTAAAGACCCGGTGGACGTCGCGTTTCGCTACGGCGATAACGACGATGCCTCGTTTATTTCTCTGCCCGTTGCGCCGGATAATCGCCGGGTGCTGGTAGCCTCGCCCGGCTGGATAGCCGAAAACGGCGAACCGCAGACGCTGGAAGATTTGGCCCGACACAACGCGCTGACCTACGTGCTGCGCGGCAGAGCGTTCGACCGCTGGCCGTTGAGCCTGGAGGGGAAAGTCCATCACGTGCAGGTTTCCGGCACTATCGTGAGCGATGACGCCGAGGTGATACGCCGCCTGGCGGTTGCCGGGGAGGGCATCGCCTTCAAGTCTGAACTCGACGTCGGCGATGATATCCGCGAAGGGCGGCTGCGGGTGCTGTTGCCGCACTATCAAGGAGACGTGGTGCCGCTGAATATGATTTGCCCGCACCGTAAACAGCTTTCTCCCGCGGTACGGCTGCTGTATGACGCAGTGAAAGAAGCGTGCGAAGCGGTTAATTCCCGCGCGCCCTCTGCGGGCCGGTAGCACCGCCTGCGGGAACGGTGTCGGGGTGATAAATCGGCGTGGCTTTTTCCCGGTGGCGCTGCGCTGACCGGGCTACGGGTTCACAGCTGTCTGCGGGCCGGGAGCCCGGACAAGGCGCGCCAGCGCCGCCTCCGGGAACACGATTGGCACTAACCTTAATGCTTCACCAGCGTGGCAAAGTAGTACACCAGCGGAATTGCCAGGATCCACAGGCCAATCGGGATTTCTCGCCACTTCCCGGCGATGGTTTTGATCACCACATAAAACAGCAGCCCGCCGGCAATTCCGGTGCCGAAGCTATTGGCAATCAGGGTAATCATCACCATCATCAGCACCGGCAGGCCGTCGGTGAAGTTTGCCAGATCCACTTTGCGCAGGCCGCTGAACATATTCAGGCCGATCAGGATCAGCGCCGGCGCGGTCGCCTCTTTGGGGATCATCAGCGCCACCGGAGTAAACAGCAGCATCAGCAGGAACATCACCGCCGCCGATAGCGCGGTTAACCCGGTTTTGCCGCCGGCTTCCGCGGCCGCCGAGGATTCAATCAGCGCGGTCGCCGCCGGAATGCCCAGCCAGGGGCCAACGGCCGCGGCGATCGAGTCAACCATAAACGGGCGATTGATATGCGGCATATTGCCTTCTTCATCCAGCAGACCCGCTTCGCCGCCCACAGCCAGGGTAGTGCCCATGGTGGAAAAGAACTCTGAAGCGAAGAACACAAACAGGAACGGCAGGAAGGCGATATTCAGCGCGCCCAGCATGTCGATTTGCCCCAGCACCGGCGTCAGCGAGTGCGGCATATCGATAAAGCTGCCCGGCAGCCTGGTAACGCCCATCGGAATCCCGACCAGGGTGGCAAAGAGAATCGCCCACAGAATCGACCCGGGAATTTTTCTCGCCTGCAGGGCGATGGCCAGAAACAGCCCGCAGAGCGCCACCAGTGCCCCCGGCGAGAGAAAATCGCCGAGCATCAGGGCGTTGGTTTTGGCGTTGGCCAGCACCAGCCCGGCGTTACGGAAGCCCAGCACCGCGACGAAAAGTCCGATCGAGGCGGTTAATCCGAGCTTAATTGACTGCGGCACCGAACGGGTCACCACTTCACGCAGGCCGAACTTCGTTAGCAGGAAAAACAGAATCCCCGACCAGCAGGCGATACCGAGACCGACCTGCCAGCCAATGCCTTCGCTGCCCGCCAGCGTGACGCCGACCAGCACCGAGCCGCCGATGCCCGGCCCGACGATAAACGGCAGGTTGGCATAAAACGCCATCAGCAGCGTACCGCCGACGAACACCAGGATCGTGCCGGTGGTTGCCGCGCCTTTATCCATCCCGCCAACCGCCAGCAGGCCGGGGATAACCACCAGCAGATAGGCGGCGGCGAGAAAGCCGGTGATGCCCGCGAGGCATTCGGTGCGCAGCGTACTGCCGCGGGAATACAAGGCAAAACGGCGCTCCAGCCAGCTACCTTGCGCGGATGAGTTAAGGGTATTGTCGGCCATGCTCAGGCTCCCTGATGATTATTGTTGTGTTCTGGGCGTTCCGGGATTTCCCGGCTCTCTATCAGCGGCTCGACTATCTGGCGAGTGCCGCCGTCGGTCAAACCTAAATCCGTCAAATGCGGACCGGCATTACAGGCCAGGCAGGTACCCTCAATCGCCTTAAATACGCGGTAGGGCGGCTCCCAGTCGGCGATTTCCGCGCTCAGGTCGCGAAGCTCGCGGAACTGCCGCGCCAGCTCCGTGGCGGGTAAGTCGGAGAGCATCCCGGCAATCGGCATCGCTACGTGGGCGAGGATTTTTCCCTGCTGCGACAGCGCCATGCCGCCGCCGGATTCGATCAGCCGGTTTGCCGCCAGCGCCATATCGTCAGGATCGCGGCCGAGCACCACCAGGTTGTGGGAATCGTGGGAGTAGCTGGTGGCGATAGCGCCGCGCAGTTCGCCCCAGCCCTCTAATAGCGCAATTTGCGGTTTTGCTTCGTGGCGGCCGTGGCGATGCTTAACCCAAATCAGGCTAAATCCGTCCGGGATTTGCACTTTGCCATCGCGGACCTGTACCTCAACCTCTCCCCACTGGGTGAAGCGTGCGCCGCGAATATGCCGCAGGCGGGCGACGCCGTGGCGAATAGCGCCGACGCGAAGGATAAAATCGGCTGGGCTGAGCGGCGGCATCTGTAGGGTATCGCGCGGCGGGGTCACGCCGCTCGCCGACGGAATCGACTCAAGTAGGGCGCCCTCGCGGGCAATCAGCTTACCGGCGACGTAAACTTCCCGCGCGGCGAGCTTTTCTAATGAATCGAAAACTACCAGATCGGCACGGCGTCCGGCGGCAATCAGCCCCAGATCGTTACGTTGCAGCCGGATCGCCGCGTTTAAGGTGGCGAAACGCAGGACGTCTGTTGCCGGCAATCCGTGCTCAATCAGCAGGTTGAGCAGGGCGATAATGCCGCCTTTTTCCAGCAGCATATCCGGCGGCACATCGTCGGTGCAGACGGTGATTTGCGAGGAGAGATGCGGCAACGATTTCAATGCGTTAACGATATCCGGCAGCAGGTAAGGGTGCGAACCGCGGATCTCTACCGTCAGCCCGGCGCGCAGTTTTTCCAGCGCATCTTCCGCCGAGGTGAGTTCGTGATCGGAGGTGACCCCGGCGGCGAGATAGGCCTGCAGATCCGCGCCGCTCAGGCCGCGCGCGTGGCCTTCAATCAGCTTGCCGCTGTCCAGGCCGGCCTGGATAATCTCCTGCATCCTCTCGCTGCCGTGCAGCACGCCATGCATGTCCATCACTTCGGCGACGCCGCAAACTTCCGGCCAGGCCAGCATGGTGGCCATTTCCGCGCCGGCGAAATCGGCGCCGGACATCTCCAGCCCCGGCGTGGACGGCACGCTGGAGGGGGCGGCGACCATCACCTGTAGCGGCAGATGGCGGCTGGCGGCGACGGCGTAGCGCACGCCCTCAACGCCCAGCACGTTGGCCAGCTCGTGCGGGTCCCAGAATACCGCCGTCGTGCCCTGAGCCAGGACGATTTCGGCATAGCGTTCAGGCGGCAGGTGAGAGCTTTCAAGATGGACGTGGGTATCCATCAGCCCCGGAGACAGGAAACACCCCGCCAGCGAGCGGCGTTCGCGGGCATCGGAGCGGCTGCCGCGCGGGTGCACGCTGGCGATCCTATCGCCGACGATCCCGACATCGGCCTCGCGAATTTCGCCGGTGGCCATGTCGACAATCTGCGCGTCGGTTAATAAGAGATCGAAAGGGGATTCTCCGCGCGCGGCCTGCACGGCGCGGCGGCGAGTTTCAGCACTGCTGGACATAACAACTCCGGCACAAGGATAATGGGGATACTCTAGGGGCAGAGCAAACGTTTGCCCAGATGAATAAATTTATCGCCCGATAACCTCGGGTTATTCTGCATGCTCACCGTTGACGAAAACATGATGACCGAACCCTGGCAACGTCTGCCCGCGCTCTCTCTCAAGCAGATTCAGTACTTTGTGACCCTGGCCCAGCTGCGTCACTTCACCGACACCGCTAACCGGTTGGCTATCAGTCAGCCGGCGCTAAGCAGCGCGCTGCGGCAAATCGAGACGGTGCTGGGTGGTAAGCTGGTCAACCGCACCGCCTCGGCGGTCACCTTAACCGAACTGGGGGCGGCGATTTTGCCCCACGCCCGGCGGGTGCTGAGCGTGGCGCAGCTGGCGTTTCAGGATATGCAGCAGATAGTCGAGGCCGGCGGCGACGGTACGGTGCGTATCGGTCTGGTGCCCTCGGTGAGCTCGCTGCTATTTCCTCTGCTGCCGCAAACGCTGGCTCAGGCGTTTCCGCGCCTGAGAGTGGAGTTTCACGATCAGACTAACGACGCCCTGTTTTGCGAGCTGCAGTCGGGAAAGATAGATTTTGCCGTAGGCGCAATAGACCGTTCGTTACCGCCTGAGCTGCAGGTTTATCCTCTGCGCGAAGATCCGTTTGTGGCGGTGCTGCACTGCGACGATCCGCTGGCCGGGCAGCCGCATCTGCCGTGGAAGCTGCTCGCGGGGCGCGATATCGCGGTGTTCTCAAAGGGCAATATTCAGCGCCTGGTCGGCGCGCTGGCGGAGAGCCATCGCCTCACGCTGCAAACGCGTTATCAGGTTGACTATATTGAAACGCTTTACGGCCTGGTGCGTTCCCGGCTGGCGGTGGCGATTCTGCCTGAGCTTTATACCACCCACCTTCAGGATCCGGCGTTAAAGGTGGCGCAACTTCAGCAGCCGGCGCTGACGCGAACCGTGGCGCTGATGCGCGGGCCGCAGCCTCTGCCGCCGCTGATAGAAGCGTGTTTTACATTATTACTGAGTTCGCTGCGGGAAGTGAATCTGTAGAGGCCGTTGCTCTCTCAGCTTGTTGTGGTGAAATGCGAGAGAGGTAACGGAATAGTTTGTTGTGCCTTTTAAAATCAAATAGTTATGGCTCTTTAAAAACATCAATTTGTTGCAAAAATGTCGGTAGATTGTTCTTGGTGGATAAATTTATTATAAAACAATAAGATATGGTTAGTGTGTTCCCCGCGCCAGCGGGGATAAACCGCAGTTCTGCCTTCGCAACAAAGTGCCGGTAATGTGTTCCCCGCGCCAGCGGGGATAAACCGGCTGCAGGCAGTCAGGGAGCTTGAATGCTGCGGTGTTCCCCGCGCCAGCGGGGATAAACCGGCTTCCCTCCATGATCCAGCCTGTACGCTGCTGTGTTCCCCGCGCCAGCGGGGATAAACCGCAACTGTAACACCTAGCGCTTCAGCAATTTCTGTGTTCCCCGCGCCAGCGGGGATAAACCGCTTGGCGATCCTGTTCGTGAGGTATTCGGAAGGTGTTCCCCGCGCCAGCGGGGATAAACCGATTGACCAGGCTTCCGCTGACCGACTGTTGAAGTGTTCCCCGCGCCAGCGGGGATAAACCGGCACTGACACACGAGGAGCTTTGCCAGTTAGCGTGTTCCCCGCGTCAGCGGGGATAAACCGACTCCCTTCTTGCCTGCTTCCACTGCTCTGATGTGTTCCCCGCGCCAGCGGGGATAAACCGGTTTGTTTCTGTCTCTTCGCGCATTCCTTAAGGTGTTCCCCGCGTCAGCGGGGATAAACCGACTCCCTTCTTGCCTGCTTCCACTGCTCTGATGTGTTCCCCGCGCCAGCGGGGATAAACCGGTTTGTTTCTGTCTCTTCGCGCATTCCTTAAGGTGTTCCCCGCGCCAGCGGGGATAAACCGAACGGGCGCAGATATCCATAGGTCCACGTAGCGTGTTCCCCACGCCAGCGGGGATAAACCGTTACTGGAGATCTGATGCACTTGCGTTCAAATGTGTTCCCCGCGCCAGCGGGGATAAACCGAAGATCAACCCGCGGATGAACACATTGATGCCGTGTTCCCCGCGCCAGCGGGGATAAACCGACGGCCGCTATACCCAGGACCAGACCCGGTATGTGTTCCCCGCGCCAGCGGGGATAAACCGGCTTATATTCCGGTCAGCAATGAAGACCGCGCGTGTTCCCCGCGCCAGCGGGGATAAACCGTTGATTGGTTTATTCGGTTGGTGGGGTGGGGAAGTGTTCCCCGCGCCAGCGGGGATAAACCGCCTATGAAGTCAGCAACCTCGGACGGGTCCGCGTGTTCCCCGCGCCAGCGGGGATAAACCGGCGGTGAACTCAGTTGCAAGTGGGCAGGGTGAGTGTTCCCCGCGCTAGCGGGGATAAACCACAGTCAATGTTTCCCGAACATGGTTCTAAAGAGTGTTCCCCCGCAGCTGGCCGCCGCGGGGGCTGATTTACGGCGTCACGATATTGAACCAGAACTCAAATTTATCCATATAGCCCAGCATCTCATCCAGCTTCGCGCCATCGCCGGTCACTTTCACTTCACCCTTATCTTGCGCCTGTTTTAGCGTTTCCTCTTTCAGGATGATTTTGTTCAGCGTGGCGCGATCCAACGCAATGGTAGCATCCGCGTCCTTGGCTTCGGCATCGGCGGTGTGGTTGAGCACGCCGTTTTCCAGCTCCAGCTTATATTTACCGCCATCGTTACCCAGGTCGATATTGAACACCGCTTTGGCGGTTCCGGCTTTCTCACCATTAATATGCACCGCAAGGTAATCGAAGAACATTTCCGGGGTCATCGCCCGTACGGTATCCGGGCTGGCGGTGTTCGGCGTCGGGCCTTTCACTACGCCGTTGCGTAGCTCCTGAGCGCCGGTCAGGTAGAAATTACGCCACGGTCCTGATTCCGCCTGATAGCCCAGCTGCTCCAGGGCATCGGCTTCCAGATTGCGCGCCTCCAGATTACCAGGATCGGCGAAGACAATTTTACTCACGACCTGCGCTACCCAGCGATAGTTGCCCTGGTTGTAGTCCTCTTTGGCTTTCTTGAGGATAGCGTCGGCGCCGCCCATATAATCAACGAATTTCTTCGCCGCTTCTTCCGGCGGCAGTTCATCCAGCGTAGCCGGGTTGCCGTCGAACCAGCCGAGGTAGAGGACGTAAGTCGCTTTTACGTCATGGCTGACGGAACCGTAGTAGCCGCGGTTGGCCCAAGTGTTGGCCAGGCTGTCCGGCAGCTTGAATTTGGCGGCGATCTCATCGCGGGTCAGGCCCTCGTTGGCCATGCGCAGGGTCTGGTCATTGATGTATCGATACAGATCGCGCTGGCTCTTCAGCAGGTTAACCACGTTCTCATTGCCCCAGGTCGGCCAGTGGTGCTGGGCCATAATGATTTCGGCCTTGTCCCCCCAGCGTACGATGGCGGCGTTGATATATTTCGACCACGGCAGCGGTTCACGAATTTTCGCCCCGCGCAGCGAGTAGGTGTTATGCAGGGTGTGGGTGACGTCTTCTGCGGATTCAATCAGCTTCTTCTCTTCGATATACCACAGCATTTCCGACGGTGCTTCTGAGCCCGGCGCCAGCATAAAATCGTAGGTCAGCCCGTCGATGGTCTCTTTCTGGCCATCTTTCTCGATGATATTGGTGGGAGCAATCAACGTGACGGTGCCGGCGGAGGTCGTGGTGCCGAGGCCTGCGCCAACCTGGCCGGTGGCATCCGGTTTCAGCAGGTTGCCGTACATATAGCTGGCGCGGCGGCTCATTACGTTCCCGGCCATAATGTTTTCAGCAACGGCGGCTTCCATAAAACCGGAAGGCGCGTAGATTTTGACTTTACCGGATTTCACATCGGCTTCATCGACCACGCCGCGAACGCCGCCGTAATGATCGACGTGGCTGTGGGTGTAGATCACCGCAACGACCGGCTTATTGCCGCGATTTTTGTAATACAGATCCATTCCGACCTTTGCGGTCTCCGCCGATACCAGCGGATCGACAACGGTGATGCCTTCTTTGCCTTCGATAATGGTCATGTTGGAGAGATCGAGGTTGCGGATCTGGTAAACGCCTTCGGTCACTTCAAACAGGCCGCTAATATTGATCAACTGGGATTGACGCCAGAGGCTGGGGTTGACCGTATCCGGCGCCTTTTCACCCTCTTTAACAAAGTTGTACTGCTGCGGGTTCCAGATAACGTTGCCCTGTTCGCCTTTAATCACCTCCGTAGGGAGCGCGGCGATAAAGCCTTTATGCGCGTTGGTAAAGTCGGTGTTATCGGAGAAGGGAAGCTGTTTGTACAGCGCGTCGTTTGCCTGTTTGGTTGCCGCGGCGGCTGCTTTGGGAGACGTTTCCGCCCAACTGGTCATGGGGAGGGTCGAAATGATTCCTGCCAGAGCCAGACTTTTCATAATCGGTGTTAATTTCATCGGAATCCTCATGGGTTTACGCTGATTCACTCGTTAATTTCGATATGACGCCGGGTTACATCCTGTAACGCCTTCTAAACTATAAACACGTATCTGAAAAAGTGTTTATTTTGTTAATTATTTGATTGCTTATTGTTAAATTCAGATCGGCGTGCGCTCCTCTAACCTCGCCAGGCCAGCTTGCGTTGTCCCGCGACTTACCGTAACCTGCCCGCTGAGAACGTTTTTATCTCTCAATGACTCGGGGTGCCCTTCTTTGTGAAGGCTGAGAAAAACCCGTACCACCTGATCTGGATAATGCCAGCGTAGGGAAGTCAGAGACCGCAGGGTCGTCGCTTCTTCATCGCCTGGCGGGAGCAAACGATGTCTGACCTGCTGAACCCCGCGCATATCGCCCATCTGCGGCACCTTTTTCACCGTCATTCCCCTCTTGTGCACTGCATGACGAACGACGTGGTGCAGACCTTTACCGCCAACGTCCTGTTAGCGATTGGCGCATCCCCGGCGATGGTTATCGACCCGGACGAAGCCAGCCAGTTTGCCGCTATTGCCGATGCGCTGCTGATTAATGTTGGTACGCTGACCGTCGAACGCGCGGCGGCGATGCGTGCGGCGGCGCATAGCGCAACGCAGGCGGGCAAGCCCTGGGCGCTGGACCCGGTGGCGGTCGGCGCGCTGACCTTACGGACAGAATTTTGCCGGGAGCTGCTGGCGCTGCAGCCTGCCGCCGTTCGCGGTAATGCCTCGGAAATTATGGCCCTGGCCGGAATGAGCGGCGGCGGGCGCGGCGTCGATACCACCGATACCGCCGCCGCAGCGCTGCCCGCGGCGCAGGCGCTGGCCCGCCAGTTGAATACCGTGGTCGCGGTCACCGGCGAGGTCGATTACATCACCGATGGCCAGCGCACGCGCGCGGTCACCGGCGGCGATCCGCTAATGACCCGGGTAGTCGGCACCGGCTGCGCGCTATCGGCGGTGGTTGCCGCCGCTGCGGCGATGCCCGGCGATCGGCTGGAGAACGTGGCCGCGGCCTGCGGTCTGATGAAGCTGGCGGGGGGAAAAGCGGCGCGGCAAGGCGGCCCCGGCAGCTTTACTCCCGCCTTTCTCGATGCGCTCTACGCGGGAGGTGACCTGTGAAACGAATTAACGCGTTAACCATCGCCGGCACCGACCCGAGCGGCGGCGCGGGGATCCAGGCGGATCTCAAAACCTTCTCGGCGCTGGGCGCTTACGGCTGCTCGGTCATCACCGCGCTGGTGGCGCAAAACACCCGCGGCGTCCAGTCGGTGTACCGTATAGAGCCTGATTTTGTCGCCGCGCAGCTCGATTCGGTCTTCAGCGATGTGCGCATCGATACCACCAAAATCGGGATGCTGGCGGAAACCGATATCGTCGAGGCGGTGGCGGAACGGCTGGCGCGCTACCGGATAACCAACGTGGTGCTGGATACCGTCATGCTGGCAAAAAGCGGCGATCCGCTGCTCTCAGCCTCGGCGGTGGAGACGCTGCGCCAGCGCCTGCTGCCGCAGGTGTCGCTGATCACCCCGAATCTGCCGGAGGCGGCGGCGCTGCTGGATGCGCCACATGCCCGAACGGAAAAGGAGATGCTGGAGCAGGGCAGAGCGCTGCTGGGAATGGGCTGCGGAGCGGTATTAATGAAGGGCGGCCATCTTGATGATGCGGAAAGCCCTGACTGGCTCTTTACCCGCGACGGGGAGCAGCGCTTTACCGCGCCGAGAGTCCAGACCAAAAACACCCACGGTACCGGCTGTACGCTGTCGGCGGCGCTGGCGGCGCTGCGTCCGCGTTACGATGATTGGGGGCGAACCGTGGCGGAAGCCAAGGGCTGGCTCTCTGCGGCGCTGGCGCAGGCCGATTCGCTGGAAGTGGGGCACGGCATCGGTCCGGTCCACCATTTCCACGCCTGGTGGTAACCGGCAAGACAACGTGTCAGCAGACTATGCTGAAAAAATAGGCTCCCGGCTGGAAAATATGCTGAGTCGGTACCAGGCTTAACCTGCCCAAAATAATTGGGTTGGGAAAACGCATGCCGGTTTCGACCGGCACTTACGGGAGATAGCTATGACTGATATTACGCAGTTGCTTGGCAAAGATGCCGACACGCTTTTACAGCACCGCTGTATGACGATTCCAGCCGACCAGCTCTATTTACCGGGGGCGGATTATGTCGATCGGGTGATGGTGGATAACAATCGTCCGCCGGCGGTGCTGCGTAATATGCAAACCCTGTATAACACCGGCCGCCTGGCGGGAACCGGGTATCTGTCGATCCTGCCGGTCGACCAGGGCGTAGAGCATTCTGCTGGCGCCTCTTTTGCCGCCAACCCGCTGTACTTTGATCCGAAAAATATCGTCGAACTGGCCATTGAGGCCGGTTGTAACTGCGTGGCCTCCACCTATGGCGTGCTGGCCTCGGTGTCGCGCCGCTATGCGCACCGCATCCCCTTCCTGGTCAAACTGAACCATAACGAAACGCTGAGCTACCCGACCGAATACGATCAGACGCTGTACGCCAGCGTTGAGCAGGCATTCAATATGGGCGCCGTAGCGGTCGGGGCGACGATCTATTTCGGTTCCGAGCAGTCTCGTCGGCAAATCGAAGAAATCTCCGCTGCGTTTGAACGCGCGCACGAACTGGGTCTGGTGACCGTGCTGTGGGCCTATCTGCGTAATTCGGCGTTTAAGAAAGATGGCGTCGACTACCATGTTTCCGCAGACTTAACCGGCCAGGCCAACCACCTGGCGGCGACCATCGGCGCGGATATCGTGAAGCAGAAAATGGCGGAAAATAACGGCGGCTATAAAGCGGTGAACTTCGGCTATACCGATGACCGGGTTTACAGCAAGCTCACCAGCGATAATCCGATCGATCTGGTGCGTTACCAACTGGCGAACTGCTATATGGGCCGCGCCGGGCTGATTAACTCCGGCGGCGCGGCGGGTGGCGAAACCGATCTCTCCGACGCGGTGCGCACGGCGGTTATCAATAAGCGCGCGGGCGGCATGGGGCTGATCCTGGGACGTAAGGCGTTTAAAAAATCGATGGCCGACGGCGTGAAGCTGATCAATGCCGTGCAGGATGTCTATCTGGACGGCAAAGTCACTATCGCTTAAGCACTCGCGTCGTCTGCCTTCCCCGGCGGCGCTGCGCTTGGCCGGGCTACCGGTTCACCGCCGTCTGAGGATCGGAGCCCGGACAGGCGCGTCAGCGCCGCCTCCGGGAAGCTATGCAGAGCAGGGTGACCGGTTCACCGCCGTCTGTGGGCCGGTAGCCCGGACAGGCGCGTTAAGCGCCGCCTCCGGGAAGCCATGCAGAGCAGGCGACGGGTTCACCGACATCTGTGGGCCGGTAGCCCGGACAGGCGCGTCAGCGCCGCCTCCGGGAAGCTATGCAGAGCAGGGTGACCGGTTCACCGCCGTCTGCGGGCCGGTAGCCCGGACAGGCGCGTCAAGCGCCGCCTCCGGGAAGCTATGCAGAGCAGGGTGACCGGTTCACCGCCCTCTGCGGGCCGGTAGCCCGGACAGGCGCGTCAAGCGCCGCCTCCGGGATCCCGCTTATTCGCGAATCAGCCGCGCCGTGTGCTGTAGCGTTTTATACGCTTCATAGCGCCGCTGATGCTCGGCGCTATACTGCGCAACGCAGCGATAGGTTTTATCCACCCGCGTAAACTGCTTCATCGCTTCCGGCAGTGAAGGGGCGACTTTACCTGCTACCGCGCCGAGGATGGCCGAACCTAACAGCACCGGCTCGCTGCTGGCGGTGCTAACTACGGTAACGCCGCAGGCATCGGCGAGTAGCTGGCGCACCAGCGGATGCTGCCCGGCTCCGCCGCTGATGATGATATTCTCGCTGCGGATGCCGCACGTCTTCTGCGCGTCAATAATCTGCCGCAGGCCGTAACCGATCCCGCACAGCCCGGCGACGTAGAGCGCCATCAGGTTGTCCAAATCCCGTTCCATCCCCAGTCCGGCGATAATCGCTTTCGCATGCGGGTCGGCCAGCGGCGCCCGATTACCTAAAAATTCAGGCACCACGTGCAGCCCGGCGGCGAGGTTAACCGCCGCAGAAGGAGTTTCCACCTGCGCCAGCACGCGATCCGCCAGCCAGACCGGCAGCGGGAGGCCTGCGGCTTTCGCCCGGTCGCGAGCCTCCGCCGCAGCCGGATGGAAGCTCAGCAACTGGTCGATGGCCGCCCCGGCCGCGCTCTGTCCGCCTTCGCTCAGCCACAATCCCGGCACCATCGCCGAATAGTAAGGACCCCAGACGCCGGGCACGAACACCGCTTCCTGAGTGGAAGTCATGGTGCAGGAGGAGGTGCCGAAGACGTAGGCCATATTGTTGACCGCGCCGTTCAGCACGCCGACGGTGCCGATGCCGCCCGCGTGGGCGTCGATCATACCGACCGCCACCGGGGTACCGACCGGCAGGCCCATCTCTTCTGCCGCCGTGGCGCAGAGGCCGTCGCCGCAGGGGGTTCCCGGATCGACAATCCGCTGGCCGATGCGGACAAAATCTTCATCCGCCAGCTCTTCGAGGCCAATCTGGCGGAAGTACCCGGCGTCCCAGCGTTGTTCATGCGCCAGGTAGGTCCATTTACAGGTCACGGTACACGCCGAGCGGGCTAAATCGCCGCTTGAGCGCCAGGTCAGATAATCCGCCAGATCGAAGAAGTGGCGCGCCTGCTGGTAAATGTGCGGGCGGTTCTCCTTCAGCCAGAGAATTTTCGGCGTTTCCATCTCCGGCGAGATTTTGCCGCCAACGTACTGCAGCACCGGGTGGCCCGTGGCGTTAATTTTTTCCGCCTGGCCAGTGGCGCGATGATCCATCCAGACGATAATGTTACGGTCCGCATCTTCCGAAGGCCCGACCGCCAGAGGCGCGTCGTTTTCGCCGATCACCACCAGCGAGCAGGTGGCATCGAAGCCGATACCGGCAATTGACGATGGAGCGACCCCGGCGCTGGCCACCGCCGTTTTAATGCAGTAGCACACCGCCTGCCAGATCTCGCGGCTCGACTGTTCCACCACATTTCCGGCACTGCGAAACAGGGTAATTTCCCGGGTCGCGTGGGCGAGAAGGTCGCCCCGCAGATTGAACACCCCGGCGCGAACGCTGCCCGAACCGACATCGACGCCAATAATATGTTGCGTATCGCTTTGCATAAAATCCTCTCACACAGGCTGGTTGAACGGTCAGAGATCGACGCTGTTAGGCAGAATCACGATGTCGCGTACGGTGACGTTTTTCGAGCGCGTGACCATAAACAATACCGACTCGGCCACTTCAATCGGCTGCATCAGGCTGCCGTTGGCCAGCGCTTCGTCCATTTTTGCTTTTGGCCAGTCGTCCAGCAGGGCGGTGACCACCGGACCCGGCAGCACGGCGCCGACGCGCACGCCGTACTGGGAAACCTGGCGACGGGTGGTATGCACAAACGCCTGGACGGCAAATTTCGACGCGGTATAGATAGGTTCCCAGATCACCGGCACCACGCCCGCGATAGAGCTGGTGAAGATAATATCGCCGGATTTTTGCGCGATAAGATGCGGCAGGACGCTGCGCACGCAGCGGAAGGCGGCGTTGATGTTGAGATGCAGCACGCGGTCCCATACGTCCGGGTCGCCTTCAGCCACCGGCCCGCCGATATAGGCTCCGGCGTTGGCGTGGAAAATATCGAGACGTCCGGCAAGGCGTAAAATGCCCTGCAGCAGGTTATCAACCTGTTCCGCCTGCATCAGGTCAACCTGCAGGGCGAAGGCGTTTTCGCCTAGTTCAGCGACGATTTTGTTGAGCTTCTCGCCTTCGCGGTCGATAAGCACCACTTTAGCGCCAGCCCCGAGCAGGGTTTTCGCGCATTCGAGGCCGATACCGGATGCCGCGCCGGTGATAGCGGCGACTTTACCGCTGAGGGAAGTATTCATAGAGGAGACAGAGTGGTTCATTTTATAATCCTTTACAGAGTCAGTTGGCGCTAACGAACACGAGGGCATCACGTTCGACGCCAGGGGCGAAAACTTGTTAAGGTATTGAATATGAGCCCCATTATTTGATGTTCGCTGGAATATTAACGATCAATGCGTGAAGACTCCGGCGGGTAAAATGCAAGCTCAATCGATGAAGCTCATGTTGCTCCAGCTTCATCGATTGAGCAAGTGGGGAAATTAACAGCGAAATGATTTTGTGACGCAAGTTGGAAAAATGAAGAAAATCACGATTTACGACCTGGCGGAACTCTCCGGCGTTTCGGCGAGCGCGGTCAGTGCCATTCTTAACGGCAACTGGAAAAAGCGCCGCATCAGCGCGAAGCTTGCCGAAAAGGTGACGCGGATTGCCGAAGAGCAGGGATATGCCATTAACCGCCAGGCCAGCATGCTGCGCAGTAAAAAATCGCACGTCATTGGCATGATTGTCCCCAAATACGATAACCGCTATTTCGGTTCAGTCGCCGAGCGTTTTGAGGAGATGGCCCGCGAGCGCGGCCTGCTGCCGATCATTACCTGTACGCGCCGTAGCCCGGAGCTGGAAATTGAAGCGGTAAAAGCGATGCTCTCCTGGCAGGTTGACTGGGTGGTGGCGACCGGGGCGACCAACCCGGATAAAATTACCGCCTTATGCCAGCAGGCGGGGGTTCCGGTGGTTAATCTCGACCTGCCGGGTTCTCTTGCGCCATCGGTGATTTCGGATAACTACGGCGGCGCGAAGGCGCTGACGCATAAGATCCTCGCCAACAGCGCCGGGCGTCGTGGGACGCTGGCGCCGCTGACCTTTATCGGCGGACGCAGCGGCGACCATAATACCAGCGAGCGTTTACGCGGCTTTCACGATGCGCACCGGGAGCAGGGGCTGAGCGTGCCGCAGGAGAACATCCTGGCGCCCGGTTATTCGAAAGGTAAAGTCGAGGCCTGCCTACAAGCGCGGTTTGGCGCCGCGAAGACCTCATTGCCGGGGATATTTGTCAACTCGACGATATCGCTGGAAGGAGTGGTGCGTTGGCTATCGCAGGCGGGATTGACCGGCAGCGAGCAGCCGCCGATGGGCTGCTTTGACTGGGACCCGTTTGTCTATCTGCTGGGGCACGATATCGACATGGTGCAGCAGGACGTGCCGGCGATGCTGGAAGCGGTGTTTCAGATTATCGATTCCGGCGATGCCAGCCAGCAGCGGATTGAAATCCCGCCGCTGTTGATGAGCAGCCGCTGAGCCGCTTGCTGGCGGTTGACGTTAGCGCGTCAGCAGCCAGCGGGCGGTATGTTCATCGGTCACCAGGCCATTGATCCAGCCGCCTTTAAGCGCCGCCAGAATCGCCGGACGTTTGTACTCGCCGCACGCCACCGCGATACGCGGACACTGGTTCTGGCGAATGTCATAGCTGGTAATCATTCTATTGATTTCGCTGTCAACCACGCCGCCTTCGGCATCGATAAAGCGCCCCATGATCTCGCCGATGCCGCCGCGGGCGGTCAGCTCATCCATCTGCGCCTGATTGATAAAGCCGTCTTTGAAAATCGGGCTTTGGGTACCTAATGGCCCAATGCCGACAAAAATAACGTCCGCCCGGCGGGCGACGGCGGAAACGCTGCAAAACAGCCGGCTGGTGCACCACATGTCGTACTCCTCCTGGGTCTGCGCGTAGCGCGGCGCGGGCCACTGATAGTACTTGGCCTTAATTTTGCTGGTCAGCAGCAGCGGGACGTCATCGTAATAGTTGCACTGGCCGTCGGCGTCCATGGCGCTGATCAGCGCCACGCAGCGGGTATTCTGGCTATCGAAATCGATGCGCTGCAGCGCTTTTTTCAGGGTCAGGCCGGAACCCAGGCCGATGATTTTCTCTTTATCATCCTGCAGATAGCGGGCCATCAGCTGATAGCAGCCGAACGACACGCTATCGAGGGTGCTTTCTTCGTTAAAGGCGGGCACGATATTGCACTCGATAAGCCGGTACTTCTCCTGCAGCAGCTGCGCGTAATCGAGGCAGTTAGCCACCGGATGGTGCAGGCTAATCGACACGATCCCTTCTTCTTTCGCGGCGGCGATCAGCCGCTGCACCACCGGCCTCGAGGTGCCAAGCTGGCTGGCGATTTCGCTCTGATTCTGCCCGGCGATGTAGTACATCCACGCGGCGCGGACCTTCTGATCCAGCCGGATATCGTCTTCTTTGCTCATGGTTTCCCGCCCTAAGTTGCTGGCCGCGGCGATAATTTCACCCGGCGAATACCCGCATTCTGGCCGTGGTCGGGATAACTGGCAAGCTTTTGCTCTTTTATGGTCATTTGTAATTTGGTTGGGTAATTATTCTTTTGTGATCCATGGCTCTTATTTCGGTCAAATGATCAATTACAGTGAACTCATCAACTCAAGGAGAGCAGAACATGAACAATCAATTCACATGGCTTCACATTGGTCTGGGTTCTTTTCATCGCGCTCACCAGGCGTGGTATCTGCATCGTTTGATCGCTTCCGGAGATAAGCGCTGGCATATCGCGGCGGGGAATATCCGCAACGACGCCGAGCAGGTGGTCCAGGCGCTGGCGGCGCAGGGGGGGCGTTACGTGCTGGAAACCGTCAGCCCGGAAGGGGAGCGCGAATATGAAGAAATCACCTCCATTCAAAAACTGCTGCCGTGGCAGGCCGGGCTGCAGCCGCTGATTAACGAAGGGGCAAACCCGCAGACCAAAGTTATCGCCTTTACCGTGACGGAAGGGGGCTACTACCTGAATACCCGCCATCAGCTGGAAACCAGCAACCCCGATTTGCAGGCCGATCTGGCAGGGGAGTGCAAAACCATTTACGGCACCCTCGCGCGGATTCTGGAAAAGCGCATGGCCGACAACGCCGGGCCGCTGACCCTGCTGAACTGCGATAACGTGCGCCATAACGGCGAACGCTTCCACGACGGTATGGTTGAGTTTCTGCAGCTAACCGGCAAGCAAGCGGTGATTGACTGGATGGCCGTCAACACCACCTGTCCGAATACCATGGTCGACCGCATTACACCGCGTCCGGCGGCGGACCTGCCCGCGCGCATCAAAGCGCAAACCGGTATTGACGATAAAGCGCCGGTGATGGGCGAGACCTTTATCCAGTGGGTAGTGGAAAACAACTTCCGCGATGAGCGCCCGAAGCTGGAAGCAGTCGGCGTGGAGATGGTTGCGTCGGTGATCCCTTATGAAGAGGCGAAAATCCGCATTCTCAACGCTTCGCATAGCTGCATCGCGTGGGCGGGGACGTTAATCGGCCAGCAGTATATTCATGAAAGTACGCTGACCGACTTCATCTACGCCATTGCCGACCGCTACGTCACCGAGGATGTGATTCCGTGCCTCGGCGATAACGGCATTGACCTGCCGACCTATCGTGACGTGGTGCTCAAGCGCTTTACCAACCCGTATATCCAGGACACCAACCAGCGCGTCGCCGCCGATGGCTTCTCGAAAATTCCGGCGATGATCGCGCCAACCCTCCAGGAGTGCTACCAGCGCGGCGTCCGCCCGGAAGCGACCGCCATGCTGCCCGCGCTGTTCTTCGTCTTTATGGAACAGTGGCATAAAGGAACCCTGCCGTATCAGTACCAGGACGGTATCCTCGACGCTCAGGCGGTACATGAAATGTTTGAAGCTCAGGATCCGGTGGCCCTGTACGCCCGCAATACAGCGCTGTTTGGCACGCTTGCCGACAATGCCGATTTCCTGGCGCTGATGCGCGAGAAGATCGCCGCCGTTTATACGCTGATTAAATAAGAGGTGGCTATGTATCTGGGTATCGATCTCGGCACATCGGAAGTCAAAGCGCTGGTCATTGATGAGAACAATGAGGTTATCGCCAGCCATAGCGCGCCGCTGAGTATTCAGCGTCCCCATCCGCACTGGTCAGAACAGTCGCCGCAGTCATGGTGGGAGGCGACGGAGTATTTGATGGCCACGCTGCGGGAAAAATGCGCCCAGCACTGGCCGGCTATTAAAGCGATCGGCCTTTCCGGGCAGATGCACGGCGCGGTCCTGCTGGATGCCGAGGGGGAGGTGATTCGCCCGGCCATTCTGTGGAACGACACCCGCTGCGCCGCGGAGTGCGCGGAGCTGGAAGAGATGGCGCCGGAGCTGCATCAGGTGGCGGGAAACCTGGCGATGCCGGGCTTTACCGCGCCGAAGCTGCTGTGGGTACGCCGCCACGAGCCGCAATACTTTCAGCGCACCGCCACGGTGCTGCTGCCGAAAGACTATCTGCGCTACCGGATGACGGGTAAGAAAGTCTCCGATATGTCGGACGCCGCCGGGACGCTGTGGCTGGACGTGGCGAAGCGCGACTGGTCCGATTCTCTGCTGGATAAGTGCGGCCTGTCGCGCAGCCAGATGCCGACCCTGGTCGAAGGCTGCGAGGTGTCCGCCACGCTTGACCCGCAGGTGGCCGAGCGCTGGGGGCTGAACGCCTCGGTAGCGGTTGCCGGAGGCGGCGGCGATAACGCGGTCAGCGCCATCGGCGTCGGCGCGGTCTCGCCGGGAGACGCGTTTATTTCGCTTGGCACCTCCGGGGTGCTGTTTGTGGTGACCGACGCCTATCGTCCGGCGCCGCAGTCGGCGGTACACGCCTTTTGTCACGTTCTGCCGAATCTGTGGCATCAGATGAGCGTCATGCTCAGCGCCGCCAGCTGTTTGCAGTGGTTCTGCCGCCTGACCGGCACCACGGAGGTGGCGCTGCTGGAGGAGATTGCCCAACTTAGCGAGGAGGAGAAGGCCCATGCGCCGTTCTTCTTACCCTATCTCTCCGGCGAACGTACTCCGCACAACGATCCTGACGCGCGCGGCATGTTCTGGGGCATGACCCACTCCAGCCTGCGCGCCCAGCTCGGCTATGCGGTGCTGGAAGGCGTGAGCTTCGGCATCAACGACGGCCTGCGGGTGCTGAAAGAGAGCGGGACGCGGATTGAACAATGTTCACTGGTTGGCGGCGGCGCCCGCAGCCCGTTCTGGGCGCAGCTGTTGGCCGATATTCTCGATATGCCGGTGGTGACCCACAAAGGGGGAGAAACCGGCGGCGCGTTGGGCGCGGCGCGGCTGGCCTGCCTGGCGGCGGGCAAACCGCTTGCCGCCGTGTGTGAAAAACCGGAGGTCTGGCAGACCTGGCGCGCTGACCCGGTACGCCATCAGACCCTGATGCGCCGCTACGCGCAGTTTAACTCCTTGTATTTAAACGATCTGAACTATCGGCAGCACTAATTTTTATCACGATAACCGTTCCGGTGAACTGACCGGAACGGCCTCCTGTACCCTAAAACGAGGTCATTATGTCTATCAATAATAAACAGTGGCTCGGCTTACCCCTGAACCTGCTCTGGGGATACATCGCCATTGCCGTATTCATGACCGGCGACGGTTTTGAACTGGCATTTCTCTCGCATTACATCAAAGAGCTCGGCTTCTCTCCGGCGCAGGCTTCATTTGCCTTTACCCTCTACGGCCTGGCCGCGGCGCTGTCGGCGTGGATCTCCGGCGTGGTGGCGGAAATTATTACCCCGCTGAAAACCATGATGATTGGCTTCGTGCTGTGGTGCGTGTTCCACGTGCTGTTTCTCGTCTTCGGCCTCGGCCATGCGAACTATGCGCTGAT
The DNA here is from genome assembly GCF_042137965.1 of Klebsiella grimontii. Taxonomy (NCBI): domain Bacteria; kingdom Pseudomonadati; phylum Pseudomonadota; class Gammaproteobacteria; order Enterobacterales; family Enterobacteriaceae; genus Klebsiella; species Klebsiella grimontii. Next base: position 1,809,227 of record NZ_CP169721.1, read on the forward strand.
CCTCGTTTTTTACGGTATTCGCGGCTTCGCGTATCCGCTGTTCCTCTACTCGTTTATCGTGGCCATTATCCACAACGTGAAAAGCGATAACGCCAGCTCGGCGATCGGCTGGTTCTGGGCGGTTTACTCGATCGGCATCGGCGTTTTCGGCAGCTATATTCCGAGCTTTACCATTCCGCATATCGGCGAGCTGGGGACGCTATGGCTGGCGCTGGCTTTTTGCGTCACCGGCGGCATCATCGCGCTGGCTTCCCTGCGCCATATTCAAACGCCGCGCCATATGCAGAACCTGACCACCCGCGAGAAGTTTTCCGAGCTGGGGCGCGCGGCGACGCTGCTCTATACCAACCGCAATATTCTGCTGTCGAGCATGGTGCGGATTATCAATACCCTCTCGCTGTTCGGCTTTGCAGTGATTATGCCGATGATGTTTGTCGATGAGCTGGGCTTTACCACCTCCGAGTGGCTGCAGGTGTGGGCGGTGTTCTTCTTCACCACCATTTTCTCTAACGTGCTGTGGGGCATTCTCGGGGAAAAACTGGGCTGGATGAAGGTGGTGCGCTGGTTTGGCTGCATCGGTATGGCGCTCTCCAGCCTGGCGTTTTACTACATTCCGCAGCATTTCGGACATAACTTCGCGATGGCGATGATTCCGGCCATTGCCCTCGGGATCTTTGTCGCCGCGTTCGTACCGCTGGCGGCGGTCTTCCCGGCGCTGGAGCCGAAGCACAAAGGGGCGGCCATTTCGGTTTACAACCTGTCGGCGGGGATGTCGAACTTTCTCGCGCCGGCCATTGCGGTGATTTTGCTGCCGTTCTTCAGCACTATCGGGGTGGTGATCGCCTATACCGCGCTGTACGTGGCGGCCTTTTTCCTCTGCGCGTTTATTCGCGTCGAGCAGCCGGGTTTTACCCGCAAGGAAGCGCCGGCCGGCGAGCAGGTGGAGTTCTCTTAAGGTAATGCGGCTGGCATGCCCGGCATGCCAGCCTTAACGAGGTGGATGATGAGTATTCAGGCAGTAATTTTTGACATGGATGGCGTCATTATTGATTCCGAATCCCTGTGGCGACGGGCGCAAATCGAAGCCCTCGCCCGCTGGGGGGCAACGGCGAGCGATGAGGAGTGCGAAAGGCTGACCAAAGGTAAACGCCTCGACGACATTGCCCGCACCTGGTGTCAGTATTGCCAGCTTGACCTCGCCCCGCAGCGGCTTGAAGAGGCCATACTGCAGCGTATCACCGGCCTGATCGCCGCCGAAGGCGAGGCGATGCGCGGGGTGCATGAGGCGTTACGCTATTTTCGCCACGCGGGCTATAAGATTGCGCTCGCCACGTCTTCATCCCGGCAGGTTATCTCCGCGGTGCTGAACAAGCTCTCGCTCTGGCACTATTTTGACGTTATCTCCAGCGCGGATGATGAAGCGCAGGGCAAGCCGCATCCGGCGGTGTATCTGACGACGTTGCGTAAGCTCAATCTCGACGCCAGCCGGTGCCTGGTGATTGAAGATAGTTTCAACGGCTTTAGCGCGGCCCGGGCCGCAGGGATCGCCACGGTGATTATTGCCGAAGATAGCCAGCATGCGCGCTTCCAGGCCGCCGCTGGCCGCTATCAGGCTTTACCTGAGCTGCTGGAAACCCTCACCGCAGCGGCGGAAGCGGTCGAATAACTGACTCTTTCGTGGGCGCAGAACATCTCGGGATGTACCCGGTCGGTCACTCTCTTTTCTGCGCTCACGCCCCCTTTTTCACCATGACGATCCTTCTCACATATCGCCCATCTTTTGTGAAAACAGTCACGTCCTGTTGTGCCAATGCCCAAATTTATTGCCTTGCTTAGCGGTGTTTGTCCGAGGCACTGCTACGTAATTGTGCTTAGATTAGATATTGAAACGTTTTTTCAATAATGTGAAACCACTTTACCGATTTACCTCTATAGATCGGATTTGGCCGTGATAAGGACCGAGCATGAAAATTGAATCTGTAAATGTCACCGTTTTCCAGTATCCCACGCGTCGGGTTTCCGACAGCGCCGGGCACTCCCATCCGGGAGCGGAAAGCATGGCGAAAATGGCGATGCTGACCATTACCGCCGATGATGGCACCCGGGGTTTTTCGTTTGCACCGCCGGAAGTGGTACGCCCGTTCGTGGTGAACACCTTTTTTCGCAAGGTGATGGTGGGGCAGGACCCGTTTAACCGCGAGCGTATCTGGCAGGATCTTAACCACTGGCAGCGCGGCAGCGCCCATCAGCTGACCGAGCGCGCGCTGTCGTTTGTTGAACAGGCGCTGTGGGACCTGATTGGCCGCAAGCTTAATATGCCGGTGTACAAACTGCTCGGCGGCTATCGCGATACCGTCCCCGCCTACGGCAGCACCATGTGCGGCGACGATCTGCCGGGCGGTCTGTCGACCCCGGAGGAGTATGCCGCCTTTGCCGAAAAGCTGGTCGCCCGCGGCTATAAGGCCATCAAGCTGCACACCTGGATGCCGCCGATCGCTTTTGCGCCCAATCCGAAGATGGACATTAAAGCCTGCGCGGCGGTGCGCGAAGCGGTAGGGCCGGATATCGACCTGATGATTGACGGCTATCACTGGTACAGCCGCGCCGAGGCGCTGTGGATTGGCAAAGAACTGGAAAAACTCAACTTCGCCTGGTTTGAAGAGCCGATGGAGGAGGATTCGATGTCCTCCTACGCGTGGCTGGCGGAAAACCTGTCGATTCCCATCGTCGGACCGGAGAGCTTCGGCGGCAAGCACCATATGCGCGCCGAGTGGGTGAAAGCCGGAGCCTGCGACATCCTGCGCGCCGGGGCCAACGGCGTGGGCGGCATTACCCCCACCATGAAGGTGGCGGCGCTGGCGGAATCCTTCGGTATGGACTGCGAAGTCCACGGCAACGGCGCGGCAAGCCTGGCGGTGGTCGGCGCGATCCGCAACTGCCGCTGGTACGAGCGCGGACTGCTGCATCCATTCCTCGACTACGATGAGCCGGCGGCCTATCTCAACAGCATTGTCGATCCTATGGATGACCAGGGCTTTGTGCATTTGTCCCAGCGTCCGGGTCTCGGCGAAGACATTAATTTTGCCTGGATCGAAGCCAATACCGTTAGCCACGACTGATGAATAACTAAAAAAACAGGCGCGTGCTGAGTCGCGACGCCTGAGTACCCTACAGGCGATAGATATGAAAAAAAACTCCTTACTGGCAGCGTGCTTACTCGCGCTCGCCGTGTCGATGGGGAGCGGGGCGGCGTTGGCGAAAACGCCGCCGGATCAGCTCATCATCGGCATGAATATGAATAACCTGCTCACCCTTGACCCGGCGGCGATGACCGGGAACGAAGTGGTGGGGATCGTGGTTAACCTCTACGACTCGCTGGTGGAGCTTGATCCTGAGCAGCTCACCAACGTCAGGCCCGCGCTGGCGAAATCCTGGGACATCAGCCCGGACGGTAAAACCCTGACCTTTCATCTGCGCGACGACGTGAAGTTTCACTCCGGCAACCCGCTGACCGCCGCCGACGTGGTGTGGTCGATGCGGCGTATTTTGCATCTCAACCTCGCGCAGGCCTCGGTGTGGAAGTCTTACGGCTTTAGTAAGAAAAATATCGACGGCCAGGTCAGCGCGCCGGACAGCTTCACGGTGCAGATCGTGCTGCCGAAAGATAACGACCCGCAGCTGGTTATCTACTCGCTGGCGGCGCTGGGCAACCTCGGGGTGCTGGACAGCAAAACGGTGCAAAGCCGCCAGCAGGATAATGACTGGGGCAACCGCTGGCTGACCACCCATGAAGCCGGTTCCGGGCCGTTCACGCTGGAAACCTGGCAGGCAAAAGATGTGCTGCGCATGAAGCGCAATCCTGACTACTGGCGCGGCGAGGCGAAAATGAGCCGCGTGGTGCTGCGCCATTTCCAGGAGTCGCAAACCCTGCGCCTGATGATCGAAAAAGGCGACCTCGATATTGCCAACAATATGGCGGTTTCCGACATCAACGCCCTGCGCGGCGACCCTCAGCTGACCGTCGACGCGGTGCAGCGCGGCACCATGTACTACGTGGCGATGAGCATGAAAGAGGCGCACTTCGCTAACCCGAAAGTGCGCGAAGCGGTGCGCTATCTGATTGATTATCAGGGCATCAATAAAGCGCTGATGCCGGGCTACGGGGTGCTGCATCAGCGGCCGATTAAGGCGGGTATGCCGTCAACGCTGCCCGATCCTGGCTACAGGCTGGACGTGGCGCGGGCGAAAAAGCTGCTGGCGGAAGCGGGCTATCCCAACGGGTTTGATACCACGCTGCGGGTGCTCGCGGATCAGCCGTTTCTCAATATCGCCATCGCCGTGCAGTCGACGCTGATGCAGGCGGGGATTAACGCCAAAATCATCACCGGCACCGGTAACCAGATTTATGGCGCGATGCGCGAGCGTAAATTTGACCTGCTGGTGGGGCGCGGCGGCAGCGGCATGGAGCCGCACCCGCACTCCAGCCTGCGCGCGCTGGTCTATAACCCGGATAACAGCGATGAGGCGCGCCTGACCAACTTCCAGGGCTGGCGCACCGGCTTTTACGACCCGCAGCTCAATTCGATGATTGACCACGCCCTGCTGGAACGCGATGCGCAAAAGCAGGTCGCCGATTACCAGGCCATTCAGGCGCGCTACGACCAGCTGATCCCGGCGTTAATTCCGCTTTCGCAGATGGTCGATTCGGTGGTGGTGCGCAACGAGGTGCGGGAGTATCAGCCGCACCCCTCCGCCACCACTTTTCTGCGTGACGTCTACAAAATCCGCGAAGGAGAGAAAGGATGAGCACCGCAATCCTTGCGCCCGGCTCACGCGGCCGGCGCTTATCAAAACGGCTGCTGCAGGTGGTGATTACCCTGTTCGGCCTGCTGCTGCTGACCTTCACCATCGGCCGCGTTATGCCCATCGACCCGGTGCTGGCGATTGTCGGCCCGGACGCTGATCAGAGTACCTATCAGCAGGTTTACCAGCAGCTGGGGTTTGATAAATCGCTGACCACCCAGTTTGGGATCTATTTCGTCAACCTGCTGCACGGCGATCTGGGCAACGCGCTGCTGACCGGGAAACCGGTGGTGGACGATATTATCCGCGTCTTCCCGGCCACCATGGAGCTGGCGACGATGGCGATTCTCGTCGGCGCCGGGCTGGGCATCCCGCTTGGCGTGCTGGCGGCGGCGCGACGCAACAGTATTTCCGACTATGTGGTGCGCATTATCAGCCTGGCGGGCTACTCAACGCCGATCTTCTGGGTGGGGATGATGGGGCTGCTGCTGTTCTACGCCTGGCTTGGCTGGGTGGGCGGCGCCGGTCGGGTAGACCTCGGGCTGGACGGTATCGTGCCGCGGCGTACCGGTCTGATGACCGTCGATGCGCTGCTGGCGGGCAACGGGCAGGTGTTCTGGAACGCGATTAACCACCTGATTCTCCCCGCCTCGCTGCTCGGCTTTCACTCGCTGGCCTACATCAGCCGCATGACCCGCAGCTTTATGCTGGCCCAGCTGTCGCAGGAGTTCATTATTACCGCACGGGTGAAGGGGCTGACCGAGCGTCAGGTCATCTGGAACCACGCGTTTCGCAATATCCTCGTACAGCTGCTGACGGTGGTGGCGCTGGCCTACGGCGCGCTGCTGGAAGGCGCGGTACTGATTGAAACCGTCTTCTCCTGGCCGGGCTTTGGCTCCTATCTCACCGGCAGCCTGCTGTTGGGCGATATGAATGCGGTGATGGGCTGCGTGCTGCTGGTGGGGGTGATCTTCGTGATGCTCAACCTGCTCTCCGACATGCTGTATCAATTCTTTGACCCGAGGACAAAATCATGACCGTTTCTCTGGATTCGCCGCTTTCCGACGGCACGGGTGAAGGCCGCCAGCGGCTGCGGCGCGCGGCGTCGCGGACGGCCGGGTTTATCGGCAAAATGGCGCGCAACCCGCTAACGGCGATCGGCGGCGGAATTATCTTTCTGCTGCTGGTGGTGGCGATTTTCGCGCCGCTGATTGCGCCTTATAACCCGCTGGTGCAGGACCTGAACAGCGCGCTGGTCGCGCCGAACGCGCAGCACTGGTTCGGCACCGATGAGTTTGGCCGGGATATCTTTAGCCGCCTGGTGTACGGCTCGCGCATCACGCTTTACATCGTGCTGCTGGTCTCGGTGACCGTCGGTCCGCTCGGGCTGCTGCTCGGCGTCAGCGCCGGCTATTTCGGCGGCAAAGTCGATATGGTGCTGATGCGCGTTACCGATATTTTCATCTCCTTCCCGAGTCTGGTTCTGGCGCTGGCGTTCGTCGCCGCCTTAGGTCCGGGGCTGGAGCACGTGGTTATCGCCATCACGCTTACCGCCTGGCCGCCGATTGCCCGTCTGGCGCGCGCCGAAACCCTCTCTCTGCGCCAGGCCGATTTTATCTCCGCCGTACGTCTGCAGGGCGCGTCATCGGCCCGCGTCCTCTGGCGACATATCGTGCCGCTGTGTCTGCCGTCGGTGATTATCCGCATCACCATGAATATGGCGGGGATCATTCTGACCGCGGCCGGTCTGGGCTTTCTCGGCCTCGGCGCCCAGCCGCCGGAGCCGGAGTGGGGGGCGATGATCTCCAGCGGGCGCACTTATATGATGGAGTGCTGGTGGGTGGTTACGATTCCGGGGCTGGCGATTCTGATCAACAGCTTAGCGTTCAACTTTTTAGGAGATGGCCTACGTGACATCCTCGATCCTCGCAGCGAGTAATGCTCCGCTGCTCGACGTACGCGATCTGTGCGTCGACTTTGTTAACGGCAGCGCGGTGACCCATGCAGTGCGCGGCGTCTCCTTCCAGCTGGGGCGCGAAAAGCTGGCAATTGTCGGCGAGTCCGGTTCGGGTAAGTCCACCGTTGGGCGCGCGCTGCTGCAGCTGCATCCGAAAAAAGCCCGCGTCACCGCCGCCCGGATGCAGTTTGCCGACCTCGACCTGCGGCATCTTAGCGAAGCGCAGATGCGCGGCGTACGCGGTAAGCGTATCTCCATGATTATGCAGGACCCGAAATATTCGCTCAATCCGGTGGTCTGCGTCGGCAAGCAAATCGCCGAGGCCTGGCTTACCCATCATCCGGGGCGTAAAGATGAGGCCAAAGCAAAGGCGCTGGAGATGCTGGAGGTGGTGCGTATTCGCCAGCCGGAGCGCGTTTATCAGCTTTATCCGCATGAAATATCCGGCGGGCAGGGGCAGCGCATCATGATCGCCATGATGCTGATTACCGACCCGGAGCTGGTGATCGCCGATGAACCCACTTCCGCGCTGGACGTGTCGGTGCGCCTGCAGGTGCTGGGCCTGCTGGATGACCTGGTTCAGTCGCGCGGGCTGGGGCTGATTTTTATTAGCCACGATATCAACCTGGTGCGCAGCTTCTGCGACCGCGTGCTGGTGATGTACGCCGGACGGGTGGTGGAGTCCATCGCCGCTAGGGATCTCGATAACGCCCGCCATCCCTATACTCAGGGATTGATTAACTCGCTGCCGGATATGCAGCATCGTCGCCCGATACTGCCGGTGCTGCAGCGTCAGGCCAGCTGGTTAACGGAATAAGGAGCGGATGATGATTGAAGTTCAACATCTCAACCTCGCGTTCGGCGAAGGGGAGAAGCGCAATCAGGTGCTGTATGACGTCAGTTTCCACGTTAAGCCCGGCGAGATCTACGGTCTGGTGGGCGAGTCCGGCTCCGGTAAAACCACGGTGCTGAAGTGTCTGGCGGGGCTGTTTACCCACTGGCAGGGGGAGCTGGCAATCGATGGTCAGCGTTTAGGCCACGAGATTAACCGCGAGCGCTGCCGGCAGGTGCAGATGGTTTTTCAGGATCCGTACGGTTCGCTGCATCCTCGTCACACCATTGGCGACATCCTCGAAGAGCCGTTACAGATTCATCGCATTCGCGATCGCGACCGGCGGATCAATGCGCTGCTGGACAAAGTGGGCCTCAATCGCGCCTTTCGCGAACGCTATCCGCACCAGCTCTCCGGCGGCCAGCGGCAGCGCGTGGCGATTGCCAGAGCGCTGATCCTTGAGCCACGTGTGCTGCTGTTGGATGAGCCGACATCGGCCCTGGATGTGTCGGTGCAGGCCGAGATCCTCAACCTGCTGGCGGAGCTGCAGCAGGAGGCGAAGCTCACTTACCTGATGGTGACCCACGATCTGGGCGTTATTGCCCACTTATGCCAGAAAGTAGCGGTGATGCAGTATGGCAAGATCCTCGAAACTTTGACGGTGGACGCGCTGGTCAACGGCGAAGCGCAAACGGCCTATACGCAGATGCTGGTTAACGCCAGCCAGCAATATACGCGCGAAATGGCGCGGGCGGTGGCTGCCTATTAGGCAATATGGCGCATTCTCTACCGGAGTGTGCGCCATTTTTTAGATAAAAGATTGAAATTATATGTATTTATAGTTATAAATATCGTATATTAATGTAAAAGTGGTGTTTAGATCTAAAATGATTATATCTTTCGTATAAATGAAATTTCGTGAAACTATAATTTATATTTATGGTTTTTAATGACATAAACGACCATTTTCTGTTTAAAGTGCAAAATCATCCCTTCTGTAAATTCGCTTAAACCTTGTTAATAGCAAGGAAAAACTGCGTATTGTGCCTCCAGATCCGCTGAGTAATAGAGTAAACTCGCTTGCGAAAAATCTTAAGCTGTCATCTCCGTCATGGAGGATTATCGTATTTAAAATACGGTACCCATGCCGCTCATCCACATGATTACCACGCTCAGGGAACAGGATGGAAAAATATACGATTAATGGAATAGTGGAATTTACTCCGCAACGTAGCGTTTTAATACTCATTGCTGACGAGACGAAAGCGGTATCATTAAATATGCCGGCCAGCCGCTGCCTGTTGCTGCTTATTCAGCAGGATGGCAAAAACGTAGCCCGTGAAACCTTTTTCGAGGAAGTGTGGATAAAGCATGGTGCCCAGGTGACCAGCAACGGTTTCTATCAGAATATTTCCCTGCTGCGCCGCGCATTTAAGGAACTGGGCGTCGAGGAAGATATTATTATTACGGTGCCGAGAGTGGGCGTCAGGCTGGAGGCGACATTAACGATGACGGAATTTCAGCCGGACGAGGCGGAAAAGACGCCGGTCGCGGAGGAACAACGCCCGCACGTTGACGAGCCTGGGCATAAGGAGGTCGCTGCTGCGAGTGTGCCGGGAAAAAAGCGGTTAAGGCCGCGAAGCTCTCTTCTGTGGGGGCTTGCGGCGCTGCTGAGCTGTCTGGTGGGCGGTTTTGTTGCGTGGTACACAGAATTCGACTCTTATTTGCAAAGTTATGTGCCCATTAATGCTAAATTTTCGCAACAATGTCATTTTTTTGCCAATAATGATGTGGTAGATCACGTTCGGCATACGACTTTTATCAATCGTAGCAAATTTGATTGTGAAAAATATTCGTGGATTTATTTGACGCTTTATCCTGGGGGAGCCCGCGTTTCGGTGATTAGCTGTCAGCAAAAATTTAGTCAATGGCGTGATAATCAATGCCTCACCAAATATTACATTAAGGAGGTAGTCAATGCGCCGGCGTGAAATTAACTGGTTAATCACTATCGTATTTATCGGCATATTAACTGGGGTAGCAATAAAATCCTGGCAATACTGGCAGCGCAACCATTTTCAGTGTAGCGGGGAGCTGCGGCTATTTAGCGCAGGTTACCAGGGCGATATTTCGTTACGCTATGTATTTGATAGCAGCCGCGGGCTGGTGATTGTTCGCGGGGAAATTACGCCGCCGCAGGGCGAGTCGTTTACTATTAATCAGAACATCTGGTTTAGCTTTACCCGCGACGGCCGGCACTACTTCCTGCGTTCAGAAACCGTCTCGGCCAGCATCGGCGAGACCGAGCAGGAGGAGCACATAAAGCGCATCCTGCCCTCGTTTTTCCTGCAGCCGCAGGTGCCGTTTTACCTGAACATCCAGCGGCTTAACGAGCGTACCCGGCTGCTGTATACCAGCCGGGCGCCGTCTTTACTTTGCGAAGCCTGATTAGCGTAACAGCGGGCAGTCGGGCGGCAGTCGGCAGCGCAGCGCGGCCGGTAAGAGCTCCATCCGGAAGGTTTTACCGGTTAGCGGTTCGCCGTCGAGGTTAAACGTCATCTCATGGGGAGCGGTTATCTCAAACCACGATGAGACGCCGTCGATAATATTCGGTGAGTTTTCCGGATTGGCGAGGGTGCTGAACAGCGTAGGGATCAGCTCTTCGCCGGTGAAGATGCGCAGGTGCAGCAGGCCGTCGTTAATTAACGCTTCCGGGCACAGCTGCTGGCCGCCTCCGGCCTGGCGTCCGTTGCCGATGCCGATGACCAGCGCATCGCCGTGCCAGTGAAAGTTCTCGCCGCGGATTTCGCAGCGGTCCGGTTTGAGCGCGTCCATACGCATCAGGCCGTGGATTAAATAAGAGACGCCGCCGAGCGCGGCCTTGAGTTTCTCCGGGGTTTCGGTCGTGATTCGGGTGCCAAAGCCGCCGGTGGCCATATTAATAAAACCGGTCTTATCATTAACCCGCGCAATATCTATCGCCACGTCGCGGCCAACAATGGCCAGCTTCAGGGCGCTGGCCAATTCCTGGGGGATACCGACGCTGGTAGCGAAGTCGTTCGCCGTGCCCAGCGGTAAAATTCCCAGCGCCATATCGCCGTCGCGCTCGACCAGCGCCGTCGCCACCTCATTGATGGTGCCATCGCCGCCGCCGGCAATCACCGTTTCGACATTCAGCTTCAGGGCCTCATCGATAAACCGAGCGGCATCGCCTTTTTCCCAGGTCACGCGGACGTGAATATCAATTCCTTCGTCGCGTAACAATTTAACCGCCTCTCGTAGCGACGGTTCATTGGCGCCTTTGCCATTCAGAATCAGTAAGCTGGCTGGAAACGTGGACATTATCAGGGGACCTTTGTTGCTCAGTAATGCATAAAGTGTACCGCATGAAGAAAGGGAAGGAGGGGGAGAGATAAAAAAATAAGCCCGCGTAAGGGAGATTACGCAGGCTAAGGAGGTGGTTCCTGGTACAGCTAGCATTTATGGGTTATGTTTTTCAGCGAAATGGATGATATCTGCTTTGAACGCAACGGTATGTGATCCGTTTCTAATATCTTTACATCGTGAAAAAATAACCCCGATTAACTAGTTTCCGTGTGGCTTTCTGGTCGTCTGACCCGCAAAATTGCGCATCAGCAGCGCATACTGCAGCGCCATATCTTCCGGAACGGGCAGCCATACCGTGTGGCCATCGCCTGGCGCGACCGGCATGATTTCGCCTTTGCCGTTTTCCATATGCTCAAGGGTAAAGTTGACGTTGCCCTGCGGGGTCATTAGCTCCAGGCTGTCACCGACGGAAAATTTGTTTTTCACCGCCACCGCGGCCAGCTGGCCTTTGCGCTCGCCGGTAAATTCGCCGACGAACTGCTGGCGTTCGGACACGGAGTAGCCGTGCTCGTAGTTCTGGTAGTCATCGTGGGTATGGCGGCGCAGAAAGCCTTCGGTATAGCCACGGTGAGCGAGGTTTTCCAGAGTATCCAGCAGGCTGGCGTCGAACGGTTTGCCTGCGGCAGCGTCGTCAATGGCCTTGCGGTAGACCTGAGCGGTACGGGCGCAGTAGTAATGTGATTTGGTGCGGCCTTCGATTTTCAGCGAGTGGACGCCCATCTGGGTCAGGCGCTCAACGTGGGCAATCGCGCGCAGATCTTTCGAGTTCATGATGTAGGTGCCGTGTTCATCTTCGAACGCGGTCATATATTCGCCCGGACGCTTGGCTTCTTCAATCATAAACACCTGGTCCGTGGGCGCGCCGATGCCCAGCGTCGGCTCGACGTTCTGCACCGGGATCGGTTCGTGCTTGTGAACGATATTGCCGACGTCGTCTTCTTTGCCTTCCTGAACGTTGTACTCCCAGCGGCAGGCGTTGGTGCAGGTGCCCTGGTTGGGATCGCGTTTGTTGATATAGCCCGAGAGCAGGCAGCGGCCAGAGTAGGCCATGCACAGCGCGCCGTGAACGAAGATTTCAATTTCCATCTCCGGCACCTGGCTGCGAATTTCGGCGATCTCATCCAGCGACAGCTCGCGGGAGAGAATCACGCGGGTCAGCCCCATTTGCTGCCAGAACTTGACCGTCGCCCAGTTGACGGCGTTAGCCTGTACCGAGAGGTGAATATCCATGTCGGGGAAATTCTCGCGCACCAGCATAATTAACCCCGGATCGGACATGATCAGCGCATCCGGCCCCATTTCCACTACCGGCTTCAGATCGCGAATAAACGTTTTCAGCTTGGCGTTATGCGGCGCGATATTGACTACCACATAGAACTTTTTACCCAACGCGTGGGCTTCGTTGATGCCGAGCTGCAGATTTTCGTGATTGAATTCGTTATTACGCACGCGCAGCGAGTAGCGCGGTTGGCCCGCATACACGGCGTCTGCGCCATAAGCGAAAGCGTAACGCATATTTTTCAGCGTTCCCGCCGGGGAAAGGAGTTCCGGTTTAAACATGATTTTCTCGTTCTGATGACAGGTCAGATTCGCCGCACCCGGTGCGGCGAGTTGGGGAGTGCCCCCACATTAAGGGCGGGCATTGTAGCGCCGTGGGGGAGGGGAGTAAATATCAGCCGGGTATCTTTGGCGATCAGCGGGCGGCAAATCTTTACAGGGCATGAATCGCGCGGCCGCTCTCTGCTGGTTTCAGCCGCTGCTTTTCCCCGGAGGCGGCGCTTGACGCGCCTGTCCGGGCTACCCGGCCCGCGGACGGCGGTGAACCTGTAAGCGCAGCGCGAGCCGGGGCTAACTACGCCAGCCGGCAGGCGTCGGCTTCCCAGCGGTATCCAACGCCGTACACCGCGCGGATAAACGACTGATCGGCGTCCAGCGACTCCAGCTTACGCCGCAGGTTCTTGATATGGCTGTCGATCGTTCGGTCGGTGACCACGCGGTAATCATCGTACAGATGATTCAGCAGCTGCTCGCGCGAGAAGACTTTACCCGGCTCCTGGGAGAGGGTTTTCAGCAGGCGGAACTCGGCGGGAGTGAGGTCCAGCAGCTTATCGCGCCAGGAGGCCTGGAAGCGCCCCTCGTCGACAATCAGCGGGCTTTGCGCATCCAGCGCCTGCAGATCGCGCTGCGGTTTGCAGCGGCGAAGAATGGTCTTCACGCGGGCCACCACCTCGCGCGGGCTGTAGGGCTTACAGATATAGTCATCGGCGCCGATCTCTAACCCCAGCAGGCGGTCGATCTCTTCGATTTTGGCGGTCACCATCACCACCGGAACCTCAGAAAAACGGCGGATTTCCCGGCACAGGGTGAGCCCGTCGGTGCCGGGCAGCATCAGATCCAGCAGGATCAGGTGCGGCGGCGTCTGGCGAACGTACGGCAGAACCCGATCGCCGTGATTAATCAGCGTCGGCGCATAGCCCGCCGCCTGAAGATAATCAATCAGCAGCTGACCCAGCTTGGGCTCATCTTCCACGATAAGAATGCGTGGCGTGTTTTCATCAACAGGTAATTCAGTCATACGTCTCTCGATAAATTACGTTCCAGAGGTAGCTCTACTTTAATGCTAACCCCGCCCAAAGGCGAATGGCCGACACGTAAAGTGCCGCCGTGGGCCGCGACGATGTTAAGGCAAATCGCCAGTCCTAAACCAGAGCCGCCGCTGGCACGATTGCGCGACCCCTCAGTACGGTAAAAACGCTCAACCAGCCGCTCCAGCTGTTCATCGGTGACGCCGGGGGCGCTATCGGCGAAATCGAGAATTAGCCTATCGCCGCTCTGGCTGGCGCTAATCTGCAGGCCGCCGCCGCTATCGGTATAGCGCAGGCTGTTTTCCAGCAGGTTATTAAAAAGCTGCATCAGGCGATCCCGGTCGCCGAAAACCGTCGCGCTTTCCGGCAGCGAAACGCCGATCGACAGTCCGCGGCTGGCGAAGCGTTCGCGAAACGCGCCGGCGGCGACCTCCAGCAGGTTGATGATATCCACCGCGCTTTTCTGATAGGAGAGGGCGCCTTCATCGGACATCGACAGCTGGTGCAAATCATCGACCAGTTTGGTCAGGGTGGCGACCTCCGCCTGCAGGGAGGCGATGGAATCCGGGGTGAATTTCCTGATCCCATCCTGAATCGCCTCCAGCTCGCCGCGCAGCACCGCCAGCGGCGTACGCAGCTCGTGGGAGATATCGGCCATCAGGTCCCGGCGCATCTGCTGGTTGCGCTCAAGGGTGCTGGCCAGCTGGTTAAAATCTTTGGCCAGACGCCCCAGCTCATCGCTGCTGGTGGCGGCGACGCGGGTGGAAAAATCCCCGGCCGCCAGACGGTGCGTCCCCTCAACCAGTCGTTTGACCGGCGCGAGCAGGCCGCGCGCCAGCGGGAAGGTGGCCAGCGCCGCCAGCAGCGTGGCGAGGGCGACAATCAGCCAACTGGTGCGCTTCTGCTGGCGGTCGAAGTTGATATCGGTATTGCGCGTCAGGCGTTCAACCGGCGAGGCGATGACCGCGCCAACCTCAACGCCGTCGACCATAATACTGCGCCGGGTCCCGTCCTGCGGCACGCGCTCGCGCGGGCCCACCAGCACGCGCCCTTTTTGATCGACCACCCAGAACATGGTGCGCCAGCCGTGGGGAGGCATATCGGGGCCGGGACCGCGATCGCCACGATCGCCGCGCGGACCGTCGAGCGGCCGGTCCGGCGCGGCATCCGGCGGCATCTCTTCGGGGCCGGGGCCACCGTGCGGCTCATCTCTCGGACCATGACCCATACCGCGGCCCGGCGGCGAGCGGTCGTCGTTGTCGCGTTCAAAGGTTTTCAGCAGCTGGAAAATAAAGCGGTCGTTGTTGCGCAGGAACGTCCAGCTGCCGTGCTGGGCATACTGCTCGCTCAGGGCATCGCCGAGCATCGTCAGCCGCTGTTCATTGCCGCGTTTGATATAGTCGATAAACCCGCGTTCAAAGCTGATGCGCACCGCCCAGTGCATGCTGATCAGCAGCACGATGCAGGTGGCGAGGATCGCGATAAACAGCTTGCCGGTAATGCCGGGACGCCAGAACTTCAAGACTCACTCCTTTTACGGCGACGAATCACGGTATTGACCGTGGTGTCGTCCGGTACGCGGGCAAAAATCAGCGCGGGCAGCGCGATAATCACCGCCATGCTTAAGTAGGTATAGAGAAAGACCTGGTGCGTGGTCGGCGCATCGGCGCTGATATGCTGCTGGCCGTAGAAACCCAGCAGCATGCCGGCGACGGTCACGCCGATACTCATCGACAGCTGCATGACCATCGACAGCAGGCTGTTGCCGCTGCTGGCCAGATCGTCGGGCAGGTCTTTCAGGGTCAGCGTATTCATAGAGGAAAAGCGGCTGGCGTTGATCATCCCCTGCATAAACAGCACCACCGGCAGCAGCCAGTACCAGCCCGCGAGGGCGACGGCCATGAACAGCAGGCTGACCAGCGCGAGGCCGATCGTCGAGGCCACCAGCACCCGACGGTAGCCGAAGCGGTTGACCACCTGGACTACGATGCGCTTCATCCCCATGCTGCCGAGCACCATCGGGATCATCATCAGACCGGCGTGGAACGGCGTAAAGCCGAGGCCAATCTGTAAAAACACCGGGGTCATAAACGGCAGCATACCGCTGCCGATGCGCCCGGCGAAGCTGCCGCCAAGGCCGAGCGAAAAGGTGCGGTTGTTGAATAGCTTAAGGCTAAACAGCGCGTTGCGGTTGCCGCGCGCGTGCCGCAAATAGTACAGAATGGACGCCACGCCGACCGCCACCAGCCCCGCCAGCCACAGGGGAGAGATCCCGAGCCCTTTGTTGCCGTCCAGCGCCAGGGTCAGCGTCGCCATCCCGGCGGCCAGCAAAACAAAGCCGAAGAGATCGAAGCGGCGGGTTTGCAGGGTGTAGTTGGGCATCAGGCACAGCGTGGCGATGGCGCCGACAATACCGACCGGAATGTTGATCAGAAAGATCCAGTGCCACGAGGCGTACTCCACCAGCATTCCGCCGAGAGCCGGGCCGAGCAGCGGGCCCACCTGGCCGGGTAGGGTGACGAAGGTCATCGCCGCCATATATTGGCTGCGCGGGACGATTTTCATCACCGTCAGGCGGCCCACGGGAACCATCATCGCGCCGCCGACGCCCTGCAGCACGCGGGCGAGTATTAACCCATCGAGGGTAGCGGCCTGGGCGCAGAACAGGGAGCCGGCGGTAAACAGCACGATGGCGCAGAAAAAGATATTGCGTACCCCAACGCGGTCCGCCAGCCAGCCGCTGGCGGGCAGCATCACCGCTACCGTCAGGACATAGGAGACGATAACCATATGCATATGCAGCGGGCTCTCCCCAAGGCTTTTCGCCATCGAGGGGAGAGCGGTGTTAACGATAGTGGTATCCAGCGCCTGCATAAAGAAGCCGAAGGCCACTATCCATAGCTGCCAGCGCACGCTGGAGGGGAGGTCTGTCATGTTATTCGCTTACCGGTTGATGGACTTTTCGCGAAAAACGCAGCCGCAGACGGTCGAAGAACAGATAGACCACCGGCGTGGTGTACAGGGTCAACAGCTGACTCATCACCAGACCGCCGACAATGGTAATCCCCAGCGGCTGGCGCAGCTCGGATCCATCGCCGCCGGAGAGCACCAGCGGCAGCGCGCCGAACAGCGCCGCCAGGGTGGTCATCATTATCGGCCGGAAACGCAGCAGACAGGCCTGGAAGATGGCCTCTTCCGGCGGCAGGTTGCCGTTGCGCTGCGCCTCAAGGGCGAAATCGACCATCATGATGGCGTTTTTCTTCACGATACCAATTAATAGCATAATCCCGATGAGCGCGATTAGGCTGAACGGGGCATCGAAAAGCTCCAGCGCCAGCAGCGCGCCGACGCCGGCGGACGGAATGGTCGACAGAATGGTCAGCGGATGAACGTAGCTCTCATAGAGGATCCCCAGCACGATATAGACCGTGGCGATGGCCGCCAGGATCAGGATCACCTGCGAGTTCATGGTCTCCTGGAACACCTGCGCGGTCCCGGCGAACGACCCGCGTACGCTGGACGGCACGCCAATCTGGGTCATCGCCCGGTTGATGGCGTCACTGGCTTCCGACAGCGACTTGCCGGTAGGCAGGTTAAAGGAGATGGTCGATGCCGCCGAGAGTCCCTGGTGATTCACCGACAGCGGCGCGTTGGCCGGCTGCCATTTCGCGAAATAAGCAAGCGGAATCGGCTTGTCTTCGCTGTTGATCACAAACATCTTATCGAGGGCGCTGACGTCCTGGGTGTAGACCGGGTCGACCTGCATCACCACTTTATACTGGTTCAGCGGCTGGTAGATGGTGGAGATCTGCCGCTGGCCGAAGGCGTTGTTCAGCAGATTGTTGGCGTCCTGCACGCTGATGCCGAGCCGCGACATGGTATCGCGATCGTAGATCAGGTCCATCTCCGCGCCGTTATTCTGACTGTCGGAGTTAACGTCCGCCAGCTCCGGCAGCGCCGCCAGCGTTTTGCGGATTTTCGGCTCCCATTCCCGCAGCGCCGCGAGGTCGTCTGACAGCAGGGTGTACTGATAGCTGGCGTTGGCCTGACGACCGCCGACGCGGATATCCTGTACCGCCATCAGGAACAGGTTGGCCCCCGGCTCCTTCGCCAGCTTTTTGCGCAGTCGATCGATAATCTGCTGCGCCGTCTCATGGCGCTCATCGCGCGGCTTCAGGGTGATAAACATCATCCCGCTGTTGACCCGCGAGCCGCCGGTAAAACCGGTGACGTTGTCTACCGCCGGATCTTCACGAATGATCTTCATAAAGTCCTCCAGCTTGCCGCGCATCGCCTGGAACGAGATGCTCTGGTCCGCCTGGATGCCGCCCATCAGCACCCCGGTGTCCTGCTCGGGGAAGAAGGTTTTGGGAATCGAGATATAGAGCCAGACGCTTAGCGCGATGGTGCCGAGCAGCACCAGGCCGGTTAAGCGGCTGTGCTTCAGCACCCACTTCAGCGACTTACCGTAGCCGCCCTGAATCGCCACCAGCAGGCGGCCAAACCCGCGCTTGCGCGTCGGCTGGTGGGGCTTGCCGCTTTTCAGCAGCCAGCCGCACATCATCGGCGTCAGGGTCAGAGAGACCGCCAGCGAGATGCCGATCGCCACCGACAGGGTGACGGCGAATTCGCGCAGCAGCCTTCCCGGCAGGCCGCCCATCAGCAGCAGCGGCAGGAACACCGCCACCAGCGACAGGCTCATCGACAGGACGGTAAAGCCGACTTCCCGGCTCCCCTGCAGCGCGGCCTGCAGCGGCTTCATGCCGGCTTCGAGATGGCGGGAGATATTCTCCAGCACCACGATGGCGTCATCGACCACGAAGCCGGTGGCGATGGTCAGCGCCATCAGCGACAGGTTGTTGAGGCTGAAACCGCACAGGTACATAGCGGCGAAGGTGCCGATCAGCGATACCGGAACGGCCACCGCCGGGATCAGCGTCGCGCGCCCTGAGCGCAGGAACAGGAAGACCACGAGGATCACCAGCGCCACCGAAATCACCAGCGTTTGCTCGACTTCCTCCAGCGAGGCGCGGATGGTCGGCGAACGGTCCTGGGCGATCTGCAGATCGACTGAGGCCGGGATGGTGCGCTGCAGCTCCGGCAGGCGGGCGCGAATGCTGTCCACCGTCTCAATGATATTGGCTTCCGGCAGCTTGCGGATCATCAGCAAAATCGCCGGTTTGGCGTTGGTCATCCCGGCGTTGCGCACGTCCTGCACCGAATCGGTGACGTTGGCGACGTCGCCGAGGCGCACCGCCGCGCCGTTATTGTAGTGCACGATCAGCGGCTGGTATTCGGCGGCGATCTTCAGCTCGTCGTTGGTCGCTACCTGCCAGCGGTGGGTCGCGTCTTCCAGCGCCCCCTGCGGTCTACGCACGTTGGCGTTGCTGATGGCGGTTCGCACCGCGTCCAGCGATACGCCCTGGTTAAACAGCGCCTGCGGGTTGAGGTCGACGCGCACCGCGGGCAGCGAACTGCCGCCGACGTCAACGTCGCCGACGCCGTTAATCTGGGCAAGGGTCTGCGCCAGCTGGGTAGAGGCGAAGTCGTACAGCTCACCCTGGGACCAGGTATCCGAGGTGAGGGTGAGGATCATGATCGGCGCGTCGGACGGGTTGGCTTTGCGGTAGGTCGGACGGCTCGGCATGCCGCTCGGCAGCAGGCTTTGCGCGGCGTTAATCGCCGCCTGCACGTCACGGGCCGCGCCGTTGATATCGCGGTCAAAGTTGAACTCGAGAATGATTCGCGTACTGCCGAGCGAGCTGGAGGAGGTCATCTCATTGACCCCGGCAATCCGCCCCAAAGAGCGCTCCAGCGGGGTCGCCACCGACGAGGCCATGGTCTCCGGCGACGCGCCGGGCAGCGAGGCGCTGATCATGATCACCGGGAAATCCACCTGCGGCAGCGGCGCCACCGGCAGCAGGCGGAAGCCGAGGATGCCGCACAGCGTAATGGCGAGCGAAAGCAGAATCGTCGCCACCGGACGATAAATGAAGAGGGCGAAAAACTTCACCTACGCCTCCTCCTCACGCCGCGGGAAGCGGCTCTTCATATACAGCGACAGGCGGTCGAACAGCAGATAGATAACCGGCGTAGTGAACAGCGTCAGCACCTGGCTGAGCATCAAGCCGCCGACCATACCAATCCCCAGCGGTCGCCGCAGCTCCGCGCCGACGCCGGTACTGAGCATCAGCGGCAGCGCGCCGAACAGGGCGGCGAGGGTGGTCATCAGGATCGGGCGAAAACGCAGCAGACAGGCCTGATAAATCGCCTCGCGCGGCGGCATACCCTGTTCGCGTTCGGCGGCCAGCGCGAAGTCGATCATCATGATGGCGTTTTTCTTGACGATGCCGATCAGCAAGATGATGCCGATAATGGCGATAACGTCCAGCTCGCTCCCGGCCAGCCATAGCGCCAGCAGCGCGCCGACGCCCGCCGTCGGCAGGGTGGAGAGAATGGTGATCGGGTGAATAAAGCTCTCATACAGCACGCCGAGGACGATATACATCGCCACCACCGCGGCGACCACCAGCCAGACGGTACTGCCGAGCGCCGACTGGAAGGCCAGCGAGCTGCCCTGGAACTGGGTGCGGATGTCGCTCGGGAAGTCCAGCGCCTGCTCGGCGCTAAGAATCGCCTCGACCGCATCGCCCAGCGAATAGTTGTCCGGCACGTTAAACGAAATGGTGGTGACCGGGAACTGATCGAGATGGTTAATCGACAGCGGAGCAAAGCGCTGCTCGACTTTGGCGATCGCGGTGAGCGGCACGATCCCGCCGTCGCTGCTGGTGAGGCGGATATTGTCCAGCGCCGCCAGCCCCGGCGTGGCCTGGGTATCATGCTCCAGCACCACGCGGTACTGGTTCGCCTGGGTATAGATGGTGGAAATCAGACGCTGACCAAAGGCGTTATACAGGGCGTTATCGACGTCCGCCATGCTGATGCCGAGGCGGCTGGCGCTGTCGCGATCAACGTTGATATACGCCGCCAGCCCCTTATCCTGCCAGTCGCTGCTGACGTCGGAGAGCTGCGGCAGCGCCTGCAGCCGGGCCAGCAGCTGCGGGACCCAGTTGCTCAGCGCGTCCAGCGAATTCGCCTGCAGGGTGAACTGGTACTGGGTCCGGCTGACGGTGGTGTCAATGGTCAGATCCTGGGTCGGCTGGAGATAGAGCTCGACGCCGGGGATGCCGCTCACCGCGTTTTGCAGACGGCCGATCACCGTCTGCACACGATCGTCGCGTTCATCCAGCGGCTTGAGGTTAATCTGCAGGCGGGCGCTGTTCAGCGCCGGGTTGGTGCCGTCGACGCCGACGAAAGAGGTCAGGCTTTCCACCGCCGGATCTTTGAGTATCGCCGCCGACACCTGCTGCTGGCGCTCGGCCATATTGGCGAACGACGCCGACTGCGGCGCCTGTAGCGTGCCCTGGATAATACCGTTGTCCTGAATCGGGAAGAAGCCTTTCGGAATAAACACCCACAGCATAATCGACAGCGCCAGGGTGCTGAGGGCTACGCTCAGGGTCAGCCACGGATGATTCAGCACCCGGCTCAGCCAGCGGCCGTAGACGGCAATCACCCGCTCAAAAAAGCGTTCGCTGGCGCGCGAGAAGCGGTTCTGCTTGCGCAGCGATTCATGGCTGAGCATGCGGGCGCACATCATCGGCGTCAGGGTCAGCGACACCACCGCGGAGATCAGGATCGCCACCGCCAGGGTAATGGCGAACTCGCGGAACAGACGACCCACGATATCGCCCATAAACAGCAGCGGGATCAGCACCGCAATCAGCGAGAAGGTCAACGAGATAATGGTAAAGCCAATCTCTCCGGCCCCTTTCAGGGCGGCGGCCAGCGGCTTTTCGCCTTTCTCGATATAGCGCGAGATGTTTTCGATCACCACGATGGCGTCATCGACCACAAAGCCGGTGGCGATGGTCAGGGCCATCAGCGTCAGGTTGTTAATCGAGAAATCGAGAAACACCATTACCGCAAAGGTGCCGACCAGCGATAGCGGCACGGCGATGCCGGGAATAATTGTCGCCGGGACGTTGCGCAGAAAGACGTAAATAATCATCACCACCAGGGCGATAGCCAGCATCAGCTCGAACTGGGTGTCGCTAACCGACGCCCGGATGTTGGTAGTGCGGTCGGAAAGCACCTGTACTTTGACTGATTTCGGCAGGCTTTCGGTCAGCTGCGGCAGCATCTGGCGGATGCTGTCGGCGGTCGAGATAATATTCGCCCCCGGCTGGCGCTGGACGTTCATGACGATCGCCCGCTGATTGTTGGCCCATGCTCCGAGCCAGCTGTTTTCCGCGCCCTGTTCCACGGTAGCGACGTCGCCGAGGCGAATCGGCGCGCCGTTCTGCCAGGCGATAATCAGCCGGCGGTAATCCTCCGCCGACTGCATCTGATCGTTGGCGGAGAGGGTAACCGCCCGCGACGGGCCGTCGAGGCTACCCTTCGCCGAATTGACGTTAGCGCTGGTAATCGCGGTGCGTACCGTTTCGCTGGTCAAGCCGAGGGCGGCGATGGCCTGGGCGTTGAGCTTGACGCGTACCGCCGGGCGCTGCCCGCCCGCCAGAGTCACCAGTCCGACGCCGGAAACCTGGGAGATTTTTTGCGCCACGCGGGTCTCGACCATATCTTCGACCTGGGTCATCGGCACGGCGGAAGAGGTGACCGCGAGGGTCATAATTGGCGGATCGGCAGGGTTCACTTTGCTGTAGACCGGCGGGTTAGGCAGGTCCGAGGGCAGCAGGTTGGTGGCGGCGTTGATGGCCGCCTGAACTTCCTGCTCAGCGACGTCCAGCGGCAGCGTGAGCTGGAACTGGAGCGTGACCACCGACGCGCCGCCGGAGCTCTGGGAGGACATCTGCTTAAGGCCGGACATCTGGCCAAACTGCCGCTCCAGCGGGGCGGTCACCGACGAGGTCATCACGTCCGGGCTGGCGCCGGGATAGAGCGTTACCACCTGAATCGTCGGGTAGTCCACTTCCGGCAGCGCCGAAACCGGTAGGAAACGATAGCCGATAATCCCGGCCAGCATAATGGCCACCATGAACAGCGTGGTGGCGACCGGGCGCATGATAAACAGACGGGATGGGCCGCCCGTACTGCTCGGCGGTAGCACTTGCATCAGGAGCGCGCTCCTTTTTTACCGTATTCGCGGCTGGTGGCTTTCGCCGGTTCGGCGGCGCTAGCCGCATTCTGGGCTTCCACCACTTCAACCTTCGCGCCTTCGGTCAGACGGTCGATACCGTCGGTCACTACGCGATCGCCGGCGGAAAGCCCGGCGTTAATCACCACTTTCAGGCTGTCCTGAATACCCGGCGTGACGGTGTGCTTGCTGACTTTGTTCTCATCGTTCAGAACCCAGACAAAATGGCCTTCGTTACCCATTTGCAGCGCGGCGGTTGGGATCACCACCGCGTTCTGCTCGGTATCGACCAGCATCCGGGCGTTAACGAACTGATTCGGGAACAGGGCATCGTCCAGGTTAGTAAAGCGCGCTTTCAGCTTGATGGTGCCGGTGGTGGCGTCAATCTGATTATCGAGGCTCAGCAGTGAGCCTTCGCTGATTTTCTGTTTATTGGTGCGGTCCCAGGCTTCGACGACCAGCTTTTTCCCCGCCTTTTGCGCCTGTACCACCGTGGCGATTTGGTTTTCCGGCAGCGTAAACACGACGTCGATCGGGTGCGTTTGCGTCAGCACCACGATCCCGGTGGTATCACCGCTGGAGATTTGGTTGCCGATATCCACCTGCTTTAAGCCGACCCGGCCGTCGATCGGCGCGGTGATGCGGCTCCAGTTCAGCTGCAGCTGGGCGCTGGCGACGGCGGCTTCGTCCGCTTTGATCGTGCCCTGGGTTTCGCTGACCAGCGACTGCTGGGTATCCAGCTCCTGACGGGAAACCAGATTGGTTTTCACCAGCTGCTGGTAGCGCGCCAGATCGCGGCGGGCGTTGGCCAGGGTTGCCCGATCTTTCGCCAGCTGGCCTTCGGCCTGGGCGAGGGCGACCTTAAACTGGCTGGGGTCGATTTCCGCGAGCAGATCGCCCGCTTTGACCTGCTGGCCTTCGGTAAAGTGGATGGCCAGCAGCTGACCGTCGACGCGGCTGCGAACGGTGACGGTATTCGCCGCCGTTACCGTACCGAGGCCGGAAAGATAGCGGGGCACCGCTTCGCTGGCGGCGGTTGCCGCCTGCACCGGCGCGAGGGCGGCGCCAAAACGGCCAGCACGCCCGCCGCCGGGCCCCGGACCTGCCGCCGTTGCCGACGGCGCGTTTGCCGCTTCGCGACCCTGCCAAAACCAGTACGCGGCACCCGCGATGATTGCCACCACCAGCACGGCTGCCCAACGGCTTTTATTGCTACCTTTCATTAATTTGCTATCTCATCCTGAAACGTTTCACGGAATGATACTAGTTTAGCCAGCGAACGCTGCTTAAAAATGGAGGAATTATGAAAAGACTGTCCAGATATGTCTGTAAAAAAGGCTTTTCGCTGAGCCGTTTACGGTGAATATTTACGCGCAATTTACGCTTAGTCATTTTCGACTACCGGCCTGGCGAACAGGGCTGCTTATTACCCTCATTCGGCGCTTTCAGGGGGCCAACAGCGGAATACGTCGAACCTGAACTGATATACAGCGTGAATAAGCGGCCCGGGGAAGTGATTCAGCCTGATTGGCGGCGGCATCTGATTAATAATCAAATTCACTCACCGTTTTGCCTTAAACAATGCGACCAATACCAGAGGGTTCTTTATGCATTTTACCCAGGCTATCGCCCGCCTACCGGCCGCCACCTGCGGCGCGGGACAAACTACCGCCCAGCTGGGCGCGCCGGATATCGCCGCCACCACCCGCCAGTTTCTCGCCTATGTGGAAACCCTGCTGCAGCTTGGCCTGAAGGTCACGGTGCTGCCCCCGGCGGCGGATTATCCTGATGCGCACTTTGTTGAAGATACCGCCGTGGTCATGCCGGAACTGGCGGTGATTACCCATCCGGGCGCGCCGAGCCGTCAGGGCGAAGTTGATACCATTGCGCCGGTGCTGGCGGGGTTTCGTCCGCTGGCGCGGATGAGCGAGCGCGGGCATATGGACGGCGGCGACGTGCTGTTAGTGGATAAGCAGTTTTTTATCGGCCTGACGGCGCGCACCGATGAGCAGGGGATCCGCGAGTTTGCCGCCGCCGTTGAGCCGCACGGCTATCAGGTCGCGGCGATCGAAGTCAGCGCCGGTCTGCATCTGAAATCAATCGTCAACTACGTGGGCCGCAATACGCTGCTGCTGACGGAAGGCTACGTTAACCATCCGGCATTTAGCGGTTTCAACAGCATCGTGATCCCGGAGGAGGAGGCCTACGCCGGAAATACGCTGTGGATCAACGATACCTTAATTACGCCGCAGGGCTATCCCCATACCCTCGGCGAAATCAGCAAGCTGGGAATGCCTATCGTGCAGCTCGACACCAGCGAATTTAAGAAAATGGATGGCGGCCTGACCTGCCTCTCACTGCGTTTTTAATCATCGCGCCAACACCGGGGAATCAAAATGAAAATACGCCTTGCCGCATTACTGGCCTGTATGGCGCTGAGCGCGCCGCTGGCCGCCCAGCAGTTTGACACCATCAGCTTTGGCGTCGATGGCGGCTATCCGCCTTTTGACGTGCTGGCGCCCAGCGGCGAAATCACCGGCTTTGATATTGATATCGCCAACGCGCTGTGCACCCAGCTAAAAGCCAAATGCGTTTTCGTGAAGCAGCCGTTTGAGAGCATGATCGCCGCGCTTAACGCGCATAAGTTCGATGCTATTATCGCCTCGCTCAATATTACCGATGAACGTAAAAAGGAAGTGGATTTCACCGACCGCTACTACCGCAGCGCGGCGCAGCTGGTGGCGCGCAAAGGCAGCCCGCTGCTGCCGGATGCCGCCAGCCTGAAAGGCAAAACCGTCGGCGTCCAGACCGGCTCTACCCATGAAGCGTTTGCGAAGGCCAACTGGGCCAATCATGGCGTGAAGATTGTCGGTTACGCTAACCAGGATAACGTCTACCTCGACCTGCTCTCCGGGCGCATCGACGCCGCGTTGCAGGATAATATCCAGGCGGCGACCGGCTTTATTGATACCCCACGCGGGCAGAAATTCGCCTTTGCCGGCCCGGTTATCCAGGACGGCGGCATCTCCTCCGACGTCGGGATTGCGGTCAATAAAGACAATCCGGCGCTGCGCGATGCGCTGAACGGGGCCATTAAGGCAATCCGCGCCGACGGGACCTATGACGCCATTCAGAAAAAATACTTTAGCTTTGATATTTATGGCAAATAAGTCGTAAAGGTGCGGGCGTGGGCGCTGGCCTGCGCCCCTTTACGACCTCCGCGGAAGGCTGAATATGGTCGCAGACTATTTACCCCTGTTGTTACGCGGCGCGGCGCTTTCGCTGTGCGTGATGCTCTCTTCATTACTGGTCGCTCTGCTGCTGGGGCTGATTAACTCGCTGATTAAGCTCTTCGGCCCGCCGTGGCTGCGCCTGTTTTCCACCGCCTACACTACGCTGGTACGCGGGATCCCGGAGTTGGTGATTATGCTGCTGCTGTTTTTCGGCGGCGAGATGCTGGTTAACCTGCTGCTGGGTCTGGTGGGGCTGGGGCCGGTGCGCTTCAATACTTTTATCTCCGGCGTGCTGGCGATTGGCTTTGTTTTCGGCGCCTATTACACCGAGACTTTTCGCGGCGCGTTTCTGACCGTCGATAGCGGGCAAACCGAAGCCGCGCAGGCCTACGGGATGCGACCCTGGACGGTATTCCGCCGGGTGATGCTGCCGCAGATGCTGAGCTTCGCGATCCCGGGCATCAACAACAACTGGCTGGGGCTGATGAAAGCGTCAGCGCTGGTGTCGATCCTCGGCCTTGAGGATATGGTCTGGCTGGCCGAACAGGCTGGGCGCGCCACGCAAAAGCCGTTCCTCTTCTATTTTCTGGTCTCGCTGATTTACATGGTGATTACCGCGCTCTCCAGCTGGCTGTTCAGCCGCCTGGCGAAGCGTTACGCGCTGCGCTCTTCCACGGCGGGGGCGGCCTTATGAATCTGCAAACCTTTATCGATGCGATTCCGAGCTTTTTGTGGAGCGACGGCAACGGCGCCGCCAGCGGACTGGCGGTCACGGCGGAGCTGTTTTTACTCTCCATCGTTCCCGGAATGGCGCTGGCGATAGCGATGGCGGTGGGGCAGGTGTACGGTCCGCGCGGGCTGGCGCTGCCCATTCGCGCGTTTACATATTTTTTTCGCAGCACGCCGCTCTATCTCCAGCTGATGCTGATTTACTACGGCCTGTCGCAGTTCGATATTGTACAAACGGGCTGGATGAACGACCAGCCGTTCTGGCTGCTGTTTCGCGATGCGACCTTCTGCGCCACCCTGGCGTTGGTTCTCAACACTGCCGCGTACGTTGCGGAGCTGCTGGCGGGGATGATGGTGACTTTCCCGCGCCAGGAGTGGATCGCCGGAGAAGCCTACGGGATGGGGAAATGGCAAATTATTCGCCGTCTGGTTCTGCCCGCGACCCTGAGGCGCGGGATCCCGGCGCTGAATAATGAAATGGTCTTTTTGCTGCACGCCACGTCGCTGGCCAGCACCGTGACCCTGCTGGATATTACCGGCGTGGCCCGCGCGTTCTACGCCATGACCTATTCGCCGTTTATTCCGTTTCTGATGGCCGCGGCGCTGTATCTGCTCTGCACCTTTTTGCTGATTTTCACCTTCGCGCGCGCCGAGCGGCGCTGGCTGGCGTTTATCCGTCGCGGCTAGTCAAGAGCGCTTAATGGCCTGCAGTTCGGTGAGGGTGACGATTTTATCGACGTGAAACTTTTTACTGGTCAGCCAGCTATCCGCCAGCTGGCAGTAGTGCGCCATGCTGCGGCAGCCGATACGCACCAGAAAGTCGAAGCTGCCGCTGACCAGCCAGCAGTCCAGCACTTCGGGCGTCTGGCGCATCTCCTGTTCAAACACCGGCTGCGATCGCCCGTGGTCGGCCAGCGCGATTTGCGCCTGCACCACAAACGCGTGCTCCGGCTCGGGCAGTTCTACAATGGCGCTGTAGCCGCGAATAATGCCGTCGCGCTCGAGGCTGCGCACCCGTTCCAGGCACGGACGGGCGGTAAGGTTTACCTGCTCCGAGAGCTTTTGATAAGAAATGCGGCCATCCCGGCGCAGGATTTCAAGGATCTTGTGATCGATACGGTCAAGCCGGATTTTCTTTTCCACAACCAGGACGTCCAATGAAAATTAAACACTATACATTACCTGAACATGCACTCGGTGGGCAGCGGCAATTAAGCCATTTTCATTTCGGCGCGCCCGGCACAGGAGAGAAGGTCTATCTGCAGGCGGGGCTGCACGCCGATGAAATTCCGGGCATGCTGGTTCTGCATTATCTTAAAAGATTACTCAGTCAGGCGGAACGGCGCGGCGAGCTGCGCGGCGAAATCATTCTCGTGCCGGTGGCCAACCCGCCGGGGCTGGCCCAGGTGCTGCTCAGCGGCGGCGTAGGTCGTTTCGATCTGGCAAGCGGGCGTAATTTTAACCGCGACTTCCCCGATCTGGCTGCCCTGGCGCAGCCCTATCTGCGTGCGCCATCGCCCGGCTCGCGCCGCGAGTACCTGCAGCAGGTGCGCGCGGCGATGCGGGAGGCGCTGGCGGCGCTGCCCGTGGTCAGCGAAGTTCAGGCCCTGCGCCATCATCTGCTGGGCCTCGCCTGCGATGCCGATTTGGTACTCGATCTGCACTGCGATGACCAGGCGATTTTGCATCTCTACGCCGACCCGGCCTGGCAACGCGAGGCGAAAGTTCTGGCGGCTTTCCTCGGTATTGGCGCCGTGCTGCTGTCGCAGGAGAGCGGCGGTCATTCGTTTGATGAGGCCTGCGGCCTGCCGTGGCAGCGCCTGGCGGCGCGTGATTCATCGCGCTCGCAGCAGCAGCCCGGCTGTATGGCGGTGACCGTCGAACTGCGCGGCCAGCAGGAGGTGGATCACGCCACCGCCTGCGACGATGCCGAACGTCTTTATCGCTATCTGCAGTACCGCGGCGTACTGGCCGGCGCGAAGCCTGAGATTCCGCAGCAGGAAACGGTAATGCTGCCGTTTGCCGCCGGGGAGATTGTTACCGCCCCGGCGACCGGCATCCTGGTGCTGTTAAAACACCCCGGCGAGTGGGTCAGCGCCGACGATGTGGTCGCGGAAATCATCGATCCGCTGACCGATATGGTCAAAGCGGTGCGCCCGACATCGGGCGGGCTGATTTATGCCAGCCGTCGGGCGCCGTTTGTCACCCTGGGGGCCGAAGTGATGAAAATCGCCGGCGAGCGGCCGTTCAGCGGCGGAGGCGGGCTGGCGCTGTAAGCGGCTTTTCGTTTATCGCGCGGCTTAAAAAGTCGTTTACCGTCTTCATGCACAGCTCCCGCTCTTCGACGTGCGGCATATGGCTTGAGGCTTCGAAAATGACCCACCGCGCGTCGGGGATGTGGTCCATAAAGGGTTGTACCACCTCCGGGGTGGCTTCATCGTAGCGCCCGGAAATCAGCAGGACCGGAACGTCAATGCGCGCGAGGCGGTCGATAATCGTCCACGCTTTCATGCTGCCGATGACGTGGAATTCGGTGGGGCCATTCATGGCGTGATAAACCGTCGGGTCGGCATCCATGGCGTCGAAGGTGCGCCGCACTTCCGCCGGCCAGGGATCGAGGCGACAGACGTGGCGTTGATAAAATACCTGGCTTGCCGCCTTATATTCCGCGCTGTCCAGCGTTCCCGCCGCCTCATGGGCCAGCAGCGTCTGCTGGACGTCGGCGGGCAACTGCGCCCGCAGCCTGGCCGCTCCCTGTAGCCACAGCGCCATCGACGCCGGGGAGTTGGCGATAATCAGCGCCTTTAGCCCCTTTGGCCGCGTCACGGCGTGCTCCGCGCCGAGCATACCTCCCCACGATTGGCCGAGCAGGGCGTAATGATCGGCAATATTGAGATGCTGCAGCAGGTTGGCCAGTTCGTCGAGGAACAGCGCCGGTTGCCAGAAATCGGCGGGCTGCTGCGGGAGATGGGTTGAGCGTCCGTTGCCTAACTGATCGTAGTGGATCACCGCCCGCCCGCTGAGGGCGATATCGCGGAACGCATCAACATAATCATGCGTACACCCCGGCCCGCCGTGGGCGATGACCAGCGGCGTGAGCCCGCTATCGATATCGCCGCAAACGCGAAACCAGGTTTGATAGCGCCGAAACGGGGCGTAACCTTCGCTGATGGTATACATGAATCATCTTTACCCTGCTAAGTGGACCGGCTTTCAGGGTAAAGGGTGGCAACCGCGGCTGAACACTAGCAAAAATGCTAGTTCTTAGCTGTCGAGCAGGCGGTAGTGCAGGGCGCGGACTACCGCCTGTACGCGGTTGCTGGCGCCGAGCTTTTTGGCCGCGGTATTAAGATGCAGCGTCACCGTCGCCACCGAGCGGTGCAGCTTGCGGGCGATCTCTTTAGCGGTAAGTCCTTCGGCGGACCACGCCAGGCATTCGCGCTCGCGGTTGCTTAGCTTCACATGGCGGCAGGTAAGCAGGGTGCTGTCAAACAGCGGAAACGCCGACTCCTGAAACTGGTGGGCGAGCAGCATCAGCTGCGCCAGGGTGGCGCTGATTTCCCGTTCCTGACGCTGGCCGGTATGGATGCCGGTGAGAGTGACGAAACTGCCGTTGGGGAGATGCAGGGGAACCGTCGCCCCGCAGGGCATATTATGTTCGCGCATATAGTCGGTGACCGCGGTGGCGTGATTGTTCAACCTCCCGCGCAGCATGCTGTTGTCCGGTCGTTGATAGGACCAGACAAAAGGCGCGCAGCTT
Organism: Klebsiella grimontii; assembly: GCF_042137965.1. Classification (NCBI taxonomy): domain Bacteria; kingdom Pseudomonadati; phylum Pseudomonadota; class Gammaproteobacteria; order Enterobacterales; family Enterobacteriaceae; genus Klebsiella; species Klebsiella grimontii. The sequence continues at coordinate 1,839,670 of NZ_CP169721.1, forward strand.
TCGAGCGCGCAGTGCTGCACCGGATCAAGCTGGTAATATCCGCGCTCGCACCATAGCTGGCGCATATCTTCCGGCACATTGCACGTTTTCAGCAGCGAAGGCGTAATCAGCTCCCCTTCCAGAGAACGCGGGACCGGCGTGTAGTCGTAAATGACCGCGTCAAATCCTAACTTCCGGGTGGCCTGAAAAAGTCCGCTGAATGCCTCATCCAGGCTAGCCGCCCGCGCGCTGCCGGGGCGTTCAAATTCCAGTCGCATATAACCCCCTTCATCTAAAACGAGACCTGCGACGGGCACGATTTGTGCAAATCCGTCAATAGTTAGCGCAAAAGGCATGCAATTCCGGTGCCGCACCGGCGCCGCGCAAAACTAGTATTTTTGCTAACTGTTCAGCCTCCGGCGTTGCCGTTAGCGTTAACGCAACGCCAGAACCGGGCCATCGACGATGAGGAGTACACCATGTGGAGCGAAATAGCGCCCGATCAGTACCATAACATTGCGGTGGAGGGATATAACGTCGTGGCCTATCAGTTTGGCGACGGCGAGGAGACCGTTCTCTGCCTCAACGGCGGGCCGGGGCTGCCCTGCGATTATCTGCGCGAAGCCCACTCCTGCCTGAAGCAGCACGGTTATCGGGTGATCGCTTTTGACCAGCTGGGTACCGGCAAGTCCGACCGGCCGGATGATGCCAGCCTGTGGACGATGGCGCGCTACGTGCGTGAAGTGGAGACCGTGCGCCAGGCGCTGGGGCTCGGTCAGGTGCATCTGCTTGGTCACTCGTGGGGCGGATGGCTGGCGATTGAAGTGGCGTTGCACCATCCTGGCGCAATTCGCTCGCTGATTCTGGAAAACACCGTCGCCGATATGCCGCATCTGGTGCAGGAGCTGAACCGTCTGCGCGGGGCGCTGGGGCCAGAAACCGTCGCGATGATGCAGCGCTACGAAGCGCTCGGCTGGTTGGATCATCCGGCCTATCAGGCGGCGATTACTCTGCTGAATTATCGCCATGTGTGCCGTCTCGACGTCTGGCCGGAGCCGGTTACCCGCTCGCTCGGCGACTGGAATATGGGGCCGTATACCACCATGCAGGGGCCGAACGAATTCCTCTATACCGGCAATTTAAAAAACTGGAACCGCAGCGCTGAGCTGGCGTCAATCCGCGCGCCCTGTCTGATCACCAGCGGCCAGCACGATGAGCTGACGCCCGCCTGCGCCCTGAAAATGAAGCAGGGCCTGGCGAACGCCGAAATAGCCATTTTTGCCAACAGCAGCCATATGCCATTTTACGAAGAGCCGCAGGCTTACTACCCGGTGCTGCTCGATTTTCTGGCGCGCCAGCGCGACGCGGGAGGCTGTTGATGCACCGTTACCGCTTTCTGCTTCTTCGCCCGCTACAGCTGCTGCCGGTTCTGCTGGGTATCAGCCTGATCACCTTCATGATGGTGCGCGCCATCCCCGGCGATCCGGCGCGTATTCTGCTCGGGGTGCGCAGCACGCCGGCGGCGCTGGCCCGCATCCGCGCGCAGTTTGGCCTCGACGAACCGCTGTGGGTTCAGTACGGCTATTTTCTGCGCAATCTGCTGCAGGGCGAGCTGGGTAAGTCAATTGTTTACCGGGTCGATACCCTGAAGCTGATTGCTTCGCGTCTGGAACCGACGCTGTGGCTGGTGCTCGGCAGCGTTCTGCTGGCGATAGCGTTGACGGTACCGCTGGCGGCGATGGCCGCACGCCAGCGCGGGCGCCTCGCCGATCGGCTGATTCGTCTGTTTACGACCGCCGGGCTCGGGTTTCCGGCGTTCTGGCTCGGCATCATGTTGATTCTGCTGTTCAGTATCGCGCTCGGCTGGTTTCCGGTCTCCGGCTACGGCAGCGATTTTGTAGACCAGCTGCACCATATGGTTCTGCCGTGCCTGACCGTGGCGCTGGCGCTGTCGGCGGTATTGATTCGCAACCTGCGCGCCAGCCTGCTGATGGAGATGAATAGCGACTATGTGGTGGCGGCCCGGGCGCGGGGACAGCAGGAAAGACGTATCTTCTGGCGGCACGTGCTGCCGAATTCTCTGGTACCGACCATCAATCTGCTGGCGGTGAATATTGGCTGGCTCATCGGCAGTACGGTGGTTATCGAAAGCGTGTTTGCCATCCCCGGCCTCGGACAGCTGTTGGTTAAGGCGATTTTTAGCCGCGACTACATGGTGGTGCAGGGCGTGGTGATGGTCTTTGCCCTTGCTACCGTAGCGGTCAGCCTGCTGGCGGATATTCTGACCGTGGCCCTCGACCCGAGGATAAAACTATGAAGGCGATAGCGACGTTTTCCCGTCTGCGTCAGCGGGCTATCCCGCGTCAGCAGGCGCTCTGTGCCGGGCTGGCGATCGTCGGACTATGGCTGCTGGTCGCCTGTCTGGCGCCGTGGATCGCGCCGTTCGATCCGATTGCCCAGGACGCCTCTTCCAGCCTGCTGCCGCCGGGCGGCGCGCATCTCTTCGGTACCGACAACTTTGGCCGCGACGTTTTTTCCCGCGTGCTGTGGGGCGCGCGGGTCGATCTCCAAATCTGCCTGCTGGGGGTGCTGTTCCCCTTTATGCTCGGTACCGCGCTGGGGGCGCTTGCCGGCTATTCTGGCGGCGTGGTCGATGCGCTGGTGATGCGGGTTATTGATATCGTGCTGGCCTTTCCGTTTCTGGTGCTGATGCTGGCAATCATCGCCATTCTCGGGCCGGGACTGAGCAGCTTTTACATCGCCATGGCGATGGTGGGCTGGGTCTCCTACGCCCGTCTGGTACGCGCTCAGGTACTGACGCTGAAACAGCGCGATTTTATTCTGGCGGCCCGCAGTCTGGGCTACGGCCATCCGCGGATTTTGTTCCGTCATCTGCTGCCGAACGCGCTAACCGGAGCGATCGTTTTTTCGATGTCCGACTGCGTACTGGTGCTGCTGAACGGAGCCGCGGTGAGCTATCTCGGGCTCGGCGTGCAGCCGCCAACCGCCGAATGGGGCGTTATGGTGGCCGAAGGGCAGAGCTTTATCACTACCGCGTGGTGGATAACCACCTTTCCAGGGCTCGCCATCGTGCTGCTGGCGATGGGCTTTAGCCTGCTGGCCGATGGGCTCGGCGACAAGTTAGGAGGACGGGGATGAGTTTGCTGAAGGTGAATCGCCTGACGGTCACGGGCGGCGAGGATATCGCGCTGGTCGATAACGTCTCATTCACGCTTGAAGCCGGGGAGATGCTGGGGCTGGTTGGCGAAAGCGGGTCGGGAAAAACCGTGACCTGCCGGGCGCTGATGCGCCTGTTGCCGGGGGACGGGCTGCGGATTAGCGGCGGTGAGGTTGTGCTCGACGGCCGGGATATCTTACCCCTCAGCGAAGGGCAAATGTCGGCGGTGCGCGGGCGGGAAATCGGTATGATTTTCCAGAACCCGACCAGCCATCTCAATCCGGTGATGACCATTGGGGAGCAGATCGCGGAAAGCCGGCGCCTCCATTTTGCGGCAAACCGCCGTCAGGCGCGGGAAGATGCGCTGGCCCTGCTGCGCCAGGTCGGCATCCCGGACCCGCAGAATCGGCTCAATAGCTATCCGCACGAATTTTCCGGCGGTATGCGCCAGCGGGCGATGATCGCCGTCGCCCTCGCGCCGGAACCGCGGCTGCTGATTGCCGACGAACCGACGACCGCGCTGGACGTCACCGTGCAGATGCAGATTTTGCGCCTGCTCAGCGACCTGCGTGCCGAGCTGGGGCTGGCGGTCATTATGATCACCCACGATCTCGGGGTGGTGGCGCAAACCTGCGACCGGATCGCGGTGATGTACGGCGGCAGGCTCTGCGAGGTGGGCGACAAACGCGAAGTGCTCGCCGGGCCGCTGCACCCCTATACCCGCGGGCTTATTGATTGTCAGCCGGCCAGCGAAGGCGGACGGGGGAGGCTGACAATCATCGACGGCCAGCCGCCGAGCGCCGACCACTTTCCATCAGGCTGTCGCTTTCATCCGCGCTGCCGCCGCGCCGATGAGGCGTGCCTGCAGCAGCCGCCGCTGCATTACGGGCAGGATCGCCATAGCCACGCGGTGGCTTGTCATCACCGCTTACCCACGCTGACCCGACAGGAGGGATAATGGCTAACGCTCAATGGCCGCTGCTTGAGGCCGATAATCTTTGCGTCACCTTCCCGGTGTCGGGCGGTCTTTGGCAGCCGAAGCGGGTCGTGCACGCGGTGAACCAGGTCACGATGCAGATCTTTCCCGGCGAAACGCTCGGTCTGGTCGGCGAATCCGGAAGCGGCAAGAGCACGCTTGGCCGAGCGTTGTTACAGCTTGAACGGGTAGCCGATGGCGAGGTGCGGTTCGAGGGGCAACGTATTACCCATGGCTTAACCAGCGATATCGCCCGTCTGCGCCAGCAAAGCGCGATGATTTTCCAGGATCCCTTTGCCTCGTTGAACCCGCGGCAGAGCGTGGGAGAGAGCATCGCCGAGGTGCTGCGCGTGCATCAAAAAGTGCCCCGCGGGCAGGAGGCGCTGCGGGTAGCAGAACTGCTCACCCTGGTGGGCCTGCGCCCGCAGCAGGCCAGCGCGAAACCGGCCCAGCTTAGCGGCGGCCAGTGCCAGCGCGTCGGTATTGCCAGAGCGCTGGCCATGGAGCCGCGGCTGATCGTGGCCGATGAGTGCGTCGCGGCGCTGGACGTCTCTATTCAGGGACAGATCGTCAACCTGCTGATGGATCTGCGGGAGAAGATGGGGCTGGCGATTCTGTTTATCGCTCACGATCTGGCGATTGTGCGGCGGCTCTGCGATCGGGTGGCGGTAATGTACCTTGGGCGGATTGTGGAAGAGGGGCCGGCAGAGGCGGTCTTCACCCGTCCGCTGCATCCCTATACCGCCGCGCTGGTCTCGGCGATCCCGGAAATCGACCCGGATAAACCCCTACCGAAAAATTTGCTGGGGGGCGAGCCGCCCAGTCCCGTTGCCGTTCCACAAGGCTGTGCATTTCATCCGCGCTGCCCTTATGCGCAGGTGCAGTGCCGCACCGGCGCACCACCACCAACCCGGCAGATTGCCGATCGCGCTTATGCCTGCGTGCTCAACCTCGCGGGCGATGAGACCGTTTTTCCTTTAACAGGGGGATCTTTTGATGAAGCACAGGCAAGTTAAATTACTGGCGGCGAGCGTTTTTCTGGCGCTTAGCGTGGTGAGCGAAATGGCCCAGGCGGCGGGGGTATTGACCATTGGCCGCCGGGAGGACAGCACCACGTTTGACCCGATAAAATCGGCGCAAAACGCGGATAACTGGGTCTTTTCCAACGTCTTTGACCCGCTGGTGCGGGTGGATAAGAGCGGGACGAAGCTGGAGCCGGGCGTGGCTGAGAGCTGGACGATTTCTCCGGATGGCAAGGTCTACACTTTTAAAATTCGCGACACGACCTTCTCTGACGGCACACCGCTAACCGCCAGCGATGCGGCGTTTAGCTTGATGCGTATCCGCGATGATGAAGGCTCGCTGTGGCGCGACTCCTATAGCATTATTGCCAAAGCGGAAGCCCCGGACCCGCGCACGCTGGTAGTGACGCTGAAATCGCCGTCAGCGCCGTTCTTGTCGCAGTTGGCCCTGCCGAACGCCTCGGTGATTTCGCAGAAGGCGATGAAAGCGGAAGGCGAAGAGGCGTTTGCCGAAAAACCCGTGGGCTCCGGCGCGTTTAGCGTGAAAGAGTGGCTGCGCGGGGAAAAGATCGTGCTGGTGAAGAACCCGCACTTCTGGCAGGCGAAAAACGTCAGCCTCGATGGCGTGGAGTGGTTAACCATTCCGGACGATAATACCCGCATGCTGAAGGTGCAGGCCGGCGAGCTCGACGCCGCGCTGACCGTGCCTTTCTCACGCATTGCATCGTTACAAAAGGATGCCAATCTGAAGGTGGAACTGGACCCCTCCACGCGCGAGGACCATCTGCTGATCAACCATTCTCACGGCGCGCTGGGCAAGGTGGAGGTGCGCCAGGCGCTGGACTTCGCGATTGATAAAGACGCAATCGTGAAGACCGTGACCTTTGGCTACGGCCAGGTGGCCAACTCCTATATTCCCGCCGGGGCGCTTTACCACTACCAGGATAATCTTCGCCGGCCGTACGATCCGCAGAAGGCCAAAGCGATGCTAAAAGCGGCGGGCGCTGCCGATCTGAAGCTGAACTACGTGGTCAACGCCGGGGATGAAGTCGATGAGCAGATTGCCATTTTGCTGCAACAGCAGCTGGCGAAAGCCGGGGTGACGGTGAATTTGCAAAAAGTCGACCCGAGCCAGAGCTGGGATATGCTGGTGGCCGGAGAGTACGATATTTCGGTGATGTACTGGACCAACGATATTCTTGACCCCGATCAGAAAACCACTTTCGTGCTGGGTCACGATGCCAATATGAACTATATGACCCGCTATCATAACGAGCAGGTAAAAGCGCTGGTGGCTGCCGCGCGCGTCGAAATGGATGGTAAAAAGCGCGAGCAGATGTATATCGACCTGCAAAAAATGGCCAAGGCCGATGTGAACTGGGTCGATCTGTATTACAGCCCGTACCGCAACGTCAGCCGCAAAAATATCGACGGTTTTTATCAGAATCCGCTGGGACGTTTCTTCCTGGAGGATACCGTAAAACGCTAATGCCTCTTTGCGCCGGTTGTCCTCTGACGCCGGCGCCTTTTTCATCTTTCCGGCGGCGCGACGCGGTTTGATGCATATCAACGAGCACATTAACTTTTACTATAAAAACTAAAAAAGAGTTGTAACCCCGCCTGCTTTTATTCAATTTATGTGGTGAATGTTTAATGTATTCCAATAAATAAAGCATATATACATTAAAAAACAACACGTTAAATAAATCAGGGGTTAATTTTTGTGGCAAGTGCAAACAAACTCACGCTGTTCATCGTCATCTTCATGCTGCTGGGGATCCTCTCCGGCGCGGCCATCCACGCTTACGCCGGGCAAACGACCATTACCGCATGGTCGGAAAACATTACGCTGCTAACCGATGTGTTCCTGCGCCTGATTAAAATGGTGATAGCGCCATTAGTCTTCAGTACCCTGACGGTCGGCATTATGCGCCTTGGCGAAACGGCGACTATTGGCCGGGTCGGCGGTAAAGCCATGGTGTGGTTTATTACCTCGTCAATTCTCTCCATTCTGGTCGGGCTGGTGATTGTCACCCTTGAGCATCCCGGCGCCGGTCTGAACCTGGCGATCCCGAAAGAATCCGTGGATACCGGGCTGGCGGTGAGCGGGATGAGCCTGAAAGGCTTTCTGACCCATACCATCCCGACCAGCATTACCGAAGCGATGGCCAGCAACGAGATTCTGCAAATCGTGGTGTTCTCGATGTTCTTCGGTATTGCCGGGGCGTCGCTGGGGGAGAAATTCAATGCTCCGCTGGTGGCGGCGCTCAACGTGGTTTCCCACATTATGCTGAAGGTGACCGGGTACGTGATGTACGTCGCGCCGCTGGCGATTTTCGCCGCTATCTCTTCGGTTATCGCCTCGCAGGGGTTGGGGATCCTGCTTAACTACGCCTCGTTTATCGGCGGATACTATGTCGCGATCCTGCTGACCAGCGCGGTGCTGCTGGCGGTGGGGTATATGGTGCTCAAAAAAGAGGTTTTTCGCCTGCTGAATATGCTGAAAGACCCGGTGCTGGTGGCGTTCACCACCAGCAGTTCCGAAGCGGCCTATCCGAAGACCCTGGAGCGCCTGGTGGAATTTGGCTGTTCGCGAAATATCGCGTCGTTTGTGCTGCCCATCGGCTACTCCTTTAACCTGGTCGGCTCAATGGTGTACTGCTCTTTTGCCGCCATGTTCATCGCTCAGGCCTATAATGTTCAACTGAGCTTTAGCGAAATTACCGTGATGATGCTGACGCTGATGCTGGCCTCGAAAGGGATTGCCGGGGTACCGCGTTCGGCGCTGGTGGTGCTGGCCGCGACCATCCCGAGCTTCAATATTCCGGTGGCGGGTATTTTGCTGCTGATGGGCATTGACCATTTCCTCGATATGGGGCGCTCAGCGATTAACGTGCTGGGTAACGGGATTGCGACGGCGATGCTGTCAAAAAATGAAGGTCAACTGCAGGAAGAGGCCCCGGAGGCTGAAGCCGCGCCTCAGCAGGCCGAAGCCTGATCGTCGCGCGCCCTCTCTGACGGGGGCGCGTTCCGCAGAGAAAAAGAGGCCCCTAACAGGCACGCAAGGGGCAATGTGACGAAGTAACAGATTCCTCGATAAAGACGTTGTTCTTATTATATAAAAATACGCTCCGGTATTTTCACATTGAGGAACCGGGTAATGGTACCCGCAGCCTGTTACCCCTGAGTAGATGTTTTTGAGGTTACCGATCTTTTTCGGAATCCCGTCGCTAACAAGCCGTCAAATTCCTAATTTTAACGTACAGAATGCGCTCACCGGCGGGCACAGCGCGAGTTTACCAGCGCTCTTTTAACAAGTTAATGAACTGAAAAAAGTCATGATTGTTATTAAGACGGTATTTTTCCATGATTTTGCTTTTGTGCCAGGTGATGGTTTTGGGGGTGACTTTGTTGAGGGCGGAAATTTTAATGATATCAAAGCCATCGATGATGCCGGTGGCGACGGCAGCCTGCGATTTGGAGAGCATTTTATGCGGGCAATGGGTGCAAACGAGCGTGGAGTTGCTGCTCTGCGCGTCGGGGAGAATTTCGCTCCTTTTTAGCTCCTGGGCAATAATTTCGAACATCTCATCGATATTGACCGATTTGATAGAGACAAAGATAACGCCCTTGAGACAGTTAACGATCAGCTCTTTTTCCGGCAGCTTGTCATAGCTGTGCAGGATAATCACCGAACTGTTTTTTTTACGGTTCTTTATGCTGGTATTGCACAGATAGATCTCGCCGGGGAGAACTTCAGCGATGATGATATCTTTATCTAAAAAATCATTATGCTTATAAGAAAAAGCGACTTTGAGATTACCGCTGCGGCTGATGAGCTCATTGACGACGGAAACCAATGATTCTCTGAGAAAGGTATTTCTGGTGTTGATTGCGATGTTTACTTTTTTCATGGCGTTATTTCCCTGATATATCAACATAACGCCATGTTGTGATCAATCCTCCGGGCGTATGCGGTGATTGTTGCTATGCAGATTTCGTTATTATTAATGTGGCTTTAGTTATTTTCTGCGCGTAGAGTTCTTTGCTGAAAATGGAAATTTCTGTTTTCGCCTGTCGCGGATATACGACACCAGACTATAAACAGAAACGCAAAGGCAAAATATGCACAGTAATAAGGCTAACCATGTTTGCATGGCCATAATTGAGATCCTTTAACTTAATTTTTGGTTTTAAAAATGTACCTCACAGGCACGCGAATATTTTTATACTCTTCGTTAAACCGTGCTCGCGATGCGCGAACGAAAAGCGCCTGACAAACGGCCTGCATTCGGCTTGTGCTAAATTCAGCAATAGCCTGTTAGCTCAGCCGCTGTGGGTCAAAACGCTCACGACGCCCTGTCAATGTAAGAAAATTCTTAATGTGTTGTCAGTCTCATTTCTCTCAATCCTCTCAAAAACTGAAAAAAATTAACAAGAAACACCAGGCTGGAAACATACTAGTCATCACTCCGGGCGGATGGCGGAACAATAGCCGGCAGCGCCGCCGCTGCCGGCTGGGAAAAGGTCAAGAGAGAAACGCCAGCCCTTTGCCAAAAATCGCGCGAATCGGCAGGGTGATGCCCTGCAGGCGGGCCTTGTGCCGCAGGCGGCTGATCACCACGTCGATGCGGTGCAGTTCCGGTTCGCCCTCATCGGTAAACAGAGAAGTGTGCAGGTCAACTTTGCTGCACACTTCATTGCGGTTACGCATTAAGACTTCCAGCAGCCGGTACTCTTGCTGTGTTAGCGGCAGGATCCGCCCCGATGGCGCCACCAGGCGCTCGCTCTGGAGTATCCAGTGGGAAGGGGCTGACCGCTCCGCTAATGGCGCCGGATTGACGCTTTCCGCCGGTTGTTGCTGGCGAAGCCGGGAGCCCAGCGCGTGGATGCTCTCCGCGAGGTCGGAAAAGTTGACCGGCTTGATGAGATAGAGGTCGGCGCCGGCGTTTAAGGCCTGGAGCCGATCCTGCTCATGCCCTCTGGCGGTAATGACGACCAGGCCGAACTGGCCAATCTCGTGCAGATAGTCCAGCACGCTAAACCCGTCTTCGCCCGGCAGGCCAATATCGATAAGTACGATATCGACCGGATCGCGATGCAGCTGCCGCCAGAAGGCCTCGGCGCTGCCGACGCCCCAGGCGTCGAAGCCGCGATGGCGCAGAAAAGCCAGCAGCTCGTCGAGTAGATCTGCGCTATCTTCGATGATAGCTACGCGTAATGTCATGGTTTGTCCTTCTGCTGTCCCGTCAGCGGGAGAGTGAGCGCAAATTCGCATCCGGCTGAGCTATTTTCTGCCAGCCATAGGTCCCCGCCGTGGGCCTGGATGATTTGTCGGGCGACGTACAGCCCAAGGCCGGTCCCGGCCGGCGTTGTGGTGTGAGTTTCGCCGCGTCGATAGCGCTCGTAAATATGCTCGACCTGTTCCGGCGGGATGCCGGGACCGCGATCGCCAATGCGTAATTCAACGTGCTTTTCCTGCTGATAAATCTCGACTCTTATCTCCCCGGCTGCGGCATATTTAACCGCGTTATCGAGCAGGTTGGCGATCGCAATACACAGCAGCCCGCTATCAATAAACAGCACCGGTGAAGGGGATTGCGGGCCGACAGTTTGCCCCTCAAGGGTGACATTCAAATAATGATTAAGCGAAAGATCTACGACGGTCGCCGCCATATGGATGACCGGCAGCAGTTCGGCATCCTGCTTGTCGGCGTGCAGGTCTCGGGAGGAGAGGCGGGCGTCGGCCAGGCAGTTATCGGTGAGCTGCACCAGGCGGGTTGTCGCGCGCTGCATGCGATCGAGGCGCAAGCTCTGGGTGACGGTTGCGGGACTCAGGCGCAGATTTTCCAGCGCGGCCTGGAGGATCGCCAGCGGCGTTCTGAACTCATGCGCCACCATTCCCATAAACTGGCGCTGGTGGAAGCTGGCCTCGCGTTCAATCTGTAGCTCCCGCGCCAGCTGCTGCTTGCGCACCAGGGTACGGTTTTCCGCCCGCACCCGCAGCACCGCAATGATCAGGACGGTGACGATGTGGATAATCAGCGCGTACTGCCAGGTGGAATAAACCATGTTATGAAACGGAATGACGCCGTGGATAGAGAGCAGCGCCAGCCCGGCGGAGACCACGTATACCGGCGGCAGCAGCCCCAACAACAGGGTATTGATATCAACCGCTTTGCGCCGCCACAGCATCCATGAGGTGATCAACAGAATTGGCGCGGCGATGAAGAATATCCCCGCTTCAATCTGCATTGCCTGGCCGTAAAACCCTAGCGGGATACTGATTTGCAGAACAATGTTTAAGGCGATCGCCGCCAGCAGCAGTTGATACAGCCGTGGCATGTTTTTCTTCAAATCGAAAACTTCGCTATGTAACCACAGCGCGGTGGCGTAGCTCACCAGCGACAGGCAGCTAATCATGTAATCCTGCACCGGCAGTAGGGCGTCGCCAAAGAGCCATTCCGGGTAGCCATGAAGGGCCGCGACGAGCGGATAGTTGAGCGAGAACAGGCAGATCCCCCACAGCAGGCGTCGGCGCAGCGCGACGGCAAGCCACAGGGCGATACCGCTGGCAATCACCGCCAGGCCAAAATAGAAACTCCAGAAGGCGGTATCGAGGGTGGCCGAACGTACGAACTCCTGCGGTGACGAGAGCGTCGCCAGCAGGATCAGGGTGCTGGTGCTCTGGAGACGGAAGACCATCTCGTAGCCAGCCGCCGTGGGCGGGGGCGGTAAAATTAGCACGCTTTCGCGGTAGTCGAGATCGTTATCGCGGGCAGAAGCGTGGTCGCCAAACTCTTTTTGTTTCCAGGGGGCATCGCTAGCGTAGGGGCGATAAAAAACGGTCAAGCGATCGACAAACGACGGACCGAGCTGTAGCCAGCGCTGTTCGCCAGCAAACCAGGCCGCCGGGAGCGAAGTGCGTAGCCAGTAGGTCTTTGACGAATAGCCGAACGACGGGATAAGCGGCGCCGTTTTTAGCGCCTCCTCTGGCAGCGAAAGAAAGGCGTCGAGGGACATTGTATCGCTGGCGTCGGCGTACCAGTAGACCGGGATATCGATACCCAACTGCCGGACTTCCGCGCGCGCCGGCGCCCACCACAGCAGGGAAATGATGACGCCGCACATTGCCCAGAAATACGCGCTGTGGCTCCTGCGAATAAGATCAAAAAAAGCGCACAAACGATACAATCACGCCCCCTTATGGCATGGATTAATAAATCAGTACGGTAAAAATGAACAGGGACTCTGCTACTGGCACAGATAACCCTCCGCCATTCGGCAAATATACGTGTAGGGCTGGACAACGCAGCATTCTGCTGGTGCCGAAGATATTATTCCAGCGTTATCTACATGCCGGAGAACTGGCCAGACCTGCTGTAAGAAAATTCTTAATAAAAGTTAACGTATGGGGGAGTTGGATAATAAGCAAGCGGAAAGTTCAGTCGCGACATACGGTTTTATGATGTTATGCCATGAATTCACGCGATAGTTATATAAAAATTGACAATAAATTATTTAAGCAGCGCATATAAAACCAGATAGTTATATTAAACGTTAATTACCGTTGTTATTGATGGCCGGATAAAGGCGGCGCATTGCCCGCATGGTGGAATGAGGTTAGGTACGGTTCGAAGGATTGCTGACGGCAGGGGATAACAATGATTAGCATGGTGTTAACATTCCTGGCCGCTGTTTTAAAGCGATTGATTTTAACTAATTGAAATAAAAAGGATTGATTGTTTATTATTTGTCGTAAATGTTAACAGCAGATGCAAAAGTCAAAAATACCCGTATAATCATTGTCCCTTTTCCTGTCTTAAGTTTAAGCTGGAGGCACAATGGAGCTCAGTCGCAGGCAGTTCTTTCGCATCTGCGCGGGTGGTATGGCAGGGACGACCGTAGCATCGCTTGGTTTTCTTCCCTCGTTTTCCGCTCACGCAGAGACGCGTCAATATAAACTCTTAAAAGCTAAAGAAACCCGTAATAACTGCACCTACTGTTCAGTCGGCTGCGGGATCCTCATGTACAGCTTCGGAGATAACGCCAAAAACGTGCGTGAACGCATTTATCACGTCGAAGGCGACCCCGATCATCCCGTGAGCCGCGGGTCGCTGTGCCCAAAAGGCGCAGGCGTACTGGACTATATTCACAGCGATAACCGATTACGCTATCCGGAGTACCGCGCGCCGGGCTCGGATAAGTGGACGCGTATAAGCTGGGATGAGGCCATCGATCGTATCGCGCGATTGATGAAAGATGACCGCGACGCCAACTTTATCGAAAAGAATGCCCAGGGCGTCACCGTCAACCGCTGGACCTCAACCAGCATGCTGTGCTCTTCGGCGGCGAGTAATGAAACCGGGATCCTTGACGGTAAATTTACCCGCGCGCTGGGGATGGTATCGATTGACTGCCAGGCGCGCCTTTGCCACGGCCCGACGGTATCGGCGCTGGCGCCAACCTTTGGTCGTGGGGCGATGACCAACAACTGGGTGGATATTAAAAACGCCAATGTGGTGCTGATTATGGGCGGCAACGCGGCGGAAGCGCATCCGGTAGGGTTCAAATGGGTTATCGAAGCCAAAATTAAAAATAATGCGACCGTTATCGTCGTTGATCCGCGCTTTAACCGCAGCGCGGCGGTGGCTGACCTGTACGCGCCCATTCGCGCCGGCTCCGACAGCGCTTTCCTGCTCGGCGCGATCCGCTATCTGATCGAACACGATCGGATACAGCATGAGTACGTGCGTCACTACACCAACGCCAGCATGATCGTGCGGGAAGATTATGATTTCGACGAGGGGCTGTTTAGCGGCTTTGATCCGCAGAAGCGTCAGTACGATAAAGTCAGCTGGAACTATGAACTCGACGCTAACGGCTACGCCAGGCGCGATGATACGTGGAACCATCCGCGCTGCGTCTGGAATCTATTGAAACAGCACGTTGAGCGCTATACGCCGGAACTTGTCAACCGCCTGTGCGGCACCTCTTTACACGATTTTCAGCGCATTTGCGAACTGTTAGCCAGCACCAGCGCTGCGAATCGAACCGCGACAATCCTGTATGCCCTCGGTTGGACCCATCATACCACCGGAGCGCAAACTATCCGCGCGGCCGCGATGCTACAGCTGCTGTTGGGCAATATCGGCATGGCAGGCGGCGGCGTTAACGCGCTGCGCGGGCACTCCAATATTCAGGGTTATACCGACCTGGGACTGCTTTCGACCAATTTGCCGGGATATATGCCGCTACCGTCGGAAAAACAGGTTGATTATCAGAGCTATATTTCACAAATCACCCCCGCGGCGCTGGGCGTGAACGAAGTGAATTACTGGCAAAATACGCCGAAGTTTTTCGTCAGCATGATGAAAAGCTTCTGGGGCGATGCCGCAACCGCGGAAAACAGCTGGGGCTATGACTGGCTGCCGAAATGGGATCGTTTATACGATGTCATGACCCAGGCCGAGCTGATGGCCCAGGGCAAAATCAACGGCTACGTGGTGCAGGGATTTAACCCGCTGGCGGCGTTCCCGGATAAAAACAAATCCGCCCGCGCGCTGGCGAAGCTTAAATATCTGGTGGTGATCGATCCGCTGGTGACCGAGTCGTCGAATTTCTGGCAGAACCACGGCGAAATGAACGACGTGCGTCCTGCAGATATCCAGACCGAAGTCTTCCGCCTGCCGTCCTCCTGCTTCGCCGAAGAGAACGGTTCGATCGCTAATTCGGGCCGCTGGCTGCAGTGGCACTGGGCGGCGGCCGAACCGCCGGGCGAAGCGCTCCACGATGGCAAAATTCTCGGTCGCCTGTTTATGCGCCTGCGCGATCTGTATCGGCAAGAGGGCGGCGCAAACCCGGCGCCGGTGCTGAATATGTCCTGGGATTATCACGATCCCCTCGACCCGCAGCCGGAAGAGGTCGCCAGGGAGGCCAACGGCAAGGCGCTGCGCGATATCGTTGACGAGCAGGGCCGGGTGGTTGTCAAAAAAGGCCAGCAGTTGAGCAGCTTCGCGCAGCTAAAAGATGACGGTTCTACCAGCAGCTACTGCTGGGTTTACTGCGGCTGCTGGACCGAGCAGGGCAATCAGATGGCGAACCGCGATAATAGCGACCCGTATGGTTTAGGCTGTACGCCCGGCTGGGCATGGTCCTGGCCGGCGAACCGCCGCATCCTCTACAACCGCGCCTCCGCGGACCCGGCGGGTAAACCCTGGGATCCGCAGCGCTCGCTGCTGAACTGGGACGGCAAACGCTGGACCGGTATGGACGTCGCCGACTATAGCCAGGCGGCGCCGGGCACCAACGTCGGGCCGTTTATCATGAATCCGGAAGGCGTGGCGCGCCTGTTCTCGCTGGACAAACTAAACGATGGCCCGTTCCCGGAACACTATGAGCCTGTCGAATCGCCGATTGGCACTAACCCGCTGCACCCGAAAGTGGTCTCCAGCCCGGTAGCGCGCATCTTTCACGATGACCTGGCGAATATGGGCAAGGCGGATGAGTTCCCCTACGTGGCGACAACCTACTCGATCACCGAACTGTTCCGTCACTGGACCAAGCATGCGCGGCTGAACGCCATCGTTCAGCCCGAGCAGTTTGTTGAAATTGGCGAGGCGTTGGCGAAGGAGAAGGGCATCGTCGCGGGGGACACGGTAAAAGTGATGTCGAAGCGCGGGTTTATTAAAGCCAAAGCGGTAGTGACTAAGCGAATACAGGCGCTGACTATTGATGGCCGTACGGTGAATACCATCGGTATTCCGTGCCACTGGGGTTTTGAGGGGGCGACGCGGAAAGGATTCCTGGCCAATACGCTGACCCCATCGGTGGGGGACGCGAACTCGCAGACGCCTGAATATAAAGCTTTCCTCGTGAACGTGGAAAAGGTGGATACCCAATAGATTTCAGGTTGCAGGAAGGCGGTGACGCCGTGAATGCCGGGAGCGTAGAAACGCTACGTGACCGGGATGAATAAGGAAACCAACGAACCTGCAAACTGAAAGATGAAGGGTAAACGGAGACCAATTATGGCTTATCAATCGCAAGACATTATCCGTCGTTCCGCGACTAACGGCTTCACCCCCGCGCCCCGCGCGCGGGACCACCATGAAGAGGTGGCGAAGCTTATCGACGTCACCACCTGTATCGGCTGTAAAGCCTGCCAGGTGGCCTGTTCCGAGTGGAACGACATCCGGGATGAAGTCGGTCACAACGTCGGGGTGTACGATAACCCCGCCGACCTGACCGCCAAATCCTGGACCGTGATGCGCTTCTCGGAAGTGGAGCAGAACGACAAACTGGAGTGGCTCATCCGCAAGGATGGCTGTATGCACTGCGCCGACCCGGGCTGCCTGAAGGCCTGCCCGGCGGAAGGGGCGATCATTCAGTACGCCAACGGCATCGTCGACTTCCAGTCCGAGCAGTGCATCGGCTGCGGCTACTGCATCGCCGGCTGCCCGTTCAACGTGCCGCGCCTGAACCCGGAAGATAACCGCGTCTACAAATGTACGCTGTGCGTCGACCGCGTTAACGTTGGCCAGGAGCCGGCGTGCGTGAAAACCTGCCCGACCGGCGCTATCCACTTCGGCTCCAAAGAGGAGATGAAAACGCTGGCGGGCGAGCGCGTCGCCGAGCTGAAAACCCGCGGTTACGACAACGCGGGGCTGTACGATCCGGCCGGCGTTGGCGGCACGCACGTGATGTACGTGCTGCACCACGCCGACAAGCCGAACCTGTACCACGGCCTGCCGGAGAACCCGGAAATCAGCGCCACGGTTAAGTTCTGGAAAGGGATCTGGAAGCCTCTCGCGGCGGTCGGCTTTGCGGCCACCTTCGCCGCCAGCATCTTCCACTACGTCGGCGTCGGTCCGAACCGCGCGGAAGAGGAAGAGGACAATCTGGATGAGGAGAAAGACGAGGTGCGCAAATGAAAAGACGTGACACCATCGTGCGCTACACCGCGCCGGAGCGAATCAACCACTGGGTCACCGCCTTCTGCTTCGTGCTGGCGGCAGTGAGCGGACTGGGCTTTTTCTTCCCGTCCTTCAACTGGCTGATGCACATCATGGGCACCCCGCAGCTGGCGCGTATTCTGCACCCTTTCGTGGGCGTGATTATGTTTGCCTCGTTCATCATCATGTTCTTCCGCTACTGGCACCATAACCTGATCAACCGGGACGATATTTTCTGGGCGAAGAACATTCGCAAGATTGTGGTCAACGAGGAAGTGGGCGACACCGGGCGCTATAACTTCGGCCAGAAGTGCGTGTTCTGGGCGGCGATTATCTTCCTGGTGCTGCTGCTGGTGAGCGGGGTGATTATCTGGCGTCCGTACTTTGCGCCGGCGTTCTCCATCCCGGTTATCCGCGTCGCGCTGATGCTGCACTCCTTCTCGGCGGTCGCGCTGATCGTGGTGATCATGGTGCATATTTACGCCGCGCTGTGGGTGAAGGGCACCATTACCGCGATGGTGGAAGGCTGGGTGACGAAGACCTGGGCGAAGAAGCATCATCCGCGCTGGTACCGTGAAGTGAAAGCGAAACGGACGAAGGATTGATAAAACAAATACGATAAATTTGCTGCCATGCAGCGGATATTATCGTAGCGAGCGCGCGTAATGGCAGGTAAACCGCAAGGTGAACAAGCGATTACGCGCTATTTTTATCGGTAATTATTAGAGGGTAATCAACATAAAACCGCTGATAATAACGCTGTTTTATGAATGTTTTGGTTATCCATATCAAAGAATCGCCGGACGACTCTGGTTATGTTGGCCGTTGCGCCCGGAGAAACGCCCGGGTTAATTCATCACTCGTTGTGGAAGGGGACCTGACAGGATGACGACGAAATCGCTAACGCTTTCTTTGGATGAACAACAGTCAATTCCTTTGAGTACGGTCTCGGGGACCCTGGGCTACCTCGGCATGGATATTCGTCCGCTGGCTTCCGCGGGGATATGCAGTTTCGACCCCGGCTTTGCTAACACCGCAGGCTGTAAGTCGGCCATCTCGTGGATCGATACTGAAAAGAGCATTCTGCTGCACCGCGGCTATCCGGTCGATCAGCTGGCGCGCCAGTGCGACTTCCTGGAAGTGGCGTGGATTCTGCTGCGCGGTGATGCGCCTGACGAAGCCAGCTATCAGGACTTCAAAAACACGATTACCCGCCATAGCCTGGTGCATGAGCAGATTGCCCGCATGTGCAGCAGCTTTCGTCGCGACTCGCATCCGATGGCCTTAATGTGCGCCCTGGTAGGCACCCTGGCGGCGTTCTATCACGATGTGCTGGACGTTGAAAATCCTGAGCACCGCGCGCTGGCCGCCACCCGCCTGCTGTCGAAAATGCCAACGCTCGCGGCGATGAGCTATAAGTTTTCAATTGAGCAACCGGCGCAGTATCCGCGCAACGATCTTTCCTATGCGGGGAATTTCCTGCATATGCTGTTTGCTATTCCGGCGGAACAATATCAGCTGAATCCGGTGATTGAGCAGGCGATGAACCAGATCCTGGTGTTGCACGCCGACCACGGCCAGTGCGCATCGACGACCACCGTCCGGGCGGCGGGCTCCTCCGGGGCGAATCTCTTTGCCTGCGTCGCCGCCGGGCTCGCGTCTCTGTGGGGACCGGCCCACGGTGGGGCGAACGAAGCCAGTATGCGGATGCTGGAGGAGATCAACACCGTCGATCAAATTCCGGCGTTCCTGAGCAAAGCGAAACGCGACCCGCAGACGTTCCGTCGTCTGGGATTCGGTAACTCTCGCTACCGTCATCTTGACCCGCGCGCCGCTATTTTGCGCGAGACCTGTCATCGGGTACTGGAAGAGCTGGGGATGTCCGACATGCCGTTGCAGGTGGCGATGGCCCTCGAAGAGGTGGCGCTGACCGACCCGTACTTTGTTGAAAATGGCCTGTCGCCGAGCGTGGATTTCTATACTGCGGTGATCCTCAAGGCGATGGGGCTGCCTTCATCGATGTTTGTGGTGATTACCGCCGTGGGCAGAACGCTTGGCTGGGTGGCGCACTGGAACGAAATGCACGAAGCGCCGCTGACGATTTATCGTCCGCGGCAGATTTATACCGGCGAACAGCGGCGGGATTACGTTTCACGGCGTGAAGAGAAATAACAGAGCGCGGTTTTGATATTGTGTTCGTATTGTTGCCGGGCGGCGGCTGACGCCTTGCCCGGCCTACCAAACCCTGGTCGGTAGCCCGGATAAGGCGTCAGCCGCAATCCGGGATCGTACCGTGTGATTAACGAAACACCACCTGCGCCCAGCGGGCCAGCCCGGCGGTGACCGAGCCAAAATCATCGCCGCCGGCCACCGGAATGCCCGGCAGGTGTGCCGCCAGCGCTTTTTTGATCAACGGCGAGCGAGCGCTGCCGCCGGTCAGGTAAATCACATCCGGCTTGTCATTGCTGTTATCCAGCGCCAGCTGAACCTGCTCCATGATGCGGGCCAGCGGCTGATCCAGCGCCGCTTCCAGACCCTGCTGGCTGATGGCTGTCGCCAGCTCGTCGCTGATAAACGGCAGCCCGGCGGTGACGCTCGGCTGCGCGGACAGGGCGATTTTGCTCTCTTCCGCGCTCCGCACCAGGCGATAGCTCAGACGCTGACGCCAGACCTTCAGCAGCAGCGCGACTTTTTCGCTATCGCGGGCGCTGCGCAGCAAATCGTTAAGCAGGCGACCGTTGGCGGCGCTGTAAAAATCGGTTTGCGCCGGGACGTCGTTAATCGCCACCGCATTCCACCACGGCAGAATCGGCAGCGCGATGCCTTTTTCTGTATCGCCGCCCATACCCAGCAGCGGCATCAGGCATTTAAAGGCCAGGGCGATATCAAGGTCGTTACCGCCGACCCGGCAGCCGCTGTGGCCAAGCAGGCTTTGCTGGCGATCGGCTTTTTCCCGCCACTGCGGCCCCATCAATAGCAGTGAACAGTCGGTGGTACCGCCGCCGATATCGACGACCAGCACGCGTTTTTCCTCGCTCAGCGTCGCTTCGAAATCCAGACCGGCGGCGACCGGTTCAAACTGAAACACCACGTCGCGGAAGCCCGCGCGCTTTGCCGCACGTTCGAGAATGCCCTGCGCCTGGGCGTTGGCGTCATCGCCGCCCAGTCCCTGGAAGTTAATCGGCCGGCCGATAACCGCCTGGTCGATGGTTTCTGGCAGCTGCGTTTGCGCCTGGAGTTTGATATGCAGCATCATGGCGCACACTAAGTCTTCAAACAGCGCCACCTGCTGCGGCTTGAGCCCGCTGGCGCCGAGAAAGGATTTCGGCGACTTCACGAAGTAGACTTCTTCTGGATCTTCAACGTATTGATGCAGCGAAGCGAGACCAAACTGCACGCTGTTGCCGAGTACGTCGATATCTTCCTCGCGGTTGAAGCTAATGGCGCGACGCAGCAGCGCCTGGTTTTCATCCCCGTTGGGCGGGACATCGTGATGGCGGTAGAGCCACTCGCTGACCGCTTCGCGGGTCGGCGCGCAAAGCATGGATGGCAGCAGTGAACTGCCGTTTTCCAGCGTTAACAGCTGCGGCGTATTCTCGCGCATTACCGCCACCGAACAGTTAGCGGTACCGTAGTCAAAACCAATAAACATAGCCTGCAAAATCCCCATGCCGGTGAAGAAGGGGGGCGACTTTAGCGGATTGACGGCACTGCGACAACTGGAATTTAAAAGCAAGGCGCCCGCGGCGCAGAGCCGCTATGATTGAAGCGCTAAAAAAGGAGAAATGATGACGCTGCTACCCTGGCATCCCCCCTACGACTGGCAATGGATGTTTCATTTTCTTGAGGCGCGTACCGTGCAGGGGATTGAAACTTTTGTCGACAACAGCTACTGCCGCAGCTTTGCCCTCAATGGCCACGCCGGGCTGATCGCGGTGACGCCGGATGACGCCGCGCAGGGCATGCGGGTGACGCTTTCCGCCGGGCTACAGCCGGTCGCGGAAGAGTGCCTGGCGCGGGTTGCGCGCTTATTTGATTTGTCCTGCGACCCGCAGCGGATCGCCCTGACGCTGGGAAACCTCGCGCTGCCAAGGCCGGGGCTGCGCCTGCCGGGATCCCTGGATGCGTTTGAACAAGCGGTACGCGCGGTGCTCGGCCAACTGGTGAGCGTGGCCATGGCGGCAAAGCTGACCGGGAAAGTGGTGGCTGCCTTCGGGGAACCGTTGACCGATGCGCCGGGCTTTTATCTGTTCCCGAGCGCGCAGCGGCTGGCGCAGGCCGATCCGCTGGCGCTGAAGGCGCTGGGTATGCCCCTGCGGCGGGCGGAGGCGCTGATTCACCTGGCGCGGGCGGCCATCAGCGGCGAACTTCCCCTCCGGGCGCCGGATAATATCGACGCTGGAATAAAGCAGCTGCAGACGCTGCCCGGCATTGGCCGCTGGACGGCGAACTATTTCGCGCTGCGCGGCTGGCAGGCGCCGGATATCTTTCTGGCGGATGATTATCTGATTAAACAGCGTTTTCCCGGCATGACGCCGAGCCGGATTGCGCGCTACGCCAGCCGCTGGCACCCCTGGCGCTCGTACGCTTTATTGCATATCTGGTATACGCAAGGCTGGTCGCCGGAGGAGGAATAGACCCGAGAGGCGCTTAGCACTGGTATCGACGCGCTGAAATCCCTATAATTGCGGCGTTTGGCGGTCAACCGCCACCCTTCCTACATTCCCAGGTTAATCAGGTCGCAAAAATTTATGACTGATACGTCTCATCAGTGCGTCATTATAGGCATCGCCGGCGCATCGGCTTCGGGCAAAAGCCTTATCGCCAGTACGCTATATCGTGAATTACGTGAACAGGTCGGCGATGAACATATCGGCGTTATTCCGGAAGACAGCTATTACAAGGATCAAGGTCATCTGTCGATGGAAGAGCGTGTAAAAACCAACTATGACCATCCGAGCTCCATGGATCATAGTCTGCTGTTTCAGCATCTGCAGATGCTGAGAAGCGGCCAGCCGATAGAGTTGCCGGTATACAGCTACGTTGAACATACCCGTATGCCGGAAACTATCCATATCGAACCGAAGAAAGTCATCATTCTTGAAGGGATTCTGCTGCTGACCGACGCTCGCCTGCGCAACGAACTCAGCTTCTCCATTTTTGTCGACACCCCGCTGGACATTTGCCTGATGCGCCGCATCAAGCGAGACGTCAACGAGCGCGGACGTTCGATGGATTCAGTGATGGCGCAGTACCAGAAAACGGTGCGCCCGATGTTCCTGCAGTTTATCGATCCTTCCAAGCAGTATGCCGATATTATTGTGCCTCGCGGCGGTAAGAACCGTATCGCCATCGATATTCTGAAGGCCAAAATCAGTCAGTTCTTTGAATAACACGAACGAATTGTGTAACGTGCAAAGAGAAGCCAATTTGCCCTTATCCCCGGAAGGCGTAGGGGCGCAATGCCTTAAAGGAGAACGTTCATGCGTCTGTGCGACCGAGATATAGAAGCCTGGTTGGATGAGGGGCGACTGGCCATTAATCCGCGCCCGCCCGTTGAGCGCATTAACGGCGCGACGGTCGATGTTCGGCTGGGGAATAAGTTTCGGACTTTCCGCGGGCACACGGCGGGCTTTATTGACCTGAGCGGGCCGAAGGCGGAAGTCAGCGCGGCGCTGGATCGGGTGATGAGCGAAGAGATTGTTCTGCCGGATGGTGAAGCGTTCTTCCTGCATCCGGGCGAGCTGGCGCTGGCGGTGACCTTTGAATCGGTTACCCTGCCGCCGGATCTCGTCGGCTGGCTGGATGGCCGTTCCTCGCTGGCGCGTCTGGGCTTGATGGTGCACGTTACCGCGCACCGCATCGATCCGGGCTGGTCCGGCTGTATCGTTCTGGAATTCTATAATTCGGGTAAGCTGCCGCTGGCGCTGCGTCCAGGGATGCTGATCGGCGCGTTAAGTTTTGAACCCTTATCCGGCCCGGCGGTGCGTCCTTATAACCGCCGCGAAGATGCGAAATATCGCGACCAGCAGGGCGCGGTAGCGAGTCGAATCGACAAGGATTGATAATTTTAGCGGTTTGCTGAGGATGCCATGAGACGAATTCTGACCACGCTGATGATCTTACTGGCGGTAGTTGTCGCCGGTCTTACCGCGCTGGTATTGCTGGTCAACCCCAACGATTTTCGCGCCTATATGGTTAAAGAGGTGGCGGATCGTAGCGGCTATCAGCTTGAACTCAATGGGCCGTTGCGCTGGCACGTCTGGCCGCAGCTCAGCATTCTCTCAGGCCGCATGACCCTGACCGCGCCCGGCGCGGCAGAACCGGTCATTCGCGCGGATAATATGCGCCTTGACGTCGGGCTGCTGCCGCTGATCTCGCATCAGCTGCAGGTTAAGCAGGTGATGTTGAAGGGGGCGGTGATCCAGCTGACTCCCAAAACCGAAGCCGTGCGCAGCAAAGGAGCGCCGGTCGTTCCGCACGACAACACGCTGCCTCAGGTTCCGGAGGATCGCGGCTGGTCGTATGATGTCCAGAAGCTGCAGATTGCCGATAGCGTGCTGTTTTTTCAGCATGAAGATGGCGAGCAGGTGACGGTGCGCGATATCCGCCTGCAGATGGAGCAGGACAGCAGCCATCGCGCAACGGTCGATTTCTCTGGCCGGGTGAACCGCGATCAGCGCGATCTGGCGCTTTCCTTCTCCGCCCAGGTGCAGGGCGGTGATTATCCTCATTCTCTGAAGGCGGACATTTCACAACTGAACTGGCAGCTTCGCGGCGCGGAGCTTCCCCCTGAAGGGATTAGCGGCCAGGCCAGCATGCAGGCCAGCTGGTTCGAGGATGCGAAAAAGCTCAGCTTCGATAAGCTGAACTTAACGGCTAACGGCAGTACCGTTGCCGGCAACGGTAGCGTGGTGCTGGGCCAACAGCCTGACTGGACGCTGAATCTTCAGGCGGGCACGCTCAACCTCGATAGCCTGCTGTCTCATCCCTCAGCATCTGACAATAATGGCGTTAACCAGCAGGGGCAAAGCCAGGCCAGGCAGCTACGCCCGGTTATTGCGGATAACGGTATTCAGCAGGATTACAACTCGCTGCGCGGTTTTAACGCCCGGCTGAGCATCACGGCTGAGCAGCTGCAGTGGCGTGGCATGCATTTTACCCAAGTGAAAAGCGATATCAGCAACCAGCAGGGGCTGCTGACGATTCATCAGATGCAGGGGAACCTGGACGGCGGGCGGCTCTCGCTCCCCGGCTCGCTGGACGCGCGAGGTGAAACGCCGCGAGCCTCCTTCGAGCCGCAGCTCGACAACGTTGAGATCGGCTCGATTCTGAAAGCGTTCAATTATTCGATAAACCTGACCGGCAAGCTCTCGCTGACCGGCGAGTTCTCCGGCGGCAAGATTGATGCCGACGAGTTCCGCCGCAGCTGGCAGGGGCAGGCGCAAATTCAGATGACGGATACGCGCACTGAAGGGCTTAATTTCCAGCAGCTAGTCCAGCAGGCCGTCGAGCGCAGCACCAACGTTCAGGCGCAGGAAAACTACGATAATGCGACCAGGCTGGACTCCGTCAGCACCGAGTTTGCGCTGGATAATGGACAGGTGACCTTAAAGGGTATGCAGGGGCAATCTGAACTGATGGCGTTAACCGGGCAGGGTGAACTCAATCTGCTGAAAGAAGACTGCGATATGCGCTTCAACGTCCGGGTACTGGGCGGCTGGAAGGGCGAGAGCAAACTCATCGATAGGCTCAAGCAGACGGCGATCCCATTGCGAATTTATGGCAACTGGCAGACGCTGAGCTACAGTCTGCAGGTGGACCAGATACTCCGCAAGCAGCTGCAGGATGAAGCGAAAAAACGGCTTAGTGAATGGGCCGAACGCAATAAAAACACTCAGGATGGCAAGGATGTGAAGAAGCTGCTGGATAAGCTGTGAGTCTGGCGGTTGTTGTCGGCGGATGATAATCCATGGCCGGCGTCTTTGCTGACAAAGTGCGACATGTGGCATTGCCCGGCGGCGCTTTGCTTGCGCGGGCCTACGGGGAAGGCGTTATGTGTTGCGGGCGTGGATTTGTAGGCCGGGTAAGGCGTCAGCCGCCGCCCGGCAGTAATGTCAACGGCTCCTCAAAAACCGGTTTGCCATTGTTCATGCGGCTTTAGAATATTCATTGAAGTGAGCATTACACTTCATAGTCCAATTCATCTTCATTATGCGCCGGCGGCACTATTTGTACTTTTTGCACCCGATGGCTCTCCACCTGCAGCGTGCGCAGAACGTAGCCGTCCAGGTTCACTTCTTCACCTTCCTGCGGCACATGCTGCAGGTACTCCATCAGCAGACCGGCGACCGTATGGTATTCACGTTTCTCATCCAGCGGCAGGGGGACATACTGGACCAGGTCTTCCAGCGGCATATGCCCGTTGACCGTCCAGCTACCGTCGCCGTTTTTGTGAATATCGTGGCGAGCGTCAATCTCTTCTACTTCATTAGGCAAATTACCGGCGATAGTTTCCATAACGTCGCTGAGCGTGACAATGCCCTCGACGGAGCCAAACTCATCAACCACAAAGGCAAAGTGGGTTCTGGCTTTGCGGAACTGCTCCAGCGCCGGAAGCAGCGGTAGCGTCTCCGGGAACACCAGCGGCTGACGAATCAGGGCCTGCAGGTTGAGCGGTTCATGTCGTAACGATTGCTGCAGCAGATCGATCACGTGCACGACGCCAAGCATATCTTCGTCATCATCGCCGCCGGTAACCACCAGGCGGGTATGCTGATTCTTGTCGAGTAAGGCGCGGATCTCCTCTTCCGGAGCGCTGAGATCAATATGTTCAATATCATGACGCGAGGTCATGATACTGCTGACGGTGCGCTGATTGAGATTCAGTACCCGCTCAATCATCCGCCGCTCCTGTGGATTAAACAGCGGGTTATCGTCGCGATCGGCAACCAGCGAAGCGGTATCGCTATCCAGCTCGCTATTCTCTTTGTGGCCGCTCAACAGATTCATTACCGCTTCAGTGGTTCGCTGGCGTAACGTCAGGTTGGCCGAGAGAAAGCGATGACGGTTAAAGATCGCCAGCTGATTGAAGGATTCAATCATGACCGAGAAGCCGATGGCAGCGTACAGGTATCCTTTGGGAATAGGGAAGCCAAAGCCTTCGGCAATCAGGCTAAAACCGATCATTAACAGGAAGCTCAGGCAGAGAATAACAATTGTCGGATGGCTGTTAACAAAGCGGGTCAGGGCCTTGCTGGCCATCAGCATCAGGCTAATGGCAATAATCACCGCAGCCATCATTACCGCCAGGTGGTCAACCATGCCGACCGCGGTTATCACCGAATCGAGAGAGAAGATGGCATCAAGCACCACGATTTGCGCAACCACTCCCCAGAACCTGGCGCCTTTGCGCTGGGTCGGGTTATCGCTATCTTTACCTTCCAGCCGTTCGTTGAGCTCAACGGTGGCTTTAAAGAGAAGGAACAACCCGCCAAACAGCATAATGAGATCGCGAGCGCTAAAGCTCAGATCGTGCCACGTAATCAGCGGCCTGGTGAGAGTAACCAGCCATGAGATCGACGCCAGCAGCAGCAGGCGCATCACCATTGCGAGCAGCAGACCGGTCACGCGCGCCCTGTCGCGCTGCGCGGGAGGGAGTTTTTCCGCGAGAATGGCGATAAAGACCAGATTATCAATACCGAGTACCAGCTCAATAACGACAAGCGTGATGAGCCCGGCCCAGATCGAAGGGTCGGCAATCCATTCCATATTCAGTTAAAACCTTTACAACCTAAGAGTGCCATGTACCGATCATGGATAAGCCATAGATAAAATGCAATATTTTCTGCTGTTAATTACCTCGGGCGCCAAACGGGGCCTCGTAATACCTGTAAATAAAATAGCCACTTGCACAGGATATAACCGTATTCAACCACAAGCATATCGGCTGGTTATTATTTGTCATCGTGCGAATTTTCATCGATATAGGCTGAAATGGCCCGCCTGATTTTATGCCGGATTCCGCGCAGGCGCTGAATGGCTATACCAGGGCGGTCTCCGGCAAACGGTAAAGTCTATCAATAGATTTGATGTATATAACAACGATTTCCTGGAATTTAGATATTCATACTACTTAATGTCGTGGCTTGTCGGAGATCAATTTTTGCCGGAGGATGTGATGCGCGTTATCGGAGGACGCAGAGTGGCAAAACAGCAGTGGGAATAATTTGTTGCCAGTAAAAGGCACCAGGGGTTAGCGGGGAAGACGTCGCTGCTGCTGAAACCCGTTGTGACGAGTAATTTGCTGCCGTTCAGACGGTTTTGTGCGTTAAATAATTTTATTAACACTATAATCGATTATATGGTCTGGATTTTTATTTTTTTGCAGTCACTTGTTCTGTATCAACTCATAGTGAAAGATAACAAGGTATTAAAAGAGGAATGATGGAGGAACGATGAACGTCATTACTCTATCTTATGAATTGAATGGAGCGGTTTTTTTGCCTAACATATTGTAAATATTGGGTATTTACTTCGAAACATTGCGTATAAGAATTTTCTTAAATCTGTCTATTGGTATGTAGACTTTACGTGTATTCTTAAATTATACGTGTAATTTCAGAATTTGACGGACAGTATGGCAGGGATCAACCGTGTATCATCACTGATAAATGCCAGTGATAGATACAAACTGACAGGATCAAAAGGTTTATAACCATACGGGTGGATATGAAAATGGTGAGTTTGAAAGCAGTTATACCGGTAGCAGGATTAGGGATGCATATGTTGCCCGCCACTAAGGCCATTCCGAAAGAGATGTTGCCGATCGTCGACAAGCCTATGGTGCAGTATATTGTTGATGAAATTGTAGCTGCGGGAATCAAGGAAATCGTGCTGGTAACGCATTCATCCAAGAATGCGGTAGAAAACCATTTCGACACCTCCTATGAACTGGAAGCATTGCTCGAACAACGCGTAAAACGTCAGCTTCTGGCGGAGGTGCAGGCTATCTGTCCTCCTGGCGTAACCATTATGAACGTACGTCAGGGCCAGCAGTTGGGGTTAGGCCACTCCATTCTTTGCGCGCGCCCGCTGATTGGCGATAACCCCTTTGTGGTTGTGCTCCCGGATATCATTCTGGACGACGCCAGCGCCGATCCTCTGCGCTATAACCTTGCCGCGATGGTAGCGCGTTTCAATGAAACGGGCCGTAGCCAGGTTCTGGCCAAACGAATGGAAGGCGACCTCTCCGAGTACTCTGTTATTCAGACTAAAGATCCGCTGGAATCGGCAGGGCAGGTGGCCCGAATCGTTGAATTCATCGAAAAACCTGATGAACCGCAAACCCTGGATTCCGACCTGATGGCGGTAGGGCGTTATGTGCTCTCTGCCGATGTATGGTCCGAACTGGAGCGTACCGAGCCGGGCGCCTGGGGACGCATCCAGTTAACCGATGCCATCGCCGAGCTGGCGAAAAAGCAGTCGGTCGATGCGATGTTAATGACTGGCGATAGCTATGACTGCGGTAAAAAAATGGGCTACATGCAGGCTTTTGTAAGCTACGGTCTGCGTAACCATAAAGAAGGGGCAAAATTCCGCGAGAGCATTAAGAAGCTGCTGGCATAGTTTAAGCGCATAGTTTTTTAGCGGATGAGAGTGAGCGGTCCGAGTTTTCTGATGAAGAACAGACAATTCGTGACCGTTCACACCGTTAAGTACAGCAGGTATCACTGATTAGTATCCATTTTAATACAATGAGTTAGCGGTTTTCTTGTTATATTGTAGCGTTTGCGAACATGAGGCAATGTTCGGAGACTTCTGGTAGTAGAAGAACACGTATCATGCTGAAATGGTCGGACTAGCTAAATTTACTCTTTGCTGATAATTACTTACTAAGACTTTTCTTAAGTAAGTGGCCCTTAGTCAAGGCGTGAGACGAAAATAAAACTTGACTGAGATCATGTTTGCGCATTAAACAACGGTAACGCATGCATAATAATGTGAAGTTACTGATTGTGTATGCCCACACCAATGTCGCGGAAAAGACGTTACGGACTGGAGAGATCGTCAAAGGATGAAAAAGAAATGAACTGGCAGGTTGTCACTTTTTTTGGCGATAGCACCGTACTGTTACCCAGTGCGGCCGTACTGTTTATCGTTCTTTTTCTGCGAAAAGATTCAAAGCAGCTGGCCTGGCACTGGGCTCTGCTGTTCGGCATAACTGGCGCAATTGTCTGCGCATCAAAACTGGCATTTATGGGCTGGGGTATCGGGATTCGCGAGCTGGACTTCACTGGCTTTAGCGGGCACACCGCACTCTCTTCCGCTTTCTGGCCAATCCTCTTATGGCTGCTGTGCGCGCGTGCCACACCAGCTCTTCGTTTTACTGCCGTCGTATTCGGATATGCACTAGCCGGGCTGGTAGGCTATTCCCGTTTGATAGTTCATGCACATTCAACTTCGGAAGTTATTGCCGGCTTACTGCTGGGCGCCGCAGGGAGTGCAGCCTTTCTGCTGCTGCAGTCGCGCGTTCGCGATACTCATACAGCGCAGCTATCGTTTGGCGGCCTGGCGAGCATGGTCATTATCCCGGCGCTTCTGCTGAATACCGGGGCGAAGGCGCCAACCCAGTCGCTGTTGGGCGAGATTGCGGTGAAGCTTGGCCCACTGGAGAAACCTTTTACCCGAGTTGATCTGCACAAGGGATTTTACTGACTCAGGTGAGCGTGGGCGAGATGAAGGATTCAGAGTGATTCATGTGCTGTTCACATTGTATGCAAGATGAAATTTAAGGTGAAATGGTCTGCCGCTGCGATATTTCATATCCATGAAATAAATCTGTGATGGGCCATTCTGCACAATAATTAGCTTAATGATAAGTCGCCAGGATGTTTCCTAAATAATTTTTCTGGCTAAATATCGAATTTATTAATGATAACAGCATGCTGGCATAATTCTTTTCACTATTAATTTTTGTAGTTGACTAACTATAATTAATTTGAAACTAAGTCAACACACTTTTTGTGGTGAAAAAGTAATAAAATCATGAAGTTGAAATTATTCAATTGTTCTGTACTGCTGTCATTTGTAAGTGGTGAACGGAAAACAATAACCTTATCGACGAGCAGTTCATAGCGCTGCCAGCGTATCTGATAATTTAAGATTACGCTCCCAATTGAGGGCAGAATCTCGTAAACTTATGGCCGCGAAATTGTTTGTTTTGATGGATTAATCGCCGATTTATCGAAATCTGCGATTGAATTTAAAGGGAAAGAAGTGCAGTGCATTGGTAGCTGTTAAGCCAAGGGCGGTAGCGTACCTGCAGACGGACGTTTTCTCTATATCAAATCTCATTTCATGCGACCGAAATTCCTAAAGTGGACTTCATACAGGTGATTATCTTCACAACCTGTATATACTTGCGTGTTGGCGCCAGCTCAGAGCGTTCCGTTTGGGGGCGGGCAGGAGAAACTGCGGGTGTAAAGCGTAAGGAATGGCCTTCAATAACAATTTCGCATACATTGTGTACTGCAGGTAGCCTGTGAACCAAAAGCGGGCGTTGGCCTGAGAATCCGATAACATGCTTTCGTTTTCTTTGCTCAAACCTGTAGACAAAGAATAGCAACGGTTGGCGTCAGAGGGCGCTGCATCTATCTGTGTTCCCCTTGTCGCGCCAGCTTGCGGAAACGGGGCTTTAAATGGATCTTGGACAATGATAAAAATTGCGCGAATCGCACTCGCATTAGGGCTGCTTACTTCTGCCAGCTCACTTGCCTATGCCTCCGGGTTAGTGATGAATGATAACGAACTGCGCAACGATCTGGCGTGGCTTTCCGATCGTGGCGTTATTCATCTCAGCCTGTCGACCTGGCCTCTGAGCCAGGAAGAGATTAATCGGGCGCTTAAGAAAGCAAAACCCTCTTACTCTTCTGAACAGATTGTTCTTGCTCGAATCAACCAACGCCTCGATTCCTTGAAATCTGATTTCCGGCTGAGTGGCTATACCTCAACGGATAAACCCGGAACGCCGCAGGGGTTTGGTCAGAATCAGCCTGCGGATAGCTCTTTATCATTAGCCTTTAATAACAGCGGCGAATGGTGGGATGTGCACCTGCAGGGCAACGTTGAAGGTGACGAACGCATCAGCAATGGTTCACGTTTTAATGCTAACGGCGCCTACGGCGCGGTTAAGTTTTGGAACCAATGGCTCTCGTTCGGCCAGATGCCGCAGTGGTGGGGACCGGGTTACGAGGGCAGCCTGATCCGCGGAGATGCGATGCGCCCGATGACCGGCGTTTTAATGCAGCGTGCTGAACAGGCCGCACCGGAAACCTGGTGGTTGCGCTGGATTGGCCCATGGCAGTATCAGATTTCCGCCAGCCAGATGAATCAATA
The DNA here is from genome assembly GCF_042137965.1 of Klebsiella grimontii. Lineage (NCBI taxonomy): Bacteria > Pseudomonadati > Pseudomonadota > Gammaproteobacteria > Enterobacterales > Enterobacteriaceae > Klebsiella > Klebsiella grimontii. The sequence goes on from NZ_CP169721.1 coordinate 1,871,176, forward strand.
TACCGCCGTACCGCATACCAAAATTATCGGCGGTCGTCTGACGTTTTCTCCTTTCCAGTCCCTTGAGCTTGGCGCATCGCGCATTATGCAGTGGGGCGGGGAGGGGAGACCGGAGTCGTTTAGTAATTTTTGGGATGGCCTGACGGGTCAAGATAACACCGAAGCAAACGATCCCAATGAACCAGGCAATCAGCTTGCTGGTTTTGACTTTAAGTTGAAACTGGAACCCACGCTTGGCTGGCCGGTAAGTGTCTATGGGCAGATGATTGGTGAAGATGAATCTGGTTATCTTCCTTCTGCAAATATGTTCCTTGGGGGTATCGAAGGGCATCACGGTTGGGGTAAAGATGCTGTCAACTGGTATCTTGAAGCGCATGATACCCGGACGAATATGAGCCGAACCAACTATAGCTATACGCACCACATCTACAAAGATGGTTACTACCAACAGGGATATTCACTCGGCGATGCAATGGGGGGCGATGGTCAGCTATTTGCAGGAAAAGTCGAGCTGGTGACCGAGAATAATCAACGTTGGAGCGCGCGTTTAGCGTATGCGAAGGTTAACCCTGAAAATCAGTCAATTAATAAGGCGTTTCCTCGTTCGGATACCTTGAAGGGTGTGCAATTGGGATGGAGCGGGGATGTGTATAAATCGGTAAGACTGAATACCTCTCTCTGGTACACAGACGCAGACAATAGCGATAGTGATGATGTGGGTGCGAGCGCGGGGATAGAAATCCCATTTAATTTATAGCCTTAACGCAGCCTTGGAAATAGGTTGCTGTTTGGGAATTAGAAACTTTTGGTTTACTGATGATGTGACATTATGAAGAAAAAAATTGTTAGATTTTCGGCATTGGCAATAGCAATAGGTTTTTTATCGGGCTGTACCATTTTGCCGGGACAGGGGTTAAATAGTCTGCGTAAAAATGTAGTTGAGTTACCGGATAGCGACTACGATTTGGATAAACTGGTGAATGTCTATCCTATGACTCCAGGGCTGATAGATCAACTCCGCCCTGAGCCAGTTATTGCACGTTCAAATCCTCAGCTAGACAGCTTGTTAAAAAGTTATGAATATCGCATTGGGGTGGGCGATGTGCTCATGGTTACGGTATGGGATCACCCCGAGTTGACAACCCCCGCTGGTCAATATCGTAGCGCGAGTGATACGGGTAACTGGGTGAATTCTGACGGAACAATTTTTTATCCTTACATAGGTAAAGTTCAGGTAGCTGGAAAGACTTTAAGTCAGGTTCGCCAAGATATTGCAAATCGTTTAACAACTTATATTGAAAGTCCACAAGTTGATGTCAGCATAGCTGCTTTCCGTTCGCAAAAAGTTTATGTGACAGGCGAAGTTACAAACTCAGGAAAACAAGCGATTACAAATATACCTTTAACTGTGATGGATGCTATTAATGCGGCTGGGGGGCTAGCGGCTGATGCTGACTGGCGAAATGTTGTTCTGACTCATAATGGTAAAGATACAAAGATTTCCTTGTATGCGCTAATGCAGAAAGGCGATCTTACTCAGAATCATTTATTATTCCCAGGCGATATACTATTTATTCCGCGCAATGATGATCTCAAAGTATTTGTTATGGGAGAGGTAGGTAAACAGAGTACGCTTAAGATGGATCGCAGTGGTATGACTCTTGCAGAAGCGCTTGGTAATGCTGAAGGTATTTCTCAGGAGATGAGTGATGCTACAGGCATATTCGTTGTCCGTCAGTTAAAAGGTGATAAAAAAGGAAAAATTGCAGACATCTATCAGTTAAACGCACAAGATGCTTCAGCAATGGTTTTAGGCACTGAATTTCAGTTACAACCTTACGACATTGTATATGTAACAACTGCTCCTCTTGTACGCTGGAATCGAGTTATATCCCAGCTCGTGCCCACCATCTCAGGTGTTCATGATATGACTGAAACAGTGCGATATATTAAGAGATGGCCTAACTAATGTTTGATTCAATTTTAGTTATTTGTACGGGAAATATCTGCCGTTCCCCAATTGGTGAACGTTTATTAAGACGACTCCTACCGAGTAAAAGGATTGATTCTGCAGGAGTAGGCGCGTTAGTTAATCATGAAGCAGATGAATCCGCCGTTCGAGTCGCCGAAAAATATGGGCTTTCGCTCGATGGACATAGAGGTGCAAAATTTACCTCCGCGCTAGCGCGACAGTATGATCTTTTACTCGTCATGGAATATACTCATCTAGAACAAATTAGCCGGATAGCACCTGAAGCACGAGGTAAAACTATGTTATTTGGACACTGGCTTGATAGTAAAGAAATCCCAGACCCGTACCGCATGAGTGATGAAGCATTTGACTCGGTATACCAATTGCTTGAGCAAGCAAGCAAGCGTTGGGCTGACAAATTAGGTGAATAAATTTCAGGAAATATTGCATGACTTCAGTCACATCTAAGAAATCAACGATGCCAGAATCGGATGAAATAGATTTAGGGCGCGTTGTTGGTGAATTAATCGATCACCGCAAACTCATCATATCTATAACATCGGTTTTTACTTTATTTGCATTACTCTATGCATTATTAGCGACTCCAGTCTACCAGACGGACGCGTTAATTCAAATAGAACAGAGACAAGGCAATGCTATACTAAGTAGTCTAAGTCAAGTTTTACCAGATGGCCAACCCCAATCAGCACCTGAAACAGCTTTACTACAATCTCGGATGATTCTTGGGAAAACAATAGATGATTTGAACCTACAAATTCAAATTAAACAAAAATACTTTCCTATTTTTGGCCGTGGTATAGCAAGGTTAATGGGGGAGAAAACTGGTAATATTGACATTTCTCGTCTATATTTGCCTGGTAGTGATGATATTAGTAACAATTCACCAAGCATACTATTAACAGTAAAAGATAAAAAAAATTATTCGATCGATAGCGATGGTATTCAACTCAATGGAACAGTTGGGGTGCTAGTAAATGAAAACGGCATTTCATTATTGGTTAACGAGATTGATGCGAAGCCAGGCGATCAATTTATTATTACGCAATTACCGCGCTTAAAGGCTATCTCGGATCTTTTGGGGGCCTTAAGCGTTGCCGATTTGGGCAAAGATACTGGGATGTTGACTTTGACGCTGACCGGAGATAACCCAAAGAGAATATCTCATATTCTGGATAGTATCAGTCAGAATTATCTTACGCAAAATATTGCTAGACAAGCTGCGCAAGATGCTAAAAGTTTAGAGTTTTTAAATCAACAATTGCCCAAAGTTCGTGCCGAGTTAGATTTAGCAGAAGACAAGTTAAACGCTTACCGGAAGCAGAAAGATTCAGTTGACTTGAACATGGAAGCTAAATCAGTCCTTGACCAAATAGTTAACGTTGATAATCAACTAAATGAACTAACATTCCGCGAGGCCGAAGTTTCACAACTTTATACAAAGGAGCATCCTACGTATAAGGCGTTAATGGAAAAACGTCAGACACTTCAAGAAGAAAAATCTAAACTCAATAAGAGAGTCAGTAGTATGCCATCTACGCAGCAGGAAGTGCTGCGATTAAGTCGAGATGTTGAATCTGGTCGTGCTGTGTACTTGCAATTGTTAAACCGGCAGCAAGAACTGAACATTGCTAAATCTAGTGCTATTGGTAACGTGAGAATTATTGATAATGCTGTAACGGATCCTACGCCGGTTAGACCGAAAAAAGCTCTCGTTATTATAATTGGTTTTGTTTTTGGCCTATTTGTATCAATTGCATTAGTATTGTTGCAGGTTTTCCTCCGTCGTGGTATAGAATCTCCCGAACAACTCGAGGAAATTGGGATAAATGTATATGCAAGTATTCCAATATCTGAATGGCTCGCCAAAAATTTACGCCAATCAGGAAAACTTCGAAAAAATCAGTCAGATACATTGTTGGCAGTTGATAACCCGGCAGATTTAGCTGTTGAGGCTATTCGTGGTTTGCGCACTAGTTTACATTTTGCAATGATGGAAGCAAAAAACAATGTGCTAATGATATCTGGTGCTAGTCCAAGTGCAGGTAAAACTTTTATTAGCAGTAATTTAGCTGCCACTATAGCAATCACTGGGAAAAAAGTTTTATTCATTGATGCAGACCTTCGTAAGGGGTATGCCCACAAAATGTTCGGTCATAAAAACGATAAGGGTTTATCTGAGTTTTTATCAGGACAAATAGCTGCTGAGATGATTATTGATAAAGTTGTAGGTGGTGAGTTTGATTACATTGGCCGTGGACAAATACCTCCGAATCCAGCCGAATTGCTTATGCATCCACGGTTTGAACAATTATTGAATTGGGCTTCACAGAAGTATGATTTAGTTATAATAGATACGCCTCCAATTTTAGCAGTGACAGATGCTGCCATTATTGGTCGATATGCTGGAACTTGTCTCTTAGTTGCCCGCTTTGAAAAAAATACTGTAAAAGAAATTGATGTGAGTATGAGACGTTTTGACCAAAGTGGCGTAGTAGTCAAAGGCTGCATACTTAACGGGGTTGTAAAGAAAGCTAGCAGTTATTATGGGTATGGTTATAACCATTACGGCTATTCTTATTCTGATAAAAAAACAGACTAACAAAACATGGGACTCTACTTAGGTTAGAGTCCCACTATGCTTTGTTTGTTATTTACGCGTACTTGCGAGGGAATTATGACGCATTTGGCAAGAAATGTTAGCTGCAGCATTGCGCTTGCAGTAGTAGATTTCTTTAGCTTAACACTATCTCTATATTTAGCCTTAGGTGTACTATCATTAACACTAGAGCATTTCCAGCAAAGAGTTCCAGAAGACCAAATTGAAGGGTGGATTGCTTTACATTGGTTGTTAGGTGTCTGCTGCGTTGCTTGGTATGGAATTAGATTACGGCACTATTTTTACCGTAAAACATTCTGGTTTGAACTGAAAGAGATTTTGCGTACACTTGTTATATTCGCTGTTATTGAACTCGCAGTTATTGCTTTTGCAAAGTGGTATTTTTCACGTTATGTCTGGTTAATGACCTGGGTGTTTGCTGCTGCATTAGTACCTTTGTTCCGCATGTCAATAAAATATATTTTACACTCTTTAGGGTTATGGATGCGTGATACATGGATAATAGGTAGTGGTAAAAATGCTCAAGAGGCGTATAAAGCAATTAATAGCGAAAACAACTTGGGTTTGAAGGTCGTAGGTTTTGTTAACATAGAGGACGGTAATAATTTTAACCATACTATTGATGGAATACGAGTAGTAAACGTTGATAAGACTTGGTTAGTTACTGTCAATAAACATACTCAATTTATAGTTGCTGTAGAGAATCATCAAAGTGACATACGTAACAATTGGCTCCGTGAGTTTATGATCCGCGGGTATCGCTATGTATCAGTGATACCAACATTGCGCGGGATGCCATTAGATAGTACAGATATGTCCTTTATATTTAGCCATGAAGTAATGATATTTAGAGTGCAACAAAACTTAGCTAAATGGTCATCACGTGCTCTTAAGCGCGCATTTGATATTATTGGGTCTGTATCGATAATTATAGTACTATCACCTGTGTTGCTCTATATCTGTCAGAAAGTTAAAAAAGATGGTGGCTCTGCCATTTATGGGCATGAGCGGGTAGGTAAAGGTGGAAAACCATTTAAATGTTTAAAATTTCGCTCAATGGTCGTTAACTCAAAAGAGGTTCTTGAAAAATTATTGGCGAATGATTCCAACGCAAAAGCTGAATGGGATGCCACATTTAAATTGAAGGATGACCCCCGAATTACAAAGATAGGACAGTTTTTACGTCGAACTAGCCTTGATGAATTACCTCAGTTGTTCAATGTATTGAAAGGGGAGATGAGTCTGGTGGGCCCTCGTCCAATCATCACAGCTGAGCTTGAACGATACAATGATGAAGTAGATTATTATCTGTTAAGTAAACCAGGTATGACCGGATTGTGGCAAGTTAGTGGCCGTAGTGATGTCGATTATGATACTCGAGTCTATTTAGATGCTTGGTATGTTAAAAACTGGTCAATGTGGAATGACATTGCTATCTTATTTAAAACTATCAGTGTTGTACTTAAGAAAGATGGTGCTTATTAAACCAAATGATTTAGATTATGATTGATTTGCGTTAAAGGAAATTTATGTGAGGACACTTTCAAAAGTTATAATACTGCTATCGTTAATTTTTTCTGTAACAAACTATGTACCGATTAGTGTGTCAGTGCTATTACTAGCGCCTATTTCAGTAATAGGTATTTTTTACAGAACGGAGATGTTAAAATTTAAAAAAATTGAAATTTATTTATTATTACTATATGTATATGTAATTGGATCCACGGTTATATATAACCCTAATTCTTTCTTCGAATTCGATTTCTATAGGAAAGATGGGAACTTTATAATTAGCTATTTAATATTGTTAGTGTTTATATTTTTACCATTACATATCGATATCAATATTGATAAATGGCTCAAACGGTCCTTTGTAATATTTTCAATAGCTTCATTCATTGCCTTCCTTATTATGCCAAAAGAAGTGCCGGAAGAAGGCGGTGCAACTGTGCATCACTTTTTCTTTTTATCGCACAATGCGGCAGGAGGATTTTATTCAGTAATAGGAGCAATGGCATTAGGGATTTTTCTACATACAAAAAACAAACTATATTTATTTTATGCTCTCATGTTTGTCTTTTTCTTATATATGACAAATTCTAGGGGGAGTATTCTGGCTATAATGGCTGCCTTTGGATATTCCCTAATAAAATTTAAGAAGCCTCTTGTTATATTTGCAATTTTTTTACTCATTCAGTTTTTTGTTGTATACGAAACATACCCAACTTGGGTATCAATGGGTAAAATTATGTCAGAAAATGCAAATTATACAGTATCCAGTGCTGCACAAGCGATTAACTTTCAAAGGGTAGGAACTTTTATTGACCGGCTATACTATTTGTGGCCACGGGCTGTTGATAATTTTATTCACTCGCCAATCGTAGGGCTTGGATTTGGTAGTTATGATGATTTATATTACAGATATGTAGATGTAATTCCTCATTTGTTTTCAATTAAAGATGGTGCGGTAGTCAGACATTCTGAAGCCCACGCACATAATTCAACTTTTACCATTCTGGCTGAATTAGGAATTGTGGGTTATGCCCTTTTTGTTCTGTTGTTTAATGAGATTAATAAAAAAATAATTGCTTTAAAAGATGTTGAACCTGGTATATTTATGGCCTTGAGCTTGGCTTTTTGGACTTGCATATTTTCGTCTGCGACTGAGCACCGTATAACAACTCCATCACAAATGATACCATTCTTTATATTATTTGGAATATGTTATCTGAAATTTTTTGGAAGAAGGAAAATAAATGATTGAATGGACTAATATGTTTTTGAGGGAAATGAGATCTCAGCCTATATTAAAGAGCAGGGTGATAATATTTTTGTACAGGCTATCTTCTTTATTCTTTAGTCCCTCAAGAAACCCTCTTAAATATGCATTTTTTATTTTTGTAATGTTATATTATATTGTTGTGGAGTTTTTATGGGGCGTGGAAATAAAACCTAAAACAAAAATTGGATGGGGAATTAAAATCTTCCATCCTACGGCAATAATTATAAACCCCGGGGCAGTATTAGGCAGTGGCATTGTTCTGAGACACGGAGTCACTATCGGTAATAAATATAATAGTAAAACTGGGCATGAAACAAAATGTCCTGTTATCAAAGATAATGTTGAATTTGGGGCATATGCTTGTGTAATAGGCGAAATATCTATTGGTGAGGATTCAGTTATAGGTGCTATGAGCTACGTAGATTTTAATGTGGAAGCATGTTCAATAATTTCAGCTCATCGTGGCATAGTGTTAAGGAAGAGAAATGCATAAAACCGTTAGTATTTATATTCCTACCCATAATCGTCCGATAATGTTAGCAAGGGCGTTAGATTCATTATTAGCTCAAACATACAACAACTTTCAAGTTTTGGTGTGTAATGATGGTTCATCTGTACCTTATCAAAAGATAATAAAAGAATACAAACCAAAATTTTCTGATTTTATATACATCGAAAACCCATACCCAATGGGTGCTTGTTGTTCCAGAAACAAGTTAATAAACATTGCAGATGGATATTATATAACAGGATTAGATGATGATGATGAATTTCTCCCATCAAGACTTTATGACTTTGTTAGCTCACCCTATCTAGATAAGTATGCATATATAAGTGCTGGACATATAACTAAAACATCTAGCGGCTTGTTCAAACAGAAGATAGATGAACGCATTATTACGCTTGACTCTTTGTTATCAAGGAATGTCGTCGGAAATCAAGTGTTTACAAAGACTAGCTTTTTAAAAGAAAGTGGAGGTTTCGATGAAACCTTGCCTGCATGGCAGGACTATGATGCGTGGGTTAATCTTACTCATAAAATCGGTAATGGATATAGGATAGAAAAATATAATTATCAATGGAATATTGATCATGAAGAAGGGAGAATAAGTAACTCTTCAAAAGCACAAGTTGGCTATCAATTATTTATTGAAAAACATAAGGATATTCTATCCAAGGAAAACCTCAGAAATCTTTTTATTCAAGATAAAATTAATAGAAATGTTGATATAAGTCTTGCCGACTTATTTAACAATTTTAGTGTTCCTATATTAGCTTCAGTTTGTAAATATAAACTAAAGAAAAAATTCCCCGACATAAAAGAAAAAATTTACAAGGTCTAAAAATGAAAGTGTTGCATGTTTCTGATAGTTATGAAGGTGGTGGCGCTGAGGCTGTACTGCGAGATACAATAAAAGTTTCTGAAGAACTTGGATACCATAACGATATATTTATCTCACAAGAGAAAACATCTATCACTTCCTACATATTCTCTATGGATTACTACGAGAAATTCCTTCAAAAGCTGAATGATTTTAAACCAGATGTTATTCATTTGCATAACTATTATCATTACTTGTCTCCATCTATTTTATATGCTTTAAAAAAATATAAAACAAATTTCAAAATTAAAGTTATATTTACAGCTCATGACTTCCATATCATTTGTCCCAATAGTGGTTTTCAATATTTTAAAAATAATAAAAGATACAACTTTGATTATAATAAAAAAAGATTGAATTTTTTCAGAAAGTTTGACCATCGATCATATGCGCATTCGTTCCTTAAAGTCATGCAACATTTATTATGCTACAAATTTTTAAATTTAACGGAAGTGATTGATGTTATCATTTCACCAAGTCATTTTATGAAGACTACCTTATTAAATTATGACATTGTTAAGCCAATAAAGGTTATAAGGAATCCTGTTTTTATAGCTGAGTCTGAGAGGCAACCTTTATTAAAAGATAATTGTATTCATATCGTATATGTGGGACGGTTGACTCCCGAAAAAGGATTGGTAGAATTTATAAAAAAGATAAATCAAGAAACCAAACAAATAATTCATCTTCATATTTATGGGGCAGGTGAATCAGCTGGTACAATTAAGTCCCTCAAGTGTAGAAAAGATTTAGAAGTTATTTTTCACGGCTTTATTGATAGAAGTACTCTTATCACAGAAATATCAAAATACCACATATTTGTTTTGCCTTCTATATGGCTTGAAAATGCTCCTGTTTCAATTGTTGAAGCTGCCGCTGCTGGCTTACCTATCATTGTTCCTAATTATGGAGGTTTAGCAGAGATGGCTGAAGAGTCATTATATTACTATAAATTCGATTTTGAGGGTAATGATCTTTCTCAGGTTATTACACAGGCGGCCATTATGAAAGGAATGAACAAATTAAATAATCCAAATGGTTTTTCTTTCGATGAATATAAAGAAAACATTCGGAAAGTATATGTTGAATAATCCTTAGAGATCAATTCAAAGGTGGAAAGCAGATGGCAAGATTCTCAGTCCTGTTGTTTTGTATATTACAGGCACTTTATTTAAGCAAGCAAGCATCTGCAGTAACATTTAGCGATCTAAATGGTTCTAATGGCATTTCTTCTGCAGAACTTTCGAAAAAACAAGGGATAAGCATTATTAGAATCGATGTTCCATGGAGTGACATTGAATCGGTAAAGGGACATTATAATTACACAAAATATGATGATGAAATTATTGCTGCAAAGAAATTAGGATACGATGTCTTGCCAATACTGGCATACGTTCCCGATTGGAACAAAAGTGTAAAAGGTAAAATCGGGTCACCACCTCTTGATACTTCTTCTTGGAATGACTTTGTTGCAGCTACGGTAAAACGTTATCGTGCGCATCCATATAATATCACTTTTTTCCAAGTCTGGAATGAGCCTACGTTGAAGGCTAAATTTTGGTTAGGAAATAATGAGGATTTTGTAAATAAAATATACATTCCTGCCGCAAAAATCATACGAGAAAATAATGGTAAGGTAGTATTTGGTGGTTGGCCTTTATCCAATACTTTAAATGAATTTGATTATGTTTTGGATAAGTTAGATGCTATAAAATACACTGATATAATTGATTTTCATTATAGAGATTATAAATCATATCTTAAGTTATATGATAAATATCTCAAAACAAATAGAGTGGAAGGTATTTGGCAAACTGAATTAGGATTCTCATCAAAGCCTCAAAATTTGCTATCAACTTATCTTAGAATAATGAGTTGGGCACTTAGCCATAATTGGACTTCATCGGATACTTATAAGTTATTTTGGTATCCTGCGTGGGCCAGTCGTGAACAAAAACAGTATGGCTTAACTACAACTTTAAAAAATAGAACTAAAGTTCTTACAGAAAATGGTAATGAACTTGTTTTATTAAATGACTTGTATGCTTCTGGTGATTTGGCAAATCAAGAAGTAAAAAGTAATATGAAAATTTCATTAGATTCAGATGATTATTATTTTGGGGCGAAAATTAATGAAAGACGAGTAATTATAGCTGTGCTAATAAGTAGTGTAAGTAGCTATAATGAATTGAATTTTTCCCTTGTAACAACAAAAGAACCGCGAGATGTAACCTTAATTTCATCAAAGGGTAAACAGTATCAATCACATTACTCATATGAAAAAGGTGTTACTCGAATATTTATTGATAAAGATAACCCTCCTAAATATGGGGATGAGCTCATGCATATTTTTTTTATTAGAGTAAATCTTTAATTAACTTTCAATTCTCCTTACTGATAAGCTCGCTTACTATTCCGATTGCTATGAATTGCTTTAGTGAAAATCACCTGCTGCTTTTCTTGATTTATGATCAAAACTCCTATTGTTATATGGTTATTGATAGGAGTGGATCTTCTTTCATGTTTATTGAAACGGCAGCATCTTGGAAAAGTGCTAGACAACAAACTTATAAAATAAAAATTATTTTTATAGAAGATTATTTATAGAGGTATTTATGTCACAAAATATTAGCGTAGGACTTGTTGCTGATTGGTTAGTAACTTATGCAGGCTCAGAAAAAGTTATTGCTGAGTTTATAAAATTATTTCCGCAGGCCGATCTTTATTCTGTTATTGATTTTCTTTCCGATGAGTCTCGAGCTCGGTTTATGAATAAACGAGCTACAACAACATTTATCCAAAAGTTACCTAAAGCAAAAAGTAACTACCAGCGATATTTACCATTCATGCCACTCGCGATAGAACAATTGGATGTCTCAAAACACGATATTATTCTTTCCAGCAGTCACGCAGTGGCCAAAGGAATATTGACCGGCCCTGATCAATTGCATATAAGCTACGTACATTCTCCAATTCGTTATGCATGGGATTTACAACATCAATATTTAAGAGAGGCAGGTCTTGATAAGGGTATTAAATCATTTATCGCACGTGTGCTTTTACATAAAATAAGATTATGGGATTGTCGGACAGCTAATGGTGTAGATCATTTTATTGCAAATTCCCAATTCATTGCTCGACGTATAAAAAAAGTATATGGTCGAGAGGCCGATGTAATTTATCCTCCAGTTGATGTTAATAAATTCGAGCTAAATATGGAGAAAGATGATTATTATTTTACTGCATCTCGTATGGTACCTTATAAAAGAATTGATTTGATTGTAGAAGCTTTTTCTGAAATGCCCAATCGAAAACTTATTGTTATTGGTGATGGTCCAGAAATGCAAAAAATTAAAAATAAAGCTAAAGCAAACATTGAAATATTAGGATATCAACCTGATGCTGTTATGCAGGAATATATGCGTAATGCTAAAGCGTTTATTTTCGCTGCAGAAGAGGATTTTGGTATTATTCCTGTAGAGGCTCAAGCCTGCGGGACGCCAGTTATTGCTTATGGTAAAGGTGGTGCGCTGGAAACAATTCGTCCTCTCGGCGTTGAAAAACCAACTGGATTATTTTTCCATGAACAAACTGTTCCTGATATAATTGAAGCGGTTAATGCTTTTGATAATAATGTCGAAAATTTTCATCATCATGAATGTAGGTTTAATGCAGAGAAATTTTCTGTCGAAAGATTTAATGGGGAAATATCAAGTTATATTAATAGCAAATACGATTTATTCAAATTGAGAGGGGGCAGTAACTCATAATTGAAACTATCTCAACCCTTTAATTTTATCATTCTTATGTGGATTAATATAATGATATTGATAGTTTTATATACAATGCTTGATGTATCTTTCTGAATGTAATTGGCTGGTAGTGCCTAAAGCCAATAAGCCTTTATGTTGACACGTTCTATATATAATATTTGGGCTCGATTCAATTAATTATCATGTTTTTTTGTATTTAAGTTTGCAAGATTGTTTAACTGTTATATGAGCCCAATTTATAGTAGGCGCATTTATGTTTATTTATGAAGGAACTCAATGAAAAAAAATAGTATTATTAACGCGGCCTGGATGATGTCTGAAAAATTAGTAACATTATTTGGCTTATTTTTTGTTACTTCATTTGTTGCAAAATACATCGGTCCTTTTCGTTTTGGTCAACTAGCTTTAGCTATTGCTATATTCCAAGTTATTCAAGTAATAGCTCAGTTAGGATGCGATAACATTATTTTTAAGCGAGTGTCAGAGAAAGTTTTATCTGGTCTAAAATTAATTTACTCAACTTTTCTGATACGTGGTGGAATATATTTAATATTGTCTTTTATTGTACTATGTTTTTTTTATGATAAAAGTGATTTTATCAATTATGTATTCTTGATTTCTGTATGTATCGCATGTTTTTTTACGTCTATGGACGTTTTCACTATATACAATGACGCAACTCTAAATTCGAAGTTCAACACTATTGCTAATGTTGTAGGTTTAATCTTTGGTTTAATACTACGTTATATTATTGCTTTTTTGGAGTGGCCGGTATATTTTTTAGCCATACCAATAATTCTAACAACTTTAATTCCTTTTTTAATACGACTCATATATACGCCAAGAGTATATGTTGTTAAAACCAAACATAAATGGCGCTATAACAAATATCTCTTTACAACCGGGATACCGTTAGTAATATCTACAGTATCGATGACTCTTTACTCGAGAGTCAATCAGTTTACACTTTCATATTTTAATGGTAGCTATGAACTTGGTATCTATTCTGTTGCTCTAACGCTTGGAACCGCATGGGTTTTCATAGGTAATGCTCTTGCAATATCTTTTCTTTCTAAGATATATTCTGAAAAGGATGAATTGAAAGCCTTAGATAAAACATCAGGTCTATTATCTTTTGTCTTTATTATCTTATCAGTGTTCCCACTTTTTTTCTATTTTTTTGGTAAAACAGTAATTTTATTGCTTTATGGTGAACAATACATTAATTCGTACGGCATTATAATCATATTGTGTATATCGACTGTTATAACTGCAATGGGATTTATATCCAATAGATATATTGTAAAATTGTCTGGCTATAAATATTTATCGAAGAAGACTCTCATTGTGTTGGCGTTGAGTATACCTATTTCAACAGTTATGGTATATTTCTTTGGTGTGTATGGTGCTGCTTATAGTGTTCTAATTGTAGAGTTTCTGTCTTTAACTGTAATGAATTATTTTTTCAATAATGGTGTTATCTTTAAAGTACATAAAGGTGCTTTTAATTTAAAGAAAATTGCTTCACTGAAATGAATCTTCATTAGAGTTATTGAAACTTGTAGGTAATTATTACTGCGTGGAATTTGACCTGCAAATTTTATGGAAGAGTTGCTTCTTTAGTTGTTTTTATTCAGCACACCCTTCCAATAATCTTAAATATTTAGAGGTTTTCAAATGTTAATTATCCGGCGCGCTTTACCTTATTCCACGGTTTAGTATAAAAAGAAATATATTATTAGTACCGGGAGTACTACTGTATCCTTGTTATCAAATACTATATTAATTCTTGGAATGGATGTTTGAGTTTTATTGAAGCATAGGCGGAGATTATTTAACTATTATTACTTACTTCCTCTTGATTGCATAATTTCTATACCTTAATGTATGCTTCATGTAATATGCTTTTAAACAGTGACGCATATGTCGCTGTTACCACACCTGACAGGAGTATGTAATGTCCAAGCAACAGATCGGGGTTGTCGGTATGGCAGTGATGGGGCGTAACCTTGCGCTCAACATCGAAAGCCGCGGTTATACCGTCTCCGTTTTCAACCGCTCCCGTGAAAAGACCGAAGAAGTGATTGCCGAGAATCCAGGCAAGAAACTGGTCCCACATTATACAGTGCAAGAGTTTGTTGAGTCGCTCGAAACTCCACGCCGTATCCTGTTAATGGTGAAGGCGGGCGCTGGCACTGATAGTGCCATTGACTCTCTGAAGCCCTACCTGGACAAGGGTGACATCATCATCGATGGTGGTAATACCTTCTTCCAGGATACGATTCGTCGTAATCGTGAGCTTTCTGCTGAAGGTTTTAACTTCATTGGCACCGGCGTATCCGGTGGTGAAGAAGGGGCTCTTAAAGGTCCTTCGATCATGCCTGGTGGTCAGAAAGAAGCTTATGAACTGGTTGCTCCAATTCTCAAGCAGATTGCAGCAGTCGCAGAAGACGGAGAGCCGTGCGTAACCTATATCGGTGCCGATGGTGCAGGTCATTATGTCAAAATGGTTCACAACGGTATTGAATACGGCGATATGCAGCTGATTGCTGAAGCCTATGCTTTACTGAAAGGTGGTTTGGCGCTTTCTAATGAAGAGCTGGCGCAAACCTTTACCGAATGGAATGATGGTGAGCTTAGCAGCTATCTCATTGACATCACCAAAGACATCTTCACCAAAAAGGATGAAGAGGGTAAATACCTGGTCGATGTGATCCTCGATGCGGCGGCAAACAAAGGTACTGGTAAATGGACCAGCCAGAGCTCTCTTGACCTCGGTGAACCGCTATCGCTTATTACGGAGTCAGTCTTTGCTCGCTATATCTCCTCCCTGAAAGACCAGCGTGTTGCTGCTTCTAAAGTTCTTACCGGGCCGCAAGCGAAGACTGCTGGTGATAAAGCAGAGTTCATTGAGAAAGTTCGTCGTGCTCTCTACTTGGGCAAAATCGTCTCTTACGCACAAGGTTTCTCTCAGCTCCGTGCTGCATCTGATGAATACCACTGGGATCTGAACTACGGCGAGATTGCTAAAATCTTCCGCGCAGGCTGCATCATCCGTGCCCAGTTCCTGCAAAAGATCACTGATGCCTATGAGCAGAATGCTGGTATTGCCAACCTGCTGCTGGCGCCTTACTTCAAGCAGATCGCCGATGATTATCAGCAAGCGCTGCGCGATGTGGTTGCATATGCAGTGCAGAATGGTATTCCGGTTCCAACCTTCTCTGCGGCTATTGCCTACTACGATAGCTATCGTTCCGTTGTTCTGCCTGCTAACCTGATTCAGGCTCAGCGTGACTATTTCGGCGCGCATACCTATAAGCGTACCGATAAAGAAGGTGTGTTCCACACCGAGTGGATGGATTAACTAGCTGACAAACAACCTGGCAAAAGCCAGGTTGTTTTTTAATTCAAAAATATCAAATCGTATTTAATTTTTTTGATTGAACCCATTATAAGTTATACCTTTCTTGTATATGTGGTATTTCTCTATTTGCACTTTTAATTGAGCTTGCAAATAAAGAAATTATTACTTCCATCACGTCACATTTAATATTTCATATTTATTAAGGATTTTATCATGTTACTTCCTGTGATTATGGCGGGTGGCACCGGTAGCCGCCTGTGGCCAATGTCCCGTGAACTCTACCCCAAACAGTTTCTCCGACTGTACGGGCAGAACTCCATGTTGCAGGAAACCATCTCGCGCCTCTCCGGCCTGGATATTCATGAACCCATGGTAATCTGCAATGAAGAGCATCGCTTTCTGGTTGCTGAACAGCTAAGACAGCTCAACAAGCTGTCGAAGAATATCATTCTTGAGCCGGTGGGCCGCAACACGGCCCCGGCCATCGCCCTCGCGGCACTGCAGGCCACGCAGAATGGCGATGACCCGCTGATGCTTGTCCTGGCAGCGGACCACATTATCAATAATCAGCAGGTCTTCCACGACGCCATCCGCGTTGCTGAGCAGTATGCGCATGCTGACCATCTGGTCACCTTCGGTATCGTTCCGAACACCCCGGAAACCGGCTACGGCTATATCCAGCGCGGCGATGCGCTGGGGGAAGGAGAGCATACGCCTTATCAGGTCGCCCGCTTTGTCGAGAAGCCTGACCTGGAGCGTGCGCAAACCTATCTGGCCTCCGGGGAATATTACTGGAACAGCGGTATGTTCATGTTCCGGGCGAAAAAGTATCTCTCCGAGCTGGCAAAATTCCGCCCGGATATTCTCGAAGTCTGCACGGCTGCGGTCAATGCGGCCGATAGCGGCAGCGACTTTATCAGCATCCCGCATGAGGTGTTCAGCACCTGTCCCGACGAATCCGTTGACTATGCGGTAATGGAAAAGACCGCCGATGCGGTGGTGGTGGGGCTGGACGCGGACTGGAGCGACGTCGGCTCATGGTCAGCCCTGTGGGATGTCAGCCCGAAAGATGAGCTTGGCAATGTGCTGACCGGCGATGCCTGGGTGCACAATAGCCAGAACTGCTACATCAACAGCGACGAAAAGTTGGTGGCGGCTATCGGCGTTGAGGACCTTGTGATCGTCAGTACAAAGGATGCGGTGCTGGTGATGAATAAAAACCGTGCTCAGGACGTGAAAAGGGTCGTGGAGTACTTGAAGGCCAACCAGCGCAGCGAATACAAACGACACCGCGAAATCTACCGTCCGTGGGGTCGCAGCGACGTGGTGGTCCAGACGCCGCGCTTCAATGTTAACCGTATCACCGTCAAGCCGGGCGGGGCGTTCTCCATGCAGATGCATCACCACCGCGCCGAGCACTGGGTGATCCTCGCAGGGACGGGGCAGATAACGGTCAACGGTAAGCAGTTCCTGCTGACTGAAAATCAGTCTACCTTTATTCCCATTGGCGCCGAACACTGCCTGGAGAACCCGGGACGTATCCCGCTGGAAGTGCTGGAGATCCAGTCCGGCTCCTATCTGGGCGAAGACGACATTATCCGTATTAAAGACCAGTATGGTCGTTGCTAATTTGTATTTAAGGATTAAATAGATGGCAAAATTAAACTGCTTTAAAGCTTATGATATCCGCGGCGAACTGGGCGAAGAGTTAAACGAAGATATCGCCTACCGTATCGGACGTGCCTATGGCGAATTTCTGAAGCCGGAAACGATCGTGGTGGGAGGCGATGTGCGTCTGACCAGCGAGTCGCTGAAACTGGCGCTGGCCAACGGCCTGATGGATGCGGGAACGGACGTGCTGGATATTGGTCTGAGCGGTACGGAAGAGATTTACTTTGCCACCTTCCACTTGGGGGTGGACGGCGGGATAGAGGTGACGGCCAGCCATAACCCAATGAATTACAACGGCATGAAGCTGGTGCGTGAAAACGCGAAGCCCATCAGCGGCGACACCGGGCTGCGCGATATCCAGCGCCTGGCGGAAGAGAATCAGTTTGCGCCGGTGGACGCGTCCCGTCGCGGCACCCTGCGTCAGATATCGGTGCTGCAGGAGTACGTGGACCACCTGATGGGCTATGTGAACCTGGCCAGCTTCACCCGTCCACTGAAGCTGGTGGTGAACTCCGGCAACGGTGCTGCCGGCCACGTGATTGATGAAGTGGAGAAACGTTTTGTGGCGGCAGGCGTGCCGGTGACCTTTATCAAGGTGCATCACCAGGCGGACGGCAATTTCCCGAATGGAATTCCGAACCCGCTGCTGCCGGAGTGCCGGCAGGACACCGCGGATGCGGTGCGCGAGCACGGCGCGGACATGGGGATCGCCTTTGACGGTGACTTCGACCGCTGCTTTATGTTTGATAACGATGCAGAATTTATCGAAGGCTATTATATTGTTGGCTTGCTGGCGGAAGCGTTCCTGCAGAAGCAGCCGGGCACCCGGATTATTCACGACCCGCGCCTGACATGGAATACGGTGGATATGGTGACCCGCAGCGGCGGCACACCCGTGATGTCGAAAACCGGGCATGCGTTTATTAAAGAGCGGATGCGTCAGGAAGATGCGATTTACGGCGGGGAAATGAGCGCACACCACTATTTCCGCGACTTCGCCTACTGCGACAGCGGGATGATCCCGTGGTTGCTGGTGGCGGAGCTACTGTGTCTGAAGAATAGCCCGCTCAAGGCGCTGGTGGCGGACCGGCAGGCGGCGTTCCCGGCGTCCGGGGAAATTAACCGCAAGCTGGAGAATGCGGCGGCGGCAATTGCGCGCATCCGTGAACGCTATGAACCGGATGCCGTGAACGTGGATACCACCGACGGCATCAGTATTGAATATCCGGAGTGGCGTTTTAACCTGCGCAGCTCGAATACCGAGCCGGTTGTGCGTCTTAACGTAGAGTCAAAAGGAGACGATGAATTAATGAAGGCTAAAACAGAAGAAATATTAGCTTTAATGAAATAGAAATTATTCTGCTTAGAGCCATAGGGTAGGTGCGTGGAATGATGCATCACCTTATGGCTCTTTCTTGACTTCCCCTCTTTCTGAGAGTAAAACCGCCACAAGTGTTGATTACCAGGGTGGCTAATACGCCGCCGTCCAGTTAACTGATTAAAGTGTGATCGAATGAAAATTACTATTTCCGGTACCGGTTATGTTGGTTTATCGAATGGCATCCTGATTGCGCAAAACCACGAAGTGGTGGCGCTGGATATCATTCAATCCAAAGTTGATATGATTAACCAAAAGATTTCTCCGATTGTCGATAAGGAGATCCAGGAATATCTGGCGGAAAAGCCGTTGAATTTTCGCGCGACAACTGATAAGCATGATGCCTATCGTAATGCAGATTATGTCATTATCGCCACGCCGACTGACTACGATCCGAAAACGAACTACTTCAATACTTCGACCGTTGAAGCCGTTATTCGTGATGTCACCGAGATTAACCCAGACGCGGTAATGATAATTAAATCCACCATTCCCGTTGGCTTCACGCGTGATATTAAAGAGCGCCTGGGCATTGATAACGTCATTTTCTCTCCTGAGTTTCTTCGTGAAGGCCGCGCGCTCTATGACAACCTGCACCCGTCTCGGATCGTCATTGGTGAACGTTCAGAACGCGCAGAGCGTTTCGCTAATTTGCTGAAAGAAGGCGCGATTAAGCAGGATATCCCGACGCTGTTTACTGACTCCACCGAAGCTGAGGCGATTAAGCTATTTGCCAATACCTACCTGGCGTTGCGCGTAGCCTACTTTAATGAACTGGACAGCTATGCTGAAAGCCAGGGTCTGAACAGTAAGCAGATCATTGAAGGCGTGTGCCTCGATCCGCGAATTGGTAATCACTATAACAACCCTTCCTTTGGCTACGGCGGCTACTGCCTGCCGAAAGATACCAAGCAGCTTCTGGCAAACTATGAATCTGTACCGAATAACATCATCGGTGCCATCGTTGATGCTAACCGCACGCGTAAAGATTTTATCGCTGACTCAATCCTGGCGCGCAAGCCTAAAGTCGTAGGTATCTATCGCCTGATCATGAAGAGTGGCTCCGATAACTTCCGCGCTTCTTCTATTCAGGGCATCATGAAGCGTATCAAGGCCAAAGGTATTCCGGTCATTATCTACGAACCGGTTATGCAGGAAGATGAGTTCTTCAATTCCCGCGTGGTTCGCGATTTCGACGCATTCAAACAAGAAGCTGACGTGATTGTCTCAAACCGAATGGCTGAAGAGCTGTCGGATGTCGCTGACAAAGTGTATACCCGCGATTTGTTCGGCAGTGACTAAATACCCCCTCTGGCCGGGAGATAAGCTGTCGGCCAGAATTTTCCCCTCTCCTGAATTCTTCAGCTATTCGCCTGGCAAATCGTCTTACTCCTCTTACCCGATCAACCCCCCTAAAAAACGTGACCTCGCTTAGATTCTTCAATCGATCATCTTGTCCCAACCATCGAGGTCGGATATGTTTAATTCACCTTGTGAAGAGCTACCGTCACTGTGATGTAGACGCTGGAGATAAGCGCCGGAAGGTAAAACAGAGCCTGCTTGCAGGCTTTTGTTGTTTCTGGAACCCTGGTTTTCAGGAGAACTGCCTTGCGGCGAGTTAAGGTTCTGATTGAAATTGACACGGGTGAGGGGGCGGGATCTTTCAAGGGAAGGGCGCAGGCATAGCAAGCACAAGCCATTTACGGCCACCAGGATATAATGATAATGCTAAGGTCTTAGTACCCGATTAGCATAACTTTTTAGTTTGACGTGGCGACCAATGCCAGCTGAAAAGACAATACACATCCCCACCGCTGGCAGTGTTTTATTCTTATATTATTATTTCCTATGCCTGTATTATAATTATATTAAGTTTTCTTTTTACCACTTTCGTTTGTTAAAAGTCAGCTTGGTCTTTTTCTGATCTTTAATATAAGAAATCAGAAAATAAACTGAAACAATCAACAGGATGGCAGCAACTGCTAAGAAAATTATGTTTGCCATAATGCGTACCAGAATGAAAGGAATGTTATAAATCCATTTGCCTGCGAACTAATATCATTGCAAAAGCATGCCTTTGCCTGCTTAACATATCCTGAATTTAAGAAAATTCCTATATGGTGTTTGTGGTTTTTTTTGAGGAAAGTGGAAAACCCTTTTTCGCGACCAGTAGTTTGAACAATGGCGCTGTAGCTGGCTTTAGTGCCAGCTTGATTAGCTGGTGATTGTTTCTTTCGTACGAGAATGCTCTTCAGTGATTGTATTGAAAGTGGCTTATATCAGAGTTTGTTGATGATTTTGTTTGGTTTATGTTAATTCTGTGTTTCGTTATTGTGTGGTGCGCGGGCTTTGCGCTGAGATAGGTATTAACAGAGTGTTTTTACGAGCATCTGAATGGATAAGATTGCCGAATGACAATTCTCGATATAAAAAAGCCGCAGTCGTATCCCACTGCGGCTAAATACCCTGCGCCATGCTGGGTTGATTAGACCTTATAGTACGCCTTATACCAGTCAACGAAGTTCTTCACTCCCTGCCTGACCGTCGTCTGCGGTCTGAAACCCACCGCATCGTACAGCGGCTTGGTATCTGCGCTGGTTTCCAGTACATCGCCCGGCTGTATTGGCATCATATTTTTCTCCGCAACCATCCCCATAGCTTCCTCAAGCGCCGTGATGTAATCCATCAGTTCAACCGGTGAGCTATTACCGATGTTATACACCCGGTATGGCGCTGAGCTATCTGCCGGTGATCCTGTCTCAACGGTCCATTCGGGATTGGGCTGCGGGATAATATCCTGCATCCGAACAATCGCCTCAACGATATCGTCAATGTAAGTGAAGTCGCGCTTCATCTTGCCATAGTTGTAGACATCAATAGGCTTTCCTTCCAGCATGGCTTTTGTGAACTTGAACAGCGCCATATCCGGACGGCCCCATGGGCCATAGACGGTAAAGAATCTGAGTCCAGTGGTCGGAATACCATAAAGGTGAGAGTAGGTATGCGCCATCAGCTCGTTTGCCTTCTTGGTGGCGGCATACAGCGAAACCGGATGATCAACCGAATCATCGGTAGAGAACGGCATTTTACGGTTCAGGCCATAGACCGAACTGGATGAGGCATAAAGCAAATGCTCAACATTATTGTGTCTGCAGCCTTCAAGAATGTTCAGATAACCAATCAGGTTAGCGTCGGCATAAGCGAACGGGTTTTCCAGGGAGTAGCGAACGCCAGCCTGAGCGGCAAGATGGATCACCCGGTTAAATTTCTCATTAGCAAAAAGTCGGGCAATACCTTCACGATCCGCCAGATCGATTTTGTGAAAACTGAACAGGGGAGACTGCAGTAAATCCAGACGGGCCTGCTTAAGATTGACGTCATAGTAGTCGTTCATGTTGTCGAGACCGACAACCTCATGACCCGCCTCCAGAAGGCGCTTGCAGGTATGAAAGCCGATGAATCCTGCGGCTCCAGTTACTAAAAATTTCATATTCATCCTCTGGGGTGACTGTATCCCGCTATATATTCGTCGATTTTACACTGGCTTGACGTGTGGATCACCTGCTTTACCGTTGCTGATTATGTTCACGCATTAGATGGCTAAGCGATGTCGCCCGTATCAGAGCTTTTGCATTGGCATTCTGAGGTGGAGATGAGATTCATTATCGAAGCTTGATGATTAGCAAGATAACAATTGCGTGAGGTCTTGTCATAATCTCGCGTTTCCGACTCCTTAAGTCCTCGAAAGTTAACGTAGATAAAAATTGATTTTATGTATGAATTTACAATTCTTTCACATTGATAGTGGCGTGTCTTTTTTTATGATTTAAAATCAATGGGTTAGTATTTTTGTTGTATTTGCTTTACATTATGTTTACGACATGAATCATTTGCAATATGAATTGATTGGCAACGTATTTTCATTTTTATTCCCATGGACCAGCGCTATAATGCGGCAACTCATTTGCATGACCATTGTGTTGTCAGTTTAATCAGCTATCCTGTGCGCAGCGTTAAATATGACACCAGACTGATTGTTGGTGTCATTTCAATCAATATTGCGTACGGTTTACGCCGGTTCACAGAAGATGGATAGGGCGATAACCGAGAAGAGTCTCGTCAGGAGTTCAAAAAATGGGCTTGCTAAACGTGCTAATTGAGAAATTCCTGATGGATGGGAGTTAAGCAAACAGCGAGAGTGTGGGCCTGCTTGAATCTTTTTAAATTTCAAGTGAGCAGCACCCAGCGTCACGGGCAGTAATCTTACCCGATAGCCGCTGCGAGAGCCGTTTGACGTAAGAACAGGGTGTGTCAGTTTACTGCTGTCGTAAAAGCAGTCGCTAGAGATGTTTACAGATAGGGTTGTTGAATCATTACGCAGTTTGGTTGCGATAGCCAAGGGCGGTAGCGTGATTGAAAGCTATCATGTAATACTATGGGGGAGGAGTATCTGACTGAAAAATAACAGTTTTTACTTTACGTCCAGAAACGGCGTCTTAACTGGCGATCTTTATGTCAGCCTCTCACTTGTCTCCGTTTAGCCTGGATGAGCTACCATGGTCGGCTGCTGCCAATGAATTAAAGCGTACAGAAAAATTGGGAAATCTTGCTTTAACCTATGCACTTAAGTTTTCACGTTGTATGTCCAAAGCCACGGCGTCTATCGGCAGTGTATCAGTCAGGGCGTTAGAGCTATCGCAGTTGATTTAGTCAGTCAGCGACAACTCGCAATTCTAAAGTGCATAACCCAATGCTTAAAATTTCGTAGAATAATTTATGAGTATAAAAATGAAGTATAATCTAGGGTATTTATTTGACCTGCTTGTTGTTATCACCAATAAAGATCTAAAAGTACGCTATAAGAGTAGTGTATTTGGTTATTTATGGTCAATTGCCAACCCCCTACTTTTTGCGATGATCTACTATTTTATCTTTAAATTGATCATGCGAGTCCAGATTCCAAATTATACCCTTTTCTTAATAACGGGTCTCTTCCCCTGGCAGTGGTTTGCAAGCTCTGCGACGAATTCGCTTTTCTCATTTATTGCTAATGCGCAAATTATCAAAAAAACCGTATTTCCGCGTTCGGTTATTCCACTTAGTAATGTGATGATGGAAGGATTACACTTCTTATGCACTATTCCTGTCATTGTCGCTTTTCTTTTTGTGTACGGTATGCGTCCTTCGCTTTCATGGCTTTGGGGCATACCGCTCATTGCTATCGGACAGGTGATTTTTACCTTTGGCATATCAATTATTTTTTCTACTTTGAATCTTTTCTTCAGAGACTTAGAAAGATTTGTGACTCTCGGTATTATGCTGATGTTTTACTGCACTCCCATTTTATACGCATCGGATATGATTCCAGCAAAATATAGCTGGGTTATTGACTATAACCCTCTGGCGAGTATGATTTTAAGCTGGCGTAATTTATTTATGGATGGCGTTTTAAACTACGAGCATATTTCAGTGTTATATTTGACTGGTATTTTGCTGACAGTTATCGGATTAAGTATTTTTAATAAATTAAAATATCGATTTGCAGAGATCTTGTGATGGAACCAGTAATTGATTTTAATAATGTGACAAAAGAATATCCACTTTACCATCATATTGGCTCAGGTATTAAAGATTTAATATTTCATCCTAAAAGAGCCTTTCAATTACTGAAGGGCCGTAAATATCTTGCTATTCAGGATGTCTCTTTTACGGTAGGTAAAGGAGAGGCTGTTGCGCTCATTGGGCGAAACGGCGCAGGCAAAAGCACTTCTTTGGGGCTGGTTGCCGGTGTTATCAAGCCAACGAAAGGGTCGGTCACAACTCGTGGTCGAGTGGCCTCAATGCTTGAGCTAGGCGGTGGTTTTCATCCAGAATTGACTGGCCGTGAGAACATTTATCTTAATGCCACCCTTCTTGGGCTACGGCGTAAAGAGGTTCAACAGCGAATGGATCGCATCATTGAATTTTCCGAATTAGGGGAGTTTATTGATGAGCCGATCCGCGTCTATTCTAGCGGTATGCTAGCGAAGCTTGGCTTCTCGGTTATTAGTCAAGTTGAGCCTGATATTCTGATTATTGATGAAGTGCTGGCCGTCGGCGATATTTCATTTCAGGCCAAATGTATTAAGACGATTAAAGAGTTCAAAAATCGTGGTGTGACAATACTGTTCGTTAGTCACAACATGAGTGATGTGGAAAAAATATGCGATCGGGTTGTCTGGATCGAAAATCACCGTCTCCGGGAAATCGGTTCTGCTGAAAGAATCATCGAACTTTATAAACAAGCAATGGCCTAAATCTGGTAATTAAATGAATAGTATTAAGATCTATACCTGTCATCATAAGCCGAGCGCATTCCTTAATGCATCGATTATAAAACCATTGCATGTAGGTAAAGCTAACTCCTATAATGATATCGGCTGTATTGGCGATGATACAGGAGATAATATTTCGTTTAAAAACCCCTTTTACTGTGAGTTAACCGCACATTATTGGGTTTGGAAAAATGAATCTCTTTCTGATTATGTCGGCTTTATGCATTATCGCCGACATCTGAATTTTTCTTCAGAACAGAGCTTTCCCGAAGATAATTGGGGCGTAGTTAATTCACCCGTTATTGATGCAGATTATGAAAAGCAGTTTGGTTTAACCGACACGGCAATCCAGGATTGTATTTCAGGATTTGACCTGCTGTTACCGAAGAAGTGGTCAGTGACCTCTGCTGGAAGTAAAAATAACCTCGATCATTATGAGAAAGGGGAGTTTTTACATATTAAGGACTATCTGGCTGCCCTGGAGATTGTCGAAGAGCTTTATCCGGATTATAAAACGGCTATTCAGCAGTTTAATAATGCAACTGATGGCTATTACACGAATATGTTTGTGATGCACAAAGATATGTTCGTAGACTATTCTGAGTGGCTTTTCGCGATTTTGACTCATCTTGAAAGTCGTATCTCGATGAATAATTATAACGCTCAGGAAAAGCGTGTTATCGGCCATATCGCAGAGCGCCTGTTTAATATTTACATTATAAAACAGCAGCAAGATCGTGCCCTGAAAGTTAAGGAACTACAGCGCACTTTCGTGACGAATGAGACCTTCAACGGCAAGCTGATGCCGGTCTTTCCTCACGCTGCGCCAATCGTCATCAGTTTTGATGATAACTACGCCATCAGCGGCGGGGCTTTAATCAACTCTATCGTTCGCCATTCTGATAAAAACACCCATTACGATATTGTTGTGCTGGAAAACAAGGTTAGCAATCTTAACAAGCAGCGCTTAACCAGGCTGGTTTCGGCCCATACAAACTTTTCACTTCGATTTTTTGATGTGAATGCCTTCACTGAATTGGATGGCGTACATACCCGTGCGCACTTTAGTGCATCAACCTATGCTCGCTTGTTTATTCCGCAGCTTTTCCGTGAATATGAGAAGGTTATTTTTATCGATTCCGATACTGTGGTGAAGGCCGATCTGGCGACTTTGCTTAATGTCGAACTCGGCACAAACCTTGTTGCCGCCGTTAAAGATATCGTCATGGAAGGCTTCGTCAAGTTTGGCGCGATGTCGGAGTCAGCTGATGGCGTGATGCCCGCCGGCGAGTATCTGCAAAAAACGCTTAAAATGACCAATCCTGATGAGTATTTCCAGGCGGGGATTATCATTTTCAACGTTTCGCAAATGGTGCAGGAAGATACCTTCTCCGAGCTGATTAAAACCCTGAAAGAGAAAAAGTACTGGTTCCTTGACCAGGACATTATGAACAAAGTTTTCTACGGCCGGGTTGAATTTTTACCGCTGGAGTGGAATGTCTATCATGGTAATGGCAATACCGATGACTTTTTCCCCAATCTCCAGTTCGCAACATATATGCGCTTTTTAGAAGCCAGAATGAACCCGAATATGATTCACTATGCCGGGGAGAATAAACCGTGGAATACGGACAAGGTTGACTTTTATGACGATTTCCTGGAAAACGTCATCAACACGCCATGGGAAAAAGAGGCCTATTTCCGTCAGCTATCTTTGATTAATTCATCAAATCCTGCGCATAATGCAGGGCAAACGCCTGTTCTGCTTCAGACCAGGATCAAAAAAGCGTTGATGCCTTTCCTTAATAAATATGCTCCTGTCGGTTCACCGAGGCGAAATACGATAACAAAATACTATTATAAAGTTAGACGCTCAATTCTTGGTTAAGGCTGCTGGAGTAATATTATGAACAGTAAAAATATTTTAATTGTCGGCGCTGGTTTTTCTGGTGCGGTTATCGCCCGCCAGCTTGCTGAACAAGGCCATCGTATCAGAATTATCGACCAGCGGGACCACATTGGCGGTAACTCCTACGACGCGCGCGATCCGCAAACGGACGTTATGGTCCACGTCTATGGTCCGCATATCTTTCATACCGATAATGAAACAGTGTGGAACTATGTGACTCAGCACGCTGAGATGATGCCGTATGTGAACCGCGTCAAAGCAACCGTTAATGGGCAAGTGTTCTCTCTGCCGATCAACCTGCATACCATTAACCAGTTTTTTGCCAAAACCTGTTCGCCAGATGAAGCCCGGGCGCTTATTGCAGAAAAAGGGGACAGTTCGATCCAGGAACCGAAGACGTTTGAAGAACAGGCCCTGCGTTTTATTGGTAAAGAGCTGTATGAGGCGTTCTTCAAAGGCTACACCATCAAGCAGTGGGGGATGGAGCCATCACAGCTTCCTGCGTCGATTCTTAAGCGCCTGCCGGTTCGTTTTAACTACGATGATAATTACTTTAACCACAGATTTCAGGGCATGCCGAAACTGGGTTATACGAAAATGATTGAGTCAATTGCCAATCATGA
The DNA here is from genome assembly GCF_042137965.1 of Klebsiella grimontii. Classification (NCBI taxonomy): domain Bacteria; kingdom Pseudomonadati; phylum Pseudomonadota; class Gammaproteobacteria; order Enterobacterales; family Enterobacteriaceae; genus Klebsiella; species Klebsiella grimontii. Next base: position 1,898,982 of record NZ_CP169721.1, read on the forward strand.
AAATATCACTATCGAACTTCAGCAGTCGTTTAACGCTGAAGAGAGAGAAAAGTACGATCATGTGTTCTATAGCGGGCCGCTGGATGCCTTCTATTCCTATCAATATGGCCGCCTGGGCTATCGTACTTTGGATTTTGAAAAATTCACCCGGCAGGGCGATTATCAGGGCTGCGCGGTGATGAATTACTGCTCACTGGATGTTCCTTACACCCGTATCACTGAGCATAAGTACTTTTCGCCATGGGAAACCCATGAAGGGTCGGTATGCTATAAGGAGTACAGCCGCGAGTGCGGAGAAAATGATATTCCTTATTATCCGATTCGTCAGATGGGGGAGATGGCTTTACTCGATAAGTATTTGTCCCTCGCGGAAAGTGAAAAGAACATTACCTTTGTTGGCCGCCTTGGAACCTATCGTTATCTGGATATGGATGTCACTATCGCAGAAGCATTAAATACAGCCGAGAAGTACTTATCTTCCCTTGATAATCATGAAGCTATGCCAGTGTTCACGGTTTCTGTGCGATGAATTGCTCCGCATTAATAGTCACTTATAATCGTTTAGAGAAGTTAAAAGTAACTATTGCCAACACTGTGAAATTAAATTTTACAGCGATAATGGTTGTCAATAACGGGTCCACGGATGGGACCCAGGAGTGGTTAGCCACCCTTAGCGACCCCCGCGTGATTGTCCTCAATCTACCCTCTAATACCGGTGGGGCGGGTGGTTTTAAGGCCGGGAGTCAATATTTATGCGACAACGTCGATAGCGACTGGGTTTTCTTTTACGATGATGACGCCTGGCCCGAGAGCGATGCGCTGGAAAAATTTGCCCATCTGGATAAGGCTAACTGTCGGGTGTTCACCGCTTTGGTAAAAGATCTCCGGGGGCAACCTTGTTCGATGAACATCCCTTTTGCTAAAGTACCGTCATCGTTTATCGACACATTACGCTACATCAAAAAACCGGCCGAGTTTCTACCGTTGATTTCCCGTTCGACCGCGGTACAAACGGTATCCTTTGTCGGGATGATTATTCAGCGAGATTTGCTGCGAAAGAATATACACAATATTCACGATGAGTTGTTTTTATATTTTGACGATCTCTACTTTGGCTATCAGTTGACGCTCGATGGCGAAGAGATTCGTTATTCGCCTGAGGTTGTCTTCTCGCACGATGTAAGTATCCAGGGGAAGTGCGTCTTTCCCGAATGGAAGGTTTATTACCTTTGTCGAAATCTTATTCTGGCGAAGAGAATTTTTCCGCGAGTTGCCATTTTTAGCCGTCTCTCAATCCTTTTGCGGTTGATTAAATATGTGTCAATATTGCCATGGCAACGCAATAAATTGTTATATTTTAAATACTTGCGTCGTGGAGTTATCCATGGTGTAAAAGGAATCAGCGGTAAGAATCATTAAGTGGATATAGCAATGAAAAAACTGTGTTATTTCATAAACTCGGATTGGTATTTTGATTTGCACTGGATAGATCGTGCAATCGCCGCCCGAGATGCTGGTTATGAGATTCACATCATCAGTCATTTTGTCGATGGTAAAGTGCTGAATAAATTTAAAACATTTGGTTTTAAGTGTCATAACGTCCCACTTGATGCTCAATCATTTAATGCATTAACTTTCTTTCGGGCCTTTTTTGCCTCCCGAAGGATCATCAAAGAGATTAATCCCGACCTTTTACACTGTATTACAATCAAGCCATGTCTGATCGGTGGGCTTCTTTCGAGGGCAAATAATCGCCCGGTCATCGTGAGTTTTGTCGGCCTCGGGCGTGTATTTTCTTGTGATACGGGCTTGCTTAAGCTATTGCGCAATATCACTATCATGGCATATAAGTATATTGCCAGTAATAAGCGCAGTATATTTATGTTCGAACATGATAAAGATCGTAAAAAACTTGCGGGTTTTGTTGGGATTGACTATCAGCAGACTATTGTCATTGATGGCGCAGGTATCAACCCGGATATCTATAAATATTCTCTGGAGCAGGAGCGTGATGTCCCGGTGGTGCTGTTTGCCAGCAGAATGCTGTGGAGCAAAGGGCTCGGGGATTTAATTGAAGCCAAGAAAATCCTCGAATCCAGAAATATTCATTTTACGCTAAACGTTGCCGGGATACTTGTTGAAAACGATAAGGATGCCATTTCCCTTGCAGTCATTCAGCAATGGCATAAAGAAGGGCTGATTAACTGGTTAGGTCACAGTTCAAACGTCTGTGACTTGATCGAGGAGTCGAACATCGTGGCACTGCCTTCGATCTATTCAGAAGGCGTCCCGCGTATTCTGCTTGAGGCTTCCTCGGTTGGCCGGGCCTGCATTGCCTACGATGTTGGCGGCTGCGATAGCCTGATCATTAATAACGATAACGGCATTATCGTGAAAAGTAACTCGCCACAGGAGCTGGCCGATAAGCTTGAATTCTTGTTAGCCAATCCCAAAGCACGAGTAGAGATGGGCATCAAAGGACGGCAACGCGTTCAGGATAAGTTCTCTAGCGGTATGATAATCAGTAAGACCCTAAAGACTTATCATGATGTGGTTCAGGGATGATGTAACGCAAGAGATTACAGCTTCATGTAAATCAAACACCTCCGAAGCGGTTATATTTTATGCTATGTAACTGCTCTGCAAACGCATTATTTATGTTTAATGATTGCGTGCCTCTTATTTTGAAGGTGATTGAATGTCTGATGAATCAAGTAACGTTATTGTTTCCGTTATCATCCCCGTTCATAACGCCGCGGAGTATATTTCCGAAACGCTTAATACGGTATTAACCCAGACTTTAAAAGACATTGAAATTATCATTGTTAACGATAATTCCACCGATAATACTCTGGATATTGTCGCTAAAATAGCCGATGAGGATTCGCGAGTCCGGGTGATAACCAACCCGAGCAACGTCGGCGGTGGCGAATCGCGAAATATCGGCTTACGTATAGCGACCGGCGAATACATTATTTTCCTCGACGATGATGATTACGCCGATAAAGAGATGTTAAAGAGAATGTCCGACCGGGCTACGGCCCTGCAAACGGATGTTGTTATCTGTCGGTGCCAGTCAATCGATCTGCAAACCAATACTCATTCTCCCATGCCTTTGTCCGCGCGGGAGGATTTACTGCCTGAAAAAGAGGTCTTCTCTTCACAGGATATTGCTAACGATTTTTTCAGAGCCTTTATATGGTGGCCATGGGATAAGCTCTTCAGACGCGAAGCTATTCTGGCAATGGGTCTGGAGTTTCAACCGCTGAGAACCACAAACGACCTGTACTTTGTGAGTGGTTTCATGCTGTTAGCAAACCGCATCTCGCTGGTTGATGAAATCTTAATCTCTCATACGATCAACCGTGCGAAGTCGCTTTCTTCCACCAGGGCACACTCGTGGCACTGCGCGCTGGAGGCATTAACTTCGCTACGTTCGTTTATGAAAGATCGTGATTTACTGCCGTCCAGAAGTCGTGATTTTAATAATTACGCCGTTGTTTTTCTGGAGTGGAACTTAAATACGATCTCGGGCCCTTCCTTTAACCTGCTCTTCAACGATGTGAAGTCGTTCATCCTATCTTTAGAAATCGATCGTGATGACTTTTATGATGACTTTATTAAAGCTGCGCATGGCCGGATCGTTAATCAGTCAGCGGAAGAGTATATTTTTTCTCTGAAAGACAGAGTGTTGCGCGAGCTTGAACATGCACATATGTTGAATTCAACGCTGCAGGAAGAAATCACTTCGCTTAAACAGTCAACTTTATCTCAGCGAAGTGAAATTGATGTCCTGAAGGCGCAAGTGAGCGATAAAACCACGCTTATCCACGAATTTGAACAACTAAAAACGCGTTTAGAGAACGAGCATCACACGCAACAGCAGAAATTACTCAGCGTCCACAATGAGCTCCAGGAGCTGACTCAGCGCTATAGCGATTTGGTTTCATCTTTGTCATGGAAAATGACGAAACCATTAAGGGTCGTCAAAGCGATAGCGGCGCGAAAAAAGCCATGACGACGCTAAACAGGTGATATCAACCAGCGCGCTGGCGAGGGTTATATTGCAAGGGAGGCGTTATGCCGCCTCCCTTTGATGACTTACTTATGCCTGCTCCGCAGGTTTTCCACCACATCCGTCAAATTCAGCCCCTGATCCTGCAGCAGCACCAGCAGGTGATACATCAAATCCGACGCTTCATTCTTCAGCTCGAACTGGTCATGCACCGTTGCGGCCAGCGCGGTCTCCACGCCTTCTTCTCCCACCTTCTGCGCTATCCGCTTGGTTCCGCTGGCGTACAGCTTCGCGGTATACGAACTCTCCGGGTCGGCGTGCTTGCGTTCCGCCAGCAGCTGCTCCAGCTGATATAAGAACAGCCACTGATGGCCGGTTTCGCCAAAGCAGCTTGAGGTGCCTTTATGGCAGGTTGGGCCAATCGGATTGACCAGCGCCAGCAGGGTATCGTTATCGCAATCCGGGGTGATGCTCACCACGTTGAGGAAATTGCCCGACGTTTCCCCCTTGGTCCACAGACGCTGTTTGGTCCGCGAATAAAAGGTTACTTTGCCGGTTTCTTCGGTTTTCGCCAGCGCATCCTGATTCATATAGCCCAGCATCAGCACTTCACCAGAGACGGCGTGCTGCACGATGACCGGCATCAGACCGTCGGTTTTTTGCCAATCCAGCTGTTCACTTAACATACCCTAATCTCCACGCCCTGTGCTGCCAGGTACGTTTTCAGTTCGCCAATGTTGATAATTTGCTTGTGGAACACCGAGGCGGCCAGCGCGCCGTCGACGTTAGCGTCGCGGAAGGCTTCCAGGAAGTGCTCCATAGTGCCCGCGCCGCCGGAAGCAATCAGCGGCACGCGGCACACGGCGCGCACCTTGCTTAACTGCTCCAGATCGTAGCCATTACGCACGCCATCTTGATTCATCATATTGAGGACGATCTCGCCGGCCCCGCGCTTTTGCACTTCCTGCACCCAGTCCAGGGTTTCCCACTGCGTCACCCGCGTCCGGCTCTCATCGCCGGTATACTGGTTGACGTGATACTTGCCACTCGCGGCGTCAAACCAGGTATCAATGCCCACCACAATACACTGCACGCCGAACCGATCGGCCAGGCGGGTAATCAGCGTCGGATCCGCCAGGGCAGGGGAGTTGATGGAGATTTTATCCGCGCCGAAGGAGAGGATTTGCGCCGCATCGTCCAGCGACTTAATGCCGCCGGCAACGCAGAACGGAATGTCGATCACTTCCGCGACCCGCGACACCCAGCTTTTATCCACCACGCGGCCGTCGCTGGAGGCGGTGATATCGTAGAACACCAGCTCATCCGCGCCTTCGTCGGCATAGCGTTTAGCCAGCGGGACGATATCGCCGATGATTTCGTGATTACGGAACTGCACGCCTTTCACTACTTGGCCGTCGCGAACGTCAAGACAGGGGATTATCCGTTTTGCCAGCATTGAATGGCCTCCGTTACGTTAAATTTACCTTCCAGCAGCGCCCGGCCGACAATCACCCCGCGCACTCCGGTTCCGCGCAGCGCGGCGATATCATTGAGATCGCCAATGCCACCGGAAGACTGAAACGCCACCTGCGGATAGCGGGCGCAGACTTCTTCATACAGCGAGACGTTCGACCCAGCCAGCGTCCCGTCGCGGGAAATATCGGTGCACAGCACGTGCTGCAGGCCGACGGACTGATAGCTCTCCACCAGTTCTTCCAGGGTCACGCCGGAGTTCTCCTGCCAGCCGCTGACCGCCACCTGCTTGCGGCCTTCCGCGTCGATCCGCACATCAAGCGCCAGCACCAGATGCTGCGGGCCAAAACGTTTAAACCAGCCTTTCACCACTTCCGGCGACTTCACCGCCGTCGAACCCACCACCACGCGCGCCACGCCCGCTTCAAGCAGGGCGGCCACGTCTTGTTCCGTCCGCACGCCGCCGCCAACCTGCACCGGCACATTTACGCCGGCAACCAGCGTTTTCAGCAGCGGGATCTGGCGCTTCGCCGGATCTTTCGCCCCGGTCAGATCGACGAGATGCAGCACTTCGGCCCCTTGCGCGGCATAGGATTGCAGGCGCGGCAGCGGATCGTTGCCGTAGTCGCGCTGCTGGCCATAATCGCCCTGATGGAGACGGACGACCGTACCGTCAATTAAATCTAAAGCAGGAATGATCATCACATCTCCAGGAAGTTTTTCAGCAGCTGCGCCCCGGCGCTGCCGGAGCGTTCAGGGTGGAACTGGACGCCAAAGAAGTTATCTTTCTGTACCGCCGCGGTGAAGGCCTCGCCGTAGCTGCACTGGGCGATGGTATTGACGTTGACCGGCATCGCGTAGCTGTGGACGAAGTAAAAATACGCCCCGTCTTCAATACCGCGAAACAGACGATCGCCCGCTTTGGCATACACCTGGTTCCAGCCCATATGCGGCAGCGGCAGGCCGTGGTCGGTCATTTTCGGCACGTCCTGCTCGATAATGCCCAGCAGGTCGACGCCGTTGTTCTCTTCGCTGCGTTTTCCCAGCAGCTGCATGCCGAGGCAAATGCCCAGCACCGGCTGGGTACAGGCTTTAATCAGTTCGATTAACTCGCGCTCGCGCAGCTGGTCCATCGCCGCCTGGGCCGTTCCCACCCCCGGTAGAAACAGCTTATCGGCGCGCAGCACCACATCCGGGTCGCGGCTGACCTGCGGCTCGTAGCCGTGGCGGCTCACCGCGGATTTCACCGAATTGAGGTTGGCGCAGCCGGTATCGAGGATCACCACGTTCATCAAAGTACCCCTTTCGAAGACGGCAGCGTGTCGCCCTGGACGCGAATCGCCTGGCGTAGCGTGCGGCCGAAGGCCTTAAACAGGCTCTCTACGCGGTGGTGGTCGTTTTTGCCCTTGGTTTTCAGGTGCAGAGTGACCGCCATGGTATAGGAGAGCGAGCGGAAGAAGTGTTCCACCATCTCGGTGCTCAGATCGCCAACGCGCTGATAGGTAAAGTCGGCTTTATATTCAAGGTGCGGGCGGCCGGAGATATCCAGCGCGCAGCGGGCCAGACATTCGTCCATCGGCAGCACAAAGCCGAAACGGCCGATGCCGCGCTTATCGCCGAGCGCCAGCTTCAGCGCTTCGCCCAGCGCCAGCCCAGTATCTTCCACGGTGTGGTGATCGTCGATATACAGATCGCCGCCAACGTTAACCTCCAGGCGGAAGCCGCCGTGGGTAGCGATTTGGTCAAGCATATGATCGAAGAAACCGACGCCGGTAGAGATTTTGCTGCCGCCTTCGCGGTCCAGCCACACTTTCACATCCACCTGGGTCTCTTTGGTGATGCGCTCAACGTGGGCGTAGCGGTCGCGGCGGGTCAGCTGTTCGCAAATGGTCGGCCAGTCCAGCTGTTCGCGGTCATAGCGCAGGCCGGTAATGCCCATGTTATCCGCCAGCTGAATATCGGTCGCGCGGTCGCCAATCACGTAGCTGTGGGCGGTGTCCATCACCCCTTGTTCCAGCCATGGCAGCACCAGCCTGGTTTTCGGTTTGCGGCAGTCGCAGTTATCCGTCGGGAGATGCGGGCAAATCAGCACTTCGTCAAAGTTGACGCCCTGGGAGGCGAAAATCTGCATCATCAGGTTGTGCGGGCCGTCGAACTCGTCCTGCGGCAGGCTGGCGGTTCCCAACCCATCCTGGTTGGTGATCATCACCAGCTTGTACCCTTCCTGCTGCAGCTTGAGCAGGGCCGGGATCACCTGCGGCTCAAACGCCAGCTTATCGAAGCGGTCTACCTGAAAATCAACCGGTGGCTCGGAAATCAGCGTACCGTCACGGTCAATAAAGAGAAACTTCTGGGTCATACATTCTCCGCAGTCAAAGCGTCAATGACGCGCTGGCTCTCTGCACGGGTACCGATAGTGATACGCAAACAGCCGCTTAATGAAGGTTGTTTATTCTGGTCACGTAAGATAATGCCCTGATCCCACAAAGATTTAAACACCGCGCTGGAGGCGACGATCCGCGCCAGAACGTAGTTGCTCTCGGAATCGAACACCTCTTCAACGCAGGCAATGCCGCGCAGCTGGCTTACCAGATAATCGCGTTCGGCGAGGATCTGCGCCACGCGCGCCCGCATGGCGGCAATGCCTTCCGCGCTGAGCGCCTGGGCGGCGATATCGGCCACCGGCGTTGAGAGCGGATAAGGCGCGATAACCTTCATCAGCACGTTAATCACTTCGGCGTTGGCGAGGGTGAAACCGCAGCGCAGGCCAGCCAGGGCGAAGGCCTTGGAGAGGGTACGCAGAATCGCCAGGTGCGGATACTCGTTCAGCCAGGTCGCCAGCGTCGCCTGCGGGCAGAATTCGATATAGGCTTCATCCGCGACCACGATGGCTTTGCCGCGCGTCATCTCCAGCAGGGTACGAAAATCTTTCGGGTTGATAATCTGCCCGGTCGGGTTATTCGGGCTACAAACGAAAACCACTTTCACGCCGTCGAGATTGGCCGCGATGCCCGGCAGATCCAGCTGCCAGTCGGCGAGCGTCGGCACCGTGCGGCAGGTCACGCCGATGGTTTCGGCGCTGACGCTGTACATGCCGTAGGTCGGCGGGCAATAGAGCACCGCGTCCTGGCCCGGCTCGCAGAAGGCGCGGATCAGCAGTTCAATGCCTTCGTCGGCGCCGCGGCTGACCAGCACCTGCTCCGGCTTGACGCCCGCATACTGCGCGTAGCGTTCAATGACCGCTTTCGGCTGCGGTTCCGGGTAGCGGTTCATCGTCTGCTCGGTCAGCTGGAACTCTACCGCGGTAGGGAATTCGTTGGCGTTCAGCCAGACGTCGCCTTTACCCCCGAGACGGCGAGCTGATTGATACGGCGTCAGCGCGCGGACGTTGGCGCGGGCTAAATCTTCAATGCTCATGCTTGCTCCTTAAGGGCTGCAACGCGCAGCGTAACGGCGTTTTTGTGGGCGTCCAGGCGCTCGGCGGCGGCCAGAATTTCAATCGTTGAGGCGAGGGCGGCAAACCCGTCGCGCGACAGCTCCTGCACGGTCATACGTTTCTGGAAATCCGCCAGACCGAGGCTGGAGCAGGTCGCGGTGTAGCCGTAGGTCGGCAGCACGTGGTTGGTGCCGGAGGCGTAATCGCCGGCGGATTCCGGCGACCAGTCGCCGAGGAATACCGAACCGGCGCTGGTGATACCGTCGACCAGTTCGCGGGCGTTACGGGTCTGAATAATCAAGTGCTCCGGGCCGTACTGGTTGGAAATCGCCACGCACTGGGCGATATCGCGCGCCACGATGATGCGGCTGGCGGAGAGCGCCCCGCGGGCGGTTTCCGCCCGGGACAGCGCGGCCAGCTGGCGCTCAACGGCTTGCGCGACGCGGGTGGCCATCTCGCTATCCGGCGTCAGCAGGATCACCTGCGAATCCGGGCCGTGCTCGGCCTGGGAAAGCAGGTCGGACGCGACGAAATCCGGGGTGGCGCCGCTGTCGGCGATCACCAGCACTTCCGACGGCCCGGCGGGCATATCGATAGCCGCGCCGTCAAGACGCTGGCTCACCTGGCGCTTGGCTTCGGTCACGAAGGCGTTGCCAGGGCCAAAGATTTTATCGACCTTCGCCACCGATTCGGTGCCGAACGCCAGGGCGGCAATCGCCTGCGCGCCGCCGACGTTAAAGATATTGCGCACGCCGCACAGCTGGGCGGCATAGAGGATTTCATCAGCAATCGGCGGCGGCGAGCACAGCACCACCTGCTGGCAGCCGGCGATGCGCGCCGGCGTTGCGAGCATCAGCACCGTTGAGAACAGCGGCGCCGAGCCGCCGGGAATATATAAGCCGACGGAGGCGATAGGGCGGGTCACCTGCTGGCAGCGCACGCCCGGCAGGGTTTCAACATCCACGGCCTGCAGCTGCTGCGCGTTGTGGAAGGTTTCGATATTTTTGACCGCCACGGCCATCGCCTGCTTGAGCTCGTCGCTCAGGCGCGCGCCGGCGGCGGCAATCTCTTCGTCGCTAACCTTCAGCGCCTTGACGTCGGTTTTGTCGAACTTCGCGCTGTATTCACGCAGGGCCGCATCGCCGTTGTCTTTGACGTTAGTGAGGATCTCCGACACCGTCTTGCTGATGCTCCCGGAGGCGGAAATGGCCGGGCGCGTTAAGAGTTGTTGCTGTTGTTCTGCGCTACAGCCGTTCCAGTCGATAATTGTGTTGAAGCTCATGGTTGTTTCCCCTGTTTATCCCGTGACCGACCCGCCGGATTACTCCATCATCTTCTCAATCGGCAGGACCAGAATGGAGCTGGCGCCCAGCGCTTTCAGTTTTTCCATGGTTTCCCAGAACAGGGTTTCGCTGCTCACCATGTGCATCGCCACGCGCTGCTTGTCGCCGGCCAGCGGCAGAATAGTCGGGCGCTCGGCGCCGGGCAGCAGGGCGATGACTTCTTCCAGGCGTTCGGTCGGCGCGTGCATCATGATGTATTTTGATTCGCGGGCCTGAATCACGCCCTGAATACGGGTCAGCAGGCGGTCAATCAGCTGCTGTTTGCTATCGGCCATCTCGCCGTCGCGCTGGATCAGGCAGGCTTTGGAGCGGAACATCACTTCCACTTCGCGCAGGCCGTTCGCTTCGAGTGTCGCGCCGGTTGAGACCAGGTCGCAGATCGCGTCAGCCAGACCGGCGCGCGGGGCCACTTCAACCGAGCCGTTCAGCAGGCAGGATTTGAACGAGATGCCTTTCTGGTCAAGGTAGCGCTTCAGCAGGTGCGGGTAGGAGGTGGCGATGCGTTTGCCGTTAAGCATCGCCGGGCCGTCCCAGGGTTCATCCGCCGGGGTCGCCAGCGACAGGCGGCAGCCGCCGAAGTCGAGACGGCGCAGGGTGAAGTAGCGCGGATCTTCGCCCTGAGCGCGGCGGCTCAGCAGTTCTTCTTCCAGCACGTTTTCGCCGATAATCCCCAAATCGACCACGCCGTCCATGATAAGGCCCGGAATATCGTCATCTCGCACGCGCAGAATATCGATAGGCATATTTTCCGCCAGCGCGATCAGGCGCTGGGTGTGCAGATTCACTTTGATGCCGCAGCGGCTGAGTAATTCGCGTGAATCTTCGCTTAAACGCCCTGATTTCTGAATAGCTATGCGTAAACGGCTGTTGTCTAACATTCTTATTTTCCTCTGTAACCCTGTCTGAATCTGTCCGAATTCGGTCCAAAAAAAAGCCCCCGGAAGCGAATCTTCCGGGGGCTCTCTTTGCGTTCATGCACCACTGGAAGATCCAAACGTCTTCCAGCACACATCGCCTGAAAGACTAGTCAGGATGATGGTGATGATGGTGGTTTTTAAATTGAACGCTGTTCATAAAATTCTCTGTGAATGACTATGCATTTGATGCCTTTTAACCTAAACCACTTTACTCGCATAAAGCAAGGGCTTTTTTCTATCATTAATTCATTTCATATTGACCGAAGAAATTGTCAGTTGCCGCCGGCTGGCGTAGCCTTAAGTCAGCACAGCGAAAAGTCAGGAGCAAGGGGATGAAGAAGGTCGCGATTGTAGGTTTAGGATGGCTGGGTATGCCGCTTGCGCTGTCGTTGATGTCGCGGGGATGGCAGGTGACCGGCAGTAAGACCACGCAGGATGGCGTGGAGGCGGCGCGGATGTGCGGCATCGACAGCTATCCGCTGCGTCTGGAGCCGCAGCTGGTCTGCGACACCGAGGATCTGGATGCCTTAATGAACGTCGACGCGCTGGTGATTACTTTACCGGCGCGGCGGACCGGTCCCGGCGAGGACTTTTACCTTCAGGCGGTACAGGAAATCGTTGATACCGCGCTGGCGCATCACGTGCCGCGCATCATATTCACCAGCTCAACGTCGGTTTACGGCAACGCCAGCGGCACGCTAAAGGAGAACTCCCCCCGTAACCCGCAAACCGCCAGCGGACGGGTGCTGAAAGAGTTGGAGGACTGGCTGCATAACCTTCCCGGCACCTCGGTGGACATTCTGCGCCTCGCCGGGCTGGTGGGGCCGTCCCGTCATCCGGGGCGCTTCTTTGCCGGGAAATCCGCGCCGGACGGCCAGCACGGCGTCAATCTGGTGCATCTTCAGGATGTGATCGCCGCGATCGAACTGTTATTGCAGGCTCCGAAAGGCGGGCGCATCTATAATATATGTGCGCCTAAGCATCCCGCGCGCGGCGTCTTTTATCCGCAGATGGCCCGCGAGCTTGGGCTTCCCGTCCCCGTATTCTCTGATAACCCGGAGAACGGTAGCGGCAAGATTGTGGATGGCAGCCGTATTTGCAACGAACTGGGGTTTGAGTACCAGTACCCCGATCCGCTGGTGATGCCGATGGAGTAATGCGCCAGCGGTGAATCGCGTACCGAAAGGGGGTAGCGATGAAACCACTGCTGGATGTGCTCGTCATTCTTGATGCCCTCGACAAAGAGGGCAGCTTTGCCGCCGCCTCGGCGAAGCTCTATAAAACGCCGTCGGCGCTGAGCTATACCATTCATAAGCTGGAAAGCGATCTCAATATTCAACTTCTCGACCGTAGTGGCCACCGGGCGCGCTTCACCCGTACCGGGCAGATGCTGCTGGAAAAGGGGCGCGACGTGCTGCACACCGCCCGCGAACTGGAAAAGCAGGCCGTCAGGCTGCATCAGGGCTGGGAAAATGCGCTGATACTCAACGTCGACGCTACCTTTCCGTTCTCGCTGCTGGCCCCGTCGATCGCGGCGTTTTATCGCCAGCATCACGCCACCCGTCTTGAATTCCGCCGCGATACCCTCGGCGCAAACTGGCAGACGCTGGTGGAAGGGCGGGCGGATCTTCTGCTCGGCGCGCTGGGCGACCCCCCGGCGCTCAGCGGCTACGGCTCTGTTCTACTGGGGGAGGTGGCGCAGGCGTTTGTCGTTGCGCCCCAGCATCCGCTTGCGCAGATTGCCGGTCCTGTGGGCTGGCGGACGCTGCGCCGCCATCGCGCGATTACCACCGACGGCGCGTGGCCGCAGGCCGACGGCGAGGAGAGCCTGACGGTATTCGATCTTTCCGCCCAGCTGATGCTGCTGTGCGCCGGACTGGGCTGGAGTTATTTACCGCTATTTCAGGTGCAGCCTTTAATCGCCCGCGGCGAGCTACTGATAATAAAAACGACGGTCCCCGAACCGGTCAATCGCGCATGGATAGGCTGGAATGAAGACGTTTGTGGGCAGGCGGGCGAGTGGTGGCGAAAGGAGATATTAGCAAATAGTGCTATCCATCAGGTCTATAATACTAAAATCGTATGAATATTAATCTGTTAGAAAATTACCAAGATTATTAAGCCTTGTAACATCTTGTCATCGGGCCAGCAGTTGTTGCAAAATACGCGTCCTGAAAATCAGAAACTGGCCGACGCTTTTTTAAAGTGTCGGTTATTTTTTTGGTTGAAAGACACATCATTCAATACCAAGAGGCCGGGCTTCGTACCGGATAGATATTTACTAAAAACCGACAGTGGTTGTCGCTGAGGAATACAAAGAAATGGGGCAATTTTTTGCTTACGCGCTGGCGTTCACCGTAAAAGGGGATAACTATGTCGCATAACGCTACTCCAAAAACCTCTCGCGTGGAATTACGTAAAACGCTTACGTTAATTCCGGTTGTCATGATGGGCCTGGCCTATATGCAGCCGATGACGCTGTTCGATACGTTTGGTATCGTCTCTGGATTGACTGATGGTCACGTAGCGACGGCTTACGCCTTCGCGCTGATCGCCATTCTCTTCACGGCGCTGAGCTACGGTAAACTGGTTCGCCGTTTCCCGTCGGCGGGTTCCGCCTATACCTACGCGCAGAAATCCATTAGCCCGGCCGTCGGCTTTATGGTGGGCTGGTCATCGCTGCTGGACTACCTGTTCATGCCGATGATCAACATTCTGCTGGCCAAAATTTATTTTGAGGCGCTGGTGCCTTCTATTCCTTCGTGGATCTTCGTTGTCGCGCTGGTGGCCTTTATGACCATCTCCAACCTGCGCAGCATCAAGACCGTGGCGAACTTCAATACCCTGATCGTTATCCTGCAGATGGGTATCGTGGCGGTGATTGTTGGCCTGATTATCTACGGCGTTATGCACGGCGAAGGCGCGGGCACGCTGACCAGCACCCGTCCATTCTGGTCTGAAGGCGCGCACGTGGTGCCGATGATTACCGGCGCGACCATCCTGTGCTTCTCGTTCCTCGGCTTCGACGGCATCTCTTCGCTGTCTGAAGAGACCAAAGACGCGGAGCGCGTGATCCCGAAGGCTATCTTCCTGACCGCGCTGATTGGCGGCCTGATCTTTATCGGCGCTTCCTACTTCCTGCAGCTGTACTTCCCGGACATCTCGCGCTTTAAAGATCCGGACGCCTCGCAGCCTGAAATCATGCTGTACGTGGCGGGCAAAACCTTCCAGTGGGGCGTGCTGATTTTCTCCAGCGTTACCGTACTGGCATCCGGCATGGCCGCGCATGCGGGCGTTTCCCGTCTGATGTACGTGATGGGCCGCGACGGCGTGTTCCCGACGCGTTTCTTCGGCTACGTGCATCCGAAATGGCGTACTCCGGCATGGAACGTGCTGCTGGTTGGCGCGATCGCGCTGTTGGCGATTAAATTCGACCTCGTCACGGCGACGGCGCTGATTAACTTCGGCGCGCTGGTGGCGTTCACCTTCGTTAACCTGTCGGTGATCTCCCAGTTCTGGATCCGTGAAAAGCGCAACAAAACGCTGAAAGACCACTTCAACTATCTGATTCTGCCGGTCTGCGGCGCGCTGACCGTCGGCGCACTGTGGATTAACCTCGAAGAGAGCTCCATGGTTCTCGGCCTGATCTGGGGCGGTATTGGTCTGGTCTACCTGGCCTGCGTGACCAAAAGCTTCCGCAACCCGGTGCCGCAGTACGAAGACGTCGCATAATCACATTTGATGATGTGAAAAGCCGGAGGGAAACCTCCGGCTTTTTTGTTTGCAGCGCCCCCTTCGGGAAACGGCTACTCAAAACAGGCGCTGCGTTCCCAGCACTCGTCGCAGCTTGGCGAACGGCAGATAACTTCCCCCTGCTGCAGCAAACAGCGCTGACGATAAAAGAACTTTTTCCAGCGCATATTGTGTTCGTTCATAATCACCAGCTGTGGAAAGCAGTCGCTCATCAGCAGGCGCAATTCGGCGCGCGACGCCAGACCAAGATCCTGCCAGAGATGGTTAAACGCCAGCGAAACCTCGGCGATAATCTGCGCCATCGGCCCGGCATCCTGCTGCATCCAGCCCGCCAGCCAGGCGCCCAGCTGCTGGCGCTCCTCTTCGCGGGTGGCGTTGAGCTCCGCCATCAGGCGGCGACGGGTGAGCGTCTCGCCGTCGAGCGGCGTTTCCACCTCGCCCAGGCGCCGGCGCAGCGCCTGCCAATCGCGCGGGCTAAGCCCCATGCGCAGCGGAAAGCTGCCTTTCCCCGCGTGGTACAGCAGCCATAAGCGCCGCAACCAGTCGAGCGGCGGCATCAGGCGACCCCCTTATGCGGCAACGCGGCAGGCCAGCTCCCCCGACGCTGTTGCCACCACGCGGGCAGCACTTCGGAGACCGGCCGCCACGCGCCGTCAACGCAGGGTTCAATGCCTTCCTGTTCCAGCTGTTGCCACGGCGTATGGCCGATACGCACGCAGAATACGGCTTTAACGTCCGCCAGCAGTTCGAGGATCGCCGCAAACCGGGCTGCGTTATCCTGCGGCTCGCAGTCATCGCGCCCCTGACAATATTTGGGCGTAAAGCGCTCGTTGACCAGCACCATACCGGCGGCCGAGAGGCTGTAAATGTAGAACCGGTCGGCGTGACCAAAGTGACAATCAATGACGTCCCCGCGGCTTGACGCCACGGCGACCAGGCAGGCGTCATCGGCTTCAGATTCGCCGCGGGTGGCAATGCTGGCGTGCAGCTGCGCGCGCTGGTGGAGGATCGGCAGCCAGGCCGGGAGACTCTCTGGCGCCGGAAGCTGGGTAAACTGCTGGCTGCGGTCTTCGCCGAGCATCCCAATGGCGTCGGCGCGACACTGGTGGCAGTGGGTCATCTGCGGCATCACTTCGCCGCACCGGCCGCGGGTGGCGGCGAGCGTCTCGGCGTCCGGCTCCGGCTGGCCGTTGAGGCCAAACACCGTGCCGTGCTCCGGCCTGGCGATCAGCGGCATAATATTATGGATAAACGCGCCGCTGGCCCGCAGCGCGCGGCTCACGTCGGCCATGCCGCTATCGTTGATACCGGGGATCAGCACCGAATTTATTTTCACCAGCACGCCTTTGGCGGTCAGCCTGCGTACGCCCTCAAGCTGACGGGCAATCAGGATCTCTCCCGCTTCGCGCCCGCTGTAGCGTTCGCCGTCCAGCCATAGCCAGGCGTAGATTTGCGCGGCAATCTCCGCGTCGAGGGTATTAATGGTGACCGTGACGTGGTCAACGCCGACATCCAGCAGGCGGTCCACCGCGTCAGGCAGCATCAGTCCGTTGGTCGACAGGCATAATTTCAGGTCCGGCAGCTGTTCGCGGATCAGCTCCAGGGTGCGAAAGGTGCGGGCGATATTGGCGAGCGGATCGCCGGGCCCGGCGATGCCCACCACCGAAAGCTGCGGGATCGCCTGCGCGACCTGACGCACTTTCACGACCGCCTGTTCAGGCGTCAGCAGCGTTGACGATACCCCGGGGCGGGACTCGTTGCTGCAATCGAATTTGCGATTACAGTAGTTGCACTGCAAATTGCAGGCGGGCGCGACGGGCAGATGCATCCGCGCGAAACGGTGATGCCCATGGCGAGAGTAGCAGGGGTGCGCGGCAGCTTTATCGGCCACAAGCGGCGTCAATGCGCTGTCATCCGTCGGGCGGCAGGCTTTGCCGCCAGAAAAAGAGGAGCAGGAAGTCATGGTCGTACCTTCGTGGTTGGGCGATACCTTCCTGCTGCAAATGCTGTACCAGAGGTTAATTTCACAACCGCATGAAAAATAGACTTTTTAACCGGCAACCCGCGTCCCTGAATTGTCGCAATTCCGCCGCGCTGGCGACAATGTCCTGAATCTCACATAAGGCTTCACAGTCGCGGCATGGTGATATCCATAATCTGAATGCGATACGCCACCTGGCGCGGGGTCATGCCGAGCAGCCGCGCCGCTTTGGCCTGCACCCAGCCCGCTTTTTCCAGGGCGGCGATCAGCCGCTGGCGCTCGTCGAGGCTGTTATCGAGCCAGCCGTCCTCCGCCGGGCCGCTGCTGGCGAGCGCTTTCGGCGGGTTATCGCGATGGTTGAACAGAATCACGTCCCGGTCTATCAGGCCGCTTTCCGACAGCACCGCCGAACGTTCGAGACAGTTTTCCAGTTCGCGCACGTTTCCCGGCCAGCTGTACTCCATCAGCAGGCGAATCGCCCCATCGCTGATGCGCAGCGTTCGCCCCTGGCTGTGGGCGATTTTTCGCACCAGAAAGTGCGCCAGCTCGGCGATATCCTCCTGGCGCTCGCGCAGCGGCGGCAGCGCGATAGGCATTACGTTCAGGCGGTAGTATAGATCCTCGCGGAAATGACCCAGCCGCACCTCCTCTTCCAGATGGCGGTTGGTCGCCGCGATAATGCGCACGTTGACGCGCAGGGTTTCGTCGCCGCCGACGCGCTCCATCTCCCCCTCTTGCAGAATACGCAGTAGCTTAGCCTGAAACGAGGCGCTGCTTTCGCCGATCTCATCGAGGAATAAGGTGCCGCCGTCCGCCAGCTCAAAGCGGCCTTTCCGCTGGCGCACCGCGCCGGTAAACGCGCCTTTCTCATGACCAAACAGCTCGCTCTCCAACAAGTTGTCCGGCAGCGCCGCGCAGTTAAATTTGACGAACGCCGCGGCGGCGCGCGGAGAATTATGGTGGATGGCGTTGGCGATGAGCTCTTTCCCGGTGCCGCTCTCGCCGCGTACCAGCACCGTGGTATCCCAGCGGGAAACCTGACGAATAATATCCATAATCTGCCGCATCGCCGGACTTTTACCGACCATATTTTCCAGGCCGAAACCGCGCGAAGGGGTACAGGCGCGCGGGCGCTCTATTCTGGGGCTCTGCTGCGGCGCCTGCGCGGCGGAGGTTGGCAGGATCATCAGGCGAATCGTCTGGGCGATCAGATTGGCGACGGTTTCGAGAAAGCGCGTGCAGGCGGGCAGCCGCTCTTCCTGACGCGCCATCGGCTGCGCCGCCAGTACGCCGATGGGCCGGGAGTGGGGGCCCATCAGCGGAACGGCGATAAACGGCAGGTCATAGTCGTACAGGCTCAGACGATCGAGAAAACGCTGGTCGTCGGCGACGCGCGGCAGCACCAGCGACTGGCCCTGCGCCAGCACGGTACCGACTAATCCTTCCCCCGGCCGGTAGCGAATTTGCGTACTGCCGGGCAGCGTCTGGTCTTCCGTTTGCTGCAGCGCTTCGATGCTCAGGATCTCCTGCTGGCTGTCGTACAGGCAAATCATCCCGTGCTGCATAAACGCATCGTTATGTAGCACGCTCAGGACCTCCTGCAGGGTTTTGCTCGCTTCGGTGGCGCGACTCAGCACCACGCTTATCCGCTGCATGGCGGTAAACTGCTGGGAGAGATCGAAACGTCTGACGGTGGTGTCCGAATCGGATTTATGGATCATTGCTCACCTCCGGTCAGGGTATTAAAGAGCGGGAAACGCAGAACCAGGCTGGTGCCTCCCTGCGGTCGCGAAGCCAGTTCAATCGCGCCGCGGTGGTAGGCGACCAGCGTTTGGATCAGCCGCAGCTCCATCCCTTTGCCGGGAGAGTTTAGGGCATCGGGGGAGTGGGCGTAGCGCACCTGCAGCAGCGGGACATTGTCGTTGAGATACAAAGAGAGCCAGCCCTCGTCCTCTTCGGCGTAAAGCTCGATCTCCAGCGGTACGGAGGGCAGCTCGGCGGCGAGGGCCAGCGTCCGGTCGAGCCATAAACTCAAGCAGGCCAGCAGCTGGGTACGCTGGCCGAAGCCGACCAGATGCGGCGATGCCATGTCCACCTGCAGCCGCGCGCGATCGTCAAAGCGGGTGCGGTAGAGGGCGTACAGGTCGTCAAAAAAGGGCTGAAGCGGCCAGACAGCATTGCTTTCCAGCTCAAGAGAAGGGCGGCAGCGCTGCAGGCGCGCCATGGCCTCTTCACCTTCGCGCCACGCCGCGTCCAGCGCCACGTTGCCGCTGCCTTCGCCGTTCAGCCGGCGGGCCGCCGCCAGCATATTGATTGGGCAATTAAGCTGAATCAGCGCCGCGTCCAGCGACTCGCGAATCGCGGCCAGCAGCTTACCGGCGGTCATTTGCTGTTTCAGACGGTCGAGCCGGCCCTGCTCCTGCTGCTGGCGCTGCTGGGTACAGTCGGCGATCACCACCAGCGTGCGCGCCGGGGCGCTGTCGACGAAGTAGCGGCTGGCTTCTTCACTCACGCCGGGCAGCGCCCAGCAGGTCACCGACAGCCAGCGGACCGCGCCGCGAACCACCACCGGCAGGATTTGCTCCGCGCCGGGCCCCATTTTGCGCGGGGAAACCTGGAGCTCGACCAGCAGCTCTTTCCCGCCGCAGTCCGCGCAGAACGTTTTGTAGGCGAGATTATCCATCACCACCCGATCCTGCTCATCGACCACGACCACGGCGGCGGGGATGTTATTGAGCACCGCTTCCATTAGCGTCATATGATTGCGCAGCCGCTGTTCCAGGGTATAGCTGACGCTGATATCCCGCTGCATCGCCAGATAATGCTCCAGCTCGCCCTGCGGATTCAGCACCGGCGTGATATCGATATCTACCAGATACAGGCCGCCGTCGCGGCGCTGATTAATTAGCTGACCGCGCCACGGCTGGCGCTGGAGCAGGGTATGCCACATCTCCTGGTAGATCTCGCGCGGCGTCTGGCTGCTGGCCAGCAGGCGCGGGTTTTGATTGAGCAATTGCGCCAGCGAGTATCCAGTCTGGCGGCAAAACGCCGGGTTGGCGTAGATAATATTCGCCCGGGCATCGGTGAGGGAAATCGCTACCGATGCCTGTTCGACCATTGTAAAAAACAGCCCCGGATGTTGTTGAGTCAGCGCACCGGCAATCGCCTCGGGTACGGCGTTATCGAGCATCATATTCAGGGTCATCGCAAACTCCTGTGTCGCAGTTATGACAATTTGTCCGACACCGTGACAGGGACGCCGCGGTGTTTTCCGAACGGTGATAACCATGCAAACCGTGCGCCCTTATCGGCGTGATGTGCAGAAACATTGATCCGGTAGGGGAAAAGCAGGCGCTTTTTGCATTTTAAGCGCCCCGCCAGCCCCGCCGCGCGCGGCGGGAGAGGGCTGAAGCGATCGTTTTGGGGCAGGGATGGGCCGCGGTAGTGCAAAGCAACCTGGCACAGCCTTCGCAATACCCCTGCGAGAACGCGTATTTTCAACCCCCTTTTCCGACAGGAGCGCAACATGGCGAACATTGGTATTTTCTTTGGCACCGATACCGGTAAAACCCGCAAAATCGCGAAAATGATCCACAAGCAACTGGGCGAGCTGGCGGATGCCCCGGTCAACATTAACCGCACGACGCTGGACGACTTTATGGCCTATCCGGTGCTGCTGCTGGGCACGCCGACGCTCGGCGACGGCCAGCTGCCGGGGCTGGAGGCCGGATGCGAAAGCGAGTCATGGAGCGAATTTATCAGCGGCCTCGACGACGCCAGCCTGAAAGGGAAAACCGTGGCGCTGTTCGGCCTCGGCGATCAGAGAGGCTATCCGGACAACTTCGTCAGCGGGATGCGCCCGCTGTTCGACGCCCTGAGCGCGCGCGGCGCGCAGATGATTGGCAGCTGGCCAAATGAGGGTTATGAATTCAGCGCGTCCTCGGCGCTGGAAGGCGACCGCTTTGTTGGGCTGGTGCTGGATCAGGATAACCAGTTCGACCAGACCGAAGCGCGTCTGGCGAGCTGGCTTGAGGAGATTAAACGCACCGTGCTGTAGGCGTAAACGGGTAGCCGCCGAGGCTACCCGCACAGCCCCGGCTGACGGGAAATCATCTGTTCCAGCCACTGGCGCTGATGGCGCTGCTGGCTCTGCTGCCAAAGATAATCGCGCGCGCTCTCCAGCGCCTGCTGCGGCTCCATGGGCGCGGCGGGGCGAATCGCTTCGCACCATAAAAGATGCCAGCCCAATTCGCTGGCGATGGGAAGGCTTAGCGCGTTTTCCGCCAGTGAAAACAGCGCGGTCTCGAGCTGCGGATAGAGCAGGCCGCGGCTAATCCAGCCTAAACGACCCTCTTCCAGCGCGCTCGGGCAGTGGGAATAGCGCTGGGCCAGCGGCGCGAAAGCGTCCCGCGAGGCGTTGATTTGCCGATACAGGCCGAGGATCCGCTGGTGCACGGCTTCGCGGTCGTTATCGACCGTCAGCAGTAAATGGCGGGTCAGACGCTGTTCCGGGCGCATAAACTGCGTCTGGTGGCGCAGATACCATGCCTGTACCGTAGAGAGATCCGGCTGCGGCGCCTGGCGGGCGATATCGGCAAAGGCGAGTTCCAGCCGGGCGTGATGGCGCACGATGGCAGCGCGCTCGGGCGGCGTAAAATCCCCCTCGTCGAGCCAGATGGCAAGGGAGGCGGCGATATTCTCCAGCAACGCCGCCGGAATATCGCCTTCAGGGACCCGCGCGACGATCGTCTGCTCCATATGGCACTGGCGTTGCCAGGCCTGTTCAAAAACCGGCGTATCGGCCGGATCCAGGGCCGCCGGATCGCGATTCCAGCGGCTGCGCGCTAGCCGCTGCCGGGCAAAACGTTGCCATGGGTTCATTCTTCTCTTTCCTCTATAAGGGCGATGGCCTGCGCAGGGACCCTGAACCAGCGGCCGCTAAAGTCGACGGTGTAGCTGTCGCCGAGCTCTCCCCGATCGGTAGCCTCAACGCGTCCCCGCTGGCCGGCGCTCACGACCACATCGCCGTTGACCGCGAGCGCCATCTGGCAGGTCACGCTATCCCCGTATTGCAAATTTCCGGCCAGCCACGGCTGGGTGATGGGGATCAGCTCCTGCTCGCGGCAGCCGATGATCCGATCGGTTTCCGGAAAGTGGATCTGGTAGATAATCTGATCTTGCAAAAAAACGCCCCAGTCGCGCACAAAGCCGGTGCTGCCGCGCCTGACCAGCAGCGCGCCGGGCGCGAAGCCCGCCACGGTGCCGTCGTTACGAATCGCGCGTACGACGCGGACCTCTTCGCTAAAGGTGAATTTCGGTCTCATGTTCCGCTCTCCTGAAACTGTTGCTGATAGCTCTCCGCGAGCAGTCTTCGCGCCAGCAGCCAGGGCGCGCGGTCGTTATCCTCGAGCCGGTTTTGCAGCGGCACCTCCGCGCGGAGTTTGCGATGAAACGTTGCCAGCACCGGCAGGCTGCAGCGGCCAAGCAGCTCGGGCTGGTAGGGGACGGCGAAAAACTGAAAAAAGGATTCGGCGGAGCGAAGTTCGTCCACGCCGGGAATTTGATAAAACCACTCCATCATTACCCCCTCGCCCGCAGGGCGGATTCACCGCACAGCTCGTCGTAGATAGCCACCAGCTCGTAATCTTTCGGGCTGCGCTTCCAGTTCTCGGCGAAGCGGCGGATGGCGGGCAGCAGCTGGTTAATCTGCGCGGCGTTGAGGTGATAGCCCATCTGGTCAAAAACGCCGTTGACCGCCTGACGCCCGGAGTGTTTGCCCAGCACCAGCCGGTAGCTGCGGCCCATCAGGGAAGGGGCGATGGACTGGTAGCTCTCGCTGTCGCGCAGCAGCGCCGCCACGTGGACACCTGACTCATGGGTAAACACCAGCTCGCCGACCAGCGGCTGCTGCGGGTCGATGGCGCGCTGAGCGGCTTCCGCGACCCTCTGACAGAGCGCGGGCAGCGCCGAAAAATGCACGCCGGTCTCCACGCCCAGGCAGCGTTCAAGGCCCAGCGCGACGGTTTCCAGCGCCGCATTGCCCGCCCGCTCGCCGAGACCGAGGACCGTCGTATTCACGCTGGTGGCCCCGGCGCTTACCGCCGCCAGCGTATTGGCGGTCGCCATACCCAGATCGTTATGGGCATGCATTTCGATCTCGCCGGACCAGACGTCGCGCAGGGCCGAGATTTGCGCCGCGGTGGTAAAAGGGTCGAGCAGGCCGACCGTATCGGCATAGCGCAGGCGGGCGGCGGCGCATTGCTGCGCGACCTCGGCGATAGCGCGCAGGGTCTGGCCGCTGGCCCGCGAGGCGTCCTCGCAGCCGATGCATACCTTCAGGCCGAGGGTATGCGCAAGATGGATAAACATCGCCAGCCGCTCCAGCAGCACCGCCAGCGGCTCGCGCAGTTTGTACTGCCGCAGCTTATCCGAAGCCGGAATCGAGATATCCACCCAGTCGATGCCCAGATCGGCGCTCTGGCGGATCTCCAGCGCGTTCATCCGACACCAGGTCATCAGGGTCGCGTCGGGCAGCTGGCGACGCACCAGCTGGATCCGCGCGATCTCCTCGTCGCCCATCGCCGGGGTGCCGACCTCCATCGTCGTTATTCCTGCGGCGTAAAGCGCCTCGGCAATGGCGACCTTTTCGCTGGTGCGAAAGGCGACGCCGGGGCTCTGCTCGCCGTCGCGCAGGGTGGTATCGTTAATCAGCACGCGTTCCATCAGCCACCTCCGCCTTAGCCGTAAACCGGCGTGAATACGGCGTCCGCCGGGCGCGGCTTGCCGTTCTGCCAGTAGGGCGACAGCGCGCGCAGCCGGTCGATAATCGGCGGCAGCGTGGCGACGACGTAATCGATCTCTTTCTCCCGGGTGTAGCGCGAGAGAGAAAAGCGGATGGTGCCGTGGGCGGCGGTGTAGGGGATATTCATCGCCCGCATCACGTGGGAGGGTTCCAGCGAGCCTGAGGTGCAGGCGCTGCCGCTGGAGGCGGCGATCCCGGCCTGGTTTAACAGCAGCAGAATGGCTTCACCTTCAATAAACTCAAAGGCCAGATTCACCGTACCGGGCACCCGCGGCTGGCCGCCGCCCATTACCATGACCGACGGCACGCTGGCCAGCAGGCGATGCTCCAGCCTGTCGCGCAATTGGCCGATATGCGTCATTCCCGGCAGATGAATATTCGCCAGCTCGCAGGCCGCGCCCATGCCGACGATTCCGCAGATATTTTCCGTCCCGGCTCGCCGACCGTACTCCTGGTGACCGCCGCGCAGCAGCGGGCGAAAGCGCGTTCCCCGCCGCAGATAAAGACAGCCTACGCCTTTTGGCCCGTGGAACTTATGCGCCGAGCAGGAGAGCATATCGATGCGGGTCTGGCCCACGGCGATCGGTATTTTCCCGACCACCTGCACCGCATCGCAGTGAAACAGCGCCCCTTGTTCATGGGCCAGCTCCGCCATTTCGCCGATCGGGAAAAGCACTCCGGTTTCGTTATTCGCCCACATCACGCTGACCAACGCGACGCGCGGGCTGAGCGCCGCGCGGAACTGCGCCATGTCCAGCGCCCCCTCGCTATCCACCGCGATGCGATGAATCCGGTAGCCCTGGCGCTCCAGGTGCTCGCAGGCCGCCAGCGTCGCCGGATGTTCGACCGCGCTGGTGATGATTTCGCGACGCTCCGGCAGCAGGGCGATCGCCGAGGCGATGGCGGTGGCGGTGGCTTCGGTGGCGCAGGAGGTAAAGATGATCTCGCTGGGATACTCCGCGCCCAGCAGCGCCGCAGCCTGCTGATGCGCGCGTTCCAGAGCCGCCTGGGCCGGAATGCCAAAATCGTGTATCGACGAGGGGTTGCCGTAAAAATCGGTCAAAAAGGGCATCATCGCTTCCAGAACCATCGGGTCCAGACGGGTGGTGGCGTTGTTATCGAGATAAACCTGTTTCATCTTGTCCCCCTTGGGTCAGTTAACCGCGGCTCAGGCCGCCACCACTTCCATATAACAGCCGGTACGTTCCATCAGTTTTTGCTGCAGCCAGGCCAGGGTCATATCGGTCATCATGCAGCCGCTACAGCTGCCGGAGAGGCTGACGGTCACCTGGTGGTTGGTGACGCTGAGTAGCGCCATATCGCCGCCGTCGGCCTGAATATGCGGCCGCAGTTCTGCGATGGTATCGACGACGCTCTGCCAGTGCGGATCTTTGCCGCTGGCCACGGCTGGCGTCGTCTGCGGCTGCTGGGCGAGGATCTCCGCCAGCGCCAGCTCGATTTTTTCGTGGCAAGAGGTGCAGCCGCCGCCCGCTTTGGTGTAGTTGATCACCTCGGCAAGGGTGGTCAGCCCGTTGTTCTGTACCGCGCGGCGAATATGCCCTTCATCGACGCCGAAGCATTTGCAGATCAGCTTGCCCTCGTCGTGCTCCTCTTCAAGGCTTTCGCCGCGAAAGTTGGCGATGGCCGCGCGCAGGGCCTCCTGGCCCATCACCGAGCAGTGCATTTTCTCCGGCGGCAGTCCGTCGAGATAATCGGCAATCTGCTGATTGGTTATCTGCCCGGCTTCGGCGAGGGTATGGCCGATAATCAGCTCCGTCAGCGCGGAGGAGGAGGCGATGGCGCTGCCGCAGCCGAAGGTCTGGAAGCCCGCCTCCTCAATGATTTCGCTTTGCGGGTCGACGCGCAGCATCAGGCGCAGGGCGTCGCCGCAGCTTAACGAACCGACGTCGCCTACCGCGTTGGCGTTGTCCACCACGCGCGCGTTGCGGGGGTTAAAAAAATGGTCTTTCACTTTCTCGGAGTAATTCCACATGCTGTCAGCTCCAGGGATGATGACGGAAAACGCCGGGGCGCGGTTCACCGCGGAAGCGCGGTGGCGATAACGAACTAGCAATTGCGATACCAGAGAATAAAATTAATATTTTTCAAATGGTTGTGTATTAGTCCTGACAAGGTTCGTCCTACAGTGTCGCGATGTTTTGTGGGCTTTGTCACAGAAACGACACGGCTAGCGGCGCGGGTCCGGATCCCCATGCCACTCCTGCTCCTGCAGCAGACGGGTAAAGCGCTCCGGGTCGCGCTGGCGCGTATTTTTGCGCTGCCCTTTGTCGTACCAGTAGAGCTGAATCTCCTGCAGTAAGCCGACGATGGTGGTGTCGGCGGGAACGCGTTCGGCGCGCACGCCCACCTGCAACAGCTGGCGAAAAACCGCGTCGCCAATCGCCACGCAGAACAGCGTGACGCAATCCTCCAGGGCGTGGATCCGCCTGGCGATCTTCTCCGTCTGGTGGCCGTTCTCGACCGAGAAATCAACCACCCGGATGAGAGTGACCCGATCCGCCTTGACGCCGTACACCACCAGCCGCGGGGTAGCGCCGAAGTGCTGATCGACGTGACGATAGTCGGAGCTGGCGAAGGCGACCTTCATAGACCACTCATCGGAGTGGACCATATCAAACTGACGGTTAATCGGCGGCATAAGCGCCTCCTGTGGAGAGTGACGATTCGGGGTTCTGGCGCAGCGGCGATCGGTAGTGGGCGAGGTGGTGGTGACGCTCGCGCATCAGGTTTGCCAGCTCAAACAGCGTATCGCGCATCCCGCTATACCCCTGTCGTACCCGGCGGAATTCGCCGAGCTTATCAAAGAGCGGAAAACCCGCGCGCACCAGCGGCAGCGCAAACTGCTCCGCCAGGTCGCGGGCGTGCGAGTTCGCCACCAGCAGGTCGGCGGGATGCGCGCACAGCAGGGTTTGCAGATCCTCCAGATCCCCCGGCACCACCCGTTCCACCGGCAGCTGGCGCAGGCTGGGATGACCGGTAGGGGCCACCAGCGGGCCGGGCTGCATCCCCTGGCTGTTGGCGAAATCACACCACGCCGCCAGCAGATCGCCTTCCGCCGCTATCGCCATGCGCTGGCCCTGGAGCCACATATGGCAGTCGATCATCGCATCCTGTAGCTGGCCGCGCTGGCGTTCCAGCCACTCGGGAACGGCGCGTCCGGAAATTTTCGCCAGTTGATGAATAAAGGCGTCGCAGCGTTCGAGGGTCATCAGGTGCGGCAGGGCGATAACCTCGCCGCGGCAGCGCGGGGCCAGCAGCGATGAGGCGCGATGAAGGGAGACGCCAATGGCGAAGCTGCACAGGCTTTGTCCCATCTGCTCTATCTGGCGCAGCGGCGTCCCGCCCTGGGTCAGCGGCGAGAAATCGCCCTGCGCCAGGTGGCCGTCCATCGATTGCGCCAGGTCCGGCAGGATTACCGGCTGCAGGCCGAACGCTTCGACGCATCGGCGCAGCCACTCAATATCACCCGGCGAACAGAGGTGGCTGATCAGCAGATTGACCCGGCGATTGCGCTGAGCCGGGCGCGGCGCCGGCGGCACCCACTGCTCAATGACGCTCTCTAGCACCGCGCTGAAGCCGTTCTCCATGGAGCCATAAAAATCCGGCGTGTTAACCGTCAATATCGCCACCCCCTTGTGACGGGGATACTCTTCGCGAAACTGGCGAACCACGCGGGAAATATCGCTGCCCTGGGCCTCCGACAGCCCGGTGCTGAGCAGTACGATAGCCTGCGGATTGTTGCGCTGGCAGAGGGTATCCAGGGCGGTAAAAATATTGCCGTCCGCGCCCATAATCGTCGACGTGGGGTCCATCGCTGTCGACTGCAGGGGAACCGGGTCGTGGAAATGTTGAATAAAAAAGACTTTGGCGAAGGCGCTGCACCCCTGCGCGCCGTGGACCAGAGGGATGCTGTGTTCGATCCCGAGGCTGGCGAGGATTGCGCCGAGCGGCTGGCCGGTTTTGATGGGGCTGACCGCCAGCGGCTTATCGGTGCGGAAAATGTCTGCCATGGTGAGCTCCTTAGCGCCACGGGGCGCGAGAATGGGTTTGCGGCCAGATGGGGCTGTTGATGGTCTGACACAGCTGGCGGGCGAGGGTGACGATCCCCTGATAGCCAGCGAAGGCGTGTTCGCGCTCCTGATTGATATCGAGAAACGGCAGCCTGGCTTTATAGGCGGTGTACATATTGCGTCCGCCGGCAATCATCAGGTCGGCCTGATAGCGATAGACCACATCCAGCAGCGTGCGGGCGTTGCCCTCTTCCAGCATTACCGCCTCTTCGCCCATCAGCTCGCGGATCCGCTGTTTATCCTCTTCGGTGGATTTACGCGTGCCGGTTGCCACCACGGTCATGCCCAAATCCTGCAGCGCCGATACCACCGACCAGGATTTCACCCCGCCGGTATAGAGCAGCGCTTTGCGGCCGCGCAGCTGTTCGCGCCACGGCTGTAGCGCCAGTTCCGCCGCCTGTTCCTCCCGCGCAATCAGCGCTTCGGTACGCTGGCGAAGGTCGTCGTCGCCCAGCAGCGCCGCCAGCTGGCGCAGGGCGTCAGAGGTGGCGCGGATCCCGTAAAAGCTGCCTTCGAACCACGGCGTGCCGTAGCGCTGCTCCAGGGCTCTGGCGACGTTAATTAACGCCCGCGAGCAGACCAGCATATTGGCCTGCGCCCGGTGCATGGTCTGGATCTCGGCGAAGCGGCCATCGCCGGAGAGGCTGCCGAGCACGCGGATCCCCAGTTCGTCGAGCAGCGGCTGAATATGCCAGAACTCGCCGGCAATATTGAATTCGCCAATCAGGCCAATATCGTGACGCTGCTCCGGGGTAAAGGGCGTGCTCTCCGGCCAGGGGGCGGGCTCGCGCTGGCCGATGACCCGTTTGACCATGACGTCGCCCGCCAGCCGGTTACCGAGATTTTTACTGCCGTAGAAACCGGCGGCGTCAATAGCGATAACCGGTACGCCGGTGGCGGTCTGCGCGGCCTGGCATACCGCTTCCAGGTCATCGCCCTCCATGGCCGGTACGCAGGTGTTGTAGATAAAGACCGCCGCCGGATGATAGCGGGTGACGATATGGCGCACGGCGTGAAACAGGCGGCGTTCGCCGCGGCCCATAATCACGTCCTGTTCGTTGAGATCGGTGGTGAACCCGAGCCGATTAAGGGTGGGGCCGGAGCTGGCGCTGCCGCGGTTATCCCATGAGCTTCCGGCGCAGCCGATGGGGCCGTGGACCAGATGCGCCACGTCGGCGATGGGCAGCAGGGTTATCTGCGCGCCGTCGAACGCGCAGCCGCCGGCGGTGGCGCCGGGTTTGGGCGCGCTGCAGCCGGATTTTTGTTTATGGTTGTGTTCACAGGCCGGTTCATCCAGCAGCGCCAGAATTTCATTTCCCTTCATAGTGACCTCGTTGACGGTGGGGGATGAGGGGGAAGATGCAATTCGCGCTCCAGAAGCGGAGCCTTGATTTTTAAAGAAAAGAGGTTGTTGGCTTTGCGACAAAGCCAACAATCGGACAAGGGATGGCGGCATGTGATGCTTTATGACCTATCGCGCTGGCATGGCTATTTGTTGATGAAAGGCTGGCAGCGAGGGGGTTAGGCGCATCAAGAAGCCCGGAACAACCGTGAACGGAATATTCCCCTGACCGTAACGTGGGGAACGCGTCCATACGCGAAAAAAAGCCCGCGGGGTCAGCGGGCAACAAGCACAAAACAGGGATTAAAAAACGCGTTCTTCCAGAGGGTTATCCCTGTTAAGCCGCTTCGCCAGCCACGGCGGCAAACGGCCGGCCAGCAGCGTATTGATCGCCTCGCACTGTGCCTGAATCGTCGTCCCGGGCTGCGCTTTCATCGGGTGGATGCGATGGCGGATCAGCCGCGCGGCGGCGGGCCCGCCGATCTCCTGGCAAAACAGCAGCTGACAGTCCTCAATAAGCCGGGCGCGCACTTCGTTGGCCTCCTGCTGGTGGGGGGCGGAGGGATAGCGGCGCAGATCGTACAGCCAGCCGCCTTGTTCATCGAACGCGTAGATAAAAAACAGTCGTCCCTGGCCGAAATGGCCGTTAATCACCTGCCCATCCTGGGAGCAAAATGCCGCCAGCAGCTGCGGCGTGCGCTGGGCAGGGCGAACGATGCGTAAATGGGCGGGCAGCGCGCCCTGCAGGCTCGCCATCACCCGCGACCAGCGAGCGGGGGACATCACCGCCGTCGCGGAGGGAAAGCTGGCGGCCAGCTGCGGCTGGGTCAGGGTCGCCAGACGCTCTGGCGTCAGCGTCTCGCCGCTCTCCTGCGCCAGCCAGTCGACGATTTGCGCCGGCTGTAGGTCCGGCAGAGACTGAAACAGCGCCAGCATACGCCAGAATAGGGTATCGTTGTCGGACATCACCAGCTCCTTATATCAAGGTATTGCGCGTCGCGCGCAGGCTTATCGGAAAGACGGGACGCCCCGGCTGCGGATGCACGTAGTAGCGGCGTCCCCCCTCCAGCGAAATCGCGCCGCCCCAGCGTTCAGCGTCGTTATGCTCAATCTGGATCACTCGCGCTTCCAGATCCTGTTTCGCGATATAGGCGTACAGGTCCGCGCCGCGCTCACGGAAAATCACGATGGGCATACTCCCTCCTGGCCCCGCATGACGCGGGGCACCTGATGGTTAACGGACGAGATCGAAGCTGTAATCGGTTTTGCCCAGCTGGCTGGTATCGCTATCCAGTTTCTCCAGCACGGCGTTCACCAGCGTCGTCACAATGTTCATCGCCCCTTCATAACCCCAGGTTGTCTGGCGGTGCAGATGGTGGCGGTCGAACAGCGGAAAGCCGAGGCGGATAAGCGGCACTTCAAAGGCTTTACCCTTCGCCAGGGTATCGCGCTGGATAAACTTGCCGTAGGAGTTGCCGATCATAAAGTCCGGCTGACGGGTGAACATCAGCGAACGGAAGTGCCACAAATCGCAGTTGATAAACACTTCGCTATCGCGCCCGTACGGCGAGGCATCGAGCATTTTGTTCATCGCTTTTTGCCAGCGTTTGTTGGCGTTATGGCTCAGGATCACCGTTGGCTCGCAGCCCAGCTCCAGCAGGAAGCGGGTGAGGCCCATCACGAAGTCCGGATCGCCGTACAGGCCAAACTTCTTGCCGTGCAGCCAGGTGTGGGAGTCGAGCATCATGTCAACCAGCCGGCCGCGCTCAAGGGTGAGGGCGTCGGCAATCGGCTTGCCGCTAAGCTGGCTGACGGTCATCAGCAGTTCATCGGTGGCGGCCAGCCCCAGCGGAATGGCGACCTCGGTGGCGGGCTGGTTCCACATCTCCTGCACCACTTTTTTGCTCTTCAGCAGCTGCCACGGCTGCAGGAGCAGCGTATCGATGGCGTCAGGGGCCTCTTTCATCTCCTGCTGCGTGGTGCCGCCGGAATACATCCGATAGTGGCCGTCGGCGGGCGTGTCGAGAACTTCCGACGGATCGGAGAGCAGGCTGCACGGCACCGCCATCTGTTCCATCATCCGCTTTAATACGCGGAAGTTGCCGAGATAGGTTTCAAAGCCGGTCACCAGATTGAGCTTCGGCAATTTGCCCGGCTGCCCCTGGTAGTCCGCAGTGAAGGTTTTGGCGAAGCCTTCAAACATGTTATCCCAGCCGGTGACGTGGCTGCCGATAAAGCTTGGCGTATGGGCGTGGGGCACGGCGATGCTGCTGTCGACGAAGCCATCTTTTTTGGCGTTGGCGATAAACGCCTGCAGGTCATCGCCGATAACTTCCGCCATGCAGGTGGTGGACACCGCAATGATCTCCGGTTTGTACAGCGCGCTGGCGTTCTGCAGGCCCAGGTTCATATTGTTGTTGCCGCCGAAGACCGCCGCGTCTTCGGTCATCGAGTCGGAGACGCAGGCGATCGGCTCTTTGAAATGGCGGTTAAAATAGGTGCGAAAGTAGGCCACGCACCCCTGAGAGCCGTGCACATACGGCAGGGTGTTGGCAAATCCCAGCGAGCAAAGCACCGCGCCAAGCGGCTGGCAGGCTTTCGCCGGGTCAACGGTCAGCGCCTCGCGCTGGAAATTCAGCGCTTCATACTCGGCGGTGGTGGTCCAGGCAAAGACCTCCTGCACGCGCTGCGCATCGTGCGCCTCTTCCAGCTGCCGCTTATTGCGGAACAGCTCCTGGTATTCATCCTGTTCGAATAGCGGATAACAGCTATTAATTTTATCAATCGTTTGGCTCATGGTGTTCTCCTCCCGCGCCACAAATCGGTGAACAGACGGGACAGTGAGTGGGCAATCACGCAGACTTCAGCCACGGAGCGGTCAGTTCGTTCCACGCCGGGTTGTTCAGGGTCATATCCATATCGCGGGCGAAAATGGCGAAACCATCGTAGCCGTGGTACGGGCCGGAATAGTCCCACGAGTGCATCTGGCGGAACGGCACGCCCATTTTCTGGAAGATATATTTTTCCTTGATGCCGGAGCCGATAAGGTCGGGCTTCAGCGCCTTGACGAACGCTTCCAGCTCGTAGCTGCTGGCGTCATCGAACAGCAGCGTGCCCTCTTTCAGATCCGGCAGGGTGCGGTCGTAATCATCGTTATGGGCAAACTCGTAGCCGGCGGCGATGATCTCCATCCCGAGATCCTCATAGGCGCCAATAACGTGGCGCGGCCGCAGGCCGCCCATATAGAGCAGCACCTTACGCCCCTCCAGGCGCGGGCGATATTTGGCGATAATCGCCGCCATCTGCCCCTCATACCGGGCGATCACCGCTTCGGCGTTCGCGCGAATGGTATCGTCGAACTGGTCGGCGATTTTGCGCAGCGATTCGGCGATTTTGGTCGGCCCGAAGAAGTTGTACTCCATCCACGGAATCTGATGTTTCTCCTCCATATGGCGGGCGATATAGTTCATCGAACGGTAGCAGTGAACCAGGTTCAGCTTGACGAATGGGGTATTCTCCATCTCCACCAGCGTGCCGTCGCCGGACCACTGCGCGACTACCCGTAGCCCCATCTCTTCCAGCAGAATGCGCGAGGCCCAGGCGTCGCCGCCGATGTTGTAGTCGCCGATGATCGCCACATCGTAAGGGGTGGTTTCAAACGGCTGTCCTTCGCGATTGTTCAGGATCCAGTCGCGCACCACGTCGTTGGCGATATGGTGCCCCAGAGACTGCGACACGCCGCGAAAGCCTTCGCAGCGTACCGGGATCACCGGTTTATCCAGCGCCTTGCTGCTGGCGTTGGCCACCGCGCTGATATCATCGCCGATCAGCCCCACCGGGCATTCCGACTGAATGGTGATCCCTTTGGTGAGCGGGAACAGCAGCTCCATCTCTTCAATCAGCTTGCTGAGCTTTTTATCGCCGCCGAAGACGATGTCGCGCTCCTGAAAATCAGAGGTGAAGTTCAGCGTGCCGAAGCTATCGACGCCGCTGACTCCGGTGTAATAGTTGCGTCGTCCGGCGCGGGAATACTGGCCGCAGCCGACCGGTCCGTGCGAAATGTGGGCCATATCCTTGATCGGCCCAAATACCACCCCTTTGGAACCGGCGTAGGCGCAGCCGCGTACGGTCATTACGCCGGGTTGTGATTTGCGGTTAGAGATAATGCACTTGCCGACGCTCTCCATTTCCGGATCGCTGACCATCATGTGCTTTCTGCGCTCTTTTCGCGCGGTTTCCGGGAACACCTCCAGGACTTCCTGGATCAGCGCCAGATTACGTTCGCCCGTTGCGTTGGTCATCATAATTGTCCTGTGCTCAGGCCGCGTTTTCTTCGGCGGCGGTTTTGCCAATGATGCTGGTGTCTTCCTCTTCCATGATGCCGAACTCCATCAGCAGCGATTCCAGCTCATCCATGGTGCAGGGCGTCGGCACCACTTTCATGGTGTTGTTGACGATCTTCTGCGCCAGGGTGCGGTATTCGTTGGCCTGTTTACAGGCGGGGTCGTACTCGATAACCGTCATGCGGCGGATCTCCGCGCGCTGCACGATGTTGTCGCGGGGCACAAAGTGGATCATCTGGGTACCGAGCTTTTCCGCCAGGGCAATAATCAGTTCGTCTTCACGGTCGGTCTGACGTGAGTTACAGATCAGGCCGCCGAGGCGCACCTTGCCGGATTTGGCGTATTTAACGATCCCTTTGGAGATATTGTTGGCCGCGTACATCGCCATCATTTCGCCGGAGCAGACGATGTAGATCTCCTGGGCTTTGTTTTCGCGGATCGGCATGGCGAAGCCGCCGCAGACCACGTCGCCGAGCACGTCATAGAACACGAAATCGAGATCGTCCTCGTAGGCGCCTTCTTCTTCAAGAAAGTTGATCGCCGTGATCACGCCGCGTCCCGCGCAGCCGACGCCTGGCTCCGGGCCGCCGGATTCCGCGCAGCGCACGTCGCCGTAGCCAATTTGCAGCACGTCTTCGAGTTCGAGGTCCTCGACCGAGCCGACTTCCGCGGCCATCTCCATAATGGTGTTCTGTGCTTTGGCGTGCAGGATCAGACGGGTGGAGTCCGCCTTCGGATCGCAGCCGACGATCATCACTTTCTTACCCATCTCCGCCAGCGCGGCGACGAGGTTCTGTGTGGTGGTGGATTTACCGATACCGCCTTTACCGTAAATAGCGCATTGACGCATGGTCATGGTGACTTCTCCTGTTGTTGAGTGTTTGCCAGCAGAGAAGTGCAGGGAACATACCAGCCGTGCCTGTTTATGTATTCTTATGATTTTTATGAAGTTAGTTATTTGTCGCCGCGCAGGACGTAAAACAAAACGGCACAATAAGGCGACCAAATGTGGGAAACAGAACAATTGCGCCTGCCGGGGCCATGGTGGCGCTTTGTCGCCTGTTCAACAGCTTGTCGCCCCCTGTGTCTTATTCCACGCAATCTCTTGGCGCGCTGCGCGGCGACTCTCTTCATAACGCGTTGAATTCGCGCTAACTCTTCTGTCATCCGCGAGCTGGCACAGGCTGTGCTTGAGGCAACAACTGGGTTTGCCGCTTATTTGAGGCGGCGAAGATGCCTCTCACCTTCGAGGATTGAACAATGTCCGGAAAAATGAAAACAATGGATGGCAACGCCGCGGCGGCCTGGATCTCTTATGCCTTTACCGAGGTCGCGGCGATTTACCCCATAACCCCCTCCACGCCGATGGCGGAAAACGTCGACGAGTGGGCGGCGCAGGGGAAAAAGAACCTTTTTGGCCAGCCGGTGCGCTTAATGGAGATGCAGTCGGAGGCCGGTGCGGCAGGCGCGGTTCACGGCGCGCTGCAGGCCGGGGCGCTCACCACCACCTATACGGCCTCCCAGGGGCTGCTGCTGATGATCCCCAACATGTACAAAATCGCCGGTGAACTGCTGCCGGGCGTCTTTCACGTCAGCGCCCGGGCGCTGGCGACCAATTCGCTGAATATTTTTGGCGATCACCAGGATGTGATGGCGGTGCGCCAGACCGGCTGCGCGATGCTGGCGGAGAATAACGTGCAGCAGGTGATGGATTTGTCGGCGGTGGCGCATCTGGCGGCGATTAAGGGACGCATCCCGTTTGTTAACTTCTTCGACGGTTTTCGCACCTCGCACGAAATTCAAAAAATCGAGGTGCTGGAATATGAGCAGCTGGCGACGCTGCTGGACCGGCCCGCGCTCGACAGCTTCCGCCGTAACGCGCTGCATCCGGATCATCCGGTCATCCGCGGAACGGCGCAGAACCCGGATATCTACTTCCAGGAGCGGGAGGCGGGCAACCGTTTTTATCAGGCGCTGCCCGACATTGTCGAAAGCTATATGGCGCAAATCAGCGCGCTCACCGGCCGGGAGTACCATCTGTTTAACTATACCGGCGCGGCGGATGCCGAACGGGTGATTATCGCAATGGGATCGGTCTGCGATACCGTTCAGGAAGTGGTGGATACGCTGAACGCGGCGGGAGAGAAGGTCGGGCTGCTCAGCGTGCATCTGTTTCGTCCTTTTTCGCTGGCCCACTTCTTCGCCCAGCTGCCGAAAACCGTGCAGCGGATTGCCGTCCTTGACCGTACCAAAGAGCCCGGCGCTCAGGCTGAACCGCTGTGCCTGGATGTGAAAAACGCCTTCTACCACCACGACGATGCGCCGCTAATCGTCGGCGGCCGCTATGCGCTTGGCGGGAAGGATGTTCTGCCCAACGATATCGCGGCCGTCTTTGATAACCTCAATAAACCGCTGCCGATGGACGGGTTTACCCTCGGGATTGTCGATGATGTAACCTTTACTTCGTTACCGCCGCGCCAGCAGACGCTGGCGGTCTCGCATGACGGCATCACCGCCTGTAAATTTTGGGGCATGGGCTCGGACGGCACCGTCGGGGCCAATAAAAGCGCGATCAAAATTATCGGCGATAAAACGCCGCTCTACGCGCAGGCCTACTTTTCTTATGACTCGAAAAAATCCGGCGGCATTACCGTTTCACATTTACGCTTCGGCGACCGGCCGATCAATTCGCCCTACCTGATCCATCGGGCCGATTTTATCTCCTGTTCGCAGCAGTCCTACGTTGAGCGCTACGATCTGCTGGACGGATTAAAGCCGGGCGGGACCTTTTTACTCAACTGCAGCTGGTCCGATGCGGAGCTGGAGCAGCATCTGCCGGTCAGCTTCAAACGCTATCTGGCGCGGGAAAATATCCATTTTTATACCCTGAACGCCGTGGATATCGCCCGCGAGCTCGGGCTGGGCGGGCGCTTTAATATGCTGATGCAGGCGGCGTTCTTTAAGCTGGCGGCGATTATCGACCCGCAGACCGCGGCGGATTACCTCAAGCAGGCGGTTGAAAAAAGCTACGGCAGCAAAGGGGCGGCGGTGATTGAGATGAACCAGCGGGCGATCGAGCTGGGCATGGCCTCGCTGCATCAGGTGACGATTCCGGCGCACTGGGCGACGCTGGATGAGCCCGCGGCGCAAGCATCAGCCATGATGCCGGATTTCATCCGCGATATTCTGCAGCCGATGAACCGCCAGTGCGGCGACCAGCTGCCGGTGAGCGCGTTTGTCGGTATGGAGGACGGGACGTTTCCTTCGGGCACCGCCGCGTGGGAGAAACGCGGGATCGCGCTGGAAGTGCCGGTCTGGCAGCCGGAGGGCTGCACGCAGTGTAACCAGTGCGCCTTTATCTGCCCGCATGCGGCGATCCGCCCGGCGCTGCTCAACGGCGAAGAGCATGACGCCGCGCCGGTTGGGCTGCTGAGCAAACCCGCGCAGGGAGCGAAGGAGTATCACTACCATCTGGCTATCTCGCCGTTGGATTGTTCCGGCTGCGGCAACTGCGTGGATATCTGTCCCGCGCGCGGCAAGGCGTT
The DNA here is from genome assembly GCF_042137965.1 of Klebsiella grimontii. Taxonomy (NCBI): domain Bacteria; kingdom Pseudomonadati; phylum Pseudomonadota; class Gammaproteobacteria; order Enterobacterales; family Enterobacteriaceae; genus Klebsiella; species Klebsiella grimontii. The sequence continues at coordinate 1,936,023 of NZ_CP169721.1, forward strand.
AAAAATGCAGTCTCTCGATAGCCAGCGTCAGATGGCGCCGGTCTGGGACTATGCGCTGGCGCTGACGCCGAAGAGCAATCCGTTTCGTAAGACGACGGTCAAAGGCAGCCAGTTTGAAACCCCGCTGCTGGAGTTTTCCGGCGCCTGCGCGGGATGCGGTGAAACGCCTTATGCCCGCCTGATAACCCAGCTGTTTGGCGACCGGATGCTGATCGCTAACGCCACCGGCTGCTCTTCTATCTGGGGAGCCAGCGCGCCGTCGATTCCCTATACCACCAACCACCGCGGCCACGGCCCGGCATGGGCGAACTCGCTGTTTGAGGATAATGCGGAGTTTGGCCTCGGCATGATGCTCGGCGGTCAGGCGGTGCGTCAACAAATCGCCGATGATATGACCGCCGCGCTGGCGCTAGCTGTCAGCGACGAACTTAGCGACGCAATGCGCCAGTGGCTGGCGAAGCAGGATGAAGGCGAGGGCACCCGCGAGCGCGCGGACCGGCTCAGCGAACGGCTGGCGGCGGAAAAAGAGGGCGTGCCGCTGCTGGAGCAGCTGTGGCAGAACCGCGACTATTTTGTTCGTCGTTCGCAGTGGATTTTCGGCGGCGACGGCTGGGCCTACGATATCGGCTTCGGCGGTCTCGATCACGTGCTGGCGAGCGGGGAAGACGTCAATATTCTGGTATTTGACACCGAGGTTTACTCCAATACCGGCGGCCAGTCGTCTAAATCGACCCCGGTGGCGGCCATCGCGAAGTTTGCCGCGCAGGGCAAACGCACGCGGAAAAAAGATCTCGGCATGATGGCGATGAGCTACGGCAATGTGTACGTGGCCCAGGTCGCGATGGGCGCTGATAAAGATCAGACCCTACGGGCGATCGCCGAGGCCGAAGCCTGGCCGGGACCGTCGCTGGTGATTGCCTACGCCGCCTGCATTAACCACGGGCTGAAAGCCGGTATGCGCTGCAGCCAGCGCGAGGCGAAACGGGCGGTTGAGGCGGGATACTGGCACCTGTGGCGCTATCATCCGCAGCGGGAAGCGGAAGGTAAGACGCCGTTTATGCTCGATTCCGAAGAGCCGGAGGAGAGCTTCCGCGACTTTTTGCTTGGCGAAGTGCGCTACGCCTCGCTGCACAAAACGACGCCGCATCTGGCGGATGCGCTCTTTAGCCGAACCGAGGAGGACGCGCGGGCCCGCTTTGCCCAGTATCGGCGGCTGGCCGGCGAGGAGTAGCGGGCCTTTAGTTCTCCTGCTGCATGACCTTAAGCAGCGTATCCAGCAGGCCGGGAAAGCGCGCGTCTAAATCTTCCCGGCGCAGCGAAATCAAGTTCTCCCGCCCCTGTGGGCGCTGCCAGATCACACCGCTGTCGCGCAGGACGCGCCAGTGGTGGGTCATGGTCGACTTCGCCACATCTTCGTGACGCAGGGCGTTACAGCTCTGCTCGCTTCCGTCGGCAAGGATGCGGATAATCTCAAGCCGTAGCGGGTTACCGAGGGCGAAAAGGACATTTTCGAGGCGAATTTGTTCACGTTCGGGGTGATTGGCGATCATACTATTCCTGTGTCGGCGGTTGCGCTGCCTTACGAGCAGCGGCCCGTATCGGCGGCTGGCCGGTAATATACCCAAACTGCTTTTCTAAAGCCACGCGCGTCGTCGCAGCTTCACCAATAGTAACGATAGCAAAAATAGTTCGAATATACTCGTACAGTTGTACTATGATAGATGCCGTTATATGAACGGCGGCCAATTCCGGCCGCCTGCTGACAGTCAAAATGACTAAGGACGCATCATGCCCCGACCCATCCCCCTCGAACGTTATCGCAACATCGGTATCTCCGCGCATATCGATGCCGGCAAAACCACCACCACCGAGCGCATCCTGTTTTATACCGGGATGAGTCACAAGCTGGGGGAAGTACACGATGGCGCGGCAACCACCGACTGGATGGCGCAGGAGCAGGAGCGCGGGATCACCATTACCTCCGCGGCGGTGAGCTGCTTCTGGCCCGGTATGGACCGCAGCTTCGAGCCGCACAGGATTAACATCATCGATACCCCAGGGCACGTGGATTTTACCATCGAAGTGGAACGCTCCATGCGCGTCCTGGACGGCGCGGTGATGGTTTACGACTCCGTCGGCGGCGTGCAGCCGCAGTCGGAAACGGTCTGGCGGCAGGCGAATAAATACCACGTCCCGCGGCTGGCCTTCGTCAACAAGATGGACCGCCCCGGCGCGGATTTTTTCCGCGTGGTGCAGATGATGACCGATCGCCTGAAGGCCAATCCGGTACCGATTGTGATCCCGGTTGGCGCCGAAGAGCACTTTACCGGGGTGGTGGATCTCATCAAAATGCGCGCCATTTTGTGGGACGACGCCACCCAGGGGATGACCTTCAGCTATGCGCCGGTGCCTGACGATCTCGTGGAAACCGCCCGGCTGTGGAGAGAGAAAATGGTCTCGGCGGCGGCGGAAGCCAGCGACGAACTGATGGATAAGTATCTCGAAACCGGCGAGTTGAGCGAGGCGGAAATCGTTGCCGGACTGCGCCAGCGTACGGTGAAGGGCGAAATCCAGGCGGTGCTGTGCGGCAGCGCGTTTAAAAACAAAGGCGTGCAGCGGATGCTCGATGCGGTGGTTGAGCTGATGCCGTCGCCGCTGGATATCCCGGCGATTCAGGGCGTGGATGAGAAAGGGCAACCTGCTGAACGTCACCCGAACGACGACGAACCGTTCTCGGCGCTGGCCTTCAAGCTGATGACCGACCCCTATGTCGGACAGCTGACCTTTATCCGCGTCTATTCCGGGACGTTGAAAAAAGGCGATGCGGTGTGGAATCCGGTGAAAGGCAAGAAAGAACGCATCGGACGCATCGTGCTGATGCAGGCCAACGATCGCCATGAGGTGGACGAACTGCACGCCGGGGATATTGCCGCCTGCGTCGGCCTGAAGGATGTCACTACCGGCGACACGCTGTGCGCCCCGGATGCGGTGATTACCCTCGAACGGATGGAGTTTCCGGAGCCGGTGATTTCGCTGGCGATTGAACCGAAAACCAAAGCCGACCAGGAGAAAATGGGTATCGCCCTGCAGCGGCTGGCGGCGGAAGATCCGTCGTTTCGTCTGCATACTGACGAGGAGTCCGGCCAGACGATCATTTCCGGGATGGGCGAGCTGCATCTGGAGATTATCGTCGACCGCATGAAGCGCGAGTTTGGCGTTGAGGCGAATATCGGGCGTCCGCAGGTGACCTATCGCGAGACGATCCGCAAAACGGTCAAAGAGGTGGAAGGCAAGTTTGTCCGCCAGTCCGGCGGTAAAGGGCAGTACGGCCACGTGGTGCTGACCCTTGAACCGCTGGAGCCGGGGAGCGGTTTCGTGTTTGAAGACGCGACCAAAGGCGGCGTGGTGCCGCGCGAGTACATCCCTTCGGTGGAAAAAGGGCTGCGCGAAGCGATGGGCACTGGCGTGCTGGCGGGCTATCCGGTGGTGGATATCAAGGCGACACTGACGTTTGGTTCGTATCATGACGTCGACTCGTCGGAGATGGCTTTCCGCATGGCGGCGATATTTGGCTTCAAGGAAGGGGCGCGCAGGGCCGACCCGGTTATTCTTGAACCGGTGATGCACGTGGAAGTGGAGACCCCGGAAGAGTACGCCGGGAATATCATGGGCGATCTCTCTTCCCGTCGCGGAATGGTGCAGGGGATGGAGGAGCGGTTCGGCAGCCAGATTATCCGCGCCGACGTGCCGCTGGCCGAGATGTTTGGCTATTCCACCACGCTGCGTTCAATGTCCCAGGGCCGGGCGACCTACAGTATGGAGTTCCACCATTACGCGGAAGCCCCGCGCAACGTGGCAGAGGCGATTATCGCCAGCCGCGCCAAAGGCTAAGCAACGTTTTCCGGAGGCGATGCTGCGCATCTGTCCGGGCTACAAAACCTGCGGGCTTGTAGCCCGGACAGGCGCAACGCGCCGCCTCCGGGAATTTCTGCCAATCAAACAATATCCTGCGCGTACTGCCACAGCGCCTTCAGCTGCGCCAGCTTCTCTTTATCATCCGCATACTGCTGATACAGCATCTGCAGCTCATCGGCGTAGGCCTGCAAAAACTCAGGCGTAAATACCTGGCGACGGTGCTCTAACCAGCGCTGCTGCTCGGCTTCATCGAGCGTGCCGGGGTAGTTGCGCGCGCGATAGTTGAACAGCAGGCGCTCAATACGCTTATCGGCGAAGGTAATATCCAGCGCCGGCAGGTTGCGCGGCTCGGTTTCGAGCACGATTTTCATCGCCGCGCGGTCGGCATCGCTGAAAAAGCCGTTATACAACTGCGCATCGACGTTATCGGAAGGCACAAACGGCTCCGCTTCGGCAAAAATCGCCACCACTTTCTCACGCACCTGCGGATTGGCCCGCAGCAGCTGAGCGTTATCCAGACAGCGCTGGATATTGATGCCCAGCCGGTCGGCATCCTGCGGACGCAGGGTGTTTTGCTGCGCCAGCACCGGGCATTTATTGAGGTGGACCAGCTTAATCGGCACCGCGGGCAGGTCGCCCAGCTCGCTTTTCGGCGTATACAGCCGCTCGCGCAGGGTGTCGGCATCCAGCTCCAGCAGGGGAGCGATATCTCCGGCCAGGTCGACCATAATCACCGCGTTACGGTTGTCCGGGTGCCACGCCAGCGGGGCCACCAGGCTGGTGTTACCGCGCGCTGCGCCGAACATGCCGGAAACATGCACCAGCGGCTTGATTTGCGGCACGTCGATCAGCGTCGCCAGCTTGCGCTTATTGCGGTGGGCGTAGAGATAGTCAAACAGGCGCGGCTGCTGGGTTTTCACCAGCTTTGCCATCGCGATGGTGGCGTAAACGTCGGCCATCGCGTCGTGGGCGTTGCTGTGCTCAATGCCGTTGGCGACGGTCAGATGCTCGAGGCGGAAGCTCGGTAAGCCCTCTTCGTTTTCCGGCCAGTTGATCCCTTCCGGGCGCAGCGCGTAGCAGGCGCGCATCACATCCAGCAGATCCCAACGGGAGTTGTCGTGCTGCCAGCTCCAGGCGTAAGGATCGTAAAAATTGCGATAAAAGATATTGCGCGTCACTTCGTCATCGAAGCGCACGTTGTTGTAGCCGACGATGCAGGTTTTTGGCACCGTGAACAGATCGTGAACGCGACGGGCAAAGGCGGCTTCGCTGTCGCCCTTGGCGTTCGCCTCCTGCGGCGTGATCCCGGTAACCATAACCGCCTGCGGCTGCGGCAGATAGTCATCGGCGATCCTGCAGTAGAAGACTTCGGGTTCGCCGACGATATTGAGGTCTTCATCGGTGCGGATGGCGGCAAACTGCGACGGTCGGTCGAGCGAAGGACTGGTGCCGAAGGTCTCGTAATCGTGAAACAAAAATCCGGGCTGGTTGGCGCTATCTTGCATAATCTGTTCATTATCCCTGGTGGCGAGCAGCCATCATGGTAAACGATTTGCCGGGCCATCAGAAGGGTATCGCCTTTGCCCCTTGCCGGCGGTGTCATATTTTCTTGCAATTAAACCCTGATTTGAAACGAGAAGTTCCGTAAAAAGGACGGCGAATCTGTCAATTTAGAGGATATGCCGTTGAAAGGCCGTTTGTTTATTGCTGTATCTTTGCTCGCTGCGAGCGTTTCCTGCGCATTTGCCGCCAATGATTTTCCCGTCAACGTGACGCCTCCTTCTATTCAGGCCGGTTCCTGGGTGCTGATGGATTACACCACCGGCCAGATCCTGACCGCCGGTAACGAGCATCAGCAGCGCAATCCCGCCAGCCTGACCAAACTGATGACCGGCTACGTGGTCGATCGCGCCATCGACAGCCACCGCATCACCTTTGACGACATCGTCACCGTCGGTAAAGACGCCTGGGCGCAGGGTAACCCGGTCTTTAACGGCTCTTCGCTGATGTTCCTTAAGCCCGGCGATCGGGTCAGCGTACGCGACTTAAGCCGCGGGCTGATCGTTGACTCCGGCAACGATGCCTGCGTGGCGCTGGCGGACTACGTCGCCGGCGGCCAGCCGCAGTTCGTCGCGCTGATGAACAGCTACGTGGAAAAACTGCATTTGCAGGATACCCATTTTGAAACCGTCCACGGCCTGGACGCGCCGGGGCAGCACAGTTCGGCCTACGATCTCGCTGTGCTCTCGCGGGCGATTATTCACGGCGAGCCGGACGTCTACCATATGTACAGTCAGAAGAGCCTGACGTGGAACGGCATTACCCAGCAGAACCGCAACGGCCTGCTGTGGGATAAGACCATGAACGTCGATGGTCTGAAGACCGGCCACACTTCCGGCGCCGGCTTCAACCTGATTGCCTCCGCGGTGGACGGCCAGCGTCGGCTGATTGCGGTGGTGATGGGAGCCGACAGCCCGAAAGGGCGCGAACAGCAGGCGGCGAAGCTGCTGCACTGGGGCCAGCAAAACTTCGATACCGTCCAGGTCCTGCAGGATGGCAAGCAGGTCGGCGTTGAGCGAATCTGGTATGGCGATAAAGAGCAGATTAAGCTGGGGACCGATCAGGATTTCTGGCTAGCGCTGCCGAAGTCGGAAGTCGCGCGCATTAAGGCCAAATACGTGCTGGATAACAAAGTGCTGGAAGCGCCGATTGCCGCCCATCAGCGGGTGGGAGAAATCTCCCTGTACGATGGTGATAAAGTGGTGGCCCACTGGCCGCTGGTGACGCTGGAAAGCGTTGGCAAGGGCGGCATGCTGTCGCGCTTTAGCGATTATCTGCATCAAAAACTGTAACTGTCGCGCCGCTCCGCCCGGAGCGGCATCTCGTAGCTGTTTGATTATTATGCCGCTTCGGTTGGCGCTTCGTTTACTTTCACTCCATTACCTTACCCGGTCACCCTTCAGGAAAAAGCCTGGCGTTTGTGCGCCATAAATGGAGCTGGGAAGATGAAATACTTTGCGCGTAGTGCGCTTTCTCTGGGACTTTTCGCCGTTTTTAGCACCGCCAGTTTTGCCTCTGGCCTCGTTCTGGCCGATAACGAATTTCGCAATGATTTAGCCTGGTTATCCGACCGCGGAACCCTCGCGTTAAGCCTGTCGACCTGGCCTCTGAGCGAGGAGGAGATTAACCGCGCGTTGGCCAACGCGCATCCGACAACCTCCGCAGAGCGGGGGGTTCTGAGTCGTGTAAATCAGCGTTTAAGGGCGCTGAAAGCCGACGTGCGCGTTACCGGTTACAGTTCCACTGATAAGCCGGGAACCCCGCAGGGGTTTGCCCAGTCCTATCCCGCCGACCAGTCGCTTTCTCTCGCCCTGAACAACAGCGGCGAAGGGTGGGATCTGCATCTACAGGGCAATGTTGAAGGCGACAAGCGCATCAGCAACGGTTCGAGCGTGAACGCCAACGGCGCATACGGCGCGGTAAAGCTGTGGAATCAGTGGCTTGCGTTCGGGCAAATTCCGCAGTGGTGGGGGCCGGGCTACGAGGGCAGCCTGATTCGCTCCGATGCCGCGCGGCCGATGACCGGTTTTCTGCTGCAGCGCGCCGAACAGCGCGCGCCGGAAACCTCGTGGCTGAGCTGGATTGGCCCCTGGCAGTATCAGCTTTCCGCCAGTCAGATGAGCCAGTATGCCGCCGTACCGCATACCAAAATCTTCGGCGGCCGCCTGACGTTTTCGCCAATCTCCTCGCTGGAGCTGGGGGCCTCACGCATCATGCAATGGGGCGGCGAAGGGCGACCTTCATCATTCAGCAGCTTCTGGGACGGTCTGACCGGCAATGACAACACCGGCGAATCGGCCGACGATCCCGGCAACCAGCTGGCCGGTTTTGATTTCAAGCTGAAGCTGGCGCCCGCTCTGGGCTGGCCGGTGAGCATTTACGGCCAGATGATCGGCGAGGACGAAGCCGGATATTTACCCTCGGCGCACCTCTATCTTGGCGGCGTGGAAGGGCATCACCAATGGAATAGCAATGCGGTTAACTGGTATCTGGAAGCCCACGATACCCGTTCGAACATGGGGCGCACCAACTACATCTATAACCACTTCATCTATAAAGACGGCTACTACCAGCAGGGCTATCCGCTGGGCGACGCGATGGGCGGCGATGGGCGTCTGTATGCCGGTAAGGTAGAGCTGGTAACCGAAGAGAACCATCGCTGGAGCGCGCGGCTGGTCTACGCAGAGGTCAATCCGAAGAACCAGCGAATCAATAAAGCCTTCCCGCGCGCCGATACGCTGAAGGGCGTGCAGCTGGGCTGGAGCGGCGATGTGATGCCGACGGTACGTCTGAATACCTCCGTGTGGTACACCGACGCCAACCACAGCGCCAGCGACGATGTCGGGGCCAGCATCGGCGTCGAGCTGCCGTTCATTTTATAACCGGATGGCGCCGGTTTTTTTACTCTTCTTGCCGCGCGGATTTGTGAATTGCCGCACATACTATGGCTGATAGTACTGCTAATTTATGTGTATATATATACAGTATTTTATCAACGGTGGAGGCAGCATGGAATATAACGTTAAGTCCGTGGGCAAGAAGAAAATTGCCGGGTTTCATCTGGTCGGTCCCTGGGAGCAGACGGTTAAACAGGGGTTTGAACAGCTAATGATGTGGGTTGATAACAGCCAGGTTCCGGCGCAGGAGTGGGTGGCCGTTTACTACGACAATCCTGATGAGGTCCCGGCGGAAAAGCTGCGCTGCGCGACCGCCGTCACGGTGGCGGAGGACTACTCAATCCCCGCCAACAGCGAAGGCGTGATGATGACCGATATCGCCGGCGGAGAGTACGCGGTTGCCCGTGCCAGAGTCGAGAATTATGACTTTGCAACGCCGTGGTATCAGTTCTTCGAGAGCCTGATGCAAAGCAAAACGCACCAGATGGCGATGAAACCCTGCTTTGAAGTCTATCTTAACGATGGTAACCAGGACGGCTACTGGGATATTGATATGTACATCGCGGTCGAGCCTGCGGTGAAGTAAATCGAACATTGTCCCTTCGCTGGACAAGGTTTATTACATTCGCGTGATGCTTGCGGCGAAAAAGCAGTTACAATTGGCCTTTTCGTTGTGTCGGAGTAGGTTGTGCGCGCGGATAAATCACTTAAGCCATTTGAAATTCGGCTGTATCGCCATTACCGCATCGTCCATGGCGTGCGAATAGCATTGGCCTTTGTGCTCACCTTTGTGCTGGTGCGCCTGCTTAACGTTCCTGAAGGCACCTGGCCTCTCATCACCCTGGTGGTGGTGATGGGGCCAATCTCCTTCTGGGGAAACGTCGTACCGCGCGCGTTTGAGCGCATCGGCGGCACGATCCTCGGCTCGGCGCTCGGGCTGGTGGCGCTTAAGCTGGAGCTCATCTCGCTGCCTATCATGCTGCTGTGGTGCGCGGTGGCGATGTTCCTCTGCGGCTGGCTGGCGCTGGGCAAAAAGCCTTACCAGGCGCTGCTGATCGGCATCACCCTGGCGGTGGTTGTCGGCGCGCCGCCGGGCGATATGACGACCGCGCTCTGGCGAAGCGGCGACGTTATCTTCGGTTCCCTGCTGGCGATGCTGTTCACCGGTATCTGGCCGCAGCGGGCCTTTCTGCACTGGCGCATCCAGATGGCCAGCTACGTCACCGCCTTCAACCGGCTTTATCAGGCCGGCTTCTCGCCGAACCTGGTGGAGCGTCCGCGTCTGGAAAAGCACCTGCAAAAGGTCCTCAACGACGTGGTGAAAATGCGCGGATTGATTACGCCCGCCAGCAAAGAGACGCATATCCAGAAAGCCATCTTTGAGGCGATCCAGACCGTCAGCCGTAACCTGGTGTGCATGCTGGAGCTGCAAATCAACGCTTACTGGGCATCGCGTCCCGGCCACTTCGTGATGCTTAATGCCCATACGCTGCGCGAAACCCAGCAGATGACTCAGCAAACGCTGTTGACTATCGCCCACGCCCTGTATGAGGGCAACCCGCAGCCGATCCTGGCCAACAATGAAAAGCTCAACGAAATCGTTGCCGAACTGCGCCAGCTCATCAAAGAGCAGCAGGACGACAATTTCTCCGAAACGCCCATTCATGGTTATGTCTGGTTAACTATCGAGCTGGCGCGCCAGCTCGAACTGCTGTCGCATTTGATCTGCCGGGCATTGCGTAAATAAAGACCAGACTCGCGTGGTTTTTCCATCGCTTGCTTCGATTCAGCAGCGTTTAGGGTTATGATAACGGCAAAGGAAAAAACATTGTCATCAGCGGCTGCTAACAGTTATGTTAGCCCTATGTAGCAGTCGCTTTAGCGAATCCGAATCTCAAATATTAGGGGTATAAAAATGGAAACAACTAAGCCTTCTTTCCAGGACGTACTGGAGTTTGTTCGCCTGTATCGTCGTAAGAACAAACTGCAGCGTGAAATTCAGGACGTTGAGAAAAAGATCCGTGATAACCAGAAGCGCGTCCTGCTGCTGGACAACCTGAGCGACTACATCAAGCCGGGCATGAGCGTTGAAGCTATTCAGGGCATCATTGCCAGCATGAAGAGCGATTACGAAGATCGCGTTGACGACTACATCATCAAAAACGCCGAGATCTCCAAAGAACGTCGCGACATCTCTAAAAAGCTGAAAGCAATGGGCGAAGCGAAAGTAGAAGATAAATCTGCCGAGTAATTCCCGTTTAAGCGCTCCGGCGGCGCTCGCTGCCGGAGTTCCTCTTCTTTCTCTTGCGCCATCTCGCAAATCCTTCGCAAAACACCCCATGCAACGCTGAATCTTTCCCGAGGAATTTGGTATACTTCCGCGGTAAACATATTGATATCGGAAGGGTTTATCTCATGCTGTCCCTGCAACAGGTGCCGCCGCGATGATACTGATTACCGGCGACGCCCATAGCGGCCAACGCCGCGACGCCGAATCTTTACTCAACTCTTTCGTTTCGGCGATCTACATCGCTACCTCCCGGATATCCGACAATCAAATCGCCGCGCGCATTCAACACCACCGTGATACCCGGCTTGCCCACTGGCGGCTGGAAGAACGCGGCCGCGCTCAAGCCGCGCGCACAAGTCAGGTTACGGCCGGCGGCGGAGATGAATAACCGCTGGCCGCGGGGTTTATCGACAGGAGTCCTCTCTCAATGATTAAGTCTTTTTTTGCCGCATTATCGTTTATCAGCCGCCTGCCGGTCCCGGCGCGTTTATCCCAGGGGCTGGAAATTGAACAATATCAACGCAGTATAGTCACATTCCCCCTGGTCGGATTGCTGCTCGGGGCGATTGCCGGCGCCGTCGTGATGCTGCTCCAGCCGTGGTGCGGCGGCCCGCTTGCCGCGCTGCTCGGCGTGCTGGCGCTGGCGCTGTTGACCGGCGGCTTCCATCTTGATGGGCTGGCGGATACCTGCGATGGCATCTTCTCCGCCCGCCGGCGCGAACGGATGCTGGAAATTATGCGCGACAGTCGGCTGGGCACTCACGGCGGGCTGGCGCTGATTTTCGTGCTAATGGCGAAAGTGCTGGTGGTCAGCGAGGTGGCGCTGCGCGGCACGTCGGCGCTTGCCGCGCTGGCAGCCGCCTGCGCCGTCGGCCGCGGTATGGCGGTGCTGCTGATGTATCGCCAGCGCTACGCCCGCGAAGAGGGGCTGGGCAATCTGTTTATCGGCAAAATCACGCTGCGTCAGACGCTGATTACCATGGGGATCGCTTTGGCGCTGGCGACAGTGCTGCTCGGAGTTAACGGTCTGCGCGCGGCGCTTATCACGCTGGTGCTGGTATGGGCGCTGGGTCAGGCGCTGAAGCGTACTCTGGGCGGGCAAACCGGCGACACCTTAGGCGCGGCGATTGAGCTCGGTGAAGTCATATTTTTGCTGGCCCTGCTGTAGGATTGGCTTTCTTCCCGGTGGCGCTGCGCTGACCGGGCTACGGGTTAGCAGCGCTCTGCGGGGCGGTAGCCCGGACAGGCGCCTCGCGCCGCCTCCGGGAAATGTGCCGGGATATTATCCGGCACCTATGGCTATAGCGCTTTTTGCCATACGCTCTGCGGCAGGAGATAAACGTCCGCCGGTGCCGTCATGCCGTCGGTCACAATATGCTGAATGCCGCTGGCCATCACCGCCAGGGTGACGTCAAAGGCGTTCAGGCTATCGCCAAAACCGGCGGTCAGGTTGAGCATCGAACCGTTCGCCAGCAGATAAACGGTTTTATCGCCCATCCGGTAAGCGTTGATATAGGGCATGACCTCTTCCTGCGCAAACTGACGCAGGTACTCGCAGTCAATCTCTTCCGCCACGTGACCCACGTTGAGGATAAACACCCCATCTTTGGACTTATCCAGCGCCTGGCGGTTAACGACTTTTTTGCCGCCGGTCGCCGTGGCCACCACGTCCGCCGAGGCGATAGCCTCCTGTAATTCAACGACGTGCCAGCCATCATAGGCCGCCTGTAATCTCCGTGCCGGGTCGATTTCTGCCACCATCACCTGGCCGCCGAAGGCCTTCGCTGCCGCCGCGACGCCCTGGCCGACCAGACCATAGCCGACGACCAGCACTTTTTTCTCATGCAGGGTCAGGTGGGTTGTCTGGAAAAAGGTATGCCACGCGGTCAGGCCGACCATATGACGGTTGTGCAGTCCTTCCTTAACCGGCAAATCATCCCAGTTAAAAATCGGATAGCCAGGACGAATATCGCCCAGACGGCTCACGCCCGAACCTGTCGCTTCAAGCCCGGCGACAACGTTGCCGAACTCCCCGCGCTGATGCAGTAGGGTCGTAATATCCGCGCCCATTTCGCACAGATGCGTCGGCTGCCAGGCAATCGCTTTTTCCCACGATTGCTGCCAGTCGGCATCGCTCATATCGCGCCAGGCGCAGGCCTCCGCGCCGCGCTCCACCAGCCAGGCGACCACCTCATCCTGTACCGTGGTTGGGTTACAGGTGGTGAGAAAAACCTTCGCGCCTTTTTCCAGAATTCCCTGCACCAGCGGGATCATTTTCATATCGAGATGCATACAGCAGGCCAGACGCACCTCGCTGAGATCGGGCAGGGCGGCGACCTGACGCAGGGTGCGCGGCATATTCTGACTGGCCCATGCGATTTCTTTCTCTAATTTTATTTTGTTATTCAACGTGTTTGACCTTCAATCCATAGAATGCTGATACCCAGAGGTGAGGGGATTTTAACGTAGCGCGCGCCGTTTTTACATTCACAAAATGAATGGCAAAAAGCCACGATAAAGACATGGTTGTTAAAATAAGGTTAAAAAAAGAAAATAAAGCATAAGTTTTTACGATGACGTAAGCGAGCAGCAGGATGTTAAGCGTATTACCCGGATCGCTCTTTTCGCGGATCCGCATTTTTCTCGGTCGCCTGAAGCCACACGCCTTACCGGTCGCCAGAAAACATATTGTTCTGGCCTCGATCGGCGCCGGGACGGGCCTGGCGGTGACCAGCTTGTTCAGCCACTGGCTGTTAGGCGAGGTTAATATCTGGTTTATCGCCCCTATGGGCGCCTCGGCGGTACTGCTGTTTGGCGTCCCGAGCAGCCCGCTGGCCCAGCCTTGGTCGATTGTCGGCGGCAACGTGCTCTCGGCGCTGATCGGCGTGACCGTGGGCATAGCGATCCCGAACCTGGCGCTGGCCTGCGGCGTGGCGGCAGGGCTGGCGATCGCCGGCATGTACTTCCTGCGCTGCCTGCATCCGCCGGGCGGAGCGGTGGCGTTAACGGCGATCCTCGGCGGGGCGGGGATACAGAGCGAAGGCTATCACTTTGTTCTGACCCCGGTGTTACTCAACTCATTGATGCTGGCGATGCTGGCCATTGTTTTTAATAACCTGGTCGGACGGCGCTACCCGCATCCGCTGGCGGCGGAGGAAGTGAAGGCGAAAGCGGAGGCGGTGCCGCTGGGCATATCCGTGACGCGCGAAGATATTCATGCGGCCCTGCTGGACGGTCAGTTTCTCGACATTGATGAAGACGACGTGCAGGAGCTGCTGGAAAATATTGAACAAAAAGCCAGACAGCGTATCGCCAGCGCCCAGCGATCCTGACGACCCTGGCTCTCTGGGGAACGCGGATTAATCCACGGGTTCCCCTTCGTATAGCCTTCCTCCCCAGCCATTAGCCTGAACCACGCATTTTGCTCCCCCCGAAAGCGACAAGCTCTGCGGATCGTGACTGCGATCGACAAAATTGGCCATTCAATGAGCAAAAAGTTGACGCCCTTAACGAAATGAATATTTCAAAATAACTTGTTATGGATTTTTTAATCCGTGAGAGTATAACAAGTTGTTAAATAATGCACCCGGGTGCAAAAAGGTGCAAATGTATTCCTGATGCCAGAACCTGCCGTATCTGCATCGGCAATGTGATCTTTTTATTCATAAAAACAAAACGATAGAACGCTCATCCCTGACAGGACAACAAAATGACCGATCATGTGATAACTGAAAGTCGTAAAACAGATAATGATAAGAAAATCAGATTAATAACCCTCGTCTCAACCATCGGTGGGCTGTGCTTTGGCTATGACACCGGGGTTATTTCCGGCGCGCTGATATTCATGAAGAACGATCTTGGCCTCACTCCTCTGCAGGAAGGGCTGGTGACATCGTTTTTATTATTCGGCGCGGCAATCGGCTCCGTTGGCGGCGGCTGGCTGTCCGACCGCCAGGGGCGGCGGAAAAATATTCTGTGGGTAGCGGTGATTTTTATCTTTGGCGCCCTCGGTACCGCCGTCGCGTGGGATATGTCGTCGATGATAATCGCCCGCTTTATCCTCGGCCTGGCGGTTGGTTGTGCGTCAGTGACGGTGCCGATTTATATTTCAGAGCTGGCGCGGCCCGCGCAGCGTGAACGGCTGGTGACGGTCAACGAACTGATGATCGTCACCGGGCAGTTTCTCGCTTACTCCGTCAACGCTTCCATCGTCAATTTCTATCCCGACATGTCGCACAACTGGCGGCTGATGCTGGCTATTCCGGCGCTGCCCGGCGCGCTGCTGTGGATTGGAATGCTGGTAATGCCGGAGTCTCCGCGCTTCTTCGTGCGTAAGGGGCAAATAGACAAAGCGGTTGCGGTGCTGAAAACGATTCGTCGGCCTGAAGAGGTGGAGCAGGAGATCCGCGATATCCAGCAGGTGAGTCAGATTGGCATCAACCATGGCCGATTTGTTGACGAGCTGAAGAAAAAATGGGTGCTGCAGCTGATTTTGATCGGGCTGATGATTGTGCTGGCAACGCGCGTAACCGGCGTGAATACCATTATGTACTACGCGCCGACGGTGCTGAAAGCCACCGGACTTGGCGATGCGGCGGCGGTGACCGGTGCCGTGGCTAATGGCGTCGTGTCTATTCTGGCCACGCTACTAGGGATGCTGTTAATTGGCAGGCATTCCCGACGGAAAATGTTCTTTACCGGACAGATCGGCGTCACCCTTAGCCTGGTGTTGATTGGTCTCTCGTTCAAGCTCTTCTTCCATATGGAAACCGTTGATGGCGTCAGTGGCTTGCACGCCAACTTTACCGGCGCCAGCTACATCATCCTTGCCCTGATGCTGATGTTTCTGACCTTTATGCAGGGTTGGATCGCACCGGTGTTCTGGCTGATGCTCGCGGAAATTTACCCGCTGCGGATGCGCGGTCTGGGTATGGGTTTTGCGGTATTCGGTTTATGGATATTTGACTTCATCATTCAGTCTATTTTCCCGATTTTACTCAACAGCTACGGCGGCGGAATGACCTTCGGTTTCTTCGCGGTAACCAACGTCATAATGCTGATTCTGCTGGTGAAGTTCCTGCCGGAAACCCGTGGCTTAACCCTTGAACAAATTGAACAAAAATTCAGATTCTGATTTAGCGACATGGAGGAATATATGACAGTTAATATCGGTTTAATTGGTTTAGGTATGATTGGGCGCGATCATCTCCAGCGTTTTCAGACGGTGATTCAGAACGCCAGGGTCAGCGCCGTCTGCGATATCAATCGTAATGTTACCGACACTATTGCCCGCGAATATGGCGCTCAACCCTATTACGATGCGGTCGAAATGATTCAATCGGACGACGTGGATGCGATCTTTATTTGCTCTATTGGTCCGGTCCATAAAGAACAAATTCTGGCCGCCATCAAGGCAGGTAAACCGGTGTTTTGCGAAAAGCCGCTGACCCCAACCGCGGATGAAGCCAAAGCGATTATTGATGCTGAAGTGGCCTACGGCAAACGTATGCTGCAGCTGGGTTTTATGCGCCGTTTCGACCCAGGGTACAACCAGCTTAAAGCGACTCTGGATAGCGGTGAACTGGGGGAAATATTGCTCATCCATTGCGCACATCGCAACGCCTCCGTGCCAGAAAGCTACACCCTGGAGATGGCGATTAACGATTCGGCGACCCACGAGATCGATATTATCCGCTATCTGCTTAACGAAAATATCGTTTCGGTACGCGTCGATAAACCACAGAAGAAAACGCGCAGAGCCTGCGCGCATCTGCAGGATCCGTTGATTGTGATTTTTGAAACCGAATCCGGCGTACGTATTGATGATGAGCTGTTTGTTAACTGCGATTATGGTTACGACATTCGCTGTGAAGTGATTGGCGAAAATGCCATTAGCGCATTGACCGAACAGGCTCTCACCACCGTCCGTTCGGCACAGGGTTATAGCCGTGCTATCCCCAAAACCTGTATGGAACGTTTCGCCACCGCCTACGATCGCGAGGTGCAGAATTTCGTTGACCGGGTAAACCTGGGGGCGGAGATGAGCGGGCCATCATCGTGGGACGGATTTGTCGTGGCGATGGTATGCGATGCTGGCCTGGCATCGCTGAAGGATGGCGAAAAGCACGCGGTCTCTCTGCCGGAGTGTCCGGCGCTCTACCGCTGACCCATTAACGAAGGGAGAGGCGCATGTTAACGCTGAAACCAGAAGATATTTTTATTGGCTGTCGGGCGAATTCAAAGAAAAAGGCGCTGCGTATTGCCGCGGATTCCCTGCAGGCCAGCGGCTACGTCAGCGAGGGTTTTTTTGAATCGATGGTGGATCGCGAAAAGGCGCTCTCTACCTGGCTCGGGGCGGGAGTGGCGATGCCCCACTGTAGCAAAGAGGGGATCGACCTGGTGCGGCAAACCGGTTTCCAGCTGTTTCAGTTCCCGGATGGCGTGGGCTGGGGGGAGGGGAAAGTGGCTTTCCTTGTGGTCGCCGTGGCGGCAAAAAATAATGAACACATTGATGTTATAGCGGATCTGGCAGACCTGCTTGATGACGAAGTGAAAACCACGCTGCTGGCCAGCGCCGACAGCAAAGACGCGTTTATGCAGATCCTCGAAGGACACTCATTTAAGAAGGATAGAATATGAAACTGGCACTCTGTACCGATGTTCTCGCCGGCCTGGCGTTCCCGGAAATGCTCGATCGCGTCAAGCAGTACGGCATTACGGGCGTGGAGATGACCGCAGGCGGTTGGTCGCCCTGTCCACATGTTAAAACTGAAGAACTGCTGGCTTCTTCGGCAGCGCTGACGGCGTTTCGCGGAGAACTGGAAAAGCGCGGAATGGAGATCGTTGCGCTGAACTGTTCGGGTAACCCGCTGGCCCCCGGCGCGCTGGGCGAGAAGCATACCGCCAGCAGCTATCGTACCGTCGAGCTGGCGGCAAAGCTGGGGGTGAAAAAGATTGTCATGATGAGCGGCCTGCCGGGCGGCGGGCCGGACGATAAAATCCCTAACTGGATCACCTCGACGGTTTCCTGGCCGGACTATATGCCAGGCGTGATCGATTACCAGTGGAACGAGGTTGCTATTCCCTGGTGGCAGGCTTTTACCCGCCATGCGGCTGAACACGGCATCGAACAGATTGCTCTCGAGGAATTCCCCAGCCAGCTGGTTTACAACCCGAGCACGCTGCTGCGCCTGCGCGATGCGGTTGGCGACATAATCGGCATGAATCTCGATCCGTCGCATCTGATCGCCATGGGGGCAGACCCGATTGCCGCAGCCCGTAAGCTTGAAGGGGTGATTTATCACGTCCACGGTAAAGACGCGCGTATTGAACGCGGGCTGGCGGATGTCGACGGCTTACTGGAATACCAGCCGGTCACGCAGACCAAAACCCGCACCTGGAACTACGTGGCGGTTGGCTGTGGACAGGATTTGAAGTGGTGGAAAGAGTTCTTCTCGGTGCTGCGCATGACCGGATATAACGGTTATGTGTCGCTGGAGATGGAGGACCTGACGATGAGCGTTGAAGCAGGGCTACGGACGTCGATTGATGCCCTCAACGCCACATTAAGTCAGTGACAACGGGCCGCGTTTTCCCTCCGGGGGGCGGGAGAACGCGGCGCGTTTTTTGTTGAGCGGATTCTATCTTGCTGTATTTTACGTTCTATTGGATGTTTTTTATCAGGAACGTTAAAACCGAGTATGAGCGCCCCAAAACGACAAAAAGCGACCGCCAGCGACGTTGCGTTACTGGCTGGCGTCTCCAAATGGACGGTTTCCCGGGCATTTACCCCCGGGGCCTCCATCCAGCCCAAAACCCGGGAAGAGGTGATGAAAGCCGCTAATATTCTGGGATATCGACCAAATTTACTGGCGCGTAGCCTGACGCAAAAGCAAACGCATATTATTGGCGTGGCGGTCGACGAGTTACGCAATCCCAACATGGTGCTGCTGCTTAACGAAGTGACTCGCCAGCTGCAGAATCGTGGCTACATGGCGCTGGTGATTAACGTCACCGATGAAGAAAATACCCGCACAGCGATGGCGCTGGCTTACCAGCTCCAGGTTGACGGTATCTTGTTTATGGCCACGGTGCTGACACCGGAACTTATCGCGATTGCCACTGAAATTCATCGCGTTCCGCTGGTGCAGATTGGCCGTAATACCGATCATCCGGAAATCCAGGTGGTCAATATCGATGGTCGGCTTGCCGGAAAGCAGCTTGCTGAACTGCTACTGGCGCAGGGGCATCGCACTTTTGGCTATATGAAGGGTCCGGATACCGCTTCCCACCATTTAATGAGGATGGAAGGATACGAAGCGGCGCTGGAGCAGGCAGGCTGCCGGCTTGATACTCTGCTGGTTGCCGGCCAGTATTTACGTACCCGGGGATATGCGGCGATGAATGACTATCTGGACGCGACGCCCGCAGGCGAAAGAGTAGATGCCCTGTTTTGTGAAAACGATATTCTGGCGATAGGCGCGCTTCAGGCGCTGCGCGAGCGCGATTTAACGATGGGTATTGTCGGTTTCGATAATATCGATGAGGCGGCGGCGCCGGAATGGCAGCTAACGACCTACGATCAGCGACGCGAGCGGCTGGTGGAAGAGGCGTTGAATCGGCTCATTGATGCTGCTGAAGGGCCGACGGCGACGTGGCGCACTGGGGAGCCCATCGTGCGCCAGTCGCATCGTCGGCAGGGCTAAAGGTCGCCAGTAATATACTGCGCTACGCCGTGAGCGAAACTCCAGTCCCCCTTGTGGTTGCCGATCACCGAGATCATGAGATCCTCGCCGCTCAGCCCGCAGTGCTCCTGGAGCTCAGCTTGCAGGATGGCATAAAAAAGCTGCTTCTGCTCTTCGCTGCGCGGGCTGGTATATACCCTCACCACCACCACCTCCCGGCTGCGCGTCAGCCCTAGCCCGGTGTCTTCAACGATCATATGGAAGGCTTTGTTTTCATGAACAATCTGGTAGCGGTCGCGCTCTGGCACCTTGAACGCCTGCACGACGGCGCGATGTGCCGCATCCAGCAGGGTTTTGATCTCGCTTTCGCTGCGTCCTTCAATGATATCAAACGTCAGTAATGGCATAGCAGATGATCCTTATTGTCGGGTTAACGGTCTGTGAATGTGATGCTAACCAATGCTGACGACGGCAAAAACCGCTATATTTGAACGCATTGTTTTTCTCTGTGAACAATCGATATGCGCGAGATACGCCCGGAAATTTACTGGACCCATTTGTACTGGCTTACGGTGCTGGAGGAGCAAAAAAGCTATACCCGCGCTGCGGAAAAGCTGGCGGTCAGCAAATCCGCCATTAGCCAGAAAATTAGCGAACTGGAGCGGGTCACCGGGAAAACCCTGGTGCACCGCACCACCCGTAGCGTGACCCTAAGCGAAGATGGCCTGCGGCTGGTGGCGGAACTGAACGAGCCGTTTGGGCAGATCCGCGAGATCTTTACCGGCACCTGCGATGAGGAAGGCGGCCCGCTGCGCGGTACGCTGCGCCTGACCGCGCCGGTGGCGTTCTCACGCCAGCAGCTAGTCCCGGCCATTACCCCTTTTCTGCATCAGCATCCGCAGCTTCATCTCCAACTGGAGGTGACCGACCGGCTGGTGTCGCTCGCCAGCGAGGGGTTCGATCTCGCCATTCGCCACTGTCGTCGCGAGCTGCTGCCGGAGACCCACGTGGCCTGGCCGCTGTGCCGTACGGCTACCCTGGTGGTCGCCTCGGCGGACTATATTCGCCGCTTTGGCCGTCCCGATTCGCCTGACGCGTTGCGTCAGCATCAATGCCTGACCTACCCGCGCGGGCCGCAAAGCCCGCACTGGACCTTTGAGCGCAACGACGAGCGGGTGAGCGTTAAGGTGCAGGGGCCGTTTGCCACCAATAACAGCGAATCCCTGCGCGACGCGGTGCTGGCGGGGCTGGGTGTTGCCTTACTGCCGGATTTTAGCGCCAGGGAGGCGATTGGCCGCGGGCTGGTACAGGAGCTGCTGCCGGGATGGCGGCCGGTGGATGTGTTTGCGGAAAGTCTCTACGTCATTCGCCCCTACACGCCACGCGTATCGCGGGCGGTAGAGGCCTTTAGCCGCTATCTGAAGGCGACCTTCAGCTGATATTATCGAGCTGCTGCGCCAGCGCCTCGCGAAAGCGCGGCAGCAAATCGGCCCCGTCTGAAATCAGCTCCGCCAGGGTCACGGTTTTATCGGCGCGGTAAACCCGCCCACTGCCGAGCCGGGCTTCAAAATCATTGGCTGCCCGGTGAGCCGCTGCCAGGTCGGCATCCAGCAACACCACCGCGTGCGCGAGAACCACATGGCCTTGACCTTCCGCCATCGGTCGCCAGTACTGGGCCGTGCCGGCTATTTTTCGCGCATTCTCGCCCTCGCCGCAGGCCAGATTATAGCGACCATCGCAAAAAGAACCGTTGACCGCCTGGAAGTGGCTGGCCACGCCGAAAGTCGCCAGCGTGCGCTGCAGCAGCGCGCAGAGGGAAAGATAAATCGGCTCTGCGGCTTCGCCCAGCGAGTGATAAACCGGCCAGGCCAGGCTGAGATTGACAATTCCCGGCCCCTGCGGCACCAGCCCGCCGCCGGAGCGGCGCAGCCAGACCGGCCATCCCCGGCTGGCGAACTGCTCGCTCGTCGCCGGGAGTTCAGCAAATTTCCGATAGCTTCCCGGCACCACAAACCCCTGCGGGGCCTGCCAGAGCTGAACCACCGCTTCCCCGTCGCGAGCCCGGTCAAACAGCGGTTGCTCGGCCAGCGTTGGGTCGGCGCAGTAGCGAACCGGCAGCTGCTGGTGGTTAACGCGCAGCGGCCAGCAGGGATCCTGAGTCATCATTTCTCCTTACTAAGGTTCTTCGTCATGGCGGCTGGGTTTCATCAGCATCGCCGTGAGGGCGGAGAGCAGGCAGCCCGCGGTCAAGTAGATAGCGACGCTATGCCAGGCGCCGCCGGATAAGGTGACCAGGGCGGCGGCGATAAACGGCGTAAAACCGCCGCCGACGACGCTGGCGACCTGATATCCCACCCCGGCCCCGCTGTAGCGATAGCTGGCGCCGAACATTTCGGTAAACATCGGCTGCTGTACGCAAACCACCATGTCGTGCGCAATATTCGCCAGCATGAGCGCGAAAAACAGGATCCAGAAGTAAGACTGGCTTTCGAGCGCCATAAAGAACGGGAAGCCGCTGAGGGTACCGATCAGCGCGCCGGTGATATAGACGCGGCGTCGACCAAAGCGGTCCGCCAGCCAGGCGAAGCAGGGGATGGTCAGGCAACTGATGGCGCCGACGAGCAGGCCAATATTCAGGAACAGCTCGCGCGGCAGACCGAGGTTTTGCGTCGAATAGTTGAGCGCAAAAGCGGTGACGATATACATGGTCAGCAGTTCGCACAGACGCAGACCGATAATCATTAAGAACGCGCCCGGATGGCGGAATAGCGCTTCCACGACCGGCAGACGCTTTTTCTTTGGCTGCCCCTGCTGTTCGCGCTGCTGCTGTTCAAATTCGGCGGATTCCGCCATGCCGTTGCGGATCCAGAGCGCCGCCAGCACCAGCACGACGCTAAACAGGAACGGCAGGCGCCAGCCCCAGCTGAGGAACTGTTCATCGGTGGTGCTGGCGCTTATCAGCGATACCAGCCCGGTAGAGAGCAGCAGCCCGACGCCGTAGCCCACCTGTACGCCGCTGCTATAAAACGCTTTCTTATTTTTCGGCGCGCTCTCTACCGCCAGCAGCGCCGCGCCGCCCCATTCACCGCCCACCGCAAAACCCTGGACGGCGCGCAGCAGGACCAGCAGAACCGGCGCCCACCAGCCAATCTGGCTGAAGGAGGGAAGCAGACCGATACAGGCGGTGGCGATCCCCATCATCCACACCGTCAGCATCAGCATGCGTTTACGGCCGAGGCGATCGCCGAAATGGCCAAAGATAATGCCGCCGAGAGGGCGGAAGAGGAAGCCGACGCCGAAGGTGGCAAACGCGGCGAGGGTGCCCATTGCCGGGCTGATTTGCGGGAAAAACTCCCGGTTAAATACCAGCGCGGCGGTGATGCCATAAAGAAGAAAGTCGTACCAGTCGACCACGGCCCCGGCGAAGCTGCCCCAGGCCGCTCTGCGGGCGCGGTTGAGTGAGCATGCCTCCTTGCCGGGGCGTTGAGAAATTAACGTTGAGTCCATACCTGTCCTGTCTGTTGCTGAGTTTTTAATTATTGGAATGAGACGCTTTTCGGATCCGCGCCAGCCTTGAGACTACCGCGCGGATGGTTAAGAGAAAAGATTTTTACCTGCTCTGGGCGTTTAAAGGCATAAAGGGTTTGCTTAACCGGGCGCGGGACGTCTTTGCGACGCGTTCAGAATGTGAGCTTCGGAGTCCGCTTATTGTTTTTAATTTTAATTTTTGAACTCAATGGGGACACCTTTTAAGAAATGACTTAAATGGTTTACAATTAACAAGTCTCCAATTTCGGAAGGGTGAGTTAAATGCGTTTAATTTTTGCAGCTTTATTTTGTGTTATGGTTTCCCCTTCCGCTTTTGCAGAAAAACTGCCAGCGCCGGTGGGCCAACCCGTTTTAACTATTTCCGGCCTGATTAGTAATACGAATGAGGGTGATACCGCCGTTTTTGATGTCGCGGCATTAGAAAAGCTGGGGTTGCAAACGGTGATCACAACCACGCCGTGGTACTCGGGAAAGGTGCGCTTTGACGGCATTTCCCTCAGTAAACTCATGGATTTAGTCGGTGCCAAAGGTAAGTCGGCGCGGGTGCTGGCGCTAAACGATTACACCACCATCGTACCCATCGATGATTTTCATAAATTTCCGGTAATTTTGGCTTTAAAAATGAACGGCGAATATATGCGCATTCGCGATAAAGGGCCTTTATTTATTGTTTATCCCTACGACAGTAGCCCGGAATTGCAGAATCAGATTTATTATTCCCGTTCGGCATGGCAGGTTTCGAAGATTATAATTGAGTAAGGGTTTGATCTTGAATCGAATACTCACTGCCATTATTTTGTTGCTCTTCCTTGTGACCGGTTACATTACTTATCTGGTGCATGAGCGGCAAAGTGAGCTGCAAAAATTAACGCGTTATACCGATTCGTGGTCCGTTTCCCAGATAGTCTCCGAGTACATGCGCCTCGAGGCGCGGCTAAGCGCGATGGGGCTGGAGGTGAAGGGAAGCGACCACGATGAGGTACGCCTGCGCCTGGAAATTATGATGAGCCAGATCGCGCTGCTGCAGCAGGGTGATTTGGGAAAGTTTATCGGCAAAGATCCTCACCGTAAGGCGATAGTTGACAGCCTGATTGGTCTTCTGGGCCGGCTGGATAAGCAGCTGGATACCATGTCGACAGCGCAGCTGAAGCTGATGCTGCAGGAGATGAGCACTCTCGACGGGCCGTTGACCTCGCTTGCGTCTACTTCACTCGCCCAGGATTTTAATCTTGTTAATCTGACCCACGATAAAATACAGAACCTGTATTACATCTATTCGGCTATTTCTATTCTGCTGATTATTCTGTGTATCACTCTTGGGCTGTTGATGCTGAAGCAGAATAACACCCTGCGTCGCGCCCACGTGCGGATGAAATTACTGGCAACCGATCTGCAGGCTTCAAAAGAGAAGCTTCAGGTGCAGAACCGTCGGCTGCAGTACGATGCCTATCATGATTCGCTGACGGGTATGCCCAACCGGCTCTCTTTCTGGCAACGTCTGCAGGAGGTCGTTAATCAGGTGCGGCCTTATAACGGCTCGGCGGTCGTCATGCTGTTTGACCTGGATAATTTCAAGGACGTCAACGATACCCAGGGGCACGATGCCGGGGATAAGCTGCTGCAGGATTTGGCCAGCCGTCTCTCCTTTTTTCGCAAAACGTCAGAAACGCTCTACCGGCTGGGAGGGGACGAGTTTGCCCTGGTTTCGCACGATCTCAACGAGGAAATGGCGCTGGAGCGGGCGGAGGCGATCCGGGAAAAGATCAGTCAGCCGTATCAGATTTACGATACGCTGATCCAGATTGGCGCCTGTATCGGGATTGTTATCTCTGACGGCGAAAGCCGCACCGACTATTTATATAAATGCGCCGATCTGGCGCTGTATGAAGCGAAAAAAGCGGGGTCCGGTAAAGTCCAGGTATACCGCCCTGGGTTGCTTCAGCGCCAGCAGGAAAACAAATCCTTCGAAGATGATCTCATGCAGGCGCTGAACAAAGGTGAGTTTAGGGTTTACTATCAGCCGATAGCTGACACCCTGAACGGTGAAATCTACGGCTACGAAGCGCTGGTGCGCTGGTTCCATCCGCTGCGCGGCAGCGTTCCGCCGACCGAATTTATCCCGGTCGCGGAGAAGATTGGCCTGATTAATCAGCTGGGCGAGTGGGTGTTGAGAACCGCCTGCGAAGCGGCCGCCAGCTGGTCGTCGCCGCTAAAAGTGTCGGTTAACGTGTCGCCCATTCAGCTGATTAATAGCTCGCTGACCGATACCGTGGTGGCCATATTGAGAAGCACCGGGCTTAACCCGCATCGTCTGGATCTGGAGATCACCGAATCTGACGTCTTTAACGAAAATACCCGTTCTTTAGAGATCCTCAGCCAGCTGCGCGAGCTCGGGGTGCAGATCTCCATTGATGATTTTGGTACCGGCTACTCTTCGTTATCGCGTTTAAGCTACTTCCCCTTTGATAAGATAAAAATCGACCGCTCTTTTGTCATTAATATTCCTGACCAGAAAGATGACCTCGATATCGTCAGGCTGATTATCAGCATGGGCAAAAGCCTGCATATGCGTATCGTGGCTGAAGGAGTCGAAACAGAAGAGCAGCTGCAGTCGTTACGCAAATTAGGCTGTGACCTGGTACAGGGCTATTTAATCGGTAAGCCGGGGCCGCTTAATTCACCCGAAAACAGGTAGTTCATCTCTTAATAAGGGCAATGTTAATTTAGCTGAACATTGCCTTTATTTATTTTAAATCGTTGTAATCCCTAATAGGTATAAATAGGGGTAGAGATTCGTGTCGTTAAAAAATAATACCCTTAGCGATTGAAAGGGGTATATCATATGCAACATATTTTCCTGGTTCCGACCGTATATGCGGCGCGTTAAGAGAGGCAAAATCATGCAGCGAATCATTATTCCTACCCACTATGTGCATACCCGGAGCACGCCGCTGTGGACCAAACAGACGGCGCCGGCCTCAATCTGGAAGCGGCACCTGGATGCCGGTACCCGCCAGGGCGTCTATCCGCGTCTGTCGGTCATGCGCGGAGCGATCCGCTATTTTGGATATGCTAATGAGACCAGTGCGGATCCGCTGGAAACCCTGACCATTGCCGAAGGCGAATTTGGCGTTTTTCCCCCTGAGAAATGGCATCGCATCGAGGCGTTAACGGAGGATACCGTTTTTAATGTCGATTTTTACGTTGACCCTAAAATTCTGATCGAGGGATAGGCATTATGATGAACAGTGAAAATAAAGGCTATGCGTTAGCGGTTATCAACGGCAACAATAAAGAGAAAAAAGAAAAAGTCTATCTTAAGCCGATGGCTCTTTATGTACCTGATATCGCCGCCCAGGCCGTGTCTGAACTTATTTCTACGCTGTCGACGGATAACGCCGGAGGAAAAGGATTTATATTAACGGTGACCAATAATAATAACGGCGTGTCGGTCGATAGTGAATTTGCGACCCTGGCCGGGCTACAGGATCCGCAGACGGCGGCCGACGCGGTAAAAGACCTGATTAATATTGTCCGCGGCTACGAGTCCGACGAAGAGACTAACGTCTGCGGCTGGTAGTCGTGTGCCGAAGGCAAACCGTCAGCTGACGCTGGTCGCCCCGCGTTGACCAGCGCCATTCGCGTCAGCGGTAGCCAGCGGTTTTTAGCGGCGAGTGATGTGTTTGACATTGTATTTGTTGGTATTTTGGTAAATATCGGATAAATCGACAATGGTATTGTTATGCGCATAGCTGATTGACTGCACCCGTAGCAAAAGGCTGTTTTGTGGAACCTGCAAGAGCTCTGCCTGTTCTCGGGTGGCGAGAACCGGGGTATAGCTGCGGTGGCTCTCCAGAATGGTGATATTGCACTCTTTCTTGAAATAGTTAAATTTCGATCTTTCCAGATTTCCGACGCTTAACCAGGGAAAAATCGCCACCGGTATATAGCTGTTTTCAATCAGAATAGGCGAGTCGTCAATCATCCGGATGCGTCTGACGTAATAGACCTTTTCACCCGGCTCAATTTTCAACTGTTGTGCGATCGCCAGAGGCGCATCGATCATCGTGAACTCAATAACCTTGTTATGATAGTTGGTGACGCCGCCGATGTGCATCTGGTAGTTGAACCCGTCAAGCTCCCCACCGTGATAATTGCTCTTGCGCGCCACGTATGAACCGCTGCCGTGACGCTTGACGATCAGTTTCTCACTCTCCAGCAGCGTGAGCGCCTTACGGATGGTCATCACTGAGACCTCCAGCTCCCCGGCCAGCGCTTTTTCACTCGGGAGCGCATCTCCGACCTCAAACTCATCGCTATTGATGCGATTTTTTAGCCTGTCGGCGATTAATTTGTATATCACTTATAGATGTCTCCTGGCGGCGCTGTTTATTGAATTTTGTTTCTATCTGATTGATTTTAAAATTATATTTATTTTTATAGGTTTTCGTGTCTTAGCTGTCATCTATTTATTTGATTTTATTTATATATCTATTACTTCAAGAGATATATGACTTTCATCACAGATGACGATTTAACTCCTCTGATTTATTTCGGTCGACGCATAGGCTGAATCGCATGTTTCGAGCGCTGACGGTCGATAAGCAGTACGGGGGTGAGAATGATCGGGGTAAAAAAATTACAGGATTTTTCGAAGGCCATGATTGGGCCTGTGTTGTATTTGCCGGTGATTGGTCTGTTGATTGCGTTGCTCAGTATGACAACCAATAAAATTTGGCTAGCGGAAGACAGCTCGCTTTATCTGCTGGGGAAATACGTTTCCAGCATGCTGTGGGCAGTGATGAACAACCTTGGCTTCTTCTTTTGCCTCGGGCTGGCGGGGGGACTGGCTAAAACCCGCAAAGCGGAAGCGGCTTTTGTTGCCGCAATGACCTGGTTTATGTACCTGGCGGCGAATAATAGTTGGCTAACCTTGACCCAGCGCCTCGCCGCCGGCGCCAGTAACGCGCAGCTTTACGGCAGCGGACAAACCTATATTTTTGGTTTCCAGGTCATTGATATGGGCGTATTTCTTGGCATCATTCTTGGCTGCGCGGTCGCTTTTATTCATAACCGGTTTGTCGAAATTGAGTTTCGCGGCGCATTCTCTATTTATGGCAATAGCAAGCTGGTCCTGATTATCATGATCCCGCTGGTCGGCGTATTTGCCATCGCCACGGTGTATGTCTGGCCGATCGTGGAACACGGCATTTCGGCGCTGACCGGGGTGATGAAAACCTTCGGGGCCGCGGGCGTTTTTCTGTATGGTTTTCTCAATCGTTTTCTTATTCCGACCGGATTACACCACCTGATTTGGTCGCCGTTTGTGTTTACCTCCATTGGCGGACAGCTGTTGATTGATGGACAGACGGTGGTGGGGGCAAAACCCATTTTCCTCGCCGAAATCGCCAATAACACCGGGGCCGCGTTAAGCGATTCGGCGCGATTTCTCACCTACGGGATGGTGAAAATATTCGGTACCGCCGGAATGGCGCTGGCCTTTTATAAAACCGCCCGGCCCGAAAATAAGCAAAAGTTAAAAATCACGCTGATTCCTTTGATTGTGACCTCGTTCCTGGTGGGCATAACCGAACCTTTTGAGTTTTTATTTATCTTTACCGCACCGCTGCTGTGGCTGGTTTATTCGCTGTTAGACGGGTTTTTCCAGATGCTGGCGTGGCTGCTTGATGTACGGGTCTGCGCCACCAACGGCATTATCGACTTTATTGTTTACAACATTCCGGCGGGAGCGCATCTCACGCGCTGGCCCGTGTTTGTCGCGCTGGGGCTAATGGAAACAGCGGCAATGTATTATGTCGGTAAGTTTATGATTATCCATTTCAAAATGCGAACGCCCGGCCAGGAACAAGAGGTCGCCGTGGTTAATCAACCGCCAAGCGCAGGTTCTCCTGACGCGGCGTCAGGGGAGCAGGTCATCCTCGGCCTTGGCGGCAAAGAAAATGTCTGTTCTGTCGATAATTGTTTTACGCGACTTCGGGTTGACGTGCGGGACCCTGCATTGATTCAGGAACATATTCTGAAGACCAGCGGCGGTACCAGCGTCATTATTAAAGGTCATCACGTTCAGGTTATTTATGGTTTAGGGGTTAATAAAATCCGTAACGCTGTGAATCGCTATTTAGATGTGCATGAATAATGAGGTGGAAGATGAAAAATAAATTTGTTGTGACTATTGCAGGCGGCGGCAGTACCTACACGCCGGGAATTGTGATGATGCTGCTGGAAAATATGGACAGGTTTCCGCTGAGCGAAATTCGTCTCTATGATAATCATCGCGATCGGCAAAGCGTTATCGGTGAAGCCTGTGCGATTCTGGTGGCTGAACGCTATCCGCAAGTCGCATTTAGCTTCACCACCGATCCGCAGGAAGCCTTTACCGGCGTCGATTTTGTGATGGCCCATATTCGCGTAGGCCTTTATGAGATGCGCGAAAAAGACGAGAAAATCCCGCTTAAGCATGGCGTGATTGGCCAGGAAACCTGCGGACCGGGCGGTATCGCTTATGGTATGCGCTCTATCGCCGGCGTCCTTGAACTGGTTGATTATATGGAAACGTATTCACCCGGCGCGTGGATGCTTAACTATTCCAATCCGGCGGCTATCGTGGCCGAGGCCACGCGTCGGCTACGCCCAACGGCCAAAATTATTAATATTTGCGATATGCCGGTGGCCATCGAAGGGTTATTTGCCGATATTCTCGGACTTAAATCGCGTAAAGAGATGAACGTGCGTTATTTCGGCCTGAACCATTTTGGCTGGTGGACCAGCATTACCGACAAGGCCGGTAACGATCTCATGCCGGCCTTAAAAAACCACGTTGCCGAACTGGGCTATTGCAGTCCGAAAGAGGATTTTCAGCATAAAGCGCCGAGCTGGATTGAGACCTTCAAAAAGGTGAAGGACGTCTTTGCGCTGGATACCGACACCTTGCCCAATACCTATCTGAAATACTATTTTTATGCCGATTATGAGGTGGCCCATTCGGACCCCGACTTTACTCGCGCCAACGAGGTGATGGCGGGGAGAGAGAAGGAGGTGTTTGATATGGCCAGAGAAATCGTCGCCCGGCAGAGCGGCAAAGCGGCGCATTTCCATGCCGGGGCGCATGCGACCTTTATCGTCGACCTCGCCTGCGCCATCGCCTTTAACACTCAGGAGAGAATGCTGCTGATTGTGGAAAACAACGGCGCTATCGCGAATTTTGACGATACCGCGATGGTCGAAGTGCCTTGCCTGGTGGGCGTTAATGGCCCCGAGCCGCTGGCGATGGGTAAGATCCCGCTGTTTCAAAAGGGGATGATGGAGCAGCAGGTGGCGGTTGAAAAACTGGTGGTTGATGCCTGGGTTGAAGGAAGCTATCAGAAGCTGTGGCAGGCGATGACCCTGTCCAAAACCGTACCGAGTGCTTCGGTGGCAAAAGCGATCCTTGATGAACTGATTGTGGCCAACCGCGGCTACTGGCCGGAACTGCGCTAATGCGCTGTCAACGCCCGATGTCTCCCGTCGGGCGCTGATTATACTGCGACGCCGGACTGCGGCTCCGCTTCGCCTGAGAGCTCCGCCATCATCTCCGCCACGTTTTCCCTGCCTACCGGCGCAGCGATGGCGTCCCCCTGAAAAGAGTCGACGCCCAGCGCTTTGAGTTTGTTAAATTTATCCCGGCTGTCCACGCCTTCCGCCAGACAGCGGCTGTCGGTCAACTGGCAGTAGTGGATGAGGCTTTTAATCAGGGCGAGCGCGTGCGGATCGCGCTGCATATCATTGACGATGCTCATATCCAGCTTGTAGGCGTTGAATCTCACCGTACGTACCGGAAACATCACGCTGCTTTGCGAGAAGCAGCCATCGAGCATGATACGAAAGCCGCGCTTTTGCAGGCGGGCGATATTGTCGGCTGTTTTGCCGTGGCGGTTGAGGTCGCTGTTTTCAGCGAACTCGAGCACCAGCCTCTGCGACCGCTGCGGCTGACGCAGCTGCTGGCGCGCGGTTTCCATCATGCGAAGCAGGTTATCATTACTGGCGACGGCGGCGGGAATATTCACGGCGAAATAGCATTCGCCAGAATGCCGGTTGATATTCTGTACCGCCTCCTGAAGCACAAAAGCGGTGAGCACCAGCCAGGCATATTCCGAGCCTATTTGCGGTAAAAACTCATCGGCAAGCAGCACGCTGCCGTTTCGGTTCCAGCGGGAGAGGATCTCCATCCCCTTTAATTGCCGGCGTTCATCGGCAATGGCCTGGAAAACCGGGAAGATATGTCGAGTGTGGATCGCATGGACGAGTTCGCGCTCGAAAGCGGAAAGGGCGGCGATGGGCTCGCTTTTCTGTTCTCGTATCTGGCTGCCGGGAAAACCGGGGGCCATTTCAGGATGGTGTTCCACCATTTTTTTTAATCCTGCGGTTCTTTGATTGTAGAGCGTTTTGTGGCTGATGCCGCGGCGTTTCGCCTGAGCGCTGGCGCTGTAGCCGCAGAGTAAACCGAGGATGGCGTCCAGCTCCGGCCTGGTGAGCCCGGCGGGGCGCTTGCCGAAAGCTCGCATCTCTTCCTCTGCCAGCTGTTCAAGGGAAGGATAGCCGTCGAGTATGGCGTCGCGCAGCAGCGCCGCCAGGCTGGGGACCGGCAGATCGGATGCGGCGGCCCGCACGGCTGAAAGCAGGCGACGGTCGGCGACCTGATGCAGCAGGGTGGACCACAGCCAGCTCGCCGGGCTGCGGCTGAGAAACAGCATGGGAAGCGGCGTGGCGGACCGAGCCAGCAGCGCGGCAGCCCGCTTCAGGGTGGCGAGAAGCCGGGCGGGAGCTTCTGGGAGAAAGACCACCACGCGGCGAACGCCAGCCGGTAGGGCAGGCGACTCTGACGGCAGCACGACGGGCCGGGTTCCCCCTTCCTCTATTATCCGCACCAGCCCCTCGGCGGCCAGCGAACAGGGCGACAGGATGCAGTCGACCTGCCGCCTGCCGGCAGGGGGCGGGGGGTTATTCGTAAACAAAGGTCACTCCGATAATTGACTGCACGTTACCCGCGGTCACCTGGCCGCTGGTGCGCGCGTAGTTGGCGGTTAATCCGAGGCTGACCGCCGAGGTTCCGACGTTGCCTAACGACACCGTGGTGTTGGCGGGAACGACGCTGCCGTTACGGGTTAGCTGAACGCCCACCCCCCGGGCGGGGGAGGCCGAGGCGGTATTGGTAAATATCGAATTGGCCGCGTTCTCCGTGGTACCGGAGAGGTAGTAGCCCAGATTCTGGTTTTGCGCGCAGTAAACCGTCAGCGGAATGGCGGCTGACGCGGGATATTCCGGCAGCGTCACCGTCACATCGCGAGCGGAAACGTCGCAGCCGCCGGTTGGCACCACGACGCTGTTGTTAGCGTAAATGTTCCATACGAACTGGAAGTCGTCATTATCCTTGTTGTTGGTCTGGCGCAGGATCAGCACCGCGATTAATGAACCGGCGGAAATCGCGACGCCGCCCGCGCTGCTGATGGGCGTCAGATAGAGGACGGTGGGCCAGGGGCTATCAACACTGGAATTGTAGGTCATGCGCGCCGTTTCGCTGGTGGTCGGGAACGGATAGCTGACGCCGTTATACCTGACGGTGCCGGAAAAGCTCGACAGTAAGCCGCCGTAGGCTGAACCGCGCTGCAGCGTCACGTAGTCGATCATGGTTTCCGGGAAATCGTTATGGCAAAAAATTTGCGTCGAGAGATCCACCACCAGGTTCTGCCCGACGCTGACCGCCGGCGCGAGGTTCACGTAAACGTTCGCCGAGCCGCCGCCGATGGGGATTGTCACCCCGGCGGCGGTTTTACAGGCGAACGACCAGGCGTTGAGCGACCAGCCCGCCAGCAGCAGCGTTAACAACAGGGTGACTATTTTTTTCATTCCTCTTTTCTCCTGGCTCAGGCGTAGGTATAGGTGACGTTAATCACCGCCTGGATCGTTCCCTGGGTAGCGCCGCCGTTGACCGTTAGCGCTCTGACCTGGAGCGGGAAGCTGGCGGTCTGGGTGGCGTCATCCACCTGTACCTCTTTTCTCGCGCCGGTATTCAGCGTGGTGCCGCCCGCATCCTGGAGCTCAAGCTGGATATTGCCGGCGGTACCCTGGTTTTTGTAATAGCCGGTGGCATCCGCCGTGCCGCTGAAGCTGGCGGTGACCCGCGATGTGCCGACCGGGCAGTTGCTCAGGTTGAGCGCCACGCTATGCCAGGGCGACGAAGAGCCGGCGGACACCAGGCTAAAGGTATAGAGATCGCCGAGATCGACGGTGGCGTTAACGGTGGAAACCGTACAGGGTTTGGCCACCACTTTGCCGTTAACGGTAATGGTGACGTCGGCGGCCTGTAGCGTCGGGGAGGACGCCGCCAGCATCGCGGCCAGCAGCCATCCGGAATAGGTCGGGTTCATCAGCGCCTCCGGTTACTGAAATTCAAGCGTGAAGGTTGCGGTTGCATTAACGTGTCCGGCGGTCACCGGCACCTGGGTGGCCATCAGCCGGGCGTAAAAGTTCAGCGTGTTGGCCTGGCTGGGGGTCAGCGTGGTCCAGGCGATCGCTGACGAAGCGGCGTTGAGCGGCAGCGCCGTTTGCCGCGCGTCAAGGATCTGTACGCCCATGCCTGCCGCCGCTGAAGCCCCGCCGTCGAGCTTTAACAGTTCGGTATTGCTGCTATCGGCAACGCCAACAAAGCCGACCTTGACGGCGGTGACCGAGCTGCCGCAGGGCGACAGCACGATGCGAAACGGCACCAGCGGCGTGGTTGCCCCAACCGCATGAAGCTGCCTGGCGGCGTTATTCATCAGATCGACGGTAAAATCTTTCGATTCACCCGCCACGGCGCAGGCGTTATCGCGGACGTAGCCGCTGATGGTGATGGTGCTGTCCGCCGCGCTGGCGTTGTTGACCGCCAGTGATACGAGGGCGCTCAGCAGGTAGAAGTTTTTTCTCATCATGGTTTCCTTAGCGGCACTCGGCGGACAGCGAGATCAGCATCTGGCTCTGTTTTTCCGGCGGCAGGCTGTAGTTCGCCTCGCAGCTGGCATTCGGGCCTTCACCCCATTTCGCCTGTACTTTGCCGACCAGCGGCATCCCGCTCAGATAAACCTGGCCGTTATCGGCGACGATGCTGCTGCCCTGGCTGCCGACAGAGGTGACCAGCGCGCCGAAGGGAACCGGCTTACCGTTATAGATGAGCGACATCAGCAGCTTGAGTCCGACGTGGGCCTTAAACTCCGCGCGAACTATCGCGCCGTGGGTTGGCACTACGCTGGCCACCGCGTCGTCCAGGTCGACGTTATCGGCCAGGCTGTTGGTGTTCAGCGCCACCCGGTTTTCCCGGTATTCGGTGGCGTAGGGCAGAACGGCGTAGCCGCGCCAGTCGGTCTGGACCCCGGTCTGGTTTTCTACTTTTACATTGTCTGCGCCGGGGGCTTTGATCAGCACCACCGTGTCGTTCATCGGCTGGCTCAGGGTGACGCCGTCGGCGTGGGCCAGCACGCCGCCGCTCAGGCCGTAGTACAGCTGTTTGATGCCGTCGCTGCGGCTGTAGCCGACGTTGGCATTGCCGTAGCCGCCGCGGTAGTTCAGCGCCGCGTAGCCGGTGCCGCCGCTGTTGCCCTCACCGCCGCCGGCGTAGCCGGTCTGCATGCTGTAGCTCAGGTTGTTGTCCTCCAGCAGCGTGCCGTACAGCCCCGCCAGGCTGGTGGTCCTGCCGTTCAGATCGTTGGACATGCTGTAGCTGGCGCTGGCGTGTCGCCAGGCCGACTTGCTGTCGGATCGCATCCAGTGGCTGAACGGAATATTGACGTTGACGGCCAGCATCTGGTCACGACCCTGCTGCCAGGCGTTTTTGGTCAGGCTGTAGCTCAGGGTCCAGTTGATATCGTCGACGGCGGCGTTAAGCCCGGCCTGGAGCTGCCGGTCGGACTTGCTGGTCTCCCAATAGGTCTGGTGGCTGCCGCTCAGGTAAAGCGTGGCGGTACGCCCCAACTGCTGGGTAACGCTGAGCTGCACTTTGCCGCGCTTGTTGTACGCGAGGTTGTAGTAATCGGTGAACTTCGGCTTTACCTCAATCACCCCGTCCTGGGTCTCGACGTTGTAGCCGCTCATCCGGCTGTAGGTGGTGTCGGCGAAGCTGAAATAGCCGCGCGTCGAGTAGCGGTAGCCCACCAGTTGAATATTGGTGCCGGTATCCGTCAGCGACTTGTTATAGAGGAAACGTACCGACTGCCCCTGACGCTCGCTGTCATCGGGCAGGGTGGCGTTGGCCTGGGTGATATCCAGCGACAGCGCCCCCAGCTCCCCCATATTTTTGCCGACGCCGAGGTTAAAGGCGCGGTAGCGGTCCGCCAGCTGGGTGCCGCCGTACAGCGTCCAGCCCCCCGGGAGACCACGCATTACGGTGCTTTGGAAGAACTTTGGTTTGTCCTGCCGATCGTTACCGCTGCGGTACTCCCCGGCGGTGACGGCATAGCGGGTATGGCCCTCGCGCTGGAGCACCGGAACGGACGAGTAAGGGACGGTGAAGACCTGGCTGCTGCCGTCGGCCTCTTTGATGGTCACCTGCAGGTCGCCGCCGCTGCCGGCGGAGTAGAGATCGTTGATGGTGAACGGACCGGGCGGCACCGTGCTCTGGTAAATCTCATAGCCGTTCTGCTTCACCGACACCTGAGCGGTGCCGCGGGCAATGCCGTGGATCACCGGGGCAAACCCCTTCTGGCTGTCCGGCAGCATATTGTCGTCGGAGGCAAGCTGCGCGCCGCGGAAGTTGATGCCGTCGAAGACGTCGCCGTTGGTGTAGCTGTCGCCGAGGGTCAGGCGCGAGCGCAGCAGCGTAATATCACGTTCAAGCCAGGTATTGATGTGCTGCCACTTGTTTTCACTGGTCGACGAGCTGCCGCCGCTGCTGTAGCTCCAGGTGGTGTTGTCGCGCAGGCGCCAGGCGCCAAGGTTCAGCCCGCTCTGCAGGTTCAGGTACGCGTAATTGCTGCTGCCGCCAACGTCGTTGTGCACGTTGTTGCCGGTGAAGTTGTAGTTCAGCAGGCCGGCGTTAATCCCGTGGTCCCAGAGCTCGGGCGGAATATAGCCGCGGGCGCGGTTGCCCATAAACGCCTGGGGTACGGTCAGATACAGCCGCTGCTGCCCGGCATCAAAGCGGGTCGTCGCGTCTTTAATCATCTCGGTTAACGGTACGCAGGCATCCGCCGCCAGGACGTCGATTCCGGCGATCGCTGAGATATTCACGCCCATCCCGGCCAGCTGTCCGCGCGTCAGGCAGGGGGCCAGACCGTGGCCTTTTTCACCGGCATTAAACGTGACATCGCGGGTGGTCATATATCCGTCATTCAGATAGATATCGGCGCGGTAGGTGCCCGGCGGCAGCTCCTGGCCCTTTTCAAAGCCGGACAGATCCGCCACGGCGGCGGGATCGTCCGCCAGAAAGCGTGGGTTGAAATAGAGCTCCGCCTGGGCGTAAAAAGCCGGCGAGGCGAGTAAAAGAGCTAAGGGAATCTGCGCGAATGCGCGCGCAGATCCTGGAGTCATACGCCGGGAGCCCACGTGGTCGAGTCCATATTTCAGATGTGACATAGTCCCTCCGGTCCAAAGTCGCCCGGCCATCGTTATTTTTTTCGTTCAGGGGGGAGAGCGCTGCTCCCCGATCGGTTACTGCATGACGCCTTTCATGCGCGGGGTGAGTGCGCCGTAGTCGTTAATCGTCCGGTAGGTAATCTCGCGACCTGCATCGGACGGTAAACTGACGCTGGCTTCGTCCATCGGCGGGACCAGCGCATTTTTCAGCACCCGGGTGCCGGCGTTGAGTTCGGTGACCGTCAGGTAATAAGGGGTGGGGTTAATCAGCGTGAGCGCATTCCCGCTGCGGCGAAACGTCAGCTTTTCCGCGGCCTGATCCGGCGGCAGCGCCAGTTTAGCCGGGCGGTAATAGAGCTTAATGCGGCTGATGATCGCCAGCTGCAGGGTGTTATCGCTGAGCTTTGATTTGTCCATCGACGGGATCGCCTTGACGTTCATCCAGAACAGCGTTTCCCGATCCTGCGGCAGCTGGTTGTTGGTGGCATCAAGGATGCGCAGGGTATTCTCTTTCTTCCCCTGCATGGCGAACAGCGGCGGGGTGATAACAAAGCTTCCGTCCTTCGCGCCGTCGGCATTTTCCACCCAGGACTGGATCAGATAGGTATTGTCATCGTTATTCGTTACCGCCAGCTGCGCCTGTTTCTGCCCCGCCGGATAAATTACGCGGGTAGCACCCAGCGCCACGCCGGCCTGCGACTGAGTCGAAAAACCGGCGGTGGCGATCAGTAAAAGTCCCGCCAGTAAACCGCGCATCCCGCGCGTGGTAGCCAGTCTATTTTTCATATTTATCTCTTTCTTTCTCACGGTGATTTCCTGTTACCGGCGCTGATTACTGGTAGGTCAGGGAGAACCAGGCCTGAGCATTCGCGGCTCCTCCGGTGACCTGACTCCCGGTGGAACGATATTTAGCGACAAAATGCAGCGTGGTTGGCCCGGTGTGCAGCTGCGCCCATGCCCCTGCTGGCGCGTTGAGCGGGATCTGGCTGCCGGTTTTATCAAACAGGGCAACGCCAATGCCGGTAGCGATCCCCGGCCCCTCGCCAACCGAGAGGACATCCGGATTTTTACCATCGGCGACGCCGTGAAACGCCACGCCAACGCGCTGGCTCACGGCGGTACTGCACTCCTGTAGGTGAATATCGAAAGGGACGGGATTGGTGTCTTCCCCGGCCGAATGAAACCGATTGCTGCTGATTTGCCCCATCTTGACCGTCATCTGCCGGTCTCCCGCTTCAACGCGGCAGGACTCGGCAATGACGATCCCCTGGAAGCGCATGTTCCCGCCGGGCAACATCACCTCCCAGTTACCGGCCAGCGCCAGCGGTGGTAGCAAAAATATCAACAGACCCGACTTCATCTTTTGCATCGTTATCACCCCAGTCT
Organism: Klebsiella grimontii; assembly: GCF_042137965.1. Lineage (NCBI taxonomy): Bacteria > Pseudomonadati > Pseudomonadota > Gammaproteobacteria > Enterobacterales > Enterobacteriaceae > Klebsiella > Klebsiella grimontii. The sequence continues at coordinate 1,973,906 of NZ_CP169721.1, forward strand.
TATTTGGATAACGGGCCATCCTGGCCCGATGCGCCTCCTTGCCTGATGAAGAAATTACTCGTATTGCACTTTAAAGGTGGCGTCCGCGTTAGCAGTACCGGCAGTCGCGACACCGGTCGCAAAGTAGCGAGCCTGGAACGGGATGACGTTGGTACCATTGCTGAGGGTGGTTTGCGCGCCGAAAGTCGCGCCATCCAGCGCCAGCGGGGTACCGGTACGGTCAAGGATCTGTACGCCGACGTTAGTCGCGCCGCCCGCGGCAGAACCCTGCAGGGCCAGAACGGTTGGGTTGGTACTGTTAATCGCCGTGCCAGCAAAAGCAATGGCGGCCTTCTCGGAAACGGTGATATCGCAATCATTCAGCTGGATGTTGAAGCCCACGGGAGAGCTGGTGCTGCCTGCGGTGGCGAGTTTCGCTGAACGAACCTGGCCTAACTGAACGGTCTGATCGAGAGAACCGGCATCCACTGCGCAGGCCGCATTCACCACTTCACCTTTAAAATGTACCGTGCCGCCGTTCACCGTAACGGGATCGGCTGCCAGGGCTGCAGTAGCGCTCAGGGACAGTGCTGAAAAAACGATAACGGCTAATTTGTTCATGGTAAAACTCCTGTTTATGAATAATCCTGAAGCGATGCTTCACTTAAAAAGACATTTATTGTTGAAAAATAAATTTTGAAACGTAATCCTATTTTTACAGCCTAATTTATTCATCAGGTTGCGACGGTGGGTATAAATAGTCTTAAGTTTCACGCCAAACTCTTCTGCGATCTCCTGGTTGCTTTCCCCTCTGCTCAACATGCTTAATATCTGCTTTTCACGCAGACTCAGCTGGAACTTAGTATGATAATTTCCTGCAGTTTCTTTCTTTAAAAAGAAATTCAGAATACTTCTGGTGTTACTCTTTTTGTCTAGTACCGTTACTTTGCCAAAGAGTTCGGACTTATAGAACGCTAAGTCGCTGGATGCAAAGGCGACAATGTTTTTATTCGAAAAATAAATCCACTCCGCACCGGGAAGGTCGTTAGAGTCCAAATCTATAATCAAAAAGAAATTGTCAATAAACTCTTCTCCAAGCAATTCAATCAGGCCCAGAGTAAAATATTTATCCTTAGATAAAATATTAGTTGATAGATTCATATCTGAACGCGATCTCATCCTTGGGTTGACCTTTAACTCAGCGTTAATAACACCATTCAGCGAATTGAGGGTAATCTAACATTGCCCGCCTCAATGAGACATGTCGCTGACGCTCTAAAAGATATAACGGCCATTAAGCTGTTTTTGTGTGGTGTTTTTGTTTGTATTTATATTTTTTATTGGTGTTAAATTTTGTTATTATATTTATTTGTAGTTTTTTATAAAGCAAAGATGATAGGGAGAGGTTATCATTAAAGCCTCAACAATAGCCCTGCTCTTTGTATTGGAATTTTCTTAGGGAATATTCCTTGTTAAAGGCGTGGGATTTTCTATCTTAGTGCAGCAAAAATTTTTAAGAGCTTCTGAAGAGCCCTATAGAGGTGACCCGAGTATACCTTTTCCGCTCGCATCAGAACGCTAATTCTGCGGGGGAAAATAGCATCGTATTTATTCAGAAGCGATGACGGATTGACTACGGAACCCAAACTGCCGTGCTGAAGCGATGGCCGGCAGTATAATTGAGGCGATGATGCAAAAGTCTTTTATAGCCGGGCTGGGATTCGGAGCGTGATATTAAGATACACGGGCTGAAAAGCATGGGGTTCGTTCGCAGCCTGTCTTCACCCTCGTTTGTCAGTGTAATGAATGGATATTAATGTGCCAGGGCGTTTTTTCTCTGCTATCGCCTGGAGGAGACGCCGTTGCAGAACGCATTTGGGGGTATTAAAGAAGGCGGTACGGCTGCCATGAGAGAGTGGAAAAGCAAAAAGCCCGCTCGAAAGCAGGCTTCTTAAATTTGGCTCCTCTGACTGGACTCGAACCAGTGACATACGGATTAACAGTCCGCCGTTCTACCGACTGAACTACAGAGGAATCGTGTGAACGGGGCGCATATTAACGATGACCATCCCCCTTGTCAAAGCCTGAATCACCTGCGCTTGTTCGTTTGCTGACAATTTCAACAGTGTGCCTGTTTTTCCGGCATTGGCCGGCCGGGTGCACCGTTGCAGTGCATTTATACCCCTAATGGGGCATACCGCAATCCGCTTACCGGGCAACAAAATCGCAGTTTGCTATCAGTATCCCTTATTACGCGGCCTGCAGCGGCATTTGCGTCTGTGGTAAAAAGCTGGCAAGCAAATTGCAAAACCTTCTGTATCTAAACGGCCAGTGTTGGTACTGGTGTTCCTTACAGGAGGCAAAATGAACTTAAGACGACTGAAGTATTTCGTGAAAATCGTCGATATCGGCAGTCTGACCCAGGCCGCTGAAGTCTTGCACATCGCACAACCGGCGTTAAGCCAACAGGTTGCGACCCTGGAAGGCGAGCTGGACCAGCAGCTGTTGATCCGCACCAAGCGCGGCGTCACGCCGACCGAAGCGGGCAAGATCCTTTACACCCACGCTCGCACTATCCTGCGCCAGTGCGAGCAGGCGCAACTGGCGGTCAACAACGTCGGTCAGACGCTAAGCGGCCAGGTGTCAATCGGTCTGGCGCCGGGGACGGCGGCTTCGGCCATTACCATGCCGCTGCTGCAAACGGTGCGTAATGAGCTGCCGGAAGTGATGGTCTATTTGCAGGAAAGCAGCGGAACGATCCTCAACGACAAGCTTATCGACGGTCAGCTGGATATGGCCGTGCTCTACGAACGCTCGCCGGTCGCCGGGATCGTCAGCCAGCCGCTGCTGAAAGAAGATCTCTACCTGGTCGGCACCCGGGATTGTCCGGGGCAGAGCGTGGATTTGACGGCGGTTGCGGAGATGAATCTGTTCCTGCCGCGCGATTATAGCGCCGTCCGCGCGCGGGTCACCGAAGCTTTCACCCTGCGTCGCCTGTCGGCAAAAATTATCGGCGAAATTGAATCCATCACCACCCTGACGGCGGCCATTGCCAGCGGCATGGGCGTCACCGTACTCCCGGAATCCGCCGCCCGTTCGCTGTGCGGCGCGGCTAATGGCTGGATGGCGCGCATCAGCACGCCGTCAATGAGCCTGTCGCTGTCACTCAATATGTCGGCTCGCGGCAGCCTGTCACCGCAGGCGCAGGCGGTGAAGGAAATTTTGATGTCGCTGGTGAGTCGCCCGTCGCTGGAAAACCGTGAATTATTGTTAGTCAGTTAGGCTATATTCCTGGATGGAATAAGTTGCTGGTTTTTATTATTTGTTAGCAGGGACAACAGACTTTAACAATAGCGCCTATGTTATGTCTGATAGCCCGGAGGAAAGGGTGAACTTCCAGCAACTCAAAATTATTCGTGAAGCGGCCCGTCAGGATTACAACCTGACGGAAGTCGCCAATATGCTCTATACATCGCAATCGGGCGTCAGCCGTCATATTCGTGAACTGGAAGAAGAACTGGGGATCGAAATCTTTATCCGCCGCGGCAAACGTCTGCTGGGGATGACGGAGCCGGGCAAAGCGTTACTGCTGATTGCCGAGCGTATTCTTAATGAAGCCAGCAACGTTCGCCGCCTGGCTGACCTGTTTACTAACGATGCCTCCGGCGTCTTAACCATCGCCACCACCCATACCCAGGCGCGCTATAGCCTGCCGCCGGTGATTAAAGCCTTCCGTGAACTCTTTTCCGACGTGCGTCTTGAGTTAGTTCAGGGGACGCCGCAGGAAATTGAAGCGCTGCTGCACAACGGCGGCGCGGATATTGGTATCGCCAGCGAGCGTCTGAGCAACGATCCGACGCTGGTGGCTTTTCCCTGGTTCCGCTGGCACCACAGCCTGCTGGTCCCCAAAGATCACCCGCTGACCCAGGTGACGCCGTTAACCCTCGATGCCATCGCCCGCTGGCCGCTCATTACCTATCGTCAGGGAATTACCGGCCGCTCGCGTATTGACGAAGCCTTTAACCGTAAAGGACTGATGCCGGATATCGTATTAAGCGCTCAGGACTCCGACGTCATCAAAACTTACGTCGAACTGGGGCTGGGAGTTGGGCTGGTAGCGGAACAGTCAGGCGACGCGCGCGAGTCTGATACCTTTACGCGTCTCGATACCCGCCATTTGTTTGACGCCAATACCGTCTGGCTGGGCCTGAAGCGCGGGCAGCTGCAGCGAAACTACGTCTGGCGCTTTATTGAACTGTGCAACGCTGGGCTGTCGCTGGAGGAAATTAAACGCCAGGCGATGGAGCCGGAAGAAGCGGCGATTGATTATCAGATTTAGCAGGATGATAAATCAGATATGAGATAGCAAACGAAGCTATAATTTATTCACGATTATCGCCACAAAGGAAGGGAAATTGTGCGGCGTGTGAAACTGCTTTGTTCTCTTATTATGATCCTCACCAGCCAGAGCGCTCTGGCGGTGAGCTACCCGTTGCCGCCGGAAGGAAGCCGCCTGGTGGGCAGTCCGCTGACCATCACTATTCCGCAACATAATACCCAGCCGCTGGAGGCCTTCGCCGCTCAGTACGGCCAGGGTCTGAGCAACATGCTTGAGGCCAACCCCGGCGTCGACGTATACCTGCCGAAATCGGGTTCCACGCTGGTGGTGCCGCAGCAGCTTATTCTGCCCGCCACGGTACGCCAGGGCATTGTGATCAACGTTGCAGAAATGCGTCTCTACTACTATCCACCTGAAGGCACAACCGTTGATGTTCTGCCGATTGGCATTGGTCAGGCAGGACGCGAAACCCCGCGTAACTGGGTCACCGCTGTGGAGCGTAAGCAAGAGGCGCCAACCTGGACGCCAACCGCCAATACCCGTCGTGAATACGCCAGTCGGGGCGAAAGCCTGCCCGCGTTTGTGCCGGCCGGGCCGGATAACCCAATGGGGCTGTATGCGATTTACATCGGCAGGCTCTACGCGATTCATGGTACCAACGCCAATTTCGGTATCGGCCTGCGCGTGAGCCAGGGCTGCATCCGCCTGCGTAACGACGATATCAAATACCTGTTTGATACCGTTCCGGTCGGAACGCGCGTGCAAATCATCGATCAGCCGGTGAAATATACCGTCGAGCCGGACGGCAGCCGCTGGGTTGAAGTCCACGAACCGTTGTCGCGCAACCGCGCGGAGTATGAATCGGACCGTAAGGTGCCGCTCCCGGTCACGCCGGCGCTTCAGGCCTTTGTGAAGGGGGAGGGCGTGGATGTGAATCGCGCGGAGCAAGCGCTTGAACGCCGCTCCGGTATGCCGGTGGCGATTGGGCATTCAGCTATGCCGGCAGGTAGCGGATTTTAACCTTTTCCGCCACGCTGAACGGTTTCTGCGCGCCCGCGGGTGCCGGGCGCTATTGGTCGTCGTGGAGATTCATGTTGGGTATTTAGCTTCATCTCTTTGAGCTTAACCAAAGGGATGTTTTTTAAATGCGCTATGGGCTTCATATAATTCAGCAGCGGATTGAATATGATTAAAGTCTCCCGCATGAACCACGTGGGGGATCATCGACTGAATAAATGTCCAGATTACCGTACTCGTTACTGCCACCTGATCGGGGACCGCGGCCGCCGGACGGTTTTCCAGCAGGGTATTCCACTCCCTGCAGGCCGCCAGCAGCTGAATCGTGATGCGCTCTATCCACGGATTATGCTGCTTTTCCGCCGGGCGCAGGTTGTGTTCATACACGTTCTGCACCGCCTTTTCACCCGCGGCGAGAATAAAGCCCAGCGTTTGCAGATCGCTTGCCTGCGCCAGTGGATCGACCGGCAGCAGCTTGCGCGCCGGGGAGGCCTGGCCTTCAAAATAGGCCAGTATCAGCGACGAGTCCATCAGGCGAATTCCGTTATCCAGCAAAAGCGTCGGCGCTTTTACCGCGGGATTGATGCGGGAAAACGCGTCAAAGCTGCTGAATACCGACAGCGGGTGACTTTCAAACTCGACGCCGTAGAGTTCAAGAGAAATCGCCACGCGCCTGACATAAGGCGAATCCATCATGCCGATAAGTTTAATCATGATTCCTGTTTTCCTGTCTCTGTGAAATGACGCAACTCAATTCATTAATACGAATGGGGACTCAGTAGCGGCGGGTTAACGCTTCATCACCGGTGGTGAACAGACATTACAATAAATTGTGCATAGCGAATATCATCGGTATCTAACGGATCGGGTTAGTATTACTGACAGGTTGTTGGTCACGTATATTGAGTTAAGCTGCGGGAGTGAAGCATGTCGGATTTTCCACCTATTGCCAGTTTACGTAGTTTTGAAGCCGTGGCCCGGCTTGGCAGCGTGACGCTGGCGGCAAAAGAACTTCACGTTACGCATTCAGCCATCAGCCAGCAGATTAAAGTGCTGGAGGAGATGGTCGGCTTAAAGCTGTTTATCCGTCACGGTCGCGGCGTGCAGATTAATGAAGACGGGCGGCTCTATGCCTTACAGGTCCGCGAGGCGTTGCATCATATCGCTGATGCCACCCGGCTGGTGCAGGTCAAACCGAGAAGGCAGGAGCTGACGCTGGCGATGGTACCCTCCTTTGGTAGTCACTGGTTAGTGCCGCGACTGGAGCGGTTTCGGGCGACATATCCCCATATCTCGCTGCGCATACAGGCGAGTCTGGCGATCGCCAACATGCAGCAGGAAGGGATTGATATGGCGATCCGAATGGGCAAAGGCGACTGGGACGGAATGGAAAGCCATTATCTTTTCGCCGATGAGCTTATCGTCGTGGCCGCGCCATCCTATAACGACGGCGCGCTTCCCCGAACACCATCAGAGATAGCGAAGAGTAAAATTATCTTCTCGATGGAGTCGTGGAAAACATGGTGCGTTAATGCGGGACTTGAAAGAGAGATTGTGCCCGGCGGTTTGTGCATCAACGACTCGAACCTGGTTCTGGAGGCCGTCCGGCTTGGTAAAGGTATCGCGCTGGAACGCCGCTCGTTAGTCCAGAAGGCGCTCTGCAGAGGCGAACTGGTCCAGCTTACGCCTTTCACCGCCCCATATCCGTGGCCTTACTGGCTGGTGTCGTCGCAGGCCGCTGAACAGAAAACCGAAGCCGTTCTGTTTAAGGCCTGGCTTGATGAGGAGGTTGCTGCATGGGGTCAACAAACTGACGCGCTGGAAAAGAAACATCCGCGAGACGGAAACCATCGCTCCCGCCCGGAGGCGGGATACCCTGAGAACATTCATAACATGGGTGATGTCGATGAATAAAAATATTCTCCAGCAATAGAATTTGAAAAGGCGAGTGAAAATAATCTGGCTTAAAAACCGACCTTATAACGCGCTTTTGTCTTGTCGATACGCCTGATGCCTCTTCGGTTTTGTCGTCCGGTCGCCATCCCGCGCCATTAACGCTGCCCGGTTCCGTTTTACCGGCGCAGCGCGGGCGCTAAATACCGCTAAACCAGTTATAGCCCTGATCCTCCCAGTAGCCGCCGGGGTTGGTATCGCTGACGAAAATGGCGGCGATATGCTTGGCGTTTTTGAACCCCAGCTTGGTCGGCACCCGCAGTCGTAGCGGAAAACCATACTCCGCCGGCAGCGACTTACCGGCAAAATCCAGCGCCAAAATGGTTTGCGGGTGCAGCGCGGTGGCCATATCAATACTGGAATAATAGCGATCTGCGCACTTAAAGCCGACATAGCGCGCGTTGAGGTCGGCGCCGACATGTTGCAGGAATAGCTTTAGCGGTACGCCGCCCCATTGACCAATTGCGCTCCAGCCTTCAATGCAGATCAGCCGGGTGATCTGGCTCTGTTGCGGCAGACGCTGTAGCTGTTCCAGCGTCCACGGCGCTTTTTTCTCCACCTTACCGGAGACTTCCAGACGATAGTCGAACAGATCGACTTCCGGCGCGTTATATTGCGGATAAAAAGCGTTAAACGGAAAGGGGTGGGTAATTTGATCCGGACGGTAAGTCTGGGCCAGGCGCTGGCCGCTGAACAGCCAGGACTGGACCCGATCGTTCCAGCGCGACATAGCCCACAGCACTTTGTCGACTTGATCGCCATCCTGCATGTTGCATCCGGTCAGCATCGCCACGCCTCCCAGCGTCAGCCCGGATCGCAGGAGTAATCGGCGCTGCACATTTACCAGCTGTTTTTTCTGATCCGGCTCGAGCGCGGGCGCCCGGCGGGTTGGCGCTTTACCCTTCATGTTTGCCTCCTGACAGCATGGCCCACAGGGTGGAAGGTACGATTAACACCATCAGCACATGGATAACGACGAACAGTCCGATGCCCGCCATGGCGCAGAAGTGGACATAGCGCGCGACAGGAAAACCGCCAAACAGCGCCACCAGCCAGTAGAGCTGTACCGGTTTCCAGATAGCCAGCCCGGAGAGCACCAGCAGCAGGCCGAGCGCCATAACGCCGAGGTACATAAGCTTTTGAATCGCATTGTAATGGCCGAGGCGGTGGTTCAGCCGCAGCGTTAAGGTCAGCCAGATATCCTGCCGGAGCGCGGCCAGACGTAGCGGCAGCAGGTCGCGGCGTAGATGGCCGCTGAACAGACTCCACAGCAGGTAGCAAACAGCGTTAACGACCAGCAGCCACATGACCGCCAGGTGCCAGCCAATCGCGCCGCCCAGCCAGCCGCCCAGGGTGAGGGAGGGCGGAAAGCGGAAGTCGAACAGCGGCGAAGCGTTGTAGATTTCCCAGCCGCTCATGAACATACCGATCATGGCGACCAGATTCACCCAGTGGGTGAGCCTGACCGGCCAGCGATGTACTGGCCGCGACGCGTTGGTTTTCATGCACGTCTCCTGGATTACATCGGCGGTACGGTGCCGTCTTTTCCGGCGGAAATGCGGGTGGCGACGCGTTCGCCTTTATCGTTAGTGGCGGAGAACAGCACGATATGCGTACCGGGCTTCAGCAGGCCGCGATCGCCGGGATTGATGGTCACTACCGGCGTATCGTCAGGGACGATGACGTTTTTTTGCCGATCGCCGTATTTAACGGTTAGCGTGCGGCCGTTGGCGTTTACCAGCTTGCCGATGGTGCCGTTGGTCATGGTGTTGATTTTACCGTCCGCGGACTCCCACGGAGAATGCCCTTCGCCCGTGCCGCGGAGGCTGGCGGCAAACACGTGTACTTCCAGCGCCTTCAGGCTACCGTCGGCCTGGGGGACCGCTGCGGTGCCGATAAAGCTGTCCGGCTTGATATCGTCGATCGAACCTTTGGCGACGCTAAAAACCTGCGTTTTGTCGTTGAGCTTTACGTCGACCTTTTCCCCTTGACGGTTGCTGATTTGCAGAGCGGTATCCGAGACCTGATCGATGGTGCCGCGCAGCGGCGTGATAGCTTTAGCCGGCGTCTGCGCCGCAGTGGCTATGCCGCTGCAGAGCATCAGGGTAGACAACAGTAAACCGGCAATACGATGGCGTGTATGCATGACATTCTCCTGTGATGGTTTGCCGGTTAAGCATGGCCAGGGGATCGGGACAACACCATGTCCGTTTGATGACATTAATGTCATCAAGCCGCGGCGCAGAAACTGTTAATCTGTCCGCAGACGTGAAGAGGTGGTAAGCATGCGCATATTAGTGGTGGAAGATGATATCGGGACCGGTAATTACCTGAAAAAGGGGTTAACGGAGGCCGGATACGGCGTTGATTTGGCGCGCGACGGTACCGACGGCTTATTTCGGGCGCTGGAGTATGGTTACGATGCGATAGTGCTCGACGTCATGCTGCCCGGGCTTGACGGCTGGCAGATTATTGATGTTTTACGCAAGAAAAGCGATGTGCCGATACTGTTTCTTACCGCCCGCGACGAGGTGCAGGACCGTATTCATGGCCTGGAGCTGGGGGCGGACGATTACCTGGTCAAACCTTTCTCCTTTACCGAACTGGTGCTCAGGTTGCGTACGCTGTTGCGCCGCGGAACCGTACGGGAATCCGATCGCTATGAAATTGCCGACCTGCATATTGATGTGCTGCGGCGCAGAGCCACCCGTCAGGACACCGTGATACCGCTGACCAACAAAGAGTTTATGCTGCTGCATCTGCTGGTCCGGCGTGAAGGAGAGGTGCTGTCGCGCACCATGATCGCCTCGCAGGTATGGGATATGAATTTCGACAGCGACACCAACGTGGTGGATGTGGCGATCAAACGCCTGCGCGCCAAAATCGACCGGCCGTTCGATATCAAACTTATTCATACCGTCCGCGGCATCGGCTACGTTTGCGAGGTTCGTTGATGAACGTGCTGGCTCGCCGTTGGCAGGCGACATCGCTGACGTTGCGAAGCGCCGTTCTGTTTGCCCTGGTTGCAGCGCTGGTGGTCAGCGCCGCTGGCGGATACTTATATCACGCCATGCGTCAGGAGATGATTCACCGTAGCGATCTGCAGGTGACCGGGCGCATAGAATATTACCGAAACGTACTCAGTAAACGCTTTCCGCTGGAGCGGCTGGTGGCGAACACCGGGATGTTCGAAAACATGTTGGGCAACGAGCAGGACGTTTTAATCTTTCGTATTCCGGGACAGGCGCCGTTAATTAATGTGAATCCTGCCAGGGTTCAATTACCGTCGGTGACGCCGACGCCGGCGGATCGTCCGCAGCGCCTGAATGAGGTACAGAGCGGAATGACCGGGCAGGGGGTTCCGCTGCGTGTGGCGTCGGGGCTGGTGACGCTGGAAGATGGCAGGGTACTGCAAATTTCTGTCGCGCATGTGATGGTAAATGAACAGAAAATGCTGGCGCGCTACCTGTGGCGCGTCATCGCGGCGGTGGCGGTGGCCTTTCTGGCGATTGCGCTGCTGGGCTACTGGGTGATGCGTCGCGAGCTGCGGCCATTAAGGCGTATGGCCGCAGAGGCGGCGATCATTACGCCCAGTACGCTGGCGACTCGCCTGAGCGAACAGGACGCGCCGCAGGAACTGCAGCAGCTGATTGTCTCCTTCAACGCCATGCTCGACAGGCTCAACGAAGGCTATCAGCGCCTGACGCGGTTTTCCGCCGATCTGGCCCACGAGATCCGCACACCGGTAGGGGCGCTAATGGGCCAGTGTCAGGTGGCGCTGTATCAGCCTCGCAGCGTGGAGGAGTATGAAACGTTGCTCTCCAGCAACATGGAGGAGTTGGAACGCATTTCACGCATGGTGGAAAATATTCTGTTTCTGGCGCGCGCCAGCCATGCGCAGTCGGTGCTGAACTGCCGGGAACTGGATATTGCTCAGGAGCTACAGCGTGTCGCGGATTATTTCGAGGGGCTGGCGGAGGAGCGCGATATTCTGCTGATTTGCGAAGGCGAAGGGCAGCTGTGGGCCGATGCGATGCTGTTCCAGAGGGCGTTAAGCAATCTGGTGGCCAACGCGGTTCGCTATGCCGATGAAGCGAGCCAAATCATCTTACGAGCCGGCATGGAAGAAAACCGACAGATCATCCAGGTGATTAATCAGGGCCCGCCGATTGCGCAGGTACATCTGGAAAAGCTGTTTGAGCGTTTCTATCGCGCAGACGCCGCGCGCAGTAGCCATGCCAGCGGGCTGGGATTGTCGATCGTACGCGCAATTATGACTCTGCACGGCGGTGAGGCTCGCGCTCAGTGCCTGTCGCAGCAGCCGGGCGCGCAAATTGTTTTCAGCCTGATTTTCCCGAAACGCTCAGCGTAGCGGTAAACAAAAATCCCGCTTAGTTTCCATAAGCGGGCTTCTTAAATATAGCTCCTCTGACTGGGAGCGCCTTTGCCATTAACGGGCTGATTGAAAAGCTACATCCCGAAATTAGGGTTGTCGAGACTCTCTGAGTTGCAGGCGGGAGACCGAGAGAACGCCAGTGACGCGCGACAGCTCAGCATGCACTGTGCCAATACCTGAACGGCTTTTTCGGGACAGGTCGTAAAACGGTGAATCCCTTGCATGTTATTCACTGAAATAGCCGAATGCGTCTTCAGCTTTGCAGTAACGACGCATGAATCTCGTGTCCCATCTCTCCATAATCAATTTTATAGGTTTACACCTATATAGCATTTGACCTATATTGATTTGGAGGTCCCGTGTGGATGATTAAAACAACGGATACGTTTGAGCGCTGGTTTACCTCGTTCAACGATACCGATAGGGCCAGCGTGCTTGCAGCGTTGTTGGTCCTGCGAGAAAAGGGGCCGGGTTTGTCCAGACCTAATGCCGATACGCTGAGAGGCTCCCGCTACAGCAACATGAAAGAGTTGCGTATTCAGAGCCGGGGCGAGCCGATACGGGCATTTTTCGCTTTTGACCCGGCCCGTACCGGCATTGTGCTTTGTGCCGGTAATAAGGTTGGCAATGAAAAACGTTTTTACGATGAGATGCTCCCTGTTGCTGAGCGGGAATTCACGAACTGGCTGAAGACATTCAAAGAGAAGGAGTAACGCGATGGGCAGAACGTTGGAACAGCTGATGGCGGATGAAAAACCGGAAGTCGTGGCTGACGCCCGGGCTATGGCGGCGGACATCCTGCTCAACATTCACCTTGCAGAACTGCGTGAGAAAGTACAGAAAACGCAGGTCGAGATGGCGCAGGCGCTGGGCATCAGGCAACCTACCGTTGCAGGCATGGAAAAACCAGGCCGTGACCTGAAGCTTTCCACGCTTAAACGCTACGTTGAAGCCACCGGCGGCAAGCTACGTCTTGATGTTGAGTTGCCGGATGGTTCTCACTACGGATTTGAACTGTAAACCGTGAGCGGTTGAGCAGCGGAACGGTCAGCATGAAAAGCTCGACAAGGTGGCCTTCACGCTTTTGCTGATGCCCCTCCGGCGCAGCCCGGATACGGAAGCTGCACCGCATTTCGTTTATCCAATCCGCGGTAATTCTTTGAACCACAAAAACAGTTTTCTATTATCGGCCTTCTTTGTTACGCACTAAGCTCCCGCCGTTCTGAAAACGCTGGAACTGTCGACGGACAGCGAAGTCGGCATGACCATTAATAATGGCTGCCTGATTATTGAACCCCAGAAACGGCCCCATTATTCGCTTGAGGAACTGCTGGCGCAGTGCGATCCGCACGCCGAAATGAGCGAAGAGGATCGGGAATGGATTGATGCGCCTGCGGTGGGCAAGGAGATCCTGTAAATGGACAGAGGAAAAATCTGGCTCGTTTCACTGGATCCGATTGCAGGCTACGAGCAAAGCGGAAAACGTCCCGTGCTTATCGTATCGAAGGCATCGTTTAACAAGCTGACCCGGCTACCCGTTGTTGTTCCCATCACCAGCGGTGGAAACTTTGCTCGCACGGCAGGTTTCACCGTTTCACTGGCAGGGGCAGGGACAAAAACGATTGGCGTTATTCGCTGCGACCAGCCCAGAACCATTGATATGGCTGCCCGGAATGGCATGCGGCTGGAAAGCATACCAGACGCTATGGTAAATGAAGTGCTTGCCAGGCTGGATGCTATTTTGAGTTAACGCCAGGATGCAGAAAAGCAAAAAGCCTGCTTCAAAAGCAGGCTTTTCAAATTTGGCTCCTCTGACTGGACTCGAACCAGTGACATACGGATTAACAGTCCGCCGTTCTACCGACTGAACTACAGAGGAATCGTTGTGGAGTCGTATCTTAGCGGCGAAAAAACTTTTGTCAAACATCTATTCGCCGTCCGTTGCTCAACTGGCGCATCCATCAACAAATTGTCGCCATTATCGACAATTTATCGGGAAAAATGCTTTGCAGGATTAGCTTTTCTCTATCATCATTTGAAATGTAGTTTCAACTTTTCTCACTAAGGTCTCCCTTGAACGTCACCGCCGCCTTACGCCAGTCCGTCGAACGCACGTCCTGGTTTAAAAAACGCAAGAGCTATCGCGTCCTTTACTGGCGTGAAATCAGCCCGCTTGCGGTCCCGATTTTGCTGGAAAACGCCTGCGTACTGCTGATGGGCGTGTTGAGTACTTTTTTGGTTAGCTGGCTCGGTAAAGAGGCCATGGCGGGCGTTGGCCTGGCCGATAGCTTCAACATGGTGATTATGTCCTTTTTTGCCGCCATCGACCTCGGTACGACCGTGGTGGTGGCGTTTAGCCTGGGCAAACGTGACCGGCGGCGGGCAAGGGCGGCAGCGCGCCAGTCGCTGGCGATAATGACCCTGTTTTCGATTATTCTCGCAGCCGTTATCCATGCTTTTGGGGCGGAAATTATCAATTTTGTCGCCGGCGATGCGACAGAAGAGGTGAAAGGCCTGGCGCTCACCTACCTTGAACTGACGGTATTGAGCTACCCGGCGGCGGCAATCGCCCTGATCGGCAGCGGTGCGCTACGCGGCGCCGGAACCACTAAAATTCCGCTGTTGATCAACGGCGGGATGAATATCCTCAACATTATCATCAGCAGCATCCTGATTTACGGCATTTTCTCGTGGCCCGGTATGGGGTTCGTCGGCGCCGGTCTTGGATTGACAATTGCCCGCTACATTGGCGCGGTGGCCACGATTTGGGTGCTAATGATCGGTTTTAACCCGGCGCTGCGCATTTCGCTGAAGAGCTATTTTAAGCCGTTTAACTTCGCCATTATCTGGGAAGTGATGGGTATCGGTATTCCCGCCAGCATTGAATCGGTCTTGTTCAACGGCGGCAAGCTGCTGACGCAAATGTTTGTCGCTGGGATGGGCACTAACGTGATTGCCGGCAACTTTGTCGCCTTCTCGGTTGCCGCGCTGATCAACCTGCCGGGGAACGCCCTCGGTTCAGCATCGACCATTATCACCGGCCGACGTCTCGGAAAAGGGCAGATCGGCCAGGCAGAGCGTCAGGCGTGGCATGTCTTCTGGCTGTCGACCATCATTTTGACGGTGATTGCCTGGGGAACCGCGCCGCTTGCCGGTCTGATCGCCTCGTTCTATACCAGTGAAGAAGATGTCAAAGTGGTGGTAAAAGAGCTGCTGTGGCTGAACGCCTTCTTTATGCCGATCTGGGCGATGGCCTGGACGCTGCCGTGCGCCTTTAAAGGGGCGCGTGACGTGCGCTACACCATGTGGGTCTCAATGCTTGGCATGTGGGGCTGCCGCGTGGTGGCGGGCTATACGCTGGGGATTGTACTGGGGATGGGGGTTATCGGCGTTTGGCTCGGGATGGTGCTTGACTGGGCGGTGCGCGGCGTTCTGTTTTACTGCCGAATGGTCAGCGGGCGCTGGCTATGGAAGTATCCGCGAACGAAAGCGCAGAGGGAAGAGACCAGTGCGCCGGCCAAAGAGAGCTAATCTCACAGAGCGAAGCGGGACTTTTCGCCCAAAGTGGAGAATTATTCGGCAAACGGTTTGAAATGTGAAAACAGCCTTTGACAAGGTGGGGCGCCATCGATAATATGCGCCCCGTTCACACGATTCCTCTGTAGTTCAGTCGGTAGAACGGCGGACTGTTAATCCGTATGTCACTGGTTCGAGTCCAGTCAGAGGAGCCAAATTTAAGAAGCCCGCTTAAGGAAACTTAAGCGGGCTTTTTGCTTTCTATTCCATAGACACGATGGCGGCAACGTCGGGGCACAGAAGAACATACCCTGCGTACCATCAGGTTTTTAAAACCAGGATACAATTAGGGAAATTAGCCCGATCGCGACTGTCCAGAAAAAAAACGTTGCTAATAAAATAAACAGGCGGATATTCCCTATGGTTAATTTCATAAAGCTGTCTTCCCTACTTTTACGAAAATAGTCCATTGCCGATCGCGATAGATAAGCATATCCATGGTTGCTTACCGTCGACATGCGCAATTTAACTCTGGTAATGTAGTAACAAGATATTTGTTGCAAATAACCTGTCGCTATTAAAGGATGATTCCAGGGGGAGAGTAACGCCCATAGGTAACTCTTTGATTATTTTGATCTCTCAATGGCGCTGTCTATCTTGTACCGCTTTTTGGTTGCTTGTGAATTTATGTAATTAATTTAATAGGTTAAGAGACTCCATTCAAGTGTTAATCAAGCCACAGTGGGACGTTTTATGATCATGTGATAAATGTTATTAATATGTTAATAATGTGTTTTTTTTAATCGATGCAGTTATTTTTTTTAATCTCGGAAGTTTAGTAATAATATTTCTCGGATAGGCGGTATGGCCATTTTCGGAGGAATTTTTACCATTAAAGAAAATAAAAACTTTATTGTATTACGGCAGGAGAGTGGTTATTGGCTCTCTGGCCGAACGGCTCTCCTTCGCTAACGCTTAGTCCGGAGGGCATAAATATTTCACGCCACCCGGACTGAGTTTATTCTGCGCGTATGATATCAGCGCTTAGCGGAACGGCGGTTCGTTGAAGGTTCTCAGCTTGCGCGAATGCATGTGGTCGCCTTCGGCGCGCAATAGGTCAATCGCCCGGATACCAATCTGCAAATGTTCGGAGATAGCTCCTTCATAGAAGCGGTTCGCCTGGCCCGGCAGCTTAATTTCGCCGTGCAGCGGTTTATCGGAGACGCACAGCAGGGTGCCGTAGGGGACGCGGAAGCGATAGCCCTGGGCGGCAATGGTCGCGCTTTCCATATCGATAGCCACCGCGCGGCTGAGGTTAAAACGCAGCGCCGAGGCCGAGTAGCGCAGCTCCCAGTTACGATCGTCGGTGGTGACCACCGTTCCGGTACGCAGCCGCTGTTTCACTTCTTCACCGGGCATGCCGCTGACCTGCTTCGTGGCGTCGTAGAGCGCGCGCTGAACTTCGGCAATGCTCGGAATCGGGATATCCGGCGGCAGCACCGCATCCAGCACATGGTCGTCGCGCAGATAGGCGTGGGCCAGCACGTAGTCGCCGATATTCTGGCTTTCACGCAGGCCGCCGCAGTGGCCAATCATCAGCCAGACGTCCGGACGCAGCACCGCCAGATGGTCGCAGATATTTTTGGCATTCGCCGGACCGACGCCAATATTAATCAGCGTGATCCCCTGGCCGTCTTTGGTGATCAGGTGCCAGGCGGGCATCTGGTGCTTTTTCCACGCCAGATCGGAAATCGCCTCTTCCGGCGCCTCCGTGTCCGCCGTTATCCAGATCCCGCCCGCGCAGGAGAGGGCGATATAGGGACTCTCGGGATCGAGAATTTGGCTACAGCCCCAGCGCACGAACTCATCGACGTAGCGGGTGTAGTTGGTAAAAAGCATATACGGCTGGAAATGATCAACCGGCGTGCCGGTATAGTGACGCAGGCGCGCCAGCGAGAAATCGACGCGGCGGGCGTCGAAGTGCGAAAGCGGATAGTATTCCGTCGAATGAAACAGACCATCGGCGGTTTCATCGCCAATTTGCGACAGCTCGGTGGTGGGGAAAAAACGCGTCAGGCCGGCGCTCATTGAACGATCGAGCGTAAGCTCTGAGCCATCAATGACGTACGGATAGGGGATCTCATGCTGCGATAGCCCGACGGTAATCGCGGCATCGTAATCCTGATACAGCATGGTGAGCTGTTCCAGCAGATAGGCGCGAAACAGTTTAGGGTTAGTGATAGTGGTGGTATAGCAACCGCTATGGGTAAAACGACCCCAGGCCCGGGTTTTTAATGCTTTATGTTCCGCTCCGTCCCACGATACCGACAGCTGCGGGTAAACGAACAGTCCTTCCGCACGGGCGCTATTCTCGGGGAGGATATTATGGTGAATATAGTCGCCGATGGCTTTACGCAGCGCATTGACCGATTTTTCATAGAGCGCTTCGAGTTGCCTAAGCGCCTGTTCTGGGGTCAGCCTGGCGGCTTTCTGGTTCATGACTTACTCCTTGTTTCTGCTCTGCTGACGTTTTGCTTAGTATGTCACAGGCTGAACCAGGCGTAGGACAATTTCACCCGCTGAGTTGAGAAAGTACTGAGATTAGAACCGGTTGATGCCAGGGTACGTCGCTTAATGCGCGGTGATATTCACGATGGCGCCCCAGCGTTCAGCGCTAAAATGCGTAGCGTTGAGCACTTTAATCGTGATCGACTTATCGCCGTTGATGCAGTACAACGCGTTAGCCAACGGCGTGAGCTTATCGCCTTCCTGTAAACGTCGGCCGCAGGGCGTGAGTTCGGCAATGATCGTTAACTGGCCGCTTTGCAGAACCGCGTGGGTAGGTGTAGACGTCGAGTTCTCGTGTATTTTCTTAATCCACCATTCCATTTGTTTATTCCTGACCTGTTACACTCCGGCGATAATTCATGTTTGCTTCTCATCTGACAATAAGAACAGGCGGTTGGTTTAGTCTATGTTTAATAAGTGAATCGCAGGATCGGATCCGCTTTGAGTATTACCCACGCCCTCGCAGCTAAAGAGATAATTCGGACAGAAATATGGCAATGATGCGTTTTACCCGCCTGCTGAATAAGTCGGGCTTAAGAATGGTCTCGGTGGTGAAAAAAGCCATTATTGGGCTGCTGGTGGTTGTGATCGTCTTTTTTATTGGCCGTATTTACGAGTCGCAGCGCGGCCCGGCGCTGCACCGCTGGCATACCTGGACGGCGAATGAAATGACCGCCAGCGAGATTGACCACGCCACTTTTGCTGAATACCAGACGCGGGAAGCGGCGATCTTTCGCGATATGAAAAGCAAAATTACCGACACGCTGAGCGACGATGAAAAAACGGCCATTAACCGCTTTTACGCGCAAAGCCTGGTCTATCCGGATAAGTTTCATCCCGACTGGAACCGCTCCTTTATTCTGCTGCCGCAGGGCAAACCGCGCGGCGCGGCGGTGCTGCTCCACGGCCTGACGGATTCGCCCTACAGCGTGCATTATCTGGCGCAGCGCTATCAGCAGCAGGGATTTGTCGCCGTCGCGCCGCGGCTGCCCGGACATGGGACCGCCCCCGGCGCGCTCACCGGGGTGGATCGCGAAGAGTGGATAGCGACAACCCGGCTTGCGGTGCGCGAAGCGACGCGGCTGGCGGGGGATGACGCGCCGCTGCACGTGGTTGGTTACTCCAACGGCGGGGCGCTGGCGCTGAAGTACGCCCTCGATAGCCTTGAGGATAAATCGCTGCGCCGGCCGCAGCAGGTCATCCTGCTGTCGCCGATGATTGGCGTGACCGCATTTGCCCGTTTCGCCGGGCTGGCCGGTTTACCCTCTGTGTTTCCGGCCTTCGCGCGCGCGGCGTGGCTGAACATCGTGCCGGAATTTAACCCCTATAAATACAATTCGTTCCCGGTGAAGGCGGCAAGGCAGTCGTGGCTATTGTCGCAGGCGCTGCAGCAGCAAATCGTGCAGGAAGCACAGAGTAAGCGGCTTTCTGAACTGGCGCCGGTGTTAACTTTCCAGTCGGTGATGGATTCCACGGTCAGCACCCGGGCGGTGGTGGATTCGCTCTATCGCTATCTGCCGGATAACGGTAGCGAACTGGTGATTTTCGATATTAACCAGGCGGCGAATTTGCGCGCGCTATTCCGCCCGTCGCTCTATTCGGCGGTCAATACGTTATTGCCGCCGGCGCCGCGGCCCTACGGCACCACGGTGATTACCAACGCCGCGCCCGACACCTATGAGACGGTAGCCCGCACCACGCTTGCCGGAACGCGAAGCGAAACCGTGACGCCGCTGCATATCGCCTGGCCGCAGGATATGTACTCCCTGTCGCACGTGGCGGTGCCGTTCCCGCTGAGCGATTCGCTCTATGGCCGGGAACCGGCGGAGAAAAATCGCTACGGGATCAGCATCGGGACGATCTCGTTGCGCGGAGAAACCGCTACGCTGAGCGTCGGGCTGGATACGCTGATGCGCGTCACGTCCAACCCGTTTTTCCCGTGGATGATGGTGAGAATTAACCATCATATCGCCTGTAGCGATCGGGCTGATATCGCTGCCTGTCTCCGTCCTGAGTCGGCGGCGTCAGAATAGCGTAAGGTGCATCACGGTACGGATGGCGATCCCGGCGATTGCGCCGGTCGCGGCGAAGCGGAACAGGCGTACGAAGCGCGAGCTGACGCCCAGAAAGATGCCGATGCCGGGGAGGTCGAAGGTCTGCACCAACAGGCCTGCCGAGGCGTTGATCTGGCTTACGGTTACTTTACCCTGCTGAACGAGCTCGGAGACCACGCCGAAGTAGGCCGTACCGCCGGCCACGCATTTGACCAGCGCCGGCAGCACGAAGTTAACCGGGATATTCAGCCACAGCAGCAGCGGCATCAGCAGGCGCTGGAGCATCTCAATCAGGCCCGCCGCCTGCATAAAACCGACGATAGCCAGCGACAGGATCAGCATGGGCACCGCGCCGAGGGCCAGGCGAATGGCGTCGGCGCCGGCGCTGTTGATAACGGCGATTATCCCCTGGCTATTTTGTTCGGCCTCAGGCAGCGCTTCGGCCCGCGCGTTTTCAACCATTGACAGCCTGCGGCCGGTGATATGCCAGGTGACCGCGGCGGCGCACAGTCCGCCGACAATCGAGATAACGATAGAGGCCAGCCAGTGCAGGCCGAAGGGCGTTAACGGATAAAACACGTTGCCTTGACCCATGGCGAAAAGCATCGCCAGCGTGGCGGCCATCTGCCGGTCCGAAGCACCGCGTTTATCCATAATCGCGAGGGTCGCCAGCGGGGCGGCGAAGCTGACAAAATTCATCTGAATCAGGGCAAACGCGCTCATCCCGGTTAAGCCGAACGGCTTAAGCAGCGGGGCGAGCCAGCGAACGATAACGTCCAGTACCCCGCGTACCTCGAGATATTTCATCACGATGAGCATGACGACCATGATTGGCAACAGCGTATAAAGCGCCACATCGACGGACGTTTTCCCCGCCGACATAATAATGCTGATGAAGTCCATCTATTTCTCAATCACTACGGACAGAAAGGATAATTAGCGCCATCATAATCCCAGCGGCAAGGAATTGAAATCGCCGTGGCGGTTCTCACTGTCCTGAAATGGGCGCTTAACTGGACTTGCAATTAGCCCCTGGCCGGTGCAGAAAATTTGTCTGCCGATATTTGCAAAGCCTGTTTTTTGTTCCCAAACTGAATGAACACCGGGCGACTTTCTTTAAGGATAAAACTATGCAACGTTGTCTGCGGGTAGCGTGGGGAATTGTGTTTATTTTCGCCTTTTCAGTACAGGCTGAAACTAAAATATACGGCGAGCAGCGCGTCAGCGGCTGGTGGAACTGGCTAAAAAACGATGTCTCGCAGACCTGGAATGAGCCGCAAAACTACGATCTTTATCTGCCGTTTCTCAGCTGGCACAACCGCTTTATGTACGATAAAGAAAAGACCGATAACTATAATGAAATGCCGTGGGGCGGAGGATTTGGCGTGTCCAGATATAACCAGGAGGGGAACTGGAGTTCGCTCTATGCCATGATGTTCAAGGATTCGCACAACGAGTGGCAGCCGATTATCGGCTACGGCTGGGAGAAGGGCTGGTATCTTGATAGTCGCCGCGATTTTCGCCTTGGCCTTGGCGTCACCGCCGGCATCACCGCCCGCGATGACTTCGCCAACTACGTGCCGCTGCCGATTATTTTGCCGCTTTTCTCCGCCAGCTATCGTCGTCTGAGCGTGCAGTTCACCTATATTCCCGGCACCTATAACAACGGTAACGTGCTGTTCGCGTGGCTAC
The DNA here is from genome assembly GCF_042137965.1 of Klebsiella grimontii. Classification (NCBI taxonomy): domain Bacteria; kingdom Pseudomonadati; phylum Pseudomonadota; class Gammaproteobacteria; order Enterobacterales; family Enterobacteriaceae; genus Klebsiella; species Klebsiella grimontii. The sequence goes on from NZ_CP169721.1 coordinate 1,995,420, forward strand.
GCTACGGTTTTTAGCCATGCGCGGGCGGCGGCTGGCGCCTTACCCGACCGACAAAGAGAACCTGAATCCTTTCCCCGGGCCCGGTAAGGCGGCGTCCACGCGGCCAGGAATCACAGATCGTCAAATCGTAATCACTTTTTTGATTAGCGAATTGGACAGCGCCAGCATCGAAATCAGCACCGAAGTAATAAACGTGAGGACAATCAGCATTAACTTTGTCCCCAGCGAGTTAATCGGGATAAACGCGGTGAGCAGGTGAAAAACGGAGTAGTGGAGAATATAAACGCCGGTCATCGTTTTGCTAATGGTGGCGAGAAGGGTCTCTTTAAACTCGCTGTTTTTACGAAAACGCACGCCGTTGGCCGCAATAACCAGCGCAACAACCAGAATATAAATTTGTGAACCGGTCAGAATGAACGCATTTCTGTCGGCCTTAAACAGGGCGAAAAAGAAATGCCGCTCGTAAAACCAGGTGAAAAGATAAATAAACGGAATGGCGATCATCGCGCCTTTGACCACTTTTTCACGCCTGAGCCAGTCGGCGACCAGCGGGTCGCTGAACAGCTGACCGGTCAGATAAAATAGCAGCCAGGTCCACAGGCGGTACTGCGGCGCCAGGCTTAGCGCATGAATATCAGGATACAGCGCGGAGAGAAGATCGTAACCATACGAGAGCAGCAGCAGGGAGAACACCGTGGCAAAGAACGCTGTGCGCCTTTGGCTGAGCCACTCGATAACCGGGTGAAAGGTGTAAATGACGATAAACGCAAACACAAACCATGGCTGGATAAGATAGCCGCGCTGGTAGGGCTCCCAGAGATAGTACACCGTCATCCAGAACAGAAAGACGATTACCACGCTCTTGATTTTGCCCAACTGCCATTGTGAATCGTGGCGAGACTGCGAATCCAGATAGCCCGCCACCACAAAAAACAGCGGCGTGGCGATAGTCGAAATAAACGTCAAAAACCCGAGGATCCAGTGATAGTCATAATCATAGCTATCCCAGGTGTTATAAATGGTGAAGAAAGTCACCGCCGTCATGCATCCCAGCGTTTTAATAATATTTAACCCGGTACTATTCATGGTTGTCGCTTCATGTCCTTATTGTGGAAACAGGCGTAGATTACCGGCAGAACCAGCAGCGTCAGAATAGTAGCAAAACCCAGACCAAACATGATAACAACCGCCATGCTCTGGAAGAAAACGTCCAGTAAGAGCGGCGCCAGGCCGAGCACGGTGGTAAACGCCGTCAGCAGGATCGGGCGCAGACGCGACGTGGCGGCATAGATAATGGCCTCCTGTTGTCCTTTCTCCTGCTTCTGCTGTTCAATCTCTTCTACCAGCACGATGCCGTTACGGATCAGCATGCCGCTCAGGCTCAGCAAGCCGATTAACGCCATAAAGCCAAAGGGGATGCCGGTAAGCAAGAAGCCTGGCGTTACGCCAATCAGCGCCAGCGGTACGGTCAGCCAGATAGCCACCGCGTTTTTCAGCGAACTGAACATCAGCACGGTAATCACAAACATCACCAGGTAGCCCAGCGGCAGGGTAGTGAACAGACCCTGCTGCGCCTCGCTGGAGTTCTCCGCATCGCCGCCCCACTCGATGCTGTAGCCGTGCGGCAACGCGATCGCATCAATCTGCGGCTTCACGCGGGACAGGATATCCCCCGACGTCTGGTTGCTCAGCGGATCGGGATCGGTCTGCACCGTCAGCACGCGGCTGCGGTCGCGGCGCAGGATTAGCGGATCTTCCCATTCGAGGTGAAAGCCGCTGACCACGTTACTGAGCGGAATATACTGCTGGCGGCTCTGGCTCCAGACCAGCACGTTATTCAGGTGATTCGCGTCCTGGCGCTCAGCGGCCGGGGGGCGGACGATCACCGGCAGCAGGTCGGCTCCCTCGCGGTACAAGCCTGCCCGGCTGCCGGAAAAGTTCATTTCCAGCGCGTTATCAATGTCCTGTTTATCTACCCCCAGCTCGCGGCCAAGCGCGGTGGAGTACTGCGGGCGGATAACTTTGCTGCGGTTTTGCCAGTCGTTCCGCACGCCATCGGTAGCCGGATCTGCGGAGAGAATATCGCCAACCTGGCTGGCGAGCAGGCGCAGGCGGTCGGGGTCCGGACCTTTAATCCGCACCTCAATGGCGCTGTCGCCGGAAGGGCCGAACATCACGCGTTTCGTGCTGGCGTTGACCTGCGGGTAGTTGCGCGCAATATAGCGATCAACATGCTGCGTCAGCGCGTTAATATTGCGCTGGTCGTCCATACGCACCATGATCTGCGCATAGTTGCTGTACTGCCGCTGACCGCTGTAGGTGAGGATAAACCGCATGCTGCCCTGACCGACGGTGGCCACGGTGGTGACCACCCCGGGCTGGCCGTTAATGGTGGTCTCAATATCGCTGGTCATCTTTTCGGTGGTCGCGATATCGGTACCGTACGGGAGCCAGAGATCGACAAAGAAAATCGGCGTATTTGACGAGGGGAAAAAGTTTTGCCGCACCGATCCGAACCCCCAGATAGCGGCGGCCAATAGCGCCGCCATGATGGTCAGGGTGAGGGTTTTGCGCAGCAGAAGGGCTTGCAGAGCCTGCTGATACAGGCGGTAAAAGCGCCCGCCGTACGGGTTGGCGTTGGCCTGCGCTACCGGCTGCGATTGATTTTTAAATAGCCACCATTTAATCAGCACCGGGGTAATGGTCAGCGCCGAGAACCAGCTCAGCATGAGCGAAATCAGCAGTACCTGGAACAGCGATTTACAGTATTCTCCGGTCGAGTCCTGCGACAGGCCAATCGGCGCAAAGGCGAGAATGGCAATTACCGTGGCCCCCAGCAGCGGCAGCGCCGAACGGCGGATCACATAATTTATCGCCGTAAGCAGCGTAGACCCCTGCTGGCGGGCGATCAGCACCCCTTCGACGATGACGATGGCGTTATCGACCAGCATACTGAGGGCGATAATCAGCGCCCCCAGCGAAATGCGCTGCAGCTCGATGCCCCACAAATACATGATCAGCAGCGTGCCGAGCACGTTGAGCGCCAGCGACAGGGCGATAATAATGCCGCTGCGCACGCCCATAAAGATCAGCAGGACCCCAACGACAATCGCCAGCGCCATCAGGAAGTTAGTGATAAAACCGTTGACCGAGTGGGCGACTTCCGCCGCCTGATCGTAGAACAGGTCAATGCTGATCCCGGCCGGTTTTTCCGCCGACATCTGCTCCAGCTTGCTCTCCAGCGCGCGGCCAACATCAATCACGTTAACCCCGGGAATAAACGATACCCCCATGGTGACTGCCTGGCGGCCGTTGGCATGGTAGATGCTGGCGGGCGTTTCGCTCAGCCCGCGCGATAGCGTGGCGATATCGCGCAGCCGCGTCGCCGTTCCCGAACCGTGCGGGCTGATTAACAGGTCGCCGAGCTCATCGAGGTTGGCAAATTCCCCCGTCGGGTGCAGGCGGATCGACTCGCTGCCGGATTTAATCTCGCCGGCGTTAGATACCACATTCAACCGGCTGAGGATAGCCGCCAGCTGGTTGAGCGTGATGCCGCGGGCGGCCATTTTCGCCAGCGAGATATCGATGTTGATTTGCTGAGGGATCGCCCCGCCGATGGCGACTTTGCCGACGCCGGGAACCAGCACCAGTTCGCGGCGCAGCTGCTCGGCGTAGCGAACCAGTTCAGGATTGGTAAAGCTATCGCCGGAGATAGCAAAGAAGAAGCCAAAGACATCGCCAAAATCATCATTTACAAACGGGGAGGCGACGCCGGGAGGAAATTGACGGGCGGCGTCGCCCACCCGGCGGCGCAGTTCATCCCAGATTTGCGGCAGCTCGCTGGAGTGGTAGTGCGAGGCGATATTGACGGTGATTTGCGACAGGCCGTTGGAGGAGATCGAACTGACGTTGTCGAGATACGGCAGCTGCTGCAGCGCGTTTTCGAGCGGCAGGGTGACTTCTTCTTCAACCTGCTGTGCCGACGCGCCGGGATAATGGGTGATCACCACGGCGGTTTTGATGGTAAACGCCGGGTCTTCCAGACGGCCAATATTCAGCAGGGCGAAGATCCCCCCGATGCCCAGCAGCAAAATAGTCAGCCAGACGCGGATCGGGTTGTTAATAAACTGGCGGGAGATATCCATTACAAACCTCGTTCACGCGTCCAGATACGAACCGGCTGTTGCGCATGCAATTCGCTGACGCCTGCCGCCACTACACGCTCGCCGACGCTGAGCCCTTCGGTGATCACCACGCCCTGAGAGGTGACCTGACCAACGCCGACTTGTCTCTCTTCCAGCTTAAGCTGGTCGCCGCTGCCCTGAACGACCCAGACGTGGGGGTCATTGCGCGGGCGATTATCCGGGTTAAACACCGCTTCGACCGGCACCACCACCGCATTTTTACCGGCGCTGGCGGGCAGGTTCGCCAGGTTAATTGTCACCGTTCCGCTCACGCCTCCCACCGCTGGAAAGTCGGCCGGTCGCGGCATGGTCAGGATGATTTGCCAGGTGAGCGTGCTGCTGTCGCTGCTGCCGGTGTGCTCTTTATATTCGGCGGTAAACTGGCGGTCCGGCATGGCGTTAATTTTGACGACCGGACGATACTGCGCGTTGCGAATATCGAGCGCGGTAAAGAGATTTTCCGGAACGCTAAACACCACGTCGAGCAGATCGGTTCGCGTCAGGGTCACAATCGGCTGCCCGGCGGCAACCACCTGATGGTTACGTACCGGGACGTAAGCGGCAACGCCGCTGAACGGGGCGGTCAACGTCATTTGCGACAGCTCTTCGCGGGCGATTTTCAGCGCGGCGTTGGCCGCGTCGCGGTTGGCCCGCTGGATATCCATTTCCGCCTTTGAAATCGCCTGGCGACCGGCCAGCGTCTGGAAACGATCGAACTGCCGCTGGGCGAGGGTGGCGGCAGTCTGCCGTTCATTCACGCGCTGCTGCGCCTCCCGTGCGCTGAGGCGGGCAAGGGGCTGCCCCTGAGTAATAGCGGCCCCCTGACGTACATCAAGCGATTCAATCTGCCCGCCGCGTTTAAAAGATAAATCGGTGGAATCCCCGGACTCAATGCGGGCGGGGAATACTCGCTGCTGTGAATCACCGATGGCAACCACCTCGGCGACTTTGACCATCCGCGGCAGCGGGGTAATTTGAGGTGCTTTCCGATCGCAAGCCGTTGTTATTAAAATAACAAGCGGAATGAGAGAAAAATAACGATTCACTGTATTCCCCTCGGAGTTAAAGGCTATGTTTTACATATTGTTCACAATCGCTGATTTTATTCAGCGAGCGCCGAGACAACGAAATAGGTAATTAACCCGGTAGCCGTACAGGCGATTATTGCCAGGGCAATAAACAGGCTCAGGCGAAACAGACTGTAACCGAACATCGTTCCTCCTTTAGCTTAAATAGCTGGCTAAGTAAATTCTTATCTTAATAATTGTTGTGGGGCGCCAGAAAGCGAGCAAGCCACTGATAATGAGGATAGTCGTAGTAAAACGGAAATGTTAAAAAGAGCAAAAATTATGGCGATGTCGACGATTTTACCGGGTTTGTAGTCGAATTGTCTGGCTGTGCCTGGCTCTGTGATATTTTTCAATATATTAATTGGCTGCTTAATAATGTTAACCGTGGTGTGCTACGTTTAATTATAGCCACGCGTCTAACAGATTTTGTTCTTGAGATTGCTTCCTCAGCACCATTGCTTGGGCTGTTTTCACCACCTTTTTTTATAGGTAATAAAAGGATTGTCTCTATGTATAAAAATATCCTCGTGCCGGTTGATGTGTTTGAAATCGGTCTTGCCGACAAGGCCTTATCCCATGCCCGATTCCTTGCGCAAAGCTCTGCCGGAAAGATTCATCTCCTGCACGTCATTCCCGCTTTTTCCCCGGTGCTGACGCGCGGTTTTATTTCCGATGCACGGAAAATGGAAGACTATCTGGTTAATACATCTAAAGAAAAGCTGGACGAGCTCAGTAAAAAACTCTCGCTGGCGGAAAACGAAATCCAGATTCACATACGCAGCGGCAACATTCGCGATGAAGTGACCAAACTGGCCGATGAGCTGAAGGCGGATGTGGTGATCGTCGGTTCGCGCAATCCCAATATTCAGACCCATCTGCTGGGGTCGGAGGCGGCAGGTATTGTTCGTTATGCCCATGTTCCGGTTTTTGTGGTGCGTTGAGGGTGGCCTGAGGCTGTCCTGATTTCCGTTACAGGAGTGAGGAGATAACTATGAGTACAGAAAAACCGGGCGGCCCGTTTTATCAGCTCTCCGTAGAAGAAACGCTGACCAGCACCAACAGCACCCCGGAAGGCATCAGCGGCGCCGAGGCATCGGCGCGCTTGCAGCAATATGGTGAAAATGCGCTGCCGCAAAAAGCCGGAAAGCCGGCGTGGCTGCGCTTTCTGGCGCATTTTAATGATGTGTTGATTTACGTCCTGCTGGCGGCGGCGCTGCTGACGGCGGTCATGGGCCACTGGGTAGATACCCTGGTAATTCTGGGCGTGGCGGTGATTAACGCGCTGATCGGCCATATCCAGGAGAGCAACGCGGAAAAATCGCTCCAGAGCATTCGCAATATGCTCTCCAGCGAGGTAGTGGTGATTCGTCAGGGTAATCATGAAACGATTCCGACCACCGCTCTGGTTCCCGGCGATATCGTGGTGATCCGCGCAGGCGATCGTATTCCCGCCGACCTGCGGGTGATCGAAGCGCATAATCTGCGGGTGGAAGAGGCGATTCTGACCGGTGAATCGACGGTGGTGGAGAAAAGCACCGAGGCGCTCAGCGGTGAACTGCCGCTTGGCGATCGGACGAACCTGCTGTTTTCCGGCACTACGGTGAGTTCGGGCGGCGGAAAAGGCCTGGTGGTGGCGACCGGCGGCGATACCGAGCTGGGCCACATTAACCAGATGATGTCGGATATCGAAAAGCACCGTACGCCGCTGCTGGTGCAGATGGATAAGCTCGGCAAAGCCATCTTTATCATCATTCTGGTGATGATGGCCGCGCTATTTGTCTTCAGCCTGCTGTTCCGCGATATGCCGGTTTCTGAACTGATGCTGTCGTTGATTAGCCTCGCGGTGGCGTCGGTGCCGGAAGGGCTACCGGCGATTATCTCGATTATCCTCTCGCTCGGCGTACAAACCATGGCCCGGCAGAAGGCGATTATCCGCAAGCTGCCGACCGTGGAAACCCTCGGCGCGATGACGGTGATCTGCTCGGATAAAACCGGGACGCTGACCATGAACGAGATGACGGTCAAGGCCGTTATCACCGCCGATAAGGTTTATCGGGTAGAAGGCGACAGCTACGAGCCGGTAGGGAATATTCATCCGATCGATGAACCCGCCCCGATAACCGTTGCGCCGGGCACGCTGCTGGAACGCTATCTGCGCACCATCGACCTGTGTAATGACAGCCAGCTTATCAAAGATGAAAGCGGGCTGTGGAAAATTACCGGCGGCCCGACCGAAGGGGCGCTGAAGGTGCTGGCGGCGAAAGTCCCGCTCCCGGCGGTCAACACCGAGCTGCGCAGTAAAATACCTTTCGATTCACAGTACAAATATATGTCGACGCTGTACCGCATCGGCGATGAAGAGATGATTTTGATTACCGGCGCGCCCGATGTCCTGTTTCGCCTGTGCCAGCATCAGCAAACCGATCATGGCCTGGAGCCGCTCGACCAGCCTTACTGGGAAGCGAAAATCGAAGAGTACGCGCGGGAAGGGCTGCGGATGGTGGCGGCGGCGTGGAAACCGGCAGCCGACGGGCAAACGGAGCTTGGCCATCAGGATTTGCAGCAGGGCGTCATTCTGCTGGGGATCGCCGGGATGATGGATCCGCCGCGACCGGAGGCGATTACGGCGATCGGCGACTGCCTGCAGGCCGGGATCCGCGTGAAGATGATCACCGGCGACCACCCGCAAACCGCCATGAGTATCGGCAAGATGCTGGGGATCGGCAATGCGGAAAACGCCATTACCGGGCGCGAGCTGGAGGTGATGGACGATATTCAACTTAGCGAAGCGGCGCAGAAATTTGATATTTTCGCGCGTACCAGCCCGGAAGATAAATTCCGCCTGGTCCAGGCGCTGCAAAGCAGGAAAGAGGTGGTCGGGATGACCGGCGATGGCGTGAACGACGCCCCGGCGCTGAAGCAGGCCGATGTCGGGATCGCCATGGGGATTAAGGGTACCGAAGTGACCAAGGAGGCCGCTGATATGGTGCTTACCGATGATAACTTCGCCACCATTGCCAGCGCCGTCAGAGAAGGGCGCCGGGTCTACGATAACCTGAAGAAAACCATCCTGTTTATCATGCCGACTAACCTGGCGCAGGGGCTGTTAATTATTATCGCGCTGCTGGCGGGGAATTTAATACCGCTGACGCCGGTGCTGATCCTGTGGATGAACATGGCGACCTCCGCCACGCTGTCGTTTGGCCTGGCGTTTGAAGCCGGTGAGAAGAACATCATGCGCCGTCCGCCGCGCGATCCTAAGCTGCACGTAATGGACGGCTTTGCTATCTGGCGGGTGATTTTTGTCGGTTCGATGATTGCCGTTAGCGCCTTTGTGCTTGAGGCCTGGCTGCAGCCGCGCGGCTATTCGCCTGAGTTTATTCGCACGGTGCTGTTGCAGACGCTGGTCACCGCCCAGTGGTTCTATATGCTTAACTGCCGGGTTGCGGATGGCTTCTCATTGAGTAAAGGGCTGCTGGCGAACCGCGGGATCTGGATTGTCAGCGGGGTGCTGCTGGTGCTGCAGCTGCTGATTATCTACGCGCCGTTTATGCAGATGCTGTTTGGTACCGAAGCGCTGCCGTTCCGCTACTGGGTGATCACCTTTATTATCGGTTTTGTCATGTTCCTTATTGTAGAGGTTGAGAAACCGCTGACCCGGAGATGGCGCACGGCCTGAACCTCACCCGGAGGCGCTGCTGCGCACCTGTCCTGGCTACCCGTACGATGATGATTGGATAGCCGGACAGGTGCAACGCGCCGCCCAGGGAATCCCCTCTTCGCTTGCAATTGAGATTGATATTGGCAATCATTATCATTAATGATGGCGTGCTGGAAAAATCAACCGATGTTAATCCGTAAGTTTTATTCTGCTTATCCGCCTAAAGGGCGGATTTGTATCGCCGCGCTGGTCTGCGCGTTCTACGGCATTAACGCTGACGCCAAACCGGATATGAGACCGTTAGGGCCGAATATCGCCGACCGCGGCTCAGCGTATTATCACTTCAACGTTGCTTATTTCGATTCGCTTGACGGCGAACGGCATTATAAGGTCTGGACCGCGATACCGAACGCGGCGCCGCCAGCAGAGGGGTATCCCATTCTCTACGCTCTGGACGGCAACGCGGTGATGGACCGGGTGTCCGACTCGCTGCTTGCGCAGCTTACGCAAAAAACGCCGCCCGTTATTGTGGCCGTGGGCTATCAAACGACATTGCCCTTTGATCAGAACGCCAGAGCCTATGACTACCGGCCGACCGTCAAGGAGAATTCTGCCGATAGCGGGCGGGACTCGCGCAAAAGCGGCGGTAGCGAGGCATTTCGCCAGCTATTACAGAATACTATCGTGGAAAACGTTGAGCGCGGGATGAAGATTGACCCGCGGCGACGGGCGATCTGGGGGCACTCCTACGGCGGATTATTTATTATTGATTCCTGGCTGGCGTCATCCCGCTTCCGGATCTATTTTTCTGCCAGTCCTTCCCTGGGACGAGGCAATGCCTCGTTGTTAGATAAGATGGCCGAGGCAAAAGCCGATGCGTTTAGCCAGAAGTCCCTGTACCTGATGGAAGGGGCGGTTGCGACGCAGCGGGTCTCTTCCGCAGGGGCAGAAGAGACCCGGGGCAACGTCCTGCAGACGGTTTCTCTGCTCAAGAAAAAGGGCGTGGCGGTCAACTGGTGGCCTTATCCCGGGCTGTCTCACGGGGAGATGTTTAACGCCTCGTTGCAAAGCGCGCTGCTTGAGGTAGCAGACGGTACGCTTCGTCGGCGACCGGCTCCAGCCATTCGTTAGACGCCCCTTCGGCAGGGACGGCAACGGCAAGATGCGCAAACCAGCTATCGGCGGCCGCACCGTGCCAGTGTTTGACCCCCGCAGGAATATTCACCACATCCCCGGCGGTAAGCTCACGCGCCGGTTGATTCCACTCCTGATACCAGCCGCGTCCGCCGGTTACCAGCAGGATTTGTCCGCCTTTATGGTGGATATGCCAGTGGTTTCGACAGCCGGGCTCAAACACCACATTGCCGATATTGACGCCTTCCGTGGAGAGCATATTCAGGTAGCTGGTGCCCTGAAAATACTGCGCATAAGCCTCGTTTTTCTTCCCCTTGGGGAAGATACCGTTACCGTCAAATTGTTGGTTCATGGTGTCTCCACAGTTCAGTTTCGGGCTTCAAGCTAGCCATTACGGCTCACGGAACAAAGTGTAGAGAAGGTTCGATTAAATGATAAGATGCTCAAATATGAATACACTGGTGCACATAATTCACCAATGATGAGCAAAGAAAAACTTAACGATTTGCAGGCCTTTGCCACGGTGGCCCAGGAGCGAAGCTTCACCCGGGCCGCAGCCATCCTGGGCGTATCCCGTTCAGCGCTGAGCCATACGCTGCTCGGGCTGGAAGAGCGCCTCGGGGTGAGGTTATTAATCCGCACCACGCGCAGCGTTTCGCCAACCGATGCCGGGACCCGCCTGCTTGCGGTGCTTGCGCCGCGGCTGAATGAAATTGAGACTGAACTGGCTTCACTGCGCGCTTCACGAGATAAACCCGCCGGAACGGTGCGTATTACCGCGAACGATCACGCCATCGTCACCGTGCTCTGGCCTCGCCTGCAGCCCTTGTTAAATCAACATCCGGATATCAATATCGAATTCAGCGTCGGATATGAACTCACCGATATTGCCGCCCAACGCTTTGATGCCGGCGTGCGTATGGGCGATCAGGTGGATAAGGATATGATTGCGGTGCGCATAACGCCCGATGTGCAGATGGCGGTGGTCGCCGCCCCCGGCTATCTCTCCGGCAGGGCGACGGTAAAACGACCTGAGGATCTGATGGCGCATAACTGCATTAATTTGCGTTTGCCCACCCACGGCGCGCTGTACGCCTGGGAGTTCGAAAAGGGGGACCAGAAAACCAGCGTTCGTGTCGAAGGACAAACCGTGTTCAACAATACCTTTCTGATGATGCAGGCCGCGCTGGACGGGGCAGGGATTGCCTATGTTCCCCGCGACTTAGCGGCGCAACATATTGCCACGCAAGCACTGGTGCCGCTGCTCGCCGAGTGGTGTCCTAATTTTCCGGGATATTACCTGTATTACCCGGGCCGACAGCATCTTCCGGCGGCGTTTACGCTGGTGGTTGACGCGCTGCGTTGGCACCGCAGGGAGTGATGTCGGCAGCGCTATGGTTGCGGGCTTCTTAAACTGACCGGGGTCGACGTTGCCAGTAACCGGCAAATAAATACGCTAAATCAGCATTCCCTCTGTCAAGACCATCAGAATGATCGCCAATCGACGCTGATGAGAGAATCTGGGGGCTGGGATGTCGTTACTTATAGTTGGAATTGGGGACATGCTGCTGCATCAATTCAACGATCCAATCAATAAAAACGCGCAGTTTGGCGTTGACATGGCGGTTCGGCGGAAACGCCAGGTGCAGAGGCATTGGACTGATACGCCATTGTGTAAATAACGGAATCAAAGAGCCAGCAGCCTGATGCGCTGCCGCCATATAGACCGGCAGCGCAATCACGCCTAACCCGGCTAAGCCAGCTTCGAGGTAAGCATTGCCATCATCCACGGCAAGTACATAACTGCCCGTGATTTCAATATGTTCACTCTCACTGCGCAATACCAGAGGATCAATCTTGCTGGTGCGTGAGGATAAGAATCCCACTATGCGATGGTCGGTGTTTTCCAGCTCTCGCGGGTGCGCAGGGGCGCCAAGGCGTTTCACGTAACTGGGGGCGACGTAGACGCCGATTTGCAAATCGCCGACATGGCGTGCGATCAGGGACTTGTCGTTGATTTCGCCACCGCGCAGGACGCAATCCACGTTGTCGCCGATCAGATCCACCACCCGGTCACTCACGCCCATGTCGAACTGGATATCAGGGTAACGTGCGTGGAAAACCGGTAGCGCCGGCACCAGGATGAGGCGGGCCAGTGGACTGGGCACATCCACCCGTAGCCGTCCCCTGGGCGTCATCGCCGCACTGGACAGGCTGTTCTCAGCATCCTCCATGTCCGCCAACAGGCGAATGACGCGCTCGTAGTAGACCGCGCCATCGGGAGTCACACCGAGCCTGCGGGTGGTGCGATGGAGCAATTTGACGCGCAGGCGCGCTTCTAGCTGCTGAATGAGTTGCGTCACCGTGGTTTTGCTCATATGAAGCGTTTGGGCAGCCTTTGTGAAGCTACCTGCCTCTACCACGCGAGCAAAGGCGCGCATCGCATCGAAACGATCCATTCCTGGTCCTCATTTTCACCGATTGTTTGGATATTACAAACAATGATGGACAAAGTCGCTTGTTTATCCACCCGATCTCACACCTGTAAAGTGTCTTTATGTTCACCGGGCTGATTTCGCCCCATTGCAAAGGTACAAACATGACGGCACGCGAAGCAGTTTTTCCGTTTGGTCGGCAGGCGCTCTATGAGCGCAATCGCTATTCACCGGCCATCAAATCTAACGGTTTCTTGTTCGTTTCGGGGCAGGTTGGTAGCCGCGAGGATGGTTCGCCTGAGCCCGATCTAAAAGCGCAGGTCAGGCTGGCATTCAATAATCTTAATGCTGTTCTCGCGGCTGCGGGCTGCACGTTTGGTGACGTGGTTGACGTTACCCTCTTTGTCGTCGATCCCGAGACAAACCTCGCCGCTATCTGGAGTATCCTGCCAGAATATTGGGGGGAAGCGCCTTACCCTACGTTGACCGGGATCGGCGTGACGTGGCTGTATGGATTCAAGTTTGAGATTAAGGTGATTGCCAGGCTGCCCTAAGCGTTACGGAGCCGTGTGGCAGCGGGCGATGGTGGTGACTGCCGAGCGGTCAGAGAGACGGAGGAATACTTGTGAAAGCAGCGGGTTATGACGTGCAAGGCGCTCCCGGCGTCCTGAAATATGTCGATATTCCCGATCCGGTCGCGGAACCTGACGACGTTCTGATTTCTGTCGAGACTATCTCAATTGAAGGGGGGATCTGATCAACCGCCGTTCAACGCCGCCTCCTTGTCCTTCATGGGTCGTCGGCTACGCGGCCGCGGGCAGTCTGACTGTCGATCTGTGGTCGCCAATGCAGTCTAACCAGACACTCATGGGGGTATTCATAGGACCCCTTTTTGAAAGGCACGGAGTTCGGACACGTGTGGACGACATGTTGCAGGCTGTAGCTGCAGGGCGCATCAGGGTTGTCATTTACCGCATCTTCCCCCAGGCTAACGCTGCCGCAGCCCATAAATTCGCTGAGACAGCGAAATCGCTTGGCCGCATCGTTATGAAACCATGAGGCGGGTTTGACCAGTATGAGCGAGTGGCGGTAAGACTGTCTTAGAAGAGTTTTGTAATGGTACTCACTTTCTGTTTTTGAGGCGTTAAGGGACATTTGGGGTACTCCGTCATTGAACCCACTTGATCCCAAAATTCTTCCGCTGTGGAGGAGGAAATGAAAATAAAAAAAGCCTGCTTCAAAAGCAGGCTTTTCAAATTTGGCTCCTCTGACTGGACTCGAACCAGTGACATACGGATTAACAGTCCGCCGTTCTACCGACTGAACTACAGAGGAATCGTGTGAACGAGGCGAATACTACTGGTCTCGTATTTTTGTGTCAACACCAAATTTAACTTGCTGATTCAAATGGCTAAATTTAGCGCAGGTCGTTGTTTTAGTGTACTACCGGGTTATCGCTATCATCTGGCGGGCTATTCTCACGTAATCTCTTCAGCGGATCCTGACGATAAAAAAGGCAGAAACGCTGCCAAAGCGCGGGAAAGCGGGGAGCAAATAGCTCTGGCGCGCTGAAGAAGTATTCAGAGAGCACGGCGAAACATTCGGCAGGGTCGGTGGCCGCATACGCATCGATACTCGCGGCGCTTTCACCGACCAGGTCTATCTCATCCTGAATATTGTTCATAGCGGCATGGAGATCGTGTTCCCAGCCCGCTACCTCACGCAGGGGGATGAAGGGTACGCCGCTTGCGCGATCGCCATTGCGGGTATCCAGCTTATGCGCCACTTCATGGACTATCAGATTGAAACCGGACGCATCGAAGGAGTCCTGAATATCCAGCCAGTTGAGTACAATCGGCCCCTGCTGCCAGCTTTGACCTGATTGTACGATTCGCTGGTTATGCACCAGGCCGATATCATCTTCCCATTCGTCATCGACGACGAACGGGGCAGGGTAGATAAGCACTTCGTGAAAACCATCTAACCATTCGATACCCAGCTCGAGAACCGGCAGGCAAAACAGTAGCGCGATACGAGCGCTGTGCAGGGGAGTAAGCTCGAGCCCCTGTAAGGCAACCAGACGCTTTTGTTGTAAAAAGCGGGAAGCCATCTGCACCAGCTGCTGCTGCTCATGTTCGGAGAGGTTGGCTAATACGGGAATGGCAAGCGCCTTTTCCCAGGGGATTTCCGCGTTGCCGGACTCTTCATCTGCTTTCCAGGGCCATTTAAATATCATATTGCTCGCAAAGTCGTCACTTGAACTGAATTAAAGAGACAGGAACTATTAAAATGCCAAAGAACCTGGCATTATAGCAACCTCAACAGCGGAGAGATGCCGGAGCGGCTGAACGGACCGGTCTCGAAAACCGGAGTAGGGGCAACTCTACCGGGGGTTCAAATCCCCCTCTCTCCGCCACTTTTCAACAAAATCAATCAGTCACAAAGCGCTTTTGATTTTGCCCTGCATGAATCCCTGCATTAAAATTTCTTTCTATCGCTCTGTTTTCTCGCCTCTAACGCTGTCTTTTTTACCATGTTGCCTCTTGTTGGGCATCCACTTTTATCCTCTTTAGCTCACAAGCTCACACTCTTAACAATAACTTAGCCCGTCGCGCATCCCTGATAACAAAGCAGTTAACTGCCCTTGCTACACACGGATTCTGTAAGAGTATCTTAAAGAGAATGGATGATGGATGAAAAGGAGCGAACTCAGGAAAGCAGTAAAAGCATGGTTTGTTGTCGAGTGAGCGCTATGAGGCGATAGAGAAACTTATGACCCTGGCCGGAGCTGCCTTGATAAAAACTATCCCGCGCGGATCTGGCGCGGGATCATGTGCCTGTATACGGGAATGATGAAAAGTTTCAATAGTGAGTGGTTGAACTCCTCATGGCATCGCCCGTTTTTATAATGATGCAATCAGTGGTGCATTGCTCCTTTGCCGTCAGAATAACATTTTCTGGAAGCCTGAAATGCATTGACTTGCTCATTAAGATTTGCTCCGCCATCCCCTTGATAGCCCAGGGGGCCGCAAGGGAAATATTGCCAAACTCGTCATAACGTTGTGTTTTAGTAAAGGCATTATAGGCGGGATCTTGAATGTCAAAAAGAACATCCCCTGTAAATGTTTTTCCCACCTTGTAGGAAAGCGCGCTTGCTAATGCGTTTAACTCCGATTTTTGCGGGATAATGAAACCATTAAAGATATTGTATGATGCAGCAATCATCGCGAATACCGTCAATATGGGTAGCGCTTTTTTTGCTATATTGAGTTTGCTTGTCAAGGCATCTACACCAATAATTATAAGAGCGCATATGAAAAATTCCAGTGCTATCAGCGACCTATATGCAGCCCAGTTTTCCTTGACTAGTAAGTTTGGAGAGTAGGCACCAATCCCCATGATAATGAACATGAGAACTTTCATAGGCCCTGATTTGCCTTTTATTATTGAAAGTAAACCTATTGCGCAAATTATTAATGAGAGAGTTGTGAATAAGGGGCCTGGGGTTATATTAAAGTTGTTGATGGCGTTAATCAATGGTTCTTTTATAAACCATTGTAATTTCTCAAGTGGATTATTAGTTAACTCGGCACGTGCAATTGAACTGCCATATAACCATACAGGTACAAATTTTGAAAACAGCAGACTGCCAAGCATGCCGATAAATAAAACAGCGCCACTGATTAAAACAATATTCATGGAAAATGGCTTGTCTTTTTTCAGGCAGTTATCAAGCATGACGAAAAATAAAAATGCCATCGCCGTTGGTTGATATATAGCAAATGCAAACCATAGAATAATGATGGATGCTGCAAATCTTATAATTGTCGTGTTCTTGTTTACGGGTTTTAATGTAGCGTAACTTGTTCCGGCAAGGAGTATAGAGAGTACGAACGGGAAACATGTCGCCCATGCACTATATACCTGTATTGCCGGCGTCAGGCCTATTAATAAAGGGAGGGTAATTGTTGTGATGTTACGCTCGAATATGTTTCTTTTTTCTATAAATAAAAAGAGGAAAAAGCAAAGCGCAAATACCGTTATTATGGTAAAAAATCTAAGATAGGCAAGGTCATTGATATTATGAACTAGCGTAAAGCCAAGTCGCCTGGCAACGGCATACAAGGGTCTGCCGGATTGCATATCCCATTGAAACGGAGAACCTTTCCCTGAAAAAACATCGGATAGTGTCGACCAATCGTCTGAAAATGCGTAACTAAATATAATAGTTGGGCTATAAACT
The DNA here is from genome assembly GCF_042137965.1 of Klebsiella grimontii. NCBI lineage: Bacteria > Pseudomonadati > Pseudomonadota > Gammaproteobacteria > Enterobacterales > Enterobacteriaceae > Klebsiella > Klebsiella grimontii. Next base: position 2,012,147 of record NZ_CP169721.1, read on the forward strand.
AAGAAAATTGCTGCAAGGTAAAGCATGGCAATAACTTTTTTAGTGCAAGGAGACATCCGTTCGTCCTCAGTGTTCATTGCTCGCCTCTCATTTCGTGCTTTGCTACCTCTTCGATAAAATATTTTGGCCGATTTTTGGATTCCATATATATTTTCCCAACGTATTCGCCAATTATCCCCAAAGAAAGCATCTGGACACCGCCAAGGAAGAAAATCGCAATCATTACAGATGTCCAACCCGCAACGGTATTTCCCAAAATCTTCTCAATGAAGGCATAGATTGCAGCTAGTGAAGATAGAAGGCATGTGATAACCCCAGCGGCGGCGATCATACGTAACGGGGTAATTGTCAGAGATGTTATTCCTTCTAACGCCAGTGCTACCATCTTTTTCAAGGGGTATTTTGATTCGCCTGCAACCCTTTCATCTCTGCTATAATAAACACTGCTAGACTTATAACCCAACAGCGGAATTAGCCCTCTTAAATATAAATTTTGTTCTTTAAAATCCTTCAATGCTGTCAGTGCGGTACGGCTAAGAAGCCTAAAGTCCGCATGGTTAGGAACCTGATTGACACCGAGCCCTGACATCAGAGAATAGAATTTATTGGCTGTTGCCCTTTTGAATACTGAGTCACTACTCCTGTTGTCGCGTACGCCGTAAACAATCTCAAACCCTTCATTATATTTGTCTATCATTTTCTCAATGCAACCTATATCATCCTGTAAGTCTGCATCGATACTTACGGTAACGTCCGTATCCGCGTTTGCCAACCCCGCCAGCAGGGCTATCTGATGGCCCCGGTTCCTTGATAATTTCAGGCCGCGGATGAATGACTTTTCCTGTGATGTGGATTTGATTTGTTCCCAGGTGTTGTCTTTACTGCCATCATCGACAAAGAGGATATAACTATTTCGAGCGATTTTTTCTTTTGCCAGGAGGTTTTTTAATACAGTGGTGAGCCCCTCCAGACAGTATGGGAAGGCGTCTTTTTCATTATAACAAGGAACAACGATTGCTAACGAAGGTATTTGACTCCTCGCGTTGTTTATATTAATTTCTTTCATTTCATTGACCAGTATTTGTTTAGAATAAAACCAGCTGTAGTGTAAATAATCATACCTACAACTTGTGCTGTATAGATAGCATTAGGTATGACGATGAAAAAAACTTTTATTGCTATTAAATTTAAAATATAACAAAAAGCGCATGTGGATACGAATTTGATAAACCTCAGAGGGCTCAATGTCTTTGAGAAAGTGAACTTCGCATTCATAACAAAACTGAAAATAATGCCAACGACATATCCTGTTGCGTTTGAAGGGTAGACTCCCACGCCGGCCTGCATCAGGCCAAATATAGCAATTGCCGTAATTGCTGTATTTGCCAGGCCAACGATAATGTACCTGACCGCTTCTCTGGATATGTTTTTTTTCAAGGTATGATTAATCATTTATTGATTTACATCAATTTTTAAAGGGGCAGTTAAGAGACTGAATGCGCAATTGATATAAGCAATGAGCTCCTAGAATATAAGTATTTGACGCTAACTCGTGGTCTGTGTCAACCAGGGTTTTTATTACAGTAGACATATTCCTCTGTGGGTATTGTTTTACGCTTCTCCACCCGAGTTTGTTTGGACATGATTATGCCGAATGGCGAGGATATAAAAGCCGGAGAGCTATCGGAGGTGTGAGTTCTGGTGCGGCGGTTACCAGGCAGCCCTGCGGTGTTTGTTAATTTGCTACTCTTCCCTGCTTAGTCACCTCCTTGTAACTGAAATTTTCAGGACTGAATTTAGCATCAAATGATTTTCCGGCATGGGCATTCTTCAGACTAAAGACTTACAGGATCAATCACCACCTCCCCAGGAGGTGGTTTAGGGGTGACAACGAAAAAAGCCCGCATTAAGCGGGCTTTAGGTTAATGAGACAATCTTAGAACTGGTAGGTGATACCTACAGCGAACTGATCGTCAGTGGCTGCGCCACTTACCGCCGCATCTTCATCATCGATCAGATTGAATTTGTATGCGGTGTAAACGTTGAAGTTTTTGTTGAAGTAGTACCAGGTACCCAATTCAACGTAGTTCATGATATCCGCATTGGTGTCTTCTTTGGCGCCAAGGTCTTTACCTTTCGCGTAGACATAGCCCAGGGACGGACGCAGGCCGAAATCAAATTGATATTGAACAACGGCTTCGATGTTCTGGGTGTGATTGGCAAAACTGCCAAAAGTCGTTTTCTCCAGCGGAGTCATGTTACGGGATTCGCCATACATGACTGATGCATACAGATTATTTGCATCGTATTTAGCCGCCAGGTTCCAGACTTCAGCTGTTTCGCCCCGCTTGTCCGCAGCTTGCTCATCAGTACGATCGGAGTTGCTGTAGGCGCCAACGAAACCGAAGCCGTCGATGTTGTAGTTAACGGAGAAACCGAAACCGTCGCCGTTTGATTTTTTCGCGGTGGTGTCGTTATTTTTACCCTGATACTGCAGAGCAAAGTTAAGGCCATCAACCATGCCGAAGAAGTCGGTATTACGGTAGGTTGCAACACCGTTGGTACGACCGGTCATGAAGTTGTCGGTGTAAACCAGGCCGTCGCCGCCCCACTCAACCAGCATATCGGTATAACCTGCCGCGTCATAAACCACGCCGTAGTTACGACCATAATCGAATGAACCGTAGTCGCTGAATTTCAGACCGGCGAATGCTAAACGGGTAGCGCTGCCCTGCTGACCTTCCGGTTTGTCCGCTTTGATGTTGTATTCAAACTGGCCATAACCGGTCAATTCGCTGCTAATCTGGGTTTCGCCTTTAATGCCGAAACGCGCATAGGAGGTATCGTCAGAATTGTTGTTGTCGCCATCATGGGTCATGATGTGTTCGCCAACCATTTTGCCGTAGAAATCCAGTTTGTTGCCGTTCTTATTATAGATTTCTGCTGCATTAGCCGCGCCAGCGACTAATAAAGCTGGAACCAGAATTGCCAGTACTTTTCTTTTCATTATATATTCCCTTTTAATCATAATTAATATGAATTGTGTCATTCCTTCCGGGGTGACTATTTGATACTAGCGATTAAGTTCATTTTTCTTTAAATTAAATATGTAACTAAATTATATCTAATATTACAAAATGTTTCCGTTATATTCATTATATTAAAATTATATTGTTTTGTGATAATTTATTTCCTGCATTTATGGCTTTTAATAACATGGACTTATGCTTCTTCGTTGATTGGATTTTGTTGTAGATAAGTTTCATGCATCCTATATGTTGTTATTTAATATTTATTTTACGAATAATTGTTTTGCACGTCTTTAAACGTAGGTTTATCTTTCAGAGGATGATCTGAGTAAGAGTAATGACTGGTGAAATGAGGATCGAAGGAGGGTGAGTGAAAAAGAGCCAGAAATTAAATGCCATTCATAAATTTGTATTATTTAAAAATGGAATAAATTCATTGAATATATAGCCGGCATTATGACAAAGAAGCTGGATGATGCACAAAAATGCATCGGGTAGAGAGATCTGCTGCCTTGCAAGAATTTTCGCTATATAATGTGATGGATATCACTATTTTTGACTGGCAAGTGATGTTGCTTGTTGAGTTCACGGAGAGCAAATGAATGGAAGATAAAGCGAAAAGAAGTCCTGGTGGGAAACTGGCGCTGTGGGCATTTTATGCTTTTTGTGGTTATTTCCTCTGGGCGATGGCGCGTTACTGGTGGGTTGTCGGGCAGATTCAAAGCGTGCCCGGCGCTACGATTGATGGCGAACTTGGTTCAACGGCAGGGAAATGGATTGGCGCTCTGTTGGGATTTCTGGTGTTAGGCATCGTGTGGGCCATTCTTGGCGCAATTGCCTGGTACACGCGCCCTAATGCGCAGATCTATGAACATCACGAATAAAGTTGCTATGCTCGTTGCTGGCCTGTTACCTAAGGAACGTGCATGGACCTTTTTCACTGGCAGCAACGATTTGAAACCTGGCTAACCGAACATCACGCGCAAGGGGATGCGGCTCATGATATTTCGCATTTCCGCCGGGTATGGGCTACAGCGCAGCGGTTGGCCGAAGATACGGATGCTGACCGTCTGGTGATCCTGACCGCCTGCTATTTTCATGACATCGTCAGCCTGGCGAAAAACCATCCTGAGCGTAGCCGCTCTTCTGCGATGGCGGCGGAAAAAACGCTGGCTATCCTCCAGTCAGCTTTTCCTGATTTCCCCGCTGAACGCTACGCGGCGGTTTTACACGCTATTGAAGCGCACAGTTTTAGCGCGGCGATTGCTCCGCGAAGCGAAGAAGCGAAAATCGTTCAGGACGCCGATCGACTCGAGGCGTTGGGGGCGATTGGCCTGGCGCGCGTTTTTGCCGTGTCCGGCGCGCTGAACAATATCTTGTTTGATGCCAGCGATCCCTTTGCCGACCGGCGGGAATTGAATGATAAAACCTACGCGCTGGATCACTTCCAGTGCAAGCTGTTGCGTTTACCGCAAACGATGCAGACTGAAAAGGGCCGGGCAATGGCGATACACAATGCGCGCTTTCTGGTGCAGTTTATGGCCAAGCTCAGCGCGGAGCTTCGTGGAGACCCGATGGCTATTGATGACGAGGTTTTGCAGCGCTTTAACCCACTCGCGTAAAACTGGCTGCGCTATTTATGGTAACCTCTGCAAAAATAGTCGGGCTGGTTGAGGTTATGGCGCAAAATTTATCCAAGGAAAATCCCCCGTCTTTGAAGGTTGAACATACCGGAGAAGATGCGCAGGCGCTATTGCGCCAGCTGATGGCGATATATGATGTCAAAACGCTGGTCGCGCAACTGGTTGCCGTCGGCGAGCAGCACTGGAGCCCGGCTATACTGAAGCGCGTTGCGACGGTAACGCGCGCGGCAGGTCGTATAACTGCGCAGGAGCAGGCCCACCTGCGCACGCTCTTGCCGCAGCCGCCTGCGCATCATCCGCATTATGGATTCCGCTTCGTCGATCTGTTTGCCGGTATCGGCGGCATTCGTCATGGTTTCGAGGCGATTGGCGGGCAATGCGTGTTTACCAGCGAGTGGAATAAACATGCGGTGCGCACCTATAAAGCCAACTGGTACTGCGATCCTGAGCAGCATTGTTTCAATGAAGATATCCGCGACGTCACGTTGAGCCATCTCCCCGAGGTGAGCGATGAAGACGCGGCGCAGCACATTCGCCAGACAATCCCGCAGCATGATGTTCTGCTGGCCGGCTTTCCCTGCCAGCCTTTTTCGCTCGCCGGCGTATCGAAGAAGAATGCCCTTGGCCGCGCCCACGGCTTTGCCTGCGAAACGCAGGGGACGCTGTTCTTTGACGTAGTCAGGATTATCGCCGCCCGGCAGCCGCCGATATTTGTTCTGGAGAACGTCAAAAACCTGAAGAGCCACGATAAGGGGCGGACGTTTCGTATCATTATACAGACGCTGGATGAGCTGGGTTATGAGGTTGCTGATGCGGCGCATACCGGAGCGGATGATCCAAAAGTGATCGACGGGCGTCATTTTTTACCTCAGCACCGGGAACGCATTGTGCTGGTGGGTTTTCGGCGCGACCTCAAGCTGCATGAGGGATTCACCCTGCGCGATATCGCCACTCTCTATCCCTCCGTTCGCCCAACTTTCGGCGAGCTGCTGGAACCCGTGGTTGACGACAAATTTATCCTCACCAGAGTGCTGTGGAAATATCTCTATCGCTATGCGCGCAAGCATCAGGAGCGAGGGAACGGTTTTGGCTACGGGCTCGTTGACCCCAAGAATCCGCGCAGCGTGGCGCGTACGCTGTCTGCCCGCTACTACAAAGATGGCGCGGAGATCCTTATCGATCGCGGTTGGGATCGGCCTTTAGGCGAAAAGTCTTTTGACGATGCGGAGAACCAGCTTCGGCGTCCGCGTCGGTTGACTCCCCGCGAGTGCGCGCGTCTGATGGGATTTGAAGCGCCGCAGGGATACCATTTTCGTATTCCGGTATCGGATACCCAGGCCTATCGCCAGTTTGGCAATTCGGTTGTCGTGCCGGTCTTTGCGGCGGTAGCGAAGCTGCTGGCGCCGCGTATAGCAAGAGCGGTGGCTTGCCGTGAGCAAGAGATTGACCATGGCCGATGTCCACGATAAAGCCACCCGCAGTAAAAACATGCGCGCGATCGGCACCCGCGATACGGCGATTGAAAAACGGCTGGCGGGACTGCTGGCGCGTGCAGGATTTTCCTTTACCGTGCAGGATGCCGCGCTGCCCGGCCGCCCGGATTTTGTGGTGGCCGAGTATCAGTGCGTTATCTTTACCCACGGCTGCTTCTGGCATCATCATAATTGCTACCTGTTTAAGGTCCCCGCGACGCGAACTGAGTTCTGGCTGGATAAAATAGCCAAAAACGTGGCGCGCGATCGCCGTGATATCGGCCTTCTGGCGGAGCAGGGATGGCGAGTGCTGGTGGTCTGGGAGTGCGCGCTGCGAGGGCGCCAGAAGCTCAGCGACGAAGCGCTGGGGGAACGGCTGGAGGAGTGGATCTGCGGCGGAGGGAACTGCGCGCAGATCGATACGCAAGGTATAGGTCTGTTAGACGTTACTTCTGCGCCTTACAGGAGGTGATGTCGCGGCGAGCCGGAAGCAGGTACTTGCCGAGCGTGACCAGAACGACGGCGAAGATGATGATTCCCAGCGCCAGCCACTCTACGGCGGATAAGCTTTCGCCGGCAAAACCGGTGCCCAACAGCACGGCGACCACCGGGTTAACGTAGGCGTAGCTGGTCGCCACGGCAGGTGTAACGTTGCGAATCAGATACATATAGGCGTTGATGGCGATAAGCGAACCAAAGATCGCCAGATAGGCGACGGCAAAAATGCCGGACCACGACGGCATTTGGGTTAATTTTTCTCCGGTTAGCGTGGAGGCGATCATCAGCACGACGCCTGCCGCCAGCATCTCAATGGCGCCCGCCATCATCCCCGTCGGTAGCTCGATTCGCGAGCCGTAGACGGAACCAAACGCCCAGCTCATTGAACCGATAAGTATTAGCAGCGCGCCCCAGGGGTTACCGTTCAGGTTGCCGCCGCTGTTGAGCAGTACGATCCCCGCGAGACCAATAGCGATACCCAGCCATTCAAGTTTGCGGGTCGCAATACCAAAAAAACGGCTAAAGCACAGGGTGAACAGCGGCACCGTCGCGACCATGACCGCCGCAATACCGGAAGGTACGTGCTGGTGCTCGGCGAGAGTGACAAAACCATTCCCCACGGCCAGCAGTAACACGCCAATCAGCGCCGCGTTGAGCAGAGGCTTTCGCGCAGGGAGCTTATAGCCGGTTGCCAGTAGCCAGGCGGTCAGCACCGCGCCCGCGGAAAGAAAGCGCACGCCAGCCATCATTAGCGGGGGCCAGCTGGCGACGCCGACGGCGATAGCGAAATAGGTGGAACCCCAGATGATATACAGCGCAAACAACGCCCCGATGAGCGGCAACAGCTGACGGGTAGACATACTTCCTCACGACGGTGCAGAGACAGAAAGGGGAGATATAGTAAACGTGAAAACTCGCGTGCTGGCGAGCGCTTTAATTCGCCTGCTATGGTTAAATTTTTGTTGACTATGGACACTGGTGGGCGAAAAAGCGCTTTTGCTTCATACTTCAGGAGGAACAACCATAAATGAAGGAATGCAATTTTGGCGGGAAGTAGTCTATTAACCTTATTGGATGATATTGCCACTTTACTCGATGATATTTCGGTCATGGGGAAACTGGCAGCAAAAAAAACGGCAGGCGTATTGGGAGACGATTTATCGCTTAATGCTCAACAGGTCACCGGCGTGCGGGCCAACCGCGAATTGCCGGTCGTTTGGGGCGTAGCCAAAGGCTCACTGATCAATAAAGTGATCCTGGTACCGCTGGCATTGTTGATCAGCGCTTTTATCCCGTGGGCGATTACCCCGCTGCTGATGCTGGGGGGGGCGTTTCTCTGCTTCGAAGGCGTCGAGAAGGTGCTGCACAGTCTGCAGGCCCGGAAGCATAAAGAGGATCCGCAGGTTCGCCGGCAGCGGCTTGAGGCCCTGGCGAGCCAGGACCCCATGGCTTTTGAACGGGATAAAGTGAAAGGGGCAATACGTACCGATTTTATTCTGTCGGCTGAAATTGTCGCGATTACGCTGGGGATTGTGGCTGAAGCGCCGTTATTAAATCAGATCCTGATTTTGTCCGGCATCGCGCTGCTGGTGACGGTGGGGGTTTACGGTCTGGTGGGGATCATCGTCAAGCTTGATGATATGGGCTACTGGCTGGTGGAGAAAACCAGCTCGTTGGCGCAGTGGTCAGGCAAGGCTTTGTTGGCGATTGCGCCCCGCCTGATGAAAGTGTTGTCCATCGTTGGCACGCTGGCGATGTTCCTGGTCGGCGGCGGCATTGTGGTGCACGGTATTACGCCGCTGCACCATGCCATTGAAAATCTGGCCCATGGGCAGAATGCGGTGATTGCCTCGCTGCTGCCAACGGTCGCCAACCTGGTGCTGGGATTCATCATTGGCGCTATTGTGTTGGCCGGTGTGAAAGCGATTGGCGCTCTTCGTCGTCCGGCGAAGTAAATGTGCTCCTGCTCATGCAAAGTGGTTCAGCTTCGTCTAAGGTAAATCTGTTTCTTCCTGATACCGGAGGCAAAAATGGTCTTGTTGGTCAGTGATGAAGTGAGGCGAAAAAACGGTGGCCCCCGCATGGTCGTTACCGGGTTCGCCAGCGGCATGGTGGAGTGCCGCTGGTATGACGGTTACGGCGTTAAGCGCGAGGCGTTTCGTGAGGATGAACTTATTCGCGGAGGGGGAGGGAAGTCGAATCGCACCTGACCCTTTATCAGCGCCCGGCATTCGTCGGGCGTTTTCATAATAGTGATTATTTTACAAACAGGGAGCGTGGATGACGTTTGCTTCTTTAACTGTGCTGCGAGAAAACGATGGATAAGCTGATGTGGGTGGAAAAATTGCGTCAGATTTTAAGCCCCGGATATGTGGTTAACCTCTGTTTTTTTATCGTCTTCTGCTTCTCCACGCTGCTGATATGGCGTGAGATCAAGGTCCTGGAAGAAGCCTACGTTGCAAACCAGCGCAATAATCTTGAAAACGTGGCCCATGAGTTCGACAGTTTGCTGCAGTTTAATATCGACAGAATGATTTTTTTTCGCAACGGTATGCGGTCGGCGTTGGGTACGCCGTTGGATTTTGCCGCGCTGCGCAAGGCCGAAGAGGATTACTTAACAAAGCGGCACGATCCCATATGGTCGGTTGAGATCCATAACCGCCGGACGCTGCCGATCTACGGCGTCGCGGATGCCTTTGTCGACAGCGACGCGCTGCTTTCCCGTGATAATCCCTTTTCCGGAAATGAGCTCATGGCCACACTGGAGCTGGGTTATATGCTGCGTCTGGCCAATAACAACCGTGGATTTGCGAAACGCATGCTGTACGTGTCGCGCAGCGGTTTTTTTACGACGACCGAGCTGCCGAAAAATTCGACGCAGGCGCTGGCTCTCTATTCGCGGGCAACAGGCGCCGCCTGGTTTACCCGACAAACGCAGCGGAATAATCCTGCTCGCGGTATTGTGTGGCAAACGTTCCCCGATGATGAATCGCAGCGCGAAATGCAGGTGGTGACGGCGTCTATTCCGCTTGATTTCCAGCGCTACTGGCTCGGCGTTCTGGCGATGGATTTCTCGGTACAGGAGATGAAAACATTTCTGGTCAATGCGATCAAAACGGGCGAGGAAGGTGAGTACCAGCTTTATGATAATCGACTCAATTTAATTGCCTCCTCCGCGCCGGGCAACGTGCTGACGCTGCTGTCGCCGCGTGAACAGGAGATGCTAAGCCGCGCCTCTTCCCATGAGAATCAGGGCGGGATTCGCCTGGTCACGCGCTATATCAGCTGGGAAAATTTACGCAATTTTGATGGGGTGCTGATCCGTATCCATACTATCCAGGAAGGGGTCCGCGGTGATTTTGGCAGCATCACCATTGCGCTGATGCTGATGTGGTTAATGTTCACTTTGATGCTGCTGATCTCCTGGCTGGTCATTCGTCGAATGGTGCGCAACATGAGCGTGCTGCAGACCTCGCTGGAATGGCAGGCCTGGCATGATGCGCTGACCCGTTTATTAAACCGCGGCGCGCTGTTTGAACGCGCCATTGCGGAAACTCGCCTGAGCGAGCGTCTGAAGCGGCCTGTGGCGGTAATTCAGCTCGATCTGGATTATTTTAAAAGCGTTAACGATCGCTTCGGTCATCACGCGGGGGATCGCGTGCTGTCGCTGGTGGCCAGCACTATCGCCAGCCATATTCGGCAAGGCGATCTGGCGGGGAGGGTTGGCGGGGAGGAGTTTTGTATTGTGCTGCCCAATACCCCGTTAAAAGAAGCGCAGGTGATTGCTGAACGGATCCGTATCCGGATCAATAGCCGCGAAATTTTGCTGGGTAACAGCATTTCTTTGCGTATTACCGCTTCGCTTGGGGTGAGCGGTAGCGATGATACCGGCGAATATAACTTCGAAAATTTGCAGTCAGTCGCCGATCATCGCTTGTATCTGGCCAAGCAGAACGGGCGCGATCGGGTCTGTGCCGAAGGGTGAAAGAAATTTCTCTTGTGAATAAATTGAATTGAAATCATCTACTATGGTTATTGTGTTGAGATTATTCTTAAAAATCGTTTAGCGGCAATCGGACGTTCGTAGAAGAACGAAGGGTTGCAGTCCTTGCCTGGCGAGCTTTGCCAGCGTGGCGGTGATGCTAAGCCACATTTTTCAATAATTTGCTTCATGAATGTTTGTTGTCATGCAAAATAATTGAGGGTAATGTTTGTAGCGCATCGGAAATCCTGGTGTAACGAATTTTCAAGTGCTTCTTGCATTAGCAAGCTTCATCCCGACTCCTGCGAGTCGGGATTTTTTTCGCGCAGAATTCAGCGGTTGGCTTCGGTGACGCTGAAGTCATGGATATCGAGTTCAAAGGCCTCAGCCAGCTCGCGCCAAGTATGGTAATCCCGGCCATCAATACTGACGCGGTGGGGATCGTCTTGCGTACGCTGCACTTCACTTTCGCTGATTTCATTAATCGCCGCCAGCAGGGCGTCAACATCAACGCCGCCTGCGCCATTATTTTCTTTGGCGGTTTTCATTTCGGCTACCTCGCTTAACTCAGATAGGGCCTCTTAAGTATAGACGGTCTACAAAAACAGCAGTTACCGGGCCGGACACTGCGCGATCGCCTGTTTTGTTCTACACTGGCTCAAAAATAGAGGAGATGAGTTATGCAGGTAAACGATCGTGTCACGGTGAAGACCGATGGCGGCCCACGTCGATCGGGTGTTGTGCTGGCGATAGAGTCGTTTAGCGAAGGGGTGATGTATCTGGTTTCGCTGGAAGATTATCCGCTCGGCATCTGGTTTTTTAACGAGAACGGGCATCCCGACGGTATTTTCGTTGAGCGGGACGAGTGACTTGCCGTAAGTGAACTGGCGGCAGCGGCCGCCAGCGTCTTTCAACGCAGGTTGACATGAATTCCGGACGTGATGTTTTCAGTCAGTCGTACGATGTGATAAATCACCTGTTTATTGTGGGTGTGAATTTTCTTTTTAATATTGCCCTTGTGCGATGAGACGGTCTTCGCCTTAATGTTCATCTGCGCTGATATGTGCGAGGTTCCGTGACCAGCCATCCACATCTGCAGCATATTTGACTCGGTCTGGCTTAAAGACAGCGTGGGGATATTAAGCCGGGCGGCACGATAGTTCTCATATTTCAGGCGGATGGCGAGAATGTCATCGAGGTCTTTTTCGGTCAGAGATTTAGAGCAAATAAGTAAGTTTTTGCGCACCAGCAGGTAGTGGTTGAAATGAATATTCGCCAGCGACATAAAGATCACAAATAGCGTCGCAGGATACTGGCTAATGATTTGCCGGATTAGCTGGTTGCTGTCTTCATGATGAATAAAGCAATCTTCGTTGATAAATACCACTGAAGGTCGGCTGGTCTCACAGAGGGCTTTCAGGCTTGGCGCACTGTGCACTTCAGTGATATCTCGCTTCCTTACCCCCCTGCCAGTGAGGTACCCGGTTAATCCCAGCCGGGTGAAGCTGCACAAATCCATAATAATCGTTGACATGACCCATCCTCAATCAACACGTAACGATAATTTATTCCTCGCCGACAAGCGATGAAGTCCATTTAGTTAGCAATTAAAACGACTGCTGCCATGGAACCATTAGGCAGCCTGAACTATTTCGTATAAGCCCCATAATTTGCCAGGAATATTCTCAAAGTAAAGGCTACAAATCGCTATGTGGAGGAAATAAAAACATTAAATACCCGTCATATATAGGATGGCCATTATGGCGGTATTTTAAAATAGGATTATCCTTATATTGAATGGTTAAAATAACATCTTCTGATTTATCGGTTTTATAAGATGAGTAAGAATAACTTAACATTCGAAGGCAATTTTTAGCCATATTGGCTGAGCCGGCCGCGTCTTGCTGCGCCGCTCCCCGATCCGGGAAGGGTGGCGAGCTTAACGCTTTAATGCCACAATGTTTTTTTATCGGTTTGTGGGATGGATGATGAAAAAGATAGTGTTTGCTGGTGCTCTGCTGACCCTCGCCGGGTGCGTTCAGGTTGATAGCTACAGCGATGTTGTTAAAGCGCCAGCGCCGACAGGGCTGGAAGGATACTGGCAATCGGCAGGCCCGCAGAGCGAGATGATGAGCCCGGAGGCGATCGCCAGCCTGATAGTGACTAAACAGGGTGACACGCTTGACTGTCGTCAGTGGCAGCGGGTCATCGTCCTGCCGGGGAAATTAATGAAGCGTGATGACGCGGTTTATAACGTCACCTCCGCTTTGGACGTCTATCCGATTGAGCGCGAAGGCGATACCCTGAGCTACGATCGGATGACGCTTAAAAGGGTGGATCGTCTCACCCCGGAGTGTGAACTGGCACGGAAAAAAGCGTCGGCGGATAAAAACGGACAATAAGCTTTTTGCGGGCTGAAAACCTTCTCAGCCCGCGGTGTTTCCCCGTATTTTACAGCACCTCTTCAATAACCCAGACGCTGACGCTGCCGCCGTTACAGGTAAAGATGCCGTTTCCTTCGTCGTCGGTTTCAATGACCTCCTCACGGTTGCCGAGAAAATCCCGCCAGCGTTTATTACGGTAGTTTTCGCCCAGAGGCAGCGTTTTTTCGCCGTCGTCGCCGTTGGAAAGCACCACCACGCAGCCCGGATCTTCCTCGGTGCCGCTTCGGCTGAAGGCGATACAGTTCGGATGATCGAACCACAGCGTTTGTACGCCGTGAGCAAAACGCTGACGGGCATCAATCAGCTCATGTAATTGCTCGATCACCGGCATCTCAATGGCGTAGGTCTCGCCGTCGCCGCCGGTATCCTCATAGCTGGCGCCGAACAGATCGGCATAAAAGACTGACGGAACGCCGTTCTCACGTAACAAAATCAGCGCATAGGCCAGCGGCTTGAACCAGGCCTCAACCGGCGCCTCCAGCGCCTGCAGCGGCTGGGTGTCGTGGTTAGTCACCAGAGTCACAGCGTGGAACGGGTCGGCTTCCACCAGCGTGCCGCTAAAAATCTGGCTCATGTCGTAATCGCGACCCTGCCGCGAGGCTTCATGGAATTTCATCTGCAGGGGGGCGTCGAAGAGCATCGTCTTGCCGTCAACCATGGCGATATACTGCTGGAGCTTATCGACTTCATGCGACCAGTATTCCGCGACGATAAACAGCGGTTTTGTCGCGACCTCCTGGACGTGGTCGATCCACTCTTTATAAAACCAGGCGGGGATATGCTTAACCGCATCGAGACGGAAGCCGTCGCAGCCGGTTTGTTCCATCACCCAGCGCGCCCAGTACTTAATCTCCTCGGTCACCGCCCGATTACGAAAGTCGATATTTTCGCCCATCAGATAGTCGAAGTTACCCATCTCATCATCGACCTGATCGTTCCATCCCTCCCCGGTATAGTCGTTGACGATTTTAAACACGCCATCTTCGTCGGGATTCTCGATATGATCGATGCCGCTGAAGCACTTATAATCCCAGATGAATTCAGAGTATTGGCCGGCCCGTACCGGGAAGGTGTAGCGCGTCCAGGCTTCACACTCAACAATCTCATCGGCGATCTGCGTGCGGTCGTTTTGATCAACACGCTGAATGCGTACCGGCTCTTTCTCATCCGCGCCCATTTTATGGTTGACCACCACGTCGAGCAGCACGGCGATATCGTGCTGGCGCAGCGCGGCGATAGCGGCCAGTAGCTGGGTTTTATCGCCGTATTTAGTGGCGACAGACCCCTTTTGATCGAACTCGCCGAGATCAAACAGATCGTAGCAGTCATAACCGACCGAATATCCTCCGGAGGCTCCCTTATAAGCTGGGGGCAGCCAAATCATATTGATACCGATTTCATTGAGGTTCGGCGCCAGGGCCTCGACTTCACGCCATAATTCGCCGCCGGTGGGGTAGTACCAGTGAAAGCACTGCAGTAACGTGGGGTTTTTCATCTTCCATGCTCCAGACGTCATCAAGCTGACTATTGCAGTATGAGAGATATCCAGCAAAATGCAGACGTTTCGCCTACGTTTTCCCTATGCCCTAAAAGGCATCATATATAATAATTTGGAATAAGATGTAGCGTATCGATGTTGGTGACCGGGGCTAAACGCCTTACACTATTGCAAAATATCACTCTGTTAGGGGTATCTATGAAATTAGCACTTCTGGGTCGTCAGGCGCTGATGGGCGCAATGGCCGTTGTATTAATGGCTGGCGTCAGCGCAAAAACCTTTGCGGCTGAAAATCTGCTCAATCAGGTTAAAGAGCGCGGCACGTTACGCGTTGGCCTGGAAGGGACTTATCCGCCATTCAGCTACCAGGGAGATGACGGTAAGCTGACCGGTTTCGAGGTGGATTTTGCTAACGAGCTGGCAAAACACCTTGGGGTGAAAGCTGACCTTAAACCCACTAAGTGGGACGGCATGCTGGCTTCGCTGGATTCTAAACGTATCGATGTGGTGATCAACCAGGTCACTATTTCCGATCAGCGTAAGAAAAAATATGACTTCTCTACGCCGTACACCATCTCCGGGATTCAGGCGCTGGTGAAGAAAGGTAACGAAGGCGTGATCAAAACCGCTGCCGACCTGAAAGGTAAGAAAGTTGGCGTTGGCCTGGGCACCAACTATGAAGAGTGGCTGCGCCAGAACGTACAGGGCGTCGACATTCGTACTTATGATGATGACCCGACGAAATATCAGGATCTGCGCGTAGGCCGTATCGACGCTATCCTGGTTGACCGCCTGGCGGCGCTGGATCTGGTGAAGAAAACCGGCAATACCCTGGCTGTAACCGGGGAAGCTTTCTCCCGCCAGGAGTCCGGCGTTGCGCTGCGTAAAGGTAATGAAGACCTGCTGAAAGCGGTTGATGGCGCCATTGCGGATATGCAAAAAGACGGCACCCTGAAGGCGCTGTCGGAAAAATGGTTTGGCGCTGACGTGACGAAGTAACGACCGGCGATGAAAAAAGGCGCTCTTGATAGCGCCTTTTTTTATTTCGTGCGCCATAGCGTGCATAATCAAGGATAACTCAGTCAGGAGGTATTATGTCACTGCAAAATTTAACCCTTTTCCCGCGTCTGGAACTGATTGGCGCGCCGACGCCGCTTGAATATCTGCCGCGCTTGTCCGATTACCTTGGCCGCGAAATCTTTATCAAGCGTGATGATGTGACCCCGCTTGCGATGGGCGGCAACAAACTGCGTAAGCTTGAGTTCCTGGCGGCTGATGCGCTGCGGGAGGGGGCGGATACGCTGATTACCGCAGGGGCCATCCAGTCCAACCACGTGCGCCAGACGGCGGCCGTGGCGGCAAAACTGGGCCTGCACTGCGTGGCGCTACTGGAAAACCCAATCGGCACCCGGGCCGAGAACTACCTGACTAACGGTAACCGTCTGCTGCTTGACCTGTTTAATACTCAGGTCGAAATGTGCGACGCGTTGACCGATCCGAATGCGCAGCTGGAAGAGCTGGCGACCCGTATCGAGGCTCAGGGCTACCGTCCGTACACGATCCCGGTTGGCGGTTCGAACGCGCTGGGCGCGCTGGGCTACGTTGAGAGCGCGCTGGAAATTGCCCAGCAGTGCGAAGGAGCGGTTGAGCTCTCCTCCGTGGTCGTCGCGTCCGGCAGCGCCGGTACGCATGCGGGCCTCGCCGTGGGGCTTGAGCAACTGATGCCCAATGCCGAGCTTATCGGCGTGACCGTGTCGCGCAAGGTGGCCGACCAGCTGCCGAAAGTGGCTGCGCTGCAGCAGGCGGTGGCCAATAGCCTGGAGCTGGAGGCAAAGGCTGGGATTCAGCTCTGGGATGACTACTTTGCGCCGGGTTACGGGACACCGAACGACGAAGGGATGGCCGCTGTGAAGCTACTGGCGCAGCTGGAAGGTATCCTGCTGGATCCGGTTTATACCGGGAAGGCGATGGCTGGACTGATTGATGGCATCAGCCAGAAACGCTTTAAGGATGAAGGCCCAATACTGTTTGTTCACACCGGCGGCGCCCCCGCGCTGTTCGCCTATCATCCTCATATCTAATGCAGAACACATAGAATGCAAGAGAGTATCCAACTGGTGATCGATTCTGCGCCTTTTCTGCTGAAAGGCGCGGTATTTACCCTACAGCTCAGCATCGGCGGCATGTTTTTTGGCCTGGTGCTGGGGTTTATTCTGGCGCTGATGCGTATGTCGCCCGTCTGGCCGATTAAGTGGCTGGCGCGGATGTACATTTCCATCTTTCGCGGAACGCCGCTGATAGCGCAGCTGTTCATGATCTATTACGGCTTGCCGCAGTTTGGCATTGAGCTGGATCCTATTCCCGCGGCGATGATCGGCCTGTCGCTCAATACGGCGGCCTACGCGGCGGAAACGCTGCGCGCAGCGATTGCCTCGATTGATAAAGGGCAATGGGAGGCGGCAGCGAGTATCGGGATGACGCGCTGGCAGGCGATGCGCCGCGCTATTCTTCCCCAGGCGGCGCGCGTGGCGCTACCGCCGCTGTCCAACAGTTTTATCAGCCTGGTGAAAGATACGTCGCTGGCGGCGACGATCCAGGTGCCGGAACTGTTCCGCCAGGCCCAGTTGATCACTTCCCGGACGCTGGAGGTTTTCACCATGTACCTGGCCGCTTCGCTTATCTACTGGGTAATGGCAACGGTGCTTTCTACGCTGCAGAACTATTTTGAAAATCAGCTGAACCGCCAGGAGCGAGATCCAAAATGAGTGCGATTGAAGTCAAAAACCTGGTGAAAAAATTCCATGGCCAAACGGTGCTCCACGGTATCGACCTTGAGGTTCAACAGGGTGAAGTGGTGGCGATCATCGGTCCCAGCGGGTCGGGGAAAACGACGCTGCTGCGCAGCATTAATCTCCTGGAGCAGCCGGAAAGCGGCACGATTCGCGTTGGCGACGTGACGATCGATGCCGCGCGCAGCATTAACCAGCAAAAAGCGGCGATTCGTCGTCTGCGTCAGCATGTGGGCTTTGTGTTTCAGAATTTTAATCTATTCCCCCATCGTACAGTGTTGGAAAACATTATCGAAGGGCCAGTCATCGTCAAAGGGGAGGATAAAAATGAATCCATCGCCCGGGCGCGTGAACTGCTCACGAAAGTTGGGCTTACCGGTAAAGAGAATAGCTACCCGCGCCGTTTGTCCGGCGGACAGCAGCAGCGCGTGGCGATAGCTCGCGCGCTGGCGATGCGTCCCGATGTCATTCTATTTGATGAGCCAACGTCGGCGTTAGATCCGGAGCTGGTCGGTGAGGTCCTCAATACCATTCGCCAACTGGCTCAGGAGAGGCGCACGATGGTTATCGTGACCCATGAAATGAGCTTTGCCCGTGACGTTGCGGACCGTGCTATTTTTATGGATCAGGGGCGTATCGTTGAACAGGGAGAAGCGAAATCCCTGTTTGCTAACCCTCAGCAGGCGCGTACCCGGCAGTTCCTCGAAAAATTCCTGATGCAATAATTTCTTTGCGCTGGCCGCATTCGCTCAGGCGGATGCGGCAGGCCGCGAAGAATTTCCGCTTTATCAGCAAAAAAGCCTCCCCAGATATTGGCGCTCATCAACGGCGATACATCTGTCAAGGTTTTGTGCCACGTCAATTGGCATAATTTTTTAACGCGTCTGGCGCTTTTGCCAACCGCAGTCTAATAAATGCGGTGGCTACCATTTTTTATACATATAAGCAGGATTTATGTGTTAGTTTTATGTATTTATAATAATGATTATCACTCAGGAGTTATTTGGTCAGTTATGAGGGACAATGATTTTTTCAGCTGGCGGCGGGAAATGCTGCAACAATTTCAGTCAGTTTCTGCAGGCGAGGGGGTTTTTCATCTTCTCCAGCAGCAGGCAAAAGGGCTGGAATATGACTACTTCGCACTCTGCGTACGGCATCCCGTGCCTTTTACTCGCCCCAGGGTGACGCTGCAATCAACCTATCCGCAGGCCTGGATGGCGCATTATCAAGCCGAGAATTATTTTGCGATCGACCCGGTACTGCGTAAGGAGAATTTTCTTCGTGGGCATTTGCCCTGGAACGATAAGCTATTCAATGATACGCCTGAATTATGGAACGGCGCGCGCGACCACGGATTACGCAAGGGCGTGACGCAGTGTCTGACGCTGCCTAACCATGCTCAGGGATTCCTGTCGGTTTCAGGCGCAAGCCATAGCCAGGGCCCTTTTGCGGAAGACGAACTGGAGATGCGCTTAAGAACCCTAACCGAATTGAGCCTGCTGACGCTATTGCGCCTGGGGGACGAGATGGTTATGCCGCCGGAAATGAAATTTAGTCGACGTGAACTGGAAATTTTGAAATGGACAGCAGAAGGGAAAACCTCGGCTGAGGTCGCAATGATTCTGTCTATCTCTGAAAATACCGTCAATTTCCACCAGAAGAATATGCAGCGAAAATTCAATGCGCCAAACAAAACCCAAATTGCCTGCTACGCCGTAGCGACGGGCTTAATTTGATTTAATTGGTTGTTCTGCGTGCCAGACGTAAGACCGGCTGTTAGTAATACCTTCAGCCGGTAAATGATTACTGACGATATGCCTGTTTAATTTGCTTAACGGTGCTGGAGAATACGGCAGCCTGAGCCTCATCTTCCATCTGCGCGATTTGCTTTTCCATTTTAATAATCACGCGGCCTGCATCAGCCTGACCCATGGCCTGCAGCATCAGCGTTATCATTGCTTTCAGGCACGAAACTTCCTGTGCCAGTTCTTGATTATTTTCCGCAGTGGAAAAATCTGGTGTGCTCATCGATATCCTCGGTTGCTTTCTGCGCAAATGCGCATGACTAAAAGTGAAGGCGGCGCAGTATACCACAAGCAAAGGAAAAAAAAGGAGTGCTGGATTTCCGTTCTCTCATCCGAATGGTGAATGATTTAATTCACTGAATAATACGTATTCATGAGGTCTAAGCGGGCTAATTTTTTCATGGCGCTGTTTTCGTGTTAATAATTGTTACATATTCAGGCGCTTATTTATCACCTACGCAATGTGTTGTGTTTTTACGTAATCTGTATGATGAATGTTAAAAAATAACTATTGCACAACTCTATGTTATGTATGGCTTTCCAGCAGGTGTGCAGACAAATTTCCATCGCGGCGGAAGAAATCTTTCCAACAACATTTTTTGGCTTTTAAAATTAGGTTAAAACCCGGTAATATGTGGGAGATAAGCTATCAGTAGCGTTATCCCTAATTCTGGAGAATATTCCTTTGATCAACGTCCTTCTTGTTGATGACCACGAACTGGTGCGCGCAGGGATACGACGCATTCTGGAAGATATAAAAGGGATTAAAGTTGCCGGCGAGGCCTGCTGCGGTGAAGATGCCGTGAAATGGTGCCGCGCGAATCCCGTAGATGTTGTCCTGATGGATATGAACATGCCGGGTATCGGGGGCCTTGAGGCCACGCGAAAAATTGCCCGTTCCGTTGCCGATGCTAAAGTCATTATGCTTACCGTCCATACGGAAAATCCGCTGCCGGCAAAAGTGATGCAGGCTGGCGCCGCGGGTTACCTTAGTAAAGGCGCCGCGCCGCAAG
Organism: Klebsiella grimontii; assembly: GCF_042137965.1. Taxonomy (NCBI): domain Bacteria; kingdom Pseudomonadati; phylum Pseudomonadota; class Gammaproteobacteria; order Enterobacterales; family Enterobacteriaceae; genus Klebsiella; species Klebsiella grimontii. Next base: position 2,032,320 of record NZ_CP169721.1, read on the forward strand.
AGGTCGTGAATGCGATTCGCTGCGTGGCGTCAGGCCAGCGTTACATCGCCTCTGATATCGCCCAGCAGATGGCGCTTAGCCAGATCGAACCAGAAAAGGCGGAGTCGCCGTTTGCCAGTTTGTCTGAGCGAGAATTGCAGATTATGCTAATGATTACCAAAGGTCAGAAGGTCAATGAGATCTCAGAGCAGCTGAATCTAAGTCCGAAGACTGTGAATAGCTATCGTTACCGCATGTTCAGTAAATTGAATATTCATGGTGATGTGGAGCTGACGCACCTGGCAATTCGCCATGGCCTGTGCAATGCGGAGTCGTTAGCAAGTCAGTGAGTGATGTTTTTGACGCAAAAGCTTTCCTGAAAACAGTGACCAGCCAGCCGGGCGTCTATCGGATGTATGATGCTGGCGGTACTGTCATCTATGTAGGCAAAGCAAAAGATCTGAAAAAGCGGCTTAGTAGCTATTTCCGTAGCAACCTGGCTTCGCGTAAAACCGAAGCGCTGGTGGCGCTTATCGCCCAGATAGACGTCACGGTGACCCACACCGAAACGGAAGCGCTGCTGCTTGAGCACAACTACATCAAGCTATACCAGCCGCGTTACAACGTGCTGCTGCGCGATGATAAATCCTATCCCTTTATTTTCCTTAGCGGTGATACGCATCCTCGCCTGGCGACGCATCGCGGGGCGAAGCACGCTAAAGGTGAATATTTTGGCCCGTTCCCTAACGGTTACGCGGTTCGCGAAACCTTAGCGCTGCTGCAAAAAATCTTCCCCATCCGCCAATGTGAGAATAGCGTTTATCGCAACCGCTCGCGGCCGTGCCTGCAGTATCAAATTGGCCGCTGTTTGGGGCCGTGCGTCGCGGGACTGGTGAGCGAGGAAGAGTATGCCCAGCAGGTCGACTACGTACGCCTGTTCCTTGCAGGTAAAGACGATCAGGTGCTGACCCAGCTGATTGCCCGCATGGAAAAAGCCAGCCAGGCGCTGGAGTTTGAAGAGGCGGCGCGGATCCGCGACCAGATTCAGGCCGTACGCCGGGTTACGGAGAAGCAGTTCGTCTCCAATACCGGGGACGATCTGGACGTTATCGGCGTGGCGTTTGATGCCGGAATGGCGTGCGTCCACGTGCTTTTCATACGCCAGGGGAAAGTTCTTGGTAGCCGCAGCTATTTCCCCAAAGTGCCCAATGGCACCGAGCTGGGTGAAGTGGTGGAAACGTTTGTCGGGCAGTTCTATTTACAGGGCAGCCAGATGCGTACGCTGCCGGGCGAGATCCTGCTGGATTTCAACCTCGGCGACAAAACCCTGCTGGCGGATTCACTCTCTGAACTGGCCGGGCGCCGGGTCAACGTACAGACTAAACCCCGCGGCGATCGCGCGCGCTACCTGAAGCTGGCGCGGACTAACGCCGCGACGGCGCTGACCACCAAAATTTCCCAGCATTCGACGATAACCCAACGCCTGCGGGCGCTGGCGACATTGCTCAAGCTTCCCGCCGTCAACCGGATGGAATGCTTTGATATCAGCCATACGATGGGTGAACAGACGGTTGCGTCGTGCGTGGTTTTTGATAGCAACGGGCCGCTGCGAGCGGAGTATCGCCGCTACAATATCACCGGCATCACGCCGGGAGATGATTATGCGGCGATGAACCAGGTTCTGCGTCGTCGTTACGGCAAGGCAATAGAAGAGAATAAAATCCCCGATGTCATACTGATCGACGGCGGTAAAGGCCAGCTTGGGCAGGCGAAAGCGGTTTTTGCCGAGCTGGATGTGCCGTGGGATAAAAATCACCCTCTGCTATTGGGCGTGGCAAAAGGCAGCGATCGTAAAGCGGGGCTGGAGACGTTATTCTTTGAACCGGAAGGCGAGGGCTTTAGCCTGCCGCCGGATTCCCCCGCGCTGCATGTGATTCAGCATATTCGCGACGAGTCGCACGATCACGCCATTACCGGCCACCGTAAAAAACGGGCAAAAGTAAAAAGCACCAGCACGCTGGAAACCATTGAAGGGGTCGGACCAAAACGCCGACAGATGCTGCTGAAATATATGGGCGGTCTGCAGGGGTTGCAGAAAGCCAGCGTGGAAGAAATTGCTAAAGTACCGGGTATATCTCACGGTCTGGCAGAAAAGATCTTCTACTCGTTGAAACATTAGGGGCTCTGTAGCAACATAGGGCTAATTTTTACTTACAACAGATAGTTACCCGTTACTATGCAATTTAATATCCCTACATTGCTTACCCTGTTTCGCGTCATTCTTATTCCTTTCTTTGTACTGGCGTTTTACCTGCCGTTTACCTGGGCGCCTTTTGCCTGCGCGCTAATTTTCTTTGTTGCCGCTGTGACCGACTGGTTTGATGGTTACCTGGCGCGTCGTTGGAATCAGAGCACCCGTTTCGGCGCCTTTCTCGATCCGGTTGCCGATAAAGTTATGGTTGCCATTGCCATGGTGCTGGTTGCCGAGCATTATCATACCTGGTGGGTGACGTTACCGGCCGCCACGATGATCGCGCGTGAAATTATTATCTCCGCACTGCGCGAGTGGATGGCTGAACTGGGCAAGCGCAGCAGCGTCGCGGTATCCTGGATAGGCAAAGTGAAAACCACGGCGCAAATGGCGGCGCTGGTGTGGATGCTGTGGCGGCCAAATATCTGGGTTGAATGGGCGGGGATTGGTCTGTTTCTCGTCGCGGCTGTGCTGACGCTATGGTCTATGCTGCAATATTTGAACGCGGCGCGCGGCGATTTGCTTGATCAGTGATCGTTTCGACGCAATTTTCAGCAAACAACACAAGGTTTTAAAAAATATCGTTGACTCATTGCGCCAGGTAAGTAGAATGCATCGCATCGAACGGCAGCACAGTCTGGCAGACGATAACAAAATCAAGTAATTAGCAAATTAGCTTGATGATGCGGGAATAGCTCAGTTGGTAGAGCACGACCTTGCCAAGGTCGGGGTCGCGAGTTCGAGTCTCGTTTCCCGCTCCAGTTTAGAACATCGGCAGCTGCGGGTGTTAAAGCATTAAGGCGCGTTAGCAAAGCGGTTATGTAGCGGATTGCAAATCCGTCTAGTCCGGTTCGACTCCGGAACGCGCCTCCAATTTCTATCCCGAGCCCGGATGGTGGAATCGGTAGACACAAGGGATTTAAAATCCCTCGGCGTTCGCGCTGTGCGGGTTCAAGTCCCGCTCCGGGTACCATTGGGATAAAGCAGAATAATCAAAGCAATAAGCAGTGTCGTGAAACCACCTACGGGTGGTTTTTTAGTTTTTCTACAACGTCTCTTTTGCCCCTCAACGTCACCTCACTCTATTTTGTCATAGGACAAAACAAGCTTCTGTTGCTACTATCTGCCAGCACTCGATCATTATCTCAATAAGTGGGGATGAAATGTTTACTGGCCTCTGCGCTTTTCCTCTGACTCCGTTCAATCATCACGGCGTTGATGAAACCGCTTTTGCTCGCATTGTTACTCGTCTCGTTGACGCAGCTGTCGATTCTCTCGGCGTGCTCGGTTCCACGGGAAGTTACGCATACCTCAGCCGTGAGCAGAGAATGCAGGTTGTCCGACAGGCAAAATCGCATGCCGGCTCTGTGCCGATGATGGTGGGGATCGGGGCGGTGGGAACCGATCAGGTTCTTCGTCTGGCAGACGATGCCCAGCGGGCGGGTGCGAACGCGCTACTCCTGCCGGTGATGGCTTATCAGCCCCTGTCAGATGAGGAAATTTTGACTTTTTACCAGACCGTTTGTCGCCATGTCTCTGTACCCGTTTGCGTTTACGACAATCCGGTTACTACCCATATTTCTCTGTCCGATGAGCTCAAAAGCGCGATAGCCGCGCTGCCGGGTATTGCCTCAATGAAAATACCCGGACCCGCCAGCCATGAAGTCGCGCAACGCGTGCAGAGCCTGCGGCAGCAGCTCCCGGCGGAGGTGTCTATTGGGATTAGCGGAGACGCCAGCGCGGCCGATGGGCTGAACGCCGGCTGTGCGGTATGGTATTCCGTGTGCGGCGGACTTTTCCCGAACGTTGCCCAAGAGATAGTGGCTGCCGCGAGGCGGGGCGAGGCCCAGCGGGCGACGGCGATAAGCGCCAGGCTGGAGCCGCTGTGGATGCTGTTCCGCAAGTATGGCGGAAGCCTGCGGGTCACTGCCGCCGCGGCGACGATCCTCGGTATGTGCGCTGAGGATTGCTTACCGCGCCCGCTGTTACCGCTCTCGCCGGAGGCCTTTAGCGAGATTGCTGAGACGCTGCGCCGTCTGAACCTTGAGTAGCCGGGTGGTTTTCTCTCGCTATTTCCGCTACTGTAAGCGCCATTTTTTACGACGATGAGCCTGTTTATGAAAACTGGACCCCTGAACGAAAGCGAAGTTGAATGGCTGGATGATATCCTGTCGAAATACGCGGTAGAAGGCACCATCATGGACGTTGCCGAGCTTGATGGGCTGCTGACGGCCATTCTCTCCGGGCCGACGGAGATTGAGCCCGCGCAGTGGCTGATTGCTATCTGGGGAGGAGCGGATAACGTGCCGCGCTGGGCCAACGATCGCGAACGGGATCGTTTTGTGAACCTGACGCTGCAGCAAATGAGCGATATTGCCGAGCGTTTAAGCGATTATCCCGATCAGTTTGAGCCGATGTTTGGCAGCCGGGAAGAGGAAGGGCAGGAACTCACGATTGTCGAAGAGTGGTGTTTCGGCTATATGCGCGGAGTGGGATTGAGCGACTGGTCCGCGCTGCCGTCTGAGCTGCAGGCGGAGCTGGACGCCATCGCCCTGCACGGTACCGAGGAGCGATTCGAGGCGCTCGATGAATTATCCGCCGAAGCGTTTATCGCCAGCGTTGAGCGAATTCGTCCTGCGGCCCTCGCGCTATACAACTACTGGACTGAGCACGCGCAACCGGCGGAAGTTCAGCAGCCCATCAGAAATGAGGCGAAGATTGGGCGCAACGATCCCTGCCCGTGCGGCAGCGGTAAGAAATACAAGCAGTGCTGTTTAGTGAAATAAAAGAAGGGGGCCAAATCGGCCCCCTCTTTTTTACCCCACCGCGGGCAGCAGGCCTGCGACAATCGCAAACTGGATCGCGACAATGCCGATTCCGCATAGCAGAACAAGCCATAGCGCGGGAGAACCGCCTGCCACCCGCCATGCCGCGTCGGGATGCTGCTGACGGCTCTTCATGACCAGCAGCGAAGGCAGCATGAGCGCGAGCACGGCCAGCGCGACGCCCGCGTAGCCTAACGCCATCACGAAGCCGCGTGGATAAAATAGCGCGAAGGCCAGCGGAGGCAAAAAGGTAATCAGACCGCTCTGTAACCGTCCTGCGGCGCTGTTCTGGCGTTGAAACAGATCGGCCAGATAGTCGAACAACCCAAGCGCCACGCCGAGGAACGATGTCGCCAGCGCCAGATCGGCAAACAAGTGTACCGCCAGCTCAACATGCGCCGAGGCAACCACTTCACGGATCGCTTCCAGCAGGCCATTAAGCCCGGCATTTTTTGCCAGCAGCGCGGTAAATACCGGGGAGTCAATACTGCCAAGCGTCGCCAGCTGCCAGAAAATATAGGCGACCAGGGGAATAAAGCTCCCGATGACAAATACCCGGCGCAGCTTGCGAATATCTCCGCCCAGATAACTCACAATACTGGGTATGCTGCCGTGAAAACCAAAGGAAGTAAAAATCACCGGAATGGCCGACAGCGCCAGTCCCTGCTGTAGCGGCAGAGTCAGCAGATTTATCTGGTGAATATGCGGCAGCAGAAGAGCCAGCATAATGGCGAGAAAGATAATTTTGGCGCTGAATAAAAAGCGGTTGAAAAGATCGACCAGCGAGGTCCCGATGCACACTACCGTTCCACCGATCCCGGTAAAAATCAGGACACCTGCCGCGGGAGGCAGGCGCCAGTCCAGCCACTGATTGAGGCTGGAAGCCAGCAGCTCGCCGGCGCCGCTTATATAGGCAGCGGTGAGCGCGTACAGCAGAAACAGCATGCAAAAACCGGTAGCCCACTGCCCGTAACGGCCCAGATAGCGAGCCGCCAGCGAACCCAGCCCCATATCCGCCGGCACGTGTTGATACACTTCCAGCAGCAGTAAGGCGGTGTAACACATCAGCGCCCACAGCGTTATCAGCAAACCTAAGGTGACGCCGAAACCGACGCCCGCCGACGCCAGCGGCATCGCTAACATCCCGGCGCCGATGGTGGTGCCGGCAACGATTAAAATACTACCCAGAGTGCGGTTCTTCACGCTTTTCTCTATCCATCACGGATTACACAATTAATTATGCCGCGCAGAGTATGTGAAATCAGTGTGTTCGTCAAATGAGGGTTACAGATAGCGTAATGAAAAATTTACACCACAAAGGGTTGCGCTAAAGCTGCGCTGGCGCAATAACCTGCCGCTGCGGCTGGTTTACTCTTCGGGGTTTACGGGAGGGGTTATGCCATCAATTCATGGTCACGAAGTGCTGCAAATGATGATTTCATCAGACGAGTCTTACACTGTTGCTACGCTGGAAGCGGCGATTATCGCCCGTTTCGGGAAAGAGGCTCGATTCCATACCTGCTCGGCGGAAAATCTGAGCGCGGCGGAGCTGGTGGCGTTTTTGCAGAAAAAAGGCAAGTTTATTGCCGCTGATGAAGGGTTTAATACGCACGAAAGTAAAATTTGCCGCCATTAATTTGGCAGCGAGCGCTGAGCCTCGCTGCCGTCTTTATTAATTTTGCGTATCGAGCGTTGCCAGCTCTTTATCAATAAAATACAGGCCTTCGCCGCTTTTGCCGGCGAGGGACAGTTTATCAATAACGGATTTAAACAGTTTCTCTTCTTCGTGCTGTTCAGCAACGTACCACTGCAGGAAATTAAATGTTGGATAATCCTGGCTGGTCATCGCCGCATGGGCAAGTTCGTTAATTTTCTGCGTAATCAACTGTTCATGTTCATAGGTCGCGCGAAACAGCTCATCCAGAGAGGTATATTCGGCAACCGGCGAAGCGATAGCGGTGATGCTGGGCAGGCTACCGGTATCGGTCAGATAGTCGAACAGGCGCTGCATATGGGTCATCTCTTCCTGCGCGTGGCGGCGCAGAAACGCGGCGGCGCCTTCAAAACTGTGATAGCTGCACCAGGCGCTCATTTGCTGATAAAGCAGAGAAGAATAAAGTTCGAGGTTCATCTGCGCATTCAGCTTTTCGATCATTTCATTTTTTAGCATCAGGCCGCTCCGGGAAAATAGAATTAAGGATTATTGTGCGCTCACTATAATTTGTTATTAATTTATTTGCAAAAAGTAAATTAATAAAATCATTTATTAATAATGCAAATGGGAATAACACGCATTGGCGATTTAAAAATAATGAGAATGGTTTTAATTTAATATTTTAAGCCATTAATCGGCAGATCAAATTTAGCGGCGAGAATTGACCTGCCAGGCAACCGTAACTGGATGAGCCTGAGATGGGCGCGGGGGACGACGCCTTACCGGCAGGGGACGGAAGTCAAAAGTGTGAGGCGAGATGCAATTTATAAAACAACTTTTCATAAAATTTGAAAGTATGTTCGTAAGGTAGTATTGTTCTTAGCAACGCTAACGAACTATCGCGGGAGTGCCCGCACAGCATTCAGGAGAGTAAAGCATGAAAATCGCACTGATGATGGAAAACAGCCAGGCGAACAAAAACGCCATCATCCTCAATGAGTTAAACGCCGTTGCTGACGAGAAAGGTTTCCCGGTTTATAACGTCGGGATGAGCGATGAAAACGACCATCACCTGACCTATATCCATCTGGGGATCATGGCCAGCATCCTGCTGAATTCGAAAGCGGTCGATTTTGTCGTGACCGGCTGCGGCACGGGCCAGGGCGCGCTGATGTCGCTGAATATTCACCCGGGCGTGGTTTGCGGCTACTGCATCGATCCTGCGGATGCCTTCCTGTTTGCGCAGATCAACAACGGTAACGCGCTTTCTCTGCCGTTTGCGAAAGGGTTTGGCTGGGGCGCGGAGCTGAACGTCCGCTTTATCTTTGAAAAAGCCTTCACCGGTCGCAACGGCGAAGGTTATCCGCCGGAGCGTAAAGAGCCTCAGGTACGTAATGCCGGGATCCTGAACACGGTGAAAGCTGCGGTTGTTAAGGAGAACTACCTGGATACGCTGCGCGCCATCGCTCCGGAGCTGGTAAAAACCGCCGTTTCTGGCCCTCGTTTCCAGCAGTGTTTCTTTGAGAATTGCCAGAATAAAGAGATCGAAGCGTTCGTTCGCCAGATCGTCGGTTAATATCCGATCAGTATGAATTTTCCAGGCCAGCGCTGCTGGCCTTTTCTTTATCTACTTGTTTTGTTCGATACGCTGCTACCCGCTTCTCTGCTCAAATGCAGGCTATCAATCATTCCTACCAGGCAAATCAACGCAATAAAAATAAACGACAGGCGGAAGCTGATGCCCGGCAGGTGAGAAAGCGTAAACCAGTCGCTGAACGCTTCCCCAAGACGAATACCAATCGCGCCGAGCGTGATCCCAAGCCCAACGGCCAGCTGTGAAGCGGTACTGAACAGGGTATTGGCATAGCTCATTTGCGTGGCAGGTACATCGGCAAACGCGAGCGTGCTGATGCCGGTAAATTGGATAGAACGGAAAACGCCGCCAAGATACAGAATCACCAGGATCAGCCAAACCGGCGTTTGCGGGGTTAAAAAAGCGCAGGCCAACAGCGAGAAAACGTTTAATGCGCCGTTAATCAGCAGCAGGCGGCGAAAGCCCAACCAGCGGATCAGCGGCGTTGTGAGGGGCTTGATGGTTAAGTTGCCGACAAACACGGCCAGCACCAGCAGCCCCGAGTGGAAGGGGTCCATACCAAATCCGACCTGGAACAGCAGCGGCAGCAGAAACGGCACGGCGCTAATCGAGGCGCGGAACAGGGAACCGCCGTACATGGTGACCCTGAAGGTGGGGATCTGTAGCGCATCAAGGCGCACCATCGGCCACGCGGTTCGACGGAAATGCCGCAGCGAGAAGAGCATACAGCCAAGGCCTAACGCCAGCAGCGCCAGGGTGTGCCAACCCAGAGGCTGGCGCTCGCCGAGAAGCTCCATGGCGGCAACCAGGCTAATCATCGCCACCGAGGTGGCAAGAAAGCCGGGCAGATCGAAAGGACGGCGCTCATCTTCGCGAATATTGGGAATGATGCGCAGCGACAGGGCGATAGCGATAAGCCCGAGCGGAACGTTAATAAAGAATATCCAGTGCCAGCTGGCGTAGCGGGTAATAAATCCGCCCAGCGGCGGGCCAATAATTGGCGCGACCAGCGCCGGCCAGGTCAGGGTAGCAATCGCCTTAATCAGCTGATGTTTCGGTGTGGTTCGCAGCACCGCCAGCCGGCCAACGGGTACCATCAGCGCGCCGCCTATCCCCTGAAGAATGCGCATCGCGACGAACACATCAACATGGGTCGACAGCCCGCAAAACACCGAAGCCAGGGTAAAAATCGCCAGCGCCAGAGTAAAGATTTTCCGGGCGCCGAAACGATCGGCGATCCAGCCGCTGGCCGGTATCAGGACCGCAAGGGTAATAAGATAGGCGCTAATCCCGATATTGAGATCGACCGCCGTCACGCCAAAATCTTTCGCCATGTCGGGCAGGGCGGTGGCAATCACCGTGCCGTCGAGAAACTCCATAAAAAAGGCGCCAGCCACCAGCAGCGCAGGCCCTGAAAAAGAACGGTCATCCCTGGAAGAGGTGTTTGTACTCATTATTGTGTCGCTGCCATAGCAAAGAGAGCGCAGAGTTGTCCGGAGCGTTCAGTGCTTAACGCTTCGGTTCCGCTCACTGTTGTTTAACAATTAAATTATTTTTGTAAAAAATAGGTGATTTTGCGCACGTTTTGATTGATTTTTGTGATGTAAGTCATATTATAGCCGTAAAGGCATTAACACCTGCATAACAAAAAATGGAGTCAACCATGAAACTGCGCAAAATCCTGAAGAGCATGTTCGAAAACTACTGCAAAACCTTCAAAGACGTACCGCCTGGCGGTATGTTCTGATAAAAAACCTGCTGCGGCAGGTTTTTTTATATTCCACGATTTAGGTTACTATTACGCTCCTGAAAAAAGGAGTGAAACATGTCTCAACATCTTACCGAACACGACGAACTGGTTTCTGACGTGGTTGCCTGCCAGTTAGTCATCAAACAGATCCTCGATGTCATTGATATTATCGCCCCTGTCGAGGTACGCGAAAAAATGACCACCCAGCTGAAAGCTATCGATTTCGCCAGCCACCCGGCGTCGGCTGACCCGGTGACCCTGCGGGCGGTACAAAAGGCCATCGCGCTGATTGAACTGAAATTCACCCCGCAGGAAGAAGCGCACTAGCTGCGTTAGCCCCGTCATCATTGCGATCGCGGGGCGTTTTAACCGATTAGTGGGATACGGCGGTTTGAATGGCGCCTTTCTGGGTATCTTTAAACAGCTTGCTGTTGCCCCAGCACTCTTCGTAGCGGTGGCCGACTAAATCTTCCACGATAAGGCGAACCTCCGGCGCGATATCGCCGATCTTACCACCTGCCTTAATGCGCGCGACCTCCTGCAACACCACCAGGTGCGCCTTACGATCGAGCTTCATCTGCTTACTGAACACAATGGCTGCCAGAGCCAGCAGAATCACCCCCGCGCAGAACACAACCGCAATCGCGGTGACCGCGCTTTCAGGCTGCGTATGCGCCTTCGACTGGAATCCGTAGAAGCTGAGGATCGCCCCCATGGAAAAGACGATGATAGAGCGCAAAATTTTACCGGAGAAGGTCATTGCTCCCGCATAGATCCCTTCGCGGCGACGGCCGGTATAGATTTCATCGACATCCGCCAAAAAGGTGTAAACGGTCCACGGAATGTAGTACACGCCGCCGGTGCCCAGGCCGAACAGTACGGTAATGCCAAACATAAGAATGGTTGCCAGGTGTGCTGGCAGATGGAAGAACCACAGCGAGGTGTAGAGCAGTACGGCAAAGATAACCACGCTCAGCGCCAGAATATAAGGTTTACTGAAGCCTTTCTTCACACACAGGCCGATAAACAGGGCGGTTGATACCAGCTGCAGGATGGAGTTCAGACTGTTGAGGCCGGCTACCATCGCCGGATCGTGCTGCAGCACGAAGATAACGAAGTAAGTGAAGATCGACGCAAACAGCCACTCGGCGCCGAAGCCGCAGAGATACATACCAAGGTGTTTACGGAATACGCGCAGATAAAACGTGGAGCGCATATCTTTCGCCAGCATCAGCAGCGTACTGAGCAGCCCCTTTTTCTTTCCCTTGCTCATTTCCTCTTCTCGCGGACGCTCCCAGCTGCAGTACCACAGGCAGGAGATGGCCACGATGAGAATGACGCCGTAGGTGAGCCCGGTCAGGAAGAACGGGGTCGCGGATTCTTTCCCATAGAGCAGGATAAACTGTCCCGGGATAAAGGCCGCCAGGAAGTTGGCCAGTTTGCCGAAAATCGCTTTGTAACCGGTCAGTTTCGAACGCAGTGAGAAATCGTCTGTCATTTCGGTCGCCAATGTTTCATAGGGGACCATAATCGAGGTATAAATGATTTCAAAGACGACGTAGGTGCACAGGTAGTACCAGAAGCCGAGGCCTTCTACCCACAGCAGCGGGTAGAACATCATCAGCGGAATGCCAATCAATAAAAAGAAGCGGCGACGACCGAAGCGTTTACCCAGCCGCGTTTTGCCAAAGTTATCGGTGAGATAACCCATAAGCGGGTTACTAATCGCGTCAATAATACTGGCGACGGAAAAGATAAAGGAGGCTTCGATCAGCGTCAGCCCGCAGAAGGTTGTATAAAAATAGAGCAGCCATGCGCCGCTGATCGCCAGTGCGCCGCTTCCCAGCAAATTCCCGCCGCCGTAGGCTAACTGATGGCGTAACAAAATCGGTCTTCCCTGCAGCCCCTGTGAGGCTGAAGCCGTATATCTTGCCATTAAAATAAACTCCGTGTTTTAAATTTTTGAAACACTGTTTTTATATTATTAACTCATGGTTTTAAACGTGATCCAGATCACCAATACCCTGCTAATTCCTCCGGCTGAGCGGGAATGAGATCTGGTTAAAACTTTTTAATGCTTTTCAGGAATAAAAAACGGCGCCGAAGCGCCGAAAAAGAGGGTGAGCAGGGGAGGTAGGATAAAGCGAGTGCGGGCACGAACAGGCGACGTATCCCCGCCAGTATGGGGTTAGCCGCGCTGGTTGCTGACCAGATCGAGCAGGTAACGATCGGTTTGTTGTTCGCTGGTCCCGGCTTTTTCCGCATGGCGTACTTCGTCAAGAATCGTCTCCAGCAGCATGCCATCCCGATCCTGTTGTTCCGCAAGCAGCGTCAGAAAGCGCAGGGTTGGCGCATCGCTTTGCGCCTTCGCCTCTTCCGCCAGGCTGGAGAGTATGCTGCTGCGCTGCTGATAATCCTCAACGGTTTTGCTAAAGAGGTCTTCAAGCGATGTGCATTCAGCGCTATAGGTATCTTGCGCTTTGACCACGGGCCAGGCGCCTGATTTTTTCATAAAATCAAAGACCCGCATCGTCTGCGTTATGCTGGCTTGCGCTCGGTTACGGAGAAAAGTGGCGGTACCGTTCAACCGGTGCTGAGTACACCATTCGCTTAAATGCAGATATAAATTTGAGGTATGGAATTCAAGATTCATCTGGTTATTTAGCTTTTGGACCATTCGTGGAACGACCATAAAAATATCCTTATTCTCTTTGGAGGGGCTGGCGTCATATCCTGACGCATCTATAGCAGGGCTGCGTAGAAATTATGGGGCACAGGAAGATAGCTCTGAATAATAATATTCAGAGCTTCTACGTATGCCTGTGTATTAAATTTCTTATCTCAACGGATATAGAATAGCGCTATATTTCAATTAAGAAAACTCTCAATGTCTAATATTTACATTTGGTTACAGCATCGGTAGATATCTTTATATAATGGTTTTTTGTTAGAGAAAATGCTGAGATTTAGCATCGGATTTAAATTTATCTGAATGATTTTATGAATTTTTATTTCGAGCTCTCACTAATTAATAGTAGTGCTAGTAATGTTAGTGAAATTTCGTTTTAAAAATAGTGATTCATCGTTCTTTTTTTTTGTGGTAGCCTGCGAGTAAGAAAATCAGCGGGGTCGTTCTGACTCATGTAACAAAGAGCAGATGATGACGTTAATTTAAAAAAATGCTGTGTTTGTAAACACATTATTGCTACCTGGCTATCTGAAGGAGACGGAAATGAAAAAAGTTGCGGTGCTGCTGGCGCCGGGTTTTGAGGAAGGCGAAGCGATTGTGGTTATTGATATTCTTCGTCGCTTGCATCTCAATGTTGAACTGCTCGCCTGCGCCGAGTCGCGCGCGGTAGTGAGCTACCATGATATCCCCATGGTGGCGGACAGCACGCTAACGGAACGCGCTGGCGCGCTATACGACGCGGTGGTTCTGCCTGGCGGTCCGCAGGGAAGCGTGAATTTGGCCGCCAGTCAGGCCGTCGTGGCGTTTATCTCGGCCCACGATGAAGCAGGAAAGCTGATCTGCCCAATCTGTTCGGCAGCCGCGAGAGTCCTTGGCGGCAACGGCCTGCTGAAGGGGCGTCGCTACGTCTGTTCGGGAGAGCTATGGCAAGACGTCTCCGACGGCGAGTATGTTGACCAGGCGGTGGTGGAAGACGGGAATTTGATCAGCGGTAAAGGGTTAGGGCACGTTTTTGATTTTTCGTTCACCGTCGCCGCCCGTTTATTGGGGGACGAGGCACCTGTTCGCGATCATGCGGAGCACATTTATTGCCAATGGCGATCTCTCCAGGGATAACTCTGCTGATGATATAGAGAATATTGCTACGGCCCGCGCTAATTGTCTGACAATTAGCGCTTTTTTTATGTCTTTTTTCGCTGTTTATATGTACGCAATTACTGTAATTCCGCGATGTGATTGGGCTCTCGTATGGAGAAATAATTTCCGGTTAATACTATTTAAACAACGGCACTCATGATTGAGATTTTCCTAATGCCTTGTTTTTCGTCCGATAAAAAATTTAAGTCTTATTTTTCCCTACATAAAAGCGAATTAAAGCTGGAGTTTACCATGCACAAATTTACTAAAGCGCTGGCGGCGATTGGTCTTGCCGCAGTTATGTCACAATCAGCTATGGCTGAGACGCTGAAGCTGGGTTTTCTGGTGAAACAGCCTGAAGAGCCATGGTTTCAAACAGAGTGGAAATTTGCCGATAAGGCCGGTAAAGATTTAGGTTTCGATGTGATTAAAATCGCTGTTCCCGACGGCGAGAAAACCCTTAACGCGATTGATAGCCTGGCGGCCAGCGGAGCCAAGGGCTTCGTCATTTGCACCCCGGACCCAAAACTCGGGGCGGCTATTGTCGCCAAAGCGCGCGGCTATGATATGAAAGTGATTACCGTCGATGACCAGTTCGTCAACGCCAAAGGCAAACCGATGGACAGCGTACCGCTGGTGATGATGGCGGCCAGCGAAATCGGCGCGCGTCAGGGGCAGGAACTGTATAAAGAGATGCAAAAACGCGGTTGGGATGTAAAAGACACCGCGGTTATGGCTATCACTGCCGATGAGCTGGATACCGCCCGCCGCCGTACCACCGGATCTATCGACGCGCTGAAAGCCGCCGGCTTCCCGGAGCAACAAATCTATCGCGTGCCAACCAAATCTAACGACATCCCCGGCGCGTTTGACGCCGGTAACTCCATGCTGGTTCAACATCCGAATGTTAAGCACTGGCTGATCGTCGGCATGAACGACAATACCGTGCTGGGCGGCGTGCGCGCGACCGAAGGCCAGGGCTTTAAAGCCCCTGACGTTATCGGTATCGGTATTAACGGCGTTGATGCGGTGAACGAGCTTTCTAAAGCCCAGGCCACCGGCTTCTACGGCTCTCTGCTGCCAAGCCCGGATATTCACGGCTATAAAACCAGCGAGATGCTTTACAACTGGGTAACGAAAGACGTTGAGCCGCCGAAATTCACCGCGGTAACCGACGTGGTGCTAATTACCCGTGACAACTTTAAAGAAGAGCTGGCGAAAAAAGGGCTGTAAGGCCGGTTGACCGGGCCTCTCGCAGTGCGCGAGGGGCTCCGTACAGAAAAGCGGAGTCGTTATGCAACAGTCTACCCCTTATCTCTCATTTCACGGCATCACCATGACCTTCCCGGGCGTTAAAGCGCTGTCCGACATTAGCTTTGGCTGCTATGCCGGACAGGTTCACGCCCTGATGGGAGAAAACGGCGCCGGGAAATCCACGCTGCTGAAAATTCTCAGCGGCAACTACATACCGACGGCCGGCAGCCTGCAGATCCGCGGTCAGCAGATGACGTTCAATCACACCACCGAGGCGCTGAACGCCGGGGTGGCGATTATTTATCAGGAGCTGCATCTGATTCCGGAAATGACCGTGGCGGAAAATATCTACCTCGGTCAGCTGCCGCATAAAGGCGGGATTGTGAATCGGTCGCTGCTGAATTATGAAGCAGGCCTGCAGCTTAAACATCTGGGGCTCGATATCGACCCGGAAACGCCGCTCAAATATCTCTCTATCGGCCAGTGGCAAATGGTGGAGATCGCCAAAGCGCTGGCGCGTAACGCCAAAATTATCGCCTTTGATGAGCCGACCAGCTCCCTTTCGGCGCGAGAAATTGAAAACCTGTTTCGGGTGATCCGCGAGCTGCGCCAGGAAGGACGGGTCATTATTTACGTTTCCCACCGTATGGAGGAGATCTTTGCGTTAAGCGACGCCATTACGGTATTCAAAGATGGCCGCTACGTGCGCACCTTTGACAATATGCAGGAGGTTAACCACGACGCGCTGGTCCAGGCGATGGTGGGGCGCGAACTGGGCGATATCTACGGCTGGCAGCCGCGTGAATATGGCAAAGAGCGTTTGCGTCTTGAGCAGGTGAAGGCGCCCGGCGTGCGCCAGCCCGTCAGTCTGTCGGTGCGCAGCGGAGAAATCGTCGGCCTGTTTGGGCTGGTCGGCGCCGGGCGCAGCGAGCTGATGAAAGGCTTATTCGGCGGCAGCAGAATAACCGGCGGTCAGGTTTATATCGACGGCGAGGCCATTGATATTCGTAAGCCAGCCCAGGCGATTCAGGCCGGGATGATGCTCTGCCCGGAAGACCGTAAAGCGGAGGGCATAATTCCGGTCCATTCGGTGCGCGACAACATCAATATCAGCGCTCGGCGCAAGCATATTCTCGCCGGCTGCGTTATCAACAACGCCTGGGAAGCGCAGAACGCCGACCAGCACATTAAATCGCTGAATATCAAAACGCCTGGCGCCGAGCAGCTGATTATGAACCTCTCCGGCGGCAATCAGCAGAAGGCGATCCTTGGCCGCTGGCTGTCGGAAGAGATGAAAGTCATCCTGCTTGATGAGCCAACGCGCGGTATTGACGTGGGCGCTAAGCACGAAATCTACAACGTTATCTATGCATTAGCGGCATCTGGCGTCGCGGTGGTCTTTGCCTCCAGCGATTTACCGGAAGTTCTCGGCGTTGCCGATCGCATCGTGGTTATGCGTGAGGGTGAGATTGCCGGAGAACTGCTGCATGAACATGCGAATGAACAGCAGGCATTGAGCCTTGCGATGCCAAAAGTGAGCCAGGCGGTCGCCTGAGTAAGGAATCTATGATGTCATCAGTTACTACTTCAGGTACTACCCGGTCGGCTTTTAGCTTCTCCCGCGTCTGGGATCAGTTCGGCATGCTGGTTGTTTTTGCGGTGCTGTTTATTGGCTGCGTCATTTTTGTGCCTAATTTTGCCTCATTTATCAATATGAAAGGCCTGGGGTTGGCTATTTCTATGTCCGGAATGGTGGCCTGCGGGATGCTGTTTTGCCTGGCATCCGGCGACTTTGACCTGTCGGTCGCCTCGGTTATCGCCTGTGCCGGGGTGACCACGGCGGTGGTGATTAACCTGACAGAGAGCATGTGGATTGGCATCGGCGCCGGTCTGCTGCTCGGGGCGCTGAGCGGTCTGGTAAACGGTTTTGTGATTGCCCGCCTGAAGATTAACGCCCTGATCACCACCCTGGCGACCATGCAGATCGTTCGCGGTCTGGCCTATATCATCTCTGACGGTAAGGCGGTAGGGATTGAAGACGAGCGCTTCTTTACTCTCGGATACGCCAACTGGTTTGGTCTGCCAGCGCCTATCTGGCTGACCGTAGCCTGCCTGATTGTCTTCGGCCTGTTGCTCAATAAAACCACCTTCGGCCGTAATACCCTGGCGATTGGCGGCAACGAAGAAGCTGCGCGTCTGGCGGGCGTGCCGGTGGTGCGGACCAAGATCATTATTTTCGTCCTTTCCGGCCTGGTTTCTGCCGCGGCAGGCATTATCCTGGCTTCCCGTATGACCAGCGGTCAGCCGATGACCTCGATTGGCTATGAGCTGATTGTTATCTCGGCCTGCGTGCTGGGGGGCGTATCGCTGAAGGGCGGGATCGGTAAGATCTCCTACGTGGTGGCCGGGATCCTGATCCTGGGGACGGTGGAGAACGCGATGAACCTGCTGAACATCTCGCCGTTCTCGCAGTATGTCGTTCGCGGCGTGATTTTGCTGGCGGCGGTTATCTTTGACCGCTACAAACAGAAAGCGAAGCGCGCCGTTTAATCCAGGTCAACTTTTCAGTTTAATCCTAATCCATTGCCAGCGCTCGTTGCGCTGGCAATGACTATCAAAAATGGCGAGGCTGGTCACACTGTCTATACTTACATGGCTACAATAAATTAACACCCAGCATGTTGCTGGCCATGATAAGGAGGAAACAGGGTGGCTGACCAGATTTATGTACCGCCTGCGTTAACCGGAAACTGCGCTTTTTTCTTTGACCTCGACGGTACCCTTGCCGGTATCAAACCCCATCCCGATCAGGTGGTCATTCCTGCCGATGTTCTGCAGACGCTGCGCCAGCTCGTGCAGCAGCATAACGGCGCGGTGGCATTGATTTCAGGGCGCTCAATGGTTGAGCTGGATGAGCTTACCCGTCCTTACCGGCTGCCGCTTGCCGGTGTCCACGGGGCTGAACGCCGTGACATCAATGGTAAAACGCATATTGTCTCTTTACCTGATTCCCTCCTGAAGGCGCTGTCGGCGGAACTGACCGCGGCGCTGGATGCGTTGCCGGGATGCGAACTGGAAAGTAAGGGGATGGCTTTTGCGCTGCACTACCGTCAGGCGCCGGAGCATCAGCACGCGGTGCTGGCGCTGGCGCAAGCCGTCGTGCAGCGCCATCCCATTCTGGCTTTACAGCCGGGCAAGTGCGTGGTGGAGATCAAACCGCGCGGAGTGAATAAGGGTGAAGCGATAGCCGCTTTTATGCAGGAAGCTCCATTCAGAGGGCGCAAGCCGGTATTTGTCGGTGATGATTTAACCGATGAAGCGGGTTTTAGCGTCGTCAATCAACTGAGTGGCGTATCGGTCAAAGTGGGCGGCGGCGAGACCCAGGCGCGTTGGCGCCTGCCGGATGTCGCCGCTGTTCATCTTTGGATTAGTAACATCGCGAATCATGGGCAACAACCAGATGCGCTAACCGACAGGAGAGATGGCTATGAGTCGCTTAGTCGTAGTATCTAATCGTATTGCCCCGCCGGATGATAAAAAGGCCAGCGCCGGTGGCCTTGCCGTGGGGATTATGGGGGCATTAAAAGCAGCCGGAGGATTGTGGTTCGGCTGGAGTGGGGAAATCGGTGATGACCAGCAGCCGCTAAAAAAAGTGACTCAGGGAAATATAACCTGGGCCTCTTTCAACCTAAGCGAGCAGGATCACGACGAATATTACAACCGCTTTTCCAACGCCGTGCTATGGCCCGCGTTCCATTATCGTCTTGATCTGGTCGATTTTCAGCGTGAAGCCTGGGAGGGCTATCAGCGTGTCAACGCGAAGCTGGCCGATAAGCTGCTGCCGCTGATCGAAGCTGACGATATTGTCTGGATCCACGATTACCACCTGCTGCCGTTGGCCAGCGAACTGCGCCAGCGCGGCGTCAATAACCGCATCGGCTTCTTTTTACATATTCCGTTCCCGACGCCGGAAGTCTTTAACGCGCTGCCGCCGCACGCGGAGCTGCTGGAACAGCTTTGCGATTACGATTTACTGGGCTTTCAGACCGAGAGCGACCGACTGGCGTTTCTGGACTGCGTATCGATGCAGACCCGTCTGACGACGCGCGGCGGAAAAAAACATGTGGCCTGGGGCAAACCTTTCCAGACCGAAGTCTACCCAATCGGTATCGATCCGGAAGAGATAGCGCGCAGCGCAAAAGGGCCGCTGCCGCCCAAGCTGGCGCAGCTGAAAAGCGAACTGAAAAGCGTGCAGAATATCTTTTCCGTCGAGCGGCTGGATTATTCGAAGGGGCTGCCGGAGCGTTTTCTCGCCTACGAGGCGCTGCTTGAAAACTATCCGCATCATCACGGTAAGATTCGCTATACCCAGATTGCGCCGACGTCGCGCGGCGATGTTCAGGCCTATCAGGATATTCGTCACCAGCTGGAAACCGCAGCCGGACGCATTAACGGCCGGTATGGCCAGCTGGGCTGGACTCCGCTTTACTACCTGAACCAGCACTTTGAACGCAAGCTGCTGATGAAAATCTTCCGCTACTCGGACGTCGGGCTGGTTACGCCGCTGCGCGATGGGATGAATCTGGTGGCGAAAGAGTATGTTGCCGCGCAGGACCCGCAAAATCCGGGCGTGCTGGTGCTGTCGCAGTTTGCCGGCGCGGCGAACGAGCTGCCGACGGCCTTAATCGTCAATCCTTACGATCGCGACGAGGTCGCCGCAGCGCTGGATCAGGCGCTAACCATGCCGCTGGCCGAGCGTATAGCCCGCCATTCGGCCATGCTGGCGGTGATTAAGGATAACGATATCCATCGCTGGCAGGAGCGGTTTATTGCCGATCTAAAGGAGATTGAGCCAGGCAGTGAGGAGAGTCACTTAGCGCGTAAGGTCGCAACTTTCCCCAAACTTGCCTGAGGCAACGACGGTTAGCGCTTCCCCGGCGCTAACCTTTTTCCAGACACACCAGCAGCACGTCAACGCCGCTGCTGCCAACGATATCTTTCGCCGAACAGGTTGCGCGAGAAAACAGGCTCTGGTTATGGTTACCGCAAATCACCAGGTCAACGCGATGCTGCCGACAAAAATCCTTCACGTGATGAGCAATCCCGCCGCTGGCGATGGTCATTTTTTCGATAGGGTAGTCGGCGTGGCGGGCGAGTTCGGCCAGAAAACCGCGCGTCTCTTCCTGCATGACTTCGCGTAAATTTTCCATCATCGGCGCCGCAAACTGGTTGTACAACTCCGGATCGGTTGCCAGCGTGATCAGGCTGACTTTCGCATTAACCGGACGGGCGATTGAGACGGCTTTCTGAATGAGGACCCGGCTTTCCGGGGTTGGCGCCACGGCGACCAATAGATGTGAGTAGGGCATCAAGCCTCCTTGAGATACGCGAAATAACCCTTTCTATTGTCTTTACTCCGATTCCTTAGCTTTCGCAAGGTTTATCCACGGCGAAAAACCAGGCGCAGATTCTCCTCGACGCAAGGTCTTTTTGGCTGTCACCTCGCAACTTTTGGTCCGATCTTTTGTATTAAAAGAAACGCTGTTTTATAAATCAGTGAGGCGCGTTCATCGACTCTTTGTGTTTTTGCCAGTGAACGCTTTTGGCTGGCAAAAATGAAAAGGTAACGCCGTTCCCATGTTCTTAATGTAGCCATGTATCAACCCCTTTTGGCTGAATGGGCCAAAAAGCGGTTCGGAGTTCTCTAAAAAAAGACACAGGATTTACGGCGATGAAAACACGTAAAATCGGTTTGGTTAACTACCTTGCCTATGGATCGGGCGATTTCCTTGGTGCGGGAACAACCGCACTTACAGCAGCATGGCTGCTCTACTTCTACACCACCTTTTGCGGTCTTTCCCCTATCGAAGCGACGCTTATTTTTGCCACCGCCAGGGTGCTGGATGCGGTGATCAGTCCGCTGATGGGCTTCCTGACGGATAACTTTGGCTCGACCTGGCTGGGGAAACGTTTTGGCAG
Organism: Klebsiella grimontii; assembly: GCF_042137965.1. Classification (NCBI taxonomy): domain Bacteria; kingdom Pseudomonadati; phylum Pseudomonadota; class Gammaproteobacteria; order Enterobacterales; family Enterobacteriaceae; genus Klebsiella; species Klebsiella grimontii. The sequence continues at coordinate 2,053,432 of NZ_CP169721.1, forward strand.
ACGCAAGTTCTTCATCCTGCTCGGCATCCCCTGCGTATTTAGCTACTCCATCATGTGGGTAGGGGATATGGGGTTCTGGTACTACCTGCTGACCTATCTGCTGTTTGATATTGTCTACACCATGATTCTGGTGCCGTATGAAACGCTGGTGCCGGAAATGACCGATGATTTTAAACAGAAAACAAAATTCTCCGGCGCGCGTATTTCAATGGCCCAGATGTCAGCGATTCTGGCTTCGTTCCTGCCGGGCGTGCTGCTGACTATCTTCGGCAAAGACAACGCCGTTTCTTTCTTTTACGCCAGCCTGGTGTTCTCGGTACTGTGCGCGATGATGCTGACATTTGTCTGGTTCTTTACCTGGGAACGCCCGCGTGAAGAGTGGACGGAAGCCGCGCTACGCGCTGAAGAGGAGAAACAAAACCTGACGCTGTCTCAGAGCCTTAACCGCCTGTTTATTGAGTTAAGTTCGACCCTGCGAATTAAAATTTTTCGTCAGCATCTGGGCATGTATCTGGGAGGCTATATCGCCCAGGATGTGTTCAATGCGGTCTTTACCTACTACGTGGTGTTTGTGCTGATGCAGGAAGCCTCGATGGCCTCCAACCTGCTCGGTACCATGGCAATCTTCCAGTTTATCGCGGTTATCGCCATGATCCCGCTGTGCATTCGCTTCGGGCCGGCGCCATCGTACCGCATGGTGGTGGTGCTGTTCGGCCTGAGTTCGCTCTCCTACGCGGTGCTGTACTACGCTGGCCTTAGCGATGTTTATTCGCTGCTGCTGCTGATATCCGCGGTGGCTGGCCTGGGGCGCGGCGGCATCAACTATGTTCCGTGGAACACCTACACCTATATTGCCGACGTGGACGAAGTGATCACCGGCCAGCGCCGCGAAGGCATCTTCGCCGGGATTATGACCCTGACGCGTAAGGCGTCCCAGGCCGGCGCGGTGATGCTGGTGGGGATCATCATGCAGATGTCGGGCTTTGTCTCCGGGCAGAAAACGCAGCCCTATGAAGTGAGCCATACCATTCTGCTGATCCTCAGCGTCGGTACTTTAGTGGTGCTGGCCTGCGGTTTCCTCGTGTCCCTGCGCTTTAAGCTCAATCTGCAAACCCACAGCGTCCTGCGTGCGGAAACGCTGAAAATGCGTGAATCAGGCCGCGCTCAGCCGGAACTGGCAAGCGCCGAGGATCGTGAAGTGGTGGAGATGCTGGCCGGGATGCCGTACGACGCCCTGTGGGGAAACAACAATATTGGTTATCTGAATCGGAATAAACCCGCCGCGCCAGCGCTGAAGCAGCGTTCAGCCATGAATTCGACATATAACAGAGGTTAAGGATATGAAAGTTTGGCCTGTCAAACATAGCCCACTACTGCGCCAGCCGGAGCGTTTTATCGCCCGCAATGAACTGCAGGCGCTGATTCAGAAGGTGACGCGCAATCTGGTCAACATTAAGGACGAAAGCGGGCAATTTTTACTGCGGCTGGACGACGGACGCGTTATTGACACCAAAGGGTGGAACGGCTGGGAGTGGACACACGGCGTCGGCCTGTACGGTATTTATCAGTACTACCAGCAGACCGGCGATACCGCGATGCGCGACATTATCGATAGCTGGTTTGCCGATCGCTTTGCCGAGGGCGCGACCACCAAAAACGTCAACACCATGGCGCCGTTTCTCACCCTGGCATACCGCTACGAAGAGACGGGTAACTCCGCGTATCTGCCCTGGCTCGATAGCTGGGCGGAGTGGGCGATGAACGAAATGCCGCGCACTGAATCTGGCGGCATGCAGCACATCACCCTGGCGGAAGAGAATCATCAGCAGATGTGGGACGACACGTTGATGATGACGGTTCTGCCGCTGGCGAAAATCGGCAAGCTGCTTAATCGTCCGGAATACGTAGAGGAGGCGGTATATCAGTTTTTGCTGCACGTGCAGAATCTGCTGGACCGCGAGACCGGCCTGTGGTTCCACGGCTGGAACTATGAGGGGCGGCATAATTTCGCCCAAGCCCGCTGGGCGCGCGGCAATAGCTGGCTGACTATCGTTATTCCGGATTTTCTGGAGCTGGTGGATTTACCCGAAAACAGCGCGGTACGGCGTTATCTGGTGCAGGTGCTGAATGCGCAGATTGCCGCGCTGGCCCGCTGTCAGGACGATAGCGGCCTGTGGCATACGCTGCTTGACGATCCCGACTCCTATCTGGAAGCGTCGGCGACCGCCGGTTTTGCTTATGGGATCCTCAAAGCGGTGCGCAAGCGCTACGTGAGTCAGGCGTATGCGGAGGTGGCGGAAAAAGCGATTCGCGGCATCGTGCAGAATATCTCACCGCAAGGGGAGCTGCTGCAAACGTCGTTCGGTACCGGAATGGGTTCGAATCTTGATTTTTATCGCGACATTCCGCTGACGTCGATGCCGTATGGCCAGGCGATGGCGATCCTGTGCCTGACGGAGTATCTGCGGAAGTATTTCTGAGAAGGGCGGAATTTCCCCGGTGGCGCTTACGCTTACCGGGGCTACAAGGATGTTGCAGATCTGATGAGCGCGGCGCCATCAGGCGTTATAAAACAAACCCGGCTTTCGCCGGGTTTGTTTTTACATCCGTTCTACAGTTTCGATACCCAGGGTATCCAGACCCAGCTTCAGCGTTTTTGCGGTCAGCAGTGCCAGCTTCAGGCGGCTGTTGCGCGTCTCTTCGCTTTCGGCGCTCAGGATCGGGCAGTGCTCGTAGAAGCCGGAGAACAGGCCAGCCAGATCGTACAGATAAGAGCACATGACGTGCGGCGTGCCTTCACGCGCGACGACGGTGAGGGTTTCTTCAAACTGCAGCAGACGGGCCGCCAGCTGGGCTTCACGGTCTTCGGTGATCACCACCGGCGCCGCCGCCAGCGTGCTTTCATCAATATCCGCTTTGCGGAACACGGAGAGCACGCGGGTATAGGCATACTGCATATAAGGCGCGGTATTGCCCTCAAAGGCCAGCATGTTATCCCAGTCAAAGATGTAGTCGGTGGTGCGGTTTTTAGACAAATCGGCGTATTTCACCGCGCCAATTCCGACCGCGTTCGCCAGTTTTTCCAGCTCATCGGCGGGCATATCCGGGTTTTTCTCCGCCACCAGACGGCGGGCGCGTTCCAGCGCTTCATCCAGCAGGTCGGCGAGCTTCACGGTGCCGCCGGCGCGGGTTTTAAACGGTTTGCCGTCCTTGCCGAGCATCATGCCGAACATGTGGTGCTCCAGCGGGACGGAATCCGGCACGTAGCCAGCTTTACGCACGATGGTCCACGCCTGCATCAGGTGCTGGTGCTGGCGAGAGTCGATGTAGTAAAGCACGCGATCCGCATGCAGGTTTTCGTAACGGTATTTTGCGCAGGCGATATCGGTAGTGGTGTAGAGATAGCCGCCATCCTTCTTCTGGATAATCACGCCCATCGGTTCGCCTTCCTTGTTTTTGTACTCATCAAGGAACACCACGGTCGCGCCTTCGCTTTCTACCGCCAGACCTTGGGCTTTCAGATCGGCAACGATACCCGGCAGCATCGGGTTATAGAGGCTTTCACCCATCACGTCGTCGCGGGTCAGAGTGACGTTCAGGCGGTTATAGGTAAGCTGGTTTTGCGACATGGTGATATCGACCAGCTTGCGCCACATTTCACGGAAGTACTCGTCGCCGCCCTGCAGCTTAACGACGTAGCTGCGCGCGCGCTCGGCGAAGGCTTCATCTTCGTCGTAGTGTTTTTTCGCTTCGCGATAGAAACCTTCGAGGTCGGCCAGCGCCATCTCGCCGGCGTTTTCCTGCTGCTGCTTTTCCAGGTACGCGATCAGCATGCCGAACTGGGTGCCCCAGTCGCCTACGTGGTTCGCGCGGATCACTTTATGCCCGAGAAATTCCAGCGTCCGCACCGCGGCATCGCCAATAATCGTGGAGCGCAGGTGGCCTACGTGCATCTCTTTCGCCACGTTCGGCGCGGAGTAATCGACCACCACCGTCTGCGCCTGCGGCTGAGCCACGCCCAGACGTTCGGATTTCAGCGCGCTGCTGACGTTTTCCGCGAGGAAAGCCGGGTCGAGGAAAATATTAATAAAGCCGGGACCGGCGATTTCGACCTTACTGGCAATGCCGCTCAGGTCGAGATGAGACAGGACCTGCTCTGCAAGTTGTCGCGGCGCCATGCCCAGTTTTTTGGCTACGGCCATCACGCCGTTGGCCTGATAATCGCCGAACTGGACTTTTGCTGACTGGCGGACCTGAGGTTCGCAATCGGCAGACGCGCCTGCCGCGATCAGGGCCTGACTGACTTTTTCTGAGAGAAGAGCCTGAATATTCACCGAAATACCTTACGTTTAACACGCCGTCACCCAGAGGGGGCGGCGCAGGAATGTGGACAAATTAGGGCGGGAGTATACTGCATTTGCGCCCACGCGTCAGCACCGCGCAGAGGTTGCTAAGCCTCGCGCTCAACGAATAACCGTTCACGGGGGGCCGCCGACGATTGTCGGTTGGTAGGGCGCGGGAAACGCGATAAATTAGCTCTTTTTAGCGAGTACCGAGGCTTACGATGGCGAACTGGCAGCAGATTAAAGAATTAAACGATATTTCCGCGGACCTGCCGCGCTTTACCGAGGCGCTAAACGCGCTAGCTCATCGGCTTGGTCTCGATATTACGTCACTTGATGCCGACCATATTTCCCTGCGCTGTCATCAGAACACCACGGCGGAACGCTGGCGTCGCGGCTTTGAACAATGCGGCACGCTGCTGTCGGAAAACGTGATTAACGGCCGGCCAATCTGTTTATTCCGCCTGGATGAGCCGGTGGTCGTGGCGCACTGGCGTTTTCGCATCGTTGAGCTGCCGTGGCCGGGCGAAAAGCGCTATCCGCACGAAGGTTGGGAGCATATTGAAATCGTGCTGCCTGGCGAACCTGAAACGCTCAATACCCGCGCGCTGGCGCTGCTGTCCGATGACGGGCTGAGCCAACCGGGTATTTTTGTCAAGACCAGCGCGCCGAAAGGTGCGCGTGAGCGTTTACCGAATCCAACCCTGGCGGTAACCGATGGTAAAGTGACGATCAAATTTCACCCGTGGTCGATTGAGCAAATTGTCGCCAGTGAACACGCTGAACGATGACAGTGTGACGTTACGCGGCGTCTGCCGGGAGGAATCGTGCCATTCTGGCGTGCCTGCTCAATCTACGGAGAGAAGAATGACCTTACTGGAAGTCTGCTGTTACAGCATGGAGTGCGCGCTGGAGGCCCAGCGCCGCGGCGCCGATCGCATCGAGCTATGCGCCGCGCCGCAGGAGGGGGGGCTGACGCCTTCGCTGGGCGTACTGAAATCGGTGCGTGAAGCGGTGACTATTCCCGTTCATCCGATTATTCGCCCGCGCGGCGGTGATTTTTGCTATACCGCGGGTGAGTTTGCCGCGATGCTGGATGATGTCGCCGCGGTGAAAGATCTCGGTTTTCCCGGCCTGGTAATCGGTATTCTTGACGCCGACGGTCGGGTGGATAGGGCGCGAATGAAAAAAATAATGGCGGCGGCGGGAACCCTGGCCGTCACCTTTCACCGGGCCTTTGATATGTGCGCCAACCCGCGCCAGGCCAGCCTTGAGCTGGCTGAACTCGGCGTTCAGCGTATCCTGACTTCGGGCCAGCAGGCGTCTGCCGAAAAAGGAATTTCATTAATCAGGGAACTTATTTCCCAAAGCGATACTCCTATTATTATGGCCGGTGCAGGAGTGCGCGCCGCCAACCTGGCGCTGTTTTTACAGGCGGGGGTAAAAGAGGTGCATACCTCGGCAGGCCAGTGGTTACCGTCCCCGATGCGCTTTCGCAATCCCGGATTGTCGATGTCTACGGATGCCGAAGCAGATGAATACTTACGCTACGCCGTCAATGGCGAAGCGGTAGCGGAAATGAAGAAGATAATTACCGCGTAGAGAGTAGAGAGAGTAAACCGTTTTTTGCTGCACATCATGTCGCCCAATATGATGATTGCCCGTACCAGGCCCCTGCCCATTAAACAGGGGCCTTTTTTTATCCAGAATTAGCCCTGGCTACGGGTTTTTTTCGCCGCTAACGACTGCTGCGTTTCCGGTTTGCTGGCAATAATCACCGCGCGCAGCGGGGCCGGATAGCCTTCGACCGTTTTGCTGCTATCGCGCGGATCGAGGAAATCGGCCAGCGACTCGGTGGTCATCCACTCGGTGCGGCGCTGCTCGTCGGTCGAAGTGACGCACGCATCGACAATACGCACATCGACAAATCCGCACTTCTCCAGCCACTGCTTCAGCGCGGCGGCGGACGGGATAAAGTAGACGTTGCGCATTTGGGCATAGCGGTCGCCCGGCACCAGTACGGTATTTTCGTCGCCTTCAACGACCAGCGTCTCCAGCACCAGCTCGCCGCCGGGAACCAGCTGATCTTTGAGCTGCCACAGGTGATCGAGCGGAGAGCGGCGGTGATACAGCACGCCCATCGAAAAGACGGTATCAAAGGCGTTGAGCGCCGGAAGCTGCTCAATGCCCAGCGGCAGCAGATGCGCGCGCTGGTCGTTGCCCAACAGTTTTCGCACCGCTTCAAACTGGCAAAGAAACAGCTGGGTGGGGTCGATGCCCACCGCCAGATGAGCGCCGGCGCCAATCATGCGCCACATGTGGTATCCGCTGCCGCAGCCGACATCAAGGATGGTACGCCCGGTCAGATCGGAAAGGTGCGGCAGTACGCGCTCCCACTTCCAGTCGGAACGCCATTCGGTATCGATATTCACGCCGTAAAGGGAGAAGGGCCCTTTACGCCACGGCATCAGATTCTTCAGCAGGTTTTCAATCCGCAGGCGCTGGCCTTCGCCGAGCGGCGTTTCGCTCTCGGCGGTGACGCTGTGCAGCAGATCCAGACGGTAGGGCGCAAACTCGGGCAGAAACTCGACGGCCCGTTCCCATTCCCGGTATTTGCCGTGCAGCGCGTCGCGCTGCCAGGCCGCCACCTGGGCCGGCAGCGTCTCCAGCCAGTGCGAAAGCGGGCTTTTGGCAATCAATTGATAAAAGTTGCTGAAATCAATCATGCCGGGTCCCCGGATTTTACGGCGATTAACGATCCGAAGTTAAAGCACTGGAACCACAGCTCGGCATGTTCGAAACCGGCCTTACGCAGGCGCGCTTTGTGGGTTTCCACGGAATCGGTGAGCATCACGTTTTCCAGCATGCTGCGCTTTTGGCTGATTTCCAGCTCGCTGTAGCCGTTAGCGCGTTTGAAGTCGTGATGCATGTTGAACAAGAGTTCGCCGACGTTGTCATCTTCGAAGCTGAATTTTTCCGACAGCACCAGCGCGCCGCCCGGGTTCAGCCCCTGATAGACCTTGTCCAGAATGGCCTGGCGTTCGCCCGGCTCGAGAAACTGAATGGTGAAATTGAGCACCACCATTGAGGCGTTTTCTATCTTGACGTGGCGAATATCGCCTTCAATTACCTCGACCGGCGTCGGCGCTTTATAAGCGTCAATATGGCGACGGCAGCGTTCGACCATCGCCGGCGAGTTATCGATGGCGATGATTTTGCAGCCAGAATGCGCAATATTGCGGCGCACGGACAGCGTGGCTGCGCCAAGCGAGCAGCCGAGATCGTAAACCTGGGTATCCGGCTGAACGAAACGTTCCGCCAGCATGCCGATCATCGAAATGATATTGGAATAGCCGGGAACAGAGCGCTGGATCATATCCGGGAAGACTTCAGCAACCCGTTCATCAAAGGTCCAGTCGCCGAGACTGGCAATCGGCGCGGAAAAAAGCGTATCGCGGTGAGACATAACGTTAAACCCGAAAAATCGAAAACGGCGTATTGTGCGCTAACGGACGGAGAAAACCAACTCCCAGGGCATATACCAGAAGTTCGCCAGCACCATCAGCAACAACGAACACCACGTCGCGCTCATGCCGGAACGGCGCCAGCGGTAGAGACGATGATGAAAGCCATACGAGTGCATCAGGCGCCCGGCGATCAGCAAGATACCGCAGACGTGGACCATCCAGGTCTGGGCGCCGTTCATCTCCATAAACAGCAGTAAGATCAGGCCAATGGGAACATACTCCACCGCGTTCCCGTGCACGCGAATAGCGACCTGCAGCTCGCTAAAACCACCGTCGCCGTAGCCTACGCGATATTGCGTCCTCAGGCGTACGACGTCCCAGGAAAACTTAATAAGCAATAACGCACCTAAGACCGCATACAGCGCGCTGACCATACTCAAAACTCCCTTTTATCGCTTCCGGTGGCTCAATTGAGGATAGCAGGATATCAGAAAAGAGAGGTTTGCTGCGGAATTGACGGCGCATTCCCTATTTCCGGTAGGGCAGTACGCAGATCGCCCCACAGGGTGTCGACCAGTTCCGGCGCCTGGGCGATATCCGGAGTATGGAGGAACAGGTACGGCGTGGCGGTCGGCGTCCATTTTGGCAGCGTGCGAATCCACACGCTAAAAAGCTCGCGATTCTGCGTCATATCATCGCTGCCGATAAAACGCACCATTGGATTATGGGCCGTCACCAGCGCATGGACGGGGACTTTAGGCTTCTTCTTCTGCGCCTCGATCATCGCCGGGCTGCGGGCGACGGCGCTATGAACCGGACGGCTATCAAGGATTGAACCCTCTTATGATACACTCATCAAATCTCTTCATAACTCATCATAAACTCCATGCCAAAAGCAATCTCATACATACGATTTTCTACAAAAATTCAATCAGTTGGTGATTCTACTAAGCGTCAAAGCAAGTACATTAACGATTGGTTAAAAAGGAATCCTGATTATTATTTAGACGAATCACTACGCTTTCAGGATTTAGGCATCAGTGGTTACTCTGGCGCTAATGCTAAGTCTGGTGCATTCGGGGAATTCTTAGCCGCTGTCGATTCCGGCTACATTGAAGCGGGTTCAGTGCTTCTTGTTGAATCTCTGGACAGGGTAAGCCGTCAGGACATCGACACAGCAGGGGAGCAGCTTAGAAAGATTCTCAGGGCTGGCGTTGAAGTGGTGACCCTTGTCGATAACGAGTGGTACACGAAAGAAAGCCTGAAAGATTCACTGAGCATGATTAAAGCCATGCTGGTGATGGAGCGAGCACACGAAGAATCAGCGATGAAATCTACCCGTTTAAGGTCTGTATGGGCTGCTAAAAGGGAACGTGCAGCTAACGGTGAAATCATGTCTAAGCGTTGTGCGGCATGGCTCAAGGTATCTGAAGACCGTTCACACTTTGAATTCATCCCTGAGAACGTGAATGCTGTTCAGCGTGTCTTTCAGTTACGGTTAGAGGGGTTGTCTCACGTCAAGATAGCCAAACAAATGAATGATGAAGGTTTTTCCACCCTGAACCAGTTCAAATCCGTTACAGGTGGCTGGTCTCAATCATCGGTTACAGAGTTGCTTTCAAACCGTTCAGTGATTGGTTTCAAAGTTCCTTCTAAATCAATGGCTGTAAAGGGTGTATCTGAGATTTCTAACTATTACCCTTCAATTATCAGTGAACAGCAATTCTACGCTGTACAGCAGCTTAAACAGGGTTCAGGGCGTAAACCTTCCTCTGACCTACCTTTGCTAACAAATCTCTTCAAGGGCGTTCTAAGGTGCTCTGAGTGTGGGTTTATCATGGTTGTTGCAGGTGTCACGGCTAAGAGGTCTGGTATATACAAATGTTCGATGAAGAGTGAAGGGCGTTGTAATAGCGTTGGATTCAGCAGATTGCAGACTGACCGCGCATTAGTTCAGGGGCTTCTGTACAACACCAACCGTCTTTCACTGAATCGTGATAACGGCTCTGCTATTGGTGCTCTTCAAAGTGAGTTAGAACAGCTTCAAAAACAGCGTGAGAGGCTCATTAAGCTGTCGATGCTGACTGATGATGTAGAGTCTATGGCTAAGGACTTGAAATCACTGAACAGCCGAATAAGGGACGCTGAAAAGGCCGTTTCAGAGGTTCACCAACGGGAGGCATCAAGCCAGCTTGAGACAATAAGCCATCTTGATTTAACCGTGAAGAAAGACCGGATAGAGGCTCAAATCATTATTAAACGGATAGTGAAAGAAATCCGACTTAACACGGCTGGAAAGAAGTGCAATGTCTTCCTACACAACGGGTTAAGGCTGCTTAACTTTCCACTTGATAGGGTGGTTGACGGTGCTCAATGGCTGGAGAGTTTACCGCTGATTGATGGTGATGAATTCGATTTTGAAGGGTTCTCGACTAAGCCGCGACACATAGCCTTAGAAGAGGCTCCAGAGTGGGTGAAAGAGATGGAAGAGCAACCTAATCAGCCGCTGTGAAAAGTTTGCTTACAGAGTATGCTGAAGAGGTAAAATGATGATGCGAAATTACTTCTGAGGGGTGGAAAAATGGCTTCTGCTGTAACGGAATTACAATCTTTGGCTGAAAATGTTGAGACAGACATACTCACTCTTTTTCTCAAAGCAAAGAGTATTGCTATGAGCATGGAGGATAATGATTTTTTAGAATGGTTGAATTGTGAAATAAACGGCTACCAAGTAACAGGAACCATACCAGATTATCGTGTTGGGGTCGGGAAAATTAGTGCGTGGGATGTAGAGCTAAAAAGAACACTTGATTTCGACTTTGGAAAAGCGACACCAGAGCAAATTAATGTTTTTTCGACTTACAAGATTGCTAACCCCATCTCCACGATTATAGAGTTAGCTGAAAAGCGTGTGGAGTGGCAACTCATGATGCCATTGGAATTAAAAAATATTTTACTTAAAGAGCAGGGGAAAGGTATTGAGCTTTACTGGGATATTCACATTGGTAAAATTCAAGGAATACTCTTTGCTGTTCGAAACAAGATTCACGACTGGGCAACTCTTGTTATAACCAAAAGTGGGGCGCAAGATGTTACCATGCTTGCTAATGATAAGGTGGTTTCAGTTATGACTGTTAACAATATTAATAACTTTAACGGCAACGTGCATAATGCTGGTGCTATTGGTGCTGGCAATACCGGAGATATTCACCAACAGAACAGTATTACTTCAGGTGATTTTAACTCCCTTGCGCGTCAGCTAAAAGAGCAGGGGCTTGATGATGCTGATGTCAAAGAGTTGGAGCAGCTTGTTAAACAGACTGATAAACCGACTTCAAAAGATGAGGTGGAAAAGGGCTTTGGGTCTTGGATTGGTAAGATTACGGGAAAGGCTTTCACTGGAGGGCTAAAAATCGCTGGTGCAGCGGCTCCAGCCGTTCTTACTAATGCGCTTTGCCACTATTTCGGGATTCCTGTCTAACTCTTTTAAGGTCGCTATGGTTAGACGGGTTTCCTTTTCGATTCCTGAAATTTCCATAGTGACCCCTTCAATGGCTTGTGAATGCTGAAGAATTGCCATCTAAACGGCTAAATTAACAGTGAAAAACAGTCTCTTCGAATAGCGTTATAACCCCTATCAACACCAGTATTTTCAATAGCTACAGCCTATTAACTGTTTTAGTTCCGAAAAGAGATAAGAATGAGTATTTATATACCTGTTTCAATGGTTTGGATTGTCTCAAAAGGGAGTGGTTTTGATACTGCTGAAAAGAGTCTCGAAAGGTGTGATTAGGTTGTCTCAAAAGTTTGATTTTGAGTTTTGATACAGGTATTATTTTGAGACTAGGTTTTGAGACAACTTTCAGGGAATCACCATAATGTCATCTGTAATCGCCTACGTCCGTGTATCAACTTCAGACCAGACAGTCACCAACCAGAAACAGCAGATTGAAGAAGCTGGCTATCAGGTTTCTAAGTGGTTCACCGATGAGGCTGTATCAGGTGGCATTAAGGCTACAGCCCGTAAAGGATTCGGTGACCTGCTGAATTATGTCCGTGAAGGTGACACGCTGATTGTTATCGCTATTGACCGCTTAGGCCGTAACACTATCGATGTTCTCTCAACGGTAGAACTTCTTCAAGCCAAAGGAGTGAAGGTTATCAGTCTCCGTGAAGGGTTCGACCTGTCTACACCAGTGGGTAAGGCTATGCTCACTATGATGGCTGGATTGGCTTCTTTAGAGAAAGACTTGATAGCAGAGCGCAGAACAGCAGGGATTAAACGTGCTCAGTCTGAAGGTGTTCACTGTGGCAGACCGATTAAAGCAACCTCTGAACAGGTTCAGGAACTTCTTTCACAGGGAATGTCACCAAAGCAGGTACAGGATGAGTTACAAATTAGTAAGGCAACTTTCTATCGCCTGAACAAGTAGCAGTTAGATAGTGATTCATGATGCCCCTTTATTGGGGCTTTTTTATACCTTCACCTTGTGAGAGGTTCTGTAACGAATCCTGAGAGGTTCTATTAAAGGGCTTTGTTGGTTGTTAGGTAATAGCTTAGAGGTTGTCACAGTGCTGTACAGTTCGGGATATGTTGAAATTTCATAGCCTCAACGCTACTTTCTCAGGTTCGCCCACTAAATAGGTGTACACAGGCGATTAAGAATCTTAAAAAGCGGCCTCAGATATTTCTATAAAATCAACCTGAAGCCATTTTGAACAGTGGTCTCAAAAATTTTTGAAAAAAATCATCGAATTGCAGACTGTTCACCAGTACGAGGAAAGTTGTATTTACCGAAATCCCCGAAATAAAGCCTTGCCACCTCATCATATCTTTTTGCGGCTTCTGAAGCTGAATCAAACTTTTCATCTAAACGGGCAACCCCTTCACAGAAAAGCCTTGCTCTGAATTTCTTTCCCGCTCTGGTGACGCCTTTATAGTTGACCTGACTATCTTTGCTGCAAAAGGCATTCATTGAATTTTGTGAAGGAGTTACATTGCGCAAGCCCTTATGATGGTAAGACAGTGTATTACCTTTCACATGGTCAATATAGCCGGACGGCTCTTTGTGGTTAATGAGTATATAAACCAGACGATGCAATGCTACATGCTTTTGTTTACCCTGAAAGGTGGTTACCATTCGAGGGTAGCGATAATCCCCTTGCCCTATGTAACTTACCCTAATCTCATCACCTGCTTTGTAAGGATTGTGATAACTCTTTTTTGGTGCGTCTTTCTTGTGGGTAATCTTTCCGGTAACTTTATCGTAATGATAAGAATCAATCAGATGCTGAATGAATGGTGTTGTGTTCGGCTTGATTCCCTTTCTGAGGCACGGTGATAAGGCATCCAGCATTCTGGCTGCTTGATTTATTTCTCTTGCGGCACGTGCAGAAACGCGGTTAGTACCAGATATGAAATCATCTTCAGGGATGATAAAAGGTGCTCTTCCAGTAACCTTGGCGGGAATACTGAAGTCAACATTAAACGGTAGAACGCTCATAACGCTGTTTGTCCATGCTCAAAGTTAATCAAGTCCACTAGCAGAAATCACCAGTGAAAGAAAAACCCTTGCTGTGTAAGCGTTATGTGCTGCTGTTTCAGGGTGTAGGCAGCGATTGGAACCGATAATAAGTGATAGCTGTAGGTTGGTCACATTTGGGGTGTGAATCCTTCACCGTTCATCGGTCTGTTATTTGATGATTTGCTAATCGGGTGGGCTTACTGGAATCTGTTACAAACTCAACTAAATGAGCCGTTACAGCAGAATTACCACATCGTTTCCGATGTTTCACATTCATCTCCTAATAGACTGATTATTCTATCAAAGATGATGGTTTGATGCAATTGTAATCTGAGCTGGTTTAGCACTCGCTGAGGGATTCTGATAGGCTATCTGAATAGATTACAAGGCGAAAGCAAGAAGCATGACAACGCGAAGCCATGCGAATGTTGAAAGGATAATTCCTTGATTTGGTGATTTCACATCTTAACAGTAATCTTTAAAGGTATTGATTAAGTATCTTTTGAAGAGATAATAAGATTTTAATGGCTTTTGGCGTAAGCCATTTTCTTATTGTAGTATTCAATTAGTGATAATCAAAAACTTTAAAGATAATCTGTAAAGGTCTTAATGCATTATATCAATCGTAAAAAATCCGTCAATAGCAAAAAGTGCTAAATATGCATTTCTGCCATCCCATCCACCCCGCCAATAATGACCATCCATCAATTTCAGTAATAACAAAATACCACTGTACAAAAACACATTTCCGTATGATAATAATACAGTAATGCTCATTTATCAAAATCGGTCAACAGGGTCTTAGATAGATGAGAATAGTTGGAAGGTCACTTTCTCAGGTTTTATCATGGGGGGTGACCTTTCTTGTTTAAGGACTATTAATATGAATGAAGAAATACTTTACTGTCGTAGCTGAAAAGGCACATCGGTTCTGCATGCAATATAAGGGTCTTTCCGAATTAACAGGAATTACATCCCCCACCGATTACACCCCGCCTCGTATGATGACTAAAACCAGACGGTATGAAATCATTAAGGCTATTTGTCAGAAAACTGAAACCCCTTGACATAATTTAACAACATGTTAACATTTATGTATTGGATTGATTTCCTAACAAATTAATGGCTTTCCTGTGGCATCCCTTCCTCGGGGACAGGTTAGCCAACCCCTTACACATTCCAGATGACACTACACGGGTTACGTAAAAGACGGCCTGTGTGGTGTATTTTTGTATCTGAATTTCACGAGAGCGTTAATAATGAATAGTCCTACACAGAAACGAATTGAAATCGAATCACATTTCATCCCCAAAATTAAAGCTGCACTGGAAAATATCGGAGATGCAAAGGATATTTACAACGCAGACAGCCTGAATAAAGATACTCTTATTGCTATCAAGACTAAGCAACTAATGTCTCAGCCAGTCGAAGATTACGGGTTCCGAATCCGACAGGTTACACACCCAGCGATGGTACAGACTATTATTCAGAACATGATGCATGAGAATTACGTTGTGTATGAGATGGGCGCTGGATTTATCAAGTTTGTACCATTGCAGCAGTCACCAAAACATAACCCGCTTGCTGAGATTGAAAAGGAATGTAAGAAAGCCGCTGAGAAATTTGTTGATGCAGGTATCACTGAGAAAGCGAATAAGGTAAATAAGGCTATCCATGCTCACAACGTATTGGTGAAACAGGCTGAAGAAGCGTTATCGGGAATTAAACCGCTTGAATCCTATCTGTCTGTGATTGTCGCCGATGAGGTGGGTAATGACTAACAAAGTCACTGAGGCCGCCTACAAGGCTCAGATTGCTGCTTTACAGGCTCAGTTAATGCAACGTCATACAGTGACTGCCATCGACGCTGTACAGCCTTTCTGTGAAGCTATAGGTATCAATCCCGCTGATTACGTTAAGGCCACCAGCGCTATGAGTAACCAGCATAACGCGTTCTGTGACGGGATTCTGAAAGCGGCTTCTTCAAAGGTCACCCGCTTGCAGCGTGATGCAACTGTACGAATCCTCGAAGCACAGACAAAACGAAACAAAGCCATAACAGCAGCCTCAGAAGCGGCTGAAGTTGCTCAGTCGATGGGAGGGCTGTAAATGAATCATCTCTTCAATGAACATGGTCAGAAAGTAAGTTGTAATCTTTTGATGACGCTGCATCCATCGCTTATCAAAAAGCTGGAAAAGCTTTCTGAACAGATTGGTCAAGGTGTGGTATCAGAAGACCAGCGTTTAACACTGGCAATCGGTGAGATGCTCAGGAGGCTTGAATGACGCTTTATCCGTGTAATCCTCTGAAGTCTCAAGGGGATGCAATTCCGTTAACTCAAAATCTCGCCCTGAATATTCCTGTCCCAATGCTACAGAAGCTGGACAGAGTAGGTTATGAACTCGCGGGACGTTACAAATTGGGCGGATTATCCGAGCAGCGCGTGAGATTGCTGGCATTGGCTCACCTGATTGAAGCCGCTTAATCCCCGCTACAAAATCCCATCTTTTAATGTGTATCATTAGAAAGGTTATTTAAGGATCACGCGATTGACGTTACGCTGATGCAGGCCGCGATTGAGCTGCTGTTCCGCTTCCCCTTTGGCGAAAAATTCCGGATGCCTTACCTCAACGCCGTAGCGGAATTCGCGCGGCAGGCTGTCGAGGAACGGCCAGAGGGCGGTGAGGTCCCGAGGGCCGAACGTCGCCGGCAACTGGAGCCAGTACTGGCCGATGCGCGAAGACAGCGGCGCCAGACGGGTAAAAAACTCATGGCTTAAGTCGTCGCAGTTGCGCAGCGCCGCCTGGTGCGAAATGGTGGCCGGAAATTTGAAGCAGAAGCGAAAATCGTCGTGGGTTTGTTCATACCAGCGGCTGACAATCTCCGCTTTTGGTAACGCGTACAGGGTGGTGTTGCCCTCCACGCAGTTGAAGTGGCGGGCATACTCTTCAAGGCTGGTGATACCCAGCCGCACCCACTTCGGGTGCGCCCACTGGGGAAGCCCTATATAAATCATAATGCGGCAAGCACCTCCTCGGTACTACGCACGCGGGCAATCCGCGGGAAGATATGCGTCATGCTGCTAAGATGCTGTTCCGCCGTCGCCGCGCTGCAGGCGTCTTCGACAAGAATGAGGTTAAAACCCAGCTCCCAGGCGTTGCGCGCCGTAGATTCGACGCCGATATTCGTGGAGATACCGCACAGGATAATCGTATCGATACCGCGACGGCGAAGCTGCAGCTCCAGGTCGGTGCCGTAAAAGGCCCCCCACTGGCGTTTGGTGACTTCGATATCGCTCGCCTGTTTTTCCAGCGCGAGCGGATAGGCCCACCAGTTTTCCGGTAGCGTTGGCGCGCCTGCCTGAGCATCGACCGGCTGCTTCAGCGCTTCCGCGAAATCCGCCGACCAGCCAACGCGAACCATGACCACCGGGGAACCCTGCTGGCGGCACTTTTTCGCCAGACTCGCGGCGCGCTCAACCACTTCGTCAGCGCGATGCGGGCCGCCGGCAAACGGTAAAATGCCTTCCTGCAGGTCAATAACGACCAGCGCGGTCTTTTTTGCATTGAGTTCTAACATGATATCCCCGTATCTTCTTTTGTTGTCAGGCCGCTACAATACCGTTGCCGATCTCGCCCGAGGGTAACAAATTTTGTTAATTTTTGTGAGTACAAGCAATAAGCGTGCAGCAAAGCAACGCAGCGCGCTGCGCCGGACTTATCGTGCGGCATAATTTCCAGTATAATAGCCGCCTTTTTTCATTCAGTTGTGACATCAGCTAAAGCTGCGACCTCGTCGCCTGCAAGGCAGGCAACAATCCGCCTGCGGCTAAGTTAAGGGATATCTCATGCGTACAGAATATTGCGGGCAGCTTCGTCTGTCCCACGTAGGGCAGCAAGTGACTCTGTGTGGTTGGGTCAACCGTCGTCGTGATCTTGGTAGCCTTATCTTTATCGATATGCGTGACCGCGAAGGCATCGTGCAGGTGTTTTTCGATCCGGATCGCGCCGACGCATTAAAGCTGGCCTCTGAACTGCGTAATGAGTTCTGCATCCAGGTCACCGGCACCGTGCGTGCGCGTGACGAAAAAAACGTGAATAGCGATATGGCCACCGGCGCCATCGAAGTGCTGGCATCCGACCTGACCATTATCAACCGCGCGGAAGCGCTGCCGCTGGACTCCAACCACGTCAACACCGAAGAAGCGCGTCTGAAATACCGCTACCTGGACCTGCGTCGTCCGGAAATGGCGCAGCGCCTGAAAACCCGTGCGAAGATTACCAGCCTCGTCCGCCGTTTTATGGACGACCACGGCTTCCTCGATATCGAAACGCCGATGCTGACCAAAGCTACCCCGGAAGGCGCGCGCGACTATCTGGTGCCTTCTCGTGTGCATAAAGGCAAATTCTACGCGCTGCCGCAGTCTCCCCAGCTGTTCAAACAGCTGCTGATGATGTCCGGTTTTGACCGCTACTATCAGATTGTTAAATGTTTCCGCGACGAAGACCTGCGCGCCGACCGCCAGCCGGAATTCACCCAGATCGACGTCGAGACCTCCTTCATGACCGCCGAGCAGGTGCGTGAAGTGATGGAAGCGCTGGTGCGTAATCTGTGGCAGGAAGTGAAGGGCGTGGATCTGGGCGATTTCCCGATCATGACCTTCGCCGAAGCCGAGCGCCGCTACGGTTCCGATAAACCAGACCTGCGTAACCCGATGGAGCTGGTGGACGTTGCCGATCTGGTCAAAGCGGTGGAATTCGCCGTCTTCGCAGGTCCGGCTAACGACGCCAAAGGCCGCGTAGCCGCGCTGCGCGTACCGGGCGGCGCTGCGCTGACCCGTAAGCAAATCGACGAGTACGGTAAGTTTGTCCAGATCTACGGCGCAAAAGGCCTGGCCTATATTAAAGTCACCGAGCGGGCGAAAGGCCTTGAAGGCATCAACAGCCCGGTAGCTAAATTCCTTAACGCCGACATCGTTGAAGCGATCCTTGAGCGCACCGGCGCGCAGGATGGCGACATGATCTTCTTCGGCGCGGATAACAAAAAGGTTGTCGCCGACGCGCTCGGCGCGCTGCGTCTGAAGCTGGGCAAAGACCTGAACCTGACCGACGAAAACAAATGGGCGCCGCTGTGGGTTATCGACTTCCCGATGTTTGAAGACGACGGTGAAGGCGGCCTGACCGCGATGCACCATCCGTTTACCTCGCCGAAAGATATGTCCGCCGCCGAGCTGAAGGCCGCGCCGGAAGACG
The DNA here is from genome assembly GCF_042137965.1 of Klebsiella grimontii. Classification (NCBI taxonomy): domain Bacteria; kingdom Pseudomonadati; phylum Pseudomonadota; class Gammaproteobacteria; order Enterobacterales; family Enterobacteriaceae; genus Klebsiella; species Klebsiella grimontii. Next base: position 2,072,020 of record NZ_CP169721.1, read on the forward strand.
CGGTGGCCAACGCCTACGATATGGTCATCAACGGCTATGAAGTCGGCGGCGGTTCGGTACGTATTCACAGCGGTGAAATGCAGCAGACCGTGTTCGGCATTCTCGGCATTAACGAGCAAGAGCAGCGCGAGAAGTTTGGCTTCCTGCTGGACGCGCTGAAATACGGTACTCCGCCGCACGCGGGCCTGGCTTTCGGTCTTGACCGTTTGACCATGCTGCTGACCGGTACCGATAATATCCGTGACGTTATCGCCTTCCCGAAAACTACCGCCGCCGCTTGCCTGATGACCGAAGCGCCAAGCTTCGCTAACCCGGCATCGCTGAGCGAGCTGGGTATTCAGGTGGTGGCGAAAGAGGCAAAAGAGTCTCTGGAGAATAAGTAAGATGTCATTCAAGCTCCCCGTTTCCGTGCTGGTGGTGATTTACGCCAAAGATACGAAGCGGGTGCTGATGTTGCAGCGGCGCGACGATCCCGCGTTCTGGCAGTCGGTTACCGGCAGCCTGGAAGAGGGAGAGACCGCGCCGCAGGCTGCCGCGCGTGAAGTTATGGAAGAAGTCGCCATTGATGTCGCCAGCGAGCAGCTGGCTTTGGTTGACTGTCAGCGCACGGTAGAGTTCGAGATATTTTCTCATTTACGTCATCGCTATGCGCCGGGCGTTGAGCGTAATACGGAATTTTGGTTCCGTCTTGCGCTCCCCCATGAACGCCAGATTGTCTTTACGGAACATCTGGACTATCGCTGGGTTGATGCGACGGAAGCCGCCACGTTGACCAAGTCCTGGAGCAACCGGCAGGCGATTGAAGAATTTGTAATTAACGCCGCCTGAAAGGGCGCGCTTTTTTGGAGAGTTTTTTATGGCAGGTCATAGTAAATGGGCCAACACCAAGCACCGCAAAGCGGCACAGGATGCCAAGCGCGGTAAGATCTTTACGAAAATTATTCGCGAGCTGGTCACCGCCGCGCGTCTGGGCGGCGGCGATGCGGGATCTAACCCGCGTCTGCGCGCGGCAATCGACAAAGCGCTGAGCAACAACATGACCCGCGACACCCTGAACCGCGCTATTGCCCGCGGCGTGGGCGGCGATGATGATGCGAACATGGAAACCATCATCTATGAAGGTTACGGTCCTGGCGGCACGGCGGTGATGGTTGAATGTCTGTCCGACAACCGTAACCGTACCGTTGCGGAAGTCCGTCATGCCTTCACCAAAACCGGCGGTAACCTGGGGACCGACGGTTCCGTTTCCTACCTGTTCAGCAAAAAAGGCGTTATCTCCTTCGAGAAAGGCGACGAAGATGCGATCATGGAAGCGGCGCTGGAAGCGGGCGCGGAAGACGTTGTGACCTATGACGACGGCGCGATTGACGTTTATACCGCGTGGGAAGAGATGGGCGCGGTACGCGATGCGCTGGAAGCCGCCGGCCTGAAAGCGGACGCCGCTGAAGTCTCGATGATCCCGTCTACCAAAGCGGACATGGACGCGGAAACTGCGCCGAAACTGCTGCGTCTGATCGATATGCTGGAAGATTGCGACGACGTGCAGGAAGTTTATCACAACGGCGAGATCTCTGATGAGGTCGCCGCAACGCTCTAATGTTGCCGACCGTTAAACCACTAACCGGAGGTGCGTGATGGCCATTATTCTCGGCATTGACCCGGGGTCGCGCGTCACTGGTTATGGCGTCATCCGCCAGGTTGGACGCCAGCTCAGCTATCTGGGCAGCGGCTGTATTCGCACGAAAGTGGATGATTTACCGTCTCGCCTGAAGCTCATCTATGCGGGCGTCACGGAAATTATTACCCAGTTCCAGCCGGATTATTTCGCCATCGAACAAGTGTTTATGGCCAAGAACGCCGACTCGGCGCTGAAGCTCGGCCAGGCGCGCGGCGTGGCGATTGTCGCGGCGACGAATCAGGACCTGCCGGTCTTTGAGTACGCCGCCAGGCAGGTAAAGCAGACCGTTGTCGGCATCGGCAGCGCGGAAAAGAGCCAGGTGCAGCATATGGTGCGCACCTTGCTCAAGCTGCCGGCCAACCCGCAGGCGGATGCGGCGGATGCTTTAGCCATCGCCATCACCCACTGCCACGTCAGCCAGAACGCCGCCCAGATCAGCGAAAGCCGCCTGAATCTGGCGCGTGGACGCTTACGATAACCTGAAATCAGGCTGGATATCTATCCAGCCTTTTTTTATGATACCGCATTAGACTTTCAGCCCTTAATCTAGGAGCTCCACGTGATAGGCAGACTCAGAGGCATCATTCTCGAAAAACAACCCCCGCTGGTTTTACTCGAAACGGGAGGCGTAGGCTATGAGGTTCATCTGCCGATGACCTGTTTCTACGAGCTGCCGGACGTGGGCAAAGAGGCGATCATTTTTACCCACTTTATCGTCCGCGAAGACGCTCAGCTGCTGTATGGCTTTAACAACAAGCAGGAGCGCACGCTGTTTAAAGAGCTGATTAAAACCAACGGCGTCGGTCCGAAGCTGGCGCTGGCGATCCTTTCCGGCATGTCGGCGCAGCAGTTTGTGAATGCCGTTGAGCGTGAGGAGCTGGCGGCGCTGGTGAAGCTGCCGGGAATCGGCAAGAAAACCGCGGAACGCCTGATTGTCGAAATGAAAGACCGCTTTAAAGGGCTGCACGGCGATCTGTTTACGCCGGCGGCGGATCTGGTGCTGACGTCTCCAGCCGGTCCTTCTGATGATGATGCTGAACAGGAAGCGGTTGCCGCGCTGGTGGCGCTGGGCTATAAACCTCAGGAGGCCAGCCGGATGGTCAGCAAAATCGTGCGCCCGGATGCCAACAGTGAAACGCTAATTCGCGAAGCGCTCCGCGCCGCGTTGTGAGGTAAGGGATGATTGAAGCAGACAGGCTGGTATCGGCGGACAGCAGCGGTTTTGAAGAGGCAGCCGATCGCGCCATTCGCCCTAAATTGCTGCAAGAGTACGTGGGCCAGCCGCACGTCCGTTCGCAGATGGAGATTTTTATCCAGGCGGCGAAGCTGCGCGGCGACGCGCTCGATCACCTGCTGATTTTTGGCCCGCCGGGGCTGGGGAAAACCACCCTGGCAAACATCGTCGCCAACGAGATGGGCGTGAACCTGCGCACCACCTCCGGCCCGGTGCTGGAAAAGGCGGGCGATCTGGCGGCGATGTTGACCAATCTTGAGCCCCACGACGTTCTGTTTATCGACGAGATCCACCGTCTGTCACCGGTTGTTGAAGAAGTTCTCTATCCGGCAATGGAAGATTATCAGCTGGATATCATGATTGGCGAAGGGCCCGCGGCGCGTTCGATAAAAATCGATCTGCCGCCGTTTACCCTGATTGGCGCGACGACTCGCGCAGGTTCATTGACTTCGCCGCTGCGCGACCGTTTTGGCATCGTTCAGCGCCTGGAGTTCTATCAGATCCCGGACCTGCAGCATATTGTCAGCCGCAGCGCCCGCTATATGGGGCTGGAGATGAGCGAAGAGGGGGCTCTGGAGGTCGCGCGTCGCGCGCGCGGCACGCCGCGAATCGCCAACCGCCTGCTGCGCCGGGTGCGCGATTTTGCCGAGGTTCGCTACGACGGGCGTATCTCTGAGGATATTGCCGCTCAGGCGCTGGATATGCTCAACGTGGATGCGGAAGGCTTCGATTATATGGACCGTAAGCTGCTGCTGGCGGTCATCGATAAATTCTTTGGCGGGCCGGTCGGGCTGGATAACCTGGCGGCGGCCATCGGCGAAGAGCGGGAAACGATTGAAGATGTGCTCGAGCCGTATCTGATCCAGCAGGGCTTTTTACAGCGTACTCCGCGCGGGCGAATGGCGACGGTGCGGGCCTGGACCCACTTCGGCATTACGCCGCCGGAAATGCCTTAATCGTTGTCCGGCGATAAAACAGCAGACCGCAGGGGCCGGTACCCCGGCCAAGCGGAGCGCAAGCCGGGAAAATAGCTGAGTGGTTGATGTCCCGGCTTGCGGCGTGAACGCCTTCGCCGGGCTACAACGTCCGCAGACGGCGGCGATCCCATCGCAATCTGCCGAGTTTTGACGGTGGCTGACGCGGGCGCATAAGCGTCAGGCGGCCGGCTTCTTGCTCATGCTGATGATAAACAGCAGCGCGGCGCACAGCACCACGGAAGGCCCGGCGGGCGTGTCGTAAAACGCTGAAAACGTCAGTCCGCCGGTGACGGCAATCATCCCCATTCCTACCGCAATACCCGCCATTTGTTCAGGCGTACGGGCAAAGCGACGCGCCGTTGCGGCGGGAATAATCAGCAAAGACGTAATGATCAGCGCCCCGACGAACTTCATCGCCACGCCGATGGTCAGCGCGGTGACCAGCATCAGAAGAAGTTTCACCCGCTGGAGCTTAACGCCGTCAACAAACGCCAGATCCGGACTGATGGTCATCGACAGCAGGTTGCGCCACTGCCAGAGCAGGATCGCCAGCACGATAACCACGCCAATAGCGATAGATATCAAATCTTCCGGCGTCACCGCCAGCAGATCGCCAAACAGATAGGCCATCAGGTCGACGCGCACGTTTGACATCAGGCTGACCACCACCAGGCCCAGAGACAGCGCGCTGTGGGCCATGATGCCGAGTAGCGTATCTACCGCCAGATGGGGACGTTTTTCCAGCCATACCAGCCCGCCCGCCAGCAGCAGCGTCACCGCGATGACCGCATAAAACGGATTAACGTTGAGCAGTAAACCAAAAGCGACGCCGAGCAGAGAAGCATGGGCGAGGGTATCGCCGAAGTAGGACATGCGCCGCCAGACGACAAACGATCCCAGCGGACCCGCCGCACAGGCGAGCATCATTCCGGCCAGCCAGCCGGGGAGCAGTAATTCAATCATTAACGGTCATTTCCCCGACGCAGTACAATCCGCCCCTGCAGGTCGTGGCGGTGATTATGATGATGGCGATAAATACCCAGTTGTTCCGCGCCGCGCTGGCCGAACATCGAGATAAATTCCGGATGCATAGAAACCACTTCCGGCGCGCCAGAGCAGCAAATATGCTGATTGAGACACAGCACTTCGTCGGTTTTGGCCATCACCAGGTGCAGGTCATGAGAAACCATCAGCACGGCGCAATTAAGCTCCTGGCGCAGCTGGTTAATCAGATCGTAAAGCGCCACCTGGCCGTTGACGTCAACGCCCTGCGTTGGCTCGTCGAGCACCAGCAGCTGCGGCTGATTGAGCAGCGCCCGCGCCAGAAGTACCCGCTGGGTCTCGCCGCCGGAAAGCTTCTGCATGGGGGCGTCGATCAGATGTCCGGCCTGTACGCGCTTCAGCGCCGGTAAAATATCGCGCTTGTGGGTTCCCGGACGTAAAAGCATAAAGCGGCTTACGGTCAGCGGCATCGTGGCATCAAGGTGCAGCTTTTGCGGGACATAGCCGATCCGCAGATGTCCCTCGCGTTTGATAACCCCTTCCGTAGGTGCTACCAGCCCAAGAACGACTCTGACAAGGGTTGATTTACCGGCGCCGTTGGGGCCCAGTAGGGTTAAAATTTTGCCCGGCTTTAGCGTTAGCGAAATGTCAGACAGCACGCGCCTTTGGCCATACACGACCGCGACGTTTTCCAGCGTTACAAGATTTGTCATATCAAATTAGAGGTTGCACAAGCTAGTGAATGTTATAATATCACATCTTTCTCATTCATTACGATGATTAGACGCATTATGTTACATAAAAATACGCTTCTTTGCGCTGGACTTAGCGCCGCTTTTTTGTTCGCACATGCACCGCTGGCAAGCGCCGCGGTTGTCACCTCCCTTAAACCGCTTGGCTTTATCGCATCAGCTATTGCTGATGGGGTAACGGAGACCCAGGTACTGCTGCCAGACGGGGCGTCGGAGCACGATTATTCACTGCGCCCGTCGGATGCAAAACGCTTACAGAACGCAGACTTAGTCGTCTGGATTGGTCCGGAGATGGAGGCGTTTATGGATAAGTCAACGCAAAGCATTGCGCCGAACAAAAAGGTGACAATTGCCGAGCTTGACGGCGTGAAACCGTTACTCATGAAAGGCACCGACGACGACGATGACCACCACGGTCACGATCATGGCGCCGGGGAAAATAGTGACGACGATCACCATCACGGCATCTATAACATGCATCTATGGCTTTCCCCAGAGATAGCGCGCCTTTCGGCGGTTGCAATCCACGATAAATTATTGGAACTTATGCCGCAGAGTCGAGCCAAACTTGACGCCAACCTGAAGGATTTTGAGGCAAAATTAGCCGCAACCGACAAGCAGGTTGGGACCGAGCTGGCACCGCTGAAAGGGAAGGGATATTTCGTTTTTCATGACGCCTACGGCTACTTTGAAAAACACTACGGTTTGACCTCTTTAGGTCATTTTACTGTCAACCCTGAAATCCAGCCTGGTGCGCAGCGTTTACACGAAATTAGAACACAGTTGGTTGAGCAAAAAGCAACTTGCGTTTTTGCTGAGCCACAGTTCAGGCCAGCGGTTATAGAAGCTGTTGCCAGGGGAACGTCCGTGCGCATGGGAACCCTGGATCCACTTGGAATCGGAATTAAGCTGGGTAAAGAGAGTTATCCGCAATTCCTGAGCCAGATGGCGAATCAGTATTCAAGCTGCCTGAAAGGAGAATAACGAGGAAGTGAATACGTGCAACAGATAGCCCGCGCTGTCACTCAGGCATTTAACAATCTGCCACGACCTCACCGCGTTATGCTGGGGTCGCTTAGCGTTCTTACCTTAGCGGTCGCCGTCTGGCGACCCTACATCTACCACCATCCCGAAACGGCCCCCATCTCCAGAACCATCGAGCTGGAACAAAGCGAAATTCGTTCTCTGCTGCCAGAGGCCTCGGAACCTATCGATCAGGCGCCTCAGGAAGAGGAGGCCATCCCTCAGGATGAGCTGGATGATAAAGCGGACAGCGATTCCGGCGGCCATGAATATGTGGTCTCGACCGGCGATACGCTTAGCAGCATTCTTAATCAGTACGGTATTGATATGGGCGATATCGCCCGGCTCTCTTCGGTAGATAAAGAGCTGCGTAATCTGAAAATAGGCCAACAGCTCTCCTGGACGCTGACGGCGGATGGCGATTTGCAAAGCCTGACCTGGGAGATGTCACGCCGCGAAACCCGTACCTATGACCGGGTTGCTAACGGTTTCAAAATGAGCAGCGAGCTGCAAAAAGGCGACTGGGTCAACAGCGTACTGAAAGGTACCGTGGGCGGCAGCTTCGTCGCCAGCGCTCGTGACGCCGGCCTGACCAGTACCGAAATCAGCGCGGTAATCAAAGCTATGCAGTGGCAGATGGACTTCCGTAAGCTGAAAAAAGGCGATGAGTTTTCCGTACTGATGTCGCGTGAAATGCTCGACGGTAAGCGCGAGCAAAGCCAGCTGCTTGGCGTTCGCCTGCGCTCGGATGGCAAAGACTACTACGCGATCCGCGCCGAGGATGGCAAATTCTACGATCGCAACGGTACCGGCCTGGCGAAGGGTTTCCTGCGCTTCCCGACCGCACGTCAGTTCCGCGTCTCTTCGAACTTTAACCCGCGTCGTCTGAACCCGGTGACCGGCCGCGTCGCCCCGCATCGCGGCGTCGATTTTGCGATGCCGCAGGGCACGCCGGTGCTGTCGGTAGGGGATGGCGAAGTGGTGGTGGCTAAACGTAGCGGTGCGGCCGGTTATTACGTCGCCGTCCGCCATGGCCGCACCTATACCACCCGCTATATGCACCTGCGTAAGCTGCTGGTCAAACCCGGGCAGAAGGTCAAACGCGGCGATCGCATTGCGCTGTCGGGCAACACCGGCCGCTCTACCGGCCCGCATCTGCATTATGAAGTGTGGATTAACCAGCAGGCGGTCAACCCGCTGACGGCGAAACTGCCGCGTACGGAAGGGCTCAGCGGTTCCGACCGTACCGATTATCTGGCGCAGGCAAAACAGGTTATTCCGCAGCTGCGGTTTGACTAACCTTCCGTCAGTTAAAGCTGGCGCCAGCTGTGCGCCGGCTTTTTCTTTTGTACGTTACTCAACGTATCGCTAAACTAACTCATTATCTTTATTGAGCGGAACGTCTGCGGATTGGGCATGGAAACGAAAAAAAATAATATTGAATTTATTCCAAAATTTGAAAAATCCTTTTTATTGCCGCGCTACTGGGGCGCGTGGTTAGGGGTTTTTGCCTTCGCCGGTATCGCTCTGACGCCAGCGTCTTTCCGCGATCCTATTCTCGGCAAACTGGGGCGTTTTGTGGGCCGCCTGGCAAAGAGTTCGCGCCGTCGCGCGCAGATTAACCTGCTGTACTGTTTCCCGGAAAAGAGTGAGCAGGAACGAGAAGACATTATTGATGCCATGTACGCTTCCGCGCCGCAGGCGATGGTCATGATGGCGGAACTAGGCCTGCGCGACCCGCAGCGCATTCTTTCCCGCGTCGACTGGCAGGGCAAAGAGATCATTGATGAGATGCAGAGGAACAACGAGAAAGTGATCTTTCTGGTTCCTCATGCCTGGGGAGTGGACATTCCGGCGATGCTGATGGCGTCCGGCGGGCAAAAAATGGCGGCGATGTTCCATAATCAGGGCAACCCGGTCTTTGATTACGTCTGGAATACCGTCCGCCGACGTTTCGGCGGACGTATGCACGCGCGCAACGACGGGATCAAACCGTTTATTCAGTCGGTGCGTCAGGGCTACTGGGGCTACTATCTGCCGGATCAGGATCACGGCGCCGAGCACAGCGAATTCGTTGATTTCTTCGCCACCTATAAAGCGACGCTGCCGGCGATCGGCCGTTTAATGAAAGTGTGCCGTGCCCGCGTCGTACCGCTGTTCCCGGTCTATGATGGCGAAACGCATCGTCTGACGGTGCTGGTGCGCCCGCCGATGGACGATCTGCTGGAGGCGGACGATACCACTATCGCCCGGCGGATGAACGAAGAAGTGGAAGTGTTCGTGAAGCCGCATACCGAGCAGTACACCTGGATCCTCAAATTGCTGAAAACGCGCAAGCCGGGTGAAATCGAGCCGTATAAGCGTAAAGAGCTGTACCCGCGAAAGAAATAATCGGTGTCAGCGGCGAAAAAAAACCTGCCAGCATTTGCCGGCAGGTTTTTTTATGGCGGAGAAAATTACTCGACGGTCAGAATACGGGTGGTGTTGGTGCTACCGATGGTGCTCATGACATCGCCCTGAGTGACGATAACCAGGTCGCCGGTCACCAGATAGCCTTTGTCACGCAGCAGCGTTACCGCGTCGTGCGCAGCGGCTACGCCATCATTGACGCTATCGAAATGAACCGGCGTCACGCCGCGATACAGCGCAGTCAGGTTCAGCGTGCGCTCGTGGCGAGACAAGGCGAAAATCGGCAGGCCGGAGCTGATGCGCGAAGTCATCAGCGCGGTGCGGCCGGATTCGGTCATGGTAATGATCGCGGTGACGCCCTTGAGGTGGTTCGCCGCGTACATGGCCGACATAGCAATGGCTTCTTCCACGTTATCGAACTGAATGTCCAGACGGTGCTTGGAGACGTTGAGGCTAGGGATTTTTTCCGCACCGAGGCAGACGCGCGCCATCGCGGCAACGGTTTCAGACGGATACTGACCAGCGGCGGTTTCGGCCGACAGCATCACGGCGTCGGTTCCATCCAGCACGGCGTTCGCCACGTCCATGACTTCAGCGCGGGTTGGCATCGGGTTGGTGATCATCGACTCCATCATCTGCGTCGCGGTGATGACCGAGCGGTTCAGCTGACGGGCGCGGCGGATCAGCGCCTTCTGGATGCCGACCAGCTCCGGATCGCCGATTTCTACGCCGAGGTCGCCGCGGGCCACCATAACAACGTCGGAGGCGAGGATCACATCATCCATCGCGTCCTGATCGCATACCGCCTCGGCACGCTCGACCTTGGCGACGATTTTGGCATCGCAGCCGGCATCGCGCGCCAGGCGACGGGCGTAGTTCAGATCTTCGCCGCAGCGCGGGAAGGAGACGGCCAGATAGTCGACGCCAATTTTGGCGGCGGTGACGATGTCCGCTTTGTCTTTTTCCGTCAGCGCTTCTGCAGAGAGGCCGCCGCCGAGTTTGTTGATACCCTTATTGTTGGACAACGGTCCGCCGACGGTGACTTCGGTGAACACCTTCATGCCCTGAACTTCGAGGACCTTCAGCTGCACGCGGCCATCGTCCAGCAGCAGGATATCGCCCGGAACCACGTCAGCCGGGAGTCCTTTATAGTCGATGCCGACTTTCTCTTTGTCGCCTTCGCCTTTACCCAGGTTCGCGTCGAGGAGGAATTTGTCACCGATATTGAGGAAAATTTTCCCTTCTTTGAAGGTGGAGACGCGGATTTTCGGCCCCTGTAGGTCACCGAGAATCGCGACATGACGGCCCAGTTTTGCCGCAATCTCACGGACTTTATCCGCGCGAATCTGATGATCTTCCGCGGTGCCATGAGAGAAGTTCATACGCACCACGTTAGCGCCTGCGGCAATAACCTTCTCAAGGTTGTTATCGCGGTCGGTAGCCGGGCCTAAGGTAGTGACGATTTTGGTTCTGCGAAGCCTTCTGGACATGTAATACTCCGTTGACTGAAACATCTTTGGTGTTGCGTGAACATGGATTCGGTAGCGCCGATGAGCAAAGTCGCTATACCGGAACGATACCGACGGTGTAATAGGATAGTGCTTTGTTTCTACTTTTATTGGTTATTGCTGTGTACGCTGAGCTCTTTATCAAACCGCGATTCCTTGAGCGCTTCCTTGACCCTCTTCAAGTTATCTCTGAATTTTGCGCCCCGCCGCAGGGTGAAGCCGGTCGCCAGTACGTCAATCACCGTCAGCTGCGCTAAGCGGGAAACCATCGGCATATAGATATCGGTATCTTCCGGCACATCCAGGGTAATAGCCAGCGTTGCCTCACGGGAAAGCGGCGTACCGGGGGAGGTAATGGCGATCACCATCGCATCGTTTTCACGGGCCAGCTGCGCCAGCTCCACCAGGCTTTTGGTCCTGCCGGTGTGCGAGATGATCACCACTACGTCATCGTCATTACAGTTCATACAGCTCATGCGTTGCAGGACGATGTCGTCGGAATAGATCACCGGTACATTAAAGCGGAAAAACTTGTTCATTGCGTCGTGGGCGACAGCGGCCGAAGAGCCCAGGCCAAAAAAGGCGATTTTCTTCGCCTGCGTGAGCAGGTCAACCGCCCGATTAATCGCCGACATATCGAGAGAATGATGGACCTGATCTAAACTGGCCATGGCGGATTCAAATATCTTTCCCGTATAGGACTCGACGCTGTCGTCTTCATCGACGTTGCGGTTAACATAGAGGGTACCGTGCGCCAGGCTTTGGGCCAGATGCAGTTTAAAATCCGGGAAACCGCGGGTTTCCAGACTGCGGCAGAAACGGTTAACCGTGGGCTCGCTGACGCCGGCTTCCAGCGCCAGGGCGGCAATACTTGAATGGATGGCCTGTGCGGGTGTTGCAAGGATGACTTCCGCCACTTTGCGTTCAGATTTGCTAAGGTGTTCCAGCCGGGACTGGATTTTTTCCAGCATGTTCATGGGTAATCGGGCGCTCATCAATGGAAGCGATTTCATTAATGGGTGAAATCATCAGGCGTTTTAGCAAGAATATACCCCTCCGTTGTCGGAAACGGTGAGGAATGACCTTAAAATATGTTGTTTTTTTTCATTACATGATCAGAGTCGTATTTTACTAACTGAGAATCGGTCGAAACAACGAACAATATTAGCCGCATGCCCAAAATCTCAGCGCCTGTTTTCCACCCTGTGCGATTTAGCAGCGGGAACCGGCGCTGAGGGTTTCGGGAAATTCGTAAACACAGTACGATGCAGTGAAAGAAAATTACAAATATAGCCTGGCACAAGCACCAGTCTATCAACTAAGGAGAATGACATGGCGGTAACGCAAACGGCCCAGGCATGCGATCTGGTCATTTTCGGCGCGAAGGGTGACCTGGCGCGACGTAAATTGCTGCCTTCCCTGTATCAGCTCGAAAAAGCTGGTCAGATCCATCCTGACACCCGCATCATCGGCGTCGGCCGTGCCGACTGGGATAAAGACGCTTACACCAAAGTTGTGCGTGAAGCGATGGAAACCTTCATGAAGGAAAAAATCGATGAAGGTTTGTGGGAGACCCTGAGCGGGCGTCTGGATTTCTGTAACCTTGATGTCAACGATACCAAAGCGTTTACCCGCCTGGGCAAAATGCTCGATCAGAAAGAGCGGGTGACCATTAACTATTTCGCCATGCCGCCAAGCACCTTTGGCGCGATTTGCAAAGGTCTGGGCGAAGCGAAGCTGAACGCGAAACCGGCGCGCGTGGTGATGGAAAAACCGCTGGGGACTTCCCTGGAAACCTCCCGCGAGATCAACGATCGGGTAGGCGAGTTCTTTGAAGAGTGCCAGGTCTACCGCATCGACCACTATCTGGGTAAAGAGACGGTGCTGAACCTGCTGGCGCTGCGCTTTGCCAACTCCCTGTTCGTCAATAACTGGGACAGCCGCACCATCGATCACGTTGAGATCACCGTGGCGGAAGAGGTGGGCATTGAGGGCCGCTGGGGCTACTTCGACCAGGCCGGGCAGATGCGCGACATGATCCAGAACCACCTGCTGCAAATTCTGTGCATGATCGCCATGTCTCCGCCGTCTGATTTGACTGCCGATAGCATCCGCGATGAAAAAGTGAAGGTGCTGAAATCGCTGCGCCGCATTGACCGCACCAACGTGCGTGAAAAAACGGTGCGCGGCCAGTACACCGCCGGCTTCGCGCAGGGTAAAAAAGTGCCGGGCTACCTCGAAGAAGAGGGTGCCAACAAGTCCAGCCATACTGAAACCTTCGTGGCCATCCGCGTAGATATCGACAACTGGCGCTGGGCGGGCGTACCGTTCTACCTGCGTACCGGTAAGCGACTGCCGACCAAATGTTCCGAAGTCGTGGTTTACTTTAAGACGCCGGAACTGAACCTGTTCAAAGAGACCTGGCAAGAGCTGCCGCAGAATAAGCTGACCATTCGTCTGCAGCCGGATGAAGGGGTGGATATCCAGGTGCTGAACAAAGTCCCGGGACTAGACCACAAGCATAACCTGCAGATCACCAAGCTGGACCTGAGCTACTCGGAAACCTTTAATCAAACCCATCTGGCGGATGCCTACGAGCGTCTGCTGCTGGAAACGATGCGCGGTATCCAGGCGCTGTTCGTGCGTCGCGACGAAGTGGAGGAGGCGTGGAAGTGGGTCGACTCCATCACGGAAGCCTGGGCCGCCGATCGCGATTCGCCGAAACCTTACCAGGCGGGCACCTGGGGGCCGGTTGCCTCCGTGGCGATGATCACCCGCGATGGTCGTTCGTGGAACGAGTTTGAGTAATCGCCAACTCCTCCGTCAGGGTTATTTTACCGGTAACATGATCTGACGCAGCAAGTCGTGTAATTTTTAATCTTTTAAGCCCCGGAGGATTCACCCCCGGGGCTTTTTTTATTACACTGCCTACAGATATTTTGCCCCTGAGCCCCAGTACAGGTGCCTTAAGCACCGAAAAGTATCGTTAAAGCGCTGCGGCCGGACAGATAAAATTTGAGGAGCCTTTATGAATTCAGAAATGTTACGGGTAACAAATCGCATCATCGAACGCTCGCGCGATACCCGCGAAGCCTACCTCGCCCGGATTAACCAGGCCAAAACCGATACCGTTCATCGCGCCCAGCTGGCGTGCGGTAACCTGGCCCACGGCTTTGCCGCCTGCCAGGCGGATGACAAAGCCTCGCTGAAAAGCATGCTGCGCAATAACATCGCCATCATTACCTCCTACAACGATATGCTCTCCGCTCACCAGCCCTATGAGCGCTATCCGGACATTATCCGCAAAGCGCTGCACTCCGCCAACGCGGTAGGCCAGGTCGCTGGCGGCGTTCCGGCGATGTGCGATGGCGTGACGCAGGGGCAGGATGGGATGGAGCTATCGCTGCTGAGTCGCGAAGTGATTGCCATGTCCGCCGCGATTGGCCTGTCGCACAATATGTTTGACGGGGCGCTCTACCTTGGCGTCTGCGATAAAATCGTCCCCGGCCTGGCGATGGCTGCGCTATCGTTCGGCCATCTGCCGTCGATCTTTATTCCTTCCGGGCCGATGGCCAGCGGCCTGGCGAATAAAGAAAAAGTGCGCATTCGTCAGCTCTATGCGGAAGGCAAAGTGGATCGTATGGCGCTGCTGGAGTCCGAGGCCGCGTCTTACCATGCGCCTGGCACCTGTACCTTCTACGGTACCGCCAATACCAACCAGATGGTGGTTGAGTTTATGGGGATGCAGCTGCCCGGCTCGTCATTCGTGCATCCGGATGCGCCGCTGCGCGAAGCGCTGACCGCCGCCGCCGCCCGTCAGGTGACCCGCCTGACCGGCAACGGTAACGAGTGGATGCCGCTGGGCAAAATGTTTGATGAAAAAGTGGTGGTCAACGGGATTGTCGCGCTGCTGGCAACCGGCGGCTCCACCAACCATACCATGCACCTGGTGGCGATGGCGCGGGCGGCAGGGATTATCATTAACTGGGATGATTTCTCCGATCTCTCAGACGTGGTGCCGCTGCTGGCGCGCCTCTACCCGAACGGCCCGGCGGATATTAACCACTTCCAGGCGGCGGGCGGCGTGCCGGTGCTGGTGCGCGAGCTGCTGAAAGGCGGCCTGCTGCATGAAGATGTCCATACCGTTGCCGGTTTCGGCCTCTCTCGCTACACCATGGAGCCCTGGCTTAATAACGGTGAACTTGACTGGCGCGAAGGGGCGGCCGCTCCGCTTGATGAAGCGGTTATCGCCACCTTTGACAAGCCGTTCTCTCGCCACGGCGGCACTAAAGTGCTGAGCGGCAATCTCGGCCGCGCGGTGATGAAAACCTCCGCCGTGCCGGTTGAGAACCAGATTATTGAAGCGCCGGCGGTGGTTTTCGAGAGCCAGCATGACGTGCTGCCCGCCTTTGAGGCGGGACTGCTCGACAAAGATTGCGTGGTTGTGGTCCGTCATCAGGGACCAAAAGCGAACGGCATGCCAGAATTACATAAACTTATGCCGCCACTTGGTGTATTATTGGACCGCCGTTTCAAAATTGCGCTGGTGACCGATGGTCGACTCTCCGGCGCATCAGGCAAAGTGCCGTCGGCTATCCACGTGACGCCCGAAGCGTACGATGGTGGTCTGCTGGCGAAGGTACGCGATGGCGACATTATTCGCGTCAACGGCCAGACGGGCGAGCTGACGCTGCGGGTCGATGACGCCGAGCTGGCCGCGCGTCAGCCGCATATTCCTGACCTGAGCGGTTCGCGCGTAGGAACCGGCCGGGAAATGTTCGGTGCGCTGCGTGAGAAACTCTCCGGAGCAGAACAGGGCGCAACCTGCATCACATT
Organism: Klebsiella grimontii; assembly: GCF_042137965.1. NCBI lineage: Bacteria > Pseudomonadati > Pseudomonadota > Gammaproteobacteria > Enterobacterales > Enterobacteriaceae > Klebsiella > Klebsiella grimontii. The sequence goes on from NZ_CP169721.1 coordinate 2,087,439, forward strand.
TTAAGACGATTCGATTTGTAGATCTGGCGAGAGAAAATCTGATGAAAAACTGGAAAACAACTGCAGAAGCAATCCTCACCTCCGGCCCGGTTGTACCGGTGATCGTGGTGAAAAAGCTGGAACACGCTGTGCCAATGGCGAAAGCGCTGGTTGCAGGCGGCGTACGCGTACTGGAAGTGACTCTGCGTACCGAGTGCGCGATGGACGCTATCCGCGCGATCGCCAAAGAGGTCCCGGAAGCGATTGTCGGTGCCGGTACCGTCACCAATGTTGAGCAGCTGAAAGAAGTGACCGAAGCGGGCGCGCAGTTTGCTATCAGCCCGGGCCTGACCGAATCCCTGCTGAAAGCGGCGACCGGCGAAGGCACCATCCCGCTGATCCCGGGGATCAGCACCGTATCCGAGCTGATGCTGGGTATGCAGTATGGTCTGAAAGAGTTCAAATTTTTCCCGGCGGAAGCTAACGGCGGCGTGAAAGCGCTGCAGGCGATTGGCGGCCCGTTCGCGCATATTCGCTTCTGCCCGACTGGCGGCATCTCTCCGGCGAACTATCGTGATTATCTGGCGCTGAACAGCGTGCTGTGCATCGGCGGCTCCTGGTTGGTTCCGGCGGATGCGCTGGAAGCCGGTGATTACGACCGTATCACCAAACTGGCTCGTGAAGCGGTAGAAGGCGCGAAGTAATTTTCGCGCGCTCACCAGAGGCCCGGTCCGCGACCGGGCTTTTTTTTATCCCGCAACAATGACTGCCGAAGCCGCCGCTTTGGCGCGCGTCACCGCTTCCTCAACGTTATCGGCGATCGCCAGCGTCACGCCCAGCCGACGCGAACCGTCGATTTCCGGTTTACCGAACAAACGTAACTGCAGCCCCGCGCCGACCGCGGCCTGAATATTGCTGAAGGTGACGTTCTGGCTGGTCAGCTGCGGCAGGATCACCGCAGAGGCCGCCGGGCCGTACTGGCGAATCGCGCCAATCGGCAGCCCGAGGAAGGCGCGAACGTGCAGGGCGAACTCCGATAAATCCTGCGAAATCAGCGTGACCATGCCGGTGTCGTGCGGGCGCGGCGAGACTTCGCTAAAAATCACCTCGTCGCCGCAGACGAACAGTTCGACGCCGAACAGGCCGTAGCCGCCCAGCGCCAGCACCACTTGACGGGCGATTTCCTGCGCGCGTTCCAGCGCCAGCGCGCTCATCTGCTGCGGCTGCCAGGATTCACGATAGTCGCCATCCTCCTGACGGTGACCGACCGGCGCGCAGAAGTGTACGCCGTCCGCGGCGCTGACGGTGAGAAGGGTAATCTCGAAATCAAAGTTCACCACGCCTTCAACGATAACGCGTCCGGCTCCGGCGCGGCCGCCCTGCTGCGCATACTGCCAGGCGTCAGCCAGCTGCTCGCTGGAACGAATAAAGCTCTGGCCTTTACCCGATGAGCTCATTACCGGCTTGACGATGCACGGCAGGCCAATCTCGGCGACGGCTTCGCGGAAGGCGGGTTCGCTGTCGGCAAAACGGTAGGCGGAGGTGGGCAGCTTCAGCTCTTCAGCGGCCAGGCGACGGATCCCTTCGCGATTCATGGTGAGCTTTGCCGCACGGGCGGTGGGGACGACTTTCTGCCCGGTCTGCTCCAGCGCGACCAGGGTGTCGGTGGCGATAGCCTCGATTTCCGGCACGATAAAGTCAGGCTTTTCCTGCTCAATTAGCGCCTGCAGCGCTTCGCCGTGCAGCATATTGATAACGTGCGAACGGTGTGCGACCTGCATGGCCGGGGCGTCAGGGTAACGATCGACGGCGATGGTCTCAATTCCCAGGCGCTGGCATTCGATGGCCACTTCTTTACCCAGTTCGCCGGAACCCAACAGCATTACCTTTGTTGCCGCAGGGCGCAGCGCCGTACCTAATACAGTCATAACTCTCTTCCGCAGTAAAAAAACATGCGCCGCATTATAAACGAAAACGTTTGCGCATGTCTTTATGCGCGTCATTTGAGTTCGGCGGGAAAATTTGATATACTGTATAAAAATACAGTATTGAGAGGCTGCATCATGGCGGTTGAAATTAAATATGTGGTGATTCGTGAAGGTGAGGAAAAAATGTCTTTTGCCAGCAAAAAAGAGGCCGATGCTTATGACAAAATGCTCGATCTGGCGGAAGTACTGAACGACTGGCTGGTTGAATGCCCGCTAACGCTTGACGAAGAGCAGCGCGATAGCATGGCGATGTGGCTGGCCGAACGCAAAGATACCCTCAACCATATTCTGCGCTCCGGTAAGCTGCCGGAAGCCGACGGCGCCGCCGAGGCGCCAGCCGATCGCGCAGAAGCAGCAGAAGAGGGCGACAAGACCGACGACGTCGTCGAATCTGAAGCCCCGGCGCCGGCGAAGCCGCGTAAAGCGAAAGCGGCCTGAGTTACGCTGCCGCCGCCAGCGCTTCTGGCGGCAGGCTCCCGCGCTTCCCGGCGCGACATTTGCTCATCTTTAGCTGCCGATAACGTTTCCTGACGTCGCGTCGTTTAGGCTGGTGGTATCGCTTATCGCGCAACGAGGAAATGTATGGCTAACTGGCTTAATCAACTACAGTCTCTGCTGGGTCAGCAGGGGCGGTCTTCTTCATCTGACGATCAACCAAGCGGCAATAATTTACTCCTGCCGGGCGCGCTCGGCGGGCTGGCAGGTCTGCTGGTTGCCAGTAAATCATCGCGCAAGCTGTTGGCCAAATACGGCACCGGCGCGCTGCTGGTGGGCGGCGGCGCGGTTGCGGGCAGCGTGTTGTGGAATAAATATCAGCAGAAGATGCGCGCCAGCGCGCAGCAGACATCGGCTGATGTCGCGCCCGCACAGGCGCCATCTCCTGCACCGGCCGAACTCGACGCCCGCAGCGAACGGCTGATTATGGCGCTGGTCTTCGCCGCCAAAAGCGATGGGCATATCGACGACCGCGAGCGGGCAAATATTGAAGAGCAGCTGCGCGCGGCAAACGTCGACGTCCAGGGCCGGGTGTTAATTGACCGGGCGCTGGCGCAGCCCCTTGACCCGCAGAGCCTGGCCCACGGCATCAGCAGCGAGCAAGAGGCGCTTGAAGTTTACTATATTAGCTGCGCGGTCATCGATATTGACCACTTTATGGAACGCAGCTACCTCAATGCCCTCGGTGAAGCGCTGAAGCTACCGCAGGACGTGCGCGAAGAGATCGAACGAGACATACAGGCGCAAAAACAGGCCATAACGGCTTAAATCCGTACGTTTCGCTTGCATCGCTGGCGACTTTTGCCACCCTTATATATTGTGTAGTCACGTTACCCTTCAGGCTGCTTTGAGGCAGCCTGAAAATTTTACTACCCAATACAAGCCGCAGAAGAATAAGCAGATGCCACCAAAAGCGAAACGGATCCCCCATGCCATGACCTTACATGGCGACACGCGAATCGATAATTACTACTGGCTACGCGACGACGATCGCTCGCAGCCGGAAGTGCTTAATTATCTGCGCCAGGAAAATGAGTACGGCAAAAAAGTGATGTCTTCGCAAAGTAGCCTGCAGGATAGGGTGCTTAAGGAGATTATCGACCGTATTCCACAGCGCGAAGTGTCGGCCCCCTACAGCAAAAATGGCTATCGCTACCGTCAGGTCTATGAACCGGGCTGCGAGTACGCGATTTATCAACGCCAGCCGGTAGTCAAAGAGGAGTGGGATGAATGGGACGTCCTGCTTGACGGCAACCAGCGTGCGGCCGGTAGCGAATTCTATACCCTCGGCGGATTAGGCGTTTCGCCCGACAATAGCCTGATGGCGGTGGCGGAAGACTATCTCTCCCGGCGGCAGTATAGCTTGCGCTTCTTTCCCTTAAACGACGACCGGCAATTTGCGGAAGTGCTGGAGAACGTGTCGCCTGATTTTGCCTGGAGTAATGATTCGCAGACCCTGTGGTACGTGCGTAAACATCCCACCACGCTGCTGCCGTATCAAGTCTGGCGCCACCGTCTGGGGACGCCGGCCAGTGCGGATGTTCTGGTGTATGAAGAGCAGGACGATACTTTTTACGTCAGCGTGCACAAGACGACTTCCCAGCAGTTTGTGGTGATTTATCTGGCCAGCGCGACCACCAGCGAAGTGCTGCTGCTCAATGCGGAAATGACCGACGCCGAGCCGGTCTGTTTTCTACCGCGGCGTAAAGATCATGAATATAGCCTCGATCACTATCAGCACGCTTTTTATCTGCGCTCCAATCGCGAAGGCAAGAACTTCGGTCTTTATCGCAGCACCCTGCGCGATGAGCAGCAGTGGGAGACCCTGATCGCGCCGCGTCACGAAGTGATGCTGGAAGGTTTTACCCTGTTTACCGATTGGCTGGTGGTGGAAGAGCGCCAGCGCGGGCTAACCAGCCTGCGTCAGATCAACCGTAAGACAAGAGAGTCCCAGGGCATTGCCTTTGACGATCCGGCCTATGTGACCTGGCTTGCCTATAACCCGGAGCCGGAAACCTCGCGCCTGCGCTACGGCTACTCCTCCATGACAACCCCGGATACGCTGTTCGAGCTGGATATGAATACCGGCGAGCGGCGGGTGCTGAAACAACAGGAAGTCAAAGGATTTGATGCCAGCCACTACCGCAGCGAGCACCTGTGGATCATCGCCCGCGACGGCGTTGAAGTCCCGGTCTCGTTGGTCTACCGTGATGAACATTTCCGCAAGGGCGCCAGTCCGCTGCTGGTGTACGGCTACGGCTCCTATGGCGCCAGCATGGACGCGGATTTCAGCGCCAGCCGCCTGAGCCTGCTCGACCGCGGCTTTGTGTTCGCTATCGCCCATATTCGCGGCGGCGGCGAGCTGGGCCAGCAGTGGTACGAAGACGGCAAGTTTTTGTGCAAGAAAAATACCTTCAACGATTATCTCGACGTCTGCGATGCGCTGCTGGCGCAGGGCTACGGCGATCCGCGGTTTTGCTACGGCATGGGCGGCAGCGCCGGCGGTATGCTGATGGGCGTGGCGGTAAACCAGCGGCCGGAGCTTTTCCACGGCGTGGTGGCCCAGGTTCCCTTTGTGGATGTTCTTACGACGATGCTCGATGAGTCGATCCCGCTGACCACCGGCGAGTTTGAAGAGTGGGGGAATCCCCAGGATGAAGACTACTATCGCTATATGAAAAGCTACAGCCCGTACGACGGCGTTCAGGCACAGACGTATCCGCATCTGCTGGTCACCACGGGCCTGCATGATTCGCAGGTACAATACTGGGAGCCGGCAAAATGGGTGGCGAAACTGCGCGCGCTGAAAACCGACGATAACCTGCTGCTGTTGTGTACCGATATGGATTCCGGCCACGGCGGTAAATCCGGCCGTTTTAAAAGCTATGAGGGCGTGGCGCTGGAGTTCGCGTTTCTGATTGGCCTGGCGCAGGGGACGCTGCCGGGCCAGGCGGAGGTATAGCGCCGATTACTCCCCGAGATAGTGCTTCAGCGTCAGGCGCAGCTCGGGGCTCATGCGATCCAGGTTATTGAACAGCCAGCGCAAATAGCCAGGATCGTTTTCCGCCACTTCCGAGACTGGCTTACCGCGATATTTGCCGAAGGTAAAGGTGGAGAGCAGCGCCGGGCGGCCGGTAATGGTCGCCATCTCTTCAGGCGTCCAGCCGGAGGTGTTGATGATATCGAGCAGCAGGGCGGCGGTGATATAGCAATCATAAAGCGCCCGGTGATGATGCAGTCCCGGTGGCGTCGCGACGCTGAGCTTGCGCGATTTATACAGCCCCATATTGCTGTACTTGATGCCTGGCCACAGGCGGCGCGCCAGCTTCATCGTGCAGATCCACTCGCCCTGCATTTCCGGCAACACCCGGCGATCAAAGCTGGCGTTATGGGCGACATACCACGGGCTGCCCATATACAGCGGCACAATCTCCTCGATCCACGGCTTATCGGCGACCATCTCTTCGGTGATACGGTGAATCGCCATCGCCTGCGGGCTGATAGGACGATCGGGACGAACCAGGTGGCTCATGGGATTGGTAATTTGTCCGTCGATGATATCTACCGAGGCGATTTCAACAATGCCTCCCTGCAATCCGCAGGTTTCTGTATCGATTACGCGCAGCATGGCTCGCTCCAGGCCAAAGAAACCAGCGTAATGCAATGCGCAGGTCTTGCCAACTCGGATGTCCGCAGAGGACGGGAATTATTTCTGTTTCGGTTCATAGGGCAGGCGAGAGAGCGAAACGGAGGCCAGCCGATGGGCAATCAGACGCTCGCGAAACCAGCCGCGCAGATGTTCGGGCTGCTCTCTTTCGACAAGATCGGCGACCACCGGCATATTGTAGCGCTCTTTAAAGGCGACCCCCGCCGCAGCGAGATCGACGTTCACTTTGTCCATCTCCTCCTGGGATAATTTAGCCAGGTTCTTTTCCATCGGTTTCTCCTCTGATAATGCCGCAAAAAGTACTAAGCACGCGGCAAAAAGGCAAGTCTCAGACGCTTAGCTCGACTGCGCCATTATACAGGGTTATTCTCTGTGCTACATACATAACAAAAAGGAATGACAACTATGCCAATCATCGCCGGACGCGCCCTGCGTCTGTCTCTGTTTCTCGCCGGTTGCCTGACCTCCGCAGGCGCATTTGCCCACGCCCATTTGCAACAACCGCTGCCAGCCGCCGGTAGTGAGGTGGACGCGTCACCGCAGGCGCTGACCCTGAGCTTCTCCGAAGGCATCGAAACGCAGTTTAGCGGCGTCACCCTCACCGGGCCGCAGCAGAAAGCGATCCCCCTCGGCAAACCCGTCCGCAGCGACAACAATAAGGCCCAGCTCACGGTACCCGTCGAGCAGGCGTTGACGCCGGGCGCATATACCGTTGACTGGCACGTGGTCTCCGTAGATGGCCATAAGACGAAAGGACAATACACCTTTACCGTGAAGTAAGCCGATGCTCAGTGCCGTCTATGTCAGCCTGCGCTTTATCCATTTCATCACGCTGATGGTCGCTTTCGGCTGCCTGCTTTACGGCGCGTGGTGGGCGCCAGCGGCCTTGCGCCGTCTGATGATGCAGCGCTTTTATCCGCTAATGCGCCATTTACTGTTGGCTAGCGCGCTGTCGGCGCTGCTGATGCTGATGGCGCAGGGCGGCCTGATGGGTAACGGCTGGCCTGATGTCTGGCAGCCGGCCATCTGGCAGGCGGTGGCCGGGACGCAGTTTGGCGGCGTGTGGGTATGGCAAATTTTACTCGCCTTTGTGGCGTTGGCGGTGGTCTGGCTGAAGCCCCGACGCCCGGGACGTTTACTGCTGGTGCTGTTTTGCGCCCAGTTGCTGCTGCTGGCGGGCGTCGGACATGCCGCGATGAACGATGGCTGGCTGGGGATAGTGCAGCGGACCAATCATGCGCTGCATCTGTTTTGCGTGGCCAGCTGGTTTGGCGGTCTGCTGCCGTTTATCTACTGCCTTCGCCTGGCGCACGGCCGCTGGCGGCAGGCCGCCATATGCACCATGATGCGGTTTTCGCGCTACGGGCATCTGGCGGTTGCCGGCGCCATCGCCAGCGGCGCGGTAAATGCGCTGCTGATCCAGGGCGGGTTGATTAGCGCCTCGCCCTGGGGGCGTATGCTGTTGTTCAAATGTGCGCTGGTGGCGGCAATGGTGGCAATTGCGCTGGTGAACCGGTATGTTCTGGTGCCACGCATGTCGGCAGGCGGAACGCGAGCGGAGCAGCTCATCGTGCGCACCACGCAGATAGAGATTGCGCTGGGGGCGCTGGCGCTGTTTGCCGTCAGCCTGTTTGCCACCTGGGAACCTTTCTGAATAAACTGGTTAAATCATGAAAAAAATCGTTCTGACAATGTTGTTATTGGCAAGTTCTGGCGCTGCGCTGGCGGCGCCGCAGGTGATTACCGTCAGCCGCTTTGAGGTGGGTAAGGAGAGCTGGGCGTTTAACCGTGAAGAGGTGATGCTGACCTGCCGTCCGGGCAATGCGCTGTTCGCCATCAATCCCAGCACGCTGGTGCAGTACCCGCTAAACGACATCGCCGAGCAGCAGATGAAAGACGGTAAAACTAACGCGCAGCCGATTTCCGTGATCCAGATTGACGATCCGCAGCAGCCGGGACAAAAAATGAGCCTGGCGCCCTTTATTGAGCGCGCGCAGAAGCTCTGCTGATCGCTGCCTGCATCCCGCTGTATTTACATGAAAAAAACCGCCATCCCCCGATATCGGGCGTGGCGGTTTTTTGTTGGCATCAGCAATTTTGATACGAATTATTCGTCCACTTTTGTCACGGACTGGAAAACCTGACACGGTAAACTATTCTTATAAGGCAAGGCGACTTAGCCTGCATTAATGCCAACTTTTAGCGCACGGCTCTCTCCCAAGAGCCATTTCCCTGGACCGAATACAGGAATCGTGTTCGGTCTCTTTTTATCTATTTTTCACAAATCGCAGATTCCCTTGCAAAACCCCACTCGCTTTTTTCGGGGCTTTTTTCTTATACCACAACAATAATTTCCTAAACATTTCTTTTACAAAAAATCGTCTGCTAACGTTTTAGTAGCTAACGGTCACCAGTACGGTATCGGTATAGGTTCCGGCAGGCTGGTTACTCTGGGTCGGGTTTATCTTTAGGATATAGTTTGCGGGCTGCGCGGCGCCGGAGCCGGTCACGCTGAGATTGTTATTTTCCGTCCATGCGCTGCCGTTGGGCTGGTAAAACTGATACTGCAGCCAGGCGGTAGCCTGGTTCGCGATAGGCTGGCTCATCTGCCGCCAGTCGCCGACGCTGGCGTTGGTGCTGGCGAGGTTGACGGTATAGGCCGCGTTTTTCGTGCAGCGGATGGCAAGCTGGCCGCTGTAGTTGCTAAAACCGGACGGAAGGGCGGCAGAGGCAAATTCTACGTCCGGCGCGCTGTCGATATAGCAAACATTGGTCACCTTCACCGACACATTGACCGTTGAGGTCAGGGTGCCGTTATTCGGAATACATATCTTAATGCCCAGTAGGTCGAGCCCGACGTAGCAGAACCGGTACACCCAGGTGATGGTTAACACATCGCTATAGGTACCGGCGGGGACGTTGGCTCCCGGGGTGGTTCTGAAGTAGAGCGGCATGGTGCCGTCGCTTGAGTTAAATAAACCCAGCAGTTCGAGCAGCGTTGTTCTGGACCAGCTAATAACGCCGCCGTCCTGATAGGCCGGCGAGCACGAAGCGTCAGAACAGACGCTGTAAGGGATGGCGTCGCCCGCGCCATTAAGCAACCGCGGAACGCCGTTGCTCTTGTTGGCCGACGACAGGGTGGCGCTTAATGTGTTGGTTGAGTTCAGCGCCACCAGTTCCGGGGTACAGTAAAACCCTGCGCCAGCCATCACGCCCTGAGGCGCGCTGTTGAGGGCAAAGGAATCCACCGGTCCGATAACCGGCGCGCTGGTTTTGATGCTGCAAGCGGCCAGCGCGTTGCTCGTTAGCCCAAGGAGAAAGAGCAGCGCGCAGATCGGGAGGATACTTTTCAACTTGATCTCCACTGTTATGGATGACAGCTAACCGGACCTATCCGTTGCGGAACCGGCGTTGTTTCCGGGAGCGCAAAGCGCACGCGGCATGGAAACGCCCCGGCGTTGACTATGACTTCATTGTCGCGCGTGAGATGCGAGAACCAGGCGACGCCGTCGTAGCCCACCAGACCGCGCTGTTTGCTGTTCACTTCCTCGACGGGCGTACCGACCGGCAGCGGCTGCCCCTGAGCATCGACGAAGACAATGGTTGCCGAACGCACGCGGTTAACCGGGAATTCAACCAGCGCGCCGCTGCCTTCACGCACGGCGATGCGCTTCTCCACCGTCAGCGCTTCGGTGTTCGTTGGCAATGGCAGCGTATCGAGGGTGATTTTTCCCGGATACCACGCCGTCGCCCATGGGATCAGCAAATGGCCGTTTTTATCCGTCACGCCGACTTTGCGGTTTTCATAGTTCACCGCAATATTCGGGTAGTTACCGGTGGAGACAACGATAAACGCGTCGTTAATCTGCCGGGCGAAGAACAGACTGTTATCCATCAGCACCACCGATCCCGTGGCTTCAAACCAGCTGTGACGATCGTTGCGCGAGCCGTAGTAGCCTCCGCTCAACGTTGACACGCGATTGATCCAGGTGAGATCCGCCTGGCTATAATTATCGCCGCCCACCGAATGGGCGAGGTTCCAGCCAAGCCCGCCTTCTGCCGGAGCGGAGCGGTTGAGGCTGATATTTTCGCCCCATTGACCGGAGCTGGCGCGCTGGCCGCTTAACTGCATAGAGCTTTGCGAATCGAAAGGGATGATTATCTGCAGCATGCTGGAGTAGCTACCTTCCTGCAGATCGCGGTTTACGCTCAGGTTGAGGCTGCTGCTTAGCCACAGGCTACGGCTCCAGGAGAGGTTCAGCAGGCGGGTGCGCGAACGATCCTCGGCCTGGATATCAAAGTAGCCAATGCTAAAAGAACCGAGGGCGCTTCCCCACGGGCTCAGGCTCAGCGTGGCCTGGTCTGACTGGCGGCTGAGCGTGGCGCTAGAGCCATAGGTGCTGAGGTTGTCGTAGCTGGCGCTGCGGCGGATATGCTGATAGTTCACTCCCCAGCTGTTGCCGTAGTAGGAGTAACCCGAGGTGAACTGGTTTCCGTCTCCTTCGCCGCGGCTGGCGCTGCCCGACAGGCTGAGGGTACCCAGATTTCCTACCCCAATATCGCCGCCTAGCCCGGCATTGGTTAATCCCTGACGGTCTTCGGTATGCGCCGAGAGCGTAAGCCAGTGGGTTAATCCATAGCGATAAATCGCGCTCACCGCGCCGGCGCCATAATCGGCATTCTTGATGCCGTAGTTGTTGCGCAGGGCGCCAAGGGTGAAATCAAAATCGCTCAGGCCTTCCCGCAGGAGGGTATTGGAGACATAAAAAGGAACGCTGGTGGAGACCTGACGGCCAAGGGCGTCGGTGGTCACTACCGTCGCTTCGCCGGCGCCGCTGATCCACGGCACGTTGGTCAGCGTATAGGGGCCGCCATTAACCTGCGACGAGCTGGTTTTATAACCGTTAATAAACAGGTCGACGCTTGAAGGGACCGCCGCGCTGCCGGATAAGTTAAGCAGCGGATATGTCACCAGATCCGGGCGAACGCTGAAGTTGCGGCTTATGCGTAGCCCCCCCATGCGCACGGAACTGCTCCAGGTCAGGGCGTTACTGACCACGTCGCCGGCCTGGTAGCTTATCATCTGCTCGCTATCGCTGTATTTCCACAGGGTGTCGTAGCGCATATAGCCCTGCTGTTGATAGCCCGTTGCAGACCAGTTTTGCCGGATCGCGGCGTTATTGGAAAGGACGCCCGGCGGACCAAAAAGACGCGTTTCGGTGAAGGTGCTGGTGGTTTGCGTGCCGCCGGATGAAAAGAGGCTGTAAGCGTCGTAGTTAAATAAAATCCCCGGACTGCCGATCGCGGCCTGGTATTGTTGTCCCATGGTCTCCCCGATGCGCTGTTCGGGGAGCCACTGGTCCGGAACCTGAAGCTTAAGCACTTGCCCCGGCTGGTCGTATTCCACCTTAACCGAGGGGAGCGTCGTGACATCCACCAGCGCATCGTGGGTTTGCAGAGGAATATGCGCTTGCCTTAGAACGCTGGCCGCGACCCAGTAGTGACCAGCGTTGACCTTTACCGGAACGGCGTTGGCAAGGATATTGCCGTTGACCGATAAGCTGAGGTACAGCTCATACTCCTGCTTTTCGCCGTAGGATGCCGCGGGGGCGGGCAGTGAATCATAGGTCGCGGCGCAGGCCGTCACCGACGCCATCGCCAGCAGGCCTCCGGACGCCGTCCTTTTCAGGTCTCTCATTTTCAACGATTCGCCGGAATTTCCACCGCCTGACCGTTATCCGTTAATTTCGCGAACAGATGCATGCCTGATGGCACGGAAGACTTTCCGCCGCTCGGGAAACAGGCCTTTTTCTGCGCCAGAACGTAGCCGAGAAGGCCATTAGCCTGGGAAATTTGGCCTTTGCCGCTCGCGTTCGCCCAGTAAACCGTACTGAGCCTGGCGTGTTGACTGCCTCTATTCTCGATGCACAGCGTCTGGCGGTTATTTTGCTGCGCGAGCGACCAACGCAGCGTCGTCCTTACCGATTCGACTGAACCCGCGTTCTTTAGCGGCGCGAGGCCTTGCCCATAGGTAAACAGCGGCAGGACATAGCGCATGCGCATTTTCAGCCCTGCAGAGTTCTGTTCCGTCTGGGCTACCGGCTGCGCGGCTGGGATCTCATCGATAACAATGCGGTAGGACTGCTCTTTGCCGTTGGCGATGGGGGCGACGCGCATGAGCCGCACCAGCTGGCGCTGCCCCGGCGCTACCGTGGTAAAAGGGGGGCTGGCGACAACATCGCGCTGGTCGGCGTAGACGTCCGCTGACGCTTTTTGATCCCAGGCAAAAACGCGCAGCTGCAAATTAACCGGCGAACTGCCGCGATTCTCCAGCCACAGTTCAGAACCTTTCTCATGGCTTTCGATAGTTTGAAAGATCGGCCATACCAGGACGGAGCTTGCGGCCAGAACCGATGAGGGAAGAGATAAAGCGAATATAAACGGCGCAAATCTACAGCGAATCATAGTTAACCTGTGAATTATCTAATAGGTCAGCGTGACGGTGACCGTGTCGGTATAGGAGCCCACCGCCGGGAAGCCATTCGTGGCAAAAAGGCGGCCATAAACCGTGTAGGTTTGCGTGGTGCTCGGAAATGATGCGACGCTCAAGGCTTGCGTACTGTTGCCCCAAACGTTAGCGCGGTTGGCGTCCTGATAAAGCTGATACGCCAGGGTGTTGTTGTTGCCGTTCGACATGTAGCGCTGGCTGGCTGAGCCGCCGTTGACGCCATAGTCGAGGGCGATTGAAATAGCGGTGCCGGGCGTGCAGGTGACGATGATTGAGCCTGCGCCAGAGGTACTGGCGACATCAACGTTGCTGTATAGCGATGACAGGGTGCCAAAACTCAGGGTGCCGAAATCTGTTGTTTGGGAGCCGTCTCCGGCGCCAAGCGCGCAGCCTGCGGCGATCTGCGCGGAGACTTTAAACGTCTTCTGGACAACGGCGGCATGGGTGCCTGAGGTAAAAAGCAGAATTAATGTAAGCCACTCGGGTCGAAGCATGACGCCCATTTTCCTTATGCGATTACCAGGTTAACGTCGCGGTGACGATGTCGTCATACACATCGGCCGTCGGCGCATTGACGCTCTGGTCTTCGGGGCGGATGCGGGCAAAAACAGGAATAGCCTGAGGATTGCCGGTGCCAACGATAGGTATCGTGCCGCCGGGCAAAATTTCATTACTGCGGGCGGCATCTGAATAGAGCCGATAGGCAATCTGCTGGGTACCGCCGGCGTTTTTCATATAGCGCAGCGCTGCATCGCCAAACTGGCCGCCGTCAAGCGTCAGGGTCGAGTCGAGGTCCTCGGTGCAGGTCACGGTTAGCGCGCTTCCGCCGCCGCTGCCGGTGACTTCCGCATCAATGGAGTTGGCGAGATCGCCATAGGCGCCGAAATTAATGTTGCCCCAGCGGTTATTCTCGCCATTGCGGACGTTCGATACGCTGCATCCGCTGCCGAGCGTCACCTGGACGCCAATCTGGCCGCTTAAGGTTCCCGCTGCGAAAGCCGGTTGACTAATAACGATGGCGCTCAGTAAGCCGCCCAGCACAGTGCGCGAGATGGTTTTGACGTTCATAGAGAACCTCTTAGTGGAAAGCCGCTGAAGAAAAACAACAATATAGTGATAGACGTTGGTCACCGGGTAACTGCCGCGGTTTTGTTGGTTAACGTATAACTACTCCTGCGGAATATGTGTAATTTTGTATTAATTGCTGATAATGTGTTTTTTATTAGTTTGTTATGCTGTGTTATTATTATTTGTATGGAATTAAATGCTTTATGTTAATTAATTGTTGGTGTTATGTTTTTTATTTGTGTTTTCAAGGGGGCGTAAAAATAAGGTGATTTTTTTTAAATCACAATCTGGCGCAAACTTTGCAACAAAAAATCTGGACAAAAAGCCGGGCGTAGACACTGGGCGCCGTTCAGTGAGGGAGAGGAGAAAACACCTGCACGAAATCAGGCCCATAGTGCAGGTGAAATGTACGGGCCAACATCGGAAGAGACCCAGTATACACATTTGTATGACAAATGAAATAATAGACAAGAAACGGCGTTAACTTTTTTAGCGGTTATTTTTCTGAGCGCTTGACGGGTTATTGCCGGATGAAAGGAAGACCGTAACTTACGGGATAAAAATAATCGGTAAGAATTTATTCCGGCGCGACGAAGGAGGGATACAGCCATGTTTCCAGAAAGCTCACCAGGAACCATATTTGCCCGCTAAAAATAAACCACAAAGCAGCGGCCAAAATAATCAGCAGGATAGCCAGCAGGAGTATTTCAGTTTTGCTCATAACTTCACTAGCCGTCCGTAAGGAATACAACGAAGTTATGATAGTAACTAAAGCGCCGTAGAAGATGCAAACGCCGTCGTGCTAAACGGCGTTGATGAAACGGCTGGAGATCTAATCCATGAGTATCGCCATCTGAGCGGCCATATCATCCAGCAGTTGAAAGCGGCGACGATATTCAGCGCGCTTCTTGCTGGCGATGCTCTCAAGCGTCTTTCTTTCCAGCTGCAGCGGTAAGCGCCAGCGCCAGTCGCCGTCGGCGACGCCATCGATAGATTGCCAGAACTCATCGTAGCTGGCGTGAAAATGACGCCCTTTACTCAGCCGATAGCGCAGCGCGCGGAAGACGTGACCGTTATCGCTGACCCCGTAAATATGATGAACGTGGCAGCGCGCCGCCATCAACCAGATAAACTCCAGCAGCAGGCGTTTTGGGAACAGGCCGTAACAGGCGCGCGTCGCCCGCTTAATTACGTCATGCGGGATATTGCTGCGCGGCCCCTGCAGACCGCCGATGGTCAGCTGCCATTGCTCCTGCTGGCGGGTGACGCTAAAGGTCGCGCTGGCCAGCACGGTCTCATCGCTATCGCGCAGCCATAGCGTCGTCTCGCCCTCGCGTTCGGCTTTACCCGCCGAAGAGGCGGAGAGCGTAAACCGGCTGTCGTCTTTGCCCGTTAGCTCAAGCAGCGGCGTCTCTTTCGCGGCGGTCATGGCGCCCGCAAGGCGCGAGCCTCCCAGGGAATCGACGAACTGGTAGTGGCTGATAATGGCCTGCGCGCGCTGGCTGGCGTTTAATCCGCGGGTCAAATACTGGCGATGAACTTTGCCCGGCAGCGTCACCTGAGCGGCCAGCAGCTGATTGAAGTCCGCACGCGCCGCCAGGCTCTCCAGCATGCTGCGCGTTGGCGCATAAAATAATACCGTGCGCAGCAAAAACTTAAGCCGGTAATGGCGTTGTTGCCAGATGGGGGCAGGGGTTAGCCGACCCATCACCAGATCGGCAATAAGATTTGGGCGTCGTTCAACTACGCTGGCTGAATGCAGGCTGTTATCCGTCACGATGAATACCTCGGAGTTATTTAGCCTCTATTCTATGGATATATCTCGGGGAGCTTAATGCCTCGCCGGACTATATTTGCCTTTCGTTTAAAGTCGATTGAGGTGCCAATATTACGGGCGTTGAAGTGACGGATTTTTCCTATAATTATGCCAGGAGGACATAATATGTATCAGCGCATTAACGGTTCCGCCTGGCGTAATATCTGGCTGGTGGGCGACCTGCACGGCTGTTTCGCACGTCTGATGGCGGCCCTTCGCGAGCGCAGGTTTGACCCTTATCAGGACCTGCTTCTCTCGGTGGGCGATCTGATCGATCGTGGGCCACAAAGCGCGCAATGCCTGGATTTACTGCGCTATCGCTGGGTTTGCGCGGTGCGTGGAAACCATGAGCAGATGGCGCTGGAGGCGCTTGCGGGCGGCGACATGCGGCTCTGGGAGATGAACGGAGGCGGCTGGTATACGCAATCCCCGCAGAACCAGAGGCGGTGCCTTGCGGAGCTTATCGCCTCCTGCCGCGACCTACCGCTGATTATCGAACTCCACAGCGGTGGGCAGGTGCACGTGATTGCCCATGCTGATTACCCCGCCGCGGTATATCGCTGGCAGCGCGCCGTCGATGAGCATCAGGTGTTGTGGCGTCGGCAGCGGCTTACCGACCATTTCGCCGGGCGACACGGCGCGATTGCCGGCGCCGATCATTTCTGGTTCGGCCATACGCCGCTCCAACGGCGCTACGACAGCGATAACCAGCATTATATCGATACAGGGGCCGTATTTGGTGGAGAGCTAACCCTGGTGGCGCTACAGCTGGCGGGCTAAAAATCGCTGTATTCTCGGGCGGGGAGCCAGAAACTGTCGATAAAATCTTCTACCGGAAAGCAGCCACCGTGGCGTATCCGCTGATCGTCCATGGCGGTTATGCACTGCCGCTCGTTATCGTAAACATCAACAACGATATCTTCACAGCCGCCGTCCAGGTAACAAATAAACAGTACTAAGGCAAACATCCTGGCCTCATATCCTTAAAAACATATTGTTAAGTGTAGGAGATGTCGGAAAAGCGGGGAAATAAATAACCCGTCTCAGGCGACGGGTTCATTTGAATCAGGCGAGGCGCATGATCCAGGCATCGGACTGGCGATCGTAGTGCTTACGGTAGAGGACGGAATGTTCACCATCAAGTATGGCGGGCACGCTGGTGTCCGCGTCCCATGCATCAAGCTGCATGCATAAATCCGGATCGGATTTGCAGGGAATGCTTAACGTTCGCTCTCCCTGCTGTTCGCCGTGCAGTTCGGCGTCGTCTATTTCAAACGCGCCGATACGTACGCTGGTTTTACTCATAAATTCACCCCGTTTGTCTGCTAATTTGTGGTACGACCAGTTGAGGCCGACATTTTTCAGCGTAGACAAACGGGCGTAAAGCGCCAGTGAAAAAGTGCTGTTTTTCGAGGCGCCATCACGCTTTTTTGCTAAAAAGCTTACCGTCGCGCACCAGTTCGCGGGGATAGCTGTTTTTTAAACGCGACCCGACTTTTTTCGCCAGCCCGAGCGGCGCGCCCTGATAGGTGACAATCGCATCATCCTTCTCCGGGAGCGTTTCCGGATAGACGTCGCGACCGCGGTACCACTCTTCCGCTTCGGCCTGAGTTAGCGCAAAGGGCGCGGCCGGCGCGGCAAGCGCAATCACCGCTTCGTGCTGCCAGCGGTAGCCTTTGTTGTGGGTTTCGGCGAGCCGGATCCCGATGCGGGAAAAGCGCACTTTACCGAACAGCGCTTCGAGCGCCTGCGGGAAGAGCCAGATTTCTTTATCACGCTGCCAGAGCGTATGCTCGGCGCTCCACTGCAGACCGACGGCGGCGGCGGCGGCAATAACGGCGGCGGATTCGCGGGTTTTAAGCGGCGTGAAGGGGAATTTCCCGACTTTATAGCCCGGCGCCGGGAGCGGCTCGATGGCGGCGGTTTTGCGTAAGCGGGCGACGAAGAACCCTTCGCAGTCAAAAATCTGCGGAAAGACGTGCAGGAAACCCTCGTCGGTCAGCGCTTCGCTGGCCTGGGGGAACAGCGAGCCGAGCGGCAGAACTTGCACCGCCTGCGGATAGCGCGCTAGCAGCCCGTTGACCACCTCTTCGTTTTCTTGCCGGTTCAGGGTGCAGGTGGAGTAAACCAGCGTCCCGCCGGGGCGAAGGGCGTGAAACGCGCTGTCGATAAGTTCACGCTGGGTTAGCGCGATCTCCGCGTTGCTTTCCGGTGACCAGTTTTTCAGCGCATCGGGGTCTTTACGTACTACCCCTTCGCCGGAGCAGGGGGCGTCGAGCAGGATCGCGTCAAAGCATTCCGGCAGCGCGGCGCCGAATACCCGACCATCGAAATGGGTCAGCGCTACGTTGCTAATTCCGCAGCGGCTGATATTGGCGTGCAGGACTTTAACCCGGCTGGCGGAATACTCATTGGCCAGAATGCCGCCTTCATTGCCCATGCGCGCGGCGATTTGCGTGGTTTTAGAGCCCGGCGCGGCGGCGACATCCATCACCCGCTGCGGCGTTTCACCATCGGCAAACAGCGCGGCGACCGGCAGCATGGAGCTGGCTTCCTGGATATAAAACAGCCCGCTAAGATGCTCGGCCGTGCTGCCCAGCGGCAGGTCGTCTTCGTCTTCACGCTCGATCCAGAAACCCTCTTCGCACCACGGAACCGGCGTGAGCTGCCAGCGATAGGGGGCTACCAGCTGCAAAAAATCAGCCACCGTGATTTTCAGCGTATTGACGCGAATGCTCCGCCGCAGCGGGCGCTGGCAGGCGGCGATAAAGTCGTCAAAAGAGAGATGCGTCGGCATGGCCGCACGCATTTGAGCGAGGAATTCTTCAGGAAGATAGACAGCGTTTTGAGCCACGGGGAGCGCACCACAAGGAAAAAAGGGGGCGTAGTTTACCATAAAGGCTCCGGCGGCGGACACCGGAGCCTTTATGCTTAGCGCGGCAGGGCGGTGCCCCATTCGCGCCACTCTTTCGGTTCGCTCTCCAGCAGCAGGAAGTGTTTGCCATCCTGCGCTTTCGGCGCCAGCGGCGTACCCGGAGGCGTGGCAAACGCGATACCGCCGCGAATGAACTGATTAAATGTACCGGTTTTCACCACCCCGCCAATCAGGCCAAAGTCGAGGCTATAGCCGGAAGCCAGCCAGAACACCGAGTTGTTGCGCACCAGATACTGATAACGCTTGCTGATTCGCAGCTGTACCATCACGCGATCCGACATCGAACCGAGCATCAGGCCGGTCACCGTGCCCACTTCGAGCCCGCGGAACAGTACCGGCGTGCCGATACCCAGCGAACCCGCTTCCGGTACTTCGACGATAATGCTCAGGCCGTCGATATAGCGTGAATCACTGATCGTGGTTTCCTGAATTTCGAAATCACGACGCGGTGAACCGCGGCCAGGCTCGACGTTGATATAGGCCTGGAAAAGGGTATCCAGATGTTCAACGCCCGCCGCGGAAATCTGCGGCGTAATCACCGAGAAACGCGTTCCGGCGCGGGCAAAGGTGTTGACGTATTCCGGGTAGAGCACCGCTTTCGCCTGCACTTCGTTTTTCGCGGTAATTAAATTCAGCGACTGGATCTGACCAATATCGATCCCCAGATAGCGAATCGGCATCCCTTCGGCGATTTTACCGGCGTCGAAGGCGTGCAGGGTTATCTGCCCACCCACCGCGCGAGCGGCGGTTTCCGACGCATACAGCACCCGTTTGTTATCGATCCGCGCGCTGGCGCTGGCGCCGCTGAGGTTATCAAAGCTAATCGCGCCCTTCAGCGCGCGGGAGAGCGGGGAAGCCTGCACCGTCAGACCGCTGCCGTTAAGCTGCACTTTGGCGCCGCCTTCGGCCCAGAACACGCTGTTGCTGGTCAGCAGATGGCGATACTCCGGCTTGATATGGATATTGATCTCAAAGGCGTTTTTGCGCGGCTGAACGGTGATGATCTCCCCGACCGCAAATTTACGGTACAGCACCACGGAGCCGGCCTGCACGTCCGGCAGCGTCTCGGCTGAGAGCGTAAGCGTGGTGGTCGGCAGATCGCTCATGCTGTTTTCCAGCGCCTTTTCCTGGTTTGCATACAGCGGATAGCGGCTTTGCATCGCCCCCTTGTCGCCCGGAATAATGCGGATCCCGCCGTTGACCCATTCGCTGGCGCTGGCGCCGAGGAACTGCACGCCGTCGATGCCGACTTTGACGTCAATCCGGCTGTTGACCACGAATTTGCTATCGCCGCGAACCAGTGAACGGTACTCCGGCATAATCGCCACCTGGAACGTGACGCCATCGGCGTTCAGCTTGCGCTCCAGAACCTGACCAATCTGGACGCCATGCAAAATCAGCGGCTGCCCGGCGTCGATACCGTAGCTCTCCGGCGCGGTGAGCGTGACGGTCGCGACATCCGGTTCTTCCAGAATGGATTTATCGGCAGGCAGTACCGCAAACTGGTTGCGCGGCTCACCTTCACCGGGGACCAGTTCAAAGGTAGTGCCGGTCAGCAGGGCGCTGACGCTGGGGTTATCCAGAGAGATTTTCGGCTTCTTCATCTGAATCAGCGTCTTCTCGCGCAGCAGGCTGACGACGCTCGGATCGACGGTCATTTCGCCGGTCACTTTCCCGTCGGAATTGAGATTCATCTTGCTGAGCTGGCCAACCTCGAGACCCTGGTACATCAGCGGCGTAGAGCCGGCTTTTAAGCCCGCGCCGTCGGGAAGATCCAGTTTGACCACCACCCCACGCTGGCTGTGCGCCAGGTCTTCATATAAATGATAATCCGTGTTCTGCTGAGCCTGCGCAGAGTCATCGGGGGAATCAAAGGCGATGGCGCCGTTCACCAGCGCCGAGAGGCTATCCAGCTGGACCTTCGCGCCGCTCAGGCTGACATCTGCTTTCACGCCGGAGACGTTCCAGAAACGGCTCTCTTTTTTCACCAGGTTCGTGAAACGGCGCTCGATCAGTACGTCAATCGTGACGCCCTGATTGTTCGGGTTAATAGCGTAGTCATACACCCGGCCGACCGGAATTTTGCGGAAATAGACCAGCGAGCCGCTGGTTAACGAGCCCAAATCCGCTGACTTGAGATGAATCATCAGCTCGCCGTTATTGATGTGATACTTCGGCTGGGTGTCGAGAGCGACAAAGTGATCCTCAGGCTCGCCCTGACCGGGCATCATGCCGATATAGTTGCCGCCAACCAGCGCATCGAGGCCCGACACGCCGGCAAGAGAAGCTTTCGGCGTCACCAGCCAGAACTGCGTCTCCTTGCGCAGCGCATCTTTCATATCGCCTTTGACGCTGGCTGAAACCTCAATTTTACTCAGATCTTTACTCAGCGAGATATTCTCGACCGTACCGACTTCTACCCCCTGATAGCGGATAGGCGTGCGCCCAGGAACGATACCGTTGGCCGACTGGAAGTCGATAACGATCGTCGTACCGCGATCCTGATAGCTGGTCCATATCAGCCAACCGGCAATCAGTAGCGCAATGACCGGCAGCAGCCAGAAGGGCGAAATGCGGCGTTTAGTTTTAATTTTGGCTTCAGTCGGCGAAGCGGGCGTTTCCTGACTCATGTGCGTCCCAAAGTAAGCGGCTGTCCAGCCATTCAACAGCAAGGATAGTTAATATTACCGCGGCGCCAAAATAGACCGCGGCGGGCCCCATCGTAAACGCGAGGAGCTGATCGCGGTTGATCAGCGACATGGTTAATGCGATGACAAAAAGATCCAACATAGACCAGCGGCCGATCCAGGTAATCAGCCGCAGCAGCAGGATGCGGGTACGTAACCCCTGTTCACACTTGAATTGTATGCTGACCAGCAGGGTAAACAATACAATAACTTTGGTGAATGGGACCAGAATACTGGCGATGAACACCACTCCGGCGATGGCCACGTTGCTGCTGGCCAGCGACATAATGCCGGAAAGAATGGTGTCGTCCTGGCGCGCGCCGTTGACGTAGATAATCGAGATCGGCAGCAGGTTGGCAGGCAGCAGGAAAACCATCGACGCGATCAGCGCGGCCCAGCTCTTTTGCAGGCTTTGGCGGCGCCTGTGGCGCAGGGGCGTGTGACAGCGGCGGCAGCGCCCGCGGGAATCACGATGTCCGGTATAGTGACAGCCGAGACAAACCTGGAGATTATTGTCCGGCCGCAGCGCCGGGCGCTGGGGATAAAAACGCTCCCACAGCTCCTCAACGTTCATATGAATAAGCGTCAGGATGCTGAGCAGGGTGAGCGCGATATAGGCGATAAGCCCGATGCCGGGCTGCAGAAAGGCGTAATCTTGTACTTTGATTGAGGCGACGCCGATACCGACCAGGTAAATATCCAGCATCACCCACTCTTTGAGCCGCTCCAGCATCAGCAGTATCGGGCGCAGATTCATGCCCAGCACGTTACCCAGCCACAGGTAGGCGATTGAGACGACCAGCAGCACCGGCGCGACGACCGCGCAAAACAGCACCATCGCCGCCGTGAGCGGATCGCCCTGGCCGGTCATTTGCCAGATGCCCTGAAGGACGTTAGCGTCGATGCGCACGCCTAAGAGATGTAAGCGCAGAAGCGGTTCGCTCCAGGCAAAAGGCATCAGCAGCAGCATCGCGATCGCCATGCTGCCCAGCCGGGTAAGCGACCAGTCGCGGCCATCGCGCACTTTGGCGTTGCAGCGAGGACACCAGGCGCTTTGATTCTTTTTGAGGACCGGTAAACGAAACAGCAGATCGCACTGCGGGCAGCGCTGATAGTGAGCGTGCGCAACAGGCGCGCTGACCGAGTAGACGATCATTTTTTTTGCTGGCGTAATCCTGGGTGTTTTTAGTGGCATTTATAGCTTACAGAAATGAGTGTATCTCTCTATCTTAACTCAGGAATGAATTCATCTTGAGCATGAATGCATTTAAAGCTTATTTTATTAGGCTGTAAGTGTAAGGTAGTAAGACAACTAAGCGAATAAATAATGAACAAACAAGAATTCTACGCGGATCTGAACCGCGATTTTCAGGCGTTAATGGCAGGCGAAACCAGTTTTCTGGCCATGATTTCAAATACCAGCGCGCTGCTGTTCGAGCGGCTGGCTGAAGTGAACTGGGCCGGTTTTTATCTCCTGGAAGGCGATACGCTGGTCCTTGGCCCGTTCCAGGGCAAGCTGGCCTGCGTGCGGATTCCGGTAGGGCGCGGCGTATGCGGCGCTGCCGTTGCGCAGAATCGCGTGCAGCGGGTAGAAGACGTTCACGCGTTTGATGGTCACATCGCCTGCGACGCCGCCAGTAATTCGGAAATTGTCTTCCCGTTACGGGTGAACGATCGGACTGTCGGCGTGCTGGATATCGATAGCACGGCCCATTCCCGCTTCACCGCTGAAGATGAGCAGGGGCTGGCAGAACTGGTCGCGCATCTGGAAAAACTCATTTCTGCGACTGATTATCAAAAAATATTCACCCGCGTCGCAGGATAATCAACGGATAACGTAGCATTTACCGATGACGTCATTATAATGACGCCTGTTCATGCCTGCGGCTTGTTGGCTACGTCCGTTGTAATCAGGAAATTTCATGGAAAATCAACCTAAGTTGAATAGCAGTAAAGAAGTCATTGCGTTTCTGGCCGAACGCTTCCCTCAGTGTTTTAGCGCTGAAGGCGAAGCTCGCCCCCTGAAAGTCGGTATTTTTCAGGATCTCGTTGAGCGCGTTGGCGGAGAGATGAATCTCAGCAAAACCCAACTTCGCGCTGCACTGCGTCTTTATACTTCGAGCTGGCGCTACCTGTACGGCGTTAAGCCTGGCGCAGTCCGCGTTGACCTCGACGGCAACCCGTGCGGCGAACTGGAAGAGCAGCATGTCGCTCACGCCCGCCAGCAGCTTGAAGAAGCAAAAGCCCGCGTCCAGGCGCAGCGTGAAGCGCAGCAAGCGAAAAAACGCGAAGCCGCCGCCGCCGCTGGCCAGCCGGAAGAGGGGGCTCGTCGCGAGCGTAAACCTCGTCCTCAGGCTCAGGCGCGTCGTAAAGAAGGCGCTGAGCAGCGTAAACCGCGCCCGGCACCAGCAGCTAAAGCGCCGCGCGAAGAGCGTCATACCCCTGTATCAGATGTGTCTGTATTGACCGTTGGCCAGGCACTGAAGGTGAAAGCAGGTAATAATGCAATGGACGCCACCGTCCTGGAAATCACCAAAGATGGCGTTCGTGTACAGCTGACTTCTGGTATGTCAATGATTGTACGCGCAGAACACCTGGTGTTCTGAAACGGAGGCCGGGCCAGGCATGAACAAATTCTTTAAGCTCACCGCGTTGGCGGGCCTGCTGGTAATCGCAGGCCAGTCGTTCGCCGTGGACGATATAACCCGGATTGATCAAATCCCCGTGCTGAAAGAAGAGCCGCAGCACGCAACGGTGAGCGAGCGCGTGACATCGCGCTTTACCCGTTCCCACTACCGTCAGTTCGATCTCGACAATGCCTTTTCGGCAAAAATTTTCGATCGTTATCTGAACCTGCTGGATTACAGCCATAACGTGCTGTTGGCCAGCGACGTGGCGCAGTTTGCCGCGAAAAAGAATCAAATCGGCGATGAGCTGCGCAGCGGGAAGCTGGACGTTTTTTACGACCTGTATAACCTGGCGCAGAAACGTCGTTTCGAGCGTTATCAATATGCATTGAAAGTGCTGGAACGTCCGATGGACTTTGCCGGCAATGATAACTTTAACCTTGACCGCAGCAAGTCGCCCTGGCCGAAAGATGAAGCCGAGCTGAATGCGCTGTGGGATGCCAAGGTGAAGTTCGATCAGCTCAGCCTGAAGCTGGCGGGCAAAGATGATAAAGAGATTCGCGAAACCTTAACCCGCCGCTACAAGTTTGCCATTCGCCGTCTGGCGCAAACCAACAGCGAAGATGTTTTCTCACTGGCGATGACCGCCTTTGCGCGTGAAATCGACCCGCATACCAACTATCTCTCACCGCGCAATACCGAGCAGTTCAATACCGAAATGAGCCTGTCTCTCGAAGGTATCGGCGCGGTATTGCAGATGGATGACGACTACACGGTGATCAATTCGCTGGTGGCAGGCGGTCCTGCGGCGAAGAGTAAAGCCATCAGCGTGGGTGACCGTATCGTTGGCGTCGGCCAGCCGGGTAAAGGCATGGTTGATGTGATCGGCTGGCGTCTTGATGACGTGGTCGCGTTAATCAAAGGTCCAAAGGGCAGCAAGGTTCGCCTGGAGATCCTACCTGCGGGTAAAGGCGCGAAAACGCGGATTGTTACCCTCACGCGCGAACGCATCCGTCTTGAAGACCGCGCGGTTAAAATGACCGTCAAAACCGTCGGCAAAGAAAAAGTTGGCGTGCTGGATATCCCGGGTTTCTATGTTGGCCTGACGGATGACGTGAAGGTTCAGCTGCAGAAGCTGGAGAAACAGAACGTCAGCAGCATCGTTATCGACCTGCGCAGCAACGGCGGCGGAGCGCTGACCGAAGCGGT
This sequence comes from Klebsiella grimontii, assembly GCF_042137965.1. Lineage (NCBI taxonomy): Bacteria > Pseudomonadati > Pseudomonadota > Gammaproteobacteria > Enterobacterales > Enterobacteriaceae > Klebsiella > Klebsiella grimontii. The sequence continues at coordinate 2,112,418 of NZ_CP169721.1, forward strand.
TTCGCTTTCTGGTCTGTTTATTCCATCCGGTCCGGTTGTTCAGGTGCGCGATAACAACGGTAAAGTGCGCGAAGACAGCGATACCGACGGCGTGGTGTACTACAAAGGCCCGCTGGTGGTGCTGGTCGACCGTTTCAGCGCCTCGGCTTCTGAAATTTTCGCCGCCGCGATGCAGGACTACGGTCGCGCGCTGATCGTCGGGGAGCCGACCTTTGGCAAGGGGACCGTCCAGCAGTACCGTTCGCTGAACCGTATCTACGATCAGATGCTGCGTCCTGACTGGCCGGCGCTGGGCTCCGTACAGTACACCATTCAGAAATTCTATCGCATCAACGGCGGTAGTACTCAGCGTAAGGGTGTGACGCCGGACATCATGATGCCGACCGGAACGGAAGAGCGTGAAACCGGTGAGCAGTATGAAGATAACGCGCTACCGTGGGACAGCGTCAATGCGGCAACCTACGTGAAATACGGTGACCTGACGCCGTTTGGGCCGGAGCTGCTCAAACGTCACGATGCGCGTATCGCTAAAGATCCTGAATTCCAGTACATCATGAAGGACATTGCTCGCTATAACGCGATGAAAGACAAACGCAACATCGTCTCCCTGAACTACGCGCAGCGTGAAAAGGAGAACGAAGAAGATGATGCGATTCGTCTGGCCCGCGTTAACGATCGCCTGAAACGCGAAGGCAAGCCGTTACTGAAGAAGTTGGAAGATCTGCCGAAGGATTACCAGGAGCCCGATCCGTATCTTGATGAAACGGTTCACATTGCGCTCGACCTGGCCCATGAGGAAAAGGATCGGCCCGCGGTAGAGCCCCCGGCCAGTAAATAAATCCCCAACGGGCACAATAATTTGTGCCCGTTTTCTTTTCCGTCCTTGCCAACTCTGACGGCCTGAATTCAACAAAATGTCAACGCTTTTGCCCAGCGTCAGCAATATGCTACAAAATGTAAAGTTGTGTCTTTCTCGTGACTTAGCGGGGCCTGATGGTTGAAAATTGGCGTCCTACCCATACCATGTGGGTAATCGCATAGTGCGTTTTGTTAAATCGAGGTTAAAAGAAAATTATGATGCGAATCGCGCTTTTCCTGCTGACCAACCTGGCAGTGATGGTGGTGTTCGGGCTGGTGCTAAGCCTGACGGGAATTCAGTCAAGCAGCATGACCGGGCTGCTGATCATGGCGCTGTTGTTTGGTTTCGGCGGTTCAATCGTTTCGCTGCTGATGTCGAAATGGATGGCGCTGAAATCGGTGGGTGGGGAAGTCATTGAGCAGCCGCGTAATGAAACCGAGCGCTGGCTAATGAATACCGTCGCGCAGCAGGCGCGGCAGGCGGGCATTGGTATGCCGCAGGTGGCTATCTACCATGCGCCGGATATTAACGCCTTTGCGACCGGCGCGCGCCGCGACGCGTCGCTGGTGGCCGTCAGCACCGGGCTGCTGCAAAACATGAGCCGTGATGAAGCGGAAGCGGTCATTGCGCATGAGATTAGCCATATTGCCAACGGTGACATGGTTACCATGACGTTGATTCAGGGGGTGGTGAACACCTTCGTTATCTTTATCTCGCGCGTTATCGCGCAGATTGCGGCGGGCTTTCTCGGCGGCAACCGGGATGAAGGTGAAAACAGCAACGGCAACCCGCTGATCTATTTTGCGGTCGCTACGGTGCTGGAGCTGGTATTTGGTATTCTGGCGAGCATCATCACCATGTGGTTCTCCCGCTACCGCGAGTTCCATGCCGACGCCGGTTCAGCAAAACTGGTCGGGCGTGAGAAAATGATCGCCGCGCTGCAGCGCCTGAAAACCAGCTATGAGCCGCAGGAAGCCAGCAGCATGATGGCGTTCTGCATTAACGGTAAAGCGAAATCCATGAGCGAGCTGTTTATGACTCACCCGCCTCTGGATAAGCGTATTGAAGCCCTGCGCAGCGGCGAATATCTGAAGTAACGCTCTGTTCCCGGCTGTAATAAAACAAAAATCCGCAACCTTCGGGCTGCGGATTTTTTTATGTCGATTAAGGGCTACAGCCTGGCGCGCGGCTGCGTGACGCGCAGCCCGCTGACGGCCGCGGCGACAACGGCAAGGATCCCGGCCAGCATAAGAGCGGTGTGGGTTCCGCTATTTCCTGACAGATTAAACAGCAGCGCCACCAGCGCGGCGCCGGTACTCTGCCCAAGCAGGCGCGCGGTCCCCAGCATGCCGCTTGCGCCGCCGCTACGATGAGCCGGCGCTGAAGAGACGATGGTGTGATTGTTGGGCGACTGGAACAGACCAAAGCCCGCGCCGCAGAGCGCCATGCGCCAGATAATATCCAGATCCGTGGGGGCGGAGGGCAGTAAAGCCAGGCCGAACAGGCCGCAGGCCATGACGAGAAGGCCAATCGCGCCCAACAGCCCGGCGTGAACTTTCTCAATCAAATAGCCTGCCAGCGGCGCCATCACCATGGTGGCCAGCGGCCACGGCGTCAGCAGCAGACCGGTTTCCACCTCGCTGCGTCCCATCATTGACTGCAGGAAGAACGGCAGTGAAACCATGGCCAGCATCTGGGCGCAGAAGGAGCATATCGAGGTACAAATTGACAGAGAGAATAGCGGGATACGCAGCAGGTCAATCGGCAGCAGGGGGACCGGCATCCTGAGCTGACGGCGGACAAAAAAGAATCCGACGACCAGCATGGCAACGATCTCTGCCGCAACCAGTTCGCCGGACTGGCCCTGGGCGAAACCGCCGAGCGCGGTAATCAGTAAACCAAAGGTGAGGGCATTCATGATCGCGCTCGGCAGGTCGAAGCGGGTGACCTTGCTGCGGCCCGCGTTGGCGGGCAGATAGCGAATCGCGAGGAGCAGGGAAATAATGCCCAGCGGAACGTTAATCAAAAACAGCCATTGCCATGAAGCCATCGAGAGAATCGCGGCGGCGATGGTCGGTCCCGCCGCGGAGGAGACCGCCACCACGAAAGAGTTGATCCCCATTCCGCGGCCGAGAAAACGCTGGGGATAAATCAGGCGAATAAGGGCAGTGTTAACGCTCATCAGCGCCGCGCCGCCGAGGCCCTGCGCCACGCGCGCCAGGGTCAGCATTTCCAGGCTTGTGGAGAGGGCGCAGGCCAGCGACGTGAAGGTAAAAAGCGCCAGGCCGATTTTATAAATACGCCGATAGCCGACCATATCGCCGAGGAAAGAGAGCGGCAGCAGCGCGATAACAATGGCGATTTGGTAGGCATTCACTATCCAGATAGAGGATGCCGGGGACGCGTTTAAATCGCTGGCGATGGTCGGCAGGGCGACGTTGGCGATCGCGCCATCCAGCACCGCCATCGACAGGCCTAATACAATGGTCAGAATGGCACCGTAACGCTGCGGTAAAGGCAGCCCATCGGAGAGTTTTTTATCCATGTGAGGTCTGTATCTTATCGGGGACTATTAACTAGGTAATAATTTTAGCATTGATTATTCAGCGGCATGTCGCAGATTTGTAACGAATAGGCAGAAGAACGATTGCGGCTCGCGGGATGCGAATTTATAATAAAAACCGGTTCTAATTTTTATAAAACAGTTGCGATGAGGTGATAAATGGCAGTTGCAGATTTGGATAAACAGCCAGATTCTGTCTCTTCGGTATTGAAGGTTTTTGGCATCCTGCAGGCGCTTGGCGAAGAGCGTGAAATTGGCATTACCGAACTGTCCCAGCGCGTCATGATGTCAAAAAGCACCGTTTATCGCTTTTTGCAGACCATGAAATCGCTGGGGTACGTGGCTCAGGAAGGCGAATCCGAGAAATATTCTCTGACCCTGAAACTCTTTGAACTTGGCGCGCGGGCTTTGCAGAACGTTGATTTGGTACGTAGCGCTGATATTCAGATGCGCGAGCTTTCACGCCTGACGAAAGAGACCGTCCACCTGGGCGCCCTGGATGAAGACAGCATCGTTTACATCCACAAAATCGACTCAATGTACAATTTGCGCATGTACTCGCGCATTGGGCGTCGTAACCCGCTGTACAGCACCGCGATCGGTAAAGTGCTGCTGGCCTGGCGCGATCGTTCCGAGGTTGAGCAGATTCTGGAAGGCGTGGAGTACAAACGCAGCACCGATCGGACCATCACCAGCACCGAAGAGCTGCTGGCGGTTCTGGATAAGGTCCGCGAGCAGGGATATGGCGAAGATAACGAAGAGCAGGAAGAAGGGCTGCGCTGCATCGGGGTGCCGGTTTTCGACCGCTTCGGCGTGGTTATCGCCGGTCTGAGTATCTCTTTCCCGACGCTGCGTTTCTCGGAAGAGCGCCTGAACGAGTATGTCGCGATGCTGCATACGGCGGCGCGTAAAATTTCCGAACAGATGGGCTATAACGATTATCCGTTCTGATTTGTGCGTGAATCGGGCTACAGAATCTGTAGCCCACTCGCGGCTAGCCGTTATCAACCACCGTGGCGCTTTTACGCAGAATAGGGCAATCGGTGATGCCGATAATACCGCTGCTGGAATGAACATACTGTGCGGTACTGATGCCGCGAGCCGTGAGATATTTACACTGCAATCCCAGCCCCCCGGCGTTCTCACTGCTGCCCATTAATACGCCGTAACCGCTTAATAACACGCCAATCCACAAGATAGCCAGCACCACAATGGTACGAATGATCAATCGCATTGTTGCCTCATTATTTGTATTATCCTTGCGTCCATTCTGGCATGAACACCAGTTGAAACAAGTCTATGATTCCTAAACTTGCCTTTCGTATTACAGTTAGCCGCGGTTTAAGAAGGTCATGTTATCCTGGCGACATCTGATACTGATGCGGAGTGTGGAGTGAAAAAATTACGGTGGGTTTTGCTGACAGTCATCATTGCAGGTTGCTTACTGCTATGGACTCAGATGCTTAACGTAATGTGCGATCAGGATGTACAGTTCTTCAGCGGCATCTGCACTATCAATAAATTTATTCCCTGGTAAGACATTTTTAATATGATTGATTTTCTTCTGCTGCGCGGGTGGTAGAATGAGCGCCTTCTCTTTGAGGTGGTGAAATGAGTGAGTTACTAAATCCTGGGATTGTAAGCCTGGCATCCGTGGCGCTTTCTGTTGTGCTGCTGCTTGTCGGCCTGTTGTTATGGTTTTTTGTTAATCGTGCCAGTTCGCGCGCCAATGAGCAGATAGCGCTGCTGCAGGCGCTGCTGGATCAGCAAAAGCGGCAAAACGCGCTGCTGCGCCGTCTCTGTGAGGCCAATGCGCCTGAGAAGGAGATCGCCGCTGAACCTTCAGTAGCCGAAAAGGGAAAAGGCGACGACGATTTCATCCGTCTTGTTGCAGAGCGCTGATCCGACCGACAGGTGCGCACGTTTGCGGTGTGCGCCTGTATCTCACCCGGTTGTATAACTTATTCTTATCTATAAAACCTCTTCAGCTTTTTTTCGCACGCACGGGCCAGCGGAAGCGGCTTTCCCACTCCGCCTTATATTGCTTTGTTTAATTAATCAAATAAAAGAATAGTCGGACTTCGCTGTCATCAGCTCTTCATTATTGTCGTGGAATATTAGTATAGACAATATTTTAAGCTCTTCAATTTACGCGTTTCGATATTATGAAATGACTGCGTTAAAGCAATTTTTCATCTATCGTTATGAGCTTTTATATGCATCTTTATGCAGTGACTTTTGTCTCCCCCTAAAATTGGCGGTTTCACTGCAGCCGGGGACGGGGGCTCTGAAGTCGTTGAGCTACGACGGATAAGTGGCCGCAAGAGAGGATATCCCGGGGGCGCAAGCAGGACGCGATAAGGATAAGTCGGAGCGAGTAAAGTCGCATAAATGTGCAGGCGATCAAATGATTCCCTTATAATCTGTGCGAGCGATCGAGACCCGTCTAAAAATGGCTTGCCATTATTTACGTAGTATGTGATAACACGTTTCGGGTTAAACGAGGTACAGTTCTGTTTATGTGTGGCATTTTCAGTAAAGAAGTCCTGAGTAAACACGTTGTCGTTGAATACCGCTTCTCTGCCGAACCTTATATTAGTGCCTCATGCAGTCATGTGTCAGTTTTATCTATGTAAGCGCCCCACGGGCGAAGAAAACAGTCTAAGGAATTTTGCAAATGGCAAAGATTAAAGGTCAAGTTAAGTGGTTCAACGAGTCTAAAGGTTTTGGCTTCATTACTCCGGCTGATGGCAGCAAAGATGTGTTTGTACACTTCTCCGCTATCCAGGGTAACGGTTTCAAAACTCTGGCTGAAGGCCAGAACGTTGAGTTCGAAATTCAGGACGGCCAGAAAGGTCCAGCTGCAGTTAACGTAACTGCTATCTGATTTAAGACCACTGAATCTTGTAAGAAAGCCTCGCAACTGCGGGGCTTTTTAGCATTTATTGCAAAACATGTCCATTTACCACCCTCCGTTGCGCTTTGTTGCAAATCAACATCGTTATTAGCACTGTTTAGCAATCTGTTTTGTCTATTTCTGTTAAATCAGATGCTTGCAAAATAATGATGGAGCTAAGGTGCAAAAGAACAAACTTAAGTCAGCCGCCAACTTTACCCCGCTAAGGTTTGGGTTGTTGTGCGTGGCGATTCTTTGCTGTATGGGACTGCTGTTGGTCCGGGTCGGCTGGCTACAAATTGTCTCCCCTGACAATCTGGTTAAACAAGAGGACATGCGATCGCTGCGCGAGGAGCCTATTGATGTGCAGCGCGGCATGATTAGCGACCGCGAGGGCCGACCGCTGGCGGTCAGCGTGCCGGTGAGCGCCGTCTGGGTCGATCCGCAAACCACGCTCGAAAAGGGGGGCGTCGGCTACGGTCCGCGCTGGCAGGCAATGGCGCAAGCTTTACATCTCAACCTTAGCGAGCTGGCCCATCGCGTCGAAGCGCATCCTCACGCGCGGTTTCTCTACCTGGCGCGCCAGATCAATCCGGAGCAGGCGGAGTGGATTGATAAGCTTCACCTGCCGGGGATCAATCTGCGCGATGAGTCGCGCCGCTTTTATCCGGCGGGGCACGTTGCCGCTAATCTGCTGGGTTTTACCAATATTGATAACCAGGGTATCGAAGGCGTAGAGAAAAGCTTTAACGCCCAGTTGACCGGTCAGCCCGGTCGTCGTCTGGTGCGTAAAGACCGGCACGGCAACGTCATCGAAAATATCACCGAAGTCCCGGCGGTTCCGGCCCACAATTTGCAGCTCAGTATCGATGAACGTCTGCAAACGGTGACCGAGGACGCGCTGGATAACGCCGTGCGCTGGAACAAAGCGGATTCAGGGGCGGCGGTATTAATTAAAATCGATACCGGGGAGATTCTGTCGATGGCCAGCTACCCGGACTTCAACCCGAACAATCGCGATGATGCGAAGCTGGATGATTTTCGCAATCGCGCCATCAGCGATACTTTCGAGCCGGGGTCGACGGTTAAACCGCTGGTGCTGATGACCGCGCTCCAGCAGGGCATTGTTCAGCCAGATAGCGTTGTGGATACTCATCCGTTTGTCCTCGATGGTCATCGTATTCGCGACGTGGGTTACTATCCTGAACTCTCCCTCACCGGTATTCTGCAAAAATCCAGCGATACCGGGGTTTCGCATTTGTCGCTGGCGATGCCGATTCAGCATCTTATCGATACCTATAAAGCGTTCGGTTTTGGCGACTCTACCGGCCTGGGTTTGACCGGCGAGAGCGCCGGGCTGATGCCGCAGCGCCGCTATTGGGGGCAGCTGGACCGGGCGACATTCGCCTTCGGCTATGGTCTGATGGTCACGCCGCTCCAGCTGGCGCACGTGTATGCCACTATTGGCAGCTACGGTATTGAGCGTCCGCTATCGATAACCCGTATTGATCCGCCGGTAATGGGTACCCGGGTGATGCCGGAGCGAATCGTGCATGAAGTCGAACATATGATGGAGAGCGTCGCCTTACCGGGCGGCGGCGGGACCAAAGCGGCGGTACGCGACTATCGGGTAGCGGTAAAAACCGGTACCGCCAAAAAAATCGGGCCGGATGGTAAATATATCGATAAGTACGTTGCCTATACCGCCGGCGTTGCGCCCGCCAGTAACCCGAAATTCGCGCTGGTGGTCGTGATGAACGATCCCAGCAACGGTTCGTATTACGGCGGGGCGGTTTCGGCGCCGGTATTCAGCCAGATTATGGGGGATGTGCTGCGCCTGGAGAACGTTATGCCCGATGGGATGCCGCAGGGGGCGGAAAATCTTATCGTGATGCATCGCGACGGAGCCCCGTCGCCTGCGCTGTAACGGTGGCCTGGAGGGGCGAATAGCGCTACACTTTCGCCCTTTCAGCACACCGGAGTTGTCATGTCTTACAGTTGCCCACTTTGCCACGCGCCGCTTGAGCGCCGCGATAATAGCTATATCTGCCCGCAGCGGCATCAGTTCGATCTGGCGAAGGAAGGGTACGTCAATTTGTTGCCGGTGCAGTTTAAGCGCTCCCGCGATCCGGGCGACAGCGCTGAAATGATGCAGGCCCGGCGCGCGTTCCTCGACGCGGGGCACTATCAGCCGCTTCGCGACGCTATCTGCGCTTATCTGCAAACCTTCGCGCCGACGGATTTACTGGATATTGGCTGCGGGGAAGGCTACTACACGCACGCTTTTGCCGCCATTGCGGCCCATAGCTGGGGCCTGGATGTGTCGAAATCGGCTATCCGCGCGGCGGCGAAACGTTATCCGCAGGTCAGCTTTTGCGTCGCTTCCAGCCAGCGTTTGCCGTTTGAGAATGCGAGCCTGGACGCGATAGTACGTATTTATGCTCCCTGCAATGCCCTTGAGCTGGCGCGCGTTGTCAGGCCCGGCGGCTGGGTTATCACCGCGACGCCGGGACCTCGCCACCTGATGGAGCTGAAAGGGTTGATCTACGACGACGTGCGTTTGCACGCGCAGAGCAGGGAAGAGATGGCAGGATTTACCTTACGTCACCAGCAGCAGCTGGCCTATCCGATGCAGCTTAACGGCAGCGAGGCGGAAGCTTTACTGCAAATGACGCCGTTTGCGTGGCGGGCGAAGCCGCCGGTGAGGGAGGCGCTGCGCCAGCAGGCGCTGTTTGACTGCCAGACCGATTTTGCTATTCACTGCTGGCAGCGCGATGCCTGAGGATTAGCCTGCGAAATGGCTCCAGAGGATCTGGGCGCCAATGCCGATCAGCACGATACCGCCAAGGATTTCCGCCCGTTTGCCGAGCAGCGGGCCGATAAAACGTCCTACCATTATGCCCAGCGTCGACATCATCAACGTGGCGCAGCCGATAGCCAGCGCGGTGGCGATAATATTGACCTGCAAAAACGCCAGGCCAACGCCGACGGCCATCGCATCCAGGCTGGTGGCGAAAGCGGTGGTGACCAGTAGCCAGAAACCGTGACGGCGCGGAGCTTCGCACTCATCGCTATCGCCGCCGCGTAACCCTTCGATAACCATTCGACCGCCGAGAAAAACCAGCAGCACAAAGGCAATCCAGTGGTTCCATTCGAGGACGAACTGGCTGGCGAGCATCCCCAAACCCCAGCCGACAAGCGGGGTGAGCGTTTCGATAGCGCCAAAGATCAGACCCGTCCGCAGGGCTTCAGAAAATTTAGGTTTATGGAGGGTCGCGCCTTTTCCAATAGAGGCCGCGAAGGCGTCCATGGACATGCCGAAGGCAAGAAGAATTGTAGCAGATACATTCATGAGAGCGTCCTGACCGGGGATAATCCATATGACACATCGCTGCCCCCAGTAAAAATACGCAGCTCGCCTGATGATAAAGCGCCGCGTACAGCAGTGATGCGTCTATGGTCTCGCCTGATTGAATACGTTCTGCTTCAACCCGCACGTGCCACGTTTTGCAACGAGTATGTTGACACGGACATTTTCTGCCAGGCAGAAAATTGGCTACTCCCCAACGACGGGCGCAACCTTAACATAATTTTAGAATATAAAACAATAACAGAAATCGGTTATTTTCCCAACCAAATGATAACGATTTTCATTTCAATCTGTAGGTAAATGATTAGTTAATAAATATCGCTGAAGTTAACGCCGGGAATATAGCCGCGGCTATATTCCCGGCGCGGGGGGAAAGGGTAAATATAGCGTAGGCTATATTCTTAATCTATTGAGTGGAAACGAGAAGTTTGTATATCTTTTCCAGATCGTCGATATTTCGTACGCGAATAAGCAGGCGCCGTTGTTCTAATTGCATAACCAGTACGCCATCTTCCGATAAATTCATCTCTTTAATGCGCTGATATTCGATCCAGATATTGGCGAAAAAAAAGCCCTGCTGCTTGAAGATGATTTTGGGAGAGCGGATCCAGAACAGATATAACCCCATTAAGGCCAGGGCAGATAATAACCAAGTGGTGATAAGTTCGCCGTGGTTAGCAATATTGTTATAAATCAGGATAGCAATGAGGCCGACGAAGATAATGCCATCGACGCGGTTGCGGCGGAGCAGGGGGATAGCCAGCAAAACGGGGCCATTACGGCGCGGCATGATGAACTGGTCGTAAACCGCAAACGCGAGCAAAACGAGAATAAACAGGATTAACACCAGGTCCGTGATTGTCATCCATCCTCCAAATAAAAAAGCCGGGGGCAAGCCCCCGGCGCACAACGTGTTGATTACTGGCCCAGCAGTCCGACAGCGTAACCGGCGATACCGATGACGAAGAAGCCCACGATGATCCACAGGGCGTTAACTTTCTTACGCAGCAGCCACATACAGGCGAAGGTCAGCAGCAGCGGCACCAGGCCCGGCATCAGCTGGTCAAGGATCGTCTGCACGGTGGTGACGCGAGTCTGGCCATCCTGACCGGTGATGGTGGAAACCACCAGCGGGATGTTCACGTGCGTCCACTTGTTAACCAGCGCCCCCATGACAAACAGGCCGAGAATTGACGCCCCCTCGGTCAGTTTCTGCAGGAAGCCGCCGCCCATATCTTTAACGATGTCGATACCTTTACGGTAACCGTAAGCAACGCCGTAATAACGGGTCAGCAGACGCACCGCGTTAAACAGGATAAAGAACAGCAGAGGGCCGAGCAGGCTGCCGCTCATGGCGATACCTGCGCCCAGCGCGGCGAATACCGGACGAACGGTACCCCAGAAGATCGGGTCGCCCACGCCGGCCAGCGGGCCCATCAGGCCAACTTTGATACCGTTGATGGCGCCATCGTCGATTTCTGCGCCGTTAGCACGCTGTTCTTCCATCGCCAGCGTTACGCCAAGTACCGGCGCCGCAACGTAGGGATGGGTGTTAAAGAACTCAAGGTGACGCTTAATCGCCTGTTTGCGCGCATCGTTGTTCTCCGGATACAGGCGACGAATAGCCGGTACCATGGAGAAGCAGAAGCCCAGCGCCTGCATACGTTCGAAGTTCCATGAACCCTGGAACAGGTTAGAACGAATGAACACGCCACGAATATCACTCTGAGTGAGTTTTTTCTCGGTGGTATTTTTAGTCATATCAACCATTTCGCTCACCTGTTAGTCCAGTTCGTTGTCGAGATCGTTATTACCAGCAGCCTGCGCAGGCGCACCCGCGACGCGGTTATATTTCGGGCTCAGCTGAATGTAGAGGACAGCCATTACCGTACCAATCACACCCAGAGCAACCAGGTTGAAATCGGTGAACGCGGCGGTAACAAAGCCCAGGTAGAAGAACGGCATCAGGTAGCCGGCGCGCATCATATTGATGACCATCGCGTAACCCACTACCACGATCATGCCGCCCGCGATGTTCAGACCGCCGGTAACCACTTCAGGAATGGCGTTCAGAAGACCCTGTACTTCGCTGGTACCGACGGAAATCGCCACGATAACCGCAGGAATAGCGATACGCATCGCCTGCAGGAATAGCGACGAAACGTGCAGCCAGGAGATGGCCGTCAGGTTACCATTTTCCGCCGCTTTATCCGCAGCGTGCTGGAAGGCAACGGTAATGGTACGGACGATAATGGTCAGCACCTGGCCCGCTGCCGCCAGCGGAATTGCCAGCGCGATACCGGCACCGATGCTTTGGTGGCCCGCGATAACCAGAACGGTTGAGATGATGGATGCAAGCGCAGCATCAGGCGCAACGGCGGCGCCGATGTTCATCCACCCGAGGGCGATCATTTCCAGGGTACCACCGATGATAATACCGGTTTTCATATCCCCGAGAACGGCGCCAATCAGCGTACAGGCCACCAGAGGACGGTGGAACTGAAATTCATCAAGTACCGACTCCATACCCGCAATACACGCGACGATGAACACCAGCACAATCTGAAGAAGGGTAATCTCCATTGTACTTCTCCTGTTGATTAAGTCTTAAGTTGAAAATTGAGTTGCGATCCGCAGAGAGGCTTATTTCACCTTGCCGATCAGATCCATCATTTTCAGTTTCTGGTCGGTGGAAACTTTGCGGGCTTCCAGTTCGATACCGCGGGCGTTCAGCTTCTTGAACGCTTCAATATCTTTTTCATCGACCGAAATGGCGTTATTCACCTGCGTTTTGCCCTGACGGAAAGCCATGCCGCCGATGTTGACGCTGGTGATTTTCACACCGCCTTCAACAACACGTTCAACGTCCGTTGGGTTAGTGAACAGCAGCATAATGCGCTCGCCTGCGTATTTGGGGTTGTTATAGACGCGAATCATCTTCGCCACGTCTACTACGTGGGCGGTAACGCCCGGAGGAGCAACCTGGGTCAGCAGCGTTTTACGTACGGTATCCGCCGCCACTTCGTCGCTGACGACGATAATGCGCGAAACGTTAGTTTCTTTGGTCCAGCGAGTGGCGACCTGGCCGTGGATTAAACGGTCATCGATACGCGCCAGCCCAATAACCATGTAGTCGTTTGGACCCATTGGCTTCAATGGCGCTGCCGCTTTCGGCGCTGCAGCCTGAACCGGAGCAGGGGCGGCCTTTTCCACCGGCTTCGCTTTCAGTGCTTTCACGCCTTCACGACCGGTTTCCACCGCCAGGGCGACCAGTTCATCAAACGAGGGGTTGTCGTCGCGCGCCATCAACGTTTCGACCAGCATCGGGATATTGACGCCCGCGATGACTTCATAATGTTCTTTATCGACGACAATGCGGCTGGCCGCGTTAAACGGGCTGCCTCCCCATGTATCGACGAGAAATAACACGCCTTTAGCCGTATCCAGCTTTGCCAACTGGGCGTTGTACTTCTCAATCAACGTTTCTGCGTTTTCGCCAGGAACGAAATCGATCCAGCCAACGTTTTCCTGTTCGCCCAGCAGCATTTCTGCCGTTTTTAACAGCTGTTCTGCAGCCCAACCATGTGTGCCTATTACAATAGCAATCGTCACTTGCTACCTCCTTTATAATCGTGAATGCATCATCTGTTGTGATACATCCTGAATCACTCTTGCGAACAAAATCGATTCAGTAAGGGTGTAAGATATAAAGTAATTACTACAGCGAATTATTTTAGACAGTGAAAAAATAATTAATGTGATGAAGCTCCGCTAATTTTGCATCGGTTGGTAATTATTTTGCAGCGCAAAAAATAGTCTTAGCTATTGCAAAGACAGGTAAATTTTTTCCAATATTGCTCTATATTTTGCTATGTTTACGTTCCGTTTAATTACTCAGGAGTATAGGGCATAGCCCGCTATATGGACCGTCACCGACGTCATTTCACCTTCCGGCACGCGCGTGCCGCCGTCACCTGCTACGTCTTTTCACCAGCAACAAGTGTCTCGTCTGTGCATGACACAGCGATGACTATGCCTGTCGTTAACTGGAGCTGCTCATGGAATTCTTAATGGATCCCTCTATTTGGGCCGGTTTGCTGACGCTTGTCGTCCTTGAAATCGTACTGGGTATCGACAACCTGGTGTTTATCGCCATCCTTGCCGACAAGCTGCCGCCTAAGCAGCGCGATAAGGCGCGCCTGATCGGCCTTTCGCTGGCGCTGTTTATGCGTCTGGGGCTGCTGTCGGTCATTTCGTGGATGGTGACCCTGACGAAACCGCTTTTCAGCGTTGCCGATTTTTCGTTCTCCGGACGCGATCTTATTATGCTGCTCGGCGGGATATTCTTGCTGTTTAAGGCGACCACCGAACTGCATGAACGGCTGGAGAACCGCCAGCATGACTCCGGTCATGGTAAAGGATATGCCAGTTTCTGGGTGGTGGTACTGCAAATCGTCGTACTTGACGCCGTGTTCTCGCTGGATGCCGTGATTACTGCGGTCGGGATGGTTAACCACCTGCCGGTGATGATGGCGGCGGTGGTGATTGCGATGGCGGTGATGCTGCTGGCTTCGAAGCCGTTGACTAATTTCGTCAACCAGCATCCGACGGTGGTGGTGCTCTGCCTGAGCTTCCTGCTGATGATCGGCCTGAGCCTGGTGGCGGAAGGGTTTGGTTTCCATATACCGAAAGGTTACCTGTACGCCGCGATTGGCTTCTCGATAACCATCGAGTTCTTTAACCAGATTGCGCGCCGTAACTTTATTCGCCATCAATCGACCCTGCCTCTGCGCGCGCGTACTGCCGATGCGATCCTGCGCCTGATGGGCGGGCGTAAGCAGAGCGCTCCGGCGCACGATAGCGACAGCTCGTCCGTGGTGCCGATACCGGAAGGCGCGTTTGCGGAAGAAGAGCGCTATATGATTAATGGCGTACTGACCCTGGCCCAGCGTTCGTTGCGCAGTATTATGACCCCGCGCGGGGAAATTAGCTGGGTGAACGCCGAGCAAAGCGAAGATGAAATTCGCCGCCAGCTGCTCTCTTCCCCGCACAGCCTGTTCCCGGTCTGTCGCGGCGAGCTGGATGAAATCATCGGTATCGTGCGGGCGAAAGAGATGCTGGTGGCGCTGGAAGCGGGTGACAACGTGGCCGCGCTGGCTTCCGCCTCTCCGGCGATTGTGGTCCCGGAAACGCTGGACCCGATCAACCTGCTCGGCGTGCTGCGCCGCGCCCGCGGTAGCTTTGTCATCGTGACTAACGAGTTTGGCGTCGTACAGGGGCTGGTTACGCCGCTGGACGTACTGGAGGCGATTGCCGGTGAGTTCCCGGATGCTGACGAAACGCCGGAAATTGTCATCGATGGCGACGGCTGGCTGGTGAAAGGTTCAACCGACGTGCATGCGTTGCAGCAGGCATTGGGCGTAGACGATCTGGTCGATGAGGATGAAGATATCGCCACCGTTGCCGGCCTGGTGATTGCCGTCAACGGCCATATTCCGCGCCCTGGCGACGTGCTTGAGCTGTCGCCTCTGCAGTTCACCATCATTGAAGCCAACGACTATCGCGTCGACCTGGTGCGCGTCGTCAAGCTGCGTCAGTACAACGACGAAGAAGAGTAACGTTGATGCCCGTCGGCCTCAGGCCGGCGGGCATTTTTAGGCGTTCATTTCCCGACGCTTTTCCGCCGCCAGCCACTGCGGAAAGTCCTCTACCGGCATTGGCCGGGCGTAATAAAACCCCTGCAATAAATCGACGCCGTTGCCGCGCAGATACGCTTCCTGATCCTGGGTCTCGACGCCTTCCGCGACCGTCACAATTTTCAGCCGATGGGCGAGAGCAATGATCATATCGGTCACCGTCGCGTTAACGCTATCAATCCCAATGGCGCTGGTAAACGATTTATCAATTTTCAGGACATCAGGGCGCAGCTTTTCCAGCCACGAAAGGGAGCTGTTGCCGGTGCCGAAATCATCGATAGCCAGCTGGACCCCTTTGAAATGAAGATGCTCGGCCATATGGTGGTCGCCATCCTGCAGGACGTCACGCTCGGTGAGCTCAACGACCAGCTGCTGAATGGGATGGGCGCTAAACCAGTAGTGATGCAGATCGCGCAGCAGCTCGCCGTTGGCAAAATGGCGGGCGGCGACGTTAATGCTGATGTGAAAATGTTTGTCCTGCGGAAAGCAGGCTAATTTGTGGGCCGTCTGGGAGATCACATAGCGGGTGAGGGGGACGATCAGGTTATATCCTTCGGCTATCGGAATAAACACGTCCGGCGAGATTTCGCCTCTGCGCGGGTTATTCCAGCGCAGTAGTATCTCAACGCCGCAGCACTGCCGAGTGCGCAAGTTCTGCAGGGGCTGGCACCAGAGGGCGAACTCGTGCGCGGCAATACCGAGATTAATTTCGCGGGAAAAGCTCATTCTTCCGGCGGTCGCCAGCCAGGCGATGCCGGTCATTAACAGGCTGATTACCAGCGCCAGCGGAAGCTCGGCCGGCAGTTCATTAAGGGCGACCGCCGAGGCTCCTGGCCCGCTGACGCTAATGGTAAAGGGGAACTCGGTCGACGGCTGGCGGTAGATGATTTGCTCGCCCGGCAGGGCTTCCTGTTTACTCAGCCCCGAACCGCTAATAAAACTTCTTTCGCCGACGTTAAGGCCAATTCCGCTGATTAGCGCTGATTTTGCGTTGAAAATTAACTCGCCCAGCAGCTCGATATTGATCACCAGCAGCACGCCGTCGGCGCCGCTAAGCGAAGCGGGATACCACTGGATAAGCACCGGCGTTCCTTTGAGCAGCGAGGCGTCGTAGCTGAAGGTGAGCAGGGGGTGATGGGTAGGTAATGCCGGCTGTAGCTGGTGTATCGGAATGTTGCGTTGGCCAAAAATACTCGAGCAGTACAGCAGGTTCGACTGGACCAGCGCGATGGAACGCACCGTTTGCAGCGACGCCGCCAGCTTACGTAACGTGAGGTGCACGTCCTGACAGGGCTTATTGACAAGATGCAGTAGCGCGACGTGCTGGGCCGCCAGAGGCCGCAGAATATTATCCATAGCGGCCACCATCTTGTTGGTGCTCATCTGGACGCGTTGCTGATTTAAGCTACGCTGTGAAATAAATCGTATTACTAAGGTTGTTGTCAGCGTCAGTAGCGCGACCAGCAGGCAAACCAGAATGCGTTTCCGGCGATAGGTTGTGATGACTTTTTGTGCAGTCTGCATGCGCGACGCCCTGTCGGCTAAAAGTGTTAATGAGAGTAACAGCCGTTATAGAGCAAGTGTAGTGGGCGCAGATAATAATATAGAGCGGAAAAAGAAGAATGCGCCCTTGGGCGCATTCTGTTGAGCAATGATTAGTCGCACTGAACTTTGATAGCCAGGCCGCCGCGCGACGTTTCCCGGTATTTGGCGTTCATGTCTTTACCGGTTTCATACATGGTCTCAATGACCTTATCCAGCGAGACGCGCGGCTCGCTGGTGCGGCGCATTGCCATCCGGCTGGCGTTAATCGCTTTGACGGAGGCAATCGCGTTGCGTTCAATGCACGGAACCTGTACCTGTCCGGCCACCGGGTCGCAGGTCAGTCCCAGGTTATGTTCCATGCCGATTTCCGCCGCCACGCAGACCTGCTCCGGGCTGGCGCCAAGGATTTCAGCCAGGCCCGCGGCCGCCATCGAGCAGGCCACGCCCACTTCGCCCTGACAGCCCACTTCCGCGCCGGAAATGGAGGCGTTCATTTTGTACAGCGTGCCGATAGCCCCTGACGCCAGGAAATAACGAATATAGATATCCGGACTGACGGGCTCGATAAAGTGGTCATAGTAGGCCAGCACCGCCGGAACGATGCCGCAGGCGCCGTTGGTCGGGGCCGTTACCACCCGGCCACCGGCGGCGTTTTCTTCGTTGACCGCCAGCGCAAACATATTGACCCAGTCCACCACGTTCATCGGGTCGTTAGAGAGCTTATCGCTGGCAACCAGCATCCGTCGCAGCGCCGAGGCGCGACGAGGAACGCGCAGCGGACCGGGCAGGACGCCTTCGGTATTCATCCCGCGATCGATACAGGCGCGCATGGTCTGCCAGATATTGGCGAAATAGTCTTCAATCTCTTTTTTGCTGTGCAGCGCCAGCTCATTCTGCATCACCATGCCGGAGAGCGACATGCCGGTCTGTTTGCAGTAGCCCAGCATCTCCTGAGCGGATTTAAACGGATACGGAACGGCGAGTTCGCTGGCGCTCTCTTTGCCGAAATGTTCTTCATCGACGATAAAACCGCCGCCGATGGAATAATACGTTTTACTGTAGATCTCTTTCTCGCCAGACCAGGCGTGAATGGTCATGCCGTTTTCATGCAGCGGCAGGTTGTCGCTACGAAAACGCATGCCGTCATTTTTCGGGAAGTCGACTTCATGCTGCCCCTGGGCCAGCAGCAGGCGTCCGCGCTCTTCAACGTCGCGGATAAACGCCGGAATCGCGTCGATATCGACCGTATCGGGCTGATTGCCCGCCAGACCCATAATAATGGCGATATCCGTGTGGTGGCCTTTGCCGGTTAATGACAGTGAGCCGTAGACGTCGACCGCCAGGCGAGTCACTTCATTAAGCAATCCCTTTTCGACCAGGTCATCGACGAACTGTTTACCGGCCTTCATCGGGCCTACAGTATGGGAAGATGAGGGACCGATCCCCACCTTAAACATGTCGAATATACTAATCACGCTAACACTCCTGACAGGGTTGCCGCGGGTGCGGCAACGATGTAATAACTGCGCATAGTGTAAGAGGGAACCGGGCCATCAGCTTAAGTATTCACATGAATTAAACTAATGAGTAACCATGGATTTACTAATGCTGAGAACGCCGTCTCAGTTTTAGTATAGCTAAGGGCGGGAGCCTATCTGTAGCGCCAGTTCACGGATAATGCCGGCGGTCATTCCCCAGACAAAATAATGCTGATACCAGGATAGCCAGACGCGATGCGAATTGCCGCGGCGATGGATATCCAGCGGGTGATAGCGCCCCAGGCGCAGCGCTTCGGCCAGCGGCATTTCGAAGACCGCGGCGACTTCATCCTGGCTGGCGTGATAGTGCAGGTCAGGCGGAATAATGCCCACCACCGGGGTGACCTGAAAACCGGTTACGCTATCGACCGGCGGCAGAACGCCGATCACCTCGACCGACTCCGGCGGGATCGCCACCTCTTCGTGTGCCTCGCGCAGCGCGGCGGCGATCAGGGTCGCATCGCTGTTATCCACCGCGCCGCCGGGGAAGGCGACCTGGCCCGCGTGCTTGCGCATCAGCGGCGAACGCTGGGTCAGCAGCAGCCCCGGCTGCGGGCGGCGCACAATCGGTACCAGCACCGCAGCCTGACGCTGGTTGAGCGCGTGGCGCGTCGGCTGCGGGCGCAGAAGCTGAAAACGCGAAAGGAAATCGTCAAGTTCGAGGGCGCTGTCCGCCATGTGCTAGCTCTCCAGTTGATGCAGGATACGATTAACTTTATCAAAAGTTTCCTGATATTCCGCCGCCTCTTCGCTATCGGCCACAATTCCGCCGCCGGCGGAGCAGTAGATCCGCCCCCGGCAGGCCGTCAGCGTACGGATGGTAATGCTGGTATCCATATTGCCGCAGAAGCTGAGATATCCGATGCTGCCGCACCACGCGTTGCGCCGCTGCGGCTCCAGTTCATCGATGATCTCCATCGCTCTGACCTTCGGCGCGCCGGTGATTGAGCCGCCGGGAAAGGCCGCGCGCAGCAGGTCGGCGGCGTGCAGATGCGCGGGCAGTCTGGCGGTCACGGTGCTCACCAGATGATGCACGGCGGGGAAGGGCTCCACCACAAACAGCTCAGGAACGCGAACGCTACCGGGGACAGCAACCCGGCCAATATCGTTACGCATTAAATCGACGATCATCAGGTTTTCGGCGCGGTCTTTTGCTGAGTTCGCCAGCTTTTGCGCCTGCAGCGCGTCCTGCTCAGGATCGGCCAGCCTGGGCAACGTCCCCTTGATGGGCCGGGTCTGAATTTCGCCTTGCCGGAGCTGAATAAAACGCTCGGGCGACAGGCTTAATATGGCGCCCTCCTGGAGGCGAATAAAGGCGCTGAACGGCGCGCGATTAACACGGTTTAGCTGACGGAAGGCCAGCCACTCATCCCCGCGATAGCTCGCCGTAAACCGCTGCGCCAGGTTAACCTGATAGCAGTCGCCGCTGTGCAGATAAGCCTGAACCTGGCGAAACTTTTCGCCATACTCCGCGCGGCTCATATTTGAGCGCCACCCTGAGGTGAGGGCAAAGGGGGCCGCGGCAGGCTCGGCCTGCGCTTCCAGCCACGCCAGCCGCGCCTGCGGATCGCCATAGCTGAATAACGACACTTCCCGGCGCTGATGATCGACGATTAACGCCCAATCATAAATGCCTACCGCCATATCCGGCAGATCGATATCCGCCTCGGCCTGCGCCGGCAGATTTTCAAAGCGACGACCCAGATCGTAGCCGAACAGCCCCAGCGCCCCGCCGAGAAACGGCAGCTGCGGATGAGCCTGCGGCTGCAGGTTAAAGCGCGCCAGCTGTTGATGCACGAGAGTGAGCGGATCGGCGGCAGAGGTTGAGACGGTTTCCCCATCGTTTATGACGGTCATATTGCCGCGAGTCACCAGCGTTGCGCGCGGCTGGGCGACAACAATGTCAAAACGATTATGCGGATGTTCGGCAAAACCCGAGTGCAGCAGCATCGCCCAAGGCTGTGAACTTAATGGGCTAAAATAGTCTTCAGCGGCATCCGGACGCCAGGGCAGGGAAAGCATAGCGGGGGACAACATGGTCTTCTTTAATCCTGATCGTGACCGCCCGCTGGTATACGAGAGGACGGCGTGAAATAATTACGCCCCACAATGTAGCAGGAGTAAGTGATGTTTGCAGGTTTACCTTCGCTGAGCCACGAGCAACAGCAAAAAGCAGTGGAACGAATTCAGGAGCTGATGTCGCAGGGCATGAGCAGCGGCCAGGCCATCGCTTTGGTGGCGGATGAACTGCGCGCCTCGCATACCGGAGATCGGATTGTGGCGCGCTTTGAGGATGAAGACGAGTAAATTACTCTGCGTACTGAGGTGAGACGCCGCTTTCCGCGAGCGGAAGGATCGCATCAGGTCGTTTCCCTGGCTCGTCGTACAACGTCACGTGCGTCACGCGATCGCCGCGCCAGAAGGTAATTTGCGTACCGACTGGCGTATGGTGCACGTTCACTTCCGTCAGCGGCGCGCTGTTTGCCAGATCCCACAGACACACAAAACGCGCCTGCGGCAGGTGATTGCGTATGACCAGATAGCTAAGATTGCGAATCGCTGGGTTATCGGGCGCCAGCCCTTGCCAGAGTTCACCATCACCGGACAGCCAGAGCGCAACGGTATCGCCGTCGCGCGCAAAGTGGCGCGGCTGACAGCCGTTCAGCGGCGTCACGGTTGCTTCGGTCATTCGCCGCAGCGGGCCGCTGAGCGAAAAGGGCCGGGCCGTGCCGCTCTGGTCCAGCGCCTGTGCCGCCAGATGCAGCGTCCAGTCGAGCTGCTGGCGATGCGGGTTCTCCACGGAGGACAGATCGATCAGCACATCTTCAAGCCACAGCAGGCGACGGCGGAAGCGCACGTCCCGCCAGGCCGTAGCGTCCCATTCGACGCGGCTATGGCTGTTGAGCTCCGGCGGCGGTTTGCCCCAATCAACCTCGCTATCCAGCCACAGAAAGTCGTCATCCATATGCCGGCCCAGCACCTGCGGATTGGCCGGAGGCTGGTTGCTCTGATTAACGCAAAGCGTATTGTGGGTGGCGCTGTTTTTGTAGTAGTCGTAGTGCATTTTCGCGCCGTAGCCGGTGGTGCCCATATCCGTGAGCAGCCAGCCGTCGCGATGCCAGAGCATCAGCCCCAGCCGGTCGTAATGGTCGTGTTCGCCGCCCCAGGGACTGTGCTTAATCAGCAGCGCCTGCTGCGGCCGTCGCCATAGCGTCAGACCCGCGCCCGGCGCAAACAGCGACTGCTGCGGGATGAGCGCCAGGGGGGATTCCGGCAGAGACCGTTCGCGCCATAGCAGGGTTTCACGCTCATCGGGCGCCGTTTCGGTAAACTGCAGGACCGCGGCGTACTGCGGGTCACGCCAGATAAACCAGGCGAACTCGTACAGATCCCGGTGATGGAGCTTTTCCTGCCCGGCGAGGCAGTCATTAAGGCGGGGGAAAGTGCCGTCCGGCAGCAGCAGCGCCAGCGGGAACTTCAGCATCGCCTGATACCAGGGGCCGTCCAGCAGGCTCCAGCGGGTGCCGCGCGCCAGCTTCTCGAAGGCGAAAAAGCCCTGCAGCGCATAATAGTGGTAGTGAATCGAACCTTCGAACCAAAGCCCTTCCGCCAGCAGGCCGTTTTCCAGCTGCCAGCGCAGGCCGTACGGCTGGTTAACGGCAAACTCCAGCAGCGCTTCATCTTCGAGGACGAAACCCAGTACGCCAAGCGCCGCGCTGATTTTGACTTCATGGTTGTGAATCTGCGGACTACGATGGTCGCGCAAAAACGTGGCCGCACAGCGCAGCAGGTTTTCACTGATGTGCCGCTGCTCGCCGGGGGGCAGGCTGTCGCGAATAAAGTCATAACCCAGCGCCATTTCCAGAATGCAGTTGGCTTCGCACAGCGTCTGGGCGTTCATCTTTCCCGGCCCGTTGTTGGGAATATCGCCGTGAATCGCATAGCCGGGATAGACATCCGCGTAACCCATCAGCAGCGTGCGAACTTTATCGCGATACGCCGTTTCGCCGGTCAGCCGCCATAGCAGGCCAAGCTGCTGACAGGCGCTGGCGTTTCGGCCATTCATCTCGCGCCACCAGGCGCCGTCCCACGGTTCGCCGCTAAATATTTCCCCATCGACCGGGCAGGCATGCTGGTAGGGCGTATCCGCCCGCCACGTCAGGCGTACGCCGTGGCGCGGACAAAAGTAATAGAGATTCCAGCTGGCGATGCCTGACTGCGGAATGCGAACCGCTGCCTGAAGTACCGGCTGCGCATCCTTCACTAGCCGTTCAAGCAGTCCGCTATTCGCGGCTGCGCGTCCGACAATGTCGGGCCAGAGCCCAGAAAATTGTTTCATTAGCGGTTATCCCTGACCTCTGACGATGCGGAAAGCGGGGCGATAGGCGTCGTGATATCGTCGGGATATTTCGCCCGCAGCCACTGCGCTTTGTCACTGAACAGCGGATCTTCCGGCCAGGCGTGTGCGGCGGTGGCGATATTGCGCAGCGCTTTCTTGTCATCCATTTTATCGATATCTTTCCAGGGCCATGGCGTATCGCTGTTAATAAACCCGGCGATGTACTGATAGCCTTTGCGCAGGCTATGGTCGTCGAGGGTGAAGTTCCAGATATCGACGCCCGCCTTCTCGCCCAGTCGCCCGAGGCGGTTGTAGGCTTCGAGGTTGAAATTGCTGTAGTGCCACGGACGCGTGCGCTCCAGCTCGGCCATCTGGCGGCCTTCAATATCAAATTGTCCCGCAATACGCCGCAGCTGGGTGATGTACAGGCGCTTTTTCGCCTCGTCGATTTTACCGCTGAACAGCGCGAAGGCGGCGGCCTGCATATCAAAATAGCTGCCGTGATTGTTATGCCAGTTCTCTTCTTCAAAGCCGTTCTGGCTGGTGGTCATCCAGTGGTAATAGTCGCCAAACCACTGCCTTAATGCGCTAACGTCGTTATCGCTCAGCGCAGCTGAGGATTGCAGCAGGGCGATCGCGTCAACGACATCAACCAGCGCGCGGCTATCAATAATGCCGATACCGCGTCCGGTATTAATGCCGGGAATGGCCTGGGCATGCTGCAGGTTGGGGGTCATTCGCGTTTTGGGATCGAGGAACCAGGTCTTTAACTGCGCAGCCGCTTTTTGCGCGTAGCGATCGTCGTGAGAGAAGTACCACGCCAGCGCCAGCGTTGACACGTCGTTACTCATTTTCACCAGCCGGTTTTTATCGGTGGCGTCACTATTGGCGTCAGGGTTGGTTTGCCCATCTTTGCGGATATAGGGAAGCCCGTCCTGGGTATCAGGGTTTGGCCACCAGTAAGGCGGAAAGCTGTAGTAGTCGTGCTTATTGCCGCTGGCGGCGACCAACGTTTTATCCATCACCGAGAACAGCGGATGATTGAGCGCCAGATCGGCTTTCTTTAGCAGCGCCGCTTGCGCCTGAACAAATAGCGGATCTTTCGCGGCGATCTGCTGGCGGCTAAAGGCTAAATCCTTTCCGTCTAGCGTGTACGGCTCAGCGGCATACGAGGCGGCGCTCAGGCCGGAACAAAACAGCGCAATGCATAACAAACCTCGGCGAGGTATTGAGTTCATCGTGATAACCCTTCTGCAAATATGAGAAAAGATAACAACAGAATTATACCTGACGCGTATTTAAAGGACGCGAAAAACAGGCGGTGTAATTAAAAACAATATATTTAAATATTCGATGGCGAGCAGTGTAAAAGACAAAGTGATTTTTTTTGTGACGTCCTTCAAGTTTAACGGCCTGGATAAATAATGACGCTATTAATGCAGTGTACATCACGTATTTTGCCGTTTTTCTCTATTTTTTGAATCTTTTAACAAAATTAGTAAATTTATAATATATTGATTTTAAATGTTATTTATTTTTCGTCACTTTTCTTGTCACTTTTTGGTGTGATCTATCTCAATTTTCTGGTTTTTGAAACGCAATTTCTTTTTTGCATGGTTGTATTGGGAAATACATTTCTATCTAATGAATGGAAATATTTCTTGCGTCAGCTGTATTAACGCCTGAGCGATATTCACATTTCTTTTTATGTATTAATTGAGAATTTAATTACCTTGGTGCCCTACAATAAAGGATATGCCATCATGTCTGCCAATAAATTACGTTCATTGTTACTTCTTACCGCGCTCGGGCTCGGCGTTAGCCAAAGCTACGCCGCGACTACCCTCAACGTCTGGATCCGCGCCAGCAATGACTCGAAGAATATCTACAAACAAGAGGCGGAAAAGTTTGAAGAAAAAACCGGTATCAAAATTGAGTATTTCAACGCCACCACCGACTTTGAACAGCGGCTGGCGCGCGCCACGGCGGGCAACGCCTTACCCGATCTGATTTTTAACGATGCGGCGTCGCTGGGGCAGTTTATCCAGTTGGGTATTGCCGAAGAAATTGACCCGCAGGCGATCGCGGGCGGCGACCAGCTATTCCAGACGGCATGGAAGAGCACCCGCTATATCGACGGTAAATACTATGGCGTACCGACCTCCGCGCAAACTTTCGCCCTGTTTGTGCGCAAAGACTGGCGGGAAAAACTGGGGCTGCCGCAGCCGAAGAGCTGGGATGATATTCAGGCCCTGGCAAAAGCCTTCACCACCCAGGATCCCGATGGCAACGGCAAAAATGATACCTACGGATTTATCGTTCCCGCCTCCACGACGCGCGGCTACGCCAGCTGGTTTATGAGTAGCTTTATCTGGCAGGCGGGCGGCGATTTCGTTAAAGAAGAGAGCGGAAAATTCAGCGCTTCGCTCAATACGCCGGAAGTGGCTCAGGCGATGACCTTTATGCGCGCCATGATGTGCGACAAAGTCACGCAGCCGGGGGCGATTAACGCCACCACCGCCGACGTTATTCCCTCCTTCCGTTCCGGGCAAAGCGGCATGTTCTTCAGCGGCCCGTACCATATCGCGCTGTTCGATAAAGACCCGGGTAAAGACAACTTTGAAGTGATTCCGGTGGTGGGGCCTAAAGGTGAGGCCACCCTCGCCGAGGGCACCACGGTCTTTATGATGAAGAGCAGTGTGCAGAAAGAGGCGGCGCGTCAATTTATCGAATTTATGATTTCCCCGGAAGGTCAGGAAATCGGCATGGGTAAAGGCAGCCAGCATATACCGGTGGTGCGCCTGCCGGTGAATAAGAACGTCGACGTCAAAGCCGTTTATCAGGACGCGCGCTGGGAGACTTTCGCCCGACTTTACAATGAACAGGGGCGCTACGTGCCGCAAATTCCCAACTGGACGCCGGTGCGTCAGGTGGCAGCCGAAGGCTTTAACCGCATTTTTGCCGACTGCAGCAGCGATATTCCCGGCGAGCTGAAGACGCTCGACAGCAAGGTGAACGCTGAGCTGAAAAAACAAAATGTGCTGGCTAACTGAGGACATAGGTTATGACGCTGCATGAGACGAAGTCCTCGCCGATAAAGCAGGCCGCTTCGCCTGACTCGGCCGGATGGCTGAGCGCAAAGCGTAAGCGGGCGCTGATCCCGTGGCTGTTTTTAGCGCCTGCGCTAATTATTTTCAGCTGGTTTAAGTTTATCCCCATGATTCAGGGTCTGGTGATGAGCTTTTACAAGGTCAACTTTAATCAGCCCAACGAGTGGGTAGGGCTGGATAACTTCACCCGCGCTTTTGCCGACGCCGAGCTGCACGCGGCGGTGGTGAACACGCTGCTGTACGTGGTGGTAACGATGTTCGCCGCGGCTATCCTGGCCTTCTTTCTCGCCATGCTGCTGGAAGGTCCGGCGCGCCATCTGCGTTTTATTCGCACCGCCATCTTTTTACCCGCGGTCACCAGCGCGGCGATCGTCGCCGAAATGTGGCGAATTTTATTCAACCCAACGCCCAACGGCGTGGTTAACCACATCCTGAGCTGGTTTGGCGTCGCCGACCAGGGCTTTCTTGCCAGCTCCGATCAGGCGCTGGGGGTCATCATGCTGCTGCATATCTGGAAGGCGGTGCCTTACAACATGGTGATTTTTATTGCCGGCCTGGCGGGAATCAGCCGCGATTTATACGATGCGGCGAACGTTGACGGCGCCAGCTGGTGGAACCGCCTGCGCTACGTCACGCTGCCTGGCATGATCCCGGCGCTCTCGGTGGTGCTGATGCTCTCCTTCATTCGTGGTTTTCGCGTGTTTGCCGAGGTGTATGCCACCACCGGCGGGGGGCCGTCTAACGCCACGGAAATGGTCATGACCCACATCTATAAATTGGGTTTTGAGCAGTTTGACTATGGCTACGCTTCGGCGGTGTCGTTTCTGCTGTTCACCTTCACGGTTTTGTTAACCATTTGTCATCTGACGCTGAAAAAACGTATCGCCCGTTACTAAGGAGCCGCGATGTTAAGTAAACGTTGGGATACAGCAGGACGCTGGTGCATCTACGCGCTGCTGCTGATTGTCTTTGTCGGTCCGTTCTGGGGCATCGTCGCCACGGCATTCAGCGGTGCGCCGGTGAAACCGGGCGAACTGCTGGCCTGGCCGAATCAGTTCTCATTTGAAAACTTCATCTTTGCGTGGATGGATATTGGCGTCTGGCAGTATCTGCTGAACTCCATTCTGGTGGTGTTCTTCGGCACCGTTCTGCAGGTGTCGGTCAGCGCGCTGGCGGCCTATGCGCTGGCGCGGAAGAAGTTTCGCGGCGTGGCGCTGGTGAGCCTGGTGATTTTGTCCACCATGATGCTGCCGGAAGAGGTCATCGCCATTCCGCTGTACATGATTATTAACTGGCGACTGCCGTTTATCGATGCCTCGCTCTACAACAGCTACCTCGGGATGATTTTACCGGTTGTCGGCTGGGCGTTCTCTATCTTTGTCCTGACTGAATTTATGTCGGCGATTCCGAAAGAGCTGGAGGAGGCGGCGCGGATTGATGGCGCTAACGAGTGGCAGATTTTCTTCCACGTCATCCTGCCGCTGGTGAAACCGGCGCTCGGCACGGTGGTGACCTTCGGCTTTATTATGATTTGGGACCAGTACCTGCTGCCGCTGATCGTGGTCAACCAGGACAGCCTGAATACCATTCCGGTGATCCTCGGCACGCTGCGTACCGATGAGAGCATCACGCCGAACATTTTTATCGCCATAACGCTGCTGGCGATGCTGCCCAGCATCATCGTCTACCTGGGTCTGCAAAAACATTTTAATCGCGGGATTATGTCCGGCGCGGTCAAAGGATAAGGAGTTATCAATGGGATCTGTTGTACTGAATAGCGTGCGTAAATCGTATGGTGACGCGCACGTGATTAAAGACGTGTCGTTGACTATCCCGGACGGTGAATTCTGCGTCCTTGTGGGCCCCAGCGGCTGCGGCAAGTCCACGCTGCTGCGCATGATTGCCGGGCTGGAAGAGATTTCCGGTGGCGAGGTGCATATCAACGAACGCAACGTCACCGAGGTAGAACCGAAGCTGCGCGATATCGCGATGGTGTTCCAGAGCTACGCGCTCTACCCGCAGATGACGGTGCGTGAAAATATGGGCTTTGCCCTAAAGATGGCTAAACTGCCGAAAGCGGAGATCAATCAGAAGGTCAATGAAGCGGCGGCGCTACTGGGGTTGGAGCCGCTGCTGGAACGCCTGCCCAAAGATCTCTCCGGCGGCCAGCGCCAGCGCGTGGCGATGGGGCGGGCGATCGTGCGTAAGCCGCAAGTATTCTTATTCGATGAACCGCTCTCCAACCTTGACGCCAAGCTGCGAACCCAGGTGCGCGGCGAGATCCGCGAACTGCATCGTCGGCTGAAAACCACCTCGGTATACGTCACCCACGATCAGATTGAGGCCATGACCATGGGACAGATGATCGTCGTCCTGCGCGATGGGCGAATTGAACAGGCGGGTACCCCGCTGGAGCTGTACGACCGGCCGGCGAATCTGTTCGTGGCCGGATTTATCGGTTCGCCGGAAATTAACCAGCTTCCCGGCGAGGTTGTGCTGAACGGCAACGCGACCAGCCTGCGTCTGAAAGATGGCTCGCTGCTGGCGTTGCCCGCGGGGTTACGGGTGACCGACGGCCAGCAGGTGGTGTACGCCATTCGCCCCGAGCAGGTCAACGTGGTCCATGAAGCGCGCGACGATGCGCTGGCGGCGAAGGTGACGGCGGTGGAGAACACCGGCTCGGATATGCAGCTCTTCTGCGATACCGGCGGCGGGGCGTTTACATCGGTGTTCAAACAGCGTCTGGCAGTAAAAGAGGGGGATAAGATATGGCTACAGCCGAAACTCTCGGGCGTGCACCTCTTTGATGCGCAAAGCGGTCAACGCATAGCGTGCCGGGAGGAAGTTTAAGGTGGCGATGAAGCTGTACACCCTTGATGAAACCTGCCTGGAAAACGCCCGGGCGGGCTTAAAACAGCCGTTCTCGCCGCTGCAGCTGGCGCTGAGCAAGCTGGTGTCGGAGGCCGACATTCTGCGCCGCGAAGCGCCGGAAAGCGTGGTGCACAAAAAACTGCGCCCGGCGAGCGGCGATGCGCACGATTACTACAGTCTGGGGACCTACTGGTGGCCAAACCCGCGGCGTCCCAACGGGCTGCCCTACATTCGCCGCGATGGGCATATCAACCCGCAGTGTGAAAATAACGATACCGACACCTCGCGCATTATCCGCATGTGCGAACGCTGTCTGACACTGGGACTGGCGTGGTACTTCACCGGCCAGCGCCAGTATGCGCAGGCGGCGGCCGTGCAGATCCGCTGCTGGTTCCTCGATGCCGACACGCGAATGAATCCGCATCTGAACTATGGCCAGGCGATCCCGGGGATTGTTTCCGGCCGCGGCACAGGGCTGATTGACACCCGCTTAATGTGGATGGTGGTGGATACCATCGGCTTGGTGAGTGCGGCGAACGTGCTGGATACCGACGATATTATCGGCCTGCACCAGTGGTTCCGCGATTTTAACCACTGGATGTACTACAGCGAAATTGGCCACTCAGAGTACGTCTGGCACAACAACCACGGCACCTGGTACGACGCCCAGCGGACGGTTAACGCGCTGTTCTATGGCGATAAAGGGCTGGCGGCGCGGATCATCGAGCAGGGGATCACCCAGCGGATGGCGGCGCAGATTGACCAGGATGGCAAGCAGACCATGGAGCTCGAACGTACCATCCCTTTCCACTACTCGCTGTTTAACCTGGAAGCGCATCTGCTGCTCAACCGCTATGCCGAGCACGTCGAGTTTGACCGCTGGAACGCCATCCGCGATGGGCGAGGCGTGAAGCAGGGGATTGATTACCTGGTGCCGTTTATTCGGGAACCGGATCTCTGGCCCTATAGCGACCTGCAGGGGATTGTGTGGGATAGCGCGCTGCGCGTGCTGCTGCAGTCTGTGCGGGGGTATGCAAAACAAGCCGGCAGCTATCGTGAAGCGCTGAAATGCGTGCCGCAGGAGACGCTGCAGCTGAAGGAACAGCTCATGTGGTGCCCGGGCTGATACAACAATGCTTCTTGCCTCCCGACGGCGCTGCGCCTGGCCGGCCTGGCTGATATGTAGTCCAGATAAGGCGTTTACGCCACTATCCGGGGAATGCGCAGGGATTGAGGCTTTGTCTTCCCGGGCGGCGCTACGCTTGCCCGGGCTACGGGGCCACGGCTGTCTTACACTGCGGCGATGATTTTAATCTCGACTTTGTATTTCGGATTCATCAGCTTCGCCTGTACCGTACAGCGTACCGGGGCATGACCGGCGACGACCCATGCATCCCAGGCCTGGTTCATCGCTGCAAAATCTGCGCCGTCGGCAAGGAAAATCGTCGCATCAAGAATACGCGACTTGCTGCTGCCCTGTTTCTCCAGCACCGCGTCAATCTGCGCCAGGGTATCGGCGGTTTGCGCGCAGGCGTCGGCATCCAGGTTGGACGGCACGCCGGTGTAGTACAGCGTCTGGTTGTGAATCACCACATCAGACCAGCGGGCTTCGGCATCAATACGCGTAATGGTCATGTTTATTTCCTCTTTGTTCCGGTTCATTAAGCTGCGGCAAGACTGCCACAATGTTGCACCTGCGTCACTACCCGCACTGGCGAAAACCCCTCCACCCTGACATAATCACTGTCCAAATAACCAGGGGGTAATGTGATCGACGATTTTGCAGCAGACGGCCAGCTGGCCAGCGCGATTGCGGGATTTAAACCACGCGAGCCGCAGCGCCAGATGGCTTTCGCCGTCGCCAGCGCGATTGAAGAAACCCGTCCGCTGGTGGTTGAAGCGGGTACCGGGACCGGGAAAACCTACGCTTATCTGGCGCCTGCGCTGCGCGCCAACAAAAAAGTCATTATCTCCACCGGCTCGAAAGCGCTACAGGATCAGCTCTACAGTCGCGATTTGCCTACCGTCGCCAAAGCGCTGAAGTACACCGGTAAGCTGGCCCTGCTGAAAGGGCGGTCGAACTACCTGTGCCTTGAGCGTCTGGAGCAGCAGGCCCTTGCCGGGGGAGACCTGCCGGTACAAACCCTCAGCGACGTTATTCTGCTGCGTTCATGGTCTAATCAAACCGTCGATGGCGATATCAGCACCTGCGTTAGCGTCGCCGAAGATTCCCAGGCCTGGCCGCTGGTCACCAGCACCAACGACAACTGCCTCGGCAGCGACTGCCCGTTATATAAAGACTGTTTTGTGGTGAAGGCGCGGAAAAAGGCGATGGATGCCGACGTGGTCGTCGTCAACCATCATCTGTTCCTCGCCGATATGGTGGTCAAAGAGAGCGGCTTTGCCGAGCTGATCCCCGAAGCGGAAGTGATGATCTTCGACGAAGCGCATCAGCTACCGGACATCGCCAGCCAGTACTTTGGACAATCGCTCTCCAGCCGCCAGCTGCTGGACCTGGCAAAAGACATTACTATTGCTTATCGTACCGAGCTCAAAGACACTCAGCAGCTGCAGAAGTGCGCCGACCGGCTGGCCCAGAGCGCGCAGGATTTTCGCCTGCAGCTGGGGGAACCGGGCTATCGCGGCAACCTGCGAGAGCTGCTGGCTGACCACAACATTCAGCGCGCGCTGCTGCTGCTTGATGATGCGCTCGAACTCTGTTACGACGTGGCAAAGCTGTCGCTGGGCCGCTCGGCGCTGCTTGATGCCGCCTTTGAGCGGGCAACCCTTTATCGTGGCCGCCTGAAGCGGCTGAAAGAGACCAGCCAGCCGGGATTTAGCTACTGGTATGAGTGTACTTCCCGCACCTTCACCCTGGCGCTGACCCCGCTGACGGTGGCGGATAAATTTAAAGAGGTGATGGCGCAAAAATCGGGGAGCTGGATCTTTACCTCGGCCACGCTCTCGGTCAATGACGATTTACATCATTTCACCGATCGCCTGGGCATCGGTGAAGCGCAAACGCTGCTGCTGCCCAGCCCCTTTGATTACGCCCATCAGGCGCTGCTGTGCGTGCCGCGTAATTTGCCGTTACCCAACCAGCCCGGTGCGGCGCGGCATCTGGCGGCGATGCTCAAACCGCTGATTGAGGCTAACGACGGGCGCTGCTTTATGCTGTGCACTTCCCACGCCATGATGCGCGATCTGGCGGAGCAGTTCCGCGCCACCATGACCCTGCCGGTGTTGCTGCAGGGGGAAACCAGTAAAGGCCAGCTTTTACAGCAGTTCGTCAGCGCCGGGAATGCGCTGCTGGTGGCGACCAGCAGCTTCTGGGAAGGCGTGGACGTGCGCGGCGATGCCCTCTCGCTGGTGATTATCGACAAACTGCCGTTCACCTCGCCGGACGATCCGCTACTCAAAGCGCGGATGGAAGATTGCCGTCTGCGCGGCGGCGATCCCTTTGATGAGGTGCAGCTGCCGGACGCGGTGATTACTCTTAAACAGGGCGTGGGGCGTCTGATCCGCGATGTTACCGATCGTGGGGTACTGGTTATCTGCGACAACCGTTTGGTGATGCGTCCCTACGGCGCGACCTTCCTCGCCAGCCTGCCGCCCGCGCCGCGCACGCGCGACATCCGCCGGGCGGTACGCTTTCTTGCGGTGCCGCCGGCGAGGTAATCCGGCGCAAAATGTGGTAAGCTGCGCGCCATTTTGTCAATCTGCTAGAGCGAGAGCGCGACAACCCATGCGAATTTTAGCTATCGATACCGCCACGGAGGCCTGCTCCGCGGCGCTGTGGAATGATGGCACCCTCAGTGCTCATTTTGAAATCTGCCCCCGTGAACATACCCAACGTATCCTGCCCCTGGTGCAGGAGGTCCTCAATGAGAGTGGCACGCAATTAACCGACCTTGACGCGCTGGCCTTTGGCCGCGGGCCGGGGAGCTTCACCGGCGTGCGTATCGGTATCGGTATCGCCCAGGGGCTGGCGCTGGGGGCCGAGCTGCCGATGATCGGTGTGTCCACGTTGGCAACCATGGCGCAGGGCGCGTGGCGCAAAACCGGCGCAACCCGCGTGCTGGCGGCCATCGACGCCAGAATGGGCGAGGTCTACTGGGCGGAATATCAGCGCGATGAGCAGGGCGTCTGGCACGGCGAAGAGAGCGAGGCGGTGCTGAAGCCGGAAGCGGTTCGCGAGCGGCTTCAGCGGCTGGAAGGCGAGTGGGCCACCGTTGGCACCGGCTGGCAGGCGTGGCCCGATCTGGCTAACGGCTGTGGTTTAACGCTCGTCGATGGCGACATTCAGCTGCCAGAAGCGCAGGATATGCTGCCGCTGGCCTGCTATCTGCTGACGGCGGGAAAAACCGTGGCCGTCGAACACGCTGAACCGGTTTATTTACGTAATGAAGTGGCGTGGAAGAAACTTCCTGGCCGCGAGTGAATCTCAGTAACTATATGTCTGAGAAGAAGGAAGGAGTCGCGTCATGGCGGGTCAAAAAAGGGTAGTGCGTTGGTTAGTCGCGGCGGCAGTCGTTGCTGCGCTGAGCGGGTGCGCTTCGGTGCCGGATGCCATAAAGGGCACCACCCCGACGCCGCAGCAGGATCTAGTCCGGGTAATGAACGCGCCGCAGCTGTATGTCGGTCAGGAAGCGCGTTTTGGCGGCAAGGTGGTTAGCGTACAGAACCAGCAGGGTAAAACCCGCCTGGAAATTGCCACCGTTCCGCTCGACGGCGCCGCGCGTCCGGCGCTGGGCGAACCGTCGCGCGGGCGTATTTTTGCCGACGTAAACGGCTTTATCGACCCGGTGGATTTTCGCGGGCAGCTGGTCACCGTGGTTGGCCCGATCGTCGGCGTCGTCGACGGCAAAGTGGGGAATACGCCGTATAAATTCATGTTGATGAATGCCATCGGCTACAAGCGCTGGAACGTTGTGCAGCAGGTGGTGATGCCCCCGCAGCCAATGATGGACCCGTGGATGTTCGGCCCGCGCCCGTGGGGCTACGGTTACGGCGGCTGGGGCTGGTATAACCCGGGCCCTGCCGAAGTTAGAAACGTCGTAACTGAATGATTTTGTAGCTATTGTAAGCAAAAAGAAACAGCGGCTGGTCCGCTGTTTCTTCGTTTTCAGTCAAATAAGAAAAATAAATAGTGACGCGCTTCGCAACCTGTACAACGCCTAATTAATAAACTGGTACGCTGAGTTAATATAATGTTAACAGAATGTTTGTTGATCAGGGGCTGTGATGACGACGAATAACTATTTCAGAGGTGATGCAGTGAAAAAGGTTTGGCTAAACCGTTATCCCGCGGACGTTCCTGCGGAGATAAACCCTGACCGCTATCAATCCCTGGTTGAACTGTTTGAACATGCCGTCCGCCGCTATGCCGACCAACCGGCATTTATCAATATGGGCGAGGTGATGACCTACCGTAAGCTGGAGGAGCGCAGCCGGGCGTTTGCCGCTTACCTTCAGGAAGGTTTGGGTCTGCAAAAAGGCGACCGCGTCGCCCTGATGATGCCGAATCTGCTGCAATATCCGGTAGCGCTGTTTGGTATCCTGCGCGCGGGGATGATCGTGGTGAACGTCAATCCGCTCTACACCCCGCGCGAGCTGGAGCACCAGCTCAACGACAGCGGCGCCGCCGCCATCGTGATTGTCTCCAACTTCGCGCATACCCTGGAAAAGGTGGTTGATAAAACCCAGGTTAAGCACGTGATTTTAACCCGTATGGGCGATCAGCTTTCCCCGGCGAAAGGCACCGTGGTTAACTTTGTGGTGAAGTACATCAAACGGCTGGTGCCAAAATACCATTTGCCGGACGCCATCTCGTTTCGCAGCGCGCTGCAGCACGGCTACCGTATGCAGTACATCAAGCCGGAAATCGTCCCTCAGGATCTCGCTTTTCTCCAGTACACCGGCGGAACAACCGGCGTGGCGAAGGGAGCGATGCTGACGCATCGCAATATGCTGGCGAACCTTGAGCAGGTCAACGGCACCTACGGGCCGCTGCTGCATCGCGGCAAAGAGTTGGTCGTTACCGCGCTCCCGCTGTACCACATTTTTGCGCTGACCATGAACTGCCTGCTGTTTATCGAGCTGGGCGGGCAGAATCTGCTGATCACCAACCCGCGCGATATTCCAGGCCTGGTCAAAGAGCTGGCGAAATATCCCTTCACCGCGATGACCGGGGTCAACACCCTGTTTAACGCGCTGCTCAATAACAAAGAGTTTCAGCAGCTCGACTTCTCCTCCCTGCATCTCTCCGCCGGCGGCGGCATGCCGGTGCAGCAGGTGGTGGCCGAACGCTGGGTTAAGCTGACCGGGCAGTATCTGCTGGAAGGCTATGGCCTGACCGAGTGCGCGCCGCTGGTGAGCGTCAACCCGCACGATATTGATTATCATAGCGGCAGCATCGGCCTGCCGGTGCCCTCCACCGAAGCGAAGCTGGTGGATGACGACGATAATGAAGTACCGCCGGGGGAGCCGGGGGAGCTGTGCGTGAAAGGGCCGCAGGTGATGCTGGGATACTGGCAGCGTCCTGATGCCACCGCGGAAATTATTAAGGACGGTTGGCTGCATACTGGCGACATCGCGGTGATGGATGAAGAGGGTTTCCTGCGCATCGTCGACCGCAAAAAAGATATGATTCTTGTCTCGGGCTTCAACGTCTATCCGAATGAAATCGAAGATGTGGTGATGCAGCACGCCGGGGTTCAGGAAGTGGCCGCGGTCGGCGTGCCGTCCGGCAGCAGCGGTGAAGCGGTGAAAATTTTCGTGGTCAAGAAAGACCCGACGCTGACGGAAGAGATGCTGATTACCTTTTGCCGTCGCCAGCTAACCGGCTACAAGGTTCCGAAGCACGTTGAGTTTCGCGATGAGCTGCCGAAATCCAACGTTGGGAAAATTTTACGTCGAGAACTGCGTGACGAAGCCCGCGCTAAAGTAGACAATAAAGCCTGAGCTAAGAGTGAATCGCCAGACGCCGGCTAAGCCGGCGTTTTTTATGGGCGCAAGTTAAGAGAGTATGATTTGAACTATCAGATGATCACCACCAACGATGGCCTGCGCGCCGTCTGTGACGCGGCAAGCGCGGTTTCCGCCATTGCGCTGGATACGGAGTTTGTCCGTACTCGCACCTACTACCCGCAGCTCGGTTTGCTCCAGCTGTTCGACGGCACCCAGGTTTCGCTGATCGACCCGCTGGTCATCACCGACTGGCAACCGATGCGCGAACTGCTGCTGAATAAAGACGTGACCAAATTTCTGCACGCCGGTAGCGAGGATCTGGAAGTATTCCTTAATGCCTTTCATCTGATGCCGCAGCCGCTGATCGATACGCAAATTCTGGCCGCCTTTTGCGGTCGCCCGATGTCCTGGGGCTTTGCGTCGATGGTGGAAGAGTTTACCGGCGTGGCGCTGGATAAAAGTGAATCCCGTACCGACTGGCTGGCGCGTCCGCTAACCGAACGCCAGTGCATTTATGCCGCCGCCGATGTCTGGTACCTGCTGCCGATTGCCGGAAAGCTGATGGCTGAAACCGACAGCGCAGGCTGGCTCTCCGCTGCGCTGGATGAGTGTCAGCTGATGCAGCAGCGCCGCCAGGAGGTGCAGGATCCTGCCGAGGCGTGGCGCGATATCGGTAACGCCTGGCAGCTGCGCACTCGCCAGCTGGGCTGCCTGCAGCTGCTGGCGGACTGGCGTTTGCGTAAAGCGCGCGAGCGCGACCTGGCCGTCAACTTTGTCATTCGCGAAGAACATTTGTGGAACGTGGCGCGCTATATGCCCACCAGCCTGGGTGAACTTGATAGCCTGGGACTGTCGGGCAGCGAAATTCGTTTCCACGGCAAGACGCTGATCGGCCTCGTCGAGAAAGCGCAGGCGCTGCCGGAAGAGGCGCTGCCTGAGCCGCTGCAGAATCTGATCGATATGCCGGGCTACCGCAAGCTGTTTAAAGATATTAAAGCGCTTGTGCAGACCGTGAGCGCCGAGAAAGGCGTCAGCGCCGAGCTGCTGGCCTCAAGAAGGCAGATTAACCAGCTGCTGAACTGGCACTGGGGATTAAAAAGCGGCAACGGGCAACCTGAGCTGGTATCCGGCTGGCGAGGCGCATTGATGGCCGATCGCCTGAATGCGCTATTAAGCGAATACCCGCGCTAACGTTTGGTCTGCAAAGTAACAAAAACCGGCTTCGCATCGCGACGCCGGTTTTTTTTATACCTTCAGGCTCAGGATTTCGACTCTTCAGTTTCCGGCAGGGTCACGTTCAGCTCCAGAATCGAAATATCACCGTCTCTCTGCTCAAGCTGCACGCTGACCATTTCCGGGTCGATTTGCACATATTTGCAAATCACTTCAAGAATGTCTTTACGCAGCTGCGGAAGATAGTGCGGCTCCGCGTCGCCGCGACGGCGCTCCGCGACGATGATTTGCAGGCGCTCTTTCGCAATGTTGGCCGTGTTCTTTTTCCGCGAGAGAAAAAAGTCGAGTAATGCCATAATTTATCCTCCGAACAGGCGTTTGAGGAAACCTTTCTTCTCTTCTTCTACGAAGCGGAAAGGACGTTCTTCTCCGAGCAGACGTTCAACGGTATCGGCATAGGCTTTGCCCGCGTCCGAGGTATCATCCAGAATAACCGGTTCGCCCTGGTTAGACGCGCGCAGCACGGACTGATCTTCCGGAATCACGCCCACCAGATTGATGCGCAGAATTTCCAGCACGTCTTCCATGCTCAGCATGTCGCCTTTGTTGACGCGTCCTGGGTTATAGCGGGTCAGCAGCAGATGCTCTTTAATCGGATCTTCACCTTTTTCCGCACGGCGGGATTTAGAGGCCAGGATGCCGAGGATACGGTCGGAGTCGCGAACGGAGGAGACTTCCGGGTTAGTGGTGATGATGGCTTCATCAGCGAAGTATAACGCCATCAGCGCACCGGTTTCGATGCCTGCAGGGGAGTCACAGACGATAAAATCAAAATCCATCTTTTTCAGTTCTTCGAGAACTTTGTCTACGCCTTCGCGGGTCAGGGCGTCTTTGTCACGCGTCTGGGAGGCCGGGAGGATATAGAGGTTCTCCGTGCGCTTGTCTTTGATAAGCGCCTGGTTCAGCGTGGCATCGCCCTGGATGACGTTGACGAAGTCATAAACGACCCGGCGTTCACAGCCCATGATCAAGTCAAGGTTACGCAGGCCGATATCGAAGTCGATAACGACCGTTTTCTTTCCCTTCTGGGCCAAACCAGTAGCGATGGCCGCGCTGGAGGTGGTCTTGCCAACGCCTCCTTTACCCGAAGTCACAACAATAATGCGTGCCATAGAAATTCCTTGTTAAAAAGGGATTAATTCAACGATTGAATCGTCAAAGCGCTGTCGTCTAAACGTAGACGCGCCGCTTTGCCATAAAATTCGGCCGGAATGTTATCACTCAGCCAGTATTCCCCGGCGATGGAAACCAGTTCCGCCGAGAGGTTGGTACAAAATATTTGGGCGTCTCTGTCGCCGCCAGCGCCGGCAAGCGCACGTCCCCGCATCATGCCATATACATGGATGTTACCATCGGCAATAAGTTCAGCCCCGGCACTCACATGGTTTGTAACAATTAGATCACAGTGTGGCGCATAAATACGCTGACCGGAACGTACCGGCTGATCAATCAAACGCGTTTTTGTGATCTGATTAACAACTGGCGGCGGCGCGACGGGTTCTGGCGGGGCCTGACGGGTGGTTTTTTCTTTCCCTTCGGTTAATAACGGGATCCCGGCGCGGTCAATTTCGGTTTTCAGCCGAGGAAGTTTACATCCGCTTACGCCCATAATACGCAGTCCGGTGGCCGCAATAGCTTCATGGAGAGGGCGCCAGTCGACGTCATCTTCAATGCTGCTGATATTCACCACCACGGGGGCATGACGTAAAAAGGCGGGAGCCTGGGCGATTTTGTCTTCTAACGCCTGACGAATAACCTCGGGATTTGCATCGTGCAAATGAACCACAGATAAGGTGAAGCTACTGCCCTTAAGTTCGATTGGCGTATTTGACATCCTGGCCTTACTCAATTTGCTGTTTATCACTCGCTGAAGTGCGGTGATATTCCGAAGACTAAAAGGCATGTTATAGTCACTCATATATAGAGGCAAGTGACCGCAGGTCTAATTCCGAGTAAAACTATGTTTTGTGTGATCTATCGAAGTACTAAACGTGAGCAAACCTATTTATATGTCGAAAAAAAGGACGATTTCTCCCGCGTTCCTGATGAATTAATGTATAGCTTCGGTACGCCTAAACTGGCAATGATTCTGCCGCTTGATGGACGAAAAAAACTCATTCACGCCGATTTGGATAAAGTGAAGCAGGCGCTGGCCGATCAGGGCTATTACCTTCAACTCCCTCCGCCGTCTGAAAATTTACTCAAGAAACACCTGGCGGAACAGGGGAATAAATCTGATTAACCCACAGAGGTAAAAAATGTACCAACATCATAACTGGCAGGGTGCGCTACTGGATTATCCGGTAAGCAAAGTGGTTTGCGTGGGCAGCAACTATGCAAAACACATTAAGGAGATGGGCAGTGCGACGCCGGAAGAGCCGGTGCTGTTTATTAAACCTGAGACGGCGCTATGCGACATCCGCCAGCCGTTGGTGCTGCCTGAGGGCCTGGGTTCGGTGCACCATGAAGTTGAGCTGGCGGTGCTGATTGGCGGCACGCTGCGTCAGGCGACCGAAGATCACGTGCTTAAAGCCATCGCCGGCTATGGCGTGGCGCTGGACCTCACTCTGCGCGATCTGCAGGGTAAACTGAAAAAGGCCGGTCAGCCGTGGGAAAAGGCGAAAGGATTTGATAACGCCTGTCCGATTTCCGGGTTTATTCCCGCCGCCGAATTTCACGGCGACGCGCAGAATACGCCGCTGAGCCTGAAGGTGAACGGCGAAGTGCGCCAGCAGGGCACCACGGCCGACATGATCCATAAAATTGTGCCGCTGATCGCCTATATGTCGCGCTTCTTCACCCTGAAAGCCGGTGACGTGGTGCTGACCGGTACCCCGGAAGGCGTGGGGCCGCTCGCCAGCGGCGACGAGCTGGAAGTGGGGTTTAACGGCTTATCGCTGACCACCCGCGTGCTGTAACGACCTCTTGCCGCCGTCTCCGGGCGGCAAAACTTGCAACGGCGTGCCAGACTGGTTATAAGGTGCACCCTGAATTGCAATGACGGACATCCCAATGAGCGAACAACCTTTCTGGCAACAAAAAACACTGGATGAAATGAGCGATGCGGAGTGGGAATCACTTTGCGACGGCTGCGGACAGTGCTGCCTGCATAAGCTGATGGATGAGGATACCGACGAAATCTATTTTACCAACGTCGCCTGCCGTCAGCTCAATATCAAAACCTGCCAGTGCCGTAACTATGAGCGCCGCTTCGAATATGAGCCGGACTGCATTAAGCTAACCCGCGACAATCTGCCTACGTTTGAATGGCTGCCGCCGACCTGCGCCTATCGTCTGCTGGCGGAAGGCCAGCCGCTGCCGCACTGGCATCCGCTGTTAACCGGTTCGAAGGCGGCGATGCATGGCGAACGCATCTCGGTTCGCCATATTGCGGTGAAAGAAGCCACCGTGGTTGACTGGCAGGATCATATCCTGAATAAACCAGACTGGGCGCAGTAGGCGCTCAGTTAGCTTTTCTTCGCGTGGAACAGCCCGCTTTCACCGTCGGCGTCGTCCGCAACCCAAAAGTTAATATTGAACTGCGCGTCGTCGCTGAGCTCAATGCGGTGCCAGTACTGCGGCGGGCTGGTCGCGAACTGCCCGGCGTTGATAACAACCTTTGCCTCAGGTTCTGTCGCCTGTTCATCGGCGAAACCATAGTAGGTTACCGTGCCTTCCATCACGCAAAGCTGGCCGAAAACACCCGCAGCGGTGTTGTGGTGCGTCAGTAGAGCGGCAGGGACGTTCTGTTTGGTAAAGAATGGGGTGGAGCGTTTTACCTTCCAGCTAGCGGGAATACGCAAATGAGACATCATGTGCTCCTCAGTTAACATTTATAAGATGTATTTAATATGCATCTTTATGGCGACAACGTCAACGCGCAGGCAAAAAAAAACGCTCCCGGAGGAGCGCATTATCAGCAATGGTTCTTAGCGACCAAACAGATCGCGCTTTTTAGGTTTAAACGGCTGAGCGATAAGCACCAGGACACCGACCACCAGATAGGCGGCGAAGATGCCAACCAGCCACTGCGGCATTTCCAGCGTCAGGAATTCCCACTGGCGTA
This sequence comes from Klebsiella grimontii, assembly GCF_042137965.1. Taxonomy (NCBI): domain Bacteria; kingdom Pseudomonadati; phylum Pseudomonadota; class Gammaproteobacteria; order Enterobacterales; family Enterobacteriaceae; genus Klebsiella; species Klebsiella grimontii. Next base: position 2,153,473 of record NZ_CP169721.1, read on the forward strand.
CGGAGCAGTCACCGGTAGCGACAAACACCTGAGGCAGCCATTTATCCAGCGGCAGCCACGTTGGGAAACGAGCGGCGAAATCGCAGGTCTGGAAAGGGGAAGGGTGAAGCTGAATCATGGTGTGTTCCCATGACAGCTGCAGCCCGCGTAGGGCGCTGTAGAGCCAAATCACAATCGCGACATAGCGCAGAGGGGTTTTTGGCGCAATGGCGCCGACGATACCGGCGCCCATCACGCCAAATAGCGCGCAGCGCTCGTAAATACACAGTACGCACGGCTGCAGCAGCATCACGTGCTGGAACCATAACGCCACCAATTCAAGAATAAACGCGGTTAGCGCCATCAGGAGCCAGGCACCGCGTCCCCTTGAGCACTGGTTTAAATATCGCAACATAATCATTTCCCTGGAACATGCTAAATCATGGCAGTGTAAACGAAAACCGTAGCGACGCCAGCAGCTAGTCTGAAAATATTACGTAAACGAATATGGAATGCCCGGCGTTTTGAGCCGGGCATGGATGATTTTATTTCAGCAGCTGCGGCGTCACCAGCCAACCGTGCTCCAGCATCCACTGGGTAGCCGGCATCAGGGTAAACTCGACGCAGGCCAGGCCGACGAGGGTCAGGACGAGGGTATACGGCAGCGCCATCCACACCATCCGGCCATAGGAGAGGCGAATCAGCGGAGCCAGCGCGGAAGTCAGCAGGAACAGAAACGCGGCCTGGCCGTTCGGCGTGGCGACCGATGGCAAGTTGGTGCCGGTATTGATCGCCACCGCCAGCAGCTCGAACTGCGGCAAACTGATGCTTCCCTGCTCCAGAGCGGACTTGACCTCGTTGATATAGACGGTGCCGACGAAGACGTTATCCGAAATCGACGACAGCAGGCCGTTAAACAGGTAAAACAGCGACAGCTGGGCGTGCGGCGAGGCCTGGAGAACGAATTCGATCACCGGCGCAAACAGGTGCTGATCGATAATCACCGCCACAACGGCGAAAAAGACCGTCAGCAGCGCGGTAAACGGCAGCGCTTCGGTAAACGCTTTGCCGATGGCGTGTTCATCGGTGACCCCGGAAAACGTGGTCGCCAGAATGATGACCGACAGGCCAATCAGACCGACTTCCGCAAGGTGCAGCGCCAGGGCGATGATTAGCCAAACGCCGATAATCCCCTGGGCGATAAGACGCAGGCGATCCTGTCGGCTGCGGCTCTGACGGCTACGATCGTCAAAATCCTGCAGCACTTTACGCACGGTTGGCGGCAGCGGTTCGCCGTAGCCAAACAGGCGGAATTTCTCCAGCAGCAGGCAGGTGAGCAGGCCGCAGACCAGCACCGGCAAGCTTACCGGCAGCATGCGCATGAAGAATTCGCCGAAGTGCCAGCCCGCGGCTTTGGCGATAATCAGGTTCTGCGGTTCGCCAACCATCGTCATCACGCCGCCGAGCGCGGTGCCGACCCCGGCGTGCATCATCAGGCTGCGCAGGAAGCCGCGAAACTGCTCCAGGACATCGCGATAGTGCTGCTCGATATGGCTGTCGTCGAGCATATCGTCATCGTCCGGCCGCGCCGAAGCGACTTTGTGATAAATACCGTAGAAACCCACGGCGACGCTAATCACGACCGCGACAACGGTCAGCGCGTCAAGAAATGCGGAAAGAAAGGCGGAAGCGACGCAAAACGCCAGCGACAGCAGCATCTTGCTGCGGATGCCGAGCAGCAAACGGGTGAAGATGAACAGCAGCAGCTGCTTCATGAAATAGATCCCCGCCACCATAAACATCAGCAGCAGCAGGACTTCAAGGTTAGCGGCAACTTCCGCCCGGATATGCCCGGGCGTGGTCATCCCGATAAACACCGCTTCGATCGCCAGCAGACCGCCCGGCAGCAGCGGATAACATTTGAGCGCCATCGCCAGGGTGAAAATAAATTCGATAACCAGCAGCCACCCGGCAATAAACGGATGAAGATAAAATACCAGCGGATTAACGATTAAGAAAATGATGAGAGTGAGTTTGTACCAGTCCGGGGACTGACCAAGAAAGTTGCGCCACAGGGCGCGGCCATACGACATTTCCACGACAGACATCCTTTCTCCGCCAAATTCTGAAACATGATTTTATGCGTAACTATACGCAAGATTACCAGTTGCGCAAAATGGGGCGCAACTTTCTTCGCATCACATTCTTTAGCAACAGAAAGTGTGAAATGAAAAGTTGAAAATGAAACGGCGATCCCTTTTTAATTACTTTCTGGCGCTATCTGCCTTTTGGCCGCTCTGGTATGATGAGTCGAATAGCAACGCTGTGTAATGGAAATCTTATTATGGTCATTAAGGCGCAAAGCCCTGCGGGTTTCGCTGAAGAGTACATCATTGAAAGTATCTGGAATAACCGCTTTCCTCCTGGTTCAATTCTTCCCGCTGAACGTGAACTTTCTGAACTGATTGGTGTTACCCGTACAACCTTACGTGAAGTGTTGCAGCGTCTGGCGCGCGATGGCTGGTTAACCATTCAGCACGGTAAGCCTACCAAGGTGAACAACTTCTGGGAAACTTCAGGCCTGAATATTCTCGAAACCCTGGCGCGTCTCGATCATGACAGCGTACCGCAGCTGATTGATAATCTGCTGTCCGTACGTACCAATATTTCGACGATTTTTATCCGTACCGCTTTCCGCCAGCATCCTGACAAGGCGCTGGAAGTTCTGGCGAGCGCGCGTGAAATTGAAGACCACGCCGACGCTTTTGCCGAACTCGATTATAACATTTTCCGCGGTCTGGCCTTTGCTTCAGGTAATCCCATCTACGGCCTGATCCTCAATGGAATGAAAGGCTTATACACCCGGATTGGCCGTCACTATTTTGCCAACCCGGAAGCGCGTAGCCTGGCGCTCGGCTTCTATCACCAGCTGGCGAAGGTATGTGAAGAAAAGCTTCATGAACAGGTTTATGAAATCGTGCGCCGCTACGGGCATGACAGCGGTGAGATTTGGCACCGTATGCAGAAGAATTTGCCGGGTGACCTGGCGATTAATATGCGCTAGACCCCGCCAACGAATAAAAAACGCCCGGTGCTATCACCGGGCGTTTTGCTTTTCACGCGCTATAGCGGATTGGGCCGCGGCGGCGTACGTTCCAGCAGCTCAACGCTACCATCGGCGTTTTGCTGCTCAAGAAGAACGTCAAACCCCCACAGGCGGTGGACGTGCTTAAGCACCTCGCGACGGCCTTTATCCAGCGGCACACGGTTATGCGGAACGTAGCGCAGGGTGAGCGAGCGGTCGCCGCGCAGGTCAACGTTCCATACCTGAATATTCGGCTCGAGGTTGCTCAGGTTGTACTGCGCTGAAAGCTTCGAACGAATCTCACGATATCCTTCTTCATTATGAATAGCGGATATTTCCAGATAGTTATTGTGATCGTCATCGAGCACGGTAAAGAAGCGGAAATCGCGCATGATTTTCGGCGACAGGAACTGGCTGATAAAGCTCTCATCTTTGAAGTCGCGCATCGCGAAGTGCAGCGTTTCGAGCCAGTCTGAACCGGCAATATCCGGGAACCAGTATCTATCCTCTTCCGTCGGCGACTGACAAATACGTTTAATATCCTGGAACATGGCGAAACCCAGAGCGTAGGGGTTAATGCCGCTGTACCACTGGCTGTTATAGGGCGGCTGGAACACCACGTTGGTGTGGCTGTGCAGAAACTCCAGCATAAAGCGCTCGGTCACTTTTCCTTCGTCATAAAGATGATTAAGGATGGTGTAATGCCAGAAGGTCGCCCAGCCTTCGTTCATGACCTGAGTCTGCTTCTGCGGATAAAAATACTGGCTGACCTTGCGCACGATACGCAGGATTTCACGCTGCCAGGGTTCCAGCAGCGGCGCGTTTTTCTCCATAAAATAGAGCAGATTTTCCTGCGGCTCTGAAGGATAGCGGCGCGCCGCTTCAATCGTCTTTTCCTCTTCGCGCTTCGGCAGGGTGCGCCACAGCATATTCACCTGACTCTGGAGATACTCTTCCCGGCTTTTTTGCCGCGCCTTCTCCTCCTGCAGGGAGATTTTCTGCGGACGTTTATAGCGGTCAACGCCGTAGTTCATCAAGGCGTGGCAGGAGTCGAGCAGCTTCTCGACTTCATCTACGCCATAGCGCTCTTCACATTCGGTGATGTATTTCCGCGCGAAGATGAGATAGTCGATGATTGAACTGGCGTCGGTCCAGCTGCGAAAGAGGTAGTTATTTTTGAAAAACGAGTTATGCCCGTAGCAGGCGTGCGCCATGACCAGCGCCTGCATGGTGATGGTGTTCTCTTCCATCAAATAGGCGATACAGGGGTTGGAGTTAATGACGATTTCATAAGCCAGCCCCTGTTGACCGTGCTTATAGGCCTGTTCGGTCTCAATGAATTTTTTACCGAACGACCAGTGCGGATAGTTAATCGGCATCCCGACGCTGGAGTAGGCATCCATCATCTGTTCGGATGTAATGACTTCGATTTGGTGCGGATAGGTGTCAAGACGATACAGCTTCGCCACCCGGTCGACTTCTGCCAGATAGGTCTCCAGCAGCTCAAAAGTCCAATCGGGTCCATCGCTTAAACGGGTTGTGTCCTTGTTCATGGAATCAATCGTAGCCATTAGCGCGCCCTCGTTGTTGATGGTTCTCTCTGTACGGAAAACCTCTTAACAAGCATAGAACACGGCGTCGCAAACTGCGTCCATCCGCATTTTCTTTTCTTCGCGATTTCACCATCTGAAACGCGATATTCCACGATTTAAACAGAATTTTATTCTGTAGAAAAATGAGGCGCAGCAGGAGATGGTAAACCGACGGGGGCTGCGCTGGCGCAGAACCCTGTGAGATAAGTCACCATAAATAAAGCGTATGTTGAATAATATTTTCATCTGAGTTATCAATTTGTAATCAGATGATTGTTCTTTAACGATTACGGAGCCGCTATGCGCGTCGTCATACTGGGAAGTGGGGTAGTAGGAGTCGCTAGCGCCTGGTACTTAAGCCAGGCAGGACATGAAGTGACGGTTATCGATCGTCAGCCGGGGCCGGCCGAAGAGACCAGCGCCGCTAACGCCGGGCAGATCTCTCCCGGCTATGCCGCGCCGTGGGCGGCGCCGGGCGTACCCTTGAAGGCGATTAAGTGGATGTTCCAGCGCCACGCGCCGCTGGCCATCGGGCTGGATGGCACCCCGTTCCAGCTGAAATGGATGTGGCAGATGCTGCGCAACTGCGACACTCGCCACTATATGGAAAATAAAGGACGCATGGTGCGCCTGGCGGAGTACAGCCGCGACTGCCTGAAGGCGCTGCGCGAGAGTACCGGTATCCAATATGAAGGTCGGCAGGGCGGTACGCTGCAGCTTTTCCGCACCGACAAGCAGTTCGAAAACGCCACCCGCGATATCGCGGTGCTGCAGGAGGCGGGCGTGCCTTACCAACTGCTGGAGGCGAATCGCCTGCTGGAAGTTGAACCGGCGCTGGCTGAAGTGAGCCACAAGCTGACGGGCGGTTTACGTTTACCCAATGATGAAACCGGCGACTGTCAGCTCTTCACCACCCGTCTGGCCCGCATGGCGGAACAGGCGGGCGTGACCTTCCGTTTTAATACCCCCGTCGATGAACTGCTCTATGAAGGGGATCTCATCTCCGGCGTGAAGTGCGGCGCTGAAATCATTAAAGCGGACGCGTACGTGATGGCATTCGGTTCCTATTCGACGGCCATGCTGAAAGGGCTGGTGGACATTCCGGTCTACCCTCTGAAAGGCTATTCGCTGACCATTCCGATCGCGGAAGAGGACGGCGCGCCGGTATCGACTATCCTTGATGAAACGTACAAAATCGCCATCACCCGCTTTGATCGTCGGATTCGCGTTGGCGGAATGGCGGAAATTGTCGGTTTTAATAAAGAACTGCTGCAGCCGCGGCGTGAAACCCTGGAGATGGTGGTGCGCGATCTGTTCCCGCGCGGCGGCCACGTTGAACAGGCGACCTTCTGGACCGGACTGCGTCCAATGACCCCGGACGGTACGCCGGTGGTGGGCCGCACGGCGTATAAAAATCTGTGGCTGAATACCGGCCACGGTACGCTGGGATGGACCATGGCCTGCGGTTCAGGGCAGCTGATTAGCGACCTGATCTCCGGGCGTACGCCGGCGATCCCGTATGACGATCTTGCCGTCGCCCGCTACGGTCGCGGCTTTACGCCGGCCCGCGCTCAGCATCTGCATGGCGTTCACAATTAACAAGGAGCTTTCATGTCTCGTCCTGTAAAGGCCAGCATTGATATGTCAGCCTTACGCCAGAATCAACAAATTGTTCGCCGCGCGGCGCCCGCTTCGCGCCTGTGGGCGGTGGTCAAAGCCAATGCTTATGGCCACGGCCTGGCGAGAGTCTGGAACGCGCTTAGCGCCGCGGACGGTTTCGCGATGCTCAATCTTGAAGAGGCGATCCTGCTGCGCGAGCTGGGCTGGAAAGGGCCGATACTGATGCTGGAAGGCTTTTTCCACGCCGATGAGCTGGCCCTGTTTGATAAGTACCGTTTGACCACCAGCGTGCACAGTAACTGGCAAATCAAGGCGCTCCAGCAGGCGAAGCTGCACGCGCCGCTCGATATCTACGTCAAGGTGAATAGCGGGATGAATCGGCTGGGTTTTATGCCGGATCGTCTGCACATCGTCTGGCAGCAGCTGCGATCGCTGCATAACGTCAGTGAAATGACGTTAATGTCGCATTTTGCCGAAGCGGAAAACCCGGACGGCATCGTGGAGCCGATGCGGCGTATTGAGCAGGCGGCGGAAGGGCTGGATTGCCCGCGCTCGCTGGCGAATTCGGCGGCCACCCTGTGGCATCCGGAGTCGCATTTTAACTGGGTGAGGCCGGGGATCGTGCTGTACGGCGCTTCGCCTTCCGGCCTGTGGCAGGATGTGGCCAACACCGGACTGAAACCGGTGATGACGTTAAGCAGCGAAATTATTGCCGTGCAGAACCTGAAAGCCGGGGAAGCGGTCGGCTACGGCGCGACCTGGCGTACGGCGGAGGAGCGGCGCATCGGCATCGTTGCCTGCGGCTACGCCGATGGTTACCCGCGTCTGGCGCCGAGCGGTACGCCGGTGCTGGTTGACGGCGTTCGCACCGCGACGGTAGGGCGCATCTCGATGGATATGCTGGCGGTGGATTTGACTCCCTGCCCGCAGGCAGGGATCGGCGCGCCGGTCGAGCTGTGGGGCAAAGAGATTAAAATCGACGATGTCGCATCCGCCTGCGGCACCGTCGGGTATGAGTTAATGTGCGCGCTGGCGCCGCGCGTACCGGTTGTGACGGTGTAACTTGTCGTGGGGCGGGTTACTCCGCCTCATCTCCCGCCATTCGTACGCCCACCCTCAGGACATGATCCTCTTCTTTTTCCGCCACCGTCCACACCATGCCGGCAAATTCCACCTGGTCGCCGACGACCGGCGCGGCGCCCAACAGCTGCTGCACGACATCACCCAGCGACTGCTGGCGATCGCGGAACTCCTCACCGCCATCGATGCCGTAAATCTGCGCGACGTCGGCGAACTTGGCATTGGCGTCGAGGATAAAATCACCAAAGAAGCGCTGATCGAGCGCGACCGGCGGCGACTGGCTGAACAGTTTACCCAGCGCGGGTAAATCGCGCTCGCGGCCGATAACGCAGAGAATATCGCCCTCCAGCAGTCGGGTGCTGCCGGTAGGGTGCAGCAGAACGTTGTCGCGAAACAGCGCGGCAATCCGCGTTTCCGGCGGCATATGCAGGTCGCGCAGCGCCGCGCCGACGCACCATTTTTCGGCGCTAAGCTGGTAAACGAACTGCTCCCACGGGTTTTCCGGGTGAATATCCAGCCCGACGCGGGAGATGGGCGATCCGATCGGCGGCACCACCACTTTGGCTTTCTTCGCCGCCCAGGAGAGCGACGTTCCCTGCAACAGCAGCGACACCAGCACCACGAAGAAGGCCACGTTAAAGAACAACCGCGCATTGTCCAGACCGGCCATCATCGGAAATACGGCGAGAATAATCGGTACCGCGCCGCGCAGGCCAACCCAACTGATAAATATCCGTTCGCGCAGGTTAAAGCCGCGAAACGGCAGCAGACCGGCAAATACCGACAGCGGACGGGCGATAAAGATCATCCACATCGACAGAATGAGCGCCGGGATAGCGATAGGCCACAGGTCTGACGGCGTGACCAGCAGGCCGAGCACCAGGAACATGGCGATCTGCGCCAGCCACGCCAGGCCGTCGAAGTTTTGCAGAATACCGTGGCGGTTGCGAATCGGCCGGTTGCCGAGCAGGAAACCGCACAGGTAGACCGCGAGGATGCCGCTGCCGTCCAGCGAAGTGGTCGCGGCAAAAATCATGATCCCGCCGCTCAGCGCCAGCAGCGGGTAAAGCCCGGCCGGCAACACAATGCGATTAATCATCTGCAGCAGCAGATAGCCGCCGCCGAGACCGATAGCGATACCCAGGCCGAATTGCTGCACGATATGCACCGCAAACATCCAGCTCAGGCCGGTCTCATGCTGCTGAATCATCTCGATAAGGGTGATGGTCAGGAACACCGCCATCGGGTCGTTGCTGCCGGATTCAATTTCCAGCGTCGAGCCGACGCGTTCATTCAGTCCTTTACCGCCGAGCAGAGAGAACACCGCCGCGGCATCAGTCGAGCCGACGATAGCGCCGATCAGCAGCCCTTCAATCAGGTTGAGATGAAACAGCCAGGCCGCCATCAGTCCGGTCAGGGCCGAGGTGATCAGCACCCCGACCGTGGCGAGCGACAGCGCGGGCCACAGCGCCACGCGAAAGGAGCTGGCCTGAGTGCGCATCCCGCCGTCAAGCAGGATAACCGCCAGCGCCAGGTTGCTCACCATGTAGGCGAAAGGGTAATTGTCAAACGGAATGCCGCCGATACCGTCAATCCCCGCCAGCATCCCAATGGCGAGGAAGATAACCAGGATCGGGATGCCGAGGCGTGAGGAAAAGGAACTTAATAAAATACTACAGGTTACTAAAACAGAACCCAGGATAAACAGACTGATGACCGCAGCGGCGTCCAATGTTGACGTACTCCTTACCGGCGTGAAGATAAATTAAAAACTACACCATTTTAACAATCTGACGCCGATCGGGATATGCGTTAGAGGAATTTTTATTCTGCCAGAACCGGGTGGCCGCTGATGCTTAACGTGGTGATGGACGCGTTGTTGACCAGCAATGCTCTGGCGCCAAACGGCAGAGTGACCGTGCGCTGTTCGTGACCAAAATCCAGACCGCTGATGACCGGAATGTTAAGCTGCTGGCGAAGGTAGTCGTATACCATCGGCAGATCGTAACCGGCATCGTAGTCGTTGGCGTTTGCGCCGGTAAAACTGCCGAGGATAATTGCCCGCTGGCGCGCCAGAATACCGCTGTTAAGCAGCTGCAATAGCATTCGTTCAACGCGGAACGGGTGTTCGTTAATATCTTCCACCACCAGAATTCCGTCGCTAATCTGCGGCATCCACGGGGTGCCGATAAGCGAGGTCAGCATCGCCAGGTTGCCGCCCCACAGCGTACCGTCGGCGCGGCAGTCCGGGCCTTCGCCGTGCCATTCGAGGGTAAACGCCGGGTCGCGCAGCGCCTGCCAGAAATGGTGTTCAGTAAATTCGTTCAGCGTTTCCGCGCCGAAGTTTCCCGCCAGCATCGGTCCGCTAAAAGTGATTATGCTACCCTTTGCCAGCAGGCCCATCTGAACGGCGGTGAAATCGCTGTGGCCGCAAATAAGCAGCGGATCCTGCTGCTGGCGGGCGATCAGCGCCTGCCAGTCAATGTGCGGCAGCAGGCGAGTCGCGCCGTAGCCGCCGCGTACCGCCAGCACGATACGGTTTTTGCCGTCGAGGGCGGCGAGCTGGTTGATGTCGCCAAGGCGTTCATTCTCAGTTCCGGCAAACCGCAGCGCCCGGCGGGGAATGACCTGCTGGTGCGCGACCTGATGCCCGGCCTCCTGCAGACGCTGTACGCCGCGGTACGCCGCCTCCTGGTTGATGCAGTAACCGGAAGGGGCGATGAGATAAAACTGAGACATGACAATTCCTTGCTAAGAATGAAAGGGTTATCATGCCGCCTGGAGCGTTTATTGTCATCTCCGTGCGGCAAACTTCAGCCAATAAGGATAGATGTGTGAAATTGAGATGGTGTGTTTTTTTATGTGTATTATTGGCCGGTTGTAGTTCAAAACACGATTATCGTAATCCGCCGTGGAACCCGGAAGTGCCGGTTAAGCGGGCGATGCAGTGGATGCCAATCAGCGAAAAAGCCGGTGCGGCATGGGGCGTTGACCCGCAGCTGATTACCGCGATCATCGCCATTGAATCCGGCGGCAACCCGACGGTGGTCAGCAAATCCGGCGCGGTTGGCCTGATGCAGCTGAAACCCTCGACCTCCGGTCGCGATGTTTACCGGCGGATGGGCTGGAGCGGAGATCCTTCGGTGAGCGAGCTGAAAAATCCCGAGCGTAATATATCCATGGGGGCCGCTTATTTAAGCATTCTCGAAAACGGTCCGCTGGCGGGAATTAAAGACCCGCAGGTGATGCGCTACGCGGTGGTGGTCTCCTATGCTAACGGCGCAGGCGCGCTGCTGCGGACGTTCTCGTCCAATCGCCAGGATGCGATCGAGGAGATTAACGATATGGACGCCGATGATTTCTTTGAGCATGTAGTGAAGAAACACCCGGCTCCGCAGGCGCCGCGCTATATCTGGAAGCTGCAAAAAGCGCTGGACGCGATGTAGGGCATCATTTTACCCCGCGGACCAGGCGTTGTGCGGGGTAAACTCTTCAGGTATTCCTAATCCTCCGTGCGAAGCGAAGAGATATAGCTTATCGGAGCAATCAAATCTTTATATTCCCGATAGCTTTCCGGGAGAGAATCGACACCGTTTACCGCAAGACAGAGCATGGCCGTGGCGCCATCCATTTTATCGCTATTTAGCGCCAGTGCCCCTCGCAAGAAATCGATGCAGGCATGGGCGCCGTTATACGAGATATCGTTGTTATCCAGTCGAAGCATTTTGCTTATAGCGTCTCACCCGATGGTTAATCAAGCCGTTGCACAGAAAATGGATAATTTATCGATTTGATGATTTCCCGGTATTCGCGATAGCGCTCGGGGAGCAGGCTGGTTTTGCCGATAGCGACGCAATAATCAGCCGTTTCATCGGTTATCTGTTCCTTATCGGCGACAAGAGTATTCTTTAATTTATCAACATAACTACGAAGAATATTAATCGAGATACCTTCCCGGTCCAGCCGGGTAACATTTAAGGTGATGAGTAACATTAACAGCCACCACAGACCGGAAACGACAAACATCGCAAGCCAGCTAAATACGCTGAAATTAAGCAGAGCGTTATTAGCGAATAACGTTTTCCAGCCTAATATGGCGATTAAAAACAATGAAGGAACGGCAACTAATATCATGTTCCACGTTTGTTGCGTAGGGCTTAGCATCAGGCCCGCGCAGCGGGTATCCGTAGACCAGTGATTTTTCTGGGCGACGTAAAGTTCAAGGGGTAAATTCTGGTTGCCGGGTTTTGGTGAAGAAAAGTGGTTAAAGAGGATTTTTTCTACGCACGTCATTTTACACTCCGCGTACTGCTGATTCGCGCGCAGCTCGATACCCTGGGCTGAATGAATGATGGTGACGTAATTTTTCCTTAATAGTCTAAACGTAGCCAACTGAATAATACCGGTCGCTTTATCATGCAGCCAGGCTAAAAATGAGGGGGGGATGGAATAGGGGGGCGGTATCGGCGTGCCTTTCTCAGTAGGGCGAGTCATCGATATAATGATATTGGCCACGATATATATAACCGTGGTGGATAAAACGTGATAGCCCATAAAGGATAATGGATGTAAATCGGAGATAAAACTGACGACTGCATTCACTTTTTATTCCTTGTGCCAGTCATAACAGGCGTTTCCCGGGAGAGGTCTTCCCGAGTGCCAGAGTAGTATTTTTAATTAGCCGACTCAAGATAAGCGTAAAAATATAACCATATGGAGAAAATAGATGCGCGGCGGAGACCCGCCGCGCGAAGGTTTACTGCGCGACTTTTTTATCCCCTGGCGCAATAGAATTATTGGCCGCGGGTTGAGCCGCGTTATCTGTCGCCTTACTGGTATCGTCATTCGCCGCCGGGCGGGTGGCCGGAACCGAATCACAGGGTTTCTCTTTCGGACACACCAGGTCCAGCATCTTCAGGGTGACTCCGTTAGTCCAGCCAAATCCGTCCTGTAACGGATACTCGCCGCCGCCGCCACCGGTTCCCGTCGAGCTGACGTCATATTTTTCCACCAGCTTCTGTTCGCTGTTGTAGGTATGCTGAACATTGCTGAGGAAACGCCAGCTCACCTCCATCGCTATTTTCTGTTGACCATATTTTTGCAGGCCTTCCGCGGCGACCCACTGCAGCGGCGCCCAGCCGTTTGGCGCATCCCACTGCTGGCCGCTATTGACGGTCGTGGTGGTCAGGCCCCCCGGTTTGAGCAGGCGCGCTTCGGTCGCGGCGGCGACTTTAGCGGCGCGCTCGCTGGAGGCGGCGTTGACGTACAGCGGGAACAGCGCCGCGGCGGTCAGCTGATTGCGCACCTTATGACTTTTCAGATCGTAATCGGCGTACCAGCCCTCTTTATCGTTCCACAGGTATTTCTCCAGCGCTTTCTGTCGGGCGTTGGCCAACGCGTCATACTGCGCGGCTTTCGCGCTATCGCCAGCGGCTTTACTGGCGCGGGCGATGGCTTTTTCCATGTGGAACATCAGCGAGTTGAGGTCGACCGGAACAATCGAGGTGGTGCGGATGGTGCCGAGCTGCTGCGGGTTATCCATCCAGCGGGAGCTGAAGTCCCAGCCGGATGCCGCGGCGGAGCGCAGATCGCGGTAGATTTCAGTGGCCGGGCGGTTGGGATTGTTTTTGGCGGTGGTGACATCGTCCAGCCAGGATTCCGGACGCGGCGTGTCGTTATCGTCCCAGTAGCGGTTCAGCAGCGAGCCATCGGCCATACGCACCACGCGCTTATTGGCGCCGCCGGGCTCAAGCGCTTCGGCGCCATCCATCCAGTACTGGTACTCTTTCTCCATCTGCGGCAGCCATTTTTTGAGCGCCTCATCGCCATCGTGCGTGGCCAGCAGTTCGACCATAAACGGGAAGAACGGCGGCTGCGAGCGGCTCAGATAGTAGGTGCGGTTGCCGTTGGGAATATGCCCCCAGGCGTCGATTTCTGCGGCAAAGTTGGTCACCATATCTTCAATTTTATCCCAGTGGCCGCTCTCCGCGAGTCCTAGCATTGTGAAGTAGCTATCCCAGTAATAGACTTCACGAAAGCGTCCGCCGGGCACCACGTAGGGTTTTGGCAGCGGCAACAGTGAATCCCACTTTTCCACCTCGACGGTGCTGCGGGTCAGCACCGGCCATAAACCGTTGATATGCTGGCGCAGCGTTTGTCCTTTTGGCGGAACGTACTGGTCGTTTTCGCGAGGCAGGGTAAAGTTGAGCTCGACGAAGTGCCGCAAATCAAAACTGGTCTGACTTTTCTGCATACGATAATCGGCCAGGATCATCAGCGGGTCGCCGTTCGGGATGGCGTCGGCAAACGTTTTCTGGTCGGAAAAAAGCTTTGCGCTTTGCACATCGTTAAATAGCGGACCGAGCAGAATATCGGGTGATTGCGGGATTGGGCGGGTTTCTTCAGCCTGAGCCGTCAGCGTCGCCAGGGCGACAAACGCGCCCCCGAGCGCGAGACGAAGAGCATAGGGCAGGGTGGCGGGGCGACGGGAAACGGGACTCGTCATAGGTTGTTCTCCTTATCATTGCAGACTATGTGCCACTGCATTCGGCCATCAGAAAACCTTAGACGAATATCCGCCGCTGCGCGTGTCGAAGCTAACATTTTGCAGCAAAACAGAGAAATTACCTGCCTCAGAAGACCCCCGGCCGGCCATCTCCTGAACAGTACAATATTATAATCTTAATTATATAAAACCAGGCTATTTATATTTCTAGTGTGAATGTTTTCGTATAAATTAAAAACGCCGTGCGAGCCTCAGGTAAGAAAATAGAAAACTAGCTGCTATTTATATATGCGGGTGCTGTTTTCGCTTATCGCGTATTAAAAAATACGCAAAGGATTAAAAGCTGTGATCTGTCATGCAAAAAGTCTCGGATTAATACGGCTGAAAGCTGACAGGATCACATAAATTAAAAAACATAAATAATTAATAAAAAAACATAATGGCGCCAGCATAGCGGATAAGTAAAAAATGCAGACATTACCGAAACCGGTTTCATTTTGCATAAAGGAGTGGTGTATGTCCGCTGGCGACAAAATTTCAGTCAGAGAAAAAGTAGGCTATAGCCTCGGGGACGCGGCAAGTCACATCGTGTTTGACTCGTCCGTGGCAATCCTCGCTTACTTTTATACCGATATTTATGGCCTGCCGCCCGCCGTGATGGGGACGATGTTTTTGCTGGTTCGTCTGCTGGATGCGATTACCGATCCGATCATGGGGGCGATTGCTGATGCCACCTCTACCCGCTGGGGACGCTTCCGTCCGTGGCTGCTGGCGATCTGCGTGCCCTTTGCGGTGAGCTGCGTGCTGGTGTATTCCATTCCGTCCTTTTCCGACTCGGGGAAAATTGTCTACGCCGTTGCGGCTTATATATTCATGACGTTGATGTATACGGCGATTAATATTCCTTATTGCTCGCTGGGGGCGGCCCTGACCTCCGATCCGCGCGAGAGCCTCTCCCTGCAATCCTGGCGTTTTGCCATCACTCCGATTGGCGGCGCGCTCGGTACCGCGTTTATTTTGCCGCTGGCTGATTTTCTCTATCCTGGCGACCGCGCTACCGGTATTCAGGTCTCCATGGCGTTATTCGGCGTGATTGGCTGCCTGATGTTTGTTATCTGCTTTGCCACCACCAAAGAACGCGTGCAGCCGATCAAAGAAGAGAACCTGAATATTGCTCGCGATGTGAAAATTCTTTTTCGTAACGATCAGTGGCGTATTCTTTCCGTTTACAACTTTATGATGCTGGTTGCCGTGGTTATTCGCGGCGGTGCGGTGGTGTATTACGTGAATAACGTGCTGAATAAAGGCTCGGACGTTATTACGATATTCATGCTCGGCGGCATGTTTGCCTCAATGCTGGGGTCGGTGCTGGCCAAACCATTCGGCACCCGTTTCTGTAAGGTCAGATTTTCGTTCTGGGTTAATCTGCTCACCGCTGCGCTGGGCGTCGTATGCTTTATGCTTCCGGTGCAATACTGGATTGCGGTACTCGGCGTGCATATTCTGATTTCCATCATTCAGGGCGGCAACGGCGCGCTGCAGTGGTCGATGATTACCGACGTCAATAACTATGGCGAATGGAAAACCCAGCGGCGTATAACCGGTATGAACGTCGCGGCAAATATCTTTGTCATTAAGCTGGGCGTGGCGGTCGGCGGGGCGATTCTTGGCTGGGTGCTGGCCTATTACCACTACGCCGCTAACACCGCGGTGCAGCCGGCTTCAGCCGTCCAGGGCGTGGTGCTGCTGTTCACGTTAGTTCCTTCCATTTTTTATGTTCTTACCGCTATCTCTATTAAATTTTATGGCTTAACGGAAAATAGAATGAACGGCATCGTCGATGACTTGAACCACGGAACCTTCGCCGAATCCTGATAATTCAACGCTGTATTAAAAGGGCTATGCAGGTTATTTCCCTGAATAGCCCCGGTGAAAATCTGGATGAAACAAATAATAATGTAATTAGGGACGTTAATAATGAAAGTGAAATATATAGCTCTGGTTATTAGTGGCGTATTCTCCTCTGGTCTTTTGGCCGCGACAAATAATCAATCTGCGGATATTGAAAAACGGTTAGCCCAGCTGGAACAGCGTTTAATGAACGCTGAGCAACGGGCGGCCGATGCGGAAGCGAAGATCCAGACGTTAACCCGGCAGCAGGCCGTCGCGGCGAAAAGCGCGCCAACGGTGAAGGTGCAGTCCGCGGAGCCTGTCGCACCGGGCGCTGAGCCGACGAAACTGACGCTCTCCGGCTACGGCGATATCAAGTTTTATGGCGATGTCGAATTCAACATGGACGGCGCCAGCAGCAGCGGCAGCCTGACCTCGGTAAAAACCACGGCGAATAAAGACTGGGCGCCGGGCAATAACGAACGCTGGGATATTAACGGCCGACTGCTGTTAGGTTTTGACGGCATGCGCAAAATGGATAACGGCAATTTCGCCGGTTTTTCCGTCCAGCCGCTGGCGGACCTGAACGGCAAAATGAACCTTGATGATGCGGTGTTCTTCTTTGGTCAGGAAAAAGACTGGAAGGTGAAGGTTGGGCGCTTTGAGGCTTACGATATGTTCCCGCTGAACCAGGATACGTTCGTGGAATACTCCGGCAACACCGCCAACGATCTTTACAGCGACGGCTACGGCTATATCTACATGATGAAGGAAGGGCGCGGCCGTAGCAGCAGCGGCGGCAACTTCCTGGTCAGCAAAACCTTTGATAACTGGTATTTCGAACTCAATACCCTGCTGGAAGACGGCAGCACGCTGTTCCAGGATAAGCAGTATCACGGGACTGACCTGGAAAATGAGAAAAATGTGGCCTATTTGCGCCCGGTCGCCGCGTGGAACAGCGGGCGCTTCTCCACCGCCATCGCGATGGAAAGCAACGTGGTCAATAACGCCTATGGCTATCACGATGCGAAAGGGCACTGGGTCGATCAGTCCAGCCGTACCGGCTATGGCTATACGATGACGTGGAACGGGCAAAAAACCGATCCGCTGGATGGCGTGGTGACCAATCTTAACCTCGCCTGGATGGACGCCGAGGATGAAACCGACTTCACCGCGGGGGTGAACTCCCTGTGGCGCGGCTTCGAGCTTGGCTACATTTACGCGCATAACAAGATCGACCGCTTTAACACCGCTAATTTTGTCGCTAACTGCGACGATAGCTGCTGGATTGCCGATCCGGGCAAATACGATATCCACACGATTCATGCGTCTTACCTGTTCCCGAACGTCATGAATATGAAGAACTTCAACATCTATCTTGGCGCCTACGCCTCGTGGATTGAATCCAACCCGACCAGCGGCGACGGCCAGCAAGACTCCCGCTATGGCGGTCGTCTACGCTTCAAATATTTCTTCTGATCAATGCAGAGCCCGCATCGTGCGGGCTCTGTTCATTACGTGATTAAGCCTCCCGCGGAGGCATGAGTTAACAGGACAACGCCATGTTTGACAGTAAAGCGGGGACCCCGCTGGAAGGGTTTGCCGAATTTGCCGCCGCCGCTGCCGCCGAAGGCGCGGTGCTGCTGAGAAACGATCGCCAAATGCTGCCGCTCGATCCCGGGCAGCCGGTTTCGTTGTTTGGCCGTACGCAGATTGACTACTATTGCAGCGGCACCGGGTCAGGCGGGGCGGTTAACGTGGTGAGCCGGACAACCTTGCTGCAGGCGATGCGCGCGCGAAACGGGGAGAGGCTGAATGAGCAACTGGCCGGGCTCTATGAACGCTGGATTGCGCAGCATCCCTTTGACAACGGCGGAGGAGCCTGGGCCGCCGAGCCCTGGCATCAGCAGGAGATGCCGCTTAGCGACCAGCAGATTCGCCAGGCGCGCGCCGTCTCCAGCCTGGCGGTGATTGTGCTTGGCCGTACCGCGGGGGAGGACCAGGACAACGGCGATGTAGAAGGCGGCTATCGGCTAACCGCCGACGAGATAACTCTGCTGCGCCAGGTCTGCCGCGAGTTTGATGACGTGACGGTGGTGCTGAATACCGCCGGGCTTATCGATCTCTCGTGGGCTGACGATCCTCTGCTGCGTAAACGCGTTCGTGCGCTGCTGTACGTCTGGCACGGGGGCGCCGACGGCGCCCGGGCGGCTGCGTCGCTGCTGTACGGCGATGTAACGCCCTCCGGTAAGCTGGTAGGCAGCATCGTCGCCTCTCTGGATGACCATCCGGCATCGCCCTGCTGGGGAGCACAAGCGCAAAACCTTTATCAGGAAGATATTTACGTCGGCTATCGCTACTTCGAAACCTTTTGTCCCCAGCGCCTGCAGTTTCCTTTCGGGTTTGGTCTCTCATACACCCGCTTCACCCTGTCATCGGCGCGGGCGCAGGCCTTCGGCGATCGGATCAAGGCGACCGTTACCGTGACTAACCGCGGCGACCGCTTTGCCGGCAAAGAAGTGGTGCAAATCTACCTCCAGGCACCGCAGGGATCCCTCGGCAAACCGGCCCGGGCGCTGATGGCCTTCGCTAAAACCCACCTGCTGCAGCCGGGTGAAAGCGAAACCTTAACGCTATCGATCCCGCTGGAGCGTTTTGCGTCTTTGGACGATAGCGGGGCGACAGGTCACCCGCATTGCTACGTGATGGAACCCGGTCTTTACCGCGTGCTGATCGGCAACAGCGTACGCGATCTGCAGCCGTTACCGGTTGACGGAGAGGCGGGGTATTCGCAGAAGACGCTGCGGGTCCTGTCCCGTCACCAGCAGGTACTGGCCCCGACGGTGCCTTTTGTCCGTATTAAACCGGTTGCCGACGGCGACGATGGCCGCTATCAGATCGAATGGGAAGACGTGCCGCGCCGGGAGATTAATCTGCGCTCGAGGATTGAGGCGCGCCTGCCGGAGACGATTACCCTCACCGGCAACCAGGGGCTTACTCTCAGCGACGTTGCTGAAGGGCGCGCCACGATGAACGCCTTTATTGCCCAGCTGTCGGTGGAGGAGCTGGCCTGCCTGGCGCGCGGAGAAGGCATGTGCAGCCATAAAGTCACCCCCGGCGTCGCGTCGGCCTTTGGCGGAGTGGCCGATAGCCTGCTGGAAAAAGGGATCCCGCTGGCATCCACCGCCGATGGGCCTTCCGGCATCCGTATGGATAACGGCGCGAAGGCCACACTGCTCCCCAGCGGGACGCTGCTGGCCTCCAGTTGGGATCCGATCCTCGTTGAGCGCTTATACGTGATGGAGGGAAAAGAGCTGCTGCGCAACGGTATTGACCTGCTGCTGGGGCCGGGGATGAACATCCAGCGCCATCCGCTCAACGGGCGTAATTTCGAATACTTTTCTGAAGACCCGCTGCTTAGCGGAATGATGGCGGCGGCGGTGGTTCGCGGCATTCGCAGCGGCGGCGGGATAGCGACCCTCAAGCACTTCGCCTGTAATAATCAGGAATTCGCCAGAGCCAGGGCGGACTCGGTGGTGTCGGAGCGCGCGCTGCGCGAAATCTATCTGAAAGGTTTCGAATACGCGGTGAAAACCGGCGGCGCCAGCGCGGTGATGACCGCCTATAACCCGCTCAACGGCTACCATGCCGCATCCAACTACGATCTCACCACCACCGTACTGCGCGAGGAGTGGGGCTTTCGCGGGATCGTCATGACCGACTGGTGGGCTACGATGAACGACCCCATCGATGGCGGCGCGGCGAGCACCCACAACACCGCGGCGATGATCCGCGCGCAGAACGATCTCTATATGGTGGTCAACAATAACGGCGCGGAGATTAACGCGGCCGGGGATAATATCCTTGCGGCGCTGGCGAAAGGTGAACTGACGCTCGGCGAACTGCAGCGTAGCGCGGCAAACATCCTCCATTTTATGCTGCAGACCCAGGTGTTTAAGCGCGGGGAGAAACCGCGGGCGGATATCGTCCGTCTGGCGGCGGAACCGGGCTGCGCCGCGGACTGCGAGGGAGCGATAAAAATCGCCGAGCAATCGCGTCTGCGCTGCGACGAGGAGCTGGTGCTGAGCGTTGAGCAGGCCGCGCGCTACGATGTTCTGGTCAATGTACACGCCAACGGCGCGCCGCTGGCGCAAACCGCCTGCAATCTGCTGCTCAATGACCAGTTCGTGGCGACCATCCAGACCAACGGCACTCTTGGCCGGGAGAGCGTGCAGAAGCTGTGCCGGATCGAGCTGCAGCCGGGGAAATATCGGGTGGGCTTTGATTTTATCAAACCGGGTCTGGTGGTGGACTGGCTGGAGCTAAGGCACGTTAACGACTGACCGCTGCTGATGTTTGGCCAGAGGAGCGCCTTTTACCGAATGGCCCGACGGGTTGGGTACCCTCGGCGATGTGGGACGGGCGCAGGCGGCAAAGCGGAAACGGACGCCCCATATTGGTGCATTTCGGGCGTCCAACAAACCATAAATAAGCAAAGCGTCTGGTTGTTTTTTATTCAATTGGGCGCGGCGGCGCGATAACGTTACCCCCAGCAGCCGCGCTGCGCTACCTGGCATAATTAATGCTTATCTCTTACCGGGATTACCTCAAAGTGAGTACAACCGGAGGAGACGGCCATGATAAAAATAACGCTTCCTGACGGGCATTATTATGATGAGATGCTTACCGCACAGGGAGAGCAGCGTCAGCACTATAACGCCTGGTGGCAATGGTTTCGCAGTACCGATCAATTCTCTATCCGGCAGAAAAAAGCGCAGGCGGAGCTGCTCTTTCACCGTATCGGCATCACCTTTAACGTTTACGGTGAGGATGAGGGCACCGAACGACTGATCCCATTTGACAGCGTGCCGCGCATTATTCCCGCCGGCGAGTGGCAGCGGATTGACCGCGGCATCCGCCAGCGGGTGAAAGCGCTCAACGCTTTCCTTTACGATATTTACCACGATCAAAACATCCTCCGCGCCGGGCTGATCCCGGCCGAGCAGGTGCTGGCGAACGAACAGTATCAGCCCTGTATGCAGGGGATAAATTTACCCAATAACACCTATGCCCATATCACCGGGGTCGATATGGTGCGCAACAGCGACGGCCAGTATTACGTGCTGGAGGATAATCTGCGCACGCCTTCCGGCGTCTCTTATATGCTGGAAAACCGCAAAATGATGATGCGGCTGTATCCTGAAATGTTCGAACAGCACCACATTGCGCCGGTCGAACGCTACCCCAGCTATCTGCTGCAAACGCTGCGTGAAAGCTCGCTGGTGGACGATCCGTGCGTGGTGGTGATGACGCCCGGACGGTTTAACAGCGCCTATTTTGAACACAGCTTTTTGGCCCAGCAGATGGGCGTTGAGCTGGTGGAAAGCGCGGATCTGTTTATTAAAACCGGGGCGGTGTACATGCGTACCACCGAGGGGCCGCGGCGGGTGGACGTCATTTACCGGCGTATCGACGACGCGTATCTTGACCCGCTGGCCTTCCACGCCGACTCGATGCTGGGCGTTCCGGGGCTGCTGTCGGTGTATCGCGCCGGGGGCGTGGTGCTGGCGAACGCCATCGGCACCGGCGTCGCCGACGATAAATCGATCTACCCCTTCGTGCCGGAGATGATCCGCTTCTATCTGGGCGAGCAGCCGATCCTGAGCAATATCCCCACCTGGCAGTGCCGTAAAGCGGAGGATCTCAGCTACGTGCTGAGCAATCTTGAACTGATGGTGGTGAAGGAGGTTCACGGCGCGGGCGGCTACGGCATGCTGGTCGGTCCGCGCTCGACTAAAGAGGAGCGCGAAGCGTTCCGCCAGCGCCTGCTGGCGAATCCGGCCAACTATATCGCCCAGGACACCCTGGCGCTGTCGACCTGCCCAACCTTTATTGACGAGGGGCTAGCGCCGCGCCATATCGATTTACGTCCCTTCGTGCTCTCCGGCCAGGAGATCCGCCTGGTTCCCGGCGGCCTGACCCGGGTGGCGCTAACCGAAGGCTCGCTGGTGGTGAACTCGTCGCAGGGCGGCGGCACCAAGGATACCTGGGTGATGGAGGATGATGAATCATGTTAAGCCGCACAGCGAGTGAACTCTTCTGGATGGCGCGCTACCTTGAGCGCGCGGAAAGCTATGCCCGGGTGCTGGACGTAACCTGGAAGCTGTCGATGATCCCCCGCCATAGCCAGCAGTCGCGGGATCTAGCCTTGCCGCTCAATCTGTCGCTGACTCATGAGCTGTTTCAGGCGCGCCACGCGCGTTTCACCATGAGCAATCTGCTCAATTTTTTCGCCCTCGACGGCAACAACCCGTACAGCATTTTCAGCTGCGTCGAGATGGCGTGGAACAACGCCCACGCGGTGCGCGGCAGCCTGTCGGCGGAGGTGTGGGAAAGCATCAACGCCACGCGCATTGAGCTGCGAAAACTGCGCCAGCAGGGGATCGGCGAGCTGGGCAATGACGCTTTTTTTGAATGGGTCAAAGAGCGGGTGCATCTGTTTCGCGGTGCGATTCTCGGCACGCTGCTGCGCAATGACGCCCTGAGCTTTATCGGCATCGGGACGCTGATCGAACGGGCGTCCGCCACCGCGCAGCTGCTGTTGATTAAGGATCAGCAGTTGACCAGCGATCCCGACCCGGTACGCGAGTACTACCGGCTGGATACGCTGCTCAACGCGGTCAGCGCCCGCGAGGCCTATAACAGCATCTACCGCCAGCCGGTAAGCCGCGAGACGGTAATGGAACTGCTGATCCTGCGCGACGATGTACCGAGATCGCTAAGAGCGAGCATCTCCGACCTCGTCGGGCAGCTGGAGCAGATTGCCAACGATCGCTCGCACCTGCCGCTGCGCCTGGCGCACCAGCTGAACGTCGACCTGCGCTTCAGCACCCGCGACGATCTGGCGCAGGCCGATTTACAGATCACCCTTAATGCACTGCTGGCGCGGATTAACGCGCTTTCTGACAGCATCAGACAAACCTATCTGGAGGCGTTATGAAACTGGTTATCGATCACCTGACCCGCTACGGCTACGATGAAGAAGTGAAGTTTTCGACCCAGTATCTGCGCCTGACGCCGCGCAGCACCGGTCGCCAGAAGATCACCGCCTGGTCATTGACCTTGCCGGACGGTTCCGCCGTCGCCACCACCGACGCGTGGGGCAACGTGCTGCACGTGCTGACGCTGGATAATCCGCATAAAGAGATAACCATTCGCGCCAGCGGGATCGTCGATATTGCGGAAGAGGGGGACGATATCGGCGCGGAGCCGCAGGAGCTGCTGTCGCCGCTGGTTTTCTTGCGCTGTACGCCGCTTACGCGCGCTGACGGCCCGATCCGCGAATTCGCCCAGCGCTGGTATCAGCCCGAGGCGCAGGAAGAGAGCCTGAACCAGTTAATGGGCGAACTACTGCTGAGAATGCCCTATTCGCCGGGCGCCACGCAGGTGCAGGATTCCGCCGCCGATGCCTTTGCGCGCGCGAAGGGCGTTTGCCAGGATCACACCCACGTGTTTCTCGCCTGCTGCCGGGCGCTGGAGATCCCGGCGCGCTACGTCAGCGGCTACGTCTACAGCGATAATGCCGAGCACGTCGCCATGCACGCGTGGGCCGAAGTGTGGCTCAACGAGCGCTGGCAGTCGTTTGATATCACCAATAACACGCGCAGCCTCAATCAACATTTGCGGCTGGCGACCGGGCTGGACTATCTTGATGCGTGCCCGGTTCGCGGCACCCGCCTCGGCGGCGGGGGAGAAATCATGTTAACTAACGCTGAAGTGCGCGAACATTCGCAGCAGGCGCAGCAGCAATAACGGCAGGAACGAAAAACGATGACCTACTGTGTGGCCATGTGTTTGTCAGATGGACTGGTATTTGCCTCAGACTCCCGCACCAACGCGGGAGTAGACCATATTGCAACGTTTAAAAAACTGCACGTTTTCCATCAGGATGGCGAACGGGTCATGGTGCTGCAGTCGGCGGGCAACCTGGCCACCACGCAAAGCGTGATTAGCCTGCTCAGCGGCCGCATTCGTACCCAGCAGGAGCCTAATCTGATGCAGGTGACCTCGTTATACGACGCGGCGATGCTGATCGGTAAAACCTTGCAGGAGGTGATTCAGCGCGACAGCAGCAATCAGCAGAACTGCGGCAATACCAACTTCAACTGCAACCTGCTGCTCGGCGGGCAGATCGCCGGGGAAACGCACCGGCTGTTTCATATCTACCCGGAAGGCAACTTTATCGAAGCCACGCGCGACACGCCCTATTTCCAGATTGGCGAGAGCAAATACGGCAAGCCGATCATCGACCGGGTGTTGACCATCGATACTCCGCTGGAGCAGGCGATGTGCTGCGCGCTGATCTCGATCGACTCCACCCTGCGCAGTAATCTTTCGGTGGGGCTGCCGCTGGACACGCTGCTGTACCGCAGCGGGAGCCTGAGCAGCGCCGAACAGCATCGGATCACCGAAAGCGATCCCTATTTCAATACCATTCGCAAAGCGTGGTCCGAGGGGCTGCAAAGCACCTTTCTCAAGCTGCCGCCGTTTACGCCGGGCGGCCAGAATCAGGCGGAAAAATAACGCCCCGGGGTCATGCCGGTCATGGTGCGGAAAAAGTAGATAAAAGCGCTATCGCTGGCGAAGTCGAGCGCCTGTGCCGTATCGGTGATGCGCTCCCCGGTTGCCAGCATCTCGACCGCTTTCATTAATCGCCACTGTTGTCGCCACTGCTGGTAGGTCATCCCGGTATCGCGGCGGAACAGGCGGCTGATGGTTTTTTCGCTGGCGCCGCAGCGGGCAGCGAGCGCCCCAAGCGCCGGCGGCAGCGCGTCGCCGCAAACCATCGCCAGCCGTTTATCCTGCGGCAGCGCGAGCATCATCGGCTCCCGGGCCGCGAGGCGAATTTCCGCCTGGCACAGGGCGGCAAGATGCCGCGCCGGTTCGGCTTCCCAGTCGGTATCCCAGGGGCTGGCGCTGATGCGTTCTAATAGCTCGCGCAGCAGCGGCACCACGTTGAGTATCGCCGACTGCGTTGGCAACTGAGGGTAACGCTGCGGCTGAAACCAGACGGAACGATAGTCGACAATGTTTTTCATCTCCGCGCGATGGCGGACTTCGGCGGGGATCCAGGCCGCGCGCCCCGGCGGAAGCAGGCACAGCAGGGCGCCATCGTTAAGGGTCAAACGGACGCATCCCTGACGGGTAAACAGAATCTGCGCCATCTTATGCTGGTGGCTACCGGAATCGTGATCCCCTAACGCCGACTGCACGCCAATCAGGTGAGTTTTTAAGGTATCCGGATCGAATGCCGCATCAGCGTCAAGCCAGGCCATAATGTCTGATTTCCGATATTTAAAGTCATTATGTTTATAATGTTCGAAAAACGGCCTGCCTACAATAGCGCCTCTTGTTTATCAGGAGGTGGATATGTTGGGACGTGCCGCGCGGGTGCTGGTGACCGCGCTACTGATGTTTCCGCAAATAGCGGAAACGATTTATAGCCCGGCGCTGACCGATATCAGCGCCCAATTTTCCGTGAGCGCGCCGCAGGCGGCGCAAACCCTCTCCGTCTACTTTATCGGTTTTGCCGTCGGCGTACTGCTGTGGGGCGGATTCAGCGATCGCTACGGTCGGCGTCCGGCTCTGCTGGTCGGACTGGGCGTTTATGCGATGGGATGTCTGATGGCGCTGTGGGCCGCGGATTTTTCGCTGCTGTTGGCGGCGCGGATAGTGACGGCTATTGGCGCGGCAACCGGCTCCGTAGTGACGCAGACGGTCCTGCGGGACTGCTATAGCGGGCGGCAGCTGGCGGGGATTTTTTCGTTTATCGGCCTGGCGCTGGCGGTGAGTCCGGCCGTCGGGGTCTATATCGGCGGCGGACTGACCGCCATCTGGGGGATGCGCGGCGTCTTCAGCGCGCTGGCGCTTCTGGCCGCCGTGCTCCTGCTGGGCTGCCTGCGGCTGATGCCGGAAACGCGTCCGCAAAATCGCGCTGGGGAGCCGTTTCTTCGCGTGCTGCGGCGGATGGCGGGGGATAAATATATTGCGCTGGCGGCAATACTGGTGGCGGCATTTAACGTCAGCCTGTTCAGCTACTACAGCCTGGCCCCCTTTCTCTTCGCCCGATTCGATCTTGATACCCTGACCTTTGGCTACAGCGGCATGGCGCTTGCCGCCGGTTCGCTGCTCGGCGCGCTGCTTAACCGCGTGCTGCTGCGTCAGCATGTCCCGCTGGGGCGGATACTCGCCATCGCCTGCATTCTGCACTTCGTCGGCGGCGTCGCGGTGTACGTGCTGCGGGAATCGATCTGGTTTGTGGCGCCGGTGGCGCTGGTCACCCTTGCCTGGGCCATGGCGATCCCGCTGGTGCTGGGGTCGGCGCTGAGCGCCTACGGCGACTGTCGGGGCACCGCCGGCGCCTTTTTCGGCCTGTTTTATTATGTGCTGATTGGCGCCGGTCTGCTGGCGGCCGGGTGGGGGCAATCGCTGGGAGCGTCGCTGCTGGTTTGCGCAGGCGTGAGCATTTTTGCCGGGTGGCGCTATATCACCGTGTTCGACAGAGGGTAAGGTCATTTTCTGGCAAAGCTAAGTGATTTAACTTCTTTGTTATTTAACGCGTTATCTCACATCTTCGGGGGACAAAAGATAACGCGAAAAGGTAGCGGCAGGAATGGCAAAAAGCAGGTCGGTCTATCTGCATCCGCAGCAGCGTGAGCGGATTCATCAGTTTTCCCGTAGCTGGTTGTGGCGCAGCGAGCTGCCCACCTGGCTGCTGATCGTTGCCGTCTACGGCGGCTGGTTTGCCTCGCTGGCCTGGTGGCGCGAGCTGGGGATTTTCCCCGCCACGCTGCTGCTCATCTGGTTCACCGCCTGGTATATGTCATTGCAGCATGAGCTTATTCACGGTCACCCCACGTCGCGGCCATGGTTTAATCAGCTGCTGGGGACGCTACCGCTGGCGGTCTGGTATCCCTACGGGCTGTATCGCGACTCGCACCTGGCGCATCATAATCATCAGCTGCTGACGCAGCCCGTTGACGATCCGGAATCCTACTATTTTACGCCGCAGAGCTGGCGACGTTTTGCCCCCTGGCAGCGCAGCCTTATTCATCTGCGCAATACGTTTCTCGGCAGGCTGCTGGTGGCGCCGCTGCTGGATATTGCCCAGACGCTCGCCAGCGCGCTGGCGGCATTTCGTCACCGGCGGGTGAACGTGATAGCGATGTGGCTGGTTCACGGCCTGCTGCTGGCGGCGCTGTTCGCGTGGATGAATCACCTCGGCTTTTCGCCGCTTTATTTCGTGCTGGCTATCAGCTACCCGGCGCTGGCGTTGACCAAAGTGCGCTCTTTCCTTGAACACCGCGCCGCGGACGATCCGCTGGCCCGTTCGGTGATTAACGAAGCGGGGCTGGTCTGGCGGGTGCTGTTTCTCAATCTCAACTACCATTCAGTGCATCACGATTTGCCGGGCGTGCCGTGGTACGGGCTGCGAAAAATCTATCTGTTTAATCAGGCGGACTACCAGCGGCGCAACGCCGGGTTTGTGGTGCGCGGTTACGGTGAATGGCTACGGCATTTTTTTGCCAGATCGGTGGCGGTGAATGCTCATCCCGGGTTCAACCAGCAGGGTAAGGCGGATAAAGACCATGAGTGAAAGGCTGGCGTTTCCGATGTACGCGGTGAATGACGAGGATACTCAGGCGCTCTGGCGGGCGGTGCGGCAGCTGCTGGCGGCCCGTGGCGTGGTGGATGAGGATACGCTGTCATATCAGGTACCTGAGGATCTGCTGACCCACTGGCGCCATCCGGCGCTGCTGCTGAGCCAGACCTGCGGTTATCCGCTGATGACGCGGCTGCCGGCAGCGCAAACGGTGGGCTGTTTTCACTATTCGGCGCCGGGGTGCGAAGGGCGGAACTACCGCAGCCTGCTGGTGGTGCGTGAGGCGGAGAGCCGGCAGACGCTGGCGGATTTTCGCGGGCGTCGGGTCGCGTGCAATTCGCCGGATTCCCAGTCCGGCTATAACGTGCTGTTAAAAATGGTCGCGCCGCTGTCGCGCGATGGGCGTTTCTTCTCGGCGGTAGCGTTTAGCGGCAGCCATCGTCAGTCGCTGCGTGAACTTCAGCAGGGGACAGCGGATATCGCCGCCATTGATTGCGTGAGCTGGGCGCTGCTGCAGCGCCATCAGCCGGAGGCGCTAGCGGGGCTGGTGGTGATTGCGCATAGCCCGCTCGCCCCGGGTCTGCCGCTGATTACGTCGGCGACGACGTCCGCGGCGACGCTGGGGCTGCTGAGAGAGGCATTGCAGCAGTTGGTGAGCGATGAACGCTACCGGCCGCTTTGCGAAGCGCTGTTTATCTGCGGCTACAGCGATATGCGGCGCGCGGACTATCAGCCGCTGCTGGCGTGGCGTGATGAGGCGGCGGCCAGAGGCGTCGTGCGGCTGTAGGCGGCAATTTTCCCGGGCAAGGCGCGTTGAGCGCCGCCCCCGGGAGCAGAGCGCAGAGTGGCTGAATTGCCCGGGGGCGATG
Source organism: Klebsiella grimontii (assembly GCF_042137965.1). NCBI lineage: Bacteria > Pseudomonadati > Pseudomonadota > Gammaproteobacteria > Enterobacterales > Enterobacteriaceae > Klebsiella > Klebsiella grimontii. The sequence goes on from NZ_CP169721.1 coordinate 2,181,755, forward strand.
CTTGCGCATCTGTCCGGGCTACCGGCCCTCAGACGGCTGGGAACCCGTAGCCCCGGTAAGGCGCCAGCCGCCACCGGGGAAATAAGCAGAAGCCGCGCTATGACGCCTGCGGTTTGCCATCCCGGCGGGCGAAGCGGTTTTCGACGACCGGCAGGCCCAGCTTCTCGCGCAGCGTGCCGGTCGGATAGCGATCCCGCATCGCGCCGCTGCGCTGCAGAATCGGCACCACCTGCTCAACGAAGCGGTCGAAGTCCCCCGGCAGCAGCGGGAACATCAGGTTAAAACCGTCGGCGGCGCCGGCGCGCCAGGTTTCCGTCAGCGTGCTGGCGATCTCCTCGGCGCTGCCGATTAGCAGCCAGCTATCGGAGCTTTGCAACAGCAGCTTGCCCAACGCCAGGATCGTCAACCGCGGATCGTAATCACGAATTAGCCTGAGGGCGGTGCGGATCCCATCAAAGGTCTCTTCCTCCGGCAGCGGCGGCAGCGGTTGGTCGACGGGATAAGCGGATAAATCCATGCGCAGATAGGAAGAGAGCAGGTCGATGGCCATCTGGTCGCTCATTAGCTGCTCGTTAAGCCGCTGGCGTTCCTCCTTTTCCGCGTTTGAATTCACCACCACCGGTAAAACGCCGGCGATGATTTTGAAATGCGCCGGATCGCGGCCGTGGCTGCGCAAACGCTGGTTTATCTCCTCGCGGTAGGCCAGCCCCTCAGCGATAGATTTGATAAACACAAAATGCATATCTGACCAGGCGGCGGCGAGGTTTTTACCCGCCTCAGACGAGCCGGCCTGCACCAGGACCGGATGCCCCTGCGGCGGGCGAGGGACGTTCAGCGGCCCGCGCACGCGGAAGAACTCGCCCGCGAAATCAAGATGATGCACCTTGCTGGAATCGGCAAATAGCCCGCTGGCTTTGTCATAGCGCACCGCGCCGTCTTCCCACGAGTCCCACAGCTGAGTGACCACATCAATAAACTCGCCGGCGCGCTGGTAGCGGCTGCCGTGCTGCGGCAGGTGGTCAAGGCCGAAGTTGGCCGCTTCCTCCTCCAGCCATGAGGTCACGATATTCCAGCTGGCCCGCCCGTTGCTGAGAAAATCGAGGGAGGCGAAATAGCGGGCGAGATTATAGGGCTCGTTATAAGAGGTGGACGCCGTGCCCATCAGGCCGATATGTTCTGTTACCGCCGCCAGCGCCGAGAGAAGAGTGATGGGCTCCAGCCGGGCGTTGGCGTAATGGGTTAAGCCGCTGGGCACCGTATCCCAGATAGCGATATGGTCGGCGATAAAAATGGCGTCGAGCGTCGCGGCCTCCGCTTTACGGGCCAGATCGACATAGTACTTGAGGCTGAAAATTTCCTTCTCCGGCGCCTGCGGGTGACGCCAGGAAAAGCGGTAGTCACCCTGAGGATTGAAGAAGAAAAGGTTCAGGATCATAGGATTATTTGGCATTTTCTCGGCTCATTTGGAGGTGATGCCTTCCCTGGCATGGCGGCGATCAGTTGCCGTTGAGGTGCGTTTTGACCCACTGTTCGGCCACCGCCGCCGGATCTTTATGCTGCAGATCGACCTGCTGGTTAAGTTCGATCAGCGCGGCGTTGTTCAGCTTGCCGGAGACCTCATTGAGCACTTCGCTGATTTTCGGCGTCAGGCTGGCTTTGCGCACCAGCGGCACCACGTTCTGGCTTGGCTGTTCATGCTTATCATCCTCCAGGACTACCCAATCCTCTTTTGCGAGGTTGCCCTGAGTGGAGACAACCGTGGCGACGTCGATTTTGCCGGAGTTAAGCGCCAGACGGGTCAGCGGACCGCCCATATCCAGAGATTTCACCGCCTTAAATTCAAGCCCGTAGACGCGCTTAAGGCCCGGCAGGCCCAGGGCGCGTACCGGGAATTCCGGCGGGCCGCCGATAGTCAGCTGATGGGCCACGGGCTGCAGGTCGGAAAGCTTGCTGAGGTGATATTTTTTTGCCGTTTCCGCGCGCACGGCCCAGGCGGTAATGGACGAGGCCGGGGAGGGGGTGAGCAGCGTAAAGTCCGCCGGCAGCGCTTTGGCTAACTCAGCGCTAACGTCGCTCTGGCTGGTGGCCAGCGTTTTGCCGTCATAATAGTTCAGCAGGGCACCGAGATATTCCGGAACAATATCAATTTCGCCGCTCTGCAGCGCCGGAATAATAATCTCGCGATTGCCGAGATTAAGGCGGGTTTTCACCGCAATATCGTTTTTCTTTAGTGCGCTGGCGTAAATATTGGCAAGGATTGAACTTTCGGTGAAATTCGCTCCGCCAATGGTGACGCCCTGCGCCAGGGCGTTAAAACTTAAGCTTAATAATCCCGCGGTGAATACCGAAAGACGCAAGCGGCGACGATGCGCGGAAATGCCAAATAGCTGCTTCATAATACCTCTTTACCTGCAGGTGGTTTTTTGTTGTTGGGGAATTAATTTATTTGCGCGACCGGCGCCGGGACGATGCGCCGGGAGAGTAATGAAAAAAGCAGTTCGCAGCCGATGGCCAGCAGCGATACCACTAGCGAACCGGCAATAACCTGGGGAATATCGCGCTGGCCAAGTCCGTCGATCAGAAAGCGCCCGAGGCCGCCAAGGCCGGCGTAGGCGGCGACGACGGCGGTCGCGATCAGCTGTACCAGCGCGGTCCGCAGGCCGGCGAGTATCAGCGGCGCGGCGAGCGGTATCCGCAGCTGCCACAGGCTCTGGAGCGGCGTCATGCCCAGCGCTTTTGCCGCATCGCACAGCTGACGGTCGGCATGATAAATGCCAACCCAGGCGTTGGTGAGGATCGGCGGAATCGACATCGCCACCAGCGCGGTAAATACCGGAATATCATTAAAGCCAAACACAATAATGCATAACAGGATTAAACCTAAAGAGGGAATGGCGCGACCAATATTAAACAGATTAATAATCACAAACGCGCCCTTGCGCCAGTAGCCGAGAATAATCCCCAGCGGCAGCGCAATCGCCGAGGCAACGACTATGCTGATCAGCACATAATAAAGATGTTCGCGCAGGCGAAGTAATATTCCCGCATCGCCTGTCCAGTGCTGCGGTTGTAATAACCAGTGAAACGTTGCTTGCAGGATATCCATTAGCGGGCCCACGGCGTTAGCCAATAGCCGATGCGGGCAATCAGCGAATCCAACAGCAGAGATAGCACAACGCTGAGCGCCAGGCTGACCGCGATAGGCGTGACAAAGTTCTGGTTAAACCCGGCTAACAGAAGCTGTCCGAGACCGCCCTGGCCAATTAAGGCGGTGACCGTCACCAGCCCGACCAGCGTCACCGAAGCGATGCGTAACCCGGCGAACAGCGAGGGCAGCAGCAGATGCAGCTCTATATCGACAAAACGAAACCCGCGGGTATAGCCCAGCGCGCGCGCCGACTCCAGCACCGGCGCCGGGAGTTTCTCTATTCCGGCGATAACGTTGCGCAGCAGGATCAGCAGCGAGTAGAGCGTCAGGCCGATAATTGAGGTCATCAGCGACAGTCCGGTAAACGGCAGTAAGAGAATAAACAGCGCCAGAGACGGGATAGTGAACAGGATCCCGCACAGGTAGATCAGCGGCTGGGCGGCCGCGGGCCAGCGCAGCGTCAGGCTAATCAATACGCCGGTGAAGAGGGTGCCGAAAAACAGCGAAACGATCACCAGCTGTACATGCTGCCAGAGCAGTTCGCCGATCATGATTTTGTTGTCGAGGATCCACGGCCAGTCAATCATAGCGGCGAAGATCCACGTGGCCTTCCAGCACGTTCTGCAGCAGAGCGTGGGAGATGCTGCCCTGATATTCACCGTCGGCATCGACATGAACCACTACGCCGCCGGGGGCATCCAGCAGCGCGCTGTAGGCAAAGCGCAGCGTGTTGATAGCCGCCAGCGGCGCGTCGACCGGCAGCGTCCGGCGCTTAACCGGATCGAACCAGTTTAGCGGACGCCGTTTTTTGTCCAGCACCAGGCGCAGCGGACTGGCGACCGGCGGATGCGGGCTGGCGATGGGGGAGAGGCTCTCATCAATAAGCGGCACGTCATGGCGCGGGAGCTGTCCGACCTGAATTCTCCCCAGCCGTTGCAGATTCGGTTCGGGGCCGATAAAGCGGCGCACAAAGTCGCTGGCCGGATGCGACAAAATATGGTCAGGCGTAGCGAACTGCGCCAGCTCGCCGCCCTCCTGGAAGATAGCGATTCTATCGCCAAGGCGGATAGCTTCATTGATATCATGGGTCACCAGGACGATCGTTTTGCGCAGGCGCTGTTGCAGCAACAGCAGCTCGTCCTGCAGGCGCTCGCGAACGACCGGGTCGATAGCGGCAAAAGGTTCGTCCATCAGGAGAACAGGCGGATCGGCGGCCAGCGCTCTGGCGATCGCCACGCGCCCCTGCTGGCCGCCGGAAAGCTGGTGCGGATAGCGGGGCAGGACGTTGCGGTCGAGAGACATCAAATCCACTAATTCGTCGATGCGCGCCTGGATATGCTTTTTGCTCCAGCCGAGAAGGCGCGGAACCGTGGCTATATTTTGCGCGACCGTACGATGTGGAAAGAGGGCGGCGCTTTGCATGACAAAGCCAATTTGGCGGCGCACCTGAATAATATCGGCAGCGGCAAGCTTAACGCCCTGAACGTATACGTCACCGGCATCAGGAACATCCAGCTGATTAATCATCCGCAGTATGGTTGTTTTTCCGCACCCGCTGGGGCCAACGAAAGTGCACAGTTCGCCGCTATTAATCACCAGACTAAGGCCGCGAATAGCCGCATGCGCGCTGCCGGGGTAGGTCTTGCGAATATTATCGAGTTTAATCATAAAGCCGTTGTGCCCTGAATGTTCTTTCATGAAAAGCATGAATAGAGCACAAGCTACAGAGGCGGTGATTAACGAGCAAATATGATATTTGCATTTGCAATGCCGCGATTCGAATTAAAGCGTCGACGTCAATCAGCGTGCGGGAGAGATTCGGTACAGGGGCTGGCGAGTGGGGCGAGTTAAAATCCGCTGGGACTTATCGCATCGATCCGCTCTCCGCTAACCGGATGCATGAAATGCAGTTCGCTGGCGTGCAGCATCAGGCGCGGCGCCTGTTCTGTTCCCGGAAGTAGCAGACCGCCGTAGAGGTCGCAGCCCAGAATAGGGTGACCAAGCTGCTGGCAGTGAATACGCAGCTGGTGGGTGCGGCCGGTTTCCGGCGTCAGCTGGACCCGCGTCACCGGCACGCTATCTTGATAACGCAGGCGCTCAACCACCCGATAGCCGGAACGGGCTGGCTTGCCGCGGCGCGGGCAAATCGTCATCAGCGGAAACAGCGCCGGATCTTTGGCTATCGGGGCGTCAATGGTACCTTCATCGTCCGCCAGATGCCCGCACAGCAGCGCGCTGTAGACTTTGCTCACCGCACGCTGGCTGAACTGCTGGCAGAGGGCGGCGTTGATGACCTTGTTGCGCGCAATCACCATCAGCCCGGAGGTGCCGAAATCAAGACGATGCGCCAGAGCGCAGCCGGGAAACTGCTGTACCAGCCGATAATGTACCGAGTCGAGATTGCGCGGATTTTTCCCTGACAGACTGAGCAAGCCTGCGGGTTTATCGATCAGCAGCAGATGCTCATCCTGATAGAGTATGTCGATTTCAGCGTGGCACGGCGGGGCGATAAAGGTATCGATAATCGTAGACATCAGGCTGCGCGAATAAGGAGTGGATGCGGATGATAGCGAATTTTCCGCCGCCAGGCGAATTATGCGCTCACGGCGCTCGTCGACTTAATATGCTGCCAGAAACGCTCGGCGGACTGATTGAGCCGCGCGCCGGAGCGATAGATGTAGGCGCCGATGGGCAGCGACAGGCTCGCATCCATAATCGCCAGGCGGCCTTCCTCAAGCTCGCGCTTGATCGAGTACTGCGGCAGCCAACCCACCCCGTCGCCGTTGAGGATCATGCGTTTTAATAGCTCGCTCATGGAAGATACGAAGGTTAACGAGAAGGTAATCTCCGGCTTGCGGTCGATAACCTGGTTCACCTGGCGACCCATATAGCTGTCGTTGGCGTATTTCATCAGCGGCAGCACCCCGCGGTGCAAATTAAAAAGCGGCCTGCCGTGTTTATCGCAGGGGGAGACGAGATGCAGCGCCGAGTCGAATATTTTGTGATTGATAAACGGATAGTTCATCAGCTCTTCATTATAAAACGACAGGATAAAATCACTCTTGCCTTCTTTCAGATTGAACACGGCGTCGTTGACGTTAATCGATTCAACATGAAAAGTTTTATTCTTTCTGTCGGTATAACCGGCGATAATTTCGGGGAGCAATAAAACGGAAAGCGAAGGCGCCGCGTCGATTCTTATTTTCTGAGTCGTGTTGTTCAGCCCTTTAATTCGGCTGATCTGGAAGTCCATATCGTCGAGCATATTACGCGCATAGCCGATAAAAATCTTTCCGCGGTTGGTGAGCTGGAGCGGGTTCGCCGAGCGGTCGAAGATGCTGAAGCCCAGCGAAGCCTCAAGCGCCTGAATCCGGCGGCTGAACGAGGATTGTGAGATATTCCGGCTTTTTGCCGCCAGCGTAAAGCTTCTGGACTCCTCAAGGGCAATCACATCGTAAAGCCATTTTACTTCCAGATTTGCCAGCACAGACTCTTTCCCCACCCCTGCAATAATAGCTATGCAATTTTAGCATAACGCATAGAAACTATGCAATTAACATAATTATCTACAGGTGTTAACATTTTTTGCAGAGTTAGCTTATGACTTATTCGTGTAAGCGATATGTCTAAAGTACAGGCGAAACCCTACACGAGCACGATTTTAAATCGCCGGCTCTGGTCTGCTCATCCTGTTTATTTAATTACCCGATGGTTTTTTATTAAAATAAATCCATCCGTTTCACTGACAGGTTGAAATAGCCTAATAGCATCTTATCCAGCCAATAGTTTGTCAGGAGTGCCATGTCACGTATTGAATCAGTAAAAGACGCTCTTCTTTCGCTCGGTATTCAGGAGAGCAGCGAGCTGTTTTATAACCCCGATTACGACTTGCTGATTGCGCATGAAACCAGCCCGGAATTAACCGGCGCGGCGCGCGGCGTCATGACCGAGTCCGGGGCGGTTGCCGTGGATACCGGGATCTTTACCGGGCGCTCGCCGCGCGACAAATATATCGTCAGGGACGAGCTGACGCGTGACACCGTCTGGTGGGCCGATTCCGGCCTGGGCCGCAACGATAATAAGCCGCTGAGCAGCGAAATCTGGGCTGACCTGAAGGCGCTGGTCGCCGGGCAGCTGAGCGGCAAGAAACTGTATGTTGTTGATGCCTGGTGCGGCGCCAGCCCGGCGACGCGCCTCGGCGTCCGCTTTGTCACCGAGGTGGCCTGGCAGGCGCACTTTGTGAAAAACATGTTTATTGCGCCGAGCGCCGAGGAACTGGCGGAATTTACGCCGGACTTCGTTGTCCTCAACGGCGCGGGCTGCACCAACGATAAATGGCAAGAGCAGGGGCTTAACTCCGAGAACTTTGTCGCGTTTAACCTCAGCGAAAAAATTCAGCTGATCGGCGGCACCTGGTACGGCGGCGAGATGAAGAAAGGCCTCTTCTCGGTGATGAACTATCTGCTCCCGCAGCAGGGAATTGCCTCGATGCACTGCTCGGCGAACCGCGGCGAAGCGGGCGACGTGGCGCTGTTCTTCGGCCTTTCCGGCACCGGTAAGACCACGCTTTCCACCGATCCGCTGCGTCAGCTGATCGGCGATGACGAGCACGGCTGGGATGATGACGGCGTGTTCAACTTCGAAGGCGGCTGCTATGCCAAGACCATTAATCTTGACCCGCAGGCCGAGCCGGAAATCTATCGCGCGATTCGCCGTAACGCGCTGCTGGAAAACGTGGTGGTCAGAGCCGATGGCAGCGTGGATTACGCCGACGGCCGTAAGACTGAAAATACCCGCGTCTCTTATCCGTTATCGCATATTGAAAACATCGTGAAACCGGTGTCGCGCGCGAGCCATCCGTCGAAGGTGATTTTCCTCGCCGCCGATGCGTTTGGCGTGCTGCCGCCGGTATCCCGCCTGACGACCGAGCAGATGCAGTATCACTTCCTGTCCGGTTTCACCTCGAAGCTGGCCGGCACCGAGCGCGGCATTACTCAACCGACGCCGACGTTTTCCGCCTGCTACGGCGCGGCGTTCCTGCTGCTGCACCCGACGCAGTACGCCAGCGTTCTGGCGGCCAAAATGGCGGAGGCCGGCGCCGAGGCCTGGCTGGTTAATACCGGCTGGAACGGCGAAGGCAAGCGCCTTTCGCTGCGCGATACGCGCAATATCATCAGCGCGATTTTAAACGGTACCACCGGCGAGCTGCGTGAAGAAACCGTGCCGGTGTTCGGTCTCGCTATCCCGCAAAGCGTGCCCGGCGTCGACAGCGCGCAGCTTGACCCGCGTAGCGGCTGGCCTTCTGCCGACAAATGGCAGGAGAAGGCCGAGAGCCTGGCGCAGCTGTTTATGGATAACTTTAAGCAATACAGCGATACCGACGCCGGGGCCCGGCTGGCGCTAGCCGGCCCGACGCTGGCCAAATCCGCCGTCACGGCATAAGCTATTTTTTCAGCGACAAGCCCGGGCACCCGCCCGGGTTTTTTTATATCCGCAGCGTTCCTGGGCCAGGAACTTGACTCTGCCTGGTTAGCGATTATAAATAAAGGGATGCGGGGTTAAGTATTGGGGCTAAATAACTTCATGGCACAATTGTCATGAGAATTATCCTGGTAACCCTGCGGCAATGCTCTTCCCGCTACGGGGATATGGATAAATAAAGGAATGACTATGAAACTCTGGAGTAAAACGCTGATCGCTTCTGCCGTATGCTTATTTCTTGCCGGCTGTGATGATTCATCAAAAGTGGATGCCAATCTGGATAAAGCTAAAGACAATGCGCAACAAATTAAAGAGGCGGCGTCCGATAAAGCCGAGGCAATTAAGGATCAAGCCGATAAACACATCGACGCGATAAAAAAACAGGCGGCGGACGAGGCCAACAGCCTCAGCAGCCAGGCCTCCAGCATCAAGGCGGAAGCGGATAAAAAAGCGGAAGCTATTGCCCAGCAGGCACAAGCTCAGGCCGATGCCGTTAAGCAGGATGCCCGACAGAAAAGCGATCAAATTGTCCAGGAAGCGGGAAAAATTAAAGACAACGCGATTGTTGACGCGAATAACCTTGCCAGCGATGCCGCGAATAAAACCAAAGAGATTAAAGAGAGTATCGCTCCCGCGAAAAGCGCTGACGATGCGGCTGCGGCTCCCCAGCAATAACTCTGTCATTATCACCCCCTTTTACGACATTATCTTCAGACCTCAGGTTGGCTGAAGATAATGTTGGTAAAAGAGGCCCGCGAACTATCCCCGGCGCTATCGATGATTCACCCAGACGAGCTTTTCGACCGGGAAACCGAGCTCCCGCGCAATGCCGAGATACTCCTGCCTCACGGATTCCGGGATGGTCGGCGTGCGCGACAGGATCCATAAATAGCCGCGATCGGGGCCGCTGACCAGCGCATATTGATACTGGCTATCCAGCGCAATCACGTTGTAGCCGCCGTAAAACGGGCCAAAAAAGGAGACTTTCAGCGCGGCGGTGGTCGGCGCGCCGGTGAAATACGCTTTACCTTCGCTCTCGCTCCATTTCTGTTTCCGCGGATCATAACCGCGGTTGAGAACGCTGATACCGCCGTCTTTCCGTTGACCGTAGGTCGCGGTAACCCGCTCCAGACCGCGTTCAAAGCGGTTTTCGAGCCGGGCCACCTCATACCATTTCCCCAGATAACGGCTTGCGTCAAAGTTATTTATCGGCTGGACGCCCTTGGGCGGCGTAGGGGATTTACAGGCGACGAGCGTTAATGCGATAGCAACACCCGTCAGAACAGGCCAAATCTTCATGTGAAGTCCTTTTGTGAACGCGGAGAAAATAAGTATAGCGCAAGCGAGCGGGCCTTTATTCACGCCCCAGGGATGCACATTATATTCAGATAATTCTATAACTTCGAATGTGCTCGCTATTTTCCTCGTCCTGCTTTCGTTAAGGCGATTATCACAAAAAGTTGAATATATTTTAGCGGCCCAGGTGCTAACGTTTGAACGTTATTATTCACAACGGGAAAAGATCGTGAAAAAATTATCCAGTTTGATTCTGTTATCTGCAATCTCTGTCGCTCCAGCCGCGTTTAGCGCCCCCGTCGGGACGCTCAGCGTGCATATCCTCAATCAGCAGACGGGGCTGCCTTCGTCGGGTGTGACCGTTACCCTTGAAAAACAGCAGGCGGATAAATGGACGGCGCTCGCGAGCGGCGTCACTGATAACGATGGGCGTATTAAATCGCTGTATCCAGCAGAAGGGGATATGCAGCCGGGGGTTTATAAAGTGACCTTTAAAACCGGCGATGATTTCAGCAAACAGAAGCTGGCGACGTTTTTCCCGGAGATCCCGGTACTGTTTACCGTGACGCGTACCAATGAAAAGCTGCATATTCCGCTGCTGCTCAGCCAGTACGGCTACTCCACCTACAAAGGCAGCTAGGCGCGACGTCTATCCTGAATAAGCAAAAAGCCTGCGCGTAAGCAGGCTTTTATCAGGCGATGGCCGTGCTTAGTGATTCTGCTGGAGGATCCTTAAAAAATCCTCTTTATTGGCAATCAACGACAGCGCTCTGGCGATGACTTCGTCGCTAAAGATCGACGCCACCTCTCTCAGCACATCAATATGCTCACTCTCTTTGGCGATCACGCCAATGGCAATAAACATGACGTTATTTCTGTCCCAGATCACTCCGTCAGGGAACTGATAAATCTCCACCCCCGTTTTGACAATGATGCTGGTGGCTGATTTAGGCAGATGCGGCAGCGTAATGCCGTTACCCAAAAAGGTGGAGACCTGGCGCTCTCTTTCGGCAAGAAACGCCACGCAATCTTCGCTGACGTACCCTCTGGACCTGAAGTCCGCGCCAATCATGGCCAGCACTTCCGCTTTATTTTTCGCCCGGCACGACAGATGGAGATTATCCTGCGTAATAGTATCGATCATAATCCGCTTTCCTTGGTGGCCGTATTGAATCCTGCAGTAGATTTATTTGCCGACAGCTCCTCTTCCAGCTGCTCCAGCGATTTATTCGATGTTTCTGGCAGCGCCGTTATCACAAAGACAATCGCCAGGTAGTTGATCGCGGCAAAAATCAGGAATACCGGACCTAAACCGAGCTTGGCCTGCAATAATGGGAACAGATAGCTGACGATGGCGTTCATCACCCACATGAAAAATACCGATATGCCCATCGACAGTCCGCGAAACTTCAGCGGGAAAAGCTCCGCCAGCACCACCCAGGTGATAAAGCCCATGGTTCCCTGCATAACGCCAACGAACATCGCGCCGAGCAGCCAGATTGCCGTTGCTTTGATGTCACCGACCAGCGTGTAGTCTACGCCGGCAATGATAAGGTGCAGGGTGGCCATCAGCGCGAAACCATAAATAATGATGGTTTTACGTTTAAAACGGTCAACGAGGAATAGCACGCCAAAGAGCATGCCGCCGACGGAGAACACGCCATTGAGTACGTTGCAGATGAGGGAGGTTCTTTCTGAGAAGCCGGCGCTGCTGAGGATCTCAGTACCATAGTACATGATGACGTTGACCCCGGTGGTTTGCTGCAGCGCCGCCCAAATCACGCCGACCAGCAGGAGTTTGAAAATCCACGGCGTCTGAAGAATGGTGATAAAGGCGTTCTGGGAATGCAGCTTTTTGTCCGCCTCGGCCTTAATCAAGGTGGTGATATCGTTGAACTCTTTGGTTGCACGTTCAAGCGGGCGGATTTGTTTTAATATTTCCAGCGCTTCTTCATGACGGTTTTTACTGATTAGCCAGCGCGGGCTTTCCGGCGACCGCAGCATACCGATAAACAGGCAGATGGCGGGGATCGTCTGCACCATCAGCATATAGCGCCAGACGTCCGGTAGATGGCCCCAGAGAATGCCAATAATGGCGTTGATAGCAAAGGCGGCGAGCTGCCCGATAACAATGGCGACTTCGTTTAAGCCGGTCAGCTTACCGCGCATTTCGGTGGGCGCCACTTCAGAAATAAAGGTGGGCGCGGTGACCGAGGCTCCGCCGACGGCATAGCCGAGGATGAAACGTGAAATAAGCAGTACGGTAATGTCCGGCGCCAGCGCGGACATTAAGGCGCCGATGAAAAAGATGAAGGATAAAAAGAGCAGGTACTTTCTTCTGCCAAAGAAATCCGCGAATTTTCCGCCGAAAACGCTACCTAGCGCGGCGCCGATCAGCAACACGCTCATGACCAGACCTTCTGTGGTCGGGGTCAAGGCCATATATTGTTTCAGTGAGGAAAATGCGCCATTAATAACGCCGGTGTCATAACCGAATAACAGGCCACCGAATGTCGCTACTAAGGTTATTTGGTGTAGTCGCTTTCTCTGCTGTAGGTTCAGATTCATAATAAGAGACATTTTTATACCTTTTGTTTTGATTAACGGCACGAGATAAAAATGTGTCATCCCATCCCAACCACGCTCTGTCTTTTCGCTTTATGAAGCCTGGCTGACATAAAATGGTTTTTTGCCCTGAGTGCTCCTATCCAGCGCGATTGCAGCGCGCTAAATAAAACCGGTCAAAGAGGTTTCTTTTTGATGAATGATGAATCATCGGTATACGCGGGGTTTTGTCCTCCGGGATGGGTGAGGTTCAACATGTCCCGGGCAGCGTTGTGGTATGAACGGATGGTATGGCAAGGGCCAACATAAACGGTTCTGATAACTCCTGATCTCACTTCCTTCATTGCATCCTCCGGGGTTTGGATTTCTGCTGCACCATCAAGGTGGTCAGGGTGCGTTTAGTGAGAGGGTATTATTACCGCTGTAACTGAAACAAAAGTGCAAATAGATCACATTTTGAAAGTTTTATTTCGCTTTGTCGTTGTGGATTATCTGTAACATCTATGTGTCTATAAAGGCTGTTTTTATAATTAACTGATATATAAAGTAATTCTTATGATTGATTATCGCCTTTCACAGCGACCTCAGGGAAGTGAATTGTTAAAATTATGATATATATCACATTTGTTAACACGCCTGGTTATGGAATTTAAATTTCATTATTGAATTTATTTTATTTTTTATTCGAAATTTGAGGGGCGCTGCGGTAAGGGAAAAGTTGAACGGATCGCGCCGTCAGCGCGCTTTTTGACGCCGGTTGATGGAGGGTAATGATACTTATGGTCAATACCTGGCGGCGGGCCCTCTCTGAGAAATACCATTGAGAAGCGCCAATTATCATTGTGATACGCACGCTCTCTTTTTGATAATCCTCCCGACGATATCATCCGCTTTTTCTGGTTTAACCTGCCGCTATTTTTAGAGGCGCCTCACATAACTAAGCCTGAAATAACCCTTTATTTATAGGTGGCATAGCCATTGCTTTATTCCGTTATCTTTCTTTGTGAGTGGAGACTGAAAAATATGGATACATTGCTGGTTGGCAGTGAGGTGCCCCGCGTCGATGGGCTCGCCAAGGTGACGGGTAAAGCGGTCTACGGCGATGACATTATTATGAACAATATGCTGTATGGCGTCTGTCGCTACGTGGATATACCTGCCGGGCGCATCGACGCGCTCGACCTGTCGGAGGCGGAAAAAGTGCCCGGCGTCGTGCGTATTGCCACCTGGAACGATATTCCCGGCCAGCGCAAGCTGGGGGCGATCGTTCCCGATCATCCGCCGATTATCGACAAGGAGATCGCCTATCGCGGCGACGTGGTTGCCGTGGTGGCGGCGGAAACCTACGAGGCAGCCTGCATCGCGGTCGATAAAATCAAAATCACCTACACCCCGTGGGAGCCAATTACCTCCCCGGAAGAGGCGATGAAGCCCGGGGCGCGCCTTATTCACAGCGAACTCGATAGCAACATCATTAACCGCCACCATACGGCGAAGGGCGATATCGACGCCGGATTCGCCGCCTCCAGCCATATTTTCGAACGCGAGTATGAGGTGGGTTTCCAGGAGCACGGCTATATTGAGCCGGAATCGATTACCGCCTATCTGGATAATAATGAACAGATCATGACCATCGAGGGGTCGATTCAAAACGCTCACCGCACCCGGGCGGTGATTGCCAAATATCTTGACCTGCCCCAGGCGAAGGTGAACATTAAGCGCTCCGTGCTGGGCGGCTCTTTCGGCGGCAAGGATGACATTATTGATAACGTCTCCTGCCGGGCGGCGCTGCTGGTGCACCTGACCGGGCGGCCGGTAAAAATCTCCTATAACCGCGAACAGTCGATGCGCGAAAGCTACAAGCGCCACCCCTATAAGATGAAATACCGCATTGGCGTGGACGACGATGCGCGTATTCAGGCGATTAAAATCGACATTATCGCCGATGGCGGCAGCTACTGCGGCCAGACGGTGTTTGTCACCTGGCGCAGTTCCGTGCAGGCGGCGGGCCCCTACAATATTCCTAACGTGCGCGTCGATCTGGTGGGCGTTTACACCAACAACAACTACACCTCGGCCTACCGCGGCTACGGCGCGCCGCAGGTCATTTTCGCCAACGAATCGCTGATGGATGACGTGGCGGGCGAACTGGGCCTGTCGCCCGTCGAATTCCGTCTGCGCAACATACTTAAGCAGGGCGACACCAGCATGGCCGGGCAGGTCTTCAGCGAGCATACCGTCTCCGCGCAGGAGGTGCTGGAGAAAACGCTGCTCAAGGCGGAATACGAGGCCAAACGCGAGCACTACAAAAAGCTTAACGCGGAAGGCGGACCGATCCGCTACGGGATTGGCTTCGCGCTGAGCCATCGCGGCTGCTCTCTGGGGGCCGAGGGTCTGGATGCGTCCTCGGCGCTGATTCAGGTGAATGCCGACGCCAGCGTCAACATCTCCACCTCGGTATCGGAGAACGGACAGGGGCTGCAGACCACCATGTCGCTGCTGGCGGCGGAAGCCTTTGGGATTGGGCTCGAGCGGGTGATGTTCAGCGAACCGGCCACGGCGATGATCGCCGACGGCGGCTCAACGGTCGCTTCGCGCGGTACCCTGATGGGCGGACAGGCGATTCTGAGCGCGGCGAACAAAATTAAACAACGCATGGCGGAGGCCGTCAGGGAAACGCT
This sequence comes from Klebsiella grimontii, assembly GCF_042137965.1. Taxonomy (NCBI): domain Bacteria; kingdom Pseudomonadati; phylum Pseudomonadota; class Gammaproteobacteria; order Enterobacterales; family Enterobacteriaceae; genus Klebsiella; species Klebsiella grimontii. Next base: position 2,196,926 of record NZ_CP169721.1, read on the forward strand.
GAAAGCGCAGAGCATCGACGATATCGCCTGGCAAAACGGCAAGGTGTTTAACCGCCGCCGCCCGGAGCTGAGCCTCAGCTTCCAGCAGGTGTGCGATATGACCCGGGCTACCGGGGCCAACCTCTCCGCCTACGGCTGGCACGTGGCGCCGAATATTCACTGGGATGAAGAGAAGGGCTGCGGCAGCCCCTATTTCACCTGGGTGTACGGCTGCCAGCTGGCCGACGTGGCGGTGGATATGCGCACCGGCAAAATCACCGTCAATAACGTCGTCGCCACCCACGATGTCGGTAAAGTCATTAACCCGGTTGGTTTTAGCGGCCAGGTTTACGGCGGCGTGCTGCAGGGGATGATCGGTTACGGCATGCTGGAGGATTTCAACACCGAGCACGGGGTGGTGAAATCGGAAAACTTTGATACCTATCTGCTGCCGACCATCAAGGATATGCCGCACATCGATATCATTGCGGTGGAAAACTACGATAAAGCGGGGCCGATGGGGGCGAAAGTTATCGGCGAACCGGTACTGGAGCTCGGCGCTGCGGCCCTCAACAATGCGGTGAGCTTTGCCATCGGGCGGCCTAACCGGACCCTGCCGCTGACCCTCGAGCAGGTTCGCCTGGGTTACAACCTCAAAAAGCCGGAGCGCCAGAGCGAGCAGATGCTGGAGTCCGGCGATAAGAAACAGGTTCATCGCCTCAATACCCTGTCGCTGAGCGTCCCGCAAACCCTGAAGCAGGCCCTGACGCTGATGGCCGGGAAGGGGGCGATGCCCATCGCCGGCGGTACCGATGTGCTGGTGCAGGCCCGGATGCTGTCCGGCGAGGTGCCGCTTGTCAATATCGCCGGGCTGGCGGAGCTGAAGGAGATTTTTGACGTTGAGGGCGGCGTCTCGATTGGCTCCGGCGTCTGCTTTACCGATCTGGTTAAGCATCCGTTGATTCAGCAGCGCTATCCGCTGCTGGTTACCGCCTGTAAAACCGTCGGCTCCCTGCAGCTGCGCAATCGGGCAACGATCGGCGGCAACATCGTCAACGCCGCTCCGTGCGCGGATTCTATGCCGCCGCTGATTATTTACGAGGCGGAGGTGGAGCTGCGCAGCGCGCGTGGGACGCGCCGGATGCCGGTCAGCGAATTTGTCATCGGCGGCTATCGCACCCTTCTTGAGCCCGATGAGCTGGTTATCCGCTTTATCCTGCCGGCGCCGACCCAGCAGCCGCTGATCAATCGCTATCTGCAGCTTGGCCGGCGCAATGCGTTGAACATTACGCGCCAGAGCTTGACCGGGCAGTTCATGGTCGATAAAGGCGTGGTTCGCCTGTGCCGTCTGGTGGATGGCGCGCTGCTGGCCAAACCGCAGCGGCTGCTTGAGGTTGAGCAGGCGCTCATCGGCCGGACGCTGGACGCCGCCACCATTGACTACGCGGCCGGCGTGCTTCACGCCAGGGTAGAGAAAGCCATCGGGGGACGCTGGTCAGCGCCTTATAAGGTCCCGGTATTTATCGATATGTTCCGGCAGATGCTGCAGGAAGTCATGACAGAGCAGAAAAAATAAGGAGCCATGAACATGAATCATATTGAGCTAAAAGTGAATGGCATCCGCATTGCCCGCGATGTGAAAGACAATGTCCGCCTGATCGATTTTCTCCGTGAGGAGCTGAAGCTAACCGGCACCAAAGAGGGCTGCTCGGTGGGGGAGTGCGGCGCCTGCACCGTGATTATGGACGGCAAATCTGTCTGCTCCTGCCTGCTGCTGGCCGCCCAGTGCAACGGGGCGGAGGTCACCACCGTCGAAGCGCTGCACCACGATCCGGTCGGTAAAAAACTGCAGAACGCATTTATTCGTCACGGCGGCGTTCAGTGCGGCTTCTGCACGCCCGGCGTGTTGATGAGCGCCAAGGCGCTGCTGGATACCAACCCGAACCCCAGCGACGATGAGCTGAAAGAGGCGCTGGAGGGCAATATCTGCCGCTGTACGGGATATCAGCCGATCATCACCTCGATTAAAGCGGTGCTGAAATCCTGATCGCCGCAAGCGCCGCCGTCGCCAGTCGACGGCGGCGCTTTTTCGGCTGCAGGAGGAGGATGACAATGAGCAAAAAAGTCGATAAGCAGTGCATTATGCTGGCCGCCGGGCTCTCAAGCCGGATGGGCAAGTGGAAAATGATGCTGCCGTGGGGCAAAGGAACGATTCTGGATAGCGCCCTGGCCAGCGCCCTGGCGTTCTGCGATCGGGTGGTGCTGGTGACGGGGTTTCGCGGTGATGAATTGGCCGCGTGCTATCAGGATCATCCGGGCGTTGAGGTAGTCTTTAACCCGCAATATCAGGACGGCATGTTCTCTTCTGTGCAGTGCGGGGTCAGCCATATTCGCGACTCCCGGTTCTTTCTGGCGCTGGGCGATATGCCGGAGGTGACGCCGGGCGTCTACCGCCGGCTGTGGGACAACCCCGACGCCGAGAGCTGTCTTATTCCCGCCTACGAGCGCGGTAAAGGCCACCCGGTTCTTCTGCCGCAGCGGGCAATCTCGCTGATTCATCGCGCCCCGCAAGGGGCCACCCTACGAGACGTTATCGGTCAGATGGCGGTGCGCGTTATTCCCGTGGCGAGTCAGGGGATTCACTGGGACGTTGATACTCCGCAGCAGTATCTTGAGGTCGCGCGTCGCTGCCGTAAGGATCAGGCCGCTGTCGGTTAGCGTTGGCGAAGGGAATGAGAAGAGACACTATCGCCCCGGGGTGCGCACCGCGGGGCGATATTTTTTACCCTGCGGCGCTGTCGCGCAGACGGGTTTTCAGCTGGTTGTATTGATCAATAACGTACCGTTCGGCGGCTTGGCGATCGGCAATGCGCTCAACGTTAACCGCGCAGTACTTATACTCCGGGGTTTTAGTTATCGGGCTGAGATTCTCGGTGACCAGCTCGTTGCAGGCGCCGATCCACCACTGGTAGGTCATATAGACCGCCCCTTTATTCGGCCTGTCGCTGACCTTCGCCCGGGAAATCACCTTGCCTTTGCGCGAGTTAACCCACACCAGTTCTTCGTCCTCAATGCCGAGCCGTTTGGCGTCGGCGGTGTTGATCTGGATGTATCCCGGTTCGTCCGCCAGTTTGGCCAGCGCCGCGCAGTTGCCGGTCATCGAGCGGCAGGAGTAGTGGCCCACTTCGCGCACCGTGGAGAGCACCAGCGGATACTCGTCGCTCAGCTTATCGATCGGCGCCTGCCATTCACAGGTGAAGAACTGCGCCAGCCCGTTCGGCGTTGAGAAGCGCTCCGCAAACAGATACGAAGTGCCCTGGTCCGCCTCCGACTCGTCGCGGCACGGCCACTGCACGTAGCCCAGCTCTCCCATCTTCTCGTAGGTCGCGCCGAAAAAGTTGGGACACAGCTGGCGGAGCTCATCCCAGATCTGCTGCGTGTTGTCGTACTTCATCGGATAACCCATGCGGGTGGCGATCTCGCCGATGATCTGCCAGTCGGTCTTCAGATCCCACTTCGGCTCTACCGCCTTGAAAAAACGCTGGAAGCCGCGGTCCGCAGCGGTATAGACGCCCTCATGCTCGCCCCATGAGGTCGAGGGCAGAATCACATCGGCCGCCGCGGCGGTTTTGGTCATGAAAATATCCTGGACGATAACCAGCTCCAAATCCTCGAAGGCCTGACGCACGGCGGATAGCTCGGCGTCGGTCTGCAGCGGATCTTCCCCCATGATATACGCCGCCCGCACTTCACCGCGCGCCACGCGGTGCGGCAGCTCGCTGATGCGGTAGCCGGGGTTCTCCGGCAGGCTCTCGACGCCCCAGGCGTTGGCGAACTTCTCCCGGTTTTCCGGGAATTTCACATACTGATAGCCCGGAAAGGTGTCCGGCAGCGCGCCCATGTCGCAGGCCCCCTGGACGTTGTTCTGGCCGCGCACCGGGTTAACGCCGACGTGCGGTTTCCCCAGGTTGCCGGTGAGGATCGCCAGGCTGGTCAGGGAACGCACCGTTTCGACGCCCTGCCAGAACTGGGTCACCCCCATTCCCCATAGAATCATGGCGTTTCCGGCGGTGGCGTACAGCCGCGCGCATTCGCGAATCTGCCTGGCGCTGATGCCGGTGATGGCTTCCACCGATTCCGGCGTATAGCTTTCGACGATGTTGCGATACGCGTCGAAGCCTTCGGAACGCCCGGCGACGAAGGATTTATCGTACAGATCCTCTTCGATAATGACGTGCCCGATGGCGTTGAGCAGCGCAATATTGGAGCCGTTTTTCAGGGCAAGGTGCAGATCGGCAATGCGCGCGGTTTCGATTTTACGCGGATCGCAGACGATAATTTTCGCCCCGTTGCGTTTGGCGTTGAGGATATGATTCGCCACGATAGGGTGCGAATCCGCCGGGTTATAGCCGAAAATAAACACCAGATCGGTATTATCGATCTCGGTGATGGCATTACTCATCGCGCCGTTGCCGACCGACTGGTGCAGACCTGCAACCGAAGGGCCGTGTCAGACGCGAGCGCAGCAGTCGACGTTATTGGTACCAATAACGGCGCGCGCGAATTTTTGCATGATGTAGTTGGTTTCATTGCCGGTGGCGCGCGAAGATCCGGTGGTCTGAATCGCGTCCGGCCCATACTTCTCTTTAATGGCGCTCAGACGGGTGGCGACGTAATCGAGCGCCTCATGCCAGGAGACGGATTCTAGCCTGCCGCCGCGTTGGCGGCGGATCATCGGGGTTTTCAGGCGCGGCGTGAGGATCTGGGTATCGTTAATAAAATCCCAGCCGTAGTAGCCCTTCAGGCACAGCGTACCCTGATTGTTTTTTCCCATCGCGGCGTCGGCGCGGGTAATATTTCCCTCCTCTACCGTGAGCTGCATTTTGCAGCCGGAGGCGCAGTAGGGGCAGACGGTCGTTATTCTCTTCATAGCAAGGGTCCTTAACCTTAGAACAGCAGGGCAAAACTAAAGCGGCCGTTCAGGCCCTGGGCGATCCCCTGCTGCACGACGGGGATCGCCAGCAGCAGCAGGGTTAGCAATGCGAACAGGAGTCTGGTGAGCATCATTACCCCTCCTGGGCTTCTTCCGGCTGTCTCTCCTTTTGAACTTTGCGCAGCAGGAGCCACATTCTGACGGTTCTGACGGCCATGTTGCGCGCCGCCGAGCTTGGCGGGGCCGGATCGGGGACCGGCGTTTCGTGGTTAACGCGCAAAGGTACGCTGCCGTTGAGGGTGAGGTTGGCGACGATAGCCGTCAGGGTACCGATCGTAATCCCGCTGTGCAGAAACAGCTGAACCATCGGCGGAAACTGGGTGAATAAGTTGGGCACCAGCACCGGCATCATGCCGAGGCCGAGCGTTAATGCCACCACCATACCGTTATTATTGTTGCGGTAGTTGACCTGCCCCAGGGTACGGATACCGGACACCGCCACCATACCGAACATGACGATGCCCGCGCCGCCGAGGATCGGTTTCGGTATCAGCACCACCAGCGCCGCCATCCTTGAGAACACGCCCATCAGAATCAGAATGATGCCGGAGACCGACACCACAAAACGGCTGCGCACCCCGGTTAAACCGATCAGGCCGACGTTCTGCGCGAACGCGGCGTAGGGAAACAGATTGAAGAAGCCGCAAATAGTGGTCGCGATACCGCAGGTGTTAAGGCCGTTGCGCAGCATCTTCGCGTCCACCTTTTTCCCGACGATATCCCCGGTCGCCATCATCGAGGACATGGTTTCCACCATTACCACCACCATCACCATCGACAGCAGGGCGACGGGAATAATGTGAAACTCAGGTTTGGCGAAGGGCATCAGGGTCGGTAGATGGAGCCAGGGGGTGGCGTGGACGAGGCTAAAGTCGAGAGGCTTAAAGCAGCTCCAGAGTACGGTGCCGATGATAAGACCGATCAGCACCGACGTGTTTTTCACGACGCCGGAGGCAAAGGTGTAAATATTGAGAATAATCACCAGCGTAATCGCCGCCATCAGCAGCGAGAAGGGGGCGCCAAAGCCGCTCATTTCGCTGCTGCCGCCGCCAATCCATCCGCCTGCGACCGGCATAATTGACATGCCGATAAGCGTGACGATGCTGCCCATCACCACCTTGGGAAAGAAGCGGATGAGCTTACTAATCCACGGCGCGCAGCAGAGGATGAATATACCGGACACGATCACCGCCCCGGAAATACCGCCGATCCCGTACTCCTTACCGATCAGCACCATCGGGATTAGCGCCGCGAAGGTGCAGCCCTGGATAAGCGGCAGCCGACAGCCGAGCCACTTACCGACCCCCAGCGACTGCACGATGGTGGCCGCGCCGCAGATAAACAGGTCGGCGCTGATGAGTAAAATAATGTGTTCCGGCGGGAGCCCTACCGCGTTGCCCACCACCAGCGGAACCGCGACGGCGCCGGCGTACATCACCAGCACGTGCTGTAGCCCATAAAGAATCATTTGCGTAACGGGTAAAACTTCATCGACCGGCGCGGTCGAGCTCCCGTTTCGTGAGGCGGAATTGGCGATATCTTTCATGAAGTTGTTATCTCCTGTACGACTTCACTCTGTATAAGCGAGGACAAAGTTGAAGTTACGATTCGAAGGCCGCTGCCTCCCTGAGCCGATACGTTCATCAGCGTGTTGCGCGCACAATGAGGGATATGCGTAAGCTGTGCCAAAAATAAGCGCTGAGGGAATTGATGGGGAATTGTGTGAAATAACTCACGCGAAAAGGGCGGAATATCTTCCAGTCTGAAATTTCCTGCAAGACGCCCCGCGATAAATAAACGCGCGCTATCACATTGAGATAGGCAGAATCTCATTTTGGTATCGCGATCGATACGGTGAATTATCAACATGATTAAACCCGGGTGAAGGAAAACATCATCGCTCCGCGGCAGGGGATATTTATCGAGTCGCTAAGCGGGAATAAAGCCGTTTTTTTGAGGCTGCTCGCAAAAATGAGCGGCATATTAATCGCTTTTAAAAATGCGTCTGATTATTGCATTGCTCCCCGGTGAGTCCTGGAATAATAAAGGGAAGCAAATGAATAAATTTATCGTTGCCGATTCTGCAAACTGTATTGGCTGCCACGCCTGTGAAGTGGCCTGCGTCACCTCTCATCGCCAGGACAGCTGGCCCCAGCAGCGCAGCGACTTTCTTCCGCGCATCCGCGTGTTCTTCAACCGCAAGGCCAGCAGCGCGACGACCTGCCGCCACTGCAACGACGCCCCCTGCGTCGGCTCGTGCCCGACTCAGGCGCTGAGCGTGGCTAACGACAGCGTTCAGTTTACCGAGGCGCTGTGCATCGGCTGTAAAAACTGCGTCATCGCCTGTCCTTTTGGCGCCATTGAGATGGTGGCCAACGATGACGACGCGCCGCAGCTGGCGCAGAAGTGCGATCTTTGCCGTCAGCACCCGTCCGGCCAGCAGGCCTGCGTAGCCAGCTGTCCAACCCAGGCGCTGCGCCTGATGGATGAAGCCGCCGTTAACCAGCTGCGCACCGCGCGGCAGATCCGCTCCGCGCTGGAAAGACCGCTGGAGGGCGTTCGCGGTGCGAGACGTAACGCGATACTCAATAAACCTCCGCGCGTTGGGGCGAAAAAAGTGCCCGCCGATGACCGCCTGCGGCATTTCGGCGAAATCTATCAGCCGCTGAGCGAGCGCGATGCGGAATATGAGAGCGAACGCTGCCTCTACTGCGCACAGAAGGCGTGGTGCAACTGGACCTGTCCGCTGCATAACCACATTCCCGATTTCATCCGCCTGGTGAACGAAGGCAAGATTATCGAGGCGGCGGAACTGTGCCATCAAAGCAGTTCCCTGCCGGAGATTTGCGGCCGCGTCTGTCCGCAGGACAGGCTGTGCGAAGGGGCCTGCACCTTAAAGAACGAGGGCGGCTCGGTCGCCATTGGCAATCTTGAGCGCTATATCACCGATACCGCGCTGGCGATGGGCTGGCGACCGACCATCGACAACGTGGCCCCGCGCCCGGAGCGGGTGGCGGTGATTGGCGCCGGGCCCGCCGGACTGGGCTGCGCCGATATTCTGGTGCGCGCGGGCGTGCACGTTGACGTCTTCGATCGCCATCCGGAAATCGGCGGCCTGCTGACCTTCGGTATTCCGCCGTTCAAGCTGGATAAAAACGTGCTTGAGAGGCGGCGCGACGTTTTTAGCGCCATGGGCGTCAATTTTCATCTCAACCAGGAGGTGGGACGCGACGTGGCTTTTGCCGATCTGCTGAAAAACTATGACGCCGTTTTCCTCGGCGTGGGCACCTACGGTCTGATGGCCGCCGGTCTGGAGGGAGAGAACGCCCCCGGCGTGATTCAGGCGCTGCCGTTTCTGATTGCCAGCACCCGCGAGGTGATGGGGCTCGAAGAGAGCGCCGAGTATCCGCTGACCGACATCAAGGGGAAACGCGTGGTGGTGCTTGGCGGAGGCGATACGGCGATGGACTGCCTGCGCACCGCCGTTCGCCGCGGGGCCGAGAGCGTAACCTGCGCCTACCGTCGCGATGAGCTAAGCATGCCCGGGTCGAAAAAAGAGGTGGTGAACGCGCGGGAAGAGGGGGTGAAATTTGAGTTTAACGTGCAGCCGCAGCGCATTCAGCTCAACCGTAAGGGGCAGGTCTGCGCGGTGGAGATGATCCGCACGAAGATGGGCGATCCGGGCCCGGACGGCCGCCGCCGGCCGCAGCCGATCCCGGACTCCGGGTTTGAACTTAAAGCCGATGTGCTCATTATGGCGTTTGGCTTTCAGGCTCACGAGATGCCGTGGCTGCGCGGCCACGGCATTAAGCTGGACCGCTGGGGGCAGATAGTCACCGGCGGCAAAGGGCGCGGAACGACGCAAACCAGCCATGACAAAATCTTTGCCGGCGGCGACGCCGTGACCGGCGCGGACCTGGTGGTCACCGCCATGGTCGCCGGGCGGCAGGCGGCCAGCGAGATGTTGGCGCAATTCACGGCCCGGGAGGAGATATGACCCGTTTTATCGTTGCCAGTTCGCAGGCCTGCATCGGCTGCCGGACCTGTGAGGTAGCCTGTGCGCTGGAACACGTGGCGCCGGGGGCGGAGTTTCACCCCCGCCTGAAGGTGATGCGCCTCGACGATCTTAGCGTACCGGTGATGTGTCATCAGTGCGAGAATGCGCCCTGCGTGGGCGCCTGCCCGACCGGGGCGCTGAGCATGGGGGCGGAGAAGGTGGAAGCCGACGGCGGGCGCTGCATTGGCTGCCAGAGCTGCGTTGTCGCCTGCCCGTTTGGGGCGATTACCATCGAGGTGGAGGCCGGTCTGACGCCGGTTATCGTCAAGTGCGACCTTTGTGGTACCCGCGAGCGCGGCCCCGCCTGCGTTGATGTCTGCCCGACGGCGGCGCTGAGTATCATGACCGAAGAGCAGCTCAGAGCGCTGCAAAAGCAGCGCAATATCGCTACTGCCGCGCTGCTGTCGCTATAAACGTTGCGCCCGGCGGCGCGTAAGCTGCCGGGTCATTTCACGCGCGCTGTCTGCAAAAAAAACCGGCTTGTCAGGCCGGTTTAGCATTTTTGCACGGGCTATGCGGGGAGCGCATCCATTCGCGCCCACATTTTTTTCGCCACTTTCTGCGCTTCGCGGAATATCGGCTCGCAGTCGAAGCTGAACTGGCGATCCTCGTAGATCATCACGCCGTTCACCATCACGCTGCGCACGCTGTTTGCTCCCAGGCCGAAGGCGATATGTCCGGCGATGTTTTCCGCGATAAGCGGCGTCGGCGCCATATAGTCGCAAATGGTGAGGTCCGCTTTATAGCCCGCCTCAAGGCGGCCAAAGTGGGCGTTGAAGTTGCGATTCAACAGTTCATTACCGTTACTCAGCGCCTTCGCGAAGCTGTCCGGCCACAGCGGGCCGCCGGCGTCGCGGTGTTTAAAGAAGGCAAACTTCAGCTCCTCGAACATATCGGAACCAATGCCGTCGGTGCCGAGCGCCAGATTACGGATCTGCGGCAGGTGGTAGTTGTAGCCGACGTGATTGTTCATATTGGAGCGCGCGTTATGCACCAGGAAACCGTCCTGCGCATTGAGCAGCTCCACGTCAGCATCGGAGATGTACAGACCGTGAGCAATCAGCGTTTTACTGTTGATAAGGCCGAACTCCGCCAGCCGCGCCAGCAGATCCTTGCCGTAAAGGTGATGGCTGTGAGAGACATCGTAGCGGTCTTCCGCCGCGTGGATATGCAGGCCGCGGCCGGTGGCTTTTAGCGCTTCGCCCAGCATCGCCAGACCTTCATCCGGCACGGTGAACGGCGCATGGGCGCCGATATGGGCCTCGACCAGATAAGGCTGGTCTCCCTTCTCGCGGGCGGCGTCGATCTCTCTGGCGAAACGAATGTTCTCCTCAACGCTGTCGCGCAGCTCGCGGCTGCCAAAGTTGCGGTCGGTGGTTTCGAAGCAGGTCATCCCGCGCAGCCCGATTTTGAGGAAGGCGTTGCGCAGCTGGCTCAGGGAGCCCGTGATATAGTGGGGCGACGCATGGTGATCGATAACCGCCGTGCAGCCGCTACGTACGGCCTCCATAGCGCAGATCAGCCCGCTGTAGTAGAGCGACTCTTCGTCCAGCGCCCGGTCAAGGCGCCACCACAGGTTTTTCAGCGTGGAGATAAAGTCCGGACTGGGGGCGATATTGGCCTGAATCCCCCGGGAAAGGCCGGAATAAAAGTGATTGTGCGAGCAGACCATGCCGGGCATCACCAGTTGCCCGCGCATCTCTTTCACCTGCGCCTGCGGATAGCGCTGGCACAGGCCGGGGCCGACAGCGAGAATTTTATCATTCTCAATGGCGATATCGACGTTCTCCCACACTTTCGCCGGATAGATCTGCGCGGCGGTGGCATTTTTCAGGATCAGGATACTCATACTTCAACGCCTCCCAGAAGATAGCTTTGGTGCTGATGAATATGGCTTATGATGCGGCACATGGCATCCAACTGGGCCGGTACCTCGTTAAACTGGCCGCGGTCGTTTATTTCCAGCTGCCACGTCTGGTCGTCCTGACGCACTTTGACGCTGGCGCCCGCGACGAAGAAGCCCGGATTGGTGCTGTTGACAAAATCCTGCTCCAGGCTGAACACGGTGATTTTGTCTTTATACGGTTTTCCCTGCCACGGGCAGAACTGAGCGCAGTTGCCGCATTCGTTGCAATAAGCGTCCAGATGCAGGGTCTGGAAGCGATTCTGGAAGCCCGGGACGGCCACGGAAATATTGGCGCGGTTCGGACAGACGTCGACGCACTTGCTGCACACGTAGTTACACTCCAGGCAGCGGCTGGCTTCCTGCTCGACAAAAGCCTCGCGCTGGTTTTTATCCACCAGGGTGACGGCGATGGCGCCTTTGCGCTGGTACACCTTCGCCGGATCGACATTGTTCCAGACTTTGTTTCCGTAGCGGCTGGCGATATTTTCCCGGGCCAGAATCACGTCCGTGGCCCGTCGCGCGTTGCCGATAGCGGAGACGATAGATGAGGGGCCGCGCTGAACGTCGCCGATCAGGAAGACGTTCGGCTTGCTGGTCTCGCCATCGGCGTTGACCACCGGCCAGCCCTGCGGGTCGAGCGGGATCCCCATTGCCGACAGCGCTTCGCCGTCCTGCTGCTCGCCGATGGCGGTAATCAGGGAGTCGACTTTCAGCGTGCGAAGTTCATCGGTTTCTACCGGACGGCGGCGGCCTTTCTCATCCGGCTCGCCCAGCTTCATGACGCGTACGACGAGCGTTCCGTCGGCGTTAAACTGTTCCGGGTTACATAGCCACTCGAAGCCGACGCCGTCGAGCAGCGCCTCATCGTACTCTTCGCGCCAGGCGGGCATCTCCTGCTGAGAACGGCGATAGACGATGGTCGCGCTCTGCACGCCCGGTACGCGCAGCGCCGCGCGGGCGCAGTCCATCGCGGTATTGCCGGCGCCGACCACGGCCACATGTTTGCCCAGATTCAGCTCGGCGCCGCGGTTAAACTGACGCAGGAACTGCAGCGACTTATGCACGTTCTGGTTGTCGCCGCCCAGCTTCACGCCGCTGTTTTTATCGGTACCGGTGCCGACCAGCACGTAACGAAAACCTTTCGCCAGCAGCTTTTCCACGCTCAGATGCGGATCGCAACCGTATTCAATTTTGACGCCGTGGGCGACGACAAAATCAATATCGTGCTGGATAAGTTCCCCGGGAATGCGGAACTGCGGAATGATATTCTGTACCACGCCCCCGGCGTTGGCTTCACGTTCAAAAACCGTGACCGGATGCCCGGCGCGGGCGAGGAAGTAGCCGGCGGCGAGACCGGCAGGGCCTGCGCCGATCACCGCTACCGGGTGCCGGGAGCCGGATCCCGCGGGCTTATGCCAGCGGCTACGGTACGCGTCCCAGCCTTTCTCCAGCGCCACTTTTTTCAGTTCGCGGATGTTGAGCGCGCTGTCGTAATCCAGCCGCGTACAGTTGTACTGGCACTGGTGATCGCAGATATGGCCGGTGATGGCCGGTAAAGCGTTGCGCTGATAGATCAGCTCCAGCGCGTCGGCGTAGCGATGCTCGCCCAGCAGGCGGATATACTCCGGAATATCCTGCTTGATGGCGCAGGCCGTCACGCAGGGGGCGACGTAGCAGTCCAGCAGCGGCAGCGGCTCGCCGGTATCAATGCGCTCTTCCGGCTTCCACTGTTTCTGGGTGTAGTCCATGCGCACCGCTTTTTCCGCCAGCGCGTTGAGGCGCTCGACATCGATCTGCGTCATGTTCCAGCCGTCGGCTTTCTCCAGCTCGCGCATGCACTCGCTCAGGCGCAGATATCCTCCCGGCTTCAGCAGGTCGGTGGCCATGGTGATAGGGCGAATACCGGTGTCGAAAATCTCGCGAATGTTGAGCTGGCTGGCGCCGCCGGAGTAGGAGATCGGCAGCTTGCCGTCAAACGCCCGCGAGAGCAGGGCGGCCACGTTGATAGAGAGCGGGAACAGCGCGCGCCCGGACATATACATTTCATCCCCGGGCAGCGCCCCCTTGTTGTTGACGGTGCCGAGGGTGTTGGTCAGCTTGACGCCAAAGCCGAGGCTGCGCTCCTTCGCCAGCGCCATCAGGCGCGTCAGCATCTCCAGCGCCCGGTCGATCTTAAGGTCGTGGTCAAACGACGCTTCGCTAAGGCCGATATAGCCGAAGCCGCAGGCGTCGAGGATCTGGCGCACGCGCGGATAGCCGAGCAGGGTCGGATTGAGCTTCACAAAGGTATTGAGATTTTTCTCGGTCAGCATATAGCGGCAGATGGCTTCAATCTCATCCGGCGGGCAGCCGTGCATCGTCGAGAGGGTGACGCCCTGGACCAGCCTGGCCGGTACGCGCTGCGCCAGGTTGTCCAGCCCGTCTTTGCGCGCGCATGTTGGCAGGCTGTCAATAAAGGGTTTATTTTGCAGCCAGCGGTTCAGCGTGTCGCGGTACTGGGCGAATTTAGGATGCGCGGAGGCGTCCATCATGTTGTCGATAAATTCCTGCATCGGCGGCTGCTTAATACCGTCAAGGTTGTAGCCGACGCTCATATTGAAAATAAACGACTTGCTCTCTTTATTCGTCGCCAGCGGAAAGATCTGCTCCAGCAGATGCAGGGCGAACCAGGCTTTCAGGTACTCATCCCAGGCTTTGTTCAGGGTAAATTCGGTGGACCATTCGGTGTTGAAGCACTCATCTTCCGCATCGATACAGGGCTTTTCCAGCTCCAGGCGGTCAAGGATCTGAACGGTTTTCAGCTCTATAAACCGTCCGCCGGTTAGCCAGGCGGTAATAATGTTCTGCGCCAGCTGGGTGTGCGGCCCGGCAGCCGGGCCGAGAGGCGTGGCGCAGCTTTCGCCGAATACGCCGATCGAATGCTGCGCCTGCGGCGAATAAAACTGCTGTTCAGGAATGCCAAAAATAGATCGCTGACTCTGATACTCATCGAAAATGCGCGTTAATAGCTCCTCAAACGGCACGGGACGCATTATATCTCCCATAACCCACTCCTTAGATATCATTGTAAGATCGACATTGCCGGTGGTCATCATCCCGACGGATAACGGAAGAGGAGCAACAATCACACCAGTTATTCAAACCGCGGCGGCGGAATAATTAATTTGTGAACCAGGTCGAAACTCAACGCCGCGGCGTGAATAATTTCATCGTTGGGGAATGAGAACTCAAATCAATACGTTTTTTGAGCGGGTGAGATTTCTCAAAATCAGATCGCAAATATCAGAATGATAATTTACCCGGGCCGCCCGGCGGCGTTTTCAGCGGGCGGCGGAAATTTGGCTCGGCGGTTGACGGAATAATCGGCGCGATAGCCTAATTTCAACGTCGCCAGGGCTAAAAAAATGACCTGATTCACAATTCGCGATAAAAAACGGCGGGGCAGTATAAATATTGCATAGCCATAATCGGTCGCTGCGACGGTATTTTCAACGGAGGGTGAGCTCTCAAACTGAGAAGCCGGGCAATATCGCAGACAATCCCCAAAACCGTAAAAGAAATTGCCTTTGAGGTTGGTATGAATATTTTCGCAGAAGCAGCACGGCTTGAAGAACAGAACCGCCCCTTTGCCCTCGCGCAGATTGTTGAAAGCCGGGGCTCCACCCCCCGACACGCCGCTCAGATGCTGATCCGAGAGGACGGTTCGATTGTGGGGACCATTGGCGGCGGGATGGTAGAGCGTAAAGTTATCGATGCGGCGCAGGCGGCGCTGCGCGAGCGGGAATCGCGAATGTTTCACGGCCGTATGGCGCGCACCGGCAGCGACGCCGTGGGCTCCGACTGCGGCGGCGCGATGTCGGTATACATCAGCGTTCACGGCCTGCGCCCGCGCCTGCTGCTGGTCGGCGCCGGGCACGTTAACCGCGCGGTTGCCCACGCCGCGGCGCTGCTGGATTTTGATATCTGCGTCGGCGATACCTATGCCGCAAGCCTCTGTCCCGACGCTTTCCCCGCTTCGGCGCGGCTGGCGTACGCCGCCAGCTTCACGGACGTGGTGGAGGCGATGGCGGTACGGCCGCAGGATTTCGTGCTGATTGCCACCAACAACCAGGATTGGGAGGCGCTGGACAGGCTGATAACCCAGCCGGTCGCCTGGCTGGGGCTGCTGGCCAGTCGGCGGAAAGTGCAGGCCTTTGTACGCCAGCTGCGGGAGAACGGCGTGCCGGAGGCGGATATCAGCCGCCTGCGGGCGCCGATTGGCTACGACATCGGCGCCGAGACGCCAAACGAGATCGCCATCAGCGTGCTGGCGGAGATCCTGCAGGTGAAAAACGGCGCGCCGGGGGGGCTGATGAACCAGGTGAAACAGGCGGGCCAGCAGGAATATGCCGTGGAGGCGGTGGAAATCTGAGGTCCTGCCAGGGGAAATGTTGCCGGGAGGCGCCCGGCAACGCGTGGCTTACTGGCTAATGATGGTGCCGGTTTTCCCTTCGATACCCTCTTTGGCTTTGCTTAACATGGTGATCAGCGCCTGGCGTCCCGGCCGGGAGCGGGCGAAGGCGGCGGCGGCTTCCACTTTCGGCAGCATCGAGCCTTTGGCAAAGTGTCCCTCTGCGATAAAACGTTCGGCATCGCGCAGGGAGAGGTTATCCAGCCACTGTTCGCCAGGTTTACCGAAGTTGATCGCCACCTTTTCCACGGCGGTGAGAATGATCAGCAGGTCGGCGTCGATCGTCTCCGCCAGCTTCGCGCTGGCCCAGTCCTTGTCGATGACCGCGCTGGCGCCGCGCAGATGGTTACCCTCGCGAATCACTGGAATGCCGCCGCCGCCGACGGTGATCACCACGTGGCAGTCATCCATCAGCGCTTTTACCGTTTGTTTCTCGATAATATCGACCGGCTTAGGCGATGCCACGACGCGACGGTAGCCGCGCCCGGCGTCCTCTTTCATGATGTAGCCGTTTTGGCTCAGCTTTTCGGCCTCTTCTTTGCTGAAGAACGAGCCGATGGGCTTGGTCGGATTAAGAAAAGCTTCATCGTTAGCGTCCACTTCCACCTGGGTTATCAGGGTCGCCACTGGAATATCCAGCTGGCGCGACAGCAGCTCTTCGCGAATCGCGTTCTGCAGGTCGTAGCCGATGTAGCCCTGGCTCAACGCTACGCAGACCGACATCGGCAGCATGGGCGTGTGGGCCTCGGTCTTGGCCGCGGCTTCAAAGGCCTGGTTGATCATGCCCACCTGCGGGCCGTTACCGTGAGTCACCACCACCTGATGACCAAGGGCGATAAGATCGACGATCGTCCGCGCGGTGTGCCGTACGGCCTGCATCTGTCCGGCGAGATCGTCGCCCAGCGCATTCCCGCCGAGAGCGAGAACAATTTTTTTACTCATAGCATCCTCTCATTACGTTTCTGTTCCGCTGACGGCCAGGTGAGCGGTGGAAAAGGGTTGTCGGCGTAAAAAACGGCCCTGCCCGGCGGTGCCGCTAAAGGTGCCGTTATCAAAAATCACCCTGCCGTGGGAGAGCGTCTGGCGAATCGCGCCCTGGCAGATAAAGCCCTCATAGGGTGAATAGTCAGCGTTGTCGTGCAGCATGTCGTGGCGAATGGTGGTGGTGCGTTTGGGGTCGATGATCACCACGTCGCCATCGGCGCCGGGCGCCAGCAAGCCCTTCTGCGGCCACAGGCCAAACAGCTTCGCCGGATTGGCGCTGGTGAGCGCCACAAAGCGCTCGGGGGTGATGCGCCCGGTCATGACCCCATGCGAGAACAGCAGCAGCAGGCGGTTTTCCACTCCCGGCAGACCGTTCGGGCAGCGGCTAAAGTCGCCGCCGGAGATCTGCCTGCGCTGCTGTGCTGAGAACGCGCAGTGGTCGGTGGCGACCGTGTCAATGTCGCCATTGCTGATACCACTCCATAGCGCATCGTTGTTGCTGGCGTTGCGCAGAGGAGGGCTGAGCAGATAGTTAAGTGCGTCTTCGCGCTCGTAGCAGCGCTCGTCCAGCAGCAGATACTGCGGACAGGTCTCCACCCACACCGGCTGGCGGCGTCTTCTGGCCAGGCGTAGATATTCCAGACCCAGGGCGTTGGAAAGATGCACGATATACAGCGGCGCGTTACCCGCCAGCTGCGCAAGGTTGATGGTTCGGGCGATAGCTTCCGCCTCGCACTCCAGCGGGCGGCTCAGGGCGTGATAGCGCGGCGCGGTTTTACCGGCGTTGATAAATTCAGCCCGGCGCTGGGCGATGGCGGCATCGTTTTCGGGATGCACGGTAGTCAGCGCGCCGGCGCGCTGGAGGTGGCGCATCGCCTGCAATATCTCATCATCGTTGAGTTTGTACTGGTAGGTCAGATAGAGCTTAAAGCTGCTGATGCCGCTATCCACCATCATCGGAATCTCGTCGAGAATGCCGTGGTTAACGTGCTGGATAACGCCGTGAAAACTGTAGTCGATAACGGCTTTATAGGCGGCGTAGCCGCGATAGACTTCGAACTGGTGGCGTAGATGGCAGCCGACGGGCCCGAAGCCCATATGATCAACAATGGTAGTGGTACCGCCGCAGGCCGCGGCCCGGGTGCCGGTAAAGAAATCATCGCAGCTGCGGGCGAGACCCACGTCAATATTGAAATGGGTATGAACGTCGACGCCGCCGGGCATCACGTAGCAGCCCTCGGCGTCAATCACTTCGCAGGGTTGTTCGGCCTCAATTGAATCGGCAAGGCGCTTGACGAGGCCATCTTCGATAAGCAGGTCCTGCTTTACCTGGCCGTCGGCGTTGACGACGAGGCCATTTTTAATCAGTACGCGCATAGAAACCTCAATATGCCGCCGCAGGACGCGGCGGCAGACAGGACGAACGATTACTCCGTGGCCAGCCAGCTCAGCGGGATGGCGGCATACATCGCGGCGCAGGTCACCAGATGCGATTTCCAGGTTTTCTCATTTGGCGCATGCGCTTCCGGCTCTTTCCCTGGCCCAAAGCCGATAACCGGAATGCCGTGGCGGCCCATAATGGAGACGCCGTTGGTGGAGAAGGTCCACTTATCCACCACCGGCGCTTTGCCGAACAGCCCTTCATAGGCGTTGCTCAGGGCGCGGACGGTGAAGTGGTTCTCTTCCACTTTCCAGGTCGGGAAGTAGCATTCGGTCGGGTAGACCAGGCCGGTCCAGGAGGGACGCTCGTAGTTGTACATCGAGACCACCGCGGCGGCTTTTTTCACCGCCGGCAGCGCGCGGATTTCATCCAGCGCGCCTTCCCAGGTTTCGCCCCAGGTCAGACGGCGGTCGATGGAGACGGCGCAGCTATCCGCCACCGCGCAGCGGCTCGGCGAGGTGAAGAAAATCTCGGAAACGGTCAGGGTGCCTTTGCCGAGGAATTCGTCATAGCCCAGCTTCTGCGAAAGCTGCTCCAGCTCGGTCAGGATCGGCGCCATTTTGAAGATGGCGTTATCGCCGCGCTCCGGGGCGGAGCCGTGGCAGCTGACGCCCTGAACCTCCACGCGGATCTCCATACGCCCGCGCTGCCCGCGGTAAATCTGGCAGTCGGTGGGCTCGGTGCTGACCACAAATTCAGGACGTATGCCGGATTGTTCGATGATGTACTGCCAGCACAGGCCGTCGCAATCCTCTTCCTGAACGGTACCGGTGACCAGCAGGGTATACTCATCTTCCAGGCCCAGATCTTTAATAATTTTACCGGCGTATACCATGGAGGCCATTCCGCCCTCCTGGTCAGACGCGCCGCGTCCGCCGATCAGCTCATCGGTTTCCATACCTTCGTACGGGTCGAAGTTCCAGTTTTTGATATTGCCAATACCGACGGTATCAATGTGCGCGTCCATCGCCAGCAGACGCGGGCCGTGGCCGATGTAGCCCAGCACGTTGCCCATCGGATCGATTTCAACTTTATCGAAGCCGACTTTTTCCATCTCTTCTTTAATGCGGTGCACCACGCGCTTCTCATCGCTGCTTTCGCTGGGGATAGCGATCATATCGCGCAGGAAACGGGTCATCTCTTTTTCGTACTGTTTTGATTTTTCCAGGATTGCGTTGAACGGAATTTGCTTAGCCATAACGATGTTCTCCAGTTCTGAATACGAGCTTCCCGCACGGCGGGAGGAATTTTGCCAAGTCGGCTACTGCGCCGCCGGATGCCTGCCTTCCCAGACGACTTCGCGATAGTGCTTAACGTCGGTGTCGCCTTCGGTGCTAATCACCAGCACCACGGAGCGGCTGTCCAGCTTGAGCTTGTGCATCAGCGCGTCGCGCTGCGGATGGAAATGAATCGCCGCCAGCAGGCCGAGACCGACAGCGCCGGATTCGCCGGAAATAATGCGCGGATCCTGGCCCGTCGGGTTTCCCAGCACTCGCATGCCGAGGGCGGCGACGGCGTCCTGGCAGGAGACAAACTGCGTGGCGCAGTTGCGCAGCACTTCCCAGCCCAGCGGGTTGGGCTCACCGCAGGCAAGGCCGGCCATAATGGTCGCCATATCGCCGCTGACGTTGACCATCTGGCCCTTCAGCGCAGAGCGGTAGAGACAGTCGGCCAGCTCCGGCTCGACGATAATGGAATGGAGATGCTTTGCGCCGTAGACGTCGGCCAGATAGCCCAGCACGCCGCCGGCCATCGCGCCCACGCCGCCCTGCAGGAGCACGTGCGTAGGGCGGGCGATACCCATTGAGGAGAGCTGTTCTACCGCTTCATCGGCGAGGGTGGCGTAGCCCTGCATAATCCAGGTCGGAATTTTTGTGTAACCTTCCCAGGCAGTGTCCTGCACCACCTCCCAGCCGTTTTTCTGCGCGGTCTGCATGGTAAAGCGGACGGTGTCGTCGTAGTTCATGTTGGTGACGATGCATTCCGCGCCGAGGCGCAGAATGGCGTCAACCCGCTCCTGCGCGGAGCCTTTCGGCATATAGATGACCGCGTTCTGGCCTAACTGGCGGGCCGCCCACGCCACGCCGCGGCCGTGGTTGCCGTCGGTGGTGGTGGCGAAAGTCATCTTCTCTTTGATGCTGGATTTAAGCGTTTCGAAGGAGAGGTCGTTGATATCTAAATCGTATTTTTCACATAGAAGCCGGGCAATGGCGTAAGAGCCGCCGAGCATTTTGAAGGCGTTGAGGCCAAAGCGCCGGGATTCGTCTTTGACGAGGATTTTTTGCACGCCAAACAGGGCGGAAAGTTCGTTCAGCGCCACCAGCGGCGTGGGCTTATAGCCGGCAATCTTTTGATGAAAGCGGCGAGCCTGCTGCGCCTGCTGGCGTGAAAACAGCGGTGAAGTCTCCGCGTTAAAAAAACGGTTTTCGGCAATATCCATTTTCAATGAGAAAGCAGACATACTCGATCCTTATCCTTTGAAGTTCGACAGTCGTGGGGCTGGCCCGTGGGCCAGCCGGGGGATTATTTGATGCGTTTCTGCGCGTCCTTGAGCAGCTGCTCCAGCACCTTGCCCGGGTTCGCGTATTTGCGGCAGACGATCATCGCGGCGATGATGTACGGCTTCCAGCTTGCCTCTTTGTAGGTCGGGATCCGGTACTTCTCGAAGACCCCTTCGGTGACTTCGCCCGCCTCGCAGGAGACGCCGGTGATATCCGCCGGCAGGCAGTGCATGTACAGCGCTTCGCCGTCGCGGGTATGCTTCATCATCTCTTCCGTACAGTGCCAGTCTTTATGCCCGGCGTTCTGTTCCAGGCAGGCTTTCTCCAGCGCCTTCAGCCCTTCGTGGTCGTTAGCGCGCAGCAGTTCGGTGCGTTTTTCCATCACTTTGTACGGCGCCCAGGATTTCGGATAGACGATATCGGCGTCTTTAAAGGCTTCCTCCATGCTGTTGACCTGGCGGAAGCTGCCGCCGGAGGCCTGTGCGTTGTTTTTCGCCACTTCGATAACGTCCGGGATCAGGTCGTAGCCTTCCGGGTGGGCGAGGGTGACCTCCATACCGAAGCGGGTCATCAGGCCGATAATGCCCTGCGGTACCGAAAGCGGTTTCCCGTAACTCGGCGAATAGGCCCAGGTCATGGCGATCTTCTTGCCTTTCAGGTTCTCCAGCGAGCCGAAGTGCTCGCGCAGCCAGGCGAGGTCCGCCATGGACTGCGTTGGGTGGTCGATATCGCACTGTAAATTGATCAGCGCCGGACGCTGCGGCAGCACGCCCTGCTTGTGGCCGTCATCCAGCGCTTCGCCGACTTCGCGCATATAGGCGTTGCCCGCGCCAAGGAACATGTCATCACGGATGCCGATGGCGTCGGCGCAGAAGGAGATCATGTTGGCGGTTTCACGCACCGTTTCGCCGTGGGCAATCTGCGATTTTCCCTCATCCAGATCCTGCTGCGCCAGACCTAACAGGTTGAGCGCGGAAGCATAGGAGAAGCGGGTGCGGGTTGAGTTATCGCGAAACACGGAAATACCCAGGCCGCTGTTAAACACTTTGGTGGCGATATTTTCAGCGCGCAGCGTTTTCAGCGCGGCGGCGACATCCAGCACCTGTTTCAGCTCATCCGGCGTTTGTTCCCAGGTCAGCAGAAAGTCTTTCTCACTGAGATGCGAGTTAAGTTGATTGATATCCTTAATCAGTTCGTTAACAGTTTTCATGTTTCAATCCTGGTCGTAAATGACGGCTTAATGATTGCTGTGCGGTCGGATATGCAGAGTTGCCGAATTAGCGACTGCCAGCGCTGTATTATCACTAACAATAAGCGTGCCAAATTCTCGAGGAGAGGCGGCGGACAGGATTGAACGGTTAGGATTATGCTAAGTCTGTCACGAATTCAGGATAGTATTTGTCGACGGGGAGAGGGGACGTTTTTACTCCCGCCATAAATTTCAGCGTAATGGGCAATTGCTGGCGTCAGGAATAATGGGATTATCATCTGCGCATCGCACCAATATGATAAAAGTCGCCATAAATTTATCATAATGATAAGAAACTGTGATTCCTATTGCATATTTAAGATAAGGTGCCGAGATTAGCCCTATCTATATCAATGCTCCCTGGCAAAGGGAGTGATATCATCTGCAGAACATAAATAAAGCCACCGCGCTCGACGCTCTTCAGGTGCGCAATAATGAGAAGGCCGATATACATGATACCGTCCAAAACACCCTCCATTTTAATGCAAATTCAGCCTACAATTCAGAAGTTTGCACGGATGCTTTCCAGCGTCCTCCAGCTGGAAGTCGAAATTGTCGATAACGAATTATACCGGGTAGCCGGAACCGGGGCTTATAGTAAGCAGATTGGCTATAAATTAAATTCAAATTCGCGGCTTCTTCGCTACATTATTGAAACACAGACCGAAAAGGTCGTCACTCATTCCCGCTTCGACCCCCTTTGCAAAGGCTGTAACAATAAAGATAAATGTGAAGAGAAAGCCTTTCTTGGCACCCCGGTGATGTATCACGACCGCTGCGTCGGCGTTATTAGCCTTGTCGCGCTGACGCGCGAGCAGCAGGAGCGTATTAATGCGAATATCCAGGAGTTTTCTGATTATGTTCGCCATGTATCAACCATATTCGTTTCCCGATTTTTACAGGAACGAGCGGTCGGCGACAATATCCATAAAATATTTTTAACCATGATTGAAAATATGGATCAGGGCGTGCTGGTGGTGGGTAACGATCAAATAGTCAAATTTGCCAATCAGGCCGCGCTGAAAATAATGAGCGTGACGCAGGGACAGGTTATTGGTAAGGCAATCCAGTTTCAGCCGTTGACCTTCGAAGATAATTTCAAGCACGGACATATGCAGCACATTATCTCCTTTGACGATCGCAAGGAGCTCATTATCGGCCAACTGCACGCGGTGCAGGATCAATGGCTATTTTTAATGGCGTTCCATCAGTCGCACTCGTCCGCCGATTTTAGCAGCGGGCAGGAAGGGCCGCAGATTGAGGCGATGGTCGGAGAGTGTCGGCCCATGCGGCAGCTTAAAAAGCTGATCAGCCGCGTGGCGCCGAGCCCTTCCAGCGTGATGATTGCCGGCGAGAGCGGCACCGGCAAGGAGGTTGTGGCCCGCGCAATCCACAAGCTCAGCGACCGCCACGCAAAGCCCTTTATCGCGATTAACTGCGCTGCGATACCCGAGCAGCTGTTAGAAAGCGAACTGTTTGGCTACGTGAAGGGGGCGTTTACTGGCGCATCGGCAAACGGTAAGACTGGCCTGATTCAGGCGGCGAATAGCGGGACGCTGTTTCTTGACGAGATTGGTGATATGCCGCTTACGCTACAGGCCAAGCTGCTGCGGGCCATCGAATCGCGGGAGATTCAGCCGGTGGGTGCCAGCCACCCGGTTCAGGTCGATATTCGTATTATTTCCGCGACCAATCAAAATCTTGAACTGTACATCGCGGAAGGAAAGTTTCGCGAGGACCTCTATTACCGTCTGAACGTGATCCCGCTGCGCCTGCCGCCGCTGCGCGAACGGCAGGAGGATATCGAGCTGCTGATTCACTATTTCCTGCATCTGCATACCGGCCGGCTCAACCTGGTATACCCCGGCGTGGCGCAGGATGTGATCGATTTCCTTAAACGCTACCGCTGGCCGGGCAATATTCGCGAACTCAGCAACCTGATGGAGTACCTGGTCAACGTGGTGCCGTCGGGAGAAATCATCGATATGTCGCTGCTGCCGCCCAATCTGCTGAGCAGCAGCGAGCTGGCGAGTCAGCCGCCGTCTTCTGCTTCCGCGGCAGCGACCCTCGCTCAGGAGGAGAACGTGACGGCGCTGGAAGAGATGGAGCGGCAGATGATCCGCGATGCGCTCTCGCGCTACAGTAATAAAAAACAGGCGGCGGACGAGCTGGGGATTGGTATCGCTACGCTGTATCGCAAAATAAAGAAATATTCGCTGGCGGCGGGCCAGAACTGACGGCAATGGCGGGCAATAAAAAAATCCACGCGAGCGCGTGGATTTTATGGATGATGTTACTGCGAAGAAAAGCTTAGACGTTGAACAGGAAGTTCATCACATCGCCATCTTTCACGATGTAGTCTTTACCTTCGGCGCGCATTTTCCCGGCTTCTTTGGCGCCCTGTTCGCCTTTATAGGTAATAAAGTCTTCATAGGCGATGGTCTGCGCGCGGATAAAGCCTTTTTCAAAGTCGGTGTGGATTTTACCCGCGGCCTGCGGGGCAGTGGCGCCGACCGGGATGGTCCATGCGCGGACTTCCTTCACCCCTGCGGTGAAGTAGGTCTGCAGGTTCAGCAGCTCGTAACCGGCGCGGATAACGCGGTTCAGGCCCGGCTCTTCCAGACCCAGCTCGGCCATAAACTCATCGCGGTCGGCATCGTCCAGCTCGGCGATATCGGACTCAACGGCGGCGCAAACGGCGACGACCACCGAACCCTCGGCGGCGGCGATTTCGCGGACTTTATCGAGATAGGGGTTGTTCTCAAAGCCGTCTTCGTTGACGTTGGCGATATACATGGTCGGCTTCAGGGTCAGGAAGCTCAGGTATTTAATCGCCGCTTTGTCTTCTTCGGTCAGGTTTTTCAGCGCACGCAGCATACCGGCGTTTTCCAGCTGCGGCAGGCATTTTTCCAGCGCCGCCAGCTCGGCTTTCGCGTCTTTATCGCCGCCTTTGGCTTTCTTCTGCACGCGGTGGATAGCGCGCTCGCAGGTATCCAGGTCGGAGAGCGCCAGCTCGGTGTTGATAACCTCGATATCGTCAGCCGGATCCACTTTATTGTTAACGTGGATGATGTTGTCGTTTTCGAAACAGCGCACGACGTGGCCGATAGCTTCGGTTTCGCGGATGTTGGTCAGAAACTGGTTGCCCAGACCTTCACCTTTCGACGCGCCTTTTACCAGGCCCGCGATATCGACGAATTCCATCGTGGTCGGCAGAATACGCTGCGGTTTGACGATTTCAGCCAGTTTGTCCAGACGCGGATCGGGCATCGGCACGACACCGGTGTTCGGCTCAATGGTACAGAAGGGGAAGTTGGCCGCTTCAATACCCGCTTTGGTGAGCGCATTGAACAGGGTGGATTTGCCGACGTTGGGCAAACCGACGATACCGCATTTGAATCCCATGATTTAAATCACCTTAATCTTTGGATAATCAACCTGTTACAGCGAACAGATTGCAGAAAAGTAAATAGCTTCGCCTATTATACACGGTGCGTGACAAAAATTCCGCACGCCGACCGGTTATTGCGCTTTAAAAGCGTGTAAACGGTTGGTCGCTTTGGTCAGGCCATCCTTCAGCCACACCTCGGTGCAGCGTGCCGCTTCGTCAACGGCCTCATCAATCAACTTCTGTTCGCTGGCGGGCGGTTTGCCCAACACAAAACCGACAACTTTATTTTTATCGCCCGGATGGCCGATTCCCACGCGTAAGCGGTGAAAGTTCGGGTTATTGCCCAGCTTGCTGATGATGTCTTTCAGGCCATTATGGCCGCCATGACCGCCGCCCAGCTTGAACTTAGCCACGCCTGGCGGTAAATCGAGCTCATCGTGGGCGACGAGGATTTCGTCCGGGTTAATGCGAAAGAAGGTCGCCATCGCGCCGACGGCTTTGCCGCTCAGGTTCATAAAGGTGGTCGGCACCAGCAGGCGGACATCTTCGCCGGCAAGGTTAATCCGCGAGGTGTAGCCGAAGAATTTACTCTCTTCGCGCAGCGGCGCGCGGTGGCGTTCCGCCAGTAAATCCACGTACCAGGCGCCGGCGTTATGTCGGGTCGCTGCGTATTCAGCGCCGGGGTTCGCCAGGCCGACAATCAATTTTATGCTCACTTTTTTATCCTGCTTGGGTCGTTCTCTGGCGCGTAGTGTACTGTCTGCGCGCGCGGTTGACAAAGTTCTGCCAGCGAAGCGCGGCTGACAGAGGTAATAACGGGTTTGAATAATTAGAATTTGATGTTGTTCAGTGGGTTATTTGTAAACTTTTGTGGGCAAGATGTTCGCTTCTGTGATCCTTCACGCAATCGGTATATTGCTCATTGTCTATACTACACCTATAAGATTTGGGGATATTCCCATGCAACCCAAGGTTCCGGAGGTGACATATGAAACGCAGAAACGCTTCGTTACTCGGTAATGTGCTGATGGGGTTGGGGTTGGTCGTCATGGTTGTCGGCGTTGGTTACTCTATTTTAAACCAGCTTCCGCAGCTTGACCTGCCGCAGTTTTTCGCACACGGCGCGATCCTGAGTATCTTTGTCGGCGCGGTACTGTGGCTGGCTGGCGCTCGCGTCGGCGGTCATGAACAGGTTAGCGACAGATACTGGTGGGTTCGCCACTACGACAAACGCTGCCGCCGCGATCAGCATCGCCACAGTTGAGTGAATTCCATACCACCAGCCGTTGTGAACGGCTGGTGCGTTTTAACGCCGTCCGTTCAGGCTGCCCGCTTGTTGTTGTCTCAAATCCTCCTTATCTCTCTTCATCTTTCATCGGCACAGTCTGCCTAATACAATTCCGGTACTGAGCGCTTGACCCTGACGTAACGTCAGGCTGCAGAGTGGCGCCACTGGCCGATGAAAGGAGCAATCATGTTAATTCAGGTGGGAGAACTGGCGAAACGCGCCGGAATAACCGTCCGTACGCTACATCACTATGAACAAACGGGATTGCTAACGCCTTCGGCCAGAAGCGCGGCGGGTTACCGGTTATATAATCTGGCGGCCGTTAAGCGGCTGCATATGATCAAAGCGCTGGCGCAGGCCGGGCTGGAACTCGCCACTATCAAGGACTATCTCGACCGGGACACTTTCTCGCTGTCCGATCTGCTGGTTAAGCAGATAACCACCCTCGACCGGCAGCTACAAACCCTCTCAACGCTGCGCCAGCGCCTGGCGCTGCTGCGCGAAGAGCTGGACAGCGGAGGCGAACCCGACCTGGAGTCCTGGCTACAAACGCTGGAGTTAATGAAAATGTACGATCGCTGGTTTAGTCAACAGGAGTTACAGGTGCTGCCGTTCGCGGAGCAGGATGAGCAGCGCAATCAGATCTGGCTGGAGCTGGTTAACAAAGCGCAGCAGCTCATGCGCCAATGCTGTCCGGCAGACGCGCCGCAGTCAATGGCGCTGGCAACCCGCTGGATGGAGCAGCTGGAGCAGGATACCGCCGGAAGGCCTGAGTTTCTGACCCGGCTGAATGACATGCACGCCGCCGAGCCGCAGATGCGCGAGCAAACCGGGGTGACCCCGGAGACGATTGATTTTATTACCCGCGCCTTTGCGGAAAGCAAGCTGGCCATCTGGGCGCGCTATCTGAATGCCGAAGAGCTGGCGTTTACGCGGCAGCACTATTTCGATCGCCTGATGGAGTGGCCGGCGCTGGTGGCCGACCTGCATCGGGCCTGTCGTGAAAAGCGGGACCCGGCATCGGCGGAGGGGCAGCAGCTGGCGCAGCGCTGGCTGGCGCTGTTCCAGTCTTATGCGGGAACGGATCCCCACACGCAGCAGAAGTTTCGTTATGCCATGGCGCGGGAGCCGCATTTGATGAAGGGAACCTGGATGACGGCGGAGGTGCTTGGCTGGCTTCAGCAGGCGATTGGCGTGATGATGCGGCAGGCGTCAGGGCCTGCCGCCGGGTAATTAAATATCCGCCAGCGCGGCGTTGCGGTCCGGGTAGAAGCTCAGGCGGCCCGGAATCGGTTTAACGCCTGCCCGCGCCAGGGTGCGCAGCGGCTGAAATTCCAGGTTCGACACGCGCAGCTCACAGCCTTCCGGCAGCTTCTTCACGAAACGCTGGAAGGCATCCAGTCCGCCGGCGTCCAGCACCGGCACCGCATCCCATTTCAGTACCACGATACGCTTGCCTGCGACCCGCGTTTCCAGATCGGTAAATAATCCTTCCGCGGCGGCGAAAAACAGCGGACCTATGACGCGCAGCACCAGCACATCATCCGGAACCTCAACGTTGACCGGCGCCAGGCGGGTCATCCGCGCGATCCGGCGCATAAACAACAGGGAAGCCAGCACGATGCCGACGCTAATCGCGATGACCATATCAAACAGTACGGTCAGCGACATGCACATCAGCATAACGATAATGTCGTCTTTTGGCGCATAGCGCAGCAGGTTAACGACCTTGTGCGCTTCGCTCATATTCCATGCCACCATCAGCAGCAGCGCCGCCATCGCGGAAAGCGGCAACCAGGAGAGCAGAGGGGCAAGCACCAGCAGCGCCATGATCACCAGCAGCGCGTGGATCACGGCGGAAACCGGCGAGGTCGCCCCGGCGCGGACGTTGGCCGCCGAGCGGGCGATGGCGGCGGTGGCGGTAATGCCGCCGAAGAACGGCGCCACGATATTGCCGAGCCCCTGGCCAATCAACTCGCTGTTGGCCTTGTGTTTGGTGCCGGTCATGCCGTCCAGCACCACGGCGCACAGCAGGGACTCAATCGCCCCGAGCATGGCCATGGAAAACGCCGCCGGCAGCAGCGCCTGCAGCGAGGACCAGCTGAGGGTGAAGTCTGAACCCGGCATATCCCACGGCAGCACCAGCTGCGGCAGCAGCTGCGGAATACCGTTGCCCTGGCTGCCGTCGGCGAGAATATAGTGGAACTGAGAGCCAATGGTGGCGACGTGCCCGCCAAGCAGGTTGACCACGCCCATCACCGCGCAGCCCGCCAGCAGGGCCGGCAGGTGGCCCGGCAGACGAATCCCCAGACGCGGCCAGATAATCAGCGTGCCCAGCGTGACAACGCCGATGGCGGCATCGCCGGGATTAATGGTCGGCAGCGCCATCGCCAGCGCGCCGACTTTCTGTAGATAATGTTCAGGCACGTGCGCCATCTGCAGACCGAGAAAATCTTTAATTTGCATGGTACCGATGGTGATACCGATCCCGGAGGTGAAGCCGAGGGTGACCGATAGCGGAATATACTCAATCAGGCGGCCAAAGCGCGCCAGGCCGAAAAGAATCAGGAAGATCCCCGACATCAAGGTTGCGACCAGCAGTCCGGCAAGCCCGAACTGCTGCGAGACCGGGTAGAGGATCACCACGAAAGCGGCGGTAGGCCCGGAAACGCTAAAGCGCGAGCCGCCGGCTAACGCAATGACGATCCCCGCCACCGCGGAGGTATAGAGACCGTACTGCGGCGCCACCCCGCTGCCAATAGCCAGCGCCATCGCCAGCGGGATAGCGATAATCCCGACGGTAATCCCGGCAATCACATCACGAGTAAACCGCGAAGCGGTATATTTTTCTTTCCAACAAGCGTCGATGAGGGCGCGGAAAGGCATCACATGTGAGGAAAATAATCTATTCACAATAATGTTTCATCCATGAGCGCATCATCTGTCAACTAAATGGCAGGTGAAGGAGGCATCGGTCATTTCCACGTCATCCTTCGGGATGCCTCTGTGTTGGCTGCGTTCATTTACCCCGATCCCGTACTGCCTGTACGCTGCCGGAGATTCATTCACTTGCCGCCTTGACGCATGCCGAATGATTTTGTGGAAGAATAAAAGGTTCAGAGACAAAAAAACCCGCCGCAGCGGGTTTTTGTGCCGGGCTCGATTAATGTTCGAACATAGCAGAGATAGATTCTTCGTTGCTGATACGACGAATCGCTTCGGCCAGCATACCAGACAGCGTCAGGGTACGGACTTTTTCCAGCGCTTTGATTTCCGGCGTCAGCGGAATGGTATCGCAGACGACGAATTCGTCAATCACTGAGTTTTTGATGTTCTGGATAGCATTGCCGGAGAAGATCGGGTGCGTTGCGTAAGCGAAGACGCGTTTAGCGCCGCGCTCTTTCAGCGCTTCAGCCGCTTTACACAGGGTGCCGCCGGTATCGATCATATCGTCAACCATCACGCAGTCGCGGCCGGCGACGTCGCCGATGATGTGCATCACCTGAGAAACGTTAGCGCGCGGACGGCGTTTGTCGATGATAGCCATATCGGTATCGTTCAGCAGCTTGGCGATAGCGCGAGCGCGAACCACGCCGCCGATGTCCGGAGAAACCACGATAGGGTTGTCCAGGTTCAGCTGCAGCATGTCTTCCAGCAGGATCGGGCTGCCGAATACGTTATCAACCGGAACGTCAAAGAAGCCCTGAATTTGTTCTGCGTGCAGGTCAACGGTCAGAACGCGGTCGACGCCGACGCTGGACAGGAAGTCAGCAACCACTTTCGCGGTGATAGGCACACGAGCAGAACGAACACGACGGTCCTGGCGAGCATAACCGAAGTAAGGGATAACAGCGGTGATACGACCTGCCGAAGCACGACGCAGAGCATCAACCATAACAACCAGTTCCATCAGGTTGTCGTTGGTGGGAGCACAAGTGGACTGGATGATGAAAATATCACCACCGCGTACGTTTTCATTGATTTGTACGCTGACTTCACCGTCGCTAAAACGACCTACGGCGGCGTCGCCAAGAGAAGTGTACAGGCGGTTGGCAATACGTTGTGCTAGTTCCGGGGTGGCGTTACCAGCAAAAAGCTTCATATCAGGCACGAGAAGAACCTCAGGCATGCGTCCAGTGGTGGATGAAATGGGCCAAAAAACTGTGCGGGTGGGCACGATTTCATCCAGGCGGTGTATTAAAGAGCCCGATGCAACGTCTGGAACAGGGTGACGTTGTCACCGTAACTCAGTTTCCCCGGCGTTTTCGCCAAATTTGCAATAATTTAGCAGAACTTAGCGCAGCGCCTGCTTGAGCGGAGAGATGTTAACACCTCGCGCCACGAAGCCATGCAGCCATGCCGGGGCTTTTTCAAGCACCTGACGAGCGGCGGATTCAGTGTCAAATTCAGCAAATACACATGCACCGGTGCCAGTCAGGCGCGACGGCGCATATTCTAACAGCCAGGAAAGCGCCGCATCAACCTCACGAAAACGTTTTCTTGCGATAACCTCGCAATCATTGCCGAATTTACATTTTAATAACGTATTAATTGACCTGGCCGGGGTATCGCGCGGCAGTTGCGGATCGCGAAAAATGATCGGCGTTGGAATGCTGACCCCCGGATGCGCCACCAGATACCATTTTTCCTCCGGTTCGACCGGGGTCAGAATTTCCCCGATGCCTTCGGCAAAGGCCGCATGGCCGCGAACGAACACCGGCACGTCGGCGCCCAGCTGCAGACCCAAAGCCGCCAGCTCATCTTCCGAGAGATTACAGCCCCATAAATGGTTCAGCGCCACCAGAACGGTCGCGGCGTTGGACGAGCCGCCGCCGAGGCCGCCGCCCATCGGCAGCACTTTGTTGATGCTGATATCGGCGCCGCTGCCCGCAGGAAGCGTCCCGGCCTGCGCTGCGGCCTGCATTAATAGCCTGGCCGCGCGGATGATCAGGTTCTCTTCATCCGGCACGCCGTCAACCGGCGTCAGCAGACGCAGCTGGCCGTCGTCGCGCGGCTCAATCGTCAGCGTGTCGCCATAATCCAGAAACTGAAACAGCGTTTGCAGCGTGTGGTAACCGTCGGCGCGCCGCCCGGTAATGTACAAAAACAGGTTCAGCTTTGCGGGAGAGGGCCAGCGGGTCATCATTTCACAATCCAGTTATCCATTTTCAGCTTGATGCGCTGGCTTCCGTCGTTAAGCTCCATATTGGCCGGCAGCGACGGTTTGGTGTCGGAGGTGTAGCCGCCCCAGGTGACATGCCAGGTCTTGCCGTTTTGCGTGTAGTTCAGTTCGCGCAGGCGGTACTGGTCATCAAGCGAGTAGTCGGTGGCGTCGCCAGGCAGGCCAATAATCCACTGGCGCAGGCTATTGAGCGGAATCGGCATACCGGTCAGACGGCCAATCATCTCTTCGGCATCGGTCGCCGTGTAGGTCTGTCCTTTATTGTCAATCAGCTGCACGTTGCCCGGCTGGGCGGTTAACGACAGCTCGGTGCTGCCGAGCGGGTTAGTCAGCAGCAGGCGATAGCGGTCCTGGCCGGTTTGCTGCCAGAAGAAGCGGGCATACACCTTTTGCTCATCCGAGAGATAAGCGAAAGCGCCGCGCGTCTGGAACTGATTAAGATTGCGGACATCTTGCTGGTGCTGACGCCACTGCGGTGAATCCGGGCTTTTACCCGGCCCTTTCGGAGCATTAATCGCACAGGCGGTCAGAACGAGGCTTGCCAGCGGCAACAGGCGGAACAGTCGATTCATAATGATGACAAATCCTTGATGTCTACAGTGAAATGCGGCAAATGAGAGTAACAGCTGGCCGATTTGTGTAGCGGGTTACAATAATAACCATTAATGCTAGCGTTGCCGGGCGGTAGCGTCTACGTTCAAGTTGTCTGAAATCAAAAAATTACCGTTAATGGCTATTACAGATTAGCTATTACTCCAAAAGGGGAGCCTCTCTTTTATTGATTACGCGCATCCTGTATGATGCCTGCAGACTAACCTTAGCAACGCTGGTACTACTCCCTCACAATGACGCTTTTAGCTCTTGGCATTAACCACAAAACAGCTCCTGTAGCGCTGCGAGAACGCGTAACGTTTTCGCCGGATACGCTCGACCAGGTGCTGGAGAGCTTGCTGGCCCAGCCAATGGTGCAGGGCGGGGTGGTGCTGTCGACCTGTAACCGCACGGAACTCTACCTCAGCGTCGAAGAGCAGGATAACCTTCAGGAAGTTCTTATCCGCTGGCTGTGCGATTACCACGGCTTAAATGAAGACGACCTGCGCAAAAGCCTCTACTGGCATCAGGACAACGATGCGGTCAGCCATCTGATGCGCGTCGCCAGCGGTCTTGATTCGCTGGTGCTGGGCGAGCCGCAGATCCTCGGGCAGGTGAAAAAAGCCTTTGCTGATTCCAGTCGCGGACATCTGAACGTCAGCGAGCTGGAGCGCATGTTCCAGAAGTCGTTCTCGGTGGCCAAACGCGTGCGTACCGAAACCGATATCGGCGCCAGCGCGGTCTCCGTGGCGTTTGCCGCCTGTACTCTGGCGCGACAAATCTTTGAATCGCTCTCCAGCGTTACCGTGCTGCTGGTCGGCGCCGGTGAAACCATTGAGCTGGTGGCCCGCCATCTGCGCGAGCATAAGGTGCGCAAAATGGTGATTGCCAACCGCACCCGCGAGCGCGCTCAGGCGTTGGCCGATGAAGTCGGCGCGGAGGTGATCGCCCTGAGCGACATCGATGAGCGGCTTAAAGAAGCGGATATCATTATTAGTTCTACCGCCAGCCCGCTGCCGATTATTGGTAAAGGGATGGTGGAGCGCGCGCTGAAGGCGCGCCGCAACCAGCCGATGCTGCTGGTCGATATCGCCGTTCCGCGCGATGTCGAACCGGAGGTTGGCAAACTGGCGAACGCCTATCTCTACAGCGTGGACGATCTGCAAAACATCATTCAGCACAACCTGGCGCAGCGTAAAGCCGCGGCGGTGCAGGCGGAAACCATTGTTGAGCAGGAAGCCAGCGAATTTATGGCCTGGCTGCGCGCCCAGAGCGCCAGCGAGACTATCCGCGAATATCGCTCCCAGGCCGATCAGGTCCGCGAGGAGCTGACGGCTAAAGCGCTGGCGGCGCTCAATCAGGGCGGCGATGCGCAGGAAATCATGCAGGATCTGGCACGCAAGCTGACTAACCGCCTGATCCACTCGCCAACCAAATCTCTTCAGCAGGCCGCCCGTGACGGGGATGATGAACGCCTGCATATTCTGCGCAACAGCCTCGGGCTGGAATAGCGCACCTTTCTCTCTTTTTTTAGGACAGGGTGAATTCACGCCTATGAAGCCTTCTATTGTTGCCAAACTGGAAGCCCTTTACGAACGCCATGAGGAAGTTCAGGCGCTACTCGGCGATGCCGCGACCATCGCCGATCAGGATAAGTTTCGCGCGTTATCCCGCGAATACGCGCAGCTGAGCGACGTCGCCCGCTGCTACACCGACTGGCGCCAGCTGCAGGATGATATCGAAGCCGCGCAGATGATGCTCGATGACCCGGAAATGCGCGAAATGGCGCAGGAAGAGCTGCGCGAAGCGAAAGAGAAGGGCGAACAGATGGAGCAGCAGCTGCAGGTTCTGCTGTTGCCCAAAGACCCGGACGACGAGCGTAACGCGTTTGTTGAAGTTCGCGCCGGCACCGGCGGCGATGAAGCGGCGCTGTTCGCGGGCGATCTGTTCCGTATGTACAGCCGTTACGCGGAATCACGCCGCTGGCGCGTGGAAATCATGAGCGCCAACGAAGGCGAACACGGCGGCTTTAAAGAAGTGATCGCCAAAATCAGCGGCGACGGCGTCTATGGGCGACTGAAGTTCGAATCCGGCGGCCATCGCGTGCAGCGCGTACCGGCCACCGAATCCCAGGGGCGTATCCATACCTCCGCCTGCACCGTGGCGGTGATGCCGGAGCTGCCGGAAGCCGAAATGCCGGATATCAGCCCGAGCGATCTGCGCATCGATACCTTCCGCTCCTCCGGCGCGGGCGGTCAGCACGTCAACACCACCGATTCGGCGATCCGTATTACCCACTTGCCGACCGGTATCGTCGTCGAGTGTCAGGACGAACGCTCCCAGCACAAAAACAAAGCGAAAGCGTTGTCGGTGCTTGGCGCGCGCATCCGCGCCGCGGAAGTGTCCCGGCGCCAGCAGGCGGAAGCCTCCGAGCGCCGTAATCTGCTGGGTAGCGGCGATCGCAGCGATCGCAACCGCACCTATAACTATCCGCAGGGCCGCGTGACCGATCATCGCATCAACCTGACGCTTTATCGTCTGGACGAAGCGATGGAAGGCAAACTGGATATGCTGATTGAGCCGATCGTTCAGGAATATCAGGCCGATCAGCTGGCCGCCCTTTCCGAGCAGGAATGATGACTTTTCAGCAGTGGCTGACCCAGGCCATCGCCCGCCTGAGCCAAAGTGAAAGCCCGCGCCGGGATGCCGAAATCCTGCTGGGCCACGTGACCGGCAGGGCGCGGACCTATATCCTCGCCTTTGGCGAAACGGCGCTGACCGCGGCGCAGGCCGCCGAGCTGGAAACGCTGCTGAGCCGTCGCGCCCGGGGCGAACCGGTGGCTCACCTGGTGGGCCAGCGCGAATTCTGGTCGCTGCCGCTGTTCGTCTCTCCCGCGACGCTGATCCCGCGTCCGGATACCGAGTGCCTGGTTGAACAGGCGCTGGCGCGCTTATCCGATGAGCCGTGTCGCATTCTCGATCTCGGCACCGGCACCGGCGCGATCGCCCTGGCGCTGGCCAGCGAACGCCCGGACTGCCGCGTCACCGCCGTCGATGTGATGCCCGATGCGGTCGCGCTGGCCGCGCGTAACGTTGAGCATCTCGCGATCCCTAACGTCAGCGTACTGCAAAGCGACTGGTTTAGCGCGCTCGCCGGACAGCAGTTCGACATCATCGTCAGCAATCCGCCCTATATCGACGAAACCGACCCGCATCTGGCGCAGGGCGATGTCCGCTTTGAGCCGAAAACTGCGCTGGTCGCCGCCGATGGCGGTCTGGCCGATCTGGCGCATATCATCCGCGAAGGCCGCCGCTATCTGGCTGCCGGCGGCGTGATGTTGCTGGAACACGGCTGGACGCAGGGCCAGGCGGTGCGGGAACTCTTTCGCGAGGCGGGTTATGGCAATATTGCCACCTGCCGCGATTATGGAGACAACGAGCGCCTGACGCTCGGGCATTATCAGGGAGAGGTATGAATCTGTTTAACGCGGTACTGTATTTGCATATCGCCTGCGTGGTGGTCTCGGTCAGCCTGTTCGTGCTGCGCTACTGGTGGAGCTGGAGCGGGAACCGCCTGCTCGACCAGCGCTGGGTCCGCATTGCGCCGCACTGTAGCGATACGCTGCTGTTTCTCAGCGGCGCTGGATTAATGGCAATAACGCACTATCTGCCGTTTACCGAAGAGGGTACATGGCTGACTGAGAAGCTGTTTGGCGTTATCATTTATATCGTATTGGGATTTATCGCGCTGGGCCGTCGTCGCTCGCGCAGTCAGCAGAGCCGGTTTGTCGCCTTTCTGCTGGCCCTGGTGGTGTTGTTTATCATTATTCAACTCGCCATCACAAGAATACCGTTATTGGGGTAAGGCATGAGGTCGTTAGCTGATTTCGAATTTAATAAAGCGCCGTTATGTGACGGCATGGTCCTCATTTCTGAATTAATCCGCGACGATTTTCCGACGCACTATGTGCAGGATGAGCTGGAGCGGCTGCTGGCCCTGGCGCAGGAGGAGATTGCCTCTTCCTGGGACCAGGAGCGCCAGATAGAGCGTCTGCTGGAGCTGTTCTATCACGACTGGGGCTTCAGCGATTCGCGCGGCGTTTACCGTCTGTCCGATGTGCTCTGGCTTGATAAGGTTCTCAACAACCGCCAGGGCAGCGCGGTGTCGTTAGGCGCAATCCTGCTGTGGATCGCACAGCGTCTGGCGCTGCCGGTGGTACCGGTTATTTTCCCGACCCAGATGCTGCTGCGCGCCGATCCGCAAGAGAGCGAAGAGATGTGGCTCATTAATCCGTTTAACGGCGAAACGCTGAACGAGCATACGCTGGAAGTGTGGCTGAAGGGCAATATTAGCCCGGTCGCCGAGCTGTTTAACGAAGATCTCGACGAAGCCGACAACGCGGAAGTGATCCGCAAGCTGCTCGACACGCTCAAATCGGCGCTGATGGAAGAGCGGCAGATGGAGCTGGCGTTACGCACCAGCGAGGCGCTGCTGCAGTTCAACCCGGAAGATCCGTACGAAATTCGCGATCGCGGGCTGATATACGCCCAGCTCGATTGCGATCACGTGGCGCTGCAGGACCTCAGTTACTTCGTTGAACAGTGCCCGGAGGATCCCATCAGCGAGATGATCCGCGCGCAGATCAACACCATTTCGCATAAACAAATTACATTGCATTAGTCTGAAACCATTCCGGTTACACCCTGATAAGGCGAACTTATGAAACAAAAAGTGGTTAGCATTGGTGATATCAACGTAGCAAACGACCTGCCATTCGTGCTGTTTGGTGGCATGAACGTGCTGGAATCCCGCGATCTGGCGATGCGTATATGCGAACACTACGTGACCGTCACGCAGAAGCTGGGCATTCCTTATGTGTTTAAAGCCTCTTTTGATAAAGCTAACCGTTCTTCCATCCACTCCTATCGCGGGCCGGGGCTGGAAGAAGGGATGAAGATTTTCCAGGAGCTGAAGCAGACGTTCGGCGTGAAAATCATCACCGACGTTCACGAAGCCAGCCAGGCTCAGCCGGTGGCTGATGTGGTTGACGTTATTCAACTGCCAGCGTTCCTCGCCCGCCAGACCGACCTGGTTGAAGCGATGGCGAAAACCGGCGCGGTGATCAACGTGAAAAAACCGCAGTTTGTGAGCCCGGGCCAGATGGGCAATATCGTCGATAAGTTCATCGAAGGCGGCAATGACAAAGTCATTCTTTGCGATCGCGGCGCGAACTTCGGCTACGACAACCTGGTGGTCGACATGCTGGGCTTCGGGGTGATGAAAAAAGCCTCCAATAACTCACCGGTTATCTTCGACGTTACCCACGCTCTGCAGTGCCGCGACCCGTTTGGCGCCGCGTCCGGCGGACGCCGCGCGCAGGTTGCCGAACTGGCGCGCGCCGGGATGGCGGTAGGCATCGCGGGCCTGTTTATTGAAGCGCACCCGGATCCGGAACATGCGAAATGCGACGGTCCATCCGCGCTGCCGCTGGATAAACTGGAGCCGTTCCTCAAGCAGATGAAAGCCATCGACGATCTGGTTAAAGGCTTCGATGAGCTGGATACCAGCAAGTAATCGCGCCTGAAATGACAAAAGCCTGCCCGTTGCAAAACCGGCAGGCTTTTTTTATCTCCCCGGCAGAGGTAGAGGCCGCCGGGGGAGGCTCAGGCAAAAATGGTCATCAGGTAGGCGGCGAACAGCGCCAGGTGCGCCGCGCCGTTCAGCACGTTGGTGCGTCCGGTAGAGAACGAAATCTGGCACAGCAGCAGGGAGGCAACCATCACCACCATTTCCGGTGCCCCAAGGCCAAAGCGTAGTTCGTTACCGGTGAGGAAGGCGATAAGCGTTACCACCGGCACCGTCAGAGAAATGGTGGCCAGCACGGAGCCGAAGAACAGGTTCATCGCCCGCTGGACCTGATTGTTCAGCACCGCTTTCAGCGCGCCAAGGCCTTCCGGAGAGAGGA
Organism: Klebsiella grimontii; assembly: GCF_042137965.1. NCBI lineage: Bacteria > Pseudomonadati > Pseudomonadota > Gammaproteobacteria > Enterobacterales > Enterobacteriaceae > Klebsiella > Klebsiella grimontii. The sequence continues at coordinate 2,234,904 of NZ_CP169721.1, forward strand.
TCAGCAGCGCGACCAGGAAGCCGGTAAAGGCCACGGGGGCGTTCATGCTGGTCAGCAACGTCTCAAGCGGATTGGCGTTCATTTTGGTTACGGCGATCACCGCAACCAGGTGTACCAGCAGCCAGGCGGTGTGCCACTTGCTGCTATGCGCCGACGGTTTGCCGTGGTGCGGGTCATCGTCGTCGCCATCATCTTCATGCTCGTAAACAAACAGGCTCTGGTGCGTTTTCGTTTGAATCAGCAGGAATACGCCGTACATGGCGGCGGAAATCAGCGCAACCAGCAGCGCCTGGCCGGTGGTGAAGTTAGCCCCGGGCAGCGCCATCGGGAAGACCAGGACGATAATCGCCAGCGGAAAAAGGGCGATCAGGTACTGTTTAAGGCCGAACAGATTCATATACTGGGTGGCGAATTTGCGCCCGCCCAGCAGTAAAGAAAAACCCACCAGCCCGCCGGTGACAATCATGATGATTGAATAAAGCGTATCGCGCATTAGGGTCGGCGCGGCATCGCCGGTGGCCATTAATGCGGAAATCAGGCTGACTTCGAGAATAACCACTGAAAGGCTTAAAATTAATGAACCATAGGGTTCGCCAAGGCGGTGCGCCAGAACGTCGGCGTGGCGAACAACGCTGAACGCGCTGCTCAGAATCCCGACCAGCGCCAGGATATTAATGGCAACGACCACTGGCAGTGACTGGCTGCTTCCCCAGAAAAACAGCACCGCCAGCGCCAGAACCGGAAAGGCGAGGGAGGTCTCCTTGTGGCGGGTCTTCACCGCCTCATGTGCATCGGTCATGAATTATCTCCAGGTATGCAGGTGTTATAATTATAGATATTGTAAGTTAATAAAATAACAGACATTGCGGGGACTATTTTGTTTTTTTACTTAAATTTACCACTCTGACTCTGTAAAAGTGGTAGATTGGCATAAACTGCGGTTACTATTTTTTTGTATTTATTATTCAGATAATTACTAAAACATCTTTCTCATTTATCTCTCGCCTTGCCAGCCGGCTGATCCTCTACCAGACTCACTATTCACCCTTAAACCGGAGGTTGCCATGCCCTATAGCAACAAAAGTGAATTGCCCGACAGCGTTCAGCACGTTCTGCCCGCGCATGCTCAGGAGATTTACAAAGAAGCCTTTAATAGCGCCTGGGAACAGTATAAGCATAAAGAAGACCGACGCGACGACGCCAGCCGTGAAGAGACCGCGCACAAAGTCGCCTGGGCGGCGGTGAAAAATGAGTACCAAAAAGGCGATGATGATAAGTGGCATAAGAAGAAGTAATCGCTTTTGCTACGACATGTGCTGCCTGAGCCCTTGCCCGCGGCTCGTTCATTGCTTATTGTCAAATAAAGCTGGATAATAATTCGGCAATACTTCACGGATGGCACCAGATCATCGCCGGGAAGCGGGCAGTGGCGGAGGTAGTAGAAAGTGTTAACGCGTGATTTCTTACTGAATGCGGATTGTAAAACAGCGTTTGGCGCTATTGAGGAATCGCTTCTTTGGTCGGCAGAGCAGCGGGCAGCCTCTTTAGCGGCGACCCTGGCCTGTCGTCCGGACGATGGCTCGGTGTGGATCTTTGGCTACGGTTCGCTGATGTGGAACCCGGCGCTGGAGTATCGTGAATCCTGTACCGGTACCCTACCGGGCTGGCACCGCGCGTTTTGCCTGCGGCTCACCGCCGGGCGAGGTAGCGCAACTCAGCCTGGCCGTATGCTGGCGTTAAAAGAGGGCGGGCGTACCACCGGCGTCGCCTATCGTCTGCCTGATGAAACCCTGGAAGAAGAGCTGACCCTGCTGTGGAAGCGGGAGATGATCACCGGCTGCTACCTGCCGACCTGGTGCAAGCTGGATCTGGACGATGGCCGCACCGTCAACGCATTAGTTTTTATTATGGATCCGCGTCATCCGCTGTTCGAGGCGGACACCAGCGCGCAGGTCATTGCGCCGCTGATAGCGCGCGCCAGCGGGCCGCTTGGCACCAACGCTCAGTATCTGTTCTCGCTCGATCAGGAGCTGCGGAAGCTCGGTATGCACGATGCCTGCCTCGACGATTTAGTCGGCAAGGTGCGTCATCTGATGGGGGAAAGTAGCCAGCCCGGGCTGGCTTAAGAGTACATCGCCCGGGTTTCCCCGGGCGTTTGCTATCAGGCGGGAACGTAGCTTATTGAATGCTCCAGCGACTGGCTATGGCTGTCGATAAGAACGTTCCAGGTGCCGCTGTAAGGCACGGTCAGATACGCGCTATCTCTGTCCTGTACGCTCAGAATATCCGCATGACTATCGCCAGGCACTTTGGCGCTCATCAGGTGAATGTGGCAGCGTTCGGAACAACGCACCACCAACGTATCACCGCCAAACAACGTTAAACTTGCTTTTACCATTGCCATTTAATCTTAACCCCGTTTCTGTCTACAGCATCCTGCCAGCCCATTAACCCGCGTGATATTGTTCACACTTTGCTCTGTGCATAACACCAAAGGGGAGGGAGGCAGATGCTGATTTTGATCAAAAAAAAGAATAAAGATTAAACAAAAATGACGTTGTTCCTGAAAGCTTTCAGCTGGCATTGTTTTCGGTCACCAAACGCCGCCAGCTTGATATTTAATCCCGTTGAACGGGAGATATTTAGAAGGTCAGAACTTTATCCGCCGCCAGCGTCCACTGCGCCAGCTCGACGAGGGTACCAATCTCCACGCCGTCAATCAGCGGCAGCGCGCCGATCCCCCGGCCATCGGCGCAGGTTTTACACAGCTTCACCGGCACGTTTTGCGCGGTGAGGATCTCCAGCATCTGCTGAATGTTGTAGCCTTCCGCAGGCTTCTGGCCGCGCAGGCCGGCGGTCACCGCATCGGACATTAAAAACAGCTTCAGTTCGAGGTCCGACTGCTGCTCGCGCAGGGCGATCGCCAGACGCAGGCTATTAAACAGGGATTCGCTGCCGTAGGCGGCACCGTTCGCGATAATCACAATACGTTGCATAAGGACTCCTTCTATAAGGCACGGTTATTGCTTGGCTGAAGTATAAAGCGTTAAGCCGGGAGAGGGGTATGAATAATATGGCGGGCAATACGCCTGAGGTGGTCGACTGGTTTGCGCGCGCGCGTCGCTTACAGAAGCAGCAGCTGCACCAACTGGCGCAGCAGGGGACGCTGGCAGGCCAGATAAGCGCGTTGGTACATATGCTGCAGTGCGAGCGTGGCGCGTCAAATATCTGGCTGTGCTCGGGCGGCAGACTGTATGCGGCGGAGTGCCGGGCGGGCGCGGCGCTGGTCGATGAGCAGCTCACGCGGTTTTATGCGGCGCTGGAGCCCGCGCGCGACGCCGCCAGTAGCGCGCTATGCTGGCGCATTGCCTGCGCGGTGTGGTATCTGCCCCAGCTTGCGGCGCTGCGTAAACGCGTGCGCGACCGGGAGATTGCCGCCGAAGAGGCCACCGGGCAGTTTAGCCGCATTATCCGCCACTTGTTGAATATCGTACCGCAGCTCAACGACAGCATCGACGATCCGCAAATCGCCGGCCGCATGGTTGCGCTTTACAGCTTTATGCAGGGAAAAGAGCTGGCCGGACAGGAGCGCGCGCTGGGCGCGCTGGGCTTTGCCCGCGGGCAGTTCAGCGATGAGCTGCGTCAGCAGCTGGTGGACCGCATTGACGGCCAGCAGCCCTGTTTCGACAGTTTTCAGGCCTTGGCCCAACCGCCGCAAACCGCCCTGTTCGCTGAACAGTGCCAGGCCAGCCTGGAGATTGAACAGCTACGACGGGTTGCCTGCACCCGTCAGCCGCCGGCGGACGAGGGAGAAACGGCGCTGCGCTGGTTTTGCGCTCAGACTCAGCGCCTCGAGCAGCTGCGCGGCGTGGAAGAACTGCTGATCGTTGATCTGCTTAACGCTGCGGACGCGCTGCTCGAGGGCGAAGAGCCGGAGGCTCAGCTACCGCCCGCTGACTGGCAGGAGGACAGTATAGCCCTGCGGCTGGATAAGCAGCTGTTGCCGCTGGTGCGCCAGCAGGCCCATGAGCTACAGCAGCTCTCCGGCCAGCTTGCGTCATTAAAAGATGCGCTTGAAGAGCGCAAGCTGATTGAAAAGGCCAAAAGCGTGCTGATGACCTACCAGGGAATGCAGGAGGAGCAGGCCTGGCAGGCGCTGCGTAAAATGGCGATGGACAAGAATCAGCGCATGGTTGAGATAGCCCGCGCGCTGCTGACGGTAAAGGCTCTATGGCGCGTAACCCCAAAGGAGTAGATGCACAATCAGCGGGCATTTATTGCCAGCCGACGGTGCATTTTTCGCTTTAAACGCGCCCGGGTAGTGAGCCAAAGCGCGTGAAATGGCCTTCGGAAAAACTGGCATTAGCTTTGCATTAGATAAAATGAGTGAATAAAAGGTTTTGGGCAGCGCGCCAATGGCGGCGCGTATGTCCAGGGATAAAGGCGTCCAGCGGTGCGTAAGCACCGCCGGGCGCTTTTTTTTTGCGCGTTTCTGGAGCGGTTATGGGCGATAAGTTTTCGATTTCACGGCGACGTTTATTACAGACGGGGGCGGCGCTGGGCGGCGCGATGCTGCTCCCCGGCATAATGCAGGCGGCGTGGGCGGCTGGGTCGGATAAACCGGAACAGACCACCGTGCGGGTGGGGTTTATTCCGCTAACCGACTGCGCTCCCTTAGCCATTGCCTCCCTGAAGGGGTTCGATAAAAAGTACGGTATCACCCTCGTGCCGAGCAAAGAGGCCAGCTGGGCCGCGGTGCGCGACAAGCTGGTTGCCGGAGAGCTCGACGCCGCGCACATTTTGTACGGCATGCTCTACGGCCTGGAGCTGGGGATCGCCAGTAAACCGCAGGCGATGGCCAACCTGATGACCCTTAACCGCAACGGCCAGGCGATTACGCTCTCCAGCGAGCTGCAGGAACAGGGCGTCACCGACCTGAGCGGGCTGAAAAAACGGATCGGCCAGCACGCGCCGGGCAGCTACACCTTCGCCCACACCTTTCCCACCGGTACCCACGCGATGTGGCTTTACTACTGGCTGGCGAGCGGCGGAATTAACCCATTCGCCGATATTCGCACCGTCGTCGTGCCGCCGCCGCAGATGGTGATGAACATGCGCATCGGCAACATGAGCGGCTTTTGCGTCGGCGAGCCGTGGAACGCGCGCGCCATTAACGATCGTATCGGCTTCACCGCCGCCACTTCTCAGGATATCTGGCCGGAACACCCGGAAAAAATTCTCGGCACCCGCAGCGAATGGGTTACGCGTCATCCCAACACCGCGCGCGCGCTGGTAGCGGCGCTGATGGAGGCCCAGCGCTGGATTGAAGCCTCCGCCGACAACACCCGCGAAACGGCGCGCCTCCTTGCCAGACGCGCGTGGCTGAACACCAAAGAGCAGTACCTCACCGGGCGCATGCTCGGCGAATACGACAACGGTATCGGCCGCCGCTGGCAGGACGCGCATCCGATGCGCTTCTACGAACAGGGGGAAGTGAGTTTTCCGTGGCTCTCGGACGGCATGTGGTTTTTGACCCAGTTCCGCCGTTGGGGATTGCTGAAGTCGGCGCCGGATTATCTGGCGGTGGCCCAGCGCATTAACCGGATTGACGTCTGGAAAGAGGCCGCCCAGGCGGTCGGCGGCATCAGCGCGCCGACGCAGGCGATGCGCAGCAGTACGCTGATCGATGGCAAGGTCTGGAATGGGGTCGATCCGGAAGGCTACGCCCGCAGTTTCGCGATTCAACGTAAGGGGGCATGAGATGAAACACGCATATAAACCGCAACCGCCGGCCAGCGCCGATAAAGCGCCCGGCGAAATTATTACCCTGCCGCCGCTGCAGGTGCGCAAAACCACGCCTCCGCTCAGCCGCTGGCTGCGCGATGTTACCCAACGTCTTCTGCCGCCGCTGCTCGGGCTGGGATTGCTGCTGCTGGGCTGGCAGCTGGCGGCGATGAACAGCAAAGGTTTCCCGACGCCGCTCTCCACGCTGGATTCGGCGCTGACCCTTTTCGCCGACCCGTTTTATCAGGACGGACCGAACGACATGGGCATCGGCTGGAACGTGCTGGCGTCATTGCAGCGGGTGGCGGTGGGGTTTGGCCTCGCCGCGCTGGCGGGAATTCCGCTCGGCTTCCTGATTGGCCGCTCGCTGTTTTTCGCGCGGATGTTTAACCCGCTGATTGCGCTGCTGCGCCCGGTGAGCCCGCTGGCCTGGCTGCCTATTGGCCTGCTGCTGTTCCAGAAAGCGGAACCGGCCTCCAGCTGGACCATTTTTATCTGCTCGATCTGGCCGATGGTGATTAACACCGCCGAGGGCGTGCGGCGCATTCCTGAGGATTACCTCAACGTCGCCCGGGTGCTGCAGCTTTCCGAATGGACGGTGATGCGCAAGATCCTCTTTCCGGCGGTATTGCCGGCGGTGCTGACCGGGGTTCGTCTCTCCATCGGTATCGCCTGGCTGGTGATTGTCGCCGCCGAAATGCTCACCGGCGGCTTAGGGATCGGCTTCTGGATCTGGAACGAGTGGAACAACCTCAACGTCGAAAACATCATCATCGCCATCGTCATTATCGGCGTGGTCGGTCTGCTGCTGGAACAGGGGCTGATGCTGCTCGCCCGCCGTTTTAGCTGGCAGGAAAAATAAGGAGTCGCAGATGAAACCATTAATTCAGGTCCAGGGCGTCAGCCAGCGTTTTAACACCGCCAGCGGCGAATTCCTCGCATTGCAGAACGTCTCCTTCGACATCTACGAAGGGGAAACCATCAGCCTGATCGGCCACTCCGGCTGCGGTAAATCAACCCTGCTGAATCTGATAGCCGGGATAGCCCTGCCGACGGAGGGCGGCCTGCTGTGCGACAACCGCGAAATCGCCGGGCCGGGACCGGAACGCGCGGTGGTGTTTCAGAACCACTCCCTGCTGCCGTGGCTGACCTGCTTTGACAACGTGGCGCTGGCGGTGGACCAGGTCTTTCGTCGCAGCATGAGCAAAGGCGAGCGCAAAGAGTGGATTGAGCACAACCTCGAGCGGGTACAGATGGGCCACGCCCTGCACAAGCGTCCGGGGGAGATCTCCGGTGGGATGAAGCAGCGCGTTGGCATTGCCAGGGCGCTGGCGATGAAACCGAAAGTGCTGCTGCTGGATGAACCCTTTGGCGCCCTTGATGCCCTGACGCGGGCGCATTTACAGGACGCGGTGATGCAGATCCAGCAGTCGCTGAATACCACCATCGTCATGATTACCCATGATGTGGATGAGGCGGTGCTGCTTTCCGACCGGGTGCTGATGATGACCAACGGACCGGCGGCGACGGTCGGGGAGATCCTCGACGTCAATCTGCCGCGACCGCGCAATCGCGTGCAGCTGGCGGACGACAGCCGCTATCACCATCTGCGCCAGCAGATCCTGCACTTCCTCTATGAAAAACAGCCGAAAGCGGCATAGGGGGCGGCGATGACGCGGCAACTGGTGATTATCGGCAACGGTATGGCGGCCACGCGCCTGGCGCAGGCGCTGGTGGAGCGGGATGCGCGGCGGTTTAGCATCACCATTATCGGCGATGAACCGCGCCAGGCCTATAACCGCATTCAGCTTTCGCCGGTGCTTGGCGCGGAGAAAACCGCAGGCGCGACGCGACTGCTGCCCGCAGAGTGGTATTCGCAACATAACGTCACGGTACGCGCCGGTGAAACGGTTACCGCGGTGGATATGGCGGCCCGTACGCTGCAGACCACCGCAGGCGAACTTGGCTGGGATGAACTGGTGTTCGCCACGGGGTCGCTGCCGTTTCTACCGCCGCTGCCGGGCATCACGCTGCCGCACGTTTTTGCTTTCCGCACCCTGGCGGACGTCGAAGGCATTCTGGCCATCGACGGCCCGGCGGTGGTCATCGGCGGCGGCGTACTCGGCGTGGAGGCCGCCGCGGCGCTACGTCGTCATGGTGACAGTGTCACTTTACTGCACCGCGGAAGCTGGCTGATGGAGCAGCAGACTGATGCCTTTGTCGGCGAACAGCTGCAAATGCTGCTCGCCGAGCGCGGGATCGGCTGCGTGATGGAGAGCCGTATCGCCGCCATTGATGAACATCAGGTGCTGCTGGAGGACGGCCGCGCGTTTGCCGCCTCGCGGGTAGTACTGGCGACCGGCGTACAGCCGAACAAACGGCTGGCCGAGCGCAGCGGGCTGGCGTGCGGTCGCGGAATTCTCGTCGACCGCCGGCTGGCAACCGCGCAGCCGGGAGTCAGCGCCCTCGGCGAATGCTGTGAAATCGACGGTCAGACCTGGGGGCTGGTGGCGCCGTGCCTGCGCCAGGCGGAGGTGCTGGCGGACCGCCTGTGCGCTATCCCTGGCGAAGATTTCCGCTGGCAGGATAGCGGCACCCGCCTGAAGGTCACCGACATTGAACTGTTCAGCGCCGGCGAGCTGCGGGCCGATGAGCAGGATGACGTTTATACCAGTTGGGATCCGCTGGACCGCCACTACCGTCGCCTGCTGCTGCGCGACGGTAAGCTGCGCGGCGTACTGCTGCTCGGGGATTGCAGCAGCGCCGCGCCCCTCACCGCTCTGCTGGGGGCGTCAGCGCCCGCGCCGGCAGAGTGGCTTTTCGACCCCTCTTCAACGATGCAGCCGCGCGCTGTGGGACAAACTACGATGACAAAACCTGTATTAGTGCTGGTCGGACACGGTATGGTCGGCCACCATTTTCTTGAGCAATGCGTCAGCCGTGACCTTCATCAACAGTATCGGATTGTGGTGTTCTGCGAGGAGCGCTATGCCGCCTATGACCGGGTGCATCTGACGGAATATTTCGCCGGACGCAGCGCGGAATCGCTGTCGCTGGTGGAAGGGGATTTTTTCACTCAGCACGGTATTGAGCTGCGCCTGAGCGAATCGGTCGCCAGCATCGACCGCGAAGCGCGGGTGGTGCGCGATGCCTTCGGTCACGAAACCCACTGGGATAAGCTGGTGCTGGCGACGGGCTCTTACCCGTTTGTTCCGCCGGTGCCGGGCCATAATCTTGAGGGCTGTTTTGTTTACCGTACGCTGGACGACCTCGACCAGATTGCCGCCCGCGCCGCAACCGCCCGACGGGGCGTGGTGATCGGCGGCGGCCTGCTCGGGCTGGAAGCGGCCAACGCGTTGAAGCAACTGGGGCTGGAAACTCACGTTGTCGAGTTTGCGCCGAACCTGATGGCGGTGCAGCTGGACAACGGCGGCGCGGCGATGCTGCGGGAAAAAATCAGCGAGCTGGGCGTCGGAGTGCACACCAGCAAGGCGACGACGGAAATTGTTCGCAATGAGCAGGGGCTGCAGCTGAACTTCGCCGACGGCAGCTCGCTGGCGACGGATATGCTGGTGTTCTCCGCCGGTATTCGCCCGCAGGACGCGCTGGCGCGCAGCGGCGGACTGAGCGTAGGTGAACGCGGCGGGATCTGCATCGACAACCAGTGCCGTACCTCCGACCCGGACGTGCTGGCGATCGGCGAATGCGCCCTGTGGGAGAACAAAATTTATGGCCTGGTGGCGCCAGGCTATCAGATGGCGCGCGCCGCGGCGGCCACTCTGGCGGGCGAGGCGGGCAGCTTTAGCGGCGCGGATATGAGCACTAAGCTGAAGCTGCTGGGCGTTGATGTCGCCTCGTTCGGCGACGCCCAGGGGCGTACCCCGGGCTGTCAGAGCTATCAGTGGACGCACGGGCCGCAGCAGGTCTACAAAAAAATCGTGGTCAGCGCGGATGGCAAAAACCTGCTCGGCGGGGTGCTGGTCGGGGATGCCGGCGACTACGCTACGCTGCTCCAGATGATGCTTAACGGGATGGCTTTACCCAAACACCCGGAAAGCCTGATCCTTCCGGCGCTGGAGGGCAGCGCGCCGAAGGCGCTCGGGGTCGCGGCGCTGCCGGACGGCGCGCAGATTTGCTCCTGTCACAACGTCAGCAAAGGCGATATCTGCCAGGCGGTGAGCGCCGGCGCGGGCGACATGGCGGCGATAAAAAGCCGCACCAAAGCGGCGACCGGCTGCGGCGGCTGTAGCGCGCTGGTGAAACAGGTGATGGAGTACCAGCTTGCCGAGCAGGGCGTCGAAGTTAAAAAGGATATCTGCGAGCACTTTCCGTGGTCGCGCCAGGAGATCTATCACCTGGTTCGCGTCAACCATATCCGCACCTTCGAACAGCTGATTGCCCGTTATGGACAGGGCCACGGCTGCGAGGTCTGTAAACCTCTGGTCGCCTCGGTACTGGCCTCCTGCTGGAATGAATATCTGCTGAAGCCGGCGCATCTGCCGCTTCAGGACACCAACGATCGCTACTTCGCCAATATTCAGAAAGACGGCACCTATTCGGTGGTGCCACGCATGGCGGCGGGAGAGGTGACGCCGGACGGTCTGATTGCGATCGGCCAGATCGCCAAACGCTATCAACTGTACAGTAAGGTGACCGGCGGCCAGCGTATCGACCTGTTCGGCGCGCGCCTGGAACAGCTCCCGGCAATCTGGCGCGAGCTGGCCGAGGCGGGATTCGAAACCGGCCACGCCTACGGCAAATCCCTGCGGACGGTGAAATCCTGCGTCGGTTCGACCTGGTGCCGCTACGGCGTCCAGGACTCCACCGGCCTGGCGGTCACCCTCGAACATCGCTACAAGGGGCTGCGCGCGCCGCACAAAATTAAAATGGCCGTCTCCGGCTGTACCCGCGAATGCGCGGAAGCCCAGGGGAAAGATATTGGGGTTATCGCCACGGAGAAGGGGTGGAACCTGTACGTTTGCGGCAACGGCGGCATGAAGCCGCGCCATGCCGACCTGTTCGCCAGCGATCTTGATGAAGCCACGCTTATCCGCAGTATTGACCGGCTGCTGATGTTCTATATTCGTACCGCCGATCGCCTGCAGCGCACCAGTACCTGGATGGATAACCTTGAGGACGGGGTCGACTATCTGCGCGAGGTGATCCTCGAAGACAGCCTCGGCATCGGCGAAGAGCTGGAGCAGGAGATGGCGCGGGTGGTCGAGAGCTACCAGTGCGAATGGCAAACCACCCTTAACGATCCGCAGCGGCTGGTGCTGTTCCGCTCCTACGTGAACAGCGATGAGCCGGACGAAACCGTACAGCGGCAAACCCTGCGCGGCCAGCCGCAGCTGGCCCCCTTCGCGGCGCAGGGCGAACCGGCGCTGCCGTCGCGCCCGTGGCAGGCCATTTGCGATCTCGACGCCATTCCGCAGCAGGCGGGGATTGGCGCGCGGCTCGGCGAGCGGCAGATTGCACTGTTCCGCTTTGGCGACCAGGTGTATGCCCTCGATAACCTCGAACCGGGCAGCGAGGCCAACGTTCTGTCGCGCGGTCTGCTTGGCGATGCGGGCGGCGAACCGATCGTGATTTCACCTCTGTATAAGCAGCGAATCCGCCTGCGCGATGGCCGCCAGTGCGACGGCGGCGAACAGGCGGTGCGCGCCTGGCCGGTCAAAGTGGAGAACGGCAAGGTGTGGGTTGGCAACCAGCAGCTGCTGGCGCGCGCGGAGGCCTCCTGATGACGGAAACCAGAACCACGTGCCCCTATTGCGGGGTTGGCTGCGGGGTTATCGCCAGTAGGGCGCCTCACGGTCAGGTGAGCGTGCGCGGCGATGAGCAGCACCCGGCAAACTTTGGCCGCCTGTGCGTTAAAGGAGCGGCGCTGGGCGAAACCGTCGGCCTGGAGGGACGAATGTTATTCCCGGAAGTCGACGGCGAACGCGCGACCTGGCCGCAGGCGCTGGCGCTGGCAGGTTCGCGCCTGCGGGAGATTATCGATCGGCACGGGCCGCAGGCGGTGGCGTTTTACGCCTCCGGCCAGCTGCTCACCGAGGACTATTATGCGGCGAATAAGCTGATGAAGGGGTTTATCGGCGCGGCGAATATCGATACCAATTCGCGGCTGTGCATGTCTTCAGCGGTCACCGGCTACAAACGGGCGCTGGGCGCGGACGTGGTGCCGTGCAGCTATGAGGACGTGGAAAACAGCGATCTGGTGGTGCTGGTCGGGTCGAACGCCGCCTGGGCGCATCCGGTGCTTTATCAGCGGCTGGCGCAGGCGAAGCGCGACAATCCGCAGATGCGGGTAGTGGTCATTGATCCGCGTCGGACCGCCACCTGCGATATCGCCGACCGGCATCTGGCGCTGGCCCCCGGCAGCGACGGCGGGCTGTTTGTCGGCCTGCTGAACGCCATTGCCGCCAGCGGCGCCATCAGCGACGATTTTAACGATGCGCAGCGGGCGCTGACCATCGCCCAGGACTGGGACCTCGACAAAGTGGCGCAGTTCTGCGGCCTGCCGCGCCAGCAGATTGCCGATTTCTACCGCGAATTTATCGCCGCCCCGCGCGCCATCACGCTCTATACCATGGGAATCAACCAATCCGCCAGCGGCAGCGATAAATGCAACGCTATCATCAACGTACACCTGGCCTGCGGTAAATACGGGCGTCCGGGCTGCGGGCCGTTTTCGCTGACCGGTCAACCTAACGCCATGGGCGGGCGCGAGGTGGGCGGCCTGGCGACCATGCTGGCGGCGCATATGAACTTTGACCCCGACGATTTACGGCGCCTGGCGCGATTCTGGGGCAGCGAACGTCTGGCGCAAACGCCGGGGCTGACGGCGGTGGAGCTGTTCGCCGCCATTGGCCGCGGCGAGGTAAAAGCGGTATGGATTATGGGCACCAATCCGGTGGTGTCGCTGCCGGACAGCCACGCGGTAAGCGAAGCGCTGGCGCGGTGTCCGCTGGTCATCGTCTCCGACGTCGTCGCTGATACCGATACCGGACGCTTCGCCCATATCCGTTTTCCCGCGCTGGCGTGGGGAGAGAAGAGCGGCACGGTGACCAACTCCGAACGGCGGATCTCCCGCCAGCGCGCTTTCATGCCGCCGCCGGGAGAGGCCAGGGCCGACTGGTGGATCGTCGCCCGCGTGGCCGAGGCGCTGGGCTTCGGCTCCGCCTTTGCCTGGCAGCATCCGCACGAGGTGTTCAGCGAACACGCCGCGCTTTCAGGATATGAAAACGATGGCCAGCGGGCGTTTGATATCGGCGGACTGGCGGATCTCAGCCGCGAAGCGTGGGATGCGCTGGAACCGGTGCGCTGGCCGGTGAGCCGCAGCGAAGCAGCCTGGAGTGTGCATAAGGGCTGGCATCGCGACGGTAAACTGCGGATGGTGCCGGTCGCGCCGCAACCTACCCGGGCGACCACCGATGCGTTCTATCCGCTGATACTCAACAGCGGGCGGATCCGCGATCAATGGCACACCATGACCCGCACCGGCGCGGTGCCGCGTCTGATGCAGCATATTAACGAGCCGGTGGTGGAGGTCGCGCCGGCGGACGCGCAGCGTTATCACCTGCTGGAAGGTGAACTGGCGCGGGTCCGCTCACCGAATGGGGTGATGGTCGCAAAAGTGACGATCGGCGACGGGCAACGGCCCGGGTCGCTGTTTGTGCCGATGCACTGGAATAATCAGTTTGCTCGTCAGGGACGGGTGAACAACCTGCTGGCTGCGGTCACCGACCCGCACTCCGGGCAGCCGGAAAGTAAACAGACGGCGGTGGCGATAGCCACCTGGCTTCCTGCGTGGAAAGGCGAGCTTTTTTCGCGCCAGCCGGTTCCGCTGCCCGCTTCGCTGCACTGGCGGCGGCGGGCGGCGCAGGGCATTATCCATCTTTCGCTGGCGGGGGATACCCGCTCCCGCGACTGGCTGGTGGAGTGGTGCCAGCGGCAGGGATGGCAGATGCAGGTAGCCGAGGGCGGCAAGGTCTGGAACCTGCTGGCGTGGCGGGCGGGAGAGCTGATGCTCGGCTGGTGGAGCGACGCCAGCGAGCCGGCTATCGATGCCGACTGGATTCACGCCGCGTTTCGCGTTCCGCCGCAGAACGCCGCCCGGCGCCACGCGTTATTGAGCGGCAGAAAAGGCGGCGTTGAGATGCCGCGCGGGCGTATTATCTGCAGCTGCTTTAGCGTGGGCGAACGGGCGATAGGCGAAGCCATTGTCGGCGGCTGCCGTACGCCCGGCGCGCTGGGGGGAAAACTGAAATGCGGCACCAACTGCGGCTCCTGCATCCCGGAGCTGAAAGCGCTGCTGGCGGCGAAGCTGGCGCAGGCCTGAGATTCAGCATATTCCTGGAATCGTCCGCAGGGCTGCGGGGGAGCGCAAAAAACGATAAACTCATGTTTTGCCGCCACCACTTCGTGAGTAGACGTAACCGATTTGAGCTCTCTGCCGTTCCGCGTAACCCCGCTTTTACCGCTTCTCCTGCTGCTGACAGGCATGCCCGCCCGCGCGCTGCAGGATAACCAGGCGTTCTCTAAGGGGCCTGAGACCTTACCCGACCTCGGCCTCGCGCCGCAGGTGGATGACGATGCAAAGCACTTTGCCGAGATGGCGAAAAAATTTGGCGAAGCCAGTATGAGCGATAACGGGCTGACAACCAGCGAACAGGCGCGAGTATTTGCTATCGGTAAGCTGGGGAACGAGGTCAGCCACCAGCTGGAGAACTGGCTTTCGCCGTGGGGCAACCCCAACGTCGATCTGCTGGTCGACAAAGAGGGCAATTTTACCGGCAGTAAGGGGAGCTGGTTTGTCCCGTTGCAGGATAACGGCGACTACCTTACCTGGAATCAGTACTCGGTCACCCAGCGGGATACGGGTCTGGTCGGCAATATTGGTCTCGGCCAGCGCTGGCGGATGGGCTCCTGGCTGCTGGGCTACAACTCTTTCTACGATAAAGCCCTGGACGATCGCATGGCGCGCGGCAGCGTCGGGGCCGAAGCCTGGGGCGAGTCGCTGCGCCTGTCGGCGAACTACTACCAGCCTCTTGGCGGCTGGCAGCAGGGGAGTAGCCTGACCCAGCAGCAGCGTATGGCGAGCGGCTACGATGTGACCGCCCAGGCGCGGCTGCCGTTTTATCAGCACATTAATACCAGCGTCAGCGTGGAGCAGTATTTTGGCGATAGCGTCGATCTGTTCCATTCGGGTACCGGCTACCACAACCCGGTCGCGGTGTCGGTGGGGCTGAATTACACTCCCGTTCCGCTGGTGACGGTGACGGCTAAGCATAAGCAGGGCGAGAGCGGCGTCAGCCAAAATGATGTCGGGCTGAAGCTGAACTATCGCTTCGGCGTCCCGCTGAAGCAGCAACTGGCGGCCGATGAAGTCGCCGTTAGCCGATCGCTTCGCGGCAGCCGCTACGACAGCCCGGAACGGGATAACCTGCCGGTCGTTGAATATCGCCAGCGCAAAACGCTGTCGGTTTATCTGGCGACGCCGCCCTGGGATCTTCAGCCGGGGGAGACGGTGCAGCTGAAACTACAGATTCGTAGCCTGCACGGCATTAAGTCGCTGAGCTGGCAGGGGGATACCCAGGCGCTAAGCCTGACCTCGCCGATTGAGGCCAACAGTACGGACGGCTGGACCGTGATTATGCCGCGCTGGAGCAGCGAAGCCGGGGCGAGCAACCGCTGGCATCTTTCGCTGGTGGTGGAGGATAAAACGGGTCAGCGCGTCTCATCCAATGAGATCGCACTGGCGCTGACGGAGCCGTTGGTACACGTACCGGCCGAGGGCGTTTCGTGGCCGCAACAGCCCTAGAATACGCGTTCCTGATGGACCCAAACCGCCGCTTCCACGCGCGATTTTAGCTTCATTTTCTTGAGCATATGCTTAACGTGCACTTTAACGGTGCTTTCGGTGATATCCAGACGGCGGGCAATCATTTTATTCGGCAGGCCCTGGGCAATCAGCTTGAGAATATCGCGCTCGCGCGGGGTCAGTTGGCTGATGTCGCGGTCCGAGGTGGCGCGATTGGCGCGCAGGCTGGCCGCCAGCACCGGGGTTAACGCTTCGCTGAGCACCATTTCGCCCGCCGCCGCCTGCTGCAGCGCTTTCAGGAGATCTTCCGGTTCCATATCCTTCAGCAGATAGCCGTCGGCGCCGCGTTTCAGGGCGGTCACCACATCTTCTTCATGATTAGAGACGCTAAACACCACCACGCGGCCGGAAAGCGACTTCTCGCGCAGCCTGTCGAGGGTTTCCAGACCGTTCATGCCCGGCATATTGAGATCCAGCAGAATTAAATCCGGATCTAAGGCTTCCGCCATCGCAATACCCTGCTCGCCGTTGCTGGCTTCGCCGATCACCTGGATGTCCGGCGCCATGCTGATCAGCTGTTTGACGCCGGTGCGCAGCATGGGATGGTCGTCGATGAGAAGGATGGTTGCCCGTTCCTGTTGACTCATGGAGTTCTCCTTATTGAATTGAAAACGATTTTTCAGGGATAAAAGTAACCACCACTTCGGTTCCGCCGGTTTCCCGCCGCCGGACCTGGCAGTCCCCGCGCAGGCTTTGCGCGCGATCGCGCATGATAATCAAGCCGTAATGGTTGCTGCGTTCCGCGTGGTCCGGCACGCCGCGGCCGTTATCGGCGACCACCAGGCGGACCTGATTCTCCCGCAGCGTCACGCTGACGCTGACCTCCGTGGCGCTTGCGTGCTTCAGCGCGTTGCTGAGCGCCTCGCGGGCGATTTGCAGCAGATGAATGGCCTGGTGCGACGGCACAAAACGCGGCGGCAGTTGGTAATCCAGGCGCACCGCAAAACCGAAGCGGGCGCTGTATTCCTGGCAGCTGGCCTCCAGCGCCGGGCGCAGCCCCGGTTCGGTGAGCTGTAGCCGGAAGGTCGTCAGCAGTTCGCGCAGCTGGGCCCAGGAGGTATTGAGTTCATTACGAATTTGCCCCAGCAGCTGGCGGCTCGCTGCCGGCAGATCGTCGCCCTGCATCTGCAAGCAGCTGACCTGCATTTTCATACAGGAGAGCGACTGGGCGATGGAGTCGTGGAGTTCGCGGGCGATGGTGGCGCGCTCCTCCATGACGATAAGCTGCTGCTGGCGCTCCTGATGCCGATCGAGGGCGAGGGTGCCGGTGAGTTGTTCAACCAGCGTATCCACCAGCTGCTGCTGATCGTGGCTCAGATGGCGACCGGTGGGCAGGGTGGCCAGCAAAATACCGTACTGATTATGGGCGTCCGACAGCCGCCATTTTAAGGTGGTGCCGGTATCTGGCAGCGGCGGCAGGTCGCGCGGGCAGAGGTAGCAGCCTCTGTCGTCGCACTGAATATCGGAGTGGCAGGAAAACTCCTGATGATTGTCTTCATCTTCGAGGTCGTAAACGCGAACTTCAATATCGCGCAGCAGGGTTAACCCCTGCAACCCGTTCAGAACCGGAGAAATGCGTTCGCAGAGCGGCGCGTTCGAGTGCAGACGGCGGTTGGCCTGCCACAGGAAGGCGAGGATCTCGTTTTTCTGCTCCAGGCCCGCGGTTTTTTCCTGCACCCGGCGTTCCAGCACCGAATAGCTCTCCGCCAGCTCTTCAGACATATTGTTCAGCGCCATGCCGAGCGTCGCCATCTCGTTGCGTCCGCTAATCTGCGCGCGCTGGGTAAAATCGCGTCGGCTCACCGCGCGGGCCATACCCAGCAGCTGTTTCCACGGGCGCAACAGGCGCGCGCGCAGCCAGACGATGGTGAACACCAGCAGCAGCGCCATTCCCACAGCCATGATGCGCTGGATCCAGACAACGTGTTTAATCCGCTCTTCGGTGGTGTGATCGAAGGCGGTAACCAGCTGGTCTATACGGTCGACAAACCCGGCGACATCGGTCGCCACCGAGGCCTGATTTTGCGCTTTGCGCATGCCCGGCGCCAGCTCCAGCTGCCAGTAGTGCTGCAGCGCCTGGAGCTGCCGCTGCTGATCGTCATGGCGCGCGGCGTACTGCAGTTCCGGGCTAAAGACGGTTGCCGTCATTTCATCCAGCAGCTTTTCATCGTTTTCGCCCAGCGGTACTGCCGCCAGCAGGCGATAGCTCTGCATGCGCAGCGAACCGGCTTTATTAATGGCGTGCGCGCTGCCCTGGACGCCGTGCACCAGGCGAGAAGAGATCGCCATTCCGGCGACGCCGATGAGGGTAGCCAGCAGAACGATCAGCGCGAGTTGATTCACCAGCGTCAGCGGCGTAAAAAGACGTTTCAACATGGGGTACGGGGCTCCTGACCGGTAAATTATCCGGGAGTGGCGCTTATTCTCGGCCATCCCCCGGAGTATACCCATACCCCTAAAGGATTACCCCTTAATTGTCAGGGCGGGGTGGGCTGGTGGCAGGTGTTCGGGGAATTCCAGCACTGGCGTGAAAAACCACACTTTTTTCCGCAGAAATAGCTACTCACTTCGGGTGATGCGTTTTTTTTCGCCAAATCGGCGCCCACTTTTCCTTTGATTTATATCAACTTACCGCCGCCTGTAACCCATAAGGTAGCCAGGGTTAATACGAATTATCAGAGGTGTCTATGAGTCACTCTTCAATCCCGGAGAAGACTACCCGCTCAGTCATTAGCGACTGGCGTCCCGAAGATCCTGAATTCTGGCAGCAGCGCGGTCATCGCGTCGCCAGCCGCAATCTGTGGATCTCCGTTCCATGTCTTTTGCTGGCATTCTGCGTCTGGATGTTGTTCAGCGCCGTTGCCGTCAACCTGAATAAAGTCGGCTTTCAGTTTACCACCGACCAGTTGTTTATGCTGACCGCGCTTCCGGCGCTGTCCGGCGCGCTGCTGCGCGTGCCGTACGCGTTTATGGTGCCGCTGTTCGGCGGCCGTCGCTGGACCGCGTTCAGCACCGGGATTATGATCGTCCCCTGCGTCTGGTTAGGCTTCGCGGTGCAGGATACCGCTACGCCCTTCAGCGTTTTCGTGATTATTTCTCTGCTGTGCGGCTTTGCGGGGGCGAACTTTGCTTCCAGTATGGCTAACATCAGCTTCTTCTTTCCGAAACAGAAGCAGGGCGGCGCGCTGGGCATCAACGGCGGCCTCGGGAATATGGGCGTCAGCGTAATGCAGCTGGTTGCCCCTCTGGTGGTATCGCTGTCTATTTTCGCCGTCTTTGGCGGAACCGGCAGCGAGCAGCCGGATGGCTCCATGCTGTATCTGGAAAACGCGGCGTGGATCTGGGTGCCGTTCCTGATTATCTTCACCCTGGCGGCGTGGTTCTTTATGAACGACCTGTCGGCGTCGAAGGCCTCGCTGAGCGAGCAGATACCGGTACTGAAGCGCGCGCATCTGTGGATTATGGCGCTGCTCTATCTTGCCACCTTCGGATCGTTTATAGGCTTCTCTGCGGGCTTCGCCATGCTGTCGAAGACCCAGTTTCCGGATGTGCAGATTCTGCACTATGCCTTCTTCGGGCCGTTTATCGGCGCCCTGGCGCGCTCAACCGGCGGGGCGATCTCCGACCGCCTCGGCGGGACGCGCGTGACGCTGGTGAACTTCGTGGTGATGGCTATCTTCTGCGGCCTGCTGTTCCTGACGCTGCCGACCCACGGCGAGGGCGGTAACTTTATCGCCTTCTTCGCGGTATTTATGGTGCTGTTCCTGACCGCCGGTCTGGGCAGCGCGTCGACCTTCCAGATGATCTCGGTTATTTTCCGCAAAATGACCATGGATCGCGTTAAGGCCCAGGGCGGCAGCGAAGCGCAGGCCATGCGTGAAGCGGCGACCGATACGGCGGCGGCGCTGGGCTTTATTTCGGCGATTGGCGCGATTGGCGGGTTCTTTATTCCCAAGGCGTTTGGTATTTCGCTGGATCTGACCGGTTCGCCGGCCGGCGCCATGAAGGTATTCCTGGTGTTCTATATCGCCTGCGTGGTGATTACCTGGGCGGTCTACGGACGTAAGCAGAAATAATATTTCTTTTTGAATTTCTGCAAAGGGCGCAACGATATTTGCGCCCTTTTTATTGGTTATTACTTAGTTACAACATACTAGTGGTTTTGGGGGATATTAAAAGCCGCCTGAAGTCACAAAAAAAATGACTTCAGGCGCGCCTACCCCTTAATACCGTGGGGAATAACAAACCCCGGGTTTCTGCAGGCTTTTTCATTAAATATCTTTATTTATCAATAAAATAATAAATAGAAATAAATACTACTTTGGTGGTAATTCGCGTTTTACCTCGCTTTTATAAGCCCTATGCTCTTGATCGTTATCAATTCTCGCCCTCTTTCATAGCGTTACCTTCGCTGCAAATCCAGCAATGTCGATTTATCAGAGAGCCGTCAGGCTCCACACAGGAGAAACCCGATGAGTAAATTCCTGGACCGGTTTCGCTACTTCAAACAGAAGGGTGAAACCTTTGCCGATGGGCACGGCCAGCTTCTAAAAACCAACCGGGACTGGGAGGATGGATACCGTCAACGTTGGCAGCACGATAAAGTTGTGCGCTCCACCCACGGCGTCAACTGCACCGGCTCGTGCAGCTGGAAGATTTATGTCAAAAATGGTCTCGTCACCTGGGAAACCCAGCAGACTGACTATCCGCGCACCCGTCCGGATATGCCAAACCACGAGCCGCGCGGCTGCCCGCGCGGCGCCAGCTACTCCTGGTACCTCTACAGCGCCAACCGCCTGAAGTATCCGCTGATGCGCAAACGCCTGATGAAGATGTGGCGTGAAGCGAAGGCGCAGCACAGCGATCCGGTTGACGCATGGGCCTCGATTATTGAAGACGCTGATAAAGCGAAAAGCTTCAAGCAAGCGCGTGGTCGCGGCGGTTTCGTGCGTTCATCCTGGCAAGAGGTGAACGAGTTGATTGCCGCCTCGAACGTCTATACCGTCAAAAACTACGGCCCGGATCGCGTGGCGGGCTTCTCGCCCATTCCGGCGATGTCGATGGTCTCCTATGCCTCCGGCGCGCGCTATCTGTCGCTGATCGGCGGCACCTGCCTGAGCTTCTACGACTGGTACTGCGACCTGCCGCCTGCCTCTCCGCAGACCTGGGGCGAGCAAACCGACGTGCCGGAATCCGCCGACTGGTATAACTCCAGCTACATCATCGCCTGGGGTTCCAACGTTCCGCAGACCCGTACCCCGGATGCCCACTTCTTTACCGAAGTGCGCTATAAGGGCACCAAAACCGTTGCTATCACCCCTGACTACGCCGAAATCGCCAAGCTTTGCGATCTGTGGCTGGCGCCGAAGCAGGGTACGGATGCGGCGATGGCGCTGGCGATGGGCCACGTGATGCTGCGCGAGTTCCATCTCGATAAACCGAGCCAGTATTTCACCGATTACGTGCGTCGCTACACCGACATGCCGATGCTGGTGATGCTCGAAGAGCGCGATGGCTATTACGCGGCGGGCCGTATGCTGCGCGCGGCGGATCTGGTCGATGCGCTAGGTCAGGAAAAGAATCCGGAATGGAAAACCGTCGCTTTTGATGAGAAGGGCGAAATCACCGTACCGAACGGTTCTATCGGCTTCCGCTGGGGCGATAAAGGCAAATGGAACCTTGAACAGCGCGACGGTAAAACCGGCGAAGATGTCGAGCTGCGCCTGAGCCTGCTGGGTAGCCATGACGATATCGCCAACGTCGGCTTCCCCTATTTTGGCGGCGAAGGTACCGAACACTTTAATAAAGTCGAACTGGAAAACGTGCTGCTGCACAAACTGCCGGTCAAACGCCTGCAGAAAGCCGACGGCTCTAGCGTGCTGGTCGCCACCGTGTACGATCTGACCATGGCCAACTACGGTCTGGATCGCGGTCTGGGCGATGAAAACTGCGCCAGCGGCTATGATGACGTGAAAGCGTATACCCCGGCATGGGCGGAGAAAATTACCGGCGTTTCCCGGGCGCATATTATCCGTACCGCGCGCGAGTTCGCCGATAACGCCGATAAGACCCACGGCCGTTCGATGATCATCGTCGGCGCCGGTCTGAACCACTGGTTCCACCTCGATATGAACTATCGCGGCCTTATCAATATGCTGATCTTCTGCGGCTGCGTCGGTCAGAGCGGCGGCGGCTGGGCGCACTACGTGGGCCAGGAAAAACTGCGTCCGCAGACCGGCTGGCAGCCGCTGGCGTTTGCCCTCGACTGGCAGCGTCCGGCGCGTCATATGAACAGCACGTCGTACTTTTATAACCACTCCAGCCAGTGGCGCTATGAAACCGTCACCGCGCAGGAGCTGCTGTCGCCGTTAGCGGATAAATCCCGCTACAGCGGCCACCTGATTGACTTCAACGTGCGCGCTGAACGTATGGGCTGGCTGCCGTCGGCGCCGCAGCTGGGCACCAACCCGCTGCGCATTGCGCAAGAGGCGAAAAAAGCGGGCATGACGCCGGTCGACTACACCGTCAAATCCCTGAAAGAGGGCTCCATTCGCTTTGCCGCTGAGCAGCCGGAAAACGGTAAGAACCATCCGCGCAACCTGTTCATCTGGCGTTCCAACCTGCTGGGCTCTTCCGGTAAGGGCCACGAGTACATGCTGAAGTATCTGCTGGGTACGGAAAACGGTATTCAGGGCAAAGATCTTGGCAAGCAGGGCGGCGTGAAGCCGGAAGAGGTGGAGTGGAAAGACAACGGTCTCGACGGCAAGCTGGATCTGGTGGTGACGCTGGACTTCCGTTTGTCGAGCACCTGCCTCTACTCTGACATCGTGCTGCCGACCGCCACCTGGTATGAAAAAGACGACATGAATACCTCGGATATGCATCCGTTTATTCATCCGCTGTCTGCCGCCGTCGATCCGGCCTGGGAATCGAAGAGCGACTGGGATATCTACAAGGACATCGCGAAGAAATTCTCTGAAGTTTGCGTAGGACACCTGGGCAAAGAGACCGACGTAGTGACGCTGCCCATCCAGCACGACTCCGCCGCCGAACTGGCGCAGCCGCTGGACGTTAAGGACTGGAAAAAAGGTGAATGCGACCTGATTCCAGGCGTCACCGCGCCGCATATCATGACCGTTGAACGCGATTATCCGGCGACTTACGAACGCTTCACCTCTATCGGCCCGCTGATGGAGAAAATCGGCAACGGCGGTAAAGGCATCGCCTGGAATACCCAGAGCGAGATGGATCTGCTGCGTAAGCTCAACTACACCAAAGCGGACGGTCCGGCCAAAGGTCAGCCGATGCTTAATACCGCAATTGACGCGGCGGAGATGGTGCTGACCCTGGCGCCGGAAACCAACGGTCACGTGGCGGTGAAAGCCTGGGCGGCGCTCAGCGAGTTTACCGGTCGCGACCATACGCATCTGGCGAAGAATAAAGAGGAAGAGAAAATTCGCTTCCGCGATATTCAGGCCCAGCCGCGCAAAATTATCTCCAGCCCGACCTGGTCAGGGCTTGAAGACGAGCACGTTTCCTATAACGCCGGCTACACCAACGTTCATGAGCTGATCCCGTGGCGCACGCTTTCCGGCCGCCAGCAGCTGTATCAGGATCACCAGTGGATGCGCGACTTCGGCGAAAGCCTGCTGGTCTATCGTCCGCCAATCGACACCCGTTCGGTGAAAGCGGTGATGGGTAAGAAATCCAACGGCAACCCGGAAAAAGCGCTGAACTTCCTGACGCCGCACCAGAAGTGGGGGATCCACTCCACCTACAGCGACAACCTGCTGATGCTGACGCTGTCCCGCGGTGGCCCGATTGTGTGGATGAGCGAGGCGGATGCCAAAGATCTGGGGATTGAGGATAACGACTGGATTGAAGTGTTCAACAGCAACGGCGCGCTGACCGCCCGCGCGGTGGTCAGCCAGCGCGTGCCGGCCGGGATGACCATGATGTATCACGCCCAGGAACGTATCGTAAACCTGCCGGGTTCAGAGGTAACCGAGCAGCGCGGCGGGATTCATAACTCCGTGACCCGTATTACGCCGAAGCCGACCCATATGATCGGCGGCTATGCCCAGTTGGCCTACGGCTTTAACTACTACGGCACGGTAGGGTCTAACCGCGATGAGTTCGTGGTGGTACGTAAGATGAAGAATATTAACTGGTTAGATGGCGAAGGTAACGACCAGGTACAGGAGAGCGTAAAATGAAAATTCGTTCACAAGTCGGCATGGTGCTGAATCTCGATAAGTGCATCGGCTGTCATACCTGCTCGGTCACCTGTAAAAACGTCTGGACCAGCCGCGAGGGGATGGAGTACGCGTGGTTTAACAACGTTGAAAGTAAACCGGGCGTCGGTTTCCCGAACGACTGGGAGAATCAGGAAAAGTGGAAGGGCGGCTGGATCCGTAAGATCAACGGCAAGCTGCAGCCGCGCATGGGCAACCGCGCGATGCTGCTAGGTAAAATCTTTGCGAACCCGCATCTGCCGGGCATCGACGATTACTACGAGCCGTTTGACTACGACTACCAGAACCTGCACAACGCGCCGGAGGGCAAACATCAGCCGATCGCCCGTCCGCGCTCGCTGATCACCGGCCAGCGGATGGATAAAATCACCAGCGGCCCGAACTGGGAAGAGATTCTGGGCGGCGAGTTCGAGAAACGCGCCAAAGACCAGAACTTCGAGAACATGCAGAAGGCGATGTACGGTCAGTTCGAAAACACCTTTATGATGTATCTGCCGCGCCTGTGCGAGCACTGCCTGAACCCGGCGTGCGTCGCGACCTGCCCGAGCGGCGCCATCTATAAACGTGAAGAAGACGGCATCGTGCTGATCGACCAGGACAAGTGCCGCGGCTGGCGTATGTGCATCACCGGCTGTCCGTACAAGAAAATCTACTTCAACTGGAAGAGCGGCAAATCCGAGAAGTGCATCTTCTGCTACCCGCGTATCGAATCCGGGATGCCGACCGTCTGCTCGGAAACCTGCGTGGGGCGTATTCGCTACCTCGGCGTGCTGCTGTATGACGCGGACGCCATTGAAAATGCCGCCAGCGCGGAGAATGAGAAAGACCTGTATCAGCGTCAGCTGGACGTGTTTCTCAACCCGAACGACCCGAAAGTGATTGAGCAGGCGCTGAAAGACGGCGTGCCGCAGGGCGTTATCGAGGCCGCCCAGCAGTCGCCGGTCTACAAAATGGCGATGGACTGGAAGCTGGCGCTGCCGCTGCATCCGGAATATCGCACGCTGCCGATGGTCTGGTACGTGCCGCCTCTGTCGCCGATTCAGTCAGCCGCCGATGCGGGTGAACTGGGCAGCAACGGCATTCTGCCAGACGTAGAAAGTCTGCGTATTCCGGTGCAGTATCTGGCCAACCTGCTGACCGCGGGCGATACCCAGCCGGTGCTGCTGGCGCTGAAGCGCATGCTGGCGATGCGTCACTTCAAGCGCGCGGAAACGGTGGACGGCGTCGTGGATACCCGGGCGCTGGAAGAGGTTGGACTGACTGAAGCCCAGGCGCAGGAGATGTATCGCTATCTGGCGATCGCCAACTACGAAGACCGTTTCGTGGTGCCGAGCAGCCACCGCGAGCAGGCCCGCGACGCCTTCCCGGAGAAAAGCGGTTGCGGTTTTACCTTCGGCGACGGCTGCCACGGTTCTGACAGCCAGTTCAATCTGTTCAACAGCCGCCGTATCGATGCTATCGACGTCACCAGCAAAACGGAGCCGCACCCATGATTGAACTCGTCATTGTGTCGCGTCTTCTCGAGTACCCTGACGCTGCCTTATGGCAGCATCAGCAGGAGCTGTTTGACGCTATCGCCGCTTCGGAAAAACTGGCGCCGGAGGATGCCCATAAGCTGAGCGTTTTCCTGCGCGACCTGACCGCCCAGGACGTGCTGGACGCGCAGTCTCGCTACAGCGAACTGTTCGATCGCGGCCGTGCGACCTCGCTGCTGCTGTTTGAGCACGTGCACGGCGAATCCCGCGATCGCGGCCAGGCGATGGTAGACCTGATGGCGCAGTACGAGCGCCACGGTCTGCAGCTGGACAGCCGCGAACTGCCGGATCATCTCCCGCTGTATCTGGAGTATCTGGCGCAGCTGCCGGAAGCGGAAGCGCGCGGTGGATTGCAGGATATCGCGCCGATACTCGGCCTGCTTAGCGCTCGCTTACAACAACGCGAAAGCGGCTACGCGGCGCTGTTTGAGCTGCTGCTCAAGCTGGCGAACGCGCAGGTCGATAGCCGGAAAGTGGCGGAAAAAATCGCCGATGAAGCCCGCGACGATACGCCGCAGGCGCTGGACGCCGTCTGGGAAGAAGAACAGGTGAAATTCTTTGCCGATCGGGGCTGCGATGATTCGGAGATCGCCGCTCACCAGCGTCGTTTTGCCGGAGCCGTTGCCCCGCAATATTTGAATATCTCTAACGGAGGACAGCAATAATGCACTTCCTGAATATGTTCTTCTTTGACATTTATCCGTACATCGCCGGGACGGTGTTCCTCGTCGGCAGCTGGCTGCGCTACGACTATGGGCAGTACACCTGGCGCGCGGCCTCCAGCCAGATGCTGGACCGTAAAGGGATGAATCTGGCTTCGAACCTGTTTCATATCGGGATTCTCGGGATCTTTGCCGGCCACTTTCTCGGTATGCTGACGCCGCACTGGATGTACGAATCCTTCCTGCCGATCGACGTGAAGCAGAAGATGGCGATGATTGCGGGCGGCGCCTGCGGCGTGATGACGCTGGTGGGCGGCCTGCTGCTGCTCAAGCGTCGTCTGCTGAGCCCGCGCGTTCGCGCCACCACCACCGGCGCGGATATTCTGATCCTCTCCCTGCTGATGGTGCAGTGCGCGCTGGGCCTGCTGACTATTCCATTCTCCGCTCAGCATATGGACGGTAGCGAAATGATGAAGCTGGTGGGCTGGGCGCAGTCGGTGGTGACCTTCCACGGCGGCGCTTCACAGCATCTGGACGGCGTGGCGTTTATTTTCCGCGTGCACCTGGTCTTGGGGATGACGCTGTTTGTGCTGTTCCCGTTCTCCCGTCTGGTGCATATCTGGAGCGCGCCGGTCGAGTACCTGACGCGCAAATACCAGATTGTTCGCGCCCGTCGCTAATTCGCTGTTTTGATACCAACCCCGCCTTGGCGGGGTTTTTTTTCGCCCCAGCCAAGATTGTTGCCTGCCGCAGCCAACAGGATCAGCGCGCCGCCGAACAACTGGATCAGGTTTAGCGAATGGCCAAATACCCGGTTATCGACAACGATCGCCACGACGGGATAGATAAATGACAGCGAGCCGATAATAGGGGTGGGAAGCTTCTGTATCGCGCTGTACAGCAGTTGATACATTACGCCGGTATGCACGATCCCCAGCGTTAATAGCATCACCCATGGGAAAGGAGGCGTGAGCGACGGCATATGCGCCAGCGGTAAAAGCATTACCACGCCGGTGAGCACCTGAATAAAGGCGATATGCTGCGGCGCGAGGGATTTGAGCTTGCGGGTAATTATTGCCGTGAGCGCGTAGAAGAAGGCCGCGCCCAGCGCGAGGCCGATACCGGCGAGCCAGTCGGCGCCACGAGCGCCGGTTAACTCCGTGGAGAGCAAAATGACCACGCCGCCAAAGGCGAGGAACAGCCACCCCCATTTCACCAGGCTGACGCGCTCACCGAAAAGCATCCCCATCAATACCAGCATAAACGGCTGGGTGTTATACACCACGGTAGAAAGACCAATAGAGATCCGTTCATAGGCGGCGAAGAGCAGGAGCCAGTTCACCACTAAGGCCACGCCGCCGAGAATAGCCAGCAGCAGCGTAATGCGGGTGAGTGGGCTAAACGGTTTTCGACTCATCCGAATAAAAATAAACAGTGCAATAGCCCCGATAAGACAGCGCCAGAATACGACTTCGGTCACCGGCAGGCCGGAAAGTAAAACAAACGCGCCAATCGATCCGGAAATTAACATCGCCAGGCTCATTTGCCAGACGCCTTTATGTAAATCACGCATCATCCACCTCCTGATTAATGACGCTATTGTTGAAAATTGCTGTCGGCTTTTACAGGGGTGATATAAGGTTGAAAACGTAAATGGCTTTTTAAAATTAGGTGAAAATGATGGATAACCTTATTGATGATATTGACCGACAAATTTTAGCCTGTCTGGTGGAGGATGCGCGCGTCTCGCTGAAGGTGCTGAGCGGTCATATTGGCCTGACCTCGCCCAGCACGGCGGAGCGTCTGAAAAGGCTTGAGGAGCGCGGGGTGATTCAGGGTTACGGTGCGCGGGTGAATCTTGCGGCGTTAGGCTATACGCTGCAGGCGCTGGTGCGGGTTCGCCCATTGCCTGGGTTGTTACATAAAGTGGATAAGTACATTCAGGCGATGCCGGAGTGCATTGAAAGCGACAAAGTGACCGGCGAGGATTGCTTTGTCATCAGGCTGGTGGTGCGGTCGATAGAGCAGTTGGATACGCTGCTCGATGGCCTGGCGGAGCATGCCCAGTGCAATACCTCTATCGTGAAGAGTTCGCCGGTCAAGCGCCGGCTGCCGCCGATGTAGCCGTGCGTCGCCGGGTGACGGCAGAGTCTTACCCGGCCTACGACAAGGCAACGACATAACGGGTGGCAATGTATTTTTCAGGGATAATTAAGCTACAGAAGAAATGATGGTGGTGGGGGAAGGATTACTCGTCGCGCTGCGCCTCGCCCTTCGGGTCGTTGCCTGCGGCAACGCTTTCTCGCTTCGCTCGAATCGAACCTTAGTCGAAGCTTCTCATCCTTCCCACATGGGATGAATACGGGGCGCTGAGCGAAGTGTGAATTTAAAACGATATGCAAGTGATGGTGGTGGGGGAAGGATTCGAACCTTCGAAGTCGATGACGGCAGATTTACAGTCTGCTCCCTTTGGCCGCTCGGGAACCCCACCAGGGGTAATTTAAATTTTGAGGTCAAGCTGCGAGATGGTGGTGGGGGAAGGATTCGAACCTTCGAAGTCGATGACGGCAGATTTACAGTCTGCTCCCTTTGGCCGCTCGGGAACCCCACCACGGGGTAATGCTTAATACTGGCCTGCTTCCTTATCGGTAAGCGGGGCGCATCATATCAAATGACGCGCCACTGTAAAGTATTCCTTTGATAAAAATAAACTGATTGCCTGATTTTTATGCGTAAAGACGCAAAGCTAACCAGCTAATTTCATTATCGATTAAAGAATAATCGTCCGGTTACCGTAAACGAATACCCGCTGAGCAAGAACCTGATACAGCGCGCGGCTCAGAACGTTTTTCTCGACGTCGCGTCCAGCGCGCATCATATCTTCCGCAGTGTAGGTATGATCGACGTGAATGACATCCTGCATAATGATTGGACCTTCATCCAGATTATCGTTCACGTAGTGTGCGGTGGCGCCGATGATCTTCACCCCGCGGTCATAGGCCTGGTGATACGGACGCGCGCCGATAAAAGCAGGCAAGAATGAGTGGTGGATATTAATAATTTTATTCGGGAAGCGAGAGACAAACTCGGGGGTCAATACCCGCATGTATTTCGCCAGCACGACATAATCTGGTTCAAGCGCGGCGATAGCGTCGCCCATCTTTTTATCATGCTCTTCGCGGGTTAACCCCTCATGGCTCACCAGTTGGAAGGGAATATCAAAGCGTTCTACCAGCGAGCGCAGAGTTTCGTGATTGCCGATGACGGCGGCGATTTCTACGTCCAGCCCGCCATAGTTGGCTTTCATCAGCAGATCGCCGAGGCAGTGCGCTTCTTTGGTGACCAGAATGACGACCCGACGGCGTCCTGCCGGGTTGAGCTCACGAATTGAACCTTCCGGCAGCGCGCTGTCGAGGTCAGCCAGGAGAATGGAGTCATTGAAAATACCCTCGAGCTCGGTACGCATAAAGAAGCGGCCGGTCCGGTGGTCAACGAACTCATTGTTCTGCACGATGTTAAGTTCGTGCTTGTAGCAGATATTCGTGATACGCGCGATGAGGCCTTTCTGATCAGGGCAAATGGTGCGTAGTACTTTACGTTGTAGTGAATGCATCGCGGGGAAAATCCTGTAGTGTTTGCTATTCCTGCTGCTGGCTTACTGGCCGCAGCATTTTTTAAATTTTTTACCTGAACCGCAAGGGCAGGGATCGTTACGACCGATTAGCGGTCGCGTGCCGTCAATATAATACCACTGTCCGTTTTCTTTTAAGAATCGGGATCGTTCAATAATGGCCCCGGAGCGGTTATCGTCAGCGTAACGAGCGATAAAGCTGACGAAGCCCTCATCGGGGCTCTTGCCTTTATCGGCGGCAAAGACGGTGAGACCATGCCACTGCGTGCGGGTAAAACCGTTTTCAAGGTCAGCGCGAAACTGCTGCGCCTGGCAGGAGGGATGCCAGGTTTTAATCAGATAGTCGGCGTCTTTCATTACAAACGCGCTATAGCGGGAGCGCATCAGCTGTGACGGATCGGGCGCCAGCTGCGCGCCAGCCAGATAACGCTGACAACATGAGCTATACTCCAGAGCGCTGCCACAGGGGCATAATGGCGACAAAACGGCCTCCATGGGTAAAAGAGAGACGGCGCTATGCCGCCAAAGCGCATTATGTTAACTGAGGTATGGCGATGATGCCATGCCCGGAGTGGAAGGATATGTTTCGGCACTAATGAGAAAGCTTAAAATTGGATTGGCGCTAGGGGCTGGCGCCGCTCGGGGATGGTCGCATATCGGCGTGATTAATGCGTTACGGCGGACGGGTATCGACATTGATGTTATCGCAGGGTGCTCAATTGGCTCACTGGTAGGGGCGGCGTACGCCTGCAACCGACTTCCGGCGCTGGAGAAATGGGTCTGCTCCTTTAGCAACTGGGATGTCCTGAAATTAATGGATCTTTCCTGGCAGCGGGGCGGCCTGCTGCGGGGCGAGCGCGTATTTAGCCAATACCGTAAACTCATGCCCGTCAGCGAGATTGAGCGCTGCGAGCGCCGGTTTGCGGCGGTCACCACGAATTTAAGCACCGGTCGCGAACTGTGGTTTACGGAAGGGGATCTGCATCTGGCGATCCGTGCGTCCTGTAGCATGCCTGGCCTGATGGCGCCGGTGATACATAATGGCTACTGGCTGGTGGATGGCGCGGTGGTGAATCCGGTGCCGGTATCGCTGGCTCGGGCAATGGGCGCAGATATTGTCATTGCCGTTGATTTGCAGCACGATGCGCATCTGATGCAGCAGGATTTGTTATCCATGGAGGTGCCGCATCCGGAGAGCGAAGAAGATTTCTCGTGGCATTCACGGTTGCGTTCTCGCCTGGCGCGTATGACTTCGCGACGGGTGACGAGAGCGCCAACGGCGATGGAAATCATGTCGACGTCTATTCAGGTTCTGGAGAATCGCCTCAAGAGAAACCGCATGGCGGGCGACCCGCCTGATATTCTGATTCAGCCCTTTTGCCCGCAAATCTCCACGCTTGATTTCCATCGGGCTGGCGAAGCTATCGCCGCCGGGCATCTGGCAGTGGAAAAGAAAATGGATGAACTATTACCTTTAGTGCGTACCTCCGTGTAGCGCATTTGATGCATACTTAAGTAAATTCTGACAGGCGGTAGTGTGAATATCATGCCACTATTAAATTATCGTCAGTCAGGGGAGAGATCATGACGCAGCCATTGGCGGGAAAACAGATTCTGATAGTTGAAGACGAACCCGTTTTCCGCTCTCTTATGCACACTTGGTTGGCTTCACTTGGCGCGACCATCGTCCAGGCGGAAGATGGTGTGGATGCGCTGCAAAAAATGGCCGAGTCCAAACCCGATTTGATGATTTGCGATATTTCAATGCCGCGAATGAACGGTCTGCAGCTGGTAGAGCATGTGCGTAACCAGGGCGAGCAGTTGCCGATTCTGATGATTTCAGCGACGGAAAACATGGCGGACATCGCCAAAGCGTTGCGCCTGGGCGTTCAGGATATTCTGCTCAAACCGGTAAAAGATTTCGATCGCCTGAGAGAAACCGTTTATGCCTGCCTCTATCCCAATATGTTTAATTCACGTGTTGAAGAAGAAGAGCGCCTGTTTGAGGACTGGGATGCGCTGGTTAGCGATCCTACCGCGGCGTCAAGGCTGCTACAGGAGCTCCAGCCGCCGGTGCAACAGGAAATGTCACGTTGCCGGATTCACTATCGGCAGCTTGTCTCCGCCGATAAGCCTGGATTAGTGCTGGATATTGCGCCGCTATCAGAAAACGATCTGGCGTTTTATTGTCTGGATGTCACACGAGCAGGTGATAATGGGGTCCTGGCAGCCTTATTGCTGCGCGCGCTGTTCAATGGGTTGCTGCAGGAACAGTTTGCCCATCAGGGTCAGCGTTTACCAGAGATGGGCAGCCTGTTAAAACAGGTTAACCAATTGCTGCGGCAGGCTAATTTACCGGGGCAATTTCCATTATTGGTAGGGTATTACCACAGTGGCTTGAAAAATTTAATTTTAGTCTCTGCGGGTTTGAATGGCACGCTGAATACGGGGGAGCACCAAATTCAGATTAGTAATGGCGTTCCGTTGGGGACATTAGGTAATGCATATCTTAACCAAATTAGTCAACGCTGTGCATCATGGCAGTGCCAAATTTGGGGGGCTGGCGGACGTTTACGCCTGATGTTGACTACGGAGTGAACAATTGTACTTATTTTTAGGCTCGCGGGATTACCACGCGATCTTTTGTGGTGGTACTATCGCCGGGTTTAATGCGTAAAATTCCTAATTCGAAGATATCTAATCCTTTTCGGAACAGGTTTGTCTGATCAGGCTGATATACTCGATACCATATTATTAACGAGAAGTTTAAAAAACGAACAGTCCAGGAGATTTCAATGGCTGCGCTTAATTCAAAAGTAAGAAAAGCTGTCATCCCGGTTGCGGGATTAGGCACCAGGATGTTGCCCGCTACTAAGGCTATTCCGAAAGAAATGCTGCCGCTGGTAGATAAGCCATTAATTCAATATGTTGTTAACGAATGTATTGCCGCCGGGATTACTGAAATTGTTCTGGTTACGCACTCTTCGAAAAACTCTATCGAAAACCATTTCGATACCAGTTTTGAACTGGAAGCGATGCTGGAAAAACGCGTAAAACGCCAGCTGCTGGAGGAAGTACAATCTATTTGTCCGCCGCACGTAACTATTATGCAAGTGCGTCAGGGGCTGGCTAAAGGTTTGGGTCACGCTGTGCTTTGCGCGCACCCGGTTGTGGGTGATGAGCCGGTCGCGGTCATTTTACCGGACGTTATTCTTGATGAATATGAATCCGATCTGTCTCGCGACAACCTGGCCGAAATGATGGCTCGTTTTGATGAGACCGGCGCAAGCCAGATCATGGTTGAACCGGTTGCTGACGTCACCGCGTACGGCGTTGTCGATTGCAAAGGCCTGGCCCTGCAGCCGGGTGAGAGCGTGCCGATGGTTGGTGTCGTTGAGAAACCGAAAGCGGACGTGGCGCCATCTAATCTGGCGGTTGTCGGCCGCTACGTGCTGAGCGCGGATATTTGGCCGCTTCTGGCAAAAACGCCTCCGGGAGCCGGGGATGAGATTCAGCTGACCGATGCCATCGATATGCTGATCGAAAAAGAAACGGTAGAAGCCTATCATATGAAAGGCAAGAGCCACGACTGCGGTAATAAACTGGGCTATATGCAGGCTTTTGTTGAATATGGCGTACGCCACAAGTCGCTGGGCGAAGAATTTAAAGCCTGGCTGGAAAAAGCCGTAGCGAAGTAATCGTTCGTGACAGAATGCGAAACCGGGAGCGAAATTCGTTTCCCGGTTTTTTTATGCCCGACCGGGACCGGTCCCGAATAACGGATAAAAAAAATCCCGCCGAAGCGGGATTTTTAAACGGATACGATAGCTTATTACAGCAGGAAATCGTCCAGGGATTTACCTTGCTCATCCATCGCTTTCTTGATCACTGCCGGAGTACGACCCTGACCAGTCCAGGTTTTAGTTTCGCCATTCTCGTCAACGTAGCTGTATTTAGCCGGACGTGCAGCGCGCTTGGTTTTCGTTCCTGCTTTAACTGCAGCCATGGTGCTCAGCAGTTCATTAGGATCAATACCGTCTGCAATCAGCATTTCACGGTATTGCTGCAGTTTACGAGTGCGTTCTTCAATTTCCGCAGCCGCAGCGCTTTCTTCTTCACGACGTTCGTTAACGACAACTTCTAATTTTTCCAGCATTTCTTCGAGCGTTTCAAGGGTGCATTCTCTTGCCTGCGCACGAAGAGTACGGATGTTGTTCAAAATTTTAAGTGCTTCGCTCATTGTAGTAATCTCAAACTTATATTGTGGGGTGGTTTGTTGGACTAATAATAGAGCGATAAATTCAGATGTGCAATAGGGGAGAATGTAAGGAAGTCAAAATAACTTGTTATTTGTCTCGGGAATTAATTCATTTAACTTAAATTTTATGTGCGGGTTCACATCTTTTTTGCTTATAGGATGGCGGAAGGCATTAGCTAAAACCCTGAGATAGTATGCTTTTTCCGACGCGCGGTGGGGAAAATTATACTGTGTATGGATAAATATCTTTGTGGGTATTAGCGCAGCAGCGGCGATGATGTTTAATATAAAACACTTGTCCACAGCGGTTATAGCTATCAGAAAATGCTCGATAAGCACAAAAGGGCAATAGTGACGTCAGCGTGGCCGCTTGGGTCGCACCAATAGCAGGCATTACCATTCAATTAAGAGGCTTAATCTTTCGGGTATCCACACCGTGAACATTACCGGCAATACCCACACGGAGAGGGCTGATAGTAGGTGAATATATGATACAATTTTACGGCAAAAAAACACATTGATTGGGGTTACGCGGCCGATGGCACAACTTTATTTCTACTATTCAGCAATGAATGCAGGCAAGTCTACCGCTCTGTTGCAGTCTTCATACAATTACCAGGAGCGAGGGATGCGCACGCTGGTTTATACCGCGGAGATTGATGACCGCTTTGGTTCGGGGAAAGTGAGTTCAAGGATTGGCCTCTCATCGCCCGCGCGGTTGTATAATACTCAGACGGCGTTATTTGCAGACATTGCGGCAGAACATAAGCGTCAGCCGATTCACTGCGTATTAGTTGATGAGAGCCAGTTCCTGACCCGTGAGCAGGTACGCGACCTGTCTGAGGTGGTGGACCAGCTTGATATTCCGGTGTTGTGTTATGGGTTGCGAACAGATTTTCGCGGCGAACTTTTTACGGGCAGCCAATATTTGCTGGCGTGGTCCGATAAGCTGGTTGAATTAAAAACTATCTGTTTCTGCGGTCGTAAGGCGAGTATGGTTTTGCGCCTCGATCAGGAAGGGCGCCCGTACAATGAAGGGGAACAGGTCGTGATTGGCGGTAATGAACGTTATGTCTCGGTATGCCGTAAGCATTATAAAGAGGCGCTGAGCGAAGGTTCTCTGACCGCTGTACAGAACAAACAGCACATTTGCTAACCCTCCCCGCCAAACCCTCTCAGGCGCTTTTACAGCGCCTTTTTTCCATCGCTAAGCTAGCGCCTGGATTATACGTTTCGGCTGTCTGAGGCGATTTGTCGGCTGCTGAACGGCGGATAAAAAAAGCCCCATCAAAAGATGGGGCTTCGCGTCACTGACTTTACAGCTGTTGGATTAAGCGGATTTTTTCGCTTTCTTCTCAGCTTTAGCCGGTGCGGCTTCTTTTTTCTCTTCCACACCGCCTTCAACGTAGTTACGTCCGTAGAAGGTATCCAGCAGAATCTGTTTCAGCTCGGCGATCAGCGGGTAGCGCGGGTTTGCGCCGGTGCACTGGTCGTCAAAAGCGTCTTCAGACAGCTTATCAACGTGGGCCAGGAAGTCAGCTTCCTGCACGCCAGCTTCGCGGATAGACTTAGGAATACCCAGTTCAGCTTTAATTTCGTCCAACCAGCCAAGCAGTTTTTCGATTTTCGCTGCGGTGCGGTCACCCGGAGCAGTCAGACCCAGATGGTCAGCGATTTCAGCGTAGCGACGACGAGCCTGTGGACGGTCGTACTGGCTGAAGGCCGTCTGTTTGGTCGGGTTGTCGTTAGCGTTATAACGAATCACGTTGCTGATCAACAGGGCGTTCGCCAGACCGTGAGGAATGTGGAACTGAGAGCCCAGTTTGTGCGCCATTGAGTGACATACGCCCAGGAAGGCGTTCGCAAACGCGATACCGGCGATGGTCGCAGCACTGTGTACACGCTCACGCGCTACCGGGTTTTTAGACCCTTCATGGTAGGACGCCGGCAGGTTTTCTTTCAGCAGCTTAAGCGCCTGCAGAGCCTGACCGTCAGAGAACTCGGAAGCCAGTACGGAAACGTAAGCTTCCAGGGCATGCGTCACGGCATCCAGACCACCGAAAGCACACAGTGACTTCGGCATTTCCATAACCAGGTTGGCGTCAACAATCGCCATGTCCGGAGTCAGCGCATAGTCTGCCAGCGGATATTTCTGACCGGTTGCGTCATCGGTAACCACGGCGAACGGCGTAACTTCAGAACCGGTGCCGGAAGTCGTGGTGATCGCCACCATCTTCGCTTTGACGCCCATTTTCGGGAACTTGTAGATACGTTTACGGATATCCATAAAGCGCAGCGCCAGTTCTTCGAAGTGGGTTTCCGGATGTTCGTACATGACCCACATAATTTTCGCAGCATCCATCGGGGAGCCGCCGCCCAGCGCGATAATCACGTCTGGTTTGAAGGAGTTGGCCAGCTCAGCGCCTTTACGTACGATGGTCAGGGTCGGGTCAGCTTCAACTTCAAAGAAAACTTCCGTTTCTACGCCAGCGGCTTTCAGCACAGAAGTGATCTGGTCTGCATAGCCGTTGTTGAACAGGAAGCGGTCGGTCACGATCAGCGCGCGTTTGTGACCATCAGTAATCACTTCATCCAGCGCGATTGGCAGTGAGCCACGACGGAAGTAGATAGATTTCGGAAGTTTGTGCCACAACATGTTTTCAGCTCGCTTAGCAACGGTTTTCTTGTTGATCAGGTGCTTAGGACCAACGTTTTCCGAGATGGAGTTACCACCCCATGAACCACAACCCAGAGTCAGGGAAGGTGCGAGTTTGAAGTTATACAGGTCACCGATACCACCCTGAGAAGCCGGGGTGTTGATCAGGATACGCGCGGTTTTCATCAACTGGCCGAAGTAAGCAACGCGTTCTGGCTGGTTGTCCTGGTCGGTATACAGGCAGGAGGTGTGGCCGATGCCGCCCATTGCTACCAGTTTTTCAGCTTTATCAACTGCGTCTTCGAAATTCTTCGCACGATACATCGCCAGTGTCGGAGACAGTTTTTCGTGGGCAAACGGTTCGCTTTCATCAACGTCGGTAACTTCACCAATCAGAATTTTGGTGGAAACAGGGACGGTGAAGCCAGCCAGCTCAGCGATTTTATACGCTGGTTGACCAACGATCGCGGCGTTCAGCGCGCCGTTTTTCAGGATGATGTTCTGCACAGCCTTCAGTTCCTGGCCCTGCAGCAGATAGCCGCCGTGGCTGGAGAAACGTTCGCGAACGGCATCGTATACGGAATCAACAACCACAACGGACTGCTCAGAAGCACAAATAACGCCGTTATCGAAGGTTTTTGACATCAGTACGGAAGCGACAGCACGCTTGATATCAGCCGTTTCGTCGATGAC
Source organism: Klebsiella grimontii (assembly GCF_042137965.1). Lineage (NCBI taxonomy): Bacteria > Pseudomonadati > Pseudomonadota > Gammaproteobacteria > Enterobacterales > Enterobacteriaceae > Klebsiella > Klebsiella grimontii. The sequence continues at coordinate 2,272,261 of NZ_CP169721.1, forward strand.
AACCGGGGTGTTACCCGCGCCAACGCCGATGGCAGGTTTACCGGAACTGTACGCCGCTTTAACCATGCCTGGACCGCCGGTCGCGAGGATCAGGTTGATATCCGGGTGGTGCATCAGCGCGTTCGACAGTTCTACGGAAGGCTGGTCAATCCAACCAATCAGATCTTTCGGCGCGCCGGCAGCGATCGCAGCCTGCAGGACGATGTCAGCAGCTTTATTGGTTGCATCTTTAGCACGCGGATGCGGAGAGAAGATGATGGCGTTACGCGTCTTCAGGCTGATCAGAGATTTAAAGATCGCAGTTGAAGTCGGGTTAGTGGTTGGGACGATACCGCAGATAATACCAATCGGTTCAGCGATGGTGATCGTACCGAAGGTGTCATCTTCAGACAGGACACCGCAGGTCTTTTCATCTTTATAGGCGTTATAGATGTATTCAGAAGCAAAGTGGTTTTTGATCACTTTATCTTCGACGATACCCATGCCGGATTCGGCAACGGCCATCTTCGCGAGAGGGATTCGAGCATCAGCAGCGGCCAGAGCGGCGGCGCGGAAGATTTTGTCGACTTGTTCTTGAGTGAAACTGGCATATTCACGCTGGGCTTTTTTTACGCGCTCTACGAGTGCGTTAAGTTCAGCGACATTAGTAACAGCCATAATGCTCTCCTGATAATGTTAAACTTTTTTAGTCAATCAGTAGCTCGATTCGACAGTATAGACATTGTGTTAACGGCTTGCATGTAAATGTTAACGTAAAGAATTTTGTGCTTCTGACTTCACCGATTGACTAAAAAAGCTTTGCTTTATTCTTTCAGGTACCGCTGTTTTGCCTCCTCGCTGGATGTAAACAAGGTTACTCACTTCTGGGTACAATTTATGTGATCTAAATCAATAATCAGCCAAGCTGATACCTTTCAGCAGGTCGTTTTTTGACCTGTTTGATCAAGTGTAATGATTAGGTATGCTAATTAAAGGATTAAATAGCATTGCGGAAACAAATAAGTAACATCCGAGCGTAATTATGAGCTTATGCGTCAGCAGAGATGAATTATGCCATCAAACAGCGTATCTTCTCGCGGATATTTTATGCTGGTAACTATCAACAGCCATTTTTAATGATGCTGCGGAGCGCCCTGTGATTCAGTCGATGTTTGATTTTTCAGCTTACTTTAAATTTTTTATTGGATTATTTGCGCTGGTCAACCCGGTAGGCATTATCCCGGTCTTTATTAGCATGACCAGCTACCAGACGGCGGCGGTGCGTAACAAAACCAACCTGACAGCCAACCTGTCGGTGGCCATTATCCTGCTCACATCGCTATTTTTAGGCGACGCGATTCTGCAGGTCTTCGGGATTTCCATCGATTCATTCCGTATTGCTGGCGGAATTCTGGTCGTCACCATCGCCATGTCGATGATCAGCGGCAAGCTTGGGGAGGACAAACAGAACAAGCAAGAAAAATCAGAAACGGCCATTCGCGAAAGTATCGGCGTTGTTCCGCTGGCGCTGCCTCTGATGGCGGGACCCGGCGCCATCAGCTCAACCATTGTCTGGGGAACCCGCTACCATAGCGTCGCCCATTTTGTCGGATTTTCAGTGGCGATTGCTCTTTTTGCGCTGTGCTGCTGGGGGATTTTCCGTATGGCCCCCTGGCTGGTTCGCCTGCTTGGCCAAACCGGCATTAACGTGATTACCCGTATCATGGGGCTGTTGCTGATGGCGCTTGGGATCGAGTTCATCGTTACCGGGATTAAGGCGCTCTTTCCTGGCCTCGTGAATTAACCAGCGTCCGACTCGCGGGACAATCTGTTCCGCGTTTGCTCATTATCGGCAAAACATATTAAAAAAAGTGATTTTCCGCCCTGCAATACGCTTTTCTAATGCTTTGTCATTACTGTTTATTATCAAGAATTTACCCATTCCCCTCGTCACCATCGCGGCTTTTTACCCACATTAATTACTGTTATTTTCTTCACATCATTCTCTGGTGCTTGCCGTCTGATAATCGAAATGATATTAGTAATTTCCCCTATGAAGCAGATGAATGTGCTAAATAATAAGCGATTGTTAAATTTTCGTACAAAAAAGCAGCTGTTCGGCGCGGGATGACGCATAGCGTGAGGGATTTATCACAATCCTTTGATAGTAATAAGATTAATAAACTTGGCCGTGCGAATAAGGGAATAAAACTCCGCCGCCTGCGGGCCACAAAAGAGAATTCGGTAACATATTTGCAAATTGCATTGGCGGACAATAAAGCGTTTTGGTACTTTCCGGCGTGATCTTTGGCGGAATACCTACGCAAATGAGAATTTTTATTATATAGCCCCTCGGGACTAAAATTGCCTCCGGACAGGGGGGTAAGAATCGACGTCAAGGCTGCCGTTTGAGCGGCCGTAATAAATAAGTCGGTGATAGCAAGCAGTACTCTCTGACAGCAGCATAAACTCCTGCACTGTTCAGAATCCAGAAAAGAGAAAACAGGCTGGTTAAATAACCAGTAATTATAATGATTGGAGTAACAAACACATGACCATCATCACGAAAAAAAGCCTGGTAGCCGCAGGAGTACTCTCTGCGTTAATGACCATCAACGCCGCCGTTGCGGCAGATGTACCGGCAGGGGTACAGCTGGCGGACAAACAAACGCTGGTACGTAACAACGGCTCCGAAGTTCAGTCCCTCGATCCGCATAAAATTGAAGGCGTGCCGGAGTCCAATATTAACCGCGATTTGTTTGAAGGGCTGCTGGTAAGCGACCTCGACGGTCATCCGGTCGCGGGCGTTGCGGAAAAATGGGACAACAAAGATTTTAAAGTCTGGACCTTCCATCTACGTAAAGATGCAAAGTGGTCCGACGGCACGCCGGTTACGGCACAAGATTTCGTTTATAGCTGGCAGCGCCTGGCGGATCCGAAAACCGCTTCTCCTTATGCAAGCTATCTGCAGTATGGTCATTTAGCCAATATTGACGACATTATCGCCGGGAAAAAACCAGCGACCGATCTGGGCGTAAAAGCGCTTGACGATCATACCTTTGAAGTGACCCTTAGCGAACCGGTGCCGTACTTCTACAAACTGCTCGTTCACCCATCCGTTTCGCCGGTACCTAAATCCGCCATTGAGAAATTCGGTGACAAATGGACCCAGCCGGCCAATATCGTCAGCAATGGCGCGTATAAATTAAAAGATTGGGTTGTTAACGAACGCATTGTTCTGGAGCGTAATACCAACTACTGGGATAACGCCAAAACCGTGATTAATCAGGTCACCTTCCTGCCGATTTCTTCAGAAGTCACCGACGTTAACCGCTACCGCAGCGGTGAAATCGATATGACCTATAACAACATGCCGATCGAGCTGTTCCAGAAACTGAAAAAAGAGATCCCGAAGGAAGTTCACGTCGATCCGTATCTGTGTACTTATTATTACGAAATCAATAACCAGAAAGCCCCGTTTACCGACGTTCGCGTGCGTACGGCTCTGAAGATGGCGCTGGATCGCGACATTATTGTCAATAAAGTGAAGAACCAGGGCGACCTGCCAGCCTATAGCTACACGCCGCCTTATACCGATGGCATGAAGCTTATTGAGCCCGAGTGGTTCAAGTGGTCGCAGGAAAAACGTAACGAAGAAGCGAAAAAATTGCTGGCCGAAGCGGGCTATAGCGCTGATAAGCCGCTGACCTTCAATCTGCTGTATAACACTTCCGATTTGCACAAAAAACTGGCTATCGCGGTGGCGTCCATCTGGAAGAAAAACCTCGGCGTAAACGTGAAGCTGGAAAACCAGGAATGGAAAACCTTCCTTGATAACCGCCATCAGGGCACCTTTGATATTGCGCGCGCCGGCTGGTGTGCGGACTATAACGAACCGACCTCCTTCCTCAATACGATGCTGAGCGACAGCTCAAACAACACATCACATTATAAGAGCCCGGCTTTCGACAAGATTATCGCTGAAACGCTGAAAACCAGCGACGAAGGGAAACGCGCGGACCTCTATGCGCAATCTGAGCAGCAGCTGGATAAAGACTCCGTCATCGTACCGGTCTTCTATTATGTCAACGCCCGTTTGGTTAAACCGTGGGTAGGTGGCTATACAGGCAAAGACCCGCTGGATAATACCTATACAAGAAATATGTACATTGTGAAGCACTAATGGCAATACGTGGGGCAGGCGTTAACGCTTGCCTCACGGTGTCTTATTTCATCGCACTATTAAAGGCACAGGCCAGAAGGTACGGGCAATGTTAAAATTCATCTTTCGTCGCTGTCTGGAAGCGATTCCGACGCTATTTATTCTTATTACTATCTCTTTCTTCATGATGCGTCTTGCACCGGGAAGCCCTTTTACCGGTGAACGTACGCTGCCGCCGGAAGTCATGGCGAATATTGAAGCAAAATACCATTTAAACGACCCCATCATGACCCAGTACTTCAATTACCTGAAGCAGCTGGCGCACGGTGATTTCGGTCCTTCCTTTAAATATAAAGATTACTCGGTTAACGATCTGGTCGCTTCCAGCTTCCCGGTGTCAGCCAAATTAGGCTTCGCCGCGTTTTTTCTGGCGGTTGTGCTTGGCGTGAGCGCCGGGGTGATTGCGGCTTTGAAGCAAAATACAAAATGGGATTTTGCCGTGATGGGGGTGGCAATGACCGGGGTGGTGATACCGAGTTTCGTGGTCGCGCCGTTACTGGTCATGATATTTGCTATCACCCTGCACTGGCTGCCGGGCGGCGGATGGAACGGCGGGGCGCTGCAATATATGATTTTGCCGATGGTCGCCCTGTCGTTGGCCTATATCGCCAGCATCGCGCGTATTACCCGTGGCTCTATGATCGAAGTTCTCCACTCTAACTTCATTCGCACCGCCCGGGCAAAAGGCTTACCGATGCGGCGCATTATTCTGCGCCATGCATTAAAGCCCGCGCTGCTGCCGGTGCTCTCCTATATGGGGCCCGCCTTTGTCGGCATTATTACCGGCTCAATGGTTATCGAAACCATCTATGGCCTGCCGGGAATCGGTCAACTGTTCGTCAACGGCGCGCTGAACCGCGACTACTCGCTGGTCCTTAGTCTGACCATTCTGGTGGGCGCATTGACCATTCTGTTTAACGCGATTGTTGACGTGCTGTACGCCGTTATCGATCCGAAGATCCGTTACTAACGCTGGGGTTCGCCATGATGTTAAGTAAGAAAAACAACGAGGCGCTGGAAAACTTCAGTGAAAAGCTGGAAGTCGAGGGACGCAGCCTCTGGCAGGACGCTCGCCGCCGCTTTATGCATAACCGCGCTGCCGTCGCCAGCCTGATTGTGCTGGTGATTATTGCGCTGTTTGTCACCATCGCGCCGATGGTATCGCAGTTTTCCTATTACGATACCGATTGGGGCATGATGTCCAGCGCGCCCGATACGGAGTCCGGGCACTACTTTGGTACCGACTCTTCCGGCCGCGACCTGCTGGTGCGGGTGGCGATTGGCGGGCGTATCTCATTAATGGTCGGCGTGGCCGCTGCGCTGGTGGCGGTGATTCTGGGAACGCTTTACGGGTCGCTTTCCGGCTATCTTGGCGGCAAAGTGGATTCGGTAATGATGCGTCTGCTGGAAATCCTCAACTCCTTCCCGTTTATGTTCTTCGTCATCCTGCTGGTGACCTTTTTTGGTCAGAATATCCTGCTGATTTTCGTTGCCATCGGGATGGTCTCCTGGCTGGATATGGCGCGTATCGTTCGCGGCCAGACCCTGAGCCTGAAGCGTAAAGAGTTTATTGAAGCTGCGCAGGTTGGCGGCGTTTCAACGGGCAATATCGTTATCCGCCATATCGTGCCTAACGTGCTTGGCGTGGTCGTGGTGTATGCCTCACTGCTGGTGCCGAGCATGATTTTGTTCGAATCCTTCCTGAGCTTCCTCGGCCTGGGTACCCAGGAGCCGTTAAGCAGCTGGGGCGCGCTGCTCAGCGATGGCGCCAACTCGATGGAAGTTTCGCCGTGGCTACTTCTGTTTCCTGCCGGTTTCCTGGTGGTAACGCTGTTTTGTTTTAACTTTATCGGCGATGGCCTGCGTGATGCCCTCGACCCGAAAGACCGCTAAGGAGCGCCGACATGAGTACGATGGAAACGGCGAAAGCGCCGCAGGCAGCACAACAATCCGGACTGCTTCTGGATGTGAAAGATCTCCGCGTCACCTTTGGTACTCCCGATGGTGATGTGACCGCGGTCAACGATCTCAATTTTAATCTGCGGGCAGGGGAAACCTTAGGCATCGTGGGCGAGTCCGGTTCCGGCAAATCGCAGACCGCTTTTGCGCTGATGGGCCTGCTGGCGGCGAACGGTCGCATCGGCGGTTCTGCGACCTTTAACGGTAAGCAGATCCTCAACCTTCCGGAGCGCGAACTGAATAAGCTGCGCGCCGAGCAGATCTCAATGATTTTTCAGGACCCGATGACCTCGCTGAATCCGTATATGCGGGTAGGGGAGCAGCTGATGGAAGTCCTGATGCTGCATAAAGCGTTGAGCAAAGCCGAAGCCTTTGAAGAGTCGGTGAAAATGCTGGACGCGGTCAAAATGCCCGAAGCGCGTAAACGGATGAAAATGTATCCGCACGAATTTTCCGGCGGCATGCGCCAGCGCGTAATGATTGCGATGGCGCTGCTGTGCCGGCCTAAGCTGCTGATTGCCGATGAGCCGACAACGGCGCTGGACGTGACCGTACAGGCGCAAATCATGACGCTGCTTAATGAGCTCAAGCGCGAGTTCAATACGGCGATCATTATGATTACCCACGATCTCGGCGTCGTCGCCGGGATCTGCGATAAGGTGCTGGTAATGTACGCCGGGCGTACGATGGAATATGGTCAGGCGCGCGACGTCTTTTATCAACCATCGCACCCTTATTCTATCGGTCTGCTCAATGCGGTGCCGCGGCTGGATGCGGAAGGCGATGCTCTGTTAACGATTCCGGGCAATCCGCCGAACCTGCTGCGGCTGCCGAAGGGCTGTCCGTTCCAGCCGCGCTGTCCGCATGCGATGGAAATTTGCAATAGCGCTCCGCCTCTGGAGGAGTTTGCACCGGGCCGCCTGCGCGCCTGCTTTCAACCGGTGGGGGATTTGCTATGAACGCCGTAACGGAACAAAGAAAAGTCCTGCTCGAAATCGCCGATCTGAAAGTGCACTTTGATATTAAAGACGGTAAACAGTGGTTCTGGCAGCCGTCGAAAACGCTGAAAGCGGTGGATGGCGTAACGCTGCGTCTGTATGAAGGTGAAACCCTGGGCGTGGTCGGCGAGTCCGGATGCGGAAAATCGACCTTCGCGCGCGCGATCATTGGTCTGGTCAAAGCCACCGACGGTAAAGTCGCCTGGCTAGGTAAAGATTTGCTGGGAATGAAGGCCGACGAATGGCGCGACGTGCGCAGCGATATTCAGATGATCTTTCAGGATCCGCTGGCGTCGCTAAACCCGCGCATGACTATCGGGGAAATTATCGCCGAGCCGCTGCGTACCTATCATCCGAAAATGCCGCGTCAGGAAGTTCGCGATCGCGTTAAGGCGATGATGATGAAAGTGGGGCTGCTGCCGAACCTGATTAACCGCTACCCGCATGAGTTCTCCGGCGGCCAGTGTCAGCGCATCGGTATTGCCCGTGCGCTCATTCTTGAGCCGAAGCTCATTATTTGCGATGAGCCGGTTTCGGCGCTGGATGTGTCGATTCAGGCGCAGGTAGTGAATCTGCTGCAGCAGCTGCAGCGTGAAATGGGACTATCGCTGATTTTTATCGCCCACGATCTGGCGGTGGTGAAGCACATTTCTGACCGCGTACTGGTGATGTATCTCGGGCATGCCGTGGAACTGGGCACCTACGATGAGGTGTACCATAATCCGCTGCATCCTTATACCAAAGCGCTGATGTCGGCGGTGCCGGTGCCGGACCCCGATAAAGAGAAGAATAAAACTATCCAACTGCTGGAGGGGGAATTGCCATCGCCGATTAACCCGCCGTCGGGATGCGTATTTCGCACGCGGTGCCCGATTGCCGGGCCGGAGTGCGCTAAGACGCGACCGGTGCTGGAGGGCAGTTTCCGACACGCGGTTTCCTGCCTGAAGGTAGACCCGTTATAATCTCTGGGGCTGACGCAGGTCAGCCCTTTTTTTAGCGAGGTTAACGTGGCTTTTCATATTCATGCCGCTCGTCTGCGGCTGTATCATTTACTCTTCGATCAAAACCGTCGCACCGGCCGGCATTTTGAGGGATTCTGCGGCCTCTTTGCGCTGCTTAGCGTGCTGGTGATATTTATCGAGTCCGGATTGGGAACGCAATATCATCTGACGGTAGATGAATGGCATGTCTTTGTCTGGCTTGAGCTTATTGTCACCGCGGTTTTTACCTGCGAGTATATTCTGCGCATTATCAGTTGGCCGAATCCGCTAAAGTATATTTTCAGCTTTTGGGGAATTATTGATCTTGCCACTATCTTACCGCTCTACGTAATGTGGCTATGGCCTGAGATCAGTATTGAGTACGTGTTCGCCTGGCGGGCCATGCGCGCGATTCGCGCTCTGCGTATTCTTAAACTGCTGCGTTTTATGCCGTCGCTGAATATTTTCTGGACCGCCATCGTCAGCGCTCGCCACCAGTTGATTCTGTTCTACTCTTTTATTGCCATCGTGATGGTGATTTTTGGCGCCCTGATGTATCTGGTTGAGGGGCCGCGATATGGGTTTACTACGCTGAATGCGTCGGTTTACTGGGCGATTGTGACGATAACCACGGTGGGATATGGCGACATCACGCCGCATACGCCGCTCGGGCGAATTCTGGCCTCCATCCTTATCTTAATCGGCTACTCAATTATTGCGATTCCCACCGGCTTAATTACCACCCATATGACCACGACCTTTCAGAATCGCCGTACTCAGCGCATATGTTCGAATTGTCAGCATGCAAATCATGAAAAAGACGCCCGCTACTGCAACGCCTGCGGCAGTAAACTACCCGAATAAATAAAAAAGCCTGCTCTGGTTAAACCCGGCAGGCTTATTCTGTATCGTTATTTACTTAAGAAAGATTTTATTCGCGCCACAGGATATGACAGAGCTTGTGGTCTTTTTCACGGCACAGCAGCACGCGCGCAAAAATATCGTTAATCTCGCCGCCATCTTCATCGGCCAGGCCAATGACCACTTCCGCGAAGAAGTCAGGGTTGAGGTCAAAATCGACGTGCTCTTCCCAGTCAGGCGCCGGGTCAAAGAGCTCAGCGCCGCCGCGTTCTTCAAACTGCAGATTGAACAGAATGACATCCGCCGGGTCGAGGTTGTCGACGGCCAGCTCGAGGAAAATGTCGTAAGCCTGTTCAAGCGTTTCGTCTTCGGTCAGGCGATTGTTTAAATCCATATCCATGATTGCTACCCATTAAACATCTGATTGGCACGTTTTACAGCAACGGACTGAAGAAGTAAAACAGTCGCTCGGCGATCCGCTGCCACAGCGGACGTTTTAACCATAGCCTGGCGTCCAGCAGGCGCGAGCGGGAGATATAATCATCCTGCACCGCGGCCAGATCGCTGCCAAATCCGGCATCGTCAATCACCAGCGTAATCTCGAAGTTCAACCACAGGCTGCGCATGTCGAGGTTAACGGTGCCCACCAGGCTGAGCTCGCCGTCAACCAGCACGCTCTTGGTATGCAGCAGGCCGCCTTCAAACTGGTAGATCTTCACCCCGGCAGCCAGCAGTTCGGTAAAGAAGGCGCGGCTGGCCCAGCCCACCAGCAGCGAGTCGTTCTTGCGCGGCAGGATGATGCTGACATCGACGCCGCGCTGGGCGGCGGTGCAGATGGCATGCAGAAGATCGTCACTGGGCACAAAGTAGGGAGTCGTCATGATCAAATGCTCTTTGGCCGCGTAGGCGGCAGTGAGCAGAGCCTGATGGATCAAATCTTCCGGAAAGCCCGGGCCCGAGGCGATAGTGTGAATCGTGTGCCCGCTGGCCTCTTCGAACGGCATAATGTTCGCGTCCGGCGGCGGCGGTAAAATACGTTTACCGGTTTCAATCTCCCAGTCGCAGGAGTAGACAATGCCCATGGCTGTCGCTACAGGCCCTTCCATTCGCGCCATCAGATCGATCCACTGGCCAACGCCGGAGTCCTGCTTAAAGAAACGCGGATCAACCAGATTCATACTGCCGGTATAGGCAATATAGTTATCGATCATGACCATTTTACGGTGCTGACGCAGGTCCATACGGCGCAGGAAGACGCGCATCAGGTTGACCTTCAGCGCTTCGACGACTTCAATGCCGGCATTACGCATCATCGCAGCCCAGGGGCTGCGGAAAAAGGCCACGCTCCCGGCGGAGTCGAGCATCAGCCGGCAATGTACACCGCGTCTGGCCGCCGCCATTAATGATTCGGCGACCTGGTCGGCCATGCCGCCAGGCTGCCAGATATAGAAGACCATCTCAATATTGTGCCGGGCGAGCTGGATATCGCGGATGAGCGCTTGCATGACGTCATCGGACTCGGTGAGCAGCTGGAGCTGGTTTCCTTTGACGCCGCCAATTCCCTGACGGCGTTCGCAGAGTTTGAACAACGATTCGGCGACCGGGCTATTATCATCGGCAAAGATATGCTTGCAGGCTTTGAGATCTTTTAACCACTTGGCCGTCGAGGGCCACATGGCCCGCGCGCGCTCGGCGCGGCGTTTACCCAGATGCAGTTCGCCGAACGAGAGATAGGCGATAATTCCCACCAGCGGAAGAATATAAATGACAAGCAGCCAGGCCATCGCTGACGGGACCGCGCGTCTTTTCATTAATATCCGTAATGTTACACCGGCGATAAGTAGCCAGTAACCAAGTATAACCAGCCAGTTCACCACCGTGTAAAAGGTTGTCATAGATGAAAAATCCTTTTGAATGACTTGATGACATGAGTTTACGCATCAACATCCATCTGGCAAATAAAAACGCAGCGAAAGCGTTGGTTAGCCAGATTCATCGGTCTATAATGCAGGCTGTTTTCACTCGTAGAGTAGTTGTAATGAAGCGTAGTAGAACGGAAGTAGGGCGCTGGCGCATGCTTCGGCAGGTGAGCCGCCGTAAAGCACGCTGGCTGGAAGGCCAGTCGCGTCGTAATATGCGCATCCTCGCCATCAGAAAAGAGCTGGTTAAGCGGCAACGACACTCTCTGCTGTTCACCTTCTCTGAGTTTTGAGAGTCGAAACAAAAGGCACCGCTCGCGGTGCCTCTGTTTTTTGCCAACATTTGGTTCTTTAGAATACTTTTTTATACGGTTTTACAGATACTTTCTGATAAACCCCTGCGGCGATATACGGATCGTCATTGGCCCATGATTGCGCCGCTTCCAGTGATTCAAATTCCGCAATTACCGTTGAGCCGGTGAAGCCCGCCGCGCCGGGTTCATTACTGTCGACTGCGGGCATTGGGCCGGCGGTCAGTAAACGACCTTCATCATGTAATAATTGCAAACGCGCCAGGTGGGCGGGACGTACCGACGTCCGTTTTTCCAGAGAGTCGGCGATATCTTCAGCGTAGATAACGTAAAGCACGGCATGGCTCCTTATCAATAAATTGGCGAATCACGTTAAGTGAAACCGTCGTTGACTGCAATGCAAAGATGCTCACGATCCCCAGAATGCCACGTCCCGGCGGCTTTTTGTCATAAATCAGGGCAAATTTTGATACAAGCCAACAACCCTAGTTGAATATGATTGCTATTTGCATTTAAAATCGGGGCATCATTTTTCAACAGAAACGACTATGAGCGCAATGACCCTTGAATATAGGCTATTCGGGTTTTGGGTTATCTGGCGTTCATTTGACTTGCAAGCCTCCTTTAAGTCCCTTCTCATCTCACATTGCCAATTGATTGCCACGCTGGTTTTATGTACAGTGAATCGTGATAAAGCAAGTAGCATTCAGGAGATTACATATGTCCTCTTATGATTCGCGGGTTCAGTTGACGTCAAAAAGCAGCGTTATCTATAAGTTTCTGGTTCATGCGGATAGCCCGCAGGGGGCAAGAGTCAAAGTCCAAAATCATCTGAGAAAGCTGGGAGATTTTGATTTCAGTGAAATTTGCATTTCGTCTATGGAGGTGAGGGGGGATGTCTTGCTTCTAAACCCTGACGGTACAAAGTGCCTGATTATTTAAGGTACAAGCTATCATCGAAATGTATGTTTTTTGAGCAAATGGACTATAGCGATGTGATGTCGCTGCTTATCACTACACCCTGCAATACCGTAACGCTTAACCAATTCATAGCCGACCTTATCCAGCCTTTTCAGTAGCTGTTCAGGTAGCGATAAGACCAAATTAAAGGCTACGGGGGTAATCACCTCTTGCTTATCATTTTGTTTCAGTGGGTTGAATGCGTAAAGGTTCATTGTTCAGTCTCCACGTTTCGTAGCATTTCACCAATTGCCAGTATTAGACGCTGTTCTTCTGACTTAATCCCGCTACCGATTCGGCTTGCCAGCCTTTCCAGTTTCCCCAAATAAAAAGGGTGAAGGTTGAGAGCTATGTTTGCTCGTACTTTCTGACCATATTCATTGAAGAGTTGATTCATTTAGCCCTCCCATCGACTGAGCAACTTCAGCCGCTTCTGAGGCTGCTGTTATGGCTTTGTTTCGTTTTGTCTGTGCTTCAAGGATTCGTACAGTTGCATCACGCTGCAAGCGGGTGACCTTTGAAGAAGCTGCTTTCAGAATCCCGTCACAGAATGCTTTATGCTGGTTGCTCATGGCGCTGGTGGCCTTAACGTAATCAGCGGGATTAATACCTATAGCTTCACAGAAAGGCTGTACAGCGTCGATAGCAGTCACCGTATGGCGTTGCATTAACTGAGCCTGTAAAGCAGCAATCTGAGCCTTGTAAGCGGCTTCAGTGACTTTGTTAGTCATTACCCACCTCATCAGCGACAATCACAGATAGATACGATTCAAGCGGTTTAATTCCCGATAACGCTTCTTCAGCCTGTTTCACCAATACGTTGTGGGCATGGATAGCCCTATTTATCTTATTCGCTTTCTCAGTGATTCCTGCATCAACAAATTTCTCAGCAGCTTTCTTACATGCCTTTTCAATCTCAGCAAGCGGGTTATGTTTTGGTGACTGCTGTAATGGTACAAACTTGATAAATCCAGCGCCCATCTCATACACAACGTAATTCTCATTCATCATGTTCTGAATAATAGTCTGTACCATCGCTGGGTGTGTAACCTGTCGGATTCGGAACCCGTAATCTTCGACTGGCTGAGACATTAGCTGCTTAGTCTTGACAGCAATAAGAGTATCTTTATTCAGGCTGTCTGCGTTGTAAATATCCTTTGCATCTTCGATATTTTCCAGTGCAGCTTTAATTTTGGGGATGAAGTGTGATTCGATTTCAATTCGTTTCTGTGTAGGACTATTCATTATTAACGCTCTCGTGAAATTCAGATACAAAAATACACCACACAGGCCGTCTTTTTACGTAACCCGTGTAGTGTAATCTGGAATGTGTAAGGGGTTGGCTAACCTGTCTCCGAGGAAGGATGCCACAGGAAAGCCATTAATTTGTCAGGAAATCAATCCAATATACAAATGTTAACATGTTGTTAAATCCTGTCAAGGGGTTTCAGTTTCTGACAGATAGCCTTAATGATTTCGTACCGTCTGGTTTTAGTCATCATACGAGGCGGGGTGTAATCAGAGGGAGGTGTAATTCCTGTTAATTCGGAAAGGCTCTTATACTGCATGTAGAATTGATGTGTCTTTTCAGCTACGATAGTAAAGTATTTCTTCATTCATATTAATAATCCTTAAACAGGAAAGGTCACCCCCCCATGATAAAACCTGAGAAAGTGACCTGCCAGCTATTCTCATCTATCTAAGACCCTGTTGACCGATTTTGATAAATGAGCATTACTGTATTATTATCATACGTAACTGTGTTTTTGTCCAGTGGTATTTTGTTATTACTGAAATTGATGGATGGTTATTATTGGCATGGTGGAAAAGCATATTTAGCACTTTTTGCTATTGACGGATTTTTTACGATTGATATAATGCATTAAGACCTTTACAGATTGTTTTTAAAGTTTTCTGATTATCACTAATTGAATGCTGCAATAAGAAAATGGCTTACGCCAAAAGCCATTAAAATCTTATTATCTCTTCAAAGATACTTAATCAATACCTTTAAAGATTACTGTTAAGATGTGGAATCACCAATCAAGGAATTATCCTTTCAACATTCGCATGGCTTCGCGTTGTCATGCTTCTTGCTTTCGCCTTGTAATCTATTCAGATAGCCTATCAGAATCCCTCAGCGAGTGCTAAACCAGCTCAGATTATAATTGCATCAAACCATCATCTTTGATAGAATAATCAGTCTATTAGGAGATGAATGTGAAACGTCGGAAACGATGTGGTAATTCTGCTGTAACGGCTCATTTAGTTGAGTTTGTAACAGATTCCAGTAAGCCCACCCGATTAGCAATCATCAAATAACAGACCGATGAACGGTGAAGGATTCACACCCCAAATGTGACCAACCTACAGCTATCACTTATTATCGGTTCCAATCGCTGCCTACACCCTGAAACAGCAGCACATAACGCTTACACGGCAAGGGTTTTTCTTTCACTGGTGATTTCTGCTAGTGGACTTGATTAACTTTTGAACATGGACAAACAGTGTTATGAGCGTTCTACCTTTCGATTTACCTGATAAGGCTATTCAGCCAACTAATCAATTCATCTTTCTGACTGGTACAGAAGACTTCACCACACGTAAAACTGCTGCGGCAAAGATTGCCAGAGCACGCGGTCAGCGTTTCTTTGTTCACATGTGCAAGAGACATGGTGCCAGTGAACATTATTCAAGCTGCATGGCTTGTGTTGAATGCCAGAAACAATGGTACAGGGATAACGGTAAGCATAAGCCGGATCCAGACATCAAATCTTTTAGCTCTGCCTATACAATTGCAGCGGTATTTTTCAAAGGTATTAGGCTGTGAGTAGATGATACATCCCTCCCTGCGAAAACAAAGAGGGAGGGCAAGATTACTTAATCACAACTTTAACTTCTTTTTCCTGCCAGCTTGATTTGTTAAATGACTGACCGTAAATGAGTTTTAGTGTGCTTTCCCCTTTCTTTTCACCAATGAAGTGAAGCACTTCTTCACCACCGCACCCTACGGCACCTTTCGGACAGTCTTTTGACTGCTCATATCCTCCAGAAACGAAAATCAATCCGTCAGGAAGGTCTTTAATCATCCAGCCGTAACCCGTAGTCGGATTGGACTCAAGGTATAGTTTGACATCTTTACCGACTTCACCTGTTACAGTAGTGGTTTCATTTGCAGCATTGGCTGTTATAGCAGCAGACATCATAACTCCGAAAACAACAGCTTTAACTTTGTTCATGTTACTCTTCCTTTTCACATATAAATCGACCAAAAAACCAGTGATACAACAATATCTGTTTTTCCATCTGCATGATTGAATCATGGCAGACTATGAATCCATCTCGAATGGCATTAATCTTATTTTTCCCAAAATTGGGTAAGGTCGTTTGATAGTCCAATATTTATACACTATGGAACATATCTATGAGGGTCTGGAAGATTTGATGAGCAGATGAATACCTGCTTAGAAGGCGAACCTGAGAAAGTAGCGGTTAACAAGCACTTTTTTGACATATCTACAATGAAATCAACAAGAAATCCCCGCTAAGATGCAGGGCGCGACTCCAAATTAAGCTAATTCTTTGAGACTCTTACTCACCTTTGCAACAGTCGCACGTGAACAGTTCACCGTGTCCATGATGTCACTGTACGACATACCAGCCTGCAACAGCTTGGCTATCTTCTCATTCCGCTGAGTGTCTTCTGGACGCCCCTTGAACTTGCCTTCAGCTTTGGCTTTAACAATCCCCTGAGCTTGTCTTCTCTTACGGTCGGTGTAATCCTTACGTGCAATAGCTGCCAGCATGTCAAGCATCATACCATTCAAAGCCTCCAGCATACGGTTAGTGAACTCATCACCCGATTGAATCAACTGGTGGCTGGTGGGCAAGTCCAGCGCTACAACCTTCACACCTTTCTCGTTGATGAGTGAACGCAACTTGTTCCAATCTTCACCACTAAGGCGAGACAGACGGTCTACTTGTTCCACAAGCATCACATCGCCTTTCTGTGCAATCTCAAGCAGTCTGAACAGTTCAGGACGTTGAAGAGATGCACCTGATTCATTCTCGGTGAAGTACGTGGCAATTGTCATACCGTTGGATTGAGCGAATTCATCAAGCTGCTGTTTAGCTCGTGAGGCGTCTTGCTCTTTCGTCGAAGCTCTGAGGTAAGCATAAACACGTGTAGTCATAATAGTGAACCCTTGGGAGTCTGTTTAAAGTGGTTCAATTATAACAGTCTGGTTTGAGTGGTTCAATAACTCATTTTCGGGGTGAACTGGTTCACTAATTCGGTACCTGTTGAGGTATACCTTAACCAGACCAAAAAAATGACAGGAGAAAAAAGAAGGGGTAAGCGGAGATTGAGGGGCAACCTAAAGAGGAAGCCCCAGAAAAATTTATTAAGCCGAGGTTTCTTTTTCTTCTAAGAAATTGTTAACAATTCTGCGGAAATCAAGAGGTTTCTTAATTGATGGAATCGGCGTACCTGTACCGCCAGTTCCTTTTACAACAACCGTACCGTAACCCAGCAAGCGCCCTAAAAGCCCTTGATTGATACTGATACTTTCAACCTTTTCAAGGCGCAACTCGATGGTTGAGCGACGAATAAAACCGAATTTTGCAATGATACGTTTGTTGGTCAGCGCGAGTTCCGTTGTTGCAACCTTAACAACAACATTAAGCAGCATAAACAGCCCCAGAAACAGAAAGACCCAGCCTACGCTATTTGGATGAGCTTCCCCTTCTTTCGCTGCTGCCGATGCCATGAATCCACCAAAAGCAATGAAAAGAAAGAACAGCGAAACAATAATAGTGATAAGGAATGATAACCATGAGACATGTGCCCTCACGATAACCTCTTCACCTTTGGATAAGTTTGAATCAACGTAACTTGCCATGCACAATTCCTTCGCAATAGTAATAATCCGAAACATTATAAAATGTTTTCTGTTTGTAAATACATAGTGTCAGCCGATTTTTAGTGACATCCTCTGAGCATCAGTGAGTAAACTAACAGAATCAGTCCTGTAGCCTTACGTGAAACAGTAAAACGCCCTCAACCGTTGGTATCACTGGGCTGATGGTGAAACTTCAGATGCCTTGATACACTGATAAACCCTGTTAATAAAGTGATTATTTATGCGGTTTTTGCAGTATTATCAGGGTTGTGGTGTTTATTTATGCATATTTCAAAAATGAAAAAGGGAAGCCGTCAGGTCATAGCGTAAAATCTCTTGCTAAGAACGTTTTGTAACCTGCTTACCAGACTTCCTGAACTCTTCATCAGATGTAATGACGCTGAACATATCGATGTCTTTAGGTGACGGGGATGACACAACTTGCTTCATTAAATCCTGCGATAACACAGGGGATAAGTCTCTTGATTTTCCAATTACAGTACCGTTTCGAAGCGTGATTATTATCATTTCACGTTGCAACTCGATGGATTGTACGAATTTTGACAGTATGAGTTGTGCTTCTACTCTCCCTGCTTTGGTCGTCAAGTCAATCTCCGACAGGTGATGTAACGGCTTATCACTCAATGTTTCACGCTGATTGAGTTCGTCTAATTCACTTTGCATGTTACTGCGTTGAATGTTCAGTTCTTTGACCTGTTCTTTAAGCTCTGTAACATCATCCAGTTCGAGAAGCAGGGTGGCTGCCTTTTTTAACTTGCTGGTGACCAACGAAATTTGATACTCAATCTCAGCTTTACGTTTATCTGTGTTGTTACCATCAGACCTCTCAAGGAAGCCAACGATGTTATCAAGCATCCATTTATCAAAGGGTTTACGTTTAATGGTAGGAACATTGCAACGACCATCAGGGACATTGTTACAACGGTAGACACCTTGATAGGTTGCCTTGACGCCTGTGGGATGTACTGAGGCACCACATTGACAGCGAATGATTCCCTTAAACAGATTGATAGTAATTGGATTGTCACTGGCTGGCGCTCTGCCTACACGATTTTTTGACAGAATTTCCTGAGCCTTATTAAAGGTGGCAATATCAATCGCTGGTTCATAGTAGTTGGGGATAGCGGGGCGGTCATTACGCTTGGATGCCGCCAGTGTTCCAACGGTTGACTCAGAGCGTAAGATAGTACGGACAGAGTGAACACTAAAGCCATTCGCTTTTTCACGTCGAGAGAATGACTTAATGTTGTTTGCCTGAAGGTAACGAGCAATGTTGTGAAGAGATTCACCAGAAAGGAGCAAATCGAAAATTGTCACAACGGTTGATGAATGCTCGTTAAGTTTACGAGTATCAGGGTCAATCCAGCCAGGGACATTTTTAGTCAGTTGCTGTTTGCCTTCTAATGCAAGCTGTGCTCTATGCTCCCATGCAGCACTTACCTTGATTG
The DNA here is from genome assembly GCF_042137965.1 of Klebsiella grimontii. NCBI lineage: Bacteria > Pseudomonadati > Pseudomonadota > Gammaproteobacteria > Enterobacterales > Enterobacteriaceae > Klebsiella > Klebsiella grimontii. The sequence continues at coordinate 2,290,820 of NZ_CP169721.1, forward strand.
ATTTCTCTTTTGATTGCTGATGTGCGATGTGTGCGGCTATCTTCAACTGAATAGATGTATCAAGGTCATCAATATTGGTGCTGGTGTAGATTTTGCCTGATTCGAGACAAATCACATCGACACCTTTACCCGTAATGAGGTCTACAAGGCTTTCGGTATTACGTGCTTTCTGTCGGTTAAGACGGGTTTCTGATTCGACAAGTAAGACAGTTTGCCCTGACAGGTACTTACCATCCTGTATGTTTTGAAGCATTCGTCCAAAATCGCCTTTCAGATGGTGACCGTGATATGCCGATGCACCTTCATCTGAGAATTCATCGACAACTTTTGCATCAGGGTTATCTTTCAGCCATCTCTCAAATAGACCTTTCTGGCGGCGTATTGAGTCACCACGTTCTTGTGGCTTACTGCTGAAACGAAGGTATGTAATTACTTGACGCATAGTGATAGACTCGACGTAAATGATTATCAATTAGCAAAGAACCTTGAAAAACTATGGCTTATGCTACCTCGCCGAATAGCTCAAATACAATGACCTTTGATTTACCTCGCCGCTTTCCGTGGCCCACGCTACTGTCTGTGGTTATCCACGGCGGTGTTGTCGCGGCGCTGCTCTATACTTCGGTACATCAGGTTATTGAACGGCCGTCACCCTCACAGCCCATTGAGATTACTATGGTGGCCCCGGCAGATCTGGAACCGCCTCAGGCGGCTCAGCCGGTCGTTGAACCCATCGTTGAACCGGAACCAGAGCCGGAATCGGAAGTGATTCCTGAACCGCCAAAAGAGGCGCCGGTCGTTATCCATAAACCGAAACCTAAACCGAAGCCAAAGCCTAAACCGAAGCCGGAAAAAAAGGTTGAGCAACCGAAGCGTGATGTAAAACCGGCGGAAACGCGCCCGGCCTCGCCGTTTGAAAATACAAATACGGCGCCAGCGCGCACCGCGCCGAGCACCTCAACCGCGAACGCTAAACCGACCGTCACGGCGCCGACCGGACCGCGGGCGTTAAGCCGTGGAGAACCGAGCTATCCTGCTCGTGCGCAGGCGCTGCGCATTGAAGGGAATGTTCGGGTTAAGTTCGACGTCACGGCGGAAGGGCGCGTGGATAACGTGCAGATCCTCTCTGCCCAGCCGGCCAACATGTTTGAGCGTGAAGTGAAAAACGCTTTACGTAAATGGCGCTATGAACCGGGTAAACCAGGAACCGGCATTACCATGACCATTCAGTTCCGCCTGAAAGGCGTACAAATCAGCTAATCCGCATAAGCAAGGCCCCTTACGGGGCCTTATCCATGAACACGTCATCAAGCGCTTTCTGCGCCGTCACCAGATGTTGTCCGCCAAACAGAATTGCGCGATTCAGCAGCGTATAGAGCTGGTAGATGGGTTGCCGCTCAAGAAACCCGGACGGTAGCGGCGAAACGGATTGATAGCCATCATAGATTTGCGGCGGCTGTTCCGGATGCAGCGGGAGCATCGCCAGATCGCATTCGCGATCGCCCCAGTAGCAAGCGGGGTCGAAAATATAGGGTCCGTTTGGCCCAAGCGCGCAGTTACCGGACCATAAATCACCGTGGAGCAGCGACGGCTGCGGCTGATGATTGCTCAACCGCTGCTGAATAATATCAACAAGGCTATCGATATCGCCAAAATGCAGGCCTTTCTCGGCGGCGAGCTCGAGCTGCCAGCCGATGCGCTGTTCGGCAAAGAACGTGGACCAGCGACGCTGCCAGGCGTTCGGCTGGGGAGTCGTGGAAAGGTCATTGTCAAAATCCAGACCAAACTGCGGCTGATCGCTCCATTGATGCAAATGGGCGATTTGCTGGCCTAACAGGAAAGCGTTGTGCGCATCCAGCGGGCGAGGGGGGAGATATTCCATGACCAGAAAACTATAATCACGATCGCTGCCTACGGCAAAAACCTGCGGTACGTTCACGGTTTTACTTCGCGACAGCAGCTCAAGCTGGTCTGCCTCGGCCGTGAAGATGGGTAAAAGCTCACGTTCGTCGCATTTTACGAAGTAATCGCGTCCGCCAAAGCGTAAATGCCAGGCGGCGTGGATCTCTCCACCGGGTAGTTCGTTTCGCAGTTCGATTTCAGCTGCTTCGGTATGCAAATCGCTTAACAAATTGCTGATAGCTTGCCACATGCCGTCTCTCCCCATGTCTTCCAACATTTCATAAGGTTAGCGCATAACCCCGGCGTAAAATTCGAACTGACGCACAACTGAACGTTTTCCGTTGCGTCAATCGCACTTATTGAGCTTTTATCCACTCGCTGAATGTTGACACGGTGACGTCAACGGCTCTTCCCAGCGCGGTTTCGGCCAAACCCGCGCTTAACGCTTTAACTTCATCGGCATTCTGCATGGAAAGCAGGCCGAAGGTATTGGTGCCGAGCTCGTGGACGTTCCCTTCATCATCGTTTAAGACAAGGGTAAACCCGGCGCGAGTGAGATGATTACTGAGTTCGTTAATTTCCGTTAACGTCTCTTCGTGGAAACGAACCGTGACGACCCAGGCGGTAATTTCGCTACTCATTTTTCACCCCGTTGTTATCCATGGCATTTTTAGCATAGACCATCATGCTGATTTGGCGACTCCCTCCGTTTTGCCAGAGGGAGAGAAGGAGATTATAAACCGCGCAGATAATCGTAGATTTTTTGCGTATTTTCCTGCGAGCAAAGGCGGGTGCCCTGATTGATGGTGGCCGCGCTACCCGCCGCGACGCCAAAGCGAACCATATCTTCAAGCGAGGCATTTTCCGCCAGCCTTAAGGTCATCGCGCCAACCATGCTGTCACCGGCGCCGACGGTACTCTGGCTTTTCATCGGCGGCGGTACGACCTGAACGCTACCATCGGCGTCAACACCAAGCGCTCCCTGTGCTCCCAGGGAGACGACGACGCGCTGGACTTTGCCGGAACGAATTAACTCTTGCGCGGCGAGCCGCACATCATCCGGCTGGCTCAGATCCCGCTGGACCAGCGCGCTCAGCTCTTTCTGGTTCGGTTTAACCAGTTCAATATTGCCGACATCAAGCGCTGCGGCGAGAGCATCGCCGGAACTATCAACAATACAGCGCAATCCATGCCGCTGCGCGTTTTTCACCAGCTGCGTCAGGTTTTCGACGCTGATGCCCGGCGGCAGACTGCCGCTAATTACCAGCAGCGAGCCGGGGGCGATAGTGAGAACTTTTTCCTCAATGAGGCGGAGCTCATCCGCAGTTAATGCGGCGCCAGGCATCACGAAACGATATTGCTCGCCGCTGGCGTTCACATGAACGTGAAGATTCTGCCGCGTCCAGTCGTGAGTCTCTACCGTATCGACGGGAACGTGTTCATCCGTCAGCAGCGCTGTCAGGTGTTCACCCGTTGCGCCGCCGACGGGAAAGATAGCCGTGGCGCTGCCGCCAAGAAAAGTGATGGCTCGCGCCACGTTAATACCGCCGCCTCCGGGTTCAAATACGGGGGCGCTACAGCGTAGCTTGCCTTCCGGGTAAATTTGCGGGGTTTGCGTGGCGCTGTCGAGCGAGGGGGCTAACGTGAGCGTATAGATTTTGGTCATCCGGTTTCCTCCATAATACGAATTTAGCTGCTCTGATTTTTAAGCATGGCACTTAAAGGAGGTAAGGGGAAGCGACGACTAGCTTATGCCCCGGTACCCCATTTTATCTTTATGAAATAAAAATTGTTTTGCGAAGCGTCTTATACAAAAAACGAAAGAGTAATTGATTGCTAAGTTAATCGTGCTTTTTTATAATTTACTCCCTTTCTTAGGACCGGCTATTAGCGATCCTCGCGAAAGCTCCCGGGACCCTCCTGGTCTCCTTATAGGTTGTACGGACTTAAAATTAAATGAAGCTTTTGAAGACAGTACCCGCAGCGGTGATGCTGGCGGGAGGGCTCTTTGCGTCTGCGTGCGCAATGGCCGATGATTCCGTTTTTACTGTCATGGATGACCCTTCTTCTGCAAAAAAACCTTTCGAAGGTACTGTTAACGCCGGTTATCTGGCGCAGTCCGGCAATACGAAAAGTTCCTCAATGACCGCCGACTCCACGTTGACCTGGTATGGCGATACCACCGCATGGTCGCTGTGGGGAAATGCCAGCAATACGTCGTCAAACGATCAGCGCTCTTCGGAAAAGTACGCGGTGGGCGGACGTAGCCGTTATAACCTGACCGACCAGAATTATCTTTTTGGTCAGGCGAGCTGGCTGACGGATCGTTACAATGGTTATCAGCAGCGTGATGTGTTCACCGCGGGTTATGGTCGTCAGATCATGAACGGCCCGGTACACAGCCTGCGTTTTGAATTTGGTCCTGGCGTACGCTATGACGAGTATACCGATGGTGATAATGATACTCAGCCGTTGGGCTATGCTTCCGGTACCTACGCCTGGCAGATGACCGATAACGCCAAATTTACCCAAGGCGTCTCGGTATTCGGCGCTGAAGATACGACGCTGAACTCTGAAAGTGCGTTAAACGTTGCGATTAACGCGCACTTTGCCCTCAAAGTAGCCTATAACCTGACGTGGAACTCTGAACCGCCGTCATCGGCGCCGGAACATACCGATCGCCGCACCACGCTATCGCTCGGTTATAAAATGTAATATTTTCAGGCCGGATATTCCGGCCTGATTGTTTTAAATTTAGCAATAAGTGGCATTATTATTTTTGGTCTCTTGTTTTGTTTTTTATAAAAAGAAATGGTCTCCATAATTTCCTCATAATTGCTATTTTGCTGACAAATATGCAGTCAATTTGACACGAAAAGATAAATATTGGGTCGGACAAAAATGTGATCTGGATCTATACTGTTCAACACAGGCGGAGATAACGAATCCGTTCTATTATCTGCAACAAATAAGAGAATGACTATCATGAGAAATAGCAAAATCGCACTCGCGGCCGTGATGCTGTGCACGCTGTCTTTTGGCGCATTTGCCGCCGCTTCCGCACCGCAGCCGGGTAATCACGATCGTACGCCAGTGGGCATTGCCAAAGCGACCGATGTCGAAGCGGGCTCCAACATTGCTCCGGGCTCACAATCAACCGGACAGTCAATGAACGACGCGTTTGATGTTCATAAACTTGTCGCCGGCGAATGGTCCTGATATTTAAACACCATTCATAACTTCTCTTTTATTATTTCGTCAAGCAGTAAACCGGGTAATGCTGTACCGGTTTCGCTTTCCGCGTTTGGTGTTAAATCGTCATAATTTATGTGAAATCATAAATATTCTATATGCGTCATATCGCGCTGTCGTCGTTTCTTCCGATCTATCGCTGAAGCAATTATGCAGCGTTTGTTACGCCGCCCCCTTTTTTTTCCATCAACAATAACCATTTAGTCTTATGTGACTTTTATCACGCACTAATGATGTGTAAACTAACCCTCGGTGTTATCAACAGGCGGCTGCAGGTGGGGACGTGTCGGTGAACGAGCGTGCACATATTTTCGCAGAGTGAAGCGGGAACTGGGTCTGAACTTGTTGATAATTATGATTATATTGTTTTGTATGTGCTCTTTCGTGCGGGGCACCACTGCAAATAAGGACATGAAATGCCTGTAATTACACTTCCTGATGGCAGCCAACGCCATTTTGATCACGCTGTGAGCCCGATGGACGTCGCTCTGGATATTGGCCCCGGTCTGGCGAAAGCCACTATCGCTGGTCGTGTCAACGGCGAGCTGGTTGACGCCTGTGACTTAATTGAAAACGACGCAACGCTCTCTATCATCACCGCGAAAGATGAAGATGGTCTTGAGATTATTCGTCACTCCTGTGCGCACCTTTTGGGGCATGCGATTAAACAGCTGTGGCCAAATACCAAAATGGCGATCGGCCCGGTTGTCGACAATGGTTTCTACTACGATGTCGATCTGGACCATACCCTGACCCAGGAAGATATCGACGCGCTCGAAAAACGTATGCATGAGCTCGCCGAGAAAAACTACGACGTTATTAAGAAGAAAGTCAGCTGGCACGAAGCGCGTGAAACCTTTGTGAAGCGTGGCGAGAGCTATAAAGTCTCTATTCTTGATGAAAACATTGCTCATGATGACAAGCCTGGCTTGTATCATCACGAAGAATATGTCGACATGTGCCGTGGGCCGCATGTGCCGAATATGCGTTTCTGCCATCACTTCAAACTGATGAAGACCGCTGGCGCCTACTGGCGCGGCGATAGCAACAATAAAATGCTGCAGCGCATCTACGGTACCGCCTGGGCAGATAAGAAAGCGCTGAATGCCTATCTGCAGCGCCTGGAAGAAGCCGCTAAGCGCGATCACCGTAAAATCGGTAAGCAGCTCGACCTGTATCATATGCAGGAAGAGGCGCCGGGTATGGTGTTCTGGCATAATGACGGATGGACTATCTTCCGCGAACTGGAAACTTTTGTGCGTTCTAAGCTGAAAGAGTACCAGTATCAGGAAGTTAAAGGCCCGTTTATGATGGACCGTGTGCTGTGGGAAAAAACCGGCCACTGGGACAACTATAAAGATGCGATGTTTACCACTTCTTCCGAGAACCGTGAATACTGCATCAAGCCGATGAACTGCCCGGGTCACGTGCAGATCTTCAACCAGGGCCTGAAATCCTACCGCGATCTGCCATTACGTATGGCTGAATTCGGTAGCTGCCATCGCAATGAGCCGTCAGGCGCGCTGCATGGCCTGATGCGCGTACGCGGGTTTACTCAGGACGATGCCCATATTTTCTGTACTGAAGATCAGGTTCGTGATGAAGTTAACGCCTGTATTCGTATGGTCTACGATATGTACAGCACCTTCGGCTTCGAGAAAATCGTCGTCAAGCTGTCAACTCGCCCGGAAAAACGCATCGGTAGTGATGAGACATGGGATCGTGCTGAAGCGGATCTGGCGGTGGCGCTGGAAGAGAACAATATCCCGTTTGAATATCAACTGGGTGAAGGCGCCTTCTATGGTCCGAAAATTGAATTTACCCTGTATGACTGCCTCGATCGTGCATGGCAGTGCGGTACTGTACAGCTGGACTTCTCCCTGCCGCAGCGTTTAAGCGCCTCCTATGTTGGCGAAAATAACGAACGACAGGTACCGGTAATGATTCACCGTGCGATTCTTGGTTCGCTGGAGCGCTTTATTGGCATCCTGACCGAAGAGTTTGCCGGCTTCTTCCCAAGCTGGCTTGCGCCAGTGCAGGTTGTGATCATGAATATTACTGATTCTCAGGCTGAATACGTTAACGAATTGACGCGTAAACTACAAAATGCGGGCATTCGCGTAAAAGCAGACTTGAGAAATGAGAAGATAGGCTTTAAAATCCGCGAGCACACTTTACGTCGTGTCCCTTACATGTTGGTCTGTGGCGACAAAGAGGTAGAAGCTGGCAAAGTTGCCGTGCGTACCCGTCGTGGCAAAGACTTGGGCAGCCTGGACGTAAATGAAGTTATCGAGAAGCTGCAACAAGAGATTCGCAGCCGCAGTCTAAAACAACTGGAGGAATAAGGTATTAAAGGCGGAAAACGAGTTCAAACGGCACGTCCGAATCGTATCAATGGCGAGATTCGCGCCCTGGAAGTTCGCTTAACAGGTCTGGAAGGCGAAGCTTTGGGTATTGTGAGTCTGAGAGAAGCTATCGAAAAAGCTGAAGAAGCTGGAGTAGATTTAGTTGAAATCAGCCCTAACGCCGAACCGCCAGTTTGTCGTATCATGGACTACGGCAAGTTCCTTTATGAAAAGAGCAAGTCTTCTAAGGAACAGAAGAAAAAGCAAAAAGTTATTCAGGTCAAGGAAATCAAATTCCGACCTGGCACCGATGATGGCGACTACCAGGTAAAACTCCGCAGCCTGGTTCGCTTTCTGGAAGAGGGTGATAAAGCTAAGATCACGCTGCGTTTCCGCGGCCGTGAGATGGCTCACCAGCAGATCGGGATGGAAGTGCTTACCCGCGTCCGTGACGATCTGAGTGAACTGGCAGTAGTCGAATCCTTCCCAACGAAGATCGAAGGCCGCCAGATGATCATGGTGCTCGCTCCTAAGAAGAAACAGTAAGGCCTTCAAGTAGCAATGTCTGTGGAGCCTTTAGGTTCCGCAGCTGTTGTTCGCCTATGTTTCGTTTATTAACAATGCGAAGTGGAAGTTATTAAAATGCCAAAAATTAAGACCGTACGCGGTGCTGCTAAGCGCTTCAAAAAAACCGGTAAAGGTGGTTTTAAGCACAAGCACGCTAACCTGCGTCACATTCTGACCAAAAAAGCTACTAAGCGTAAACGTCACCTGCGTCCGAAAGCCATGGTTTCCAAAGGCGATCTGGGCCTGGTCATCGCGTGCCTGCCGTACGCATAAGTCGTTAACCCTTTTAACTTTTTAATTAGAATAGATACAGGAGAGCACATATGGCTCGCGTAAAACGTGGTGTAGTTGCCCGTGCACGTCACAAGAAAATTTTGAAACAAGCTAAAGGCTACTACGGTGCGCGTTCTCGCGTATACCGCGTTGCCTTCCAGGCTGTTATCAAAGCTGGTCAGTACGCTTATCGTGACCGTCGTCAGAAAAAGCGTCAGTTCCGTCAACTGTGGATTGCGCGTATCAACGCAGCAGCACGTCAGAACGGTATTTCTTACAGCAAATTCATCAACGGCCTGAAAAAAGCCTCTGTTGAAATCGACCGTAAGATCCTGGCTGACATCGCAGTATTCGACAAATTAGCGTTCACCGCGCTGGTCGAAAAAGCGAAAGCAGCTCTGGCATAAGCCAGTTGAAAGAGGGAGCTTGTCTCCCTCTTTTCGTTTCAAGGCTATCAATACATTGACTTTTATCCGCGTAAGCATTTCAATATCGGTCTTACGTTTTTTACCAGACAAGGTAATGCAAGCATGAATGCTGCTATTTTCCGCTTCTTTTTTTACTTTAGCACCTGAACTCAGGAGGCTAGCGCGTGAAAGAAGAAACGGAAAACAGCGCCAAAAAGCCTCCCCCTGTGGAGGCTTTTTTTGTATCTGAACTGGCTCGTTCTATTTCAAGCTCCAGACGCGTGGGTTGACCTGAATCATTCGGTCAACTGAAGGATTACCTACGGTCTGCGGCTCGAAATAGTGAGAGCAAAATAATAACCATAACCGGTGTCTGCACCGACATAATGAGGAAAACCATGTCACATCTCGCAGAGCTGGTTGCCAGTGCGAAGGCAGCCATTAACGAGGCATCAGATGTTGCTGCGCTGGACAACGTCCGCGTGGAATACCTGGGTAAAAAAGGGCTTCTGACCCTTCAGATGACGACCCTGCGCGAGCTGCCTGCTGAAGAGCGCCCGGCAGCCGGCGCGGTTATCAACGAAGCCAAAGAGCAGGTCCAGCAGGCGCTTAACGCGCGTAAGACCGAGCTCGAAAGCGCAGCGCTTAACGCGCGCTTGGCCTCGGAAACCATTGATGTCTCTCTGCCGGGACGTCGTATTGAGAACGGCGGACTGCACCCGGTTACCCGCACCATCGACCGTATCGAAAGTTTCTTCGGTGAGCTCGGCTTTACCGTCGCGACCGGCCCGGAAATCGAAGATGACTACCACAACTTCGATGCGCTGAATATTCCTGGCCACCATCCGGCACGCGCTGACCACGACACTTTCTGGTTCGATGCGACGCGCCTCCTGCGTACGCAAACTTCAGGTGTGCAGATCCGTACCATGGCTAACCAGCAGCCGCCGATCCGCATTATTGCGCCAGGCCGCGTGTATCGTAACGACTACGATCAGACCCACACCCCAATGTTCCATCAGATGGAAGGCCTGATCGTTGATACCAACATCAGCTTTACCAATCTGAAGGGAACGCTGCACGATTTCCTGCGTAACTTCTTTGAAGAAGATCTGCAGATTCGTTTTCGTCCGTCCTATTTCCCGTTCACCGAGCCCTCTGCGGAAGTTGACGTCATGGGCAAAAACGGCAAATGGCTGGAAGTGCTCGGCTGCGGTATGGTGCATCCAAACGTACTGCGCAACGTGGGTATCGATCCGGAAATCTATTCCGGCTTTGCCTTCGGCATGGGCATGGAGCGTCTGACCATGCTGCGCTACGGCGTGACCGACTTACGCGCGTTCTTCGAAAACGATCTGCGTTTCCTCAAACAGTTTAAATAAGGGCAGGACAGAACAATGAAATTCAGTGAACTGTGGTTACGCGAGTGGGTTAACCCAGCTATCGATAGCGAAGCGCTGTCGGACCAGATAACGATGGCCGGGCTTGAGGTTGACGGCGTTGAGCCGGTCGCGGGCAGCTTCAACGGCGTTGTTGTTGGCGAAGTGGTCGAGTGCGCTCAGCACCCTAATGCCGACAAACTGCGCGTGACAAAAATCAACGTCGGCGGCGAACGCCTGCTGAATATCGTGTGCGGCGCGCCGAACTGCCGTCAGGGCCTGAAGGTTGCCGTGGCGACCATCGGCGCCGTCCTGCCGGGCGATTTTAAAATTAAAGCGGCAAAGCTGCGCGGTGAGCCGTCGGAAGGCATGCTGTGCTCCTTCTCCGAACTGGGTATTTCCGACGATCACAGCGGCATTATTGAACTGCCCGCCGATGCGCCGTTGGGTACCGATATCCGTGAATATCTGAAGCTCGACGATAACACTATCGAAATCAGCGTCACGCCGAACCGTGCCGACTGTCTCGGTATTATCGGCGTGGCCCGTGATGTCGCCGTGCTCAACAAGGCGCCGTTGAATGTCCCGGAAATGCCCCCGGTAGCCGCCACCGTCAATGACGTTCTGCCAATCCAGGTCGATGCGCCAGAAGCGTGTCCGCGCTATCTGGGGCGCGTGGTAAAAGGCATTAATGTCAAAGCGCCGACCCCGTTATGGATGAAAGAGAAGCTGCGCCGCTGCGGTATTCGCTCCATCGATGCGGTGGTTGACGTGACCAACTACGTCCTGCTCGAGCTGGGCCAGCCGATGCATGCCTTCGATAAAGACCGCATTGAAGGCGGAATTGTCGTGCGTATGGCGCATGAAGGAGAAAGCCTGGTCCTGCTGGACGGCTCCGAGGCTAAGCTGGACACCGATACTCTGGTGATTGCTGACCATCAGAAAGCTCTGGCCATGGGGGGGATTTTCGGCGGCGAGCACTCCGGCGTAAACGATGAAACGCAAAACGTTCTGCTGGAATGCGCGTTCTTCAGCCCGCTGTCCATTACCGGGCGCGCCCGCCGTCATGGCCTGCATACCGATGCTTCCCACCGCTACGAGCGCGGCGTGGACTCCGCGTTGCAGTATCAGGCGATGGAGCGTGCGACCCGCCTGCTGATGGATATTTGCGGCGGCGAAGCTGGCCCGATCATTGACGTCACCAACGAAGCGACCCTGCCGAAGCCTGCGACCATCCAGCTTCGCCGCAGCAAGTTGGATCGTCTGATTGGTCACCACGTTGAGGATGCGCAGGTTAGCGATATTCTTCGTCGTCTGGGCTGTGACGTCACCGAAGGCCAGGACGAGTGGCAAGCCGTCGCGCCGAGCTGGCGTTTCGATATTGCCATCGAAGAGGATCTGGTCGAAGAAGTCGCCCGCGTCTATGGTTATAACAATATTCCTGACGAACCGGTGCAAGCGGGCCTGATCATGGGCACCCACCGCGAAGCGGATCTGTCGCTTAAGCGCGTGAAAACGCTGCTCAACGACAAAGGCTATCAGGAAGTGATTACCTACAGCTTCGTTGATCCGAAAGTACAGCAGTGGATCCACCCCGGCGAAGAAGCGCTGATTCTGCCGAGCCCGATCTCCAGCGAAATGTCGGCGATGCGCCTGTCATTGTGGACCGGCCTGTTAGGGACGGTGGTCTACAACCAGAACCGTCAGCAGAGCCGCGTACGCATCTTTGAGAGCGGTTTACGCTTTGTTCCTGATACTCAGGCTCCGCTGGGCATTCGTCAGGATGTGATGCTGGCCGGCGTGATTTGCGGTAACCGTTATGAAGAACACTGGAACCTGGCAAAAGAGACCGTCGATTTCTATGATTTAAAAGGCGATCTGGAGTCGGTCCTCGACCTCACCGGCAAGCTGTCCGACATCGAATTCCGCATCGAAGCCAATAATGCGCTTCATCCGGGTCAGTCGGCGGCGATTTATCTGAAAGGTGAACGTATTGGTTTTATTGGGGTTGTTCATCCTGAGCTGGAACGTAAGCTGGATCTGAACGGTCGCACTTTGGTCTTTGAACTGGAGTGGAGCAAGCTTGCAGACCGCGTGGTGCCTCAGGCGCGTGAAGTTTCTCGCTTCCCGGCGAACCGTCGCGACATCGCCGTCGTTGTGGCAGAAAACGTTCCCGCTGCCGATGTTTTAGCCGAGTGTAAGAAAGTTGGCGTAAATCAGGTAGTTGGCGTAAACTTATTTGACGTGTACCGCGGCAAGGGCGTAGCAGAGGGTTTCAAGAGCCTCGCTATCAGCCTTATCCTCCAGGATACCAGCCGTACACTCGAAGAAGAGGAGATTGCCGCTACCGTCGCCAAATGTGTAGAGGCATTGAAAGAGCGATTCCAGGCATCATTGAGGGATTGAACCTATGGCGCTTACAAAAGCTGAAATGTCAGAATATCTGTTTGATAAGCTTGGGCTTAGCAAGCGGGATGCCAAAGAGCTGGTAGAGTTATTTTTCGAAGAGGTCCGTCGCGCTCTGGAAAACGGAGAGCAGGTAAAACTCTCCGGGTTCGGCAATTTCGATTTGCGAGATAAGAACCAACGCCCGGGCCGTAACCCGAAAACGGGAGAGGATATCCCTATTACAGCCCGGCGAGTGGTGACTTTCAGACCTGGCCAGAAGCTAAAAAGCCGTGTCGAAAATGCGTCACCCAGAGATAAGTAATCTGAACTAACTAAAAAGGCCGCTATGCGGCCTTTTTTCTTTTCCTGGCCGAATACCGTAAAATCAACCACATCCTTTTTCTCGATTCAGAAATCTATGCTGACCTTTGCTCAAATTCAACGGCGCCGGAACCGGCGCTGGCTTGCGGTATTAACGTTGCTGCTGCTGGTCACGTCGACCATCAGCCTGTGCGCCGGCGATCAGTGGATTGGCCCCGGAGAATGGTTTAGCGCCAAAGGTGAGCTGTTTATCTGGCAGATTCGTCTGCCGCGCACCCTGGCCGTCCTGCTGGTGGGGGCCGCGCTGGCGCTGTCCGGGGCGATTATGCAGGCGCTGTTTGAAAATCCGCTGGCGGAGCCTGGGCTGCTAGGGGTATCAAACGGGGCTGGGGTTGGCCTGATAGCTGCCGTCTTGCTGGGAAAAGGCATGCTTCCAGGCTGGGCGCTCGGGCTATGCGCGATTGCTGGCGCGCTGGTTATTACCTTTATTTTACTGCGTTTTGCCCGGCGGCATCTCTCAACCAGTCGCCTGCTGCTGGCGGGGGTCGCGCTCGGCATCATTTGTAGCGCCCTGATGACCTGGGCGGTCTATTTCTCCACCTCTTTCGATCTCCGCCAACTGATGTACTGGATGATGGGCGGCTTTGGCGGCGTGGACTGGCAGCAGCTGTGGCTGATGCTGGCGCTGCTGCCGGTGCTGGCCTGGGTGTGTCTGCAATCGCAGCCGCTCAATCTGTTAGCGCTGGGGGAGGTTTCCGCACGTCAGCTGGGGTTGCCGCTATGGCTATGGCGTAAAGTGCTGGTGGTCGCTACCGGTTGGCTGGTGGGCGTCAGCGTGGCGCTGGCGGGAGCGATTGGCTTTATCGGTCTGGTTATTCCGCATATTTTGCGGCTATGTGGTTTGAGCGATCACCGCGCGCTGCTTCCGGCCTGTCTGTTAGCGGGAGCCAGCGCTCTGCTGGGGGCGGATATCGTCGCGCGTCTGGCGCTCTCGGCGGCGGAATTGCCGATTGGCGTGGTCACCGCCACCCTGGGTGCGCCGGTGTTCATCTGGTTATTATTAAAATCAGGCCGCCCGCAGTGACGGGCGGCCGTAAGCGGTGGCTAATTACCAGCCCTTAATCGCATCGCCTTTGTAGACTTCCGCTGCCTTGTCGGCAACCGCTTGAGTCTGGAAGGCCTCTTTCAGCTCCTGAACCTTTTTGCTGTCTTTATTCTCTTCGCGTGAAACGATGGCGTTGACGTACGGCGAGTCCGGACCTTCCATAAATAAACCATCGCGGGCGGCCGACAGGCCGGCCTGGGCAGAGAAGTTGGTGTTAATAATCGACAGGGCGACATTCGGGTCGTCAAGGGTACGGGTCAGCTGCGGCGTGTCGACTTCGACGATTTTTAGCTGTTTAGGATTGTCGATAATATCCAGCGTTGTAGGCAGATAGCCTGTCCCTTCTTTTAGCTTGATTAAACCTTGCGCCTGCAGCAGCAGCAGGCTGCGGCCCAGGGTTGTGGTTTCGTTAGAAATGGAAATCGTCGCGCCGTCAGGCAGTTCGCTGATATTTTTGATTTTCTTCGAGTAGGCGGCGATCGGGAAAACGAAGGTTTTACCGACAATCGCAAACTTATAGCCGCGCTCTTTTGATTGCGCCTCAAGGTAAGGCAGCGTCTGGAAGGCGTTAGCATCGACGTCTTTATTGTTCAGCGCTTCGTTCGGCAGTACGTAATCATTAAATGAGATAACCTCCACGTCGAGGTTATATTTCTCTTTGGCCACCTGTTCTACGACTTTCCAGATAGCCTCATCCGGCCCGGTATTAATGGCGACTTTGATCTTATTATCTTCATCCGGTGTGCAGGCCGCCAGCAGCGCGACGGAGGCCGCAATTAACACCGTGCTAAACATCTTCTTCATCAATAAAACTCTCTTAAATTAACAATTAACGAAATGCTATTACATCCATTCATCACTGTACACTGAATTGCGTGCTCCCGGTGTTGAGATGAATTCATGTTGTATGGCCTGTTACATCAAGAGACACTCCCGGGGGATTCAAAGTAGAATGACCCGGTCTGAATCCGCTACAGTAGATAGGGATCACCTGAAGCAGAAACCGGTTTATTCACTGAGGGAAGGCTATGCAACACGATATTCTCAATACTGAAGTCACCACCATCGATGGTGAAACCACAACGCTTGCCCCATGGGCGGGCAAAGTGCTGCTGATCGTTAACGTTGCTTCAAAATGCGGCCTGACGCCGCAGTATGAGCAGCTGGAAGCGCTGCAAAAAGCGTTTGAAAGCGAAGGTTTTAGCGTGCTGGGCTTCCCGTGCAACCAGTTCCTGGGGCAGGAGCCGGGCAGCGAAGAAGAGATTAAAACCTTCTGTAGCACCACCTACGGCGTCACTTTCCCGATGTTCAGCAAAATTGACGTCAACGGCGAGCATCGCGCGCCTCTATATCAGAAGCTGGTTGATGCCGCCCCGCAGGCCGTCGCGCCGGAAGGCAGCGGTTTTTATGAGCGCATGGCCAGTAAAGGCAGGGCGCCGCTGTATGTCGATGATATTCTATGGAACTTTGAAAAATTCCTGATTGGCCGGGACGGACAGGTTATCGGTCGTTTCTCACCGGATATGACGCCGGATGACCCCCAGCTGGTGGCCGCCATTAAAGGAGCTTTAGCGAAATAATGCCGTTTTTGATGCAGCTACAGGACGTAGAAGAGGCGGGGCGGCTGGCGCCGTTTTCAGCGGATATCCGGCCGGGAGAGATTATCCATCTGGTAGGGCCAAACGGCGCGGGGAAAAGCACGCTGCTGGCGCGTATGGCGGGACTTTCTACCGGACCGGGGCGGGTCAAACTGAATGAACGCCCTCTGAAGGATTGGCCTGCTCAGGAGCTGGCGCGTCATCGGGCCTATTTAAGTCAACACCAGATGCCGCCTTTCGCGATGCCGGTCTGGCATTATCTGTCGCTGCATCTGCATAACGACGCGCAAAACGCCCTGCTGACGGCTATCGCGGAGAAACTGGGCTTAGGCGATAAGCTTGGGCGCCAGGTGAATCACATCTCTGGTGGGGAGTGGCAGCGCGTGCGGCTGGCGGCGGTAATACTGCAGATTCATCGGCAGGCTAATCCGGTCGGGCAATTGCTCTTGCTGGATGAACCAATGAACAGCCTGGACGTGGCGCAGCAGTCCGCGCTCGATCGCGTATTAAATGAGCTCTGCGCATCCGGGGTTGCTATTGTGATGAGCAGCCACGACCTTAATCATACCCTCCGGCATGCCCATCGCGCCTGGCTTATCTGCCGGGGGAAAACCATCGCCTGCGGTAGTACCGCTGAAGTCCTTAACGAAGAAAACTTAACCGCCGCCTACGCCATGGACTTCCAGAGAGTCGAGGTGGCTGGTCATCTTATGCTCGTTCCGTCACAGTAGCACGCAGTCAGCTTGCCAGCGAATTGATAAACAAGCTAAATTATTCTGCTAACAGGATAAGGAACAGAGGATTCGTCTGAGATGCGTTTCTGGCTCGTTTTGTGTGTTGCGTTATTTCTGGCGGGTTGTAGCAGTCACCGGGCGCCGCCGCCAAATCCACGGCTGGCTGATTCGATTACCGTTGTGGCCAACCTGAATGAGCAGTTAAGGAACTGGCGGGGAGCGCCTTATCGCTACGGCGGCATGTCGCCGCGCGGCGTTGATTGCTCCGGGTTTGTGTTAATGACCTTTCGCGATAAGTTCGCGCTGCAGCTACCGCGTGAGACACGCGAGCAGGCGGAGATCGGCACCAAAATTGATAAGAGCGAACTGCTGCCCGGCGATCTGGTCTTTTTCAAGACCGGCTCCGGAGAGAGCGGTCTGCACGTCGGTATTTACGACACGGACAACCAGTTTATCCACGCCTCCACCAGCCAGGGCGTGACGCGCTCATCGCTGGATAATGTCTACTGGCATAAAAAATTCTGGCAGGCGCGAAGGATCTAACGTCAGCCGCCACCGGGCAATGGCAGAAGCGCGCACAATCCCCGTGCGGCTTATTATGGCAATAACCCCGTACTCGCCCCGTGTTAATAATTTGTTGAAAGCACTACACTGAAGGCAGGAGGAACCATGACCCTGTCTTTTACTACCCACTGGCGTGATGAACTGCCGGATTTTTACACTGCTTTAGCCCCCACGCCGCTGGAGAATGCGCGGCTTGTCTGGCACAACGCGCCGCTGGCGCGATCGCTGGGCGTCGCCGAGTCGTTATTTAGCCCGGAGAAGGGCGCTGGCGTATGGGGCGGCGAAACGCTGCTGCCGGGAATGTCGCCGCTGGCGCAGGTCTACAGCGGCCACCAGTTCGGCTCCTGGGCCGGGCAGCTCGGCGACGGGCGCGGCATTCTGCTCGGCGAACAGCAGCTCGCGGACGGTCGTCGCTTTGACTGGCACCTGAAAGGCGCCGGGCTCACTCCCTATTCACGGATGGGGGACGGACGGGCGGTGCTGCGCTCAACGATCCGCGAGGGGCTGGCCTCGGAAGCAATGCATGCGCTGGGCATTCCCACCACTCGCGCGCTGGCGATAGTGGCCAGCGACACCCCGGTATACCGTGAAACCGTTGAACGCGGGGCGATGCTGATGCGGCTGGCGGAAAGCCACGTACGGTTTGGCCATTTTGAGCACTTCTACTACCGCCGCGAGCCGCTCAAAGTGCAGCAGCTGGCGGATTACGTGATCCATCACCACTGGCCGCATCTGCAAAATGAAGCGGATAAGTACATTGCCTGGTACAGCGACGTGGTCGCCCGAACGGCTGAAATGATTGCCAGCTGGCAAACGGTCGGCTTTGCGCACGGGGTAATGAATACCGATAACATGTCGATCCTCGGCCTGACGATGGACTACGGTCCATACGGTTTCCTTGACGATTTCCAGCCGGGATTTATCTGTAACCATTCCGATTATCAGGGGCGCTATAGCTTTGATAATCAGCCGGCGGTAGGGCTATGGAATCTGCAACGGCTGGCGCAGACGCTGTCGCCGTTTATCAGCGCGGAGTTATTGAACGGCGCGCTGGATAGTTACCAGCACGCGCTGCTCACGGCATATGGCCGCCGCATGCGCGACAAGCTTGGCCTGTTTACCCAGCAAAAAGGGGATAACGAGCTGCTGGACGGTCTGTTTGCCTTAATGGCGCGCGAAGGCAGCGACTATACGCGGACCTTCCGAATGCTCAGCGCCAGCGAGCAAGAGAGCGCCGCTTCGCCGCTACGCGATGAGTTTATCGACCGCGAGACCTTCGATAGCTGGTTTGCCGATTATCGCGCGCGCCTGCGTGATGAACAGGTTGACGATGCGCAAAGGCAGGCGCGGATGCGCAGCGTGAATCCGGCGCTGGTGCTGCGCAACTGGCTGGCGCAGCGGGCAATTGAACTGGCGGAGCAGGGAGATATGAGCGAGCTGGAACGTCTGCATAATGCGCTATCCCAGCCTTTTATCGACAGGACGGATGATTATGTCAATCGTCCTCCTGACTGGGGAAGGCGTCTTGAGGTGAGCTGTTCCAGCTAGTCGTTATTATCCCTGCCTTAATCGGCGGGGATAATTATTTGGTCAGGATCAGCTTACCTGAATGAGTCTGGCGCAGCAGGTAGCGCTGACCGCCGTGTTCAATCACTACCCGTCCCTCGCTGCCTAATAATGTGCGGCTGCTTATCTCTCTGTCCGTCGGAACAGGGTACGGGGCATTGTCTTTAGTTTTTTCTGCTGTGGCAGTGTTATCCATACGCGTCATAGCACTAAAAATAAAAATCAAGGTAACAATGATAATCATTATCAATAATGTTGTTTTTCACGGCAAGCATTATTTATCGAAATAGCCGATTTAGCCGGTGAACGAGCGGACGAGGGCGGGAAATAACCCCGCCGCGGAGACGGCGGGGAGGGGGAACTACAGGCGAGTGGCGGTTGCGGCGGCTAATTCATCCAGCAGCCGTTCGCTATCGTCCCAGCTCAGGCAGGGATCGGTAATCGACTGCCCCCAGGCCAGCGGCTGGCCTGCGACCACCTTCTGCGTGCCTTCCTGAAGGAAACTCTCGGCCATGATCCCGGCGATAGCGGTCGAGCCGGCGCGGATCTGCTGGCAGATATCGGCGCACACCTCCAGCTGACGGCGGTGCTGTTTCTGGCAATTGCCGTGGCTAAAATCCACCACCAGCTGTTCCGGCAGGTCGAACTCAGCCAGCGCTTGACCGGCTGCGGCGATATCGGCAGCGTGGTAATTTGGTTTTTTGCCGCCGCGCATAATGATATGACCGTACGGATTACCGCTGGTCTGATAGATCGTCATTTGCCCCTGCTTATCCGGCGACAGGAACATATGGCTGGCGCGGGAAGCGCGGATAGCGTCTACGGCGATACGGGTATTGCCATCGGTACCGTTCTTAAAGCCCACCGGGCAAGAGAGCGCCGAGGCCATTTCGCGGTGGATTTGGCTCTCGGTCGTACGCGCGCCAATAGCGCCCCAGCTTATCAAGTCGGCAATAAACTGCCCGGTCACCATATCGAGAAACTCGGTGGCGGTCGGTACGCCCAGTTCATTGACCTGCAGCAGCAGGCTACGCGCCAGCTCGAGGCCGTGATTCACCCGATAGCTGCCGTTGAGGTCGGGGTCGGCGATCAGCCCCTTCCAGCCGACCACCGTGCGCGGCTTCTCAAAATAGGTGCGCATCACGATTTCCAGCTGCGGCTGGTAACGTTCGCGCATGCCCTGCAGGCGGCGCGCATACTCCATCGCCGCATCAATGTCGTGGATGGAGCACGGACCGATCACCACCAGCAGGCGACGGTCCTCACCGTTGAGGATTCTCTCAATGCGGCGGCGCGAAGCGGAGACGTGAGCTGCTGCTTCGGCAGACACAGGATGCCGTTGCGCCAGTTCCGCGGGCGTTACCAGGCTTTCAATGCGCGCGGTACGCAATTCGTCTGTTTTATTCATTGGGGTCTCAAAAATCTGTTTCTTCCGCGGCGAAAATGCCGGGAAGTGATGCGCATCACGATAAACCAATCCCCGCTTATTGCAAGAGCAGGGCATGATCCTGTATAGGCCACGGGTGATAGCATAAACAAATTTTTAATAATGTACTAGTGTGTTAGTACATTCTGCGGCTTAACCCCATAATATCCATGATTTTGGTGGCGATCTCTTCCACGGAATAGTTGGTACTGTTCAGGCAAGGTATCTTGTTTTTGCGGTAAAGCGCTTCGACTTCGGTCACTTCCATCCGGCACTGACGCATAGAAGCATAGCGGCTGTTTTCGCGTCGCTCTTCGCGGATGGCCGCCAGGCGCTCTGGATTGATCGTTAAGCCGAAGAGCTTGTGCTGTAGCGGCTTGAGGGAGGCCGGAAGAATCAGATTGTCCATATCATCGGCGATAAACGGGTAGTTGGCGGCGCGGATACCGTACTGCATCGCCAGGTACAGGCTGGTAGGGGTTTTCCCGCAGCGCGAAACGCCGAGGAGGATCACCTGGGCCTGGTCGAGGTTGCGCAGCGAAATGCCGTCATCGTGGGCAAGGGTATAATCGATAGCGGCGATGCGCGCGTCATATTTGTTGAGGTTGCCCGGCGTCAGGCCGTGGGTTCGGTGAGCGATGGGCGTCGGGTCAAGGCGCAATTCCTGCTGCAGGGGGGCCACCAGCGCCTGAACGATATCCTGACAAAAGCCTTCGCTTTGTATGATGATGTCGCGGATTTCCGGCAGCACGATGGAGTAGAACACCAGCGGTCGAATGCCGGTCTGCTGGAAAATGGCGTCAATTTGCTCCTTCACGGCGCGCGCGCGGCTGATATTTTCGACAAACGGCAGGGTTACGCTGCTGGTGGCGACCGGGAATTGCGACATGACCGCATGACCCAGCACTTCCGCCGTAATAGCGGTACCGTCGGAAATATAAAAGACGTGGCGATCTACAGCACTTTCCATTTTGACCATCCGGTATAATGAGTTTAATTGTCTGAAAGCTGATATTAAATTTAAGCATAACGCTCCAGGCTTTGTCTCATATTTAAAAAATGAAACGCTATTTTTATTTTTAATGAAAAGGTGAGTTCATTTTTCGCAACCGCGTATCTTTTGTATCAAATTTCATCAGATTTCTGAAGAATCATTAGCTTAGCTATATCTGGCAAAGAATCCTAAAAACGAAAAAATAATTTGCTTGAACGATTCACCGTTTCTTTCAGCTGGATAAATATGTCAGGATAAATCTCGTAGTCGATCGTGAATTATTTATCACTGGTATTAAATCACAAAAGGATTGTCTCGATGTCCAACAATGGCTCGTCACCGCTGGTGCTTTGGTATAACCAACTCGGCATGAATGATGTAGACAGGGTTGGGGGCAAAAATGCCTCCCTTGGTGAAATGATTACAAATCTGTCGGGTATGGGCGTTTCCGTACCGAACGGGTTTGCCACCACCGCTGATGCCTTTAATCAGTTTTTGGACCAAAGCGGTGTTAACCAGCGCATTTATGAACTGCTGGATGAAACCGACATTGACGACGTTTCCGCATTAGCGAAAGCGGGCGCACAGATCCGTCAGTGGATCATCGATACGCCGTTCCAGAGCGAACTGGAAAATGCGATTCGTGATGCCTATACCCAGCTCTCCGCCGATGACGCTGAGGCCTCTTTTGCCGTGCGCTCCTCGGCGACGGCGGAAGATATGCCGGACGCTTCCTTCGCCGGTCAGCAAGAGACATTCCTTAACGTGCAGGGCTTTGACGCCGTGCTCGTCGCGGTGAAGCACGTGTTTGCTTCGCTGTTTAACGATCGCGCCATTTCCTACCGCGTGCATCAGGGGTACGATCATCGCGGGGTGGCGCTTTCCGCCGGGGTGCAGAGGATGGTCCGTTCCGATCTGGCCTCGTCCGGCGTGATGTTCTCCATCGATACCGAATCCGGTTTTGACCAGGTGGTGTTTATCACCTCCGCCTGGGGACTCGGCGAAATGGTGGTGCAGGGGGCGGTCAACCCCGATGAGTTCTACGTCCATAAACCGACGCTGGAAGCGGGCCGTCCGGCCATCGTCCGCCGCACCATGGGGTCGAAAAAGATCCGCATGGTTTACGCCCCTACCCAGGAGCACGGCAAGCAGGTGCGTATCGAAGACGTGCCGCAGGCGCAGCGCGACGTTTTCTCGTTGACCGATGCGGAAGTGCAGGAGCTGGCGCAGCAGGCGCTACAAATCGAAAAACACTACAACCGCCCAATGGATATCGAGTGGGCGAAGGATGGTCATACCGGTAAGCTATTTATCGTGCAGGCCCGTCCGGAAACCGTCCGTTCGCGCGGCCAGGTCATGGAGCGTTATACCCTCCATGCGCAAGGACAGATTATTTCGGAAGGGCGCGCTATCGGCCATCGCATCGGCGCGGGTCCGGTAAAGGTCATTCACGATATCAGCGAAATGAACCGCATCGAGCCCGGCGACGTGCTGGTGACCGACATGACCGACCCGGACTGGGAACCGATCATGAAAAAAGCGGCGGCGATCGTCACCAACCGCGGCGGGCGTACCTGTCATGCGGCGATTATCGCGCGTGAGCTGGGGATCCCGGCGGTGGTTGGCTGCGGCAACGCCACCGATCGCATCCAGGAAAACCAGAACGTGACCGTCTCCTGCGCGGAAGGTGATACCGGCTACGTGTATGCCGAAATCCTCGACTTCAGCGTGAAGAGCTCCAGCGTTGGCGCGATGCCGGATCTGCCGCTGAAGATCATGATGAACGTCGGCAACCCGGACCGCGCCTTTGACTTTGCCTGCCTGCCGAACGAAGGCGTAGGCCTGGCGCGACTGGAGTTCATCATCAACCGTATGATCGGCGTCCACCCGCGCGCGTTGCTGGAGTTTGACGATCAGGAGCCGGGTTTGCAGAACGAAATCCGCGAGCTGATGAAAGGCTACGACTCGCCGAGAGAGTTTTACGTCGGTCGCCTGACGGAAGGGATCTCGACGCTGGGCGCGGCATTCTTCCCGAAACGAGTGATTGTGCGTCTTTCCGACTTTAAATCTAACGAATACGCCAATCTGGTCGGCGGCGAACGTTATGAGCCGGAAGAGGAGAACCCGATGCTGGGCTTCCGCGGGGCCGGCCGTTATGTGTCCGAAAGCTTCCGCGACTGCTTCGCGTTGGAATGTGAAGCGGTTAAACGGGTGCGTAACGACATGGGGCTGACCAACGTCGAAATCATGGTGCCGTTTGTCCGCACCGTCGCGCAGGCAAAAGCGGTAGTTGAAGAGCTGGAACGCCAGGGCCTCAAGCGCGGCGAAAACGGCCTGAAGCTGATTATGATGTGTGAAATCCCATCGAATGCGCTGCTGGCTGAACAGTTCCTCGAATACTTCGACGGCTTCTCTATCGGATCTAACGATATGACGCAGCTGGCGCTGGGCCTGGACCGTGACTCCGGCGTGGTCTCCGAACTGTTCGATGAGCGTAACGATGCGGTGAAAGCGCTGCTGTCGATGGCCATTCGCGCGGCGAAGAAACAGGGCAAATATGTCGGTATCTGCGGGCAGGGTCCGTCCGACCACGAAGATTTTGCCGCCTGGCTGATGGAAGAGGGGATCGATAGCCTGTCTCTGAACCCGGATACGGTCGTGCAAACCTGGCTCGGCCTGGCGGAATTGAATAAGTAAGTTCGCGCCGCATTCTCGCTAAAAAGACCATCCCCGTCAGCAGTGGCGGGGATTTTTTTTGGGGGGGAGCAGAAAACGGACAAAAAAAAGCCCATCGTGGGAGATGGGCAAAGACTACACACAGCAATTCGTTGTTTCACTCAGGGGATTTCCATGCTTATAAATCAATATGTTGATTTATAACCGTGAGCTAATACTAGGCACTGAGGCTTTTTGCGTCGATCGGATTCCTCTCAATAGTTAAATTAAGGTAAAGAATCTGTGCAGCAAAAAGGGTTAGCAGGCAGAGGAATGCGGGATGCGGTGAGAGATAGATTAGTATTTCTTAATATTTTAGATTGTCCCGCTCGATGGTTATCACGGGCGTAATGGGGAAAGGCGGGTTTCCCCGCCTTTTCGCTTACTTACCCTGCGAGGCTCGCGTATTCAGCTCGCTCAGTTCTTCAAGCACCAGATCGGGGTCTTTCGGCGGCGGCGGCGCTTCGTTAACCCACGCATCGTACAGCCGCCAGGAGACCGCCAGCAGTACCGGACCGATAAACAGTCCTATCATGCCGAACGCCACCAGGCCGCCGATAACGCCGGAAAGAATCAGAATCATCGGCAGGTCGGCGCCCATGCGAATCAGCAGCGGACGAATAAAGTTATCCATGGTGCCGACGACGCAGCTCCAGACCAGCAGCACGGTGCCCCAGGTGGTATCGCCGCTCCAGTACAGCCAGATAATTGACGGTACCAGGACCAGCAGGGGTCCCAGCTGTACGAGGCAGGTGAAGATCATCACCACGGTGAGCAGCGCGGCGTAGGGCACGCCGCTGACCGCAAGGCCAATACCGCCAAGCACCGCCTGGGCCAGCGCGGTAACGACCACCCCCAGCGCTACGGCGCGAATCGCCTGTCCGGCGAGGATCACCGCCGCGTCGCCGCGTTTGGACGCCAGGCGGGTGGCAAAATGACGGAAGCCATAGGCGACCTGTTCGCCGCGCCAGTACAGCAGGGCGCTGAACAGCAGCATCAGTCCGCAATAGACCAGCAGCTTGCCGATATGCGCCGCCTGGCCGACAAACCACGTGGTGGTGGTGCCAAGATAGGGGCGAATTTTGACCATAATCGCCGTTCCCCCCATCTCCAGTAAGTTATGCCAGCCGGTATACAGCTTATCGCCGATTAGCGGAACGCTATTTAGCCACGCCAGGTCCGGCGGCGTAAAGTTGCCGCTGGTAATCACTTTTATTAATGGCGTGCTGTTATCGACCAGGCTATTGACCAGCAACGCGATGGGGATAACGAACAGTAAAAAGAGCAGTAGCGTCATCACCAGCACCGCCAGGGCGCGCTTGCCGAACAGCAGGCGCTGCAGGCGCAAAAGTACCGGCCAGGTGGCGATAACCACGGTACCGGCCCAGGCGAATGACAGGATAAAAGGCTGCACGACCCACAGACAGGAAATAATAATCAGGGACAAAAACAGCACCGACAGCAGAACTTGCGGTATGTCCCGGGGCTGATTGGGGTTAATCATAGTGAAGTTTTACCTTTGCAGTCGCGTCAAAAGGCTGACGCAGCGTAATTCCATGTACTGATAATAATATCAATATGTTCGCGCGCCTGATTTTGCCCTTAATTCTGGCGGGCGCATATGAAAAAAATGTGATAAAAAGTTGAGGGCACTACGCAAACGTTTAATCACTTACAACACAACATAGTCAGGCAGGGTCGAGCGTCATGATCCCACAGATTTCTCAAGCGCCAGGTGTCGTTCAACTGGTGCTGAATTTTTTGCAGGTACTGGAGCAACAAGGTTTTACCGGGGATACCGCCACCAGCTATGCCGACAGGCTAACGATGGCGACTGATAACAGTGTATATCAACTGTTGCCGGATGCGATTATATTCCCTCGTTCCACGGCGGACGTGGCTCTGCTGGCCAGGCTGGCGGCGGAAGAACGTTTTAAATCACTGATCTTTACCCCGCGCGGGGGCGGTACCGGCACCAACGGTCAGGCGCTGAACGCCGGGATCATCGTCGATATGTCCCGCTATATGAACCGCATTATAGAAATCAACCCGGAAGAAGGGTGGGTGCGGGTGGAAGCCGGGGTCATTAAAGACCAGCTTAATAAATTCCTTAAGCCATACGGTTACTTTTTCGCGCCGGAGCTGTCGACCAGCAACCGCGCCACGCTTGGCGGGATGATCAACACCGATGCTTCCGGGCAGGGCTCGCTGGTCTACGGCAAAACGTCCGACCACGTGCTGGGGGTGCGCTCGGTGCTGATCGGCGGCGACATTCTTGATACCCAGCCGATTCCGGTAGCGTTGGCGGAAACGCTAAGCGCTCAGCAGTCGGCTATCGGGCGTATTTACCGCACTGTCTATCAGCGCTGCAAAGCGCAGCGCCAGCTGGTTATCGATAAATTTCCCAAACTCAACCGCTTCCTCACGGGCTACGATCTGCGCCACGTCTTTAATGACGAGATGAGCGAATTCGATCTCACCCGCATTCTGACCGGTTCCGAAGGGACGCTGGCGTTTATCACCGAAGCGCGGCTGGATATCACCCGTTTGCCGAAAGTGCGTCGACTGGTCAACGTGAAGTACGACTCCTTTAACTCCGCGCTGCGTAACGCGCCGTTTATGGTTGAAGCCAGGGCGCTCTCGGTCGAAACCGTCGACTCGAAAGTGCTTAATCTGGCGCGCGAAGATATCGTCTGGCATTCGGTCAGCGAGCTCATTACCGACGTGGCGGATAAAGAGATGCTGGGGCTGAATATCGTCGAATTCGCCGGTGACGACGTCGAGCTGATTGATAGCCAGGTGACGGCGCTGTGCCAGCGTCTGGATGAGTTGATATCGCGCAACGAAGCGGGCGTCATCGGCTGGCAGGTTTGTCACGATCTCGACGGCGTGGAGCGCATCTATGCGATGCGTAAAAAAGCGGTCGGCCTGCTGGGTAATGCCAAAGGGGCCGCCAAGCCGATACCGTTCGCCGAAGATACCTGCGTGCCGCCGGAGCATCTGGCCGACTATATTGCGGAATTTCGCGCGCTGCTCGACGGCCACGGGCTGAGCTACGGCATGTTTGGCCATGTGGATGCCGGCGTGCTGCACGTGCGTCCGGCGCTGGATATGTGCGATCCTCAGCAGGAGATGCTGATGAAGCGGATCTCCGATGACGTCGTAGCGTTAACCGCTAAGTATGGCGGCCTGCTGTGGGGGGAACACGGGAAAGGCTTCCGCGCCGAATATAGTCCGGCGTTCTTTGGCGAAGCGTTATTTGGCGAGTTGCGCAAGATTAAAGCCGCCTTTGACCCGGATAACCGCCTTAACCCGGGTAAAATCTGCCCGCCTGAAGGCGTTGACGCGCCGATGATGAAGGTGGATGCGGTTAAGCGCGGCACATTCGATCGGCAGATTCCCATCGCTGTGCGCAGCTCATGGCGCGGGGCGATGGAGTGTAACGGCAACGGCCTGTGCTTCAACTTTGATGCCAAAAGCCCGATGTGTCCGTCGATGAAGGTCAGCAATCACCGTATCCACTCGCCGAAAGGCCGGGCTACGTTGGTGCGCGAATGGCTGCGGCTGCTGGCGGACCGCGGTATCGACCCCAATCAACTGGAAAAAGATCTGCCGGAAAAGCGCGCCAGCCTGCGTACCCTGGTGGAACGTACCCGCAATAGCTGGCACGCGCGGAAGGGAGAGTACGATTTCTCTCATGAGGTTAAGGAGGCGATGTCCGGCTGTTTGGCCTGTAAAGCCTGCTCGACCCAATGCCCGATTAAAATTGACGTCCCGGAGTTTCGTTCGCGTTTTCTCCAGCTTTACCACAGCCGCTATTTGCGCCCGGTCCGCGACCATCTGGTGGCGACGGTTGAATCCTACGCGCCGCTGATGGCGCATGCGCCGAAGACCTTTAACTTCTTTATTAACCAGCCGTGGATGCGCAAGCTGTCGGAAAAGCATATCGGTATGGTCGATCTCCCGCTGCTCTCCGTGCCGTCGCTGAAGCAGCAGATGGTTGGCCACCGTTCGGCGAATACCACGCTGGAGCAGTTGGAAGAACTGAGCGCAGAGCAGAAAGCGAAAATGGTGCTGGTAGTTCAGGATCCGTTTACCAGCTACTACGATGCGCAGGTGGTCGCCGATTTTGTTCGCCTGGTTGAGAAGGTGGGCTACCAACCGGTATTGCTGCCGTTTTCGCCAAACGGTAAGGCGCAGCATATTAAGGGCTTCCTGACGCGATTCGCGCGCACCGCGCAGAAAACCGCCGATTTCCTTAACCGGGTGGCCGAGCTCGGCATGCCGATGGTGGGGGTCGATCCGGCGCTGGTGCTCTGCTACCGCGATGAATATAACCAGGTCCTCGGCGACAAGCGCGGCGATTTCCGCGTCATGCTGGTGCACGAGTGGCTGCCTCAGGCGCTGTCGGAAACCGCGGCCCAGGATAAAGGCGGCGAGTCGTGGTATCTGTTTGGCCACTGTACCGAGGTGACGGCGCTTCCCGCGTCCACCCGGCAGTGGGCGGATATCTTCGCCCGCTTTGGCGCGAAGCTGGAAAACGTTAGCGTGGGCTGCTGCGGCATGGCAGGTACCTACGGTCATGAAGTGAAGAACCACGCCAACTCGCTGGCGATCTACGCGCTCTCGTGGCAGCAGGCGATGGAGCGGTTGCCGCGCAATCGCTGCCTGGTCACCGGCTACTCCTGTCGTAGCCAGGTGAAGCGTATTGAAGGCAGCGGCGTACGCCACCCGCTGCAGGCGCTACTGGAGATTATGGGATGATTTGGAAACGTCACAGCACCCTGGAACAGCTGAACGCGATGGGCGAGGGGAACATGGTCGGTCTGCTGGATATCCGCTTCGAGGCGATAACCGACGACGCCATCATTGCCACCATGCCGGTAGATAGCCGCACCCATCAGCCGTTTGGCTTGCTGCACGGCGGCGCGTCGGTGGTTTTAGCGGAAACGTTAGGTTCGGTCGCGGGCTATCTGTGCAGCGAAGGCGAGCAGAAGGTGGTGGGGCTGGAGGTGAACGCCAACCACATTCGTTCGGTGCGCAGCGGCAGGGTTCGCGGCGTGTGCCGGGCGCTGCACGTTGGCGCCCGTCACCAGGTGTGGCAAATCGAAATCTCTGATCAACAGGGGCGCCTTTGCTGTTCGTCACGGCTAACCACCGCCGTGATCTAAGTTAACCAGGGGGGATTCCCCCCTTACAGCTTTTGTATCCCCGGAACAACTATCATCGAAACGCCCGGACGTTTTTACTAAGCCTCATTGCGTTGCCACTTCAACTATTCATACGAAAATTCCAGGTATATCTCCGTTCCGCGCAAGTTTAATAGCCCGCGGCGCGATGCCTACGCGTGCTGCTTATTTGGCCGCCACGCTCGCAGGGCGTAGACCATTATCTCTCCGGTGGCAAGTATATAAATATCAAATATAAATTTCTCAAACATCACTAATAATTATGCTAATCTTTTATATACCAGAGATTTACAAGTAACGAGAGGATGGAGTTAGCTATGGGTATCATTTCATGGATCATTTTTGGCCTTATTGCCGGTATTTTAGCCAAGTGGATTATGCCGGGGAAAGACGGTGGCGGATTTATCGTTACCGTAATTCTCGGTGTCATCGGTGCAGTTGTCGGGGGTTGGATTAGTACTTTCTTCGGCTTTGGCCGTGTAGATGGTTTTAATTTCGGCAGCTTTGTCGTGGCGGTGATTGGCGCGCTGGTGGTCCTGTTTATCTACAGGAAGATCAGGAGCTAATTCGCGCACCGTATCAGCTATGCCATAAAGTGAAGAGGCTGCCGCCATTGTCGGCAGCCTTTTTAATATCCTGCCAATGCCTGTCCGGGCAATATCGCCTCTCTGAATCCTTGACCCAATATGCGCTCACCGGCCCGGTACGACGTCGGCCAGGGCCTGTTCCTTTATCAATATAAAGATCTGTCCGGCGACGGCGAGGCTCACGGATTTTTCGAGGGAAGAGGTTAATCGAGCAAAACGCTAATAATTAACAATACGACCATACACATCGACATGACATCTGTTTCTATTTCCATAATTCAGTACTACACAGGTTCCCGAACGGTCGCCGTTGCGACATTGCGTTAAAAGATGAAGGAAATTTAGCAGCGCATTCTACATGAGCCAGCCAGCAGTGAATAAATCTTTATTTTTGTGAAACGACAATACTTATAATGAAAACGAATAGAATTCGTTTCATGAATGCATTGGGCTGGCGACCGGATTGAGAGAAGAGCGCACGCTCAATCCTGTTAATCAGTACTTAGCAGGAAGCTTGTTGATTTTTATCAGTTTTCCCTCTTCCATTTCGATGAAGCCGCCGGTTTTTAGATCGGCCAGAATGCGCATAACGCCGCTACGGGAAAGCTGGGTTTTCTCCCGGATATAACGTTCAGCCGTCACGCTGTGCCGATAATCCGCTTCTTCCTCCATTAGCCTGAGCAACTGCTGGCGAATCATCTCGTAGGCCGTTGGCGCCCCCTGGGGCATGACGTTGTGATAGAGGCGGTTATAGACAAACATCAGCTGTTTAGAAAGTAATCCCCATAGCGCCTTCTCTTTAATAATTTCCTCGACGCGATCGGTGGTAAGAACGCCAATCAGGCACGGCGTGACGGTTTTAAAATAATCATTGAAGTAAATGTCCGTCAGGTTAGCGAGGCCGAAAATCGCGGGGCTGCGCGAAGTGGAAAGCATCATATCGTCACTTCTGCGGTATAACGCTATTGTCCCTTCAAGAATGAGATAACACATCCCTTGACCCTTCACCTGAAGGTCAAATCGCTCACCACGCCCTGTACTGTACGGAGTGCAGTATGGCTGTAAATGAGAAATAAACTCCTGTGCGTAAGGTGAGCCGCGAAATGCTTGCTTTGCCGATGACATAGTCAGAAATTCCTGAAGAGGATCGGACTTATTATAACCTTGCGCTTATCTCTTGCCACCCCCGCAGTTAATGGCACAATCAGTATTTCCGCGGTAGGTGGTGGATGTCGATCAGTACGCCGCGTTCCATCGTTATGTATTTACCCGTTCTTAGCTCCGCCAGAATGCGCATCACGCCGCTGCGGGAAAGATAGGTTCGGCTTTTGATATAGGCCGCCGCGGTGGTATTTTTCCTGATAGCTTCGGGCTCTTGCATTAATTCAACAAGTTGAAAGCGGATGATATCGTAGGCCGACATTTGCGATATCTGGGCGCAATGTTCATAGACCCGTGATGCGGTATAGATCAGCAGCTTTGAAAAATGCTCCCATAGATTTTGCTGCGCCACCACGCGATTAAAACAGTCCAGCGAAACGGCCGCGATTTCCGATGTTTCCAGAACTCTGACATACAGGCGTTCGGAGGAAAACTGGCTACATACGCCGAGAAGAAAGGGCGATGACTCGGAGTTTAAAACAATACCATCGCCACGACGATGCAAAGCAACGCTGCCGTGGATAAGTAAAAAACACTGCCGAACTTCATTATCGTAATAATGGACGATATCGCCTTTTGATACAATTCGCCTCTCGGCATGCGGCAGAATATTATCGATTAACCTTTCAATGTGCTTAAAGGGTTTTATACTCAGAACCTCAGCAGGCTCATTGCAGAGTTCAGGAATAATTCGCGTATTCATAAGATACCTCACTAACTTATGCGATCGTTTTTTGATCGATGTTGGGAATTATCTTAAAAAACATCATTTCAGGGAATGTTTACGTCAGGTCTATTAATAGACCGATCATGAATTTTCTCTTAACTAATTGATTTAATTGTTTTTGTGTTTTGGTCCAAAAATAGACTGGGAGACGTTTGATTAAGGAGTTCCTTAATTTAATTGTTTTATTTTTGTTAACTTTGAGTCTACGGGTAGACCGCGAAATAGATTGTGTGCTGAAAAATAGTTGTATAAATTTTGTCTCGTCGGCAGGGGTAATCCGGTTTGAATAAAGCGTTTCAGTGGTGAGTGATATACCACTGGTTCCCGGCAATATATTAAAGCAATGGCAAGATGCGGACATTAAGTATTTTGCCTGAATGTCAATAAAGTAAAACAGGATATGGCGTTATGAAAAAGACAATTGTTATTGCTATGCTTGCAGCAGGTTCTGCATTATCTATGAGTCATGCTTTCGCAGCAGCGGGTACCGTTAATTTTAATGGCAATATTTTGGATGCCGCCTGCGACGTCGATGTCGCGTCTAAAAATCAGGTCGTGGTGTTGGGCGATTATTATAAAACTGAATTCCCGGCAGCCGGTTCCAGAACCGCCGCGACGAAATTCGATATTATTTTGAAAAACTGTCCGGCAACTGTTATCAATGCCAAAGTGCGCTTCGATGGAACCCCCGATTTAAGCAATTCCAGCCTGCTGGCAATTGATTCGTCGGTTCCTGGCGCTGCCACCGGCGTCGCAATTAACCTAATGACGGCGGATAAAGCCGACCTGCCTCTGCACGGCAGCAACGGTTATTCTTATACTCTCAGCAGCACCGCTGATAATACGCTGAATTTTTATGCTCAGTATCAATCGACTAATGCGGCGGTGGTCGCCGGTCCAGCTAACTCGGTCGCTAACTTCTCCGTAGTTTATAACTAAGTTTTTTGCAGTAATCAGTAGGGGGCCGGCCCGGCCCCTTTGTTTTAAGAGGTATACAATGCGTTTTATCAGAACATTTGGCCTGGCGATGACAATATTAACGCTGATGCAGGCGAGCGCTATCGCCGGAGTTATTATTGGCGGCACGCGGATCATTTTCGATGGTGCGAAAAAAGAATCCTCCATCAGCGTTAATAATCCTGACACGACGCCTTATTTAATTCAATCATGGATAGATGAGCGAGACGGGGGGTCTGGTAAAACGCCTTTTATTATTACGCCTCCGCTGTACCGTCTGGATAGCGGACAAAAAAATATTGAACGAATTGTCGCGACAGGTTCACTGCCTCAAACGCAAGAAAGCTTGTTCTGGGTGAATATTAAAGCAATTCCCTCGGCATCAAAGCAGATGAACTCCCTGCAAATTGCCGTGAAAACGCGGATCAAACTGATTTACCGACCCGTCACTCTTCGTGGGTCAACGCCGGAAGAACAGGCGAATAAGCTCACCTGGCAAAGAAGCGGCGATGAACTTCAGGTGAATAACCCAACGCCTTACGTCATTAACTTCAATGAAATTAGCGTGGGCGGGAAAGCGCTGGCGCAGGTGTCGTATGTTTTGCCTGCTTCGACAGCCCGGTTCCCATTGCCGGAGGGGGCCGCCGGTAATGCCCTGACATTTAAAATCATTAATGACTATGGTAGCCCCGGAGCATCACATCAAGCCAATTTGTAACCCCTGAACACATGGCCCGTCCTGCGTTAAATAGGTTAATAGCGATGTCAATAAAAAATAATAAATTGCGACCTGCGCGTCTGGCGACGCTTATCGCCTTCGCGTTTACCGGTATTTCACAGGGGCTGTATGCCAGTGATTCGTTTAATACGGCGCTGGTAGAACTGGATAACCCCGGGGTGGGCAAAGCGGATTTATCGGCTTTCGAGTCTGGCTCCCAGGCGCCGGGAACATACCACGTGGATATTATTCTTGATGACCAGCTAATGGATACCCGGGATATTCCATTTGCGATGGCAAAGACCGCTGACGGTAGTGAAGCATTACAGCCCTGTTTGAGCATTGAACTCTTAAAACAGTGGGGCGTGAAAACCGATCTTTTTCCCCAGTTGGCGGTAGAAGAAAGTGATTGCGCCAATCTCCAGGCGATTCCGCAGGCCAGCGCCGATTTTCAGTTTGGCGCCCAGCGGCTGGTCATCAGCATTCCCCAGGCGGCGATCGACCTGCCGGCAAGGGGCTATGTGCCGCCGGAAATGTGGGATGAGGGGATTACTGCGGCCATGCTCAATTACAGCCTGAGCGGAGCAAACAATTGGGCGAAAACGGGTCAAGGCGCCAGCAGCGACAGCCAGTATGCGAACCTGCGTCCGGGTATCAATATCGGGCCGTGGCGTTTTCGCAACTACACCACCTGGTCACGGGAATCCTCCGGCCAGGATAAATGGGATACCGTGTATACCTACGCACAGCGCGCCATTATTCCGCTGAAAGGCCAGCTTACCGTCGGGGACAGCTCCGCGCCTGCCGATGTGTTTGACAGTATGCCGTTTCGCGGTGGCCAGCTGGCGTCAGATGACGATATGTTACCGGATTCTCTTAAGGGCTATGCGCCCGTGGTGCGCGGTATTGCTCGAACCAATGCGCAGGTCGTGGTGCGCCAGAACGGCTATCAGATCTACCAAAGCTACGTTGCGCCGGGGGCGTTTGAGATTAGGGATATGTATCCCACCGGCGGCGCGGGCGACCTCGACGTGACGATTAAAGAAGCCGATGGCAGCGAACAGCACTTCACACTGCCCTACGCCTCGCTGCCGGTATTGCAGCGGGAAGGGCGCTTAAAATACGCCATCACCGGCGGGCAATACCGCTCCTATAACAGCAGCGTGGATAAGACCCCTTTCGGGCAAGCCACCGCAATTTATGGTCTGCAGCACGGCATTACCCTCTATGGCGGCCTGCAAGAGTCAAGCAAATACCAGTCGCTTGCCTTTGGCGTGGGCAAAAATATGGGAGCGTTAGGCGCTATCTCCGCCGACGTTACTCAGGGCTGGTCAACGCCGGATAAAACGGAAAAATCACAGGGCCAATCCTGGCGAGCGCGTTATAGCAAAAACTTCGCCGGGACCGGGACCCACTTTTCCATTGCGGGCTACCGCTATTCGACCAGCGGCTATTACGGGATGCAGGAAGTCCTCGATTCATATGGCGACAGCAGCGCGCTGCAGGAGCGCAGGCGCAACCGCGCGGAGCTGACGATGAGCCAGACGCTGAGTCGTGAGCTGGGGTCGCTTACCCTCAGCGCGGCGCGGGAAGACTACTGGAATTCCGCCAGGTCGATGGCTTCCTGGAGCGTCGGATACAACAACTACTGGCGCAATATTAGCTACGGCCTGACCTGGACGTACAGCAAAAATGGCAGCGCTGCGTCATACGACGGCGGGCGCGGGCGAAACAGCGACCATGACCAGCAGTTGGCGTTTAACGTCAGCGTACCGCTGGAGAAATTCCTCCCGCAAACGTGGGCCAGCTATGGCATGAACGCCAGCAAGAATAACGGAACGACGCACAACATCGGCATCAACGGCGTCGCGCTGGAAAACAACTCGCTGAACTGGAACGTACAGCAGGGTTACGGTACGAATGGCGTGGGTTACATCGGCAATATGAACGGTGACTATAAAGCCACGTACGGCGAAGTGACGGCGGGCTATAGCTACGACAGAAATAGCGAGCGGCTTAATTATGGTCTGCAGGGCGGCGTTATCGCCCACGCCGACGGCATCACGCTTTCTCAACCGCTCGGTGAAACCAACGTCTTAATCAAAGCTCCCGGCGCGTACGGCGTGAATATTCGCAATCAACCCGGCGCGCGCACCGACTACCGGGGATATACGGTGGTCAGCAATATTTCCGTCTATCGGAAAAACGACCTGACGCTCGACCCGCAAAGTATGCCTGATGATGTCGAGCTGGAGATCAACACCGATACGGTCACGCCGACGCGAGGCGCGGTGGTGAGGGCCGATTACCTTGCAAAAGTGGGGCGCCGGGTACTCATGACCTTAACGGACAATAACCACTTTGTGCCGTTTGGCGCCGTGGTGACGCTTGCTGATGGTAATCAAAGCAGCTTTATCGTCGGCGATCGCGGCCAGGTTTTTTTAAGCGGAATGCCCGAACAGGGGGCGATAGTCGCAACATGGGGCCGCCAGTCCAGCCAACAGTGCCGTGCTGATTTCAGCCTGCCGAAACAATCAACCTACGCTGGAATAACCGAAGTTAGCGCCAGTTGTCATCAGGAACGTTAAAAATGAGATTGATTTATTCTGTTATTTTGCTCGGCTTAATGGCCGGATGGAATAGCGCGCGTGCCGGAACCTGCACGACAATTATCCCGCAGCTCTCCACGCTGTCTGTGGGAACCCTTACCGTACAGCGTGATGCGCCGGTCGGAACGGTTATTTTTTCTCGTAACGCGACGATAACCAGCTCTTATTTAACCGGATGCACCAACCCATTAATGCTTGGGTTTAGCATGCGCTACCTTAGCGCGACGCCGAGTAGCTACGGTAATCATGTTTACGCCACCAATGTCGCGGGGATTGGTATTCGCTTCTCTTCCGGGAATTACTTTGAAAACCCGAGTAATACCTTTTCTTATGAAGCGCAGTCCTCCTACGTGGAGTGGTGGGGCGGTAAAATTGAGCTGGTGGTCACCGGCCAGGTGTCGTCGGGCGCATTAACGCCGGGAACGATCGGCGTGGTGACGCTACAGGGCAGCGACGGCGTCTACCGTGACGGCCTGACCACCAAACTCACCGATGGGACCATTAACGCGCTGGCCTGCAATATCACGACGTCTCAGCTGACCTTCCCGATTGGCGATATTTCAGCGGCAACGTTCGGCTCGGCCGTCGGCACCACGCCTGCGGGCGCGCAGAATACGCAGAATCTGGGATTAAGCTGCAGCGCCGGAACCAATATTAATGTATCGCTGAGCGGCGTACAGCATCCGGACGTTGCCGATACCAGCGTCATGGCATTAACGGGGCAGGGCAGCGCCGGGACGGCAAAAGGCGTGGGAGTCCAGCTTTTATATAACGGCGCTCCGTTGGCTATCAATAGCCCGCTGTTATTAAAACGCTCTGCGGGCGGCCAGGAAACGCTGCCGTTGACGGCCCGTTATTACCAGACCTTAACGTCCGTTGAGTCAGGCTCGGCAAACGCGACCGCCACGCTGAATTTGACGTACCAGTAACAGGTGAAAAAATGAAAATACCCCACAAAAAAATGCTTCTTCTGGCTTTTCTGTGCTGGAAAGCGTTTTCTGCCGACAGCGTGAGCGTAGGCGTAACGGGAAATATTGTTGCCTCGCCCTGTATATTTAATGGCGGAAATAGCAACCTCAATGTCAATCTTGGCGATATTCAGGCAACAAATATGGTTACGCCAGGGTCATCCTCCGACCCGGTGGCCTTTAATTTGCTGTTTACCAACTGCCCGGCGGGAACGCGCAGCGTAACGACCTCCTTCACCGGAAACCCGGATCCGGTTGCCGGCCCTGACTATTATATGAATAGCGGTACCGCAACAAACGTGGCGATCGCGATGAGCGAAGCGGGCAGCGGCGCGCTAAAGGGGACGGGTTCCAGTATTATGCGCAACATCGCGGCAGACAGAACCGCCACCCTGGCCATGCAGGCCTCGGTTAAATCGATGTCAGGGGGCGCGACGCCCGGCAGCGTGAGTGCCGTTGTGGTCATGACGCTACAGTACAATTAAACCGGCAACCGTGTCAGCGCGACGCCGGTTACGTATTTTTTTATGGAATCGTCGTGACGCTGCGTCGTTCTATTCCCGCCGTTAGTCAGGCCTTTTCGGCCTCATAGCCGGTAAAGCTCCCACTTTTCTACCCGTAATAGGCGACGGTAAGTCTGTTGCCTTCCACGGCGGGTTGTATGCAAGGCAAATCATCTATCTCAAAAATAGGTATTTTCGATGCATATTTTAATTTTCCAGCAACTTCTGCCTTCCACCCCATGAAATACATTATTAATCAAAGTATTGAACAATTTATTCCATCTCCGATATCTCTCCTGTCAGGGTCTATGCTTATAAAAAGAGCCTGATGGGGGAATACCCCTTCTTCGGATGGGTTGAAGTGATAATCATTATCACTAACATAGCGGTATGTCCCGATGGCGTCAACCTATGAGGTAGAGCGATGAATTCACATGCAGGAACTTTCAATCCCGAAGATTTTAGCTGGCGTGGGCTGGTCATGACTCCAGCCGCCGCCGCCCATATTCGCGATCTGGTCCGCAAACAGCCTGATATGCAGGGGCTGCGCCTGGGGGTTAAAACCAGCGGCTGCGCCGGTTTTGGCTACGTTCTCGAATTAATCGCTGAACCGGCGAAAGACGACCTGCTCTTTGAGCGCGACGGCGCGAAGCTATGGGCGCCGCTGCAGGCCATGCCGTTTATTGATGGCACCGAACTCGATTACGTTCGCGAAGGCTTAAATCAAATCTTCAAATTCCATAATCCAAAAGCCCAGCACGAATGCGGCTGCGGCGAAAGTTTTGGCGTTCAGGCGGAGTAACTATGTCTCGTAATACTGAAGCAACCGACGATGTCAAAACCTGGAGCGGCGGGCCACTCAACTATAAAGAAGGCTTTTTCACGCAGCTGCAGACCGATGAGCTGGCGAAAGGCATAAACGAAGAGGTGGTTCGGGCGATTTCCGCGCGCCGCAATGAGCCGGAATGGATGCTGGAGTTTCGTCTAAACGCGTTTAAGGCCTGGCAGGCGATGGAAGAGCCGCACTGGCTGAAGGCGCACTACGACAAGCTGAACTATCAGGATTACAGCTATTACTCGGCGCCCTCCTGCGGCAACTGCGATGACGCCTGCGCCTCTGAGCCTGGCGCTTTGCAGCAGACGGGCTCCAGCGCGTTTTTGACCAATGAAGTTGAAGAGGCGTTCAATCTCCTCGGCGTGCCGGTGCGCGAGGGGCGGGAAGTGGCGGTCGACGCCATTTTTGACTCGGTTTCCGTCGCCACCACCTATCGCGAAAAGCTGGCGGAGCAGGGGATTATCTTCTGTTCGTTCGGCGAGGCGATCCACGAGCACCCGGAACTGGTGCAGAAATACCTCGGCACCGTGGTGCCGGGCAACGACAACTTCTTTGCCGCCCTCAACGCGGCGGTGGCCTCCGACGGGACCTTTATCTATGTTCCTAAAGGCGTACGCTGCCCGATGGAGCTGTCGACCTATTTCCGCATCAACGCGGAAAAAACCGGCCAGTTCGAGCGCACCATTCTGGTCGCCGACGAAGGCAGCTATGTAAGCTACATTGAAGGCTGCTCGGCGCCGGTACGCGATAGCTACCAGCTGCACGCGGCGGTGGTTGAAGTGATCATTCATAAGGATGCCGAGGTGAAGTACTCCACGGTGCAAAACTGGTTCCCCGGCGACAACAACACCGGCGGGATCCTTAACTTCGTCACCAAGCGCGCGCTGTGCGAGGGCGAGAACAGCAAAATGTCGTGGACCCAGTCGGAAACCGGCTCGGCGATCACCTGGAAATATCCAAGCTGTATTCTGCGCGGGGATAACTCCATCGGCGAGTTCTTCTCGGTGGCGCTGACCAGCGGCCATCAGCAGGCGGATACGGGGACCAAGATGATCCATATCGGTAAAAACACCCGCTCGACGATTATCTCGAAGGGGATTTCTGCCGGCCACAGCCAGAACAGCTATCGCGGGCTGGTCAAAATTATGCCCACCGCAACCAACGCGCGCAACTTCACCCAGTGTGATTCGATGCTGATTGGTCCGGACAGCGGGGCGCATACCTTCCCTTACGTGGAATGCCGGAACAACAGCGCGCAGCTGGAGCATGAAGCGACCACGTCGCGGATCGGCGAAGATCAGCTGTTTTACTGCCTGCAGCGCGGCATCAGCGAGGATGATGCGATTTCGATGATCGTCAACGGTTTCTGTAAGGACGTTTTCTCAGAGCTGCCGCTGGAGTTTGCCGTAGAAGCGCAGAAATTACTGGCGATTAGTCTTGAACACAGCGTCGGCTGATAACAAAGGAAATAAGATGTTAAGTATTAAAAATTTGCAGGTCGCCGTCGAAGACAAAGAGATCCTGCGCGGACTGAATCTGGACGTTCGCCCCGGCGAAGTGCACGCCATTATGGGGCCGAACGGCTCCGGGAAAAGTACGCTCTCCGCCACCCTGGCCGGACGCGAAGACTATGAAGTGACCGGCGGTAGCGTGGCGTTTAAAGGCAAAGATCTGCTGGAGCTCGCCCCGGAGGATCGCGCCGGCGAAGGCATCTTTATGGCCTTCCAGTATCCGGTGGAAATTCCCGGCGTCAGCAATCAGTTTTTCCTGCAAACCGCGCTCAACGCCGTGCGCCGCTACCGCGGCCAGGAGCAGCTTGACCGCTTTGACTTCCAGGACCTGATGGAAGAGAAAATTAAGCTGCTGAAAATGCCCGAGGATCTGCTGACCCGTTCGGTTAACGTCGGCTTCTCCGGCGGCGAGAAAAAGCGCAACGATATCCTGCAGATGGCGGTACTGGAACCGGAGCTGTGCATCCTCGACGAGTCCGACTCCGGGCTGGATATCGACGCGCTGAAGATTGTCTCTGACGGCGTTAACGCCCTGCGCGACGGCAAGCGCGCGTTTATTATCGTCACCCACTATCAGCGCATTCTCGACTATATCAAGCCGGATTACGTCCACGTGCTGTACCAGGGGCGGATCGTCAAATCCGGCGACTTTACTCTGGTCAAACAACTGGAGGAGCAGGGCTATGGCTGGCTTACCGAACAGCAGTAACGCGCTGCAGCAGTGGCACCATCTGTTTGAGTCGCAAAGCGGGCAGCGCAGCCCGCAGGCGCATCAGCATCTGCAACAGCTGCTGCGGCTGGGCCTGCCGACGCGTAAACATGAAAACTGGAAATATACGCCGCTGGACGCGTTACTGAATCAGACCTTTGTCGCCGCTCAGCCGCAGGCGCTGACGGCGGCCCAGCGAGACGCGCAGGCGCTAACGGTGGAGGCATGGCGCCTGGTGTTTGTCGACGGTCAGTTTAGCGACAACCTGAGCGACGATCTGGCCGCCAGCGGCTATGAAGTGCAGGTGGATAACGAGCGTCAGCATCTGCCTGACGCCGTTCAGCCCGAAGTCTTTCTGCATTTGACCGAAAGCCTGGCAACCACCGTCACCCACATCCGGGTCAGGCGCAACCAGCGCCCGCAAAAACCGCTGCTGATTATGCACCTGACGCGCGGACTGGCGAGCGATGAAATGAATACCGCCCACTATCGCCATCATCTGGAGCTGGAGAGCGGCGCGCAGGCGACCATCATCGAACACTATCTGAGCCTCAACGACCAGCGCCACTTTACCGGCGCAAGGCTGACGATGACCGTGGCGGATAACGCCCACCTGCAGCATATCAAGCTGGCGTTTGAGAATGCGCAAAGCTACCACTTTGCCCACAACGACCTGGCGCTCGGGCGCGACAGCTCCGCCTTCAGCAGCAGTTTTCTCCTCGGGAGCGCGGTGCTCCGCCACCACACCAGCACGCGGCTGAACGGAGAAAACAGCAACCTGCGGATTAACTCGCTGGCGATGCCGGTCAACGGCGAAGTCTGCGACAGCCGCACCTGGCTCGATCATAAAGTCGGATACTGCAACAGCCGCCAGCTGCATAAAACCATCGTCAACGACAAAGGGCGGGCGGTGTTTAACGGCCTGATTAACGTCGCGCCGCATGCGATCAAAACCGATGGCCAGATGACCAACAACAACCTGCTGCTTGGCCGCTTATCGGAAGTGGATACCAAACCGCAGCTGGAGATTTACGCTGATGACGTGAAGTGCAGCCACGGCGCGACCATTGGGCGCATCGATGATGAACAGCTGTTTTATCTGCGCTCGCGCGGCATTACGCAGCAGGCGGCGCAGCAGATGATTCTTTACGCCTTTGCCGCCGAGCTCACCGAAGCGATCGATGATGAGGCGCTCAGGCAGCAGATACTGGCGCGTATCGGCCAGCGTCTGCCGGGAGGTAACCTATGACATTTTCTGTGCAACGCGTGCGCGCGGATTTTCCGCTACTCCACCGCGAGGTGAACGGCCAGCCGCTAGCCTATCTCGATAGCGCCGCCAGCGCGCAGAAGCCGGAAGCGGTAATTAACGCCGAGGCGGGATTTTACCGCCACGGCTATGCGGCGGTGCATCGCGGCATTCATACGCTCAGCGCGGAAGCCACGGCGCGCATGGAGCAGGTGCGCCAGCAGGCGGCGACGTTCCTCAACGCCAGCTCGGCGGAAGAGGTGGTGTTTGTTCGCGGCACCACGGAAGGCATTAACCTCGTGGCCAACAGCTGGGGGAACGCCAACGTCGGCGCCGGCGACAATATCATCGTCAGCGCGATGGAACATCACGCTAATATTGTGCCATGGCAGATGCTGTGCGCCAGAGTAGGCGCGCAGCTGAGGGTGATCCCGCTGAATCAGGACGGTACCCTGCAGCTGGATGCGATCCCCGGCCTGTTTGACGATCGCACCCGCCTGCTGGCCATCACCCAGGTGTCTAACGTGCTGGGAACCGAAAACCCGATCGCCGCCCTGGCCGCTTTAGCCCATCAGCATGGCGCGAAGGTGCTGGTGGACGGCGCGCAGGCGGTCATGCACCATCCGGTTGATGTTCAGGCGCTGGACTGCGATTTTTACGCCTTCTCCGCGCACAAGCTGTATGGCCCCACCGGGATCGGCGTACTCTACGTCAAACAGGACATTTTGCAGGCGATGCCGCCGTGGGAAGGGGGCGGATCGATGATCGCCACCGTCAGCCTGACGGAAGGCACCACCTGGGCAAAAGCGCCGTGGCGCTTCGAGGCGGGAACGCCGAATACCGGCGGCATCATTGGACTGGGCGCGGCGCTGGATTACGTCAGCGCGCTGGGGCTGACGCAAATCGCGGAATATGAACAAACCCTGATGCGCTACGCGCTGCAGGCGCTGGAGAGCGTGGCGGATTTAACCCTGTACGGCCCGCCAAATCGCCTGGGAGTGATTGCCTTTAATCTCGGCAAACATCATGCCTACGATGTCGGCAGCTTCCTGGATAACTACGGCATCGCGGTGCGGACCGGGCACCACTGCGCCATGCCGCTCATGGCGTTCTACGGCGTCCCTGCCATGTGCCGGGCATCGCTGGCGATGTACAATACCACGGAAGAGGTGGACCGGCTGGTAGCGGGCCTGCAGCGGATCCACAAATTATTAAGCTAAAGGAAGTGACTATGGCGGCGTTACCGGACAGAGACAAACTGCTGCGCAACTTTAGCCGTTGCGCGAACTGGGAAGAGAAATATCTCTATATTATTGAACTGGGACAGCGCCTGGCGCCGCTGAGCCCGGAGGAACACAGCGCACAGAACATCATTCAGGGCTGCCAGAGTCAGGTGTGGATCGTGATGGCGCAGGAGCCGGGTGGGGCTATTGCGCTTCGCGGCGACAGCGACGCGGCCATCGTGAAAGGACTTATCGCGGTGGTATTTATCCTTTATGACCAGATGACGGCTAAGGATATCACCGCTTTTGACGTGCGCCCGTGGTTTGAAAAAATGGCCTTGACGCAGCATCTTACCCCCTCGCGCTCGCAAGGACTGGAAGCCATGATCCGCGCAATTCGCGCGAAAGCTGCAAATCTTAGCTAGAATAAAACAGTAGATTTCATTCTGTTATGCACGACGGGAGGCTAGCCTCCCGTCGTGCATAACAGGCCTGGCGTTTTATCAGCGAAAGAAGGAATC
Source organism: Klebsiella grimontii (assembly GCF_042137965.1). NCBI lineage: Bacteria > Pseudomonadati > Pseudomonadota > Gammaproteobacteria > Enterobacterales > Enterobacteriaceae > Klebsiella > Klebsiella grimontii. The sequence continues at coordinate 2,333,820 of NZ_CP169721.1, forward strand.
TCAGTATGAAACGCGCTTCTCTTATCACCCTGGCTCTTCTGAGCGCCCTCAGCGCGTCACACGCAGCCTGGGCCGTTGATTACCCCCTTCCTCCTGCCAATAGTCGTCTGATTGGTGAGAACCAGTTCTGGACGGTACAGGAGGGCGACCGCAACCTGCAGGCGATTGCCCGTCGTTTTGATACGGCGGCGATGCTGATCCTCGAAGCGAACGATACCATTGCGCCGGTGCAGCCTAAACCGGGTACACAGGTGCTGATACCCTCGCAGATGCTGCTACCGGACGTGCCGCGTGAGGGCATCGTCGTCAACCTGGCAGAACTGCGCCTCTACTACTTCCCGCCGGGAATGAATCAGGTGCAGGTTTATCCCCTGGGGATTGGTCAGCAGGGGCTGGAGACGCCGGAGATGACCACCCGTATCGGGCAGAAAATCCCGAACCCCACCTGGACGCCGACGGCGGGCATCCGCGCCCGCTCGCTGGAGAAGGGGATTAAACTGCCGCCGGTGGTGCCCGCAGGGCCGAATAACCCGCTAGGTCGCTATGCGCTGCGTCTGGCGTACGGCAACGGTGAATATCTTATTCATGGCACCAGCGCGCCGGACAGCGTCGGTCTGCGCGTAAGCTCCGGCTGCATGCGCATGAACGCGGCGGACATCCAGGCGTTATTCAATCAGGTGAAAAGCGGCACCCCGGTGCGGATAATCAACCAGCCGGTCAAATTCGCCGTGGAGCCGGACGGTAAGCGCTATGTTGAAGTTCATCGCCCGCTGACGCCGGATGAGAGCAGCAACGCGCAGACCATGGCCTATACGCTTCCGGCGGAGTTTCATCAGTTTGCGGGGGATAAAGCGGTTGATGAGGCGCAGCTTAAACGCGCGCTGACCAGACGAGCAGGCTATCCGGTGGCGATCTCCGCGGGTGAAAGCGCCGCGTCGGGCCTGTCGGTACAGAATACGCCGCTGGATGAAGCGAAAAGCGTGCAGTAGGCGGGGATGCGGAAGACAAAAAAAATGGCGCACAATGTGCGCCATTTTTATTACACAGATACTATTACTTACGGTATTTAGTAGCTGCGTTGTCCAGACGCTGGTTAGCGCGAGCTGCGTCATCTTTAGCAGCCTGAACGTCGGAACGCATTGCGTTCACGTCGTTGCTCAGCTGGTCAACTTTAGCGTTCAGAGTCTGAACGTCAGAAGACAGCTGATCGATTTTAGCATTGCTGGAGCAACCAGCCAGCAGAGTAGAACCCAGGATTACCGCGCCCAGTACCAGTTTAGTACGATTCATTATTAATACCCTCTAGATTGAGTTAATCTCCATGTAGCGTTACAAGTATTACACAAACTTTTTTGTGATGAGAATATTTTTTTACCTGAATACGCTTATTTTTGATCGTTCGCTCAAAGAAGCATCGAAATCATCACGTAACTTTAAAAAGGCGAGTGAAAACAGCGCGCTTCCATCGGATTCATCTTAGATAATCTCGCGTTAAATAGTAAATTCCGATTTGCATTTTTATTAATAGCGGCTAGTGCCGGAATAAAAAAAAGCGCCCCGAGAGGCGCTTTTAAAGGAAATACTAATTAACCTGTAAATTATTACAGCACGTGCACGGAAGCGGTATTGGTGGTTCCGCTCGGGACTAACGCGCCGGAAACCATAACAACCACGTCGCCTTTACGCGCCAGGCCGCTCTGCAGCGCCAGTTCTTTACCCTGGATGTAGAACGCATCGGTAGAGGAGATATCTTCAACCAGCTGCGCCACAACGCCTTTGCTCAGCACCAACTGACGCGCGGTGGTTTCGTTGGTGGTCAGCGCCAGGATAGTGGCATCCGGGAAGTATTTACGTACGGCGCGCGCGGATTTACCGCCCTGGGTTGCCACAACGATCAGCGGCGCTTCCAGTTTTTCAGCCGTTTCTACCGCACCGCGGCACACCGCTTCGGTGATGCGCAGCTTACGGTTGTCGTTGTTGTACTCAAGACGGCTGGTCATGACGCGGTCGGTACGTTCGCAGATGGTCGCCATGATGGTGACCGCTTCCAGCGGGTATTTACCTTTCGCGGATTCGCCGGACAGCATAACTGCGTCGGTGCCGTCGAGGATGGCGTTGGCCACGTCGCCTGCTTCCGCACGGGTCGGACGCGGGTTTTTGATCATGGAATCCAGCATCTGGGTCGCGGTGATAACGACTTTACGCGCGCGGATACATTTCTCGATCATCATCTTCTGCGCGAAGATAACTTCTTCAACCGGGATTTCAACGCCCAGGTCGCCACGGGCTACCATGATGCCGTCAGAGGCTTCGAGGATTTCGTCGAAGTTGTTCAGGCCTTCCTGGTTTTCGATTTTGGAGATGATCTGGATCTTCTCGCCGCCGTGGGCTTTCAGGTGCTCACGGATTTCAACAACGTCAGAACGCTTACGGATAAAGGATGCCGCAACAAAGTCAACGCCCTGTTCGCAACCGAAGATCAGATCCTGTTTGTCTTTTTCAGCCAGCGCCGGCAGCGCGATAGATACGCCCGGCAGGTTAACGCCTTTGTTCTCGCCGAGGTCGCCGTTGTTCAGCACTTTACAAACAACTTTGTTGCCTTCGATAGCGGTCACTTCCATACCGATCAGACCATCGTCAACCAGTACCGTGTTGCCAACGCTCAGGTCGCTGGTGAAGCCTTCATAGGTCACCGCAACGATTTCGTTATTACCGACAACGGATTTATCGGTGGTGAAGGTGAAGGTCTGGCCCGCTTTCAGGGAGACGTCGTTGCCGCCTTCCAGCTTAATGGTACGGATTTCCGGACCTTTGGTGTCCAGCAGGATTGCCGCTTTCTTACCGGTTTTACTCATCACATTGCGCAGATTCTGGATGCGCTGACCGTGTTCCGCATAGTCACCGTGAGAGAAGTTCAGACGCATAACGTTCATGCCCGCGTCCAGCATTTTGGTCAACATCTCTTCGGATTCGGTTTTCGGACCGATGGTGCAAACAATTTTGGTCTTTTTCATGACAGTTTAATCTTTAAGTTGTGAAGGATAGGGATGGGGAATCTGACTCCGTGGGCGCACTGCCGCAGAGTTAAACCTGTATTACGAAAGTTGCTATGCCACGCTCTAAGGATAGGTGACAACAAAAGAGCGTGCAGAAGAATGTGTGCTGGCGGTTCAGCCCATGAAAAGAGGCAACGTGTTATGCGTTTAGTCATGCAATCCAATGCGCTGAAACCATTCAATAAGAATTTGTTGGGCATTATACGTTGCCCAATCCAAAAAAGAAAATGAAAACCATGTTTCATTTCTATAGTTACATACTTAACAAAATGCAAACTAATCCTATGCTTATGCGCAACACATTTTTTCATCACCTGACAAGATAAAGAGGGTGGAAACGCGGGTTTATTCACAAGTTTGGCCGGGAAAAGCGGTCTCTGAGGCGAAAACGGCGCGCTGGTTTGCTTTAAGCGGGAAATATATCAATAATGATTTGATAGATAATGAAAATTTGAGAGCGGAATACGATGGGAAACACAGCCAAAGATGAGGCGTTGTATCAGGAAATGTGCCGGGTGGTCGGTAAAGTCGTGCTGGAGATGCGCGACCTGGGCCAGGAGCCGAAGCATATCGTTATCGCCGGCGTGGTGCGTACCGCCCTCGCGAACCCAAAGGTCAAACGTTCCGCCCTGACGCAGGAAGCGATGGAGAAGGTGGTCCACGCGCTTTCCGGAAGCTAGCCGCCTCAGGGCACTACCCGCGCGCTTCAGGAAATCACGAAGCGGATCACCGCTTTTACCGCTATATCGCAGTGGTGGGCGACCATGGCCTCATCATCGATCGCCGGCATCGGATCGTCCAGGTACAGGCTGCTAAAGGTATAAAAGTTCGACACCTGATAGAAGCTAAAGCTGCTGATCAATCGATGCACATCGCGCGCTTCCAGCCCCGCCTGAAACACGCCTTGCCGCTGACCGCGCTGAAGAATATCTTCCAGAATCGACAGGGCGGTGCGGTTTAGCGGTTTCAGCTGGCCCGAGCTTTTCAGCCACTTCCCGCGCTGCATGTTTTCCATACAGATGACCCGCATATAGTCGGCGTGGGTGGCGTGATAGCGCACGCTCCACTTCACCAGCTGCACCAGCGCCTCGACCGGCGGCACGTTTTCCAGCCCAAGCTGCTGCTCGGTTTCGCGGATCCTTGCGTAGACGTGCTGCAGCACGGCCTGATAAAGCTGCTCTTTGGTCTTGAAGTAATAGACCACCATGCGTTTGGTGGTCTGCGCTTCGGTGGCGATTTGCTCCATCCGCGCCCCCGACAGTCCATGCTCGGCGAAAACGGTAATGGCGGCGGCGAAGATCCGCTCTTTCAGAGACTGCGCTTCATCATGAGCAACGACGGACATAACGGCTCCTTTTCTTGAGATGCAAAAAATACACATATTGATCACAATTTAGCAACCAACCATGGCGCGATTGAACCAAATGATACATATTCAGGTCATTACCTCAGCCAATGACCCGAGGACACTATGTTGCGCTCCATCGCCACCGTCTCGATCTCCGGTACCTTACCCGAAAAGCTCCATGCCATCGCGGCGGCAGGCTATCAGGGCGTCGAAATCTTCGAAAACGATCTGCTCTATTATACCGGTACCCCGGCTGATATCCGCCACCTGGCGGCAGATTTAGGGCTAAAAATCACGCTTTTTCAACCGTTTCGTGATTTTGAAGGCGCCAGCCGCAGCCAGTTCGCCGCCAATATGGAACGCGCCAGGCGCAAATTTGCGCTTATGCATGAGCTGGGCTGCGACACTATGCTGCTGTGCAGCAACGTTCAGCCGGACTGTTCCGCCGACGTCGAGCTGCAGATCGCGGATTTGCGCGCCCTGGCTGAACTGGCGGAGCAGGAACAAATCCGCATCGGCTACGAGGCGCTGGCCTGGGGCACCCACGTCAACCGTTGGCATCAGGCCTGGTCACGGGTCAAAAGCGTCAACAGTCCGGCGCTGGGCATTGTGCTCGATAGCTTCCACGTGCTGGCGCGCGGCGACACGCTGCAGCGGCTAGGGGAAGTACCGCCGGAGAAAATCACCTTTGTGCAGATGGCCGATGCGCCGCTGATGAAAATGGATATTCTGGAGTGGAGCCGGCACTTCCGCTGCTTTCCCGCTCAGGGGCAGCTGCCGCTGGTGGATTTTGCCTGCGATCTTACCCGCTGCGGCTATCGCGGTCCCTGGTCGCTGGAAATTTTCAACGACAGCTTCCGGGCGTCGCCCAACGGTGCGACGGCGAAAGATGGCTATCGCTCGCTGCTGTGGCTGGAAGAGCAGGTCCGTCAGCGGCTACCGGAAAGCCGGGCGCCGCTTTTTGCTCCCGTTGAACTGCCCCTCTACGCCGGGCTGGAGTTTATCGAGTTTGCCGCCGCGCCGGCGCAGGCGGGCGAGCTCGGACAAACGCTGGCGCAGCTCGGCTTTGCCGAGGAGGGGAGCCATCGCTCAAAACGGGTCTCCCTCTGGCGCAACGGCGGGGCGCGGGTGGTAGTCAACGCCCAGCCGCACAGCTGGGCCGACCATTTTCACCAGCGTCACGGGGTTTCCCTCTGCGCCATGGCGCTGCGCGTCAGCCAGAGCGCGGCGATCGTGGAACGCGCCCGCGCATACGGCTACGCCACCTGGCAGGGCGATGCCGGGCCGAATGAAAGCCCGATCCCGGCGGTTTGCGCGCCGGACGGCAGCCTTATTTATCTGATTGAGGTGGGGGATGACATCTATACCCGCGATTTTCATCTGCGCGCGAACCTCACGCCGCGCGACGATTATCAGGGTATCGATCATCTGGCTCTCGGCATGGAAGCGGACAGCCGCGATAACTGGATCATTTTTTTCCGCAGCGTTTTCGGCTTTATCCTCGAGCATGAACAAACGCTACCCGATCCGTACGGGCTGGTGCGCAGCCTGGCGGTACGCAGTCCGCAGGGCGACATTCGCCTCGCGCTCAATATTTCGCAAAGCCGCGCCACGCAAATTGCCCGTTCGGTCGCCTGTTATCAGGGCGCCGGTTTACAGCACGCGGCGTTTGCCTGCCGCGATTTACCCGCCACGCTCGCCAGCCTGCCGCAGATTGCGGTCGAGGCGCTGCCCATCCCGGCGAACTATTATGACGATCTGCTGGCCCGTTTTGGCGAAGACGCTCAGGTTAACCTTTTGAAGAATCATCAGATTCTTTATGACCGCGATGGAGACGGCGGGGAGTTCCTGCATCTTTATACCCGCCCATTTTCTGCCGGACGCTTTTTCTTTGAATTGACCGAGCGGCGCAACGGTTACGCACTTTATGGTGCTGTAAATGCAGCTGTACGCTTGTCAGCAATGCAGTACACCTAGTAATGTAGCAGATGGTTCACAACCCAACGTCGCAAACACAATAACAACATCCGGCTGTACCCTATGACAGGAAACGACTATGAACTCTTATAGCCATAATCAGACGACGGCGGCCTCCGCGTCCGGCGCGCGGCCTTCCCGGCGGCGTATCGGTATCCTTGCGCTGCTGGCGGTCGGCACCATGATCAACTATCTCGACCGCACGGTGCTGGGTATCGCCGCGCCGCAGCTGACCGCAGAGCTGGGGATTGATGCCGCGATGATGGGCATCGTATTCTCCGCCTTCGCCTGGACCTACGCGCTGGCGCAGATCCCCGGCGGCATCTTCCTTGACCGCTTTGGTAATAAAGTCACCTATTTTCTGGCGCTGACCCTGTGGTCGTTATTCACCCTGTTCCACGGCATGGCGGTTGGCCTGAAAAGTCTGCTGCTGTGCCGCTTTGGCCTCGGCGTCAGCGAAGCACCCTGTTTCCCGGTAAACAGCCGGGTAGTGAGCGCCTGGTTTCCGCAGCAGGAGCGCGCCAAGGCGACGGCGGTCTATACCGTCGGCGAATATCTCGGGCTGGCCTGCTTTGCGCCGCTGCTGTTCTGGATAATGGGCAGCTTCGGCTGGCGAGCGCTGTTTATTAGCGTCGGCGCCGCCGGGGTGTTGTTTGCGCTGGTGTGGTGGCGCTGCTACCGCGAGCCGCATGAGGATAAACATCTCAATCAGCTGGAGCGCGAGCACATTATCAACGGTGGCGGAATGTCCACCGGCGCGGAGCAGCATACCGCCTTTAGCTGGCCGCTGGTTCGCCAGCTGCTGGCTAAACGGCAGATCCTCGGCGCCAGCATCGGGCAGTTCGCCGGTAATACGGTGCTGGTCTTCTTCCTCACCTGGTTCCCGACCTATCTGGCCACCGAGCGCCATATGCCGTGGATCAAAGTCGGCTTCTTCGCCATCATGCCGTTTCTCGCGGCGGCGGGCGGCGTCATGTTCGGCGGCTGGGTCTCGGATAAGCTGCTGAAGGCCACCGGCTCGGCAAACCTCGGGCGTAAGCTGCCGATTATCGCCGGTCTGCTGATGGCGAGCACCATTATCGCCGCCAACTGGCTGACCAGCGATCTGGCGGTGATCCTGGTGATGTCGTTCGCCTTCTTTGGTCAGGGGATGGTTGGACTGGGCTGGACGTTAATCTCCGATATCGCGCCGAAGGGCCTTGGCGGACTGACCGGCGGCCTGTTTAACTTCTGCGCTAACCTTGCCGGGATCCTGACGCCGCTGATTATCGGTTTTATCGTTGCGGCCTCCGGCAACTTCTTTTACGCGCTGATTTATATCGGCGGCGCCGCGCTGCTGGGCGTAGCGGCCTATCTGTTTATTCTCGGCGATGTTAAACGTATCGAACTTTCGCAGTAGCGCAGTAGCAAAAGGAGCAGTAAATGGTGATTAGTGGAAATACGCGGCTGATAGCGCATCTTGGCTACCCGACCGCGAAGTTTAAAGCGCCGATGATTTACAACCCGTGGCTGGTTCATCAGCAGGTTGACGCCAAAGTGGTGCCGATGGGCGTGAAGCCCGAGGATTATGCCGCCTTTGTGCCGATGCTGTTTAAGATGACCAATATTATTGGCGCGCTGGTCACCATGCCGCACAAAATCGCCACCTGCGGGCTGGTGCAGCGTCTGAGCCCGACGGCGGCGATAGCGGGGGCGTGCAACGCGATTCGTGCCGAAGCCGACGGTACGCTGAGCGGCGATATGTTTGACGGCGAAGGCTTTGTCCTCGGTATTAAACGTAAAGGTTTCCAGACGCGAGGGGCGCGGGCGCTGGTGGTGGGCAGCGGCGGCGTCGGCTCGGCTATTGCCGCTTCGCTGGCGGCGGCGGGCGTCAGCGCGCTGACGTTGTACGACGTCCGTTCGCAGACGGCTGAAGCGCTGGCCGGGCGTCTGCTTCAGCACTATCCTCGGCTGGATATTACGCTGATGCGGCGCGATCCGCAGGGGCACGATCTGGTGGTCAACGCCACGCCGCTGGGGATGAAAGAGGGCGATCCGCTGCCGTTAGATCCGCAGCGCCTGACGCCGGGCACCTTTGTCGGCGAAGTGGTCATGGCCCAGGAGTTCACCCCGTTATTGCAGGCGGCGCGGGCGGCGGGCTGCCCCATACAGCGCGGCACCGACATGCTGTTTGAGATGATACCCGCTTACCTTCGTTTCTTCAATCTGCCGGTGGCGACGCCGGAACAGCTGCGCGAGCTGGCGGAAATTCGCTACTGAAGCCGGAACTGCGCCAGGCCTGCCGGAGATATCTGCCAGGCCTGGGTTCCTTTCAGAACCAGCCTATCCGTAAAAAACCTCTTCATCGGACATCCGTTCCTCAATCTGACCGGCGACCTTTTGCAACGAGGCGAGGTACTTTTGCGCCGCCTGGTCGATAGTCATGGCCTGGGCCATATACACCAGGTTCAGGCAGCCGATAACCCGCAGCTGGCGGCGAATGGGGACGGCAATGGAGGCGATTTTCTCCTCCTGCTGCCAGCCGCGAAAGTTTTCACCGTAGCCGTTTTGCCGGGTGCGTTCGAGGATGGCGGCCAGCTTCTCCGGCTCGCGCGCCAGCTGATACTCCGCTTCCGGCCGGGCGGCCAGCATCTCAACGATCGGGCTTCGTTCATGCTCCGGGGCGAAGGCCAGCCAGGTTAATCCGGAGGCGGTCAGCAGCAGCGGCAGTCGGCGGCCGACCATCGCCCGGTGGAAGGAGAGGCGGCTGAAGCGGTGGGTAGTTTCGCGCACGACCATCGCATCGACGTCGAGAGTCGTGATATCGGTAGGCCATAAAACCTCCCGCAACAGCTCGCCAAGCAGCGGCGTGGCGAGGGCAGAAATCCAATGTTCGTCACGAAATCCCTCACTTAACTGACGCACTTTAATCGTCAATCGGAAGCTGTCATCGGAGCGGCTGCGGCGCACATATCCCTCATCCTGTAGCGTTTCCAGTAGCCGCCTGACGGTGGTGCGGTGCAGGCCGCTAAACTCGGCCAGGGTGCCAACCGTCGCGCCTCCGTCGAATTTATTTAACAAATTTAATAACAATAAGCCGCGGCTTAAACCGCGTACCGTTTTGTAATCCGCCGACGAGTCTTGGTCCATGCTGCCTCAATAAACATCAAATTAAACAATGATGTGCACCTGGTGCACGTTAGGTGATGTTTTGATTGTAGCGCAAATCACCGCCCCTATACTGACCTCACTATAAAAATAAATTCACATTTAGTTAACAAATTACCGCGTTGATTTTTCTGCAATGTTGGTAATGCGTCCGAAGCGTGAGGTTTTGAAAATGACAACATCTAATCCTGATATTCAACCGGCCGTACAGCACACCGCCCAGGTTGCGATTGTCGGCGCCGGTCCGGTGGGCCTGGCGATCGCCAACTACCTCGGGCAAATGGGCGTGAGCGTCCTGCTGATTGAGAAGCTCGAGTCGCTGATCGACTATCCCCGCGCCATCGGTATTGACGATGAGTCGCTGCGGGCAATGCAGGCGGTGGGGCTGGTGGACAAGGTGCTGCCGCATACCACGCCGTGGCACGCGATGCGCTTCATGACGCCGAAAGGGCGCTGCTTTGCCGATATTCAACCGATGACCGACGAGTTTGGCTGGTCGCGGCGTAACGCGTTTATTCAGCCGCAGGTTGATGGGGTGCTGTACGCAGGCCTGAGCCGCTTCCCCAACGTGCGTTGCCTGTTTTCCCGTGAAGTGGAGGCTTTTAGCCAGAATGGTGACAACGTCACGTTAAATCTCAAAGGCAGCGCTGGCGAACATGAAACCGTACGCGCCGACTGGCTGGTGGCCTGCGACGGTGGAGCGAGCCTGATTCGCCGCACGCTCAATATCCCCTTCGAAGGGAAAACCGCGCCGAATCAGTGGATTGTTATCGATATCGCCAACGACCCGCTGGCGACGCCGCACGTCTATCTGTGCTGCGATCCGGTGCGCCCGTACGTGTCAGCCGCGCTGCCGCACGGGGTACGGCGCTTTGAATTTATGGTGATGCCCGGCGAAACCGAGGCCCAGCTCAGCGAGCCGCACAACATGCGCCAGCTGCTGAGCAAGGTGCTGCCGGACCCGGACAACGTCGAACCGATCCGCCAGCGCGTCTACACCCATAACGCGCGTATCGCCGAACGCTTTCGCGTCGATCGCGTGCTGCTGGCGGGCGACGCCGCGCACATCATGCCGGTCTGGCAGGGGCAGGGCTATAACAGCGGCATGCGCGACGCCTTTAACCTGGCGTGGAAGCTGGCGCTGGTGGTGAACGGCAAAGCTGGCGAAGCGCTGCTCGACAGCTACCAGCAGGAGCGGCGCGATCACGCCAAAGCGATGATCGACCTGTCGGTGACCGCCGGCAACGTTCTGGCGCCGCCGAAACGCTGGCACGGCGCGGTGCGCGACGGCATTTCGTGGCTGCTCAACTATCTGCCGCCGGTCAAACGCTACTTCCTTGAAATGCGCTTCAAGCCGATGCCGCAGTATCGCGAAGGCGCGCTGCTGGTGGAAGGCGAAGGCAAAACGTCCCCGGTAGGCAAAATGTTTATCCAGCCGAAGGTCACGCTGGAGGACGGTCAGGTGACGCTGCTGGATGAGGTGATTGGCGCGAACTTTGCCATCATCGCCTGGGGCTGCAACCCGCTATGGGGGCTTAACGACGAGCAGATAGCCCGCTGGCGCGCCGTCGGCGTGCGGTTTATCCAGGTGGTGCCGGAGGTGCAGATTCATTGCGATCAGGACAACGTACCCGGCGTCATCCGCCTTGGCGATACGCAAAACCGCCTGAAAAGCTGGTTCGCGCAGCACGATACCGCCATCGCCGTGGTGCGTCCGGACCGCTTTGTCGCCACCGTGGCCATCCCGCAAACCCTGAGCAAAAAGCTCGACGCGCTGGCAAGCAAGATGCGGCTGGCGGTCTCCGCGCAGGCGGCAACGACGATTGAACAGGTGGCCTGATATGAACGCGTATCTTCATTGCCTCTCGCATACCCCGCTGGTGGGCTACGTTGACCCGGAACAGGCGGTGCTGGACGAAGTGAACGCCACCATCGCCGACGCGCGGGCGCGCATTGCCGCCTTCGACCCGGAGCTGGTGGTGCTGTTTGCACCCGATCACTACAACGGCTTTTTCTACGATGTGATGCCGCCGTTTTGTTTAGGCATCGGGGCGACCTCTATCGGCGACTTCAGCAGCGCCAGCGGCGTTTTGCCGGTGCCGACGGCGCTGGCGGAGGCCTGCGCCCACGCGGTGATCAAGGACGGTATCGATCTGGCGGTTTCCTACTGCATGCAGGTGGACCACGGCTTTGCGCAGCCGCTGGAGTTCCTGCTCGGCGGGCTCGACAGGCTGCCGGTTCTGCCGGTGTTTATCAACGGCGTCGCCACGCCGCTGCCGGGCTTTCAGCGCACCCGCATGCTGGGCGAAGCCATCGGCCGCTTTCTGACCACCCTCAATAAGCGGGTATTAATTCTCGGCTCCGGCGGCCTGTCGCATCAGCCGCCGGTACCGGAGCTGGCGAAGGCCGATGCCCCTATGCGCGACCGGCTGCTGGGCAGCGGCAGGCAGCTGCCGCCGGACGAGCGTGAACTGCGCCAGCAGCGGGTGATTAGCGCGGCGAAACGGTTTATCGAGGACCAGCACTCGCTCTATCCGCTCAACCCGGTCTGGGATAACCGCTTTATGAGCCTGCTGGAGCAGGGGCGGCTGACGGAGCTGGACGCCATCAGTAACGAAGAGCTGTCGGCGATGGCCGGGAAATCAACGCACGAAATTAAAACCTGGGTGGCCGCATTTGCCGCGCTATCCGCATTTGGCCGCTGGCGCTGCGAAGGCCGCTATTACCGACCAATCCCCGAGTGGATTGCCGGGTTTGGCTCGCTGAGCGCCGCCGCGCAGAACTGAATTAACGGGAGAAGATGATGAGCTACCAACCGCAAACCGAAGCCGCCACCAGCCGTTTCCTCAACGTTGAGGAGAACGGAGAGACATTACGCATCCATTTTAACGACTGCGGGCAGGGGGATGAAACCGTGGTCCTGCTGCACGGTTCAGGTCCTGGCGCCACCGGCTGGGCCAACTTTAGCCGCAATATCGACCCGCTGGTGGAGGCGGGCTACCGGGTCATTTTGCTGGACTGCCCCGGCTGGGGAAAAAGCGATTCAATCGTCAATAGCGGCTCGCGTTCCGACCTGAATGCCCGGGTGCTGAAAAGCGTCGTCGACCAGCTGGATATCAGCAAAGTACATCTGCTGGGCAACTCGATGGGCGGCCACAGCGCGGTGGCTTTCACCCTGACCTGGCCGGAGCGCGTCGGCAAACTGGTGCTGATGGGCGGCGGAACCGGCGGCATGAGCCTATTTACGCCGATGCCGACGGAAGGCATCAAGCTGCTGAACGGCCTGTACCGTGAGCCGACCATCGAAAACCTGAAAAAGATGATGAATATCTTTGTCTTCGATACCCGCGATTTGACCGACGCGCTGTTTGCAGCGCGCCTCAACAATATGCTGTCGCGCCGGGAGCATCTGGATAACTTCGTCAAAAGCCTGGAAGCCAACCCGAAGCAGTTCCCGGATTTTAGCCCGCGTCTCGGCGAAATCCGCGCGCAGACCCTGATCGTCTGGGGGCGTAACGATCGCTTTGTACCGATGGACGCCGGGCTGCGCCTGCTGGCGGGCATTAACGGTTCCGAGCTGCATATCTATCGCGACTGCGGCCACTGGGCCCAGTGGGAGCACGCGGAGAGCTTTAACCAGCTGGTGCTCGATTTTCTGGGGCGTCCCTGAGGAATCCTGATGACAACTTTATCTCTTGAACAACTGGCGCAGCGGCTGCGCGATGCCGAAACGCGCGGCCAGGCCATTGAACCGCTGCGCGATACGCTCGGCGTTGACAATGCGGAAGCGGCCTACGTCATCCAGCGGATGAACGTGCAGCACCACGTGGCGAACGGCCGCCGGGTGGTGGGGCGCAAGGTGGGACTGACCCACCCGAAAGTGCAGCAGCAGTTGGGCGTTGATCAGCCGGACTTCGGCACCCTGTTTGCCGATATGTGCTACGGCGATAACGCCGAGGTCCCGTTCTCCCGGGTGCTGCAGCCGAAGGTGGAGGCCGAAATCGCCCTGCTGCTGAAGCGCGATCTGCCGCATGCCGATACCACCTTTGATGAGCTGTACGCCGCCATCGACTGGGTACTGCCGGCGCTGGAAGTGGTCGGCAGCCGTATTCGCGACTGGTCGATTGGCTTCGTCGATACGGTCGCCGATAACGCCTCCTGCGGCGTTTACGTGCTGGGCAGCCCGGCGCGGCGCCCGGACGGGCTGGACCTGAAAAACTGCGCGATGCGCATGACCCGTAACGAGGAAGAGGTCTCCAGCGGGCGGGGCAGCGAATGTCTCGGTCATCCGCTGAACGCGGCGGTGTGGCTGGCGCGCAAAATGGCCAGCCTCGGCGAGCCGCTGCGGGCGGGCGATATCGTGCTCACCGGGGCATTAGGCCCGATGGTGGCGATTAACGCCGGCGATCGCTTTGCCGCCCATATCGACGGTTTAGGTTCAGTGGCGGCGACCTTTGTCGCCAAAGAGGAAGAGAGTGATGAGTAAACGTAAAGTCGCCATTATCGGCTCCGGTAATATCGGCACCGATTTAATGATCAAAATTCTGCGCCACGGGCAGCATCTGGAAATGGCGGTAATGGTCGGCATCGACCCGGAATCCGACGGCCTGGCCCGCGCCCGGCGCATGGGCGTCGCCACCACGCACCAGGGGGTGGGCGGCCTGATGCAGATGGCCGAATTCGCCGATATCGATTTTGTTTTTGATGCCACCAGCGCCGGGGCGCATGTGAAAAACGACGCCGCGCTGCGCGAAGCTAAACCGGGGATCCGGGTGATCGACCTGACCCCGGCGGCCATCGGCCCGTACTGTGTGCCGGTGGTCAACCTCGAGGCTAACCTTGCGGAGGGTAACGTCAATATGGTCACCTGCGGCGGCCAGGCGACGATCCCGATGGTGGCGGCGGTCTCCCGGGTGGCAAAAGTGCACTATGCGGAGATCATCGCCTCGATTGCCAGCAAATCCGCCGGGCCGGGGACGCGCGCCAATATAGATGAGTTCACCGAGACCACCTCGCAGGCCATCGAGAAAGTCGGCGGGGCGGCGAAAGGCAAAGCGATTATCGTGTTGAACCCGGCGGAACCGCCGCTGATGATGCGCGATACCGTTTATGTTCTGAGCGAAGCGGCATCACAGCAGGACATTGCCGCTTCGATCGCCGAGATGGCGGCGGCGGTGCAGGCTTATGTGCCGGGGTATCGCCTGAAGCAGCAGGTGCAGTTTGAGGTGATCCCGGAAGATAAACCGGTAAACCTGCCGGGCGTCGGCCGCTTCTCCGGCCTGAAAACGGCGGTTTACCTTGAGGTCGAAGGGGCGGCGCACTATCTGCCAGCCTACGCGGGCAACCTCGATATTATGACGTCGGCGGCGCTGGCGACGGCGGAGAAAATGGCCCAGGCGATGAACGACGCGGCGGGAGAGGCAGCATGAACGGTAAAAAACTCTATATCTCGGACGTGACCCTACGCGACGGAATGCACGCGATTCGCCATCAGTACTCGCTCGACAATGTGCGCCAGATTGCCCGCGCGCTGGACAGCGCGGGCGTTGATTCGATAGAAGTGGCCCACGGCGACGGGCTGCAGGGCTCCAGCTTTAACTACGGCTTCGGCGCGCACAGCGACCTGGAGTGGATTGAAGCGGCGGCGGAGTCGGTCAGCCAGGCGAAAATCGCCACCTTATTGTTGCCCGGCATTGGCACGCTGCACGATCTGAAAAACGCCTATCAGGCCGGGGCGCGGGTGGTGCGGGTGGCGACCCACTGCACCGAGGCGGATGTCTCGGCGCAGCATATCGCCTTCGCCCGCGAGCTGGGCATGGACACCGTCGGCTTTCTGATGATGAGCCATATGACCGCCCCGGAGCAGCTGGCGCAGCAGGCGCTGAAGATGGAGTCCTACGGCGCGACCTGTATCTACGTGGTCGATTCCGGGGGGGCGATGAATATGCGCGATATCCGCGATCGCTTTCGCGCCCTCAAGGCGGTGCTGAAGCCGGAAACCGCCACCGGGATGCACGCGCACCATAATTTGAGCCTCGGCGTCGCCAACTCGATCGCCGCGGTGGAAGAGGGCTGCGACCGTATCGACGCCAGCCTGGCGGGAATGGGGGCCGGGGCGGGCAACGCGCCGCTGGAGGTGTTTATCGCCGCCGCCGACAAGCTCGGCTGGAATCACGGTACCGATCTGTATGCGCTGATGAACGCCGCCGATGAGCTGGTGCGCCCGCTGCAGGATCGCCCGGTGCGGGTTGACCGCGAAACCCTGGCGCTGGGCTACGCCGGGGTTTACTCCAGCTTTCTGCGCCACAGCGAAGCGGCCGCCGGGCGCTACGGCCTGAGCGCGGTGGATATTCTCGTCGAACTCGGCAAGCGGCGGATGGTGGGCGGTCAGGAAGATATGATCGTCGACGTCGCGCTGGATCTGCTTAAGCGTAAAAAATAAAAGCAACGCGCGGCTGGCAACGTATCAGCCGCCATGCACCTGCTCCGCTTGTCCGGATATCGCAAAGGTACCCTATGACCCAAACAACGACTGCAAGCAATTCGCGCCAGATGGTAACCGTCGGGCTCTGTTTTATGGTGGCCCTGATGGAAGGGCTGGATCTGCAGGCGGCGGGGATTGCCGCCGTGGGCATGGCGCAGGCGTTCGCGCTGGATAAAATGCAGATGGGCTGGATTTTCAGCGCCGGGATCCTCGGCCTGCTGCCCGGCGCGCTGGCGGGCGGCATGCTGGCGGATCGCTACGGCCGCAAGCGTATTCTGCTGGGCTCGGTGCTGCTCTTCGGCCTGTTCTCGATCGCCACCGCGCTGGCGTGGAACTATCCGACGCTGCTGCTGGCGCGACTGCTGACCGGCGTCGGGCTGGGCGCGGCGCTGCCGAATCTGATTGCGCTCACCTCCGAGGCCGCTGGTCCACGCTTTCGCGGCAGGGCGGTCAGCCTGATGTACTGCGGCGTGCCCATTGGCGCGGCGCTGGCGGCGGCGCTGGGCTTTTTCGGCCTCGCCGCCGCCTGGCAAACGGTATTCTGGGTCGGCGGTATCGTTCCGCTGCTGCTGGTGCCGTTGCTGCTGCGCTGGCTGCCTGAATCGCCGGTTTTTCAGCGCAGCGCGCAGGGCGTGCCGCTACGCGCGCTTCTCGCGCCGGGCAACGCTACCGCCACGCTGCTGCTGTGGCTGTGCTACTTCTTCACGCTGCTGGTGGTCTATATGCTGATCAACTGGCTGCCGATGCTGTTAGTCGGCCAGGGATTCAGCGCCAGCGAGGCGGCGGGGGTGATGTTTGTCCTGCAGTTTGGCGCCGCCTGCGGCACGCTGCTGCTGGGGGCGCTGATGGATAAGCTCAGCCCGCTATGGATGTCGCTGCTGATCTACAGCGGTATGCTGGCGTCGCTGCTGGCGCTGGGCACCGCGACCTCGCTCGCCGCGATGCTCTTTTCCGGCTTCGTCGCCGGGCTGTTTGCCACCGGCGGGCAGAGCGTGCTTTACGCGCTGGCTCCGCTGTTCTATCGCACCGAAATTCGCGCCACCGGCGTGGGGACGGCGGTGGCGATCGGTCGTCTCGGCGCGATGAGCGGCCCGCTGCTGGCGGGCAAAATGCTGGCGTTGGGCACCGGCACGGTTGGCGTGATGGCAGCTTCCGCGCCCGGCATTTTGCTGGCAGGCGTAGCGGTGTTCTGGCTGATGAACCGCCAAAAGCGCGCCGCGCTGGCCTGAGCATTTTCGTTTATTCCCGGGGGCGGCGCGGTAAACCCGCGCCTTGCCCGGGCTACCGGCCCGCAGAAGCTTGTTGCTTGTAGCCCGGCTAAGCGTAGCGCGAGCCGGGGAGCCGCCTTGCGCATCTCTCCACTTTGGCATACGTTAAATCATCATCCACTGATTCTTCCGGGCATCATGTCTTTTACCTCCCGTTTATTAAGCGATATCCCCGGCATCCGCTACGCCTTCCTCGACGTGCATGAAACCGCCGCCTTTCCCTATAGCGAAATGGCGCCGGTTAAACTGGTTCACGGCAATATCGTGCATGAGAATCGCGCGCCGCAGGTGGAGCGACCCCACGCCGATGCGATGTTTACCGCCGTCAGCGGGCAGAAGGTGGGCGTGGTGACCGCCGACTGCCTGCCGCTGCTGATGGCGTCGCGCGACGGGCGCTATGTCTGCAGCGTGCACGCAGGCTGGCGCGGCGCGGCCAGCGGGATTATCGAAAATAGCCTTGCGCTGTTTCAGCGTTATCACGTCGACCCGCAAGATCTGGTGGTGGTGAGCGGGCCGCATATTCATGCCTGCTGCTATGAAGTCACTGGCGACTTCTACCCGGCGCTGCTGGCGATGCCCGCCGGCGAACTGGCGAAACGCCATCGGCAACAGCTTTTCCTGCCCCAGCAGGCGGCGTCCGTGGGACAACAGGCGAAAGCGAGCGGTGACGACAATTTTTGGTTCGATCTGCGGGCCTTTGCGCGTCTCCTGCTGCGCGGGGCGGGCGTGCCGGATGAAAATATGGAGTGGCTGGGGAGCTGTACCTACTGTACGCCCCAACTGCTGGGGTCGTTTCGCCGGCGTACGCATTTTCCGGCGCCGAAGTCATTTCAGTATTCATGGATCATGCGCGAGCCTGATGAGACGAAATGATGTTTGATGATGTGTAACATCGGCGGTCGTTGGCTATCAGACCTCCCGGAAACCACCTGCGATAACAAAGCCGATAGCTCCGCCTACTGGGCTCCGTCGCTGAAGCTGCCGGCTGGACAGGCGAAACCTACTATCAGACAAGCAAAGTGGAACAGCATCCGCTGCAAGCGTTCCCGGCGGGTCTCAAACTACGTGCGGGCGACCATCGCGGTTCGGTCTCCCGCTAACGGAATACGGTTTTTGCGCCAACGGCAAAGGTAATGGACGGCGATAAGCGTCAAGAGCGCTGGGGCATTATTGATACCGCCCCGGAAACCTGGCGGTCAGCGATAACGCCGCAACTTGCCCGGGCTAGCGGATCGTAGATGGCGGTGGGCTTGTAGCCCGGGTAGGCGCTTTGCGCCGCCCCCGGGAGTGAGGGTATTTCCCGGTGGCGATGCTGTGTACCTGCCCAGGCGACCGGATCGCAGATGTCGGTGGACTCGTAGCCCCGCTAAGCGCAGCGCGAGCGGGGGAATTTACAACACCGTAAACCCGTGCGTGTCATCGCGCTTGAGCTGTTCAACCAGGCCGAACTCCCAGTCGAGGTAGGCCTGCATTGCCGCGGGGGAGTTATCGGTGCCTTCATACGGGCGTTGATAGCGATCGCTGCGCGGCGTCGCCAGATGCGTCTCGCCGTGCTCCAGCGCCAGCCCGGCGTCAATCCACGCCAGGGTGCCGCCGCTCAGCAGCCGCACCGGTTTACCGGTTAACGCCGCCACCTCAGGCGCCGCGTAGCGGGCCAGCAGGCTGCTGCCGCAGGTGACAACGTAACGTTCGGCTGAAGGGATAACCTCCAGCGCCTGGCGCAGCTGCGAACGTATTAGCCAGTAAGCGCCGGGAATGTGCCGGGCGACATAGTTGGCGCTGGTGGTGAAATCTAGCACTACGGTCCCCGGTTCTCGCAGCTGTTGCGCCAGCTGCGGCGCAGAGATCTCCTCCACCTGCGAACCCGGCGGTACGCGGCCCGCTGGGGTTCCGCGCTCGCTAAAATCTTCCGCGCGCGCATCGCGCAAGACCGCCACCTCCCAGCCCATCTGCGCCAGCCAGGACGCCGTTATCGGCGCGCGAATCTCGTCATCGGCAACCAGCACAATACGCGCCCCGCGCACGCTGGCGAAATGGTCGGTCTCCTGCACCAGCTGCCCGCCGGGCGCGCTGACGCTCTGTGGCAGATGGCCCGCGGCGTACTCTTCCGGACTCCGGACGTCGAACAGATAGGTGGTGCGTGCGGGCTGCCGCAGCCAGCGCTGGAGGGTGGGGCTATCGATAAAGGCGACTCCGGCGCGCTCCGCTACCTGTCTCACCGTCGCCGCGCGTTCGGCTGGGGCGCGAAAATCGGCGTCATAGCGCCGCTGCTGGCCGCGCTCAAGGTCAAACCCGGCTAAGGTCCAGCCGATGGTGCCATTGCGTAGCGCATAGACCGGATTGGGCAAACCGGCATTGCGCAGCGACTGCGTGCCGATAATGCTGCGCGTGCGCCCGGCGCAGTTGACGATCACCGTCGCCTGCGATGATGGAACCAGCCCCTCAATGCGCAGCGCCAACTCCCCGCCGGGCACGCTGATGCTGCCGGGAATATTCATGGTTTGATACTCATCGAAACGGCGCGCATCGACCACCACCACCTCCTGTGAGCTATCGAGCAGCGCTTTCACTTCCCCGGCGCTCAGCGAAGGGGTATGCCGCTCGCTCTCCACCAGCTCGCCGAACGCTTTGCTCGGCGAATTGACGTCCTGAAACAGTTCCCCGCCGCTGCGCTGCCAGCCCGACAGGCCGCCTTCCAGCAGGGCGACATCTTCGTAGCCCCAGCTCTGCAGGCGTTCAACGGCCCGCTCCGCCAGGCCTTCGCCGCCGTCATAGACGGTAATCGGCGTCGTCAGGCGCGGTACGCGCCGAAAAATGTCCAGCTCCAGCTTGCTGAGCGGCAGATTGGCGGCAAACAGCGGATGGCTGCGGGCAAAGTCGGCCTCTTCGCGAACATCGATCAGCGCCAGCTCCGCGCCGTCAAGCAGCGCCTGGCGCAGCTGCGCGGCCGGACGATAAGAACAGGTGGGCATATTAATTATCCTTTGAGAGATCCCAGATATTGGGTAAGTGGCGGTTGGAGTAACCGGAGACAAAAGGTTTGACGAGGCCTTCCGGGGTATATACCGCGCGCCTGACGCCGCCGATATTGCCGCCGTAAACGTGGATACTGATCGAGACCCGGTCCGCCAGGGCGTTGCTCACCCGGTGAATATCGTCGTCGCGGGAAGAGACTTTTTCCACTTCGCCGGGGGAGAGGCGTTCGGCAACGCCGCTAACCACCGGCAGGCCGCGCTCGTCCAGGCGGTAGCGCTGATTCTCCTCCGCGCCGCGCAGCATGCCGATGGCGCCCCACACCCGATGGTCGTGAATCGGCGTCGATTGCCCCGGTCCCCAGACGAAGCTGACGATAGAGAAACGCTGTCCGGAGTCAACATGCAGCAGGTACTGCTGATAGTGATGGGGATGCGGCAGGGTGTACTCTTCCGGCAGCCAGTCATCTTTTTTCACCAGCGCGGCCAGGCGCAGAGCTACGGCGTCGAGCAGGGCCGTCTCGTCGGCAAACTCGCGATGCAGGGCATCAAGGTCTTGAATAAACTGGCGTAATTTTTCCACTCGCGGTGCGGTCATGGTCGCTTCCTGTTGTCGGGACTGGTCTTTACGCTAGCAAAGGCGTTAATATAATTAAAATGCAATTTCCGCATATATTAATATGCAAAAATCACATTAAGGACGCTATGCGCATTGACGACATCGACGCACTGCTGGCCACCGTGCAGTTTTCCTCGCTTAACCAGGCCGCGGAATATCTTGGTATTACCCAATCGGCGATTACCCGTCGTCTGCAGCGTCTGGAACACACCCTCGACGTGACGCTGCTGGAGCGTCAGACCCGGCCGCTCACCCTGACCGCCGCCGGGCACCGGGTTTACGAGCAGTGTTTGAGCATCAAGCGGGAGACCAAAAAGCTGTACGGCCTGCTCGACCCCGAAGCGGAGCCGCACGGTATTCTGCGTCTCGGCGTGCCGCAGAGCGTGGCGGAAATAGCCCTGCAGCCGGCGCTGACCGCGCTGCGCCAGCAGTTTCCCGCCCTCCAACCTCAGGTAACCTGCGGCTGGAGCGGTCTGCTGCAAAAGCGCCTCGAGAGCGTCGAGCTGGACGGGGTGCTGGCGATGGGGCCTGAGCAGCAACGCTTTGCCGAAGGCTACGGCGGACGGCTGCTGTGCCCGCTGGATATCGTGGTGATAGCGGCAAAAAGCTGGCGCCTGCACGCCGGGGCGCTGCGCGACTGCGCGGAAAAAGGCTGGGTGCTCAATCCCGACGGCTGCGGCCTGCGGGCGGGGCTGATCCGCGAGCTGCAGTCCCAGGGGCTGCGCTTAGCGCTGAATGTCGAGACCGCGGGCGCCCAGCTGCAAATCAGCCTCGTGGCGCAGGGGCTGGGGCTTGGCCTGGTGCCGCGCGCCGCGCTGGCCGCCAGCCCGTGGCGCGATGACGTCGCCGTGCTGACCCTCGCTGACTTCCAGCCCGCGGTGCATCTGTGGTTGGTTCACGCGCAGAATCTGGCTAATCTGAGCCAGCCGCTGACTTTTTTCGCCGGCAAAGTCGTTCAGCAGCTAAACGTATCTGACTGAAACCTAAATACAATTTTTATTAATGCTTATCTCGCATATTAAGATATGACAAAAATGCATTTTGTTCATTAAGAGCCCGTGTATAGGGTAATGAAAACGCGCCGCCGCGGCGGTCCACTCATTATCCTGCTACAAGGAGTTCTGCATGAGCATTCAGTTTCTCGGCATGATCGGCCACCGCCTGTCGTCGGAAACCATCGCCCCGGTCGGCCCGATTTTTGACCGTGATTACATCGTGCGTTTCGCGCAAACCCACGAGGCTGCCGGGTTTGACCGCCTGCTGGTGGGCCACTGGTCCGATCAACCCGACGGCTTTCTGGTGACCGCGCTGGCGGGGCTGTCGACGCAGCATATCGGCTTCCTGCTGGCTCATCGTCCCGGTTTTGTCTCGCCGACCCTCGCCGCGCGTAAGTTCGCCACCCTTGAACATCTGCTGGGCGGCCGCCTGGCGGTACATATCATCAGCGGCGGCAATGACGCCGAGCAGCGCCGCGACGGCGATTATCTCGATCACGACCAGCGCTACGCGCGAACCGATGCCTTCCTTGAGACCGTCCGCAAGGTGTGGACCGCCGAACAGCCGGTGGATATCGCCAACGATTTTTATCAGGCTGAACAGGCGTGGTCGGCGATTCGCCCGCTGCAAAAGCCGCATATTCCCCTCTACTTCGGCGGTTCCTCGGAAGCGGCCATCGCCGTGGCCGGTAAACATGCCAACGTTTTCGCCCTGTGGGGGGAGTCGCTGGCGCAAACCGCGGAAACCATCCAGCGCGTGCGGGCCGAGGCGGCGAAACATCAGCGTGAAATCGGCTTTAGCGTCTCGTTCCGGCCGATTATCGCCGCCAGCGAAGCCGAGGCCTGGGAGAAAGCCGAGCATATCCTGCACGTCGCCACCGAGCGGGCGGCGCAGAGCGGGGGCGGTTTCAAAGCCAAGCCCGACAGCGTCGGGGCGCAGCGTCTGCGGGCCACGGCGGCGCAGGGCAAGGTGGTGGATAAACGCCTGTGGACCGGGATCGCGCAGCTGGTGGGCGGCGGCCATAACTCCACCGCGCTGGTGGGCACCCCGGAACAGGTCGCCGACGCGCTGCTCGACTACTACGACCTCGGCGTGCGCAACTTCCTGATCCGTGGGTTCGATCCGCTCAACGATGCTCAGGAGTACGGTAAGGCCCTGCTGCCGATAACCCGCGAAAAAGCCGCCCTGCGCGCCGTCGCGGAGCGCGCATCGTGACCGGGCAAGCCACCGATGACTGGACGCGGCGGCTGACGGAGATCCGCCAGCTGATGGCGGAGCAGGCGGCCAGCCTTGACGCCAGCGGCGACTTTCCCCGCAACAATATCGCGCATCTGCGCCAGCGCGGCTTTTTGTGCCTCGCCGTGCCGCAGCAGTACGGCGGAGCGGGGGCCGGTTTAGCCGAACTTCAGCAGGCGGTCGCCGCCATCGCCTGGGGCGAACCGGCGACCGCACTCATTGTTTGCATGCAGTATCTGCATCATCTGCGACTGGCGGAAAACGCTGGCTGGGCCGAGCCGCTGCGTCAGCGGGTTTTTCACGATGCCGTCGAGCGGGGCGGGCTGATCAACAGCCTGCGGGTGGAGCCGGAGCTCGGCTCACCGGCGCGCGGCGGCCTGCCGCAAACCGTGGCGACCCGCCGCACCGGGGGCTGGCAAATTAACGGTCACAAAATCTATACCACCGGCATTGAGGGGCTGAGCTGGCTGGCCGTCTGGGGACGCAGCGACGACGCTCGTCCACTGGTCGGCACCTGGCTGGTTCCAGCCGACAGCGAGGGCGTCAGCGTGGTGAAAAGCTGGGATCACGCCGGAATGCGGGCAACCGGCAGCCACGAAGTGGTGCTCAACAATGTGCGGGTGGCCGATGAGTACGCGGTGGACGTGTGGGCGGCCGATGCGCCTCCCGCGCCGGACGCCGAGCAGTTTCGTCTGTTTGCCAATCGCCATACGGCGCTGCTGGCGGCGATCTACGACAGCGTGGCGCGCGCGGCCCGCGACTGGCTGGTGACGTGGCTGGGTACGCGTATTCCGGGCAGCCTTGGGCAACCGCTTTCCAGCTTGCCGCGGGTGCAGGAAAAAGTTGGCCAGATGGACGGATGGCTGCTGGTCAACCGCAGCCTGCTGGAAAAGGCCGCGCAGCTGGGCTTTTCCGCCATTGAGGCCAATCTGGCGAAAGTCACCATTACCGATAACGCCATTCAGGCGGTAAACCTGGCGCTGGAGCTGACCGGCAACCATGGCCTGAGCCGGCAAAATCCTCTGGAACGCCACTATCGCAACGTCCTGTGCGGGCGGGTACATACCCCGCAGAACGACAGCGCGTGGCTGGCGGCAGGCAAATACGCTTTTCAAAAATAAGGATAATTCATATGCGCAAACTTCATTTTACCCGTGTAGCCGGGGCGCTGATGCTGCTGGCGCTGAGCGGCTATACGGCGGCCCAGGAGCGAATCACCCTGCGAATCGCCGATCAAAAGGGCGGCATGCGCTCGCAGCTGGAGGCCGCCAACGCCCTGCGGGATCTCCCCTACGAGATTAAATGGGCCGAGTTTCCGGCCGCCGCGCCGCTGGCGGAAGCGCTTAACGCCGAGGCGGTGGATGCGGGGATTATCGGCGATGCGCCGCTACTGTTCGCGCTGGCTAACGGCGCGCCGGTCAAAGCCATCGCCGTCGATAAAAGCAACCCGGCCGGCACCGCGGTGCTGGTCTCGCCCGACAGCGCATTGAAGAGCGCCGCGGATTTAAAAGGCAAACGCATCGCTACCGGTAAAGGATCGATTGGCCACTTTGTGGCGCTGAAAGCGCTGGAGCAGGCGGGAATTTCGCCGAAAGAGGTGCAGTGGGTGTTTCTCGGCCCGGTGGACGCCAAAGTGGCGCTGCTCAACGGTTCGGTGGACGCCTGGGCGACCTGGGAGCCCTATACCACGCAGCTGGTGAAGACCGCGGAAGGAAAGATTCTGGTCAGCGGTAAAGGGCTACTGCCGGGCAACACCTTCCTGGCGGCAACCGATGATGCCCTGAAAGACCCGCAAAAACGCGCGGCGCTGCAGGATTACCTTACCCGCCTGGCCGGCGCCGAGCGCTGGGCCTACGCCAACCTTGATAGCTACGGTAAAACGCTGGGGGAGATTATTCGTTTCCCGGCGGATATCGCCCGCGCGCAGTTTGCCAATCGCCAGTCGCAGTGGCAGCCTCTGGACGCGCAGACGGTCGCTCAGCAGCAGTCGACGGCGAATTTTTACCTCGCCAACGGACTCATCCGCGCAAAGCTGGACGTGACGCCGACCTTTGATAACGGCTTTAGCGTGCCCGCCGCCCAGGCCCATGCGGAGGTGGCGCCATGATGAAAGCCGCTTTTTCCCGCCGTCGTTTCTTACGCTTGACCGGCGGTCTCGCGCTGGCGGGAGCATCCCTGCCGCTTTGGGCTCACGATATGGCGGCCATGGCGAGCGGGGATGAACACCCGGCGCTGCGCCTGGCGCAGCCGTATAAAATCAAGCTGGCGATCAACAAAAGCGCGGTGTGCCTGGCGCCGGTTGCCGTCGCCGAGCAGCAGAAGATCTTCAGTAAATACAATCTCGACGTGGAGTTCGTTAACTTCGGCAACTCGACGGACGTGCTGCTGGAGGCGATTGCCACCGGTAAGGCCGACGCCGGCGTCGGGATGGCGCTGCGCTGGCTGAAGGCGCTGGAGCAGGGCTTCGACGTGAAGCTCACCGCCGGAACCCACGGCGGCTGCCTGAATCTGCTGACGGCGAAAAACTCGCCGTTCGGCGGCCTGGAGAGCCTGAAAGGGCAAACCATCGGCGTCACCGATATGGCCGGGCCGGATAAAAACTTCTTCGCTATTTTGCTCAAGCGCCACGGCATCGACCCGATCAGCGATGTGCAGTGGAAAGTCTATCCGCCGGACCTGCTCAGCGTGGCGCTGGATAAACGCGAAATCGCCGCCATCAGCGGCAGCGAGCCCTTTAGCTATCGCCTGCTGGCAACCGGCAAGTATCAGCTTATCGCCAGCAATATGACCGGCGATTACGCCAACCTGAGCTGCTGCGTACTGGGCGTCAGCGGTAGCCTGGCACGCGATCATAAACCGGCCGCCGCCGCGCTCACTCAGGCGATTCTTGAGGCGCACAGCTATGCCGCCGCGCATCCGGAAAGCGTGGCGCAATCCTTCCTCGCCCATGCGCTGAATACCAATGAGGCGGAGGTCAGCGGCATTCTCCACGGCCAGGGGCACGGCCATCACGCGGTGGGCGAGGCGTTTGTCAAAGAGCTGACCCAGTACGCCGTGGATCTTCAGCGGGTGCAGGTCATTAAGCCGGGCACCGATCCCCATCAGTTTGCGGAGAGCATTTATGTCAACGTTTTCGCCTGAACGGGCGCTGGCGCGTACGACAAGCGGCAGGCCGCTGTGGACGGAAGGACTGCTTGCCGCCGCGCTATGGCTGCTGGGGGGCCTGTTTACGCTGGCCTGGCCCGATGCCGGGCGGCGCTGGCCGTTTAGCGAAGGGTGGGCGCTGGCGCAGTTCACCCTCGGCGGCGGGCTCTTGCTGCTGGCGCTGAGCTACCGCTACTGGCGGCAGCGCGGGGCTCGCCTGCAGCATGCCGGAAAGTGGCTGGCGCTGCTGCCGGTACTCTTTGCGCTGTGGGAGGGGCTGACGGCAAAGACGGCCTTTCTGCCGGTGCCGTTTTTCGCACCGCCGCAGGCGCTGATTGAGGTACTGCACGATGACTGGCCGCGCCTGCTCGATAGCCTTCTGCATTCGCTGGGGCTGCTCGGGCTCGGGGTGCTTCTGGGCACCAGCTGCGGCTTTATCAGCGGGCTGGCGATCGGCTGGTCCCAGCGGATCGGCTACTGGGTGCATCCGGTGTTGCGTCTGCTGGGGCCGGTGCCGTCCACCGCGCTGCTGCCGCTGTGCCTGTTTATTTTCCCTTCCAGCTTCGGCGCCAGCGTGTTCCTGATCGCGCTCAGCACCTGGTTCCCGGTGACCGTGCTGACCTGGTCCGGAGTGATCGGCATCGATAAGGCATGGTATGACGTCGCGCGGACCCTGGGCGCCAGCCAGCGCTTCCTGATCCTGCGCGTGGCGATCCCCGCCGCGCTGCCCAACGTCTTTGTCGGCCTGTTTATGGGGCTGGGCGCATCGTTTTCGGTGCTGATCGTCGCCGAAATGGTCGGGGTGAAATCGGGTATTGGCTTTTATCTGCAGTGGGCGCAGGGCTGGGCCGCCTACCCCAATATGTACGCGGCGCTGCTGGTGATGGCGCTGCTCTGCTCCGGCCTGATTAGCGGACTGTTTATGGTCCGCGACCGGCTGCTGAGCTGGCAGCGGGGAGGCATGCAATGGTAACCGCGAACGCAAGACCTCAGGCGGCATCGGCCGGAGCGGCGGTGTCGATAAGCCACCTGCATCATGCTTTTAGCCTTGGCAAACAGATGGTGCCGGTGCTGGAGAATATTAGCCTGCAGCTGCGGCCCGGAGAGAGCGTCGCGCTGCTCGGCCCCTCGGGATGCGGTAAATCCACTCTGCTGCGGCTGCTGGCGGGACTGGAGCCGCAGCAGTCCGGGCAAATTCAGATTGATGAGGCGGCGATGGGCGGACCGGGGCCCGAACGGATACTGGTGTTTCAGGATCCGACCCTTTATCCGTGGCTGACGGTGCGGCAAAACGTGCTGCTGGGGCCGCAGGCGCAGGGGAAAAAGGGGCTTGAGCCCAAGGCCGACGCGCTGATTTCACGCATCGGGCTGCAGGGGTTTAGCGAGGCGTGGCCGCGCCAGCTCTCCGGCGGCATGGCGCAGCGTGCGGCGCTGGCGCGCGCGCTGCTGAACGAACCGCGCCTGCTGCTGCTCGATGAGCCGCTGGGCAAGCTGGATTCGCTTACCCGCATCAGCATGCAGCGGGAGCTGATCGCCCTGTGGCAGCAGCAGGGCTATACCAGCCTGCTGGTCACCCACGATATTGAAGAGGCGCTGCTGCTCTGCGAGCGGGTGCTGGTCATGTCGCCGCGTCCGGGGCGGATTATCGCCGAGTTTGCGCTTCCGCTGGCGTTTCCCCGCCATCGCGATAATCCGCTGCTGGTGCAGCATCGGCAGGATATTTTGCGCATTCTGGGACAGGAAGAGGATTGGTAAAGCAACGCGCTAACCGGGGGCTGCTGGACGGCCTGCGTTTGACGGAGCGCCGGGATATTCCCGGGGGCGGCGCGGTAGGGCCGCGCCTTGCCCGGGCTACAGGGAGCGCGCTGATTCTTGCCCGGATGACAAGGAGTGAGGGGGCTGTAGCCCGGATAAGGCGCAGCGCGCCGCGATCCGGGACAGGGATAAGGCTTAAAAATCCATCTTCAGCGTAAACTGCACTTCCCGCGGGTCGCCGATCTGGTTACCGAGGTTGTTGGTGCCGATGGAGGAGGTGTAATAGGTCTTATCAAACAGATTCTTCACGTTAACCTGTAGCGTCACCGGATATTGCAGCTTCATCTTATAGGCCGCAAACACATCCGCCACCGCATAGCCCTGCAGATAATAATCCGCGCCGTTGGTACCGGAACGTTTGCTTACCGCGCGACCGCCGCCGCCCACCGTCAGGGTATTGCTGTCGTAGACGTTATGAATGTCGTAGCTCAGGAACACAGAGCCGGTGTGTTTCGGCACGTTCGGCAGCGGTTTGCCCTTGTAATCCGGATCGTCGGTGACTTTCGCATCGGTATAGCCGTAGCTGGCGATGACGCTCAGGTTATCGGTCAACGATCCGGCCACGTCCACTTCGACGCCGCGGGAGCGCACCTTACCGGCGGTTTTCGCTACGGTTTCATCGCCCACCGATTCGGTATAGAGGACGTTGCGCTTATCAATATCAAACAGCGCGATATTGGCGGTAACGCCGTTGAAGAGCTCGAACTTCGCGCCCAGCTCGTAAGAGGTTGACTCTTCCGGCGGCAGATTGCCGATATAGCTGGCGATGGAGGACTGCGGCATAAACGACTGCGCCACGTTACCAAACAGCGAGACGGACGGCGTCAGCTTATACACCAGGCCCGCTTTCGGCGTCCATTTCTGGTCGCTGCTGTCGGTATTGACGTTAAACGGGCGGCCTTTCCCGGCGTACTGGGTGTAATACTGATAGCGCACCCCGGCAATGGCGATCCACTTATCGCTAAGATAGAGCGCGTCCTGGACGTAGCCCGCATAGCTCTCCTGCTGAGTACGCTGATCGCTATCGGATGCCGAAACGCTGGAGCATTTGTCGAGCGTACCATAGACCGGGTTATAGATATTAAATCCCTTGACGTTCTTACAGCGGATCATATCGGTACGCAGCAGATCGTAGTTCTCGTAAGCCAGGCCGGTGAGGATCTCGTTGTAGAAGCCGCCAATGACCACGTTACCCTGTAAATCCGCCCGCGTAGCGTGCATTTTCTGGGTTGAACCGTGGGTGGCGTCGACGCGGCGGGTCAGGTTGCCGGTCGCCGAATCGTAGGCCATTACCCGGGCCTGATCGTCGTTGTAATGATCCTGGCTGTAGCTGTAGTCGAAGCGGGCGGTCCAGGCGTCGCTGAGCCGGTATTCGGCATTCAGCTGCGCGAGGTCGGAATAACCGTCGGTAATATTAAACGGTTCATCAAAACGCGTTTTGCGATCGACATTCACCGCATGACCGGTGTTCAGATCGAAGATGGTGCCGCGATCGAATGGGGTACTGTAGTTACGGTGCGAATAGGAGACGTTCACCGTTGCCCGCTCGCCGAACCAGGTCAGGGAAGGGTTGATAAAGCTGGTCTTCTGTTTGCCGAAATTACGCCAGTAATCTTCATGCTGATATTCGCCAATCACCCGATACGCCAGCGGCGTCCCGTCGATGGGGCCGGTGACGTCGAACTGCCCGCTACCGCCGCCAAAGCTGGTGGAGGTGGCGGAGACGGAGCCGCCGAAGCTGCGCTCCGGGCGTTTGGTGACGACGTTGATTAATCCGCCGGGGTCGAGAATGCCATACAGCGTTGAGGCCGGGCCTTTGAGCACTTCAACGCGTTCGGTGGCAGCGGTAAAGCTGCGCGGCAGCACGGTGCGCAGGCCGTTGGTCATGATCGAGCCGTCGCGGTTGGCGCCGAAGCCGCGGCGGCTAAAGGCGTCCTGGGTTCCGCCGAGGGTATTGGTTTGTACCACGTTGGCGACGTTATACAGCGCTTCGTCGAGGTTCGTCGCATGCTGATCCTCGAGCACCTGCTCGCTGACGGTGTTGACCACCTGCGGAATATCCAGCATCGGCATGGTGGTCAGCGTGGCGGTCGAGGTATTGACCGGCTGATAACCGTTGGTAGCGCTCTGCCGTGAACCGTCGGCGACGACCCTCATCGTTTCGTCAGTCGTTTTTTTTGTCTGAGTGGCGCTATTTTCCGCGGCCACTAATCCCGGTGAGGTGAAAAAAATCAGTGAAAAAAGCGCACGCCCTTTTAATGCCGAAAAAGGGACATTTAATGGAATCATTTTTGTGTCTCGTGAACGAACCTCGCCTTTGCGCAGAGGTAAAGCCAATAAAATCATTGCCCTGAAAAAGAAAGCTATCTGTTATTAACGCCAGAAGGCGTGCAGATATGTAATTGAGAATCATTCAATCACGAAGGAATGTAGTAGTAAACGTTATGTAAGATAAAAAATCGCCGACGCAAATAACCACGCAATCAGCGCTGAACGAGCAGAGTGGATATAAATGAATTTATTGTTTTTATTAGTTATTAATTCATTTTCTGGAGGTGCGGTTGTCGGTAGTAGACCGCCGTTATCGATGCGGTCGCGGGGTATTGACTACTACATTCATCCGCCGCATGATCAAAAGAGAATGAGATTTATTTTTGTTTGAGTGCGGAACGAGCGGGCCTGGCGCCACGCCGTTGCGGCGCGGGAGCGAGTTATGCCACAGCGGGTGTTGCCTGCAGAGCAGGGGATCGTCCTCGATTCCCTGTCGGCCGGATATGGCCAGACGCTAATTGTCGATAATATTCATCTGACCATCCCCCACGGGAAAATGACGGTACTGGCCGGCGCCAACGGCTCGGGGAAATCGACGCTGCTGTCGACCATCGCCCGGATACTCAAGCCGCTGGGCGGCTGCGTACGTCTGGACGGCGAGGTGATTCATCAGATGCCGACCCGTGAGGTCTCCCGGCGGCTGGGGATTCTGCCGCAATCGCCGCTAACGCCGGAAGGGTTGACGGTGTTTGAACTGGTTTCCCGCGGGCGCTACCCCTGGCAGGGTCTGATGCGTCAATGGTCCGAGGCCGATGAACGGGCGGTCGAAGAGGCGCTAATGCTCACCGGCACCGCCGAATTTGCCCATCTAGCGGTTGATAGCCTCTCCGGCGGCCAGCGTCAGCGCTGCTGGATCGCGATGGCCCTCGCTCAGCAAACGGCGACAATTCTGCTGGATGAACCCACTACCTGGCTCGATCTGCGCTATCAGGTCGACATTCTCGAACTGCTGCAAACCTTAACCCGCGATCACGGCCGCACGGTGGTCACCGTCCTGCACGACCTGAACTTCGCGGTGAACTACGCCGACCTGCTGGTGTTTCTTAAAAAAGGACAGATCGCCGGGGTGATTAATGAACAGGAGATCTGTACGCCGGAACTGATCAAAACTGTTTTTGACGTGGACGTGCAGATGTCGCTCAACCCGCAGACCGGCAAGCCCTTTTTTATGCCGTTCCGCGCCCGTGAGGAGAAGGCGTTATGAGCGCCTCCGCGCTGCTGCTGCCGCGCCGACAATCCCGGCCCCGGCTGGCGCTGGTACTGCTGAGTTTACTGCTGCTGGGCGGCTCGCTGGTACATCTCGGGCTCGGCGCGCGCTGGATTGCGCCGCAAACGGTGCTTCAGGCGCTGTTTCACTACGATCCGCGCAACTTTGACCACCGCATTATCGTTGATTTACGCCTGGTACGTCTCGCGGCGGCGCTGCTCACCGGCGCGGCGCTCGGCGTGGCGGGGCTGCTGCTGCAAACCGTGATCCGCAATCCGCTGGGCGAGCCGCATATTCTCGGCCTTAACGCTGGCGCTTCGCTGGCGGTGGTGGCGACGTCGGCGCTCGGAATCAGCCTCGGCGGCGTGGCGTTAGCCAGACCGCTCACCGCCGCCTGCGGCGCGGCGCTGCTGTTTGGCGGCGTGATGCTGCTGTCGTCATCCGGGCGCGGTGGCGTGACGCCGCTACGCATTACCCTCTGTGGGGTAGCGCTGTCGGCGTTTGCCTCGGCGGTCACGGCGGCGATTCTGATCCTCGATGAACAAACGCTACTGGCGATGCGTACCTGGCTGGCGGGCGATCTTGCCGGACTGAACTGGCAAACGCTGCGCGCGGCGCTGCTCCCGGCGCTGGCGGGAGTGACGGTCGCGCTGGCCATCGCGCCGCGTCTGAACGTGCTGGCGCTGGGCGATAAAGTCGCGCTGGGGCTGGGGGTGAAGATTGTTCAGACCCGCCTGCTGGGGCTGGCCGCCATTGCGCTATTGTGCGGCTCCGCGGTGGCGGTGGCCGGGCCGATCGGCTTTGTCGGGCTGGTGGTCCCCCACGCGGTGCGTCGGCTGATTAGCGAAGATATTCGCCTGGCGCTGCCGCTGGCCGCCCCGGTTGGCGCCCTGGTGCTGCTGCTGGCGGATATCGCCGCGCGTACCCTGGTCGCGCCCCAGGAGCTGGCAACCGGCGCGATGACCGCGCTGGTGGGGGCACCGGTATTTATTTTTATCGCCGCGAGGTTTTTTAAATGAAAAGCGCCGCCCGTCGCGCCGGTTTTCAGCCGCTTGCCTGCGGCGGCAGGCATTTTTTGCTGCGGCCCGCGGCGTTAAAAATCGCAGCCGGCATGCTGCTCGTTATTCTGCTGCTGGCGCTGTTTGGCCTGACCCACGGCAGTTTCCCGATGCCTTCCGGTACCCTGTTTCGCGCGCTGCTGGGCGCGGAAAACGTCGCCGAACAGCCGCGTTTTATCCTGTTTGATATCCGCCTGCCGAGGCTGTTGATGGCGCTGCTGTGCGGGGCGATGCTCGGCCTGGCCGGCGCGGCGATGCAGAGCATTACCCGCAACGGTCTGGCGGACCCTGGGCTTATCGGAGTGAAGGAGGGGGCCAGTATTGTGGTTCTGGCGCTGGTGCTGTTCTTTCCGGCGGTGGGCGTCATCTGGCGGCCGCTGGCGGGGATGCTCGGCGGCGTGCTGGTGGCGCTGCTGGTTCTGGCGCTGGCCCGCGACTGTTCGCGCCCGCGCTTTATTCTCATCGGCATCGGCGTCTCCTGGACGCTGGCGGCGGCGGTCGGCATTTTTATGACCACCGCCGACGTGCGCGATGTACAGACGGCGATGATCTGGCTGGCGGGCAGCCTGCACGCGGCGACCTGGCCGCTGTTGGCCGTCGCTTTCTGCTGGGCGCTACCCGGGGCGATGATCCTTTTTTTGACCGCCGGGGCCGCCGATGCGGCGCTGCTCGGCGACCGCACGGCCATCGGCCTCGGGGTACGTCTGCAGCAGCTCACCCTGCTGCGCTTTTTCGCGCCGGTGCTGCTCACCTCCGCCAGCGTCTCCTGCGTCGGTAGCCTTGGCTTCGTTGGCCTGATGGCGCCGCATATGGCGCGTTTTCTGCTGCGCGGCGGCCAGGTGGCGCTGCTCTGCGGCAGCGCGTTGATCGGCGCGCTGCTGGTGTTAGCCACCGATACCATTGGCCGGCTGGCGTTCGCGCCGCTGCAGATCCCTGCGGGGATCGTGATTGCTCTGGTCGGCTGTCCGTTTTTTATCGTTCTGCTCTGGCGTCGCCGTGACGCCCTGTAAATCAAAAAGGATCGCTATGCGTTGGTTCGTTTCTCTGCTGGTGCTGCTGGCGGGCGTCGCCTCGGCCGCCGATACGCAAACCTTCACCGACGACTTAGGTCGCGCGGTGACCGTTCCGCTGCACCCGCAGCGCATTGTGTCGATGCACGATCTGGATATCACCATTCCCCTGATTGAGCTTGGCGTCCCGCCGGTCGCCAGCCACGGGAGGACCCGTCCGGACGGCAGCCACTTTTTACGCTCCAGCGCACAGCTGACCGGGATTGATTTCGATAACAGCGCGATTCAGTTTATCGGCACGGCGGATATCGACCTCGAAGCGGTGGCCGCCGCGAAACCGGACCTGATTATCACCGAGCCGAGCCGCCACGTCTCGGTGGAGCAGCTGGAGAAGATTGCGCCAACGGTCAGCATCGACCATTTGCAGGGCAGCGCGCCGCGCATTTACCGCAAGCTGGCGCAGCTCACCGGTACCCAGCCGCGGCTCTTAATCCTCGAACGCCGCTATCAGGCGCAGATAGCCCAGCTAAAGGCGATGGTGGATACGCAAAACATCGTTGTCTCGGTGATTCAGGCCAACAACGGCAAGGTGACCGTGCATCACTCCTATCATGCGCTGGGCCGCGTGCTGCGCGATGCCGGATTCCGCTTCCCGCCGCTGATTGACAACATCCCCGAGGGCCAGCGCATTGACGTCAGCGCCGAGCAGCTACCGGAGCTGGATGCCGATTTTGTGTTTGCCACCTGGCGCTCCGATACCGGCGGTAAGCCGCAGGATGAGCTGCGGGCGATGGAGGGCGTGATGCCTGGCTGGTGCGACTTTATGCGCGCCTGCCGTACCGGGCGCTATATTCTGCTGCCGCGCGAGGAGGTTATCTCTAACTCCTACGCCGCGCTGTCGCTGATGGTCACCCAGGTGCAGTCGCACATCGCCGGGCGTCCTCTACCCGAGGGGCTGAAATGAAAATGGCGGTTAAGAGAGAGAAGGGGCGGGTTGACCTGTTCGGCGAACGTTTTCGCGCCCGCGCGCATCAGCTTTCGCCGCGTCTGCTGGCGGTGGCGAGCTATATCAACGATAACCGGGAAGCGGTGCTGGAGCGCACGGCCATGGAAATCGCGAGCGCGACCAACACCTCGGACGCCACGGTGGTACGCGCCATCCAGGCGCTCGGCTTCGCCGGACTGCGGGAACTAAAGCAGACCATGGAACGCTGGTTTGGCCCATCGGCGACCTCGTCGGAAAAGATGATTTCAACGGTGAGCGCGCTCTCCAGCGATGTCCATTCGAGCATTGATTTTGTCCTTGAGGGGCATCAGCGGGCCTGCGAAGTGCTGTCGCGACCTGACAACCGCGCGGCGGTGGCTCAGGCGGTGGCGCTGCTGACCGGCGCGCGCCAGGTGGGCATTTTCGGGATCGGCGCCTCGGGCATACTGGCGGAATATACCGCCAGGCTACTGAGCCGCATCGGCCTGCCTTCGTACGTGATGAACCGCACCGGCTTTAGCCTCGCCGAGCAGCTGATCGGCCTGCAGCGCGGCGATGTGCTGATTATGATGGGGCAAAAGTCGCCGCACCGGGAGGGGATGACTACCCTGCGCGAGGCCCGGCGCCTGGGGATCCCGACGATCTTGCTGACTCAGGCGCTGGACTCCCGCTTTAGCCAGCAGGCGCAGGTGGTGATTGAGGTGCCGCGCGGCGGCGATAACGGGCGGGTGCCGCTGCACGGGACGGTGCTGGTATGCCTGGAGATGATCGTGCTGTCGGTGGCCTCCACCGCGCCGCAGAAGACGGTGAAATCGATGAAGCGGATCAATGAATTGCATCGGGCCATCGGGAAATCCGGCGGTAAACGAAGCTAAACGGCAGATAATTTACCCTCGGCAAGGTTTCCGGTTGCATGCCATGCTGACTCTGTGTATTTTTATGCAAAATTAATGCATAAAACGGAGTTGTCATGGTTAAGAACTGGATGAAAGCATGCTGCCTGGTCGCGGCGATGATCGGCACCGCCCACGCGGCTCAGCAAACATACGTGGTGGGCTCCGGCGGAACCTATCGCCCGTTTGAGTTTGAGAACAGCCAGAAA
This sequence comes from Klebsiella grimontii, assembly GCF_042137965.1. NCBI lineage: Bacteria > Pseudomonadati > Pseudomonadota > Gammaproteobacteria > Enterobacterales > Enterobacteriaceae > Klebsiella > Klebsiella grimontii. The sequence goes on from NZ_CP169721.1 coordinate 2,369,575, forward strand.
CAGCTGGAAGGTTTTGATATCGATATCATTAAAGCGATCGCCAAAGCGGAAGGCTTTGATATCAAACTGGTCAATACGCCGTGGGAAGGGATCTTCGCCACCCTGAGCACCGGCGATCGCGACATTATTATCTCCGGGATCACCATCACCGATAAGCGTAAGCAGATGGTGGATTTCTCCGCCCCTTATTTCCCGGCCGAGCAGTCCATCGTCGTGCCGGCGGATTCAAAAGTCACCTCCCTTGAGGCGCTGAAAAGTGAGAAAGTCGGGGTGGTGAACTCCAGCACCGGCGATATCGTGGTCTCCGACGTGCTGGGCAAGAACAGCACCTCGATCAAGCGTTTTGATAATACCCCGCTGATGCTGCAGGAGCTGTTTGAAGACGGCGTCAGCGCGGCGGTTGGCGACGTCGGCGTGGTGAAATACTACATCAAGCAGCACCCGGAGAAGCAGTTCAAGCTGGTGCCGGATGCCAAATTTGAGCGCCAGTATTTCGGTATCGCGGTGGCGAAAGGCAACAGCGAGCTGCAGGCGAAAATCAACGCCGGTTTACAGAAAATCATCGCTGACGGCACCTACGCCAAAATCTATAAAACCTGGTTCGACGACAACGTCCCGACGCTGCCAGCGCAATAATTCGCATATTTGTTTTCATCACGGCTATCGACTCTGGCGATAGCCGTATTTTTTAGGGAAGGGTTATGACGGGATTCCGTTGGGAGATCATTGAGGAGTACGGTCCGCTGTTTATGGACGGTGCCCTGATGACCATTAAATGTACCATTATCTGCGTGATCCTTGGCACCCTGTGGGGGCTGACTCTCGGGCTGGGGCGGATGGCGAAAGCCGAGCACGGGGTATGGAAATACGTTCTGCGTTATCTGGTGCAGTTTCCGGTGCGCTTTTACGTCAGCGCGTTTCGCGGCACGCCGCTGTTCGTGCAAATTATGGTGGTGCACTTCGCGCTGGTGCCGCTGTTTATCAACCCGCGCGACGGTCTGCTGGTGACCAGCGGCATGATGAGCGCCGATTTCGCCCGCGAGCTGCGCTCGAACTACGGCGCGTTTCTCTCCTGTATCGTGGCGATTACGCTGAACGCCGGGGCCTACGTCTCCGAAATATTCCGCGCCGGGATCCAGTCGATCGATAAGGGGCAGATGGAAGCCTCCCGGGCGCTGGGAATGCCGTGGTGGAAAACCATGCGTCAGGTGATTTTGCCGCAGGCGTTTCGCCGCATTCTGCCGCCGCTGGGCAACAACGCCATCGCCATCGTCAAGGACTCCTCGCTGGCGTCGGCCATCGGTCTGGCGGACCTGGCCTACGCCGCGCGCACCGTTTCCGGCGCCTACGCCACCTACTGGGAACCCTACCTGACCATCTCCCTGGTTTACTGGGTCATTACTTTCCTGCTGGCGCAGCTGGTTAACCGTCTGGAAAAGAGGTTTGGCAAAAGTGATTCACATTAACAATCTGCACAAGCGCTTCGGCGATAGCCACGTTCTGCGCGGCATCAGCTGCGATATCAAACCGCAGGAAGTGGTCTGTATTATCGGCCCGTCCGGCTCCGGGAAAAGCACCTTCCTGCGCTGCATGAACGCGCTGGAAACCGTCAGCGAAGGCGAGGTGGAGGTGAACGGCTTTGCCGCCCACGATCGCGCGACCGATCTGAATAAGATGCGGGAAAGCGTCGGCATGGTGTTTCAGCGTTTTAATCTGTTCCCGCACAAAACGGTGCTGGAAAACCTGATTATGGCCCCGATGAACCTGCGCGGCATGGCGCGCGCGGAGGCGGTGCGTCTGGCGGAAGAGCTACTGGCGAAGGTCGGGCTGAGCGACAAGCGCGACGCCTGGCCCTCCAGCCTCTCCGGAGGGCAGCAGCAGCGGGTGGCCATCGCCCGCGCGCTGGCGATGAAGCCGTCGATTATGCTGTTCGATGAGCCCACCTCGGCGCTCGATCCTGAGCTGGTGGGCGACGTGCTGGAGGTGATGAAAAACCTCGCCAGCGAAGGGATGACCATGGTTATCGTGACCCACGAAATGGGCTTTGCCCGCGAAGTGGCCGACCGGGTTATCTTTATCGACCAGGGCATCATTCAGGAAGAGGGAAAACCGGCGCAGATCTTTAGCGCGCCGACTAACCCGCGCACCGCCGCGTTTTTAAGTAAAGTGCTGTAATCGATAACGACCCCGGCGCGCGGCTGCGCCGCCGGGGAGAAGATCTTGCGCGGGCGATGAGGGCGCTTTCGTTTTGTCGAACCGTGACGGCCCTTAAGCGCTACTGCGCCGCCTCGCTAATATCATCCATCTCTTCTTCGCGCTCGCGTTCGTCCGCCAGCAGCGCTTTTTCGCTTTTACCCAGGCACTGGATCAGCAGGAACAGCGCGCCGCTGACAAACAGCGTCATCAGCAGACCATCATAGCCCGCGACGCTGATTAACAATCCGCTGACTACCGGCCCGGCCACGCTGCCCGCGGACCAAAAGAATCCCAGCAGGGCGTTGATCATAATCAGCTTCTGCCCGGAGAAGGTTTTCCCGGCGCGGACCAGCGACAGGGTATAGAGCGCCCCCGCCGCGGCGCCGAGAAGCAGGCAGCCGACAATCAGCTGGATATGCGACGCCAGCAGAAACGGCAGGGCCAGCAGGGCGAGGCAGAAGACCACCGCACAGGTCAGATGTACGCGGCGGATGCCGAAGCGGTCGGCAATCCAGCCCAGCGGCGCCTGGAATACGGCGTCGCCGGTCAATACCACCGTCACCAGCAGCACCGCCGTGACTTCACTTAGCCCTTTATCCATACCGTACAACGGCAGCAGCGCCAGAATGCTGGCATCAAAAAAGGCAAAACAGAATACGCCGGAAGCCAGTACCGGCAAAAAAGCGCCGAGGCTGCGCCAGCTGGCGCGTTCCGCCAGCCGTTCGCGGCTGCCGGAGGGCAGATGGCGGAGCATCAGCAGGCAGGCGAGGGTCACCAGCCCGACGAGCAGCAGCGTCCATGATTGATACGCTTCTCCGGCGGAGATCAGCAGCGGCCCCGCCAGCTGACAGCCGGTAAAGGCGGAGGCATAAATGCCGGTCAGGGTTGCCCGGTTTTTCCCCGCCGCGCCGCCGGTGATCCAGCTTTCGCCAATGACGATAATCACCCCCGACGCCAGGCCGGTAACCAGCCGCGGCAGCAGGAGATGAACCATATCAAACGACAGGCAGGAGGCGATGGTTGCCGCAGCCAGCGCCACCAGACTGACGGAGAGCAGAAGCCCCATCTCAAAGCGTCGGCACAGCGCGGGTGAGAGGAAGGAGGAGATCATCATCCCCGCTGGCGGTAGCGCGGCCAGCAGGCCGACGTAAACGGTATCAATCTGCTGCTGCGCCAGCTCCAGACTGATTAAGGGCACCGTGTATCCGGTGATAAATCCCACTAATGAAGCCGCCATGATCATCGCCAGCGTGGGGGCAAGGCGATTCTGCTCTGGGTTGAACATTTTATTTCCGGTTAAGGAGGTATGAAGAGTGAATTATTCGGTAAAACGCCAGTATAGCTGCATAATAATTAATCGCACGCCTTATGTCACCGTTGATATCACTACAAAAAAGGACGGCGCTGGCGAGGGAGCCGCGTAAAGGCGCGCCGGCGCAGGGTTTGGCGGAAGTTGTCAGCGAGCAGGCGAAAGGATATAACCAATAGGCTGGCGGACTACCTGTAGCCCCAATTTATTGAATAACACACTCGTTCAGCGCTGATGCTGTGCAGGAAAGGAGTATGACATGGCAGTATCCTCTTCACTGATCGCCGAGGCCATTCGCTGGCGACGTGATTTTCATGCTTGCCCTGAGCTGGGGTATCAGGAACAGGAAACCTCGCGCCGGGTGGCTGAACTGCTCGCGTCGTTTGGCCTCCAGGTGCATCGCGGGCTGGCGGGTACCGGCGTGGTCGCGACCCTGGAGAACGGCCCCGGTCCGGTGATTGGCCTGCGGGCCGATATGGACGCGCTGCCGATCGCCGAGCAGAGCGATGTCGGCTATAAATCGCGCAATCCTGGCGTGATGCACGCCTGCGGCCATGATGGTCATAGCGCGATGCTGCTGGCGACAGCGGCGCATCTGGCGCAGACCCGCCGCTTTCGCGGTACCGTGCACTTTGTTTTCCAGCCCGCCGAGGAGAACCTGGGCGGCGCGCGGAAAATGGTAGAGGAGGGGCTGTTTGAGCGCTTCCCGATGGATGCCATTTATGCGCTGCACAACTGGCCGGGTATGCCGCTGGGCCAGGTGGCGATCGGCAGCGGGGCGATGATGGCCTCTCTCGACGCGTTTGAAATTACCCTGACCGGCAAAAGCTGCCATGCGGCGATGCCGGAGCGCGGAGCGGACCCGATTGTCGCCGCGGCGCAGCTGATTATGGCGCTGCAAACCATTCCTTCGCGCCGCCTGTCGCCGCAGGAGTCGACGGTGGTGAGCATTACCCAGATTGCCGGCGGAGAGGCGATCAACGTGCTGCCGGATAAAGTGGTGCTGCGCGGGACCTTCCGCTGCCTGGACAACCAGGTGCGCGCGCGGGTCAGGGGGCTGATTGAGAGCTATGTCGCCGCCCAGCCGCAGGTGTCAGAGGTGGAAGGCGCAATCGCCTGGTATCCCGGTTATCCGGTGACCACTAACCATCCGGCCGAAGCGCAAAAGGTGCGCGAGGTAGCGACCGCGCTGCTGGGGGAGTCGGCGGTGAGCTGGAACGGGAACCCCTCCATGGCCTCGGAAGATTTTGCCTGCATGCTGGAGGCTTGTCCCGGCGCCTATTTTTGGATTGGCGCCGATGGCGAGACGGCGTCAAAGCCGTTGCATAACGCCGGCTATGATTTTAACGATGATCTGCTTCCTCACGGCGTGGCGCTGTGGACGGCGCTGGTGGAGAAACTGCTGGCGTAAGAGGGCGATCCCGGAGGCGGCGCTGCGCATCTGTCCGGGCTACCGCTCCGCAGACGGCACTGAACCTGTAGCCCGGGCAAGGCGCGTTGAGCGCCGCCCCCGGGAACAAAAGTGGCTATGCAGGGAGACGCGCGCATCTCCCTGCGTTGTTTTACACGTTCACCGCCGCTTTCAGGCGGGCTTTCATCTCGCTATAGCTTGTCCAGGCATACTGTTCGGCCCAGCGCTGATCCGCGATAGCCTCCACCTTCACCGCGCAGTATTTGGTTTCCGGCGTTTTCGAGATCGGATCGAGATTATCCTGCGTCAGCTCATTACAGGCGCCAACCCACCACTGATAGGTCATGTACACCGCGCCTTCATTAATGCGATCGCTGATGTCGGCGCGGGTAATCACCTTGCCGCGCCGCGAGCTGACCCACACCAGCTGCTGGTCGGCGATCCCGAGGCGCTGCGCGTCGGCGCGGTTGATTTGCACCCGTCCTGGCTCATCGGCAAGCGACTGCAGAGCCGCGCAGTTGCCGGTCATCGAACGACACGAGTAGTGGCCGACTTCGCGCACGGTACACAGCACCAGCGGATACGCTTCATCCGGCGTCTCGGCAGGCGCACGCCACGGGGCGGCGAACAGCTGACCTTTACCGGTCGGCGTATCGAAGAGGTTATCTTTATACAGCCACGGAGTACCGGGATGATCCAGCGTCGGGCACGGCCACTGGACGTGGTTCATATCGCCCATTTTCTCGTAAGTGACGCCGTAGAACAGCGGGCAGAGTTCGCGCATTTCGTCCCAGATCTGCTGGTTATTATCGTAATGCATCGGATAGCCCATTTCGCTGGCCAGCAGGCTGATGATTTCCCAGTCGCGCTTAACGTTACCGGTGGCGATAATCGCCTGCTCAAAGCGCTGGAAGCCGCGGTCGGCGCAGGTAAAGACGCCGCCGTGTTCCCCCCAGGAGGTGGCGGGCAGCAGCACATCGGCGATTTCGGCGGTTTTGGTCATAAAGATATCCTGCACCACCACAAAATCGAGCGCCTCAATCCCTTTACGCACCAGACCCAAATCGGCTTCGGTTTGCAGCGGATCTTCACCCATGATGTAGTAGGCTTTGATCTCGCCGGTCAGCGCTTTGTGCGGCACTTCGGTGATCCGGGTACCGACCTGGTCGTCCATGCTCGCCGGATCAATCCCCCAGGCGTTGGCGAATTTGGCGCGAACGCCGGCGTCGGTGACGTCCTGGTAGCCGGGGAACATATTCGGCAGGACGCCCATATCACAGGCGCCCTGGACGTTGTTTTGCCCGCGTACCGGCCCCACGCCGACGTTGGCGCGCCCGAGGTTGCCGGTTAACAGCGCGAGGCTCGCCAGCCCTCTGACAACGTCCACCGCCTGGCCGAACTGGGTGACGCCCATGCCCCACATAATGGTGGCGGAAGGCGCGGCGGCAAACATGCGCATCGCCTGGCGAATTTCAGCGGCCGGGACGCCGACGATGCCTTCGACGGCTTCAGGGGAATAGTCTTTCACCATCTCACGATAGGCATCCAGCCCCTCGGTAAAGCGGTCGACGTAGTCGTGGTTATACAGATCTTCTTCCAGCAGGACGTGAGCGAAGGCGTTGACCAGCGCCATGTTGCTGCCGTTATTGAGCTGCAGATGGCGATCGGCGATGCGGGCGGTTTCGATACGACGCGGGTCGCAGACGATGATTTTTGCCCCGTTTTCGCGGGCCTTAATCACCCGGCGGGCGACGATTGGGTGGGAGTCGGCGCAGTTATAGCCAAAGACCAGCAGGCATTTTGAGTTCTCAATATCGCTAATCGAGTTGCTCATCGCGCCGTTGCCGAGCGCCAGCTGCAGGCCGGCGACCGACGGGCCGTGGCAGACGCGGGCGCAGCAGTCGACGTTATTGGTGTTGAGCACCCCGCGGGCGAACTTCTGCATCACGTAGTTGGTTTCATTGCCGGTACCGCGCGATGAACCGGTCGTCATAATGGCGCGCGGGCCATGCTTCTCCTTTATTTCACGCAGTTTTTTCGCCGTATAGCGGATGGCTTCATCCCAGCTTACCGGGGTGAACTTGCCGCCTTTCTGGTAGCGAATCATCGGCTGCTGCAGACGCGGCGTCAGCAACTGGGTGTCGTTGAGAAAATCCCAGCCGTAATAGCCTTTCAGGCACAGCTGATTTTGGTTGGTAACGCCATCAGCGGCTTCGGCTCGGATAATCTTATTGTTTTCGACGACCAGCTTAAGTTTGCAACCGGCCCCGCAATAAGGGCAAACGCTCGTGATTTTTTTCATCAGTAACAGACCTGTTAACAGAGAATAAACAACAATGGACAGGCCGGGCCCGGCCCGCCCTTGTCAGGGCGTCATGCGCCAGCGTACCGGCAGATGACGGGAGCGTTATGCATAGGATGTGCCAAATTTTAACTTATTGAATTTATTTAGAATAGTCGGGAGGTGCAGGCGGGGCGGCGGCGATGTCGACACTAATGACGATGACATGACGCCCGCTCGGGCGTCATCAAGGGACAATCAGGCTAGCTTCTGGCGTAGCTGCGCGAGGGTGTCGGCGGGTACTCCTACCTCCTCGGCGGCGGCGCAAATCGCCTGCCAGCTTCCGGCGTCCAGCGGAATGCCCTGCGCCAGACGCTGCCGACGGTTCGCCTCTTCCCACTCCCCCGGCGCCAGAATCGGCGCGTCCGGCTCGTGCGGCGACTGTTTACACCAGTCGATAAACGCTTCGGTCTCGCGCTGCATATCCGGCGCATCGAACGCTTCCGGGCTGAGAATAATGGTGGTCATGCAGTTGAAGATGGCGTCCACGCTGCCCTGCAGCGTCTCATGATGCGAGGTTTTGCCGCCGGATACCGCGCCGCCGATCGCTTCGCACAGCGTCGCCAGCGCGTAGCCTTTATGTTCGGCAAAGGTCAGCAGCGCCCCCAGCGGCGAGGTCTGCATCACCGCCGGGTCGGTGGTGGGGACGCCGCGAGCGTCGATCAGCGACCCTGCCGGTACCGGAACCCCTTTATGCCAGGCGACGCGGGTTTTACCGAAGGCGATGGCGCTGGTGGCGTAATCCAGCAGCAGCGGCGGATGGCCGACGCGCGGGAACACCACGCACAGCGGGTTGGTGCCGAAGCGGCTGTCTTTCCCACGGAACGGGGCGACCATCACGTTGCCAACGACGTTAACGAAATGGATAGAGATCATTCCGGCGGCCGCGCACTGTTCCGCCCAGTAGCCGATGCGGCCAATATGGTGCGCGTTGCGCAGCGCCACGGCGGCCAAACCGTGCTGTTTTGCCTTCTCAATACCGATCTGCATGGCTTCATGGGCCACCACCTGGCCGAATCCGCCGTTGCCGTCCAGCGTGACCACCGCGCCCGCGTCCTTCATCACGCTGGCGTGGCGGTTGAGCTGGAGATAGCCCTGCGCGTGGGAGCGTACGTAGCTTGGGATCATACCGACGCCGTGGGAATCGTGCCCGGCCAGGTTGGCGGCAATCAGGTGGTCGGCGATAAGCGACGCTTCGGTGGGGGAGCTTCCCATATGGGTGAAAAGGGTTTTAACAAATTGATGCAGATCCGTGGCCTGGAAGCGATGTCCTGTTTGCACTGATTCTCTCCTGTGAATGGGTTGCGGATTATTGTTTTAGCGTGTTTGCATTTCCATGCTGCGCTGAGCAACGGCGAAGATCAAGGTATTGACTTTTGTATTAAAGGCTTTTCGCTGGCGGTTATTGCTGCGGAGAGGATGGAGACAAATCCTTGAAGCTGGTGATATATAAACCACGCCATGGCGGTCAAGCCCCTGTGTTAGCGGCAGAGTGAGACGCGTTATACCTTTCTTTGCAGGTAAAACGGAGCGTCACTTTTATTATTCTAGTTAATCAAAGCCAAAATTCGGCGAGCCATATATGCAAAAAAACTTAATGTTTTCTTAATATTCCCGCCGCAGAGCGTTAATCGCTTTCGCTTTATCCCGCGAATCTTCCTTTAAATTACGCCAGCGTCACAAAAGCCGTAAAAAAACAAAATCCGGCGTTGCAAGGCTCTGGCGTCCCGCTATATGTTAAAATTACGTTTAATAATTGATACCTAAAGGTTGATTTTATGTATATGAAAATTAGTGGGTTAATGATTTCACTGACGGCAATATTCTCCGGTCAGGTTCTTGCCACAGTCCCTGAGGGCTACCCGGCGGATTATCAAAAAGTGGTGGATGCCGGGATTAAAGAAGGCAAAGTGGTTATCTATTCAACGACCGATACCAAGGCGGCAGGCCCGTTAATTAAAGGCTTTGAGGCGCAATATCCCGGCATTAAAGTTGAATATAACGATATGAACAGTACCGAATTGTACAACCGTTATATCAGCGAACAGGCGGCGGGCGGCGGCAGCGGCGATGTGGTCTGGAGCTCTTCCATGGATACGGCGCTGAAGCTTGCCACCGAATACGCCGAAGAGTACGCCTCGCCGGAGCGGGATAAGCTGCCAAAATGGGCGGTCTGGCAACAAAAAGCTTACGGCACGACCTACGAGCCGGTGGTCTTTATCTATAATAAACGGCTGATCCCGCAGGGTGATGTTCCGGACTCGCATACCGCGTTGGCGAAGCTTATCTCCGCTCAGGCCGATAAATTCAAAGGCAAGGTCACCACGTACGATATTGAAAAATCAGGGCTGGGTTTTATGCTGGCGGTGCAGGACAGCAAAGCCGATGCTAACTACTTTAACGATCTGGCGGGCATTGCGAAAGGCGGCCTGACGGTGCAATCATCCACCGGTACGATGATGGAGCGCGTCTCCTCCGGTGAAAACCTGATTGGCTACAATATTCTCGGTTCCTACGCGGAAGCGCGGGCGAAAACCGACCCTTCGCTTGGCATCTCATATCCGAAAGATTACGTGCTGGTGCTCTCCCGGGTCTCCTTTATTACCGCAGAAGCCGAGCATCTTAATGCGGCGAAGCTGTGGTTTGACTACGTGCTGTCGGAAAAGGGGCAAAGCATCCTCGCGAACCAGGCCGATATTCCCTCCCTGCGCAATGATATCGAAGGTAAAAATGATATTGACGGCATGACCAAAATGCTTGGCAGCGCGCTGAAGCCGATTCCGGTCGATGAAACGCTGCTGGCGTATCTTGAGCCGAAGCAACGTCTGGAATTTATCAAACAGTGGCGTACCGCCGCGGCGAAATAACCCCTCGGCGCTGCGCCTCTTTTCCGGATGCGCAGCCCGCTTAATGCCCGCCAGATTTAAAGGGATCGCTTATGAATGTCTTACGTCGAAAATGGCAGGGTTTGCCGCGCGGTATCGTCGTCGTGATGACGGCGCTGGCGATTTATGTCCCGCTGTTGTTTATCGTGGTGCAGAGCTTTCTCTCGGCGCCTTTTTTTGCCCGCTCGAAGTCATTCAGCCTCGAAGCCTTCGCGTTTATCTTTAGCGACCCGGATTTTTATCTGGCGCTAAAATCCGGTTTTATTCTCGCCTTCGGTCTGGTGGCGATAGCCATCCCCCTCGGCGGGATCCTCGCTTTTTTAATGGTGCGCACCGATTTACCCGGGCGGCGGTTTATTGAGCCGCTGATTCTGGTGCCGATTTTCGTTTCGCCGATGGTGCTGGGCTTTGGTTACGTGGTGGCGGCCGGACCGGTAGGTTTCTTTTCGCAATGGGCGGAACAGCTGATCGGTTTCGTACCGTGGAATATTTACTCAATGTTCAGCATCGTGGTGATTGCCGGACTGACGCACGTTCCGCATGCCTATCTCTATATCTCTTCCGCCCTGCGCAGCGTCGGGTCGGACGTGGAGGAGGCCGCGCGCACGGTGGGCGCATCGCCGCTGCAGGTGATGACGGCGGTGAGCTTGCCCATGGTGCGACCGTCGATACTCTACGCCTGCGTGCTGCTGTTTTTCCTTGGTCTGGAAGTGTTTGGCCTGATGTTGGTGCTGGGGGACCCGGAGGGCAACATGGTGCTGGCGACCTATCTTTATAAGTTGACCAACAAGCTCGGCACCCCTTCCTATCACCTGATGGCGGCGGTAGCGGTGGTGCTGATCTGCATCACCATTCCGCTGGTAATGCTCCAGCGCCGCCTGATGCGCACTGCCAACCGCTTTGTCACCATGAAGGGGAAAGCGTCCCAGGCCCGCGCGCTGCCGCTGGGGAAATGGCGCTGGGTCGCCGGGATTGTGGTGGTGGCCTGGCTGACGGTCACTATCGGCGTGCCGCTGATCGGCGTGGCGCTGCGGGCCTTTATTTCAAACTGGGGCGTAGGCGTTTCGCTATGGGATGAGCTCTCGCTGGCGACGTTCCGTAGCATCTGGCAGCAGCCGAACCTGCTGCGCGCCATCGTTAACTCCATGGCGATTGGCGTGTTCGGCGGCGCGCTGGCGGTGGTCTGCTATCTGTTCGTGGGCATCGCCATGCACCGTAAACCGGATAACGTCACGCGCTTTCTTGACTACAGCGTGCTGGTACCGCGCGCCGTGCCGGGGCTGCTGGCCGGGCTGGCGTTTCTGTGGGTGTTTCTGTTTCTGCCGATGTGGCTCGATCAGTCGCTGAAAAACGGCTGGCTCTCGGCGCTGCCGGTGGCCGACTGGCTGCGCGAGCACCTGATCGTTCAGCTGCGCGCGCTGCGTAATACTATTTTTAGCGTCTGGCTGGCCTATACCGTGGTGTGGATGGCCTACGGCCTGCGGCTGATCTCCTCGACGCTGCTGCAGGTGGCGCCGGAGCTGGAAGAGGCCGCGCGCAGTACCGGCGCATCGCGCGGGCAGATTACCCGTCACGTCACGGTGCCGCTGTCGCGCTACGGCTTAATCGGCTCATGGCTGCTGATGTTTCTTATCTTCGAGCGCGAATACTCAACCGGGGTTTATCTGCTTTCGCCCGGAACCGAAACGATCGGTTCGATGCTGGTCTCGCTGTGGGCGGCGGGGGCTATCGATATTGTCGCCGCGCTCTCCTTCATCAATATCCTGCTGGTGGTCGTGGGGCTGGGTATCGCGCTGCGCTTTGGAGTGAAATTACATGATTGAATTATCGGTAGAAAACCTGCATCTGACCTACGGCGATAATCCGGTGCTTAAGGGCGTGTCCATGGAACTGAAGCGGGGAGAGGTGGTGTCGCTGCTCGGGCCATCGGGCAGCGGAAAAACCACGCTGCTGCGGGCGGTCGCCGGGCTGGAGAAGCCGACCGGCGGCATTATCACCATTGGAAAATCCCGCGTCTACGACGGCAACCCGCGTAGCGAAATTCCGGCCGAGGAGCGCAACCTGGGGCTGGTGTTTCAGTCCTACGCGCTGTGGCCGCATAAAACAGTGTTTGAAAACGTCGCTTACCCGCTGAAGCTGCGTAAGGTTGCCGCCGCGGAGATCAAGCAGCGGGTCCAGACCGTACTTGAACAGCTGGGGCTGGGGCATCTTGGCAATCGCCATCCGCATCAGCTCTCCGGAGGACAGCAGCAGCGCGTGGCCATCGGCAGGGCGCTGGTTTACAACCCGCCGGTGATCCTGCTGGATGAACCGCTGTCGAATCTGGACGCCAAGCTGCGGGAAGAAGCGCGGGTCTTTTTGCGCGAGCTGATCGTCAAGCTGGGACTGTCGGCGCTGATGGTCACGCACGATCAGAATGAGGCGATGGCGATTTCCGATCGCATTCTGCTGCTTAATAACGGCGTGATCGAGCAGCAGGGCACCCCGCAGGAGATGTACGGCAGCCCGAAAACGCTGTTTGCCGCCGAGTTTATGGGCAGTAATAATCGCCTGCATGGCACCGTTAGCGCGCTGGAGAACGGTCGGGCGCGCATTGAGGGGGCCAGCTGGGCGCTCTGGGGAATGGCGGGGGAAGGGGTCAGCGTGGGGGAAGAGGCGACGGCGGTGATCCGCGTTGAGCGCCTGCGCATCGCTTTAGCGCCTGAAGAGAACATGCTGGCGCTGCCGCTGTTGACCAGCATGTACCTCGGCGACCGCTGGGAGTATCTGTTTCGCACCGAAGGCGATGATTTCGCCATACGCGCCTACGGCAGCGCGCTGCGCGATGCCGAGCGTTGCCATCTGGCGTTGCCCGTCAGCGACCTGTGGATCTTCCCGAAAGGTTGAGATAAAAAAAGCCCCGGCGGTGAAGCCGGGGCAAACCATGTCAGAGCTTATTTATTATTAGTTAAATACCATGCCGCCATCGATCAGCAGCGATTGGCCGGTCATATAGTTGGAGTCTGGACCGGCGAGATAAGAGACGCAGGCCGCGACGTCTTCCGGCTCGGATAGCCGTCCAAGGGTAATGCGTTTGGCGAACTCCTGGGTTCCGTAACCCAGCGGTTTACCCGCCGCTTCGGAAACCTGGCGGTCAATCTCCGCCCACATTGGGGTTTTGACGATCCCCGGGCAGTAGCCGTTAACGGTAATTCCCAGATGCGCCAGATCGCGGGCGGCGGTTTGCGTCAGGCCGCGCACGGCAAACTTACTGGAGCTATAGACCGCCAGCTCCGGGTTACCTACATGGCCCGCCTGGGAGCAGGCGTTGATGATTTTGCCGCCGTGGCCCTCTTGTTTAAACGCCTCGACCGCGGCCTGGATGCCCCAGATAACGCCTTTGACGTTGATATTGTAGACTTTATCGATCACGTCCTCGCGAATCTCCTCGATTGGCGTGGAGGGCGCAACCCCGGCGTTGTTGACGATCACGTCAAAACCGCCGAGGCCCTTGCGCGCCTGTTCGACGGCGGCAAAAACCTGATCGCGTTGAGACACATCCACCTTCACCGCCAGCGCCCGGCCGCCGCTGCGGTTAATTTCATCAGCGACCGCCTGTGCGGTGGCGTCGTTATAATCGGCGATAGCCACGGCAAAACCATCTTTCACCAGGCGAAGGGCGATAGCTTTACCGATACCCTGGCCCGCGCCGGTGACGAGTGCGACTTTTTTCATTGATAGATTCCTTCTGTAGTGACTCAAAGTATTTGACTGAGATGGAGCTGGCCCATCAGCAGCGGGTTATCGCGGTAATCCACGGGGATGGCCACGACGGCGGGGCCGTCAACGTCCATCGCCGCCCGCAGCGTCGGCTCAAGGGCTTCGGCGCTCTCTACCGCAAACCCTTTGGCGCCGAAGGCTTCGGCATAGACTTTAAAATCCACCGGGCCGAACTCAACGCCGGAGAGCCGCTGGTATTTTTTCTCCTCCTGAATCGCCACCATGTTGTAGCCGTTATCGACCCAGATGATATGCAGGACGTTCGCTTTCAGCCGTACGGCGGTCTCCAGCTCCATGCTGGACTGCAGGAAACCGCCGTCGCCGGAAACGGAAACCACTTTGCGCTGCGGATTGACCAGCCAGGCGCCAATCGCCCACGGCAGCGCCACCCCCATGGTCTGTTGACCGTTGGAAATCATCACCTGACGGGCGCGGAAGCTGTAGAGATAGCGGGCGATCCAGATATGAAAGCTCCCCATATCGACGGTCAGGGTGACATCGCTATTGACGATGTCCTGCATGGCGCGAACGATGCGCAGCGGATGCAGCGCGAACTGGTTCAGCTGAGCGCCGCGGCGGTTGAGGAGCTCCCGCTGATGCTGGCGGTCGACCAGGATCTCGGCGGCCTGCGGCGACAGCACCAGCTGGTGGTCGATGCGCTGAGACAGTTTGTTCAGGGTGGCGGCGATATTGCCGACCAGCTCGACGTCCGGGGTATAGTTACGCTCTTCGTAAGCGGGCAGCACGTCGATATGCACCAGCGTGGCGTTACCGTTATTCCACATGGCCGGTTCGTACTCCACCGGGCTATAGCCGATGCAGATGACCAGGTCGGCGAGATGCAGGAGTCGATCCCCTGCCTGGTTGTTGAACAGCCCAACCCGCCCGGCGAAGCGGGTAAAGTGGTCCTGATTGACCGCGCCGGCGGCCTGATAGGTACTGGTTACCGGGATATGGCTTTTTTTCAGTAATTCGCGCAGCGCCGCGCTGTTTTCCGTCTGGCTGGCCATCAGGCCGAGCAGAAATATCGGATTTTTCGCGCCGGCAATCATCTTCGCGACTCGCGCAATGGCTTCGTCCGGCGCCGCGCCGGTCTGCGGCGCATCGCCGGCGGGCAGAACCCTGGCGTGGACCGGCCCGTCGACCACGTCCTGCGGCAGGCTGACGAAGGCGCTGCCGGGGCGTCCCTGCTCGGCTGCGCGAAACGCGTTGGAGACAACCTCCGCCAGCGCTTCCGGCGCGGTGACTTCCACCGAGTATTTGGTCACCGGGCTAAACATCGCCACCGTATCCATACTCTGATGCACCTGTTTGGCCTTATCGGCGCGTTTTACCGCGCCGCCCAGCGCCACCACCGGGTCGCCCTCGCTATTGGCCGTTGCCATCCCGGTAATCAGGTTAGAGCAGCCCGGTCCGGACGTGACCAGCGCGACGCCCGCTTTGCCGGTGATGCGGCCAACCGCGGCGGCCATAAAGGCGGCGTTGGCTTCGTGGCGCACCGGGATAATGCGAATGGAGGAGTCGAGCAGCGAATCGAAGACTTTATCGATTTTGGCCCCCGGAATGCCGAACACCTGGCGTACTCCCTGGGCCTCAAGCTGGCTGACGATGAGGTCGGCGCCGTGCGCCCACTGGCGCGGTTGATGTTGATTATCCACGAGAATCTCCTTAGTTTTCGACTGAGCGAATGGCGGCATCAAGATTGTCTGGATGCAGATCCGCCTGCAGGAAGGCGCTATCGGCAGGAAGGTCAATCATCAATTTGTGGATCTCGCCAAAGGTCAGCACGCCGTGGTCGAGCTGATAATCGAGCAGATGGCCGCCGCCCTGGCGGTCATCGGTGATGAAGTGTTCGTGGTAGCCGGCCACGTTAATGCCCTGCATATGCTGCGGCGTTCTGAACCCAACCAGGACCCCCTCGCGCTGGTTGAAGCGAAAAACCGGCTGGTCGTCGAGTACGTCGGTCATCGCCCGGTAGGGCGGCGTCTGGCGCGGTACCGTGCGGGTATGGGCGTGGCGAAAATGGCCGTTAATACGCAGGGCGCAGAACAGATTGTCCGACGGGATTTGCTGGTCGATGATGTCGTGCAGCTGTTCGCGGCTGACCGGTTTATCGAACGTTTTGCGATACTGCGGCTGAAACCAGGTCATCACCGCGAACGGCGTACGCTGTTCCATACGGGCTTTGCGGGCGCTGCCGTCGGCGCGCAGCTGGTAAACTTCGCTGCTAAACGCGATCAGCTCGCCGTCCAGTTCATTAAAGGTCCCGAGGCCGAAATCACCGTGGGTGAGCAAATCGGCGATGGTCGTATTACCTTCATAAACGCCGCTAAGCAGCGCGCTCATCAGAGAGGTCTGGTAGATGACGCTATCGGGATGTTGCGCGGAAAATCCTCGTAGAGTTTCACACAGGCTCTCTTCACAAGAGCATTCAGCAGAATGGTTCATTGCCCACTTCCTCGTTCAACGAATATCAGAAAGGTTAAATAAATGTTGACCCGATTCAGCTCACAGTTCCAATATAGAATCTATGATTGTTTGAGACGTTTTCGATATGGAACTTCGTTATCTGCGCTACTTCGTCGCCGTCGCCGAGGCGCGGCACTTCACTAAAGCGGCAAAAGAACTTGGCATCTCCCAGCCCCCGCTAAGCCAGCAAATTCAAAGGCTTGAAAGAGAAATTGGCACACCGCTTTTCCGCCGTTTAACGCGGGGCGTCGAGCTGACGGAAGCGGGGGAGTCGTTCTATGAGGATGCCTGCCAGATTCTGGCGTTAAGCGACGCGGCGCTGGAAAAAACCAAGGGAATTGCCCGCGGGCTGAACGGTCGCCTCTCGCTGGGCATTACCAGCTCCGACGCTTTTCATCCGCAAATCTTTAGCCTGTTACAGCAATTTCAGCAAAGTTACCCGGGGGTGACGTTACATCAGGTCGAGGGCAATATGGCGACGCTGATGGGGGCGCTTGGCGAAGCGGAGCTGGATATTGCTTTTGTGCGCCTGCCCTGTGAGAGCAGTAAAGCGTTCAATCTGCGGATTATCGATCAAGAACCGATGGTGATTGCCCTGGCGCGTTCGCACCCGCTATCGTCCCACCGCGAGCTGACGCTGGAGCAGTTGACGGACGTGGCGCCGATTCTTTTCCCGCGTGAAGTGGCTCCCGGACTCTACGAACTGGTGTATAACAGCTATCTGCGCGCCGGTATTGATATGCAAAGCGCCTATCAGTCATCGCAAATTTCATCGTCATTGAGCATGGTGGAGGCCGGATTCGGCTTTGCGCTGGTGCCGCAGTCGATGACCTGCATCACGCTGCCCAACGTGAGCTATCATCCGCTGATGGGGACGCCGCTGAAAACCGATATCGCTATCGCCTGGCGGCGCTACGAGCGCTCGCGCACGGTGAAGCGTTTTTTGGCCATGTTTTAACCGGCGGGGTGACGACGACAGGAAATATTTAACGCTTTTTAAAACTGTTTAAGAAAGGTAGACGTTGGCGGCGGTTGGGCCTCGCAGTCCGTTGACTCGACGAAATTCGACGCGGATTCCGGGGCTAATTGTGGTTGGTTCGCCGGGCGATAATGCGGAAATATGAACCTGAACGTCTTTACGACCATCGGAGGGGATTATCAGGCCTTTGCCTGTTTTATTATCAAACGCTTTGACAATACCTGTCATTTTTTGGAACAAATAAATACCTTTTAAATATGAAAACCGGCACGACTATACCGTAAGCGCGCGGGAAGTCTATTCAAATCAAAATAAAACCCGCGCAGGCGGGCTTTTTTTGCCAAATGAGTTCGGCGCTGGCTGATTATTGCGCAATCACGCGCGGCAATCGGCATCTGGCAAGGGAATAATTATGCAGCGGATCGTGATGAGGACTGAAAGAGTTTATGGCAGTAGGGGCAAATGAGTTGCGCACCTTTTTGGACTCGGCTGAAGCTGTGTTCTGAGTCCTGAGAGCAGTTAGGGCAGGAGCATTTAACGAGATAATTACGGCGAGTTTTAGCGTCTTTGCGTTCTGACATATGATATTTCCTGATTTAAGAGTGTATGACCATACAGCATTTCGCGGCAAATAGCTCTAACTCATTCTGGGCAGCCAGCGGCGCGGGTGACGAGCGGAAGAGCGCGCAAACGCAGGCCTGGCCAGGTGCGCAAGAGAGGAATTTTCCCCTATTTTTTGTGATTACCATCACCCTCTAAAATTAAATCGTTTTATATCAATGCATTAAAAGATACGAACTTTGGTTGCCAGAGAACGTTTTTCTCCATTTTTCCCTGATTAGAGGGAAAATAGGCAAAATTTTCTTTCCCGCCTGATATATATTTTAACGGTAGTCGGGCAACGCAAATCATGCTGTTAATGATGCGCTAGTCATATTTTTTAGGCTATTAAACGGAGTTTTGGCGGTTGTTTTATTCGCCAGCTGCGCTGACCATGACAATAAGAGCTCATGACATTTTATATCTGATAATAATTTGAGTGTACCCTATGAAAACCAGAACTAAAGATATTGCTACCCTGGCGGTTCATGCTGGAAATCAATCCGATCCGGTAACCCATGCTATATTTACCCCGATCGTCACGGCCAGCTCATTTATTCAACCTAATCTGTATGAAGGTGGCGATTTTTGTTATTCCCGGGTCTCTAATCCAACGCGTAAAGCTTATGAATCGGCTCTCGCCGAACTGGAAGGCGGCATTTACGCCACCGCCACCGCCTCGGGAATGGCGGCGACCAATATCGTTATGGAGCTCTTACCCAAAGACGCCCATATTATCGCGATGAAAGGCGTCTACGGCGGAACCTGGCGGCTGTTTGAAAAATTAAAAACGCATACCACCGGCGTCACGATTTCTTATATCGATCTGAATGATGAGCAATGCCTGATAAACACTATTCAGGAAAATACGGCGTTAATCTGGATTGAAACGCCGACGAATCCCTTACTGGAACTGGTCGATATTGCGAAGATTTGTCGTATTGCCAAAGAACGCGCTATTACTACCTGCGTCGATAATACCTTTGCCAGCGCCTGGAACCATAAGCCGCTTGAAATGGGTGCGGATATGGTCATGCTCTCTACCAGTAAATATGTCGGCGGGCATTCAGATTTAATTGGCGGCGCGGTGATCACTAATAATGAAGCGCTGGCGTCCCGTCTTGATTTCATTAAAACCACACTCGGCTCTATTGCTTCGCCATTCGATGCCTATCTTGCCCTGCGCGGCATGAAAACGCTGGATCTGCGCATGGCGCGTCAGTGCGGCAATGCGCTACGGGTAGCGCAATATCTGGAAAATCATCCGGCGATAGCCAGCGTCTACTACCCGGGCCTGCCGTCGCACCCGCAGCATCAGCTTTGCAGGCAGCAAATGCGTTCGGGCGGCGCGGTGGTGACCGCGACGCTGAAGGGAGATATCCAGAGCCTGAAACGCTTTATTGGCGGTCTGCACTATTTTGTGCTGGCGGAATCGCTGGGCGGAGTGGAGAGCATGATCAACCATTCGGCTTCCATGTCCCACGGGGCGATGTCAAAAGAGGAGCGGGAAGCCATCGGGGTTTACGACACGACGCTGCGTTTCTCCGTCGGCATCGAACATATCGATGATTTGCTGCAAGACCTGGAGAGCGCTTTCGCCGCTATGGACATCACACAGGATAATCATCATGCATGACTACGGTATCTGGACGATTATTACCCCGCTGGTCACGATTATTCTGGCGATCCTGACCCGCCAGGTGATCCTCTCGCTGCTGACCGGTATTTTTGTCGGCTACGCGGTGATTAACCACAGTATTATTCAGGGGATTGGCGGCACCCTGAACGGGATTATCGAAACCTTCGCCTCCGCCGGTAACGCGCGAACGATTGTGTTTATGGTGATGATCGGCGGCATTATGCGGCTGATCGTGGTGACCGGCGGGGTGCGTAAACTGGTGCAGTTTCTCTCGGAAAAAAACGATTTTGTCACCAATAAAAAATCGGTACAGCTGCTGGCGATGCTGGTGACCTCGTTGATTTTTATCGAGAGCTCGATAAACCAGCTGATCGCCGGCGCTTCGACAAAAAACCTGGCCCGGCGCTATAAAGTCTCGCCGGAAAAGATGTCCTATATTATCCAGACCTCCTGCGTATCGGTCTGCTCGTCGGTGATGATCAACGGCTGGGGGGCGGCGATGATGGGCGTTATCGGGGTGCAGATTGCGCAGGGTTACCTGACCGGCGAGCCTTTTGAAGTCCTGGCAAGCTCGATGATCTGGAACACGATGGCCTGGTTTTCATTAGCCTCGGTGCTGTTTTATATTCTCTCCGGCTGCAGCTGGGGGCCGATGAAAAAGGCGGAGCTAAAGTTTGAAACCGCGCTGATGGAAATCGAGCAAGAGCAGGGGGCAGACGAAGCGGACCCGGTTATCGATCACCCGGCCTGTCACTCGCTGCTCAACTTCTTTATTCCGATTCTTTCCACCGTCTTAATAGTTCCGGTGGTGCTATATATCACCGGCGATGGACAGTTCTCCAAAGGCAGCGGTTCGATGTCGGTCTACTCCGGCGTCATGTTTGGTACCGTCGTCTCTTTTATCTGGTTCCGCGCGCGCGGTATTCTGAACGTTGAGAACTTTTTCAAAGAGCTGTATATCGGCTACGCCAGCATGGTGAAAATTAGCTCAATCATGATCCTGGCTTTCCTGATGGGGCATATTTCAGCGGAACTGAATACCGGGCAGTATATCGCTTCCATTACCTCCGGCGTGATCCCCTCCGGATTCTCGATCGGCTTTATCTTTCTGATTGCTGCGGTCATGTCGCTGGCGACGGGCACCTCATGGGGAACCTTCGCCATTATGATCCCGATCGGCGTTCAGCTGGGGGTCTCATTAGGCATCGATCCGCACTTTATGATTGGCGCCGCGATTTCCGGCTCAATTTTTGGCGATATGACGTCCCCGATCTCCAGCGATGCTATCGTCGCCTCGATGGCGACCAACTGCGACCATATTGAGCATATTCGTACCCAAATGCCCTATGCCCTGGTGACGGGGAGCCTGGCGCTCATGGTTTATTTAATCGTCGGTTTTACTCTTTAATTCATAGGGTTAAGAACGGGTTACGCCTAAAGTTATTGCTCCAAAAAATGCGCCGCGGTAAATAACGCCAGTGTAGAATATTTCACCCCGCGTTATGCTTCGTTCCCGGCGCTTACCGCCTGATAACGCTTGTGCGCCATAATTTCGATGATTTGCCGGTCGGTGTGCTGCATGGCCCGCCCGGCAATGGCGCAAAGATTAGCAATCGAGTTTTCCACATCGCGATCGACGATGCCGTCGTTGCCGGAAACGACGGAGTTATCCAGCGCCAGCAGAATCGCTTTCCAGGCGGAAGAGATGCTGGTGGAGACCTTCATGGCGCAGCTGCCGGAAGCGCCATCGCAAATGATGCCGCTGACGTCGCCGATCATGTTGTTGATCGCCATGGCGATGGTGTCAAAGCTGCCGTTCATTAACCAGATAATCCCCGCCGCCGCGCCCATCCCGGCGGTGGTGGTGGCGCACAGGGCCGACAGGCGCGGGAGTTTACAATGGATATAGATGGCGACCAGGTGCGAGAGCGCCAGCGCGCGGGCCAGCTGCTGCCGGCTGGCGTTAAGACGTTCGGCGGCCACCACCACCGGCATGGTCGCCGTAATGCCCTGGTTGCCGGAACCGGAGTTAGTCATCGCCGGTAGCGATGCGCCGCCCATCCGGGCATCCGACGCGGCGCTGGTGCGGTAGAGGATCTCGGTAAACATATCGTCGGAAACCAGCCCGTTGTCGACCTGGCGCTTCAGCGTCGGGCCGATATGCAAACCCCACTCCTTAACCAGGCCCTTCTTTGACAGGGCGTCGTTCATCGCGCCCGCCTCGAGAATAAACGCGATCTCGTGCGGCGGAACCTCGCAAACGAAATCATAGATATCGCGCAGTGAGCTGCGGGCAACCAGCGTCAGCGGGTCGACGCCACGATCGCTGGCCGCGCTTTCGTGCTTGATAAACAGGGAGTGGCCCATTTTTTCAATGGCCACGACGTTGGTGTGGTCGCCGATGATGGTCACCGTCGCGTGCTCATCCCCCGCGTAGACCTTAGCGCGAACGTACAGAATCTCATCGCAGGGCTCCTGCAGTACCACGCGCACGGCGCCGGCCTCAAGCAGCGCCCTGGCGGCTTCCATTTCCCGCCGGGTGGCTCTCTTCAGCACCTCGAGCTTCGCCTGCGGATCGCCGGCGATGGCGCCGAGGGCCGCGGCGATAGGCAGGCCGGTCATTCCCGTCCCCGGGATAGTCACGCCCATGCCGTTTTTCATTAAATTCGGCGAAACCGCCGCTTCAATACGCACCACCGCGCCGGAGAGCTGCCGCGCGGCCACGGCGCAGGCGAGGGCGACGGAGACCGGTTCGGTACAGCCCAGCGCGGATTTGACTTCCTGTTTCAGGGCGTGAATAAAGGCGTTCCATTGAGCATGATTTTCCCGGTATGACATGACTGAGCCTCTGGGTCGGTACAGAAAAATGTCCGTCGAGCGAAGGCGTCCTTTCCCGACGTGGATTTACGCCTGCGGGCCGAGGGAGGGCAGTATGGCCGACAGGGACGATAGTCAGAATATTACCGCACCCGGCAGAGAAAAAAGTTGCAGGTTAAATTTGTAAAATGGCGTATCCGGAGAAAAATTTTCTTTGAAAGACGCGCTGAAGACGCTTTTAAGACCGACGGGGGGCGGCGAGGTGGGCAAAAAAACCGGCAGGATTGCCGGTTTAGCGGTTAGATCTTACAGGCGTCGCCGCAGTCATCATCGGCAACAATGGCCTGCGCTTTTTTATCGGCATCTTCAAGACGTTCAGCGTTGCGCTCTTGCGCTTCTTCCAGTCCGTTAAAGACCAGGTTATCGAGATCAATTTCCATGCGTTACCCACTTAAGTTCAGTTTTGACCGTGAGCAAGTATAGGCAAAACGGCTGGGGGATGCACCCGGCGCGCGCGCCGGCAGCACAGAGCGGTAAGTGCGGGTAGGTTCTGTTAAAGCAGGAAATAGCCGGCAACCTACCAATAATAATAGTTGAAAGACTATTTCAGAATCTGGCGGCGCTTATTTTAGCGCTGAGCAAATTATTTATTAAACGAATCGACAACGACCGGTAAGTTAAACATTGACTTGTATAAACTATGCTAATATTGGCGGGCTTATGGATGTATCTATGGATTATGGTCAATGGCTTCGACAACCGCAGTAGCCGCTATCAAAGAATGGCGGAAAAATAATAAATTTATTTGTCACGTTAAACTCAACTATAAAAAGGCATTGCGTAAATGCCGCGAGATATCGCTAATCGGAGGGAAATATAAGGAATATCAGACATTATGTGAAAACTACGCTTGCGCGAAATTAACCGGCGCAACCGAGGGGCTGGTTAACTTTGAAGATAAACCCTTCAAAGCCTATTTAAATAAAAAAATGTCAAAAAGAGCGAAACTCAATATTGCTCATGGCGCATTGAATTTTATAGAGAAAACCTTCCGTCCCGAGGCGTTGCCGCAGCTGTACGATATGGCGGCGTTCGGTCGTTCATTAATCGCTATTCCGCTGAAAAACGGTACCTGTATTGATGTGAAGCTTCTGGCATCGCCTTTTCAGGAGGAGGGGGAGCTGATGCTGTTAATGTTCCTCGGCGATAGGCGCGTCTACAGTATCTGTTTTTCCTGTACCGCAGATGGTCAGGCGTGGATTGGCGGGATCCAGGGGGGGAAAGACATTGATAATGAAGAAGTGAAGGCGCTGACCAAAGAGCTTTACGGCATCCGCCCTAAAAACTTAATTATCACGCTGCTGTACGGCTTTTTGTCGCATTTCAATATCAAGGAGATCTATGCGATTGACAGCCATTATCATGTTAAAAGTGAGAGAGTAAAAACCAGTTATTCTGAGCTTTGGCTGGAAATTGGCGGCGAGAAGCATCGTCGCGGCTGGTATAAATTACCGCCGAGCGAGATAAAGAAAAGCCTGGAAGAGGTTAAAAGCAAGCACCGCAGCCAGTTTATCAAGCGAGAAGGCTTGAAAGAGCTGGCACAGCTGGATCTTGCCGCCGCGCTACGCGATATTTGCGTCAAGCGTAACGGCTAATTACCCTCGCTGCGTATTTGCCGGCGGGCGGGGGCTGCCCACCGGCAATATCGGGGTAAACCTGCGCTGATGGACAATAATTTCATAACAGGAAAGCTGAGAAACCTTAAAGCAATGGGCATAGTTAAGAGAGATAAGGCCAATTGTAGAGATCTCCTGGGGGCGCAGATAATATGACGATAAAAACGCAGCTGGCTATTCATGCCAAAAATGAAAGGGTCCGTTTCAGCATTACTGACGCGTCCGTCGTTGTTGCGATTTAAAGACATGCTGCCTCTGAATATTGATGCATCCAGTCAGCGAATCGCCATTCGGCGTTTTAAATAACCGTTGCGCCGTACGGCACCGCGAGCCGTTGCTGTTGCGCTGATTCAACAGTCCCCGTTTCCGGAGGCGGGTTTTCACCAGCGCCATCGTTCAGGGTTTCGGTATTCAGCGAGAGATCGTTTTGCGATGGAGGCTGGGTTAGCTGGGTTTTACTCGCTCGCCATCGCAGGCACGGCTGATATCTCCGGCGCCAGGGAGGCTGAACGTCGGGCGCCGCGCGGCCCTGCGGCAGTTGTTATAGCCTGGTATCCGCGCAACTTACTTTTATAAATTAAAAAATTTTAAACATTTCATGCGTGATAGTTTTACATTATTTTTACAAATGAATATAATTCCTTACGTTCTTCGCTCTGTCCGGGAGCGTCCAACCAACATGATATGTGGTCTGTGCTCTTATCTGTTCGATAAGGCGCTATTTATATTAGATGTTTTGGTTTTTTCGACTGAAGTCGTATGGAATGAACTATGGACGAACGACAAGGTAGCGGGAGAGGGGTTTTCTTCACCGTTTACCGATTACTTTTTGTATTACTCAGCTTTGGCATTGGACTCTTTTTCACTCTTTGGGGGGGCAAACTCCTCTCTCTCGGCGGCAGCGCCTGGTACCTGTTAGCCGGTCTCGCTTATCTGCTCATCGCCGTCGGTTATCTCATCCGCAGCCGCTATGTCCTGCCTTTTGCCATTCTGACTTTCCTGTTGACCCTTTGCTGGGCGCTGTATGAAGTGCAGTTCAGCTACTGGGGCCTGATCCCGCGGCTGGTGGTTCCCGCGCTGATGCTGATGCTGGCCCTGTGGCTGGCGGCGACGCTGCCGATGCGGCCTGCGCGGCGGCGCTACGCCAACTGGAGCGCCTCGGCGATTTTCCTCGTGCTGCTGGCGACCCTGGTATCGGCGTTTTACCCGCACGGCGCCATTCATAACGGCGTAGTCAACGCGAGCGGCGACGCAACGCCGACCCTCGCGTCGAAAAGCGATAACTGGGCGTTTTTCGGTCGCGATGCCTCCGGCACCCGTTTTGCGCCGTACGATGAGATTACCCCGCAAAACGTCAAAAATCTGAAAGTCGCCTGGACGTACCACACCGGCCGCCGTCTTACCGGCGCCGGCATTGGCGTCGATGAAAATACCCCGCTACAAATTGGCGACACGCTCTACTCCTGTACGCCGCTGAACGTTGTCACCGCGCTGGATGCGGATACCGGTAAAGCGCGCTGGCGTTTTGACCCGCACGCAGGTACCGCCGAACACGTCACCTGCCGCGGCGTTGGCTATTACGATGTACAAAGCGATGATTCGCTGAGCGCGGAAGAGAAGGCCAGCCCGGCGCTGCTGCAGTGCCCGCAGCGTATCCTGGTGTCGACCGTCGACGCCCGGTTGATCGCCCTGAACGCCAAAACCGGTGAACCGTGCGACGACTTCGGCGATCACGGTAGCGTCGATCTGAAGCAGGGGATGGACAATACCGAAAACAGCAAACGCTACCACCCGACCTCGACGCCGGTGATTATGGGGCATATTGCGGTCCTCGGCGGCTGGGTGCGCGATATCGTGCACGGCGAACCTTCCGGCGTGGTACGGGCGTTTGACGTACGAAACGGAAACGTGGTGTGGGCGTGGGACGTCGGCCAGCCAGAAAACGTTACCGACCCGGTAAAAGGCCGCGTCTACACCCTTGAAACGCCGAACGTCTGGACGGTGCCGGGCTTTGATAAAGAGCTGAACCTGATTTATCTGCCGACCGGTAACGGTCCGCCGGACTACTGGGGCGGCGATCGCAACGCGGCCAAAGAGAAATACGGTTCTTCCGTGGTGGCGGTGGACGCCAGCACCGGCGAGACGAAGTGGGTCTTCCAGACCGTGCATCATGATATCTGGGATTACGACCTGCCGTCGCAGCCGGTGCTGTTCCATATGAAAAATGAGCGGGGCGAAGAGGTTCCGGTCCTGATCCAGACCACCAAAACCGGGCAAATCTACGTGCTTGACCGGCGCACCGGTAAGCCGGTGACCCGGGTAGAAGAACGGCCCGTCGCCCACGACGGCGCGGAAGGCGAACACCTCTCCGCCACCCAACCGTTCTCCACCGGTATGCCGCAGCTGGGCGTCGAGCCGCTCACCGAGAAATCCATGTGGGGCGTGACGCCGTTCGATCAGCTGATGTGCCGTATCGATTTCAAAGAATCGACGTATCTGGGGATGTACACGCCGCCGTCAGAGAAGCCGTATATCGAATGGCCGAGCCTGCTGGGCGGCATGAACTGGGGCGGCATCACTATCGATGAGCGTACAGGAACGCTGTTCGTCAACGATATGCGTATGCCGCTGAGAATGTCGCTGGTGCGTAAAGAGGACATGGCGAAATATAAAGTCTCCACCGACGAGGTGCCGGGCTTTATGGGGACCGTGCGTCCGCAAATCGCCGGGCCATACGGCGGCGTGCGGATCGATATTTTGCAGTCGGCGCTGGGCGTCCCCTGTAATACCCCGCCGTTTGGCACCATGAGCGCCATCGATCTCAATACCCGTCAATTGATGTGGCAGGTACCGATGGGATCGGTGGAGGATACCGGGCCGCTGGGGCTGAAAACGCATATGCATATCCCGCTGGGGATGCCGACGCTGGGCGGCCCGACGTCAACCGCATCCGGCCTGGTGTTCTTCGCCGGAACCCAGGATAACTACCTGCGCGCGCTGGATTCCGCCACCGGTAAAGAGCTGTGGCGCGCCCGTCTGCCGGTAGGCGCCGTGGCGGCGCCGCTGATCTATAAATCACCGAAAACCGGTAAAGAGTACGTGGTGATCTCCGCCGGGGGCGCCAGCCACTCGCCGGACGTGGGCGATGATATTATCGCCTTCGCGCTGGAGGAGTAATTAACCCCGATTTGCGCTTACGAAGCAGCCGCCCCTTGTGGGCGGCTTTTTTATGGTCTGAAGCCTGGCCGACGCTAAACCGCATGGCAGGCGACGCGGTGGCCGTCGGCGACCTCCCTTAATAGCGGGATCTCGCGCCGGCAGCGGTCGCTGGCCTGCGGACAGCGGGAGGAAAAGCGGCAGCCGGCGGGCGGCCTCGACGGATCGGGTATTTCACCTTGCACCACCGCCAGCGGCTCGCTGTCCGGGTCGAGGGTCGGGACCGCCGCCAGCAGCGCCTGCGTATACGGATGCAAAGGTCGGCTGAATAGCGCATCGCGACCGGCGGTCTCCACCAGCTGGCCGAGGTACATCACCGCCACGTCATCGCACAGATGCTCTACCACGCCGAGGTCGTGGGAGATAAACAAAAACGTCACCCCGTGGTCGTCGCGCAGATCGGAAAACAGATTAATAATCTGCGCCTGAATCGATACATCGAGGGCCGAAATGGGCTCATCGGCAATAATAAAATCCGGGTTTAAGATCAGCGCCCGGGCAATGCCGATGCGCTGGCGCTGGCCGCCGGAAAACTCGTGCGGAAAGCGGTGGTAGTGCTGCGGCGCAAGACCGCAGATGCGCATGACGTCAATGGTTTTGTCATACAGCTCCTCCCGGCGACACAGCTTGTGCTCCAGCATCGCTTCACCGATGGCGTCACCGATGCGGATCCGCGGGTTTAACGAACTGTAGGGATCCTGAAACACCAGCTGGATTTTCGGGCGCAGCGCGCGCATTGCCCGCGGTGACAGTTCCGAAAGCTCCTGACCGCGAAACTTGACGCTACCGGCGGTCTTCTCATACAGCCCCAGCAGCGTACGGCCAACGGTGGTTTTCCCGCTGCCGGATTCGCCCACCAGGCCAAAAATCGTGCCCCGGCGAATCTTAAAGCTCACGCCATCCACCGCCCGCAGTTCGCCGGTCTGTTGACCGAATAGCCCATCGCGCAGCGGGAAGTGCTTTTTCAGCCCATCCACTTCAATTATGTATTCATGACTCATACCACGGACTCCGCGAGTTCACTGTAAAAGCAGGCCGCCTGTTGGGTTTGACCCACCAGTGGCGGAACGCCCTGGCGGCAGCGTACGGTCGCGTTGGCGCAGCGTTCGGCGAAGGCGCACCCGACGGGCAGGGCGGCGAGGTCCGGTACCTGACCGGGGATTGAGTAGAGGCGTCGCCGCCGCTCCCCCGGCACAGGGCGCGAGGCGATTAGCCCCTGGGTATAGGGATGCTGGGGGTTGCGCAGAATGTCGGCAGTCGCGCCCTGCTCGACAATACGCCCGGCGTACATCACCACCACGTGTTCGGCCATCTGCGCGATAACCCCGAGATCGTGAGTAATCAGCATCATCGCCATCCGGTTGGCCCGCGCCTGGTCGCGCAGCAGGCGCAGGATCTGCGCCTGCACGGTGACGTCCAGCGCGGTCGTCGGCTCATCGGCAATCAGCAGCTTCGGCTGGCAGCTCAGCGCCATGGCGATCATCACCCGCTGCAGCATGCCGCCGGAAAGCTGGTGTGGATAGCTGGCCATCAGGCTATCCGCGCGCGCCAGTCCGACATCAGCCAGAAGCTGGATAGCGTGCTGCCATGCGAGCTTCGGCGACTCGCCGCGGTGGCGAATAAGCGGCTCGCACAGCTGCTCGCCGACGGTCAGTACCGGATTAAGTGCGCTCATCGGTTCCTGAAAAATCATCGCCAGCTGATTGCCGCGCAGGTCGGCCATGCGGGCCTTATTCAGCCGCAGCAGGTCCTGTCCCGCGAAAAGGATCTCCCCGCCGTCAATGCGCGCCGCCTGCGGCGGCAGCAGGCCCATTAACGACAGGGCGGTGACGCTTTTACCGCAGCCGGATTCGCCAACCACGCCGACGGTCTGCCCGGCGCGGATAGTGAACGACACCTCCTGCACCGCGCGTACCCGGCCTTTGTCGGCGGCAAACGAGACCGAAAGCTGATTAAACGTAATTAACGGGCGACTCATTTCAGCCTCTGTTTCATTTTGGGATCCATCGCGTCGCGCAGGCCGTCGCCCAGCACGTTGATGGCAATAACGGTGATAAAAATGGCGATCCCCGGCGGCATCCACAGCCAGGGACGGCGCTGAAAGTCGATCAGGCTGTTGGCGGCGTCCATCATATTGCCCCACGATGGCGTCGGCGGCACCACGCCAAGCCCGAGGTAGCTAAGCGCCGACTCGCTGAGGATGGCGTTAGCCACCGCCATGGTCGCCATCACCACCAGAATCGGTACCGTATTCGGCAGCAGATGACCAAACAGGCGGCGTCGCGCCGACAGCCCCAGTACCTGGGTCGCCAGCATAAAGTCGCGCTCGCGCAGGGAGAGGCACTGTCCGCGCACCAGCCGCGCCAGCTTCGGCCACTCCAGCAGGCTCAGCATAATCACCACCATATAGATGCGTGAGTCCGGCGAGAAATCGAGTTCGGAGAGCATCGCGCCCGCGACAATCAGCAGCGGCAGGCCGGGGATGGTCATCACCAGGTCGGCAAAACGCATGATGAGTTTATCGGTCAGGCCGCCGGCGTAGCCCGACAGCGCGCCGAGCAGATAGCCAAGGGCCACCGACAGCAGCATGGTCAGCAGGCCAATAATCAGTGAAATGCGCCCGGCCAGCAGCAGGCGGGTATAGATATCGCGACCGAGAAAGTCGGTGCCCAGCCAGTGCGCCGCGCCGGGCGGCTTGTTGATCATCAGGGCGTCGGTGGCGTCGTCTTGCCACGGCGACCACAGTGGTCCCAGGACGCACCAGAGGGCCATAATCGTCAGCAGCAGCAGGCACAGCATCGCCAGCCGGTTGCGGCGCAGCGCCCGCCAGGCCTGACGCCAGGGGGACGGGGTCACCTGGGCCAGCGCCGGGATTTCCGCCTTGCGCAGGCGTCGGTTGGAAGAGAACAGAGAGCTAAGCATCATGACCTCACGCGAATGCGCGGGTCGGCCCACGCGTAGAGCACATCGGCAATCAGGTTGCCAAGAATGGTGAGCACCGCCAGAAACAGGGTGAAGCCCATTAATACCGGGTAGTCGCGGGCGGCCAGCGAATCGATGTGAATATGCCCGGCTCCCGGCCAGTTAAACACTTTTTCGGTGATGATCGCCCCGGAGAACAGTCCCGGAAGCTCGAAGCCGAGCAGGGTGATGATCGGCAGCAGGGCGTTACGCAGGGCGTGCTTGAGGATAACCGTGCGTTCACGCAGCCCTTTGGCGCGGGCGGTGCGGATAAAATCCATTTTCACCACCTCGAGCATGCTGGCGCGAAAATAGCGGGTCAGGCTGCCCGCCTGAAGCATCACCAGCGCCAGTACCGGCAGCGCCAGATGGGCGGCGACCTGCAGCACATACTCCCAGCCGCTGTCGTCGCTGCCGGTATTGGTCATGCCGCCCACCGGCAGCCAGTGCAGATCGACGGCGAACCATTTGATCAGCAGCAGGCAGAGGAAAAAGGTCGGGAACGACATGGCGGCGAAAACCGCGACGCTCACCAGATGATCGAACGCAGAATTGGGCTTCAGCGCCGAGATCACGCCCACCGTCAGGCCAATTCCCCAGTAGAACACTAGCGCCACGCTGGCCAGCAGGAAGGAGTTCCATATGTACTGGTTGAGCAACTGACTGACCGGGATCTGGTACTGCAGCGAGAACCCCAGATCGCCGCGCAGCAGCTGGCCGAGCCAATGGAGATAGCGGGTGAGCAGCGGCTGATCCAGGCCGTAAATGGCTTTCAGTTCGGCGGCGCGAGCGGCGGTGAGGGTGATATTGCCATCGATAAAATCGCCCGGCGTTTTGGCAAACAGCATAAAAATGATAAAGGAGGCCAGCAGCAGCATCGGCAGCGTTTGCAGCAGCCGTCTCAGGATGAAATTTCTCATGACATTCTCACGTCAGCCGCCGGGAGGCCCGGCGGCTCAGGATTACTTAACGATTTTGACATCCGGCAGGCTGCCGGTCAGGCCGTTGTAGATATCCGGTTTGAAGCCGCTAACCCGGGCGCTGCTCGCCGAGAGAATTTCGCGGTAGCCGAGAAGGATCACCGGCGGGTCCTGCGCCAGCACCTGATACAGCTGGTGGTAGATAGGCTTACGTTTTTCCACATCGAGCACCGAGTTGCCTTCGGTTATCAGCTTATCAACCTGCGGATTGTTATAGCCGGACTCTTTCGCTTCCGCGCTGTAAAAATCCCAGACGCCATCGTGCGGGTCGTTAAGGGTGCTGGTGCTGAACGACGCCAGGTCGTAATTACCCGATTTACGCTGCGCCATCAGGGCGTTGAAATCGACCACCTGCGGTTTTAACAGCACGCCAATCTGTTGCCAGTTCTCTTTGGCGATGGGGATTAGCGCATCGTTGAGCACTTTTTTGCTGACCAGCAGGGTTAACTCGAGGCGTTTGCCCTCTTTAACGCGGATACCGTCAGCGCCCGGTTTCCAGCCGGCTTCGTCAAGCAGCTTTTTCGCCTGCGCCGGGTCGTAGTGATACGGGTTAACCCCGTCGGCGTTGTAAGCCCAGGAGATCGGCGCGATAGGCTCAATCGCCACTTTACCGTAGCCCTGGTAGACCACATCGATCAGCTTCTGGCGGTCAAGGCCGTAAATGAGCGCCTGGCGTACCTTGACGTCCTGTAAGGCCGGGCGGCGGACGTTAAATTCCACCTGGCTGTAGTCGCTGGAGCCGTAGAGGTTGATATTGGCAAAGCCGAGCATTTTTAGCTGTTCGATATCGTCAGGACGCGAGGTAAAGGCGTCGTAGTCGGTTTCGCCCGTCTGGAAGAGCTGGAAATTGGTCGACGGGTTGGTCACGCGATAGATAAAGCGCGGAGTCGGCGGGGTTCCGCGATAAAAATGGCTGTTAGCGTGGAAACGAATCTCCTGGCCGGGGATGTATTTGTCGTAAACGTAAGGACCGTTGCCCAGCGGTTTGCCGTGCAGGGTGCGCAGATAATCGAGATTGCCGCGCTGGTAGCCTTTGCCGTAATAGGCTTTGGAGAGGACCGGGCCGCCAATTTTTGCCAGCGTCGTCGCGCCCGGTTGGGTGGTGGTTACCTGGAGCGTTAAGGGGTCAACCACTTTCAGGCCGCTGACGCTATCGGCTTTGCCCGCCTTGTAGTCCGCGCCGCCGGCGATATTGGCGAGCGTAATATCGGTATCGCCATCGTATTTCGGGTCCAGCAGCACGGTGAGGGTAAAGGCGACATCCTCGGCGGTCAGCGGCGAACCGTCGCTAAAGGTCAGATTGGGACGCAGCTTGATGGTGTAGACCTTGTTATCCGGACTGACCGTCCAGCTTTCGGCGAGGCCCGGCACCAGCTTGCCGTGGCTGTCCCAGTCGATCAGGCGCGAGAAAATGACGTTGGTGACGTTCTCATCCCAGCCGTTGACGAAGAAGTAGGGGTTAAAAATACCCTGCGGCTCGGAGATGCCGGCCACGACGGTATCTTTGCGCAGCTTCGCGGCCGCGGGGATCTGGCTGGCATCGCTGGCCGGGGGGATCCCTTCTTTTAAAATGTCGTCGGCGATGGCGACAGAAGAAAATGCCACCGCGCCGCCGAGCAACGCTATCTTCAGAGCAAGCGCGAACCGCGTTTGTTTGGTTTGTAACCCGTGCAGTAGTCTGGACAAAAGTGCTCCCTCATCAATTGATTGCGTAGAGTATTTACAAATCATGACGAAAGATAAGAGGCGCACCGCGGCCTGTCTAACAACGAAAGGCTATGGCTTATAGCAATTTAGCATTAGCCATAATTTGGCATTAATCTGCCATTTTTGTGCTAAGCGTCAGCATTCTCTGCTGCCGTATCGCCGGAAAGGGTTAAGCGGTCCGCCACCCAGCCGGCATGCTGCTGTAAATGAGGATTTGCCAGCGGCTTCGCCAGGCGTATCCGCAGCTGCCCAATCACCCGTCCCTGAATCTGCTCGCAACTGCCGTATAACAGGCGGGCATCGGCGCCCAGCAGCGCGGCGATGCGCTGTAAATCCGGTTCCTGCCCGCTGCTGCCGTCAAAATGCAGCGTGACCAACTGCTGGTTTTCGCTCAGCGAGAGTCGTTCTTCCGCGCGGTCATGATGGAGCGTGCCGAGCAGGCTTCGCGTGACAGCATGTCCGGGATGACCAAATACTCGCCACACTTCGCCCTGTTCGATAATTTCTCCGTGCTCAAGCACCGCGACCCGGTCGCAGAGGGTGCGAATAACGTCCATCTCATGGGTGATCAGCACGATGGTCAAACCAAGGCGCTGGTTGATCTCTTTAAGCAGTTTCAGCACCGCATGGGTATTTTCCGGGTCGAGGGCCGATGTGGCTTCGTCGCACAGCAGGATCTCCGGCTGCGTGACCAGCGCGCGGGCGATACCGGTACGTTGCTTCTGGCCGCCGGAAAGCTTGGCCGGCCAGCTGTCGCGCAGGGCGCTGAGGCCGACCAGCGCCAGGATCTCATCAACCCGTTTCTGCCTTTCCGCGCGCGGTACGCCGGCCATTTTCAGCGGCAGCTCAACGTTCTGCGCCACCGTTTTGGTCGCCATTAAATTAAAGTGCTGAAAGATCATCGCGACCCGCCGGCGCAGGTCGCGCAGCTGGCTGCGGGAGTAGTGCCGCGTATGTTCGCCGTGAATGGTAATCTCACCGCTGTCGGCGTTTTCCAGACGGTTGAACAGGCGCAGCAGGGTTGATTTTCCGGCGCCGCTGCGGCCAATAATGCCGAAGATTTCTCCCTGAGCTATCTGCAGATTAATATCCCGCAGCGCCTGCACGCCGTTGGGGTAGGCTTTACTTATCTGGCTCAACTGAATATGCGTTGTGGGGTTGGGTTTTTGCGTCACGATGGCGGCTCTGTTAACGAAATTAAGCGGCAGCCCGCAGGCTGCCGATGAACATCCGGCGATTAAAAACCGGGCAGGATTTTGCCTTTATAGCGGGTGAGAATGAAGCTGCGCACGCGGTCTGAGTTCAGGGCTTTCGCCAGCTTCTGAATGCCGGGATCGTTGATGTTGTCGGGACGCGCCACCAGATACTCGACGTAAAGATCGCTACCTTTTTCCACCAGCAGCGCCTTATCGGTATCAATTCCAGCCTCCAGCGCATAGTTGGCGAAGATAAATGCCAGATCGACCTGATTCACCGCCCGCGCCAGCATCGCGCCTTCCAGCTCGCGAATTTTAAAACGGTGCGGATTGGCGGTGATATCTTTGGTCGCCGACTGCGGATCGCGCGGATTTTTCAGGGTAATCAACCCGGCATTGCTGAGCATCACCAGCGCGCGCCCGGTATTCACCGGATCGTTCGGGATGGCAACGGTGGCGCCATCCGGTACCTCTTTGATA
The DNA here is from genome assembly GCF_042137965.1 of Klebsiella grimontii. Taxonomy (NCBI): domain Bacteria; kingdom Pseudomonadati; phylum Pseudomonadota; class Gammaproteobacteria; order Enterobacterales; family Enterobacteriaceae; genus Klebsiella; species Klebsiella grimontii. Next base: position 2,404,196 of record NZ_CP169721.1, read on the forward strand.
GTTTTATATTTGCTCGAATAAGCGCCAAACGGTTCAATATGCACGCCGACCACCGGCAGCAGATGGGTGTGGCGGGTCTGGTTGTAGTTATCGAGGAAAGGGCGGTACTGGTAGTAGTTGGCGTCCAGATTTTTCTCCGCCAGCTGCTGGTTGGGCTGGATAAAGTCGTTGAAGACTTTAATTTTCAAATCGACCCCCTGTTTCGCCAGCTCGGGCTTAACGAACTCCAGAATTTCGGCATGGGGGACCGGCGTCGCGCCCACGGTCAGCGTCTCGTTGGCGCTGGCGGATAAAGCGAAGAGGGCCAGGAGCCCGGCTGCGAGTGTTGTTTTTTTCATTGTCTTATTCCTGAAGCTATTGTTATTTGCGGCTCATCGCCTTCACCAGACGATCGCCGCTCATCTGTACTATCTGCACCAGAGCAATCAGCAGCAGAACGGTTATTACCATCACGTCCGTCTGGAAGCGCTGATAGCCAAAGCGGATGGCCAGGTCACCCAGCCCGCCGCCGCCGATGACCCCCGCCATGGAGGTATAATCGACCAGTAAAATCGCCGTCACGGTCACGGCGGCAATAAGCCCGGCGCGCGACTCCGGCAGCAGGGTGTGCCAGATTAGCTGCCAGGTGTTGCCGCCCATCGACCAGCTGGCCTCCACCAGACCGTGCTCCACCTCGCGCAGCGCGGTCTCAACCAGCCGGGCAAAGAAGGGCGCGCAGCCGACAACCAGCGGCGGAATGGTGCCTTCAACGCCCAGCGAGGTGCCGGTAATCAGCGTCGTCACCGGGATCATCACAATCAATAAAATGATGAAGGGCAGCGAGCGCAGAACGTTGACCCCCAGCGACAGCAGGCGATAGAGGCGCGGAGCATGGAGCAGGCGAGGCTGGCCGCTGAGATAGAGCACAATTCCCAGCGGTAGGCCAATCAGCACGGTAAAGCCCAGCGACCAGCCCAGCATGGTCAAGGTATCGAGGCTGGCCTGCGCCACGTCGCCCCAGTCGATAGCAGCGAAAAAAGCCAGCGCGCCGTTCATCTCAGTTCCAGTCATGGCGTTGTGGAGGAATGCCGTTCAGCATCCAGTTGCCCAGCAGCTGATATTTCCAGCGCACCGGATCGTGCAGGGTGTGGACGCGGCCGTTGCGCCAGTGGCGATCGAGATTGAGGGCGATGCTGGTTGAGCGGGTGCCGCTAAGCTCAAACAGGCGGCTGGCGGCTTCCAGCGCCGCTTCGGTGGTAAAGACCTTGGCGCGCGCCACGGCGATAGACGCCTGAGCAACGTTATCCTCGCTCAGTTCGTATTTATAGCGATCGAGCACTTTACCGGCCCGCTCCAGCAGCGCATCGGCGGCGGCCAGCCGGCTGTCAAGCTGGCCAATATGGTAGATAGTCAGCGGGTCTTCGCTGGCCCGCTCCACGCCGGCATCGATCCACGGGCGGGCGAACTGGCTGACAAAGTTCACCGTGTCGTTAAGCGCCGCGCGGGCAATTCCCAGGTCGATAGCGGCGGTGGTGAGCTGGGCAAACGGCCCGGCAAGGGTTGGCGTCGCGTAGGATTTCCACGTCGGGAACAGGTGGAAAGGCTCGACGACAAGATTCTCCGCCAGGACCGTTCCGCTGGCGGTGGTGCGCTGGCCGAGGCAGGCCCAGTCGTCGAGGACCGTCAGCCCTGCCGATTCGCGCGGCACAAACGCCAGCTGCGCGTTATTCTCAGCATCGAGTGCCAGAATGCCGATCCAGTGGGCATAGAGTGAACCGGTGCAATAGCCCTTACGACCGGTGATGCGCAGACCGCGTTCGCTGGCCTCCAGGCGAGTGCGGATATCGAGTACCGTCTTGCCGCCGGTTTCAGAAAGGGCATTGGCAAAGCGATAGCCTTGCAGCACCTGATCGAAGAAAAATGCCTGCTGCTCTTCGCTTCCCTGGAGACGGATATCCTCGAGAAGACAGTAATGGTTCTGGGGAATTTGCCCCAGCGACGGGTCAGCGGCGGAAATAATCGCTATCACCTGGGCCAGCGTGGCGGCGGATACCTCGGCTCCGCCCCATTGTCGCGGGACGGTGATACCCCACAGGCCGCTGTTGGAATAGGTGTCGATAATTTCCGCCGGTACGATGCCGCTGCGATCGCGTTGTGCAGCGTCGGGCTGCAGCACCGCGGCAATCTCATGGGCGATAGCGATAGCTTCGTCATCGCTGCGAATAACGTGCGCCTTTGGAAGCTCGCGGGTGTAGTGAATGATTGGTTTATCGTCGGGCATAGTCACTTCTCATGGTTAAACAAACGGCATATGCTAAAAATAGCTAAGTAAATACTTAATAATTTCTGTGGGTTATATGATGGCTAAAGCAAAGGCTATGCCAGAACGTTTTTGAGATTTAAAAGATTAATAATCAATGAGATGGATTTTTTTCTGGGCTTATGCACTGCTGCAATTGCAACCTGAATTCACCAGGGTGTTGGATTTGCAACAGTGTGGAAATCAGGGGGAGCGCATATCGCCCCGGAAGACCGGGGCAGGATGTGGATGAAAGAGGAAGTGATGCCGTGCTGGCGTAACCGGTTTGTCTAGCGCGAATGCCAGAGGATATCCGGTTCGGCAAACCCCTCTTCGACGCGGGCGAAAAAACGGCTGGCGTGCAGGCCGTCGACGAAGGCGTGATTGAATCTGCCCGCAACCGGGATAATGCCGTTTTTCAGCTTGCCCCAGGTGAGGGCGGGCACCGCCGCGCCAACGTAGTACTCGGCGTGAGTCATGGCGCTGAAATGCAGCCACGGCAGGCAGCTGGCGCAGAAGAAGTTCTCGCCGTTGACGATAAGCGGCGCCGGCGCGGTCCGTTTCGCCGCGTCAATCTTCGGCGTAGCGGCAGCGCTAAAGGCGGCAAAATCGGCGGCGTTATCGCACCAGACCTGGCGAAAACCTTCCTGCGCGGTCATTACCGGCGTCATCACCGCCAATTGGTCATATTCGATAATCTCGTCGTCCAGCAGCCGCTGCTTAAGCTGCGGCACGTCGTTTGCCGCGCGCACCAGCCCGTAGAGCGCCAGCTGGAAAAAAGAGACGCCGCGATCTTTCGCGCATTCGTATAGCCGCTGCGCCTCGACGGGAACGCAGAGATTAAAGCTGGGGTTGGCAAAACCGCGATAAAAATCAAAATGATCTTTTCGCGGCCAGCGTTGTTTGTCGATTATGCGATAGTTGGCCACGGGCCTCTCCTGTTGGCTGACTTTCCTTCACTATGCGACGATTTCAATCAGGTTGCCATCGGGGTCTTTGATCACCGCTTCGTAGTAGCCGTCACCGGTGGTTCGCGGCGGGGAAACCAGTATTCCCTGGGCGTCGGCGCGTTTCGCCAGCCTGTCGACATTTTCCGCGCCGCCAACGCTTATCGCCAGATGCACCCAGCCGGTATGGTTATTATCCGCCGTCAGTGCGACCAGTCCCGGCTTGGTCATCAGCTCGATAGCAATGTTGTCGCCAATCTTGACAAAAAAGGACTCAAAACCGGGGTTGGTTTGGCTGCAGTACTTCTCATTGATCTCGCCGTCGAAGAACGACACCCAAAAACGGGCCTGTTGCTCAAGCTGGCGGGTCCATAGGGCGATGTGGGCAATTTTCATAGCAAACCTCTTGATAGGGTGAGTTGACAGTCAGGGCTGTAATGCACGATCATGCACTTTGTTGCTCGATGAATATTTAATCAGGAGTTATTTGTGCTCGATTATGCTGCTTTCCCCAAACAACGACAAGCGCTTATTTGCCAGATCCTCCAGGAGAACGGCAGAGTGGTTTGCGCCGAGCTTGCCGACCGCCTTAACGTCTCCGAGCATACTATTCGCCGTGATTTACATGAGCTTAGCCGGGAAGGGTACTGTAAAAAGGTTTACGGCGGCGCGGTGATGACCCTGCCGGAGGCGGGTGATTATAGCGAGCGCAAAGAGAAAAATACGGCGACAAAAAGCAGAATCGCGCAGAAGTGCGCAAAGCTGGTGAAACCCGGCGGCTGCATTTTTATCGATACCGGCACCACCAACCTGGCGATGGCGGAAGCGCTGCCGGCGGAGCTGGCGCTAACGGTGGTCACCAATTCTCCCGAGATCGCTGCCGTCCTGCTCAAGAAACCGCTGTACGATGTGGTGATGCTTGGCGGTCAGATCCAGCGGGCCAGCGGCGGCTGCGTGGGCGCCTCTGCCGTGGCGCAGATTCAGGGCATGCTGTTCGATCAGGGCTTTATCGGCGGCTGCGCTATGGCGCCCGAGTCCGGCCTGACGGGCTTCGACTACGCCGATTGCGAATTTAAAAAAGCGGTGATAAAGCAGTGCAGCGAAATCATCGTCGGCCTCACCTCCGATAAGATCCCGGCGGTGGCGCGCTTTGTGGTGGTCGAAAGCAGCGCCATTGACGTGCTGGTGGTCGAGGAGAACATCAGTCGCGAATATCGCGACGCGTTCAGCGAACACGATATCCGTATTTATACCGTTTAGCGCGGAGGCTTACTTCGACAGCGACGTGGCAATCAGGCGCAGGCCGAGGGCGCCCAGCACCGTGGCGGTGACGATATCGATCTTACGCTTCATGCGCAGGTAGACGCCGCGCGGCCTGGCGGAAGAGAGCACCAGGGCCACCAGCGAATACCAGCTGACGTCGATCACAAAGCTCATCAGCGGCACGATATAGTAAAAGGCCAGCGGGATGCGTTCCGGCAGCAGGGCGGTAAAAATAGAGGCGAACACCAGCGCCGTTTTTGGGTTGCTGAGCTGGGTATACAGGCCATCGCGGAAGGTTTTCAGCAGCGAATGTTCCGCCGCCATGCCGCCTGCCGCAAAATCCATCGGCTGCGCCGCGCCGCGGTAGATTTTATACCCCAGCCATAGCAGATAGAGGCCGCCCGCGACCTTCAGGCCAATAAACATTTCCGGCACCGCCGTCAGAACTTTTTGTAACCCCAGCATGGCCATAATCGAAAAGATGGCGGCGCCCGCGCCGGTGCCCAGCGCGGTGACCAGACCGTGCGTTCTTGAGCGCGCAACGGCGTTGCGGGCAACGTAAATAAAGCTCGGACCGGGGCTAATCACGCCCATAATGAGGACGGCGGCAAGGGCCATCAGGCTGGATAAGAACATAAACGCTCCTGGTTGACGTTGAGCGCTAAAGTCGTATTTGGCTCCGGCTCATGATGGATTTCGCTCTCAAAAAATAAACAATCTTTACCCCGCTGTCACCCAACTTTACGGGGGGACGTTTAATCGCCCGTTCGAATAACGATTCCCATTTCGCGCGTCGGTGATAAACTGACTAAATGTGATCTTTGTCATATCGTCATTAAAACAGAGAAAAGAGACACTGCTATGCAACATATCATTGAGGGCTTCCTCAACTTCCAGAAAGAGATCTTCCCGCAACGTAAAGAGCTCTTCCGCAGCCTGGCCTCCAGCCAAAATCCTAAAGCGCTGTTTATCTCTTGTTCAGATAGCCGCCTGGTGCCGGAGCTGGTGACCCAGCAGGAACCGGGGCAACTGTTTGTGATCCGTAACGCCGGGAATATCGTGCCCTCTTTCGGCCCTGAGCCGGGCGGGGTTTCCGCAACTATCGAGTACGCCGTCGTTGCCCTGGGCGTGACCGATATCGTCATTTGCGGCCACTCCAACTGCGGCGCGATGAAAGCCATCGCCACCTGCCAGTGCCTGGACCCGATGCCTGCCGTCTCCCACTGGCTGCGCTACTCCGACGCGGCGAAAGCGGTCGTGGAGAAGAAAACCTGGGCCAACGAGACCGATAAAGTCAACGCAATGGTGCAGGAAAACGTCATCGCCCAGTTGAACAATATCAAAACCCACCCGTCGGTTGCCGTCGGCCTGCGTGATAGCACGCTGCGTCTGCACGGCTGGTTCTACGATATTGAAAGCGGCGATATTCGCGCGCTGGATAAAAACAGCAAAACCTTCGTGTCGCTGTCGGAAAACCCTGACGTCTATTTCGAATAAACCTCCCGCAGGGCACGGAAGCCCTCGTTCCCGCCTTATCTGCCATACTCATTACTCCTGCGTAGTCTGTTTTTTTTAAGGGGAAGTCATGATCAAGCTGTGCGCGACCTGCGGCACTTCTTACGACGACGGCGACAACACCCTGAGCCGGTGCCGTATCTGTGAGGATGAACGTCAGTACGTCCCGGCCAGCGGCCAGGCATGGATTGAATTAGAGACTCTGGTTCGCACCCATGTGAATAAGTGGCAGCAGCATTGCGGCGAGCTGTTGAGCATCAAGACGGTACCGAAATTTGCCATCGACCAGCGCGCGTTTCTGCTGCTCACCCCGCAGGGGAATATTCTGTGGGACTGCATTGCCAATCTGGACGCGGCGACAAAAACGCTGATAGCGGCGCTGGGCGGGATAAAAGCGATCGCCATTTCTCATCCTCATTACTACACCACGATGCAGACGTGGGCGGAAGCCTTCGATGCGCGAATCTACCTTCATGCCAGCGATCGCGAATGGATTATGCGCGATAGCCCGGCAATCACGCTGTGGGAAGGGGATGCGCTGGAGATCCTCCCTGCGGTGCGGCTGCTGCGGCTGGGCGGGCATTTCGCCGGTGGGACCGTTCTGCACTGGGCAAAAGATGACGGCATCATGCTGGCGGGCGATATTATCCAGGTGACGCCGGGGGCGCACGCCGTTTCGTTTATGTGGAGCTATCCCAATTTGCTGCCGCTGGCGGCAGCCAGCGTTGAGAAGATCGTTGAGCGTCTGGGCGATACGCCCTTTGAGGCGCTGTACGGCGCCTTCGAGGGGCAGAACGTCACGAAAAATGCCCGGCAGATCGTTTTAGATTCAGCGCAGAAATATCTGGCCTGCCTGAATACGACGGCGCACCGCTGAGGGCGCGCCGCCTGCGGCTTATACCACGCCGTCACCGCCGTCGGAGCACCACACCTGGCCGGAGGTGAAGGAGCAGGCGTCGGAAGCCAGGGTTACGTACAGCGGCGCAATCTCTACCGGTTGGCCGGGGCGGCCCAGCGGCGTATCGGCGCCGAACTGACGAACTTTCTCATCCGGCTGGCCGCCGCTTGACTGCAGCACTGTCCAGTAGGGGCCGGGGGCGACGGCGTTGACCCGAATGCCCTTCGGCCCCAGCTGTTTGGCCAGCGACTTGGTGAACGCCACCAGGCACGCTTTGGTTTGCGCATAGTCCAGCAGGATGGGGCTTGGCTTAAAGGCCTGGACTGATGAAGTATTAATGATCGCGCTGTGTTCTTTAAGGTGACGCAGGGCGGCTTTAGTGATCCAGAAGGCCGCATAAACGTTGGTTTTGAAGGTGGCGTCAAAGTCGGCGGTGGTTAATTCTTCCAGCGATTCGCAATATTGCTGGCGTCCGGCGTTATTGACCAGAATATCCAGCCCGCCGAGTTCGCTGGCGGCCTGTTCGACCAGGGTTTCGCAGAAGGACTCGTCGCGCACATCTCCCGGAATCGCGACGGCCTGACGTCCTTCGGCCTCAATGAGGGCAATCACGGTTTGCGCATCGGATTCCTCTTCCGGCAGATAGTTGATCGCCACATCGGCGCCCTCTCGGGCGAAGGCGATCGCGACCGCACGGCCAATCCCTGAATCGCCGCCGGTAATCAGGGCGCGTTTACCAGCGAGCCGACCGGAACCGACATAGCTCAGTTCGCCGTGGTCCGGCTGCGGCTTCATCTCTTCGGCAAGACCCGGCGGCGATTGCGGCTGGTCAACAAACGGGGGACGGGGATACTTCGCGGTATTATTAGCGTAATCGCTCATACTGACCTCCTCGTGTTAAAAGAGTAAGCGTAGTTGCCTGGTCAGCCTGCCGTGGAATATCGGGGAATATTTGAACGGCTTCGCTTTTATAATTGTTGCGCTTTTATTCATCTCCGAACGGTAATTTACTGATTGCCGGGAAACTTTTTAAAATGTGAAGCGACGGCAGCGTTGGCCATTTTAGGATTATTCTATGATAAGCCTGACGGTATATTTAGCGCAGATATATTGCTCCGCCTCGCTTATATTTACGCGCTTTGAGAAGGCGTCAAAAATATTTCTCGGATGATTCATAACATGTCCGGCTTGTGAAAATGAACAGCAGCAACCAGACTTATTAAGACAAAAGAACAATACGCTGGAGGTAGTGCTGATGAAAAAATTACTGGCTGTTATTTTCTGTTCGCTGATGGCGCCAGGCGTGTATGCCGCAGATGAAGGCGGATTTAAAAAAGATGCCGCACCGCCGCCGCCGCATAAAATTGATGACGGCTATCGCGGGACTGAAGATGGCCGGATCATGACCGTGCGCCAGGCGCTGGATATGCACGACGGGGCAACCATCTCATTACGCGGCAATCTTATCGAGCAGCACGGCGACGATCGCTACAGCTTTCGCGATAAAACCGACACCATTGCGCTGATTATTCCCGCCGCGGTTTTTGATGGCCGCGAAGTGAAACCCGATCAGATGATCAGCATCAACGGCAGCCTCGATAAAAAAATGACGCCGCCGGTGGTGCGGGTGGACCGGATCCAGAAATAATCGCGTAGCCAGGAGAAATGCATGTCCGTAAAAAATCCAGCCGACCCGGATAAGCGAGGCCGTCATCCGTCGAAAGAGGACCCGCGCGAACAGGGTGAAGTGCCAAGAAAAAGAGATGACAGCGAAGATCATAAAAAAGATCCCTGGCACCCGCAGCCCGGAAAGCGCTAGAACGGCCGCCCGCGAGGGCGGCCCGGGTTAAAGATCGATTGGCGACAAGCGGCGGCGGGAGCGGCTCGCCGGCGCGGATATGGCCTTCGCTATCGCCGCGCCGATTTCCGCGCAGGCGGTGATCCCCTGCACAAAAGGCTGGTCGTGCATCAGCCAGGGGATGGCGGCAAAGGCGATGCGTCCACGCACCTCGGAGGGCGCCAGTAACGTATAATCGTCTCCGACTTCCGGGATATCTTCGCCGGTCGCCAGCAGCTGCTCCCTTAAGTGCGGAAAGGGCAGGTCTTTATTTTTCAGCGCTTTTTGCCCTCTGGCATCAATAAACACATCAAACGTATAGCGATTTTGTTCGCTGGTAATCACCGTTTTTTCCTCCTCAACCGCCATCTCATAGCCATGCCCTAAGGCGAGAATACTGATGACGCCCGCTTCGCGCAGCGCCAGCAGCCGGCGAATAGACTCCGAAGGAATGGCGGCATAGCAGTCGATAAAGACCCGCGCAAGGCCATTTTTGAAACGCTCCCGGTCATGGTCATTAAGATGAGGGACCATCACCTGAACGGCTTCATGCAGCCGCAGGATCGCGTAGCGCCAGGGAACCGTGTATCGCGCGCGTTTGTTGCGTTCGACTTCCTCAAGGTTTGCCTGCGCCCAGTTGAACGGGTTGTGCTGCTGGCGCTTTGCGAACCACGCCTCGCTAAAGCTGTCGGCATTCAGGCTGTGAAGGGCGATATTTTCGCTCCATAGGGGGTCGGCAAGCGCGATTTCCTGTGCTACCAGCTCAAAGACGCGATCGAGCAGACCGTCGCTGCCCGCGGCGATGGCGTGTTCCATCGCGCTTTCGCTGACGATGTTCAGCGGCTCCCAGGGAATGGGGCAGTAAAAATCCGCTTCCGGCAGAATGCCGGAGCGCGACATCAGCACGATGCTTAGCGCCTCGCTTGCCTCGTCCAGCCTGAAGGCGAGGGCGTCATCGTCGGACCCGATAAACCAGCCGTGCTGGACGGCGACGGCCATCGCGGCGTCAATCCCGCTGAGCGAGGTGCCCATAATCCCCACCCGGCAGGGGGGAATGCTGGCTTCCATAAGGCCAGACCACGGGCTGGGAAACCAGGTGCGGGTCGACTCTTCTTCATCGGGCCAGACGTGGCCGGTGGCAATCACCGCGAGGTCGAAGGCTTCGGCGACCGGCCCATCCTCGACCCACAGTCTGACCCCTTCTGTGGTCGCCTGCAGGTCGCTGACCCGGCAGGACTCATTGACCTGGATGTGAAAGCCCTGTTCCCTGGCCTCGACGACCAGGCCAAGGAACTGGTCGCGAAAGTATTCGCCCAGCAGGATGCGCGGCAAAAACTGGCGATCGTGCAACGCCTCATAATCGACGCCATAGCGCGCAAGGTGCGTCCGGCTCTGGGCCTTCAGCCAGTCGAGATAGGTGCTCTGCAGAGGCGGGATTTCAATACTGGCGATATTGGCCAGCATCATGCGCGAGTTTTCTTCATCGCTATAGGGCATGCCCACGCCCGCTTCCTCAGCCTGTTCGTAAATGGACACGTCCAGCGGTTCACCGCGTTTAAGGAGTGAAAACAGGGTATAAATCCCGGTTGGACCGGCGCCGATAATGGCAATTTTCTTCATATCACTGACCCGCCGTTGTTGTTATCACATTTGTTGTCGGTGGCCTTCCGCCAGTTGAAAAGCTCCACGATAGATCATTTCCGGGTAACGGAAATCTGGCAGGATAATTGTGGTTCAAAATAAGGAAGAGGGCCAATCGCTGGCGCGCCTCTTCCTTGTCATTAGCCGACGAGGCGCGGTTTTCAGAACCAGGTTTCGAGCTGGGCGCCGAAGAATAGCGTACCCGCGCTATGGTATCCGGCGCTGCCGAAGGTGTCCGTTGCGCAGTAGTTATCCAGCGCGTGGTCCCAGCGCATCCAGGTGGCAAAAAAGCGGATTTTCGGGCGCTCAAAGAAATCCGTCATGCTCTGCAGCAATCTTATCGACTTAATGGGCTGGATAATGTTGATAACACATAGCGAATGGGGATTTTTCCCGCCAGGATTCAGAGGGTTGCTCGTCCCAGTGAAACCGGATGGCACCACCGGGTTTTGTATTCACCTGATATATACCCCCTCCGGTTGCAACCATGGCGGCCAAGTGACGAACCATGAATAACAAGCGGGCTGTACCATTTGCTATTAATCCGGGTTTACCGTGACGAACTTGACATATTAAGCGGGCTTGCTATTCCTTAAACTGGCGCCCCGATAATAAGCGCAACGGCGAGGTGAAGAATGGCGAGTGAAAAAGAGAGGTTGCCCGGGATAAAAGAGAGTGAATTTTTTCTTAATTTTGAATGTGCTGCCCGCAAATATGGCCTCGGGATATTATTAGGGATAATTCTGGCGGCACTGTTGGGGATTTTTTCAGGTGGCTATTTCAGTACGGCTGAAAAAACAAACGCGCCGGGTAATTTAACGGTGACCTATGAGCGCTTTGGCCGTTTACAAACCGAGTTCAGGCTAAAAATTACCGCCCGGCCCCGCGTCGCCGATAAATATATTTTTAGCCTCGGCGGTGATTTTACCTCTTCCTTTGAACCAGGCAGCATCTGGCCCCGGCCGGATCGGATGTACAGCCAGAACGATCGGCTGTTTTTGGTGTATAATGATTTGAAAAGCATGAATAATTTTTCTATATGGCTTTACGTTACGCCGACCAGTCCGGGAAAATCGAACCACTCTTTACAGCTAAACGGCGAACCCGAAATCCGCTTCTGGCAATTTATTTACCCTTAGGAGGACGCGATGGAGATGGTCTTGCGAGCGTTAGCGATTTATTTAATTTTGCTGGTGGTATTTAAAATCGCCGGCCGCCGGGCGCTATTACAAATGACCAGCTTTGACCTGATTCTGTTGCTTATTATCAGCGAGGCCACCCAGCAGGCGCTGCTGGGAAACGATTTTTCGGTGACCGGTGCGATGCTGACGATAATGACGCTGGTCGTGGTGGATATGCTTTTCGGATTAATGAAAAAATATACGGCGGGCGCGGAATCAGCGCTCGATGGTTGCCCGGTTATATTGGTCGAAAATGGCGTTCCGTTAATCGATAAGCTGAAAAAAGTGGACGTCTCCTGCGATGATATTTTGGTCGCCGCCCGGCAGAATCAGGGGATTACGGAATTAAGTAAAATCAAATATGCCATACTGGAACGGAATGGTCACATTTCTATTATTCCTGCTGAGAGTTAAAAAGGTCTTTTTATGTCAAATAACCCTTATAACCAGGCGAAAACCACCGGCGAGCTGACCAAACAGGTCGCCAGCGCGCTGATTGACCGTCGTTTACGCTTAACCACCGCGGAGTCTTGCACCGGCGGTAGCCTGGCGGCAGCGCTGTGCGCGGAAGCGGATACGGCCGCATTTTACGATATTGGCTTAATCACCTTTAGCGATCGGGCGAAGCAAAAACTTCTCGGCGTCAACGCATCGACGCTGGAAAAATATAGCGCCGTCAGCCGTCAGACCGTTGAAGAGATGTCGACGGGAGCGCTGGCGCGTTCCGGGGCGGATATCAGCATTGCTATTAGCGGATACGCGGGACCTGACGGCGGCGATGACGGGACGCCTGCGGGCACCGTGTGGTTCGCATGGAACTTTCGCGGCGAAATCGACGCGCATAAGACGCTGTTTTCCGGCGAGTGCCAGGACGTGGTGGAAAAAGCCGTGCGCTATTCGCTGGCGATGCTGATGGAAAAGCTGCCCGGCTGGCAGAGCGCATAACACACCCTTATTGCGGAGGTTTGTATGGCAGTCATGGCGATCACTGGCGGTACTGCGGGAGTCGGCAAAGCAACGGCCTTGCGCTTTGCGCAGGCAGGCTATGACGTCGGCATTATTGCCCGCGATGATCACGGCCTGGAAGCGACGAAACGGGAGCTCCTTCGCTATGGCGTCCGGGTTCATACCGTCGAGGCCGATGTGGCTCATGCCGATGCGCTGCTGGCGGCCGCCGGCGAAATTGAAAATCGGCTCGGGGCGATCGACGTGTGGGTCAATAACGCGATGTGCGCGGTGCTGGCGCCTTTCCGGGCGATGACGCACGACGAATTTTTGCGGGTCACGGAGGTCACCTATCTGGGCTACGTCAACGGGACTCGCGCCGCGCTGGAGCTCATGACGCCCCGCGATCGCGGGGTGATTATCCAGGTCGGCTCCGCGCTGGCCTATCGCTCAATTCCGCTACAATCCGCCTACTGCGGGGCGAAGGCTGCGATTCGCGGCTTTACCGATGCGGTTCGCACTGAACTAATGCATGAAAATAGCGGCGTGAGCATTGCCATGGTGCAGATGCCGGGGCTGAATACGCCGCAGTTTGAGTGGGCGCGCAATAAGTTCGCCTGGGCGATGCGCCCGGTGCCGCCGGTATTTCAGCCGGAAGTGGCCGCGCAGGCTATTTTCAACGTCGCGCGCAGGCCCGTACGTGAACTTTGGGTGGGGAGCAGCACGATCCAGTCCATTGTGGGGCAATTTTTTTTCCCCGGCTTGCTTGACCGGCTGATGGTCAAAAAAGCATGGGAAGGGCAAATGACACGCCATTTGAACGCTGATGACCGTCAGGACTACCTCGAACAACCGGTCAGGGGATTACATAAAACCCACGGGCGTTTCTCCTCCGAGGCAAAATATCGCGCCACCGCCATTACCTCCGGTGTGCCGGGAAAAACGCTGCAGGGCGGCGCGGCGGTGGCCGGATTGCTCCTGGCAAGATGGTTGACCTCGCGCAAAAACCGCTAACGCAGCGCGCTGCTATTGGTCCAGAACCAGCGGTAACCATACGCGCTAATCTCCAGCTCAACGCGCTTACCGGGGATAAGCGCGTCAGCGTAGGTTTTGTCGGCCAGGCAGGGCGTCCAGACCGCCTCGTCGATCCCTTTCGCGGTAAAGCGCAGCGCTTTTTCACTGAAATTAAGAAAGGTGATGACGCTACGCTCATGGTTATCGTAGCAAATCGCCAGAATCGCCTGCCGATCGGTGCTAATGATACGAAAAGGGGCAACGGCGATTTCCGGGAACTCGGAACGCGTATTGGCGATATCCATTATGCGATGCAGGAGGGAATGGCGGTGCAGCAGTGAATCAGCCACGTTGACTTTCTGATAGCGAAACGGCCCCCGGTCAATCATGGGGGCAACAAAGGTATCGGGGTCGGCTGCGGAGAAGCCGCCGCCGGCTGAACCGGCCCACTGCATCGGCGTACGTACCGCGTACCGCTCTTCGAGCGCCAGATCGTCACCCATGCCGATTTCATCGCCATAACGCATAATCGGTACGCCGGGCAGCGAAAACAGCACGGCGTGACAGAACGCCAGCCGCTGCCGATTGCCGTTTAGCATTGGCGCGAGCCGACGGCGAATGCCGCGCTGATAAACGTTCATCTTTTCATCCGGCGCGAAGGCCTCCAGCACGGTCTGCTTGTTCTTGTTGCCGATACCCTCCAGATCCAGCTCATCATGATTACGCAACCAGTTAGCGAAGCAGCAGGCGTCGGGAGGGACGATGGTTTTCTTTATTGCGTTAATCAGCGGGCGCGCGTTCTGGCTGGCGAGACTGACGTAAAAGTATTTGTTCAACCAGAAGTTAAGCACCATGTTAAGCCGGTTATTATCACCGAAATAGTCGCGGTACTGCTCGACGTCAACGTCAACTTCGCCCAGCAGAATGGCCTGCGGGTTATGCCGCTCGACAAGCCGGCGCAGATGTTCCAGGATCCACAGCCCCCGTTTCTCCTCGCCGCGTCCGGCCTGCTTTGTGAGATGCGCAGCGGCATCCAGACGAAAGCCGGAAACCCCCAGCTTCAGCCAAAAGATAATGATATTTTCGACCTCTTTAATAACGGCAGGCGAGGCCAGGTTGAGATCGGGTTCGTGACGATAAAACATATGGCGAAAATATTGCCCGGCTTCTTCATCCCACATCCAGATGCTCTCCTCGACGCCGGGAAACATCGGCGGCGTATCGTCATCATCGCTATCCGCCCATAGATAATAGTCGCGAAACGGCGAGCTGCGGCTGCGGCGCGCCCGTTGAAACCACGGATGAGCGTCGGAGGTGTGCTGAATCAGCAGTTCAATAATGACCTGCATCCCTAATTCGCGGGCCTGCTCGATAAAGGCGATGATATCCGCCAGTTGACCAAAGCGCGGATCGACCTGCAGGTGGTCGCTGACATCGTAACCTTCGTCCAGAAATGGCGTCAGGTAGAAGGGGGTTATCCAGATTACCGTCGCGCCCATTCGGCGAATATAGCGCAGCTTGGCCGTAATCCCGGCGATGTCGCCGCAGCCATCGCCGTTGAAATCATAAAAGAGGGCGGAATCAATCTGGTAGATAATGGCCCGTGTATGCCAATCAGCCATAGCGTACCTCAGTGATAGCCTTCATTTCCGGAAACTTTGCCGCGGAATACGTAGTAGCTCCATGCGGTGTAAACCAAAATCACCGGAATGATGAGCAGGGTGCCTACCAGCATAAAGAGCTGGCTGGCTGGCGGCGCGGAAGCCTCCCACAGCGTGATATGCGGTGGAATGATATTGGGCCACAAACTGATGCCCAGACCGCTGAAGCCGAGAAAAATGAGCCCAAGCGTCAGGAGGAAAGGACGGGCATGGCTGTTGGGGTTAGCGCTCAGGCGCCAGATCCACAGGCTAAAGACGAGAACCAGAATGGGGACCGGCACAAACCAGTAAAAATTGGGCAGGGTAAACCAGCGTTCAGCAACGGAATGCCAGCCCAGCGGCGTCCAGACGCTGACCACGGCGATGACCGCCAGCAGCGCCAGCAGCGTACGGCGGGTCAGCTCGCGCATACGCTGCTGCAGCGCGCCTTCGCTTTTCATAATCAGCCAGGTCGTGCCAAGCAGCGTATAAGCCACCACCAGCCCTAAGCCGCAGAACAGGCTGAAGGGCGTCAACCAGTCCAGCGCGGAGCCGATGAACCTGCGGTCGGCAACGTCAAAGCCGCTGATGACCGCGCCCACGACGATCCCCTGGCTAAAGGTGGCCAACAACGATCCGCCGACAAACGAGTAATCCCAGAACTTTTGGTGGGAGGGGGTGGCCTTAAAACGAAACTCAAAGGCCACGCCGCGAAAGATCAGACCAATTAGCATGGCAGTAAGGGGAATCGTCAGCGCGTCGGCGATCACGGCGTAGGCCAGCGGAAAGGCGCCGAACAGCCCCGCGCCGCCCAGCACCAGCCAAGTCTCATTGCCGTCCCACACCGGGGCGACGCTGTTCATCATCACGTCACGCTCATTGGCGTTGGGGACAAAGCTGAAGACCATACCGATGCCCAGATCGAAGCCGTCCATCACGATATACATCAGGGTGGCAAACACAATGATGACAAACCAGATCACGGGAATATCGATGCCCATTAGCTTTTCTCCTCTTCAGGCACGGCTTCTGCGGCGGAAAGGGGGCGCGCCGGCGTGCCGGAGGTTGACGACGTTAATTCGCTGACGGGCTGCGGCCCTTTTTTAATCAGCCGGATAATATAGTAATAACCGACGCCGAAGACCGAACAGTACACCGCGATAAAGACCAGCAGGCTGACGATCATTTGCGCTGTGCTATGCAGGGAGACCGCGTCCCGGGTGCGTAAAAAACCATAGATAACCCAGGGCTGGCGGCCCGCTTCGGTCGTGATCCAGCCGGCCAACAGCGCCAGCAGCCCCGCTGGACCCATCGCCAGCGCGGACCACTGAAAGGGGCGGGAGTGATAAAGACGCTGCCGATAGCGCAGCCAGAGGCTCCATACGCCAAGGGCTATCATCAACATGCCCATACCCACCATGATGCGAAACGACCAGAAGACGATAAGGGAGTTTGGCCGATCCTCTTTCGGGAAATCTTTCAGGGCAGGGACCTGTTTATTCAGGCTATGGGTGAGGATCAGGCTGCCAAGCGCCGGGATTTCCAGACCGTATTTGGTGCGCTCTTCCGCCATGTCCGGCACGCCAAACAGCAGCAGCGGGGTGGCTTCGCCGGGTTTATTTTCCCAGTGGCCTTCAATGGCGGCGATTTTTGCCGGCTGATGCTGAAGCGTATTAAGGCCGTGCATATCGCCAACCAACGCCTGGATCGGCGCGACCAGCAGAGCCATCCACATCGCCATTGAGAACATTTTGCGTATCGCCGGCGTATCATTGCCGCGAAGAAGATGCCAGGCGGCGGAGGCGCCGACAAACATCGCGCTGCTGAGAAAAGCGGCGATCGCCATGTGCGACAGGCGATACGGGAAAGAGGGGTTGAAGATAATCGCCAGCCAGTCCTGGGGAATAATGTGACCGTTTTCAATGGTAAAACCCTGCGGCGTCTGCATCCAGCTATTGGACGCGAGGATCCAGAAAGTTGACATCAGCGTGCCCAGCGCCACCATGCAGGTGGTGAAAAAATGCAGTCCTGGGGGGACTTTGTTCCAGCCAAAAAGCATGACGCCCAGGAAGCCCGCTTCGAGGAAAAACGCGGTGAGGACTTCGTAAAGCAGCAGGGGACCGGTAATACTCCCGGCAAACTGAGAGAAACCGCTCCAGTTGGTGCCGAACTGATAGGCCATCACCAGGCCTGAAACCACGCCCATGCCGAAATTAACGGCAAAAATTTTCAGCCAGAAATTATACAGTGAGCGCCAGACGTCGTCTTTTGTCCGCAGCCACATCCCCTCCAGCACCACCAGATAGCTGGCAAGCCCAATGGTAATTGCCGGGAAAAGAATATGAAAAGAGACGGTAAATGCGAACTGCAGCCGTGCCAGATTAAACGCGTCGAGTTCAAACATGATCCGGACCCCATCACATAACAACCCCCCGAACCGAGCAGGGGGGAGTGATTAACAACAGGTGCTGATGATTAAGGCTTTTTCTTACCTTCGCCGAGCTCAGCGCCGGTAAGAGGATCGCCCTCGGGGTCGGATTCGGTCCGTTCCGCCATGGCTTTAACCAGAGCCTTCTGCTCGGCTGTTAACCTGACGCTGACGCTCCCGTCTCCGCCGTCTACTGCAGGCTGCGGATCCGCGACATAGTCGAAGTGCCGATCGCTATTCCAGCTACCGCGTATGTCATCGCCCTCCGACATATTGTAGTAGGTGCTGGCGTATTCGGGGAGTGGCGGTAATTTACCGGGCGGATAGTTGTTTCTGATGGACTGAAGCGCTTTTTCAAAAGAGAGCTGGTGGGCGGCTTCCCGGGTCATCAAAAAGGCCAGCGCATCCTTTACTCCGGGGTCATCAGTGACGTTGATCAGGCGCTCATAGATGATTTTGGCTCGCGCCTCCGCCGCCACGTTGGAGCGTAAATCCGCGGTGGGCTCACCAATGGTGTCAATGTAGGCGGCGGTCCAGGGTACTCCGGCGGAGTTGGTCAGCGGCGTACCTCCACCATATAACAAAGAGGTAATATGGCTGTCGTTACCGTTGGCGGTGAGCGAACGGTACAGGTCGGCTTCGTTTTCGGTTCCCTCCGCAAGGGCACCCTTCGCCCCTTTATTGAGCATGCCAACCAGCGAGCCGATAATTTCAAGGTGGCTCAACTCCTCGGTAGCAATGTCCATCAGCATATCTTTACGACCCGGATCATCATCGCTCAGACCCTGAGTAAAATAGCGGCATGCGGCGGCCAGCTCACCCTGAGGGCCGCCGAATTGTTCCAGAAGGAGGTTCGCCAGTCCCGGATTTGGCTCCGCGACCCTTACGGTATACTGAAGTTGCTTAACGTGTCGGAACATCGGCTCTTATCCTTATTGCTTATTTTTTAGCTTCGACGCCTTCGGCTTCAGATCGCAGAAGGAACTCCTCCGTCGTTTGCGGAATATGCTTCAGCAGCCAGTCGGCCATTGCCCGCTCCTCTGCCAGAATTGATTCGATGGCCGGGATCGATGCGACGTCGCCAGCTTTATTCGCAGCGGCAAGCAGGGAGGTATAACAAGCGATTTCAAACTGCTCAAAGACATAACCGCTAATTGACCCTTTAACAATTTCATCGGAAGGGAACATGCCGCCAATGGATTGTCCGAAGGCGGCCATTTTGCTCATTGAATCCTTCAGTACCGAACGCGATATATTATTACGGTCGAGAATCTCCTCCAGCACGGTAATTTGGCGTTTGGTTTCAGTTACGTGCTGTTCAATTCTGCTGCGCAGGTCCGGGTAGTTATCGATGCGGCCCGCCATGGATTCCAGCATGGATTCTGCTTGCTTTTCCATTGCATGCGCATCGCGTAGCCAGTCGTGATAATGTTCAAGGTGATTCATAATCAACTCCTTAATATCGGATTATTATCTGGCTATTTATTTTGTGCGTCTTTATTAATATTGCCGACCGCCAGGTCAGTTAATTTAAGATCGGTTGATTTTTCTTCTTCTAACGTTTCCGCTAAAAGCTTAACCGCTTTTTTATAACCCAGCTGTTGTGCTAAGGTGGCGAGAGTGCCGTAGCTGGCAATTTCATAATGTTCAACCTTTTGCGCAGCGGCAATTAACGCAGCATCCCGCACTTCATTTTTCTCTGTGCTCTCAATCACTTCGTTAGCTTCTTCAATAAGTCCCTCCATCGCCACGCATTTCATACGTTTAATTTTGATGGCAGGTTCTTGCTCGACAATTTGATCGATACGCTCAATCTGCCCCTGGGTCTCTTCAAGGTGGGCCTTGAACGCGGCGCTGAGCTGTTCGCTTGACGCTGCTCTGGCCAATTTAGCCAGTCCGCGGGTTAATTGTTTTTCAGCGCTGTAAGTATCCGATAAAAGATGAATAAATACGTCTTCTATGCTCTTCATATTCATATGGAAATACCTTTTACACAGGAGAATAACTGCGAGTCCGCAGACCCGCAGGATACTCTTTTATTTACAAGAGAACGAGGCGATTAATAATCAGGAATTATCAGATTTACGTCCGCCACCATGACTATTTTGTCCGCCTTTTTTACCGGCTTCAGATGCACGTTGCGGATCGTTTTTAAAGTTCCCACCGCTGTGCTGACCGCCTTTACGTCCAGCTTCAGATGCTTTATCACGGTCTTCAGCGAAATTACCGGAACCACCACGATGTTCTGCCATATTTTCATACCTCTGTTGAGTTTATGTCAGGAAGATACGATTTAGATACGTATCCGTTGTCGTTCAGGAATTAAATTTAGCTGTTATTTCCGAACAGTCAAACCGGTTACTGGTGATATTTTTTTGAAATATTCTGAATTATGCAGCGGTTACCGTTTCGCTTGTTTTTAATGAATATCAGCATAACGGGTTATGATCTAACGAAAGATTTTTATCCGCGAGGGAATATATCCGTGGCCGCTGCGTTAATAAATGCAGGGCAGGCCCGGCGCAGGGCTTTACGTCACTTTACATAACTGCGAAGAATAACTTAGCGGATACTGAACGTTATTAGCAGACGAGTTGAGAAAATCAGAAAATAATGAATTTACAGAGAAAGGGTGATTTTCGGATATTTCAATGCGGGAGATAAAACAGGCACCAGATCACGAGGCTGTGAAATGGTGCGTCCGAGTGGACTCGAACCACCGACCCCCACCATGTCAAGGTGGTGCTCTAACCAACTGAGCTACGGACGCATTATGGTGCGTTTAATTGGACTCGAACCAACGACCCCCACCATGTCAAGGTGGTGCTCTAACCAACTGAGCTATAAACGCATTATGGTGCGTTCAATTGGACTCGAACCAACGACCCCCACCATGTCAAGGTGGTGCTCTAACCAACTGAGCTATGAACGCAATGTTGCAGCGGCAACGGGGACGCATATTAGCGGGAGGGAGGGGTTGTGGCAAGAGGCAAACGTCACTTTTCTTCCAGTTTTCTCGCGATCGCAGAAGTTTTATCCATATTGCTGATATTTTACTGATGCAAAAGAATATTTCTTCATCAACAAGCGATAACGGCGCTGAATCAGCGCCGTTGGTTTCGCCGCGGGCTAGCGCGCCGCGCGCTGTAAAATGATGCTGGAAGGCTGACGCTGCAGGAAACGCATACGCAGCATCATCATCACGGCGGCGGAGGTGAGACCAATAATAAACCCGCACCAGAAACCGGCGGGGCCCATGCGCGGCACGACCAGATCGGTCAGGGCCAGCAGGTAGCCGCTCGGCAGACCCAATACCCAGTAGGCGGTAAAGGTAATAAAGAAGATGGAACGCGTGTCTTTATAGCCGCGCAGGATCCCGCTGCCGATCACCTGAACGGAGTCGGAAATCTGGTAGATGGCCGCGAGCAGCATTAGCTGGGACGCCAGGGCCACGACCTCGGGATTGTCGTTATACAGCAGGGCGATTTGCTTACGCATCAGAATGGTGAACACCGCTGTGAAAACGGCCATGCATACCCCAACGCCGACGCCGGTTCTGGCCGAGGTCTGCGCCTCCAGCGTTGACCCCTGCCCGAGACGGAAGCCGACGCGAATGGTCACCGCGGCCGCCAGCGAGAGCGGCAACACGAACATCAGCGAGCTGAAGTTAAGGGCAATCTGATGCCCGGCCACGTCAACGATCCCCAACGGCGAGACCAGCAGCGCGACGACGGCAAACAGCGTGACTTCGAAAAACAGCGCCAGCGCAATCGGCAGGCCCAGCTGTACCAGACGCTGGATGACGGCGAAATCCGGTTTGCTGAAGCGCTCCTGGAGATGAATATCGCGCATTGAACGCGCGCGGCGCACCCAGAACAGCATGCTGAAAAACATCACCCAGTAAACCGATGCCGTCGCCACGCCGCAGCCAATCCCGCCGAGTTCCGGCATACCGAAGTGACCGTAGATAAAAATGTAGTTCACCGGAATGTTGACCAGCAGGCCGATAAATCCCATGACCATTCCCGGCTTGGTTTTCGCCAGCCCTTCACACTGGTTACGGGCAACCTGAAAGAACAGATAGCCGGGCGCCCCCCACAGCAGCGCGCGCAGGTAGCCGACCGCTTTGTCAGCCATCGCCGGGTCGATGTTATGCATTGAGCTGATAATGTAACCGGCGTTCCACAGCACGACCATTACCAGGATGGAGACGAAGCCGGCCAGCCAGAATCCCTGGCGCACCTGATGGGCGATACGCTCGCGGCGACCAGAACCATTCAGCTGGGCAATAACGGGCGTCAGGGCCAGCAGCAGGCCGTGGCCAAAGAGGATCGCCGGTAGCCAGATGGAGGTGCCGATGGCAACGGCCGCCATGTCGGTGGCGCTATAGCCGCCCGCCATCACGGTATCGACAAAGCCCATGGCGGTTTGGGCGACCTGGGCAAGAATAACGGGTATAGCCAGTGCTAATAACTGACGCGCTTCAATAAAATACTTCTGCACGTGAACACCTATATATTGTTGTTATTGGGGGACTAAAAAAGCCGCCATCGAGGGCAGCAAGAAGAAAAAGCAGAGGGATTTGCCAGACTATTGTAGCGAGGATTAGCCATTTAGCCAGTGAAAAAATTCCTCTGCACGTTGTGCGCTGGCAACCTGTTTTGCCAGCTGTTATTGTTCGTCATAGCCTAAAACGGTACTGATACCGTCACGAATTTATACAGGAGCAAAATATGTTTACCGGTATTGTGCAGGGGACCGCCAAAGTGGTGGCTATTGATGAAAAACCCAACTTTCGCACCCACGTTGTGGAGCTGCCTGAGCATATGCTCGCGGGGCTCGAAACGGGCGCTTCGGTAGCGCACAACGGCTGCTGCTTGACGGTCACGGATATCAATGGCCCGCGAGTGAGTTTTGATCTGATGAAGGAGACCTTGCGGATAACCAATCTGGGCGCGATCCGCGAGGGCGACAGCGTCAACGTTGAGCGCGCGGCCAAATTCAGCGATGAAATTGGCGGCCACCTGATGTCAGGTCATATTATGACCACCGCGGAGGTGGTGAAAATTCTGACCTCGGAAAATAATCGCCAGATTTGGTTTAAGGTTCAGGACCCGACGTTGATGAAATATATCCTCTATAAAGGATATATCGGCGTAGATGGGATTAGCCTCACCGTCGGTGAAGTGACGCCAACTCGGTTCTGCGTGCATTTAATTCCGGAAACGCTGCAGCGCACCACGCTTGGGGTGAAAAAGCTGGGCGATCGGGTGAATATTGAAATCGATCCGCAGACGCAGGCGGTCATCGATACCGTTGAGCGCGTGCTGGCGGCGAAAGAAGCAGAAGCGGCGCTGAAAACGACGGACGAATAATAAAATCCCCCCGCCGAAGCGGGGGATATTTTTAGCGGGCCACGCGCAGGCCGTGTTCGGCCCCGCGAGAAAAAACCACCTGCCACAGTTGGATATCGCGCGCGCGGAAAGCGCCGGCACAGGCATTCAGGTAATAGCTGAACATGCGTTTAAAGCGTTCTGAATAGTTGTCGGCAATATCCGGCCAGCTATTAAGGAAGCGTTCATACCAGGCCATAAGCGTCGTGTCGTAGTCGGCGCCGAAATTATGCCAGTCTTCCATAACAAAATGCGATTCGCTGGCTTCGGCAATATGGCGTACCGACGGCAGACAGCCGTTAGGGAAGATATATTTGTTGATCCAGGGATCAACGCTATGGTCGGTTTTTTTCGAGCCGATGGTGTGGAGCAGGAAACGACCGTCGGGCTTCAGATTACGATCGACCACATCAAAATAGGTGGCGTAATTTTTAGGCCCGACGTGTTCGAACATGCCGACTGAAACAATACGATCAAAGCTTTCGTGCAGGTCGCGATAGTCCTGGAGGAGGATGGTGACGTCGAGGTCCGCGCAGCGCTCCTGCGCCATTTTCTGCTGCTCTGCAGAGATGGTAACGCCCACCACGCTGACCTGGTAGTTTTTGGCCATGTAGTAAGCCAGCCCGCCCCAGCCGCAGCCGATATCCAGCACCCGCATACCGGGCTCAAGCTCAAGTTTACGGCAGATCAGATCCAGTTTAGCCTGCTGCGCGTCATCGAGAGTTTCCGCGTCTTTCCAGTACGCGCAGGAATACTGCATATAAGGGTCGAGCATGCGGCTGAACAGATCGTTGCCTAAATCATAATGCTCTTTGCCGACAATCCAGGACCGTTTTTTACTTTGCAGATTGAATAAGCGTGCGCTGGCGATACGCAAGGTATCTTTGAAATGATGGGGAAGCTGATTTTCCAGTCCGGCGCGTAAAACTTTATGGAAAAAAATATCCAGCCGTTCACAATCCCACCAGCCGTCCATATAGCTTTCGCCGAGCCCCAGCGACCCCTCCTGCAAAACGCGCTTAAAAAAGAGCGGGTTTTTAATCCGTAGATCGGAGGGCGCAGGACCATTAATTTCGATGCCCGCACGGCCTAATAATTCAGCTGCAATTCGGTACCAATCATCATTTGGTACACTGACTACTTCTTCTATACACGATGAACTCATAGCTTCTCCATCACGCCCAAGTGATCAGAACCTTAAAACAGCGTAGACGCTTTTTTGGCTTTGTGAGAAATCTCACGGTTAATCCGTGAGGCTGCTATCCGACGTAGAACAGAGGAAGGGAGGTAACCCTTGCCGAAAGGCCTTCCATGGTGAAACGGGATGCATCCTGCTCCCGTTAAATCAATTAATCTTTCTATTTATGTGATGCCGGATCCAGTATAGGCCGCTAAAAACACGCTTTCAACAAAAATATCTTAGCAAGCTAATTACTGGATTCTATAACTATCAGTAGAATAGCTTACGCATGTGACGATTCTGTTGCCGGATGCGCGGCTTTATACTGCATGCGGTAGCCTATGCCGGCCAGCACGATGGAAACCAGCATCACGCTGGTGGTCGTTTGCAGCGGCGTGGCAATCAGCGTGGAGACCAGCAGGCTGGTCAGGAAGCAGAGGCCAAGCTGCAGAGTGTTTTGCAGCGCCGCGGCACGGCCGGTCGCCTGCGGGAATGGCTTCAGGGCCTGCGCGACGACGATAGGATAAATACCGCCGTTCACCACCGCCATGGCGCAGAACGGAATCATCAACCCAACAAGCGTCGCGTTCTCCTGCAGGCCAACCAGCCAGGTGGCGGCGACGCTGACGGCGAAAATCGCCAGCAGCCAGGGAAGAATTTGCTGCCCCTGCCATTTTTGTAGCGCCGTGCGGCAACCATAACCGCCCACCAGAAACGCGATAGTCTGCGGAACATAGCTCAGGCCAATAACGGTCGGACCGTAGCCCATGTCATGGAGGATAAACGGCGAGCCCGTGAGCCAGGCGAAAAAGCTGGCGGAACAGGCGGCGTAGATCAGCACGTTACCGCTATATTCCCGCGAGCGCAGCAGGGCGAGGAAGGTGAGCTTCTGCTGGACGCTGACGATCGGTTTATTCGCTGGCTTCAGGCGCAGGGCCGGCAGCATCAGCAGCAGGGTAATGGCGAACAGAACGGCAAAAATGGCCTGCCATTCGAAGTGGACCAGCAGCCAGCTGCCAAGCAGCGGCGCCAGCGCCGGCGACAAACCAACCAGCGGCATAATGGCGGCGAAAATACGGTTGGTTCTTTGCGCAGGGTAATAATCGGTTACCATTGCCTGCCAGGTCACCGCGGCGGCGCAAACCCCCAGAGCCTGGATAAAGCGCAGCGCCAGCATCAGGCCGGCATCGCGCACCCACAGCATCCCCAGGCAGCCGACAGCAAAGATAGCCAGACCGCTCAGCAGCACCGGCTTACGGCCATAGCGATCGGAAATGGGGCCCCAGAAGAGCTGCCCAAGCGCAAAGCCCGCCAGGAACAGGCTCAGGCTGGCGCTGACTGAGGCGGCGGAAGTATTCAGATCCTGTTGCATGGCGGCGAAAGCCGGAAGATACATATCGGTGGCCAGAAAGCCCAGTACGCTGAGGCCAGCCAGCCAGACTAAAAATCCTTTCCCAGGTTGTTGCATAACATTCTCTTTTTATTGTGCAGGTACGATGGCGCAGAGTGTAGGGAGTGCATTAAGGCTTGTGAAACGCTAATATTTGTCAGATGAGTTCAAAAATTTTGCAGGCAGAAAATGTGGTCTGAATACTCGCTTGAAGTTGTCGATGCTGTCGCCCGCAACGGCAGCTTTAGCGCCGCCGCCCAGGAACTGCACCGCGTACCCTCGGCCGTCAGCTATACCGTACGTCAGCTGGAGGAGTGGCTGGCGGTGCCGCTGTTCGAACGCCGCCACCGGGATGTGGAATTAACGCCGGCCGGCGTCTGGTTTTTACAGGAAGGGCGATCTGTTATCAAAAAAATGCAGATCACCCGCCAGCAGTGCCAGCAGATCGCCAACGGCTGGCGCGGGCAGCTCTCCATCGCGGTTGATAACATCGTTAAACCCACGCGTATGCGGCAGATGATCGTTGATTTTTATCGCCATTTTGATGACGTCGAGCTGATCGTCTTTCAGGAGGTGTTCAACGGCGTCTGGGATGCGCTCGCCGACGGTCGCGTGGAATTAGCCATCGGCGCGACGCGCTCCATTCCGGTAGGGGGACGCTACGCCTTCCGCGATATGGGGATGCTGAGCTGGGACTGCGTCGTTGCGAGCCACCATCCGCTGGCAAAAATGGCGGGGCCTTTGAGCGATGACGTGTTGCGCAACTGGCCGTCGCTGGTCAGAGAGGATACGTCACGCTCGCTGCCGAAGCGGACCACGTGGCTGCTCGATAACCAGAAGAGGGTAGTCGTGCCGGACTGGGATGCTTCTGAAACCTGCCTCTCCGCCGGACTGTGCGTCGGTATGGTGCCCGGGCATTTAGCGCGTCCGTGGCTGGATAGCGGCGAATGGACGGCGCTGGAGCTGGAGAACCCCTTCCCGGATGCCGCATGCTGCCTGACGTGGCAGCAAAGCGACGCTTCGCCGGCGCTGCTCTGGTTACTGGATTATCTTGGCGATAGCGAAACGCTAAACCGGGAGTGGCTGCGGGCGCCGGAATAACCGACGCCGCAAGCAGGGCTAACGGCGATAATCGACAAACGGACCATCGGCCACGGAACGGCGCTCGACCAGGCGCGGATGGACTTCAATCGACTGCGAGACTTCACGCTTATTGACGATACGGTCCAGCAGCATATTAAAGGCCGCTTCGCCAAGAGAGTCCTTAGGCTGATGAATGGTGGTCAGTGCCGGGCTAAAGTAGCGGGCGTTGCGCACGTTATCATAACCGATCAGCGAAATATCCTGCGGCACGCGCAGGCCCATTTCATCCGCGGCGCAGATGGCGCCCATCGCCATAATATCCCCGCCGCAGAAGATGGCCGTTGGGCGAGGGTGCTGGGCGAGAATTTGCTGCATGGCGCGGTAGCCGGATTCCGGCTCGAAATCACCCTGTACAATCCAGTTTTCCGGGACGTTAATCTGCGCCTCTTCCATCGCTTTCATAAAACCCGCCAGCCGGCCTGCGCCGGTGTTACGCTCCAGCGGGCCGGGGATCACGCCGATGTCGCGATGGCCGCGTTCAACCAGGTAGCGTCCGGCGATATAGCCGCCCTCGAAGGCGTTATCGACGACCGAATCGGTAAAGTCGGCTTTTGCCTCGCCCCAGTCCATCACCACCATCGGGATATGGCGATACTCTTCCAGCATGCTTAACACCGATTCCGGATACTCGGAACACATCACCAGCAGGCCGTCGACGCGTTTCTGCGCCATCATTGACAAATAGGCGCGCTGTTTCTCCGGGTCGTTCCACGCGTTGCCGAGGATCAGGGTGTAGCCCTTCTGGAAACAGCTTTTCTCAACGGCTTCGATAATCTCAGCGAAATAGGCCGCTTCGCTGCTGGTCGCCAGCAGACCAATCGACTTGGTGTGATTGACCTTCAGGCTGCGGGCAACGGCGCTGGGGGAGTAATGCAGCTCTTTTATTGCCGCCCATACCGCATTGCGCGTCTCTTCCGCAACAAAACGGGTTTTGTTAATCACATGTGACACTGTTGTAGTGGAAACGTTTGCGCGCTTCGCTACATCTTTAATAGTTGCCATTACTTCTCACTCCAGACCTTGACCTGATCGTCTGTTTATCGGTACGTAAACGTTTGCCTGTACACACCCTGACGCCAAAATTGAGCATGGCATCACGTCGGGAAAACGACACAGAACGACAGGAAGGGGTCAATGGCCGATACGCTTTCAAATTAGCGTGGGATTTTGTCCGATCTTGGGGCAAAGGGGAAGAGTAAAAATGTGCATCACTCTAAATCTCGGAAGATTTTTACGCTATTCTGTGTAAAAATGAGCAAGCTCACTTTTCATGTGGGGATAATCAGGGGGAAAAATTGATGGATACAAATTTAAAGTTTTCGCTGACAACAACGATTATTGTTTTGGGTTTGATTGTTGCCGCAGGTTTGACCGCAGTACTGCACTAGTTCTGCGATAAGGGAGGGGCCGCTCTCCCTTTTACTCCACCTATTATTATCATTTTCGCAAAAATCTTTTGCCATTTCGTTCACTTTTGTTTTTCTGTGATTGATGTCATGCTTTTGACTTCTGATGAGATGCCGTCGCGGAAGGCGGCCTGATGGAGTCCCTGCATGAAAATCAACTTTCCCCTGCTCGCGCTGGCGATCGGTGCCTTTGGCATCGGCACGACCGAGTTCTCCCCGATGGGGCTATTACCGGTTATCGCTAAAGGCGTTGACGTTTCGATTCCGGCGGCGGGAATGCTGATTAGCACCTATGCCATCGGCGTAATGGTTGGCGCGCCGCTGATGACGCTGCTGCTCTCCCACCGCGCGCGCAGAAACGCGCTGATCTTTCTGATGGCGATTTTTACCCTCGGCAACGTGCTCTCTTCCATTGCGCCGGATTACACCACGCTGCTGCTGTCGCGGATCATTACCAGCCTTAACCATGGCGCTTTCTTTGGCCTGGGCTCGGTGGTGGCGGCAAGCGTGGTGCCAAAACATAAGCAGGCCAGCGCGGTGGCGACGATGTTTATGGGGCTGACGATCGCCAACATCGGCGGCGTACCCGCAGCAACCTGGCTGGGTGAAACCATCGGCTGGCGAATGTCGTTCCTTGCAACGGCGGGGCTGGGCGTGGTGGCGATAATCGGCCTGTGGTTTTCCTTACCGAAGGGCAGCGCCGGCGAGCGCCCAAATGTGAAGCAGGAGCTTTCGGTGCTGATGCGCCCGCAGGTGCTGTCGGCGCTGCTGACTACCGTGCTGGGGGCAGGGGCGATGTTTACGCTCTATACCTATATTTCCCCGGTTCTGCATACCATTACCAACGCCTCTCCGCTGTTTGTCACCGCGATGCTGGTGCTGATCGGCGTGGGCTTTTCGCTGGGCAACTACCTTGGCGGTAAATTTGCTGACCGCTCCGTTTCCGGGACGCTGAAGGGCTTTCTGCTGCTGCTGATGGTTATCATGCTGGCGATCCCGCTGCTGGCGCAATCGCAGGTGGGCGCGGCAATCAGCATGGTGGTCTGGGGCGCGGCGACCTTTGCGGTGGTGCCGCCTTTGCAGATGCGGGTGATGCGCGTGGCCCACGAAGCGCCGGGGCTGTCGTCGTCGGTCAATATCGGGGCTTTCAACCTTGGAAACGCGCTGGGAGCGGCGGCGGGAGGCGCAGTCATTAGCGGCGGCCTCGGCTATGCGTTTGTCCCGGTGATGGGGGCGATTATCGCGGGCGTTGCGCTGCTGTTGGTGCTGTTCAGCGGGCGGGCGCAGCCGGAAGAGGCGTTCGCCAACCGTTAAGATCGCGTGCTGTGAGAGAATAACCGCAGAAGCCAAAAGGCATCTGCGGTTTGCTTTTATGCTGCCAGGTTAGCGGCAACAAACTTCCAGTTTACCAGCGCCCAGAAGTGTTCCAGATAGTTTGGACGGGCGTTACGGTAGTCGATGTAATAAGCGTGTTCCCAGACATCCACGGTCAGCAGCGGAGTCGCGTCGCTGGTCAGCGGCGTACCCGCGTTGCTGGTGGAGACAATGGCCAGGCTACCGTCGGCGTTTTTCACCAGCCAGGTCCAGCCTGCGCCGAAGTTTTTTGCCGCCGCGTCGGTGAATTTGGCTTTAAAATCAGCGAAGCTGCCGAAGGATTTAGCGATAGCGGCCGCCAGTTCGCCTTGCGGCTCGCCGCCGGCGTTTGGCGCGAGACAGTTCCAGTAGAAGGTGTGATTCCAGACCTGCGCGGCGTTGTTGAAGACGCCGCCATCGGAAGAACGCACGATCTCTTCCAGGGTTTTCCCTTCAAACGCGGTGCCTTTGATCAGGTTATTCAGGTTGGTGACGTAGGCCTGGTGGTGTTTACCGTAGTGGTATTCCAGGGTTTCTGCGGAAATGTGCGGCGCCAGGGCGTCTTTTGCATATGGTAATGCAGGTAATTCGAACGACATTGCTACTCTCCTTTTTATAGTTTGTACGCGCAATAACCATGTATTACGCAGGGTAATAGTAGCAAATTAAAAGATGTGGCAAAAGAGAGAGTTACCCTGCCGCCCAAGCGGCAAGGCATATTTAGCGAATGGTTTTCGGCGTCATAACGCGACGCGCGCCGACGTAGTGGCGTACCCAGTAATCGTCGCTTAATGAGGTGATCTGAATATCGCGGCCGGTGCGCGGAGACTGGATAAATTTGCCGTTGCCAACGTAAACGCCGACGTGATCGGCAGTCCCGCGCCCGCGGGTGCGGAAAAAGACGAGATCCCCGCTCTGCAGCTCACCGCGATCCACCGGACGGGCGTCGCGCAGGTGATACATCTCATTGGCGGTGCGTGGAATATGGATTTTAACCAGATCTTTATAGGCGTAATAGACCAGGCCGCTACAATCAAACCCGGTGCGCGGGGAAGTACCGCCCCAGCGATAGGGCTTACCAATCTGATCCATCAGCTTTGACATCGCGGTGCTTTGCGCTTTTTGTACCCGCGCCTTATGCGCATCGGCGATAGTCAACTGCGGCTCATCGGCGATGGGTTTGCAGCGGGTTTTATAGCCTTTACGCACCACGCATTTTTTCTGCACGCTCGCCGTTGCCATCTTGCTTTCCGCTATTGACCTTGTCGAGCTGGCGCACAGTTTTTTATAGCCTTTGCGCAGGACGCATTTTTTGGTGACGCTGGCGGTCTGGCGTGACGCGGTTGATTTGCTGCGGCTGGCGGTCGACGTTTTCTTGCTGGGGGTTTTGGCGGTGGTTTTACTTTTGGAATTGACTGCTTTTTTCTTACGCTCCGCGATCGTGCCCTTGGCCGGATGCGCTTTAGGCGCGGCCGAAGCGTGCGTATGCCCGGAAGCATGCGCCAGCGGCGTAAGTGAAATAGATGTGAAAAGTAATGCACAGAGCGAAATCGCGATTTTGTTAAGACGCGCCACTGAGCACTCCCCTGATTAAATTACAGACATATACAGATGCCTGACGATGAATGACAAACCGCATCGATTCTAAAGCATAAAATCGTGGAGAGTTACTACTCTTTTGTATCTAAAGTCTCGTTTGGTTAACATTTGCAAAAAAATGCTTCCGTCAGCACCCCTGACGCATGAAAAACGCGCAACGCGTTGCCGCGTATAGCAATAAAATGATATTTTTGAGGCAACTTTGGCCGACAGAAGATAAAATGTGGCAAGTGAAAAAAATGTTATTATCGGTCCTGCGTTCAGGGCGCTACAATGACAAATTACTGCCGTAGAGAAGTTTGAGGAAGCACGACAATGAGCACGACTTTAGAAAAAATCCAACATCAAATCGCTGAAAACCCGATCCTGCTGTACATGAAAGGATCACCGAAACTGCCAAGCTGCGGTTTCTCCGCGCAGGCCGTTCAGGCGCTCTCCGCCTGTGGCGAACGTTTTGCCTACGTCGATATCCTGCAAAACCCGGACATCCGCGCAGAGCTGCCAAAATACGCTAACTGGCCAACCTTCCCGCAGCTGTGGGTAGACGGCGAACTGGTCGGCGGCTGCGACATCGTGATTGAAATGTATCAGCGCGGCGAACTGCAGCAGCTGATCAAAGAAACGGCCGCTAAGTATAAAACTGACGAGCCGAAAGCGGAGTAATTCTGCTGCTATTAAAAAAGCGACTTCCGATGAAGTCGCTTTTTTTTATCGTTTATTCTTCGGCCATCGGTAATGGCCAGCCGCCGAGACGCTTCCAGCGGTTGACGATTTCGCAGAACAGCTGGGCGGTTTGTTCGGTATCGTATAGCGCGGAGTGCGCCTGGGTACCATCAAACGCCATCCCTGCGGCAATACAGGCTTTCGACAGCACCGTTTGCCCCAGCGCCAGGCCGCTCAGGGCCGCGGTATCAAAGGTGACGAACGGGTGGAACGGATTACGTTTCAGCCCTGCGCGCTCTGCCGCCGCCATGGTAAAGCTGTGATCGAACGTGGCGTTATGCGCAACCATGATCGCGCGGCTGCAGTCGCTCTCTTTCATCCCTTTACGGACCATTTTGAAAATCGCGTGCAGCGCATCGTATTCGCTCACCGCGCCGCGTTCGGGGTCGTGGGGGTTAATACCGTTAAAAGCCAGGGCTTCGGGCTGCAGGTTGGCGCCCTCAAAAGGTTCAACATGAAAATGCAGCGTTTCGTCCGGCATCAGCCAGCCTTCTTCATCCATTTTCAACGTAATAGCGGCGATCTCCAGCAGGGCGTCGGTTTTGGCATTAAATCCGGCGGTTTCAACATCGATTACCACAGGATAAAAACCGCGAAAACGGTCGCACAGACCATTAAGTTGAACGTTCTCGGACATCAGATTCTCTTAGCTGGAAAAAAGTAGCGCGCATTATGGCAAATTTTGCCGCGCCTTGCAGCAGGCAGGGGGATAAAACAGCGGGCACCGCGGGTGCCCGAGCAGATTAATTGCCGAGGCCTTTACCGGCGTCTTTCTCTTCGATCAGTTCGATTTTATAACCATCCGGATCTTCGACGAAGGCGATAACGGTGGTACCGCCTTTCACCGGACCGGCTTCACGCGTCACGTTGCCGCCGTTCTGGCGAATACGCTCGCAGGCTTCCGCCGCGTTTTCAACGCTCAGTGCGATATGGCCATAAGCGCTGCCGAGATCGTACTTATCAACGCCCCAGTTGTAGGTCAGCTCAATCACGGCGGTATCGCTCTCTTCGCCGTAACCCACGAATGCCAGCGAGTACTTATACTCCGTGTTTTCGCTGGTGCGCAG
The DNA here is from genome assembly GCF_042137965.1 of Klebsiella grimontii. Lineage (NCBI taxonomy): Bacteria > Pseudomonadati > Pseudomonadota > Gammaproteobacteria > Enterobacterales > Enterobacteriaceae > Klebsiella > Klebsiella grimontii. The sequence goes on from NZ_CP169721.1 coordinate 2,437,037, forward strand.
CAGTTTCATGCCCAGCACGTTGGTGTAAAACTCAATCGAACGTTGCAGGTCGCCAACGCGCAGCATGGTGTGAAGTAAGCGCATAATGTCCCCTATGCAGTTTATGTTGATACAGCAGAGCGTTGAGTATAGCGGCGATAACCCGCCGCTATCAATGGAGGGATTACAGGGTCGGGTAATCGGTATAGCCTTCCGCGCCGCCGCCGTAGAAGCTTTCCGGACGCTGTGGATTCAGAGCGGCCTTTTTCTGCAGGCGCGCGACCAGATCCGGGTTGGCAATGTAGTCGCGGCCGAAGGCCACGGCATCGATCAGGCCTTTACCGATCAGATCGTTTGCCTTTTCGACCGTGTAGGCGCCAGCGCCGATAATGGCGCCGGGGAAACGGTCGCGCACTTTCTGACGGAACTCATCGCTGTACGGCTGGCCGCCGGCCCAGTCCGGCTCGGACATGTGCAGGTAAGCGATGCCGCGTTTGGCCAGCTCTTCGATCAGATAGAGCGCGTCGGCCTCTTCATTCGCACCGTTATCGACGTTCTGGAAGCTGCCAATAGGCGAAACGCGAATACCGATACGGTCGGCGCTCCACTCTTTACTTGCCGCATCAACCACTTCCAGCACCAGGCGCGCGCGGTTTTCCACGCTGCCGCCGTACTGGTCAGTACGGTGGTTGGAAGAGGGGGAAAGGAACTGGTGCAGCAGGTAGCCGTGCGCGGAGTGCAGTTCGACAAGATCAAAACCGGCATCGCGGGCGTTGCCTACCGCCTGACGGAAATCATCAACGATCCCCGGGATCTCATCGGTGTTGAGCGCGCGCGGCATCGAGGTGTCGACGCGAATAGCATGGCCGTTTTCATCGCGCAGCGAGGTACGGGTACCCGCGCTAATGGCCGACGGCGCCACCGGGGCGGCGCCGCCAGGCTGGATGCTGCTGTGCGAAATGCGCCCGGTGTGCCACAGCTGAACGGCAATACGCCCGTTTTCGGCGTGTACGCCGGCGGTGATTTTTTTCCACGCGGCAATCTGTTCCGGGCTGTGCAGACCAGGCGCGCCCGCGTAGCCTTTAGCCTGAGCGGAGATCTGGGTGGCTTCGGAAATAATCAGGCCGGAGCTGGCGCGCTGACGGTAGTATTCACCCATTAGCGGGGTAGGGATATCGCCCGGTTCAATGCTGCGCAGACGCGTCAGCGGAGCCATAAATACGCGGTTGGGCGCGGTTACCGCACCTACTTTCAACGGGGTAAACAACTTTGATTCTGACATAGTGACTCCTGAGTAGACCGGTCGTCTTGAAACTGATGAAATAAAAACGCCTGTTAAACGCCAGGCGCAGCAATAATATTTTTAGCGTGGGCAAGGGCGCTTTCCAGCGGCGTTGCGCTACGCGTAATCTTGGCCTGCAGATTCGCCCCCAGCCACAGGGAGTAGAGCACCTGGGAAAGGGTGAACGCGTCGCCGTCAAACTCAAGGCTGCCTTCCTGACGGCCTTTCTCCAGCGCATCGCCCAGCAGGATAATGATTTGGCTGGCGCCTTTATCCATCGCGGCGCGCATATCTTCCGACAGATCGCAGACCTCCGCCGACAGCTTCACCGTCAGACAGCCGCTAATAATGCCCTGCTGGCAAAATTGCGTCAGCGTATGCTGATAATAGGCCAAAAGGCGATCGCGGTAGTTTCCCTGACCGTGGTCAAAATGCTCCACCAGGCGCTGAAGGTATCCGGCGTAATGATGCTCGAGCAGCGCAACGCCAAAGGCTTCTTTTGAGCGAAAGTAGTGATAGAAAGAGCCTTTCGGCACTTCCGCTGTTTTCAGCAGTTCACTCAGCCCCATGCCGGTAAATCCCCGATGCATGCAGAGCTGCTCGCCGGTGACCAGGATATGTTCGCGGGTGTTGCATTCACTGTGCTTGTTCATAGCGCTCACTGTAATAGACCGATTGGTCTAATGCAAGTCATAATTAAAAATGCCGCCTGGCGCAGAGGGCGATGAACAAAATTTGCGTACGGCGAATGAAACGTCTTCAATAAATAAAGAGATGAGCGGCAGGAGAGGCGAAGTGGCTGAACAACTGGAGTTCTTCCCGGTGCAAAGTCCGTGCCGGGGGATTTGTCAGTCTGATGAACGTGGCTACTGCCGGGGGTGCATGCGCAGCCGCGACGAGCGTTTCAACTGGCAGAAAATGAGCGATGCGCAAAAGCAGGAGGTTCTGCGTCTGTGTCGCCAGCGGCTGCTGCGCAAATTACGCGCGGCTAAGCAGGATAGTGCGGAAGAACCGCAGCAACCCTCACTGTTTTAAGCATAAAATTGCGTATACTCAGGGCACATTTTTGTTGAGGAAGCTGTTATGGTTCAGCGTATTGCTATGGCTCCGCAGGGGCCGGAATTTTCTCGTTTTGTGATGGGCTACTGGCGTTTGATGGACTGGAATATGTCCGCGAAAGCGCTGGTGAGCTTTGTTGAGCAACACCTGGATCTGGGCGTCACCACTATCGATCACGCCGATATTTACGGCGACTATCGCTGTGAGGCGGCGTTTGGCGAAGCGCTAAAGCTGGCTCCGCATCTGCGCAGCCGGATGGAAATCGTCACCAAATGCGGGATAGCCACTAAAGCGCGGGCGGAAAACACCATCGGCCACTATATTACCGACCGCGACCATATCGTTCTCAGCGCCGAACAGTCGCTGCGTAATCTGGCAACCGACCATCTTGATCTGCTGCTAATCCATCGTCCGGACCCGCTGATGGATGCGGATGAAGTCGCGGAGGCGTTCCTTGCCCTCCACCATAGCGGCAAAGTTCGCCACTTCGGCGTATCTAACTTTACTCCCGCCCAGTTTACCCTGCTGCAGTCGCGCCTGCCGTTTACGCTCGCGACCAACCAGGTGGAAATTTCCCCGGTCCATCAGCCGCTGCTGCTGGACGGTACGCTGGATCTGCTTCAGCAGCTGCGTATCCGGCCGATGGCCTGGTCCTGCCTCGGCGGCGGACGTTTATTTAACGATGACAGCTTCCAGCCGCTGCGCGATGAGTTGGCGCGCGTTGCTCAGGAGCTAAATGCGGAGAGCATTGAGCAGGTGGTGTACGCCTGGATCCTGCGTCTGCCATCGCAGCCGTTGCCGATCATCGGCTCAGGCAAAATCGAGCGCGTGCGCTCCGCGGTGGTTGCTGAAAAGCTAAACATGAGCCGCCAGCAGTGGTTCCGCATTCGTAAAGCGGCGTTAGGCTACGACGTTCCGTAAACACCGACACCTCAGCAATGGCCTACACTTTAGTAGCGATAGAGCCATTAAGGAGGTGTTATGCAACGATGTATTCTCGCCATACTTACCCTGGCCGCGTGCGCAGGCGCGCAGGCGGCCAGTGAAAGCGTCGATATCAATCTTGTTACCAGCCAGAGCGTCGGTCAGGCTATCGGTAGCGTTAAAATCAGCGAAACCGAGAAAGGTCTGGAGTTTACGCCAGACCTGAAGGCGCTGCCTCCCGGCGAGCACGGCTTCCATATCCACGCCAACGGCAGCTGCCAGCCCGCGATTAAAGGGGGCAAAGCCGTCGCCGCTGGCGCAGCCGGCGGGCACTACGATCCGCAAAAAACCGGAAAGCATGAAGGTCCTGACGGCGCCGGGCATCTCGGCGATCTGCCATTCCTGGTGGTCAACAACGACGGTAAAGCCACCCAGCCGGTAGTGGCACCGCGTTTAAAAACGCTGGATGAGGTGAAAGGCAAGGCGCTGATGATTCACGTGGGGGGCGACAATATGTCCGATAGCCCGCAGCCCCTTGGCGGCGGCGGCGAGCGGTTTGCCTGCGGCGTGATTAAGTAGTTCTTTCCGTCAGGGTTCCGGCAATCGGCGCCTGCTCCAGCTGCGACAGCGCGCACCATAGCCGCCAGATAACCGCCGCCAGCTCTTTGGCCGCCGGCTGGTGGTGGTGATTAAGCGCGTCGCAGATGCGCTGCAGCTCCTGGAGCGTAGAGGCGAGCGGGCGCTGCTGTACCCCGCGCTCGCTCATTACATCCCGCAGCAGGCTGATACATAAATCACGCACCTGCGATAGCGGGTCGGAACGGGTTTCCCACTCGCGCAGCTGCCACACCACGTGGGAACAGTTGAGCAACACCACGCCCCAGCGCAGCAGCCAGCGGCGCGCCAGCGCATCCTGGCTATTGCTGAGCTGGCTAATATGGTGGTAAACCAGCGATTCAAATTCGTGCTCGCTGTGCTGCGGGCGGCGGCTGAGCTGGTCAACAAAGTGACGCCGTAACGCACGGATATGGCGGCGGCTTTTACGCGCGTCCGAACCCGGGCTGATAATGGCGAACGCCAGCCAGGCGAGGCCTACGCCAATGATTTTCCCCAGATTATCGTTAAGAAACGACGCGTAGTCATAGACCGGCGGGTTGGTGACCGAAATAAACGACCCCATAAAGACAATCAGCTGACCCCATAGTCCGGCGAGCTTAGGCATCTGTAGCTTCAGCAGCTGCATGGTCGTCAGCAGCGGAAACAGGAACAGCAGAAACTGCCATAAATCGGTGATCTGCACCATCAGGCCAAACTTCACAACAAAGCTAAAGAGCGAAAGCAGGATCAGGGTGCGCATCAACAGCGTTAAGGACTTAAACGGCGAAGGAGAGACCGAATAGAGGACGCAGCAGATAGCCGCCAGGGTCAGGGCAGCGGCGCAGGCCTGCCACTGGGTGCTAATTCCCCATGCGCCGACCATTACCAGCGCGCAGAAAGTGCGAACGCCGTTCCACAAGGCTTCGGCCTGGTCGGTATGGCGGGCCAGCGCTGGCGCGGAAGGCACGTTAAATTCAGTCACCGCGGTGGCGTTTTCGATGCGCGTGAGCCAGCGGCTGCTCACCAGGTAGAGACGACAAAAGTAGCGCAGACGCTTCCAGAAGGCGATATGCCGGTAATCAGCGTCCGCGGGCGGCGCCAGCGGGGCGATGATGCGGGCGACGCTCAAGGCATCGGCGTTTGTATACGCTAATTCGTTAAGCAGTGACTCCAGAATCTCGCGGGTGCGGGCGGGCGCGGTGGGCCAGTTGAGCAGCATCCGCCGCAGGCTCGAAATCACGCTGGTCATTCGCAGCTGCTGATGCAGCAGATAGTTCAGCAGCGGGTTTTGCCGACGAAAGCGATAGTGGCTCCAGAAGGCCTGGATACGCAGCAAATTCATGGTCAGGATTTGCCCAATCACGCTCTCGTGCGCGGTGCGGATCGCATCGGTGGTTTCCGGCACCCACAGCAGGCTGGCGTGTTCCAGCAGGCGCGCGTGCATATTTTTCAGCGCCGTCAGCAGCGTAGCGCCATCGGACGTGCTCGGTAAAATCATCATCATCAGCCCGCCGCACAAAATACCGACGATAACCTCGCAGACGCGCGACTGGGCGATAGTCCACAGTTCGTTGGCGTCAGTGATATTGATAACCGGAAAAGCGATGATCGCGCAGGTATAGCCCGCGAGCTGGAAAGCGTAGGCGACGTTATTGGTGAACATCGCGCAGGCCCAGGTACAGAGGGCTATCCACGCTGAAATGCTGAAGAGAAACAGCCACGGATCGTTGAGCGTGTGCCCGGCCAGCAGCAGCGCCGCGCAGGCGCCGAGCAGGCTGCCGGCAATACGCCCGAAGCTTTTGCTGATCACGCCGCCGACGGTGGGAAAGCTGACCACCGCGGCGGAGGTCATTGCCCAGTAGGGTTCGTCAAGATTCAGCCAGTAGGCGACGCTCAGCGCCAGGCACATGGCAATCCCGTTGCGCAGGGCATAGCGCCACTGCGGACGGCTGGCCTTAATCCACGGGAGCGCGCGCCACGACAGGGCCTGCAGCTTCATTACTGCGCGCCGATGGCAACGGTACAGGTGGTACCGGAGACCAGGGTGGTATCCGGCGGCAGATGGTCAAACTCAATGCGTACCGGGACGCGCTGAGCAAGGCGGACCCAGGGAATATTCGGTTTAATATTCGCCACTAGCCCGCCGCTGCTCTCCACGCTCTGGTCGACTATCGCGCGTCCGATGCTGCCAACGTGACCCTGTAACTTTTGCTTGCTGCTATAAAGAATAATCTGCGCGCTATCGCCGGGACGAATATGACGCAGTTTCGTTTCTTCAAAATAACCCACCACGTAGAAGGAGTGGCTGTCGACGAGGGCGAAAACCGGGTGGCCAACGGCGGCGTAGTCGCCAACGCGGGTCGAGAGATTGGTGACCCAGCCGTCAACCGGCGCTTTGATTTCCGTCTGCGTGAGCTGCCATTGGGCATGATCGAGCGTGGCCTGCGCCACGCCAACCACCGCCTTAGCGGCTTCGAGGTTGGTCGTCGCGGTATTCAGCGCGGTATTGGCGTTTTCTAAATCTTCTGCTGAGATGAAATTCTGGGAAAGATGACGCCGGCGGTTAGCATCGCTGGCGGCTTTTTTCTGTTCCGCCTGCGCGCGGGCGACTTCTGCTTTGGCTTTAGCGAGCTGCGCGCGGGCGTTGAGCAGGGCAATTTTATACGGCGTGTCGTCGATTCTGAACAGCACCTCTCCGGCCTTCACCAGCTGGTTATCGCGCACGTTTAGCTGCAGGATGCTGCCGGAAACCTGCGGCGTAACGCCAACCTGTTCGGCGCGCACCTTGCCGTCGCGGGTCCACGGGGATTGCGTGTAGTAATTCCAGACCAGCCAGGCGGCAATAATGGCCAGCGCGGCGACCAGCAGCGTGGATAAGTATTTTAGTTTCTTCATGGAATGAACATTACCAGATAGTCAGTAAAACCAGCGCCAGACAGACGGAAAGCGCAAAGAAGGAGAGGTCCATTAACAGGGGATGCCAGATCTCGCCTGCGTACATCCAGTCCCGCAGCTGGTGATGGACAATCAGCCAGATAAAAAAGCCCAGCAGAACCGCTTTAAAGACAGGAGGGAAATAGACAGAAGCGCCGAACACCAGGTCCTGGAGCGACAATCCGGCAGTGTTAAGACTCAGTTTCACAAGCAAAAATCCTTTGCCGTTGCAGGAAGAATGTTCAGGTGATGCGATTATTCACATTGTAAATCATTGTTCTGATTCTAGTGAATCAGGTAATTCATTTGTTTTGGTAATTTAAATGCTGCACACTATTCTAAAATCAGTATAATAACTTAGCAAGCTAATTATAAGGAGATGAAATTGGAATCGCCACTTGGTTCTGATCTGGCACGTTTGGTACGCGTCTGGCGCGCGCTAATCGACCATCGCCTGAAACCTCTGGAGTTAACGCAGACGCACTGGGTCACGCTGCATAACATTCACCAGCTGCCGCCTGAACAGTCGCAGATTCAGCTGGCGAAAGCCATTGGTATTGAGCAGCCGTCGCTGGTTCGCACGCTCGACCAGCTGGAGGAGAAAGGGCTTATTTCTCGCCAGACCTGTGCAAACGATCGGCGGGCAAAACGTATCAAGCTTACGGAAAAGGCCGAGCCTCTGATCAATGAAATGGAAGAGGTTATTGGCAAAACGCGTGATGAGATTCTGGCAGGCGTTTCCAGAGAAGAAGTGGAAACGTTGCTTAATTTAATTCGTAAACTTGAACACAACATCCTCGATCTCCAGGCAAAAGATTGACCTTAACGGGGCCTTGAAGAAACTCAAGGCCTCTTTTTTATCTATTCATGCCAGACCACAACGCGGTTACGACCGCTGTTTTTCGCCTCGTACATCGCGGTATCCGCGCGCTTAACGCACTCTTCTGCCGAAACACGCGTATCCTGCGTCGTGAAAACCCCCATGCTGATAGTCATTCTTTCGGGTAATCCTTCCTGCTTCTCGCTGACGGAGAGGCGGATGCGTTCGGCGACAGCCAGCGCTTCCTTTGCGCCGATATTGACCAGCAGCAGGGCAAACTCTTCCCCGCCGATACGCGCGGCGGCGTCGTCCTGGCGCACGTTGTTCTGCAACACGCTGGCAGCAAATTGGATCACCTTATCGCCCTGCACGTGACCGTAGGTGTCGTTGATGCGCTTGAAGCGATCGAGGTCGCAGACGATCACCGATAGCGGTTGTGAAGCGGAAACCTTCGGCAATCGTTGATTCAGGGTGTCATAAAAATAGCTGCGGTTATACAGCCGGGTCAGGGGATCGCGAATCGAGTTCTGGTAAGAGCGGACGTATCTTTCGTTCGATTCGCGATAGAGCATAAAAACATCGCACAGCAGGACTAAAATCAGAAACAGGGTGCTAAGCGTTTCAAAGAATCGCGCCTGGTTCCAGGCGTGACTGCTATCACCTGCCGTTGAGAGTAGAACCATTAACGTAAATATATAGGCGGTACAAAAAAAGGCCCCGCTGTACCAGAATATATTACGCAATTGAGTCAGGCTAATCAGTAAAATCAGCGTTACTGACCATATGATAATTAATAACCAGCCAATACGATTATGCCACAGCGGCGTAAAAGTGTAGGTCAGATTGTCAAGGAATTCAATACTCAACAGCGGGGAGTTGCTGGAATGAATCCACGATAATATAAGCACTGCGGCAATAAAAACAAAGCAACCTGTCAGTACCGTTCGGTGAATTTTACCTGAGCTAAGGGTGATGTTGCGAAAACGGTATAAAACAATCGATGTTATAAATAAAATGGCCATCATCACGTTGCGGAAAAAATAAAAAATCAGCGCGTCATTTTGGTTAATGGCGCGACCCTGTCCGCAAATCAACCAGTCGGGATAGCTGCCTATCGTTCCCAGCATCAGCATGGCCGAGCAGGCAAAGGCGAAGGTAATCGGAACCAGGTACAGCCGTTTTTTATCGCACAGATATTTCATTCCCATAAAACAGGCAATCATAATATGAAAAGTCATCAGCGAAATCGTCAGTACAGGAAAAAGCATGGATGATGTTGTAGGTATACGATGAATTAACGAGTCGCTGAGGTAATTAAGCGTGGTAATCGCAAGGATACACACGGCAGCGTAAAGAAATATCCGTTGGGGTAAGCTTTTTATATTAGCGCGCATAGTCAACATCCCTGAAAAATGCGAGGGTAAACGACGAGGTTGTCGTAAATGATTTAAATAGTACTCATTGAAGATTACTTGATGGCAGCAGGGGGGATATTGCGCGGGCGCAAAGAGTTGAGGTGCGGCAGGAAAATATAAATATATTTATATCGTTTATTTATGTTGGTAAATGATACATCTTTTATATAAATAAGCGGCCCGTCAGGGCCGCAGGGATAAGGTTTAGCGTGGGGATACCGTAACCTGGCTGCCGCTGCCGGCAATGGCCACGCGCTGGCCAACCGAGAACGGCGTGCTGCCTTGCTTCTGCACCACCATGATGGTATTACCGTCATCTTTGCGGATTTCCAGCTCAACGCCCTGGGTTTTGTTCATCGCACCCTGTACGCCCTGACCGGCTACGCCGCCGGCGACAGCGCCTGCCGCCGTTGCCAGTGAGCGGCCCGTGCCGCCGCCAATGGTGTTACCCAGGAAGCCGCCGAGAACCGCGCCGCCGATGGCGCCGATAGCATTGCTGTCATCTCCGCCCTGAATCTGCACCGCGCGGGTATGGACAATAGTGCCGTAGGTCACGCTCTGGACCTGTTTGGCTTCGGATGCGGAGTAAACATCGCCGGACAGACCGCTGCTGCTGACGCAGCCTGCAAGCGTAAAACCAATCATCGAGACAGCCAAAACACGTAAAATCATTTATGAATCTCCTGTTCACCAAGAAGCGTTCTGTTGAACTTCCTTGTAGCCAATTATATGGCATTTAAGCGTCTGCTGGCATAGCAGATGCAGTGACTATACAAAAAATAATAATCAGAGTCGTCTCAACCTAAACTAAACACAAGTTCTTTACCCTACGAACGACAGCGCTGCTTGTATTGTTAAAAAGTATTATAGCAGCATAGCATTGCCCCCTCGTTTATGGTGGAGTGTGGGGATATACGAGAGTCATGGAATGAAGGAAAGCGTATGAAATCAGGCCGCTTTATCGGCGTAATGTCCGGCACCAGCCTTGATGGTGTTGATGTTGTCCTCGCAGCAATTAATGAAAATATGGTCGCCCAGCAGGCCAGCCTGACCTATCCCATCCCCATTGCTATTAAAGAAGACATTCTGGCCATCTGTCAGGGCCAGCAGCTTACGCTATCGCAGCTGGGGCGGCTTGATACGCGTCTGGGACGGCTGTTTGCCGATGCGGTTCAGGCGTTGATGACGCAGGAAAAGTTACAGGCGGCGGACATTATCGCCATCGGCTGCCATGGCCAAACGGTCTGGCATGAGCCTACGGGCGACGCGCCGCATACCCTACAGATTGGCGACAATAACCAGATTGCCGCGCGTACCGGCGTGACGGTCGTCGGCGACTTTCGTCGTCGCGATATGGCGCTCGGCGGGCAGGGCGCGCCGCTGGTTCCGGCGTTCCACCACGCGCTGCTGGCGCATCCGGTAGAGCGTCGAATGGTTCTTAATATTGGCGGTATCGCCAACCTCTCCCTGCTGGCGCCGGGGGTACCGGTGCGCGGCTACGACACCGGGCCTGGCAACATGCTGATGGACGCGTGGATCTGGCGACAGTGTGGTAAACCCTACGATAAAGACGCGCAGTGGGCCAGCGCGGGTAAAGTGGTGCTGCCGCTGCTGCAGGATATGCTAAGCGATCCGTGGTTTGCGCTACCGGCGCCGAAGAGTACCGGTCGCGAATACTTTAACTACGGCTGGCTATCGCAGCATCTGGCGCGTTATCCGGGGCTTCGCGCCCAGGACGTGCAGACCACCCTGGCGGAGCTGACCGCCGTCAGCATCAGTGAACAGGTGCTGCTCAGCGGGGGATGCGAACGTCTGCTGGTCTGCGGCGGCGGCGCGCGTAATCCGCTGCTGATGGCGCGTCTGGCGGCGCTGCTGCCGGGAACGGAAGTGTCGACCACCGATGAGGCGGGGATCAGCGGTGATGATATGGAGGCGCTGGCTTTCGCATGGCTGGCGTGGCGGACGCTTGCCGGATTACCCGGTAATCTCCCTTCGGTAACCGGCGCGTCGCAGGCTTCCGTGCTTGGCGCGATTTTCCCGGCAAATCCGCCGCAAAATCAGAGTTAACTGAAATCACCCGCGCCGGTTTCTTCGTAGACTGGACAGCGTTGAGGGAGGGCGTTATGCCTTCCCGGACCGGGAAAGTCGAAGGCAAATTAATGAAAAAAATACTTATTCTTGCGGTACCTTTTATGCTCGCGGGCTGTAGCTACTACAATCAGTTTGTCGAGCGGATGAATACGGACACACTGGAGTACCAGTGCGACCAGAAGCCGTTGACCGTCCATCTTAATCATACTCGCCAGCAGGTCAGCTTTATCTACGATAACCAGCAGCTCAACTTGCAGCAGGGGTTATCCGCATCCGGAGCGCGCTATACCGACGGCGTTTACGTCTTCTGGTCGAAGGGTGATAACGCGACGGTCTATAAACGCGACCGTATCGTGCTGGAAAACTGTCAGCTGCAAACCGCCAAACGTTGAGATTTCGGTCATGGGGGCGCACAATGACGCTACCCTTTGATTATTGTCTCAATTGCCATGTCTGATAACGACGAATTGCAGCAAATCGCGCACCTGCGCCGCGAGTACACCCGTGGCGGCCTGCGTCGCCACGACCTTCCCGCCGAACCTCTGGCGCTATTTGAACGCTGGCTGCGTCAGGCCTGCGATGCGAAGCTCGCCGATCCAACGGCGATGGTGGTCGCCACCGTTGATGAAAACGCCCAGCCTTACCAGCGCATCGTTTTGCTTAAGCACTATGATGAAAAAGGCCTGGTGTTTTACACCAACCTTGGCAGCCGCAAAGCCCACCAGATTGAAAAAAATCCCCGCATCAGCCTGCTGTTCCCATGGCATATGCTGGAGCGCCAGGTGATGGTTATCGGCAAAGCAGAACGCCTTTCAACGCTGGAAGTGGTTAAATATTTCCACAGCCGTCCGCGCGATAGCCAGATTGGCGCCTGGGTGTCGCAGCAGTCCAGCCGTATCTCGGCGCGCGGCATCCTTGAGAGTAAGTTCCTCGAGCTTAAGCAAAAGTTCCAGCAGGGCGAAGTTCCTCTGCCGAGCTTCTGGGGCGGATTCCGCGTCAGCATCGAGCAGATGGAGTTCTGGCAGGGCGGCGAGCATCGTCTGCACGATCGTTTTCTCTACCAGCGGCAAAACGGCGGCTGGCAAATCGACCGACTGGCGCCATAAAGCACGCAAAAATGTTGTGTTAAGCGCTGGTGCATCGTGGCCCGGCGCTTTATTCTATACGCTTCATTTTTCAAGCTGCATCTTTGTTAGCCGCGCCTGTCTGGCTCTGTCGCTTACCTGAGTAAGTTCCCTGGGCTTTTACATGCTTGCCGCCGCGATGCAGCTTGAATAATTTTGCGTAGATGTTTTTTTTCGCGTCTGGCGAAAAGTCGTGTACCGACAGAGGTGCAGTCGTTTATAGATGGAGAATTTGATGGCAAGCAGTAACTTGATTAAACAATTGCAGGAGCGGGGGCTGGTAGCCCAGGTGACGGACGAGGAAGCGTTAGCAGAGCGACTGGCGCAAGGCCCGATCGCGCTCTATTGCGGCTTCGACCCTACCGCCGACAGCTTGCACTTGGGGCATCTTGTTCCATTGTTATGCCTGAAACGCTTCCAGCAGGCTGGCCACAAGCCGGTTGCGCTGGTCGGCGGCGCGACGGGGCTGATTGGCGACCCGAGCTTTAAAGCCGCTGAGCGTAAACTGAATACTGAAGATACCGTGCAGGACTGGGTGGATAAAATCCGCAAACAGGTCGCGCCTTTCCTCGACTTTGATTGCGGGGATAACTCGGCCATTGCCGCGAATAACTACGACTGGTTTGGCAGCATGAACGTGCTGACCTTCCTGCGTGATATCGGCAAGCACTTCTCTGTAAACCAGATGATCAACAAAGAAGCGGTGAAGCAGCGTCTCAACCGCGACGACCAGGGCATCTCTTTTACCGAGTTCTCCTACAACCTGCTGCAGGGTTACGACTTTGCCTGCCTGAACAAGCTGCACGGCGTGGCGCTGCAAATCGGCGGTTCTGACCAGTGGGGCAACATTACCTCCGGTATCGACCTGACCCGTCGTTTGCACCAGAACCAGGTCTTTGGCCTGACCGTACCGCTGATCACCAAAGCCGACGGCACCAAATTTGGTAAAACTGAAGGCGGCGCGGTGTGGCTGGATCCGAAGAAAACCAGCCCGTACAAGTTCTACCAGTTCTGGATCAACACCGCGGATGCTGATGTTTATCGCTTCCTGAAGTTCTTCACCTTTATGGACATGGCTGAAATCAACGCCCTGGAAGAAGAAGACAAAAACAGCGGTAAAGCGCCGCGCGCCCAGTATGTGCTGGCCGAGCAGGTGACCCGTCTGGTGCACGGCGAAGAAGGACTGGTGGCGGCAAAACGCATTACCGAGAGCCTGTTCAACGGTAACCTGAGCGATCTGAGCGAAGCCGATTTCGAGCAGCTGGCGCAGGATGGCGTGCCGATGATCGAAATGGAAAAGGGTGCCGATCTGATGCAGGCGCTGGTGGATTCTGAGCTGCAGCCGTCCCGCGGCCAGGCGCGTAAAACCATCGCCTCCAACGCGGTGACCATTAACGGCGAAAAACAGTCCGACCCGGAATATGTGTTTGTCGATGGCGACCGCCTCTTCGGGCGCTACACCTTACTGCGCCGCGGTAAGAAAAATTACTGTCTGGTCTGCTGGAAGTAATTGCGTAAAGGCAGGGGCGTGGGAAACCGCGCCCCTTATTTTTTGCTCTCAGGTAATCAAGATGAAGAATATCCTCGCCATCCAGTCCCACGTTGTGTTTGGCCATGCGGGCAACAGCGCCGCTGAATTTCCGATGCGCCGCCTTGGCGCCAACGTCTGGCCGCTTAACACCGTACAATTCTCCAACCATACCCAATACGGAAAGTGGACCGGCTGCGTCATGCCGCCGGCGCATTTAACGGAGATTGTGCAGGGGATTGCCGACATTAACCAGCTGCAGCGCTGCGACGCGGTATTAAGCGGATACCTGGGGTCGGCGGAGCAGGGCGAACATATTCTTGGCATCGTGCGTCAGGTGAAAAGCGCCAATCCGGCCGCGAAATATTTCTGTGACCCGGTGATGGGGCATCCTGAAAAGGGCTGCATCGTGGCGCCTGGCGTCGCGGAGTTTCACGTGCGCTATGCGCTGCCGGCGAGCGATATTATTGCGCCAAACCTGGTTGAGCTGGAGATCCTCTGCGGGCACCCGGTGGCAAACGTTAACGAAGCGGTTTTGGCCGCCCGCGAGCTGATTGCTCAGGGGCCGGAAGTGGTGCTGGTGAAGCATCTCTCACGCGCCGGGCTGAGCCTGGATCGTTTTGAAATGCTGCTGGTCACCGGGCAAGAGGCCTGGCACATCAGCCGTCCGCTGGTGGATTTTGGCATGCGCCAGCCGGTGGGCGTCGGCGATGTCACCAGCGGGCTGCTGCTGGTTAAGCTGCTGCAGGGCGCGAGTTTGCGCGATGCGCTGGAGCACGTCACCGCCGCGGTGTATGAAATCATGCTGGCGACAAAAAATATGCAGGAGTATGAGCTACAGGTTGTGGTGGCTCAGGATCGTATTGCCCAGCCGGAGCACTACTTCAGCGCCACGCAGCTTTAAGAGGCGTGAGAACAACTTGCCCGACCTGCGTCGGGCAAGGATCGGCGTTACTTCAGCCCTTCAGCCTCGAGGGCGGCGGCTACGGCAGGCCGCGCGGCAACGCGCTTCATCCAGACCGCAATATTGCTATAGCCTGCCATATCCAGCTTCACGGCGTACGCCCAGCGCAGCACGGTGAACAGGTAGCCATCGGCGATAGTGAAACGGTGCCCGTTAATCCACTCTTTATCTTCCAGGCATTCGTTAACGTACTGCATTTTTTTGTCCAGCAGCGCGCGAGCGACAGGTTTGTAATCCTCCGGCGTATCCGGACGAAACAGCGGGGTAAAACCTTTATGCAGTTCCGTCGCCACGTAGTTTAGCCACTCCAGCGTCTGATAGCGCGCGATGCTTCCCACCGGTGCCAGCAGCTGGCGATCCGGCACGCGATCGGCGATATATTGCATAATGGCCACGCCTTCCGTCAGCAGCACATCATCGTCCAGCAGCAGCGCCGGCACCTGACCTTTCGGGTTTACCAGCAGATAATCATCCCCGTTTTCGAGACGTTTTTTCATCACGTCAACGCCCTGCAGGGTGAAGTCCAGGCCGCTCTCGCGTAGCGCGATATGCGAAGCAAGAGAACAAGCGCCGGATTTGTAGAACAGTTTCATCGGTAACTCCTCGTGGCTGCGGTTTTCTGTATGTTAGTCCGCCCAGGGGCAAAAAAAAACCGCTAACAGCGCGTTAGCGGTTTAAATTTATGGGTTTTCCCGGGGAGCTTAGGCCGTAGCGGTATCGCGGGCTTTTGCCGTTTTATCATCGTCCTGGGTCATGCGGTTCAGCTTAGGCGCCGTCAGCAGCATCAGGATGGCGATAATGCCGGTGGCGACACCAATATGCAGGAATACGCGACCGTAAACTTCCAGCGACATCAGCGGGTCAGTCACGTTATCCGGCACCGCCATCATGTTCGCGACGTAGCCGCCGATTAGGTTGGCGCCAGCGGTCGTCAGGAACCAGCTGCCCATGATGAAGCCCATCAGGCGCTGAGGAACAAGTTGCGCAACCATCGCCAGACCCAGGCCGGAGATCATCAGTTCACCGATACTTTGCAGGCCGTAGCTGATAACCAGCCAACTGACGTTCACGATACCCGCGTCGCTGGCAAACTTAGCGCCCAGCGGCAGTACGAGGAAGGCGCCGGAACAGAGGACCATACCAATAGCAAACTTCATCGGCATCGGCAGGGTATCGCCCATTTTGTTGTAGATAGCGGCCAGAATCGGGCTACCGATAATGATCCAGAATGGGTTCAGCGCCTGGTACTGCTCAGGCTCGAAAGCGATGCCAAGCAGAGAGTGTTCAACGTTGCGAATCGCAAAGAAGTTAAGGGAGGTCGGCATCTGGCTGTACAGAACAAAGAAGATAATCGCCTGCAGCATCAGGATGAACGCGACGATCATTTTGCGCCGCGCGGCGCCCTGCATCGCGAAGGCTTCTTTAGCGAAGATAACGATAATACCCAGCGCAACCACGCCCAGCGCCATACGTGCAACACCCTGGTTGTGCAGCAGCCAGGTTGCAATCGCGATGAGAACCACCACGCCAACGATTGTCGCCAGCAGCTTGCCTACCTGCAGCGGGGCGAAGTCAGGCTTCGAGCCGTACTGTTTAACCCAGCGCTGGCAGAAAGTGAAGTTGACAATGGTGATCACCAGGCCGACAAAGCTCAGGGCGAAAGCGACGCTCCAGCCGAACTTCGCCGCCAGCCACGGCGTGGCCAGCATAGAGAAGAAGGAACCGATGTTGATGGACATATAGTACATGGTAAATGCACCGTCCAGACGCGGGTCGTTCTTTTCATAGCAGGTTGAGAGCAGGGAAGAGGGGTTAGCCTTAAACAGGCCGTTACCGACGGCAATCGTCGCCATACCTATATAGACGATGCCCGCATCGTGCCCGGACCACGCTACCAGGCCATAGCCGATGGCCAGAACAATGGCACCGAGCATAATGACGCGCTTGGTGCCCAGCACCTTGTCGCCCAGCCAGCCGCCAATCGCCACCAGGCCGTAGACCAGGGCGCTAAAGGAGGAGAACAGGGTGATAGAATCCGCTTCTGACATACCCAGCTGTTTAACCAGGTAAACGGCCATGATCCCTTGCAGGCCGTAGAAACCAAAACGCTCCCATAGCTCAATCGAGAAGATGAGATAGAACGATCGTGGTTGTTTGAAAGCGTTCAAGCTGACGCTTTCTGTTGGTTTATTGTTTGCAGTCGACACAAATACCTCTTTTTTTACATCCCATATTAACGGGGGGTGCTCGGGGCGCAATCTTCTCAGACCGCCGCCTTTATAGTTATTCTGGAGGGAAAACGGCAGGTAATGTTCACTATCCTGCCCCTTCAGGCAATAGCTTTGCAATAATCTGTTACACATATTTTGTGCGGAATAATACACCGCATACACAAATGTTATTCAGAGTTAAATTTCAAGCTTTGGTGAATGGGAGCGTTTTTATCTGCCGCAATGGAAAATTTTTCGTATAATGGCGATATGTTCTGCTGAGTGCGCTTGCATCCAGTGATATAGCCCATAATCCTAAAAATTGATGGGTTATTGTGTTGGTATTTAAGTTGAGGGTATTTGAATCAGCAGGTTTGGGTACAATTACGTTAACAATTAACCAACAACAAAATGACCAGGTGATCCTGATCACAAATGTATAGAAATTTTGACTCTAAAAAAAATGAATACCCTGGATGATGATTATATAACCGCATAATCACCCGCAGCCGGGGCAAAACCATGGCGTGAATGTCGATAAAGCCGGGGGAGGCAGAGTCATCTCTTTGGGAGGACAATGACTCTGCGCGTCGTCAGGAATAGACCTTCTCTTTATACTCGCAAAGATCTTCTATCAGGCAGGAGCCGCAGCGCGGTTTACGGGCAATACACGTATAACGACCATGCAGGATTAACCAGTGATGGCAGTCGACTTTAAATTCCGCCGGAACCACCTTTAACAGCTTTTCTTCCACCTGTTCCACGTTTTTACCGGGCGCAAATTGTGTTCGATTACAAACGCGGAAGATATGCGTATCGACGGCGATTGTCGGCCAGCCGAAGGCGGTATTCAGCACCACGTTTGCCGTTTTGCGTCCCACGCCGGGAAGCGCCTCAAGGGCCGCCCGATCTTCCGGAACTTCGCCATTGTGCTGTTCAAGCAGGATCCGGCAGGTCTTGATAACGTTTTCGGCTTTACTGTTAAACAGACCGATGGTTTTGATATACGCCTTCACGCCCTCAACGCCCAGCGCCAGCATGGCTGCTGGCGTATTGGCGACCGGATAGAGTTTTGCCGTGGCTTTGTTGACGCTGACGTCGGTGGCCTGCGCCGAGAGCAGAACGGCGATCAGCAGTTCAAACGGCGAGTTAAAATGCAGCTCCGTGGTGGGGTGCGGGTCGTTATCCCTGAGCCTGGTGAGGATCTCCAGGCGTTTACTCTTATTCATCCTATGCTTTTCCCGTCACATCAGACGGCGCAATGAGATCGGCTTGCGCCGCTTTGGCTTTGCGCTGTTTGCTACGTTCATCGATGAGGTATTTTACCGCCAACATCATGCCGAGGCCAATAAATGCGCCCGGTGGCAGCATCGCCAGCAGGAACGGCGTATCGGTATGGAATACTTCAATGCGCAGAACTTTAGCCCAGCCGCCGAGCAGGCTATCGGCACCGTCAAACAGGGTGCCGTTGCCGAGGATTTCGCGCATCGAACCGAGCACAAACATTGCGCATGTCGCCCCCATCCCGATGGAGAATCCATCCAGCGCCGAGAGCGCCGGGCCTTTTTTCGCCGCAAAGGCTTCCGCGCGGCCAACCACGATACAGTTGGTGACGATCAGCGGGATAAAAATCCCCAGAGACTGATAAAGGCCGAACGCGTAGGCGTTAATCAGCATCTGCACGACGCTCACTACCGACGCGATGATCATCACGTAAATCGGGATACGGATTTCCGCCGGCGTCCAGCGACGCAGGCTGGAAATGGTCAGGTTCGTCAGGGTCAAAACCAGCGTCGTCGCCAGCCCAAGACCGAGAGCGTTGGTGGCGGTAGAAGTCACGGCGAGCAGGGGACACATCCCCAGCAGCTGAACCAGCGCGGAGTTGTTTTTCCACAACCCCTGAACAATAACGTCTTTAACTTCGCTCATGGTCTAGTCTCCACAGGGAGTGAATGCGGAAATCTGCGCGGACAGCGTTTGGGCGTACAGGCCCGCGCGTTTGACGGCGTTGACCACCGCGCGAGGGGTAATGGTGGCCCCGGTAAACTGGTCGAAATCGCCGCCGTCTTTTTTCACGGCCCAGTGGCTGTCGTCTTGCCCATGGATCGTTTTACCGGCAAAGAGGGTGATCCAGTCGGAAATTCGGAGCTCGATTTTGTCGCCCAGGCCCGGCGTCTCATGATGTTCGGTAACGCGGGTACCCAGCACGGTGCCTTTAAAATCGGCGGCTACCAGCAGCTGAATGGCGCCGGAATAGCCGTCCGGCGCGGTGGCTTCCATCACCGCAGCAACCGGCTTCTCGCCGTCCTGCGCGATCCATACCTTGTGCTGGCCCTTGCCCAGCTCCGGCGCGCTAACCTGATAACAGCTTTTCAGCAAATCGTTATTGTAGAGAGCGGCTGGCATCACCTGGTCGAATAGGGCTTTTTGCTGCTGGGCGGCCTGGTCTTCAATGGTACTTTTGGTCAGCTCGTTAATCGCCGCCGTCAGCCCGGTAGAACCTGCGGCGAAGAGTGCCAGCGTGATACCGTGTTTGCGCATGCTTTGTAACATGTTCGGGTCCTCAGCGGTGGCCGTACGCGCGCGGGCGCGTGTAGTAATCGATCAACGGAACGGTGATATTGGCCAGCAGGACGGCAAAGGCCACGCCATCCGGGTAGCCGCCAAAGCTGCGAATCAACCATACCAGTAATCCCGCCAGCGCGCCGAAGATCAGGCGTCCGCGATTGGTGGTGGAGGCGGTCACCGGGTCCGTCAGGATAAAGAAGGCGCCGAGCATGGTGGCGCCGGAAAGCAGATGCATCTGCGGCGAGGCGAGGCTTTCCGGGGAGAACAGCCATCCCAGGGTGGCGCAAACGGCGAGGCTCAGCAGGAAGCTCAGCGGAATATGCCAGCGGATAGCCTTCTGCCACAGCAGGAACAGACCGCCCGCGAGCCAGGCCACGTTCACCCACTGCCAGCCGAGACCGGCGAGCTCGCCGCCGTAGATTGGATACTGCAGGATCTCGCCAACCGGATGGCCGGCGTGAAGCGACGTTTTAAAGGTATCCAGCGGCGTGGCCTGACTGATACCGTCAATGCCAATTCGCAGGCTATTCATGTCCCCACCGGTCGCCGTATGGCCGGTGAAAATCATCCGCAGCGCGTCGCTAAAACCTGGAACATGGGCGGCTATTTCATGGGGCGGAAGCCAGGAGGTCATCTGCACCGGGAAAGAGATCAGTAGCACCACGTAGCCAATCATTGCCGGGTTAAAAGGATTGTGACCCAGTCCACCGTACAGCTGTTTGGCGATAATCACCGCAAACGCAGTGCCCAACACGACCATCCACCACGGGGCGAAAGGCGGGATACTGACGGCCAGCAGCAGGCCGGTGAGCAGCGCTGAGTTATCGGCGAGGATCGCGGGAATATTTTGTTTGCGCAGTCTAAGGATGGCCGCTTCGGCCCCCCACGCCGTGAGGGCGGCAAGGATAATCTGCAACACGGTACCCCAGCCGAAAAACCAGGTCTGCACCACGATGCCGGGTACCGCGGCGAGCAGCACCAGCAGCATAATCCGCGAAGTCTGGCGCTGATTGTGGGTATAAGGGGAACTTGCGATTCTGAAAACCATTTAATCCTCGTTAACTGCCTGCCGGGATGCTTTCCGGGCCTGAACGCGGGCGATTGCTTCAGCGACTGCCGCTTTGCGGGCGTCGTCATTGGCTGCCGACGGGGGAACTGCTTGTTGCTGTTGTTCTGCTTTGCGCGCTTTCGCTCGGGCGATAGCGGCCTCAACGGCGGCCCTGCGCGGATCGGCGGCTGCCGGTTGTTCGGCGGCGGCATCTACCGCGGGAGCCGTCTGCTGTTCGGCTTTGCGCGCTTTCGCTCGGGCGATAGCGGCCTCAACGGCGGCTTTGCGCGGATCGGCGGCTGCCGGTTGTTCGGCGGCGGCATCTACTGCCGGAGCCGTCTGCTGTTCGGCTTTGCGCGCTTTCGCTCGGGCGATAGCGGCTTCAACGGCGGCTTTGCGCGGATCGGCGGCTGCCGGTTGTCCGGCGGCGGCATCTACCGCGGGAGCCGTCTGCTGTTCAGCTTTACGCGCTTTCGCTCGGGCGATCGCGGCTTCAACGGCGGCTTTGCGCGGATCGGCGGCGGCATCTACCGCCGGAGCCGTCTGCTGTTCGGCTTTGCGCGCCCGCGCCTCGGCCTTGCGGGCTTCGCGGGCGGCAATGGCTTCGCTGTTATCCGGTTTGGCGCCGGAGAGCACGATAATCGGCTGCGCCGCGTCACGCTGTTTTTCACGCACCCGGGCAAGGGCGGCGTTAATGGCGTCCTGATCTTTCGCCGCAGGCTGGACCGCGGCCTGCTTATGACGTTCCAGACGCGCCGCTTTATCGCGCTCCAGGCGAGCCTGACGCGCCTCAAAGCGAATTTTGGCCTCCGCGGCGCGTTTCTCTTCTTGCGCGATCGCGGAGATCTCGGCTTTCTCCTGGCGGAAGTACTGCACCAGCGGAATATTGCTTGGGCAAACCCAGGCGCAGGCGCCGCACTCAATGCAATCTGCGAGATTATGGCTGGTGGCTTTGTCGTGCTGCTGGCCTTTGCTGAACCAATAAAGCTGCTGCGGCAGAAGATCGGCCGGGCAGGCGTCCGCACAGGCGCTGCAGCGGATGCAGCCTTTTTCCTCTTCCGGCTCGCCCATTTCGCTCGCCGACGGCGCCAGCAGGCAGTTGGTAATTTTCACGACCGGCACGTCGAGCCACGGCAGGGTGAAGCCCATCAACGGGCCGCCCATAATCACCATCGGGTCAGCGCTCGGGCAGAAACCGGCATCCTTTAGCAAATGGCTGACCGGGGTGCCGAGGCGCGCCCAGACGTTACCCGGACGCGAGACCGCTTCGCCGGTCAGGGTGACGACGCGCTCCGTCAGCGGCTCGCCGTCGATTACCGCGCGTTTCACCGCATAGGCGGTGCCGACGTTCTGCATCAGCACGCCGATGTCAGAGGAGCGTCCGCCGTGAGGCACCTGCTTGCCGGTGAGGATCTGCGTGAGCTGTTTCGCGCCGCCGGAGGGATATTTGGTGGGGATCACTCGCAGGGAAATACCGTGCGTGTCGGCTAATACCGCGCGCAGCATAGAAATCGCCTGCGGTTTATTATCCTCGATGCCGATCAGGACCTGACCCGGCTGCAGAATATGGGCAAGGATACGAATACCCTCAACGATCTGCGCCGCGCAATCCTGCATCAGACGGTCATCGGCGGTGATGTAGGGCTCGCACTCGGCGGCGTTGATAATGAGTGTGTCGATTTTGTCGCCGCCGCCGCGCAGCTTGGCGCCGGTCGGGAAACCCGCGCCGCCCAGTCCGGCCACGCCAAACTGGTGAATACGCTCAATCAGCGCTTCGCGGGATTTATTCTGATAATCGTACCACCCATCGCGCTCAATCCAGCGATCTTCGCCATCGGCATCAATAATGACGCTCATTTCCGCCAGCGCGGAAGGGTGGGCGGTAGAGTGGGGGGCGATGGCCGCCACGATCCCGGACGTTGGGGCGTGCACCGGCAACATTCGGCCCCAGCCGCGCGTCAACGGCTGGCCGCGCAGGACGCGATCGCCCGGCTGCACGCACAGCTCACCTTCCGCGCCGATATGCTGCTTTAGCGGGATGACGAAACGCTGCGGCAGCGACACCTGACGCAGCGGGGTACCGTTGGACTGGGTTTTCATCTCTGGCGGATGGATGCCGCCGTTGAAGTCCCAGACTTTATCTTTGCGAAAAGCGGAAAATAACTTAAACATGTTGTTCCACGGGAATAATGCGTACCGGGATGGTCTGAAGATCCCATTTCCAGGTTTCTGTCGTCGCCGCCACCGGGCGCAGTTCAATACATTGCGTTGGACAAGGCGCGACGCAGAGATTACAGCCGGTACAGAGATCGCTCATCACCGTATGCATGGCGCGGGTGGCGCCGATGATGGCGTCGACCGGGCAGGCCTGGATGCATTTTGTGCAGCCGATGCAGTTCGCTTCGTCGATCGTCGCCAGCATTCGTGCAGGTTCGGCTTCTTGCGCGTCGCCGTCTGTCGGCTGCGGATCGACGTTCAACAGCTCGGCGATTTTAAGCATTACCGCTTCGCCGCCGGGGGCGCAGCAGTTGATTTTCTCACCCTGGGTCCCGACCGCTTCCGCGTAGGGGCGACAGCCGGGGTAGCCGCACTGGCCGCACTGGCTCTGCGGAAGCAGGGCATCTATTTTTTCCACCACCGGGTCATCTTCTACCGCAAATCGGCGGGAGGCGTACCCCAGAATTAAGCCGAAAATCAGCCCCAGCAGGCTAATGGCGACCACGGCTATCCAGACAGCGTTCATTACAACTTCACCAAACCACTAAAGCCCATAAAGGCAAGAGACATTAAACCTGCGGTGACCAGCGCAATGGCGTTACCGCGAAACGGCGCCGGCACATCCGCGACCACCAGGCGCTCGCGAATAGAAGCGAAAAGCACCATCACCAGCGAAAAACCGACCGCGGCGGCAAAACCGTACAGCGCCGATTGCAGGAAATTATGCCCAAGGTTAATGTTTAGCAGCGCCACGCCGAGCACCGCGCAGTTGGTGGTGATCAGCGGCAGGAAAATCCCCAGCAGGCGATACAGCGCCGGGCTGGTTTTGCGCACGACCATCTCGGTAAACTGCACCACCACGGCGATGACCAGGATAAAGGCCAACGTGCGCAAATAGACCAGATCCAGTGGGATAAGGATCCAAGTATCAATTAGCCAGGCGCAAATAGAGGCCAGCGTCATCACGAAGGTGGTGGCGAGCCCCATCCCCATAGCGGCTTCCAACTTTTTGGAAACCCCCATAAACGGGCACAGTCCTAGAAACTTCACCAGCACGAAGTTGTTAACAAGGACAGTGCCAACAAAGAGCAGTAAATAATCAGCCATCATTCGACCTGAAATAGAAAAAGCCGTCTATTATCGAATAAATCGATACCGGCGACAACAGGTTAACTGTGTGGTTATTACGGATTCACAAAGGTCCGTTTAACCCGAGCAGAACGCCTGAAATAGGGTGCAAGCAGCGCAGCGGCGAGAAGAGGGAAAAGCAGCTGGCGCAGCGCGAGCGCGTCAGAAATCGGGGAAAAGGCAAAGGCTTTCACCGCCAACAGCAGCGTGATCAGCAGCCAGATGATGTAGTGTTTCGGTACCCCTTTCCGCCGCTTAAAAAAGGCGATGGTCAACCACAGCGTGTAGTACCACATGGCGATAGCAAAAGCTAAGGAAGCAATCCACAGGGCGAGATGTTCGGCACTCATATTGCCCAGCAATGTATAAGTCTGGGAAGACATCAAAGCCTTAGCAAAAAACAGCAGCGACAATGAGGCGCTAAGCAGAGCCACCAGGAGCCATGCCAGCGGCGCCAAAAGCCATCCGCCAATACGTTCCACAGAGTCAGAGGACATTATTACTCCCAAATTCAACGCCAGTTATAAATAAAAGCAGGGCGGAAGTATAAGCAACTGGCGTGAATGATGACAGTCTTTATTGCACGTAGCGCCACACGGACTTGGGCACTTCGCCGATGTTGAACAATTTGCCGCCGGAAACCAGCTCCGCCCGGCGATGGTCGGCCGCGCGATACATGTTGACGATCTCTTCGTTATCGGTCAGAGAATAGTTAAGGTGATCAAAAAGTTTTTCCAGACTTTCCAGCGAACTGATTTTACGAAATTTTAATAAGTAGTCCTGAACGGTCATTTTGCGTATCCATTTTATAATCGGAATAAATTAAGTTGAATATACCCATATTGAGTAAACCTGTTCTCAACCGGCAGTTCCTTTTTAAGATAAACTGTATGGAGTTATTTCGGTTGTAAATACCTGTGACAAGAACAGACGATGTTTCCGGCCTGGTAAAAAGAAATTTAGGAGTATTCCAGAACTAAATCAGGCGCCGGAAGGCGCCTGGGAGAGAAGATTAACGCTGTTCGCCTCGGCTGGCAATAACGTTTTGATACCAGAAAAAGCTCTTTTTCCGTTTACGCGCCAGATTTTGCTGGTGATCGACATAAACGAACCCGTACTGTTTTTTATAACCGTTCAGCCAGCTCAGCAGATCAATAAAGGACCAGGGGTAGTAACCGCGCACGTCGGCACCCAGCTCCAGCGCTTTTTCCAGCGCCGTGATATGGCTGCTGAGGTAGTCAATTCGCGGGTCGTCGACGATTTCGCCATTGATAATCGGGTCTACCGCCCCCAGCCCGTTTTCGGTGATATAGATCGGAATATCACCGTAGCGCGCTTTAATCATCATGATCCCGTCGGTTAAGCCCTGAGGCCAAATTTCCCAGCCCCATTCGGTATAGGTGCTTTGCGGGTTGCGCACGAAGTAGAAGAGTCCGTCAACTCCCGGCTCGCCGCCGGTCGCGACTTCAGGAGGCTGCGCCGACACGGTTTCACGACGGTAGTAGTTCAGGCCGATAAAATCACAGCGGTTGTCACGCAGCAGCGCATCGTCACCCGGTTCAAAGGCCGGAACGCCCCACAGCGCCTGAGTTTTCTGCAGCAGCTCCGCAGGATAGCCGCCTTTTAATACCGGATCGTAGAGCCAGTGGGTATGGATAGCGTCCGCCATCTCCGTCGCTTGCTTATCTGCTTCGCTGTCGGTTAATGCAGTGTGCGGCTGCAGCACGTTGACAAACCCTATCTCTCCCGCGACGCCCATTTCACGAAACGCTTTAACCGCCAGCGCATGGGCGATAAAGACGTGGTGGCAGGCCTGAATGGCCCGCGCCGGGTCCCGCACCGCAGGGGGATGAATGCCGTTAATATAACCGTGGCCAATAAAAACGATCGTCTCGTTAAAGGTGGCCCACAGTTTGACGCGAGAGCCAAAGCGTTGATAGCAAAGACGCGCGTACTCAGCGAAGGCTTGCGCCGTACTGCGCGCCTCCCAGCCGCCTTCATCCTGTAGCGCCTGGGGGAGATCCCAGTGGTACAGGGTGATCATCGGTTCAATGTTATGCGCCAGCAGCTCGTCAATCAGGTCGCTGTAGAATTGCACCCCTGCTTCATTCACCTCGCCGCGGCCGGTGGGCAACAGGCGGGGCCAGGAAATAGAGAAGCGATAGCTTTGCAAACCCATTTCCGCCATCAGCGCCACGTCTTCGCGAAAACGATGGTAGTGGTCAACGGCGACGTCACCGGTCGTCCCCTGATAGGTAGTGCCAGGAAGATGGGAATAAGTATCCCAGATAGAAGGGCCTTTGCCGTCGGCATCGTGTCCGCCTTCAACCTGCCAGGCTGCGGTAGCGGCGCCCCATAAAAAGTGTTGCGGAAATCCGGACATGAAAAAACTCCTTATCGATTGATAAAGAGAGTGTAATCAATGCGTGTGCAACTATGCAACCGGTTTCAGAAACCGGTTGCATAGTTGCGAAGCGGGTCACTGTTTATTTCGACAGCGGCTTCGTCTGAACAACATCAACGGAAGGCGGGGACTGGTAGTTATCAATATGATGAGCGATAACTAAAAGCAGGGCCGAAACGCCCAAAACAATCCAGCCAATAAGTTCTACAATACGGTTAAAAACGTTTTCCATAACACTACTGCAAATTGTGAAACCAGACTGAAATGGTACTCAACGACTGAAGTAACGCAAGTGTTACATGATCTTAGCGACGCAAATGGCGTAAAGCTGAGCAACATTGCGGGTTAAAAGAGTGAGCAAGCCGCGGCATCAACGCGGCCACCATCTTCTCGTTAAGAGGGCAGAAAAATGAGTGACGCTATCCGGGTAGGATTAATCGGTTACGGCTATGCGAGCAAAACCTTTCATGCGCCGCTCATCAGCGGTACGCCGGGGATGACGCTGGCGGCGGTGTCGAGCAGCGATGAAAAGAAAGTGCTGGCCGACTGGCCTGCGGTGCAGGTGGTGGCCGCGCCGCAAGCGCTCTTTAGCGATCCCAATATCGACCTGGTGGCGATCCCCACCCCAAACGACACCCATTTTCCGCTGGCCAAAGCCGCGCTGGAAGCGGGCAAGCATGTGGTGGTGGATAAACCTTTTACCGTGACGCTAGCGCAGGCGCGCGAGCTTGAAGCGATTGCCAAAAGCGAGGGGCGCTTGCTTTCGGTGTTTCACAACCGCCGCTGGGACAGCGATTTTCTGACGGTGAAATCGTTGATTAATGAAGGGCTGCTGGGAGAAGTGGTCTATTTTGAGTCACATTTCGACCGCTATCGACCGCAGGTGCGGCAACGCTGGCGCGAGCAGGGCGGGCCGGGCAGCGGCATCTGGTACGATCTTGCCCCGCATCTGCTGGACCAGGTGGTAAATCTCTTCGGACTTCCGGTTAGCATGCAGGTCGATCTGGCGCAATTACGTCCGGGCTCGCAGTCCACTGACTATTTTCACGCGGTATTAACCTGGCCGCAGCGCCGGGTGGTATTACACGGAACCCTGGTGGCCGCCGCGGAAACGGCGCGCTTTATCATCCACGGCTCGCGCGGAAGCTACGTGAAATACGGCCTTGATCCGCAGGAAGAACGGCTGAAAAGCGGCGAGCGCCTGCCGCAGGAGGACTGGGGATACGATATGCGCGACGGGCTGCTGACGCGGGCCGAAGGCGAGGAAATAACCGAAGCGTCGTGGCTGACGCTACCGGGCAACTATCCGGCCTATTATGCCGCCATTCGCGATGCGCTTAACGGGGTCGGCGTTAATCCGGTCCCGGCAAGCCAGGCGATTCAGATAATGGAACTGATTGAGCTGGGGCTGGAGTCGGCCAGGCATCGGGCGACGCTGTCTCTGAATTAGATCGCCCTGACGAAACGAGGCGGTAGCAGAACCCCGCGTTGCCGCGGGGGTAAACATCAAGCCTGCTGTACGCGCTGAATCAGCGCCGCTTTCTCCTGGGCGCTTAAAAAGGCGAGCTCCAGACCATTTTTCTGCGCCTGGCGAATTTGCTCCCGGCTTAAGCCGGCAGCCGGGGCGGCGAAGGTGTATTCGTGGATAATATCGACGCCCTGAACGGCGGGGTCGTCGGTGTTGATACAGGCCAGCACGCCGTGTTCGAGGAACGTTTTCAACGGATGCTCGGCCAGGGATGGCACGGTACTGGTCTGAATATTGGATGTCAGACAGGACTCAATACCGATTCGCTGCGCGGCGAGATAATCCATCAGCGCCGGATCCTGCACCGCCTTCACGCCGTGGCCGATACGCTCGGCACCCAGTTCGCGAATCGCCTGCCAGATGCTTTCCGGGCCAGCGGCTTCGCCCGCATGAACGGTGATGCGCCAGCCGGCATCGCGCGCGCGGCGGAAGTGATCCATAAACAGGTTTCCCGGGAAGCCCAGCTCATCCCCGGCGAGGTCGAGGGCGGTGATGCCGTCGCGGTGGGCGAGCAGAGCCTCAAGCTCTTCCTCACAGGCCGCCTCGCCGAAGGTGCGGCTCAGGATGCCGATCAGGCGGGCTTCGACGTTAAAGTCGCGGCTGCCTTCTTTCACTCCGGCGATCACCGCCTCGACAACGCCGGCAACGGGCAACTGGTGAGTCATCGCCATATAGCGTGGAGAGAAACGCAGTTCGACGTAGTGCAGGCCGTTGCGCGCGGCATCTTCGAGGTTTTCATAGGCGACGCGGCGGCAGGCCTCCAGCGAGGCCAGCACTTTTACCCCCCAGTCGAGCTTAGCGAGGAAGCTGACCAGGTTGGGCTCATTGCTGGTGACCTGCACATGAGGACGTAAAGTATCGAGGGTGTCTGCCGGGAGTGCGAGATTAAACTGACGGCCAAGATCGAGAATAGTTTGGGCCCGGATATTGCCATCGAGGTGGCGATGGATGTCGGTTAATGGCAAAGTTAAATCAATCATGGTCGCACTCTTTTTTTAGTTAAAGTGCGCGTCATTGTACATCAGAACGATAAATGGTTTAAAGGGGAGAAAAATACCGAACAATCCAGGGGAAAACGTTGAGAGGAGGGAGGATTACCCTGTCAAATAGAGGAATGACCAAATCGCTCATAGCAAAACGCTATTAATCATAGTCAATCAGTATTTAATTTCGCCCGTGAGATTTTCTATAGTCTCTGGCGCTGATTTTCCTGCAATGAATGGCAGGCAATTTTTAAAAGGACCCTGGGAATATGGTTTTCACGTTAAAAAAAATCGCGGTACCGCTGATTGTCGCAAGTTCACTGCTGCTGGCCGCCTGCAAACCTGGCGAGGACCCCAACCACATCAAGGTGGGCATTAGCGCGGGCGTCGATCAGGAAGTGTGGGCGGTGGCGCAAAAAGTGGCGAAAGAGAAATACAACCTCGACGTTGAGGTGGTGACGTTTAATGATTTCGTTCTGCCTAACGAGGCGCTGAATAACGGCGATCTGGATGCCAATGCTTTCCAGCACAGGCCCTATCTGGACAAACAGATTCAGGAGCGCGGCTATAAGCTGGTTCAGGTTGGCACCACTTTCGTTTATCCGATAGCGGCCTATTCAAAGAAAATCACATCGGTCGCTCAGCTGCCCGATGGCGCGCAGGTGGCGGTCCCCAACGATCCAACTAACCTCGGTCGTTCTCTGCTGTTGTTACAAAAACAGGGGCTGATTACGCTGAAGGACGGCGTGGGTCTGCTGCCCACTTCGCTGGATATTATCAACAATCCGAAAAAGCTAAAAATCGTCGAAATTGAAGCGCCGCAGCTGACCCGCGCGCTGGACGACCAGCAGATAACCATGGCGATCATCAATACCACTTTCTCCAGCC
This sequence comes from Klebsiella grimontii, assembly GCF_042137965.1. Lineage (NCBI taxonomy): Bacteria > Pseudomonadati > Pseudomonadota > Gammaproteobacteria > Enterobacterales > Enterobacteriaceae > Klebsiella > Klebsiella grimontii. The sequence goes on from NZ_CP169721.1 coordinate 2,466,728, forward strand.
AGGTTGGGCTGTCGCCGTCGCGCAACGGCCTGTTTGTGGAAAGCAAAGATTCGCCTTACGTTAATATCTTTGCCAGCCGTATCGAAAACAAAGACAGCGAGAAGGTGAAAAACCTGGTGAAGGCCTACCAGAGCGATGAGGTCGCCGCGGCGGCTGAACGGCTATACAAAGGCGATGCGGTGAAGGGCTGGTAGAGACGCTCGGCCAACTCTGATCGCGTGCAGTCACGATCATTGCAGCCGGTAGCGACCCACTACCGGCTTTTTTCTGGCTACTTTTGAATCAAATAGCGGATGGTTGGCCCATCCTGCTGAATGTCGAGCACGGTGTAGCCGTGGTTTTTGGCATCCAGCGGGATATTGTTAATCGACTGCGGACAGTCGCTGACCACTTCAAGTATCTCGCCTTTCTTCAGCGAAGGCATGGCTTCCAGCGTGGCGATGGCCGGATAGGGGCAGGGTTCGCCAACCATATCGAGGCGATAATCGGGAACGAAAGTTTTCATGCGCTTTCCTTAACGGTCGAGGCGGCGAGAGATTGACGGCGGAAGAAACGTTTTTCCCAGCCGATCACCAGAACCAGCGCGAGCAGCAGCAGGAGATAGGTCGCCAGCAGGCCGCCGAATGGCCCGAAGGTCGCCAGCAGGTTGATTTTATCCCAGCTTGTGGCCAGCGCCGGGGAGAGCCCGTCCCAGTAGTATGCGAGGATCGTTGAACCGATCACGTTGCCCAGCCCGACCCACCAGTAGTGCACCTGACCCTCCACCGCGCGGTACATCCAGCCGGTTTCGCAGCCGCCCGCCAGGACGATGCCAAAGCCAAACAGCAGGCCGCCGATAACCGCGTTAGGGCCCGCCCACATGATTTTCGGCTCCATACCCAGCTGCACGTAGCTGAAGATGCCAATGGCGCTGGCGGCCATACCGAAGATAATCGCCTTCGCCATATTGGTGCGTCCGGTTATCCACATATCGCGAAAGGCGGAGGTAAAGCAGATCTGCGCCCGTTCGATAAGCAGGCCAAACCCCACGCCAAACAGCAGCGCCAGGCCGAGCTTCGGCTGGTTCGCCGCGGTGAGCAGGCCCCAGGCGATCATGGCGAAAAAGACCACCATCCCGAGACGGAACCGGCGCCGCGCCTGGTCAGGTTTTTGCGTCAGCGGCGACGCCTGCGACACTTTCTGCATTTTTACCGGAATACGAAAGATGGGCAGTAAGGTAAAGCGCGCGCCGAACCAGGTGCCGATAGCAGTAGCGATGGCGAAGAACCAGGCGTGCAGAGAAAACTGCGGGATACCGGTAAAGAACGCGGCCAGATTGCAGCCCATCGCCAGGCGCGCACCGAAACCAGCAATAATTCCCCCGGCGACGGCCTGCAGAATGCGGATCCGGCTGCGAGGGAAGCGCAGCTTCACGTTATTCGCCCACAGCGCGGCGGCGAAACAGCCGCCGAACATGCCGATGATCATCATGCCGTCGATACGGGTGAGCGGGGTGCCCTCGAGATGAATGAGTTTATAGTAGCCCCACTCTTCGCTGTGCACGCCGACGAGCTGCAGTAATTGCCCGCCCCAGCGGGTGAATTCGCCGGTGACGGCCCAGAAAGTGCCGGTAATACCGAAGTAGTAGGTTGAGAGAATACCCGCGGCGATAACGGCGGGTACCGGCGACCAGAATTTAATCAGCCACGCCTGTTTGAACTGTTGCCATGTCATGAAGATGCCTCTGAACTCAGAAGGTATATTACCCGTAGCGGGTTAAAGAGCAGCGATAATACGCGGCTTATTCGCTGAAAACGCTCGATGGGATCAAATTGACCGATAAAGAGAATACAAAAGGCCACACCAGAGTGGCCTTTCACGCCCGCCGATCCGCGGTCAGTTCCCGGTGACGGTTTGGCGATTAGTTAAAGCCCAGGCGAATAAGATTCAACGGGCAATATAATCCCTGATGGCCGTCTATTTCCACGCAATCGGCGCGACGGATCTGCTCCGCCGTTTTACCCTCGGCGTGGATGGCTTTGATGACGCCCGTCGCGCCGCTGTCGGCCACCATAACCATGCTGCCGGTAGAGATAGCGTTACGGTTACGATCGTAGGTGTTCATTTTTTTTCCTCCTGATGAATGCTTTGACGGGAATTAAAAACGGCATTTAAATACACCTTTGTGAAACGGTTTTTTTTGAGTCTCGTCAAAATATCGGCTAATTATGCCCGGAGGACGGATGAGCGAGCGGGGAGTCGGCAATTAAGCGAAGGCAGCGGCGGTAAATAATCCCGCGATGCCGCGCCGCCGTGTGCTAAATAGATCGTGTACTCCGGCGGCGCGGAAAAATAGCGCGGGATGATGATATTTCCGGCTTAATTTTTTAGCCGCGAAAAACCGGCGGCGATATTGACCTCTGAGCTAGCGGACAGGCCGCTAGCGCGTTGGCGATCGGCGCAACGCGGCGATTAACCCCTGTACGCCTTTTTCCAGCTTCTCGCGCGGACAGCCGGCGTTCAGGCGGACAAAGCCTTTACCCGCTTCGCCGTAGGTATCGCCGGGCATAATGGCGATCTTTTGCTCCTCGATGAGCGCTTTTTGCAGGGCGCGATCGTCAATCGCCAGCGGCCGCAGATCAATCCACGCCAGGTAAGTCGCCTGCGGCGGCTGCCAGTTAAGCTCGGGAAACGCCTGGTTCAGCTCATCGGCGATGTAGCGCATATTCTCCTGCAGATAGCCGCGCAGGGCATCCAGCCAGGCCGCCCCCTCGCGATAGGCGGCGATATGCGCCACCAGCGCCGGCACGGAAGGGGAAGAGAGGCCATCGCGGCTCTTCAGAGCGTGCAGATAGCTTTCGCGTGCGGCGGCGTCGTCAATCAGCCCGTATGCGCCGGTAAACGCCGGAATGTTGAAGCTTTTCGAACCGGAGGTAAAGAGCGCCCAGGGGCTGCGCGCCACCTCGCACCACGGGATGTGCTGATGCCCATCCCACGCCATATCCATATGGATCTCGTCGCTGATCGCCTTCACGCCGTGTTTTTCGCACAGCCGCGCCATGGTTTCCAGCTCTTCACGGGTCCAGACCTTGCCGGTGGGGTTATGCGGACTGCATAGCAGCAAAACGGTATTGCGCGGCTCGGCCAGCGCCTGCTCCAGCTGCGCCATATCGCAGCGCCACTGGCCGCTGTCGAGGGTGAGCGGGACGGGGGCGACGCGCCGCTGATTGCCTTCGATAGTTTTATAAAAGGCGTCATAGGCCGGAGCGTGGACCACAATGCCGTCTCCCACTGCCGACCACTGGCGAATCATCTCCGCGACCATATAGATAACCGACGGGCCGTACACCAGCGCTTCGCGATCGATTGAGCTATGAAAACGGCTGGCGAACCAGTGGCTCACCGCGCCGAGGAACTCGTCGTTTTTCCAACGGCTATAGCCAAAAACGCCGTGTGCCAGGCGTTTGCTGACGGCATCAAGAATGCAGGGGGCGGTGGCGAAATCCATATCGGAGATAGTAAATGGCAGCAGGTCGGCTGCGCCAAAGCGGTCGGCGACGTAATCCCACTGGGTACACCAGGTGCCATGACGGTCGACCGGCGTTGAAAAATCAAACATCTGCACTTCCTTCATTATGAACCCCCTCCCGTAGGGAGGGGGCGGAGCTTATGCCTCGACGGTATTCATCAGGACAGCCATTTCATCTTTTACCGACTGCACCTGCGGGCCAATCACCACCTGCAGGTTGTGCTGGTTGAGCTGCACCACGCCGATGGCGCGATTCGCTTTCAGCGCGGCGCTGTCGACTTTGCTCATGTCGTTAACCGACAGACGCAGGCGGGTGATGCAGTTATCGAGCGAAACGATATTTTCGGCGCCGCCGAGCGCGGCCAGAATCGCCGGAACGTTATAGCCTGATTTTCCGGTCACGCCGGTGACGGCCTTTTCGAAAGCGCTATTAGTTTCAATATCGCGTCCCGGGGTTTTCAGGTTAAAACGGGTGATAGCGAAACGGAAGATGCCGTAGTAAACCGCGAACCAGATAGCCGCGACCACCGGCACCAGATACCACTTGGTGGACAGACCGTGCAGAATGCCGAACACCACAAAGTCGATAACGTTGCCGTCGGTGTTGCCGATAGTCACGCCGAGGATAGCCATCATGGTGAAGCCCAGCCCGGTCAGCAGCGCGTGGATAACGTACAGCACCGGTGCGACGAACAGGAACAAGAACTCCAGCGGTTCCGTGGTACCGCCCACCACGCAGGCGATAACGCCGGAAATCAGCAGTCCCTTAATTTTATGCCGGTTTTCCGGACGCGCGCAGTGGTACATCGCCAGCGCCGCGCCCGGCAGGCCGCCGAGAAATGCCGGCATTTTCCCCTGCGAAAGGAAACGGGTCGCGCTTTCGGAGAAGCCGTGGGTGGTCGGACAGCTGAGCTGGGCCTGGAAAATCGTCAGCGCGCCGCTAACGCTATGGCCGCAAACGTCCATGGTGCCGCCCGCCTCGGTAAAGCGGATCAGCGCCACCAAAATATGGTGCAGGCCGAACGGCAGCAGCAGGCGTTCTCCGGTGCCGAAGATCATCGGTCCGAAATCCCCGGCGCTATTGATGACCTGGCCGAGGGCATTAATTCCCATGGCGAAAACAGGCCAGATCAACGGGATCACCAGACCGACCAGGCCGAGAACCACGGTAGTAATAATTGGAACAAAGCGGGTGCCGCCAAAAAAGGCCAGCGCGTCGGGCAGGCGGATATTGTGAAAACGCTCATGCAGCATCCAGACGATGATCCCGGCGATCACCGCGCCAAGGATCCCGGTATCGATAGACTGAATACCGATAATATTCTGAATGTTATTCGCTTTGAGGACGGCGGCATCGGTGGTCGGCAGAATGCCTTTGGCCGTCAGCCAGAAGTTAACCGCCAGATTCATCACGGCGTAGCCGACAAAACCGGCAAACGCGGCGACGCCCTTGTTTTCCCGGGCCAGGCCCAGCGGAATGGCGATACAAAACATCACCGGCAGAAAGCTGAAGGCAAAAGAGCCGACTTTGCCCATCCAGATGAAAACGGCCTGCAGCAGCGGCACGTCCAGCCACGGCAGGAGCGTCAGGACATCATGGCTGCTCAGAGAGCTGCCGATCCCCAGCATGATCCCGCAAAAGGAGAGCAACGCCACGGGTAACATGAAGGTTTTCCCTAACTGCTGGAAAAACTCCCATAAGGTAATTTTGCTTGCTGTTTTCGCCGTCATAACATGAATCCTGGTTCTTAAAGTTAGCGGTAGGATGAAGCGCAACGGAAAGATAAAACGTTTTACCTAATTTTAGTGCGATAAAAATCACATATTCCGGCGATAATAACGTTTATAAAGAGAGTATCTTGATAAAACGTTTTATCGACAGCCAAAGGGAGCCAGCCTGCAGTTATGGCTATCGCGAAAAAAATCACCATTAATGATGTCGCCCAGGCGGCGGGGGTATCGGTCAGTACGGTATCGCTGGTACTGAGCGGCAAGGGGCGTATTTCCTCGGCCACCGGCGAGCGCGTCAATCATGCTATTGAGCAACTGGGCTTCGTGCGTAACCGTCAGGCGGCGTCTCTGCGCGGCGGGCAGAGCGGGGTGATCGGTCTGATCGTCAGCGACCTATCGAAGCCTTTCTACGCCGAGATGACCGCCGGATTGACCGACGCGCTTGAGTCGCAGGGGCGAATGGTGTTCCTCACTCAGGGGGGACACAGCGGTGAAAAAATGCTTCAGCGTTTTGATACCCTGGTGGCGCAAGGGGTCGACGGCGTAGTGATTGCCGGAGCGATCGACCAGGGAGCGGAGCTGCGCGATCGCGCGGCGCAGGCCGGGATGCCGCTGGTGTTTGCTTCCCGCGCCAGCTATCTCGACGATGTTGACCTGATCCGCCCGGATAATATGCAGGCGGCGCAGATTGTCACCGAACACCTGATCCGCCGCGGCCATCAGCGCATTGCCTGGCTGGGAGGGCAGAGCTCGTCCCTGACGCGCGCCGAACGGGTGGGCGGCTACTGCGCCACCTTACTGAAGTATGGCCTGCCGTTTCATAGCGAGTGGGTGCTCGAATGCGAGTCGAGCCAGAAGCAGGCGGCGGAGGCGATGGCGGCGCTGCTGCGGCAAAACCCGACGATTAGCGCCGTGCTGTGCTACAACAGCGTGATCGCCACCGGGGCGTGGTTTGGGCTGATGCGCGCCGGGCGGCAGAGCGGCGAAGCTGGCGTCGAAAGCTATTTTGAACAGCGGATAGCGCTGGCGGCATTTGCGGAACTGCCCGAGGATGCGCTGGACGACCTGCCGCTGACCTGGGTGACGACACCCGCCCGGGAGCTGGGGCAAAGCCTGGCGGAGTGCATTTTACGCCGAATGGAAGAGGGCCAGGGCGCGGCGAGAAACCAGATCATTTCTCCGCGACTGATTACCCGAAAATAGCCCCTGGTAAGGGGCTATTTGTCGTTTACTGCTGCGGCGCTGCGGGTGGAACTACGTCTTGCGGCGCGTCATCTTGCGGCTGAGTTTCTTGCGGCGCTGCGGGTTCAGCGACGGCGGGAAGCGCTAAACCGAACATTCCGGCAAACTCATCCAGCGGCATTTTCTGCCCGTTCAGCATGACCTGGCCGTCAGCGTACTGCAGGCTTGAGGTGATCGCGTTATCTTCCATGGTCGTGATGCGGAACATCTGGCCCATCGCCGCCAGGCCTTTCACCTGCTGATCCGCAAGCTTAGCGGCGTCGGCGGGCTGATAACCTTCCAGCCCGGCAATCTGGGTCATAAACGCCGTCGCCATATCGACCGGGATCACCAGCTTGCCGTCGAGAGATTTAACGCTACGATCCACTTCATCCGCCAGCGTCTGCGGCGGGGTAGTGGTCAGCGACGGGTCTTTCAGCAGAATCGACAGGTTAAGGGTGGTTTCGCCTTTCGCATTGCGCCAGCTCAGCGGCGAAATGGTCAGGGACGGGCTGCCTTTCAGCATCATCGGCAGCGCGCTAAAGAAGGTCTGCGTCAGCGCCTGCTGATAGAGCTCAGGATTCTGCGCCAGCTGCGGATCCGCCATCAGCGCCTGCGCTTCGGCGTTGTATTTTTGACTGAACTGATGGAAGGCTGCGCCGTCAATGTTATCCAGTTTCAGGGTCAGCCGGCCGCTACCGATATCCTGATTTTGCAGCTTCAGGCTGTTGACGGTGTAGTCCAGCTGGCTGTTAATGCCTTTACCGTCGGCAGTCAGCGAGGAGTTACCGTCAATTTTCATCCCTTCGAATAGCGCCAGCTCTTTGCCTTCCACGCCAATCGCCAGTTTGTCCAGCGAGATAGCCTGTTTACCGATACGTTCGTTGAAGCTGGCCATTTCGGTGGAGCCATCGGTTTTCAGATTATTAAAGGTGAGCTGAACTTTCTGGTTGTACTCGTTGACGGCGTTAATCTGCCCGCTACCGGCTTCGCCGCTCAGGCTGAGGGTTTTCCCCTCGCGGTCGGCATTCAGCTGGAACTGCCCGCCGCTAAACGTCACTTTCTCATCGCCTTTCGCGTAATCAAGCGGGTTGAGCACGATAGCGGATTGGTTGTCGCCGCTATAAGCGATACGGGTATCAATGGTGAACGGCGTTTCGCCTTTAGCGATGTCGAACAACGCCTTGCTGGCGTCGTTATTGGTCAGCGTGGTTTTGACGGACGCCATCGCCGGAGCGAGGTTAAAGGATTTCAGCGAAGCCAGCGGGAAAGGACCGTGATCGACGACTTCATCAAACACCAGCGATTGCCCGGCGGCGAGCCAGCGGGGCTCTTTGCCGGCAATGGGCTTCAGCACCAGCTGTAAATGGCTGCTGAACAGACCGCGCTGGTAGTTCTGATACGTCAGCTCTACGCCAGCCTGCGGCGCGCTGCTTTGCAGCTGCGCATTAGCCTGCTGCACCATATCGGCAATGCGGCTTTCCAGCTGCTTCCCCGTATACCACGCGCCGCCAGACCAGACGACGCCCAGCGCGATGATAACTCCTGCTGCGACCAGCGATTTTTTCATAGCATTTGTCCATAAATGAAACCAGGCGGATCGGGCCGCCTGGTTGTGTTGTCATGATGGGTGAAAGTCTAGCAACTGTGGCTAAAAAGTTCAGTAACTTACTGGAGCTTATTAAACACGCGCGCCACGCGGCCATAGCCGCTGACCTGCACCGGTGATTCATTACAGCCGATAAACGCGGATTCACCCGGCTTCAGCGTCACGCGCTGTTCGCCTTTGGCAATCGTCGCCTCGCCCTCGACGCAGAACAGGATCGCCGCGCTATCCTGGGCGATGGTTGACGCCTGCGCCGACAGGTCGTGCAGAGAGAAGGCAAAATCATCAACCGGGATCGGGAAGTCCAGCTCCGCGCCGCGGCTGACCGGCTGGGTCAGCAGCTCGCCAGCGGGTTTGGGCGTAAATTTGACGTTCGCCACCAGTTCCGGAATATCGATGTACTTCGGCGTCAGACCCGCGCGGAGCACGTTGTCCGAGTTGGCCATCACCTCCAGCGCCACGCCCTGCAGGTAGGCGTGCGGCGTTTCCGCAAACAGGAACATCGCCTCGCCGGGATTCAGTTTGACCACGTTGAGCAGCAGCGGAGAGAAGAGTCCGCTATCGTCCGGGTAGAACTCGGCGATCAGGCGGATAGTCTGCCAGGGCTCACCCTGCTCGCTGTCCAGCGCCGCCTGCAGCACGCGCAGGGCGTGCGCTTTTTCTTCGCCCTTCATATTCAGCAGGCTGGCAAACAGCTGGCTCAGATGCTCGCCGTTCGGCTGCGCAAGGAACTGGGCAATCGCCGGATGGGCATCGGCGACCGGCTGCAGCAGATTGACGATATCGGAAAACTCACGGAAGGCGTTCATGGCGAGGAACGGCGTTAAGGCGAAAACCAGCTCAGGCTTGTGGTTCGGATCTTTATAGTTACGTTCGGCGGCATCAAGCGGGATCCCGGCGGCGTTCTCTTTGGCAAAACCGATTTCCGAGGCCTGCTTGTTCGGGTGCACCTGGATAGAGAGCGGCTGCGCGGCGCACAGGACTTTGAACAGGAACGGCAGTTCGCCGAAACGCCCGGCGACTTTCTCGCCAAGCAGGGTCGCTTTATCGCTGTCGATCGCGTCGCGCAGAGAACGCGGAGTTCCGCTATTGTCCAGAATCTGCGAGCTGCTCTTCGGATGCGCGCCCATCCACAGCTCCGCCATCGGCAGGTTGTTCGGATTAGCAATCCCATAAAGTTCGGTTAAGGCGGTATGGCTTCCCCAGGCGTAGTTTTGCACTGAGTTAATGAGCTTTTGCATTCTCAATCCCTGTTTCCACTTAATAGTCATGGCACTATTAAACCAGCAATCGACCGATAAGCAACCGGCGCGAAGAAAAAGTCGTCCTTGTCTCAGTTTTTGTTAAAAAATTGTGTAAAATCGATCGACTCGCTTTTCCACGGGCAAATGGAGTGTCTGCCTGAAATATAATCAGCTAAGCAGTAAGTGAGAGCACAATGTCGAATAAACCGTTTGTATATCAGGATCCTTTTCCACTGAAAAAGGACGATACCGAGTATTACCTCCTCAGCAGTGATTACGTCTCCGTCGCCGAATTCGCCGGCCAGGAAGTGCTGAAAGTTGAACCTCAGGCGCTAACTTTACTGGCACAACACGCTTTCCACGACGCCTCCTTTATGCTTCGCCCGGCGCATCAGCAGCAGGTCGCCGATATTCTCAACGACCCGGAAGCCAGCGAAAACGATAAGTACGTGGCGCTACAGTTCCTGCGTAACTCGGATATTGCCGCTAAAGGCGTGCTGCCGACCTGCCAGGATACCGGCACGGCGATTATTACCGGCAAGAAAGGCCAGCGCGTGTGGACCGGCGGCGGCGATGAAGCCGCGCTGGCGCAGGGCGTTTATAACACCTATATCCAGGATAACCTGCGCTATTCGCAGAATGCGCCGCTGGATATGTATAAAGAGGTCAACACCGGCACTAACCTGCCTGCGCAAATCGACCTCTACGCTACCGACGGCGAGGAGTACAAATTCCTCTGCATCGCCAAGGGCGGCGGCTCGGCGAATAAAACCTATCTGTACCAGGAAACCAAAGCATTAATTACGCCGGCGAAGCTGAAAAACTACCTCGTCGAGAAGATGCGCACCCTGGGAACCACCGCCTGCCCGCCGTACCATATCGCGTTCGTCATTGGCGGCACTTCGGCGGAGTCCACCCTGAAAACCGTTAAGCTGGCCTCAACCAAGTATTACGACGGCCTGCCGACCGAAGGCAACGAGCACGGCCAGGCCTTTCGCGATATTCAGCTGGAGCAGGAACTGCTGGTGGAGGCGCAAAACCTCGGTCTTGGGGCGCAGTTCGGCGGCAAATACTTCGCCCACGATATCCGCGTTATCCGCCTGCCGCGCCACGGCGCGTCGTGCCCGGTGGGCATGGGCGTCTCCTGCTCGGCGGATCGTAATATCAAAGCCAAAATCAACCGCGAAGGGATCTGGCTGGAGAAACTGGAGAGCAACCCGGGCAAGTATATTCCCGAACATCTGCGTCAGGCCGGTGAGGGCGAGGCGGTCAAGGTCAACCTCAACCAGCCGATGAGCGATATTCTGGCGCTGCTGTCGCAGTACCCGGTGTCAACGCGTCTATCGCTGAGCGGTACGATTATCGTGGCCCGCGATATTGCTCACGCGAAGCTGAAAGAGCTTATCGATAGCGGTGAAGAACTGCCGCAGTACGTCAAAGATCACCCGATCTACTACGCGGGTCCGGCGAAAACGCCTGACGGTTACGCTTCCGGCTCTCTTGGTCCCACCACCGCTGGCCGTATGGACTCCTACGTCGATTTACTGCAATCCCACGGCGCAAGCATGGTGATGCTGGCCAAAGGCAACCGCAGCCAGCAGGTCACCGACGCCTGCCATAAGCACGGCGGTTTCTACCTCGGCAGCATCGGCGGTCCGGCGGCGGTACTGGCGCAGCAGAGTATCCGTAGCCTGGAGTGCGTGGCGTATCCGGAGCTGGGGATGGAAGCTATCTGGAAAATCGAAGTGGAAGACTTCCCGGCGTTTATCCTCGTGGATGACAAGGGCAACGATTTCTTCCAGCAAATCCAAAGCTCGCAGTGCGCCCGCTGCGTGAAATAATCTCAGCCGCCCTTCGGGGCGGTTTTTTTATGCCGCTTAGCGGCACGAACGACTAAAACAACATATAAATCTGACCCATACTTTACGCTTTAAGCAGGTGAGCTTTGTCGCGATTTCGCACTTTGAATCCAAGGAGACAGTCATGACAACGTATCGCAGTGAAAAAGACTCAATGGGCGCCATCGACGTGCCTGCTGACAAGCTATGGGGCGCGCAAACCCAGCGCTCGCTGGAACATTTCCGCATTTCGACGGAAAAAATGCCGGTCGAGCTTATCCACGCGCTGGCGCTGACCAAGCGCGCGGCGGCGAAGGTGAATAACGATCTCGGCCTGCTGGCCGCGGAGAAAGCGCAGGCGATTATTCAGGCCGCGGATGAAGTGCTGGCAGGCCAACATCCGGACGCCTTTCCGCTGGCTATCTGGCAAACCGGCTCCGGCACGCAAAGCAATATGAATATGAATGAGGTGCTGGCCAACCGCGCGAGTGAGCTGCTGGGCGGGGCGCGCGGGATGGAGCGTAAGGTGCACCCGAACGATGATGTCAACAAGAGCCAGAGCTCTAACGACGTTTTCCCGACGGCGATGCACGTGGCGGCGATAATTGCCCTGCGGGAGAAGCTGATTCCGCAGCTCAACGTGCTAAAGCAGACCCTGAACGATAAAGCCGTTGCCTTCAGCGACATCGTCAAAATCGGCCGCACCCACCTGCAGGACGCCACGCCGCTGACCCTCGGCCAGGAGATCTCCGGCTGGGTAGCGATGCTGGAGCATAATTTAAAACATATCGACCATAGCCTGCCGCATCTGGCGGAGCTGGCGCTGGGCGGGACGGCGGTGGGAACCGGGCTCAACACCCATCCGCAATACGCGGTACGCGTCGCCGCCGAGCTCGCGGCCTTAAGCGGCCAGCCGTTTGTCACCGCGCCGAATAAATTTGAAGCGCTGGCGACCGTGGATGCCCTGGTGCACGCCCACGGGGCGCTGAAAGGCCTGGCCGCCTCGCTGATGAAAATCGCCAACGATGTACGCTGGCTGGCTTCCGGCCCGCGCTGCGGGATTGGCGAAATTGCGATCCCGGAAAATGAACCGGGATCGTCGATTATGCCCGGCAAAGTCAACCCGACCCAGTGCGAAGCCCTGACTATGCTGTGCTGCCAGGTGATGGGTAACGATGTCGCGGTAAATATTGGCGGCGCATCGGGCAACTTTGAGCTCAACGTCTACCGCCCGCTGGTGATCCACAACTTCCTGCAATCGGTGCGGCTGCTGGCGGATGGGATGGAGAGCTTTAACGAGCACTGCGCGGTGGGGATTGAACCGAATCGTGAACGCATCAGCCAGCTGCTCAATGAGTCGCTGATGCTGGTCACCGCGCTGAACACCCATATTGGCTATGACAAAGCGGCGGAAATTGCCAAAAAGGCGCACAAAGAGGGGTTGACCCTGAAGGCATCCGCGCTGGCGCTCGGCTACCTGACGGAGGACGAGTTTGACCGGTGGGTTCGCCCGCAAGAGATGGTGGGCAGTCTGCCTACTCGCTAGCCAGCCACAGGTGCAGCCGCGGGATCAGAAGCCTGAGCGACTGCGCCTGCGGTTTATAGCGATACTGTACGTTCTCGGCGTCATAGTTCAGTAACTCACCGAGGTCCGGCACGCTGACCCCCTTCGTGCCGGATATCAGCGCAATCATCGGTCCCGGACAGGCGTATTGCACCTGTTTTTGTTCGCCGCTGTACCAGACCCGGGCGATGGGCTGCACCTTCACCGGCCGCTTTATCTTCAGCTTTGCCCGCTGCGGCAGGGCGGCAATATCCTGATACTCTCGCTCCAGCTTGCTTTGCCACTGCTCGCGCGTCCACGGCGGCACCGCCCGCGGCGACAGCAGGCTTTTTTCCAGCTGCATCAGCACCCGGTCACGGGTGAGGTTTTTAATCACGTGCTTATTGGCCCAGCCAAAGCGAATGGTGCTCGGATCGAGCAGCGGGGTCAGGGTACGGTAGGCGCTAAGCGTGATAAGCCCCGGCAGGTGGCGATGGACCCACTCAAACCGCGCGGCGGCAGGCAGGCCGGAATCGACGGTAATAATCTTCTCAAAGGTTGCTTTGAGGGCGTTGATATGGGCGATTTTGCCTGCCAGCTCAGCCTGTTGGTTGGCGTCACTTTGCAGGCAAATCGCGCCGGGCAAGCGCACGGCGGCCTTACTGCTGCGGGTTTCCGATTGCTGCTGGATAAACAGATGGCTGTAGTGCCTGAGCGCCATCTCCAGCGCGGTTTTGCCGGTATGCTGAACCACATTGATGCTGTCGAGCGGCTGGTGTTCCGCATCCTTGCTTACCGGCGGCAGCTCAAAGACGCGGGCAGCCAGCAGGCGGCATTGGCTCAGGGACTGTTTCAGCTCTTGCAGTTCGCGCTCGAGCTGGCGAAAGGTGCCGTTCAGACGTTCAACGAGGTCATAGCTGGCCATATTTCCCACCTTAGTTACAACATGCTTGACGTTTTTTTAACTATAGCAGACCTCAGCATCTGCGCAAAGGCTCGTCAGGCGGAGGTAAAACTCGGCAGCTGATGATACACCGGCCAGCTAAAGCAAAAACAGGCTCCGCCCAGCGCGCTCTCTTCGCAATGGACTTCCCCGGCCATAGCCTGGGCGATACTGTGAACGATAGCTAAACCGAGGCCACAGCCGCCGGTGGCGCGATCGCGGCTGGGGTCGAGGCGTACGAATGGCTCGAAAACTCTCGCGCGCTCAGCAGGCGCGATACCGGGACCATCATCTTCGACCCGCAGCGTCGCCCGCGAACCCTGCAGCGTCAGGCCGACCTGAATACGCCGATTGCTGTAGCGCAGGGCGTTGTTCACCAGATTATCCAGCACCCGTTCCATCAGGCGCATATCCAGCGCGCCGTAATTGCCGGCCAAAATGTCGCCTGGCGCGACTTCGCGCTGGGGATTAACCGTTTGAATATCTTCCACATGATCGCGGATCCACGCCGGGAAATCGGGGGTCGTCAGCTTCAGTTCGTTCTGCGGACGGTCAAGCCGCGCGTAGGTCAGCAGCTCTTCAATCAGCGCTTCCAACTGGCCGATGTCGCGGTTCAACGCCAGAGATTCGGCTTCGGTGAGGTTCTCGCTCATCTCGAGACGATAGCGCAGACGCACCAGCGGGGTTCGCAGCTCATGGGCGATACCATCGATCAGCTGTTTTTTGCTGGCGATAAGCGCGTTGATATTATCGGCCATCTGATTAAACGCCACGCCCAGCCGTTCGAAGCTGGACATGCTGTCGAAATGAATGCGTTCGCTAAGATGTCCGTCGCCGAAGCGCTGGGCGGCGGTCTCAATACGCAGCATGTCCTGCCAGTGCGGACGCATCCAGATCAATACCGGGAAGGCCAGCGAGATGGCGATAAAAGCCATCAGGGCCAGATCGAGCAGGCGCATCTCGTGCAAAAAATAGAGATAGGGCACCGGGCCGACGGAAAGCACGTAGTGGCTGCGCGGGATGCGCTGGATAAAGGTGTACTGATCGTCGAGAGCGACGATATCCCCGGCGCGCAGATGCTGCATCGAGTTCTCCGACAGCTTGAATTTGCTGATGGGTTCGATATGCAGATCGAAAGAGAGATTGAGATCCAGCTCTTTAAGCGTTTTGCTCCAGTCGCGCGGCGGGATCTCCCGCAGCTCGCTGCGCATCAGATAGAGCGAGCTTTTCATTAAATCGTCCAGAGACTGACGCCCGGCGCGTTCGGCGGTGAATTTGTACACCAGGCCAACCATCATAGTCATCACCAGGAAGCAGACGAACAGCAGCAGGTAAAACTGCACAAACAGCTTTTTCATTAAATCTCACTTAAAAAAGGTTAAATGCCTTTCTCATACCCTCAGAGGCATCATGAGGGCATTTTCCCCGGCAGAAACTTCGTGAAAACCCCTTTCTGCATTTTCATCCGCCGCTGGATTCGCTATGAAAGCAGGGTTCGCACCGGCTGACAACATCCGCTCTGCATAAGTTATGCGGCGGGCAGTCGACACACCCGGCAATCATGATCGCGCACACTCGAGGAGGCCATAGCAAGCGAGTGCTGACGCCGTCGCGTAAGCTTGTCAAAAAACAATTATAAGAAAGTGGTTATAGGTGAGGAGGGTTCAACTTGATATAACACCTTTTCTCATCTCTGCTGGACGTTATATGGCAATTTCGGCTAGAAACCAGCTGGCTGGTACGGTTAGCGCGACTGAACGTGGGGCATTTTGGTCAGCAAGAACCTTGCGTACCCGCCGATGCGTCCGATCATTTGCTACGAAAACGGCGATGCCCTACAGGGGGTTCCTTTCCGTCGCTGCGTTTCTGGCGCGGGACCATGCTGCAAAATCTGCAGAAACCATTGGCCTGGCATAAAAATAGCCCTGAACCTCATCGCAGCCGAGGCTTCGCAAGATCTCGACCGTTTTGCGATCCTCGACGCCTTCGGCCAGGACGATGTAATCGAGCTGCTTGAGAAGCTTGATAACGTTACGCACAATAATGCGGCTGGCTTTTTCGTCGACAATATGACTCACAATAGACCGGTCGAGTTTGATGATGTCCAGGGGCATTTGCCGCAGGTAATTAATGTTGCTGTATCCCGAACCAAAGTCATCCAGAGAAATTTTAAATCCACGTTTTTTAAGCATGTTCAACCCGTTAAGCGCGGCCGGACTTTCAAGCATCTTCTCGGTTTCCAGACACTCCAATCCCAGCAGCGCCGGCTCAAGAGACGCATTCCGCAGTTTCTGTTCAAGCTCCTCAGCGAAATCGGGCCGAGAAAAGTCACTGGCGGCCAGATTAATTGACACCGGCAGAGTCAGTCCCTGGTCCCGCCACTCGCTCAGCTGCGCGATAGTGCGATCGATAACCCAGGCCGTGAGCTCACGCATCAGGCTGGTCTTTTCGACCAGCGGGATAAATTCGCCGGGCAGGACTTCGCCGTTTGTCGGATGCTTCCATCTGACCAGCGCTTCAGCACCCGTCACGCGCCCGGTCGCCAGCGAGATTTTCGGCTGATAGACCAGATATAAGCCCTGGTTTCCCTGCAGCGTTTGTCTGAGTTCGGTCAGCAGGCTGAAATCCCTCTTTTTGCGGGTATCCAGGGCGTCATTATAGGTGGTAAAACGGAGCCCCTGGCTTATCGCCTCATGCAAAGCGCTCACCGCACGACGCAGAATTTCATTCGGCGTCAGGGTGCTGTCGCACAGCCCGGAGTCACCCATGTGAATATCCAAATCCAGGGGAACTTCCGGGCCAATCCTGGCCTGGGTTCCCTGAAGGTTTTGTGCAATGTTTTCCAGCGACAGAACCGTTGGCTCAGGCGTTAAAAAAGCAAATCGTCCGACCGCCACGGCGTAAAGCTGGCCCGCGAGAGGCAGACGTGCCTGCAGCTGAGCGGTCATGTCGCGAAGTAAGTTTTCTACGGCAATCATCCCCAATGAGCGGGCCATCTCGTAGGCAAAGGGCATATCAATGCAGTCAATGATGACCAGCCGGAAGGCGCTCACCGCCGACACCTCAATGTCCTTCAGCAGGCGCTGACGATTGGGTAATAGCGTGACGACGTCGGTATAGCCTACCGAGTGCCAGGAGGCTAAGAAGTCCGATACCAGCTCGGCCAGCGTGTTAAAGATAGCGACCTGCTCGTCGGAAAGTTCCCTGGGTTGCGTATCCAGGATACTCAAGGTACCCATGGCCACCCCATCCCGGGTTGTCAGCGGGCATCCCGCATAAAAACGAATGAACGGCGCTTCTCTGACGGCGCGATCGCGCTGAAAAACCGGGTGCTGATGCGTATCACGACAAATGAACGTTTTACCCTGTTTCAAGGTCTGTTCGCAAAATGCGTCGCCCAGGCGGGTTTCCGTGGCGGCGATATTCTGAGCGGATTTGATATATTGCTTTCCATCATCCAGCACCGAGACAAAACTCATCGGCATTTTCAGCAACTGGCAGACCAGATGCGTATACTTCTTTAATGCTTCGTCCCGTCCCTCGTCGGGATTTTTTAACAGGTCAATCGCCGCGCGTCTTTTACTCTCATCGTTGCTGAGATCGCTCAACATTTAAATACCCCCGTACAGTAGATATTTCGGTCATCCCAACCCACTGATGGTGTGAAGCTCTATACTCACGGCGGGTATCGATAGTGGCACAATCGCCATGGTTACCACCACATTAGAATGTTTTGCGCCGATCGGTTCCGGATTCGCCAGTTTTGCATTAAGCGCAACGCTTGTTTTAAGAATAGTTAATCATTAACAGGAGGGTGCAGTGACTGTGGCGACTTAACCTGCACTCACAGCTGACCCGTGAATTAATTGTCCCAGGCGTGGGGGGCGAACAGATAGCCTTTATTGCGTACCGTTTTGATGCGATAGGGCTCGGTCGCATTGTCGAGAAGCTTTTTGCGCAGCCGCGAAATGGCAACGTCGACGCTGCGGTCCATACCATCGTAGCTGACGCCGCGCAGGTTTTTTAATAACGCGTCGCGATCCATAATTTGTCCGGCGTGCGTCGCCAGCTCCCACAGCAGATCGAAATCCGCGGTGGATAACGCGACGCTTTCGCCGCTGAGCATGACCTGGCGATTGACCGGATCGATGCTCAGGGAGCCAAAGGTGATGGCTTTATGCGGGGTGAGGGAGGAGGGGACGCTACCTTCCGGCACGGCGACGTGCTGACGCAAATGCAGGCGCAGGCGGGCTAACAGTACCGCGGGCGGCGTGGTTTTCAGGATATAATCGCTGGCGCCCATTTCGAGAGAGAGAATATGGTTCATATCGCTGTCCAGCGAAGTGAGCAGGACGATGGGGCCCTGCCATTGGCCGCGCAAATCGCGGCACAGCGTCATACCGTCTTTACCCGGCAGCATGATATCCAGCAGCACCAGATCGGGCTTTTCGCGCGCGATAACCTCTTCCGCCCGGTCGCCGCGCGGTTCTACCACCACGTCCATATCGTGTTTGCCAAGGTAGGCGGCAATCAGTGCGCCGACCTCGGCATCGTCCTCAACGAAAACAATTTTATTCATATTGTGTATGCTTGTACTCATCTATCATCGTTTGAATCGCTTTGCCAGAATCGCGGCTGAGACGGCGCATGAGGCATCATAAGGTCAGCAGCCCATTCATCGCTATCGCCATTGTAAACCATTCGGGCATTAATATGAGCTATGTATTGGTGACGAAATTCGCTATGCTTCCCGGACTTGTGGTTCAGAGCTATGCTTTCACGTGACCAGACAATGATTGCGTTAATGACGAAAGTTCTGCGTATTATGGTCATGGGGTGCGGCAGAAGGTGGGCAGCGTCTGTCAGAACAGCCTCTGCCCGTAGAGAAATAGGCTGAGCTTGAGTCAGGGGAGAGCCTTATTCTGGCCTCTTTTGCCTCGCACCGTAGGGGCACAAGGCGAATTTGCAGAGACTTCTTCGATGGCAGATGAGCAACATAGGATTCTCATTGCCCGGACAATCGATATACCGGGCAAACGTTGACCACAGGATTTCCGTATAGGGGAAAGCGTGAATAACCTGTAAATCGCCGGGCTCGCCGTTAATGAGCACTTCATTTTGGGTGATGTTAATAACCGAACCAGTGTTCAAAAAATAATCACCATTATACCATATGATTAATTTGAGATTTTTAGCACTTGCCGCAACTGAAAATCCTGTTCCGGTTACAGGACATACAAGGCTATTTTCAATATTCCACTGCATGCTTAATGCGCTCCAGTAATTTATGAGCATTTTCGCGTTGATGTATATAGTTTGATAAGGTTTAAGGGGCTTTTTATTGTGCCTGAAGCGGGTCCAAACATGGAGGTTCCTTTAGCTGACGCTGACTTAGTTTAATATGGAATAATTGCAATTACATGAGTGTCTAATACTGATGTTGATAATAGCAACAAGTAAAAGATTCGAAAAACCGACCGGAGATGAACTAATAAGCTGCATTGTTGGTTGTGAATAGAATAAAATTCCGCACTGGATATCAAGATTAGATCGAAAGATCGTAAAATCAAATAATTACGATCATATCTACTACGCTGTATGTCATTAATGGCAAAGTATGCTTCTTTATGAAATCGGTTTTATTTTGATATAAATCAATATAACGGACTTTATTCTGCTGTTTTTCTAAAAAGTGTCTACGCGCGCTTATTGCGAATGAGTGCAGAAAGAATAGATTTAAAGTCATCAGTTATGCTAAAAACCGCCTATATCAATTAACCGTTGTCAGGCTATTTTATCAGTATTGATTTGCATCACTTACTGCGGATTAATGGTGCGAGTAAACTGATGAGATTATTGAGTTAACATCTGCTAAATATCATTCAGGCGTCCATGTTGCGCTTTAAAATATGTGTAAACCCTTAAAGGTGATGTGCAGGAAAAATATACTGTGGTGATAACGTCAAAAATAACGATATAAAAAATGTTATACGTATAACCAGGTAATTAGAGCATGCAGATGCTTTTCGCAGTAAAAACAAATGCGTTTGTGCAAAAGATGTTCAAAATAGGGTTAATTGATTTCAAATAGCACGGTCTTTGTCAGGGGATATCATCACCTGCCATAACCACCGTTATGGAGTAGTCAAATAGGTCTTGCGCCTGTTCAGTCTGCTCGCCGCTTTTGCGCATTTATAAATTCCCGCGCTTCCGTTATGCTGCGAATACATGTTGTTTAAATGTTAAGGCAAAAAGGAATGGAGCTGTTGATAAAAGCGCTGCTCGGGGCACTGGTTGTCGTCCTGATCGGCGTGCTGTCCAAAACGAAAAATTACTATATCGCCGGGTTAATTCCGCTTTTTCCCACTTTCGCCCTGATTGCGCACTACATCGTCGCCAGCGAGCGGGGTATCGAAGCGCTGCGCACCACCATCGTCTTTGGGATGTGGTCTATCATTCCGTACTTTATCTACTTGCTTTCGCTATGGTATTTCACCGGCGTTATGCGCCTGCCGTTTGCCCTGGCAGGCGCAGTGGTGTGCTGGAGCTTATGCGCGTGGCTACTCATTATTGGCTGGAGCCGTTTCCACTAGCGCAGATGGCGGCCGCCGTCGACGGCAAATGAGCGCCCGGTCACGTAGCTACTGCTGAACAGGTATTCAGTCAGGTCAATGATCTCTTTTTCGCCTGGGGCGATTTTCATCAGCGATTTATCGAGCGCCTGCCTGCGGTACTCCGCGTCATCCCCTTCATTAAATAAAATCAGCGAGGGGGCGATGGCGTTAACCTTAATTTCCGGCGCCAGCTTGCGGGCGAACGAGCGGCTCATATTATCCAGCGCCGCTTTGCTGGCGGCGTAGGCGATATGTTTGTCGCTGCCGCGCTCCACGACGTAGTCGGTGATATGGATAATATCACTGGCGGCATGACCGTGGCCGCGCAGCAGGCTCTCCAGGGCATGGTTGAGCAGGTAGGGGGCGTTGACGTGAATTTGCATCATGCTGGCGAGCACCGTGGTTAACGGGATCCCGGGCTTTTCCGCCATCCAGCCGCTGGCGTTATGAATGATGGCGCGCAGACCGCCGCTGGCGTGCGCTTCCACCTCTGCGGCGAACGCCAGAATGCTTTCATCCGTGCTGAAATCCGCGTGCAGGCAAACGGCTCCCGCTTCACGCAGCGCGTCGATGGCCGGATACCAGGTACGATAGCTGATGATAACGGGCTGCTGGCGGGCCACAAAATGGCGGGCCAGGGCGAGGCCGATGCGACGGCCCCCGCCGGTAATCAGGATCGGGCGAGGCTGGATGTCAGCCATGGAGATCTCCTTTGAGTTCAGCGGCAGGGTAACCGCTTACCCTACCAACATCCACGTTGCCGGTACGGCGGCAACCAGCAAAAAACCAATTAATACCAGGTCACGGCGTTTGAGCGGGCGATCGTGCTGGTGTGTACGACGGGCATACAGGAAAACCAGAAGACCCGGAGCGTAAAGTATCACCGACAACAATAAATGCACAGGGCCGGACGCATATAATAACCATAAGCCATAAATGCAGGCGCCGACACCGACCGCCTTGTGCAGCGGACGCCGGGCAATCTTCAGCAGAAAGGCGCCGACGAGAAAGTAGGGGACCAGGATCATCTCTGAGGCGATGGTTAGCAGCGTGCTGTAATCTGAGCCGGTAAGCCAAATCAACACCAGCGAAGCCTGTACGCTGATATTGGTGAGCCACAGCGAAGACGACGGCGCGTTGTTTTTATTGGTTCGGGCAAACAGGCGCGGGAATGCTTTATGCGTCGCTGCCAGATAGGGCACCTCCGCCGCCATAATCGTCCAGCTCAGATACGCGCCGCAGACGGAGATAATCAGCCCGGCAGCGATCACAATTTCGCCCCAGGAGCCCATCATGTTGACCATCAGGCCGGCCATTGACGGGTTGCGGATTTCCGCCAGTTCGCTACGCGGCACAACCCCTAACGAGAGAAGCGTCACCAGCAAATAGACCGCCAGCGCGGAGAGTACCGCCAGCAGCGTCGCGCGCCCGACATCCTGTTTATTACGCGCGCGGGCGGAAACCACGACCGCGCCTTCGACGCCGATAAACACCCACAGGGTGATCAGCATGGTGTTTTTCACCTGCTCCCATACCGGTACGCCCAGCGCCAGGCCGCTAAAATCGAGGCGAAATGTCTCCATACGAAACGCCATAGCGGCCAGCGCGATAAACGCCCCGAGAGGCAGCAGCTTGGCCAGCGTCGCGGCCAGGTTGATACCGGCCGCCGTTTGAACGCCGCGCAGAACCAGGAAATGGACAATCCACAGCAGGACCGAGGCGCCGATGATGGATTGCCAGGTATTGCCATCGCCGAACAGGCGCAGTTCGGGCGTATCGGTAAAGAAGCTGAGCGCCGAGAAGACGATAACCAGGTAGGAGACGTTGGCGACAACCGCGCACAGCCAGTAGCCCCAGGCGGAGCAGAAGCCAATCAGCTCGCCGAAACCTTCCCGGGCGTAGGTGAAAATACCGCCGTCGAGGTCGGGGCGAATCCGCGTGAGCAGCAGCATGGCAAAGGCGAGGAACAGGATCCCCACGCCGGTGATGCCCCAGCCGATAAGCAGCGCGGAAGGGCTGGCAACGGCTGCCATGTTCTGCGGCAGACTGAATACACCCGCCCCCAGCATCGAGCTAAGTACCAGCGCGGTCAGGGCGCTAAGGCCCAGTTTCTTTTCCATTGCATTCCCGAGGTGATAATCATCAAGCTAAGAATATTTATTTGGCGAAATCGCATAAAAATGGAGGATTGCGCTAAGGCGCGGGATTTTACGGAGTGTTTTGTATGCATGCAATGGAGAGAAATGAAAAAAAGAAAAAAGGCGACTAATCGCCGCCTTTTTGTTCAGCTCAGCTACCGTTATTTATACAGGTCGGCGCTGATGGTGATGTTGCCGCCTCGTTCCTGCCACTGACGGGTAATGTGGTAGTACTTCGCGCCTTTCTTCGCGGCGCGCTTAGCCGTCTGGTAGGAGATTTCCGTCATGTTACCGTAGTTACCGGTGAACTTGATGCTGTCGTAAGGAACCATCTGCGCGGCGGTGATTTTATTCACTTCCTCGACCCTGGTGCCGTCCGGCAGCGTGACGGTGTAACGCCCGCCTTTAGACGATTGCGTTTCAAAGAAACGGCCTACGCCGGTGCCGGAACCGACCGCTGCGGTCGTTGCCACGCCAGGAATTTCAACTTTCTTAGCAGCCTCTCCGCCTTCGGCCAGCGCTGCGCGACCGGCTTCTGAATCTGCCGGGATCGCATCCGGGCTTTGCAGAACGCGTTTTTTGGCATCCGCTTTGTAGATATAGGCGGTGATGCGCTGGTTGCCGCCCTGGTTGGCATCAACCTGGCGTACGATAAAGAAAGAGGCTGCGCCCTTGGCTTTCGCGGCTTTGGTAATGGCGTCGTTGACTTCCGGCTGGCTGCGGTAGAAGCCCTGTACGGTGACGGTATCAAACGGCTCCAGCTCAACGGCCTGATCCTTCGGTAATTCCATTATGCCGTTGATAATGCGGTTTTTTGGCGCGTCGGCCTGCGGGGCATTTTCTTTATAAAAATCGGCCGTTACGCGCAGGTTGCCGCCGCTGCCAAAATCGGAGGTGTCGACAACATAAAAGGAAGCTGCGCCTTCTTTGTCCGCTTTACGGGAAACTGCCTGCACCGCATCGCCAATGGCGTTAAAACGACCGGTCACCACAACGCGATCGTAGGGCTTCAGCGCTGCCGCCTGCTCCGGAGTCAGCTCGGTCGCTGCATGGGCAGACAACGCGGTGGTAGCCAGAAGAGCAGACGCCAGGAGTGAGTTCTTAAGCTTCATAAAAATAATCCTTTGCCTTGCGCAAACCATGTACGGGTATTGTTGTTGACTGAAAACATTTGATTATTGCATTTATCGTGAGTGACTGTCTGCGTCAATTTTCACTTGCCGCTCTAAACGTATACTGCAGAAATATAACATTTTTCGATATGTTGAAAAAACAGCCGCTTGACCAGCAAAATCGATAATCGATATCACTTTCATAAGTTAACATAATGTTAACACGCTGATCCAGACGGCGATAAATGGTGAATTAACCCTTCTGCCAAGCGGATTATCAGGCGCTGGCATAAAAATAAGGTAAATATTGCTGCCTGACACGGTAAGCCGGGCGTTTTACCAATAAAATCAAAATTTCTGTTTTATTGCTGTAGATCACAATCGGTATTTTCAGTAGGTTATAAAAAGTTTGTTACTGTTTTATTTTTTCAGACATATGTTGGGGGGCGCGTTCATCCGCCTTTGCGACGGTCGCTTGTAAGAAAAGTAAACCATCATCAAAAACCGATGGAAGGGAAAACTATGCGTATTGGTGTACCAAAAGAGAGACTCGCCCAGGAAACCCGGGCCGCCGCCACGCCGAAAACGGTGGAGCAGCTGCTAAAGCTTGGGTTCAGCGTCGCGGTAGAAAGCGGTGCCGGTAAGTTGGCCAGTTTCGACGATGAAGCCTTCGTTCAGGCTGGAGCGGAGATCGTGAGCGGTGATGACGTATGGCAGTCTGACGTCATTCTGAAAGTGAACGCGCCCGATGACGATGAAATCCTGCTGCTTAATCCCGGCACGACGCTTATCAGCTTTATCTGGCCGGCGCAAAACCCGCAGCTGATGGAAAAACTGGCGGCGCGCAACATCAATGTGATGGCGATGGATTCGGTGCCGCGTATTTCGCGCGCGCAGTCGCTGGATGCGTTAAGTTCAATGGCTAACATCGCCGGCTACCGCGCGATCGTGGAAGCCGCCCACGAGTTTGGCCGTTTCTTCACCGGGCAGATCACCGCGGCAGGTAAGGTACCGCCCGCGAAGGTGATGGTGATCGGCGCCGGGGTTGCTGGTCTGGCGGCCATCGGCGCGGCCAATAGCCTCGGGGCAATCGTCCGCGCGTTTGATACCCGTCCGGAAGTGAAAGAACAGGTGCAGAGTATGGGCGCCGAGTTCCTTGAGCTGGATTTTAAAGAGGAAGCGGGCAGCGGCGACGGCTATGCCAAAGTCATGTCTGAAGCCTTTATTAAAGCCGAGATGGCGCTCTTTGCCGCCCAGGCGAAAGATGTCGACATCATCGTCACCACCGCGCTGATTCCGGGTAAACCGGCGCCGAAGCTGATTACCCGCGAAATGGTCGACTCCATGAAGCCCGGCAGCGTGGTGGTTGATCTGGCGTCGCAAAACGGCGGCAACTGTGAATACACCGTGCCGGGTCAGGTAGTCACCACCGCCAACGGCGTGAAGATTATCGGTTATACCGATCTCCCTGGCCGTCTGCCAACGCAGTCTTCGCAGCTGTACGGTACCAATCTGGTCAACCTGCTCAAGCTGCTGTGCAAAGAGAAAGACGGCAATGTCGTTATCGATTTTGATGATGTCGTTATCCGCGGCGTTACCGTGGTTCGCGAAGGTGAAATCACCTGGCCCGCGCCACCCATTCAGGTATCTGCTCAGCCGCAGGCGGCAGCGAAAAAGGTTGAAGCGCCAAAAGCTGAAGCGAAACCGAGCTCGCCGCTGCGCAAGTATGCGCTGATGGCGCTGGCGATTATTCTGTTTGGCTGGCTGGCCAGCGTGGCGCCAAAAGAGTTCCTCGGCCACTTTACCGTCTTTGCGCTCTCCTGCGTGGTCGGTTACTACGTCGTCTGGAACGTATCCCACGCGCTGCATACGCCGCTGATGTCGGTCACTAACGCCATTTCCGGCATTATTGTGGTCGGGGCATTGTTACAGATAGGCCACGGCGGCTGGGTCAGCTTCCTGAGCTTTATCGCGGTGCTGATCGCCAGCATTAATATTTTTGGTGGTTTCACCGTCACTCAGCGCATGCTGAAAATGTTCCGCAAAGGATAAGGGGTAACAAATGTCTGGTGGATTAGTTACAGCTGCATACATTGTTGCCGCGATTCTATTTATTTTTAGCCTGGCGGGGCTTTCTAAACACGAAACCTCGCAACAGGGCAACTACTACGGTATTGCCGGGATGGCGATTGCCCTGGTGGCGACCATTCTGGGGCCGGACAGCAGCAACGTCGCGTGGATCCTGCTGGCGATGGTTATCGGCGGCGCTATCGGTATTCGTCTGGCGAAGAAAGTTGAAATGACCGAAATGCCGGAGCTGGTGGCGATTCTGCACAGCTTCGTGGGCCTGGCGGCGGTGCTGGTAGGCTTTAACAGCTATCTGCAGCATGAAACAGGGATGGAACAGATTCTGGTCAATATTCATCTGACCGAAGTGTTCCTCGGCATCTTCATCGGTGCGGTGACCTTCACCGGCTCCGTCGTGGCGTTTGGCAAACTGTGCGGCAAGATGTCTTCAAAGCCGCTGATGCTGCCGAACCGTCATAAGCTGAACCTGGCGGCGCTGGTGGTTTCTTTCCTGCTGCTGATCGTTTTCGTACGTACCGACAGCATCGGCATGCAGGTACTGTGCCTGCTGGTGATGACCGTTATCGCCCTGGCGTTTGGCTGGCACCTGGTGGCCTCCATCGGCGGCGCGGATATGCCGGTCGTGGTGTCAATGCTGAACTCCTACTCCGGTTGGGCGGCGGCAGCAGCGGGCTTTATGCTCAGCAACGACCTGCTTATCGTAACTGGCGCGCTGGTAGGTTCTTCCGGTGCGATTCTGTCGTACATCATGTGTAAGGCGATGAACCGTTCGTTCTTCAGCGTGATTGCCGGTGGCTTTGGTTCTGACGGCACGGCCTCCACGGCGGATGAAGAAGTGGGCGAGCACCGTGAAATCAGCGCCGAAGAAACCGCAGAGATGCTGAAAGGTTCGCAGTCGGTGATCATCACCCCGGGCTACGGCATGGCGGTGGCGCAGGCCCAGTATCCGGTCGCGGAAATCACCGAGCGACTGCGCGCGCGCGGAATCAAAGTGCGTTTCGGTATTCACCCGGTTGCCGGGCGTCTGCCGGGCCATATGAACGTACTGCTGGCGGAAGCGAAAGTCCCGTATGACATCGTGCTGGAGATGGATGAGATCAACGATGATTTCTCCGATACCGACACCGTGCTGGTGATCGGCGCTAACGACACCGTTAACCCGGCCGCGCAGGACGATCCGGGCAGCCCGATCGCCGGTATGCCGGTGCTGGAAGTGTGGAAAGCGCAGAATGTGATTGTATTTAAGCGTTCGATGAACACTGGCTACGCCGGCGTACAGAACCCGCTGTTCTTTAAAGAGAACACCCACATGCTGTTTGGCGATGCCAAAGCCAGCGTCGATGCGATTCTGAAAGCACTGTAGAGCCTGGTCTTTTAAAACCTGTGCTTCTTAAGCCGTCTCCTGTGAGACGGCTTTTTTATATAGGTTATCAAGTGATTATTTGCTCATAAAATAATCAGGCGAGAGTGTTATAATAGGCCTGTTTTTCACTCAAACTGAGGATATTATGGATACCGAGTTAACCCCCACGCAACTGGCCATCGAATTTCTGCGCCGTGACCCCGCTGCTTTAACCCCCGCGCAGTATCTGAAAAAGCTGAAACTACTGGAACTTGAGTTTGCTGACTTAATGGCGCTTTCGTCCATGGAGCTGAAAGAAGAGATCGATCACGCCTGGCGTTTAGGTATCCACTAACGTTTTCGTTACCGATAAAGCGATAGAAGATAAGGGCCGGGCGGCCCTTTATTTTGTTTATAAAATGCAAAAAAATCCCCCGCGCTGGCGGGGGATGAAGTTTTTTACTCTTACTGAAGGCGAGTGACTAATCGTCTTCTTCGTCGTCCAGCTCAACCGGCGTCTGGTATTGATCCGGCTTCAGCGCCAGCAGGTCGCAGCGCAGGTGGTCAATCACCTGCTCGGCGGTATTGCCGAGGAAGGCCGCCGATAGGCCGGTACGACCCACGGTGCCCAGCACCACGATGCCCGCCTGCAGATGTTCAGACAGATCGGGGATCACCTCTTCAGGAAGACCTTTTTCAACGTGGGTGCGGCCTTCATCG
This sequence comes from Klebsiella grimontii, assembly GCF_042137965.1. Classification (NCBI taxonomy): domain Bacteria; kingdom Pseudomonadati; phylum Pseudomonadota; class Gammaproteobacteria; order Enterobacterales; family Enterobacteriaceae; genus Klebsiella; species Klebsiella grimontii. The sequence continues at coordinate 2,494,376 of NZ_CP169721.1, forward strand.
ATGCCGAATTTCTGCCGCAGCGCTTTCATGGCCAGCAAATGCTGACCGCGAATGGCGTCGTTATAAACGCTGGGGTCAAAATCAGGGAGCTCAATCGCGATATTGATGGGCGTGACGGGATAGGCGCCCACCAGATGGACCTCGGTATGGTTAACCTGTTCCGCCAGCTCAATCGCTTCGCGTACCAGCTTTTCATTGAGCGCGTTGTGGTAGTTCTCTTCGCTGGCGAGATTGACCGCCACCAGCGCTTTACCCCCTTCCGGCCACGGCTGATCTTTGACCATCCATACCGGGCACGGGCATTTGCGCAGCAGGTGCCAGTCCGTTGGGGTGAAAATCACCGCTTCCAGCTTGTCGTGCTGGTGCGCCATTTTCAGCACTAAATCATGCTTGTCGCTAATGATTTCCTGGATAATGGCTTCGAAGGGACGATTGTGCCACACCACTTTGATATCAATGGGCACGCCGGATTCAATATAGAATTTTGCCTGCTCGCGGATCCAGGCGGTACGCTGGCCGATGACGCCCTGGCGCATGGCCGTGCGTTCGTCAGGAGACAGCAGGGTGGTCATTTCATAAGAAAAATCATAGATCGGCAAAAAGGCTTTGATGCGTCCACCAATCCGTTGGTGCAGATACACCGCGCGCCGCAATGCAGGCTGGTCGTCCTGATTGGGGTCGATTACTACCAGCATGTTCTGATACTTCGCCATACAGGGTCTCCTTACAACTGTAACTACAGTTTGTCCTTAAAAAGATAACCTATATGGATGAAATGAAACAGGGGAGGAGCCTGGCCAGATCAACAAATTAGAAAAAAATTCGCGATCCGGCCGGATACAGAGGGACTATCAGGCGACGTTGCGGGCCTGGCCAGCAAGCTGCGCCAGCAGGTCGCTGTTTTCAATGGTGATATATTTACCTTTAACCGCCAGCATACCGCTTTTCTGGAAACGCCCCAGCAGGCGGCTGATGGTTTCCACCGTCAGGCCCAGATAGTTGCCGATATCGCCACGGGTCATGGTGAGGCGGAACTCACGCGGAGAGAAGCCGCGCTGCGCAAAACGGCGGGACAGGTTGTAGATAAAGGCCGCCAGGCGCTCCTCTGCGTTCTTTTTGGAAAGCAGCAGGATCATATCCTGATCGCCTTTAATCTCGCCGCTCATCAGACGCATCATCTGCTGACGGAGATTCGGCATCTTACCGGAGAGATCGTCCAGCGTTTCAAAAGGAATCTCGCAGACCATTGAGGTTTCCAGCGCCTGGGCAAAGCTTGGGTGGTGGCCGGTGCCGATGGCGTCAAAGCCGACCAGATCGCCCGCCAGATGAAAACCGGTGATTTGCTCATCGCCCTGTTCGGTGATGGTGTAGCTTTTAATGGTGCCAGAACGAATTGCATACAGCGATTTCAGCTCATCACCGGCTTTGAACAAGGTTTGTCCTTTCTGGATAGGCTTTTTCCGCTCGATAATGTTATCAAGCTGATCAAGCTCATGCTCGTTCAGAGTAAAAGGGATGCAAAGCTGGCTAATGCTGCAATCCTGGCAATGGATTGCACAACCGCCAGACTGAATGCGTCGTATAATTCGCTTTTCCGGGATCATAAGTCTGCTCAGGCTTTAATTGATATTGGTCAATTTTAACATCTTTTTGGTGAGCAGGTAAGTCTCGAACCCCTGAAACACGTAATATTAAAAGGGTAAATCAGTTACCTGATTTATCCAATTGATTATAATGGGTTTATCTGGCGAGAAATGATTGTAAAATTACCGGAAGATTCCAAAAAAGGCACTTACAGTCAAAGGAGCAGATAGCCTTCGTGGCGCAACAGCCACTCTTTACGCTGCACGCCGCCGGCATAACCGGTCATGGTACCGTTACGCCCGATCACGCGATGGCAGGGCACCACAATACTGACCGGATTTGAACCGTTGGCGGCACCCACGGCGCGCGCGGCGCCCGGACGCCCCAGCGTCTCCGCGAGCTGACCGTAGTGCATGACCTGGCCGCAGGGGATGGTGCGCAGCGCTTGCCAGACCTGCCGCTGAAACGGCGTGCCGCCGGTGGCGGTCGGTAAGGTGTCGATAATGGCGAGATTCCCAGCGAAGTAATCGCTGAGCTTACTGCTCAGCCCTCCCGGGTTACCGGAATCAACGCGTTCGTAGCCTTCACCCCGATAATGGATATCCAGCAGTTGCTCCATGCGGTCGCGGTGCTGATCCCACTCAACGGCCCGCAGGTTGAACTGCTCATCACAAATTACCCACAGCGGCCCCAGCGGGGTGTCAATTTTATCCTGCAACAGCGTCAGCATCGGTAATCCTTCATCGCGGTTATATTGGCAGGGCATCACCATACCACGACGCGAGGTTAGCAAACTATACCCCGAAAAGGTCAACAAACCGGGCCAGCATGGACTATTAATTATGGAGTGGGGTAGCGATGTTTATTTTTGTATTCACTCGCAGGCGCGGCGGCAAAGCGATTTTGCTACCTTCAACCGGCGGCGAATTCAGCGGTAAGCATCCGACGCCGCAGATAAACAGACTGGCTTTTCTTGAGTCAATGATTTCCCGGCGTTGCTGTGCGGGTTCTTACCAACAAAGGTGGTGATATGCAATATATGATGACTGGCGTTGTAATCGTGATTATCAGCGGCTTAGTGATTCATCTGGTCTCTTTGGCGATTGAAGGGTTGTATAAAAAGATCAGTAACCGAACGACATGGCGTTAACGGTTTCATGGCCTTCCCTGGCCGGTGGCGACATTATGGTAATCGTGGATAAATACCCGGCCCGATAGGCAGCCCCACCAGATACCAGCCCACCAGCAACAGTAGCCAGACGGCCAGGAATATTAACGGATAAGGCAAGACCAGCGAGTAGTAGGTTCCCAGTTTAGCCTCGGGCCGGTAGCGCTGTAAGAAGCCGAGAAACAGCGGCACAAACGGCGATACCGGCGCCAGCGGCAGCACCGATGAATCGGCGATACGGAACAGAATCTGCGCAAATGCCGGGTGAAAGCCCAGCAGCATAAACATCGGCACGAAAATCGGCGCCAGAATCGACCAGATTGCCGAGCCGCTGGCGATAAACATGCACAAAAAGGCGGATAGCAGCGCGAGGCCGACAAACGCCGGTACGCCGTTCATTCCCGCGCTCTCCAGCAGATCCGTCAAGCCGACGGCCATAAATTTCCCCATGTTGCTCCAGTTAAACATGGCGACGAACTGGGCCAGCGGGAAGACCATCACGATAAAGCCTGCCATCTCCTTCATCGGCTCAATCATCAGCTGCGGCAGATCGGCCTGACGGCGAATTTTGCCGGTAGCAATGCCGTAAGCCAGTGAAACGACAAAGAAGAAAAAGATAATGAGCGGGACGATCCCTTTTATAAACGGCGAAGGCATCACGGTATGCTTGATGGGATCGCGCAGGATACCGTTTTCCGGTATGACCATCAGCGCGATAACCGCCACGAATAACAGCGCGGCCACACCGGCCACGCGCAGGCCGAAGCGCTGTTCAGCCGTCAACGTCTGCAGCGTTTCATCGCTGCCGCCTTGCCACTGACCTAATCGCGGTTCCACCAGTTTATCGGTAATCAATCCGCCAACCAGCGTGAGAACGATCACCGAGGTTGCCATAAAATACCAGTTATCAATCACGCTGACGTGGAGCGAGGCGTCAAGGGTTTTGGCTGCTTCGGTGCTGATGCCGGAGAGCAGGACATCGGTGGTGACGATGAGCAGATTGGCCGTGAAGCCGCAGCCGACGCCGGCGATGGCCGCCAGCAGCCCGGCAACCGGGTGGCGGCCGACGGCGAGAAACATCAGGGCGCCCAGCGGCGGCATAATCACCAGCGCGGCATCGGAGGAGATGTGGCTGAAGAAGGCGATAAACAGCACCATATAGCTGGCGTAACGGGCGCTAACGTGCGATGACATTTTCACCATCAGCGAAGGCAGCAGGCCCACGCGTTCCGCAAATCCGGCCCCCAGCACCAGCGCCAGAATGGCCCCCAGCGGCGCGAAACCGCTGAAGTTCTTAATGACGTTCGGCAAAAACCAGTGCAACCCTTCGACGCTAAGCAAATTTTTCACCACCACTCGCGAGCCATCGGTGGGGTTCTGTACGCCAACGTTCAGCGCCGACAGGATGGCGGTGGCGACCATCAACGCCACAATCAGGTAGATAAACAGTAAAAACGGATGCGGGACCTTGTTACCTATTTTTTCAACCCAGCCATAGAGCTTACCGCTGGGGGAAGGCGAGGGTATGGATGACATACTCATGGGCGTTCCTCAGTTGTCGTTGTTGTGTTGGTTGTCTCTTGACCCCAGGGCGTGTCAGCCATTGTTTTTTGGCGATGACCGCGTTGCTGTACTCCGTCCAAAGGGCTTTTATTATTTTAAAATCGAAGGTTTGACGTCCTGCGGGATGGGGCACCGGTAGGGCCTTTCGGCTAAGACCTGCGCCAGTTCCCGCCGGCTGGCTGTCAGTAACGGTCTGTCGCTGAACAAACGAATGGCCGTTGCCGCCAGTATTTTCCCGGCCAGAAGCATCCCTTTGTGAGCGATGGAGGTTCTGCCCTGGCTCACCAGTTGCCAGCTATGCAGCGGCGTCCCGACGGCAAAGCAGGGGCTGAAGCATTGGGCTACGGGAGCTTTCCAGCTTACGTCGCCGACGTCGGTAGAGCCCGCAAGGATGTTATCGGTAGCCGACCAGGGCGCCACTTCATCGCTCAGGATCGTCTCGCGGTGGCGGCGGGCGAACGCTTTCCCTTCTTCGTCACCGGTGCCGGCAATGTTTTTCAGGCTGTTATTGATATCGTTCGCGCTCAGGGTGGCGCGAATTTCGGCGGCGAAAGCTCGCTCTTCCTCGCTCCAGTGCGGCGTGCCGTAATGGCATACCGCCTGATACATCGCCGCTTCCAGCGTGCGGTTGGGGAGATAGCTGGAACAGGCCTTTTCGAAGCGGCAGCTAACGCTGGTCTCGGTCATCAACGCGGCGCCCTGGGCGATTTTTTCGATCCGGGCGAAGATTTGCTGGGCGTCGGCCATTTCCGGGGCGCGAATGAGATACAGCACTTCCGCCTGCGCCTGGACAACGTTAGGAGAGACGCCGCCGGTATCGGTGATGGCGTAGTGCACCCGCGCCTTTTCGATAATATGTTCGTTAAGGAAGTTGCTGCCGGTGGTCATCAGCGTCACGGCATCCAGCGCGCTGCGGCCCAAATGCGGTGAGTTCGCCGCGTGCGCCGCGGTGCCGGTAAACCGCCATGCCGCCTGAATGTTGGCAAGGGTGCTGGTGCTGAACATCCCGGCCCAGGCTTCCGGGTGCCAGGTCAGGGCGGCATCGACGTCGTCGAATAATCCCTCGCGAACCATAAAGGTCTTGCCGGAGCCGCCTTCCTCACCGGGACAACCGTAGAAGCGCAGGGTGCCGGTGCCGCCGTGCTGCTGCAGCCAGTTCCTGGCGGCGACCGCGGCGGCGAACGCCGCCGTACCGAGCAGATTATGCCCGCACCCGTGGCCGTTTTTCCCCGGCGTTGGAGACGCGGGCGCTGCGCAGTGAGCCTGCTGGCTGAGCCCCGTCAGGGCGTCAAATTCGCCGAGCAGGGCAATCACCGGCTGGCCTGCGCCGAAGCTGGCGATAAAGGCGTTGGGGATCCCGCCGGCATTGCGGGTCAATTGAAAACCTTCCGCTTCCAGCGCATCGGCCAAACGCGCGGCGGACCAGAACTCCTGGAAGCGGGTTTCCGGATGATCCCAGATATCATCGGCAATGGCGCAAAAATCGTTGCGCCGCCCCTCAATAACGTCATCGACAAATTGATAAACCTGTTCCATTACACACCTCGCTGCCAGGGAAAGTTCAGGGCGATGCGCGCTAACGTGGCGACGGCCTGGGTCATCACGCTTTCGTCGAAATCGAATTTTTCGTTGTGGTGGCCGGCGCTCAGTTCGGTGCCGAAAATCATGTATGAAGCGAGACCGCCGCGTTCCTGGACCCGGGCCATCATCAGGGTGGCATCCTCGGAGCCCGCCGGGGCAGCGATACGATCGACGGCCTGTTTAACGCCGGGGACCTGGGCCGTCTGCTGGCGCAGATAGTCCACCCACGCCGGCGACGGGGCGCTGGAGGTGGCTGCGCCCATCAGGTGCAGCTGGTAGCTGGCTTCATACATCGTCGCCGCGCCGGCGATCGCCTGTTTGGCCCGCTCAAAGACGTACTGGTTAATAGCGTCGGTTTCGCCCCGGGTTTCGACTTTTAATAGCGCGGAAGAGGGAACCACGTTACGCCCGGTACCGGCCTGCATGACCCCGACGTTAACCCTTGACGCCCCGGCGCTGTGCGGCGCGATGGCATGCAGGGCAAGGGCGGCCTGGGCCGCTGCCAGCAGCGCATTACGTCCATCTTCAGGTTTACCGCCAGCGTGGGCGGCGACGCCGCTGAACTGCACATCGAATTTGGTGGTGGCCATAAAGTTATCGCCACCGCAAACGACGGTGCCGGCAGGGACGCCGGTACCGATATGAATGGCGGTGAAGTAGTCCACGTCATCAAGTACGCCCGCAGCCACCATGGCGCGCGCGCCGCGGGTACCTTCTTCAGCCGGCTGGAAAATCAGCTTGATCGTCCCGTTGAGCTGCGCGGCATATTCCTTGAGCACGTGCGCCAGCCCCAGGCCGATTGCGGTATGACCGTCGTGGCCGCAGGCATGCATCATGCCTTCGTTGCAGGAGGCAAAACGATCGCGATGCGGACGGTGACTATCGTCATGCTGCTCGTTGAGATCGAGCGCATCCATATCGACGCGAAACGCCAGCGTCGGCCCCGGCCGCCCGCTGTCGAGCGTCGCCACTACCCCGGCGAAGCCCCCTTCAAACGCCGGCAGCCAGCGCTCCGGCGCACCCTGCGCGCGGGCGCGCTGGAACGCCTGCGCCAGGGTCTCTTCATCAGGCAGGCCCATACGGCTATCGGCATCGATAACGTCGCGACCCAGCGCCAGTTGATAACCCAGATCGTCAAGTATCTCCGCCACCTTGCTGGCGGTGCGGAACTCCAGCCAGCCGGATTCCGCATGCAGGTGAAAATCGCGACGCCATTCGGTCATTTTTGGCGCCAGCTGGTTGATGAAATCATAAAGTTGCGGCATAACCTTTCCTGTCATAATCAAAAACTGTGATGGTGTTCACGAAGTGATAGCTTTTACTTATCACTGCCGTATTTCATGCGCTCTCATCCTTAACCTGCCACAGCACGATCGATTACAGTAGATGTCATTTTCTTCTGTCTGATAAACACTGGTTATCACTTGCGATATGTCATTTCAGATCAAATTTCATCACATTCGCGCCTTCGTTGAGGTTGCGCGTGAAGGGAGCATTCGTGGCGCCAGCCGGGCGTTGGCGATTTCGCAGCCGGCGTTGACCAAAGCGATCAAAGAGCTGGAAGAGGGCCTCTCCGCGCAGCTGTTTGTGCGCCGTAGCCAGGGGGTGGCGCTGACTGAAAACGGCGAAAGCTTTTATCAACATGCGAGCCTGATCCTCGAAGAGCTGCGGGCGGCGCAGGATGAATTGCTGCAGCGTCAGGGCGAGCAGGCGGGGCAGATTAATATCGGTCTTGGCGCCAGCGTAGCGCGCTCGCTGATGCCGTCGGTCATTTGCCGCTTTCACCAGCAGCATCCGCTGGTGAAGGTGCGGATTATGGAAGGACAACTGCTGGCGATGATTAATGAACTGCGCCAGGGTGAGCTGGATTTCACCATCAATACTTACTATCCCGGCCCGTACGATCATGAATTCAGTTTTGAAAAGCTATTTGAGAAACCCTTCGCGGTATTCGCCCGCTCCGGTCACCCGGCGGCAAAAGCCACTTCACTGACGGCATTGCTCGATCGCCACTGGACGATGCCGACGCCGCGCGGCAGCTACTTCAAACAGCTGCAGGAGATGTTTAACCAGGCCGGACTGGCGCCAAAGGTGGATATCGTTTGCGAGACCTTCTCTTCGTGTATTAGCCTGGTGGTGAAAAGTGATTTTCTCAGCATTTTGCCGGTCGAGCTTGGCAATGACCCGATGATGGCGGATAAGCTGGTGATGATCCCCATTCGCGAAGCGTTACCCAAAGCCACCTATTATCTGATTCAGCGCCGCGATACGCGGCAGACGCCCTTAACGGCGTCATTAATCACGCTGTTTCGTCGTCAAAGCCGTCAACTGTTTCCCTGATCGCGTCGACGCCCGATTTACCGGCGGAGGGTGTTAAACGCGTTGAGGGGTAAGCGCGAGGCGGCTATAGTAACTTCCCGGTTGTAGCTGGAGGAGCGCGCATGAACCTTGACGACAAATCCCTATTTCTTGGCGCCATGGAGGACGTTCAGCCTCTGAAACGTCATAACGACGTTCACTGGCATCCCGAGCGCAAGACCCGCGCCGTGCAGCGGGTTGACACCCTGCAGCTTGATAACTTCCTGACCACCGGCTATCTCGATATCGTGCCGCTGGCAACCGCCCTGGAATTCAAGCGCGAAGGCCTGCAAAGCGGCGTGCTGGAGAAACTCCGGCGCGGCAAGTACGGCCAGCAGGCAAGCCTCAATCTGCTGCGCCAGCCGGTCGAAAAGTGCCGACAAATGCTGTTTGCTTTTGAGGTTCAGGCGCGAAAGGAGGGGCTGCGCAATGTGCTGATCGTTCATGGCAAAGGGCGCGACGATAACGCCCACGCCAATATTATTCGCAGCTACCTGGCGCGCTGGCTGGTGGAACTCCCGGAAGTCCAGGCGTTCTGCGCAGCGTTACCGCACCACGGCGGCAGCGGCGCCTGCTACGTGGCGCTGCGTAAATCGGCGGAGGCTAAGCAGGAAAACTGGGAGCGCCACGCTAAACATAGCCGCTAGCGCATCAGCAGCGTCAGTTCCCGGGCTGCTTTTTGTAGCTCGGGTAACACCCGCGCCAGCATCTCTTGCGCGGAAACCTGTCCGGCATGCACGCCGACGTTAAGCGCCGCCTGAATCTGCCCCTGGGGATTAAACAGCGGCACCGCCAGCGAGCGCAGCCCCATCTCCAGCTCCTGATCGTTAAGCGCGTACCCCTGCTGATGGACGCGTTTAAGCTCGGCGCGCAGCTTCGCGACGGAATCGACGGTTTGCGGGGTATAGCGAATCATGGTGACCCGGCCCAGCATATCGTTCAGCTTCTCCTCCGGCTGATAGCTCAGCAGTACGCGCCCCATCGAGGTCGCCCAGGCGGGCAGACGGCTGCCGATATCGAGATCGATGGTCATAATGCGCGAGCTGGATGCGCGAGCGATATAAAGAATATCGTCGCCGTCGAGAGTGGCGATTGAGCAAGACTCATTGAGCATTTCGCTTAAATGCTTCAGCACCGGCTGCGCCGAGCGCGCCAGCGGCGTGGAGGCCAGCCACGCGTGGCCCAGCGCCAGAATTTTCGGCCGCAGCTGGAAGTTTTTACCATCTTCGGCGTACACAAAGCCCAGTTTGCTCAGCGTATACAGGCAGCGGCGCACCGCCGCGCGCGGAATGCCGGTCTTTTGGCTGATTTGCGAAATAGAGAGCAGCGGGCGCTGCGGCGTAAACGCCTGGATCACCTCCAGCCCGCGCGCCAGCGAAGCCATAAAGTTCGGATCGCCCTTAAACGGATCGCTATCGCCCGTCAGTAAATCGTCTGGATGTTTCTCCATGCTCTTCTCCATATTTGCCGCCGATCACATTCTTTCGCTAAACATACACGATGTTCGATTATCGCACCATATTTCGATTATCGCCCTTGACCGACATCGTTAAGCGGGTCACATTTTGTGCGAACAACGAATAAAAGTGCGATTACCGCACATACAGGAGCGACCTGATGATTGATAAAAGCGTGTCGACGCTACGTGATGCCATCGCTGGGATCCACGACGGAGCGACCATAATGATTGGCGGTTTTGGCCCCGCCGGGCAGCCGACGTACCTGATAGATGCCCTGATAGAACAGGGGGCCCGCGATTTAACCATTATCAACAATAATGCGGGCAACGGCGAAGTTGGCCTGGCGGCGCTGCTGAAGGCCGGGCGGGTGCGCAAAATGATCTGCTCGTTCCCGCGTCAGGTCGACTCGCAGATTTTCGACGATCTCTATCGCCGCGGCAAAGTCGAGCTGGAGCTGGTTCCGCAGGGCAACCTCGCCGCGCGTATTCAGGCGGCAGGGGCTGGCCTCGGCGCGGTTTTCACTCCAACCGGCTACGGTACGCCGCTGGCGGAAGGGAAAGAGACTCGCGAGATCGACGGGCGTCACTATGTGCTCGAATATCCCATCAAGGCTGACTTCGCGTTGATCAAAGCCCACCAGGGCGACCGCTGGGGAAACCTGGTATACCGCAAGGCGGCGCGCAACTTCGGTCCGATTATGGCGACCGCCGCGAAAACCACTATCGTGGAAGTCTCGCAGCTGGTGCCCCTCGGTAGCCTTGACCCGGAGAGCATCATTACCCCGGGCATTTTTGTTCAGCGCGTCTTCTCCCTGGAAAACCTGATTGCCGCTAAAAGCGCCTGAGGACCCCATTATGCAAAAACTGACTCGCGATGAGATGGCCCAGCGCGTAGCCCGCGATATTCCCGAAGGCGCTTACGTCAACCTGGGGATCGGCTTACCCACCCGTATCGCCAACTACCTTCCTGCCGATAAAGAAATCTTCCTGCACAGCGAAAACGGCCTGCTGGGAATGGGGCCAAAGCCACGGCCTGGTGAAGAGGACCCGGAGCTGATTAACGCCGGAAAAGAGTATGTGACTCTGCTGCAGGGCGGCTGCTATTTCCACCACGGCGACTCCTTCGCCATGATGCGCGGCGGCCATCTCGATATCTGCGTGCTCGGCGCCTATCAGGTTTCCGCCAGCGGCGATCTGGCGAACTGGAGCACCGGCGCGCCCGACGCGATTCCGGCGGTTGGCGGGGCGATGGATCTGGCCATTGGCGCTCGTCAGGTCTTCGTGATGATGGATCACCTGACCCGCGACGGGGAATGCAAGCTGGTAGAGCACTGCACCTATCCGCTGACCGGCGTTGGCTGCGTCAGCCGGATTTACACCGACCTGGCGGTCATCGATATCAGCGAAAGCGGCCCGGTGGTGCGGGAAATCTTCAACGGCCTCTCTTTTGAGGAACTGCAGCGCATCACTCCGGTGGCGCTGACTTTTGCACAACTGGCGGAAAGCGCGTAAGGAACCTATGATGAATCAGGCATTTATCTGTGATGCGGTGCGCACGCCGTTCGGTCGCTTTGGCGGTACCCTGGCCACCCTGCGCGCCGACGATCTGGCGGCGCTGCCGCTGAAAGCGCTGCTGGAACGCAACCCGGGACTCGATCCGGCGCGTATTGATGATGTGATTTACGGCTGCGCCAACCAGGCGGGGGAAGATAACCGCAACGTCGCGCGTATGGCGCTGCTGCTGGCCGGACTGCCGGAAAGCGTACCGGGCAGTACCGTTAACCGCCTGTGCGGTTCCAGCCTTGATGCGATCGGCATCGCAGCGCGCGCGATTAAAAGCGGCGAAACTCAACTGATGATCGCCGGCGGCGTAGAAAGCATGTCGCGGGCGCCATTTGTGATGGGCAAGGCCGAAAGCGCCTTTAGCCGCACGATGCGGATGGAAGATACCACCATCGGCTGGCGCTTCATTAACCCGCAGATGAAAGCGCTGTACGGCGTGGATTCGATGCCGGAAACGGCGGAAAACGTGGCGGACGATTTCGCCGTTTCGCGGGCGGATCAGGATGCGTTTGCGCTGCGTAGCCAGCTGCGTACGGCGGCGGCGCAGGAGGCGGGGCGTTTTGCCGACGAGCTGATCGCCGTCTCGGTGCCGCAGCGCAAGGGCGAACCGCTGCTCTTTAGCCGCGATGAGCATCCGCGCAGCACCACGGCGGAAGCGCTGGCCAGGCTTCGCGGCGTGGTTCGCCCCGACGGTACGGTGACGGCGGGTAACGCCTCCGGGGTTAACGACGGCGCCTGTGCGCTGCTGCTCGCCAGCGAGCAGGCGGTGGCCGCCAATGATTTACAGCCGCTGGCGCGCGTAGTGGGCGTCGCGACGGCAGGCGTTGCGCCGCGAATTATGGGATTTGGCCCGGCGCCGGCGGTACGTAAGGTGCTGGCGCAAACCGGGCTAACGCTTGGGCAGATGGACGTCATTGAACTAAATGAAGCCTTTGCCGCTCAGGCGCTGGCGGTGACGCGCGATCTGGGCCTGCCCGACGATGCGGCGTACGTCAACCCTAACGGCGGCGCGATTGCCCTCGGGCATCCGCTGGGGGCTTCCGGCGGTCGTCTGGCAATGACCGCAGCGTATCAGCTGCGCCGTACCGGCGGGCGCTATGCGCTGTGCACCATGTGTATCGGCGTCGGTCAGGGGATCGCGCTGATTATTGAACGCGTTTAAGGAGCCACAATGAGTTTGTTGACCCCGATGATGCGCACCAGTCCGCTGACCGCCTGGTTCAGCGACGCGCAGCGGGTGCAGGGGATGCTGGATTTTGAAGCCGCGCTGGCGCGCGCCCAGGTCGAATGCGGCCTGGTGCCGCAGGCGGCCCTGACCCCGATTCTTGAGACTTGCCGGCACGAAAACATCGATTTTGCCGCGCTGGGGCAGGCCGCCGCCAGCGCGGGAAATCTGGCGATCCCGCTGGTTAAACAGCTGACCGCGCGGGTCAGGGAACGGGATGAAGCGGCGGCGCGCTACCTTCACTGGGGGGCGACCAGCCAGGACGCTATCGATACCGGCTTTATCCTGCAGCTGCGCGGGGCGCTGGCGGAAACGGAGTCCCTGCTGCAGCGTCTGCTCGACGCGTTGGCCAGCCAGGCACAGCGATATCAGGATACGGTGATGCCGGGGCGGACCTGGATGCAGCACGCGCTACCGGTGACCTTTGGCCTTAAGCTTGCCGGGACGCTGGATGCGCTGCTGCGCTGGCAGACTCGCCTGCGGGAGATGCGCTCGCGGGTGCTGGCCCTGCAGTTTGGCGGCGCGGCGGGTACCCTGGACTCCCTTAAAACCCAGGCGCCGCAGGTCGCCATCGCGCTGGCGAAAACCCTCGACCTGCAGCTGCCGGACACACCCTGGCACAGTCAGCGTGACCGGCTGCTGGAGGTGGGAGCGTGGTACGCGGGGGTCTGCGGCACGCTGGGTAAATTCGCCAATGATTTTTCGCTGCTGATGCAAAGCGAAGTGGCGGAAGTGGCGGAGCCGGTCGCTGAAGGGCGCGGCGGGTCGTCCACCATGCCGCACAAACGCAATCCCATCGCCTGCGCCGCTATTTTGACCGCCGCCCAGCGTACGCCGGGGCTGGTGGCGACGCTATATACCGGGCAGATCCAGCAGCATGAGCGGGCGCTGGGCGGCTGGCAGGCGGAGTGGGAAACGCTGCCGGAGCTGATGACCCTCGTCGGCGGCGCGCTGGCGCAGAGCGAAGCGCTGGTGCGCGATATGCAGGTCTTCCCGCCTAAAATGCGCGCCGACCTTGAGATCACCCATGGCCTGATTATGGCGGAGGCCGTGACCCTGGCGCTGGCGGAGTTTATCGGCAAAGCCGATGCTCATCACCGCATTGAGGCGCTGTGTCGTCAGGCGCTGGATACGTCATGTTCGCTGCAGAGCGTACTGGAAAACGATCCGCAGGTCAGCGAACATCTCTCCGCCGACCGCTTAACCCAACTGCTGGATCCGACGACGGCGACCGGCAGCTCGGCACTCTTCGTGCGCCAGGTTGTGGCGCGCTATAAGGAACAACTTCATGAATGTTGATTATCAGATTGATGGGCCGCAAGACGCGCCGGTCATCGTGCTCTCCAACTCGCTGGGCACCACCCGGGCGATGTGGCAGCCGCAGCTTGAGGCGTTGACGCAGCATTTTCGCGTGCTGCGCTACGATACCCACGGTCATGGCGCCACGCGTAAAAACGGTAAAGTGACGCTGGCGCAGCTCGGCGAAGATGTGGTTGCGCTACTCGATCATCTTAATATTGCCAAAGCCTGGTTTTGCGGAATTTCCATGGGCGGTCTGACCGGTCTGTGGCTGGGACGCTTTGCTCCGGAACGTTTTTACGGGCTGGTCGTCGCCAACACCGCCGCGCGTATTGGCGACCAGGCAAGCTGGCTGTCGCGCGCCCGCGCGGTGCGTCAGGAAGGTATGGATGTTGTCGCCGCAGGCGCGGCGGATCGCTGGTTTACCCACGCGTTTCGTCAGAAGACGCCGGAAGTGGTGGCCGCGCTCTGTCACCAGTTGACCCATATCGATGCGGAAGGCTATGCGGCCTGCTGTGAAGCGCTGGCCGCCGCCGATCTGCGCGCAGAAGTCGCGCAGATCCCGATTCCGGTGCTGATTGTCGCCGGGGAAAGTGACCCTGTCACAACGGTGGCGGATGCCGATTTTCTGCATCAGCAGATCCCGGTCTCTGAAGTGGTTGTACTGGCGGCATCGCATCTATCGAATATCGAAGCGCCGAAAGCGTTTAGCTCGGCGCTGCTGGGTTTTGTTCAGGGGGAAAAGCATGGACGATAAGCAGCGTTATCAGCGGGGAATGGAGGTACGGCGCAAGGTGCTCGGCGATGCCCATGTCGATAAGACGCTGCAAAAGCTGACGCCGCTGAATGAAGAGTTCCAGGATTTCATTACCCGCTACGCCTGGGGAGAGACCTGGACCCGGCCGGGGCTCGATCACCATACTCGCAGCATGATCACCATCGCCATGCTGATCGCCCTGAACCGCGAAGCTGAGCTAAAAATGCACCTGCGCGCGGCGTTTAACAACGGCGTCACCCGCGATGAGCTAAAAGAGCTGATTATGCACTCCGCGCTCTACTGCGGCCTGCCCGCCGCCAACGCCACGATGCACCTGGCGCAGCAGGTATTTGATGAGATGGATGCTGTTTAGCCGCCACCCGGCAGGTTTGTCGCTCATCTCAGGCCGTCATGCGACGGCCTTCGACAGTGACCCGCCGCCAGGGGCGGTTAATATCACCCTCTTTGCTGTGAACAGCCCGCGCACTGCTTATTCTGGATCTGTTGGAAGAAGTCATTGCCTTTGTCATCCACGAGGATAAACGCCGGGAAGTTTTCCACTTCGATTTTCCAGATGGCTTCCATCCCCAGTTCAGGATAGGCCACGCACTCCAGGCTCTTGATGCTCTGCTGCGCCAGCACCGCCGCCGGGCCGCCGATGCTGCCGAGGTAAAAACCGCCGTGCTTATGGCAGGCGTCGGTGACCTGCTGGCTGCGGTTGCCTTTGGCCAGCATCACCATGCTTGCGCCGTGGGATTGCAGCAAATCGACGTAAGAGTCCATGCGGCCAGCGGTGGTGGGGCCAAGGGAGCCGGACGCATAGCCTTCCGGGGTTTTCGCCGGACCCGCGTAGTAGATCGGGTGATCTTTGACGTACTGCGGCAGTTCCTCACCGTTATCGATAAGTTCCTTCAGCTTCGCATGGGCGATATCGCGGGCCACAATAATGGTGCCGTTGAGGGTCAGACGCGTCGAGACCGGGTGGGCGGAAAGCTGGGCCAGAATCTCGCTCATCGGCTGATTAAGATTGATGCTGACGACCCTGCCTTCACCCTGCTGGCGCAGGTGTTCAGGGATATACTGTCCCGGGTTGCTCTCCAGTTTCTCAATCCAGATACCGTGGCGGTTGATTTTGGCTTTGATATTGCGATCCGCCGAGCAGGAGACGCCCATGCCCACCGGGCACGACGCGCCGTGGCGCGGCAGGCGGATGACGCGGATATCGTGCGCGAAGTATTTGCCGCCGAACTGCGCCCCAAGACCGAGGTTTTGCGCCTCCGCCAGCAGTTCCTGCTCCAGCTGAATATCGCGGAAGGCCTGACCGTGCTCGTTACCTTCGGTCGGCAGTTCGTCGTAATAGTGGGTAGAGGCCAGCTTAACCGTTTTCAGGGTGGACTCCGCCGAAGTGCCGCCAATGACGAACGCGATATGGTACGGCGGGCAGGCGGCGGTTCCCAGGGTGCGCATCTTCTCGACGAGGTAGTTTTTCAGCTTCGCCGGCGTAATTAATGCTTTGGTTTCCTGGTACAGATAGGTTTTATTCGCCGAGCCGCCGCCCTTGGCGATGCAGAGGAATTTGTACTCCTCGCCGTCGGTAGCGTAGAGGTCGATTTGCGCAGGCAGGTTAGTGCCGGTGTTGACCTCTTTATACATATCCAGCGGCGCATTCTGCGAATAGCGCAGGTTGTCCTCGGTATAGGTGTTATAGACGCCGCGGGCGAGGGCCGCTTCATCGCCGCCGCCGGTCCACACGCGCTGGCCTTTCTTGCCCATAATAATCGCCGTGCCGGTATCCTGGCAGGTGGGCAGCACGCCTTTGGCGGCGATGTCAGAGTTGCGCAGGAACTGCAGCGCCACATACTTATCGTTATCGCTGGCTTCAGGGTCGAGAAGGATCTGCGCGACCTGTTTCTGGTGGGACACGCGCAGCATAAACGCCGCATCGTGGAAAGCCTGCTGCGCCAGCAGGGTAAGGGCCTGAGGGTCTACTTTGAGGATCTCCTGGCCTTCGAATTCGGCGATGGAGACGTGCTCTTTGCTTAGCAGATAGTATTCAGTCTTATCTTTTGCCAGCGGAAACGCTTCCTGATAGACAAACGGTTTAGTCGACATTGCTTTGCTCCCTAAGAGTAAAACCGCCGGGGTTCAGCCCGACGGTTATGAATCAGAACATCATGGACATCCACGGATAGCCAATCAGCAGCAGGGCGGCCAGGAAGATGGCGCCGAAAATCGTGCCGAGACGCCAGTAGTCTTTGGTCGGCAGATAGCCGCTGCCGTAGTAAATTGGGCTGGGGCCGGTGCCGTAAGGGGTGATGATCCCCATCACGCCGAGCGAAGTCACCATCAGCAGCACGAAGACCTGCATATTCATCCCCGGAATGGTGGAGGCGATAGTCAGCATCGCCGGCAGCAGTGCGGTGGTGTGCGCGGTGGTGCTGGCAAACAGATAATGCAGCAGGTAGAACGCCAGCAGCAGGACGACGGTCGCAACGCCCGGGGAGATGCCGCTCATCAGCGCGCCGCCCTCTTTACCCAGCCAGGCGATAAAACCGGTGGAGGAGAGGCCGTCGGCCAGCGCCACCAGAGTGGCGAACCAGGCAAAGGTATTCCACGCCGCTTTGTTGCTGGTGATATCGTTCCACGAGAGCACGCCGGTCCACAGCATCAGCACGATAACCAGCAGGGCGGCCAGCGCTGGTTCAATCCATTCGGCGGCGAAGATCCACATCATCAGCGCGAAGCAGACGAAGACCAGCAGCAGGATTTCATTGCGCGACAGGCGGCCCAGTTTTTCCAGCTCGCGGGCGGCCCACAGCGGCACTTCATCGTTGACCTTTACTTCCGGCGGGTAGAACCAGTAGGCCAGCAGCGGCATCGTCAGAATCAGCAGGATACCCAGCGGCAGGAAGGCGATAAACCAGGTGCCCCAGGAGATATTAATGCCGACGATGCTTTTCACCAGCGCCAGCGCCAGCAGGTTCGGCGCGAGCGCAGAGAGAAACATCGAACTGGTGATACAGGCGGCGGTGATCGCCACCCACATCAGGTAGGAGCCGATGCGGCGCGCGCTTGGGTCGTTAGGTTTAGAGCCGTACAGCGGCGGCAGGTTAGCGATAATCGGGTAGATGGTCCCGCCGCTGCGCGCGGTATTGGACGGCGTGAACGGCGCCAGCAGCAGGTCGGCGAAGGTAATGGCGTAGCCCAGCGTCAGGCTGCGGCGGCCGAGATATTTCACCAGAATCAGCGCCAGACGGCGGCCAAACTGGGTTTTATCGTAGCCGGCGGCAAACATGAAAGCACCGAAGATAAGCCATACGGTGGAGTTACCGAAACCGCTCACCGCCCATTTGAAGGAGGCGCCGGCAAGCTTAAAGTTCGGCGCGGCCAGCTGTTCAGGGCTAAAGAGTAGCCATTGGCTGCACAGGGCGATGACCACGACGCCGGTAATACCAATCACCGCGCCGGGCAGCGGTTCGAAGATCAGACCGACGATCACGCCGACGAAAATGGCAAAGTAGTGCCAGGCGTAAGGGGGGAGCCCTTCAGGCACCGGGACGAATAAGAGTAAAACGGCAACGATAATGGGCATCGCCATCATCAGCAGACGTTTATAAGCAGCATTTTTTGCTGCACCGGCAGGCGGTATGGTTGTCTGTTTCTCTTTCATAATGAGTATCTGCAAGTAGTTAAAAATAAGGTTTTGTCACCGGCTAACCGTCCGATTTCTTTAGTTTCGAAAGTTTCTTTAATTATTAATTGTCGGTTGTGGTTATTGCGCTGACCGTTATTTAACGCAGTTTACTGAGCGCTAAATTAAAATATTTGGTTATTTATATATTGCGCTTTCATGCGCCGTTGCAATTGATTGAGATCAAGAAAAGCGGGTTGTCAGACACTTTTTTATTATTGCGGATAACCCTGTTTAGTGAGGTGTTAATTTGTGGGGAATATGACTAAATGTTAAATTTTAATTGATTTGCATAATGAGTTTTAATTTTATCTATTTGAATTGTAATATTTTTATTTTCTTTTGCTTGAGCTGGATGTGTTAACAATGGTTTCCGATTTGTTATCGTTTATCTCTGTTGTGTGAATAAAATATTTTTAATTAATAATACAAAGGAGGTAGTGATGTTATTGCTGGTATTAAATAGTTTTTTAACTAACGTAATTACTTTGGTAACTAAAAATAGCGTTATATTATTGGCATGACTTAAGGGATTACTAAATACAAGTATAAATAATTCCGTCACCCAATTCTGAATTTTCAATATTTAAAATCTGGAGCGTCATGATGACCAGTAACCAACGAATTTTACACCCTTTTACTTTACCGAACGGCACCGAGCTAAAAAACCGCCTGTTGATGGCGCCGATGACCACCTGCACCGGTTATTTTGACGGTACCGTGACCAGTGAACTGGTGGAGTACTACCGCGCTCGCGCCGGCAGCATCGGCGCCATTATCGTTGAATGCTGCTTTATCGATGATTACGGTCTGGCGTTCCCCGGCGCTATCGGTATCGATAATGATGAGAAAGTGGCCGGTCTGGCGAAAATCGCCGCGGCGATCAAGGCCGAAGGCTCAAAAGCGATTCTGCAGATCTACCACGGCGGCCGGATGGTCGACCCGCAGCTTATCGGCGGACGCCAGCCGGTCGCCCCGAGCGCAATTGCCGCGCCGCGCGATGGCGCAGCCACGCCGCGTGCTCTGAGCGGGGAAGAAGTTGAAGGTATGATCGCGAAGTTTGGCGAAGGCGTACGCCGCGCCATTCAGGCCGGTTTTGACGGCGTCGAAATTCACGGCGCGAACACCTATCTGATCCAGCAGTTTTATTCACCAAACTCTAACCAGCGCGACGACGAGTGGGGCGGCAGCCGCGATAATCGCGCCAGGTTCCCGCTGGCGGTGCTCGACATCACCCACAAAATGGCCCGCCAGTACGCCGACGACGCCTTTATTATCGGCTACCGTTTCTCCCCGGAAGAGATGGAAGTCCCCGGCATCCGTTTTGCTGACACCATGTACCTGCTGGA
Organism: Klebsiella grimontii; assembly: GCF_042137965.1. NCBI lineage: Bacteria > Pseudomonadati > Pseudomonadota > Gammaproteobacteria > Enterobacterales > Enterobacteriaceae > Klebsiella > Klebsiella grimontii. The sequence continues at coordinate 2,513,973 of NZ_CP169721.1, forward strand.
AAAACTGGCCGCCCGCGGCGTGGACTATCTCCACTTCTCGGTTGGCGCCACGCTGCGCCCCTCTATCGTGGATACCAGCGATCCCACGCCGCTGATTGAAAAATACTGCGCCATGCGCTCTGAAACCCTGGCGCAGGTGCCGGTGATGGGCGTGGGCGGCGTGGTTAACGCGGCCGATGCCGGGCAGGGGCTGGATCACGGCTACGACCTGATGGCGGTTGGCCGCGCCTGTATCGCGTATCCTGACTGGACCGCGCGCATTGCCGCTGGCGAAGAGCTGGAACTATTTATTGACAGCACCCAGCGCGAAGCGCTGAACATTCCGGAACCGCTGTGGCGCTTCTCGCTGGTGGAGGCGATGATCCGCGATATGAGCATGGGCGACGCCAAATTCAAACCGGGGATGTTCGTCGAAACCGTTCAGGACGACGCCAACGAACTGGTGATCAACGTCAGCCTGGAAAACGACCGCATCGCCGATATCGCCCTGGCGGCGAGCCCGGTACAGACCATCGAGTTCACCACCAGCTTTGAAGAGATCCGCGAGCGGATCCTCAGCGCCAACACCCCGCATGTGGATGCGATTTCCGGCGCGACCAGCCAGAGCGAAGCGGTGAAAAAGGCGGTTTCCAAAGCGATGCTGAAGTCCAGTAAAGCGCTGGCCGCCGAAGAGGGCGCGGGCGATGCGGCGCCGAAAAGCTACGATGTGGTGGTGGTCGGCAGCGGCGGAGCCGGTCTGGCGGCGGCGATCCAGGCGCACGATGAAGGCGCGAGCGTTCTGATCGTTGAAAAAATGCCGACCATCGGCGGCAACACCATCAAAGCCTCTGCCGGGATGAACGCCGCAGAAACCCGCTTCCAGCGCGTAAAAGGCATCGAGGACAGCAAAGAGCTGTTCTACCAGGAAACGCTGAAAGGCGGCAAAAACAAAAACGACCCGCAGCTGCTGCGCCGCTTCGTGGAGAATGCGCCGGAAGCCATTGAGTGGCTGGCGCGTCGCGGCATTATGCTTAACGATATCACCACCACCGGCGGGATGAGCATCGACCGTACCCACCGTCCGCGCGACGGGTCGGCGGTCGGCGGCTACCTGATCAGCGGCCTGGTGCGTAATATCACCAAACGCGGTATCGATGTCCTGCTGGATACGTCGGTGGAAGAGATCCTGATGAGCGGCGATGAGGTCAGCGGCGTGCGCCTGCTCACCGATGAAAACGAATCGGTTGTGGTACAGACGAAGAGCATTGTGGTGGCCACCGGCGGCTTCAGCGCCAACAGCGCGATGGTGGTGAAATACCGCCCGGATCTGGCGGGTTTTGTGACCACCAACCATAAAGGGGCCACCGGCGGCGGTATCGCGCTGCTTGAACGCATCGGCGCGGGCACCGTGGATATGGGCGAAATCCAGATCCACCCGACCGTCGAGCAGCAAACCTCGTATCTGATTTCCGAATCGATTCGCGGCGGCGGGGCGATTCTGGTGAACCCGCAGGGCAACCGCTTCTTCAACGAAATGGAGACCCGCGATAAGGTCTCCGCCGCGATTATCGCGCTGCCTGAACACTTCGCGTATATCGTCTTTGACGAGCACGTGCGGGCGAAAAACAAAGCCGCCGACGAGTACATCGCCAAAGGTTTCGTCACCAGCGCCAGCTCGCCGCGCCAGCTGGCGGAGAAACTGGGGATGGATTACCATGCTTTCCTCAATACGCTGGAGCGCTACAACGGCTTCGTTGAAAAACAGCATGACGATGACTTTGGCCGTACCACCGCGCTGCGCGCGCCGATCAATGAAGGCCCTTACCACGCGATTCGTATCGCCCCGGGGGTTCACCACACGATGGGCGGCGTGACCGTTAACACCGATACCGCGGTGCTAAACGCCGGTCATCAGGTGATTGCGGGCGCTTTTGCCGCGGGCGAAGTGGTGGGCGGCATTCACGGCGGTAACCGCATCGGCGGCAACGCGGTGGCCGATATCATTATCTTCGGGACCCTCGCGGGCCAGCAGGCGGCGAAACGCGCCAGAAGTTAAGCGTCAGCGACCCCCGCCGGGCTGGCAAATTGACGGCCCGGCTTCTTATCTCTCTGAGGAGGGCGATATGTCCGACAACCGCGTCTACAGCTACTCCGCCGTACTGATGGGGTCGCCCATTCTCCTCAAGCTCTACGTTCACGATGAACCGCTCGCCTCCCGCGTCTTTCAGCTGATTAAAGGCTATGAAGATCTTTTCACCGTTAACCGCGCGCAGTCCCAGGTGATGGATATCAACCATGCCGCCGGGCGGCATCCGGTGACGGTGAGCCGCCCGGTGTATGCGCTGATTAAATGCGCCAAAGCCGCTAGCATGGTACGGGACAGCGCCTTTAACCTGGCGATCGGTCCGCTGGTGAAGCTGTGGCGCATCGGCTTCCAGGGGCAGAGCGTGCCCGCCGCACAGGACATTGCCGCTCGCCTGACGTTAACGCGTCCGCAGGATGTGATCCTCGATGACGCCGCCGGCAGCGTCTATCTTGCCCGCGCGGGAATGGAGATTGACCTGGGGGCCATCGCGAAAGGCTATATCGCTGACCGGGTGCGCGATTATTTGCGGCAACAGGGCGTGAGCGCCGCGCTGATTAATCTCGGCGGCAACGTCCACACGCTGGGCGAATGGTCTATCGGGTTGAAAAAACCGTACTCGGCGGCGGATGCGCTGATTGGCAGCATTGCGGTGGCGGGGCAATCGGTGGTGACCTCGGGCATTTACGAACGCTACTTCGAGCAGGACGGCAAACGCTGGCACCATATTCTCGACCCGCGCAGCGGCTACCCGCTGGATAACGAGCTGGAAAGCGTAACGATTATTTCCGCCGACTCGCTGGACGGCGATATCTGGACCACCCTGATCTACGGCCTCGGCGTAGAGAAGGGATGCGCGGCGCTGCGCCAGCGCGAGGATATCGAAGCGATTTTCGTCACCAAAAACCGCGACGTTATCCTCTCTTCACAGCGCCGTTTCCGCTTTCAACTGCTGGATGACGGCTACCGGCTTACTGGCTGTACTGCTTAAGCAGGCCGTACTGCTCGGCTATCAGGTGGTAGCGATACACCGGGCGTCCGGTGGCGCCATAGTGAATGCTGGTATAAAGAATGTTAATTTGCGCCAGCCAAATCAGGTATTTACGGCATGATACCCGGGATATATTTACCGCTGCCGCCAGCTCGTCGGTGGAGAACTCCACATCCGGATGGGCATCAATCCACTGACAGAGGGTACGCAGCGTCTGCGGCGTCAGGCCTTTTGGTAACTTGCGCGAATCGGCGGCTTCCGGCACGCCGCCGTGGAGCAGCCGGTCGACGTCCGCTTGTTCATAATAGGGTTGACCGGTCATCAGCTTGCGTTTTTCGCGCCAGGCGGTCAGCGCCTCTTCAAAACGCGGAAACTGGAAGGGTTTGATCAGATAGTCCACCACGCCGTAGCGCATGGAAGCCTGAACCGTCGCGGCGTCGGCGGCAGAGGTAATCATTATCACGTCGATAGCCCGCCCGGAAGCGCGAATGGCGGGCAGCAGATCGAGACCGCTATCCTGCTGCATGTAGACATCCAGCAGCACCAGATCGATCTCCAGATCCTTGTCGTTAACCATCTCCCTGGCTTTACTCAGCGTCGACGCCGTGCCGCTGCAGCGGAAGCCGCTGACTCGCCCCACGTACAGGCGGTTCAGTTCGGCAACCATGGCATCATCGTCAACAATTAATACATTTATCACGCACTTTTCCTTTTACTGTCCCACGGGAGATGAACGAAAAATTGGGTAAACACGCCGGGTTCGGATTCTACGGCCAGCGACCCGCCGAGTTCGCGAAGCTGCTGGCTGGCGAGAAACAGCCCGACGCCGCGGTTTTCGCCTTTAGTCGAGAAGCCCTTATTAAAAATATCATCGATAAAGGCTTCCGGGATACCGGGACCATCATCGCTGACTTCGCCGCTTAGCCAGCCGTTCTGATAGTGCAGCAGCAGGCTGACCTCGCCTTCGGCCTGGCCGCTCATGGCATCCAGCGCGTTCTCGATTAAATTGCCCAGCACCGTGACCAGCACGGTGATCTGTTTTTCATTCGGGCAGTCGGGCACCAGACTCTCTTCGGCGAGAGTGAGGGTAAAACCCCGCTCCTTAGCGCGCTGAATTTTGCCGATCAAAAAGCCGGCCACCACCGGTGATTTAATCCGGTGCTGGATTTCGCCGATATCCGCCTGATAGGTGTGGGCGGTCTGCAGCACGTACTCCTCCAGCTTGTCGTAGCTTTTCATATTCAACAGGCCGAGAATCACGTGCAGCTTATTCATAAATTCATGCGACGTGGTGCGCAGGGCATCGACATAGTTCACCATCCCGTCGAGCCGCTGCAGCAGCTGGCTAACTTCGGTTTTGTCACGAAAGGTGCTGATCGCGCCGACCACGTCATCCTCGTCGCGAACGGGAACCGTGTTGCTGATCAGCAGCAGACCGTTGCACCCCAGCTCGCGATCGTAAATCGGCTCGCCGGTTTGCAGAACCTCCTGCAAATCCGCCAGCAGCGGCGTTTGCGCGATGTCGCTATCGGGGCCGCTGAACAGGATATCGCGCGCGGCGGGGTTAATCAGCGTCACCTGGCCGTCGGCGTCCACCGCCACCACGCCCTCTTTTAAAGAGTGCAGCATCGCCTGGCGCTGCTGGAACTGCGTTGAGATCTCCTGCGGCTCGAGGCCCAGCAGAACACGCTTCAGGCCGCGGACCAGGCTCCAGGTGCCGACGGCGCACACAACCGCGCTGAACAGCACGGTCAGGATCACGTCCCAGCGGCTGGCGGCGATCTGTGTATCCACTTTGCTCAGCGAAATGCCAATCGCCACCACGCCGATTTGCCGGCGGCTGTCGTCAAACACCGGGGTGAAGACCCGCAGCGCCGGAGCCAGCACGCCGTGGTTGACGGCGACGTTCTCCTTGCCCGCCAGCGTGGGCCGGATGTCCTCGCCGATAAAGGGTTTGCCGATAATCTGGCTATTGGGATGCGAGTAGCGAATACCGTCCATATTGGTGACGACGGCAAACAGCAGGCCATTGCGTCTGGCGACGGCCAGCGCCAGCGGCTGGATAATGCCGCTCTCCGGCGGCAGCGTCAGGCCGCGCTTGACTTCCGGGGCGTCGGCCAGCGTCCGCGCCACCGCCAGCGCCGTATCTTTGACGCCGTCGCGGGTTGCGCCGCTAATCTGCATAAACCACAGGGCATAGACCAGAATCAGTACTGAACCGATGACGCTGCCGATCATTAAGGTCACGGCGGTGCTCAGCTTCATACTCATTGCGCGTTTACGCGCGGGCGATGCCGGCTGCGCGAATTCATTCATACCCACCCCAGGACAAAACGTTTAGACAGGTATTATCGCTGAACCAGCACCTTTCATAAAGCCGTGTAATAAAGGCAAAATCAGCCTGATCGCCAAGCAGGCGGTCGCTATCTGCCGCCGACGGCCAGCAGATAGTCGATAAACGCCCGCAGCGGCGATGCCATTTGCCTACGGCTGGGGTAGTAAACGTAAAAACCGGGGAAAGCCGGGGTCCACTCTTTTAATCGCTGAACCAGCTGGCCCGTCGCCAGCCAGGGATCAACCTGATGGGCAAACTGATACGCAACGCCTGCGCCTGCGAGCGCCAATGGCGTCAGCATGGCCGGCTCATCGACCACGATGGGGCCTTTGACCGCAATCTCGCAGCTTTCGCCGTCGCGCTGAAACTCCCAGCGATACACGCTGGCGTCGCTTGGCCTTCGATAGGTCAGGCAGGGATGCTGCAGCAAATCCTGCGGTTTATGAAGCTGCGGCGCCTGCGCCAGGTAGCGCGGCGAGGCGACGACTTTCATTTCGAGGTCACCGCTCAGCCTGACGGCAACCATATCCTGATGGAGCTTTTCACCGAGACGAATTCCGGCATCGAAACCTGCCGAAACGATATCGACCAAAGCGTCATCAGTGACGATATCCAGCTCAATTTTGGGGTAGCGCTGCATAAAGCCGCCCAGTACCGGCGCCAGATAATGAATCGCGGCGATGCGCGAAACATTGAGGCGCAGGCGGCCCGCAGGCGCGCTGGCCGTCAGGGCATCGGTCACCGCGTCTTCCAGCGCCGCCAGCGCAGGGGCCAGCCGCTGCATCATGCGTTTACCGGCCTCGCTCGGCGCGACGCTGCGCGTGGTTCGGTGTAATAAACGTACGCCGATGCGCTCCTCAAGTCGGCGGATGGTTGCGCTTAAGGTGGAGGTCGTAACGCCGAGGTGCGCCGCCGCCCGGGTAAAGCTGCCTTGCTCAACGACCATCGCGAAGGCTTTTAATTCCGCAAAATCACTTCCCCGCATTATGGCGATTACCCCAAACAGTCTTGTTGATAATAGGCATATTATCAAATAGTCCCCCGCTGGTTACCATCCTGATGAATATCATTTAACGGACAGGGGAAACGACGATGGCGAGATTTAGCGCAAAAAGAGTTCTTATCACCGGCGCGACCAGCGGGATCGGGCTTGCCGGAGCACAGCGTATCGATCGCGAAGGCGGTTGGGTGATTGCTACCGGGCGCGATCCCCGGCGGCTGGCGCTGCTACGCCGACAGCTCTCGGATCGGGCCAGGGTCATCGACAACGATGCCAGCGATCCCCTGACCGGCGCGGCGCTGGCCGAGGAAATTCATGCCTCCGGCGGGCTTGATGGTCTGTGGCTCAATGCTGGATATGCCGCCGTTGGGGAGCTATCGCAGATTGATGCCGCGGCCTTTGATCACATGATGGCGACCAACGTGCGCGGGCCGGTTCTTCAGATGGCGGCGCTCGCCGGGAAGCTTAATCCGGGGGCCTCGGTGGTGGTGACGGCATCCACTTCCGCTTATGAGGGGGCCGCGGCGGCGAGCCTCTATTCGGCGACAAAAGGGGCGCTGATTTCATTAACCCGCTGCTGGGCATCGGCGTTAGGGGAAAAAAATATCCGCGTCAACGCCCTGGTTCCCGGTCCGATTGATACCGATTTTCGTCATTTTATGCGCGATGAGGTGCGCCGCGAGTTTGAAGCCTCGGTGGTCAGTCGCCTGGCGCTTCACCGTCAGGGGACGGCGGCTGAAGCGGCTGAAGTGGCGCTGTTTCTGCTTTCCGACGCGGCGTCATTCGTCAGCGGAGGCCAGTACGCCGTTGACGGCGGGCTGACCCTGCGCTAATTCATCCTTGACGTCTTAGCTTAACCTCGTCGCGCCTGTGGTTGGATAACGACCAATCGGCAGCTGAATGGCTTCAGGGGGGCGAAAACTGTGACTCCGGTGGCGGTAAAGCGCGTCGCTTAAGCTTTACACTGCCATTGATAGCCATGGTCAATGAAAGGGTTTGCCTCAGGCCTGCGCTTTCGTCCCAGAAGGTTCTTTCGCGTTTAAATGGAGGTTTTTATGAGCAGTAAGCCAACCGCTTCAATGATGGAACGACGCCACCCTGAAACCACCCATATTGATAGTCTTGCCACCCTCGATATGCTGACGCTGCTGCACAAGGATGATAAGCGGATTGCCGATGCCATTGAGGCCTGTTTGCCGGCGATCGCGCGCCTGATTGATAACGCGACGGCGACGCTCAGCCGGGGAGGGCGGCTGGTGATTGTGGGGGCCGGGGCATCGGGCCATGCCGCCGTGCAGGCGGTGAGTGAATTTACCCCGGAGGGAAAACATTCGCTGGTCGGGCTGATTGCCGGCGGGCCGACCGCCGCCCGCCAGGAGCGGGACGCCGCGGCGAATAACTACAACCTTGGGGCTTTTGAACTTCAGGCGCTGCAGTTCAGCAACCAGGATATGCTGCTGGCGCTGACGGTCAGCGGTAAAACGCCATGGGTCTGGGGCGCGATGCGCCACGCCTGGTCGCTGGGCGCGCCGATTGCGGTTGTGACGCAGCAGGCCGCGAGCGAAGCCGCGCAGCTGGCGGATATCATCATCGCCCCGCAAACCGGGCCGGAGGCGGTGGCGGGCTTTGGTAATCCGAAAGCGCAAATCGCGCAGCGGCAGATCCTTAACATGCTGACCACCGGGCTGGCGATTCGCGCGGGACGGGTATATCAAAATCTGCGGGTCGATCTGCAGGCCAGTACCCCGCACGAGGCCGAGCGGCAGATAGCTATCGTGATGGCGGCGACGGCGTGCTCGCGCAGCGAGGCCAAAGCCGCGCTGGCCAGCTGCAATCAGCACTGCCGGACGGCGATATTCATGTTACTCAGCGGGCTGGATGCCTGGCAGGCGCGCGAGCGGCTGGCAGAGCATAACGACCATCTGCGGATTGCGCTGCGCGCGGCGCAGACGGTAGTCTGAATGAACGCACCCGGCGCGTATTCGCGCCGGGTGATAATTTAATTCGCCTATAGCGCTGGCGTTATTCCCCACCTTTTATCCTTTTATTTTTTTTATTCCTGCGCGGGTAAATCGCTATTGCTTTCCCTATTCTCCATGTCGGCGTTTTTTTTACTTTTTTAAGTTAAAAAACCAGGTTAATGGTAATTAGCTATGTGTGCGAAAGTGTAAATGATATTTTAAAATAAAGTAAAAGTGCGTTAATATGTCCTCTCTTATTACACTTGTGCTATGTGATATTTCTATTATGCCTGCAATTAAAAATACGATTATATCTATGACCGCATTAGCGATGTTCGTCAGTACGGCGACTTTCGCAAATGACGATACCTCGAAAAAAACCGATTTCCTGCTGATTGGCGGCGGCATTATGAGCGCGTCGCTGGGGACCTGGCTGCATGAACTCCAGCCGGACTGGAAGCAGGTTATGGTTGAGAAGCTGGATGGCGTCGCGCTGGAGTCCTCTAACGGCTGGAACAACGCCGGTACCGGACACTCGGCGAATATGGAGCTGAACTATACGCCGGAACGCCCGGACGGCACCATCGACGTCAGCAAAGCGCTGGATATTAACGAACAGTTTATGATCTCCCGCCAGTTCTGGACGGCGCAGGTCAAACGCGGCATTTTGCACGATCCGCACTCCTTTATTAACTCCACCCCGCACATGAGTTTCGTCTGGGGAGATAACGTCGATTATCTGCAAAAACGCTACGCTGCGCTGCAGCAGACTACGTTATTCCAGGGGATGAAATTCTCTACCGACCACGCGCAAATAAAAGAGTGGGCGCCGCTGGTGATGGAAGGGCGCGATCCGCAGCAGCGCGTTGCGGCGACCTGGACCCCGGTGGGTACCGACGTTAACTATGGGGAAATAACCCGCCAGCTGATCGGTAGCCTGAAGAAAAATAACAACTTCACGCTGCAAACTTCTTCAGAAGTCACCGATTTTAAACGCAACGCCGATAATTCCTGGCACGTCACGATTAAAAACGTGAATAGCGGCGAGGAGCAGGCGATCGATGCGAAATACGTATTTATCGGCGCCGGCGGCGGCGCGCTGAAATTACTGCAAAAAACCGGTATTCCGGAAGCGGATAATTACGCCGGCTTCCCGGTAGGCGGTTCCTTCCTGATGACCGAAAACCCGGCGGTGACCAAAGCGCACCAGCAAAAAGTTTACGGTCAGGCCTCGGTGGGCGCGCCGCCGATGTCGGTTCCGCACCTTGATGCCCGTTTCCTCGACGGCAAGCGCGTGGTGCTGTTTGGGCCATTCGCCACCTTCTCGACCAAATTCCTGAAAAACGGTTCGTTCCTTGACCTGCTGAGCACCACCACCACCGATAACGTGCTGCCGATGACCCACGTGGGTCTGGACAACTTCGATCTGGTGAAATACCTCATCAGCCAGGTGATGCTGAGCGACGACGATCGTTTTGCGGCGCTGAAAGAGTATTACCCAAGCGCGCGTAAAGAGGACTGGAAGCTGATTCAGGCCGGTCAGCGCGTACAGATCATCAAAAAAGACGCAGAGAAGGGCGGCGTGCTGAAGCTGGGCACCGAAGTGGTGGTCGACGAGCAGAAAACCATCTCCGCGCTGCTGGGCGCTTCGCCGGGGGCTTCTACCGCCGCGCCGATTACCCTGAACGTGATTAAGCAGATGTTCCCTGAGCAGTTTAATTCGGCGGAATGGCAGCGCCGTATTCACGATATCGTACCGAGCTACGGTCAGAAGCTGAACGGCAACGTCGCGCTGACCCAGCAGGTTTGGGATGACACCGCGGCTGCGCTGCAGCTGACCAAACCGCCGGTAATTGAGATGAACGCCACCGCGCCGGTGATGACCGCCAAACCGGCAGAGCCGAAGGCGGAAACGTCGCCGCAGCACGATATGGCGCTGTAAGCCCGCGCCGTTGACATTGCCCGGTGGCGGCTGATGCCTCACCGGGCCCACGGGCCTCCCTTCGCCGTCCCGGCGAAAACGATACATTGTCATTATCCCTCTCCTCGCGCTGTTATCCCCCTTCCGGCTAATCCTTCATTCGTTAATTGCGGTTATACTGTCTTGAAATTACGAAAGAAAATGCAGGTGAAGACCGAAATGCGGAGCGCAGGGCAATGAAAGACGACATTAATCAGGACATCACCTTCCGCAAGCTGTCGGTATTTATGATGTTTATGGCTAAGGGCAATATCGCCAGAACCGCTGAAGCTATGCAGCTGAGCGGCGTCAGCGTTCACCGGGCGCTGCATACCCTGGAAGAGGGCGTCGGCTGTCCGCTGTTTATTCATAAAGGGCGCAATCTGCTGCCGCTGCCGGCGGCGTGGACGCTGCTGGAGTACTGCCAGGATGTGATGAGCCTGATGACCCGCGGGCTGGAGGCGACGCGCAAAGTAGCCGGCGTCGGGCAGGGGCGGCTGCGGATCGGTACGCTGTACTCGCTGACCCTTGAAACCGTGCCGCGCATTATTATGGGCATGAAGCTGCGTCGTCCGGAACTGGAGCTCGATCTCACCATGGGCTCCAATCAGATGCTGCTGGATATGCTCGAAGATGACGCGCTCGATGCGATCCTGATCGCCACCAATGAAGGTGAATTCAATAATTCGGCGTTTGATGTGGTCCCGCTGTTTGAGGATGATATCTTCCTCGCCGCTCCGGCGACGGAGCAGCTCGATACCACCGCCCCCGCCGAGCTACGCGATTACGCCAGGCGTAAGTTCGTTTCGCTGGCGGAAGGTTTCGCCACCTATGCCGGATTTCAGGACGCTTTTCAGGTGGCCGGATTTGAGCCTGAAATCGTCACCCGAGTGAATGATATCTTTTCGATGATTAGCCTGGTGCAGGCGGGGGTAGGCTTTGCCCTGCTGCCGGGCCGCATGAAAAAGGTCTATGAAAACGATGTTCAGCTGCTGAAGCTGGCGGAGCCGTATCAGATGCGCCAGCTGATCTCCATTGTCTACTCGCACCATCGCGAGCGCGACGCCGACCTGCTGGCGCTGGCGGCTGAAGGGCGGATGTACGCCCGCAGCCTCAGCCGTTAAGCCGGTTCGCAAGGTGACGGGCGACGTCGATACCGCTGCGCTCCAGCGAAATGCACTCTCCCTGCCAGCCCGCCTGGCGGGTGAGGCAGGTCAGCACGCCGCCGGGGGGCATCTCGATCGCCAGCCGCGCGTCCCGTTCATCGGCGGCGATCGTGGCCTCCTGCCAGCGCACGGTTCGCGCCATATTCAGCGCCAGATCGTCGGCTATTCGCAACGGGTCCCATAACACGCGCGCCGTGGAGCCGCTCAGATACGCGCAGCGCGGTCGTTGCAGCGTGACGTCAGAGAAGGCTTTTGCCAGCTTAGCCGCCGGTTCATTCAGCAGCGCGCAGTGGGAAGGGACGCTAACCGCCAGCCGCTGAGCTTTACTGGCCCCAGCCGCCAGCGCCAGCTGGGCCACGCGCGCCATCTCGTCGTCGCGTCCGGCAATCACAATCTGCGTTTCAGCGTTAAGGTTGGCGATATAGAGGTCGCTGTCGGCAATCAGCTGTTCCACGCGGTCGAGCGTCAGGCCCATAATGGCGGTGAGCCCGTAGCCGTGGGGATAAGCCTGCTCCATTAAATCGCCGCGTAGCGCCACCAGCCGCAGGGCGTCGCTAAACGCCAGCGCATCGGCAATCACCGCCGCCGGGAAAGCCCCAATCGACAGGCCGCTGACCATGTCCGGATTCACTCCGTGACGCCGCAGTTCTCGCGCCCAGGCGACGCCTGCGATCAGCAGGCACAGCTGCACCGCGCGCGTGTGTTTTAACGCGGCGGCGCTATCTAAATGGTCTACTTCTTCGCCGAGCACGGTCCGCGCTTCGGCGAGAATATTCTGGCGGTCGGGAAGGTCGGCCAGCATATCCGGCCGCTGGTTTCCCTGACCGGGAAAGGTAAAGAGAATTTTCATGCTTCCTCCCTGTTCCACGGCGACGCGGTCAGGCGCGCGCCGCGGGACGTTTTCAGCAGGACGCGGCCATCGCGCAGCCACTCATTTAGCGCAAACGCCCCGACGGGCGTTTCGACCTGGGTATCCGCCCGGCACGGCAGCTGCGCGACGCGGGACTGCCAGGCGAGCAGCGCCTCGCGGGGAAGCGGCAGCGGCGCGCGGATCAGCAGATCGAGATCGCTGGCGGCGTGCAGCACGGGAATTTCGGTGGTCAGCGCGTAGCCGGTACCGCCGGTAATGCCCCAGCGCCACGGCCAGGGATGTAAGGTCAGTGATATCGCCGCCTGAACCGGCGGCTGAGAGACAAACGGCGAGCGCAGGAGCAGCTGGCGGTCGGCGAGGGCTTCCGGGCTGACGGTACGGACGATATTTTCCCTCAGTACCCAGCCTGCGGCCCGCTGCTCGCGTTTCATACCCCGTACGCCCACCGGAACGCGGGCGTCGGCGTCAACGTCGCGTCGTACCACCACCGGCAGGCTAATACGCCAGTGCTGTGCGACCCAGGGCTCCTCAATCGCCTCCAGCGCGGCGGCATTATTCAACCAGATTAAATCGTGAGGACGCGGCGTTAATGACATCGTTAGATCCCTGACGTTAAAGTGATAAACAGCGGCAGCGACAGGATACACAGAACCGAGCTTAACAGCAGCACCGCTTCCGCATCCGGCGACTGCACGCCAAAGCGGTTGCCGAAGACCACGCCGAAGAAACCGGCCGCGAGGGCAATCATCAGAATCGCGGTAATGGCGATTGAACCGTGCAGCCCCAGCAGCATCACCAGACCCCAGGCGATAAACGGCTGCACCAGCAGTTTAACCACGGTAGAGGTGGCAATCAGCGTATTGAGCTGCAGCTTGCGCGCTGACAGGATTACCCCGGTGAGGAACAGCGCCGCGGCGGTCGCCGCCAGGCCCAGCGGCTTGATAGCGGCCAGCAGCAGATCCGGCATTTTGATACCGATCGCCGAGAGCACAACCCCCAGCAGCGGACCCCAGACAATCGGTTTTTTCACCGAACGCCACATCAGTACCGGCAGCATCGCCAGCGTCGAACCGCTGTTCTCTCCGGCGGCGAGCGCTTTTTCACGCTCCAGAATCAGCAGGCAGAACGGCGTCATCAGTACCGAGCCGCAGGCGATGGAAACGGCCACGGAGAGGGAGGTTGACGCGCCTTCGCCGAGCACGCTGCCCAGAATCGGCAGGCCAAGGGCGGCGTAGTTCGGCAGCGCGACGGTCAGGGTTAGCACGGCGGCATCCTGCGGCGAGCGCTTGAAGACGCGGGTGGCGAGGAAGTAGATGGCCGCATAGGTAATCCACATCGCTCCGGTGAGCACCAGCACCAGCGGCGATTGCGCGACAATACCGCTCCACGGCGTTTGCACCGTGGCGCTAAACAGCGTCGCGGGCAGGGCGAAATCCATTACGAAAATGTTGAGTAACGAGACGTTTTTGTTGTCGACCATTTTGGCCTTACCGGCCCAGAAGCCCAGCAACATGATGACAAAAATCGGCGCGAGGGCATGAATAATCACATAAGTCATAAATCACCTGTTAATAAAATAGAGTACTGGCGCGATTGTTATAATTTCTAAAAGCGGTCTCTTCCTGAGGCACGCTATCGGTGCCTCAGGCGGCCGCTTCCGGCAGGTTTTCTTCTACTTAGGGACTGACTACCAGCTGGCGCGCATGCGATCGCGCACCTGTTGGGAACTACGGCGGTTCGCCGCGCCAAGGCGGCACTTCAGCGAGGCATCCCGGCGGGCGTCAGCGATGGCGTCGCGCAGGGTGTCGGTGACCAGCGTCAGATCGCGGGCGTCCGGCGCGTCAGGATTGCTGATATCCAGCAGGGCGGAGAGCAGGCCGAGCGTCGCGTAGTTGCTGACGTCATAGGCCATCGGCGGAATGGTGGCCGCCAGTTTCTCCAGCGCCTCAACGCTACGTAGCGTGATACGCGCGGCGGATTCTTTGCCCATGGCGTGCACCAGTACGCCGGCGTCGTTAAAGGCGATCAGGCGATTGGCCTGGTAGCCGTGGGCCAGAAACGCCCCGGACATCGCTTTGCCGACAATCAGGCCAATCACCGGATGCCCGGCAAGACGCGCCTTCGCATACGCGCCCGCCGCGCCGGCCAGCGCCTGATGAATACCAAAGGCTTCTTCACGACGGCCGTAGGCCTGGCTGGGTACATCAATGACCGCAATAATCGGGCGCTTTACCGTTTTATCCGCATCGGCGTCGATGGTTTCGTTGACCACTTTCGCCAGCGTCCAGCCTTCAAGCAGGCCGACTTCGCCGTTGGCGGCGCGCGGGTAATGGTTGTTAGCATCCGGCACCACGGCGATAAAGCGCGCGGTTTCACCGTTAAAATCGGCGTCGGCAACCTGCACCGAGGGGCACAGACCGGTCATTAGTGGGGCGTTCGGCGCCAGCTGGTTTAGCCATAGCGCGGCGCGATGAGTGAACTGGCTCATTATTTCTCCTCCCGGGCGAATAGCCGTTTGATCTGCGCGGTGTCCGCCTGCTGGCGGGTATCGAAGTGGGTCAAACGGGTCAGGAAATCCTCATTTTTGTCGCTGCGATGCTGCGCGGGAACGCCTTTAGCAATGGCTTCGTTCATCGCGCTTTTCACCGCGTTAACGCCGTCGCCGACCAGGGCATCCACCAGGCCGCTGGCGTAGCGAATTTCGCCGCCGGTCATGCTCCAGATAAACGGACGGTCGCGGGAGTCGTACTCTTCAATCCCCGCCTCCTGTTCGATAACCTGCGGTCCGTTGAGCCCCAATCGCGCTTCGCGGGTGACAATCAGGTAACTGCACAGCGCCGCGGCGATGGACATCCCGCCGAAGCAGCCAACGGTACCGGCGACAATGCCGACCACCGGGGTATAACGGCGCAGGTCGACAATCGCGGCATGAATATCGGCGATGGCGGCAAGCCCCAGGTTGGCCTCCTGCAGGCGCACGCCGCCGGTTTCCAGGCACAGCACCGCCTGGGTAGGAATACCGTTGCGGTTATCTTCCGCCGCCAGCTCAAGGGCGGCGGCCATTTTCGCGCCGGAGACTTCGCCCATGCTGCCGCCCTGGAAGGTGCCTTCGATGGCGATAACCACCGCCGGCTGGCCGTTAATGGTGCCTTTCGCAACCACCATGCCGTCGTCAGACTGCGGGACGATGCCCTGCGCGCCCAGCCACGGCGACATGATGCCTTCGAACGGGTCCAGCAGTTCGCGATAGCTGCCGTCATCCAGCAGGAAACGGGCGCGTTCGCGGGCGCGGAGTTCAATAAAGCTGCGATCGTTACGCATGAGCCACCTCCTCAAATACCTGTTCAATGCGGATCCGCGCGACGCCGGGGGTGGCGCCAAAGTCGTGGATCACCAGATCTCCGCCGGGCAGACCGTTAATCAGGCTCAGCCGTTCGAACAGCGCGCTCCAGCGCGCCTGGCTGTTGTCCACGGAGGTGGTGATCTCCACATTGAGCGTATTGCTCTGCCCGGCGGTATAGAGCACTTCCATATCGCCGGAGCCTACTACGCCTGCCAGCGCTTTGCCGCTGAGGGCGCGGTTGGCAGGGAATGACAATTTAATCTGTTCCATAACATCCTCTGAATGCGTTAAGCGGAAACCCGGTCGAGAAACAGGGTGGCGGCAAGCAGGTCCGCCGCGCCACCCGGCGAGGCGTTCTGCGCCAGCATCTGCGCATCAAGGCGCGCCAGCGCGGCCCGACCCTGAGCGGTCGCGCATCCTCCTGCCACCAGCACCTCGCCAGCGCCTTGTTGCATTGCGATAAGGCCCGCCATTCCGGCGCGGGAGAGCACGCAGGTATCGCTAAGCGAGGTCATAATCGCCATCAGCGCGTCAAGACGGGCCTGCTCCTCGCTGGCCCCCGCGGCCCGGCTGCGCAAAAGCTGCGGCAGCGCCAGGGTGGTGATATGCGGAAAAGCGCGCTGCGCTTCTTCCCGCGCGCCCGGAACCTGCCAGCGGCGGCTGGCGCGCAGGCCTTTACTAAAGGTCTTCGGCGCGCCGGCGTCCGGCAGACGGGCGAGGGCGGCGGCGGTTTCCGTAATCTTCTGTGCATGACTTTCTCCCCCCAGCATCGCCGTCGCGCTCACCAGCAGGCCCAGCGCCCAGATAGCGCCGCGGTGGGTATTGACCCCCGAGGTCGCCTGCATCATCTGCGCTTCGCCTTCGCGGCCCAGACGGCCGACGGTTTCGCGCAGGGCGATGTCCGCTGGCCGCCGCCAGCTTTGCTGTGCCAGCGCATGAAACGTTGGCTGCAGGCTACGGGCGGAGCGCTCCATCAGCGCCAGGTTCAGGTCCTGATGCGCGCCGTTGCCGCGACTGTCGACCAGACCCGGTTTGGGGCTGAGTCGCGCTTCGGCAACCAGGCAGGCGCTGGCGGTCTGGGCCAGCCAGCGGGCGCGGGTTTCGGCAATTTGGGGAGAGAGTTTTTTCATTACCAGCTCCGGAATTTTGCCGGTGGGTTGTAAAGCCCGTCGGACCACTCAACCAGGTCGGCTACGCTGCCGGCGGCGAGCAGGGAGCGGGTGGCGTCGCTGCGGCGGATACCGATATCTTCCGGATAGACGATTTTGCCGCTTTGGCGCAGTTCGGCCACGCGTTTGGCATCCACGCCGAGGCCGATGTCGGTGATCCCCGCTACCGCTGCGACCATTGCCCGGCGCTCTTCGAGACTTTCCGCGCGGTAGAGGTAAGCGATACCTTCTTCGGTCAGCACGTGGGTGACGTCATCGCCGTAAATCATTACCGGCGCCAGCGGCATGCCGGAGGTTTTGGCCACCTCTACGGCGTCGAGTTTTTCCACGAAGGTCGGTTTCACGCCCGCCTGGAAGGTTTCCACCATTTGCACGACCAGCTTTTTACCGCGCTGCATCGGGTCCGGTTCGGTAATCATGTTGAGCCATGCCGGGGTGGCGTGGCGGCGACCGTGCGGGTCGTGGCCCATATTCGGCGCGCCGCCGAAGCCGGAAAGACGACCACGGGTGACGGTAGAGGAGTTGGCATAGCCATCCACCTGGAGGGTTGAGCCGATAAACATATCCACCGCATACTGCCCCGCCAGCTGGCAGAACGCGCGGTTGGAACGCATGGAGCCGTCGGCGCCGGTAAAGAAGATATCCGGGCGCGCGCGAATGTACTCTTCCATCCCCAGTTCGCCGCCGAAGCAGTGCACGCTCTCGACCCAACCGCTTTCAATGGCCGGAATAAGGGTCGGATGCGGGTTTAGCGTCCAGTGTTTACAGATTTTGCCCTTCAGGCCGAGCTGTTCGCCGTAGGTCGGTAGCAGCAGTTCGATGGCGGCGGTGTTAAAGCCGATCCCGTGGTTGAGGGATTGCACCTGATGCTCGGCGTAGATGCCTTTAATCGCCATCATCGCCATCAGGATATGTTCCTGCTTAATCAGGCGCGGGTCGCGAGTAAACAGCGGCTCGATAAAAAACGGTTTATCGGCGACAACGATATAGTCAATCCACGAACCGGGGATATCCACGCGTGGCAGATCGCACTCGTCATCAACCAGTTCGTTGACCTGCGCAATGACGATGCCGTCGTGGAACGCGGCGGCTTCCACCAGCGCCGGAGTGTCTTCGGTGCTCGGCCCGGTGTAGAGGTTACCCTTGCGGTCGGCTTTATAACCGGCGATCAGCGCGACGTTCGGCGACAGGTCGACGTACAGACGAGAGTAAAGCTCGATATAGGTGTGAATCGCGCCGATTTCCAGCAGGCCATCTTCCAGCAGCTGCGAAATGCGCAGACTTTGGGTGCCGGAGAAGGAAAAATCGAGCTTGCGGGCGATGCCTTTTTCGAAAAGGTCCAGGTGCTCGCTGCGCCCGACGCTCGGCATAATCATATGCAGGTCGTGAATTTTTTGCGGGTTAACCTCCGCCAGCATCCGCGAGAGGAAATCTGCCTGTTTCTGGTTGTTGCCTTCCAGTACCACCCGGTCGCCGGGGGCCAGCAGATGTTCCAGTACGGCAACCAGCTGGTCAGTGGGGATCACTTTGCCCGAGATTTTCGCCTCGGCCAGTCGCCGCTGTTTTTCCGTACGGCGACGGTTCCAGACTCGCCCCGTCGTTTGTTCGGCATTCATTATTAACCTCCTGATTCGACAAATCGTTTTGATTGCCCTGGTGTGGGAGTAAGTGTGCGTCCCGAGGTGGCGGGCATCAATTAAGGCCGATGGCGAATCGTTAGCGTAAGAGTAATGATTGGCGGGGCAGAGATGTGATGACGATCAATAATGATTGCGAATGATTGGTCTACGAGTGGGGGACGTACCGGGTTGAGGCATTGACGCGGCTTCCCGGCTCGCACTGCGTTTAGCCGGGCTACAGGTTAAAGGTCGTCTGCGGGCCGGTAGCCGGGACAGATGCGCCAGCATCGCCTCCGGGAAGTTCAGCCGCTCCGCGCTCTGCTTCCGGGGGCGGCGCAAAGCGCCTGCCCGGGCTACAGGTTAAGGGTCATCTGCGGGCCGGTAGCCCGGACAGATGCGTCAGCATCGCCTCCGGGAAGTTCAGCCGCTCCGCGCTCTGCTCCCGGGGGCGGCGCAAAGCGCCTGCCCGGGTACAGGTTAAAGGTCGTCTGCGGGCCGGTAGCCCGGACAGATGCGCCAGCATCGCCTCCGGGGGAACTGCGAGCAATCTCGTTAGTTTTTACTTAAATCACTCAGCAGGAAGGCGATGCTTTGCCCGGCCACCGTCTGTTCGAGGGCGATTTTGACAATAATCGTCAGCGGTACCGAGAGCAGCATCCCCACCGGCCCCAGCAGCCAGCCCCAGAAAATTAATGACAGGAAGACCACCAGCGTCGATAGCCCCAGCCCGCGGCCCATAATGCGCGGTTCAAGGATATTGCCGAACACCAGGTTGATCGCCAGATAGCCCGCCAGCACCACCAGCGCCTCATACAGACCGCCAAATACCAGCACCTGCAAAATCGGCGGGATGGCCGCGAGAACCGAACCGATATTGGGAATGTAGTTGAGCGCAAAAGCCAGCAGTCCCCACATAAAGGCAAAGCGGACGTCCAGCAGCACCAGCATTCCCCAGACCACCAGCCCGGTCACCAGGCTGATGGCGGTTTTGAGCACCAGATAGTGAGAGACGCTATCCAGCGCGCGCTGAATCGCGCCCATTCCCTCCACCGGCCGCGACATCAGCTGCTGCAGCTTCGCGGGAAGCTGCGGTACTTCCAGTAGCATAAACACCACCGTCAGCAGCAGCAGGAAGATAGAGGACATCGCGTTGGAAAGCTGGGTAAGCAGCCCGGTTACCAGGGTCATCACCGCGTTGGGGTCTATATATTTATTCAGCTCCACCACCGACACGGTAAAGCCGAAGCGCTGCAGCCACGGCGCGACGGTCTGCATCGGTTCATAGAGATAGTTGCGATACTGCGGCAGGGTGCGCGCAAGCTCGTTAAGCGAGGTGCCGAGCGAGGCCAGCAGCACCACGGCCAGCAGGACAATCACCCCGACCAGGAGCGAAATCGCCAGTACCCGCGGCACCCGGCAGCGCACCATCAGCTGAACCAGCGGGTTAATCACCACCGCCAGAAAGATCGCCAGCACAAAAGGCACGATAATATCCGCCGCGAAGCGGATGCCTGTAAGGATGATAACCAGCATGCCGAGCATGATGACTATTTTTAAGCCGTTAAGCGTGATGATGGGTTTGGCCATACCGCTCCCTGCGCGAGAAAAAATGGGGTCTAATAGGAGTCATTGTAGACGTTGGCAAAGTCGGCGTCTCAACGCGTCGCCTCAGTTAAAATGAAAAAAACCGACCCATTAATAAATAATGACTGGAACGATATCATAATGGCGTTTGCTATCGGAAAAAACTAATCCAAATCAAATAGCAGAGGTAAAGAACTGCAAAGTCTTTGAGTTAAATGTGGTGTTATGGTACAAATCTGCGTGTGTATAACTACAGAGGACAATTTTCATCCGCAAATGATGAGAAGCAATACCGCGGATAATTGTAATTTTATGGACAATCAGTTCAGGATGTATATTTCGCTTCACCCTGCAGTCTCCCACTCCAACTCCCGCTTCCTCGGCGAGCAGCACTGGCGCTCGGCGCTTTAGTCTTCTTCTCTCTGCCTGAGCTGGCGCGCTGCGCACGGCTAAAATAACGTCAGAATTTTTCCGGTTTACTTCGCTGTAAGCCGTAATGGATTATATTCTCAAGCAGGAGAAGGGATCATGTTTTATTGGATTTTATTAGCTTTAGCAATCGTTGCTGAAATTACCGGCACTTTGTCGATGAAATGGGCAAGCGTAAGCGGCGGCCACACTGGTTTTATTTTAATGCTGGTGATGATTGCGCTTTCCTATATTTTCCTGGCTTTCGCCGTGAAAAAAATCGCCCTCGGCGTGGCCTATGCCCTATGGGAAGGGATCGGCATTTTACTGATCACGATTTTCAGCGTTCTGCTGTTTGATGAAACGCTGTCGACGATAAAAATTGCCGGTCTGGTCACCCTGGTCGCCGGGATTGTATTGATTAAATCGGGAACGCAGAAAACGGTGAAACCGGGCAAGGAGAAAACTCATGCAACAGTTTGAGTGGGTCCATGCCGCCTGGCTGGCGCTGGCTATCGCGCTGGAAATTATGGCCAACGTTTTTCTTAAGTTTTCCGACGGTTTTCGACGTAAGTTCTATGGCCTTATGTCGCTGGCGGCGGTTCTTGGCGCCTTCAGCGCGCTTTCGCAGGCGGTCAAAGGGATTGACCTGTCGGTGGCCTATGCGCTGTGGGGCGGTTTCGGCATCGCGGCGACCATTGCCGCCGGCTGGGTGCTGTTTGGCCAGCGTCTGAATCATAAAGGCTGGGCCGGCCTGCTCCTGCTGGTGGTCGGCATGGTGTTAATTAAACTCGCCTGATATGATGCCGCCTGTGGATGCGGGCGGCAAATTCTGCTCTCTGTATTACTCTTAAAAAAGAGCCAGTTCGGCGTATTTCGCTACCGGCCGACATGAGGGCAGAACATGATCCATTTGCCAGGCTGGCGCAATATTCCCTCCGCCAGAACGCTTTCCATCATGATTGTCCTCGCCGGGATTGGCTTAATCGTGTCCATTATTTCGCTCCTCTACCTCAGCCAGCACCTGATCGGCCTGAAAGCAAACGAAATTGATAAGCATCGTTCCGTGTTATCGGTGGATGGCGCGGTGCAAACCTCGGTGAATCGCGTGCTGTCGCTGGTAATGGATAACGCTATCTGGGACGATGCGGTGCATCAGACCTATACCGACCGGCTCGATCCGCAATGGCTCTATAACTCCTGGGGTTCCGGCTTTAAGATCAATAACCTTTATGACGGCACTTTCGTGCTCGACCAGCACTATCGCGTGCTGTGGGGATCGTTTCGCAGTGAGAGCTTTACCGAACAGGATACCCAATTTCTCGGCAACGGTTTTCATTCGCTCATCTCGCAGCATGCCGCCGCCCTGCGCAGCGGCAAAAGCGCTTATGCCGGCATCACCCGAACCCGCGCCGGTATCGCCTTTATTGCCATTGGCCTGATTCGCCCGACGACAGGACGGCTGCAGGTTTATGATGATACGCGTCGCTATCTGGTGATCACCCGTCATATTAACCCGCAAATGCTTGAGCGGCTGGGCGATACGTTTCAGATCCGCAACCTCCACGTCACGCCAGGCGGCGGCGAATACAGTATCCCGCTCCGCACCCAGTCCGGGGAAATCGTTGGCTATCTGAGCTGGCAGCCGGGACTTCCCGGCGCTGAAGCCGCGCGGGCGGCATCAAACAATATTCGGCTGATCGCCGTCGTGGCAGCGGGGCTGATCCTGCTGTTTATTCTCTTCAGCTGCCTCGGGCTTTACAAGCTGGCGCGCGGCGAAAAGCTGGCGCGCAATATTGCCATGACCGACTGGCTGAGCCGCTTGCCAAACCGGCGGGCGCTGATCGAACGTCTTAATCAGGTATGCGAAAACGCGCAGTACCAGACGCAAAGCGTGGTGTTTATCGATCTCGACGGCTTTAAGGATGTTAACGACAACTACGGCCACGATGTAGGCGATGCGTTGATTATTCATATTGCTAAAGAGCTTCGGCAGCGCGTGCCTCCCGAAGGGATGCTGGCGCGAATGGGCGGCGACGAGTTTGCGATGACCGTAAGCGGCGAACAGGCGATAAATCAGGCGTTGGCCTTTGCCTGGGCGGTGCTGGAACTGTTAAAAGCCCCCGTTATCCTCAACGAACGAAAAATTTATATCAGCGCCAGCATCGGCATCGCCAGCGGCGTCCCGGCAAGCTGTTCCAGCACCGAGCTTTTTCGCCGCGCCGATATTGCCATGTACCACTCGAAAAAAACCGGTAAAGGGCGCACCACCTGGTATGACGAAGCGCTCAGCGACGCGCGGCAGTATCAGCTGAATATCGAAAACGGCATCCGCCAGGGGCTGGAGAACGAAGAGTTTGATGTCTGGTACCAGCCGATCGTCAACGCCGATACGCTGGTTATGGAGGGCGTGGAAGCGCTGCTGCGCTGGCCGCGACGTCCGCAGGGGGCGCTGCCGCCGGACACGTTTATCGGTATTGCCGAAAGTAGCGGTTTGATCTACGCGCTTGGTCAGTTTGTTCTGCAACGCGCCTGTAGCGAGCTGCAGCCTTTAGACGATTTGCTGCTGTCGGTGAATATCTCTCCGGCGCAGTTCCGCGACCCGGAGTTTGAGTCGCGGGTGGTGCAGGTGCTGGGCCGCTGCCATTTCCCGGCCCGTCGGTTACAGCTTGAGGTTACGGAGAGCTACGTTCTGGAGAATCCCGAGCGTGCGCGGGCGGCGATTGAAAATTTAAGGTCGCTGGGGATCGCGGTGGCGCTCGATGATTTTGGCACCGGCTACTCCAGCATCGGCTATTTACGCAGCTTTAGCTTCGACAGTCTCAAAATCGATAAATCACTGGCCGGGCTGGTGGATGTGGATACCCAGGCGGCGGAGCTGGTGCGCGGTACCGTGCGCATTGCCGGGGCGTTGGGGATTACGGTTGTGGCGGAAGGCGTTGAAAATCAGCAACAGCTGGCGCTGCTGCGACGGGCGGGATGCGACAAATTGCAGGGCTTCTTCTTCAGCGAGCCGATGCCCGTCGCATCGTTATTGCAGCTGCGCCAGCAGCAAGGCTGACCGCTTACTGGGCGGCCAGCGCCTCAAGCTTATCGCGAAAGCCGGTCACCGAGATGGCGCGGTTGTCCGCCCGCCAGCGATCTTTTGCCCCCGGCGCCGAACTCTGTACCGCGATCACCTGCCAGCCGTCGTCGGTTTTCAGCAGCAGCGGCGAGCCGCTATCGCCGGGTAGCGTATCGCATTGATGGGAGAGCACCGATGTTTGCGCCCAGCCGGTGACCACGCAATCTTCGTGGGTGTAGAGATTATCCAGATGATCTTCCGGATAGCCTGACTGAGTCACTTTTCGTTCTGCGGTCTTGAGCGCCGCGGTCAGATCGGCTTTGCTGCCGCTAAAAATCGGCACCGGCGTAATACCGGAAGGGGCGTAGCGCAGCACGATCAGGCCAAAATCCCACGGCGCCGCGGCGCTGGGAACTATCCAGCCATCGCCGTCGGCCTTAAGCCGTTTGCCCAGCGAAGGGTCCACGCGGCCTTCAATACCGTGAATTTCGTACACCCAGCCACCTTTGCGCGAGATAAAGCGCAGCGCGACGGGTTTATCCGGCTTGCCTTTGGGCGGCGTCAGCAGGCAGTGACCGGCGGTGAGCGCCAGGTTGGGGGCGATCAGCGTCGCGGTACAGAGATTACCGCTGGCGGTTTCCAGTTGCCCAATCGCATCCCAGGGATCGTCCGTGGGGTTGCTGACCGGTTTTCGGTCGTCATGACCAAAAAACAGCGTCTTAATATCTTTTGCACTCATGCCATCATCATCGGCCTGGACCAGCGCTGGAAACAGGGAAATGGAACACAGTAATAACAGGACGTCTCTACGCATATCACTCTCTGGGGAGATAATTATGTCTATTGAAAGTAGCAGCAGATTTA
The DNA here is from genome assembly GCF_042137965.1 of Klebsiella grimontii. Taxonomy (NCBI): domain Bacteria; kingdom Pseudomonadati; phylum Pseudomonadota; class Gammaproteobacteria; order Enterobacterales; family Enterobacteriaceae; genus Klebsiella; species Klebsiella grimontii. The sequence goes on from NZ_CP169721.1 coordinate 2,538,370, forward strand.
AGTTTATGAAAGTTAAGAATAATTTTAATTAAGCCAGACGGCGGGCGGAATCAGCTAAAATCGCCAGTCGCTTACGGATGAATGGTGTGAATTCAATATGTTAACACCATTTTCCTGCGGCGTTATTTCCGCAGAAAAGGGCAACGGAAGCAACAGAAATCGTGTATCCGAACGTACAACCGGCGGGTAGCGATAAAATGATTCCCGCTTCAGCTTTTTCTCAAGTCCCTAATGACTAAACAGCGCCAATATTGCGGGAAAAAAGAGATTTCTTTGCAGGATAAACGGACTTCTTTACCTGTTTATCAATTACTTTCAAAGCGAAACATTTTCTCACCGTAAACGTTGTTATTGCTACCACCTTGTTGAGCAAACAGAGATGTTATCCCGGCGATGATATCTGCAATATCAAACACCCGATATACGGGAGGATTTATGTCTAAGCAAGGTATTCGCGCATTAGTTTACGTTTCGCTGGTGTCAGCAATGATTTGGGGCGCCACGGGCTATCTGCTGGTGACGGCGGTTCACGTACTGTAATCCGGGGCCGCGCCCTGGCGGATAACGTCAGCGGAGAGCGGACCGGGAATATGCTGGTTTAAAAAACGCTGCAATAGGGCGATCGGCTGCGGGCTGAGCGTATTTTTCGGCCAGACAAAATAGTAGCCTTCGCCGGTGGCTATCGTGGTAGAGAAGGGCAAGGCCAGCAGTCCCGCGCGGATCGCGGGCAGATTAGGCAATCCCAAAGATATTCTCTTTTTTGCCGTTTTTTTCCGCAGTTTATTCATCTCACCAACAGTTTCGGCTGCAGTCTGGGGGTATTGACGGCGGTGTGGGTGCCGATCGATCTGAGCGTGCTTTCGCTTTACATTCTGGCGGTTCGTCGTTGGTTAACGGCGCGTTGCGCCAAACGCTTGACGAGGGTCTCGGCGCTTTTTCTGCTACTTCTGGCGATCTATGGGTTGGGATATAACGTGTGGCAGCTACATCTTTAGTAAAGGAAAAAACGGCTGGCGACCAGCGCGCAGATAATCAGCAAGATCAGGATGAGCTCAAAACGATAGCGCCGCAGCATGGTGCTCTCCAGAAAAAAACGGCGCTGAAGACAGCGCCGATATCGTATCACACAACTTAACCCGGGAGATTAAGCAGCCGGTTGTGCAGCTGGTTTAGCGGTATGATGTTTAGTGGTTTTGTGGTGTTTTTTAGCTGCCTGCGCTTTCTGAGCTACAGGTTTAGCAGCGGCTTTTTTGTGTTTCTTAGCGGCCTGGGCTTTCTGGGCGGCAGCCGGTTTAGCTTCCGCTTTTTTGTGCTTTTTAGCGGCCTGGGCTTTCTGGGTTACAGCAGGTTTAGCTGCGGCTTTTTTGTGCTTTTTAGCCGCCTGCGCTTTCTGCTCAGCAGCCGGTTTGGCAGCGGCGGTATGGTGTTTCTTATGGTGGGTCGCTTTAGCGGTGGTGCTGTGAGTTGCAGCAGCCGGCGCCGGAGTTGTGGTGGTGGCAGCATCGGCAGCGAAAGCAACAGAAGACAGACCCATAGCAGCGGCAACGACCAGAGCTAATACTTTTTTCATTCTGATATCCTCGAAAAGGTTTCTTGTTTCAACCCCACTGCGGGGCCGTTGAAAGAACTATATGCTTGTCTTATCGAGGTTTCCGTGAGTGTTTGGTATCGGCGTGTAACCGTATGTACAACGTGCTGCGACCAAGGTGGAACACGGCGTCGGGAGCGGGGCCCGACGCCGGTGATTTACAGATAACGCGAGGTAAGGTGCTGGCGGAAATAGGCGCTGTTAAGGTCTTCTCCGGTAGCATGCTGAATCAGCTGCGAGGTGGTAAAACGGCTACCGTGCTGCCAGATATTTTGCCGCAGCCAGTCAAACAGGGCGCTGAAGTTACCGTTGGCGATATCGCTTTCCAGCTGCGGTAGCGCCCGTCTGGCGGAAGCCATCAGCTGAGCGGCGTACATCGCGCCAAGCGTATAGGAAGGGAAATAGCCAAAACCGCCGTCGGTCCAGTGGATATCCTGCATACAGCCGTCGCGGTAGTTGCCGGTGGTGGAAAGTCCCAGCCAGTGCTGCATTTTTTCGTCCCACAGTGCCGGAATATCATCGACCTCGATGTCGCCATCAATCAGCGCGCGTTCAATTTCATAGCGCAGAATGACGTGTGCCGGATAGCTCACCTCATCCGCGTCGACGCGGATAAAGCCCGGCTTGACGCGCTGATTCCAGGCGATGAAGTTTTCGCGGCTAAAGGCCGGCTGTTCGCCAAAGTACTGGCGTACCGTTGGCAGCAGGCGCTGCAGAAAGGCGTCGCTGCGGCCAAGCTGCATCTCGAAAAACAGGCTTTGCGACTCATGGATCGCCGTAGAACGGGCGAGGGCGATGGGCTGATCGAGCCAGTTACGCGGCAGATTTTGTTCATAGCGCGCGTGGCCGGTTTCGTGAATCACGCCAAACAGCGCGCTGAGCAGGTCGTTTTCGTTGTAGCGCGTGGTGATACGCACATCCTCGGGGACGCCGCCGCAGAACGGGTGGGCGCTGATATCCAGGCGTCCGCCGTCAAAATCAAATCCCAGCACGCGCATCGCTTCCAGTCCCAGCTCGCGCTGGTCGGTAATCGGAAACGGCCCCTGAGGTTCGATGAGCGGCGTCTGTGCCTGCTTCTCAACCGCTTTTTCCAGCAGCGAAGGAAGCCAGGATTTCAGGTCCGCGAACAGCACGTCCAGACGGGCGCTGGTCATATCCGGTTCAAAAATATCCAGCAGAGCGTCATAGCGGGAGCCGCCTTTCGCCGCCGCGCGAATCTGCGCCTCCTCGCGGCTCAGTTTGACGACTTCACGCAGGTTCTCGGCAAAACCCTGCCAGTCGTTCGCCGGACGCTGGCTGCGCCAGGCGTGCTCGCAGCGGCTACCCGCCAGCGATTTCGCTTCCACCAGGCTTTCCGGCAGCAGCGCCGCCTGTTGGTACTGGCGAGTCATTTCGCGCAGGTTTGCCTGTTCCACATCATTTAGCTCTTCCTGAAGCGCGTTCTGTAGCCATTCACCCACTTTCTTGTCGGTGAGGATCTGATGCTGCAAAACGCCGAGCTCGGCGAGCGCTGCGCCGCGGGCCGCGCTGCCGCCGGGCGGCATCATGGCGAACATATCCCAGCCGGCGATGGCCGAGAGATGCGAGAAGCGGGAGAGTCGCTGAAAGGTGCGGGTAAGCTGATGATAATTTTTGTTTTCGGTCATGTTTACACTCTGACGGTGGCAAGTGAACAAAAGAGGTTTTCGTTGGCCTCTACACTATCGTGATACGCCGATGGGGTCGAGGGATGCGGGGCGTTCCGCCACAAATCTCCTGAGGCAATCGGACATCGCCGCCCGCATCGGCTCGCCGGCCATTAGCATAATGTAGGGATTAATCGATTGCGTATTTTATGTTTGGCTCGAAATAATCCGGATGTGCGTAAAGTAACAGACGCTTTCTCTGAACCGCGGCTAAACTTAATGCAGGCACAGCCCGCCTATGCGAGGTGAATTATGAATCCGTTTACCTGGCTGTTTATTGCTCTGCTTTCTATCGATGCCGTTAGAGAGGTGTTAGGAATGTCGTCGGTACTGGGGATGTGGTGAATAGCGTGGCCCGCGACAGGCCACGTTAACCCGCGTTATTTCAGCCGTTTATGCAAACACGCGCCGGTGAGCAGCGCCGCCAGCAGCATCAGCGCGATAAACCCGCCGACGCCGTTCCAACCGTAGTGATGCCAGAACACGCCGCCTAACGTCCCCGCCATGCTGGAACCCAGATAGTAGCTAAACAAATAGAGCGATGACGCCTGACCGCGGGCGCGACGGGCGCGCGGGCCGATCCAACTGCTGGCTACCGAGTGTGCCGCGAAGAAGCCCGCGGAGAACAGCAGCATGCCGATAAAAATTAGCCATAGCGACGAGAACAGGGTCAGCAGCAGGCCGCCGAGCATTACCGCCGTGGAGAACAGCAGTACCGGGCCGCGACCGTAGCGAACGGTCATCGCCCCGGCTTTCGGCGAACTCCAGGTTCCGGTCAAATAGGCCACCGACAGCAGGCCAACCACCGCCTGGCTGAGCGACCACGGTGAGAGCATCAGACGATAGCCGATATAGTTAAACAGCGTTACGAATGCCCCCATTAATAAGAAACCTTCAAGAAACAGCAGTGGCAGTCCGCGATCGCGCCAGTGCAGGCGGAAGTTGATCAGCAGCGATTTTGGCCGCAGCGACGTTGGACGGAAGTGGCGCGACGCCGGCAGGATGCGCCAGAACATCAGCGCGGCTGCGAGGGCGAAGCCGCTAATGACCGCCAGCGCGATACGCCAGCCGAAGAAATCGGTGAATACCCCGGTCAGCAGACGGCCGCTCATGCCGCCAATCGAGTTTCCGCTGATATACAGCCCCATTGAGAACGCCACGACGCTGGGGTGGATCTCTTCGCTCAGATAGGTCATGCCGACCGCCGCCACGCCGCTCAACGACAGGCCGATCAGGGCGCGCATAATCAGGATCCCATGCCAGCTGGACATCATCGTCGACAGCAGGGAGCAGCAGGAAGCCAGCACCAGCGCGGTCACCATCACCTGTTTGCGGCCGATGGCGTCGGATAGCGGACCGGTAAACAGCAGGCCGACCGCCAGCATCGCCGTGGAAATCGACAGCGAGATACTGCTGCTGGCCGGCGAGACGCCGAATTCGCTGGAGAGCACCGGCAGAATCGGCTGAACACAATAGAGCAGCGCAAAGGTCGCCAGTCCGGCGGAAAAGAGGGCGAGGGTGACGCGAATAAATTGCGGGGTACCGCGTTTGATAAACTGGTTTGGCTGAGGAGCGATAATGTCGCTGACGTCGTTTGCCGGGACGGTGTCAGCGGTAGTTGTACGACTCACGGAAAAATCCTTGGTGATAAACAGAGAGTTGAGCGACCGCAATGGCCACTTATTCAGAGTAGGAAAATGTAAATATTCTGTCTAATATATTAATAATCTCAAATAAGACGTTTTAGATATGAATATTGAACTACGTCATCTGCGCTATTTTATTGCCGTGGCGGAAGAGCTCCATTTTGGCCACGCGGCGGCGCGGTTAAATATCTCTCAGCCGCCGCTTAGCCAGCAGATTCAAATCCTTGAGCAGCAAATTGGCGCACGTCTGTTTGCCCGGACGAACCGCAGCGTCAGCCTGACGGAAGCCGGGAGGCAGTTTCTCGCCGATAGCCGGCAGATCCTCTCCCAGGTGGACGATGCCGCCGCGCGGGCAGCCCGTCTTCATCACGGCGAAACCGGCGAACTGCGCATTGGTTTTACCTCCTCGGCCCCCTTTATTAAGGCGGTATCGGACACGCTATCGACCTTCCGACGCCGCTATCCCGATGTGCATATTCAGACGCGGGAAACCAACACGCGCGAGCAGATTGTGCCGCTGAACGAGGGGGCGCTGGATCTGGGGCTGATGCGTAATACCCAACTGCCGGAAACCCTGGTCTGGGAAAGAGTGCTGCGCGAACCGCTGCTGGCGATGGTGCCGCGCGATCATCCGCTGGCGAGCCAGCCGCGCGTCAGCCTGCGGGAACTGGCGCGGGAGCCGTTTGTGTTTTTCGATCCCCATGTCGGTACCGGGCTGTATGACGATATTCTCGGCCTGCTGCGCCGCTACGATCTGACGCCAACGATCGCCCAGGAAGTGGGGGAAGCGATGACGATTATCGGCCTGGTTGCCGCCGGGCTTGGGGTGTCGATTTTGCCGGCGTCGTTCAGACGGGTTCAGCTATCGGAAATGTGCTGGCTGCCCATCGAAGAGCAGGATGCGGTATCGGAAATGTGGCTGGTGTGGTCGAAACATCGTGAACAGGGGCAGGCGGCCCGGCGTTTTCGCGAATCGCTGCTTGCCAGCGCCACGTGAGTTATTTAGGACAAATAACGGCTAAAAATGTGCGGTAAATCACAAGGCTAAGCAAAAATTTGACGATTACCGTTGAAGTGCTTCACCATAGCCGTCAGTTTATTTCGAAGCGCGAAAATAAAGGGAGTCAACGGTGGTAGCGGACAGTCAGCCAGGCCATATCGATCAAATTAAGCAGACCAACGCGGGCGCGGTTTATCGCCTCATTGATCAGCTTGGCCCGGTGTCGCGCATCGACCTCTCGCGCTTCGCGCAGCTGGCGCCTGCCAGCATCACCAAGATCGTCCGTGAAATGCTGGAAGCGCATCTGGTCCAGGAGACGGAAATCCAGGAGCCGGGTAGCCGGGGAAGGCCTGCCGTTGGCCTAATGGTGGAAACAGAAGCCTGGCACTATCTCTCTATCCGCATCAGCCGCGGCGAGCTCCACCTCGCGCTGCGGGATTTAAGCAGCGCGCTGGTGGTGGAAGAGCAGCTTGAACTGGCGTTACAGCACGTTCAGCCTTTTGCGACCCGGCTACTCGATCATGTTGACCAGTTCTTTATTCGTCACCAAAAGAAGCTGGAGCGATTAACCGCCATCGCCGTCACCATGCCGGGGATCATCGACACCGAGCACGGTATCATCCACCGGATGCCTTTTTATGAAGACGTTAAGGATATGCCGCTGGGCGAGATCTTAGCCAACCATACCGGCGTATCGGTCTATATTCAGCACGATATCAGCGCCTGGACCATGGCCGAATCGCTGTTTGGCGCCTCGAGAGGCGCGCGGGATGTCATTCAGGTGGTGATAGACCATAACGTCGGCGCGGGGGTGATCACCGACGGCCGTCTATTGCACGCGGGCAGCAGTAGCCTGGTCGAGATCGGCCACACCCAGGTCGACCCGTATGGGAAACGCTGCTATTGCGGCAACCATGGCTGTCTGGAAACGATCGCCAGCGTGGAGAGCGTGCTGGAGCTGGCGCAGATCCGCATGGCGAAGTCGATGAGCTCGATGCTGCACCAGCAGCCGCTGAGCGTTGAATGGCTATGTCAGGCCGCGCTGCAGGGGGATTTGCTGGCGCGGGACATTATCAGCGGCGTCGGGAACCACGTCGGGCGGATTCTGGCGATTATGGTTAACCTTTTTAACCCGCAAAAAATTCTTATCGGCTCCCCCTTCAACCTGGCCGCGGATATTCTGTTTCCGGCAATATCTGATTGTATTCGACAACAATCGTTACCGGCCTATAGCCGACATATTGCCGTGGAAAGCACCCAGTTTTCTAACCGGGGAACGATGGCTGGCGCGGCCCTGGTTAAGGATGCCCTCTATAACGGATCGTTGCTGATACGACTGTTACAGGGTTAACATTTTTTCATATTCACACCAAAAATTGCGCTATCTCAAGCTGGCTTCCGGCGGCATCGCGTAGACTTTTTCCACAGTTGATTATTTCTCTCCCGTATATTTCATCAACATAACTGTGGGGTTAGTGATGTTTAAGCGTTTCTTCATAACAGGTACTGACACTGCCGTCGGCAAGACGGTGGTTTCCCGTGCGCTGTTGCAGGCACTGGCTGCCTGCGGCAAAAGCGTCGCCGGATACAAGCCTGTGGCGAAGGGCAGTAAAGAGACGCCGGACGGACTGCGGAACAAAGATGCGCTGGTCTTACAGAGCGTGTCATCGCTGGTGTTACCGTATGAAGCTGTCAATCCCATCGCGTTAAGCGAAGATGAAAGCAGCGTGGCGCACAGTTGCCCGATCAACTACGGCCTGCTGTCGGATGGCCTCCAGCGGCTCAGCGGCCAGGTTGAGCATGTAGTGGTTGAAGGTACCGGCGGCTGGCGCAGCCTGATGAACGACCTGCGTCCGCTTTCGGAATGGGTAGTGCAGGAACAGCTGCCGGTGCTCATGGTGGTGGGGATTCAGGAAGGCTGTATCAACCACGCCCTGCTGACCGCGCAGGCGATTGCTAACGACGGCCTGCCGCTTATCGGCTGGGTGGCCAACCGCATTAATCCGGGCCTGGCGCATTATGCTGAAATCATCGACGTGCTGAGCAAAAAGCTGCCGGCCCCGCTTATCGGTGAACTGCCTTACTTGCCGCGCGCGGAACAGCGCGAACTAAGCCAGTATATCGACTTATCGATGCTCGGCGAGATGATGGCGGTAGATAGAATCTCGGCGTAGCGTCCGCGATAGCACCGATGCCAGCACGCTGGCAATCAGTAAACCGGGCAGTAAAACGTACTGTCCGGTCATTTCACAAATCATCAGCGTTGACATAATCGGCGCATGGGTGGTGGCCGCCAGAAACGCCGCCATACCGGTTAAGCCAATCACTATTGCGATCGCCTGGCCATCAGGCAGCCACAGCCCGGTCAGGCTGGCGAACAGCATACCGATCCCCAGCCCAATAAATAGCGTTGGCGTAAATACGCCGCCCGGCGCCCCGGAGCCGCTGCTGGCGAGTACCGCAAGCAGCTTGCAGACAAACACCGTAAGTATTGCGCTGAACAGCGGCGGCGACAGGAGATAGCTCTGGACAACGCTATAGCCATTCCCCCAGACGGCTGGCGCGATCAGCGACAGCAGACCGACAATGAGACCGCCGAGCGCCAGCTGCCAGGGGGGCGACAGGCGCAGCCGGACAAAGCAGCCATGGCTATAGCCCATCAGCCAGATAAACAGCGGCCCGCAAAGCCCGGCCAGCAGAGCCGTCGCCAGCATCAGCGCATAGTGCGTCGCGCGCAGGGTTTCGTGCAATTCAACGTGATACAGCGGGGCCGAACCGCCGTTCAGCAGATTGGTCAGCAGCAGGGCGACCACTGCGGCAATCACGACCGGGCCTAGCGACGCCAGCATCAGGGTGCCGAATAAGATCTCGGCGATAAACAGGCTTCCGGCCAGCGGAGCGTGGTAGGCGCTGGCCATCCCGGCGGCGGCGCCGCAGGCTACCCACAGCTTCCACTCGTCTTTGGGCGTAAAGCAGCGGGCGAACAGCGACGCGGCCAGCGCGGCCAGCAGGATCATCGCTCCCTCGCGGCCTATGGCGCTGCCGGTGGTCACCACCAGCAGGGAAGCCAGCGATTTTACCAGGCTGGCGGGCGTATCAAACACGCCGTCGCCGGTCTCGAGGGCTTCCATATAGTCGGTTGGCGCATGGGGTCGTGCACTGGTGCGCCGCTGCCAGAGCCAGAGCAGGGCGCCAGCCGCAAAACCGCCGAGCGCGGGCGTCAATAACCGACGCCATCCGGCCATCGACTCGGCGGCGTTGACCAGGCTTCCGCTGTCATTGCTCAGAAACAGGCTTTCCAGACCGGCCATCGCGTGGCGAAACAGGGCAACCGCGAGCGCGGCGAAGACGCCGACCAGCATGGCAATCAGCAGGCGGCGAAACATAACCTGAATATCAGGATAAGCGTGAAGACGATGCATCAGCGAATACGATTAGCGGGGGACATGGCTTATTTTTACCGGGTATAAGCATAGACGCAAAAGCGATAAGTGCGAAAACGGCAGAAAGTGACGTTGTCACCGATAGGCTATGCCCGCCGGGCGGGCATAGCGTCAGGGGTTAACGGTAGAGCGGTTTATCGGCGACCGCGCAGGGGAGCTGCGCCTGCCAGCGCGCCAGCGTCTCTTGCGCCAGCTGGCCCAGAGCCTGATAAAAAGGATTTTCCGCCCCGGCGATAAACACGCTCAGAAAGCGCCCCGACCACGGGAGAAGATGCCAGGCCAGCAGCTGGTTAAATGCCTCATCCTGAGCGGATTCACAAAGCCAGGCCGCCAGCAGCAGCAGCGTCCCGAAGTGGTCTTCCGGCTCGGCTCGGCGCTCAGACAGGCTGATGCCGGTTGCCCGCATCCACTCGCGCAGCGCCAGCGTCGAGTCGCCGAACAGCACGCTTTCTTTGTCCAGCCAGACGGAGCCCCACGGCGGCGCGGGCAGCGCCCACGGGCCGATAAACAGCCGCTGCCAGGCTTCCGCCAGCGGTTCATCGCTTGCGATAGCGAACTGTGCCGCCAGGCCGTCCGCGACCGGCCAGGGCCACTGACTCTGCCAGCTGCCGTCGCGCAGGGCCGCGATTAGCGGAGCCACCTGCTCGCTATCCGGAGCAAAAGAAAACAGCGCGCCCAGCGTACGGGCGCTGAGTGCGACGGCGTCGCGGTCTTGCGCTTGCATCATACCTATTCCTTAACAGCAGAGGGTGCCGCGGCACCCGTTGATTAACCAGCAATCGCCGTACCGACGGTCATATGTAGGCCATAAAACAGGCCGCGACCGATAAACTCGCCGAGTAATACCAGGATCAGTCCGAGCAGCAGGCTGGCGATGCGCGGGTTTTTCTTTCTTGCCAGCGGGCAGATCCAGCAGCCAAGGCCCAGCGTCAAAAATACTAAACGCAGGATTTGTAGCCAGCCGTAGTTTGGCAGCAGGGCGCTGGCCTGCTGCACGGAGCTGCGGATCTCCGCCAGTTCGCTGTTCTGCAAAATGACCACCGCCAGGCTTGCCAGCAGCGCAAGGACGCTCATCGACGCGAAGACGGTGCCGTTAAAAGGCACGTTGGCTACCCGCAGCAGCAGGGCGGCGAAAAGCGGCCCGCACAGCACCATCGTCAGAAAGAAGGCGGCGGTGGTGTAGGCATTATACCAGGTCGGCACGGTATCAATTTGATAGACCAGGGTCATCTCAAGGACGAACAGGCAGCCGAGCAGCATGGTGAGCAGGAGCCAGGCTTTGGCCAGCATATTCGGCATTTTGCCGAGTATCGTCAGCAGCCACCAGAAACCCCCCACGGCGAAAAACAGCGCGCCGCTGGCAATTTCGTTACTTAACGCCGATGCGCCTACCCGGTTAAGCGAGTTAAACGCCCGCAGCGGCGAGCCGAGGTGGATGATTGACGCCAGAAAGCCAATCCCCATCACCAGCCAGATAAAAAACATGCCGCGCACCAGGCGCTGGCGGGCTTCGGAGTTGTTATTCAGCGAAAGCCAGCCCAGCCCGCTGACGATAATCGCCCCTGCAACGCTTTGCCCCAGCACCGTAAACAGCACCAGCGGCCATTCATGCCATCCATTTCCCACGTTACACCTCCTTCGGGTTGGCCAGATAGCCGGTGGTATCACCCGTCGGACGGCTGTTGGCGTTAGGTTTAATCACAATGCTCGGCTTTGTGAAGTGCACGGACGGCAGCGGCGCGACGGCGGCAAGCTGGCCGTGCTTTTCGCGCAGCTCTTCGATGGGGCCAAAGTCGAGCGCCCGCAGCGGACAGGATTCGACGCAAATCGGTTTTTTACCGTCAGCAACCCGGTCGTAGCAGCCGTCGCATTTGGTCATGTGGCCTTTCGCCGCGTTGTACTGCGGCGCGCCGTACGGGCAGGCCATATGGCAGTAGCGACAGCCGATGCATACCTCTTCGTTCACCACCACAAAGCCATCATCGCGCTTATGCATGGCGCCGCTGGGGCACACTTTAGTACAGGCCGGGTCTTCGCAGTGGTTGCAGGCAATGGAAAGGTAATAGGCGAAAACGTTTTGATTCCACACGCCGTTATCTTCCTGCCAGTCGCCGCCCGCATATTCGTAAATGCGGCGAAAGCTGACGTCAGGCGTTAAGTTTTTATAATCCTTACAGGCCAGCTCGCAGGTCTTACAGCCGGTGCAGCGGGCGGAATCGATAAAAAATCCATACTGAGCGCTCATGGTTTACTCCTTAAACCTTCTCGATTTCGACCAGATTGGTGTGCTGGGGATTGCCTTTCGCCAGCGGCGAAGGACGATGCGTCGTGAGAGTATTGATACAGGAGCCGCGATCGATGCGATCGCCGTTCATATTGGCGTCATGCCAGGCGCCCTGGCCCATCGCCGATACGCCGGGCATGATGCGCGGGGTCACCTTAGCCGGAATGCGCAGTTCGCCGCGGGCGTTGAATACGCGCACCATATCGCCATTTTTAATCCCGCGCTTCTCGGCATCCAGCGGGTTAAGCCATACCTCCTGGCGGCAGGCGGCCTGTAACACATCGATGTTGCCGTAGCTGGAGTGGGTGCGCGCCTTATAGTGGAAGCCGAACATTTGCAGCGGGAATTTCTCGCGCAGCGGGTCGTCCCAGCCTTCGAAAGTCGACGCGTATACCGGTAATGGACTGATGGTTTCGTCCTTTTCCAACTGCCATTTGCCGGCGATATCCGCCAGACGGCTGGAGTAGATCTCGATTTTACCCGATGGGGTTTTTAGCGGGTTGGCGACAGGGTCTTTGCGGAAGTCGCGATAGGCGACAAAGTGGCCGTTGGGGTCTTTACGCTTATAAATCCCCATCTTTTTCAGTTCGTCGTAGCTCGGTAGCGCCGGGTCTTTCGCCAGCATTTTCGCGTACAGATGCTGCAGCCACTGCTCCTGGGTACGGCCTTCGGTAAACTTCTGGTGGATATCATCGCCAAGGCGCTTTGCGACTTCGCTGAGGATCCAATAGATCGGCTTGCGCTCAAATTTAGCGGAGGTGACCGGCTGAATAAAGATGAGATAGCCCATATTGCCGGCGTAGTCGTTGGGAATAATATCTTCCTGCTCGACGGTCATCAGGTCCGGCAGCAGAATATCGGCGTATTTGGCCGATGAGGTCATAAAGTTGTCGATAACCACGATCGTTTCGCACTTGCTTTCATCCTGCAGGATATCGTGGGTTTTATTGATATCAGAGTGCTGGTTGATGATGGTGTTGCCGGCGTAGTTCCAGATGAATTTAATCGGCACGTCCAGCTTCTCTTTGCCGCGCACGCCGTCGCGGGTCGCGGTCATTTCTGCGCCGCGATCGATGGCGTCGGTCCAGCTGAAGCAGGAGATCTGCGTTTTCACCGGGTTTTCCGGCAGCGGCATGCGTTCGATGGTAATGGTGTAAGTTGACTCGCGCGCGCCGCTGTTGCCGCCGTTAATCCCCACGTTACCGGTCAAAATAGGCAGCATGGCGATCGCCCGGGAGGTCAGTTCGCCATTAGCCTGACGCTGCGGTCCCCACCCCTGGCAGATGTAGGCCGGTTTTGCGGCGCCAATTTCGCGCGCAAGCTTAATGATGCGATCCGCCGGAATGCCGGTGATGCGTGACGCCCACTGGGGCGTTTTGGCGGTAGCATCGTCGCCCTGGCCGAGAATATACGCTTTGTAGTGTCCGTTGGCCGGGGCCCCTTCCGGCAGCGTTTTCTCGTCGTAGCCGACGCAGTAGGTATCAAGGAACGGCTGGTCGACCAGGTTTTCGTCGATCAAAACCCAGGCGATACCGGCCACCAGCGCCGCATCCGTACCCGGACGAATCGGGATCCATTCGTCCTCGCGCCCGGCGGCGGTGTCGGTATAGCGCGGATCGATAACGATCATCCGCGCATTAGAGCGCTCGCGCGCCTGTTCGAGATAGTAGCTGATCCCGCCGCCGCTCATGCGCGTTTCCGCCGGGTTATTGCCGAACATCACCACCAGTTTGCTGTTTTCAATATCGGAGGTGCTGTTGCCGTCATTGCTGCCGTAGGTATAGGGCATCGCGCAGGAAATCTGCGCCGTACTATAGGTACCGTAGTGGCTTAAAAAACCGCCGTAGCAGTTCATCAGACGCGCCACCAGCGAGGCGTAAGGGGAGGAGCGGGTGATATTGCCGCCGACAATCCCGGAAGAGTAGTTAATGTAGACCGCTTCGTTGCCGTATTTTGCCACCACGTTTTTCAGGCTGGCGGCGATGGCGTCCAGCGCCTCGTCCCAGCTGATACGTTCGAACTTGCCTTCCCCGCGTTTGCCGACGCGTTTCATCGGGTAGTTGAGGCGGTCGGGGTGGTTAATACGACGACGAATAGAACGCCCGCGCAGGCAGGCGCGCACCTGGTGATCGCCATAGCTGTCCGTGCCGGTATTGTCGGTTTCGACCCAGACCACTTCGTCATCGCGAACGTGTGAACGCAGCGCGCAGCGACTGCCGCAGTTGACCGAACAGGCGCCCCAGACGATCCGTTCCTCGCCGTGGGTCGCTTCTTGTACAGCGGCGGCGGCGCGGCGCAGGCTGAAAGGCAGGGATAAACCGCCGGCCGCGAGAGCCAGCGAGCCGAGGGCGGATGATTTAATTAGCGTTCGACGGCTAAGGCCGCCGGTATGTTCCTGGTTAGACATAGCTCACTCCATGATTTTGTTATAATGGCGTAATGCCAACGCCTGCGTAAGGTCGGCGTGGAGAGTGAGGGATCATACTTAAAATGGAGTAGAGAGATCTTATCCCTGGTCAACCGAGGGATAAGACTTCTCCAGTCATGCGGCGAGGTTACTGCGCGCCGCTGTCGCGGGTGTAGATGATTTTAAAGGTGTCGTTGGCGCAGTGGCCGACAACCTGCGCGCCGGGCTGATCGGGCTGGTCGTTCGGGACAATGGTCAGGCTGAAGCCCGATTCCGGGACGCCGTTGTTGATGATTTTCTGCTGAATATCGCTTTTTACCCGCTCGCAGGAATCCGGCGCCGCGAAAGCAGCTGTCGAACCCAGTAGCAGAGCCGCACATAGCCAGGGTGATAGTTTCATCATAAACTCCTTATTAACGTTATCCAAAGTTAAGCATAGCAGAAGTGGTGTAAACAATTGTATTTGCTAATATGATTGCACTATGCACAAAAGGAATCGCGCGTGAAAAAACGGTTTTTGCTGCTGTTGGTAGTTGGGGCGCTTAGCGCCTGTGATGAAAAGGGCGCGCCGCAGGCCTTCACCCCGGAAATGGCCAGCTTTTCTAACGAATTTGAGTTCGATCCGCTGCGCGGGCCGGTAAAAGCGTTTAGCCAGACGCTGTATGACGAACATGACCAGGTGGTGAAGTGGGTCAAAGGGCGTTTGTCCAGTGAAGGGTGCTTCGACCTGCTGGCGTTTGAGGATCTGGAGAACAAAACCGGCGCGGCGCTGGTGCTGGACGCGAACTACTACCTGGATGCGCAAAGCCACGAAAAGCGCCTGCGTGTGCAGGGCAAATGCCAGCTGGCGGAAATGCCCTCGGCGGGCGTGTCGTGGGAAACCGATGAGCACGGGTTCGTCGTCACCGCTCGCGGTAAAGAAAGCACCGCGACATACCGCTACGACAGAGAAGGCTACCCGCTGGGCAAAACGACGACCGCCAAAGGGGAACGCTTTACGGTGGCCTCAACGCCATCATCCGATCCGCGCAAAAAAATGGACTACACCGCAGTGAGCACCTTCAATGACCGCACGCTGGGCAACGTCAGCCAGACCTGCGATTACGACCGCCACGACAACCCGGTAAGCTGTGAGCTTCAGGTGGTTGACGACAGCGTGCAGCCTTCGCTAACCCGGCACTACACCATCAAAAGCACCATTGAGTATTATTGAGCCGTAGGTTTCAGCAGCGTCTGGCCCGGCGTTTTATGCTCGGCCAGGTATTGGTGCTGAAACAAGCACATACGGATGGTATTGCGGTATTCGCCGTTAAT
The DNA here is from genome assembly GCF_042137965.1 of Klebsiella grimontii. NCBI lineage: Bacteria > Pseudomonadati > Pseudomonadota > Gammaproteobacteria > Enterobacterales > Enterobacteriaceae > Klebsiella > Klebsiella grimontii. Next base: position 2,553,737 of record NZ_CP169721.1, read on the forward strand.
AAAGAATTCATGAATCAGCTCGCCTTCTACCATAAAGCCGAGCTTGCGGTAGATGTGGATCGCTTTTTCATTTTCTTTATCGACGATGAGGTACAGCTTATACAGGTTGAGCACCATAAAACCGTAGTCCATCGCCAGCTTTGCGGCGCGGGTGGCCAGGCCTTTTCCCTGATAATCAGGCGAGATAATAATCTGAAACTCGGCGCGGCGGTGCACATGGTTGATTTCAACCAGTTCCACCAGTCCGGCCTTTTCACCAGCGCATTCAATGACAAAGCGGCGTTCGCTCTGATCGTGAATGTGTTTGTCGTACAGGTCGGACAGTTCGACAAAGGCTTCATAGGGTTCTTCAAACCAGTAACGCATAACGCTGGCATTGTTGTCGAGCTGGTGGACAAAGCGCAGGTCTTCGCGCTCGAGCGGACGGAGTTTGACGTGAGATGCGTCAGTCATGGAAATACCTGTGAGTGATTGCGGAGCTTTATAGGTTGTGGCGCCCGCGGGCGCCATACATTACGGGGTAATGGTGCGTCCGGTGCGGCGGTCAAGGCAGCGCAGGGTGTTAGGTTCCCAGTAGGCGTTGACGTTCGCGCTCTTCTGGCAGTTATCCTGGGCGTCAAAAGCCACGTCGGCTTTATCCCACTCTTTTTCAGCACGGGTGTTGACCTTCTGGCGTAAAGAGCGGGTGTCGTTCCACTGCTCTTTTTCCATTGCGGCCTGCTGGCGGCTCTGGGCGCTGTCGCCGGACTCAATCACCAGCTTGTCGGTTTTGGCAAATGACGAGGCGGTAAAGACCATCGCGCTCAGCGCCAGCAGAGCGGTCAGGCACCAGCGTTTATTCAGTGTTGTGTTCATCACGATTTCCTTTAAGTGATTCCCTCGGACTAAGTTTACTACATCTCCTTTCGACGGCATACCCGACAAAACGGAGTAAACGACGGCCATTATTGCGTAGAATGCGTTAACGCTTGCTCAACTCACGACGCTTTATATGTTAAAAACGACGCTGCTTTTCTTTGCCACCGCTCTGTGCGAAATCATTGGCTGCTATCTTCCCTGGCTATGGTTAAAACGCGGGGCCACGCCGTTACTATTGATTCCGGCCGCCGCTGCGCTGGCGCTTTTTGTCTGGCTACTGAGCCTGCACCCGGAGGCAAGCGGACGGGTGTATGCCGCTTACGGTGGGGTATATGTCTGCACCGCGCTGCTGTGGCTGCGCTTTATCGATGGCGTCAAACTCAGCCACTATGATTGGGCCGGCGCGCTGGTTGCGCTGTGCGGCATGCTGATTATCGTAGCCGGCTGGGGACGCGCATAGACCTTTTTTACTGCATGGCGTCGGGATAGGCGGCGCCAGCACACCCCTGTGCGGTAAGGCATTCGCGTTCACGTTCTCTGTTTATTCCTCCTTTCTGTCCGGCGCGATAGTGTGATCTGTCGCGTCTTTTTCGATCGTTATACTTGTATGGTAGTAGGTCTGATGGTTTAATTTTACCCACTAACCGCATAGAAGTAAGGAATGAGAAATGAAGATCGTTGCCGCTGAAGTTTTCGTCACCTGTCCGGGGCGCAACTTCGTCACCCTTAAAGTCACCACCGATGACGGTATTGTCGGTCTGGGTGACGCGACGCTAAATGGTCGCGAGCTGTCCGTCGCATCCTATCTGCGGGATCACCTCTGTCCGCAACTGATTGGTCGCGATGCGCATCGCATTGAGGATATCTGGCAGTTTTTCTACAAGGGCGCCTACTGGCGTCGTGGTCCGGTCACGATGTCGGCGATTTCCGCCATCGATATGGCGCTCTGGGATATTAAGGCGAAAGCCGCAGGCATGCCGCTATACCAACTGCTGGGCGGGGCTTCGCGGGAAGGGGTGATGGTTTACTGCCACACCACGGGTCACTCCATCGATGAAGTCCTGGACGACTACGCTCGTCATAAAGAGATGGGGTTTAAAGCGATTCGCGTGCAGTGCGGCGTGCCGGGGATGAAGACCACCTACGGGATGGCGAAAGGTAAGGGCCAGGCCTACGAACCGGCAACCAAAGGTCAATGGCCGGAAGAGCAGCTGTGGTCTACCGAGAAGTATCTCGATTTTACGCCACAGCTGTTTGCCGCCGTACGCGAAAAATTTGGCTTTAACGAGCATCTGCTGCATGACATGCATCACCGCCTGACGCCGATTGAAGCGGCGCGTTTTGGCAAGAGTATCGAAGATTACCGCCTGTTCTGGATGGAGGATCCGACCCCGGCGGAGAATCAGGAGTGCTTCCGGTTAATTCGCCAGCATACCGTCACGCCGATTGCCGTCGGCGAAGTCTTCAACAGCATTTGGGACTGTAAACAGTTGATTGAAGAGCAGCTGATCGACTATATCCGCACCACCATTACCCACGCGGGCGGGATTACGGGGATGCGTCGGATCGCCGATTTTGCCTCGCTTTATCAGGTACGCACCGGCTCGCACGGGCCGTCCGATCTGTCTCCAGTCTGCATGGCGGCCGCGCTGCATTTCGACCTGTGGGTGCCGAATTTTGGCGTCCAGGAATATATGGGCTATTCCGAACAGATGCTGGAAGTCTTCCCGCACAGCTGGACGTTTGATAACGGCTATATGCATCCGGGGGAAAAGCCGGGGCTGGGCATCGAGTTTGATGAAAAACTGGCCGCGAAATATCCCTATGAACCGGCCTATCTGCCGGTCGCGCGTCTGGAAGACGGTACGCTGTGGAACTGGTAAAAAAGGAAGCCAAAATGAAAAGTATTGTGATTCGTCAGCCCAATGAACTGGTGATTGAAGAGCGGCCGATCCCGCAGCCTGCCGCGGGCGAAGTGCGGGTAAAAATTAAGCTGGCGGGAATATGCGGTTCCGATAGCCATATTTATCGCGGGCACAATCCGTTTGCCAAATACCCGCGCGTCATTGGCCATGAATTTTTTGGCGTCATTGACGCCATCGGTGAAGGGGTGACCGACAAAGCCGTCGGCCAGCGGGTTAGCGTTGATCCGGTCATTAGCTGCGGTCATTGCTACCCTTGCTCGGTGGGCAAGCCGAACGTCTGTACCTCGCTGGTGGTGCTCGGTGTGCATCGCGACGGCGGCTTCAGCGAGTACGCGGTGGTGCCGGCGAAAAATGCCTGGCAGGTTCCGGACAACGTTTCGGACAGCCACGCGGTGATGATTGAGCCCTTTACCATCGCGGCTAACGTGAGCGGGCACGTTTCGCCTACCGACCAGGATATCGCGCTGGTCTACGGCGCCGGGCCGATGGGCCTGACGACGATTCAGGTGCTGAAGCGGGTATATCGCGTTAAGCAGGTTATCGTTGTCGATCGCATTGATGAACGCCTGCAGATGGCGCAGCGTAACGGCGCGGACTGGGTGATTAACAACAGCGATGAGCCTCTGGCGGAAACGCTGAAGGCGAAGGGGATACTGCCGACGCTGATTATCGATGCCGCCTGTCATCCCGCTATTCTCCAGGAGGCGGTCAACCTGGCCTCCCCGGCAGCGAGAATTGTATTGATGGGATTCTCCACGGAACCTTCCCAGGTTGCGCAGCAGGGGATTACCGGGAAAGAGCTTTCTATTTTCTCCTCGCGTCTTAACGCCAATAAATTCCCGGTCGTCATCAAGTGGCTGGAACAAGGTTTAATTAATCCGGAGGAGTTGATTACTCACCAATTTGCGTATCAACAGGTTATCGATGCGCTGGAGCTTTTTGAAAATGACAGGAAACGGTGCTGTAAGGTTTTATTAACCTTCAGCTAATAACAACAGGTGCGGACTCTGTATTCTACAATTAGAGATAATCATTATGACTACCGTAAAAAATGAGAGAACCACTTCCGATCTCATTCGTGCAGCCGTATCTGGTTGGTTAGGCACTGCACTGGAGTTTATGGATTTCCAGCTCTATTCCCTCGGGGCGGCACTGGTTTTCCATGAAATATTTTTCCCGGAACAATCCGCCGCGATGGCCTTGATTCTGGCAATGGGAACCTACGGCGCGGGATATATCGCGCGAATCGTCGGCGCTTTTATTTTTGGTAAAATGGGCGACAGTATTGGGCGCAAAAAGGTCCTGTTTATTACCATCACCATGATGGGGATCTGTACGACCCTCATTGGCGTACTGCCAACCTATGCTCAGGTCGGTATTTTAGCGCCGGTGTTGCTTGTAACCTTACGTATTATTCAGGGGCTTGGCGCAGGCGCAGAAATATCAGGCGCCGGTACCATGCTGGCGGAATATGCGCCGAAAGGTAAGCGCGGGATTATCTCTTCGCTGGTGGCGATGGGCACCAACTGCGGCACCTTAAGCGCCACGGCTATCTGGGCGGTCATGTTCTTCGTGCTCGATCGCGAGCAGCTCGTCGCGTGGGGATGGCGAATCCCGTTCCTGGCCAGCGCAGTGGTGATGATTTTTGCCATCTGGCTGCGTCTTAATCTGAAAGAGAGCCCGGTCTTTGAGCAGGTTAGCGAAGACAGCGGCCTACAGAATGAGATGGCAACGCAGGAAGGGACCTTTAGCGCCATGCTAAAAAGTAAATCCTTCTGGCTGGCGACGGGTCTGCGCTTCGGACAGGCCGGAAATTCAGGGTTATTGCAAACGTTCCTCGCGGGCTATCTGGTGCAAACCTTACTGTTTGATAAGGCCATTCCTACCGATGCGTTAATGATCAGCTCTGTTATTGGCTTTATTACCATTCCATTCCTCGGATGGCTGTCAGATAAGGTGGGGCGTCGCATACCGTATATTATCGTCAATATTTCAGCCATTATTCTGGCCTGGCCAATGCTGTCGATTATTGTGGATAAGAGCTACAGTGCGAGCACTATTATGGCGTCATTGATCGTCATTCATAATATTGCGGTGTTAGGGCTGTTTGCGCTGGAAAATATCACCATGGCGGAAATGTTCGGTTCGCGTAACCGCTTTACCCGCATGGCAATTTCAAAAGAGGCGGGTGGCCTCGTCGCCGTAGGATTTGGCCCGGTGCTGGCCGGTATTTTCTGTAATATGACCGGTTCCTGGATGCCGATTGTGATTATGCTGGTGTGCTATTCCATTATTGGCTTAATTTCCGCGATCCTGATGCCTGAAGTCCGCGACCGCGATCTGAGCCTGCTGAATGATGCCGCAGACTGCGCGCCAAAGCCTAAAAGTGTCCACAGCGGGCAATATATTTAAAACGCATCAAGTCCGCACCCTAAGATGATAGCCGTAAACAGGAAACTGCCGGGCTTTTAGCCCGGCAGTTTTACCTCTTTTGCCAGCGGTTATTGCGAAAATCTAGCCATCCAGCTTCTTGTATGGTAGTTGATGAATATCAAAGATGTCATACCAATTGCGTGAGATGGTTTATATCCACACCCTCCGTGGGAAATCAGAAATCATAACTATGAGAGCCATCATGGAAAATATGCTTTTAACAGCTAACGCCACGCTGCCGGCATACGATCGCAACCGCCTTATTCCGCGCATCGTTCATTTGGGCTTTGGCGCATTTCACCGCGCTCACCAGGCCGTATACGCCGATATTCTGGCCACAGAACACGGCAGCGACTGGGGCTATACCGAAGTGAACCTGATCGGCGGCGAGCAGCAGATCGCCGATCTCCAGAAGCAGGATTTACTTTATACCGTCGCTGAAATGTCAGCGGACGCCTGGACCGCCCGCGTGGTTGGCGTGGTCAAGCAGGCGATGCACGCCCAGGTCGATGGTCTGGAGAGCGTGCTGGCAAAAATGTGCGAGCCGCAGGTCGCGATTGTGTCATTGACCATTACCGAAAAAGGCTACTGCCACTCTCCGGCCAGCGGTGAGCTGCAGTTGGATCACCCGCTGATTGCGGCCGATTTACAAAATCCCCGGCAACCGAAATCCGCGCCCGGCGTCGTAGTCGAAGCCCTGGCTCGACGCAAAGCGGCAGGGCTGCCGGCCTTCAGCGTAATGTCCTGCGACAATATGCCGGAAAATGGCCACGTCATGCGTAATGTCATCTGCGCCTATGCTCGCGCCGTTGATGCTGATTTGGCCGAATGGATTACGCGCAACGTCACGTTCCCCTCGACTATGGTTGACCGTATCGTTCCGGCAGTGACTGCCGATACGCTGGATAAAATTGCACAGCTCACCGGCGTGCGTGACCCGGCAGCAGTCGCCTGCGAGCCGTTTCGCCAGTGGGTCATCGAAGATAACTTTGTCGCCGGGCGTCCGCAGTGGGAAAAAGCCGGCGCCGAGCTGGTGTCGGACGTGCTGCCGTTTGAAGAGATGAAGCTGCGCATGCTTAACGGCAGCCACTCTTTTCTGGCTTATCTGGGGTATCTGGCTGGCTATCAGCATATTAATGACTGCATGCAGGACGAAAACTATCGCCGCGCCGCGCATACGCTGATGCTGGCTGAACAGGCGCCGACGCTGAGCGTGAAGGGTGTGGATTTGGCACGCTATGCCGGGCTTCTGATCGAGCGCTATAGCAATCCGGCGCTCAAACATCGTACCTGGCAGATCGCCATGGACGGCAGTCAGAAACTGCCGCAGCGGATGCTGGATTCGATTCGCTGGCACCTGGCGGATGGCGGCGACTTTCCTCTGCTGGCGATGGGCGTCGCGGGCTGGATGCGCTATGTGAGCGGGGTGGATGACCAGGGGCAGGCGATTGAAATCTCCGATCCTATGCTGCCGGTGATTACGCAAACCGTTCAGAACAGCGAAGACGGCGAAGAACGCGTACGGGCGCTGCTGGGTATTGAGGCTATTTTTGGTTTGAGCCTGCCCAAGGAGAGCCGTTTCGTCAACGCGGTGGTTCGCGCTTATTTATCGCTGCAAGCGCACGGCGCAAAAGCTACCGTAGCGGCCTGGGCTCAGGCAAATTAATCTATTTCGCCCGCGTGCCGCCGATCCCGGCGGCTCTGCCATCGCGCTTTATCAGTGGGCGCTTTTCCCGCCTGAAAATATTTCCCGTCTGGAATAAACTTTGATCCAGATCGTTGAATATACATAACTTTATCTAACAACAGTTAAGTATAAATAAGTGGAATTTATTTTAATCAATTAAATATTTATCTGAGTGATTATTCGTTCTCCTGCTGCAGTAAATATGGCATGATGAGTTAACTTACTAAGTTTCCTCAGAAAAAAGGAGAACGGACTATGTACAAAAAAATTTTGCTACCCGTAGACGTTTTTGAAATGGATTTAAGCGATAAGGCGGTTCGCCATGCCGAGTTTTTAGCATCAGCGGATGAAGGGGAAATTACGCTGCTCAACGTTCTGCCGAACAGCAGCAGCTCGATTTTACGCGGTTTTGCCGCCGATATCCGTAAGTTTGAAGCCTATATGCGCGAAGAGTCAGAGAAAAAGATGAAGACCCTATCCCGTCTGTTCTCGATACCCGCCGGGCGGATTCATTCCAGAGTGGTATTTGGCAACGTGCGCGATGAAATCCTGGCCATGAGCAGCAATGAGGAATTTGACGTTATTGTTATTGGTTCCCGTAAACCGGGTATATCAACTCATCTTCTTGGTTCAAACGCGGAGTCGATTTTACGTCACGCCAAAATACCGGTTCTGGTGGTCAGATAGTCCGCATAATAAACCCAGAGCGGCAGACCGTATATTCTGCCGCGACGCATTTTATTCCTCGCTAAACCAGTCGCTATTTTCCTGACGTACCAGCAGCACGGATTCGCTAATTTCTTGCAGATGTAAGCTCATCGCTTTTTCCACCGCGTCCGGGTCACGGGCGACCAGCGGCTGGAAAATATCGTAATGCTGACGCAGCATCATATCGGGAGGAGTCACATGATCGAGGCTCATATAGCGCACCCGGTCGATGGTAGCTTTAATATTTTCGACGGTATCCCAGGCTAACTGGCAGTCGGCGATTTGCGAGAGCTTCTGGTGAAATTCGTCATCCAGCTGGAAAAAATCGGTTAACTGCTGGCGTTCGACCGCCGTACGCTGCTGATTTAGATTTTGCTCAAGCTGGTAGAGCTGTTCATCGTTCACCATCCCGGCGGCGCGCCGCACCACGGCGCATTCGATGGCTTGGCGGACAAAACAGCCGTTGCGCACCTGCGAGAGAGAGATCTTATTCACGTAGCTCCCGCGCTGCGGGCGGATCTGGATCAAACCGTTCTCGGCCAGTTTAATAAAGGCTTCGCGAACCGGTTGACGAGAAACATCAAAGCGCACGGAGACTTCCTTCTCCGAAAGCGGGGTGCCTGGTGGGATCAGACAATGGACGATATCCCGACGAAGGATACGATAAATTTGCTGATTGACGGGCTGTGTCGGATTCAGTTGTGCTTCTGCGGCCATGGATAATTACTTTTTTATGAGGTATTTGCGCTATTTTACGTGTTTTTTCTCTTTCAGCCCAGACCCGGCCTGCTGGCCGGGTCACAGAGCTTAGCCCTGGCGGTGAACGTTCAGCCCGGCAAAAGTTTGGCTGACCGGCATGAGTTCCAGGGTGTTGATGTTGACGTGTTTTGGCAGGGTCGCGACCCACCAGACCGCTTCTGTCACGTCCTCCGGCGTCAGGGCCTGGGTATTTTCGTAAGCTTTCTCGGCTTTAGCGTCATCGCCTTTAAAGCGCACGTTGGAGAATTCGGTGCCGCCAACCAGGCCGGGTTCAATATCGGTCACGCGAAGGGCGGTGCCGTGAAGGTCGGTACGAAGATTGAGGCTGAACTGGCGCACAAAAGCTTTGGTCGCACCGTAGACGTTACCGCCGGCATAAGGCCAGGCGCCGGCGACCGAACCAATATTGATAATATGGCCGCGGTTACGTTCAACCATCCCCGGCAGGACGGCGCGGGTCATATAAACCAGCCCTTTATTATTGGTATCAATCATGTCTTCCCAGTCTTCAAGGCTGGCTTTATGCGCGGGCTCAAGACCCAGCGCCAGTCCGGCGTTATTGACCAGAATATCAATCGCCTGCCACTCGGCGGGCAGCCCGGCGATCGTCTCTTCAATGGCTGCGCGATTGCGTACGTCCAGTTGGGCGGTATAAAGGTTGTCGCCCAGCTCATCTTTCAACGTTTTCAGGCGCTCTTCGCGGCGCCCGGTGGCAATCACTTTGTGACCGTTAGCGATAAAACGGCGAGTAATACTTTCCCCAAAACCCGCTGTTGCTCCGGTAACCAGAATAATCATCTTACTGTTCCTCAACGCTTTTTGTGTCTTCATACCATAGCACGCGATCCCGGTGGCGGGTAATGGAAATCATCGGGCAAAGGAGGCCGATCGCGGCGGTTAACAGAGTAATCATTGCGGTCAATCAATGAGTTGCCTAATCTTAGAGAATAATCGTATTCAGGAGATGAAGATGTCGGAGAACAATCCTTTTTTCAGCGTCAGCCTGCTGCCTTATCAGGCGCCGCGTTTCGATGTGATTGACGTGAGTCATTACCGTCCGGCCTTCGACGAGGGCGTTCGCCGCCAGCGCGCGGAGATTGCCGCCATCGTTAATCACCCCCAGCCGGCTGATTTTGCCAACACGCTGGAGGCCCTGGAGCAGAGCGGCCAGCTGCTGGCGCGGGTGACGAACGTCTTTTTCGCGATGGCGGGAGCGGAGACCAACCCGACCATTCAGGCGCTTGATGAGCAGTTTTCCGCCGAGCTGGCGGAACTGGCGAATGATATCTGGCTTAACGATGCGCTTTTTCAGCGGGTGAAGCGAGTGTGGGAGCAGCGGGATTCGCTCTCTCTGGATAGCGAATCCCGGCGTTTGCTGGAGGTGACCTGGCAACGTTTTACCCTTGCGGGCGCGATGCTTGAGGATGAGCAAAAAGCGGCGCTTCGCGCGCTGAATACCGAAGCGGCAGCGCTGCAAAGCCAGTTTCAGCAGCGCCTGCTGGCGGCGGTAAAATCTGGCGGTCTGGTGGTGGAGGATGCCCATCAGCTCGCGGGACTTAGCGACGAGGAGATAAGCGCAGCGGCAGAGGCCGCGCAGGATAAGGGATTAAGCGGTCGCTGGCTGCTGCCTTTACTCAATACCACCCAGCCGCCCGCGCTGCTCTCGCTGCAGGAGAGGCAGACGCGAGAGAACTTGTTTGCGGCCGGTTGGACGCGCAATCAGAAGGGCGATGCGAATGATACCCGCGAGCTGGTGCTGCGGCTGGCGGAAATTCGCGCGCGTAAAGCGCAGCTGCTGGGCGCGGACGACTTTGCCAGTTGGTCAATGGCCGATCAGATGGCGGGAGCGCCGGGGGAGGCGTTTGCCTTTATGCGACGAATCGCCCCGGCGGCAAGGGCGCGGGCCGAGCAGGAGCTGGCGGATATCCAGCAGGTTATTGATAATGAAGGGGGCGATTTCCGCGCGGCGGCCTGGGACTGGCTCTATTACGCCGAGCAGGTGCGCAGGGCGAAATTTGCCATCGATGAAGCGCAGTTAAAACCCTATTTTGCCCTCGACCGCGTCCTGCGCGATGGCGTGTTCTGGACGGCGACACAGTTGTTCGGTATTCGCTTTATCGAACGATTCGATATTCCGGTTTATTACCCTGACGTACAGGTATGGGAAATTATTGACGCTAACGGCGAGGGGATCGCGCTGTTCTACGGCGACTACTTCTCGCGGGATAGTAAAAGTGGCGGGGCATGGATGGGCGTGTTTGTCGAACAATCGACCCTGCGAGCGCAGCATCCGGTTATCTACAACGTCTGTAACTATCAGAAACCCAAAGCCGGACACAGCGCGCTGCTTTCCTGGGATGAGGTCATCACTTTATTCCACGAATTTGGTCATACCCTGCACGGCCTGTTTGCCAGCCAGAAGTATGCCAGCCTGTCAGGAACCAATACCCCGCGCGATTTTGTGGAGTTTCCTTCGCAAATTTATGAACATTGGGCCAGCGAGCCGCAGGTGTTTGCCCACTATGCGCGGCATCATCAAACCGGGGAAGCTATGCCGGAAGCGCTGCGCGACAGCATGTTCCGCGCGGCGAAGTTTAATAAAGGCTACGATATGAGCGAACTGCTCGCGGCGGCGCTGCTGGATATGCGCTGGCACAGCGTGACGGTGGATAAGCTACCCGAGGACGTGGATGCGTTTGAAGCCGCGGCCCTGCACGCGGAGAGTATGGATCTTGCCGCGGTGCCGCCACGCTATCGCAGCAGCTACTTCTCGCATATTTTCGGCGGCGGCTACGCGGCAGGCTATTACGCCTATCTGTGGACGCAGATGCTGGCGGACGACGGCTACCAGTGGTTCGTTGAGCAGGGTGGTTTAACCCGTGAAAACGGCCAGCGTTTCCGCGAAGCGATTTTGTCTCGCGGCAATAGCACTGATTTAGCTGAACTTTATCGCCAGTGGCGCGGACACGATCCGCAGATTGAGCCGATGCTGGAAAACCGCGGGCTGAGTTAGTCGAGCGTTTTGACGAGTAGAAGAAGACCGGGCACAGCGCCCGGTTTTTTTGTCTTTTTTCCCGAAAAGGAATGCTCAGACTCGTCAGGATTTGCGAGGTTACTCTGCAGCAGTGCCCGGGCATGCCCGGCACGCATTTGCATTTTTCACTGCGGGTGAGGTTGCTCACCTGCGAACCGTATGCAAGAGCTGCAGGTGAGCAATTTGCTATGGAGGCAGTACCATAGCAGCGAAATTTTATCCTCGCGCTGCGGGCAAAACCATTAAACAGTTAAGCGCTGAGAATATTTAGGACTTACCTTACTTATGACATCAAGGCGTTACGCCTGCCATCAAGATTGGCAGAAGGAACCTGGAGTAGGGAAGCGTTCGCCCCCTCAACTCGGCAAAACCTCTGTTTTGCGGGACAGCCGTTAAGAGCGGATGGTTCAATATGATTTCTGCGCTAACGTTTCGCGAAAAGTGCAAAAATAGCCAATCGAGGCGGTGAGACAAAGCATATAACCGAATGATTCGCAGCCTTCCTCTACGACGTTTTTTACCACCCGAACGTAACCGCCATCGAGAATGGCCAGCCATAAGGCTTGCATGCCGAAGAGTCGGGAGAAGACCAGAATAGCCAACAGGCCGCTGATTAATAGGCCGTACGAGGGGGTACGAGTATATTGTGCTAGCTGGTGCAGGGTCTGACGATAATGAATAACTGGATGAATTAAGGCTAAAAGAGCTGCAATCAGCGCAAACCATACCCAGCTACCGTGAGCAATGAGATCAAAAAGGGCGTCCAGTTCGCGAATTAGCATGGCAAGGAAAAAACCGCCAACCAGAATATTACAGTAGCGCATGGCTTTATACCTCCTGGCAAGCAGGAAATGAATAAATACGATGGCTGTTAAAACGGACTCCTGCACAATTTCGGTCAGTGATAGTTCCGAAATATTATAATCCCAAAAGTATATATCGACCCACAGGCTAAGTACCACAAATGCGCTGGCGCAAGCCGCACCAAGAAAAGAGAGTAAGCTTTTAAATATAGTCATCAATATCACCAAATTTGTTTTTGGCTACGAGGATAAATGATGCGAATCTAAATGCTGTTCACTTTGTGCTGTATTATAACCCTGGTTTTAACACATGATGCGAATTAGCTTATTCTGAGGCATTTAATTTACGGAGATAGAGCGATCGCGCGCAGGAGCGTATATAAATATTTCGTTTAGCTCAGCGCTGCAATTAATTTCGCCTCCTGGGTTTTGGCGCTACCGGTTAGCCACCGCCCGGCGGAGATATGGGGCAGATGTTGAAAACGGGTGGGTCATAAGTCTCAAACCGGGCGCGGAGCCCGGTTTGGTTCACTGTATGTTGTTACACTTTAAGCAGTTTTACCGTGGCCTCAATATCAATCTCATCTTCCGAGAAAATGAGGGTGCTCCCCTGGAAGGTGGTGATAGCCAGCTTTTTCACCGAGCGCATTTCGCCGGGCTTCGCGGCGGATTTTGGCCTGATATTTCCCATCAACAGGCCCACGGAGAGTACCGCATTCTCTTTATCAATGCGGGCATCGGCGGGCTCTTCCTCGCTGTATACCAGGAAAGATTTGATCGACGTAAGCTTAATCCGCTCGCCTGCAATATAGATATATTTGCTTTCCGGCAGGACTTTCACCGCGTAAGCTGACAAACCCTTGTTATTCGTGGTGGGTTCGAACGTGACAGCCGCATCTTTTTTAATCAGTTCAGGGTTGGCAACTTTAATCACATGAAAATAGCGATTATCGCCGTTTTCATCTTTGATAAATCCAAAACCTTTATCTTTAAACCATGTTGTGATCGTTCCGTTCATCGCCGTTACCGCCTGGTTAATCGTTTATCTACTCAATTTTTGCCGCGGGCAGCGTAAAGCACAATGCCCGCATAGACTACGCCTGAATCTCCGGTCTGCGGAGGCCCGCGTTGCTTACCACATCAAATCATCGGGAACTTTAAAATCAGCATACGGATCGTCTTCGTCCTGCTCTTCCGCACTCAGCGCGCTGTTTAAAACAATGCTGCTGGCGTCGCGCTGGGCGATTTTATCCGCTACGCTCGCCGGGATAATCGCGTATTGGCTCTCACCGTCATTATCACCAGCCAGACGGGCAATGGCGAGACGACCGCTAATCAGCTGCGCCTGGGTCAGTTTATCCACGGCGATTTTTTTAATAAAGTTGTTATCCGTGAAGTTAAAATCAATATTGCCTTTGGATATATCGATTTTATTCATTTCAATAAGCTGCTTAACCTGCGCTTTATACTCTTTCGATAGCGCGGCCTGCTTTTGTTGCTCGCTAAGCTGCTTATCTCGCTCAAGCTGCGCTTTTTTATTCTCTTCCACCGCCTCTCTGGCTTCACGGGCCTGAACGCGGGATTTTTTCGCCGTCCTCTGAACTTTGGCCATTTTTTTGCTGGTCACGAGTCCGGCTTTTAGCATCTGCTCTTGTAAGGTGAGTTTTGTCATCTTGGTATCTGAATCCGCTGAATAATGAGTGAGATTATACCTGCAAATGTCGGGTATGTACCATGCGGTATGGTTTGCTTGTTATGAAGTGCATAAAAATTCTCTTTTTTTGCTATTTATTTGCTATAAATGCACTTTGCGTAATTGATTATGGAGATTGGTGATGATTGTCAGAACCTGGCACGGCTGTGTTCCCGTGGCGTTTGGCGATGCGTTTGCGCTTCATCTGCAGGCGACAGGCGTGCAACATTCTCGGGGCATCACCGGCAACGCGGGGGCGTTTGTCAGGCGGGAAACGCAGGGGGAGTGGGAACATTTTTTTCTGGCCACGTACTGGAATAATCTGGATGCCGTCATCGCCTTTGCCGGTGAAGACTATCACGTGGCGGTAACCTATGCGGATGATGAGCGGTATCAGCTGCTCTCCGACCCGTACGTTTTTCAGTTTGAGGTTGCTGACGTTGTGGCGATCTGAGTTGGCTTATGCATAAGGGTGTGCTTGAGGTTCAAAAATTAAGGCCCAAAGGGCCTTATAGGTTATTTCCTTCCCGCCAGCAAGCCAATCACCAGCCCGATGGCGCCGGCCGCCAGCAGCCCGGTTAGGGGATTTTCCCTGACGCGCTCAGAGACCTCTGAAACGGCATCCGAAGCCTGAGCGGCGTATTTTCGGGCCGCGCCTTTTAGCTGATGTTTCGGCGAATCAACCGCATCACCAAATTGCTGCTGGGCTTCCCCGGCAAATTCATTCACTTTATTACCGACTTTGTCGGCCAGATTCTGCGCGTCGTTTTCATAATCTTGTGATGACATGGGAGTCTCCTTTCGTTTGACTTATTTAAGTCTAGTGGCTGACAGGCGAAGTACCAATGCTCAGCCTGCGGTATAGCCCACTCCAGGAATTTTCTACAACGTTTGGGATATAAACCAGGCTGCTGTTTCGACCTCAGAAGCGCTAAGTTGATTGCGCAAAAACCTGGCCAGAATGAGTAGCAGCCCCATTATTTCAATTGATTAAGTTAATTCCTGGCGATAAGATCCGCAAACGCCGTTGCGGGAAAGGTGGCGATTCATAAATAAGAACTATTGATATTCACAATTCCTCTTTTTTCCTTCATCATTTGTCAGCTTTTGCTACTAATAATCAGCGCTTAGCGCAGCATAAGAAAGAAATTTTTTAACTCAAGGCCGGTATGAACTATAAGAATGTACTGAAGAACGCGATATGGCTTGCTCCCCTGGCGATCCTGAGTCTGCAAACGCCTGCGTGGGCCGCAGATGCCAGCAAAACGGCGACCTGCCGGACGGCGCCGCCTGCGGTGGACAAAGACGGTGTGCCGTTACCGCCCGTTGTGGGCAAAGAGGGCGCTCAGCCGGTCTCTGCTAAAGACAAGTCCGGCCACAGCGGCTCAACGGCCAACTGCCAGCCCAAGGCCATCGACAATTAATCATTGACCTCAACCCGGGAGGGACATGGTGCACCCGTTAATTAAGGTGATGCTGGTTGGAGGGAAGGGCGACGGCCTGATGGTTAGCGTTGCCGATAACGCGACGGAGGTTTCCGTGACCCCTGCGCAGTACGGTGCGAAATCCGGCCAGCCGCTGAGCTACAGGATCGTGTCGCAAACCATTGATGATGAATGCTATTTTTTTGGCGTTTTCAACGAGAGCCATGAGGATACGGACAAACTCAAACGCGTGGCGCTAACCCGCGGTATGAAAAAATTCTTCAGTTGAGCCGGTGCCGGGCGGCGATCTGTCGTCCGGTCGGATCATATTTCGTTTTTCTTGTGCCTCCGACACCGTAGCGCAAAACGCTTTTCTCAGTTTCGGGAATCTATGATTAACCATATCCGGATAAAAAATTTCAGATCGGTCAGGGATATTGAGCTGGAACTCGGGGCGCTGAATATCGTCTTTGGCCCCAACGGCTGCGGTAAATCCAATATCTACAAAGCCATCCACCTGTTAACCGCCTGCGCAGACGGGAAGTTCTCCGGCTATATCAGCGATGAGGGCGGTCTGGAAAATATCATGTGGTCCGGGCCGAGCGCGCCGACCGACCGCTTTCCGCGACGGTTGCAGATTGGCTGTCTGACCGATGAGTTTGACTACCAGCTGCAGGTGGGTTTTCCGGAAAAACTGCCTTATCCCACCCAGTTTCAGCTGGATCCGATCGTTAAAGAGGAGTCGATCTGGCTGGCGGGATTTTCCCGACGCCCGTCATCGCGCGTGCTGGAGCGTAAAAATCAGGCCGCGTTCCTGGTCGACGTCAACGGGGAGCGCAGCACCTTTACCGACGCGATTTACGAGAACGAATCGATTTTTGGCCAGTTGGGCGAGCCGCATCGCTTTCCGGAAGTCTCGCGGGTCAGGGAAACCATGCGCCGCTGGCGCTTTTATCACGAATTCAATATCGGCAGGCTCTCGCCGCTGCGCCATCCGACGGTTGGCTATCGCTCGCCGGTGCTCGACAGCGATGGACACAACCTCGCCGCCGCCTTTCAGACCATCGTGGAAATCGGCGCCGAAGAGCTGCTGCATGAGATCCTCGGCGAAGCCTTTCCGGAGTGCACCTTCTACTGTGAAAACGAAAACTCGCGTTTCTCGGTAAAGATGCGCCGCAACGGCGTCTGGCGGCCTTTACTGGCGGCGGAGATGTCCGACGGCACCCTGCGCTTCCTGTGCCTGGCGGTGGCGTTGTTGAGCCCGCGTCCTCCGGCATTTCTGGCCATTAACGAGCCGGAAAACAGCCTGCATCGCCAGATGTTTCCCGCGCTGGCCCGGCTCATTGTCGAAGCTTCGCGCTATAGCCAAATCTGGTTGACCAGCCACTCCGCCGAGCTGGCGGAGCTAATTTCGTCCATGGCGCAAGCACGACTTTACGGGCTGGAAAATCGCGACGGGGAAACGCGGATCGCCGACTAGCGGCACGGGCCTAATCCGGCCCGGAAACGAATCGCCGCCGGAGGCTTTCCGGCGGCCTGGTGTTATGCCGTGGCCGGCAGCAGCGTTTTGCTGCCTTTCAGGGTAAACAGCGAAATAACGGTAAAGCTCAGGGTGATACAGCCCAGGATCAGATAAGCCTGATGGAAGCCGACGGTATCATACATCCGTCCTACCCACGCCGAGAGCACCACGCCTGAAAGCTGTTTCGATAAATTAAAGCCGATCAGGAACAGCGTCGCCGAGAGTTTTGGGTTAAATGCCGAGGAGATATATTTAAAGGTGCCGACCAGCAGGAACGGGATCTCAAACATATGCAGCATTTTTAATATAATGACTTCCACCGCCGAGGTGGCGAAAGACGAGCCTAAAATTCGCACTGACATAATCAACCCGGCAATTAACAGGGCATTCTTGGCGCCAATTCGGTTAATAATCGCCGGCGCGCAGAACATGATCAGCGCATTGAGTAATTCCCCACCGGTGGTCACGAAGCCAAAGACTTCGGTGCCGCGCTGTGGGCTGGAGAAGAAGCCTTTAAAAAAGTTGGCGAACTGCTGGTCGAAAACGTCATAGACGCTGGCGACGCCAACCACGTAAATAATAAAGCCCCAGAAGCGCGGCATCCGCAAAAGCTCGGCGGCGGTACGCATTGAGAAGGCCTGACGGTTGGCGCCCAGGGCGTCAATAACCTCAGCGCTATTGCTGCTCTCCGGTTTTGAGACCCACAACAGCACGCCGAGGATCAGCGCGAAACCGGAGGCGATCCAGAAGGTAATATTGGGGTCGATACTAAACAAAATACCGGTGATGGAGGCGCACAGCGCCCAGCCGACGCAGCCTGAGACGCGCACTTTACCGTATTCAAAACGGTTGGCGCGGCTGACGCGTTCAATATAGGCTTCTACCGCCCCGGAGCCGCTGGAGAAAACGATCCCCAGATATACTCCGCCCACCAGCGCGCCCGCGATGATATTCATCTGCAGCAATGGCGAGAAAACAAAAATAAAGAAGGGGGCAAACAGGATTAATAAAATCGTAATCGTCCACAGCAGATGCTTGCGCAGGCCGAGCTTATCGGAAATCAGGCCAAATACCGGCTGGAAAATGATGGCGAATAGCGAAATGGAGGAGAAGACGATCCCCGTCTCGGTTTTGGTTAAATGGTTAACTTCCGCCAGCCACACCGGAAAAAAAGGAAAGTAGGCTGACATAATGAAATAGTAAAAGAAAAAGAACAGCATGAAATAAATAAAGTTATGCCGTTCTCGTGGCGCGAGTTCAGAGAGTTTCATTGTGAATATTCCATATTATTATGCCTGTCAGGTTGGGGGCTTTCGCCCCCGATTATTATTGGAAGTGAATCGTTAACTGATACTGCCATTGTCTTTCAAGCAGCAGCCACTGTTGCAGCACGCTGGGTGTCCAGGAGTCGTCGCCGCCGATGCCCATGTGTTGAGCATCGAGCGCAATCCAGACGCCTTTTTCTGGCTTCATCCGGTGCCAGTGGTCGGTCTCCATTAACTGCGCGGTGCTATAGGGCTGGACGGAGAAGTGGAAATCGCCCCCTACGTGCCAGCGCCCCCAGTCCAGCGCCTTGCTATCGCAGCGCAGGCCGTTTTCCGTCGGGAAAATGTAAGGGGTGGTCATCTCTTCCAGCGGCAGCTGCCAGCGGGAGAAACAGGCGCTGGTGCGGCGGTCCGGATAGTTCTCGTGCGGGCCGTAGCCCAGCCAGCTGACCGGCTGCTGCTGGTCGGGAACCTGGAACGTCAGCCCGATGCGCGGCAGCGGCGGCAGGGTGCCGGCGCGTTCGCCATCGACCGCCAGATGCAGCTTGCCTTCGCTATCAAACGTCATCCGCCAGTGGCTGACAATCACCACTTCGTCGCCGCGCAGATAGTGCCAGCGGCTATCGATAACCACTTCATGGGCCAGACGCTGCGCGTCGCACGCTACGCAGCGGGCGCTGAGGCCGTACAGCCCGGCGCTTTTCCAGCGTTCGACCCAGGCGTTGGGGTCGATACGCTCCACTTCACTGACGCCAATATCGTTATCCAGCGGCGCGCGCGCAAACTGATCGCGCAGCGGCGTCAGCAGTTGTTCCACGCCGTCCACCTGCCAGCGGGTTAACAGGCCGCTTTCCCGGTCGACCGTCCACTGCTGCGCGCCGCTGCGCACCGTCCAGGCGGCGTTACTGCCGTCCAGCGCTGGCGCCGTGCCGGTAGGGGCAGGGCGACGCAGCGCCAGCGGGGCGGCGAGCGGGAACTGCTGCCAGGCGACGCGATGCCCGGCGTCGGACCAGGCGGTGGCCTGCGGCTGGACGACCTCCAGCGTTAGCCATATCTCTTCGGCGCCGGCGGGCAGCGCCAGCGCCTCGCACAGCGTCAGCTCGCTCTGGCCTTCAGGGCTAAGCTCAAGCTTCACTTGCCCCTCGGCAAAGGTTTCTCCGGCGGCCTGAACCTGCCAGCGCAGCTCTTCGTTATCGGTGGCGCGGAACAGATATTCGCTGCTGACGCCGATCCGCAGCGGGGATTGCGCGAGCAGGGCAAACTGGAAGTACTGCTGCGCGTGTTTGGCCTCAATTAATGAAGGGTGCGGGCGACGGTCGGGGAAAACCAGTCCGTTCATACAGAACTGGCGATCGTTCGGTTTATCGCCAAAATCACCGCCGTAGGCATAGCCAACGCTGCCGTCGTCGAAGGTTTTGCTGATGGCCTGATCCGCCCAGTCCCAGATAAACCCGCCCTGCAGGCGCGGATAGTCGCGAAAGGCCTGCCAGTAATCGGCAAAGTTGCCGAGGCTGTTGCCCATCGCGTGGGCGTATTCGCAGAGGATCAGCGGTCGCTGCTCGCCCGGCAGACTGATCCACTTTTTGATCCCCCATTTTGGCACCGTCGGAATCAGCTGGTCGCGTTCAACGCGGGCGTACATCGGGCAGATAATATCGGTGGTGGTGCTGTCGGCGCCGCCGCCTTCGTACTGCACCGGGCGGGAGGGGTCGTTGCGCTTCAGCCAGTGATACATCGCTTCATGGTTGCCGCCGCCGCCGGATTCATTTCCCAGCGACCAGATAATAATCGACGGGTGGTTGCGGTTGCTTTGCAGCATGCGGCTGACGCGGGCGCTGAAGGCCGGGAGCCAGGCCGGATCGTCGGAAAGACGATTCATCGGCACCATGCCGTGGGTTTCAATATTGGCTTCGTCAACGACGTACAGGCCATAGCGGTTGCACAGCTCATACCAGCGCGGAGCGTTTGGATAGTGCGAGCAGCGCACGGCGTTGAAGTTGTTCTGCTTCATCAGCAGAATATCCTGCACCATGTCCTCTTCGGTCACCACCTGGCCGCGCTGGTGGTGATGCTCGTGGCGGTTGACGCCGCGGATCAGCAGCGGTTTGCCGTTCAGCAGCAGCAGGCCGTTTTTGATTTCAACGCGGCGAAAGCCGATATCCCAGGCTTCCGCCTCGATCGTTTCATCGCCGCGCCACAGGGAGACGACTGCCCGATAGCAGTTTGGCGTTTCCGCGCTCCACAGCGCCGGTTTTTCTACCGGCAGACGAATCGCCGCGCGTTCGGCATAGTTGCCGCGCTCATCGATAATCGGCGAACCCGGCGGCTGGCGGTGGCTGGCGACCAGACGATCCTCATCCCACAGCTCAACCTTCACCGTCAGCTCTTCCAACTGCGCGACCGGCGCGGCAACGCTTACGTTCACCAGCAGTTCGGCATCGCGGTAAAGCGCATCGAGCTGCGGCGTGAGCTGAACGTCGCTGAGGTGCAGGGTCGGTTTGTTCAGCAGCCAGACCGAGCGAAAGATCCCGCTCATGCGCCACATGTCCTGATCTTCAAGCCAGGTTCCCGCGCTCCAGCGCATCACCATGACGCAGATGCGGTTATCGCCGGGCTGAAGGAATGGCGAGAGATCGAAGGCCGCGGGCAGGCGACTGTCCTGCGAGTAGCCGACCCATTCACCGTTGCACCACAGATGAAAAGCTGAATTAACGCCGTCGAAGATTATCTGCGTCTGGCCGTTGGCCTGCCAGTCCTCATCAACGCTGAACGTCAGCGAGTAGCAGCCGGTCGGGTTCTCCTCAGGCACGCGCGGCGGCGTAGTATCGATTGGATAGCGAACGTTGGTGTAGATTGGGGCGTCGTAGCCTTCCATCTGCCAGTTTGATGGCACCGGCGTACTGCGGCTGTCCGGCAGATCGTCTTCCAGCCAGCGGGCATCCACCGCAAACGGGCTGCGGGCCAGGGAAAACTGCCACTGGCCGTCAAGCCGGCGACGAGACGCCGAAGGCCGGTTTTCCCGCGCCGCGTCGGGATCGCGCCAGCTGGCGAACGTCGGGTGGGCCGGTAAACGGTTGAGATGGGTAATGGTCTGGTTTTGCCAGTCTTCGCGGACGAGAACCTGATGAAATGTCGCTCCTGCGGCGGAGATTGAGTCGTGTTGTTGCATACGCATACCTGACGGATAAGTGAGAAAAATGTCATTCGCTAGACAATGTAAATTTGTTATCAGTTATTTTCGTCAGGGCCGCAATAATGGCGAAAATGAAACCCACCGGCGATCACGAAAAGCTGGGAAAAAGGCTGATTTTTGTCGTCCTTTAAACATAAAATGTTAGCGGGCGACATTGAGGGTTCAAAATAGGGAAGGAGCGCGCTATGCAGCGTCGATCGGCAACGCTAGAAGATGTGGCCCGCGAGGCCGGGGTATCCCAGCAGACGGTCTCCCGGGTGCTGAATAATCCGGACGTGGTGTCTGAAAAAACCCGCGATAAAGTGATCCGCGCGATGCAGGCGCTGCGCTATGTGCCGAACCGTTCTGCGCAGCTGCTGGCGGGTAAATCCGCGCCGTCGATTGGGCTGATTACCGCCTCGCTAACGCTGCACGCGCCTTCGCAAATCGCCGCGGCGGTGAAAAGCTATGCGGGTTTGCATCAGCTTGAAGTTTCCATTGCGATGCCGGTGCAGATCGATTATCCGTCGCTGCAGGCCAGGCTCAATGAGTTTCGCGCCCAGCATATTCGCGGCGCGATTATCAGCCTGCCGCTGGAAAGCAGTCTCGCGGAGCGGCTGGTGGCGGAGAATCCCGATATTGCCTGTCTGTTTCTTGACGTCTCGCCGGAGGCCGACGTTTGCAGCGTGCGTTTCGATCACCGCGACGGCTGCGGCGCCTGCGTGCGTCATCTCTGGGACGCCGGGCACCGCGAGTTCGGCCTGCTCGCCGGGCCGGAAAGCTCGATCTCCGCGCGCATGCGCCTGAGCAGCTGGCGCGAGGCGCTGCACCGGCTGGGGGTCAGTAATGCGGTGACGGTATTTGGCGACTGGAGTGCCGCCAGTGGCTGGCACAAAACTTTTGAGCTGCTGCATCACCATCCGCGCATCAGCGCCATCGTGGTGGCTAACGATCAGATGGCGCTTGGTGTACTGAGCGCGCTGGCGCAGCTTAACCGCACCGGCAGCCAGGCTATCTCGGTCACCGGCTATGACGACACGGCGGATAGCCTCTATTTCCAGCCGCCGCTGACCACCGTCGCCCAGGATTTTAATGTTCTCGGGAAGCGGGCGGTAGAGCTGCTCATCCAGCTCATGGCCGCTCCGCAGATAAAAATTCGCGAGCTGCTGCCGACGCGCCTGATTATCCGTCATTCCACCTGGCCCTATGCGGGAGATGAGGAGAGGGAGAAAGGCGAGCTCATTGCGCAGCTCAAAGCGCTGGTGGAAAAGCTGTAAGCAACGGGCCGTTTAGCTTTCATTGATGTTGCGTGTGATAGCTTATTCAACAAACGTACTCAGGGGATTTATCCCCTGAACGTAAAAATGCAAAACACAATCTATCCATGCAAGCATTTATTCACCGCCAGTCACATGGCGGTTTTTTTTGGCCTTTTTTTGCCAACGGGAAATGACGTTATTTTATTTAATTCTGCTGGTTGCGCGTTAAATCGGCTGGGCAAAGCATAAATACGCTGTTTTGTCGCCCGCGTGTCAAAAAGTTTCCCGGGGCTATAGTTTCTGTCCCAGCATAAAATGCTGTAGCGCATGAAGCGACAGAATGCTCTTCTTTTAGCACCATTCGGCTATGCTGAAAGCCAATAGCGGCGAGTAAAGGCAAGGTCATGATGATATTAAAAGGAAAAGAGCACGTTGACTCGGTTGACTGGCAGACGGTGGCGGAGACCATCGCCGCCGCAGGGCTTAATCAGCGGGACGTTGCGCTGGTTGAACGCGCGTTTCGTCATAGTACCTTTTGCTGGTTCGGCTATGAAAACGGTCAGCTCATTGCCGTTGCCCGGGCAATTAGCGACCTGACCTGGTGCAGCTATCTGGCGGATGTCGCGGTGCACCCGCGCTGCCAGGGTAAGGGATACGGCCAGCAACTGATGCGGGCGGTCAGCGATGAGCTGCGGCCGTACGGCAAAACCTTTATCTACTCGGTGGTGGATAAAATAGATTTCTATCGCCGCTTCGGTTTTGAATTGCTGGCCACGGGCATGGTTTGCGCCAGCGAAGAGACGATAGCGCGTATGCGGGAACAGGGATTTGTTGGCTAGCAAATACCGCTTAAAAAAATGCATATACCAAACCTGAGTCGGCTATAGCCGGCCCAGTTAATGATGACAGATAGCCTGGGTTAAAAGGGTAAACTGTGTTACACAGTCTCATTCTCCTGGCAAACATCTGGATGGGATTATGCTGACCACTCTGATTTACAGAAGTCAGATGCATTTAACACAAGAAACCGATCTCATACTGCTGGTTGAAAAAGCGAATGCTGAGAACGCAGCACGCGGGATTACGGGCATACTTCTTTTAAAAGATAATGTTTACCTTCAGATACTTGAGGGCGATGAGTGCGTGCTTGAGCAGCTATTCAGCAAGATCAAGCAAGACGAACGCCACTCTCAGGTTGTCGAGCTGATGCGTGATTACGCGCCGCGCCGGCGCTTTGAAAACGTAGGGATGATGTTTTTTGACCTGAATAAACTGCAAACCGCTGACGTCCTGAGAAAGGTGCGTCAGCTTAGCCAGCTGAAAGGTTATCTTTCCACCGAAGAGCGCGTCTATAAATTTATCCATACTTTTATCAGTCAAAAAAGCGTTGCCGCGCCGTCACCCTTTTTACGGCCTGACCAATGGTCGCTTCATTCGCGTAAACATACATTTCATGTGCCGCAAGAATCGTTTTTTGCCGGTCAATGCTGTCAGTTTGCTTTCCAGCCCATTATCGAACCGTTGGCCGGGAATATCACTTCGCTTGAAGCGCTTATTCGTGATAAAGAGGGCGGCAGTCCTGCTAATTTCTTTGCCTCGATTCCGCAAGAGCAACGTTATGAAGTTGATCTCAAAGCGAAATCAGTTGCCTTTGCCCTTGCGAAAGAAATCAATATTGGCGACCATAAAATATCCATTAATATCCTTCCGATGTCGCTGGTTGTTATTCCTGACGCCATTGAATACCTGTTGCAGGAAATAAAAAAACAGGGGCTGGTACCCGAACAGGTGATCGTGGAGGTGACGGAAGATGAAATGATCTCCGGTTTTAGCCAGTTCAGCAGCGCGATAAAAAAACTGCGCGTCTCTGGTATGGGGCTGGCAATTGATGATTTTGGCGCCGGTTATGCTGGACTCTCGTTGTTGACAAAAATTCAGCCTGATAAAGTTAAAATCGATCGCGAGATTATTACCGACATCCATCAGAGCGGCCCTAAACAGGCGGTGGTAAGATCGATCATCAACTGCTGCCGTGAACTTGAGATTGCCGTGGTTGCTGAAGGCATAGAGCGGATAGAGGAGTGGTGCTGGCTCGAATCTGCGGGTATCAAACGTTTCCAGGGCTTTTTATTTGCCACGCCGAAAGTCAACGGCGTCGGTGACATACGCTGGCCTGTGAAAAAAAGTGAAGTCTGATATGCCTTAATATACTGAGCGGTTTGCCTCCAGCAGCAGCGCAGGCGAGTAGAAATGGAGTATTCAACCTGGATCATCCCTGTTTTCTGAAGCTGAACGGTATTTGCTGAACCGGCCAAGCGTTGATGATGGCCGGTAAGCTCATGCCTAACTGCAAGCTATGCCTATTCTCAATCTATAACAAACTGACCTTTGTTAATCATCGAGCCCGTCATGACTGATTTCATCTTCGTGGGTGTTTATCAACTGCGTGAGCGCTATTTGTTCCTGAAACTTGGTCAGAAGCAGTTCTGCGTCCGTCTTCAGAACGTCTTCAGATGATTCCAGTACCGAATTTATCGCTTTCGTTACGCTGCTAACTAATTCCGCGACGCCGCCTTCCTTGCCAATAGCAAGCATCAGAGCGCTAATGAGCAAAGACTGCGCCTCGACCTGGGCAGCAAGCTGCTTACTTTCGGCATCCATGGCAGAAATTTTAGCAATTATGCTGAGAATGACATTATTCATTGTATCCCTCAAATCAATCAATTAGAGCGGGTTGTTGATGGCTATATTCGACGTTGACAGTCCGAAATAACCATAGAACATAAATATGCCAGAAAAAATATCAGTAGCGATAGTCAGGTTTTAGACATCACCAAAATAAAGCATGAAAACGCGCCGCTCCCTCTTCCCTCCAACGATCGCGCCCGACAGCGCGCAAGAGAGCATGAAGAGAGCGGTTGTTGACAAGAAAGACGGCAGACTTGAAGTTGTGTTAAGCCCGGCCGACCTCTGATGTTTCTTGCTTCAGCATCAACGCGTAGCGGGCGAAGCGGAAAATTTTAGGATGTTTGGCCGGGAGGACAAACGCGTTTGCAAGAGCGGCTATCTCTGTCCATCAAGCTGCGGCATGGTCTGACGCCCGACCATGAATATGGCTCATGTTGTAATGAAATTAACTCGCTTTTACTCATCTAATGACTCTGGCATAACATGCTGTATTCGATATAGATAATATGAAGATGAAGACCGCTTATGGAAGCGTGCGCCAGCCTGCAACCATCAGAAAGGACTGCGGTTTTTCTCTCAGAACTTAGGATGCACATCTGCGATGAATCAACAATTTACCTATACTATTAAACGCACTTTGTTTGATGAAAACTATAACCCCTCTGAAAATACGCGTATTACAACCAACTTTGCTAATTTAGCCAGAGGGGAAAATCGCCGGGAGAATCTGCGCAACACGTTAGCCATGATAAACAACCGTTTCAACAACCTGGCGCATTGGGATAATCCCAAAGGCGATCGCTACGCGGTTGAGCTGGAAATTATTTCAGCCGAAATGAAGATCAACGCCACCGGCGATACTTTTCCGGTGATTGAAATATTGCAAACCGGCATTATTGACAAAAAGACGGATAAACGCATTGACGGTATTGTCGGCAATAATTTCTCCTCGTACGTTCGCGATTACGACTTTAGCGTAGTGTTGTTAGAACATAATAAAGGGCGAGCAGGTTTTAGCATTCCCGAGGGGTTTGGCGATTTACACGGCAATATATTTAAAGATTTCGTCAATTCAGCGCAGTACAAGGCCAATTTCAAAAAAACACCGGTCATCTGCCTTAGCGTCTCCAGCAAAGACACCTATCACCAGACCGGAAATCAACACCCGGTGTTGGGCCTCGAATACCGGCCTACCGCCTCATCGTTGACTGAGCAATATTTTGGCAAAATGGGCCTGCAGGTTCGTTATTTTATGCCGAAAAACAGCGTCGCGCCTCTGGCATTTTATTTTTCGGGGGATTTGCTGAGCGATTATACGAGTCTTGAGCTGATTAGCACCATCAGCACGATGGAGACGTTCCAGAAGATATACCGCCCGGAGATTTACAATGCGAACTCTGCTGCAGGACTCTGCTACCAGCCCGATCTGCATCATCAGGACCATTCGTTAACAAAAATTGTTTACGACCGTGAAGAGCGCAGCCAGCTGGCGGTAGAGCAGGGGAAGTATACCGAAGAGCATTTTATTAAACCGTATAAAAATATTCTGCAGCAATGGTCTGCTCATTACGCTCTTTAAGACATCGCATAGATAAGGTTATCGATAATGAAAAAATTATTACCAACTTCAACGGCTGGCAGCTTACCGAAACCCTCCTGGCTTGCTGAGCCGGAGAAACTGTGGTCTGCCTGGAAATTACACGATCAGGAATTAATCGACGGCAAAAAAGATGCGCTGAGTTTGTCCTTATTCGACCAACTGCGCGCCGGTATCGATATCGTCAGCGATGGCGAGCAAACGCGTCAGCATTTTGTCACCACGTTTATCGAGCATCTCAGCGGCGTTGATTTTGAAAAACGCGAAGTCGTTAAAATCCGCAATCGCTACGACGCGAGCGTACCAACCGTGGTAGGGGCCGTTGAGCGACAAAAACCGGTATTCGTTGAAGATGCGCGTTTTTTGCGTCAGCTGACCAAACAACCGATTAAATGGGCGCTGCCGGGTCCCATGACCATGATTGATACGCTTTATGACGCTCATTATAAAAGCCGCGAAAAACTGGCCTGGGAATTTGCGAAGATACTTAACCAGGAAGCCAAAGAGCTGGAGGCCGCCGGCGTCGACATTATTCAGTTTGATGAGCCAGCCTTTAATGTGTTTTTTGATGAGGTCAATGATTGGGGCATCGCGGCGTTAGAAAGAGCGATCGAAGGGCTTAAATGCGAAACCGCGGTCCATATCTGCTATGGATACGGCATCAAGGCCAATACCGACTGGAAAAAAACGTTGGGAACCGAGTGGCGCCAATATGAAGAAGCGTTCCCTAAGCTGCAAACATCCAACATCGATATTATCTCACTGGAGTGCCATAACTCGCGGGTGCCTATGGATCTGCTCGAGCTGATTCGCGGTAAAAAAGTCATGGTTGGAGCCATAGATGTGGCAACCAATACCATTGAAACGCCGGAAGAGGTGGCCGCGACTTTACGCAAAGCGCTCCAGTTTGTGGAAGCTGATAAACTCTATCCGTCAACCAACTGCGGCATGGCGCCGTTATCTCGCCGGGTTGCTGCAGGTAAACTGCAGGCGTTAAGCGCCGGGGCGGAGATTATCCGCAGGGAGCTCCAGGGAAAATAGCCCGCTGGCAAAGGGCAGGAAAGCATCGCCGTTGCTGGCAGATGTCTAGCGAATGCGGCAGCGGCGCTGCTGCTGGCTCTGCTTTAATATCTCACGGAGCGGTTATCGGCAGGGAAATACTCATACGCAGCGTCGCTAGTTACTTAAAATATTTATCCAGTGGATCGTAATGGCGGTATTTTCTAAAGAAAAACAGCCAGTAGATAAAGCCCAGAATAGCGCCCAGCCCGGCAAACTGCAGATAAAGCGTTTTACGCCGGACAAGCAGGTCGACAAATGAATACGCGCTTTTCCACATATCAATAATGCCACCGTTTATCACCAGATCTGTAAACAGCGCAAGCGCCGGCAGGGCAACGGCGTACGCGGCCAGAAGGTATAAAAGGGCCGCAATCCTCATTTTGGTATTGATGTGCATGTGCCGTTCCTTGTCCGTGTTTTTAAAACATAACATAGCTTATCAAGAACCAGCCTGCGATCGGCATTAGCCGATGCGGACACGATCGTTGGCTCCGAAAGGACCATTTGGATATGAAATCCAGATGGTCCTTACTGCCTGCTGCTAGTGATTATGATCTCTGAGAAACACGGTTAATACATCCTTAGGCGGGGTCACGCCACATTCAGAAAGCAACCAACCGACAGCGCCGCGATGATACGTACCATGAAAAAGTACATGATTGAGCATATCCAGTGCTTTCATTTCACCCTTCCCGCCATCGACAAAGCGGAATTCTATACTATGCGAAAAATCAACGGCGCTCATGGTGCTCACATATTGAATATTCCAGTCTGTACATTCGGTCATCTTTGACAAAAGTTCATCAGCAGACGGTGTCTCTGGCGTATTAAGCGCTGTGTAACCGTGTTTTTGCCCGCTAATATTAGCCCTGAAAATCATATCCACCACATAAATATGATTCATGAGCCTGAGCATAAGATGGTGTTTATGGGCATAAACCGAGGTATCAACACGTTTTATTGCTTGTAACGTTTCTGCGTCTATCCATTGCTTATACTTAAATAACGTAACTACCTGATCCGCACCCATATATCGCCTCCGTTTTACATTAAACCATCATATCAGCAACATATGCAGAGGGAAATCTTCTCATCCTGACAGGCAGCACCCTGCAGTAGAAATTATGTCATTCCTTTGAATCAGCGTGTCGTTTTTGCTGCGAATGCAATACGGCTGCTTTTTGTCACCTCGTTTTTTCATTCAAACCCGCTATCAACAAATAAAGATAACCCAACCATGTACCCTGGCGGCGTGAAAAATCCGCTGCTTGTCGCATGCATAAGATCTATCGAGCAATATTTTGTATTTAAGGTGAAGGTTAATTTCACATCATGGAGGCTGAATTTTCGGCGCAAATATCGAATAAATGTGAAAATCAAATGGACATCAGATTACAAATCATTACATTTGATTTCACAACATTTCAGAAAACGGAGTTTTTGATGTCGTGTGTGTCATTTCCCAGGTATGGGATTCTGCTGGGCAGCCTCACTGCAACAGCCCTCCCGGCAGCGCCCCTGAGTCCTGCGGACCAGAATGCCATTGAGCAACAACAAAAGGCATTGCTGGAACAGACGCAACAGCAGCGCGATATGCTCCGCCATTCCACATCCGCGCCCTCTCTCCCGGAAGCACCCCCTTCAGAACCAGACGGTCAGTGTTTTCAGCTCCGGTATATCCGGCTGGAGAACGTCACAGTGCTCCCGCGCTCTGCCGTGCGAAAACTGACGACCATCCCGGAACAGGGCTGTATGACGCTCCCGGATATCCGGGAGCGGGTGCGGGATGTCACCCAGGACTACCTTTCCCGGGGATTCATCACTTCACGCGCCTGGCTACCGGAACAGGATATTTCCGGAGGAACGCTGGTCATTGCCGTCACAGAAGGGAAGGTGGAAGCCGTCACGCTGGAGGGGCATGAGGAAAATGCCATCAGGATGGCTTTTCCCCGGGCGGAGGGCCGGGTACTCAATCTCCGTGACGCTGAACAGGGTCTGGAGCAGCTTAACCGCCTGAACTCACGTCCACTGACCGTAGATATTCTGCCGGGGAGCCGGGAAGGTTTTTCCCGGGTAACGCTGGTACCGGTCAGCCAGCGTTTTCCCGTCAGTCTTGATGTGGGCGCAGATAACAGCGGGCAGAAAAGTACCGGCAGCGGACAGCTGAATGCCCGTCTGACAGCAGACAATCCGCTGAGCCTGGCGGACCAGTGGACGCTGGCCGCAGGCAGGGACAGTGAGTTTCACCATGACAGACGCAGCCGTAATATTCAGGCCGGCGTTTCGGTTCCTTACGGGTACTGGTTGTTCAGCGCGCAATATGCGTGGTCCGATTTTTATCAGACGCTTTCTGTTAGTGGAGCCCCGCAGCGCTGGCGCTATGAAGGCACCGTGCAGTCACAGCGGCTGGCCGCCAGCCGGACGCTACTGCGTGACGGTAATCAACGTCTGGCGCTGGATGTCGCCTTATCCCGCCGGAAAACCGAAAACCGGCTGGGCGGCGTACGTCTTGACGTCAGCAGCCCGACGCTCAGCAGCGTGACTGCCGGACTGAGCTACAGCCGGAGTATCGGTGGAGGCTATCTCACGCTGGGTCCGTCCCTTTCTCACGGCGTCCCGTTCGCCGGCGCGACACGGGATGACCCGGCGCATCCCGGCCTGCCCCGCAGCGAATTCCGGCGCTTCAACGTTAGCGCAAGCTGGTTTTACCCCATGACATCCTCTGTGTACTGGCTGACCTCAGCCTGGGGGCAGACCACGCCTGACAGACTTTATGCCAGTGAGCAACTGTCCGTCGGAGGGCAGTATTCGGTCAGGGGGTTTAAAGAGCAGTATCTCAGCGGTAACCGCGGCAGCTACTGGCGCAATGAACTGACATGGCAATGGATGACGGTGCCGGGCGTGGGGGCATTCTCAGCAACGGGTGCACTGGATACCGGGCATGTCATGCGCCAGGAAGGGATAACCGACGGCGGAACGCTGACAGGGGCTTCCGTCGGACTGGAGCTGGCTGGCCGCTGGTTCAGCCAGTCCCTGACGCTGGGGGTGCCGCTGTCGTACCCTGACAGACTCTCTCCGGATAAACACGTGGTTTACTGGCAGGCCACCGTTTCACTTTAACTGCCGGCACACAGCAGGGGCTATGACGGCTCCTTAATACAGGATGTTCTGACATGGATAAACTCGCACATCCGTTGGCCCGTGGGGCCAGCTGGCTGCTGATATACCTCATCGCCGTTCAGCCTCTGCATCCCGCCATTGCCACGGGTATCACTGCCGCGAATGGCAACACTCAGGTCGCGATGAAACCCGGTAATGTCCCGGTGGTGAATATCGCCACGCCCAACGCGGCCGGTATATCGCACAACACCTACCAGGATTTTAACGTGGGAATGCCGGGCGCGGTGCTGAATAACGCCACGCAGGGCGGGAAAACACAGCTCGGCGTCACCATCGACAACGGCAATGCCAGACTCAAAGGTAAACCGGCCGAACTGATTATTAACGAGGTGACCAGCGGCAACCGTTCTGAACTGAAAGGCAGGCTGGAAGTCTTCGGCAATAAAGCCGGCGTGATGATTGCCAACCCGAATGGCATCACCTGTGACGGATGTGGTTTCATCAATACCCCGTCAGTCACTCTGACGACGGGCAAACCGCAGTTTGATAAACAAGGGGCGCTCGATGCCCTTGAAGTCAAAAAAGGTGCGGTGATTATCGGCGGTAACGGCCTGGATGGGGCCGGCGCTGAATATGTTGATGTCATCAGCCGGGCCACTGAACTGAACGGCAAAATTAACGCGAAAACCCTCACCTTGACTCAGGGAGCGAACCGGGTCAGCTTTAAGGACGGCACGGTAAAACCCGTTGCCGGTGAGGGTGCAAAGCCTCAGCTTGCTGTCGATACAAAGGCGCTTGGCGGCATGTATGCCGGTAAAATCCGCCTGGTCGCCACCGAAGCCGGGGTCGGCGTCAACCTGAGCAATGTGACATCCACTCAGCGGGACATTTCCCTGACGACGGCCGGA
Source organism: Klebsiella grimontii (assembly GCF_042137965.1). Taxonomy (NCBI): domain Bacteria; kingdom Pseudomonadati; phylum Pseudomonadota; class Gammaproteobacteria; order Enterobacterales; family Enterobacteriaceae; genus Klebsiella; species Klebsiella grimontii. Next base: position 2,585,654 of record NZ_CP169721.1, read on the forward strand.
AAAATCACCCTCAGTAACGTTAAGGCGCAGACTGACCTGAACGTCAGCGGGCGGGATATCGTCACGCCAGCCGGGTTCAGCGTGCGCGCTGAACGTGATATGACGCTGGCGGCGACCACAGTGGATAACCGGAGCAGCACCACTGCCCACGGGGATATGCGGGTATTTGCGTCAACGGTGCGCAACACGGGAAACGGTGCGTCATTACACAGCCACAAAAATCTGTGGATACAGAAGGATGCTCAGGGTAATAAAGCCAGTCTGGTGGAGAACCGGTCGGCGACGATAAAAACGAACACGGGTGACCTGGTTATCAGGACTGACCGTCTGGAAAATACGATAAGTAAAGCTGACACCGTCGTCCGGACCGAGCGACCCACGACAGCACAGGTTTCAGACTCCCGACTGGGCTGGCATCCTTTCAACAGCGGCAGAGGGCAGGGTATAGCCCATGTCGTGGGAGATATGGACGCTGGCGAGCCGGATAAGTGGTTTGGTAGTGTCGATTTCAAAAACCTGGCTGTCCTCCAGACTGAAAAACAACATTATACGGCGCAGACAGAAGGAGCCCGCCCGGTTATCAGTGCAGGAAATAATCTTTATCTCAATGCCGGCGACCTCATTAACCGTCTGGGGGACATCTCCGCAGGCCGGGATGCGGTGCTTACCGGTCGCAGTCTTGTCAGTGAAAGTCGTTTCGAAGGTGTGCTGGGTAAGTATCTGACCTATGTATATAATCCATATATTGGCAGTCTGTCCCCGGAGCCACAGGGCGGCGGGACTTTCCCCGGCGATTTAATTCACACCAAGGAAGTTGTTAAATTTCGCCATACCGGAGAGACAACAGACTGGATACCAGGCCGGTTGCTGGTTTCACGCATCAGTGCCGGAGGAAATCTGGTTGCTGATTTTTCTGAACGTATTGAGAGTAAAGAGCCCTACGTCACGAACGTTCAGTATTCGGGAGTGATAGCCCGGCCTGACACGATGACGGCAAAAAATATCCTGCTGCGCGCCGGAAGCATTGTTACCACCGATGTGATGAAGGCCTCAGGGGATATTACCTTACAGTCAGACCGTGGCACAAAAATGGCGCTGGCGCTGATGACGGCCGGAAAGGATATCTCGGTTCTGGCGGGCGTAAGTGTTGAGTCCTGGCAGAGTGAGCTCAAAGGACAGAACATTACCCTGGTCAGTCGCGGCGGTGATGTCACCTCTCATACCAGCGAGTGGCCCAACTTTTTCCATTCTGACGGGCTACGCTGGCTGGGAAGCCTGGAGGCTTCACGTGATTTATCACTCACCGCAGGTGGTAATATTCTGCTCAGGAACACGCGTTTTCCTGCCCTGAGCCAGAATATTTCTCTGGTTGCCAATGGGGATATCACGTTTGATAAAAATGACGCCATGCTGTGGCACGGGCGACCTGGTGCAGTCCTGACCTACGCCCGCAAGCAGGAGCTGTTTAACCGGATGTTACCGGGAGAGCCGCTGCGTGCTTCGGGTGATATCACCCTGAGCGGCCGGCGTCTGTCTCTGTATGGTGCAGGGCTCGAAGCCGGCGGGAATATCAGCCTCTCATCGGCTGCCAATACTGACCTGAACATGCGGAGCCTGAGTGACCTCTACAGTGAGTTTTTTCCGGACAGCCGGATACCTGAATTACGCAGCAACCTGAAAGCAGGAAGTAATCTGCTCATCAGCTCAGCGGCAGATATCGGCGTGCAGGGCGCTCATATTGTCGCCAGGAAAACCGCGACGCTGCAGGCAGGGAAACTTCTCTGGCTGGGCGCATACGGATATGGCGTAACGGACAGTAGTAATGACAATAACAGGGATGAACTCAACGTACTGACCCGCCTGCACGGTGCGAAAAGCCTGACTCTGGCGGCAAACGGGGGTATCCAGGCTGACGGCAGTACGCTGACCTCTGACGGTAACATAACGCTGACATCCGGCGGGAATATGCAGTTTCAGTCCGCCCGGGGGACGGTATACCGTGAGTCCAGGAACAGCTGGACGGAAAGCGTTAGCCAGACAGGCGTCACGCTGAATTCAGGTGGAGCACTGACGGTTATCTCGGGTGGCAGCATTCTTTTTCAGGCATCGCGTTTACTGGCAAAAGGGGCGATGGATGTTGCAGCAAAAGGTGGCTGGCTCTATGCCCAGGCGATGGAAGAGTCCAGTCATTACGAACGTCAAACCACGAAGAGAAAGTGGTGGGGTAAGAAAACCACCGTCAAACAAACGAAACACACCACCACCAACCGGGTGACGGAGTTTATTGCGGGAGGCAATCTCAGCCTGCTGAGTCGCGATGACAGTACCTATGAAGCCAGTAAAATCGAGGCAAAAAAGAACGCCACGCTGACCAGTACCAACGGCAAAGTTAATTTCCTGGCCGTGAAAAACACCACTTTCGAGCAGACTGTCAGCACCTCGAAAGGCTTCTATATCAAACAGGCAAATAAAGGCTACAGCGAAGGAAAATGGGTGCTTCCGTCTGTTCATGCTGGCGGAAAATTGACGGTCAACGCGGCCAGCGGTATCAGTGCCGATATCAAAGCGAAAAATGGTCAGGCTTTGCTGGGCGCGATTACTGCTCTGGCGGCGTTACCCGGTACAGAGTGGCTGAAGGGACTGAATTCACGCAGCGATGTTCAGTGGAATACGGTTAAAGATGCTTACGACAGCTGGAATTATAAAAGTCAGAGCCTGAATCCGGCAGTGGCGGCAGTAATCGCTATCGCAGCAGCTGCGGCCACCGCAGGCAGTTCACTGGCGGCGACAGTTGCATCTTCAGTAACTTCCACCGTGGGTGGTGGCGCAGTAACGACCGGCGCGGTTACAGCCGGGATGTCTTCGCTGGCTGCACAGGCCGCCGTGGCACTGGTGGAAAATCAGGGAAATCTGTCAAAAACGCTGTCGGCGCTGGGAAGCAGCAGTTCGGTCAAATCGCTGGCCACCTCTATGGTTATCGGGGGCGCGCTGGCGGGCTTTGATAAGGTCATGAATATTGATGTTCCGCCCGACAAGGCCCAGTTACCGGCGCTGGTCAAAAACGAGGGATGGGGAAAAATCGTCCAGCGCGTGGCCGGCCAGTCGGTTATCAGCTCAAGCCTGAACACAGCCATCAATGGCGGCAGTTTTAAGGATAACCTGACTAATGCCCTGCTGGCGAATATTGGCAACCAGATTAATGCCGAAGGGGCCGGGCTGATTGGCGATAACGGCGAGATACTGGGCGTGCCGGGTAAATCGCTGAGCCATGCGGTGGTCGCGGGTATCAGCGCTGAAATTGGTCGTGGTGACGGGAAAGGGGCCGCTGCCGGAGCGTTAGCGGCGGAGCTGGCCGGGGTTATCATGCAAAGTTCTTTGTTTGAGCCGGCTAATCTGAATGAACGGGAACGTCAGTTACTGCGGTTGCAGGAAGCCTTAAAGGGTAACGAGGCAAAAGAGCAGACGGCACGCGTGATTGGCGCGTTGACTGGTGCGCTGATTACGCACACACCAGAAGGTGTATACAGCGGTGCGGATAGTGCTCAGAACGTATTTCGCTACAACATGACGGAACATATGTTGCAGCAGTATGCCCTGGATAATCAGCGGGATATTCTGGCAGCCAGTAAAGGAGATACGGCGGCGGTGAAGTGTGTTCAGGCCCGGCTGGAGGCTGCCACTATGGTTGCTGTTACTGCTGGCGGTGGCTTGGCTGTCACCGCCGGAGGATTAACAATCCTGGGGGCTGCGCCCGAAATAGTTTTAGCCGCTCGTCTGATTATTGCAGGATGTAAAACTAACCCAGCAATATGCGTAAATCAGGCGGGTATCTATGCTGTCGACATTATCGCGCCCGAAGCAATAATAGGAACAGGACCAATCGTCGCCGGTACCACACTGGTTGTGGGAAAAACCATTGACAGTACGAAAAAACTAGCTCAACAAGCTACAAATACAGCTGAGGATGCTATAAAAAACATGGCATTCAATGTTCAGCCTGTTACTGAAATTGTTAATAAAGAAATTGCTGGTTTTAGCTTATCGGCTAAAACCATATCTTCATTAAATGATGCTACAAAAAATGTTAAAGAAGCAACATTCTCTCGTGTGGGGAGATGGATGTCGCCTGCTGAGTTTAATAAAATGCAACTTACAGGAAAAGTTGTTCAAGGGGGGGGAGGGCAAACTTTTGTGTCTACCAATGGCGTTTTAGATTATAAGGGGGCTGCATCTCCTGGATCGATTTATGTTGAGTTTGACGTTCCTACGAGCAGCTTATTAAAAGGTGGAAAAGATGGTTGGTTCAAACTAATTGGGCCAGATGCAAATGCTTCACAGCAATTATTGCTGAACAAGCAAGGGGGCACTCAGTCACCCGATGTTAAGAATATTGTGATTTTGGACAAAAAATAGGTAATCATTTTATGATGAGAGTGGAATATTTTAAAGAAAATATAGAGCCACATTTGGAAGGATATGAGTTTACATATTCTACCTTCCCCGAAGGAGATTTTGGAAAACTGGAACGTGTTGAATTTAAAGGGAAAAATAAAGTTGGAGCGATTGATTTTTGGTCGCAGGGATGGGTGGGGATGGATATCTATGACTTGGAGTTGGATGACCAAGTTTTTAACTTGTTGCTAGATCCAGATGAAGAAAAACACGATGCCATAGCAAAGTTAATTAACATCTTGAATAATAGGTGAGTTTAAAACTGGTCAGGGAACAGGAAATATTTCAAAGTTTTTCTGACCATGTTTTTTGATTAGAACTAGGTTTTTCCCTTACGGGGAGGAGGAGAAGCAGCTAACGCGTGAGATGCGGCGGTCTCAGCCCGGAACAGTTTGAAAACCAGAATCTCGCTTAGGGCTGTGTCCACATTACGTGGGTAAGATCAGTATGCCCTGGATAATCAGCGGGATATTCTGGCAGCAAGCAAAGGAGATACGGCGGCGGCGAAGCGTGTTCAGGCCAGGCGGGAAGAAGCCTCGATAGTGGCAACCATAGGTGATGGTGGTCTGTTACTCGCTGTGGGAGGTGTGACTCTGGTGGGAGCTGCGCCAGAATTGGTTCTGGTCGCACGACTGGCGATTGCCGGGTGTAAAACCAACCCCGCGCTTTGTCTGAATCAGGCGGGTATTTATGCGGCAGACATTGTGGCACCAGAGGCCATCATTGGTACAGGCGCTATAACGGCTGGCAGCACATTTATTCTGGGTAAAACCGAAGACAGCATGAAGACGCTGGGTCGACAGCTGGTGAACGTTTTCGATGAGTTTAATCAACCAAAAAGGTTCAATACCCAGCCTGTTGCCAGCTTTATCAAAGGAGAAACAGCCTCCGGGGCTAATCTTTCTACGAAAACGGCAGATTATGTCAAAAGCCTGCAAAGAGATAACACCGCCAAATTAGTAGGTGTTTTTAATAAACAAAACCCAAACGCTGAATTAAATGTTTTTGGGAAATCTTTACAGCAAGTTTTGGCCCCGGAGGGAGTGACACAAGGGGTAGGACTAAAGTTTTTGCTTCAGAAAAATTGACTGAGGATGAAATTATTAGTTTTGCTACATCTTTAACTGGTGGAATACCATTTAAAGAGAGCGTTCTTTCTGAAGGGAGGCTGATGTATGCAAAGATAAACGATAATCAGACAATCAACATTCTGGAATTTTTCAACTTCCTCAGAGATAACTGGAGCAAGATGGACAATTGAAATCATTGAGAATGCTGATATTAAATCTGTCTCTAAGACATCATTGAATAGATTTGAAGTGGGATTTAGATAGGGGAGAGGTACAGTGACATATTTAACCGAAGAACAATACCAGGATCGGAAAGAGTTACTGCGAGGGGCTTCTACGACTATGTTATGGAAAAATATCGACCCAGATAGTGTTGATGGTGCCTGTAAGCTAACCTATCAAGAAGAAAAATCGCTTTATATCTGGTTCATTTGGCGTTTATTGGAAGATGGTGAGATCAAACTTGCTCGCCACGGGAAGTTTCTCCCTGGAAGCATCGACAAGCAGATCGAGGTTTTTGAAAGGGCATTTCCTAAAACTGAGGATGATATGAATTGTGATGCATTTGAGGGGTTTTGGTTTTTAAGTGAAAATTGTCCGGCTGGAATTTTCTGGATTCATGAAAACGGCTATCAGGATTGGACTTAGTAAAGATATTTTAACCTACTACCAAGTTTTTTAAATTCCCGGGCTAGATGGTATTATGAAAACTGTGACAAAAATAAGAGTATTCTTTATCCTTCTCAGGTGAAAAGGATTTCTTTGTTATTTGCTATGGTTCCCGAAGAAATGAAAGGGTTGCTTGAATGGAATGGCCCTTGCTGTTAGACGTTTTAAGTGTTTAATGCTAAAGATTGTTTAGGCTCTCAGGGGTGAAGCAATTAGAGTGTAATTCAAGTATGAAGGCATAGGAAGTATGGAAAAAAAAGGCGTATACCTTGAGATTTACCAGAGTTCTATACAACAAATAAATCGTGTTGCAACCAAGAGTGGGTTATTAAAATGTTTAGATAAATCAATATATTATGAGGCTCAGCTTATTCATAAATTTTCTTTTTTACTTAAGAATGAGTATTTTAATGATATGGACATTGATTTTTTAAATTGGGGGGCGAAGAACTACTATGAAATGTGTGATGTGAAAAAGAGCGTACTTTATAACGAGCAGTTGCAACGACTTTCAATGCTCTTCTCTCTTGTTCCGGAAGAAATGCGGCATAAACTTGAGTGGGATGGGCCAGTAATAAGATAGGATTCATATATACCGTAATGATAACAATTAAGTTAGTACCCAACGCTGATGGAAAGATCGTCTTGAGTCAGGGTCTACAGGAAAAGGACGGATATGAGTTTCGTAGAGAAATAACGACGCAAGCCAAAAAAGGAACGCCCCCAGGTGCATCAGCAGCAGGGGGCGTTTACGGGTGGGGATTATCGTCGTTCATCAGTCATCCCATTTGTGGCTTAGATACGCGGCAAGAAATCCAAAGAACAGAATGATTCCCAGAACTGCCATAAATACATGCATATTTCCCAGCATGATTAACCTCCATAAGCTTTGCTATGCGCTAAGTTGTCCTCATTCAACAGGTTTACGGTTGTTGAATATATCTTAACCTGCGCAATCTAAACAAATGCTTAACAAATTGCCGGAAGTGACTATTTTACAGGCGAAAAAGCCGAATTTCCGTCAGGCTGCACACTTTTTAGCTACTGCGATGGGCTAAGCGCATACTGCTGGCGCAGGTTGTGGCGTTGGCGAAACCACACCAAACAGCTGTAAATTAATAATTAACAAGCATAAGCGGTAAAAAAAATACTTTATAAATAATCTTTAACGATATCAATGCTGATATTAAAAATTACGGTGTTGAACAATGATTTATTGAGTAAGGCCGCAATTAAAAATAATTATGCTCTATAGTTAACGAGTAGCACAACGCTGCATATCCTAATGGAGTTGCCCATGAAATCTTCAACTGTAAATTCAGAGAAAGATCAGCCTAAACAGCCTCAAAAAATGCCTAAAGATGATAAAGGCAGCCAGAAACCGAACAAAAGTAAATAATTCTTACATAAGTTGTTTAAGGAGGCATTATGGTAGAACGTCCTGATATTACTGAACCGCTCCCGGGTACAGACCCTTTACCTGACGAAGATTTACCTGAAAGTCCGGACGTAAACGATCCGGTAGATCCTGAAGACCCGGATGCGATTAAATAATTACCATCTGGCTATTCATAAAAACCGCCCAATATTATGGGGTCAGTTCACCCGGGCGGTTTATTTCTATTACAACGACCCTTTCCGTAGGCTAATTTAAGCGCTGTAAAGGAACACCACATCTGCGGCGACATTCAGCCTAATGGTGGAATTAATAAGCGGTTTAAAGCTTTTGGTCTACATCAACGCGTTGGCACTAGTCTGTCCGGTCAGTTTGCTCCCTTTTTCGATACTGCAACGGGCTAAGACCAAACTGCTGGCGAAAGTGGTGGCGCAGGGTGCTGGCGTTAGAAAAACCGCAAAGCTCGGCAATCTGTTCAACGCTCAGCCGGCTGTGGGTTAAATGCTGCGTGGCGCGCTGCAGGCGCTCGTCAAGCAGCCAGCGGGCAGGGGTTTTGCCGGTGGCGTCTTCGAAACGGCGCAAAAACGTCCTGGGGCCCATGCCGGCTCTTGCCGCCAGAGATGCCACGGTGTGGCTAGCGGCGAGATTCTGATGTAGAAAATCAAATAATTGCCCCAGCCGCAGACTCTCCCGCGCTTTAGCCACCGGGCGAACAATCTGCTGCGCCTGCCCGCCGTCGCGATGGGGGGAAACCACCAGGCGTCGGGCGACAAGATTCGCCGCGTCGAGGCCAAAGTCCTCGCGCACCAGGTGCAAACATAAATCGATACCCGCGGCGCTGCCTGCCGAGGTCATTACGCCTTCTGCGCCGACGTACAGCACGTCATCGACCACTTCAATCTGCGGAAACCGCGCCCGCAGCTGGTCGGTATAGCGCCAGTGGGTGGTCGCCTGGCGGCCGTTCAGCAACCCGGCGGCGGCCAGAACGAAAACCCCGGAGCAGATAGAAATGATCCGGCAGCCTCGCGCATGGGCGGCGACCAGCGCTTCGCACAGCCGCGGCGGCACGGGGGAGTCGATACCGCGCCAGCCCGGCACCACGATGGTGTCCGCTTCGCCTAACAGCGCCATGCCGCCGTCGGTCATCAGCCGAATCCCGCCGGTCGCCCGCAGCTCGCCTTCGTCGACGGCGGCCACAGCAAAACGATACCAGCGCTCACCCATCTCAGGGCGCGGCAGGCCAAAGATCTCGACGGCGACGCCAAATTCAAAGGTACACAGGCCATCGTAGGCCAGAGCAACAACCCGATGATGTGACAACGTCACGGATGGAATTGTCATGATTTCAGCGTTATCAGTCATGGTTCTCGGCAGATGTCGCGCAGGCGGTTAATTAAAGTAGTGGTATCACAGACAAGGAGAAGATGCCATGAGTGTTGTAACCGCGATTGCCCCCGCCAGTTCTACCGACGCTGCCGCCTGGTTTCGTCATAAGCTAAGCCTCGAGACCGACTGCGCCGATGTCTACAGCGCGATGCGCGAAGGAGACGTAGATTTTGTTCTTCTACATGTCGTCGGCAGTGAGGAAACCTTTGCCCGTCGGCACCTCCCGGGCGCCCTGCATTTACCGCACCGCCAGATAGATGAAGCCAGAATGGCGCAATGGCCTCAGGAGACGCTGTTTGTGGTCTACTGCGCCGGGCCGCACTGCAACGGGGCGGACGTCGCCGCCATGAAGCTGGCGCTACTGGGGCGTCCGGTCAAAATGATGCTCGGCGGCCTGACCGGCTGGGAAGATGAAGGCTTGCCCTTCGCAAAATGAATTTATTTCATGTGCCATGAAATATTGTCGTTTGCCGATGAATCCTCAGCATGCCAGTATCTGGACGTATAGCCATCCAGAAGTCTAAAAATTCAAATAATGAACTATCACGGTGGGCAACTAACCTTGCCCGCCGCTAAGGAGACACCATGCAACGTCATCAGGCCCCGTTCCGCGCAGATATCGTCGGCAGCTTTTTACGTCCGGACGCCATCAAACAGGCCCGCCAGCAGCTGGCCGCAGGCGCTATTGACGCGCAGCAGCTGCGGCAGATAGAAAATGAGGCGATTCGCCATCTGGTGCAGCAGCAGTGCGAGTGCGGGCTGCACGTGGTGACCGACGGTGAGTTTCGCCGCGCGTGGTGGCACTTTGATTTCTTTGACGGTTTACAGGGCGTTGAGCGCTACGATTCAGAAAAAGGTATCCAGTTCAACGGGGTACAGACCAAAGCGCACGGGGTTCGCGTCACCGGTAAACTGGCCTTCGGCGATCACCCGATGCTGGAAGATTTTCGCTATCTGAAGAGCGTCAGCGGCAGCGCGCAGCCGAAAATGACCATTCCCAGCCCGAGCGTGCTTCACTTCCGCGGCGGGCGCAAAGATATCGACGCGACGGTATATCCGGACCTCGCCGACTATTTCGATGACCTGGCGACCACCTGGCGCGACGCCATTCGCGCCTTCTACGATGCGGGCTGCCGCTATTTACAGCTCGATGACACCGTCTGGGCCTACCTGTGCTCTGATGAACAGCGTCAGCAGGTTCGCGATCGCGGCGAAGATCCGGATGAACTGGCGCGCATTTATGCCCGCGTCCTGAATAAGGCACTGGAAGGGAAGCCGGAGGATCTGACCGTTGGCCTGCACGTGTGTCGCGGTAACTTCCGCTCGACCTGGATCTCCGAGGGCGGCTACGAGCCGGTAGCCGAAGTGCTGTTCGGCGGCGTTAACATCGACGCGTTTTTCCTCGAATATGATAACGACCGCTCCGGCGACTTCGCGCCGCTGCGCTATATTCGTCCCGGCCATCAGCAGGTGGTGCTGGGGCTGATCACCACTAAAAACGGCGAGCTGGAAAACCCGGAAGGCGTGAAGGCTCGCCTGCGGGAAGCGGCGCAGTACGTCCCGCTGGCGCAGATCTGCCTCAGCCCGCAGTGCGGCTTTGCCTCCACCGAAGAGGGGAATTCCCTGACGGAAGCCCAGCAGTGGGACAAAGTCCGCCTGGTTACCGGCATCGCCGCACAGGTCTGGTAATCTCTTCATAGCGCAGCGTTGCACTATTTTAAGGCAACGCGGCGCACTCCCTTTTATTTCCCCCATATTCCGCCGCGCTTTCAGGCTATTTCGCAACCTGGCATTGTTTTTGCCTTATCACTTCCGGTTAGTCGTTAATTCATTTTTTGTCTTTGCGCTATTCAGGAGTGACACACATGCAGCGTCGTACATTATTAAAAGCTTTTGCTCTCTCCGCCTCTGTTATCAGCATGGGCTTCTCCCTGCAGGTTTATGCCGCCGACACCATTAAAGTCGGCATTATGCACTCGCTTTCCGGGACGATGGCGATTTCTGAAACCCCGCTGAAAGATGTTGCCCTGATGGCTATCGACGACATCAACGCCAAAGGCGGCGTGCTGGGTAAAAAACTGGAACCTGTCGTGGTGGACCCGGCGTCAAACTGGCCGCTGTTCGCCGAAAAAGCACGGCAGCTGCTGACCCAGGATAAGGTGGCGGCGGTGTTCGGCTGCTGGACCTCCGTATCGCGTAAATCGGTTCTGCCGGTGTTTGAAGAGCTGAACGGTCTGCTCTTCTACCCGGTACAGTACGAAGGCGAAGAGATGTCGCCGAACGTGTTCTACACCGGCGCGGCGCCAAACCAGCAGGCAATTCCGGCGGTGGAATACCTGCTGAGCGAAGACGGCGGCGGGGCGAAACGCTTCTTCCTGCTGGGTACCGACTACGTCTATCCGCGCACCACCAACAAAATTCTCCGCGCTTTCCTGCATGCCAAAGGGATTCAGGATAAAGATATCGAAGAAGTCTATACCCCGTTCGGCTACAGCGACTATCAGACTATCGTCGCCAACATCAAGAAATTTTCCGCCGGCGGCAAAACGGCGGTGGTTTCTACCATCAATGGCGATTCCAACGTCCCGTTCTATAAAGAGCTGGCCAACCAGGGCCTGAAAGCGACAGACGTGCCGGTGGTGGCTTTTTCCGTGGGCGAGGAGGAGCTACGCGGCATTGATACCAAACCGCTGGTGGGCAACCTCGCGGCGTGGAACTACTTTGAATCCGTTGATAACCCAACCAACAAACAGTTTGTCGCCGATTATCGCGCGTACGCCAAAGCCCACAAGCTGCCGAACGCCGATACCGTCGTAACCAATGATCCGATGGAAGCGACGTGGGTTGGCCTGCACATGTGGGCGCAGGCGGTGACCAAAGCGGGCACCACCGATGTGGACAAAGTGCGCGAAGCGATGGCCGGGCAAACCTTTAAGGCGCCGTCAGGCTTTACCCTGACCATGGATGCCACCAACCACCATCTGCATAAACCGGTGATGATCGGCGAAATCGAAAGCAACGGCCAGTTTAACGTGGTCTGGCAGACCGAAGAACCGGTACGCGCCCAGCCGTGGAGCCCGTGGATTGCCGGTAATGACAAAAAGCCGGATCACCCGGTGAAAACCGCCAGCAACTAAGCGCCAGACCCCGGCGCTGCGCCGGGGTGATTGACTCAGTCCTCCGGGCCCAAAGCCCGGATTTCCCCGAAAAGGAGAACGACCATGAACGCATTGCGCCTCATGTGTTACTTCGCGCTGCTCATGGTATTGCTACCGTGGCGGGCGCAGGCAGCGGACGCCGACGATTTTGTGGCGGCCAATCGCAGCCAGCAGGCTCAGCTGCTTGAACGGTGGGCCGCCGCGCCCGAAGCCTCGCGTTTACCGCTGCTGCGGGCGCTGAAGAGCGAAACATTACAATCGGACAGCGGCGGTCATGCGTTCAGCAAGCAGGGGGAAACGCTGCTGGCGCTGGGCGCGGTTGCGGCGCCCGAGGGGGGGACAAAACCGGTACGCCTGACCAACCGCCTGCGTAACCTGGCGGCAGGCGCGCTGGCGACGCATTTACTGGTAAGTGACAACGTCACAGAAAGGGCGGCGGCGGTGAAAACCCTGCAGCGCGAAGCGACGCCCGAGATGGCGGGTCTGCTTCAGCAGCGTCTGACGGCGGAAAGCGACGGCGCGGTGAAATCGCAGCTGGAAATTGCGCTGGCCCGTTTACAGCTTGCCAGCCCGCAGCCCGCGCAGAGGCTGGCGGCCATCGCGCTGCTCGGCCACTCCGGCGACCCGGAAACCCAGGCGCTGTTGACGCCGTATACCGATGCGCAACATGAGCCAGACCCGGCGATTCGCGCGGCGGCCCAGGAGAGCCTGAGCAAAATCCAGCATCGCCTGCTGCTGGGCGATCTTCTCGGCCAGGCTTTTATGGGCCTGTCCCTCGGCTCGGTCCTGCTGCTCGCCGCGCTCGGCCTGGCCATCACCTACGGTCTGCTGGGGGTGATCAATATGGCCCACGGTGAGATGCTGATGATTGGCGCCTACAGCTGCTGGCTGGTGCAGCAGGCGCTGGCGCAGCTGGCTCCGCAGTGGCTGGCCTTCTATCCGCTGATTGCGCTGCCGGTGGCATTCCTGATCACCGGCGGTATTGGTATGGCGCTGGAACGCACCGTGATCCGCCATCTCTACGGGCGCCCGCTGGAGACGCTACTCGCCACGTGGGGCATCAGCCTGATGCTCATCCAACTGGTGCGAATGCTGTTCGGCGCGCAGAACGTTGAAGTCGCCAATCCGGCGTGGCTCTCCGGCGGCGTGCAGGTTCTGCCGAATCTCATCCTGCCGTGGAACCGTCTGGCGGTGCTGGCCTTTGTGCTACTGGTGCTGCTCTTCACCTGGCTGACGCTGAACAAGACCCGGCTGGGGATGAACGTGCGGGCGGTGACGCAAAACCGCGCGATGGCGGCCTGCTGCGGCGTGCCGACCGGGCGCGTCGATATGCTGGCGTTTGGCCTCGGCTCGGGGATTGCCGGGCTGGGCGGCGTCGCGCTGTCGCAGCTCGGCAACGTTGGGCCGGAGCTGGGCCAGGGCTATATTATCGACTCCTTCCTCGTGGTGGTGCTCGGCGGCGTTGGGCAGCTGGCCGGCAGCGTGGCAGCGGCGTTCGGTCTTGGCATCTTTAACAAAATCCTTGAACCGCAGATGGGGGCCGTGCTGGGCAAAATCCTGATCCTGGTCTTGATTATCCTGTTTATCCAGAAACGTCCCCAGGGACTGTTCGCCCTCAAAGGGAGGGTTATTGACTGATGAGCCAACCTATTACCTTAACGCTGGCGCGTAAAGCGCCGCGCCCGCTACGCTGGCTCGGCGTCGTGCTGCTGCTGGGGCTGTTGAGTATGCCGTTTCTGGCGCTGCTGCCGGCCACGCATCCGCTGGCGGTCTCCACCTGGCTGCTGACGCTGACCGGCAAGATCCTCTGCTACGCCATTGTCGCCGTGGCGCTGGATTTGGTCTGGGGCTATGCCGGGATGCTCTCGCTCGGCCACGGGATCTTTTTTGCCCTCGGCGGCTACGCCATGGGCATGTACCTGATGCGCCAGGCGGCGGGCGACGGATTACCGGCCTTTATGTCGTTTTTATCGTGGAGCGAACTGCCGTGGTTCTGGTGGGGCACCCAGCATTTCGCCTGGGCCATGCTGCTGGTGGTGCTGGTGCCCGGTCTGTTGGCCCTGGTGTTCGGCTGGTTTGCCTTTCGCTCAAAAATCAAAGGCGTCTATTTTTCGATCATGACCCAGGCGCTGACCTACGCCGGGATGCTGCTGTTTTTCCGTAACGAAACCGGCTTTGGCGGGAACAACGGTTTTACCGGCTTTACCACGCTGCTCGGTTTCTCCGTCACCGCCATCAGCACCCGGGCGACGCTGTTTATGGCGACGGTGTTGCTGCTGCTGCTCACCCTGTGGATTGGCTATCTGCTGGCGCAGAGTAAATTTGGCCGCGTGCTGACGGCGGTGCGGGATGCGGAAAACCGCCTGATGTTCTGCGGTTACGATCCGCGCGGCTTTAAGCTGCTGGTATGGACGCTTTCAGCCGTACTGTGCGGCCTGGCGGGTGCGCTGTACGTGCCGCAGGTCGGGATCATCAACCCCAGCGAAATGTCGCCAACTAACTCTATTGAAGCGGCAATCTGGGTGGCGCTCGGCGGGCGCGGAACCTTAATCGGTCCGGTGCTCGGCGCAGGTCTGGTCAACGGCGCGAAAAGCTACTTTACCGTGGCGATGCCGGAGTACTGGCAGCTCTTTCTCGGGCTGATTTTTATTATCGTGACGCTATTTTTACCGCGTGGGGTCATTGGCCTGCTGCGTAGAGGAGATCGCTGATGCAACCGGATGAGGAGCTCTTCACCCGCCAGCTTCCGACGGACCGTTTTCGCGAGCAGACCGATCCGGTGCTGCAGCTGGAAGAGATTAACGTCAACTTTGACGGTTTTCAGGCGCTGACCAACCTGTCGCTGCAGATTGGCGTCGGCGAGCTACGCTGCGTGATCGGGCCGAACGGCGCCGGGAAAACTACCTTGATGGACGTGATCACCGGTAAAACCCGGCCGCAGAGCGGCAGGGCGCTTTACGATCAGTCGGTGGACTTAACGACCCTCGATCCCATCGCGATCGCTCGCCAGGGCATCGGGCGCAAGTTTCAGAAACCGACGGTTTTTGAGGCGCTGACGGTGGCAGAGAATCTCGAACTGGCAATGAAAGGCGATAAGTCGGTGTGGGCCAGCCTGCGGGCGCGTCTGAACAGCGAGCAGGCTGACCGAATCAGCGAAACCCTGCGCCTGCTGCGGCTGGAGGGCGAACGCTATCGACCGGCGGGCTTGTTGTCGCACGGGCAAAAGCAGTTCCTTGAAATCGGCATGCTGCTGGTGCAGGAGCCGCATCTGCTGCTGCTGGACGAACCCGCCGCCGGGATGACCGATGCGGAGACAGAATATACCGCCGAGCTGTTCCGCACCCTGGCCGGGCAGCATTCGCTGATGGTGGTTGAGCATGATATGGGCTTTGTCGAGACTATCGCCGACCGGGTGACGGTGCTGCATCAGGGGCAGGTGCTGGCGGAAGGATCGCTGCGGGAAGTGCAGGCCAACGAACAGGTGATTGAAGTTTATCTCGGACGCTAAGGAGCGCGGATGCTACAGGTTAATCAACTACACCAATACTATGGCGGCAGCCACATTCTGCGCGGGGTGGATTTTGCCGCCCGCCAGGGCGAGATCACCTGTCTGCTCGGGCGCAACGGGGTGGGGAAAACCACTTTGCTGAAGTGTCTGATGGGGCTGATCCCGGCGCGCAGCGGGGAGGTGCTGTGGCAGGAGAAGAATATCATCCACCGTAAACCGCACCAGCGGGTACAGTCAGGAATCGCCTACGTGCCCCAGGGGCGGGAGATTTTTCCACGCCTGACGGTCGAGGAGAATCTGCTGATGGGGCTGTCCCGCTTTCCCGCCCGCGACGCGCGCGCGGTGCCGGAAGAGATTTATCAGCTGTTTCCGGTGCTCAAAACCATGAAGCAGCGGCGCGGGGGCGACCTCTCCGGCGGCCAACAGCAGCAGCTGGCGATTGGCCGGGCGCTGGCCAGCCGTCCGCAGCTGTTGATTCTTGATGAACCGACGGAGGGTATTCAGCCGTCGGTGATTAAGGAGATTGGCGAGGTTATTCGCCAGCTGGCGAACCGCGGGGATATGGCGATTCTGCTGGTGGAGCAGTTCTATGATTTCGCCGCTGGTTTAGCGGATCGCTATCTGGTGATGTCGCGCGGCGCGATTATTCAACAGGGCAACGGCGGCGATATGGAAGCCGAAGGGGTCCGCGGGATGGTCACCATTTAACCCTTCCCGGATGGCGGCTGGCGCCTTATCCGGGCTACGGGTCCCCAGCAGTCTGCAGTCCTGTAGCCCGGGCAAGGCGCGTTAAGCGCCGCCCCCGGGAAAAACGCTCAGAGGGCTATTTGCGCAGCAGCCGCTGCAGACGCGCCTGACGCCAGCTGTTGATCCATTCGCCAAAAACAAACAGGCGCAACCCTTTAACCGCCAGCAGCGTCCCCCAGATGATGGCCACCCATGCGGACCAGTAGCTGTCTGCGCCAGTCAGCCAGTTCAGCAGCGCCAGCAGAACGCACACGACCACGGCTACCGTCAGAGAACGGAAAAAACGGCTCTCGCGTTCGACGCGGGCTTTAGCTTCCTCAATGCGCAAATCCAGCGACTCCTCATGACCCTCCGGCGACTCGCCGCTAATCTCGGCGACGTTGACTTCAAACACCGCCGCAAGCGCGCTGAGCGTCTCAAGGCCGGGACGGTCGCCGTTCTCGATGCGCTGAATGGTGCGCACGCTCAGGCCGGCCAGTTCGGCAAGCTGCTCCTGTGACCAGGCGCGCTGCAAACGTAATTGTTTAACCTGATTGCTGTTGTTCATTGTTTCTATCTCCGGGTGAAAACCTGAGATGGAGTATTATCGAGCGGGCTGTCGGGCACCACGATCGGAACCCGACAGGGACGCGACAGCAACCTGACAGCCGCACGGCGCCTGACCTCAGGCGCTGGCGACCGCGTTGCCGTTCCACGGACGAACGTTCATCCCACGGAAAATCATCAGCCATGCGGCGATAATAGCCAGCATCAATATCGCAAACAGCGACCAGTGCGGTAAATGAGTCAAAATCGTCCCGGTTAACATCGGGTTAAAGGCCGCTCCCAGCCAGCCCAGCGACTGGGCGGAAAAGTAGCTGGCTTTCATGCCCGGCGGCGCAATGTTATCGATCAGCATATATTCACCCGGCGCGTAGATAACCTCCCCGAGGGTAAAAATGGCGGCGGAGACGCCCCACAGCAGCAGGCTATTATCGGAAATGACAAAACCGCCCAGTCCGATCACAAAACAGACCGTCCCAAAGGTCATCAGCGGGCGAATATTGCGAGCGGTCAGGCGACGGCCGACGGCATACTGCAGCGCCACCACCACGGCGGCGTTGACCGGCAGCACCACGGCAACCACTTTTTCGGCAAAGTCGCTATCGGCAACCACCAGCACATACTGGGAAATACAGGAGGCGAACGAACCGCCGACAAAAGAGGCCAGCAGGCCGGAGAGGGTAAACCATAGCAGAGCGCGATCGCGCAGCAGCACCGACGGCGACCACTGGACCGCGTTATCCTGAGCAACCGCGGCGCTGGTGCGCTGAACAAACAGCTGAATAAATACCAGCGGTAGGGCGGCGCAGCCGGCGGCCAGCCAGAACGGCAGGTTAATGCTGTGCATCACCAGCAGGGTGCCGATCGGCGGCCCGACGGTCCAGCCAATATTGAGGAAGGTGTAGTTGAGGGAAAATATTTGCGCTTTCTTCTCCGGCGAGAGTACGTCGGCGAACCACGCTTTCAGCACGGTTGAGAATACGGAGTAGGCGCAGTTAATCAGCGCGAAGAAAAAGACCACCAGCGCGACGCTGTTAACCAGCGGAATCGCGATAAAACCGCCAATAAACGCCAGCACGGCCAGGGTCATATAGCGCTTTTTATCGAACTTATCGGCGAGAATGCCAAAACCCATGCTGAACAGCACCCCAACGATCAGCGCACTCGACAGCGCATAGCCGATTTTATCCACCTCCAGCTGATATTGACGGGTGAGGTAGATCGTCATAAAAGGCAACGTTGCGCCACGGCCAATGGTTAACAGCAACGACGAAGCCAGCAGCGCTGCGGTTGAGCGCCTGAGTGTCGGTATCATTTTTTCCTTGCCTGATGTGATGTTATTTTTGTTGTCACGATCACAAATAGCATGCTAATCGAGGCTTGTATAGTTCCCATCGGTAATGAAAAGCACGCCAGCGCCCTACCGAAAATAATGATCTATGCGGCGGGCGAATTATTCGTTACTTTGATTTTGTTCACAAAAATTCCAATAACAACCGAGGCGGGTATGACGCGTAAAGACGGGCTGCTGGCATTGCTGGTGGTGGTGGTATGGGGGCTGAATTTCGTGGTGATCAAGATGGGGCTGCATAATATGCCGCCGCTGATGCTTGCCGGGCTGCGCTTTTTGCTGGTGGCTTTCCCGGCGCTGTTCTTCGTCGCGCGGCCAAAAATTCCGCTAACCCTGCTGCTGGGCTACGGCCTGACGATTAGCTTCGGTCAGTTTGCGTTTCTGTTCTGCGCAATTAGTCTCGGCATGCCAGCCGGGCTGGCATCGCTGGTGCTGCAGGCCCAGGCCTTTTTCACAATCATTCTCGGGGCGTTTATTTTCGGCGAACGTTTGCAGGGGAAACAGCTGGCGGGGATCGCGCTGGCGATTTTCGGCGTGCTGGTGCTGGTCGAAGCCAGCCTCGGCGGCCAGCACGTGCCGCTGGTGGGCTTTATGCTAACGCTGGCCGCGGCGCTGAGCTGGGCCTGCGGCAATATCTTCAACAAGAAAATTATGTCGCATGCGAGCCGGCCGCCAATTATGTCTTTGGTGGTATGGAGCGCGCTGATCCCGGTGCTGCCGTTTATGCTGGCGTCGTGGATCCTCGACGGTCCGCAGGTCATGGCGGCAAGTCTGCTGGATATCGACCTGCTGACGATCCTGTCGCTGCTGTATCTGGCGTTTATCGCCACGATTGTCGGCTACGGGATCTGGGGAGCGCTGCTCGGCCGCTATGAAACCTGGCGCGTGGCGCCGCTGTCGCTGCTGGTGCCGGTGGTCGGGATGGCCAGCGCCGCCTTATTGCTCGGCGAGACGCTGAATAGCCTGCAGCTGCTGGGGGCGGTACTGATTCTGGCCGGGCTGTATATCAACGTGTTTGGCCTGCGGATCGCGCGTCCGGGCGCGGCGCGGGGGTAAAAAAAAGCCCCGGTAACGGGGCTAAAGGGATTTTACAGGCCTTGCTGGTTGTAATACGGTACGCCCAGTTCATCTGATTTATCACTGCCCGAAGCCATGTGATTAAAATCAAAAGGCGAATCATTATGTTCGGAAGGAATAATCATCGCATCCCGGTTGTTGTGACGAACAGGAGTGCTGGTTTGCTCCGCGTAACTTTGGCCTGAGGCCAGCGCCAATAGCACGATGGCGGCGGAAGCGAATAGTTTCATGATTTCCTCAATACGTCTTTTTGCAGGCGGTTAACAACAGTTGTTTAGTGGGAGCAGGTAGCGCGACTCGCCCGGTACGTTGGTAATACGGTACTGGTGCGGCGGAACATCGAAATAGTTTTTGAAAGTTCGCGTCAGCGTTTGCTGCGATTCAAAACCGTAGCGCTCGGCCAGGTATAAGATAGGCTCGTTGCTCTGCTTCAGCTTCTGCGCGATCTCGGTCAGCTTACGGCTGCGGATGTACTGTCCCAGCGAGTGACCGGTCTCTTTCTTAAACATTCTTTGCAGGTGCCACTTGGAGTAACCTGAGCGCTCTGAAACCTTCTCCAGCGACAGGGGCGATTCCAGGTTATCCTCGATCCACGACAAAATACTATGGATAGTGATGGCGTCGTTATTGCGTCTGGACATCATCTTACCTCTTCTTATTACGACAGAACTTTTTTGAGTAAACACTCAAGAGTGGCCACTTCATCCGTCGACAGATTTTTTGTTAGTTCCTGGTGCAATTTCTGACCCACAACCTGATGACATTGCTCACAAAGGGCTGCGCCGTCTGGTGTCAACTGCACCAGCACCCCGCGCTTGTCAGTCGGGTTGGGTAACCGTTCAATCCAGCCTTTACAGACCAGGCGGTCGAGCATGCGCGTCATCGCGCCTGGATCGACCGAAAGCACGGTTTTCAGCTCAACGGGGGTAATACACACTTCGCAACGAATGGAACAGAGCACCCGGAACTGGGTGGAAGTAATATCCATCGGCGAGAGATAGTCGTTGAGCAGGCGATCTTTTTTCTGGTTAACCATCTGGATCAAGCGACCAAGGGGGATCATTTCGTTAAACAGGTCGCTTGTACTTTTCACAATGGTTGCCCAGGCAATGACTTAGTTGCGGGAGATATTATTGCCTAGGCAAATATAAGTCAACCTGATGAATTGCCCGATGCCACGATTTGCTAAAACGAAATGATGTGATGCAGGTCACTCTATTTCGCGTTGTTGTCTTATGATTTGACTGAATGATGAATGCGTACTGCGGAGAACGGGTACAATCTGGCCGCAAACGATATACTCAGCGCGCGTCATTTTTTGCTAATCCAAATATTTACAGGACCTTAATTCTCTATGATGGATCTTTTTAAAGCGATAGGCCTGGGGCTGGTAGTGATTCTACCGCTGGCGAACCCGCTGACTACCGTGGCGCTGTTCCTGGGCCTGGCCGGGAATATGAACAACGCCGAGCGTAACCGTCAGTCGCTGATGGCCTCGGTTTATGTGTTCGCCATCCTGATGGTCGCCTGGTATGCCGGCCAGGTGGTGATGAACACCTTCGGCATATCGATTCCCGGTCTGCGTATTGCCGGCGGCCTGATTGTCGCCTTTATCGGCTTCCGCATGCTGTTTCCGCAGCAAAAAGCCCACGATTCGATGGAAGCCAAGCTGAAATCGGAAGAGCTTGAGGATGAACCGACCGCCAATATCGCGTTCGTTCCGCTGGCGATGCCGAGCACCGCCGGGCCAGGGACTATCGCGATGATCATCAGCTCGGCGTCGACGGTAAAGCACGGCGCCAGCTTCCCGGAGTGGGTGGTGCTGGTGGCGCCGCCGATTACTTTTGCCCTGGTCGGGATTATCCTCTGGGGCTGCCTGCGCAGTTCCGGCGCGATTATGCGTCTGGTCGGGAAGGGCGGCATTGAGGCGATTTCGCGCCTGATGGGCTTCCTGCTGGTCTGCATGGGCGTGCAGTTTATTATCAACGGCGTGCTGGAGATTATTTCGACTTATCACGCCTGACGACTTTGCGTCGCCAGAAAAATAAAAAAGCCTGCCGATTTTGCAACCGGCAGGCTTTTTTTACGCCGAACTATCAGGAGTGATGCGGCTGGTGGTCTTCCAGCGACACCGGCCAGCGGCGGAAAATCATCACCGCCCAGATTAACGCGACGACGGCAGGGATCGCGCCGACGTAGCCAATAGAGGCCATCGACAGATGGCTGCTGACCTGGCTGCCGACCAGCGCGCCCGCGCCGATGCCGATATTAAATATCCCCGAGAACAACGACATCGCCACGTCGGTGGCGTCCGGCGCCAGCGCCAGCACTTTCACCTGCATACCGAGCCCGATAATCATGATCGCCACGCCCCAGAAGACGCTCAGCAGCATCAGGTGATTGGCGTTGTGCGAAGCGGGCAGCAGCAGCAGCAAACACGCCAGCAGCAGGCCGATCGCGGCGTTAATCAACCCTGAAGCGTGCAGGTTGCCGAGTTTACCAAACAGGATGCTGCCGACGATCCCCGCGCCGCCCAGGGTCAGCAGCAGCAGAGTGGCGAAGTTGCCGCTCAGCCCGGCCACCGTCTGAACGAACGGTTCAATATAGCTGTAGGCGGTATAGTGCGCGGTCACCACGATGACCGTCAGCAAATAGATGCTCAGCAGCGCAGGGCGGCGGAACAGCACCGGCAGGCTTTTCAGCGATCCTGAGTGTTCGCTCGGTAGCTTAGGCAGCAGCTTGATCAGGCAAACCATGGTGACCAGCGCACCCAGGCCGATGACCAGGAAGGTGGTGCGCCAGCCAAAATACTGCCCGACGATACGGCCGATTGGGATGCCGAAGACCATCGCCAGCGCGGTACCGGTGGCAATCAGGCTCAGTGCCTGCGCCCGTTTACCGGCAGGCGCCATACGAATCGCCAGCGCTGAAGTAATCGACCAGAACACCGCGTGGGCAAAAGCGATACCGATACGGCTGATCACCAGCACGTTAAAGTTCCAGGCCAGGAACGACAGCACGTGGCTGGCGATAAACAGGATAAACAGGCCTACCAGCAGGCGACGGCGCTCCATCTTACTGGTCAGCAGCATAAAGGGCAGCGACATCAGGGCGACAACCCAGGCGTAGATCGTCAGCATGATCCCTACCTGCGCCGTTTCCATGCCAAAGCTGTCGGCGATGTCCGACAGCAGGCCCACGGGCGCAAATTCGGTGGTATTAAAGATAAATGCCGCAATCGCAAGCGTGACTACGCGAAGCCACGCGACCTTGCGTGAAACCGTATTTGTCATCATAAGTTCAGGGCTGGTTACAAAGAGGAAAGAAGTGGGACGATCTTAAAACGATTGCTGCTGAAAATACAATCATTTTGTGATCTGTGTCTCATTTTTGTTGAGGGGAGGTTTCTGCGACTAACAGATTAATTTTTCTATTAAACGTGTGGATTTCTCGCGTTTATGTCATGTTATCGATAAGTAAAAAAAACAGAGGGACAGAACAATGCAGGAAATTAGCTTTTATCTGGTTGATGCCTTCAGCGATCGCAACTTTGGCGGTAACGCGGCGGCGGTTTGCCCGCTCACCGAATGGCTGCCGGACGAAACGCTGCTGAAAATGGCCCAGCAGCATAATCAGTCGGAGACCGCGTTTTTCGTCCGTACGGATGAGGGGTATGAGCTACGTTGGTTTACGACGCTGGACGAAATCAACCTTTGCGGCCACGCGACCCTGGCGGCCTCGCACGTCATTTTTGAATATTTCGACCACCCCTCGTCGACAATCGTGTTTAGCACCCGCTTTGTCGGCGAGCTTCGCGTAACGCGCAGCGGCGACTGGCTGACGCTGGATTTCCCGGCCTGGGCGACGACGGTCGTTGAACAGCCGCCAACTGAACTTTTGGCGGGGCTCGGGCTGAGCGACGCGGTGGACGTTCGCGTGGCGCGCGATTATCTGGTGATTTTAGCCGACCGCCAGCAGGTGGAGGCTGTGCGTCCGGACATGCCTATGCTCCAGCGCCTCGGCAAAATGATCTGTGTCAGCGCCGCGGATGAAGAGTATGACTTTGTTAGCCGTTTCTTCTGCCCGGGCGAGTCGGTGGCGGAAGACCCGGTCACCGGGTCCGCGCACAGCATGCTGATTCCCTACTGGGGTGAGAAGCTCGGCAAAACGGAGATGCAGGCGCGGCAGGGGGCGGCCCGCGGCGGCGACCTGCGCTGTCAATGGCGGGGCGATCGGGTCCTGATCGGCGGTCAGGCAACGACCTACCTCATCGGCACCATAACATTACGCTAAGGAGACCCGGTGACTGACGTTCCTGTCTATCTGGTGGCGGCTTTCAGCGAGCAGCCTTTTGCCGGTAATCCGGCGGCGGTATGTCTGCTCAGGGAGTGGCTGCCGGATGAGCTGCTGCTCAAAATGGCCCAACAGCACAACCAGTCGGAAACCGCGTTTGTGGTCCCTGAGAGCGATGGTTTTGCGCTGCGCTGGTTTACCACCCGTAACGAGGTCAATCTCTGCGGCCACGCCACGCTTGCCAGCGCGCACGTGATTTTTCATCACCTGGATTTTCCGGATGCGGTGATTCACTTCGCGACCGCTTCCGGTCGGCTGACCGTAAGCCGTGAAGGCGACTGGCTGACCCTGGATTTTCCTGCGGGTGAAAGCGAAGAGCGCGAACCGCCTGCGGTGATGCTCTCCGCGCTGGGGATCGACAGCTACCTCCACGCCCGCAAGGGGCGCGCGTGGATTATCGAACTCGCCTCTCGTGACCAGATCGAAGCCCTGCGGCCCAATATTGCGGCGATGACGCCCGGCGAACATAAAGTGACCGTGACTGCGGCATGCAGCGGCGAATATGACTTCGTCAGTCGCTTTTTCTCCCCCGGCGAAGCGGTGTGGGAAGATCCGGTAACCGGTTCGGCGCATACCATGCTGATCCCTTACTGGAGCGCGAAGCTGGGCAAAACCCAGCTGCTGGCGCGTCAGGTTTCCGCGCGCGGCGGCGATATTCGCTGCCAGTTGAAGGGAGAAAGAGTCTTGATGAGCGGCCAGGCGGTGACCTATTTAAACGGCGTCATCACGCTGCGCTAACCAGGCCGTAATAATAAGACGGGATCGGCGACAGGCCAGCCGATCCCGAGCCTGAGTGGGTGACCAGGCGGAAGTATCCTGCGTACGCGACGAAAAGCCAGCGCCACGAGCGGGTAAAACGACGATGGGGCTTATCCGTTAATTACATTGGGAATATAACGATCGCGCCGACGCACAATGCCAGAATACGAATTAAGTACATCGGTACCGAGAATAGCCAGAATTCCGGCAGTTTATATTTACCCATTCCCAGAATCATTGCCGGCATGCCGTCAATTGGCATATAGCCGCCGTTCCAGCCTGAAATCACTACGGCAATAGCGGCCGCGGTTGGGTTAAGGCCGAGGCTGGTGCAGGCGGCGATCGCAATCGGCGCGAAGATATAGACCGAACCCATGTTCGAGCCGGTAAAGGTGGCGCAGGTACTGGTCAGTAGCGCAAAGATAAAAATAAACACGAACGGCGAGACGCTGGAGCCGAGCACGCCCGCAACCGCATCGCCCACCATTGCCGTAAACCCGGTGCCCGCCAGCGCGTCGGCGACGCCGATAACCCCGGCCATCATCAGGATAACCGGCGCGCCCATATGATCGCGCACCTCTTTGAAGTCGACGACATTAATCATCATGACGAACGCGGCGGCAAGACCCGGTACCACATAGGCGATATTGCCTAACTGATTCATCAGCATCATGCCGACCACGCTGACGGCAAACGCCCCGACGGTGCAGTACTCTTTCCACGCGGGCAGAGTGACGGTTTCCTCTTCGCGTACCGCCATTGCTTCCTCGGAGGCGTCGGCGATCGGGTGATCGGGTAAAAAGCGATACGAAATCAGGCACCAGGCCAAAAACGCCAGCGACATCACCAGATTGACCAGCGCAAATTTCACCATCGAAATTTCTTCGTTGAAACCGGCGGTTTGCAGCACCGTTGCGGTGACGCCGAACAGCAGCGCGACGTTAACCGGCAACAGCGGATGGTTGGTGGCGAATCCCAGCGGCATCATCAGCTTCGAGGTCGGCAGCTTCTTGCTGTAGGGAATGGTCGAAACCAGCGACAGAATCAGCACGTAGTAGCCGGTTGAACCGGTACCCGCCAGGCTGGCGCCGAGCATCACAATCAACAGCAGCAAAGCATAGCTTTTGTAGCTGCCTCTGTTCACCAGACTCACCATCGCGGACTTGACGTTGCCTATCAGCCGCGTTTTCTGCAGCGCCGCCATCACCACCATAAACCCGGCGATCATGATGACGCTGGAGTTGACAAACCCGGCGAAAGCCTGTTGAACGTTGGCGAGCCCTGTCACAACCAATAGCAGACAGGCGAGCAGCGGCGGTGCGCCAAAGGCCATTTTGTCTGACATAATAAGAACTATCATTAGCACCAGAATGCCCAGCGCCAGAATCATTTCCATTGTCATTGTTATTGCTCCTTCTTATTTACCCTTCCAGCATGTCGCCCGGCACTTTAAATACGGCTTTGCGTACCGTTGCCGGCGCGTCTACCGCGCAAAGCGCCTGGTGGGGTTCGCCGGGCAGAAATATCGCAAAATCACCGGCATGCAGGGTGATGGCCACCGGCAGTCGGCAATCGCGGGCGATAAACAGATCCGGTTTGCGCTCTTCATCGTCATCCTGCGCGACGCAGAGCATACCGGCGTTAATCACCTCGCAGCCCGCCAGCATCACCTGAATATCGGCCCACTGCTGGTGATATTCGGCGTGGCGCTGGGCGGTCGGCTGGGTATGCGCTTCGCCAATATTGCAAAACCAGCGGCAGCCCTCCGGCTGCCAGCGCCCGTCCTGCCTGGCGCTCAGCGCCTGCAGCGTGGCCTGCGGAAGGGCGAGAATTTGCCGCAGTGCTGGGGGAAGCCCTGCCAGCGGCAGAGCGTTAAGGTTGCCGACGATCATCGCGCGGACTCCTTCACCCATTCGGGCGTGATATGCACGTATTTAATCGCCTGACGGAACCAGGTGTAGGCAATGTGCAGCGTGCCGTCCGCCCCTTGTTTGATGCTCGGATAGGAGAATTCGCGGTTGCGCTTATCCAGCGAGTTGTTGGTCATGCAGTAGCCATCGCCTTCGTCGAGATTGCGCTGCCACGGCCAGGTTTTGCCGCCATCCGCAGAGATGGCTACGGTCATCGGCGCGCGCGGCGCGCCCCAGAACGCCGAGCGGCCGCTGGTGACTTCCGGCTCTTTACGGCTGTTATCGCCATCGTCGATTTCATCATAAAGCGACGCGCGGCGTTCCAGCGCGCCGGCGGCGCTCATGTGGTTAAATACCAGCGCCAGTTCGCCGCTGGCGAGGGTGGTGACCTGAATGGATGAGTTGTTATTGGGCAGCTCGGTCGGTTCCGGCACTGACCAGCTTTCGCCGTTATCTACGGACTGGCTGTAGTAGATGTTGTCGGCCCAGCGGCTGCGGAACAGCGCGACCAGCGTGCCGCCTGGCACGGCGGTGATATTCATATGCACGCAGCCGAGGCTTTGCGGTACTTCAACGTCGCGCCAGGTTTTGCCCTTATCGGCGGAGATTTTGACGGCGCTGATATCGTCGTTGCCGACCCACTTTTCGCCCGGCTGCGTGCGGCAGTAGAAGACCGGCAGCAGCCAGTTGCCGTTGTCCAGAACGGTCACCGGTTGGCGAATAAAGGTACCCGGTTTATCGAGCAGGGTAGCAATGTCGCCCCAGGCCTGACCCAGATCCGTTGACTGGCGATAGCGCACGATGGCGGTATCCTGGTTGCCGGAGATCTGCGCGGTCCACAGCAGCCACAGCACATTATCCGGCGCCAGAAACAGCACCGGGTTTTGCTCGGAGCGGCTGGCGTCGTTGGACAATTTGACCGCCTCGCTCCACTGGCGACTCCCGGGCAGCAGGCGCGATCCCCAAACGGAGATATCGGCCACGCCTTCCTGGGTACCGCCGAACCACACGCACATCAGCGAGCCGTCCGGCAGCGGCAGCAGGTTCGCCGCGTGATTTTGCGGACAAGATGAGGGGAGCATGGCGGTTTCCACGCGCTCATCCCGCGGGTGCTGAGATATAATTCCGTCACGAACTGCGGTTACAGACATATTCACTCTCCGTTATTTCAGTAGGGTTCTATTTATTGATCGGTAATGAGGCGTAAGCGTCTTGCTGTTGTGAAACTTTAATGATTTTTCTGCTGCGAATAATATTGAGCGTTTCTACCGCCAGCGAAAAGAAAATGGCAAAATAGAGATAACCTTTCGCAATATGTATTTCCAGGCTGTCGGCCACCAGTAATAACCCGACTAATAGCAGGAAAGTTAAAGCGAGCATTTTCATCGTTGGCGTGTTATTGACAAAATCGGCGATGGTTTTTGCCGCGAACATCATAATGCCAACAGCGATAATGACTGCCGTAATCATAATGAAAATATGTTGCGACAAACCGACTGCGGTAATAACAGAATCAAGGCTGAAGACGATATCCAGCAACATAATCTGGATGATGGCTCCGGCCAGCGAAAGCTGACGCTGGCCGCCGCCGTGCGACTCTTCTGCCAGCTGGAGTTCACCGCGTATCTCCTGCAGTGACTTGTAAATAAGGAAACAACCACCGACAAATAAAATGATGGTGCGCACCGATACGACAAAATGCGCAATAGTAAACAGCGGCAACGTTATATGCGCCAGCCAGGCAATAGATACCAGCAATAGCACGCGCATAACCATGGCGCCGCTTAATCCCAACTTACGTGCAACATTTTGCTGATGCGGCGGGAGCTTGGCCACCACCAGCGAGAGAAAGATAATATTATCGACCCCGAGAATAATCTCCAGAAAGGTGAGCGTTACCAGCGTCAACCATATTTCAGGATCAAGCATCCATATAAACATTGAAACATCCCTTACGCTACGTAAGACGTTATATACAAAACATTAAATATTGCCAGCACTGATTTTTGTTTAAACCAGCGCCGGGAATTTAATTAAATATTTCCGCTATCTTCAGGAAATATATTTGGCAATAATATGATTAATTTCCTCGCACTGCGCCGAGGTGAAGCTCACCGCATAGCGGCTGTCGCCAACATCGTGGCCCATCAGCTGCATCGCCTTTTTTACCGCCGCCGGCGAGAACGCAACTTTATAAAGATCGGTGCGCAGGCCGGTGACGCTCTCCTGAGCCTGGCGGGAGCCCTCAACATTGCCCGCTTTAAAATTTGCCCAGATGGCGTTGATCTCTTTTGGCGCGACGTTGGCCAGCCCGGAAATACAGGCGGAGCAGCCATCAACAAAACCCTGGTGTATCAGCGAATCAGGGCCGTTCAGCACGTCAAAATCGGCGATATCCCGGACCGCATCGAGGAAACCCTTCAGGCTTTCGTAGCTGCCGGCGCTGTCTTTGACGCCGATAATGTTCGGATGCTGCGCCAGCGCACGCGCGGTTTGCGGTTCAATGGTGTTGCCGGTACGCGCCGGGATGTTGTAGAGAAATACTGGTACGCTCAGGGCGTCAGCAATGGCGGTATAGTGGGCGATCAGCTCATCCTGTTTTAGCGGCACAAACCAGGGGGTGATGACCGAGACCGCGTCAACGCCCAGTTGTTCGATCTGTTTACCCAGGCGGATCGTTTCGCGAGTCGACACTTCACCGATATGCGCCACCACCGGCGCGCGACCGGCGACTTCTTCCACGCAGGCTTTAGCGACAGCGACTTTTTCCGCTTCATTGAGCACAAAAAACTCGCCGTTGGTCCCGCCGCAGAAAATACCGTTGCCCGCGGCGAGCTGGCGCTGCACCTGCTGCTTCAGCGCCGGAATATTTACGGCTCCCTCGGCGGTAAAAGGCGTGACGATGGCGGTCAGAACGCCGGTAATTGAATTGCTCATTTCATCTCTTCCCTGGTGTTATTGTGCTGGGAACAGGGTGCGGTAAACCGCCTCAACCTGCTCCTGGTTAACGCTGCATGGCGCATTATTCAGTAAACGTTTGACGTTCAGCGCCGCTTCGCTCAGTTCGCCGATACTCTCCTGCGGCACGCCCAGCGCGGCGAGGTTGTCGGGCAGCTGCAGGCGTTTCACCAGCGCGGCCAGCCAGGCGACCAGCGCATGAGATTTTTGTTCTTCGCTAAGCGTCAGATCGGCGTCAGGGATCAAATCCCATACTTGCGCGAATTTCGCCACCGCGTGCGGGCGCACCACCTTCATACAAGGCGCCAGCAGGATGGCGTTAGCCACGCCGTGCGGCAGGTGATATTTGCCGCCTAACGGATAGGAAAGGGCATGAACCAGATGAGTGCCCGCATGGTTAATGGCCACTCCGCCATAATAAGAGGCCCACAGCATCTCCAGCTTCGCCGCCAGATTGTGCGGCTCGCTCACCGACAGCTCGATGTTGCGCACCAGCTTGCGCAGGCCAATCAGCGCCGCGTTATCGCTAACCGGATTGGCAACGGTCGAAGTAAAGCACTCAATCAGGTGGCACAGCGCGTCGATGCCGGTAGAGGAGGCGATGTGCGCGGGCATGCTGGTGGTCAATTCCGGCAGCAGGGCAACGTAGTCCGGCAGCAGAACCGGGGAGATAATCCCCACCTTCGTATTCTGTTCCGGGATCGCCAGGATCGCGTTCGGCGTGGCTTCGGAACCGGTGCCGGCGGTGGCGGGAATTAATAACGAGGTCACCTTTTGCTGCGGCTTTTCGCCGGCCAGCAGCGCATCCAGCCCCGGCGAGCGGGGATGCAGCAGAACGGAGAGCAGCTTGGTCACATCCAGAACGCTACCGCCGCCGATCCCGACAATAAGCTCCGCTTGGTTAGCGCTGACGAGGCGCAGAATTTGCGCCATATCATGCTGGCTCGGCTCAGCCGGTACGGAATCCATCACCTGCAGCTGACGCCCCTCATCTTCCAGAAGCGCGCGGATCTGCTGCGCGGCATCGAGTTTGCCCACGTTGGCGTCGGTGACCAGCAAAATGCGCCTTTTGCCCGCTAGCAGCGGCAGCAGGGCGGTAAAGGCGCCCGCGCCGCTAATCAGAGTGCTGTTAATGGTTGCCACTTTTTTCTCCTCTGTAATGAATGATTAAATTTAATCATCTTTTCTGCGTGCCACTCACATTGTGGGATGAAGTTATAATTTATAGCGAGATTTAATAACTTGAGCTTGCTCACATTTAATCAATTGTGATTGAATATAATCATTATCAATATCGAACAGCTTGAAAAGGGAAAACGATGGGCAGCGGCGATAACAAGGTGCTGGTTCTGGCTGATGACTTTACCGGCGCAAATGACGCGGGAGTCAGCCTGGCGGAGACGGGGATGCGGGCGGAAGTGGCGTTTACCGCCAGCTATCAGGGGGAGGCGCAGGCGCTGATCCTCAATAGCGACAGCCGCGCGCAGCCCGCCGCAGAGGCGGCACGGCGCATCACGCATCTTTTACAGGCGGTGTTGCCGCGTTTTCAGCCGCGCTGGACGGTGAAAAAAATCGACTCCACGCTGCGTGGCAATCTCGGCGCCGAGCTGGAAGCAACGATGCGCGCGCTGAACTGCGCCGTAGCGGTTCTGGCGCCCGCCTTTCCGACAGCAGGCCGGGTGACGCGCCGGGGCCTGTGCTATGTGCACGGCGTGCCGGTGAATGAAACCGAGTTCGCGACCGACCCGAAAACGCCGGTCAGCAGCGCGGATATCGCCGTCGTGGTCGCTCAACAAAGCGATGTGCTGTGCCGCGGGACAACGGTCGCAGGGCTGGCGGCAGAGCTGGAACAAACGGTTGAGACGCCGCGGGTGCTGATCGTGGATGCCGAAGAAAACCAGCAGCTGGACGCCATTATCGCCACGGTCGCTGTGTGCGAGCAGCGGGTGCTGCTGGTGGGGGCTGCGGGGCTATGTGACGCCCTGGCGCGTCGGCTGGCCGCCGTACCGCGCGGACCGCTGCTGGCGATTGTCGGTTCAATGAGCGAGATTGCGCAACAGCAGGTCGCCCGGCTTGAGGCGCATTCGCGCGTTGTTCGCGTAGAAATTGATGTCGCGAGGGCGTTTGGCGGCGATGCCAACGCTGACGCCCGATGCATCGCCGCGGTATTGAGTGAAAATAATCATTGCGTCGTCACCACGCGTCCCGATAGCGAGGCGCGAAAGGGTATTGAAGCCCTGTGCCGGCAGCACGGGGTCGATCGCACCGCGCTTGGCGAGCGGATCTGCGCGTATCTGGCGCGCGTGAGCGAGCTGGCCATCGCGCAAAGCCAGCCGGGGGCGCTCTATTTATCCGGCGGCGACGTGGCTATCGCCGTGGCGCAGGCGCTGGGCGCCAGCGGATTTCATATTACAGGCCGGGTGGCGCAATGCGTGCCGTACGGCAATTTTCTGGGTAGTAGCTGGCAGCGGCCGGTAATGACCAAGGCAGGCGGATTCGGAACGGAAACCACCCTGCTGGAGGTCGTGAACTTTATTGAGGAGAAAATGAGTGACTAACATCATAGCGGTAACGATGGGAGATCCGGCAGGCATTGGCCCGGAAATTATTATTAAATCGCTGGTTGAGGGGAAACTCAACGGCGCGCCGGTAGTCGTGGTGGGCTGTGCGCAGACGCTGCGGCGGATCCTGGCGCTGGGGATCACCCCGCGCGCCGAACTGCGAATCATTGAGAACCCGGGGCAGGCGCAGTTCAGCGCGGGCACGATTAACGTGATCGACGAACCGCTGGCCGATCCGCAGGGGCTGCGCCCGGGCGAAGTACAGGCACAGGCGGGGGATTTAGCATACCGCTGCATCAAGCGGGCGACCGACCTGGCGATGGCCGGAGAGGTGTTCGCGCTCGCCACCGCGCCGTTAAATAAAGAAGCGCTGCATCTGGCCGGGCACAACTTCCCGGGGCATACCGAAATGCTCGCCCATCTGACGCAGACCAAAGATTTCGCGATGGTGCTGTATACCGATAAGCTCAAGGTTATCCATATCTCCACCCACGTGGCGCTGCGTAACTTCCTCGATAACCTGAACCAGCCGCGGGTGGAGACGGTGATTGGTATTGCCGATAGCTTCCTGCGCCGGGTGGGTTATAGCCAGCCGCGTATTGCCGTCGCCGGGGTTAATCCTCACGCCGGTGAAAACGGCCTGTTTGGCGATGAAGAGATCCGTATCGTCGGGCCGGCGGTAGAAGCGATGAAAGCCAAAGGTCTTAACGTCACCGGACCGTGCCCGCCGGATACGGTGTTTATGCAGTGCCACGAAGGCCTGTTTGATATGGTCGTGGCGATGTATCACGATCAGGGACATATTCCGCTAAAATTGCTTGGGTTTTATGATGGGGTGAATATTACCGCCGGACTGCCGTTTATTCGCACTTCCGCCGACCACGGCACGGCGTTTGATATTGCCTGGACAGGTAAAGCTAAGTCTGACAGCATGACTACCTCTATTGAGCTCGCCATGCAAATCGCACAGGAATAACATGAAGGGATATAACCGGTTAGAGCAGATTATGGATTATCTCAAGAGCCATAATCTGGTGACAGTGGACCAGCTGGTGGCGGTGACCGACGCCTCGCCCGCGACCATTCGCCGCGACCTGATTAAGCTCGATCAGGAAGGGGTGATCAGCCGAACGCACGGCGGCGTGACCCTCAACCGGTTTATTCCAGCACAACCGACCACGCAGGAGAAATCCCAGCGTAGCCAGCAGGAAAAATACGCCATCGCCAGCGCGGCGGCGGCGTTGGTCAAGGCCGGGGACGCCATTGTCCTCGATGCCGGGACTACCATGATTGAACTGGCCCGGCAAATTACCCATCTGCCGCTGCGGGTGATCACCAGCGACCTGCATATCGCCCTGTTCCTGTCGGAGTTTAAGCAAATTGAAGTGACGATCATCGGCGGGCGCATCGACGACAGCAGCCAGTCCTGCATCGGCGATCACGGGCGCCGCCTGCTGCAGAATATCTGGCCCGATCTGGCATTTGTCAGCTGCAACGGCTGGGACCTGGAGAAGGGCGTCACCTCGCCAACGGAAGAAAAAGCGGCGCTGAAGCGCGACTTAATCGCCAACGCCCGGCGGCGCATACTGCTGGCGGACAGCTCTAAATACGGCGCCTGGTCGCTGTTTAATATCACGCATCTCGACTCACTCACCGATATCATTACCGACAGTCATCTGCCGGAAGCGACGCGCGAAGCGTTAACGCATATTCATCCCCGGCTGATCGTGGCCGGCTAGCCGGGAAGCGGCTTACGGCAGACGGGCGATACTGGCTTTAATCACCTCGATAGCGTGGCGAAACTTCTCCGCTTCATCATCGGCCAGCTGCAGCTCAATAATTTGCTGCACGCCGCTTTGCGTGAGCACCGCCGGAACGCCGGCCGCCGCGCCGGTTACCCCGTACTCGCCATCAAGAATGCACGATACCGCCAGCGCACGATGGCTGCCGGTGAAAATATTGCGACAGATTTCGGCGATGGTCCCAGCGACGCCGTACTCCGTGCAGCCTTTGCCGGCGTAAATCTCAAACCCCAGCTTACGCACCTTGTCGGCAATCAGCTCCCGGTCGAGGGCTTTACCGGTATGTTTCTGGTAAACATCGGCGATGGCGGAGCCGTAAACCGCCGAGTGCGACCATACCGGAAACTGGGCATCGCCATGCTCGCCCAGAATAAAGGCGTCGATGCTTTGCGCGCCGATATCCAGCGCCTGGGCCAGCACCCTGCGTAAGCGGGTGGTATCTAACCAGACGCCGGTTCCCAGCACCTGGCCGCGCGGCAGGCCAGAAAGCTGCCACACCTGCCAGGTGATGATGTCGCAGGGATTGGTGGCAACCAAAAAGATGCCGTTGAAGCCGCCGTTCATCATCTGCGGGACAAGGCTTTTGACGATTTTCGCCGTGTTGGTCAATTCATCCAATCGGGTCTGGCCCGGCTTGAGCGCGCCGCCGGAAACGGTGATCACCGCGATATCGACATCGGCGCAGTCGCTGGCTTCGCGGGTGGAAATGGTCATCATTCCCGGCATATAGGCGGCCGCGTCGCTCAGGTCCTGAGCGTGCGCTTCGGCGCGTGGTTTATTGAGATCGACAAGGATCAACTCCTCGCAAACCGACTGGTTTAACAGGGCGTAGGCCGCAGAGGCGCCGACGTTTCCGGCCCCGATAATCATCACCTTGCGCGCTTTGGTATTCATCGTTTTATCCTGATAAAAGACATCATGCCGCAAAATTACTGCCTCCCAAGGGGTTAGCGCAAGCGGGGCCGGAAGCTATAAGTTAATGCTATGGCGGCGCTGCGGACGCTGCGCGCTACAGTACGCTCAAAAAAGGAGCTTATTTATGTACACCATCGCCGCGACCCCGCTAAACCACCCGGACCTCACCGCTTTAATTGCCGAACTGGACGCCTACCAGCAGACGCTCTATCCGGCGGAAAGCAACCATCTGATCGACCTGAGCGCGCTTCCGGCGGAGTCGGTTATCGCGCTAATTATCCGCGATACCCGGCAGCAGGCCGTTGGCTGCGGGGCGATCGTGCTCGGCGAAGAGGGGTTTGGCGAGATGAAACGGGTGTTCATTAACCCGGCCCATCGCGGCCAGCAGCTGGGAGAAAAACTGCTGGCGGCGCTGGAGAAAGAGGCGATAAATCGTGAATGCCATACCCTGCGCCTGGAAACCGGCATCCATCAGCACGCCGCCGTTGCGCTATATACGCGCAATGGGTATCAGACCCGCAGCGCCTTCGCGCCGTATCAGCCGGATCCGTTAAGCATCTTTATGGAGAAACTGCTGCTTGTCGATCTTCGTTCAGCAGCGCTATAAACGCTTCGAGCTGGCGAGTTTTCGCCCCGCGCCGCCAGACCAGCCAGGTCGTTAACCAGCGCCACTCTTCGGCCAGCGGCCAGGCGGAAACCTGCTGGTGGCCCGGCATGCTCTCGAGCATGCTGCGCGGGATCAGCGCCAGCCCGGCGCCGGCAATGACGCAGGCCAGCATTCCGTGGTAGGACTCCATCTCATGGATCCGCCCCGGGGTGGCGCGATCGGCGTGGAACCAGCTCTCAAAATGACGGCGGTAGGAGCAGTTGGCGCGAAACGCGTAGACGCTGGCGCCGTTCACTTCGCTGGCCCGGGCGATGGGCGGATGGCCAAATGGCGCGACGATCATCATCTCTTCCGGGAACACCGGTAACCCTTCAAGCCCCGGATGCACCAGCGGGCCGTCGACGAACGCCGCGCTCAGGTTGCCCTCGAGTACGCCGTCGATCATGGTGCCGGACGGGCCGGTGGAGAGGGCCAGATGGATCTTCGGATAGCGCTGATTAAAGTGCGCCAGGGTCGGGGAAATACGCACGGCGGCGGTACTCTCCAGCGAGCCGAGCGAAAACAGTCCCTGAGGCTCGTCCCCCGCGACCACCATCCGCGCCTCATCAACCAGCGCCAGGATCTGCTGGCTATAGCGTAAAAAGCTGTGTCCGGCGGGCGACAGGCGCAGGCGCTGGTTTTCGCGAATAAACAGTTCGACGCCGAGATCCGCCTCCAGCTGGCGAATGCGCGTGGTCAGGTTCGACGGCACGCGATGCACCTTCTGCGCGGCCTGGGTAATGCTGCCTGTGCTGGCGACGGCGTTAAACATCTCAAGCTGGGTCAGATCCATAGCGTTCTTCTTTTGTGAAAGGGTTGCTCAATATTATTCATTTTTAATGAAGGGAAGGGTAAGCCAGAATAAGGTCACTTCACAATCAACACAGAGAGAAAAATGATGAATTTATCTGCCACTCATGCGGTTTCCGTGAACCCAACGACAGGTGAAACGCTGTCGTCTCTGCCATGGGCCAGCGAACAACAGGTTGATTCAGCCATTGCCCTTGCGGAACAAGGCTATCGCCAATGGCGCAAGGTCAGCGTGGCGCAGCGCGCGACGACGCTGCGTAACGTCGGCGCCGCGATGCGCGCCCGGAGCGAAGCGCTGGCGCAAATGATTAGCCTTGAGATGGGCAAACCGATTGCCCAGGCGCGCGGCGAAGTCGCTAAATCCGCCAATCTTTGTGACTGGTATGCCGAACACGGCCCGGCGATGCTGAATACCGAAGCGACGCTGGTTGAAGACAATAAAGCGGTAATTGAGTACCGTCCGATGGGCGCTATCCTCGCGATCATGCCGTGGAACTTCCCGGTGTGGCAGGTGCTGCGCGGCGCGGTGCCGATTCTGCTGGCGGGCAACAGCTATCTGCTTAAGCATGCGCCAAACGTGCTGGGCAGCGCGGCGATGATTGGCGAAATTTTTGCCGCAGCGGGCGTGCCGGAAGGCGTGTTTGGCTGGGTGAACGCCACCAACGACGGCGTTTCGCAAATGATTAACGACCCGCGCATCGCCGCGGTGACCGTCACCGGCAGCGTGCGCGCCGGGAAGGCGATTGGTGCTCAGGCCGGCGCGGCGTTGAAAAAATGCGTGCTGGAGCTGGGCGGTTCCGATCCTTTTATCGTCCTTAACGACGCCGACCTTGATGAGGCGGTGAAGGCGGCGGTGATTGGCCGCTACCAGAATACCGGGCAGGTCTGCGCAGCCGCGAAGCGTTTCATCGTCGAGGCGGGTATTGCTGAAGCCTTTACGCAGAAATTTGTCGCCGCCGTCGCCGCGCTGAAAATGGGCGATCCGCGCGATGAGCAGAATTATATTGGACCGATGGCGCGTTTCGACCTGCGCGATGAGCTGCACGAGCAGGTGCGGGCAACCCTAAAAGAGGGGGCGACCCTGCTGCTGGGCGCGGAAAAAATCGAAGGCGCAGGCAACTACTATGCGCCAACGGTGCTGGGGAACGTCACCGCTGAGATGACCGGCTTTCGCGAGGAACTGTTTGGGCCGGTGGCGACGATTACCGAAGCCCGTGATGCCGATCATGCGCTGGCGCTGGCTAACGAGAGCGAATTTGGCCTTTCAGCAACGGTTTATACCACCAGTGAAACGCAGGCCCGGCGCTTTGCCGATGAGCTGGAGTGCGGCGGGGTGTTTATCAACGGCTACTGCGCCAGCGATGCCCGCGTGGCGTTCGGCGGCGTGAAGAAAAGCGGTTTTGGCCGCGAGCTCTCCCATTTTGGCCTGCATGAATTCTGCAACGTGCAGACTGTCTGGAGAGATCGCCGCTAACCCTACAAACTGCCCCCGGAGGCGGCGCAATGCCCCTGCCCGGGCTACGGGTCACAGCCATCTGCGATCGCGTAGCCCGGGAAAAAAGCCCCGATATGATTAAGCTATTCACTTAGCGGCACCGAAGCGAGAAAGAGGCTGTTTCTTCGCGCCGCGTGCGCCTATAATTACCGCCCGAATTTTGTTGTTGGCAAGGAGCCGCGCGTGGCGACGGTAATAAATAACGCAATGCTCGATGCCATTTTGGCTGAAGTCAGGCCGCTGATTGGACGCGGTAAAGTGGCGGACTATATTCCGGCGCTGGCCAGCGTCAGCGGCGATAAGCTCGGCGTGGCCATCTGTACGGTCGACGGTCAGCACTACAGCGCCGGCGACGCGCACGAGCGTTTCTCCATTCAATCGATCTCGAAAGTCCTGAGCCTGGTGGTGGCGATGAATCACTATCAGGAAGAGGAGATCTGGCAGCGGGTGGGGAAAGATCCCTCCGGCCAGCCTTTTAACTCGCTGTTGCAGCTGGAAATTGAGCAAGGCAAACCGCGCAACCCGTTTATTAACGCCGGGGCGCTGGTGGTCTGCGATATGCTGCAAAGCCGTCTTAGCGCGCCCCGCCAGCGAATGCTGGAAATCGTTCGTCGTCTGAGCGGGGTGGGCGATATCGCCTATGATCCGGTGGTTGCCCGCTCGGAGTTCGATCATTCGGCGCGCAATGCCGCTATCGCCTGGCTAATGAAATCCTTCGGCAATTTCCATAACGATGTCGCCACGGTACTGCAAAACTATTTCCACTACTGTTCGCTGGAGATGAGCTGCGTGGAGCTGGCGCGCACCTTTCTGTTTCTTGCTGACCGAGGTATCGCCCCGCACCTTGAGACGCCGGTGATTGCGCCGATTCAGTCGCGGCAGGTCAACGCCCTGATGATGACCAGCGGCATGTATCAGAACGCCGGTGAATTTGCGT
Organism: Klebsiella grimontii; assembly: GCF_042137965.1. Taxonomy (NCBI): domain Bacteria; kingdom Pseudomonadati; phylum Pseudomonadota; class Gammaproteobacteria; order Enterobacterales; family Enterobacteriaceae; genus Klebsiella; species Klebsiella grimontii. The sequence goes on from NZ_CP169721.1 coordinate 2,624,157, forward strand.
GGCGCGTCGGTTTGCCGGCGAAATCCGGCGTCGGCGGCGGGATTGTGGCTATTGTCCCGCAGGAGATGGCGATCGCGGTGTGGAGCCCGGAGCTCGATGAGGCGGGGAACTCGCTGGCCGGGATTGCTTTACTGGAAAAACTCACCCAAAAGCTGGGGAGGTCGGTGTTCTGATGGTGCCAATCGAAAGCCTGTTTGCCCGCCTGCAGCGTTCCACTTTTCGCTCCCGTTTTCGCCTCAGCGTGAAAGAACGGCAGTACTGTTATGATAAGGGCGCGGAAGTTATCGACCAGCACGCGGCGGACTTTATCGCCCGGCGGCTGGCGCCCGCGCGCATTCCTAACGACGGCAAGCAGACCCCGATGCGCGGACATCCGGTGTTTATCGCCCAGCATGCCACCGCGACCTGCTGTCGCGGCTGTCTGGAGAAGTGGCACGCCATCCCGCGCGGGCGCGAGCTCAGCGACGAAGAGCAGCGCTACGTGGTGCAGGTTATTCACCACTGGCTGGTGATCCAGATGAATTCGCCGGATCGCGGCAGACCGTAATTCATCGGGCGGCGGTATATGCCTGATAATTATTCTCATGATATGATGAACCGCTTACTCATTATTAACATAATAATTGCCTGAAACATTTAGACGGATAATCATGAATGTCTCCACTGTCGATTCGGTCATTCACGCTGTTTCGTGAGGAACAGCCCGTGCGTGATGCGCTGGTGTTGTTCACTTTAACGCTACTGCTGCATTTCTTCGGCGCGATGCTGCGTCTGGTACAAGAATTGTCGTTCTTCTGGCCGCTTAACGCGGTGATGGCGGGGATTTTCGCGCGTTATATCTGGCTAAATCGCAGCTATTTTTACGCCATCTGTTTTGCCGCCATGCTGGTATATGACGGTTTAACTTCGCGTTGGGGGATGGGGCTCGCCTCCTTTCTGATCAATTTCTCCAATATCGTATTTATCGTTACCCTGGCGCAGCTCATTTTGTGGGATAAGCGGCGGGCGGATTCGATGCCGGGACCGATCAACGCGCTAAGCCTGTTTTGCTATTGCCTGCTGGCGGCGCTGCTGTGCGCGGCCGTTGGGGCGCTGGGTTCGGTAGATGTGGAACGCGCCACGTTTATTCCCCAACTGGCGGACTGGTTTAGCGAACAGTTTTCCACTGCCGTACTGATCCTGCCGTTCATTTTAACCCTCACGCTCCCTTCGGCGTTCGGGCGTTTTCGCCTGCGTCAGCTGTTACCGGCGATTGCGCTGGTGCTGTCAATTGTGCTCGGCGTGGCGGTGGGCGGGGCCGGGAGCATCACCTTCCCGCTACCGGCGCTGATCTGGTGCGCGATTCGCTACCCGCTGCCGCTGACCTGCCTGCTGACCTTTATTACCGGGATTAGCGAAATTCTGCTGGTGGCGAACTCGCTGATTCACCTCACGCCCGACACCCGAATGCAGCCGTGGCAGCTGTTTTCGACGCGTCTGGGTATCGCGGCGATGCTGATCAGCCCGATTATCGTCGCTTCCAGCGTCGAGGCGATAAATAATCTTGTCAAACAGCTGGCCCTGCGCGCTGACTTTGACTTTCAGACCCGGGTCTATTCTCGCTCGGGGTTAAGCGAAGCGCTGAAACGTCAGCCGCTGTCGGAAGATAAGCGGTTAACGGTCATGGTGCTGGATATCGACGGCTTCAAGCAGGTCAACGATCGCTGGGGCCATGAGTGCGGCGACTGCGTGCTGGCCCAGTTTGCGCAGCAGGTAAGGCTACTGGTGGGCGAAGAGGGCATGGTGGCGCGCATTGGCGGGGAAGAGTTTGCCGTCGCGGCGCTGACCTCATCAGAACGGGACGGACAGGTGCTGGCGGAAAAAATTCGTCAGGGAATCGAATCGCAGACCTTCACCTGGGGGCAATACAAAATCCAGCTGACCGTCAGCATGGGGCTGGAGAGCCAACCGCTCGCTACCGCCAGGGTTACGGATCTGTTCAACCAGCTGCTGATGGAAGCCGATGATTCGATGATTCGGGCGAAACGTGCCGGGCGCAACCGGATTTTTACGCACGAAATGGCCTGAATAACCCCATAAGAAAACGCGATGATAATTTTGCTTGTGTTAAATATAAGTTAAAAACATAGTGATGTGGTCAATTTCAAGGAGTTACCTATGACCACATCTTTCACTCTGCGCACGCTGTCGCGTGACGATATTCTCGAACACCTTTCTGAATTAACCGATATCCTCGTCAGCTGCGTCAACGGCGGGGCCTCGGTGAGCTTTATGCTGCCTTTCGCCCCGGAAACCGCGACGGCGTTCTGGCTGCGAATGGCGCAAAGCGTTGCCGCCGGGGAACGCGTTGTCCTCGCCGCGGCGGATGCAGAGCAGCGGCTCGTTGGTACGGTACAGCTGATTACCGACCAGCCGGAAAACCAACCGCACCGCGCCGATGTTGCCAAGCTCCTGGTTCACCAAAATGCGCGTCGTCAGGGGCTGGCGAATGCGCTGATGACCCGGCTGGAAGCGATCGCGCGCGAGCAGGGCAAAAGCGTTCTGGTGCTGGATACCGCAACCGGCAGTGGGGCAGAAAACTTTTACGTGCAGTGCGGCTGGGAAAAAGCCGGGGAAATCCCCCGCTATGCGCTGATGCCGGACGGCGAGCTGACGGCAACGTCGCTGTTCTATAAATTTCTGTCTTAAATTTGATATTGCATACAGCTTTGATCAAAACGGGGTTTCACTTAGCTAAAAACCTGATAACTTATTGGACCAATTACTCAGGTTGTATGACTACTCTATGAGGGAACCCTTGTGAAAACACTAAACCGTCGCGATTTCCCGGGCGCGCAGTACCCTGAACGTATCATTCAGTTTGGCGAAGGCAACTTCCTGCGCGCGTTTATCGACTGGCAGATCGATCTACTAAACGAGCATACCGACCTGAATGCCGGGGTGGTGATTGTGCGTCCGATTGAGAGTACGTTCCCGCCGTCGCTCAGCGTCCAGGACGGTCTCTACACCACGATAATTCGCGGCCTGAATGAGAAGGGTGAAGCGGTCAGCGATGCGCGCCTGATTCGCTCGGTCAACCGCGAAATTAGCGCCTATGCGGATTACGATGAACTGCTGCGGCTGGCGCATAACCCGGATATGCGCTTTGTGTTTTCCAATACCACCGAAGCGGGAATTAGCTACCATGCGGGCGACCGTTTTGACGATGCGCCCGCGGTAAGCTATCCGGCTAAACTGACCCGTCTGCTGTTTGAACGCTACAGCCATTTCTCCGGCGCGGCGGATAAAGGCTGGGTCATCGTTCCCTGCGAGCTGATTGACTATAATGGCGAAGCGCTGCGTGAACTGGTGCTGCGCTATGCGCAGGAGTGGGCGCTGCCGGAAGCCTTTGTGGCATGGCTGGATGAAGCCAACGCTTTTTGTTCTACGCTGGTAGACCGCATTGTGACCGGCTATCCGCGTGATGAAGCCGCGCAGATTGAAGAGCAGCTGGGATATAAAGACGCTTTCCTCGATACCGCCGAACACTTCTACCTGTTTGTCATTCAGGGGCCGAAATCTCTGGCCGCCGAGCTGCGACTCGATAAACTGCCGCTTAACGTCCTGATCGTGGACGATATTAAGCCGTACAAAGAGCGTAAAGTGGCCATTCTTAACGGCGCGCACACCGCGCTGGTGCCGGTCGCCTTCCAGGCAGGGCTGGATACCGTGGGCGATGCGATGAACGATGCGGAAATTTGCGCTTTCGTCGAGAAGGCGATTTACCAGGAGATCATTCCGGTTCTCGATCTGCCGCGCGATGAGCTGGAGTCTTTTGCCAGCGCGGTAACCGGTCGCTTCCGTAACCCCTATATTAAGCATCAGCTGCTGTCTATCGCGCTTAACGGGATGACTAAATACCGTACCCGTATTCTGCCGCAGCTGCTGGCGGGACAGAAGAAAGCGGGGAAACTCCCGGCGCGTCTGACCTTTGCGCTGGCGGCGCTGATCGCATTTTATCGCGGCGAGCGTCACGGCGAGAGCTATCCGGTACAGGACGACGCCGAATGGATAGAGAGCTATCAGGCGCTGTGGGCCCAGCATCGGGATCGTCAAATCAGCACCCGCGAGCTGGTAAACGCGGTGCTTTGCGTTGAGTCCCACTGGGAGCAGGACCTGACGAAAGTTTCCGGCCTGGCCGAGCAGGTGGCGCAGGATCTGGATGCTATTTTGCGCGACGGTATGCGCGCCGCCGTTAAGCCGCTGTGCTGATATCCTGAAACGACCGGATTGCGGCCGGGTAAGGCGCCAGCCGCTACCCGGCAAGAATCCCGGCACCGTGCCGAACGCGATTGGTTATCGAACGCAACCCGGCCGCTGCCGGGTTATTTTTTTCCCTTCATTAGTTACAACATCCTTTTTGCTTTTTTGACTGGCACAGGTCTGTAAGAACGCGCCAATTTCGTCCAGCAGCGATCATCAGGGCAAATAAGAGAAAAAGATGAATTGTGTCCCTGACGCTTGATCAAATTATCCGGCAGGAAAATAATGCCTTATCCAAACGAGAGGTTAGACCAATGGTCATCGAAATTCGTGAAGTGGGCCAGCAGGATAAAGCGCAGTGGCTACGGCTATGGGAAGGCTATACCCGTTTCTACGGTAGCGCGCAGCCGCCGGACGTCACGGAATACACCTGGCAGCGCATGCTGGATCCCGCTTCTCCCATGTTGGGGCGCGTGGCCCTGGCGGATGGCAACGTCGCTGGATTTGCGATTTGTGTCCTTCACGAAGGCACCTGGGTAAAGATGCCTGTTTGCTATCTGGAAGATCTGTTCGTTGCTCCGCCGATGCGCGGAAAAGGCATCGCCAGGGCATTGATGCAGGCGCTGCAAGCGGAAGGGAAAGAGAAAGGGTGGTCGCGTCTGTACTGGCACACTCGTACTGATAATCCGGCCCGGCGTCTGTATGATGAATTTACGCCAGCCGATGACTATGTTCGTTACCGCGTGACGCTCTGAAAATCTGAGATTAAGAAGTTATTAAGATTTCCCCTGTAAAACAGGGGAAACGACTCAGGAGTAACAAAATGGAAAAACGCATAGAGACGGTTGTGAACCTCATCATGTTTCTTTCGCTGCTGGCCACCGCGTGGGATCTCTCCCTGGTCCATCACCTGTCCTGGTAAACCTGAACGTACGGCGCCAAAGCCTGGCGCCGCAACGTTAGTTCCTACTTTAACATCAATACGTTATGCCAACCACGCTAGCGGCGCGCGACGATAAACAGGCGCGGAAATAGCAGTAGCACCTTTTCGTTACACTGTAACGGATAGTGCTGTTTCAGACGTGCCAGATAGCGTTCGAGAAAAGCCTGGCGCTGCGGTTCATCAAGAGGCTGTAAAAACGGGCGTAGGCCCGTTGACTGCAGCCATTCAATAATGGCCTGGTGCGAAGCCAGCGGGTGAAAGTAGGTGGTGCGCCAGATATCCACCTCGCAGCCGCAGGCGGTCAGCATATCGTAATACTCCGGCACATCCGGCAGCGGCGGCCGCCCGCTGGCTGGATATCCCAGCTCTTCCGCGACCTCACGCATCAGCACGTGCGAGGGTTCCTGCCAGTTAACCGGCATTTGCACCGCCAGTACGCCGTTTTCCGCAAGATTGCTGACCAGATGGGGAAAAAGCCGCTGATGATCCGTTAGCCATTGCAGCGAAGCATTGGCGTAAATAACGTCCGCCGGGCGCTCGGGGCGAAACCCGGCGATATCTCCTTCGACAAAGCGGCAGTCCGGGAGCCGCTGAGCGGCTTCTTCCAGCATGGCCGGTGAATTATCGACGCCAATAATTGTTGCTTCTGGCCAGGCATGCCGTAGCAGAGCGGTACTGTTGCCTGGCCCGCAGCCCAAATCAACGGCCAGCGCTACGGGATGGTGGGCGATGCGGGCGAGAAGCTCGGCGGCGGGCCGCGTGCGCTCCGCGCCGAATTGCAAATACAATGAAGGATTCCAGTCAGCCATAGCACGCTCCGGTTAAGAGAAACTCGTTCATCAGCATAGACGGCAATGCTTAACTGGCAAATAAACAACAGCTATATGCTAATGAAATGTGACGGTGTCACTTAACTTATGCCGGGTTCGTCACGGTAGACCCGGCGGAGGTTGGCTAGAGTAGGCGTCGCAAAAAAGGGGGGATGGTCATTAAATGGCGTTAATCATTAAGGTGTTACTTGAAAACCGGCTCGGCGAGGGGCAGGACAGCCTGCTGCAGGCGAAACCCGGATTAAGCCTGCTTGTGGAAGATGAAACCAGCCGGGTGCTGTTTGATACCGGGCCAGACGGCAGTTTTCTTCATAATGCGCAGCGGATGGGCGTCTCTTTATCTGACTTGACCGCCACGGTGCTCTCCCACGGTCATTACGACCACTGCGGCGGCGTGCCGTGGCTGCCGGATAACAGCCGTATCATTTGCCATCCGCTGATCGCGCAACAGCGCTACTCGGCGTTATCCCTTGCTGGACGTCGCTGGAAAGTCAAAAAACTGTCGCGAGAAATTGACTACTCCCGCCACCGCATGGAGTACAGCCGCGAACCGCTTGCGATCGGCGAACGACTGTTGTGGTCCGGCGAGATTGCGGTCGCGCGTCCGCGAGCCTATGGCGTCCTCGCGGGTCAATCGCCGAGGGAAGATTACCTTGCCGACGAAGGCGTGCTGATCTACCGCTCGACGCGGGGGTTAGTCATTATTTGCGGCTGCGGGCATCGCGGATTGATCGATACGATTCGCCACTGTCAGAAGATCACCGGCGTCCAGCAGATACGCGCCATCATCGGCGGCCTTCACCTGCGCAGCGCGACGCCGTGGGTGATACGTCGGCTAAAGCAGTTCTTGCGCCAGCAGAAGGTCGAGGAGGTGATGGCCTGCCACTGCACCGGTTCATGGGGGCGCTGGTGGCTTGCCGCGGATAGCGCCCCGGCCACCGGCGATACGTTGGTGCTGGAATAACAATCGCATTCACTTTTTCTAATTACATATAAATAACATTTTTGCTATTTATTAAATACATTAACCGTCGGCTATACACCTTCCCCCAGGGGGAAGGTCAAATACTGATATCCCTTTTTGGTGTAAATATTTATAGAGAAACTTCATTCTATTTAACCTGGGGTTTTCTCTTTGAAATATCATTTAATTCTGCCGGTGAGTGTGATTTAATTCAGCGGTCTTCTTATTGCGAATATCTCTATGATTGCGTCACTGCAGGCATTATTAAAACAAGCAACCCGGCGTCGGCTTCGTATCCGCGCGGGGCTTGTTATTGCCTGTTGGCTACTGCTCAACCTTCAGCTGACCATCGCGGCGCACCACGGCGGCCAACAGCAGCCGGTGGCGCCGCAGGCGCAGATTCACCATATTGTCGATGGCGTGATGAGCATGCCAGGCATGGAAAGCGTCGGTCAGAAAGCCATCTGCGAGAAGCACTGCGACCCCGATACCGCGCAGCCAAACTCATTAACCTCTTTACAGCTGAATGCGCTTCCCTCCGAAACCGCGCTATTAGTGGTTTCCCCGCAGCAGGAGACCTGCGCTGAACGTATGGACTGGCGGACGCCGCCGGTCACCGGTCCGCCGGCTGAAATACGCTTCTGCCGTTTCAGGGAATAAAACGCCGTTAAAAACATCCATCAGATCTGCCCGGTCTGCGGGCGACTTTATGTTTTTTTCGGAGACTTTATTATGCGTTCGACCTCTATTTTTCTGCTTATTACCAGCGTTCTGACCTTTTCCCTCACTTCATTTTCCGCCAGTGCGGAAGACGGCGCGATGCATCACCATAATATGTCCGCGAGGGCGGAGATGCCGGGGATGAATAAGCCGGATGATTCCGCCCCCCTTTATTCAACGAACGGGGTCATTAAAGCCTGGCGCGACAATGCCGTGGTGATTGCCCACGCTCCGGTTGCCGAGCTGAACTGGCCAGCGATGACCATGAGCTTTGCGCTCGGCGATAACCACGATAAAGAGCTGGCGGTGGGACAAAAGGTTGATTTCACCTTCCGTCAGACGGACTCCGGCTACGCGCTCGTTTCGATGACCGCGCACTAATTCCGGAGTCATTATGTCCATCTTAAATAAGGCGGCCCGCGGGCTGCCGCTTTTACTGTCGCTGATTTCCGCCAACGGCTGGGCGACGACGCTGGCTGAGGCCCTGTCGGCGGCGGAAAGCTACTCCGCCGAGCTCTCCGCCAACGATCATCAGGTGAATGCGTTAAAAAACAGGGCGGATTCCGCCATGCAGCTTCCCGATCCGAAGCTGAAGTTCGGCATTGAAAACGTTCCGCTGGGCGGCAACAACGCCAGCCGACTGACCCGCGAGGGGATGACCATGCAAAGGGTCGGCGTGATGCAGGACTACGTCAGCAGCACCAAGCGCGAACGAAAGGCCGACTCGATAACCGCCGAAGCGCGCCAGGCCGCCGCCAATGCCGATGTGATCCGCGCCCGGCTGCAGCGGGAAACCGCGCAGGCGTGGCTGGCGCTGGCGCTGGCGCAGAAATCACTGCGTTCAGTACAGGCGTTGATCAGCGAAACCTCCCGGCAAATCAACGTACAAAAGGCCGGCGTAAGCAGCGCCAGCGCCAGTCCCGGCAGCGTGCTCGACGTTCAGCTGGCGCTGAATGCCATGAAAAATGAGCAAGATAACGCCCGCCGCGATGTGCAGATTGCCCGGGCGCGCCTGTTGCAGCTTACCGGCAAAGAGGTCCGCGATATCTCCGGCCCGCTGCCGCGCATTGAACGCCTACCGGCCGATGAAGCCGCGTTAATGGCGGGGATTAAGCTACATCCTGAGGTGATTCAGGCCGCGCGCGAGGCCGATTTGGCGAAAGCGAAATCAGGGCAGTCGGAAGTCGCGGCGATCCCTGACGTTGGCGTCGAGGTCTATTACGCCCGGCGCGGGGACGATTACGACGATATGGTGGGCGTCATGTTTACCGTCGATATGCCTATTTTTCAGGGCAAACGCCAGGACAAAGAGCACGCCGCCGACGTCTCCCGTACCTATGAAGCCAACGATCGGCTGACGTTATTGATGCGCGAGCATCAGGCCCAGCAGTATCAGCTGATCTCGCAATATAACGCCGCGAAAGCCATTTACGATCGTCAGCAAAGCGAGGTGCTGCCGCTGCTGCGCAAGAAGGTGAGCCTCGTCAATGCCCAGTATCGGGGCGGCAGCTCGGCGCTGGCGGAACTGCTCGCCGCCCGTCGCGATCTGCTGAGCGGAGAAATTGCCAGCAACGACGCGGAGAAAGCGCTCGCTGATGCGTGGGCCGCCATTCGCTACCTTATTCCTCAGGATGTTAAATAATGAAGTCAAAATCTGCTATTACCCTTGTGGCGCTGGCCATCGCCCTGGCCGCCGCGGGCGGATACTGGCTCGGTTCGCGAAACGCGCCGACGCTTTCCGCGGACGGGGCTCAGACCGAAACGGGCCGCAAAGTGTTGTACTGGTACGATCCGATGACCCCCGGCACCCGCTTCGATAAACCGGGAAAGTCACCGTTTATGGATATGGATCTGGTGCCGCGCTACGCCGACGAAGGGGCGGGAGAGGAGGCCGGGAGCGTGCAGATTAGCGCCCGCCAGCAGCAAAACCTCGGCGTACGCACGGCTGATGTTGCCCGGCGGACGCTGGCGCAGAAGCTCAGCGCTTTCGGTACCGTCGCGATTGACGAGCGCAGCGTTGAAACGGTTCCGGCGCTGGCCAGCGGCCTGATCGAGAAACTTTACGTCAACGCCTCCCAGCAGTTTGTGAAAAAGAACGAGGCGCTGGCCGAGCTGTGGATCCCGCAGTGGGCGGCGGCGCAGCAGGAGTATCTGGCGGTGAGGCTGCTGGGCGATAGCGGTTTAACCGTCGCCGCGCGCGGCCGTTTGCAGCTGCAGTTTATGCCGGAAGCGATTATCCGCAGCGTTGAGCGCAGCGGTAAACCGCAAACCCGCATAACGGTACGCGCGCCGCACGATGGCTACGTCAGCAAGCTTGACGTGCGCACCGGCGCGCAGGTCACGGCAACCCAGCCGCTGTTCGAGCTGGCCAGCCTCGACCCGGTCTGGATCGTGATTGATTATCCGCAAAGCCAGGCCAGCCTGCTGCGCGTAGGCAGTCAGGTAACGGCCGTCACCAGCAGCTGGCCCGGCACAACGTTTCAGGGAACCGTCAGCGAGCTGCTTCCCGACCTCGAAGCGACCACCCGTACTCTGAAAGCCCGCGTAGTGCTCAATAATCCGCAGCATCAGCTCAAACCGGGCATGTATTTGAACGTTGAGCTGGCTGAGGCGCAGCAGGGGCGCGAGGTGCTAACTATCCCGGAAGAGGCATTAATTGCAACAGGCACCAGCAACCGGGTGCTGATCGCCGACGGCGAGGGGTATTTCCGTCCGGTCGAGGTGACCGCGGGACGAACGCAGGATGGTCTGGTTGAGGTAACTTCCGGCCTTGAAGAGGGGCAAAAGGTGGTCACCTCAGGTCAGTTCCTGATTGACTCCGAAGCCAGCCTGCGCAGCGCGCTGCCGCAAATGGCCGGGCAGAATGAAGAGGTAAAAAGCTACTCGGCGCAGGGCGTCATCAAGGCGGTGAGCGATGAGGCGGTAACGATCGCGCACCAGCCGGTCCCGGCGCTGAAGTGGCCGGCGATGATCATGGACTTTGCCATTACGCCGCCGCTGCGGGAGCAGGTGCGTCCCGGCGAGTCGGTGATGTTTCATTTCGTGCTGACCGATGAAGGGGCGCGGGTGACCTCAGTGATGCCGATGAGCGGCGCTAAGGAGCAGCCATGATTGCCGCCGTTATCCGCTGGTCGTTGCGCAACCGCCTGCTGGTACTGCTGGCGACGCTGATTATGGCCGCCTGGGGCGTCTGGTCGATACAGCAGGCGCCGCTGGACGCGCTGCCGGATCTTTCCGATACCCAGGTGATCATTCGCGTCAGCTATCCGGGCAAAGCGCCGCAAATTGTCGAAGATCAGGTGACCTATCCGCTGACCACTACCATGCTGTCGGTGCCGGGGGCGAAAACCGTGCGCGGTTTTTCCATGTTCGGCGATGCTTACGTTTACGTACTGTTTGAGGACGGTACCGACCCGTACTGGGCGCGCTCCCGCGTGCTGGAGTACCTGAGCCAAATCCAGAGCAGCCTGCCGCCGGAAACCAAAGCGTCGCTGGGGCCGGATGCCACCGGCGTCGGCTGGGTATTTGAATATGTGCTCACCGACAAAAGCGGCCAGCATAGCCTCGGCGACCTGCGGGCGATTCAGGACTGGATCCTTAAATATGAACTGAAAACCGTACCGGATGTTTCGGAGGTGGCCAGCGTCGGCGGGATGGTGAAAGAGTATCAGGTGGTTCTTAACCCAGACCGGCTGCGGGCGCTGAACGTCACTCACCAGCAGGTGATTAGCGCGATCCAGAGCGCCAACCAGGAAGGCGGTGGCTCGGTACTGGAACTGGGTGAAGCGGAATATATGGTACGCACCACCGGCTACCTGAAATCCATCGACGATTTTAACCAGGTCGTTATCGCCGAGCGCGGCGGCGTGCCGGTGCTGCTCTCCGACGTCGCCAGCGTGCGCCGGGGTCCGGCGATTCGGCGCGGCGTCGCCGAGCTCAACGGCGAAGGCGAGGTGGCGGGCGGCATTATCATCATGCGTTCGGGCAAAAACGCGCTGATCACCATTGACGCGGTGAAGGCCAAACTGGCGGAAGTGCAAAAAAGCCTGCCCGCAGGGGTAGAGATTGTCCCGGTGTACGACCGCTCGCAGCTGATTAAAAACTCGGTCGAAACCCTGACCCATAAGCTTATCGAAGAGTTTATCGTCGTGGCGGTGGTCTGCTCGCTGTTTCTGTTCCACTTCCGCAGCGCGCTGGTGGCGATGATCACGCTGCCGCTGGGGATCCTCGGCGCGTTTATCGTGATGCACTATCAGGGCGTCAGCGCCAATATGATGTCGCTCGGGGGGATTGCGATCGCTATCGGGGCCATGGTCGATGCGGCAATCGTGATGATTGAAAATATGCATAAGGTGCTGGAGCAGTGGCGGCACGAGCATCCCGAACGCCAGCCGTCTTCCGCCGACTACTGGCAGATTGCCCAGCACGCGGCGTCGGAAGTGGGGCCTGCGCTGTTTTGCAGCCTGCTGATTATCACCCTGTCGTTTATTCCGGTGTTCACCCTCGAGGCGCAGGAGGGCAAGATGTTCTCGCCGCTGGCCTTCACCAAAACCTGGTCGATGGCGGTGGCCGCCGGGTTGGGGATAACTCTGGTGCCGGTGCTGATGGGCTACTTCATCCGCGGCAAAATCCCTGATGAAAACGCCAATCCGCTCAACCGCTGGCTGATCCGCGCCTATGAACCGCTGCTGGATAAAGTTCTGCAGTGGCCGAAGGCGACGCTGGCGGCGGCGGGGCTGCTGCTGGTCGCCACGCTGTGGCCGCTGGCGCAGCTCGGCAGCGAATTCCTGCCGCAGATTGACGAGGGCGACCTGCTGTACATGCCCTCCACGCTGCCGGGGATCTCCAGCCGCGAAGCCGGACGTCTGCTGCAGCAAACCGACCGCCTGATCAAGACCATCCCTGAAGTGCAAAGCGTATTCGGTAAGGCCGGACGGGCGGATAGCGCCACCGACCCGGCGCCGCTGACCATGCTGGAAACCACCATTCAGTTCAAGCCGAAAAGCGAATGGCGGCCCGGCATGACCATGGATAAGCTCATTAGCGAGCTGGACAATACGGTGAAGGTGCCGGGCATCGCCAACGTCTGGGTGCCGCCGATTCGTAACCGCCTGGATATGCTGGCGACCGGTATTAAAAGCCCGGTCGGCATCAAAGTGAACGGCAACAATCTGGCGGAGATCGAAAAAACCGCCGAGGAGATTGAGCGTATCGTACGTAACGTACCGGGGGTGACCTCGGCGCTGGCGGAGCGTCTCGACGGCGGTCGCTATATCGATATCACTATCGACCGGGTGAAAGCCGCCCGCTACGGCGTGTCGGTGAAGGAGCTGCAGTCGATCGTCGCCAGCGTGGTCGGCGGCGATAACATCGGTGAAACCATCGAGGGGCGAGAACGTTACCCGATCAGCGTCCGCTATCCGCGCGACGTGCGCGACTCGCTGCAAAAGCTGCGCGATCTGCCGGTGGTGACCAGCGGCGGGGCGCAGGTGGCGCTTTCCGAACTGGCGGATATCGCCATCACCGACGGCCCGCCGATGCTGAAAAGCGAAAACGCCCGCCTGTCGGACTGGATCTACGTCGATATTCGCGGGCGTGACCTGAAATCCGCCGTGGACCAGATGCAGCGTGAGGTCAGCGAACAGGTCAAGCTGCCGGAAGGCATCTCGCTGACCTGGTCCGGGCAGTATGAGTATCTGGAGCGCGCGACGGCAAAGCTAAAAATCGTGCTGCCGTTTACCCTGATGATTATCTTTATTCTGCTTTACGTCACCTTCGGTCAGGTCAAAGACGCGCTGCTGATTATGGGTACCTTACCGTTTTCGCTGGTAGGCGGCGTCTGGCTGCTTTGGCTGCTGGGCTATAATCTGTCGGTGGCGGCCGCCGTGGGCTTTATCGCGCTGGCCGGCGTGGCGGCGGAGTTCGGGGTGATTATGGTGCTCTATTTAAACCAGGCGATCGCCAAACGCCGCGGACGGCTTGATGACCAGACGCTCAACGAGGCGATTCATGAAGGGGCGGTGCTGCGCGTGCGCCCGAAAGTGATGACCGTGGCGACGATTATGGCCGGGCTGCTGCCGATTATGTGGGGAGGCGGCACCGGATCGGAGGTGATGCAGCGTATCGCCGCGCCGATGATCGGCGGGATGATCACCGCGCCGCTGCTGTCGATGCTGGTGATCCCGGCAGTCTATCACCTGACGCACCGTAACAAACGCTAAAGTACAACGCCCGGGCCAGGCGGCTCGGGCGTGAATCAGTCGGCGTTCTTAAGATCTTCCGCGCGTTTGGCGGTGGCGTAAACAAAGTCCAGCATCGGCTCAAGGTCGGTATCGTAGCCGGCCTGAATGATTTTACCGCGCAGCCATTCGATCTCGCTGGTGATATCCGGGTGGAATATATTGTTGTCCTGCGCTTTGCGCAGCCATTTGAGCAGGAAATTATTTTTCCCGCGAACTCCGCCCGATTTCTTTGATTTTGCGTGCATTTTCAGCGCCACCAGAATGCAGTAATAGAAATGAACGCGCTGATTAAAACTTTGGTGCATGTCTTTATTTCCCGCCAGAATCAGGTTGCGGACGGGCATGGACCTTAAGCATGCGGTCTCTGATATTCACCCGTACCACCTACGCGCCGCTTGCCGGGCGCCGAGGCGATGGTGGCACGGAAGCCGAATTACAGTCAAATATTGATTAGTTTTATAGCAATATTTATTTGCGTCGATCGCCGCCCGACGGTCAGATTTATGCCCCGATGTGCAGCCGTAGTGAACACAGAAGGCTGGGCAAGTCGCGCGCGGCAGAGTATAAAATTTGTTAACGCATCATGGACAATGACGGGAGAGGGTATGGAATACGATTTAGACGGAATGGATGTACTTTTTGTCGCCGGCTTTGGGCCAATAACGCAGTCGGCCGCAGCCAGCCGTGACTTCTATGTCGCCGCGCTGGGGCTACCGCTCAAACCGATGCCCGGTAACGAAGCCTATCTGCTGACCGAACATGATGCCCTCGGCGGGGTAAAACATTTTGCCCTCTGGCCGCTGGCGCAGGCGGCGCGCTCCTGTTTTGACGCCGATAGCTGGCCAGACTATCTGCCGGTGCCTCAGGCGTGGATCGAGTTTGAAGTACGCGATATCGATTCGGCAACCGACGCGCTGAAGGCCAGAGGCTATCGGCTGCTGGTGGACAACCGCATTGAGCCGTGGGGGCAAACCGTCACGCGTCTGCTTAGCCCGGAAGGACTGCTGGCGGGGATCACCGTGACGCCGTGGCTGCGCGAGGGCAAAGCATGATGGCGGCGGAATTGATGACTGAAAGACTCCTGCTGATCCCCTTAACCGCAGACGATGCGCCGCAAATTCAGGTTCTCTTTCCACAGTGGGAAATCGTGCGTTATCTTGCCGCCGGTTTTCCATGGCCGTTCCCGGAGGATGGCGCGTCGCGCTATGTCAATAATGTGGCTTTACCGGCCGCAGCTAACGGCACCGCCTGGTTTTGGACCATTCGCCTTAAAACGGCGCCGGAGAGGGTAATTGGCCTGATTACGCTCTCTGATGAAGTGGATAACAACCGCGGGTTTTGGCTGGATCCGCGCTGGCACCGCCAGGGATTGATGACCGAAGCCTGCCACCGGGTGACCGATTTTTGGTTTAACACGCTTAACCGGGAGGTGCTGCGCGCGCCGAAAGCCTGCGACAATAGCGGGTCGAAAAAGATTTCGCACCGTAGCGGTATGCGGCTGATTCGTGTTGAGAAAAAGCAGTTCATCTGCGGTCTGCTGGACGCCGAATTGTGGGAAATAACCAAAGCGGAATGGAATGCATTGGCTGCCCAAGCTCCCGCGTCACATAGGGTGACAGGATGCTGATTTATAACGTATTCGGGCGTCATATTGGCGTCCAGCGTCAGGGCGAACGCTGGCAGCTTTTCCGCGTCGATCTTAACGAGGGGAAATTTTCGCCGCTGGCCGGGGTTATCATCCCGGACGATCTTACGGAGGCGGAAATTCCCGGCTGGCTGGGGGATATTTTTCACGAAGCGGCAAGCCCGCGCCATCCTGACGTCCGTCTTGTGGTTTAGGACTTAGGTCGCTACAAAGTGCGTCTTTTTTATAAATACCTTTTTTAACGAGTTAGATTTGTGTCGAAATTATTCCGGCAAGATATCCGACTCGTTGTTTTAGGATAGTTGAGGAGAGTGATCCAGGAAATTCGATGGTAAATGTTGAAAACAAAGCATCATTATATTCTGCAATATCAAATTCTAGCTTACAGACACTTATTACTGCTTCTTGTATAACATCCCCCGTTTTGAAAGAGCGGATGAATATCCCTGGGAAACATTTTTGTCAAACATTAACATAATGCTGCACCCCTTTAAAAGCGCCTTTTTCTAGTTCCGGGGCATAGACTCAATACGCTTCAAGTTGCATGTTCGGGCAACAGTGCAGCCCAAACCTTAAGGGTATAAAGCAACACGCGCAACATGCGACGCCTGGTATGGCGAGTATTGGGTTTTCTGGCATAGATTATTGATATTACAACTTTATTTAGGATATCCATGGAAGTGAGTAATCAGTTTTGTAATGCCCTTAAAGAAATTAAAACGCAATAAAATTTTATTAAATATTTCATATGTTATTGATTTTTATTGATTTATTATCTTGTTGTTATTTTAATTGATTTCGTTTTTGCAATTACTTTAGCTGGTGGTATAGTTATTACAGACCACAGAAGGTAAAGGGATTATGCTCATCATGCGACCAAAAGAAGTTCCAGCAACGACAGCCAGTACGATGTACAGAGATGAAAGTAGAGGTTTGCTTTCCCGTAAAGTCGTTATTGTTCTGGGTTTGCTTAGCGCCGTTGCTGCATTATCCACTGATATGTACTTGCCTTTATTCCCAGCTATCGCCAGTGATTTGCATACGACGCCTGACAAAGTTCAGCTTAGTATCACCGCTTTTATGGTGGGTTTAGGAATTGGGCAGTTATTCATTGGCCCATTGTCCGATCATTACGGCAGACGTAAATTATTGCTAGGCGGGATGACTCTATTAACCATCGCTTCATTAGCTGGCGCTATATCTACGAACATTCAGCTGCTTATTGTTACGCGATTCTTCCAGGGATTGGGAGGCGCGGCTGGTATCGTTCTTTCCCGGGCAATTATTTCCGATCTGTGCCCGGGGACTAAAGCCGCTCGATATTTTAATCTGGTGTTAGCGATACAGGGGATTGCCCCTGTTATTGCACCATTACTTGGCGGCGTGGCTGCATGGTTTATCTGGCCGGTGGTTTTTGTTTTTATGGCTGCAATATCATTAGTCTCCACCTTGCTCAGCAGTCATTTTATTAGCGAAACCTTACCCCGCCATCAGCGATTACCTTTCAACCTCAACGAGTTTATCAGTCAGTTTATCGAGCTGCTTAGTCATAAGAAATATATTGGTTATACTTTAATTTTTGCAATCCAGTTCGGGGCGCTATTTGCTTATATATCAGCATCGCCGTTTATCTATCAATCGGCGTTTGATTTATCCTCAGGGGAATTCGCTGTAATATTCTCTATCAACGCCGCAGTGATGATGTTTGGTAGTATTGTCAGCGCTCGCTATGTTACGAAATTTGGCGAAGATAACCTCATAATAGTGGGGGTAATAAGCACGCTGGTGATATCTATATTACTTTGCATTGTTAACTATATTTCTCATTTCCAGTTTGAGATTGCGGCGGTACTACTGTTAATAATGATGTTTACTATGGCTTTGACATTTGGTAATGCCGCGAGTATGGCCATGGCGGCATCTTCACATTTAAAAGGAACGGGTTCTGCTATTTTAGGTGTTTTTCAGTTTGGTATCGCTGCGATAACCCCATTACTGCTTGGATTTGGCGACCCGTTGTCATTACTGCCGATGTCGCTGATTATAGCGGGATGCTGTTTAATAGCCATCATGGCATTATTATTGACAGGTAAAAAAGGATAGTGTGATGAATACACATGACGCTATAAAAATTATTGGCGCAAGACAAAATAATCTGCAGGATATTGATTTAGAGGTCCCTAAAAATAAAATAACAGTTTTCACCGGTGTTTCCGGGTCGGGAAAAAGTTCTTTGGTATTCGGAACTATCGCGGCAGAATCTCAGCGTCAGCTAAATGACACGTTTCCTCCTTTTATTCGACACCGTTTACCGCATTATGGTAATCCTGAAGTTGATGACATTGAAAACCTGTCGGTGGCCATTATTATTGACCAAAAACGTATTGGTGGCAACGCACGTTCAACGGTGGGCACCGCATCAGATATTTATACCCTGCTACGGCTACTCTTTTCTCGTGTCGGCGTACCTTTCGTAGGTTATTCGAATGTTTTTTCATTCAATCATCCTGCGGGGATGTGTGCGACATGCGACGGGTTGGGGATTGCCAGTACCATTGATATCGACCAACTGATTGATTCAAATCTGTCATTAAATGCAGGTGCTATTCGTTATCCTTCTTTTGCACCGGGTTCATGGCGCTGGAAACGTTATGTTTATTCAGGGCTTTTTGATGCTGATAAAAAAATCGCGGATTATTCAAAAGAGGAACGAGAGTTATTACTTTATGCAGATAATCTCACTCCTGAAGCGCCGTTAGCCGGTTGGCCTAAGAGTGCAAAGTTTGAAGGCGTCATTACACGCTTTACGCGAAGTTATTTGAAACAAGAAACTAAAGATACTAAAACTGAGGAATTTCAGCGAGTCGTTAGTTTGCAGGTTTGCCCTTCTTGTCAGGGCATGAGGCTCAACGAGAAAATACTTTCCTGCAGAATTAGAGGGAAAAATATTGGCGAATGCGCAACGCTGCCTGTCACAGAGTTAAAGCTGTTTGTAGAAAAGCTCGATTATCCTGAAGTCAGGCCGCTGCTCGAAGCATTGCTGGAAAGGTTAGATGCAATGTGTGCAGTAGGCTTGGGATATCTGGATTTGAACCGGACGACTCCTAGCTTATCGGGCGGTGAATCCCAGCGATTAAAAATGGTCCGGCATCTGGGAAGTAGTCTGACCGGGATCGTTTATATCATTGATGAACCCAGTACCGGGCTTCATCCAGCAGATATTGTGAAACTGAATGTTTTAATTGGCAAACTACGTGACAAAGGCAATACCATTCTGATGGTGGAGCACGATCCCGACATGATAGCGATAGCCGAGCATGTTATTGATTTAGGGCCGGGAGCGGGTAAGCAAGGCGGGAATATTGTCTTTGAGGGCGACCTGTCGGCACTTAAGCAGTCCCAAACCTTGACGGGAAGATATTTCTCTTCACGGGCAGAGATAAATAACAGACCGAGATGTGCCAAAGGTTATATTTCGGTAAGAAACGCCACATTGCATAATCTACATAACTTATCGGTAGACGTGCCTTTGAGCGTTATGGTCGCTGTGACGGGGGTCGCTGGGTCGGGCAAAAGTTCATTCGTCATGGGAGCCCTGGCGCCACAATGTCCGGACGCGATCGTTATCGATCAAAAACCGATACATACTTCGATTCGATCGCATATTGCTTCCTGGTGCGGTGCATTTGATACGATCCGTTTACTGTTTGCCGAAAAAAACCATGTGTCAGCGTCGTGGTTCAGCGCCAATGCCAAAGGCGCCTGTCCGGAATGTCATGGGCTAGGAGTAATACAAACCGATCTGGCATTTATGGATACGGTTACGTTGCCCTGTGAGGCCTGTCAGGGGCAGCGCTATAGCCCACAGGCGCTAAAATATCGTTATCAGGGGAAAAATATTGCGGAGGTATTATCCCTGTCGATTAACGATGCTGGCGATTTTTTCCTGAATGAGCCACAGCTCAGGCCAATTTTTCGTAGTCTGGTCGAAGTCGGGTTGGGATATTTGCGCTTGGGGGAATCGTTAAATCATCTTTCAGGCGGTGAATGCCAGCGGCTGAAGTTAGCCTCACAATTAAATCATGATAGTGACATGTATATTTTCGATGAGCCAACCACCGGACTTCATCCCAGTGATGTTGCCTCGCTGCTGAAACTCTTTAACCGACTGGTAGATCGCGGAAACACCGTCATTATTATTGAACATAATATGGAGTTGATCGCTCAGGCTGACTGGATTATTGATATTGGACCCTATGCCGGGCAAGAAGGGGGAAAATTACTGTTTAGCGGTACACCTGAATCGATGCTGGCCTGTCGCCATTCTTTAACCGCGGAGTGGTTGCGCAAACATTGCCAGGTGGAGTGAGAAAGGGTGGTCGGGACAGCCAGAAGAGACTGGCAATAATGTGATGCATACCCATTATTATACGGATGTATTGTCCCGATAATCTTATTAGTCTACAGGCCAGTGGTAATCGCGATCCAGCCAGCCATCCAGGTCATAATCCATCATACATTGTTCGGCAAAACCTTTATATTCTTGTACCTGCCCCGACATCTGTGCGGCGAGCAACAATTCGATACGAACATTTTCATGACTGCCGGTATAATTTCGTTCATAGAGTTCGTGTCTGCTGGCGAATTCTGTTCCTACCGAGTCCCAAATTAGCTTCATGAGCTTGACCCGTTCCACGGCATCCATTCCGTTGGAACCGCGCATATATTTTTTCAGATAAGGCTCCAGTTCCGGCGCGGCAAAATCTTTGGCATGCGAATTGATATAAATAAGCGCGCTGCCAAGATCTTGCTCAATAATTTCTCTGATCCGTGGATAGCCGAGACTCATAAACCAACGGTAGGCTAAACCATAATCCAGATTAGGCAGGAGGGCGCCGTTGTGCCAGGGATTCGGCGATTTAGCCATTGCATCGCTTATGGCCCAGAAGAGGTTGCGCCAGGCCAGCATTTCCCCAACGCGGGTCTGTATACCGCGGAAATCGGCTACGCCGGTGGCCTCCACGCCTTTAATGAATAAACCACAGATAAAATCGATTTTTACCGCCAGACGCGTCACACCGTGGAACGTAGAGCGGTGCAGGAAGCCTGAACTGGGTAAAAACGTGGCCGCTTTAGCGGTATCGCCATAAATAAAAATGTTTTCCCAAGGAATCTTCACCTTATCCAGAATGAAGATCATGTCATTCTCGTCGTAGCGTGAGGAGAGTGGATAGTCAAAAGGACTGCCGATCTTTTCGGCGGCTAAGGAGTAAGAGGGGCGGCAAACCAGCTTCAGCCCTGGGGCATTCATGGGTAATGTGCATACCAGGGCAAATTCTCTTTTTTTGACAGGTAAACCGTAATGCGCGATGAAATTGTAATGCGTCAAGGCAGAGCCGGTAGCAACCACCTTGGCACCGCTAACAATCACGCCATCATCACACTCTTTTTCGACATGAATGCAGATATCTTCAATCTGGTCGGGCGGGAGATTGCGGTCAATAGGCGGGTTAATGATGGCGTGATTCCAGTAAAGTAGCTCCTCTTGCGAGCGTTTGTACCAGTGTCTGGCGTTATCCGCATATTCGCCGTAGGCCTCGGGATTGGCGCCGAGAGTCGTAAGAAACGACGCTTTAAAATCAGGGCTTCTTCCCAACCAGCCGTAGCTAAGCCTTGCCCACTGGGCGATTGCGTCGCGATCGCGTATCAGGTCGTCAACAGAATGCGGAACGCGGAAGAACGGATGGGTGACACCACCGCTACCGGTATCACACGGCGTGGTTAAAATAGCCTGATACTTTTCGTCATGGAGCGCGTCGTATAATTTAGCTATCGACAGTGCTGAATTGCGAAACGCTGGATGTGTAATAACATTGTCGACCTTTTCACCATAAGCCCATATTTCTCGTCCATCATTCAGACCCGCCAAAAAGTCATTACCGGTAGGTAACGATACTGATTTATTTCCCATGTCAGCTCTCTCCGAATATCGGTTTTCAACGCTTCCTTTTAAACGGCATCTTGTTGACTAAGAGTTACCGTTGTTGTTAAGGCGTTCTGTATCAGCCATTGATAAATAGAAAATGCGTCTTGCGTCAGGAATGACTCGTTATGAAATTGTATGGAGGCAACGTTACCTGACGATAATGCAACAATTTCACCGGAAGGGAGTCGCTCCAGCTGGACTGTTTTGTCATGCTCCGGGCTGTACCAGCATGGCCGCTGATGTAGCGCGGAGAAACTGTTATAGAAGCCAACGGTATGAGATTTTCCCTGAATGGATATCTGATGTTGGCTACCCTGACGGTTATTGATCAGCCGCTCGATCGGAATGCCTAATTCGGCGCAAATTAACTGATGTCCCAGACAAGTCCCGATTAGCGGACGCTGCTCCCGCAGCCGTTGCGCAATAATTTTTCGGCCCACGCGTATTTTTTCGAGTTGTATATTGGTTGGATCGCCAGGCCCGGGCCCAATGAATACGATGTCGCGATCGGTGAGCTGCGTTAGCTTGCTCAGGCAGTCATACCAGGGAATGAGGGTAACGGCGCAACCTGCGCTGCGTAACTGATAGGCAATCATGGCGGTGAAGTTGTCCTCCATGTCGATCAGTGTGATGGTATGACGAGAGAGTAAAGCGCACGGGCCCAATTGCGAGTTATCCAGCCAAAAGGCGGAGGCGCATGCATTCCGTTTTGCGAGTATCTGGTCAGCCCGATGGCGAAGTTCTGCAGACAATCCTGTTCGGTTTGGCGTCCCGGCGCTTGTGTCAGAGAAGAACGAATGCATTAGCCCTTGTAATTTGGCGCGTGTTTCTCCGGCTTCATTTTGCGCGATGGAACTTCTGACGATGGTTGAACCCGCCGTAAGCCGAAAATGTCCCTGAGCGGTAATATCGGCCGTGCGGATCATTATGGCCGAGTCCAGATAACGTTTACCTTCTTGCGCACCCGTTATAGCAACGATGCCGCTGTAATAGCCGCGTCCGCGGCGTTCTCGCCGGGCGATAACTTTACAGGCGCTTTCTATTGGGCTGCCGGTCACTGTTGGCGCAAAGAGCGATTGCCTGATGATCTCTTTCAGACTGCGATCTGAGCTGCCATGGATAAAATATTCGGTATGCGCGATGTGCGACATAGCTTTGAGCTTCGGCCCGGTTACCTGAATATCATGCTGACAGATGCTACTCATCATTTTGAGTTCTTCATCCACCACCATAAATAGTTCGTCGCGCTCTTTTTTATCCTGCAGAAAATCATCCAGCACGTGCGCCATATTCCCGGAGTCGGGGTATTTTAACGTGCCGCTGATAGGATTCATCGCCACGTTCTGCTCATCAACCTGGATATGCTGTTCAGGCGAACTACCTATGAAATAGCGGCTGCCGGTGAAGATCATCCATGTCCAGTAAGACCCGCATTCAGATTGCAGTAACCGTTTGTACAGCGTCAACGCGTGGCGGATGCTGAAGTCGGTTATATCGCCTTCCAGGCTGCGTGAAATCACAAAGTTGCTCCCTTCTCCGGAGCTGATTTCCTGATCAATGACGGTATCAACAATGTCGCCATACGTTTGATCATCAAGATCGAAGTGCAGGTTTCGCGGCTTGATATCATAGTCATTAATGGCTGCGATAAACGAATCTATAGGGTAATAATCTTGCCGCTCAATGTGCATGACGATCGTCTGTTCACCATCGTCAATGCAGGCATAACCTTTTTCTTTCAGCTGATTAAATGGTAATAAAATCAATTTGTTAAATGAGTTTTTTCCCTTCCCGTCCAGGGGAGGATCCAGCGCTAATTCTGAAAGGGATTGGTTTAGCTCAATATCCCCTTCAAGAAATAATACTGCCTTGATAGGTTCGCATTGGGGGCGGTAAATACAGGCAAAGGGTCTATCAAGATTGGCCAGATGAGCCGAAAGCTCGTCGGGCTTTGCTGTGCCTTTAGATAACATCATCATCTCCTGGAGTGCCGTGAGGATCTTTAATGTTCCAAAGCGTCGATAGCTTGTCGGGTTGACAGCACGACTGAGCTGGTTTCCGCAGCTATCTCAAGCGCCAGACGATGCTTTTCTTCAGAGAAATCGGCTAGCGCATCGGCAATAAAAAATGTCTCGATATCATTGGAATAGGCCTCTTGCGCTGTGCATAAACAACCGATATGGGCGTAAACGCCGCAGACGATCAGCTGATCGCATTTGAGTTCGTGCAACGTACTCAGAAGGGGGGAGTTAAAGAAGGCGCTGTATCGCCACTTCGTTAATACCCACTCATTTTCCAGAGGCGTCAACGGCGGAACAATCTGTTTATGTTCCTGGCTGCCGTTCATGCCTGAACCCCATAGACTGTGCAGTAAGCCGCGCTGTTGTGGCGTCATGTCGCCGGGTTGGGCAGTATAAAATACGGGTACATGCAGACGTCGGGCGACGCTAAGCAAGCGGTAAATGTTGTCGATAACCTGCGCTATCGGCGGGGCGTCAGCAGTGTAAAAATCGAGAAAATAACGCTGCATATCATGTATGAGTAGCGCCGCTCTTGAACTGTTGGGCCGCCAGTCTGCCATTGATTTGGGTAATTGACGTTCTGTCGGCAACGGATAGGGCTGTATCTTTTCCATGTTATTCTCCTTGTACGGTTAGCAGCTGCCGAGTGCGGCGCCACCGTCGACCAATAACGTTGAAAGCGTGGTTTGCCCTGATTCTTCGCACAGGTAAAAGCAGACCGCGGCAGCAATTTCTTCCGCCGTGGCGACTTTGTTGAGTGGGATACCGATGCGAAATTGTTGTGGATTACCGTTAAGCGTGTTTTGCCTGTCACTTTCGCTATGCCACATGCCGCGCAGCATCGGCGTATCGGTTGAGCCGGGAGCGACAACATTACAACGGATCCCGTACGGAGCGACCTCCAGCCCCAGAGCATAGGTAAATGCCTGGGCAGCGGCTTTTGAGGCGCAGTAGGCGGCCATCGTCGCCCGCGGCACGCGCGCTGCGTTTGAGGCGATAGTTACGATGCTGCCTTTACGCTGAGCCATCATCAGATTGGCTGCATGGCGGCTGGTGTTAAATACGCCAGTCGCGTTGACGGCAAATGTTTTCGTCCAATCTTGCGGCTGTGTTTCGGCCACGCTGGCGTGGCACAGTACGCCGGCGCCGTTGACCAGATAACCCACCGGACCCAGTTGGCGACCGATTGCGGTAAAGGCTTCTGCTACGCTGCGGTCGTCGGCAACGTCCACATTAAAGCCTGCAATGGGCTGCGGATGGTTATTTTGTAGTGTGGCTACAAGGGTTGCCAGCTGAGAGGCGTTATTATCAAGAAGCGCTAGTGAAACCCCTTCTTTCGCCAGCGCGTGGGCAACGGATTCGCCAATGCCACCGCAGGCGCCGGTAATAACGGCAATGTAGTCTTTATCAAAGGTCATTTTGTCTCTCTTTCCAGTGAGTTAATAACATCTGCGTTTGCGCGACGTTCAGGCGCGGGTCGCAGAGAATTTGCTTAAGTTCATGTTCTTCAGGGTGATTATTTTCACAGAAGCATTCGATGACCGGGTTCGGCGTCGCTTCCAGATGGAGTCCAGCGGCGCAGGCGTTATGTGATTTCACCTGCCTCAGGAAACCGGAGATTTCAGCCATCATGTCGCTAAGCTCGCGGCGTTTATTGCCCGCCTGCGTTTTCCCGGTATTCCCATGCATTGGATCGCACATCCATAACACCGGCGTTTCGGTTGCCTGTGCGGCCTGAATCAACGCGCCCAACCGATGAATATGTGAACGGCCAAAACGCGAAATAAAAGTCAGACGTCCAGGAATACGCTGAGGATTGAGTTGTCGGCAAAGTGTCGCGATGAACGACGGCGTTACGGTGGCGTCAATCTTGCAGGCAACAGGGTTGGCGATATTCGCCAGCATGGCGATATGTGGGCTGTCAGGCGCAAGAGTACGAATGCCGATCCAGGGCCAATGAGTGCTGGCTAAATAGGATTCTCCATGGGGATTAGTGCGGATTTGAGTGGTT
This sequence comes from Klebsiella grimontii, assembly GCF_042137965.1. Lineage (NCBI taxonomy): Bacteria > Pseudomonadati > Pseudomonadota > Gammaproteobacteria > Enterobacterales > Enterobacteriaceae > Klebsiella > Klebsiella grimontii. The sequence goes on from NZ_CP169721.1 coordinate 2,649,761, forward strand.
TCATAGTCCAGCAACAGCGCTTCATGGCTGGTCCAGATGGGATGAACATCGCGAGGATATTCCCGTTCGTAACGTTTAATTTCGGCCAGCGTTTCCGCTGCAGCATGGTAGCTCAGCAGCATCCGTTGCGGATCGTTACGCCTGGCTTCTGGAGTCGCTTCGGGCCTGTTGACGGAATCACCGCGCCACACGGGAAGTACCCTGTCGCCATCGACTTCGTTGTGTTGTGAGCGTGGTTTAGCATATTGACCGGCAATTCTACCGACCGTCAATATCGGCAGTCCCATCAGGGTTGAGAGTTCGCGGGACATTTGCTCCAGGAAGGTCAATTTTTTCCGTACATGTAACGCGCCAGATTCGCAAATTCTTTCAGCGCAGTCGCCAGCCTGAAATATCATTGCTTTCCCTGCATAAACGGCGGCTAATGCTTTATTGAATTCGCTTATTTCTTCAAAACTTAATAACTCTGGAAGAGTGTCTAATTCACTTATGACCAGGGCAAGCATGTCCTTATCGCTCCAGAACGGCTGTTGCCAGTTGGACTTATTGCCAGGAAATGATGTCATTTCTAATCTCTCACTCGAAATTTAACAGGTTTTCCATTTGTTTTTTAACAAAAAAGCGATGAGAAAGTACTATTCCTTGTCTGTTTACCGGACATGAAAGACGATACGTTTTGCACAAAGATTGCACGCCAGTGAGTTCCTTATGTCAATCAAAAAAGTTGATTTTTTATTGTTGTTTTTTTAATTATTTGAATTTATTGATTATTATTTTTGGTTGTTTTTGGATTTTTTCTATATGATTTTTTTTTGGAAATCAAATTGACTGGGGGTCAGGTTCGAAGATAGACTATTGAAAACAACGCTTGGTTATGCTTGTGTTGCTTATATGTTGCTTTCCCTGCTGCGCTTTTTTTTGAGGCGTCTCACGGTAAGCTGGCGGCATTTCTTTAGATCTTTAATTTCTTCTTCAAGAGAAGATTTTATGCGTGTGAACGTTCCTAATTCTCCAGGAGAGAGTGATGACGCATTCAGCATATGTCAATCAGCTAAAGGCTGTTCCTGATATATTTGATGAGATTTCGCAACGTTTTCCGGACAGGGTTGCGTTAATTTTCGATCAAAGACAAATAACCTATCGAGAACTTGCTGAGCAATGTTCAGCGCTGGCTGCAGTATTGCAAAATAATTGCCTGATAAAAGGCGATATCGTTGCAATAAAAATAGAGCGTAGCCCGGAGTTATATATTTTTATGCTGGCGCTCATGAAAATAGGCGCTGTTATGGTTCCCGTGAACTCGAATAGTCCTGAGCGCTATATTGGTGAGGTTTTAAGTGCGGCGGGAGCCAGATACCTGATTAGCGATGATGTAACAAGCGTGCCCGGCGGGTCATGGCAGGTGTTGTCGAGCAGGACGTTGATACAAAACTGCGCTCAACAAAGAAGCGGGAATTATCCGGTATTAAGCGCTGATGATCCGGCGCTCATCTTGATGACCTCTGGATCAACAGGAAAACCGAAGAGCGTGCTGATCGCTCATCGCGGGATTGCCAGACTGAGTTTGCCGGTACCCGCGTTGGGGAATAGCGAGCGGGACTGCTATTTGCAAATTGCAGATGTTTCTTTCGCCGCCTCAGCGAATGAAATCTGGATGGCTTTATTGACCGGCGCGTGTCTGACGATTGCGCCGCCTGGCTTGCCGGATTTGATGGCCCTGGTACGGCAGATCGAATCGGATAACGTGACGATGCTATTCCTCTCTGGCGGGTTGTTCCGGCTATTTGTCGAGGTTTCGCTCGAAACGCTGCATATACCTGCTTGTGTGGTGGTGTCGGGCGATTTTGTCAACCCTCGTCTATTTAGCGTGGCGGCGCAGGCCGGTAAAGCAAAAATATTTAATGGATTAGGATGCACGGAAAATTCAGCGATCTCGTCTCTCTATCATGTTCAGTCGGAGGGGCAATTATCCAGTGATTCTCCTGTGCCTGTTGGTACTGCGCTCCCTTTGGTTGAGATGGTGGTGTTCAATGAACGGTTGCAACCCTGTGCCTGCGGTGAATATGGGGAATTGTTTATCGCAGGAGCTGGAGTGGCTCTGGGGTATTCCGATCCGCAACTGACGGCGGAAAGGTTTATCTCCATACCGTATCAAGGCACAGACGTGCTTTTTTATCGTACCGACGATCGCGCAACGTGCGACCAGGATAGCAATATCGTCCTGGTCGGAAGAGGCAACCATATTTGTAAAATTCGTGGCTTCCGCGTCAATCTCGCCGGTATTGAGCACCTGTTGCGCTTACATCACGCTGTGGAAGATGTGCTGATTGTGGTAGAGGAGACGCCGGATGAACCACGATTACATGCTTGTTATGTCACGCAGGATGACGCGCTATCCGTAGCGGATTTAAAGAATCACCTCGCTATGCATGCTCCTGCCTGGATGATACCTGAAAAATTTAGCCGTCTGGCGGTACTGCCAATGACCGCTAACGGCAAAAAAGATCGTTTACGGTTAAAAAATATTTTACTGGAGCAGGTGTAAATATGGACAACGTTGAGCAACAGCTACTCTCGATTTGGCAGGAGATTATTCATTCAGAGGCGATTAACCCGCAAGATAATTTATTAGACCAGGGTGGTAACTCATTACATTTCATAAAGTTGGCTTCAATGGTAAGCAAGACATTTCATTTGGCTGTCTCGCCGGCGGACATTTTCACTGCCGGAACTATTGCCGCGCTGGCTCAGACCATTCGGCAACGGCAACAGCTCTAATACCTGGAGCTGGGACAGCCGGCAAACAGGAAGGGTTTTACAGGGAATTTTAAGAGGGGGATAAAATGCCATCATTTAATAGCGACGAGTCAAATAAGGGCTGTTTGAACAAGGCGTGTGGAGAAAGTGCGGTAACGTATCTGGCAGCGACGCCCGGCCAGCAGGCAATGTGGTGGCTGGATAATACGCTGGATCAGCCCCAATGCTATAACGTGCCGGTGCTGCTGACCGTTAATGCGACACTGGACGCTGAGATTATGCAGCGCGCTGTGGCTGAGCTGACCTTGCGCCATGAAATATTCAGAACGCGTTTTGTTTATCTTGACGGTAAATTACAACAGCGTATCGGCGCTGATGGCTATCTCTCTTTTTCCCATCGACAACCAGAGCAGACGGAAACCCCTGAATCGGTGACTGCACAACTGGCGGCTAGCCGTTTATCATTAGCTGAGGGTCCGTTGAGTATCATTAATATGCTCAGTTCAGACTCGGGTACAACCTGGTTAGCATGCTGTTTCCACCACATCATTATTGATGCCCCCTCAGTACGTATTGTCTTGCATGATTTGCTGCGCATATATTGTGAGCTTGACGAGAAGCGCGCTCTGCCAGCGTTTAACGACACGGGAAGCTATCAGGAATTTACTCGTTGGCAGGCCGCATCCCTTGCGGCGGCGGAGTGCGAAGATATGCGGGATTACTGGCGGCAGGCACTGCATCCGGCTCCGCCACTGTCGGACCTCCCGGTCGATTTTCCCCGTCGTCTTCGGGAAGATACCAAAGCCGCCTATACCATGCTGGCGCTGAACGAACAGGAAGCGGACTCACTGCAGCGGCACGCGAGATCGTTGTCAATGACTCCATTTATGTATATGTCGATGTGCTGGCAATTTTTCCTCAGCCGCATGAGTGGGCAGAACGATATTACCGTTGGCGTACCTTTTACTCTGCGGGATCGCAGCGAGTTTGCCGAAACGCCGGGATATATGATCAATACTCTGCCGGTTCGCGTGCAGGTCAATGAAGATGACACGGTCAGGACGCTGGCTGCAAAGGTGCGTCAATCTTTTATTGGCGCGCATTTCAATAAGCTGCTCCCTTTCAATGAAATTGTCGCACTGTCGCGTGAAAACGCGGGGCAGGACAGTCCACTATTCAGAACGCTGTTGGTTATGCCCGATACCCGGGGCGATATTTTCAACGACTTGCCTTTTAAAGTCATGCTGGATGACTATTTTAGCCAGATGGCAAAATACGATCTGACGCTGTTCTTTGAAGCACAACCGCAGTGGAAGCTGACGCTGGAGTATAAGACGGCGTTGTATCATCCGCAGACCATTGACTACTGGTTGAAAATCTTTCGCCATTTATTGAGCGCGATGGGCGAGGACGGCGAGGTATTACTGTCATCCCTGAAGCTATTGGATGCACCGTTAAGTCGTGAACTGGTTGTTCGATCTAGCCTTAAGCCGTGCGCGGAGGCCTGGCGATTTGACGCTCTGGCGGCTTTCAATCAGCATGCTGTAAACCACTCTGCGGATACTGCGTTAATTACCGCTAATGGCACGCGATCGTATGGTTGGTTAGCGGAACGATCGGGGCAGATTGCCGCTTACCTGCAGCAGCAGTTTAATATCGCTCCTGGCAAACGTGTTGCGTTATTACTGGAAAGGAATGCCGAGGCGATTGCCACTCTGTTTGGCGTATTAAAAACCGGCGCGGCCTACATTCCGGTCGATCCGCAATACCCGCAAGAGCGTATCGGTTACATGTTACAGGACGCCAAGGTGGATTGCATCGCCACGACGCGATCGCTGGTAGCGAGATTTCCAGTGTCTGCCTCCGTACCTCTGTTATTAATCGATGATATTCCCCCGGAGTACCCTGGGGAATGGTCTTATATCAAAAGAATGCCCGACGATGAGCTGTATATCATTTATACATCCGGTTCAACCGGGCAGCCCAAGGGAGTACGGTTATTAAATAAAACGCTCAATAACCTGATTAAGTGGCAACAAGATGTATCTGAGTGCGGTCAGGGAGATTGTACTTTGCATTTTATGTCACTTTCTTTTGATGTATCGGTTCAGGAGATCTTCGGCACGTTAGCCTGCGGTGGGCGCTTATATATCGCCAGTGAAGAAGAGCGGAGAGACCTGGATCATCTGCAAGAGGTTATCCAGGCGCAGGGAATTAATCGGCTCTATTTCCCCTATGTTGCTTTGCAACAGTTCGCGCATTTGAGCGCATTGGCCAACAGGCAATTCCCGAGTTTAAAAGAGGTCTACTCCACTGGGGAACAGCTCGTACTCACTGCGGATATTAAACATTTTTTCAGGCAACCCGTTCGCCTGATTAATCTCTATGGTCCCTCAGAAAGCCACGTCTGTTCCGCATATGTGCTGCCGCCGGAGAGCGATAAATGGGGAGATGCAGCGTCCATTGGTTACCCTCTACCCGGATTCACTCTGCTGGTGGTGGATGCGCATCTGCAGCTGGTTCCCGCCGGCGTCGCCGGTGAACTGCTTATCGTTAGCGATTTTCTCTCTCCCGGCTATCACAATAAAAGTGAAGAAAGCGCTCGACGTTTTATCTCTGCTGAGGGCTTTGCCGCACAAAGTTGCCACGCGTATCGTACCGGTGATCTGGTGAGGCTGGAGCATGACGATCGGTTCAGCTATCTTGGCAGGATAGACAATCAGTTAAAAATACGCGGTTTTAGGATCGAACCGTCTGAAGTCGAGGCGGCCATCAATGCCCTGGAGGGCGTGCAGGTTTCAGCGGTAGTTGGCAGGGCAGATAATTCAGGAAGCAAGCAGCTCATCGCCTTTATTGCTGGCTTATTGGATGATAAAGGCAATCAAAAGGATAAGATCAAACGCGGCCTTCGCCTGGTGCTGCCGGAGTATATGGTTCCCACAGAGTTGGTCTTTGTGGATAAGCTGCCGACCACGCCTAGCGGGAAAATCGATCGTAAGGCATTGCTTAAGGTGGATATTATTATTGAATCATCCACGCAGATGCCGGAGCGGCCTCTGACCAAAACGCAGGAGCAGGTCAAGGCGCTATGGGAAACGCTATTTCCGGGACGTCAGATCGCACTGCACGATGATTTTTTCGCCATTGGTGGACATTCTTTGTTGGCCACACAGCTGGTTTTTCTGCTGCGTAAGGCGTTCGATTGCGATATTCCTCTACGTTTGTTATTTAATCATCCGACCTTGTCGGCTATGGCTGAGTCCATCGACGGCTATATTGCCAGTGAAAAGGGGCCCGTCGATGCCGTTGATCGTTCCTTTGTTCAGGACGGATACGAACGCATATATTGGCAGGGGGGAGTGCGTTCAACCCCTGGGCTGACGTTGCTCACCGGGGCGACAGGATTTTTGGGCATCTACCTGCTGCGTTCATTGCTATTGGCCGGGACCCAATCCGTGCTCTGTATGGTAAGAGCCAGGACAGATGAGCACGCGTTGGCTCGTTTGCGTGAAAATGCGATGCGTTACGGAATCGCCGATGAGATTGATTTTTCCCGGGTTGAAGTTTGCCTCGGCGATATTGGTCAGCGTAATTTAGGGTTAAGCTCTGAAGCGTATAGCCGTTTGGCAGAGCGAGTAGACACGGTATTCCATGCGGCCGCACAGATTAATTTTTTGCTCTCTTATTCTTCGGTAAAACAGTCAAATGTGCAGGGTACGCTGAATATTTTAGCTTTCTGCGGTTGTGGCGGACGTAAAACGCTGCACTATTTATCCACTATCGCGGTCTTTTCTCCACGCTATCCGCAATCGCCTATCGTGGAACATTGTGTGCCGGGGCATCCGGAAGCACTGTCGATAGGTTACACGCAAAGTAAGTGGGTGGCTGAACGCTATGTTATACAGGCCAGAGAACAGGGACTTGATGCTAACGTATTTCGCATAGGACGTATTGGCGGAGACAGCAGAAGTGGGGCCTGCCAGAGCGATGATTTTTTATGGCGACAGATAAAAAGTTTTATCCAGATGGGATTGGCACCCGATCCGTCTTCACTATCAACGGACCTGCTGCCTGTCGACTTTGTCGCTGAAGCGATAGTTGCATTAGCGCGTTCAGAAGCTACGCGACAGGAAAACTTCCATATTTTCCATCCGCAGAGCACTCGATTTGACCCGGTGTATCGGGCGATTCGTTCTCTGGGCTATCCGTTGGAAACGACTTCTGACGGCGAGTGGTTGCAACAACTTGAGCTGTGTGTCACCCAGGGGCGCGAGGTTGCGCTGGGGCCGGTCATTCATCTCTTTAAAGAGAATTTGTTGGATACTGGCGATAACGTCTACGGTAATCCAGAGACGACTAAGCGTATTGCACAACTGGGTTTGCGCTTTCCTGAACTGTCGGAGGAGACGTTCAAACGTATGATTGTTTATTTCCAGCGGCAGAACGAAATTGTCTAACAAGATTTTTATCAATTTCATCAAGAGGATAATAAAATGGTTCCGGCGTTATTTGATAAATATATTTCGGCAGTGATGGAGAAGTCATCGGATAAGCTGGCGTCCCTTTTCTCTGTTAACGGGCGTTTGTCGTTGCCTTTTCGTCGCAACAGGGAGGTGATTGTTGGACGTGAAAATATTCGCTTACACTATGCTAATGGCTTTGGCGTTGCGCCCTTACGCTTTACCTCTATAGAGGATGAACGATTTCATTATACGAATAATCCCGATGTCGTCATTGTTGAATATAAACTACATGGGAATACTCTGCCGGATGGAAAACACTTCTCTTTGTTATATGTTAATGTGATTGAAATAAATAATGGTGAGATAATTGAGTTAATAGATTATGAGGATGTTTTGAACAGAGAATATATCTTTCAGGATTAGCAGGACAGTTCTTATGTTGTTAATGGGGGCAAAAGGTATGATGACTTTTCCTTCCTTGAAGGGATGTGGTAAAATAGTAAGCTTAACTTATTGTAAACGGCATCAGGAGAATGTATGGAAATGAATAAAAAAGTGGCTAGTGGTTCTGAACGCGAAATATCATTGAATCGTCAATTTGAAGATGCTTTAGGAAATTTGCAATGCGTACTTGTTGCTCGTCGCTCGTTGATTAATCCTGATGGTATTAACTGGCCACAATACGATACGTTGTATATTTTACGCCAGTTCCAGCCCATGACTCCAAGCGCAATTGGTGAAAAGCTCGGTTTTGCGCGTAGTAAAATGTCCAAGATCCTGCGGATGTTGAAAGATAAGCACTTTGTTGAACAGGAATCGGCAGAAAGCGACAAACGAGAAATGCTGACGCGGATTACGGAAAAAGGTATTGAGTTCCTGCATTCTGCAGAATCCAGCAGGCGCATAATGGCTGAGCAGGTGGCATCGTGCATGTCGCAGGGTGAAATTGCTATTTTCGCTGAGCTTTGTACAAGGGCTGCAAATATATTACATGAGAATATTAAAGGTAAACTCGAAGACACCAGCGAAAATTAATAAGGTTTATGGTGATAAAACGCTAAACTGGTCGCTGGCGTGGAGTTCTCTTTGCCCAATGTCCAACCCAATATATGGCATAAGGATTGTGCTAAAACATTACTATGGGATGATGTTGGACGCCAACTATATATATTAAAAATGGGAAGGTTTTTACCGCAGGACATAAATAAAGTTAGACTAGACTGGTATAGTTAGTGTGTTATTCGCCAAACGTTGCATCATCGTATTGAGATTTTACTTATTTTTGATTAAACGTCATAACAACCTGTGCTGATAAACGCGTCGTCAAATAACTGTACCGGCTTTGGCGTCAGAGACTTGTCGCGAAGAACTTTTATACAAAGCGCGACGCGCCCGGCGAAGGGTATATCAATGATTGCGTTTTCAACGCGTTTTATCTAGAATCCTCGCTTTCGGAGATAGAAAATGTCCGTCGCAGATTCCCTTCTTGCTTATTCCTTTGCCGCGCTGCTGCTCACGCTGACCCCGGGTCTTGATACCGCGCTCATTTTGCGCACCTCCACCGTTGAAGGCGGAAAAAAGGCCTTTCAGGCGGCATTGGGTATTGATACTGGGTGTTTTATCTGGGGCGCGGTGGTGGCCTTCGGCCTCGGGGCGCTGCTGGCGGCATCGGCCCTGGCGTATGACCTGCTTAAATGGTGTGGGGCCGTCTATTTATGCTGGCTGGGCATTCAGTTAATTCTCAAACCGCGCAGCCACTTTAACAGTCAGGAAATAGCCGCTCCGTCGGCCAGCAACTGGTTTTTAAAAGGGATGCTGGGCAATGTGCTGAATCCGAAAATGGGGATATTTTATGTCTCTTTCCTGCCGCAGTTTATACCGGCGGGCCACTCGCCAACCATCTGGACATTTCTGCTGGTCGCTATTCATGTTGCGATTGGTACGCTCTGGTCGTTAACGCTGATTCTGGCCAGCCGTTACGCCGCCGGTCTTCTGAAAACACCGACCTTCATTCGCTGGATGGATCGCGCAACCGGTGGCGTCTTTATGCTGTTTGCCGCCAAACTGGCGCTCAGCCACCGCTAAAACATGCTGGACATGGACGTCCAGCCCTCACGTCATACTTCGTCGCCCGGCGAAGCGTTTCCCGGCATTCCCCGTAAAGTCATCGGCAGACAGGCCCATACATCGCTTGCGCGTGGGGTTGACCGATATCATAATAAAAAGAGAATTATATAAATTTATAATTCTCTTTTTGAGAATAATTGCGGAGGTAGCGGGTGAACGTTTTTGAACTCAGGCCGGGGTTAAAGGCCTTTCTGCTAGCGCTGGCCGGTTCGGCGGTGCTGATGATTGGCATGGGCTACGGGCGTTTCGCCTATACCGGGATCCTGCCACTGATGCTGAACGAGCAGGTGCTCTCGCTGCGTGAAGGCAACCTTGCCGCTTCGGCCAACTACGCGGGTTACCTGGCCGGCGCGCTGCTGCTGGCGAAAGCCAGGCCCGCGGACGCCAGAGTGTTAAATCTGCTTTCCGTATTGCTCACGCTGCTGTGCCTGGCGTTACTCGGCTGGCTGGTTTCGCCGCTGGCCATTATCGCGGTACGCGGAATAGCCGGACTGTTAAGCGCGGTTACGCTGATTGCCGCCTCCCTGTGGCTGCTGCAGCATATGAAGCACCATAACGGCGCGCCGGTGCTGTATTCCGGCGTCGGCATGGGGATATTTTTGTCGGCGGAATGTATCTCGCTGGGCAAGACCCTGGCGCTCTCCAGCCAGCAAATATGGCTGCTGTGCGCAATAAGCGCCGGCGCGCTTTTCATCCTGGCGCTGCGCCTGTTGCTGAGCCCGGCAGACTATCTTATTGCCTATCAATCGCCTGCTGGCGTACAGGACCAGCAGGCGCAAGGCCGCGTGCGTGAAGCGTGGAAGCTGCTGCTGGTTTACGGCCTGGCCGGCTTTGGCTACATCATCACCGCCACCTACCTGCCGCTGTTTCTCAGCGGCTCGCTGAACGCTATCGATCCGGTGCAGATCTGGGCCATTTTCGGTCTTGCCGCTGTGCCCTCGTGCTTTATCTGGCACCGGCTGGTCATCAGGTTTGGCTACCGTCGCGCGTTCACCCTTAATTTGCTGATTCAGGCCGTCGGCGTCATTCTCCCGGCGTGGAGCCACGCATTGCCGTTTTGTCTGCTGAGCGCGCTACTGGTCGGTTTTACCTTTATGGGAACGGTGACTATTGCGCTGCCGCAGGGAAGGCGGCTGAACCATCTGGTCTCATTCAATATGATTGCCGCCATGACCGCGACCTATGGCGTCGGGCAGATTGTCGGCCCGCTGGTTGCCGGCGCGCTGTATGAGCGCAGCGGGTCGTTTAATCCTTCGCTCAGCGCGGCGGCAGGGGCGCTGGTGGTGGCCGCCGCGCTGGTTGCCGCCGGAGGGCGGCGAGCGTCAAAGGTCGGAGGCTGATGTAAGAAGCTGGCGCATTTTATCGAGGGCGGGGGACGCGTAGCCTTTACGCCAGATAAGCTGCGTGACCGCCTGACCGACCGGGCGCACCCGGCTGGCTTCAGGCAGCGTCAGCGTATCGAGCACGCTCTGCGGCAGTATGCCGGCGTAGCCGCCGGAGGCGATACAGGCGAGCATCGCGTGATAGGAGCCGACGTCCTGGATCTCGCTCTCCGCCGCCTCGGATTGCGCCAGATACGCTTCACCCATCGCCCGGTAGGTACAGCCCTCCGCGAAGGCGGCAAAGCGAAAGCGTTGTCGATCCGCGGGAAGCACCAGTACCAGCTGTTCTTGAAAGAGCGGCAGATATTCCAGGTCTTCGGCGGGGGAAGCGCCCTGCGGCAGGCATACCAGCGCGCAATCGAGCGCGGCGTCCAGCACCTGCAGGGTCAACTGGCGGCTGGGTTGGGTTTTGAGCGTCAGTATCACCTCCGGGCACTGGGCATGAAACCGGGTAAGCAGCGGCGGCAGGCGGCTGGCGGCGGTGGCGTCCATCGCCCCCATGCGTAAATTACCGCCCGGGGTGGCGGGGTGCAGAGCCTGCCGGGCCTCCTCGGCAAGGCTGAGGATTTTCAGCGCATAGGCCAAAAAACGCTCCCCGGCGGGCGACAGCGGCATCTTCTTGTTACCGCGGGCAAACAGCTCAACGCCCAGCTCTTCTTCCAACTGGTGAATGCGGGTCGTAATGTTGGACTGCGCCCGCCCCAGCAGCTTTGCCGCGCGGGTGACGCTCTGTTCTTCCGCCACCGTTTTGAAAATCTGTAATGTGGTGTGGTTCATACTTTTATTCTTAATTTGAAAATAATGTTGATCTTATCATCTCTAAAAGAGATTTTAATTGCCTCAACGCACAAATTTTGTCAGGGCACACCATGAGCAACCGGCTTACGCAGCAGCTTGATATTGATTATCCCATTATTCAGGCGCCGATGGCCGGCGTGTCGACGCCGGAGCTGGCGGCCGCGGTTAGCGACGCCGGCGCGCTCGGCTCGCTGGGGCTGGGATCCTCCACGGTAGAGCAGGCCGAGGCGCTTATCAACCACACCCGGCGCTTAACCACCCGTCCGTTTAACGTCAACGTTTTTTGCCACGCCCCGGCAATAAGGGACCCGCAGCGTGAAGCGCAGTGGCTGGCGCGACTGCGCCCTGAGTTTGCGCGCTTTGGCGGCCTGCCACCGGAGACGCTGGCGGAAATCTACCTGAGTTTTCAGCAGCAGCCGCGGATGGCCGAGCTTTTGCTCGATCTTACTCCGGCGGTGGTCAGCTTCCATTTTGGTGTTCCGGAGCGAGGGGTCGTTGACCGGCTGCGTGAAAAAGGCATCGTTACCCTGGCGAGCGCCACCAGCGTGGAGGAGGCGCTGCTGGCCGTAGAGCAGGGCATCGATATGGTGGTGGCGCAGGGCTATGAGGCCGGCGGTCATCGCGGCATCTTCGATCCCCAGGCGCCCGATGGGCAGATGAGTACCTTTACCCTGATTCAGGCGCTTAAGCGGCGTATTGATATTCCGCTTATCGCCGCAGGTGGCATCATGGACGGCGCGGGAGTGAACAGCGTAATGCATCTCGGCGCCGAAGGCGCGCAGCTGGGAACGGCTTTTCTGCTGTGCCCGGAATCGGCAGCGGACTCCGGCTACCGCGAGGCGATTAAAGGCGCGACTGACGGACACACCGTGTTAACGTCGGCGATTTCCGGGCGCCCGGCAAGATGTTTGGTTAACGGCTGGCGCGCAATAAACGATCGCCACCTCGTACCGGATTATCCCGTGGCCTATGACGTCGGGAAAGCGCTGGCATCGGCGGCGAAAGCGCAGGGGGACCGCCAGTACGGCGCGCACTGGGCCGGGCAGGGCGTCAGCCTGATTCGCGAGCTGCCGGCGGCGGAGCTGATTCGGACCCTGGTAAACGAATGCGGGTTTTAAGCGCGGATGGCGCGCTGCCATCCGCTTAGCGTTAACGCCGGTGGGCGAGGCCGCGTACCAGACGGTCGCCGGCCATCTGCACGCCCTGCACCAGCGCGACCAGAATGAGCACCGTGCCGACCATCACCTCGTTATTAAAGCGCTGATAGCCGTAGCGAATGGCCAAATCGCCCAGCCCGCCGCCGCCAATCACGCCCGCCATCGAAGAGAAGCCGATCAGCATGACGATGGTCAGCGTGATGCCTGCCAGCAGGGTCGGCAGCGCTTCCGGCAGCAGCGATTTAAAGATAACGTGCCAGATGTTGCCGCCCATCGATAAAATCGCCTCGATACGCCCGTAATCCACTTCATCCAGCGCATTCTCCGTCAGCCGCGCAAAGAACGGAAAGGCGCCAATGGTGACCGGAACCACCGCGGCGGTACTGCCGAGGGTGGTGCCGATAATCAGCCGGGTAAAAGGGATCAGGGCGATCAGCAGGACGATAAACGGCAGCGAACGACCAAAGTTGATAATCGCGCCCAGCACGGCGTTGAGTTTCGGCATCGGCGCCAGGCCATTGCGGCGCGAAACAAACAGCAGCACGCCGGTCGGCAACCCGAGCAGCACGGTAAACAGCGCCGCCAGGCCGACCATATAAACGGTATCTACCGTGCCCTGAAGCAGCAGCGGCCAGAGATCTTCCCAACTCATGCTACTCCGCATAATGGCCTCCCGTGAAAACCGTGGCGGGCGAGGAAATCCCGCTCCGCCTGAGGATCGTGCAGCAGCGACTGCCGTAGCCGCGACCATGGAGCCACCAGCAAATCGGCGATTCTGCCGCTTTCAATAATCTCCCCGTGCTCCAGCAGCGCCGCGTGGTCGCAGAGGGTTTTCACCACGTCCAGTTCGTGGGTGATCAGCACGATGGTGAGGTTCAGCTGTTGATTGATATCCGCCAGCAGGCTGAGCACCGAGGCCGTGGTCTCGGGGTCGAGGGCGCTGGTGGCCTCATCGCACAGCAGCACGTCCGGCCTCGCGGCCAGCGCGCGGGCGATCCCGACACGCTGTTTTTGCCCGCCGGAAAGCTGTGACGGAAAGGCGGCGGCTTTGTCCGCCAGCCCGACCAGTTCCAGCAGCTCCGCCACCCGCGCCTGCCGCGCCGCTTTCGGCACTTTGGCTATCTCCAGCGGCACCGCGATGTTGTCGGCGACGCTGCGGGCGTGCAGTAAATTAAAGTGCTGGAAGATCATCCCGGTGCGCAGCCGGTACTCGCGCAGCGCGGTTTTATCCATCCGGGTAATATCGTTCCCGTTCACAATAATGCGACCCGACGTGGGCCGCTCCAGCAAATTCAGGCAGCGTATCAGCGTACTTTTGCCTGCGCCGCTGCGCCCAAGGATGCCGTAAACGGCTCCTTTCGGCACCTGCAGAGAGACATCGTTTAGCGCCGGTCGGCCTGTTCCGGCATAGGTTTTACTCAGCCCGGCAATCTCAATCATGACTGAGGGGCAACCGGGATCACCGAGCCGTTATACTGCTTACGAATAAATTCGGCGACCTGCGGCGAAGTGAGGTCTTTGGCCAGCGCCTTGATGCGCGGATCGTTTGCCAGCGCCGGCGTTGTCACCAGGATATTGGCGTACGGGTTGTTGGTCGCGCTCTCCAGACCCAGCGCATCTTTGGCTGGCACCAGCCCGGCTTCCAGCGCGTAATTGCCATTAATCACCGCCAGGTCGACGTCATCCAGCGACCGCGGGATTTGCGGTGATTCAATCTCAAGGATTTTCAGGTGTTTCGGGTTTTCCACAATATCTTTCGGCGTCGCCAGGGTGGTCGCCGGGTCGGTGAATTTGGCCGCCAGCTTAATCAGCCCCTGATTTTGCAGCAGAAACAGCGCGCGGCTCAGGTTGGTGGTGTTATTCGGTACCGCCACGGTGGCGTTCTCGGGCAGCGATTTAAAATCTTTATGCTTGCGCGAATAGATCCCCAGCGGCTCAATATGCACGGTCGCCGCGACGGCGAAGGTTTTACCCAGCGCTTTCTCCTGATCTTTCAGATAGGGCACGTGCTGGAAATAGTTGGCATCGACGTCGCCGTTGGCCAGCAGTTCGTTGGCGTTAACGCCGCTGGTGAGTTCGACAATTTTCAGGTCGAGGCTGGGATCGATCTTTTTAATGTAGTTAAGGATTTCGGCGTGCGGCACCGGGTCCGCGGCGACGCGCAGCGCGGCGGCCTGGGCGGAAGTCCATGCCAGAGAGAGAGACAGTGCAACCCCTGCCAGTTTAAATGCGGCATATTTCATCATCTTATTCCTTGTGTTTGTTGTTATGTTTAAACGATCAATTGCTCGGCGCGTTCGCGAAAAACATCCTGGTAGTAGCGTTCGGCGACATCAGGATGCGAACGCAGACGCCCTTTCAGGTAATTCCAGCCCACTTCGCGTAGCAGCGGGTTTTGCGGGTCGCTATCCGGTCCGAGGGCTTCGCGGGCCAGCTCGTCAGGTAGCGTGTAGACGGGGACCACGGCATCCAGCTGGGCGCCGAGGAAAAAGGCTATCGACAGCCGCTGCTGGTCGGCGGGCGGCGAAACGACCCGGTGCACCGTTGCGCGCAGATAGCCATTGGTCGCCAGCTCCAGCAGTTCGCCGATATTCACCACAAAGCTGCCCGCCAGCGGGGTGGCGTCAATCCAGCGGTCGGGGGAGACTTCGACCTGCAATCCTTTCTGCTCATCCTGCAACAAGAAGCTGAGGAAACCGGAGTCCTTATGCGCGCCAACGCCCTGGGCGCTCTGGGTTTCCTGCTGGCCGGGATAGCGGATTAGCTTGATATGTTCGTTGGGTTTTTCGCCGTACAGGCCATCAAAGGCATCCAACGGCAGGTGCAGCGCTTCGGCGAAGGCGCGCAGCAGGGTGATCCCAACCTGGGTCATTTCCCGTTGCCAGGTTAACAGCGTTGGTCTGAGCGAGGGCAACGCCTCTGGCCAGAGATTCGGCCCCTGCAGGCGCTGCCAGCGCGGAGCGCGTTCGTCAAGCCTGAGCGCCGGACGTTCGGCGCCGATATCGAACTGCTCGCGCCAGTCGGGCTGACCGCGGGTTAATTCCGACGCGGCGCGGTTGTAGCCGCGAAAATGTGGGGAGTGAATCATCGCCACGCTCTGCTTTTGAGCGTCGGGAAGGGCAAAAAAGGCGCGGGATTGCTCCTGTACGGCCTGCTGCAGCGACTCATCAACGCCGTGGTTGATCAGATAAAAGAAGCCGATATCGCGGGCGGCGTGGCGCAGGTCGGCGAGAAACGCCGCTTTTTCAGCGGGATCCGCGTAGCGGGCCAGATCCAGTATCGGTAAAGTTGTCGCGTTCATTGTGTTCTCCGAAGGCGGTATTCAGATGTTTTCGTCGGTACAGGTCCAGGGTTCGGGGACAACAACAGCGCATGATCGATTCCTCAGTCGGGGGGTTGAAGCCAGCTTGCCTTAAGCGAAAATATTCAACCAATAACGTTCTTTTCTAATTTATGACCGGGGAGGGTTCTGTGCTTTTGCGAATTTTGGATAAGGGAGAGGCGGGGCGGTTGCGATTGGCGTCTGGAGCCAGTATGGTGAGCAAAATTTTTAATTCAGGTAAAAGACGCAATGCAGCACCCAAACGATCCTCTGCACGGCATCACGCTGGAGGCGCTATTAAACGCGCT
Source organism: Klebsiella grimontii (assembly GCF_042137965.1). Lineage (NCBI taxonomy): Bacteria > Pseudomonadati > Pseudomonadota > Gammaproteobacteria > Enterobacterales > Enterobacteriaceae > Klebsiella > Klebsiella grimontii. The sequence continues at coordinate 2,666,075 of NZ_CP169721.1, forward strand.
GGTCGCGCAATATGGCTGGGCCGAACTGGCGAAACGCATCAACATTAACTGCTTTAAAAGCGATCCGAGCATTAAATCGAGTCTGAAGTTTTTACGCCGCACGCCGTGGGCGCGTAAAGAGGTGGAAGCGCTGTATATTGATTCGCTGTCCGGTGCAGAGACGGCAAAAGAGGACGCGCCGGCGGATAATCCGTGGGCTCACTGGCAGAAAAAGTAAGGCGCGCAGCGGATAATTCCGCGCGCGCCTTGCGCTGTGTGTTACTGAAGATTGCCTGCGGTCAGGCTCTCTTTATCAAAGGCATGGCTGACATCTATATGATTCTGATGCACAGACGTATCGATATTTGAACCTGCCTCCGGGCGCGCAAAGCTATTCTCTGCGGCCATCGCGCCGGACGAGAGTGTAGCAGCCAGAAGCAGTGCGGTGACTACGCCGATATTTTTCATGTTGTGTTCCTTATTTCATCGTGTTGTCGCTGTCGCCTGTTTCTTGCGGCGGCCCGGCAATGTTGTCGATTTTATTTAGTCAGCTCAGCGGTCATATGTACGCGGTTATTGAACTGTGCGCTGGTGATTTTGTAGGACGCGCCTTGTTCTGCGGCCTGAGCGGCAATTTTGGCTTCTGCGCGGTCCAGAGTGGACGCGCTGGCGCTGATGCTCTGGGCAAAAGAGCCGAAAGAGATCAGGGAGAGAGCGGCAACTGCAACGAAAGTTTTGATGGATTTCATGGTCGTATTCCTTAAGTATTTTATCAGTGTTGGAGCGTTGTTGCCCCGATGTGATAAATGATAGGCCAACATGGTGATAATGAAAATCGAAACAATTTGCTCTCATCATTCAGTAAATTTGAATGATAAATGACGGTTTCCGCCATCCTGTTTTGCTAAGAAGATCTGATTACAATCCCGCCTCATTGTCATAACAAATATATAAAAAGTTATTTTTTAACTTTCGATAGACTATTTTCTTGTTTGCTATCGTCTGAACCCCGGCAATATAGTTTTTACACAGCAATCAATGCCGATAAGCAGCGGTTTTTTAAATCCTTCACGACTATCTCATTATGATGACTCTCAATAAGATCAGTAAAAGTTTCTCCGGGGAAAGCGTACTAAAAGAGGTATCGCTTAGCGTTAATTCCGGTGAGATTATTTGCATTATTGGCCCCAGCGGCTCAGGAAAAACCACGTTGTTGCGCACGCTTAATTTCTTAGAGCCCGCCGATAGCGGGAAAATAAAAATAGATGATGTGGCGCTGGATTGCGCAACGGCGGGGAAAAAAGAAATTGAAAAACTACGCGGTAAAACCGCCATGGTTTTTCAGTCGTGGAATCTGTTTCACAATCTTACCGCAGTGCAAAATATTACCGAAGGATTGATTTACGCTAAAAAACGTCCGCGTCAGGAGGCGCTCAATATTGCTGAGCGGCTTTTAAAGCAGGTGGGTTTGCTGCATAAAAAAGACCACTATCCCCACAGTCTTTCCGGTGGCCAAAAGCAGCGTATCGGGATTGCGCGCGCGCTGGCGATGAGCCCCGCCGTGCTGCTGCTGGATGAGCCGACCTCCGCGCTGGATCCTGAAAAAGTGGGTGAGGTGCTTGAGCTTATTCAGACCATTGCCGCCGCGGGCCAGACGATGATCATCGTCACCCACGAAATGGCGTTCGCCCGCCAGGTCGCTTCCCGGGTGATATTTATGGAAAACGGCGAGATTGTCGAACAGGGTCCGGCGGAACAGATATTTGGCGCAGCCCAGCAGGGCCGCACCCGGGCTTTCCTTGCGCAACTGCACTATCACGCCTGAGGCTGAAGATGAACAATAACCCGCTGTTTAGCTGGCAGGATATTGCCGGGATACTGCCGAAGCTGCTGGAAAACCTGCCCGTGACCCTCGGGATAGCGCTGGCGTCGCTGCTCCTTGGTTTGACGATCGCGCTGCCGATCGTGGTGCTGCAATTTAGCCGCATTAAGCCGCTCAGAGCGGCGGCAAACGGGTATACCGACATTCTGCGCGGCGCGCCCCTGGCGCTGCTGATCCTGCTGTTTTTCTTCGGCGGCAAATTAATCCTCACCGCGCTGTCGCTGCCGCCGCTGCTGATTAGCGATACCACCTTTGCGATTTTGTCTATTTCGGTCAGCATTAGCCCTTATTTTGCTGAAATGATGCGTTCAGCATGGGGCGCGGTGGATAGCGGCCAGAAAGAGGCCATTACCAGCCTGAATATCCCCTGGCATACCGGGCTGCTGCGGATCATATTCCCTCAGGGATTCATTATTGCCGTCCCGGTGTTTGGTAATCTTTTAATTAACCTGGTGAAAATGACCTCACTGGTCAATATTATTGGCATTGTTGATGTTTTTGGTCGCGCGCAAAAGATTTCGCAAAATAGCTATGGAGCTAAACAGGTGGCGGCCTTTATCAGCGTTATTATCGTCTACTGGGTACTGAATAGTTTTATTCTCTATTTGACTACTCGTATTGAAAAGAAATATCAGTTCCTGCTGGAGTGATAGATAAACATGTTTAGCCTGACGTTCATTCGGGATAATTTTACTTTTATATTAAGCGCGTTGCCGGTCACGCTGGCGATAACATTATTATCATTGCTGTTTTCCACGCTGCTGGGCGCGGCGCTGGCGTGGGCGATTATTCGTCAGATTCCGGGCGTTCAGGTTGCGGCGAAGGTATTCCTCTCCTTTGGCCGTTCGGTCCCGGTACTGGTGATGCTGTATTTCTTCTTTTACGTCTGGCCGTGGGTGGCCGTCGGGCTGTTTGGCGGCCCGCAGGACACTATGTTCGGCTATAAACTCTCGCCGCAGGCGGCGGCGGTCACTGCGCTATCGTTGATTTTCAGCGCTTATTTCGCTGAAACCTTTCGCGCCGGGTGGAACGCGGTTGATAAGGGGCAGCGGGAGGCAGCATGGTCAATTGGGCTAAGCGGATTCACGCAGTTCCGACGCATTATTTTGCCGCAGGCGGCGGTATCCGCGTTGCCGAACTTTACCAGCGTGCTGATCGATCTGATTAAAGACACCTCGCTGGTTTACACCATCACCGTTATTGATCTGATGGCGAAAGCCAATATCGCCGCCGCGCGCGGGTTTCATTTTGTCGAAGCCTATTGCGTGGTGTTGGTGATTTATATCCTGCTGTGCCTGGCGATTGCCAGAGCATTGCGCAGTGCAGAAACGTTTCTGAGCGCCCGCTGGCAAGGAAACGGACAAAAAAGTGGTCCACGGTTATCATTTTGGGGAAAGTATTTTGAAAAATAAAATATTACTGGTGAGTTCGCTCGCGTTGGTAATGGGAATTACCGGCGCGCAGGCGGTTGAGAAAAGCGCTAATGCCAAAACGGTTGAGGTGGTCGTCAATGCTAACGGTTTTCCCTTTAGCTTTGTTGACGATAACAACAATATTACCGGTTACGATGGCGACCTGTTAAAGGTGCTGGACCAGCGGTTAACCGACTATACGTTTCATTTTAATGCGGTCTCGCGCGACGCGATGATCGTCGGCCTATCGACCGGCGCCTATACCCTCGCGGCGGATCACTTTTATCTCACCAAAGAGCGGGCGGAAAAATACGACCACTCAGGCGAGCCGACCGGGATCAGCGATTTGCGTCTGATTGTGCGTAACGATGAGAACGATATTCATAACCTTGGCGATCTTGCCAGCGGTAAGAAAAAACTGGTGCCGATCCACACCTCCGACGCCCGGTATACGGTGATTGAAAACTACAATAAAAAACATCCGGGCCAACAAATTAACCTCCAGCCCAACGGCGAACAGTCCGCCGCCGATATTTTCAAAGCCGTGGCCTCCGGAGAATACGATGCGGCGATTTATCCCATTGGCGCGCTGCTGGCGCTAAATAAGGCGCTAAATCTAAATCTGAAAGCTTCGGATTCCGTCGGCCTGTTTCCTAACGTCTATTTGTATAAAAAGAATACCGACCCGCAGCTGATCAAAGCGATCGACGCGCAGCTGGTTGCCCTGAAAAAGGACGGCACGCTCGCTGAGCTCTCGCGAAAATGGTACGCCGAAGATGTGTATGCCCTGCCGGGCGCCAGCGACGTGAAAGTGAATACCGACTGGGAATAAGCGCATGACGCCAATAAGTTCCGAAACGGCGCATAACGCCGCCACCTTAAACGATGAGGTGACCCTGGCGTTGCGCGCCATTACTGAAAAACGCGCGGCAACCATCGGTTATCTGTTGGACGAAAGCCGCCAGCGCCAGATCGCCGATGATTTTGCCCGCGAGGCAATACGTCATTATGGCCGCGATCTCGGGCATAAGATCCGCGCGCAAATGGAGGATGAACGGGATTTGCAGGCGTTTGCCGGGCTGTTTACCCGCGGTCTGGAATCTCAGGTTTATGAGATGGAACCCGTCAGCATCGGCCGGGCCGAGTTTATCGTGCTGTTTCACTACTGTCCTTATGTCAACTGCTGGCAGCAGCAGGGGCGAGGCGCCAGCGACATTGCGACGCTGTGCGATATCTGCATGGAAGGCGATCATGCATTAACCGACGCGTTTCCGGGGCTGCATTTAGAGGTGCAGACCGCGCTGGCCCGCGGCGATGCCGCCTGTCGGCTGCGTTTTTATCAGGCAGAGGAGCGGGAGGGAGAATGACAACCTTAACGTGGGACCACGCGGTCCAGTTTGTTAATCAGCCTGAAGCGGCGATAGAGGCGCTGAGCGGGCAAAAGCTCAACGCGGTGGCCGGGGGGCGCCATCCGGGCTGGGGGACCCGGAATGCGCTGAGCTATTTCGGCCTGACCTATATCGAATTTCTGGCGATTGCCGATGGCGCAGAGCTGCTCTGCGCCGCAGAGACGTTTTTACTCTCTCGGGATGCCTCACGGCTGCTGCCGGAAAATGAAGCGCTGTATCGGGTGGCGCTGCGTAGCGACGATATTGCGCGCACGCATGCGGAGCTACATCAACAGGGCCTGCGGGTTTCGCCGATCGTCAACGGCCAGCGCAACGATCCGCAGGGCAACGTTATCAGCTGGCGGATCTTCACCATTGACGGCGACTCTGATGGCCTGGTCTATCCGTTCGTTCTGCAATGGGGCGAAGAGGATGACGCCCGGTTGATCCGCCTGCAGGCCCAGGGTCTCGCTGCGCCGCATCCGCTGGGGGAGATAGAGCTGCAGCGCGCGGTTTTTGCGGTTCACAATCCCCGGGCGGTACGCGACCGCTGGCAGCGGCTGTTTGGTTTTACCCCGCAAGGCGAACTCGGGCTGGAGGTGGGCGGCCGTGAGTTTATCTTCCGCCACGGCGCGGCGAACCAGCTGACTGAACTGGTGTTTCGCGTTGCCGACCCGGCGCTTAAAGGCCGGCGCTTTCGCGTTGGCAACGGCGAATATCTCTTTGAATAAGGAGCAGGAACGATGGCAAAGATCCATTTTATCGGCGCCGGACAGATGGCGGAGGCGATTATTCGCGCGTCATTAAGCAACGGCGCACTGCGGGCGGACGCGATCTCGCTGGAGGATATCGACAGCGCGCGAGCCGAGCATCTGTACGCCCATTATCGGTTGTCGGGCGACGGCGGCGTAAACGAGGCCTCTTTGCTGGTGCTGGGGATCCGTCCGCAGGACGATCTGGCGGGGGTGGCGAACCGCGTGCGCGCGCAGCTTAACGGTTTGACGACGGTGGTTTCTCTGATCGCGGGAGTGACCCTGGAAAAGCTGGCCTCCTTGTTTGGCGAGGCCACGCCGATTGCCAGAGCGATCCCCAATACCCTGACCGATACCGGATTTGGCTATAGCGGCGTGACCTTAAACGCTCACGCCAGCGCGGCGGAAATCGAACCGTTTCTGCGCGGCTTTGGCAAGGTACTGTATCTGCCTGAACGGCTGATCGACATCTTTACCGGCTTTGCTGTCGCGGGCCCCAACTATATCTACTATTTTATCGAGTCCTTTACCGACGCCGGCGTGCTGGCGGGGCTATCGCGACCCCAGGCAACGGAGGTGGTGCTGGAAAATCTGCTCGGCGCGGTCGAGATGCTGCGCCAAAGCCAGAAGCATCCGCGCCAGCTGTTGGATATCAATAATTCCCCGGCGGGAGTCGGGATCCACGGTCTGTACGAGCTGAATAACAGCGATTTTGCCGCCGGGCTTCAGCGTAGCGTACTGGCGGCGGTCAGGCGAACCCGTGAACTGGGACAGCGCTAAGCCTCTTGCTCCCGCGCCGGCTCGCGCAGCGCGCCCGGTGCTTTTCCGATAATGCGTTTAAAGGCGCGGCTGAAGGCGGCATGGGAACTGTAGCCCAGCCGGAAGGCCACTTTTTCCAGCGCCTGACCCTCATGGGAAATGTACTGCACCGCGAGGCGCATACGTAGCTCGGTCAGATAGCGGGCGGGCGTGGTGCCGGTGGCGGAGAGGAAACGTTCAGCAAATACCGAACGCGAGATCCCCGCCTCGCGGGCCAGATCCTCGACTTTCCAGTTAATGCCGGGCTGCTGATGCATCACGTAAATGGCCTTGGCCAGCTTAGGGTCGCGCAGCACCTGCACCCAGCCGGTGGCGTTGCCGCAGCCACACTCCACCCAGCCGCGGACAATCAGCGCGGCGACCACATCGGCCAGCCGCGCCAGTATACCGGCGTAGCCCGCCTGCCGAGTGAGGCTTTCGCGTTCCATCGCCGCCAGCATCGGCGGGATCTCCGGGCGGCTGGTCAGCAGGCTGCTGACCATCATCACTTCGGGCATCGCTTTGACCAGCGGCTGCATGCCGCCCAGCTCAAAGTCCATACAGGCGCTAAAGATAATGGCGCTGTCGTTTTTCGCGTCGTCGCACGCGTTTTTGACGCAGCTTACCGAGTCGCAGACCGGTTCGCTGGGCAGCCTGGACACATTCACCACCGCCGCCTGGTCGTCGGAGAGCAGCACGTGGCCATCGCCGTTGGGAATAAACAGCGCATCGCCGCTCTGCAGCATCAGGCGCTTGCCGCTGACCATGCGCAGCAGTACCGGCCCCCGGCTGATAAAGTGGAACTGCGCTTTACCGGGCACGAAGCCGAACTCGACGCCGAACGGGCGGGAAGTTTCGATGCGCCGGTAGTTGACGCCGGACAGGCGCATGCCGCGCAAGAGTTCGCTGGTGAGATCGAGGGCGTGCTGAGTCATCACATCATTCCCGGACGAATTATCAATAATCAAGGAGTATGCATCATAGATCGTCCGAACAGAAGCGCTTAACCTTAACGAAATGTTAATTGTTCTGGAGAGATGTTTATGAGTTCCTGCATTGCAGCTGAAGAGAGCCAGGCTAACGCCAGGCCCGCGTGGCGCGCCGTCTATGCGCTGGCGCTGGGGGTGTTTGGCCTGATTGTCGCCGAGTTTCTTCCTGCCAGTTTGTTAACGCCGATGGCGGCCAGCCTGGGCGTTAGCGAAGGTATGGCGGGGCAGGCGGTGACCGCGACGGCGCTGGTGGCGTTAGTGACCGGGCTACTGATCACTACCGCGACGCGAAATATTGACCGCCGCTGGGTGCTGATGTTCTTCTCGGTTTTGCAGATTATCTCCAGCATGATGGTGGCCTTCGCCGGTTCGCTGGAGTTTTTGCTGCTGGGGCGTCTGCTGCTGGGGATCGCCATCGGCGGCTTCTGGTCGATGTCGACCGCGACCACCATGCGCCTGGTCCCGGCGGCGATGGTGCCGAAAGCGCTGGCGATTATTTTTTCCGCCGTTTCAATCGCGACGGTGGTTGCCGCGCCGCTAGGCAGCTATTTCGGCGCGCTGATCGGCTGGCGCAACGTGTTTCTTATTTGTGCGCTGCCGAGCGTGGTTGCGCTGCTCTGGCAGCTGTGGGTTCTGCCCTCCATGCGTCCGGAGAGCGCCGGCAGCTTCGCTACGCTGTTTAAGGTACTGCGCCGTCCCGGTATGATTGGCGGGATGCTGGCGACCATCCTGATTTTCAGCGGCCATTTTGCTTTCTTTACCTATCTGCGCCCGTTCCTTGAAACCGTGGCTCAGGCCAGCGTCGAAGGGGTCTCCCTGATCCTGCTCGGTTTTGGGGTAGCGAACTTTATCGGAACCTCGATTGCCGGACATCTGTTAGCCCGAAGCCTGCGCTTGACGCTGGCGCTGGTGCCGCTGGCAATGAGCGTGCTGGCGCTGATGATGGTGGCGTTCGGCCACGTGGCGCTGCTGGATGGTCTGCTGGTAGCGATGTGGGGCTTTGCTTTTGGCCTGGTGCCGGTGGGCTGGTCGACCTGGCTTGCCACCACGGTGCCGGATGAAGCGGAAAGCGCCGGCGGCCTGCTGGTGGCATCTATTCAGCTGGCGATTAGCGCCGGTGCGGCTGGCGGTGGGGCGGTGTTCGATCTCAACGGCGCGAGCGGCGTTTTTGTCGGCAGCGGCGTGCTGCTGGTCAGCGCCATGGTGATTGTGCTGTTTGCGGTAAGAGTCAAACCGGTTGTGAGCGAGGAGTAGGGCATTTCCCGGGCTACGGATCCTGCTGATTTTGTAGCCCGGATAGGTGCGCGAGCACCGCCTCCGGGAAATTCTGCTACTCCGCGCTCTTCCCCCGGGGGCGGCGCAGAGCGCCTGCCCGGGCTACAGGACCGCAGATTGCGGGTAATCCGTAGCCCGGGTAAGGCGTTTTCGCCGCAACCCGGGATAGTGCGCGAACATCGCCTCCGGGGAGACATTAAATCTCGCCGATATCGTCGAGCAGATGCTGAATCAGCAGCGGAATCGGCCGGCCGGAAGCAACGCTTTTGCCGCCTTCGCGCCACAGCGCCGTGCCGCTGACGTCGAGATGGGCCCAGGGGATCTCCGGTGGGCAGAAATGCTGTAAAAGCCAGGCCGCGGAAGCGCTGATCGCCGCATTATTGCCCGGCGTGTTGCACAGGTCGGCAATGGCGCTTTCGGTCTGTTTCTTCAGCCTGCTATCCAGCGGCAGCGACCAGACTTCGTCTCCGCTCTTCATCCCTGCCTGGGTCAACGCCGCCCGCAGCGTTTCGTTTTGCGTCATCAAACCGCTTAAATCGTAACCCAGCGCTTTAACCACCGCGCCGGTCAGGGTTGCCATATCGATAATATAGCGCGCCTGCGGATGCCGCTGGCTGGCCCAGGCAATGGCGTCGGAAAGCACCAACCGACCTTCGGCGTCGGTGTTATTGATCTCTACCGTCAGACCGTTACAGGCCCGGGCGACGCTGCCCGGTTGCATAGCGTCGGGACCAATCGCGTTTTCCGCCAGCGCCAGAACGCCCATCGCTCGCACCGGTAGCGCCAGCTCGGCGATGCTCAGCATCAGGCCGAGGACGTTGGCCGCGCCGCACATATCGTACTTCATGGTGTACATCCCGGCGCCTTCCTTCAGCCACAGCCCGCCGGTATCAAAGGTGACGCCTTTACCGACGTAGCAGCGAACCGGGCCATCGCCGCCGCCATCATAATGTATCGCCAGCAGGCGCGGCGGACGCGCGGACCCTTTCCCCACCGCATGCAGCAGGCCGAGCCCCTGTTCAACAATCGCGTTTTCATCGAGTACTTCGCAGCGCAGAACAGGGATATCGATGCACAGACGCCGGGCCTCGTCCACCACGTACTGCGGGGTACACTGCTCCGAAGGCAGATCCGCCAGCCGTCGTGCGGCAATCATGCCGTGCGCGATCGCCTGCTGTTGACGCACAAGGGTTTCCAGCGTCGGCCGCTGTTCAGGCAGGGCGTAGAGGGCGAGCTGGCGCAGGCGTGGCCTGACGGCTTTCACCTGATGCAGGCCTAAGTCATCAAGCTGCCAGTCGAGGTTAAACAGTTCGCGCAGCGCTTTGGTTAGCGTGCCGTTGCTCTGTTCTAGCGAACAGTCGAGGATAAGCGCTTCGCTCAGCGGCTTTTTGCATAGCGGCCGCAGCGCCTCGGCCAGGCCGTCGTTCAGCGCATCCTGCCACAGCGGCCGCGGAATAAGGGTGATGCGCGCGAAGGGGGAGCAGCCGAAGCGGGTATCCGCCACCTCGCCGCGGGCGGCCTGTGCCACCATTTCCGCGAGCAGGGGACTTGAGTTGAGGGGGGCCTGGGTTAACAGCGTGCTGCCGGGCCAGGTCACCAGATGCGCGCCATGGCAGGCGCTATCCAGTCGGTTGATAAAGCGGTAATCCAGCATGACTTACTCCTCGATGGGGGCGCGAATACGTGCGGCGTAGGCCTGCATCCATTCGTCGTCCACCGGACGGTAGTGGGTTTTCTCCTGCACGCGCTCGGCGCAAAACACGGTGAGCGGCTGGGTCGCGCTGGCGACGACAAAGGAGAAGGTTTTGATATTGGTGGCGGCGCCGAATTCGCCGCGGCGGTTCATGCACACCACCGAAAGGTCGCCCGCGCGGCCAAAGCGCGACATCAGTTTGTCTTCCAACTCGTAGACTACCGAGTCCGCCGCCTGTTGCGGCGTCATTCCCTGGGCCATGCGCCGGACGATTTCGTAGCTGGCGCAACCCTTCATCAGATCTTCACCGACGCCGGTGGCCGTGGCGGCGCCGGTCTCGCTATCGCAGTAGAAGCCTGAGCCGATAATCGGCGAATCGCCCAGCCGCCCGCGTTTTTTCATAAACAGGCCGCTGGTGGAGGTGGCGACGCTCATGGAACCCTGTTTGTCGAGACCGATAATGCCCACGGTATCGTGGCCGTCGTAGGGGCTGAGGCCTTTATCCAGCGTTTCGCGGCAGCGTTTGCGGTAGTGCTGCATGGCCCGCTCGGTCAGCATTGATTTGGCGGCGAAGCCCTGGCTTATGGACCACTCTCGGGCGCCCTGGCCAACCAGCAGGCTGTTATAGCGCTGGCGGCTGAGGGCGTGGGCGACTTTCACCGGGTTGGCGATATCCACCAGGTTGCCGACCGCGCCGAAGGCCAGGGTATCGCCATCCATAAAGGCGGCATCCAGTTCGACCTCGCCGTTTTCCGTCGGCAAACCGCCGTAGCCTACCGATTTGTACAGCGGAAAATCTTCTACCGCCGCCACCGCATTGACCACGGCGCTGGCGGTGTCAGCGCCGGAGGCCAGCGCCGTCGCGGCTTCGGTTACGCCTTCCAGCGCCATTCGCCAGGTGGCAATCATTCCCCACATTGGTTTACTCCTGTTTAGCAAGCGTGTTGTCCGTTTCGGCTCGGGCGGTGATTTCCGCGGCGCGATACTGCTTATCGACGATGCGCATGAAGGGCAGGTACAGCATGGCGCCAATCAGCAAATTAAGGATCTGCATCACGCTGCCGCTAAGATGCCCGGTGACGATAAAACCGCTGATCACCGGCGGCAGCGTCCAGGGGATAAAGACCCCGGTGGTGACGGCCACTGCGCCGATTTTCATCGCTGCGTACTGCACGGTGACCAGCACCAGCGGCACGAGGTTAAACGGGATCAGCATGATCGGGTTCATGATCACCGGCAGGCCAAAGAGGATAGGCTCATTGATATTAAAAATGGAGGCGCCGGCGCCGAGGCGGGCGACTTCGCGCATATTTTTGCTGCGGGCGAAAATCAGCATCGCAATGACCAGCGACAGCGTTGCGCCCGCGCCCCCCATCCAGATCATGTCGAAGAACTGCTCGGTAATAATGTGCGGCGGAGTGACGCCAGCCTGAATAGCCGCGATGTTATCGGTCTGATTTTCCATCCACAGCGGACGAATAATGCCGTTAATCATCGAACCGGAGTTGATGCCGACCGACCATAGAATGGTAATGCTGAAAACGGTCATCAGCGCGCCGAAGTAGGAGGTACCGTAATGGCGTACCGGCGAGGCGACGACTTCATAAATAAACTGGTGGATGGTGGCGTAGTGGGTGTGCTCAAACCCGATACGAATCGCCAGGATCAGAATCATTACCAGCAGCGCCGGGATCAGCGCGGCGAACGACTCCTGTACCGCGGGCGGCACCCCGTCCGGCATCTTAATCACCAGCTTCTTGCGCTTAAGCCAGCAGAACAGTTCGGTCCACAGCAGCGAACCGATCATGGCGACGAATAATCCTTTGGTGCCGATCCATTCCACGGGGATCACCGTGATGCCGCCGTTTTCAGCGACTTTAATAAATGGCGTGAGGATCAGAAACCCCACCAGCGAAAGGATGCCGCAGGAGATGCGGTCATCGCCGTAATGCTCCGCCAGACGATAGGCCACCAGGAAGCTGATAAACAGCGACATCGTCGAAAAGACCGCGTTGAACGGAATTTCGATAATCGCGCTCCAGCTGGCGCCGAAGGTGCTGGCCATAAACTGCTGATAGCTCTGGTTGGGGAACGACGAGATCACCAGCAGAATAGAACCGACAATAATAAAAGGCATAAATGAAACATAGGCGCCGCGAATAGCGCCGAGGTGACGCTGTTGGGCGGTTTTCGCCGCCAGCGGCATCAGTTTGGCTTCAAGAAATCCCAGAACATTGTTCATTGTGAACTCCGTACAAGATCGACAGGGGATGAGTGTGTTATCTATGGCGGATTATGAGAGAAAGCGGTGGGCTTAAAGGTGAAGCGGTTCACATTGTGTTCTCTACAATAATATATATCTCATATGATTGGTTATATTTTCTGTCGAGGATCGTATGGAAATTAAGCTGCACGCCAACGCAACCACCACGCCAAGAACGCGCAAATATCTTCAGGAATCGACCAAAAGCGACCGCGAACTGGCGCAGGAACTGGGGATTTCTATTACTACGGTGCGCCGCTGGCGCAACCGCAGCCAGATTTCCGATAACCACACCACGCCGCATTTGATACACAAAGTATTGAGACAAGAGCAGGAGAACCTGATAAATGCCCTGCGCGATGCGCTGCGCGCGCCGCTGGATGAGCTGCTGTTTATGGTGAATGAGGGGCTGGGCATCGCCATCTCTCGGGCCACCCTGAACCGCTATCTGCGCCCGGCCCATGAGGGGCGGAAAAGCGCCGCGCCGCAGGGAAAGAAAGCGTTAAAGGCAGGGATGCGCGCCGATACCCTGACGCTGCACTACCGCCAGCTGGCGCTGTCGATGGACGACGGTGGTGAACATCATCTGCTCTGGGCGCAGGAGCCGATCAGCGGCTGGTGCTTTGGCCGCATCTATTCGGGGATCTCGCCCGCGCTGGTCGATAGCTGGCTGAGCCAGGCGCTGGACGCCTGTCCGGCGCGGATACAATGTCTTGAGATTTATGCTCATGCCGGCTTTCAGCCCGCGCGCGCGGATCTGTCGTGCGCAACGGTGGCGATGGCGGAGAGCGGGGCGGTGCAGCTTAGCGAGCGATTAGCCGACGTTATTCCGGCGCTGGACGAACCGGATGCGACGCTGCAGCGGCTGTGCGCGCTGTGGAACCAGGGACGGACGCAAAAAAAGCTCGGCAACAACACGCCGCAGGGCTTTCTTGCGTCGCTGAATCACAACTCATGGCGGAGTCAGGGGGACGCGCAGTAGCCGCATTTTTGCCGGGTTACACTGACTCATCGTAGGCCCGGTAAGGCGTCGGCCGCCAGCGGGCAACGCCTGCAACCCATGAATGTCTGCGCCAGAAAAAACGAACCGCCGCCGGCTCAGCCGTTGTTGCCCGCGCGGGTCAGCCGTTTCGCAGGCCATCAATCGCGCTGTCGCTCAGCTCCATCACCGTTTTTACGCTGACGCTGATTTTATCGATGATGGCCTGTCGCGGGCCTTCGCGCCACGCCGGGCTACGATAGAAGCGCTCCTGCGAGGTATTTAAATGCGTCAGGTCGTCATAGGCCCGTATCAGATAATAAGCGTCGTTGTCCTCGACTGAGTTGCCGAAGGCGACGATATCCATGCCGGCTGCACGGTGGCAGGGCGCGCTTTGTTCTTTCATTAGCCGGTGAAAATCGTTCCCGGAACCCGGTTTAAGGGTATAAAGCAAAAACTCTACCGTTTTCATCCTGACATTTCCTGTGCAAATCCGTTGAAGGTTGCAGCAATACACCACAGCGCCGTGCTGAGCACAACTCCCCATGTTTCGGCGCTTGGCTTTGGCCAGCCCCGAAGAGCAGTTGCAAATCATCGTTAATAATTGTTATGTTATAATATAACAATTAAAGCATTATAAAATATGTGACTATTCACCTTTCTTTTTAAATGATAATGATTATCATCTATTTTCTGAGGTGAAAATGAACAAGAGAGTGCGTTTCGCTAATCCGCGCTTAAGAGCAAGGGAGAACGGCTAATGGAGGAGAGTTTGACAAAGGGTGGTACGACCAATGTCCCGGTGCTTAGCGTCAGTATCGCATCGTTGCCGCGTCCCGGCGGCGGGGACATTCTCGCCGACATTCATTTTAGTGCCGGTAAAGGGGAGTGCCTGGCGGTCATTGGCCCGAACGGCAGCGGAAAAACCTCTTTATTGCGCGCGATAGATCATGAACTGACGGTGCGGGAGGGCGACATTCGCTTATATGGCCGCTCCGTCTCCGCATTAACCCGGCAGCAGCGGGCCCGGCAGATAGCGGTACTGGCGCAGAACGACGCCCCTGATATGCGTCTGGCGCTTGAGGATTATGTCGCTCTTGGACGTATTCCCCACGCCCGGGATATGTCACGGCGCGAACATGAAAGCATCGTAACCCGGGCGATTAACGATACGGGATTGCAGAAGCTGCGCACGCGCTCGCTCTCCGCGTTATCCGGCGGCGAGCGACAGCGGGCGGCGCTGGCGCGGGTGCTGGCCCAGTCGCCAAAACTGGTGCTGCTGGATGAACCGACCAACCACCTCGATCCGCAGGCCAGGGTGGAACTGCTGGCATTAGTGAAAAGCCTGGGGATCACGGTCGTTGCGGTACTGCACGATCTTTCCCTGATTGAGTCCTTTGCCGACCGGGTTTTGCTTTTATCGCAAGGGCGCGCCCTGGCCTGGGACGTGCCGGAGCGCGTACTGGTTTCAGAACGGCTTTACCCGGTCTTTGGCTTGACCAGCTTTACCGTACCGCATCCCGAAACGGGGAAAGCGCTGCGGATTTTCGAGGTTCCGGGCTATGCGTAATACATTATTGAAGGATAACGAAGCATGAAAAAAGGGTTTGCAGGCATGATGGCGGTTCTTTCCATTTCAGCGGCGAGCGCGGCTGATTTCCCCGTCACTATTGAGAGCTGCGGAACGCCGGTGACCTTCACCCAGGCGCCGAAAAGGGCGGTTATACACGACCTGAATATGTCTGAAATGGCTTTTGCTCTCGGGTTGCAGGACCGCATCGTGGGCTTAACCGGCATTACCGGGTGGTACAAAATGACCCCGGAATTTAAACACCAGATGGGAGCCATTCCCGAGCTGGCGCCAAAATATCCCTCTCTGGAAACGCTGCTGGCGGTGAATCCTGATTTCTTTTTCGCAGGCTGGAATTACGGCATGAAGGTCGGCGGCGAGGTCACGCCTTCCGTGCTCGATAAATACGGCATCAAAACCTTTGTGCTGAGCGAGAGCTGCGTCTTTACCGCGGAGCATAAACGTAAAGCGAGTATGGACCTGCTGTACAACGATGAGCTGACGCTGGGCAAAATTTTTGGCAAGCGGCATGAGGCCCAGACGCTGGTTGACGGCTGGAAGAAAGCGCTGAACGCGTTGCCTAAGCCGCCGCGGGGCGTACAGCCATTGAAAGTGTTTGTCTATGACTCTGGCGAAGATAAGCCCTTTACCAGCGGACGGTACGCCATGCCGACCGCGATTATTGAAGCGGCCGGTGGGAAAAACGTGATGGACGGCCTGGAGATGAGCTGGGGAACCACCTCCTGGGAGAGCGTGGCGACGGCGGAGCCTGACTTTATTATTCTTCTCGATTATCAGACCGGCAGCGGCGCTGATTCGCTGCGCCGTTTCCTCGAAAATCATCCGTTAATGAAGCAGACACCGGCGGTGAAGCAGCAGCGCTACCTGAAGCTGCAGTATGCTGAATTGACGCCCGGCCCGGCGAATATCAACGCGGCGGAAAAGCTGGCTCATGCGCTGTATCCAGCGGCTAACCAATGAGGGGCACTCAATTTCGTTACTGCTGGGCAATGTGGGGCGCGCTGCCGCTGTTAGCCGGTTTGATGCTGCTCAGCGTTGCCAAAGGGAGCGTACCGTTATCGCTGGCCCAGGTTCTTGGAGCCTTGCGGCTGCTGGATGTGCCGGTATCGGAGATGATCGGGCGTATTGTCATTGATTTACGCGTGCCGAGAACGCTGCTCTCGGTGCTGGCGGGCGCCGTGTTGGCCATCGTGGGCGGCCTTTTACAGACCACCACGCGCAACGATCTGGCCGATCCTTTTTTATTTGGTCTCTCCTCCGGCGCATCGGCGGGCGCGGTGCTGGTGATTACCCGATTCGGCGAGCGGCTTGGCGCGCTGACGCTGCCGGTATCGGCATTCGTTGGCGGACTCTGCTCGGCGGTGGCGGTGATGCTGCTGTTTCATTTTAAAAAGCAGCGCGGCGCCGAACACTTAGTGATTTGCGGGTTGGCGATCTCCTTTTTATTCGGCGCGCTGACCAGCTATCTGATTTTCTCCGGCGATCAGCGGGCCGCCAGTTCGGTACTGTTCTGGTCGTTGGGAGGGCTTGGTCTGGCGCGCTGGGATAATTTACCGTATGCCGTATTCAGTCTGCTGTTTCTCGGCGCGTTCGTACTGTTACGCTGGCGCTCGCTGGATGGCTTACTGGCCGGCGAGCAGACCGCGCAGTCGCTGGGTATTAACGTTGGCCGCCTGAGAATGGAGGTTTTTTTCTGCTGCGCGCTGGCCACCTCGCTGCTGGTGGCTTTAACCGGAGTGATTGGTTTTATCGGCCTGATGGTGCCGCATATGTGCCGCTACTTTTCCGGCGTCAAACATCTGTTGCTGCTTCCTTTATGCGGCCTGTGGGGGGCCGTGCTCCTGTGCGGCGGCGACATTGTCAGCAGGACGCTGTTGGCCCCGCAGGAGCTGCCGATTGGGATCATTACGGCCGGAATCGGCGGATTGTTTATCATTATCCTGCTTGCCAGAAACCGGGCGTAAACTTCTTCGCGCCGGGTCATCACCCGGCGCAGACTTAAACGAATGGCAAATAAACATTGGTAAAATGAATAAACGCTTTACGTTCCTTCGCGGGTAGTCTTGTTAATGTGGAATAATATTTCGATAAATATATTTATTTGATTTAATCAATCGAATTTACATAAAATATCAGTGTATTATTCTGCTTATTGCGCTTATTCCGATGTCTAATGAGAAAATTCTTAAAATAATGATTGATTGGATCGCCCTGCGCGGGGTGACGCAAAATTAATCAGCGCGGTTATTGCGGGATTTTTCTGAAAAGCGCGCGTCTGGACAATAAATATTAAACAAACTTATAATTCACCCACTTCACTCATGGGTATATCCCCATGGCGCGTATTTTCGCCTTTTTATAAGGATTATTCGGCTTTCGTGAGGGAAAGGAATGGTGACGATTGTCAGCCACAATCATTTTTTTAAAAAAGCCATGCGGCTGAAAATAAATGACGTAAAAGCGGCGAAGCAGGCGAAGCAGGCGAAGCAGGCGAATCTGGTCGATTTGTGCTTAACAAGGTACCCAACCAGCAGGCGCGCGCAGTTTCATTTTCTGATTAACAGCTTTGAAATGAAAAAGAATTTTGTTTGCTTTAAGGTCGAAGATAATATTGTTTGTTTGATAAATAAGAGGCGCACCGCGCATATCGCCAATATCATCGACAGGGTAACTGACGGGATCCCGGTGGGGGAAGATATCACTTTAACAGAGCGAGAGTTTCAGTATATTTTTGTAATGAAGTTTAACGTGCTGGCAAAGGATTATCCGGAACTGCTCGGCATTTCACCGAAGGCTTATAGCTGCAATAAAAGAAAAATAATTGAAAAGTTTGGCTTTCATTCATTTCATGCGCTACTGGCGCTGTCTAATTATTTACACGCTTTTTCGCTGATCGATAAATTCATGCCGGAGTAATTGCCGCACGTTACCGTTATCTGTGCACTTTCATTTTATTTTTCCGCCTGCGGCGCTTTTCAGGATGGACACGTTGAGCCAACGTGTCTCATATCATTACCCGGAACCGGTGAAGAGGGATAACCACTCTCCAGGGCTTCATTTGCTTATCTGACCGATGGTTTGAATCAAACTCAGCCGTTTAGCCGTCTTTTCACCTCTCTGGCGATGTCGGCTGGCGACTCCCGCCCAGCCTTCGTCCCGCCGTCATCGGCCTTAACATATTCGCCTCCATCGCGTTCCGATAGGCATAATCCTTTGGACTCTTCCAGAACTATATTTATTCATCACTTCCCCATCCCTTGAAAAAACTGTCGTGACTATCCCTTTCACAAAAAGATTAAACAAACCTTAAACCGCAGTGCTATAATTTCCATGAGTTTTGTCAAGAAATCAAAATAACGTAGAGGGTACCCATAACACCAGGTTTTATTTTAAGAAGAAAAGTCTGAATATACCTTATAAAGGAAGTTATGGAGAATGAATCTGTTTATGGATGAGAATGTTCGCATTGATATTAAAATTATAACTATATGATTTTGCTGTCATTTAACAAAATACAATCTTAAATTTATCTTATCATTAGAATTTACTTATAGAAAATCGCCTCCTTTAGTTAAATCTTCTGGTTTAACCGGTTGCAACGGATCTTATTCAGAATAATTACAGGTCAGCGGTAAGATTAATTGATCAAGGTCAATTAACAACCCCTGACGCCGTCACAATTATCGGCATTGGCATAAAAACCAGGAACTTTTAATTTTAAGTCTCTTTGCGAATTATCGCATAATAGGTTCGCTCAGAAGGCATCTGAGATTTGATATTTTATTAATAGTTAGGGACGAAATAATATGAAATTAAAATTACTTACAGTGGCCGTCTCTACACTTCTTGCTGCAGGAACCGTGCAGGCAGCAGAGGTGTATAACAAGGACGGAAACAAACTCGACCTCTACGGGAAAGTGACCGGCCTGCATTACTTCTCCAGCGATAAGTCTGAAGATGGCGATCAGACCTATGCGCGTCTGGGCTTCAAAGGTGAAACGCAGATCAATGACCAGCTGACCGGCTACGGCCAGTGGGAATATAACTTCAGCGCCAATAACGTTGAAGGCGACAATTCCGGCGACAAAACGCGTCTCGCCTTCGCTGGCCTGAAGTTCGGCGAATATGGTTCACTGGACTACGGGCGTAACTATGGTGTCGCCTATGACATCGGCGCCTGGACCGATATGCTGCCGGAGTTCGGCGGCGATACCTGGACGCAAACTGACGTCTTCGCCACCGCGCGTACCACCGGCGTTGCTACCTACCGTAACAACGGTTTCTTCGGGCTGGTTGATGGTCTGAATATCGCCGTACAGTATCAGGGTAAAGAAGAGGGCAACGGTCGCGATTTGGCGAAACAGCATGGCGATGGCTGGGGTCTGGCCTCTACCTATGAGTACGAAGGTTTTGCCGCAGGTGCAGCCTACGCGGCGTCCGATCGTACCGATGCGCAGGTTAAAGCGGGTCGCGACAATCCGAACGCATACGCCCGCGGCGAGAAAGCGGAAGTATGGGCGGCCGGTCTGAAGTATGACGCCAACAACCTCTACCTGGCGACCACCTATGCTGAAACCCGCAATATGACGAAGTTCGGTAGCGGCTATATCGCCAATACCGCGCAGAACTTTGAAGTCGTGGCCCAGTATCAGTTCGATTTTGGTCTGCGTCCGTCCATCGCCTACCTGAAATCGAAAGGCAAAGATCTGGGCCGCTACGGCGACCAGGATCTGGTTGAATACCTTGATGTCGGCGCGACTTACTACTTCAATAAAAACATGTCTACCTATGTGGACTACAAAATCAACCTGCTGGATGAGACGAAATTCACCAACGATGCCAAAATCAGTACCGACAACATCGTTGCCGTGGGTATGACCTACCAGTTCTAAGCACAGACGTCCATTGTGCCATGCCTGCCAGCTTACCCTCCTGGCAGGCATTTTTAATGACGGACGGGGCGAAAAAAGCCCGACGCCGTTTCCCGCGCCGGGTAGAGTGAGAAGGGCGATTTATGGCGCGGTACTGAAAAACTCGCCGAATTTTAGCGCCAGCCAGCCAACCGGCGTGGTTGCTCCGCCAACGATATTGGTAATTTCAGACATGCCTTCCGGTACCGGAATATGAGAGTTGACTGCGGCCTGGGTATACTCGTGCGAAATATCCGTCCCAACGTACAAAATACAACTGACCACCAGGGTGCCGGTAATGAACATGCGAAACATGTTGCGCTTGCAGAAGGGCGTCACCATTGCCAGCAGGAACATCAGTGAGGCCAGATCGACAAACGGCAGCACGCGGTTGCCTGGAAGAATAATCGCCAGCACCACCGCCATGGGGATCAACAGCAGTCCGGTCGCCAGCACCGAGGGTTCGCCTATAAGCAGCGCGGTATCCATGCCGATATAGAAGTCGCGGTCAGGAAACTTAGCCTTCAGCTTCGCTTCGGCGGCGTCGCGCACGATCAGCAGGCCCTGAACCAAAATTTCGATCATTTTCGGCAGCAGCAGCATGGCGGCGGAAACTTTAATCGCCAGCGAGACCGCAGCGGAAACGTCGTATCCCGCAAGGAAGGCCAGCAGCAGCCCCAGCACGAAGCCCAGAGTCAGCGGTTCACCAAAGACGCCGAATTTTTTATTAATACTTTCCGGGTCGAAATTAATTTTATTGATCAGCGGGATCTTATCAATAATGTAGTTACAGGCAATCCCAAAGGGGACGTAGGTTATACAGGTAAGATGGGGAAACGAAATCCCCTGGAGATTATAGTTTTTTTGTAAATAGGGAGCGGTTAAATCCGCCGCCAGCAGGGTTAAGATAAATATACCGAAGGTGATACCGACGGAGAGCCAGTAGTTACCGGTTCCGGCATACACCACCGAACCCATAATCAGGAAAATCCAGTAGTTAAATATATCAATATTTACCGTTTTGGTTAATTTCAGCAGCAGCATGGCGATATTGATAACGATAAACCCCACCACCACCGGCAGCATCAGCGGCGAACCCCAGCCGATAGTCGAGGCGGTCGGCCAGCCGGTATCCACCACCGTCAGGTGCAAACCGATACGCTCGACCATGGCCTGCGACGCCGGGCCAAGGTTGGTCAACAGCAGACCGATCACCAGACCCACCCCTTCAAAACCGATCCCCACCAGCATCCCGGCTTTAAATGCGGTGCCCACTTTTACGCCAAAGCACAGTGCGATAATAAAGAATATTACTGGCATCATTACTGATGCCCCCAGACTAATAATGCTGTTGATAATATCCATAATATTTCCTTAAAAGGCGGCCGAATTGGGCGCGAGCGAACCCGTGCCCAATGGGCCCGATAAAAGCGTAACTGGCTCTTTTAATCGTTAACCGATTTTTTTCAGCAAGATCTCAGAAAAAAGCTTCGGCGAATTGCTGAAGGCATCAATAGTACTGCCGGCGATATGCGGCGTTATCGTGACGTTATTCAGCGAATAAAACGCGCTATCGTCCGGCAGGGGTTCATCATCAAAAGTGTCGAGGGCGGCGCCCATGATTTTACCCGCCCGAAGCGCGGCAATCAGATCGGCTTCGTTAATGAGGCCGGAGCGAGCCGTGTTGACGATAATGGCGCTCTCCTTCATCAAGTCGAAATGATGCGCGTTGATCAGGTTTTCGGTTTCCGCCGTCATGCGGGCGTGCAGCGAAATCACATCCGCACGTCGAACCAGCTCATCAAGAGAATCCACCTTTTCATAGCTGTCATGGCCAGCGACGTACTTATCGTAAAAGATAATCTCGCTGCCAAAACCGCGCAGGAAGCCAGCCACCAGCTGAGCGATATGCCCCAGCCCGACCAGACCTACCACTTTGCCGCCCAGTTCAGGAATGGCCCGGTGGTTAGGGCTCTCTTTGCGCCAGAACTTATCGCGCAGCGCATCGTGCGAGCGGGCGATGTTGCGCATCTCCGCCAGAATCATGCCGACGGTAAACTCAGCCACGCTGCGGGCATTACGCCCCGGCGTGTTCATCACTTCAATCCCGCGCGCTTTGGCCTCCGCCTGATTAACGTTTTCAATGCCGCCGCGCAGCACGCCGACGTATTTAAGCTTTGGCAGCTTGTCGAATACCGCCGCGTTAACCGGGGCGAACTGGACTATCAGGATCTCCGTCTCCTCAGCGCCCTGAAGCAGGGCGACAGGCAGCGCCAGCGCCTCTGAACCTTGCTGTTCCACCAGCAAATTATCCTCCTGCAGTTTTTCAATCGACTCGTGCGACCACTCGCGCACTTCCACTGCAATACCTTTATCTTTCAGCGCGTTCAGACCCGCGTCCATCATCGCTGCATTGATAAAAAGATCGGCAATTGCCAGACATTTCATAGACATTCTCCATAAGTTAACGCATCAACATACCGCCGGTGACATCCAGAGTCGCTCCCGTCATATAGCTGGTTTTCGGAGAGACCATGAAGACGCCGATATCGGCAATTTCGTGCGGCTGGGCCACCCGGCCTACCGGAATACGGCTGACGTAATAGTCAGGATTCTGTTCAATGTTTTTACGGATCATCGCGGTATCCATAATGCCGACGGCGATGTTGTTGACATTGATTTTCTGTTTCGCCACTTCGCGCGCCAGCGAAATGGCGAATGCCACCAGGCCCGCTTTACTGGCCGCGTAATGAGCATGACCGGTGGTCGAACCGTGAAAGGCCGCCTGAGAGGTGATATTCAGAATGCTGCCGGCCCGATCTTTCGCCAGGCAGTGGTTTACAAACAGCTGGCTCAGGTGGAATACCGCCTTCAGGTTGATGTTCATCACCTTATCCCAGTCCTGTGGGGTAATTTCAGTAACGTAGCCGCTCAGCCAGATCCCGGCGTTATTGACCAGAATATCGGCATTTCCCAGGCGGTCGATACAGGTGGCGAACAGATTCTCACGGCTTTGCTCGTCGGAAAGATCGGTTTTCACCGCAACGATCTCGACGTTGGTAGTGCTTTTCACCGTTTCGACCAGCAGTTCAGGGTGCTCGTCTTCATGCATATAGGTGAAGCAGATATTGACTCCTTCTCTGGCGAGGGAAAGGACAAACTCTTTGCCGAGGCCCGTAGCGCCTCCGGTAACGATAGCCGTGCGGTGGTGTAAATTCAGATCCATACTTTCCTCGCTTAATGCGTGATGTAGTTGCTGCAGCTTTTCCACGGAGACTGCATTTCCGCTAACAGATTTTTGTAGAGCTGATACTTATCCTGATAGACCTTGTTGTTGTCGGGGTTCGGCGTGACGGTTCGCGAGACGCGCACCATTGCATTTGAGGCGTCGAAAACGTCATCAAACCAGCCAACCATCACCGCCGCGGTCATCGCGGTGCCGAGCGTGCCGTGCTCTTTCACGTCGACAATTTCCAGCGTGGACTGAAAAATGTCGGCAAATACCTGTAACCAAACCGGAGAGTGGGTGACGCCGCCTGCAATCCGAATGGTGCGGCTTAACTGTGGGTTGATGTTGCGTAAACGTTCGGTGTGATAAAGGTGGCTGAAGGCGACGCCTTCATAGATAGCGCGCAGAAAATGCGCTTTTTTATGGAAACTATTCAGGCCGATAAACCCCGCAGAAGCATCCGGGATGGTGTTAGAGCCGAAGACAAACGGAAAGAACAGCAGGTGGCTCTCAACGGGCGTCGTTGTGGAAACCAGCTCATTGCACAGATCGTAGACGGACATACCTTGCGCGGAAGCGGCCGCGCGATCGCCCTCCATAAAGTTATTGATAAACCACTCCAGATTGCTGGCGGAAGTGGGGCTGGCCTCGGTGATTAGCCATTTACCCTCAATCGGATAGATCGAGGTCATAAACAGATCCTGGTCAATAACCGGATGGTCGGTCACGTATTCGTTAATGCTCCAGGTCCCGGTAATAATAGCCAGCTTATCCAACGTATTGATCCCGGAAGCCACGGAAGAAGCCGAGATATCAAAAACGCCGCCGGAAACCGGCGTCCCGGCGCACAAACCGGTCAGCTGCGCCACCTCGTCGGTTATGTAGCCGCAGCAATCGGTGGAGCGTTTAATCGGCGGAAGCTTGTCGCGCAGATCGCCGAGCCCCCACCAGGCCAGCAGCGAGGCGTCATAGTCGCGGTCGCGAACGTTAATCAGGTTGGTTCCTGAGATATCGGTAAGTTCGAGAAAGGCTTCACCGGTCAGGTAAAAACGAATCAGATCTTTGACCATGAAAATGTAGCGCGCTTTGTTCAGCGTTTCCGGCTCGTACTCTTTTAGCCAGGCGAGGAGGGCGACGGGCTGCCCGGCCCAGATGGACTGCATGGTTTTGGGCAAAATATCGCTAACGAACGTCGGCTCGCGGTACCACTTTTCAACCCAGGCCTTAGCCCGGCTGTCGGTGGAGATAATTCCGTTGCGCACCGGGGCACCGGTTTCATCCACCATATACAGCCCGTTGCCGTGGCCGGTTACCGCCACGCCTTTGATTTGGCTGGCGTCGATACCCGACTGCGCGATGGCTTTTTTAATGACTTCAACGTTAGCCGCCCAGAGTTCGTTGATATCGCGCTCGGTATGAAATTCTTTTGGCGTCAGCATTTGCGTTGACTGCGACGCGATAGCGACCACGTTGCCGCTTCGATCGTAAATCGCCGCTTTTGTAACGGTTCCGCCATTATCAATGCCCATGACATAGTGTTCTTTCATTCGCGTGGACTCCTTATGAGTTACCATAATCCGGGTTCGCTGCTGGTAATTCCTTTAAATCCGGCATGGAATATTTTATCTACAAGGTATTTCCGCTTAACAAAGCCTCCGGCGATGAATATCACGTCAAAGCCTTTTAAATTCCGGCTAATCAATTCCAGACACTGGCAGGCATATTCAGCAGGTAAGATCTCAATGGCATCCGGCGGGTTATGCTTAACAATATCGATGGACTGATCCAGCGAACGTGAGTCGATCAGCAGTACCCGAAAGATAGTTAACAATCCCTCTTTTTTTGCATGGCGTAGGGCCGAGAGATTGGAAGAAATAACACCATCAACCTTGTAGTAATTTTTGAGCAGACTAATCCCCGCCTGGTCGGGTTTAAAACCGCCCAATAGCTCCAGGTGAATAAGTACTTTTTTGCCGCTTTGATGACATTTACCAATCAGCGACTGTAAGTTGCCGATATTCGCTTCGGATAACAGTACGTATTCTGATGAACAAGACAGCGCCTGCTCAAAATGTTTATATTTTCTGACGGAAGGAATGATGGTGTTATTTAAGTGCATATTAATACCCGTATGTTTAAACCATGTAGAGGCTGTAAGCATCTTCCGCTGTGGCATTTTCATGGATGATGGCATTCAGACCTGCTACTACTTTTTCTGGCCGTGGGTCCTGCGTAATATTGCGACCCACCGCCACGCCTTTTGCTCCCACCTGCATACAGTGATGAACAAATTTAAAATAGCCGTCGATGCCGGTTTTAGGGCCGCCGAGCGCTAGCACCGGCACTCCGGCGGCTTCGACGATGAGTCTATCGTCTTCGGTACCGGTAAAGCGGGTTTTAATGACATCCGCGCCGAGCTCAACGGCGACGCGGGCCGAGGCGGCGATGATAGCCGGATTATTGGAGTCGTCGCTGGTGACGGGATAGCCATAGGGCAGAGATTCCACTATCAGCGGCATGCTCCAGCGATCGGCCGCCTGCGCCAGCTGCATGGCCATGATATGCGTTTTCTCTTCATTGAACGCGCCGGGGAAGGTCATGCACACCACGCCATCAGCAGCCACTTTCAGCGCATCTTCGATAGAAAAAACAGGGGTGGTATCGGGAACGGTATTATCAAAAATACTCACTGTGCTATCGACGCGTAATACAACGGGAACGCTGTTGAAAATTTCGCGAAAATTTTTCAACATACCCCAGGTCACCAGCGCGCAATCCAGGCCATTTTCGACCAGTACCGGGAGCTGCTTTATCGTATTATCAATACCATTTGTGTTGCTGGAAAAATAGTAGCCATCCAGCGCCAGCGTGACTGATTTACCATCTTTTGCGAAAATTCGGGAGAGACGACGTTCTTTAGACATTGATTAACTCCTGTGAGAGAAAAAAACAAAAAGGCCCTCAGAAACTTTCGTCTCTGAGGGCCTTCGATTCACTTACCCTTTTGATAATCGTTCAGTAAGCCAAACCATTATCAATTAATTTTTCAGCCTTATGGGTAGGGTTTAAATGGCGTTTAATTTAAATCCGTTCCCTTGCTTGAATTAATTACTAGCATGCCTGAGTTCTTTCTGTCTAGCCGTTGTTGATAAACTGAGATGCTTATCACGAATTAGATTTGAGTTTAATCTTATTAGTGCTGGCGCGCTTTGACACTAAAGCCCATTTTTATTGTGCTTATACCGAGAGCAAAGACTCTACCGCCAGCTGCGCCAGCAGCAGCAGAAAGGCGATCAGCGTCAGCCATTTCGCCGGATGCAGCTTGCGCTGCGGAATGGGAGTATTACGCAAACGTACAAACCATTGATTCATTTTCATTATTGACCTCCTGTCCCTGATGTCCATTAGCGAGAAGGGCAAAAATTGAATGCCGATCTAATTGCCTGATATTAATGGATTAGTCGGCAATAACCCATGAATAAATGAAGCTGGTTTAGCTTTCATTCAATAATTGGGACCTAAATCATATCCATAAAAGCTAATGATAAGGGTCCGTCGATACGCGCGGTTGCAGACCCTCATCCGGTTTTCCGTTGTTTACAGGCCTGGTCTCTGCTGACTTCGGAGTTCATGGTCCCAGGGCGGGTTAGCTCCTGGCCTGGAAACCGTCACCGCGGCGGCGCGCATCCCCAGATCGACCGCGCGGCGAACCTGCTCACGTGACAGTGTCACTAGCTTCTCTTTTTCAAGAAGCCCGGCCTGCGAAAGGCTGGCGAGAATACCGGCATTCACCGTATCTCCCGCGCCGACAGTATCGGCCACCGCGACGCGAATCGCGGGAACGTGAAGATGAAAATCTGCGGTCCAGGCATCGGCGCCGTCGGCCCCGCGGGTAACCACAATAAGCTTTGGTCCCAGCGCCAGCCAGCGGCGGATGACCTCATGCTCTTCGCCGGGTTCGGCAAACCACGCGAGGTCTTCATCGGAAAGCTTGACGATATCCGCCAGCGCAATCATGCGCCTCATGCGCGCCAGGTGCTTCTGCCGATCCGCGATGAAAATTTCACGGATATTGGGGTCGAGGTACATCACCCGGCGCGGCGCCTCTCGCGCCATCAGCGTTTCATAAACGCTGCCGCACGGCTCCGCGATGAGGCTGATGCAGCCGAACAACACGGCGGCGACATCATCTCCGAGTTCCGGCAGGTCGCTTTCCCTCAGCATTCTGCCAGCGCTATTTTCATCGTAAAAGGTATAGCGGGCCTGACCGCCTACCAGCCTGACGAAGGCCAGCGTGGTTGGCAGCGGCGCGCGGGTTGAGGGCGAATAATCCACGCCGGATGCGTCAAGCGTGTGGCGCAGCATATCGCCCATAAAGTCATCCGATAAACCGGAAAACAGACTGACCGCCATCCCCTGACGGCCCAGGGCGACGGCGGTATTAAATGCCGCTCCGCCGACGCAGGGAGTAAAAGCGGGGTCATTTTCGCGGCTCTGGCAGGGCAGCATGTCGATGAGGGCTTCTCCGCAGCAGAGGATCATCAGTTATCTCCTTTACGTACCGTGACCACCGGCGGGGTTTCCAGCCGATCGGCGATCTGCATCCAGTTTTCGGCGAAGATCCCGCAGGCGGTCTTGATCTCGACGCCGACGGGGAGCTCCGGACACTCATTTTCGCCGTTGCTGCCCCAGTTAACCCATCCGGACTGGCGGCGCTGGACTATCTGAAACGCGCCGGAGGGGCGGGAGGTCCACCAGATCATCGCCCGGCCGCTAGCCGAATCATACTCGACGGTTTTACTGGCCGGCCCGGGGAAGATGGTTTCATCCGCGACGGCGGAAACGTTAACCGGCGAATCGGTCAACAGCCATTCCCGCTCGGTCTGATCGGCCCGAAGATGCGCTCGGGCGCGCACCTGACTCAGCCGTTCGCGAATCTCCGCTTCATCCAGCACGTGCTCCCAGCGACAGAACATCCGCCAGTAGAGATCCCAGTGGGCAGAAGCCATATCGGTGAGCTGTTCGCGGAATTCGGCAAATTTCGGGCTTTGATTTTCCGATGTGGCGACGGTATTGGCCACCATCGCCGCCAGCTCTTCGGCGTAGGGGTCGCCCGCGCGGTAGCGGGTGCCGCCGTAGGCCGCGAAGCGGTCGAACAGCAGGTTTCCCGGACCGCTCTCAAATTCGTCGCCGACGGTGATCTTGTTGGTCACCGAACGGCCGTTGATCACCGTCGAAAAGTCATCCACCCAGTAGCGCCGCTGAAACCACGGCGTGTTCCAGCTAAATTTCCAGTCGATGGCGAAGCGCTTACCGCGCAGCTCCGGTAATAACCCGTCGGGGATCGCGCCGCGCATGCGGTAGTGATGATAGACCGGACCCTGTTCAACGACCTCAATATCAACGACGGTATGCTCCGGCGGGTTAATCAGTCCGTTCTCCGGGGTAAAGAACGGACCGTAAAAACCGCCGATGGCGTTATTCCCCGAAGGAAGCAGTTCGACGCCGTCCTGCAGAGCGCGGAAATGGCGCAGCCCCCATTTTGATGAACCGACGCCCTGAGCGGTTCCCCGACACATTTCCAGATCGAAACAGCCGGTATTGAGGCGCGCAAAACAGTCGCTCTCCCGGCCGGGCAGCGTCTGGATACCGGATATGTCATCGACTTCAGCCGCCGTGAGCGGCCGGTCAAGCCGCATCTTAAGGGTACCGCTGAAGCTGACCGTCGCGATAAAAGCGGTACTGCTTACCGACGATTCATGCTCGAGGCGCTGGCAAAGGATCCGCTCGTCCTCGTCGGTAATGGCCCACCACAGAGGTTCCGCCAGCCTCTCCGGGAGGGTAAACGTAATCGGTTCGCGATCCCGGGGGCCATTCATCGGGTCCGTCAGGGTAATGTGGTATGTCATGGGCGTGTACTCCATCAGATTTTAAGCAAACGAAAACCCGCCGCCGATGCGGCGGATAAACAACGCGTCAGGGAAAGCTAGCGGGGACGGGCGATCTCTTTTTTCCGCCAGAAGGTAAACAGTTCCGGATGCTGCTTCAGTCCGTCAATCGCCACGGCGAGGATGATGACGATGCCTTTGATTAAGAGTTGGGTGAAAAAGGGCACGCTGAGCAGAATCAGACCGGTACTGAGTACGCCAAGTATTATCGAGCCAATCAGGGTGCCGATAATTCGCCCGCGGCCACCGGCGAGGCTGGTGCCTCCCAGGACAACGGCCGCAATGGCGTCCAGCTCATATCCCGTTCCGGCAGTAGGCTGGGCGGAAATCACCCTGGCGGCGAAGATAATGCCCGCCAGACCCGCGCAGACACCGGCAATCATATACACCGCCGCCAGCACGCGTTTGACCCGTACGCCGGCCAAGCGTGCGGCCTGGGCGTTGCCGCCGACGGCGTAAATGTGACGGCCAAAGCGGGTGCGTTCGAGAATGAACCACGCCAGCAGGTAAACCACCAGCATGATAATGACCGGGATGGGGATCCCAATAAGATAGCCGTTGCCCAGCTCGCGGAAGCTAAGGCTACTCGAAACAATAGGCTGCCCTTCGGTAATGGTGTAGGCCATACCGCGCAGGAAGGTCATTGTCCCGAGGGTGACGATAAACGGCGCGAGGGCGAGATAGGCGGTGAGAACGCCGTTAAGCAGACCGCAGAGCGCGCCAACGCCAACCCCGGCCAGAATCGCCAGCGGCGCGGGGATCCCGGCCATCGCCGCCACCACCGAGACCACGCCGGATACGGCGACGATCGACCCGACGGATAAATCGATACCGCTGGTTAAAATGACGAACGTCATACCCGCCGCCAGAATGGCGTTGACGGAAATCGAACGGGCGATATTCAGCAGATTATCGACGCGGTTAAAGTTTGGCGCGAAGGTCGACATGAGGATCAGCAAAACCAGCAGGACGATTAAGATCCCCACCCGGTCCCACCATTTGGCAAAATCAAACGGCGCTTTGACCGGCAGTTCCGTCACAGGTTTATTGTTGTCCATGGCATTCTCCGGATTGACTGGTAAAGGTTCCTGTTGCGTGCAGCATCACTTCTTCTTCTGTGGCTGAACATGAGGGGAGCTGGTGGACGATTCGCCCGCCGCGCATGACCAGCACGCGGTCGCTGATGCCGATGGCCTCCGGCAAATCGGAAGAGATCACCAGGATGGCTTTGCCGGCGCGAGCGAGCCTGTCTATCAGCTCGTAAATTTCCCTTTTGGCGCCAATATCTACGCCGCGGGTCGGTTCATCGAGGATAAGCAGCCTCGAATCGCGCAGCAGCCAGCGCGCCAGCGCCGCTTTCTGCTGATTTCCGCCGGACAGGGCGCTGACGGGCAGTTCAACCGCGTTTTCCCGCAGCCGCAGCCTGCGCATCTGCTCAAGGACGGCGGCGCGGATGGTTTTGCGTTTAACCACGCCGCCGGCGACAAAGTTATCCAGCGAACTGATATCAATGTTGTGCTCAACCGAATGACCGAGAAACAGTCCCTGGGTTTTACGGTCTTCGGTCACCATTCCAATACCGTCGGCAATAGCGGCGGTGGGGTCTGACGGCTGGCTCTCCCTGCCGGCAAGGCGCACGCTTCCCTGGCTGCGCGGATCGGCGCCGAAGAGCAGGCGGGCAACTTCGGTTCGCCCGGAGCCCACCAGACCGGACATGCTCACCACTTCGCCCGCGCTGACCTCAAAGGAGACCGGGCCGGTCGCACTGCCTGCCAGATCCCGCACTTCCAGCAGGACGTCGCCGGGCGTACGCGGCTCGTGCTGATAGAGATCGACGATTTGCCGGCCGACCATCATGCGCACGATATCGGTGGTTGAGACGTTGCCGAGGTTTTCCGTGCCGATCCACGTGCCGTCGCGGAACACCGTGACCCGGTTTGCCAACTGCCACACCTCTTCCATGCGGTGCGAGATGTAGACCATGCCGACGCCGTCCTGGCGCATCTGCGCGATCAGCCGGTATAGCTGGAGAGTCTCCGCCCGCGACAGGGCGGCGGTCGGCTCATCAAGCACCAGTACTTTCGCGTTTTCACTGACGGCGCGGGCGATCTCCACCATTTGCTGACGCCCGATGCTCAATGACCCGAGCGGCGCCTGCGGGTCGATATCCGCGTTAATTCGATTCAGCTTCTCTTTGGCCTCCCGGTGCATCCGTTTGCGATCGAGAATACCGGCGAAAGAGGTGGGCTCCTGGCCGAGAAACAGGTTTTCCGCCACCGTCATATCCGGCACCGTGTTCAGCTCCTGGTGGATAATGGCGATACCATATTTGCGCGCGTCCCGGGGCGTGCGAATATCAATCGCTTGTCCATCAATAAAAATAACGCCGCTATCGCGCTGCTCGTTGCCGGAGAGGATTTTCATCAGCGTGGATTTACCCGCGCCGTTTTCCCCCATCAGGGCATGGACCTCTCCGGCGAATAAATCAAAGCGTACGTTGTTCAGCGCGAGCGTCGCGCCGTAGCGTTTTGAAATCCCTTCCAGCCTGAGTAAGGGAGGTGATGATATGTCGGCCATTGTCTTTGCCCTCAGGGATGAGCCTGAGGGTCATCCCGTTTGTTGCTGCTTAGAGTGACGATGTGATTACCAGCCCGGATAGCTACCCACGTTATCGCGGGTGACCAGTACGCTCGGGATCAAAACGGTACGGGAGGCGATCGGCTTACCGTCGACCATATCCTGAGCAAGCGATATGGCCTGGCGAACCATTTCTCCCGGGTTTTGCGTCGCGGTGCCGATAAAAGGCGAGCCGCCGCGCTTGAGTTCTTCAACCGCCTCCGGGCTACCGTCGACGCCGGTCACGTTGATCGCGCCCGCTTTGCCCGCCTGTTCAACCGCCAGCACCGCGCCAAGGGCCGAAGGATCGTTCATACCGAAAATACCGGAGACGTCCGGGTTGGCCGTGAGCATATCGGTGGTGACCATCAGGCCCGATGCGCGGTCGTTGCGCGATGCCTGCTGGCCGACAATTTTGATATCCGGGTATTTTTGCGCGACGTTTTTACAGCCTTTAATGCGGTCGATAATGGTCTGAATTGGGGTCCCATCGACCAGCAGCACTTTGCCTTTGCCGCCCATCTGGCTGAACAGGTACTCGCAGGAGGTCTCCCCGGCCTGAATGGCGTTGGTCATGATCGCCGCGTCAGCGCCTTTAGCGGGGGTATCGACTGCGATAACGATAATGCCGGCGGCTTTTGCCCGCTGTATCGCCGGTTCGATCCCGGACTCATCGACGGCGGAAATAATAATGAGATCCACTTTCTGCTGAATAAAAGCGTCAATCTGCGTGTTCTGGTTTGCCAGATCGACCTGCGCATCCTGGACATTAAGGGTTGCGCCGATTTTAGCCGCAGCCTGCTTAGCGTTTCTCTCCATCGCGGAGAAGAACGGGTTGGACATGTCCTGCACCATTAATCCGATACGGGCGATTTTTTTGCTTTCCTGCGGCGCGGCGCTGGCTGCGGGAGCCAAGCCTGTCATGGTGGTGATTACCGCGGCAACCGCGATAGCCAGCCATGCTTTACGAAGTTTGGTCATATTCTGCTCCTTTCATTTTCTTGTGGTACGAGGTACGGCCAGGTGTGGGGATGCCTCAGAAATAATCCCCTGATGTTGTTTTTTAATCGCGACTGAATAATTCAGCCGTTATTTAAAACGCTAAAACGATGAAAGAGTGGCGGCAAAATTGTTTCGCTCGGGTTAGCCGCTTTTTGGCTGGAAGGACAGAACCGCAAGAGCAATGTCTGTCGGCCCGTACAATGCCGTCTGGGCAGCCATCTCAATCGTGTCTTTTTAAGTGTTATGGGCTTTTCTACAGCCGCAGGACTGGCGAATCACCAGCTCGGCGGGAACTTTAAGTTGGGTCTCTATCTCGCCTTTTCCTTCCTGATTAATTAAGCGAATCAGCATCTCTGCCGCCTGCCTGCCGATCTCTTCACTGTTTTCATTGAGCACCGTGAGCGGTGGATTTAACAGCGGTGCCCAGTCGAATTCGTCATAGGCAATAAGGGCCATATCGCCGGGAATGGCTATCTGGCGCTGCTGGAGTTGGTTGAGCGAACCCAGCAGAATAGGGTTGTTCCCGGCAATAAGCACGTCCGGCAGCGCTTCCCCGCGCGCCAGATACTGGCTCAGTTTTTCAGAGGCCGACTGCGCGTCGTTTTCCGTTTCCAGGACTTCAAGCGTGGCGCCGCACTGCTCAGCGGCTTCGCGGATCCCGCGCTCGCGTTCAAAACGCGTGGTCCAGCGGTCCGGGTAGATCAGCAGCAGCCAGTTTTTATAGCCGTGCTGCGCCAGATGGTTCCCCACCAGCAGGCTGGCATGGTAATTGTCGGTGGTGACGCTGGGAAAATTGTGCTCGCCGCGGGGAGGAGAGTCGACAAAGACCACCGGGATATCCCATTTCGCCAGCAGGCTCAGGCTCTCCGGCTGGAGCGTCACCGTCGAAATGATCCCGGCCATCCGCGATTCGATCAGGCGGTTAATCATGCGATCTTCCTGCGCCCGGTCGTAGATCCCGTTTACCGCGATATCGCCAAGCACCACGGTCCACTGCGAAGGCTGCAGCATCTGCTGAATCCCGGACATCAGGTTGAGGTAGTAAGAGTTCGACGCATGGGCCGTAATCACCGCCACCGAGTCTCTGCTCGAACGGCGTAGCGCCTGTGCCGCGCGGTTAGGGACGTAGCCGAGCTCGCGCGCCACTTTTAAAATCAGCTCCCGGCTATCATCAGCTACGCCATCGCCACCGTTAAGCGCGCGTGAGACGGTGAACATTGAAAATCCCGTCGCCTCACTCACGTCCCGCATCGTCGCTTTTCGCATTTTTCGCTCTCTGCATTTATGAAAATTACCCGTGATATAAACGGTTATTTCCTTAACCTAAACGTTTATGAGACAAAACATAAACGTTTAGGTTTGTTTGATCAGTGAGCCGCTTCTCGTTTTGTGAACAGAAGGTAAACAATGCTGTTTATGAATGAATTCTCTGTATTTATTGATTTAATGCATGCCTTTACCCTTAGCCGCTTTGTTACGCTTAGGCCCATTCATTGGCGGTCAGACAGGGTAGTCGTGTTGGAAATCTTTTTTTAACCCACTGAAAAGTATCCTCTAAATATTTTTCACATCGCAAAAATCACGGTCCGTTATCGACGGATCCGCTTTTGTATAGGTTAAAAAAGGTTCACCATGAAAGTCACATGGAACGTCAGCCCCGTGGGCTACCAGCTGATTAGCAAACGCTGCCCCGCCTGTCATGGGCAGCAGGATTTCACCCCATCCGGCGCCTTCCGGGTCAATTCACAAAAAAAGATGCTCGATGTCTGGAGTATCTATCAGTGCGTCCGCTGCGCGTATACCTGGAACATCAGCCTGTTCTCTCGTTTACCGATCAGCAAAATCAATCCGCAGCTCTACGAGCGGCTTATCGCTAACGATAAATCTGCCGTCGAGGCTTATTCTCACGATCTGCTGGTGCTGCGGCGTAATCGCGCGTCGCCGTCAGGATCGCCTGAATTCATGGTCAAGGAGCGCTGGCGAATCAGCCTTGTTCGCGCTTCTCAGGTGAGAGTGGAGGTTACCGTCGCGCGAGCCTTTCAGACCAGCCTGCTATCGGTGCTGCGAAGTCAGCTGTGCCTTAGCGGTAGCGCTGTCCGTAAGCGCCTTGCGTCGGGAGATATCGGCGGCATCACCCTGAAGGCGTTGCGATCGCCCCGGCTGAGGCCGGAGGGATATACGCTTTATATCACCAGGGAGGTTCTCCTCGCCCGCAGGCGCATTCCGTTGTCTGCAGGCCCGGATCGCAGAAGACGATAGCCAATGTCCCCGGATAGTGGTTCTATCCGGGGAGCAGGCTCGCAAAAATGAGTGCGGATTGCCATAAGGGGAAAATTAACCTTGCCTTCATTACTGTGTATTTATACAGTTTGTGGCGGCGGCACGACGAGAATATCGATCGCGACAGCGAAGGGCTTGGCGGATGCCGCGACGGCTAATTCCGTTGACCAGGGAGTGAATGAGATTTATGGATACGCGTAAAGAAGTGTTGTTTGTGCTCATCGAGGAGTATGCCGACTGGGAGTTTGCCCTGCTGGCGCCAGGGCTGCGCCGGGGGTTTGGCATATGGGAGCCGCAGTATGATGTCAGGACCGTTGCCGCGGATGCGGGGCCGGTGATGTCCATTGGCGGGGTCCGTTGCCTGCCGGATTATACCTTCGAGACGATACCCGATGATTACGCCGCGCTGGTGTTGGTGGGCGGTATGAACTGGTGGGGAGAAGAGGCCCGGCGGGTGGTGCCGCTGGTAGAGCAAGCGCAGGCCCGGCAGATCGTGGTTGGCGCGATATGCGATGCTTCGGCATTCCTCGGCGCGCACGGCTTTCTCAATGATGTCGACCACACCTCGAACGGGCTGGCCTACCTGCAGAACAGAGCGGGCTCCGCCTACAGCGGCGCTGCGCGCTACCGAAGCGTGCCTTCGGTTCGCGACGGCAATCTGGTGACCGCCAATGGGGTTGGCTTTGTGGATTTTACCTGCAATATGCTGGCGGCATTAAACGCGACGCAGGCGGGCGAAATCGAAGCGATGCGGGCGGCGTTTACGTCGGGAATGTTTACTGAAGGCTGAGTCAGAGACGACCGCTGCTGTACGGCAACGGGCTGAAACAAAATGCCTTTCTCGTGGGCGCGCCGTGAATGACCGGTGAGCGCCGAAGGTGAAACAGGCGGCACGAGCCCGGCGCGATGTTCAGCAACGCGCAGGGTTTCGCCATGCGCGAACCCTGCCTTAACCTCTCGTTCTGCGGGCTTAGCCTGCGCTTGCGTAATACACAAACGCCAGCTTATTGCCGTCCGGATCCCTGACGTAGGCGCTGTGGAAGCCCTCACCGTACTGCGGGCGGTGTCCAGGGGCGCCTTCATCAGTTCCCCCGAGGTTCAGCGCCAGCTGATGCAGCTGCTGAATATGCTCAACTGAACGAGCGTTCAGCGCTACCATCACGCCGTTACCCGTCGTCGCCTGCTGCTGGTTAAACGGTCTGCCAACGCACAGTCCGATGGTGCTGTTTCCGCTGAATGTCCCCCACGATGCGCCTTCATCGCTCCGACCGCTCTGGGGATGCCCCAGCATTGCCATCAGCGGGTCGTAAAAACGCAGCGCGCGCGGCAGATCGTTGGTGCCGAGCATGATGTAAGAAAACATGGCTCCTCCTCATAGTTGGTCTGAAGGTCGATGCCAATCTAGCAGCAAGGAGGAGGCCATGCAGGCCGGGGGGCTAAAAATCATACCTTCATCGCGATTATTCCGCGATTTTGCCCGCGCGCGAGCTGGCGACTCAGCTCAGGTCGTGCAGATCTTTCTCGTTTGGCGGCAGCAGCGCTATATCGTGGAAATTAACCCGTAGTCCGCTACGCTGCGGCGTGCAGCACATGACGCCGATCTTCACCGCTCCGCTGGGAAAAGGGCACAGCCGCAGCAGCGGCCACTGACGGCCATCCGTAGAGTACTGCAGGCGCAGCGCTTCCCCCCGACGGGTCAGACGCAGCCAGAATTCGCCGGGGTCGCCCGGGAAAACACCGGTCGCCCAGTCTGATTTCCCCTGCGTCAATACGCTGCCGATAGCGGGCGCGCCGTCATTGTACTCAATACCGGCCTTGAGCCAGCGTTGCGCGTCCTGCATAAGCAGGATCCCCGCCTGGTCATACAGGGTGCTGAAGTCGGCGCGGACCCGCACCTGAAAGGTGAAATCCGCTGCGGCCTCCGTCGCGTAGATATGGCCGGAGAAGCGCTCAAATCCGTACCAGGTTTCGCGCCAGAAGTCGGTTTGCGCATCGGTGACTACGCGGAGTACGCCGTCCTCTTCCGACCATGTCGCGGGTTCGTTAATCCAGTGAAATACCTGATGCATTAGGCCTCCTGTGTTTGCTGAATAAGCGTTAAAAAGCGCAGCGTGTCCTCGTCTGCCTGCTGAGCGAGGCGCGCGTCCCATGCCGGGCTGTCGGCATCGCAAAAACCGTGCAGCGCATTGAACATCCGGCAGGTCACGGAGGGAATTTTCTCCAGCTCGTTTTGCATGACGCGGGGATCGAACGCCGGTTCATCGCGGGCGATGATAACAAGCGTCGGGCAGGGGGGCGCAACGTCGCTGTACAGGCGGATCCGCGATCCATAATGGCACACCGCGGCGTCGCAGAGCCCGCTCCTGGCGGCCAGCCAGGCTAAAGTGGCGCCCACGCTGTAGCCGATAAGAATTAGCGTGCCGTATTTCGCTCTAAGCTCGGCCAGCAGCGACACAATGGCGGCGGTATCAAATCCGACGTTATCGGAAAAGTGGCGCCAGGCCTCGTCCTGCTGGTCATAAGCAAAAGGCGCAGAGTGGGGAAAAAGCGCGGGCGTAAAGACAGCGTAACCGCGGCTTCTCCAGGTCGCGGCGGTTCGCTGAATATGCGCGTTGAGGCCATAGATTTCATGCAGCAGGACGATGGCTTTATCGCAATCAGGTAACATAAACGCGCCTCTGGCGGACAAAATAGGGTTTATTACCGGTCGGATGGACAGTTTATCAGGGCTGAAGCCTGTAGTATAAACCTACCGCACGGCAGGTTGCTCGTGCATTAAGGTCTTTGATTTTCCTTCGCGGACGATCGCCACGATGCGGCATGACATCAAGGTACCGTTATTTTTTTAGCTTATCTTTTACCCCGTTAGCGAGGCCGTATGAATGTGAACCGTGCCGATATGGCCGACCTTATCTATTTTTGCGCCATCGCGCGCCATCATAGTTTTAGTAAGGCTGCCGTCGAACTTGGGGTGAGCGCCTCGACCCTAAGCCACGCCCTGAAGGGGTTTGAGGCGCGGCTGGGCGTACGCCTGCTGAACCGCACGAGCAAAAGCGTCACCCTGACGGCGGCAGGCGAGAGCCTGGCCAGCGCGGTAAGCGAGCCGGTCGCCTCCATCGATGCCGCGATGGAACAGCTCAACCAGTTCCGCGATTCGCCGGCGGGGCATATTCGGCTTAACGTCGCCGTTGAGGCCGCCACGCTGCTGCTGGCTCCGGTACTGCCGGTTTTTGCCGAACGTTATCCCGATATTGAGCTGGATATCGTGGCCAGCAATCGCATTGTCGACGTCACGGAACAGCGCTTCGACGCCGGGATCCGCTATGGCGGAACCGTGCCGGAAGATATGGTGGCGCAGCGCCTGTCCGCCGATGTGCGCTGGGTGGTCGCGGCGTCGCCGGAATATCTTGCCCGCTTTGGCGAACCCCGGCATCCCAACGATCTTCACCAGCACCGCTGCGTCAGCAATCGTCTGGGAAACAACCGGATTTATAAATGGGAGTTTGAACGCGGCGAAGAGCAGCTCACCGTCAAAGTGCCGCCGCTGTTAACGGTCGATCTGGCGGAGACGGGCGTAGTGGCCATTCTGCAGGGGTTCGGCCTGATGTACCTGCCGGAACCGCTGATAGCAGAGCACGTCAGCGCCGGGCGCCTGCGTCTGGTGCTGACCGACTGGGCCTCATACGGACCGGGATTCTATATCTATTACTCCAGCCGTCATCAGCTTCCCACCGGGCTGCGCCTGTTAATCTCCCTTGTGCGGGAAATGAAGCCGCTCGGTCTGTAGCCCGATTGATGAAAATAACTCACAGCCCCATTCGATAGCGAGGGCTGGCTCCTTCTTATTCCGCGCCTTAACCTGTGGCAAAAGAGAAGGAGAGCTTGATGAACTATTCGCACCGCTGTATTCCCGGTCTGTTCTGGCTTTTGGCCGTCACCGCGTTTCTGTTTAGCTTTACCCCTACCAGCCGTGCCGCCGAGGCTAACACGCTGGTTATTGTCTCCCATCCTTATCCTGAACAATCGGTCATGACCAAAGGTCTGGAGGAGGCTGCGCGAAGCGTGCCCGGCGTGACCGTACGCAATCTCGAGGCGCTTTACGGCTTTGACAGCCGAAACATCAATGCCGATGAAGAGCGACGGCTTATGCGGGAACACGCGCGCGTCGTTTTTATTTTCCCGACCCACTGGTTCAACATCACGCCGATGATGAAGGCCTGGCTGAACAATACCTGGGGTAGCGTGGGGCCGGGGATATGGCAGGGCAAAGAGATGATGATCGTGACGACGGCCGCGGGAGGTGAATCCACCTACGGCGAGTCCGGGCGGATCGGCGTCAGCCTGGCCGACGTCTTTACGCCGATGAAGGCCAGCGCGCTGCATGCGGGCATGACCTGGCTTCCCCCGCTGGCTTTTGAGAATGCCAGCCGCCGCCGGCTTCCTGAGTACCAGCGCCAGCTGGTGGAAAGGTTGACGAATTAATATGCCGATGAGGAATTTATCGTGAAAGCTTTTATTACCGCTGCCGCCATGTCGTTGATGCTGGGCGCTCCCGTCCTGGCTGAAGAAAAAAGAGGTGAAAAAATGGCTCCATTTAGCCCAACCCAGTTGTCCGTTGAAGATGTTCAATCCGTCGCGCCCGCGCTTGCCCGTTTCGGCAGCGAGGTGTTGACAGAGGACCTCTGGGCGCGAAATGAACTCTCGCGCCGCGATCGCAGCATCGTGACCGTAGCGATCCTTATCGCCCGTCACCAGCCCGCGGAGCTAAAACATTACGTTGACGTTGCCCTGGATAATGGGGTCACAGCGGCTGAAATCTCCGAGATCGTTACTCATCTGGCTTTTTATTCCGGCTGGCCTAACGCGATGTCCGCCGTTGCGGTGACGAAAGATATTTTTATCGCGCGCGGTATTGGCCGCGAGCAGCTGGCTTCGGCGTCCCCGGAGCTGCTTCCTCTTAATCAGGCGATGGAAAAGCAGCGCTCAACAACGGTAGAGCAGAACGTCGGCGCGATTTCCCCCGGGCTGGTGAAGTTCACAACGCAACCGCTGTTTCTTGACCTGTGGCAGCGCCCGGGGCTGAAGCCGCGCGACCGCAGCCTGGTGACGGTCAGCGCGCTGATTGCCGCCGGGCAAAGCGCGCAAATTGGCTACCACCTTAACCGGGCGATGGATAACGGCCTCACCGCGGAAGAGGCGGGAGAGGTCGTTGCGCATGCCGCTTTCTATGCCGGCTGGCCAAACGCCTTTTCGGCGGTAGCGGTGGTCAGTGAAGTCCTGCGCGCTCGCGGCCTGGCAGGGTGAGCGGATGTTCAACTCTCTTAGCGCCACGCTAATCATTTTTATGGCAACAACGGGCGCGGCATTCTCTGCCGGGCAGGAGAACGGAGTGAAGATTCAGTTTGCGTTTAACGCAACGACGGTAGTCGGTTTGCTGGATGAGAGCGCAGCGGCTAATGAGTTCCTGGCACAGCTGCCGATGACGGTGAAGCTTGAGGATTATGGTTCCACGGAAAAAATCGCCTGGCTGCCGGCTAAGTTGCGCCAGGCGGATCCTGGCGCATCGCTAACCCCACGGCGCGGCGACATCGCCTATTACGCGCCGTGGGGCAATCTGGCCATTTTTCGCGAGGATTTTCGCCAATCGTCCGGGCTGATAAAGCTTGGCCGGGTGGTCGAGGGGCTTAAATCGCTTGACCAGCCGGGCACAGCGACGGTGACCATCAGCCGGTATGTTGAGTAGGCATAGCGCGTTAAATAAACAGATCGTTATTTCACTTCAGCATGATGAATGAAACTGTCCAGGCTCTGGACAGTTTCATTGCGTTGCGATATCCCATTCTGCCGTAGCCATTGCCGCCCGCTGAGGATTATCTGCCAACCGCGCCTCCCGCATCGGCGAAAATCATCTACACTTTTCCAGCCAGGTCGTTTTCAAACCTAACGAGACACTATCGTCATCGGACAGAACATCCAGCCTTTACCCCCGACTAACTGCAGGCGTCAGGCCCGCAGCCTTGTTTTCTCAATAGAGGAGTTTGTAACATGGCATTTGTGACAACCAAAGACGGCGTCAATATTTTCTTTAAAGACTGGGGCCCGAAGGAGGCGCAGCCGATCGTATTTCATCACGGCTGGCCGTTGAGCGCCGATGATTGGGATAACCAGATGCTGTTTTTCCTGGCAGAAGGCTTCCGGGTGATTGCGATTGACCGACGCGGTCACGGTCGTTCCGATCAGGTAAGTGAAGGTCATGATATGGACCATTATGCCGCCGATGCTTCGGCGGTGGCGGAACATCTGGATCTGCATAACGCCGTGCATATCGGCCATTCTACCGGCGGCGGGCAGGTTGCGCGCTACGTTGCGCAGTATGGTCAGCCGCAGGGTCGTGTGGCCAAAGCGGTGCTGATCAGCGCGGTTCCGCCGCTGATGGTAAAAACGGAGAGTAATCCTGGCGGTACGCCAATCGAGGTATTTGATGGTTTTCGCAAAGCGCTGGCCGCCAACCGCTCACAGTTTTATCTCGACGTGGCGTCCGGGCCGTTCTACGGCTTTAACCGCGATGGCGCGGAGGTGTCGCAGGGCACCATTCAGAACTGGTGGCGTCAGGGAATGACCGGCAGCGCGAAGGCGCATTATGATGGGATTAAGGCGTTTTCTGAAACGGACCAGACCGAGGATTTAAAAGCCATTACGCTACCGGTGCTGGTGATGCAGGGCGATGACGATCAGGTTGTGCCTTATCAAAACGCCGCCATTCTGCAGGATAAGCTGCTGCCGAACAGCCAGCTAAAAATTTACCCCGGCTTTCCGCACGGTATGCATACCTCGCACGCCGATGTCATTAACGCCGATCTGCTGGCGTTTATCCGCGCGTAGCTGCGGGATAAGAAAGGCCGCCATCCGGCGGCCTTATCACACACTTCAGGCCTGATTCAGGCTTTCATGCTGGAGGATTTTCAGCATTTCATCCTTCAACAGAAGTTTTTCTTTCTTCATATGTACGAGCTCGAGACTGTATCCTTTGCCATCGACTCCTTCTATGCGGGAAATGTCGTGATCGAGTGCATTATGTTTTTCGAATAGCGACTGAAAGCGCGGGTGCGTGGTTTTCAATCGAGAAATTAGCTCTCTGTATTCTGGAAACATGTACCTTCCTTGTTGATGGTGATAAGTGTGTACGCTGACACACACATTCAGATTACCCATATGAATAAAATGGTAATGCGAACGAAGTCGCGTTTATGTTACATACCCATTGAATCTCAGGGGCCGGAAGCGGCCTGGAGGCATAGATGACAGTTGAAGAACCCACCATTGCGCTGGTAGGCCCGGGCGCAATCGGTACCACCATCGCCGCTGCGCTGCACGAGGTTGGCCGTACGCCTCTGGTATGCGGTCGCCGCGCGCATCCGCAGCTGTCGCTGCGTTTCGATGGCGGGAAGATTGTGGTGCCGGGGCCCGTCGTGACGGAACCGGCATCGGTCGTCGCGCCGTTCGACCTGGTCTTTGTGGCGGTAAAAGCGACGCAAATTACGGCGATTGCGCCGTGGTTGAAAGCGCTATGCCACGATCGCACGGTTGTCTGCGTGCTCCAGAACGGCGTTGAACAAAAGACGCAGTTCGCACCGTACGTAGCGGAAGCGACCGTGCTGCCATCGGTCGTCTGGTTCCCGGCGCAGCGTGAACCCGAGGCGTCAGTCTGGCTGCGGGCGAAACCGCGGCTGACGCTGCCCGATGTCCAGGGGGCTGAACGGGTGAAGCATGCGCTACGGGACACCCGCTGTGAAGTGGACGTTAGCGCTGATTTCCTCTCCGTTGCGTGGCGGAAACTGCTGCAAAATGCGGTCGCTGGTCTGATGGTGCTGACGGGGAGGCGGGCAGGGATGTTTGCCCGCGAAGATATCACGGCGCTGGCTTTAGCCTATCTGCAGGAGGGGCTGACGGTGGCGCGCGCCGCAGGCGCCAGCCTGGGCGACGGCGTGCCGCAGGAAATTCTCGCCGGTTTCCATCGCGCGCCCCCGGATTTAAGCACTTCAATACTTACGGATCGCGAGGCCGGGCTGCCGCTGGAGTGGGATATTCGCAACGGGGTCGTGCAGCGATATGGTCGTATTCACCATATCCCCACGCCGCTCAGCGATGTGATTGTGCCGCTGCTGGCCGCCGCCAGCGACGGCCCGGGCTAAAGGCGCGGGACACCGGCGTGATAACGTTTCCCGGGATCAGATTGATTCCGCCAGCCGGTCGACAACCACGTTGCCGCTATTATCAAACTGGGTGAT
Source organism: Klebsiella grimontii (assembly GCF_042137965.1). NCBI lineage: Bacteria > Pseudomonadati > Pseudomonadota > Gammaproteobacteria > Enterobacterales > Enterobacteriaceae > Klebsiella > Klebsiella grimontii. The sequence goes on from NZ_CP169721.1 coordinate 2,709,349, forward strand.
GCGGTAATTCACGCAATAGGAACGACGGGTGGTAAATTGATTGAATAACGCCACCCGGCCTTTTTTATCGCCATTTTTATTCACAATAATCCATTCGGTGACGTCCGTTGAATTAACTTTATCGCTGCTGGCGTCCTGTTGTTCGACCAGACGATCTTCTTTTTCTACCTTCAAAAAATCACGTAACATTTATTTATCTCCGCTCATCATTGTTTTTAACAATACTCTTTTTATCGATTCATTCAATTAAACATTTTAATCAATGATGTTGATTATTAGCCTGAGATGAAGTGTGCTGATTATTTATTTAACTTATTGTTTATAATAAATAAAATGCGTCACACCCTTGTGGGGAAAGCGATTTTTTCCATAAGCAGCGGTATTCCCTTTGAAGAGTTTATATGTGACAACGTCACTTTATCGTCCCCGGCACGATCCTCTTACAGATATTATTTCTGTTGCCTGAAAGTCACCGGTGTACTGCGCCGTTATCGCGTTTTAAATATCTACCGCCCTCACAGATAGAAATTTTATATGACCGATGCGAACTTGATCACTTGACTGGTCAAGTGGGGCGGGCCTATGTTGAAAGCACCTTCTTATCCGTTCCGGGGAGTAAGTAACATGGGCATCATTCGAACGTTAAACGGGGATATTTCCGCTCATCAGCTGGGTGTCACCTACAGCCACGACCATATCTACTGTATTCCGCCCTATTGGGCCGAGCGTCAGGATGACGATCTGTTACTCGACGATCCGCAGGCATCAGAGCGTGAATTAAGCGACTTTCGTGAGGCGGGCGGCCGCGCCATCTATGACGCCACCGCGCCGGACTATGGTCGTCAGGCCGCAGCCGTCGCCGCCATGGCGCAGCGCCAGCAGCTGCACATCATCGCCACCGCCGGTTTCAACAAAGGTTTTCTCTGGAGCAGCAAGCGGCCAGGCTCAGCGCAGACTTTTGCCGAGTGGATCGAACATTCAGAGATTGATGAACTGGTTGAGCACGTCTGTCGCGAGGTCACAGAGGGAATAGAGGGCACCGCGCATCGGGCCGGCGTGGTGAAGTGCGGCACCGGCTACAACACCATTTCCCCGCTGGAAGAAAAAACCATGGAGGTTATCGTTCGCGCCCAGCAGCGCACCGGCGCGCCAATGCACAGCCATACGGAAATGGGGACGATGGGACTCGAGCAGGCGCGGATCTTCAAAAAATGGGGGCTGGATTTATCCCGCTTATGTTTTGCTCATATGGATCGCAACCCCGATCCCTGGCTGCACCGTCAGATCGCCAACACCGGGGCGTTTCTCTCTTTCGACGGTATCAGCCGCATCAAATACCACCCTGAGCATATCCGCACCCAGGCCATCCTGGCGCTGTGCCAGCGGGGTTATCAAAAACAGATTTTAATCGGCGGTGATTTTGCCCGTAAATCAATGAGCGTGCACTACGGCAAGGGGGGGCTGGGGCTGAAGTTCATCCTTAACGACTGGCGGCCAAGGTTCCTTGAAGAGGCGCGGGAAGCCGGATTTGACGGCGAAGCGTTGCTGCACGATTTTTTCGTCGACAACCCGGCTCGTTACCTCGCTTTTGCCTGAGGAGACGTCATGAAGCTGCATCATTTAAACGAACGCGAGGCCAGGCGGGCGCTACAAAAGGCGCGGATAGCCTTATTGCCGCTCGGCGCCGTCGAACCGCACGGCGACCACCTGCCGCTGGATACCGATAACCTGCTGGCCGAGCGGTTCTGCGCGCTGCTTGATGACCAGCTGGGCGAGTGCGCCCTGAGCCTGCCGGTCGTTTCCTACAGCCAGGTCTGGTCCCTGCGCGGCCACGCGGGCGCGATTGATATCGGTAATGAGCGGCTGACCTCGCTGCTGGTGTCGCTGGCGGAAAACATGGCCAGCTACGGTATCACCACCACGGCGGTGATTAACGCGCATTACGGTAATTTCGACGCCATTAAAGCCGCTTCCCGTCAGCTTAAGGAGCAGGGCATCACGCTACTTGGCTACAGCTGGGCGGGGATGGATGAGGAGGTAAAAAAGCGGCAAACCTCGGCGGTGGCTTATCCCGGTTATATGCATGCCGACGAAGTCGAGACCTCATTGATGCTGGCGCTAGCGCCGGAATTCGTCAACATGACAGAAGCTCGGCAACACTATCCTGATTTTCCGCAGAATTTTCGTTATCAGCCGATACCCTGGACCGCGTTCTCTGATTATGCGGTGCTGGGCGATCCGACTGCCGCCAGCGAAGAGAAAGGGCGCGCGTTTGTCCAGCGGGCGCTGGAGACCACGCTGGTTTCCATCCGCCAGCATTTAGCGCAAGGAGCCTCTCATGATTGAGCGTCAGGCAATAAACGTCGACTGTGCGGCCAACAGCCCGGAAGAGGCCATCCGCGAGGCGGGGAACGCGCTGTGCCGCGCGGGAGCCTGCAGCCCGCAATACGTCCAGGCAATGGTCGATAGCTACCGCGAGCTGGGCCCGTATTTTGTCATTGCCCCCGGGCTGGCCCTGCCGCATGCCCGCCCGGAACAGGGGGCGATGAAAGCGCAGATCAGCGCGATCAGGCTGCGCGAACCGCTGGCGTTTGGTCATGCGGAAAACGATCCGGTGCAGGTGGTGCTGGGCCTGTCGGCAACCAGCAGCGATGCGCATATCCGCCTTATCCAGCATATCGTCACCGTACTCAGCGATGAAAATAACCTGCATACCCTGATGCATTCTCGCGACCCAGAACAACTTTATCGGCTGTTAGCCAGCGGCTCGCAGCGTTTGTAGCGTGATTAACACGGAGTGAATAGCGATGAAAATTCTGACAGTCTGTGGTTTAGGTATGGGCTCCAGCCTGATTTTAAAAATGAACGTTGAGGCGGTGTTAAAACAGCACGGGATTCAGGCCTCCGTGGAACATATGGATGTCTCTTCCGCCGCGTCGGCCAACGCCGATGTGGTGATAACCAACGCGGAACTGGTAGATAACCTTAAGCATCTGTCCTGCCCGGTGGTGGTGGTGAACAACTATATCGACAACGCGGAAATCACCGCGGCGCTGACGCAGGCGAACATTCTGCCCGCGGGAGAGCCATCATGAGCGAGTTTCTTGGCGTACTGCGCTGGATAACCATCAATATCTTTGGTGAAGCGTCGATTTTAATTGGCCTGATTGTCTTGCTCGGCCTGGTGCTGCAAAAGAAATCGCTGGCGGATATTGTGTCCGGCACGCTGAAGGGGATCCTGGGCTTTCTGATCATCGGCGCGGGGGCCGGGATTATCGTCTCCGCGCTGTTGATATTTCAACCGATCTGGACCGAAGTCTTCGGGCTGAGCTCGATGAACCTGACCAATATTATCGGCCAGGCGCGCTTCAGCGAACGCTACGGCAGCAGCGTGACCATCGCCATTGCCGGCGGATTCGCCATTAATTTGCTGCTGGCCCGGCTGACGCGCTTTAAGTACATCTACCTGACCGGACATATGATGTTCTGGACCACGATGATCTTTGCCGGAGTGATGGTGAACACCGCGCCCGCTATTTCCGCAGTACAGCTGACGCTGATGCTGACGGTTATTATGGGCGTGTACTGGACCTTACAGCCCGCGCTGGTTCAGCCCTGGGTGCGGAAAATCACCGGTAACGACAACGTGGCCCTGGGGCATACTTCCGCCTCGGTCGCGCTGCTGGGGGCGATTTTCGGCCAGATATTTGCCCGCAACAAAATCAGCTCCGAGGATATTAAAGTTCCTAAAAAGCTCGGTTTTTTGCGCGATTCCAACGTGGTGACCGCGTTAACCATGGCGCTGTTGTTCTTTATTGGCACCTTTATTCTGCAGATAAAAGGTACGCCGAAAGCCGCGGAGATCCTGGCGCAATCGGGCGACCTGAGTTTCTACATTTATGCCCTCAAACAATCGCTGATGTTTACCGGCGGCATCGCCGTGGTGCTGCTTGGCGTACGGATGTTTATTGGCGAAATGGTGCCGGCGTTTAACGGCATCGGCTCGCGGCTGGTCCCCGGCGCAAAACCGGCGCTCGACTGCCCGATACTGTTCAACTTTGCGCCAAACGCGGTGGTGCTGGGCTTTGTCGGCGCGTTTGTTGGCTCGCTGCTGTGGCTGACCCTGATAGGCCGCTATACCGGCTACGTCTTTATTCCCAGCATGATCGTGATTTTCTTTCACGCCGGGACGGCGGGGGTCTTCGGCAATATTACCGGAGGCTATAAAGGCGCGCTGCTGGCGGGGTTTATCACCTCCACCGTGGTCGCCTGGGGGCAGTATTTCTGCGTCACCGGCTTTATCGACAGAACGATCCCGGATACCGCGCTGTGGGCGGGCGACAGTGATATGTTTGTCCTCGCGCCGGTCATTCATCTTTTAACCCGCATGCTGACGTTCTGATATCGGGAGGAAGTCTATGAGTCAGGCACTGAAACAGTACTACCGCCAGATCCGCCAGAAGCTGGCGTTGCTTGAGCAGCGCCCCGATGATCTCACCCGGGCGGCGGAAACCATGACCGCAAGCATTCTGGCCCAGCGCAACATCTTTGTCTTTGGCGCCAGCCACGCAGGAATTCTGGCGGAGGAGATGAGCTATCGGGCGGGCGGCCTGGCCATTATCAATCCGCTTTTCACGCCTGCGCTGATGCTTAACGTCAGGCCATTAACCCTCACCAGCGCGGTGGAAAACGTGGAAAATCTCGGCCGGGTACTGGTGGAGCAGTCGCCGCTAAGGGCTGACGATACGCTGCTGATCCACTCGGTTTCCGGGCGGAATGCCATTACCATTGACGTCGCGCTGGCGGCGAAAGCCTGCGGCGCAAAAGTTATCGCGATTACCAGCCTGGCGACGGCGGCGCGCGTGACCTCTCGCCACTCCAGCGGCAAACTGCTGGTGGATATTGCCGATATCACCATTGATAACCACTGCGAGTATGGCGATGCGGCGGTGAGCCTGCCGGGGATGGCGCAGAAAGCCGCGCCGCTCTCCACCATCATGGGCGCGGCTATCGCCAACAGCCTGGTATTACGTATTTGCGAAATCATGTTGGAAAATGCGCGCACGCCGCCCATTCTCGCCAGCGCAAACATAGACGGTAATCAGGCGATAAATCAGGATATACTGAGCGCTTACAGGAGCCAGATACACTACCTCTGAGTTGGAGCACAAGTATGTTTGAGTCGGATGGACTCCCTCTCTATTTAAGGATAAAAGACGTTATCCTGCAGCGGATCCTCTCTTTTACCTATGACGATAAGCTCCCGGGCGAACTGCTGCTCGCCGGGGAGTTCAAGGTCGCGCGCGGCACCATTAAACAGGCGATAGATTCGCTGGCCAGTATTGGCATGGTGTACCGCGAGCAGGGTAAAGGGACGTTTATCAACCGCGATGCGCTGCAGAAATACTACACCGACCTCCCGGACGTACTGACGAGCTTTGCTGAGCCCGGTGAGATAGCCGTAGAAGTACTGTCGCTGATTTCGACCATGGCCGACCGCCAGGTGGCGGAGCAAATGGGGCTGGATTTAGGCTGTCAGCTGATGCGTCTGGAACGGTTGTTAGTGCAGGGCGATCGGCCGGTTGGCCATGTGCTGACGTGGCTTAATGGCCGTATTTACAACGATCTCAGCCACGTGGACGGCAGCCGATCGCTATACAAGCAGCTGCGGGAAACGTTCGGCTACTCGCCGGCCAACGCCACGGAGCGCTATACGCCGGTGTGCTGCGATAGCCGCACGGCAGGATTGTTAAATATCAAACCGGGAGCGCCGCTGTTTCGCATTGAACGGGTGGCCCGCGATCTGGATGATGTGGTGCTTGAATACAGCGTCACGCATACCCTTGACGCCAGCCTGTCGCTGCAAATCGCCACCAGCCAGAGCAGCATGAGCCAGCAGTGGGCCTGCACCATCGAAAAAGGGCGTTAATCCGCCTCCCAGGCGAGAATATCGACTGGCAGATTTTTGCCAGCGTATCGAAGCGCGAGGAAGAGGCGAAAAACTGAATCGTAGGTTGCTCGCGCGACGCCGGCTGACGGTTAAAATCATGCTGTTTCAGGGGATAACGCGTGCGGCTCTCAGCTGCGCGAACAGGCGGAAAAACATGTCGTCGGTGGCCCGCATGTCCGTGAAGCCCGCCCGGCGCAGTTTGCTGCCATCGCCAAACATGTCGTAGTTCCAGCTAAAGACGAAATCGGCAAACGTACCGTCGTTCAGCCGTAAAATATCCGCCTCCACCAGATCCTGCCCGGCCAGTTCGCGCCACTGCGCGCGGTAATCGACAAACAGCTGGTGAAAGGAGAGCCTGACCGGCGGCGCGGAAGGCAGTTCAAACCAGTCCGCGATGCGCGGCCACAGCTCGCACCAGCGCCAGAGGTCGCCGTTATTGACGTTGAACGCCTGATTTTCCGCCTGCGGCGAGGTGGCGGCCCACAGCGTGGCCTCCGCCAGCAATCCGCCGTCAGTATGATCGACGATACTGCGCCAGGTTTGTTCCGAGCCGGGGAAGCGCAGCGGTAAATTCTGCGCCCGACACAGCGAGGCGTAGAGCGCGATGCTCAGCGCGAGATTCATGGCGTTGCCGGGCACCGTGCTGCCGACCACGCCCGGCCTGAGCGCACTCCAGCGCCACGTTTTTCCGTGCTGGAACTGGCTGAGCCACGTGAGCTGAGCGGCATTAAATTCGGCCCCGGGTACGCCGGGATCGCTTTCTCGCGCCGGGGTTTTGAACGGACCAAGATGCGCGCCATAAACTTTATATCCCTGCATCAGGCTTACCGTGCGCAGCGGTGAGGTTTTCTCGATGTTGCTGACCAGATTGCGCAGCATGGCGACGTTCGGTTCAACCATTTCCGTCCAGTTCGCCGCGTTCAACCATGCGCTGTAAAAAATGTGGGTGATGCCGTTGAGCGATTGCAGTTTCTGCGCGCTGTCCCGCGCATCGAGTAAATCGACGTTAATAACGGGAATGTCATCCGGGTGAGGCGAGGCATGGCGGCTGAGGCCAATGACCTCCCACCGATGGCGCAACAGCGTTTTCACTAGCTGTCTGCCTACAATGCCGCTGGCGCCGGCGACCAGCGCGATCCTGGGTTGCGGTTTCTTATTCACGTTGCTTCTCCAAAGGGGGGACAGAGGCAGTGTGATATATTATTTTTTTCACGCATATCCCATAAATTCGATGGTACTTATAAGAAGAATCATTAAATGAATAATAAGCTCAACGCCATTGCCACCTTCCTGCGCGTCGTCGAAGCGGGATCTTTTTCGGCGGCGGCCCGCCAGTGCGGGATGAAACAATCCGCAGTCAGCCAGCAGATCGCGGCGCTGGAGGAGGAGCTCGGGGTGGTCTTGCTGCATCGAACGACGCGGGCGATGGCGTTGACCGAGCAGGGGGAAAGCTACCGGCGCGATATGCAGCTTTTGCTGGAAGCGATGCGCGACGCTGAAAGGCGCTTAAACCCCAGCGAGAGTCAGCGGCAAGGCAGGGTACATGTGCAGCTACCGAGCGGCCTGGGACAGATCTTTTTGCCGCACCTGCTGGCGCTGCAGAAAATGACCCCCGGGCTGCATCTGACGCTTTCACTTGATGACCGCATTGCCGATCTGGTTACTGAAGGGGTGGATGTCGCGCTGCGGTTAAGCAGTGAACCGCCTCAAGGGCATGCGGCGCGCGTGCTGGCGCGTATTGAAACCGCGCTATTCGCCGCCCCGGGTTTTAAAGAACTGCATTGCGTGAGCGAACTGGCTGCCCATCCGCACGTACGTTTCAGCGGCATCGCGCAGGACGCGCCGCTGCGGCTGGTCTCGGGTGATAAAACGGTCGATGTGAAAGTCAATACCGTGTTTCGGGCTAACACCAGCGAAGCGCTGCTGCAGGCGCTGGAGTCCGGTATTGGTATCGGTGGCATGCAGTTGCCCCTCGCGGCCAACGCTTTACAATCCGCCAGGCTGGTGCCGGTCTTACCCGCCTGGCGATTACCCGATCGCTTCCTCTATGCGGTTTACCCTGACGCCCGCTTTATTCCGCAGCGGGTCAGAAGCATTATCAGCGTGATTGAGCAATTACTGCCCAAGATAACGGGGAGTCGCTAAAAACGGGGGGATCTCTTCTTGCGCGATAGGGAGTAGAGTGGCCTGTGTTGTTGCTGAAAAAGGCGTCTTTACGATGAATCCCTATGAAAAAATGTACCGCCAGCTGCTGGAAAATGGCGCCATCGCCTGGGCTGGCGAGGGTTACTTAAGGGCAAAGAAACAACAGGAGCGGGTGTTTAGCTGGCTTGATTTACAGCAGTACTTTCCCCAACCCGGAGCGCCAGTCCTTGAGCTGGGGTGCGGGAATGGCGCCATGGCAGCGCAGTACTTTGCTGAACGAGGCTATTCCGTGTGGGGGATGGATTTGTCCGCAACCGCGATCCGCTGGGCAGAAAATCGTTTTCAGCAAGCGGGGCTGGCGGCTCAATTTTTTGTCGGGGATGTCTGCCATATTCATCAGTGCCAGGATGCGACGTTTGAGCTCATTATCGATGGCAGCTGTACGCATTGCCTGATTGACGAAGCTCGCCACCTTTGCTTTGCCGAAGTCAGAAGATTGCTCAGGCCGGGAGGACGGTTTGTCGTCGGTTCGATGTGCGGAACCCCTCGCCGCCCGGAAGACGTGGCCGCTTACGATCCCATTCGCCATCATTTATTGAAAGAGGGTCAACCCTGGCGTACGCTGCGACCGCTCCAGGCTCTCCTGGACGAGATCCGCGATGAACATTTTGATGTGCTTGAGGTGAACGTCAATGAGAACCCATGGTGGGATCATGCGACCGTGGTATGTTGCGTAAAATAAGCCCCGGAGAGTCGGTTTATGGCCGTTTTGAGCACCAGTCGGGCGGTGTAAAAGCGGACATCAAGGTTGTCCGCAATTTCCCGCAGGTATGACGTGTTAAAACGCCATCAGGTTATGACGCCTTAGGCGACGAAAATTTTGCCGCGATCGCTTCAGCCGTGGGCTGAATACCGCCCAGACTCCACTGTTCCGGCTCATGCTCGTCAATACGCACCCAGACTGAACGCCGAAATTCAGGATCGCCTTTCCCTTCGATTTCGACAATCAGATCGGTCATGCGGCGTAAAAGTTCTTTTTTTTGCTCCGGGTTCATAATTCCTTTAATGGTTTGTACATTGACGAAGGGCATTGTATTCTCCTTAATAATCTAGGTCTAAAATTCATACTCAGATTAGAGAGCGAAAGCGGACATGTCAAAAAATAATTCAGTAACGTACTTACTACCGGAGCTGTGCGGGCTTTCTGCGGCAGCGGAAATCCTGGGAGATCAGTGGGTTTTGTTGATTTTAAGAGAGGCTTTATACGGCGTGACCCGCTTTGAAACGATCCGCTCGCATACAAAAATGCCTAAGCAGACGTTGGCAAACCGGTTAAAGAAAATGACGGAGCTGGGTTTACTGAGCAAAACGCCCTATCAGGAAGAAGGGGCGCGCGAACGTTATGAGTATATTCTTACGCCAAAAAGCCGCAGCCTGGCGCCGATCCTGTTTTCCCTGATGGCGTGGGGGCATAAAAATATCCTGCATGATGAGCCTCATATTGCCCTGGTGGATAAAGAGAGCGGGGACTTTGTCCACAACGCCTTTGTGACGACAAAAGGCACCGTTGTTGACTCTCAGAACATCCAGATAGTGACTCTTAAGGTTAGCAACCCGTAGCGCTGGCAACAAAAGCGGCAAACGTTGTCAGCTTGAGCGGGGAGGCGTAATATACGAAACATATATAAAACGTTATGGTATGTATAAATGGGTATTGTAAAAATTTCCGACCTGCTGCACGACGATATTCGTGATGCCAGCAAGGCGATGTCGCGTTCGGTCAACGCCCAGGCGGAGTACTGGATCCGTCTGGGTATGATGAGCGAACTCTATCCCGAACTTAACCATCAGCAGATCAAGCTGATGATGCTGAAGTCCGGCTCCGACCGCTTGCTGGAGGTGATCAATGCTATCAATTCCCATTAAGACCGCGGACGAACTGGCCAGACAGCGCCGCGCAGGCGAGCTGTTGGCCTCGGTTTTCGACATGCTGGATACCTTTATTCAGCCCGGTATCTCCACCATGGCCATCAACAACCGGGTGGAGGATTTTATCGTCAACGATCTGCATTCACGCCCGGCCAGCAAAGGGCAGTATGATTTCCCCTACGTGCTGAATACGTCGATCAACGAAGTGGTTTGTCACGGTATGCCAAAGGAGAGCGAGCATCTGAAATCCGGCATGATTGTGAACGTGGATATTACGCTGGAAAAAGAGGGGCTGATTGCCGATTCCAGCAAAATGTACCTGATTGGCGACGTTTCGCCGCTGGCCCGTCGGCTGGTGCTGAAAACTTACGAAGCGATGTGGAAAGGGATCAAGGTTGTCAGGCCGGGCGCGACGCTGGGCGATATCGGCCATGCGATTCAGACGTATGTCGAAGGCAACGGCTATAGCGTGGTCAGGGAGTACTGCGGCCACGGCGTAGGGAGAGAGATGCATGAAGATCCTCAGGTGCTGCATTACGGTATACCCGGCACCGGCGCCGTACTTAAGGAAGGGATGGTGTTTACCATTGAACCGATGGTGAATCAGGGCGATAGCCGGATTAAAACCAAAAAAGACGGCTGGACGGTGGTCACCCGCGATAAAAAGCTGTCCGCGCAGTGGGAGCATACCGTCGCCGTCACCGCGGAGGGATTCGAGGTTCTGACCCTGCGTAAAGATGAAGTGATTCCAGACTAGCCCCAACAACAGGTTTCACGCACGGGCAGTGAAACCTGTCAGACCGCGACTACACGGGCATCTCTTTACGGCCCATGTAGCGCTCTTTCCATAATGCCCCGGCTACGCCGATATCCAGGAACGGGGAAGGCGGCATAAAGTTTGCCTGGCCGAGCGACTGCATGGCGGCGATCAGCGGGTTGTCCTGTCCCATCGCCAGATCGGCAAGTAGCGTCCCGGCGATGGTTTGTTTGGATACCCCGGCGCCGTTACAGCCTCCGGCTGTCCATACCTTCGGCGCAAGCTCTCCCCAGACCGGCGCGCCGTTGCGGGTGACGCTGATGGTCCCGGACCAGGTTCGCTCCAGCGTGACATCCCGTAGCTGCGGATAGGCCGTGTGGAACAGCGCCAGATGCTGGCGCGCGGCGGTGGCGGTCTGCCCGGCGGTAATCACGCCGCGCAATGCCGGATCGACATGCTGGCGAACCAGGAAACGATGATCGTGGGTATAGCGTAGCGTGGCCCCGGCGATAGCATTGACCGGCGTTAACCCCCAACTTTCCATTTCTGGCAGGCGCTGACGCTGCTCCGCCGTGAGCGGGGCGGTAATGCTGGCGTAGGTCGCCATTGACGCCTGACGGCTCACGGTCGGCGAGAGTTCGCGGGAGAGGGCATTGGTCGCCAGCATGACCTGGGCGGCGCGGATTGTACCCTGCAGCGTCGTCACCCTGACGCCGCCGTTTTCCTGGCGCATAGCCAGCGCCGGGGTCTGATGGTAAACGGTGACGTTTTCCGGCAGATGACGCGCGAGGCCCGCGATCAGTTTTGCCGGGTTGACCAGAATACAGCCGGGAGTATAGATCCCTTTACTGTAGAGGCGGGTTCCCAGCTTCTGGTACAGCGCTTCGCCGTCCAGCAGGCTGTAGGGCTCCTGCATCAGCTGCAGGTTATCCACGTACTCCTTCATAATGGCTTCGCTGGACGGATCTATCTGGCAGTGGTATTTGCCGACGTTTTCCCATTCGCAGGCGATCTGGTGCTCGGTCACCGTTTCATCGAGCAGGCGGATCCCTTCCTGCAACAGGGCGCGGTAATCCTGCGCTTTTTTCAGCTCGGCGGTAGAGCTGCCGATATTGTGCGGCAGGCCGATAATAAAGCCGGAATTTCGCGCTGAGGAGCTGGTCGCGGCGCATTCAGCGTCGATGAGCACGATATTCAGCTGCGGATTGAGGCTAGCCAGCCGGCGGGCAAAGCTGACGCCGGCATAGCCGGAACCGACTATCACCCAGTCGGCCTGGATGTCGCCGCTCAGCTGCGGTTGTCTGTGATGGTCAATGTCGTTGAGCGGCCATCCCACCTGATTCTGATTGAAAGGAACTGATGCAAATCTCACGATAATTCTCCCTGTAGAAAAAAACACCTGCGCGTCAGGTGTGAATAAGCTCGCCGTTCTTCCTTTTATTGGTTTCAATATTGAGCTGGCAAGAATAGCGCCGTGGCCAGGAGAGTTTCTGCAGCAGCGTAATGCTGAATGATAATCACCTGGACAACAATTCAGCAGAATAACAAGGAACGGGCAAAATAACACCTCTTGATGTACGGGTTTAACTTTATCTTTTGCTTGCGATTTAACCTGGAGCGGTTAGTCGGTTCTATCAGCTGCCGCGATAGTGCAACAATTCATATCTTGTCGCTTCCTGTACGAAATTCTGTAGAAATTTTTGCTGTGGATCATGATCGTCCTGGCCACATATCTATAATGTAGCCTCGTCTATAAGGCGTATTTTTGACCAGGTGGTAAAAATATCGCTCCTTCTCGCTCTTCTCTATATAGAACGCCCATCCATTTCATAGGATTTTTCGTCTTTTGAACCCCCTTTTTTGCATTATGTATTAGGAATTTTCTCATGGAAAAATCCTAATGTTATTAAATTCATGGGCATTTGTCCAAGCGACTGAAAAATAACAGTTTTTATTTTTGTGTAACTATGCGTGCGATCTTTTTAAATTATACAAATAGTTTATTTTAAATTATTAGTAATATTTTCACATGCGTTGTCGTATTACCTTACACGCACGGGATTTTATCCTGTTGGATATTTTTTTATAAAATTATTAGCTCGTAATGATCGTTTCAGCAGGTGCATATATTTGATTGTAAGATTTTTCGCGTTAGTATGAATTCGCTGTCAGGAATAAGCGTAACTCGAGAAGAAATATAGAGGTTTTTATCCCTCTATCTGCGTTCAGTCTCTTTGAGGGTTATTTTTCAGGATGGTTATCCAGTAACTTTTAATATAACGGAATGTATTATGAAAATTAGCAAAATTGCATCTGCTGTTGTTCTCACTATGGGTGTTGCCTCTTTCGCAGCTCAGGCCGATCAGGGAAGCGGCAAGGTCACCTTCTGGGGTTCGATTATTGATGCTCCATGCTCAATTAAAAATGGCTACGGCGATCAGCGTATCGAACTGGGTCAGATTTCCAATACGCATTTGGATAACGGCGGTATCTCTACTCCTCGTCCGTTCGACATTGAGCTGGAAAACTGCTCCTTCGCGAAGGATTCAAACGGCGACCCGATGTTTAACACCGTCACTGTCACCTTCAATGGCGGCAACGTTCCTAATGACATGACCATGCTGGCTATTACCGGTCAGGCTGCGGGCGCTGGCGTTCGTATCCAGGATTACTCAGGCACGATGGTGACTTTAGATAAGCCTACTGCCGGGCGCGTTCTTGGCATTGGCGACAACACTCTGAGCTTTAGCGCTTACCTGGAAAAAATCGCGTCAGTGACTAACGTCACTCCGGGTGATTTTGAGGCGGTGACTAACTTTACCCTGGCTTATCAATAAGTCTTAGCCTGTTCTCAAGTAGTTTTATTCGGGCTGCGTCTGCAGCCCGATATTCAGGAGCACAGTCATGGTAAAAATTACGCGTTGCCTGACGTTGAGTCTTTTATTGGCAATATCTTCTGGCGCTGTGGCATCCGATCAGGGCAGAGGGCTTGTCACAATGAATGGTCAAATTCAGGAATCAGCTTGCTCTATTCATACTGATGATATCTGGCAGGAAATACCCTTTGGGGTGATTTCTTATAATGACCTCGACGAGGAAGGCAAAGCGATTATTAAACCCTTCGCTGTTCGTCTGGTGAACTGTTCACTGGAAAGAAGTCATGGCGATTTATGGCAAAGCGTGAACATCACTTTTAGTGGGGAAACGGAGGTATTTCGTCGCGATATATTTAAAGTTTATGGCAATGCTCAGGGGCTTGGGCTACGTATTCACAGCCAGATCGGCGATGTGGCGCAAGACGGCATTCCGATGCCAGCCGTCATGTTACAAAATGACAATAATGAATTGCGTTATTTATTATCGCTGGTGCGCGGCGGAAAATCGTTGTCGGAAGGTGACTGGTACGGAATTATTCGCTTTATGGTAACTTATCAGTAAGTTAAAGCGGTATTAAATGGCTGGGAATCTTTATTCCTCCTCATCCATTTTTCCCGTAATAGATACTTTCCCACTGGTGAATTCTGGTAGGCAATAAATGGATTTAAAAAAATGAAAAAAAGCAGACCACCAGCTTATTACCTGCGGCGTCTGGGTATTTACATTGCTATTGCCATTTTTGGTTCTACATCACCCGTTGTGGCGGTAGAATTTAATGTGGATATTCTGGATTCTGAGGACCGCGAGAATATTGATTTATCCCGCTTTTCTCGGGCCGGATATATTATGCCCGGGACCTACACGCTGAGTATGCGACTTAACGATCGCGGGATTTCCGATCAGGATATTACTTTCGTTGAAAGAACACGCGAGGATCAACTGGTTGTCGAAGCCTGCCTGACGCCTGAACAAGTCGATTTACTTGGGCTGCGTGAAGACGCGCTCAAAATGATTCAGTGGCTTGACGGCGGTCGTTGCGCCGATTTCAGCGCGCTTGAAGGTATTGTCTTACGCGGCGACCTGGCCGAATCCTCCTTGCAGGTTGCCATGCCTCAGGCATGGCTGGAGTACCAGGATGCTTCCTGGCTGCCTGTTTCCCGCTGGGAAGAGGGTATTCCTGGCCTGCTATTTGATTACAACCTCAACACTAACGTCACCTTCCCACGGCGCGGGAATCAGAGCCAGAGTGCCAGCGTCAGCGGCACCACCGGGGTGAACCTGGGTCCATGGCGCTTAAGAGGGGATTATCAGGGAAGTTATTACAACACCACTGGACGGCCGAACAGTACCAACCGTGATTTTGACTGGAGCCGATTCTACGCCTATCGCGCGCTGCCTGGCATTATGTCAAAGCTTACCGTTGGTGAAGATTATCTCACTTCCGATCTTTTTGATTCGTGGCGCTACACCGGGTTATCGCTGGTCAGCGATGAAAGCCAGCTGCCGCCGAAACTGCGCGGTTATGCCCCTGAAGTTTCGGGTATCGCGCGGACGAACGCGAAGGTTACGGTCACCCAGCAAGGGCGAGTGATCTATGAAAGTACCGTTGCGGCGGGGCCGTTCCGTATTCAGGAACTGAGCAGCGCCCTGACCGGCAGGCTGGATGTGCGGGTTGAAGAACAGGATGGCTCGGTGCAGACCTTTGCCGTGGATACGGCTCAGGTTCCTTATCTGACGCGTCCCGGCCAGCTTCGTTACAAGCTGACCACCGGTCGGCCAAGGGACTATCGCCACAGTACACAGGGACCTTATTTTGCGACCGGTGAGCTCTCCTGGGGCCTGACGAATGCCTGGTCGGTGTATGGCGGCGGTATTTTCTCGCAGGACTACAACAGCGTGGCACTCGGGGCAGGTCGTGATATGAGCGTCTACGGCACCTTGTCCGCTGACGTTACCCATGCCAGCGCCCGCTTCCCGGGCGATAAAAACCGTCACGGAAGATCCTGGCGGCTCAGCTATTCCAAACGCTTTGATGAACTCAGTAGTGAAGTCACGTTTGCCGGCTACCGATTCTCCGAGCGCAACTATCTCACCATGGGTGAGTATTTAGATATTCGCTACCGGGAAGGTTATATCGGTAACAGTAAAGAGCTGTATACCCTCCAGGCGACCAAGAATTTCGAGGACCTGCGCCTCTCCACCAGTATTAACTGGTCGCATCAGACTTACTGGAACCGCCCGGCGACCGATCGCTACAGCGTTTCTCTTAACAAGTATTTTGATCTGGGCGACTGGAGACATCTTTCGTTATCGCTCAACGCGGCGCGCAGCGAGTTTAACGGACGTAAGGACGACACGGCCTATATTTCGCTCACCATGCCATTTGGTTCAGGCACGGTAGGGTACAACGGAAGCATTAACCGCGACCGCTATACGCAAAACGCCAGCTGGAGCGATCGTCTGGAAAATAATGATTATTACCGCATTAACGCCGGTAACAGCATAGGCGGCGGGCAGGGAACGCGCAGTCAGATGAGCGGCTATTACTCGCACCCTGGCAGTATGGCCGATGTTACTACCAACTTTAACTGGGCACAAAGCCAGTATACCTCTTTTGGTATCTCAGCCAGCGGCGGTATGACCGCAACGGCTGAAGGCGTGGCGCTGCACTCAGGTGGGGTACAGGGGGGGACCCGGCTGATGGTCAGCACCGATGGGGTGAGCGGAGTGCCTGTGGGGTATCAGAGTTACACCAACGCCTTTGGTATCGCGGTGATCCCTGGCGTGCCGAACTATTTCCGCACCAGTGCCGAAATTGACGTTAACCGCTTACCAGACGACGTTGAGACTTCAGGCTCGCCAATTGCTGAGCTGGCGCTTACCGAAGGCGCCATCGGGTTCCGCCGTTTCGATGTGTTAAAGGGCGCGAAAGTCGTCGCCATCCTCAGCCAGGAAGATGGTCGTCATCCGCCGTTTGGCGCGACGGTGCATAACGCCAAAGAGCGCGAGCTGGGAATGGTCAGCGATGGCGGACTGGCCTGGTTGACCGGCGTGAATCCGGATGAGCATTTAACCGTGCACTGGGGCGGTTCCGCCCGGTGTGAAGTCGTACTGCCGCGAGTCCTCCCTGCACAGCAGCTGTTACTGCCATGCAAACCGATATCTCGCGGCTGAGAAAGTGGATGGTGAAGGAATGAAAGTAAATAAAACGACGATGGCTATTCTGCTGGGAACGCTGACGTCAGGTCTGCTGAATGATGCACAGGCGGCGATCGCCCTGGACAGAACGCGGGCGATTTTTCCCGGTTCGCAGAAGAGCATTTCCCTGAACATTACTAACGACAGCACGTCAATGCCTTACCTGGCCCAGGGATGGATTGAAGATGAGCAGGGGAAAAAAATAAGCGGTCCGTTGGTCGTGGTCCCCCCGCTCCAGC
The DNA here is from genome assembly GCF_042137965.1 of Klebsiella grimontii. NCBI lineage: Bacteria > Pseudomonadati > Pseudomonadota > Gammaproteobacteria > Enterobacterales > Enterobacteriaceae > Klebsiella > Klebsiella grimontii. The sequence continues at coordinate 2,726,444 of NZ_CP169721.1, forward strand.
GGCTCGAGGCAAAGGGAAAAAGCGTTTTGCGCATTAATGCAATGCCGGACGCGGCGTTATTGCCTCAGGACAGAGAGAGCCTTTTTTATTTCAACGTGCGTGAAGTACCGCCTAAGAGCGACCGACCTAATGTGATGCAGCTGGCGCTGCACACCAAAATAAAGTTGTTTTACCGGCCAAAAGCCATCCTGCCGGAGAAGTATAGCCGTTGGGATAACCAACTGGTGCTGCAGAAGGTGAACGGCGGATATCGGGTGGAGAATCCGACGCCGTATTACATGACGGTGATTGGCATTACCCCCGCGCCGAACATGGCCGTGGCGAAGGGGTTTCAGTCGGTCATGGTCGCGCCAAAATCGACGGCGATGGTGAGCAGTTCGCACTTTACGACGCCGCACGTCACCACGATTAACGACTTCGGCGGTAAACCCACTTTGCCGTTTAGTTGCAACGGTAATGTCTGCCGTGCGGCAGCCAAACCCGCATCCTGATGGAAGCGGGTGTTGGACACAGGAGATGCCTGATGAAACATGGATTCGGTCGTACCACCTTGATTCTGTGGCTATTAACAGCCGGGGTCGTTTCTGTGGCTAGCGCCGCAAACTGGGACACCGACGGCCTCAACGGTGGGATTCGCGCCACGGGCACGCTGGTTGCGTCTCCGTGTGTACTGCTGCCGGAATCGGCGGAGCAAGAGATCGATTTGGGCAGTACCGTCGCCTGGGGTCTGGAGCGGCCTGGTTCGGTTACGACGCCGGTAGCGATATATATCAAATTAGATCGCTGCCCCGGCGAGTATCAGTTTATGCGAGACCATCAGTTGATGCGGGGGTCGCTGATGCTTAACGGGCAATCCGCCGTAAGAATGACGATTTACGGGGAAACAGAACCTACGGATAGTCGGTTCTTCAGGGTTCATGGAGGCGTGAAAGGGGTGGCGCTGCGATTGAGCGACCCGCGGGGCGAGCTTCTGCGTCCTGGTATGTCAAGCCGGCCGCAGATCCTGACTCCCGGGCGCAACGATCTGGTGTTTCAGGCGCAGCTGTGGCGTCTTCCTGCGCCGCTGTTGGCCAATGAATGGCGCAGCGTAGTGAATGTCGGCCTGGAGTACGAATAATGAAAAGACACATAGCGCGAGCGCTAAGCCTGATGGTTTTTCCCATGCTGCTGCTGGTCAGTGTACCGGCCACGCATGCTGATACGGATGTTTACTTCACCGGTAATCTGGTGGCTGACCCGTGTGAACTGCACGTGGATTCAGAAGATCAGATCGTTGATTTTCGCAACATACCGTCGAAAACGTTTATCAAATATCACCTGAGTGAACGCGAGCGTTTCTCGATCATGCTCATCAACTGCGACCTGTCTTTGGGAAGCACGGTAAAGGTCACGTTCATGGGCACAGAAGATGTCGATCAGCCAGGACTTTTCGCGGTTACCGGGACGGCTGGCGGGATCGCCATCGCCATTGAAGATGCCGATGGTACTCCGGTGTTGCCTAACACCACAATGCGGCCGACCGCGTTGACAACGGGTGACACCAATTTAAATTTCCAGGCTTTTGTTTCCGCGCCGGTCCATAGCCGGGTGCGCGAAGGGGATTTCGAATGCGTGACAACATTTTTGCTTGAGTACGACTAGAGGTAGCTCGTTATGAAGAAAACGCTCGTTTTTGCCACGGTTGCAGTGTTATCGGCGAGTTCTTTGTTACCCGCTGAGGCGGCATTAACGGTTAGCCGTTCACGGGTGATCGTTAATGAAGGAGACAAAAGCGTCAGTATGAGCGTGACGAATCGGAATACTCAGGAACCCTATCTGGCGCAGACCTGGATAGAAGATGAAACAGAGGCTAAAGTCACGAGCCCATTGATGGTATTGCCGCCGGTGCAGCGCATTGAAGCCGGTTCCAAAAGCGCGGTGCGGGTTCAGGTTCTACCGGATATCGGCAAGCTGCCGAAAGACAGGGAGAGCGTGTTCTGGTTCAACCTGCGTGAAATTCCGCCGCGCAGCGATAAGCCAAACGTGTTAACGCTGGCGCTGCAGACCCGGCTGAAAATTTTCTGGCGTCCGGCCTCCATAAAGGTTGATGCGAAATACGATTCCTTTCCCGGCATTCAGAACGTGACGCTGGCTAAAAATGGCAATCGCTACACGCTGAATAACCCGACGCCGTACCATCTGACGTTTGTTGAAGGTCGTAGCAGCGTGAAGGGAAAGGGCAAGGAAGGATTTGAACCGATAATGGTGGCGCCAAAGGCCCAGACGGCGCTGAACGTGGGCGCAGCTGACCTGGGCGCAACGCCAGTTCTGGTTTTTGTGAATGATTACGGTAGCTTACGTTTGCTGCCATTCCAGTGTACCGGTTCCGCCTGTAAGGCGCAGCCGGTTATCACGCCTGAAAGCTGACGGGAGGCAGAAAGTGAAAACATGGAAATTAGGGCGCCTTGCCGTTCTTTGCTGCCTGATAGCCGCATCACCATACGGCCTGGCATCAGACGGTGGAACAACCACGTTGACTATCACCGGCAATATTGTCGAACCTGAATGTGAAATCAATGACAATCAACAGATTGTGGTCAATTTTGGTGAAGTACTGACCACCCGAATTGATGGTGCGAACTACGAAACGCCGATTGTCTATACGCTGAAATGCACAAACCTGCTTCGTAATACGTTAAAAATTAATCTCAAAGGTAACGGCGCGTCATTTAACGGCCAGCTGTTTACCACCGATGTAACGGGCCTTGGGATAAAAGTGTACGACGCGAGTAAAACGACTATCGCTCCCAATAGCGGAGTGCTGAGTTTTACCTATGCCGAAAATAAACCTCCGGCTCTGTATGCGGTTCCGGTCATGCAGACCAACGCCTCGCTACCAGACGGGGCATTTAACGGTTCAGCGACTATGGTGTTTAGCTATCAATGAGGATTATCTAATGCGTCAGCTAACAACAGCCGCGCTTTTACTCAACATCCTTTTCGTTGGCGTTAGTCCGGCGATGGCCGCCAATGAAGCCGACGTCATCTTTAAAGGGATGCTGGTCAATCCGCCGCCGTGCTCGATAGACAACGATAAAACCATTCACGTGCCGTTTGGCGATCGTCTGTCGATCAAAAAGGTCAGTGATGGCGTTTATCGTCAGGATGTGCCGTACAACCTGGTATGCGACAGCACTGCCGGTAGAGACTGGAAACTGATGCTTAGCGTTCGGGGAACCCTGGCGACATTTGATACTACTGACCGCGCGACGGTTGCCACATCGATGGGCAATATCGGCAATCTTGGGGTGAAGATCTTTCGTGACGGTCAGCCTTTTCAGTTTGATTCGCCGATAGAAATCAGCCTTTCGGCGATACCCAAAATCGAAGCATTGCTGGTGCAAAGGCCGAATATTGAGTTGGCTGAAGGGCCGTTCGAGGCGACGGTGACCTTGAAGGCGGAATATTTGTAACGGAGTCCCGTGGTCGGAATACTATTTAACGCGGTAGGGTGCTTATGGAAAAGAGAAACTTAAAAAGATTGATACTGACGGCGGGGATCGTACTGGGCAATGCTCTGCTATGGTCTGAAACTGCTTCGGCGGCGGATTGTAATGCCTTTGGTAATCAGGGGGGAGGATGCCCGACGGTACAGTCTCTCACGGCAAACGGGGGTTCCGTCGCGGTCAACTGGGCTACAGATTTAAATGCGCAGACTTTCGCCTCGATAGAAGCTACCAGGGCCGCAACCTGGGGGCTATATATGATTTATGGTTGGACAACGTCAATGAACGGTCACTGGTTTGGCGGGGGAACCAGGCAACCAATTATGACCGTAAGCAATACCGATCCTGTGCGTAAATCTGATGGCAGCACTACAACAGATTATTGTACTGATAATCCGTTTTATTGTACGCATCAGATGATGGCCGCGCGCTTCTATCAGAAATATGGTTTCTCCGGTACCGCCAGCGTCGCGTTGCCCTCATCGTACCCTGCTCACGCACCGCCGTGCCTGATTTTTGGAGCAATAAACCCGGGGACCGGTGATTTCTACACCGTTTATGCTCCTGGATTAGCGGAACCTTGTCAGCCAGGATTCCCTGGGACCGTTGATCCTGAACCCGATCCGGAGTGGTGTGGCATGAGCACCAGCGCGCTGTCCTTTCCATTTGACGATATGGCGCCGGCGGCCGTATCAGGGCAATCGCTGACAAGAAGCGCAACGATGGCCTGTAGCGATGCAGGGGTGACTTACAGCTTATATCTGAGTAACGTTTCTACCATCGGCAGGGACACCATTGATTTGGGACGTGGCGTTACCGCGAAGGTTACGGTTAATGGTCTGGCGCTACAAACAAACAGAGTTTCATCCGGTAAAACGAATAACTTAAATGTTACGGTAACCCTGAATGGTACGCCGACCAGTACCGGTCCAATTAGCGGAACCGGGATACTGGCTGTAAATTATTTATAATTAAAATCGCCCTGAATGTGTTTCAGGGCGGTATTGAATGGCATATTCTTCACCATCGCAACCTTCATAAATATTCATTGTCACGCTGGCGATGAAGAAATAGCGATGAATATTAATTCTGGAGTTATGAAAATAATGATTAAATCAGGCGTTGTCGCAGTTATCATTGCGGGATTTTTTTTAACCGGCTGTGTTCCTAAAAAAGCACCATCGCTGGTGACTTCCTCAGGGGAAGCGGTTGCGCCGCCGACAAATCCGGAAGGAGAAGTCGATATGGTACAGTGTGAAAAAGAGTTAAACGCATTGGGAACTGTTAATCAACTCAGATATGCCGAATTAAAGGCCCGGTTTGAGCGTGTCATGCACGGAGCTTCCGGATATACCACCGTGCGTAACTCAGTAAATCCAGAAACGCGTCATGCCATTGATGCTTTATATAAGTTCCAGGCGGTAAAACTATGTTCAGAGATCCGTGGAGAAATGCTAAATAGTCTGGCAGTCAAACCAACAGGGGATAAACTCGAATGAGTCATCGAGCAGGGAATGCAATCGTCTTCATTCTCGGTGTCACGATGATTCCATGCGTTCAGGCCGATGTTTTAAACTATGCCAGGGATTGGACCCAGCGCGAAGAAGTCAATAAAAGCAGCGTGCAATCGCAGGAAGAGAGACGTCCTGCGCCGCGGGAAAAATCAAAGACGCCGCCAAAAGCGTCTGCTAAAGAAAAGATTAACGCCAGGCCGTCCGTCGCGGTGAAAGCCACAACGGCGCCGGCAAAAATAAAAGAGAGAGATGAAAAATCTGCGAAAACTCCTGATATTCCGCCTTCTGGCGTTATCAAATATCCGGAGGTGAGGAGGGAGCAAAAAATAATAAACAAGAACGAAACAGACGTTTATCTACCTGATTCTCGTATCTTAGGCCGCTGGCTGAAATCGGTTATTCAACATATTTCCGCCTCGCCTTCAGAGCGAATGATACAAGAGCTATATCTGAAACAGAAAGACGAAATAAAAATCATGCGCGATAAGTTAGCCCAGCGTGAGGGTGAAAATGTTATTTTAAAAAATAAAGACAAAGAACGTCATTTAATTATGACAAAACTCGGCAAGCTGGAGGCGGAGAATGGGCAGTGGAAGCGTTTGACGCAGGAAATGCAAAAAAATCTGAAGCTGGCAAAGTATCCACCACTCCCTACAAGTGAACAAGATTTAGCGGATTTTGCCGCCGGTATGGCGATGGGTGTTGATATTGTTGAACTGCTTGAACAGCGAAATGAACAAGGTGTTCAGATTGATCGTAAATTATTTCTGGCGGGGATAACGGAAACGCTACGCGGAGAACGCCGCCTGTCTCAGGAGGCGTTTGAACAACATCTTGCCAGGGCTAATCAGCGCGTCAGCGATGCTATAAAGAAAACCATGAAAAACAAGGAGGTACGCGACCAGGAATGGTTGCATAACTTTATTAAACAGGAAAATACATTAGCTGCCGGTAACGAAGCCTGGTTCCGGGTCATCCATACCGGTAACGAGGTATTACCCGACAATGAGTCGGCAACCGAATTAACGCTTTCGTTTATACGTCGTCTGACTGACGGAACCTTGATTGCAGACTCCGATCTTTCTGGTCTGGTACTGCAAGAAAAAATTAGCGAGCTGCCGACCTGGCTGCGGGTGGTTGCAAAAAAAATACGCTTGAATGGTGAAGCCGAATTAGCGGTGAAAGTAAATGAATACGGCGACCCGGCAGAACGGGGAAACTATGTCGAGCATTGGAAAGTTCGAGTGGTTAAACAACGTACAATGTAAATGTAAAGGTTAAATATTTACTTTTCTTTTAATATATAATTCGTGTACTCGAGAGTCTTTGTACTAATTCAATTGTATAATTAACTTAAGCTCATATATGTAAACAGGACGAGCTGAATCAAACCGGAAGGAGGTTCATTATGGTACCTACTGCTAAACCACTACACTTGCCAGTGCATATAGCAACTGAGAATAATTATTTTTCCATGGGGCTTATATTCCTGTTGAAAGAGTTGTTTGAAGAGGAGTATCAGGGCGGAGTGATTATCTCTAAGACTAGCGAGCCTATGGCCGCGGATCTGATCGTGAAATTCCACACGCCGGGTGAAAAAGTGTTTGATTGGGTGGGGTGTCATGAGTTCCGTACACACAATGAATATAAGTTCAAAATGTTAGGTAAAAAATGGTTAAGCGTATATCCGCGTAGCGAGCATTACGATCGGAATATTAACTGTCCGGTCATCAATGCCGTTATTACCATGAGAAACTCCGTGGCCACTATTCGTAGAAAATTGTTTTCTTTATTTTTCGCTGACTCGATGAGCGGCCCTCCGGATCTGCGTAAGCCAAACTGCTCTAAATGCCCTGGGCCTTACCAACTGGTATGGCGAGAACAGTTGATGCTAGGGTATTTAAGTCAAGGCTTGGGGCATCATGAAATTTCGCAAAAAATGGGTTGTTCTATAAAAGCATTGAGCAGCTATCGCCGTTCTATTATGCGTAAACTCAATATAAAAAGGTATAGCGACTTCGTACTGTGGTTAGGCTCTCAGGCTGTTTCAAAAAAATACGCTGAAATTATCCAGCATCATGTTCCGGAATATGCTGACGATCGGCTTATCTGGAAAACAAAACTTTCTCCTGAAGGCGGTGATGAATCAGATGATAAGTACCGTACGTTACAAAGCATGAAACGCCTGACGACCAGTCGTTTACATTTAAAACAATCCGAAAGTGAAATCTGGCTGACGACACGAGAGATCGCCAACGAAATGGATATTAGTATTTACAGCATGCGCTATTTATTATGCCAGATGGAAAACTCCGGAGCCGTAATAAGCATTAAAACCGGGAGCGGGAGAAGTAATACGCTACGCTGGAAATTAGCAAGTTAAGCACAGGACAACTATACAATACGCTGTCTCGCTTGAATAAGAATATCGTTAACTCATTTTTTCATAAATGATTAAATATACTAATGCTATTATTGCGCCTTATCAGAAAAAACGGCGCGCAGTGGTGTTGAGGTTATAAAGAAGAACGTCTCATTCAGGAGGCGGGTGCTCAGGCTCTATCTCTTATCAATTTAACGCTTTATTTATCATCAGAAATACGCCAGCCGGCGGGGAGGTCCCTGGCCGGTAACCAACGCCATGCCCCCTCACGAGCGGATCCGCATGGCAAAAAAATCGGTCAGTGAGTCAGCGCGCTAAGCCGCGGCTGGCAGGTCCCGCAACCCGGAACGGTGGGCTGGGGATAGAGGGCAAAAATATAACGACACAATACCATGTGCCAGAACATCAGCATGCCGAGCGCGGAAATGGCCCGCGGTATAAATCCGCCGATCGATGACGGCGTAACGTTTAGCAGAAAATGGTGCCGTAAACGCCCGGCTGAATAACAGAGTCAATGGTGCACTCCGGGGCATCTTCGACTTCGGAGTTGAAGAGACATAAAAACACCCGGAACAGGCGGTTTGATGAAGGTCCACGCGTCTCTCGCGCAGCGGCGTCAGCTTTTTGCTCCCGCAGCGGACAGAGACAAACAGCGCCACGCCGATAAAAAAAACATACTGTAACGCCCACAAGAGCCAGCCGATCTCCTGGGAGCGAGACCGAACCTGTTCTTTTTTTGCCTGGATGTGCGGAACCCGAGAAGCGTCGGCGCTCGCAATGCCCGACTGCCCAAGAAACGGTAGTTTACTTTTGCCCATATTTTCCCCTCGCGCGGCGGCTAAGAAATATTTACAACATCATTGACTTGCTTGTGATACATAAACAGTGTTGATGATTCGTAGTGTAAAAATCTCGGCGGGGGGATCGCTATTGTGGTTAACCACATACCCGTCTAATAGTTGATTTAAATCAATATAGTGAAAGGGATGGTTGAGTGGGAGCGAAAACGATGGGGCGTTTGGCGCTGCTGATCTCTACATTACTGCTGATCTGTCCGGCACGGGCGGACTCATGGTATATCGGTCTGCTGTCGATTCGCGGCGATGCCATTGCTCGCAGCAGCTGGCAGCCGCTGGAATCATTTCTGAATCAGCAGATGCCGGATCAGCAGTTCCATATTCGTCCGCTGGATCTCCATGAGATGCAGGAAGCGGTCAAGAACGGTAGCGTGCAGTTTGTCGTGACCCACCCCGGGCAGTTTGTTCAACTAAATACTCATTTCCCCTTACGTTGGCTGGCCTCATTGCGCGCTTCTCATGGCGTGAAGAACATAATAGGAAGCGTCATCCTGGCCCGTCGCGACGGTGAAATTAAGACGCCTATGGATTTGATCGGGAAAACGGTTGGCGCCATCGATCCCCTGGCTTTTGGCGGCTACCTGTTGGGATACAAAGCGCTGAGCGATGCCGGATTGCGGCCAGACAGCGATCTCCATCTGCGCTTCACCGGATTTCCAGCCGATGCGCTTATTTATCTGCTGCGCGAAAATGCCGTGCAGGCAGCCATTGTTCCGGCGTGTCTGCTGGAAATGATGGATGAAGAGGGGCTGATTGATAAAGTTGATTTTGTCGCGCTGATAACACGCCCGGAATCCGCACCTTGCGTAACCAGTACCCGGCTTTACAGAGACTGGTCTTTTGCCGCGCTGCCCACCGTAAGCGACGAGGTGGCCGATCGCGTGACCCGCGTGTTGCTTAATGCGCCTGATAATGCGGTTTTTCGTTGGGGCGCGCCTGCCTCAACCAGCCAGGCCGAAGCGCTCATGCGCGAACTGAAACAGCATCCTCAGCAGCGACTGTTATGGATGGATGTCAGGAACTGGTTTGTTCAGAATCGCCTGCTGGTGGCGGGAGCCGGGCTGATATTGATACTACTGATACTCAATTATATCTGGGTGATGCTGCTGGTGCGACGGCGCGGCAGGCAGCTTGAACGCAGCGCCATCCGGCTGCGCGAGCAGGAGCAGGCCCTTGAAACGGCCCGTCAAATAAGCGTACTCGGCGAAATGACTTCGGGTTTCGCACATGAGTTAAATCAGCCGCTGTCGGCTATCCGGCACTATGCTCAGGGCTGTTCGATCCGCTTGCAGAAGCAGGATCCGCAGCACCCTTTACTGTCGGCGCTGGAGAACATTGATCTTCAGGCGCAGCGCGGGGCGGAGACGCTGCGTAATCTGCGGCTTTGGGTGAGCCAGGCGCAAGGAGAATCCGTTACGGCCGAAAAGTGGGAGAGCGTTCGCATTGTTCAGGCGATTGATAATGTCTGGCAGTGGCTGCACGTGCCGCGACAGTTTCCCGGACTTCGGATGATAAGCAACATAGACCACGCCCTGACCATCGTCTTACCGCCTGTTCTGCTTGAGCAGGTGCTGGCGAATCTGATCCTCAATGCGGCGCAGGCCGGAGCGAAGATGCTGTGGATTGATGCCGTTCGCGATGCCGGAAGCGTGAGGATCGTCCTGCAGGATAACGCCGGCGGTATCGATGACGCGCAGCTAGCGCAGGCATTCCAGCCGTTTAAGAGCAGCCGGCAAGAGGGAATGGGGCTGGGGCTGGTTATCTGTCAGCGGCTGGTGCGTTATGGCCGGGGAGAGATCGGCATAAGGAATCAAACGGCGCCCGATGGACGGCCCGGCGCGGTAGTGGTACTGGCATTCACGCATCAAGAAGAGCGGAGCGACAATGGCGATAATTCATCTCTTAGATGACGATCCGGCAGTGACCCGGGCATGCGCTTTTTTACTGGAGAGCCTGGGCTATGAGGCGGTGTGCTGGGAAGAGGGGGAACGGTTCCTTGCGCAGGCCGATCTGTATCAGGTCGGTGTTGTGCTGCTGGACATGCGGATGCCGGTGCTGGACGGCCAGGCGGTTCACGAGGCGCTGCGTCAGCGCGGTAGTACCCTGGCGGTGGTGTTTCTGACCGGGCATGGCGACGTGCCGATGGCGGTAGAGGAGATGAAACGCGGTGCGGTGGATTTTCTGCAAAAGCCGGTTTCGCTAAAACCGCTGCAGGCGGCGCTGGAACATGGGCTCACGGTCTCCGGCGAGCGCTTTGCACAGAAAAAAGTCGTCGATTGCTATCAGCAACTTACCCCCAAAGAGAGAGAACTTGCGCTGCTGGTGATGAAAGGGCTCATGAATCGGGAGATTGCGCAGGCGATGAGTATTGCCGTACGCACGGTGGAGGTTCATCGGGCGAGGGTGATGGAGAAAATGCAGGCGGGGAGCCTGGCGGAGTTAGTCAGCAAATTACAGCGGGTTACCCGGTGATGGGTTCTCAACATGGCGGTATGGCCGCCGGCACCTACACCGCAGCGGCGTCTATCACAACACAATAAATGGTAGGGAAGAGGGAGGAATATGTAATTGCAAACGATATTCATTTTCATTATTGTTTGCATTCCGTAAAATACTGTAAAGAAAAATTACATGTCTATCGCATCCCTGAAGAAAGCCGTGCGCGGCGCGCTGGTCATTTCGTTTTCTCTGCATGCGCTTTCTGCGTCGGCAAAAGATTTCAGCGAGCGGGAATTCCGCTCTCAGCCTCTTGGCCATGGCGTTTATGAACTGGCCTATGATCGCGGTCAGAAGGCGCTGTATGCCGCCTCCGCGCCCTCATTTGATAAAGATAAAACGGCGGGCGTCGTGTTTCGACTTGCGGCCGACTCTCTGCGGATTGATGAGAAAATCGCCACCGAACGCCGCGCCTTTGCGCTCTCTCTGGATGAAGAAAACCATATCCTGTATTTGGGCAATGCGCTGGATGGTTCGCTGACGCTGCTGGATACGCAGACCAATAGGGTGATTAAAACGCTTCAGCTCAGCGATGATTCAGATCCGGAGAAACAGGCCCACGTCCGCGAAGTGGTGCTGGATAAGCTAAACCAGCGTCTGTATGTGTCAGGGATCGGGCGCAAGGGCCAGGGCCTGCTTTGGGTGGTCGATACCCGCAAGCAGCAGCTAATTGATACGTTGAAGAACATCGACCCGGTGGGGTTTGCCGTTGCTACCGCGGGTGAGAAGGTTTATGCGGTGACCGGCAACGGGGAGTTGGTTACCCTCGATGGCAAAACGTCGAAACTGCTTTCCCGGGTGAAGGTCGACCCGGCTGAATCGGAGCATTATTTCCTCAATATCGCCCTGAACAGCGCCGCCGGAGTCGGATATATCGCCGATACCAATACCCGCGATGTGCTGGTGGTGCGGCTGGACTCCGGCAAGCTGGTCGATCGTATCGCTTCGCCAAACTCCATCGCCGTGCTCTATCACGCCGGGCGCGATGAAATCTATGTGACCCATCGTAACGATCGCTCGATAAGCGTCATCGACGCGAAAACCAACCATATCAAACACACCATCAAAACGGCGGCCATGCCCAACAGCCTGGTGCTTTCAGCGGATGGCGGAACGCTCTATGCCAGCGTCAAACAGGACGAAAAAAGCGACCAGGCTGACTACGTTCTCAAGATTGATCTAACTAAATTCTAAGGATTTTTTTGTGACGATAAAAACACGCCTGGACGTGGCGATGGCGCTCGCCTTGAATCTACCCGCGGCAGCCTTCGCCGCAGATGGCGCTTCGGTAAACGAAGAGCAGATGGTCGTCACCGCCAGCGGGTTCAGCCAGGAGCGACGCGAGGCGCCGGCGACGATCTCGGTGCTCGATGAGAAGGCGCTGAATACCCGCTCAAACCAGAACATATCCGAAGCGTTGCGCGAGATGCCGGGCGTGCTGGTGGGCAACGGTCACGGCAGCCTGGCGACCGGCGATGTTCAGATGCGCGGCATGGATTCGACCTATACCTCGTATATGGTGAACGGCATCAAGCAATCTACCCGCGAATCTCGTCCCTACGGGCATCATATTGGGACGGAAGCGGCGTTTATGCCGCCGCTGGCCGCTATTGAACGGATTGAGGTCATTCGCGGGCCGATGTCCTCGTTGTACGGCTCTGACGCTATTGGCGGCGTGGTCAACGTCATCACCAAAAAGGCGTATAACCTCGACGCATGGACGGGGGTGCTGGAGGATAATTACTTCCTGCAGGAGAAAAGCGAATACGGCAACACCAACCAGACTAACGCGTTCTTTATGGGGCCGGTAGTGCCGGGTAAACTCGGGGTCAGCGTGGGCGCGGATTATCTTGATCGTCGCGATGATGACAGCCCCACGAAAGAACGTTTTGTTAAACATCAGTCCGGAAATCTGGATGCCACGATTTCTCTGTCGCCAACCGATACCCAGCTCTGGGATCTGAACGCCACCAAAGGCAATCAGGAGAAAACCCATAACGACAAAGAGTGGTACTGGGGTTTTGACCGCGATGCGGCCTCGCTGTCACAGCATGCGTGGTACGGTGATGACCTGCTGGAGGTGAAGAACTTTATCAGCTACGAAAAGGCCCGCACGGAATATCGCGTGCCCGGCATGGACCCGCAGTTTATTAAGCAGAATAATTTTGAGGCCAATAGCGCGAACACCTTTACGCTGGCCGATCACAAGCTGACGTTAGGCGTCAACTTTACGCGCAACGAACTGAATGACACCTTCGGTATCGCGGACAAACAGGCGCCCGGCGTCACCCCGGTCAGTAAAATTACCCGCCACGGCTGGGCGGTATTCGCGGAAGACGCGTGGATGATCGTCCCGGACTTTACCCTGACGACCTCGGCGCGCCTCGATCATGATAGCTATTTCGGTTATCACGTTACGCCTAAGCTGTACGGTAACTGGGCCATTGACGAAACCTGGGCGCTGAAAGGGGGCGTGTCCGCCGGCTATAAAAAACCGGATTTACGCCAGAATAATGCCGGTTTTACCAGCGTCTACGGGGCTTATCCTTATTCTGAAATCGGTATTGGCAACGACGATCTCAAGCCGGAACAAAGCATCAATACCGAGCTGGGCGTGTACTGGCAGCGGGATGCCCTGGCGCTCGACGCCACCCTTTTTTACACCAAATTTAAAGATAAAATCAGCGACCATACCATCTGTACCTCATCGGCTACCCAGAAGTGCCAATACAACGGCTATACCGCCGATAGCGTGTCGCAATATATTAACGTCGGTGATGCGCAGATCTACGGTGTGGAGCTGAACGGCGACTGGCAGGTGACCGCAGCGCTGAAGGCGAACGCCAACTATACCTACACCCACAGCGAACAGAAAAGCGGCGAGTATAAAGGCTATGCGCTAAACGATTTCCCCAGCAGTATGGCCAACGTTTCGCTGACGTGGAACACCACTTCCGATCTGGAACTATGGACCAGGGCCAGCTGGCGCAGCAGATCGCCGGATATCGGCAAGTCCAGCGCAACGGACGCCTACGCGCTGGTGGATTTAGGCGCGCGTTACCACCTGACTAAGCGCGTCACCCTGATGAGCGGGATCTACAATCTGTTTGATGTAAATCCGGTTTACACCACCGCCTACCGGCAGACGGCGATGCTGGAAGGGCGGCGCTATAATTTCGGCGGGCGCATTGAGTTCTGACAATGAAGCAGGGGCCGAATGGCCTCTGCGAAAGGATCCCACAAAGATCTGTCAGGGCCTGAAGTCCAGAACGACATGACTGAATGTTTGATAGGTTTTTTCGTCTGGCGCAGGCGGGATTGTGGCTTGTTTCAGCGCGGACATCACCTCCGCGCATAGCGCCGGATCGCCGTTCTCGACCGTTGGATTCTCCACCGTCCCGTCACGCTGTAGCGTTAAGCGCACCGAGCATGTTTGCCCTTGCCTGGACGCCGGCTGGTCTATCTTAGCGAAGATAGCCTTCTGGATCTGGGTCAGATAGCGTGAGGCATTGGCCTGCGGTGAAGTATCTGAACCCGTTTGATAATCGCGAAGTATCTTATCCACTTCTGCCGATATTTTAGCGTCTTCGGTGCTGTCCGGCGCAGAAGCACTACCCGAGCAGGCGGAAAGGAGTAAAGCGAGGGGGCAAATGAGCAGCGGGCTGATTTTCACGAACATGGTAATGCCTCCTTGCTGGCGATGAGCTATTCCGGATGCGAGGCGGTTATCCTCTGTTATTCCGCGATTTTATTCAAACGCTAATCGCTGATTTTTCCTGCGGCGGATTGAACGCGCGGCAGCGGCATTAAGTGACGCTGTCACGTGTTTTTTGCCTTCGCCGCGGCCGATTTACGCCATCCAGTCGCGAATCAGGTTCCCGTACAGCTGTTCAGCCTCCTCCAGCCGGCTGAGCAGGCAGTACTCGTCGGTTTGATGAGCCATAGACGGCTCGCCGGGGCCGAGAATGATACAGGGCGGATTGCCCAACGCCGGCAGCAGCAGCGAGGCGTCGGTAAAGTAGGGCACCACCCGCGGCTCAAGCGGCCGATCGTGCAGCGGCTGGCAGCGCTGATAAACCTGTTTTATCCACGCGTGATCCTGTTCGCTGAGTACTGCGGGCAGATCGACCAGCGTCGACACCGTGACGCTCTCGCCAAGCAGCGTGGTCAACCGCTGGCGGATGGTGGCGTGCTGTAAATCAGGCGCGCTGCGGATATCGACATCGAAACGCGTGCGGTCCGGCACGGAATTAATATTTAGCCCGCCTTCAATACGTCCGACGTTTACCGTGGGCTGCTTCATCAGCGGATGCGGCGCGCCCGGCGAAAAATGTTGGATTTTAGCCAGCGCATCCGCCGCCAGATAGATAGCATTAATCCCCAGCTCCGGCATCGCGCCGTGGGCGGTTTTTCCCCGCGTTTCGCAGCGTAGCCAGAGCGCGCCTTTATGGCCGATAACCGGATAATTGGCGGTGGGCTCGCCGACGATCAGCGCGCCCACTTCCGGCAACGGCGCGGAGGCGATCAACGCCCGCGCGCCGTCGCAGCCCGTTTCTTCCCCGCCGGTAATCAGCAATACCGCGCCGCGCCCGGCGAGGATCGTTTCCCGCTGCTGAACGCAGGCGACGGCAAACGCCGCTATCGCCGCTTTCATATCGCTGGACCCGCGTCCATAAAGGCGCCCGTCTTCCATCTGCGAGCCGAAAGGGTCGTACCGCCACCGGGCATTTCCCAGCGGCACGGTATCCAGATGCCCGGTAAAGGCCAGCGGTTTACCAGGCGTTGCCCCGGGGAGCCTGGCGATCAGATTGCTGCGACCCTCGCCGAATGACGACAGCGAAACTGCAAAACCGTTAGCGTTAAGCCAGTCGGCAAAGTACCGCATGCAGTCCGCTTCGCTGCCCGGCGGGTTGATGGTGTTAAAGCCCAGCAGCTGCCGGGCGAGTTCAAGGGTGTTGGTCATCAGCGATGTTCCGTCAGCCAGTCAAGGCAGTTAATCCACAGCTGGCGATAGCCGGGCCATTTGGCAAACTCTTCCGGCAGCCAGTGTGCCGACATATCGCTGGTCCACACCAGCGAGCGACCCTGTTGATATTCGCGAACGGCCAGCAGCGGATGACCGGTACCGGCGACCGTCGCCAGCAGTTTGCCCTCCGGATGCATTTCGACTTCGTTATAACCCAGCAGCCACGGCCATTCGCCCGGAATATCGTTAAACAGGGCGTGGGATTCCGTCACCTCGGCATAGCAACCTTCCGGCGTTTCAATGCGATCGTCCCATGCCAGGCAGCGGACCGGCAGCACTTTCTCCACCGCGGTATTACGATAACGCGCGCCGCCGTTGATTCCCTGGAAGCTGTAATAGCCGCCGATCATCATCAGCGACCCGCCGCCGGCCACGTAGTCATGCAAAAGCGTCAGACGGTTGGCGGTTCGGCGGCTTTTCAGCCAGGTGTCCGGATGCAGCAGCAGCGTATTGGCGCCGATATCCGACAGAATAATCGCATCCCACTGCTGCAGCGCTTCTAGCGTCAGCGGAAAGTCTGTCGCCGCCGCGTGGGCGGGCATGTAGGTAATGGCGTAGGCACTGTCCGCGAGCGCCGCCAGAAAATCCGTCGCGCCGGTGTGCCAGGTGGCGGTGGCGAACTGATCGAAGCCTTTAACGTGTGTTGACGTGCTGGTCCAGGATTCACCGACCAGTAAGATTTTTTTCTGCATTATGACTTTCCTTTTATCCGCCGAAGACCCGTTGGGGATTTCCAATCATCAAGGTTTCAAGCTGTTCGCCGCTGACGCCGTGGCGCCGCAGGCGGGGAACAAAATGCTTGAGTATGTAGCCGTAACCGTGGCCGCCGTAGCGGGTGAGCATGGTTTTCAGGAAGACGTCCTGCGATAGCAAAATTTGCTGGATATAGCCGTCGTCAATTAGCTCGCGAATTGCGCGGGCGTTCTCCTCGTCGGAGGGCGACTGCGCCGACTCGTCGGCGTAGTAATAGCTCATGCCGATCATGTCGTATTCGAGAAACGCCCCGCGCTGCGCCAGCTCCCGCTGGTAGCGCTTATCGGCAAAGCTGGGATTCATATGGCACAGCACCGTATGGCGCAGATCGGCGCCTTCCTGCTCGAGAATGTCCAGTACGCGGTGACCCAGCCGTTCCCAGCCGGGCAGGTGGACCTCGATCGGCACGCCGGTCGCGGCGCTGGCCCGGCCCGCAGCGCGCAGGGATTTCTCCTCATCCGGGGTAAAGCGGCTTGAGATACCGATTTCGCCGATGAGCCCGGCGAGCACCTCCGGTTTCTCTTCCCCGCCGCCAAGATCGTAGATTAGCCGCTCGGTCAGCCGTTCAACGCTGCTGGTTCTAACCCACTCGGGGTGCGAGGGTTCCAGATAGAGGCCGGTGCCCATAATAATGTTCAGGCCGGTCAGACGGGCGATACGCGCCAGCGCTTTGGGATCGCGGCCAATGCCGATATTGGTCGGATCGACTACCGTTTCCCCGCCAAGGGCGCGATATTTCGTCAGCTCTTCAATCGCGACGTCGACGTCAAACAGCTGACAGTTATCGCGGCTCATCAGCGGGTTCAGCGACAGTTCGCCGAGGTTTTCCATTTTCACCGGCATTTCGGCAAGATGGCGATCGCTACAGCAGCAGGGCGGCACCCATTTGCCGGAGGCATCCAGCAGAATATGCTCATGCATCAGCGTCACGCCCATTTCACTTATCGGCAGCGGGCCGAGCACCGTCATCACGTAACCGCTGCTGACGCCGACCGGCAGCGGGTCGGGATGGCGAAAAATTGATCCTTTCATCTGCTATCCTTTTGCCGCGGAGCGCGCGGGGTTGAGAATGCGGGTGTTCAGCCAGATAGCCAGCAGGATAATAGTGCCGGTGGCGATCTGGGTGTAGAACGGCGAAATATGCGACAGGATCAGCCCGTTCTGAATCACCGCAATCGACAGCGCGCCCAGCAGCGTGCCGATAATGGTGCCGAAGCCGCCAAACAGGCTGGTACTGCCGAGCACCACGGCGGCGATGACCTGCAGTTCAAAACCTTCGCCCTGGTTGGAGGAGCCGCTGCCGAGGCGCGCGGTGATAATCATCCCCGCCAGCGCGGCGGCCATGCCGCTGATGATATAGACCTTCATGGTCACCGCTTTGGTGTTAATCCCGCTGCGTCGCGCGCCTTCGGCGTTGGCGCCGATAGCCGTCACGTAGCGGCCAAAACGCATATGGTTGAGAACGATGTGCCCGATAAGCAGAATCATAATGCCGATCAACGCAGGCATAGGGATTCCCACAACCCACGCGCGGCCAATAAAGGTAAACAGGCTGTCAGCCGGAACCGGGATCGAGTAGCCCTGGGTGACCAGCAGCGCGATGCCGCGAACCACAGCCAGGGTGGCGAGGGTGACGATAAACGCCGGTATGCCCTCATAGGCGATAAAGAAGCCGTTGATGGCGCCAACGATGCCGCCGAGCAACAGGCCGCCGAGCAAAACCACCGGCCACGGCAGTCCCCAGTTGTTCAGGGCGATAGCGGAAAGCGCGCCGACCAGCGCGAGGGTGGAACCCACCGACAGGTCGATGCCGCCGGTGGTAATGACCAGGGTCATTGCCGTCGCGACGATCAGCAGCGGGGCGCTTTGACGGATAATGTTGAGCCAGTTGGTGCCGGTGAGAAAGTTGCTGGTGATCAGCGAGAACACCACGCAGCAGAAGACGAAAAAGAGCGCGATGCTGACCACGCCGGAGTGGTTATGCAGCAGGCGGCGCGGCAGCGAATGCTGGATCATGCGGGAGCTGCTTAAGTTCATGATACTCATCCTGTTACCTCAATGTGCGGCCGCAGAGCGGGCGGTGAATTTTTCGCCCACAATCAGGTTAACGATATCGCTCAGGCTGGTGTCGGCCACCCGTCTGTCGGCGACGTTAGTACCTTCATACATCACCATGATCCGGTCGCAGACCAGAAACAGGTCCTGCAGGCGGTGGGTAATCAGAATCACGCTCACGCCGCGAGCGGAAACGCGGCGAATCAGCTCCAGCACCGCCTCAACTTCCGCGACGGCCAGCGCGGCGGTGGGTTCATCCATAATCAGCACTTTCGGGTCAAAGGCCGCCGCGCGGGCGATGGCAATGGCCTGACGCTGGCCGCCGGAGAGATTTCGCACCAGCAGGCGGGTATCCGGAATGGAGATCCCGAGTCCTTTAAGCATCTCCCGGGCGTCGGCGTGCATTTTGGCCTCGTCGAGAAAGGGGATACCGAGGACCGATTTCATCGGCTCGCGGCCCATAAACAGATTGCCCGCGACGTCGACCGTGTCGCACAGCGACAGATCCTGGTAGACCATCTCGATATGGCAGCGGCGCGAATCGGCCGGATTAGCGAACTGCTGCTGTTCGCCGTCGATGCGAATCGTGCCGCCGGAGGGGATCACCGCCCCCGAGAGTACTTTGGTCAGGGTGGATTTCCCCGCGCCGTTATCGCCCACCAAGCCCAGCACCTCGCCCGGAGCCAGCTCGAGATTGACTCCGCGCAATGAACGTATCGACCCGTAGGTCTTGGTGATGTTGATCATCTCCACCCTTGGCGGGGTAGTGTGTGGCTGCTGCATCTGATAACTCCCATCGCTGTTGCCGGGAAAATGTTCGCCATTCTGCGGAAAATGCCCCCTCCGACACGGTTTACATGTTAGTAAACCGGTTTACCTGCGGAGTGGAGCACTCGCCAACACAGTCAGGACAAACGCTACGTAAGATATTTGTTCGCCAGTAAGAACATTGCAGCATCCGTGCCAGGGCAGGAACAACACAGCAGCCCTGTAACTTAACCATATGTAATCAATAGAGTTTATTCATTACAT
The DNA here is from genome assembly GCF_042137965.1 of Klebsiella grimontii. Lineage (NCBI taxonomy): Bacteria > Pseudomonadati > Pseudomonadota > Gammaproteobacteria > Enterobacterales > Enterobacteriaceae > Klebsiella > Klebsiella grimontii. The sequence continues at coordinate 2,746,045 of NZ_CP169721.1, forward strand.
TCCGGTAAACCGGTTTACTGATTATAGTGAACAGATTGTAAATCGATCGTTTTTTGCGCCAAAACTGGGCGCTTTTGCGCCATTTTGGGACGCGCTTAACAAATCTTGATTGAGTCGCGACCGATCCATTCTACCGGCAGGCGGGTTTCTGCCGGGATATCCTGGTCGTTGTTCAGCAGGCGCATCATGATATTCACCGCGGTGCGGCCCAGTTCGCGGGCGGGCTGGCGGATAGTTGAGATACGCGGCTGGGTGAAATCGGCATAGTTGGCGTCATCGAAGCCGACCAGCGACAGCGCCTCCGGCGCCTGAAGCCCGCTGGCGCGCAGCCCGTCAAGCAGACCCAGCACCAGGTAGTCGCTGGCGGCGAAGACGGCGGTCGGGCGAAGCGGCTGGCTAAACAGGTAACGCAGCGCCTGCTGGCCGAACTCGCGCTGGTAGTCGCCGTACATCACCCATTCGGGCGGCCAGCTCAGACCGGCCTGCTCCATCGCGGTGCAGAAGCCCTGATAGCGCTCGCGGACGCTCATCAGCTTGTCGGGACCGCCGACGAAGGCGATATGGCGGTGTCCGGCGGCGATCAGCTTTTCGGTGGCGATCCGCCCGCCCTGAACGTTATCGGCAAACACCTTTGGCACCGTACTGCCGGGTATATCTTCATCCAGCAGGACAATGCGTTCGTGACGCTGGACCTCTTTGCGCAGCAGGCCGTTATCAGGGCGGTTAGTGGTGAACAGCAGGCCATCGACCTGGCAGGTATCCAGCCAGCGGATGAACTGGCACTCCTTTTCCGGATTATTGCGGGTGATGCACAGCACCAGGCTATAACCGCTGGCGGAAGCGGCCTCTTCGGCGGCGTCGGCCAGCTCGGCAAAGAAGGGGTTGGTGATATCGGGCAGCACCAGGCCGAGCGTCTCGCTGCCGCCTTTGCTAAGACGGCGCGCCAGGCTATTACCGCGATAGTCCAGTTCACGAATCGCCGTTTCGATACGGTCGATGGTGTCCTGCGGCAGCACAATACTGTTGTTCATATAGCGCGACAGGGTGGCTTTCGACAGTCCCGCCAGCTTTGCGACATCGGATAACAATACGCGTTTTATACTCATTTCCTGCGCCATTTCTGCCAGAATCGGCTATCTGTAACATAGTTAAGCGCGCTGGATACAGCAATTTCTCCGCCCACAATCGCCTCAAATAAACGCTTGACAAATTTTAATCTGCGGAGAATTGTATAGGCAGTTTACCGCATCATCCGGGAAGTCATTCCCAAACCCGTTTAAGTCATTCCAGTCGCGCGCCGACACGGACCGGTTGCCGGAATGAAGTTAAACAGGTATTCGCCGAACGATCGATGATGGTTCTGGCCACATAGACGATATTTGCCCGCCAAAAAATAATCCTTCTGCGTTCGCATGCGGCGCGGAACTCTGCTGGCTATCACCTATTCCCGACGAGGATACTGATGATGTTATTTAACACCGGAAAACTGCGTTTACTTGCTGTCGCCACGACGATGCTGGCAACAATGAGTTTTATTTCGACCGCCGGCGCGGCCGCTCCGACTTATGCCCTGGTCCAAATCAATCAGCAGGCGCTGTTCTTTAATCTGATGAATAAAGGCGCGCAGGATGCGGCAAAAGCCAGCGACAAAGATTTAGTGATATTTAACTCTAACGATAATCCCGTGGCGCAAAATGACGCCATTGAAAACTATATTCAGCAAGGCGTTAAAGGCATTCTGGTTGCCGCTATCGATGTTAACGGAATTATGCCCGCGGTAAAAGAAGCCGCCGCCGCTAACATTCCGGTGATTGCGATTGACGCCGTATTACCGGCTGGACCACAGGCGGCCCAGGTCGGCGTTGATAATATTGAAGGCGGCAGAATTATTGGTCAATACTTCGTGGACTACGTGCAAAAAGAGATGGGTGGCCAGGCGCGGCTGGGGATCGTCGGCGCGCTGAACTCGGCTATTCAGAACCAGCGGCAGAAAGGGTTCGAAGAGACGCTGAAAAGCAATCCGAAGATCACCATCGCTAACGTTGTCGACGGGCAGAACGTGCAGGACAAAGCAATGACCGCGGCGGAAAACCTGATCACCGGTAACCCGGACCTGACGGCGATATATGCCACCGGCGAACCCGCGCTGCTCGGCGCGATCGCCGCCGTGGAGAACCAGGGGCGCCAGAAGGACATTAAAGTCTTTGGCTGGGATCTGACGGCGAAGGCGATTTCCGGTATTGACGGCGGCTACGTGACCGCCGTACTGCAGCAGGACCCGGAAAAGATGGGCGCCGAAGCCCTGAAGGCGCTGAACAGCATCACTTCGGGTAAAACCGTGCCGAAAACCATTCTGGTTCCGGCGACGGTGGTGACCAAAGCGAACGTCGATTCCTACCGTTCGCTGTTTAAGTAGGTCAGCGCGCGCCGCCCGTGGTTAACAGGGCGGCAAGCTCATGGCTGCCGGGAAACGCGCTGAGCGTCCCCCGGCGGCTAACGGTAATGGCGGCAGCCCGGCTGGCGTGCGCCAGCGCTAGCGCATCCGGCGCGACGTCGCGCAGCAGGGCGGAGGCCAGCATCACGGCGAGGAACGTGTCGCCCGCCCCGGTAGTATCAAGCGCCTCGGCGGGCACGGCGGGACAAAACCGGCGCTGGCCCTCCTGGAGCAGCCAGGCGCCGGCGGCGCCCTGGGTAATGACTAAGCTTTTCACCCCGTATGGCTGGAGCAGCTCGGCCTCAGATTCATTGACCACCGCGATGTCGATGAGCGGCCACAGATGGCAAAAGTCAGGATTGACGGGCGAGGGGTTGAATACCGTCGTCATACTGCGGCTTTTGGCGTACTGGAACAGCGCCCGCGTTTTGTCCAGGGAGAAATTGCCCTGCTGTAGCAGAATATCGCCGGCGACGGCATCCGCGATATGCGGAATAATGTCATCCAGGCGGAATGTATCCGCGGCGGCGGTAGTGGTAATAATGGCATTGTCGCCGTCAGCGCTATTTAAAATAATCGAGGTATCGCTATGTTGATTGAAATGACCGTCGGGTAGTAAGGTCAGTGGTTCATTTTTTATCTGCTGACGGATCCACACGCCGTTGCTGTCATTTCCCGTGGCGGCAATTAGGCGCGTTTCTATTCCGCAGCGGGCTAATATAATCGCCTGGTTCGCGCCTTTACCGCCGATATCCTGCGAAACTTTAACGCCGTGAATTGAAGCGCCTTTTTTCGGTATATCCGGAATGGACCAGGTTTCATCTACGGTAATATTACCGGTAACGTAAACACGCATAGTGTTCCCTTAACAGGATGGATAAGATGGTTGCTATCTCAGCAGAAAAAACGAATGCAATACAAGCTATTTTTTCACGCAGCAAAGCGGTTATTGGGGTTATTCATTGCGATCCTTTTCCTGGTGCACCTAAATATCGAGGGAAATCAGTCTCTGATATTATTGAGCGCGCGCTTCGCGATGCTGAAAATTATATTTCAGGCGGCGTTCACGGACTGATTATTGAAAACCACGGGGATATTCCTTTTTCCAAACCTGAGGATATCGGTCACGAAACTTCCGCGCTAATGGCGGTGATTACCGAGAAAGTGCGCGAGCGTTTTGCTGTGCCGCTGGGCATTAACGTCCTGGCGAACGCGGCGATCCCGGCGATGGCTATCGCCCTGGCGGGCGGAGCCGATTTCGTCCGCGTAAACCAGTGGGCCAACGCCTATATCGCCAACGAAGGATTTATTGAAGGGGCGGCCGCTAAGGCGCTGCGCTACCGCAGTATGCTGCGCGCTGAGCATATTCGCGTTTTTGCCGATAGCCACGTCAAGCACGGTAGCCATGCCATCGTTGCCGATCGTTCGATTCAGGAGCTGACGCGCGACGTCGATTTCTTCGAGGCTGACGCGGTGATCGCCACCGGCCAGCGTACGGGCGATAGCGCCACGATGGCGGAAATTGACGAGATCCGCGCGGCGACGGAGCTACCGCTGCTGGTGGGCTCGGGGGTGACGCCGGCCAACGTGCGCCAGATCCTCGGACGGACTCAGGGGGTTATCGTGGCCAGTACTATGAAGGTCGATGGCGTGTGGTGGAACGATGTTGAGCTGGCTCGGGTGAAGCATTTTATGTCAGTCGCGCAGGCCGCGCTGGAGGAGGCATAATGGAAGCGTTTAGCGAACGCCTGCTGCGCGAGCATCAACCGGCGTGGCTGGCGATGCAGCGGCACCGTTTTGTGACTGATATCGAAGAGGATCGTCTGCCGACAGCCGTCTTTAACCGCTATCTGGTATTTGAGGGCAACTTTGTCGCGACGGCAATCGCGATTTTTGCCCTCGGGGTCAGCAAAGCGCCGGGTATTCATCAGCAGCGCTGGCTGATTGGCGTGCTGAATGCTCTGGTTGACACCCAGATCGCGTGGTTTGAACAGGTGTTGTCAGAGCGGCGGGTCGATCCCGCTGCGTACCCGGACGATCTGCCCGGCGTGCGGCGCTTTCGCGACGGCATGCTGCGAACCGCCCGGGAGGGCAGCTACGAGCAGATCGTGACGATGATGTTCGGTGCGGAATGGATGTACTACGTCTGGTGCCGGGGGGTAAGCGAGCATCGCCAGAGCGACGCGGACGTCCGGCGCTGGGTGGAGATGCACGCCGAGGACGAATTTTATCAGCAGGCGCTCTGGCTGAAGAACGAACTCGATCGCTGCGCCATGACGCTGAGTGAAAGCGAAAAGCAGGCGCTGTCGGCGCTTTACGGCGATGTGCTGCAGTGGGAAATTGATTTCCATCACGCCGCGTACGAAGCGTAGCCGCGAGGTGAATAACAGGGGGCGCCTGAAGCGGCGCCTCCTGAACGCTGATACACTGAGCGGATCGATCGCCGTTTACAGGGAAACCATGAAATATCAGAACCTCTTGCAAAGCGTGTTGTTAAACGACCCGATGAGAATGAACGCGCTGTACGCCGTGCAGGCGCTGGAACTCAACGATGGCTGGATTGGCGCCGGCTTTGTCAGAGATGCGGTCTGGGATCATCTGCACGGCTACGGGCAAAGGCCAGTTTCGGGTGATGTGGATGTTGTCTGGTTCGACGCGAAAAGCGCGACTTCCGCCTGTGATAGCGCGCTGGAAGAGAGGCTTAGCCAGCAAAACTCCGTTTTTAACTGGTCGGTGAAAAATCAGGCCAGAATGCATCAACGCAACGGACATCAACCTTATCGTTCAACGGAGAATGCGCTGCTGTACTGGCCTGAAACCGCGACGGCTATCGCGGTAAGATTGGGAGCAACAGATCATGTTGAGGTTATCGCGCCCTACGGGCTGGACGATCTCTTTGAGCTCCGTCTGCGGCCAACGCCGGTATTTGCGCAGCATAAGCTGGCTATTTTCAGCCAGCGCGTCGCGGAAAAACGGTGGCTACAGCGTTATCCCGGCCTGCGGCTTCTCGTCCCGACATAACGCAAAGCCGCTGTTCGCCTGGTTTTCGTCAAAAGCGCCAGTCGGCTGCGGTTGAAAGCGCGACAAACGGGCCCGCCAGCGTTCGGTTGTGATGGCCAATGATGTCCTTGGCGGATAAATGAGGATTATCGATTGTGGTATGCGCATCGGAAATCAGCACGGCCGTGAATCCCAGCTCCGGCGCTGCCCGGCAGGTGGTATCGACGCAAAACTCTGTTTTCATCCCGGCAATCACCAGCTGCTTTACGCCTCTCTGCGTAAGCTGGCGCTGTAATTCGGTGTCGCGAAAGCCGCTGGGATACGTTTTGGTTAAGACGATATCCCGTTCAACGTCCACATCCAGCTCGGCTATCAGCCTGGTTAACGGGCTGCTCGCAGAGAAGGGGGAGCCGTCGGGTCCGACGTGGCGAATAAAAAAGATCGGTACCTGTGACTGCCTGGCTTTAGCGATGAGCAGAAGAATATTTGTCAGAACGGCATCAGCGGAATGAGGAGACGCCGGACCGCGGAAAAGCCCCTCCTGCATATCAATAATCACTAGCGCATGTTCAGATGAAATCATGGGGCGTGTCTCCATTCAGTATGTGATGAACGGAGAGCTGTTTGTCCCCGTCCGCTTTAACGGGGAGTGAGGTTCTGTTCTGTCAGGTTCCAGCCACAGATACGCACACGCCGCCGCAGGTTGCGGTGGTGGTGGTGGTGCGTGTCGTTGTTGAATAGGCTAGATGAATCATTTTCTGACCTTATTATTCATTGAAGATCAATAACCAGAAACGGACGGAACCGCTTAAAACTACACGCCTTATACGATGAAGGTCAACTGCTGATTTCATGTCATGTCGCCCGGCCAGAATACAGACTTTCCTGCCATTGCCGGGCAAATATCCTGCACTTTGACGCTTATTGATTATACTTTGATGGCAGGTTGTGCTGCTTCAGGCGGCCGCCGCGTTGGCGGGGTATCAAAACGTATATCCTGGAATTGACTTAGCGGCTGTTGATGAAAATGCGATCATGAAACAGTCATGGAGGTATGGAACGATGGGATTATTAAATTTTGTCAAAGAAGCGGGCGAGAAAATATGGGACGCCGTCTCCGGCGGCAGCAAGGAAGATAAGGCCGACAAGCTGAAAAAACATATTGATGGTCTTAATCTTCCCGGCGCCGAAAAGGTCAATATCGATGTTGCGGACGACGGCACCGCGACGGTTACCGGCGATGTCGGTTCGCAAGAAGATAAGGAAAAAATTCTGGTGGCGGTAGGTAACGTCACCGGCGTTGGTCAGGTTAATGACAGCGTGAAGGTGACGCAAAGCGGGGCAGAAAGTCGTTATTACACGGTCAAATCCGGCGACACCCTGAGCGCCATCTCTAAAGCGATGTATGGCTCCGCCAATGAGTATCAACGTATTTTTGAAGCCAACAAACCGATGCTGACGCATCCCGATAAAATCTATCCGGGCCAGGTGCTGATTATTCCGGCGAAGTAAGCGCTGAATTCCTTCGGCTGCAGGCCGATGGAATTATCTTCAAGGCCGGCCAGTGACAATATAGGTTTTGTTGCTGGCTGGGGTTGTCCCGGGCGTTCTCCTGACGTCAACGAGTTAAATTCGGTGATGGCAGGGATGCGATTATTGCATCCCTGTATCGTTGGATCAGAAGAAATCAATTCGCGTATTGATACCGACAGTGCGGCCCATATTAACCTGCGCGACGGCGCTGCTGCCGTTCATATATCCATAGGTACGGTAACGACGGTCGAACAGGTTATCGACATAGACGGAAATATTCATCCGTTCCGTCGCCTGCCAGCCAATGCTGCTGTCCAGGGTGGCGTAGGCGCCTTGCCGCAGCTGGTTGTCGCCATCGAAATAATGCGGCCCCACCAGATTAACCGCCAGCCGGGGCATCAGTGCGCCATAGCGCGTATCAATCACGCCATTCACGCTGCTTCCCGCGCCGTAACGCGGTACGAACGGCACCCGGTTGCCGTGGTACAGCTCGCTGTCGTTGGTGAATTCGGAACGGATCATGTTGCCATTGATATCCCATGACCAGCCAGGGGCAAACCGCCATTTCGCTTCCAGCTCAACGCCGGTGGCGTCGGCTCTCCCCGCATTGCTTAAGGTCTGCATTCCGACCGGGCCAGAGTAGAGCTGCATATCTTTGGTGTGGGTATAAAAGGTGGCGGCTTGCAGCATGACGTCAGCGGTTTCGTAACGGGTGCCAATTTCATAGTTGATGGATTTTTCCGCGTTGAACGGTTTGGCATCAAGACCTGCGGTAGGCACGATATTGTATCCGGAAGGTTTATATCCCTGGGCGACGCGGGTATATACTCGCCAGTCGTCGGTCAGCAGATAGCCTGCGGAGAGCTGTCCGAGCACCCGGTCGTCATTGCTTTTACCCTGGTCGCCAAATGGGTTTCCCAGCATGTTGCCGTGATACTGTGTGCTGGCTTTATCATGCGAGAAACGCACGCCGCCGCCGATGTCAAAACGCTCGGTTAAATGCCAAGTCAGATCGCTATAGGCGGCAAGGGTTTCAGCGGTGGTATAGCCGGTGCTGCTTAAATAGGGCATCGTCGGCATATCGTAGGCGGAGTTTAGCTTTTCGCGGGTGTTCTGCCGGTACAACCCAAATACCATATCCACGGTACGCGTATCGCCGAGGGTGGCGGCGCGTAGCTCCTGCACATCCTGGTTCCAGCGCTGGGGCATATTGACGATCAACGAGCCGGAAGGGAAGGTCCGGGAATAATTCTGCTGCTGCCAGGCGCCGATCAGATTGAAAACCCAGTCATCGGTAGCGTATTTACCGCTTAGCGTCTGGCTGTCAGTACAGCGCCGTAGGTACGGGTCCGGTGAACCCTCGCTAAGAGACAGCGTACGGCTTTTGAGATCATTCCATGCCACGTAGGCATCCTGTGTAGCGCGAGTGCATTCGCGCGAGGCGGAAAACCCCATTTCCCAGGGCTGGTCGTCCGGCGCCAGACGCAGTTTCACATTCCCGATACTGGCGCGGGTACCGCCTAAATCATCGCTACCGGTCGAGGGGTTAATCATCTCGCCGTCATCAACCTGGCGTAAAAGGGTCACGCTGCCGTATAACAGGCCATCCTGAATCGGGCCGCTCAGGTTGAGTTTGCTTCGATAACTGTCACGACTGCTGACGCCACCTTCAATATAGCCGCGCGGGGTGCTGTCCGGCTGCTGGGTGACGATGTTAATGATCCCGCCCTGGGCGCTTTTGCCATACAAGGTTCCCTGCGGTCCTCTCAGGAGCTCCACGCTCTGCACATCGGTCAGTGCCTGGATGGTGTTGGTCGAAAGCTGCGGGACGCCATCGACATACAGGGTAACGGCGGGGTTATAAAAGTCCTGGGCCGAAGAGATGCCGCGTAGCGAGATCGTTGAAAAAAGCATGTTGCCGCTATTTTCAATATTCAGCCCTGGCAACACTCTGGGGAGTTTGTCACTGGCGGTAACGCCCGCGTCGCTTAACTCCGTCGCGCTGATAACGGTAGAAGAGACATTATTGGCTGATGCCGAGCGGGAAGACTGTTTACTGGCGGTGACCACCAACGTGCTTTCGTCTTGCTGTGAGGTTTGGCTATGAGCAGCGGCCGGGAGTAAAAATCCCCCCAGAACCAGAGGATAAAACCGTGTCATTTTCATTGTTATGAATCCCTGAAAAACGGCGAGACGCCAAAATACCGATAATGGTGAATTGAAAATGATAACTATTTCTAATTGCGCTGCTACCCGAAACGGGTTTATTTCCACCTGTTTCGGGTAGCGGGGCGCTTATTGGGCTGAATGGCGATAACGCTCAATGGCGAGCGCCGTCAGGCGCTTTTTATCTACCTTGCCGACGGCGGTGAGCGGCCAGTGGGTCAGAAACTCAATTTGATCGGGAATCTTCCACGCGCTGATCCCCATTTGGACCAGCTTTTGACGCAGCTGTTGATAGTCAGAGGGAGTGCGTTGCGCGATGATAAACGCGCATATCCGCTCGCCAAGCAGCGTATCCGGCGCGGCGACCACGGCGCAATCCTTTACATCTTCCAGACGCATCAGTACCGATTCCACTTCCGCAGCGGCTATTTTCTCTCCGGCGCGGTTGATCTGCTCTTTTATGCGCCCCTCAACGTGCAGATTTCCCGCCTCATCGAGCCTGACATTGTCGCCAGTACGGTAAAATCCTTGAGCAGTAAAGGCCCGCGCATTGTGCTCGGGAGCGCGATAATAGCCCGTAATAGTATAAGGACCGCGCGTTAATAACTGTCCCGTTTCGCCAGGCGCAACGTCGTTTTCCTCTTCGTCAACGACGCGAATTTCATCCAGGGGAGACATAGGGCGCCCCTGGCTGTGAAGAACGGTGGCCAGAGGATCGTCCAACCGGGTAAAGCAGAGCAGGCCTTCCGCCATACCGAATACCTGTTGCAGGGGACAATCAAACGTCGAGATAACCTGCTCAGCAAGCGTTGGGTCAAGCCGGGCGCCGCCCACCTGAATGACGCGTAGCGAAGAGAGATCGCTGTCTTCCCACTCTCTGGCCTGCACCCAGAGCTGCGCCAGCGCCGGTACCAGGGCGACATGTGTCACGCCTTGTTCAGCGATTAAAGGCATCACCTCATCGCAGCTGGCGCTGTCGGTTAATACCACCTTTCCGCCGCAGGCAAGGGTTCCCAGAATACCGGGACAGGCCAGCGGAAAGTTATGCGCCACGGGGAGGACGGCGAGATACACGCTCTGTGGATTAAGGCCGCACAGTTCGGCAGAGGCGCTGAAGTTATAGCTATAGTCAGCGTGCCGTCGCGGGATAAGCTTTGGCGTCCCGGTGGTGCCGCCTGAGAGCAGCAGCAGCGCGGTGGCGCCAGCATCGGGCTGCGGCCACGTCTGCCGTTCGCCGCGCAGCGAGAAGAGCGGCGTAAAATCGTCGCCTTCGGTCTCACTTGCGACCAGAACTTGCCGCAGGCAGGCGTGTTTGCGCGCCATCTGGCGGGCCAGGTCCGCGTGGCTTTCTCCGTGAATCACATAAGCGGCCGGTTGCGCCAGCGCCATCAGCGCGTCGATATCCAGCGCCCGCTGCGAGGGCATCGCCAGAACAGGGATAACGCCCAGTCTTAACAGCGCGAACAGCAGGATCACAAATGCGTTGCCGTTGGGGAGCTGGATAAGCACATGTTCTCCTGGATGTAAACCCAGCGATGATAACCCCGCAGCAAGCTCATCGACCTGAAGATCGAGCGCGCTGTAGGTCAGCGAGTCTTTGGCATCAACGACAGCAATTCGCGAGGGATAGCGAGCCGCCCAGTGGCGCAGCTGTTCAGCAATGGGGAAGGGATACTGTTTTATCAGAGAATCAAAGGAAGAGTGCATGCGTCACCTTTCTGAAGTGCAGGACCGATTTTGCAAAGCGGCCGTCGCAGAAAATACGTGGGGAAAATGGTGAATAATCTGCGTAAAAAAGACCCTGGATTGTTGCAGCAGATAAAAATGGTCGCCGTCAATCACCACCTCGCCTGCGATGTGGTTCAGCCACGGACGCCAGGCCTCCATCTCCGGCCAGGAGGCTTCACGATCGCGGCTGCCGCATACCAGCAGCGCAGGCGTGCGCAGCGGCGGGAAATCGTCGAGCGAGTCGTAGTGATAGTGCTCAGTAGCGTAAAAATCAGCGCGCAGAAGAGGAAGAAATAGCGACAGTAGCTCCTTGTTTTCCTGTAGTTCAGGCGAACATCCGCCGATATCGATCAGTTCAGCGATAAAGTCGGCATCCTCGCGGTCGCTGAGCCTGCGCCGGGAATGCAGATGAGGGGCATGGCAGCCGGAAATAATCAGCCCTTGTGGGGGAAGACCCCGTTGTTCCAGAAGCCGGCAGGTTTCAAACGCCACCTGCGCGCCCATGCTGTGCCCGGCAAGTAAAAGCGGGGCGTCAGGCAATACGCTCTCTTCCAGTTCGTCCGCCAGCAGCGACGCCAGTTGCGTAATGCTGCTGAGCGGCGCCAGATGGCGCAGGCGATCGCGTCCCGGCCAGGTCACCAGGGAAAGCGCGATCTCCGCCATGGGGTGGTCTCGCCAGCGGCGAAACGCGCTACTGCTGCCGCCCGCGAAGGGGCACATCACCAGATGCGCCGTACTGGCGTTGCGGGCGGGCCATAACGGAATACACATCGCAGATTGCATCACAGGGACTCCTCATCGTGGCGGTAGAAAGCCGGTAACCGGTCGTGACGCGGCGGCGTCAGATGTCGGATCTCCGCATGGCCGGTCTTACGTAAAATCTGCTGCCATAAATGTGATAACGCGAGCTGATGAGCGGAGTGGCAGGCCGCCGGCAGATTTCCGCCCGCCAGATAGCTGCGCAGCTGTTGTAGCAACCTGCCGACCCCCTCCGGTCCGGCGGTTTCACAGCAATCACGCCAGCTCAGGGGAGCCGCGCTGCGCGTCTGACCCGGCGGGTCGCGCAGGATCTCCGGCCTGCGGTAGAGACTACGAACATTCGCCTGATGTTCTGCGACAAACAGGCTGGATGACCAGACCACGGGGCCGTAGCTTGCCTCCAGCGAAAGATGACCTTCCGGCCAGCCCAGCAGCAAACGGTGCATAATCAGGCTGTGCATATCAGGATCGTCAGGATCGAGATAGCGCTGAAGCAGCAGACAGGCTTCTCCCGCCGGCCAGAAAAGTCTCAGACAATGAAAGTCGCTAAAGCTACCGACCACTTCACAAGCCACGCTGGCGGCATCAACCTCTAGCGCCAGCAACAACAAATCCAGCGTGGAGTAGAGCAACTGTCGGCTGGTGGTGGCGTGGACAACCGACGGCGCCTGACCCAGGCTGCGACGTAAGCGCTGCGCATCCCCGAGCCAGACGCGACCCGCACGCGCGTGCGGATAAAACGTGTTGACCCAATAGCAGCGGCCCCGTTCCTGCGCCAGCGCTTGTAAAGAACGGACGTCATCCGGATGGAGGGGATGCTCCTGAATCACGTGCACGCCGCGGGTCAAAAAGTGCCGGGCAAGCTGGGTTCCGCTCCCGCCGGCGACGGTTGAGCGCACGACGATACAGGCAATATCCGGCATCTCGGCGATCTGTTCCGGCGAGGTATACAGCGGGATTCCAAACGCATAGGCCAGTTCTCTCGATCGCGCGCTTCCCTGTGACAGAAGACCAACCAGTTCCAGCCCCTCCTGGGACTGCATAAAGGCGTTGAGGTACATTTCGCCAAATTTAGCGCCCACAATCAGTACGCGTAGCTTAGGGGCGGCGGACGACATCATAACGTGTTCTCCGGTTGCGTTGAGGTTGCGCCGAGCCAGCGCTTGATATGCTGCGCACAGGTCTGAACGTGGGGGGGCTCCAGCATGATTTGCCAATGGCTGGCTTTAATCGCATGGCTGTCGGCGCGGTCTATCCAGGTTTGCCACTCGGTTTCCGCTGGCGTCCAGCGCGCGGGTCTCATCGCGGCATGCACGATGAGACAGGGGAGCGGAACGGTTTCGTCCAGCGTATGCTCGGTCAGTAAGCGCAGCAGATGCGCGATGTTGTCGATCCACGCTTCCGCCGCCTGTAGCGTCAGGTTTTGCGCCATCATTCCGGCCGTTCTGGCAAGGTCGATAAAATCGGCAAGCTGGCGGTCGGGCGTCAGCCGATCGAAATGTTCCGGCAGCGCCAGCGGCGTATCGCCTTCGGCTAACAGCCGCAGCAATGCCGTCCGGTTTGCGCAACGAAAATCCTGTCGACACACGGGATCGATTAACGCGAGCCGTACCTGCTCGCCTTTAGCATCCAGGCGCTGCGCGGCGCCCGCCGCAAGAAAAGCGCCATACGACCAACCCGCCAGCGCATAAGGGCCGTGCGGCTGCTGGCGGCGGATACTCGCAACATACTCATCGATCATTCGATCAAGCGTGGCAAAACGCTGCGGCGATTTTGCCTGCAGGCCGAAAACGGGCATATTCAGCGCGCTGGCGAGCGGCAGCCAGGCGCTGATATCGCCGTCTGAAGCATGGAAAACAAACAACGTTTCGTCGCCACCGCCCTGGCAAATGGGCACAGGATTCTCCTCTCCCGACGAACAGGCCTGCAGATGGGCGCAGAAGTCGCTGAGCGTTGAATGGGTGAACAGATCCTGAAGGCTGGCGCTGGCAATCCCTCTGCGGTTCAACTGCGCGACCATCCTTGTCGCCATCAGGCTGTCGCCGCCCAGCGCGAAAAAGTCGTGATGTCTGGCCACGGGGCGAGACAGCAGCGTTTGCCAGAGTTCAGCGACCTGTTTTTCCAGCGCCGGATCGCCTCCGGCGATCGGTGTCGATTCAGCTGGCGCAATCTGCGCGTCAGGCGGGGCCGATAGCGGAGTAAATAACGTTTCTCGCTGCCGGATCTGCAACGCGGGCAGGGTGGCGCCAAAACGCTGCTGCAGATAGCGGCTCACGGCTGCTTTAGCCGGGCGATTCACCCCAGGCGAACGTGCGACCAACAGATGCTGGCGCAGCGGCGATGATTCCTGCGCCGGCCAGGCCAGCTCGTTGGCAAAACCGGCCTGCACAAGCACTTCCTGCCACGCCGAACGGGTGAGCATAGGTTTTTCATCCCGGCGGCGGAAATCGCGGTATCCGCTTAACCCTTCGATAAAGCCGACGCTCGCCAGCTGGAATACGCTGTTTCGTTCCGTCGCTTCAACGATCAGCAAGCGTCCCCCGGCTTTCAGCAACCGCTTTAATCGGCGCAACGACTGTACGACATGGCTGGCGTCGTGAAGCACGTTGACGGCAATAATCAGGTCGTAACCCGCCTCCGGGTGGGCGGTAAAATCCAGCGGCTGGTTGATATCGAATAAGGCGTAAGACACACGCGATTCATCATGGAAACGGGTTTGGGCGTCGTTGAGGAACTGCGCGGAGACATCCGTGAAGTGGTATGACAGCCGCGTGTTTCGCGTGGCCTTCAGCACCGGTTCCGCGGTGGCCGCGGTTCCGGCGCCCACCTCGAGGATCCGTTCTGCGCCGCAAAGAGCGGCAATCTGCGCGGTATAGCGATTCAGACAAGCGCTGGCGGGGTTTTCGCGATACAGCGCGTCGGTTACGCGCAACGACTCGTTGAACAGCAGTTCCAGCGGCGAACACTGCCCGGAGAAGAGGTCGTCGTGCCGGGCGATGCAGGCGTCCAGATACTGCGCCAGCGCCTGGCTCCAGTGGGTCTGCGGGCACGCTTCGTGAGGCTCGGGAATGTCGCTGAGCGGAATGCGGCAGCGCCAGCTATCCCCCTCGCGCACTAACCATTCTCTTTCCGCCAGACACTGCAGCCACTGGCGTAGCAGGCGCCGGTGTGACGCTTGCGCGCCCAGCGCCTGTACTATTTCGCCAAATGGGTGGGCAACCTCCGGGGTGGTGAACAGACGGTGGCGATGTAGCGTGGCGGCGATCCCCTGCAGCGCACGCGCCTCCAGCCAGCGCCAGGTCGCTTCCAGCTCGTCAAGTTGCGTCTGTTCAGGCAACGGCAGCGCCAGTGAGGCGAGATCGTGCTCATCATGTAACGGCGCTGAGGGCGGTGGATCCTCGGTCACAACAATATCCAGGGTTAACGCGCCATTTTCGCTAAGTTCCGCTCTGGCCTGTTGGATGCCGGGGTATTCCTGCGCCGCTTGCTCAATATCCCGCAGATCGTAGTCCGTCTGCGCGTTCAGCGGCCAGCGGCGGCGGGGAATGTGTTCGGCAATGCCGCTGTCAATGGTCTTCAGGCCTTCAGGGTTGGCAATGGCGGCCTGCAGGATGGCGCAGTAGTCATTAAACATCGCTTCAGCCGCGCCCGGTTCCAGCACGTTGTCCATGCAATACCAGCTAAACGTCAACGCGCCATCGCTCTCCATCACCTGATGATCCAGCCAGACCTGCGGCGTTTGCGTAAAGACATAGCAGGGTTCACCGAACAGATGACTCATTGCCCGGTCGATAGCCATTCCTTCCAGCGTCATCCCCAGCATGCTGGTAAACACCACCGGCATCAGCGGTTGACGCTGGGATCCGCGCTGGCGCCCCAGCTCGCGGATCGCCTCAACGCCGTTCACTTCGCTGTGCGCCATGTTTTGCCAGAGACGCTGCTGGGTCCGTTGCATCTGCTCCTGCAGCGTTAGCGGCGTTGAGAAGTTAAAATCAACCAGCGTGACGGAGGTAAAATCCCCGATCAACTGGTTGATTTGCGGGTGGATCGGTTGGCGATTAAAGAACGTCAGGTTCAGCGTAAATGCCGTGGTACGACTCCAACGCTCAAGGGTGGCGGCAAACAGCGTGAGCAGCGCGGCGGAGGGGGTGAGGCCCTGCTGCTGCCAGCGTTGTTTCACCGCCTGCCACTCTTGCTTATCAAGCGTCGAAGTAAACGTGGTGAAGTGCGGGGTTTCCGGCGGAGTCTCCGCCACCGGCAGTTCCGGCGCTGAAGGCAGTTGCGGTAGTTTTTCCTGCCAGTAATCCCAGGCATCGTGCCATGCTGTTGTTTGTCGGCGCGCCTGTTCAGCCATCACGTAATCGCGGAAGGTGATATCGAGCGGTGGCAGCGTTTCTCCGCGCCAGACCTGGGCTAAATCGTCCATCATGACTTTGAAGCTCTGCACATCGAACTGCAGAAGATCGAGGTTCATGTGCAGGCGGTAGCGGCAATCATCGATTTCGCTGACCACCAGCTCAAAGAGCGGCCACTGGTCGGCAGGTAAAACGCGATAGCTCAGTTCATGGCGCCGTTTTTCCAGCGCCTGGCGCTGCTCTTGCGGGGAAAGCGCGCGCAGATCGTCGCGCGGGATACGATACGTCGGGGTTGTCGCCAGAACGCGCTGTTGTCCATCGGCATCCACCACCATCCGCAGCATATCGTGGCGGGCAATGAGCTGGTTCCATGCTTTCTCCAGTACGGCGAGATCGAACTCATCGTGGCGTTTATCCCATTCAAACAGCACGTGACAGGCAACGCCGCCATAGCCAATAAGATGGGTTCTGCCCAACCAGTAGGCATGCTGAATCGGCGTCAACGGGAAGGGCGCGTAACGCTCAGCGGCATCGTGCTGCAACGCTTCCGGCGGCGATACGGCAGGCGCCGTCTCTGCCTGAGAGCAGATAAGCTGCGTGAGCCCGTGCGGCGAGAGATCCTGCCACGCCCGTTCCGCGTTGATGCGTACACCCAGGTCATGTTGAATATCGCTGCTGAGTTCAAGAAAGAGCAGCGAGTCCATTCCCAGCTGTAACAGATCCTGATCTGCGTTCAGCGAAGCAGGATCGTTCAGTCTTAGCTGAACCGCAATGCGGTTTTTCAGCCATGTCATCACCGCCGCTTTATCGCTGATGCTACCGTGAAAAGCATGCTTATCAGCGGGAGGCGCGGCCGGAGTCGCGGCGTGTTCTGTTACTGCGGCGTTAAACAGAGCCTGCTGCAGCGGGGGCATTTTGTCGGTGAAAACGCGCATGGCCAGTCGCCAGGCGGCGCCGCGCATCACCGCTTGTTCAAGGTGCCAGCGCCCCTCGGCATCGCTTAACGCGCCCATGCCGCGATCGGCAAGGGTCGTCAGCATCTCCGTCGTAGCCGCCCGGCCGCTTTCTCCCCATGCGCCCCAGGCGATGGAGAGCACTTTCGGCGTATCAAGGGAGGAGAACTGCTGGGCGAGTCCGTCAAGATAACCGCTGGCCAGCGCATGGGCGCTCTGGCCAGGCGCGCCGAGGGCGGCGGCAGCGGACGAGTAGAGAATCAGATAACGGGCGTGGTGGTTGCCCAGCGTCTGTAACAGCTGGCTTGCCGCCTGCGCTTTGACCGCGAAAACGGCGGCCAGCTGGTGGTCATCGAGTTCCTGCAAGGGCCCATCAGCCAATACGCCAGCGGTATGAATCGCGCCGGCAATGCCGCCGCTGGTCGCCAGCTCATCAAGAACACGGGCCAGCTCTCCGGCATCACCCACATCACAACGGCAGACGCGAATCTCCACGTCCGCTGTGTCGCCTGGCCATGACGCATCCACGCGCGGCGCCAGTAGCGCGATGCGGCGCGCCCCTTTTTCTCTGAGCCAGTTCACGGCAAGGCGGCCCAGTCCGCCAAACGCCCCGGTCACCAGATGCCAGCGGTTATCGCCGGCAAACACCTTCGCCGGTAATTCGGCGGCGTATCCCGCATTGGGCGCCAGCGAAGGGAGCCAGAAGCCGTTATTCCGGGCGGCAAGCCAGCGTTGTGACAATGAAACAACGCTCAATCCCTGACGCAGCGTTTCCCATGGCGTGTTTTCGGCCAGATCGATGGCGGCAATCAACCGTTCCGGCTGTTCATTGGCCGCGACGCGAAGCATAGCCCACAACGCGTGATGGGCCGCTGATAGCGCCTCATTTTCCTTGATTCGCCACGCGCGGCGGGTGACGACAATCAAGCCGCCTGGGCTGGCGGTGAGCGCCTCCTTCATCTGCGTCGCTAACGCCAGCGTCTCCTCGCTCTCATCGACAATCATCAGGACAGAAGGAGCTTGCGGATCGTGAAGAATGCCGTATTGCGCCAGCGCCTCTTCGCGCGCAAGGGTACCGGCGCTGAAGCGGAATGCCAGCGGGCGGCTATTGCAGTCAATACTGAGGGACCTCCAGCGCCAATGATAATACGTCTGCGGCGCAGGAACAGGCGCGTCGGGCGCCAGCGGCAGCCACTTGCCGTCTGGATGACGGGCTTCCACGCGCATCTCGCCGCGGGAAAAGGCTGCGTTTCGCCAGCTTAAGCGCACCTCCCTCAGCCATTGCGGGGCGGTAACGAGGGGCGGTTTCATGGGGGAATCGTCGCCGTGCCGCGCGGAGAGCCGCCGCCAGGCCTCCTGCCAGCGGGCGGTAAACCGTTCCGGCTGACCTGCGCAATCGGACCAGTCGGCGAGATAATCAGGGTTATCCGGCAACGGCTGTTCCAGCGCGGGTTCTGATGACGCGGACGCCCCCTGGCCGGGCAGGGTGGCGAGAATGATATGTTCGCTCATAGCGGCGGTCGGGCTGCCGTCCTGCGGTAGCCACGCCACTTTGCTGAATCCGGCGCGGCGGCACTGCTGCTGCCACTGATGGGGGGTGAGGAAGAGCTCGCCTTCTCGGGCGTCGATATCCTGTAGCGGGAGGACCAGCGGGCCGAAAACGAAATCAAACAGACGCATTGGCTGGGTGATTTCTCGCATCAGCAGGCGCCCGCCTGGCTTGAGCAAGGGACGCAGATTATCAAGGGTTCGACCGATATGGCGCGTGGCATGGATCACGTTAGCCGCGACGATAAGATCGAAAGACTGCGCCGCAAAGCCCTGAGACTGCGCCTCTTGTTCGAGATCCAGCTCGTCGTAATGGACAAAGTCATAGTCGGCGAATTTCTGCTGCGCGCGGCGGGTGAACAGCGCGGAGATATCGGTGAAGTGGTACTCCAGCGCCGGTACGTTTTTGAGTTCCGGAAGCAGCCATGCGGTGGTGCCGCCGGTTCCGCCGCCGACTTCAAGAATGCGCAGCGGCTGATGGGGCTGACGCGCCTGGACGATACCCCGTAGTACCCCGGCGGCAATCTGGTTGAAATAGCGGCCAAAGCTGAATTCCTGATACAGCACCTCTACACCGTCGGAAGCGCCTTGTGGGAAGATAATCGCCACCGGCTCTTCCGCGCCGCTCATCATGTCGTATAACCGATCGCCGGCACGGGCGATGGTATCGGGGATAGCCTGATAACCTTCACAATAATCGGCGAGTTCCGTCAGCAGGATTTCCCGCTGCTGATGTTCAATGGGGCGGGCGCGGTAGTAGCGTCCCTCAGCGCAGCGGTAATCGCCGTCGACCACGCAGTTATTTAGCAGGCGCTGAAGCAGCTGCTGGTAGCGGGGCATCAGTCGTCCATGGCGCATAATGGTGATGGCGTCCACGCCGTTATCTATCGCATCGCCCGTACAGCGTTGTACCAGCCGATCGACATAGATGGCGTGCAGTCGCGTGGCGCACTGTTTAAGCGCCTCCAGACGGGGGAGTTCGAGCGCTGTCGCGGCGCTGCTGGCTACCTCGAGTCCAGCGGCAAACACAGCATCGGCTGGCTCGCAGGCGGAGGTGGCGGGTTCTTTCCAGTAACGCTCGGTCGCAAACGGATAGCATGGCGCGGAGATACGTTGCCCATCGCCTGCGAGAAGAGCGGCCCACGGTATGGTGACGCCGGCCGCGTAAAGCTGGAGAAGCGCCTGATTCAGGACCGCGCTCGCCTCCTGGTTACGCCGGGCGCTGGCTATCCAGTAAGCGTCATCGCGGTATTCGCGCTGTCCGGAGGCAATCAGCTGGGCGTCGGGCCCCATTTCAACAAAAACGCGGGCGCCGAGCTTGCGCGCCGCCTGAATACTCTGAATAAAACGTACCGGCTGGCGCATATGGCGGCGCCAGTAATCCGCCTGGTTGAGCGTCGCCTCGTCAATGACTTCGGCGGTAAGCGTGGAAATCAGCGGTATTTGCCCCGGCTCGGCGAGCAGACCCGCGCAGGCCTCCTGGAAGCGATCGAGTATTGGTTCAAGTAAAGCGGAGTGCGCCGCGCCGGTTACGCGCAGGCGACGATAGTCGATCTCATGTTGCGAAAGCGCGGCGCAAAACTCCGCGATACGGGCTTCCGGCCCGGAAAAGACCGTATGCTGGGTGCCGTTGTTGGCGGCGAGATCCAGCTCGAACTGACGGGCCAACGGCATCAACGCCTCTTCTTGCGCAAATACCGCCACCATCGCGCCGCTTGCGCACAGCTGCATCAGCGCGCCGCGCCGACATACCAGCGGCATGACCTGCTCAATGGTATAGTGTCCGCAGACAACGGCAGCGGCAAATTCGCCGACGGAGTGACCCATGGCGAAGTCGGCCTTCAGTCCTTCAGCGCGCCAGTGGGCCGCCATCGCGATTTCGAACGCGACAATCGCCGGCTGGGCCCAGGCCATATTGTCAAGCTGCGCTGAATCGGGATTAAACATCGCTTCCCGTAGCGAAGGCGTGAGCATGTCGCGACAGGCGCTAAAACAGCGCTCCAGCGTATCGGCAAACGCCGTTGAGTGCAGGTACAGAGACTGACCCATAGTGCGCCAGTGCGAACCCTGCCCGGTAAACAGCCACACCTGTTTGCCGCTGGCGCCGTGGCCGCTATAGACCGGCGAATCCGATTTCGCGCCAGCCCAGGCGCTGAGCGCGGCGGCGGTGTCATGATTTAATGGCGCCGCCAGGCGGAAGGGAAGATCGAGACGGCGCGCGCGTAATGCCGTGAAGGCCAGATTGTTGGCATCCGCGTTCTCCCTCAGCGCCGCGGCATAGTCCGCTGCCAGCTGCCGCAACGCGGTGTCGCTGGCAGCGCTGAGCAACAGCGCGGAACTCTTGCTGCCGTCATCCGCGGCGGGGTAGCTTATGTTGAGTTCGTCGGGCAGCGAAGCGACGATCATATGGCAGTTGGTGCCGCCAATACCGAAGGAGGAGACGCCCGCGTAGCGCACTTCGTCCTGCCACTCCTGCGCCGTCACCGGCACGGTAAAGGGGCTTTCCTCGAGCTTAAGCGCCGGGTTTGGCGTGTGAAAATTCAGCATTGGCGGAATTTTTCCGCGACTGACCGCCAGAACGGTTTTCAGCAGTCCGGCAATGCCCGCCGCGGTATCCAGGTGACCAACGTTGCTCTTCACGGAACCCAGCGCGCAGCGCTGTTGCGGCGGGCGGGGAGCGTAGACGTTGCGCAGGGCTTCTATTTCAATCGCGTCTCCCAGCGGCGTGCCGGTTCCGTGGGTT
The DNA here is from genome assembly GCF_042137965.1 of Klebsiella grimontii. Classification (NCBI taxonomy): domain Bacteria; kingdom Pseudomonadati; phylum Pseudomonadota; class Gammaproteobacteria; order Enterobacterales; family Enterobacteriaceae; genus Klebsiella; species Klebsiella grimontii. Next base: position 2,767,264 of record NZ_CP169721.1, read on the forward strand.
TCAATGTAGCCGATCTGCCTGTCGTCGATGGCCGCCAGCATTAACGCTTCTTCGATGACCGCTTGCTGTCCTGCCACCGACGGCGCGGTATAACCCACTTTTCTGTTTCCGTCGTTGTTGACCGCGCTGGAGAGGATCACCGCGATAATCGGATCGCCTGACAGCAGCGCGTCCTTCAGGCGACGCAGCACCACGCAGCCGAGACCGTTGCCGGCCCAGGTGCCCTCTGCCGAGGCGTCAAAAGGGCGACAGTGGCCATCGGGAGAGAAAATCATCCCGGGCTGGTAGCGGTAACCCGCCTGCTGGGGGAAGGAGAGCGCCACGCCGCCGGCTACCGCCATATCGGATTCGCCTGCGCGCAGGCTTTCGCAGGCCAGATGGACCGCAACCAGCGAACTGGAGCAGGCGGTCTGTACCGATAACGCCGGGCCGTGCAGATTGAGTTTGTAGGCCGCGCGGGTGGCTATATAGTCCTTATCATTGCCCATCAGAGACTGCAGGCCCTTGACCTGAGCGACCTCTGTCACGTTCAGGGCTTCGCGGCCGGGATAGGTGCTCATCCGCGAAGAGGCGAAAACCCCGGTCTTATGGGGGACGGCGCCCGGGGCGTAACCTGCATGCTCCAGCGCATGCCAGACCGCCTGTAAAAACAGGCGCTGCTGGGGATCTATCGACTCCGCTTCCTGCCGCGAATAGCCAAACAGGGTGGCATCGAAGCAGTCAGCGTTGTCTAAAACCGTTCCAATATTGACGTAACAAGGATCGTCAATAATGGCGGTATCCAGCCCGGCGGCCAGAAGCGCTTCGCGCGTAAAGCGTCGGCTGCATTCGCGGCCTTCCAGCAGATTTCGCCAGTAGGTTTCGCCATCCGGCGCTTCAGGAAAATGGCAGGCGTAGCCGATGACTGCGACAGGTTCGCAGTCCGGGTAGCGTTGAGCGATCGATGCATCAATGGAATCTGCTGTTGGCGCAGAAGAGAAGCGCAAGTTATCCATAATCGGTCCCGTTTCCTAAAATTGACAAAGTCAGTGGCGCGCCATGCGTTGGCGATGGCGTCCGGGAAAAGTCAGTTTGTTTCGCGTCAAATGCGCCGCTGACGACGGCGAACCGGACGCACGCGTTTGGTTTGCTCCTCCAGGGCTACGCCGGCCAGATAATTGGCCAGCGCGACAGGAGAAGGGTGAGTGAACAGGTCAAGCAGCGTCAGGGCGGCAAATTCGTGACGTTGTAACAAAACGTGCAGCTGCACCAGATTCAGCGACGTGGCGCCCGCCTCAAAAAAGTTCTCAGCGGGTGCGACAGGTTCGCCAACCACCTCGCGAAAGGCGTCGCAAATCAGGCTGACGCTGCTCTCGTCCGCCGCGATCCGCGGCTGAGCGCGCTCAGGGCGCAGCCGGTGGGCGCATTGCTCCGTGACCTTAAGCGGGGGAACCAGCTCGGCGAGCGGCAGCTGCCAGCTGCTGTCATCCTCCGCCATTCGGTTAAGCAACGCGCAATACTGTGCAAACTGGCGCTCCACCTGCCCGTCAGGAAACAGGGCGGCGACAAAATCCCAGTTAAAGCGCAGTTCGCCTTCGGATTCATAAACCTGGTGATCGAGCCAGACCTGCGGCGTCTGGGATATCCCCCACACCGATTTGAGCAGATTGCGCCGGGCAAGGAAGTTATCCTGCTCAAAGCCCAGCGCGCTGGTAAAGACGACGGGCATTGGGACAGCCGGTACGTTTTGCCGCCGCGCCAGTTGCCGCATCACGCGTATTGCCGACACATCGCGGTGGTTGAGGCTCTCGCTTAGTCGCTGCTGTAATAACCGCGCACTTTGCAGCCAGCTCTCGCCGGGATGCCAGCTCAGCAGCATCAGCGAAGTAAAGTCGCCCAGGATCTGGTTGATTTGCGGGTGCAGCGGGCGTCTGTCGAAAAGCGTAAGGTTAAGCGTGAAATCGGGCTGTGCGCTCCATGCAGCAAGAACCGTTGACCACACGGATAACAGTACGGCCGACGGGGTGAGATGAGCGTCAGCCGCCCGCTGTTTCAGGCGACGCCAGCGCGCGCTGTCCATTGCCCCACTGAGCCGGGCGAAGCGCGGCGTCTCAACGTCCTGAGGCAAGCAGCGTAGCGGTAACGCAGGCGCCGGAGGAATATCATCAAGCTGCGTTTGCCACCATGTCAGAGAGTCGGGATTGGGCGTCCGCAGCGCGGGTTGCTGCAGGTAATCCCTGAAGGTAACGGGAAGCGGCGGCGGCAGCTGCTGCGGATAGCGATAGCCGTGTTCCAGCTCCGACAACAAGATCTGCATGCTCAACCCGTCAAGCAACAGGTTATCCAGACACAGCCACAGTCGGGCGGGCATCCCGTCGATGAACCCGACCTGGAGATCGAATACCGGCCAGACTCCAGGGTTGAGAACCTGATGCGCCAGTCTGTCGCGTACCTGTAGCGCCTCTTCGGGGTTGTGCAGAATGTGCGCGGGTATCACCCATGGGGGAGTCTGTTCGAGAACCCGCTGTTGTCCATCCCGCACCACGGCGCGCAGCATATCGTGGCGGGCGATTAACCGGTTCCAGACCTTCTCCAGCCGGTGAATATCCAGATCGGCAATTTCAAATTCAACAAAGAAGTGTGAGCCTACGCCGCCAAGGGCAAAGCCCGGCTGACGCCCGACCAGGTAAGCCTGCTGCACGTCAGTCAGCGCGAAAGGCCGGTAGCGTTCTTCAGGGGAGTGGACAAAGGGTTGTTCAACAGGGAGGTCGGTTTTACGCAGCGTGGCGGCAAAATCAGCCAGCCGGGGGTGATTAAACAGGTCGCTTAATCGTGCTGCATAACCCGCCTGGTGGAGCTGTCCGATCAGCCTGGTGGCTAGCAGGCTATCACCGCCATGCTGGAAGAAGTCGGTTTCTCTGCTGACGGCGCCCATCGACAAGAGCGGCTGCCAGATGACGGCAACCTGCATCTCTATATCGCCCAGGGGTAAATCCGCTTCAGTCCGGTTTTCAGCTTCCGGGGTATGACAGCGCTTTAGCGTCTGATAGTCAATTTTGCCGTTCGCCGTCAGCGGTAAGGCGTCAAGTAAGACGATCCGTTTCGGTACCATCCACCCCGGCAGACGTTCGGCGAGAGCGGACTGTAGCTGACGAGGATCGCGGCGTACCTGGCTAACCGGGCATTGTACGAGGAAGCGCTGCAATCCCTCGACTTCATCGCCGTGCTGGCAGTTGAAAGCGGCGGCGGTAAATATCGCCCCCCAGTCAGCGCTATTGTGAAGTAAGGCTTCGGGCTGACCATCGGTTAACAGAAGCGTGCTGAGCAGGGCAGAGGGCGTTAACTGACGAAACTCCAACACATAGAGCAGCGCGCCTGGAACAGCCAGCTGCTGTAATGCCGCGAGGAGCCCGGGCTCTTCCGGCAGCAGACGATGCAGGGCGTTATTCAGCCAGATAATGTCCGCCGAATGAGCATGCGCCGCCAGCGTGTCTGCACTCCAGAGGGCCAGACGGGCGTCAGACCACGGTGCAAGCCGCTGTCGGGCGCTCAGCAGCAGCTCCTGGCTGTGCTCAAGCCCGACATACTCAATCTCGTCAGCGCTGAGCCGGGTTAGCAGGCACTCTGCGGCGCGGGCCGTGCGGACTCCCACCTCTAGCAGGCGTACCGGGCGCTGTAAACGCCGGGAAAGCTGTTGACAGATTGTCGCCAGTTCCTCGATATACAGGGCGCTGGCCGGATGGTCGAATGCCAGACTTTCCGGCGACCACCGCGCATCGTTCAGTAATGACAGTTCGTGGCGAGCACCGCGAAGGATCTGCGTTAAGGTGAGATCATGCCCGCTGAAAGAAGGAGGGTCATTCTCCGGCGCTTCCCCCGCACAAACCTGATAACCCTCAGCGGCGGGCCGCAGCCGCTGTTGGGTCACGAGAAAGGCTAACCAGCGTTCCACCACGGCCCGCCAGCGAGGCTGGATAGCGAGAGCATTCATCAGGGGAAGAGGATCGGCGCCAGGCGTGTGACCCGGTTTCAGTTTTAACAGGCGATGCTGAAGAAAATCAGCGACCTGGCCGGCGGAGATTTCTGGGGGGCAGACACAGCAGGGCAGCGTTCCGGCAAGCCCGCGCCACTCCTGGGGCAGCGCCGGGTCCCGATGATGGGTAACGCAGAAAGCCGAACCCTGAGGCACAACCCAGGCCGCCAGGGTCTTTTCTTTTTCGCCGATCGCCACAACGGTTGACTGTTTCACCCCCGCCAGCTGGCTGAGCGCGCTTTCGATTTCACCCAGCTCGATGCGATATCCCCCGACTTTGACCTGCTTATCGCGACGACCGAGGAACTCTAACGTCCCGTCCGGCCAGTAGCACCCGAGATCGCCGGTGCGATACCAGCGCGCGTTCGATTGCGTCACAAACTGCTGCTCGCTGCGTACAGGATCGTTAAAGTAGCCTTCCGCGACCCCGATACCGCCAATCCACAATTCGCCCGGTACCCAGTCCGGGCAGTCCCGGCCCAGTTCATCCACCACCCGGTAACGTTGGTTGGCCAGCGGAAAACCATAAGGGATGGCGCGCCAGTGATCAGGGACCCGGTTAATTTCACAGGCGTTAGACCAGATAGACGCCTCGGTGGCGCCGCCCATGGCGATAAACTGTCCCTGGGGGCGGAAGGCGTGATAGCGGGCAGGAAGATCGAGGCCGATCCAGTCGCCGGAAAGCATGACCGCCCGAAGTTTCTCCGGCGCGGCGTCGGCGAAACCTTCACACCAGGTCAACAGCATATCGAACAGCGCCGGGACGCTGTTCCAGAGCGTAACCTGATGACGCTGGATCAATTCGCACCATGCGTGAGGATCGCGCCGTTGATTTTCCATAACGATAACCAGCGCGCCGCCGGCGCTCAGAACGCCAAAAATGTCGTAAACCGATAAATCAAAATGCAGGGCGGAGAGGGCCAGCACTCTGTCTCCGGGACCCACCTGGTAACGGGTATTGATATCGCAGCAGGTATTCAGCGCTGCACGGTGAGAAATGACCACGCCTTTCGGCGTGCCGGTCGACCCGGAGGTATAGATAATGTAGGCCGGCTGCGTCGGCGCGCGCGCCGCCTGGTCGGCTAGCGGCTCCGCCTCAATGGCCTGCTGCCAGGTCAGGTGGGGAATATCGTCTGACCAGGCGCTGGCGTCGTGCTGGCAGGTGAGCACCAGCCGGACGTTGGCGTCGGCGTAGATTTTCCCGCGACGCGCGGCGGGCTGGTCGAGCGAAACCGGAACGTACACCGCCCCGGACAGCAGAACGGCGAGGACCGCAACCAGCTGTCCCGCGCCTTTCGACATTGTAATAGCGACATTGTCGCCGGGCTGAACCCCGCACGCGATTAACCTGCCAGCGCAGCGGCGCGCATTCTCGGTCAGCTCACGATAATTCCACTGATAATGCGCGTCCGTTACCGCCAGCGCCTGCGGCTGCCGGAGGGCGATGCGGAAAATGCCTTCATGCAGCAAGCCCTGAGGAACGGGAGCGTCGGTTGCGTTAACCCGTTGACGTATCTCCCGCTGGCTTTGGGGCATCCTGTCCGCGAACGGCTTCTTCCAGGCGCTTTCATCATCGCAGAGTTGGTTAATCAGCTGGCAGTAGGCGTTGAACAACGTCTCGACCAGCGCCGGAGGGAACAACGCGTCATTGCTATCCCATTGTAGCCAGATCTCGCCCCGATGCTCGAACGCCAGATGATCTATCCAGACCTGCGGCGTCTGCGAGATGCCCCATTCCGGTTCGCCCAGCGGCGACTCGGCGCGGCTGCTGTACAGGGAGCGCCCCAGATTGCTGGTAAATACCACCGGGGCGCCGTGGGGATGGCTTTGCTGGCGTTTGAGTTCACGAAGGAGCTCGACGCCGGACCAGTGGCGATGCTCCCAGTCCTCAGTAAACGTGAGCTGGTTTTTACGCGCCAGGTTGCTGACGGTATCGCCATCACAGGCGGTATCCAGCAGAAGAATATTGGTGAAGTCGGCAAGCATTTCGTCAACCGCCGGGTGCAGCGGCTGGCGGTCAAATAACGTGATATTGAGCAGCAGCCGCGTCAGGCCGCCCCAGCGCCCCAGAACGGCAGCAAAACAGGTCGCCAGCGCCATTGTCGGCGTCACGCCATTCTCACCGGCCCGTTGGCTAAAGGCGTTCCAGCGTGTTGTCGGGACAATCATGCGGCGTCGGGTATTACGGACTTCACGCAGCGTGGCGGGTTCGCAGGCTAGCGGTAAAACCGGCGCGGGCGGCAGCATCGATGCTTTCGCCAGCCAGTAAACGCGCGCTTTGTCGAGCAGCGGCTGATTGATCTTCTGCTGGTGCAGCAAATAAGCGCGGAAATCATAGCGGGGGTCGCCGGGCGGCAGCGACTCTCCGGCCAGCAGGGCGTTAAGTTCATCGAAAAACAGCGTAAAGCTGGAAGCATCCATAATCAGCAGGTCGATATTGACATGGAGGCGGTGGCGATTGTCCGGCAAGAGTGTCAACTGGAAATCGAAGGTTTCGCCCATTTCCACGCGTAAAAGACGGTGGCTCAGGCGCTGGCGCAATGTTTCCAGATAGGCCTGGCGGCTTGCCTCGTCGGCCTGGCGTAAATCATGAACGGTGACGCCGTTCCAGTATGGCTGCGGTAGCCAGACCTGCTGCCCGTCGGCGCGAAAGGCGATATGCAGCATCGGGTGGCGTTGCAGTAAGATCGTGATGGCCTGCTCCAGCTGTGGCGCCGTGAGATAATGGCCGGCAAACTCCTGATACAGATGACAACCGACGCCGCCCAGCGTCTGTCCGGGCATTCGGCCCGTCAGATAGGCATGCTGTACCGGCGTCAGCGGGAAGGGGGTACCCTCGCTCATGACTGGCCACGCCGCGTCCGCCGGGGAGCTTGCATCATCCGGTTTTTCACCCGAACGGCTGCGCATCAGCTGGCGCCATGCTGCCAACGTGGGGGCGGCATACAGCTCGCGAAGGGTGAGGCGGTAGCCCTTTTTACGAAACCAGTGTAACCATCTCATTAATCTTATGGAGTCCAGGCCCGCCTGGATCAGATTGCTCTCTTCTTGTAACTGCTGCGGCGCTAAATTCAGTTCCTGTATTAACAGTTCGCGTAATTGTTGATAATCAGCCGCTTCGCCGTTGTCCGATAACAGCGGATCCTGAGAGGGTGCGCCAGAAATCATTCTTCCTCCTGATGGCACGTCATACCAAAAGCATTGCGTATATGAGAATAATTATTATTAACAATTGAGCGCTACCCGAATCGGGTTTATTTGTGCCCGTTTCGGTTTCACGGTCGGCAAAAAAAGGCCCGGATGGCGAATCCGGGCCTTGTTAACGGAGGGGTTTCTGGGGTAAGTCCAGGTTAGATCACACGTTTGAAGGTCGACGGGGTGACGCCAAACTGCTTCTGAAATGCGGCGGAGAAATGGCTGGCGTTGGCATAGCCTAGATCCGCCGCCACCGTCATAACGGAAGTATTGCCATTAGCCAGCCGTCTTCTTGCCTCCTGCATGCGTTCGGCCTGAAAAAGTCCATAGACGCTGTTGTTGAACAGAACGCGAAATCCCCGCTTAATTTTAAGCACGCTTAAACCGGACTCTCTGGCGAGTTCGGTGACCCCCGGCGCCTGCGTCAAATCGGCCAGCAGCAGATCCTTTGCCCGCAGCAGTTTCTGGCGTTCCATCGGATTGAAGTGGCAGGAGGAACAGCTGGCGTCCTCGTGATGTTCATCCAGCACCAGGCTGAGCATCACCAGACTTTGTCCCTGTAGCCATAACGTCGACGGTTTTTGTTCATGAGTGAAGCCGCCGTGCATCCGCATCAGCGCGTGACGCAGGGCCTGAGCCGTTAGGTGGGTTTCGGCGTTACAACGCTGCTGCTGGCAACAGCAGTGGGAGTCGATCTTATTTTTAATGACCGAGCTAATATCCGGCACCCACAGCGCGAGTGCTTCAGGGCTGAAAGAGAGCGTAATGCTCTCGAACCGGCCGCAGTAGGAGGCGCTGCCGCGGCAGTCTGGCGTATGAGTAATGTAATGACGATCGCGCGCGAGTTCCCAGTCGGTGTGGCGGCTGAGTCCCTGGATCGCAAAGCGCGATGTGCCTTCCAGAATGCAAGAGAAGTTAATCCTGCCCAGATCGTCGTGCAGCTGCAACGTCTCGGGCTGAGCAAAGTGGCCCCGCCAGAGCAAAATATCCATACCTTCCTGCAACGAGCAGCGCAGCAGCTCACACTGGGCAGGAATAGCGCCGTCGTTGGCGGGTTTTCCAACCACTAGCTGGTGAATAGAGATGGCAGATTGCGTTTGTGGTGACTCCGTCATGACCGGGTTATCTCCCTGTGGCTTAGACCAATGCGGGTATAAATAGAACCGAATGGGGTAGATGAGTAATTGATAATGGTTATTATTCACATTAATTCCCGGAACGCCACCTTGAAATAGTGTTTTTGGCGTCCATAAAAATTCATCAGGAAAATCAGCCACTCCATGTCATCTCACTCATCCAACACTGAATCGCTGTCCCGATTTCCTCTTTGGCAGGTGATTACCCCTGTTCGCGGGAAGGTGCTCCTGGCTATGGCGCTGGCGGGGCTGGCGGCCTTCACCAGCCTGGGGGCGCTGCTTTTTCTGGCATGGTGCCTGCGCGATCTGCGCGGGGCACCTGACTTCATCCCCGTCTGGCCGCTGAGCGGCGTAGTTGGCTGCGTGATAGCGACCTTTATCCTGCGCCTGCAGGCGTTCAATACCTCTCATTATGCGGCTTTCCATCTGGAGAATATTCTGCGCAGCAGATTAGCCCACAAGACCCTACAGCTTGCGCCGGGCGCGTTACAGCAGATGGGCAGCGGATCGGTGGCGAAAGTGATGCTGGATGATGTGAAGTCGTTACATATTTTTGTTGCTGACAGTACGCCGCTTTATGCCCGCGCCATAATCATGCCGCTGGCGACTGTTGTTCTCGTATTCTGGCTGGACTGGCGACTGGCCATCGCGACGCTGGGGGTACTGGCGTTTGGTTCGGTGGTGCTGTTACTCGCCCGTCAGCGCTCGGAAAACATGGCTCAGCGTTATCATCAGGCGCGTGAACGGGTCAGCGCCGCGGTGATTGAGTTCGTACAGGCCATGCCGGTGGTGAGGACCTTTGATAGCGGCAGTACCAGCTTTTTGCGCTATCAACATGCCCTCGAAGAGTGGGTCGATGTGCTCAAAAGCTGGTATCGACAGGCCGGATTTTCAGCGCGTTTTTCATTCTCGATTCTGAACCCGCTGCCGACCTTATTCGTTCTTATCTGGTGCGGATACGGCCTGCTGCACGCTGGCAGTCTCGATTTTATCGCCTGGGTAGCCGTATTACTGATAGCCAGCGGAATGGCCGAAGCGGTAATGCCGATGATGATGCTTAATAACCTGGTCGCGCAAACGCGTTTAAGCGTGCAGCGTATCTATCAGGTTCTCGCGATGCCGGAACTTTCGCGCCCGCGAGCCGATCGACAGCCGAAAGAGGCGAGTATCACCTTTGAGCAGGTAAGCTTTCATTATCCGCAAGCGCGGACTGGCGCCGCGTTGCAGGAGGTGAGCTTTCACGTGCCTGTCGGGCAAATTGTGGCGCTGGTAGGGCCAAGCGGCGCCGGGAAAAGCACCGTGGCGCGGCTGCTGCTACGTTACGCCGATCCCGACAAAGGCCATATTCGTATTGGCGGCGTGGATCTGCGCGATATGCGGATAGAGACCCTGATGAAGCAAATCTCGTTTGTGTTTCAGGACAACTTTCTTTTTGCCGACACGATCGCCAATAACATCCGTTTGGGCGCGCCGGATACGCCGCTGGAATCCGTGATAGCGGCGGCCAGAGTGGCGCAGGCGCATGAGTTTATTAGCGCGTTGCCGGAGGGTTACAGCACGCGAGTCGGGGAACGAGGGGTATTCCTCTCCGGCGGGCAGCGGCAGCGCATCACCATCGCCCGGGCGCTTTTGCAGGATCGTCCCATTCTGGTGCTTGATGAAGCGACGGCGTTTGCCGATCCGGAAGGGGAAGCGGCGCTTATCAACGCCCTCGCGGCGGCCATGCGCGGCCGGACGGTCATCATGGTCGCGCATCGTCTCTCCATGGTGACTCAGGCCGATGTGATATTGCTGTTTTCCGACGGTCAGCTCCGGGAAATCGGGAGCCACGGGCAGCTGTTGGCGCAGGGTGGCCTGTATCAACGGCTATGGCAACGCTATCGGCAGGCGCAGCAGTGGGTGCCGGGTGGAACGAAGGAAGAGGCGGTGCAAAATGAAAGACACTAACCCGGCGGATAATCTGGCCTGGCGCGCGATCTGGCGCCAGCTTATCTCCAGCGTGGGCAGTCAGGCGGGAACGCTGCGGCGCAGTCTGGTTGCTCTGCTGCTGGCGGCATTGATGCAGGGGATCGCCTTCGCCTGCCTCTATCCGATCGTTGATGCGCTGCTACGGAATGAGGCATCGCGGCTTCTTCACTGGGCTTTGGCCTTCAGCATTGCGGCGTTGGTGACGCTGGCTCTCCGCTGGTATGGGCTGGGCTTTGAATACCGCGGTCATCTGGCGCAGGCCACCCATGAGCTGCGCCTGCGCCTGGGCGAACAATTACGCCGCGTGCCGCTGGAGAGGCTCCAGCGCGGCAGAGCGGGCGAAACGAACGCCTTGTTGCTGGGCTCCGTGGATGAAAACCTCAATTATGTGATTGCGATAGCCAATATTTTACTGCTGACCATCGTCACGCCGCTGACGGCATCGTTGGCGACATTGTGGATCGACTGGCGGCTGGGGCTGGTGATGCTGCTGATCTTCCCCTTGCTGGCGCCGTTTTATTACTGGCGCCGCCCGGCGATGCGGCGACAAATGCAGACCCTGGGCGAAGCGCACCAGCGGCTGAGCGGGGATATTGTTGAATTTGCGCAGGGGATGATGGTATTGCGTACCTGCGGTAGCGATACCGATAAAAGCCGGGCGCTGCGGGATCATTTTAACGCTCTGGAAAACTTACAGACCCGCACTCACCGCCAGAGCGCGGGCGCGACGATGCTGATCGCCGGGGTTGTGGAGCTGGGACTACAGGTGGTGGTGTTGTGCGGAATTATCTGGGTGGTCACGGGCACATTGAACCTCGCCTTTCTGATTGCCGCCGCCGCGATGATTATGCGTTTCGCTGAACCGATGGCCATGTTTATCAGCTACACCTCGGTGGTGGAACTGATTGCCAGCGCCTTACAGCGTATTGAGCAGTTTATGGCGATCGCGCCGCTTCCCGTTGCCGAACGCGGGGAGATACCGGAACGTTACGATATCCGCTTTGACAATATTCATTACCGCTATGACGACAGCGGCGATCCCGCGCTCAATGACCTCTCTTTGACCTTTCCTGCGGCCAGTATGAGCGCGCTGGTGGGCGCTTCCGGCGCAGGTAAAACCACGGTCAGCAAACTGTTAATGCGCTATGCCGATCCGCAGCAAGGGCGGATTTCTATCGGCGGCGTCGATATTCGTCGCCTGACGGCGGAGCAGCTCAACAGCCTGATTTCCGTCGTATTCCAGGATGTCTGGCTGTTTGATGACACATTGCTGGCGAATATCCTGATTGCGCGCCCGCAGGCGACCCAGCAGGAAGTAGAAGAGGCCGCCCGCGCGGCGCAGTGTCTTGAATTCATTACCCGCCTTCCTCAAGGCTGGCTGACGCCAATGGGCGAGATGGGCGGACAGCTATCGGGCGGCGAGCGCCAGCGGATTTCCATTGCCAGGGCCTTATTGAAAGATGCGCCGATCGTCATTCTTGATGAGCCGACCGCCGCGCTGGATATTGATAGCGAGCTGGCGGTACAGAAAGCTATCGATAACCTGGTTCACAACCGGACGGTGATTATTATCGCCCATCGCCTGTCTACCATCGTCGGGGCCGGAAATATCCTGGTGATGGAGGAGGGCAAAGTGGTTGAACAGGGCACCCATGCGCAGTTGCTCTCTCTTCATGGGCGTTACCAGGCGCTGTGGCACGCGCAAATGGCCGCCCGCGTCTGGCGCGCCGAAGGGGTTTCCACGTCAGAGGAGGTGGCGCATGAGTGACGTTCCGTCGAATGTGAAACCGCTGACGTTAACCACCGGGCGGGTGATTTTCGCCATTGCCGGCATCTATGTGACACAGAGTCTGGTATCGGCGCTCTCGATGCAGTCCTTGCCAGCGCTGGTGCGCGCTGCCGGCGGATCGCTTGCGCTTGCCGGGGCCACAACCCTGTTCATGCTGCCCTGGGCGCTGAAGTTTATTTGGGCGCCGTGGGTCGAGCGCTGGCGGCTACCTCCTGGCAGCCCGCAGCGCCGTTCCCGCATGCTGATCCTGCGCGGGCAGGCTGCGCTCGCGGCGATCCTGGCGATTGCCGCCGCGATTGGCGGGACAGGGCGAGAAGGCGGATTGCCCGAAACGCTAGTCGCCGCGCTATTTGCGCTGTTTATGGTGGCGGGTACGGTCGCCTCCACTATTGATATCGCCAGCGACGGTTTTTGCGTCGATCAGCTGACCCGCGCAGGGTACGGTTGGGGAAACAGCGTGCAGGTCGGCGGCAGCTATCTGGGAATGATGTGCGGCGGTGGGGTGTTTCTGATGCTGTCGGCGACCGTCGGCTGGCCTGCGGCCATGCTGATGATGGCGGCTCTGATCCTGGTCTTATCCGTACCCCTGTGGCGCATTGCCGAACCAACGCGCACGGCATCTGTTCCGCATGTTCCGGCATTGGGTTATGCGCTTAGAAGGCGACAGGCTCGTCTGGGCTTAATGTTGGTATTGATGCTGAATTCCGGCATGCGGTTTGTGCTGCCTCTACTGGCGCCGCTGCTGTTGGATCATGGTCTGAGCATGTCAGCGCTCGGCGCGCTGTTCAGCGGCGGTAATATTGCGGCGGGCATAGCCGGAACGCTGGCGGGTGGATTGCTGATGAAATACCTCTCACCCGGCAGAGCGCTGTTTGCGGCTTATGGCGCGCAGGGCATCGCGCTGCTGGCGGTAGTGATGACGCTGAAGATAGCGCCGGGTCCTCTACTGCTGCCGATTCTCCAGGTATTGATCGTTGTTCAATCTGTTTCGCTGGCCTGCGCGTTGGTCTGTCTTTACGCCACGCTGATGGCGCTTTCTTCGCCTTTGCAGGCCGGTGTCGATTTTACGCTCTTTCAATGTACTGACGCCGCCATCGCCATTCTGGCCGGCGTAGTCGGCGGCGTTGTCGCGCAGCGCTTTGGCTATGCGGCCTGCTTCCTGTTTGCCGGCGTATTCACGTTACTGGCGGCGTGGATTGTTTCTATCCGACTGCGTTCGGCAAAAGAACTGATGACAAGCTCAATTGATTGATCCGGGAATAACATAGAGAGGTAAGGGATGAAAATCAGTGAATTTTTACACCTGGCGTTACCAGAGGAGCAATGGCTGCCGATGATTTCTGGCGTCTTACGTCAGTTCGGAGATGAAGAGTGCTATGTCTATGAGCGCCAACCTTGCTGGTACATAGGTAAAGGATGCCAGGCGCAACTGCAGATTAATGCCGACGGCACCCAGGCGATATTCATTGATGATGCCGGGGAACAAAAGTGGGCGGTAGATTCAATTACCGACTGCGCGCGTCGTTTTATGACGCATCCGCGGGTGAGAGGATGCCGGGTATATGGTCAGGTTGGGTTCAACTTTGCGGCCCATGCGCGGGGAATGGCCTTTGATGCCGGCGAGTGGCCGCTGCTAACCTTAACCGCTCCCCGTGAAGAACTTATTTTTGAGAAGGGAAATGTCACCGTTTACGCGGACTCCGCCGACGGATGCCGCCGTCTGTGCGAGTGGGTAAAAGAGGTCGATACGGCGACACCATGCGGGCCAATGGTTGTGGATACCGCCCTGGACGGTGAAGCCTATAAACAGCAGGTTGCGCGCGCCGTTTCGGCGATCCACCGCGGCGATTACGTTAAAGTCATCGTCTCACGCGCGATTCCTCTGCCTGCGCGAATTGATATGCCCGCTACGCTGCTATATGGACGGCAGGCCAACACGCCCACCCGTTCGTTTATGTTTCGCCAGCAAGGACGAGAAGCGCTGGGTTTTAGTCCGGAACTGGTGATGTCGGTGACGGGAAATAAAGTGGTCACTGAACCGCTGGCGGGCACCCGCGATCGCATGGGCGATACGGCGCATAATCAGGCAAATGAGAGGGAGCTGCTGCACGACGGTAAAGAGGTGCTTGAGCATATCCTCTCGGTCAAAGAGGCCATTGCCGAACTGGAGGCGGTTTGCCAGCCCGGCAGCGTAGTGGTCGAGGATTTGATGTCGGTTCGCCAGCGCGGCAGCGTCCAGCATCTGGGGTCTGGCGTCAGCGGCCAGCTCGCGGAAGATAAGGATGCCTGGGATGCATTTACCGTGCTGTTTCCGTCAATTACCGCGTCAGGTATCCCTAAAAAAGCGGCCCTCAACGCGATCATGCAAATTGAAAAAACGCCGCGGGAGCTCTATTCAGGCGCAATCCTGCTGCTGGAAGATACGCGCTTCGATGCGGCGTTAGTGCTGCGTTCCGTGTTTCAGGATAGCCAGCGCTGCTGGATACAGGCGGGGGCGGGTATCATCGCGCAATCTACGCCGGAACGAGAACTGACGGAAACCCGGGAGAAATTAGCGAGCATTGCGCCCTATCTAAAGGTGCCCGCGTGACGGTTATCGACCCTGTTTAAGGTTAAAAGTGCCAGCAAGCTGGCACTTTGTTTTCCCGGTTTCAGGCGCTTATCGTGCGTCGGCCAGCGCCAGCTCAGCCTCTTGCTGCTGGGTGTTCTTCCGCTGTTGCTCCAGCTCCAGCGCGCCGCGATGAGAAAGGTAGCAGAACAGAATGCAGCAGACGATCCCGCCCATCAGCAGATAGAACCCGCCGTGCCAGCCCATTTTATCTACCATCACGCCAAACAGGCTGGTGCCTAAGGATGCGCCAAAGATGTAGCTCATAAATCCGCGCAGGCCAACGGCTGAACCGACGGCAAAGCTGGGCACAATTTCCATAGTCTGGACAGAGGCCAGAAACTGCGGCACGTAAATCAGGCAGCCCACTATCGCCGCGAACACCGTCACCATCAGCAGAGATTCGCTTTTCCAGTAGCCGATCAGGCAGATGAAAATCAGCGCCATACAGATCATGGCTAACGGCATTCGACGTCCTTTGAACAGCTTGTCGGAGAGCCAACCGGCCAGCAGGGTGGACGGAATCGCCGCCCATTCAAAAAACAGAAACGCGACGCTCATCTGTTCTTTGGAAAAATGTTTCACCGTCAGCAGATAGATGGGCAGCCAGCTGATCATGCCGAAACGCACCATATAGACGAACACATCCACAAAGGAGACATACCAGGCGTTTTTATTGCGCAGAACGTAGGTGCAGAAGATCTGCAATGCGCTCATGTTTTCCGGCGCTTTTACCGCGTGTTTAGCGTTAAGCACCACCTTTTCTTCCGGCATCATCTCTTCCAGCGCAGGCAGGCCTTCTTCACGCGGCGAGCCTTTACCCAGCGCCAGTACGCTCAGAGCGAACACCACCGCCACGCAGGCCGGGACGATGTAGCTGGCGCTCTGCCAGTGCTCACTGCCGAGGATAGCGAACGCGGCGCCGACGATCGGGGCGACAATCCCGCCGCCGACATTGTGGGAAATGTTCCAGAACGCCCCCACGCGACCGCGCTCCCGGCGAGGGAACCAGTTAGCGATAGTGATAAAAGAGGGGCCGACGCCCATCCCCTGAAACAGACCGTTCAGAACGACCAGCGCAGCGAAGATCCAGAACGCGGTGCTGAACCCCAGGCCAACGTTGACGATCGCGCACAGCACCAGGCCGCAGGCCATAAAGACTTTCGGACTGGCTTTATCCGCCAGGCTGCTCATGATGCCTTTGCTTATCCCATACGCAATGAGCATACAGCTGCTAAGCAAACCGATTTGCGTGGCGCTAAGATCTAACTGTTCTTTCAGATAAGGCGTGGATAACGTGAAGTTGTTGCGCACAATATAGTACGCCAGATAGCCCAGAAATACGCTTAGCAGCGCCTGAATACGGTATCGGCCATAAGTTGCCTGCACTTTTTCAGCAGGCACTTTATTCGCCGACGGCCCTTTTTTTAATATTGATAACATGTCGTCACCTGTATTTTATATTGCTATGAAGATCAGGAGTGGTCGGCATGCAGAGTGAAATAAGCGGGTATAAAATTCAAATCATCAAAATGGGTCAAAACTGACTCAAATTGATGAATTAAGGCGTTATTTTTGACACGTTGAGCATTAATGAAATTGCGGGTAATTAATTTTACGCGGATTTTATGTCAGGCTTGTGCGGATATTAACAAATTCCACATTTATTATCTGGTAATCTTTCCTGAGGTTTCCGGTTGCCAAAACAACTATTTTTCCGCTGGCGATGATTAATCCGCCAGGCGTCATAAACGGGTAAGTTTTGTCTCAACGCTATTTTTTCGGTATTTCAATATTTATGAACGGGATCACAAACAGGTTTTTTCGTCGGGGCGGGATGCTCAGCAAAACGTGGGCGCTGTGGCTGCTGGCCGCCGGGTTTAGTCCCTGTACGGCGCAAAGCGAAGAACTGGTGATGGCGACAACGTTTTCTCCCGGCGCCACCGCGTGGATTATCGCGCGCTGGCAAACGGAGCCGGGGTCGGTGATGATTCGTACGCTCAACCGCACCAGCGCCTCGCTGGAACAGCTGCTTGATACGGCCAATGCGGAAAACGTTGATCTGGTTCTGACCTCATCACCGATGCTGCTGCAGCATCTTCAGGAACATCAAAAGCTGGCGCCGTTCAACGGCGCGCCGGCAGGCAGCCAACATCTGGTGCCAGAATCCATCCGTTCAACGTCCGTTGCCGTGGCG
Organism: Klebsiella grimontii; assembly: GCF_042137965.1. Classification (NCBI taxonomy): domain Bacteria; kingdom Pseudomonadati; phylum Pseudomonadota; class Gammaproteobacteria; order Enterobacterales; family Enterobacteriaceae; genus Klebsiella; species Klebsiella grimontii. Next base: position 2,784,169 of record NZ_CP169721.1, read on the forward strand.
ATGTCGGGGTTCGGTTTACTGATTAACCGCTCGGCGTTGACGACGCGGCATCTGCCCGCGCCAGCGGACTGGGACGATCTCACCGACCCTCGCTATCAGGGGGCGCTGCTGATGAGCAGCCCGTCGCGCTCGGACACCAATCATCTGATGGTAGAGTCGCTGTTGCAGCAACAAGGCTGGCTTAAAGGATGGCAGACGTTGTTGGCAAGCGCGGGAAATCTGGTCACGATTTCATCGCGCAGCTTTGGCGTGGCGGATAAAATTAAAAGCGGGCTGGGAGTGGCCGGTCCGGTAATTGATAACTATGCCAATCTGCTGTTGAACGATCCGCATCTGACCTTTACCTATTTTCCGCAGTCGGCCGTTTCGCCAACCTATGTCGCGGTGCTCAAAAACAGCCAGCACGCCAGCGAAGCGCGGCGCTTTATTCGCTATCTGCTCAGCCCGGAAGGGCAGCGGATCCTCGCCGATGCCAATACCGGAAAATACCCGGTGACGCCGCTGGCGGCAGGCAATCCGCGGTGGGCGCAGCAGGCGCGGCTGATGAATCAACCGCCGTTGAACTATCGCCTGATCCTCAAGCGTCAGCGTCTGGTTCAGCGGATGTTTGATACGGCCATCAGCTTTCGTCTCGCCCAGCTGAAAGACGCCTGGCGGGCGCTGCACAGCGCGGAAGCCCGTCTTAAGCGTCCGCTGCCCGAGATACGCGCGTTGCTAACCGGTGTCCCGGTCGACCCGGCGAGCAGTGAGGATGAAGCCTGGCTGGCGCAGTTCGACAATAAGAGCTTTGCCGAGCAGCAAATGATGGAGTGGCAGCTCTGGTTTCTCAATAACCAGCGTCAGGCGATCGCAAAACTGGAAGAACTCAAATGATGGGCCGGTCCATGCTGCAACGTTTGCGACAAATCAGCATCAGCACCAGCCTGCGCGGGGCTTTTCTGATGGGCGCGCTGCTGACGCTGATTGTCAGCGGCGTCAGCCTCTATTCATGGCATGAGCAAAGCTCGCAGATACGCTATTCGCTGGACGAGTATTTTCCCCGCATCCATTCTGCTTTTCTGATTGAAGGCAATCTCAATCTGGTGGTCGATCAGCTCAATGAATTTTTGCTGGCGCCGAATACCACGGTGCGCCTGCAGCTGCGTAACCAGATTATTCAGCATCTGGATAAAATAGAGCGGCTGAGCCAGGGCTTGTCACCCGCGGAACGCCAGCAGCTGGCGGTGATTTTACAGGACAGCCGCGCGCTGCTGTCGGAGCTGGATCGCGTGCTCTACAACATGTTTCTGGTACGCGAAAAGGTGGGGGAACTCTCGGCGCGTATCGACTGGCTGCACGATGATTTTACCACTGAGCTGAATTCACTGGTGCAGGACTTTACCTGGCAGCAGGGAACGCTGCTCGATCAGATAGAAGCCCGCCAGGGCGACGCGGCGCAGTACCTGAAGCGTTCCAGAGAAGTCCAGAACGAACAGCAGCAGGTCTATACGCTGGCCCGCATTGAGAATCAAATCGTTGACGACCTGCGCGACAGGCTTAATGAACTGAAATCCGGAAATGATGACGGCATGCTGGTGGAGACGCATATCCGCTATCTCGAAAACCTGAAGAAAACGTCGGATGAAAATATTCGCGCGCTGGACGACTGGCCGAGCACGATCACGCTGCGACAAACGATTGATGAGCTGCTGGAAATCGGCATGGTGAAAAATAAGATGCCGGATACCATGCGCGACTACGTTACGGCGCAAAAAGCGTTAGTGGACGCCAGTCGCGCCAGAGAAGCCACGCTGGGGCGCTTCAGGACGCTGCTTGAAGCCCAGCTTGGCAGCAGTCATCAGCAAATGCAGATGTTTAATCAGCGTATGGGGCAGATTGTCCGCGTCAGCGGCGGATTGATCCTGGTGGCGACGCTGCTGGCGCTGCTGCTGGCATGGGTATTGAACCATTATTTTATTCGCTCGCGGCTGGTGAAACGCTTTACCGCGCTGAATCAGGCGGTGGTGCAGATTGGGTTAGGCCGGACGGATGCCACCATTCCGGTTTATGGCCGGGATGAACTGGGGCGTATTGCCGGTTTGCTTCGCCATACGCTGGGTCAGCTTAACGCGCAAAAACAGCAGCTTGAACAGGAGATCGGCGAGCGAAAAACGATCGAGTCCGATCTCCGCGCTACCCAGGACGAGCTGATCCAGACCGCTAAACTGGCGGTGGTGGGGCAGACGATGACCACCCTGGCGCATGAGATCAACCAGCCGCTGAACGCGCTGTCGATGTATCTGTTTACGGCAGGACGGGCGATTGAGCAGGGACAGACGGCGCAGGCGCGGGCGACGTTAAGTAAAGCGGAAGGGTTGATTAACCGCATTGACGCGATTATCCGCTCGCTGCGCCAGTTCACCCGCCGCGCTGAACTGGAAACGCCGCTGCATCCGGTCGATCTGCGGCAGACGTTTATGGTGGCGTGGGAACTGCTGGCGATGCGCCATAGGCCGCAGCAGGGAACGCTGGTGGTACCGGATGAAACCGTCTGGATCCGCGGCGATGAAGTGCGGGTCCATCAGGTACTGGTGAACGTGCTGTCGAATGCGCTCGATGCCTGCCCGAACGCGGCGAAAATTACGGCGAGCTGGCAAATGCACGGTGACACGCTGAGCGTGTTGATTGCCGACAACGGCCCCGGCTGGCCTGCGACCTTGCTGCCGTCACTGCTGAAGCCGTTCACTACCAGTAAAGATGTGGGGCTGGGGATTGGGCTGTCGATTTGTGTTTCTCTGATGACGCAAATGGAAGGGACGCTGCACCTGGCGTCGACGTTAACGCGCAACGCCTGCGTGGTGCTGCAATTCAATTTAACGGATGCAAAAGATGTTGAGTAATGAGTGTTCGATTCTGCTGATTGATGATGATGCCGATGTGCTGGATGCCTATACACAGCTGCTTGAGCAGGCGGGTTATCACGTCCATGCCTGCGATAATCCCTTTGCGGCGCGGGAGTGGGTGCAGAAGGACTGGCCCGGTATTGTGCTGAGCGATGTCTGCATGCCCGGCTGCTCCGGCATCGACTTGATGACGCTGTTTCATCAGGATGATGAGCAGCTGCCGATTGTGCTTATCACCGGGCATGGCGACGTGCCGATGGCGGTGGACGCGGTGAAAAAAGGGGCCTGGGATTTTTTGCAAAAGCCGGTCGATCCGGGAAAGCTGCTCTCGCTGGTGGACGCCGCGTTACGTCAGCGGCAATCGGTGATCGCGCGTCGCCAGTATGGCCAGCAGACATTGCGGGTTGAGCTGGTTGGGCGCAGTCAGTGGCTGGAACAGTATCGCCAACGCTTACAGCAGTTGGCGGAGACGGATATTGCGGTCTGGCTTTACGGCGAACCGGGAACCGGCCGTATGACCGGCGCGCGCTATCTGCACCAGTTGGGGCACAACGCCGATGGTCCGTTTATCTACTGCGAACTGACCCCGGCCAATGCCCATAAGCTTAATGAACCGATCGCGCAAGCGCAGGGCGGGACCCTGGTATTAAGTCACCCGGAGCACCTGACCCACGAGCAGCAGCATCAACTGGTGCAGTCGCAGAGTCTTGAACGGCGGCCTTTTCGCCTGATTGGCATCGGCAACGCTTCGCTGGTGGAGCTGGCGGCCAGCGGCCGGATTGTGGCGGAGCTCTATTACTGCTTCGCGATGACGCAAATTGTCTGCCTGCCGCTGTCTAAGCGGCCTGATGATATCGAGCCGCTGTTCCATCACTATTTGCAGAAAACCTGCCAGCGGCTGAATCATCCTGTCCCGGAGGTGGATAGCCATCTGTTGAAAGGAATGATGCGCCGGGTGTGGCTAAACAACGTCCGTGAGTTGGCGAACGCAGCCGAACTGTTTGCAGTGGGGGTGTTACCGCTCGCGGACACGGTGAATCCGCAGATGCACGTTGGAGAGCCCACGCCGCTCGATCGCCGGGTCGAGGACGTTGAACGGCAGATCATTACCGAAGCGCTGAATATCCATCAGGGGCGGATTAATGAAGTGGCGGAGTATCTGCTCATCCCGCGTAAAAAACTGTATCTCAGAATGAAGAAATATGGCCTGAGTAAAGAGCACTACAAGGGGTTTTAGGGGCCACAGAGGAGGAGGGGAGTCATATTCGGTTACTTCCCCAACTTTGATTTTATTAATCGTATGACAAATAATGTTTGTTATCTCCGGGTTCGCCAGATATAAATATTCAGGAGATTAACCACCCGCATTAAAATAATAACGTATTAAAAATGATACTTTAAAAAATAATGAAATTTCAGTATTAATTTTGATGCGTTAAAAGTCACTGCTATCAGTCAGGTTATGTGATCGCTGTTAGCGAATTAGCATAGTCGCATTTAATAAAATAGCCAAATAAACACAGCGTTTTTATTACCTGCATCAGAGTCAATAAATTCTGACCCTATTTTTATTACTGAGGCCATATTATGGAAACCGTTCAAAATACCCTCGTCGCTCGCGAGAGCAGCGGCTGGAGAAAGAGTGATACCGTCTGGATGCTGGGCCTGTACGGTACCGCGATTGGCGCAGGGGTGCTTTTCCTGCCGATTAACGCCGGTGTTGGCGGCTTAATTCCATTAATCATCATGGCAATTCTTGCCTTTCCAATGACCTTTTTCGCCCACCGTGGTTTGACCCGTTTTGTGTTGTCAGGAAAAAATCCGGGGGAAGATATTACCGAAGTGGTTGAAGAGCATTTCGGTACCGGGGCAGGTAAACTCATTACGCTGCTCTATTTCTTTGCTATTTATCCGATTCTGCTGGTCTATAGCGTCGCCATTACCAACACGGTCGATAGCTTTATTACTCACCAGCTGGGTCTGGTGTCTCCGCCGCGCGCCATTTTATCGCTGATTTTAATTGTCGGTATGATGGGTATTGTCCGCTTTGGCGAAAAAATGATTGTTAAGGCCATGAGCGTGCTGGTATTTCCGTTTGTGTTTGCGTTGATGATACTGGCGCTGTATTTGATACCGCAATGGAATGGCGCGGTACTGGATACCCTGTCGCTGAGCGGCGCTTCGGCTACGGGAAATGGGCTGTGGATGACCCTGTGGCTGGCTATCCCGGTAATGGTTTTCTCCTTCAACCACTCGCCGATTATCTCCTCTTTTGCGGTGGCGAAGCGTGAAGAATACGGCGAGGACGCCGAGCGCAAATGCTCCCGTATCCTGGGCTTTGCCCACATCATGATGGTCCTTACCGTGATGTTCTTCGTCTTCAGTTGCGTGCTGAGCCTCTCCCCGGAAAACCTGGCGGAAGCGAAAGCGCAGAACATCTCCATTCTCTCTTATCTGGCGAACCACTTTAACGCGCCGGTGATTGCCTGGATGGCGCCGATCATCGCGATGATCGCCATCACCAAATCTTTCCTCGGCCACTACCTTGGTGCTCGCGAAGGCTTTAACGGCATGGTGATTAAGTCTCTGCGCGGTAAAGGCAAATCGATCGAAATCAACAAACTGAACAAGATCACCGCGCTGTTCATGCTGGTGACCACCTGGATTGTCGCGACCCTGAACCCGAGCATTCTGGGCATGATTGAAACGCTGGGTGGCCCGGTCATCGCGATGATCCTGTTCCTGATGCCGATGTATGCCATCAACAAAGTACCGGCTATGCGCAAATATAGCGGTCACATCAGCAACGCGTTTGTGGTTGTGATGGGACTGATTGCCATCTCCGCCATTTTCTTCTCGCTGTTCAGCTAAGTTTCAGCGCCGCCGCTCACCGGCGGCGCATCCGTTTTGCTATGTAACCGCATGGGTGCCACATGATTAGCGTTTTCGATATTTTCAAAATCAGCATCGGTCCGTCCAGTTCCCATACCGTTGGGCCGATGAAAGCAGGAAAACATTTTGTTGATACCCTGCAGGAAAAAGGCCTGCTGCATAAAGTGACCCGTCTGGTGGTGGACGTGTATGGTTCTCTTTCATTAACGGGTAAAGGCCACCATACCGATATCGCCATTATTCTTGGGCTGTCCGGGTATTTACCGGATACCGTTGATATCGACGCCATTCCCGGCATTATTCGCGATGTCAACGCCATGCATCGTCTGTTTATTGAAGAAGGAAAGCGCGAAATTGAGTTCCCGGTGGCGGAATGCATGCGCTTTCACAATGAGTTTCTCCCCCTACATGAAAACGGCATGAGCATTACCGCGTTTTGCGACGGCAAAATCGCCCATTTCCAGACTTATTATTCGATCGGCGGCGGTTTTATCGTGACCGAGGAAAACTTTGGCAAGAGTCAGGGCGCGGATGTCGATATTCCGTTCCCGTTCTACTCCGCCCGCAACCTGCTGGCGCACTGCCAGGACAACTGCCTGTCGATTTCCGCGGTGATGATGAAAAACGAGATCGCCCGCCACGGCAGGGAGAGCGTTGAGCAAAATATGGCGAAAATATGGGAGACCATGAGAAACGCCATTAACCGGGGGATGAATACGGAAGGTATTTTACCGGGGCCGCTGAAGGTACCGCGCCGCGCTTCTGCGCTGCACCGCGTACTGGCGCCGCAGAGCCAGTCGATTACGCCGCTGAGCGCGATGGATTGGGTCAATATGTTCGCCATGGCGGTCGGAGAAGAGAACGCGGCAGGTGGGCGAGTTGTGACCGCTCCGACCAACGGCGCCTGCGGCATTGTCCCGGCGGTGCTGGCCTATTACGATCGTTTTATCAAAGAGGTGACGCCGGAAATCTCTATGCGCTATTTCCTGACGGCGGGCGCGATAGGCATTCTGTACAAGATGAATGCCTCCATTTCCGGGGCAGAGGTCGGTTGCCAGGGCGAAGTGGGCGTGGCCTGCTCGATGGCGTCTGCCGGACTGGCCGAGCTGCTGGGGGGCAGTCCGGAGAAGGTGTGCATCGCCGCTGAGATCGGTATGGAGCATAACCTCGGCCTGACCTGCGATCCGGTGGCCGGCCAGGTGCAGGTGCCGTGCATCGAGCGTAACGCGATTGCGGCGGTGAAGGCGATAAACTCGGCCAGTATGGCGATGTACCGTACCAGCGATCCGAAAGTCTCACTGGATAAAGTTATCGAAACGATGTTTGAGACGGGCAAAGACATGAACGCCAAATACCGTGAAACCGCCCGCGGCGGTCTGGCGATTAAAGTCGCGGTGTGTGAATCCTGAGTCCCATAAAAAACGCCTGTTTAACGACAGGCGTTTTTTCTTTCCCCGGCGGTGCAGGCCCTACAGTTTAGGGCTTTTTTTTCTCTCCGTCAGGCGGCTGGAAAGACCATACCACGCTGTTAGAAGCCGATGAGGTGTACCATTCGTTAATGGTGGCGTTTGACTCGCTGGTCTGCGCCGCGGCGGCCTGCTTCTCTTTTGGCTGATGCGTTTTTTTCCGAATGCGGATACGGGAAGGGGCCCCGGAATTGATCTGCGCTTTAAAGGTGCGCATATGTGAATCGAATAAAATCGACTCCAGTTGATGTAGTCGGTCGAGGCCGCGCAAAATACCAATCAGCGTACTGAGAGTGACGGACTCACCTAGTTCAACGCGTTTAATGGTTGCCGCGCCGACCTGCGCGCGTTCGGCAAGCTCAATCTGTGATAGCCCCAGTTGTATACGCGTTTCTTTAATTCTTCGGCACAGTTCAGAAATAATTTCACTGTCAGGCATAGTACTGAAACGCATCTTAATTCCTCTACTGCGTAATAAATCCTGACTAATTATTTAGCAAGCCAATTTATAAATAAAGCGAATAATTTCTCTTTTGCGATAGCGGCGACAATGTTTTTTGCCAATGCCATCAAAGAGTTGGGTAGACGCTCGTTCCTGAGAATCCCACGGTTTCAGGCGCCAAATAAAGAGACTTCGGATCAATCGCCTGGGGCGATGCTCCGTGGCGCAGGGATGAGTCTCCGTCTCTGCCATAATGCAATTACGGCGAATTATGGTTATATATATCCCTTTCTGCGGCCCGGTTTCGCCGCAGCCACTCTTACGGATGATAACGATACGCCATGAATCTTCGTGAAAATATTGTGAGCCAATTCAGCCTGCTGTCGCCCGAACTCCAGCGCGCGGCGGAATTTTCCCTGCAAAATGCCAACCAACTGGTGGTGCAATCAATGCGCGCCTTCGCCGCGGAAGCCGGCGTTAAGCCTGCCACGCTGCTACGCCTGGCGCAGCGTCTGGGCTATAACGGTTGGCGGGAGCTGAAAAGTGCATTTATCGACGATCTCGGCTTAGGAAATGATACATATGTATCTAAGGCTGAAAAATTGATCGCGAAAGGAACGCAGCCCGCGCTGTACGAAGAGGTGTTCCTCGCGCATCAGGCCAATCTGGCATTCACTCAGGCAGAGAATCAACACGCTATGCAGCAAGCGGTTAGGTTGCTGGATGAAGCGAAGCAGGTCTATATTTGCGGCTTCCGCGCCAGCTTTCCTATCGCCTGGTCGTTGTTTTATGTCTATCGATTGTTCAATCGCCAGGTGTCGCTGATTGACGGGCTGGCAAGCAATATCGAAGTCTTCACCCGTGAGATCAACGCGGAAGACTGCCTGCTATTGACCAGCTTTTCTCCCTATTCCCGCGAATCTCTCGACGTTCTCAATGCTGCCAGGCAGGCCGGGGCACGGATTATCGCCATCACCGACTCACCGGTTTCGCCGCTGGCGCAAACGGCGGACTGCACGCTGCTGTTTTCCCTCAGCAGCCCGTCTTTTTTCCCTTCGATAGTGTCCGGTATGGGCGTTGCCGAGTGTTTGCTGGCGATGCTGGTTGCCCGCCACGGTAGGGAGGCGGTGAATAAAATTGAGAGCGCAGAACGTTATCTGCAACGCTCCGGGGCGTATGTGATGCCCGATAAATCCTGATAAATGATTCATTTGCTTTTATCATAAGAAAATTAAATACATTTGAATCATTATTGAATTGACGAGATTCAAATGGATCCTGCATGATGCTTTCAACTTACGCGAAAGCGATTTCTAAAGCAGGATAAAAGCATGAGTCAAATCATTCACCGCAGCCTACGTACCACCCCGGCAGTGGCAGTCAGTGCCCAGGGCGCTTACATCACCGATGCCAGTGGTCAACGCTATCTGGACGCCTGCGGCGGGGCGGCGGTTTCTTGTCTGGGTCACGCCCATCCGGATGTGCTGGCGGCGATGCACCGGCAGATCGATCGGTTGGCCTATGCCCACACCAGTTTTTTCACCAGCGATACGGTGGAACAACTGGCAGAGCAGCTTGTCCGCACCGCGCCCGGTTCCCTGAACTATGCCTATTTCGTCTCCGGCGGATCGGAAGCGGTTGAAACGGCGCTGAAGCTGGCGCGCCAGTATTTTGTGGAGATCGGGCAGCCGGATCGCACGCTATTTATTGCCCGTAAACAAAGCTACCACGGCAATACGCTGGGTGCGCTGGCCGTTGGCGGTAACGAGTGGCGCCGCCGCCAGTTCGCGCCGCTGCTGATGGATGTGGTGCGCGTGTCGGCCTGTAATGAGTACCGCGACCGTGAGGCGGGTGAAAGCCAGCAGCAATATACCGAGCGCTTACTTGGCGAACTCGAAGCGGCAATTCTGGACGCCGGGCCGGAAAAAATTATCGGCTTTATCGCCGAAACGGTGGTTGGCGCAACCACCGGCGCAATGCCGCCTACGCCGGGTTATCTGCAAGGCGTTCGTCGGCTGTGTGATAAATACGGCATTCTGTATATCGCCGATGAGGTGATGTGCGGCATGGGCCGTACCGGCACGTTGCACGCCTTTGAACAGGATGGCGTTGTCCCTGACATCGTGACCATCGCAAAAGGTTTAGGCGGGGGTTATCAGCCTATTGGCGCAGTGCTGGCCAGTGAGCAAATCGTCGCCGCGCTGCAAGCCGGTAGCGGAATGTTCCAGCATGGTCACACCTACATCTGTCACCCGACCGCCGCAGCGGCTGCGCTGGCCGTACAGCAGGTTATCGAGCGAGATCGTTTGCTCGAGCAGGTGCAGCAGCAGGGCGCGTATTTGCAGCAGGCGCTGCATGATGTGCTGGGCGGATTACCGTATGTTGGTGATACGCGCGGCCGCGGTTTATTCGCCGGCGTGGAGCTGGTATGCGATAAAGAGCGCAAAACGGCATTCGATCCGCTGCTGAAGCTACATGCCGCTATTAAAGCGCAGTGCATGGGGCACGGGCTGCTGGTCTATCCGATGGGCGGAACCATTGATGGCCAGCGGGGCGATCATATCCTGATTGCGCCGCCGTTTATTGTCAGCCGGTCCGAACTCGATTTTGTAGTAGATACCCTGCACAAAGTCATCAGCGAAGAGACGCATAAACTGATGAGACATCAGCCATGAATCGTTTACCTGCGCTGACAGAACAGCAGTGGAGCGATGAACAACGCCAGCTTGCGGAGGAGATTATCAACGGGCCGCGCGGCGCGCTGCTGCCGCCGTTTGAACCGTTGTTGCGCAGCCCGGAACTGATGGCTCATGCGCAGCGAATGGGGGAGTATCTGCGCTACCGTAGCGCGCTGGGGCAGCGGTTGTCGGAACTGGCCATCCTGCTGACCGCGCGTCACTGGTCGCAGCCGGTTGAATGGGCCATTCATGCGCCAATAGCCAGGGAAAAAGGGATCCCGGCACAGGCGGTGCAGGCAATTAATGAACAGCGTCAACCAGAGTCGCTGGAGGCTGATGAATGGGTGGTTTACCATTTTTGCCAGCAGCTGCATCAGCATAAAAAAGTCAGCGATGATATCTGGCAACAGGCAATCGATCTCTGGGGGGAAAAGGGCGTTGTCGATCTGATAGGCATCAACGGTTATTACAGCTTTCTTTCAATGATTATGAACGGCGCGCAGACGCCAGTACCCGACACCAGGGATTTTATTCTTCCCGCATAAATAATTGGCACGCCTTGATTTTTATATTGCGTGCGAATGTAGGGATACTGTTTTTATTCTCAATGCCAATATCAGTTTTAGGGTATTGCGCGAAAACTTCTGTCTGCTGTCTTAATTACGCTGAGGATTATTATGTCTGCATTATTGAAAAAATTAAAGATTACCCTGGCACTGGTTGCCTGTTCGGCGAGTTTTGCCGTCATGGCACAAGATAAAATATTAGTCGGTGTGGATACCGCCTTCGTACCCTTTGAATTTAAGCAAGGCAATAAATATGTTGGTTTTGATATCGATTTATGGCAAGCCATTGCGAAGAAAATGAATGTCAGTTACGAATTACGTCCTATGGATTTCAGCGGTTTAATTCCTGGGCTGCAGTCGCGTAATTTAGATGTGGCAATGGCCGGGATCACCATTACCGATGCCCGCAAACAGGTCGTTGATTTCAGCGACGGTTACTACGATGCGGATCTCTTAATGGCGGTGAAAAGTGGTGATGATTCCATCACCAAATTCAGCGAGCTGGCCGGTAAAAAAGTGGGGCTGAAGCAGGGCACCGCCGCGGCCAGTTTTATGAAATCCAAATATAAAGCCAACTATGTCGAATTCCCTAATATTGATAACGCCTATCTCGACCTGCAGGCCGGCAACCTGGACGCGGTCGTTCACGACTCCCCAAACGTGCTCTACTATGTGAAAACCGCAGGTGGCGGTAAGGTAAAATCGACCGGGGAAACGGACAGCATTCTGCCGCAGAAATACGGTTTTGCCCTGCAGAAAAACAGCAGCCTGACGCCGAAGGTCGATGCCGCGTTAAACGCATTACGCGCGGATGGCACCTACGACAAGATTTATTTCAAATGGTTTAACAAGCAACCTAAATAACCCCCGCCGGGCCGGGTAGCCCCGGCCAGAACCGAGAGTAATAGACCGCATTATGAATTTCGAAACGAAATATATATGGGAATCGCTGCCGCTATTATTACAGGGGCTGCAGCTGACAATATTGATCTCTATGGTCGGTTTGGCGGGCGGCTTTATCATCGGTCTGCTGGCGGGAGTTTGTCGTGCACTGGGAGGCGGCATCGCGAAAACGTTATCATTAATTTTTGTCGAACTTATTCGCGGTACGCCAATTATGGTACAGGTGATGTTTATCTATTTTGCCTTGCCAATGATTCTGCCTGTTCGTATCGACCCCATCACGGCCGCGATGGTCACCATTATTATTAACTCCGGCGCGTATATTGCGGAAATTACGCGCGGCGCAATTTTGTCCATCAATAGAGGATTTAAAGAAGCCAGTCTGGCGATGGGATTATCGCAGCGCGCAACGCTATGGCACGTGATTATGCCGCTGGCCCTGCGCCGCATGATCCCGGCGTTGGGCAACCAGTGGATTATCAGCATTAAAGACACCTCGCTGTTCATTGTTATCGGCGTCGCGGAATTAACGCGCCAGGGGCAGGAGATCATCGCCGGGAACTTCCGTGCCCTTGAGGTCTGGACAGCGGTTGCCCTGATTTATCTTGCCGTCACCCTGTGCCTGAGCTTCCTGCTGAAGCAACTGGAGAAAAGGATCCATATTTTATGAGCATGGTTGAATTTAGCGCGGTCGCTAAACATTTCGGCACCACCCAGGTGCTGCACGATATCAATCTGAAAATTGATGCCGGTGAAGTGGTCGTGATTATCGGTCCTTCAGGTTCAGGTAAATCGACGCTGCTGCGTTGTATCAACAAGCTGGAAGCGATCTCCTCCGGCACCTTGCTGGTTGCCGGGATGCACTTGACCGATCCCCACGTCAACGAGTGCGAAATCCGCCGCGAAGCGGGGATGGTATTCCAGCAATTTCATCTGTTTCCGCATCTGACGGCGCTGGAAAATGTGATGTTTGGGCCTATTCGCGTACGCAAAATGAGTCAAGCGGCAGCCCGCGAACAGGCGCTGGCGCTGCTGGAACGTGTCGGCCTACGCGAACGGGCCGAGCACTATCCGTCGGAGCTTTCTGGCGGCCAGCAGCAGCGCGTGGCTATCGCCCGCGCGCTGGCGGTGAAACCGAAAATGATGCTGTTTGATGAGCCAACCTCTGCGCTCGATCCGGAGTTGCGCCATGAAGTATTAAAAGTGATGCGTTCACTGGCGGATGAAGGGATGACCATGATTATAGTGACGCACGAGATTGGCTTTGCACGCGATGTGGCCTCTCGATTGATTTTTATCGATGGTGGAACCATTGCTGAAGATGGCCCACCTGATATCCTGCTGAATGCCAGTAGCAATCCGCGCCTGAAAGAATTTTTACAGCACGTTTCCTGAACATAAGTGAATCCATCACATGAAGAAAATCGACATCAGTGGTTCCCCGTTTGAGATTGGCCTGCGCCTTGGCGAGCTTGGCCGTGAAGCATGGCATCAGAAACTGAGGCTCACGTCATTGTGGCAAACGGTGATGGCCCTGCAGGCATCCCCTGAGACCCGGTTAATGCGCGCCGAGGTGCAGCGGCATTACCCGCACATCTGGCAGGAGTTGGAGGGGTTGGCGCAGGGGCTGGAGGCCACTGTTGATCAGGTCTTTGCCTGGAACTGCCGTGGCGATCTGGTGCGCTCAACGTCGGATGGCTGTACGACGGTGGCCGGGGTAAACGCCGCAGGCGAGCGGATTATCGCGCACAATGAAGACGGTTTTCCTCAGTTACGGGATGAATGCTTGCTGGCTACCATTACTCCGAGTCGCGGACTGAGCTTTACGAGTTTTGCCTATCCGGGGTCGATTTGCGGCCACACCTTTGCGGTGAATGAAAAAGGTATCGTTAACACGGTGAATAACATCCGTGCAGTGCATCGTCCGCAGGGATTACCGCGTCAGATCCTGGCTCGCGCCTCTCTGAATGCGAACACCCTCGACGAGGCAATCACTATACTTACCGGCCAGCCGCGATCCGGGGCGTTTCACCATACGCTCGGGCAACTGGGCGATGCGCGGCTGTTCAGCGTTGAGGCCACCGGTCAAGGCTGTTCCGTTCTACCCCTGACGACGGTAACCGGGCATGCCAACCATCTGGTGCATGCGGCACTGGCTGGCGTTGAGCAGATCGTTACCGACAGCTCAGCGTCGCGGCAGTTACGCCTCGTGCAGTGGCGGGAAACACAACCTCCGTTTGACGCCGCGGCGGCAAAAGCCATTCTCTCAGATACCCATGACGCCAAACTGCCAATTTACCGGCTGGCTGCCGACGATCCGGATGAGGAGAACACCCTCGCCACGGCAGTCTTCACCCTCGATGCCAACCACGTCAGGTGGCAAATTTTCGACATTAACCGCGACGATGTTAAATTTCAGGGAGAAGTGCGTGGGTGAGATAGCCGGTCGTCAGTCATAAAGGGCAGGGTAGTACCGTTGCCCCGGCGTTCAATAGTACCGTCCGGATACTGCCCGCTATCGGCGTCTTGAGCGATGTCCTGAAGCGCGGTGTCCGGAGTATTCAGGTTTGCGTCTCTATACGATTCGGGCCATCGCCGTTTCTCATCTGCCTCGTGCGCGCCGATGCATACTCTCGCGGACATACTTTCCGAGGCCTTAAATGTTGCATGACATTCCTCGATGTCATTATCAAACATATATTTTATGGCCGATTTTTTTAATGTTTCCCAGTTACTATAATAATGATAGATGTGGCTCCTGGAAATATTAAGCTTTTGTGTAAGATCGCGGGTGGAGACATTGTTGAATCCTTTTTCTCTAAAAAGCTGCAGAGCGGCTATCTTTATTAATTCCGAAAAATTTGATGCTTTCAAAATTTAACCTTCATAGTGCGTAAAATTATCGTGTCGCAGAAAACGCTCTATCATTGCTCTGCACCTAATCAACAGCCAAATTTACTACACAGTCATGGCCAGATGCAATGACTGGGTTTTACACAGGACGGTGAACGTTACTATCATGGCGTGGCGGTTTCTTACATCTGCGATTGTTCCCTGAACGATTTCCGAGAGGCGTTCGTAGGTAGAGCAGGGAAGCCAGCATGGTCAATAGCGCGTCGAAAGAAGGGATATTCGCCGCCGTGACCAGCCTGAAGCGGGTTGCATAATCTTTGGCCGCTTCGTAGTCGAGGAACATGGCATCGAGCGTGCCAATAAATTTTTAGCTTGATAGGATTTTGATGTTATGCTATGGAAAAGAATTATTTACAGGTCTGGAGGTAATTTATATGACGCCAAAAGAAATACTTTGCCAATGGGTTGACGCATTTAATAATGCAGATGTAGAAATTATTTCAGAATTATATGATGATAATGCAATAAACCATCAGGTAGCCAATGAGCCAGTTATTGGGAAAGAGGCTATAAAGAAAATGTTTGAACAAGATTTTTCTATTCCAGAAATGGTTTGTATCGTTGAAAACATTTTCGAAGATGGACAATGGACAATTTTAGAGTGGCGTGCCCCATCAGGTTTAAGAGGTTGCGGTTTTTTTCAAATAGTAAATAATAAAATTATATTTCAAAGAGGCTATTGGGATAAGCTATCTTTCTTAAAACTGCACAATTTACCTATTGAATAAAATTCATATATACTTTTTATGAGTAGTTTGCAAATTGCTTAAAGTGTGCATTAAGGGAAGCATAATAACTTCCCTTAACCAATCTGTGGAATCTTTACGCCATCGTATAATGTGATACTGCTTTTCCAGGTAGCCCCGGATGGCCTCAAAATAGGTGAATGTCGATTCCGATTTTACAAATCGAAGCTGCATCAGGTGGCTCGTCGCGTTGTCGACGTAGACCAGTGCGATACAGGCGGGTGCACGGTTCTCGAACCAGTGATGGGCGCAGCCACCAATCTGGATCAACTCGCCACAACAGGCAAGACGATAGCGTGGCTGCTGAATTTTCGGCGCACGTTGTTTGCGAGGGATACAGAGACCGGCTTTGACAATGAGTGAACGGACAGTTTCTTGGGACAGGTGAACATCGTGCAGTTCTGCGAGTTTCACGCATGTAAGCGTCGGCACAAAGTCGGTATGGCGATCTCGGATGTAATGTGCAAGACCATCAGGCAGTTGGTTATTGCTGGGGTTCCCTCGACGGCGGTCAGCCATACCAGGCGGGCCAGATTCGCGGTAACGCGACAGAAGACGTCGGCACTGACGAGCGAAGATACCCAGGCGCTGCGCGGCCATCTGCGTTGTCAGGTGCCGGTCGACAACATGGGTTAATTTCATCCAAAGTAAAAAACTGCGCTGAATGGGCCATGAGCAGAATCCCGGGATGGTTAACTGAGTTCTGATCAAAATCGCGTAATCTTGCTTCCTCTATCTTGGTGCGCATAATGTATATTATGTTAAATTGAATTTGGGAGGCCGTGTTGCCACAATTCGCCCCAGTACCCATATCGCCCACCGAACCGGGATTATTCAAATCATTCCAGTCTCTAAAGAACTAACACCATCTTGTCATCCACCTGCCGCCGCAACGCCTGGATATAGCCCCTCCCATCACGCGCAGTTTCACTCGGATCAGCACCGTGCAATAACGCATCACAAATTTTGTTGCTCCCTGTGAAAGTATGCCCGTCTTAGTTCCACGCACTTTTTTGAGAGTCTGGGTTAATCCAGTAACTTCATTTCCAGAGCCCGACTCATGGCTTGCGTACGACTACTGACTTTGAGCTTGGCGTAGATGTTCTTGATGTGCCATTTCACCGTCTCAGTAGAGATAGTCAAGGAGCGAGCGATTTCTTTGTTCATCTGACCGTCAGCAATGAGCTGCAATATCTGCTGCTCTCGCTCACTGAGATCCAGGTTAACATCAAGATTTTCACGCTGAATCCGCTTGCCTTCAGACTGGCTTCCTTTGCCGGGCCAAAGAGCATCCCCTTCGCTGGCTGCCGAGGTTTCGCGTACACGGACAAGCAGAGGCTGCAATGTCTCGCCAGCATCAAGAAAAATTCGTTTGAGATGCTGTTGTGCCGCTAATTGCTGGGCGGGCTGCAATGCAGCCACGGCAGCCGCGTTTTCGCCACTATTCCACAAGGATAATGACCATAGCGTACGAAGACGCGCTGCGGATAGCCGGTCGCCCCGACGCTCCTGCTCAGTCACGAGTTCACCCAGTAAAAGGCTGGCTTGTGGGGCCTGGCCTGACGCCAGAAGAAGGCGGCTGCGGCTGACGATTGCATACTGAGCTATTGCGCGTTGACAAGGATTTTCGGCATCAATTGTGGCACGGGCCGCCAGTTGTTCAAGTTGCCGTTGCAGCTGCTCTGCGCCTGGATAATTCGCGCGCTGCAGGCGCACCCTCGCCTGCTCTGCTAACAATAAAGCCTGCGGCCGTTGCCATCCGCGAGACACCGCAAGTCGCTGCGCGTGTTCCAGCAGCCGTTCTGCCTCATGCGGCATATCGTCATTCAAGGCCTGACGCGCAAGATAGGTATAGCAGCGACTTAGGGCGTCGGGCGGACCAAACCGATCGATGAATTCGAGTCTATCTGCTAACAGCGTATTTAAGGAGTCCAGGTTCTTACGCTCGTAAGCCATTTCCGCCAGCAGCGGCGCAAGCGTCGCGCCGCTGGTCGACTGGGGGCCGGTATAACGCTCAGCCTGGCGCAAGGCATTCTCTGCATGCCCCCAGGCGTTCTCCAGGTCCCCCTGACCAAGATGGCACTGAGCAATGATAAAAGCGCGATAAACCGAGACAAACAGATTGTCTAATGGACTTTCCGGGCAAGGCATATGCCGCTGAACCTCAAGAGCGTCGGTATAGCGCTGATTAACCACGTGGCAGTAGCTCAGAATATTGCAAATGAGACCATCGACCCATGTGTCTCCGCAGGGCACTTTAGCCAGCAACGGCTCCACAATCGCCAGGCTTTCCGGGATTTTCTCGGCAAAAGCTTCGCAAATTGCGCGCACGACACGTAATTTGAGCCAGGCGTTGGGGGCTATATCATCACGATGATTAACGACCATTTGGTCAAGATTATCCAGCAACTGCCTCGATTCATCGAAGCGGAAATAGTGCGCCAGCGCCCAGGCCAGATTGATTTGCAGGTCAATGCGCGAAGGGTCAGTACTCGCAGGTAAGTGACGCATCCAGGAAACCAGGGTGTCTATATCCCCTTCTTCCGCCAGTGACTGCGCGCCCGCGCCATCCTGCCCGGGGTTATGGATCGGCTTGCCCGCTGCAAGTGCGTGGCGTACCGCCTCGGACCACAATCTCTGTTCAACAAACCAATGACTGGCTAATTCATGTAAATGCTTGAGGTTGATATCGTTGTTCTGCTGCAATATCGTTCGCAGGGTTTCCTGCAAAAGAGGATGGTAGCGAAACCAGCAGCCTTGTTCGTCCAGGGCTGACAAAAAAAGATTGTGCCGCTCAATCCATGCCAGTATCGCTTCACTATCATCACGCCCAGTAACCCTATTACATAACCCGGCATTTAAACGATTAAGAAACGATGTTTTGACAAGAAAATCAAAAACTTCCGCTGGCAATGGGTCAAGTACCACCTCTTTCAGATAACGGGCGATGGCGCGGGTTCCACCACGGATATTGCGCAGCAGATGTTCTGGATCATTGAGCAATTCTGGGGACAACGAAGCGATTTTCATGCCGGCGATCCACCCCTCTGTCGCGGAAAGCAGCCGCTGTACATGCTGATTACTGAGTGGTACGTCAATCGTCTGGCTGAAATAGTTTCTGGTTTCTTCGAGCGTGAATTGCAGGTCTCGATCGTAGATCTCCACCAATTGGTCCTGCGCCTGAAGCAGGCTCAGGGACAAACTGGGGTGGAAACGGCTGCCAATGATCAGATGCAAGGCGGCAGGAGCATGCTTGAGCAAATATCCCAGGGCTTCATATACGCCGGCATCATTAATCATATGGAAGTCATCAACGATCAAATACAGATCGTGCGGACAGTAATGCAGTTGGTTAATCAACCCGGCCAGCAGCTGTTGCGAGCTGGAGGGCGTCTGTTCTTCTATGTTGCGCCAAAAGTCGGCGTCCCAATCGCCATAGAGCGGCCGCAATGCTTGCAGCAGATAAGGAATGAACTGCCATACGCCATCATCCTCATCATCGAGGCTAAGCCAGGCAACGCGTTCGCCCTGGGCAATCATGTGCTGATACCACTGCGCCAACAGCGTGGTTTTGCCAAATCCAGCGCCCGCGCAAACCACGCCCAGACGGCGTTGCTGCATGCGATCGAGGAGTAAAAGAAGCCGTGAGCGCTGTAGCAGCCGAATCGAAGAGCGTGGCGGGACGAATTTGGTCAGGATTAGCGGCAAATCTCTGGTCAGCCGCAGTGCTCCGGAGACCAGTGAAGTTGCCTGACGACTTTTAACATCCGATGGCTTCATCCGTGGTTATCTACCCGTATTCTTTTTTTATCAATTGTACGCCAGAGCCCGGGACGACATGGAACCGCCCCTCTCGATAGATACATAAAATTTATAAAGTTTGACCTCAAGCATGTAAACCCCCTCCTACCCCCCCATGAAGGTGGCTTCGCACCTCCTCGTCGCACTCGTAGATTCATTGCATCGGCGTGGTTAAGGGGCTTCCAGCCTGCCCGCCTGACGACCTTTACTGAGGAGAATTAAGTGATGCTTAACAAACAGGCTTTACTCCAGGCTTACCGTAAGATGCGCGAAATCCGGACGTTTGAGGAGCGTTTGCATCAGGAAAACACCAGCGGTGATATTCCAGGCTTCATTCACCTTTATACCGGTGAGGAAGCCATTGCGGTGGGGGTCTGCGAAAATCTGACTAACGCTGATTTCATTGGGTCCACGCACCGTGGACATGGCCACTGTATTGCCAAAGGCTGCGATATTCACGGCATGATGGCTGAAATATTCGGTAAGGACAGCGGATTATGCCGGGGCAAGGGGGGCTCTATGCATATTGCCGATCTGTCGAAAGGTATGCTGGGTGCGAACGCTATCGTGGGTGGCGCCCCTCCGTTAGCCATCGGCGCTGCGCTGACGGCCAAAACCCTTAAGACCGGTAACGTTGGGGTCTCTTTTACCGGTGACGGCGGTTCTAACCAGGGCCTGGTATTTGAAGCCATCAACATGGCAGTCGTGCTGCAACTCCCTGCCATCTTTATTTTCGAGAACAACGGTTATGGCGAAGGAACGGGCCATGACTACGCCGTCGGTGGTCGTGATATCGCTGGGCGCGCCGCGGGCTTCGGTTTACCGGCAGTGACGGTTGATGGCACCGATTTCTTTGCCGTTTACGATGCCACCGCAGAGGCAGTCAAGCGCGCCCGAGAAGGTGGAGGCCCAAGCGTGATTGAGGCCAAAGCTTTCCGCTGGCACGGTCACTTTGAGGGCGATCCGGCGCTTTACCGTGCTGAGGGCGAAGTTCAACGTCTGCGCGAACAACATGATCCGCTGAAGATTTTCACCGCCAGGGTCAAACAACACATCTCCCTTGAGGAACTGGCGGCGATCGACGCGGAGGTTGAAGCACTTGTCGATGATGCTGTATTCAAAGCCCGCGCTGCTGCCTACCCGGCACCGGAAGACCTGCTTACAGACGTTTACGTCTCATACTGAGGGTGATAACAATGCCTATAAAAACCTATCGAGAAGCGGTCAAGGAAGCCCTGGCCCAGGAAATGGAGCACGACGAACGCGTCGTTCTGATTGGTGAAGACTTGCGTGGCGGTCACGGCGGAAATGCGCCCGAAGAAGCAAGGATAGAGGCTTTTGGCGGTGTGCTCGGAGTCACTAAAGGGCTGTGGACGCAGTTCGGCTCCGAGCGGGTGATCGACACCCCCATTACGGAGTCGGCGATCGTCGGCATGGCTGCCGGCGCCGCAGCAACGGGTCTGCGGCCGGTGGCGGAGCTGATGTTTATGGATTTTTTCGGTGTTAGCCATGATGCGCTGTACAACCAGGCAGCAAAGTTCCGCTATATGTTTGGCGGCAAGGCTAAGGCACCGCTGGTGATGCGGGGCATGATCGGCGCTGGTTTTTCTGCCGCAGCCCAGCATTCGCAGTCACCCTATAATATTTTTGCTACCACACCGGGGCTCAAGGTGGTCGTGCCATCGACGCCTTATGATGTCAAAGGGCTGCTGATCCAGTCGATACGCGACGACGATCCGGTGGTGTTCTGCGAGCATAAAATGCTTTATGACCTCAAGGGCGAGGTACCTGACGAGATTTATACCATTCCCCTGGGCGTCGCCAACTATACCCGTGAAGGTGAGGATGTCACCATCATCGCGTTGTCGGCAATGGTACATAAAGCAAACCAGGTCGCCGACAAACTGGCCAGGGAGGGGATCTCGGTGGAGGTGGTCGATCCACGTACAATCTCGCCTCTGGACGAAGAAGGTATTCTGGAATCCGTGGCTTCTACGGGCCGCGTGGTCATTGTCGACGAGTCAGCCGCGCGTTTTGGCTTTGCTCATGATGTCGCCGCGCTGATTGCTTCCCAGGCATTCCATTTCCTCAAAGCGCCTATTGTTCTGGTGACACCACCACACACCCCGGTACCGTTCTCCCCTGCTCTCGAAAAACTCTGGATCCCTGGCGTTGAACGTATCGAAGCTGCCGTCCGTCAAGTGCTGGAGGATTAAGCTATGAGCGATATCAGGACACTTGAAATGCCGAAGTGGGGTCTTTCAATGGAGGAAGGCGTGCTCGCGCGGTGGGCCATCCAGGAGGGTGACCGCTTCGCCAAAGGGCAGGAAATCTGTGAAATTGAGACCAGCAAAATCGTCAATGTTCTGGAGGCCCCCTTCGCCGGTACGCTACGGCGGATAATCGCCCGAGTGGGAGATACCCTCCCGGTCGGCGCTGTTTTGGCGCTGGTCGCTGACTCTGCGGTAAGCGATGCTGAACTGGATGCCTTCGCTGCCAGTCTAGCCGCGGCGCAGCCAGCAGCTCCTGTCACGCAGACTACCGAGCCTGCTGTAGCGACCGCGGCGCCCTCCTTTGTACCGGCCCCCGCCAATAAGCCTGCGGCATCCATTGGGCAGACCGAGGTACCCATCAGCCTGCAAGGCAAAACCGATCCGACTCAGGTGAATGCCACTCCCCATGCGTTACGGCTGTCTGCGCGGTTGGGCGTTGACTTGAAAAAGGTCCACGGTAGCGGGCGCGGCGAGCGTATCTCCGTGGCTGACCTGGAGAGCGCGATCGTTGCCGCAGGCGGCCGCGTCGCCTCTCCGCCGCCGCCAGTGCGTTCCGGCAAAGCGCCGCGATCGCATACCGATGATAGCCAGGTCTCGGCAACCCCGTTGGCGCGCCGTCTGGCCAACAAACTGGGGATCAACCTGCACGACTGCCGCAAAAGCGGTTCACTTGGACGGGTGAGTCGCGATGATGTGCTGGCGGCCGCTTTGCTGCTTGATGGGCTACCCCAGGCCGGGGCTCCACAAGCCACGTCAGCGACAGCCTTTGAGACGTTGCCGATGTCCAGTATGCGGCGAGCGATCGCTGGCCGTTTGCAAATGTCCAAGCAACATGCACCCCATTTCCGTTTGACCGTCGATCTCGACCTGGACCGACTCTTAGCATTGCGTAAGGAAATCAACAGCGAAGTACCCGGCGTCAAGATTTCGGTTAACGATATGCTGGTTAAGGCCTGCGCCATGGCGCTGATAGCCGTGCCGGACGTCAACATACAGTTTGATGAGGCGACCCAGAGCATCCGCCGTTTTGCCGATGCCGACATTTCCGTGGCCGTTGCGCTGCCGGATGGGTTAATTACCCCTATCGTACGTTCGGCCAACAGCAGGTCGATAAGCGACATATCAAACGAAGTTCATTCTCTGATAACCAAAGCCCGGGCGGGCATGCTCAAGCCCGAAGAGTTCCAGGGCGGCACCTTTAGCGTGTCAAACCTGGGCATGCTCGGAGTACGGCAGTTTGACGCCATCATAAACCCACCCCAGGGCGCGATCCTTGCGATTGGCGCAGGCGAGCCCCGAGCGGTAGTTCGCGACGGACAGATCGTCGTCCGCCATCAACTGACCGTATCGCTGTCCTGCGATCACCGGGTCATCGATGGGGCGTCAGGCGCGGCGTTTCTCCAGGCGCTCAAGCGGCTGGTTGAAACACCGACGCTGTTGTTTATCGGGGAGACGAGCTATGCACGACAAATATGATGTACTGATAATAGGTGGCGGGCCTGGGGGGTATGTCGCCGCCATTCGTGCCGGCCAGCTAGGGCTTCGTACCGCATTGGTGGAAAAGCAGCATTTAGGGGGCATCTGCCTGAACTGGGGATGCATTCCAACCAAGGCGCTGCTGCATGGCGCAGAGGTGGCGCACACTATTGCGCATGCCGATCGGCTGGGTTTTAGTCTCAGCGAGGTGAGTTTCGATCTGCAGAAACTGGTGCAGTTTAGCCGCGCCGTGTCGCAACAGCTGACCGGAGGTGTCGAGTACCTGTTGAAGAAAAATGGCGTGACGGTCATAGCCGGCACCGCCCGGCTGTGCGGTAAGGGGCAAGTCACGGTCGCCGATCCCCAGGGGGAAGAGCGAGACTATCGCGCTGATCATGTGATCCTTGCGACTGGCGCCCGGCCGCGAGCGTTGCCAGGAGTCGAGCCAGATGGCGAGCGAATCTGGACCTATTTCGAGGCCCTGCAGCCTGAGCGCTTACCGGAGTCTCTATTAATCATCGGTTCAGGGGCCATCGGAGTGGAGTTCGCCAGCCTTTATAACGATCTTGGCAGCAACGTAACGCTGGTCGAACAAGCCGCGCAGATTCTGCCCGTTGAAGACGCCGAAGTATCCGCTACCGTGCGTAAATCGTTCGAACGACGCGGTATACACGTCCATAGCCAAACGCTGCTGACGCAGGTAAAGCGCACCGATACGGGCGTGCGCTGCGCCTTGAAAACCACCGGCGCCGAACAGACACTGGAAGTCGAACGTGTGCTGTTGGCAGCGGGCGTGCAGCCTAATGTGGAAGGCCTGGGGCTGGAAGCGCTAGGAGTTGAGTTGGACCGCGGGTTTATCAAGACGGATGCAGCTTGCCGAACCAACGTATTTGGCCTCTATGCTATCGGCGATGTGGCTGGCCCGCCGTGTCTGGCGCACAAAGCCAGCCACGAAGGCGTGATCTGCGTCGAGACGCTGGCTGGCGTCGAAGGCGTACGCCCTCTTAACTGCGACTATGTGCCCGGTTGTACCTATGCCCGGCCACAGGTTGCCAGCCTGGGCTTGACAGAGGCGAAGGCTCGCGAGACGGGACGGCCAATCAAGGTCGGTAAGTTCGCATATCAGGGGAATGGTAAGGCGCTGGCCAGCGGTGAGACGGAGGGTTTTGTAAAGACTATTTTCGACGCCGAAACCGGCGAATTACTGGGCGCGCATATGGTTGGTGAGCAGGTCACTGAACAGATCCAGGGTTTTGGTATCGCGCATCATCTGGAGGCTACAGATGAGAGTCTCTTATCGATGATCTTTGCTCATCCAACGCTTTCTGAAGCCATGCATGAATCCATCCTTGCCGCCAGCGGTCAGCCGCTGCATCAATAATGACAATATAAACCCGGCATTCAACGCCGGGTTTACCTGTACGCTAAGGCCGTCTGAATAGCGCAATGCTGCGCCCGGCCAGAACAAAATCAATCGCTTCCGTAATGGTGACGCCGTCACTTTTCACTTCAGCGGTCGACAGCTCAAGAACCCAGCCGCCTTCGCCGAACTGCGGTATCTGGAACGCAACATCGCCCTCAAACGGATTGAACAGCATCAGAACGTCGTGCCAGATCCCCTCCTCCTCTTCGAGATCGGGTCGACTGATGGCAAGGCCTAACGTTGACCCTTCATCCCACTGCTCAGATTGCTGCAAACCGCCGCCGGCGTTAAACCAGCGTATCTCGAGCCCATCGCGCCAGCTTTCACGGCGTAAAAGCGGTTGTTGCGCGCGCAGCGCGATCAGGCGCTGGGTGAAATGGCGTAATGCGTGGTCATCTTCGGACAGCGCTTCCCAGTTGATCCATGAAATCTCGCTGTCCTGACAGTAGCCATTATTATTTCCCTGCTGCGTACGGCCAAATTCGTCCCCGGCCAGCAGCATCGGGGTGCCGTGGGAGAAAAATAGCGTGGTGAGGAAGTTACGCTTCTGGCGTTCACGGACCGCGACGATAGCCTGATTTTCTGTCGGCCCTTCCTCGCCATAATTGCAGGAACGGTTATCATTGTGCCCGTCGTTATTATCCTCACCGTTGGCTTCATTATGTTTCTCGTTATACGAAACCAGATCGTTTAACGTGAAGCCGTCATGAGCGGTAATAAAATTGACGCTGGCCCACGGACGACGGCCGCGTAAATCGTACAGATCCCCCGACCCCAGCAAACGGGCGGCAAAATCGGTAGACACGTTATCCCCCTTCCAGTATTCCCGCACCGTATCGCGGTATTTGTCGTTCCACTCTCCCCAGCCCGGCGGAAAACCGCCAACCTGATAGCCGCCGGGGCCGATATCCCAGGGCTCGCCGATCAGTTTAAGTTTTGCCAGCACGGGATCCTGGGTAATGGCGTCAAAAAAACCGCCTCGCGGATCGAACCCCTCTGGTTCACGGCCGAGAATGGTTCCAAGATCAAAACGAAAGCCGTCAACGTGCATGGACTGAGCCCAGTAGCGTAGCGAATCCATCACCATCTGCAGCACCCGGGGATGGGACGTATTCACCGTATTTCCCGTCCCGGTATCATTGATGTAATAGCGATGCCGATCCGGCATCGTCCGGTAATAGGAGAAATTATCGATGCCCTTAAATGAGAGCGTCGGGCCCAGCTCATTCCCTTCAGCGGTATGGTTGTAAACCACGTCAAGGATCACCTCAATACCGGCGTCATGAAAAGCGCGCACCATATTGCGGAACCCGGCAATACCCGCGGGCCCGTAGTAACGGGACGCGGGGGCGAAGAAGCCCAGCGTATTGTAACCCCAGAAGTTTTTTAGTCCACGGTCAAGCAGATGCTGGTCGTCGGGAAACCAATGTACGGGCAGCAGCTCAACGGAAGTGATGCCGAGGCTTTTGATATACTCGACGGAGGCCTGATGCCCAAGCCCCTCGAATGTGCCGCGCAGCTCGGGGGGGAGCGCCGGATTAAGCTGGGTAAACCCTTTCACATGCGTTTCGTAAATCACCGTATTCGGCCAGCGAATGTCGGGGCGATTTTCCCCCTGCCAGTCGCACGCATCCGGGTCGACAACCTTGCATTTCGGCGTAAAAGGCGCGCTATCGCGGGTATCAAAGCTGAGGTCTTTCTCCTCATGCCCCAGCTCATAGCCAAAATGGGCGTCGTTCCACGCGATATCGCCTGCCAGCTCCCGCGCGTAGGGGTCGATAAGCAATTTATGCGGATTAAAACGATGCCCGTTTTCCGGATCGTAAGGGCCGTAGACGCGATAACCGTATAACGCCCCAGGCTGAAGATCGGGCACGTAGCCGTGCCAGATTTCGTGCGTATATTCCGGCAGTTCCAGCCGGGCTATTTCCTTTTTCCCCGAAGGATCAAACAGGCACAGCTCAACCCGTTCAGCGTGCGCGGAGAAGAGCGCGAAGTTAACGCCTTTTCCGTCAAAATGAGCCCCCAACTGCTGGCTGTCGCCGGGCCGTATTGCAAAAGCTTTTTCCTTGCGCATCGTTATTCTCCCCGTAGCTCAGCGCTAATAAGCGTCAACAACCACCCGGATGTTGACGCCAGTTCGAGCGACGTTTCCACCAGACGGCTCTCGCCGCTAAACACATCGCGAAAACGTTTCCCGGCCAGATCGTCTGGTATGGTTACCACAGTATTGCCCCATAGCCTTGCGGAAGATTCCGCCAATCCGTGCGCCGCAACGTCAAACGCCAGGCGAGGCACCACCACGATCAGGGCCTCCTCTCCGCTGATGCGCGCGTAGGCAATAAGATTATCTTCCCTCTCCCCGGAGACTTTTAATGGTACCCAGTCACCATAATGGAAGAGCGCTGAATGCCGCTGTCTTAATCGGAGAAAAGAAGCGGTAACGTACTGTTTCAGGCGCCCGTCTCGCCAGGCGGGTTCGCGGGTGAACAGGTCCGCATTCCCGGTATGAAGGTTTTGCGCAAGGACGGCGAAATCGGGTTCACGTCGGTTATCCGGATCGACAAGACTGAAGTTCAGCGCCTCGCTCCCCTGATAAATGTCCGGCACGCCGGGCGCAGTCAGTTTTATCACCGTCTGGCTGAGGCTGTTTACCAGTCCGGCACGGATAAAGGGCTGCAAGGCAATGTGAAAATCGTTGAGAAAGCGCGAATTATCCGCAGAAAATAGCTGCTGCACATAATTAAGCACCACGCTCTCATAGCTTTCATTGCTGTCGATCCAGTCGGTTCTCTGCTTGGCCTCGCGCAGCGCTTTTTCCATAAAAGCGAGAAAACGCGTTTCGAGCGATTTCAGCCCTTCGGCATCGTCCGGCAGCAGCGTTGCAGGCCACGCGCCCGCCAGCGCCTGATAGATCATCCACGTATCCGCCGCGTTCGGCGCCGTGCCGTCGTTCAAAAAACGCACATGGGTTTGATTCATCTGACGCCAGCGCGCAAGGTTTTCCGCCCACAGCTGCGGGGCTTCCGTTAAGGTGTAAAGCCGGGCCCGCGCATCTTCCCCGCGTTTCGTATCGTGCGTCGACGTCCCCAGCAGCGCATCGGGCTGGCGCGCAAGACGGATGCGCATCTCCTGATGAAAGCGAGACAATGAGAAGGCGCGAGGCGTAGGATCGGCCCCAACTTCATTCAGCGCCAGGTCGAGGTTATGACGAAAGAACAGCGTATCCTCGACCGATTTCGCCATTAACGGCCCGGTGAGCTGCTGAAAACGGGTCCTGAAGAGTGAAGCGATGTCGAGGCTGCTCGCCTGCAGATTGCCGGTCAGGATAGCGATAATGACGTTAAGCGCGTTGGCATCGGGTCGGTTTTCTTCGGCGTTCACCTGGTCAACCACCCGGTTTAACAGCGTAATATCGCCTGCGGTCAGCCCTTCGGCGGTGCCGTAGGTACGATAGACCGGGAAGGCCAGCAGCAGTTCGCGCAGGGCGTGGCGCAGCGCGTCACTCTCGACCGCCATGCCGTTACGCTGCGCCAGTTCGCGGGCCAGCTTCAATAAAGTGGTAAATTCACCCTCAAAATTGCGATCCGCCATCAGGCCTTTCGCCTCGCGCAGCGCTTTGTGGCGATCCACCATTCCGCCGAGCGCGTCGTCATGCACCTGCTGCAGCTGGTCGAGGTTATTGTCATCCACCAGCACTTCCGCCAGCGAAGCGATAAACTCATACCCTGTGGTGCCGGACACCGGCCAGTCTGCGGGCAGCTGTTCGCCCTTCGCGAGGATTTTTTCCACCGTAATGTAGCACTCTGGCCCGGTGGCCTGGCGCAGGCGCTGCAGATACCCCAGCGGGTCGGCAAGGCCATCGATATGGTCAATACGCAGACCATCGACGATGCCGGAATGCACCAGTTCAAGGATAAGTCGATGGGTGTCGTCAAACACCGCCGGGTCTTCAACCCTGACGCCAATCAGGCCGGTAATTTCAAAAAAACGCCGCCAGGAGAGCTGCCTGGGCGCTTCCCGCCAGGACATAAGGCGCCAGCTTTGCGCCTCGTGCAGCGCCAGAATGGCGTCGCGATCCGGGTATGTTAGTCGTTGCTCACCTGTCGCCAGGGTTTGAGGATTCAGGGGCCAGACCTGGTCATAATAGATGAACGCCGGTTTCCCGGTTGCAGGGTCGCGTTTCAGTTCGAGCGCCCCGCTCTCCAGTTCCGCCTCAAAGGTATCCCCCAGAAACGGCAGCGTAACGGGACGCGTCCAGTCAATATCGAAATAATTCGCCCAGCGGCTGTTCTTGCCCTGCTCGATAACGTCCCGCCACCAGCGATTCTCCAGCGAGGTCGCCATATGGTTAGGCACAATATCCAGGATCAGGCCAATTTGCGCGTTTCGCAGCGCCTTCACCATCCGATCAAACCCTTCGCGGCCCCCGATGGCCGGGTCGATCTCGTTAGGATCGGTAATATCATAGCCATGGGTGGAGCCGGTGGTCGCCGTAAATATCGGCGAGGCGTAAAGATGGCTGATACCGAGCCCCTGAAGATAGGGGGCCAGCGCCGCCGCGCGATCGAAGGTCATGCCGTTACGGAACTGAATGCGATAAGTCGCGGAAGGGATCATACTGAGGCTTCTCCATGTGCAAAACGGACAACAATACTGTCTGGCGTTAACGCCTCCTGCTGTTCCGGCCAGCTAAAAATGACCTCGCCAGGTATTTCCGGCATCGCAAGCGGTTCCTCGCCGATATTCAGCGCCACAGAGAGCGTCCCGCCGGCAAATTGCCAGCTCACCGCCAGCGCCTGCGGCTCCGTGTGCAGGATCTTGCCCTCGACGCCGCCCCCTGCCGCCAGCAGCGGGACGATATAGCGATGGCGCAGCAAGATGAGGTTGCGCGTGAAGCGCAGCCAGGATTTCCCCTCCTCGCTTGCCGCCTTCTGCCAGTCGAGCTTAGAACGAATAAAGGTCAGGGGATCGTTCGGGTCCGGGACGGATTCGTCGTGCCCCGCGTGTCCGGCAAACTCTTTTGCCCGTCCTTCCCGCACCGCCTTCGCGAGGGAACCCTGAAAATCGGTAAAGAACAAAAAGGGATTGCTCTCGCCGAACTCCTCTCCCATAAACAGCAAAGGAATATGCGGCGACAGAAGCAAAGCGGCGAGCAAAACGCGCGTTTTCCCGGCGCCGGCAAGGGAGATCAACCTTTCCCCCTGCGCACGGTTTCCGGTCTGATCGTGATTCTGAATAAAGTCGACAAAAAACTGCGGCGGCTGAGCGGCGCAGGCCACGCCGCGGGGCTTCCCGGTTTGCGCAGAAAGCTCACCCTGGTAGACAAATCCCTCGGCCAGCGCCCTTGCGAACTTACTGGCAGGCTGATGCGCAAAATCCTGATAATAGGCGTGCGTCTCGCCGGTGGCGAAAACGTGGGCGGCGTTATGAAAATCATCATTCCACTCGGCGGTAAACAGCGGGGTTTGTCCATCCTCATCGCGCGGATGGAGGAAAATGACGTTCCGGCTGTCTTCGGTGGTGAGGTGGATATGGCGGTCGGGGATGGCTTTGCGGATATTTTCGGCGATCTCTATCAGCACATGCCTGGCGGAGCGATCTTCAATCTGATCGATGGCATCAAAGCGCAGCCCATCAAGATGGTACTCGGTAAGCCAGAACAGCGGCGCCTCGGTAATATACTGCCGCACAGCCTCGGTTTCATAGGCGATAGCGTTACCCCAGGGGGTCATTCGGTTTTGATGAAAAAAGCCCGGCGACAGCAAAGAGAGATAGTTGCCTTCCGGGCCAAAATGGTTGAGAACGATATCGAGAACCACCGAAAGCCCTAACCCGTGGGCGGCGTCAATAAAGGCGTGAAAATCCCCCGGCGAGCCGTACGCGGCGTGCGGTGCGTAAAGTAATACGCCGTCATAACCCCAGCCGCGGGAACCGCCAAACTGGGCAACGGGCATAATCTCGACCTGGGTGATCCCCAGCTCTGCCAGATAAGGCAGCTTATCGATGGCGGCCAGAAAGGTGCCTTCTGGCGTAAAGGTGCCCGGATGGAGTTCATAGATGACGGTTTCTTCCCATGGCCGCCCTTTCCAGACGCGGTTAACCGGCTGAAAAAGCCTGGGGTCGATAACTACCGAGGGACCGTTAACATCATCGCGCTGCGCGCGCGTGGCCGGATCGGGAATACGCCTGCCATCGGCTAAAAGGAGCATATATTCATCGCCATGCTTTACGCCAGGGACGTCAATCTGGAACCAGCCCCCACCCGCGGCTTCCATCGGAATATCCCGCGTCTTCAGGCTCAGCGTCATTGTCTTTTGACCTTCTGCCCAGACGCGAAAACGGACAGTAT
Organism: Klebsiella grimontii; assembly: GCF_042137965.1. Taxonomy (NCBI): domain Bacteria; kingdom Pseudomonadati; phylum Pseudomonadota; class Gammaproteobacteria; order Enterobacterales; family Enterobacteriaceae; genus Klebsiella; species Klebsiella grimontii. The sequence continues at coordinate 2,814,982 of NZ_CP169721.1, forward strand.
CAGCGGCAATAAACTCCGCCCCCCAATGCTTGTGAAACGATATGGATTCCATTCAATGTCCTCAGGCGACTTATTCAGATAACGCGGCATGAAATATAAGATTAGACCAGGATGAGCCAAGTGTGCTGGCGGCGTTGGGTCTGTTATTTATAAAGACCTTGGCTGTAATACATATAGGCTGAAAAGTCAGGTAAATAATTCCTGGTTTTAAGCAGTTAATTATTCCTGGTTTACCTTTCTTTTATCCCCCATGCGCAATAATTGACTAATCTTAAATTTCATTTATTAAGGAGGCCGGTATGACAACAGGAAATAATTCAACGCTACACTATCCACTTCCGCCGTTTGTCGAGCAGCCGCAGCAACCCCCGGGGCTGGCATCGGAAATGAAGCCCCTTCCCGACCACGGCGAAACCAGCTACATCGGTTCCGGGAAGCTTGTGGGGAAAAAAGCGCTGATTACCGGCGGTGATTCGGGTATTGGCCGGGCAGTTGCTATCGCCTTCGCGCGCGAAGGCGCGGATGTCGCGATCGGCTACCTGCCGGAGGAGGAATCCGACGCGGCTGCCGTTATCGCGCTGATACAGGCCGAGGGCAGAAAAGCCGTCGCCATTCCCGGCGATATTCGGGTTGAATCATTTTGCGATACCCTGGTCGAAAAGGCGGTCGCGGAGCTTGGCGGGCTGGATATTGTGGTTAACAACGCCGGCAGGCAGCAATATTGCGAATCCATCGAAGAGTTGAGTACCGCCGCCTTTGACGCGACCTTTAAAACCAACGTTTATGCGCCATTCTGGATAACCAAAGCCGCGCTTCGCCATCTGTCTGAGGGCGCGGCTATCATCAACACCTCTTCCGTCCAGGCGTTTAAACCCAGCGAGATCCTGCTGGATTACGCCCAGACCAAAGCCTGCAATGTTGCGTTTACGAAATCGCTGGCAAAGCAGCTGGGTCCGCGCGGTATCCGCGTTAATGCCGTGGCGCCGGGCCCGTACTGGACGCCTCTGCAGTCAAGCGGCGGCCAGCCGCAGGAGAAGGTTCAGCAGTTTGGCGAGGATACGCCGCTCGGCAGACCGGGACAGCCGGTTGAGATAGCGCCCCTTTACGTACTCCTGGCTTCCGACGCGTGCTCCTACGCTTCTGGCCAGGTCTGGTGCTCTGATGGCGGCACCGGGGTAGCATAAGAGAGATCGTCGCTGTGGCGCGCTCTATTCGCGCGCCGCAGCGACGAACGCTAGTAGCGTAAAAGGAACTGGATGAGGGTTATCAGCAAATAAAAACCGCAGACGATTTGCACACCTCTCCAGCCCCACCTGAAATAACGCCACTGATAACGCTCTCTGGCATTCGCCTGCGCAATGGCGGGCTCGAGGCTCTGCTTTTTCTGCTTACTTCTCAGTAGGCTCCAGCCCCACCAGACAATGACCATGATGACGATAACTTTATACAGGATGATGTTGCCCATGCCGCCGCCATTTTACGATTGGATAAAACTGCCTGCGAGTGTAGCGCACTTCCCGCCTCGTTACCTGCATACCTTATTGACGTTTAAACATGTTTACGCTGGAACGCTCTTGTTCTGTCAGCGCGGCTGATGTAGCGATATCGTAGAATAATCTTATATATGTCAAAAAGGTGAATTGCGACTTTTCTCTTTATTAAATATGTAGTATCAAGGCGCTGGTAATATTAGCAGTCTTATTATTCAAAAAGTTAAAATTTGCAAAACCAGACGTAACCGCTAAAATAACCATGAGCTAACTCACTAAGCAGGGAGATATTATGGGTTTTTGGCGAATTGTGTTGACGATTATTCTACCGCCACTCGGCGTGCTGCTGGGTAAAGGGTTTGGCTGGGCCTTCATTCTCAATATTATTTTAACCATCCTCGGTTATATTCCAGGGCTTATTCACGCGTTTTGGGTTCAAACCAAAAACACCTAATCAGAAATATCTTACAGTTTGACTCGCCGGCTTATCCCCGGACATTAAACGGAAGCAGAAAGTTCGCAGGAGCAATACCATGCTTAAACAATTAACCGCTATCGTTTTGCTGGCTGCAGCAACCAATGCCATGGCGCAAGACGATATGACGCTGGACAGTCTGGTCAAAAAGGAACCGGCAGCCTTTAGTAAAATGGTAAAAGGTCACCCTCTGCCCGCCTGGGTAAAGACGGGCGGAACCGCCTCGCCTGCCAGAACGGTGAAGCTTGGCGCAGAGACTTATCAGGTACTCAGCGTCTGTAAACCCCACGATTGCGCGACGGAACGCTTCGCCGTGCTGTGGTCTGAAAAGTCCAGACAGATGACCGGGCTTTTCTCTACCGTTGATGAAAAAACCGCCCAGGAGAAACTGACCTGGCTTAACGTTAGCGACGATCTTTCCATCGATGGTAAAACGGTGCTCTTTGCCGCCCTGAGCGGCAGCCTGGAAAACCATCCCGACGCATTTAACTTTCAGCAGTAGCCCGTAGCCAAAAATTGACGCCTGTGGCCGGAACGGTAATCCGGTCATCCCCATTCTGCCGCTCTGACCCGGGGTCTGGACGGCAGAATAACGTCCCTTTCCGGCTACAACGAGATGCCGGCGAATGACATAAACCCCAGCGACATTAGCCCGGCGGTAATAAATACGCTGCCTAACCCGCGCAACCCCTTCGGCATGTTGGCGTATTTCAGCTTTTCGCGTATGCCGGCCAGCGCCACGATCGCCAGCGCCCAGCCAATACCGCACCCGGTACCGTAAGTGAGTGACTCAAAGAAGCTGTATTCACGCTGCACCATAAAAATGGTCGCGCCGAAAATGGCGCAGTGAATGGTTAATAACGGCAGAAACGGGCCTAAAGCGTGGTTTAACGCATGAAAGTATTTATCGATGACCATCTCGAGGATCTGCACCAGCGCCGCGAGAACGCCGATAAAAGTGATAAAATCGAGAAAGCTCAGATCGACCCCTTCGATCAGGGCGTTCTCTTTCAGCAGATGATTGTAAATCAGGTTGTTTATCGGCGTCGCTATCGCCAGCAGCGCTGTTACCGTCACGCCGAGACGAAATGCGACATCGATTTTTTTCGAGATAGCGAGAAAAGTACACATGCCGAGGAAAAAATTAAGCGCCATATTCTCGACAAAAACCGCGCGGATAAAAATATTGAGGTGAGATTCGAACAAGACAACCTCCATGTTGTTGAGTTGTTTCTCAATCATGCCAAACTTTCAGGTGAAACAGGCAATAACGGCTCGGTTTTGCCGAGTCGATCACCTTTTAATTTCCTGAGTTTTGATAAGGCGGGACAGCCGCCTTTACTCGCCCTCTCTGCGCTGGAGAAACGTGTGCGGAAGCATCTCAATAAATTCATCAACCGGCACCGGTTTTGAAAAGTAGTAGCCCTGGTAGAGGGTAATGCCCATATTTTTGAGCATCTCAAGCTGCTCTTTATCCTCAACGCCCTCGGCAATAATCTGGCAATGAAATTTTTTCGCCAGATTGACCATATTCATCACCACCAGCGCTGAAGCGTTATTGGTCCCAATGTTGAAGGTAAAGACTTTATCGATTTTAATAATCTCCGGATTAAACTGCTGGATGTAGCTGTAGTTTGCATACCCGGTACCAAAATCATCCAGCGAAAACTGCACGCCAATACGCCTGAGTTGGTCCGTCACCGCTGACGTCTGCAGGGTATTTGCAATCGACTCCCGCTCGGTTATCTCCAGGACAAGGCGTACTTTTGCCGCTTTCATCTGTTGGGTAAACGTCTGGCACAGGGTCACAATTTCGTCGTCCTGAAAGTTTACCGAGCTGGTGTTAAAGCAGATAAACAGCCCCGCGGGAATGACGGACTGCTGTCGCCGGAGCTGGCGACTCACCTCAGCAAAGCAAATCGCCGTCACTTCTTTGATAAGACCGGTCTGTTCGGCGACGGAGATAAATTTATCCGGCGCAATAAACCCCTGTTTTGGATGCTCCCAGCGCACCAGCACTTCGCCGCCGACGATCTGACCGGTGTCGCTGCCGATAATCGGCTGAATATAGGGTTTGAGCTGTTTGAGTTCGATAGCCTGCCTGAGCTGATACTCAATCGTATTCCGGTAGCGGAGGTAGTTTCTGAACAAAAATGTCAGCAGCAGGGAGGCCAGAATAATGGCGATAAGGGTGTGTTGTTCATAACGGATAAATGCGCCGGGGCCGGACGCGTAATGGCGGTCGGCAATAACCGAATAGTGAAACTGCTCTGATTCCATGCGTACGGGAACGCGAATACCCGGGCTCGTTGTCACTTCCCCCTTATGGGTCATTACCCGGTCGCCAACCTGAAGATACAGATGAGCGTCGCCGTCGAGAACGTTTAAAATGTTGTATAAATAATAGCCATCCACGCCCACCAGAATCGTATTTCCCCGGTCGTCCTGTTCGCTGTAAACCATCAATGGATGGAGCGGCGTGATTTCACTGCCGCTCAGCAGACGTAAAGCGCCATGCGTATATTGGCGGCGATCGAACTGAAATTTCCGTCCGCCATAAACCGAGGTGCAGTATATTTCATTATCCTTACCTAAATTCACCGTGCGCACATCGGGAATAGTGGCCACCAGCGTGCGTAGCTCCGTCAGGACATTCTCATTACAGCTTTTCCCATAGAACGGTTCAGCCATATTAGCGGCCTGCTCCGCATGAGAAACGGTCACATCAAGGCTGGCTATCGCCTGCTGAAGCCGCGCATGAATATCGTTATCCACTTTTTTTTGCATTTGCCAGTAACAAAGCCCTGTACCGAAGCTCAGCACCGCAATTAAAAATAAGAATATCCACAGACGATGGCGTGATAAGGAGTCGTTCATTGTGCTAATCCAGTTTGACGCGCCGCAGCGGGCCGACGGCCAATAGTTTGACCAAATTTTAATAAATCCTGTTTATACTCGCCCTGAACCGATCAAGTTTTAATGCATATCAATGATATATCATGGCAAACCGTTGCGTGATGCGAGAGTCGTTTTCTTCGCCTGAGGTTTGCGTGCTTTTGCTGCTGCACCCGTAGCTAAACTATTGACTTAAAGTCGAATAATATGAAAATGACTCTTTTGTGCGCTGACCAGAAAAGCTGGCAAATATCATGACGATCCGCTCCTGTAAGTTTCTCCTGAACAAGGTGAAAATATCCGCCGTAGCAATAGCTGCTGCACTGCTGTTGGCCCACTGCGGCAGCAAACCGCCCGTTTCTCTCGTCACACCCATGCCGCCCGCGACCAGGCAGCCGACGTTACCCAAAAGTCATGAGCCGGTACGCGGCGTGTGGCTGACAACCGTTTCGCGCCTTGACTGGCCGCCGCTGGAATCGGTGAATGGCGGCATTACGGCCGACCGACGTATCGCCCTCCAGCAGCAGGCGCTGACTGCCAAGCTGGATAATTTAAAGAGCCTCGGCATTAACACCGTCTTCTTCCAGGTGAAACCGGATGGCACAGCGCTCTGGCCATCGAAGATCTTGCCGTGGTCCGATATGCTGACCGGAAAAATCGGCGAGGATCCGGGCTACGATCCGCTTAAGTTCATGCTGGACGAGGCCCATAAGCGCGGTATGCGCGTTCATGCCTGGTTTAACCCCTATCGCGTTTCGGTCAACACCCGGCCGAAAACCGTCACCGAGCTTAACGGTACGCTATCGCAGGTTCCCGCCAGCGTATACGTTCTGCACCCCGAGTGGATACGCACCTCCGGCGATCGCTTCGTGCTCGATCCGGGCATCCCGGAAGTGCGCGACTGGATAACCAGTATCGTGGCGGAAGTCGTGGAACATTATCCTGTTGACGGCGTCCAGTTCGACGACTATTTCTACACCGAATCGCCGGGATCGGCGCTGAACGACAGCCGGACGTTCCAGCAGTACGGTCAGGGATTTGCCGTGAAGGCGGACTGGCGGCGGCATAATACCCAACTGCTGATCGAGCAGGTTTCCCGTACCATCAAGCAGCTGAACCCCGAGGTTGAATTCGGCGTCAGTCCGGCAGGCGTCTGGCGCAACCGCTCCCACGATCCGGCCGGTTCCGACACCCGCGGCGCGGCGGCCTACGATGAGTCCTATGCCGATACCCGTCTCTGGGTGCAGCAGGGATGGCTGGACTATATCGCGCCGCAGATTTATTGGCCCTTCGCCCGCGACGCGGCCCGCTACGACGTGCTGGCAAAGTGGTGGGCTGACGTGGTGAAACCCACCCATACCCGCCTCTATATCGGCGTGGCGCTGTACAAGGTGGGCGAACCGTCGAAGAACGAACCCGACTGGATGATTAACGGCGGCGTGCCGGAATTGAAAAAGCAGCTTGATCTGAATGAATCCATGCCGCAAATTCAGGGCACGATTTTGTTCAGAGAGAATTACCTCAATCAGCCGCAAACCCAGCAGGCCGTTAACTACCTGAAAAGCCGCTGGGGAGGTTGATTCCCACACCTGCCCCAACCGGAGAATGTTATGTTGAAAAAATCGATTGTCGCCTTTTCCTTGTTCTGCGCTCTGACGCCCGCCGTTTTTGCGGGCAACAGTGAAAATGAACAGCTGAATAAAAAGAATGTCATTGATTTTTATAATAAAGCGTTAAATGACAAAGACTTTGCCGCCGCCAGACCCTATCTCGGAGACCGCTACATACAGCATAACCCGATGGCGAAAGACGGCGTGGAAGGCTTTCAGCAGTTTATCGCCTTCCTGAAGAACAAATATCCCGACTCCCACAGTGAAATTAAGCAGGCGTTTGTTGATGGCGATCATGTGATCCTGCACGTTGAGGTCACCGGTCGCGAGCCGGGCGTGACGCGGGCGATTATTGATATCTTCCGCCTCGACAAGCAGCATAAAATCATTGAGCACTGGGACGTTACCCAGAACGTTCCGCAAAAAACCGCCAGCGGCAACAGCATGTTCTAAAACCCGGCCAGGAGCCTTCTGCTAACACTCTCGCTTTCCCTTTTTTCATTCGTACAGACTATCGCTTGTTTAAACATTTTATTTACTTTACTGTAAAGTAAATAAACAAACGAGATCAGACTGATGTTCAACGAAAGAAAATGGGGAAAGCTTTTTTATTTCATTGCATTAGCCATTTTCCCCGGCGCGGTGAACGCCGCTTTACCCAGCCTACCCGCGCAGGGCGCCTCGCTCTATGACGCCTGCTCCCACCTACAAGAACCCGCCGAGGCCTGGCGCTGTCGCGCCCTGCTCATTAGCCAGCGCGTGGAACAGCGGCAGCGCTATCTGCACTTTTTACTTCAGCAGAATATTTTCAGCATTCAAACCTACGACTATCTGTGGAGTGAATACCAGCGTGCGACGTCATGTTCTGAGATCGGCGCCTTCTTGATGAGCAAAGTTCACGATGAGGCATTCCATGGGCTGCCCTTTACCCCGCTTCCGCCCGATGATGCGATAAGCGCGCCGCCTGCGGTGTTTACCCTGCAAGACGCCATTAACTGACCTGAGGTGCGTAACAATGCTGGCCCGCTTTTTTGTCTTTCGCCCCGTTTTTGCCGCCGTCATCGCCATCTGCATTATGGCGGCCGGCGCCCTTGCCCTGCTGACGCTGCCGGTAGAACAGTATCCGGATATCGCCCCTCCTGCCGTCAACGTCACGGCGAACTATACCGGCGCTTCAGCGGAAACCGTCGAGGATAGCGTTACCCAGGTGCTGGAGCAGCAGATTAAAGGCATCGATGGGCTGATCTATTTATCCTCAAGCAGCAGTTCGGCTGGGCAGGCGCGGATTAGCCTTAGCTTCGATCAGGGCGTAAACCCTGATATGGCGCAGGTACAGGTACAAAATGCGGTAAACCAGGCGATTACCCGCTTACCGCAGGAGGTACAGCAGCAAGGCATTACCGTTACCAAATCCCAGGGCGACAGCCTGATGGTGGTTGCCCTGTATGACAAAAGCGAGCAATTAACCAGCCTTGATATCAGCGATTTCCTCGTCAGTTCCCTGCAGGAGCCATTGAGCCGGGTTGAAGGCGTGGGTGAAACCACCGTTTTTGGCGCGCAGTACGCCATGCGCATCTGGCTTAATCCGCTCCAGCTGACCAGCTACGGTTTGATGCCCTCGGACGTGCAGGCCGCCATTGAAGCGCAGAGTTCGCAGGTTACCAGCGGTGAAATTGGCTCGCTGCCGACGCTTGAGGGACAGTATCTGAACGCCACGGTGGCGACGCAGTCTCGGCTTGAACGTCCTGAGCAATTTGAGAATATTATTCTGCGCACGAATAGCGACGGCTCGGTGGTGTACCTGCGCGATGTGGCCCGCGTGGAGATCGGCGCGGAAAACTATCAAAACCAAACTACGCTCAATGGTTACCCCTCCGCCGGGATCTCGATTCAACTGGCCTCGGGAGCCAACGCGCTGGAAACGGCGGAAAAAGTTCGGGCCGAAGTCGAACGCCTCTCTTCCCGCTTTCCGCAAGGCGTGGTCGCCGCCTATCCGCGCGACAGCACACCGTTTGTGACGGTATCGATCGAAAGCGTGGTGCATACGCTGATTGAAGCGATCCTCTTTGTCGTGGCCGTCATGTATCTTTTTCTGCAGAGCTGGCGGGCGACGCTGATCCCGACCCTTACGGTTCCGGTAGTTCTGCTGGGTACTTTCGGTATTCTCAGCCTGCTCGGTTACAGCATTAATACGCTCACCCTGTTTGCGATGGTGCTGGCAATCGGCCTGCTGGTTGATGACGCTATCGTGGTAGTGGAAAACGTTGAGCGTTTGATGGCAGAGGAAGACCTCACCCCGCTGGAGGCCACGCTGCGCTCGATGAATGAGATAACCGGGGCACTAATCGGTATTGCGTTGGTTCTCTCCGCCGTTTTTATTCCGATGGCGCTCTTTGGCGGCTCGGTCGGGATTATCTATCGCCAGTTTACCGTGACTATTGTCTCAGCCATGGCGCTGTCCGCGCTGGTCGCTCTGACGCTGACGCCAACGCTATGCGCCCACCTGCTCAAGCCAGGACACATGAAAAAAGGGCGTTTTTTCACCCTTTTCAATCGCGGCGTGACGATAAGTCAGAACCGCTACCTGGCCACGCTCCAACGAATAACCGCCCGTCCGTTTCGTTTTGTCTGCCTGGCCCTGATCCTGACCTTTTTGATGCTCTGGCAATATCAGAAGCTCGCTAGCGGATTTCTGCCCGAGGAGGATCAGGGCGCGGTCATGGTTCAATACACGCTGCCGTCTGGCTCGCCGATGTCAATGACCGAGGAGGTTGGCGCTGATATTGCCCGCTATTTTATGACCGAGGAGGAAGATAACCTCAACGTTATCTTTATGGTCACCGGGAGAAACAATGCCGGCAGTGGGCAGAACGTCGGCATGGCATTCGCTGAGTTAAAGCACTGGGACCTGCGTCCTGGTGAGAAAAACAGCGCCCAGGCCATTATTTCCCGCGCGAACCAGTACTTTAATAAAAACGCCCGGCAGGCCAACATCAGCGTGATGTCGCCCCCGACCGTGCGCGGGCTTGGGCAATCCAGCGGCTTTGAGCTATGGCTGCAGGACAGCGCGGAAAATGGCAGCGCTGCGCTTATGCAGGCGCAAACCACCCTGCTCAATGCCGCCAGAGAAAATCCCGCTCTGGACGCGGTACGAATTAATAGTCTGGAAGAAAAAGCGCAGCTGCAGGTCAACGTCGACAGACAAAAAGCGCAGGCTCAGGGCCTGGATCAGGCTGATATCAACAATACGCTCTCAGCGGCCTGGGGGGGCGTATATGTTAACGACTTTATCGACCGTGGGCGGGTTAAACGCGTGTATATGCAAGGAGATGCGGCCTGGCGTTCGACGCCGGAAAATTTATCCGCCTGGTTTGTGCGCGGCGACAGCAACAACATGGCCTCCTTCGACAGCTTCTCATCCCTGCGCTGGACCACCGGACCGCAGATGCTTCAGCGGTTTAACGGTCTGTCGGCCGTGCAGTTTCAGGGAGGCGCGGCGCCGGGCGTCAGTTCCGGCGCCGCGATGGCGGAGATGTCCGACCTGGTCAGCTTGATGAACGGGTTTGATCTGCAATGGAGCGGTTTGTCCTGGCAGGAGCAGTCATCTTCGGTGCAAACGCTGTGGGTCTACCTGGCGTCGCTGGCCTTTATGTTTTTATGCCTGGCCGCCTTATATGAGAGCTGGTCGGTTCCCATTGCCGTAATGCTGATTATCCCGTTGGGCATTATTGGCGCCATCAGCGCTTCGTTGCTCGCCGGTTATGAAAACGATATCTACTTCCAGGTGGGGATGTTGACGACAATGGGCCTCTCGTCCAAAAACGCGATTCTGATCGTTGAATTCGCCCTGGCGCAGTTCCAGCAAGGGAAAAACCTGTCGGAAGCCACCCTCGAAGGCGCGCGCCTGCGCTTGCGCCCCATCGTGATGACCTCACTCGCATTTGTTGTTGGCGTAATCCCTCTGGTACTCTCTACCGGCGCGGGGGCTTCCAGCCAACGAGAGATAGGCACCGCGGTCATCGGCGGCATGCTCACCGGGACGCTGCTGACCTTGTTTTTCGCGCCATTATTTTTCCTGCTGGTGCAGCAAGGAATGATGCGGCTAAAAAGACGCAAACCGTAAGGACTCAACTGATGGGAAATCAACGCGGGCGGCCGATGAAAGCCCGCCCACGCATTTTACAAACCGCCCGGGCGCTGTTTCTGCAGCACGGGCTTGATGTGTCTCTGGATACCATCGCCGCCGAAGCGGGAACCACGCGCCCGACGCTGTACAGCCATTTCCCCGGCGGAAAAGACGCGCTGCTGCTGGAGACGTTCGCCTTTCTCAACGACGCTATGCAGCCGCCCCTGCAACAGCTTCTACAGGACAGCCAGCAGGATCTGCCGGCGCTGCTGCGGGGATTCGCCAGGGTTGTCCAGCACCATTTTTATGCACCGGAAAACATCCACTTTCAACGCCTGCTCATCCAGGTGCTGGTGCAAAAACCGGAGCTGTACGTCACGCTAGAGCAGCGCCCCTCGGGACGCGTGTTGCAGGCGCTCAGCGATATCCTCGCGAAGAAACGAGATCAGGGCCAGCTGACCCTCAGCGACCCGCAGCTCCAGGCGACGGCGTTTCTCGGCGCGATTATGGGCTATCCGCTGCCGGGAGCCTTAATTGCGCAAAATGCGCTAACGGCAGAAACGCTGGAGCCGCTCGCCGAATGCGCGATTAGCGTGTTCCTCACGGCCTGGGGCTATAAGCCATCATCATCCGGCGCCCTGTGAACGGGGCCGGAATACGCCTAACCGGCGAGGAGCTCATCGTACAGGCTACGCAGGCGGGTGCGAAGGTAGAGAACGGCTTTATGCTTACGCGAGAGCAGCGCCTGCTCGCTGACGCCGGACTCTTCGGCCAGCTCCCGGTAGCTATAGCCCTGCAGTTCGGTTTTCTCAAATGCCTCACGCTGGGCGGGCGGCAGCTCCGAAAGCGCCTGGTTTAGCTCCTCCCAGAGCAGCGCTTTCAGATACTCATCCTCCGGCGTTTGCGGCACGCCAAACAGCGTCTCGGCCAGCTCGTCCTCAGGAAAATCGCCCTCCTCCTCCTCGCTGAAGCCGCCCGCCAGCGGCAGCTCGCGTTTTTTCCTCGCCCTGTCGGTCATTTCGTTACGCGCCGCCCGAAACAGCCAGGCGGCGATATTCTCCACCGGCTGCTCGACGCGAATGAGCTGATACGTCACTTCCTGCAGGATATCGTCCGCCTCATCGCGCAGCGGGGTCCGTCCGCGGATAAAAGCCTTCAGCCGCGACCGGCAGGCGTTGAGGGCGGAAACAAGCCGTGACTCCGCCACGGTGCCGTTTTTCATTGTGTTCACTCGGGATCCGCGTTTTTAGCTGGACTCTCCTGCTGCGGCCCATGCTCGCCTCGGCGGTCACGCCAGCCGCAGGGGCCGTGATGCCCGCGGCGGCCGAAGCGCTGAGCAAACTCCTCGCGCTGCTCGGGGCTCATGTTCATCCAGCGTTCATGCATCCGCCGCCGGGCGTGCCCCATGCCAAACATGCCCGGCCGAAAACCGAGGCCGCCGAACAGGATCCGCGACAGCGCCAGAATCCCTAACGCCTGCCAGAAACCGATGCTCTTCACGCCAAGAATTGCCGGCAGCAGCGCATTCCACAGCGACATCACCACCAGCCCAAGCACGGCGATTAACGCCACGCCGATAATAAGCGGTTTTGCCATTCTGTGACGACCAAAGCGCTGATGGTGATGCTGACCGTGCATATCGAAATCTCTCATCTTCTGTTTACCTCATAATGCTCGTGAATATTAGCCTGTGCAGAGGTAGACGAATGAGCGGACAAAATATTGCTGAGAAAATTTAAAAATCGACACACTTTATTTGTATGACAAATTTTAATGTGTGATCTTCATCACCTTCTATCGCGCGCGGCGGCGGTAAGGTTCCCCGATGATTCATTGAAAAAAGAGGAACTTATGAACGCAGTAAAATCACTAAAAGCGGACTGGGCGATTATTACGTTGATGATTGTTGTCGCGGTCGTGATGTATGGCTATCTGATCCCTAAATACTGGTAATCGAAGTACGCCCCATCGCTCAGGGCGGCCTGCCGGCACTATCGCTTATCGTTCAGCGTCTTAATCAGAAACGGCACCGAGTCGCGTAAAGACGGGTTAACCGTACCGCTATGATCCAGGCCGGCATAAATATGAACCTCCGCCCGGGTTCCCGCGCTTTTTACCGCATCGGCAAAGCGTTTTTGCATTGCCGTCGGCACGTTGATATCCGCGCCGCCAATACCGATAAACACCGGGTGATCGATTTTCAGGGTCGGATAAAGCATGCTGCCCACGCTGGCGTTTAACAGGGAGTCTATTCCCGGCTTAAGTGAGTTAGCGGCATTAAGACCGGCCTTCATGACCTCATCGTTTAACGGCGTAATGCATAAATTGCTCGCCTCTTTCAGCAGCGGCAGCGCGTTATCCTGGAAATAATCAGCCGGATTAAGCTGCGGGTTGCTGTCGGCGGCAGACAGATAAATATAGAAAATATAGGGTATTTTCGGGTCGCCTCCGGTCGGCGCTTTGCCGGCTGCCGGTGGAAGCACATCGGCGGCGGTGGTTCCTTTCTCAAAATAAGGCGTACCGGTCAGCACCGTCGCGCGAACGTTCAGCTCCGGCGCATATTCCGGCTGATATCCCGCGCTGGCGAACGCGGCGTGCGCACCCTGCGACTGCCCTACCAGAATAAGCTCATTCTTAAGCGGAAACTGCTTCAGGGCGGCGCGAACGCCATCAAGAACGCTCCACGCTTCGCCGCGGGCGTTAAGATAATGGTGCAGGCCAGCAGAGCCCAGCCCGGCATAATCCGGCGCGACCACCGCGTAGCCCAGCGACAGCCAGGTATTCAGATACTGCTTATCGCGATCGCTGCGCGGGTTTAACGACGGCGCGCAGTGGTTCGCCACGCCCACGGTACCGTGAGCCCAGACCACCACAGGCCACCCCCCTTCCGGCGTCGCGCCAAAGGGAATAAATACCGCGGCGGTATCTTCGCGGGCGGTTTTACCGTCAACGCCGCTGCGGGAGGGATAATGCAGGAGGTACTGCTTTGCCGCTTCGCTTAAGCCATTCGCGGCGTTGAGCGGAGAGACGGCATCGGTGCTGTCGCCAGCGGCGCTAGCCGGTACCGCGCTCATTGAAAGCAGCAGCAGCACAGAGGTGGCGGCGAGGAATTTTCTCGAGAGTGAATAGGTCATGGCATCCTGTTCCATTATTAGTGATGCACTTAGTGTAGTCCCCGCCGCCTGAATATCAGCTCAATGAAGCAGACGCTTCGCCATTTTTTTATAAACCCTGAGTGGCTTCGCTTTTTGCCCGCGCAAATAATGATAGATTTTTATCAATAACCTCAAAGGAAGAGACCGATGTCAGCGAAAAAAGTGACCATGACCGACATAGCCAGAGACGCCGGAGTGGGTATTGCGACGGTAGACAGAGTGCTCAATAAACGGGCCGCCGTCAAAGAGAGCACCGAACGTAAAGTACTCGAGTCCGCGCGGCGATTAGGCTTCGCGCTTGAGCAATCCCACTATCGGCTGGCTGCCGGCCAGTCGGCGATAGCCCTCAGAATGGGGTTTATCCTGCTGCAGCCGTCACACTCGTTTTATCAACAGCTGGCGCAGGCGCTTGAACAGGCGGCACTCGCGTGGCATAGCCCGACGCAGGCCCCCGTTTTTCTGCATTATGATATTAACGCCATCGACGATATGGCCGCCGCGATCGGCCGCCTGAGCGCTGAAGTGGATGTTATCGGCATTGTGGCGCTGGATAATCCGCTTATCCGCCATGCCCTCATTCAGGCGATTGATAAAGGGGTGCACGTCTTCACCCTGCTCTCCGATATGAGCATTCCCCAGCGTACCGGCTATATCGGGCTGGATAACCAGAAAGCGGGCCGCACCGCCGGCTGGGCGGTGGACAGGCTCTGTCACGGCGACGGCGAAATTGGGATTATCGTCGGCGATAATCGGTTTATTTGTCAGGAAAGCTGCGAGATAAGTTTCCGCTCCTACCTGCGCGAACAGGGCAAAGGCGATCGTGTGCTTGAACCGGTGCGCAGCCACGAACGTGCCGATGTCGCGTGCCAGGTGACGGAAGAGATGCTGCAACAGTACCCGGATCTGAAGGCCATTTACGCGCCCTGCGGCGGCGTGGAAGGTATTGTCGACGCCCTGCGCGCGCGTCAACGCCAGCACCAGGTCACCCTGATTTGCCATGGCCCGGTAGACAACGGCGAGCTGGCGTTAATCGACGGCACCGTCGATCTTATGCTTGCGCACCGGCTTAGCGAGTTCGCTGCGGCGACAATTAACGCCTTTATCCAGGCAGTCAGCCAGCCGCGGGCGACGTTTATCAACGCTCTGCAGCCGTTTGACCTCCTCACCAAAGAAAACCTCTGATTGACGCAGGCGCGGATAAAGCCGCCGCGCTCCGCTTCAGCGCTATATTTGATAAAAATCTATCATTTACGCTATCAAAATAAATCTTGAATCCCATCAAAGAATTTAAGTTTCATCATTGTTGAATATGAAATTTTCATTCAATACTGGTCATGTTTTCTCCTCATCTGAAAAGGAAGCCATCATGACCATACATATTGCCAACGCGCCGTGCAGCTGGGGCGTCGATGATCCCAAAAACCCTTACCTGCCGCCGTGGCCCAAGGTGCTGGAAGAAGCGGCGACGGCCGGTTATAAAAGCATTGAACTGGGCCCGTGGAGCTATCTGCCGACCCGGGCCGATGAACTTAGCGCCGCGCTGAATAAACAGGGGCTGTCGCTGGTTGCCGGAACGATCTTCGACGATCTGGTCAGCGAAGAGAACTTCGCGAATATTGTCGAACTGACGCATAACCTCTGCCGCAATCTGTCGCAGGTACCGGCCGCGGAAAAGACGCCGGGTAACCCCTTCCAGCCGCCTTATCTGGTCATTATTGATTTCGGCAATCCGCAGCGGGCGAAATATGCCGGACGCGGCGAGCTGGCCCCCCGTCTGTCACCCGCCGACTGGCAGCGGATGATCGACCACATTATCACTATCAGCAAACTGGCGTGGCAGGAGTACGGCGTGCGTCCGGTTATCCATCCTCACGCCGGCGGCTGCATCGAGTTTGCCGATGAAATCGACCTGCTGGCGACGCAGATTCCCCATGAGGTGGCCGGTTTGTGTCTCGACACTGGCCACCTCTACTATTCGTCGGGCATGGACCCCATCAGCTGGCTGGATCGCCATTTTGACCGCCTTGATTACCTGCATTTTAAAGATGTTGACCCGCAGGTGTTCGCTAGCGTGATTTCCCGCGGCATCGACTTCTTCTCGGCCTGTGCGGAGGGGGTGATGTGCCCGCTTGGCAGCGGCGCCATTGACTATCCGGCGGTGCGCGCCTTTCTCGACAAGCGCGGCTATCAGGGCTGGATCACCATTGAGCAAGAGCGCGATCCGCGCAACGTCGAGGGCAGCCTGCAGGCGGTCACGGAAAGCCTGCGCTACCTGCGATCCGTTGGGTTTTAATCGGGAGAAAACAGATGATTAACGGTATTAAACCTGTAGGCCGCTCCTTACACTGGGGCATGGTGGGCGGCGGCGGAAGCAGCCAGATTGGCTATATTCACCGCTCCGCGGCGCTGCGCGACGGATCGTTTACCCTGCTGGCCGGGGCTTTTGATATTGATGCAGAGCGCGGGCGCGAGTTTGGCCAGCAGCTGGGCGTGGACGTCGGGCGCTGTTACCCCGACTACGAAACCTTGTTTCGCGAAGAAGCGGCGCGGGAAGACGGCATTGAAGCGGTTTCTATCGCCACGCCGAATAACACCCACTACGCCATTTGTCGCGCGGCGCTTGAGGCCGGACTGCATGTGGTCTGCGAAAAACCGCTCTGTTTTACCGGCGAAGAGGCCGATACGCTGGTGGCCCTGAGCGAAAAACAGCGCAAAATCATCGGCGTCACCTACGGATACGCCGGGCATCAGTTGATTCTGCAGGCTCGGCAGATGATTGAACAGGGGCTGCTGGGCGAGATCCGCATCATCAATATGCAGTTCGCCCACGGTTTCCATAACCAGCCGGTAGAGCAGGATAACCCCAGCACCCGCTGGCGGGTGGACCCGAAATTTGTTGGTCCCAGCTACGTGCTAGGCGATCTGGCCACCCACCCGCTGTTCCTGGCGGAGACCATGGCGCCGAAGCTTAATATCACTCGCCTGATGTGCTCCCGCCAGAGTTTTGTCAAAAGCCGCGCACCGCTGGAGGATAACGCGCATGTGCTGATGGAGTACGACAACGGCGCCGTAGGGTCGATGTGGTGCTCGGCGGTCAACAGCGGCTCAATGCACGGACAGAAAGTCCGCATCGTCGGGGAGAAAGCTAGCCTGGAGTGGTGGGATGAACAGCCGAACCAGCTGCGCTACGAAATTCAGGGCGAGCCGGTGCGCATCCTCGAACGCGGTATGCCCTATCTTGACCCGCTGGCCCTGCAGGACGACCGGATTGGCGGCGGCCATCCCGAAGGGCTGTTTGAGGCCTGGTCGAATCTGTATCGCCGCTTTGCCATTGCCATGGATGCAACCGACCGTCGCGATTCGGCCTTGCTGGAAAACTTCTGGTATCCGGATGCCAAAGCCGGGGCGCTCGGCGTGCATTGGGTAGAGAGCTGCGTACGTTCAGCAGACAACGGGGCCAGTTGGGTAGCGTTTCACTGATCCTCTGATAATACGCGCCCGGTAAGGCGTCAGCCGCCACCGGGCGCAAACGATGCGCAATAGCCATTTCTTGAGATATTTAAAAGTGACAACGTCACCTATCCCCGGCAAATTCACAGCATTGTAATCAAAAAGGGAATGTCGTATAACAGGGGCCAAACCGAGGGGTGTCCCGTGAGGGCTGAGATGGCGTAAGCCGAACCCTTTGAACCTGATCTGGGTCATGCCAGCGAAGGGACGGGTCGGCATTTCCGCCAGTTTTGCGCCATTGCCTGTTCACACTTCATTCAGCACGCCCGGATCTCCCTTGTTTCAGGAGGTCCTGTGATTCTTCCCGCGTTTACCCAGGGTATTTATGGCCGCCTGCGTCAGCAGGCCGGCGCCGACTGGCAGCACTACGTCGCCCACCCCTTCCTGCGCCAGCTCGCCGATGGCACCCTGCCCGAATCCGCCTTCCGCCGCTATCTGACGCAGGATTACCTGTTTCTGATCCATTTCGCCCGCAGCTACGCGCTGCTGGTCAGCAAGCTGCGTACCCTGGCGGAAATGCGCGTCGCCGCCGCGTCGATGAACGCCATTATTGACGAGCTGCCGCTGCACGTCGGCTACTGCAGGGAATGGGGACTGGATGAAGCGACGATGGCCGCCGATGCGGAAGCCGTGGAAACCGTTAACTATACCCGCTACGTGCTGGACATCGGCCACTCCGGCGACGCCCTGGATCTGCTGGCGGCGTTGATGCCCTGCGTTGCCGGCTACGCGGAAATCGGCCTCGGCCTGCTGCACGATCCGGCGACCCGGCTGACCGCCAATCCTTATGCCTCCTGGATCCGCAACTACGGCGATGAGGGTTACCTGAACGGCGTCAATAACGCCATCGGTCTGCTGGAAACCCTCTGGCAGCAGCGCGGCGGCGAGGCGCGTTTCGCCGAACTCAGCGCTATTTTCACCACCGCAACGCGTCTGGAGGCTAACTTCTGGCAGATGGGCCTCAACGCCGTCGCGGAGCGCCCGGCGTGACGGCGCCCGGTATCCAGGTGCGCGGTCTGAGCCTGCGCTTTGGCGCGCGGCGGATATTCGACAATCTGACGTTCGCTATCCCCGGCGGCCAGTGGGTTTCGCTGCTGGGTGCCAGCGGCGCTGGAAAGACCAGCCTGTTGCGCATTATCGCCGGGCTGGCAAAAGCTACCGCCGGTGACGTTCGCGCCAGCGACGGGCAGCCAATAGATAAACGGCTGGCGTGGATGGGACAAAAAGATCTGCTTTATCCATGGTTAAGCGTGCGCGACAACGTCTCGCTTGGCGCGCGTCTGCGCGGAGAGCGCGTAGACCATCGGCGGGTTGCCGCGCTGTTACAGCAGGTTGGTCTTGAACACTGCGCCGGCGACCGCCCGGCCGCCCTCTCAGGCGGCATGCGCCAGCGTGCGGCGCTGGCGCGCACGCTCTATGAAGACCGCCCCATTGTGCTGATGGACGAACCTTTTTCCGCGCTCGATACCCTGACCCGGACGCGCATTCAGACCCTGGCCGCGGAACTCCTGGTGAACCGCACCGTCGTGCTGATTACCCACGACCCGATGGAAGCCTGCCGCCTGAGCCATCGTCTGCTGGTCCTTTCCCCCGCTCCCGGCGGGATTGACGACGCGCATCGCCTGTCCGGCATGCCGCCGCGCGCGCCGGACGATCCGGAGCTGTTGGCCAGCCAGGCGGAGCTGCTGCAACAGCTGATAAGGGCTAACGGATGAGCGCAAAACTGTTTCGCGCCGCCGTGGTGTTCTGCGGCCTGCTGCTGCTCTGGTGGCTGGCGAGCCGCAGCGGCATTCCCGCCTTTCTGCTGCCTTCACCCTCGGCGGTGGCAAGCGCTCTGTGGGTCAACCGCTCGTACCTCGGCGAACACACGCTGATCACGTTGAGCGAGATCCTCAGCGGCCTCGTGCTTGGCGCCCTACTCGGCGTGACGCTGGCGCTGTGCATGATTGTCTCGCCGCGCCTTCAGCGCTGGCTGATGCCGCTGGTGCTGACCAGCCAGGCGATCCCGGTCTTTGCCCTCGCCCCGCTGCTGGTGCTGTGGTTCGGTTTTGGCATGGGCGCCAAGGTGATGATGGCGGTGCTGGTGATTTTCTTTCCCGTCTCCTCGGCGTTTTTTGACGGCCTGCGCCGGGTTAACCGCGACTATCTCGATCTGGCGCGCACCATGGGGGCCTCTTTTGGCGCACAGCTGCGCCACGTTCGCATGATGGCCGCCCTTCCGGCCCTTGGTTCCGGCCTGCGGATGGCCGCCGCCGTTGCCCCCATCGGGGCGATTATCGGCGAATGGGTCGGTTCAGCCGAAGGCCTGGGCTACGTGATGCTTAACGCCAACGCCCGCCTGCAAACCGATATCTGCTTCGCGGCCCTGTTTATTTTGGTGGTGCTGACCGTCCTGCTCTGGCTGGCGGTGGATGCTTTTTTACACCGGCTGATCGACTGGACGCCGGAATAACGATTTTAAACAGAAGGAATAACCATGCGTAAACATCTTTATAGCGGAATGGCCCTTGGCGTGCTGTTCAGCGGTCAGGCGCTGGCCAACGAGAAACTCACCCTGGTGCTGGACTGGTATATCAACCCCGATCATGCGCCGATCGTGGTGGCCGAACAGATCGGCGCCTTTAAAGAGGCGGGCCTGGACGTCAAAATCGTGCCGCCGTCCGACCCGGCGCTGCCGCCGCGCTTAGTCGCCGCCCGCCAGGCGGACCTGGCGATTACCTACCAGCCGCAGGTCCATTTTTTTGCTGATGAAGGGCTGCCGCTGGTCCGCGTCGGCACCCTGATTAATTCACCGCTGAACACGGTGATCGCGCTGGATAAAAGCATCAAATCCCCCGCCGATCTGCAAGGCAAAAAAGTGGGTTACTCGGTGAGCGGTATCGAACAGGCGACGCTGGCCACCATGGCGCAGCACGCGCACATCGACCCCAAAAGCATCAAGCTCATCAACGTGAACTTCCAGCTGACCAGCGCCCTGCTGGCCGGCCAGGTCGATGCGGTCATCGGCGGCTATCGTAATATCGAAGCGCTGGAGCTGAAGCTACAGGGGAAAGATCCGCAGGTGATGAACGTCGAGGATTACGGCGTACCGGCCTACGACGAGCTGGTGATTGTCGCGAATCGTGATGAAGCAAACGCGGCGAAGATTAAGGCGTTCCTCAAGGCGCTGCAAAAAGGCGTCGCTTACCTGCGCGCCCATCCTCAGGAGACCTGGCAGGCGTTTGCCGCCGCGCATCCCGAGCTCAATACCGAACTGAACAAGCAGGCATGGCTGAAAACCCTTCCTCTGTTTGCCAGCGATCCGGCGGCGCTGGATAAACCTCGCTATGAAGCTTATGAACAGTTTTTATATAACAATAAGTTGGTGAAAAAAGTCACACCTTTAACGAATTATGCGGTTGAGCTGCATTGAGTCATGCCATTGCTGGCGGAAACTTTTCGCCAGCAATATCCGCGTAACGTTAATAAAAATCGAGAAACTTCCTCACTAATAATTACAATTTTAAAGGTCTTTCACCCCTTAAAATATTCATTTTAAATCAATCAATTAGGTTGATTTTCGCCAGTGTAAAAATAACGTAAATATACCTTAATCAATAAAACGTTGAATGCGTATCTAAAAAGCCATATATTGTGCCCGCTTTAATGCATGGCGATTCAATTTCTTACACCAATTTATTCAACCAGCGCTCAACCGTAACGCTGGTTGTGGGAGTGATATGATGACGGATAAAGTCCGTATTGATACTTTAGGCGCAGATTTATTAGATGCAAACAACGATACCTTTTTGGCCCGTCAGGCTGAATTCGAATCGAATGTCAGGAGCTACCCGCGCAAGCTGCCCCTTGCGATTACCAAAGCGGAAGGCGTCTGGCTGACCGATGCGGATAACAAACAGTATCTGGACTGCCTTGCCGGCGCCGGTACTCTGGCACTCGGCCACAACCATCCTGACGTGCTGCAGAGCATCCAAAGTGTCATTACCAGCGGCTTGCCGTTACATACTCTCGATCTGACGACACCGTTAAAAGATCGCTTCTCTGAATACCTGCTTTCCCTGCTGCCGGGCGAAGGCAAAGAATACTGCCTGCAGTTCACCGGTCCGTCCGGCGCTGATGCCGTTGAAGCGGCGCTGAAGCTGGCGAAAAAATACACCGGTCGCTCTTCCGTGATCAGCTTCTCCGGCGGTTACCACGGCATGACCCACGGCGCGCTGTCCGTCACCGGCAACCTGTCGCCAAAAGCGGCGGTTAACGGCATGATGCCGGAAGTGCAGTTTATGCCTTACCCGCACCAGTACCGCTGCCCGCTGGGTATCGGCGGCGAAGCCGGCGTGAAAGCGCTGACCTACTACTTCGAAAACCTGATCAACGACGTCGAAAGCGGCGTGCGTAAACCGGCGGCGGTGATCCTTGAAGCCGTTCAGGGTGAAGGCGGCGTGAACCCGGCTCCGGTCGAATGGCTGCAGCGCATCCGTAAAGTGACGCAGGAGCACGGCATTCTGCTGATCATCGATGAAGTTCAGGCTGGCTTTGCCCGTACCGGTAAATTCTTCGCCTTTGAACACGCTGGCATTGAGCCGGACATTATCGTGATGTCGAAAGCCGTTGGCGGCGGTCTGCCGCTGGCCGTTCTCGGTATCAAAAAGCAGTTCGACGCCTGGGAACCGGGTCACCACACCGGCACCTTCCGCGGCAACCAGCTGGCGATGGCCACCGGCCTGACCACCCTGCGCCACCTGAAAGATAATAAGATTGCGGATAAAACCGCCGCTCAGGGCGAATGGCTGAAAGGCAAGCTGGCCGAGATGCAGAAACGCTATCCGGTTATCGGCCACGTTCGCGGTCTGGGCCTGATGATCGGCATCGAGATCGTTAAACCGAACGAAGCGCCGGACCACATGGGCTGCTACCCGGCGGATGGCGAACTCTCCGCGCTGCTGCAGAAGAAATGCTTCGAAGCGGGTCTGATCCTCGAGCGCGGCGGCCGCCACGGCTGCGTGCTGCGCCTGCTGCCGTCCCTGCTGATCAGCAACGCTGAGCTGGAAATTTTCTTCGACAAATTTGAACAGGCCCTGCTGGCCGCCGGCGTAAAACCGGTCTGAGTGGAGTAAGTGACCGCAATGTCCAAATTGAATCCGATTCTTGCTGGTTCCGCGCAAAGTATTGATGCCTACCAGCAAGCGATCGCCCAGACCAGCCAGGCGGTAGCGCAGTGGTTGCAGCAGCCTGAAATGTATCAGGGGAAAAGCGTTGATGAACTGCGTGAGCGCATCACCCTTGATTTCAACGAACAGGGTCTGGGCAACCAGGCGGCGATTGAACGTGCGATCGAGTACTTCCTGAAAGACAGCCTGTCGGTACATCACCCGCAGTGCGTGGCGCATCTGCACTGCCCGAGCCTGGTGATTAGCCAGGCGGCGGAAGTGCTGATTAACGCCACCAACCAGAGTATGGACTCCTGGGACCAAAGCCCGTCAGCGACCATCATCGAGATCAAGCTGATTGAATGGCTGCGCGCCCAGGTCGGCTACGGCGCTGGCGATGCCGGCGTCTTCACCAGCGGCGGCACCCAGAGCAACATGATGGGCCTGATGCTGGCGCGCGATGCCTTCTTCGCCCGCCGGGGGCACTCCATCCAGCAGGATGGTCTGCCGGGCGATATTCGTCAGTACAAAGTGCTGTGTTCAGAAAACGCCCACTTCTCGGTGCAGAAGAATATGGCGCTGATGGGCCTCGGCTACCGCTCCGTGACGCTAGTGAAAACCGACGAATTCGCGCGGATGGACGTGGCGGATCTGAAAGCGAAAATCGCCGAGGCGCAGGCTAACGGCGAGCAGATTATGGCGATCGTCGCCACCGCCGGCACCACCGACGCGGGGGCGATTGACCCGCTGCGCGAGATTGCGGCCGTCGCGGCAGAGCACCAGATCTGGCTGCACGTCGACGCGGCCTGGGGCGGCGCGCTGCTGATGTCCGAAAAGTATCGCGACCGTCTGGACGGCATTGAGCTAGTGGACTCCATCACCCTGGATTTCCACAAGCAGTTCTTCCAGACCATCAGCTGCGGCGCGTTTCTGTTAAAAGAAGCCCGCCACTATGAGCTGATGCGCTATCAGGCGGCCTATCTGAACTCCGAGTTCGATGAAGAGCACGGCGTACCGAATCTGGTGTCCAAATCGCTGCAGACCACCCGCCGCTTCGACGCGCTGAAGCTATGGATGGGTCTGGAAGCGCTGGGCCAGAAGCAGTACGCGGAAATCATCGATCACGGCGTGACGATGGCGCTGAACGTGGCGGATTACGTCGCAACGCAGCCGACGCTGGAGCTGGTCATGCAGCCGCAGCTGGCGAGCGTGTTGTTCCGTTCGCGTCCGCAGCAGATGGCGGGCAGCGACGATGCCGCGATCGCCCTGCTCAACCAGCGGGTTGGCGATGCGCTGCTGGCTTCCGGCCGCGCTAACGTCGGCGTGACCGAGCACAACGGCGTCACCTGCCTGAAGCTGACGCTGCTGAACCCGATCGTGACGTTAGAGGACGTGAAGGTGCTGCTGAGCCTGGTCGAGCGTACCGCCCAGGAGCTGCTGGCGCAGTAAGTTCGTTCTCGCACTAACCTTGAAAGCCGATAACTCACCTTATCGGCTTTTTTTATTGGGTTTCGTCCTGAATTTGTGACGTTGTCACTGTATTTCCCGGAGGTGGTGCTGCGCACCTGTCGGGCTACAGGTTCACAGCCATCATCAGGCCGATAGCCCGGACAGGCGCCCCTGGCGCCGCCTCCGGGATGTACTTGTATTCGAAATGCGCGCCATAAGCGTGTATCGACTCTCCTTTCCGATACACGGTAATACAAACAGCCGATCACCCCAGATAACGCGCCGCCGGTTCAGATTGCGCAAAGCCGGGCAGCATGGCCTGACGCGTCGCGTTAAGCGCCTGCCACTGCGTTTCATCATGCAGCGGCGGAATAGTCACCGATTCGCGGCGGTCGAACCCCACCAGGGCGGCATCGACCAGTTTATCCACCTCCATGACGCCGGGAATGGTATCCACATCTTTGCCGCTGTGCTGCCAAATCTCGGTGCGCGTCGCCGCCGGCAGTACCGCCTGGACGTATACGCCTTTCGCGCTCAGCTCAACATCGAGCCCCTGCGAGAGAAACAGCACAAAGGCTTTCGTGGCGCCGTAGACGGTCAACCCCATTTCCGGACCCAGCCCAACGACCGACGCGATGTTGACAATCGCCCCCTCTCCGGCTTCGGCCAGACGCGGCGCGATGGCGTTCGCCAGGCGAGCCACTGAGGTCACGTTGAGGGTAATCAGGCGAGTGATATCGTCGCTGCTCTGGTGGAGGAAATCACCGGGAATCGAGGTACCGGCATTATTGACCAGAATCCCAATACGCGCGTCTTCCCGCAGGCGCTGCTCCACGGCGATGATGTCGCTATCCTGGGTTAAATCGGCCTGCAGGATGTCGACCTGAACACCGGTTTCACCGCGCAGTCGCTCGGCCAGCGCCGTCAGACGCTCGCGGTTACGCGCGACCAGCACCAGGTCGTGGCCGCGGCGGGCAAAACGTTCGGCATAGACTGCGCCAATTCCGGTCGATGCGCCGGTTACCAGTACCGCTGATTTGCTGCTCATAGATGTACTCCTGAATTTATACATGATGATCGTCATGTATAATGGCACGGGTTGGGTATACTGTAAATAATGTTATATGATGGTCATCATAAATAATTTCGCAGCAGGACGACGCCATGAGAGTGAGCAGAAAACAGGTTGAAGAGAATAAGCAGACAATCCTGACCGCCGCCGGACGCTTGTTTCGCGAGCGGGGTTTTGACGCGGTCACGGTCACCGATATTATGAAATCAGCCGGTCTGACCCACGGCGGATTTTATGGCTACTTTAAATCGAAGGATGACCTGATCGCCCAAACCCTCGCGGAACTGAAGATCGAAAGCGAGACGACGGAAAACGACTTCGCGTCGCGCGTTGAACGCTATCTCTCCCCCGAACACCGGGATAATTTTGCCAACGGCTGCCCGCTGGCGGCGCTGGCGGCGGAGACCATCCGCCAGTCCGAACCCGCGCGCGATGAAATGACCGCCCGGCTGCGGCAGCACATAGACCAGCTCAGTGAAGCGATGGATGATCAAGACGCTGAAGCCCGCCGTCGCGCGGCGATTGGCAGCTGGTCGGCCATGGTCGGCGCGTTAATTCTGGCGCGGATGACCGCGGATTCGGCGTTTTCCGACGAAATCCTGGCTGAAACGGCGGCCTGGCTCGCGGAAAAACAGCGCTAACGTTAAGCCAGGTTCAGATCCGGCTGCAGGTAGCCTGCGACAAAGCGGGTCAAAATCGCCGAGGCCACCGGGCTCTCCGCAACGTCACGACTCAGCCTGTCCGGGTCAACCCCCTCGTTGCGCAGCGCCGACTGACGGAACGCGATCAGCGAGCGGGCAATCGCCGGGGTGATCTCCGGATGAAACTGCGTAGATACGGCATGCGCGCCGTAGCGCACAATCTGGTGCGGATCGTGCTGCGACGAGGCCAGCACCGTCGCCCCCGGCGGTAATCGGGTGACCGTTTGCATATGCGTGAGGTGCGCGCTGAACGGCGCCGGGTGGTCAGCCAGCAGACGATCAGCCAGGCCGTGTGCGGACAGTGAAATGGTTTTACTTCCCGCTTCGCGTCCGGCTGGATGGTAGTCCACCTCGCCGCCCAGCGCGTGCGCCATTAGCTGATGCCCGTAGCAGACGCCAAACAGCGGCATCTCTATCGCCATCGCCTCGCGGATCCATGCGGCGGTCATTTCGCTCCACGGCAGGCGCTCCGTGACCATATCCCAGGAGCCGGTAATCACCGCCACGGTATTATTGTCCGGCGCGGGAAGCGGCTCGCCGGCATACACCCGCGCCACGCTGATTTTATTGCGCCACGGCGCCAGCAGATTGCCAAACCAGAGGGGAAGATCGCCGTGGTCGGAGACGATTTCATCCGGCGGAGTCCCGGTCTGGACAAGAAGAAGGGTATTTCGGCTTAACGACATCAGAGCGCCTTTTTCACAGCAACACAGAACGCTACTATGCGCAAAAGCGCCGGCGGCGGCAAATAACCAATCCGCCAACGCTTATGCTCTCCGCGAATAACCGCTACTGCGCGTCGGCGCTCTCCACCTGCGGCACCGTCGAGGCCGCGCCCTGTACCGCCGGCGCGTTGGCCGGGTCGAAGATATGGTCGAGGATGGCGCGCGCCGTCGGTCCCGCTACCACGCCATCGCCGCCGCCGTTCTCCAGAATCAGCGCCATCGCCACCTTCGGATGCTGATACGGCGCAAACAGGGTGTAGAAGATATGGTCGCGCAGGCGCACCGGGATCATTTTCGCGTTATAGGTCTGGTTCTCCTTCAGGCTGAACACCTGGGACGTCCCGGACTTGGCGGCGATCTGGTACGGCGCGGTATGGAACAGCTTATAGCCGGTGCCGTTTGGCAGGTTCGCCATGCCGTACATGCCGTTGCGCACCACGCCCCAGTAAGGCGAGCGCGGATCGCCAACCTGCGGCAGATCCTGCGGCGGCTGATAGCGCTCAACCTTATTCCCCTGTTTCATGGAGTAAAGCAGATGCGGGTTTTGCACTTTGCCGTTGTTAATCAGGGTCGTCAGCGCCTTGACCATCTGGATCGGCGTGGCAATCCAGTAGCCCTGGCCGATACCGACGGAAATGGTATCGCCCTGATACCACGGTTTTTTATGCACCCGCTGTTTCCACTCCCGGCTCGGCAGCACCCCGGCATACTCTTCGTTAAGATCGATGCCGGTTGACTGACCGTAACCGAACTTGCTGAGCCACTCGTGAATACGGTCGATACCCATCTCAAACGCTACCTGATAGAAGAAGGTGTCCGCCGATTCTTCTATCGCTTTGGTGACGTTAAGCATGCCGTGGCCGCTCTTCAGCCAGTCGCGGTAGCGGCGCTGGGTTCCCGGCAGCGTCCAGGTCGGCGCGCCGAAGAAGGAGGTGGTTGGCGTGATAACGCCCGCTGATAGCGCCGACAGCGCCATGTAGGGTTTCACCGTCGACGCGGGCGGATAGAGACCCTGGGTGACCCGGTTAATCAGCGGCCGGTCCGGGTTATCGAGCAGCGAACGGTAGGCCTGATAGCCGATGCCCCTGACAAAGGGATTGGGATCGTAGCTGGGGCTCGACACCATGGCCAGCACGCCGCCATCGCGCGGATCGACGGCCACCACCGCCGCGCGCTGCCCCTTCAGTACCGACTCGATATACTGCTGCAGGTGCAGATCCAGCGTCAGGTAGATGTTCTTCCCGGCCACCGGCGGCACCTCTTTCAGCAGGCGCACCACCCGCCCGTGGTTATCCACCTCGACCTCCTGATATCCGGTGGTACCGTGCAGCGCTTTCTCGTAGTAGCCTTCGATACCCTGCTTGCCGATATTATGGTCGGCGGCGTAGTTCTCCTCTTCCCCCGCTTTGGCCAGCTTTTGCAGATCGCTGTCGTTGATTTTCGATACGTAGCCAACCACGTGCGCCAGTTCGGCCCCGTAGGGGTATGCGCGCTGCTGGTAGCTCTCCACCGTGACGCCGGGGAAATGAAACTCATTGACCGCAAAACGCGCCACTTCAACATCGCTCAGGTCCGCTTTTAAGGTCACCTCTTTGTAGCGGCTGTTGTGGTGCATATCGTCGCGAAAATCGGCGATATCCTGCGGGGTTAAATCGACGATTGGCGTCAGCTGCTGCAGCAGCGCCGTCATATCGGCGATTTTGCTCGGGATCACCTGCAAACGGTAGAGGGTAATATTTTGTACCAGCGGGATACCGTTGCGGTCGAAAATCAGCCCCCGGCTCGGCGCGATGGGCAGCATTTTAATGTCGTTCTGGTTTGAACGCGTCTGATAAAAATCGTGCTGATCGACCTGCAAACGGTAAAGATTAAGGATCAGGATGGCAAAGCAGACCACCACCAGTAGAAACGCAATGACGGCTCGGCGGATAAATAGCATCTCTTCCGCTGAATGGTCGCGAATTTCATCTCTCATTAGGGACATTAGCGGTCATATACCTGGGTTACAAAGGGCCTGAAAAAGGAAAAGCGGGGAAGAATAGCGTTATCGCAGCGGGAGCCCTATCGAAAGGTTGCTAATGATTTGGCAGAAATGTTTCAGCATGTTAGAAACGTGACGTCGTCACAAAAATCACCTCCCTCGGGGCTTCGACGGAGGTGATGATGTCCTAGCGCGCCAGCCAGGCGCGCCAGCCGCCGTAGGCGGTAATCTCCGTGGCTTCGCCTAATCCTTCGGCTTCGCAAATAAAGCCCGTTAACCGGCGTCCGTCGGCAAGCTCAACTTTCCCTAAGCCCAGCGGCGCGGGAATGGCCGCCAGCAGCGAACCGACCTCCGCGCTGGGTAGCTCCCACACTTCAACCGCAATCGCCGCCCCGCCGCTCTCATCGCGAACCATTGCCGGGCGCTTACCGTCCGCGAGGGCGTACAAACGATAGTGCGGCGCGCTGCGGGTTTCCTGCAGCAGCTGGCCGCCCCGCGCCAGCAGCTGATCGTTTAGCGGCAGGCCGGCAAGATGCGCGCCGCAAACAACCAGCGCCATCCGGTCATGACCGGCGGCGCGTTCGGGCGGCGGGGTTTCCAGCCGCGTCCCGCCGGCCAGCGGCAGCCGCTCCGCTCGCTGAAACGCGTCGGCCAGGCTGAGCAAATACTGGTCGGTAAATGCCCGGCCAAACAGGGTAACGCCGGAGGGCAAGCCGTCCGGCATAAATCCGCACGGCACGCTCACCGCGGCGTAGTCCAGCAGGTTCATAAAGTTGGTGTAATACCCGAGATCGGCGTTGCGCGCGATCGGTTCCGCTTGCAGCTCGTCGAGCGTCACCGGACGCGGATAGGTTGGCGTCAGCACGCAGTCGAGGGTCTCGAGGATCGCGTCGCACCGGGCTTTGTACTGCTGTAGCTGATAGATCGCCTTAAAGGTCGCCGTGGCGTCGGTATCCGGCGCTTTCGCCAGCACCTCGCGAATGACCGGCAGCACCGCCTCCGGCTGCCGCGCCATCAGCGGGCCGACTACCGCGTAACGTTCGGCGACCCACGGTCCGTCATACAGCAGTCGGGCTGCCGCCAGAAACGGCGCGAATTCGATCTCAACCGCCACCCCACCCAGCGCCGTCAGCCGCTGCCGGGCCTGGGTAAACAGACGCTCGCTTGCGCTGCAGCTGAGGAAATTCAGCTCGCGCGGAACGCCAAAACGAAAACCGGCTGCCGGCCTGCCGAACGCCTGACGGCTGTTCCACTGCGGATTATGGCGGCTCCAGGCATCCAGCGGATCGTACTGCGCGACCAGCGCCAGCAGCTGGCTCGCCTCGTCGGCGGTGGCGCTGAAAAAGGTCACACAGTCTAACGTACGGCAGGCGGGCACGACCCCAGCGGTGGAGATCAGCCCTTTCGTGGCCTTCAGACCCACCAGGTTATTCAGCCCCGCCGGGACGCGGCCGCTGCCGGCGGTGTCCGTTCCCAGCGAGAAGCTGGCGACGCCCAGCGCCACCGCCAGCGCGGAACCGGCGCTGGAGCCCCCGGATGGGTAATCTGCAAGATAGCCGTTGCGGCAAGCGCCGTACGGCGAGCGGGTACCGTTCAGGCCGGTGGCGAACTGATCGAGATTGGTTTTACCGACCGGCACCGCCCCCAGCGCGATCAGATGAGCGACAATCGTCGCGCTCTGCTCCGCCCGGTAAGCAAACGCCGGGCAGGCGGCGGTGGTGATAATCTCCGCCAAATCGATATTGTCTTTGATGGCGAACGGCACGCCGTATAGCGGCAGCTCGGTCGGCGAGAGGCCTTCCAGCGCCGCCAGAAACGGCTCCTGCTCCTCTTCGCTCAGGATATGGATAAATAAGCGGAATTCGGGGTTCAGCGCCTGCGCCCGCTGGCGCACTTCCGCCAGCAGACGGCGCGGGGTTGTTTTGCCGTTGCGATAGTCTGCCGCCAGGGTCGCCAGGCGTAAATCAAACGTCTGCTGCATCATGCCTTCTCCTCAATAATCACCGCCACCCGCTGCCCGGCGCGCACCGCGCTGCCCGGCTGCACGTGAACCTGTTGAATAACGCCGTCGCAGGGGGCCAGCAGCGGGATCTCCATCTTCATCGACTCCAGAACGACCAGCACATCCCCCGCGCGAACCCGACTGCCTGCCGCGGTTTGTACCTGCCATAAGTTGCCGGAAATCGGGCTCTCCACCCCCTGCTCGCCCTGACGCAGCGGCGCGTCGCCGCCCTCATCCACGGCGCCCTCCTGGCTGTCGAAATGGGCCTGGCCGCTGGCTATCCAGCGATCGCGTTCGGCGTTAAACGCCCGCTGCTGATGCTCGCGAAACGCGCCGATGCTGTGCGCTTCGCGGTGGAGAAACTGCTGGTATTCCGCCAGCCGCAGCGTGCTGTTCTCAATGCGCAGCGGGTAGCGTCCGAGCGGAAAATCGCGGCGAATTTTCAGCAGCTCTTCGGCCGAAACCGGATAGAAACGCAATTGGTCGAAGAAACGCAGCAGCCAGGGTTTGCCGGCAAAATCCGCCACGTCGTGGTAGCGATTCCACATTTGCAAGGTCCGGCCAACGAACTGATAGCCGCCGGGTCCCTCCATGCCGTAGACGCACAGATAGGCCCCGCCGATGCCGACCGAGTTTTCCGCCGTCCAGGTGCGCGCCGGGTTGTACTTGGTAGTGACCAGGCGATGGCGCGGGTCGAGCGGCGTCGCCACCGGCGCGCCGAGATAAACATCGCCCAGCCCCATGACCAGATAGCTGGCGTCAAACACCGTATTCCATACCGCCTGCTCGTCAGGCAGATCGTTAATCCGGCGGATAAACTCAAGGTTGCTCGGGCACCACGGCGCGTCCTGGCGCACGGTGGTCATGTATTTATCGATCGCCTTGCGGCAGGCCGGGTCGTCCCAGGAGAGCGGCAGATGCACCACGCGCGTCGGCACCTGCAGATCGTCGCTCAGGCAAACCGTGGACCACTCGCCGCGCACCCGGGCCAGCAGCGTCTCCAGGGGCAGGGTTTCCGGCTGGAAATGGATTTGCAGCGAGCGGATCCCCGGCGTGATATCAATCACGCCTTCTGCGGATTGCGCCTCCAGGGCCTGCATCAGGGCATGAATGCGGAAACGCAGCACCAGATCCAGCTCCGGCTCCCCGGCTTCCAGCAGCAGGTGGGTATCGCCGGAAAGGCGCGCCACCAGGCGTTTATCCGCCTCGCCGCAGGTCATGACGACAGGCGACGTCAGGGGCGCGGGCTGCCAGGCTATCGCCTGGTGACTTAGGGTCGCCAGCTCGGCGCGCCGCCCTTGCGCCAGCCGCCGGGCGGTGGGTAAATCCACCGCCACGAAACGCACTTTGTCCCCGGCCTTGAGCTGGCCTAATTGCCAGAGGTCGGCTTCAATAACGGTGACCGGACAGACGAAACCGCCGAGGCTCGGCCCGTCCGGCCCGAGGATCACCGGCATATCGCCGGTAAAATCGACCGCGCCCACCGCGTAAGGATTATCGTGAATATTCGACGGATGCAGTCCCGCTTCGCCGCCGCTGTCGCGGGCCCACAGCGGCTTGGGTCCAATCAGGCGCACGCCGGTGCGGCTGGAGTTAAAATGAACCTCCCAGTCGGTGGCGAAAAAAGTCGCGATATACGCCGGCGTAAAAAACTCCGGCGCGCCGTGGGGGCCATAAATCACCCGCAGCGTTCGCACCTGCGCAAGCGCCGTGCGTAGCGCATCGGGCAGTTGAGCCCCGACCCCGGCGGCGCGCGGCGCCAGATGCAGCACGTCGCCGCCGCGCAGCGCCCGTCCGCCGTGGCCGCCAAACTGGCCGAGGGTAAAGGTGCTTTTACTGCCCAAATAGTCCGGCACCTGAATACCGCCGCTCAGGCAGAGATAGCTTCTGACCCCCGCGCCGTTTATCGCGCCCAGCTTCAGCGTCGCCCCCGCCGGAATGGTAAAAACGCGGTCCAGCGCCTGGTCAACGCCATCG
Source organism: Klebsiella grimontii (assembly GCF_042137965.1). NCBI lineage: Bacteria > Pseudomonadati > Pseudomonadota > Gammaproteobacteria > Enterobacterales > Enterobacteriaceae > Klebsiella > Klebsiella grimontii. The sequence continues at coordinate 2,847,297 of NZ_CP169721.1, forward strand.
AGCGTCACCGCCAGCGACGCGCCGCACACCACCGCCTGAACGTCGGTATTAAATTTCAGGGTCGGCCCGTTGAGGGTGATTTCCAGCGCGGCCTCTCCCTCGGCATTACCCAGCAGACGGTTGCCGAGACGCAGGGCGCGATCGTCCATCGGCCCCGACGGCGGTACGCCCACCGCCCAGTACCCGAGACGTCCCGGATAGTCCTGCACGCTGGTCTGGGTCCCGGCGCTCAGCACCTCCACGGTGGCCGCCCGGTAGCGCAGCTGCTCAAGGCAGCGGGTCCAGGGCTCGCCTTCGGTAAACGGCGCAAAGCCAAGAATTTGCAGCAGGTACAGGCGGTTGGTTTCTACGCCGTACAGGCGGGTCTCCGCCAGCGCCTGCGCCAGGCCGGCGATAGCCTCATCGCGGCTGGGGCGCCAGGCGATCGTTTTCGCCAGCATCGGGTCGAAAAACGGCGGCACTTCGCAGCCGGCTTCCACCCAGCGGTCGATACGCAGGGCGGCGCCGTCCGCCGGTGGAAAGATGGCTTCCGTTAGCAGTCCGGGAGACGGCTGAAACTGCCGTCCCGGATCCTCGGCGTAAAGCCGCGCCTGAATAGCATGCCCCTGGGGCCGTAACCCGGCGGCCAGCACGTCTAGCGGGGGTAAATCGCCCGCCGCCAGCTCAATCATCCAGCGCACCAGATCAACGCCCCACACCTGCTCGGTGACGCCGTGTTCAACCTGAAGCCGGGTATTCACTTCGAGGAAATAAAACTGCCGCGCCGTGCTGTCATAGACGAACTCCACCGTGCCGGCGCTGCGGTAGCTCACCGCTTTACCCAGCGCGATAGCCGCCGCGCATAGCGCCTGCGCGGTGCCTTCCGGCAGATTCGGCGCGGGCGTCTCTTCAATCACTTTCTGGTTACGCCGCTGTACCGAACAGTCGCGCACCCCGAGGGCGATAACGTCCCCCCGCCCGTCGCCGAAGATTTGCACCTCCAGGTGGCGGGCGCGTTCGATATATTTTTCGAGAAATACGCCGGCGTCGCTGAAGTTGTTTTGCCCCAGCCGCTGCACCGTGGCGAACGCCTCCGTCAGCTCACGAGCGTCGCGGCAGACGCGCATGCCGATCCCGCCGCCGCCGGCGGTGCTTTTAAGCATCACCGGATAGCCCACCGCCTCAGCCGCCCGGCAGGCTTCGTCGCTGTCGGCCAGCAGTTCGCTGCCCTCCAGCAGCGGCACGCCCTCGGCTTTGGCTAAGGCGCGGGCGGTATGCTTCAGGCCGAAGACGCGCAGCTGCCGCGGGGTTGGGCCGACAAAGGCCAGCCCCGCCGCTTCGCAGGCCTCGGCGAAGGCCGCGTTCTCCGACAGAAAGCCGTAGCCGGGGTGGATCGCCCGGGCGCCGCTCTGCTGCGCGGCGGCAATGATCTTCTCCGTGGCCAGATAGGTTTGCGCCGCCGGGCCGTCGCCGAGGCTGAGGGCTTCATCGGCGTCGCGGATATGCAGACTGCTCAGGTCGGCTTCGGAATAAACGGCGACGCCCTTCACCTGCATCGCGCGCAGGGTGCGCAGAATGCGGCAGGCAATCGCGCCGCGGTTGGCAATCAGTAAGGTATCAAACATAAGCGGAACTCACAGGGTCGCGGGTCGTCCCGCAAAAATTCGATGTTCCCCTGAGGTCGTCCCCGGGGTGAACCGGCGCTTAAGGTTTGCGCGTCGGCGTACTGTTAAGGCGATCGGCGCGGACGGCGAAGAGCCGAAAGGCCAACAGGCGCCAGCGCTGCCAGCGGGTCAGTTCCATACCAGCACCTCGGCGGGCGTGGGGTTCCAGCCGTTGCAGGGATTGTTCAACTGCGGACAGTTGGAAATCAGCACCACGGCGCTGCACTCGGCGCGCAGCTCAACGTATTTCCCCGCCGCCGATATGCCGTCCTCAAAGGTCAGACCGCCTTCCGGGGTGACCGGGACGTTCATAAAAAAGTTGATGTTGGCGCCGATATCGCGCTTGTGCAGGCGACCATCGTGCAGGCAGGCGCAAAGGAAATTATCCCGGCAGCTGTGCATATAGCGTTTATCCTGGGCGTAGCGCACGGTGTTGCTCTCCTGGGCGCAGGCGCCGCCGAGGGTATCGTGGCGACCGCAGGTATCAGCAACGATGGTCAGCAGCGGATTGCCCAGATTGGAATAGAGCACGCTGCCGGTGGTCAGATAGGCATTGCCCTGACGGCGCAGCGTGCGCTGCGGATCGTAGCGTTCGCGGGGGTTATCGGCGTTGTAAAACAGAGTATCGATGGCCTGGTTGCCTTCGAGGTCTAGCAGGCGCAGGGTTTGCCCTTTTTGTACCTCAAACAGCCAGGGTTCCCCTGCCGGGATCACATGGCGATAGACGGCATCTTCAGGACGACGGTTACTGGTGATAAGACGCATCGCAGCCTCCTTACAGGGCAAAAAGTTGGGTGTTGAGGAACGCGCGCTGGTTTTCATCGCGAGTAAAGAGCGCTTCCGCGGTCGCCTGCGCATCGTCGGCCTGGTACCAGCTGAGCTGAATCGGCCGCGGGGCGTATTCCGCGTCCGGGTCCTGGGGATGCGGCAGCGCGGTCAGTACCATGAGGACATCCATCGGCGCAAACAGCTCAACGTAATCTCCGGCGCGGCTGTTGCCGGGGATAAAGCGGAAACCGCCGTCCTCATCGACGGTCACTTTGCTGAAGAAGTTAACCACCATCAGCAGGTCTTCCAGGCCCAGATCCCACTTGCCCATCTCGACCAGCAGGTTATCGACGCCGTTGCGATAGAAGCCGTTGCGCAGCTCCTGGTAGCGTCCTGCGCCATATTTTTCACGCGTCTCATCGGCGTTGAGCACCCCGCCGAACGGGTCGTGCCAGCCGCAGCTGTCGGCAACGATCCCGGCCAGGACGCGCCCCATATCGGAGTAGAAACAGTGCCCGGCGGTCAGGCGCGCGGTATGCTGGCCCTTGAGGGTGTCCGGCAGATTCAGACGCTCGCTCTTCTCGTGGGGATTAAGCATCATCATGCTGACGTTGGCCCCGCCGTCGATATCGGTCAGGCGCAGAATTTGCCCTTTGCGCAAAATTAACGAGGTGTGCGCCCCGCCGGGGAGCCGCTCTTCGCGCAGGCTGGGGGAGGAGTGAAAAAGTGCGGTCATCAAACTATCTCCTTAATGCGTAAACGTTATTGTCGCTGCCGGTCGTCAGCTGCGACATCCGCGCTTCATTGAGCGGGATATCGTAGGTAATGCGCGCCCCCCAGGCGTTGGGCGCCTGCGGATCAATGCGCACTTTGTCGAAAACCAGCAGCCGGGTGCCAAGGTTGAAGCCTTCCGCAAGGTCGTGGGTGACCATAAAAACCGTCATCCGGGTTTCGCTCCATAGCTGGAGCAGCAGCCCGTGCATATCCTTGCGGATCCCAGGGTCCAGCGCGCCGAAGGGTTCATCGAGCAGCAGCACACGCGGCTGCATCACGAACGCCTGGGCAATCGCCAGCCTCTGCTGCATCCCGCCGGAGAGCTGCGCCGGGTATTTATCCAGCGCGTGCCCCAGCCCGACTTTCTCCAGCATCCGCCGCGCCCGTTCGCGGGCGTCGCGTTTCCTGCCGGCAAACAGCCGGCCAAACAGCGGTGACGCCGGAAGTTCAAGACCTATGGCGACGTTATCCAGCACGTTGAGATGCGGGAAAACCGAATAACGCTGAAACACCACGCCGCGGCTGCGGTCCGGCTCCGCCGCCAGCGGCTGGCCGTCGAGAGTGATTTCGCCGCGAGTCGGCTTTTCCTGGCCGAGCAGCAGACGTAAAAAGGTTGATTTGCCGCAGCCGGACGCGCCGACCATCGAACAGAACTCACCCTCTTTCACCTGCAAATTGATGCGCTCCAGCACCACGTGATCGCCATACTCTTGCCAGATATTTTTGATGTCGATAAAACTCATGCCCGACCTCCTTCCGCCCACGGGAAACAGGCTTTGTGCAGCTGGCGCAGAGCCAGATCCATCAGCCACGCCAGCAGCGTTATCCAGATGACGTAAGGAATAATCACGTCCATCGCCATATAGCGGCGAACGAGGAATATGCGATAGCCGAGCCCGGCGGTGGCGGAGATGGCCTCGGCGGAGATCAAAAACAGCCACGCGGAGCCCAGCAGCAGGCGCAGGGAGGTGATCAGCCGCGATAGCAGCTGCGGCAGCACCACCCGCAGCACCACCGTCCAGCTATTGGCGCCGAGGGTTTGCGCTTTGATAAACAGCTCCGCCGGAATTTCCCGCGCCCGCTGTTCAAGGTCGCGCGCCAGCATCGGCGTAATGCCGATGACGATGAGCATCACTTTTGACAGCTCATCCAGGCCGAAGACAATAAACAGCACCGGCAGGATCGCCAGCGGCGGGATCATCGATACCACGGTCATCAGCGGCGACAGCGCCGCGCGGTACATCGGGAACACGCCGGCGGCGATGCCGATGCCCAGGCCAATCAGCGAAGAGAACGTCAGGCCAATCAGAAGGCGGCCCAGGCTAATCAGCGTATCGGCCCACAGCAGATACTCACCGCTGCGTTTATCCGGCGTGAACGCCATCCGGTCAATGGCCGCGATCATCTGCGACAGGCCGGGCAGCAGCTTATCCTGCGGATTGGCTTCCAGCCGCACCGCCGAGCCGATAAACCAGGCGGCGACCAGCAGGACAAAGGGCAACAGCATCAGCGTCAGGCGCATACCCTGCCGGGGATAGCGGTTAATGTGGCGCATGGAGTGGACTCCCGGAGTCAATCATTACAGCTTGCCCGCCGCGGCCAGCTTCAGATAGCTGTCGTCAAAGCGCAGCTTGCTGTTCGCGGTATCGCCGACGGTGACGCCGCCGGGGAAGGTCATGCCGATAAAGTCGGCGCTCTGCGCGCCCTCGCCCAGCAGCCCTTTATCAAAGGAGAACTGCGCCACCCGCTGCATGGTTTTGGCCAGCTCCGGCGAGGAGATAAACGTCAGGGTGTCGGCAGGCGTCCAGAACAGATGGGTCGTTTTTAGCTGCGCCTGGTAACCGGCGAGATCGGTGCCGGAGTCGGCGGCCATCGCGTTTAGCGCCTCGGTATCGCCGGCCCGCATTTTGGTCATCATCTCGAACCAGGCGCCGGTCAGGGCTTTGCCCAGCGCCGGGTTATCTTTCAGCGTCTGAGTATTCACCACCATCATGTCGATCAGCTCGCCGGGAACCTGCGAAGAGCTAAAGACTTCCGTGGTTTGCGGCGTCTTTTTGATAACCGAAAGCTGCGGATTCCAGGCCACCGCCGCGCGTACGCCGCTGGTGCCAAAGGCCGAGACGATATCCGCATCCGAGGTATTGACCACTTTGACGTCTTTTTCCTGCAGTCCGGCTTTTTCCAGGCCGCGAACCAGCAGGTAGTGCGATACCGAAAGCTCCGGGAGATACACCGCCATCCCTTTCAGATCGCTGAGCTTTTTATTCGCCCCCTTCAGTACCACGCCGTCGTTGCCGTCGGAGTAGCTGCCGGTAATCAGCGCCGTCGTGTCAACGCCGCCCGCCGCCGGAATGGTCAGGGCATCCATGTTGGTCATGGTGCAGCCGTCAAACTGGCCCGCGGTATACTGGTTGATGGACTCGATGTAGTCGTTTAGCTGAACGATATTGATTTTGATGCCGTATTTACTGGCCCACTTATCGATGATTTTTTCGTTGCTGATGGTACCCCAGGGCATCCATCCGGCGTAGATAGTCCAGCAGACGTTGAACTCTTTTTTGACGGCGGCAAACGATGGGACGCTGGCCAGCAGCGCCAGCGACAGAATTAGAGAGCGGAGGAGCGGCGGTGTCTTCATGGTGGACCTCTGGTTAGCACGGGAAACGGGGGCAGCGCGACACCCAACGGTGCTGCTGTCTCCCGGGCTTTTGTCCCGCCGTGTAACCTCGCAGAGGTCGCCAGCTCTCGGACCAGACGTTCACCTGAGTGAACCGGAACCCTAGCCAGCTATTGTGTTATCTCAATTGTCTGTTGCGCTGCCTTCTGACGAGGAGTTTGCAAGGTCTATGCCAGGCGCGCAGAGCGCGTAAACTCAGCCATGCGACGACAGGCGTCGCCGCGATTCCCAATAATGGGGAGTGATGATGGGGCATTGCATGGATTTGGTGCGCTCGCCGTGAAGGAGGAGCGCGGTCGGGATAATACTAACGCGCTTTTTCGCTGACCGTCATAGTGAACCGCGTGACCGCATCCCCGGCGTTAGCGTAGCTATGCGGGGCGTCGGTGCGCGCCACGGCGGAATCTCCGGCGACAATCACATAGCTCGCGTCGTTGACCGTCAGGGTTAAGGCGCCCTCGGTCACGAAAAGCAGTTCTGTCGTGCCATCGCCGTGCCCCGGCGAGGTAAAAATCTCACCGGGATAGAGACTCCATTGCCAGAGCTCCACCATATCCGGTCCGCTGGTACCGGCAAGCAGCCGTGCATGACCGCCCCGCTCGCCCTGCCATAGGGTGGGAATATCGCTTGCGGCCATCACCTTGACCGGCGGCGCGGCGGCGACGTTGACAAAATCGGCTACGGATACGCCCAGCGCCGAGGCCAGACGGCACAACAGCGCGATGCTCGGATTGGCCCGGCAGGCTTCAATGTCTACCAGCATGCCTTTACTGACCCCCGCGCGTCGCGACAGTTCATCAAGGGAGATCTTCTTTTCCGCCCGGTAGCGTTTAAGGCGCGCCGCAACGGCTTCATTGATCATGGCGGCATCGGCGCCCGCATCGGTCGTTATATTGACTTTATTGGTCATCGGTCGATATTATGCTTTAAAATGGTCGTTACAGGATTATCCAATGAATAGCGTATTACCGTCAATCAGCCTGCAGGTCTCCGCGCTGGCCCCCGGCTTTCGCGCCCTGAGCATTGATGTTGTTTCCGCCGCCGTACGCGCTCCCCAGGTCGGGTCCGATGCGCTCCGCTCCGCCTGCAAAGCGGTTCTCGTCGGCGAGCCGCAGTGGGCGGAGGCGCACCTGCAGGCCTGGAGCGAAGTATTCCGCGCCTTTGGCGCAAAACCTAAAAGGACCCCCTGCTCGGCTGAAGCCTTGCGCAAACGGGTGCTGCGCGATGGCGAGATGGCCGCGCTCGATCCTATCGTCGATCTCTATAACGCGGTAAGCCTGCGCTACGCCGTGCCGGTCGGCGGCGAAAACCTGGCGGCGTATGTTGGCGTGCCGCAGCTCAAGATCGCGGACGGCAGCGAGCCGTTCGATACCGTTAAAGAAGGACAGACGGTCGACGAATACCCCGACGCGGGAGAAGTGGTCTGGGGCGACGATCGCGGCGTGACCTGTCGACGCTGGAACTGGAGGCAGGGAGTCCGTACTCGCCTGAGCGTGGAGAGTCCGCGGATGTGGTTTATTCTTGAAAGCCTGCCGGAAATGCCGCTTAGCGCGCTGCAGGAGGCGGGAGAGATGCTGTGCAACGGTCTGCTGGAGATGATGCCGGAAGCCACGATCCGCTCGCGGCTGATTGGCCCGGGGGCTTAATCCCCTTCCGCTGCGCCCGGCAGCGCTATGCTACCGGGCAGAGCGATTACTTCCGCGCTTCGAAGGCAATTTTCACCGCCATCCCCGCCAGTACCGTCGCCATCAGCCAGCGCTGAAACTGCTGCCAAAACGGACGCCCCGCGAGAAACAGCGACACCTGCCCGGCCATCATCACAATCAGCGCGTTAACCGCCACGCTAATTATCGCCTGGGTAAATCCCAGTACCAGCGACTGCGCAAGGATGCTGCCGTGTCCGGGAGAGATAAACTGCGGCAGCAATGAGAGGTACATAATAGCGATTTTAGGGTTCGCCAGATTAGTGATAAAGCCCATCAAAAACAGCTTACGGCCGCTATCGGCGGGCAGATCCCGCACCGCAAAAACCGAGCGCCCGCCGGGCCTCACCGCCTGCCAGGCCAGATAAAGCAGATAGACAACGCCGCTGATGCGCAAGACGTCATAAGCATAGGGCACGGCGAAGATCAGCGCGGTAATACCGAACGCCGCGCACAGCATATAAAAGACAAACCCCAGCGCCACCCCGCCGAGGGAGACCAGCCCGGCCCTTCTTCCCTGGCAAAGTGAGCGCGAAATCAGATAGATCATATTCGGCCCCGGGGTCAGCACCAGGCCAAGGGCCACCAGAGCGAAGGTCAGCAGCGACGAAATCTCAGGCATAGCGTATCTCCATACAGTGAAGTGACGCCCAGGCGCGCGGCGGCGGCAACCATGCTCCCCGACAGTGATCTGTCTAAAGCGCCAGTCACATGGTGACGAACAGTATGGCCGCGGTTGGCGATGCGCGACAACTCACCTGAACAGGTGGGCGGTCTATCGCTTCTCTGCGGCTTTTGCCGCCGTGCCGGAGCGATAAATAAAGAACAGCGCCAGCCCCAGACAAACGATCGCCCCCAGCCGCCCCGGCGAAAAGGTAATGGCGTCATTACCCAGCCAGCCAAAGTTATCGATTAGCAAGCTCATGGCCAGTTGGCCAAAAATCACCGCCACCGTGGCCGCCGCGGTACCAATACGCTGCACCGCCACCACCATAATCACGATATAGGGGACGCCGCAAAATGCCCCCAGCAGCTGCCATTTCGGCACATCCAGCAGCGTCGTCGTCTGGTGGGGCGCAAAGTAGAAAATCAGCAGCGCGGTGATCAACGCGCCCACGGAGAAAGTGAGAAACGCGCTACGAAATACGCCTACCTGACTGCCCAAACGACCGTTAATCGCCGCCTGCATGCTCAACATCGCGCCGCCGGCCAGCGCCAGCAAAATCATTATGCTACTCATCTTAACTCCTCAGCTTGTGGCGATCAGAATCAGGGCGACGACGATAAACAGCAGCGCGATAAGCCGCCGACCGTCGATTTTACGTTTTGGCGAACCAAACAGGCCGTAATGGTCAATCAACAGGCTTTTGCAGACCTGGCCGGCAAGAATGCCGATCATCGTCATGGCGATACCGATAACCGGCACGGCGATGGTTAAGATGACGACATAGATGGGGCCCAGGATGCCCCCGGTAAGCTGCCAGCCCGGCAAAGAGAAGAACGAGGGGCTTTGTCTCTGGCCAAACAGCAGCATCAGCAGAAACGTCAGCGCGCTGCCGACGCTGAAAATGCTGAAGGTGGCCCACAGGTCCCCTACCTGACCGGCCAGCGGCCCGAGTAGTCCGGCTTCCACGGATAATCCCATGCCGCCGGCAATCACAAGAAAAATCAGTAATAACTGCATCGTTGATATCCGATTATTAATGAGGTGTCAGAGCATAAAACAGCGGAGTGATGTGAAAAACGATACAATCAAGGAAACACTTTTGCGGATATTGCATTAATGAGCGATGCGGGTAATGTGAATTTTCGGGCGCTGCAGCTGTTTATCGCCGTTTACGACAGCCAGAGCTTTTCCACAGTGGCGCGACGAGAAGGCGTTTCTCCCTCAATGGTATCGCGCACCATTCACCAGCTTGAGGACGCGCTCGGCCAGCAGCTGTTTTATCGTAATACCCGGGCCGTGGTGCCTACCGAAGCAGGACGCCTGTTTGCCGCTCATGCCAGAGGCATCAGCGAACAGTTCAGCGCCGCGCGACGCGATTTGCAGGACCGGAGCCTTGAGCCGGGCGGGCTGGTGCGCATCAACGCCCCGGTCTATTTTGGCCAGCGCCATATCGCGCCCTGGCTGCCGGGGCTAACGGCGCGCTATCCGCAGATGCAGATTGAGCTGGCGCTGACCGATGATTTCATCGATCCGCACCGCGATGCGACCGATGTGATTTTTCGCATCGGTAGCCTGCCGGATTCCAGCGTTCACGCCAGGGTACTGGGTATGCAGCATCACTATCTGGTCGCCGCTCCGGCGTATCTGCAACGCCGCGGCATTCCGGAGACGCCGGAAGATCTTCGCCAGCACAGCACGCTGGTCTACAGCGGCTCAAACGGGCCCAACCGCTGGCTGTTCCGTCTTGCGCAAGGGGAATGGGTGCACTATCCGCAAACGCCGCAGCTCACTTCAAATAACGCCGATGCGCTGCTGACCGCTGCGCTGGGGGGGATGGGGATGGTCCTCTTTCCCGACTGGATGGTTAATGAAGCGACTGGAGAAGGAAAGCTGATTAAGCTGATGCCCCGCTACGCTGCGGCAATCGGCAATACCCCCTCGCCGGTCTCGGCGATTTACCCTCACGCCCGGCATCCGTCACTTAACGTACGGGCGGTAATTGACTATTTTATCGACGTTTTTGGTACGCCTTTATACTGGCAGCGCTAAGCTTGTTTACGCACTAAAATTGTCATAACGCAAATAATGGGGTCTTCGCTGGCGGAGATGATGCCTTAACGATTCCTTTACGCTGATGTTACGACTATGGTGGTGAGGTCATTGTTGAAAACCAGCCCTTCAACAATGATATATATTCGGTTTTTACAAGAGCATTGAACGGAAATAACTATTAAATCCGTAGACTCATTCAAATATCGCTTATTGGTAGCAGTGTATATCGTAATGGCATTCACAAAAGCAAACGGAGCCTGATATGAGCACGTCAAACGATCCTTCGAATACCCCGTCGGCAGGGAAATGCCCTTTCCACGCCGAAACGTCGACGCCCACGCAGAGCGCGGGCGGTGGCACCGGCAACCGCGACTGGTGGCCTAATCAACTACGTGTGGATCTGCTGAATCAGCACTCCAATCGTTCAAACCCGCTGGGCGAAAACTTTAACTACCGCGAAGAGTTTAAGAAACTCGACTATTCGGCCCTGAAAGCCGATCTGCGCGCCCTGCTCACCGACTCTCAGGAGTGGTGGCCGGCGGACTGGGGTAGCTATATCGGGCTGTTTATTCGTATGGCATGGCACGGCGCCGGTACCTATCGTACCGTTGACGGTCGCGGCGGCGCGGGCCGCGGGCAGCAGCGTTTCGCTCCGCTCAACTCCTGGCCGGATAACGTCAGCCTCGACAAAGCCCGTCGCCTGCTGTGGCCGGTCAAACAGAAATACGGCCAGAAAATCTCCTGGGCTGACCTTTATATGCTCGCGGGCAACGTGGCGCTGGAAAACGCCGGTTTCCGCACGTTTGGCTTCGGGGCCGGTCGTGAAGACGTATGGGAACCGGATCTGGACGTTGACTGGGGTAATGAAACCGAATGGCTGGCCCATCGTCATCCGGAAAGCCTGAATCAGCAGGCGATCGGCGCCACCGAAATGGGGCTGATTTACGTCAACCCTGAAGGCCCTAACGCCAGCGGCGACCCGCTCTCCGCGGCCTCCGCAATTCGCGCGACATTCGGCAATATGGCGATGAATGATGAAGAGATCGTCGCGCTGATCGCCGGCGGCCATACGCTGGGCAAAACCCACGGTTCCGCGGTGACCAGCCACGTTGGCGCAGAGCCGGAAGCGGCGCCGATCGAAGCGCAGGGCCTCGGCTGGGCGAACAGCTACGGCAGCGGCGCTGGCGCCGATGCGATCACCTCCGGTCTGGAAGTGGTGTGGACGCAAACGCCAACCCAGTGGAGCAACTACTTCTTCGAAAACCTGTACAAATATGAGTGGGTGCAGACCCGCAGCCCGGCAGGCGCGATTCAGTTCGAAGCGAAAGACGCCCCTGAAATCATTCCTGACCCGTTTAACCCAGAGAAAAAACGCAAGCCGACCATGCTGGTCACCGACCTGACGCTGCGCTTTGACCCGGAATTCGACAAGATTTCCCGCCGCTTCCTGAACGACCCGCAGGCCTTTAACGAAGCTTTCGCCCGCGCGTGGTTTAAACTGATCCACCGCGATATGGGGCCGAAGTCCCGCTACATGGGCCCGGAAGTGCCGAAAGAAGATCTGATCTGGCAAGACCCGCTACCGGCGGCGATCCACGCCCCGACCGCAGAGGATATCGCGACGCTGAAAACCGCCATTGCCGACGCCGGCCTTTCGGTCAGCGAGCTGGTTTCCGTGGCCTGGGCATCCGCATCCACCTTCCGCGGCGGCGATAAACGCGGCGGCGCCAACGGCGCGCGTCTGGCGCTCGAGCCGCAGAAATCGTGGCCGGTCAACGCCATCGCCTCCCGCGTGCTGCCGACCCTGCAGGCGATTCAGCAGGCATCCGGTAAAGCGTCGCTGGCCGATATCATCGTCCTCGCCGGCGTGGTGGGCATTGAGCAGGCTGCCGCGGCGGCAGGTGTTCAGGTCAGCGTACCCTTCGCCCCTGGCCGCGTCGATGCGCGTCAGGATCAGACCGATGTCGAAGCGATGGATCTGCTGCAGCCGCTGGCCGATGGTTTCCGCAACTATCGCCGCGTGGGCGGCGGCATCTCCACCGAAACGCTGCTGATTGATAAAGCGCAGCAGTTAACGCTGACGGCGCCGGAAATGACGGTCCTGGTAGGCGGTCTGCGCGTGCTGGGCGCTAACTTTGACGGCAGCCGCCACGGCGTATTTACCGACCGCGTTGGCGTATTGAGCAACGATTTCTTCGCTAACCTGCTCGATATGGGTACCGTCTGGAAAGCCGCTGACGAGCACGCTGAGCTGTTTATCGGCCGCGATCGTAAGAGCGGCGAAGAGAAATACACCGCGACCCGCGTCGATCTGGTGTTTGGCTCCAACTCCGTCCTGCGCGCCCTGGCCGAAGTGTATGCCTGCAGCGATGCGCGGCAGAAGTTCGTCAGCGACTTTGTCGCCGCCTGGACCAAGGTGATGAACCTCGACCGCTTCGATCTGTAATCTTTTCTCCGGCAGAAATGCTCATCCCGGGCCAGTGGCCCGGGATCCTCTTATCTAATCCAGATAGTCAGCAAAATAATGATGGCCGCAATCAGCGCCGCATGAATAAAGACTTTGTCCAGCGAACCTTTGCGCATCGCGCCCCCTTATTCAGAACAGGATTTGCCAGATAGCCAACAGCAGCACCAGCAGACCCATCAGGAAAAATATCAGCGCGATGATAGTGTCCGGAGAACGATTCATCTCTGCGCCTCCTTATTATCAGAACCACTGACCGAAACGTTTGATATAGAAACGCTTCATGCCCTGCGCGACCACGCAGTAGCTGAGCAGCGTCGCGACCAGCCACGGGAAGTAGCTCAGCGGCAGCGGCTCCAGCCCGACCATCGCTCCCAGCGGAGAGAACGGAATGTAGATGCCCATCGCCATAATCAATGCGGTGGTGAGCAGCACCGGCAGCGTCGCGCGGCTCTGGATAAACGGAATTTTCTGCGTTCTCAGCATATGTACGACCAGCGTCTGCGACAGCAGTCCTTCAATAAACCATCCGGACTGAAACAGCGCCTGGGCTTCGACGTTGTTCGCCGCGAACACGTACCACATCAGCGCGAAGGTGGTGATATCAAAAATGGACGACGTCGGGCCAATCCACAGCATAAAGCGGCCGATGTTTTTCGCATCCCACTTGCGCGGTTTGCGCAGGAACTCTTTGTCCATCTTGTCCCACGGCAGCGAGAGCTGGGAGAGATCGTACATCAGGTTCTGGATCAGCAGATGAATCGCCAGCATCGGCAGGAACGGAATAAACGCGCTGGCCACCAGTACCGAAAAGACGTTGCCGAAGTTAGAGCTGGCGGTCATATTCAGATACTTGATGATGTTGCCGAAGGTCTCACGCCCTTTGATCACCCCTTCTTCCAGCACCATCAAATCCTTTTCCAGCAGGATAATATCGGATGCCTCTTTGGCGATATCCGCCGCGCTGTCAACCGAAATACCGACGTCCGCATCGCGCAGCGCCGGCGCATCGTTGATGCCATCGCCGAGGAAGCCGACGGTGTGGCCGTTTTTCTGCAGCGTTTTCAGGATCCGCGACTTCTGCAGCGGCGTCAGTTTGGCGAACACCGCGCGCGTTTCCACTTCGCGCTCCAGTTCGTTATCCGTCATCGCCTCAATCTGCGGCCCGGTCAGGATACCGTGGGCATCGATGCCCACTTCCAGGCAAATCCGCGCCGTGACGACCGGGTTATCGCCGGTTAACACTTTCACTGCCACCCCGTTGTCGCGCAGCGCGGTAATCGCTTTTCCCGCGCTCTCTTTCGGCGGGTCGAGGAAGGTCAGCATTCCTTCGACCGTTAGCCCCTGCTCATCGTCGGCGCACAGCGGGGCTGTCAGAGCGGAATCATCCAGCTTGCGGGTCGCAACCAGCAGCACGCGGAAGCCCTGGGCATTGTAATCCTGCGTTTTGGCTAACAGCAGATCGCGTCGGGTGTCATCCAGCGCAACCACGCGGTCGCCTTCGCGAAGATGCGTGGCCACCGTCAGCATCTCTTCGACCGCGCCTTTGCAGATCAGGCTTTTATCGCCGTGGCGGACATCTTCCACCGACACCGACACCCGACGGCGAACAAAATCAAACGGCAGTTCATCAAGCTTCACGAAGCGCTCTTTGGTCGCTGGCGCAATCCGCCCCTCGCCAAAGCGCAGCACCGCCCGGTCCATCAGATTACGCGCCCCGCTCTGGCTGCTGCTGTTAAGCCACGCCAGCGTCAGCACCCGGTCGCTCTCGCTGCCGCTGACGTCAAGATGATGCTCAAGAATGATATTGTCCTGGGTCAGCGTGCCGGTTTTATCGGTGCACAGCACGTCCATGGCGCCGAAGTTCTGAATCGCGTTCAGCCGCTTGACGATCACTTTGCGCCGCGACATGGCGATAGCGCCTTTCGCCAGGTTTGAGCTGACGATCATCGGCAGCATTTCCGGCGTCAGGCCGACGGCGACCGCGAGAGCAAACAGCGATGCTTCAACCCAGTCGCCTTTGCTGAAACCGTTAATCAGCAGCACAATCGGCACCATCACCAGCATAAAGCGGATCAGCAGCCAGCTGACGCTGTTTACTCCGCGATCGAACGCCGTCTGGGTACGCGTGCCGACAATAGACTTCGCCAGCGAACCAAACCAGGTGCGGTTTCCGGTGGCCACCACCACCGCCTGCGCCCTGCCGCTGGTGACGTTGGTGCCCATCAGACAGATATTGCCCATCTCCAGCAGACTCTTGTCCTTGTTCGGCTCGGGCAGCCTGTCGCACCCTTTGCCGGACACGCTGGCCAGAACATCATACTTTTCAACCGGCAGCGATTCACCGCTGAGTATCGACTGGCTAACGAACAGGTCGCGGGACTCCAGCAGGCGGACATCCGCCGGAACCAGATCCCCCGCCGCCAGGAAGATGATGTCACCGGGCACCAGCTCCTCAATGGCAATTTCCTCCTGCGTCGGCCCCATGTTACCCGGACCGCGACGCAGCACCGTCGCCGTGGTGCGGACCATTGATTTCAGCGCCTGCGCCGCTTTGTTAGTGCGAAACTCCTGCCAGAAACGCAATAACCCGCTCAGGCTGACCATCGTGACGATAATGATAATCCCGGTCAGATCGGTCTCTTCGCCGTTACGCAGCGGCAGCCAGTAATCGGTCACGAAGCTGACGGCGGCCAGCGCCATCAGGACATAGATAAACGGGTTATTGAATGCCTGCAAAAGCTGAATTAGCGCCGGCGGCGCCTGCTCATGCGCAACCTCATTGCGGCCGTATTCATCCAGCCGTTCAAGGGCATCTTCGGTGGTGAGCCCCTGGCGGCTGCTGTTGAGCCGCGCCAGCGTATGATCCGGGCTGTTAAATGCCTCGGTTTCAATGGCGAAGCTTTTTTTATGCTGCTTATCATTTTCTGACGCAGACCGGTTGAGTTTCCGGTTTTCTATTTTCATGTCAGTCATGATTTATCCTCAAATTAAAAACGTGGTTATCCCTGCATAATTGGCTTATGCATAATTTATTTTTACGCTATTAAACGCTTCTTACTTTAATTGCCTGGGAACATTCATCATTCCCTCCTTATGCAAACTCTTGCCCGAAGGTTAACTTCCCTCAATGGCCCAGCGGACTGACGTAATATTTTCGTGACCGCCAATTTTTTCCATAATAAGGTCTCGCGCCTTGCGATAATCGGCATTGCCGACCAGCTCGATGCGAATTTCTTTATGCCCTTGTTCTTGCGCGGTTATGGATGCCAGCCCCAACAGGCTGAGCCTCATCTCTTTGCTGATAGCGAGTAGTTGCTGACGAATCGCGTTTTCATGTTCGCTATGACAGATAATATTCAGGACATAGCATTTCTCTTCTTCTGTCGCGCCGGGAATATGATTAATTCGCTGCGCCGCTTCGCGCAGTAAAATATTCGCGCAGAGGATGATCAGCGTTGCCGCCGCGGCTTGCCAGAACTGGCCTAACCCGCACAGGACGCCAATCGCCGCCGAGCACCACAGCGTGGCGGCGGTATTAAGGCCGCGCACGTTCATGCCTTCGCGCATGATAACGCCCGCGCCGAGGAAGCCAATCCCGGAGACCACCTGCGCCGCAATACGGCCCGGGCTATCCGGGGAAGCGGCAACGGAGCTGAGAATAAACACCGCCGCGCCGGTGGCGACCAGCGCATTAGTGCGCAGGCCGGCCATCCGCTGCCGCCACTGTCTTTCGGCGCCAATCAGCGCGCCCAACAGCATCGCGGCGAGTAAATTTGCGATATAAGGAAACATCAACATAGTTTCCTCCATTTTTGCTGGAAGAATTAACTATGTGCTTTATTAAGCACACGACAAATTGTCGCCGGAGAGGCGATTAACGTCGCGTTGACGGTGGAGGGAATAATGTATTTTTAAACAGGAACATGACGATTATCCTCGCAGCCTGGCTGCGTTATTTTTTATGGGATGCAATCGTCTGGATCAGGAGGATTGCTGCCCGCCGGTTGGCAAGCAGCGCAGAAAAAATAGCGTCAGCTTGCCTTGATGTTTAAGTAAGGGTGACTGTCCAACATATTTCTCCTGTATGAATTTGTGCTCATTATAGTCATTCAATTATTTGAGTAAAGGTAAAATCTCGCTTTAGTGACGATTTGTTTAGAATGACCTTAATGCGCTAAATCGGTGCTGATAAAACTAACCCCGGCACTAACCGGGGTTAATTCACTAATCAAAAACGCCATTAATTATCGACGTCACGATCGCCGTACTTAGCGCGATCAGCACTAAATCCTGACCCACCACCCGCCATTCATAGCCTGGATAGTAAGGCAGTTCATTGAGCATCGATGCCGGAACCGCTTTTTTGGCAATCCCCGGAGGTAATGGTTTGCCGCGAGCCAGGTTTTTGGCGATTCCCGGCGGCAGCGACTGGTAGCCGGTTAAACCGTAGTTTACCGCCAGCGAACGCGCTCTGGAAAAGCTGATATCGGCAGAGACATGATCGGGTTTGCCGTAATTTTTTCTCTGCCCCTGATTACCCTGTTTGTGACCCTGATTGCCCTTGTCTGCGTTGTTTTTACCGCTATTGCCGTTGTTGCCATGGTTACCGCTATTACCATGGCTACTGCCGCCGTTGCCGTTGCCGTTGCCAGGATTGGCGAAGACCGGCGTTGCCATCATTGACAGCGAAAGCGCCGCCGCCAGCGCTGCCTGTAGGACTTTCTTACTGGACATGATTTTTTTCCTGAGTGGTCGTACTCGCTTTGAATGTAGGTGAATAACCAGAGCGCAACAATCTCTCGTTATCTTAAATTTAATCCAGATCAAACTCAGCGGTGTGATGGTGAATTCCTTCAGGCTGCGGGCGGATGAAGCGCTAAAACCAGCATACAACTCTACTCGGATAGCATTGTCGCTATTTTATTCTGCAAATGCGATTTCACCGATGTGATTAAAAATTTAAAACCATTAACAATCAAATAACATTAGCAGGCAAACATTTTATCTGAGGAAAATAACAATATGTCTACCACCCAGGTTCTGGGCGACGCCGCGTTCGCCTCCCCAGGACATCCGCACTCCAGTCTGACCGCCCGCATCGATGCGCTGCCCGCTTCCGTTGGCCTGTGGTCTTTTATCACCCTCCTGGCGCTGGGCGGCTTCTTCGAGCTGTACGATCTTTTTCAGACCGGCTATATCAGCACCGGGCTGCTGGCAGAGAATATTTTCCATACCGGCGAACAGGGTATCTTCGGCATTTCCGACCAGGCCGCCTTCGCCTCGTCCACCTTTATGGGGCTGTTTATTGGCGCCAGCCTGCTTGCGCCGCTGGCGGATAAACTGGGCCGCCGCCTGACGTTTATGTTCGCCCTTGCCTGGTATGGCGTATTTTCGCTGATGATGGCCCTGCAAAGCAGCGCCGAAGGAGTTATCTTCTGCCGCTTTCTGGTGGGCGTCGGTCTCGGCATTGAGCTGGTAACGATCGACACTTATTTAAGCGAATGGGTACCGACGCATCTGCGCAATAAAGCCTTTGCTTTCGCCTTCTTTATTCAGTTTTTATCGGTTCCCGCCGTGGCGCTGATGTCGTGGATGCTGGTGCCGATCGCCCTTTTCGGCCTGACCGGCTGGCGCTGGGTGATTATCTTCGGCGCGCTCTGTTCGCTGATCATCTGGGTTATCCGCAAGAAGCTGCCGGAGTCGGCGCGCTGGCTGGAGGAAAAAGGTCGCCACGAGGAAGCCCACAAGGTGATGTGCGAAATGGAACAGCGCTGCGGCGTTTCTCCCTCGCCGCGCCACCGGATTGAGATGCAACATAACCGCCGCAGGCTGGGAAGCTTTAAAGCGATCTGGGCGCCGCAGTACCGCAAACGCACGATCATGCTGATGGTGATGAACTTCTTCCAGGCCATTGGCTTCTTTGGCTTCGGCAACTGGCTGCCCGCCCTGCTTTCCGGTCAGGGGGCGAGCATTACCCACAGCCTGCTGTACGCGTTCTTTATTACCCTCGCCTATCCGATTGGCTGCCTGTTCTGCACCCGCTTCGTCCATCGTTTTGAAAATAAATGGCAAATTGTGCTTTCGGCGCTGATGACGGTGGTGTTTGGCACCCTGTTTGCCCTACAGAACAGTCCGGTGCTGCTGGTGATTTGCGGGTTTATGATCACCTGGTCAAACGCCTGGCTGACCATTAGCTATCACGCCTACCAGGCGGAGGTCTTCCCGACCCACATTCGCGCGCGGGCGGTTGGCTTCTGCTACTCCTTTAGCCGGCTGTCAACGGCGATCACCAGCATTTTGATCGGCGTTATTTTGCAATACGCCGGAACCCCAGGGGTGATTAGCTTTATCGTCGCCAGCATGCTGATGGTGATGCTGTCGGTGGGTATCTTTGGTCCGAAAACCCGCGGGATCAGCCTGGAGAATATTTGACGCTAGCCGCCGCCGGGTTAGCCGGCGGCGCGCGTGGCTAATCTTTTCTCCTGAACCCGCAGCAGCCACGGCAGCGGCAATGCGCTCAGGGCGCAGAGCAGCAATATCCCCTGCATCGCCCGTTCGCCGCCCCCGTCAACCGAGAGCAACCACGACGAAAGCAGAAAGGCCGCCGCCGTGCTTAATGACATCAGGGTATTCTGTAAAAGCGTAAACCCGGCCCTGGCGCTATCCGCTGGAAAACGCATCGCCACCGCCGATGAGGCCACCAGGCGGCAGTAGGCGGCAGCCAGAAACAGCAGCATAAACAGTGCGCCGCCGTGGTTGAAGATAAAAGCAATGCTCAGGCTCAGTATAAACAGCAGACTGCCCAGCAGGCTGATGCGGTAGCCGCTATAACGCTGACACAGCCTGCCGGTCAATTTAGTGGCGCACAGCCCTGCCGCTCCGCCGGCGAAAAAGAGCCACGGCAATTCGTCGCCGCTGGCCCCCAGCTTAGTCGTAAGTAGCGGTACCAACAGCGGAATGATTAACATTGGACTGAACTGCGCGAGGGCGTTGCCGGAGGCATGAAACAGCAGCGAGGATGACCATCGCAAGCCCGCCTGAGGACTCGCCTCGATGGACTGTTCCGGCAGCGCAAGGACTATCAGCGGTAAAGCGATTATACAGAGTCCGCCGATCGTCGCGGGGGCACTCTGCCAGCCGATTTTTTCACTGAGAAATAGCATCGTCGGCATGCCGACAATGCTGACCAGCGAGAATGCGGCAATCGTTGAGGCCAATGCCCGAGGGCGCAGCTGCGGCGGCATAATGTTGACCAGCAGACTACTGGCCACGCCCATCGTGGTCCCGCCGACCACCCCGGCAAGGAAACGCCAGAATAACAATACGTCAAAACGGGTGGTGGTTAGCGTCATCGCCGTTAATCCCCCCAACAGGGCCATGTTGCAGAGCAAGAAACGCCTTGGTTTAAGCTGACCGACCCATCGCCATACGCCGATCCCCGAAATGACTGAAGCCAGCGTATAGATACCGGTGACGTAACCCGCCTGGCTTACCGGGACCTGAAACGTCGGCGCCATCCAGGTAAATAAGGGATTAAAAATCATATATTCAAGCGCGTTGATGAACTGAACGAAAGCGATAATCAACGTTGCGCGTACCAGATAACCGGGCATGTAAAGCTCCTTACAATGGAATGCGCAGAGTCTAGCCGCTGGTAAATCCGCGCATAAGCCGGTAAAAGTGGCGTTGTTAATTATCAAAATCGGGATAATCAAGAGTGAAAAGAGTGGATCTCAACGCGCTGCGGGTCTTCGTCACCGTGGCGGAAAATGGCTCATTCAGCGCCGGAGCAAAAGCGCTGCAGATGCCCTCATCGAACGTAAGCCGACAGATTTCACAGCTTGAGGAGAGCCTTCAACTGCGTTTGATACAGCGCAGTACCCGGCATATGAAGCTGACCTCTGCCGGGCAGACGCTGCTCGCCAGTATGCGGCCGCTGCTGGAGCAACTTGCCGCGACGGAAGCCGAGCTGACTCAGCAGCAGGCCGAACCCGAAGGGCCGCTGCGTCTGTGCCTGCCGAACGAGATTGGCCCCTCGCTGTTTGCGCCGCTCATGGCGCAATTCGCCCTGCGCTACCCGAAAATAACCGTGAGCTGTACCACGAATCTGGCGGGCACGGAGGTGTTAAAAGAGGATGTGGATATTGCGGTGATCATCACCCGCGGCAAAATGGAAGACGCCAGCGTGATTGCGCGCCCGCTCTTTTCGTTTCCCTGCTGCGTGGTCGCTTCTCCGCAGCTGATTGCCAGAACGGGTATGCCGACAAACAGCGAGCAATTAACCACGCTGCCCTGTATTACCACCGTTAGCGCCCTGGCGGGGCAAGCCTGGCAGTTCGCCGCGGCGGACGGTAGCTTCAAAAAGGTTAGCGTCAACGGCCACTATCGCGTCAACAGTGGCGAAATGGCCCTGCACGCCGCGCTTGCCGGCGTCGGCTTCGCGATTCTGGGGGAGAAACCCTGCCGCCCGTTTATCGAACGCGGTGAACTCCAGGAAGTCACGCTGGAGCTGCCGCCGGCGCCGTTACAGCTCTCCGCCCTCTATCGTGAGCGCCACTTTATGCCCGCCAGAACGCGCGTCTGGCTTGAATTTATCCAGTCGCAGATGGCCGACGTTCGCTAAAAATCACCTGCGCATCGGTAAAACATTTTTCCGCCAGCGACGACACCGGCTCTTTATTACGCATGATCAGCGCCAGCGTCGAGTCGACCTCCGTCTCGGCGATTGGTCTGATGTCGAGATTATCGCTCAGCGCTTCCAGACCGTTGTTCAGCGGCATAATCGCGCAGCAGATCCCGGCCTGCACCGCCTGGATAATCTGAAACGTGGAGTCGCTTTCGAAAACGTATTTTGGCGCCAGCCCCTTGGCCTTAAAGCTCATCTCAATCGATTCGCGGTAGTACATGCCCTTGGTCAAAAAGCCCAGCGGCAACGAGGCCAGCGTCTCCCAACCGGGGATCGCGTCAGCAAACTGGAAATGGCGCTTATCGTGCAGCAAACCCATCCGGGTGTTCGGCAGCCACACCACGTTGAACAGCTGGCTATCGACGTGATGCAGATAGCAGATCCCCAGATCCAGCTGGTTGCGGCTGACGCCGTCGATAATCTGTTCCGAGGTCATGGACAGCAGACTGAACTGCAACTCCGGGTATTTATCCGCCAGCGGTTTGATCAGCTGCATCGGATTCAGGCTGGCTAAGGGCACCATTCCCACTCTGAGCTGGCCGACCATCTGCCCGCGGCAGATAGCCGCCTCCGCCTCCAGCCCGTCGTGCGCCGCCAGCAGCGCTCGCGCCCAGGCCAGAATACGCTCGCCTTCCGGGGTAAACCCTTCAAACCGCTGCCCGCGCTGAATCAGAGTCAGATTAAGTTCTTCTTCAAGATTGCGGATCCGCATTGATAGCGTAGGCTGGGTGATATGGCAGGCCGCCGCGGCCTGGCCGAAATGTCGTGTTCTGTCGAGCGCAATCAGGTACTTAAGCTGTTTGATATCCATTAATGATCCACTGTTTGCGCAATCTGCTGCCCGCGCCGCAGGCAAAATGTTAGCTAAATGTTATGTTCAGCGTTGATGAAATTCAAGCGCCGGTCGACCGTTGCTCCTCCCGCGCGCCTGAGGCTACACTCATGCTATGCCCCGGCAGGAGAAACCGTTGAAAACTCGCCTTCATCACGTTCAGCAGCACCGGATAGCCATGCCGGGGCTGGAAGCCATATCGTTAGTCACGGAACAGAGCTTTTCGCGCCATTCCCACGATCGGTTCGGCATCGGGATTTTCACTCAGGGCGCGCAGCGTTCGTGGAGCCATCTGGGCAAAGTTGAAGCCGCCGCCGGAAATATCATTATGGTTAATCCGGGCGAGATGCACGACGGTATCCCGCTGGAGGGCCCACGCAGCTGGCGGATGGTCTATCTCGATCCTGAGCGCGTTGTCGACGAACTGCAGGGAGAGATGAAGGCCGAAGAGATCCTCCTGCGTCCGGTCGTCGACGACCCGCAGCTGCGCGGGCAAATGCAGCGGCTGTTTCGCGAGATCGTCGCCAGCGCGCCCGACGATACCGCCGTGGAAGAGGCGCTGCTGCTCTGCCTGATGCAGGTGAGCCAATATCATCTTTGCGCCAGGCGGCCCGGCAAAATCGGCACTCCCGCCATTGCGCTGGCCAGGCAATATCTCGACGACGCCCCGGAAGAAAAAATTTCTCTCGACGCGCTGGCTACCCTCTGCGGTCTCAGCCGCTTTCAGCTGATCCGCGGCTTCGCCCGTGAAACCGGCATTACGCCGCACGCCTACCTGGTACAGGCCCGCGTACGCCTGGCTCGCCGTCTGCTGGCGGAAGGCTACTCCCCCGCCGATACCGCGTTCATGGCCGGTTTTGCCGATCAGAGCCATCTGACCCGCGCGTTTCAAAAACAGTTTGCCGTCACGCCGGGCAGCTATCAGGCGCTCGTTCAGGCGAGTCGCTAGCCGATGTTGTGCAATTTTGTTCAATACCGGCGCGCGGCTTTGCGAAATACTCAGGGCCTCGATTCACAACATCAGGAATAACATCATGGCGCTCATCAGCCCTGAGTTTCTTTTGACTTCGCTTATTGTGGTTATCGCTCCCGGCACCGGGACGCTGTACACCATTGCCACCGGTCTGGCGGCGGGCAGACGAATGAGTTTTGCCGCGGCCTTCGGCTGCACCCTGGGCATTATTCCGCATATGCTGGCGGCGATAACCGGGCTGGCGGCCATCCTCCACAGCACGCCCGGCGCATTCGAACTGGTGAAGTACGCCGGCGTCGCCTGGCTGCTGTACCTCGCCTGGGCCACGCTGACCCAGCGCGGCAGCCTGAGCGTGGAAGGCGTCGGGCAACGCAACCCGCGGCAGGTCATCAGCCACGCCATTCTGATCAATTTGCTTAACCCCAAGCTGCCGCTCTTCTTTCTCGCCTTTCTGCCGCAGTTTATGCAGCGCGGCTCGGCTTCGCCGGTCCGGGAAATGCTGATCCTGAGCGCCATGTTTATGCTGATGACGCTGCTGGTTTTTATGCTCTATGGCGCCTTTGCGGCGGCGATGCGCGGGTACGTGCTGACTCGCCCCAGGGTTTTACAGGGGCTGAGAGTCAGCTTTGCCGCCGGTTTTGTCGGGCTGGGGATTAAGCTGATTCTGGCGCAAAGGTAGCCGTTCGCCCGCGTCGCTATCCGCGCCGTGGGCGAAACGGCGGCTTAGCGCAGCCCCGCCAGCGGGCGGATCTCTTTCGAGCGCAGGGTTAAACGGACGGGCGCCGATTTATACGACGGCGTGCCGCTCTCTTTATCGAGATAATCGAGAGGGACCAGCACGTTCGCTTCGGGGTAGTAGGCAGCAACGGTGCCCGGCGCGATGCTGTAGGCGACCAGCGTGATATCTTCCAGCCGCTGCTGGTGGCCCGGCAGCGCGGAGCTGATATCGACCCGATCGCCATGCTCGAATCCCTGCTCCGCCATGTCCTGCTCGTTCATAAACAGCACGTCGCGACGGCCAAACACCCCGCGGTAGCGATCGTCCATGGCATAAATGGTGGTGTTGTACTGATCGTGGCTGCGCAGCGTCACCAGCCGCATCACATCGTTACCTTCCACCTGTAGGTTTTCGCGCACGCCGTGGAAAACCGAGAACATCGCTTTACCGGTCGGCGTCGGCCAGATACGCTCCGTCGGCGGCAGCGGCATACGAAAACCGCCGGGATGGCGAATACGCTGATTGTACTGGTCAAAACCGGGAACGGTCTGCTCAATCAGATCGCGGATCCGATCGTAGTCGGCGACCAGCCACTGCCAGTCGATTTTGCTCTCCGGCAGCGTCGCCGTTGCCATTGCGGCGACAATCGCCGGTTCCGAGCGCAGCTCAGGCGAGCCGGGCTTCAGCTTGCCTGATGACGCGTGCACCATCGACATCGAATCTTCGACGGTGATCGACTGGCGTCCGGTCTCCTGAATATCGAGTTCGGTTCTCCCAAGGCACGGCAGGATAAAGGTCTCTTTCGCCACCAGAAGATGCGAGCGGTTAAGCTTAGTGCCAATATGGACGCTCAGATCCAGCCCCCGCATCGCCGGAAAAGCCCGTTCGCTATCCGGCATGGCCACCGCGAAGTTACCGCCAAGGCAGATGAGCGCTTTCGATTCACCGTCAATCATCGCCTGCAGCGCTTTTACCGCATCATGGCCGTGCTCCTGCGGCGGCGTAAAACCACACACCCGCTGCAGGTTGGCGAGAAACTGGGCGCTCGGTTTTTCGGTGATGCCGACGGTACGGTTGCCCTGGACGTTGGAGTGGCCGCGCAGCGGGCAGATCCCGGCTCCCGGCTTGCCAATATTCCCGCGCATTAGCAGCAGGTCAGCTATCAGGCGTACGTTGGAAGTGCCCTTGTTATGCTGGGTGATGCCCATGCCGTAAGTGATAATCGTGGCGTGAGATTTAGCGTAAGCCGCCGCCACCCGTTCAAGATCGCCGCGCGTCAGGCCCGACTCGCGTTCGATATCCGGCCACGGCGTCGCGTCGACATCCCGCGCAAAGTCGGCAAAGCCCAGGGTATGCTCATCGATAAAGGTCCGATCCAGCACCTCGCCCTGCTCCTCCTCAAGCCTTAACAGCGCCTTCGCGATCCCCTTAAGCGCCGCCGCGTCGCCGCCCGCTTTGACCTGGAAGTAGGTCGATGCAATGTTGGTTGAGCTGTAGGTCGCCATCTCAATGACGTTCTGCGGATCGGCGAATCGCTCCAGCGCCCGCTCTTTTAACGGGTTGAAGACGATAATCGGCACGCCCCGACGCGCCAGTTCGTGCAGCGTACCCATCATGCGCGGATGGTTGGTGCCGGGATTGTGGCCGATAGAGATAACCAGCTCGGTTTTGTCAAAGTCATCAAGCGAGACGGTCCCTTTACCGATGCCGATCGACTGCGGCAGGCCGACGCTGGTCGACTCGTGGCACATATTGGAGCAGTCAGGAAAGTTGTTGGTACCGTATTCGCGGGCAAACAGCTGGAACAGCCAGGCCACTTCATTAGAGGCGCGCCCGGAGGTGTAGAACTCCACTTCATTGGGCTGCAGGGTGCGAAGAACTTCGCCAATGCGGGTAAACGCCGCTTCCCATGACACCGGACGCAGGGTGTCGCTGGCCTTATTGTAGGCCAGAGGCTGGGTTAAACGCCCGTAGCCTTCCAGCTCGAAATCGCTCCGGGCCAGCAGCGACGTGACGCTGTTCGCCGCCAGAAACTCTGCCGTGACCCGCTTGCTGGTGGCCTCCCAGGTCACCGCTTTGGCGCCGTTTTCGCAGAACTGAAACGTGGATTTATGCTCTTTATCGGGCCAGGCGCAGCCGGGGCAATCAAAGCCATCCGGCTGATTGGTTCGCAGTAGCGTCGCGGGGGCATCGAGCGCATCCATTTGCGTACGAACGGCGATGGCGGTGGCTTTTAAGGCACCCCAGCCTCCCGCCGGGCCATCATACGGATGGACGCCGGGAACGACGCGTCTTTTATTACTCATGTTCACTCCTGATGCGCTTTCGGCGGCGGATAGCAGGTGAAACGCCGCGTGATTCTTATCACCCGCTACCAGCCAGCGTAACGGGCATTTTTGTTAACGAAAGCATAACAATCAGGGCCGAGACTGTATAATCAATGTTATCTATCACGCGTTAGATTTAACTTATTTAACGAATAATAAACATACAAATTAGGTCAGATTGTAGTAGCGATCCGGCTCAAGTTGCGCCGGCAAAGGATGCTGCCCGGTCATATCCAGCAGGTTGCGCTCAATGGTGTTGCACATCGCGTTCAGCGGCAAATCATTGGCCGCGGTACCGAACGGATCCTCCAGCTCTTCCGCCAGCGAATCCCATGACAGAAAGGTGTAGGAGATAAAGACCGACACGAACGGCGTCATATAGTGCATGTCGCCGACCAGGGCAAACGGCAGCAGAGTACAGAACAGGTAAACCGTGCGCTGCAAAATAAGCGTGTAGGCAAAGGGGACCGGCGTGCTGGCGAGGCGCTCGCAGCCGCCCAGCGCATGACCGAGCTCATCTAGCTTATTGTCCATCAGGCTGAAGGTGATATCGCTGAGCTTCCCCTCCGCGCGAAGACGCCCCAGCTCATCCCCCGCCAGCAGCAGAATACGATTGGTGGGCATCGAGCTGGCGAGAATGTCCGCCACGTCTGACGGCGGCAGCAAACGCGCTAAATCGGCGCTCGGGTCCGTCTTGCGCAGCTGATGCTTCAGGCTCCAGCTAAACGCGACCAGATAGCTCACCAGCCGCTGATGGGATACGCTTTCCATCGGCAGGATATTCTTCAGCTGGCGCACCAGCGTTCTCTGGGCAATCAGTACCGTTCCCCACAGATTGCGCGCTTCAACAAAGCGGTTGTACCCGGCGCTGTTTCGAAAACCGAGAAAAATGGCAATGGCAATCCCCAGCAGGCTAAACGGCGCAACGGTAAGATGGATCCCCAGTTGCTCGTACCATTGATAGCTGATGATGGCGATAATCGACATCAGCAGATTAAGCAGCAGGCGAAAGACGATTTTTGACAGCACCGAGCCGTGCCAGTCAAACAGACGAAGAAACCAGTGTTGTTCTGGCCGGATAATCATTGTATTACTTCCTGAAATTTCGCACGGGCAATAGATATTTTCTATTAGCCGATTGGCTTTTTATATTGTTTAAAAACACGACAATGCGTCAACCTGCTATTAATCAGCGATGAAAGAATAGCCGCTGAATTATGGTCCTTTTTTATTTGCCAGGCAATATTGTCCGCAGAATAATAAAATCCTTTAGGTTTCTGGGGAATAAACTACGTATTCATTGCGGCTATTTCCGCGCGACAAGGGTCGATATGAATCATCATATGCATAACGTTATGGCTATTTAGTACTCGCGAGCGCGCCGTCAGCGCAATATCGTGCCCTTGCGCAACCGATAAATTTCCCGGTACTTCAATGTGCACATCGACCAGAATGAAATCTCCGGCACGGCGGGTTTTGAGGTCATGCAGCGCCGCAACGCCGGGCGTCGCCAGAATGGTGGCGGTTATCTGCTGCTCGGTATCGCGGTCCACTGAGCGATCCATTAAGTCATGCAGGGCGTCAGACGAAAAGGTATAGCCCATGCGGGTGACCAGCGCGCCGACGACCAGCGCGGCGACCGGGTCAAGCCACGCGAAACCGGCCAGATTACCGATGATGCCGACCGCAACGACTACCGAAGACGCGGCGTCTGAGCGGGCGTGCCACGCGTTGGCAATCAGCATTGAAGAGTGGATTTGCTTAGCCGCCCTTAGCATATAACGGAATAAAATCTCTTTGGCGACCAGCGCGGCGAGCGCCACCCACAGCGCGGTAATATGCACATTCTGGATAGACTCCGGATGCCACAGCTTGCCGCAGGCGGACCACAGCATCCCCGCGCCAACCAGTAACAGCAGCGCGCCAATCGCCAGGGAAGCGCCGTTTTCATAGCGCCAGTGCCCGTAGGGGTGATCGTCATCAGAAGGCTGGCGGCTTTTTTTATTCGCCAGCAGCACGACAAAATCGGCGACTAAATCGGAAAGAGAATGGATACCATCGGCAATGAGTCCTTGCGATCCGCAAAACACGCCCGCCAGCACCTGAGCGCTGGATAAAAAAAGGTTGACCACCACGCTGACCAGCGTCGTTTTACGCGCAACCTGAGAACGCCGATTCTCATCAGTCATCCCGCTCATGTTCGCTTCTCCGTAAAAAAATAAATAACGTACGCGCTTCGGCTTAATTTTTCCTGAATAATTCGCCGCCGTTAAGAGAAGATTTAATTATTTTTACCATCGCTAAATATATAAATGAGAATAGTTTGTTTTTAAAAAATATAGCCATGACAATAATAGCCATGGCTATATTCCCGGGTAAAACGCAGCCTGAATAATTAAAATTGATTCATCCGGCGCATGGCGCAGTGATAAGCGCCGTTGCGCACCGACGCGCGCAGTACGCGAGCGACGCCGTGCACCGCTATCCGCGCGCTGTGGCGCTGCGTTGCGCTCAGCGGTAAATTGAGCATCTCCTGCGCCCACGGCGGCAGCAGATCAATTCCGGCGCACATCATCATTCGCCCAACCGGCTGGCTCAGGCGACCGGGCAGGCGGGTCGACAGCAGTACGTCGGCCACTTCCTGCGTTCGCTCATCGCAGCGCAGCACCGGGCGCATATCCTGCAGATAGTCGGCAACCTGCCGCGGCGTCACCGGGATATCCCGAGCGCCAAGGCGGCGGGCAATTTCGGCGGCTTCCTGATAATACTGCTCCTGGCGGGCGGGGCTCACCACGGTACGTTTATAGCGCAGATGCGAGGCCATAAAGCTGCTGCATTCGGCGACGTGGACCCAGGTCAGCAAGTGCGGATCGCTGGCCTGATACGGCGTGCCGTCTTTATCCCGGCCGCTGACCCGCAGGTGGATCCCCTGCACTTTTGCGATCAGCCGTTCGGCGTCGGCGGTGGTACCAAAGGTGGTGGCGGAAATAAACTGGCTGGTGCGGCGCAGGCGGCCGAAGATATCCTCACGGAAGTTTGAGTGATCCCAGACCCCCGCCAACGCCAGAGGATGCAGCATCTGTAACAGCAGCGCGCTGACGCCGCCGCAGAGCATGGAGGTAAAATCGCCGTGAACCTGCCAGATCGCCGATTGCGGGCCAAATAGCCCCGGTTCCCCTTTGGGATGCTCAAAATCGATCTCTTTTAGCGCTATCCCGGTTAAGCCCAGAACCTGAGCCTCAATGGTTTTACGTATGCCGATCATTACCCTACCTGCTCTTTTCCGTGAGCGGCAAAGATAGCATTAATTCACGCCGGGGGCATTTGCCAACGATGGCTTTCAAGGCAGGAGCGCCCGCCGACGGCGGGCGCCAGTGAGATTAAGGATTAAGCTGGTAGTCGAGGCTTATCTCTGCGTTCAGGACCTGCGACACCGGGCAACCGGCTTTGGCTTTTTGAATGATCCCGTCAAACGCATCGGCTTCGATGCCTGGCAGCACGATTTTGCTCTGCAGCGCGATTTGGGTGATGGCAAAGCCGCCGCCGGATTTATCCAGCGTCACCACCGCCACGGTATCAATGGAGGTGGCGGTGTAGCCCTCTTCGCTCAGCATCAGCGATAGCGCCATGGAGAAACAGGCGGCATGTGCGGCCCCGATCAGCTCTTCCGGGTTGGTCCCCTTCACGCCTTCGAAACGGGTGTTAAAACCATAAGGCTGCTGGTTCAGCGCGCCGCTCTCGGTAGAGACGGTTCCTTTACCGCTTTTCAGATCCCCTTCCCAATGCGCCTGACCTTTCTTATGGATTGCCATAATATCGCTCCTTTTTGACATTAAAGGGTTAAGTATAGAACCCCCTTACGCATTTGGGCGGCGCGCGGCGTTTTTCAGATCAATCCGTCGGGATATTTTTACTCATATTAACGCCGGTCACGCGGAAACCCGCGGCGTCGTAGAGATGGCGGGCGCGCGGGTTATCCCCGGCGACGCGCAGCTTAACTTGGCTGATGCCCTGGCTTTTCAGCGCATGCTCAAAAGCCGCCATTGCTTGTTTACCCAACCCTTGCCCCTGCAATGCCGGATAAATATAAAAATCGCAGATAAAGGCGGAGCGCATTTCTTCATCCGGCTTGTACCAGAGATAGCCGACCCGCTTTTCTGCTCCGTCGCTGTCATCGAATAAGCAGCATAAAACCTGGCCGCAGGTATTGACGCCGTCAGGCAGATCCGCGGCGATTTCGCGCTGCGCCTGGGCTAAAGCGGCCGCCGGCGAAAGCGCATAATTGGCCGAGATTTCCGCCGCGTAGTCGGGGATAAAATAGTCGAGATAAGCGGGATACTCTTCATTACGCATGGGGCGAAGCACTATCATCATAGGTTTCCTTTTATATCGTGAGTTTGCGCCAGTAGCTGCTGAATCTCGCCAAGAAACAGCGGCAGCGCGCTCGGCTGGTAGTCCCTGGAGAGGTAAATCCCATACACGCTTAACGGTTTTGGCCGCCAGGCCGGCAACACCTGTTTCAGCGCCCCGCCGTTAAGCGCCCGCTGCGCCTCCAGCTCCGGCAGCATCGCGATGCCGCAGCCGGCGACCGCCGCCTCCATTAGCAGCGAAGAGATCCCGGCGCTAAGGTTGCCGGAAACCGCCACCGCTACGCTTTCGCCGTCGGGGTCGCTAAACTGCCACGTCTGGCTGGCAAAATGGCTGTAGTGCAGACAGTTGTGGCGGGCGAGATCTTCTGGCGATTGCAGAGGGCCGTTCTGCTGCAGCCAGCGCGGCGAAGCGCAGAGCACCGAACGGCATACGCCAAGGCGGCGGGCGATAGCCCCCGGTTCCGGGTTATCGGTGATCCGTATCGCCACGTCGATACGCTCGCTAATCAGGCTCACCGGGTGATTATTGATATCCAGCTCCAGGCGCAGCTGCGGATAGCGGGCGAGAAAATCGGGTAACAGCGGAGAAATAAGCTGCATGGCGGTGAAGTGCGCGCAGGCGACGCGCAGGGTCCCGCTGGGGATCGCGCGCTCGCTTTGCCCGGCGATCTCATCCGAGAGCTGCGTCAGGGTGCGCGTTTTTTGCAGCACCTTTTCACCGGCGGCCGTTAAGGTCAGTTTGCGGGTGGAACGGTGGACCAGTCGAGTACCGGCCCACTGCTCCATCTGCTCCAGATAGCGGCTGACCATCGGGCGCGACATCCCCAGCGCGCGCGCGGCGGCGCTTAAACTCCCCAGTTCACAAATGCGCATATACACCTGCGCGGCGATTACCCGATCCATAACTGATTTCCATCTGCACGTTTTATGAAACTCAGCATCTCTTTTTTCAGGAATTTTCGCAAATCAGGAAATCCGTAAAATAGCGCTCATTCACCTGACCAAGAGAAAATGAATATGAAATTATCTGCCCTGGCTATCGCGACCGCGCTGTTCAGTACTTCCGTTCTGGCCGCCCCTTTAACGCTGCAAACCTACAACCCGCAGGAAAACGCCATTTTCGCAGTGAACTCCACCCTCGCCTCCGGCCCGCATGAAGCGGTGCTTTTCGATGCCCAGTTCAGCGTTAAAGATGGCGAGAAGCTGGTTGAAATGATTCAGAAAAGCGGTAAAAAACTGACCCGCATCGTGATCACTTCCGGCGATCCGGATTTCTACTTCGGCCTCGAGCCGCTGGTGAAGGCCTTCCCGGACGCCAAAGTGGTGGCGACCGCGGAAGTGGTTAAACATATTAACGCCACCAAGGAGGCCAAATTGGCCTACTGGGGCCCGCAGATGAAGGACGGCGCGCCGAAGCAGGTTTACGTCCCGCAAGCGCTGACGACCAATACCTTCTCCATCGACGGCGAAAAAGTGGAGATCCGCCAGCCGCAAAATTACGCCGCCTATGTGTGGATCCCGGCGAATAAAGCCATTCTTGGCGGCACCGGCGTGGCGTGGGGGATGCACGTCTGGACCGCGGACACCCAGAGCGTCGAAAGCCGCCAGCAGTGGATCAATACGCTCGATGAGATGTCCGCGCTGCATCCGCAGCAGGTGATCCCCGGCCATTACCTGGGTACGCCGCCCGCAGGCGACCGCGCGATTACCTTTACTCGCGACTATCTGACCCAATTTGAGCAGGCGCTCAACGCGCACAAAGATTCCGCCGGCGTGATCAAGGCGATGAAACAGCGCTGGCCGGGACTGGCGGAAGAGAGTTCGCTGGATCTAAGCGCCAGGGTGAATACCGGCGAAATGAAGTGGTAATTCCGGCTATCGCGCGGGTATGTCGGCCGGATGGCGGCTGAGGCCTTATCCGGCCGACAAACCGCGGTCCGCTGAAGAGACTGTTCTTAATCTGCCGCCGCAACGTTGCTAATCCCGGCAAAATGGGCCACGCTGATTATCGCCGCGCTAAAAATGAGCGGCGTACTTAAGGGTTAAATTTCGTCCGACACCCGTCGGGCTTGTCCTTGAAACCGACACAGGATAAAGGAGTAAGAATGAAATCGAACCAACAGGCACGTCATCTTCTCGGTCTGAACTACAAGCTTTCTCAGCAGAAAAAAGTGCTGCTGGAGGGCGATGCGGAAACCACGGTTAACCATGTTCGCGCCACCGGCCGCAAACGCCGCGGTGGCTAACTTTTCAGCTGAATGATGATAAAAACACCGTCCTTTCCACAGGATGGTGTTTTTTTAACGCTATCGTCCTCTTGTTTACTCTCCTTTGATGCCATCTGCCTTATACTCTGCACGCTGCCATTCCCTGCCAGCCCCCCGCCTGTCGCCGCGCCCGGGCTGAAGCGATTATCAAGGAGTTAGTGCGATGCAATTCACCCATAAGAAAAACCGCTCTCTTTACATCCCTTACGCCGGCCCCGTGCTGCTTGAATTTCCGCTGCTCAACAAAGGTAGCGCCTTCAGCATGGAAGAGCGCAGCAGCTTCAACCTGCTGGGTCTGCTGCCGGAAGTGGTCGAAACCATTGAAGAGCAGGCCGAACGCGCGTGGATCCAGTACCAGGGATTTAAAACCGAGATCGACAAACACATTTATCTGCGCAACATCCAGGATACTAACGAAACGCTGTTCTACCGTCTGGTCGGCAACCATCTCGAAGAGATGATGCCGGTTATCTATACCCCGACCGTCGGCGCCGCCTGTGAACGCTTTTCTGAGATCTATCGTCGCGCCCGCGGCGTGTTTATCTCTTATCAGAACCGCAATAACCTCGACGATATTCTGCAAAACGTGCCGAACCACAACGTCAAGGTGATCGTGATGACCGACGGCGAACGTATTCTCGGCCTCGGTGACCAGGGTATCGGCGGGATGGGCATTCCGATCGGTAAACTGTCGCTGTATACCACCTGCGGCGGTATCAGCCCGGCCTACACGCTGCCGGTAGTGCTGGACGTCGGTACCAACAACCAGCAGCTGCTGGACGATCCGCTGTATATGGGCTGGCGTCACCCGCGTATTACCGACGACGAGTACTATCAGTTTGTCGACGACGTTATCCAGGCGATTAAAGCCCGCTGGCCGGACGTGCTGCTGCAGTTCGAAGACTTCGCGCAGAAAAACGCCATGCCGCTGCTCAACCGCTATCGCCACGAGGTATGCTCTTTTAACGATGATATCCAGGGCACCGCTTCGGTCACCGTCGGTACGCTGATCGCCGCCAGCCGCGGCGCGGGCAGCCAGCTGAGCGAGCAGAAAATTGTCTTCCTCGGCGCCGGCTCCGCGGGCTGCGGTATCGCCGAGCAGATCGTCGCCCAGATCCAGCGCGAAGGGTTAAGCGAAGAGGAAGCCCGCAAGCGCGTGTTTATGGTTGACCGTTTCGGCCTGCTGACCGACGCCATGCCGAACCTGCTGCCGTTCCAGAGCAAACTGGTGCAAAAGCGTGAGCATCTGCAAGCGTGGGACACCACGAATGATGTGCTGTCGCTACTTGACGTGGTACGCAACGTCAAACCGGACATCCTGATCGGCGTTTCCGGCCAGCCGGGTCTGTTCACCGAAGAGATTATCCGCGAGATGCATAAGCACTGCCCGCGGCCAATCGTCATGCCGCTGTCCAACCCGACCTCCCGGGTGGAAGCCACGCCGCAAAATATCCTCAGCTGGACCGACGGCGCGGCGCTGGTTGCTACCGGCAGCCCGTTCGCCCCGGTCACGCTCAAAGGCAAACAGTACGTTATCGCCCAGTGCAATAACTCCTATATCTTCCCGGGAATTGGCCTCGGCGTGATCGCTTCGGGCGCGTCGCGCGTGACCGATGAGATGCTGATGGCCGCCAGCGAAACCCTGGCGAAACACTCGCCGCTGGTGAATAACGGTGAAGGCCCGGTCCTGCCGGAGCTGAAGGATATCCAGACCGTCTCGCGGGCGATTGCCTTCGCGGTCGGTAAGGTGGCGCAGGAACAAGGCGTGGCGGTGAAAACCTCAGCTGAAGCGCTGCTGCAGGCGATTGCCGATAACTTCTGGCAGCCGGAGTACCGCAGCTACCGCCGGACGTCGATTTAACCGGAAAATCAGCTGTATAACGGGCCTGCTTTGCAGGCCTTTTTCTGTTCTTCAGCTAGCCAAAACGCTCTTCTCCCTCTACACTGCCAGCACCCATCAACTAACTGAATAGAAAAGGAGGATCCCATGTCGTACTGTGAAATGTTTTTTTCACGTGCATTTGGCGATCGCACCAGCTCAAGCGTTATCGGTATCGTACTGCGATAACTTCAGCTTGAGCGAAGAAACCAAAGACTAACTCCCTTCCCTCGGGCTTACCGGGTTATCGTCAGCGATGTTTGACGAGGCATTCACATGCCTGTAACTCTTGAGTAAGTTCCCAATGAGCACATTACTAACTGCACAATCTCTTCATGTTGATACGGCGTTTGGCCCGCTGTTCACAAACCTCTCCTTTACCCTGAAAAAAGGCGACCGTATTGGCCTGATTGGCTACAACGGCTGCGGAAAAAGTACTCTGCTACAGGTGCTGGACGGCACGATCGTGCCCAATTCAGGTAGCGTGGCGTTGGCCAATCACTGTCTGATGGCGCGAGTGGAACAGCATCTACCCAATACGCTGTTAGCGCAGCCTCTGCTGCAGGCGGTATTGGCGAAACTTCCGGTGCTTGAGCGTGAGAGCCAGCGCTGGCAAGCGGAAAGGCTGCTGGCGGAGATGGGTTTTACGCCAGATGAGGTCCTGCAGCGGGCGTCGACGCTTAGCGGCGGTCAGCACACCCGGCTGCTGCTTGCCAGAGCGCTGATCCAGCAACCGGATCTCCTGCTGCTGGATGAGCCGGGAAACCACCTCGACCTGCCGACCCTCCTGTGGCTGGAAAGCTTCTTGCAGACCTGGCAGGGGAGCTTCGTTCTGGTGTCGCATGATAATATCCTATTGGATGCTGTAACTAATGCCAGTTGGATCCTGCGCGACAGAACCCTGCACGCCTTCTCCCTGCCCTGCAGCGCCGCCCGTCAGGCGCTGGAAGCCCAGGACGCCAGCGACGCGCTGCGCCATAAAGCGGAGCAAAAGGAGATCGACCGGGTCGCCGCCAGCGCTAAACGGCTGGCCATCTGGGGCCGGACGTATGATAACGAAGATCTCTCGCGCAAAGCCAAGCAGATGGAAAAGCAGGTTCAGCGCCTGAAGGAGAGCCAAACCGAGCTCACCGATGGAACGCCCTGGCGGCTGGCGCTGCGCGGCGACATGCTGCGGGCTGACCGATTGCTGGAGATGGAACAGCTCCCCGTTCCGCCCGCGCCGGGTCTGCCGGCCCTGTTCACCGCGGGCCTGGCGCGCCTGAAAAGCGGCGATCGGGTGGCGGTGATGGGGCGTAACGGCTGCGGCAAGTCTTCGCTGCTGCGTCTGCTGTGGCGGCAAATGCAGCAGCAAACGACGGATCCCGGTCTGCGTTTGCATCCGCGGCTGAAGCCCGGTTACTACGACCAGACCCTGCATCAGCTGGCGGATGGCGACACCCTTCTCGACGCGCTGGAGCCCTTTGAACCAGCGGCGGAAACGCGCCGGCGGGCGCTGATCTCCGCCGGATTTATCTGGGCGCGTCACGGGCAAAAGGTCGCCACCTTAAGCGGCGGCGAGCGTTCGCGCCTGCTGTTCGTCGGCCTGTCTCTGGCCCGCTATAGCCTGCTGCTGCTGGATGAGCCCACCAACCATTTAGATATGGATGGCAAAACGGCGCTGGCGGCGACGCTGAACGACTACCCCGGCGGCCTGCTGCTGGTCAGCCACGATCGCGAGCTCATCAACCACAGCTGCAATCGCTTCTGGCTTATCGACGAGCGCGGGCTGAGCGAATGGCAAAGCGCCGACGAGGTGTATGACGTTTTACGCGCCGCCGTTCGCCGTCCGCTCATCGAGGAAACAACGGTGAACAGCCGCGAAGCAGAGGACGATCATGATGCGCTGCTGGAGCGGTTAATCACGCTTGAGCAGCTGCTGGCCGACGATCTGGCGCGCAAGCCAAAACATCAAAAACCGCAGCTGCAGGCGCAGTGGCGTAAGGAGATGACGACGATCAATACGAAATTAAGCTAAATGCTGTTCTCCCGGCGCGGCGATTCGCGCCGGGAGATTATTCAGCGCGGGCCTGCTGCCGGCTAAACTGCTGCTCGGTCATCATCCGCCCCCACTGATCCCCCTGCCACTCTTTATGCAGCGTGAAGCCGAAGGATTCATATAGCCTGCGGGCGGCGTTCAGCCCGCTGAAGGTCCACAGCTGCACCGCAGCAAAACCCTGGCTATCGCAAAAAGCCAACGCTTCATTCAGCAGACGGCGGCCAATACCGCTTCCCCGACAGCTATCGTCGAGAATAAACCAGCGCAGATGCGCTTGATTGTTACCGAGATCTTCGCCGTCAATCGCCACCGACCCGACAATCTGCTCGCCCTGCACGGCAAGCCAAACCTGATTGCGCGGTTTATCAAGACGGCCGGAAAACTCCGCCAGCCCGCTGGCCACTTTGCTCTCGAAAAAGTGACCAAATCCGTAGTGCTTCGCATAGTACTCGCCGTGCATCTGCGCAATGCGGCCAATCATTCCCGGACGATAGCCGGTAACGATAGCAATCGCCTGTTTCGCGGCGGTCGCCTCAACGTCGCGACATTTTTCCAGCGCCCAGGCCCAGTCGGTGAGGCCCTGAGCAACACCTTGTTTCTGCTCGTCGCTCAGGTGCGCCAGCGCGTTGACCACCCGCATTGCGCCATAGGCGTTAACTTTTGCCACCGTCGCCGCGCCTTTGGCCGTTAACGCAAGCTGCTTAAAACGCCCGTCGCCGGCGGAGGGTATTTCCTGGAGCTCGCCGGCGGTAACCAGGCGGGCGAGCATTCGGCTAACGCTCGATTTTTCGAGCCCCAGAATCTGCACCAGCTGCGCGGCGGTCATCGCCCCGCGCAGCGATATTTCCAGTAAGGTGTGTACGGCGGAAGGTGAATAGTCCGTGGCGGCCAGCGTCGCGCGCATAAAGCCAAGCTCCCGCACCATCAGGCGCGACGCGGTACGAATTTCATCAATAAGCGGGGATGAGGTCATGGTCAGTCAGCCTGGTCGCAAATGGTTGCATAATACAACCATCTTCAGGACATACGTGTCAATGCCCTGGACTTTCCGGTCATCCGCCCGCGTTAGCATCAAATCGGGGGTCATCGGCGCTTTCGTAGCGTATTGCCTCGTTCTGCGGACAATAAGGCGAAGAAAAAGCGACAGGCACCGGGCGATGCCTGTTTTTACGCTTATTGCGCATTATTTGCTTTCCAGGCATCCCATGCCGCTTTAATTTCCTGCTTCGCGGCGGCGGCATCATTAAAGCCGTTCAGCTCCACTTTTTTACGCCCTTCCGGCAGCTGTTTGTAAACGCGGAAGAAAGCCTGCAAACGCTCCTGCTCAATTTTCGGCAGATCGCCGATCGTGTTGATCTCATCGTAGGTTGGGTCGATTTTGCTGGCCGGAACGGCAATGATTTTGTCGTCCTTCTCGCCGCCATCAATCATCTTCAGCACGCCAATCGCGCGCAGCTTAATCAGCGTTCCCGGCGCCATCGGCGCACGGGTGTAAAACACCACGTCCAGCGGATCGCCATCCCCTGCCAGGGATTGGGTCAGCGAGCCGTAGTTAGCCGGATAGGCCACCGGCATTGACTGAAAACGATCGGCGATAAGAAAGCCGGTTTTGGCGTCGGTTTCATATTTGATAATCCCGCCAGCGGGAATTTCGGTCACCGCATAAAACTCTTCAGGATTGTTTTTCGGCTGCGGGAAATCCAGCACGTTCTGCGCCTCGGCGGTAGCGGAAAGCAGAAGGCCTGCGGCAAGGAGTGTTTTCACCAGATGCATTGTCGTGTCGCTCTTTCGTTATAAGAATTGAAAAACAGAACGATAGAGGCCGCAAATGAAGCGTGCATGACGTAACGATGACGGTAATGTGATGAGAATTTCATTAATAAATCTGATTAAAAAAACGGCACATAAAACTCCCCCCAGCAAGGAACAGCAATTATCCCCTTGATTTTGTGAGGATTTAAGCTAAACCTTAACATGCGTAAAAAACAAAACTGTGTTAATACGCTTATGTTCAATAAGGAGAACAGAATGAAAGCTGCTGTCGTCACGCAAGATCATCAGGTCAATGTTACGGAAAAAACGCTTCGTCCACTGCAATATGGCGAAGCCCTATTAAAAATGGATTGCTGCGGCGTATGCCACACCGACCTGCACGTTAAAAACGGCGATTTTGGCGATAAAACCGGGGTCATTCTGGGCCATGAAGGCGTGGGCGTCGTACAGCAGGTCGGCCCCGGCGTGCATTCTCTGAAACCGGGCGATCGCGCCAGCGTCGCATGGTTCTTCGAAGGCTGCGGGCATTGTGAATATTGTAACAGCGGCAATGAAACGCTGTGTCGCTCGGTGAAAAACGCCGGCTATACCGTCGATGGCGGTATGGCGGAAGAGTGCATCGTCATGGCCGATTATGCGGTCAAAGTGCCGGACGGGCTGGATTCAGCGGCGGCCAGCAGCATCACCTGCGCGGGCGTGACGACCTATAAAGCGGTAAAAGTCTCCCATATCAAACCCGGACAGTGGATCGCCATCTATGGCCTCGGCGGCCTCGGCAACCTGGCGCTGCAGTACGCCAAAAACGTGTTTAACGCCAAAGTGATCGCCCTTGACGTTAACGATGAACAGCTGAAGCTGGCCGCGGAAATGGGCGCGGACCTGACCATCAACTCACGCAGCGAAGACGCGGCCAAAATCATTCACGAGAAAACCGGCGGCGCGCATGCCGCAGTGGTCACCGCCGTCGCGAAAGCGGCGTTCAACTCAGCGGTAGACGCGGTTCGCGCCGGTGGACGCGTGGTGGCGGTAGGCTTGCCCCCGGAAGCAATGAGCCTGGACATTCCGCGTCTGGTCCTCGACGGTATCGAAGTGGTCGGTTCACTGGTCGGCACCCGTCAGGATCTGACCGAAGCCTTCCAGTTCGCCGCGGAAGGTAAAGTCGTACCAAAAGTCACCCTGCGCCCGCTGGGCGATATCAACGCGATCTTTAAAGAGATGGAACAGGGGCAGATTCGCGGTCGTATGGTCATTGATTTCCGCCGCTAATCGTCGGACCTCTCCCCGCAGCGGGAGAGGTTTATTTCCCCTTTACACGCACGGCCCCGTCGCGCAACCGTACATCATCACCAGCGGAAATAGCGGTACCAGCGGAATCAGGGCGATCGTCCCCAGCGTGCTAATGGTCTGCGTGTTGTCATTAATTGACACCACCACCGGGCTGGCAAGCCGATAAGCGTCATCCAGCTCATTGGGATCCACGGTTGACCAGAAACCGGTCGCTTTAAACAGCACGCCAAGATGCTCGTTATCCAGCGCCGTCGCTTTATATTGGTTGGTTAATACAGTTTGTTGGCTGGCATCCAGCCTGCGCTTGTCAAGCACCACCAGATATTCCGCAACAACCTCATGCTGTTTCACGACAAAATTCACCCGTACGCCGGATGCGACCTTATTGAAGCGTTCGTAGAAAGTATTATAACGCTGGTACTCCTGCGGCACCCCTTTACGGAAGAATCGATAGCTGTATTTATTCGAATTGGCAATGATGCCCGACTCAATAGGTTTAACCTTAATAATGGTATCGGTAGAGGGCAAATTGGGTGCGCTGGTACAGCCCGCCAGCACCGTCACCGCCAACATCAGTAAATACTTCAGCATCGTCGCTACCCCTTTATTACGCTGACTATCTCTCAGTCATTAAATTATCCAGTTTGAGTCTCAGCTGAAACGCATATGAATACCAGCCCCCAAAAATCGAACCGGGTATAAATGCTTTTTATGCAAATGCTTAGCGCAAATCCTCACTTCCTTTGTTAAAACGCGCGCCCGATGATGGCCAAACAATAGATAACAAAGGAATTCACCATGCACACCCGTTTTCGCCTGCCCGCGCTGGCGGCACTTTTTTTCAGCGGCGCCTTTTCCGCGTGGGCCGCCGATGCGCCGGTTAAAGGCGGCACGTTAATTTATCTGGAGCAGCAGGCGCATACTAATCTTTATCCACCGGCCGGCGGGTTCTATCCCAACGGCGGGATTCTGAATCAAATAACCGATAAGTTAACCTGGCAAAATCCCGCAACTCTACAAGTCGAACCCTGGATTGCCGAAAGCTGGAGCGTTAACGCCGATAAAACAGAATATATCTTTAAGATTCGCCCTGGCGTCACCTTCTCGGATGGAACCCCGCTTGACGCCAATGCGGTTGCCAAAAACTTTGATACCTACGGGCTTGGGAATAAAGCGCGCCGCCTGCCCGTTTCCGAGGTGATTAATAATTACGATCGCAGCGAAGTCATCGATCCGCTGACGGTAAAATTCTACTTTAAAAAGCCCTCGCCGGGATTTCTGCAGGGCACCGCGACCATCGGCTCCGGGCTGGTTTCCCTCAGCACCCTGGCGCGTAATTTTGAAGAGCTGGGCGACGCCCGCCATATTATTGGTTCTGGCCCTTTTACGGTTAAAGATGAAAAACCGGGGCGTGAACTCACGCTGGTCGCGCGTAAAGATTATCAATGGGGGCCAAAAAGCCTCGCCCAGCAGGGACCGGCCAATCTCGACGGCATAACCTATATCGTCACCCCGGAGGATGGCGTGCGTATTGGCGCGCTGCTGGCGGGCCAGGCCGATTTTATCCGCCAGGTGCAGGCCTACGATGAAAAGCAGGCCACCGATGCAGGCTTTAAAATCTATGCTGCTCCGACGC
Source organism: Klebsiella grimontii (assembly GCF_042137965.1). NCBI lineage: Bacteria > Pseudomonadati > Pseudomonadota > Gammaproteobacteria > Enterobacterales > Enterobacteriaceae > Klebsiella > Klebsiella grimontii. The sequence goes on from NZ_CP169721.1 coordinate 2,888,834, forward strand.
GCGGCGTCAACGACAGCCTCAGCTTCCGCCCCGATAACCCGCTGGTTGCCGACCTGCGCGTCCGCCAGGCGCTACTGCACGCCACCGACGCGAAACAGGTGGTCGAAACCCTGTTCTCCGCCAACTATCCGCAGGCCACCTCCGTCGTCGCCAGTAGCGCGGCCGGATACGTTAACCTCAGCGACAGGCTGGCTTTCGATCCGGCCAAAGCGAAACAGCTGCTGGATGAGGCGGGCTGGAAACCGGCCGCCGACGGTATACGGGTCAAAGATGGCCAGCGGCTGGCGTTAACCGTCTATGAATCCCTGCCCCAGCCGCAAAACAAAGAGGTGCTCCAGCTTATCGCCCAGCAGTGGCGTCAGGTCGGCGTTGCGCTGGCGGTCAAAGCCGGTGATGCCGGTAGCCGTACGCTGGATAGCCTCGACCCGTTAAAAACGCCGCTCACCGTATCGGAAGTGGGCCGCGCCGACCCGGATGTGGTTAAGAGCATGTTCTTCCCCACTAACCGCGACGCGCTGCTGCAAAAAGGCGGCTCCAGCGACAAAGTGCAAAGCTTCCGCGACGATAAGCTCAACGCGCTGCTGACCGCGATTTCAGCCGAAGTTGAACCGCAAAAACGCCTCCAGCTAACCGGCGACGCCCAGCGCTATCTGCTGGATAACGCCTACGTAATCCCGATTTTTGAAGAACCGCAGGTCTTTGCCGGCGCGCCGTGGGTTAAGGGCGTTAGTTTTGAAGCGGTAGGCCGCCCGTCGTTCTACGGCGCGTGGCTGGAAAAGCACTAAGGAGTCTGCGATGAGCCACTATCTTCTGCGGCGCTCCGGCCAGGGACTACTGGTGCTGTGGGCAGCGTTTACTCTCTCCTTCGCGCTATTGCAGGTGCTCCCCGGCGATGCCGTACTGATCAAGTTTCAGAACCCGGATCTGGGACTGAGCCCCGAGCAGATCGCCGAAATGCGCCTCGCCTACGGGGCCGATAGCCCGCTGTGGAAGCAGTATTTCCACACGCTATGGGCCATGCTGCGGGGCGATTTTGGCTATTCGCTGCAGGCCGGGCTGCCGGTCAGCGCGCTTATCGCCAGCAACCTGCCGGAGACATTAAGCCTGGCGCTGCCCGCCTTTGCGCTGGCGGTGGCGCTGGCGTTCACCCTCGCCCTCGCCTCACGGCTACCGGGTCTGCGCTGGCTGAGCAACGCGCTGCAATCGCTGCCGGTGCTGTTTATCTCGCTGCCAACGTTCTGGCTCGGTATCGCCCTGATTCAGCTGTTCTCCTTTCAGCTGCGCTGGATCCCGGTGATCAACCCGGGACCGGTTGAGGGCTTGATTTTGCCCATTATTGCCGTCGCGGTGCCGATTTCCGCCCCGCTGGCGCAAATCCTGATGCGCAGTCTGGATCAGGTCGCCGCGCAGCCGTTTGTCGCCGTTGCCCGCGCCAAAGGCCTGAGCGAAACCGGCGTTCTGTGGCGGCACGTTACCGGCAACGCCCTGCTGCCGGTGCTCAATATTGCCGGTCTGCTGCTGGGGGAACTGATCGCCGGAGCGCTGATTACCGAAACCGTGTTTGGTCGCGGCGGTCTGGGACTGCTGACGCAGCAGGCCGTCAATAATCAGGATATCGCGGTACTGCAGGCGGTGGTGATGATCTCCGCCCTCGGTTTCGTACTGATTAACCTGCTGGTTGACCTGCTGATGCCGCTGTTCGACCCGCGCCTGAAAACCGTTATCGGAGGTGCCGTATGAGCCTGGTAGATTACGCAATCGCCGCGCGACGCCGCAGGGTAAACTGGCGTACGCTGCGCGTTCAGCCCGGCCTGCTGCTGGCATGGACGGTAACGATCGTTGCCGCGCTGATGGCGATCGCCCCGCAGCTGTTTACCGCGTATAACCCGCTGGAGGGCCTTCCCGGCGCCCAGCGGCTGGCGCCGCAGGCCGGCCACTGGCTGGGTACCGACCAGCTGGGTCGCGATCTGTGGAGCCGCATTGTTTACGGCGCCGTACATTCCCTCTCCGCCGCGCTGGCGGCGGTGGCGATCGGCCTGTTCATCGGTACCGCGCTGGGCACCCTGGCCGGTGCGCTGGCGGGACGCGTGGAGTCGGCGATCATGCGGCTGGTTGACGTGCTGCTGGCGATCCCCTCTTTATTGTTGTCGCTGACGGTCATCATCCTGCTCGGTTTCGGCACCCTTAACGCCGCCGTCGCGGTCGGCGTCGCGGCAATAGCCAGCTTTGCCCGCCTGGCGCGAGCGGAAGTGGTTCGCGTGCGCCACAGCGACTTCGTCGAAGCGGCGTACGGCAGCGGCGGCACCTTTTTCGCCGTTTTCTGGCGGCATATTCTGCCCAATTCGCTCACCGCGGTACTGGCTTTTGCCACCCTCCAGTTCGGCCAGGCCATTCTGGCGCTCTCAACCCTGAGTTTTCTCGGCTACGGCACGCCGCCGCCGGTTCCGGAGTGGGGGCTGCTGATCGCCGAGGGCCGTAACTATCTCTCCACCGCCTGGTGGCTCACCACCCTTCCCGGCCTTGCGGTGATCGCGGTGGTGCTCGCCGCCAACCGCATCAGCCGTCAATTTAGCGGAGAACGCCCATGAATGTTTTGACCGTCGAGAATCTGCGCATCAGCTATCGTTCGCAGCGCGAATGGCGCGAAGTGGTGCACGACGTCAGTTTTGCGGTAAAACGCGGCGAAATGCTGGCGTTCGTCGGCGAATCCGGTTCAGGTAAAACCACCACCGCGCAGGCGATTATTGGCCTGCTGGCCGATAACGCGCGCCGTGACAGCGGGCGCATCTTGATTAACGGCGAAGAGATCAGCGGCTGGTCCGCCAAACGCCTCGACGGCCTTCGCGGCGCGCGGATTAGTCTGGTGCCTCAGGATCCGGGCAACTCCCTGAATCCGGTAAAAACCATCGGCGCGCAGGTGGGCGAAATCCTGCGCCTGCATCAGCAAAGCAGCGCCGCAGAGCGTAAAGCGCAGGTACTGGCGCTGCTGGCGAAGGTTGGGCTGAGCCACCCGGAACAGCGCATCGATCAATATCCCCACCAGCTTTCAGGCGGTATGAAGCAGCGGGTGCTGATCGCTATCGCCATCGCCCTGAAACCCGACTTAATCATTGCCGATGAGCCCACCAGCGCCCTCGACGTGACGGTACAAAAACGGATCCTCGACCTGCTGGATACGCTGCGCCGGGAGTCCGGCACGGCGGTGCTGTTCGTGACCCACGATCTGGCGCTGGCGGCGGAACGCGCCGACCGACTGCTGGTCTTTCGCCACGGTGAAATTCAGGAACAGGGCGCGACCGGCGATGTGGTGCGCACGCCGCAGCACGCCTATACCCGCCAACTGCTCAGCGATCTCCAGGGTTCGACGCTGACCATTGCCCCGGCCAGCGGGCGCGTGCTGGCGACCCCGGCGATCCGCGTAGAGGGCATCAGCAAACGTTTTTCGCTCGGCCGCGCGCATTTACAGGCGCTGGACGCCGTGAGCTTCGAGGTGAAACGGGGCAGCACCCACGCGCTGGTCGGCGAGTCCGGCTCCGGCAAAACCACCCTTGCGCGGATCCTGCTGGGATTCGAAAAGGCCGATGTTGGCCATATCGCTATTGACGGTATCGATGCCGGGCATCTCAGCCGCGAGGCGCTCCGCCAGCTGCGGCGTAAAATCCAGTTCGTCTACCAGAACCCCTTTGCGTCCCTGGATCCGCGGCAAACGCTGTTTGAGATTATCGAAGAGCCGTTAAAAAACTTTGACCGCCTCAACGCCGAGACAAGACGCCAGCGCGTGGAAACGGTCGCTGCCCGCGTGGCGCTCGCGCCGGAGCTGCTGTCGCGAACCGCCCGCGAGCTATCCGGCGGCCAGCGGCAGCGGGTGGCCATCGCCCGCGCCCTCATCCTTGAGCCAACGATCCTGGTGCTGGATGAAGCGACCTCAGCGCTGGACGTCACGGTGCAGGCGCAAATTCTCGCCCTGCTGCAGCAGCTTCAGCAGCAGCTCGGGCTGAGCTATCTGTTTATCACTCACGATTTGGCGACGGTGCGCCGTATCGCCCACAGCGTGACGGTGCTGCGGGCGGGCCAGGTGGTTGAACACGGCGACGTCAGCCGGCTGTTCAGCGCCCCGCAGCATGACTATACCCGCGAGCTTATCGCCGCGATTCCCCACTTTTCATCCCCGAGCAAGGAGGTTGCATGACGCGTAAACGACTGGGCTTTTTCACCCGCCTGCTGGACCACGCCACGCCCAAAGAGCGCTATCGGCTGGCCACCGAGCAAATTCGCCACGCCGAACGCCTGGGGTTCGACAGCGCGTGGATTGCGCAGCACCATTTTCATGAGCACGAAGGCGGCCTGCCGTCGCCGCTGGTTTTTCTCGCCCATGCGGCAGCGCACACCGAACGCATTCGTCTGGGAACCGCCATTATCACCCTGCCGATGGAAAACCCGCTACGGGTGGCGGAGGATGCGGCGGTGCTGGATCTGCTCGCCGATGGACGGCTGGAGGTAGGCTTCGGCTCCGGCGGCACCCCCACCTCGTTTTTACCCTTCGGCCTGACGATTGACCAGCGCAGCGCGATATTCGCCGAGCATCTGCATCTGATTCAAAGCGCCTGGCGCGGGGATTCGCTCGCCCATCCGGATAATCATCTTTACCCTCAGGCGCCGCAGCTGGCGGAACGTATCTGGATTGCCACATTTTCCGTCGACGGCGCGGTCCGCGCCGCGCAGGCCGGACACGGATTGATGCTCTCGCGCACTCAGCCGCGTCCGGCCGGGCAACCGACGCTGCCGCTCGACGCGATTCAGAATCCGATTATCGACGCCTATCTCGCCGCGCTGCCCGCGGGCGTCGAGGCAAGGATCCTTGCCTCGCGTACCGCCTTCGTCGCCGACAGCCAGGAGTACGCGCTACAGGTCGCCGAACCCGGTTTACGCAGACAGGCAGCCCAGCATCGCGCCGCCGGCTATGAAATTATTGGTGACACTGTCACCGAATTTCTACCGCAGCTTGACGCTCACGTCGGCGACCCCGCGCACGTCGCCGCCTCGCTGGCGCGCGATAGCGTGCTGCGGCGGGTGACCGATATTTCGTTTCAGGTGCACTCCGTTGAACCATCGCACCGGGACACGCTGCGTTCCCTTGAGCTGATCGCTCAGCACATTGCCCCTCAGTTACGATAAGGAGTCACCATGACGCTAAGTCAGGATATATTGGCCGAACTGGCAGAGATCGCCCCCGATTCCGCTTTAGCCGCGGCGCGCGCCGTGCGCGAGGCGGCCACCCGCCACGCGCAGGGAAGCTATGAAACGCTGTTTGGTCAGCAGGATAACGACTTTCCGCTCGATGAGCGTTTTGCCGTTGCCGCCAGGGTGGCTAAGCTGCATGACAGCGATGCGCTGGCGGCCCACTATGCCGGTTTTGGTATTGCCGACCCCACATCCCCGCGGCTGGCCCCGGCGCTGGCCTTTGCCCGACTGTTAACCTTTACGCCTGTGGAGGCTACGCCATCGCCGCTGGACGCCTTAATCCGCGCCGGATGGACCCTGCGCGGCATTGTCACCCTCGCCCAGCTTATCGCCTTTGTCAGCTTCCAGAGTCGGCTGGTCACCGGGCTGCGCCTGCTTAACGGCAAAAGCATTACTGTCGCACAAACCCCGGTCGCGGCCGGATTCTGGCATACCTCGCCGCAAACCCTCAGCGGTAAGCGCGCGCCGGTGCGCTTTACCCGCGACGAACTGCACTGGGAGCCCTGGCTGGCGGCTAAACCGCTGGCGGAATTCTCCCCCGATGAGCAGGCGCTGCTGACGAAGTTCGGCCACAGCGATTCCCCCTATTTCCGCCTGCTGGCGCGTAACCAGCCGATACTGGAGCAGCGTACGTTAACCGACAAAGGCATTTTTTATACTCCCGGCGGCCTGCCCCGCGCCGAACGCGAGCTGGCGGCGACGGTAGCGAGCAAAGTTAACGGCTGTATTTATTGCGCATCGGTGCATGCGCGTAAGGCCGCGCAGCTGGCGAAGGATGAAACGGCGGTAGAGACGCTGCTGGCGGTGACGCCCGGAGAGAACCTGAGCGACGGGCAGACGCCGGGCTGGCAGGCGCAAATCGATTTCGCCGCCGCGATTTCCGTTACCCCGCCCGCCCTGGCCGCCGGCCACCTTGCCGCGGTCGAACAGCAGGGCCTGGATACGCTCGCTCAGCTGGATTTACTGCAATCGGCAGCGTTCTTCGCCTGGGCCAACCGTTTAATGTTAACCCTCGGCGAACCCTGGCAGGAGTAAATGAATCAGGCCAGACGCTGCTGATAGCGGGCATAAATCAGCAGCGAACTGAGGGCAAGAAACGAGAGCAGCGCGGCCGGTAAGGTAACGGAACGCCAGCCAAAATCGGCCGTAATCATCATTCCGCCAAACAGCGCGCCGATGGCGCTACCGAGATTAAAGGCGATCTGGCCGCCCGCCGCGCCCAGCATCTCGCCGCCTTTGGCGTTTTGCAGCAGCAGAATTTGCAGCGGCGCCGACAGGGCGAACAGCGCCGCGCAGCAAATAAACGCCAGGGTTAATGAGGCGGCTTTATGCTCAGCCAGCAGAAAAATCAATAATAAGGTCACCACAATAACGCCATCGGTAACGGCGGCAATACGCAGCGGGCTGTAGCGAACAGAAACTTTACCACTAAAGAGATTTCCGAGAACCATTCCGAGGCCCACCAGCATCATAATGAATATCATGGCGCTCTCACCGAAACCGGAGACGTTAATCATAAACGGCTTAATATAGCTGAACCACGCGAATACGCCGGCATTGCCGAACATCGTGGCGGCAAAAATTAACCACGGCGCGGGCAATTTTAAAAAATGAAACTGCGAGCGCAGGCGCGCCGTGGATTTATCAAACAGCGTGGGCACCCACCAGGCGATGGAGACCAGCACCGCGATATCAAATACCGCAATCGCCAGAAAAGTATAGCGCCAGCTAAACTGATGGCCGAGCCAGGTCCCGGCGGGCACCCCCAGCAAATTGGCGACCGTCATCCCGGCGATCATCCCCGCCACCGCCGCCGTCACCTTTCCTGGCGGGGCGATTTTTGACAGGATAATCGCCCCCACGCCAAAGAATGCGCCGTGCGGGAAGCCGGAGATCAGACGGCCCAGCGCCAGCATCGAATAGCTGGAAGATAAAGTGAAGATGGCATTGCCGATAACGCACAGCGCCACGAGAAACAGCATAACCGACTTTAACGAAAAGCGGCTGGAGAACAGCGCCATCACCGGCGCGCCGATCACCACGCCAAACGCATAATATGAGATCATATTGCCTGCGGCGGGAATCGATATCCCGACATCATGAGCGATTTCAGGTAATACGCCCATAATGCCAAATTCCGCCATCCCGAGACCAAAGGTGCCAAGCGCTAACGAAAAAATAGTCTTTTTCATACAACTAATCACTTGTTATAAAATAAACCGACGGCATTATTGTGCATTATCCAGCGGCAAACCAGATAAAAACGCCGGGTGACATTTTTATCCATATAACGGCGCGGTTATTTCATAAGCTTATTCGCAGATTGGAAAAAAGAATAAAGCCATTTCGCGCCCCGCCGCTGCCCAGTAGCCAGCAACGGCATAGCGATAACAATTCACAACCGCGGTTCCATTAAAATTTCATCATTTCATGCCGTTGCTTTTCAATGGAACCCGTCTCGCAAATGCGACTTAACCAGGGCAATCGGTATTGTTTTTTAAAGTAGTAGACTGATAATGGCGACATTAACCACACGGAGGCAGGATAATGAAAGAATACACAGCGGAAGATAGCTTCCAGTCGGCGGCATCAACGAGTAAAAAGTGCCATTTATCCTCGATACCCACAGCTAAAAGTCAGTCAATGCATCCCCGTAACGAATTGTTCCGGTTAATGAATGAATTCGTCGACGAGCATGGGTCTATCACCGATGATGAATACTTCAGGGTGCTCTGATGCTTAAGCAATTCGACGTTTATCGGAACCCTTCTTCGCAAACGAAGAACCCTCTACCCTATTTTATGATTGTGCAAAATGATTTTTATGAAGACCTACCCACCAGGGTAATTATTCCCCTGATGCGTAATGCTCATCTGCCACTATGGCAGCATCCTTTAGTTCCTGAGGTCAATATTGAATTTGAAACGTTTATGCTTTGTTCGCCGATGATGACGAACCTTAACAATAAGCTGATCAAGCGCGAAGATTTTATCGGTAGCTTAAAAAGCGCCAGAGGCGAAGTGATTTCCGCCATTGACGCCCTTATCACCAATACCTGACCCGCTCCGGGTTTAACCGGAGCGGGTTTACGACGCAGAACTTATTTCAGTCCTTCGCAGCTCTCTTTCTTCGCTTCCTGACGCTCCACCTCGCGATACCAGCGCGGATGATGCTTCTTCGCCCAGCGGCGACTCACCTTCCCCTCAACCATTCCCTTAATCGATCCTTTAACCCAGAACGCCATATACATATGAATAAGAATCGCGTGAATAAGAATAATCGCCGAGGTCGCGTGAATCAGCAGACTATAGCGAATCACCTGAATCGGAAAATAGTGGGCAAAATAAGGCCGCCAGATAATCCCCCCGGTCACCAGCAGCACAAAAATCATGCTCATAATGGTCCAGAACATCATTTTCTGCCCGGCGTTATATTTCCCTACCCGCGCCACTTTATGCTCGTTGCCTTTCAGCACCTCAATAATCCCCTTGAGCCAGGGAATATCCTGCCTGTCAGGAATATTGTGGTGGACAAAGCGTACAAACATAAACATCAGGGCCACGAAAATCAGCACGCCGAAGAACGGATGCAGAATACGCCCCATCTGCGGCGTACCGAAGGTTTCGGTCAGCCACTGCAGCGTCGGGAAGAAAAATGAGATCCCCGAGAGCGCCACCAGGAAGAAGCTGATGACGACCGTCCAGTGACAGGCGCGGCCAATAAACTTCGTGCGCACAATCATTTTCGATTTACTCATCGTGATCCTCCTCATCGTCATCCGCTTCTTTGTTCGGCCCAATCCCAATGTAGTGATAAATCAGCCCGGCAAAGGTGGCGATAAACCCGACCGCCGAGAGCGGCTTCAGCGCCCCTTTCCACAGGTTGATCGCGGTATCGATCTGCGGTTCTTTCGCCAGGTTATGGTATAGCTCCGGTTGGTCGGCATGATGCAGCACGTACATCACGTGCGTGCCGCCGACGCCCGGCGGGTTATACACCCCGGCATGGGAATAGCCGCGCTTCTTCAGTTTTTCCACCCGCTCGTTGGCCACCTCGAGCATCTCTTGCTTGCTGCCGAAATGAATCGCGCCGGTTGGGCAGGTTTTCACGCAGGCCGGCTCCTGGCCGACGCTGACCCGGTCAACGCACAGGGTGCACTTATAAACCCGGTTATCCTCTTTATTGAGGCGCGGGACGTTAAAGGGGCACCCGGCGATGCAATAGCCGCAGCCGATGCAGTTCTCCTGCTGAAAATCGACGATGCCGTTGGCGTACTGAATAATCGCCCCGGCGGACGGGCACGCTTTCAGGCAGCCCGGGTCCTCGCAGTGCATACAGCCGTCTTTGCGTATCAGCCACTCCAGCTTGCCGTTCTGTTCGGTTTCGCTAAAACGCATCACCGTCCAGGATTTGGCGCTCAGATCGGCGGGATTGTCGTACACGCCGACGCAGTGCCCCACGTCATCGCGAATATCGTTCCACTCGGAACAGGCCACCTGGCAGGCTTTACAGCCCACGCAGGAGGAGACATCAATCAGCTTTGCCACTTCCGCCTTAAAATCCCGCGCGCGCGGCGCGGGAGTTATCGGGTTGGTGGCGGAGCGTTTAATGATGTCCTGGGTTTCCATCGCCATTGATTCGCTCCTTACGCTTTCTCGATGTTGACCAGAAACGCCTTATACTCCGGCGTTTGCGAGTTGGAATCCCCGACGTTCGGCGTCAGGGTGTTGGCGATGTAACCTTTGCGGGCTACCCCTTCAAAACCCCAGTGCAGCGGGATACCGACGGTTTCCACCTGCTGACCGTTAACGTTGAGCGTGTGCAGACGACGCGTCACCACCGCCACCGCGCGAATAAAGCCGCGCTTGCTGCTGACCGTGACCCGATCGCCGTTGGCAATCCCCTTCGCTCGCGCAAGGCCTTCGCTGATTTCAACAAACTGCTCCGGCTGCGCGATGGCGTTGAGCAGCGCATGCTTGGTCCAGGTGTGGAAATGCTCGGTCAGACGATAGGTGGTACCGACGTAGGGGAATTGCTCCTTCTTGCCTAAGCGCAGGGCATCCTCTTCGTACAGTCGCACCACCGGGCTGGAGACCACGTTCGGGTGCAGCGGGTTGGTGCCAAGGGGCGTTTCCATCGGCTCGTAGTGTTCCGGGAACGGGCCTTCCGCCAGCTTATTCAGCGCAAACAGTCGTCCCATCCCCTCTTGCTGCATAATAAACGGCCCGGTTTTGCTGCCCGGCGGGGCGTTATTAAAGTCCGCAATATCGTTGCCGACCCACTTGCTGCCGTTCCAGCGGATCAGCATCCGCTTCGCATCCCACGGCTTGCCGTTGATATCCGCCGACGCGCGGTTATACAGCACCCGCCGGTTGAGCGGCCACGCCCACGCCCAGCCGAGCGTATTGCCAAGACCTGACGGATCGGCGTTATCGCGGTTGGCCATCTGGTTGCCCTGCTCGGTCCAGCTGCCGGTATAGATCCAACAGGATGAAGCGGTGGTGCCGTCATCGCGCAGCAGCGCAAAGCTGTTCAGCAACTGGCCCTTCTTCGCCAGCAGCGCGCCGTTTGCGTCGTAGAGATCGTCCAGCGCGTAGCCGTTGTTCTCTTTGGCCACCTCTTCCGATTGCGGATGATCCGGCTGCTTATAGCGCCAGCCCATCTTCAGCAACGGCTCGGCGCCTTTGCCGCCCTCGGTGCGATACATCTCGCGCAGACGGTGGTAAATCCCGGCAAGGATTTCGCCGTCGTTGCGCGCTTCCCCCGGCGCGTCCTGACCTTTCCAGTGCCACTGCAGCCAGCGCCCGGAGTTGGCGATCGAACCATCCTCTTCGGCGAAGCAGGTAGACGGCAGGCGGAAAACTTCGGTCTGAATCGCCGCCGGATCGACATCGTTCGACTCACCGTGGTTTTGCCAGAAGGTCGACGTTTCCGTCACCAGCGGGTCGATCACCACCATGTACTTCAGCTTGCTCAGGCTGCGGACCACCTTGTTTTTATCCGGGAACGAAGCCACCGGATTGAAGCCCTGGCAGAGATATCCCGTCACCTTGCCGTTATCCATCATATTGAAGTACTTGATGACGTCGTAAGCCTGGTCCCACTTCGGCAGCCAGTTAAAGCCCCAGTCGTTCTCTTTTTGCGCCGCATCGCCGTAGAACGATTTCATCAGGCTGACGAAGAATTTCGGATAGTTGCTCCAGTAGTTCACCTGGTCCGCCAGCAGCGCTTTCGGCGTATTCGCCGTCAGATAGCTTTGCAGATCGGTCTGTTGTTCCGACGGCAGCGTCAGGTAGCCCGGCAGGCTGGTCGACAGCAGCCCTAAATCGGTAAGCCCCTGAATGTTGGAGTGCCCGCGCAGCGCATTCACGCCGCCGCCCGCCATCCCCATATTACCGAGCAGCAGCTGGATCATCGCCATGGTGCGGATGTTCTGCGCCCCGACGGTGTGCTGCGTCCAGCCCAGCGCGTAAAGGAAGGTGGTGGTCCGGTCCGCCGCGCTGGTTGAGGCCAGCACTGCGCACACCTTGAGGAAATCGGCCTTCGGCGTGCCGCAGATATTCTCCACCACCTCCGGCGTATAGCGAGAAACGTGCTGCCGGAGCAGATTCCATACGCAGCGCGGATGCTGCAGGGTTTCATCGCGCAGGGCGTAGCCGTTTTCGTCGAACTGATAGTTCCACGACGATTTATCGTACTGACGCTTTTCAGCATCGTAGCCGCTGAACAGGCCGTCTTCGAAGGCAAAATCGTCGCGCACCAGCAGGCTGGCGTTGGTGTAGTGCTTCACGTACTCGGCGTTGATTTTGTTGTTTTCGATCAGGTACAGCAGTACGCCCGACAGAAAGGTAATGTCGGTGCCGGAACGAATCGGCGCATAGATATCGGCCACCGACGCCGTACGCGTAAAGCGCGGATCGACGACAATCAACGTCGCATCGTTGTTGTTTTTCGCTTCCATCGCCCAGCGGAATCCCACCGGATGGGCTTCGGCGGCGTTACCGCCCATCACTACCACGACGTTGGCGTTTTTGATATCCACCCAGTGGTTGGTCATCGCACCGCGACCAAATGTTGGAGCAAGACTTGCTACCGTTGGTCCGTGTCAGACGCGCGCCTGGTTGTCTACCGCCAGCATACCGAGGGAACGCACAAACTTCTGCGTCAGCATGCCGGTCTCGTTGCTGGCCGCCGAGGCGCACAGCATCCCGGTGGTAAGCCAGCGGTTTACCGTGACGCCCTGCTCGTTTTTCTCCATAAAGTTGGCGTCGCGGTCGGCTTTCATCAGCCTGGCGATACGCTCAAACGCCTCATCCCAGGAGATGCGCTGCCATTTATCCGCACCCGGCGCGCGGTATTGCGGGTAGCGCAGGCGGTTATCGCTGTGGACGTAGTCCAGCAGCCCGGCCCCTTTCGGGCACAGCGCGCCGCGGCTTACCGGATGATCCGGGTCCCCCTCGATGTGATAAAGCGCTTCTTTCGCGTTCTTCGCGCCGTCGCCCAGGCTATACATTAATAGCCCGCAGCCTACGGAGCAGTATGTGCAGGTGTTGCGGATCTCTTTAGCGCGCAGCAGCTTGTAATTACGCGCCTGAGCCAGAGCCATTTTGGGCGCAAACCCCAAAGCAGCGGCTGTTGTTCCGGCCATACCGCCTGCGCAGATTTTAAAAAACTTTCTGCGGCTGACGTCCATTGTTCCCCTCCATGCGGGATGTTTATTCATCGCGGAGGGCAAAACTAACAGCAATATCCCTGTTTTATTTGCGTCAAATCAATGTCGAAAACTGACGCCCCCTTAATAGTCAGCGGCGCCAATTTTTATTACTCCGATAGTATTAAGCATGGCGGAAAATATCCCCCCGGCGGGCGTAAAAAGTGTTATAAAACCCGACTGCGTTTGAACCAACATCAGGTTAAATATGGAGAAAAAGAGAGCCACGCTCATTGGATTGGCCGCTATCGTACTCTGGAGCACCATGGTCGGGCTGATTCGTGGCGTCAGCGAAGGCCTTGGCCCGGTGGGCGGCGCGGCGATGCTCTACAGCCTGAGCGGCATGTTGCTGATCTTTACCGTCGGCTTCCCACAAATACGCCAGATCCCCCGCCCCTATTTACTGGCGGGGAGCCTGTTGTTCGTCAGCTATGAAATTTGCCTGGCGCTGTCGGTTGGCTTAGCTGGTACCCGCCAGCAGGCTATTGAAGTGGGGATGGTCAATTATCTGTGGCCCAGCCTGACGATTTTATTCGCCATTCTGTTTAACGGCCAAAAAAGCAGCTGGCTGGTTATCCCCGGTTTATTCCTCGCTATATTTGGCGTCACCTGGGTATTAGGCGGTGAGCATGGTCTGAATATAGACGAAATTATCAGCAACGTGGTCTCCAGCCCGCTGAGCTATATTTTGGCGTTTATCGGCGCGTTTATCTGGGCGGCCTACTGCACGGTCACCGCGAAATACGCCAAAGGCAAAAACGGGATTACCCTGTTTGTTCTGCTCACCGCCCTGACCCTGTGGCTGAAATTCCTGTTCAGCGAGCAGCCGCCGATGGTCTTTAGCTGGCCGGTGACGATCAAGCTGATCGCGCTGTCCGTCGCCCTGGGGTTTGGCTACGCGGCGTGGAACGTCGGGATCCTGCACGGCAACGTCAGCCTGCTGGCCGCCGCCTCTTACTTTACCCCGGTGCTCTCATCGGCGCTGGCGGCGGTACTGCTCAGCGCCGCGCTGTCGTGGTCGTTCTGGCAGGGCGCCGGGATGGTATGTATCGGCTCCCTGCTCTGCTGGCAGGCGACTCGGCGCTAACCGAGGTCGCCCCCGGCGACGGGCAACGTCACGCCGGTAATATAGCTGGCCTCATCGCTGGCGAGAAACAGGATGGCATTGGCCTGTTCCGCCAACGTACCGTAGCGATGCATCAGGCTGCTCGCCACCGTCTGATCCACCACCTGCTGATACCACTTCTGCTCTTGCGCCGTCGGCTGCTCTTCATTACGCGGCGTCAGGCGCGCAGGCGCCTCGGTTCCCCCCGGTGCCACGGCATTAATACGGATCCCGTTTGCGCTATATTCCAGGGCCAGCGAACGGGTCAGCGCGTTAACGCCGCCTTTCGCTGCGGAATAAGGTACCCGGTTCACTCCCGCCGTCGCCACGGACGAAATATTGACGATGCTTCCCTTTCCCTGCCTGAGCATCCACGGTAGCGCAGCCCGACAGCCCCACAGGGTCGGGAACAGCGAGCGGCGAATCTCCTTCTCAATCTGCTGCGGCTGATATTCGGCAAACGGCCGCGCCCAGATGGTGCCGCCGACGTTGTTAATCAGCACGTCAAGGCGACCAAAATGAGCCACCCCTTCGGCAAACGCCCGCTCGGTGCTTTCCCATTGCTCAAGATCGGCCTCCAGCGCCAGCGCTTCGCTGCCGGAGTCGTTCAGCGCCGCCGCCAGTTCGTGAACATAACGAGAACGGTCAATCAACAGCAGCCGGGCGCCCTCACGCGCCGCCTGCTCAGCCGTCTGTCGGCCTATCCCCTGCGCGGCGCCGGTAATGGCCACGACTTTATTGCTAAATCGCATCGTTGCTCCTTATGCCGCCGCGCTCTGGCTGGCGATAAATTTTTCATACCAGAAACCCGCCGGCGAAACGCCTCTCTCGCGCAGCGCCGTGGCTACCGCATTGACCATCGGCGGCGGCCCGCACAGATAGATATCCACATCGCCATCGTTGAGTATCGCGTCATCGAGATGTTCGGTCACAAAACCGCGCTGCGGGCATCCGCTTTGCGCGTCGGCAACCACCGGCAGCCAGCGATAGGCCGGAAGCTGGCCGGTAAATGCTTCGAGCGCATCAGTTTTCACCAGGTCGCAGTCGCGGGTCACGCCATAGAGCAAGGTGACGGGCCGGGTGCTGCGCTGCATAACCAGCGTTTGCAGCATCGAGAGCAGCGGCGCTAAGCCGGTGCCCCCCGCGAGCAGCAACAGTGGACGCTCGCCGCCGCGCAGATAAAAGCTGCCCATCGGACCGCTTAGCGTCAGACGATCGCCGGGGCTGGCCCGCTGCGTCAGCCACTGACTCATCAAGCCGCCGGGCACGTTACGGATCAGAAAGCTCCCCTCACGCGAGCCCGGTAGAGAGCTAAACGAATAGGCGCGCGCCTGCGGCGTTCCTGGCACCTCAATATTGATGTACTGGCCCGGCAGAAAATCCAGCGGTTCATCCAGCACAACGACCAGCTCAATGGCGGTGTCCGACAGTAGATTTACCTGTTTTACCGCTGCGCCCAGGCTTGCCAGCGCGGTTTTGCACTGGGCCGCCGCGGCCGGAACATCAATGACGCAATCGCTGGTTGGCACCATCTGACAGGTCAGCACCTGACGCTCTGCGGCTTCGTCCTCGCTGAGCGCCTCTTCAAGAAAATCGTCACCCAAACCATATTCGCCGCTGACGCAGCGGCACTTGCAGGTGCCGCAGACGCCGTCCGAGCAATCCATCGGCAGATTCACCTGCTGACGATAGGCGGCATCCAGCACTTTTTCCCCGGCATGGCATTGAATAAAGCGAGTGATGCCGTCTTCAAAATTGAGAGCAATATTAAAGGTCATAAACGCCTCTTAAATGTGGTAAACGTCAATCACCTGACGGATGTAATCGTTATTCAGCCGCACGGTTTTACGGATAATCTGCGGTTTGCCGGCACTTTCAATCAGCGTGCAGCAGGTAGAGCCAAACCAGGTATCCGTCTGCTGATAGCGATGACAGTAGGTGACCCAGTTGTAGCGCACCTCCATCCCCTGTTCGGTTTCGCCAAGCCGCTCAACGTTGCCGATCATGTGGGTGGTTCGCGGTTCCGGCGTGCTGGCCCCGGAGCGTTCCGTTTTGATGCGGTATACCCGGTCTTCGAGGCCATCGCGGTTCGGGTAGTAAATCAGCGAAATTTCGCGCTGCGGATCGCGGGTAAGCTGGTCGTCATCGCCCCAGGCGGGCATCCAGTACACCACCTGCGGGCTGTAGCAGTTCAGCCATTCATCCCACTGGCGATCGTCCAGCAGACGGGCTTCGTAATAAAGAAACTGGCGAACCTGTTCGAGAGTCAGCATCAGGCCACCTCCACGCGTTGAGTGATCGACTGGTCGTAGCGCTGCCGCTCTGTTTCCAGCGCCGCCAGCATCACGTTTTGCCAGTGATGATGATGGGCGATATACAGCGCTTCATCTTCCGATTTCACTCCGCTTAGCTGCGGGCTAAAGCCCGCCTGCAAGGCGTGGTCGTCAGGGCCGTCGACCCAGTGCAGCGCCCCGCGGCTGAGGTCGCTCCATGCCAGATTCTCGCCGAGATAACCGCGCTGACAGGCGCTGAACTCTTCCAGATCGTCAGGCGTCCCCATGCCGCTAACGTTGAAGAAATCCTCATACTGGCGGATACGCAGCGCTCGCGCCTGGTCAGATTCACCTTTCGGGGCGAAGCACCAGATGGTGACTTCGGTTTTATCCACCGCAATGGGGCGGATCACGCGGATCTGCGTCGAAAACTGATCCATCAGGTAGACGTTCGGATAGAGGCACAGGTTGCGCGTTTCGTTGACCATCCGATCGGCGCGAGACTCGCCGAATTCCGCCCGCAGACGTTCGCGATGTTCATAGACCGGGCGCACTTCCGGATTAAGCGCCCGGGTCCAGAGCAGCATATGCCCATTCTCAAAGCCGTATCCGCCGCCGACGCTTTTCGACCAGCCGTTTGCGTCTACCGCGTGCGTTCCTTCCGCTTCGTAGTTGCGGCGCGACATGGTGGAAGCGTAGTTCCAGTGCACCACGCTGACGTGATAGCCATCAGCGCCGTTTTCCGCCCCCAGCTTCCAGTTGCCTTCGTAAACATAGCTCGACGAACCTTTAAGTACCTCCAGCCCTTGCGGCGCCTGGTCGACGATCAGATCGATAATTTTGCGGGTTTCGCCGAGGTACTCCTCCAACGGCTGCACATCAGCATTCAGGCTACCGAACAGAAACCCGCGATACGATTGAAACTTTGGCAGCTTTGTTAAATCATGAGAGCCTTCCTGTTTGAAGCTGTCCGGGTAACCACCGGTGCTTTCATCTTTGGCTTTTAATAGCTTGCCGTTATTGCTGAACGTCCAGCCGTGAAACGGGCAGGTCAATGAATTTTTATTACCGGTTTTGCGCCGACATAACATCGCTCCGCGATGGGCGCAGCTGTTAATTAGCGCATGTAGCTCATTCTTTTTATCGCGGGTTATTATCACCGGCTGGCGCCCAAGGGTCAGAGTGTAATAATCTCCTGGCTGCGCAATCTGGCTCTCATGGGCAAGGAACAGCCAGTTGCCTTCGAAGATATGCTTCATTTCAAAATCAAATAACTGCGGGTCGGTAAATATTGAGCGATGGCAGCGATAAATATGTTTTTCACGATCAACAATTAATGCATTGCTGATTTTATCTTTTAATCTGGCGAACGTTTTTTGCATGAGTCGGCCCCTCCTGCATAATTCAGGAATAGAAAAAAGAGAACTCGTAATTTCGTTTTATTCTCCGGCCGCGATATGGCCGGAGTATAGCATTAACGCAGCGTTTTATTCCTGTGCGCGCAGGCGCGTACTGCGCTGTTCTTCATCGGCGTTAAGCGCTTTACACAGGGTAAAATCAAAGCGTACTTCAGTATGTTCCCCATCCAGTTCGCGCTGCTGAATAAGCTCGCGGTCACTTACTTTTACCGGGTCGGCAATCAGGCCATCGCGGGTAGCGAACGCGAAATCATCCCATAGATATTTGTCACCGTTGAGATTAATCTGGCTGGTCAAATGTTTATAACCTGGCGCAGAGACGAAGAAGTGGATATGCGCCGGACGATTACCGTGGCGCCCCAGTTGGTTAAGCAGCTTTTGCGTCGGTCCATCCGGCGGGCAGCCGTAGCCGGAAGGCATTATGCTGCGCACGCTGTAGCGGCCATCGGCGCCGGTACGGATACGGCGACGCAGGTTGTATTCACTCTGGCTTTTATCAAAGAAAGAGTAGTTCCCAAGGGTGTTGGCGTGCCAGATATCAACGATAGCGTTGGCAACCGGGCGGCCCTGAGTGTCGTTGACCTGGCCGTAAAGCCACATCACTTCCCCCGCATCTTTACCATCATCCATACGGGTATGTCCGTCGGCCAGCGGCGCGTTCGCCACGTACAGCGGGCCTTCAATGGTGCGAGGGGTGCCGGTTTCCCGCTGCTCCGCGGCGTCGATAGCGTCCTGGCGCAGGTCGAGAAAGTGTTCCAGCCCGAGGCCTGCCGCCAGCAGCGCCGCTTCCTGGCGCCCGCCTAATTCATGCAGATAATTCACCGCATGCCAGAACTCCTCTTCAGTGATGTTATAGTCATCAATCAGCGTACAGATGTTTTCCAGCAGGCGGTGAATAATCATTTTAAAACGTTCGTCGCCGCCGCTAATATTTAAGCCCGCGCTTTCGCGCAATAAATGTTGCACAGCATCTGGTTGTACGAATGCATTACTCATAATTAGTCTCACTTATCATTGTAGGATATTCGCCGAATTTCTTCGGCGCGAGGTTAGTGATTATTATTTATTAACGGTCGTCTTCGCGAATCGAGGAGGGATGACGACAGAGCGCCTCCACGCGAATTTGCATAAAGGGATATAGTGGTAAAGCCATTAAGATTTGATGCAATTCCTCAGCATCTTTCACATCAAAAATACTGACATTGGCGTAAAGACCGGCGACGCGCCAAATATGCCGCCACTTACCTTCACGCTGCAGCTGCTGTGAATAATTTTTTTCTCGAAGCTTAATTTCCTCTATTTCGTCAGCAGGAAATCCCAGCGGAATATTCACGGTCATATCGACTTTAAATAGCATACTAATCCTCGCTTATCCTTTGCGGCTATAGAAGCGCAGCTTGTCTTCATCCAGTTCAACGCCAAGACCCGGCGTTTGCGGCAGCGTCACCTCGCCCTCGGCAAAGGTGAGCGGGACGCTGACAATATCGTCCTTCAGCAACAGCGGGCCAAACATCTCGCTGCCCCACTGCAGGGGGAGCGTAGACCAGGCGTGCAGAGAGGCCAGGGTGCCAACGGTTCCCTCAAGCATCGTGCCGCCGTAAAGCCCAATTCCCGCTGCTTGCGCAACTTTCGCTAGCGCCAGTACGCTATTGGGCCCCCCCGCTTTGGCAATCTTCAGCGCATAGGCGCCGCTAAACCCCTGCTGCGCCAGGCGATATCCATCGTAGTGGGTCGCCACCGCTTCATCGGCCAGAATGGCCGTGTCGATATGATGACTGAGGCGCACCAGCGCAGCGTTATCCTGAGCGCCGACCGGCTGTTCAATCAAATCCACGCCCATCGCCGCCAGCTCGCGGCAGCCTTTTGCCGCTACGGTGGCGTCCCACGCCTGATTCACGTCGACGCGGATGCTGGCCCGGTCGCCCAGCGCTTCAACAATCGCGCGCGTGTGGCGCAGGTCGGTCTCCAGCGCCCGGGCGCCGATTTTCAGCTTAAACGCCTGATGGCGGCGCTCCGCAAGAAGCTTTTCGCCCTCGGCAATATCTTTCTCGGTGTCGCCGCTGGCCAGCGTCCAGAGAACCGGCAGCGAGGTCGTCAGCGCCCCGCCAAGCAGCGCCGAAACCGGCAGACCGAGCGCTTTACCCTGCGCATCCAGCAACGCGGTTTCAATCGCCGATTTGGCGAAGGTATTGCCTTTAACCGCGCCGTCCATACGGCTGGTCAGGGCATTTAAATTATCGGCCGCCTGACCTTTCAGCAACGGCGTCAGGTAGTGGTTTATCGCCGATACGATGGCTTCCGGGCTCTCCACGCCGTAGCTGAGTCCGCCGATGGTGGTCGCTTCGCCAATCCCGCAAATGCCATCCGAGCGGGTAACCCGGATTATCGCCAGCGTCTGACAGCCCATCGTGGTCATGGAGAGTTTATGCGGCCGAATGGTCGGGATATCTACCAACCAGCTTTCAATACGTTCAATGGTCGCGGTCATCTTTTTTTCCTGGTGATGAAATACATAACTTTTCCTACCCCGGTTCATAACGTGGGGTAACGATGCTGATGACAATAGGACTGCGCAATGGAGAGGGTCAACGGCGATAATCGAAATGTTGTGCGATTATCGACGCAGTTGTTAAGTTGAGGTTAATAATGTGATCGGCGTGGTAAAACCAGCACCAGGAATCCCCGCGTTTTTTACCCGCGATATAGTGATGCTCCGTGAGCCTATATCTTCAACAATCGAGGGGGTTATATGAGCGAAAAACAACCTGGCACACTCAGCGCCCGCCAGGCTGAACACGACCCTAACTTTATGTTATCCCTGGCGCGCGGTCTGGAGGTGCTGAACGCGTTTAGCCCCCAGCGGCAGCGCCTGACCATCTCCCAGCTTAGCCAGAAAACGCAGATCTCACGCGCGGCAGTGCGCCGCTGTCTGTATACCCTTGCCGCGCTGGGGATGGTGCACAGTCCGGATGGCCGCAGCTATGAACTGCTGCCTCGCGTACTGGCGGTGGGCCACGCTTATCTGGCCGGAACGCCGCTGGCTAAAGTCGCGCAGAGCGCGCTGGATACGCTGGGTAAAAACCTGGGAGAGTCCTGTTCCGCCGCCACGCTGGACGGCGATAACGTTCTGTATATCGCCCGCACGGCGGTGAATAATTTGCTCAGCGTGGATATCGGCCGCGGCAGCCGCCTGCCGGCATGGGCGACTTCCATGGGACGAGTCCTGCTGAGCGCATTGCCAGAAGAGCAGCTAGAGGTGACGCTGTCACGGGCAAATTTAATCCGCTATACCCCGCATACCCTCTGCGATATACCGGGATTACGCGAAGAGATTGCCAGAGTGCGCATGCAAGGCTACGCGCTCGCCGATCGGCAAATTGAGGTGGGATTGTGTTCGCTGGCGGTACCGCTGCTTTCCCGCAGCGGCCAGGTGGTAGCGGCGCTTAACGTTGGCGTTCCCGCAGGCAGCACCAACGCCGCGGCGTTGAAAGAGAAAGCCCTGGCCCCGTTACGGCGGGCGGCGATGGCGCTTTCTCTTCAGCTATAAAGGATTAATTGAGTTCAGGCGCTTTTGCCAGGCTTCGCCAAATCCCCGCCGCCAGCAGCAGAAGCAGGACGCCAGCCGTCGCCAGCACGGTACTGTGCGAGTGAATAAACGCCGCCTTCGCCGCCTCAAGCAGGCTTTGCGCCGGAATGGCGGGCAGCGACTGCGCCAGCTTAATCGCCTCGCTGATGGAGGAGGACGCCTGCTCCGCCGCCGCGCCCTCGATCCCCTGCGGCAGGACGATTGACGAGGTGTAGCTGCGGGTCAGGATCAGGCCAAACAGAGCGATGCCCAGGCCCGCGCCCAGTTCATAGGCCATGGTCTCGATGGCCCCCGCCGCTGCCGCTTTCTCCTTCGGCGCAGCGGCCATGATCGCCGAGCTGGAGGCCAGCAGCGCGCTGGCGACGCTGAAGCCCAGCAGCGTCATCAGCCCCCATGCCTGCCACTGCTGCGTGCTGAAATCGGTCATCGACAGGCCGAGGAAGCTCAGCGCGCTCAGCAGCATTCCGCCGGTGGCGACCTCGCGCAGCCCCAAACGCGACACCAGCATGCCGGCGATCGGTCCGCTGAAACCGCTTGCCACCATCACCGGCAGCATAAACAGCCCGGCTTCAAAAGGCGTTTTGCTATGCACAAACTGCAGCTCCTGCGCCATCAGCAGCTCAAACCCCACCAGCGTAATCAGCGCGGTCATCGCCATCATCACCCCGCTTAAAATAATGCGATGGGTAAACAGACGCATATCGACCATCGGCCGCGTTGCCGAGAGCTGTTTGCGCACGAACCAGAACAGCATCGCGGCGCCCGATACCGCCACCAGCCCGGTTAACCACAGCGCCATTTGCCCTTTGAGCGCCGTCTTGGCGCTAAACACCAGCATCAGGATGGCGGCGATGAGGATCAGCGCCTGGAAAAAATTGAGCGGCTGCTCGCGCCGCGCGGGCTGGCGCGGCACCACTTTGGCGTTAATCGCCATCACCAACAGCACGATCGGCACGTTGATCAGGAATACCGACCCCCAGTAAAAGTGCTCCAGCAGCATGCCGCCAATCAGCGGGCCAAACGCCGCGCCGCCGGAACCGACTGCCGCCCATAGACCCAGCGCCATATTGCGCTGTTGCGCTTGCGAAAAGGTGCTGCGGATACCGGCAAGGGTCGCCGGGACGATCATCGCCGCCCCCACCGCCAGCAGCGCGCGGGAGGCAATCAGCGTCTCCGCGGTTGGGGAAAACGCCGCCGCCAGCGACGCCGAGCCAAAAATACCGCTGCCAAGCAGGAGCAGCCGTTTAAAGCCGATTTTATCGCCCAGTGCGCCCATAGGCAGCACCATGCCTGCCATGACCAGCGAATAAATATCAATAATCCACAGTAGCTCGTTGCCGCTGGTGCCCAGCGCTACGCTAAGCGTGGGCGCGGCCACGTGGAGAACGGTGGCGTCAATCGCCACCGGAATATAAACCAGCAAAATCGCCATCAGCGTCAACCATTGCCGAGACATACTACCTTTCCTCAAAGTTAAATATTGGACAGCTGTCCAGGAAAGCGATCCTGCCGGAATGTTGAACGAGTGTCCAACTTTTTGTTACTATCGGCAAAAAAACCGGGGTCACAAACGTTATGAGCTACTTAAATCGCGATGCGCGTCGGGAAGTTATTGTACAGGCGGCCATGCGCGTGGCGCTTCAGGGCGGGTTTAGCGCCATGACCGTTCGCAATATCGCCGCCGAAGCCGGCGTTTCCGCCGGCCAGCTGCACCACCATTTCACCTCCGCGGGCGAGTTAAAGGCCCATACCTTCGTGCGCCTGATCCGCGAAATGATGGATATGCCGCTGGTCGCCGACGATGCCACATGGCGCGAACGCCTGTTTTCCATGGTGGGCAGCGATGACGGCAGACTGGAGCCCTACATTCGTTTATGGCGCGAAGCGCAGCTGCTGGCCGATAGCGACGCTGACATTAAAGGCGCGTATCTGCTGACGATGAGCATGTGGCATGAAGAGACGCTGAAAATAATCCAGCGCGGGACCGAAGCGGGTGAGTTCAGGCCAAATGATCCCGCGGAAAGTATCGCCTGGCGGCTGATTGCCCTCGTCTGCGGTCTGGATGGTATTTACGCCCTGGGAATGAAGGAAATTGATGATGCCGCCTTTAACCAACATATCAATCATTATATTTCGCTGGAATTATTTTAATTCGGGTTACACTTTGTAACAAATAATCCCCACCTATTATTCGCGCGTCTCTTTTAGACGCGTTTTTCTTATCTATTCTTCATTCATTACAACAGATACATCACCCATCCCCTGGTTTTATTCCTTTTATTAATTTGCTGTTTTACAAGTTTATTCTTTTTGACTGACGACTGTTCATTCGAGGGCAATATGCAGAGCAAAAATGAGAAAAAGAATCATTATCTTTTAAAAGAGTGGAAACCAGAAAACGCGGCGTTTTGGGAGAATAAGGGAAAGAAAATAGCCCGCAGAAATCTTTGCATTTCCGTAGCTTGTCTGCTACTCGCTTTTTGCGTCTGGATGCTATTTAGCGCCGTCGCCGTCAATCTCAATAAGGTTGGCTTTAATTTTACTACCGATCAGCTCTTTTTATTAACCGCCCTGCCTTCGCTCTCTGGTGCAATATTACGCGTGCCTTACTCCTTTATGGTACCTATATTTGGCGGGCGCTACTGGACGGTATTAAGCACGATTATTCTGGTCGCGCCCTGCATCTGGCTGGGCATAGCTATACAGAACACCGCTACTCCTTTTTGGGTATTTATTACGATTGCTTTACTCTGCGGTTTTGCCGGGGCGAACTTTGCGTCCAGCATGGGAAATATCAGTTTTTTCTTTCCTAAAGCGAAACAGGGCAGCGCCCTGGGCATCAACGGCGGCCTCGGTAATCTCGGCGTCAGCGTGATGCAGATGATCGCCCCGGCGGCGATTTTTGTGCCCATTTTCGCCTTTCTTGGCGTACACGGCGTGCCTCAGGAAGATGGTTCAATCCTCGCGCTAAGCAACGCCGCCCTCGTCTGGGTACCGCTGCTGGTGATAGCCACCATCGCCGCATGGGTAGGCATGAACGATATCGCCAGCGCGAAGGCATCCATTCGCGATCAGCTCCCGGTGCTGAAACGCCCGCATATGTGGCTGCTGAGCCTGCTCTATCTGGCCACCTTCGGCTCGTTTATTGGTTTTTCCGCGGGTTTTGCCATGCTGGCGAAAACCCAGTTTCCCGACGTTAACATCCTTAAGCTGGCCTTCTTCGGGCCGTTTATCGGCGCGCTGGCGCGATCGTTTGGCGGCATAATCTCCGACCGCCTCGGCGGCGTGCGGGTAACGCTGGTCAATTTTGTGCTGATGGCGCTGTTTACCGGCTTGCTGTTTCTTACCCTACCCGGCTCCGGCTCAGGTAGCTTTCTCGCCTTTTACGTCGTGTTTATGGGCCTGTTTCTGACCGCCGGTCTCGGCAGCGGTTCCACCTTCCAGATGATCGCCGTGATCTTCCGCCAAATCACCATCGACAGCGTGAAGAAACGCGGCGGCAGCGACGAGCAGGCCCAGCACGAAGCGGTGACCGATACCGCGGCGGCGCTCGGCTTTATCTCCGCCATCGGCGCGATTGGCGGCTTCTTTATCCCGAAAGCCTTCGGTACCTCGCTGGCGATGACCGGCTCTCCGGTCGGGGCGATGAAGGTCTTCTTTGTGTTCTACGTGGTCTGCGTGCTGGTGACCTGGCTGGTCTACGGCCGGCGCAAACCGGCAAAAAAATAACGACATCTTTTTTAGCGGATGGCGGCTGACGCCTTATCCGGCAAACGGGATCGTAAGGTCTTGTCAGGCCGGACATTATCGAAGCAGGAGAAATGTCATGAGTAAACTACTGGATCGCTTTCGCTACTTTAAGCAGAAAGGCGAGAGCTTTGCCAACGGTCACGGACAGGTGTACAACACCAACCGCGACTGGGAGGACAGCTACCGTCAGCGCTGGCAGTTCGACAAAATCGTCCGCTCAACGCACGGCGTGAACTGTACGGGCTCCTGTAGCTGGAAAATTTACGTCAAAAACGGGCTGGTGACCTGGGAAACCCAGCAAACCGACTATCCCCGCACCCGCCCTGACCTGCCGAACCACGAGCCCCGCGGCTGCCCGCGCGGCGCAAGCTACTCCTGGTACCTGTATAGCGCCAACCGTCTGAAGTATCCGCTGGCGCGTAAGCGGCTGATTGCGCTGTGGCGCGAAGCGCTGGCCCAGCATCCGGATCCGGTAGAGGCGTGGGACAGCATCATGCGCGACCCGGTAAAAACCCTTAGCTACAAGCAGGTTCGCGGCAAAGGCGGGTTTATCCGTTCAAGCTGGAAGGAGCTGAACCAGCTGATCGCCGCCGCCAACGTCTGGACCATCAAAAACTACGGCCCGGACCGGGTGGCGGGCTTTTCGCCGATCCCGGCGATGTCGATGGTCTCTTACGCCGCCGGTACCCGCTATCTGTCGCTGCTCGGCGGCACCTGCCTGAGCTTCTACGACTGGTACTGCGACCTTCCCCCCGCCTCGCCGATGACCTGGGGCGAACAGACCGACGTTCCCGAATCCGCCGACTGGTACAACTCCAGCTATATCATCGCCTGGGGCTCCAACGTCCCGCAGACCCGGACGCCGGACGCCCACTTTTTTACCGAAGTGCGCTACAAGGGCACCAAAACCATCGCGATTACCCCGGACTTTTCGGAAGTCGCCAAGCTCAGCGACCAGTGGCTGGCGCCGAAACAGGGTACCGATAGCGCGCTGGCCATGGCGATGGGCCAGGTGATCCTTAAAACCTTTCACCTCGATAACCCCAGCGATTATTTTCTCAACTACTGCCGCACCTACACCGATATGCCGATGCTGGTGATGCTTGAACGCCGCGAGGAGGGTTTCTACGTTCCCGGCCGTATGTTGCGCGCCGCCGATCTGGTTGACGATTTGGGCGAAAGCAACAACCCGGAGTGGAAAACCGTCGCTTACAGCAGCACAGGCAATCTGGTTGCCCCTAACGGCTCAATTGGCTTCCGCTGGGGAGAGAAAGGCAAATGGAACCTCGAACAGCAGGCCGCCGGGCAAGCGATTGAACTCTCGCTGTCGCTGCTGGATAGCCGTGATGACGTGGTAACGGTGGGTTTCCCCTACTTCGGCGGCAACGAAAACCCGCACTTTCGCAGCGTTAAGCAGGAGCCGGTAACCCTGCATCAGCTGCCGGTTAAACAGCTGCCGCTGGCCAACGGCGAAACCGGCCTGGTGGTCAGCGTCTATGATCTGATCCTCGCCAACTACGGGCTCGATCGCGGTTTAGACGATCCCAACGCCGCGCAGGACTTCGGCGAGATGAAAGCTTATACCCCGGCGTGGGCCGAACAGATAACCGGCGTCCCGCGCCAGCACATCGAGCAGATCGCCCGTGAATTTGCCGATACCGCGCACAAAACCCACGGGCGGTCGATGATTATCCTCGGCGCCGGCGTCAACCACTGGTACCACATGGATATGAACTACCGGGGGATGATCAATATGCTGGTGTTCTGCGGCTGCGTCGGCCAGAGCGGCGGCGGCTGGTCACACTACGTTGGCCAGGAGAAGCTGCGCCCGCAAACCGGCTGGCTGCCGCTGGCGTTCGCCCTTGACTGGAACCGCCCGCCGCGCCAGATGAACAGCACCTCTTTTTTCTACAATCACGCCAGCCAGTGGCGCTATGAGAAGCTGATTGCCCAGGAGCTGCTGTCGCCGCTGGCCGACGCCAGCCAATTCAGCGGCAGCCTTATCGACTTTAACGTCCGGGCCGAACGCATGGGCTGGCTGCCCTCCGCGCCGCAGCTGGGCGTCAACCCGCTGACTATCAAGGAACAGGCCGCCGCTGCGGGTCTTTCCCCTGCCGACTACACCGCCCGGGCGCTGAAGTCCGGCGAGATCCGCTTCGCCTGCGAACAGCCGGATAACGGCAAAAACCATCCGCGTAATCTGTTTATCTGGCGCTCTAACCTGCTGGGCTCTTCCGGCAAGGGCCACGAGTATATGCTCAAATATCTACTGGGTACCGACAGCGGTATTCAGGGCGATGAGCTGGGCGCCAGCGATAACGTGAAGCCCGAAGAGGTGGAGTGGCAGACCGCGGCCATCGAAGGCAAGCTCGACCTGCTGGTGACCCTCGATTTCCGCATGTCCAGCACCTGCCTGTTCTCCGATATCGTTCTGCCGACCGCCACCTGGTATGAAAAAGACGATATGAACACCTCGGATATGCATCCGTTTATCCACCCGCTGTCGGCCGCGGTAGATCCGGCCTGGGAATCACGAAGCGACTGGGAAATCTACAAAGATATCGCCAAAACCTTCTCCGAGGTCTGCGTCGGCCACCTCGATAAAGAGACCGACGTGGTGCTGGTGCCGCTGCAGCACGACTCCCCGGCGGAGCTGTCGCAGCCCTTCGAGGTGCTGGACTGGCGGAAAGGCGAATGCGAGCTGACGCCGGGTAAAACCGCGCCGTCGATCGCCGTGGTTGAGCGTGATTACCCGGCGACTTACGAGCGCTTCACCTCCCTTGGCCCGCTGCTCGACAAGCTGGGCAACGGCGGCAAAGGCATTACGTGGAACACCCAGAGCGAAGTCGATTTCCTCGGCAAGCTGAACTACGTCAAGCTGGACGGCCCGGCGAAAGGCCGCCCGCGCATCGACAGCGCCATCGACGCCTCGGAAGTGATCCTCGCCCTGGCCCCCGAAACCAACGGCCAGGTGGCGGTAAAAGCCTGGCAGGCCCTCGGCGAATTTACCGGCCGCGAGCACACGCACCTGGCGCGCAATAAAGAGGATGAAAAAATCCGCTTCCGCGATATTCAGGCCCAGCCGCGCAAAATCATCTCCAGCCCGACCTGGTCTGGCCTCGAGAGCGAGCATGTTTCCTACAACGCCGGCTATACCAACGTCCACGAGCTGATTCCCTGGCGCACCCTTTCCGGCCGCCAGCAGCTGTATCAGGATCATCCCTGGATGCGCGCCTTTGGCGAAAGCCTGGTGGTTTATCGACCGCCGATTGATACCCGCAGCGTCAGCCAGATGAAAGCGATCCCGCCCAATGGCTTCCCGGAAAAAGCGCTCAACTTCCTGACGCCGCACCAGAAATGGGGCATCCACTCCACCTACAGCGAAAACCTGCTGATGCTGACCCTGTCGCGCGGCGGGCCGATCGTGTGGATCAGCGAAACCGACGCCCGCGAGCTGGGTATCGAAGATAACGACTGGATCGAGGCCTTCAACGCCAACGGCGCGCTCACCGCCCGCGCGGTGGTCAGCCAGCGCGTACCGCCGGGCATGACCATGATGTACCACGCCCAGGAACGCCTGATGAATATTCCGGGCTCGGAAGTCACCGGCCGGCGCGGCGGGATCCATAACTCGGTGACCCGCGTGTGCCCGAAACCAACCCATATGATCGGCGGCTACGCCCAGTTGGCTTACGGTTTCAACTATTACGGCACCGTCGGCTCCAACCGCGATGAGTTCATCATGATCCGCAAAATGAAAAATATTGACTGGCTGGATGACGAAGGTCGCGATGGGGTACAGGAGGCGAAAAAATGAAAATACGCTCACAGGTCGGCATGGTTCTCAATCTTGATAAATGCATCGGCTGCCACACCTGTTCCGTCACCTGTAAAAACGTCTGGACCGGACGCGAAGGGATGGAATACGCCTGGTTTAACAACGTCGAAACCAAACCGGGCATCGGTTATCCGAAAAACTGGGAAGACCAGGAGGTATGGGAAGGCGGCTGGGTGCGCGACGTTAATGGCAAAATACGCCCGCGTCTGGGCGGCAAAATGGGCGTCATCACCAAGATCTTCGCCAATCCGGTGATACCGCAGATTGACGACTACTATGAGCCGTTTACCTTTGATTACCAGCATCTGCACAACGCGCCGGAGGGCAAACATCTGCCTACCGCCCGCCCGCGCTCGCTTATCGACGGTAAACGGATGGATAAAATCATTTGGGGGCCCAACTGGGAAGAGCTGCTCGGCGGCGAATTTGAAAAGCGCGCCCGCGACCGTAACTTCGACAAGATTCAGAAGGAGATGTACGGCCAGTTTGAAAACACCTTCATGATGTATCTGCCGCGCCTGTGCGAGCACTGCCTGAATCCGAGCTGCGTCGCCACCTGCCCGAGCGGCGCCATCTACAAGCGCGAAGAAGACGGCATCGTGCTGATCGACCAGGACAAATGCCGCGGCTGGCGTCTGTGCATCAGCGGCTGCCCGTACAAGAAAATCTACTTCAACTGGAAAAGCGGCAAATCGGAGAAGTGCATCTTCTGCTACCCGCGCATCGAGTCCGGACAGCCCACCGTCTGCTCGGAAACCTGCGTCGGACGTATTCGCTATCTCGGGGTGCTGTTGTACGACGCCGACCGTATTGAAGAAGCCGCCAGCACCGAGCGCGAAATCGATCTCTACGAGCGGCAATGCGAGGTGTTCCTCGACCCCCACGACCCGGCGGTGATTGAAGAAGCGCTGAAACAGGGGATTCCGCAAAACGTGATTGATGCCGCCCAGCGCTCGCCGGTGTACAAAATGGCGATGGACTGGAAGCTGGCCCTGCCGCTGCATCCGGAATATCGCACCCTGCCAATGGTCTGGTACGTGCCGCCGCTGTCGCCGATTCAGTCCTACGCCGACGCCGGCGGTCTGCCGAAAAGCGACGGCGTGCTTCCGGCCATCGAAAGCCTGCGTATTCCGGTGCAGTATCTCGCCAATATGCTCAGCGCGGGCGATACCGGCCCGGTGCTGCGCGCGCTGAAGCGCATGATGGCGATGCGTCATTACATGCGCTCGCAAACGGTGGAAGGCGTCACCGATACCCGCGCCATCGAGGAAGTGGGCTTAAGCGTTGAGCAGGTCGAGGAGATGTACCGCTATCTGGCGATCGCCAACTACGAGGACCGCTTCGTGATCCCGACCAGCCACCGTGAAATGGCGCGCGACGCTTTCCCCGAGCGCAACGGCTGCGGCTTTACCTTTGGCGACGGCTGCCACGGCTCCGACAGCAAATTCAACCTGTTCAACAGTAGCCGTATCGATGCCATCAACATCACCGAAGTGCGCGATAAAGCGGAGGGGGAATGATGCAAATCCTCAAAGCGATCGGCCTGCTGATGGAGTACCCGGATGAGTTTCTTTGGCAGTGCAAGGAGGAGGTGCTGAGCATGGTGCGTCGCGACGCCCCCCTGCTCGACGACTTCGCCGCGGCGATGCTGAATGCCCCGCTGCTGGACAAGCAGGCCGAATGGTGCGAAGTGTTCGACCGGGGCCGCGCCACGTCGCTGCTGCTGTTTGAACACGTTCACGCCGAGTCTCGCGATCGCGGCCAGGCGATGGTCGATCTGCTCGCCCAGTATGAAAAAGCGGGCCTGGTGCTCGACTGCCGCGAACTTCCCGACCATCTGCCGCTGTATCTGGAATACCTCAGCATATTGCCGGAAGCCGAAGCCCGCGAAGGGCTGCAAAACGTCGCGCCGATTCTGGCCCTGCTGGGCGGGCGGCTCAAGCAGCGCGATACGCCGTGGTACCTGCTGTTTGACGCCCTGCTGAACCTTGCCGGAAGCCCTCTTTCAAGTGACAGTGTCACGAAGCAGGTCAAGCAAGAAACACGGGATGACACCCGGCAGGCGCTGGATGCGGTCTGGGAAGAAGAACAGGTGAAATTTATCGAAGACAACGCTACGGCCTGTGACAGCTCACCGTTACAGCAATATCAACGACGCTTTAGCCAGGACGTGGCGCCGCAGTACGTCGACGTCAGCGCGGGAGGCCCGAAATGATACAGTACCTGAACGTCTTTTTTTACGACATCTACCCCTACATCTGCGCGACGGTCTTTTTCCTCGGCAGCTGGCTGCGCTACGACTACGGTCAGTACACCTGGCGCGCCTCCTCCAGCCAGATGCTGGATAAACGCGGGATGGTAATCTGGTCGAATCTGTTCCATATCGGCATACTCGGCATTTTCTTTGGCCATCTGTTCGGCATGCTAACGCCGCACTGGATGTATGCCTGGTTTTTGCCGATTGCGGTCAAGCAGCAGATGGCGATGGTGCTCGGCGGCGTGTGCGGCGTTCTGACGCTGATTGGCGGCGCGGGGTTGCTCTGGCGCCGTCTGACCAACCAGCGCGTGCGCGCCACCTCGACGATGCCGGACATTATCATCATGAGCATTCTGCTGATTCAGTGTCTGCTCGGGCTGAGCACGATTCCTTTCTCGGCGCAGTATCCTGACGGCAGTGAAATGATGAAGCTGGTTGGCTGGGCGCAGGGCATCGTGACTTTCCGCGGCGGCTCGTCTGAAATGCTCAGCGGCGTCGCCTTTGTCTTCCGCGTGCATCTGGTGCTGGGGATGACGATTTTCCTGCTGTTCCCGTTCACCCGCCTGGTTCACGTCTGGAGCGCGCCGTTTGAATATTTCACCCGCCGCTACCAGGTGGTGCGTTCAAGACGCTGAGCAAAATCGGCAATCATCCCGGGTGACGGCGTCAACGCCTAACCCGGGCCACAGGATCCTGTAGCCCGGCTAAGCATCGCGCAAGCCGGGTAACATCCACGTTTGACAGCCAATGGTTCTGTACGATGTTTATTTTCCGGCCTCGGGATGGGTATCAAACGCCGCCATCACCGCCGCCAGCTCCGCTTCGCTGAAGCCGTATTTGGCATCATCGACGCCGAGGCCAAAACGCGTTTTCAGCGCTTCATACAGCGCCGGAACATCCGCTAAATCCAGCTTTTCGACCACATGGTTTTTATCCCAATGGGTAAAGTGGAAATTGGTCAGCGTCATCTTGCCGCCGTCCGGTAAATGGCGACACATCAGCAGATGGTGGCGGAAGTGCGACTGCGGCCAGTGCGCCGACCAGAAGTTGCCCATCACATAGTCAGCAGCGTACTGGCGACCTAAATCAAAATGGTACATCGACTGCCAGTGGCCGTGATGGCTAAACTGCAGCGCCCACTCATCCCCTTCGTAAATCAGGCGATACTCGCCGTGCGGCGTGGCTTGTTCAATATCCGCCAGCAGCTTAATCGGCGCGGTGAGGGTCTGGCCGCCGAAGCCGACGTCGGCAATCCAGCGTTCACCCTCCACGTCCACCAGCAGCAGCCGGTGGGTTCGCGGCGGCATATGCGGCGGATTGGCCAGCACCACGCGGCCCAGAAGGCTGCGCACGTTAAAACCGATCTCGCGCAGCGCCCTCTCAAGCAGGCCGTTTTGCTCAAAGCAGTAGCCGCCGCGGCGACCATGAATCAGCTTATCCTCAAGGGTACGATCGTCGAGATGAATCTCTCTGGGCAGCAGCACATCGAGATTCTCAAAGGGGATGGCGCCATTATGATGGATATGCAGTTCGCGCAGGGTGTTCAGAGATACATCCGGGGTGCCCACCCAGCCCAGGCGAGAAAAATAGGCGCTTAAAAAGGGACTCATCAATGCCTCCAGCAATCGGTGTCCGACATTTATAGCCTTTTTTTGTCGCCTGATGGCGTATTTTGTGCGATCGGCGTTATTCGCGCGCGCCCCGCTGCATCAACGCCAGCGCGCTGAGCATCAGCCCCAGACCGGTAAACAACGTCAGCGAGGCCATCGCCATGCCTTGTCCTGGGGATCCCTGCTCAAACTGACGCCAGATAAACACCGCCACGGTTTGCGTCCCGGCGGGGGCCAGCAGCAGCGAGGTCACCAGCTCGCGTGAGGCGATGGCAAACACCATCAGCATCGCCGCCAGCAGCGCCGGAAAGACCAGCGGCAGGACGATCAGGCGCAGCGCCTGCAGGGGCGTGGCGCCGTGCACCCGCGCGGCGGGCTCAAGGTTATGACCAAGCTGGCGCAGCGCGCTGCCAACGTAGCGCACCGGCCACGGCAGCAGTAGACAGCAGTAGGACAGCAGCAGCATAAACCCGGTGTTGTAAGGCGACACCGGCCAGAACGGCTGGTTCCACAGCAGAATCAGCCCGACGCCGACCACCACGCCCGGCAAAGCCGCCGGCATCAACGACAGCGCATCGACGATCGCGCTGCCCTTCATTTTCTGCACCAGCACCAGCCATGCCGCCAGCAGGCCAATGACGCCGACAATCAGCGCCGAAGCCAGCGCCAGCGAAAGGCTGGTGCCCAGCGCCGACAGCGCGTCGCCCTGCTGGGCAAACAGCGCCGTGAAATGGCGGAGGGTAAAGTTATCGCCATGAATACCGCCCGACAGGGTACTCATCAGGCTGGTCAGCACCATCGATGCTCCCGGCAGCATCACGGCCACGCCCCCGACGCTCGCCATTAACAACGTCGCAGGAAGCGCCAGCCAGCCCAACTCCGCCCCGCTATTCTCTCCCGGTTTGCCGGTGACGCTGGTGACCTCTTTATCGCCTGTCAGCCGTTTTTGCAGCCACCAGGCCAGCAGCGCCACCGCCATCAGCAGCAGCGACAGCAGCGACGCGCCGGGGAGATCGATTGGCCAGTCGGCGAGCTTTTTCTCAATTCCCACGGTGAGCATCAGCAGACCCGCGCGCGGCCCGAGGGCCGCCGGAACGCCGTACTCTTCTATCGCCAGGGTGAACGCCAGCAGCATCCCCGCCGCCAGCGCCGGTGAAAGCATCGGCAGCGTGATGTGCCAGAACGCCCGCCAGGCGCAGGCCCCGTGCACCCGAGCGACGATCGCCAGCCGCTGACCGCTCGCCAGCAGGCTGCGCGAAACGGCAAAATAGACCACCGGGAAAATATTGAGCGTCATCACCAGCACAATCCCGCTGCGGCTAAACAGCAGATCGTTGAGATCCCAGCCGGTTAGCTGTTGCAGATAGCCGTTGCTTTGCAGCAACAGCGTCCACGCCAGCACAGCGATATAGGGCGGCGTAAGAAACGGGATCAGAAACAGCACATCCCACAGCCGCGGCAACGGCACATTAAACAACCCGCGCAACACGCCCAGCGGCAGGCCGATCAGCACGCTCATCAGCGCCACGCCGCAGGCCACCCACAGGGTACCGCCGAGCATCATTGGCAGCTGCGGGTCGGCAATCAGCGCCGCCACGCCGCTAAACGCGCCTTCCAGCGATCCGGCGCTAAACCGGGGGAAAATTGCCTGCAGAACAATAAAGAGCAGCGGCAACGCCACCAGCACCAGCAGCACCGCCAGCGTGCCAGCGGAAATCAGTTTCTGTTTCACGGTATTTTCCTGAATACGATCTTTCCCGGCTCGCGCTGCGCTTAGCCGGGCTACAGGGTCACAGCCATCTGCGGTCCGGTAGCCCGGACAGGCGCGCCAGCGCCGCCTCCGGGGAATGTGCCGGGGCAAATTTTCGCAGCCCCGGGCAAAATCGGTTTACTGGGCGAAAAGCGTATTAAAGCGGGAAAGCACCGCGCTGCGGTCGCTCTTGCCATCGCTGACGGTTGGCAGAATTTTTAGCTCGTTGAGCAGCGGGCGCTTCGCCGGAACATCGCTGCGGGCGGGCATCAGCCAGGCATCGGCGACCCGGGCCTGGCCTTCCGGCGACAGCACATAATCCACGAAGGCTTTTGCATCGTCAGCATGCTGGCTGGTTTTGAGGATCATCATCGGCCGCGGAGCAATCACCGTGCCGCTGGCCGGGAAAATCACCTTCAGCGATTCGCCCTGATCGATATTGCCGTATGACACATAATCGACCGCGCCGAACACCGCCGCTTTCGCCCCCTGCATCACCGGCGTCACCGCCTGGGCGTTCGGCCCGCTAACCACCATGCCGTTGTTTTTTAAATCGTCAAACAGCGCCCATGCTTTATCGCCCATGCCATTCTGTAACCCGATCAGCAAATCCAGCGATGCGCCGGAAAGCGCCGGGTCCGGCGTCGTCACTTTGTTTTTGAACGCCGCTTCGGTCAGGTCGCGCCACTCTTTCGGCTCCGGGGTGCCGCTTTTGCTGTTCCACACAATCCCCAGCGCCGAAATACCCTGGGCAACGTAATCGGCGGATTTCAGGTTGGCCGGAACCTTATCGGCGTTGGCGCTCTGGTACGGCAGCAGCCAGCCGCGATGATGGAGATCCTCCGCCGTATCCCACGAAGCGGAGATCAGCACATCCGCCTGCGGGTTAGCCTGTTCGGCCTCAAGACGCGCCATCACCTTGCCGGTGGTGGCCTGGAAAATATTCACCTTAACGCCGGTTTTCAGCTCATACCCGCTGGCGAGGCTTTTCGCCAGCGAGCCCGGACCGGCGGTATAAACGGTGAGCGCGTGGGCGCTGGAAATCATTGTGGCGGACAACATCATCGCGAGCACGGCTCCTTTCTTAACGGTCATAACGGCTTTCATGCGGGTTCCCCTGAGGATGAAGAAACGGCGCGGACGGCGGCAACGCAGCCCGCGGATAAATGCACAATCTTGTCGGCCAGCAGTTCGGCTTCGCGACGGTCGTGGGTGACGTAGACGGCGGTGATGCCCAGCTGGCGCAGCAGGCGGCTCATTTCGATGCACAGCGACTCGCGCAGCTCGCTGTCGAGATTGGAGAGCGGCTCGTCGAACAGCAGCACGCGCGGTTCGGCGACGATGGCGCGGGCCAGCGCGATGCGCTGCTGTTGGCCGCCGGAAAGCCCTGACGGTTTGCGGTCGGCGAAGCCGCTGAGGCCGACCAGCGCCAGCGCCTCCTCGACCCTATGCTGACGTTGCTGACGCCCGACGCCGCGCATGCGCAGCGGAAAAGCCACGTTCTGCGCCGCCGTCATATGCGGCCACAGGGCGTAATCCTGGAAGACCATGCCGAGATCGCGCTGCTCCGGCGGCATCCCCCAGCCGGCTTTCGCCACCAGGCGATCGCCAAAGTGAATGCTGCCGCTGGCGGGTACGGTTAATCCGGCGAGCAGGCGCAGCAGCGTGCTTTTACCGCAGCCCGAAGGCCCCAGCAGCGCAACAGTGCTGCCCGCATCGATATGCAGATCGATCTGATTAAGCACGGTGTGGGCGCCGAAGGCGAAAGAAACGCCGTCGAGTTTAATGCTGGTCAGCGCGCGCATTATCGCCCTCCCCGATGGGAAAGCGAGGCTCTGCCCGCGGTCAACATCCGCCGGCGCGCGCTCACCTGAGATAAATTCAGGGGAGCTAACATCTTGTTATCCTCTTTGGGACTTAGTGACGCCGACTATAGGGAGCCTCGATGACGTATTGATTACATTTTCATTGCGGATTAACGTGTTGTCTGGCATCAGACCCATTTACCAAGGAACGCATATGAGCCGTTTTCGCCACGTGGAACTCCAGTACGCCAGTCGCCTGCTCAACCATGGCCCGACCATTCTGATAACCAGCTATGACGCCCCGTCTCAACGCCGCAACGTTATGGCCGCCGCGTGGTCGATGCCGGTGGAGTTCGCCCCGCCGCGGCTGGCCATCGTGGTGGATAAAAGCGCCTGGACACGGGAAATTATCGAGCGCAACGGCACCTTCGGCATCGTCGTCCCCGGCGTCGAAGCCGCCAGCTGGACCTACGCGGTCGGCAGCATCAGCGGGCGCGATGAGGATAAATTTAACGCTTATGGTATTCCGGTGGTGCAAGGCCCGGAGCTGGGATTGCCGCTGATTGAAGAAAAGTGTCTGGCGTGGATGGAGTGCCGACTGCTGCCGGCAACGGCGGCTCAGGAGCAGTACGATACGCTGTTTGGCGAAGTGGTTTCCGCCGCCGCCGATGAGCGCGCCTTCGTCACCGGCCGCTGGCAGTTCGACGACGATAAAATTAATACCCTGCATCATCTCGGCACCGGCAACTTTGTCGCCAGCGGTCGCCACGTCCGCGCCAATACCCCGGAAGAGTAGGCTCCCTCATTGACGCAGGCGCGGTTAGCGGCCTGCTCGCTTCATCCCGGGGGCGGCGCAGAGCGCCTTGCCCGGGCGACAGGACCGCAGACCGCTGAGGGCGCGTAGCCCGGACAGATGCGCAGCATCGCCTCCGGGGAGAGAACTACCGCTGCAAACGACGCCGGTCTTCGCTGGGAGTCAGGCCAAAAACCTTTTTATATAAGGTGGTAAAGTGATTGCTGTTGGCAAAACCGCATAAATAAGCCACTTCGGTGATCGTCATATCGGTTTCGCGTAATTTTACGCGCGCCGAAACTAATCTCAGCCGCTTTAAATAATTATCCGGGGTCAGTCCCGTCGCCTCTTTAATATGACGAAAAGCGGTCCGCGTAGTCAGATGAAATTTATCCGCCAGCTGCTGCCAGTTATGTTCTTCAAAACAGTGCTCCTGTAGCCAGGTCAGCAGCTTATGCAGCTTATATTTGGTATTACTGTATTCGGCTTCGGTTTCCGCATGCAGAATCGTCGTTACCAGCTGGAAAAACGCGGCTTCTCTCAGGGCGATATTTCCTGCCTGCCGCAGCTCGCGTGAAAAGATTTTGTCAACCAGCTCCTTGCAGGTATGGCGGGTGTCCGGAGCCAGCCAGCCGTAACAGGCGGCCTTCCGCGCGGAGAAGGTCTGCAATAACGTATCGAGCTGCTGTAAATAATGGAACTCTACCAGTGGGTTAATCAATACGTTAATTAACTTCAGCGTTCCCAGCTCATCATAATAATGTACATCGCCCGGCTGAACGTAAAAAACGTCCCCCTGTTGAATATATAATGGCCGGCCATTAATAACGTGTAAACCGTGTCCTTGCTCAACGATCACCAGTTCAGCAAATTCGTGACTGTGTTCATGGCTATTATCTTCCGGGTCACTGGCGTACATCCCCAACTTATCCTGCGGATGGGTGAAATAATACTCAACGGTTAACATCATCGATTAAGTCCAAAACGACATACGGTGCACGGGCAAGATAATGCATTTCACCGGCGGCCACGAGTCAGATTTGTGGAATTGTGATCGCCGACCCGCCCACCCCATTATCAGTGCCATTTTGTCAAATGCATTGGCATTGCCAGAGTGGTTGCCGCGGGCGGCGGCGTCTTATGCTGCGGACAATTAAACACAGAGGACGCAGTATGTCACAGGCAATTCAGCATAATTCTCAGGTCACGATGACTCGCCACCCGCATTTTCTACGCATCGCCGAGGCGCTCCGGCCCGCGCTGCGCCGTCAGGCGCATCTGCCGAGCGCGGTGGTGGAAGCCCGCGCCGACGCCGCGGCGCTCTTTGGCTGGCGCGCCGAGCCGGTGAGCACCCTGGCCGCGTTTTACCAGCGCGAGCTGACCAGCGGCGATAGCGTCATTATTGATTTTGGCAGCCACTACGTTGGCTACCTGCATTTTCTCTGCCGGAGCGCCGGGAGCCCGCCGGACGCTCCGGCCCATCTGCAGTTCACCTTCGGCGAAACGCTGAGCGAAGTGTGCGAACCGTTCAGCGATTATCAGGGCTGGCTCAGCAGCAGCTGGCTGCAGCAGCAGGATCTGTGGCTTGATGTCCTGCCCGCCGAAGTTGATCTCCCGCGTCGCTACTGTTTCCGCTACCTGAAGGTGGAGGTCAAAGCCGTTTCGCGCAAGTTTCGTCTGCAGTTTGACCAGATCCAGGTTAATGCCGTTACCTCAGCCAGCGGCGCATGCCCGGCGGCGACCACCTCCGACCCGCAGCTCCAGGCCATCGATAGCATCGCCGTTTTGACCCTACAAAACTGCATGCAGGAGGTGTTTGAAGATGGGCCCAAACGCGACCGCCGCCTGTGGCTCGGCGATTTACGTCTGCAGGCGCTGGTCAACGATGTCACCTTCGCCCGCCACGATCTGGTGCGCCGCTGCCTGTACCTTTTCGCCGGGCATACTCGCGAGGATGGGATGGTGTCGGCCAACGTGTTCGTCCAGCCGGATGTCGTTGCGGACGATACCTTTCTGTTTGATTATTCATTGTTTTTTGTCGACGTTCTTTATAACCATTGGCAAAGCGCCGAGGACGTTGAAACGGCCCGCGAGCTGTGGCCCACGGCGCGCCGTCAGGTAGAGCTGGCGCTAAGCCGCTGCGGCCCCTCCGGTATTGTGCGCGATAGCGACGACTGGTGGGTGTTTATCGACTGGCAAGCGTCGCTGAATAAACAGGCGGCGGCGCAGGGCGTGCTGATTTACTGCCTGCAGCGCGCGGTCTGGCTGGCGGAACGCTTTGAGCCTGAATTAGCCGCCCGCTATCGCACCCGTTTACAGCAGCTTAAAGCGGCGGCGCTTGATTCGTTCTGGGACGAGCGGCAAGGCTTCTACATTAGCGGCCCGCTGCGCCAGGTCTCATGGGCATCGCAAATCTGGCTGGTGCTGGCGGAAGTCGGCACGCCGCAGCAGAGACGGGAGATCATGCGCAACCTGGAGAAAAATCCCCCCGCCATCGCCATGAACACGCCGTACCTGCGTCACCACTATATCGCCGCCCTGTTGCAGTGCGGGCTGCGGGATGAAGCGATTGCGCAGATCAAGGCCTACTGGGGCGCCATGGTCGACTACGGCGCCGATACTTTCTGGGAAATCTTCGACCCGGCGCATCCTGACTTTTCCCCTTATGGCAGCAAACTGATCAACAGTTACTGCCATGCGTGGAGCTGCACCCCGGCCTGGTTTATTCGCCAGTACGGACTTTAACAACAACGATAAGCGAGTTTATTTTTATGGCAGAAACAACCTTTACCCTGTGGCGGCAGCGCCTTGGCTATGGCATCGCCGACCTCTCCTGCAACCTTGTGTGGCAGATGATCTCTCTTTATCTGATGTTCTTTTATACCGACGTGATGGGACTGCCCGCCTATTACGTTGGCCTGATGTTCCTCGTTACGCGTCTGGTGGACGGCGTTGCCGATGTGCTGATGGGGTTGGTTATCGACAACACCGCCACCCGCTGGGGACGCTGTCGTCCATACCTGCTGATCGGCGCGCTTCCCTTCGGACTGCTGTGTATTCTGGCCTTCTACGTGCCGGATTTCGGCACCACCGGTAAGCTGATCTACGCTTTTATCACCTACCTGTGCCTGTCGTTTCTCTATACCCTCGTCAACATTCCGTTCTGCGCCATGCTGCCGTTTCTGACGAACGACTCGCGCGAACGCACCACGCTGTCGGCGGTGCGTATCCTGCTCGGCTCGCTCGGCGCAACCATTGTCGCGGTCGCCACTCTGCCGCTGGTTAGCGCGCTGGGGAAAGGCAATCAGCAGCACGGTTTCTTCTATACGGCGGTGGTTTTCGGCGTTATTGCCACCTTTTTCCTGCTGGTGAGCTTTCGTAACGTTAAAGAAAATATCAGCATTACCCAGGAGCGCATGACCTTAAAACGCGCCTGGGTCAGCCTGCGCGCCAACCGGCCGTGGTTCGTCTTCGCCATTAATATTTTCCTGATGTGGGGCGCGTTCTTCTTCCAGACCGGGGCGCTGGTCTACTTCTTCCACTACTACGTCGGTAATAACGATCTCACGGCGATCGTCGCCGGGATCTCCACCTTCGTGCCGCTGCTGGGTACCCTCACCGTACCGCTGCTCGCCAGCCGCATGAAAAAGCGCCACGTTTATCTGGTCGCCAGCGCGATCAACCTGGTCGGCATGGGCATGATGATGGCGGCAGGCGTTAACAGCTGGGGGCTGATCGCCGGTGCGGTGGTGCTATCGCTTGGCGCCGGACAGCGCACGGCAATTTACTTCTCCATGCAGGCCGATCCGGTGGATTACGGGGTGTGGAAAACCGGCATCAATACCGCTGGCATTTTGACCTCTATCAACGGCTTTCTTGGCAAAGTGGCTATGGCGGGCGCGGGCGCTATTACCGGGGTACTGCTCTCATCCGGCGGCTATATCGCCAACCAGGCCCAAAGCGACGGCGCGATGCTGGCGATTAAAGCCTGCTACCTCTATATCCCGGCGCTGTTGATTGTCGCCTCGATGCTGTGGATAGGCCGTTTCTACCGCCTCGACGACCAGTACGAGCAGATCCGCGCCGACCTTGATGCCGGACGCCGCGCGCCGTCGGATGCGTCATCAGTCGCCGGAGAAAACCACGCCCTGTAAGGCGCTGCATACCCTTCATACCTCTGAAAAAATAAGGATTAATATGCGTATCTCTTTGATTAGCGCAGCGGTTTGCTGCGCCCTTTTTTCAGCTTACGGCGCGAGTGCGGCCCCGCTCAGCGGTGAACAACGTCTGGCGCAGCTGGAGGCCCGGCTTAACCATGCGGAGCAGGAGGCCGGAGAGGCCAAGCGTCAGGCGCAGCAGGCGGAGCTGCGCACCAGCGCGGCAGAACAGCGCGCGGCGGCGGCGGAAAAACAGGTGCAGACGTTAAGCCAGCGCACCGATGCCACGGAGCAAAAGCAGCAGGCTGCCGACAAACAGCTGGCGAAAACCCGCCTGAGCGATGGCTTTGAATTTAACGCCTACGCCCGCTCCGGAATGCTGGTCAACAGCCACGGCAAAGGCGCGCGCGGCGGTCCGGGGATCTCGCCGGCCAGTTCGCTCAACGGTGACGCCCATGTTGGCCGTCTCGGTAACGAGAAAGATAACTACGTCGAGCTGAGCTTCGGCAAGAAAATAACCTTCAGCGACGGGTCGTGGGCGCACTTTAAAACCATGCTGGCCGACGGCGCGACCAACCCGGATCCGTGGGTGCAGGATAACGATAGCCATCACCTGAACGTGCGCCAGCTGTACGTCGAGATGGGCAATTTCGCCGATTTTTCCGGGCCGTTCAGGAACGCCTCCATCTGGGCGGGCAAGCGTTTCGACCGCGATAACTTCGATATCCATTTTACCGATAGCGATATTATGTTCCTCGGCGGTACCGGCGGCGGGATCAATGACGTCAACTGGAACAGCGCGCTGCGCGGCGACTACTCGGTTTATGCGCGCAGCTTTGGCGATCTGGGTAGCGATAACTATGAAGATAACGATATCCAGAACCTGATGTTCACCGCCAACCACTTCTGGAACAACTGGCAGCTAATGACCACGGCAATGACCGCGCAGGGTAACGATTCGCTAAAGGATAATACGTCGACGACCGGCAGCTACGCCCTGCGCAGCGATAATACGGCGAAGAACGGCTACTATGCGATGCTGGCGTATCACGATAAACAGCGGTTCTACGGCCTGGCGCCGGGCGTATCGGAGAGCGCCCTGCAGTACGGCGGCGGACTGGGCGCCGAGGCGCGGCAGCCCGGCAGCGATGGCGATCTTACTGAAAACGCCAAATCTCTGCGCTTTGCGTCCTACGGTATTTTGCCGCTGGGCAAAAACTGGCAGCTTGCGCCATCGGTTATCGCCCAGCATAGCGAAGATCGCTATCGCGACGGCGACCGCTACGATTGGGCGACCTTCAACCTGCGGGTTTCGCAGGGGATCACCCGCAACTTCGCCCTGCTGTACGAGGCGTCCTGGCAATATATGGACCTCAATCCCCATGGACGAACCTATCGCTACGACAGCGGCGTGCATCAATACCAGGCGGTGAGCGGCGATTTTTACAAGCTGACCTTCGCCCCGACGTTCAAAGTGGGCGATGTATTGGATATTAAAGCGCGACCGGAGATACGTTTCTTTGTGACCTGGATGAACTGGGACAAGGATCTGGATCGCTACGCAATTAACGATGATTTCGGCAGTAAAGGCTTTACCGCCGGGGGGAACTGGAACTTCGGGGTACAGACGGAGATTTGGTTTTAATAAAGTTGCCCGTCCGGGGCAAACGCCTGGACGGGTTTATTTAAATACACGCTGTAACTTTATCGCTATGCCAGTTCTGTATGAAGTAAAATAAACTAATAAAATAAAAACCATAACAGGCTAAAAAGATAAAGGTTGTTTTTATAATTCCAACAAGTGACTTTCGTTTTTTCTCAACGATGAGAAGATCGTCAAACCTTTCTTGCTGTTGTTCTGGTGTTAAATTATTAAGTATTTTATTTTTTATATCATCGTGAATCTTTTTAAACGTTCGCTTTTCACCTGGAAAGCTACCGTGTAGAAGAAACAAAAAAATAAAGAAAAGCATAACGAATGCCAATATCCGAATACTGGGCTCAGTTACCCCCCAGCATCCAAGGGTAGCAATAAACAACCAGATACCATGAATGTTTGCTCGCGCTCTAAACCTATCAATATGAGTGCTGTATTTCTCGATTTCTTTCAAAATAGAATCATTGGTTTCCATACGTAATACTCTCCTTTTTAAATGTCCTCGGTTACGAAAGGGTGCAGATCCTGCCATTTTCGTTGCGAAGCGTAACGATTCAAATAACCTTCAACAAATTGATAATCAATGGATTGCCCTGAAGCAATAAAAGCAGCTTTCTGGATGCACCGGTTGGATGACGTCGTTTCGTTTCCCAGCTTTTAACTAGCTCATAGCTAACGCCAACGGCGGCGGCGAAGTCCTGCTGTTTTAAACCTGTGGCTTCGCGTATCGCTTTCACATCAACTTCGCTGAAGGTATGAACGTGGTGCACCTTCGGCGTTTGTTCACCCTTCTCAATCCTGACCATCTCTTCTGCACTAGCCAGCAGATCGGCAAACAATTCGTCTTTCATATACACCTCAGTTGGCTCTCTGGCGCTATCGATGTTTCAATCATTAATAGCTCAGCCTTACTTTATGTTTATTGGCTAGTTTAATAACTCAGCAACCTGCCTTAACATCTTTTTCTGCTCCTGGCTTAATTCATCCTGTTCATTTTTAGGATAGATGAGCGCCAGGTAAATTCTTCCCTTTATCGTTACATTATAGTAAATCACCCGCACGCCGCCGCGCTTGCCCGTTCCGGGACGACTCCAGCGGATTTTACGAAAACCTCCGGTTCCCGAAATGGTGTCACCTGCCTCAGGATCATTGATCAGGATTTCCTGAAAGGCCCGAAATTCATCATCCGGTAACAGCACCTGGCGTCGTTTACTGAAGCCTTGTAGTTCAATAAAAGTAAACATCTCATTCCCTGATGTCCTTACGACTTACCAGACAATATACATGTACTGTGTACAGTAATCAAAGGATTTTATGTACCCGGTACATTGTGACGCGTTGGCCCAGGACAAGACGTAT
Organism: Klebsiella grimontii; assembly: GCF_042137965.1. NCBI lineage: Bacteria > Pseudomonadati > Pseudomonadota > Gammaproteobacteria > Enterobacterales > Enterobacteriaceae > Klebsiella > Klebsiella grimontii. The sequence continues at coordinate 2,933,144 of NZ_CP169721.1, forward strand.
CGCTCATGACCTGGCTTCAGTGCCCACGCTCCCGGGGGCGGCGCGATGCGCCTTGCCCGGGCTACCGAATCGCAGACCACTGAGGACCCGTAGCCCGGACAGATGCGCAGCATCGCCTCCGGGGGCCCGGGTTACATGCTGTAACCCGGCTTCTTAATCAACTGCTCCATCTGCGGGGCGATTTCGCTATCCCAGACCTGCTGCCAGTCGCTCGGTTCTACCTGCTGCAGGGCCACGCTCACCGAACTCTCTTTGCTGTTCAGATGGCGAATCAACACCTCGGTAATATCGGCGGCCAGCGCCGTTTTTTGTTCATCATTCAGCTCGCGGGGAAAACATTTAATATCAACGTGCGGCATAGCAGGCTCCTTATTGTCAAGACAATAAAGCTATCATAGCAGGCGACGTTCAGTTCTCATTTTGTGCTTTAAATCAGCTCGTTGCGACGCAGCACGGATTGGAGTTTGGGATGGCGATACACCGCATCCGCCACGGCGACGAATTTTGGCGTATGGGCCGCAAACCACTCCCGGCGCGGGCCCCAGGCGCACATCGCCGCGATATAGCAGTCGAGCAGGGTTATCTCCGCGCCCAGCGCATACGGCGCGGCGGCAAGCTGCTGCTCCAGCCACAAATAGAGCGATTTACGATAGCGGATGCAGCTTTCCCGCAGCTGCTCTGGCGCATCGGCGGCCCAGCGTTCGGGGTAATCCGCAAAGGTAAAGGTGGGATAAACGTTCGCCACCAGCCAGATGAGCAGACGCTGAAAGGCATGCCGCTGCGGCGAGCCCGGCGCCGGGGCCAGATCCGGCCGCCTGTCGAGAATCATCAGGGCGATAGCGGCGGTTTCGGTCATCACGCTGCCGTCTGCAAGCGTCAGGGTCGGCACCTGACACAGCGGGTTTATCTGTTTGAGGCGGTCGCGCTGCGGGCCCGGCTGGTCAAAGCCCTCAACGTTGACAAAATAGTACGGGATATCGGCCAGCGTCAGCATCAGTTCGCTAATTGTCGACCCCCAGCCGGGTACGCCATAGACGGTGATCATGTTCTGCGCCCTCGTGAATTCGCCGCACAGGAGCGCGGCGGCGGCAGGTTTAGCCATGTTGCAGTATAGATTCGATCGCGCGATGCCGCTATAGAACGCCCTACGCCGACTCCCGCGCCACCAGGTGAAAGCCGATATCAATAATCACGTCCCCTTCACCGCCGCCTTCGATGCGGTCGGCGAGCAGCGTGGCCGCCTGCTCGCCGATGGCGTGACGGTCGACGCTGACGGTGGTGATCGCCGGACGGTTGCTGGCGGCGAAGTCCAGATCGCCAAAACCGATCACCGCCAGATCCTGCGGCACGCGCAGACCCCGGCTTTCGGCTTCCATAATCGCCCCCTGGGCAAGGGTATCGGAGCTGCAGACGATAACGTCAAATTCGCCGCCAGCGAGCAGCTCGGCCAGGCCGCGACGCCCCAGCGCCAGTGATGCCGGAAGCGGCACTTCGACCTGCGGCGCATCGTCAATGCCATTTTTGGCCAGCCGTGCGCAGAGCCCCTGCTTTCGCAACGTCGCGCGCGCGTCGCCGGCCCACAGCAGACCCGGTCGGCGGTAGCCTTTTTCCAGCAGATACTCGCCAATGGTTTCACCGACTTTTTCATGCGAAAAACCGACCAGCATATCCAGCGGCGTCGGGGTGAGATCCCAGATCTCCACCACCGGCGTAGCGGCGTTGAGAATCGTCTTCTTCAACGCCGGGGCGTGCTGAATGCCGGTCAACACGACGCCATCCGGACGCCGGGAGAGTAAGGTTGCGACCAGCTCGGCTTCGGTCTGTCGGCTGTAGCCCGCCACGCACAGCAGCATATGGTAGCCGCGCGCCGCCAGGGTATCGCTCAGCGCCTGGATGGTATCGACAAACATATTGTTGTTAATTTGCGGCACCACCACGGCCACCAGCTTGCTGCGCCTGGAGGCCAGGCCGCCGGCCAGCGCGTTGGGGATGTAGCCCGTCGCCTGCACCGCCTGCATCACTTTCTCGACCGTTTTTGGCCGTACCAGCTGCGGCGTATTCAGCGCCCGACTAACCGTCATCGATGACAACCCGGCGCTGCGGGCAACGTCATCCAGCGTCGGCGCGCGCGTCGGTTTTCTGCTTTTCACGACTAAGCCCCTGTGTTGAGTCGTTTCCTGTGGGCATTATTGATGATGGCCCGCGCAATTGCCAGCGCCCTCCGGGACATCTCTAAGAGAATCAACGACCTGAAAAACAAAATGTTATCGCTATCATTATGCTTTGTAACTTTTCACAAACCTTTTTGGATCGTGACCTGCGCTGCATAATTTCACTCGTTATAACCGCTAATTGTGATCGTTTGTACAAATTAAAATCACTGTCGTAGCGTAAAGACAATTCCAGGATTAAAAATGTTAGCGCAAACATTTTATCACTAAAAAGGAACTGACTATGACCTCGAGTGCTAATTCCGAGTCCGTGACCTACGCCAAAGCTTCCGGCGTCAAAACCGCCGCTGAGACCGGTGACCGTATTGAACACGTCAAACTGTCGCTGGCTTTTCTGCCGCTGGCGACCCCCGTCAGCGATGCAAAAGTTCTGACCGGTCGACAAAAGCCGCTGACCGAAGTGGCGATTATCATCGCCGAAATCCGCTCCCGGGACGGTTTTGAAGGCGTCGGCTTTAGCTATTCCAAGCGCGCGGGCGGCCAGGGCATTTACGCCCACGCCAAAGAGATCGCCGATAATCTGCTCGGCGAAGACCCGAACGATATCGACAAGATCTACACCAAACTGCTGTGGGCCGGGGCTTCCGTAGGTCGTAGCGGCATGGCCGTACAGGCCATCTCCCCTCTCGATATTGCGCTGTGGGATATGAAAGCCAAACGCGCCGGACTCCCGCTGGCGAAGCTACTCGGCTCGCATCGTGATTCCGTCCAGTGCTACAACACCTCCGGCGGCTTCCTGCATACCCCGCTGGATCAGGTATTGAAAAACGTGGCTATCTCCCGCGAAAACGGCATTGGCGGGATTAAGCTGAAAGTCGGTCAGCCGAATACCGCTGAGGATATTCGTCGTCTGACGGCGGTGCGCGAGGTGCTGGGCGATGACTTCCCGTTAATGGTCGACGCCAATCAGCAGTGGGATCGCGAAACCGCTATCCGCATGGGGCGCAAAATGGAGCCGTTCAACCTGATCTGGATTGAAGAACCCCTTGACGCTTACGACGTTGAAGGCCACGCGCAGCTCGCCGCCGCGCTGGATACACCGATTGCCACCGGCGAGATGCTGACCAGCTTCCGCGAACACGAGCAGCTGATCCTCGGCAACGCCAGCGACTTTGTCCAGCCGGACGCCCCGCGCGTCGGCGGGATCTCCCCGTTCCTGAAAATTATGGATCTGGCGGCGAAGCACGGTCGCAAGCTGGCCCCGCACTTTGCGATGGAGGTGCACCTGCATCTCGCCGCCGCCTACCCGCTCGAGCCGTGGCTGGAGCATTTCGAGTGGCTGAACCCGTTGTTTAACGAACAGCTGGAGCTGCGCGACGGGCGGATGTGGGTTTCCGAACGCCACGGTCTGGGCTTCACCCTGAGCGAACAGGCCCGCCGCTGGACCCAGCAAAGCTGCGAGTTTGGTAAACGTCCTTAACAGAATTCCCCGGATGGCGGCGTAAACGCCTTATCCGGGCTACAGGCCCAGTCGCCCGGCCAAGGCGTATTAAGCGCCGCCCCCGGGAGAATACAGCGTTTTCCCGGAGGCGATGCTGCGCATTTGTTCGGGCTACCGGTCCGCAGGCGACTGAAAACCCGTAGCCCTTCCGGGGAAATACCTCTTATTGCCTGTACCCACAATACACAACCCTGCAAAGGAGTTGATTAAAATGCAACAGCAATTAAAACGCAGCAACGTGCGTTACGGTATATTACTGTTTTTATTTCTGGCTACCGTATTTAATTATGCCGACCGGGCAACGCTGTCCGTCGTCGCGCCTATTATGAGCAAAGAGTTAGGTTTTGATCCCGAGGCGATGGGGCTGGCCTTTTCCGTTTTTGGTATCTCCTACGTCATTATGCAAATACCCGGCGGCTGGCTGTTGGATAAATATGGTTCGCGGCTGGTCTACGGCTGCGCGCTAATTGGCTGGTCGATCGTCACCATGTTCCAGGGCACCATCTATATGTTCGCCAGCCCGCTGGTAGCGCTGGTTATTCTGCGCCTGATGATGGGGGCGATTGAAGCCCCAGCCTTCCCCGCCAACAGCCGTCTGAGCGTGCAATGGTTTCCCAATAAAGAGCGCGGATTCGTCACCTCGGTCTATCAGGCCGCGCAGTATATCTCTTTGGGGATTATTACGCCGCTGATGACCATTATTCTGCATAATTTAAGCTGGCACTACGTATTTTATTATATTGGCGCTATCGGCGTGGTGCTGGGGATATTCTGGCTGGTAAAAGTAAGAGATCCCTCTCATCATCCAAAAATTAACCAGCAGGAGCTAGACTATATTCGTGAAGGCGGCGGCGAGCCGGAGTTAGGCACGAAAAAAACGCAGCAGAAATTAACCCTCGCGCAAATCAAAAGCGTCTGCGTCAATCGTATGATGATCGGGGTATATATTGGCCAGTTCTGCGTAACGTCCATTACCTGGTTCTTCCTGACGTGGTTTCCCACCTATCTCTATCAGGCCAAAGGTATGTCGATCCTGAAAGTCGGCTTTGTCGCCAGTATCCCAGCCATTGCCGGATTTATCGGCGGCCTGCTGGGCGGCGTATTCTCGGACTGGCTGTTGAAACGCGGCTACAGCCTGACGACCGCCCGCAAGCTGCCGGTGATCTGCGGCATGCTGCTCTCCTGCGTGATTGTTGTCGCCAACTACACCACCTCGGAAGTGGTGGTGATCGCCGCCATGAGCGTGGCCTTCTTTGCTAAAGGGTTCGGTAACCTCGGCTGGTGCGTGCTGAGCGACACCTCGCCGAAGGAGATGCTCGGTATTGCCGGCGGCGTGTTCAACATGTGCGGCAACCTGGCGAGCATCATCACGCCGCTGGTCATCGGCGTGATCATCGCCAACACCCACTCGTTTGATTACGCCATCCTGTACGTCGGCTCCATGGGCGTACTGGGGTTGTTCTCCTATCTGTTTATCGTCGGGCCGCTGGATCGTTTGACGCTGACCCCGCGCGCCGCCTGATTTAACACCCTGGCGAGGATTCGCCCCCGCTGTTTCGCATCACACTCCTGCGAAACAGCGGTTTTTTAATAGGTTATCCCCGGCGGATTCACCGTCGATTGCGTCACCTCTTCGCCCTGCTCGCCCCAGCGCGCCAGCACCTTCTGGTATTCCCCGCGAGCAATCGCGCCATTTAGCGCCGCCTGCAGCGCCACCACCAGGCCGTTGCCCTTTTTGGTCGTCGTGGCAACGTACGCTTTTTTCGGCCCCAGGCCGACGACTTTGGTTTTGCCGCTGAGCGCCGCTTTATAGGCCGCCACCGACTGCGGCCCAAAGAACACATCCGCGCGCCCGGACTGAATATAGAGATTGCCCGAAGCGTCATCGGTCAGGTAGATCGGCAGCGCCGGTTGACGCCCGGCGGCTTCATTTTCGGCGTTCCAGCCGAGCAAAATCCGCTCCTGATTGGTCCCGGACCCGACGATCACCTTTTTGCCCGCGAGATCCGCCGGTCCGCTGACGCTGGCGATATCGCTGGTCGATTTCACGGAAAAGGCCAGCGAATCGACGCGATAGGTCGCAAAATCAAACTTCTCTTTCCGCTGCTCGGTCACCGCAATATTGACCAGCGCCACGTCGTAGCGACCGGAAGTCATCCCCAGCGGCCAGTCCTCCCAGGCGGTGGGCACCAGCTTCAGCTTTAGCCCGAGGCTGCCGGCCAGCAGCCTGGCGATATCCGGGTCGCTGCCGATACGCGTGCGGTTATCGCTGGCCAACAGCGCCAGCGGCGGCGAGTTGAGCGCCGAAATCGCCACCGTTAAGGTGCCCGGCTCGACGAAGGCGTAATTTGCCGGGATCTTCGCGATCGCCTGCTCATCGCGGGTCACCGGCAGCGGCTGCTCGTTGGCGCGCAGGTCGATAGCCGCCTGCGATGCCGCGGATAAAGATAATAACGTCAGGGCTAAAAGTCCGTTTCTCATGCCGCTAATACCCTCGATAAGAACTGCCGCGTCCGCGGGTGCTGCGGGTGGTTCAGCACGGCGTCGCTGCCGCCCTGCTCGACAATTTTGCCGTCGACCATAAACACCACCCGATCCGCCACCTCTTTCGCAAAGCCGATTTCATGGGTCACCACCACCAGGGTAGTGCCGGAGCGCGCCAGCTTTTTAATCACATCCAGCACTTCCCCCACCAGCTCAGGGTCAAGCGCGGAGGTCGGTTCATCAAACAAAATCACCCGCGGGTTCAGCGCCAGCGCCCGGGCAATGGCGATGCGCTGCTGCTGCCCGCCGGACAGGTGTCGCGACCAGGCATCGGCTTTGTTGCGCAGTCCGACCACGTCCAGCAGGTCATACGCCCGCGCGATAGCCTCTTTGCGGGTCGCCTGTTTGTGGGCGATGGGCGCCTCAATCAGGTTTTCCAGCACCGTCAGATGCGGGAACAGATTGAAGTTCTGAAATACGTAGCCGACGTTGACCCGCTGGCGGAGGATCTCTTTCTCTTTCAGTTCGTACAGCTTGTCGCCTTTGCGGCGATAGCCGATATAGTCGCCATCGATCTGGATAAAGCCTTCATCGACGCGCTCCAGGTGGTTAATCGCCCGCAGCAGCGTCGATTTTCCCGAGCCGGACGGCCCGAGGATCACCGTTACCGTGCCGGGTTCGATTTCCAGCGACACGTCATCCAGCGCTTTATGGCGGCCAAAGTATTTGCTGACGCCGGTAATGGAAATATGACCGTTACGAGAGTTGGACATGGACAGGCTCCTGCGGTTGTGGGCGGCGAACGGGTTCAGCGCGACGGCTGCTGCGGGCGGTATTGACCGCTGAGCGGCGTTCGCTGCGGGCCAGGCCGCGCTCGACCAGATACTGAATCAGCGACAGCACGCTGGTGATCACCAGATACCAGGCGGCGCCGACCATCAGCAGCGGAATGACTTCCTGGGTGCGGTTGTAGATCATCTGGATGGTGTAAAACAGCTCCGGCATCGCCAGCACGTAAACCATCGCCGTCCCCTTGGCGAGGCTGATAATTTCGTTAAAGCCCGCCGGTAAAATGGTGCGCAGCGCCTGCGGCAGGATAATGCGCAGCGTGCGACGGCTGGCCGGAAGCCCCAGCGCCGCCGCCGCTTCATACTGACCGTGATCGACGCCAAGGAAGCCGCCGCGGATAATTTCGGCGGTGTAGGCGCTTTGCACGAGGGTCAGCCCGACAACGGCAGTGGAAAACTGTCCCAGCACGTTGATGGTCTCAAAGCTGGCCCAGCTAATGCCGGTGAACGGGATACCGATCGATAACCTGTCGTAGAGATAAGAGAAGTTGTAGAGAATAATCAGCACCACGATCAGCGGCAGCGAGCGGAACAGCCAGATATAGCCCCAGGCCAGGCTGCTCAGCAGCCATGAGCTGGAGAGGCGGGCCAGCGCCAGCAGGCCGCCGAGAATAACGCTCAGCGCCGTCGCCAGCAGGGTCAGCAGCAGCGTCTGCCCGAGGCCCTCGAGGATCACCGGGTCAAAGAACCAGCGGGCAAAAACGCCCCACTCCCAGCGCGGGTTAAAGGCGACGGATTGAATCACCACCGCCAGCGCCAGCAGCGCCAGCGCCGCGCCTACCGCCCGCAGCGGATAGCGCGCGGGGACAACCTTAATCGTTTCCGGGGTATGCATAGGGGCTCCTTAAGCGCTCTGGCTTAGCGCGCTGACCGCCAGCGCTTTGGTGAAGCGCAGTCGGCCATCAAACGGCGGCAGACTGTACTCTTCCGGATCGCGGCTGAGGTCAAACTGCGCCTCGTAGCCCTGGCTCAGGTAGAGCCGCACCGCTTCCGGCTGCCGAAAACCGGTGGTCAGATAGATATGGCTGTAGCCGGCAAGCAGCGCCCGACGCTCCAGCTCCTGCACCACTTTCGCCGCCAGCCCCTGCTGGCGCAGACGGCGATGGGTCCAGATACGTTTGATTTCCGCCGTATGGGCGTCTTTCGGTTTGTACGCGCCGGTGGCGATAATTTCGCCCTCGCGCTCCAGCACGATAAACAGCCCCTGCGGCGCCAGATACCATTCAGTCAGCTCGATTTCGGCATCGCGGGAGAAGTAGTCGCCGTAGCGCGCGGCGTACTCACCGAACAGGCCCTCAATAATCGGCTGCAGCTCCGGGGTTTCCGGAGAGACATCGCGGAAAATATCGCTCATCATGCCTCCTGTTAGTCGCCGAGTCCGGCCGGGTTGATTTCCGATTGCGGGATGCTCTCCACGCCTTCGCCCCAGCGGTTCAGTACCTTCGCGTAATCGCCGCTGCGGATAGCGCCGTTCAGCGCCGTCTGTACCGGTTCAACCAGACCGCTGCCTTTTTTCACCGTCACGGCGATATGCGCCGCCTTCGGCCAGCCGCCGTCAACGCTGCCCACCAGCTTGGTTTTGCCGGTCAGCGCCGCTTTCCACGCGCCGATCACGTTGGGGCCGAAGAAGGCGTCGGGCGCCCGGACTGCAGCGCCAGGGTTTGGGCGGCGTCATCTTTGGTATAAACCGGGGTAAACGGCTTCAGCCCCTTCTTAAGGTTCTCGGCGTTCCACGCCAGCAGGATCGCTTCCTGATTGGTACCGGAGCCGACGATTATCCGCAGCCCGGCGATATCTTCGGCTTTTTCAATTTTGCTCAGCGGGCTGCCGCTCTTGACGTAGAAACCCAGTGAATCTTTGCGGTAGGTGGCGAAGTCAAACTTCTCTTTGCGCTCTTTGGTTACGGTGATATTGCTGACCGCCGCATCATATTTGCCGGAGGCGACGCCGAGCGGCCAGTCTTCCCATGATGTCGGTACCACGTTCAGCTCAAGCCCAAGGCTGTCGGCCACCAGGCGGGCGATATCCACTTCGCTGCCGAGCAGGGTTTTGTTATCGTCAGAAAACACGGTCAGCGGCGGCGAGTTCAGCGCGGCGACCGCGACGGTCAGTTTGCCCGGCACCGCCAGGTGAAGATCTTTTGGCAACTGCGCGATAGCTTGCGGGTTTTTCGCCGTATGAATCGGCGTTTTGTTAGCTTCGAGGCTCACGCCGGTGCCGTTGATCGTGACGTTCTGCGCCCAGGATGAGGCGCTAACGGCCAGCGCAAGCGCCAGGAGTAGCGATTTTTTCTGCGTTTTCTGCATAGCGGGTGTTCTCTATTATTGTTTTTGGAATTGATTAACGGGCTCTGCCAGCCCTAAGCTTTCGCGCAGCGTGGCGCCGGGATATTCCCGGCGGAATAATCCGCGCTGCTGAAGAATGGGTACGACCTGATCCACAAAGCGCGGGAAGGTGTCCGGCGTGCCGCCCTGGATAATAAAACCGTCCGCCGCGCGCTGTTCAAACCACTGCTGTAGCCCATCTGCCACCTCTGCGGCGGTTCCGGCAAAACGCGGTCGCGGGCTGGCTGCCTCCAGCGCCACCTGGCGCAAGGTCAGGCCGCGTTCGCGGGCGTTGCGTTTTATCTCGTCGGTGGTGCTGCGAAAGCTGTTCTGCCCGAGGTCGCCGATATCCGGAAACGCCTCGTCCAGCGGATATTGGGAGAAATCGTGATGCTCAAAATAGCGGCCGAGGTAATTCAGCGCGTCCTCAATCGATACCAGCGCGGCGGTGGTCTGGTATTGCTGCTCCACATCGTCGGCGCTATCGCCAACGATGACGCTGACGCCCTGGAATATGTGTAGTTCGCTCTCCCGGCGGCCGTGCGCTTCGAGCTGGCTTTTGACGTCGCGATAAAAGGCCTGCGCCTCCGCCAGCGATTCCTGATGGGTAAAAATAGCGTCGGCGTGGCTGGCGGCTAATTTTTTGCCGTCATCGGATGCGCCCGCCTGAAAGATAATCGGTCGCCCCTGCGGCGTGCGGGCAATATTTAGCGGACCGGCTACTTTAAAGAAATCGCCGTGATGATTAAGCGTGTGCAGCTTATTTTTATCAAAGAACTGGCCGCTCTCTTTATTCCGAATAAACGCATCCTGCTCCCAGGAGTCCCACAGGCCTTTGACAACCCGCAGATATTCATCGGCAATGCGGTAGCGCAGAGCATGATCGGGATGCTGGGCGCGGGAGAAGTTTTTCGCCGAGCCCTCCAGCGGCGAGGTGACCACGTTCCAGCCCGCGCGCCCGCCGCTCAGATGATCGAGGCTGGCGAACTGGCGGGCGGTGGTAAAGGGTTCGCTGTAGGAGGTCGACAGGGTACCAACCAGGCCTAAACGCGTGGTTACCGCCGCCAGGGTGGATAATACCGTCAGCGGTTCAAAACGATTTAAAAAATGCGGGATCGATTTTTCATTAATATATAAGCCGTCGGCGACAAAAATAAAATCGAGCTTGCCCTCTTCCGCTTTTAGCGCCGTCTGCTTAACGAACTCAAAGTTAATACTGGCGTCGGCCAGCGCGACCGGATGGCGCCATGCCGACATATTTCCCGATGCGCCATGTAATATAGTGCCAATACGCAGCTGCCGTTGTTCAGACATCGTTAATCCTTAGTCTATGACCCTGAATAATTAAAGTTCTTTTAATGCCTGCTCTGCCAGATCGGCAAAGTAGTGCGCCGCTGGCGCGATCAACCGCTCATCCGGGTTAAACGCCGGATGGTGAAGACCAAATTCGCTGGCGCTGCCGATGCTGACGAAGGCGCCGGGTATATGCTGGAGATAAACGGCAAAATCTTCGCCGCCGAGATGGAGGTCCGCATGATGCGTGCGGTAGCCGGACTTATCGGCCACGTCGCTGGCGAATGCCGCCCAGCGCTCATCATTGACCAGCGCGGTCGGCCCGGCGTACCAGAAGACATCGATCTGCGCGCCGAAGGCGCTGGCGAAGCCGGCGGCAATCTCGCTCACCCGCGCCTTCACCCGCTGCTGGACTTCGCTGCTATGGGTGCGCAGCGTACCTTCCAGCTCGACGCTTTCCGGCAGGACATTCCACGTATTGCCGCCCTGAATCCGCGTCACGCTAAGCACCACGGAATCGAGGGTATTCACTTCGCGGCTGGCGACGCTTTGCAGCAGGGTCACCAGTTGGCTAGCCAGCAGAATGGAGTCCTTCCCTTCATGAGGCCGGGCGGCATGCGCGCCTTTACCGGTCACTTTGAAGACAAAGCGATCGACGTTGGCGTAAAACGCGCCGCCGCGGGTGGCGAACTCGCCTACAGGCAGGCCCGGTTCATTATGCATACCGAAAATGGCGGAAACCCCCTCCAGTACCCCGGCGCGAATCAGGGTTTTCGCGCCGCCGAAGCTCTCTTCCGCCGGCTGGAACAGAATGCGGACGCGTCCCGCCAGCTGCGCTTCGCGTTGTTTCAGCAGTAAGGCCGCGCCAAGGATCACGCTGGTATGAATATCATGCCCGCAGGCGTGCATCACGCCGGCATTCAGCGAACGAAACGGCACGCTGGCCGCCTCTTCGATAGGTAGCGCGTCGATATCGGCGCGCAGGGCTATCACCTTATCGCCGCTGCCCACTTCGGCCACCGCGCCGGTTTTCAGTTCATAAGGCAGCAGGCTGATGCCGCCGCTCTGCAGCCAGTCGCGAATACGCGCGGTGGTATCAACCTCCTGCAGCGAAAGTTCCGGGTACTGGTGCAGTTCGCGCCGCCAGCGTATTAACTGTTCGGCAAGACTCATGGTTGGACCTCCGCGCTCAGATGCGCCTGGGCCAACAGACGCAGGGAGTTCAGACGCGCCGCGCCGTCGCTGATGGGCGTGTCGATAATAAATTCGTCGATGTTCCACGCCGACTGCAGAGCATCCAGCTGCGCTTTCACCTGTTCCGGGGTGCCGAACAGCACCGCCGATTCCCGACGGGCGATGCGCGTCGGCCTGCTACCCGCCTGGCGGGCAAAGGCGGCCGCCTGCGCTTCGCTGCCGACGGTCACCCGCTGGCCGTTTTCCAGCTCAACGCCCCAGACTTCCACGGCGTTTGCCAGATCGGCTGCGGTGGCAGAATCGTCGGCCACCACGGCCTGGACGGCAATAATCGCGTCGCGACGGCTCAGTTCGCGCCAGCGGGTGAGCACCTCGCGCAGCAGATGCTTATCACCGTTGAGATGAGCGGCGAAGACAAAGTTCCAGTCCAACTGCGCCGCCAGCTGCGCGCTTTCCAGGCTGGCGCCGAGGAGAAAGCCGTCTGCGCGACGCGGCGGAATCGGGGTTGCGCGGACGCTCTCTTCCCCGTCGGTTTCGGTCAGCGACAGCCAGTTATCGAGCTGCGCCAGCTGGTCGGCAAAACTCCCTTTTTGCTGGGGATTAAGCCCCTGCTGCAGCGCGCGGGTAGAGAGCGGCAGGCCACCTGGAGCTTTGCCCACGCCCAGATCCACGCGGCCCGGCGCGAGGGAGGCCAGCATATTGAAGTTTTCCGCCACTTTGTACGGGCTGTAGTGCTGGAGCATGACGCCGCCGGAACCGACGCGAATCCGGCGGGTCTGGCCGAGGATCCAGGCGATCGCCAGTTCCGGCGACGGGCTGGCAAGCTGCTCGGTATTGTGGTGTTCGGCTATCCAGAAACGGTGATATCCCCAGGCTTCCGCCTGTTGCGCCAGCGTTAATGTACGCGCCAGCGCCTGGGCGGCCGTTTCTCCGGCCGCCAGCGGGCTTTTATCCAGGATACTGATTCGATAAGACATTTCGCAGGCTCATGTGAATTAACATGTCTGCATTATTAGAAGCGGCCGCAGTCAGTGAGAAACAATTTATTTACATTTGCTCTGCCGGAAATTAGATATGCGGTGAGGTAACTGCCCCGGAGGCGATGCTGCGTCACGACACATTCCCCGGGTTGCGGCGTAAACGCCTTACCCGGGCTACGAGTTCCCGGCAATCTGCGGCCCTGTAGCCCGGCTAAGCGCAGCGCGAGCCGGGGGATTATCGGAGATTCTGCCGAAGCTCGCGCACCAGCGCCTCGGTCTGCTGCTGGTTGCGTAAGCGCACAAAGCGAATATGTCGATACTGCGGATCCTGCATATCCGCCAGATAGCGGCGGCGATTATTGCGCCAGGTTTTTAGCGTCCAGAGAATAATGGAGTCCCGGCTAAAGAAGGAGCGGCGGAAGGTTTCACAGTTACCGGTGCCAGGCCACAGTTCCTGGCGTCGGCTGGCGCGTGAAGCCGCGCGCCAGACCGCCTGGCGCAACGTGCGCCAGAAGCTGTAGTCCACCCACACCACCAGATCCACGTCGCGCCATTTTAGCGGGCGGCTGCGGTTATAGTTACCGTCCAGCACCCAGCCGGGCGCGGCGAGCGCGGCGGCAAGTTTGGCGTAAAACTCATCGTCCGGCGTCCCTTGCCATTCGGGCAGCCAGTAGAGCACATCCATTTCGATATAAGGCAGCGACAGTTCCTGAGCCAGCCGACGCGCGAGGGTAGATTTGCCGACGCCGCTGGTCCCTACTACGTTGATTTTCATCGTGGTCTCTCGGGCAAAACGCGGGCTGAAAATAATAGCGCACGTTGGGCAAAATCGATCAGCGAAATTTCCAGGTGATTACCCCCCCCACAAAACGCGGCGATCTCATTGATATTTAAGCAAGTGCGGTCCGCAAATCTTTTACGTGCGTCCATTTTCCGATACGTGTAGGATTCTCCGCCATGCTCGCTTATCTCATTCCTCAGAATGATGAGAGAGCCAGCAGCACGAACCACTCATGGACATTGACAGGAAAATAGCGACATCAATGAATACAAAACACTCTAGCGTGGCGGAGCAGCACGCTGCCAAACGCCACTGGCTGAATTCGCAGGAGTCCGGCTACCACAAGGCGATGGGCAACCGTCAGGTACAGATGATTGCCATCGGCGGCGCCATCGGTACCGGCTTGTTTCTCGGCGCGGGCGCGCGCCTGCAGATGGCCGGGCCGGCTCTGGCGCTGGTTTATCTGGTCTGCGGCCTCTTTTCGTTTTTTATCCTACGCGCGCTGGGCGAGCTGGTGCTTCATCGCCCTTCGAGCGGCAGCTTCGTCTCCTACGCCCGCGAGTTCCTCGGTGAAAAAGCGGCTTACGTGGCGGGCTGGATGTACTTTGTCAACTGGGCGATGACCGGGATCGTCGATATCACCGCCGTCGCGCTGTATATGCACTACTGGGGCGCGTTCGGCGACGTCCCGCAGTGGGTATTCGCCCTCGGCGCGCTGGCGATTGTCGGCACCATGAACATGATCGGCGTGAAATGGTTCGCCGAGATGGAGTTCTGGTTCGCGCTGGTGAAAGTGCTGGCGATCGTGGCATTTCTGGTGGTCGGAACCATTTTTCTCGGCAGCGGCAAGCCGCTTGATGGCAATGCCACCGGCTTCCACCTGATTACCGATAACGGCGGCCTGTTCCCGCACGGCCTGCTGCCGGCGCTGGTGCTGGTTCAGGGGGTGGTGTTCGCCTTCGCCTCTATCGAACTGGTGGGCACCGCCGCTGGCGAATGTAAAGACCCGCAGACCATGGTGCCGCGCGCGATTAACAGCGTTATCTGGCGTATCGGTCTGTTCTATGTGGGTTCGGTGCTGCTGCTGGTTCTGCTGCTGCCGTGGAATGCCTATCAGGCCGGGCAGAGCCCGTTCGTTACCTTCTTCTCGAAGCTGGGCGTGCCGTATATCGGCAGCGTGATGAATATTGTGGTGTTAACCGCCGCGCTCTCCAGCCTCAACTCCGGTCTCTACTGCACCGGGCGTATTCTGCGCTCCATGTCGATGGGCGGTTCCGCGCCGAAGTTTATGTCGAAAATGAGCCGTCATCACGTGCCTTACGCCGGGATTCTGGCGACGCTTGGCGTCTACGTCGTTGGGGTGTTCCTCAACTATCTGGTGCCTTCACAGGTGTTTGAGATTGTCCTCAACGTCGCGTCGCTGGGGATTATCGCTTCGTGGGGCTTTATTGTGGTGTGCCAGATGCGCCTGCGCAAGGCGATTAAGGAAGGGAAAGCGGCGGACGTCAGCTTCAAGATGCCGGGAGCGCCTTTTACCTCCTGGCTGACCCTGCTGTTCCTGCTGAGCGTGCTGGTATTAATGGCTTTCGATTATCCGAATGGGACCTATACCATCGGTTCGATTCCGCTGATCGCCGTGCTGCTGGTCGCCGGCTGGTTTGGCGTACGTAAGCGCGTACATGATATTCACAGCACCGCGCCGAATATTGAAAAACCGTAACTCGTTCCTTTTGCGGTTTGCCCCACCGGGCAAACCGCAACGGCACAACTTAATTATCTTCCACCAGCTGAGCGACGTCGCTGCTGTTAATCTGGCGCTTATTGCCTGACTCATCGGTATAGCTGGTCATGCCGGTATCTTTATCCAGCTGCGGCTTGCCCTGCGTCACGATAGTCTGCCCGCTTTTCGTCGTCATCACATAGTTTGAGCTACAGCCTGCCAGAAGGGCCAGCATCGCGCCGGCGCAAACGACCATAAATGATTTTTTCATCTTTTCTCCAGGATTAATGCCACCGTCCCGCTTGCGCAGGAAAGACGTCAGTTTATAGCCATTGTATTTATCAGGCTAATAAGTGTTTGTAACAGAGGGTGATATCGCTGAAGGCGTCAGCCGCCGCCCGGCAGACAGACTTTCAGGAGGGGTTACCCCCTCCCGTCAGGATCACAGCGCGATGCGGATAACGTCATCCGGCTGGGTGGCCTCTTTCTGGCGTGTCGATTCCTGCTTCACGCTGACATACAGCGTTTTGCCATCGGCGGATAAGGTCAGGCTGTTCGGGTGAGTCGGGGTTTTGAAGGTCTTGACCACTTTGTAGGTCTTACCATCGATCACGCTCACTTCGCCGGCTTTACGGTGAGTTACGTAGGCTTCATTGCGGGTCGGGTTAAACAGCACGGCCAGGGATTCCGGCGCGGCGATTTTCTCCAGCACTTTACCATCGCGAATATCGACCACCAGCACTTCCGGCTGTTTGCCGTCGGTGATAAAGGCCCGGTGACCGGCGGTATCGAGGCTCAGGTTGAGGTAGAAGTGCTCTTTGCCGTCATCCTGCAGTTTCTTACGCGTCAGGATTTTATTGCTGGCGCTGTCGATGGTCACCAGTTCGCCGTCGGCGTTAGTGGTGTAGATACGGTTCGCTTCCGCGTCCACCGCCAGGCCCGTCGCCATCGCGCCGGTATTGGCAATAGTGTCTTTCAGCGTCAGCTTGTCGCCGTCCACCACCCAGATCACGCTCTCTTTACCCAGACCGGTGATGTAGACAGTATTGGTTTTCTCGTTAACCGCCAGTTCGCGCGGGGCCAGCGGGCGCACGGTTTCGCTGCGCTGACGGGGATCGAGCACCAGACGCCCTTTCACCTTCCCGGTTTTGGCATCAATTGCCGTTACGCTGCTGTCGGTGGTATTGCCAAACCACAGGGTCTGGGTAGCGTTGTTGATCGTTGCGCCGAACGGTTTTAGATCGTTATGAATAATCTGCGTCACTTCCAGCGTCGTCGGATCGAGGCGGTAAACAATACCGCCCTTATCCAGCGAACGGCTTTGCGAAGTCGCCACCCACAGCGCATTCTCCTGCTGGCTATAGGCCATTTCGTACGCGCCCTTGCCAACGGCTTTGCGCAGCATTTCTTCCGCCGCGTGGGCGCTGAAGCTCCCCGCCAGCAGTAATGAAGTTAACAACAGTGAACGGCGCAGACGCGGCGCGGACAGATGACGTAATGACATGACGACTCCCTTTGATAAAACGAATATGTGCCTGCTCGACAGTGCTTCCGTGGCGCAAAATCATGGCTTTGCGCTACTCTTTGTAATGCGAATAGTAATCATTATTTATCGCAATGTGGAGAGTTAATTGCGTTTTGTCCACCCGGCATCACGCAATTCTTGCTATTTGTTAACTCAAATCCTGTTAAGTCTTTTCAAAAAATTTACAAAAGAGTTAACATATATACATATGTTCCGTTTGGTTCGTTTTGCGAGTAACTTTGATGAAAATCCTTTCCGTGCGCGCCGCCGCGCTCCCCGCACTGCTTCTGCCGCTTATTTCTTCAGCGCCAACCGCCCACGCCGCTGAACAGACCATGGTGGTTACCGCCGCACCGTCGGCGGTTTCTGAACTCGATACTCCCGCCGCCGTAAGCGTGGTTAACGGCGACGAGATGCGCCAGGCCGCGCCGCGGGTCAACCTTTCCGAGTCGCTGGGCGCGGTACCGGGGCTACAGGTGCAAAACCGTCAGAACTATGCGCAGGATCTGCAGCTTTCGATTCGTGGCTTCGGCTCCCGCTCCACCTACGGCGTGCGTGGGCTGCGAATTTACGTCGACGGCATTCCGGCCACCATGCCTGATGGCCAGGGACAAACCTCGAATATTGATATTGGCAGCCTCGATTCGCTCGAAGTACTGCGCGGGCCTTTTTCCGCCCTGTACGGCAACTCCTCCGGCGGGGTGATTAACGCCACCACCCAGACCGGCAGCCAGCCGCCCACTATCGAAGCCAGCAGCTACTACGGCAGCTTCGGTACCTGGCATTACGGTATGAAAGCGACCGGCGCGGTCGGCGACGGCAGCCATGCGGGCGATGTCGACTATGTGGTTTCCACCAACCGCTTCACCACTCACGGCTCCCGCGACCATAGCGGCGCGCGTAAGAACCTCGCCAACGCGAAGCTCGGCGTGCGCATTAATGACGACAGCAAACTGACCCTGCTGTTTAACAGCGTGGATATTAAAGCTAATGACGCGGGCGGCCTGAGCTATGACGAATGGCAAAATAACCCGCGCCAGTCGCCAAGAGGCGATCAGTACAATACCCGCAAAACCATTAAACAGACCCAGGCCGGTTTGCGCTACGAGCGCCAGCTGAGCGAGCAGGACGATCTGAGCGTGATGATGTACGCCGGCGAGCGTGAAACCACGCAATATCAGTCGATTCCTCGCGCTCCGCAGCTCAAACCCACCCATGCTGGCGGCGTGATCGACCTGACGCGCCACTATCAGGGGATTGATACCCGCTGGACCCATCGCGGCGAGCTGCTGGTGCCGGTCACCTTTACCACCGGACTTGATTATGAAACCATGACCGAGCGCCGTAAGGGTTATGAAAACTTTGTCATGAGCAACGGCGCGCCGCAGTACGGTGAAAAGGGCGACCTGCGCCGCAATGAACGCAATTTGATGTGGAACGTAGACCCCTATTTGCAAACCCAGTGGCAGCTCACCGAGAAACTCTCTCTCGACGCCGGCGTGCGCTACAGTTCGGTGTGGTTTGATTCCAACGATTATTACGTTACGCCGGGTAACGGCGATGACAGCGGCGAGGCCAGCTATCATAAATGGCTGCCGGCGGGCTCGCTGAAATACGCGGTAACCGATGCCTGGAACGTCTACGTCTCCGCCGGCCGCGGTTTCGAAACGCCGACCATCAATGAGCTTTCCTACCGCTCCGGCGACCAGGGCGGGCTGAACTTTGGCCTGCAGCCGTCCACCAACGAAACCGTTGAAATTGGCAGCAAAGCGCGAATCGGCAACGGCCTGTTGACCGCCGCGCTATTCCAGACCGATACCGATAATGAGATTGTCGTCGACGCCAGCAGCGGCGGGCGCACCAGCTATAAAAACGCCGGTAAAACGCGCCGTCAGGGGATGGAGCTGGGGCTGGATCAGCAGTTCGGCGAGAGCTGGCGTTTAAAAGCGGCCTGGACCTGGCTGGATGCGACCTATCGTACCAACGTCTGCGACGATGCCAGCTGTAAAGGCAATCGTATTCCGGGGATCGCCCGTAATATGGGCTACGCCTCCTTCGGCTATCAGCCCGAGAAAGGCTGGTACGCGGGCAGCGATATTCGCTATATGAGCGATATTATGGCAAACGATGAGAACACCGCCAAAGCGCCGTCCTGGACGGTGGTCGGCCTGACGACCGGCTATAAATGGAGCTACGGCAAGATGGATATGGATCTGTTTGGCCGGGTAGATAACCTGTTCGACCGCAGCTACGCGGGCTCAGTTATCGTGAATGAATCCAACGGCCGCTACTACGAACCGGCGCCGGGCCGTAACTACGGTATCGGGCTAAACCTGGCATGGCGGTTTGAGTAACGCTTGACCACGGCACCTCAACGGAATCGCACGCAGGATCCTGTTGAGGGTTAGCCGTGGGCGCTCGCTACGTTAAATAACGTTTCTTAACGACAATTCGAAAATGATCTTTTCCGCCTGGCAGGAGAAGGCAATGGAAGCCTCAAGCTTTGCCTCATCACCGGCGGGCGCGATGGTATAATCGACCTGCGGCGGCTCGCTGGCGGGCGCGGCGGCCAGGGCACGTTCGCGGACCGCCGCGATGGTGGACTCGGCCTCTTCGCGGCTGGCGAAGTTTTTCTCAACCCGCCAGACGCAGTCCTCATTATCAATAATCGAGCCTACGTCGATGGCACAGCCTTTGGTACTGCATTTATCTACCACATCTTTCATTGCGATTATCTCCTGGAGTTTTCTTTAGAATAAGAATCCGTTGGCGGAAAGCAAACCATTAATATTTGTATGGTTGCGTCGTTTTATCATTATAGGCCTCCGCGGGAAGCGACTTCTTGCGCCACCGCATGGCTACCTCCTGATTGCGCACAGATCAAGCAGCTATGTTGGCAAGCGTCGCGTTATGTCGCGCTCAATCGTGCACGCCATCACACTATTCTGCGTTGAGCCTCGTCTATGGCGCTTTGCGGCGTTACCCTTGTCACAAAATAACGCCAACAAGGAGCTGCCATGGCACTGCCAGTCATTATCGATTGCGATCCGGGTCATGATGACGCGATTGCCCTCGTTCTTGCCCTCGCCTCACCCGAACTCGATGTAAAAGCCGTGACGTCCTCCGCGGGAAACCAGACCCCGGACAAAACGCTGCGTAACGTACTGCGCATGCTCACCCTGCTTAAACGCCCGGATATCCCGGTCGCCGGCGGCGCGCTTAAGCCGCTAATGCGGGAGCTGATTATCGCCGACAACGTGCATGGCGAGAGCGGTCTTGACGGCCCGGCGCTGCCGGAGCCGGGCTTTGCCGCGCAAAGCTGCACCGCCGTCGAGCTGATGGCCAACATCCTGCGCGACAGCGTCGAACCGGTCACGATCGTTGCCACCGGCCCGCAAACCAACGTCGCCCTGCTGCTCAACAGCCATCCGGAACTGCATGCCAAAATCGAGCGTATTGTGATTATGGGCGGCGCAATGGTGCTGGGGAACTGGCAGCCGGCGGTCGAGTTTAATATCTACGTCGACCCGGAAGCCGCGGAGATCGTTTTCCAGTCCGGCCTTCCGGTGGTGATGGCCGGGTTAGACGTCACCCATAAAGCGCAAATCCACGTTGAGGATATCGAGCGTTTCCGCCGTATCGGCAACCCGATATCCACCATCGTCGCCGAACTGCTCGACTTCTTTCTTGAGTACCACAAGGATGAGAAATGGGGCTTTGTCGGCGCGCCGCTGCACGACCCGTGCACCATTGCCTGGCTGCTGAAGCCGGAGATGTTTACCACCGTTGAACGCTGGGTCGGCGTGGAAACGCAGGGGAAATATACTCAGGGGATGACGGTCGTCGATTTTTACAATCTGACCGGTAAGCAGCCGAACGCTACGGTGATGCTCGATGTCGATCGCCAGGCGTTTGTTGACCTGCTGGCCGAGCGGCTGGCGTTTTACGCGTAAATCATCATAAAACCCGGCAGGCGCGACGCCTGCCGGGTAAGCGGTTACTCGTCCGGAGAGACGCGAACCACCACCTTACCGAAGTTCTCACCCTTCAGCAGACCGATGAGCGCCTGCGGCGCGTTCTCCAGGCCGTCAACGACCTGCTCGCGGTATTTGATTTTCCCTGCCTGCACCCAGCGCCCCATCTCCTGCTGGAACTCGGCAATCCGGTGACCGTAATCCTGGCCGATAATAAAGCCCTGCATGCGGATGCGTTTTTTGAGGATCGTCGCCATCAGCAGCGGCAAGCGATCCGGGCCGTCGGGCAGCGCGGTGGCGTTGTAGCCGCTGACCAGGCCGCAAACCGGCACGCGGGCCGAGGTATTCAGCAGCGGCAGAACTTCATCGAACACTTTCCCGCCGACGTTCTCATAGTAGATATCGATCCCCTGCGGGCAGGCTTCAAGCAGTTTGACGGCGAAATCGGGCGCGCGGTGATCGACACAGACGTCGAAGCCGAGAGTTTCTACCGCATAGCGGCACTTCTCGCTGCCGCCGGCGATGCCCACCGTGCGGCAGCCTTTCAGCTTCGCGATCTGTCCGACCGTTGCGCCAACCGGCCCGGTGGCGGCGGCGACCACCAGCGTCTCGCCCGCTTTCGG
The DNA here is from genome assembly GCF_042137965.1 of Klebsiella grimontii. Classification (NCBI taxonomy): domain Bacteria; kingdom Pseudomonadati; phylum Pseudomonadota; class Gammaproteobacteria; order Enterobacterales; family Enterobacteriaceae; genus Klebsiella; species Klebsiella grimontii. Next base: position 2,954,562 of record NZ_CP169721.1, read on the forward strand.
CTGACCAATATCCAGCAGCCCCATATAGGCGGTAAAGCCGGGCATGCCGAGGATCCCCAGCGCCCACGAAGGGTGTTCAGGACTGTCGCCTAATTTCACCAGCCCGCTGCCGTCGGAAAGTTCATAATCCTGCCAGCCGCCGTAGCCCAGCACCCAGTCGCCGGGCTGAAAATCGGCGTGGTTCGATGTCACCACGCGGCTCACGGTGCCGCCGACCATCACCGCGCCAATGGCGACAGGCGGCGAATAGGAAGGCGCGTCGCTCATCCGCCCGCGCATATAGGGATCCAATGACAGAAAGACGGTGCGCAGCAGCAGCTGCCCCGGCCCGGGAGACGCGACCTCGCCCTCTTCCAGGCGGAAGTTCTCCCCGGTTGGCTCGCCGTGCGGACGCGATGCCAGCAGCCAGCGGCGGTGGCGTTGCGGATTGAAAGCCATAACACACTCCTCTTTTGACAAGTCTGTATTGAGGCTAGCTGCTTTCCCGGCAGCGCGCATTGACATTATGAGGCAGATTGATTGAGTCGGACGACCAGATAGACGCAGGGCTGCGTGGTTTCATTAATAAAGCGGCAGTCGTTAGGCGGCCCGAGCTCCAGGCAGTCCCCCGCCCGCATCTCGTGTCGCGCGTTGCCTTCGATAAACACCAGCTCGCCCTGCTGTAGCCAGATCAGCTGCCGGGCCTGGGCGTAGGATGACGCAGGCATCGGCACATCGCTGCCCGCCGGAAGCTCCACCTGCACCAGGTCGATTGGCAGGTCGCTACGCGGCGAAACGTGCCGCCGCAGATAGTGGCTCTGCGGGTCGCGCCACACCGGCTGATGGGCAAAGCGCAGCAGCTTGCCTTCCTGCATCTCCGCCCTGGCGATCAGCGTCGACATGCTAATGCCGAAAGCGCCGGATAACCGTCCCAGCATCGATGCCGTCGGGCTGCTTTCGCCGCGCTCGATCTTGTGGATCATCGCCCGCGACGCCCCCGCCCGCTCCGCCAGTTCGCTGAGCGACCAGCCGCGGGATTCCCGCTCGATTCGGATACGTGCGCTGATGCGCTGGTTAAGATTGTCTTCTATAGTATTCATAACGTAATACTATAGTGTAGCCCGCCTGTTTGCACAACCAGACGCCCGGCACCGGGAATGAAAATGAAAAAGCCCGGCGTAATAATCGGCCGGGCAAACACGGAGAGTCATTCGATCCGTTAATATAAACGGCGTTACGGCAATAAATGAAAAGAAATCTCGTATCCGACGCCGGTCAGCCGAGGATAAAAATTTCTACCTAAAACAGGTGACAGCCTTGCGTACATTATTGTAATAATATCGTACTACTATAGTGTACAAGCCTTGAGGGTTACCATGACCATCCGCCATGCCAGCAAAGACGATTGCGCGGCAATCGCTGAAATCTACAACCATGCGGTACTGCATACCGCCGCTATCTGGAACGACAATACCGTCGATACCGACAACCGTATTGCCTGGTTTGAGGCCCGACAGCTCGTCGGCTATCCGGTGCTGGTCAGCGAAGAAAACGGCGTAATTACCGGTTATTCTTCCTTCGGCGACTGGCGCGCCTTTGACGGCTTTCGCCACACCGTCGAGCATTCCGTCTATGTTCACCCCGATCATCAGGGCCAAGGGCTGGGCCGCCGTCTGCTGGTCGCCCTCATCGCCGAGGCTAAGCGGTTGAATAAGCACGTTATGGTTGCCGGTATTGAGGCGCAAAATCAGGCTTCACTGCATCTGCATGATACCCTGGGCTTTATCACCACCGGGCAAATGCCGCAGGTTGGCACCAAATTTGGCCGCTGGCTGGATCTGACCTTTATGCAGCTGCAGCTTGACGATCGCCGCGATCCGGACGGTAGCGCATGAATCAAACGCTAACCCTCGCCTGTTTAGTTGCCGCTGGCGTCGGGCTGGTGCTGCAAAACACGCTGATGGTGCGCATTACCCAGTCCGCATCGACCATTCTGATCGCCATGCTGCTTAACTCGCTGGTCGGCATCGTGATTTTCGTGACCATCCTGCTGCTTAAGCACGGCGCGGCGGGGTTTCAGGAGCTGGCGGTTAGCGTAAAGTGGTGGACGCTCATTCCCGGTTTGCTAGGCTCGTTCTTTGTCTTCGCCAGCATCAGCGGCTATCAGAACGTCGGAGCGGCAACCACCATTGCGGTATTGATTGCCAGCCAGCTGGCGGGGGGGTTAGTGATGGATCTGATTCGTGCGCACCACGTCCCGCTTCGCGCGCTGATTGGCCCGCTCTGCGGCGCGGTGATGCTGGTGGTCGGCGCCTGGCTGGTGGCCAGACGCCAGTTCTAACGGCTTGACTAATGAATTTCGCCGCCGCGGGTTAGCTGCTCGCGGCGCGCTTCCTGCTCCTCATGCTGCTGGCGGCCATGGTGGGCGATGGCGGTCCGCAAACGCTGCTGCTGAACGTAGCGCTCTTCCCGCCCCAGCTCCGCGTCATCGCTCAGCGCGATCAGCAATTCATTCATATGGGTAATGACGCTTTCGGCAATCGCGGCGTCCACGCGGGCGACGACCTCATCCAGATGCGACATGTTTTCTCCTTGCGGCTTAGTTGAGTTTAACTTTGGAAAAATCGCTGCCCATCAGGCTCACGCTGTAGCCGCTGACGTTGCTGCGCGTCGCGTAGAAGGTCTTCCCGGTCGCCAGGGTGATCCAGGGGGCCTGCTGCTGAAAAATCGTCTGCGCCTCGCCGTATAGCTTAGCGCGCGCCTGCGGATCGCTGACCAGGATAGCCTTTTTCACCAGCGCATCGTAGGACTTATCGCACCAGCGGGCAACGTTAGAGCCGGTTTTGATGTTATCGCAGCTTAGCAGGGTGCCGGCGAAGTTATCCGGATCGCCGTTATCGGACATCCAGCCAAACAGCGCGCTGTCGTGCTCGCCTTTACGCATTCCGGCGAGATATTCCCCCCACTCATAGGTGACGATTTTGGCTTTAATCCCGACCTTGCTCCAGTCATTCTGGATCATCTCGGCAATACGGCGCGAATTGGGGTTATAGGGACGCTGCACCGGCATCGACCACAGGGTCACTTCGGCCCCCTTCTCCAGTCCGGCCTGCTTAAGCAGGTCTTTCGCTTTTTGCGGATCGTAGTCGTAGTCCGGTAGATCTTTCTTATAGCCGAGCATATTGGCGGGGATCGGTGATTTCGCGACGCTGCCGGAGTCGAGGAACACCGCTTTCACGATCGCCTGCTTGTCGGTCGCGTAGTTCAGCGCCTGACGCACCAGAACATTATCAAACGGCTTTTTCTCGGTATTAAACGCCAGATAACCAACGTTGAGCGCTTCTACCGAATGCAACGCCAGATCTTTATTGCCCTTAATCACCGGGAACTGTACCGGCGACGGCGCGGGAATAATCTGGCACTCATTGGTTTGCAGCTTCGCCAGCCGCGTCTCAACGTTCGGCGTGATCGAGAAGATCAGGTGTTTGGTCGGCACTTCACCGTCCCAGTAGTGCGGATTGGCGATATAGCGGATCTGCGAATCCGCTTTATATTGCTGCAGCGCATAAGGTCCGGTGCCGACAGGCCAGGTATCGACATACTCCGGCGTCCCTTTTTTCAGCATCGCATCAGCATATTCAGCAGAGAGTATCGACGCAAAATCCATGCCCCAGTCGGCGAGGAACGCCGCGTTGGGTTCGCTCAGTACAAACTGGACGTGGTAATCATCGAGCTTTTTAACCTCTTTGATCAGCTTATCCAGCCCAACGTCATGAAAGTATTCGTAATGCCCCTGAGAAACATTATGGTACGGATGGTTGGCATCTTTCTGCCTCAGCACCGAGAACAGCACGTCATCGGCGTTGAAATCGCGGGTCGGCTTAAAGAATTTGTTGCTGTTGAACTGCACGCCCTTACGCAGGGTGAAAGTCCAGGTTTTGCCGTCCGGCGAGACGCTCCATTCGGTCGCCAGCGAAGGAATTGGCGTGTTTTTCACCGGATCGAAGTTTATCAGGCGGTTATAAAGCACCTGAGAACTGGCAACGAACGATGGGCCCGAACTGGCAATCTGCGGGTTGAAAGATTCCGGCGAAGCTTCGGAGCAGTAGACCAGCGTATCGTTTCCCGCCGCCCAGGCGCTGGCCGCCGGAAAGAGTGCGCTCAACGCCAGCGCAAGCAGCGTTTTCCCTGTAGACATGGTTATAAGCCTTATGAATTTGTTATAAGTGCTTTAATAACAGCACAGGAGGATTCAACCGGCAAATAATCAATTGCTATCAGGTTATGCTAAAAACCGCGTTTTCGCCGATTAATTCTACATCCGCTCGTTTGACGTCATTGAATCCAGCAATAAATGTGAAGCGTGCGGAAGGTTACGAAAAAAGCGGGCGATAACCGCCCCGCCGGCATCGCGCTTCCGCGCCACCCGGTACACTCGGCAAATCGTAACGTCAGGAGAAGATAACAATGACCATAACCTGCAGCCTGTACACCAACGGCCAGTGGCACGATGCCGAAGGCCGCGCCACCTTTACCCGCAACAATCCGCTGACGCAAGAGACCGCCTCCGTTGCCAGCGCCGCCAGCCTGGCGGACGCTCGTCGCTGCGCCGATACCGCGGGCGCGGCGTTCCCGCAGTGGCGCGACACGGTCCCCGCCGAACGCCGACGCCTGCTGCTGGAAGCCGCAGAAGAGATGCTGCGCCGCGAGGCGAAGTTTATTGCCGCTATGGCGGCAGAAACGGGGGCCACCGCGCACTGGGCCGGTTTTAACGTCCACCTGGCCGCCGATATTCTGCGTGAAGCCGCCGCGCTGACCACGCAAATCGAGGGCCAGGTGATCCCCTCCAACGTGCCGGGAAATCTGGCGCTGGCCATCCGCCAGGGCGCGGGAGTCGTGCTCGGCATGGCGCCGTGGAACGCGCCATTAATCCTGGCGACCCGCGCTATCGCCACGCCGCTGGCTTGTGGAAATACGGTTATCCTCAAAGGCGCGGAGCTGTCTCCGGCAACCCAGGGGTTGATCATCGATGCCCTGGCAGCGGCAGGCTTTCCCGCCGGGGTGGTCAATTATCTGACCTGTCCCCCCGCCGACGCGCCTGCGCTGGTGGAGTCCCTGATCGCCCACCCCGCCGTACGCCGCATCAATTTCACCGGTTCGACGCCGGTGGGGCGGATAATCGCCCGCACCTGCGGTGAACATCTGAAACCCGCGGTACTGGAACTGGGCGGCAAAGCGCCGCTGCTGGTGCTGGATGACGCTGACCTCGAACAGGCCGCGGCAGGAGCAATTTTTGGCGCCTTCGCCAACGCCGGGCAAATCTGCATGTCAACCGAGCACATCATCGTCGATGCCGCCGTCGCGGAACCGTTCGTGGCGCTGCTGGCCAAACGAGCCGCCGCCCTGCCCGCCAGCCTTCTCGGTCCGGTGGTGGAGATGAGAACCGTCGCCCGCTGCAACGCGCTAATAGAGGACGCGCTGGCGAAAGGCGCGCGCCTGCTCGCAGGCGGCATGTCCGACTCAACGCAGATGCGCGCCACCCTGCTCGATGGCGTCACCCGCGAGATGCGCATCTGGCATGAGGAGTCCTTTGGCCCGGTGAAATCGATTATTCGCGTTCAGGATGAAGCCGAAGCGCTGGCCGTCGCCAATGAAAGCGAATATGGCCTCTCGTCGGCGATCTACAGCCGGGACAGCGCCCGGGCGTGGAACCTGGCGCAAAATCTGCAAACCGGCATTTGCCACATTAACGGCCCCACCGTGCATGATGAGGCGCAAATGCCGTTTGGCGGCTGCAAATCGTCGGGCTACGGCCGCTTTGGCGGACGCGCGGGGGTGGCGGAGTTTACCGAGCTACGCTGGATAACGCTGCAAACGGTCCCGCGCGAGCTACCGTTTTAAGCCTCAGGGCTGCCAGTGGTTATTGAATTCCCACAGGCGATTGAAGGCAACATCATCAAGCTGACGTTCTGCGGCGGGATTGCCGCGGAACGGCCGGGAGGTGGTGGCCGCAGCGCCCCAGGGGGAAAGCCGATCGTAGCTTTGATCGATAGTACTGTTGGCGATAAGCGCCTGACCGTTAGCGGTTTTTCCGGGTAAATAGCCGGTCTTGCCCGCCCCCTGATCCCAGGCGCGGCCCAGCTTCGCCTTGAAGCCGCCCCGATAGCCGCTATCGCCGGTAAAACGGCTGTTGATCACCAAAAATCCACACGGGTTATCCGGCAACGTATTCGGCGCAAGCACGTAAGCTTCGGGCGAGCGGCGCGTTGAGACGGTGTGAAAATGGACATTATCAAAAACCACGTTTGCCCGGCCAAAAACATAGTCCACATCGCCTTCTACGTAGCTGTCTTTGACATATACCCGGCTGATACGGTCGGTCACCGCCTCATTGCGCCGATTGCTGGTATTGACATAGAGCGTATCCTGGCGTCCCAGCAGACGGACGTTCTCCAGCTGCACCCGATCGCCATCCGTCCGCAGCGCCACGCCCTGATGGGTCGCACCGTCGACGGTGTCGAGCAGGCTATTGACTACGCTGAGGTTCAGCAGCTGAAAATCCGCGCTTTGCGACCACATCACCGCCGCGCAGTTGGTGCCTATCGTCCTGGCAGTACGTCCGGCGCACAGCGCATACTGATACCATGCCGGATCGCCTTCACGATACTGTTGCTGGCTATTCACCTGCTGGCGATAGCGCGATACCGGGAACTGCGAGTCTATCGCCAGCTCTATTCTCACCGCTTGAGGATTATCCCCGGCGCCGTAGAGGGTTATCGGCGGTGCCCCTTCAGGGATATAGACCGTCTCCCGATAGATACCCGGTTCAATGCGGATATAGATACGCTCATCACCGGCCGCGTGCTGGTTGATTGCCGCGTTGACCGCCTGCTGAATGCGGGTGAACGGCGCACCCGACGGCGCTACGCGCAACGCGCTTTCGGCCCGCGGGAGACGCGCAGGCGATGGCGACCAGGGGCCATCGGGGGCACTCAACGCGCCGCCTTTTGCAAAATAGCGTTCCATGGTGAAGGTTGCCGCTTCCGCCGCCGTAAGCTGCGGGCGGGAAGCTGTCCCGCGCGGATTTTGCGACACGCACCCTTGCAGAAGCAGCGGTGTACAGAGTAAAGCCGAGATACCCAGGATAGTGATTTTTCGCATTTCGCACTCGCCAAAAATAAAAGAAACGAAAAATCAAAATAAATGAAATATCGTTTCTTTTCGTATATAGCGATCACGAATCAGGCTTCTGCCTCAATACCGGCGTAAAAATCGGCCAGCGTACGCGCCAGCGCTGAGGGGTTTTCCCACGCCATGGAATGCCCGGCCTTCGGTATCACCAGCAGCGGGATCCCGGCGGCTTCACTCTCCGTCGCCTCCCGGGCAGGCAGCGAAAACGCTCCGTATATCAGCGCTCTGGGGCAGGATAAATTGACAAAGCGCGCGAACCAGGAGGGATTAGCGCCCTTCACCAGGCTGGCCGCGCCGCGCCACACCGCCCAGGGGGCGCTGTTTTGCAGGCAGCCGGCCCAGGGCGAGGTTTCGGCGGAGAGCATTTCGGCGTAGCCGCGGGCAATAAAGCGTTCTTCCGTTTGCCCGGCGATGCGCCTGCTGTACATTCCACCCCCGGGATAGAGATTGGGCTCGGCTACCAGCAACGCCCGCACCCGTCCGGCAAGGCGCCCGGCCGCTTCAATCGCGACGCTGCCGCCCATGCTGTGACCAAATAAATAGCAGCGTTCAAGGGCTAAGCGATCCACCAGCTCGACCACTACCGCGGCCTGATCGGCGATACGGTAGCTGAAGGATTCAGGTTTATCGCTATAGCCGAAACCGGGTAAATCGACAAGGATCATTCGCCGCCCGGCCAGCGCCGGGTCGGCAGCAACGCGCGGATAATCATAGCTTGAGGCACAGCCCAGGCCGTGGATAAACACAATGGGTTCGCCGTAACCGGGTAGATCGAGCCAGCGCACGGTGGCGCCAGCCTGAGGAGAATAAAAACCGTTCATCGAAAAGCCTCCATTTAATTACGCCTGTTTTTTTATACAGTCATAACGAAAGGTGAGCTATCGATTTTTAAATCAAAACAGGGAGACCAGCAGCGCCATTGGAAAACTGAACGGCCAGGTCGCGCCAATCAGCAGCGCCGCCAGCAGGCGGATCCAGCGGCTCTCTTTGGTTAAGAACCAGCTTATTACCGCACAGATACAGCCCATAACTGCATAAAAAACCAGCATTTTCTGGTATAAAGTCATTTTTCTTCTTCCTTCCCTGACTGGCATTTACGCATATCGCGATGCCTTTTCGCACCCCAGAGTGCGTCAGAGATTATGACATTTTAAAACACACAACAGCGTTAATTTCGGAAAAACGCCCGATTCATCTTTGTCCGATAGCGCAACCTTTAAGCGCGTACTATAACTGTAGAGGCTTATTCATAAAGGTGGCGTTATGGATGTTTCCAGCAAAACCGTCCTTCTGATAAATGTCGGCGCGGCACTTGCGCTTATCGGCCTGTTATCCGTTCGTTTTGGTTGGTTTTAAAGATTTTACTCAGCAGCGAAACCTAAAAAAGCAGCCTGGTCAGGCTGCTTTTTTACGATTTGAAAGACCCCGCCTCCGCTGCAAGCGTACGCTTTTGCGCGACCATTAGCTTTTGAACGTCGGGATTCCATGCCGGCAGCAGATCGACTTTTTCACTATCCCACGCGGCCGCTATGCAGATCGATTCCGCGCCACCCTGCTTTTCACAGCCAATAATCTGTTTGGCCGGAAAATTGCCGTAAAGTATCGCCGTGGCGCAGGCCACAAAGAGAAAACACGCTATTTTATTCAAAACAATATCAACTTCGAAGCAACAAATTGCGCCGAATGTTCGCATGAGCGGCTATAGAAAGTCAAACGCCCGGCGCATGGCTTATTAGCCGTAATGATGCCCGCAAATTTAACAAAAAAATTACATTCACCCTAAGCTTAAAGGTGAAAATGGGCGATTAAATATCGCCAATGTTAAATCGCTACCGTCGGAGATAATAATCACCCCGGCCGCCGTAAATACCATTATAAATAATAGGTCTAATTCCAACTATAAATATGCCCCATGCGTCGTAAGCCGCACGACACGGTATTGCTGAAAGCGAATGCGCTTTTCATCGCGCGGGGTAATTGTTCATTATTCTTTATACACGCAGGTTCGCAAGAACGTATTGCGATCATCATTATTAGCAGGGTCAGCGGCGGCAAGGATTTATGAAAAATGAACAGACTCACAAAAATAATTAATATATCAATAGGTTATATCGGAAAATGATAGTCTAAAGCCTGCAGATTATTTTAAATGATAAGAAATATCATTTGCGTTATTTAGCACAAAATCATACATTCATAATCACAAGTTATGCGAAGCTTGTTTTTTACTCATTTATTTTTGAGGTGGCACATGTCCGGAATCGCCGTTCTTATTGTGGCGTTAATTTTATTAATTGCTGCAATTTATAATCTTTTTTCCTACGTTCGCGAGCGTCGCCAGGCGAGTTTACCGAGCAAAAAAACAAAACGTTAGCCTGATTATCATTTGCCAAAAAATAGATGTCTTGATACGTAATAAATACGCGATCGCATGACATCGGGCAAACTCGCAGTAACAAACCCGTAGCGCCTGAACAACAAAAAGCCCCTGCAGGTGATGCAGGGGCTCGAGAATGAGTAGCGTCATATCGCGGCTTCCCGCTCAGGGCGCATCGCGCGCCCCGGGGAAGGAAACCAGCCCCATCCGGCGCTTATCTCCGGCACTCATCATGGCTTAGCTCTTGAAGGGGCATGAGAATATTCTCATAAATCCCCGCTCCCGTTTTAACTTTTTCTGCTATTGCTAACTATTAGCACGGTAATTTGTCCATGCCGCAATTATCACAACCGTGCCCTACCCGTGTTTAATCATTACGTGCCGGATAGTGGTGTAATCCTCCAGGCCGTACATCGACATATCCTTGCCGTAGCCGGAAAGCTTCTGCCCGCCGTGCGGCATTTCGCTGACCAGCATGAAATGGGTGTTGACCCAGGTGCAACCATATTGCAAACGCGCGCTAAGGCGATGCGCTCGGCCGACATCCCGGGTCCACACCGACGAAGCCAGACCATACTGCGAATCGTTGGCCCAGCTCAGCGCCTGCTCTTCATCAGTAAACGAGGTGATGCTGACGACCGGGCCGAAGACCTCGCGCTGGACGATCGCATCTTCCTGCCTGGCTCCCGCCAGCAGCGTCGGCTGGTAGTAGTAGCCGTTACCGGGCGCTTTGCTGCCGCCGGCGATCACCTGAATATGCGGCAGCGCGCGGGCGGCATCGACGGCGGCGCTGACCCGCTCCAGATGCGCCTGCGAACTCAGCGGCCCCAGTTCGGTGGTCTCATCGTCCGGCGGGCCCATCTTCAGGCTGGCAACCGCGGCGCCGAGTTTTTCCACCAGCTGGTCATAAATCCCGGCCTGGGCGTAAATCCGGCAGGCGGCGGTGCAGTCCTGACCGGCATTATAGAAACCAAAGGTCCGTACGCCCTCCACCACCGCGTCGATATCCGCATCATCAAAGACGATAACCGGCGCTTTCCCGCCCAGTTCCATATGGGTACGCTTAATCGACGACGCGGTGTGGCCGATAATATGCGCGCCGGTGGCAATCGAACCGGTCAACGACACCATGCGCACCTTCGCATGGGCGGTGAGCGGATCGCCGACGGTAGCGCCGCGGCCAAACAGCACGTTAAGCACCCCGGCGGGGAAAACCTCTTTTGCCAGTTCGCCCAGCTTCAGCGCGGTCAAGGGGGTAATCTCCGAAGGTTTGATCACCACGCAGTTGCCGGCGGCCAGCGCCGGGGCCAGTTTCCAGGCCGCCATCATCAGCGGGTAGTTCCACGGCGCGATGGAGGCCACCACGCCAACCGGATCGCGGCGGATCATGGAGGTGTGGCCTTCGAGATACTCACCCGCCGCCATACCCGGCAGACAGCGCGCCGCCCCGGCAAAGAAGCGGAACACATCGGCGACCGCCGGCAGTTCATCGTTGATCACGCAGTGCAGAGGCTTGCCGCAGTTGAGCGACTCAAGCTTAGCCAGCGTCTGCGCATGTTCGTCAATCACGTCCGCCAGCGCCAGCAGGCATTCGGCGCGGCTCCTGGGCGTGGTCTGGCTCCAGCTGATAAAGGCCTGGTCTGCGGCCTCAACCGCGGCCTCAACCTGCGCCGCCGTGGCTTCGGCAATCGACACGATCTCTTCACCGGTGGCAGGATTAAACACCGGCACAGCCTCGCCTTCCCCAGCCACTAACTTACCGTTAATCAAAAGGTTATTTTGCATAGCATTATCCTGTATCGGTATTTTATTTTCCGTTTTCAGCGCTGATGTCGCCGTCACGGGTGAGCCACCAGGCCCCCAGAATCGGAATCATCGTCACCACCATCACCAGCAGCGCGACCACGTTGGTGACCGGGACATCGCGCGGGCGTCCGAGCTGATTGAGCAGCCAGAGCGGCAGCGTACGCTCGTGTCCGGCGGTAAAGGTGGTAACGATAATTTCATCAAACGACAGGGCAAACGCCAGCATCCCCCCCGCCAGCAGCGCCGAACCCAGATTGGGCAGCACCACGTAGCGAAAGGTTTGCCAGCCCGTTGCGCCTAAGTCCATCGACGCTTCCACCAGGCTCCAGGAGGTCCGGCGAAAGCGGGCAATCACGTTGTTAAACACCACCACGACGCAGAAGGTCGCGTGGCCCACGACTATCGTCAGCAGTCCCGGCTCCAGATTGACGGCCTTAAAGGCGGTAAGCAGCGCCAGTCCGGTAATAATGCCCGGCAACGCTATCGGCAACAGCAGCAGCAACGACACGGCGTTCTTGCCAAAAAACGCGCTGCGCCACAGCGCACCTGCAGCCAACGTGCCAAGGACCAGCGCGATGGAGGTGGAAAGCGCGGCAATCTTAAGTGACAACGTCACGGACTCGATAATATCGCCGCGCCCCGCCGCTGCGCTAAACCAGCGCAGCGTCAGGCCCTGCGGCGGAAAGCTGAAGGCGGCGTCTTCGGTATTAAACGCATAGAGGGCGATAATCAGCAGCGGGAAATGCAGGAAGATCACCCCGCCCCAGGTTGCCACCTTCAGGCGCAGCGGCGCGCGTTCAGAGTGCATCAAACGCTCCCAGACGTTTCACGAACGCCAGATAAAGGGCAATTAGCACGATCGGCACGAGGGTAAAGGCCGCCGCCATCGGCATATTGCCAATCGCCCCCTGCTGGGAATAGACCATATTGCCGATAAAGAACCCCGGCGGCCCCACCAGCTGCGGGACGATAAAATCGCCGAGCGTCAGGGAAAAGGTAAAAATCGATCCCGCGGCAATGCCGGGAATCGCCAGCGGCAGCACCACGTAGCGGAAGGTCTGGCGCGGACGGGCGCCAAGATCGGCGGAGGCCTGAAGCAGCGACGGCGGCAGGCGCTCCAGCGCGGCCTGCACCGGCAGGATCATAAACGGCAGCCAGATATAGACGAACACCAGAAAGCGGCCCAGACCGGAAGTCGACAGCGTATTGCCGCCTACCGCCGGGGTCGTCAGCACCAGGCTCAGCAGGTTTTCCAGCCCCAGATGGCGCAGAAACCACTGCGCGACGCCATCTTTCGCCAGCAGCAGCGTCCAGGCATAGGCTTTGACGATATAGCTCGCCCACATCGGCAGCATCACGGCGATATAGAAAAACGCCTTCATCTTGCCACGGGTATAGCGGGCCATATACCAGGCCATAGGCAATGCCAGAATCGCGCTGGCGATCGTTACCGACAGCGCCATCATCAGGGTACGGAGAATGATGTCGTAGTTTGCCGGGTTAAACAGCGCCCGCAAATTGGCCAGCGTCAGGTCCTGGGTCACCGACATGGTGAAATCGTCGAAGGTGTAGAAACTTTGCCATAGCAGGGTCAACAACGATCCCAGATAGACAATGCCGAACCACATCAGCGGGCCAAGTAGAAGCAAAAATAGGGCCAGCGAGGGTTTACGCCAGAACAGCGCGGATAAGCGCCCGGGAGAAGCGGACGGAATCGCCATCGTCATATCAGCCCCCGCTCTCCAGCGGCACCATCGCCGCGCGCGACCACGAAGCCAGCACCGTTTGCCCCACCGGCGGCGCGTTTAACGCGGCGTGACCATCAACGTTCGCCTGGCTCACCAACAGCTTCCCGCCATCGGCCAGCTTGAGCTCGACCCGGGTCGCGGCCCCCTGATACTGTACCGCCTGCACCACGCCCGCAATCTGGATCTCGCCGGCGGCATTCAGGCGAATATGCTCCGGACGCAGCGACCAGGATCCCGCCATCGCGCAGAGCTTGTGCGCCCGTTCTCCGCTGAACACGTTGGCGGTACCGACAAAGCCAGCCACAAACGCCGTTTTCGGCCGCAGATAGAGGTCCTGGGGCGCATCAATCTGTTCGATTCGCCCGTTATTAAACACCGCCACGCGATCGGACATCGACAGCGCTTCCCCCTGGTCATGGGTCACAAAAATAAAGGTGATGCCCAGCGCCTGCTGCAGTTTTTTCAGCTCCAGCTGCATCTGTTCACGCAGTTTTAAATCCAGCGCCCCGAGCGGCTCATCCAGCAGCAGGACCCGCGGCTGATTTACCAGCGCGCGGGCGATCGCCACCCGCTGGCGTTGGCCGCCGGAAAGCTGCGATGGCCTGCGCGCGTGCACAAACGCGAGCGCGACCCTCTCCAGCGCCTCCATCGCGCGGGCGTGCCGCTCCTTTTTGCCGATCCCTTTGACCATCAGCCCGTAGGCGACGTTATCGAGCACCGACATATGCGGAAACAGCGCGTAATCCTGGAAAACGGTATTGACGTCGCGCTGCCACGGCGGCAGCTCGCTGGCCGGTTTACCAAAAATGCGAATCGCGCCGCCAGAGAGCTGTTCAAACCCGGCAATCAGGCGCAGGCAGGTGGTTTTGCCGGAGCCGGAGGGCCCCAGCATGGAGAAAAACTCACCGTCGCGAATGGCGATGCTGACGCCATCCACCGCCCGTACGTCGCCGTACAGCCGCGAAACATTATCGAACTCTACCGCGTGCATATTGTTCGCCTCCGGCCACTTAACGACCGCCCATAATCGCGATGTAGTCCTGGGTCCAGCGGCTGTAGGGCACGAATTTCCCGCCTTCGCCGACCGGCGTTTTCCAGAACGCGATTTTGGTGAACTCGTTGTAGCCGTTGGTCTCGCAGCCCTTATCTCCCAGTAGCGTACTGGCTTTACACCCTGCTGGAACCACCGGCAGCGAACCAAACCAGGCGGCGACATCGCCCTGGACTTTCGGCGTCAGCGACCAGTTCATCCATTTATAGGCGCAGACCGGATGTTTGGCGTCGCTATGCAGCATGGTGGTATCCGCCCAGCCGGTGACGCCCTCTTTCGGGAAAACGGTGGCAATCGGCTGGCCTTCCGCTTTCAGGCCGTTGGCCTGATACGGCCAGGCGCTGGAGGCCACGACGCCTTCGTTTTTAAAATCACTCATCTGTACGGTGGTATCGTGCCAGTAGCGATGAATCAGGGCGTGCTGATCGCGCAGAACCTTGAGTACCGCCTGATATTGCGCTTCAGTGAGCTGATAGGGATCGGTGATACCGAGCTGCGGCTGAGTGGCTTTGACAAACAGCGCAGCGTCGGCAATATAGATCGGCCCGTCATAGGCCTGCACCCGGCCCAGGTTGGTTTTGCCGTCCGGCAGGTTTTGTTTGACGAACACCACGCTCCAGCTATCCGGCGGCGTCGGGAAGGTTTTCGTGTTGTACATCAGCAGGTTCGGCCCCCACTGGTACGGAGTGCCGTAAACCTTACCGTTGACGTTGAACCACGCGCCTTTTTCCACCCTCGGGTCGAGGGACTTCCAGTTGGCGATCAGCGCGGTGTTAATCGGCTGTACGCGTTTGCCCATAATCAGGCGCAACGAAGCGTCGCCGGAGGCGGTGACCAGGTCATAACCGCCTTTCGCCATCAGGCTGACCATCTCGTCGGATGTGGCGGCGGTTTTAACATTGACCTGACAGCCTGACTCTTTTTCAAACTGGCTGACCCAGTCGTAGCTTTTATCGGTCTGTCCCCGTTCGATGTATCCCGGCCAGGCGATAATATCGAGACGGCCTTCGCCTTTATCGAGAGAAGTCGGCGGCTCGGCGGCCTGCGCCGTCAGGAAAACCATACCCAGCACGCATAGGCTGCCACGGGCAATTTTATTGCTCATCGGGTCTTACTCCTGTCACAAGAAAATGAGCGGCAGCCGTGCCGTAAAAATATCTCCCTTAATAACAGTAGACGGCGCGCTATGGCCCCCCGGGGAAATTTATTCAGGTTGTGACAAGGGGCGCATTACGCAAAAAACGAGATTCACGCGATAACTTTATGGATTATAGACAAGGAGTTAGCGAGATAATACGACTATGCAAATTTCCTATGGCTCGTGCCGGTAAAATAATAACCGGCATGATACCTGAGAGCCTTCCGTGGCTTATTTTTCGGCAGCGGATAATTGCCGGATATAAACAGAACCGCAGCGTGGTGCCCTCCCTTTTAACCGCTGCCGCGCATGCCTGACGGGCGCAGTTTTAGTCAGGTCAGCATCTCGCGAATCAGTTCGCCCAGCCGTTTAACCCCCTGTTCTTCTTTTTCGCCCCAGCCCCAGGCGGTATTAAAGCGGAAAAATGCGGTCCAGCTGGCGGTGGTGGAAAACATTTTCCCCGGCGCAATGCTGATGTTATACGCCAGCGCGCGGGCGCTCAGCTCCCCCGCATCGCTCCCGGCGGGGAGCTCAAGCCAGAGAAAATAGCCGCTATCGCTATGATGAATTTTCACCTCTGCCGGAAGATGACGCAGCAGCGCCTGCCAGGCCAGCTGCTTGCGCTCGGCAAGCTGGCGGCGCAAACGCCGCAAATGGGCGTCATAGCGCTTGGTCGAGAGGTAATCCACCAGCGCCAGCTGCATTGGCGAACTGGTAGAGAGGGTGCTCATCAGCTGTAGCTGCTGAATACGTCGGGCGTGCTTACCCGCCGCCACCCAGCCGATACGGAATCCGGGGACCAGACATTTGGAGAAGGAGCTGCAGTGCAGCGTCATATCGTCGCGATCCCAGTACTTTGCCGGCAGCGGTTTCTCACGGCCAAAGTAGAGCTCGCTGTACACATCATCTTCAATCAGCATCACGTTATAGCGCGCCAGCAGCGCCACCAGCCGCGCTTTTTTCCCCGCGCTGAGGGTAAAACCGAGCGGGTTTTGCCCGTTGGTCATCAGCCAGCAGGCTTTAACCGGATAGTTCTGCAATGCCTGCTCCAGCGCGTCGAGATCAATCCCCTCTTTGACGTCGGTCGCCACCGACAGCGCCTTGAGGCGCAGCCTCTCCAGCGCCTGCAGCGCCCCGTAGAAGCAGGGGTTTTCCACCACCACCCAATCGCCGGGTTCGGTGACGGCCTGCAGGCTAAGGTTTAACGCCTCCAGCGCCCCGGCGGTAATGACGATTTCATCCGGCGAGATATTCATTCCCTGCAGCGCGTAGCGTCGGGCAATGGCGTGGCGAAGTTCATCATTCCCCGGCGGCAGATTTTCAATCACGCTCATGGCGGTAGCGGTTTTGCTCACCTGCGCCAGCGATCGGTTGAGCTGCGGCAGCGGGAACAGGCGCGGGTCGGGAAACGCGGAGGCAAAGGGCAGCATCGATGCCTGACGGCTGGCCTGCAGCACCTCGAAAATGTAGGTATTGATATCCACCGCCTCATCACGCGTTACCTGCGCAGGCGGCGCGGGCTGACGCGGTTTAGTGGGCTGCGGCGCGACATAATAGCCGGACTGCGGGCGGGCGATGATACGTCCCTGGCTCTCCAGCAGCTGATAGGCGTGGCTGACGGTCATAAAACTCATTCCGCTGCTTACCACCTGTTCGCGCAGCGAGGGCAGCCTGTCGCCGGGTAACCACACCCCAAGCGCGATCTGTTCGGTAATCTGCTGCGCCAGCCGCTGGTACTTTTTCATCAGTCGATCCGTGTTGCGATTCGTAGGGTCAATAATATATCAGATGAGAAATGATGGTGGTTTATAAAAACTGTTATGGTGTGTAGTGAAATAACACATTCCCGGAGGCGGCGCTGACGCGCCTGTCCGGGTTACCGCCCCGCAGATGGTTGCGAGCCCGTAGCCCGGCTAAGCGCAGCGCAGGCCGGGAGAGCGCCATTCTGCGTTTTGCCAAAATGTCATAACAGACCCCAACTGTTATAGGGAAAAACAGCGTTTCTGTTCCTGCAACCCGTTATCAACGAAGCCTAGAATTGCGCTGAATCAATTTTGTTGCGGAGCTCTGCATGTTCGGTCTTGATGCATTTCACCTGGCGCGGATCCAGTTCGCTTTCACCGTGTCATTTCATATTATCTTCCCCGCCATTACCATCGGATTAGCCAGCTACCTGGCGGTACTCGAAGGCTTATGGTTAAAAACGAAAAACCCGACCTGGCGCTCGCTGTACCACTTCTGGTCGAAAATATTCGCCGTCAACTTCGGTATGGGGGTGGTCTCCGGCCTGGTGATGGCCTACCAGTTTGGCACCAACTGGAGCGGGTTCTCCGAGTTTGCCGGGAGCATTACCGGCCCGCTGCTGACCTATGAAGTCCTGACCGCCTTCTTCCTGGAAGCCGGATTCCTCGGCGTCATGCTATTCGGCTGGAACCGCGTCGGGCCGGGCCTGCACTTCTTCGCCACCTGTATGGTCGCGCTGGGGACGATTATCTCCACCTTCTGGATCCTCGCCTCCAACAGCTGGATGCAAACGCCGCAGGGGTTTGAGATCGTCAATGGCCAGGTGGTGCCGGTGGACTGGTTCGCGGTGATCTTTAACCCGTCATTCCCCTACCGCCTGCTGCATATGTCGGTGGCGGCCTTTCTCAGCAGCGCGCTGTTCGTCGGCGCCTCGGCAGCCTGGCACCTGCTGCGGGGCAACAATACGCCCGCCGTTCGCGCGATGTTCTCCATGGCGCTGTGGATGACGCTGATTGTCGCCCCCATTCAGGCCATGATTGGCGATATGCACGGGCTGAATACGCTCAAGCACCAGCCGGCGAAGATCGCGGCGATTGAAGGCCACTGGGAAAATATCCCCGGTGAGCCCACCCCGCTGCTGCTGTTCGGCTGGCCGGATATGCAGCAGGAGCGTACCCGCTATGGTCTGGAAATCCCGGCCCTCGGCAGCCTGATCCTCACCCACAGCCTGGATAAACAGGTGCCCGCGCTGAAGGAGTTCGCCGCGGAAGATCGGCCTAACGCCACCATCGTATTCTGGTCCTTCCGCCTGATGGCCGGGCTAGGGATGCTGATGATCCTGCTCGGTGCGCTGGCGCTATGGCTGCGCTATCGCGGCCGCCTGTATCATTCCAGACCCTTTTTACGCTTTGCGCTGTGGATGGGGCCATCGGGACTTATCGCTATCCTCGCGGGCTGGGTGACCACCGAGGTGGGCCGCCAGCCGTGGGTTGTCTACGGGGTACAACGCACCGCGGATGCCGTCTCGGCGCACGGCGACCTGCATATGTCGATCAGTCTGCTGACGTTTATCGTCGTCTACGGTTCGGTATTCGGCGTCGGCTATAGCTATATGCTGCGTCTGATTCGCAAAGGGCCGCAGGAAGCGCAGCCGCCCGCGTCAGGGACGCCAGCGCGCCCCCTTTCCGCCGCTACCGATCATGCACAGCAGAAGGAGTCCTGGTAATGGGTATCGATTTATCGGTTATTTGGTTTGTGATTATCGTCTTCGCCACCCTGATGTATATCGTGATGGACGGCTTCGATCTGGGCATCGGCATTTTATTTGCTACCACGCGGGACGCTTCCGACCGCGACGTCATGGTGAACAGCGTCGCGCCGGTCTGGGATGGCAACGAGACCTGGCTGGTACTCGGCGGCGCGGGCCTGTTCGGCGCGTTTCCGCTGGCCTATGCGGTGATTATCGACGCGCTGGCGATCCCGCTCACCCTGATGCTGATCGGGCTTATTTTCCGCGGCGTCGCCTTTGAATTCCGCTTTAACGCGACGCCATCGCACCGCCCGTTCTGGGATCGCGCCTTTATGGGCGGGTCGATTCTGGCCACCTTCACCCAGGGGATGGTCGTCGGCGCGGTGATCAACGGCTTCGCGGTCAGCGGCCGCAGCTTCAGCGGCGGAATGTTTGACTGGTTGACGCCGTTTACCCTGTTCTGCGGCCTGGGGCTGTGCATTGCCTATGCGCTACTGGGGGCCAGCTGGCTGGTGATGAAGAGCGAGAATGCGCTGCACCACAATATGCGCGTCACCGCGCGCGGTTTGCTACTGGCGCTGCTAGCGGCAATCGTCGCCATCAGTATCTGGACGCCGCTGGCGCAGCCGGCCATCGCCGAGCGCTGGTTTAGCTTACCTAACCTGTTCTTCCTGCTGCCGGTGCCGCTGTTGGTCGCGGCGATAAGCGCCTGGCTATGGCGAGCGCTTCGCAACAGCGCCAGCCACCTGCTACCGTTCGTTCTTACGCTGGGGCTGATCTTTCTCGGCTTTAGCGGACTGGGGATCAGTATCTGGCCGCATATTATTCCGCCGGGCATTACCCTCTGGCAGGCCGCCGCTCCGCCGCAAAGTCAGGGCTTTATGCTGGTCGGCGCGCTGCTGATTCTGCCGGTGATCCTCGGCTATACCTTCTGGAGCTACTACGTTTTTCGCGGCAAAGTTCAACACGGCGAGGGGTATCACTGATGCAACGAGTATGGCTTAAGCGGACATTATGGATGGTCGCCCTGTGGGGAGGCAGCGTGCTGGCGCTGGCGGCGGTGAGCATGGGATTTCGGCTGCTGATGACGGCCGCCGGATTGAAATCGTGATCGCGCGCGTATCGTTGTGAGTTCGGCCCGACGGCACGCCGTCGGGCTTTTTTTCGCCCTCCGTCAGCTGCCGCTGACAAAGGCTTTTCTCTTCTTTGATAACCGCAGAGATAAACTCAACCCATTCCGGGCATAGTAACCCCATTCGCCGATAGCATGGAAAAAGAGATGTTCAGGAGAAGCGTTTCGACGTTACTGCTGGTATGCGCCCTGTTTTCCGGGCACGTGCTGGCCCGCAAACAAGGGCACGATTTCTTCCCGGTACAGAGTCTCGAACAGCAGTTACAGCACGAAGCCGATAGCGATGAACTGCGCAGCCAGGCGGAAGAAGCCGCCTCCGACCTGCGCGAACATCACCGCTGGCAGAATGCGCGAAAACCGAAAATGCATCACTACCAGTAGCGATTTCGTTATCAGGCGCCCTTGCGTTTCGGCAGCGTTTTCATCAGCTCATCGGGGCTCACGGACGCCACGATACTGCCCGGCAGCGGCATTTTCAGAATATGATTTTTTATCTTACCGACCACGTGCATTTCGCACGGCCGGCAATCGAACTTCAGCGTCAGCACTTCATCACCGTGGATGAGCTGCATCGGCGTCGCTTTCCAGCTCTTAATCGAGCCTTTGGCCTGTTTCGGACACAGGTTGAAGGCAAAGCGCAGGCAGTGCTTGGTAATCATCACCGGCACATCGCCCTTCTCTTCGTGGGCTTCATAGGCGGCGTCGATCAGCTGTACGCCGTAACGTTGATAAAACTCGCGCGCTTTGTGGTTGTAAACGTTAGCCAGAAACGACAGATGCGTTTCCGGATAGACCGGCGGCGGAACGGAAACCGGCTTGCGGCTGCCGCGCGCCACGGCCTTCAGACGGGCATCATCGAGCATTTCAGCCGTTTCACGGCGCAGCTGGTTGAGCAGGCTGTTTGGTACAAACAGCGCGCCCGGCAGGTTAATCTCGACCTTGCGCGAATAGTAAAGGGTCTGGCCAAGCTTCGCCACGCCATCGCGCAGGTTCGCCAGCGCTTTCTCCGCCTGGGTCGCCTCGGCAAACTCGCCGTCCAGCGTGTGGGTGACGCTGACGCCCTCTTCGCTGGTCATCGTCAGGACCAGCTGCTCCTGCCAGCCGCTCAGCTCGATATCGACGGCGATGCGGCGCTCGCTGGAGGTTTTCAGCAGCGCCTGCTGCCAGTTATGATCGAGGTTGCGGTTTAACGGCTGGTGCGGACGCACTTTGTATAAATCCGCGGGCATCTCATTCGGCCATACGCGATAGCGATTTTCGCCGGTTTTCTCCACCGTATTGGCGCGAAAGCCGACGATTTCACGTTTAATCATCACGTTCAGGCCATCGCCGTTGGTCAGCGCTTCGCTCACTTCAACGTCGAGAAAATCTTTGCCGACTTTCAGGACTTCACCCACCGGCAGGCCAATAAACTTCGGTGAATCAAAAGCCCCAATGTCGCCTTTGCGCGCATTGACAAAATAGTCGGTGCTGCCGCGATGGAAGGTCTTGTCCGTCGACGGGACAAAGAAGTGTTCGGTCCGCCCCGACGAGGCGCGGGCCAGGTCGCCGCGATCGTCAATAATGGCGTCGAGCATCTGGCGATAGTGCGCGGTGATGTTCTTCACATAGCTCATATCTTTGTAGCGGCCTTCAATCTTGAAGGAGCGCACCCCGGCATCGATCAGCGCGGCCAGGTTGGCGGTCTGATCGTTGTCCTTCATCGACAGCAGATGCTTTTCGTACGCCACCACGCGGCCCTGGTCATCTTTCAGGGTATAGGGCAGACGGCAGGCCTGCGAGCAGTCGCCGCGGTTGGCGCTGCGCCCGGTCTGGGCATGGGAAATATTGCACTGCCCGGAATAGGCCACGCACAGCGCGCCGTGGATAAAGAATTCAATGGTCGCGTCGGTATTATCGTAAATCGCTTTGATCTGCTGAAGATTCAGCTCGCGGGCAAGCACGATTTGGCTGAAGCCGACGTCAGAGAGAAACTTCGCTTTCTCGACGCTGCGGATATCGCACTGGGTGCTGGCGTGCAGCTCTATCGGCGGAATATCCAGCTCCATCACCCCCATGTCCTGGACAATCAGCGCGTCCACGCCGGTTTCATACAGGTCGGTTATCAGGCGCTGCGCCGGTTCCAGTTCATCATCATGAAGAATAGTGTTCAGGGTCACGAACACTTTCGCGCCGTAGCGATGGGCAAACGGTACCAGGTCGGCGATATCGCTCAGGCTATTGCTGGCGTTGTGGCGCGCGCCAAAGCCCGGCCCGCCGATATAGACCGCATCCGCGCCGTGTAAAATCGCTTCACGGGCGATCCCGGCATCGCGGGCGGGACTCAGTAGTTCAAGATGATGGTTTTGCAGGCGCATACGCTCGTCGTTATCCATTATAGGGGGTCGAAATGGCGGCTATTGTAGTCAGAACTGGGCACAGACCAAAACATTTTCCATCGCCGCGGCGGGAGGAATTTTCAGTTTTTAGCAAAGCATTGAAGGAAAAGATATTTCCCAGAAAAAGCGCCTGAGGATAGAGTCATCACGTATTCCGGATTTTCCTCGTCACGTTGTGATTTGCTGTCTCAGTCATTTGCCTGGCCGCGAGTTTGCTCGCGGCTTTTTTATTTCTCTTTCGGATAGTGGATCAGCGAATGGAAATGGGCGGTCTGCGCCCCGCTATTGCGATAGGCGTGCGCTAAATCGCCGGCGAAGCGCCGCCCTTCACCGGGCTGCAGCGTCAGCCACGCCCCCTGCAGGCAAAGATCCAGCACGCCGCTAATCACCACCACATGTTCGATAACCCCTTGCTCATGCGGCGTTGACTCGCTCAGCGCGCCGGGGGCAAGGGTAATGGAGAAGTGGTCGAAACGCAGCACCGGGTCCCACGGGAAGAGCGGCGTCACCACCATGGCCTGCTGCTGGGGATCAAAAGCCGTCGGTTCGACGGCGTCATCGGCAACGATAAAGGCGGAAAACGGCACGTTAAGCCCGGTGGCGATTTTCCATAACGTCGCCACCGTCGGACTCGATTCGTTGCGTTCAATCTGGCCCAGCATCGCCTTCGACACGCCGGTCTCTTCCGCCAGGCGCGACAGGCTCCAGCCGCGCAGCTGACGCTGCGTTTTTAACGTTGCCGACAGGTGTTGCGCAATATCCATTCAACCTCCCAATCATCTCTGCGGGAATTATACGCGCATTCGTCTGATTCTACAGGGGCTAACCGAGTAGGCGTTTTCACAACCCTTCTGGCTTTCATGAGATAAGCGATTTTAAAAAGCCTTTTCTGACTTCTTTATAGCCGTTGTTCTGATAAAACTTATGCGCCTGTTCTCGTCGTTCGCTGCTGGAGAGTTCAATTTGGCTACAACCGCTGGCGGCAGCGATCCGTTCGGCTTCAGCCAGTAATATTCGCCCCACTCCCATGCCCCGGCACGACTCATCAATCACCAGCGCCGAAATTAGCCCCCAGCGTCCTTTTTCATGCATCGGTTCAATCAGGTTCACCACAATCACCCCGGATAAGCGTTCTTTTACCTCGGCAATCAACGCGTAGCGGCAGGGATTATATTCCCGTAATGAGGATTGCAGGTTGTCTAAATCTACCGAATAGCCGAGCTGTTGAAAAAGCACGAGCAGGCCGGGCGCATCGACCTCCTTCGCTGTTCTGGTCGTAACCATGGTGGCTTGTTTCCCTGGTGATTGATTTGCAGAGGTATCTATTGCGTTTCGCTCGGTAATGTCAAGATCGGATAGCCTCGCTTGTTCTGTCCCACCCCGCCGTCCCCAGCGCAGAACCCAAACAAAGCCGGTTGTGCGCTATAGCGCACAATGCTAAATTACATCGACCGTTATAACGCACAAGGCACAACCATGCGCTCTTTTACTCTCCCTTTCCCAACCCTGCTGGCCGGCTTCGTTGCCGTACTGGTCGGCTACGCCAGCTCCGCGGCGATCATCTGGCAGGCCGCGGCGGCGGCGGGCGCCGATGCTTCGCAAATCGCGGGCTGGATGACCGCCTTAGGCCTGGGGATGGGCGTCAGTACGCTGGCGCTCACCCTGTGGCGGAAGGTGCCCATCCTGACCGCGTGGTCGACGCCAGGCGCCGCGCTGCTGGTCACCGGCCTGCAGGGGGTCACACTCTCCCAGGCGGTTGGCGTCTTTATTTTTGCCAATGCCTTAATCGTGCTTTGCGGCGTCACCGGCATCTTTGCCAGGCTAATGAAAATCATCCCTCATTCGCTGGCGGCGGCGATGCTGGCCGGGATTTTGCTGCGCTTCGGCATGCAGGCTTTCGCCAGCCTGCAGGGAAATTTGCTGCTCTGCGGCAGTATGTTCGCCGTCTGGTTGCTGTGCAAAGTCTGGCTTCCCCGCTTCGCGGTGGTGGCCGCCCTGCTGGCAGGCGGCGCGGTAGCCGGGTTTAGCGGAGAAGTGACAACGTCACAAATAGCTTTCAGCTTCGTCGCTCCGTCCTGGATTGCGCCTGAATTTACGCCAGCGCTGTTGCTCAGCGTCGGCGTGCCGTTTTTCCTCGTCACCATGGCGTCGCAAAACGCCCCCGGATTCGCCACCCTTCAGGCCTCGGGCTACCGGGTCCCGGTTTCGCCGCTGATTGTCGCCACCGGCGGCCTGGCGCTGCTGCTGTCTCCCTTTGGCGTCTACTCGATCTGCATCGCCGCCATTACGGCTGCGATTTGCCAGAGCCCGGAAGCCCATCCGGACCCGCAAAAGCGCTGGCTCGCGGCAGCGGCGGCGGGCGTTTTTTACCTGTTGGCGGGGATATTTGGCGGCTCTATCACCTCGCTGATGTCGGCGCTGCCGATGGCGTGGATCCAGATGCTTGCCGGGCTGGCGCTGCTCGGTACCATCAGCGGCAGTCTGTTTCAGGCGTTGAATCAGGAGAGTGAGCGCGATGCGGCGGTGGTGACTTTTCTGGTCACCGCCAGCGGCGTGACGCTGGGCGGTGTCGGTTCTGCATTTTGGGGACTGGTTCTCGGCGGCGTCAGCTACGTTTTGCTCTCAACGCTGCGCCGCGCGTAGCTGCGATGGCGTCAGGCCGGTGGCGCTTTTCACCCGGTGACTAAAGTGGCTGGCCGTACTAAACCCGCAGGCCATCGCAATATCGGTTAACGACATCTGGCTGCAGTAAATCAACTCCTGCGCTTTCACCATCCGGCGCTGCATCACGTACTGATGCGGCGCCATCTTCATCGACTGGCGAAACATCCGCGCAAAATGGTATTCGCTCAGCGCCGCTTCCTGCGCCAGATCGGCGAGAGTGAGCGGCCGATCCAGATGCTCCTCAATCCATGCCAGCAGATTGCGCAAGACGTGCGGCGCCAGCCCGCCGGTCACCGTCGGTAGACGCCACTGGACGTTCGAATAGTGCTGAATCAGGTGAGTGAGCAGCAGCGTGCTGGCCGAACTCAACGTCAGCTGATTCGCCTGCTGCTGCCAGTCGTTGTCGAGAAGAAACTGGCGATAGACAGCGGTGATTTTGTCATCGCTGGAGAACGTTTTTTCCTGCAGCGTGAACGAGGCCGGGCTGCGATCCCAAATCTGCTCGCCTACCCGGCGCAGGTGTTCATCGGTGCAGTAAAGATGTACAAAAGAGAGATCGCCGCGGATATCCCAGGTGCTCTCATCGCCTTTTGGCATCAAGCAGAAACGGTCCGGCCCGCCGCCGTTTTTCCAGCCGTGGGGCGTTTTTTGGTAACTTTCGTAGCCATCGGCAATATACAGACTCAGGGTATGGTGGTCGCTTTGTACCGTAATAGTATCAAGATTGTTATACCATGCCGCCAGCTGAATACCGGAGTTGAGCTTCACCGTCTCGCGCAGCACGGCATTTTTTTGACGCAATGTTTCGAAAGTCCCGTAAGCCATAGCCCTTCACACTTCTGATTCCGCAGATCTCTAGTCTATGAAGAGTCGCTGGCAGATACCAGCATTCCCCCGCCGCTGGCTAAAAATAAGCGCAAGAATTTGCAAGTCGGCAACAAGCAGATGACAGCGCCGCGCGGTGCCAGGCCGCAGAATGATCGCGACAACACTCACAGGAGAGATATTTTGAACGCATTACTCTACGGGTTGGTCGTGGTTATCTGGGGCACGACATGGATTGCTATCTTTTTACAGCAGGGGCCGGTTGCCGCGCCGGTGTCCATTTTCTGGCGTTTTGCCGTCGCCAGCGTCGCGATGCTGACCATTTTGCTGGTTACCCGCCGCCTGCGCCCGTTGGCCGCGCGCGATCATGTCTTCTGCCTGCTGCAGGGCTGCTGCGTCTTCTGTTTTAATTTCTGGTGTTTCTATACCGCCGCCGCGTATATCAATACCGGCCTTGAGTCGGTGATCTTCTCTATGGCGGTGCTGTTTAACGCGATCAACAGCTTTCTCTTCTATCGCCAGCAGCCTCCTGGCCGTTTCTGGCTGGCCGCCGCGCTGGGCCTGGCGGGGATCGTGACGCTATTCTGGGATGATTTATGGGCCAGCGGCCTGAACGCCTCGCTGCTGCTGGGTATCACCCTCAGCGCGCTGGGAACCTATGGCTTTTCACTCGGCAATATGCTCAGCATCCGCCACCAGCGCCGCGGCCTGGAGACCTTGACCACCAACAGCTGGGCCATGCTTTACGGCACCCTGGTCATGGGCGCTATCGCCCTGATACGCGGTGATAATTTTGCCCCGCAGTGGACGCTGAGCTATATGGGAGCGCTACTGTATCTGGCCGTTTTTGGCTCGGTGATAGCTTTTGGCGCCTACTTCACCCTGGTGGGGCGCATCGGCGCAGGGAAAGCGGCATACAGCACCCTGCTGTTTCCGCTCGTCGCCCTGACGATTTCCACCTTTTATGAAGGCTACGTCTGGCATAGTAACGCCGTGGCCGGGCTGGCGCTGATCCTGGTGGGAAATCTGGTGATGTTTGCGCGTCCGGAGCAGTGGCTGCTACGTCGCAGGCCGGCCCAGGTTCGCTCGTAACGGCGTGGACGCTGCGTTGAGGCTGAGGGTAAGCCAATAAAAAAGGCGCTATCAACGAATAGCGCCTTTACTTGACGACGACCCTTGCTTAGCGGTTATTCGGATCGAATTTCACCGCGTCAATCGCCATATCGTCAATCACCTGCTTCAGCGTCTCGACGGTGAGCGGCGTATTTTCGTTGGACAAGTTTTTACCTTCGCCTTTACGGACCACTTTGATGACCGGCTTTTTGGTCGCCGCATCAATCAGTTCACCTTCGAAGTACAGGTTGGTATCCATAGTACGGTGACCGGTAGCCGCCTGGGTACCGGCGATAATCATCGCGACCGGGATCACTTCGTAGAACTGCAGGCCTTCTTTGCTGGAATCCACGCCGGTGATGGCGCCGCGGAAGATCAGGCTGCGCTTACCTGCGGTGGTGGCCAGCGGTTTACGCTCGGAAATCGCCTGTTTCATCTCTTTATTGGTGTAATTCAGGATGTCGCTGAGCGCCTTCTCGCCCACCTGAGTGGTCGGTTTCGGTACCGGGTAGTAGGTGATTGGATTATAAACAACGTTGTCATAGTTGCTCGGATTGTAATCCGGAGAAATCCAGCGCAGTTCCGGTTTGCCGGACGCCGAGGTGGTTTCTTTTAAGTTAGAGTAATCTTTTAAAAATCCCGAATATTGTTCCGGCTTAGCGATTTTTGATGAGCAGCCGGCCAATGCTAACAGGCCAGCGAGCGCGGCGACTTTAAAAAATAACTGAGTTCGCATATAGGTTAATCCCTGTG
The DNA here is from genome assembly GCF_042137965.1 of Klebsiella grimontii. Lineage (NCBI taxonomy): Bacteria > Pseudomonadati > Pseudomonadota > Gammaproteobacteria > Enterobacterales > Enterobacteriaceae > Klebsiella > Klebsiella grimontii. Next base: position 2,982,210 of record NZ_CP169721.1, read on the forward strand.
AATACCATTTTTGGTAAGAGTTATAGCAAATAACAGGGGTAAGTTTTGTGGCAAAAGTGGTGCTACGTCAAGTAGCACAATAAAATAAACCCGCCGTTGCTGGCGGGTTGTCTTTAGCTGTTTATTTAATATCAACCTGATAAAAAATATGCTTGCCAAAGGGATCAATTTCATAACCGGAGACGTTTTTACGTACCGGTTCGAATATTGTTGAGTGGGCAATCATCACGGCCGGCATCTGGTCATGCATCATCTGCTGCGCCTGAAGATAGAGCGCTTCGCGTTTTTGGCGATCGGTTATCGATTTTGCTTCGGCAATAATTTTATCAAACGGCTGATAGCACCATTTTGCCGAGTTAGACCCGCCATTCGCCGACTGGCAGGTAAATAATGGGCCAAAGAAGTTATCCGGGTCACCGGTGGCGGTGGTCCAGCCCATCAGCGCCGCCTGATGTTCGCCATCCTTCACCCGCTTTAAGTATTCACCCCACTCATAGGTTGTGATTTTAGTTTGCACGCCGATTTTCGCCCAGTCGGCCTGAATCATCTCGGCCATACGTTTGGCGTTCGGATTATAGGGCCGCTGCACCGGCATTGCCCACAGATCGATGCTAATTGGCCCCGCAACGCCCGACTCCGCCAGCAGCGCTTTGGCCTTCTGCGGGTCGTATTCATAATCCTTAAGCTGGCTATTCGCGCTCCATACGCCCGGCGGCAGCAGGTTTTTCGCCGCCGTACCGGTACCGTGGAACACCGCTTCAATGATCGCCGGTTTATTAATCGCCATCGCTAAGGCCTGGCGCACCTTAACGTTGTCCAGCGGCGCTTTTTGGGTGTTAAAAGCAAGAAAGCCGGTGTTAAGGCCCGCTTTGCTCATCAGGTTGATCGCCTTGTTCTCTTTCATTCGCGGCAGATCGGCCGGATTGGGGAACGGCATCACCTGACACTCATTTTTCTCCAGTTTGGCGTAACGTACCGAGGCATCCGGCGTGATGCTAAAGATGAGACGATCGATATGCGCCTTCCCCTGCCAGTATTCCGGGAACGCGGTGAAAAGAATACGGGAATCTTTTTGATATTGAGCGAGTTTGAAAGGACCGGTGCCAATCGGATCCATATCCACGCGCTCTGGCGTACCGGCTTTTAACATCGCATCGGCATATTCCGCTGATAAAATAGAGGCGAAATACCAGGCAAGATCGGCGACAAATGGCGCTTCGGCATGGGCCAGCGTGAAACGCACCGTATATTCATCGGGCTTATCAATTGCGGTAATTAACTGGCCAAATTCCAGGCTCTCAAAATTAGAATAATTACCGCTGGAGATATTGTGATAAGGGTGTTGAGGATCCTTTTGCCGCATAAACGAAAAAATAACGTCATCGGCATTAAAATCTCGGCTGGGTTTAAAATATTTATTGCTCTGGAATTTAACGCCTTTGCGTAAATGGAAAGTATAAACTTTGCCATCTTCGCTGACTTCCCAGCTTTCGGCGAGGCTCGGCACCAGTTCCGTGGTGCCGGCTTTAAAATCGACCAGCCGGTTATAAACGGGCACCGCGCTGGCGTCCACGCTGGTCCCGGAGGTGTAGAGTTGAGGGTTAAAATTTTCCGGCGACCCTTCTGAACAGTAGACCAGCGTTTTTGCGCTAATGGCCGAGCTGGCCGTCAGGGCCGCTAACGCCAGAGCAAGCGTCGTGAATCTGCGTTGCATAGGTTTTCCTTTTTAATTTGTCAGCTAATGAATAGCTTGTTGTTTTCCCTTCCATACATAACACTAAAGACTGATTGCAAACACCTGAAAACTCGAATAAAGAAGGAATCACTATGTCATCAGCCCTGGCCAGTCAATTAACCCAACGCTTCTTTCGCTACCTGGCGATCACCAGCCAAAGCGACCCGCGAGCCGCGACTTTGCCCACCACCGCCGGGCAACACGCGATGGCGCGGGCCCTTGCGGATGAGCTACGCCAGCTGGGGCTGGATGAGATTGTGATCGACGAGCACGCTACCGTCACGGCGGTGAAAAGAGGCAATGTCGCAGACGCGCCGCGGATTGGCTTTATTACCCATATCGATACCGTTGACGTCGGGCTGTCGCCGGATATTCATCCACAAATCCTGCGTTTTACTGGTGAAGACCTCTGTTTGAACAGAGAAAAAGAGATCTGGCTGCGCGTCGCCGAGCATCCCGAAATCCTCGCTTATCCCGATGAAGAGATTATTTTTAGCGACGGTACCAGCGTGCTCGGGGCGGATAACAAATCCGCCGTGACGGTAGTGATGACGGTACTGGAGAACCTGACGCCAGAGCACCGCCACGGCGATATCGTGGTGGCGTTTGTGCCGGATGAGGAAGTGGGCCTGCGCGGTGCGAAAGCGCTGGATCTCTCGCGTTTTGCCGTCGATTTTGCCTGGACCATCGACTGCTGCGAGCTCGGGGAGATCGTCTATGAGAACTTTAACGCCGCCGCCGCGGAAATTCGCTTTACCGGCGTGACCGCCCACCCGATGTCGTCAAAAGGGGTGCTGGTGAATCCGCTGCTGATGGCCACCGATTACATGAGCCATTTCGATCGCCAGCAAACGCCGGAGCATACCGCCGGACGTGAGGGCTACGTGTGGTTTAACGGCATCCAGGGCGATCAGAACAGCACCCTGCTGCAGGCCAGCATTCGCGATTTCGACCTTGAAAGCTTTACTCGCCGTAAGCAGCAGATTGGCGAGGTGGCGCAGAAAATCGCCGCGCAGTATCCCACGGGCAATGTGGAATACCAGGTGAGCGATATTTACAGCAATATCAGCAACGCCGTTGGCGAAGACCGCCGCGCGATTGACCTGCTATTTGAAGCGATGGAAAGCTTGGGCATCACGCCAAAACCGACGCCGATGCGCGGCGGCACCGACGGCGCGGCCCTGTCGGCAAAAGGCATATTAACGCCCAATTTCTTTACCGGCGCGCACAACTTCCACTCAAAATTTGAGTTTCTGCCGCTGCGCGCCTTTGAGGCCTCTTATCAGACCGCGCTACAGCTCTGCCTGTTAGCGGCGCGTTAAGCCGGCTTGCGCGCCAGCATCGTGGCGAAACGCAGCTTAATCCGCTTACCGCTGGCGTCGGTGCGGTGGAGTTCACCGACGTCTTCGTTATATTTGAGCAACGCCCAGCCTGCATAATAGTTGCGCAGCTCTTCCGGTTTAAACGCGAACGGGAAACCAACGGTGCATGGAAAATCGTCGGTATCCATGGCCGCGACAATCAGATTGTAGCCGCCGGGACGGGTGCAGCGCTGCATGTTGGCAATCAGACCCGGGATAGTCTTCGCTTCCAGGAACATCATCACCACGGTCGAAAGAATAAAGTCATACTCGCCGTCAAAGCTGAGGGCGTTAAGGTCCTTAATCGCCGTCCGCAGATTCTCCAGCCCTTCCGCCTGACGAATACGTTCAAGATTGCTGATGCTGGCCGGATTTTTATCCCACGCGGTAACGTCAAACCCGTTGGCCGCCAGGTAGAGGCTATTGCGCCCGTTGCCGCAGCCCAGATCCAGCGCCTTGCCCGGCGCGATCAGCGTGGCGGCGTGCAGCACCTCGGAGTGGGTGCGGGTCATTCCGTATTTGTCGGTGAAGTAATTTTCGTCGCGAAGAGTCATGGTTAATCCTTGTTTTTTAATAACGTGTCGCGTTCGACGCGAATCAGCAGTTTACCGCGCATCAGCAGCAGGAAGGTACGAATCAGCAGCAGCCCAACGATCAGATTGGTAAAGAGAAACAGCGGGAGCGCGAGAGTGTGGAAAAAGCCGTCCGGATGCTGATGACCGAGATGCAGGCCGGTGGTCGCCAGCGCGGAAACGCCGAACGAGAAGCTCCAGAACGAGGCGTTAAACGGCTGGCGCAGGTACCACGGCATCAGACGCAGCATAAACAGCAGCTGGAGCAGACCATAGCCGAACAGCAGCTTAGCAAAGGTATCCGCCTCGCCGCCGTTCACGCTCAGCCAGGCGCTGCACGCCACCAGCGCCGGAGCCAGCTGAATGCCGAGCGAGGTGCGTATGGCCATCGGCAGTTCGCCGTCGCTGCGCAGGCGTTGCAGAATCACCGGTTCAAGGCTAAGCCAGGAGAATAAGCCGGCGCCGAGAAACACCAGCCCGGCGTCGGTAAAGCCCAGCGCGCCGCAGGCCATAGCGCTGATAAAGTTGTTTGCCACCGTCGGCAGATAGAGGCCCGGGGTGGTCGCCTCGCTGGGATGGCTCCCCCGCCATAGCCCGGCGCTCTGCCAGGCCGCGTAGCTCAGTTGCAATACTACGCCAATGCTGAATAACACCAGAGACAGCGGACGCAGCCAGGGTACGAAACCGATAGCGACCAGCATCGTGGTGGCCGGAAACAGGCTGACAAAACTGCTGGCGACCGGATGGCGCATCTCCTGTAGTACGCTGTGCGGGAAACGGACTGCCCGGCCGATAAACGCCAGCGCCAGCAGCACCCAGACAACCGTCGCCGCGACCACCAGACCGTCGCCGACGATCCGGCTCACCGGCCAGATCGTGCTGGCGTAGCGCCAGGCGAAGCCCATGCCGATAAGACCCAGAACCATACCAAAATAGCCCGCCGGAAGATTCAGCACCCGGCTCGCGCCCTGCTTTTTATTCATTTTGTTTAAACTTTCAATTTATCTTAAGTTGCATTCTAAAAGAACCTTCAAAAACGCGCTACGGCGTTTTTTGCTATGTTTATGTTAACCATATGTAATGAGTAAGGCCGATGCGCAAATATTCCCTCAGCGAACAGGTTCGCCCGTTTCACTACCAGACAGACGGCATTAAACATAGCGTAAATCTGCGGCAAATTGTCGCCTTGCGAGATTTCGCCGATGTGAAAACCGGCGACGAAGGCGGCTGGATCGATGATGAGGCCGCCCTGAGCCACGACGGCGAGTGCTGGATTTATGACGCCAATAGCGCCGTTTTTGCCGGTGCGAAAATCGAGGGCAACGCGCGCTTAACCGGCGAGTGCATTATCAGCATGGGGGCGATCGTTAGCGATAATGCCCGACTGGATAGCGTACACGTTAGCCACTGTGCGCGATTAAGTGACAACGTCACCGCTTCGCATTCGCAGATTCGCGGTTATTGTCACCTGGCCGACAATGCGCGCATCCTCCCCCACTGTCATATTATCGCCGCCCGAGGCCTGACCGCCGACAATGATAAAATCCTGCGCATTTATCAGCGGGCGACGGTCAGCGCATCGCGAATCGTTCACCAGGCGCAAATTTACGGCGACGCCTTTGTCGAACACGCGTTTGTTGAGCATCGGGCGGAAATCTTCGACCAGGCGCGGCTGGAAGGCAACGATGAGAACGACGTCTGGGTCTGCGATAACGCCAGGGTATACGGGAACGCGAAGATTATCGCCGGTCGTGAAGAGGACGCCATCCCCACCCTGCGCTACAGTTCGCAGGTGGCTGAGCACGCGGTGGTCGAAGGAAATTGCCTGCTGAAGCATCGGGTGATGGTCGGCGGGCATGCGCACCTGCGCGGCGGGCCGATCCTGCTTGACGATAGCGTGTTAATTGAAGGCCATGCGGTCATTTGCGGCGATGTGGTGATTGAACATCAGGTGACGATCGGCGATCGGGCGCGAATTGAGGCCAGCGCGGGCGACGCCATTTATATCCGCGGGGAGAAAGTGATAAACGGCGACGAGCATTTTACCCGCACGCCCATCGTCGGCTTTCTTTAACGCGTGGTTTATCAGCTTCACGCCCCTTTGCTCTGTTCCCGGGGGCGGCGCTCAACGCGCCTTGCCCGGGCTGCATGTCCGGACGGCCTGTAGCCCGGGTAAGGCGTCAGCCGCGACCCGGGAACTGCTCAGAGCGACAATCAATAATGCGCCCGTAGATATTCTGGTCATCATACGAACCGTTCAGATACTCGGCCTGCTTCAGACACCCTTCGAGGGTGAAACCGTTACGCAGGGCGACCTGATTGCTTCTCTGGTTTGCTACCCGACATTTAATGACGAAGCGTCGGACCGTCCCGCTGCGGGCAAAAGAGTCCATCAGCGCCTGTAGCGCCTGAGAGAGCAGCCCCTGCCCCTGATGGCTCTCATCAATCCAGTAGCCGATGTAGGCGGTCTTATTGATCGGCTCAATCTGGTTAAACGACAGCACGCCGACGATCTCTTCCTGCAGAAAGAGCAAAAACATTTTGGCGTAGCCGCGCTGGTGCAGCATCACGTTGCCCTGCACGTGGCGGCGGGTTTCGTCTTCGTGACTCACGTCAGCGGGCCAGCTCAGCGATTGCTGGAGCCAGCGCTGGTTTTTCATCACCAATTGGTGCAGTTCCGTCACGTAGCGCTCATCCACCGCGCGCAGAGAGAGCGATGCGGTGACGGGAATGCGTTCGATCGAAGCGGTATTTTCGGCAGACATGGCGCACTCTGATTAATCGTCTGATAAAAAGAGAAACGCCCGCAGAGTCACCTCGGCGGGCGGAGTGACGGGCTATTACTTCATGACCCGGTCATCGACATAGTTGCGTTTATCCGGCGCTGGCGGGAAGTACTGATACAGCCAGGTTTCGCTGATCGCCTCCCCCTGACAGCGCAGGAACATGCGCATCTCGACGGGGTCGGTCGAATCAGAGGTCGGGTACCAGTCAAACTGGATACGATAGCCATCAAACGGTTCCACGTAGAGAATCTCTATCTGTTTAGCTTCGCCGCTCGACAGGGTAATCACCGGCTCGATGCCTCTTGGCGCAGCGGCCTTCAGGTCTCCGCCGACAAAATCAATGGCAAAACGACGGGTCCATTTATCCGGGTAATGCTCACCCGGCGCCCAGCCTTCAGGGAAACCGCCCATGCCGGTACGCGTCGCCAGCACCCGCGCCAGCGGCGAACGGACCGGCGGCTGCGCGCTCCAGTAGAGACGATAGCGGAAGTCCAGTTCATCCCCGGCCTTCACCGGTTTCTCCGGCTGCCAGAAGCACACGATATTGTCCAGCGTTTCGCCGGTCGTCGGGATCTCCATCAGGTTGACGGCCCCTTTGCCCCACTGGTTGCGCGGCTCCACCCACAGGCTTGGGCGTTTGTTATACCAGCCCATGATGTCCTGATAGTGGGAGAAGTCGCGGTCCAGCTGCAGCAGGCCAAAACCGCGCGGATTTTTATCCTGGAAAGCGTTGAACTGCAGCTTCTGCGGGTTGTTCAGCGGACGGCACACCCATTCGCCGTTGCCCAGCCACATCGACAGGCGGTCGGAGTCGTGGATCTGCGGATGGATAGTGTCGCACATCCGCCGTTCGTTATTGCCGCAGCTGAACATACTGGTCATCGGCGCGATGCCCAGTTGTTTGATGTCTTTACGCGCGTAGATGTGGTTTTCCACATCCATAATCACCTGCGTCTCCTGACAGTTCACGACGAACTTATAGGCGCCGGTGACGCTTGGGCTGTCGAGCAGCGCATAGACGGTAAATACCGTCGCCCCCGGTTTAACGGTCTCAAACCAGAAAGAGGTGAAGTCAGGGAACTCTTCCGGCGTATCGGTAAAGGTATCGATCGCCAGGCCGCGGGCTGACAGTCCGTATTGATACGTGCTGTCCACCGCGCGGAAATAGCTCGCGCCGAGGAAGGCGACGATATCGCGACGCGCCAGCTCCGGCGCTTTAAATACGCGGAATCCGGCAAAGCCGAGATCGCTCTGGCCTTCCAGCTGTTTGGTGTCGACGCCGGCGTCATTATATTTAAACAGCTCAGGGCGGAAGTGAATTTCCCGCGCCTGCTGGGTTTGTGAATCCAGGGAGAACATCCGCACGCGGCGGCGGAACCCCATCCCCACGTGGAAGAACTGAATGTCCAGCTTGCGCTCTTCAATATTATTCCACAGCGAATGCGCAGCGTCGTACTGAATGCTGTTGTAGGCCTGGGGGGTCAGGTTTGCCAGGGTTGGCGGCAGATCGCGCGGCGCGCCGCCCCAGGGCTGACGCGCAAGATCGTGGGCCATCGACTGGAGTACGGAGTAGTCAAAGCGACGGGTCTGACCGTCGGCAATTCCTGAGTCCTCGGCGAATGCGGCTTTCGAGAATAGAGAGGCGACTCCTGACGTTCCGCATACGGCGGCAACAGCCATGGAGGATTTGAGAAAACGTCTGCGGTTCATGCCTGAGAGAGCATCCTTCTTCATATGTGAATTGAGACGCGACGTAACAAACCCATGCGTCGTGAATGTCGCTCACTCTAGACAAAAACGATTGATAATCCAATTGTTGACGGCAGAAATGCGTGAAAAAAATATGTCCACCGGACCAGACCGAATTGCCGATATCCACAGGGCGGCGATGATTCCGCCAGGCGGCGACGCTTCATACGAAATACAGCGCCAGCGAAACCTGAAGGGAAGCGGCCAGACGAACGCTGACCGCGAGAGCGACTATTTTTGCTGCAGAAGGTTAAAACTGGTCATCAGGTTGCGATAGTCCGGGATATGGTTAGAGAACAGCGTCCCTAGCCCTTCAACATCATTCCGCCAGTCGCGGTGTAGTTCGCAGGCAACGCCAAACCACGACATCAGCTGCACCCCAGCCTGCGACATACGATCCCAGGCGGCATCGCGGGTAATGGGGTTGAAGGTACCGGAAGCGTCGGTCACGACAAAGACATCAAAGCCCTCTTCGATGGCCGACAGCGCCGGAAATGCCACGCAGACTTCCGTCACCACCCCGGCGATGATCAGCTGCTTCTTGCCCGTCGCTTTCACCGCCTTCACAAAATCGTCGTTATCCCAGGCGTTAATATTGCCCGGCCGCGCGATATAGGGCGCATCCGGAAACTGCGCTTTTAACTCCGGCACCAGCGGACCGTTCGGACCGTTCTCGAAGCTGGTGGTTAAGATGGTCGGCAGAGCGAAGTACTTCGCCAGGTCGCCAAGGGCAAGGACGTTGTTCTTGAATTTATCGGGATCGATATCGCGCACGAGAGAGAGCAATCCGGTCTGGTGATCGACCAGCAGCACGGCGGCATCATTTTTATCCAGACGAACATACGGTTTGGCCATGATTTCATCCTCATTTCAGCAGCACATTTTCCGTCAGAACCCCGGTTCCGCGGATGTAGGGTTAACAGCACCGATCATAGTGTAACCACTGGCTGAGGATTAGCCGCCGAAAGTGGGACGCATCGTCCCACTGACAGAACGCGCAGCGGCTCAGGGCATCTTCCAGGCAACGTTAGTCCAGGGTCACATGATGCTTCATCACCCGACGAAACAGCGCCAGCCGCGTGCGCATAAAGCGGTTTTCCACCTTAAAACCAGCGCGTTTATGCAGGCCAATACGCAACAAACGATCCCGACCGCGTACGCTGGCGGGCCAGCGCACCGGCCCCTGGAGATCGTGGCAGCCGTTACCGGCCACGCGGGCGAAGTTAGCCCAATAGTCGGCGACCTGGCCGGCAAAGGCCCGGTCGCGATCGTTAGCATACTGGCGTACCGGCTCGGCAAGATCGAGGTTGTCAAAAACGTATGCCACTTCATTCCCGTGCCATGCGCCGTGCGGATAGGTCTGATGTTCCGCCTCGGCAACGTAGTCAAACCAGTAGCGCCAGCACGGTTGTCCTACCCGCTGCTGCGCCTGCATCACCACGTAGCCCAGAGTGGTGAACGCCATATCGCGGCAGACTTCGCGCCCCAGCGCTTCATCGCCTTTGACGCCGGGATACAGCAGTTTAATCAGTCCGAGACCCAAGCGGCGTTCGCGGCGAAGCTTCTGGATCTGTCCGGCGATATCGACGCCAAACACCGCCATCACGCTGGCCTCATCGCTGTTTGAACCTATCATCACCGGCAGCGGATGCTGACGCCCGCTAAAAAAAGTTTCCAGCATCGGCTGGGGCAGCACGGTATCGCCAACAATCGGCGCCGGGCCGATGGTCAGCGGCGCGGTTAGCGACCAGAACGCCTCTGCCGGAATCGCCCGCAGCTGTTCGGCGCTGGCCTGCGGTAAAGCGAAGTGTTCAGCGATAAGCTGCCCTTTGGCCAGCGCCTTTTCCCGCGTTAGATCCGGCAAGGTATAGCCGCTCTGGATAATCGCTTTATGGAACAGACCCCGGGATTTCGGCGAAACCATGAGCGACAGCACGCTGCGCGCCCCGGCGGACTCGCCGAACAGGGTGACGTTGGCCGCATCGCCGCCGAAAGCGTGAATGTTCTCCTGAACCCATTGCAGGGCGGCAATTTGGTCAAGCAGCGCGAAATTATAGATGCGCTCGCCCTCCTCTTCCTCCAGCGCCGGATGGGCAAAAAAGCCCAGGTGCCCCAGCCGGTAGTTGACGGTCACCACGACGACGTCACGGGAGGCTAAGGCTTTGCCGTCATAGGGCGGTAAACTTCCCGCGCCGATGGTATAGCCGCCGCCGTGCAGCCAGACCATCACCGGCAGCGGCTGCGCGCGCGAAGCGGGCGACCAGACGTTAAGGTAAAGGCAATCCTCGGAGAAGCTGCCGGGATCGCCGCCGCCGAGCTCACGACAGTATTCAATATCCTGCCAGCTGGAGGCCGAGAAAGTCTCCGCCCGGCGTACGCCCTGCCAGCGGGCGGCAGGCTGCGGCGCGCGCCAGCGGAGATCGCCGACGGGCGGCGCGGCATAGGGAATACCGCGCCAGATATGAATGTTCTCTTCCGAGGTGCCGGATAGAGTGCCCTGCCGGGTTTTCACCAGCGGGGTAGACGGATTCTGCATGGCCTGCTTCCTTTAACGACTCATGCCAGCAGAGTACTGATTTTACAGCAGACCGCAACGTCGTTTACTGCGCTCTTCCGCCTGCTGATAAAGGGCAAACTCATCGTAAACCGCACAGCCCAGCGCCTCCTCAAAGGCCTCGCGGCTGGCGTTGCCGTGGCTGCGGGCCTGTATCTCGTTACCCAGGTTAGACTGAAAAATCCCGGCGGCGCTGACCGGTAAAAAGTCTTCATAAATAATCGGTTGTGCGATAACCCAGCCGCGCTCAATCAACGGCTGCGGATCGTCGCCCGGACGAAAGGCCTGGCGGTGCGCCTCGCCGGCGGGCGTCAGGCGGTAGCGAAAGTACGCCAGCCCCTGCTGACGCAGCAGGAATTCGCTGTCCGGGAACGGGCTAAACACCTCCTGCAAATGACGCTGATGGTTAAGATTATCTTTGCCCACCCCCGCCTCGCTAAGCAGTCGGTCGTACAGGGCGCGGCCCTTCGGCGTCAAGGCGATGCCGCGCTGCTCTATTTCGCCAAAGCGCGCCGTATGGGTGCCTCGATGCTCCCCGGCAAACATCACCGGCTCTTCAAGGGCCTTAAAGCTGGTCTGGCGCAGCAAAATCGGCACATCGCGGCGCGGCGGGCCTTCTATTAACGCTTTCGGCGCGATACCGCATTCGGGCATCAGCGCCTGAACCCGGTCGATATCCAGCGTGCGCGGCGTCAGATGATTAATGTGGCAGCCGGGGAAACAGACCACATCGGCAATCAGCCGATGCTCTTCGTGCAGCGCGTGGTAGGTTTCCTCATCGACGGTGGCATGTCGATGCCAGCGAAAGGTTTCCAGCGCCTGCTGCACAAATTCACGCGCCTCCGCGGCGGTGAACTCCCCCTTCTGTTCATGAAGCGCGATCAGTTCGCGACAGCGCGACGTGAAGATATCGCGCCGGGCAAGAATTTCCGCCGCCCGCTTGCGCAACGCCTCATCGGCGATCAGCTCAAGACGCAGGAGCGAGGTAAAAACGCGAAACGGATTGCGCGCCAGCGCTGCGTCATCGATGGGGCGAAACGCGGTGGAGTGAACCGGCACGCCAGCCTGCGACAGATCGTAATAGCTAACGGGATACATGCCCATAATGGCAAACATGCGACGCAGGGTCGCCAGTTCCTCCGCCGTACCGACGCGGATCGCGCCGTGGCGTTCAACGTTTAGCCGCGCCAGCTCATCGGCGTTGGCCAGTTGTTCGTGCAGCGTCGGGTTATTCTCCAGTATGGCCAGGTTAACGTCGGCCACCAGCTCCAGTAGCGTCCCGTACTGCGGAACTTCCTGCTGGTACATCGCCGACATCGCCTGCGAAAAGCTTTCCCGAATCTCATCAGCCGTGATGGTGTTCGCCATGATGTCTTACCTCCAGTGAATTCTCCCTGGAGTGTAGGAAAGCTCTCTGAAGACGGCGGGAAGAATTTACAAACTGTGATGCCGGTAGCTGGCCGGTTTCTTTTCATCCGCTCACTTCATAACCACCGGTTATGTTAAACACCCTTTAATTTCACTTTAAATTAACAAAGCATTTACACACACTGCAAGTGGCGACATTACAACAACATGCCTCTCTACCGATAACACGGAGTCCCCTCATGAATGATAAATGGTCACCGCGCGAGGTCTTGCATCGCGACTACAGTAGCCATCCACCCGCCTACGCGCCGGGCTATAAAACCAGCGTACTGCGCTCGCCGCGCAATGCGCTCATTTCCCTGCAGAATTCACTTTCGGAGATCACCGGCCCGGTGTTCAGCAGCGACGATCTCGGCGCGCTGGATAACGACCTGATCCTCAACTACGCCAAAGACGGCCTGCCGATTGGCGAGCGGATTATCGTGCACGGCTACGTTCGCGATGGGTTTGGCCGGCCGATGAAAAATACGCTGGTCGAAGTCTGGCAGGCTAACGCGGGCGGCCGCTACCGGCATAAGAAAGATCAATATCTGGCGCCTATCGACCCGAACTTTGGCGGCTGCGGACGCGTGCTGACCGACGAGAACGGCTACTATTGTTTCCGCACCATCAAGCCCGGCCCCTACCCGTGGCGCAACCAGGTCAGCGACTGGCGTCCGGCGCATATTCACTTTTCGCTTTCCGGCGACGCCTGGGCGCAGCGTCTGATCACCCAGATGTATTTCGAGGGCGATCCGCTGATTAAACAGTGCCCTATTGTCAAAACCATCAATAACGATGATGCCATCAGAACGCTGATCGCCGAGCTGGATACCCATGCCGCCGTCCCGCTGGACTCTCTGGCCTACCGTTTTGATCTCGTGCTGCGCGGTCATCGCGCAACGCTGTTTGAAAACCGCACGCAGGGGGCCGCCCGATGAGAGATTTTTTACCTGAAACCGCTTCGCAAACCGCCGGTCCTTATGTGCATATCGGCCTGGCGCCGGACGCCGCGGGCTTTCATATCTTTGAGAGAAACTTTGGCCCGACGCTGACGACGGCCGACACCGAGGGCGAACGCATTACTATTGAAGGCAGAGTCATCGACGGCTCCGGCACCCCGGTGCGCGATGTGCTGCTGGAAATCTGGCAGGCCAACGCCGCCGGGCGCTATAACCATCCCGACGACCGACAGCAGGGTAAGAAGCTGGATACGGCGTTTCGCGGCTGGGGACGCAGTTGCTCGGACTTCACCAGCGGCGTCTGGCGCTTCGAAACCATTAAACCCGGGGCCGTTGTGGGCCGCGATGGTCGCACCATGGCGCCGCACGTCAATTTATGGGTGGTCGCCCGCGGGATTAATATTGGCCTCAACACGCGGATGTACTTCTCCGACGAACAGGATGCCAACCAGGCCGACCCGGTGCTGAATCTGATTGAGTGGGAAGTGCGCCGCCAGACCCTCATCGCCCAGCGCGAGGTGCGCGGGACGGAGATCGTCTATCGCTTCGATATTTATCTGCAGGGCGAAAACGAAACCGTCTTCTTCGATATCTGAGTTTTCACTTCCTTTTTCCGCCCCTGTTGGCCGGGGGCGGTACTTTACGGCAATGCCAATAAAATCAACTTGTAAAATAATAATATAAAATGTTAATAATATTTTGCTATGAAGTTAACAATTTTAAACACCCTTACTTGTCACCGGTACACCTCTGTTTTTAACATTGATTATGCAAAAAAATGGTCTTTTCAGTCAGCGCATTCGCTTGCGCCATCTACATACCTTCGTGGCCGTCGCTCAACAGGGAACTCTTGGGCGCGCGGCTGAAACCCTCAATCTGAGCCAACCGGCCTTATCCAAAACGCTGAACGAACTGGAGCAGCTCACCGGCACGCGGCTGTTTGAGCGTGGGCGGCTGGGCGCGCAGCTGACGCTGGTCGGCGAACAGTTTCTCACCCATGCGGTTAAAGTGCTCGATGCGCTCAATACCGCGGGTCAGGCGCTCAATCGTAAAGAAGGCCTCAACAGCGATATCGTACGCATCGGAGCGCTCCCCACCGCCGCGCTGGGGATCCTGCCCTCGGTGATCGGCCAATTCCATCAGCAGCAAAAAGATATCACCCTTCAGGTCGCCACCATGAATAACACCATGCTGCTGGCGGGGCTAAAATCGGGAGAAATCGATATCGGCATCGGGCGGATGTCCGATCCGGAGTTGATGAGCGGGTTGAACTATGAACTGCTGTTTCTCGAATCCCTGAAGCTGGTGGTTCGTCCGGGTCACCCGCTGCTGCAGGAAACCGTCACGCTGAGTCGGGTCATGGAGTGGCCGGTAGTGGTTTCGCCTAAAGGCACGCTGCCGCGACAGAACGCCGAAACCCTGCTGCAAAGCCAGGGCTGCAAAATTCCCACTGGCTGCATCGAGACGCTGTCGGCTTCCCTGTCGCGCCAGCTCACCGTCGACTACGACTACGTATGGTTTGTCCCCTCCGGCGCGGTTAAAGACGACCTGCGTCGTGGGATGCTGGCCGCGCTACCGGTGCCCACCCAGGGCGCGGGTGAACCAATAGGGATCCTCACGCGGGTGGACGCCACGCTCACTGCGGGTACGCAAACCCTGCTCAGCGCCATTCGTAAATCCATGCCCGTCTGAACACGATCTCCCCGGCTTCGCCCGTCGGGGAGAGATAATCCGCCCGTTTTCCCTGCTGCTGCCCGGTATTATTCATCACAATAATCAATTAGTGCGAAATCATTCATTAACAATTGCGTAAATTTCTTTAACAGATCTATCATATCCGCGATTTCACCAAATGGTTCACATGAAATCAATAATAGTAAAAATCCCGCTTTTATGAAGGCTACTATCACTTCATTCAAAAGAGTTCACTTGAAAAATTGATTCATCTGGTTCACGCCTGTTCAGGGGTGGTTAAGGAGAAAAAATGGCAACTGACAACGCGCCGCGAGGGTTCCCCCGGATCCTGCAGTGGCTTCTCGCCGGGCTGATGCTGATCATCGGTCTGGCTATCGGTATTCTTGGTGCGAAGCTCGCCTCCGTCGGCGGGACGTTCTATTTTGCGCTGATGGGCCTGGTGATGGTTATCGCCGCGGTGCTCATCTTCCGCAGCCGCCGCGGCGGCATCATGCTGTACGCCGTTGCGTTTGTCGCATCGATCGTCTGGGCGATTAGCGACGCGGGCTGGACCTACTGGCCGCTATTCTCCCGCCTGTTCGCGCTCGGGGTCCTGGCCTTCCTTTGCGCGCTGGTCTGGCCGTTCCTTTCCCGCCAGCCGGCGAAAAGAGGGCCGGCGTTTGGCCTGGCTGCGGTGATCGCCGTGGCGCTGCTGGTCAGTTTCGCCTGGATGTTCAAATCCCAGCCGCTGGTCAGCGCCAGCGAAGCGGTGCCGGTCAAACCGGTCGCCGCGGACGAGCAGCAGAAAAACTGGGCGCACTGGGGCAACACCACCCACGGCGACCGTTTCGCCGCCCTCGACCAGATTAACAAACAGAACGTCGACCAGCTGCAGGTCGCCTGGATCGCCCATACCGGCGATATTCCGCAGAGCAATGGCTCCGGCGCGGAAGATCAGAACACCCCGCTGCAGATTGGCGATACGCTTTACGTCTGTACGCCCTACAGCAAAGTGCTGGCGCTGGATGTCGATAGCGGCAAAGAGAAGTGGCGCTACGATTCAAAAGCCACCGCCCCCAACTGGCAGCGCTGCCGTGGTTTAGGCTATTACGAAGATAGCCAGGCTCAGGTTTCCCCGGCCGCCGACGCGCAGCCGGCCGCCTGCTCCCGTCGCCTGTTCCTGCCTACCACCGACGCCCGTCTGATCGCTATTGATGCCGACAACGGCAAACTGTGCGACGCCTTTGGCGACCACGGTATCGTTGATCTGAGCATTGGCATGGGCGAGATCAAAGCGGGTTACTACCAGCAAACCTCCACGCCGCTGGTGGCGGGTAATGTCGTGGTCGTTGGCGGTCGCGTGGCGGATAACTTCTCCACCGGCGAGCCTCCGGGCGTCGTTCGCGCCTATGACGTCCACACCGGGAAACTGGCGTGGGCATGGGATCCGGGCAACCCGGCGCTGACCGGCGAACCGCCGGCAGGCCAGACCTATACGCGCGGCACGCCGAACGTCTGGTCGGCCATGTCCTACGACGCGAAGCTGAATCTGATTTATCTGCCGACCGGTAACGCGACGCCGGACTTCTTTGGCGGCGAACGTACCGCGCTTGACGATAAATACAGTTCATCCATCGTGGCCGTTGACGCCACGACCGGCCAGGTCCGCTGGCATTATCAGACCACCCATCACGATCTGTGGGACTTCGACCTGCCTTCCCAGCCGCTGCTGTACGATCTGCCTGACGGTAAAGGCGGCACCACGCCGGTGCTGGTGCAAACCAGTAAGCAGGGCATGATCTTTATGCTTAACCGCGCCACCGGTGAACCGGTCGCTAAAGTCGAAGAACGTCCGGTACCGGCCGGCAACGTTAAAGGCGAGCGTTACTCGCCTACCCAGCCTTACTCCGTCGGTATGCCGATGATTGGCAACGAGACGCTGACCGAGTCGGATATGTGGGGCGCGACGCCTGTCGACCTGCTGCTGTGCCGCATCCAGTTTAAAGAGATGCGCCACCAGGGCGTCTTCACCCCGCCGGGCGAGGATCGTTCGCTGCAGTATCCCGGCTCGCTGGGCGGGATGAACTGGGGCAGCGTGTCGGTTGACCCGAATAACAGCCTGATATTCGTCAACGATATGCGCCTTGGCCTCGCCAACTATATGGTGCCGCGCGCCAAAGTGGCGAAGGACGCCAGCGGTATCGAAATGGGGATCGTGCCGATGGAAGGCACGCCGTTCGGCGCCATGCGCGAGCGTTTCCTGTCGCCGCTGGGCATTCCATGCCAGAAACCACCGTTCGGCACTCTGTCAGCGGTTGATTTGAAAACCGGCAAACTGGTGTGGCAGGTTCCGGTAGGCACCGTTGAGGACACCGGCCCGCTGGGGATCCGCATGCATATGCCAATCCCTATCGGCATGCCGACGCTGGGCGCGTCGTTATCAACCCAGTCCGGTCTGCTGTTCTTTGCGGGCACCCAGGACTTCTACCTGCGCGCGTTTGATACCGCCAACGGGAAAGAGATCTGGAAATCGCGTCTGCCGGTCGGCAGCCAGTCCGGGCCGATGACCTACGTATCGCCGAAAACCGGTAAACAGTACATCATCATCAACGCGGGCGGCGCTCGCCAGTCGCCGGATCGCGGCGATTACATCATCGCCTACGCGCTCCCGGAGCAGAAGTAACCCTCAGGGCCCCAATCGGGGCCCTTTTTGCTGGCAAAGTACGTAGCCAGGGCATTGCCCGATAGCGCGATATAAAAATCGTCTTCGCATCTCCCCCCAGCAAGCCATTCTTATTCCGTCATGTTATTATTGCGAATGGTTATCAATAATAAATACTGAACAAGGATAATGGATGAAGCGTTCAACCTGCCGCCTGCTCGCAGGCGCCATCATGTCGATAGCGGCCACCTCAGCTCAGGCGTTACAAGCCCCGGAAGTGGACCTGCGCGATCCGGCGATTTGGGAGGAGAAAGCGGCGTCTCCGCTCACCGCTCACCCGCAGCCCTGCGAGGTGTTCAGCGGCCCGCACTGCGCGGTCTGGGATGATGAGAAGTCGGATATTCAGCGCGAACGAGAGCGGCGGGAACAGCGGCGCTGGCAGAATGGTTATGAAAACCTGCGGCGGGAATAATCCCGCTTAAACGATAACCCGGGCACGCCCGGGTTATTTATTACCTGAAAATCAATTCTCGCCGAAATGAATAACGGTACGAATGGATTTACCTTCGTGCATCAGGTCAAAGGCTTCGTTGATGCGGTCCAGCGGCATGCGGTGGGTAATAAACGGGTCGAGGCGAATTTTGCCCGCCATCGCCTCTTCTACCATTCCCGGCAGCTGCGTGCGCCCTTTCACGCCGCCGAACGCGGAGCCGCGCCAGACGCGCCCGGTCACCAGTTGGAATGGACGGGTTTTAATCTCCTGACCCGCGCCAGCGACGCCGATAATCACGCTTTCGCCCCAGCCTTTGTGGCAGCACTCCAGCGCGGCGCGCATCACGTTGACGTTACCGATGCACTCGAAGCTGAAGTCGACGCCGCCGTCGGTGAGTTCAACAATCACATCCTGAACCGGCTTATCGTAATCATTCGGGTTGATAAAGTCGGTGGCGCCCATCTCTCTCGCGAGGGTGAATTTTTCCGGGTTGGTATCCACCGCCAGAATGCGCCCGGCTTTCGCCTGTACCGCCCCCTGGATCACCGCCAGGCCGATCCCGCCGAGGCCGAAGACGGCGACGGTATCGCCCTCTTTTACTTTCGCCGTATTGTGCACCGCGCCGATGCCGGTCGTGACGCCGCAGCCCAGCAGGCAAACTTTGTCCAGCGGCGCCTGCGGGTTCACTTTCGCCAGCGAAATTTCAGCCACCACGGTGTATTCGCTGAAGGTGCTGGTGCCCATATAGTGATAAATCGGTTCGCCGTTGTAGGAGAAACGCGTGGTGCCGTCCGGCATCAGGCCCTTACCCTGGGTGGCGCGGACCGCCTGGCAGAGGTTGGTTTTGCCTGATTTACAGAACTTACATTCGCGGCATTCAGCGGTATACAAAGGAATAACGTGGTCGCCCGGCTGCAGGCTGGTCACGCCTTCCCCGACTTCGACGACAATCCCGCCGCCTTCATGGCCCAGCACCGCCGGGAAAACGCCTTCCGGATCGTCGCCTGAGAGGGTAAAGGCATCGGTGTGGCATACGCCGGTATGGGTGATCTTGACCAGCACTTCGCCTTTTTTCGGCGGCGCGACGTCAATCTCTACGATTGAAAGCGGCTGGCCCGGGCCAAACGCGACGGCTGCACGTGATTTCATATCTCTCTTCCTCGTGGTGATTTTATTTTAAATAGGATCGTAGCAGATGCCCGACTTCCGCCATTCTGGCGGCGCGCTGATCGGGCGTCGTTTCGCCGCTAACCAGTTCATCCTGCAGGTGAATTTCCACCATCTCCCCCATCAGGCCGTTAGCGGCGCCGCGTATTGAGGCGATTTGCTGCAGAATGGTCATACAGGGTTCGCCGGATTCCAGCGCCCGCTCGAGCGCTTCAACCTGGCCACGAATGCGCCTTACCCGGCTGAGGGCACGCTTTTTATCTTCAGGTGAATGTGGCATGGTGACGCCCTCCATATCATATAGGGGGGTATACTATATTTATTGTTGCCGTGAGGCAAATGCGTTCGCCGCTTTAACCGTAGCATAGCGGCGAGAATTTGCGCTTAGCTGAAGTTGAGGATCCCGAAGAAAGAGACAAAAAAACCCGCCGAAGCGGGTTTATCGAGGTTTAACGCCTGCGCGGCATCATCCGCAGCAGCGTGTTATCTTTCCACAAATAGTGGTGCATCAGCGCCGCCAGCGCGTGCAGGCCGATAATAAAGTAGCCGGTATTGGCCAGCAGCTCATGCCACGCTTTCAGGGTATCCACCAGCTCAAAGTCGCTTTCCGCCGCGTGCGGCATGGTCAGGCCAAAAGCGAACCAGGGGTTGCCGCGGTAGTACATCATGACCATGCCGATGGCCGGCAGCGCGATAAACAGCAGATAGATAACCAGATGCCCAAGATGCGCGAAGCCGGTCATCATCGGCGACGGTTTAGGCACAATCGGCGGCGTCGGGGATTTGAGGCGCACCAACAGACGCACCGCCATCAGAACAAAAATTGAAATCCCGCAGGAGACGTGGATCATATTAATCACGGGCCGCGCGCTGCGGGGGAAAAAGCCCCGTAGCTCCATCGCCGCGTAAGCGCCAATCACTAAAAAAAAGACCAGCCAGTGGATGCCTATTTGCAGACCAGAGTATTTATCGCGCATGAGAAACCCTTAATAAAACGGTGATATCGCCAACATAAACACCTTTTATTAAAAATTCATTAACTTTTACGTACTTATAAAAAAACAATTGTCGGTTTCGCGCAGATAAAGCAAAAGCAGCGGGTTACCTGCGGCGCGGCAATACGAGGAACCTATACCTCAACCTTGACGCTGTATATAATCACAGTACAATACGGTCTGCTATTACCATTAATGGGATAAAAAATGTTCGTAGAGCTGATTTATGACAAGAGAAATTTCGAAGGATTAGCCGGCGCTAAAGAGATCATTCTGACGGAATTGACGAAGCGAGTGCATCGCATTTTTCCCGATGCCGACGTTCGCGTTAAACCGATGATGACGCTGGCCTCCATCAATACCGACGCCAGCAAGCACGAGAAAGAGCAGATCAGCCGCGCCGTGCAGGAAATGTTCGAAGAAGCTGACATGTGGATGCAGGAAGATTAACGGGCGACATTCGAGGAAATAATGAATACCTTCACCATCATGGCTATCCCCTTCTTCGCCGCAGCGATCGTTATGCTGACGCTGGGGGCAACCAGGAAAAGTCGTGCCTGCGCTATCGTGGGCGGCGTTTTGCTGGCCGCGACCGTGGTAAACGCGGTGACGGGCATGGCGCTACAGGGCGGGTAACAGAATGAGTTTTGTTTGGTACATGGCGCTGATATGCGTTGCGATCGCGTATCTCATGATGCGCTTCCTTCCTGTTTAACCCCGGGTTTGCGCATACCCGGGCTTCAAATAGCGTTCTTTTTACCGGCGGGATCATAACCCCTTACGCACCAGCGTCGCCGCCTGTTTAAAAATCTCATCCTCGACGCCGTCCCCCTTCTGTCTTCCCAACCTCACCAGTTCTTCGACAATACTTTCCCGGTTAATAGGCTTCTGCTCAGAAACCAGACCAATGACCGCCGCGCCGATGGCAAGACCAATCAGCCCCGTTTGTTCGTCTTTGTTCTTCATCGTTCCGCTCCGTTATGCCCGAAAAAAGTTTAGCAGCCGCATCCGCGACTGCAACCCGAGCATCCGCAGGCTTTGGCGCCAGCGAAAACGGCTTCAGAGGACATGCGGATGCCGGGTCAGACAAAGCCAGCCTCCGGCTCGTTAGCCTGTTGCGGGACGCTAAAAAGTGTGAAGTTGATCAAAAACAACAAAATGACGCTCTGAGAGGCGTATTTGTATTACCGCCGCGCCGGGACAGCCCGGAGCGTGACGACACGATGATGAAAAGGAGAAAAAACCATGATCACATACGATCGTAACCGCAATCCTATTACCAACGGCAGCCAGGTGATGATTAATGGGACGGGCAAAACCGGTAAAATTATCGCTATCCATTCTACGGGTTTGACCCCAGCCCAGCTGCGTCGTAATAAGACCGTTGAAGTTGAAGGGGCTGAAGGGAAGTTCGAACCGGTTGAACTGATCCGCCTTGGCCTCCACTAAGGAGGCGACAGCCGCTGCGGCATCGCCCAAACGCCGACTATCGGCTGGCGACGCCCGGCGGTTCTACTACCGACGTTCCGCGCCATGGCTGCTCTTCGCCTGATACATGCGCCGGTCCGCCACCGCGACGATCTCATTGAGGCTATGATGCGCAGCGGGATCGTATTCAACGCAGCCCCATGAGAACGCCAGCTGCCACGGATTGCCCGCCTGCTGATTGTACTCCGCGACGTTCTTGCTAAGCTGCTCCATCGCCAGGCCCGCGGTTTGCTGCGAGGTATTGGCAAGCAGGATGATAAATTCGTCGCCGCCCTGCCTGGCAATTAAATCCGACTCTCTGAAGGTGGCCTTCATCAAATCGGCAATCGCCCTCAGGGCTTTATCTCCCTGTTCATGACCCCAGGTATCGTTAATCAGCTTAAAGCGATCGAGATCGATAAAGATGAGGCTCGCTGGTTCATTCCGCCGTCTGGCGGTCAGCAGCGCGTACTCCGCTAACGACATAAAGCCCCGGCGGTTGAACAGCCCCGTCAGCTCGTCGGCGGTCGCCGCGTCCAGCACCTTGAATTCATCTTCAACGATGGCGGCCAGGTCGCTTAAGATTTGTATTTCATGAACGGAGAAAGCGCGCGGCTTGTGATCCATCAGACAGAACGCGCCTACCGTCGCGCCGTCAGGCAGCTGCACCGGGTAGCCAGCATAAAAGCGGATAAAAGGCGCTTCGGTGACCAGCGGGTTATCGTGAAAGCGCAGGTCCTGCTGCAGGTCGTTGACGATTAAAGGGTCGGTCTGCAGGATAGTATGCGCGCAGAATGTGATATCCCTCGGCAGGGTATCCACTTCCAGTCCGGCGCAGGATTTTACGTGCAGGGTATTTTCCCCCACGAGGCTAATCGAAGCCACCGGTAGATCGTAGAGCGTACGCGCAAGCCTGGTCAGGCGATCGAAACGCTCTTCTTTTCCGCTGTTTAATAATCCGGATGTCCGCAGCGATTGCAGACGGCGCAGTTCATCTGGATGAAGTCCGGCTAATTTCAATTTTTCTCTCTTACGTTATCAGGATAAATGACGCAGCGCTTACCAATGAAACGCGCATCAGGCTGTTAACAGACGATTCACATGTGTTATCTGATGAGTTAAGCATATATCGCTGGCTCGTCAAACGAGACTTCAGGCGCGCTCCGCCGCGGCCCACTCCCTCAGCTTCGCTTTCAGCCACTGGCTCGCGCCGCGCTGCCCGCTCCGCTTATGTGAATAGATTTTCACCTCGAATGGCGGAACCTCAAACGGTAGTTCAAAAACCTTCAACTTCGCCGCGCCGAGCATTTTTTCCGCTGCCGAGCGCGGTATCGCCATAAGCAGTTCACTTTGCGCAATAATGAAGGGCGCGCTCAGCATAGAGGGCGTTTTGATGGTGATATGCCGCGCAAACCCCATTTTCGCGAGCTGTACGTCGAGAACCCCCTGGCTTTCATTCCACGGGGTAACCACCAGATGC
Organism: Klebsiella grimontii; assembly: GCF_042137965.1. Classification (NCBI taxonomy): domain Bacteria; kingdom Pseudomonadati; phylum Pseudomonadota; class Gammaproteobacteria; order Enterobacterales; family Enterobacteriaceae; genus Klebsiella; species Klebsiella grimontii. The sequence goes on from NZ_CP169721.1 coordinate 3,005,274, forward strand.
TGGGCTGCCAGGTAATCCGCCAGCGTTAGCCGGGACCGGCCGGCGTGGCTTATCGCAACATAATCATCTTTCAGCCAGCAGATCTCATCCAGCTCCGGATGCTCTGCTTCATTCAGGGCGCTAAACCCCAGCGCTAAATCCACCTCGCCGGCCAGCAGTTCCGTCAGCGCCGGGCTGTGCGGCAGATAGCGCAGCTCGAAACGCAGGCCGGGCGCCTGTTGCTGTAGCCTGGGCATCAGCGTAGGGAAAACGCACTGCGCGGTGAAATCCGTGATCGCTATCTGTAAGCAGTCGGTACTGGCTGAGGCGACAAACTTCGGCTGCGGGGTCAGCTCCTGATCTAAAAACGTTAACGCCGAGGCAATAGAAGGCGCGAGCTGGGTGGCGAACACGCTGGGGCACATACGATGCCCTTCGCGATAGAAAAGCGGATCATTGAGCGCGGCGCGCAGCCTGGACAGCGCGTGGCTTAACGCCGAGGTGCTCATCGCCAGCTCTTCCGCCGCCAGGCGCACCGAACGATAGCGGTAGACCGCCTCGAATACCGGCAGCAGGTTCAAATCAAGACGGCGAAGGGCTGGATGCATAATATTCATCATTACGTGATTTCATTGCACTTAATTCTTCTAACCTTAACGTTTATGCTTTGCGGTATCAAACTTACGATGGCACAACAGGTAATCCAATGAATATGACCATTCGTCAGGCCAGCCCGGCGGACGCAAAAGCAATTTATGACATGATTTACGAGCTGGCGGTGTATGAAAAGGCGCCGGAACAGGTGGTCACCACGGTTGAGGAAATCCAGGCATCGCTTTTCGCCAGCGACAGCAAAACGGAAGCGTTAATCTGCGAGATTGACAATAAGATCGCCGGCTACGCGGTGTTCTTTACCAGCTATTCCACCTGGCTCGGCCGCAACGGCATCTATATGGAAGATCTCTACATCACCCCCGAGTTTCGCGGCCGCGGCGCAGGAAAAGCGCTCCTGAAAACCATCGCTCAGCTGGCGGTAAAAAGAGAGTGCGGTCGCCTGGAGTGGAGCGTGCTCGACTGGAACCAGCCGGCCATTGATTTTTATCTGAGCATTGGCGCCGTTGCGCAAAGTGAGTGGGTTCGCTATCGCCTTGACGGCGCTGCGCTTACCGCTTTTGCTGAACTGGGCAGGGCCGCCGACTAGTCCGCCATCAGGCGGGTCCTTCTCTGGCCCGCCTTTTCACTCCGTTGCCAATATGCCCCTGGCGTATAAAGCTGAAACAAAAAATTATTACCCCTTAACGCCCCGCCCGCAACCCGCCGAATTTATTCACTTTTCCGTTCGCGTTTTTATCAGCATTTAACGGCGCCAAATAAATCGCTGGTTGCCCTATCCCGACGGCTGAACTAAGCCTGGAGAAGTTTTCACCTGACCTGGAGATTCTTCATGAGCAAACTTGGGATTAATGGATTTGGGCGTATTGGACGTTTAGTACTGCGCCGGTTACTGGAGGTCGACAGCCCTTTAGAGGTCGTGGCGATTAACGACCTGACATCACCTAAAGTGCTGGCCTACCTGTTAAAGCATGATTCAAACTACGGTCCTTTCCCATGGAGCGTGGATTTTACGGAAGATGCGCTGATCGTTGATGGCAAAAAAATTACCGTTTATGCGGAAAAAGAGGCTCAGCATATTCCGTGGAAAGCGGTAGGCGCCGAGCTGATTGTCGAGTGTACGGGTTTTTATACCTCCGCGGAGAAAGCGCAAGCGCATCTGACCGCCGGGGCTAAAAAAGTGCTGATTTCCGCGCCCGCTGGCGACATGAAAACCATTGTCTATAACGTTAACGACGACACGCTGGACGCCAACGATACGATTATTTCCGTGGCCTCCTGCACCACCAACTGCCTGGCGCCGATGGCGAAAGTGCTCCATGACGCCTTTGGTATAAAGGTGGGGACCATGACCACTATTCACGCCTATACCGGTACGCAATCGCTGGTTGACGGCCCGCGCGGCAAGGATTTGCGCGCTTCCCGCGCCGCGGCGGAAAATATCATTCCGCATACTACCGGGGCGGCGAAAGCCATTGGGCTGGTTATTCCCGAGCTTAGCGGCAAGCTGAAAGGCCACGCCCAGCGCGTACCGACCAAAACCGGGTCGGTGACTGAGCTGGTGTCAGTGCTGGAGAAAAAGGTCTCCGCCGAAGAAGTCAATCAGGCGATGAAAAACGCGGCGGCGAACAACGAATCATTCGGTTATACCGAAGAGGAGATCGTTTCGTCGGACGTTATCGGCAGCCATTTCGGTTCCATTTATGATGCCACGCAGCTGGAGATTGCTGAGGTTGGCGATCTGCAGCTGGTGAAAACCGTGGCCTGGTACGATAACGAGTATGGCTTCGTTACCCAGCTTATCCGGGTGCTGGATAAATTCGCGAAGTAAGGCGCAGACTACTCGGCACGCATAGCCCGGGTAAGGCGTCAGCCGCGACCCGGGGGGTGGGACGGTCTGCGGGCTGGGTAGCCGGACAGATACACAGCATCGCCTCCAGGAAATGATGCCATCCTGCGCTCTGCTCCCGGGGGCGGCGCGGAGCGCCTTGCCCGGGCTACAGGTACGTGCGGCCTGCGTTTGGGTAGCCCGGGTAAGGCGTCAGCCACGACCCGGGGGGTGGGACGGTCTGCGGGCTGGGTAGCCGGACAGATACACAGCATCGCCTCCAGGAAATGATGCCATCCTGCGCTCTGCTCCCGGGGGCGGCGCGGAGCGCCTTGCCCGGGCTACAGGTACGTGCGGCCTGCGTTTGGGTAGCCCGGGTAAGGCGCCAGCCGCGACCCGGGGGGTGGGACGGTCTGCGGGCTGGGTAGCCCGGACAGATGCGCAGCATCGCCTCCGGGAAACGCTGCCGCTCCTCTGCTAAATCAGGCCTGCAGATAGACCACCTGAGTTTGCAGATACTCATTCAGGCCGTGACGTCCGTCGGCGCCGCCGATGCCCGATTTACGCCATCCGGCATGGAAACCCTGCATCGCTTCGAAGTTTTCGCGGTTAATATAGGTTTCGCCAAACTTCAGCCCCTTAATCGCCTTCATCGCGACGTTCAGGTCGCGGGTATAGATTGACGACGTCAGCCCATAATCGCTGTCGTTGGCCATCGCCAGCGCCTCTTCAAGGGTATCAAACGCCACCACCGGTAGCACCGGACCGAATGTCTCTTCATGCACGATATCCATCTCCTGGCGCACGTCCAACAGCAGCGTCGGCGGATAAAAATAGCCCCTGCCCGTCACCGCTTTCCCGCCAAGGGCGACGCGCGCGCCCTGGGCGACCGCTTTTGCCACCTTCTGCTCAACGCGCGCCAGCGCGGCGGCGTTAATCAACGGTCCCATTGCGATATCGTCGCGAGACACCGGATCGCCAAACTGCACCGCCTTCAGCGCTTCGCCCAGACGGTTAACGAAGCGATCGTAAATGCCTTTTTGCACGTACACGCGCTCAACGCAGTTACACACCTGCCCGCTATTAATGACCCGAGAATCCACCACTGCCTTAACCGCCAGCTCAAGATCCGCATCGTCCATCACGATAGCGGGCGCTTTCCCGCCCAGCTCCAGACACACTTTGGTGATGTTTTTCGCCGCCGCGGCCATAATCTTCTCGCCCGCGGCAACGCTGCCGGTCATGCTGACCATCGCCACTTTCGGATTGCTCGCCAACTCCTGGCCCACGGTTTCGCCGCGCCCCAGCACCAGGTTAAAGACCCCTTTCGGCAGGCCGATATCATGGACGATTTGCGCAAAAGCGATGGCGTTATTCGGCGTAAATTCACTCGGTTTAATGACGATGGTATTGCCGGTAATCAGCGCCGGCGCCAGCTTACGAGCAATCAGGAAGAACGGAAAATTCCACGGCAGGATGCCGGTCGTCACACCCAGCGCGCGCTTAAATACCAGAATGTTCTCCCCCGGGCGGTCGCTCTGCACAATTTCACCTTCATAACGGCGCGCCCACTCGGCCATATAATCAAGATAATCGGCGGTAAAAGAGACCTCCACCGCCGCCAGCTGCTGGATTTTTCCGCCCTCAGCGACGATCAGCGCGGCGATCTCTTCCGCACGTTCGCGGATACCGGCGGCGATTTTGCGCAGCCATCCCGCGCGCTCAATCGCTGGCAGGGCCTCCCAGCCCGGCTGCGCGCGCTCGGCGGCGAGAATCGCGCGCCGCGCATCCTCCGCGCTGCCGTCGGGGATCCGCGAAAGCAGCGCTTCCGTTGCCGGGTTGATCACATCAATCCACGCATCACCGCGGCCGGGTTCAAACTGGCCGTCAATATACATAGGGTGTTGAACGGGTGCTGTCATGGTCTGCTCCTCAGGATTATTGTTTTTAACAGGTGAACTAGATGTTAAAAATTATCGTCCGTCAGGCAAAGAGACAGCATGAGGGATTGTTTTTGTGAGATATTTCATAAAAAGAGACGAAGCTAACGCGCAAAAAATCACAATTCAATAACACGAGCTGCCCGTTTGCGATACCGCCAACGCAAACGGGCAAATTTCCCGACGCGACGACCAGGCCATGCGTCCAGAGAAGGGAGAAACGCGGAGCGGCAGCGATGAAAAGCGCTTTATGGTTACCTAAGCCAGCTGCCGCGCGCTTAGCGCATCGGAGAGCAGGCGGTCGTCGCGCAGCGTCTGCCACGCCTGAGCAATGTGCGGCGGAATATCCACATGGGCGATAAAACCCTTGCCCAACGGGCCGTAACCCTGCGGGTTATCCGCCAGCCGCGGCGGCTCGCCGAGGATCAGCGCCAGATAGCGCCCCACCGGCCACAGCCCACTATCTTCCCCGCAAAACGTGACACCGTCACGCCCGTTGCACAATACTGGCGCGCACCCCGGCGTGCTGTACCACGTCGGCGCTCGCGGGGCGTCTTGCCAGACGCGGGCAAACGTCGCCATCGTTCTGCGCTGCATGGTCGGATCCTGAATCACCACGCCCGTACGATGGGCAATGCCCCTCTCCTCAAGCATTTGCCGGGTAAAGTGCGCGTTCTCTCCGCAGTTGGTGGAGCGATCCTCCACCACGATGTGTTCGCGCGGAATAGCCCAGAACTGATGGGCGATGTCGGCCAGGATATGCGCTTCGGCGCGATCCCTTACCGCAATGGCGCGGTAGCGCGGGTCGTTCAACACCGACTGGTATAAAAACGAAGTGGAGTGACCGATACCGCCGCTGATCAGCAGCGGAACCGCGTGCCGCGCCGCCAGCCGGCAGGCGAAATCGATGGTCGGGATCACCGCGTTGCCAGCCAGCACCACCACCTCTATTTGCGGGTCACGGGGCAAATCATCCTGCGCCAGCCAGGCGCCCAGCTGGTTCGCCGCGGCCAGTACCGCCTCGGGTAGCGATGGAAAATGTTCTGACATGTTATCTCCTGTTAACACTCTCAGCCGTAGATTAGCGGCCACCATCTTAGACGCTGGCGCGAACTTTGGGTAATAAAGCGCAAATAGCGCACCCACGCCTCTTAAGCAACAAAGTCAACACATCTGAATAGCGTTTTATTCACTTTTTGAAGAGGGTCAAGAATCTAATAAATAGGGAGAAAGGGTTACAACTACGGCTTTAATGCACAAAAATGCATATTCATCCATGAAGAGCCTTGTTTTTCGTTTTTTTATTCATAAAAAGCTGAATCCCAGCCGCAACAACAGCATATTCTGCATTTTTGCCAAATACCGTCCCATTAAATTGGTGATAACATTCTCGTTACAGAGTTTATAGCTGTACCTTTCCACGGTTAACAAAATAATTATCACTGCGAAACAGGACTCTTATGGAAAAGTTATCTTACGCTTCTGAAAGTAGTACATCTCCATGGACCACCTACCTGCGTCAAATCGATCGCGTCGCGCCCTACCTCGGCGATCTCGCTTTCTGGATTGAAACCCTGCGCCATCCGAAACGCGCGCTCATCGTTGATATCCCGGTGCAAATGGACGATGGTACTATCCGCCACTTCGAAGGCTATCGCGTTCAGCACAACCTCTCGCGCGGACCGGGTAAAGGCGGCGTGCGCTACCATCCTGATGTTGATCTGAATGAAGTGATGGCGCTTTCAGCCTGGATGACCATCAAGTGTGCGGCAGTTAATATTCCCTACGGCGGCGCCAAAGGCGGCATCCGCGTCGACCCGTTCTCATTGTCGGAAGGTGAACTGGAGCGTTTGACCCGTCGCTATACCAGCGAGATCGGCATTATTATCGGGCCGCAAAAAGATATTCCGGCGCCGGACGTCGGCACCAACGGCAAAGTGATGGCCTGGATGATGGATACCTACTCCATGAACCACGGCACTACCATCACCGGCGTGGTCACCGGCAAGCCGATTCACCTCGGCGGTTCGCTGGGCCGTGAAAAAGCCACCGGCCGCGGCGTATTCGTCACCGGTCGCGAAGTGGCTCGCCGCAGCGGTATCGAAATCGAGGGTGCCAAAGTCGCGCTACAGGGTTTTGGTAACGTGGGTAGCGAAGCGGCCCGCCTGTTTGCAGGCGTCGGCGCGCGGATTGTGGTGATTCAGGACCACACCGCCACCCTGTATAACGAGGGCGGTATTGATATGGCCGCGCTGACCGCATGGCAGGCCGAGAACAAGCAAATCGCCGGTTTCCCTGGCGCCCGCGAAATTGCCAAAGAAGCGTTCTGGACGACGCCGATGGATATTCTGATCCCGGCGGCGCTGGAAGGCCAGATTACGCGCGAGCGCGCCGAAACACTCAGCTGCAAACTGGTGCTCGAAGGCGCTAACGGCCCGACCTATCCGGAAGCGGACGATGTGCTGGCCGAGCGCGGCATTGTGGTGGTGCCGGACGTTATCTGTAACGCCGGCGGCGTCACCGTGAGCTACTTCGAATGGGTGCAGGATATGGCCAGCTTCTTCTGGAGCGAAGAAGAGATCAACGCCAAAATGGACCGCATCATGACCGATGCGATCGTTCACGTTTACGAAAAAGCAGTGGAAAAAGCGTGCTCTTTACGCACCGCCGCCTATATCGTGGCCTGTGAGCGGATCCTGATGGCGCGTAAAGATCGCGGTATATATCCGGGATAATCCCCCCTTCTCAGCCCGGTGAATGCCGGGCTTGAGACCAGGCTCCTCCTTTCCCTTCCCAAGGCTTCTTCCACAATAAACGCACATACCGTTAACCTGTTTTTATCAAACGGGCTTGAATTCTCGTTTTTGCCAGGCAAAAATCATTAGAGTTCTAACGATATTGCAGATTGACCTATGGATAGCCGACAGCTTAACTTTTCCCATCTTTTGTATCTCACCGCCCACCATTGGCGGCTGGCGGTCAACCGCCGGCTTAAGGGCCTCGGCATGAGCCAGGCCAGTTGGGTCGCCGTTTCCGCCATCGCGCGCCACGAACAGCCGCTATCGCAAAGCGAGCTGGCCCAGGAGCTGGGCGTCGAAAGCGCAACTCTCGTGCCGCTGCTCAACCGTCTGGTCGATGTTGGCCTGGTCGAGCGGATTAAAACCGAGCGCGATAAACGCAAACGGCTGCTGATCGCCACCGCTAAAGGCCTTGAGGTGTATCAGCAGGTGAAAACGGTGGCCGATGATTTACGTGAGGAGATCCTCACCGCCATCACCCCCGAGGAACAGCGGCAGACGCAGCGGGTCCTGGAGAAGCTGCTGCGCGAGGTCGAAAAAAAATAATGCCTCGCCGTAAAGACAATCCCTATGTGCCCCACGATTGGGCCCCGCACGAAAAACCGGCGATCCTCGGTTCGCCGTCCACCCCGATCCACAGTACGCCAAAACGGATTGCCTACGGGATCGTCGGGCTGCTGGTCTGCCTGACCGGCGCGCTGGGCAACGCGGTGGTGACCGCCAATCTACAGCTGTTGCAGGGGACCTTTGCTGCCTGGTCGACGGAGATTGCCTGGCTCCCGGCGGTCTACGTAATGACCAACGTCTCCATCAACCTGCTGCTGGTGAAGTTCCGCCAGCAGTTCGGCCTGCGCGCTTTTACCGAAGGTTTTCTCGTCCTCTACGTGCTGGTGACCTTCTTCCACCTGTTCGTCAACGACCTCAGTTCCGCGCTGATGGTGCGCGCCGCCCACGGCATGGTGGCCGCGGCGCTAAGCTCGCTGGGGATTTATTATCAAGTGCAGGCCTGGCCCGCCCGCCATCGGCTCAAAGCGCTGACCATCGGCATCACCGGTTCATCGCTGGCGATCCCGCTGGCGCGCCTGTTTTCAACCGAGCTGCTGCAAATTGACGAGTGGCGCGGGCTGTACTTCTTTGAACTGGGACTGGCGCTGGTGTCGCTGGCCTGCGTAATCGCCCTCAAGCTGCCGCCAAGCGATCGGAAAAAGGTGTTTGAGAAAAAAGACTTCATCACCTTCTTCCTGCTGGCGCCGGGGATGGCGCTGGTCACCGCGGTACTGTCGCTGGGACGGCTGGACTGGTGGTTTGAAGCGCCGTGGATCGGCTGGGCGCTTGCGGGGGCGGTGATGCTGATTGTCTCCGCGATTGCCTTTGAGCATAACCGCAGCAACCCGCTGCTCAATATCAAATGGCTCTCCAGCGGCAGTATTCTGCGCCTCGGGCTGATTATGCTGCTGATCCGTATCGTGCTGGCGGAGCAGAATACCGGCGTCATCGGCTGGCTGCAGTACGTCGGCCTGCAGAATGAACAGATGACCAACCTGGCGTGGTCGATTTTCGCCGGGATCCTCTGCGGCATCGTCGCCAGCTGCCTGACGCTCAACCCGCAGCGTCTCTACTGGCCTACCGCCACAGCGCTGGCGTTAATTATGGTTGGATCGCTGCTGGACAGCCAGTCGACGATCCTCACCCGCCCGGAGCAGCTGATGTTCAGCCAGTTTCTGCTGGGTTTCGGCAGCGCCTTCTTCCTCGCCCCGGCGATGCTGGCGGGGATTGGCGGGGTCATTGCCGACCAGCGCAACCTGGTGAGCTTCTCGGTGCTGTTCGGCATGAGCCAGAATATCGGCGGTCTGCTGGGCTCCGCCATTCTCGGTACTTTCCAGACCTGGCGGGAGAAGTTTCACTCCAGCCAGCTCGCCGACCAGCTCACCACGCTCAATCCGCTGATTACCGAGCGTTTGCAGCAGTACAGCCAGATGTATCAAAGCCAGATTGGCGACAGCACCCTGCTCAACGTTCAGGCCACCACGCTGCTGCAAAACGCCGCCACGCTGCAGGCCAATATTCTGGCTTACAATGATACCTATCTGCTGACGGCGGCGATTTCAGCCGCCACGCTGGTATGGGTTTTCTGGCGCTTAATAAGATTACGTATTACCGCCCGCATCGCGCTGAAACGCGCGACGGGTAGCAAATAAAATTTACTCTGGAGTCATTATGAGTCAGCAGGATGCGGCCAAACAGCAGGCCAACACCCGAAATAATATTCGCATCGTCTCGATTTTCACCGCCGCCGCCATTGGCATCGTTGGGGTACTGGTTATTCTCTACGCCTGGCAGCTGCCGCCGTTTACCCGTGAAAGCCAGTTTACCGATAACGCCTACGTTCGCGGGCAAACCACGTTTATCAGCCCGCAGGTCAACGGTTATATCACCGAGGTGAAGGTTCAGGATTTTAATCAGGTTAAAGCCGGCGACGTGCTGTTCCAGATTGACGAGCGCATCTATAAGCAGCGCGTCCATCAGGCACAAGCAACGCTGGCGATGAAAGAGGCGGCGCTGAAGAACAATCAGCAGCAGCGCAGAAGCGCCGAGGCGGTTATCGCACGTAACGAAGCGGCGCTGCAGAACGCCCGCGCGCAAAATCTGAAAACCCAGGCCGATTTAAAACGCGTTCAGGAGCTGACCGCCGACGGCTCGCTATCGATTCGCGAACGCGATTCCGCCCGCGCCAGCGCGGCGCAGGGCACTGCGGATATCGAGCAGGCCAAAGCGACGCTGGAAATGTCGCGCCAGGATCTGCAATCCACCATCGTTAACCGCGATTCGCTGCTCGCCGACGTCGCCAGCGCAAAAGCGGCGCTGGAGCTGGCGCAGATCGACCTGCAAAACACCCGGATTATCGCGCCGACGGATGGACAGCTCGGGCAAATCTCCGTCCGCCTTGGCGCTTACGTCACCGCCGGGACGCATCTCACCTCGCTGGTGCCGCCGCAGCACTGGCTGATCGCGAATCTGAAAGAGACCCAGCTGGCGCAGGTGCGCGTCGGACAGCGGGTAACTTTTACCGTTGATGCGCTGAACAGCGAGAAATTCACCGGCACGGTGCAGAGCATCTCGCCGGCGACCGGCGTCGAGTTCAGCGCCATTTCCCCGGATAACGCCACCGGTAACTTTGTCAAAATCGCCCAGCGCATTCCGGTACGCATCGCCGTTGATGAGGGGCAGAAGAACGGCCAGCGTCTGCGGCCGGGGATGTCGGTGCAGGTCACCATCGATACCCGCGCGGAGAAACAGCAATGATCCGCCCCCTCGCTCTCGCCGTTATCCTTGCGCTGGCCGGCTGCCAGTCCGCCGACGTTCAGCAGGCCGCGCCCGGTCTACAGATCCCCGCCGCCTGGCGGGCGGATGTCGGACCCTCCAGCCCCGTTGAGGGCGTGTGGTGGCGCAACTTCCACGACAGTACGCTCAATCTCTACGTTGACCAGGCGCTGCGCTACAACAGCGACGTGCTGATGGCTCGCGAACGAGTCAATGAGTACCAGGCCCGGGCCTACGCCGCCGATAGCAGCCTGTTTCCCTCGCTTGACGCCGGACTGACCGGCACCCGCGCGCGGTCTCAGTCGGCCGCTACCGGCCTGCCCGTTCACAGTACGGTGTATAAAGGCGCGCTGACCGCCAGCTACGATGTCGATATCTGGGGCGCCAACCGCAGCGCCGCCAGCGCGGCGCAGGCCAGCCTGGAAGCGCAAAAAGCCGCGGCCGCCGCGGCGAACCTGACCGTCGCCTCTTCGGTGGCGGTCGGCTACATCACCCTGCTGTCGCTGGATGAACAGCTGCGGGTGACGCAGCAAACGCTAAAATCGCGCGAAGATGCATTCAATCTGGCGAAGCGCCAGTTTGAGACGGGCTATACCTCACGCCTGGAGCTGATGCAGGCGGACTCCGAACTGCGCTCCACGCGCGCGCAAATCCCGCCGTTGCGCCATCAAATCGCCCAGCAGGAAAATGCGCTCAGCCTTTTGCTCGGCGCCAATCCTGGCGCCGTTAAGCGCAACGCGTTCGCGCAGCTTTCGCCGCTATCGCTACCGTCCCAACTGCCGTCAACCCTGCTCAACCGCCGACCGGATATCGTTCAGGCCCAGCGTCAGCTGGTGGCCGCCGACGCCACCCTGGCGTCATCGCAGGCGCAGCTGCTGCCGTCCATCAACCTTACCGCCACCGGCAGCCTGCAGGATCGCACCCTGCCGGACCTACTGGATAATCCGCTACGCTTATGGAGCCTCGGCGGCAGCATTCTGGCGCCGCTGCTTAACCGCCAGGCGCTGAATGCCCAGGTCGACGTATCGATGGCCCAGCGCAATCAGGCGCTGTATAGCTATGAAAAAACGGTGCGCGGCGCGTTTAAAGAGGTCAATGACAGTCTCGATGCGATTGGCCGCTACGGCGAGCAGCTCTCGGAGCTACAGGCGCAGGAGAAGGTGGCCCAGGAGACGCTGCGCATCGCGCAAAACCGCTATCGCAACGGTTATTCATCCTATCTGGACGTACTCGACGCCCAGCGTACGCTGTTTTCCACCCAGCTCAGCGTGGTACAGGTGAAAAACAACCTGCTGCTGGCGCAAGTCGATTTGTACCGGTCGCTGGGAGGCGGCTGGTCTGATTCATCAGGGACGTAAGACGGGAAATCTGACATGCAACAACAGTGGTCGGCAGTAGATAATTATCTCGTGGAAGCGTTAATTCCCAACGATCCGCTCCTCAGCCAGGTCCTGGAGAATAACCAGCGCGCCGGTCTTCCGGCGATCGACGTCGCCGCCAATCAGGGGCAGTTCCTGGCCCTGCTGGTGCGCATGACGGGCGCCAAACGCATCCTGGAGATCGGCACGCTCGGCGGCTACAGCACTATCTGGATGGCCCGGGAGTTGCCCGCCGATGGTGAATTGCTCACCCTGGAGGCCGACGCGCATCATGCCGCCGTCGCGCGCGAGAACCTCCGTCTGGCGGGCGTGGACGATCGCGTTGCGGTGCTGGAAGGCCCGGCGCTGACCAGCCTCGAAAAACTGGGCGATCGCCCGCCGTTCGATCTCATTTTTATCGACGCGGATAAGCCGAATAACCCCAACTATCTGCGCTGGGCGTTGCGCTATTCCCGCCCGGGGACAGTGATTGTGGGCGATAACGTAGTGCGCGACGGCGAAGTGACGAACCCGGATAGCGCGGACGACCGGGTGCAGGGGGTCAGAGCGTTTATCGACATGATGGGCAGCGACCCACGGCTGACGGTCACGGCCCTGCAAACGGTGGGCAGCAAAGGCTGGGACGGGTTCACCCTCGCGTGGGTGAACGCCTGACGTGACTCGCTGACCCCGGCAGCCCGCGCCACCGGGGTCAGTGACGGCTTAGGCCGCGATCTGCTCCATCGCCTGCAGCACCCGCTTGTCGGAAATCGGATACGGCGTGCCGAGCTGCTGGGCGAACAGGCTGACGCGCAGCTCTTCAATCATCCAGCGGATCTCCTGCACATCGTCATCCTGACGGCGCTGAGGCGGTAGCTTATTCAACCACTGCTGCCACCTCTGCTGGAGGCTCTCCACTTTGAGCATCTGCGCGCGATCGCGGTGCGGATCGATCGCCATTTTCTCCAGCCGCTTTTCAATCGCCTGCAGATAGCGCAGCGTATCACCCAGGCGGCGGAAGCCGTTGCCGGTGACGAAGCCGCGATACACCAGACCGCTCATCTGCGATTTGATATCCGACAGCCCCAGCGCCATGGTCATATCCACGCGGCCTTTCAGGCGTTTATTGATGTTAAACACCGCGGTCAGGATCTGCTCAACCTGTTTGGCGATTTCCACCACCGTCTCGTTGAGTTCAGCGCGCACCTTTTCATGCAGCGCGGCAAAGCCCTCTTCGCTCCATACCGGCCCGCCCGCTTCGTCAATCAGCTTATCCACGCCGCAGGAGATACAGTCATCGATCAGATCCAGCACTTTGCCGTAGGGGTTGAAATAGAGCCCCAGCTTGGCTTTATTCGGCAGCTTCTCGTGCAGGTATTTAATCGGCGACGGGATATTCAGCAGCAGCAGGCGGCGCAGGCCGCGCCACATCTCCTGCTGCTGCTCGAGCGGATTATCAAACAGCTTGATCGCCACGCTGTCGCGTTCGTCCACCAGCGCCGGCCAGGCCTTAACTTTATAGTTGCCGCGCTTCTGCTCGTAGCTCTCCGGTAGCCGGCCAAAGCTCCAGATATGCAGCCCGCTCTGCTCGATACCGTCATCGGCGACCGCGGACAGCGTCTCCTGTACCTTGCCTTTCAGGGCATCTTTCAGATCCTGCAGCGAGCGCCCTTCATGTAGCTTCTTGTTTTTGTCGTCCACCACCCGGAAAGTGATTTTCAGGTGATCGGGCACCTGCTCCCACTGCCAGGCCTCGCGGTCGATAGTCACGCCGGTCATCCGCCGCAGTTCGCGCTCCAGAGAATCCAGCAGCGGCAGTTCCAGCGGCGTCGCGCGGCCTAAAAACGCCTCCGCGTAGTTCGGCGCAGGAACGAAGTTACGCCGTACCGGCTTCGGCAGCGATTTAATCAGGGCGATAATCAGCTCACGGCGCAGCCCCGGGATCTGCCACTCAAATCCGGCTTCTTCCACCTGGTTGAGCAGCGGCAGCGGAATATGCACCGTTACGCCGTCGGCGTCGGCGCCCGGTTCAAACTGATAGGTGAGACGCAGCTTCAGGTTGCCCTGGTGCCAGAAGTTCGGATAGTCGAGCTTGCTGACCTGCTCCGCGCCTTCCTTAATCAGCATGCTCTTTTCAAAGTTGAGCAGATCCGGCGTCTCGCGGCTGGCCTGCTTCCACCATTTATCGAAGTGGCGCGCGGAGATGACGTCATGGCTGATGCGCTGGTCGTAGAACTCAAACAGCGTTTCGTCATCGACGAGAATGTCGCGGCGGCGCGATTTATGCTCCAGCTCTTCGATTTCGTTGCGCAGCTTGAGGTTTTCGCGGAAGAAGGCGTGGCGAGTCTGCCAGTCGCCCTCCACCAGCGCGTGGCGGATAAACAGTTCGCGGCACAGCGCCGGGTCAATCTGGCTGTAGTTGACCTTGCGGGCCGCGACAATCGGCAGGCCGTAAACGGTCACCTTCTCCGTCGCCATCACCGCCCCCTGCCCGCGCTCCCAGTGGGGTTCGCTGTACGAGCGTTTGATCAGATGCTGCGCCACCGGCTCGACCCACTCCGGCTCAATGCGCGCGGCGATGCGCCCCCACAGGCGGCTGGTTTCCACCAGTTCGGCGACCATCGTCCATTTCGGCGGCTTTTTGAACAACCCGGAGCCGGGGAAGATGGAGAAGCGAGCGTTACGCGCGCCGGTAAACTCCTGCTTGTCGGCGTCTTTCATACCGATGTGCGACAGCAGGCCGGTCAGCAGCGCGGTGTGAATTTCGCGATACTCCGCCGGCTCGCTGTTCACCGGCAGGCCGAGCTCTTTGACCACCTGACGCAGCTGAGTGTAGATATCCTGCCACTCGCGCACGCGCAGGTAGTTGAGAAAATCGACCCGGCACTGGCGGCGGAACTGGTTCGAGGAGAGCGCTTTTTGCTGCTCGCCAAGGTAGTTCCACAAATTCACAAAGGCGAGGAAGTCGGACTCTTTATCGTGGAAACGACGATGCTTCTCGTCAGAGGCCTGCTGCTTGTCCATCGGCCGCTCGCGCGGATCCTGAATCGAGAGCGCCGAGGTGATGATCATCGCCTCGCGCACGCAGCCGTGTTTTTGCGCCTCCAGTACCATCCGCGCCAGACGCGGGTCAACCGGCAGCTGGCTGAGCTGGCGGCCCATCGGCGTCAGCTTATAGGCGGTCTGCTGTTCGTCGGTGGTAATCGCCCCCAGTTCCTCCAGCAGGCGTACGCCGTCCTGAATATTGCGCTTATCCGGCGCTTCAACGAACGGGAACGCGGCGATATCGCCCAGGCCCAGCGCGGTCATTTGCAGAATAACCGACGCCAGGTTGGTGCGCAGAATTTCCGGGTCGGTAAACGCCGGGCGCGACAGGAAGTCGTCTTCCGAATAGAGACGAATACAGATCCCTTCGGAAACGCGGCCGCAGCGGCCCTTACGCTGGTTAGCCGACGCCTGGGAAACCGGCTCAATAGGCAGGCGCTGTACTTTAGTCCGGAAGCTATAGCGGCTGATACGCGCGGTACCGGGATCGATAACGTACTTGATGCCCGGCACGGTCAGCGAGGTTTCCGCGACGTTGGTGGCCAGCACGATCCGCCGCCCGCTGTGGGCCTGGAACACGCGGTTCTGCTCACTGTTGGACAACCGCGCGTACAGCGGCAGCACTTCGGTATGGCGCAGATTCAGCTTATTGAGCGCATCGGCGGTATCGCGGATTTCGCGCTCGCCGCTCATAAAAATAAGGATATCGCCGGGGCTTTCGCGCCCGAGCTCATCAACGGCGTCAAATATCGCCTGCAGCTGATCGCGCTCGGTGTCGTCGGCGTCTTCAACGATGGGTCGATAGCGCACTTCTACCGGGTAGGTGCGCCCGGACACTTCGATAATCGGCGCGTTGTTAAAGTGGCGCGAGAAGCGTTCCGGGTCGATGGTCGCCGAGGTGATAATAATTTTCAGATCCGGGCGACGGGGCAGCAGTTCCCGCAAATAGCCAAGCAGGAAGTCGATGTTGAGGCTGCGTTCGTGCGCTTCATCGATAATAATGGTGTCGTACTGCATCAGCAGCCGATCCTGCTGGATTTCCGCCAGCAGAATACCGTCGGTCATCAGCTTAACCATGGTGTTATCGCTGACGTGATCGCTAAAGCGGACTTTATAGCCGATGCAGCCGCCCGGTTCCGTTTGTAGCTCTTCGGCAATACGGTTGGCGACGGTACGCGCGGCCAGACGGCGCGGCTGCGTATGGCCGATTAACCCTTTAACGCCGCGTCCCAGCTCCATACAGATTTTCGGCAGTTGGGTGGTTTTGCCCGAGCCGGTCTCCCCCGCCACAATCACCACCTGGTGGTCGCGCACGGCGTCGAGGATCTCCTGCTTTTTCTGGCTGACCGGCAGGTTTTCCGGGTAGGTTATCGCCGGTCGAGCGGCTTCGCGCAGCAGGACTCTCCCTGCCGCCTGTTCAATTTCTTGCGCCATCTCCTGAAGGATGGCCTGCTGGGCATCAGGATTTTTAACCTTCTTCACGCCGTGCAGGCGACGGGCGAAGCGCGACTTATCGCGCAGCATCAGGCCATCAAGCCGTGTAACGAGCTGAGAGAAGGTTATTTTTTGTTGTTCTGTCATAGCGTTATCGGGCAGCGCACTGCCGGGAAAAATCTCTTTTGATGTATTGCGTTAGAGTACCACATCCGCGCAATTCGTGCCTTGTTCAAAAAAACTGAATACAGAGTTCGATTTATTGCGCTTTCTCTGCGGCATGATTGTGAATAGAGTGTCAACAAGCACCAGGGCAACGGCCCGTCAATCACATTAAAAAAGGAAACACCCATGAGCAAAGTATTAGTTCTGAAATCCAGTATTCTGGCAGGGTACTCGCAATCTGGTCAGCTGTCCGACTATTTTGTTGAACAATGGCGTGAAAAGCACGCGCAAGACGTTATCACCGTGCGCGACCTGGCTGCAAACCCAATCCCGGTACTGGACGGGGAACTGGTTGGCGCTCTGCGTCCGAGCGATGCGCCGCTGACGCCGCGTCAGCAGGAAGCGCTGGCGCTTTCCGACGAACTGATCGCTGAACTGCAGGCGAACGATGTGATTGTTATCGCGGCGCCGATGTACAACTTCAACATCCCGACCCAGCTGAAAAACTACTTCGACCTGGTGGCGCGCGCTGGCGTGACCTTCCGCTACACCGAGAAAGGGCCGGAAGGTCTGGTGAAAGGTAAACGCGCGGTCGTCGTCACCAGCCGCGGCGGTATCCATAAAGATACCCCGACTGACCTGGTAACGCCGTACCTGTCTACTTTCCTTGGCTTTATCGGCATCACCGACGTGAACTTCGTGTTCGCTGAAGGCATCGCCTACGGCCCGGAAGTTGCAGCGAAAGCGCAGACCGATGCGAAAGCCGCTATCGACAGCGTTGTTGCCGCATAAGATTTGCCTCCTCCCGCCCCGGCGGGAGGAGTGTTTCACTTTTTCTCGTAGCGCAAATACCCCACCACGCCACCGCCGCCGTCTTTTGGATGATTCACGCCGTCGTTGACCTCCACGCAGGGAAAGTCAAAAGGCGACACGCCGTCAATGCAGGCCACATTCACGCCATACTGCTGCGGGTTTGAACGCCGTTGATGAAAAGTATAGATCCCACACACTGAGCAGAAAAAGTGCACGGCTTGACCGGTATTAAAACGATACTCCGTGAGCTTATCCCGTCCGCGGATAACATCGATTCCTGAAAGCGGCGCGGAGACCGCGACCGCCCCACGCATCCGGCAATATGAACAGTTACAGCGGCGAACGGTGTTGAAGCCATCGCTAAGCTCAACGGTAAACGCCACCGCGCCGCAGTGGCACTGAGCGGATAATTTCTCTGCCATGATTTTCCCCCTCAGGATGAAGATTTCGGCCGTAAATTCTCATCAAACGCCAGCCGCTTTCTGTCCGGCTCTGCCTCTTTGAGCGGTTCCACCTGATGCAGCGTCTGTTTGCAGCGCTCCACCAGCATCTGATACTCCCGCGTCCCCTGCTTCTTCCAGGCCAGCTCCTGTTCGCTTAATGTACGAATGGCTTTCGCCGGACTGCCGACAATCAGATGGTTGGCGGGCATTTCGGCGTTGGCTTTGACAAAGGCCGAAGCGCCGACGATGCTGTTTTCACCAATGCTGGCCCCGTCGATGATCACCGCGCTCATGCCTACCAGCGCGTTGCGCCCGATGGTGCAGCCGTGCAGAATCGCGCCGTGGCCGATATGCCCCTCTTCTTCCACGACCGTATCCTGGCCGGGAAAGCCGTGCATCACGCAGTTATCCTGGATGTTGGCGCCATCTTTCACCACGATGCGGCCAAAATCGCCGCGCAGGCTGGCGTTAGGGCCAACGTAGACCCCTTTGCCGAGGATCACGTCGCCAATCAGCACCGCGGTGGGATGAACGTAGCTCTCATCCGGTACCACCGGCGTCATACCGTCAATTTGATAAATGGGCATAGCCTCTCCTTATACGCCTGCGAGTCCGCCAAAGCGCTGGAAATAGAGCGGTCCCGGCGCGGGAAGTTCCCCCACCGAGCTTTCGCCCTTCTCGCCGACAAACGCCAGCGCGCCGGGGGCAACGCGTTGATAAATATTGATGCACAGCTGGCGCGCGGTTTGCCCGGCCCAGTGCGCGGGGAGCAGCTCTTCGGGCAGCAGCGGGTCTTTCAGCACTACCCGGCGATAGAAGTGAATCAGTAGGAGTTGAATCTGGAAACTGCGTTCGGGCGTCAGCTCCGCGGGCTCGCAGTCGCGAAGCAGCGGCAGCAGCGGTCGAAACAGGGTGATAAATGTTTCATACATCGCGTTCTGATCGGTAAGATGCCAGCACTCTTCAACGCGAGCGCGCAGCGCCGCCCGGGAGAGCGCCAGCGGGGAATGCGCTTCGAAACAGATAACGTTTTCCGCCACGCCCGCTTCGTGCAGCAGAGACTGTACGTCCGCCAGCTTTTGCGACGGCGAAGCCAGCAGGCTCGGCGCCAGCGCGCCAAATCCCTGCCACAGCAGCTGTTTTTTGACTTCCGCCAGGGTGCTTTTTTCCAGCCCTTCCGACAGCAGCAGCAGCCAGGTGCCATCCCACTCCGGCGCGCTGGCGCGATAGATTTTATGCTCCGCCCGGCGGGTCAGCCGCAGGCCTTTGTCGCTGAGGCGGTAGAAGCTGCGGCGACCAATGCGCACCACATCGAGCCACTCTTCTTTATTCAGGCGGAACAGCGCGGTACGCACGAATCGTTCGCCGAATCCAAGCCCTTCCAGCAGCGCCGCCACGCTGCCAAGCCAGACCTCTCCGCCGCGCTGGAGCAAGGCGTCGCCGTATAAAGAAGCAATAAGCGAGGTCCCGCTGATGGGCATCGCGGTGACGGCCTGCTGAATAAAGGTGTCGAGTTTACTCATCTGATTCATTCTGTTGTGATTTTTATCCTTTTTGAATCATAGCACAGGAAATCCCGGAGGCGGTGCTAGCGCACCTGTCCGGGCTACCGGCCCGCAGACGGCGATGAACACGTAGCCCGGCTAAGCGCAGCGCGAGCCGGGAAGAGGCCGAGCTGGTACATCACCCCCCGCACACTCCCCGGGTCGCGGCGTAAACGCCTTACCCGGGCTGCGGGAGTTGTGTCGTCGGGTAGCCCGGACAGGCGCAATGCGCCGCCTCCGGGAGAACACGTTATCCGTTAGCGGCAGCCTTGCGCAGGTCGAACACGCGGCAGGCCTTGCCCTCGGAGCGCGGGATACTGCCGCAGTTGACGATGCTGATATCGGTCGAAATCCCCACCATCGATTTGATCCGGTGGCGCAACTGATGACAAATCTGACAGCGCTGCTCGTGGTTCAGCGCCAGACCGCTCTCTTTTAGCTCCACGCGCACCGAAAGTGAATCAAGATGGCCCCGGCGGTTAACCTCCAGCTGATAGTGCGGCGCCAGATGTTCGAACTTGAGGATCTCCTCCTCTAGCTGCGATGGGAAAACGTTCACGCCGCGGATAATCAGCATATCGTCGCTGCGCCCGCTGATGCGATCCATCCGGCGCATCGTGCGGGCAGTACCCGGCAGCAGACGGGTCAGGTCGCGGGTGCGGTAGCGGATCACCGGTAGCGCTTCTTTGGTCAGGGTGGTGAACAGCAGCTCGCCGTGTTCACCGTCCGTCAGCGGCGTGCCGTTGTCCGGATTCACCACTTCAGGGTAGAAGTGATCTTCCCAAATCGTCGGACCGTCGGCGGTTTCCAGGCACTCCATCGCCACCCCCGGCCCCATCACCTCCGACAGGCCGTAGATATCCAGCGCCGAAATCCCCAGCCGACGCTCGATTTCCGTACGCATCGCGCGGGTCCACGGCTCCGCGCCGAACACTCCCACCCGCAGGGAGCAGCCGCTGGCGTCGCCGCCCATCTGGCGCTCCAGCTCTTCAATCAGGTTCAGGCAGTAGGACGGCGTCACCATAATCATATCCGGCTTAAAATCGCGGATCAGCTGGGCCTGCTTTTCGGTCTGGCCGCCGGACATTGGTATCACCGTCGCGCCTAAACGCTCCGCGCCGTAGTGGGCGCCCAGTCCGCCGGTAAACAGGCCATAGCCGTAGGCGACATGGATTTTGTCTTTCGCCGTGCCGCCCGCCGCGCGCAGGGAGCGGGCGACAATATTGGCCCAGTTATCAATATCGTTTTGCGTATAGCCCACCACCGTCGGCTTGCCGGTAGTCCCCGAGGACGCGTGGATGCGCACCACCTGCTCCATCGGCACCGCAAAGGTATCAAAGGGGTAGTTGTCGCGCAGATCCTGCTTGGTGGTGCAGGGAAACTTGCTCAGATCGCTCAGTTCGTGGAAATCGTCAGGATGAACGCCCGCCGCGTCGAATTTACGGCGATACATCGGCACATTGTCGTAGGCGTGCTTCAGGGTCCACTTCAGACGCTGGGTTTGCAGGGCCTGCAGCTCGTCGCGCGATGCGCTTTCAATCGGGTCTAATTGCGTTATCGTTGTCATTTTGTAGGGTACTCGCAGGTAGATTCGCTCACACTCGCTCAAGGATCATGGCAATGCCCTGACCCACGCCAATACACATCGTACACAGCGCATAGCGCCCGCTGCGGCGCTGCAGCTCCAGGCTGGCGCTCAATGCCAGCCGGGCGCCGCTCATCCCCAACGGATGGCCTAAGGCGATGGCGCCGCCGTTGGGGTTAACATGCGGGGCGTCATCCGCCAGCCCCAGCTGTCTGAGCACGCCCAGCGCCTGGGCGGCGAAGGCTTCATTCAGCTCAATCAGATCCATATCGTTTATGCTCAGTCCGGCGCGCTCCAGCACTTTACGTACCGCCGGCACCGGCCCGAGTCCCATCAGCTTCGGCTCGACGCCCGCCGTCGCCATGGCCACAATACGCGCCCGCGGCGTTAGCCCCTGGGCGATGGCCTGCTGCGAGCTGGCGATAATCAGCGCCGCGGCGCCGTCGTTGACGCCGGAGGCGTTTCCCGCGGTCACCACGCCCCCTTTGCGGAACGGCGTTTTCAGCCGCGAAAGCTGTTCAAGGGTGGTCTCCGCCCGCGGATGCTCGTCCTCATACACGGTGCTCACCGCCCCCTTGCCGCCGATAATCGGTACCGGCACGATCTCCTGCGCCAGAATGCCGTCGCGCTGGGCCCGGGCCGTACGCTGCTGGCTGCGGTACGCAAAAGCGTCCTGATCGGCGCGGCTGATATTTAACAATTCAGCTACATTCTCCGCCGTTTCCGGCATGCTGTCAGTGCCAAATCGCTGCTGCATGAGCGGGTTCACAAAACGCCAGCCGATAGTGGTATCAAACAGCTCGGCCTGGCGCTGATACGCGGCGCTGGCTTTGCCCATCACAAACGGCGCGCGCGACATCGACTCGACGCCGCCGGCAATCATCAGATCCGCCTCTCCGGCTTTGATGGCGCGGGCGGCGAAGCCGATAGCATCGAGACCGGAGCCGCACAGGCGGTTAACGGTAGTGCCGGGTACGGTGTGCGGATAGCCCGCCAGCAGCGTCGCCATATGGGCCACGTTACGGTTGTCTTCGCCGGCCTGGTTGGCGCAGCCGAGAATTACATCGTCAATTGATGCCGGATCGAACTTCGGGTTACGGCTCAGCAGCTCGCGCAACGGGATAGCGGCCAGGTCGTCAGCGCGCATGCTGGCCAGCGCCCCGCCGTAGCGGCCAATCGGCGTGCGGATCCCGTCACAAATAAAGGCGTCGCGCATCAGACTTCTCCTGTGATTGTGCCGCCGAT
The DNA here is from genome assembly GCF_042137965.1 of Klebsiella grimontii. NCBI lineage: Bacteria > Pseudomonadati > Pseudomonadota > Gammaproteobacteria > Enterobacterales > Enterobacteriaceae > Klebsiella > Klebsiella grimontii. Next base: position 3,027,384 of record NZ_CP169721.1, read on the forward strand.
GCGGTGCGATTTACCGCGAAACAGAGCGATCACTTTTTGCTGTTGGTTAACGATCTCAATGTCATAGACCCCGGTCAGTTTGCCCTGCTGCTTGACCCTCGCCGTGGCGGTCAGCAGCTCGCCGACAAAGGCCGGACGGAGAAAATCGATGCTCGCCGCCGAGGCGACCGCCGCCAGCCCCTGGCTGTTGCAGGCGTAAGCGAAGGCGGTATCGGCGAGCGAAAACAGCTGTCCGCCGTGGCAGGAGTGGTGGCCGTTGAGCATGTTCGGGGTGACCGCCATGGTCATCTGCGCGTAGCCGTCATCCATCTCGATAATCTTGATCCCCAGCGCTTGCGCACAGTTATCGTTCTCATACATCGCGCGGGCGTTGCGCCAGGCTTCATTGCTCATGATGTTTCTCCATCAGCGCCTTCTGACGCAGCAGGGAACAGGGGCGATAGCGCTCTTCACCATAGTGCCGCTGCAGGTTTTCCAGCAGCCGAAGCACCCGGCCCCAGCCAAGTGACTCTCCCCACGCCAGCGGGCCGCGCGGGTAGTTAACGCCCAGGCGCATGGCGGTATCGATATCCTCCGCGCTGGCGACCCCTTTTTGCAGCGCGTCCAGCGCTTCGTTAACCAGCATCGCCACCGTACGCCACACCAGCAGGCCGGGATAGTCAGCGATCTGCAGCACTTTTTTGCCCTGCTGTTGAAAATAGAACGTTGCTTTATCGGTCGCCGCCTGTGAGGTGGTTTCCGCGCTGGCCAGCACCACCGTATCACCCGCGCTGTGGTCGTAGACCACTACCGGTCGGCCGTGCTGAAGGCTTAACGCCAGGGCGGTTTCACCGGTCGTTTCCAGCAGCAATATCTCGTCCAACTCAGTGACAACGTCACGTTTTATGCGTTTTGCTGCGCGTTCTGCTGATACGGCGGCCAGCGCCCGCTCGGGTTGGGCCTCAGCAGGCCAGCGGTAGACCCCCTGCCCGCTCTTTTTCCCCAACCGCCCAGCCAGCGCCAGCTCCTGCTGCAGCAGTGACGGCTGATAGCGACGGTCCTGCCAGCAGGCGTTAAACACCGAACAGGTCACCGCAAAGTTGACGTCCTGACCTATCAGGTCGGTCAACGCCAGCGGGCCCATGGGGAAACCGCCGCCGTCGCGCAGGGCGGCGTCAATCACCTCCGGCGCGGCAACCTGCTCTTCCAGCGCTCGCCACGCTTCGGCATAAAAAGGCCGCGCCACGCGGTTGACGATAAAACCGGGCGTTGAGCGGCAGCGAACCGGCTGTTTTCCCCAGTCGCTAACCCACTGACAAAGCTGTTCGACGACTTCCGTCGAGGTGGCCAGGCCGCTGACCACTTCCACCAGCTTCATCACCGGGGCCGGGTTAAAGAAGTGCAGCCCGGCGACCCGCTCCGGGTGTTTTATCCCGGCGGCGATGGCGGTGATCGATATCGACGAGGTGTTGCTAACCAGCAACGTCGACGGGGAGCAGATCGCCGCCAGCTGTTCGAACAGCGCCTTTTTGACCTCCAGACGTTCGGAGGCCGCTTCGATAACCAGCTGCGCGTCAGCCAGGTTGCTCAACTCCGCCGCGGGAACCAGACGCGCCAGCAGCGCATCGGCCTGTTCCGTCGCCAGCTTGCCGCGGCTGACGCGGGAGGCCAGCCGCTGGCGAATCCCGTCGATGGCGCGAACCACCGCCTCAGGGGCGATGTCGAAAATCAGTACCGGATGCCCGGCGGCGGCGGCCACTTCGGCAATCCCGGCGCCCATGGTGCCGCTGCCTATCACCGCAACGGTAGGTAACGTTTTGCTCATCGGCTATTTCCCGCTGAATTGAGGTGGACGCTTCGCGAGGAAGGCGCTGACGCCTTCGCGATAGTCGGCGCTGCGTCCGGCCAGGCGCTGATAATCGCGCTCAAGATCGAGCTGCTGATCCAGGGTCTGGGTTTCCGCAAGCTGAAGCGCCTTCTTAATCAGACCGAGGCCATAGGTCGGCTGGGCGGCCAGGTGCCGCGCCAGCGCCAGGCCGGTATCTTTCAGCTCGGCATCGTCCACCACCTGCCAGATCATCCCCCACTGCGCGGCCTGCTCTGCGCTCAGGCTATCGCCCAGCAGCGCCAGCCCCATCGCCCTCGCTCGACCCGCCACCCGCGGCAGAAACCAGCTGCCGCCGCAGTCAGGCACCAGGCCGAGCTTGCTGAACGCCATGACGAACTTCGCCGAACGCGCCGCCAGAACGATATCGCAGCCCAGCGCCAGCGTGGCCCCCGCTCCCGCCGCGACGCCGTTTACCGCGCAAATCACTGGTTTCGGCAGCGCCGCCAGACGGCGCACCAGCGGGTTATAGAAACGCTCAACCGACAGGCCGAGATCCGGCGCAGGACCGCTGGGGTCGACGTTGCGGTCATTTAAATCCTGCCCGGCGCAAAAGCCGCGCCCGGCGCCGGTCAGCAGTAAACAGCGCACATCGTCATCACGTTCCGCCTGCTTCAGGCACGCCGCCAGCTGCTGGTGCATCAGGTCGTTAAAACTGTTCAGGCGGTCCGGGCGATTAAGGGTAATCGTCATCACGCCCTGTTCCACTTCGCTGAGAATGAAAGCTTCCACGATTAGCGTCCTTTAAATTCCGCAGTACGTTTATGTAAAAAGGCGTCAATACCTTCGCGGCGATCTTCGGTCGCGCTCAGTAAGGTAAACAGCTGACGCTCCTGCTGAAGCCCGGCCTGCAGACTCACCTCCTGCGACAGCCGCAAGGACTGTTTAGCCGCGCGCAGCGCCAGCGGCGAGTGGCGAGCCACGGTTGCCGCCAGGCTAAGCGCGTATTCATCGGTAAGCGCTGGCGGATACACCTCGCTCACCAGCCCCGCCCGCAGCGCCTGATGGGCATCGATGCTTTCGCCGCTCAAGACCATCCGGCTGGCCAGCGCCTTACCGACGCTGCGGATCAGACGCTGGGTGCCGCCCGCGCCCGGCATCATGCCGAGGGTGATTTCCGGCAGGCCGAAGCGGGCGTTATCGCCGGCGACAATCAGATCGCAGATCAGCGCCAGCTCGCATCCGGCGCCGAGGGCATAGCCGTTAACCGAAGCGATCAGCGGTTTGCTGAAGGCGTCGATACGCGCCCACAGCCGCGGGCGAATATCATCGAGCGTGGCGGGCAGATCGTTTTCCGCCATTTCGTTCAGGTCGGCCCCTGCGGCAAAGAAGCGTTCGTTAGCGCTGATGACGCAGACGCCAACCGTCGGGTCCAGCGCCGCCGCGTCGAGCACATCGGCGATCTGCATCAGCAGCGCGTTATTGAGCGCGTTGCGCGCCTGCGGGCGATTGAGCGTCAGCTGCAGTACGCGCGCGTGGCGGGCAATAAACAGTTCACTCATGCCATCCCCCGCGCGTCGAAGTCGACGATCACATCGCCGCTGGTGGGGAGCGCCTGGCAGCTCAGCACGTAGCCTGCCGCCACCTCGTCGGCTTCAAGGCTGTAGTTCGCGGCCATCGCCACCTCGCCGCGCAGCACTTTGCATTTACAGGTGGCGCAGACGCCGCCCTTGCAGGCAAACGGCAGGTCCGCCCCCTGGCGTAGCGCGGCGTCAAGAATGCTGTCGTCCTCGGCGCTCAGGGCTATGGTGCGGTCGCGGCCATCCTGACGAATCGTGACCGAGCGGCCCTCCGCCTGGACGCCGGCAGCCCGCCTGGCGCCGCTGCCCGGCGTATTGAAACGTTCCAGATGGATGGCTTTCGCCGGGACGCCCAGCTCGCGCAGGGTCATTTCCGCTTCATCCATCATCGCCGCCGGGCCGCAAATAAAGGCATGGTCAAAGCGGCTGAAGTCCAGCAGATGGGCGGCCAGTTCGCGCAGCTTGTCGCCATCGATGCGCCCCTGCAGCAGGTCGCTGTCCATCGCCTCCTGGCTGAACAGATGCACCACCTGCAGGCGCTGCGGATAGCGGTCTTTCAGGTCGGCCAGCGCCTGGCGGAACATCATGCTGTGGCTGCTGCGGTTGCCGTAAATCAGCGTGAAGCGGCTGTCGGTTTCGCAGGCGAGAGTGGCGTCAACGATCGCCATCATCGGCGTAATCCCGGAGCCAGCGGCAATCGCCAGGTAGTCGGCCCGACGCCCGGCCTGCGGCTGGTAGCCAAAGTGGCCCTGCGGCACCATCACCTCCAGCGCCATCCCCGGTTGAATGTCGCTCTGGGCATAGCGCGAGAAGCGCCCGCCGTCGATAGCTTTAACCGCCACGCTGATTTCACCCGGCGCGCGGCTGCGGCAAATCGAGTAGCAGCGCCTAAGCTCTTCGCCGCCGAGGCGGGCCTTCAGCGTCAGATGCTGGCCCGGACGAAAGGCATAGGCGTCGCGCAGCGCGTCGGGTATGGCAAAGGTGATGGTGACCGCGTCGCGGGTTTCCGGTTCCACTTTCGCCACGGTAAGCGAATGAAATGTCGTCATCGCAACCTCAAATACATTTAAAGTAATCAAAGGGTTCCCGGCAGCTGTCGCAGCGATACAGCGCTTTGCAGGCCGTGGAACCGAATTCGCTAATTAGCGAGGTGTGGCGGCTACCGCAGCGCGGGCACACCACCTCGTCTGGCATATGGGCATGGCAGGCATGATCCTGCGGCGGACTGATGCCGTACTGGCGCAGACGTTCGCGGGCCTCAGGCCCCATCCAGTCGGTGGTCCACGGCGGGTCAAGCTGCAGCACGATATGCACCGGCGCGAAGCCGTTTGCCGTCATCACCGCGCGGATCTCCCCCAGCAGATGTTCGGTGGCCGGGCAGCCGGAGTAGGTTGGCGTGAAGCCAATGACCCACCCCTCGCCGCGGCGCTCCACGCTGCGCACCATGCCGAGGTCGGTAATGGTCAGCACCGGGACTTCCGGGTCGGGAATCGCGCTTAACACGCCCCACACCGCGTGGATCTCGGGAGGAGCGATATCAACCAGACGTTGCATAATCCCCTCCTGCTACCAACGCTGACCGGGATAGGCGCGCTGTAAATACTGCATCTCCGCCAGCAGCGGCCCGAGATGCTCGCTGTGCAGCCCCTGCTTGCCGCCGTGGCGAAACGGCGCTTCCTCGGGGATCTGCAAACCGGCATCGCTCAGCGCGGCGCGGACCGTCGCCTGCCATTCAGCCTGCAACTCGCGCGGGTCGACGGCGATGCCCTGCGCGCTTAGCTCAATCTCCAGCGCATCGGCCTGGAACAGCTCGCCGGTAAAGCGCCACAGGTTCTCGACCGCGTCCTGCATTCTCTGCGCGGAAAGGGCCGTGCCGTTGCCGAGGCGTTCCAGCCAGCCGCGGCTAAAGCGCTGATGGTAGCGCACCTCTTTCAGCGCCTTGGCGGCGATGGCGGCGAGCTGCGTATCGCGACTGCTGACCAGGCGGCCATAGAGCGCCACGTGCCAGACATCGATAAAAAACTGGCGAGCAAGAGTGTCGGCAAAGTTGCCGTTTGGCTGCTCCGCCAGCAATAAATTGCAAAACTGGCGTTCGTCGCGGCCAAAGGCCAGAGTGTCTTCATCGCCGCTGCCGGCCAGTTCGGCGGCGTAGCTAAGAAAATTGCGCGCCTGCCCCAGCAGGTCGAGGCCGATATTGGCCAGCGCCAGATCGATCTCCAGCTCCGGCGCGTGGCCGCACCACTCGCCCAGACGCTGGGCCAAAACCAGGCCGTTATCGCCGAGGCGCAGGGCATAAGCTGCAACGGGGTTGTCGTTGTTCATCGCCGCCTCACATATGTTCCATGCCGTCGGGCACGGTGTAGAAGGTCGGATGGCGGTAGATTTTGCTCTCCGCCGGATCGAAAAATTCACCGCGCTCTTCAGGCTGCGAGGCAACGATTTCGCGGGCCTTCACCACCCAGATTGAGCAGCCTTCGCTGCGGCGGGTATAGGCATCGCGGGCGTTTTCCAGCGCCATCTGGTCATCGGCGGCGTGCAGGCTGCCGACGTGGCGGTGCGACAGACCCTGCTTGCTGCGAACGAACACTTCATATAACGGCCAGTCGTTTTTGCTCATCTTCCTTCTCCTTACGCGGCGTCGCGGGCCTGTTGTTTTTGCGCGTGCGCCAGCGCGGCTTCCCGCACCCACGCGCCCTCTTCCCATGCCTTGCGTTTAGCGGCCAGGCGTTCGTGGTTGCAGATCCCGCGCCCGGCGATCGTCTCGTTAAATTCCTGCCAGTCGATGGCGCCAAAGCGGTAGTGGCCGGTGGTTTCATCCAGCCGCAGATCCGGATCCGGCACGGTCATGCCGAGGATCTCCACCTGCGGAATGGTGTTATCAACAAAGCGCTGGCGCAGTTCGTCGTTCGAGTGGAGCTTGATTTTCCACGCCATGCTGCGGGCGCTGTTTGGCGAGTTATCGTCGTTTGGACCGAACATCATCAGCGCCGGCCACCAGAAGCGGTTGATGGCGTCCTGCAGCATCTGCCGCTGCGCGTCGCTGCCCTGCGCCAGCGCCATGCAGGCTTCAAACCCCTGACGCTGGTGAAAGCTCTCCTCTTTGCAGATCTTGACCATGGCCCGGGCGTAGGGTCCGTAGGAGGTCCGGCACAGCGCCACCTGATTGACGATGGCCGCGCCGTCCACCAGCCAGCCGATCACGCCGATATCCGCCCAGCTCAGGGTCGGGTAGTTGAAAATGGAGGAGTACTTCATCTTGCCGTCGAGCATTTTCTGATACAGGTCTTCGCGGGCGCAGCCGAGGGTTTCCGCCGCGCTGTAGAGGTACAGACCATGCCCGGCTTCATCCTGCACTTTCGCCAGCAGAATCGCTTTGCGCCTAAGGGTCGGCGCGCGAGCGATCCAGTTGCCTTCCGGCAGCATGCCGACAATTTCCGAGTGCGCGTGCTGGCCTATCTGGCGGATCAGCGTTTTACGGTAGGCTTCCGGCATCCAGTCCAGCGGTTCGATGGCCGTCTCCTGTGCAATGCGCTGCTCAAAGCGTTGTTCTTCTGTCACGTCATCACCTTTATGATTCCAACAAATTCGATTTAAATTAATTTATGAATCACTTTGTTTTATAAAAGTTACATCCAGGTTAAATAAAACCACAAATTTTGTTTGCCTTTTCTGTGACGCCCGCCGCAAAAGCTTTTGTAAAATGCATTAATAACAACTAATTAAGTAAATCGCGCAGATCGATAGCGACCGCATTGTTAATAAATTATTAAATTTGAACTTGATTTTTATGATTCATCAAAGAACTATCTATAGATATTTCACGTAACACATCTGGAGATGAACCATGCAGCAGTTAGCCAGCTACTTGTCCGGCACGTGGCAGACCGGCCGGGGCCACGCGCGCACCATCCATCATGCCATCAGCGGCGACGCGCTCTGGGAAGTCACCAGCGCGGGTCTGGATATGGCGCAGGCGCGGCGCTTCGCGATTGAGCGCGGCGGCAAAGCGCTACAGGCGATGACCTTTATTGAGCGCAGCGCGATGCTCAAAGCGGTCGCCAGACATCTGCTGGAACAGAAGGCGGCGCTGTACGCCATCTCCGCCGAAACCGGCGCCACCCGCAGCGATAGCTGGGTGGATATCGAAGGGGGCATTGGCACCCTTTTCACCTACGCCGGTCTCGGCAGCCGCGAACTGCCGGACGATACCCTGTGGCCCGAAGATGAGCTGATCCCGCTGTCAAAACAGGGAGGCTTCGCCGCCCGCCACGTTCTGACGTCGAAATCCGGCGTGGCGGTACACATCAACGCTTTTAACTTTCCCTGCTGGGGCATGCTTGAAAAACTGGCGCCAACCTGGCTTGCCGGCATGCCCGCCATCATCAAACCGGCTACCGCCACCGCGCAGCTGACGCAGGCGATGGTCAAAATGATTGTCGACAGCGGGCTGGTGCCGGAGGGCGCAATCAGCCTGATCTGCGGCGGCGCGGGCGATCTGCTCGACCATCTCGATAGCCAGGATGTCGTCACCTTTACCGGCTCGGCCCATACCGGACAGCAGCTGCGGGTGCACCCCAACCTGGTCGCGAAGTCCATTCCCTTCACCATGGAAGCGGATTCGCTGAACTGCTGCGTGCTCGGTGACGACGTCACGCCTGAGCAGCCGGAGTTCGCGCTGTTCATTCGCGAAGTGGTACGAGAGATGACGGCGAAAGCCGGGCAAAAATGTACCGCCATCCGGCGGATTATCGTGCCGCAAGCGCAGGTGAAAGCGGTGAGCGATGCGCTGATTGCGCGTCTGCAAAACGTGGTGGTCGGCGACCCGGCGCAGGAAGGCGTAAAAATGGGCGCGCTTGTGAACTACGAGCAGCGTCAGGACGTACAGGATAATGTCAACCGTCTGGTAGCCGCCGGATGCGACGTGCTGCTGGGGGGCCAGGCCGATCTCCGCGCCGCCGGGGCCTTCTTCCCGCCAACGCTGCTGTTCTGCCCGCAGCCGGATGAAACCCCGGCGGTACACGCCATTGAAGCGTTTGGTCCCGTCGCAACCTTGATGCCCTATCAGAATATTGAGCACGCCATGAGCCTGGCGCGGGCCGGTGAAGGTAGCCTGGCCGGTACCCTGGTGACCGCTAGCGGCGAACTGGCGCGGGCGTTTATTCTCGGCGCCGCCCGCGCCCACGGGCGTATTCAGATACTGAACGAAGCCTCTTCCGCCGAATCGACCGGCCACGGCTCCCCGCTGCCGCAGCTGGTTCACGGCGGCCCGGGGCGCGCCGGCGGCGGCGAAGAGCTGGGCGGCCTGCGGGCGGTGAAGCACTATATGCAGCGCACCGCGATTCAGGGCAGCCCGACGATGCTCGCGGCAATTGGTCAGCAGTGGGTACGCGGCGCGGAGGTGGTGGAAGACCGCATTCACCCGTTCCGTAAATATTTCGAAGAGATCCAACCGGGCGACAGCCTGCTGACTCCGCGCCGCACGCTGACCGAGGCGGATATCGTCAACTTCGCCTGCCTGAGCGGCGATCACTTCTACGCCCATATGGATAAGATTGCCGCCGCGGAGTCGATTTTCGGCGAGCGCGTGGTGCACGGCTATTTCCTGATTTCCGCCGCTGCCGGGCTGTTTGTTGACGCCGGAGTCGGTCCGGTGATCGCCAACTACGGGATGGAAAATCTGCGCTTTATCGAGCCGGTGAAGCCGGGCGATACCATCCAGGTACGCCTGACCTGCAAGCGCAAAACGGTGAAACGCCAGCGCAGCGCGGAGGAGAAAGCGACCGGCGTCGTCGAGTGGGCGGTAGAGATTTTTAACCAGCACCAGCAGGCGGTAGCGCTCTACTCCATTCTGACTCTGGTGGCCCGCCAACAGGGGGATTTTGCGGAGTAAATGTTAGAAATTCGCCCATCTTTATCGCCATCTTCATGCCTCTGCGGAGGCATTTTTTGTAACTGGCAAAACTGACAAACAACCTGGCAAAAGCAGGCAAACGCCTGGGCGCTGAGCGCTGTTAGGTTAAGGATACACAAGCCGACATTCGCAGCGGCACTGCACAACACAACAATAAGGTGAGGTCTCAATGGCGATTCTTTCCCCCCGCAAGACGGCTCTGGCGTTGGCTGTCGCCCTGTTTTGCGCCTGGCAAAGCCCGGCTTTCGCCCACGGCGGCGAAGCCCATATGGTCCCGATGGATAAAACCCTGCAGGATTTTGGCGCGGACGTTCAGTGGGATGACTACGCGCAGATGTTTACCCTGATTAAAGACGGCGCTTACGTGAAGGTAAAACCGGGGGCGAAAACGGCCATCGTCAATGGAAAAACCCTGGAGCTGCAGGTGCCGGTAGTGATGAAAGACGGCAAAGCGTGGGTTTCTGATACCTTTATCAACGACGTGTTTCAGTCCGGTCTTGACCAGACTTTCCAGGTGGAAAAACGCCCTCACCCGCTGAACTCGCTGTCAGCGGCGGAAATCAGCGCCGCGGTCGCCATCGTTAAAGCCGCGGCGGATTTCAAGCCCAATACCCGATTCACCGAGATCTCCCTGCGCGAGCCGGATAAAAAAGCGGTGTGGGATTTTGCCCTCAACGGCACGCCGGTCAACGCCCCGCGCGCCGCCGACGTGATCATGCTCGACGGCAAGCACGTTATTGAGGCGGTGGTGGATTTACAGAATAAAAAGGTCCTTTCATGGACGCCGATTAAAGACGCCCACGGCATGGTACTGCTGGATGATTTCGCCAGCGTGCAGAACATCATCAACGCCAGCAGCGAGTTTGCCGAAGTGTTGAAAAAACACGGCATCGACGACCCGAGCAAGGTGATTACCACCCCGCTGACCGTCGGCTACTTCGACGGTAAAGATGGCCTCAAGCAGGACGCGCGGCTGCTCAAAGTAGTGAGCTATCTTGACGTTGGCGACGGGAACTACTGGGCGCACCCGATTGAAAACCTGGTGGCGGTGGTCGACCTCGAGCAGAAGAAGATCATCAAAATCGAAGAGGGGCCGACGATCCCGGTGCCGATGGCGGCCCGCCCCTATGACGGCCGCGACCGCGTTGCGCCAACGGTGAAACCGCTGGAGATCATTGAGCCAGAGGGCAAAAACTACACCATCACCGGCGATATGATCCACTGGCGTAACTGGGATTTCCATCTGCGGATGAACTCCCGCGTCGGGCCGATTTTGTCTACCGTGACCTGGAACGACAACGGTAAAAAGCGCCAGGTGATGTATGAAGGATCGCTCGGCGGGATGATCGTCCCCTACGGCGACCCGGACGTGGGCTGGTATTTTAAAGCCTATCTGGATTCCGGCGACTACGGCATGGGCACCCTGACCTCGCCTATCGTCCGCGGGAAAGACGCGCCGTCCAACGCGGTGCTGCTGGATGAAACCATCGCCGACTATACCGGCACGCCAACCACTATCCCGCGCGCGATCGCCATCTTCGAACGCTACGCCGGGCCGGAGTATAAGCACCTGGAGATGGGCAAACCGAACGTCAGCACCGAGCGCCGCGAGCTGGTGGTGCGCTGGATCAGCACCGTCGGCAACTACGACTACATCTTTGACTGGGTATTCCACGAAAACGGCACCATCGGCATTGATGCCGGGGCGACCGGCATCGAAGCGGTCAAAGGCGTACAGGCGAAGACCATGCACGACCCGAGCGCCAAAGAGGATACCCGCTACGGCACGCTGATCGACCATAATATTGTCGGCACCACCCACCAGCATATCTACAACTTCCGCCTCGATCTTGACGTCGACGGCGAGAACAACACGCTGGTGGCCATGGACCCGGAAGTGAAGCCGAATACCGCCGGCGGCCCGCGCACCAGCACCATGCAGATCAATCAGTACACTATTGCTAGCGAGCAGAAAGCGGCGCAGAAATTTGATCCAGGCACCATTCGTCTGCTGAGCAATACCACCAAAGAAAACCGGATGGGTAACCCAGTGTCGTATCAGATTATCCCCTACGCGGGCGGCACGCATCCGGTCGCCACCGGGGCGAAATTCGCCCCTGATGAGTGGATTTACCATCGTTTGAGCTTTATGGATAAACAGCTGTGGGTCACCCGCTACCACCCCACCGAGCGCTTCCCGGAAGGCAAGTACCCTAACCGTTCGATTCACGACACCGGCCTCGGCCAGTACGCGAAAGATGACGAGTCGCTGGACAACCATGATGACGTGGTGTGGATCACCACCGGCACCACCCACGTGGCCCGCGCCGAGGAGTGGCCGATTATGCCTACCGAGTGGGCGCATGCGCTGCTGAAGCCGTGGAACTTCTTTGACGAGACGCCGACGCTGGGCGAGAAGAAACAGTAACCACATCACGGCCTCAGCGATGGGGCCGTTTTTATTTATCCGCGACCAATGCACATGCAGCGGGCAGTAGGAGCGGTATAGCCTGTTTTTCAACTTCTTTTGCCATATATGTTAGAAGTCGACGATAAACTTATATGGCATAAAAGCCTGCAACGATTATCAATGAGAATGGCTTTATGTCGCTTTACGATCTCAAAACCGAAGCGCAGGCATTGCCGGAGTCCTGGCACTCCCGGATCCTGGGCCGCGTTGGGGCAACGAATCTCAAAGTCCTGCGCATGGATGCCCACTCAGTCGCTGAGGAGGTGCATGAATATGACGAGGGATTACTGGTTATTGACGGTCGTCTGGAACTGAGCGTACAGGAGAAAAAAATCTCCGTCGCGCCCGGCCAGCTTTATATAGCCAAAGCGGGCATTCCTCATACGGTGGAAGGCGGCAGCTTTGGCACCCTGGTGATTATAGATTTACCAGACAGCGGCTTCAGCGGTGTATCCCCTGCTGATTAAGTGAAATGCGCGTTTGGAGGATAAGCGAGTCATCATTTCATTTTGATTGACTAAGCCATTGCGCCCACGTTATAGCCAATGTCCGGGTATGCTCCTGTGGGGTTGAAGGTATTAGTCGCGGGATCGCCATAAACGTTGAAATCTTGCACGTGAAGCGCAGCGGCGCGAATGCGGGCCGGGCAGATAACACGCGCTATTTTTCATGATGCCCCTTTAATCACTGAGATCATCATGCTTGAACTTCGCCCTAATTGTGAATGCTGTGATAACGATCTGCCGCCAGAATCAGCGGATGCGTACATCTGTTCATTCGAATGCACCTTCTGCATTGACTGCGTGACCCAGCTGCTTCAAGGATGGTGCCCGAACTGCGGGGGCGAGCTGGTGCGCCGTCCAGTACGCCCCGAAGCTGCCCTCCTTCGCCACCCTGCCTCCAGCCAGCGCCGATATAAACAATAAGCCAGTTTGTCGCTTATCGCTGACGCTCCGGTTCGCCGCGAGCCCGCTCATCCTCGTTTACGTAGCGCGTTAAGTAGCGCCTGCGTTGCGCCGGAAGACGTCCCGGATGACGAACAAACCAGCCGAAACTCACGGTGTATGGCAGGCGTCACGGGTACCACGCACAGATTACGCAACGCCTCCGGCAGGGCTGATTCGGGTACAAGGGCGACGCCCATCCCTTCCGCAACCAGCTTACAGGCGCTAATCCAGTCACGTACCGTCACGCGGATATCAGAAAGTTGCAGACCCGCCTTTTCCATCAGGCTTTTTCCATTAACGACGCATCCGCCTGTCGCCAGAATAAAGGGCTGGTCTGCCAGCGCCTTTAGCGTTATGCCATACGTCCTGGCATGGTGTGCCAGCCGATGAGCGGCTGGCAGTACCGCTACCCATGCATCCTGCCCTAATACAACGTCTGCGCGCCCGGGGTCGGGATTCATGACCACCCCCAGCTCAACGGTATCTGCGGCCAGCCACTCCTCGACCTCCTCGTCCGAGCCTTCCAGGATGACGACCTCAATACCCGGATGCAGACGCTTAAAGTCGCGCAGCAGGCCGGGCAACAAGGTGGACGTCACTGATGGAAAGCTGGCCAGGCGAATGCGCCCGCGATTTAAACCCCGGCTCTCATCGGCCAGTTCGCGGATGGCATTCAGCTGCGAAAGCATGTTTCTTGCGTGTTCAACAACCTGCCCGCCCAGCGCGGTCACCCCGATATATCGTCGCTCACGCGTAAATACCGGAAATCCCAGTGCAGCCTCTAGCTGGGCGATGGCCTGGCTGGCGCCGGACTGAGTCATTCCTATCTCCTCTGCGGCACGCGAGATGTTGCCGGCATCCGCCACGGCCACCAGTAAGCGCCAATGTAAAAGATTCATCATGATTGTCAGTAGCTCAGCTAATAGTTAGTTTCTTTATCATTAATTTTACAGCGCATTCCGCGTCAAATACAGTGGATTCAGGACCTCCCCCGACGGCTTTTCACCTTTCACGGAGACAAAATGAAACTCTATTACGCCCCGGATACCTGTTCGTTATCGCCGCACATCGTGCTGCGCGAACTGCAACTTGAGTTTGAACTGGTTAGAGTCAACAACAGAAGCAAGATCACCGCTGATGGTCGCGACTTCCGCGCCATTAACCCTAAAGGGTATGTCGCCGCCCTTGAACTCGATGATGGGCAGATACTCACTGAGGGTCCGGCCATCGTGCAGTACCTCGCCGACCTAAAACCAGAATACGGCCTGGCGCCGCGCGCGGACAGTTGGGCTCGGGTGCGTCTGCAGGAATGGCTTAACTTTATCACCAGTGAAATACACGCTGGCTCGGCACCGTTGTTCAACCCCGCGCTGCCCGAAGAGGTCAGAGCGATTTTTCGTGAGAAGCTGTTCCGACAGTTCGATTTTCTTCAGGCGACTCTCAACGAAAAAATCTATCTGACTGGCCCCACTTTCAGCGTGGCTGATGCCTACCTCTTCACTGTGCTGGGCTGGTGTAAATTCTTCTCAATCCCACTGGATCGCTGGCCTGGGCTATTGGCGTACAGGGAAATGATCAATGCCCGTCCTGCGGTACAGGCCGCATTACTGGCCGAGGCGTCGCTTTAAGGTTGATGTGGGGATTTGGGTTCAGGCGTTACTGCGTAAAAACGTAGAGCCTTATGAACAGGCATTCATCAAAGAAGACGACGAAAAAGGGGTGGATAACACCGGGCAGATGATCAGCAACCGCTAAGGAAAGGTGGTGCTGAGGCCCGAGCGTTATGGCGGATAATTTTGTGCCACAGACGTACAAGGAGAAAACAGCCGGAGGCGGGCAGCTCCGGCTATCGACCTATCGCAGGACAAGATTGGCCTGTGGGGCGTTAAGCGCCGCGTTAAAGCTCTGCCTTGCTGGCCCTGCCAACCATTGTTCCAGCGTCATCATCATACCGAACTCCTGTTCAAGCGCCGGTATATCCGCCGAGCCTGCGACAATGCCATTGTCTACCAACGCCGTGAGCTGGCGAAGAAAAGTGTTCTGCGCTAACAGCTCGTCAGGAAAGCGGTGATAATGAACAGGATGACCGGCGGCATCTGAGAAAGCACGCTGCAAGTCTTCACCGGTCAACGCCTGGCTGGCCAGTTCCAGAGTCTGCCCCCGATAACGTTCAGGATTACAAAGAATCTGGGCATTAATGCGCCCCAGGTCTTGCAGCGCAATCATCTGCATCGCCTGATGGCGTTGCATGAAGAAGAAAAAATGGCCGCTGTTTAGTCCCATGCCGGGCAGCAGCATCATTTCCATAAAGCTTGCCGGGCGCGTGATGGTCGTGGAGAGCGGCAAGGCGCGAAGGTAATCTTCAATTGTCGATTTACTGTCAAAGTGCCCCATGCCGGTTGGGGCTTTTCCAGCCGCCCCGGACGAAGAATAGACGAGATGGCGGATACCAGCCGCCAGGGCGCTATCGGCAATGGCTTTTCCCTGCATAACCTCCTGCTCGTCGCTTATCTCGCCTGCCGGAGAACTGGTCTGAACGCTAAATACGCCCTGGATACCCGACATTGCACGGTCAATGGATGCGAGGTCGAACAAGTCGCCGATGGCGAGCGTGATTCCTTCTGTCGTCAGCGCTCTGGCCACTTCGCTATGCGGATTCCGTACGAAAGCGCGGACTTGACGTCCGGCCCGCCGTAACGCTCGGGCCACTGCGCCACCTTGCTGCCCGGTGGCGCCAAAGACGAGGAATTCTGCGGTATGTGTCATGGTGGTTCCTTAGTGTAACTATTGGCAGTCACAGTATGGAACCAGTGCTATTCTGTTCACAAGACGGCACATTTTTGGTCCTCAGTTACACAAAGATAACCATTAGGGATGTCCAGCGGAGAAAAATTATGGCGCGTGAGATTAATGGCAGACCCGTGTTCGAAACACCGGATGGACCAAAACTGACACCCTGTGCGCCGGGGAGTGTCCTGGCAAGACTGGGTGATAAATGGACAATCCTCGTTATCTCACTACTGGCACTTTCACAGGAGACGCCTATGCGCTTTAGCGCCATTCGGCGCGGCATTCCTGACATTTCGCAGCGTATGTTGACCCTGACTCTGCGTAATCTCGAAAGGGATGGCCTGGTTGCCCGGTATTATTACCCCGAGCTTCCACCACGGGTGGAATATCAACTGACTGACCGAGGCCGGTCGATGTTGGAGCCGCTGGCGGGGTTCACTGACTGGATCAGGGATACCTGGCAGGATATTGAGGCATCCCGGAAAGCCTTCGATGATTCAGAGGACAAACGGGCTGCTGCGTCCATGACCCGCTTGTAGTCGTAGGCTACCTTATGCCAGAAGAGAACCGTCAGCAAACCGAAGCAGGACATTTCGGAGGCTCGTATGGACAAATGAAATGTATAATCACATGTAAACTCAGGCGGGATTTTAACATTAAAGCAGTATCTTTCCCTGGAGAACCCTGATGTTTACTCATATGCGTATTGCTAAACCCGTCGCCAATCTCGAAAGATCATTTCTGATGTACAGCAAGGGGTTAGGTCTGCATAAGATTGCTGAATTCAACGATCATGACGGTTTCAATGGAATAATGTTAGGGAGGGGAGACTTAGACTGGCACATAGAATTCACTTTTTGCCGAAACCATCCCGTTCAACCTTTACACACAGAAGAGGATTTACTCGTTGTTTATTACTCTGAAGAAAAAGAATGGGATACGGCCTGTGAAAGAATGATCGGTGCTGGCTTTAGAATGACCACGTCATTCAATCCTTACTGGGATGCGAACGGAAGGACATTTGTTGACCTCGATGGATATAGGGTGGTTATACAAAACAAGGCGTGGGTATTGCCCCAATAAATATTGCAATGCTGCCACCATCCTGCCGCAAGATAAACATTCGTTTCTCGCTCATAGCTGACCTCACGGCGCTTCAGGCAGTCCGCTTGGCGCCAGGAGCGGAAGTTAACTACGGATAAAATTCAGCGCCCCCCCCCCAGAGCCGCTGCATAACGGCAATAAGCTACACTTGTTCATTATTTCCAAAACAGGAAAGCCTTCCGCTGCTTCAACGGTGTGTGTTTGATATCGCGCAGTTGGGACATTTTGATCAACAACGAGCATGGCCAGCTAACGATGAAATTGATACTTGTTCGACACGCAGAAACAGAGTGGAATTTGGAAGGAATTATTCAGGGGCACAGCGATAGCTCCTTGACCTGTCGGGGTTTGCGTGAAACATCCGTCCTACTAGCAGCGTTTAGTGCAAGTGAGTATCAAATAGAGCGTGTTTACGCTTCTCCGCTTGGGCGTGCCTGGCAAATGGGGCAAAGCCTGGCTGAACACTTTCATTGTTCACTGACGGCTGAACCGGCCCTTAAAGAGCAGGCCTTTGGTCAGTTTGAAGGTATGCCGTTAGAACTACTCAGACAAAAACATCCAAACTATGCAAATGCGTTATTCAGGCTTGATGCAGAGTATTGTCCACCTGGGGGGGAGTCACTGGCGCATGCTTCTCAGCGAGTTATGCGTTTTTTACAAAACCTGGAAGATACCTCATCACATCAACAAACAATATGTATTGTGTCTCACGGGCATGTCAGTCAGGGCACTCTGGCAATTCTTAAAGAAGGGACTGTCAATAGTTTCCCTCGCTATGCTCACCCCAATGCAAGTTATTCTGTTATCGACCTGATTAATGGAAAATGTATCGGCCTAAAGTGGGGGATTGCTACACATTTACGTCACCTGAATTAGTGGCTACCTTCCAAGCATTGAAAACCCATCCTGCCAGAGTCATCATTATTTAAGCACAATGTCCGCTCCTCGCTCATAGCGGACCTTTCGCCCAGTTAGCTTGTCCGCTTCGTGCCCAGGCTGTGTGAAAACTGCTGATCACTTTTTGGTCTAAGCAGTGGTTTTATATGATCAACCATTCTTGATAAACCCATGCGGTAACCTACTTTATTTAATAAAATTAAAAGCATACGATTAAATATTGCGGGTGTAGATATGACTCACCACATTAAAGGTCAAGGCAGACATCAGGTGACGTTGCTCCCTGAAGTGCTGGATGATTTTGTCACAGAAGACAACCCTGCCAGGGTTATTGATGTCTTTGTTGATGAATTACAGCTTGATGCTCTTGGCTTCGAGCGTGTTAATGCAAAACAAACCGGGCGGCCAGGATATCACCCTGCAACCATGTTGAAGCTGTACATTTATGGATACCTGAACCGCATCCAGTCATCCCGCAGGTTAGAAAAAGAAGCCCATCGTAACGTTGAATTGATGTGGTTACTTGAGCGATTAACACCTGATTTTAAAACCATTGCTGACTTCAGAAAAAACAACGGTAAAGGCATCAGAAATGCTTGCCGGGCTTTCATTGATCTGTGTCGGCAGATGCAGATGTTCACCGATGTGGTGGTTGCCATCGATGGTAGTAAGTTCAAGGCGGTAAACAGCAAATCGAACAACTTCACGCCCCAGAAAACAAAAGGCCACATCGAAAGGGTTGAGCAAAGTATCGCTCTTTACCTGAATAAGCTCGATGAAGCTGACAAGGCTGCGGAGCCCGAAAAAAATGCAGGGTTAACCGCTGCAAAACTGGCATGGCTGCGAAAGCGTCTGAAAGAACTCAAGCAAATCCAGCAGGCCGTTGTGCAGCACCCTGATAAGCAGTTGTCACTGACAGATCCTGATTCCCGGCTAATGAAGATAAACAATGTTAACCGCCAGGTTAGCTATAACGTCCAGACTGCCGTTGATGCTAAATATCACCTGATTGTTGCGCATGAAGTAACAAATACACCAGACCGTGGGCAGCTAGCAGCGGTGACAAAATTAGCGCAAGATGCGGTTGGCAAGGTGGATATTACCGTACTGGCTGATAAAGGTTATTACAGCCGGGGGGATATTAAAGCAACGCAGGACTTAGGTGCCGTAGCCTTAGTACCCAAAGGTGATACCTCTGGCGCTGACCGCAAAGGTCTTTTCAATCGTTCATTGTTCAAATATGACCAGGAAAAAGATATTTATATTTGTCCGATGGGTAGCGAGCTTCAGAACAGATTTACTGTGCTTGAGGATGGTTTAGAACAACAAATGTACTTTAACAATATTGCTTGTCGTAATTGCAGGCAGCGGTCAAGGTGCACCACATCAAAACGCGATCCGAGACGTATAAGGCGCTGGGTTCATGAAGCAGAAATGGAAGACATGCAAGCCAGGCTTGACGCATCGCCACAAACAGCTGTCGTGCGCAAGCAAACGGTAGAGCATCCGTTCGGGACAATTAAAATGTGGATGGGAGCGACTCACTTCCTGACGCAACGGTTTAAAAACGTCAGCACAGAAACCAGTCTGCATGTGCTGGCTTATAACCTGAAAAGGATGATGTCCATCTGGGGTACCGAAGGATTGGCCATTAAGCTGCAAGAACAATGCAACTAACGGGAGTGGCCGCTTTAACCCCTAATAACAAGCCATTAACGCTCCATATCAAGCCACTAAAAGCCTAGTTCTGCCCCTACATACAAATCACAGCGAATACGGTCATTATCAGGAATATCTTGCATCCCTGACTGAGGATAGTACTCAGATACTGCAAAAACCGAGTTTTTACACAGCCTGTGCCAGAAGCGACCATGGCGCGTCTCTAGACTGTGATACGAGACATCTCAGTATTATCAATCAATGCAGCCCAGGCCCTGTAACGTCGTATGGACGGCTACATCAAGTGGGGTATGAGGCTCAGCGCCTAAAAAATTCACCAGCTTCGTATTGTCCAGGCGGACCGACTGGCGCCACAGGTACCGCATCTCCAAAAGTTCGCGTAAGGTTGCGTTGAAAGGCGCAGCCAGGTACATAAACCACCACGGAAATGAGCGTATTTTGGCAACGCCGCCAAAGCGCGCCGCAGTGCGTTGAATCGCGCTGACCATTTCGCTGCCGTCGGCATCCCAATGGCCTTGCATATGGAAGCGCGCAAAGGGCTCAAGTTCCTCGCGTCGTTCCAGCAGCGCAGCTATCGTTTCCGCGACATCAGGTAAATAAGCCCACTGGTGACCGGTTGCAGGCGAACCAGGATTGGTAATGACGCCAGGCAGCTTGCCGGGTTTAATCAGACCTTGAGAAAACCAGTTATTACCGGCGCGTGGGCCAAAAAAATCCCCCGCGCGGACGATTAATACCCGCCCGCCCCGCTGCGAATAGGCCTCCAGTTCTTTCTCCATTTGTACCCTGATCGCTCCCTTCTTTGTGACCGGCATCTGCTGAGCATCTTCCCGTACTAGCGGAAAAGCGTCAGGACCATAGTTGTAAACGGTACCGGGAAGCACGACCAAGGCGCCGGCTCGTTCTGCTGCGCCAATCGTGTTGCGCAGCATAGGCAGCACCAGATGCTCCCAGTTTCGGTAGCCGGGCGGATTGACGGCGTGAACGATCGCGCTACAGTCTGCTGCCGCAGCGGCGACTTGCTCCGGGTCGAGAGCGTCGCCGCCTATCCACTGGATGTCACCGCTTCGTTCACTGCCGTGAAGTCCTCGTTTTAGCGCACGTACGTCCCATTTTTTCTGAATGAGCCGGCGAGCAGTTTCACCACCAATACCGCCGGTTGCGCCAAGTATTAAGACCCTGCCTCGGGTTGCCATATTGTTTGCCTCTTTGCTGATTTGACCTTGACAGCGTACGTACAGGCAGAGCTAAATGGAATTGCATATCTTTATAGGGCAGCTATACAAATTTGTATGAACACATCTATCCCATGGGAGTGGTACCGAACATTTCTGGCTGTGCTCAGGGAAGGCTCGCTTTCCGGCGCATCGCGCCGGCTTTCGATGACGCAACCCACGGCAGGACGGCATATCGCTGCGCTGGAGTCGGCTCTTGGCCAGGTATTGTTCACGCGTTCGCAAACGGGGTTGCTGGCGACTGAAACGGCGCTGGCGCTGAGGGTGCATGCCGAAGCGATGGAGAGCACGGCGAATACGCTAGCGCGCACAGCCTCCAACTTCAGTCATAACAGCGCGTCCATTCGCGGCGTCGTCCGCGTCTCCGCGAGTGACGTTATCGGCGTTGAGGTGCTGCCGCCGCTTATTGCCAGGCTCCGGGAGTCTCACCCACAAATAACGATTGAATTAGTTCTGTCGAACCGGGTTCAGGATTTACTGCACAGGGAAGCCGATATTGCTGTACGCATGACGACGCCGGTACAGGAGCAGCTTATTGCGCGTCGTGTAGGCCGCATTGAACTCGGCCTACACGCATCGACTTCCTATCTGGCACGACATGGCACGCCTGAAAATAGCCAAGAACTGCTGAAACATGCGCTGGTTGGCTTTGATCAGAATACGCCTTTCATCCGTAAGGTACTGGAAAAATACCCTCAGTTAAGCCGGGATTCATTTTCCATGCGCACCGATAGCAATGTGGCTCAGCTTAATCTTATTCGCGCCGGTGCCGGCATTGGCATATGCCAGGTGCAGTTGGCCAATGGCTATATTCCACTGCAGAGGTTACTGCCGAGTTTCTTTTCTTTATATCTTGATACCTGGATCGTCATGCACGAAGACCTGCGCAATAGTCTGTGCTGCAAACTGGTTTTCGATATTCTGGCAAAGGGATTAGAGGAATATATCTGCCAGAGGCAGGAACCGTGAATCGCCATGGAGAAAAGGCCGCTAGTTCGAACTCAGTCTGCTTACGCCGCCAATGAGATTGGCACCTCAGGGGGTCGCTGATCCTCACAATTCATCGTCGGCTGCCCTATAGCGACGCCCCCTGACGTCATAGCTGATTTTTCCTATGACGAGTTTATTCATCGGTTAAAGCGTGCGCAATCCACCTGTGTGGTGTATGGATGGCTCGTGCCGGGTTTGTCGCCATTTTCTGTTTATCCGGGAGGATGCACCTACCCCTCTCCCGCGCGCCATCAGGTTCTGCACCTCAGGAACAGCATGGGGTATTGCCACACACCAGCTTCAACTCGAACGCCAGAACGCTTAACTTCATGTGCATCTCCGCCCTGCAAACAAGTGATACCATAGAAGGTATGAACCTGCTTCAGGAATGCTCATGAAACCGACCCTTAATCAGTTGATTAACTTTTGCACTGTTGCTGAAACCGGAAACATCGGCAAAGCCGCCAGTAAACTCAATATCTCGCAGCCTCCCTTAAGCCGGCAAATAGCCCAGCTGGAAACCATCCTCGGTGCAAAGCTGTTTAACCGGGCCGCTAAAGGTGTCAGTTTAACCCTTGCCGGAGAGCAATTTCTGGTGGACTGCCGCGCGGTGCTGGCAATGCTGGAGCTGGCCTGTAATAACGTACGGGCCGTAGAATCAGGGCAGAAAGGTGTGCTGAAATTAGGTGCAACAATGTATGCCAGCTATAGCGTTGTGCCTCATGTTGCCATGCAGCACCGGGAGACCTATTCTGATGTGGAATTGCATTTTCAGGAGATGGTCCCCTCTGATTTACACGCCGCATTAGAGGATGGCAGATTAGACGCGGCAATCAGCTTCTCCGAGACGGCCACTCCGGGAATTCATTCACTGGTACTCTTGCGTGAGCCGCTAATCGCCGCCCTTCCTGCTAATCACCCCCAGGTTCAAAGCGAGCATTTCAGACTTGAATCACTCTGTGATGACCCGTTCATCACTGTTCCGCGCCAGAGTGCACCGATGCTCTACGATTCCATCCTTCATCAGTGCCTCAAGGCCGGATTTAGCCCGCAAATAGGACTGGAAGCCTCCGTACAGCAGACTGTGATGAATTTTGTGGCCCGTGGCGTTGGCGTGGCGCTTATTCCCGCAAGTATGGAGAATGCCCAATTGCGTGGTGTGGTTTACCGTAGGCTGGAAAATCCGAATATGGTGGAGAATATGCTGATGTGGTCGACAAAGAACAAAAACCCGGCTTTACCGGGTTTTGTGAACCTGTGCCGCAGTATCAGGGATAAACTGGATGCAGCGCAGTCCGGACGGATTAACGATTAACTCTTACTGATGATGATTTCGATCACATTAGGTTTGCCACTCGCCAGTGCGGCCTCAACTGCCGGGGCGATATCTCCGGCACGGAGAACTTTTCTGGTTTCCAGTCCCATCGATGCACCCAGTGCCTGATAATCAACTGCCGGATTAATCAAATCCATTGCGATAAAGCGTTCTGTTTGCGCCGAAGTATAATCTGCCTGTGAACGCATGAAGTTTTTCAATACGTTATATTCCGTGTTATTCATTACAATAAAGGTTACCGGCAGTTTTTCATGTGCGGCCGTCCAGAGAGCCTGAGGGGAGTACATCGCAGCGCCGTCGCCCACAAAGCACACCACAGGCGCTCTTCCCAAACCGAGTGAATAGCCCACAGCGGCAGGCATCCCCCACCCCAGACCACCGCCGCGCAAAAAGGCATACTGATCCGCACGGCGACTGTTGAGTGATTTGCGAAGCGAGCCGCTGGTTGCAATCGCTTCGTCAACAATTGCCACATCTGGTCCGATCGCCCTTGCTGCCTCAAACGCAGCCACGAGTGGCGTAATTACCGTAGCAGATTGTTGTTCATTAACCTGCCCGAGCAGACTTTCTTTGCTCAATTCAAACTCATTAACCGCGTTTTCAAAACGACGTTGATAATCACTGCGATGGTTTGCCGTGGCTTTTTCCAGTTCGGGCAGTAGCACCCTTAACGATGATTTAATATCGCCAACCACTGAGAGTTCACTACTGTAGGTGCGTCCCAGGTCGCCCGCATCGGCTGATAACTGGAACACTTTACACTGGTCCGGTACTGCCTGACCTTCTGTATAAAGAATGGTGATAAGCGACTTACCGCCAAGTGCAAAAATAGCATCGTACTGGCCTAATGCTCTGTTAATTTCCGTCGCTTTAGTGGACAGATTACCCCGCCAGAGAGGGTGTGCTGTTGGGTAGGGGATCCGGTTTGGCCATGTTGAACCGTATACGTCAGCGGCAAGCATCTCAGCAAGAGCAACAACCTCGCTGGCCGCTTCACTTTGGTAAATTTCGTCGCCGGCAATCAGTGCGACTTTACCCGGAGGAAATGCCGCCAGCTTACTTGCCAGCAAAGGTAACGAACCCGCGACTGCATTGCGGTCAATAGTGGAAGGCGCCCCGATCCCGATACAGCTCATCGCCTCCATCACATCCATCGGAAGCGACAGGAAAACGGAGCCTTTCGGTGCAGCGTCTGAATCGTGGAAAGCCCGGCGAACTAATACCGGTAGCTGGTCAACGTGGGTAACCTCCTGTGACCATTTAGCGAACGTTTTCCCCATTCCGACCAGATCACCCAACAATAACGGATCGGTTGTCGTGTGGCGTAAATCCTGCTGCCCTGCTGTCACCACAAGTGGTGTCTGTGAACATTTTGCATTCAACAGGTTTCCCATGCCGTGGCCTAAACCACCGGCGGTATGCAGATTCAGAAATCCTGGTTTTTTTGCTGCCTGCGCATAACCGTCCGCCATGGCTACTGCACTCGCTTCCTGCAGAGCTAATACGTACTGAATTGACGGTTTTCTTAACAGCGCATCCATGAAGGGCAGTTCGGTTGTCCCTGGATTACCAAACACATATTCCACCCCTTCACTTTCCAGAACTTCTAACAATACATCACCGCCACGACGTGCATTGGCGTTTTGCACTTTAGTTATTGCGTTACTCATAGAATGATCACCTCTATCTGCGTATTCGTTCGCCCTGTCTGGCGGGTGATTCAATCTTAATAACAGGTATAACATCCTTTCCAATACTATAATGATGCCCAGCCATACCCTTCAAGGTATGGGAAGTCATTCGTTTTCCATTTGGTCAGTTTGAAGCATGACAGCAGCACCGTCCTGACGCGGCAATGATTGAAGAGGTAACAAACACGGCGCAATCAATAGCGCCGGACTATACAGGGCAATTTATCGCTTCGGGAAACCCTTCGAAGAAATGACTATTCCTTCAAAAATATCTAGCCTGAATATAGAGAACTCGATACCCTGTAATGCTTTGTGTTTTTTGTGAACAGGAAAAAGTATGCTTAATACGTTACCCGATTTACACAGAAGTTTTGCAGAGCACCTCAAGCTTCAATTTCAGTCTGACTCGCGGATTCACTCCCTTCTCGCCGGCGGCTCGATTATCCATGGCGGATTTGATAAATACTCCGATTTGGATTTTGTCGTTGTGGTCGATCCCCTCTACTATGACGAAATCATGGCCCAGCGTGTGGCGTTCGCCGGAACGCTGGGCCATCTCCTGCATGCTTTCAGCGGGGAACATGTCGGAGAGCCTCGCCTGCTGATATGCCTGTATGGTCCTGAACTCCTTCATGTCGATCTGAAATTTGTCACCCTGGAAATGCTCACTCAACGCGTTGAGGAGCCAGCCGTGTTATTTACCCGTGATAACCGTGCTCTGCAGCAACAACTGGCAAAATTCAGTGCTCACTGGCCTGATATGACGCCGGAGTGGTTCGAGTCCCGAGCCTGGATCTGGCTTCATTATGCGGTGGCTAAACTAGGAAGGGGCGAACTCTTTGAGGCGATTGGTATGCTGTCATTCTTCCGCGAGCAGGTACTGGGGCCAATGCTGCACCGCCGTGCAAATTTACCGCAACGTGGGGTTCGCCGCATTGAATCGCGCGGTATTGATCCTGACGGCCTGCTGACTTCCACGCTGGCAACGCACGATCGTGACTCTGTCAGCGTTGCTATCAGAATGGCCCTTGACGCTTATATCACTCTGCGAGCGGATGCTCTGCCTGAAAATATCGCAGACGATGCCGCGCAACGGGCGCTGCTGGCGATGCTGAAAGCGTATTCTGACAAAGTTTAATCCTGACTTCCGGTCGCTTACATGGCCGGACAGGGGCAGCGAAAAACGCGTCTGACCGCATGGCAAAAAGCATAAATGCCCGGGAGGCATTTATGCTTTTACGATAATGACCACCATGCCGATATTCACAGGTCAGATATTCTTGCCGTCCTGAAAATACTCAGTGCATAAATAACGCGATTAAAATAATGATAGGGATTGGCACACCCAAAAAGAAAAGCAATATTGAACGCATAGGTTCCTCCCGCATAATGTGTATTAGACGTTATAAATCACGCTGACGACCGCCATAAGTTGCGCAGAGACTGGCAACAAAAGCGCCGATTAACAGAGAAATGAATGACCACAGGGTGACGTAGCTAGTGGTTTTTCTGGCGGCGTCTGCGGTCTGCTGCGCTTTATCTTTTGCCTCTTTTAAATTGGCCTGGGCTTTATCATAAACCGCCTGTACCCGCTGTTCGGCCTCTTTCTGACTGATGCCGGTATTCTGAGAAACCAGCTGCGCCACATACGTCAGATCGTCCTGGGGAAGCGCGCCAGAATTAATGCTATTAGCAAAAATACCCGTCACCTCGGCTAATTGAGCCGGTGACTCCGCCTTTGGCGGCACAGGATGATTCATTGCCATAACGTCATTGCCTGATGAATTTGCTGGCAGCCCGCTATTATCCGCCGGAGTGGCAGCGGTAGCCCTGAACAGTGAACGGGTAAAATATTCCATCGATGACTTCGATAACAGAGAGGCTCCGTCCCCCGCGTTATTCATGGCGGTTGCCGTCGCGCCGCCGGCAACGGAACCTATCACTTTTGCGCTACCGCCGATCAGCGAACTGATGGTGGTGGTCAACAGCACAGCGGAGACCAGCAGCGCCACGGCCCACGTCAAAAAGCCATGCGCCGTGTCGCGGAAATAGATTTCATTGGTATGAGTGTCTACCCATTTAGTCCGCAGCCGCCCGGCGAGGTATCCGCCCATGCCTGACGCCACTATTTGGGTAAACGTCAGCCATGCGATGGCGGCAATACCGACGGTTCCCGCCGCAAGTCCTTGATTTTCCCACGGGGAAATTGAGGTAAGGCCCAATCCGGCGCCAAGCATGAGCAGCATAAGCGCCAGCGACGCCGCGGCGGCGGCGCCTGCAAATATCGCCCCCCATGATACCGCGCTCGCGCTGTTAACCGCGGCCGCGGGTACCTGACTACTGATAGAGGTAGAGTCGTAGATATTCGTCATTTACGTTGTCCTTTGAAATAACTCATTAGCCCCGACGTCGTTTGCTATAAACGTCCACTGCAGACATTAACCCACCAGAACTACGGTAATATCGAGCGGGATAATTATCGCTCGCCGCTTAAATAGCGGGCGATTGACCAGGGGCCAATTATCTAAATGAGTACAAATTGGTAGTGTATGAATTTAATCAACAATTTTATTTTAGTAGATGATTTTGTTTTAACCATTACTTATCGCCAAAAATATTACCACATAGCCGTAACCGACTGTAAATAACGGGAATATTGGTGAGGATAGATTTTGCCGACAATATTTTTCGCGGAGCTATATTGCCCAGTTTTTATGGAATTATCTTAATTTTATACGGGTAATTCACTGAATGATCTTGGTTATTAAAAGTGGCGTACGTTTACGATTTGCATTATCGACGATTTAATACCACGGCCTGAACCGTAATACATAGCTGGCGGCCGATCGAAGTATATCAACTGAGCAAAAGGAACGCGGGGAAGGTTTGCTTCCCTTCCCCGTTATATCGGCTTCGTATTCGTCTCGCCGTGGGCTAGCTCGCCCTTTTGCCTAATTAGCGAGCAGACAAAGCAAAGCGGTTCTCAAGCGCATGCGCTATTTCATCTTCTGTCAGCCACTGCTTCTCTACGCGGTCGGCGGTAATACTCTTAAGCATATTGCCGAGCAGAATAAAACGCCCCTCGGGCTGATGCTGTATCACCAGCAGCTTTTGTACAAAGACCGCATCGGGATGCGTGGAGTTAAGAAAATTGGCCGGAACAAAATCAATCCACTCCTGAGGTGACAGGTCAAAACCGTATTGATTGGCCCAGCTTCCCTCAACCCTCGCCTGCAGCAGATAGCTTCCGTTCGCATCACGCGTAAGCCGGAACGTATCAAAATCCTGGATGATGTCCGTATCAAGTTCGTCCAGGGCCAGCGGCGCGCGGATACCGTAGCTCCCAAAGCCAAGGTCGCAAAGCCACTGACGGCCATCAACTTCCGCGACCACCGCCATATGGGTTTTAGGCCGGCGCGCAGGATAGAACATGGGCCGCGCCGCGACAAACCGCCAGGCAATACCCAGCGCTTCCAGCGCCATCGTAAACAGCCCGTTGAGTTCATAGCAGTAGCCGCCCCGTCTCTGCCGTAAGAGCTTGTTGGCAATATCATCGGGCTCCATCGAAACGATTTTACCTGCCTGTACGTCCAGGTTCTCGAAGGGGATCGAAAAGAGCTGGTGGCGCATGAGCGCGTGCAGCGTCGCGGTATCGGCAGCCGCAGGCCCGCTATAGCCTATGCGGCGGAAGTAAAGGGAAAGGTCAAAACTGTCGCTGTGCATGTTATTTCCTTGGCTGGATTGTGTTGAGCCCACTATAGATGGCGCCCCGCAACGCCTGTATAGTCAGATTTATCAAAAATCAGACTATACAGATGACGATGTCCGACCCTCTCCCGCCGATTCCCCACTACCGCCGAATAGCCGATATGCTGCGGCTGACGCTTACTTCAGGCGCTTTGCGGGCAGGCGATCGCATTATCTCCGCGCGCAAACTGGCCGAGCGCGAGCAGGTCAGCCTTCCCACGGCGCTGGAAGCCCTGCGTTATCTTGAGGCGGAGGGGCTGATCGTCGCCCGACCGCGTTCAGGCTACTTTGTCCGCCAGATAAACACCGCCAAAGACGGGCAGCGCGCAGCATCTTTATCCGGCCCGGTGCCGGTGACCATGTCCGCCATCGCCCGCTCGTTGTTCGGTAGCGCTGAAGCGCGTCTGGTGCCGCTTGGCGCCGCGCTACCCGATCCCGCCTGGCTTCCCGTCGAGGCTTTGCAGCGGGCGTTGCACACTGCCGGTCGTCGGCTTGATGCGCGCGGGCAGAGCTACAGCCTGCCCCCGGGAAGAGCGGACCTGCGCAGAAAGATTGCCGCCCGCGCGGCGCAGTGGGGCGCCCTTTTTGGCGCCGATGACCTTATCATCACCGCAGGCGCAACCCAGGCGCTACGCCTGGCGCTCCGCGCGGTATGCCAGCCGGGCGATGCGGTGGCGATTGAGCAGCCCGCCTATTTCGGCACGCTTCTGCTGCTGGAAGATCTGGGGCTGAAGGCGTTACAGATCCCCACGGACCCGATTAAAGGGTTATTACTGCCGCCGCTTAAAGAGGCCATTAAGCACCACCGTCCGGCAGCCGTTCTGGCCTCACCCACGGTGCAAAATCCGCTGGGCGCCAGCATGCCCGTCGCGCGCAAGCAGGCGCTGGTGGCCCTGCTTGCCGATCAGGGCATCCCTTTAATTGAGGACGATGTCTACGGCGATCTGGCCGGTGGTGCGCAGCGTCCGCCCGCGTGTAAAGCCTTCGACAAGGGCGGAAATGTGATTTATTGCAGTTCTCTGTCGAAAACCCTGGCGCCGGGCTGGCGAATTGGCTGGATTGCCGCCGGACGCTATTACCCGGCAGTGTTGCAGGCCCGCATGGCCGGGGAATGGGCGGGCGCGCCGCTGATAGAGGCCGCGGCGAACGAGATCCTCGCCAGCGGAGATTATGACCGGCACCTGCGGCACCTGAAGCTGCGGATTGCGGAAGGTATGCGGGCCATTATCGCCAGGGTTGACGCCTGCTTCCCACCGGGCACGCGCGTAGCGGCGCCCGAAGCCGGCTTTCTGATTTGGGTCAAACTGCCGTCCGGGATCGATGCGCTGGAAGTCCATCGTCGCGCCCTCGCCCTGGGTATTGGCGTCAGTCCGGGGCCGCTGTTTTCCCCGGGCGCAGCTGAACTGCAAAACTACCTGCGCCTGAACGGTGCGAACGAACCCACGCCCGCGCTTTTGCAGGCCGTGGAGCAGCTCGGTAGCTTATGCCATGAACTGGTCGGGGGCCGTTGACGCCGGACATTTCCGTCGAATTATCAACGCTGACAGGCGAGAATCTGGCTGGCTGTATGCTATTCATGGCGATATTTCCCCCGGGTTTTCCCGGCGCCCTGCCGCTCTCTGGCTGAGCAAGCCTCTGGTCAACGCTCTTCGCCCAGGCCAATCGGTTCTGTTGACTTATTCTGTAAAAAGATTACTTTTCAGGACATGAAGAAGATACTTATTATTGTCCCCGATGGCGGCATGCTGTTTGAATCCGCCGGTATTGCCGACATTCTGATGCAGGCCAACCGCCTGCACCCGGAAGTCGCTAAGGGCAACGGTTACCAGGTGCAGCTCGCGACAACCCAGCCGCATCAGGTGATCCATGGTCAGTCCGGTTTAAATCTGCTGGCCGATCATCGCCTGCATGAGATAGACCCCCGCGAGCCGCTTGATACCATCATGATTACCGGCAGAGGTCAAAACCCGCAGGAAGGGATCGCGGTCGTTGACTGGCTGCGGCTGGCTGCCCCCCATGCCCGCCGCATTGCGTCCATATGCGGCGGCGCGATGCTGCTGGCGCAAACCGGGTTACTGGACGGCAGACGCGCCACTACCCACTGGAAGCTGCTGGAAACCCTGCAGGCGGAATTCCCTCAGGTGCGCGTGGAAGGCGGCCCGCTCTATATTCAGGACGAGCATATCTGGACCTCCGGCGGGGTCAGTTCCGGCTTTGACCTGACGCTAGCGCTGGTTGAGGAGGACTACGGCTTCAGCCTGGCGCGCGATATCGCCCAGGACTTCGTCATGTACCTGCGCCGTCCCGGAGGCCAGCTGCAGTTTAGCCGCTACAACCTACAGCAGACCAGTACCCTGGGCCCCATAAACGATCTGCTGGCCTGGGTGCTTGAGAACCTCACCGCCGACCTCTGTGTGGAAAAACTGGCGGAAAAAGTGGCCATGAGCCCACGTAATTTCACCCGCGTATTTACCCGGGAAACCGGCGCGTCGCCGGCGCGCTACGTCGCCGAAGCCCGCCTGGCCGCGGCCCGGCAGCGTCTGGAGCAGACAGCCGAGACGCTGGATCGTATCGCCGAACAAACGGGATTTGGCAGCAGCATTAACCTGCGACGGCAGTTTGAAAAACAGCTTCACCTGACGCCGGGTGAATACCGCCAGCGTTTTCATTGCCGTAAAATGGCGTAAAGTGATCCTTTTCCGTCATTTACGCCAACCAGCGACCGGCCTACATTAACTTCAGAGACAACAACTAAGGAGTTGATCATGGTAAAGGTCGGTATTAATGGTTTTGGCCGTATCGGTCGCAACGTACTGCGTGCTGCCCAGGGTAACCCGGAGATTCAGATTGTGGCCATCAACGATCTGACCGACAGTAAAACGCTGGCCCATCTGCTGAAATACGACTCGCTGCTCGGTAAACTCGACGCCGACGTCACCGCCGGTGAGGGGCAGCTTGTGGTTGACGGAAAAACCATTACCGTCTTCAGCGAACGCGACCCAGCGAGCATCCCGTGGCGTCAGAGCGAGGTGGATATTGTCATTGAGGCCACAGGCTTCTTTACTGACCGCGACAAGGCGGCGGTACACATCCACAGCGGTGGCGCCAGGCGCGTGATTATCTCCGCTCCCGGTAAAAATGAGGATTTAACCATCGTGATGGGTGTTAACGATGGCCTCTATTCACCGGATAAGCACTACGTGGTCAGCAACGGTAGCTGCACCACCAACGGCCTGGCGCCTGCCGCGCAGGTGCTGCACCAGCATTTCGGTATTAAACATGGCCTGATGAACACCACCCACGCCTACACCAACAGCCAGGCGCTGCACGACCAGCCGGAAAAAGATCTCCGTGGCGCCCGCGCCGCCGCGCTGTCGATTGTGCCCTACTCCAGCGGTGCCGCGAAGGCGCTTGGCAAAGTTATCCCTGAGCTGGACGGCCGCTTAACCGGTTACTCGCTGCGCGTACCGGTTCCGGTGGTGTCGATTGTCGATCTGACCGTAACGCTCGAGCGGGATGTCACGGCTGAAGAGGTCAATAACGCGTTTCGTGAAGCCGCCGCGACGGGGCCGCTGAAAGGTATCCTCGGCTATAGCGATGAGCCGCTGGTCTCAAGCGACTACCGGGGCGATCCGCGTTCCTCCATTATCGATGGTCTGTCAACGCTGGTGATTGGCGGCAATATGGTCAAAATTCTGGCGTGGTACGACAATGAGTGGGGATTCTCCAATCGCCTCGTCGACCTTTCGCTGCTGATGGCAAAGCGTGAAGGCTAGCTCCTTGCCCACACGTCCCCTCTAAAATCCACGCCCGGCGTGGATTTTTTTAGCACTATCGCCGGTCCCATTCCGAAGAGCGCCGGAGAAGGCGGAAACTTAACCCGGCGCCCGCGGCAAGGCAGAGCGACATCGCCGCCAGCGCGACGATAAAAGCCTGGGTGATATTCGCCGCGCTTTTCCCGTTGTCCAACAAGCTGTAAAAAAGGCCGCCAATCACCGCGACGCTCAGCGCCGTGCTGAGCTGCAGCGCCGAGCTGGTCACGCCGGCAATCATTCCCGAAAACGCCGGCGCAACGCGACCGGTTACCATTCTGACCAGCGTTGGCATCGCCAGCCCCTGGCCGAGACCGGTAACAAAAAGCAATAGGGCGAGCGGCAACGCGGCGGGAGAACTGCCCGTCGGCGTATTGGCAATGACCCCTGCAAGACCTGCCAGCCCTAAGGTCTCGCATCCCATCCCGATTGCGCTCAGGTAATTGCCAACCAAGCGCCTGAGATAAGGCGTCAGCAACGGTCCGATCAGAAAGCCGACGCCAAAGGGCAGAAAAATCAGGCCCGCGGTCAGGGCGTTCAAATGCAACGCGCCTTGTAGATAAATGGAAAATAAAAGAAAGAAGGCGCCGATGGAATAAAACAGCAATACGATCGCCAGTCCCTGGCCCAGTCCCGGCGCGCGCAACACGGCAGGATTAAGTAGCGGCGAACCGCCATGCTGGCTAAGCCGATCCTCATAGCGCCATAACAATCGGGCCAGCAGTGGGAAAGCAAGCAATGAAAGCCACGTCCACCACGGCCACCCTGCCTCTCGGCCTTCAGTCAACGGCACAATCACCGCGCTCAGCATCACGGTTGTCAGCAGCGTGCCGACGGGGTCCAGCCGCTGTGTAGATTGCGCCCGCGTCTCTTTCAGCAGCGGCACGCCAAAGAGGATGACCAGCAGCGCCACCGGCAGGTTAACGAGAAAAATAGTCCGCCATCCCAGGCCAAACAGGTTCGCTGAGATCAGAATGCCGCCTGATACCTGGCCGATAACGGAGGCCAGGCCAAACACTGCGCCATACAGACTCAGCGCGAACGGTTTTTCCGCTTCCGGGAAAATGGCCTGCACGGAAGCCAGCGCCTGGGGGGCCATAATCGCAGCCGTGGCACCCTGTAAAATGCGTCCGATAATCAGCACCCACGGTGACCAGGCTAAACCGCACAATAACGATGCAGCAGCAAAACCGATAAGCCCAAGGAAAAACATCCTGCCGCGGCCATAAATATCGCCCAGGCGGCCTCCGGTAATGAGGGTGACAGCATACACAGCCGCATAGGATGAAATGACCAGCTGTTCGGCGGAGAAAGAGGCGCCCAGCTCGCTCTGGATGGCAGGCAGCGCAACATTGACGATAAAAAAATCGAGCGGCGGCAAAAACGCGCCGACCAGCAAAATGACGAACATGGCCCAGCGGCGCGGCTCAGCTTGCGTGATGCGATGGGTCGACATAGAACACTCCATAGGGTTAGGTCGAGGAGGTAATAGTGATACCTACAAAGTTGTTTTGGAACTGACACTTTTGTATATTTGATGTTCATTTTTGAACGGTGAGACCATGAAATGGAATGGGGAGACGTCCGGGTATTTCTTGCAGTCCTTCGTCAAGGCTCCTTCGGTGAGGCAGCGCGAAGCCTTGGCGTGAGTCATCCGACGGTAGGACGCAGGATAAAAGCGCTGGAAGATGAAGCCCAGCAGGCGCTGTTCCGCCGTACAAGGGAGGGTCTGGTGCTAACGGACGCCGGCGACAGAGTTCTTAAGCTGGCTGAGGCGATGGAAAACTCCGCGCTGGCAATGGAACGACGCCTGGCGGGGAATCATGAACGTCTTGAAGGGATATTAAGGATATCTTCAGCAGAATGGTTCGCTAACTATGTTCTGGCCCCGGTGCTTGTCGAGCTGACGCGCCGCCACCCGGCCATTGTGCCGGAAGTCATTGCAAGCTACCGCTTGCTCAATTTGTCGCGCCGCGATGCCGACATCGCGTTTCGCATCGTCCCCTTTACCGAACCGGATATTGTCCAGCGCCGCCTGATGAGTATGCCCTATGCGCTGTATGGAACAGCGGAAACCGCGCAGACGGTGCAGCACGATCCGGCCGCCGTGGGGCTTATTTTGATGAATACGGCGCAATCTCACTTTTCTGATGTTGCCTGGCTGCTTGATGGCTTCCCCCTGTCGCGGCGGGTGTTCACCAGTACCAGTCGGGCCGTTCAGGCGCAGATGTGTCAGCGGGGAATGGGGATGGCCGTGCTACCGCAGCCTCTTGGCGATGCCCTCTCCGGATTGCAGCGCATTGGCACGCCGACGCCACCGCCATCAAAAGATATATGGGTCGGGTATCACTCTGATCTCCGACATATGGATCGCCTGCGGGCAATGCTGGATATCGTCGATGCCATGCTTGCCGATCCTGTTGCGGCCGGCACCTGAACAGCACCACGTTCGGTTCGCATCATCCCCCTCTTCCCTCTTCATTATTTACCGCCTTGGCCGGGACAGGAAGGAGGCGACGCCAACCTCCAGTACAGGTCGGAAACGCTTTTTTAAGTCGCAGGCATAGCGCAGATTGCTTCAAAAAAATTACCGTATTTGGTATATTGTTTGTTTATTGCTTACTCACCTCTGCGGTGCCAAAAAGAACAAGATTCACCGCTACCCAGGATAAGAAAATGTTAGATTACCGCTTCCCGACAGCTTTGCAGATGGTTCTCAGCGTAGCAATGGCGGAGCAGTTGGGTGAACGCTCAACGAGTGCGATTCTGGCCTACGGTCTGGAAGCGAACCCGAGCTTTATCCGCAAACTCATGGTTCCTCTCACCCGTGACGGCATTATCGTCTCTACCCTTGGCCGCAACGGCTCTATTCATCTTGGCCGCCCGGCGGAAGAGATCACCCTGCGCGATATCTACGTCTCCGTCATCGAAGATAAAAAGCTGTGGGCGTCGCGTCCTGACGTCCCTGCCCGCTGCGTGGTCAGCGCGAACGCATGCTGGTACTTCAAATCTATCGCCGATGAAGCGGAGCAGGCTTCACTACAGGTACTGGCGCGCCACACCGTGGCAAGCGCGCTGGAAGAAGTGAAAAAAGCCGATACCAGCGGGTGCGATCCGGTGCCTGAACTTATCGCCAAGTATAAAGAAGCCCATTAATTTTCCTTCAGCGCAAAAAAAACCGCCTTCACTGTGAAGGCGGTTTTTTGTTATCTGCCGCTCCCTACGCTGGCGAAACGTCCTTTACCGCTTTGCCGCGTGTGACGAATTTACGCAGCGTCACATAGAACACCGGGGTCAGGAACAGACCAAACAGCGTCACGCCCAGCATCCCCGAGAACACCGTGATCCCGGTGACGCCGCGGACCTCCGCGCCCGCGCCGTGGCCGAGGATCAGCGGGATGGTCCCGGCGATAAAGGCGATGGAGGTCATCACGATCGGGCGTAAACGCAGACGGCACGCTTCCAGTGCCGCTTCCATGATCCCTTTCCCCTGCATTTCCAGCTCGCGGGCAAACTCGACGATCAGAATCGCGTTTTTACAGGCCAGCCCCATCAGCACCACCAGCCCCACCTGCACGAACACGTTGTTATCGCCGCCGGTCAGCCAGACGCCAAACAGCGCGGAGAGCATCGTCATCGGTACGATAAGGATCACCGCCAGCGGCAGCGTCCAGCTTTCATACAGCGCCGCCAGCACCAGGAATGCCAGCAGTACCGCCACCGGGAAGACGATCAGCGCCGTATTGCCCTGGGTGGCCTGCTGGAAGCTCAGGTCCGTCCATTCAATATTCATCCCGTTCGGCAGTATCTGTTTAGACATCTCGTCAAGCTGCGTCATCGCCTGCGAGGAAGAGAGTACGCGAGGGTCGGCGTCGCCGATCAGATCCGCCGCCGGATAACCATTGTAGCGAATCACCGGGTCCGGTCCGTAGGTGGTGCTGATATTCACCATACTACCGATCGGCACCATTTCGCCCTGATTATTGCGGGTGCGCAAATTGGCAATATCTTCCACGCTTTCGCGGAACGGCCCGTCGGCCTGCGCCATCACGCGCCAGGTACGCCCGAACTGGTTAAAGTCATTGACATAAGAGGAGCCCAGATAGGTTTGCAGCGTACCGAACAGATCGGTCAGCGACACGCCCTGCGCTTTCGCCTTATCCCTGTCGACCTGCACATCCAGCTGCGGAACGTTAGCCTGGTAGGTTGAGATCGGGAAATGCATCCCCGGCGTCTGCATAATCGTACCGGACATCGCGTTCACCGCGCTTTGCAGCGCGCCGTAGCCAAGGCCGGCGCGGTCCTGAATATACAGCGAATAGCCGGAACCCTGACCCAGTCCTAAAATCGGCGGCGGCAAAATCGAGAAGCCAAAACCCTGCTGGATTTGCGCGATTTTGGCGTTAATCTCGGCGTTAATTTCCGCCGCCGAATGATGACGCTGGTCGAACGGCTTCAGGCCAAAGAAGACCGTCCCGGTATTCGGCGTGTTGGTAAACTGCAGCGCGTTGAGCCCCGGGAACGCGACCGCATAGTCCACGCCTTCGGTATTCATCCCGATTTCGCTCATTTTGCGGATCACCGCATCGGTGCGCGCCAGCGAAGAACCTTCCGGCATTTTCACGCCGCCGATTAAGTACAGCTTATCCTGGGTCGGAATAAACCCGCCGGGGACGATTTTAAACATGACGCCCGCGGCGCAGAGCAGCAGCAGATACACCGCAAACACCGCTCCGCGTCGTCCAAGCGTTTTGCCCACCAACCCCTGATAGCCGTTCGAGCTGCGGTGGAAAAAGCGGTTAAACGGACGGAAAATCCAGCCGAACAGACGATCGATAAGCCGGGTCGGGAAGTCCTTCGGCGCGCCGTGCGGCTTCAACAGCAGCGCGGCCAGCGTCGGAGAGAGCGTCAGCGAGTTGATGGCCGAAATCACCGTGGAAATCGCGATCGTTACCGCAAACTGTTTGTAGAACTGACCGGTCACGCCCGAGAGAAACGCCATCGGCACGAACACCGCGCACAGCACCAGCGCAATGGCGATGATCGGCCCGGACACTTCACGCATCGCCTGATGCGCCGCGGCAAGCGGAGCCAGCCCCTCCTCGATATTTCGCTCGACGTTTTCCACCACGACGATGGCGTCATCCACCACGATGCCGATAGCCAGTACCAGCCCGAACAGGCTCAGGGTGTTCAACGAGAAGCCCAGCAGATAAAGAATGCTGAAGGTCCCCACCACCGAGACCGGCACCGCGATCAGCGGAATAATCGACGCGCGCCAGGTTTGCAGGAACAGGATCACCACCAGCACCACCAGCACCACCGCTTCCAGCAGCGTTTGCACGACCGCGCGAATGGAGTCGCGAACAAACACCGTCGGATCGTAAGGCGCCGCCCATTGCATATCCTGCGGGAAACGCTTCGACAGCTCGTCCATTTTGGCGCGCACCGCGTTCGAGAGATCGATCGCGTTCGCCCCCGGCGACTGGAAGATACCAATCCCGACCGCGTCTTTGTTGTTCAACTGGGAACGCAGCGCATAGCTGCCGGAGCCCATTTCGATACGCGCCACGTCGCGCAGGCGCACCAGCGAGCCGTCCTGCGCCGTTTTGAGAATAATATTGCCAAACTCTTCTTCGGTGTGCAGGCGCCCCTGGGCGTTAATGGAGATCAGGAAATCGCTCTCTTTCGGCAGCGGCTCGGCGCCAAGCTGCCCGGCAGAAACCTGGACGTTTTGCTCCTGCATCGCCGTCACCACATCCGAGGCGGTCAGCC
Organism: Klebsiella grimontii; assembly: GCF_042137965.1. Taxonomy (NCBI): domain Bacteria; kingdom Pseudomonadati; phylum Pseudomonadota; class Gammaproteobacteria; order Enterobacterales; family Enterobacteriaceae; genus Klebsiella; species Klebsiella grimontii. Next base: position 3,065,153 of record NZ_CP169721.1, read on the forward strand.
CGCGCGCCGCCACTTTATTGGGATCGAGCCAGACGCGCATCGCGTATTCGCCCGAGCCAAAAATCTGAATTTGGCCGACGCCGGGCAGGCGCGCCAGCTCATCTTTCACTTTTAGCGTGGCGTAGTTACGCATATACAGAGAGTCGTATTTACCGCCGGGCGAAAACAGATGTACCACCAGCGTCAGCGTCGGCGACTGTTTCTGGGTGGTAATCCCTAAACGCCGCACATCTTCCGGCAGACGCGCTTCGGCCTGCGATACCCGGTTTTGCACCTGGACCTGCGCCTGATCCGGGTCGGTACCCGGACGGAAGGTGACGGTGGTCACCAGCACGCCGTCGGAGCCAGCGACGGATTTCATGTACATCATGTTTTCAACGCCGTTGATCGCCTCTTCCAGCGGCGTCGCCACGGTCTCAGCGATCACTTTCGGGTTGGCGCCAGGATACTCCGCGCGCACCTGCACGCTGGGCGGCACGACGTCAGGATATTCGCTGACCGGCAGCAGCGGGATGGCGATTAATCCGGTGATAAAAATCAGAATCGACAGCACCGCGGCGAAAATCGGCCTGTCGATAAAAAAGCGGGAAAAGTCCATGGGTCGGATTCTCAGATAAGGGATCAGTTAAGGGCGGTGCTGGCGGTCATGGCCACGGTTTTCGCGTTAACCGGCATCCCCGGCATAAACACTTTTTGTAAACCATCGACGATGACTTTATCGCCAGGTTTCAGCCCCTGCTGCACGATACGCAGACCGTCCGCCAGACGCCCCGGCGTAATATCGCGACGCTGCGCTTTACCCTCTTTATCAACGACATAAACATATTTACGATCCTGATCGGTCAACACCGCTTTGTCATCGATAAGCGTGGCGTTGAACTCGGCACTGCCCGGCAGGCGGACGCGGGCAAAAAGCCCCGGCGTGAACTGACGCTGGGCGTTATCCAGCAGCGCGCGCATCCGGATCGTACCGGTGCTCGGCGTTAACTGATTATCCAGAAAATCCACTTTACCCTGATGGGGGTAGCCCTCTTCGCCAACAAGGCCAATCTCCACCGGGAGCGCCAGGTGATTGCTCGACGCGCCCTGCCCGCTGCGGGCGAGATTTTGATAGTGAAGGTAGGTCGACTCGTCCACGTCAAAGTAGACGTAAACCGTCTTCTGCGATACCAGCGTGGTCAGTACGCTGGCGCTGTCGCCGGCGGTGACCAGGTTACCGCTGGTGATCAACGCGCGGCTGGCGCGGCCATCGATAGGCGCGGTCACTTTGGTGAAATCCAGGTTAAGCTGCGCGGCGTCGACCGCCGCCTGCGCGGCGCGGATGTCGGCCTGCGCCTGGGTGGCCGCCGCACGGCGCTGCTCCCACTCTTCGCGGGAAACCAGGTTGGTATTGACTAATTTATCGGTACGGTTAGCCTCGCTTCGCGCCAGGCTGGCCTGGGTTTTGGCTCTCGCCAGCGTCGCCTGCGCCTGTTCCAGCGCGGCGCGATAGGTTCTGTCATCGATAGTGAACAGCACCTCGCCCTTTTTCACCTCCTGACCGTCGGTGTAATTCACTTTATCAATGTAGCCGGAGACGCGGGGACGGAGCTGAACGCTTTCCACCGCTTCAATCCGACCGTTAAAGCTATCCCACTGACTGATGGATTTAACGACCACGTCAGCGGCGCTGACCGCGGGCGCTTGCGGCGCGGCGTTTTGCGCGACTCCCTCATCGCATCCGACGAGGAGCGCGGAGAGTAACATCACGCCCGGCACAGTCAGATGAAAGTTACCCCAGGTTTTTTGCAGGCTCATTATTTTTATTCCGGTATTGGTAGCCGCCGGGCAAGACGCAGCGGAAGACGCCGCGCCACTTCCTTTGTCCGGGCTGGCTTAAGGCCATTTGTGACGTTCATCGCCACAAAACTGTAACAATTGCGAATACACTATCGCGGCGATTGTAGGAAGGCGCTAAATTTAGTGCAAGAATAATTGTTGCACTTTATGTGCTATTCCTGGCACTGGAAAAAGGCGCGTTTTCACCGGGGATTTAAATGCAACAATAAAACTTGCAATTAATTCAAAAACGGGCCACCTTTAAATGCAACAGATAAAGATGCTCTTTAAGACGCTGCGTGGAGGAGACAAGATGAACACTGGCGCATTCATTCACGATTTACTCGGCTGGATCGACAACAATCTTGATAGCCGTCTGGACATTGACACCGTCTCCAGGCGAGCCGGCTATTCCAAATGGCACCTGCAGCGGATATTCAAAGAGCATACCGGCTATCCTCTCGCCGAGTATATTCGCGCGCAAAAGCTGCAAAAATCGGTTGAGCGTTTAGCCCAAAGCGACGAACCGATTTTGAACGTGGCGATTGCCCTGGGCTTTGACTCCCAGCAGTCCTTCAACCGCAGCTTCAAGCGTCAGTTTGGCCAGGCGCCCGGCGCATGGCGTCGCAGCATCGGCTGCGCGCAAACGCAGGGGTTACGCCAGCAATCAGCGCCCTTATCGGAAAAAGGTTTACGCTCGCAGCGTTAACCCCGTTGCAGTCCCTACCCCGAACATTTTGGCTGGCGGCTTACTGCCAGCTTTGCCTCACGCCTTATCAAAGATGGGCGTCACTGCGGGCTCTGCCGCTCTTCGACCGGCAAAGTAGTGCGCGGGCGTGCTGCCCATCGTTTTTCTGAACATAGTGATAAACGCGTTGACCGACTCATAGCCCAGATTAGCCGCCACGTTTTGCACCGATACCCCGCTTGCCAGCTCCCGAAGGGCAATAATCAAATGCAGCTGCTGACGCCATCGCCCGAAGGTCAGCCCGGTTTCACGCAGCATCAGGCGGGCTAATGAGCGCTCGCTGAGCGCCAGCCGTTTTGCCCAAACTTTAAAGGTGCTGCGATCCTCCGGGTGGCTGACCAGCGCATCCGCCATGGCGCGGATCTTAGGGTGCGCCGAAACCGGCAGGCTTAATTTCTGCTGCGGCATGGCGGCAAGTTCATCGAGCGTCACTCTGATCAATCGGCCGACGTGGCTCTCCGCCGGGTAATCAACCTCCTCATTCGTTAAGCGGTCGACGAGCTCTTTAATCAGCGGCGAAATCGCCAGGGTGCAGCATTTCTCCGGCAGCGCGGCGGCGCCGGGTTCAATAAACAAATAGTTGAGATGCGCATTCCAGGTCGCTTTGGCGCTATGCGGGATCCCGCCGGGGATCCACACCGCGCAGTCTGGCGGCACTATCCAGATATCATTTTCCGCGCGACAAATCACCGCCCCGTACAGGGCCACGATCAGCTGGCCTTTGCGGTGAGTATGAACCGGCACTTCTGCCGCGTAATCAACGAAATCGATATGCCGCGCGACGGCCGGGCTCGGCGTACTATCGGGATCAAACAGGGTATGGGCGAGTCTGGATGGCATCTCATTGGCAACATTTAGGTATTTTTTGACAGAATAGGGTATTTAAGGACGTACGCAAAGCGGGAATAATTCCCGCCATGAATAAATTAACTTCCCCTCACAGCCATTTTTTGCACGCGATAAGCCGTTGGCCAGGCCGCATGGCCACGCCCGCGCTGCTAAGCGACGCCCATGCCCTGCTCTATTCGGTCAGGAGTTTTGCCGCCGCGATGCTCGCCTATTACCTCGCCCTGGCGATTGGCCTTGAACGCCCCTCGTGGGCCATCATTACCGTCTATATCGTGTCGCAAACCTCGGTGGGCGCCTCCCTGAGCAGGAGCCTCTATCGCCTGGCGGGTACCGTGGCCGGCGCGGGGGCCACGGTGTTGATTGTGCCCACGTTTGTGAATACGCCGATTTTATGCAGCGTGATGCTGACAGGCTGGATCACCTTCTGCCTCTATTTGTCCCTGCTTGAACGCACGCCTCGCGCCTATGCTTTTGTGCTGGCCGGTTACACCGCAAGCCTGATTGGTTTTCCCGCCGTCGCCGACCCAGGCACGGTGTTTAACATCGCCATCATCCGGGTACAGGAGATCGCGATCGGTATCGTCTGCGCCGCGCTGATTCACCGCTACATTCTGCCTACCCGGATATCAGGGTTGTTCAACAGCAAATTAGCGCAGACGCTTGGGGCCGCGCGGCAGCGGATTGCCGACACGCTGGCAGGCAAGTCCGACGCACAGTCAGAACCGCTGCATCTGGCGCTGGCGCTGCAGTTTCTGCAGGGCATCAGCCACCACATCCCGTATGATTTCGCTCTTTCGGTACCGGTCCGCCAGGCCAGGAAAGCGCTCCATGACCGGCTGGCGCGGTTAGTCATTGTCAATGTTGAATTACGCGATCGTTTGCAGGCGATCGCGCTGATGCCCGCTGATACGCGGACGTTGCTGAATGATGTTCAGGCCTGGCTGACCTGCGACGATAGCGGAAAATGCAACAGCGCAGCCGATGCGCTACAGCAACGCGGCGAGCGGTTAGCGCAGCGGTACGCCGCGCAGGCGCTGACCTTTGAAGATGCGCTGCAGGTGAATTTCTTACGCTACCTCGCTGAGTCGATTGCCCTCCTGCAGCAGTGTGGGCGACTTTCGGAGGCCATCCATCACGCCAGACCCGCAACAATGCAGGCGGAAGACCGTGCGGCGAAAGGATACGTTTTCCATCGCGATCCCCTCAGTGCCGCCCGAACGGCGCTGGGCGCGTTTGTCATCATCCTGAGCGGCTGTCTGGCATGGATTTATTCCGCCTGGCCGGATGGCGGCACGGCGGTGTCGATTCTGGGGGTTTGCTGCACGCTGTTTGGCAGTTTCGACACCCCGGCTCCGCATATTGTGAAATACATTATCGGCTCTTTCTGGGGCGTCGTAATAAGCCTGCTCTATAGCTTCGCCCTGCTTCCTCCGCTCAGCGACTTCCCCGTACTGGCGGCGGCGCTTGCCCCGGCCTATCTGCTTGCCGGATCGCTACAGGCGCGGCCCCCCACCACCTTTATGGCGATGGGGATCACCCTGACGCTACCTGTGCTCTGCGAGCTGGGCGCGCGCTACAGCGGCGACTTTGCCGAGGCGGCCAACACCGCGATCGCCCTGTTTTTGGCGACCGGCTTTGCGGTTATCGGCATGAGTCTGCTGCAAACCGTGCAGGCGGACGTGGCGATAAACCGTCTGCTGAAACTGTGCCAACGCGATATTCGCCGCAGCGTGAACGACGCGTTTAGAGGCGATGAAACGCACTGGACCAATCTGATGATCGACCGGGCCGCCCTGCTGCTGCCGCGCTTGCCGCGCAGCGGGCGGTCATCCGCGCGGGCGCTTGAACACCTGCTGCGCTTTCTGCGCCTTGGCCTCTGCGTGATGCGCCTGCGCCGCTGCGAAACGCCCGCCGGCAGCGATATCCACGAGGTGCTTTATCCCCTTACCCGCACAACGGAGACCGAAGCCTTACGCGAGCGCATTGCCGCCATGACGGAGCGCTGCTTGCCCGCGACGGATGAACATTCACGCCAGTTTGTCGACAGGCTGGTCGATCTGCACTGCGCGTTACGGGCGCAGAACGAGGAACCGACGCATGATCAATGACATCAATATCGGAGGGGTTTTTATCCCCGGACTGCTGCTGACCGCGCTCATTGCCCTGGTCTGTACGCTGTTACTCGTGCCGCTTTTCTCTGTCAGCAGGCTGTACCGCCGCCTGCCCTTACGCCCGCTGCTTGATGTCTCAACCTATATCGTGACCTTTTTCCTGCTGTTGCAGGGCCTGACCACACTGGGGTTATTCGCATGAAATCTTTACTCTCTTTGCTCGGCCGTTACGCGCTGACGTTAATCGCAGTGGCGGTGGCGGCTTTCGTGGCGTTTATTTTCTGGAAACAGTATGCGCAGACGCCCTGGACGCGCGATGGCCGCGTTCGGGCAGATGTGGTGCAGATTGCGCCGGACGTTTCCGGGCCGGTAACCAGCGTAGCGGTGCGGGATAATCAGTGGGTTAACCGTGGCGATGTACTTTACGCCATCGACCCGCGCTGGCTAAAGCTGGCGGTGCTCAGCGCGCAGGCCGACGTCGAGGCAAAGCGTCATGAGATGGTGATGCGCCAGGATGCGGCCAGGCGACGCGCCCTTATCAAAGGGGTCATTTCCAGCGAGGACATCCAGCAAACAGGCAGCGCAGCGCGCGTCGCGGCGGCCAATTACCAGGGGGCGCTGGCGGCGCTGGAACTGGCGCAGCTGAATTTATCCCATGCGACGGTGCGCGCACCGGCTGCCGGCTACGTCACGCATCTTCGGCTTCGCCCCGGCGATTACGCCACGGCGGGAGAGACAAAAGTCGCCGTGGTCGATGCGCACAGTTTCTGGGTGGTGGGCTATTTTGAAGAGACCAAGCTGCGTCATATTCGCATCGGCAGCGCCGCGCGCATTTCGCTGATGGGGTTTGACCCGCTCATTACCGGGCATGTGGAGAGTATCGGCCGGGGGATCGACGATAACAATGACGCGACGGGCGGGCTGGGACTGCCGGATGTCAATCCCACCTTCAGCTGGGTGCGGCTTGCGCAGCGTGTCCCCGTCCGTATCCAGCTAGATAAGATACCAGAGGGGATTGAGCTGGTGGCAGGGTTATCCGCCAGCGTTTCCATTGTGCCTTAATCCACTAAGGGCACGTTGCGGCTCTTATGCTACGTTTTCCTACAGGGAGTAGGTCATTATCGCTAACATCCCTAAACTCAATGGGATATAGACAACCTGAATACGGAGCACTTGATGGTCACCACACATGTTTTTATCGCGGTCAGCCTTGATGGTTATATCGCCCGACAGGATGACGATATCGACTGGCTGTTGCAGCGCGATGACCCGACAGAAGATCACGGCTATGCCGCATTCATCGCGGACAAAGATTGGATCGTTATGGGTCGGGGCAGCTATGAGAAGGCGCTGACCTTTGACCAGTGGCCTTACGATCGCCCCGTGCTGGTTCTCTCCCGACAGCTAACCGCGACCGCCGTGCCCGAGGCGTTGAAGGACAAAGTGCAGTTCTCAAGCCGCACGCCAGGGGAAGTGCTTGCTGACCTGACGGTACAGAACGCGCATCGCGTGTATATAGATGGCGGGAAAGTAATACAGTCGTTCCTGCGCGAAGGGCTGGTCGCCGATATGATTATCACTACCGTTCCTGTCCTGCTCGGTTCGGGAAAACCGCTGTTCGGTTCCCTGACCAGGGATATCGATTTGACTCTGTTATCAAGCCGTAGCTTTCCTTCGGGACTGGTGCAGTCGCACTATCGGCTGACGTCATAAACTGTATATCAACATAGCGGCGACCGCTCTCAATCTGGCAGTGACTTTAATAGAAAAACTGACACCCAGAGCGAATGTTGAAAAAATAAAAGAGGGAATGGGCTTCAATCCCCTCAGTCAGTGAGTGAAAACCGCTATCCGCAACGTGGTCTGGGCCCGCTACCGCGGCCAGACCAGCGGAAACTCATCGGCGACAAGCGGCTCTCCGTCGCGAAGCTTAAGCCCCGGAAACGGCGGCGAGGTCACGCCGCCGCGGTCGGCGAATGTCGCATCATCCCCTACCCAACGGGCGGAAAATACCCGCCGCGCGCGGGTGCTTGAATTACCCCTGGCGCCATGCAGCGTGCGGAAATGAAAAGCGACCGCATCGCCCGGTTCCAGCGCCCAGCTAACGATATCGTAATCCTCCTGATGGGCATCGATATCCGGCAGCTCTTTAAAACGCGAGTGGGAATAGAGCTTTGAACCGTTAAACCGCGTTGGGCTGAACTCCTCGTCCCAGCGATGGGAACCGCGAATGCAGCGCAGCGAAATCTCCTCCGCTACCGGATCGAGCGGGATCCACAGGCTCACGTTCTGCCGCCCTTCCACGCAGTAATAGGGCTGATCGTGGTGCCATGGCGTCACCGTACTGCCGCCGGGCTGTTTCACCAGCGTGTGCTCGTGGAAAAACTTCGCCGTCTGCGACCCCATCAGCACCGCGGCGATCTCCGCCGCCGGCGACTGAAAAACGAAATCGCGAAATTCCGGGATTCGTTGCCAGTTGCAATAGTCCTGAAAAAACGGCGCCGAACCGTCTTCCGGGATTACCGTTCGCGCATGGCCATATTCGCTGGGGTTCGCCATCAGCGCGGCGACGCCGCGCGACAGGCTGTCTATCCACGGCGTGAACACGCCTTTGAGTAGCACGACGCCGTCGGTCTGCCAGCGGTCGACGGTCTGTTGATCAATAAGCGGGGAGTACGGGTTTTGCATAGTCGCCATCCTGTGTTGATAAATCAGCGAAGTGAATCGGAGGGATCGGCGCGCATCCAGGCGCAAAGGTTATCCAGCATGGCCAGACAGCGTTCCGTCTGGGGGATGCTGATATATTCGTCCGCCCTATGGCCCTGCGCCATGCTGCCCGGCCCGCAGATAAGCGTCGCGACGCCCGCCTCGTCAAACAGGCCGCCTTCGGTGCCGTAGGCGACGGTGGTGAAATCATCGCTGCCGCACCACTGCGCCAGCCAGCGGGCGAACGCTGACTGCGGGTCGCTCAGCAGACCTGGATAGTGGCTCAGCGTCTGGAAATGAATGTCGCTGCACTGCGCCACCTTGCGCATCGCCGGAAGCAGCTGCTCGCGGGCATAATCGCCCAGGGCGTCGGTGACCACCTGCGGACGGGTACCGGGTAAATAGCGAATTTCAAAGTCGAACCAGCAGGATTGCGGAACGATATTCAGCGCCTCGCCGCCGCGGATCGTCCCCACCTGCAGCGTGCCTGACGGCGGCGAGAACCGGCGGTCCAGGTGCTGCGAAAAGCTTTCGCCCAGCGCATCCAGCCGGTAAATCAGCTTCGCCGCGTAGCTAATCGCGTTAACCCCTTGCGGGGCGTAGGCCGAATGGCAGGCGTGGCCTTCCACGCGACAGCGCACCGCGAGCTTGCCTTTATGCCCATAGACTGGGCGCATGTCGGTCGGCTCGCCGATAATACACAGCGCCGGTTTCTCGGCGGAGGCGCGGAGAAAATCCACCAGGCTGCGCACGCCCAGACAGCCAACTTCCTCATCATAAGAGAATGCCAGATGCAGCGGCATCCGCAGCGGCGCAGCCAGAAACGCCTCCAGCGACGCCAGCACGCAGGCGATAAATCCTTTCATATCCGCGCTGCCGCGACCGTAGTAGCGCCCGTCGCGTTCGGTAAGGGCGAACGGCGGCACCGTCCACGCCTGGCCATCCACCGGCACCACGTCAGTATGACCGGAGAGCATCACCCCGCCGGGGCCGGATGGCCCAAGGCGGGCATAGAGGTTCGCCTTGCGACCTTCGTCGTCATAAAACAGCTGCGACGTCACGCCGCGCGCGCGCAGAAAGTCGCCGATCCAGGCAATCAGCGCCAGATTCGACTCGCGGCTGGTGGTATCAAACGCCAGCAGCTGCCCGAGGATCTCACGCAGGCGGTTACTCATCGCCCGGCACTCCGTAGGTCGGCGCTTCGCGCGGGTCCAGCGCGCGGGTGATGTACGCTTCCATCTGCGGTTCATAGGCCAGCCACAGCGCTTCCAGCGCCGCTACCGGGCGATCCTCAGCCCAGTCGACGCGTAAATCCACCACCGGCCAGGCGTAATCCTCCACCACTTTCAGCGCCGCCGAGTGCTCCGGCCCGGCTTCGCCGCCCGCATCGATGCCCGCCTGCAGAGCCGCAATCAGGCGGCTGGCCAGTTCGCCGGTGGCGGCTTCGAACGCCGTCGTCATGGCGGTAATCACCTGCGGGCTGGCCAGCATATTCCCCGCCGCCACGCAGTTCTCACCCTGCGCCACTCGCCCGATGCCGAGCGTATGTTCGCCGCTGAACACGGCGCTCTCGCCGCTGGCGTCGATGACCGCCACCTGGCGATAATCGCTAAACCGGTCTTCGCCCAGCGCCTGCGTCAGGGCCTGCTGCGGCGTGAGCCCCGCCTCAAGCCCGGCAAGGATCTGCGGTCCGAGCGCGGGCAGCGTGATGTTCTGGCTGGACACCGCGCCAACGCCCGCCAGCAGCCACGGGCAGCGGGCGCCGACCGCAATGCTGGATGAGCTAATCGCAATGCCCAGTTGACCCGACTCCGGGCACAGGGCGGAAATTGAAAGGGTCATGGTGCCTCCTGCGCATGCCAGTCGTCAGGGATCACCGCCGTGACGTCAATTTCCATCAGCCACTGCGGCTGCGCGAGGGCCGACACCACCACGCCGGTCGAAATGGGAAACACGCCTTTGAGCCATTTCCCCACTTCCTGGTACACCGGTTCGCGGTAGCGCGGGTCGATCAGATAGGTCGTCGTTTTCACGATATGCGTCAGATCGCTGCCGGCCTCTTCCAGCAGCTGTTTAACGTTCTTCATCGCCTGTTCCGCCTGGGCGCGCGGGTCGCCCAGGCCGATCAAATTACCGTCAAAATCGGTACCCACCTGGCCGCGAACGTACACGGTATTTCCCGCGCGCACCGCCTGGCACAGATCGTTATTGAGCGTCTGATTGGGATAGGTTTCTTTGGTGTTAAACATCCGAATACGGGTATGGGTTGGCATAGGTCGCGTCCTCAAATCAGGCGTTAGCAGGAAGGTTGGTAGCGTTGATACTGGCGCTGAATGGCAATCTGATCGGCAATATATTTCGCATCGTGCCAGACGCCCCAGATAAAGGTTGAGCCACGGCGGGAGAGCCAAGGCAGGCCAAGGAAATAGACGCCCGGTTCGCTGGAAACGCCGCGATGATGCTGCGGGCGCTGCTGTTCATTAAAGGCGTTAACCTTCAGCCAGCGGTAATCGGTGGTGTAGCCGGTGGCCCAGATAATGTTGCGCACGCCCGCTTTTGCCAGGTCGAGTTCGGCGAGCGGCTGGGTCAGGCAATCGGGGTCAGGCAGGAAGAAGCGCGCTTCCGGCTCTTCCGGCAGGATCAGTCCGTTGCGGGCAATGTACTCATCCGCAGCGTCGAGCAGCGCCAGATAGGAAGCGTCGCCGAGACGAATGTTGTCCGCCAGATCGTCGCGAAACACCGCCTTACCCTCGGTAAAGCCGTGCGTTTGCCCGACCAGGGTAATCCCCTGGTGCGCCAGCTGGCGAAAGTCAACGGTATGACCGCCGCGCGCGCCGCTAACCGCAATCGTCACGTGCTCTTTACCGGGCTGGTTGGCCGCCGCGTCCCACAAGCCTAATACCCCCAGCCACCAGCAAAAATCGCGCTGGCGGTAGCGGCGCGGCGGGCGATCGTGGGCGCCGACGGAGAGCCACACCGCGCGCCCCGCCCGGCGGAGTTCTTCGGCGATTTGTACGCCGGACGATCCCGCACCAACCACCAGCACGCCGCCTTCCGCAAGCTGCTGCGGATTGAAATAGTGCGCGGAATGGATTTGCTCCACTGCGCTATCCTGCGGCGCGATGGCCGGTATCACCGGGCGCTGGAACGGCCCGGTGGCGGCGACAATACGCTGCGCCTCAATCACGCCCAGCGAGGTTTCCACGCGAAACCCCGGACGGCCGTTTAAGCGCTCTGCGCTAAAGACCTCAACGCCGGTTTTGATCGGTGCATTAAAGGTTTTGGCATACGCGGCGAAGTAGTCGGCAATCTGCTCTTTGGCGACAAAGCTGTCGGCGTCGCAGCCGGGAAAGGTCATGCCGGGAAACCGATCGTGCCAGGCCGGGCCGTTGGCCACCAGCGAATCCCAGCGGCCGCTGCGCCAGGCCTCAGCGATGCGCTTTTTTTCCAGCACCAGGTGGGGAATGCCGTGATGCGTCAGATGCTCGCTCATCGCGACGCCCGCCTGCCCCGCGCCCACCACCAGGGTATCGATCTCTGTAATCTGCTCTGTCATGTCTGTGTCCTTCAAGCACGGTTGTCCGGCTTATCCGCCGGGATTGACAGAACTCAGGTTAAGTAAGTGTGATGAAATGGTAAATTATTATAAAACGATCGTCTGAATAGAAATTTACGAGGCTGGATAACGCAGCGGGAAAATAACGCTTGCGGCCGCGTTAATTACATTACGCGTGCTGATGGGGCGTTAATTCTATGCTGCGGCAATAATCCATAAACAGCTGCGTCGGGCGCGTGGGTTCATTATTGGCAAGGTGCGCCATAATTAATGTCGACGCGGGCATCTCGTCGGCAATATCCAGCTGCACCAGCTTTTCACCGTCATAGGTCATATCGCATAGCGGACGAGTCACGAGGACCGAAAAGCCTAATCCCTGCCCGACCATACAGCGCACCATTTCAATAGAGGGTGAACTGTAGGCCACTTCCGGGTGATAACCTTTCTCTTTAAATATTGAGACAAAATAGTTTTTGCTGGGAACCGCATCGAGCAAAATCATCGGCTCACGACTTAACTCTTGCAGCGTGACGCTTTTTTTCTGCGCCAGCGGATGAGAGGCAGGCAGTAAAGCATAGGGCTTGTGCGGAGCGTTCAGCAGCTCTTTATGAATGGAATGACCCAGTTCCAGATCGTAGACCAGCGCCAGATCGAAACGCCCGCGATGCAGGCCGTGCATCAGCTCATGTTGTTCGCCGTCGTAGAGCTGGAGAGTGATTTCGGGATACATTTTTTTAAATCCCGCCACCAGTTTTGGCATATACAGCGGCGCCACGGATTCAAAGCAGCCGACGGAAATCGTCCCAGATACCAGCTCTTTATCCGCCCGCGAGTTCTGCTCAAACTCGTACGACAGCCGCAGCAGCTCTTTAGCTTTATCGTAGAAGCGCCGCCCGCTTGAGGTCAGGGATACGCCCTGCGCGTGGTGGCGAATAAACAGCTGCTGGTCGAAGGTGCTTTCCAGGTTTTTGATGGCAATGGAGATCGACGGCTGGGCAATATGCAGCTGGCGGGAAGCCTCGGCGATACTCTCCGTTTCCACCACCGTCACGAAATACTTAAGCTGTTTGAGGGTAAATCGGTTCATCGCGTCACCATTGATAAAATATTGTCTTATTGCGAACGGGCTTAGTTTTACAATAAGCAGCCTGCAAGCATCGTGCCATACCGTTTGCGCTGTATATCGTCGGCAAATAACCGCCGCCTCTATTTACTTACCCGCCCTCTTTTTTGCCTGATTTCGCGTTTTGCACCATAAAGCAACGCCCTGCACCTTATTTGCCCGCGGCACGCCCCAATATTGCACAAATTACCGTTTTGCCAAAAATCAGGTTTAAAAATAACGGCGATTGTTTTTAAGTTGTTTCAATGCTGTTTCTCATTAATTGCGTTAAATTCCTTGGGGTTAATATAGCTGTATAGTTTTTTTAAACTTAAAGGCCAAAAATTTACTAATTGCCACCGGTCGAACAGTGCCAGCATAGTGTCAGGGCAAGATGAACGCCGGCGGCTCCCCATTTTAGAACAGGGGAATCGCCTTAATTTCCGTTAATTATGGCGAGTGAAATAGCCCATGACGTTTAACTGGAACTATATGTTAAGCCTGCTCAGCGATGTCGATTTCTGGCAGGCCACCTGGACCGTCATCAAATTAAGTTTGCTGACCTGGGCTTTCAGCATTGTGCTGGGATTTATTCTGGCGCTGGCCAAACAGTCGCCGCGCAAGCTGTTTAACGCGCCTGCCCGCCTCTATATCTGGCTGTTTCGCAGCATGCCGCTGCTGGTGCTGCTGATTTTTGTCTACAACATGCCGCAGGCGCTGCCCTCCTTCGCGCCGGTGCTGAACGACCCGTTCTGGGCCGGGCTGCTGGCGATGGTGCTGAGCGAAGCCGCCTATATTGCTGAAATTCATCGCGGCGGGCTGCTGTCGATTCCGAAAGGACAGAGCGAAGCCGCCCGCGCGCTCGGGTTGCGCTATGCCGGTACCCAGTGGCGCGTGGTGATCCCGCAGGCGCTGCGCGTCGCCCTACCGGCGCTGGCCAATGAGTATATCGCCATCGTCAAGCTCAGCTCGCTGGTGTCGGTTATCTCCCTGACCGAGATCTTAATGGTCGGCCAGCGCCTCTATTCGCAGAATTTCCTCGTCATGGAGACCATGGCGGCGGTGGCGTTTTACTACATCCTGATCGTCACGGTGTTTGATTTCCTGCTTAAGCGCCTCGAGACCTGGCTCGACGTCACGCAACGTAAAACCACGCGTCCGGTGGATGAAGAAATGCAGCAAATGGCCACGGCGCGACGTCCGGCAATGGCCCGCAGCGTTAGCGTCGCGCAGGAGCCGGCGCTGCAGGCGTCTAAGCTGCATAAAGCCTATAACAATGTCGAAGTGCTGGGCGCGGTCAGCCTGCAAATTCAGCCCGGCGAAGTCGTCTCCGTCATTGGCCCATCCGGCTCCGGTAAGACCACGCTGATCCGCCTGCTGAACGGCCTTGAGCAGATCGATAACGGCGAGATCAAAATCAACGGCCAGCCATTTATTCACCTCGACCGCCAGGGGCAGCAGAAGCCGCGTTTTATGGAGAACAGCGAGCATCGCCAGAATATCGGCATGGTCTTCCAGAGCTTCAACCTGTTCCCCCACCTGACCGTGCTCGGCAACCTGCTGCTGGCGCCACGCTATCACCATCTGGCCAGCGAAGGCGAGCTCAAGCAGCACGCCTGCGAACTGCTGCATAAAGTCGGGATGCTGGAACACGCGTGGAAATATCCGCATCAGCTTTCCGGCGGCCAGCAGCAGCGGGTAGCGATTGCCCGCGCCCTGATGATGCGCCCACAAATTATGCTGTTCGATGAACCCACCTCGGCGCTGGATCCGGAAAAGGTTAACGAGGTTCTGCAGGTTATCGAATCGCTGGCCCATGAAGGTATCACCATGGTGATCGTCACCCATGAGATGAACTTCGCCTTTAAGGTTTCCGACCGAATTGTGTTTATGGAAAAAGGACGCGTGGTCTGCGACGACACGCCTCAGGCAATGCGCGACGGCCAGCATCCGCGCGTGGACGCCTTCCTGAAAGATGTCTCTTTGGCTTAACGCCTCCGTTCCCGAAAGGAGAAAAATATGATCGCGCAGTGGCAAATCGAACAGTTTCATCAGCAGGGTTTTCTGGTTGTTGAAGAGGTGCTCTCCGCCGAGGAGGTGGCTCTGCTGCAGACCGATTTCGACGCCTGGGTCGAAGAGAGCCGCCAGCATAGCGAGGCGTGGGGCGAAACCCTGGACGGCCGTCCGCGCTTCGACCTCGAAAGCGATCACACGCCGCATCACCCCTCGCTGCGCCGGGTGAGTTCGCCCACCGAGATTTCCGCCGCCTACCGCCGCGCCGCCCTTGATTCGCGGATGGCGGCGATTGCCGGCCAGCTCATCGGCGGCAGCGGGACCCGTTTTCATCACAGCAAAATCAACTCCAAGCTGCCGCACACCGCTACGCAGGTGAAATGGCATCAGGATTTTCTGTTCACCCCCCACAGCAACGACGACATTATCACCGCCCTGCTGATGGTTAGCGAAGTGACGCCGGAAAACGGTCCGCTCAACGTGGTCCCGGGAAGCCACCAGGGGCCGCTGTGGTCCCACTGGCAAAACGCGCGTTTTACCGGCGCCGTGGACCCGCAGGTCGAAGAAGCCCACTGCCAGCAGCCGCAGGCCTGTTTCGGCCCGGCGGGTTCAGTGTGCTTTATGCATACCCGCCTGCTTCACGCCTCCAGCCCTAATGAAACCGACCTCCCGCGCACGCTGTTTATCAGCGTCTACGCAGCGGAAGATGCCCTGCCGTTCGGCGAAAATCCGCTGCCCAGCCTTCACGCCGGGCAGATGGTTGCCGGCGAAGAGAGCGGCCTGGTGCGTAGTACCGTTAATCATTTACGTCTGCCGCAAAAACCGCGCGGCGCATCCTTTTTCGTCCAGCAGGCCGGTACCGATCGCGCCAGCATGTAATTTGCCCACTCTTTGGAGGTTCTATGAAACGTATTAATGCTTTGCGCCCTGCTGTCCTGCTCCTTTGCGCCGCCGGCGCCCTGTCGTCCTTTAGCGCCCTGGCCTTCCAGCAGCCGGGGAAAATCACCGCCGGTTCGGATATGACCTTTTTCCCGTATGAATATATGGAAAACAACAAGCCCGCCGGGTTCGATATCGAGTTTCTCGCCGGGCTGGCGAAAACCATGGGCCGCGAGGCGGTGAATATTGATACCCGGTTTCCGAATTTGATTCCGGGTCTGCAGGGCGGACGCTTCGATATCACCAACTCGTCGATGTACATCACCGCCGAGCGTTTGAAGGTTATCGATATGGTGCCCTATCTGAAAAGCGGCGAAGCGATCCTCGCGCTGAAAGGCAGCGACTATCAGCCAAAAACGCCGGAAGAGTTTTGCGGTCATAAAATTGGCTCTATGGGCGCGACCTCATGGCTGGCGCAGCTGCAAAAGCTCTCCGCCGACTACTGCGTGAAAAAGGGCCTGAAGCCGATAGCGCTTAGCGAATATACCACCGACCCGCAAACCACCCAGGCGCTGCTGTCGCGGGCGGTTGAGGCGCAAATCACCGATGCGGCGGTGGCGCGCGGCGTGATTGATAAGCTTGGCGATCGGGTGACGATCTCTTCCGAAACCTTGATTTATCCGGTGCTCAACGGCTTTGGGGTGAAAAAAGGCGATAGCGAAGTGAAAACCGCGCTGGAGGAAGGGCTGAAGAAATACAGCGCGACGCCGGAATACGCCGCGCTGCTGAAGAAATATAACTTCCAGGCGCCGACGCCGGAGGACCTGCAAACCCTGATGCCGAAGGCGGAGTAACGACATGGCCCGGTCTTATGAAGAACAGACCCGCATCGACCTGGCGGCGACCTTTCGTATCATCGCCCATCTCGGAATGCACGAGGCGGTGGCCAACCACTTTAGCGCGGCCCTCTCGGCGGACGGCAAAAAATTCCTGCTGAATCCGAAATGGAAACACTTTTCGCGCCTCCGCGCCAGCGACCTGCTGCTGCTGGACGCCGATGATGAAGCCTGCGCCCGGCGATCTGACGTCGACGCCACGGCGTGGGCGATTCACGGGCAAATCCACCAGCGCCTGCCGGAGGTGCGGGTGGTGCTGCACCTGCATCCGGTGTATACCACCAGCGTCGCTTGCCTCGAGAAGCCGCATATCCCGCCGATCGATCAGAATACGGCGCGCTATTTTAATCGGCTGGCCGTCGATACGTTATACGGCGGTATGGCGGATACCACGGCGGAAGGCGCGCGTCTGGCGGCACTGCTGGCCGATAAGCGCCGGCTGCTGATGGGCAATCACGGGGTGCTGGTGACCGCGCCGTCGATTGGCGAGGCTTTCGATGATATTTGGACCCTGGAGCGCGCCTGTCAGATTCTGGTGACCGCCTGGTCAACGGGGCAGCCGCTGAAGGTGCTCTCCGCTGCGGTAGCGGAGAAAACCGCGCAGGATTGGGAGGGGATCGCCGACTTTTCGCGCCAGCATTTTGAAGAGATGAAGCAGATGATGATCGACGCCGATCCGTCATTGCTGGACTGACGGCCTACTCCCGGAGAAAAACGCCCGGTGGCGGCTGGCGCCTTACCGGGCCTGCGGGGTCGTGCAGGATTCAAGGCGCCGAGCAGCTTGTAGCCCCGGTAAGGCATCAGCCGCCGCCGGGGAACAGGCGGCTAGTAACGCACGCAAACC
Organism: Klebsiella grimontii; assembly: GCF_042137965.1. Lineage (NCBI taxonomy): Bacteria > Pseudomonadati > Pseudomonadota > Gammaproteobacteria > Enterobacterales > Enterobacteriaceae > Klebsiella > Klebsiella grimontii. The sequence goes on from NZ_CP169721.1 coordinate 3,082,675, forward strand.
GACTTCGTTTCGCACCAGTCGTCCAGCCAGTCGGGGCCGAAATCGCGGCCGGTACCGGACTGCTTCATGCCGCCGAACGGCAGATTGGCGTCGATCAGCGTATGGCTGTTGACCCACACCGTCCCCGCCTGCAGGCGGTCGGTGTAGCTCAGCGCCTGAGTCAAATCGCGGGTCCAGACGCTGGCGGTCAGGCCAAAATCGCTGTCGTTGGCCAGGCGCAGCGCCTCTTCGCCATCGGCCACGCGCACCAGATTCACCACCGGGCCGAAAACCTCTTCCCGGCTCAGGCGCAGCCCTGCGTCGGGGTTAATCACCAGCGTCGGTGCAATATAGTAGCCCTGCGCATCCGGCCCCGCGTGACCGCTAATTAGCTCAGCCTTCTGCTGACGGGCTTCATCAAGATAGGCGGCCACTTTGGCGCAGTGCGCCTGAGACACCACCGGGTTAATCTGGCTGCTCTCGAGCATTCCGGGTCCGATCTGTAGCGACTTCACCGCCTGCTCAAAGCCGCTCACTAGCGTATCGAACAGCGGCGCTTCGATATAAATTCGCGAACTGGCGGCGCACACCTGCCCCTGATTCAGGAAGCTGCCGGTCATTAAGCCCTCAATCACCCACTGCGGATCGGCATCTTTCAGCACAATAGCCGGGTTCTTGCCGCCCAGCTCCAGCGTGACCCGGGTCAGGCGATCGGCGGCCACGCGGGCAATCTGTTTACCGGTAGCAGTCGATCCGGTAAAGCTCACCTTGGCGACAAGCGGATGCGAGGTCAGCGCCGCGCCGCATCCGGCCCCGTTACCTGTCACTACGTTAAAGACGCCGTCCGGCACGCCCGCCTCGGTTGCCAGTTCCGCCACCCGCAGCAGGGTCAGCGGGGTGGTCTCCGACGGCTTAATGACGATTGAACAGCCAGCCGCCAGCGCGGGCATCACTTTCCACATGCCGATCATCAGCGGGAAGTTCCACGGCACGATCCCGGCCACAACGCCCACCGGCTCCTTTTTGGTCCACGCCTGATAGCGCGCGCCCGCCGGGAAGGGAATCGATACGTCCAGGGTGCGGCCGCTGATTTTGGTGGTCAGCCCGGCGGTATAGCGCATCCAGTTCAGGGTGCAGCCCACTTCAAAGGCGCGGGAAATGTTAATCGATTTCCCCTGTTCAAGGGTCTCCAGCTGCGCCAGCTCCTCGCCGTGCTGCTCCACCAGATCGGCGAAGCGCAGCAGGATCCGTTCGCGGTCGGCGGGGGTCCGCCCTGCCCAGCTGCGGGAAACGAAAGCGCGCCAGGCGGACATTACCGCCCGATCGACATCCGCGGCGTTAGCGTCCGCGGTGCTGGCGATAGCCTGACCGGTGGCCGGGTTCCAGACGGTTAAACGCTGTTCACTCTCTGCCGCCTGCTGCGTACCGTCGAGGTACAAACCATGCTGTCTGTCTAAAAACTGCTGCACGCTGGCGAGTAGCGCGACCTGTGATGTGGACATACCCCTTCCTTATTGTTCGCGGATAGTGGTATCAGTCTATGCCGGGGTCGCGATTCACGCTTTTTTCTCTGTGACATTCGTTTTTGCCGCTGTGACAGCCGCCGCAATTAAGTCGATGACGCGGACAGAAAATGTGCAGCAGGTAATAGTTCTTTCATATACTCCGTCTTCTGCCCTTGCCTCCAGCATCATAAATGCAACAATGCAAAAACATTATTATTACAAAGGATGCGCGATGAATACGGCAAATCGTGGGCAGAATTACCAGCATTGGTTAGCAAAAATCAATCAGGTCTGCGGGCAGTTCGCCGCCCGTCCGCTGGATGATCATTTCCACGGTGAGATCGACGCCAGCTATGCCGGCGACCTGAAAGTCAGCACGGTGACCGCCCGCGGCATCAACCTCTACCGTACCCGACAAGAGATCCAGCGCGATAATGACGCCTGGTTTTATACCGTCTTCCAGCTCGCGGGCCAGGCGACGATCGAGCAGGATGGCCGCCAGGCGATGCTGGAGAGCGGCGATATCACCCTGATTGATGCGTCTCGTCCATGCTCGATTATCTGGCAGCAAACCTCGCGCCAGGCCTCCCTGCTGCTGCCAAGATCGCTGCTGGAGCAGCAGCTGCGCGGCAGTGAAATCAGCATCGCTACGCGGCTGGCGAAAAGCCTGCCGATGGTCCAGCTCAGCCAGCGCCTGCTACATGAAAGCATGAACAGCCCTGAACTCTCGGCCAGCGAAAGCAAAGCGGCGCTGGAGGCCATCGTCTGCCTGCTGCGTCCGATGCTGCATCATCAGGAAGCCCAGCCGTCCCGGCGCGATAAGCAGTTTCAGAAAATCATGGCGTTAATCGATGAGTCGATTCAGGCGGAACATCTGCGCCCGGAGTGGCTGGCCAGCGAAACCGGCATGTCGGTGCGCAGTCTTTACCGGCTGTTTGCGGAAAAAGGGCTGGTGGTGGCGCAATATATTAAGAATCGTCGGCTCGATTTGTGCGCCCGCGCGCTGCAAAGCGCCCATGATGATGAAAAGCTCGCGGGGATTGGCTACAGCTGGGGGTTCAGCGATCATAGCCATTTCTCCACCGCCTTTAAGCAGCGTTTCGGCGTCTCGCCGGGAGAGTATCGCAAGCGCTGCCGATAGCTATTTTTTCAGCCATTTGCCGTTAAGGCCCTTCACGTACTCGCCCGGCTGCGCCCTGGCGACCAGCTTCTGCCCGGCCATTTTCGCCACCTGATCCACCGGTAGATTATTGTCATCCGCCAGTTGCTGATAGCTGTCGCTGCGGGCGGCGTTGATCTGCTTCACCAGTTCAAGGGTTTCTTTATCCTGACGCAGCGGTTCAAGATAGCCATTGAGGGTTTCGCCGACCCGCCCCTGCTGGCGAGCTTCATTGAGGGTCAGGGCCAGCGCCTGAGCGCTGAACAGCACCAGCGCCAGCGTCGTGGTTATCAGTCGTATTCTCATCATCGCCTCAGAACAGATCGCTACGCGATTTGAGCAGATTCTCAACGTCTTTATCCAGCTTGATATGAATTTCATGCTCAATTTTGACATTCATATTGATGGTGATCGGCTCTTTCGATGCCGCGATTTCAATACGCGGCGTACAGCCCGCCAGCAGCGCGGTGGCCAGAAAAGCGGCGAATAGTTTGATCATTATTGTTGTTCCTTACAGGTATGACTGTCCTGACAGCGCGGCGCGGGCAGCCTGGCGTTCTGCTCCAGCCACGCCTGCAGATTGTCACCGAAACGCAAGCTGCGCCACAGGTCAAAAATATTCTCTTCATGGGAGTAGTTTAAGTGCACCGTATTACTTTTGCCCTCTACCCGGCTGGTACCGCTAATCGTTGCCTTCAGCGTCAGTACGCCGAGGTTATCGAGGTTGATCCGCGTCCACGATCTGGCCACCTCCATATAGCGCAGCCAGTTAATGGCCGCCCCGGCGGAGACGTTGTCGGCCACCAGCGCGTCCGCGGTGTCTTTATCGAGGCGCATCGTCATCGGCCCCGGATTGCTGAACCAGCCGTCTTTGATAATCCATTTATCGTTATCCAGCCACAGCGGCAGCGCGCCGTTAAACGGGCCAGAGACGGCGAACTGCTTCACTTTAATCGCGCTCACTAATTCGCTGCTGGAGATGTTTTGCAGACGCAGCAGCGCCGGGTCATGCTGCGGCATCCTCAACTGCTGCATGGTCAGCTTGCCGCCGAGAATATCGACGCTGACGTTGCTCAACTGTAAAGGCGCGTCGTCACTCCAGGGCCAGGCGCCCTGGAGATCCGCCGTCAGATTGCGCGCGGTGAACTGGTTGACGACTTCCCCAATGCGCAACGATACCGGATGGCGAGTGCCAAGCTGCCAGGTGCCGTCGCTAAAGCGGAACGGCAGCACAAAATCGACGCCGTTGATCTGGTTATCCGGCATCCAGGCGCTGCCGCCCTTGAGCACACCGTGACCGCCCGCCTCGAAGCCCTGCCCGGCTGCGGCGGAGAATGCCACCTGCGCGTAAAGCGTTCCCTCACGCAGGTTCATCTTCCACTCCGGCGGCAACAGCGGCTGGAAAACGGTCAGCGACTGTTTTGGCCACCATGCCTCGCCGCGCAGACGTTCGCCGTCCCAGCGCCCGGTAACGCGCACGGGGCCAATTTTTTGCGCATGCAGGGAGCCGTTGAACTGGAACCAGGTCGGATCGCGGCCGTCGATATTAAATTTCAGCGTCGACGGCGGCAGTTCGCTGCCGCCGCTGAAGGTGGTTTTCCCGGCATCCAGCGATAGCGCGCCGGTCAGTTTGGGATGCTGCTCATCGCGCAGCCAGTGGATCGGTTTTTCCAGGGTCAGACGCGGCGCGCTCACCAGCATGGAACCGTACTGCAGCTTATCGAACCCGGTCGACAGGCTGTTGAGCACGATGGTGCTGTCGGCCCATTCGCCCGCGCCTTTCACATCCCAGCGCGCCTGCATTGGGGTGAAATGGCCCTCGCCCCAGTAGCGCCACTGCCAGCGGCCATGGTCGGGCATAAAGTTGTCGGCCTGGCCGTCAAGATGCAGGGTAAAATCGCCCATCTCCTGTTCATGGGCGCGTAAAATAGCCTGCAGGCGGCCATCAACGCCCTGCTGCGTCACTTTGACGCCCGCCAGCGGCCAGCGGATTTCATCGATATTCAACGAATCGATGACCCGCCCGCGCGAACGCAGCAGCGCGCCGGGGTGAAAGTTGAGCACCGGCGCGGTAAGCGGCCCGCTCAGCTGCGCGGGCAGTTTGGCGTAAAAAATCAGATCGCCGAGCTTAGCCTCGCCGGTCAGCTGTAGCGGCATGTCGCTGCTGTCCATGCTCAGCTTGCCGGGGCCGATATTCAGCACGGCGTTGCCCTTCCCGGCCTGGCCCTGAGTGAGCACGTTAAGTCGCCCGCTGACCTGCATCTGCTCGGTGCCCTGCTGCCAGTTGCCCAGCGAAAGCGCGACGCGGCCGCTCAACGCGTTGCCCGCGTATTCGGTGTGCCAGCGGCCATCGCTGATGGTGATACGATCCGGAGCGATTTCCCACGGCAGGTCAAGCATCGGCTCCACCTCACCGCGCGGCGTGACCAGCAGTTGCCCGCGGTTCTCTTGCCACTCCAGTTCGGCATCGACCAGGCCGGGAGTTTGTGGAAATTCAAAGGTGCTGAACAGGTGGCCATCGACCGGCAAGCCGTCCGGCACCAGCGGCATCTGAAACTCGCCCACCAGCTTCACCGGCGCCTGGTCTTCCACCAGACGCGCGGAGAAGTCGCTGACCGTCAGCGCCTGGCCGCGCAGTCGCGCCTGGAAGGTGACCTCTTTCCCGGCATAGCCGATATCCTGCTGCTGCGGCGTGAGCGACATCACCAGCCGCCCCTGCCATTTGTCCCACGGCGACAGGCGCAGGTTGTCAATCGTCAGCCAGCTATAAGGGAGCATTGATTGCCATTCGGCGAGGGTTTTCGGCGCCCCCGGCGCGGCTTCGCTCTCCGGCAGCTTGTTCAGACAGGCGCTGTTAATATCCAGCTCGCCGATATGTAAACGCCAGCGGCTGGGACGCGAGAGCGAGGCATTGGTGACGCGCGCGATTTCGCAGTCGCCGACCAGGTAGCGGAGATCCGGAATGCGCAGCGCAGAGCGCGTCAGGCGCGGGCTTTCATTGAGGGAGATTCGGGTTCCCGTAGGTAGCCAGATACCTGCCAGCGTGGGCACCCAGTGGGTGAGCGTCAATAGCAAAGCCAGCGGTAGCAGCACGAGGGCTAATAATAGCGCGATGGCGGCTTTATATTTACCCTTCATGGGCAGCTAATATCCTGATTCGAAATGAGTAAAAGCCGAGAGGCCGTTATTGTGGCACGTTCGACCTGTGAGTTAAAGTTTCCATCCCGTTTAAGCGTAGTCGTCGCCATGTGATTCTCCAGCGGGTCATTTAGCCGGGGTTTAGTTTTCTCCTGCGACACTGCTTTATACCTGTGAACGTAAACGGATGAGGCTGTGGACTTAATTATCTCGCTGATGGAATACGCTCAGGGCCGCTATTCATTGGTTTTGCTGATGGTTTTCCTGCTGACGTTCGCTAAATCCTGCGCCGTCATCTCGCTGCTGATCCCGGGCACCTCGGGGCTGCTGCTGTTCGGCGCGCTGGCATCGGCCAGCCCGGGGCATTTCCTGTTAATGTGGATGAGCGCCAGCCTCGGCGCTATCGGCGGATTCTGGCTCTCATGGCTGACGGGCCGCCGCTATCGGCGCCATCTGTATCGTATCCGCTGGCTCAATGCCGAGCGCCTCGCTCGCGGCCAGCTGTTTCTGCGCCGCCACGGCGCGTGGGCGCTCTTTTTTAGCCGCTTTCTTTCTCCGCTGCGCGCCACCGTGCCGCTGGTAACCGGCGCCAGCGGCACCTCTTTCTGGCATTTTCAGCTCGCCAACGTCAGCTCCGGTCTGCTCTGGCCGCTGATCCTGCTGGCGCCAGGGGCGTTAAGCCTCAGCTTTTGATGAAAGGTATTGTCTTTTAAAGAGATTTCTTAACACCGCGATATGCTCTAGAATTATTACTATAACCTGCTGATTAAACTAGTTTTTAACATTTGTAAGATTATTTTAATTATGCTACCGTGACGGTATTATCACTGGAGAAAAGTCTTATGAAAATCGCTGTGTATAGTACAAAACAGTACGACAAGAAGTATCTGCAGCATGTTAATGATGCATATGGCTTTGAACTGGAATTTTTTGATTTCCTGCTAACCGAAAAGACCGCCAAAACCGCCAACGGCTGCGAAGCGGTATGCATTTTCGTGAACGATGACGGTAGCCGCCCGGTACTTGAAGAACTGAAAGCCCACGGCGTGAAGTACATCGCGCTGCGCTGCGCCGGGTTCAACAACGTTGACCTCGATGCCGCCAAAGAGCTGGGCCTGCGCGTGGTGCGCGTCCCGGCCTACTCGCCGGAAGCGGTCGCTGAACACGCTATCGGCATGATGATGTCGCTGAACCGCCGCATTCACCGCGCCTATCAGCGTACCCGCGACGCTAACTTCTCTCTGGAAGGGCTGACCGGTTTCACCATGCACGGCAAAACCGCCGGCGTTATCGGCACCGGGAAAATCGGCGTCGCCGCGCTGCGCATTCTTAAAGGCTTCGGTATGCGCCTGCTGGCGTTTGATCCTTACCCAAGCGCCGCCGCGCTGGATATGGGCGTGGAGTATGTCGATCTTGAAACGCTGTACAGAGAGTCCGATGTTATCTCCCTGCACTGTCCGCTGACCGATGAAAACTACCATTTGCTGAACCATGCCGCGTTCGAGCGAATGAAAGACGGGGTGATGATCATCAATACCAGCCGTGGCGCGCTCATCGATTCGCAGGCGGCGATCGACGCCCTGAAGCACCAGAAAATTGGCGCGCTGGGGATGGACGTGTATGAGAACGAACGCGATCTTTTCTTTGAAGACAAGTCTAATGACGTGATTCAGGATGATGTGTTCCGTCGCCTCTCCGCCTGCCACAACGTCCTGTTTACCGGTCACCAGGCGTTTCTGACCGCGGAAGCGTTGATCAGCATTTCGCAAACCACCCTCGACAATCTGCGTCAGGTGGCTGCTGGCGACGCCTGCCCTAACGCGCTGGTCTGATATTCCTTTCCCTTTTGTGCTCCCCCATGGCGGGGGGCACATTCAGATAATCCTCACAGAAATCGCCTGCGATAAAGTTACAATCCCCTTCATTTATTAATACGATAAATATTTATGGAGATTAAATGAACAAGTATGCTGCGCTGCTGGCGGTGGGAATGTTGCTATCGGGCTGCGTTTATAACAGCAAGGTTTCGACCAGGGCGGAACAGCTTCAGCACCATCGGTTTGTGCTGACCAGCGTTAACGGGCAGCCGCTGAATGCCGCGGACAAGCCGCAGGAGCTGAGCTTCGGCGAAAAGATGCCTATTACGGGCAAGATGTATGTTTCAGGCAATATGTGCAACCGCTTCAGCGGCACGGGCAAAGTTTCCGACGGCGAGCTGAAGGTTGAAGAGCTGGCGATGACCCGCATGCTCTGCACGGACCCGCAGCTGAATACGCTGGACGCCACGCTGAGCAAAATGCTGCGCGAAGGCGCGCAGGTCGACCTGACGGAAACGCAGCTGACGCTGGCGACCGCCGACCAGACGCTGGTATATAAGCTCGCCGACCTGATGAATTAATAGTTACCGCAGCTTCCGCCTGCCAGCGCCTGCTCGCTGCAGCGCTTGCCGTTCGGCAAGGCGCACATGCCGATAGCGGAGCCATCAAGCTGGCGGGCTACCGATAACGAGCCGCCAACCATGGCGCAGTTTGCCTGGCCGGAGCTGCTCATCGCGGCGCGCATCCCGGGCGACACGTGCGCCGCCGTCGCCTGCTGAACAGGCTCATCATGACTACTACACGCCGACAGTAACAGCGCAGCACATCCCACTAAAAACGCAGCTCGCATCTTCTCTCCCCCTCAGATACATCTTAAAATGAACAAGCCTAAGGATAATAGGCAGCTCAGCGCGCCGCGTCGAGAGGCGAAGTACGTATTTATGCGCTGTATTAACATTTATTAGCAAATTTTTTTGGCGTCAGAAGCCTCTCAGCATAAGCACATTCATCTCTGTACGACTGAAAAGCATCATAATGAGGCAATAGTTGCCCGACAGTAAAAGATGTAGTGCTTTGTTGTGCAAGAAGATTTCCTCCGCGATAGCACTATTCATAAAGCAGGGGCCGATATTTTTATGAATTGCATATCTTCATCCTTAGTTAAAATTAACGACCTGCGTTATTTTGATGGATTAATCAACGATAATATTAATCACCTGTTTTATCAAAATGCTGAAATGTCTTATCAGAATATTTGATATGAATCAGTTGCTTATTAATACTATTTGGTAAATACTACCTCAGTGACCACTAGTTGTTATGGCAACGCTATATAATATGTTCTGCTAATAGATGTTTTATTTCGTATCAAGAAATCCATTCGGCCCAGCCACACAGGCAATCAGAAATAGCCATTGCGGATGTGTACGCTTTTTTCTCAAGGTTTAGAGACCGGTGCCCATCCTGTATGCCGGTAATAAATCCCCACCTGCTTTCAGCCCTGCCCCAATTCTAATGGTATGACATAAATGGAAGATGCTGCAGAGGTGCCAGCGAAGAGCGCCAGGTTGCTTTATTATCGAATTCAGTGACCGCCTGAACGGCCACTGCTAAGAAAAGGCAGTTACACAGAACGTATGTACAGCCCCGTATATAACCAAATCTAGCTTTTAACAGCAATATCAACGGCTTCCCTGATTGACTTCAGCAATCCTGCTTTATCACGAAGTCCTATAAATTTTCTGTATACAGGCGCCTCCCAATTGCTCCCACATATCACGTTGACACTTAAATTATTTGAACCTTCGTGGAATGACACATCTACTGAAAAATCATTTGGATACTCAACTAATAATATATCTTCATCAATATAGCCTACTGGACCATCGAAATCCGTGATAAATAATGTATCATCAGTCACCACTCCACCTTTGAAATCTATATCTATACGATTGATACTCATTTCATGTACTCCTTGGCTTTTTGCTCCGATATTGGATGAGAGTGAACAACCCCCTGAGACTCTTTAACAACAACCCACTGGGTTTCTTTTCCAGCATAAGCACCAATTACATGATCATATTTTTTCACCTTCCATGTTGGGTGTTTGGCTGTCATTTGCCCATTTTTCCATGCGTCGATATCGATTTCAGCAATATTAACATCTGGTTTGAATTTAGCACTCCCTCCATTAGCTGTTGCATTAACAATATCCTTCCAGGATACACCTTTAGGGGGATAATGCTTGTGCTTATGATTAACTGATTTTGGCAGGCTACTTAACATAACATAAATCGGCTCAACGCCGGTTCCTGTCGCATCAGGTTGCCAGTAGATGAAGTCCTGCAGCGGCGGAACATCGGCTACTGGCAGTGAGGTGGTGACAATACTGTCCGCCTGTTTTACTTCCGTGCCGGTGTGAACCGGCGTCACTGGCACTGGCGTGCTGTTGCCGGTATGGGATGGCGCAGCGGGACCAAATGGTACAGGGTTGATCAGAATGCTCAGTGACGGAGCCCCGTCCACCGCCGGTACCATGATTTTATCAAGTCCGGAGGCCTTGTCGCGTACGCCACTCAGTACCGGTACAGTGGCAGATATGCCGCCTGTGCCAGTTTTCACCAGTTTCAGAGACTGGCGCCCATCCATTTCCATGGTGATAAATCCACGCACCGGCAGGTCAACGCTTTTCATCCCCGGATCGATGATCAGTTTACCAGCTGTAAACAGGCGGGCCTGGGCGGCCATTATCTCAATATCACGCCCGGGAACCTTACTGTCGTTACCGCCACCGGCACGGGGCGAGAAGAATATCGTCGATGCAGCAGCTACCATGGCACCAGCCGTTGTGGCAGTGGCGGCTCCTGCCACGCCCACAACACCCCGCCAGAGGGCTGATGAAATCCAGCCGGAGAATTCAGCGGTAGCCGTTATAACGGCACTGGCTACACCGGGAAGGGCAGCCGGTGCCCGTACCGCCACGGCGGCCATCTGTATCATTCCCGGCGCCCGGTTTAGCAATATTACCCCCGGTTTTAACATCAGAACGGAGACAGCTTTTACCATCTCCTGGGTGTAAACCGGGGTGCCCTGAATACCCACCTTCGCAAAAAGAGCCTTTTGCGCCTCCTCAGCCTTCAGTCGTTCAGCTTCCTCTTTCTCCGCCGCAACCCTGTCAGCTTCAGCCTTTGCTTTTGCAGCGGCCTCATGCGCCCTGGCTTCCTTGAGTTCCCGCTCAACTTCTGCCTGCTGGCGCTGCGCTTCTTCCTGCGCCAGCAGTGCGGCCTGATAAGTTTCCTCAGCCTTTTTAGCTTCCCTCTCCGCCTTTTTTCTGGCTTCGTTCAGTGCTTTTTGACGGCCAATTTGCTCCCCAAGCGCCGCAAGTTCCTGGTTGTTCTGATGTGCAAGGTCGGTGACGCTCGGCCCGGACCTGGCTTTTTGAAGAGCTTTGTCCGTCACGTCTTTCAACTGCTGCATGAGTCTGTCAAGGGATGCCTTTGCTGACTGCTGAGCTGCCGTAGCGGCACGGATTCTTTCCGCCTGCGCCGCCATCGTTTTTTCCAGATTTTCGGTTGACCATTTTGCGGTGGCTTCAATGGCCGCCGAGCATTCAGCCTGAAGACGGGAAAGCGTCTTCTTGCGCTGGTCAGCCAGTATACTGCCGCTACCAGGAACAATATTTGCGTGCCCGCCAGAAAAGCCTGCGCCGCCATCCCCGCCAATCACGGTCATCACCTCTTCACCGTCGGCATTAACGCCGAGGGAAACCATTCCTGGAGGAGCTGGTGTTAGCGGTGCCGGTTGATTTTCAGCCATCATTCTGTCTCCTGTCCGTCGCGGAGCTCCAGATCGGCCAGACGCTGGTCAATATCTGTTCGCGATTCCTGTTCTTGCAGCATCAGAGCTTTGTCTTCCAGACGAGCCTGACGTTCTTCCTTCAGAGCCTCAATAAGAAGTGCTACTACCCCGTTAATATTTAGGCTGAGGGCATCCTTCAGCACACGGCCATCGTTTAAAATCACTTCAGTCCGAGAGACGGTTTGAGGTAGAACAGCCTCCACCTCTTGCGCGATAACGCCAGCTTCGCTAACCCCCTGCTTCAGGTAGGTGTAACCACTGATGCGATTCAGTTTTTCAAACGCATTATCGATTTTTTCAACCTGGGTTTTCATGCGTGCGTCAGAACTGCTGTGCCAGGCGCCATTAGTATAGGCATGACCATCATTACGGAACTCGTACCAGCCCTGCGCGCCACCGTTGGCCACATGTAGGCCGAGAAAATGATGCTGGCCAATACGTTCCGAGTGATAGAGGTCTGCGGATAAATCTCCTGCCCCCTGAATGCATAAACCGTTCGTTATTCTGGCTGCGTTGTTATCTATCTGGCGATAACCTTTCGCGACAAACCATCCGTCTGAATTGCGTTTAACATACTGACCCGCATCAAGTTCATTGTTAGGACGGACGCGAAGCTCATTCCACTTTCCATGCCAGTCACGGTATGAAAGTAATCCGTAATCATCATGACCGGCGTTAACCCGAGCCCCCATAAGCATTCTTGTAACGACGCTGCCAGTCTTGAAATCGGTATACATAGGGGCAGAGTCATAGGTTTGACCGTTAATAAGCGCATCTGGCCCGGTCAATGTGGTAAAAACTCCCGCATTGTGAGAAACCATAGCCCCACCTGAAATATCCACGCCATTACGAAGAGCAACGCGCCCGGTTTTGAGGTTAAAGGATAATGGGCGAAGGGTATTCCATTGCCCGTCTTGCGCCTGCCCTTCAGGGGTGACGAGGGTGTGAAAATCATTCCCGTCATTGCGCAAGACGACTCCCGTTTTGCTACCTGCCAGGCGGAACGCGTTCTGCGATTTAGAAACGACTTCACCATCTGTCACCACACGTTTACGCAATGTGGTCAATGATTTCATTTCTGAAATATCGTCGTTAACGCCATTTAAAACTTGCGCATTACTTTTTTGGTCAACCATTTCTATATTCCTTATCGATGATTTAATTACTTACGGTATGAATAGCTGAATATATTTATCCAGCACTTCCACTTGGATTACTCCATTAACACCTAATTGCAATTCATTTAACTTAATTACCCGTCACGCTCATTCCAGAAAGCATTGAGAGGGTTAAATCATTAGATGTATACATATTCAATTTCTCCAGATTTCGATTACTGAAATGATTAAATTAATAAAACAGAAACTACATAGATACTCGCGTTCGCAACCAGCCATAGATAAACGATTCATTGGCATCATTTCTTTCAGCCAGCTCCAGATAATACTGCCCTTGACTACAGTTTAATGCCCGTAACAGTACAAGCTCTCCTTCGTTTCCTCTGCGAATAAGATAATGGCTCAAGGCATTTAAAGTTCTCGGCCCCATTACACCATCGGTCATAAGATCCGGATAAAGTGCCCCACGATGATTAAACGCATTTAACCAGCGTTGAAGCCATTTACCGGGTAGAACAGGCCCCATATTAACCCCGGCATCACACAGTTTTTCAGCGATCGCGGTAGATATTTCAGCAACATGATCGAACCGGGGCGCAATCCAGTAGTCAGCGTTGAGAATATCCAGCGCCTGCTGGCGCGTCAGTTTTTGCATATCGCCATCATAACCATGAGCCCGCGCGGTGACTTGAGTAATCCCCCAGTTTGTCGGCCCACCTCTATCATCAGCATGATTTACATAACCGCCCTCCTTTTCCAGAATGGCATTAAAAATCTCATCTTTATTCATCTATTCCTCATTTATCGATTAAATGCGCGATATTCCCTCTCACCAGGAGCACGGCAATAAAGACAAAAAAATTCACGGTAACAACCAACCAGTGGGTCGAGGTATACAAGCCGAAGAGATAACGAAACGGTATGCTGGCATAAGTGATGACCAGCAAATATGCCGTATACGATATCCATGGTCGATATCTTCGGTGCCGGACGCGCCGATAAAACATCAAGCTTAGGGTAATAAAAGCGCAGAGCGTTGCGTTTACCAGCGCGGGAAGATCATTTTCCATTCGGGCGCCCACTGTTGTTGCGGGTGAGTATTTTATACAGGTCGCTGAGATCCTGATTATTCAGAAAGGTAAGTATCTTAATAATCAGCGCCGATATCAGTACGGCACCTAACGCATCTAACGGTCTATCACTATATCCTGTCCAGATAGCCAACTTTGTCCCAATTAGCCCGGCGCCCAGGACACCAACAATGAAGGACGTCATAAAATAGGCCACTAGTCTAAAACGCGTTATATTAACCGCCGTCGCCACATAAAATACCGCGCCAGCAAACGCGCCAAATACAACGCCATAATCAATACCTGTCACCAGGCCAAACATACCGGCGCCCATTAATCCACCCGCAACAATTATCGACGTACCGGAAACAGGATCGGACATATACCCTCCCTTCTTTCACTATGAATAATGATGGTAAATAACGAAGCGCAGGGTCATTTTTCCTGGCACTGAGGCGTTACCTCGCCGTTACTTTCTTTCTTCTTTGCAAACCAAGCGCATAAATTGCCCTCTGACAGAGATAGCTGCCTGGTTCTATATAATCGTGTGCAAACTCGTGCTGATAAATAACGGTCGCTCGCACAATCTGTCGTTTATATTCCTCGCGCTGCCAGAAAATATCCTGCGCAACAAATTTAATCGGCAAAGCATCCTCAATACGGCTGGGCGTGTGGTGTCCTCCCTTTGCCTGAATCTGAGCGCGGGAAGGCGTGGGCCGGTGGATGAGATCGGAACTGAGGGTTTGCGGATTTTGTAAGTGGGCTCGCTGCGCGCGGCGTCGGCCGGCGGCGGAGCCATTAAACGCGGTTTTACGGGACATTGCGGTCTCCTTTAATGAGCTTTGGCGGTATGTACCCTTAATGGCTATACCCCAAAGCACATTGCGTCATGGCGCTGGCCTTTCAGCCACGTAGATTCCGTACGGAATCGTTGTATTTCATCATCAAGATGGTGCTGTACATCAGGTTGATGAAAAAAGAATACCTTAAGGTAACTTAAAAATAAATACCCATGGGTATACTTTATGGCGAATAAATCGCAATCCATTGAAAAATGAGAGATATTTTTTAACCTGTTGCCCAGCGACACCATTAAGAGCCGGAAAGGCCGAGGGAGCGCGCTGAACAGGGTGTGGCAGGGTTATGCGGGAAAAGACGCAGGTATGCCCGGCTTACACGCGGCATACCGGGTTAAAACTTATCGGCTGAACTCAGTACGAATGGCGACCTGCGTGGCAATGCACGCCTTTAAACGAAGCGTTTAACGCTGTGGCTATAAATCACGCGACCAATGATCTTCAGATACTGTTCATGGCTTTCGCCAATCGTCCAGTCTGCATATTTACTGTTATCCGAGTGAACAAGCAGGCCATCCGCCGTGAACTGAAGGCGCTTCACCAGCACCGCGCCTTTAAAGGAAAAGACGTAAATGCCGTCGCCTTCAAAGTAGTCTTTCGAGACATCGACAAAAATGTAGTCACCGGTCTCAATGGTGCCGGACATGCTATCGCCGGATACGGTGATCACCTTGATATGCTCTGCGGGCCTGTTACCAAAAAGCCGCAGCGCGCCGGCAGAGTCATAGGTGATACTGCTGACCGTTTCATCAACCTCGCTGGAGACAATGCAGCCCGGCCCGGCGCTGGCCTGGGCATCCAGAACCTCAATGACATATGGCATCTGTGGCGAATCCTCTACCGGTTCTCGCTCAATATCAATATTCCCGGTGATACCGTCCATCCATCCGCGGGGAAGATTGAACGAAGATTCAATAAGTTCGACCATCTCGTCAGCTATCCTTTTCTTTTGCTTTTTGCCTTCGGGGTAGAGCATTCTTGAGACGTAAGAAGGCTCCCGGCCAAGGGTTCGGGCCACATCAACGGCTTTGCCGCCGCATAAATTATCGCGGATATAGAGCAAGCGCTGCCGTCTGATTTCGTATTTATCCATCGCAAAGATTCTAACGCCATTTACCATCAGGTATCTAAAATATAGCAAAACCCAATTAAATTACCTATAGGTAATAAAAAACGGTCTGCTGCGGCTCCTTCGTCGCAGCGGAACCGCAACACTGCTACTTATGGAAAAATGACGCCATTGATTTTGGTGTAGGGTGTCGTTCATACGTGGACACCTATGTAATACGTTGAATTAATTTATCTGAACTATGGATTTTGTCGCTACTGGAGATCAAAAAATCATGTTCCTCCGGGGTCTATACTTAGACAGTAATTCGCAAACCCGGTCCCCCTGCCGGTAACCATGCAGGGAGAAACGAACTTTTACGCTACCGGTGAAATCGCGCCGATAGCGGTTGCGCAGAATGCAGAATAGATAAGCGAGTGCTCAGAAGGTATCAATGGGCATAAAAACATTTTTATCAAACATTTAGCAATGTGAGTATTGATATGATCACTATCGACGGTAATGGCGCGGTTGCTTCAGTCGCGTTTCGCACCAGTGAAGTTATCGCCATCTACCCGATTACGCCCAGCTCCACCATGGCGGAGCAGGCGGACGCCTGGGCCGGCAACGGGCTGAAGAACGTCTGGGGCGATGTTCCCCGCGTCGTCGAAATGCAGTCGGAAGCCGGGGCCATTGGCGCCGTACACGGCGCGCTGCAAACCGGCGCTCTCTCGACCTCTTTTACTTCATCGCAGGGTTTACTGCTGATGATCCCGACGCTGTACAAACTCGCCGGTCAGCTGATGCCGTTTGTGCTGCACGTCGCCGCACGCACCGTGGCAACCCACGCGCTCTCTATCTTTGGCGATCACTCGGACGTCATGGCCGTGCGCCAGACCGGCTGCGCGATGCTCTGCGCCAGCAGCGTCCAGGAAGCCCAGGATTTTGCGCTGATTTCGCATATCGCTACGCTGCAAAGCCGGGTGCCATTTATACATTTCTTCGATGGTTTCCGCACCTCGCACGAAATCAACAAAATCGCCCCGCTGGCGGACGATACCCTTCTCAGCCTGCTGCCGCAGGATAAAATCGATGAACATCGCCAGCGCGCCCTGAATCCCGAACATCCGGTAATCCGCGGAACCTCAGCTAATCCGGACACCTACTTCCAGTCGCGTGAAGCGACTAACCCATGGTACGACGCGGTTTACGAACACGTTGAAACGGCGATGAACGATTTTGCCGCCGCCACCGGGCGTCAGTACAAACCGTTTGAGTTCTACGGACATCCGCAGGCCGAGCGCGTTATCGTGATTATGGGCTCCGCAATCGGCACCTGTGAGGAAGTGGTTGATGAACTGCTGAGCCGCGGAGAAAAAGTCGGCGTGCTGAAAGTTCGCCTTTACCGGCCCTTCTCCGCCGCGCACCTGCTGGACGTTCTGCCGGAAAGCGCCCGCGCCGTGGCGGTCCTCGATCGCACCAAAGAACCGGGCGCCCTGGCTGAACCGCTGTATCTCGACGTGATGACCGCGATGGCGGAAGCCTTTAACCGCGGCGAGCGGGAAACGCTGCCGCGTACCATTGGCGGCCGCTACGGTCTCTCATCAAAAGAGTTCGGACCGGAGTGCGTGCTGGCGATTTTCAACGAACTGAGCGCCGCCAAACCCAAGCCGCGCTTTACCGTTGGCATCTACGATGACGTCACCAACCTTTCCCTGCCGCTGGTAGAAAATACCCTACCGTCGGAGGCGAAGCTGGAAGCCCTGTTCTACGGCCTCGGCAGCGACGGCAGCGTCTCGGCCACCAAAAACAATATCAAGATTATCGGTAACTCGACGCCATGGTTCTCGCAGGGCTATTTCGTCTATGACTCGAAAAAAGCCGGCGGCCTGACGGTCTCTCACCTGCGCGTCAGCGAGAAGCCGATTCGTTCTTCCTATCTTATTTCGCAGGCCGATTTCGTCGGCTGCCACCAGCTACAGTTTATCGACAAGTATCAGATGGTTGAGCGCCTGAAGCCCGGCGGTATTTTCCTGCTCAATACCCCATACAGCGCCGAAGAAGTCTGGTCGCGCCTGCCGCAGGAAGTCCAGGCCACGCTGAATCAGAAAAAAGCGCGGTTTTATATCGTTAACGCGGCCAAAATCGCCCGCGAGTGCAGCCTTGGCGCGCGCATCAACACCGTTATGCAGATGGCGTTTTTCCATCTGACGCAGATCCTGCCGGGCGATAGCGCGCTGGCGGAACTGCAGGGCGCGATTGCGAAAAGCTACAGCAGTAAAGGCCAGGAACTGGTCGAACGCAACTGGCAGGCGCTGGCCCTGGCCCGCGAGTCGCTGGCGGAAGTGCCGTTACAGCAGGTCGATGCCAACAGCCCGAACCGCCCGCCGGTCGTCTCCGACGCCGCGCCGGATTTCGTCAAAACCGTGACCGCCGCCATGCTGGCCGGACTCGGCGATGCGCTGCCGGTTTCCGCCCTGCCGCCGGACGGTACCTGGCCAATGGGCACCACCCGCTGGGAAAAACGCAATATCGCTGAAGAGATCCCTATCTGGAAGGAAGAGCTTTGCACCCAGTGCAACCACTGCGTTGCCGCCTGCCCGCACTCGGCAATCCGCGCGAAAGTGGTCTCCCCGGACGCGATGGAAAGCGCCCCGTCCAGTCTGCACTCCCTGGACGTTAAATCCCGCGATATGCGCGGCCAGAAATACGTTCTGCAGGTCGCGCCGGAAGATTGCACCGGCTGTAATCTGTGCGTCGAGGTTTGTCCGGCAAAAGATCGGCAGAACCCGGAGATCAAGGCCATCAATATGATGTCGCGCCTTGAACATGTCGAAGAAGAGAAAGTGAACTATGACTACTTCCTCAATCTGCCGGAAATGGACCGCAGCAAGCTGGAACGTATCGATATCCGCACTTCGCAGCTGATCAGTCCGCTGTTCGAATACTCCGGCGCCTGCTCCGGCTGCGGCGAAACGCCGTATATCAAGCTGCTGACTCAGCTCTACGGCGACCGGATGCTGATCGCCAACGCCACCGGCTGTTCATCGATTTACGGCGGCAACCTCCCTTCCACACCGTACACCACCGATGCCAACGGCCGCGGGCCGGCGTGGGCCAACTCGCTGTTCGAGGATAATGCCGAATTTGGCCTTGGCTTCCGCCTTACCGTCGATCAGCATCGTCAGCGCGTCATGCGTCTGCTATCGCAGTTCGCCGATAAACTTCCGCCCGAACTTAACGATGCGCTGCACGCGGAGGCAACGCCTGAGGTACGCCGCCAACAGGTGGCCGAGCTGCGCAAGGTGCTGGCAAATGAAGAAGGTGCGAAGGAACTGTTAATCGACGCCGACGCGCTGGTCGAGAAATCTATCTGGCTGATCGGCGGCGACGGCTGGGCCTACGATATCGGCTTCGGCGGTCTCGACCACGTGCTGAGCCTGACCGAAAACGTCAATATTCTGGTGCTCGATACCCAGTGTTATTCCAACACCGGCGGCCAGGCATCGAAGGCTACCCCGCTGGGTGCGGTGACTAAATTTGGCGAGCACGGCAAGCGCAAGGCGCGCAAAGATCTTGGGGTCAGCATGATGATGTACGGTCATGTTTATGTGGCGCAGATTTCCCTTGGCGCGCAGCTCAACCAAACGGTAAAAGCGATTCAGGAAGCGGAAGCGTATCCGGGGCCGTCGCTGATTATTGCCTACAGTCCTTGCGAAGAACACGGTTACGATCTGGCGCTAAGCCACGATCAGATGCGCCAGCTGACCGCGACCGGGTTCTGGCCGCTGTATCGCTTTGACCCACGTCGTGCCGATGAAGGTAAACTTCCGCTGGCGCTGGACTCCCGTCCGCCGTCAGACGCGCTGGCGGAAACGCTCCTGAACGAACAGCGCTTCCGTCGCCTGAACGCGCAGCAGCCGGAAGTTGCGGAGCAGCTATGGAAAGATGCGGCCGCGGATCTACAAAAACGCTATGACTTCCTGGCGCAGCTGGCCGGTAAGGCGGAAAAACCCACCAGCGAAAGCTAATTCGCTGCCGTTTTTATCAGCGCATAAAAAAAGCCCGAATATTCATTCGGGCTTGTCGCTTTACCGCTCAATAAAAACCATTCTCAGGAACGGAGGGTAATATAAATTCTTGAATGACAATTAAAGGCATATAACGAGCGGATAATACGATACTAAAATCGATATGTATAATTTTTATTTTGTATATTTCCCACCAAATCATTCATTATAATTATCATCATTTCATCTGAATTATTTATTTTAGATTTTACTCATATCGTAACAATTGATACTTACCATATCTCTATTTGCTCCTTTAGCATGAGTTCACTTCCCAGGAGGAAGCTAAAACAAAAACCGTTAAAGGATTGTCCAAATGAAAAGAAAAGTACTGGCCCTCGTTATTCCAGCATTATTAGCTGCTGGCGCTGCTCATTCTGCTGAAATTTATAATAAAGACGGAAATAAACTGGATCTCTATGGCAAGGTAGACGGTCTGCATTATTTCTCCGATGATTCATCGAAAGATGGCGATCAATCCTACGTCCGTCTTGGCTTCAAAGGCGAAACCCAGATTAACGATCAGCTGACCGGCTACGGTCAGTGGGAATATAACGTTCAGGCGAACAATACCGAAGGCTCTGACAACCAGGCCTGGACCCGTCTGGCATTTGCTGGTCTGAAATTCGCTAACTACGGTTCATTCGACTATGGCCGTAATTACGGCGTACTGTACGACGTAGAAGGCTGGACCGATATGCTGCCAGAATTCGGCGGCGACTCCTACACCCAGGCCGATAACTTTATGACCGGCCGCGCTAACGGCGTTGCAACCTACCGTAACAATGACTTCTTCGGTCTGGTTAACGGCCTGAACTTCGCCCTGCAGTATCAGGGTAAAAATGAAAATCAGTCCGGTGATGAAAATCAAGAAGGCACCGCCAACAATAATGGTCGCAACGTCAAAAACTCTAACGGTGACGGATTTGGCCTCTCCTCCTCCTACGATCTGGGTATGGGCGTGAGCATCGCAGCGGCCTATAGTTCTTCTGACCGTACCAATGAGCAGACCCATTATTCTACAGCCGGCGGCGATAAAGCCGATGCCTGGACCGCAGGTTTGAAATATGATGCCAACAATATCTACCTGGCAACCATGTATTCAGAAACCCGTAATATGACCCCATATGGTAATAACAGCGATACTATTGCCAACAAAACGCAAAACTTTGAAGTGACGGCTCAATACCAGTTCGATTTCGGTCTGCGTCCGGCTATCTCCTACCTGCAGTCTAAGGGTAAGGATTTGGTTATGCAGGGCAATGCTGCTAACCCGGCAGGAAATACCGGTGACAAAGATCTGGTTAAATATGTCGACATTGGCGCGACTTATTACTTCAACCGTAATATGTCTACCTACGTTGATTACAAAATCAACCTGCTGGATGAAGACGATAGCTTCTATTCTAACAACGGCATCTCTACGGATGACGTCGTCGCGTTAGGTCTGGTTTACCAGTTCTAATGTCCGGGCCCGCTGGCAACGGCGGGCTTTGTCTTCCCCTCCCGGCGATCGACTGCATTCAAAGCAAAACAATATATCGATTACCTTAAAATAATCGTCCGTTAAATGATATATTGCTCCCTGGAATTGCCGTAGCCGTAAGAGGACGCCCGCCATGCACCATCACCCCGTAACATCATCCCGAATCACCTCCGTCGCCTATGATGAATCCGCCGGCATTCTTGAAATCCGCTTTCGCGATAACCAAACGCTGCAGTATATCGGTGTCCCGCCGCGCATTTTCCGCGACTTTCTGCTGGTGGTTTCTAAAGGCCGTTTTTACGATGGCGTCATTAAAGGAAAATTTACCGAACGCCGCTGCGCCTGATGACGAAAGTGTGATTGCGCGCAATGTACAATAATCGCCTGGATGACCTACACTTTAAGTGGTTACTTAAACAGGAGGTTTTATGAACAGAATGATTCTTGTGCCCATCGATATTTCTGATACAGAATTAACCGATCGCGTTATCAAGCATGTTGAAGCTGAAGCCAGAATCGATGATGCCGAGGTGCATTTCCTGACCGTCATTCCCTCCCTTCCCTATTACGCTTCGCTGGGAATGGCCTACACCGCAGAGCTGCCGGCGATGGATGACCTCAAAGCCGAATCGGAATCGCGGCTCAAAGAGATTGTGAAAAAGTTTAATATCCCCGAAGACCGTATCCATTTTCACGTTTCAGAGGGCTCGCCGAAAGATAAAATCCTTGCTATGGCGAAGTCTCTCCCCGCGGACCTGGTGATTATCTCTTCACACCGTCCCGATATCACCACCTACCTGCTGGGCTCTAACGCCGCCGCCGTTGTCCGTCATGCGGAATGTTCGGTGCTGGTTGTGCGTTAAACCGACTCTGCCCGCCGCCGTGCGGGCTTTTTGTTTCTTTGATCTGACCCGCAGCGCCGCAGATAGGGTCATTTTTTAGCTGCGACTATTAAAATTAGTACGTTGTGACTTTTTCATTTTGCTGTATAAAGCCCTTACCCGAACATGGGTATGTCTTACAACAATTATAGGGATGATATGAAAAAGTTAATTATGGTAGTTTTAGCCGCAGCCGCTATTTCTGGTTGCGCCCAGCAGAGCTTCTCGGTAAATCCTGGCGTGACCGTTCAACCTCAGCAGGTTACCACTCACCACTTCTTCGTCAGCGGTATTGGCCAGACTAAACAGATTGATGCTGCGGCCGTGTGCGGCGGCGCCGACAAAGTCGTCCGTACCGAAGTACAGCAGACTTTCGTCAACGGCCTGCTGGGTTTCGTCACCCTCGGCATTTATACTCCACGTGAAGCGCGCGTTTATTGCGCTAAATAATCGCTGGCGGCAGGCATCATAAGTGCCTGCCCGTTTTCAACCACCGTCCCTTTGCCCCAACATACTCATCTTTTCTCGCCCCCCACCTGGAGGCTACCTTCTGATCGACCATACGAAGAAATCACATAAACGCCCGGCGCACGATGATGAGTGACCACGCACCGGCAGCTGGTTTCTCAGTCCCTACGGCGCTCCTTTAGCGCATGCCCATAAGCCCCCGAATGATACGTCCTATGGAAAACTGGAGTGCCCAGGCCGGGAAACACTCCAGTGTAACGATCTCATGATCGGGACTTAGGGGTTTTGCTTACAATACCCGCGAGCGGCAATGATTTAGAATCGATATTGAAGACCAGCTGTAATGGTATAGTTTTTATTTGCAATACCGGCCGCATCTCCTCCAATTGAACCTGATTCGCCGCTATTGGTATCTATAATCTGCGTGCCTCCCTTGCCCTCTTCATATTTACTGTAGGTGAATTCAGCAAAAACTTTGGCATGCGACGTGATGTAATATCCGGCATCAACCGATGTACCGTAATAACGCGAATTAGTGGATTTCTCCCGGAAGGTCAGCTCACGCATATAGTGCTCGTCGTTATCATGAGCCCGGACCCAATCACTGAATTTAAACAGGGCATTAAACTCAAAGTCATTAACACGATACTGCCCCGCGAGGCCAATGTAGGGCATGGAGAATCGCTGGCTGTAGCCAATACCGCGCTCGCCGGTCGGGAAATTGCCCGTAGTCGCACCGTTATCATAATTATAAGAACCACCGGTGGCCGTCCAGCTAAAACGGGTTTCCTGATATCCCGCAATGACGCCCGCTTTATAATTTTCGTTCTGGAAAATCCAGCCTTGCACGCTGAGATCGTATTCATTGGCATAATTGACGCTGGTGCTGGGATGAGATGAGTGGTCTGTCCACCCGGACTGATTATCGTTCATCCAGTCATAGTCATCCATATGACCGGAACCTGAAGCTAACGACGTCCAGCCGCGGGCGGCCAAGGTCAGGAAGGAGTAAGCATCCCATGAGATATCGCCTTTCACAATGGCGACATTCTTTATTTTCCAGTCCAGTTGGCTGACTTTTCGCCCCGTATCCGCGTCATAAACCCTCTCCTGAGATTTCCCACTCAGCATCCCCGCGGACGTCGATACGGTAAAACTTTCCGCCGAAAAATTCGGGCTTAATTGCGCTGGCTCAGCATAAGCTGTTCCTGAAAGAGTCGCTATCATCATTACTGCAACGGTACTTTTTTTCATTTTTATTCCCATCATTAAAAGATAATCCATAAGTTGCAGTGGAAGTTTAAATCTCCGACAAATGCCAGGCAACTGTCAATTTTTGTCATTACTTTATTCATAACCCAGAGAGTGAAAATGTTGGCTGGTTAAGCGCTTCGTTTTACAAGAGAAAATCATATTAATGAGATAGACTTTCAGATTATTATTAGGCATAAATCGAATAGCTATAAGCTTGAAGAAAAACCGCTCCTGTGACGCTTTTCTCTCAAACTTCGCGTCTATTAGACAGCGCCATAAAATATCTTCGCTGTATAATTATCAGGGTGCAAATAATCATATTGCGATCCGAACGGAACATGGCAAGAACAGCAATAATAAGCGTCAAAGCAGCGGCGTAAAAAATGATTCATGCGTAGATTACGCGCTAGCATTCGTCCTATCGCGAGGAGAGCATGGCCTCGGCGTGGCCAAAATTCGCCGCAGTATCGCCGGCAGATGAAAAGCCGCAGTAAAACGCGCTGGCATTCGTCGTCGGAATCCGTACCATACGCGACATACTTTTGCCTGCTGGCGACTCTCAGCCGGCGCTAACCCCTTGCTAACCAGATGGGGCATGAAAACGCGTAAATGATGCAGGCAGCTGACAGGACATGGATAGCAGAAACGAACGGCGATTGGGTACTGATGCCCAACGCCAGGCTTGCACCGTGGCGTACCTTTGCCCCTTTTGTTTCAGAGAACGTTAATAATGCTAGATAATCAGCAAGTTACAAAGAAAGAAAAATACAACCTCGACAAATTGCAGAAGCGCCTGCGCCGCAACGTCGGCGAGGCGATCGCCGATTTTAATATGATTGAAGAAGGCGACCGCATCATGGTTTGCCTCTCCGGCGGTAAAGATAGCTACACCATGCTGGAGATTTTGCGCAATTTGCAAAAAAGCGCGCCAATCTCTTTCTCACTGGTGGCGGTCAACCTCGATCAAAAACAGCCGGGCTTCCCGGAGCATATTCTGCCGGAATATCTTGAGCAGCTGGGCGTGGAATATAAGATTGTTGAAGAAAATACCTACGGCATCGTTAAAGAAAAAATTCCGGAAGGTAAAACCACCTGCTCGCTCTGCTCCCGTCTGCGCCGCGGCATTCTTTACCGCACCGCTTCTGAACTGGGCGCAACCAAAATCGCCCTGGGCCACCACCGCGACGATATCCTGCAGACCCTGTTCCTGAACATGTTCTACGGCGGGAAGATGAAAGGTATGCCGCCGAAGCTGATGAGCGACGACGGTAAACATATCGTGATTCGTCCACTGGCCTACTGCCGGGAAAAAGATATTGAGCGCTTCTCCCAGGCGAAAGGTTTTCCGATCATTCCGTGCAACCTGTGCGGTTCGCAGCCCAACCTCCAGCGCCAGGTGATTGCCGATATGCTACGCGACTGGGATAAACGCTATCCTGGGCGCATCGAAACCATGTTTAGCGCGATGCAGAACGTGGTGCCTTCCCATCTTAGCGACGTTAACCTGTTCGATTTTAAGGGCATTCATCACGGTTCTGCGGTGATTGACGGCGGCGACCTGGCGTTCGATCGTGAAGAGATCCCGATGCAGCCGGCCGGCTGGCAGCCGGAAGAGGATGACGCGCAGCTGGATGAACTGCGCCTGAACGTGGTGGAAGTAAAATAACGTCTTGCGTCTCAGGCGCGCGCCTGAGACGCCTTTGTCGCGCTTATTTCAGCAAACGAACCCGGCAGGCCTTACCTTTAATCTTCCCGTTTTGCAGCTGCTTAAACGCTTTATGCGCTACGCCCTGGCGCACGGCTACGTAGACATGCGCCGGATGAACGGCAATCTTGCCGATGTCCGCGCCATCAAGGCCGATATCACCGGTCAACGCCCCCAGCACATCGCCCGCGCGCATCTTCGCTTTTTTACCGCCATCAATGCACAGCGTGGCCATCTCTGCCTGCAGCGGCACAACAGTGCTATTCGTCGGCCCGTTCATCCAGTTGAGCTTCATTTGCAGCATTTCGGCAAGAATATTCGCGCGCTGCGCCTCTTCCGGCGCGCAGAGGCTAATCGCCAGACCGCTTTCACCGGCGCGAGCGGTACGACCAATGCGGTGCACGTGAACCTCCGGGTCCCAGGCCAGCTCATAGTTCACCACCAGCTCGAGCGACTTGATATCTAACCCGCGGGCGGCAACGTCGGTCGCCACCAGCACGCGCGAACTCCCGTTAGCAAAGCGCACCAGCGTCTGGTCGCGGTCGCGCTGTTCAAGATCGCCGTGCAGCGACAGAGCGCTCTGTCCGGCGGCGTTTAGCGAATCGCAGACGGCCTGACAATCCTTTTTGGTATTGCAGAACACCACGCAGGAAGCGGGCTGATGCTGGCTCAGCAGCTTTTGCAACAGCGTGATTTTACCGTGTTGCGAAGTTTCAAAAAACTGCTGTTCGATAGCCGGCAGCGCATCAACAGCATCAATTTCAATGGTCTGCGGGTTGTTCTGCACGCGGCCGCTAATCGCCGCGATCGCTTCCGGCCAGGTGGCGGAAAACAGCAGCGTCTGGCGCGAAGCCGGCGCAAAGCGGATCACTTCATCAATGGCGTCGCTAAACCCCATATCCAGCATGCGGTCCGCTTCGTCCATCACCAGGGTTTGTAGCGCGTCCAACGACACGGTGCCCTTTTGCAGGTGATCGAGCAAGCGCCCCGGCGTGGCGACGATAATATGCGGCGCGTGCTGTAGCGAGTCGCGCTGGGCGCCAAAAGGCTGGCCGCCGCAGAGGGTTAAAATTTTAATATTTGCCAGAAAGCGCGCCAGGCGACGCAGCTCACCGGCGACCTGATCCGCCAGTTCGCGGGTCGGACACAGCACCAGCGACTGCGTCTGGAACAGCGAGGCGTCAACGTGCTGGAGCAACCCGAGGCCGAATGCCGCCGTTTTACCGCTGCCGGTTTTTGCCTGCACGCGGACATCTTTACCCGCAAGAATCGCCGGCAAAGCCGCCGCCTGAACTGGGGTCATCGAAAGATACCCTAGTTCATTCAGGTTAGTGAGCTGGGCGGCGGGCAAAACATTCAGAGTTGAAAAAGCGGTCACAATTATTTCTCGCATTACATTTAGGGGCGGACAATCTGCTGGCGCGTATCGTCGCAGATCTCCGCTCCCGATGCGACAATTTAATCGGCTCATCGTCAGGCGGTGGGTCGGGTAACGGACGCGGGCGGGGTTTGGGATCGTGGACCGGTACAGGATCGTTGGGTTCCGGCGGAATGGGGATTGAGTTCAGCGGATGAATAGGCATATTGACTCCCGGTTATGGGCGGGTACACCAGTTAAGCGTAGAAGCTGAGAAACAGAGCGCAAAAAAAAAGCCGACTCATTAAAGTCGGCGTCGTACGAATCAATTGTGCTATGCAGTAATTCAAAAAAGGAAGTAAGACAATATGGAGCGCAACGCCCATCGCTTGACGTTGCATTCACCTGCGAGAGAGATATTGCCCTGAATGGATAGACGGTTTATTGATTTCGCTCAAACATTGCCGGGTTTTCATCATCATCACCGCGCCAAAAGGCGATTCTTTACAACCATTTACTACGATGCAACCACCATGTAACACCCCCAATGAGAACGACTAACATTATGCAGAAAATAGAAAAACCCATATGCCAGCTATTGCCGGGAATGCCGCCGAGGTTGACGCCAAAGAGTCCGGTTAAAAAAGTGCTGGGTAGAAAAACCATGGCCATCAGCGACATCGTATAGGTTCTACGTGATAGCGACTCCTGCATAATTTGCGCGATTTCATCGCTCATAATCGCCGTGCGGGCGATGCAGCTATCAATCTCATCCAGACCTCGCCCCAGACGTTCGGCAATATCCTGCATCCGTCGCCGATGGTCGTCCGTCATCCACGGCAGACGCTCGCTGGCAAGCCTTGCATACACATCACGCTGCGGCGCCATATAGCGGCGCATGACGATAAGCTGTTTACGTAGCAGCGCGAGGAAACCGCGCGGTGGGACCTGCTGATCCAATAAATCATCTTCCAGATCGATAATCCGGTCGTGAAGCTGCTCGATAAACTCGCTGGCGTGATCGGTTAGCGCATCGCAAACATCCACCAGCCAGCCGCCGCCGTCAATCGGGCCGTTGCCCTCACGCAAATCGCCGAGCACATCATCCAGCGCCAGGACTTTGCGCTGCCGGGTGGAGACAATCAAACGCTCGTCCATATAAAGACGCATCGCGACCAGCTGGTCCGGGCGCTCATCGGTACTGCCGTTAATACAGCGCAGCGTGATTAATGCCCCATCGCCAATTCTCGTCACTCGCGGGCGAGTGCTCTCGCCGGCCAGCGCATCGCGCACGTTATTGGGCAGCAGCGGCGTTGATGCCAGCCATTCCGCGCTATCAACATGGGTATAGTTGAGATGCAGCCAGCAAGGATGCTCTTTATCAATGGTGTCACTATCGACCAACGGCTTTACGCCGCCCTGCCCGTCGAACACCCATGCAAAAACGGCATCCGGCACGTTCAGTTCCGATCCCTTAATGGCGTCCACTGGACCTCCGTTAACTCATGCACATTTCCGTAGTCTAGCCTTACGCGACGGTTACGCAAGAGCTAATCAGGGCATGCTGCTGAATTCACTGGCGAAAAGCGAGGAGCCTGAAAAAAAGAACCCGCCGGCGGCGGGTTGTGGATGTACTTTGCAATACTGTGTCTAACCTGCATTATTAGCCGCCGCCAGACGCTGGGCTGACGGGAAGGCAGGCTAGCAGGAGCCGTTCATTTTTTCTCTTCTGCGTATTGACGAGCGTTGTCATGCAAATGGGTACACATACTTTTTTCCTCCATTTTAGTAAGCAAAATAAGAATAGAGTGATATTGCCGCTTTGCAAGTTTAACCGTGACCTTTAGCGCTATTCAGATAGCGCAGCAATAGCAGCAGGTCTAAATCGTTGCGTAGATGAAATTTAGACATAATCTGGCGCTTGTGTGCAAAAACCGTTTTATTGCAAAGCGAAAGTTTTCGGGCAATCGCGTTCACCGTTAACCCCTGATAGATTGCCGCCGCGATAATTCGCTGCTGTGGGGATAGTTTCCTCTGCGGGCAACGCTCGCATCGCAACACCGATTTTTCTTCCGCTGACGGTGGGGGCAGAATCCATGAGAGTTTAATTTTCGCCATAACCTGAGAGATTTTCTCATCGCGCCCAACAAAGACGATCTCTTTCAGACAGAGCGGCAAAGCGGCTCTTCCCCGTCGATTTTGCCTGGCAACCAAACCAATCAGCAATCCCGGTTTCCGATTTAACAACTCGGGATGACATACGAATTCTGCTCCGCGACATAAATCCAGCACGACCACATCAGCATCCTGCACGATCCGTTGATTAAGCGATGCGGCACATTGCGTAGATAATGCGTACTCCGGGAAGAGGCCCTGTAATATAAAGTGCAATCCTAAATTAAAAAACTGATTATTATTTTTAATGACGATATTCAACATCGACTTAGCCTGCTGAAGAAAGTAAATCAAGTATTATCCAGACAGCTAACGATACGCAAAGTACCGCTATCGTCGATTTACAAAACACGATATAAATAAACATTATTTTTCGACCTGAGAACTGGCGCCCCACGAAATTTAAGCAGAAATAGCGTTCTGGCGCGGCGAATCAGCCCCGGCTAATTAAAATCGACCCGCCCCGTTGTGGATTACCCTCCCTCGCCTTGACTAAAAAAGAGATATTGCAAAAACGTTATATCATTCACATGGATATATTTATGCTCGCCGGAGCGTCGCCACTAAGGCTGGCTTACGATCAAGCATCGTAAAAACCCACGCTATTATGGCTGAAGTGAATTTTCATCTAAACACACTCATTAACTCAAGTTATTTTTCGGTGTCATTTTAGACTATTCATAGCTTGCCTTGTTGCTCCTCTCAACGGTTATTGGCTGGCAGAGGGGCGGACTCCCCGGCGGGGAAATGGGAGAGTGACAAACCATCCCGCGAAAGCATTCAACAAAACGTCACCTTCTGTGGGGCATCACGTTCGGCGCATTTCTTTTTGCGCAAAATGCTGTATTATGCGATTTATTGCAGCATTTTGCGGGTTTAGATTATGCACAAAACGGCCAGACAGAAATATCTAATTGATATTCTTAGCGAAAAAGGCCAGGTCACGATCAGTGAGCTGGTCGATAACCTGCAAGTTTCTGCAGATACGCTGCGCCGCGATCTCAGCGACCTCGAGAAACAGGGGCTGGCCCAGAAAAACCACGGCGGCGCTATCGCGCTCAATCTCTCCATCATGAATCGCCAGAACAGGAATACGCTGCTACCGGATATCAAGCAGCGCTTAGGTAAAATGGTGGCGGAGAAAATCCCCAGCGGATCCACGCTGTTCCTTGACGCGGGGAGTACCGTGTTGGCCGTCGCCGCTCAAATACAGGGCCCAATGACGGTTATCACCACCTCTTTGGATATCGCCCAGCACTTCAGCGCGCGTCCGGATATTCAGCTTATTTTGCTGGGGGGAAAATGGGATATGCAGCAGCGCCTGTTTGCCGGTAGCGCTACGGTTTCGCTGCTGGAACGCTATCGGGCGGATATCGCTATTCTCGGCGCCTGCGCGCTCCATGCCGATCTCGGCCTCAGCGCCAGCCAGGAAGCGGACGCCGAAGTTAAGCGCGCCATGCTGGCGGCCAGCGCGGAACATTGGCTGGTGGCCGATCATATGAAACTCAACCACTGCGAGCCCTGGCTGGTTGCCGGACTCGCCGACATCCATCAGCTCTTTCTTGACCGGCCATGGGAAGAACTGAAGGATAATGGCTCAATACAACTCACTATCGCTGATGCTTAAGAACGCGGAGATGCTTATGACTAACGGTAAGAACATTAATATTGCCCTGATTGGCTACGGCTTCGTCGGCAAAACTTTTCATGCTCCGCTGCTCCAGTCCGTCGACGGCCTGAATCTGGCGATTGTCGCCTCGCGCGATGAAGAGAAAGTGAAACGTGACCTGCCAAACGTCACCGTCATCGCATCGCCTGAAGAGGCCATCCAGCATCCGGATATCGATCTGGTGGTCATCGCCTCTCCTAACGCAACCCATGCTCCGCTTGCCCGTCTGGCCTTAAACGCCGGTAAGCACGTCGTCGTCGACAAACCCTTTACTCTTGATATGCAGGAAGCCCGCGAACTGATTGCGCTCGCGCAAGAGAAACAGCGGGTGCTGTCGGTGTTCCATAACCGCCGCTGGGACAGCGATTATCTGGCAGTGAAGCAGGTTATCGAACAGGGGCTCATCGGCAACGTGAAACATTTTGAATCCCATTTTGACCGCTTCCGCCCGGAAGTACGCGTCCGCTGGCGGGAGCAGAACGTACCGGGCAGCGGCCTGTGGTTTGATTTAGGCCCGCATCTGATCGACCAGGCGCTGCAGCTGTTCGGCCTGCCGCAGTCGGTGCAGGGAAACATCGCCACTCTGCGTGAAGGCGCGGAGATCAACGACTGGGCGCACGTGGTGCTGAACTATCCGCAGCACAAAGTGATTTTGCACTGCAGCATGCTGGTCGCGGGTGGCGTATCGCGCTTTACCGTCCATGGAGATAAAGGCAGCGCCGTCAAACAACGCGCTGACCAGCAGGAGAGCCAGCTGCTGGCGGGCGTGGTTCCGGGCAGCGAAAGCTGGGGCGCGGACGACGATAGCCTGGTGGTGTTTGACGCAGACCTGCGCGCCAGTGAAATCAGCGCGCCACGAGGCGATCAGCGCCAGTACTATATTCACGTCCGCGACGCGCTGACCGGCAAAATCAACAATCCGGTATCGCCATTAGAGGCGCTCGCCGTGATGGCGGTGCTGGAAGCGGCAGCGCAATCCGCCGAGAGCGGTACAACGCAAACGCTCGCGCTGACCGCAGATGAACTGGCGGGTCTGCAATAAGCGCCGCGCAATATGTCTGAGGGGTTGTCGCCCCCTTTAATGCCAGCCTACAGTTTCACCCGCAGCAAATCGCTGAGCCGGGTGGTGTAGGCTGGCGACAGCATCTGCCGCTTCATCTCCCAGCTGCGCTCTATCCCCTGCCCGGCAAACCAGAGCCGGCCTTTTTCACGTCGGTTAACAGAATCAAGAACCATCATCAGCCGTTCGCTATTCGCGCGCGGCCGATAGTCGTCAAACAGGCCTAACTGCGCCACCCCCTGGCTAAAGAAATCGCCCAGCATCACGCCGCACTTTTGATATCGGTATCCCTCTCGCCAGATGGCGTCCAGGCATTTTAGCGCCGCCGCGATGATATCCCGGCTATCCTGGGTCGGGATGTGGATTTCCGTGCCGGCATCATTGCCGTAATAGACTTCATGACCCGCAAACGGACTGGTCTTCACAAAAACGGAAACATAGCGGCAGAACTGATGCTCCGCGCGCAGCTTCTCGGCGGCACGGACCGCATGGCTGCATACGGCTTCGCGTATCGACTCGTATTCGCTCACCTTCTGACTGAATGAACGCGAGCAGATAATTTGCTGTTTAGTCGGCATATACTCTTCCTGCTCAAGGCAGGGCTCGCCTCTCAGCTCCCGCACGGTGCGCTCCATCACGACGCTGAAATGTTTTCTGATAAGCGAAGCGGGCGTCTCGGCCAGCTGAAGCGCCGTGTTGATCCCCATCTCATTGAGCTTTTTCGCGATGCGGCGCCCTACTCCCCAGACCTCGCCGACGACCACCTTCTCCAGCAGCTTTTTCTGCCTGACCGGTGAGGAGAGATCGACCACGCCCTCGAATTTTGGCCACCTTTTGGCCGCATAATTAGCCAGTTTAGCCAGCGTTTTCGTCGGCCCGATCCCCACCCCCACCGTCAGGCCGGTACACTGGAGTAATGTACTACGCACATGGCGACCAAATGACTCAAGCTCCTCAGAACGATGGATCCCGGTCAAATTCACGAACGCTTCATCAATAGAATATTGATAAACCGCGGGGGCCAGCTCTTCGAGAATTGTCATGACCCGACGGGACATATCGCCATATAGGGCATAGTTGCTGCTAAACACCGCCACCTGATGGCGCTCAAACTGTGATTTCACTTTGAAATAGGGTGCGCCCATTGGAATCTCCAGCCGTTTAGCCTCGTGATTCCTGGCGATGACGCAGCCATCGTTGTTGCTCAACACCACCACCGGACGCCCGCGTAAATCAGGGCGAAAGGCCGTTTCACAGCTGGCATAAAATGAATTCACATCGACCAGGGCAAACATCAGCGGAGCCTGTTGATACTGAAAGTAACGACACCAAAAATCTCCAGCGCCTCACCGTCGTTGTGCAGCACAATGGGTGGAAAATCCGGATTCATCGGCAAGAGTTGCATGATGGGGTGCGTACAGAGGCGTTTAACCGTGTACTCGCCGCCGACGGAGGCGATGATGATATCACCATGCTTCGCTTTCAGGCCGCGGTCCACCACCAGCAGCGTGCCTTCATAAATGCCGGCATCAACCATTGACGTGCCCGTCGCCATGACAAAATAGGTCGCCGCGGGATGGCTGATACAAAGCTCATTGAGATCGATCCCCTTCTCAATGTAATCCTGCGCGGGGCTGGGAAAGCCGCAGGGAACAAGGTCGCTAAACAGCGGAATCGACACGATCTTTCGCCATTCAACCGGTTGATAAAACATCATATTAGATTCACCCGTGATAATACTGTATTTATATACAGTATCAATAGTTCATCCGAGTTTTTCAAGTCGCCCGTCAGAGATTGATGCGAAGACGTTGAAGTTGCGCTGAATTTTGCATCCGGGTTTGCATAGGGCGCCTTCCCCGTACGTATTACAGATGGTTTTGTACTGCATGCTGGAAATTTCCGCTAATTGGGAGGAGGATAGAATCCGTTGATGCGTACTTTGCTTATAGCCTGTTGTGGTCCACCCGACATACTGAACCGGAGATTCATATGTATTACACGTTAGGAGACAAAACTCTCCACTTTTATCGCTATCAGTGCCGCTTTTATGTCGCTCATTGGGACGGAGGGCACGTGATGACGGAGAAGTTCAAGCCGTTTATTGCCTCAATCACCGAGAAAACCGGCATTGAGGCAAAGAACGTTGAGGCGGCGGCGCGGGACTACTTCAATAACGTCGACTGATATTGTACGCCATACCATCGCTATCAGCTTATTCGCATAGCGATGGTAACGATGGGCGATCGGCAGAAAGCGCAAAAAAGCCGTGTCACGCGATCGTAAAACAAAGCCTGTAGGATAAGCCCGGACGCCACCAGCGCTAAAACGAGGTGAAGAGATGGGAACAGTTAAAGCCAGCAATCTGGAACAGGCAAAGCAGCTTCTGCAGTCCGGCGACGCCATTAAACTCGAACTGGATTTCGAGCTCGACTCTGATGAATTTTTTAATTTTGCTATCGAGTACTGTACGAATGGAGCGAAGCTTACGCGAGCCGGCGATCGCTTCCTGATTTCACGTAAAAAAAAGTAGCCTGAGCGTTATCCCCGCCATTCACAGCATCACAGGGGCATTCGTTTTTAGCGCCTGTGATGCTCGCCAGCAGAATAAAAATATCCGTATAAATTAACCTGGAATATTGATACATCGCGCATTTTCGTTGCCGAGGGAGGAATAATGTAGCTGCGGTATCTTACCGAGGGTTAAACCGTGAAAAAACTATTAATATGCTGTTTGTTTGGCGAAACGGCAGGGATTATTGCTCGTAGAATGCAAAAAATTGCTGACGATCGGCAACTGGATTTATTAATCAGCGCCGTTGGGGTTGAAAACTTCTTTAGCGTCGCTCCGGCTTATGATGCCGTGCTGGTTGCCCCGCATATCCAGTATAAGGTCGAGCAATTCACTCGCGCAACGCATGCACCACAAAACATTGCCGTTATTGAAAGCTTGCCCTATGCCTCATTTGATGGTGAGAAGATCCTTAACTTCGCCCTGAATACGCTGCTGTAATCTCTTTGCTGCCCGGCCAAAAGAACCCGCGACAGCACGGGTTCTTTGGAGATGAATTATCTGAACGGCGCGTCAAGAGGTACTTCGGCGTCAGGTTCATGGGTAATGCGGTTACGAAGATCGCGACGAATCATCTCAATGGCCCAGAACCAAAAAATATGCCCCAGCAATTCCGAAATATACTCATCGGCAGGAATATTCAATAAAGAAGGCGTCAGCCCCAGTAGCGGAAATGAGATCCAGTGAACGGCGATAGTGGCGACAATCCCCGCCCATGCTCCCTGCCATAATTTCACTTTCGGAAAGACTTCCGCGACGACACAATAGCCAACGGCAAACACCAGCGAGAATATAATATGTGTGACCATCACCGGATTGATGATGTGTTCGGAGAAAGTATATACCGTATGCGTTGGGTCAATTCCCAGATAGTCGCGTAAGAAAAGATAAGGCGGGTTAAACTCATCTCTGCCGCCGGAGAAAGTACGCGGCGGTAATGGAACTTCAGCCCCCCATTTAACAAACGCCGACATAATTCCGGCAATCACCCCGACAAATAGCGCTACGCCATAACGACGTCGGGCGGGTGTTGTTTGTATAAAGAAATCCTTAATCGCCATAAAAATCACCATTAATTTATTACATTTATTTTCCCTGTGTCATATTTAAGGGCATTGGCGATTATCAACATTGATCGCGATCACATTTTTCTCAGGTGCCATGACGACCCATTATATACTGTCATTATGACCATAGGTCTACTACCAGCAGATAAAGAGCCACTTTTATTCAAAGGAGGCTCCTTCCGGGACGATGCTTTTATTGCCCAAAACGGTAACTGATGCCCGCCATCATGGAGCTAACGTCGCTGCTCACGCCAATTTGATTTTCGTTACCCACATTGTTGACCCACTGGTACTCCAGACGTCCCGACCATCTGTCATTAAAGGCATATTCGGTACCGAAAGCCAGTACCGGGCGCACGCCGGTATCAAATCGATTTTTTCCATTCACATCGGATTCCGCGCGATAGCCCATCAGCCCTGCCCGGCCGTAAAGATCCCAGTCGCTGGTCAGGCTATAGCTGGCCTTCAACGAAAGCTGTAGCCCCTGACTTTTCATTTGCGAACCGGATGCGCCATGGCGACCATTAATGCCCATATTGCCTAAATAGTCATAGCCACCTTCAACCGCCAGCCAGGGGTTAATCTGATAGCCGGTAAACACACCGCCGCCGACGTTATCGCGGTCGACATCGACTTGCCGATCGGTGCTGGAATCGCCGTAGTGCGACCAGCCAAATTTAGATCCCGCGTACCAGGTTCCTGTCTCCGCAGCAGCAAAAGCGGCCGTCGCCGTAAAAGCATGAGCAATAATTAACGTAATAAGCGTCTTTTTCATAATCATCTCGTTGTCGACCCGTTGTCGAATAAATGTCATCGTCAAAAATTAAGTGGGCCTACAATAAAATATTAACGCCGCGCTGATAATCGTTTTCTTATTTAATTTTGGACAACCCGCCAGACTTAAAACCGCTCGGGTAATTTATTCACGCCAATCAAATACCCCCCGCGTTTAAACGTAATATAGTTACCACTTTTTAACGCCGATAATACGTTTAATACACTGCTACGTGATAAGTGGGTACGCTCCTGAATATAATCCAGAATAGATATGCGCATCCGCGTCTCTTCGGGAAGCTGCCCCATCTCCTGCAAATGGTTGCGAATAACGGCGTAGGTCCGCTGCTGGACGACTAATGCATCACGATAGAAAAGATAAGCCGTGTGGTACGACAACAATGAGGCGACATCTTCCCAGACGCCATGCTGGCGAAAGGTTTCCATCGCCTTTTGCGCATCAACGCGCAGTATTGTCGACTCGGTTTCCGCCCGCAGCTGATGGCCGCGTACCGGCTGGATCATCTCGGCAATACCAAACAGATGCGGGTGGTAAACCGTGACAATCAGCAGACCGTCCGAGGCTCTGAGGATAGAAAGCTCTCCGTTGAGGAAAAGGTACAGCTGCGGTTGATTTTTATGCGTCCAGGTCATACGTTTTCGCGGCACGACGATCATTTTTTCGGCTATTGGCGTCAGGAGCGCCGTTAAACGCTGGATACTCTCTTCCGGGCGGACGGGCGGTAGGATATGCATAGAAATACCTGATTAGTTCTGGTTTAAAAATTATAGAACGCAACAAGATTTCCGTAAGAATTGCGTGACTACGCATTTACTCACATCTGCAAAGACAAGAAAAGTCCGGCCTGATTTAAATTTAAACAAACTAAAAAGCTGCCCGCAGGCAGCCCGATCGAAATGGTAATAACGCTTACGATTCAGATATCAAAGGCCCTTTTCGAGGGCCCGATCTTACTTCCGTAACTCAAGGGATGCTGAGTTTCTGGAAATATGCGCTGCGATATTATCGAATGTAATCATCGCGGATTTACAAAAAATGCATTTCGCGCCAAACGGATTTTTTTCAGAAACATCGTAGGTGGATGTTCTGTACTGCGACCCATGACAGCATGGGCATCTGAAATGAATGTGGTCAATCATGATGTTAGCCTCTTTTTGCTACAACATTCTCTACCGCAGGGACATTTAGCCATATTTCACAGAAAACGCCTTCCCGGCTTTTCTGTAACAGCGTGAAAACGCTGCTCTGAATGGTTGAGAATAACAATGACATCATTGTCATTACTGCTTATAGATACCTCTGAAGCGCACTTCAGACTGAATTCTATTACTGCACCAGCGATTTTTTAATGTTGTTCATTTCTTAGTTTGCCCTAGGGCACGTAATGTTCGGTAGATTTCAATAAAATAATCTTGTGCTATTGGGATAACGCTATCTCTTATGCACTTTTGCACGCTAAACGGAAGATTCCGGGCCTACCCCTTCTCTATCGCCGTTTGCCGGTTTGTGAACCTGTCTACTCGGGTTTAGACCGTCATCGTTGTCGCAGGTTCAAAAAACTTTAAAATTATTCGCTTCACAGAGCTTAATTAATCACGATAGGGAGAGTCTAAAGAAGGATTATCTATGGATAACGCTTGAGATGAGAACTGCTTCACTAAACCGTTTATTACTGGATCTGTGTAGTAAATCGACCTGCTATTAATCACATAGATGACGATCGATAGCAAGCTTTATTTTCAGCGCTACCGCGAACGGATGGTCATAGCATAAAGACGTTTCCGCGGCCCTCGCCGGCTGGGCGCAGATAAAAAAGCCATGCCGCGAAATTAGGCCTCCTCGGCCGCCTGCTGCAAAACCACTTTGCTCCAGGCATAAAACGCGCGAACCGCAGGAGGAAGGTACCTATTTTGCGGATAAACCAGCGAAAGCGGTAAAGCACAAGAGACGTTATCCAGACAGGCAACCAGCTCGCCGCTGCGCAGGTACGGCCTGGCCAGATAGCTGGCGACGCGGATTAACCCAAGTCCTTGTATTGCGGCCTGTATGTAGGCGTCCGTATCATCGACGACCAGGGTCTCTTTCATGCGGATCGCGTAATCCTCCTCAGCAAGCGTGAAAAACCACTCGATGGTTCTGCCGGTGCGGTGATCCAGATAGCCAACAGCGCGATGCCTTTCCAGATCATCGAGCGTTTCCGGCTGACCATAAGCGGCAATATAGGCCGGAGAGGCCAGAACCCGCCATGAAAAGTTGGCGAGCGGCCGGGCAACCAGGGTCGTTGAATCGTCGATCCTGCCCGCGCGGATCGCGCAGTCATACCCTTCCTGAATGATGTCCTCCACGCTATCGCTTGAGCAAAGTATCAGCTCCAGACCAGGATGCTGCTGCAGAAAGGCCGGGAGCCTGGGGATAATACTCTGCCGCGCAAGGGACTGCGGCATGCCGACTTTGAAACGGCCTCTGGGCTGCGCGGACCGCCCGGGGAAAGAGGACTCCAGCGTGGCGATCTCAGCCAGAAGCCTTTTGCACTCGGCATAATAGTGGCGGCCGTCAGGCGTAACGCTAAGCTTGCGGGTCGTACGCTGTAAAAGCTGAATCCCCAGGTATGCTTCAAGCGTCTTAATCACCCGCGACACCGTAGAGCGCGGCAGCCCAAGCGCCTCCGCCGCTCTGGCGAAACTATGCGTATCCACCACACACATATAGATCTGCATTGATTCCAGCTTATCCATCTTTCCCCGTAAGGCATCTCGTGATTATTCCATTTCTACGAACAGTCTAACTTATCCCCGCGTACTTATCGAATCAGGCTCGTCGGCCTAAGCTTCCTCCAAAGCTCGTAATACCGTGATTAAATGAATAAGGAGTCAAAATGGAAGAGCATAATGTCGCTACTGATGAAAAAGTATTGGTGCTGGGAGCGGGACAACTCGGGACCGCCGTGCTCGACTCGCTGGTGCCGGCGGTCATTCAACGGAATGGCGCTGTCAGCGTTATCGTGTCGCCCGGCTCGTGGGATGCGCGGGGAAAACTGCGCTCCGCGGCTCATCAAAAACTGGCCGACAGGGGGGCGGAATTTATCGCCGTCGACGTTGCATCCAGTACGCCAGCCTCGCTAAAAGACCTCTTTGCGAATTTTGCTACCATCATCAACTGTATGGGATTTGTCGCTGGAGCGGGTACGCAGATAAAAATTACCCAGGCGGCGCTGGAGGCCAGGGTGAAACGCTATTTTCCCTGGCAGTTTGGGGTGAATTACGATGCAGTCGGAAAAGGTAGCGGCCAACCCGTGTGGGACGAGCAGTATGACGTCAGAACGTTATTACGCGCTCAGACCGCCACGGAATGGGTGATTATTTCAACCGGCATGTTTACCAGTTTTCTTTTCGAGCCGGCGTTCGATGTGGTCAATTTATCCCAAAATACCCTCAATGCGCTCGGGGGATGGGATACGCAAATCACCGTGACGTCACCTGCGGATATTGGCCGCCTGACCACCGCCATTTATTTGTTTGAACCCCGATTAATCAATGAAGT
Source organism: Klebsiella grimontii (assembly GCF_042137965.1). NCBI lineage: Bacteria > Pseudomonadati > Pseudomonadota > Gammaproteobacteria > Enterobacterales > Enterobacteriaceae > Klebsiella > Klebsiella grimontii. The sequence goes on from NZ_CP169721.1 coordinate 3,122,324, forward strand.
GGTCTTTGTCGCCGGAGAAACGACCTCTTATGGAAAACTGGCGGACACCGTTGAGCGCGTAACAAAGCGAACCTTTACCCGGCAGGTATTTACCCTGCCCACGCTACTGGAACAGCTGCGTATGAAGCCGGACGATCGGATGCTTCGCTATCGCGTCGCCTTCGCACGCGGAGATGGGATGTGGTGGCCGATGAGTGAAACCTGGAATGTACAAAATAATATTCCAACCCAGGATATTGAATCCTGGCTTAGAAGCGTTATTTAACCCATTTTCTTTCACAGGACATCATTGCGATGAGAATGGCTATCATCAGCGCGAAAGCCATCCTCATAGTATTAAGTGCGAGCGAGGCTCTTTTGCCCCGCTCTCAGTCCACGGTTAAGGCATCGACCACTTCTGCTACGCTTTTGACGCTGTGGATGTTGCCGATCCCCGTGCCGAGCGAGATATAGCCTTCATCAGCGTTGCCTTCCAGCATGCCGATACGCAAACCGCGTAATCCCCCCATGGCTTCGCCGAGCGCCTCGCGGCTGGCGCCGGCTTTATCCATCGACACCAGTTTTTCGGCCAGCCTGCCCGGCAGCGAGCGATAGTAATGCGGCAGCGTGCGGAAAAGCCGCAAATCAAGGCCATTGGCGGCAATAATTCTATTTTTGACCGAGGCTGGCACTCTGCTTTCTTCCGTCGCGATAAAAACCGAACCGGCAAATATCCCTTCCGCGCCGAGCGCGTGCGCTGCTCTGGCGGTACGATGGTCGGTAATACCGCCCGCGGCCATCACCGGAATGCGCTTCACCGCATCGGCAATCAGCGGCACAATTGAAAAGGTTCCCAGCGCGGTGCCCGGCAATGTCCCTCCTTCATCAAAGCCGGTCGCGACGATGATATCGGCGCCAGCGGCTTCAGCAAGGCGGGTATTTTCAGGCGTCGGATTGATATCACGGTAAATAACAGCAATACCCGCCTCTTTTAATTCGTTGAACAGCGCCGGTATGAGCGCCCCTTCGCCGTAACCGGTATACACCACGGCCCTGACGCCCTCTTCTTTTATCACCTGCAGAATAGGCGGGGTCCAGATATCATTTTCAGGCGTTGGGATCAGGTTCACGCCGAAAGGCTTTTCGGTCAGCCGTTTGGTTTTGCGGATCTCTTCGCGCATTTTTTCAGCGGTTTCTTCCGGCGTGGAAACCGCGGTCTCAGCGGTTAAACCGGCATTGGGCCCCAGCACGCCAAGCCCGCCGGCATTGCTGACGGCGGCGACTAAACGGGCATCGGTCAGCCACGATAGCGGCCCCTGAATCACCGGTTTTTCTATATTCAGGATCTGACAGATACGGTTATTTTTCATGGTGCAATATCCTTCACAATAGCGCTATGGCGCAGTTCATTTTCTTCGTGGAAGGAGTGTAGGCCGTTACATTATTTAGAAAAATAGCCAAAAAAGTTCATCACTATTATAAAATCAGTAACAATAAAATCTCCCGATGTGGGCAAAAGAAGCCAGCTATGCAAATAAATCTCTTTGAATCGATTCGCATTTTTATTGAAATTGTCGAGGCGGGCAGTTTTACTCAGGCGGCGGAGCACCTGCAGATTCATCGTCCCGCCGTTACGAAAGCCTTGCAGCTGCTTGAGCAGCACTGCGGCACGCGTTTGCTGCAGCGAACAACGCGTCGTATTAACCTGACGCCTGACGGGGAAGCGTTTTACCGTCAGAGCAAACCTTTGCTCTCCCAGGCGGATGCGTTGCTGGAATCGTTTAGTACAGACCGGGTATTGCACGGCCAGCTGCGAGTCGACATGCCTGTCGCTTTTGCGACGTTATTGGTCGTTCCCCATCTGCCTGATTTTTATCGTCAGCATCCTGGCGTCGAAATCATCCTCAGTAGCTCAGACCGTCGTCAGGATATGCTGCGCGATGGGCTTGACTGCCTGCTGCGGGTGGGAGAACTGGACGACGGGGACTATATCGCCCGCAAGTTGGGCAGCATCAAAATGACGACCTGCGCCAGCCCGGCCTATATTGCAAGCCACGGCGCGCCGCAAACGCTGGAGGATTTGCAGGATCATCAGGCTATCAACTGGGTGAACAGCAGCAGCCGGCAAATTATGCCGTGGACCTTTGCGACGCCAGAAGGTATCGCCGAAATGACGCTTCCCGGTAAGCTGGTCATCGATAACTCTGAAACCTATTTATCGGCAGGCCTGGCGGGGCTGGGATTAGTCCAGGGGATGAACCTTTTTTTACAGCCTTATCTCGACCGCGGCCTTTTGGTGGAAGTCTTACCCGACAATCCCTCCCCCGATCGCAAACTGTCACTCTTGTACCCACACCGCCATCTCTCACGCAAAGTGCGGGCGTTTACCGAGTGGCTAGAGAGCTTATTACAAAAGGCGCGATGCGACGTTAAACAGTAACGGTAGCGCCTGTCATCAACCAGAAGGTGCCCCCGGAGAAGGTTAGGCCCCTCAGGATTGACGGCTTAAATTCTCAGGGTATCAATCACCGCCCGCAGCGCGGGCGACACGTTGCGATGGGGATAATAGAGAAAAGAGCCTTCCAGCCGCTGGCTGTAGCGTTGCAAAACTCTGATAAGCGCGCCTCGCTCTAAGTCGTCGGCGACCAGCTCCTGCGGGACATAAGCCAGACCCAGACCCAACCTGGCGGCTTTTGCCTCCATATAGCTATCAGCAAAGGCCCACTGCCCCTGCGGACGGTGGGTGATTTTTTTACCGTCCTGATCGAGCTCCCAGGCGTACAGGCTGCCGTCGCCAAACTGATAGGCAATGCAGGGATGAATCACTAAATCCGCGGGCGTTTGCGGAAAGCCGTAGCGGCGAAAATGCTCGGGCGTGCCGACAACAACCATCTCCATATCGGGCGAAATGCGCACCGCCACCATGCCGCCGCCGACTTCCGGCCCCAGACGCACCCCGGCATCAAACCGCTCCGCGATAATATCGACAAACCGGCTTTCGCTGATCAGTTCCAGGCGGATATCAGGATAGCGTTGTTTAAAGACCGCCAGCTTCGGCAGCAGCACTTTATCAATGGCGTGCTGGCTGGCATTGATACGGACGGTACCGGACGGGGTATGGCGATAATACGCCAGCGTGGATAGCCCCGAGTCTAACGCATCAAAGCCGGATTCGACGGTTCGATAGAGCTGCTCGCCCGCCTGGGTGAGCGAAAGTTTGCGGGTGGTACGCACCAGAAGCTGCACGCCCAGCCGCTCTTCCAGTTCACGAACGGAACGGCTGACGCCGGATTGCGCCAGTCCAAGCCGCTGCGCCGCGGCGGTAAAACTGCCCTCCCGCACCACCAGCATAAACAGGTACAGATCGTTATAGTTTTCCCGTTTCGCCATCGTTTCCTTCTCGCCATTCATAACAATATGATATCAATCTTAGCATTATTCACCCTCTAATCAGCACCATTACTGCTAACTATAATCGGCGCATGGCAACAAAACACCGCAGCGTTGCCCGTATGCAACCTGTACCTGGAACCTGTTTTAGGGGAAATATTGATGAAAGCATTCGCCAGAAAACTGACGGCCGCCATGCCTGCCATGCTGCTATGCGCATCATTCAGTGGAGTCACTACCATGAGCTATGCCGATACCATTCATCCAAACGCGCCCGTTTCGATGGTCGAAAAATGGGACAAAACCTTCGCGGAAAGCGCGAAAGTCGATCACCGTAAGGTGAGCTTCCCGAACCGCTACGGAATCACCCTGGTCGGCGATCTCTACATTCCAAAAGATCGCGGCGAGCGTAAGCTGGCGGCGATCGCAGTCAGCGGTCCCTTCGGCGCGGTGAAAGAGCAGTCCAGCGGTCTCTATGCGCAGACCCTGGCGGAACAGGGTTTTGTCACCCTGGCCTTCGATCCTTCTTATACGGGCGAAAGCGGCGGCTATCCGCGTAACGTTGCCTCTGCGGATATCAACACCGAAGATTTCAGCGCGGCGGTCGATTTCTTAGGTCTGCAAAGCGAGGTGGACCGCAACCGTATCGGGCTGCTCGGCATTTGCGGCTGGGGCGGCATGGCGCTAAACGACGCCGCGATGGATACCCGCGTGAAAGCGGTGGCCACCAGCGTCATGTACGACATGAGCCGCGCGATGGGCCATGGCGTTGGCGACGGTAAAGATCGCTATACCACCGCCGATCGCCGCGCCGTATTGCGCTACCTCAACGAACAGCGCTGGAAGGATGCGGAAAACGGCGCCTACGCGCCGGGCGGACATGATATTTACGTCGATGAGAAAGGCAACGCCAGCGCGGGCGATCGTATCTTGCCAGAAACCTTACCCGCCAACCCGAACACGGTTTTGAAAGAGTTTTTTGACTATTACCGGATGCCGCGCGGTTTCCACGCCCGCTCCGTCAACTCAACCGGCGCGTGGAATGCGACCATGCCGCTGTCGTTTATGAATATGCCGCTGCTGAGCTATGCCAATGAAGTCACCATCCCGACGCTGATCGTGACAGGCGAAAAAGCGCATTCCCGCTATTTTGCCGAAGACGCCTTTAAGGCCATCGGCAGCAAAGAGAAAGAGCTGATAATCGTCCCCGGCGCGAACCATGTCGATCTCTATGACAATGCGGCCGGTAAAATTCCGTTTGCCAAATTTGAACAGTTTTTCAAAACCAGCCTGAGATAACGACCGAAAGCCGTCCGATATTCGCGGGCGGCGTTCCATCGCCCGCGCTTTACCTTTATCCACGTTTTCATCAATAGCGTCTGATCCGGCCGCGCCTGAAGCGGGCCGGGAAAATATTCCGGGATGCAGATCATGTCCACACTGAGCCGTACTACCCCCCCCACGCCAGCGCACGCCCACTGGGGCGGCGTATTTGCCATGACGCTGTGCGTTTTTGTCCTCATCGCTTCCGAATTTATGCCGGTCAGCCTGCTGACGCCGATTGCCAGAGATTTAAACGTCACCGAGGGGCTGGCAGGCCAGGGCATTGCGATTTCCGGCGCCCTGGCGGTCATGACCAGCCTGACTATCGCCAACCTTGCCGGGAGCCTGAATCGTAAATATCTCCTGCTGGGGCTGACGGTTCTGATGGCGGCGTCGGGTTTGATTGTCGCGCTGGCGTCCAGCTATGCGGTTTATATGGCGGGAAGGGCCCTGATTGGTATCGTCATCGGTGGATTCTGGTCGATGTCGGCGGCCACCGCCATCAGGCTGGTGCCGCAGCGCCAGGTTCCCCGCGCGCTGGCGATTTTCAACGGCGGTAACGCGCTGGCGACCGTCGTGGCGGCGCCGCTGGGCAGCTACCTGGGGTCAACCGTCGGCTGGCGCGGTGCCTTTTTATGCCTGGCGCCGCTGGCGATAGCCGCCTTCATCTGGCAGTGCGTCAGCCTGCCCGCGATGGCAAGCGATAACGCGAGCCGGCCGCGCGGCTCCGCGCTTCGCCTGTTCAGAACGCCCATCATCGCTATCGGCCTGCTGGCCTGCGGACTCTTCTTTATGGGGCAGTTTACCCTCTTTACCTACGTGCGGCCGTTTCTGGAAACGGTAACCGGCGTCAGCGCCTCTGGCCTGTCCCTGATTTTGCTCGCGATAGGCATCGCGGGTTTTATCGGCACCCTGGGCGTTTCACCACTCCTCACTGCCCGATTTTATCAGACCTTAATCACCCTCCCCTTACTGATGGCCGCGATTGCCGGAACGTTGCTGCTGGCAGGACACCACGCCTGGGCCGTAGCCATTCTGTTAAGCCTGTGGGGAATGCTGGCGACGGCGGCGCCAACCGGCTGGTGGACGTGGATAGCGCGGACGCTGCCCGACGACGCGGAAGCGGGTGGCGGATTGATGGTCGCCGTGATTCAGCTGTCGATTGCGCTGGGTTCGACGGCAGGAGGCGTGGTATTTGACCGCATGGGGTGGCAAAGCGCTTTTGGATTAAGTGGAATATTGCTGCTTGCCGCGGTCGGAATAACGGCGCTCACCGGCCGCCAGGCGAGGAAGTAGGCTAAGGCCGCGGGTTTTTCTCGCCGCGGGTCGTGCGTATAATGCGGTTTCAATACGCGCTGAAAAACTGCGGCTAAAAATATGAATCTCAATCGGTGTTGTTATTTGCTCCTGATCGCTGCGGCGATCGGCAGCATTTTTACGTCCTGGCCCTTTGCTATTTGGCTCCTGCTGGTCAACGTCCTGACGCTAGCGATTTACGGCGTGGATAAAATGGCGGCGCGCAGGGCCTGGCACAGGGTACCGGAGTCCACGTTGCTGGTGTTTGGGTTCGTGGGCGGCTGGGCTGGCGCAATAGCGGGTCAGCAGCTGTTCCGCCACAAAACGCAAAAGCAGCCGTTCAGGACCTGGTTCATCATCAGCGCGATCGCCAGTCTCGCAGGGATGGCGGCGATTTATGTGTTCTCTCCTTTTTCTTTTCACTAAGTTTTGGCGAGGCTAACGGCTTGCAAAAGCGCGGGAATGCACTCAACCCGCCGCTATTCGTAGTATATTGAGAGTATTGTTGATTATCAGGTGTCCCTTATGACCTACTCCATCGGTGAATTTGCGCAGCTTTGCGGCATTAACGCGACGACGCTCCGCGCCTGGCAGCGTCGCTACGGCCTCCTTAAGCCACAGCGCACCGATGGCGGCCATCGCCTGTACAACGATGACGATATCCAGCAGGCGCTTAAAATTCTCGACTGGGTCAAAAAAGGGGTTCCCGTCAGCCAGGTGAAACCCCTGCTGGCGCGTCCCGGCGCGCGGCGGACGAATAACTGGCTCACCTTGCAGGAGAACATGCTCCAGCGCCTGAAAGAGGGGAAAATCGAATCCCTGCGCCAGCTGATTTACGACGCCGGGCGCGAATCCCCTCGCCCCGAGGTGGTCACCGAGGTGCTGCGCCCGCTGCGCAGCCAGGTCTCCGCCAATGTACCGGCAATTATGACGCTGCGCGAAATCCTCGACGGTATCATCATCGCCTACACCTCCTTCTGCCTCGAAGGGGACAAAAAGGCGCCCGGCGATAACTATTTGATCACCGGCTGGCACCTAACAGACGCCTGCGAAATCTGGCTTGAAGCGCTCAAACGCACCGGACAGGGCCACCGCATCGACGTCCTTCCGGCGCCCCCCGCAACCCTGGCGCCGGAGATCCTGCCGGAGCGCAAATGGCTGCTGGTGACGACCGGTAAACTCTCTCCTGCTCGCCAGAAGCAGGTCGAACGCTGGCAGCAGCAGGTGGTCTCTCTGGAGATTGTCGCGCTGTAATTTAGTGCACCGCGGCTAACACGTCCTTCGTCATATCCCCCGTAAACCGATCCTCTGTACGTAAAATGCGCCCCCCTGTCCGCGTAAGGCGCGGCGGACATACCCTTTCGCCTCTCGCTAAAGCCTCAAAACCTGCGCTGCAAAGATAAAAATAACCATCTGATTTTTAATAAAAATAAAAAATATTCCAACCAAAACTTGGACAAATATTATTAATTGTGTAAGTTTTAAATACGCTATGTTGATTCACTCGGGATGTGAGCCATGAGTCCTTCGCCCTCCGTTCTCAGTCGTTTTACTGAGTACTACGCCATGCTGGATACCCAGCCGCCCTCGGCGCTGGCCGCGCTCTATCATGCGAATGCCGTACTGATCGATCCGTTTGGCCAGCATCGGGGGCTGTCCGCGATCCAGGGGTATTTTTCCCATCTGTTAGCCAACGTGGCGCGGTGCCGTTTCGACATCGATACGCCGGTCTGCAACGCTCAGCGGTTTGCCGTCGCCTGGACCATGCACTGGTCGCATCCGCGCCTGGACGGCGGGAAGGCGTTAGAACTTGCGGGCTGCTCGATGGTTACGGTTGAAGAGGAGCGGATTATTCACCAGCGCGACTACTACGACGCCGGGGAGATGCTGTACGAACATCTTCCCCTGCTGGGCTGGGCGGTACGCGGCGTCAAGCGGAGGGTGCGGACATGATGACGGTGCTTATCACCGGCGCCAGCTCCGGGATTGGCGCCGGACTCGCCAAATCCTTCGCCGCGGACGGCCACCCCGTCATCGCCTGCGGTCGCGATCCGTCGCGTCTGGCAGCGCTACAGCGGCACAGCCCCAACATCAGCCTCCGCTCATTTGATATGACGGACAGGGAGGCCTGTCGCCAGGCGCTCGCGGAGTGCCGGGCCGATCTGATCATTCTCTGCGCCGGGACCTGCGAATACCTCGACCACGGAACGGTAGATGCCGCGCTGGTGGAACGAACGATCGCCACCAACTTTCTCGGGCCGGTGAACTGCCTGGAGGCGCTTCAGCCGCAGCTGTCTGTCGGCAATCGCGTGGTGCTGGTAAGTTCAATGGCGCACTGGCTGCCCTTTCCTCGCGCCGAGGCGTATGGCGCCTCCAAAGCGGCGTTAACCTGGTTTGCCAACAGCCTGCGCCTGGACTGGGAGCCGAAAGGCATTGCCATCACGGTGGTCTCGCCGGGATTCGTCGATACCCCGCTGACGCGCAAAAACGATTTTTCCATGCCCGGCCAGGTGAGCGTGGAGCACGCGGTAAAGGCGATTCGCCGCGGTCTGGCGAAAGGTAAAAATCATATCGTCTTCCCGACAGGCTTTGGCATGCTCCTGCGCCTGCTGGCAGGGCTTCCCGAAGGTCTGCAACGCCTACTGTTGCGCAGGATGGTACGCTCATGAATATCGCGATTATTGGCAGCGGCATTGCCGGTCTGACCTGCGCCTGGCGCCTTGCCGGACAACACCAGGTCACCCTGTTCGAAGCGGCATCCACGCCGGGGGGACACACCGCCACGGTGGATATCGCCACGCCGCAGGGCACATGGGCCATCGATACCGGGTTCATCGTTTACAACGATCGCACCTATCCGCGCTTTATGGAGCTGCTCAGCGAGCTGGGACTCAGCGGTCAAAAAACGCAAATGAGCTTCTCGGTACACAACCCGCAGAGCGGGCTGGAGTATAACGGCCACAGCCTGAGCTCGCTTTTCGCCCAGCGGCGCAACCTGGTAAAGCCGGCCTTCTGGGGATTGCTGACGGAGATCGTCCGCTTTAATCGTCAGGCGAAACAGGCTCTGGCGGGGGCGTTCGACCCGGGCGCCACGCTACAGACCTTCCTTGAGCGGCACCGCTTTAGCCCCTTTTTCGCTCGCCATTACATTCTGCCGATGGGCGCCGCTATCTGGTCTTCATCGCTGCAGGAGATGCGCCGCTTCCCGCTGGCGCTGTTTCTGCGCTTTTTTGAAAACCACGGCCTGCTCGATATCCGCCAGCGTCCGCAATGGTACGTGGTGCCCGGCGGCTCGCGCGAATACGTGCGCGCCCTGCTGGCTCAGCGTGGCGATCGCCTGCGCCTTCGCCTCAATGCGCCGGTGCAAAACGTTATCCGTCGCCAGGAGGGCGTCACGCTCCAGCTGGCATCGGGGGAGCAGCATTTCGATCAGGCGATCTTCGCCTGCCACTCGGCCCAGGCGCTGGCCATGCTGGCGGACCCGACCTCCGCCGAACGCGAGATTCTGGGAGATATCGGCTGGCAGCAAAATGAAGTGGTCCTGCATAGCGATCCCCGCTGGCTGCCGACGCGCAAGCGCGCCTGGGCCAGCTGGAACTATCGCCTGAGCGAGCAGGATCAGGCCAGCGCCTGCGTCACCTATAACATGAATATTCTTCAGGGCCTGCCCGCCGACGCCCCACTGTTCTGCGTCACCCTCAATCCGCCAACGCCGGTGGACCCGCGCTTCGTCTGGAAGCGCATGGTCTATGAACATCCGCTGTTTAATCCGCAAAGCTGGTCCGCCCAGATGCGCCGCGAGGAGATTAACGGCCGCCAGCGGAGCTGGTTCTGCGGCGCGTACTGGTATAACGGTTTTCATGAAGATGGCGTGCGCAGCGCCCTCGATGTGGTCAACGGCATCGCGGCGGCGGAGAACTTCTGAAATGAACAGCTGCCTCTATGAGGGCGTATTACGCCACCGCCGTCTCCAGCCGAAGGCGCACCACTTTCGCTATCGCATCTTTATGGCCTGGCTCGACCTGGACGAACTGGATGCGCTCGCGGCCGTCGGCATCCGCCGCAATCGGTTTGCCGCCGCCGCCTTTTACGATGCGGATTATCCGCTGGGCACGCCGTTAAAACAGCAGGTTCTGAACCGCCTGGAAAGCCTGACCGGCTGCCGCCCGGAGGGCCGCGTCATGCTGCTGACCCAGCTGCGCTACCTGGGCTTTCATTTTAATCCGGTCAACTTTTACTACTGCTATGACGGCGCCGGCGCCCTGCGCTGGGTGCTGGCCGAAGTACGCAACACGCCGTGGAATGAGCGTCATTACTACGCGGTAGACGGTCAACGGGCGCGCCCGCTGGCGAAAGCGTTTCACGTCTCCCCGTTTAACCCGATGGACATGGTCTACTGCTGGCGCTTTAACAGCCCGGGTAAAACGCTGCACATGCATATTGAGAACCATCAGACCGCCAAAATCTTCGACGCCACGCTGGCCCTGAGCCGCGTGCCTTTGACGCGCGCCAGCCTGCGCGGGCTGCTGCTGCGCATTCCGTTGATGACGCTGAAAACCGTCCTCGCGATCTACTGGCAGGCGCTGCGGCTGTGGCTCAAGCGCGTGCCGCTGTATAACCATCCTGTCAGCAGGAGTGAACGCTCATGACCGATCCCGTCTTTGCGCTTGAACCCGATATTCCGCGCAATGTGCGTATCGCGCGCTGGTTGCTCTTTCGTCTGTTGAGCGGCATTCGCGAAGGTTCGCTCACCGTGCGCGAAGGGGCGCAGACCTTTCATTTTGGCGACCCCGCCGCCGCGCTGCGCGCCGAGGCGCGGGTGCTTTCCGCGGACGTCTACTGGCGCTTATTGACCGGCGGCAGCCTCGCTGCCGCGGAGGCGTGGATGGACGGCGACTGGGAGAGCCAGCAGTTGACGCAGCTGCTGCAGATCCTGGCGCGTAATGGCCAGGTGCTGGGACGACTGGAGCGCGGCTTCCGCCTGCTCGGCAAACCCGTGGCGCGGCTACGCCACTGGACGCGCCGCAACTCGCGCGCGCAGGCGCGGGAGAACATTGCCGCCCATTACGATTTGGGTAACGACTTTTACGCCCACTTTCTTGACGACGAACTGCTCTACTCCAGCGCGCTGTTTACCGACGACGGCCAGGATCTGACCCAGGCTCAGCGGGCCAAAATGGCGCGCCTGTGCGATCGCCTGGCGCTTACGCCCGGCGATCGTCTGCTGGAGATTGGCACCGGCTGGGGAGCGATGGCCGAATACGCCGCCCGCCACTACGGCTGCCGGGTCACCACCACCACCCTGTCACAGGAACAGTTCCAGTGGGCCAAAGCGCGAATTGCCCGCGCCGGGCTGGAGGATCGCGTCGAGGTGCTGCTCTGCGATTACCGCGATCTCACCGGCCAGTATGACAAGCTGCTGTCGGTGGAGATGATTGAAGCCGTGGGACAGCGCTATCTGCCGGCTTTCTTTCGCACCTGCCAGGCGCGCCTGCGTCCGGGGGGAAGAATGGCGATCCAGGCCATCACCATCCAGGATCAGCGCTATCGCGATTACAGCAAAAGCGTCGATTTTATTCAGCGCTACATCTTCCCCGGCGGCTTTCTGCCCAGCATCACCGTAATGAACGAACTGATGACGCGGCATACCGATTTTGTGGTGCGCGATCTGTTTGATATGGGACCGGACTACGCCCGCACCCTGGCCCACTGGCGCCAGCGTTTTACCCACGCCTGGCAGGACATTGAGAAGCTCGGCTTTGATGACCGCTTCCGCCGCATGTGGCTCTACTACTTCGGCTACTGCGAAGCCGGGTTTAACGCCCGCACCATCAGCGTTGTACAGCTCACCGCGGAGCGGGTATGAATCGCCCGGCGTCGCTCCTGCTGACGGCCATCGCGTTCGACCTCTACTGGACGCTGGTGGTGCTGTTTCGCGAGCGCGGTCTGTTCATCTGGCTGGCGCTGGCAATCCTCTGCTGGCTACGGCTACCGCCAGAATACCGTGCGTCTGCGCTGCTGCTGGCCGCCGCGGGCTGCGGGCTGGATACGATCTGGGCGCTATCGGGGCTGGTCGATTTTAACGGCGATACCCTGCTGCCCCTGTGGATGGCCGCGCTGTGGCTGATGTTCGCCGTCGTCTGGATCCGCCTGATCTGTGCCGCGACGTTGCCAGGATGGCTGCTGGCCCTGGCGGCGGCCTTTGGCGGCCCGACGGCATACCTGCTCGGCGCCTATCTGGGAGCGATGACTTTGCTGGCGCCGACGGCGGCTGTCTTCGGCGCGATGGCCTGCGGCTGGCTGGCAATGATGCTCGTGTTCCATATGGTGATGGGGAGGCGGCAATGAGAACGGCTTTATTACTGCTGTGGCTGGCGGCATTCTCTCCAGTTGCTCACGCAGCCGACTGGCTGGAGTGGCCCCGCGTTGGCGAAGCGACCCTCAGTTGGGGGCCCTTCACCGTCTATACCTCGCAGCTACGCACGCCGGACGGCCGGTATGACGGCCCGCATCAGGATCGGGCGCTGATTATCACCTATCAGCGCAGCATCGATCGCGACGAGCTGGTCGAGGCTACCCGCGACCAGTGGCGGGCGCAGGGCATTCTGCAACAGGAGCCGCAAAGCGAGGCCTGGCTGCGCATGCTGCGAGGACTCTGGCCGGACGTCGCATCGGGCACGCAGCTGGCGTTCGTGGTGAGCGGCGGCGAGGGCCAGTTCTGGTATCGCGCCAGCGCCGCGCAGCCCACGTTTACTGCGCTGGGGCCGCGCCAGTCGGCAGCGTTCAGTACGCGCTTTCTCGCTATCTGGCTCGATCCCGGCACCACCTATCCCGAACTGCGTCAGCAGTTGATCGGAGGTACACCATGAAACGCATTCTGACCCTTGGCCTCGCGCTGCTGATGCTGGCGCTGGCGGGCTGCAGCGCTGAAGTCGCCGACTATCGGCAGCAGCAGCCGGCACTGGACATTTTCCGCTACTTTCAGGGCAAAACGGAAGCTTGGGGGATGGTTCAGGATCGCAACGGCAAGCAGCTGCGCCGCTTCCACGTGGCGATTGACGGCGACGTGGTTGGCGACACGTTGACGCTTCACGAGCGCTTTGTCTATGACGATGGCGAAAAGCAGCAGCGGGTATGGCGCATTCGCCGTATCGGCGCCGACCGTTATGAAGGCACCGCGGGCGACATCGCCGGGGTGGCGACCGGCCAGGCGGCGGGCAACGCTTTTCACTGGCGCTACAGCATGAACGTGACGGCCAGCGGTAGCACCTGGCTGCTGCACTTCGACGACTGGATGTTCCTGCAGGACGATGCGCATCTGTTCAACAAAACCGAGATGAAGAAATTCGGCATTACCGTCGCCACGGTGACCCTTTTCTTCACCCGAGCGGTACATTAAAAGAGGACAACGCCATGAACACGCAACCTGTCATTGGGATCAGCGGATGTTTAACCGGTTCAGCCGTGCGATTCGACGGCGGGCACAAGCGAATGGGCTTTGTAATGGATGAGCTCGCGCAGTGGGTGGCGTTTAAACCCATCTGCCCGGAGATGGCTATCGGCCTGCCCGTTCCGCGCCCGGCGCTGCGGCTGGTGCAGACGACCGAGGGGGAGCTTCGCATGCGCTTTAGCCATGCCCCGCACGACGACGTGACGGAGAAGATGGCCGATTTCGCCAACGCCCATCTCTCCACGCTGGGCGAACTGTCGGGATTTATCGTCTGCGCCAAATCGCCCAGCTGCGGCATGGAGCGCGTTCGGCTGTACGATGAAAAGGGCAACCGCGGGCGTAAAGAAGGCACAGGATTGTTTACCGCCGCGCTGATGGAGAAATACCCCTGGCTACCGGTTGAGGAGGATGGTCGCCTGCACGATCCTGCGCTGCGTGAAAACTTCGTCGAGCGGGTCTTCGCCCTGCACGAGCTGAATAGCCTGCGCAAAAATGGCCTCACGCGTCGTGCGCTGCTGGATTTTCATAGTCGCTATAAACTTCAGCTGCTGGCCCATCATCAGCCGGGGTATCGCGAGATTGGTCCGTTCGTTGCGTCGCTCCACGAGTGGCAGGATCTGGAGGCTTTCTTTGCGGTGTACCGCGAAAAACTGATGGCGATCCTCAAGCAGCCCGCCTCGCGTAAAAACCACACCAACGTGCTGATGCATATTCAGGGCTACTTTCGTAACCAGCTAAACAGCCGCCAGCGCGGCGAGCTGCGGGAGGTGATCCTTAACTATCGCTCCGGGCTGCTGCCCATCCTTGCGCCGATAACGCTGCTTAAGCACTATCTGGCCGAATATCCGGATCGTTACCTACAGGCGCAGAACTACTTTGACCCCTACCCGCAGGACCTGGCCCTGCGCCTGACGGTGCATTGAGAGGGCTGAGCGAGCGGACAGGCTGGCGCGCGCCAGCCTGTTTCCCCTGGTGAATCCGTCAGCTTTTAGAACCACGCTTCAAACATGCCGCCGACATTCAGCGAATCCAGCTGTTCATCTTTGGTGCCGTTGACCTTCGCGGTGCGCTTGTTATCCACCTGGCCGCCGGTCACGTAGAAGCGCAGCATCGGGCGGAACTCCGGCCCCATTCCGATGGCGATGTTCTGCGACAGCGTCAGCTTCCAGCCGTGGTTATCGCCGCCCTGGTCGTAGTCGACGCGCTGGTAGCCCGCTTCCAGCCAGGTGGAGTGAACGTCGTTCCAGAAGTACATCGGGCGGACGATGGCGCCGTAGTTTTTACGGTTGTCGGTGTTGTCCTTGCCGTTGTCATAGTCGTGGAAGGCCAGCAGATATTCGATCTGCGCCTGCCGGGTAAATTTATGCAGACCTTCAAAGCTGGCGTAGATAGCGGTCAGGTCATCGGTTTTGTTGTAGACGCTGTTATCCGAGTTATCGGAGTAGCGCAGGATCACTTTATTGACGCCGCTGTCGTTGGTGTGGCTCAGCACCAGCCCGCCCTGCCAGGCGTCGAGACGTTCGTCGCTGTCCACCGCTTTCGAATCGAAGCCGTAGTTGGCGTATACCTCAACGTCGATCGGCCCGGCCTTGATGTTGTGGGTTTTGGTGGTCAGGGCGTAGTGGCCGTTATCGCCGGTACCGGAGCCGCCGGTACAGGTGATGCGCGACGGGTTGGCCTCATCGGCCATCACTTCCGGGCTACAGGACTCCACCTGCGACACCCCCGCCACGTCAAACTGCACGCCGCCGATATCAAAGTTTTTCACCCCGGCGCCCTGGCCATCGTGGTTCATCCAGAAGTAGTCGTTGATCCCCTGCTGCGGACGCTGATGGAAGTCGCGGCCGGCCCAGATATAAGCGTTGGGGTTAGATTCCAGCACGTTGGTGACGCCGACGTAGGCTTTTTTCAGGTTAACTTCATCGCTCCAGTGGTCAAACATGACGTTGATATCCCAGATCGCGCCTTTACTGCTTTTGAAGGCTTTGGTTATCTGGAATTCACCGCCGTTGCCTTCGTTGCCTAAACGACCGATCGCCGAGGCGCCGTTATAGGAGCCATCCACGCCGACAAACTTCTGATCGCCGGTCTGGAACTGCGCGCCGTAGCGGGCGTAGCCGCTGAACTTGAGGCCGAAGGGGATCGCCATATCCGGCGAGGCCGCGGTGGTCTGCGGGTTGGTAATGACATCCACTTTTTTATCGGCGGCAGCGTCGATTTTCGCCTGGCGCTCGGCGAGGGCTTTATCGACGGCCTTCGCCACAATGGCGTCGATCTGTTCCTGCGTGAACTCTTGGGCTATTGCAGAGGTAAACGGGAAAAAGGCGGCGATAACCGCCACGGGTAATGGAAGTTTTTTTATCATTGTCAAAATTATCTCAATATAGGTTAATTTTATTCAGATAATAACAATCCCATTCTGGGTAGACAGAATATCTCGCTATCATAAGAACATTATTTTAATTTTATACATCTACAGAGGCTTTACGCTATTAGGGTTATCCGACCTCCTCGCGCGTTGTTTAATAATGAGCCGCCCCCGGATAAATTATCATTTTGGATAATTTACGGGCCAGCAGCGGTGGTATTGATTGCGCCGGGCATGCGCCATAATTAGCGTCGTTGTTTCAGCAACTGGCGACGCCCTCCGTACTCACGGCACCACCTTTTGCCTCCAGGCGGCGGACAGCATTGATGGCGCCAGCGACCTGCGCTATTGCCGTGAAAAACAGGAACGGCGCGGCGTTGGCCGCCCCCCCCCCGGCACCGTCGAGTGGATGAGTAAAACCGCTGGCTGCGCCCCGCTCAGCATAAGATTGCATGATGAACCCCATAATTTATGAAGCCAAAATTTAACAACTGTGACACATCCTCTATTCTCCCGGCCGGTTGCTCAATTACGTTATTTCACTCAGCGATTAAGAAAATGCTCAAATGTGAGCCATCTCGCAAATATTAGCGTCATTTACTCAACTCCTGGAGAACCATGTAAAGTACATTTTTTCGGGTGATGAAGAGAGAAAAAATAAAATAAAAAATGATTTTTTCGCGCCCTGAATCTATCGGGATATAGCTGCTAAATCGTTAGTCAACAAGAGAGACAAGATAGTCTTGATGGGTATTTGCTTCGATGATCACAGAAGTAAAAAAACATAATAAATTAATTTAAAAACGTAATGGATTCTTCGAGATCATTTATGTCAGAAATTGTTACACATCCACACAACACACCGGAGTCTGCTCAGAATGAGTAAAAACATAATGCAAAGCCGCCATGACGAATATCATAAATTAACGCGCGGGGAACGTATTGGTTATGGAATGGGCGACTTCGCTCAAAACCTGGTTTTTGGCACAATAGGCGGCTTTCTGGCTCTTCACATGCTGACGGTAAATACCATCAGCACGGCAACGGCTGGGTTTATATTTCTTTTTGTCCGAATCATCAATGTCTTTTGGGATCCGATGGTCGGCACGTATGTTGACAAAAGAACGTCAAAAGCAGGTAAATACCGTCCCTGGCTGATAAGAGCCGGCGTGCCGCTGGTGATCCTTTCCGCGTTACTTTTTGCTCCCATTCCTGGCGTCCGAGGTTCAGTCCCTTTTGCTTTTATCGTCTATTTGGCTCTGGATTTAGTTTATTCGGTGGTGAATATTCCTTATGGTTCTCTTAACGCGTCCTTGACCCGGGATCCGGAATCGATTGATAAACTCACCAGTACCCGCATGATGCTGGCCAATAGCGCGAACCTTCTTGTCTATACCCTGTTCCCGATGTTTGTACAAATGGCCTCGCCAAAAGATCGTAGCCTTAAGGACACCGGTTTTTTTGGCATTGAGCTCAATCTGGGAAACTATACCGATCCATCAGCGAACTACGCCTGGTTCGGCGTTTACTCCGTTTATATGCTAATCGGCGCTGCGGCGCTTTTCATCTGCTATAAATTCACCAAAGAACGCGTTGTTGCGACGGCAGAACAGACTGCCAACGTCAAAACGACCGATCTGTTCCTTGAACTTAAACATAATCGTCCGCTGGTTATTCTCGGGCTGTTTTTCATGCTGGCGTTTACCTTCATGTTTTTCATGAACACGGTTAACGGCTTTTTCAATCAGTACGTTGTGGGTCATTCAGAGTGGATGGGGGCCGTCGGCCTTGTCGCCTCGATTCCGGGCATTGCCTTCCCTATTTTCTGGCCCAAACTCAAGAAAATTTTTGGTAAAAAAGGATTCTTCCACATTTTTCTGGCCATGTTTATTGTCGGTGAATTACTGACTTACGTCTGGTCACGGGAGGGTATGCATGATGCGCTTTGGCTTGCTTACATCGCGACCTTCATTAAACAGTGGGGCTTAACCTCGGCGACCGGCTTTATGTGGGCGCTGGTTCCCGAAGTCATCGCGTACGGCGAATTAAAATCTGGCAAACGGAATGCGGCGATCATTAACGCGATTATGGGGCTGTTTTTCAAGATTGGTTTTACTATCGGCGGCGCTATCCCGCTGTGGCTGCTGGCCGTCTATGGATTCAATGAAACCGGCGCCCAGCAAAGCGCCAGCGCTATCGACGGGATCATTATGACCGCGGTGTGGATCCCTATCGCGTTAGCCATTATATCGATGATCATCATTCAGGTTTATCCCATCTCTGACAAAAACGTTAACGATATCAACCGTCAGCTTGATGAGATACGCGTGTAGCTAAAAATTATAAATCCAGCCATTAAGTCACTTTTCATTTTAAAAAGGTGTAATGATATGTCTCTTATTCAAAACCCTATTTTACGTGGGTTTAATGCCGACCCCAGTATTATCCGCGTGAAGGATACCTACTATATCGCCAACTCGACGTTCGAGTGGTTCCCGGGCGTTCGTTTACATGAGTCAAAAGACCTGGAGCACTGGAATCTTCTCCCTTCGCCATTGTCAGCAACCACCCTGCTGAATATGAAAGGCAATCCTTCATCAGGCGGGATTTGGGCACCGGCGCTCTCTTATGCGGATGGTCAATTTTGGTTGGTGTATACCGACGTCAAAGTCACCGAAGGCGCCTTTAAAGACATGACCAACTATCTGACCACCGCAACCGATATTCGCGGCCCATGGACGGATCCCATCAAGCTCAACGGCGTAGGTTTTGATGCTTCACTTTTCCATGACGATGATGGGCGTAAATATATCGTGCAGCAAACCTGGGATCATCGTGAGTATCGCCATCCCTTTGACGGCATCACCTTAACCGAACTGGATACCAGGACCCTAAAATTAAGACCAGAAACCGCGCGTACTATTTACCGCGGCACTGCCGTTGCGCTCGTTGAGGGCCCGCATCTGTATAAACTGAACGGCTATTATTATCTTTTTGCCGCCCAGGGCGGCACCGTATTTACGCACCAGGAAGTGGTTGCGCGTTCTAAAACCTTAGACGCCAACAGCTTTGAAACCGAGCCTGGTGAGGTCTTCTTAACCAACGTCGATACGCCAGACAGCTATATCCAAAAGCAAGGACACGGTGCCTTAGTTTCTACCCCAAGTGGGGAGTGGTACTACGCCTCGCTCTGCGCGCGTCCGTGGAATCGCCCGGGTGAGTCGGTCTACGATCCTCGCGGTTGGTCAACGCTGGGCAGAGAAACGGCTATTCAAAAGGTGTATTGGGATGAAGATGGCTGGCCGCGTATTGAAGGAGGCCATGGCGGGAAAACGTTTGTTGAGGGTCCAAAAGATGCCATTTATACCGAAAGCCCGGAAAACCATAGCCAGCACGACGACTTTACAACGGCGACGCTCGATCGCAACTGGAATACCCTGCGGGTGCCGTTCACAGAAAAAATGGGTACCACAGGCGATGGCAAGCTAACGTTAATTGGCCAGGGCTCTTTAGCGAATACCCACGACCTGTCGCTGATTGCCCGCCGCTGGCAGGCCTTCTATTTTGACGCGAAAGTTAAAGTCAAATTTAATCCATTTAACTACCAGCAAATGGCAGGATTAACAAACTACTATAACGATCGTCACTGGAGCTTTGTGTTCATTACCTGGAATGAAATTAACGGCAAGGTCATTGAATTAGGTGAGAATAACCGCGGGAAATATACATCATATTTAAAAGATGACGCTATCAAGGTCCCGGACCATGTTGAAGAAGTCTGGTTCCGCACGAAGGTCAGGAAAGAAACGTATAGCTATGAATATAGCTTTGATGGGGTTGAATTCACTGAAATCCCCGTCAGGTTAGATGCCGCGATCCTTTCGGATGATTATGTTCTGCAAAGCTACGGCGGGTTCTTTACCGGGGCGTTTGTTGGCCTTGCGGCAGTCGACTACTCCGGTTATGACGCCAGCGCTGAGTTTTATCATTTCGATTACCAGGAGCTGGGCGATACGTTAATCGCCAGTGACGCTTACAGCTGGGAAGCCAGTGAGTTACGTGGTTATTAGATAGCCCTGACCAGAGATGTGAAATGAGGAACTGGCGCGACAGGCCGCGCCGGTTCCGGGTATTGCGGGGGTGTTCTGGCCGCAGAATGGATATCCCGGATACCTTTTCGTCGATTATCTGTGGAAAAGAATATCACGGTGGATGCGATCCCAGGGTTATTCCGCCGTTTTTTGTTTCAACGCGGCGTAGCGGGCAATCAGTTGCTGCAGGTGCTGTTCCGTCTGGCTCTGCTGCGCCGAAGTCCCTGGCTGATTGTGCGGCTGTTCTGACAGCTGCCGCAGCTGCTCTTCCGCCGGAACGGCCCGGCTGAACGACTGCGTTATGGCAAACACCGCCGACTTCAGCTCACTCACCGTGATATACCCCCCCTTCTGCTCATCCAGCGCGTTAAGCCGGTTCGTCAACTGCTGTAGCTGCGTCATTCCCTGGTGCCAGCCGTTGAGATTCTCCGCGGGAAGCGCGGCGGCGCTGACCTGCTGTTGCCATTGTCGCGCCAGCGGTTTCGCCTGTTCCGGCCATAATGTCAGCGCCTGCTGCGCCAGATGGTCGCCATAATCCAGCGCCCAGTCCGGTTTTAGCTGTAAAAGCTGCGCCAGCCGCTGCTGCGTTTGTTTTATACCCGTCTCCGGCGTAGGGGTGTGTTGTCGCAGCGACCGTAGCTGCTCGGCAGAAAGCGCCGCGGGTAATGGGGTAAGCATGGCGGTAAACTGCCGCAGCGCCGTTTCGGACGGACGCATTGCCAGCCATCCTCCCGCCGCGGCTCCGGCCAGCGCTAGCATGGTCAGCATCCCGGCGGCAAAGGGTTTCCAGGGCTTCGCGGACGGCGGGAATGCCGTTACCGCGTCAGCTTCCGGCCGCGGTGCCGGCTCGGCGACATAGACCCATTTCATCTGCACGGTCGGTTCAGGGAGGCTGGCGCAGGAAGGTTCAGGCATAGCGGCGCCCGTTTGCAGCGCGGTCTCCTCTTTATTTTCGCTGTCTTCCAGCCGCACCGCCGTGTTGTGCATCAGGGTATACAGGGCGTCAAGCTGGCTGACATGTTTGAGTTCCAGGCGCTGCAGTACATCATCCAGCGCCGCCAGGTGCGCTTCGGCCTGGTAAAGCTGTCTCAGGTCTATAGAGGTCAGCGGCAGAGTACGCATCGCCAGCTGCAGCCGTTTACTGAGCGAACTGAGTATTTTCATTCGCACCGCCGTCTGCTGCGGCCACACATTGCCCCACTGCCGGGAGACCAGAGCGACCAGGATCGTCAGCCCCTCATTCAGCCCGTTTAGCCCGGCCTGATGGGTTCGGGCAAGCGTATACCAGGCGGCAGTCTGCAGTTCCACGCCGTTGTGCTCAAACAGCGACAGGCAGAGTGTTTCCGCGTGCTGCCAGTTGACGTCCGGGCGCGCCGGATGGGTCAGTTTATTCATTTCATCGCGAAGGCGCGCGTAATCCGCAAGCGTGCGCGGGTCGCCGCCGGTTTTGAGGTGGCATTCAGGAGGAGTAGTCATGATGGTTTCAGCCAGAATAAAAACTAGAGGGAGGAACGGACTTCCAGGTACTGCTGCTGTTTCAGGTGGCGGATAAGCACCCTGCCCTCAGGCATAAATTCGGTGCCGTAGCGCACCAGCCCGATACCTTTCAGTTCCGCGTCAATGGCATAGCGCAGTTCGCCGGGAATATCCTGTTCGAGCAGAATCACGTCAATCTTCTGCAACCGTGGTTCATATTTGAGCAGTACAGCTGACAGGGTTCCCATCAGCTCATGGGCTGTACCCGGCATACCCTGGAGGATTTTGGTCATATCCGGCAAACCATAATCTGGTAGATGGGATACGGTACCGGCCCGGGCGTTCAAAATACGTTGGATGTTATCCAGTACTGATAGAATGACCTGATCTTCCTCATTTACAACGTCAAGAGAAAGGTCAACAGTGAAATTTCCGGTGAGAATTTCGTATAAAGATGGGGATTTTCTATCCATATTAAACTCTAGAGTTCGTACGCGAAGAATGGAAATATTTTTTATGAGTGATACGTACAAATAACTTATTATAACCCCCCCATAAGACCTACACGTAATGGATGTAAAGAAAACCACTCATAAAATAGATATGATATTGTAAGTGCAAAGATAGTTAAATTCACCCTTAATGGTGAAAGCAAAGTCAAGAGTAAAGTTGGGGCCGCGATAAACATAAAGAAGAACGATATGAATATCATTCCGACAGTTCGATGGGAAGAAACAATGAATGTCTGTTCATATACCCGTGATGCTAAAGAATACCCCCCATCATAACTATAATTGAAGATATAAATGCCAGTATGATTATGCTGTTCTTTCCAGATGCCATATTTCTTTAACTCCTTTTACTTGGTGTAAAGTATGTCATGTACCAGTCGTAACCCAAATGATGCACTACCAGGATGATGGTACATCCAAGGAAGGATATTATTAGTTTTGCTATGATTTTTTATTTTTTTTGCATTCAGGTAAAGTCCAGCCTGAAAACCCGCTGTCAGATGGGTAAAGAAAATCGATGCCTGACCATTCAGGTGCAACTAAATCAGAGAACTGATATTCCCAAAAATGCCAAGCTGAACTTTTTATTTTTTTTCCCGTTTTATCATAGACGACGAAAAATGATTGATTTGAAAAAAGACGTAATACCCGTCCTACGCCGCCAAAAGGCTTGTAGTTAGGAATGTAAGTGATGGCATAGCAAGTGTTGTTTTCATTCCACATTTTTTCACCAGGTGTGGCTTTTATATAAGCCAGTATCTTTATAGAAAAAGGATGAAAGATAATGATATGAAACTCCAAAGTGCCATTTTCAGGAGCAATTTAATGGTTCTATGCACGTTTATTCGTCCTCGTTACATACTACCGCTTAATACCTTTATCACTTTTCCATATACGGGAATGCTTGTTTATTATTTTTTAACCTGACCTACTGAATTGCCAAAATATTTTAACTATACAGGAATTTGTGAGGAAATTATCTTAGCCACACTCTGGAATTTTCCATCCTGCCCATCCTTCGCTTGTTGGATAAACTGCATTTTGCCCGTGCCATTCTGGTGCAACCGAGTCTGAGAACTGAGTTTGCCAAAAGTACCATGCTGAGCTTTTAATTTTATTCCCATTAGCATCATATACGACAAAAAATGATTGGTTTGAAAATAACCGCAACTCTCTCCCGATACCACCATATGGTCGATAGTCAGGAATATAAGTAATCAGTTCGCATTTATTATCACGATTCCATATAGAATCTTTCTTTAATGCATTTTGATAAGACATGATCTTAATCGCCATTAACAAAACGAAAAAGAAGAGAACTGATATCAACATGAAGCAGAATATTTTTTTTATAAATCTATGCATTAACATTTTCCTCTTTCCAGTAAATATATTCCTCCATATCTATCTTATTCAAATGAATAATAATGTTTGCAGGGATTTTTTTTACCGTCGAGTATACGAAAAAATCTTCAGTTTTATTTTCGCTTTTATATTTTTCCCTGTATCTCACAAAAGATGAGTTAGTAACTCTAAAGTATCTACAGCCGTCTTCATCAAGATATTCCTTTTCCAATAATTCACTCATCACCCCAGGTTTGATGACACCCTTCTCCCCCCAATAACCTAACAGTTGATCATCACCATCATTCATAAACTCGTATGTATCCCTAACGTACAATCCAAGTTCTTTAATTTCTAATCTCATGAAACCATCAGTATCTCTGGTGACAGTAAGATCTGTAAATGCAATTTTGATTATAAAAGAACCAAGGGCACCATACACATCATCTAGGGTGTCTGTTGCTTTTTCCCACAATGTACTACCAATTTTAATAAAGTTAAACTGACTTATTTTATCAAGCTCTATTGCTGACAGGTTGCCATAATTTAAATAACATTCCTTTATTTCGTTGTTAACAAAAAGACCTGATTCATCCAGCCTGTTAATTATGTAACAAAGGCCATTAGACAACTGCTGTGATATTTGTTTTTTCTCCCCAAGTAGTCATTATACTCAATAACATTCGAAACTTGCCTCACGAAATTATCGTAAATCGGTTTAATTCGTAACGAAGAAGTTAACAACCAATCAAAATCCAAATCTTCAATGACATGGCGTTTGTCCACAGTATTCATATCAACTTTATTTAGCTTCTCTTTGGATGTCATTTCGTAAAATGGGTCATTGAACCATTTTCGCATGAAACGTGCTGACACCGTCCAATCTTTTTTCTCCATCACATCTGGGATGTCAGTTATTTTGAAGATTTTGACCGGGACCGTTTGTTTGTTTTCATTTTCGCTTGTTAACTTTGATCTAATCTTTACATTGGAAACAAAATCACCCTATAAATAATGAATTTTGTTCAAGAATATTTAATTCTACTTCAGCCTCATCAGGATGACTAACAAAACCTGTTAGGCCCTTCTCGCATGAAACGCCTTTAACGACAGAACCTGTAGGTGAGGTCAATTCATATCTAATATTTGATATTGGTTCTTGAGTTCTATCATCAACAAGAATAAAACTCCTTCGAAAAACATCACCAGGCCCTGGTAAAAATGGGATTTCTGGAGTCTGAGAATTACTTCCCGCAGCCATAGTCCGCTTCACTTTGCGTATATACGACGCCGTCGTACCATACTCGACCTTTCCGGCCTCAAGTCGCAGATAGCTTCCGCCGCCGATCAGCGTGATACGCTTCTTCCCGGCAAAGGAGATGTCACTCGCTGAGCTCAGCGTCAGCTTCTTCTCAGCAAACAACCGCAGACTGGCGTTCTGCGCCTGGACATCGATTGGCCCTTCCCCGGATTTCAGGCTCAACTGACCGGTGCGGGCAAAGAGTCCCAGTTTCTCACCGGTGAGCAGTGTCGCATTGCCCATCACTCCAACACTGAAGCCTTCTCCGGCGTTTACCGCCAGGTTCCGGCTGGCTGCCAGCTGCATATCTTCCCCGCTGGTCAGGACCATGCCTTCCGGCGCCGAGAAAAGCACCGCTTCTGTGCGGGGTTTGTCCGGGTCGAGGTCGTCACGGGTCAGTACCAGGCGCCAGCGGTTGTCCTTCTGATCCGGCCGGTTAAACAGCCCCACCACCGCCACGAACTGAGCGTCTTCATCCATGGGCATATTGAGTGTCACGCTGCCTTTGGGCATCACCAGCAGCGATTTTGACGCCAGTACGTCGTCTTTAAGTACCGTATCGGCATTACGCAGCAGCGTCTGGTAATCGGCGGCATCAGCCGCTTTACGATCCCTGAGCTGATAAACCCACGTCATAAGAGTAGTACTGGGTGAAAATAAAGGAATAGAAAATTGCGGAGCTAATAATCAATGGATTACCTTCTCTTAATCGAACTGATAATATGTTCAGCCATTTTTTCTATTTCGTCCTTATCCATTGGCGGCTGATTTTTAAGCTGACGGCTGTCCTGCATAACATAGAGCAGTAAATCTGGTTCCAGGTTTCTGGCTTTATGATTGCCCTGCACATAAGCCGCATAGCCATAGTTAATATAATTCATCCGGTTACTCACATGACCTTTATAGTCATATACTGGAACATTTTTGTATGTGCCTTTAACAAAAGTTCCGGTCCCGTCACGACCATCCATCTTAATTGAGCGCCACTTTGGTTTTATCAGCTCTTTTGAAGTTGCTCCCGCTTGGAAATCCCAGCTCCACAGCCAGGCCATGTAATCCTTCTCATTCAGGTCGTCTTCTTCTCCTGCCTGCGGATTCATCATCCCCAGGTCCTGGAAAAATATGGTCACATCTGGGTGATTTTTCAGACGGTAAGTGACGGCCATATTGCGTTTTTCATGTCCGGAATCCCCGGCGATAAAACCATAGGGTAAACAGAACCCCTGTTTTGCCGGAACTTCGTAGAGTTTGCGTGGCTGAAAACGTTTAAGCAATGAAAGCATCTCAGGTCTGCTTTTGTTCAGTTGCTCATCAAGTGATTGTACTTTATCTGCCTTTTTAAAAATAAACAGTCTGTTGCCATTGTTTACAAATAAAGAATAACCACCCGAATCAGTGGCTGAAAAAGCATTGTCGTAGTTATCGATACTGTACGCAAGTGATCTTTCAGCAATATCTTTTGGTAATACTGGAAGTTTCATTGATAATTTGTGGTTCCTTTTATCCCAGTAGTCCTGTATTCGATTGTCAGTACGCTCTTTAAATTCCTTTTCATATTTCAGCAAATCGATAGTCGATTTGTTTTCAGAGGAAACTACAACGTCATAATCTGCATAATGGAATACTGAGAATTGTGCCTGAACTGTGTCACCATTACTCTGATATCGATTTTCACTGAAAGATATTTTTGGAAACAAATAACGCGACACCAACGTGTTTTTTTGCCGCGCTGGATTTGCGAGTGGGTCAATGATTAAATTCACGGGATATAAAGCCACCTCCAAGCCATCAGGCAACAGCAACTGATAATAACCAATGCACTCACCCTTCCATTCCTGTGCAATAATACAATCAGAATAAACAAGGCAACCAAGTATAACAAGTGGTGGTAGTCCCTTCATGCCTGATTTACCTCATTATTATCACCGGCACTGTTATCCGCTAACAGCTGTGTATCGTCAGCAGATACAGCATTGCTGGCAATGAGCCGCATATTATATCGAATCATGTTATTCTCTCCTTCGGTCCAGTATATAGGCAGAGCAGTGAAATAACCTTTAATTGCATGCAGGGAACCGTCGTTCTGAAATTTATAATTTCGCCAAAAAATCTCTGAGAAGGGCATGCTACTTCTTACAAAACTTTTAATCTTGTCACCCGTGTTCATTACAGGCCATATTGAGGCGGGTATTTCATTAGTTTTTGTGCTTTCGGTATCAGAAACAGAAGGTGTTATTTCAGCAGGATAGGGATTGCTGTCAATATAATTTTTCGGAATAAAATCAAACACTATTTCATAGGTCTCAGCATTTTTTTTCGCCAACATCTGAATCTTCTCCCAGCCTTTTTTCAGTGCCGGTTTATCCAGCACATCTGCACACTCTCCCGCTGCGCTGCCCAGCCATTTACGCCATGCACTTTGTCTCAATTCGCGCGCAAAGTTTCGGGTCGGTGCAGCAACGCCCGTCCCATCCAGGTCCGTATAACAATGGGCTGTATCGGATATCAGTACCGCCAGCTCGGAGTCCCGGTCACCTTGCAGACTCCGGTCATTGATATTCGCACTTCCCACCAGAACATAGCGGTCATCGACAATCATCAGTTTACTGTGGACATATATCTGCTCTGTTACCGCCCTGCCGTTTAGTTCAACGTGGTCGCGCAGATTCAGCAGCGTCACATACTCATTGCATGCTTCCAGTGGAATGGTTTTATACTTATCGCCGCACTGCTCTTCCAGTTCAGTGATTTTCTTCCACCACTCCCTTCGCGGGACCGTCTGTAGTTCAAGTTGTTGTTTTACCCATAAGCTACGGCGAATACGGTTAAGCAGGCTCTGCGAACCAAAGACCAACGACTGTCGGGTTAAATGAATTTGCGCCACAATGGCCGGATCATCAAGCCGCCCCTCAGGATACACCGGCAGTACAATATACACATGGAACGCCTGCTGCATATGACTAAAGACTGCCCGTTTAATCCGGTCTCCTAGCCATTCCGCCACCGGATTTTGCGGTGTTTCATCATCAGGCAAGAGCCGGGTTGCCCAAGTATCCAAGGAAGGACTAATGCTTTTGGCCACCGGACTTAACTTACTCTCAGGGTCAATAGACGACGCCCCAAACGCCGAGACAAAGAACTGATTCTCAATATAAATATAGTGCTCCGCCTTGCTGATAAGCAGGTGGATACTGCGCAGGATATCATCCTGTTTGAGCCTGGCCTTTGGTGCGCTGTCCGGCATACGTTTATGTTCATCTTTACGCATGTCGAGTGAGGCACTGCGCAGCACCTGCACCTGGCAGCTGCCTTTTTTCTGTGGCGATGCTGCCGGAACCTCCAGTTCAGGAACAGAGGTTTTCAGCGAATGATCCGGATAGGGGTGACTATAACTGTTCCAGCGAAACACAAAGTTGCGCACCAGGTCATAGACCGCTGGCCCGTCAATTTGCATTTGGTAGTCCTGCCAGGGCATCCGGGGCTGGACCGTCGGGTCCAGACAGGTACTGTCCTTTGACGTAGCGGATGACTGCCAGAGCTTATGGGCGAGCACGTTATCAATAATGTGCTGTACACTGTCAGCCTGCCGACGTTCGGCTTTGTGCCGTTCATCCTGCTGGTTATCCCTCTGGAAACTCCCTGTCGGGATGACATATTCCTCCATGGGGTTATAACTGTTTTGCCGGGAAACAGGCGGGATACACGAATTGTACATATTCATGCCCTGTCGTCCGTCTGCATTTGCCTGCAAACCATAATGGTCATCATAGCGTCCATAGGCCAGGTCAATTCCGCCGACAAATGCCAGTTTTTCATCGACAATCACACATTTCTGATGATGCGAAAACATCATTCCGGATTTAGAGCCCGCACGCTGAACATAAAAAGCCTGCCTTCCGAGATGGGTATTCATCGCAGCAAATACCCGCTCTGTTGCCGCCGAATAGGTTTCTACCTGTGAGGGGTTATTCCACGGCATAATGTACACCTGCAGCTCTGGTGAAACCTTTACGGCTTCGAGTAATGCATCCACCAGGCGAACCCCTTCCGCTAATTGGGCATCCCAGTTAACCTGCCAGCCTGTGATGTAAATGCATTTTTGGGCCTGTTTAAAGGCAGTCAGTAACGCAGTAAAATAGGCTTTTCCCCCCAGGAAAGCCTGCACCGCATTACCTTCGGTATACTCGGCAAAGTTTTCTGATTGACGCTCCAGGCCACTGGTGTAATGTACCCAATGGTTGTGAGTTAACGTGGCTGTATAGCTCTTGTCGCTTTTGTCATCGAAATACACACTCCCCCGATTCATGCCATCATCAAGTTTTTGCACTGCCATCTTATTTTTCCTCCCTGAGTGAATCGAGTATTGCCCCGTTAATCTGTTGTTCATCCTGTATACATTGTTTCAACTTTTCTCCAGGTTGAATGTTGTCAGAGACCGAATTGAACATGCGATGGAATCCCATTGCATCCTGTGCGCAGAAGTCCTTTGCATCACTGCCTGTATCGGCAGGTATCATATTGAAATACAACCTGTGCGCGCGGTCACCAGCAACCATCCATAAACGGGACGAATACTGTGATGCCAGTTTTATCAGTTGCGCCTGTTGTGTTTCTGACTGGAGTACATTGCCAGCATCGTCCGTTTGTCCGTTCATAAGGACTTCATCGGTAGTAATGGCCTGCATGTAAGAGTCTGCCTCGACGATTTGCCACTGACGTACTGATTGTGCGAGTCCGTTTACTCCTGGCGCATCAGACAAACGGAGCACCGGCTTAAGGTTCTGACTGATCGGTTGAGAGGTGAATAAATCAACCAGTGGCATCACAGGCAGATTTAACGGCATACTCGCCGCCCCCGCCGCCATAGTCCTTTTCACCTTCCGTATATACGTCGCTGTCGTACCATACTCGACCTTTCCGGCCTCAAGTCGCAGATAGCTTCCGCCGCCGATCAGCGTGATACGTTTTTTTCCGGCAAAGGAGATGTCACTCGCTGAGCTCAGCGTCAGCTTCTTCTCAGCAAACAACCGCATGCTGGCGTTCTGCGCCTGGACATCTATTGGCCCTTCTCCGGATTTCAGGCTGACTTGCCCCGTCCGGGCAAACAGTCCCAGCTTCTCTCCGGCCAGAGCGGTCATATTGCCCATCACGCCAGCACTGAAGTCTTCTCCGGAGTTAACCGCCAGGTTCCGGCCAGCGGCCAGCTGCATATCTTCACCACTGGTCATGGCCATGCCTTCCGGGGCCGAGAAAAGCACCGCTTCATTGAGCGGTTTCAGCCGCTGCTCAAACATCTGTATCTGGCTGTCGACATCCGCCTTCAGCGCCTGCGCCTGTTCTGCGGCCATTTCCAGCTGTTGCAGTTGCTGATTAAGCCTGTCGATTTCCCTCAGCGCGGTATCCATATTCAGAGCATCACCCTGGGCTTTCGCCTGAGCATCCGCAGCGACAAAGAGTCCCTTCCCTGCTCTCAGGGTTCCCCACTCATCGGTGCGCAACTCTGTGCCCGTACCGCGACGTTGCCCCTGGCTGTCCACAAGGTGCCCGGTTTTGAGCTGTGTTTTCCCGTACTCCGTGGCGAGCTTGATGTGCTCCTCACCGCGCCTGTCTTCCATCCGCAGTTTGTTGTTCGCCGGAGTCCGCAGGATATTGCGGGTGTGATTGTCCCGGTTAACAAGGTCGGAATGTTCGGAGTCGTGCAGGGCATACGCTATATACGGCAGATCAATATCGCCGTTGCTGTACGCAATCGCCACTTCGGTGCCGTCGATGAGCGGCGTATGCCAGCCCAGTGTTTCACCGGCATAAGGTTTCGCCATTCGCAGCCACAGGTAACCGTAACCGGGTTCCGTCCCCTCCCGGTCGAAGTCCAGCTTCACCCGATAGCGCCCCTGCTCGTCCAGGTGTGCGTAGGTATCATTTTTTTCGCGACTTTCGATCCGGGCCGGAAGCGTACCGTGAATTTCCGGACGCGGCATTTCCGCCGGGCGGAAACAGTAACGTTCGGTGTAAGGCAGGCCCCACACCGACACATGCAGGCGGGAATCCCGGGCCCCCCGGAAGGTCACCAGGGTGAGGATCACGCCTTCTTTCAGGGCGGCAATAACATCGCCCTGCGGCTCCAGCACCTGCCCGGGCGTGAGATGGGCGGCGTTGCTGAACAGGTGAATACGGGCCGACCTGTTGAGCTCCCGCTCGTGGTGAAGTCGGGCCCAGAACGCGCCAGATTCGGTTTCCGGCTCCGGGTTTGCGTCATCACCCGCTTCACGATACGGTGCCGCGTAGCGGTAATGCTCCCCGGTGGTGACCGCATCATTATGCACGCTGACCGTCGCATCCATCGGCGTGCTGGCAGTCCGGTAGTTGTAATCACGCGTGACGACGGTGCCGGTGGCGATGTTGTGCCAGGTTCGGACATCCCAGACTGATTCTGCCGCGCCGTCATACAGACCCGATGGCTCGCTGTAGGGCAGTCGCACATCAAACTGATAGTTCAGCTGGCTGTCGGTCAGGATGTAGGTATCCAGACCACGCACGTCGTCCATCTCCGTGCGCCAGTAAATCCCCACCTCCGACAGAATCCGCTGGATGAACTGCAGGTCCGTTTCCCGCCACTGGGTAATCAGCTCCCGTGCCGGATAGGTGCGTTCCAGGCGAAACTCAAAGTCCGGGCCTTCAAGTCCGTGTTTGCGCAGCACCTGCTCAACCACCTCAGGAACGGACTGGTTCTGATATACCGCGCACTGTCGGGTGTAACCCAGGAGCGCCAGGCGGGAACTGAGCGTAAGCCGGTAGTGGGACTGGTCGTTTGAGGTTGAAAGCCATTCCAGGCGGGTCACCATGCCGTGAACACTTTTACCGCTCCGCATCCGGAAAGAGGCATATTTCATCAGTACCTGTTCCGGGGGGATGTTCGCCTCCGGGGAAGTGAACTCGATATCCCATCTGAATGGCTCGCTCAGTGCTTCCCTGCCACGAAAGCGCAGAACATCCGGCTTCACCGAACTGTCATTAATATCCAGAAAGTAACGGGTCTGTCCGTCAAAAAGCGCTGACCTGTTATCCATCACGTCACTCCTTTACCGGCACGAGGCCGAGCCAGCCATCACCCAGTTCAATTGTGCGGGGTTTGTCCGGGTCGAGGTCGTCACGGGTCAGTACCAGGCGCCAGCGGTTGTCCTTCTGATCCGGCCGGTTAAACAGACCCACCACCGCCACGAACTGAGCATTTTCATCCATAGGCATATTGAGCGTCACGCTGCCGTTGGGCATCACCAGCAGCTCTTTTGACGCCAGTACGTCGTCCTTCAGTACCGTATCGGCATTGCGCAGCAGCGTCTGATAATCGGCGGCATCAACCGCTTTACGATCCCTGAGCTGATAAACCCGCACCATTGTCGCCAGCGGCGTCTGTGCGCCATCGGCGTTAATGGCCGTGCGCGGGATAAAATCCAGATGCAGTGTTTTAATTTTCTTGTAGAAGAGGGATTTCGTGATGCTGACCGTACCGTCCGTGACGGTCTGCGTCAGACCGCAGCCTGCGAGCAGACCACAGGCAATAAGCGTCAGCGCCCACCAGCGGGTTACTGTTGCCATTCAAAAGTTCCTTTAGTGAAAGTGGGAGTACGTGATTAGTCGAAGCGGTAATGCCCGTCTTCAGCGGGCGGTAGCGCAGAACATTGCAGCCCTTCATAGCAGCCCAGACTGACGGTCAGACTCTCCCGGCTATTGCTGAGTTTGCCCGCTTTCAGACCCAACAAACCGGTACGGCCCAGTTGGATACGCCTGCCTTTGCCAAGGCGGGGCTCAGGCAACAACCGCACGGGTACGGTGAGGCGCAGTCGGGCGTCGCTACGGTAGCCGAGATAGACGCGCAGCAGGACCAGCAAATCAGTATGGAGGACGCCACCGGGTAACCAGCCTTCCGCCTCGTGCGGATCCTCAGTATCCAGGCTCACCAGTACCCGGCTGCATGCTTCCTTTGCCGTTTTGCCGAGCGTGGCCCGCTGCGAAAGACGGATGCGGTTTTCGGCCCCCAACCCACTGCGATTATTGATATGGACCTTAACCGGATCGGGTTCGGTGATAAATGCCCGGGTGTACGGTGCCAGCAGGCTCACCAGCGCCCGAATGCCTTCCGCATTGCGCGTGGGCAAACGCATGGTGCCCAGCAGGGCCAGGAAACGGGAAACGGGGGTTGCCACATGTTCCGCCGTGCCCGGTATACCGAGGCCCACCAGCCCCAGCAGACACTGTGATGTGGCATCCTGGCCACCGGCCTCGAAGGTCGCCGGCCAGGCGTATTTTCGCCAGATCCGGTAATACTGCGTGGTGATCCGGTGGCTGAAAATGTCCAGGAATGAGGTGACCGCCTCATGTCCTTCGCGGCGCTGCGCAATGTCATCCAGGTAGGATGTCGGCAGAGGGGAGTCCACGCCATACACCCCGAGAAATGTCGTGCGGACCGTTGGGGGTAATGTCGGATGGTCTTCGTCGGTCTCCACCGCTTTCAGGGTACTGACCGGGAAACCCATACCAGGCCAGGGTCTAAATCGTACCGGATCGTCGCCCGGATGGCTGGTGGTGCCCATTTTCGGCGCGTCCGGATTTTCCTGTTCCAGCAGCTGGCAGAAACGATAAAAATTGGCCCGCCAGATATCTTTGTTAAGGGCCAGCGTCAGCCTGGTACGTGCTGGCTGTGATTCTCGCGCCATCTCAGTCGTTTCCCTGTCGGTTGCAGCACCAGCGTGAGCTGGTTAAAGAGGTGAATATCGGCATAGAGCGCGAAGAACCGGTGCAGCATCTCCCCGAAGAGATTCACATCGCCCTCGCCTGCAAAATTATCCATATTCAGCGTGACCTCAATGTCCACGCCCCGGAGCATAAAGCCCTTCTCAAAACGGCGGATCAGGGTGTGCTTCACGGCGACGATTGCTTCAAGCCGACGGCGGTTCATTTCATCGTCGGTCCAGTCATAGAGCGCCAGCGTTCCCCGCAGAACCTCCGGATTGTCCATCATGCTGAGGAAGTTTGATCCGAGGTGACTCATCACCCGCCAGTGAAAACGATCGTTTGCAGGGGGATATAGCGGCATCGTCGGTGCTGTGACGTTCAGTACCCTGACGGGCACCTTGCCGGTTTTGACCACCCTGTCCAGGAGCGTACTTTCCAGCGCCTTACGCGGAAGCTGCCCGTTGGTACCGGTTATTCGCATCGAAATGGATTCTGGCTTTTCGGACAGCTGCTCCAGCTCGAACGAGCGCCCCCCGAGAATTATCCAGGTGTCATACAGGCCAGAGGGGCCGCGTTTCACGCGGGTATGGAAATAGCGTTCAGGGGCATCGTGGCGCATCATACCGCCCCGGTGCCTGAAGCTGGTGAACGGTACATAGGGGTGTTTGCCATTCTTCACCGCCCCATGGATGTTATCGACGCTGTAAATCTCGGTGTGACCATCCTGAAGACGCAGCGGCCTGAGCAGGTATTCGTTATCCAGCGGGTCAAGCGTCAGCGGATCGGCTTCCAGGGTAAAGAGATTGATGACCGGGGCACAGTGCAGCCGGAAGTTTTCTGTCTCAAAAGGCAGATCGGATGACCAGGCTTCACTGAGCACAATGTCGACTTCAAACCAGGTGCTGGCCGTAGTGAGCCCGATGGCGTCGAGACCGCGCAGCTCAACAAACATAAATTTCGAACGGAAGCTGAAATATTCCAGCAGCAGTTGATAACCGCTGAAGGCAGTATCGGCTTTCTTCCACAGGCCATCATTGTCATCAAAGCCCATGGGTTTGCACCAGCCGTCAAACTGATGACGTTCAGTGTGCGTCCCGGCATGACGCGCATACATGGCGTGGACACGACGGGTCATTGCCAGATGCAGCGCTGAGCTAACCGGACTTTCTGCGTTAAGAAAAATGGCGACTTTGTCGATCCCGGCTTTACTCCAGTCCACTTTTTCAGGGCATTCAAAGCGCAGGCGAATAGCAGAGCGGCCATCGTTTTCTGTGTGCAGGCGGGCGTCGGCAAGGTGCAGCGGTTGTAGCGGCACATCGCGGGTGGTCCGATACTGGCAGGCTGTTTTATGCGGCCCGACAGGGCGTGACAAAACGGAGAAACCTTCCGCCAGCATTTCGGCCTGACGCAGACTGCGCCAGTCAGGCGAGAACTCGACGATGGCCAGCGACGGGATAGTCCGCATATAGTGCGGCCAGAGCAAGCTAACCAGCCCTTCGGTCAGTTCCGGCAGGTCATCATCCAGCTTTTCACGCAAACGGCCCATCAGGAAGGCAAAGCCTTCAAACAGGCGTTCTACATAAGGATCGCGGGCGCCGGGTTTATCCAGATTAAGCATCGCTGCCCGATCCGGATGGGCTCGGGCAAACTCTTTACCCGCCTCACGCAGATAGCGCATCTCTGCTTCGTAATAGCGCAGGGTTAAATCATCCATGCACGGCATTCCTGAAAATTGTTAATGAGAAAATCAGCCACAGAGCACCATGGCACGGGCCGGGTCAATGGCGATCAGACCCGCCAATAGCGTATCCATCTCAGGCATCAGACGGGCTTTATCAGATTCGCTGCGACCGGCTTTCATGCGCAGCAGCTTCAGGCGTCGGGCCTGGACTTCAAACAACAGAGCGGGCTCCCAGTCTCCCAGCGTCAGCAGTGGCGCACGGGCAGTGAGTTCACCAAGCAGATGAAGCGCCATATCGTTTCGGCCATACTGCTCGGCCACCCGGGCCATCAGCAGGCGTATCAGCCAGCGATGGCGGGGGGTATCCATCCCCGGTCGGGACTGGAGCCAGGCAAGCGCCGCTTCGGGCCCTTCCGTGTCTCCCTTCTCCATAGCTTCGGGCTCAAGGAGCAGCACATCATCAGCCTGACCATTAACAACGGTAGCGGGTTCATCGCCGTACATCAGGCCTTCTTCATTTACTTTTTCAGTAATCCAGGCGGTGGTGACTTCGTCGGCAAAGGGGGTGCCGTCATTCCATGCCAGCCCTTCAAGGCCCGGGAGGCGTTTAAGCAGCAGCCGCAGATCGAACAGGACGGAGTCAGCCCAGGTATCCCAGGGCTGACCGGCATGGCTGAGCCCCTGCCAGAGGTACCACTGAAGATCGAGCCAGAAATGATTGACCCCTTCGCAATACATCTGGCTGGCCTGCTCAACCAGTTCGGTCCAGTTTTTCTGAAGATATAGCCGTTTAAGTTGAGCACGATACTCGGGTTTCGGCGCTACCAGGCGGGTACGACCACTACTGTCGAGTGGGGGGTTCTGATCGACCGTATCCCACCGCACGGTCTTTATCAGCCGGTGAGAAGCCAGCCAGCCCTGCGGTTGTTCGCTCAGCCAGCGGGAAAGTAACTTTGCCTGGTCGAGTAGATCGCGGCCCGATTTCACTGCTGACAGTTGTGGTGAATCTGAATGGGTTGATTCACGCCCGAGCTCCTGGGCGCTGCTGTTCTGGGGAACCAGAGCCTCCATGCCGCCTGAATGTGCCAGGCGGTTTTCAAGAGCGGTACAAAGCCCTGCAAAAGACGGTTTTTCCGCTTCCGGCAAGTCAGCCACGGCGGATTCAAGCAGGTGTATGGCGCCAGCCGTCAGACCGGCATCATTGTGGTCCACCTCGGGCCATAACAGCAGTGCATCAATCACTTTTGCACTGTTCAGCCACCCCAGCGCAGCTTTACGGGCAACCGGACGCTGGGGATGACATGTCTGCCCGTAGCGGTTCAGCATCGCGACAAGAAGCAGTAGGCCTTCGGACAACCCTTTTTCACCGTCGCGGCTGAGTCGGGCCAGTACGTACCAGGTCACGACACGAATATCTTTGGCGCATTCGCAAAGACACTTCTGGGCCAGCTCGCACAACAGCGCTGAATCGGTACCTGAAAGTTTATTAATCTCTTCACGCATCAGCTGAAAATTATCATCGTATGCAGGATCGTCCCCCGCTTCCGTTTCAGGGTTGATGGGTTTTAACCAGTTATCCCAGAGTGTCAGGGCGTCATTTGCCCGGGAGATGAGGCGCTGCCTCTCTTCCAGGCTGGTGGCGCAGGCAGTTAACAGATCTTCCGGTGAACTCATTCTTTTTCCCGTTTGTTAGTTTCTTTCATAAACCTCACGACCGCTTCCAGACAATCGTCGTCCTAGCCATTGACGATTTGCGATGGCTTCCATTTCAGCAGCATACTTTTCTCCTCCCCCTGAGTGGGTTTGCCAGTGGGCTTTTCTGACATGGGGGCGAAGGCGCTGATGGGCGTGGAGGGGCTGTCCCCTGAGGTACTGGCTTCAGGCGCTCGCGGTGCCTGCCTGAGCGCGGAACCGGCCCGGTCGCCCGCAAAAATCTGCACCGGCTTGTCCGGGGGATGAGGCGTTGATGCTTTTCGACGCCTCTTGGCGCTGGTCTCCGAGCAAAGCCAGAACAGCGCGCCAGAATCCACAGATCCCCTCCTCCTGCTGACTGATAGCCGTGGAGACAGGATCGGTTAACGCGAGATATTCCATCCCCATCGGAATGTGCTCCCGGAAAAGCGGATCCTGAGCGAGCGTCAGGGCGAGCAGCGCATCCGTCTGGTTATCATGATCGGCAAGGGTGAAAAATGCGCCCATCAGCGCACCCTGGCCTTCAGCAAAGACCGTGTCAGCCGGAAAATCGAGCCAGAATCCCCAGAATGGCAGGCGGCGAAGCATTTCTCCTGACAGTGCGTCGGTCTGGCGGGTTTCTCCCAGGATCCGAAAGAGAGACTCATCGCAGTGGAGAAGTGTTTTACCGGTTCGCCAGGCCGCAAGCGTCATATAAACGATATGCGGCGAGAAATCTTTCATGAGCGCGGACAAAGGAATCCTTCCTCAGACGCTGGATTATGCTTCAGCCAATCACTGAGCCAGGCCCGACACTACCGAAGGTCATAAACTACCTGGGGGCTGGTGATTCGTCCTCCCGCCACTTATCCACCATGTTGAAAATACCCGGAGACCAGCCTTCCACCTGTTTTGCGAAAGCGAGTGCCGGATGAAGTTTCCCGCCCATCGTTTTTAGCGCTCTTCTGCGCCAGGTGCGACGTTGAAGATAGTGTCAGGCAGCGTGAATCCCTGAAGCTTCAGTAACGCAAGAGGGCCGTTGCCGAGTTCACTGCGCATCACAAACTTCAGAGGATTGCCGTCGGCGGTGATCCACACCAGCTGTGTACGGCTGGCATCGAGTGGTGTGATCAGGGCTGTGTCCAGCAGGCGAATGAAGCCCCAGTTCCCCTGGTTACTGGCGTAGAGTTGCATACCACTGCTTACACTACGCCAGCGGAGGCTGACGCCCGGGTAGTACGTATTCCCCGGCCAGGTAAAGCTCTGCCAGCTTTCCATCTGGTTAAAGAAATCCAGATTTTGCTCGTCAAGCGTCAACTGCATACGGGCTATATCACGGGAAGGACGCGCCATCAGTTCAAAGTGAATACCCGCATCGCCCTGAGCAAAAACGATATCCGCCAGTTCAGCCAGCAGATTAATTGCCCGCAGGAAATCCGGGCTCACCTCCATCCCCTGACTTGCTGAAGGATCGACCACCCAGCGATTCCCCTCCTGGTGAAGGATCCCGCCAAGATTAGTTTTCAGGAAGCTAGTGATTCGCCCCGAATCACTGCGCAGGAACTGAGCCAGTAACGGCAGGGAGGCATCGCTGCCGGTAGCTTTAAACGGATAGCGACCGGCAAACGCTTTGTTCCATTGATCGACAATAGTTGTCTGCCAGCGGTTATTAAGGCTTCCTGCAGCCGGAGCAAGTATCTGTCTCCAGGCCAGATCCAGCGGTTGCACAAACAATGACTGGCCGAACCCGTTCCACTCCTGACCCAGGCTTGCCGCCACCAGACTGCTATAGTCACGCGTATCCGTCAGATCGATAGCTTTACCCTGGAACACAGTCTGGGCCAGCATCTGCGACATAGCCTGCGGATCCGGGGCGCTAGTGACCTGCTGAAGCTTCAGCCTCACCTGGGTAACACGGGCCAGCCAGGATTGGAAACTGAGATTACCGTTGCTACCGGTCCCCTCTTTACCCTCCATCAGACCCATCAGCGGTCCAAACACGCCATCGAGCGGACCTTTAGGGCCCTGTGCCTGTTCAATAAACTGTCTGGCATTTTTTTTCTGACCGATCAGCTTTTTCGCTGAGTCCACTATCGAATCAGCCAGTGCCTCACTCTTCTGCCCCGTTTTCCCCTGCCAGGCCAGCGTGTTCATCAGTGCCACCAGCGGGGACTGGCGGACGTCGCCGATCAGGTTGAGCTGGGCAATAGCTTCTGAAAGTGAAGTTGCATCCTGCCACTGAATGCTGTTGACCATATTCAGCCAGGCATTGCCAAAATCGGTAAAGTAACGTTCGATCAGCCGGGCCTTCAGTGCTTCCGGGGAAATATCGCTCCCTGTCTGATGGATTTTATCCGTCAGTACCCAGTCGATTTCGTCACGGCGGGTTTTAACGACCTCGTTGATCGCATCCTGTACCTGCTCTTCCCAGGCCTGGCGCGTAAACATACCCGGGACGACTTCGTCCGTGCTGAATACCGTTGAGGCATCGGTATCGCCGGTCATATCGGCAAGCGTTAAATCAGGCCAGTTGCTGGCCACGCGCTTAAGCATGTCCTGGTACAACCCGGACTCAGCGTTACGCTGGCCTATCTGTTTAAGCAGGATCTGG
This sequence comes from Klebsiella grimontii, assembly GCF_042137965.1. NCBI lineage: Bacteria > Pseudomonadati > Pseudomonadota > Gammaproteobacteria > Enterobacterales > Enterobacteriaceae > Klebsiella > Klebsiella grimontii. The sequence goes on from NZ_CP169721.1 coordinate 3,161,549, forward strand.
CGGACCGTGCCGATTAATTCAGCGTCAGGCTTAATTTTCCATTCGGGGTGTGCAGGAAGATTCTGCGCATAAAAGCCCAGCAGCTTCGGGGCGAGGTCCTGCCAGGTACCATCCGGTACATTCTGACGTTTCGGCCAGGCGACCAGTACGTTTTTTGCCAGCCAACCTGCGTCCGCTTTATCCGGACGGGCCAGCATCAGATAACTTTTCAGCATGTCATAGGTGTGCTGTGTGCCCTGTGTTCGGGCATCACTGGCAGGAGGAAGTTGCACAAAGGCATTCAGCTGCTGCCTGAGATTCTCTGCGGTGGCATCCCTCATCAGCTGTGCGTTATTTGTAGCATACAGGGGCCAGAGTGCGGCCAGCGTGTCGCTGTCTTGATTAAGACCAAATCGTGTGTACCATGGAGCGCCGGTCGCCTCACGATGTTGCAGACGGGCAATGGCTTGCTGGAGTACGAGCTGGTTGTGCAGGCGTTCAGCCAGTGTTTTTGCAGTATCCGCTGCCTGCCTCGCCGTTTCCTGCGCCTGATAAATCTGGGTACGGTTAACGATCAGGGACAACAGTGTACCGGCCCCCCACAGGACAATCAGGGAAAGCAAAATTAACCGCAGCATCTTTAGCCAGCCGATACCCAGTTTCCTGCCGCTGACCGCATCACAGTCATCAATGACGGCTTTCCATGTCGGGGTGTCCAGACGTGTGTTCGGCACCGTTCCGGCAACAGCCAGTTCAGGGCTGAACATGACCCCCCGTAAACGAAAGGCCGCAGATCCCTGCATCAACCCGCTGAGCAAAACGGTCAGACTGCCTTTCAGTTCGTGCCGCAGGTGGGAGGATAACTGTAGCAGGCTGCCATGCGCCGGATTATTCAGTATCTGTGCTATACCGGCTTTTTGCAGGCGTTGCGTCAGTATGCTAAACGCCTCATCCGCCTCTTTTACGGTGCCTCCCGGTCCGAAAATAACCCCTGTTGCAGTGGTTTCCTCGTCCTGCTGAGCCCCCGTTGCCTTGTCAGTCAGCCACAACCAGACTGGGGCCTGCCAGCCCAGCAGATGGTCGGCTTTCTGGCGACAGCGCAAAAAGGCATCCCGTTCGATATCCGTCGGGAGGGCTGAGGTACTTATCACCTGAATGATGCTATCAACCGGATGACCAGGACGCAGGCGTTTCAGTTTTGACAGGAAGATCTCATCCGGAAGCGACTGGGCGTCGCCGCCATAAATCAGTACGTTGCCGTCGCCTTCCTGCCAGAGGTCATGACACAGGCCCGGGGCCGCGTTGTGGACGTCGTCCGGGTTGCCCATAACCAAAAGGAGACGCACTTTACGCTTCCAGCGGCGTCCATAGCGAAAGCGCAGGTGTTCGGACACGACGTCTTCGCTGAAAACGGGTTCATCATCGTCTTCTTCACTGGGAATTGGGTTCGTCAACGGAGCGGCAGTCTCAGCCTTTTTCTGCCCCCACTGGAAATACAACCCGGATTTACCCGCGTGGTCGAAAGCCTTCTCTATCAGCCAGCCGAGTAAAAACAACGCGGCAACCAGTATGGCGCAGAATGTGAGTATTCGTTGACCGTCATACGGTCCGAAGCCGGTGCCCGAGGCTACGTTTTCCGGAAAGGCATAAAACAGAAATGCCACGATGACTGTCAGAAAAAAGGCGACAGTCACAACGGAGCCGATGAGTGTTTTTACTTTTACCTTAGACATTCTTAGGCGATTCCTTGCGAACTTCTTCTTTGGTGATGACGGCGATCCAGATGTCGTCTTTATCAGCGGCGGGTTGTGCGGCGATAACCTGCGGGCCTCGTTGTTCAACGTCAGCATTGGCAAGCGTGATGACCAGCCATGGAGCCGCATGGCCCGTGTATCCCAGAACTGGATCGATACTGAAGTTGTCCTCTGAAAGGCTAAATTCCACCCCGCTCTGCTCGCAGGCATTATTCCAGCCGCTTCCAGCGGTCAATGTGGGACCGGAGATCCAGCTTCCTTTGAGTTCATCTGGCCTGGTCTTCGCCCAGAGCAGCGCCCGGGTGAGTGTCTTTGTGAGCGTTGATTCTGCTCCCCTTTCGGGGCGATGAAGGCGTAGTGCATCCGGCCAGGCGTGGGCTTTGCGGTTGCTCAATACCACCATCGAGATGGCATCAGCATCTTCTTCCCGGGGAGACGCGGGTAACGACAGAGTGATGGCAACCAGAATGCTCGGATTGTCCCATCGCTTGTCCAGCCAGGCATCGAGTGCGCTCAACCCTTTTCCGGACATCAGGCGAAAAATCCTGCCGGTCTTTAGTGAGAGAGCGGCCTTAAGCTGCTCTTCAATCAAGGGGTACAGGTCGTTATCACAATCCAGCACCAGCCAGCATGGCAACTCCGGCGGAAGCGGCTGAACGATCCCTTCTACACGCGTGGTCAGTTTAGTCACCGCTGCTGTCAGGGCCTTTGTTAAATCAGCCTGGTATTCTGTTAATGCCGCGTATCTGACCGGTTTGTCACATCCTCTTGGGCGGGAGAAGTCGATAGCGGGTGCTGCGACTTTCATTGCCTCAAGCAGGTCATCGGTTTTGTTTCCGGCCGGGGCCTGAATGTATGTACCGAGGATCCAGGCACAGCGCTGACCGCGAAGAATTTCACTGTCAATAAGCGCTTCTCGCTGTACATTTCGGGACTCGGCTCCCACCTGTTCGGCTTTGTAGGCAAACCGGCGTAAGCCGAAAATAAGCCCCCAGGTGCACAATGGAAGACCCAGCGCGGTGAACCAGAAGACAAATACGGTTCGCTCTGACGTCCAGCACCATAGCGTGAGCGCTATGCCCCCCAGCATGACAAACGCGAGGAATAGCAGCCAACGGCCGGTGCCGGGACGCGCTACCTTAGGAGCCTTTTCAGGAATGGCATCCAGCCAGACGGGCATAATCAGGCAACCTTTGCTGCGGCAAATGAACTGATCAATGTGCAACCACAGGCACATTTGTGACCGTGAAATGCCACCGGGATACCATGATCAAGATAATCAGGATTGCCTTCTATGATGGTTGTAGGGCCATGTCCCGGAACCGGGCATGACACTTTGTCGCCTTTACGGGCAACACCAATACCGCCGAATTTCATTGTTTCGGAAGCGGTCAACACCGAACCACCGTAGGTTGTTTTATCGCCTTTACGGATAATCTGGAGCATTAATAAAGATCTCTATCAGTTAATATTTGTCCGTGGATGAAAGTAATTGGCAGTCGAACCTATTTAGTGTCATACTCTTCTCCATTCCAGCGTAAAATATATTTAGGACCACAAAAAATATCTTTCAACCCTTTGTGCATATTTTTTGAAACCCCAATAGATGTACACATATATGCTGCATCTATTGATTTTCCATCGTGCATCGTGATTTGGAATGTCAAAGTAGGAGAATTGTCGAGATTTGACATACAATCCGATTGATTACAGGTACCTGGCGGCGTTGAACTCACAAAAGTATATTCGATGATATCTTTTTTACCGTCACCATTTAAGTCTGTTATCACGCGCCCTGTTTGCCCATCAACAAATCCAGAACTCTTAAGTTTATTTGCTGTGACTAACATATCTACATCATTACTTTGAGAGCAATGAGCATATGTTGTTGACGCCATTAAAATCAATGCAGTCAAAGAGTATTTTATTTGTTCTTTCATTATTACCCGGCCTCAGGAATACCTTGCTTATAATTTACGCGTATATTTTCCGCAATTTCATTTTTAGTGATTTTACCATCGTTGTTTCTGTCATGATAAAGATTTTTGCTATACAGATCACCATTGCTTTCTTGGTAAACAATATCATTGGGACCAAGTTTTATTGTTTTTGGACTGAATATAGAATAATAGACATCTTCAAGTGTCCACTTGTCAGTTGAAACACCAACATTGTTCGCCTGCATTTTGAAGTATTTTTCAACGTAATCCATTTGCTCAACGTGATCCATCTTTCTAAGTTTTGCAGTAGTTGTGCCCAACTCGTCTGCTGTGCTTTTCATGAATTGTATTAAACCGGTTGCTGAAGAGCCTGGATTTTTTATGTCGGTTCTAAAGGTTTTTCCTGTCTCAAGTGCTATACAAGCCATGATATAATTTGGGTCAATGCTTAGATTTCTTGATACACTCAATAGCTTCGTTCTAAATGCTTCTGCTTTAGTTATTCCAAATTTCTCTGTGAATTTTTTCATCCATATTATTTTATCTCGTTTAATAAACGCCCCTAAAAATACGATTGGATGCATATGCCAAAGCTCGGGGCCCAGTTTTTCAGTCGTAACATCCTGCATCCATGCCATTTTGTCGAGAAAATCTTCGCTGTACTTCTTCCATTCCGGTGCTTCTTTCTTCAGCGCATTCAGGAACGGTTGCCAGATAGCATCGTCTTTTTTGAAGTACCAGTCGCTGGGATGTTTTACGATAGTTTTCTGAATAACTTCACGATAGTCGGGGTTATGAAGTGCTCTCCAGTACTCCATTGGAGAATAACGGTCGCTTCCACTGTCAATTTTATCCAGCAGGCGCTGATAATTATGCTTAACCAGGGCATGACTGGTTCGCGTATCACCGGTCGCAGCCTCATAGAGCGAGTTGATAAGGCTGCGGAAGAATCCAACAGGCTGGTTTTTTCCATCCAGGTAATCAAAACTGGTAGGCTCTGAGGTTTCAGTTCTGAAGCCTAGCTTCGCCAGATCATACTGTGACAGAAGTTGAGGCTCCGCCTGGCCTTTGAGCACATAGGCATTTTCCGGCCGCAGCTGCCAGTATTCTTGCTTTGTTGAGTTATCAGTTTCAGTTGTGACCTTACTCAACGGTAGAATGCCTATCCGCGTTGTCGACGTCGAGCCCTTTGCGAAGGTGCCCTTCGCAACATCTTTTGTGAAAAGAGCAAGGCCAGGAGAATACTTCAACCAGAGCGGGTTTTTCTCCCCCACTTTTTCTGGGTTGGTCAGGAACTTCTCCAGATTATCATCCATGCTCGTGCATTCGATATGTACCTGGTATCGTGCCTCATAACCACCGTCTTTTGGTGCCTGATAGTAGCCCATGTGGCCAATCGGGTCACCGGCCTTAATAGCAAATGGAGAACTGAGACTTACTATCTTATCAAATACCATGACTTCCTTTGCGGGAGGAAGCAAATGCTGCCACCAGCCTGGACCGGCCCCCGGCGCTGGCTTAATATTGTTGTTATCCACAACAACCCAATAGCGCTGACCAAGTGTGAGGGTACTGCTGGTTTCTTCTGGTAATCCTTTTAGTGTCACAAGGCCATATTTTCGCTTGTTATTTCCTGTGGCGTTAAGATTACTGTCTGCTGGGTCCCACTCCACTCTTGCCCCTTTAGGCATGTGTCCGGAAATTTGTGGAGAAGTTTTATCTGAAATCAGTTTCGCCGTCAGCCCATCCATTTTAGAATATGCTCTTAGAGTATCCTGAATGACCCACTGATTTTCTGCTTCAGCTTCATAAGCTGAATACGGCGCAAGATGCATATACAGGGTGTAGAAATGCAGCCTGCTGGATTCTTTCTCCCCCGGTTGAATAAAGTGTTTAACCAGAACAAACGAACCGGAAAAGCTCAGTGGGCCGGACTCCCATGCAAGCATCAGATAATCCTTGCAGACACGATAAGCAACCACTTCGCCGTCAGCCATGCATCGCACAGCCTGCTCACCTTTAAAGGGAACCGGGAAATCTAATGCTTCAAGAGGAGACTTGCCACTAAGAGCACACCACGGGGTCGTTGCTTCCGTGATATGGATCCCGCCATGCCACATTCCACTCCGACCAATAGCGTACTGTCCGGTTGACTCCCCGCTGAGGTGCGAAAGGATATCTTCCTGACTACCAAACTCAGTTCCACGGTTGTTAGAGGGGATCGGCCATACGATATTTATTTTCCCCTTTGTAAAGGCTGTACTTTTATTTTCAGCTGTTGTTCCTGCATAGCGATAAAGTTTATATGCGACACTATTTTCCCTGTACGCTGGGCCTGGATAAAATCCACGGTCCTGTACAAAGTCAGACACCCATTTGGCTCCATCGAACATGGTCATATGGCCATCGGTGTGCTTTCCCACGGCCTGGATGATAGCTACATCACCGGCTTGTTGTCCTGAGATGGAATAAACGCCACCACTAATTACCGTTGTTACGCCTTCAACAGGTTTGAAATTATTCTCAACCAACCAAGGCCCGTAATCTTTTGCTGAGTTAATGCCTGAATTTTTTGCCGAAAGCCCACCAGAAACCAATGCCACTTTTACATAATGCGCACATCTGGACTTTCCGTATTTAAGCTTTTTATCTTTGCCGCTATCAAAGTTCTTTTTGTTAATAGCAGCAATGGCCGCAGCATTTGATTTTAATGTGCTCAGAGCAGTGGTTTGATTGAACATTGTCTCTCTCCTTTAGTTCTCGTTGCAATGACCTGTTTTTCTGGATATGAACTTCACCGAATTCATTAGCCATTTGTCATTCTTGAGAACAAGGCCGATATCATATTTTGATTCACTATCAGCATGTCCAAGCGTTAACTCAGCTGCAACCTTGTTACTGCTCACGGAAGATGTTTTAACCTCGATTTGATTAACCCAGTCAGGACATATTTCCTGAGCGTTGAGAAAATAATCAGCCCCAGTATCATTGTCACTGTTAAGTTGCTGAAGGTGTTGTGTCGTATAGCTATCAATTGCCTTCTGGCTTTTCTCTGCACCACTCCCCACATCAGGGTCGTTCCACGCGGTGAGATAGTCAGAGTAAAATTTTTTAACAACGAATTCTGGACTTTTCGCATCGAGTATCGGGCTGTTATTTTCTCCAAAACTGAAGTTTGAAAATATCGCGAAAACAAAAGTCAATAACAGCAATAAATTTTTGAGCGTTGATTTCATAGTCTAAGTTCCCTGTTCACTATTTTTGTATCAGTCATTGAATGACTTACTGCTGATCTTATTTTCCTGGGTAATGTCCGTCAGGCTGAAATTGGGTGTTTCGTTGGGGAGATTTGCGCCCGATCCTGGTACCAGATAGTCCGACGTTTTCATAATGAACTCACCTGATGAACCATGCTCAATACCGTTCTTACTCAGCCTCAGGTAAGATCCGCCACCGTTCAGCGTCAGCGTTTCCGGGGTGCTGATAATAATTTCGTCTTCACTACTGGTCACCGTCAGCTGCTTTTCAGAAAACAGGGCCATCGTGTTGTGCTGAGCCTGAATCTCGATGTCTCCCTGGTTGGCAACCAGCTTCGCCCCGTCTTTATGCACAAACAGACCGAGCGCTTTTTCAACGCTCACAGACAGATTTTTCATCACACCGATATCAAGATGCTGGCCTGCATTGATCATGGTATTGCGGGTACTGCTGAGCTGAAGATGTTCACCTGAGGTCAGTGCCACCCCCTGCGGCGCGCTACCCAGCAGGACCGAAGACTGGAGGTCCCTGATTTTGTCGGTCACAAAATTTATCTGGGTATTGATGTCAGAGACCAGGGATCCGGCGGCTTCAGCGGCGCTATTCAGGGCCTGCATCTGGCTGTTGGCCTGGTTAATCTGGTTAATCGCAGGCGCCATTTCCAGCACCGGGCCCTGAGCTTTGGACTGAGCATCCGCTGTCAGGAACAGTCCTTTTGCCGCACGTACAGCGCCATGCTCATCCGTTCGCAGTTCAAAACCGACCCCGCGCTTTTCACGCTGGCTGTTGACCAGGTGTCCCAGGTTCAGTTGCGTTTTGCCGTATTCGGTCGCGAGCTTGATATGCTCTTCCTGGCGCTTATCCTCCATACGCAGCTTATTGTTCGCCGGAGTGCGCCACACGTTCCGTGTATGATTGTCACTGGTGACAGGGTCCGGATGCTCTGAATCATGCAGGGCATAAGCGATGTAGGGGCGATCCGGGTCTCCGCCGTCGAATACAACGGCCACTTCCGTTCCGTCGATAAGCGGTGAGTGGAATCCGTACGTATCTCCGGCATAGGGTTTCGCCAGCCGCAGCCACACACAGGCATAGCCCTGTTCAGCACTGTTGCGGTCAAAATCCAGCTTCACCCGGTAACGCCCGTCCGGATCGAGCCAGGAATAGGTGTCGCCTTTCTGTGTGCTTTCCACCCGGGCAGGCAGCGAGCCGGATATCACCGGGCGATTGAGCAATGCCGGACGCCAGCAGACAGTTTCGCTGTAGGGGATACCCTCAAACGTCAGCGTAAAGCTACTTTTGCGTGAACCGCGAGTGCGCACCGTGGTGATGACGATGCCTTCCCTGACGGCATCGGGTAACGTGCCGTCCGTTTCCAGTACCTGACCCGGAGCCAGATGAGGGCTGGAGGAATGCCCGCTGACGCAATACTGCCCGTTCAGAATGCGTTCGTGACGCAGACGGGCGAAGTATGCCCCGGTCTCCGGGCTTTCAGCGTCACCTGCCGTCAGGAAGGGTTCAGCATAATGGTACGTTTCTCCGGTGGTGATCCCTTCCTTGCTGAAAATGCTCTCGGCACTGTCCTGAGGTTGTAGCGCTTCACGGTAGTTGTAGTCCCGGGTAGACACACTTCCGCTCACCACGTTATATGCGGTCTGAATACCCCAGATGCTCTCCTGCCCGCTGTCACTCATCCCGGCCGGGTTGCGTAATGGGAGCGTGACGCCAAATTCATACTGCTGCTGGCTGTCCTGGAAAATCACCACGTCCTGTTCAAGACGGCTGTCCATTTCATAGCGCCAGTAAATGCCAACCTCGGCCAGCAGGCGCTGGATAAACTCAAGGTCCGTTTCCCGCCACTGGGTGATGAGCTCCCGGGATGGATATTCCCGGGAGAGCCGGAACTCAAAATCGGGGCCTTCCAGACCGTGCTTACGCAGTACCTGTTCAACCACTTCCGTTACCGACTGGTTAAGGTAGATCCCGCTCCCTTTCGTATAGCCCAGAAGGGCAATACGGGGAACGATCGTCAGTGCGTAATGGATCTCATCATTCGAGGTGGACACGCGGCGAAAGGACTCCACCACGCCGAATACCGTCCTGACCGGCAGCGCCGGTGTTCCGTCAAACACTGGGATCTGGAAAGTGAATGACGCGGGCTTCAGCAGTAACGTGTCGCAGGCAATATCCGCAGAGGAGCAGGTGACCGCCACGTCATACCGCCAGGGCTGACTGAGGGATTCAACGGCGTTGTAACGCAATACATCCAGGAAATGGCTGCAGTCATGCACATCAACCCGGTAGCGCGATAGGCCCAGGGCTTCATCCATGGCCTTATGTACCAGACTGCTTAAACTTTCAATCATGGTTCCTCTCCCTGCAGCATACTACTGATCGTCAATTAATTACCGCCACCCAAAATAGTGATTCGCTCATTAGTCATTTTTGTCTGGCAGTTAAAGATATTTACCTTCGTAGCAATATCTGCGGTATTGCCCGTTGCATCACTAATTTTCCCGCATTTCACTGCTTTGTCTTTCACCCATGCCAACTGGGAGGATTTCATCGAAGCACGTATAGAATCAGGCATATTTTTCCACAGGATATTTAACTCGGTATCTGCTTCGTTATATTCATTTTGTGCAACCTTGATTTTTATGTCATTATTTTTGTCAATGAGTTCATTTTTGTTAACAGATGACAATGTAATAAAATACAGCTCAGAGGAAGCACTGTCTTTCATGAGATCTGTTACAGAAATATCTTTTTTATCATCTGAGAGTTTCAGGTTATAGCTATAATCCTTCCATATAACAGCGTTGTTATAAAAAGATTCTTGTCCCGACTGGAGACGAGCAATTTGCTCCGGGATAGCATGAATGACATCAATACTTTCCTGCGGTAATAATATACTTACCTTAGCTTTACACGATACTTCCGTAGGGCTGGTGTTACCGATCGTAGACGCCCCCTTAACATCAACTGTAATGCTGTTCATCTTTTCTGAATAGACATTAACCGGCTTATTTAAAAGTATCTTTGCATTTTGGATGGAATCATGCTGAAGCATTTCTGATGCCCCATCTCTTATGTACTGCTGTAGCGCTTTAACAGCATCATCTCGACCACATTTGAATTCATCAGATGAACTAAAGAATCCAGCATATGAATTGGCAGCGCAGGTAAATGTGATAAGAGCCGTAATATATTTCATAAACTTCATTGTTAGGGTTCCTTTTATTAGTTGTAGCGGCAACATACGTTGCAAAATGAATACGTTAGGATCGCTTTATGATCTTTCTATTCCAAACTCCAGTACGATTCCTTCTTCCTCATCCCAACTGAGCATCACGGAGTGTGGTTTTTGTTTTGCCGCCATATGGCTTAATAACTGCTGGCTCAGAACCGGCAGGATCTGCTGGTTAAGCAGGCTGTCCACGTTGCGGGCACCGGTATCCGGCAGCAAACACGCCTTCGTCAGCGTGTCGATGAGACTTTCTCCAGTGTGAGTGGAAATACCGTAGTGGCGTTGCAGACGCATGCTCACCTGTGCCAGCTTCATGCCGACGATGGTGCGCATGGCATCCATTGCCAGCGAGCGGTATATCACCGTCTGGAAGCGAGCCAGCAGCGCTGGCTGGAAATGATCGCGCAGGATCGGGCGTAACAACTCATGCAGATCGCTCTCAGTGGCTTCTGGTTGCTCTTCCAGTAACTGCATCAGCGGGTCACTTCCCAGGTTGGACGTCATCAGGATCACGGTATTGCGGAAATCAATTTCACGCCCTTCCCCGTCCCGCATAAAGCCCCGGTCAAAGACCTGATAAAACAGGTTCATCACATCCCGGTGAGCCTTCTCCACTTCATCGAGCAGCACTACGCTGTATGGCCGCTTACGGACTGCCTCGGTGAGAATGCCGCCCTGACCATATCCGACATAGCCCGGAGGTGAGCCTTTCAACTGCGAGACCGTGTGCGGCTCCTGGTATTCAGACAGGTTGATGGTAATGAGCGATTTCTCACCACCATACATAACGTCAGCAAGTGCCAGCGCTGTTTCGGTTTTGCCCACTCCGCTTGGCCCCACCAGTAAAAATACACCCTGCGGTCCGTTCTCCGGCGTCAGACCGGTTTTTGACGCTCGCAGTCGTTGGGCTATGGCATTCAGAGCTGAATGTTGGCCGACAACACGGGTTGCCAGCTGCTCTTCCAGCGTCAGTAATTCGGTTTGCTCATCCTTCATCAGGGACGAGAGGGGAACCCCTGTCCAGTCGGCGATAACGGTCGCAACGGTGCGGACATCAACATCCAGACCCAGTAATGGGCTGTTATTTTGTACCTGCGCCAGCTCCTGCTGGAAGGCGGAGATCTCCTTCTGGCGGCTGATATCTTCACGGCAGGCTTTCAGCGAGTCGGTGAGCTGCTTTTCGGTCTCATATTGTGACTGAAGGGCAGTTTTCTGCTGGTTGAGATCCAGAGTAAGGTGCTCGATCTGAGGCAGACGGCTGGCATCAACAGCGTTACCCAGGGAGATATCTTCCAGCAACTCCTGCTGCTCCATGGCCAGCGCAGTCAGCCGGGCCTGCAACCGGGTAAGCTGTTCTGGCTGCATGTCCAGACTCATCCGCACCCGGGCCGCAGCGGTATCCAGTAAGTCCACCGCTTTATCAGGCAACTGGCGCCCTGTCAGGTAGCGGCGAGATAGCGTCACCGCTGCCCGGACGGCCTCACCGGTAATGTGTACGCCATGATGTTCGGCATAGCGGGATTTAAGACCGCGCAGCATCAGGCAGGCCGTGTCATCATCGGGCTCATCAACCTTAACCATCTGGAAGCGGCGCTCCAGGGCAGCGTCACGTTCGAAATATTGCTTGTATTCACTCCAGGTAGTGGCCGCTATGGTACGCAATTCGCCACGCGCCAGCGCCGGTTTCAGCAGGTTAGCCGCATCTGCCCCGCCCGCCTGATTACCCGCCCCGATAATGGTGTGCGCTTCATCAATAAACAGCAGCACCGGCACCGGGGATTGCTGGACGGCGTCGATGATATTTTTCAGACGCTGTTCAAATTCACCCTTTACACCGGCGCCCGCCTGCAGCAAACCCAGATCCAGTGTCCTGACGATGACAGGCTTAAGACTTTCGGGCACATTCCCCTCGGCAATACGTAGCGCCAGGCCTTCAACCAGGGCCGTTTTGCCCACGCCTGGCTCACCCACCAGAATGGGGTTGTTCTTCCGGCGTCTTGAGAGAATGTCCACCATCTGGCGGATTTCGTTATCGCGGCCAAAGACCGGGTCAATCTTTCCTTCCCGGGCACGGGCGGTCACATCAACCGTAAAACGATTGAGAATGGACTCCACCTGTGAAACGGCAGGCTGCGCAATTCCACCCTCAGCATGCTTTTGGGCTTCATGTTGTAATGGCGGCGCCCGGCCAATAATGGAGGCATTGCCAGCCTGCTCGCTGAGCGCAACGTCATGCCGCTCATCCGACTGGGCTTCCAGTAAGGGGCGTAACCTCTCCAGCTGGCTGGTGGTCAGAGTCATCAAAGGCCAGAGGCCATCGCAGCGCGTCAGCTCTGACGTTTCAATCATGGCCGTAAGCAAATGTATGCTGCGGATCTGCTCATCTCCGACGAGCGTGGCGGCAAGCCATGCCTGTTTCAGCAGCGTCTGAAGGGACGCAGAGAGCTCTGGTCGGGTGCGAACTGAACGAGGCTGTACATCCAGCCAGCTCAGGAGTGACTGCCAGACGGCATCCATGTCCCATTCATAGCGGCGAGCGAGAACGGTCAGATCACCTTCTCCCTGCTCCAGCAACTTTAACAACCAGTGCTCTGGCGTAATTTCTGCATGTGCACGGGTCTGACATAAAGAAGCCGCCCCCTCCAGTGCTCTGGCGCAATAAGGGTTAAGTCGTCGTAGCAGGACTGCTGAATGATGTTCCATGTCGTTCCCTCTTGTTCAAGCACGCTACCGCCCCTGGCCGTCAACCGATGCCCATAAGGTTCATGCCGATAAATTGTGAGACTGCTCTGCAAAGCGTCCGTCTGACAGGCGCTGTGCGGAGCAAAACAAAAATGGCGGACAGAAAGGAGTCTGTCCGCCAGGGTCTTACGCCGTGGTACGTTCGTTCCAGGAATCGGAATGAATGATGTTGCCGTCTTTGTAGGTCCAGGTGATTTTTTCGTAGCGCAGCTCGATCTGCTCAAGGTGGTTATGCTTCTCGAAGGAGGCATCCTTGATGTCGTGCATTTTCGGTGCGACTTTCACCACCTTGACGTTTTCCAGTTTGGTGTTGAAATACTCAACTTCCTGACCGGCGTCGTTGATTTTGTACCACTTGAATTCAGCAGACTTCAGGGTCTGGCCGGTGGTCACCGCTTTGTACAGATACGGGCTGGAAGAGTCGATTTCTTTGGTAAACAGGAACGGCGTGTGAATACGGGTTCCAGTCAGTTTGCCAGTGTTGTTATCCGTCGGGATATACAGGGTGTGTTCCTGAGCAACAACTTCGATACTTCCTTCGCGATCTTTCACATCTACGGAACCTTTGATGTCAGCGCCGCCGTCGTCTTTCAGCCACAGATAAACTGGGATTGCCATGTTTACTTCTCCATTTCTTGAGTTGAAACGTCACGTACATCCTGTGACGCGTGCTTTGCGCCTGGCAGACGACAGGCGTCAGCCTGCGGTACCAGGCTGATCTCGACACGCCGGTTATGCGCGCGGCCATCAGGCGTATCGTTTGATGCAATCGGTCGGCTGTCACCGTAACCCTGCACGGCAAAGCAACTTTCCGGTACGTCTCCGGTATCACGCATCCAGTTACGGACGGCCTCCGCTCGTTGCAAAGACAGAGTCTGATTGAGTTGTATGCTGCCGGTATTGTCTGTGTGGCCGCTGACCACGATCAGCCAGCCTGGCTTGGCTTTGATCCCCACCAGTGCGTTGACGAGTATTTTGGTTGAGCCGTCTTTGAGTGCCGATTTGCCGGAATCAAACAGCGACATGCTGTCGAGTCGTACAATTTTCGCTACCGGTTTCGGTTTAGGGGCGGGGGGTGGTGTCCAGGTATCGATAGCCTGCTGCAAGGCCAGCCACAGGCGTTGCCCCGGGTAATAACCCAGGCTGTAACGTAAAGGCTCTCCCTGACGCTGCCAGCGTTCAAGCAGGAGCGCATCCTGTTTCAGCGCGGCCAGTGATTCCGCTTTAGGCCGGTAATGATCCATGGGAATGGCGTTCCAGCGCTGTAAATCGGCACTGACATGACGGATAAGGTAACGATTATTGAGCGCGGAGATGCCCAACGCCGTCAGAATGCACAGCCACATCAGCAGAACCAGACGACGGGTACGCTGGCCCCCCTGTACCATCGACGCAAACGGTGCCAGAAGGGGCAGAACCGCATCCGGGAAAAAAACTGTCGGGATTGAATGCCCGGGGTCTCGGGAAAACTGTAAACAGGTGCGGGAATAGAGCCAGTCGGACCAGACGGACTGAGTCTCAGGATTGACTACACCCAGGCGCATTGCAACGGAAAATGCGCGTACAGGTGGCGTAAACCGATCAGGTTTCTCCAGCTCATTTGTCAACGTATTACGGATAAAGGAGAATGCCTGACTAACCGCCGGCAGCGCCAGGATATTGTCTTCCGCCTGCTGCCAGTCAATGAACGCCTGCGGTGAATCATTAACCGGACACACAATCGACTTGTCACCCCGAACGATTATCCACGGCGTTTCAGGCCCGGAAAATTCGGCACTCAACACAACCGGCAGTGTGAAACCCGTCAGGGATTTAATCTGTTTACATTGCTGGCGGAGCGTTTTCAGCGCGGAACGAAGAACGGCCTCATCCTGATGATGGTCTGGCAGGCAGCGGTACATCACCGAGAGCTGACCGACCTGGCGCGGGAACTGCGTCTGTATGCTGCGGACAACGTCAGTTAACCGGCTGACGTCATCGGTCCGTAGCCACCATCCCTGCGCTGTTTTACGCAGAGGGCTTCCCTGAAACAGCGCATCCAGCATGTCACCACACACCAGTACAACGGGGACATGGGTGTCGAGTAATGGCAGTTCAGCAGCCGGGAGGGTCGCGTCGGATGCTTGCTCCTCACGCCGACAGCTTTTAAAAACATACCAGCCTGCCAGAAGGAGAATCAGCAGAGTGGTCAGGCCTTTAAAAACGTTACCTGTCGGGATGAAATACCACAGCAACCACAGCAACGTGGCAACGGCTGCTAAAGTGTGTAGGGCTACCGGAATGATGACTGATCTACGCATTAGCCATGCAGCTCCGGTATTTGTGCTGACAACAGAGCCTGAAGCCACAGATGGCCCCCCCACCAAATACCCCCGGTAAGAATGACGGCTAGCGCTATCCAGAACCAGACTGAGCGCATCAGGCTCCAGCGATGTTTCCCCGGCCGGTGAACAACCAGAGACAGGCCTGCATCAGGCGGAGAAACCCGCTCGGAAAGGGCTTTCACTACCTCATCCCGCTGCGACTGGCTGACCGCCTTCAGGCTGTATAATCCTTGAAAGCCCAGCGCTATCACACGGTGATAGCAGGTTAAAACTGCCGGGTTCGGTGAGGGCTGACGCAGAACCTCGGCAATGCAATCCCATAACGCTTCACCTGCCCGAAGTGAGCCAAAAAAACGGGCCTGAAGCGGAGCTTTACGCCAGGCCATTTGGCCTTCATCAACTTTCGGCTCCTCTCCTTCTTCGCTTTTTCCGGGCTTACGGCTCATCACCGTTTCGTCCAGCAAGGCACATTGCGCGTAGGAAATATGCTCCACGCTGGCGTCGTCATAACCGGCACGCTCCAGCGCTTCCCGCACACTTTCCACCTGTTTAACGCATTTGTTGTAAAGCGCAGGGCCATTAAGCGTGACGGCGCCTTTTTTAAGCATGGTGACGGTGAGCCAGGTCTCCGTCATCAGTTGGTCGATATCGATATCCTGTCTCATGAGCGCAATACCGCAAACAGTTCAAGTTCCAGAGCGCCAAGTAACTCAGGCACATAGAACATACATACCCCCTGCTCCTGCATTTCATGCGCAGCAGGGCTTTCCATATCAAGTGCGAAGTACTGGTTTTCCATGCGTACAGGCAACGCAGCCGGGACCCTGCTCACAGGGATCAAAGGGATCCCCTTGAGCGCCGCACCATAGATCTCGCTGACATCATCAGGAGATCCCGCCTGACAGAGCGCAGGGAATTTCTCGGCAACCTGCCAGGCCGAGATATCCGAGCGCACAGAGAGATAGAGGTCGGCCTCTTCACGCAGACGGATATCGTGAAGGTTGGCCTTCCAGGTCTGTCCATCCGGGCGGGACATTTCCAGAGCAATAACCCGGGATGGCAGACTGGCCTCCAGCAAACCCGTTATCAGATCAAACAGCGGAGGAAACGTATTACCCGGTTCCTCGTGGTCATAAGCCGGTATGGCGTCAAGATCATGGTCCAGGGAAAAGGTCAGCATACTGCCTGCCAGACGAGCGAGCTCCGCCCACACCTGTTCAGGTGGACGGCCAGGAAAACGTTCGTATTCCGTCAGCACCCTGGCGTGAGAATTCAGTGCATTCAGCAACCAGAAAAGAGAAACATCGGCGACGGCAAAATCGGCGAGCCTTTCGTTGCTTTCACGACGCATCGTCATCAGACGCTGGCGTCGAGATCGTAACTGGCGATTGAGCAACACCAGACGTTCGCGAAGGACCGGGTTTGCCCCAAATGACGCCACTGGAGGAATAAAAGACGGATCCTGTCGCCACGCATTTTGCCCATCCCGGATCAGCCTTGCTACCGGGCACACTTTCCATGAATCATTGCTTTCATGGGCAAACCGGATGGTGAAATTAAATCGGGCAACTGCCATGGATTCGTCTTCAGAGCCAAAGGCATCCTGTAACGTCACCCACTCTTCACGATAGCGAAGCGGCCGGTCTGAATTGACGCCTTCCTGTTCAACGTTGCTCACACCTGGCTGCATGTGAGGCAGGGCGATGACGACGGTTACCGCATCAAGACCTGCCAATTGGCTGGCATCTAACTCACGCGGCGCCGGAGGCAGATCGCTCCTTTGCGCATCAATAAGAGTTCCATCTTCCAGCCAGAGGCGTAACTGCGTAATCTGGATCAGCCCGGACGAAAGAAGACTGTCATTAAACTCAATCTTTTCCACACCCCAGGGGAATGGGGATGCCAGCGCTAATGCGCCGGCAGTGCGAAAAGACTCCCATTCAGCCTGCTGCTGGAACTGTTGAGGAGACAGTAAAGCCCCCTCATTCCACAGTGGACGATAAATTTTCATCCCTGATTTCCCTCGCCTTACGATTTGGCTTTCGGCATCTGAGAAACCAGCGACAGGTTGACGTCCATCCCTTCCACCTGGAAGTGCGGCACCGCGAACAGCTTCACGCGGAAGAAGCCCGGGTTGTCCTCAATGTCTTCCACCACCACCTTCGCGTCGCACAGCGGGTGAGAGGCCTGCAGCTCGTCGCCCGGGTCGGTCATTTCGGTGACCAACCCACGCACCCAGGTGTTGAGCTCCAGTTCCAGCAGACGACGATCCTTGGTGGTGCCGATGTTTTCACGCTGGATAAGCTTCAGGTAGTGCGCAATGCGCGACAGCAGGAAGATGTACGGTAGGCGCGCGTTGATCCGGCTGTTGGCGGTGGCGTCGGCGGTGTCGTACCGCGCCGGTTTCTGGGCGGAGTTCGCCGAGAAGAAGCAGGCGTAGTCGCGATTCTTGTAGAACGACAGCGGGATAAAACCGAGGCCGGCAAACTCAAACTCGCGGGTTTCCGGGATCATCACCTCGGATGGGATCTTCACCTGGTTGCCGGTACCCAGATCATAAAGATGGATCGGCAGATCTTTCACCGCCCCGCCCGCCTGCGGGCCGCGGATCTGCACGCACCAGCCGTTATTGATAAAGCTTTTCACCATGTTGGCGGCGAAGGAGAACGACGCGCTGGTCCACAGGTATTTCTCGTGATCCGGACCTTTCACCTGCTCGACGTAGTTAAAGCTGCGCACCGGCACGGTGTCCGGACCATACGGCAGGCGGCCCAGCACGCGCGGCATTACCAGGCCGATATAGCGCGCATCGTCAGTATCGCGGAAGGATTTCCACTTGATGTACTCGGCGCGGTCGAAGTAGTTGCCGATATCCTTGATCGCGGCGACCTCTTCCATGGAATCTTTCAGGAAGAAAGCCGGGCCGACGGCGCCGATAAACGGCATATGCGCCGCGGCTGAGACGTTAGATATGTTACGCAGCAGCGCCATGTCCTGCGGGCTAGCGTCGAACTCGTAAGCGGAGATCACCGATCCAATGGGCTCGCCGCCAGGGGTGTCGTACTCCGCGGTGTAGGTATGCCAGTAGAGGCCGCTCTGGATCAGCTCCGGCGCGTCTTCGAAGTCCTGGCGTAGATCGTCTTTCGATACGTCCAGAATTTCGGTTTTCACGTTCTGACTATAGTCGGTGCTGTCCACCAGTTGCTTCAAGCCGCGCCACAGGGACTCCACTTTCTGGAACGCTTCGTGGTGCATGATCGCATCCAGCTGGCAGCTAATCTGGTAATCCAGCTCCGCGATATGGTGATCGATCAGGGTCTTATCGAGCTTCTCCACCGGCTGGCCGGCCTTGCGGATGCAGTCCATAAACACCTGCATCGCCGCCGTCAGACGCTCGCCCGCCGGGGCGTCAGACAGTGCGGCATCGTCCAGAAAGTCGTTAATATCCCCCAGGCGGGATGCCGGGGTCAGGTTGATTTTTTCAAACAGGGAGGCGTACACGCCCTCTTTTTCCAGTACAGCAGTCTGCCCCTGCGCGGAGGCGGTTTCAGTATTTACAGACATCAGCATATTCCCGGTTAATCCATTAAATAACACACGCCGTTTATTTCGGGGCCAGTGCGCTCATTTCATCGCGTAATTCCTGAGACAGCGCCGGGTCTTTCAAAATCTTTTCGAGCTCTTTTCGGAAAGTGGCGTTATCAAGAAGGTTGGATTTGAGGTCGCGCAATAAATTACGCATCGCCAGCATGGCGCGAAGCTGCGGGATTTGACGGGCAACCTGCTCAGGCTCGAAGTCTTTCATATCGGCGAAGTTCAGCTTAATGCTTTCCTCCGTGCCTTCTCCGGCCAGGGTATTCTGCACGGTCAGGTTTATTTCTGGATTGAATTCCGCAAGGACGCTGTTGAAGTTATTTTTATTGATGTTGATTTTTTCTCTTTCAGATAATGGCCGGTCCTCTTTACCATTACTGAAATCACCGAGGGTGAGAAGCTTTAGCGGTAACTCGACTTTCTTCTGTACCCCCCCTGTATGCAGAGCCAGCTTTAAATTAATGCGTGCCTTTGGCACTTCATTCTGGAAACTATCAGCCATAGCGGTCCCTTCCCTTGAGGAATATTTGTTAAAATAACGACGTTTGATGACAAAACCATAGTAGAGCAAAGCATCAGAAAATATCAACCTGTCAGTTCTAAAGTTCAATACAAGACTTTCCTTAAGCATTTTAATCCAAATATAAAAAATCAAAAGCATCAGACAAATAAAGCCAATATGAAATACCAACCATTTACTTACAATAAGGGCAGGATTTACGCCTGCCTAATGAATAAATAATGAATTTACATCTCAACAAACCTATTTAGTTGATAAGAATCAATATAGAACGGTAATAATGATTATTTCCAGTATTGAGAAGATGGCTGATAACAGAAAGAAAAATAGAATTATTTTTACCGTTCACAAACTGTTCATGAGTCCTGAGCCGAAATTAATATAACCATAGCAAATGACAGACAGGATTAGTATAAAAGTTACAAATAATTTTTCTCAGATGTCCTCTTTTGATTATTAAACCTGACGGGACCTTAATGATCAGTAAGTGCAATGAAATATTGGCATTTCATTCAGCCGGTATATTTAAATACGGCAGACAATAATGCTCATCGCCCATTAGTCCCTTCCCGCCGCCTGATTACTGGCGCCAGGTAACGTGAGTTTACTGGCTAAACGCCCAAGTAGCAGAGGTTGCCAGCGCCCTTCGAAAGCAGCGCGCCCACTTCCCGCCAGCCAGGTCGCAAAGGATTGCAGCTGCGGATTCATTGTTTTGTTGTCCTGAGCCGAGTTGCGGTTCGCATTCCCTCTCCCGCCAGGCTATATCTTAGACACATTAATTCATACAGGAGTGAATATGATGGGCAAAAAGATTCTGATGCTGGTGGGCGATTACGCCGAAGATTACGAGACCATGGTGCCGTTCCAGGCACTACAAATGATTGGACATCAGGTTGATGCTGTCTGTCCTGACAAATCCAAAGGCGACTACATTATAACCGCCATCCATGACTTTGACGGCGCCCAGACCTACAGCGAGAAACCCGGCCATCGCTTTGTTCTCAACGCCGATTTCACAAGCGTGAAAGAGGCGGATTATGACGCGCTGTTGATCCCCGGCGGGCGGGCGCCAGAATATCTGCGCCTGAATGCGGAAGTCCTTAAACTGGTGCAAGCGTTTGACGCGGCGCGTAAACCGATTGCCGCCGTTTGCCATGGCCCTCAGCTATTGGCCGCGGCAGGCATATTAAAAGGCCGCACCTGCAGCGCCTATCCGGCCTGTGCACCGGAAGTGCGGCTCAGCGGCGGACATTTTGCCGACATTGGTATCGATCAGGCGCATATTGACGGCAATCTGGTTACCGCCCCCGCCTGGCCCGCCCATCCGCAATGGCTGGCGAAATTTGCCGAATTGCTGCGGTAGAAAAACAACCGGATAACAGCCTCCATGAAGACCGTCTGAAGGAGGCGCTGGCGCTAAAATCGCGCCAGCTCCGGGCTAAATACCAGGACCCATCAGTGCTTCACGATATACATTGTGCGGCTATAGGCCACGTCCTCCGGATTGGCTATCGGATACCCTTTCAGCCACGGTTTAATCAGACGCCCGTTGGTGTACTGATATATCGGCGCGATGGGCGCTTTCGCCATAATGATTTTTTCCGCCGCGTTGTAATCGTCATTGCGCGCTTTTTCCGACGTTTCCAGCGCCGCCTGGGTCAGAATTTTGTCGTAGGCCGGATCGTTGAAACGGGAGATATTGCCGCTATGGGTTGAGGTCAGCAGCGACAGAAACGTCGACGGCTCGTTGTAATCCCCCACCCACGAGGCGCGGATCACATCGAAATTGCCGGTATTGCGGCTATCGATATAGGTTTTCCACTCCTGGTTTTGTAGCTTCACGTCGACGCCCAGATTTTTCTTCCACATTGACGCCACCGCGATCGCGATCTTCTGGTGGTTCTCCGAGGTATTGTACAGCAGCGTCAGCTTCAGCGGACGGTTTGGACCGTAGCCCGCCGCCTGCAGCAGCGCTTTCGCCTGGGCATTCAGTTCGGCCTGGCTCATGCTTTCGATTTGCGTCGGCTGCGGAGTAAAGCCTGCGGTCACGTCCGGAGTAAAGCGCCAGGCCGGTTTCTCGCCGGTACCCAGAATTTTCTCCGCCATCAGACGACGATCGATAGTCATGCTGAGCGCCAGGCGGACGCGCTCATCGGCGGTTGGCCCTTTCTGAGTGTTAAAGGCGTAATAATAAGTTCCCAGCTGCGGCGGAGTATAAACCTGCCCCGGAATATCCTTCAGCAGCTTCTGATACAGATTTTTCGGGAACGACTCGGTGATATCGATATCGCCGGCCAGATAACGTTTGGTGGCCGCTGACTCCTGGTTAATGGGCGTAAATGTGACCTGCTGGATCACCGTTTTGCCGTTATCCCAGTAGTGCGTATTGGGGACCACCACCAGCTTTTCATTCACTACGCGATCTTTTAAGACATACGCGCCGTTGCCAACCAGGCTTCCCGGACGCGTCCAGTTGTCGCCGCTCTCCACGTTAGCCTTCTGCACCGGATAGAAAGCAAAGCTGGCCGTCAGATTACTGAACCACGGCAGCGGTTTATCCAGCTGCACGCGCAAGGTACGCGCGTCCACGGCGGTGACGCCGAGGGTGTCCGGCGCGGCTTTACCATCAATAATATTTTGCGCATTGGCGATTCCGGCCAGCGCAGCAAACCAGGCAAACGGGGACGTGGTTTTAGGATCAACCAGCCGCCGCCAGCTATGAACAAAATCCTCTGCCGTTACCGGCGTGCCGTCGGACCAGCGGGCGTTATCGCGCAGGGTAAATGTCCAGACGCGATTATCATTGCTCTGCCAGCGAGTCGCCACGCCCGGGATCAGGTTGCCTTTCTCGTCCTGATTGACTAAACCTTCAAAAAGATCGCGGATAACCTGAATTTCAGGCAGACCGACGGCTTTCGCGGGATCTAAGGAGGCGGGCTCGTCTTTAATGTGCCGCACCAGCACCTGGTTTTCGGCTAAAACGGTGCCCGGCGGGACATCAGCTGCCCAGGCAAGAGAAGAGACGCTGGCTAACCACAGCGCGCCGCATGTCAATGTGACAGGATACTTCATAAGATCCCCTTTAAAATAAAAAACCAGAGCTGGCAGTGCGATAATTATTTGTTTCATCACCTGAAATTGCAAACGGCTTGTGAAAGAAAGTTGACGTCTATGCTGATTTCACCATCGCTGGAAACTATTTGATTCCGGGACGGTTTTACACAACACTGCTGAAAAATAATCGGATAACAGGATGCCCTATGCCCGTTTCTCGTCCTCGCCCCCAGCGCGGTGATTTTCCGCCAGGAACACAACGCTACGGCCAGTCTCACCTTGGCGCGCCGCTGCTGTGGTTCCCGGCGCCGCTGGCCGATAGCCGCAGCGGCCTGATTCTTGCCGGAACCCACGGCGATGAAGGTTCATCCATAGTCACGCTTTCCTGCGCGCTACGTACGCTCAAACCCGAGCTGCGCCGCCATCACGTGGTGCTGGCGGTCAACCCGGACGGCTGCCAGTTGGGGCTGCGCGCCAACGCGCGCGGCATCGACCTGAACCGGAATTTTCCGGCGGCGAACTGGAAAGAAGGCGAAACGGTTTATCGCTGGAACAGCGCGGCGGAGCAGCGCGATGTAGTCCTGCTCACCGGCGAAAAACCCGGTTCAGAACCGGAAACCCAGGCGCTGTGCCAGCTGATCCACCAGATCCACCCCGCGTGGGTGGTCTCGTTTCACGATCCGCTGGCCTGTATTGAAGATCCCGGCCACAGCGAACTGGGCCAGTGGCTAGCCGATGCGTTTAGCCTGCCGCTGGTGGGCAGCGTCGGCTATGAAACGCCCGGCTCCTTTGGCAGCTGGTGCGCGGATATCGGCCTGCCCTGCATTACCGCCGAATTCCCGCCGATATCCGCCGACGAAGCGACGGATAAATACCTGGCGGCCATGACGGACCTGCTGCACTGGCGCTCTCAAAGATGAAGCACGCCGGTGCTGAAATGCAGCGCCGGCTCGACGTCCACCGCCAGCCAGGTCGGGCCATCGAGGTCGGCGAAGCGGGCAAGCGGCGCCAGCGGCAGCGCCGCGCTGATGGCTCTTGAGGTACACAGCATGCAGCCCAGCATCCGCGCAAATCCCAGGCGCTCCGCCTCCTGCGCCAACAGCAGCGCTTCGGTCAGGCCGCCAGTCTTATCAAGCTTGATATTGACCATCTCATAGCGGCCGCGCAGCGCCGCCAGGCTGTCGCGAGTATGGCAACTCTCATCGGCGCAAATGGGCAGCGGGTGGATAAAATTCTCCAGCGCCTCATCGGCCCCAGCCGGGAGCGGCTGTTCCAGCATCGCCACGCCGATATCCGCCAGCAGCTGGCAGCGCTCGGCCAGGCCATCGCCGCGCCAGGCTTCGTTAGCATCCACGATGAGCGTGGCCTGCGGAACCGCCTCGCGAATGGCAATCAACCGCTCGCTGATCAGATGGTCGTCGAGCTTCACTTTCAGCAACGTGGCCCCTTTCTCCCACAGCGCCGCCGCGCTGGCCGCCATCTGCTCCGGCGTGCCGATAACCACCGTCTGCGCCGTGACCATCCGCACCGGCAGGGCCACGCCTAAAAGCTGCGCGATGCTCTTACCCGCGCTGCGCGCCTGCCAGTCCCAGAGCGCGCAGTCCACGGCATTACGCGCGGCTCCTGGCGGCAGCAGGCGCTGGATCTCCTCACGGGAGACGCCGCGCTCAATCTGTTCGCCAATCGCCATAATCTGCGCCATCACCGAAGCAATACTCTCCCCGTAACGAGGATAGGGCGTACACTCACCTGTGCCCTTGACGCCATTCTCTTCAATTTCCACCACCACGACTTTTGCCTCGCTGCGGCTGCCGCGGGCGATCACAAACGGGGTATGTAGCGGCCAGGCTTCTTCATAGACTCGCAGATTTCGCATTCCCTGAACCTCGCAGGTAAGTATTAAAAGGATTTGCCGTGCCGATGACGGATGTCATACACTAGCCGCGACGTTAACTATATGTAAACAGGAAGATAACCATGTCACAAACCGTGCATTTCCAGGGCAACCCCGTTTCTGTTCAAGGCACCATTCCGCAGGCAGGCGCTAAAGCGCAGCCGTTTACGCTGGTGGCCAAAGATCTCTCTGACGTCGCGCTGAGCCAGTTCGCAGGCTCCCGTAAAGTGCTGAACATTTTCCCAAGCATCGATACCGGCGTTTGCGCGGCATCGGTACGTAAATTTAACCAGCTGACGTCTGAACTGAACAACACCGTGGTGCTGTGCATTTCCGCTGACCTGCCGTTCGCGCAGTCTCGCTTCTGCGGCGCGGAAGGTCTGAACAACGTTGTCACTCTGTCTACCCTGCGCGGCGCGCAGTTCCTGGCCGACTACGGCGTCGCTATCTCCGCGGGCCCGCTGGCCGGCCTGGCGGCGCGCGCTGTGGTCGTGATTGATGAAAACGACCAGGTTGTTTACAGCCAACTGGTGAATGAAATCACCGAAGAGCCGGACTACGACGCCGCCCTGGCCGCGCTGAAAGCGTAATAACGCCGCCAGGCCACGTAAGCCCTCGTTAACCGGGGGCTTTTTTATTCCCGCGCCGCATAGCGGGAGATAAAGCGCGCAATCGCCGGCCCGGTCAGTAAGATGGTGAACAGGCGCAGCGTCTGCATCGCCATAATAAACGACATATCCGCCCGCGTACCGGCGGCGATAATCGCCACCGTGTCCAGCCCGCCCGGACTGGTCGCCAGGTAGGCGGTCATAAAGTCCAGCGGCAAAACCTGCGTCAGCCCAAAAGCCATCAGCGCGCACAGCAGGATCAGGCCAATAATCGATGCGAGGATCTGCGGCAGGGTTTTGAGCGCCAGCAGGAAAATCTGTTTATTAAACTTTAGACCAACGCTCCAGCCAACGGCGGCATAAGCCAGCGCCAGCAGCCACTCGGGAAGTTCAAGCTGCAGCCAACCTTCCCCCTGCGCCAGCGCCCCGATCAGCATTGGAAAGAGCATCGCGCCGGATGGAAAGCGCAGCCGTAGCCCTAACCACCCCGCTGCCGCCGTCAGCAGCAGCGTGAGCGGTAGCTGCCAGCTTACCGGAGGAAACCAGGCGACCTGCTGAGTCATCTCCTGCGCTTCACCGCCGAGCGCGACGCGAACGACGAGCGCCGCCGCCCCCGCAACAAACAGCACCCGCAGATACTGCATCAGCGCCACCAGCCGGACATCGGCGCCGTACTCCTGGGCCATAATCACCATCGCCGAGGCGCCGCCCGGCGAGCTCCCCCACGCCCCGGTGGCGCCGGGCAGGTCGCTGTAGCGCACCAGCAGCCATCCCGCCAGCGCGCTGATAGCGAGTGTAGAAAAGAGAATCAACAGCACCAGCGCCCAGTTCGCCAGCAGAACGCCGAAAATGGATGGCGTCAGGCTGCGGGCGATCATGCAGCCGATAATCGCCTGGGCGGCAATAAAAAAGGGACGGGGTACGCGAATTTCCGCGCCGCGCAGGCTGAGGATGATTCCGGCAATCATCGGCCCCAGCAGCAGCGCGGCGGGAAGGTGAAACCAGAACAATACAAAAGAGAGCGCGCTGGAGAGTACCAGCAGTTTCATCCATTGAAAAAAATCACTACGCCAGATCCGCATGCGTATTCCTGCCAAAAAGAGGGTAAAGACGAAGTATATACAGAATCATTCTACACCTGGACCCCGCCCTTTTCTGGAAATACCAACCGCCTGCCCGGGCAGACGGTTGGTGAGCATTACTCGTCGCCTTTTTTCTGGCTCAGGCCATATTCGCGCAGCTTATTGGCGATCGCGGTGTGCGAGACGCCAAGACGCTTAGCCAGTTTACGCGTGCTGGGGAAGCTGCGATAAAGCTGGGTGAGCACCGAGCGTTCGAAACGGCGGGTAATATCATCCAGAGACCCCTCCATCGCTTCTTCGCCAACCGCCAGCGACGAGACGTCATGATCCGGCAGCAGGATATCCTGAGGACGCAGCTCAAACCCGTCCAGCTGAGTCAGCGCGCGATAGATCGCGTTTTTCAGCTGACGCACGTTGCCCGGCCAGCTGTAGCGCGTCAGCACGCTATTTAAATCGGCTGAGAGTTTCGGCCGCGGAATGCCCTGCTCATCGGCAAAGCGCGCCACGAACAGTTCGGTCAGCGGCATGATGTCCTGCGGGCAGTCGCGCAGCGGCGGCAGATACAGCGTCAGCACATTCAGGCGATAATAGAGATCTTCGCGGAACAGCCCCTTTTGCACCAGCTCCACCAGGTTTTTCTGGGTCGCGCAGATCACCCGCACATCAACGTGGACCTCATGATCTTCACCGACGCGGCGGAAGGTGCCGTCGTTGAGGAAGCGCAGCAGTTTGGTCTGCATGCGCGGCGACATTTCGCCAATTTCATCCAGCAAAACCGAGCCGCCGTTAGCTTGCTCGAAGAAGCCCTTTTTCCCCTGGATGGCGTCGCCGAACAGCTCGCTTTCCACCGCGTCTTCCGGGATGGAGCCGCAGTTCAGCGCCAGATAAGGTTTCCCTGCGCGCGGACTCGCCAGGTGGCAGGCGTGGGCCAGCAAATCTTTCCCTGTGCCGGTATCCCCGACGATTAGCAGCGGCGCGCTGAGCATGGCCAGCTTGCGGGCCTGCTCGACGACATGGCGCATTTTCGGACCAACGGCGAGGATCTGGCTAAAGGCGCTGGTATCCTGAATGGTCATGGTTTGCAGCTGGCGCCCCATGCGGACCGTCGAACGCAGCATCGCTACCGCGCCGGTTAGCACCTTCTCGCCGTGCTCGCCTTCCAGGTAGACCGGGGTGATCTCCAGCAGAAAGTTCTGCCCGTTGACCACCACGTGTTCCGCATGCGACTCCTGAGGATCGTTTTCCAGCCAGCGCTGGACGTTAAAATCGGTAATCAGCTGCGCGACCGGATGGCTGCGCAGCTTATCCTGACTCTGGCCAAACAGCTGGCAGCTGGCCGGGTTAGCCAGTTCGACTTTTCCTTTGGTATCCAGAGACAGCACCGGTTCCGGCATCGCCACCAGCAGCGCGCTGAGCGCCAGGTGCTCCCGCTCTGACGGCATCCACGCCACGGTGCGCACGTCGGTGACGCCGGCGATACGACGAATTTCCGCCATCAGGCTGCTGAAGCTAGCGAACTCCAGCTCGGCGAAATTGAGATAAATTCGGCCAATAGGGTCAATGTCGATACCCCGCAGGTCGATACCGCGCAGCACCAGTAAATCGAGTAATTCACGAGTCAGACCAAGACGGTCTTCACAAAAGACTTCAAGACGCATAGGAGTTTTCACCCTAAAGAGGCCAATGACGGATGAATAATAGGACAGTTATGTGCTGGCGTGAAGCCAGCTGTCAACAATTATTGACAGTATGGCGGAAAAATGGCCTTTCTGCCGTAAAGTTATGCGCTACAGGGAGAATTCCCGGCTTGCGGCGCGAACGCCTTAGCCGGGCTACCAACTTATCAGGGCAACCGGCCGTAGCCCGGCTAAGCGTAGCGCGAGCCGGGAATGCCCAAAAACGCTATTTCTGCGGCGCGTTTTTGCTCTTCTGCAGGGTATCTTTTAGCTGACCGATCAGCTCGCGACGAAAATCCCCCAGCCGCGGTTTATCGTCGGCGATCCACGGCAGCGGGCGGCAGAGTTCCATCGCCTTAATACCCAGCCGCGCGGTCAGCAGCCCGGCGCCAATCCCCTGCGCCGCGCGCGCCGATAGCCTGGCCGCCAGATCCTGCGACATCCAGTCCATCCCGACTTCCCGCACCAGCTCGCTGGCGCCGGCAAAAGCGATATTCAGCAGCACCAGACGGAACAGGCGCAGGCGGCTGTAGTAGCCCAGCTCAATACCGTAGAGGGTGGCGATGCGGTTGATCAGCCGTAAATTGCGCCAGGCGATAAACGCCATATCCACCAGCGCCAGCGGACTGACGGCGATCATCAGCGTCGACTCCGCCGCCGAACGGCTGATTTCACGCCGCGCCTGCGCATCCAGTACTGGCTGTACGATCTGCGCGTACAGGCTCACCACTTCACGATCGTTCTGCGTTTCGTGGATTGCCGCATACCAGCGCTGCAGGGCCGGGTGGGATTGATCGAGCCCCGCCTGCAGGGCCAGCTTCTCGCAAAAGGCGCGCCCTTTGCCGACCGCATGGCTGTGCATCAGATCCCGCGCCTCATCGCGCTCGTGGGCACGCTGGCGTAGCCGCCACAGCCGGCGCCACTCGGTGGCCACCGAACCGACGCCCGCGCCGACGATCAAGGCGCCGGCAGCGCAGCCGCCGAGGGCGATCCAGTCCTGCGTTTGCCAGGCGGTCATCGTCCACTGCACGCCCTGCGCCACCACGCTGACGCCAAAGATAGCCAGCCCGGCGCTAACCATTTTTCGCCACAGGCTGCGCTTAGGCCGCAGCGCTGACTCCACTACCGCTTCCGCCGCCCCCTCTTCTTCTTGCAGAACGTCAAGCCGCGCGGGAGCGAATTTCGCCGCGTCGGCGCCGTCAAACGCGCGCGCGGACTTGAGAGTTTGCGCCTTTTCCTCCTCCAGCGGGCCGTCGAAATCGATACGCGGTTTTAAGGGTTCGGTCATCGCAATTTATCTCCGATCAAAAATTCCAGCGCCGCGTCGAGGCGAATATGCGGCAGCGGTTTATCAACGTCCATCACCTGAGGGCGGAAGTTTTCAAACTGAAAGCCCTGCTGTTCCCAGAAGGCCTGGCCCGGCAGACGGGCGGGCACCTCGCCGGGGTAGACGGTCAGCGGCTGGCCGTCGCTCAGCCTGTGGCCTCGCAGCGCAGGGATCTTTTCGCCGTTCACCTCAATAAGCCCGCTCTGCGTCGCCTGAATCGACGCCAGCCCCAGGCAATCCATACTGATGCCTTCAAACGCCGCGTTCTGCCAGGCGTCCTGTATCAGTTGCTGCAGCAGCGACACCATATTGCTGTGCTGATCGACGGTCACGTGATCGGCTTTAGTCGCGGCGAACAGCAGCTTATCGATAACCGGTGAGAACAGGCGACGAAACAGCGTGCGCTGGCCATAGTGAAAACTTTGCATCAGCTGCGTCAGCGCCAGGCGCATATCGTTAAACGCCTGCGGCCCGCTGTTCAACGGCTGCAGGCAGTCCACCAGCACGATTTGCCGATCGAAGCGCAGGAAATGATCTTTATAGAAGCCCTTTACCACTTTCTCGCAGTAGTATTTAAAACGCTCGCGCAGCATTCCGGCATTGGTCTGTTTGTCCGCCTGCGCCAGCTTAGCCTCGCCGGCGGCATCCACATCCGGCCAGGGAAAGAACTGCAGCGCCGGGGCGCCGGCCATTTCACCGGGCAGCACAAAGCGCCCTGGCTGAATAAAGTGCATCCCTTCGCGCTTACAGGTGTGCAGATAGTCGGTCCACGCCGCGGCGATCTCCGCCAGACGGGTTTCATCGGCGGGCGCCAGCGGATCCAGACCTTCGCATAGCTGTCGCCAGCGCGCCGACCACTCCGCCCTCTGCCCCTGCAGTAGTCCGGTCATCTGCCGTGACCAGGTCAGATAGTCCTGGGCCAGCATCGGCAGATCCAGCAGCCACTCGCCGGGATAATCGACAATCTCCAGATACAGAGTTGAGGTCTCTTTAAAATGGCGCAGCAGCGAATCGTTAGAGCGATAGCGCAGAGCAAGGCGGATTTCGCTGACGCCGCGGGTGGGCGTCGGCCAGACCGGCGGCTGACCGTAGAGCTGGGCCAGCCCTTCATCATAGGTGAAGCGCGGAATACCAAAATCCCGCTGCGGTACGCGCTTGACGCCCAGCAGGCGCTCTTCTCTGGCCGCGCTAAGCAGCGGTAGCCGCGCGCCGGCGTGAATATTCAGCAGTTGATTGACCAGCGCGGTGATAAAGGCGGTCTTGCCGCTGCGGCTAAGGCCGGTGACGGCCAGACGAAGATGCCGATCAACCCCACGGTTGATCAGCGCGTTAAATTCTGTTTTGAGTCGCTTCATCGCCATCCTGTTGAGCCTGAAGAACGAGGGAAATAGACATGAGGGCTAAAGAGATAATTATCAATAGATTGCATTAGCCCCGCAGCGACGGGGCCAACGATTATTTGCTGGCGCTTTTCGGCCTGGCTATCTCACTGAGGCCGCCGGCGTTAACCACCTGCGTGTAGCCCATTTTGCTCAGCAGCTGCTGAGCCTGGCCCGATTGCCGGCCAACGTTGCAATAAACGTGAATGGTGTCGTTTTTATCCGGTACTTCCGCCGCAATCCGCGTTTTTAAATCCGCCAGCGGGATATTCACCGCCCCGACGACGTGCTCTTTTTGATACTGCTGCGGGACGCGGACATCGATCCAGTGCTCTGCCGCGAAGGCGGGTAAGGCCATCGCCAGCGCTAAACCCAGAAGGAGTTTTCGCATGTTATCATCCTGATAGTGTGAGTGTTTAGGCACTCATAACATACGCCATCCGCGACGTTTAGAAAACCGCTGCGCCGCCCGGCTGAGCATGGGTTCCAGAACAAGCATCAGCAGCATTTTCAGCGGCCGACGCGCGACGGATTTTACCGCCCAGCCAGCGACGCCCGCCGGGCCGTAGCGCAGCGCGGTGAGCAGCACCAGTTTGCCTGCGATTTTCAGACCCGGTTTGACTTTTTGTCCGGCCTGCTGCCATTTCATGTTCATCATTAACCTCAACTTTCAGTTATAGCTGGCGGAAACGACTGCGCAGCGAAAAGGTATCAGAGGTGACGTAGCGCTCCATTTCGCGCAGACGACGCTCCCCCGCTGCCAGTTCTTTATCCGCGGCGGCCAACAGCTCTCCGCAGCTCGGCGTTTTTTCACCATACAGCTCGCTTTCCGGCATCGGATCCAGCGCAAACGAGAGAATGATGTAGGCCACCACCACAAACAGGAACAGGCCAAAAATCATTGCCAGTACGGTAATCAGGCGCACCAGCTTTACCGGCACGTCCAGATACTGCGCGATACCGGCGCAAACCCCTTTCACCATGCCCTGCTGCGGAATGCGCCACAGTTTTTTACTCAGATCCAGTCCGCCCATTATTTCTCTCTCCAGTTCGGGTGCTCAGCGTCAAGAATCGCCTCCAGCGCCTGAATACGCTCGCGCATGCGCTTCGCGTCATCGGTCAGCTGCAGCAGGCGCTGCTGTTCATTCTGCGATAGGCTGCCGCTGGCGGTACGGTTGTTGTAGTGCAGCCAGAGCCAGACCGGCAACACAAACAGCACAAACAACGTCAAAGGGATGGCGAGAAAAAGCATGCTCATATGAACTCCTTGCAGATGGCGGCGGCACGTCTTGGTGCCGCCCGAATACGATTACTGATTATTTTGATTCATTTTGGCTTTTAACGCCGCCAGCTGCTCGCTGATTTCATCGTCCGCTTTCAGATCGGCGAACTGCTGATCCAACGACTTATCTTTGCCGAAGCGGTGGCTTTCCGCTTCTGCTTCCATATGGTCGATACGACGTTCAAATGATTCAAAACGCGCCATCGCCTCGTCAATCTTGCCGCTGTCCAGCTGACGACGAACGTCGCGGGAGGAGCTTGCGGCCTGATGACGCAGCATCAGCGCCTGCTGGCGGGCGCGGGTTTCGCTGAGTTTGTTTTCCAGCTCGCCAATCTCTTTTTTCATCCGCGCCAGCGTTTCATCAACTAGCTGCGCTTCGTTTTCCAGGCTGCCGATAAGGTCGGTCAGCTTTTGCTTTTCAATCAGCGCCGCACGGGCCAGATCCTCTTTCTCTTTGCGCAGCGCCAGTTCGGCTTTTTCCTGCCATTCCGCCTGCTGGGCAACGGCCTGTTCAATACGACGGCTCAGCTGTTTCTTTTCAGCCAACGCTCGCGCGGAGGTCGAACGCACTTCAACCAGCGTGTCTTCCATCTCCTGAATCATCAGTCGAACCAGCTTCTGCGGATCTTCCGCTTTCTCCAGCAGGGAGTTGATGTTGGCGTTCACGATGTCGGCAAAACGAGAAAAAATACCCATAATTTCAATCCTCATAGTTCTGGTGTCAGGCACCGGCCTGTGCCATGACTAATACAATTGTCGTGCCAAGTTTTTATCTTATTGATTTTAATGGAAGTGGTTGTTATCTGGCCAGCGCATTGCTAAAGTGACCTGGTGAATCACACTACTAAATGGCGAAATTCATCATGGCGGATTACAAGGACAACCTGCTCGGCGAGGCCAATAGCTTTCTTGAGGTGCTTGAGCAGGTCTCAAGACTGGCGCCGCTCGATAAACCGGTGCTGGTGATTGGCGAGCGCGGAACCGGCAAGGAGCTGATCGCCAGCCGTCTGCACTTCCTCTCTTCCCGCTGGCAGGGGCCATTTATCTCGCTCAACTGCGCGGCGCTCAATGAAAACCTGCTCGATTCGGAGCTGTTCGGGCATGAGGCCGGCGCCTTTACGGGGGCCAGTAAACGTCACCCGGGGCGCTTCGAGCGCGCCGACGGCGGTACCCTGTTTCTCGATGAGCTGGCCACCGCACCGATGCTGGTACAGGAAAAGCTGTTGCGCGTGATTGAGTATGGCGAACTCGAGCGCGTCGGCGGCAGCCAGCCGCTGCAGGTTAACGTCCGCCTGGTGTGCGCGACCAACGCCGACCTGCCGCAAATGGTGGAAGACGGGCTTTTTCGCGCCGACCTTCTCGACCGTCTGGCCTTTGATGTGGTGCAGCTGCCGCCGCTGCGCGAGCGCCAGAGCGATATCATGCTGCTCGCCACCCAGTTTGCCATCCAGATGTGCCGCGAGCTCGGATTACCACTGTTTCCCGGCTTTAGCGAACGCGCCGCCGAGACGCTGCAAAACTACCGCTGGCCGGGAAATATCCGTGAATTAAAAAACGTGGTTGAACGTTCGGTCTACCGCCACGGCAGCAGCGAACGCGAGCTGGATAATATTATTATTAACCCCTTCCGCCAGCAGCACACGGCGACGCCCGTCGAAGTGGAGAAGACGCCTGGCCCCACGCTGCCGCTCGATTTACGCGCTTTCCAGCAGGAGCAAGAAAAAAGCCTGCTCGAGAGAAGCCTCGAACAGGCGAAGTACAATCAAAAGCAGGCGGCCGAACTACTGGGCCTCACCTACCACCAGCTGCGGGCGCTGCTGAAAAAGCATCAGCTTTGACCTGTACGCGGAAGCAGCAGCGCGCTCAGCGCCATTGACCCAAGACAGAGCGCGGCGTTAAACCACAGCGCGTACTGCGCCGCGCTGGCCATCCCCAACGGTAAGAACAGCGCAAAAAGTGACGCTGTCACCGCTATCCCCATCGCCCCGCCGAGCGAACTCCCCATCTTATAGATGCCCGAGGCCACGCCGACCTTATTCTCAGGAGCGTTGACCACCGCGGTATCCGTTGACGGGGTGGCGTAGCAGCCCAGCCCAAAGCCAAACAGCACGTTGCTGAAAAAGACCGTGACGATATAGGTCGATTTATCGAGAAAGGTACAGGAGATAAGCAGAATGCCAACGGCGGTAAAGACCGGGCCGATCATCATCGGCAGACGCGCGCCGTAGCGTTGCAATAGCTTCTCGCCGACGCGGATCATCGCCAGCACGGTGACCAGGTAACCAAGCGTCATCATGCCGCTCTCCAGCGGGCTCAGATGATGTCCCTGCTGGAGCCAGATACTGGCAATCATCATGGTACCGATGGCGCCGTTGAGCATAAAGTTTGACAGCACCGCCGCGCTGTAGGCCCGGTTGCGAAACAGCGCGAAATCAATCAGCGCCGCGTCGCCCTTACGCTGGCCGCTGCGGATAAAAAACAGCCCCGAGGCCAGCGCGCCGGCCAGCATCGCCAGCGAGGTTGCGCTTGTCCAGCCCCAGCTGTGGCCTTTGCTGATAAACAGATTTAACAGCACCAGCGCAAGGATCAGGCTAATCAGGCCGCTGATGTCCAGCTTATGCTGCTGCGCGCTGGCGCTACGGCTTTCCGGCGTACCGCGCAGCAACAACAGCGCCGCCAGCGCTACCGCGATGGAGAAAACAAAGATCCAGCGCCAGCCCAGTCCGGTAGCAATCGCCCCGCCGACAAACGAGCACAGCCCGCTGCCGCCCCAGGAGCCGATGACCCAGAAGCTGACCGCCCGCTGGCGCGCTTTGCCCTCGTACCAGGTTTTAATTAACGCCAGCGTCGCCGGCATGATGCAGGCGGCCGACAGCCCCTGTAAAACGCGCCCGGCCAGGAACAGCGCGGGCCCCTGCGACAGCACCAGCATCGCGCTGCCGACAATGCTGAGGATCAGGCCGAGCGAGGTCATACGCATGCGGCCGAATTTATCCGCCAGACCGCCGCTGGCGACCACGAAGCAGCCACTGAATAAGGCGCTCAGGCTCACCGCCAGGGTCAGGGTTTCCAGCGAAATATCGAGGCTGCTTTTCATCGCCGGAACCACGTTAATCACCGACTGGGCAAACAGCCAAAAGGTCAGAACGCTCAATACAATACCCGCCAGCAGACGATCGGTGCCGACGAACTGCGCTTCGCTTAGCGATACAGAACTCATAGCAGGGTCCTCTTCGTTGCGGACATTAACGCAAGTAGTGTTCCGTCAGGGCGCACCACAGCGCGGCGCCTTTCAGCAACAGCGCATCGTTGAAGTCGTATCCGGGGTTATGCACCATGCAACGATCCGCTTCGTCCCCGGCCCCGAGGGTGAAATAGCAGCCGTTCGGATTGCGCTCAAGCATAAAAGCAAAGTCTTCGCTGCCCATAAACGGTTTCACCTCGCCGACCTGCGCCTCGCCAAACAGCGCGGTCGCCACCGTGCGTACCATCTCATTGGCTACCGGATCGTTCCTTAAAACCGGGCTACCGTTTACGTGGGTTAAGGCGGCGCTGGCGTTAAAGCTCTCGGCCTGAGCGACGGCGATATCGTGGATGCGCTGCAGGACGGTCTCGCGAACCTGTTCGTTCAAGGTGCGAACCGTGAGCTTCATTAACACCTTGTCGTTGATAATGTTCGGCGCGTGCCCGGCCTGAATGCTGCCCACGGTCACCACCGCCGGTTCAAACGGCGTGATGTTGCGGGAAACAATCGATTGCAGCGCCAGAGTGATATGACAGGCCACCAGCGTGGCGTCGACGGTATGCTCCGGCACTGCGCCGTGGCCGCCCACCCCTTTGACTTCAATATGGAGAGTGTCCGAGGAGGCCATCATCGCTCCATCGCGCAGGCCAACTCTACCTAACGGCTGCCCCGGCATATTATGCAGGCCAAAAATGGCATCGCAGGGAAACTGGTCAAACAGGCCGTCTTCGAGCATGACCCGACCGCCGTAGAGCAGCTCTTCGGCGGGCTGAAAAATAAGCTGTAGCGTGCCGTTAAACTGTCGGGTACGCGCCAGATATTCCGCGGCGTACAATAGCGTGGTGGTATGGCCGTCGTGGCCGCAGCCGTGAAAACGTCCATCGACCCGGCTGGCCCACGCCTTGCCGCTCATCTCCTGCATCGGCAGCGCGTCCATATCCGCCCTTAGCCCCAGGCGTTTTTTGCCGTCGCCCGCGCTTAAGGTAGCGACCACGCCGGTGCCCGCCAGACCGCGGTGAACCTGATAGCCCCATTCGCCGAGCAGGCGGGCAACCTCTTCGCTGGTTTTATGCTCTTCAAAACCGATTTCCGGCTGCTGATGGAAACGGCGGCGAAGCGCGACAAACTGCGCCTCGTTAACCTGTAATGCCTCAATAATCGGGTGTGTCATTTTTATTATTCCTGTGTTGTGTTTGCACGACACTTTCGAGTTTATGCATCCCTGACGGCTTTAAAATGCGCTTTTTTGTTTTATAGTGACGGATTATTAATGAGTGTTTTTCATACAAAACGGTTATGACAAAAAATGACGTGCTGTTTTTTGTCTCCAGGAGGCGACGGTGGACCATCATTCAGGCGACTTTCAGGTAGCGGTTCGTGATATCCGTCAGTGTCGCGAAGAGGAAACCGATGCGCTGACGTTGATATGGCTGCTGGAGGGCAGCGCCGAGCTCCACAATGAAGAGACGGGTCGATACCTTCAGCAGGATGAGCTGGCGATAGTCAACCGCAGCCACCGCTGGCGCCTGAGCAGCAAGACGGCGAATGTAGTGATGACGCTGTCGCTCAGCGCCGGGTGGCTAACGCGCCTTGATGGCGATTTTTTTGCGGCCGACTACCAGATCAGCAGCGAAACGCGCGATGCCGAGGACACGCTACGTTATCTGATGCGCCAGCTGCTGGTCCTCGGCCTGGTCAATCCGCAGGCCCACTATCGGCTGGAGGCCAACCGCTGGCTTAGCGAAATCGCCCTTCTGCTGGCGTCACGCTTCAGCCGTCCTCTGACCGCCCAGGCGCCTCGCGGCGCCGAACGCTGGAGTCAGCGAATTAACCGAGTGGTGGCGCGAATCGACGCCAACTATCAACGGCGCCTGTCGCTGCAGGAGATTGCCGCCGCGGAGTTTGTTTCCGAGGCCTGGCTGTCGCGTCTGTTCCGCAAAGAGGTAGGCGTCAGCTTTATGCAGTACATTACCGGGCTGCGCCTGCGCAAGGCCGCCGAGCAGCTGACGGCCACGCGCAGGTCGGTGCAGCAGATCGCCCAGCAGCATGGCTTCGCCAGCAGCCGGGTGATGAGCGACCTGTTTAAACGCGAGCACGGCCTGACGCCGCGCCAGTTCCGCCAGCAGCACCCGCAGAAGCCGGTCGAATCTCCCCGCCCGCACCTACAGCAGACCGAGCGATGGCAGCCGGTGTCAATCGATCGGCTGTACGCCCGGCTCAATGCGCCGCAAACCAACGGCCTGGACAGCCCGCCGCTGCGGCTCAATCCCCAGCAAACCCGCCATCTTGATGTGCGCGAACTGCCGGCGCGCGCCACGCCGCTGCGTCACACCCGCATGATCGTGACCGTTCGTGAACTGGACGATCTGCTGCGCGAGGATGTCCGCCGCGAGCTGGAACAGCTGCACGGCGCGCTGCCGATATTCGCCATCGATATTCACGATCCGTTTCTCAGCAGCCGTCTGTTCAGCACCGGCTGGGACGATCCGCAAATGGCCGGCTACGCCTGCTGGTATAATCTGCAGCGCATATTTAGCTGGCTGGCGACAATGGGCTGGGCGGTCATACTGCATACCGGGCTCACCACCCGCGGCGATCTGCTGCAACGCTTTCTGCGGCTCTCCGCCAACCATTTTCCGCCGACAACCCTGGCCAGCTGGCGCTTCGTCTGGCACTGGTCCCCCCAGGCCAGCGACGAGGCGCGCCAGCACGCCTGGCGGCAACAAAAAGCGATCCTGCAGAGGCTATCGCCGCAGTCGGCGCTGGGGATCTGGCACCGTTTTCCCCAACAGGTAGAGGACGATCCCCTTCTGCACTCACCGCTGCTGGCCGAGGCGGATTTTCTTGCCTGCCAGGCCGATGCCAACGAACTGCTGGATCTGGCGCAGATTGACAGCCAGAAGCTGGCCGCCAGCGAAAACTATCCGGTACACAAATTACGCAAGCTCCATAGCGCCCTACGTCAGCGGCATCTCCTGCTGCCGCTTTGGCTGCTCTCGTGGAATACCCTCACCGGTGATACCCGCGATACCAACGGCCGTTTCTTTCGCGGCGCGCTGCTGATGGATAATTTGCTGGGACTGGCGGATCGGGTTTGGCTGGCAGGGTTCTGGCTGAATTCCGGATTGCAGGGAGAAGCCCGGGCTAACGGCAAGCTGGATACCTCCAGTCTGGCACTGCACTATCTCCACGGTCTGCCGCGACCGGTCTACTGGGTATTGTGGCTATGGCGCAGACTGCGGGGCGAGGTGTTGATCAACGACAAGAACTTGCTGCTGTTGCGCCATCACGGCCATTATCAGCTGCTGCTGCGCAACACGGTGGTGTTCAACCCCTGGCTCTCCAGCGAGGAGGCGTTTACCCAGCGCTTCAGTCAGCCCTGGAGCGTGCGGCTCCTCGGCCTTGAGGGGCGCTGGCGAATCAAACAGCATCTGTTCGATCAGCACCATGGCGCGCTCTTCCCGCTATTCGAGGCCTTTCGCAGCCAAAGCGGGCCGGACGAGGAGGACTATCGCTGGCTGATGCACCGGGCGCGCCCGGCGCTGCGCGTCAGCGAAGAGACGCCGGATAGCGACCGCTGGCAGCTTGTCGACACGCTGGAGAGCAACGCGCTGGCGCTTTATGAATTCACGCCGCTCACGGACTAAAAGTGACAGCGTCACATTGAGATTTCTTCCCGCAAGCGACCTGTGCCGTGGAAAATGGCGTTTGACTGCGCGGGAGCCGGTTCCCATGTAGTTAAAAAATTGTAACTATCAAGATATCTTCATGTGAACTATCATCGGCGCATCATGACTCAATGGACTGAAAATAAAGATGATTCCGGTTAATCCTTCTACGCTTGGCCGCTATGCGGCGCACGTCAGCCTGGTCCATACCATGAAAAGCCACCGCGCGCCGGCGCTTTCGGTCATGATGATCTTTTCGGACCTGCTTATCCGCTCAACCGAAGATTCATATCGTCAACAGGGCTGGACAATTACGCCGCAGAACAGCGGCCTGGTCCTGCGTACCTATGTCGCCATCCATCACGATGGTGGAAAGCTGGAAATAAATCCCAAAGATTATATCGCCCGCTATAACCGCCTCCTTCCCCTCTAACGCCTCAACATCCAGCGAGCCGTGCGGATACGGCTCGCTGGAGAAACCGCAAATAAAAAGATACCATGTGGCGAAAATCGGGGCTGCGGCGCAAATAAGCGCCATGCTCAATACCCATAGCATTCTCAAGCCGTGCAGCAGATGAATCGAAAATACGCGTCGCTCAACCCCTTGCTTGCCTGATGCCAAACGTCGGGTGATTTACGAGGTATACTCGAAGTTAATAAGCGGTATGAACTTGAATCCGTTGGTCAAATAACCGACGCAACCATCGCTTATATTATCTCCATAAGCAATAAGGTGGTGGTAAATGTTATTTAATATTAATAAGATAGAGCCTTGCTCTATAATCAAAAAGAAACTATGCGCCTGAAATTGTCTTCTCTCCTGGCAGCGGTATCTATGCTGTGCGGGCAAGCTTTTGCCGCGCCCGCGCTGCCTGCGCACGCCGACATTCGCGATAGCGGCTTTGTGTATTGCGTCAGCGGTCAGGTCAACACCTTTAACCCACAAAAAGTCAGCAGCGGCCTGATCGTCGATACCCTGGCCGCCCAGCTCTACGACCGCCTGCTTGATGTCGATCCTTATACCTATCGTCTGGTCCCCGAACTGGCTGAAAGCTGGGAGGTGCTGGACAACGGCGCAACCTACCGCTTCCATCTGCGCAACAACGTGCCTTTCCAGACCACCGCCTGGTTCAAACCGACCCGCAATTTTAATGCCGATGACGTGATTTTCACCTTTGGCCGCATTTTTAATCGCGACCACCCGTGGCACAACGTTAACGGCAGCAGCTTCCCCTATTTCGATAGCTTACAGTTTGCCGACAGCGTGGAAAGCGTGCGGAAGCTGGATAGTCATAGCGTCGAGTTTCGCCTCAAACGCCCGGACGCCTCGTTCCTCTGGCACCTGGCCACCCACTACGCCTCGGTGATGTCGGCAGAGTATGCCGCGAAGCTGGCGCAGAGCGATCGTCAGGAAATGATCGATCGGCAACCGGTCGGCACCGGTCCGTTCCAGCTGGCGGAGTACCGCAGCGGTCAGTACATCCGCCTGCAGCGCCATCCGGCCTACTGGCGCGGTAAACCGCTGATGCCGCAGGTGGTGGTCGATCTCGGCTCCGGCGGCACCGGTCGCTTGTCGAAACTGCTGACCGGCGAGTGCGACGTGCTGGCCTGGCCCGCCGCAAGCCAGCTCTCTATTCTGCGCGATGACCCGCGCCTGCGCCTGACCCTGCGTCCGGGAATGAATATCGCCTGGCTGGCGTTTAACACCGCTAAGCCGCCGCTCGATAACCCGGAGGTACGCCACGCGCTGGCGCTGGCCATCAACAACCAGCGCCTGATGCAGTCGATCTACTACGGCACGGCGGAAACCGCGGCGTCCATGCTGCCTCGCGCTTCATGGGCCTACGATAACGAAGCCAGGATCACCGAATATAATCCCACCGAAGCCCGCGCCCGGCTGAAAGCCCTGGGGCTGGAAAAGCTCACGCTTAAGCTGTGGGTGCCCACCAGCTCGCAGGCCTGGAACCCCAGTCCGCTAAAAACCGCCGAGCTTATCCAGGCGGATATGGCGCAAATTGGCGTGAAGGTGATTATTATGCCGGTCGAAGGCCGTTTTCAGGAGGCCAGATTAATGGATATGAACCACGACCTGACGCTCTCCGGCTGGGCAACGGACAGTAACGATCCGGACAGTTTTTTCCGTCCGCTCTTGAGCTGCGCGGCGATTGCCTCGCAAACCAACTATGCTCACTGGTGTCATCGCGAATTCGACGAGGTGCTGCAAAAGGCGCTCACTTCGCAGCAGCTGGCCTCGCGCATCGAAGCCTATAAAGAGGCGCAGCGCATACTTGCCGATGAACTACCGGTGCTGCCGCTGGCCTCCTCCCTGCGTTTACAGGCCTATCGTTACGATATGAAAGGCCTGGTGCTGAGCCCGTTTGGCAACGCCTCTTTTGCAGGCGTCTCGCGGGAAAAAGAAGACGAGGTGAAAAAACCATGATTATTTTTACCCTGCGTCGCCTGCTGCTGCTGCTGATTACCCTCTTCCTGCTGACCTTTGTCGGTTTTAGCCTGAGCTACTTTACGCCCCACGCGCCGCTACAGGGCGCCTCCCTGTGGAACGCCTGGCTCTTCTGGTTTGAGGGGGTGCTGCACTGGGATTTCGGCGTTTCCAGCATCAACGGACAGCTGATTTCCGAACAGCTTAAAGAGGTCTTTCCCGCTACCATGGAGCTCTGTATCCTCGCCTTCGGTTTTGCGCTGGTGATCGGGATCCCCGTCGGTATGCTGGCGGGGATCATGCGCAATAAGTGGCCAGATACCCTGATCAGCGCCTTGGCGCTGCTGGGCTTTTCGATTCCCGTCTTCTGGCTAGCGCTGCTGCTGACCCTGTTCTTCTCCCTCACCTTGGGCTGGTTTCCGGTTTCCGGGCGCTTCGACCTGCTCTATGAAGTGAAATCGGTCACCGGCTTTGCGCTGATCGACGCATGGCTCTCTGATTCGCCGTGGCGTCATGAAATGATCGTCAGCGCGGCGCGGCACATGGTGCTGCCGGTACTGACCCTGGCGGTGGCACCGACGACGGAAGTGATCCGTCTGATGCGCATCAGCACCAGCGAAGTGTACGACACCAACTATGTCAAAGCCGCCGCCACCCGCGGCGTATCGCGGCGGACAATTTTACACCGCCACGTCCTGCACAACGCCCTACCGCCGGTGATCCCACGCCTGGGGCTGCAGTTCTCCACCATGCTAACGCTGGCGATGATTACCGAAATGGTCTTTAGCTGGCCGGGGCTCGGCCGCTGGCTCATCAACGCCATTCGTCAACAGGACTACGCCGCGATCTCGGCGGGCGTGATGGTCATCGGCGCGCTGGTGATTATTGTGAACGTGATATCCGATATTTTGGGTGCGATGGCAAACCCACTGAAACATAAGGAATGGTATGCCCTACGATAGCGTCTATCTGGAGAAGCGCCCGCCTGGCGCGCTGCGCACCGTATGGCGAAAATTCTACGGCGATACGACCGCGATGATCGGCCTGTACGGCTGCGCGGCGCTGGCGCTACTGTGCGTTTTCGGCGGCTGGTTCGCCCCTTACGGCATCGACCAGCAGTTCCTCGGCTATCAGCTGCTGCCGCCGTCATGGTCGCGGTACGGCGAAGTGTCGTTCTTTCTCGGTACTGACGATCTCGGTCGCGATGTCCTGAGCCGCCTGCTGAGCGGCGCGGCGCCAACGGTCGGCGGCGCATTTGTGGTAACGCTCGGCGCCGCCCTGCTGGGGCTGGTGCTCGGCGTGATTGCCGGGTCCACTCACGGCCTGCGGTCGGCGGTGATGAACCATATTCTTGACACGCTGCTGTCGATCCCGTCCCTGCTGCTGGCCATTATCGTGGTCGCCTTCGCCGGGCCGCACCTCAGCCACGCGATGTTCGCCGTCTGGCTGGCGCTTCTGCCGCGGATGGTGCGTTCGGTTTACAGCATGGTGCATGACGAACTGGAAAAAGAGTACGTTATCGCCGCCCGCCTTGACGGAGCCTCGACGCTAAATATTTTATGGTTCGCGGTGCTGCCGAACATTACCTCTGGCCTGGTCACTGAGATCACCCGCGCGCTGTCGATGGCGATCCTCGATATCGCCGCGCTGGGCTTCCTCGACCTCGGCGCGCAGCTTCCTTCTCCCGAATGGGGAGCGATGCTCGGCGACGCGCTGGAGCTGATTTACGTGGCGCCGTGGACGGTGATGCTGCCGGGCGCGGCAATCATGATAAGCGTTCTGCTGGTTAATCTGCTGGGCGACGGGATCCGCCGCGCCATCATCGCCGGGGTGGAATAATGCCGTTACTCGACATCCGAAATTTAACCATTGAGTTCAAGACCAGCGAAGGCTGGGTAAAAGCCGTCGATCGCGTCAGCCTGACTCTCGCCGAGGGGGAAATACGCGGCCTCGTCGGGGAGTCCGGCTCGGGTAAAAGCCTTATAGCTAAAGCGATTTGCGGCGTCACCAAGGACAACTGGCGGGTGACCGCCGACCGCATGCGCTTCGATGATATCGATCTGCTGCGTCTGTCGGTGCGCGAGCGGCGTAAGCTGGTGGGCCACAACGT
This sequence comes from Klebsiella grimontii, assembly GCF_042137965.1. NCBI lineage: Bacteria > Pseudomonadati > Pseudomonadota > Gammaproteobacteria > Enterobacterales > Enterobacteriaceae > Klebsiella > Klebsiella grimontii. The sequence goes on from NZ_CP169721.1 coordinate 3,204,671, forward strand.
CTCGATGATTTTTCAGGAGCCGCAATCCTGTCTAGACCCTTCCGAACGTATAGGCCAGCAGCTGACGCAGAATATCCCCGGCTGGACCTTTAAAGGACGCTGGTGGCAGCGCCTGGGCTGGCGCAAGCGGCGCGCCATCGAGCTTCTGCACCGCGTGGGGATTAAAGACCATAAAGATGCGATGCGCAGCTTCCCCTATGAGCTGACGGACGGAGAGTGCCAGAAGGTCATGATCGCCATCGCGCTGGCTAACCAGCCGCGGCTGCTGATCGCCGACGAGCCGACCAACGCCATGGAGCCCACAACGCAGGCGCAAATTATCCGCCTGCTAACGCGGTTAAACCAAAACAACAACACCACCATTTTGCTGATCAGTCACGATATGCAGATGCTCAGTAAATGGGCGGACAAAATCAACGTGATGTACTGCGGGCAGACGGTGGAAACCGCACCGAGCGAAGAGCTGGTGACAATTCCTCATCACCCCTACACCCAGGCGCTGATTCGGGCGATTCCCGATTTCGGTAGCGCCATGCCGCACAAGAGCCGGCTCAATACCCTGCCGGGGGCGATCCCACTGCTCGAACAACTGCCCATCGGCTGCCGGCTCGGGCCGCGCTGCCCTTATGCCCAGCGCGAATGTATCGAAACGCCCCGGCTGGTAGGCGCACGTAACCACCTCTATGCCTGTCATTTTCCGCTGAACATGGAGAAAGAGTGAAATGGTCGAAACATTGCTTGAAGTGCGCAATCTGAGTAAGACCTTTCGCTACCGCACCGGCTGGTTTCATCGGCAAACGGTGGAAGCGGTCAAGCCACTAAGCTTTACCCTGCGCGAGCGCCAGACCCTGGCGATTATCGGCGAGAACGGTTCCGGCAAGTCAACGCTGGCGAAAATGCTCGCCGGAATGGTCGAACCCAGCACCGGCGAACTGCTGATTGACGATCGCCCGCTGGCGTTTGGCGATTACTCTTTTCGCAGCCAGAAGATTCGCATGATCTTTCAGGATCCGTCGACCTCGCTCAATCCCCGGCAGCGCATTTCGCAAATCCTCGATTTTCCGCTGCGCCTGAATACCGACCTCGAACCCGAAGCGCGGCAGAAGCAGATTATCGAAACGTTGCGCATGGTCGGCCTGCTGCCGGACCACGTCAGCTACTACCCGCATATGCTGGCGCCGGGACAGAAACAACGTCTGGGCCTGGCGCGCGCGCTGATCCTGCGCCCGAAGGTCATCGTCTGCGATGAAGCGCTGGCGTCGCTGGATATGTCAATGCGCTCGCAGCTGATTAACCTGATGCTGGAGCTGCAGGAAAAACAAGGTATCTCCTATATTTACGTGACTCAGCATCTGGGCATGATGAAGCACATCAGCGATCAGGTGCTGGTGATGCATCAAGGGGAAGTGGTCGAACGCGGCAGTACAGCGGACGTACTGGCCTCTCCGCTGCACGACCTGACGAAACGCCTGATTGCCGGCCATTTCGGCGAGGCGCTCACTGCCGATGCCTGGCGTAAAGACGGCAAATAATCTGAGGCGTAAACTTCGATGATTGTTCCGGTTCAATTTTCTACCCTGCCCGTGACACCGTGGAAAAATGGCCGCGGGGAAACGCGCGAAATCGTCAGCATTGCCTCGCCGGACGCGCCGTTTCTCTGGCGCGCCAGTATCGCCACGCTGGAAAACGACGGTCCGTTCTCCCCTTTTCCCGACGTTGACCGGGTCATCACCCTGCTTGAGGGACAGCCGCTGTGGCTACGGGGCGATGATATCGCCCAGCGCCTTGAGCTCTGGCAACCGTGGGCGTTTGCCGGCGAGTGGCCTATTGCCAGCGAAGGCATCAGCGGACGCGGTCTGGACTTCAATATTATGACCCAGCGCACGCGCGCCGCGGCGCGCGTGAACGTCATCGCGGAAGGACAGCGGCCCGCCGCGGAGGGCATCGCATGGATTCTCCAGGGTAGCTGGCGGCTGGCTGACGCGGTTTATCAGGCCGGCTTCGGGATCTGGTGGCAGGACGAATCGCCAGGCGAGCTGTTACCGCAGTCTGCGGACGCCCGACTTTTACTGGCGGAAATCGTTCGCCGCTAGCGCCGCGTCGCCGCAATTTCAGATGGTATACTCTTGTATACACGGTAGCCAAAGCGCGATATGACGTGGCGAATGGCAGAAAAATATCGTGACACAAGGGGTCGTCAGTGGGATATAATTCCCGGCTAAATTTGAGTTATTTTGAAATGACAACGCTAACTTAATGATTGTTAAAGTAAAAATACGCAATAACGATAAGGATTAAAAGCTATGGGTTTTCTTTCCGGTAAGCGCATTCTGTTGACTGGCCTTGCCAGCAAACTGTCCATCGCCTACGGCATCGCGCAAGCCATGCACCGTGAAGGGGCTGAACTGGCGTTCACCTATCAGAACGACAAACTGAAAGGTCGTGTGGAAGAATTTGCCGCCGCGCTGGGCTCTAATATCGTCCTGCCGTGCGATGTCGCGGAAGATGAGAGCATCGAGTCTCTGTTCACCGAACTGGCAAAAGTATGGCCGAAGTTCGACGGTTTCGTTCACTCCATCGGCTTTGCGCCGGCAGACCAGTTGGACGGCGACTACGTTAACGCGGTGACCCGTGAAGGTTTCAAAATCGCTCACGATATCAGCGCCTACAGCTTTGTGGCGATGGCGAAAGCCTGCCGCGGGATGCTGAACCCGGGCTCCGCCCTGCTGACGCTCTCCTACCTGGGCGCAGAGCGCGCCATCCCGAACTACAACGTGATGGGCCTGGCGAAAGCCTCTCTTGAAGCTAACGTGCGCTACATGGCGAACGCCATGGGCCCGGAAGGCGTTCGCGTCAACGCTATCTCCGCCGGTCCGATCCGTACCCTGGCGGCATCCGGTATTAAAGATTTCCGTAAGATGCTGGCGCACTGCGAAGCGGTCACCCCGATCCGTCGCACCGTCACCACTGAAGACGTCGGCAACAGCGCAGCCTTCCTGTGCTCCGACCTGTCTGCCGGCATCTCCGGCGAAGTCGTTCACGTTGACGGCGGCTTCAGCATCGCCGCGATGAACGAGCTGGAACTGAAATAAGTTCTTCACCCTCCTCGCATCCGTGAGGAGGGTTCTTTCCCCCGCGCTTTCCTGCTGTTATTCCAATCCGCTATTTGTTAGCACGTATCAATATTTTCTCCCGCTCCAGGGTTAAGCCAGGATAGTTCCGCATAGCATGACCGCGAAACGGCGGTTTGCAACATACCGAACAAGGAACGCCCATGGAGCAACGCCGCGTTTACGGCAAAAACCACTGGTATCATGAGACCCAGTCAACAATCTGCCCGGTGGATGTATTGCCGCTCGTCCCAGAAGCCGCCCACGTCGAAGATCGTTTTCTACTCGATCTGACGCTCCCCGAAGAGCTGCTCGAGGCGCATGCGCGCTGGCTTACGCCCGCCCGGCGGCTGGCAGATGCCCTCTTCCCCACGTCAGTGACGGTTAATCGTCTGCAGACATTTAGCGCCTACGATCGGCTGAGTACGGCGCTGACCGTCGCCCAGGTTTATGGCGTACAGCGCCTGTGCAATCACTACGCCGCCCGGCTGGCGCCGCTTCCCGGTCCGGACTCCTCGCGCGAGAGCAACCGTCGCCTGGCGCAGATTACCCAGTACGCACGCCAGCTCGCGAGCTCTCCTTCGCTGATTAACGCACTCTCCCGCAGCCAGCTAGATGAAGTTGGGCTGACCAGTCGCGATATTATCCTCATCAATCAGATCATTGGCTTTATCAGCTTCCAGGCTCGCGCTATCGCCGCATTCCATGCCGCGCTGGGCTACCCGGTGCGCTGGATCCCCGGCATGCCGCAGCAGGAAGATGCTCCAGAAGCGCTTTTCGACACGAGGGGGAGTGATTGGCAGCCAGGGCTTGACGATTCCGACTTGCACTATGCCGACGATGATCGCCAGTCTCTTTTAGCGAACTGGCAAAAACATCCAGGCCTTTTCGAACTGGCTCCGCTGCTGGCGGCCCAGGAACCTCCGCTGGCGCTACAGGAACAGCTTCTGACCCATCTCAGCGGCCAGCAGCCGTTCGCCGCGCAGGTGGCGCTGATAGCCGCGCGGATTAATGGCAGCGTCAGCTGCTTTAACGCCTGGGCTTCGCGATGTCCAGATTTGGCCGATCTCACGGACGCTTTGCGCGGTAATGAATCCGGCGTCCAGGCATGGGGAGACACCCCGTCAATTGAGCGCCAGCTTTTACAATCTGTACAGCTTTTGACCCGCGCGCCCGACCGCTTCAGCGCCGCCCAGCTAACTCCCCTCACTGAATACGGGCTTTCCCGCAGCGAGGCTATCGATCTTCTCGCCTGGTGCGGGCTGTGCGGTTGGATGAATCGGCTGAAAATCGCCCTCGGCAATGTAGGTCAGGAGACGTAAATTGCTGAAACAGCGCTTGCTGCGGCAGGCATATTCGCGTAAAAATGTCAGCCGCTCTTTTAGCCACGAAAATACGAAATTATGTTTCAGGACAACCCGCTGCTAGCGCAGCTTAAACAGCAACTGCATTCCCAGACTCCGCGCGTTGAAGGGGTCGTTAAGGGGACGGAAAAAGGGTTTGGCTTCCTCGAAGTCGACTCGCAGAAAAGCTATTTCATTCCGCCGCCGCAAATGAAAAAAGTGATGCATGGCGATCGTATTATCGCCGTGGTCAATACTGAAAAAGAACGCGAAAGCGCTGAACCGGAAGAACTGGTTGAGCCGTTCCTGACGCGTTTTGTCGGCAAAGTTCATAAAAAAGACGATCGTCTTTCTATCGTTCCTGACCATCCGCTGCTGAAAGATGCCATTCCCTGCCGCGCCGCGCGCGGCGTAGAGCATGATTTTAAAGAGGGTGACTGGGCCGTTGCCGAAATGCGCCGTCATCCGCTGAAAGGCGACCGTGGTTTCTACGCTGAGCTCACCCAGTACATTACCTACGGCGACGATCATTTCGTACCATGGTGGGTCACCCTGGCGCGTCACAATCTGGAAAAAGAAGCGCCGGACGGCGTGGCGACCGAGATGCTTGATGAAGGTCTGGACCGCCGCGATTTAACGGAACTGGCTTTCGTGACCATCGATAGCGCCAGCACCGAAGATATGGACGATGCGCTGTACGTCGAGCAGAACGCTGACGGTAAACTGCACCTGACCGTCGCTATCGCCGATCCGACCGCCTGGATTGCCGAAGGCAGCAAGCTGGACAACACGGCGAAAATTCGCGCCTTTACCAACTATCTGCCTGGCTTCAACATTCCGATGCTGCCGCGCGAGCTCTCGGACGACCTCTGCTCTCTGCGCCCCAACGCGGTTCGCCCAGTGCTGGCCTGCCGCATGATCCTCGCTGATGACGGAACCATCGAAGACGATATTCAGTTCTTCGCGGCGACCATCGAGTCGAAAGCGAAGCTGGCCTACGATGATGTTTCCGACTGGCTGGAAAACAACGGCAGCTGGCAGCCGGACAGCGAGACCGTCGCCCGGCAAATTAAACTGCTGCAGGAGGTCTGCCTGCGTCGTAGCGAATGGCGTAAAAACCACGCGCTGGTGTTCAAAGACCGCCCGGATTATCGCTTTGTGTTGGGCGAAAAAGGCGAAGTGCTGGATATCGTTGCCGAACCGCGCCGCATCGCTAACCGTATCGTTGAAGAGTCAATGATCGCCGCCAACATCTGCGCCGCCCGCGTGCTGCGCGATAAGCTCGGTTTCGGCGTTTATAACGTGCATACCGGATTCGATCCGGCCAACACCGAACAGCTCGCGGCCTTACTGAAGACGCACGACGTGCACGTTGACCCGGTGGAAGTGATGACGCTGGAAGGCTTCTGCAAGCTGCGTCGCGAGCTGGACGCGCAGCCGTCCGGTTTCCTCGACAGCCGTATTCGCCGCTTCCAGTCGTTTGCAGAAATTAGCACCGAGCCGGGCCCGCACTTCGGCCTCGGTCTTGAGGCCTATGCGACCTGGACCTCCCCGATCCGTAAGTACGGCGATATGATCAACCATCGTCTGCTGAAAGCGATTATTAAAGGGGAAGCGATCTCCCGTCCGCAGGATGATGTTGCGATACAAATGGCTGAACGCCGCCGCCTCAACCGCATGGCGGAGCGCGATGTCGGAGACTGGCTGTACGCCCGCTATCTGAATCCGCAGGCCGGTACCACTACCCGCTTTACGGCTGAGATTATCGATGTCAGCCGCGGCGGCATGCGCGTGCGCCTGGTTGATAACGGCGCGGTTGCCTTTATCCCGGCGCCGTTCCTTCACGCCGTGCGCGATGAGCTGGTGTGCAGCCAGGAAAACGGCACCGTGCAGATTAAAGGCGAAGTCGTCTACAAAGTCACGGATGTTATCGATGTGACGATTGCCGAAGTCCGTATGGAAACCCGTAGCGTGATTGCGCGTCCTGCCGCCTGATAACTGCCCTGTGCGGCTCCCTTAAACGGAGCCGCATTTTTATCCCTTCCAGCTGTTTTTCTGCGCGTTGCCTACGAATCATCGTAGATGGATTAGTTTGTGCGTTTTTTTCGCTTCTCTTTTTCATCCGTTTTTAGCATCATTGATTTTATTCATATTTGTAACCAGGATAACGCCATGTCAGATCTGAATGCCCGCCTGCTCGCCCAACGAATCGATACCGTGTTGGATATTCTGGTTGCCGGGGATTATCACTCCGCGATCCATAATCTGGAAATCCTCAAAGCTGAGCTGCAGGCGCTTTCCAGCGACGAACAGGAAAATAAACCCGGTCAGCCTAAAGCCCCGTGGGAAATTTGATAATCTCCATCGCCGCAATCGGCCACCCAGGGCCGATCGCTCGCCCAAATAGCCCTTAACTGCGAAGTTGCTATGAACGCCCGACAACAAAGTATTTTGCAAATGGTCATCGACAAAGGCCGTATGAGCGTGGCCGATCTCGCGAAGATGACCGGTGTCTCTGAAGTCACCATTCGCCAGGATTTGAATTCACTCGAGAAGCAGAGCTATCTGCGCCGTACTCACGGCTTCGCCGTTCCGCTGGATAGCGAAGATGTGGAAACCCGCATGATGACCAACTTCGCCATTAAGCGAGAGCTGGCTGCGCGGGCCGCAACGCGCGTTTCGTCCGGAGAAACGGTGTTTATCGAGAACGGGAGCTGCAACGCCCTGCTCGCCCGTACGCTTGCCGAGCGCGGCGATATCACCATCATCACCGTCAGCAGCTATATTGCGCATCTGCTGAAAGAGACGCCCGGAGAAGTGATCCTGCTGGGCGGGATTTATCAAAAGCGCAGCGAAAGTATGGTTGGCCCACTGACCCGCCAGTTTATTCAGCAGGTCCACTTCAGCAAGGCCTTTATCGGCATTGACGGCTGGCAGGCTGAAACCGGATTTACCGGACGGGATATGATGCGCGCCGACGTGGTTAACGCGGTGCTGGAAAAGGGCTGTGAGGCGATTGTGCTGAGCGATAGCTCTAAATTTAACGTGGTTCATCCCTATCCGCTCGGGCCGATAGAACGGTTTAACCGTATTATCACCGACGATAATCTCAATGATGCCGTGCGCAGCCAGCTAATCGAATGCGGTTTAGCCGTCGATATCGTTAACCACCCCTGATCCTGCCCTCACTTTGCCGGGGCTGCCCGGCATCGCTATCGTCTGAGACTTTTCTGACACCTGAATTCAGACTTTTTACCTGCCTGAAAAATTTATAGAAAGTAGAATTAATGTTAGCGATATAACAGGGAGTAACTATCACCTGCGTGATTAGAGTAACACCTGCGCAACTAAAGCTTCATGGAATAACCCCTGAGCAAGAGTAACAAGCTATGCTTAAGGGAAGTTGTATCCATGAATAGATTATTCAGGAGAAAAAAAATGATGACTTCAATGAACAAAAAAATGGCCGCGGTAGTTCTGGCCGTCACTGTTGCAATGTCTCTGAGCGCTTGTTCTAACTGGTCTAAACGCGACCGCAACACCGCTATCGGCGCAGGCGCCGGTGCGCTGGGTGGCGCGGTATTAACTGACGGTAGCACCCTGGGCACCCTGGGCGGCGCGGCAGTCGGCGGTATTATCGGCCACCAGGTGGGTAAATAATATTAACCACGAACAATAATATGAAAGTTTATATTAGCTGACGAGTACACCAGCACAAAAATGAAGGCCACGATATTTATCGTGGCCTTATTATTAATTAACCGCCTGCCAGCTTAACTTTCATGCCTTTGGCTTCCAGAAGCGATTTGAGCAAGTCACGCTTATCGCCCTGAATCTCAATCACGCCATCCTTAACCGCTCCGCCGCAGCCGCATTTCTTTTTCAGCTCGGCAGCAAGCTTCGCCAGCGCGTCGTCACTTTCATCAATACCGCTAATCAGGCATACGCCCTTACCCTTACGCCCGCTGGTCTGCCGCTGAATACGTACGATACCGTCCCCTTTCGGGCGCGCTTGCGCCGGTTTGGGTTCATCAATACGGCCGCTGTCCGTTGAATACACCAGACGGCTGTTGGAATCGTTCATCATGCCCCCGTGTTCAACGATGCGTTAATGCCGCGCAGGGTGGCGGCAGGATCGGCAGACTGCGTTACCGGACGACCAATCACCATGTAATCAACCCCCGCCGCCTGCGCCTGTTCCGGCGTCATAATGCGCCGCTGGTCACCCGCATCGCTACCTTGTGGACGAATGCCGGGCGTCACCAGCCTGAACGCCTGGCCCAGCTCTTGCTTAAAGCGAACCGCTTCCTGCGCCGAGCAGACTACGCCATCCAGTCCGCAGCGCTGGGTCAGCGCCGCCAGCTTCGCGGCGTAGTCAGCCGGAGAAAGCGTAATGCCCAGATCCAGCAGATCGCTGGCTTCCATGCTGGTTAATACCGTGACCGCAATCAGCAGCGGCGCCTCTTTTCCGAATGGCTGCAGGGCTTCACGCGCGGCGGTCATCATACGCGCGCCGCCGGAGGCATGAACGTTGACCATCCAGACGCCCAGCTCTGCCGCAGCGGCGACCGCACGCGCCGTGGTATTCGGGATATCGTGGAACTTCAGATCGAGGAAAACCTCAAAACCGCGCTGGTGCAGGTCGCGAACAAACTGCGGCCCCAGCAGGGTAAACATCTCTTTGCCCACCTTCAGGCGGCAGTCGCGCGGGTCGATACGGTCGACAAACGCCAGCGCTTTATCACGGTTATCATAATCGAGAGCAACGACGATGGGAGAGGATGTGACAACGCGGGAAGAAGATGTAGCAGTAGACGTCATGACCGGACCTTAATTGTTGATGAGCGCCGGTTCGGCGCAAAAAAGGTAAACGGGCAGCATTCTACCTGCGATAAGCCGAAAATAACAGGCTGCATTTCCCTTCCTGCCGGACGACGTGTGCGCCATAGCTGGAAGAGATGACGCAAATACCCCCAAGTATGTTGTAACTAAAGTGCGGTTTTTTTTAAATTTACTGCCCGTCCAGTCCGCGAATGGGCTTAATCGTTGACCACGACCGGCAGGACGGACAGTGCCAGTACAGCGTATGAGCGGTAAAACCACACTTCTGGCAGCGGTAGCGCGGTTTGCTGCGGACCTGCTCGCCCACCATATGGCGCAGAACGCCCAAGCTCTCCTTCGCGCGCCCCTCTTCGGCTTCATTGATATGGTAGTCGATGAGCTTATGGAACACGCGCATCGTCGGATGGCGCTCCAGCTGGCGAGTCACGTAGTTTTGCGCGGACTCGGCACCTTCCCGCTGTTCAAGGATCTGCGCCAGCATCAGGTCCGCTGTCGCGCCGGTATTTTCCTCTGCGCAGCGGCGTAAAAAGGCTTCCCACTCGTCGATTTTACCCAACTGCTGGTAGCAGGTTTGCAGCATCTCCAGGGTTTCACCCACCAGCTCTTTATCCTGCTCAATCACCCGCTCAAGGCTCTCTACGGCTTTCGCATAGTCGCCCTTTTCCATCCAGACCCGGCCCATCATGATCGAGACGCGAGCGCTATTGCGGTCCGCGGCGGCGCCCTTCCTCAGCAGCGCCATCGCTTTGTCGAGATCGTTACCCGCCATTTGCTGCAGCGCCAGTTCACACCAGAAATTGGCGATTTCACCGCGATGCTTATCTTTGCCCAGCTTAACCAGACGTTCGGCCACTTCTATCGCCGACTGCCAGTCGCTGGTCGCCTGATAAATTTGCAGCAGCTGCTGCAGCGCGCTCAGGCGAAAATCCGTCTCGTCTACCAGCTGTTTAAACATCCCCTCAGCCCGGTCATAGAGCCCGGCGGCCATATAATCTCGCCCCAGCTGCTGGACGGCCAGCAGGCGCTGGTCGTAGGTTAACGAGGCGCTTTCCATTAAGCTCTGATGGATGCGAATAGCGCGGTCAACCTCACCGCGCGAGCGGAAGAGATTGCCCAGCGTAAGGTGGGCTTCGACGGTGCCGGTGTCCTCTTTCAGCATATCGAGGAACAGATCGACGGCTTTATCCTGCTGATTGCTCAGCAGGAAGTTAACCCCTGTTACGTAATCACGCGACAGACGGCTCGCATCGTCCTGTTTGGACTGTTGTGCACTTCTGCGCCCCATATACCAGCCATAGGCTGCGGCCACGGGCAAAAGCAGAAACAACAACTCCAGCATAAATGATTATTCCTTCACCGCAGGAACGCCGGCTTCGGCAGGCGTTGCGCTGGCTGGCGCGATCTGGTGCTCCAGACGTTTAATTTTACGCTCGGCGCGCGCCAGAGAGACGCGAACGCGCAGCCAGAAAAGGCCGCATATCAGCCAGCCGATAGCAAAACCGGCAGCAAAAAGCACGGCCAGCAGCGTCGAAATACGGAACTCACCCTGCGCGAGGAGATAGTTGAACGTGACCAACTGGTCATTCTGCGCGCCCAGGGTCACCGAAATGACGAAGATGGCTAACACCAGTAAGAAAATAAGAAAATATTTCACATGACTTCCCGTTCTGTGGGTTGCGCGAAAAAATCCCGCGTTCAGCCCTATAAAGTATCATTTTCGCCGCAGCGGTGAAATGGAAATGCATGACACCCGTAAAGGATATGCGGCCTGATACGGCTAATATCAACATTATTCCGGCGCTGCCGCCCTTTTTTTAATATCCTGCGCCTCTTCTCCCGGCGGCGATAGCGGCCCGCAGAACCGCTGGGCAAGCCAGGTCGCCAGGGTCACCAGCAGCCAGGAGATCAGCGTCGCGACGATCAGGTCCTGCGGCCAGTGCATGCCCAGCGCCAGGCGGCTTCCCATCACCGCCGTCGCCCACGTCAGCAGCAGCGCAATGGTGACCCAGCGACGGCGCGGCCACAGTAAGCCCACGCCGAGCAGCGCCCAGCTGGCGGCGAACATCGTATGGCCAGAAGGGAAAGCGAAGCCGGTCTCTTTTTGCCAGTGCTTACGCAAAAATTTAGGAATCTGCTGCTCTTGCGCCAGCTGTTCATGCACCAGTTTAGCGCGATCTTTGCGTTTCAACGCGTAGAATTGCGTGACCGGCACCTGCCGCGTCTGTTCCAGCCAGATAACAAAGGGACGAGGCTCCTGTACGCGGTCTTTGAGCCACGACTTCATCCCCTGCCCAACCAGTATCGCTGCGGCCAAAATGAGAAACAGCACTATCGCCGCTCGCAGACGAAAACGCAGGCACCACAGAAACCAGGCACATAAGATAACGTGCGTGATAATCCCCCAGGGTTGCGTCACCGTTTCAGTTATCCAGTACAGCAGCTTCATCGCTCCTGCCGACAGCCCCGGATGCCATTTCCAGCCGGTAATCCAAATCACAGCGGGCATGATTAATAACAGGGCCGCGCCAACGGCGGTTCGTCTGGCAATCAACAGCATCTCGTCTCCTTTTCATTGACCTCAATATCATAACGGAAAGTAGTTCGTTTGTGCGCTTTGCGCGCAGGTAACCCTACGCAATTAGGAGAACGTCGCGCCATTGTGGCAAAATAGCGGCAAACAGAAGCACAGTCAGGTGCTGATAGAATCTGGAGAATCACATGCAGCTTAAACGTGTGGCAGAAGCCAAACTGCCAACCCCATGGGGCGATTTTCTCATGGTGGGTTTTGAAGAACTGGCAACCGGGCAGGATCACGTCGCGCTGGTATTTGGCGATATTTCGGGGCAATCCCCGGTTTTGGCTCGCGTACACTCTGAGTGTTTAACGGGCGACGCCCTTTTCAGCCTGCGCTGTGATTGCGGATTTCAACTGGAAGCGGCGCTGTCGCATATTGCCGAAGAGGGACGCGGCATCCTGCTGTACCACCGTCAGGAAGGGCGCAATATCGGCCTGCTGAACAAAATCCGCGCCTACGCTTTACAGGATCAAGGCTATGACACCGTTGAAGCCAACCATCAGCTGGGCTTTGCCGCCGATGAGCGCGATTTCACGCTGTGCGCAGATATGTTTAAGCTGCTCAACGTCGACCAGGTACGCCTGCTGACCAACAACCCGAAGAAGGTCGAGATCCTCACTGAAGCGGGAATCAATATTGTGGAGCGCGTGCCGCTGATTGTGGGGCGCAACCCGAAAAATGCCCACTATCTGGACACCAAGGCCGCCAAAATGGGGCACCTGCTGAGTCAGTAATGCCGTTGAAAATGAAGGGCCAGCCTGTGCTGGCCCTTTTTATATCAGACGCGACTTTACAGCATATTGCGGATCACATAGTGCAAAATACCGTCGTTCTGATAGTAGGTCAGCTCCGTCGCGGTATCGATACGGCAGCGGCAATCAATCACTTCCTGCCGACCATCCGCGCGGGTCAGCGTGACCGGCACCGTCATACCTGGCTGCAAAGCCTGCAGGTTGCTGATATCTATCCGCTCCTCGCCGTTTAGCCCCAGCGTTTTGCGCGTCATCCCCTGCGGAAACTCCAGCGGCAGGATCCCCATGCCAATCAGGTTGGAGCGGTGGATACGCTCGAAGGACTCGGCAATCACCACCCTGACGCCGAGCAGACGCGGTCCTTTAGCCGCCCAGTCGCGGCTGGAGCCGGAACCGTACTCTTTGCCTGCGATCACCGCCAGCGGCGTCCCCTCTTCTTTGTAGAGCATGGCGGCATCGTAAATAGCGATCGGCTGAGTATCCGGAAGATGACGAGTCATCCCCCCTTCCACGCCGGGGACCATTTCGTTACGAATACGAATATTGGCAAACGTCCCGCGCATCATGACTTCGTGGTTGCCGCGACGGGAGCCGTAGGAGTTAAAATCAATACGTTCGACGCCGTGATTTTGCAGATAACGGCCCGCAGGGCTATCGGCTTTGATGCTGCCCGCCGGGGAGATATGGTCGGTGGTAACCGAGTCGCCCAACATGGCGAGAATGCGCGCGCCGTGAATATCCTCTACCGGTTTAGGCTCAACGCCCATTTCATCAAAGAATGGCGACAGGCGGATGTAGGTGGAATCATTCTGCCAGTCGTAGGTATCAGAGCGATCCACTTTTATCGCCTTCCACTCGGCGGTCCCTTCAAACACTTCGGCATACTCTTTGCGGAACATCTCCGTTGATACCTGCTCAACCGCTTGCGCCACTTCGATTCCGCTCGGCCAGATATCTTTCAGATACACCGGCTGGCCGTCTTTCCCCGTGCCTAACGGCTCACGGGTCAGGTCGAGATTCATATTCCCCGCCAGGGCGTAGGCGACCACCAGCGGCGGCGAAGCCAGCCAGTTGGTTTTTACCAGCGGATGAATGCGTCCCTCAAAGTTGCGGTTCCCGGAGAGCACCGCCCCGACGGTCAGATCGCCCTGCTTGATGGCACGCTCAATCGGGTCAGGTAATGGGCCTGAGTTACCGATACAGGTGGTACAGCCATAACCGACCAGGTTAAAGCCCAGCTCATCCAGCCAGGGCGTCAGCTTTGCGTGGGCCAGATAGTCGGAAACGACCTTCGATCCGGGCGCCAGCGACGCTTTCACCCACGGCTGCGGTTTCAGACCCCGCTCAACGGCTTTTTTGGCCAGCAAGCCGGCGGCCATCAGGACGCTGGGGTTTGACGTGTTAGTACAGGAGGTGATAGCGGCAATCACCACCGCCCCGTCAGGCAGCGAATACTGCTGTCCGTTGAGCGTATAGTCGATTGGCCGTTTATCTTTCTGCGCGTGGTTGACTTCAAGCTCGGTGCTGGCGGCAAAGGCCTGGGGAACATCACCGAGCGCTACGCGGTCCTGCGGGCGCTTCGGTCCGGCAAGGCTCGCTTCGACGCTGCTCATATCCAGCGCCAGGGTGCTGGTGAATACCGGCTCATCTCCGGGCTGACGCCACATACCCTGCGCTTTCGCATAGGCCTCCACCAGCGCCACCTGCTCTTCGCTGCGCCCGGTAAGGCGCATATAGTCAAGCGTAACCGCGTCAATCGGAAAGAAGCCGCAGGTCGCGCCATACTCCGGCGACATATTGGCGATCGTCGCGCGGTCCGCCAGCGGCAGCGAATCAAGGCCGTCGCCGTAGAATTCAACAAACTTACCAACGACGCCGTGTTTGCGCAGCATCTGGGTCACCGTCAGGACCAGGTCAGTCGCGGTAATGCCTTCACGAAGCTTGCCGCTCAGTTTAAAGCCGACGACGTCCGGTATTAGCATGGATACCGGCTGCCCCAGCATCGCGGCTTCTGCTTCAATACCGCCGACGCCCCAGCCCAGGACGCCTAAACCGTTAATCATCGTGGTATGGGAATCGGTGCCGACCAGGGTGTCGGGAAAAGCCACCCACTCGCCGTTTTGCTGTTCGCTCCACACCGCCCGTCCAAGGTATTCGAGGTTTACCTGGTGGCAAATACCGGTACCCGGCGGTACCACGCTGAAGCGGCTAAATGCCTGCTGCCCCCAGCGCAAAAAGACGTAGCGCTCATGGTTGCGCTCCATCTCCAGTCGGACGTTCTCTTCAAAAGCATCATCGTCGCCAAAGCGGTCGACGGTGACCGAGTGGTCAATCACCAGGTCGACGGGCGAAAGCGGGTTCACTTTAGCGGTATCGCCGCCCAGGCGTTTGACCGCTTCGCGCATCGCCGCCAGGTCCACCACGGCGGGAACCCCGGTAAAGTCCTGCATCAGAACGCGCGCCGGACGGTAGGCGATCTCCCTGTCAGCATGGGCATGCTTCAGCCATCCGGCCAGGGCATGAATATCTTCGGCGGTCACGGAATCACCGTCTTGCCAGCGCAGCAGGTTTTCCAGTAGCACTTTGAGCGATTTGGGCAAGCGCGAGAGATCGCCCAGTTGTTTGGCGGCCAGCGGTAAGCTGTAGTAATGCCAGGTTTTATCTTTAACCTGTAGCGTATCCTTGCTGGCTGCTCGTAGGGTTGACGACATAGCTCCTCCTTTACCTTAGGGATAGCATCCCCTGATCCTCCTCAGGGTCATTATTAAAGATAACACATCTTTGATGTAACATTTTGATAACAACCCAAATTGCTAAAATAGGCTTAACGCATAAAGACAGGAAATTTGAATAATGAGGGCGGATATATTGAGAAGGATTGAAGAAGACAGGTGTGTATCGGCGACCGTGGCGTATTAGTACACAAGTACAAAGAAGAACTAATCGCCATTATTCTGGCGATTAGTTCAATAGCGTAAATTTATCGAGCGAGTGTAAAAAGGGAAAAATTATATCCTCCTTATTGCCGCTATTTTATCCGATAGAATATTACTCAATATTTCACTTGTCATAAAAATGACACAACCATTTTGACTGGAAGGTGCTCTAGCTTAGAAACCAAACGTTGCAGACAACCAGAGCAATGACGCTCCAGAACATCGCAAGCCCAAGGATAACGGCGCTCCAGGCCTTACTTCTCAAAACCGGATCTATCTCAGTCTTGTCACGTTCCTGTGACATCGCAAACTTCATATAATCGATATCACTAATCATTTTTTCACCACCAATCGCTAAGAATTTCTAACCACAGATAAATCTTAATTATGGATTGGCTATTAATCCAGTGAATTCGCTTCCCGGAAGATATCTTTGCTCATTAATTTGATCGCGGCAGGTATATTTGCAAATGTGGTACGAGGAGTTAACGAAAATTGTGATTCAGACGAGGTTTAGATATTCATTTTCAGGTCATTATAGGTTTTGGCATCCCCGAGAGGATGCCATTATTTTTTCTGCGGTTATTTTTCCGGTAATTTAATATCTTTGAACATCGCTTCGATATCTTCATTTGAGCGCAAAGCGACGGCGGTATCGACTACATCCCGCGTCAGATGCGGCGCAAATCGTTGAATAAAATCATACATATAGCTTCGCAAGAAGGTGCTGCGCCGGAAACCTATTTTCGTGGTGCTGTGGCTGAAAATACCGTTGGCGTCGAGCTTGACCAGGTCCGGGTCGGAAACCGGATCCACCGCCATACTGGCAATCACCCCTACCCCAAGGCCCAGACGCACGTAGGTTTTAATCACATCGGCGTCGGTGGCGGTGAAAACGATGCGCGGCGTTAAGCCGGCGCGATTAAAGGCGGTATCCAGCTCGGAACGACCGGTGAAGCCGAAGGTGTAAGTCACCAACGGATACTGCGCCAGCTCCTCAATCGATACCGACTCGCGCGAGGCCAGCGGGTGCTCTGGCGTGACGACCACGGAGCGGTTCCAGTGATAGCACGGCAGCATGACCAAATCATCATAGAGATGGAGCGCTTCGGTCGCGATAGCGAAGTCGGCATTGCCTTTCGACACCGCCTCGGCGATTTGCGTTGGCGACCCCTGATGCATGTGCAAGGAGACGCGGGGGTAGCGTTCGATAAAGCCTTTAATCACGCCCGGCAACGCGTAGCGGGCCTGAGTGTGGGTAGTCGCAACGTACAGGGAGCCCTTGTCTGGCCAGGTATGCTCACCCGCCACCGACTTGATCGCATCCACCTTCGATAAGACCTCGCGAGCGATGCGTATGATCTCCTGGCCTGCGGGAGTCACCTGGGTGAGATGTTTGCCGCTGCGGGCGAAAATCTGAATGCCCAGCTCATCCTCCAGCATGCGAACCTGCTTGCTGATGCCCGGCTGTGAGGTATACAGACCTTCGGCAGTCGAGGAGACGTTCAGATTATGGTTAACAACCTCAACGATATAGCGGAGCTGCTGTAGTTTCATGGCTGATATCCGATAGCACGTAAAATAAACCCGCTTAATACATTTTACGCTCAGGTCACTTGCCGGCGGGCGGATTGCCCCCCCAAGCCTGCGACTCGCCGTGTCGGCGCCACAACGTATCCTGAAGACGATGATGTATAAGACGATAAGATAATAAAAAAGAGATTAGCTATAACCACTATATCATTTATATCTACAGTGTATAGATACTAACAAAAAATAATAAGTCGGTTATAAGGCGAGAGACGATACAGAATAAATCTTGGATATCAGCAACATGCAGTGTTAAAAAAGGGCCGCGACGCGGCCCTTATTTCCGGTGATAGCAGTTACTTCTTCGCTTCAGTCCATTTGCCGTCAATATAGAAAGCTGACCAGCCGGTGGCTTTACCCTCTTTCTCTGACGCAACGTACTGCTGCTTAGTTTTACGACTAAAACGCACCATCGTTTTGTTGCCTTCCGGATCCTGCTGCGGCGCATCGGCCAGATAGCGCAGCTTCTCGGCCAGGCGGTCGCGGAAGCGGTACAGCTCTTCCACGAGCGGCGCGCGGGTTTCGCGCGATTTCGGGAAGGTGTTCGCGGCCAGGAAAACGCCCGCCGCGCCATCGCGCAGAACAAAGTAGGCGTCCGATTTCTCGCACGGCAGCTCCGGCAGCGGCACAGGATCTTCTTTCGGCGGCGCCACTTCCCCGTTACGCAGGATCTTACGGGTGTTTTTACACTCGTCGTTGGTGCAGGCCATATACTTACCAAAACGCCCCATCTTCAGGTGCATTTCAGAGCCACATTTCTCACACTCAACGATCGGGCCATCATAGCCCTTAATGCGGAACTCGCCCTCTTCAATCTCGTAGCCATCGCAGGTCGGGTTATTACCGCAGACGTGCAGCTTGCGCTTAGGATCGATGAGATAGCTGTCCATCGCCGTGCCGCATTTTTTACAGCGGCGTTTGGCGCGCAGCGCGTTGGTTTCAGCGTCCTCGCCTTCAAGCACGTTGAGAACTTCGTTTTCCGGCACCAGGTTAATGGTAGTTTTGCAGCGCTCTTTTGGCGACAGCGCATAGCCCGAACAGCCGAGGAAGACGCCGGTGCTGGCGGTGCGGATCCCCATCTTGCGCCCGCAGGTTGGGCAGTCGATGGTGGTCAGAACCATTGGGTTCGGCTGCATGCCGCCCTCTTCCGGATCTTTCTCCGCCGTTTGCAGCTGCGAGGTGAAGTCTCCGAAGAAGTTATCGAGAACCTGTTTCCATTCGGCCTGATGGTTGGCCACCTGGTCGAGGCGGTCTTCCATCTGCGCGGTGAAATCGTAGTTCATCAGATCGCGGAAGTTCTCTTCCAGACGATCGGTGACGATCTCGCCCATTTTTTCCGCATAAAAACGACGGTTTTCCACCCGCACATAGCCGCGATCCTGAATGGTCGAAATGATCGACGCATAGGTGGACGGGCGGCCGATGCCGCGTTTTTCCAGCTCTTTAACCAGCGAGGCTTCGCTAAAACGCGCCGGCGGCTTGGTAAAGTGCTGCGCGGGCGTCAGCTCGACCAGGCTCAGGCTTTCGCCCTTGTTGACCAGCGGTAAAGTACGATCTTCATCGCCTTTACGCAGGGCTGGCATCACTTTGGTCCAGCCGTCAAAGCGCAGCGTACGACCGCGCGCTTTCAGTTTGAAATCGCCGGCTTTCACCGTCAGGGTGGTGGAGTCGTACTGCGCTGGCGTCATCTGACAGGCGACAAACTGGCGCCAGATCAGCTGATACAGTTTCTGCGCATCAGATTCCATATCTTTTAACGTTTCGGCCAGCACGTTGACATCGGAAGGACGAATCGCTTCGTGCGCTTCCTGGGAGTTTTCTTTGCTGGCGTACTGGTTAGCGCTTTCCGGCAGATATTTCTTACCGAAGTTATCGCCAATATAGCCGCGCACCATATTCAGCGCGTCCTGGCTCAGGTTCGTGGAATCGGTACGCATATAGGTAATATGCCCCGCTTCGTAGAGGCGCTGCGCCATCATCATGGTTTTCTTCACGCCGAAGCCAAGACGCGTGCTGGCGGCCTGCTGGAGCGTGGAGGTGATAAACGGCGCGCCCGGCTTGCTGCTGGTCGGCTTGTCTTCACGCTCCAGCACGCTGTAGCTGGCTTTCTCAAGCAGCGCAACCGCTGCCATGGTTTCATCACGGCTCACCGGACGGAACGGCTTATCGCCGCTGTGGGTCACCTGCAGCGGTAACGCATCGCCGCCTGGCGTCGTAGTGCTGGCGTCAACTTCCCAGTACTCTTCCGGAACAAACGCCTTAATCTCACGCTCGCGTTCAACCACCAGACGTACGGCAACCGACTGGACGCGGCCTGCGGACAGACCACGGGCAATTTTTTTCCACAGCAGCGGAGAAACCATGTAACCCACCACGCGGTCCATAAAACGGCGCGCCTGCTGAGCGTTAACACGGTCAATATTCAGTTCGCCCGGCTTTTCGAAAGCCTGACGGATAGCATTCTTGGTGATCTCATTGAACACTACGCGGCTATAGCGCTGTTCATCACCGCCGATAACTTCCCGCAGGTGCCATGCGATGGCCTCCCCTTCGCGGTCAAGGTCGGTTGCGAGATAGATGTGGTCAGCTTTTTCCGCCAACTGTTTGAGTTCGGAAACAACCTTTTCTTTACCCGGGAGTATTTCATAGTGCGCATCCCAGTCATGCCATGGGTCCACGCCCATACGGTTGACCAGAGCGCCGCGTTCATCCTTCTTAGGCTTTTTAGCCCCTTTGGTGGAGGTAGAGTCGGCGCTCTTTTTGGAAGCTGAGCCACTGGTCGGCAAATCGCGGATATGACCGACGCTGGACTTAACCACGTAGTCATTACCCAGATACTTATTGATCGTTTTGGCTTTTGCCGGGGACTCAACGATAACGAGAGCTTTACCCATATTCACCTTTACCTAATTTGATTCATCCAGGAATACATCGCACATTGATTCACCATCCACTGGCGACACGTCACAACCTATGTTGCGTCGTTATCGATGGATATCAACCCTTTGCACCGGTTTCAGGTCCATAAAACCAGATAGCTGAGTTTGCTGGCTTTTTCTTGCCAGGCGACATAGCACGAATAATTTTTGGCCGAATGTCAAGCAAATCTGTTGCCAGATCGCTGAAAGCGTCACACTGTACCTGATAAAATTCGTTACGCAACTTTATTAGCATGCAAAAGCAAATCCCGCCACTAAACTGATGTTTATTAAGCTCCTGCGATTACCCCCGTAAGATCCATGGAAAATTTGCCCCTCGTCGCCGCGCGGCGTAGACTAGCCGCGAAGAATCACAGGAGGCATTTATGCAAGGTACAACCCAACCCATCGATCGCCAGACGCTTCTGGAAAAAGCCAACAAACTCATTCGCGAACATGAAGATACGTTAGCCGGGATCGAGGCCACCGACGTCGTTCAGCGTAACGGCGTGCTGGTGTTCAGCGGCGAGTTTTATCTTGATGAGCAGGGTCTGCCAACGGCGAAGAGTACGGCGGTATTCAATATGTTTAAATATCTCGCGCACGAGCTGTCTGATAAGTATCACCTGGCGGATTAACCGCCGCGCGCAGGGCCAATACGACAACGCGAGGCCCGTGCCTCGCGTTGTTTTGTTTACATCAGCGGCTTTTGCCCGCGCTGCCACCAGCGCAGCAGCAGTTTATCGGCGCTTTCCGCCGCGCTGCCGGTAAACCGGTCGAGCATTTTCTTACGCTGCTGGTAGCGCACGCTGATAACCTCATGCTTGTCCATCAGGCCCAGCAGAAGTTCATCGCTGGTTTCCACCGCGTCAACAAGGCCTTTTTCCAGCGCCTGAACGCCATACCAGTGTTCACCCGTCGCTACCTGCTCGATATCCAGCTCAGGGCGCATCCGGTGGACAAAGTCTTTGAAGAGTCGATGGGTATCGTTGAGATCTTCGCGGAATTTCTGGCGCCCTTCTTCGGTATTTTCGCCCAGCATCGTCAGGGTACGTTTGTACTGCCCGGCCGTATGCAGCTCAATGTCGATGTCCTTGTTCTTAAGAAAACGATTGATGTTGGGGATCTGCGCCACAACGCCAATAGAGCCAAGGATAGCGAACGGCGCGCTGACGATTCTGTTCGCCACGCAGGCCATCATATAGCCGCCGCTGGCCGCAACTTTATCTACCGCGACCGTTAACGGGATTTGTTTGTCGCGCAGACGCTGCAGCTGTGAAGCGGCAAGGCCGTAGCCGTGGACCACGCCGCCGGGGCTTTCAAGGCGAATCACCACCTGGTCGCGCGCTTTTGCCGCCGCCAGAACGGCGGTGATCTCTTCGCGCAGGCTGCTGACTTCGTGGGCATCCATACTGCCTTTAAAATCCAGCACCCAGGCGCGCGGTTTAGCGTCCGGCTCGGGAGTTCCCAGCTTTGCCCGCGCCTTTGCCGCTTTTGCTTCCTGCTTGAGCTTTTTCTTTTGCGCTTTATGCCACAGCTTCTGCTGCGGCCCATCGAGCAACGAAGCCGCCAGCTCTTCCTTCATCTCCTTATATTGCTCGCTAAGATTGGTTACCCGCAGCTCGCCGCGCTGTTTTTTGCGCTGAGTCAGGTTAACAATAATGGCGACGATAACCGCAATTGCGACAACGATGGTCGCGATTTTGGCCAAAAACAGGCCATATTGAGCAAGTAATTCCACGTTTTCACCTTGTGTAAACCGCTGACGTTGGCGCACAGTGTACATCAGCCGTCGGCGAGAAGTCTTTGTGCTCTGTGTCGCGCGCGAGGCGCCTTCCTGTTTTTTTCAGCGACGATGAAATCGTTGCAAGATATTAATTCCGCGAAGAGTTTCCGTTTCGCCGATTGCAATAGCGGGCGCTTTCAGGCATAAAGCGCAAAAGTGAAATACCGAATAGCAAGCGCGATCGCCTGCCGATCGCCCGAGGAGTCGCCGTGCACTATCAACCGCAACGTCACCTGTTACAGGATCGCATCATCCTGGTTACCGGCGCCAGCGATGGCATAGGCCGTGAAGCCGCCCTGACCTATTCCCGCTATAGCGCCAGCGTTATCCTGGTCGGCCGTAATGAAGAGAAGCTGCGCAGCGTTGCGCACGAGATTCAGCAAGCGGGTGGCATTCCCGCCCGCTGGTTCACTCTCGACCTGTTAACCTGCACGCCGCAGGAGTGCCAACAGCTGGCGCAGAAGATCGCCATCCACTATCCGCGCCTCGACGGTGTACTACACAACGCGGGTCTGCTGGGCGATGTCTGCCCGATGGATCGGCAAAAGCCGGAAGTATGGCAGCAGGTCATGCAGGTAAACGTGAACGGCACCTTTATGCTCACCCAGGCGCTGCTTCCTTTATTACTTAAATCCGAATCGGGTTCGCTGGTCTTTACCTCCTCCAGCGTCGGCCGTCAGGGGCGCGCCAACTGGGGCGCTTATGCCGCATCTAAATTCGCCACCGAAGGCATGATGCAGGTGCTGGCCGAAGAGTATCAGAGCCGTCATCTGCGGGTTAACTGCATCAACCCCGGCGGCACGCGCACCAAAATGCGCGCCAATGCCTTCCCAACGGAAGATCCGCAAAAATTGAAAACCCCCGCTGATATCATGCCGGTTTACCTGTGGCTGATGGGCGACGACAGCCGCCGTAAGACGGGAATGACTTTTGACGCCCAGCCGGGCCGCAAACCAGGAATCGCACAATGAGTGATGAACGCCACCGCGAACGCCAGCAGCGGGTAAAAGAGAAAGTTGACGCTCGCGTCGCCGCCGCGCAGGAAGAACGCGGCATCGTGATCGTGTTTACCGGTAACGGTAAAGGCAAAACCACCGCCGCTTTTGGCACCGTTACCCGCGCCGTCGGGCACGGTAAAAAGGCCGGCGTCGTGCAGTTTATAAAAGGCACCTGGCCAAACGGCGAGCGCAACCTGCTCGAGCCGCACGGCGTCGAATTTCAGGTGATGGCGACCGGTTTTACCTGGAATACGCAGGATCGCGAAAGCGACACCGCCGCCTGCCTTTCAGTCTGGGAGCACGGGCGCCGAATGCTGGCCGATGAAAGCCTCGACCTCGTTTTGCTGGACGAGCTCACCTATATGGTGGCCTACGACTACCTGCCTCTGGAAGAGGTGCTTACCGCGCTGCGCAACCGCCCGGCGCACCAGACGGTCATTATCACCGGCCGCGGCTGCCACCGTGAAATTACCGAACTGGCCGATACCGTTAGCGAACTGCGTCCGGTTAAGCACGCCTTCGATGCCGGGATCAAGGCGCAGATAGGGATCGACTACTAGCCGCCAGCCGCTCGAGCAGCCCATGATTGAGCGGCAGGCACAGGCAATCCTCCCCCAGCGCCAGCTCGCTTTCGGGAATATTTTGCCGCGAGACGAAGCGCTTACGGTATTCGGTTGGCGTGACGCCGCAGTATTTATTAAAGGCGGCAATTAGAGACTTGTGCTCCTGAAAGCCGCAGCTGTGGCTGATCTCAGTGATTGGCGTGCGCGTATCGCGCAGCAGAGTGCGGGCTTTGTTTAGCCGCACCAGCGTCAGGTACTCTTTAAAATTATAGCGGCTCACTTTTTTGAACAACCGCGAAAACCAGGAGTAGCTCATCCCGCTATGGCAGGCGACCTCGCTCAGGGTCAGCGGCTGATCAAAGTGTTGATTGATAAAATCAATGCCTTTTTTGATCATCGCCTCGTCGCGCAGCGAGCTTTCGCCGCGCCGCGTCGGCTTTCCGGCGCAGACGACCGCATCCAGCAGCAGATAAATCGCCGCGATGCGCTGAAACGGCGCGTGGTTATCGATTAGCTGTTCCAGTAGCCTCGCCAGCCGGAGGTGCACCTCACTGTCTGCCGTAGAGTAAGATCGTCCGCAGGTATTCCAGTCCAGCTGCGGCGAGGGATGAAGCTCATCAAACAGGCCGGGTGAAAACTGGACGGTGACCAGCTGGCTGCCCGCCTCCTCCGCGCTAAGCGAATGGACCTCTTCGGCATTGATGTACAGCATATCCCCCTGCGTAAGCTCCAGGCTCTGCTGGCCGACAGAGAGCGTAAATCGCCCCGCCAGCACGGTAATCAGCTCCGGAGCCGGATGCCAGTGAGGCTCGCAGTAGCGAACCTCCGCGGCAAACACGTTCAGCTTCTCCGCATCAAAGGCAATCAGCTCGTAGCCGCTGTTCACCGTCTGTCGGCCGGTCTGGCTGACCGAACGAGGATGAGTCACTGAAAAAGGGAACATGCGCACTCTCCTGTCATTAGCAATGATGAGCGCCCGCCAGCACCGCGTTAAGCTCGTCGCGCTCAATATCCAGCGCCAGGAACTCGGTCAGCGCAATCAGCAGTCCGCAGAACAGATCCGGCGCCAGGCGAATCAATTTTTCACGCACCTGCTCCGCTGGTATCTGACTCTTATCGGCAATCAGCGTCACGACGCGGGCAAAGGCCTCCGGCTGCTGGATCAGCTGTTGCAGAGAGTTATCATCGCGCAGCGGGACGTACCGCTGCGGGCAATCTACCTCCATTTCCGCCGTTAACGGCAGATCGCGGGATGAGGCGCCGACGCGGATCTGCCAGATGCCCGGCGTCACCATCCAGTCGCCAAGACCCGGATGGTAGCAGGCTAGTTCGGCAATGGGCAGCTGCAGGCTTACGCGCCGGGATTCTCCGGCGGCCAGCGCCACTTTGCTGAACGCTTTTAATGACTGTACTTCGCGAATCAGCTCCCCCTTCGGCGCGCTGACGTACAGTTGGACGATCTCTTTACCCGCATACTCCCCGCAGTTGGTCAGGTCGAACGACACCGTAAGCGTCTCGTCTGCGCCTAATCGGGAGGCTGACAGCGCGATATTATCGTAGGCAAACCGGGTATAGCTTAAGCCAAAACCAAACGGAAACTGAGGCATCAGGCGACGTTTGTCATAATAGCGATAGCCGACAAAAAGCCCTTCTCCGTAGTAGTGGCGCAGGTTTTCGCCCGGATAGTGTAGCCAGGCCGGGGTTTCCTCCAGGGAATTAGGCACCGTTACCGTCAGCTTGCCGCAGGGGTTACGCTTGCCGAAGAGGATTTCCGCCACCGCGCGCCCCATCCCCTGACCGGCAAAAAACGTTTCCAGCAGCGCTTTGCATTCGCCAAGCCACGGCATCACCACCGCATCGCTATTCGCCAGCACCACCACGATATTTGGCTGGACCGCGGCGACTTCACGAATCAACCGCTCGTGCACCGGCAGAATATGCAGATCCTGACGATCGCCGTTTTCGCCATCTTCGCCTACGGCGGTACTGACGAAGAGTACCGCCACGTCAGCCTCTTGTGCCACGCTGCAGGCCTGCGCCAGCGCCTGTTCATCATCGCGCAGATCGTCCGGCGCGCCTACGGCCCAGGTAACGCTAAAATCGTCCCCGGCGAGGTCGAAAATTTCATCCAGCGGGCGATCGAGAAGATACGGTACCGTGGTCGCGCATCCGGATCCCTGAATCACCGGCTCCTGCGCCGGTTTACCCAGCACCGCGATGCGCGGTGTTTTCTCCGAACGCAGCGGCAGCAGAGCCTCTTCATTTTTCAGCAGGACGATAGATTCACCGGCAAGCCGCTGCGCCAGCGCGTGGTGCGCCGTAAAATCGGCTCGCGTTTGCGGGCGGCGATGGCGCTGAACCTTGTCGAGCAGTTCCAGCATGCGTAGACAGGCGCGATCCACCACCGCCATCGGCACCTCTTCGGCTTCGATAGCCGCCAGCAGGGTTTGTTTATCGCGGCGGGTTTCCGGCATCGCCAGGTCGTTGCCCGCCATCAACGAAGCGGGACGATCTTTAATGCCGTACCAGTCGGACATCACCAGGCCGTCATATCCCCACTCATCGCGCAATACCTGAGTGAGTAAAAACGGATCCTGCGAAGTTTGTACGCCGTTAAGACGATTGTAGGAGGACATCACCGTCCACGGCCGGGATTTTGCAATCGCCCGCTGGAAACCCGCCAGGTAAATTTCCCGCAGCGCCCGCTCTTCAATGATCGAATCCATCTCCGTGCGGCGAAATTCCGAGTTATTGGCCGCAAAATGCTTCAGGCTGGCGCCGACGCCCTCCTGCTGCAGACCGTTGATCAACGCTGCGGCAATGTCACCGCTGACCACCGGGTCTTCGGCGTAATATTCATAGCCGCGCCCGGCCAGCGGCGTGCGGCGAATATTAATGCCGGGCCCGAGCAGGATCCCGACGCCCATTTGCTGACACTCTCGCCCCAGCGCTTGCCCCATCTGATGCACCAGTTCCACATCCCAACTGCAGGCCAGGCTGGAGCCGTTTGGAAAGCAGGTCGCCGGTAGCGAAGTGCTGAACAGCGCTTCACTGCCCCCTTTCGCGGCGGGCTCTTCCACGCTGGCCTGGTCTGCGGTTTGGGTGATGACCGAGATAAAATCATCCATGCTCCACTTTTCCCGGCCATCAATCTGCGCGCTGCTGTAGCGCACGCCATAAGTGCCGTCGGTCATAATGATATCTTCGATACCGTGCTGCGGCAGCGAGGCGGTGCGCCAAAGGCCGCTGCCGGTCAACAGCGCCACTTTCTCTTCCGCGCTCATCGCGGCAAGGGTGGTGTTAAAATCGTTACTCATCTCTCTGGCTCCCTGAGGTTAAAGCGCGTTCTGTTTACGCAGGCTGATCTTTTGCACAATATCGCGATAGGTTTTTTCATCCAGCGAATAGCAGGCGACAAACAGGGCGCTGAGGGCAAACATCGCGCCGGGAAATAGCGTCATCAGTACGTTAATGCCGTTAATCGCGCTGGCGGTGATATTGCCCGCGTCATAGTGATAATAGTCCAGCATCCATCCCGCGCAGCCGCCGCCGATGGCCATCGCTATTTTAGTGATGAAATTAAAAAAGCCGTAAATTGCGCCTTCGGTACGCACCCCATGGTGCCACTCGGCATATTCCACGGTATCGGCAATCATTGACCACATTGAAACGAAACCCATCCCCAGCGTAATACTATACAGACACACGCCGGTCATGATCAGCCAGATATTGTCGCCGGCGATAAAATATTGCATCAGTACGCCCACCACGCCGATTAACAGGGCCACCAGCGTCATTTTCTTTTTACCTATCAACGCAATAATTTTTTCCGAAATAACGGTACCGACAATATAAGCCGCCGACTGAATCATAAAGAAGGTGGAGGTAAAACCTTCGCTACCAATGATATATTTGATAAAGTAAATAGCGATCGCCATCCACACGGTATAGGCAATATAAAAAAAGACGGTGAACATGGAGAGGTTAATTAGCGGCGCGTTCCCTGCCACCGCCTTCAACATTTCCCGCAGCGTCGGCGCCGGAGTCTGTTCCTCTTCTTCGCCAACGCGCTCTTTGGTCATCCCGAAACAGGCAAGGAACAAAAACGTCGCCAGCAGCGCAAAGCAAGAGACGGCGAAGACATAGCCCAGCTGTTTATCGCTAAACGGGGAAATCAGCCTATCCGCGGTGGTGGACACAATCAGATAGCCAACAATCGCCAGTACAAACCGGTATACCGACAGCGATGAACGGGAGGCTTCATGCTGGGTTAAACGGTTGGTCAGCGCCGAGTAAGGCGTATTCACCGCCGTATAGGCCAGGCAATAAATAGTATATGAAATCAGTGCGAAGTAGAATTTGGCCTCACCGCCGAAAGGCACAAAGCAGAGCACCGTCAGAAAGCCCAGCGGAATGGAACCATACAATAACCATGGACGAAGTTTACCGTAACGGCTGTGGGTTTTATCGATAGCAAAACCAATCACAATATTAAAGGCCGCATCAACCACGCGGGCAATAACAAAGATCAGGCTCGCCTGTACGGCGCTAATCCCGTAAATATTGGTATAGAAAAAAAGTAAGAATAGAGAAACAAAGCCGAAGGATAAATTAGAGGCGAAATCGCCAAATCCATAACCTATTTTTTCTTTAACGCCGATAACCACATAGCTTGCCGATAGTTTTCCTGCTGTTTCCATTTTAGGCTACCTGTTAATGTAATCAGTGGCGTCAGTATATGGCGTAGCCAGGCGCATCGCTTTGCGTTATTTGTCCGGGGATTTCCCGTTTTTTGTCTTTATGCAGAAGTGTGAAAGGAGTCACAAGAGAGAAAATTCCGGCGGCGACCGCCGGAACTGGAATAATTAACCGTTACCGTTATTACGGCTGCTGGAACGACGGTTGTTATTATTATTGCTCACCTGGCTGTGGCGCTTAACCGCGCGGCGAATCTGATTTGCCTTCATGCGACGGCGATCTTTTTCGACGGCGACCTTAGAGGTGGTTTCCGGCGTAAGCTCGACCAGCTCACGCAGGTAGTTGGTTTGCGCCAGGTCCAGCTCGGTGTAGCCGCCGCGCGGCAGGCCTTTCGGCAGCAAAATATCGCCGTAGCGCACGCGGATCAGGCGGCTGACCTGTACGCCAACGGCTTCCCACAGGCGACGGACTTCGCGGTTACGCCCTTCGGTCAGCGTGACGTTGTACCACTGGTTAATCCCTTCACCACCGGTAAACTTGATGGTTTTGAACGCCGCCGGGCCGTCTTCCAGCTGTACGCCGCGAGAAAGCTGGCGCAGCTTGTCATCGTCAATCTGGCCAAACACGCGCACCGCGTATTCACGTTCCACTTCGCGGCTCGGGTGCATCAGGCGGTTCGCCAGTTCACCGTCGGTGGTAAACAGCAGCAGGCCGCAGGTGTTCACGTCCAGACGACCGACGGCAATCCAGCGCGCGCCGCGCAGCTTTGGCAGACGATCGAACACCGTCGGACGCCCTTCCGGGTCGTTGCGGGTACAGAGTTCGCCTTCCGGCTTGTAGTAGGCCAGCACGCGGCAAATCTGTTCCGCAGACTCTTTCACAGAGATCAGGTGGCCGTCGATGCGAATTTTTAAACCCGGGACAATTTCAACGCGATCGCCAAGGGTGGCGATTTTGCCATCGACGCTGACGCGGCCAGCTTCGATTTTGGCTTCGATTTCACGGCGGGAGCCGTGGCCAGCGCGGGCCAGCACTTTTTGTAATTTCTCGCTCATTGAGCTTCCTTAAGGTGTCGCCTTCCCAGGCGTCTGGTATACTTCGAAAAACAGGGCGTTAGCAAAATAATATTCTAACACCATGTTCTGTATATATATTTTGCATCAAGGCGTATCATGTTTTGCGCCATTTTAGCGACCACAGTAGAGACACGTCTTCTCGCGTGGGCGAACATGGTACACGAACTTTAAGATCAATGCTTCTTCGCATTACGAGGATAGCACAACTTACCATCCGCCTCCGCCG
Source organism: Klebsiella grimontii (assembly GCF_042137965.1). Lineage (NCBI taxonomy): Bacteria > Pseudomonadati > Pseudomonadota > Gammaproteobacteria > Enterobacterales > Enterobacteriaceae > Klebsiella > Klebsiella grimontii. Next base: position 3,234,084 of record NZ_CP169721.1, read on the forward strand.
CCGCCTCCTGCTCCGCCGCCGGAAAATCCCCCGCCGCTGCCGCCGAGACCAAAAGCGCTGGCGGATCCACTATTCAGATGCGCCTGCAAGGTCAAAAACGCCCCGGATCGGGCTATCTCCGGCGCCTTAATCGCCGCCGCCAGGGATGGAGCCAGGCGATTGGCCCACGCCTTACCCAACCCTGCGGCTACCGCCCAGCTAAGCAATGAAATATCCAGGTAACGGGATTCGCCTTTGCGCCGTGGGCCGCTGTGCGTTGCTGCCTCCAGCCGTCCAAGATAACGGATGACCCCTTCAGCTCTGGCAAAGCGCTGCTGGCCCAATTGCGTAAGCTGCGGGAGCAGGCAAAAGCCCAGCGCGGTGATATAACCGGACAGGCACCAGGCGCTGAAGTATCCGGCGGGCATATACCATTGAAAGAGTGAAAAACCCATTTTCGCCCATAGAAACAGAAAAATCAGGCCGCCGCCGATAAGCGGCCACAACACCGTCGCCATTAGACGCTTGCGAATTGGTTTGCCGGGATCGCTATCGCTCAGTAAAAATACGCTGCTAAAGAGAAGCGGAATAACGAAGAAAAGACCCGCAAACCAATCCGCAGTTAAGGTTCTGGCCGTCCAGCCCAGACTCTGCGCATTAGCGAGAATCTGAGTCGCAAACATCGCCACAATACCGCATAACAGGAAGCTCAAAGGCCGATAGCCCGCGCCCTTATGCTGCTGACGATAGTATTTATCCATTCGCTTAAACGCTTTGCGCAGCGTTCTGTTGTAGCGCCCCTTGAGCTCCACTTTATCGCTCTTATGAAACAGCAGATCCATCAATAGCTGCTCTTCCTGGGTCGGAATATCGCCTGTGTGAATTGCGCCAGAACGTACCCGAACCAACGAGCATAGCATTTCATCGCCCGGCACATTCTCCAGCGCCACCCGCCCCTTCACAATCAGGTTGGTCACATCGGCGCAAAAACCTTTATCGTCGTACGTTTGCTTCGCCGCCATACGCAAATAGCCTGGAGAAAATTCCCTAGACATTGACGTCAGCACCGGCACGTCAACCGGAGTAAAACGCGGCCTGCGCAGCCATAAAAACAAGAAATAACCCGCCATTAATCCACAGGGGATCCACACGCTTAAAGACGATAACGTGGGGATAAAAAGATGCGGGAGTAGATGAGTCGCCTGCGGCTCTGCGGCATCAGGCAACAGCGCACGAGGCCAGCGATAGAGTACGGTAAAATCCTGCTGGTAGAAGGGTTCGCGGGACTCAATGCACCCATCCGGCAGAAGGTGGCCATTTTTTAACCTTTCGCCATCATCGCCGGTAAAAAAGTCGATCTGCCTGAACGGGTCCCCTTGCGCATCCGCTAGTTGCAGCGCGAAGCGAACCTGGAATATTTCGAACGACCAGCTGGCGCCGGTGACATTCCAAATAAGCACATCATCTTCGTCATCGCGGATAAACGCGTTGCTGACCTGATAGTGCACCTGGTAGCGATAATCGCCTTCCGGCAGAAAAGTTTGCTCATCGCCGACTACGATCCTCATCGTCCCCCGGTGCCAGAGCAGATGCCAGGGCTCGGGTTTGCCATCGCGGGTCACGCCGATCACATGGTACGTCAGCAGGGCCGCGTTGCCGTCCGGCCGCACCCACATACGCGGAAGATCGCGAAAGAAACCGTGTTTGATCTGCCTGTTGCGCGCCTGGAAGTGAAGGTTTTCTCGCACGTCCAGCACGCCGTCCTGGCGCATGGTAGCCTGAACGTCAAACAGAGCGATAGCTTCTTGCCAGGGGGATAAAACCTCAGAATGCGCAGGGCTGAACGGCACGCTGAACAGCCACAGCAGAAGAAAAAAGCGACAGATTAATGTCCATTTCACGACGATTCCTTCCTTGGAATAAAAAACAATTACAGGAACGGCGTCACGTCCCCGACGCCTTCACGCACTACGACCGGCGCGTCTTCGGTAAGATCGATAACCGTGGTCGGCTGCTGGCCCAGATAGCCGCCGTGAATAATCAGGTCCACCTGCTTCTCCAGACGATCCTTAATCTCTTCCGGATCGGATTCGGTAAAGTCGCTTCCCGGCAGCATCAAGGAAGTGGAAAGCATCGGCTCACCCAATGTTTCCAGCAGCATTTGCGCAATCGGGTTCGACGGCACGCGCATCCCGATAGTCTTACGCTTCTCCTGCAACAGGCGGCGCGGGACTTCTTTGGTGCCCTTGAGGATAAAGGTATAGTTACCCGGCGTATTGTTTTTAATCAGACGAAAGGCCACGTTATCGACGAATGAATAGGTCGATAGCTCGGACAGATCGCGGCACATCAGGGTAAAGTTGTGGCCGTTTGGCAAATTACGGATCCGACAAATCCGCTCCATCGCGCCTTTATCTTCAATTTTACAGCCTAAAGCGTAACCGGAGTCGGTCGGATAGACGATGACTCCGCCTTTACGCACAATGTCCACCGCCTGGTTAATTAACCGCGCCTGGGGGTTTTCCGGATGGATATAAAAAAACTGACTCATACTTCCCTCTCAATTTTGTTCTACGGCCACTTCCCAACTGCGCCAGATCCCTTCAACGCCCGCGGGCAGCCAAAGTTTGCGGCCCAGTTCGATCCATGGGCAGGGCTGATGAAAATCAGACCCCTGCGAGGCATCCAGGCCATACTGCACGGCGTAAGCGGCAAGCTGAGCGCGCTCGTGCGGCGCCTGTTGACACTGCGCCACCTCCATCGCATCGCCGCCCTGTTCGCTAAAGTGGGCCAACAGACGTTTTAACCACTTGGCGGAAAGGTCATAGCGCCCGGGATGGGCAATGACCGCCTTACCGCCAGAATGATGAATGACATCAATCGCTTGTTTTATTGTACACCACTGAGGCGGAACGTAACCGGTTTTCCCGCGCGCCAGATACTTCTTAAAGACGTCAGCCATATTGTTGGCATAGCCGGCCTCCACCAGAAAACGGGCAAAATGGCCGCGCGTCACCGCACCGCCGTCCGCCAGCTTCAGCGCCCCTTCCCAGGCCCCCGGGATCCGCGCTTTTTCCAGCCGTTCAGCAATCTGCTGGCCCCGCATCTGGCGACGCGCTTTCTGTTCATCGAGCAGCGCGGTCATTGCCGGATGGCCGATATCGATATTCAGTCCGACAATGTGAATTTCATGATTTTCCCACAGCGTGGAAATCTCCACCCCGGTAATCAGCGCCAGCGGTAAACCGGCGCGTTCAATTTCAGCCTGAGCCGCGGGAATCGCCGCCACGGTATCGTGATCGGTAATCGCCAGGGTGCCGACGCGCATCTGGTGCGCGCGATGGACAAGTTCTTCTGGAGTCAGTCGCCCGTCAGAGGCAATGGTATGGCTGTGCAGGTCGTAAATCACTGCGTAATTGGTGTTGCTCAAGATGACTCCTGCTGGACATGAACCTGTACCCGTCATACTTTAAGTCACAGGCAGATTGACTGTGATTCTGCAGCTTAAGTGATTAAGGATATCAATAAGCGCATCATCATACCGACAGAGAGAGAAAATCTGCAAACAGGGGTTGACATTAATCTCTCGGACTAGTTAACTAGTACGCAAGTTCACATGAAGGGGTATCAACGATGAAAACGCAATTTATCACTCTGCACGGCTGGTGGCGCACCTCCTGTTATCGGGCGGCGTGATCGCGTTTTGCACTCAGCATACAGATACCCGGCCCGCCAATGAGCGGGCTTTTTATTGGACAAATTATTATAGCGAACAGGCGACAACAATAATGCAAACATCAAAACCGGCACTCGAGCTTCTCACCAGCGACGCCATCTATCGGGAAAACCCCACCGCATTGTTCCACCAGATCTGCGGCGCGCGTCCAGCCACCCTGCTGCTGGAATCCGCTGATATTGACAGCAAGGATGATTTAAAGAGCCTGCTGCTGGTGGATAGCGCCCTGCGCATTACCGCACTTGGTGACACCGTCACTATTCACGCATTGTCCGCCAACGGTACGGCGCTGCTGGAACTGTTGGATAGCGCCCTGCCCTCCGGCATCAATAATCAGCGTCAGCCCAATAGCCGGGTATTAACCTTTCCCCCGGTCAGCGCGCTGCTAGATGAAGACGCCCGCCTGTGTTCACTCTCGGTATTCGACGCTTTTCGCCTGCTGCAGGAACTGGTTACCGTTCCGCAGGACGAGCGCGAAGCCATGTTCTTCGGCGGCCTGTTCGCCTATGACCTGGTCGCCGGTTTTGAAGACCTGCCATCGCTGGAAAGCGACACCGCCTGCCCGGATTACTGCTTCTATCTGGCGGAAACGCTGCTGGTTATCGATCATCAGACCAAAAACACCCGTATCCAGGCGAGCCTGTTTACGCCGCTGGAAAGCGAAAAGCAGCGTCTGCTGCAGCGCATCGCTCAGCTTCGCCAGCAGCTGAACGAGCCGCCGCTGCCGCTGCCGGTAACCACGGTAGCCGAGATGCGCTGCGACTGCGACCAGAGCGACGAAGAGTATGGCGCCGTGGTGCGTAAAATGCAGCGCGCCATTCGCGCGGGCGAGATTTTCCAGGTCGTGCCGTCGCGCCGCTTCTCGCTGCCCTGCCCATCGCCGCTCGCCGCTTATGATGTGCTGAAGAAGAGCAACCCGAGCCCGTACATGTTCTTTATGCAGGACAACGATTTCACCCTGTTCGGCGCGTCGCCGGAGAGCTCTCTCAAGTATGATGCCACCAATCGCCAGATTGAAATCTACCCGATCGCCGGTACCCGACCGCGCGGCCGCCGCGCGGATGGTTCGCTGGATCGCGATCTCGACAGCCGCATTGAGCTGGAGATGCGCACCGACCATAAAGAGCTTTCCGAGCATCTGATGCTGGTCGACCTTGCGCGTAACGACCTCGCGCGCATCTGTACGCCGGGCAGCCGCTACGTCGCCGACCTGACCAAAGTCGACCGCTACTCCTTTGTGATGCACCTCGTCTCCCGCGTGGTTGGCGAGCTGCGCCGCGATCTTGACGTGCTGCATGCCTACCGCGCCTGTATGAATATGGGCACCCTCAGCGGGGCGCCGAAAGTGCGCGCCATGCAGCTTATCGCCGCCGCTGAAGGCAAGCGTCGCGGCAGCTACGGCGGCGCGGTGGGCTATTTTACCGCCCACGGCGACCTCGATACCTGCATCGTTATCCGTTCCGCCTACGTGCAGGATGGCGTCGCCACCGTCCAGGCGGGCGCCGGTATCGTGCTCGACTCCGTTCCCCAGTCAGAAGCGGATGAAACCCGTAATAAAGCTCGCGCGGTGCTGCGCGCTATCGCCCAGGCCCACCACGCGAAGGAGATTTTCTAATGGCCGACATTCTGCTGCTCGATAATATCGATTCTTTTACCTATAACCTGGCAGACCAGCTGCGTTCGAACGGCCATAACGTGGTGATTTACCGCAACTCCGTCCCGGCGCAGGCGCTGATTGAGCGCATCGGCACGATGAAAAACCCGGTACTGATGCTCTCTCCAGGGCCGGGGACGCCGAGCGAAGCGGGCTGCATGCCGGAGCTGCTGATCCGCATGCGCGGCAAACTGCCGATTATCGGTATCTGCCTCGGACACCAGGCGATTGTCGAAGCCTACGGCGGCTACGTCGGCCAGGCCGGCGAAATCCTCCACGGTAAGGCTTCGAGTATTGAACATGACGGACAGGCGATGTTTGCCGGTCTGAGCAACCCGCTGCCGGTGGCCCGCTACCACTCGCTGGTGGGTAGCAACATTCCGGCGGGGCTGACCATCAATGCCCACTTCAACGGCATGGTCATGGCGGTGCGTCACGATGCGGATCGCGTCTGCGGCTTCCAGTTCCACCCGGAGTCGATTCTGACCACCCAGGGCGCGCGCCTGCTAGAGCAAACCCTGGCCTGGGCGTTGCAGAAGCTGGAGCAGACCAACACCCTCCAGCCAATTCTGGAAAAACTGTATCAGGCCGAAACCCTGAGCCAGCAGGAGAGCCATCAGCTGTTCTCAGCGGTGGTGCGCGGGGAAGTGAAACCCGAGCAGCTGGCCGCCGCGCTGGTGAGCATGAAGGTGCGCGGTGAGCATCCGCAGGAAATCGCCGGCGCCGCCACCGCGCTGCTGGAAAACGCCGCGCCGTTCCCGCGCCCTGATTATCTGTTTGCCGATATCGTCGGTACCGGCGGCGACGGCAGCAACAGTATCAATATTTCGACCGCCAGCGCGTTTGTGGCCGCCGCCTGCGGCCTGAAGGTCGCGAAACACGGCAACCGCAGCGTATCGAGTAAATCAGGATCTTCCGACCTGCTGGCGGCGTTCGGTATCAATCTGGATATGAATGCCGATAAATCTCGCCAGGCGCTGGATGAACTGGGCGTTTGCTTCCTGTTCGCCCCGAAGTATCACACCGGTTTCCGCCACGCGATGCCGGTCCGTCAGCAGTTGAAAACTCGCACCCTGTTTAACGTGCTTGGGCCGCTGATCAACCCGGCCCACCCGCCTCTGGCGCTGATTGGCGTTTATAGCCCGGAGCTGGTGCTGCCGATTGCGGAAACCCTGCGCGTGCTGGGCTACCAGCGCGCCGCGGTGGTGCATAGCGGCGGAATGGACGAGGTGTCGCTGCACGCGCCGACGGTGGTCGCGGAGCTGAACAATGGCGAAATCAAGAGCTACCAGCTGACCGCCGCCGACTTTGGCCTGACGCCTTACCATCAGGAGCAGCTGGCAGGCGGCACGCCGGAAGAAAACCGTGACATTCTTACGCGCTTACTACAAGGTAAAGGCGAGGCCGCTCACGAAGCCGCCGTTGCCGCCAACGTCGCCATGCTGATGCGTTTACATGGATACGAAGATCTGAAGGCCAACGCGCAGCAGGTCATCGATGTGCTGCACAGCGGAGCGGCCTATGACAGAGTGACCGCATTAGCGGCAAGAGGGTAAATAATGCAGACCGTTTTAGCAAAAATCGTGGCCGACAAAGCGATTTGGGTAGAAGCCCGCAAACAACAACAACCGTTAGCCAGTTTTCAAAATGAAGTGGTACCGACGCAGCGCAATTTTTACGACGCCCTCGCCGGAACCCGCACCGCGTTTATTCTCGAGTGCAAAAAGGCCTCGCCATCAAAGGGGCTGATCCGCGATGATTTTGACCCGGCGGCCATCGCCGGCGTCTACAAGCACTACGCCTCGGCGATCTCGGTACTGTGCGATGAGAAATATTTCCAGGGCAGCTTCGACTTTCTGCCGATCGTCAGCAAGGTCGCGCCGCAGCCGATTTTGTGTAAGGACTTCACCATCGATCCTTACCAGATTTATCTGGCGCGCTACTACCAGGCCGACGCCTGCCTGCTAATGCTTTCGGTGCTGGATGACGAACAGTATCGCCAGCTCTCCGCCGTCGCGCATAGCCTGAACATGGGCGTGCTGACCGAAGTGAGCAATGAAGAGGAGCTGGAGCGCGCGATTGCGCTGAAGGCGAAAGTGGTCGGCATCAACAACCGCGATCTGCGCGATATGTCGATTGACCTCAACCGTACCCGCACCCTGGCGCCTAAGCTCGGTCATGAGGTCACGGTGATCAGCGAGTCCGGTATCCATACCTACGCAGAAGTGCGTGAACTAAGCCACTTCGCCAACGGTTTCCTGATTGGCTCGGCGCTGATGGAGCACGCCGATCTGAACGCCGCCGTGAAGCGCGTGCTGCTCGGCGAGAATAAGGTCTGCGGCCTGACCCGCCCCCAGGATGCCCAGGTGGCGTATGAATCCGGCGCGATCTACGGCGGCCTGATTTTTGTCCCGACGTCGCCGCGAGCGGTGAATGACGCTCAGGCGAAAGCCGTCATCGATAGCGCGCCGCTGAGCTACGTCGGCGTGTTCCGCAATACGCCGGTGGCGGAAGTGGTCGCCCGCGTGGAAAATCTGAGCTTAGCCGCGGTGCAGCTGCACGGCAGCGAAGACCAGGCCTATATTGATACCCTGCGCGCCGAACTTCCGGCGACGGTGCAAATCTGGAAGGCCCTCAGCGTCGGCGAAACCCTACCGCAGCGCAATCTGCATCACGTCGATAAATATGTATTCGACAACGGTCAAGGCGGCACCGGCCAGCGTTTCGACTGGTCGCTGCTGCAAGGTCAGGACCTGCGTAACGTTCTGCTGGCAGGCGGCCTCGGCGCCGATAACTGTGTGGAAGCCGCCAAAAGCGGCTGTGCCGGACTCGATTTTAATTCAGGCGTAGAGTCGCAGCCGGGTATTAAAGATGCCAGCAAGCTGTCCTCTGTATTTCAAACGCTGCGCGCATATTAAGGAGCAATAATGAGTACTTTACTGAACCCCTACTTTGGCGAATTCGGCGGGATGTACGTTCCGCAGATCCTGATGCCCGCCCTGCGCCAGCTGGAAGAAGCGTTCGTCAGCGCGCAGAAAGACCCGGCATTCCAGGCTGAATTTACCGACCTGCTGAAAAACTACGCCGGTCGCCCGACGGCGCTGACCAAATGCCGTAACCTTACCGAAGGCACCCGTACCACGCTGTATCTCAAGCGTGAAGACCTGCTGCACGGCGGCGCGCATAAAACCAACCAGGTGCTCGGCCAGGCGCTGCTGGCGAAACGGATGGGCAAAACGGAAATTATCGCCGAAACCGGCGCCGGCCAGCACGGCGTGGCCTCTGCGCTCGCCAGCGCCCTGCTCGGCCTGAAGTGCCGTATCTATATGGGCGCTAAGGACATCGAACGCCAGTCGCCGAACGTTTTCCGCATGCGCCTGATGGGTGCGGAAGTAATCCCGGTACATAGCGGTTCTTCTACCCTGAAAGACGCCTGCAATGAAGCCCTGCGCGACTGGTCCGGCAGCTACGAAACAGCCCATTATATGCTCGGCACCGCTGCCGGTCCGCACCCGTTCCCGACCATCGTGCGTGAATTCCAGCGCATGATTGGCGAAGAGACCAAAGCGCAGATTCTGGAGAAAGAAGGTCGTCTGCCGGATGCGGTTATCGCCTGCGTCGGCGGCGGATCGAACGCCATCGGCATGTTCGCCGACTTTATCGACGAAACCACCGTTGGCCTGATTGGCGTGGAGCCCGCGGGTCACGGTATTGAGTCCGGCGAGCACGGCGCGCCGCTGAAGCACGGTCGGGTGGGTATCTACTTCGGTATGAAATCGCCGATGATGCAAACGGAAGAGGGACAGATTGAGGAGTCCTACTCCATCTCCGCCGGGCTGGACTTCCCGTCAGTGGGGCCGCAGCATGCGTATCTGAACAGCATTGGCCGCGCCGATTATGTGTCGATTACCGATGACGAAGCGCTGGATGCCTTTAAAGAACTCTCCCGCCATGAGGGGATTATCCCGGCGCTGGAGTCCTCCCATGCCCTGGCGCACGCGCTGAAGATGATGCGTGAAAACCCGGAAAAAGAGCAGCTGCTGGTGGTTAACCTCTCCGGCCGCGGCGATAAAGACATCTTCACCGTACACGATATTTTAAAAGCGCGAGGGGAAATCTGATGGAACGTTATGAGACGCTGTTTGCACAACTTAAAGCTCGCCGGGAAGGCGCGTTTGTTCCCTTCGTCACCCTCGGCGATCCGAATCCGGAACAGTCGCTGAAAATTATCGATACCCTGATTGAAGCGGGCGCCGACGCGCTGGAGCTGGGCATCCCCTTCTCCGACCCGCTGGCTGACGGCCCGACGATTCAGGACGCCACCCTGCGCGCTTTTGCCGCAGGCGTCACGCCCGCCCAGTGCTTTGAAATGCTGACGGCGATTCGTCAAAAGCATCCGACCATCCCAATCGGCCTGCTGATGTACGCCAACCTGGTCTTCAGCCCGGGCATTGATGAATTCTACGCCGCGTGCGAACGCGCGGGCGTCGATTCAGTGCTGGTCGCCGATGTCCCCGTGGAAGAGTCCGCGCCGTTCCGCCAGGCCGCGTTGCGCCATAACATCGCGCCGATTTTCATCTGTCCGCCGAATGCCGATGACGATCTGCTGCGCCAGATCGCCTCTTACGGTCGCGGTTATACCTACCTGCTGTCGCGGGCGGGCGTGACCGGCGCGGAGAACCGCGCCGCGCTGCCGCTGCATCATCTGATTGAAAAACTGGCCGAGTACCACGCCGCGCCGCCGCTGCAGGGTTTTGGCATCTCGGCGCCGGAGCAGGTGACCGCGGCGATTGACGCAGGCGCGGCCGGCGCGATTTCCGGCTCTGCCATCGTCAAAATCATTGAGCGTAACGTGAACGACCCGCAGGCTATGCTCGCCGAACTGAAAGCCTTTGCGCAAAGTCTGAAGGCCGCCACCAAAGCAGCCTAAGCGCGTCCGCCGCCCGGTCCCGCGCCGGGCGGCTATTTCTGCTGCAAGCAGTCGGCATATTTGCGCGTCAGACGAAACAGCGCCAGCACATCATCTTGCGACCACCCTGCCAGCACCTCGTTCATCAGCCGCGTTCTTGCTTGCGCAATGCGTGTAATCATCGCCTGGCCCGCTTCGCTGAGCGTCACTTCGCTAATCCGCCGGTCTTTCGCATTAGGCTGCTTTCGCGCCAGCTCCTGGGCTTCCAGCTTCTTCACCTGCCTGCTGACGGTGGTGTAGTCGCGCCCAAGGCTGTCCGCCAGTTCAACGACCCCGACGGGTCCCCTGCGCCCGACGGCCACCAGTAGCGGAAAGAGAGTCCGATCGAGCTGGACCTCGGCCGCCTGCAGTATCTGCTCATCGCGCATCGGTTGGTTCATCACGCTGATGATATCGAGCAGCGCGCCGTGGAAGTCGCTAATGTCGTAATTATTATGTGCATCTTGCATATATTAGTTAACCGAGTATAGTGCCGTTAGCTGATATGTGCATTTTACACATAACTATCCCAGAGGGGGAGAAGACAATGAAAGCAGCCGTGGTTTTTGACCTGCAGCAGGTGCCGGTTTGGTCCGATTTTAGCGATCCGCGCGCCGGTGAGAGTGAGGCGTTAGTCAAGGTTCGCGCCGCCGCCATCAGTCATGTGGTGAAAGGCCGGGCCTCCGGCAAACATTATAGTTTCGATGGTCGTCTGCCTTTTGTCCCGGGTATTGATGGCGCCGGCGTACTACCCGACGGGCGGCGCGTCTATTTCGCCTTCCCCGCCGCGCCCTGGGGCAGTATGGCGCAGTGGGCTCCCGTCGCCCTAAACCACTGTCTGCCGCTGCCGGATGAACTGGACGATATCACTGCCGCCGCAATGGCTAATCCGGGTATGTCGGCCTGGGCGGCGCTGGTCAAGCGCGGCGGGTTGAAAGCGGGCGAAACCGTATTGATCAACGGCGCCACGGGCAGCGCCGGTCAGCTGGCGGTGCAAATCGCCCGCTTTCTGGGCGCCAGAAAAGTGATAGCCTGCGGGCGAAACGGGGAGAAACTGGCCGCGCTCGAAGCCGATGCGATCGTGAACTTAAGTCAGGATGAGGCGAGCCTGCGGGCGCAGTTTGCCGAACTGGCGGCGCAGCAGATTGATGTCGTCGTCGATTATCTGTGGGGACGTAGCGCCGAACTTTTGCTGCCAGCGCTGGCAAAGCACAGCCCGGGAAATGCGCCGGTACGTTTTATTCAGGTCGGTTCCCTTTCCGCCGCCGATATCGCGCTCAGCGGCGCGGTACTGCGCTCCGCGCCGCTGCAGCTGATGGGCAGCGGTATTGGCAGCCTTTCAGTGTCCCAGCTGCTGGCCGCTACCGGGGAAATGCTGCAGGCTGCCGTTACTGGCGGGTTTACCATCGCCACCACTCCCCGGCCGCTTCGCGAGGTCGCCGCGGCATGGCCGCAGGATAACAGCCAGAAGCGCACCGTTTTTATCGTCGATTAAAAAAAACGCTTCCGCACAAAAGTTGGGGTTGATATCTTAAATGAGAAATATTATCTTTCTCATTACCGAGTAGTTGAGTAAACAACTCAGGTATTCGGTACGACATTGCTCACATTGCTTCCAGTATTTTTGCCCGCACTTGTGCGGGCTTTTTTTATGGCTGCCGACACTCTCTGCGCACCAGCTGCCTTAGCCAGCGATGCGCTAATTCATGCTCCTGGCGAGGATGCCACATTTGTGACACCGTTATCTCCGGCGTGCTCACCGGGAGGGGAAAACCGATCATCTCTTTTCCCGCCGCGCTCTGCAGGCAGGAGGCCGGGACAACGGCGATAAGTTCAGCATCCCGGGCAACGGCCAGCGCGGCGGAAAACGCAGGCACCACCGCGGCAATTCTGCGGCTCATTCCATATGTCGCCAGCGCTTCATCAACCGGCCCGCGGATCGCCCCGCGACGGGAGGCTATGACGTGCCCTACGGAAACAAATTGTTCTCGCGACAGTTCGGCAAAGGCGGCTAACGGGTGGTTTTTTGCCAGTGCGGCGACAAAGCGATCGCGAAACAGCGCCTGCAGGCGGATCTCAGGCCCCATGTTTTCCAGTACGCCAATTTCCAGGTCCACCCGCCCCTCGCGTAAAAATCGGGCATCTTTCTCCGGCTTCGCGACAAACTCGAGCGTCACGCCCGGCGCTTCTCGTGCGACAGCGTTCACCAGCGCCGGACCAAAAACGTCTATAAATCCCTCATTGGTACGTAACGTAAATCGCTTCTCAAGGGTCGATAAACTCAGCGGCGCAGGCGAAGCGTTGAGCACCGCGCGCATCTCAGTGACGACGTTTTTTGCCCGCGCCTGCAGACTTTCCGCATGGGGAGTCAGCACCATTTTTCGCCCGGCCCTGACCAGTAGCGGGTCGCCGGTTACCTGCCGTAAGCGCGCCAGCGCGCGGCTCATCGCCGACGCGCTAAGCTCAAGCCGCTTTGCCGCCCCGGCAACGCTCTTCTCGCTCAACAGTACATCCAGCGCAGTCAGTAAATTAAAATCGGGATCGGTCATCTTTTCTCCACTCCGGGATAGGGCGTCTGATGCACTTTATTATTGCAAATGCTGCGCCTTCCGCCTGCTACAGCACCGGCCTATATTTATCCCATCATTTATTTACGCCGGAGTGATACCCATGGCCGCTTCCACTAAAACAGTATTGATCGCGGGCGCTTCACGCGGGCTTGGGCACGCCATGGCTGAACAGTTTCTGCTGCATGGCTGGCAGGTCATCGGCACCGTGCGCGATCTCTCGCAAACCACGCCGCTGCATCATCTGGCCCGGGCGTATCCTGGACGGGTTCGTATTGAGGCGCTGGATATTTGTGATAATGACGGGATCGCGGCGCTGCGCGAAACGCTTAGCGATAACGTACTGGATATGCTGTTCGTCAACGCGGGCACCACCAACCGCGATCCGACACAAACCATCGGCGAAATCGCGACGGAAGAGTTTATTCATGTCATGTTGACCAACGCGCTCGCGCCGATGCGGGTAATAGAAAGCCTGCAAGATGTCGTGTTGCCGCAGGGGCTGATTGGCGTTATGTCTTCAGGACAAGGCAGTTTGAGCAATAATACCGGCGGACAGCGCGAGCTGTATCGCGGGAGTAAAGCCGCGCTGAATATGTTTATGCGCAGTTTTGCCGCCCGCCCTGCCTGCGTATCGCATCCCCTGGTGGTCATGGCGCCGGGCTGGATCCGCACGGCCCTCGGCGGCGAGAATGCCCCACTCACCATTGCCGAGACCATCCCCTCGCTGGTGAACGTCCTGCTGGAAAAACAAAACCGCCCCGGATTAGAGTATCTGGATTATCGAGGATGTCGCGTGCCGTGGTGATAAGTCTATGCGTATTGACGGCCTGCAGACGGGTTCATGGCAGTCAATTTTGGCTTTTTACGCTATTACCCCCGATGACGGGGAGTTTCCGCGCCCGTTGCGTATGGTGTGGGCTCGGCATGCGTTTTTCTGGTCGTTCCTGAGCTAAAGCCCGGCAGGAGTGATATTATTCAGGCCAGAAAATGCAGGCACAACGTCAATCGGGGAGCGATTTATGCACGAGGAAGTACCACTGAAATATTACGACATTGCGGATGAGTATTCGACCGAGTCCGCTGAGCCCGTCAGCGAGTCGGAACGCGATCCTCTGGCGCGCTATTTCCAGCTGTTGATTACTCGCCTGATGAATAACGAAGAAATCAGCGAGCAAGCGCAGGGAGAGATGGCCGTACAAGCGGGCATCGATCGCCAGCGCATTGATGATATCGCGGTATTTCTGAATAAATGGGGTAATGAGTAGCCGTTACTGCAGCCGCTCCGGGGGAGGCTTAAGCAAATCCGCCACGCGTCAGAAAGCGTAATAAAGCTGGTCATTGCGACCAGCTTTATCCGGGACTTTAGAACCGGTATCCCGCAGAGAACATAAACACCCACGGATCCAGACGAATACTGTCGTGCTGCTGCGCGCCCGCCAGCTTATAGTTGGCGGTGGTGTCGATATCCATGTACCACACCGACATGTTAATCAGCCAGTCGCGGTTAATCAGATAGTCCATCCCCACCTGCCCTGCCGCTCCCCAGGAGTCTTTCAGGCTCAGGTCAGAGATACCGGTTTTTTTACCCGTATCGTTCACGCTCTCATCGAAGAAGGTCGTGTAGTTGATACCCGCGCCAATGTAAGGACGCAGTTTGCTGCTCGAATCGCCAAAGTACCACTGCGCCATTAACGTCGGCGGTAAATGGTGAACGGTCGCAATATTGCCGGTTGCCGCGGTCCCGACTTTATGCCGGAACGGCGTGGCGGCCAGCAGTTCAACGCCTATGTTATCGGTTGCCATATAGGTGAATGTCAGACCCAGTTGCGTATTGTTGCTGACGTTAAAGCCCCCCAGGCTGCCTAACGTACCGCCCGCGCCTTCGGTCGGCCTGACCGTGGCCGAACCCGCGCGAATAAAAAATTCACCGGCTTCATGCGCCCAGACGCTGCTGCCGGAAAGACTGCTCAGAATAACAACCGCCGCTGCTAACTTTTTCATACCCACTTCCTCATTATGGTTATTCAGCGCAAGAATATACATACAAAGAGGTATGTTTGATCCAACATAGATCACATTAAGTCGGCAAATTTAACATTTATTGATCCAGATTAATTTTCACTTTCTCAATACAATCAGTGATAAGCGTGTGGTATCAAGTTTCTTCCATTATGGTCCTCCAGACAGCGCTTCGCTGATTTCCTCTTCTATTTACAAAGATATACTTAGCGCGCAGCAGCAGAGACTGCTACCCAGCCGCGATTTGCGGTACAATCGCCGGCTAGTTAACACCTGCAATACTCAAGGAGAATGCATGTCTATCACGGCAAAGTCCGTCTACCGTGACACCGGGAACTTTTTCCGCAATCAGTTCGTTACTATCCTACTGATTGCGCTGCTATGCGCGTTCATTACGGTAGTACTTGGCCATGCCTTTTCACCCAGTGAAGAACAGCTGTCGATATTAAGCCAGGGCGATAGCCTGGCGGGTAGCGGCGGGCTGTTTGAACTGGTTCAGAGCATGACGCCTGAGCAGCAGCAAATCCTGCTGCGAGCCTCCGCGGCCTCCACTTTCTCCGGTCTTGTAGGCAACGCCATCCTTGCCGGCGGCGTTCTGCTCATGATTCAAATGATCTCCGCCGGTCAGCGGGTCAGCGCCCTTCGCGCGATCGGCGCTTCCGCGCCGGTGCTGCCAAAGCTGCTGCTGCTGATCCTGCTGACGACGTTTATCGTGCAGATGGGGATGATGCTGGTGGTGGTGCCTGGCGTCCTGCTGGCTATCGTGCTCTCTTTCGCACCGGTTATGCTGGTGCAGGATAAAATCGGCATTTTCAGCGCCATGCGTGGCAGTATGCGTCTGGCCTGGGCCAACGTGCGTCTGGTGGCGCCGGCGATTATCGGCTGGCTGCTGGCGAAAACGCTGCTGCTGCTGTTTGCATCGAGCTTCGCGGTCCTGACGCCGAACGTTGGCGCGGTGGTAATAAATACCCTCAGTAATCTGATCTCTGCATTGTTGCTGATCTATTTATTCCGCTTGTATATGCTTATTCGCAACTAACTTAATCCGGGGCGGGCTATTTCTGCCCCGATCTGAACGACGGAATCGATGTATGAAGCAGTTTCTGGATTTTTTACCGCTGGTAGTCTTCTTCGCATTCTACAAGCTATATGATATTTACGCCGCGACAACCGCGCTGATTATCGCCACCGCCATCGTGCTGATCTACAGCTGGGTACGCTATCGCAAAGTCGAAAAAATGGCGCTCATTACCTTCGTCCTGGTCGCCGTATTCGGCGGATTGACTATCTTCTTCCATAACGACGAGTTTATTAAATGGAAGGTAACGGTTATCTACGTGCTGTTCGCCAGCGCGCTGCTGTTTAGCCAGTGGGTGATGAAAAAACCGCTGATCCAGCGCATGCTGGGGAAAGAGCTGACGCTGCCGCAGCAGGTGTGGTCGCGGCTCAATCTGGCCTGGGCGGTATTTTTTATTCTTTGCGGGCTGGCGAATATCTACATCGCTTTCTGGCTGCCGCAGAATATCTGGGTCAACTTCAAGGTCTTCGGCCTGACCGCGCTGACGCTGGTCTTCACCCTGCTGAGCGGCGTTTATATCTATCGCCATATGCCGCAGGACGACAATCACTAAGCTGCCATTCTCCCGGCACGCAGCTCTGCGTGCCGTCTCCCCCCTTGATCTACTGTTATGCTCTCTGAACAGGATTAAAAAACCGTTTTCTTCATGATATCTGCCGGATCACGGAAAGTTGCGGCAAATGTGAGGATTTTGTGGAGATTAACGCAGTGTTATTGTAATGATAATTATTATCATTGATATTCTCGATCTCAATTTCACCCGCTTTTATAGGGATATTTATCATGAGACCGCAGAAACAGCACATAACCACTCCCCTCGCTCTGGCCATCGCAGGCTTGTTCAGTCCGGCTGGCTTTGCCGAAGAAGTGGAGCAGGATACCGAAACCATGGTGGTACGGGGAACCGCCGAAGAGGCGCTGAAGCAGCAGCCGGGCGTCTCGATCATCACCGCGGAAGATATCGCCAAAGATCCGCCGGTTAACGACCTCTCAGAAATTATTCGTAAAATGCCCGGCGTAAACCTGACCGGCAACAGCGCCAGCGGCAGCCGCGGCAACAATCGTCAAATAGATATTCGCGGTATGGGGCCGGAAAACACGCTGATCCTTATTGATGGCGTGCCCGTCACTTCCCGCAATTCTGTGCGCTATAGCTGGCGCGGCGAGCGCGATACCCGCGGCGACAGCAACTGGGTGCCGCCGGAAATGGTGGAACGCATTGAAGTTCTGCGCGGCCCTGCCGCAGCGCGCTACGGCTCAGGCGCCGCGGGCGGCGTGGTCAATATCATC
Source organism: Klebsiella grimontii (assembly GCF_042137965.1). Lineage (NCBI taxonomy): Bacteria > Pseudomonadati > Pseudomonadota > Gammaproteobacteria > Enterobacterales > Enterobacteriaceae > Klebsiella > Klebsiella grimontii. The sequence goes on from NZ_CP169721.1 coordinate 3,251,358, forward strand.
ACCAAACGCCCCACCAACGACTGGCACGGCTCGCTCTCGCTCTATACCAATCAGCCGGAAAATAACAAAGAAGGCTCCACTAACCGGGCTAATTTCAACCTCAACGGACCGCTGGCCGGGGATGCCCTGACCATGCGTTTATACGGCAACATTAACAAAACCGAACCCGACGCCTGGGATATTAACCGCGCGCAAAATGGATCTTATGCCGCGGGCCGCGAAGGTGTGCGCAACAAAGATATTAACGCCCTGCTGTCGTGGAAAGTCACGCCGCAGCAGATTATCGATTTTAGCTACGCCTATAGCCGGCAGGGCAATATCTATGCCGGCGATACCCAGTATAGCAACAGTAATATGAGCCCCAATGGCCTGGTGGATACCCTCTACGGTCAGGAAACAAACCGGATGTATCGACAGACCTGGGGGCTGACCTATAACGGGATCTGGGACTGGGGCCAGTCGAAGGCGGGCGTCTACTACGAAAAAACCAACAATACCCGCCTGCAGGAGGGTACTACCGGTCGCGTGGAAGGGATGATCAATAGCGATGTTTATGACACCAGCCGCCTGGAGTCGTGGCGCTCAACCGCCGAGGTGAATCTCCCCTTCAACTGGCTCGCTGAACAGACCCTGACGCTGGGCATGGAGTGGAATCGCGATGAGCTGAACGATCCGGCGTCCATGCAGGCCACCACCACCACGGATGCGCTCCCCGGGGTGTCCGGCGATCCTTCACAACGCAGCCCCAAGAACAGCGCCACGCTGACCGGTATCTATCTCGAAGACAATATTGAGGCAACGCCGGGCACCAATATTATCCCGGGTCTGCGCTTCGACTACCATAACGACTTCGGCAGCAACTGGAGCCCGAGTCTGAACCTGTCGCAGGATCTGGGGGATATGTTTAAGGTCAAAGCAGGTATTGCCCGCGAGTTTAAAGCGCCGAATCTGTATCAGTCGAGCGAAGGCTACCTGCTTTCTACGCGCGGAAACGGCTGCCCGATAAGTATTGCCGATGGCAACTGCTATCTTTTGGGTAACCCGGATCTCGACCCGGAAATCAGTATCAATAAAGAGATTGGTCTTGAGTTTAATCTCAACGGTTACAACGCTGGCGTCACCTGGTTCCGCAACGATTACAAAAACAAGATTGTCTCCGGCACCGAGGTGCTGGGTAATACCGCCAGCGGAGCGAATATCCTGCAGTGGGAGAACGGCGGGAAAGCGGTCGTCGAAGGCCTTGAAGGCACGCTGCTGGTTCCGGTTATTGCCGATACGCTCAGCTGGCGCACCAACGCCACTTATATGATCAAATCGGAAAACAAAGATACCGGAAACCCGCTGTCCGTAATTCCGAAATACACCATCAATACCCTGCTTGACTGGCAGGTGACCAGTAAGTTTTCGGCGAACGTCAACTGGACCCTGTACGGTCGGCAGAAACCGCGCGAATATGCGGAAATTCGTAATGAAAACGGGGTGCTGGCCACCAATGAAGTTGGATCTTATTCCGTGGTGGGTATCGGCGGCAACTATCAGCTAATGAAAGATCTGCGCCTGAACGCCGGGATTAGCAACCTGTTCGATAAGCAAATTTATCGTGAAAACGAAGGGGCTTCGACCTATAACGAACCAGGCCGCGCCTACTACGCTGGCGTCACGATCTCCTTCTGACCCTTCACGCCCGCTATCGCGGGCGTATTCCCTATTCTCTCGACGCCATTTTCATAGTAGCATCGCGCCTGATCATCTTTGACTAGTACAGAGTATAGAATGACAACAACAGATCTTGCGCCGAAGGGCGAATTGGTTTTACGCACCCTGGCGATGCCGGCGGACACCAACGCTAACGGCGATATTTTCGGCGGCTGGCTGATGTCGCAGATGGATATTGGCGGCGCCATTATGGCCAAAGAGATTGCCCACGGCCGCGTCGTGACCGTCCGCGTCGACGGCATGACCTTTTTACGCCCGGTGGCGGTTGGCGATGTCGTATGCTGCTACGCCAACTGCGTGAAGCGCGGCAACACGTCGATAACCATTAATATGGAAGTGTGGGTCAAGAAAGTATCGTCTGAGCCTATCGGCCAGCGCTATAAAGCGACCGAAGCGCTGTTTATCTACGTCGCGGTGGATAATCAGGGCAAGCCTCGCGCCCTGCCCGCCCTGTAATGCAGCCGGCCCGGCACAACCGGGCCGATCGTTTACAGAAAACCGAGTAAAGAGAAGAAGAAGTAGCCCAGTACAATAATGACCACCGGCAAAACGTAAAGCGGAAAATACTGCACCAGGATGGTATGACGCGGCACCACCACGCGTTCGGAGATTTGCTCGCGCGTCAGCCCTTCGGCCCCTTTCGCCTGCTCCAGAATCAGCTGATCCTCCACGCCTTCGCGCAGAAATTTCGCCTGGCGCCCCATCCGCGCCCCGGACGCCTGCAGCGCCATGCCGACAAACACCAGAATATAGATGACCCAGAAGCCAATGTTCATACCGTGCTTAAAGTCCGGCAGCGGCGAGTTGTACCAGAAGAAATTGAGGAACGGCGTATTAAAACGCATCATCTCAATCATCACATGAGCGAAGTCCATCATCACCGCGTCAATGCCCGGTTTTTTCTCACTGTGCTCGTACATAAACTTCAGCACGGAAATCAGCGTCGAGATAACCGCCGGGATAAATACCACCCACCCCAAAATACGTTTAAGTACTGCAACGCGTCCAGCTTGTTGATACGTCATGGGTTCCCCTTGTTAAGACGCCTATCCACTCTAAGTCTACCTTCGTCGGCGAATTTCGCCCAATAATGCGCGGTATGATATACCATGAGTGCCGATTCGTTATCTATTTACGCTACAAGGAGAGGGACTTATGTCAGCCAGGCGCCAGATTCACGCCGCGATTTTTGATATGGATGGTTTACTGATTGATTCCGAGCCGCTGTGGGATAAAGCAGAGCTGGAGGTGATGGCAAGCCTGGGGGTGGATATCAGACGCCGCCATGAAATGCCGGATATTCTGGGGCTACGCATCGATTTAGTCGTCGACCTGTGGTTTGCCCAGCAGCCGTGGAAAGGCCCGGATCGCGCGGAAGTCACCGCGCGGATCATCAATCGCGCCATCCAGCTGGTGGAAGAAGCGCGTCCGCTTCTCCCCGGCGCGCGCCAGGCGGTGGCATTGTGCAAAGCCCAGGGGCTAAAAATCGGCCTCGCGTCGGCATCGCCGCTGCGGATGCTGGAAAAAGTCCTCACCATGTTTGAACTGCGCGACCAGTTTGACGCCCTCGCTTCCGCCGAAATGCTGCCGTTCAGCAAACCGCATCCGCAGGTGTATCTGAACTGCGCCGCCAGTCTTGGCGTCAGCCCAATGAACTGCGTGGCGCTGGAAGACTCGGTCAACGGTATGATTGCCAGCAAAGCAGCGCGGATGCGGTCTATCGTGGTACCGGAAGCGGAAAACAGCCGCGACCCGCGCTTCGTGCTGGCTGACGTGAAGCTTGCTACGCTTGAGTCCCTCACGCCGGGCGACCTGCTCGGTTAATCCTGCCGGTGATGATGGGAGAGCGGCATCATCCCATCCTCACAAAAATAAAACACCGTTTCATTTTTAATTGTTTTTTCCTCTTCCGCCCTCTATGCTTATCTCAACGGCGTTATTTGACGCATGAAATCAGCATACAGAGGTGCATATGGTACTGAACGCCTTTGACCTTGCGGGCAAGGTCGCCATCGTGACGGGTTGTGATACCGGGCTGGGCCAGGGAATGACGTTAGGCCTTGCGCAGGCCGGGTGCGATATCGTCGGCGTGAATCGCCGGATCCCCCATGAAACCGCAGAAAAGGTCCAGGCGCTGGGCCGCCGCTTTACCGCTATCCAGGCCGATCTGAGCCGGCAGGATGAGATTGAAGACATAGTGACTCAGGCCGTGGCCGCCATGGGCCGGATCGATATTCTGGTCAACAATGCGGGAACCATCCGTCGCGCCGATGCGCTCTCCTTTAGCGAAAAGGACTGGGACGACGTGATGAATCTGAATCTGAAGTCGGTGTTCTTCCTTTCGCAGGCGGTCGCCCGGCAGTTTATCCAGCAGGGTGACGGCGGGAAAATCGTGAACATTGCCTCAATGCTCTCGTTTCAGGGCGGTATTCGGGTGCCATCCTACACCGCGTCAAAAAGCGGCGTACTGGGCATTACCCGCCTGATGGCCAACGAATGGGCCGGGCATCGCATCAACGTTAACGCGATTGCGCCGGGGTATATGGCGACCAATAATACCCAACAGCTGCGCGATGACGCCGAGCGTAGCAAAGCGATCCTCGACCGTATTCCGGCCGGGCGCTGGGGGGTTGCGGATGATCTCCAGGGGCCGGTCGTCTTCCTCGCCTCCAGGGCGGCGGATTACATCAGCGGCTATACCCTGGCGGTGGATGGCGGCTGGCTGGCGCGCTGATGATTTTGTGACAAAGAGTTACACCGTCACCTCTTTCGCACACTGTATAAAAACCCTATACTGTATGAATTGACAGTTTAGGGTTTTTATCATGACGGCGGAAGGCCACCTCCTCTTTTCTATCGCCTGCGCGGTATTTGCGAAAAATGCGGAATTAACGCCCGTGCTGGCCCAGGGCGACTGGTGGCATATTGTTCCTTCCGCCATCCTGACCTGTCTGCTGCCGGATATCGATCACCCGAAGTCATTTCTCGGCCAGCGCTTAAGCTGGATATCAAAACCGATAGCGCGCGCCTTCGGCCATCGCGGCTTCACCCATAGCCTGCTGGTGGTTTTTGGCGCGGTCGCGATTTTCTCATTGAAAGTGCCGGAAAGCTGGATAGTTCCGGCAGATGCGGTTCAGGGTCTGGTTCTGGGCTATCTCAGCCATATTCTCGCCGACATGCTCACCCCAGCGGGCGTTCCGCTGCTCTGGCCCTGCCGCTGGCGTTTTCGTCTGCCCCTCCTCGCGCCGCGCAAGGGCAACCAGCTGGAGCGCGCGCTGTGCATGGCGCTGTTCATCTATGCCGTGTGGATGCCGCAAAACGTTGCCGAAAACAGCGCCGTTCGCTGGTCATCGGATATGATTAATTCGCTGCAAACTACCTTTAATCGCTTTATTAGCCACCAGTCTGGGCGATAAACCAGCGAATTAATCAATTAGTTATAATCAATTCCATTTGAATATAAGTAACGAATTACGCCTTCTGCTACCCTTGCCGTCATAAGAGTTGGTTATTGACCAACCCGGTTATAAAAGTTATCAGGAGAACGGGGATGAACTTTCCATTAATAGCGAACGTTGTCGTGTTCGCGGTTTTACTGTTGGCGCTGGCCCAAACCCGGCATAAACAGTGGAGCCTCGCTAAAAAAGTGCTGGTCGGTCTGGTTATCGGCGTGGTTTTCGGCCTGGCGCTACAGCTTATCTATGGTTCCGACAGCCAGGTGCTGAAGGACTCTATCCAGTGGTTCAATATCGTCGGTAACGGCTATGTTCAGCTGCTACAGATGATCGTCATGCCGCTGGTTTTCGCCTCGATTTTGAGCGCGGTGGCCCGTCTGCACAATGCTTCGCAGCTGGGTAAAATCAGCTTCCTCAGCATCGGTACCCTGCTGTTCACTACGCTGATTGCGGCGCTGGTCGGGGTACTGGTGACCAATATGTTTGGCCTCACCGCCGAAGGTCTGGTTCAGGGCAGCGCGGAAACCGCCCGCCTCAACGCCATTCAGAGCAACTACGCCGGTAAAGTCGCGGACCTGAGCGTCCCGCAGCTGATCCTCTCTTTTGTGCCGAAAAACCCGTTTGCCGATCTGACCGGCGCGAACCCGACATCGATTATCAGCGTCGTTATCTTCGCTGCGTTCCTCGGCGTCGCGGCGCTGAAGCTGCTGAAAGATGACGTAGCGAAAGGCCAGCGCGTACTCACCGCCATCGACACGCTGCAGAGCTGGGTGATGAAGCTGGTACGCCTGGTGATGCAGTTAACGCCGTACGGCGTACTAGCGCTGATGACCAAGGTGGTTGCGGGCTCTAACCTGCAGGACATCATCAAGCTCGGCAGCTTCGTTATCGCCTCTTATATTGGTCTGGGCATCATGTTCGTGGTGCACGGTCTGCTGCTGGCGGTGAACGGCGTGAGCCCGCTGAAGTACTTCCGTAAAGTCTGGCCGGTGCTGACCTTCGCCTTTACCAGCCGCTCCAGCGCCGCGTCGATTCCGCTGAACGTGGAAGCGCAAACGCGTCGTCTGGGCGTGCCGGAGTCTATCGCCAGCTTCTCCGCCTCGTTCGGCGCCACCATCGGCCAGAACGGCTGCGCGGGTCTTTATCCGGCGATGCTGGCGGTAATGGTCGCGCCAACCGTCGGTATCAACCCGCTCGATCCGCTGTGGATTGCAACGCTGGTAGGCATCGTGACCGTCAGCTCCGCCGGCGTCGCGGGCGTAGGCGGCGGCGCGACCTTTGCCGCCCTGATCGTCCTGCCAGCGATGGGCCTGCCTGTCACGCTGGTGGCGCTGCTGATCTCGGTGGAGCCGCTCATCGATATGGGCCGTACCGCGCTGAACGTGAGCGGGTCTATGACCGCCGGTACCCTGACCAGCCAGTGGCTGCGTCAAACCGATAAAACTATTCTCGATAGCGAAGAAGATGCCGAGCTGGCGCACCGCTAAGCTGATGCCATCTTCAGGTTATCAAAACAAAAAACCGCTGAAATATCAGCGGTTTTTTTATTTCCCCTGCAGCCTCAGTCGTCAATTTCGCCTTCCTGCCTCATTTGCGTCGCCCAGCGCTGCGCCGCTTCCGGCACGTTAAACGGTGGGGAACGGCGAAAGTGTTCATCGATCAGCACAAAGGCAACGTACTTACCCCGCAGAGCCCAGACGTCGCGAAAACCATCCATTTTGACGGCGTGTTCCGGCGGCGCAGGCTCCACTCGAGGCACGTAGCTAATGACCTGACGATTTTGTTGGCGAAGTGGTTTCATCACAAATAAATTCACTAAACACAACGGGAAACGGAAACCCTTATCATAGCCGAAAGCGCCCCCTTTCGTCGCCCCCTGCTTGCGGCCCTTTAGTAGCAAAACTCTTATAAAAATATGTTCTTGAAATGATGTTCTACAATTAGAAGGGTTTTGGTTTAGCAATGACCATTTTCAGTAATGAAAGCAGGAGCACGCAATGTCTGATAAACACCCTAACCCACAACCCCATCAATCACCGGTTCACGATGACCGGGAAGCAAAACCTGGTCTGGATGCCCTGGCCCCCGAAGACCAGAACTGGCGGCCCACGCCGCATCCCACCGCCCCAGGCGAAGAGCCGACCGCGCCGGGCAGTATGAAAGCCCCGGATACGCACAGCGAAAAGCTTGATGCCCTCGAAAAGCATCGCAAAGGCGGTGAGGATTTTGCCCTCACCACCAACCAGGGCGTTCGCATCGCTGACGATCAAAACTCGCTGCGCGCGGGTAAACGCGGCCCCACGCTGCTGGAAGATTTTATCCTGCGTGAAAAAATCACCCACTTCGACCACGAGCGCATTCCGGAAAGGATCGTCCATGCCCGCGGCTCCGCTGCGCACGGCTATTTCCAGGCGTACAGCGATTTAAGCGACATCACCAAAGCCGATTTCCTCTCCAGCCCGGAGAAAAAAACGCCGGTCTTCGTCCGCTTTTCAACCGTTCAGGGCGGCGCAGGCTCCGCCGATACGGTCCGCGACATCCGCGGTTTTGCCACCAAGTTTTATACCGACGAAGGGATTTTCGACCTGGTCGGCAACAATACGCCGATCTTTTTTATCCAGGATGCGCTCAAATTCCCTGATTTTGTTCATGCGGTGAAACCTGAGCCACACTGGGCCGTCCCGCAGGGGCAAAGCGCGCACGACACGTTCTGGGATTATGTCTCGCTACAGCCGGAAACGCTGCATAACGTGATGTGGGCGATGTCCGACCGCGGACTGCCCCGCAGCTACCGCACGATGGAGGGCTTCGGCATCCACACCTTCCGCCTGATTAACGCGCAAGGCAAAGCCACCTTCGTACGTTTTCACTGGAAACCCGTGGCAGGCAAAGCGTCTCTGGTTTGGGACGAGTCGCAAAAGCTGACCGGTCGCGATCCTGATTTCCACCGCCGTGATTTATGGGAAGCAATTGAAGCCGGCGATTATCCTGAGTACGAACTGGGCTTACAGCTGATCCCGGAAGAGGACGAGTTTGCTTTTGATTTCGATCTGTTGGATCCCACCAAGCTGATTCCGGAAGCGCTGGTCCCGGTGCAGCGCGTCGGTAAGATGGTCCTCAATCGCAACCCGGATAACTTTTTTGCCGAAAACGAACAGGCGGCGTTCCATCCTGGGCATATCGTTCCGGGGATAGACTTCAGCAACGACCCGCTGCTTCAGGGCCGACTCTTCTCCTATACCGATACGCAGATTAGCCGCCTCGGCGGGCCGAATTTCCATGAAATCCCGATCAATAAGCCCACCTGCCCGTACCATAACTTCCAGCGCGACGGCATGCACCGGATGGATATTGATACCAACCCGGCAAACTACGAGCCCAACTCCATTAACGATAACTGGCCGCGGGAGACGCCGCCGGCCGCTAAACGCGGCGGCTTTGAATCCTATGCCGAGCGGGTTGACGGAGAAAAAATTCGCCAGCGCAGCCCCTCGTTTGGCGAGTACTACTCTCATCCCCTGCTGTTCTGGCGTAGCCAGACGCCTATTGAGCAGCAGCATATTATCGACGGCTTTAGTTTCGAACTGAGCAAGGTCGTCAGGGAGTGGATCCGCGAGCGGGTGGTCGATCAGCTGGCGCATATCGACCTGCAGCTGGCTCAGGCGGTGGGCAAAAATCTGGGGATTGAGCTCACCGACGAGCAGCGCAGCATCACCCCGCCGCCGGATGTTAACGGCCTGAAGAAAGATCCGACCTTAAGCCTGTACGCCATTCCCAGCGGCGACGTTAAAGGCCGGGTGGTAGCGGTACTGCTTAACGATCGGCCGGTCGCGAAAGAGCTGCTGGCGCTGCTGAAGACGCTGAAGGCGCACGGAGTACATGCCAAACTGCTCTATTCCCGAATGGGTAAAGTGAAGGCCGATGACGGTAGCGAGCTGCCGGTGGCCGGAACCTTTGCCGGGTCGCCCTCGTTAACCGTCGATGCGGTTATCGTTCCCGGCGGCGATCTGCAAAGCCTGAGCAACAACGGCGATTTCCACTATTACCTGCTGGAAGCCTACAAACACCTGAAACCGATTCTTCTGGCAGGCGATGCCCGGCAGTGTAAAGCGCCACTGCAGATTGCCAGCCAGGGTGAAGAAGGCGTTGTTGAGACGGATGCCATTGATAGCCAGGCGCTGGATGAGCTGATTACCCTGATGGCGGCGCATCGGGTGTGGTCAAGAAGCGCCAAAATCGCCGCGATCCCGGCATAAAAAAGATGCCCGGCAGAAATGCCGGGCTTTTGACTTGCCTTTATACATCGCGATAGGTTCCGAGCCGGTAACCGCGCTCGGTAATCGCCGATTTTAGCGACTCGCTCGTCAGCACATCCAGCTCGGTCAGACGCGGATAGCAATAGGCGCTGCCCATAATCGTGTTATCCACGAACGCCGGATGGCACATTACCTCCAGCGACGTCTCACCGCGGCGGATAGAGGCATCCAGGGTTTGCAGAAACAGCGCTTCCGAAACCCCTTCCCCGTAAAACTCGCTGGCGAACCCTTCGCTGCTGCGCGCCGCATCCTGCGCCAGGCCTGACAGCGTCGCCAGCTGGCGGTCGATCCGCAGCGCCACGCCCTTCTCGCGGGCGAACGCCGCGACGATGGGGTAGATCTGCGCGATCATATGCACATGGTGATGGCTGTCGATATGCGTCGGTTCATGGCCAAACAGCTCGACAAAGCGCTGATACTGCTGCTCCAGTTCGTGGGCGATTTCGTCCAGCGGCAGGCTGTCCTCTTCCGCCATCTGCCAAATCCACTTACCGAGACGCCCTTCGCGGGTTAGCCCCGGCATCGCCGATAGCGGTTCGCCCAGCGTCAGGACAAAATGCATCCCCACCGCCAGTTCGGGGACGCAGCGGCTAAGCTGGGCAGCGTGGCTAATCGCCGCGCCGTTGACCAGCGCCGTCGTGGAGGTGACCACACCGTTCTTGCAAGCTTCGATAATGCCGTAGTTTTGCCCCCTGCTGAGGCCAAAATCATCAGCATTGACGATTAACACGCGTTCCATGAGCCGCTCCCGTTACTGTTTCAGTTTTTCGATAGTCGCCGCAAAGTTTGGCAGCCACTGCTCGTGCGCGAGGATCATCTCCCGCGCCAGCTTTTCAGCATCGCGATCGGAGTGGATCAGCGGGCTTAGATTAAGCGCCAGCAGCACATCGTCCAGTTTACCGCTGATAGCCGCTTCGCTTGCCGCGACTTCAAAACCTTTAATGGTGTAAATCAGACCCAGCACCTTCTCATCGAAGTGCGTAATGCGCGGCGTCGGTTTGGCGCCATCGCGACCCAGCGTACAGGTCATCTCTACCGCCCAGTCGGCCGGGATATTATCGACGTGGCCGTGATGCGGCACGTTAACGTAATGCTCGGCCTGCTTATCATTGTAAATGGCGTTAATCACTTCACAGGCGGCGTCGGAGTAATAGGCCCCGCCGCGCTGCTCCAGCTCTTTCGGTTTCACGTTCAGATCCGGATCCTTATAGAGCTCGAAAAGCTGTTTCTCAACTTTCTGCACTACCTGCGCGCGCGCGCCGCCTTTGTAGTACTCGCCCATTTCAATCGCCAGCATCTCTTTTGGCTTAAAGTAGTAGAGCAGATAGGAGCAAGGGATCAGGCGCAGCGACCGGAGCAGCCCTTCGCTAAACGGCAAATCAAAGATATTTTTCACCGAGTTTGCGCTCAATCGACCCGACGCTACGCCGTCAAGCAGCTCGTCAAAGCGTGAAACGCCGTTGACCAGCACATCGCGAACAAACACCAGATGGTTGAGACCAAACAGATCGATATTGAGCTCATCGCTCGGAGCCAGCTTCAGCACGTCGGTGATAAACATCTTCATGCCGATAGGAATATTGCACACGCCGATAAAGCGCTTAAAGCCGGTATGCCGATACACCGCTTCGGTTACCATGCCCGCCGGGTTGGTAAAGTTAATCACCCAGGCGTTCGGACAGACTTCCTGAACATCTTTCACAATGTCAAAAATGACCGGAATGGTGCGCAGACCTTTAAACAATCCGCCCGCGCCGTTGGTTTCCTGGCCTAAATAGCCGTGGCTCAGCGGGATACGCTCGTCCTTCTCGCGCGCCTTAAGCTGGCCAACGCGCAGCTGGGTGGTGACGAAATCGGCGCCTGCCAGCGCCGCGCGGCGATCCAGGGTCTTGTAGACTTTCATCGGAACGCCGGCTTTTTCCACCATGCGCTGGCACAGCGCGTGGATAATATCGAGCTTTTCCTGCCCTTCAGCGACATCCACCAGCCACAGTTCGCTAATTGGCAGTTCATGATAACGCTTCAGGAATCCTTCCAGTAATTCCGGGGTATAGCTGCTGCCGCCGCCGATTGTCACTACTTTCAATTTCTGGCTCATTATTTTCTCCCTTGCGGATAGCGCATATGCGGCACCCGCTCTCCGCGTAAATACGGACAGTTAATTTGAATATTTAGACCGCGCGGACTATTCCGCGCCCGGTTAATTAATACTGGTGAGGTGTTTCCGATAGCTGCTGGGGGTAAAGGAAGTCAGCTTCTTGAATGTTTTAATAAACAGACTTGGGCTACTGTACCCCGACTCATAGGCGATATCGGTCACCGAGTAGTTGGTTATCTCTAACTGTTTCTTCGCGAAGTTGATGCGAATATCGTTAATCATCTGCATCGGCGTTTTGCCATAATATCGCTGGGTTGCGCGGGTTAAGTACTCCTGCGTTTTACCGGAAAGCTCAACCATATTTTCCAGCGCCCCCTCGCCAAATTTAAGCTTATCGTGCATACCCTCGACGGTATTTTTCAACCACTGCGGAATAACATCTTCGGTAGGCTCTTCACGATAGTGCCGCAAACGATTCAGGGTGTAAAAAGACACCAGTTCGATAAATTCGTCAAATTCAGTTTCGCGAAAATTCAGTGATGCAATAACCGACTCAATATAACTGAGAAAAGTACTTTTAACGGCATAGACCTGAGAGGCGACGAGACCAAACGGCAGCAGCGGCAGATAGTGTTTCTCAAAGAAACTTTTGCTGATACCGACGTTAAGAATGCGCGTCGCGCCAAATTCATAAAAACTCTGGTGATGCGACCCCATTGGGATAAAGACAAAATCCCCGCGCTCCAGCAGCACCCGCTTGCCATTAATAACCTGATAATAGCGCCCGGTTAAAACGATGGTGTATTCGTAGTAATCATGCTGGTGAAGCCCGCTTACGCTCTCCGTTTTGTTGTAGATGACCACATGAAAGTTCTTGCCGTTAAAGAGTTGTTGCTCCCGGGCGGTACTGATTTCAGTGGTCATCATCTTTGGCTGCCTCATCGTGTCGATGACCTATTGTACCTTCTCGTGCAGCTCAATCAATTCGGCAACCAGCTCACGAGCCAGCATTGAGGTCATCAGATGATCCTGCGCATGAACCAGCACCAGACTCACCTTCATTTTGCCCTCGCCCTCATCGCTCTCAATCAGCTGCGTCTGCACAAGGTGCGCTTCGCTCAGCGCCATGCGCGACTGTTCCATCATCGCTTTGGCCGCCGCGAAATCTCCCTGCTTTGCCTGCTTCAGCGCGGCATAAGCCAGGCTACGCGCTTGTCCGGAGTTGATAATCAGCCCCATCACCACCTCTTCGAGGTCGTTTACCGCGCTCTCTTCTGCTGCGATGTTATCCAGATCAAACATAATGACTCCCTTATTTCCTGGACGGTACGGGAAACCTCCCGTACCGCTTAATATTAGAATTTCAGTGCGTTAGCGATATCTTCTTCGCTCTCTTCCTGCTCAATAACGCCCTGCGCTTTGTTAGAGATCACCACAAACGGCAGGTAGACCAGGGTGGATACGGCAAGGTTAAACAGGGCCAGCAGCAGGGCCGCGACGCTACCGTTGGTGTTAAAGAAGGCGCCTAAACCGGTCGGCATGGTCCACGGCGCGATATTGGTAATCGGCGGGATGATGCCCAGGGTGTAAGCCGTCATGGTGATGGCCGCCAGCAGAGGCTGAATCAGAATGAACGGGATAAACATCACCGGGTTCATAATAATCGGCAGGCCGAACAGGATGGGTTCGTTAATCTGGAAGATGCCTGATGGCAGCGCCAGTTTGGCCACCTGACGATGATCCTCACGACGTGAAGCGATAAAGATGGCGATGATTAAGCCCAGAGTCGCGCCGGTACCACCAAGGAAGATGTAGGAATCAAGCATCGGCTTGGCCCACATATGGAAGCTCTTACCCGCGGCCAGCGCGGCCTCGACGGAACCGTACTGCTGGTAGGTTGCGATGTTTTCCAGCGCCCACGGCGTCATGATCCCGCTATCCAGCGCCGACAGCGCCAGCGACCCGTGTACGCCGAAGAACCACAGCAGCGAGGTGAAAATAACGTATGCCCAGCCTACGACGGCGCCCATTGAGGCCAGCGGCGTGGAGATCGTGTCCATGATGATCTGGTGGAAGTTAGTCCCCCAGTGGGTCAACGCCCAGGAGATAATCCCCATTATCGAGAGGATAATGAATGCCGGGATAACCGCCGAGAATGAACGGGAAACCGAAGCCGGCACGCTGGACGGCAGCGTAATCACCCAATTGCGATGTACGATAAAGGTGAACATCTCGGCAACGACCAGACCGATCACAATACCGGAAATAATATTGGCGCCGCCTAACCAGTTAGCGCCAACGGCGTAGGCTTCACCGACGCTATAAGGCGTGACGGTCATAAATGCCGCCACGGCCAATAAACCGGCGGCCATCGGGTCCACTTTACGCTCTTCAGCTAACGCGGAACCGATGAAGAAAGGCGCCATTAGCGACATAATGCCGAGCGTACCGTTATAAACGTTACCGCCAATAGCTTTAAAACCGTTGAGCGTTTCTATGGTGGAGGCATCCAGACGGATACCCATTGAATAAAAGAAGGAGCCGTCGCCGAAACTCAAAAATACGTTGTTAATTAAAACAAACATTGCCCCAGCTAGCGTCAATGGCATTAACTTAATAAAGCCGTTTTTAATTGCGTTGACGTGGGGCTGCCTTCCTATTTTGACGGCAAAAGGAAGGAGTACCTTTTCAAGCGAGTCAATCACTTTACTCATAATAAATACCCTTTAAGGCCGCAATATAATCATTGCGGCAATGATAGATGAAATTACTCTTTGACGGGAAAATAAACTCTGGGTATTTCGGACAGCAAACAGCTAAAACACACCCTCACGAAATTTTAACCGCTGCTATCCGAAATATGTCGAGTTTTAAAATAAAAATTATTGTGCAGCAGCTTTCTTAATGGCCGCAACGGCCGCTTTCAGAACACCTAATCCATCGATCTTACCGTACAAAACAGAATCAATGACTTCTACGGGTTTATTGGGTAGTAAACGCTGAATATCCGGCAACATATAGGAAATTTGTGGGCCTAATAATACGACATCGGCATCAGGACCTTTTTCACCGGCCAGGGTCTCCGGAAATGCTTCAATAATCACCGGCACTTCATACTTCTCGGCCTGGGCGCGCATTTTCGATACCAGCAGTGATGTCGACATCCCAGCAGAACAGAACAGGTAGATATGTTTCTTTTCCATGAACGCTTCCTCAATTTGTGTGACCCGGTCCTCCCGGCATCATGGATGCCTGAGAGGCGGTAAGAGATGTTTCTTTGAATTAGTATTGTTTATGCATTGAGTATACGGCATCGTTCAGCGCCAGGATAATTCCTCCTTGAACAGAATTGTCTCTCATTGACCTCGCGTTTTGACTGCCTTCACATTTCCCTCAAATAATTCGCGCAATTAAATAAGCATCAGAGTTCACAAAAAAGCCCGACCAATGGTCGGGCTTACGTAGAAATCAGCGTTACGGCTGGGGTATTACTTACTGTTGCGCGGATCGGTATCGTACTCGGCGCAGGTCTGATAACCGGAATTTATCACGTGGCCAGTATCGTCCAGGGCGACAAAGTAGGTTTCAATTTTACCATCGCGTTGACCCAGGATGTATGTCTGGCAGGTACCGCGCGCGTGGATCATGGTAACTTCTGATGAAGGTTTACCGGCAATCTGCGCAACCTGGGCGCGGCTCATGCCTTTTTTAACGTCTTTGACCACCGGTTGAGTGAACTGATCTTTGGTACGGTCATAGGCCGTACAGCCTGCCAGCATGGTCAATACAGCTGCTGCGCCCAGAAATCCTGCAAAATGCTTGTTCATGTTCCGTCCTCTTTTTTTTGGCGTGTTAATAAGCCTGGAATAAATATCGTTATTTTTCAAGCCGAAGGTGGAAATGAAACGAAATTAAGAGCTTTCCAATAATAAATCCCCTCTTGTTGCGGTTGCCTGCTTTTGCTTCACTCAAAATTGTGATCCTTGTCGTTTTACCGGCAAAGAGGTAGGTTAAACCTCTGCTGATTGGCAAACAGATTTACTTCCCGGAGGGCGCAATGACGCTACAACAAGAGATTATTCAGGCGCTGGGCGCAAAACCCCAGATCGATGTCGAAGCCGAGATACGCCGCAGCGTAGATTTTTTGAAGTCCTACCTGCAAAAATACCCCTTTATTAAATCGCTGGTCCTCGGCATCAGCGGCGGCCAGGACTCTACGCTCACCGGTAAATTGTGTCAGTTGGCCATCAACGAACTGCGCGCCGAAACCGGCGACAGCAGCCTGCAGTTTATTGCCGTGCGCCTCCCGTACGGCGTGCAGGCGGATGAACAGGACTGCCAGGACGCTATCGCATTTATTCAGCCGGATCGCGTATTAACGGTCAATATTAAGGGCGCCGTGCTGGCCAGCGAGCAGGCGCTGCGCGAGGCCGGGATCGAACTTAGCGACTTTGTTCGCGGTAATGAAAAAGCCCGCGAACGCATGAAGGCGCAGTACAGCATCGCCGGAATGACCCACGGCGTAGTGGTAGGCACCGACCATGCGGCGGAAGCGATCACCGGGTTCTTCACCAAATACGGCGACGGCGGTACCGATATTAACCCCATCTTTCGCCTCAACAAACGCCAGGGCAAACAGCTGCTGGCCCATTTAGGCTGTCCGGAGCATCTGTATAAAAAGCTGCCGACCGCCGATCTGGAGGACGACCGCCCTTCACTGCCCGACGAAGTGGCGCTGGGCGTGACCTACGAAAATATCGATGACTATCTGGAAGGCAAAACGCTGGACGAGAAAATCGCGAAAACGATTGAGGGCTGGTATCTGAAAACCGAACATAAACGCAGACCGCCGATTACCGTCTTCGACGACTTCTGGAAAAAGTAATCCCCCTCTCCCCTCGCCCCGACGCCTCGGGGCGATTTTTTATCCTTTTCGCCTCTCCCTCCGGCTGCTATACTGGATAAATAAACAGCATCAGGAGCAAAAGTGGCAAGAAGGCAATCCGCCCCGCGTCTCGAATTTGAAGCGGCGGCAATTTATGCGTATCCCGAACATCTGCGTCCGTGGCTTGAGGCGCTGCCTAAACAGCCGGGCGTCTATCTCTTCCACGGCGAAAGCGACACCCTGCCGCTGTATATTGGTAAAAGCGTGAACATCCGCAGCCGGGTGCTGTCGCATCTGCGCACGCCCGACGAAGCGGCCATGCTGCGCCAGGCGCGGCGTATTACCTGGCAGCGGACGGCTGGCGAACTCGGCGCGCTGTTATTAGAAGCGCAGCTGATTAAAGAACAGCAGCCGCTATTCAATAAACGACTGCGGCAAAACAGGCAGCTGTGCTCATTACGCCTTGCTGACGACCGTCCTCAGGTGGTTTACGCCAGCGAGCTGGATTTCTCACAGCAAAGCGATCTCTATGGCCTGTTTGCAAATCGCCGCGCGGCGCTGCAGGCGCTGCAAAAAATCGCCGATGAGCATCGCCTTTGTTACGGATTAATGGGCCTTGAACCGCTCAACCGCGGGCGCGCCTGCTTTCGCTCCGCCCTGGGCCGCTGCGCGGGGGCCTGCTGCGGGAAAGAGAGCGTTGAAACGCACCATCAGCGGCTGCGCGAGAACATGCAAAAGATGCAGCTAGTGTGCTGGCCGTGGGCCGGAGCGATCGCGCTGGAAGAGAGCAGCGATGATATGACGCAATACCACATTATTCAAAACTGGCTGTGGCTCGGCGCGGTAGCGTCCCTGTCACAGGCATCATCGCTCACGCGCCTGTCGGCCAAATTTGACCATGACGGTTATAAAATATTGTGCAAGCCGCTGCTCAGCGGCCGCTATAAGCTCCATCCCCTGTGAAGCGAATGTAAGCCCCGATTCGCTATCGGGGCAATTACCAGCCGCCCCCGCCGCCCCCGCCCGAGCCGCCTCCGGATGAACCACCTCCAGAGGAACCGGATCCGCTATAACCTGAACCTGATGATGAACCGCTCCCTGAACCGCTATCCGGCGTTGACATAGAGGCGGTTCGGCAGGCTTCGCTGAAGTGTTCGACGCTTCCCCAATCGGCGGCGGCAAACGCATGCGACATGGCGCCTGTACTACTCAGGTAGTGGGCAAAGGTATTTGCCCATGTTTTCCCTACGTCCAGCGCCAGGGCAACCGGCAGCAGCGCTTCAAAATGGGAAATCATCTGCTCAGGCGGATAGATAATCTGATAACGATGCTTTTCGGCGGTGCCCAGATAGAGCATCAATCCTTTCGCGATAGCCAGTTCATCAAGCCCGTGCTGCGTATAGCGAGGCGTTTTCCAGGCAACGAAAACGCACAGCGCGAACGCGGCCATAAGCGCGCCAATGTATCCTGACGGAAGCTGGGTGATGGGCAGTATACCAAAGAGAAAAATCCCGCCTCCCAGCGTCGCGAAGGGGCCGAAGAACGCCAATAAAAAGAGCGGTACCGGCCCCCAGGCACGCCACATTTCCCGTGGGCGGCATATAAAGCGCAGCAAACAGGTGAGCATCGCTCCGCCAATCAGCATAAAAACCGCGGCCGGTATCGTCAGCAGCGCGGCCTGCGTATTAACCCAAATGCCGCAAACCACCGGCACCAGCAGCGCGATATAGATGCAGCGCCGCAGCGGCTGCCCCCACTTGCGAAACACCTTAGTCCGCTGCGCCACACAACGTTTCTCCAGCTGTTCACGCGCATTTTGCATGGGGCGTTGATGGGCCTTGCTGAGATCGATATTCTTTTGTTTATCTTTAAAAAGCGTGCTTAACAGCTTCAGGTCATCACTGTTTAATCGCCTGTTTCCCTCAACGGGCAAACGGGTTAACCGCTGTTTTACGCCGGAGTCAGCAAGCCACGGGTTATGAGTGTGATGACTGTCCCCGCTGACCGCCATTCCGCGTTTAGCCACCAGCGCTAATAAATCGCTACTAAAAGCCACATCATCATATTTACGCCGGGTGATAAAACGCAGGTATCCCGGAGACATGCCGGGGGGCAGCGAATAAAGCGCAACGACCGGCGGCATTTTTAGCCCGGCTTTGGTGACGTTTTTTCGCCACCACATCAGGTAATAAGCGGCCATAAGCAGCAAAGGTAGCCAGACCACGCCGGTTTTTAAGGTGGGGATAAGGAGATGTACCAGCGGCAAAGCGGCCTCCGGCGCCGGAGCGTCGGCAAGGATCGACCGAGGCCAGGTATAGACCACGGTCAGCCCCTCCCCCCGCGCCAGAGGCCGCAGGGTGCGGACGCTACCGTCAGGAAGAACTTGCGCATTGTGTTCTTTCGCCCCTGCGACACCGGTATAAACATCAAGCGATCGCAGTCTGGCGTCCTTAGCGTCAGCGTTGAGATTTCCAACGGCGTCCGGGAGTTCAAGATGAAAGCTGGCCTTGCTGATAGGCCACGCCCAGTCGTTGCCCGTCACGTTCCAGTAAAGCTCATCCCACTCGGGGAAGCGGCTGAAATGGTTGCTGATTTGATAGCGAATTTCGTAGTTATAGATCCCGGGTTTCAGGACCCGTTCGCCGCTGCCAATGCGTACCGTCAGTTTTTTTTCTGCTTCGTCAAGGCTAAAAGGCTCAGGCACGCCATCGCGCGACACCAACTCGATCGCGTAATACACGCGAAAGATCTTGCCGTCCTGACGGTTCCAGGTCAGCGGCAGCGTACGGAAAATCCCCCGCCGAATCTGCCTGCCCAGAGAAAGTACTTTGATATTTTCTCGCATCTCCATACTACCGTCCGGGTTAAAGCGCGCCCGAGCATCGAAAGAGAGGATATGTTCATACGCTGGAATAGCGTCAGCGGGAAGCTGGGAGGCATCCTTGATGATGATCATGTCGTCGGCGGCAAAAGCCGCACTGATGTTCAAAAGCAGCAGCAGGACGAGGGTGCGCCCCCCCTGAAAAAGTAAATTCGCCATTTAATCACGCCATCCGTGGTGATTTAGCTTCTTCCGGTGAGTCCAGTTCAAAGAAAGCTTCTGCTTTAAAATTAAATAACCGCGCCAGCAGCAGGCTAGGGAAAGACTCGACCAGAATATTGAAATCGCGCACCGTGCCATTGAAGTAGCGGCGAGCCATCTGCAGCTGCTCTTCTATTTCATTGAGCGATTGTTGTAAGGCAAGGTAGTTTTCGCTGGCTTTAAGTTCCGGGTACGCTTCGCCAAGCGCGAAAACGCGCCCTAGCGTGCCAGAGTACTGGCGCTCGTTGTCGGCGATCTGTCGGGTACTGCCGACCAGTTCGCCACGCTGGCGGGAAATCTCTTCCAGCAGTTCTTTTTCATGCTGCGCGTAGCGTTTCACCAGGCTCAGCAGATTCGGCGCCAGGTCGTGGCGACGCTTAAGCTGTACGGCAATGCCGCTCCAGGCTTCGTCTTTGAAACGTCGCAGGGAGATAAAGCGGTTATAGGTCATTACGACCCAGATGAGGACGACAACGAGGACGGCGAGGCCGATATACATTTCCATATGCAAGATCCATGAGCAGAATAGGCTTTACACCAGGACACTTGAGTCCGTGGCGATCGTTAAGGCATTCATACTGGCACATTCGCCCCTGCCGGGTAAATCAGGTTTCACGATGGATTTTTAGCAGACAAAGAAAAAACCGCCGGCCCTGCCCAAAGCCTGTTGGCGTTATTGGGCAAGACCGGCGGTCTTAAGTCAGCGCGCTGAGTTATTCAGCTGGTGCAGGCATTTTACCTTCCGGCGCTTTACGATCTGTCAGATGCTTCTCAAAATTCGCATTGAACTGTTTTTTCTGTTCCGGCGTCAGGATGTTGTAAATCTTGTTCTGGGTTTCCAGACGCGCCAGCGCCATCTCTTTATGCTGGGCCTCCATCTTATCAATCTGCGCTTCCGCTTTCGCCTTATCGAAGGTATCGCTGGCTACCAGTTCATGCATCGCGCGGCGCTCATCCAGGGATGGACGTTTCATATTGTCGCGCTGGCTCTTCATGATGTCGCGGATTTGCGTTTTCTGCGCCTCGGTCAGGTTCAGACCTTTAAACATCATTTCGTGTGGGCCGCCAGGTCCGCGCTTATGATGCATCATCGGAGCGTTATCGGTTGGGGTAGCCGTAGCGTCAGCCGCGTGGGCCAGGTTAGCCGCGCCCAGAGCCAGAGTAGAGGCAACAAACAGTGCTGTAATCTTCTTCATCGTTCAATCCTTACTTTGCGTTATTCTTACGGCGCGTTGCCGTGTTGACGAGATTAACTTTACGACGTTTATCGTCAATTAATCAGAGCAAGCGTAAAACATTGAAAGTGTAAAAAACAATTTCTCGCCAATTATGGAGAAAATAAGGAAAATGAGGAGGTAAGTGCAATAAAAAATAAATAAGCAACTGTTTTAGTGGGAAATCATGAAGATTATAAATCAGCAGAGATTAAAAACAAAGCATTTAACCAGGAATAATCTGCAATCAAAGAGCAGAGCACGAAAAAATAAGATGGCAGCGGAAAAATAAACGCCGAAATAAACGCCGCCGCCCGGACGGGCGACGGATTCACTGGAAGCGCTGCAGCATCAGCCCGGCGCGCTGGCCGAAAGCGACGCTGGGATTGGGAAACAAAACGTACTCTTGCTCCCCTTCCACCACGTAGCGGGTGTCGCCATCCTCGGCAAGCAACGTTCCGGACGAAAACGGCGTAAAGTTCAGCGTCTGCGCCGACATATGCAGCTGGAACCTGTCGCTGCTGCGGGTGATTTGCTGTACCACCCTGTAGCGCAGCGGCGTGTGCTCATCCTCCAGCGTCAACTCCCCCGCCAGCAGCAGCGACAGCGCGCGTTGGGTGGCCGCAAACAGGCGCAGATCGTTATCGCCAAAAGGTAGCGCCTTGCCGAGCTCCAGCGTGCAGGAGAGCGCGCCGAAACGTTCGCTGCTGAAATGGGTAAAGGTCCCGCCAGGCTGCTGATGAAACACCAGCGCTTCCAGCCCTGCCGCCGCCAGCCAACGCAAAAAACCTTCATCCCATGGTTTTTCTCTCGCCGGAAGAACACCAAAGCGGGTATGCAGCGAACCGCGTATGGCGGTATGTAAATCCAGGTGCCAGCGCTCGCCAGCCGTCGCGGCATAAAACCGCGCCAGGGCATGCTCCAGCTGCCGGGCGCGAACGGTTTCATCGCTGGCGCTAAAGGCCCGCCAGCGCTCGCCAAACATCCGGTTGATATCGCTATGCAGATAACGCTTGTTGGCCCTTAACGCCTGAGGGTTACCGAAGATAACCAGCAGCCGCCAGCGGAGCGGCGTTTCCCCACGAAACAGCTGACGCAGCAGGAGATCGGCGATTTCGACCGGCGCGGTTTCATTGCCGTGAAGCCCGGATGACAAAACCAGCGACCGATCGCAGGGCTCATGGGGAACGAGCTGCAGAATGCCGCAGTCAATCCAGTGCCAGCGGAACTGCGCGGTTTGGCCATGAAAATGGTGGGGCAAACGCCCCGCCAGAGTGAGTGCCAGAAAGTCGTCCACGACGCCTCCTTATTATTGCTGGAACGGATACACTGAGCCCAGGCGCAAGATCTGCGTTAAACGGTCGAGCGCTTCGCGGCCTTCGCGCAGCAGCTGCGGATCCGCGAGATCGGCCTGGGTCAGACGATCGCGGTAGTAGCGGTCCACCCAGTCATTCAGGGTGGCGAACAGCGCATCGTTCATCATTACCGCCGGGTTCACCGCCCGTCGCTCATTTTCATTCAGCACCACCCGCAGACGCAGGCAGGCCGGTCCGCCGCCGTTGGCCATGCTTTCGCGCAGATCGTAAACCTGCAGCTCATCGATCGGGTTATCGCCTTCCACCAGCCGGTTCAGGTAGCGCCAGACGCCCGGATGCTCCTGCGCCTCCAGCGGCAGAATCAGCCGCATCCCGCCCTCCCGTTTGCTCAACAGCTGACTGTTGAACAGATAGGTCGCCACCGCGTCTTCTACCGAAACCTGGCTTGCCGGTACGACGAGCGGCGTAAATCCGGGAACCTGCTGCGCCAGCTGCTGCAGGAGCTGCGGCTGGTCAACAAACGCCTGCTCGTGACAAAACAGCACCTGCTGATTACTTACCGCAATGACATCGTTATGAAACACGCCTTTATCAATCACCGCCGGGTTTTGACGGGCGAAAATCACCTGCCGGGGATTGACCTGATTTAGCCGGGCGACCGCCTGGCTGGCCTCCAGCGTCTGCCGCGCCGGGTAGCGCTGCGGGTTATCCTCGCCTCCCTGCTGGCGACCGTAAATAAACAGCTGCACGCCAGGGGCGCCGTAGTCGCCGCCGAGACGGTTATGGTTTGCCGCCCCTTCGTCGCCGAACAGCGATACCTGGGGCAGCGCGGCGTGGACGGCAAACCGCTGCGCATCGGGGAAAATCGCCTTCAGCAGCGCTTCAGTGGTCGGCGCTTCGCTGGCGCGGTGGAATTTATCGTTCAGGTTGGCGACGGTCAGATGCACCCGGCCGTCCAGCGAATCCGCCGATGGCGAGACTGTAGCGGCGTTGGCCACCCACATTGATGAGGCTGAACTGGCCGCCGAGAGGAGCTCCGGCGCCTGGCGCGCCGCCTTTTCCAGTACCTGCTCATCGCTGCCGTCAAAACCAATCTGGCGCAACAGCGGAATGTTTGGCCGCTCCTGCGGCGGGATCAGCGCCTGCGGATAGCCCGCATCCGCCAGGGCTTTCATTTTCTTCAGCCCCTGCTTTGCCGCCAGCTGCGGGTTCGACACCCGATAGCGGTGTTTTGTCGAGGCTTCGTTGCCGAAGGATAATCCCGCATAGTGGTGGGTCAGGCCCGGCAGCCCGTCAAAGTTCACTTCCCAGGCTTTCATTGGGATGTCTCCTGACGAAAATTCAGCCCCGGGCTGAGGGTAGCCGGTAGCGACAGCTCCGGCGATTCCAGGCTGGCCATCGGCCAGGCGCAATAGTCCGCGGCGTACCAGGCCCCCGGGCGATGGTTGCCGGAAGCGCCGGTACCGCCGAACGGCGCGGTGCTGGCGGCGCCGGTCAACGGTTTATTCCAGTTAACGATACCGGCCCGCGCCTCCAGCAGCAGCTGGTCGAACTTATCGCGTTCGGCGGAGATCAGCCCGCAGGACAGTCCGAAACGGGTCGCGTTAGCGAGGGCAATCGCCTCATCGAAATGGTCATAGCGCCAGACGCAGAGCAGCGGGCCGAAGACCTCTTCGTCAGCCACCTGCGCCACCGCGCTCATCTCGATAATGCCCGGCGTCAGCAGCGAGGTTCCGGCCTGCAGCAGGCGCGGCTCCAGCAGCGTTTTGCCGCCGCTGGCCACGTGGGCCAGCCAGGCCTGATGCACCTTTTGCGCGGCCTGCGCTGAAATTAACCCACCGATGAACGGCTGAGGCTCAGCGTCCCACGCCGCGGGAATCAGCGTTTGTGACACCGTCACAAGACGTTGAAGAAAGGCATCGCCCGCCTCGCCCCGTTTTACCAGCAGCCGGCGCGCGCAGGTACAGCGCTGTCCGGCGGTAATAAAGGCCGACTGAATTGTCAGATGCACGGCGGCATCAATATCCTGAGGATCATCAACGATCAGCGGGTTGTTGCCGCCCATCTCGAGGGCGAGAATTTTTTCCGGCTGCCCGGCAAGCTGACGATGTAGCTGAAAACCGGTGGCAGAGCTGCCGGTAAACAGCAGGCCGTCGATATCCGCCTGGCCGCTCAGCGCCTCGCCGGTTTCCCGCCCGCCCTGGAGCAGGTTAAGCACGCCCGGCGGCAGGCCGGCTTCGGCCCATAGCTTCACTACCGCCTCGCCGCTTTGCGGCGTCAGCTCGCTGGGTTTGAATACCACGGTATTCCCCGCCAGCAGCGCCGGAACGATATGACCGTTAGGCAGGTGCCCGGGAAAATTGTAGGGACCAAATACCGCCAGCACGCCGTGCGGCCGGTGGCGTAGCGTCGCCTCACCGTCCGCCATCGCGGTCTGCGCTTCTCCGGTACGACTATGGTAAGCGTTCACCGAAATGGCGATTTTATTGATCATCGCGGTAATTTCCGTTGCCGCTTCCCAGCGCGGTTTGCCGGTCTCCCGGGCGATAACCGCGGTTAATTCGCTTTTGTTCGCTTCCAGTAAAGAAGCAAACTTTTCCGCGATCGCTTTCCGGGCGGCAAACGGCTGACGCGCCCAGGCGGGAAACGCCGCGCGCGCCGCGCTGACCGCCAGCGCAACCTGATCGGCATCGGCATCGTTGCCCTGCCACAGCAGCGTCTGGCTTACCGGGTTATGTTTACTACGGGCCGGTCCGCGACCGCTTTGCCAGTCGCCGTTAATCCATAAACTCATGATTTTTTCTCCTCGGGGCACAGGCGCACCAGGCGGATTTGGTCGCCGGGGTGGCATTTCAGGGCATCCAGCTCGCGCGCGCTTAGCACCAGGCGGTCGCTCTCCGGGTCGGCGTGAACGAGCATGGCGCGAAACTGCTGGTACTGCTCATTGGCAACCAGGCACGCCGGCCACTCGCCCTGGACGGGCTGGCCTTCGGCGACGGTGACCAGCCGGCTTTTGCGAATAGCCCGCACCCGGTCAATTTCGCACTCCAGCGTCGGGCCGCCGTCAAAAATATCGACGTAGTTGAGATAGCGGAACCCCTCTTTCTCCAGCACCGCGCGGGCCGGGGCGGTTTGCGGATGGACCTCGCCAATGACCGCTCGCGCCTCGTCGCTTAAAAAGTCGATATACAGCGGATGCTTCGGCATCAGGGCGGCGATAAACGCTTTTTGCCCGGTACCGCACAGATAGTCGGCGCGGGAGAACTCCATCGCGAAAAAGCGTTTCCCGAGACTCTCCCAGAACGGCGAGTAGCCGTGTTCGTCAATGACGCCGCGCATTTCCGCCACCACCTTTTCGTTGAAACGTTCGCGAAAGGCGGCCATAAACAGAAAGCGCGACTTCGACAGCAGATAGCCGTTGCCCTCTTTACGCCATTTCGGATCGAGGAACAGCGTGCATAGCTCGCTGCTGCCGGTATGATCGTTACTCAGGAACAGCGTCGGCAGGGCGTTGTAGACGTTAAGCTCTTTCGACGCGTGTACCTGGGTACCAACGCGATAGTTGTACCAGGGGTCGTTAAGCCCCACGGCCACCTCAATGGCGCATATTCCCGCCACCGCGCCGCTGGCGCAGTCTTCAAGCACGAACACATACCCCTGCTCGCTTTTCGGCAGCTCGCCGCGCCAGGTCATCTGCGAACGTTCAATGCGCGCGGCCAGCGTGGCTTCATCGGCCGGCAGCGACGTCAGGCCGCCGCCGGTCTCGCCCGCCAGGGTCAGTAGCCCCGGCAGATCGCCTTTTTCTACCGGACGGATCACCATCATGATGAGACCCCCGCGAGAAAGCGTTTGCAGGCCAGCTCGAAGCGATCCAGCCCGCTGTTGACCTCGTCTTCGCTGATAATCAGCGCCGGAGCGAAGCGCACCACGTTGGCGCCGGCAATCAAAATCATCAGTCCCTCTTCCGCCGCCTGATTGCTGATAGCCTTAGCCTTGCCAGCATATTCATCCTTCAGCACGCAGCCAATGAGCAGCCCCAGGCCGCGGATCTCTTTAAATAGGCCGTACCGGGCGTTGATCGCGTTGAGCCGTTCGCAGAACCACTGATGGCGCTGCTTAACGCCGTTGAGAACCTCGCGGGTGTTGATGGTGGCAAACACTTCCCCCGCCACCGCGCAGGCCAGCGGGTTACCGCCGTAGGTGGTGCCGTGGGTACCGACGGTCATCACGCTGGCGCAGCGCTCGCTTGCCAGCAGCGCGCCGATCGGGAAACCGCCGCCCAGCGCTTTGGCGGTGGAAAGCAGGTCTGGCGTCACGCCGTAGTGCATATAGGCGTACAGCTCGCCGGTACGGCCGACGCCGGTCTGGACTTCGTCGAAAATCAGCAGCGCGTTGTGCGCATCGCACAGTTCGCGCAGGCCGCGCAGGAAGTCCGCATCCGCAGGCACCACGCCGCCTTCACCCTGCATCGGTTCCACGATCACCGCGCAGGTATTGTCGTCGATCAGCGCTTTTGCCGAGTCGAGATCGTTATAGATAGCATGCTGAATCTGCGGCGGCAGCGGCGCAAAATCCTGCGAATAGGCCGGCTGGCCGCCCGCGGAAACGGTAAACAGCGTGCGGCCGTGGAAGGCATTCTTGAACGCCACGATGCCGCTTTTCTCACTGCCGAAACGATCGTGGGCATATTTGCGCGCCAGTTTTAGCGCTGCTTCGTTGGCTTCCGCTCCCGAGTTACAGAAAAAGACCCGGTCAGCGAAAGTGGCGTCAATCAGTTGCTTCGCCAGACGCAGTACCGGTTCGTTGGTGTAGCCGTTGCCGGTATGCCAGAATTTCCCCGCCTGTTCGGTCAGCGCCTTAACCAGCCGCGGGTGCGCATGGCCGAGGGCGTTCACCGCTATGCCCCCCGCAAAGTCGATATACTCTTTTCCCTGCTGATCCCACAGGCGTGAACCCTCGCCGCGTACCGGAATAAAAGCCGCTGGCGCGTATACAGGCATCATCCATTCATCAAAGTTGCTACGCGTAATTGACTGAGACATATCGACCTCTTCCGGTAAATAAAAAGTTTAAATAATGTTAATGAATATGGTTATTACGCTGTAAATGTAGATTGCACGGTTCGTGCCAGCCAGAGGTAAAAATGCATAAATCGAGGTCGATAACGAAATATCAATAAGTTACGAAAGCCCACTA
Source organism: Klebsiella grimontii (assembly GCF_042137965.1). Lineage (NCBI taxonomy): Bacteria > Pseudomonadati > Pseudomonadota > Gammaproteobacteria > Enterobacterales > Enterobacteriaceae > Klebsiella > Klebsiella grimontii. The sequence goes on from NZ_CP169721.1 coordinate 3,278,636, forward strand.
TTCACATAAAATGCATAGAAAGTGAATAAAAACGCTAAAAGCGGCTTTGGCAGTCGAATAAAAAGAAAGGTTATGCAGAGGTAAGATATAATTCTGTAATTGTGATCCTTGACGAAATTTATCGGTAATAAGCGCCCTTTTTTGGCGCAGCGCGTTCCATAATGGTGCACAGTTTGTGCAAACAGGCTACCAACCGCTGCAATCGGCAGAATAAACCGCCTTACCGCAGCCAGCCCGGCGAATTTCTGCTACCATCCCTGCACTATTCACCTTGCACAGTGGCAGCGACTATGAAATTTGTCTCTTTTAATATCAACGGCCTGCGTGCCCGCCCGCATCAGCTGGCCGCCATCATCGATAAACACCAGCCCGACGTCATCGGCCTACAGGAAACCAAAGTCCACGACGACATGTTTCCCCTCGAAGAGGTGGCGAAGCTGGGCTATAACGTCTTTTATCACGGGCAGAAAGGCCACTACGGCGTCGCGCTGCTGACCAAAGAGACGCCGATCGCCGTGCGTCGCGGTTTCCCGAACGATGGGGAAGAGGCCCAGCGCCGCATCATTATGGCGGAAATCCCTTCTCCGTTTGGCAACCTGACGGTGATTAACGGCTATTTCCCGCAGGGCGAAAGCCGCGATCATGAAACCAAATTCCCGGCGAAGGCGGCGTTTTACCAGAACCTGCAAAACTACCTCGAGACCGAACTGAATAAAGAGAATCCGGTGCTGATCATGGGCGACATGAATATCAGCCCCACCGACCTTGATATCGGCATCGGCGAAGAGAACCGCAAGCGCTGGCTGCGTACCGGCAAATGCTCATTCCTGCCGGAAGAGCGCGAATGGATGGAGCGCCTGCTGGGCTGGGGCCTGGTGGATACTTACCGCCATGCGAACCCGCAGGATAACGAGCATTTCTCGTGGTTCGATTATCGTTCTAAGGGCTTTGACGATAACCGCGGGCTGCGCATCGACCTGCTGCTGGCAAGCACCCCGCTGGCGCAGCGCTGCGTCGAAACCGGCATCGACTACGAAATTCGTGGAATGGAAAAACCCTCCGACCACGCGCCGGTATGGGCGAGCTTTAAGGCCTAAACCGCCCCGCCATCAGGCTCTCTGGCCCGCAGAGCCTGAGCCATATCAAAAAAGCCGCCGTCAGCGATTGTGAACGGCGGCAAACTATTATACTGTCGCGCGCACTTTTGACCGCCGCGCAATACAGGAGAACCCAATGCAAAAGAAGCCGTCATAAAGCAGAGTATAAGCTGCTTTTTGTTGTCGTCGTATTGAGCATTGTCGCCTGTATTATTCAGCAGTCGGGTTTTGCCGAGCTGGTTACCCATTTTGATCGTCTGCGCGAGGCCATCCGCCAGAGCGGCGCCTTCGGCTATACGCTCTATATTCTGCTGTTTATTGTCGCCACCCTGTTTTTAATACCGGGCTCTATTTTGGTGATTGCCGGCGGCGTCATTTTTGGTCCGCTCGCGGGGACCTTGCTGTCGCTGCTGGCGGCGACGTTCGCCTCTTCCCTGTCGTTTCTGTTCGCCCGCTGGCTGGGCCGCGAGCTGCTGATCAAATACGTCGGGCAGACGGCGATATTTCAGACTATTGAACACGGTATCGCCCGTAGCGGCAGCGATTTTTTAATTCTGACCCGGCTCATCCCGCTGTTTCCCTATAATATCCAGAATTACGCCTATGGCCTGACGGCGATTCCGTTCTGGACGTTTACCTTTATTTCCGCCCTCACCACCTTACCCGGCATATTTATTTACACGCTGCTGGCCAGTGAGCTTATTCGCGACGGGATCACCTCTCTGTTTATGCTCAAGCTGACGCTCGCGGGGCTGGCCTTATTTGCCCTGATTCAGGCGGCGAAAAGATATGCCCGCTATCGGCGGATCGCGACGCCACGGTTACTGTCTAACGATGAAAAATAGCCACGCGCGCTCGCGGATAGCCATTGGCATTACGCTGCTTGCGCTTTTGCTGGCATGGTGGCTGATACCCGGCGTACATGGGTTTATGCAGCGCAGCCTCGCGGCCTTCGCTACGCTCGATCAGCAGGCTGTTGAGCGTTTTATCGATTCCTGGGGCCCGCAGGCGGCGCTGGTCTCCTTCGCGCTGATGATTCTGCAGGCGATTATCGCCCCGCTTCCCGCCTTTCTGATCACCTTTGCCAACGCCTCCCTGTTCGGGGCTTTTTGGGGCGGCGCGCTGTCGTGGGTAAGCGCCATGGCCGGGGCGGCGCTGTGCTTTTTTATCGCCAGAGCGCTTGGCCGAGACGCGGTGGAAAAACTCACCGGCAAAAGCGTATTGCAGAGTATGGATGGCTTTTTTACCCGCTACGGCAAACACACCCTATTAATCTGCCGCCTGCTGCCCTTCGTGCCATTCGATCCGGTGAGCTACGCCGCCGGACTGACGTCAATGCGCTTTCGCCACTTTATGCTGGCCACCGGCCTCGGCCAGCTGCCGGCGACGATAGTCTATTCGTGGACCGGCAGCCTGCTGACCGGCGGCACCTTCTGGCTGGTCACCGGTTTATCGATCCTGTTTGCGCTGGCCATTGTGGTGGCGGTCGCGAAAGCGCTCTATCTTGAACAACAAAAGAGGCGTTCACGATGAGTTTACCCCCTCTGAAGTCCATTCCGCTGATTCTTCGCCCGCAGGCCTGGCTGCATCGCCGCCACTACGGCGAGGTGCTCAGCCCTATCCGCTGGTGGGGGCGTATTCCGCTGGTGTTTTACCTGGTGTCGATGTTCGTCGGCTATCTGGAACGCAAGCGTTCGCCCCTCGATCCGGTGCTGCGCTCGCTGGTCAGCGCCCGCGTCGCGCAGCTGTGCTTATGCGAGTTTTGCATTGATATCACCAATATGAAGCTGGCGGAACGCAGCGGCGGCAGCGATAAGCTACTGGCGGTCGCCGAATGGCGGGACAGCGCGTTATTCAGCGAACGCGAGCGGCTGGCGCTGGAGTATGCCGAAGCGGCCAGCATGACGCCGCCGATGGTCGACGACGCGCTGCGCGACAGGCTGGCAGGTCAGTTTGACGCCCGCGCGCTCACCGAACTCACGGCGCTGATCGGTTTACAAAACCTGTCGGCGCGCTTTAATTCAGCCATGGCGATCCCCGCCCAGGGATTGTGCCGGATCCCAACCGATTCAAAACCATAAGGAGCGGTTATGCGCAGTATGTTGGTCTTCGCTTTACTGCTGCTCTCCCCGCTGGCCGCCAGCGCGGGATGGCAATCCACGCAACAAGAAGCCCGCGACCAGACGGTGTGGTTCAACGCCTGGGGCGGCGACCCGGCGGTTAACCGCTATCTCGACTGGGTCAGCGACGAGGTGAAGCGCGACTACGCTATCGACCTGCGCATCGTGCATATTGCCGATGCCGCCGATGCGGTCAAGCGTATCCAGAGCGAAGCCCGCGCCGGACGCAGTCAAGGTGGTTCCATCGACCTGCTGTGGGTGAACGGCGAAAACTTCCGCACCCTGAAAAACGCCAGGCTGCTGCAAACCCGCTGGGCGGAAACCCTGCCTAACTGGCGCTTCGTCGATACGCAAAAGCCGGTGCGCGAGGATTTCTCCCTTCCGACCGACGGCGCGGAGTCTCCGTGGGGCGGCGCGCAGCTCACCTTTATCGCCCGTCGTTCACAAACGCCCGACGCGCCGCAAAATCCGCAGGCGCTGCTGGCTTTCGCCGCCGCGCATCCCGGCAGCGTCACCTATCCGCGTCCGCCGGATTTTACCGGTACCGCGTTTCTTGAACAGCTGCTGCTGACGCTGACCCCGCAGCCCGACGCCCTGCGCCAGCCGCCTGAGGAGGCCACCTTCGCCGCCGTGACCGCGCCGCTGTGGCGCTATCTTGACCAGCTTCACCCTCTGCTGTGGCGACAGGGCCGCGACTTCCCGGCTTCGCCCGCCCGCATGGATGCCATGCTGAAGAGTGGAACCCTCAGGCTTTCCATCACCTTTAATCCATTGCACGCGCAGCAAAAAGCGGCCAGCGGCGAGCTGCCGAAAGACAGCTACGGCTTCGGCTTCAGCGAGGGGATGCTCGGCAACGTCCATTTTGTGGCGATCCCGGCCAATGCCCGGGCGACGGCGGGAGCGAAAGTAGTCGCTAATTTCCTGCTCTCGCCGCAGGCCCAGCTGCGCAAGGCCGACCCGACGGTATGGGGCGACCCCAGCGTGCTGGATCCGGCGAAATTAACGGAGAAGGAGCGGCAGGCCTTTAATGCCGTTGTGCCGCAGGATATACCGCCGATGCAGGGTGAACCGCACGCGGCCTGGGTTGACGCGCTGGAGCAGGAATGGCTGCGCCGCTACGGCACGCACTAAGGCTGCTGACCTGGGCCGCCGTCGCGCTGATCTATCTGCCGCTGCTGCCGGCCGCGGCGCTGATGGCGCTTCCGGCTCTTCGCCTCTCCCTCTGGCAATCGCTATTTGCCGACCCGCAGTTTGGCCAGGCGCTGGCGGCGACTCTCGTCTCAACCCTGCTGTCGGTGGGCGGCGCGCTGATCATCACGCTCACCGTCGTGGCCGCGCTCTGGCCGTCGGGCGGCTGGCGACGGCTGGCGGCCAGGCTTCCGCTGCTGCTGGCGGTGCCCCACGTGGCCTTCGCTACCGCCGCTCTGCTGCTGTTTGCCGAAAGCGGCTGGCTCTCTCGCCTTTTCCCACTCTTTTCCCCGCCGATCGACCGCTACGGCATCGGCCTGGGCCTGACTATGGCGATGAAAGAGAGCGCGTTCCTGCTGTGGGTGGTTTACGGTCTGCTGGGTGAAAAACGCCTGGCCGAACAGGCAACGGTATTAAAAAGCCTCGGCTACGGACGCTGGCAGTGCCTGACGTGGTTGGTGTTACCCACCCTGCTTCCGGCGCTGTCGGTAGTGCTGCTGGCGACTGCCGCCTGGAGCCTTTCGGCGGTCGACGTCGCGCTGGTGATCGGGCCCGGCAACCCGCCGACCCTGGCGGTGCTGGCCTGGCAATGGTTAAGCCAGGGCGATGAGCGCCAGCAGGCGAAAGGCGCCCTCGCCAGTCTGATACTGCTGCTGGCCCTCGCCATGATGGCGCTGGCGGCATGGGGAGTCTGGCGTCTCTGGCGACGACGGATCCCGCCGGTTGAGGGGATCCGTCGCCCGCAGCCGCGGGCGCTCGCCGGGAAAAGCTTCGCCCTTCTTCTGCCGCTGTGCGGGGTGGCCTGCGCCCTGCTGCTTGCCGCGGCGGCGCAGAATAGCCAGCCGGTCCACGATAGCGTCGGCAACAGCCTGTGGCTTGGGCTATGCTCAGCAGCGATCGGCGCGGTCATCTGTCTGCTATGGCTGGCGCTGGGCCCCTCCCGCTTCGGCGAATGGATCTGGCTGCCGCTGATTTTACCGGCGCTGCCGCTGGTGGACGGCCAATATCAGCTGGCGCTGTATACGTGGCTGGACGGCGAGCGGCTCACCGTTTTATGGGGGCATCTGCTGTGGGTCGTACCGTGGATGCTGTTTATTCTGCGTCCCGCGTGGCGCGCTCGCGATCCGCGCGCGGAGCTGGTCGCCCGCACCCTCGGCTGGCAACGAGGCCGCATCTTCTGGCTGGTCACCTTACCTGCCCTGACCCGTCCGCTGCTGACGGCGCTGGCGGTGGGCTTTTCGGTAAGCATCGCACAATATCTGCCGACGTTATGGCTGGGAGGCGGACGGGTTGCGACCCTGACCAGCGAAGCGGTGGCGCTGAGCAGCGGCGGCGATACCTCCACCCTCGCCGCGCAGGCGCTGTGGCAGCTGCTGTTACCGGCGCTGTTTTTTGCCGCCACCGCGCTGCTGGCCTGGCTGATCGGCCGCTATCGACAAGGATTACGCTAATGTTGATCGTCAAAAAACTCACCCTGCGCCTCAACGGAGAGCCGCTGCTGCGCAACGTCGATTTTTCCGTTGCTCCCGGCGAGGTCCTGACCCTGATGGGGTCATCCGGTAGCGGCAAATCAACGCTCTTCTCCTGGATGGTCGGTGCGCTGGAAGAGAGTTTCTGCGCCGCCGGCGAGCTGTGGCTGGATAACCAGCGCTGCGACAGTTTACCCACCGAGCGGCGGCGTATCGGCATTCTGTTGCAGGACGCGCTGCTGTTCGACCACTTCAGCGTCGGGCAAAATCTGCTGCTGGCGCTGCCCGCTGACGTCCAGCGTTCCCAGCGTAAACCCCGGGTAGAACAGGCGCTGGAGCGTGCCGGGTTAGCGGGGTTCTACAGGCGAGATCCGGCAACCCTTTCCGGCGGCCAGCGGGCGCGGGTCAGCCTGCTGCGCGCCCTGCTGGCCCGGCCGCGGGCGCTGCTGCTGGATGAGCCGTTTAATCGTCTCGACGTGGCGCTGCGCGCCGATTTTCGCCGCTGGGTGTTCAACGAACTGGCGCGGCAGGCGATCCCCGCGGTGCTGGTCACGCATGATGACCAGGATACGCCCGTCGGAGGACGCTGCTTGCATATGAGGCTCTGGCAATGAAAGCCTGCGCTATCGCAAAGAATTATCCGCTAATAACGCGGAGAATTGCCGCTCAATTTTCTACTGCCGGGCATTTCGATGAAACGTGTTTCTCAACTGACCGCACTCGCCCTGCTGATGGGGCTTGCTGCCGCTGCCACCTCCGCCGCTGACGCCATGCCGACGCTAACGCTCTCCACGCTGCAACAGCACAACGGCGTCGCCATTGATACGCGTCTTAGCGCTTTCTATAACGGTTGGCCGCAAGGCGCCAACGGCCCTCAGGGCCATGAACCGCAGGCGCTCAACCTCGCCGCCGGCTGGCTTGGCGCGATGACCGACGAACAGCTGGGCGCCTGGGCTAAGCTGCACAATCTGCAGGCCTCAACGCCGATTGCGCTGTACGGCGACGCCGACGACAACGCGAAAGTCGCGGCGCGCCTTAAGGCCGCAGGTTTCACTCATCTCAGCTCGCTTGGCGATGCCCTGAGCCAGGCGGAGCGCCTGCAGAAGCTGCCGCATTTTGAGCAGTTGGTGTATCCGCAGTGGTTGCACGATCTTCAGCAAGGTAAAGCGGTGGCCGCCGCCCCTGCCGGGAAATGGAAAGTGTTTGAAGCCGCCTGGGGCGCGCCGAAGCTGTATCTGCTGAGCCATATTCCGGGCGCCGGGTATATCGATACCAACGAGGTGGAGAGCGAGCCGCTGTGGAATAAAGTCTCCGACGCGCAGCTTAAAGCGATGCTGGCAAAACACGGTATTCGCCACGATACCACGGTGATTTTGTACGGTCGCGACGTGTATGCCGCCGCCCGCGTGGCGCAGATCATGCTTTACGCCGGAGTGAAGGATGTGCGCCTGCTCGACGGCGGCTGGAAAACCTGGTCCGACGCCGGACTGCCGGTCGAGCGCGGAACGCCGCCGAAGCAAAAACCCGAGCCGGAGTTCGGCGCGGCGATCCCGGGCCAGCCGCAGCTGATGCTCAATACCGAGCAGGCTCGCGCCCTGCTGCACCGTCAGGACGCCTCGCTGGTGAGCATTCGTTCCTGGCCGGAGTTTATCGGCACCACCAGCGGCTACAGCTATATCAAGCCGATGGGGGAAATTGCCGGCGCCCGCTGGGGCCATGCCGGAAGCGACTCCACCCATATGGAAGATTTCCATAATCCGGACGGCACCATGCGCAGCGCAGATGATATCGCCACGATGTGGAAATCATGGAATATTCTGCCGAGCCAGCAGGTCGCTTTCTACTGCGGTACCGGCTGGCGCGCTTCAGAAACCTTTATGTACGCCCGGGCGATGGGCTGGAACAACGTCTCGGTCTACGACGGCGGCTGGTACGAGTGGAGCAGCAACCCGAAAAACCCGGTCTCTCGTGGAGAACGCGGCCCGGAGAGCAGCAAGTAATTCGCTAATTGGCAACATGCGCTACGTGGAAGCATCAGGCCCGGCGCGTTTCCCGGAGGCGGCGCGCGGGCTACCGCGTTCCGCAGACGGCTGTGACCCCGTAGCCCGGCTAAGCGCAGCGCGAGCCGGGAAAAACCGGCTCATCAATCTCTGACCTGCTTCAGGGTCAGGTATCCGCTCCACACCCGTGTAAAGGTCGTCAGCCAGCACAGCGCGCCAAACATCCACGCCAGCCACGCAAAGCACGCCGGGAACAGACAGCTCAGCACAAACAGCGCGATAGTTTCCGTCCCTTCCGTCAGCCCGCCAAGGTAATAAAACGATTTGTGGGCGTAGCCCGGGTTATCGATCTGATGCTTTGCCGCCAGCACGGCAAAGGCAAGAAAGCTGCTGCCGGTGCCGATAAAAGCGAACAGCAGCCAACCGCCCGCCAGCGCGTTGTGGGCCGGATCGGCTAGAATAAAACCAAACGGCACCAGGGCGTAAAACAGGAAATCGAGCGAAATATCGAGAAAACCGCCCGCATCGGTCAATCCGCGTCGCCGGGCCAGCGCGCCGTCTAAGCCGTCCAGCAGGCGATTGAGCACAATCGCCGCCAGGGCCGCCTGATACCAGCCCAGGGCTAAAAACGGCAGCGCCAGCACGCCAATCGCAAAGCCAAATAGCGTCAGGCCGTCGGGGGAAATAGCCGGACGATCCAGCAGGGCGGCGGCGGCGTTGAGGACAGGTTTTAGACGAGGATGCAAATGACGGTCAAGCACAAAGTCTCTCCAGCGGATTCAGGGTTGTTTGATGGGGACAAGGACGGTGATAATAGGCCATTATCCCGTACAGAACGATGATTCACATGCCAAAAAACCTTGATGTTGTTGCCGCCATTATCGAACGCGATGGGCACATTCTGCTGGCGCAGCGGCCGCCCCACGCGGATCAGCCGGGAATGTGGGAGTTTGCCGGCGGAAAAGTCGAACCTGGCGAAACCCAGGCCCAGGCGCTGGCGCGTGAGCTGCAGGAGGAGCTGGCGATCGACGCCCGGCCGGAATGCTACATCGCCAGCCACCTGCGCGAAGTGTCCGCCCGCCTGATTCATCTTCACGCCTGGTGGGTTCCACATTTTCACGGCGAACCCATCGCCCGCTACCACAGCCAGCTGCGCTGGTGTTCACCCCAGGAGGCGTTTACCTTCAACCTTGCGCCAGCCGATATTCCCCTGCTCGAAGCCTTTATCGCCCGGCGCGCCGCTCTCCCTTCCCGCTAATTTTGTCTGGCGGCAGTCATCGCTTTTGATTATGAGCACCGCCTGATTATAAATTTTGCTTTCTGAACAATTTTTCCTTGCTTAACTAACGATTTCCGATGGTATAGTCGGAAAATCGGCTTTTTCAAGGGCCGAATCATAATAAATAGACGCAACCACAACCATAAGGGGAACTTATATCTATGGATCAGACGTGCACTCTGGAAGGTTTTCTCGCCCGCGTTCAACAGCGCGATCCAAATCAAACTGAATTTGCTCAGGCGGTCCGCGAGGTGATGACCACCCTGTGGCCATTTCTTGAGGAAAATCCGCGCTATCGTCAGATGAATTTGCTGGAACGTCTGGTTGAACCGGAGCGTGCCATCCAGTTCCGCGTCGTTTGGGTTGATGACCGCAATCAGGTTCAGGTTAACCGCGCCTGGCGCGTGCAGTTCAACTCCGCCATCGGCCCTTATAAGGGCGGTATGCGTTTCCACCCCTCCGTAAACCTGTCGATTCTGAAATTCCTCGGTTTTGAACAAACCTTCAAAAACGCTCTGACCACCCTGCCAATGGGCGGCGGTAAAGGCGGCAGCGACTTCGATCCTAAAGGCAAAAGCGATGGCGAAGTGATGCGTTTCTGCCAGGCGCTGATGACCGAACTGTATCGCCACCTCGGCCCGGATACCGACGTGCCGGCCGGTGATATCGGCGTAGGCGGGCGTGAAGTGGGCTTTATGGCCGGGATGATGCGTAAGCTCTCCAACAACAGCGCCTGCGTATTCACCGGTAAAGGCCTCTCCTTCGGCGGCAGCCTGATTCGTCCGGAAGCCACCGGTTACGGTCTGATTTACTTCACCGAAGCGATGCTTAAGCGCCACGGTTTAGGCTTTGAAGGGGCTCGCGTCGCGGTGTCCGGCTCGGGCAACGTGGCGCAGTACGCGATTGAAAAAGCCATGGAGCTCGGCGCGCGGGTGATTACGGCTTCCGACTCCAACGGTACCGTGGTTGACGAAGCCGGCTTCACCAAAGAAAAACTGGCGCGCCTGATCGACATTAAAGAGCGCAGCCACGGCCGCGTGGCGGATTACGCGCGCGAGTTCGGCCTGACCTATCTTGAAGGCAAACAGCCGTGGTCCGTGCCGGTGGATATCGCGCTGCCGTGCGCCACGCAAAACGAGCTGGACGTCGACGCTGCCCGTCAGCTGATCGCCAACGGCGTGAAGGCCGTCGCCGAAGGCGCCAATATGCCAACCACTATCGCAGCGACCGATCTGTTCCTCGAAGCGGGCGTGCTTTTTGCGCCGGGTAAAGCGGCGAACGCCGGCGGCGTAGCCACCTCGGGCCTGGAAATGGCGCAGAACGCCGCGCGCATGGGCTGGAAAGCGGAGAAAGTGGACGCTCGTCTGCACCACATCATGCTGGATATCCACCACGCCTGCGTTGAGTACGGCGGCGAAGCGAAGCAGACCAACTACGTACGCGGCGCGAACATCGCCGGTTTCGTGAAGGTCGCCGACGCGATGCTGGCGCAGGGCGTGATTTAAGACGGATATTTCTTCGAACCCGGCGCAAGTTCGGATGATATCGAGATAAACCCCGGTTTCCCGGGGTTTTTTATTGCGGGCTTTCCGCCGCGGGGCCGGAGGCGGATTTTTTATCTTTCGCTTTGGCTCGGCCTTTCCCCTTACTAAAGCTTTTCTTGCCGTCGCCCGGCGCCACAATTCCGCGGAAGCGGCGTACCGGCGTGCTCCTGGCCTGGTCGATAAGCTGGAACAGGGTACCGACCAGCGGCTGCATAAAGTCCTGATAGCGGCACTGCTTCTCGCTGATTTGCGTCAGAATCGACTCCCAGTGGGCGGTCATATCCGGGCGCGTCGCCATTTCAGGCAGCGAATGGAACAGCGCCTTCCCGGCGTCGGTTGAGTGGATATAGCGCCCTTTCTTGGTTAAGAAGCCGCGCTTGAACAACAGTTCGATAATGCCGGCGCGGGTCGCCTCCGTACCGAGGCCGTCCGTTGCGCGCAGGATCTTCTTCAGGTCTTTATCCTGCACAAAGCGGGCGATGCCGGTCATCGCCGACAGCAGCGTGGCGTCGGTAAAGTGACGCGGCGGCTGGGTCTGCCGCTCCACCACTTCGCCTTTTTCGCACAGCAGCTCGTCATCTTTTGCCACCACCGGCAGCGGCATGCCGTCGTTCTCTTCGTCGCGCTCTTTATTGCCCAGCAGGGTTCGCCAGCCCGCTTCCGCCAGAAAACGCGCTTTGGCAACGAACTTGCCGTTGGCGATGTCGAGATCGATCTGACATTTGCGGAACACCGCATCCGGGCAGAACTGCATCAGATACTGGCGGGCAATCAGGCCGTAAACCTTCTCTTCGTTGTCACTGAGCTTCACCTGCGAGCTGCGGGCGGTCGGAATAATCGCGTGGTGGGCATCAACCTTTTTATCGTCCCAGCAGCGGTTGCGGATCTCCGGATCCACCACCGGCTGCGGCAGCAGATCCGCCGCGTGCACGCTGATGGCGTTCAGCACCGCATGGCGCCCGGCAAAATGCTCTTCCGGCAGGTAGCGGCTATCCGAACGCGGATAGGTAATCAGTTTATGGGTTTCATACAGCTTCTGGCAGATATCCAGCACGTTCTGCGCGCTAAAGCCGAAGCGCTTCGCGGCTTCAATCTGCAGCGCCGAGAGGGAGAACGGCAGCGGCGCTGGCTCAGAGTCCCGCTTATCGTTATAAGCGGTGACCGTCGCCGGCTGGCCCTCAATGCGCTTGACGACGTGCTCGGCAAGCGAGCGATGCAGCAACCGTCCCTCTTCATCCTGATACGGTTCACAGGCCTCGCTGGGCACCCAGGTGGCGACAAAACGTTCATCCTTGGGGGTAACGATATGCGCCTTTACGTCGAAGAAATCTTTAGCGACGAAGTTTTCAATCTCTTCATCGCGGCGTACCACCAGCCCCAGCACCGGCGTTTGCACGCGTCCGACCGATAGCACCCCTTGATAACCGGCGTTACGGCCAAGGATGGTGTACGCGCGGGTCATATTGATCCCGTACAACCAGTCGGCGCGGGCGCGGGCCAGCGCCGAGACGCACAGGGGTACAAATTCGCTGTTGGCGCGCAGGCGGTTAATCGCCCGCTCCACCGCCTGCGGGTTAAGATCGTTGATCAGACAGCGCTGCACCTGCTGACGCTTTTCCGGCGCCAGCTGCAGATAGTCAAGTACCTCATCCACCAGCAGTTGACCCTCTCTGTCCGGGTCACCGGCATGAATGACTTCCTGCGCATCGCCGAGCAGACGCTTAATCACGTTAAGCTGTTTGGTCACCGATGGCTTAGGCTGGAGCTGCCACTTTTCCGGCACGATCGGCAGGTCGAGCAGGTTCCAGCGCGCATAGCGCGCATCATAGACATCGGGCTGGGCCTGCTCCAGCAGGTGGCCGATGCACCAGGTGACCACCTGCCCGTTACCGCACTCAATATAGCCGTCACCTTTGCGATGCGGTTTTGGCAGCACCTCGGCGATGGCGCGGCCGAGACTCGGTTTTTCTGCAATAAACAGCCGCATGAAATCAACGGATCTCAATCATGGGGCGTCCGCCGCGGGCGGTTACCAGCTCGCCGATAGCGCTAAGCGTGATACCAAACTCAGCGGCGGCTGCCTGCACCTCAGCCTCGGCTTCCGGCGCTACCGCCAGCAGCAGACCGCCGGAGGTTTGCGGATCGCACAGCAGATCGCGCCACTCTGGCGGCATATCGCCCATCAGATGACCGTAGCTGGCGAAATTACGCCCGGTACCGCCCGGCACCGCGCCCGCCGCGATGTAGGCTTCCACGCCGGGCAGTTTCGGGATATCCGCATAGGTAAGCTGCGCCTGTACGCCCGCGCCGCGGCACACTTCGCTGAGATGGCCCAGCAGCCCGAAGCCGGTCACATCGGTCATCGCCTTCACGCCGTCGATATGGGCAAATGCCGAGCCAACGAGGTTCATCTGGCACATGGTTTCCGTCGCCAGCCCCTGGTGCTCTGGCTTCAGCAGCGACTTTTTCTCCGCGGTGGTCAGCACGCCAATACCCAGCGGTTTAGTGAGATACAGCTTGCAGCCGGCCTGCGCGGTGCTGTTTTTCTTCACCCGCTCGGTCGGAACCACGCCGGTCACCGCAAGACCGAAGATGGGTTCAGGCGCATCAATCGAGTGGCCCCCGGCCAGCGCGATCCCCGCCTGCTGGCAGGCAAAACGACCGCCCTCAACCACCTGACGGGCAATTTCCGGCGCCAGGGTATTGATGGGCCAGCCGAGAATAGCGATCGCCATAATCGGCTTACCGCCCATGGCGAAAATATCGCTGATGGCGTTGGTCGCCGCGATGCGCCCAAAGTCGAACGGATTGTCGACGATCGGCATAAAAAAGTCGGTGGTGCTGACGATCGACGTACCGTTGCCGAGATCGTAGACGGCGGCATCATCGCTGGTTTCGTTGCCCACCAGCAGATTTGGGTCGATAAATTTGGCCTGGTCGCTTTGCAGGATAGTTTCCAGCACTTTAGGGGAAATTTTACACCCGCAACCGGCTCCGTGGCTGTATTGCGTTAAACGAATGGTTTGCTCGCTCATGGACATCTCCTGTCATTGCAATCCCGCTATGGTAGCGCCCAAACGGCGGAGTGGTAAGTGCGACAGTCCGAAATCGCGTATGGTTGCTCATTAAGCAGACAAAAAACCGATTTTGCGATGCGGGCCCGCTTTTTCAACGTGATTTTACCCTTTACTAAAAAATGACAGAAATATGACAAGCATAAATTCTGTTTTCTCTGGACATATAACAACGTAAGGAAATTTTAATGAAAAAGCGTGTTCTCGCCGTTTGCCTGGCCAGTTTCTTCTCCATCAACGCTTTCGCCCTGGTTCCCGCCGGTAACGACGTCACCACCAAGCCCGATCTCTACTATCTGACCAATGCGCAGGCTATCGACAGCCTCGCGCTGCTACCGCCGCCGCCGGAGGTGGGCAGTATCGCGTTTTTAAACGATCAGGCAATGTATGAGAAAGGACGCCTGCTGCGCGGCACCGAGCGCGGCAAACTGGCGGCGGAAGACGCAAACCTGAGCGGCGGCGGCGTCGCCAACGCCTTCTCCGGTGCCTTCGGCTCGCCTATTACCGCCAAAGATGCGCCGGAGCTGCACAAGCTGCTCACCAACATGATTGAAGATGCCGGCGACCTGGCGACGCGTGGGGCGAAGGAGAAATACATGCGCATTCGCCCCTTTGCGTTTTATGGCGTCGCCACCTGTAACACCAAGGAACAGGATACGCTATCGAAAAACGGCTCCTACCCTTCCGGCCACACCTCTATCGGCTGGGCCACCGCGCTGGTGCTGGCTGAGATTAATCCCCAGCGGCAAAACGAAATCCTTAAGCGCGGCTTTGAGCTGGGCGAAAGCCGGGTGATCTGCGGCTATCACTGGCAGAGCGACGTCGACGCGGCGCGTATCGTCGGTTCGGCAGTGGTTGCCACGCTGCATACCAATCCGGCCTTCCAGCAGCAGCTGCAGAAAGCGAAAGACGAATTCGCGAAACGACAGAAGTAACGTCGTCCGCGGTTTGGTAGATACTGTGAACGCCTGCAACTCTTTTCACCACTGTCATCTTCTCCGGCTCCCGGATGACAGGCACAACAAACGACAGCGACATCCCGCGCTGTCGTTTCATCCGGCACGCTTTCTTACGCTATCAACAGCTCATGCTGTGACGCATCGAACGCCTTTCCTGACTTCAGTACACCGTACGCCACCTGCGCCAGCTTTCGCATCATCGCCCCTATGATGACTTTCGCACGCTTACCATTCCCTTCCAGCCTTTTCCTGAACGCTTTTCCCCACGCCGTATGGTACAGCGCCGATAACGCTGGCATGTATAGCGCTTTGCGCAGATGAACCGGTCCCGCTTTGCTCATCCGGCTCGCCCGCATCACGCTGCTGCCTGACTCATGCTGCACCGGCGTCAGTCCTGCATACGCCGCGAACTGCCGCCCTGTACCGAACTTCAGCTTCAGGCCCGTATACGCCAGCAGAACCGCCGCCGTTTTCTCTCCGATGCCCGGGATACTGTTCAGCAGCTTCCGCCGTTGTTTCATATCCGGGTCATTATCCGTCAGGTCTTTTATCTGTTTTTCGATACGCGCCAGCTCCGCGCTCAGACACCCCAGCAGGATATCAATGCTGGTCAGCTGAACTTCCGGCGCGGTTTCCCGCCGGTTTTTCTCCTGTGTCTGCATCTCTGTCAGCGCCTGATGGCGTAACACCAGGGCTTTCAGTGCCCGCTCTGTCGGATGGGGGGCCTCCCAGGCTGGCGGGCGTTTTTCCCGGCAGAAGTGAGCCAGCATACGGGCGTCCACTTTGTCGGTTTTACTGCGCAACCCCTCACTCTGTGCGAAAGCTTTACTGAGGGCGGGGTTGATGACGGACACGGTATACCCGGCATCACTCAGATGCGCGGCCGCGTCTTCCATGTAGGTGCTGGTGGATTCCATGCAGACATGGGCACGGTTCACATCATGGCCGCGAAGCCAGCGGACCAGCGCTTCGTGCCCGGAGAGGGTATTGTCAAATTTTTTACAACGATGCCGGCCATCAGGGCGAAGAATATCGACATCCAGTTTAGCTTTGGCGACATCAATACCGATGAAGTGGAGTTCATTTTCCATAGTGAAACCAACCTTGCGAATACGGGTTACCGGTGAAAGCCGGTCCATGATACTGTCCGGTTTATCACATGAGAAAGAACGGCGGTCCGGTGCAAAGGATCTACGGAACAGGCGCGAAAGCCTAAGCCCGGACACGGCATCCGGACCGCCATCAGAGAGAACTGGCCGGTTCTTTCTGACGGGTTAATCATACAAGCCCGGACAGGCGCGCCAGCACCGCCTCCGGGAAAGGCGTCGAGTCTGATACGCTGGCACTACTTCCAGCCGGCTCGCGCTGCGCTTAGCCGGGCTACAACCCGAGGCGGCGGTGAGCCGGGCCCGCCCGGCATAAAGAACGAACTCAGAAGCGCGTCACGAACGGCGCGGTATCCGGCAAAGCGATCGTTGTTGAAGCTTTGAGCTGCGGGGTCCCCAGATAGAGAAATCCCACGATTTTATCCTGCTCGCGGCAGGCAAACCCTTCGCGTACAACCGGGCTTTCGGTTAACGCGCCGCTGCGCCAGATGCCGTTATACCCCTGCGCCACGGCCGCCATCTGCATGGCCATCACCGCGCAGCCTGCCGACATCTCCTGTTCCCATTTGGGTACTTTCGGATGTTCTTCACAGCGCGCCACCACCGCAATGATCAGCGGCGCGCGAAACGGCGCGCTGCGGGCTTTTTCAATCGCTTTTTCATCTCCGCCTGCCGCCACCGCGCCTTTTTCCAGCAGTTGGCTGAAGCGCTCGCGCCCTTCATCAGCGATAATGAAGAAGCGCCACGGCTGTAGCGTCCCGTGGTCCGGCGCGCGCAGGCCGGCGCGCAGGATGTTTTCCAGCTGTTCGCCCGCCGGCGCCGGGTCGGTCAGACGTGAAGCGCTGCGGCGATTAACCAGTAGTTCGAGAGCATCCATCTGTATAACTCCTGTGATGTGATTTTTCACAAAATTAACATGAGCAAGGATTTTGTTACAGCCCAACGGGTGATTCCTGCTGACAACCGACGGCACTCTCATTAGGATAGCCAGACGCGGCGGCCCCTGCGGCTCGCCCATTTTTGATTATGGTTAGGGAGAATACATGCGAACTCTTTGGCGACTGCTCGCCGGATTTTTTAAATGGACATGGCGCGTGCTCAATTTCATTCGCCAGCTCGCACTGAACGTGGTTTTCCTGGTGCTGGTGCTGGCCTGCGTCGGCATCTGGGCCCAGTTCAGCAGCACAACGACAGAGCACAGTACCCGCGGCGCGCTGCTGCTGGATATCACCGGCGTGGTGGTCGATAAACCCTCGGCCAGCAGCAAGCTTGGCGTAATTGGCCGCCAGCTGTTTGGCGCCAGCTCCGATCGCCTGCAGGAAAACTCGCTGTTCGATATTGTGCAGACCATTCGCCAGGCGAAAGACGACCGCAATATCACCGGTATCGTGCTGGATCTGAAGAACTTTGCCGGCGGCGATCAGCCATCGATGCAGTATATCGGTAAAGCGCTGCGCGAATTCCGCGATAGCGGCAAGCCGGTATATGCCATCGGCAGCAGCTACAGCCAGGGTCAGTACTATCTCGCCAGCTTCGCCAATAAGATCTGGCTTTCGCCGCAGGGCGAAGTAGACCTGCACGGCTTCGCGACCAACGGCCTGTACTATAAATCGCTGCTCGACAAGCTCAAGGTATCGACCCATGTGTTCCGCGTCGGCACCTATAAGTCAGCGGTAGAACCGTTTATCCGCGACGATATGTCCCCGGCGGCGCGCGAAGCGGATAGCCGCTGGATCGGCGAGCTGTGGCAAAACTACCTCAACACCATTGCCGCCAACCGCCAGATCACCGCACAGCAGCTGTTCCCCGGCGCTCAGGGCGTGATTGACGGCCTGCGTAAAGTCGATGGCGACACGGCTAAATACGCGCTGGATAACAAGCTGGTTGACGAGCTGGGCACCTCCACCGAGGTCGAGAAAGCGCTGACTAAGCAGTTTGGCTGGAGTAAAGCGGATAACAACTACAGCGCGATCAGCTATTACGATTACAGCGTCAAAACGCCTGCCGACCAGGGTTCCGCGATTGCGGTTATCTTTGCTAACGGCGCGATTATGGATGGCGAAGAAACGCCGGGTAACGTCGGCGGCGACACCACCGCCGCGCAGATCCGCGACGCGCGCCTCGATCCGAAAGTGAAAGCGATCGTGCTGCGGGTAAACAGCCCGGGCGGCAGCGTCAGCGCCTCAGAAATGATTCGCGAAGAGCTGGCGGCAGCGAAAGCGGCCGGAAAACCGGTTGTGGTATCAATGGGCGGCATGGCGGCCTCCGGCGGTTACTGGATCTCCACCCCGGCGGATTATATCGTCGCGAACCCCAGCACCCTTACCGGCTCTATCGGTATCTTTGGGGTGATCAATACCGTCGAAAATACCCTCGGCTCGATTGGCGTCCATACCGACGGCGTGGCCACCTCGCCGCTGGCCGATGTCTCCACCACCAAAGCACTACCGCCGGAAGTGCAGCAGCTGATGCAGCTCAGCATCGAAAACGGCTACAAGCGCTTTATCACCCTGGTGGCGAACGCGCGTAAGAGCACGCCGGAGAAAGTCGACCAAATCGCTCAGGGCCACGTCTGGACCGGTGAAGATGCGAAAGCGAACGGCCTGGTCGACAGCCTTGGCGACTTTGACGACGCGGTGGCAAAAGCCGCCGAGCTGGCGAAGCTGAAACAGTGGCATATCAACTACTATCAGGAAGAGCCGACTTTCTTCTCGATGGTCGTCGATAGCCTGACGGGTTCCGTTCGCGCGGCGCTGCCGGCAGCGGTACAGGCGTATCTGCCCGCACCGGTCGCCGCGGCGGCCAATGCGGTGAAAACCGAGAGCGATAAGCTGGCGGCATTCAACGATCCGCAGAACCGCTACGCGTTCTGCTTAACCTGCGCCAATATTCGTTAATCCTCTGCCGCCCCATCCCGTGGGGCGGCATTTACTTTATTTTTTCTTCCGCCCCTCTATACTGCGCCTGTCTACGTTTAACCTAAGCGATGCTATGCAGAAGAAATCTATTTACGTTGCCTATACCGGCGGCACCATTGGTATGCAGCGTTCTGAACACGGCTATATCCCCGTTTCCGGCCATTTACAGCGCCAGCTGGCGTTGATGCCCGAGTTTCACCGCCCAGAGATGCCGGACTTCACCATTCATGAATACGCCCCGTTGATGGACTCTTCCGATATGACGCCGGAAGACTGGCAGCATATCGCCGACGATATTCGCGATCATTATGACCAGTACGACGGTTTCGTGATCCTCCACGGCACGGATACCATGGCGTTTACCGCCTCGGCGCTCTCCTTCATGCTGGAAAATCTGGGGAAACCGGTTATTGTGACAGGGTCACAAATTCCGCTCGCCGAGCTGCGCTCTGATGGCCAGATTAACCTGCTCAACGCGCTGTACGTCGCCGCCAACTACCCGATTAACGAAGTGTCGCTGTTCTTCAATAACCGCCTCTACCGCGGCAACCGCACGACGAAGGCCCATGCCGATGGCTTTAACGCCTTCGCCTCGCCCAACCTGGCGCCGCTGCTGGAAGCCGGCATCCACATTCGCCGGCTCGGCACGCCTCCCGCTCCGCACGGTAGCGGCGAACTGGTGGTTCATCCCATTACGCCGCAGCCGATTGGCGTGGTGACGATTTATCCCGGCATTTCCGCCGACGTGGTGCGCAACTTCCTGCGCCAGCCGGTCAAAGCGCTGATCCTGCGCTCCTATGGCGTTGGCAACGCGCCGCAGAACGGCGAATTTATTCAGGTCCTGACCGAGGCCAGCCAGCGCGGTATCGTGGTGGTTAATTTGACCCAGTGTATGTCTGGCAAGGTCAATATGGGCGGCTACGCCACCGGTAACGCGCTGGCGCAGGCTGGCGTAATTAGCGGTTTTGACATGACCGTCGAAGCCACGCTGACCAAGCTACACTATTTGCTGAGCCAGGATCTGGACGTGGCGGCTATCCGTCACGCCATGCAGGAGAATCTGCGCGGCGAACTGACACCCGATGAGTAAGGAGAAGCACATGACCCAGCGCGCGCTGCTACTGGTCGACTTACAAAATGATTTTTGCGCCGGCGGCGCACTTGCCGTCCCGCAGGGCGACAGTACGGTGGACGTCGCCAACCGGCTTATCGACTGGAGCCTGCAACGAGGCGAAACGGTGGTTGCCAGCCAGGACTGGCATCCGGCGAATCACGGCAGCTTTGCCAGCCAGCATCAGGTTGAGCCCTATACCCAGGGCGAGCTTGACGGCCTGAAGCAAACGTTCTGGCCGGATCACTGCGTGCAAAATAGCGAAGGCGCGGCGCTGCATCCGCTGCTCAAACAGCAAGATATTGCCGCCGTATTCCATAAAGGCGAAAATCCGTCCATTGACAGCTACAGCGCCTTTTTCGATAACGGTCACCGGCAGAAAACGCGGCTCGATGCGTGGCTGCGCGAGCGCGGCATTAACGAGCTAACGGTGCTGGGGCTCGCCACCGACTACTGCGTCAAGTTTACCGTGCTCGACGCCCTCAATCTGGGCTATACCGTCAACGTGATTACCGACGGCTGCCGCGGGGTGAATATTCAGCCGCAGGATAGCAATCTGGCGTTTATGGAGATGGCCGCCGCGGGGGCAACGCTGTATACGTTGGCGGACTGGGAAGAAACCCAGGTGTAAAATCCGCCGACAGGACGCCGTGCGGTCTTCCTCCCTGGGCGGCATAAAACGCCTTGCCCGGGCGACAGGTCCGCGCGGTTTCGTATCCTGGACAGACGCGCAGCATCGCCTCCGGGACTCCGCAAAAGCATCACCCAAGGCTTGAAATCTCTTCCAGCGAAACTTTGCGCGTTTCGATGCCAAAGCAAAACAGAATCAGCGCGCAAAGTACCAGCATGACGCCCAGGACGATAAAAACTCGAATCGAACCGTAGCGCGTCAGCAGGAGCGCGACGCCGTAAGGGGTAAATACCGCGACAATTCTTCCTATCGCGTTAACAAATCCCGAACCGCGTAGCCTGAGGTGCGTTGGCCACAGCTCCGGTACATACACCGCGGAAGCAAAGCAGACGTACATATACAGGAAAAAGATCATCACCAGACCATAGCTTAGAATGGCCCACTCCGCGGTCTGAATAGAGTAGACGTAACCGAGCAGTGCGATAATCATCAGCAGTGAGGAGCCAAATAATCGGCGCGGAAAACGATCGATAATCAGCGCGGCGATAAATATCCCCACCGGCGCGCCAATCATAATAATCGCGGTCATCAAGATAGATTTCGTCACGTCGATCCCCGAGTTGACGAAAATCGTTGGGATCCACACCGTGATGGTATAGAGCGAAATGTTCATAGCGATAAGGACCGTGATCGCCACCAGCGTCCGCCGCAGCATCTGGCCTTTAAAAAGTAGCCAGAACGAACCGCTCTCCGCGCACGGCTCCGCCGGGCCAGCCCCCTGCCAGGGCGGTAAGGTGATGCTTTTCTCTTTCTCGATTTGCAACTCCACCTGCAGGAGATGTTTTTCAGCGGCGTTTCGTTGCCCCTTGCCTGCGAGCCAGCGGGGCGACTCAATAAAATATTTCCCCGACAGATACCATGCCAGCAGCATTGCCGCGCCGCCGAGCAGAAACATCATCCGCCAGCTTAAAAAGGCGATCACCACGACGCCGATGGCCGCCGACAGCATGGGCGACCAGTTGCCGACAAACGACAGCCGGGCGGACCATTTTCCGCGCACCGCGGGCGGAATAAATTCGGTAAATGAGGCATAGCCCACCATGATCAGCGCTCCCATTCCGCAGCCCATCAGACAGCGGAAAAAGATAAGCCAGTACATGTTGGGGACAAATGTCGCCGCACAGGCAGAGATTCCAACGATAAGTAAATTCACGCGAAAGGCTTTGCGACGGCCAAGATAATCGCCCATAAAACCGCCGGTCAGCGATCCGATGAAGTAGCCAAACATCAGCGCTGAGGTGAATGTCGCATTCAGGTAATTATTTGACCAGCCGTTACTGACTAATTTTGCCAATACTATGTTGCCGGAATAGCTGAGAAAACCGGTGATTAATAAGCTGAAACTAATAATGCCGAAAATACGAAAATGAAATCGTGATAAGGGTAAGCGATCTAATCTTGCGCCGATAGGGTCACATTGTTCCATCTGGATGCCTCAAATTCAGCTAAAATTATTAAGTATGGCGTTCGCGGCAGAGTTAATTTTGCCGCGCGATCCATCATCATTAATTTTTTATGGCATTACCCAGGTGCAAACTAAAACAATATCGACACGACCAACGGTGACGTTAATAAACGAGTTGAATATTATTTTCTTTACAGAATGCAATCCACTGTGCACCCGGCGCCTTATTGGTAATAAGGTAATTAATATGACTAAAATCCACGAGCTGGACGAAAGCTTTACGATCGAACTTTGAATGGTCGACCAGCAGCGCCACTTCCGTTGCCTGGCGGATCATGGTTTTCTTGATTTCCGCTTCCGCTTCGTTAGAGTCCAGCGCCCCGCTTTGCATATCGAGACCCTTGCAGCTCATCACCATAATATCAACATGATAACGACTGATAATTTCCTTGGTGATCCGCCCCTGCAGCGACAGCGTATTTTTATTCAGCTCTCCGCCGGTGGAAACAACGTTTATTTCCGACTGCGCCAGTTCATGGAAGGCTTCCGCGGAATTGGTCAGCAGCGTGAGATCATTTCTTTCCTTCAGCAGTTTTAATAACTCCATCGCGGTACTGCTGGAATCAGCGGCCATAGTGGTCTTATTTTTAATAAACGGCAAGGCGTTACGGGCAATGACCTGTTTCTCTTCAAAATGAGACTTTGCGCGTTTATAAAAATGAACATTATCGGACAACGCGCTGGTATTTAATACTGCGCCGCCGTACGTGCGAGTCAAAAAACCTTCATCTTCAAGCTTTTCCAGATCGCGGCGAATCGTTTCCTCTGTGACCTGAAAAATTGCGCTTAAATTAGAAACCGCTACTTTCTTATCATTAGCCACCATTTGCTTAATGGCCTGAATTCTGTCTTTTGCCGCCACGGTAACACCTCTGTTTCCTGCAAAGTCATAATAAACCCCTGGTATCCGCCAGGTCATGTTTGTTTTAAAAATAACATGTCCGAATCACAGATTCCAATATTCTTTTACACAGAAACAGAGGTCAGTCACGCCGCGCTTATTGGGTCTCCAGCGCTTGCGCCATTTGTCTCATCAGTAATGAATCATCATCCGTCAGAGCGATGGTCAGCGCGTCGATATTCTCGCGCACCTGTTCGGGCGCCGTAGCGCCGCTAAGTAAGGTGATTAAATCGCTTTGCTTTAGGATCCACGCCAGCGCCAGGGCGGGGATGGCGCAGCGATATTTCTCGCACAGCGGCTGCCACTGCTCGAGCATATCAATCACGCGCAGCATATTTTCCCGCTGGAACCAGACTTTGTTGGCCCGCGCGCCGCCGGGAACATAATCCCGTGTGATAGTACCGGACAGCAGCCCCTGCTCGAGCGGCGAGTAGACCTGCACCACGATGCCGTTCTGCTGGCACAACGGCAGCAGCTCGGCTTCCAGCGCCCGGTCAAGGATGCTGTATTTGGCCTGCACGATATCCAGCTCGCCGTGTTTGAGATATTCCCTGATATGTCCGGCATCGACGTTCGCTGCGCCGATAGCGCGGATCTTTCCCTCTTTCTTTAGCGCGTTCAGCGTCGCTACGGTCTCCGCAATTGGCGTAAAGCAGGGTTCGACTGACTGCCAGTGGGTCATATAGATATCAATGGTGTCGATACCCAGCCTTTGCAGGCTGGCATCCACCTCTTCGCGAATCGACTCGGGCGTCAGGTTTTTATACAGCTGGCGATCCCCCACTTTATTAAACAGGCTTCCCGTCCGCTCCCAGACGATGCCGCATTTGGTCTCAACCACTATATCGCGGCGCGGCAGCTGCTTTAGCGCCTGACCAACAATCACTTCGCTATTGCCGAAGTTGTAGCCCGGCGCGGTATCAATCAGATTAATTCCGCAGCGATGCGCCTCAATAATGGTGTCGATGCAAATCCGCAGGTCGAGATCACCGTTCCATGCCGGGCCGCCGCCGATGGCCCATGTTCCTAATCCCATGCGGGAAAGCCTAATATCCGTACTGCCTAAAGGAATCATTTTCATCTGTCGCTATTACCCTTCGTATTCATCAAGAAGTTGTTCAACCAGCTTTCTGTTTTTTACGCCCGTCGTGGCGCCCACGCTGAGGACCGATATCGCCGCCGTGGCGTTTGCAAACAGCGCGCATTCGCGCAGCGGTTTGCCTTCAAGCAGCGCGGAGATAAATCCCGCGGCAAAATTATCCCCGGCGCCGATGGTATCGATGGCGGTAATCCCTGAAACCGCCGGAACCGCCATCTTCATATCGGCCCGCTTAATAAAACAGCCCCTCTTGCCGGTCTTAATGACGACCGTTTTCACGCCGCAGTTCAGGAAACTATCGGCAATCTCATCCAGCGTCTCTTTCCCGGTGAGCTGTTTTGCCTCGGCAAAATTGGGAAACAGATAATCGACATAGCCCAGCGCCTGGCGAATTTCATCCAGGGTTTCGTTAAGCCGCGGCTTAATCATATCGGCACAAATAATCAGCCCGTACGCTTGCGCCTGAGTGAAAATCTCCGTTAACGCTTTGCCGTCGAGCAGCGGACTATTAAAAATACTCGCCAGCGACAGCAGTCTTGCCTGTGAGAAGCGCTTAAAATCGACATCGTTAATATTCAGCTGCCACAGGCTGCCGTTGCGATTAGTGACGAAAGTACGTTCGCCATCAGCGGTCACTAAACCTACGTTGATGGAGGTATCTATATTGGCATCCTGCTTCAGGCTCAGAATATCAATCTTCTCTCGACGACAGTGGTCAAGAATAAAATGACCCGCCGCGTCATTCCCTACTCGACTGATTAATGCCGTCCGATGTCCAAGGCGAGAAATAATCGTCGCCTCATTAATTGCATCCCCCCCAGTGGTCATCGCAATGCGTTCTAATGGATAAGAGTCGACATCAAAGATATTTTTACTCACCGGCTGCAGGGGAATATCCACGATGGCCGCCCCCAGACAAATAACCTCGATATTATCCATAGTGTCATTCCGCTTTCCCGTCAGAGCCAAACAGTTTGATTTTCTCCAGCGCGCGGGCTTTTACCGCATTGCGGACTTCACGCTCAACGTGCAGGAACGGCTGATTCTGGTTCTCCTGGACCGCCGCCATCGCCGCCTGGCACAGTTCGGTGTGGATATTGATTTTCGCAATGCCTAATGAAATGGCCTTCTTGATATCCGCATCGCTAATGCCGGACGCGCCGTGCAGCACCAGCGGAACGGCCACCGCCTCGCGCACGCGCTTAACCACGTCAAAATTCAGTTTCGGTTCTGAGGTATAGACACCATGCTGGTTGCCAATCGCCACCGCCAGTGAATCACAGCCGGTACGTTCGACGAATTCCGCCGCCTGATCCGGATCGGTATAGTGATAGTCGGCCAGCGCTTCTTCGTAGACCGTTTCGTTCCCCACGTGCCCCAGCTCCGCCTCAACCGGAATACCCAGCGGATGGAAGAAATCCACCGCCTCTTTGGTCAGGCGAATATTCTCTTCGAAGTCAAAGGCCGAGGCGTCGCGCATCAGCGAATTCATGCCGTGGACCCAGGCGTTATGGATAATCTCCATGCTGCGGCCATGATCCCAGTGAGCAATCACCGGTACCGATGCCTTTTTCGCCATCGAAACCATCATATGCGAAAAATCTTCAAACGAGGTATTGCCCACAAATCCGGTACCGAAAGAGATAATCACCGGCGACTTAGCCTCTTCCGCCGCATCAATCACCCCCATTAACATTTCTGCATTCCACACGTTAAAGTGGGCAATCGCATAATGTTTATTCCGGGCATCATTTTCCCAATATTTAATATCTGCCAGCATGGTTGTTTCTCCCTTTGCAATAAATTAATGGTTAACTTTAATAACGCCTTTAATGATTTCACGTTTGTTATTAACGGATTCGTCAAACGCGCGCTGAACATCCTCAAAATCGTAAATATGCGTCACCATCGACTTCACATCGAAACGCCCGGAGGAAATAGCTTCAATGGTGACCGGATAGCGGTTGGCATAGCGGAAAACGGTCTGAATCGACACTTCACGGTTAATCTTGAGGAAATTGATCGCTGAATCCCCGGGAACCGTACCGACGATCATGATTTTCCCTCCGCGCATGACCAGATACGGAGCCTGCTTAACGGTGACGGCCGAACCGGCGGTTTCGAATACGATATCGGCCCCCATATCACCGGAGAACTGCTGGCAGCGCGCGACGGTGTCCTCTTTCGCGCCGTTGATAACGACGTTGGTGCCAAGCTTCCTGGCCATGGCAAGGCGTTTTTCTAGCACATCCACCACCGCAATATCGGTTGCCCCCAGGCAAAGGCATGCCTGCAGAGTCATTAAGCCAATACAGCCTGCGCCAAGAATGACGATTTTCTTGCCCGGCTTTACGTCCGCCAGCATCGCGGCATGCATGCCGACCGCCGCAGGCTCCACCAGCGCGCCTTCCATCGTGTCCATATTGTCGGGCAGCTTATAGGTGAAGCTCTCCGGATGGCACAGGTAGTGGGTTAACGCGCCGCGATAATTTGGCTGCGTGGCCATGAAATCAACGTCAGGACAGATATTGTATTTTCCCTCCAGGCAGTAGCGGCAGTGGCCGCACGGTACGCCGGGCTCAATATTCACCCGGTCGCCGGGTTTAAATTTGCTCACGCGGTTGCCCACCGCCACCACCGTACCGGCGCATTCGTGCCCCAGACCAATTTCCTGACTGGGATCTTTCGGGGGAATAAAGGGACCCGATTCAAAACCGTGGACGTCTGAGCCGCAAATACCGACGTATTCAATTTTTATCAGCACTTCATGCTCTTTCGGCACCGGGATATCGGCGGCAATAATTTTCATCGTGCCCGGCGTTTTTAATATTGCTTTTACATTTTTCATATTATTTCCCGTCAATATTATTTGCTGGTAACGGCATCAATACCGAGGCTTTCGACAGAGACGCCTTTAGTTTCAATTCCGATGGTCGCAATAGCGATGGCGACAATGATGGAGACGGCCCCCAGCAGCACAAACACCCCGGTAACGCCGTAACTGTTAAGCAGTATCGCCACCGCATAAGGCGCGGCGATGCCGCTGATTCGCCCTACCGCGTTTGCAAGCCCCGATCCGCGAAGCTTCGCTTCGGTCGGCCATATTTCCGGCACATATACCGCTGAGGCATAGCACACGTACATATAGACAAACGTAATCAGGAAGAAGCCAATTAAGGTAATCAGCAGCATGCTGGTTTGCAGCGAATAGATATATCCCAGTACGGCAATTAACACTAACAGGCCTACGCCCATCGTTTTTCTGGGAATTTTATCCATCACCAGCATGGCGATAAAAATCCCGAACGGCGCGCCGAACATACTCATGGTATTTAAAACAATCGAGTCTTTCAGATTAATTCCCTGGGTCATAAATATCGTCGGCAGCCAGTTAATTAAGGTGTACTGGACGACATTCATGGCTATCAGCACGAAGGAGCCTAAAATTACCCGCTTCAGTAATACACCTGTTAATAACGCTGAATAAGGCACGGCGCGCGGCGGTTTACCGTCATCGGCGATAACTACCGGCGGCAGCGGCTTGCCGGTCTGCTGAATCACCCGTTCTTCGATAGCCCGCATCACCTCTTCGGCTTCCGCATAGCGTCCACGAGACTCCAGCCAGCGGGGCGATTCAGGAAAACTGCGCCAGGCAATCACGGTGGCTATCAGCGACAGCACGGCGGGGATCAGCAGTTGAACGCGCCAGTTCCATTCCGCACTAATTAACGGTGTTAATCCCATCGCGATCAGCGAACAGAGCGGATAGGACCAGTTGCCGATAAACGAGACCCGGCTGGACCAGGTGCCGCGATTTCTGCCGGGCATATATTCGGTAAAACCGGCGAATAAGGTGACCAGCAGCGCGCCTAATCCGACCCCCATAACAAAACGACTGGCGATCAGGAAGGTCATGTTCGGGGAAAATGCCCCGACGACCATCGCAACGATATGAATCGCTTCATACAGAATGAAGGCGTTTTTACGCCCAATTTTATCGCCGATGATGCCGCCGCCGAGCGCGCCAAGAAACATGCCCGCCGTGGTAATGGCGGAGAACGTGGCGGTGGTCGAATTATCGGTCCAGCCGAGCACCTTTAACTGCGCGAGAATTAATCCGCCAACGGCATTGCTCCAGCAGACCAGTAACCCGAAAGCGACCATGGCAAACATTGCCGAGTGCCAGCGGCAGTCAGGCAGGCGATCCAGCCTGGCGCCGCAGTGCGGTTTTGCTATCTGTTCCATCGGATAACGTTCCTTTCATAAAGGGGTTATTCATCAAAGTCGTAAGTCATAATGACTTTGATCGCGGTTTTATCGACCATGGCGTCAAACCCTTCACGCCATTGCGACAGGCCAATACGGTGCGTGATCATCGGTTTGACTTTGATCGCGCCGCTGGCGAGCAGGCGAATGGCGTTACGCCAGGAAGTGGAGTCATAGGCCATATGCCCGATGATGCTTTTGTTCCACGCGGTGATATCGTTGATGGAGAAGTCCAGCGGTTGGAAGCCCATGCCCACGCGCACCACTTCACCGTTAGGACGCAGCATTTCGATGGATTGTTTGAGGGCGATATTGGCGCCGGAACATTCGATAACCAGCCCCAGATTATCTTTGCCGCAAATCGCCTGACAGCGGGCGACCACATCCTCAGTAGAAGCGTTGACTACCGCCGTCGCGCCGAGCGCTTTGGCAATAGGGAAACGTACCGCGACATCCTCTTCCAGCCCGACCATGACGATATTCACGGCCCCCATAATGCGCGCCATCTGTACGGAAAAGAGCCCAAGTGGACCGGTACCGAAAACCACGACGTCCTGACCGGGAAGAAATTTGGATTGCTGGGCGAGCGACTTATAGGCATTACAGATAGGATCCAGCACCGCCGCGTCTTCATAATCAACGCCCGGCGGAATCTCCCACAGCGCATGACGATGGATTTTGAGGATCTCTCCCGGCACCAGGCAGTATTTTGAAAATCCGCCGCCCCAGGTATTGTTGTCCAGACCCAAATTCACTTTTTCTGCACAACACAGAAAATCGCCCTGTTCGCAGGCCGGACAAACGCCGCAGACGTGCCCGCTATTATCCGAGACTACCCGCTGGCCGACTTTCCAGTCCTTGACCTTGTCACCCACCCGAACAATGGCACCGGCAAATTCATGGCCGCGTATGGAGTTAAATTGATCGGAACCGCTGTCGACATTGTAGTGTTTCATATCCGCGCCGCAGATGGCGGCGGCTTTGATTTCAATCACCACGTCATCCGGGCCGCACACCGGTTCCGGTACGTCAATCATCTTATAGCCGCCAAAGGCCTTACCAAATCTTGCCAGTGCTTTCATTGTGTCTTCCTTTGTTTAATGGTTTTGCTTCAGTGGAGGCAATACTTAACCACAAAATCTTTGAGGTCAATATCAAATCTTTAAAACGCAGATATTGATCTGCATTTCACAACTCAGATCACAAATACGGCAACATTCGTCGAGGGAGGTGATTGAAGTGAAGACATGGCGTGGTCACGCGACCGCTTCGCTAATGCAGCCGTGAACCGCTTCGCATTTTTGCGCGACGGAAGATGCTAGCCTGCACGGGCTGTTTTTTCGCCACGCCATTTACGTGGCGTGTTTGCTTTTCGAGTCACTTTTAAGTCAAAGAGGATTTGCTATGAAAATTTTGCCTTTGCTGGCAGCTTTACCCCTGCTCTGCGCGAGCGTTGTTTCCGCTAACACGCTGATGTCCGTCGGCTACTTTAACGGCGGCGGCGACGTCACTGCCGGTCCCGGCGGCGATATTGATAAACTGGACGTACGCCAGATCACCCATCTCAACTACTCGTTTGGTCTGGTCTATAACGACGAGAAAGACGAAACCAACGCGGCCCTGAAAGACCCGAGCAAGCTGCATCAGATTTGGCTGTCGCCGAAAGTACAGGCGGATTTGCAGAAAATCCCCAGCTTGCGCCAGCAGAACCCAAGCCTGAAAGTGTTGCTTTCCGTCGGCGGCTGGGGGGCGCGCGGATTCTCCGGCGCAGCGGCGACGAAAGAGACCCGGGCGGTGTTTATCCAGTCGGCGCTGGCGATTATTGAAAAATATGGCCTCGATGGCATCGACCTCGACTGGGAGTATCCGGTCAACGGCGCGTGGGGGCTGGTCGCCAGCCAACCGGCCGATCGCGATAATTTTACCGCCCTGCTGAAAGAGCTGCGCGCGGCGGTAGGGAACAAAAAACTGGTGACCATCGCCGTAGGCGCAAACGCGGAGAGCCCAAAAAGCTGGGTTGACGTCAAAGCGATAGCGCCATCGCTCGACTACATCAACCTGATGACCTATGACCTGGCCTACGGCACCCAGTACTTCAATTCCAACCTGTATGATTCGACCCGCTGGCCGACGGTCGCTGAAGCAGATAAGTACAGCGCGGACTTTGTGGTGAACAACTACCTTGCCGCCGGTCTAAAGCCGAGCCAGATGAACCTGGGGATTGGTTTCTATGGCCGGATACCAAAACGCGCCATCGAACCGGGTATTGACTGGAGCCAGCCGGACGCGCAGAAAAACCCGGCCACCCGTCCCTACTTTGCGGCTCAACAGATTGAGCTGTTCGAATCGCTGGGCGTCGATCTGACCAAAGACACCTATGTGAAATATAACGATATCGTGGCGAAGTTAATCAACGATCCGCAGAAGCGCTTTACTCAGCATTGGGATGATGAAGCGAAGGTGCCGTGGCTATCGGTGCAGTCCGCCGACGGTCAAGCCCTCTTTGCGCTTTCCTATGAGAACCCGCGCTCGGTGGCCATCAAGGCTGACTATATCAAGAGCAAGGGTCTGGCAGGCGCGATGTTCTGGGAGTACGGCGCGGATGACCAGAACCAGTTGGCGAAACAGCTGGCCGAGTCATTAGGGATCAAACGCTGAACTGCGCGGTGTCAGCGCATGCACAATAGGTTATGATAACTGCATTCCGCTGCGCCAGCTCAGGCGCAGCTTTTCATTTGCAACAGAAGGCATGGGTATTATGGCTTATATCCCGAAAAACTACGCCCGTCTGGAAGTCGGTTACCGCGAAAAAGCGCTGAAGCTCTTCCCCTGGGTCTGCGGACGCTGCTCGCGTGAGTTTGTCTATTCAAACCTGCGTGAGCTGACGGTGCACCATATCGATCACGACCACTCCAATAACCCGGAAGATGGTAGCAACTGGGAGATGCTGTGCCTGTACTGTCACGATCATGAGCACTCAAAATACACCGAAGCCGATCTGTACGGCTCGACGGTGGTCGCCGGCGAAGATGCGCAGAAAAGCGTCGGCGAAGCGAAATATAACCCCTTCGCCGATCTTAAGGCGATGATGAACAAGAAATAACGCTGTGACGCATCAAAGCCCGGCGCACACCTGGCCGGGCTGACGCAGGCCTTTTCAGGCTCAGGATTTAAAGGTCGCGATAGGCTGCGGCGTAATGCCGAAGTCAACTTTCAGCTGCTGTTTACTTTTCATCACCATCTGCCCGTTGGTATCGATGGTCATATGCTGCGCGTCAACGTTGTAGCGCGCCTGCCAAAGCATCACCAGCTGCAGGCAGTTCTCTTTCTGTTCGTCAGTCAACGCCACGCCGTCCGGCCATTTACCCAACTCCACCGCCGTGGCCAGGCGCTGATAAACTTCCGGCGTCATACCGTCAATAATCCGATCGATTTCCATCTTCCGATATCCCCGTTTGGAATAATTTGCTGAATCGTTTTTTCAACCCTTAATTTGCTCACCGTTTTCGTCATTGGTGAAGCTTAACGAGGCCGAATTAACGCAAAAACGTTCTCCGGTGGGCTGAGGGCCATCCGGGAATACGTGCCCAAGGTGAGCATCGCAGTTTCCGCAGCGAATTTCCGTGCGCTGCATACCGTGGGAGTAATCATTAAGGTAGCGAATTGCGTCATCGCTGACGGGCTCATAAAAGCTCGGCCAGCCGCAGCCGGAATCATACTTGGTTTGCGAGTGAAACAGCGCGGCATCGCACACCAGGCAGTGGTAGACGCCATCGCGTTTGTTGTGCAGCAACCGCCCGGTGAACGGCGGCTCAGTACCGTGATTCTGCGTCACGTAAAACTGCATCTCGCTCAAATTTTTTTTGAGCTCGTCCGAAGAGGGTTTATTCGACATTGACTTGCTTCTCGCTGTGAAAGGACAACTTTTCACGTCAATTCTAACAAAATATTAACAATGAAGCGTGCACTTTTGTTCTAAACTTAGGCGACGCCAAAAGGCAGCCACACAATTGTGATGAATATCACATTTTTATCTTCAATGACCTTTAAAATTCCGGGCGCAGCCCCCATATGGAATTGGGCTCAAAGGGAAAGTGGGATAAATCGACCGCGCAAAGGCATGCTCTGGATTGATTTGTCGCAATGATTGACACGATTCCGCTTGACGCTGCGTAAGGTTTTTGTAATTTTACAGGCAACCTTTTATTCACTAACAAATAGCTGGTGGAATATATGACTATCAAAGTAGGTATCAACGGTTTTGGCCGTATCGGTCGCATTGTTTTCCGTGCTGCTCAGGAACGTTCTGACATCGAGATCGTTGCAATCAACGACCTGTTAGACGCTGACTACATGGCTTACATGCTGAAGTATGACTCCACTCACGGCCGTTTCAACGGTACCGTTGAAGTGAAAGACGGTCATCTGATCGTTAACGGTAAAAAAATCCGTGTTACCGCTGAGCGTGACCCGGCTAACCTGAAGTGGGACGAAGTGGGTGTTGACGTTGTTGCTGAAGCAACCGGTATCTTCCTGACCGACGAAACCGCTCGTAAACACATCACCGCTGGCGCGAAAAAAGTCGTACTGACTGGCCCGTCCAAAGACAACACCCCGATGTTTGTTAAAGGCGCTAACTTTGACAAATACGAAGGCCAGGACATCGTTTCCAACGCATCCTGCACCACCAACTGCCTGGCTCCGCTGGCAAAAGTTATCAACGACAACTTCGGCATCATCGAAGGTCTGATGACTACCGTTCACGCAACCACCGCAACTCAGAAAACCGTTGATGGCCCGTCTCACAAAGACTGGCGCGGCGGCCGCGGCGCAGCTCAGAACATCATCCCGTCCTCTACCGGCGCTGCTAAAGCTGTAGGTAAAGTCCTGCCAGAACTGAATGGCAAACTGACCGGTATGGCGTTCCGCGTTCCGACTCCGAACGTATCCGTTGTTGACCTGACCGTTCGTCTGGAAAAAGCTGCTTCTTATGAAGAAATTAAGAAAGCAATCAAAGCTGCTTCTGAAGGCGCAATGAAAGGCGTTCTGGGCTACACCGAAGACGACGTTGTATCCACCGATTTCAACGGTGAAATCTGCACTTCCGTATTCGACGCCAAAGCGGGTATCGCTCTGAACGACAACTTTGTGAAACTGGTTTCCTGGTACGATAACGAAACTGGTTACTCCAACAAGGTTCTGGACCTGATTGCTCACATCTCCAAATAAGTTGAGATGAGACAGTAATCTGTAAGAGCGACTTCGGTCGCTCTTTTTTTTGTCTGAAGATAAAGGATTGCGTAATGATTAATAAAATTTTTGCCCTCCCGGTTATCGAACAACTTACCCCTGTCCTTTCCCGCCGCCAGCTTGATGACCTCGAGCTGATCGTCGTTGACCATCCGCAGGTGAAAGCCTCCGTGGCTTTGCAGGGCGCTCACCTGCTCTCCTGGAAGCCCGCGGGCGAAGAAGAAGTCCTGTGGCTCAGCGGCAATACGCCGTTTAAAAACGGCGTTGCCCTGCGCGGCGGCGTGCCGATTTGCTGGCCGTGGTTCGGCCCTTCTGCGCAGCCGGGTCTGCCCTCCCACGGCTTCGCCCGCAATCTGCCCTGGGCTCTGAAAGGGCACGATGAAGATGACAAAGGCGCGGTGCTGACCTTTGAACTGAAAAGCAGCGAGGCTACCCGCCAGTACTGGCCGCACGAGTTCACCCTGCTGGCGCGTTTCAAGCTGGGCAAAACCTGCGAAATTGAGCTGGAAGCGCACGGCGAATTTGAAACCACTTCCGCCCTGCACACCTATTTCAACGTCGGCGACATTGCGGCTGTGAAGGTCAGCGGTCTGGGGGAGCGTTATATTGATAAAGTGAAAAACGCGGAAGAAGGCGTTTTGAGCAATGGCACAGAGACCTTTCCCGATCGTACCGACCGCGTGTATCTGAATGCCGAAACCTGCAGCGTGATTCACGACGATGCGCTGAACCGCAATATCGACGTTACGCATCATCACAACAGCAACGTGGTGGCCTGGAACCCGGGTCCGGCGCTTTCCGTCAGCATGGGCGAC
This sequence comes from Klebsiella grimontii, assembly GCF_042137965.1. NCBI lineage: Bacteria > Pseudomonadati > Pseudomonadota > Gammaproteobacteria > Enterobacterales > Enterobacteriaceae > Klebsiella > Klebsiella grimontii. The sequence continues at coordinate 3,312,988 of NZ_CP169721.1, forward strand.
ATGCCGGATGATGGCTACAAAACCTTCGTCTGCGTAGAAACCTGCTGCGTGACCGAAACCCAGAAGGCCAGCGAAGAGAAACCTTCGCGCCTGGCGCAAACCCTCCGCGTGGTGAAACGCTAACGCAAAGCAGGATGGCGCGCGGGTTAACATCGTTCTGCCGGGCGGCGGCTTACGCCTTGCCCGGCCTACTCGACTGATTGTACGCGTATTTTGCCGATCGCAGAGTTGGGCTTTGCTTTACACCATATCCAGCGGCGTTTTTCTGGCCGGCGCCGGGTAAGCTTTATCGAGAAGCGCAAGCTCCTCATCGTTCAGCACAATATCCAGCGCCGCGGCATTCTGCGCGACATGCTCAATGCTCGACGCTTTCGGGATCGCCAGTACCTCCCGGCGGCTAATCACCCACGCCAGCAGAATCTGCGCCGCGGTCACGCCCCGCTCCTGCGCAATATTTTTCACAACGGTATGATTTAAAAGTCCATTGCGCAGGCGACCGGCCTGAGCCAGCGGACAATAGGCCATTACCGGCAGCCGCCGCTGCTGGCACCACGGCAGCAGGTCATACTCAATGCCGCGGGAAGCCAGATGATAGAGCACCTGATTGGTCGCGCACCGTTCGCCGCCCTCCACCTGCCAGAGCTGTTGCATATCATCCTCATCGAGATTCGACACGCCCCAGCGGCGAATTTTACCCTGCGCAACCAGCGCTTCCATGCCGGCAACCGTCTCCTGTAGAGAATAATCTCCGCGCCAGTGCAGCAGATAAAGATCCAGATAGTCGGTATTGAGGCGGCGCAGGCTGGCCTCGCATGCGCGGGCTATTTTGCGTCCACCGGCATTCCATGGATAGACTTTAGACACCAGCACCACCCGATCGCGTTGCCCGCGAATCGCCTCGCCGACGACCTCTTCAGCGCCGCCGTCAGCATACATTTCCGCCGTATCGATAACCGTCAGGCCAAGATCGATGCCCGCGCGCAGTGCAGCCGCCTCCTGCGCGCGCAGCGCCGGGTTTTCACCCATATACCAGGTCCCCTGCCCGATAACGGGAACCGCCGGATGCTCGCCAAAACGAATGGTCCTTTCTACCATCGCTACCTCCTGCAAATGATTGCACCACCATAATGCAAAACAGGGCGAGACGCCCTGTTTTGATGCACAAAATGCCCTGTAATAAAGCACTATCAGAAGGAGTAAGTGACCCCGGTAGAAATCAGGCCGCTCCAGGATTTGTCCACCATCGGGCTATCGGTGATTTCATCGGACAGACGGGTATAGCGCGCAACGCCGTATACGCTCCAGTCGCCGAGGAAACGATAGTTTGCCGACAGCTCGAGGTACGGGTTCCAGCTGCTGTCCGGATCGTAGCTGCGCATGCCGCTGCGATTCGACTCATGTTTCGAAACACCATAGTAGTACTCGTTCTGGTTGTCGCTGTTCCACTCCACGCCAATACCCGGCGTAAGCGTCAGGTTGCCGTTGGTATAGCGATACAGCCAGGCCAGATCCCATACGATACCGTTGCTGTTATCCAGGGTGTCCCCTGACAGCGCGGTGCGCAGGAAGCCGTACTGCGTATAGTGTTCGTAGGAGAGCCCCGCCATCACCGTGGACTTACGTTTATCCAGGCGACGCATCTGCTGGCCATCGCTGTCGCCAGGCTTAAAGTACATCGGCGACCAGTACGCGGTCACAGAGAGCTTATCGTTGGTATCATTCCACAGGTAGTAACCACCACCCAAGCCGCGAAACCAGAAGTTATCGCTCTCATAATTAATAACGGGCACCGGGTAAACATCAGCATCATATTGCTTGTAGGGATGTTCGACCACACCCACACCCGCCCCTAAAGTGAACTTCCCTTCAGCGTGTACGGCGGATGCTGAACTCGCAATCAACACACCAAGTGCCAGAAGTTTGATTTTAGTCACGATCCATATTCCTGTTGTCAAATAATCAGCGCAGGCAGTTTAACGTTGTATACGTCATGCCTCAAATTCTTTACCAGTCATTACACTGAACTCATCATTTTCTCATCGTCAGATGACCACAAGCTGACACCTGAATGACAGCGCCATGACGCCGCAGGACAAGAGGTGCAAAAAAGAGACCGTTTTTCGGATGAGTTATTGATATGTCATTGAAATTGATTTTCTACGCCATGCAAGTTTTCCAAATGCATCTACGCTTAAATTTAGAAGAAGTAAATGCGGGGCACGTTATCCCGATATTTCGCCAACCTGGCATAAGGGTTGCTGGAGTATCAGAGAGCGCTATGCAGCTTACCTCTTCCGGGGGCTCCCACTATTCATATGAACGGCTCTCAACCTGTGCTAAAAACGAAAGGACGGCATGCCATGAATATATTCGATCACTATCGCCAGCGCTATGAAGCTGCCAAGGACGAAGAGTTCACACTGCAGGAGTTTCTTACCATCTGTCGGCAAGATCGCAGTGCTTATGCTAACGCAGCAGAAAGATTGCTGATGGCCATCGGTGAGCCGGTCATGGTCGATACGGCCCTCGAACCCAGGCTATCCCGTCTCTTTTCAAACCGGGTTGTCGCACGCTATCCGGCCTTTGAAGAGTTTTACGGGATGGAAGATGCCATTGAGCAAATTGTTTCTTACCTGAAGCACGCCGCTCAAGGGCTGGAAGAGAAGAAACAGATTCTGTATCTGCTGGGGCCCGTGGGCGGCGGTAAATCATCGCTTGCCGAACGCCTGAAGTCCTTAATGCAGCGCGTCCCTATCTATGTGCTCAGCGCAAACGGAGAGCGCAGCCCGGTCAACGACCATCCGCTGTGTCTGTTCAACCCGCAGGAGGATGCGCAAATCCTCGAAAAAGAGTACGGCATTCCAAACCGCTATCTGGGGACGATTATGTCGCCGTGGGCGGCCAAGCGTCTGCATGAATTCGGCGGCGACATCACTAAGTTCCGCGTGGTGAAAGTGTGGCCATCAATTCTGGCGCAGATCGCCATCGCCAAAACCGAGCCCGGCGACGAGAACAACCAGGACATCTCCGCGCTGGTCGGTAAAGTGGATATTCGTAAACTGGAGCACTACGCGCAGAATGACCCGGATGCCTACGGCTACTCCGGCGCCCTGTGCCGCGCCAACCAGGGGCTGATGGAATTCGTCGAGATGTTTAAAGCGCCTATCAAGGTGCTGCACCCGCTGCTGACCGCCACGCAGGAAGGCAACTATAACGGTACCGAAGGGATCTCCGCCCTGCCGTTCAACGGGATCATCCTCGCCCACTCCAACGAATCGGAATGGGTGACCTTCCGGAATAACAAAAACAATGAGGCCTTCCTCGACCGCGTGTATATCGTCAAGGTGCCTTATTGCCTGCGTATCTCGGAAGAGATCCGCATCTATGAAAAACTGCTTAATAACAGCGAACTGACCCATGCGCCGTGCGCGCCGGGCACGCTGGAAACGCTGTCGCGCTTCTCGATTCTGTCGCGGCTGAAAGAGCCGGAAAACTCGAGCATTTACTCAAAAATGCGCGTCTATGACGGCGAAAGCCTGAAAGACACCGACCCGAAAGCGAAATCCTATCAGGAGTATCGCGATTATGCCGGCGTTGATGAAGGGATGAACGGCCTGTCTACCCGCTTCGCGTTCAAAATCCTGTCGCGGGTATTTAACTTTGACCATGCCGAAGTCGCCGCCAACCCGGTGCATCTGTTCTACGTCCTCGAGCAGCAGATCGAGCGCGAGCAGTTCCCGCAGGAGCAGTCAGAGCGTTATCTTGAGTTCCTCAAAGGCTATCTGATCCCGAAATACGCCGAGTTTATCGGCAAAGAGATCCAGACCGCCTACCTTGAATCCTACTCTGAGTACGGGCAGAACATTTTTGACCGTTATGTCACCTACGCCGACTTCTGGATTCAGGATCAGGAATACCGCGACCCGGATACCGGCCAGCTGTTTGACCGCGAGTCGCTGAACGCTGAGCTGGAAAAAATCGAGAAGCCCGCCGGGATCAGTAACCCGAAAGACTTCCGCAACGAGATAGTCAACTTCGTGCTGCGCGCCAGAGCGCACAACAGCGGGCGTAATCCAAACTGGACCAGCTACGAGAAACTGCGCACGGTTATCGAGAAGAAAATGTTCTCCAATACCGAAGAGCTGTTGCCGGTGATTTCCTTCAACACCAAAACGTCAACCGATGAGCAGAAAAAACACGATGACTTTGTCGACCGCATGATGGAGAAAGGCTATACCCGTAAGCAGGTTCGTCTGCTGTGCGAATGGTATCTGCGGGTACGTAAATCATCCTGATAGACCGGCCCGGCAGCTCACCGCTGTCGGGTTAATAATAACTGCGAAGACCCAATAACATTCAGCGATGGGCTGTTTTCCGCGCCTGAATGGCCGGGGCATAGTTGGCAAATGCAGTACAGGAGGGCATATGACCTGGTTCATAGACCGACGCCTGAACGGGAAAAATAAAAGCGCCGTCAACCGGCAGCGCTTTCTGCGCCGCTATAAAGCGCAGATAAAGCAGTCGATCTCCGAGGCCATCAACAAGCGCTCGGTGACCGATATTCAGAGCGGAGAGTCCGTCTCCATCCCAACGGACGATATTAACGAACCGATGTTTCATCAGGGACGCGGCGGCCTGCGCAATCGCGTACACCCCGGTAACGATCACTTTGTACAAAATGACCGTATCGAACGCCCTCAGGGCGGCGGTGGCGGTGGAGGCAGCGGTCAGGGGCAAGCCAGCGCCGACGGCGAAGGCCAGGACGAGTTTGTCTTTCAGATTTCGAAAGATGAATATCTCGATCTATTGTTCGAGGATCTCGCCCTGCCAAATTTGAAGAAAAACCAGCAGCGTCAGCTGACGGAGTATAAAACCCATCGCGCGGGCTATACCGCTAACGGCGTTCCCGCCAATATCAGCGTCGTTCGCTCGTTGCAAAACTCGCTGGCGCGGCGCACGGCGATGACCGCCGGTAAACGCCGGGAACTGCACGCGCTGGAAGAAGACCTTGATACCATTAGCAAAAGCGAACCGGCACAGCTGCTGGAAGAGGAGCGGCTGCGCAAAGAGATAGCCGAACTGCGGGCGAAAATCGACCGCGTCCCGTTTATTGATACTTTCGATCTACGTTACAAGAACTACGAAAAACGGCCAGAACCGTCAAGCCAGGCAGTCATGTTCTGCCTGATGGACGTCTCGGGCTCCATGGACCAGGCGACCAAGGACATGGCAAAACGCTTTTACATCCTGCTGTATCTGTTCCTCAGCCGGACCTATAAAAACGTCGATGTCGTTTATATCCGCCACCATACGCAGGCTAAAGAGGTCGACGAACACGAATTCTTTTATTCGCAGGAAACCGGCGGCACGATTGTCTCCAGCGCCCTGAAGCTGATGGATGAAGTGGTCAAAGAGCGCTACGACCCGGCGCAGTGGAATATCTACGCCGCGCAGGCCTCGGATGGGGATAACTGGGCGGACGACTCACCGCTGTGTCATGAACTGCTGGCGAAGAAGATCCTGCCCGTGGTGCGCTACTATAGCTATATTGAGATAACCCGTCGGGCGCACCAGACGCTGTGGCGGGAGTATGAACACCTGCAGTCGACCTTCGAAAACTTTGCTATGCAGCATATTCGCGACCCGGAAGATATTTATCCGGTATTTCGCGAACTGTTTCACAAGCAGACCTCAAAAGCGGACGGTTAAACTTTTCCCGACAGCCAGCACAGACGCTGGCTGTTTTTTATCCCGCCTTACCCGGCCCGCCCCTGTTGCAAAGTACCGGGATCAATCTCCGACATAATCAGGTCGGGCAAGCTCTCCAGCTGGTGCACCTTGCCGCACTTAACGATGATCTGCCGCGCCTTGTCGTATCCCGGCGCCCAGAGTCGATTATTCATCCGCACATCTTTGTAGACCGCGATAAGCGGTTTTTTCCACGCCGCCGCCATATGGACCACCGAAGTATCCGGTGAGATAACTAAATCGGCCTGGGCAATAAGCGCCATGCAGTGATGCAGCGTTTTAAACGGATTCACGCAGACCTTTTCCGCCAGGGGAATGCGGATTTCATCGCGGTGATCGAGCAGGATGATGTTGACATCGGGATAATCCTGACACAGCCTGGCGATAAGCGCAGCCAGCTGCGTCTGCGACATACTACGGTCCTGATGCCCGGCAAAAATATTAATCACCACGTTACGCCCGTTCAGCGCCGCCAGATATTCACGAACCTGATGATTAACATCCTGCGGGATATGCAGGTCATAAGAGTGCAGATATTTCTTATCCAGCTGCAGATAATCAGCGATGATCGAAAATGTCTTGCTGACGTGCCAGTTTTCACAGTCAAAATCAAAAGACCGGGTATAGTGATTGATGGAGGGCCATTTATTAAATCCCAGTACCGACCTGGGTTTTATCTGCCGTAAAAGCAGCATGCGGTGAACCGGAATATCAAACAGCGACGGGTCAATTACAATATCGTACTTATTATTCGCAAGCTCATTAATAACGGAGCGAGGAACGTTATGGGTAAACTTACGCAGATAAGCCGCCGAGTCGACATTCTCAGCTTCATAAATATGGCGAATATGTGGATTATCACGCATGACCTGGCTGTTTGATTTCGTTAACAGAAAATCAACGGTCATACCTGCCTTATGGAGGCATTTAACCAGCGCTGAATCTACTACCACGTCGCCGATCGCCCCTTCATTACGCATTAGCAACACCGTTTTAACAGAGGTTAAATCAGCTTCGCGGCGCACACGACTATCCCAGAACGCTTTAGCGATATAGACTCGAATGACATTGCGTATTTTCTTAAATAAATAATTACGACGCCTGTTTAGCTCCCTTATTTTTTTAAACTTTCGGGGGGATGCCTGCACCGCTGCGTTTTCCATCATCATAACCTCATTACCGCTATCAATAGTACCGCCTGTTACCCTGCTAAGGACTGGTGAAAATAAGAAAAGTTCGCTTGATAATTAACATTATTTCATTTTTAGCGACGGCAGGATAGCCGCAGCGCGGTTATTGCAGCATATTTTATTGAGAACAAAATGAGTGAAAAATGAATTTAGTCGAATATTTACGATAGCCACATAACTTAGCGTCCTTATATTTAATCAGCTATTTATCTTCATTGCCGTTCGGTGATGACGCATGATGATGCTGGACAGACGACCAGTATGCTTATCATCGGTCGTGGCGCCACCGGGCCGCCCATGGTAGAATCATCTTAATCGTGCTGGCGAAATTATCATCATGAAATTACAGAATAAATTACTCCGTTATTTCATTTCTGCGGGGGTAGTTGTCCTGACATCTTCGTTTCTGGTGTATGAATTAGTCGCCAGCCATCGGGATATGTCAGAATACATGCGATATATCATCGAAAAGGGCGAATCCGCCTTCCTGTACGATAAATATCAAAATCAGCTCGTGATCTCCCAGGTCGCGCGAAAGCTGGATACGCATCCGACTGCCGAAAAAGCCCAACAGGCCTGCGCCAGCGTCGAGAACAAGGGTAAAGTCTTCGGCCTGAATATCGCCGGGCATACCTTCCCCGGGCTTCACGGTACGCTCAGTACCACGCAGGCGTCGTGCGGGCCATGGATCAACGCTCTCCCGGCGCTGCAGGCATTTGATGCCGCTATCGCCCAAAGCGATATGAACTCAGCGCTGAATGCGGCAACATTCAAATCAGACAAACGTTTCCGCTACTATCTTGATTTAGATAATAAGTATGCCTATTTCTATTCACCAATTGAGATAAAAAGCAATCCAGTCGCCAACTGGGACTTTCTTCACGACAGCAAACTGGGTATCACTCAGAACAGCCTCAACGGTTTACTCCGCGGCCGCACGCTGATTTCCAGCATCTATGCTGACGCGTTAACCGGGCAGAATATTTTGTCATTTTTAACCCCGGTTTATCATCGGGATCGGCTGAAGGGCATCGTGATGGTGGATGTCACTCGCCATGATATTGAGAAACTTCTTTACACCGCCGACCGCCCTTTGGTCTGGCGCTATCTCGACATCACGTTAACGGACTCCGACTCAACATCTGAAATCCGCGTACACCGCAGCAACACGCATTTTTTCAGCTATGCCCACCATAGCCAAAAGGTAGCGGAAAACCTGCATATTGCGCTGTCGCTGGATATGACCTATTTTCTGCTTAGCTCCTGGAAGCTATTCCTGTTTTACCTGATATCTACCGGCGTTTTACTGCATCTGGTACGCATGCACTTTCGTCTGTATATCGACGTTTTCAAAGAGAACATTAGTGATTCTTTAACCGGTCTTTACAACCGTAAAATTCTCTCCTCGCTGCTGGAATCCCGCATGCAAAAGCTTACCGAGCAGGGGGTGAATATCGTGTTTATGGCGCTGGACTGCGACCGGCTTAAATACCTTAATGATACCTGGGGGCACGACGAAGGCGACCGCGCGATTGTGCTGCTCGCGCAATCCATTTCCGCCGCCATCCGTAAAAGCGATTACGGCATCCGTCTGGGCGGCGATGAGTTCTTCCTGATCCTGATCGATTATGAGGAACAAGAGGCGCAAAATATCCCCGAGCGTATTCGCCAGCACCTGAGGGCAATTGACATTCACCGGCGCGTTAATTTCTCATGGGGCGCCTGCAGCATGGCGCCGGGGGATAGCCTGGCCGATGTAATGAAAATCGCCGATGCCCGGCTGTACGAAAATAAAAAGCAAAAAAAGTATCCTTACCCGGGGCGAGAAGAAGAATCTTGAGGTTTTATTGTGAAGGAAAAAATCGACATGAACGCGCCTGTAAGAATCAGTATTCATCAGCAGCTGCTAGCGCTGCTTAACCGCTCCCACGCCCGCTATCGGGTCGTTGAACATGAGGCCGTCGGGAAATGTGAAGCCGTGTCGAAGATTCGCGGCACCGCGCTGGGCCAGGGAGCCAAGGCGCTGGTGTGTAAAGTGAAAGGGCATGGCGTTAATCAGCACGTTCTGGCTATCCTCGCCGCCGATCTTCAGGCGGATTTAGCCCGGCTGGCCGAATACATCGGCGGCAGTAAAGCCTCGCTGGCCAGCCCGGCGGAAGTGGACGCCCTGACCGCCTGCGCGTTTGGCGCCATTCCCCCCTTCACTTTCCATCCGGACCTGCGGCTGGTCGCCGATCCGCTGCTGTTTGCGCGTTTCCCGGAAATCGCCTTCAACGCCGGGCAGCTTGATAAGTCCATCATCCTTGATACCGCCGACTATCTGCGCATTGCCCGTCCGGAACTGACCGCGTTTCATCGCCTGGCCTGATTGCCCCCCTGCTACGCTAAGGCCGCGGGTAGCAATCGATCGTGCAGATGCCTCAAATCGCGAGTCTGCGATAAAAAACCTGTTTACTTACGCGATTATGCGTAGAGTAAACGGGTTTTTCTTTTTTTATTTTTTGGCAAGGACCTCTGCACATGCTCGACACCACCCTGTTAATACTGCTGGGCCTGGCGGCGCTCGGCTTTATTAGCCACAACACCACCGTTGCTATTTCAATCCTGGTTTTAATTATCGTCCGCGTCACCCCGCTCAACGCTTTCTTTCCATGGATTGAAAAGCAGGGGCTGACCATCGGTATTATTATCCTCACCATCGGCGTGATGGCCCCCATTGCCAGCGGTACGCTGCCGCCCTCAACGCTGCTGCACTCCTTTGTGAACTGGAAGTCGCTGCTGGCGATTGCCGTGGGGGTATTTGTTTCCTGGCTTGGCGGACGCGGCGTGGCGCTGATGGGCTCGCAGCCGCAGCTGGTGGCCGGACTGCTGGTCGGCACCGTCCTCGGCGTCGCCCTCTTCCGCGGCGTTCCGGTTGGCCCGCTGATCGCCGCCGGGATCATTTCGCTGTTTATTGGGAAGTCGTAGCCAGGCTGGCAAGATAGCGGCCCGGCGTTTGCCCGAGGCCCTTTTTAAACATGGTAATAAAGGCGGTGGTAGAGTCATAGCCCAGGCTCTGCGCCGTCTGCTGTACCGTCTGCCCGCGGACCAGCATCTGCAGGGCGAGGATCAGCTGCAGCTGATGTCGCCAGCGGCGAAAGCTTAAGCCCGTCTCACGCACCACCAGCCGCGCCAGATTGCGTTCGCTCATGGCGAATTCCGCCGCCCACTGCGCCAACGTTTGCCAGCGGGCCGGGTCGACGGCCATCGTGTCCACCATCTGACGAATTTTTGGATGCCCGGAGACCGGCAGCTGCAGGTGCTCCTGCGGCTGCTGCGGGAGTTCATCGAACAGCACCTGCACCAGGCGGTTCATTGCCGGTTTAGCGAGTTCTGCCCTGCCGCGCTCGGCCATGACGAGGATAAGCTCGCGCACCAGCGGTGAAATTTTTAACGTACAGCAGAAAGCCGGCATCGCCGCCGCGTCGGGTTCAATAAACAAAAAGCAGACCTGCGCCTCCGGCGTCGCCCGATTGCTGTGCGGCACCTGTCCGGGCACCCACACCACGTACTGCGGCGGCACCATCCACATCGCGTTCTCCACTTCGCAGGTCAGCGCCCCGTGAAGCGCGAGAATAAGCTGCCCTTTGCGGTGCTGATGGCGCGGAATGTACTGCTCGTCCGCGACAACCTGAATACGAAAAGCCGCCGCCGCTTCGTGACCGCTGTCCGGGTCGTAGCCGTCAAGGCCCAGTCCGATCATAAAAATGTCCGATTTTAGCGATAATCTGTCATTTTAGCTTGATTTAAACAGAGGACAAACAGGCTATTGTAACCGCCTCGTATTCTAGTTTGAGATAGCCATGAATTCTGCTTCACCTTCTGCCGATCGCCGTCATCTTGTGTTGATTGCCGGTATTCTGCTTATCGCCACCACCTTACGCGTGGCTTTTACCGGCGCCGCGCCGCTGCTTGATGCCATTCGCAGCGAATATGGCCTCACCACCGCGCAAACCGGTCTGTTAACCACTCTGCCGCTGCTGGCCTTTGGCCTGGTCTCGCCGCTGGCGGCGGCTGTCGCCCGCCGCTTCGGCATTGAACGCAGCCTGCTGCTGGCGCTGATCCTGATTTGCCTCGGTATTGCACTGCGCTCCCTGCCCGTGGTCACGCTGCTGTTTATCGGCACCGCGATTATCGGCTGCGGCATCGCGCTGGGGAACGTTCTGTTACCAGGACTCATTAAGCGTGACTTCCCGCAGCACGTCGCCAAAATGACCGGCGCTTACTCTCTCACCATGGGGGGCGCGGCGGCGCTGGGTTCGGCAATGGTCGTTCCCTTGGCCTTCGCCGGGCTGGGCTGGCGCGGCGCGCTGTTGATGCTGATGGTATTTCCGCTGCTGGCGCTGTTTGTCTGGCTGCCGCAGTCGCGCAGGCAAGCCGCCGCGCCGCTGACCGGCTCCGGCGCCATCCACAACCGCGGGATCTGGCGATCGGCGCTGGCCTGGCAGGTGACGCTGTTTCTCGGGATTAACTCGCTGGTCTACTACGTCATTATCGGCTGGCTGCCCGCCATTCTGCAAAGCATTGGCTACAGCGAAGCGCAGGCGGGCTCCCTGCACGGGCTGCTCCAGCTGGCAACTGCCGCGCCGGGGCTGGCGATACCGTTAATACTTCATCGGCTGAAAGATCAGCGCGGTATCGCAGTTCTGGTCGCCCTGATGTGCGCAGTCAGCGCGCTCGGATTATGGTTTTTACCCGGTCAGGCGGTGCTATGGACGCTTATCTTCGGCTTCGGGTCCGGCGCGACCATGATTCTCGGCTTGACCTTTATCGGTCTGCGGGCCAGCTCAGCGCACCAGGCCGCCGCGCTGTCCGGCATGGCGCAGACGGTGGGCTATCTGCTGGCCGCCTGCGGGCCGCCGGTGATGGGGAAAATTCATGATGCCAACGGCGACTGGCATATCCCGCTGATCGCCGTGGCGTTGATCTCAATTGCGATGGCGGTATTTGGCGCGCTGGCCGGGCGCGATCGGGAGATTAACGGCTAGCGCTAGCGATGCCCGGCGACCGCCGCCGGGCGTTCGCTCACTGACTTGCCGCGCGTAAAAACGCGTGAACCAGCGGCGCAGGTCTGCCTTCCAGCGCGTTGCGCTCGTGCTGGAATAACGTGGCGACAAAGAACGGATGGGTCACCAGTTCTACCGCCCGAATCTCGCCGTCATCATCCCAGCCCGTGACCCGCAGGTCGCCCTGCTCCAGTTCGCGGGCAAAATCGTCGGCAATCCCGTAGCTGCAGTGATAACCCTCTTCAATGCTGTCGCGGCCATAGGCGCGGGAGATAAGCGTATGGGCGCGCAGTTCAATATTGTCCGACTTTTCCACCAGCGAGCAGCTTAACGGCGCAATCACCATCCGCCCTTCGGTATCGGTTTCGGCATGCGCGGCATCCTGCCAGCCCATAACGTTGCGCGCGTATTCAATAATCGCGTGCTGGAAGCCGCCGCAGGTGCCAAGGAACGGAATACCGTTTTCCCGGGCGTGGCGAATGGCGATAAAGGCGCCTTCGGCATTTTTATAGGGGCTGGCGGGAACCACCCAGATAGCATCGTAATCGGCGAGGTCATCAGCGGATTTTATCTCACTGGTGGACAGCCAGTCATAGCGCAGCGGCAGCTCCAGTACGGCAGCGGCATCATCAATCGCCAGCGGAATCGCTTTATGGGCAACGACGTCGGGGTTGTAATCACCGACCAGAGCAATACGCAGGGGGGAGTTCATAGCAGGATCCTTATGTCATAGCGATTATCAGGCAACACAAGGAGCCTCAGGTTAGCGATCTCCACGGCAGAACACAATCCTTATTTTGTCTGCCCTTGAACGCGGGTAATTTACTCTAACTGGCGTTATGGTATTGGGCAAACAAACGGCTATGGATGCACGATGAAGGACAAAATTCTGGTTAGCGCCTGCCTGATGGGCTTTCAGGTTCGCTATAACGGCAGTCACAAAGCCCAACTGGCTAACGCGCTGTCTCGCTGGCAGAGCGAGGGGCGGCTGGTCACCCACTGCCCGGAGCTGGCTGCGGGGTTGCCCATCCCCAGACTACCGGCGGAGATCCTGGACGCACAGGGAGCGGACGTTATGCGAAATCGTGCTCAAATTGTCGAAAGCGACGGCCAGGACGTCACCGCGCACTATCAGCTGGCCGCCTGGCTGGCACTAAAAGCCGCGCAGGAGGAAGGCTGTACCGCGGCGCTGCTCACCGACGGCAGCCCAACCTGCGGCAGTCAGTTTATCTATGATGGTACCTTTAACGGACGGCGCAAACCCGGAGCCGGCGTTGCCGCCGCCCTGCTTCGCGAGAACGGGATTACGGTATTTTCCGAGCAGCAACTGCCGCAGCTGCTTGCCTGGATGAAACAAAGGGAGAGTGACGATGATTCAATGTAAACGCGTTTATGACCCGCAGGAAGAGAGCGACGGCTACCGTATACTGGTAGACCGCCTGTGGCCGCGAGGAATAAAAAAAGAGGCGCTCAATTACGCTGAGTGGTGCAAAACCCTGGCGCCATCGACAGATTTACGCAAGGCTTTTCACGGCGAGACGCTCGATTTCGCCCACTTTAGCCAGCGCTATCGCCAGGAGCTTGAGGCCCATCGTGATGAAGGCGAGCGCCTGGCCGCGCTGGCCCACCGGCAGACGCTGACGCTGCTCTACGCGGCGAAAAACACCCGGCATAACCATGCCCAGGTGCTGGCTGACTGGCTGAAAGCGCTATGACTTAGCCGGATGATCGCGGCGCCAGAGCTCCCATTCATCTAACGTTTCACCACCGGGTAGCTTGCACTCGGTGCGCACGCCCTGCGGGCTTTGAATGGGAACCTGTTTCCCGCCCAGCTGCTGACAGTAAACCGAAGCCGGGTTAGCCATCCCTACCGGATGTGCTTGCTGTGTCGGCTGAGTCTGCGCGCATCCGGCAAGCGCCAGTGGCAGCATCAGTATCATCCCCTTCATTTCTGCTCCTTAATTGATGAAAACGGTCTTTGGTCCCGAATCTCCACGGTTTCTCCATTTTAGCTGCACTTTTGCGTCGTAGAGTACCCCTGTTCTCGAACTGACCAGAGAACAGATCATTCCATAATCAATGAGTTTTTCCCCGTCGCCCCCGACGGGGCTTTTTTTTGTGATTTAATAAATTGAAATAAAAGGATTTATTTCAAAAATGTCCACATATCGACCACATTGACAAGAATAGCCCCCTTTCCAGGGGGCTATTTTTATACTGCAAGACTAAGTTGACTGTTCCCGTAATGAGAAGCCGGGAAAGCATCGCCGGGGATAAATCCTGGCGGCAAAGGATCTGCGTTGGTTGAGCGCTTCGTTACTCTGCGCTCTACGGTGTTAAGTGTCGTGAATGACTCGCTGCATTCAAGGTTCTGGCATTGATGATATTGCCGGATGGTGAACTCGCTTAACCGGCGGCTGGTGCGGGTGCGGGCGTTTGCGCCGCAGTAGGGACAAACAAACATGATGATCTCCCATAGGGAGTTGAACTCACGCCTATTATGGCCGCTACTGTTCAGTTTCTGCAATCCAGTCGCTTATTTTCGCCTCAAGCTCCATTTTCGTGGTAAATCCGTTATCACCGATCACATGTTCCGCTCTGGCAATTATCCAATCCTGAGTATCGATTTCAGGCTTAAAGCCCGACATGGTCAGATGCATACCCGGATATAAATCGGCGCGGCCGCGCGCCAGGGTTATCGAAAACTGTGCTGCGCCTTTCTGGAGCTGTATCCATTTTGCCGCAGCTGCGCGCCTGGCCGCCGTTTCGTTCTGATAGGTTTTACGCAAAACATACACGTTACCTTCAGCGCCTTCCATGTAATCCCCCTCCGGCCTGCTGCTTTTCTCCTCAGCCTTTTTTCTGGCAGTATTTGTTTTGCGCTTAGTGACCTTGACCGGTTTTTTCTTGCCGAAATTAAGATCCAGCCAGTACGCCCGCACGCCGGTGTAAGCATCGCGATCGGCAATGCGGAACCTGTGACGATCTCCGCTGGCACGGGTTATCTCAGCCGATGGCAGCGCCCTGCCGGATGCACTGACGCCGCCCCCAGGCTGGATAAACAGCAGACAGCCATTTTTCACGGTGGCAATGGCCCCCAACATCTCCGCCATGCGCGTTAAAAACGACATGTCACTCTCTTCGGTCTGATCCGCATGGTCAATCTCAATGTCGATCAGGGCCTCGCTAATCATGGGCTTCAGGTCATAGCGCCGGGCTATGGCCGATACCACCCGCTCTACCGCCACATCATGCCAGGACACCTCCCGCCTGACGTTCATCTCTTCGCGAAAATCAGCGCTGTGTGCGGTGATGTCAATAACATCCGGCGGCCCGCTATGCCCCACCTCGTCAACGGTGTAGAGGCCTTTGTAGATCAACGCCTCACCCAGCCAGCCGATGGACACCGCCAGCTCCGCACCGCGTGGGGGTAAATCCGTTACTCCGTCAGAGTCATCTACTGACAGAGTTAGCTGGTCAGCATCAAAACCGTTGTTATCTGTAACAGATAGCGAGGTGATTCGGTCGGCCAGTTCAGTCAGGGCAACCCCACCCAGCGTGATACTAAAATCCGGAGTCTTTACGACCTCACTTAATTTTTCTACATACGCTTCGGCTGCTGTTGTCAGCGTGTCTGCTATCGACATAACTCCCCCGTTTTTTGCTGATGATTCCATGCCCGCGCGCGGGGCTGAATCCCTTTTTGTTGTCAGCGAACGGGCAGACCGGCAACCAGGCGACGCCAGCAGACTTAACGTTGAATATTGCCCTGAACTCAAAGAGCAACATGATGGTGAACTTATGTCTGAAACTCGTTTTCACGGCGTCCGCTCTCGTGAAAATACCGACCTACAGCAGGCAATCAATGACATTGATTCCAGCGTGATCGGTATTGTTGCGGTTGCTGATGATGCCGATCCGGAAACTTTCCCGCTCAATACGCCGGTTCTGCTGACACGGGTGCGTAATGTCCTCGGCAAGGCAGGTAAAACCGGGTCACTTTACAAAGCCCTCAAAGCCATTTCCGATCAGTGCAGCCCGCGCGTTGTGATTGTCCGGGTGAAAGAGGCTTCCGGTAACGGCGCCAGCCAGTCCCAGGCCGTTATTGGCGGAACAGACGGCGACAGCTATACGGGAATGTATGCCCTGCTGACGGCGGAAGCCAAAACCGGCTATCGTCCGCGCATCCTGGCGGTACCGGACTACGACACCGAGGAGGTAACGTCACAGCTTTGCGTGATTGCCCAGAATCTTCGGGCTTTTGTTTATGCCGGTTGTAACGGCTGCGCGACCATGGCGGAGGCTATTGCTTATCGCAAAACCTTCGCTTACCGCGAGCTGATGCTGATCTGGCCTGACTTTATCGCTTACAACCCCCTGACGGATGATCACGAAACGTTTCCCGCCCCGGCTTACGCCTGCGGCCTGCGCGCCGCTATCGATAACAGCCAGGGCTGGCACAAATCGCTGTCGAATGTTGTGGTGAATAACGTTCTCGGTATTTCGAAGGATGTTTTCTGGGCATTACAGGCAGAAGACAGCGACGCGAACGAGCTTAACAACAACGAAATCACGACGCTTATCAAGCGTGACGGTTTCCGCTTCTGGGGCAACCGCACCACGGATACCGAAACCTACACTTTCGAGGTGTTCACCCGTACCGCGCAGATCCTGGCGGACAGTATCGCGGAGGCGCAATTTACCTCTGTTGACAGCCCGCTCACTCCGGCCAACGTGAAAGATGTGGTAAGCGGCATCCGCTCTGCGCTCAGCAAAAAAGTCACTGCCGGCCAGCTTATCGGCGCTGACTGCTGGTATGACACGCTGGACAACGGCACCACGGATTTGCGCCAGGGAAAACTGATTGTGCGCTATAGCTACAGCCCGGTCCCGCCGCTTGAAGATCTGACGCTATACCAGACCTTTACTGATGATTTTTACGAACCGGCGTTCGCGTCGCTCGGGGGTGAATAATGGCTGTTCCTCACAAACTGCGGCTTTTTAGCTGCTTTGTTAACGGCGACAACTATCTGGGAAAAGTGACCTCATTCACTCGCCCCAAACTGTCACGAAAGATAGAGGACTATCAGGGCGGTGGCATGCTGGGTGCGGTCGGTGTTGATCTCGGCCTTGAGGCTGGCGCGCTGGATTCCACCATTGTATTTGGTGGTGTCATCAAAGCACTGTTTCTCGAATACGGAGCAGAAATTGACGGCACGCGGCTGCGCTTTGCGGGTGAATATTTCACTGATGGCGAAAGCCAGCTTGTCGAGGTAGAGCTGCGCGGGCGATTTACTGAACTCGACGGTGGAGACTCAAAACAGGGAGAAGACACGGAGGAAAGCTACACCTTTAAATCCACCTACTACAAATTCTCCATTGATGATCAGCCCATTATCGAAATCGATCTGCTGAATTTCATCTACAAAAAGAACGGTCAGAACATGTTCCCGGACCGCATCACCTCCGCCCTTGGCATGGGCAATTAATAACCTTTCAGAGGGTGGCAAAGATGCCGCCCGGAGATTTTTAACATGGCTAAAAAAACTAAAAACCTGTTCACGCTGATGCAGCCGGTAGTTCGTAAAGACAGTGAGATCGGTCAGGTGGAAATCACCGGCGCCATCAGTCAGGCCGGATCGTTGCGCGGCCTGAATCTTATCCGCGTTGCCAATATGGATGCAGACTCAATTGCCACGCTGTTGACGCGGGTCACCGCGCCTGCGCTGACACAAAAAGAAATCAACGAAATGCACACTCTGGACTTTATCGGGCTGGCAGAGCTTCTGGTCCCTTTCTTGAATCCGCCGGAGCCTGGAGCGTCGAACGTGGCGGAGACGGAGAGCGAGTAATCACCGTTGCGTTTGACCAGATCGACGATCTGGTCGCTGATATTGCCGTAATTTTTAACTGGCCGCCCTCCGAGGTCTTCGGCATGGATCTTGGCGAGGTGATAGCCTGGCGCAAGCGGGCGGCGCTTCGAAGTGGTGCCAGTGATGAAGAATCTTGATATCCGCGTTGCATTCAGCGCTATCGACAGATTTACCCGCCCCGTTAATGCTGCCCGCCAGAGTGCGGGCGGCCTTTCCGACTCCCTCAAAAAAACACAATCCGCCCTGAAAGGCCTCGATAAAAGCTCTGCTACCTTTCAGCGTATGACTGCCGCCGTGAGCAAAACAGATCGCTCTATCTCACGTGCGCGCACTCGCTTTGAAGGACTGTCAGAGACGCAGCGCAAAAACGGGACGCTGACGGAAAGGCAGCAAACACTGATGACGCGGCTGGGTGAGCGCCTCGACAGGTTGAGCGCAAAGCGCGTGACGGAGGTGGCCCGCCTGCGTGAGAGCGCATCAGCATTGCGCCAGCATGGCGTTATGCTTTCCGGTAGTAGCGCCACCATCGGCAACGCGATACGCCGCACAGAACAATACAACCAATCCCTTGAACGGGAAAAACGGCAACTTGCTGCGGTCACTCAGGCTCGTAAACGTTACGAGGGTGCGCAGCAGATGGCCGGGAAGTTGCGCTCTGGCGGTGCCATAGCATTAGGTACAGCAACCGCTGCCGGGTACGGTGCCGGGCGCTTCCTGTCGCCTGCGGTTGGTTTTGATGAGGAAATGTCAAACGTTCAGGCGCTGACACGGCTTGATAAGGGCGATTCTCAGCTGGCCGCCCTGCGTGCTCAGGCTAAAAAACTTGGCGCTGAAACCGCCTTCACCACACGTGACGCCGCCAGCGGCCAGGCCTTTCTGGCAATGGCGGGCTTCACGCCAGATGCTATTCGTGACGCCCTGCCCGGCGTGCTTAATATGGCACTGGCGGGAGGGATGGACCTGGGCGCCAGCGCTGATATCGGTTCTAACATTCTTTCTCAGTTTTCTCTTGATGCCGGAGAGATGGACCGCGTCAGCGATGTGCTGACTGGTACCTTTACCCGCACCAATACCACGCTAAGCAGCCTGGGCGAAACAATGAAAGTTGTCGGCCCCGTAGCGGCAGGGCTTGGAATTAACCTGGAAGAAGCAGCAGCCATGACCGGCACGCTGGCGCGCGTGGGTATTCGTGGTAGCGAGGCGGGTACTGCAATGCGCCGCGCCCTCTCCCGGCTGGCCTCCCCCACTACAGCAGCAAAAAAAGCACTCAAAGAGCTGGGAGTGGAAACTGCCGACGCCAGCGGAAAAATGCGCCGCCCGTTCGATATTCTTCTGGATCTTCAGAAAAAGGCTTCCAGATTTGGCGATGTTGATCAGATTTCATTCTTTAAAGACATTGCGGGTGAGGAAGGCTTCACCGGCCTTCAGTCTCTGGTTAGTGGCGCAGGTGATGGCTATCTCCAGTCACTCTATGAGCAAATCGCTCAAGCGCACAAAAATCAGGAAGCAAACACAGTCGCAAAGGTCAAAACGAATAACCTTGGCGGCGATCTGAAGGAGCTGGACAGCGCCTGGGAGGCGTTTCGCATTTCTGTCGCTGAAACGGTGGACGGGCCTTTGCGCCGACTGACGCAGGGACTCAGCCATGTTATTGGCAATATAAAAAGCTGGGTGGAAGAAAACCCGCGACTGGCTAAGACGCTGTTTGTTGCCGGTGGTGTTGCGCTGGCGCTGACTGCCGCAGTCGGCGGGCTGTCTCTTGCTGCTGGCTTACTGCTGGGGCCGCTGGCAAAGCTCAGGCTCGGCTTTGCGCTGCTGTCTGGCGGGAGTGGTATTGGTGGCACGCTGTCCGCGTTCCGGGCGCTGTCTGCTGTGGGTGGCAGCTCGCTCGCGAAATTCAGCGGCTGGCGCATCGTGTTGGGGAGTATTTCCGCGCACGCCAGCGCCATGGTTAAAAGTGTCGGCGCACTCGGCGGACGCTTCGCCGCCCTTCGTAGCACGTTACTCGCGGCCTTTATCTCCCCTGGCGCTGCGCTTGGCTCCCTGGTTAAAGGGGTTGGCGGGCTGGCCTTCCGGCTGACTGGCCTTCCGGCGCTGCTTGGTGTGGCTAAGGCAGGGATCGCTGCCCTGGGTGGGGGGTTGTCACTGCTGTTGAGTCCGATTGGTCTGCTGGGTGCTGCGTTTGTGGCGGCGGCAGTGCTGATCTGGAAATACTGGGGACCAATTAAGGCATTTTTTGCGGGTGTCTTCACGGGGCTGATGCAGGGGCTGGCACCGCTTCGCGCCGCATTTGCAGGTTTTGCGCCTGTCTTTGGTTTGATTGGTGGTGGCGTAAAACAGGTCTGGAACTGGTTTAAGACATTACTCACTCCCATGGAGCAAAGCCGCGAATCGTTGAATAAATGCGCCAGCGCTGGAAAGACCTTTGGAGAGGTTCTGGGGACCGCGCTTAGCGTACTGCTTTGGCCGCTTCAGAAGTTGATGGAAGGCGTTGGCTGGTTACTGGAGAAGCTCGATCTCATCCCCGATGGTATTGAAAGAGCCAGGCTGGAAGCGGCCAGGCTCAGGGCAATTCCGGTTATGTGGGAATGGGATGAAAAATCCGGGCGCATGGTTAAAAGGGAGTGGCAATGGTCAACCGAAAAGCCTGCAAGCAAAGGCAGCGCGCCGCCTGATGTGCTCGGGGGTAACTCCGGGACAGAGCGACGGCTGGGCCAAATCGCGGATAACACAAAAGGCCTTTTAGATGAGGAAAAGCGCAAGCGTGTCGGGCCAGGGGATATCGTATTTAAAAATCTGCCGCCTGCACTGGCGGTGCGGGGTGAATGGCAGGAGTCGCGGCTTGTCCGCCAGTCCGTCAGCGCCCGCCCGATCATTGCGGCCGGTGAGCCGGTGGTATTGCAGGCGCCAGCCCTGAAAGCGGTACGCCGGGATGAAGTTAAACGCGCAGCAGCTGCGGCGCAGGGCGGAGTTTTTTCTGGTGAGATCCACGTCCATTTGCATGATGTGCGGAGTGATAACCCGCGCGAGCTGGCGCGGCTGGTTGGCGAAGCTGTCCGCGCGGAAATGGATAAACGGCGGCGCGCTGACCGGGGTTCGTTCCGGGATAATGATTAATGGGGAGTCATAACTATGATGATGGTATTCGGGCTTTTTGTCTTTGAACTCAGGACGCTGCCCTATCAGCAGTTGCAGCTGTCCCGTAACTGGCGGCACGTCAAAAATGATCGTGTTGGCCGTAGCGCAAAATGGCAGTACGTGGGCGCGGGTGAAAATCAGCTGACGCTGGGCGGGCTGCTCTATCCAGAAATTACCGGCGGCAACCTGTCGCTGGGTGCCGTCTCCACGATGGCGTATACCGGGCTGGCCTGGCCTTTAATTGATGGGGTTGGCTCGATTTACGGGATGTATGTCATCACGGGGTTACAGGAAACGCATCAGGAATTTGATCGTTATGGTAAGGCCAAAAAAATTGAGTTCACGCTTTCACTGCAAAGGGTTGATGAGGATATCCGGGAGAGGCTGCAAAGCGCCTCTGTAAGCGATCTGATGGCCACACTTAAAGAAGGGGCGGAAACGGGATTGAATAGAACGCAGGAGTAAGTTGGTAAATTACATTAAGGATTTTAGCTTGCGGATTTTGATGCACATCTCTCAATTGGCTAAAGTTGAGGGACTCAATTTTACACTCTAATTTGTGGTCTAAAAGCGTACAAATCCTTAAAGTTGAGATAATCATTTTCCGCTGTTGCAAGTAGACAACAGACTCATAGTTACGCTAATCTTTCAAGCATACAACTACCTCATAATAGGGCATAAAATGCGAAGCAACTTTGACGGCTTTTATGGAATTACTGAAGATACTGTTGGTGAAGTATTTACCAGTAACGAAACTGTATTTATCTTCGATACAAATATTCTATTGACTTTATATCGATGTGAAGAAGAAACACGCAATCAGTTCTTTGCTATTTGGAGAAAAATAAAAGATCAGTGTTGGTTCCCTCATCATGTATGCCTTGAGTATCAGCGAAACAGGCTTAATGTTGTTAAAGGAAGCAGAGATTCTTTAACTGCCGTTCAAAAAAAAATAGACAACGCGATTACAAGTCTTAGAAAAGATTTAAGTACTGATGAATTCAACAAAACTATATCGAGATACTCAAACCTTCGTGGTGAACTGGATATTTTTTTAGAGAAAGTCACAAATCTTGCTAACGAATTTGAAAGTAACTCTATTAACATTAGAAATAATAAAATTGATTTTTTTTCGAGTCATGATGTCATTCGCGATCAAATAGACGAGCTTACCGAAGGTCATATAGGTCCTGAACCAGAGAGCCAAGACATCATCAATCAAATAAACCATCTTGGCAAGACCAGATATAAATATAATATTGGACCTGGTTTTGAGGATGCTAAAGATAAAAAAAACGTATTTTACTCCTATAAAAATATAAATTATGATGGAGAATATGGTGATTATTACGTTTGGCATCAAATGTTGGACTATGTTACATCCAACCAAAATAAAAATGTAGTTTACGTTACAAACGACGCAAAATCAGACTTTTTTTTCA
Source organism: Klebsiella grimontii (assembly GCF_042137965.1). Lineage (NCBI taxonomy): Bacteria > Pseudomonadati > Pseudomonadota > Gammaproteobacteria > Enterobacterales > Enterobacteriaceae > Klebsiella > Klebsiella grimontii. The sequence continues at coordinate 3,335,424 of NZ_CP169721.1, forward strand.
AAATAGATGGCAAAGTTAGGGGGCCCAATGAGTCATTAATAACAGAAATGAAATCAAGAGGTGCACAGAAATTCCTCCTGCAAAACATAAACACTTTCCTTCATCATGCTAACGCTCATCTTAATGCACGTATTGATGACACAACTATTTCAGAATTAACAAACGCAAGCCCGCTAAACAAAGGAAGCGTGGATGTTCTAAAGTTATTAACCCGACAAATCATCCGAAAGAATATACATGAACTCTCGAGAGGCTCGATTTCAAAAAGCCATTGCGAAGATTTGGAGAAAACATATTCTAAAAACTTAGAAATATTAGACTCTTCCCTAAAGCAACTATGTAACCTCGATCTCACCTCAACAACCAACTTAAATGAAGTCGAGCTAGCTCAATTAGAAGAGCAAAGACAGAAGCTTCTGTCAAAAATCGAATTTTCTAAAATGTTATTGAAAAACATTGATGCATCATTAAATGACAATTGGATTAATAATTCACTAAACATTGACGATATAGAAAATTCTAATGAAGATAGTTAGAGGCCTTCTGATACTATCTAAATTATAACCTCAGTAATCAAGATAAATATGGCGGATAAAATATGCATCCGCCAATTAACCCCCTAATACTTCCTTAGATAATCCCCCCTCCCCTCAACACATGCCGTTTCATCCACTTCACATTTAGTGATCAAACATTAGATGAGTTACACTTTAATAATAAAGCCACACCTCCCCTTCCATGAGTTAATTTAAACTTCTTAAAACATGCACTTAAATAATTAAAATATTTCATAAGGATTTATTCAACACCTTTTAAGCTGTACGCTTCCACATATAAAAAGTCACATATTCATTAGTTACATCTATATCTTCATTTGTGGACTCTGTAAGGCCCGAAGCATCAATGTAAGTTCCCTCCGTAAGCGCCAGTGGGCCACTTTTCTGGTTATCTGTTCCGTGGGTAGTGTTAGGATCCCAGGTTGCCCCGGGGGATCTGTCACCCGAACGGTGCCAGTGTGGGGGCAGATTATCAGCTTCGAGTTTTACCTTGTTACTGCCGCCGGTCACGCCATACTGAGAACCAATTCTGACAACCCTGTCAATAAAAGTCTCGCTTAAATCCGTCCATGTCTGCCAGGGAAAGCGCTCCACTGGGCTTTTCTCACCTGCCACAATGATTCCGACGTAAAAAATGGCGTCAACAATTGCTCTGTAGGCCGCTCCATCACTGTTGAGTCCCAGCACCCTTAGGGCTTCGGATGTATCGCTCAGATCGGAAAGATTATTTTCTTTCTGAAGGGAGCCGGTGATGCGTGAGTCATCCCCCGCAGCTACCATTCCCGCCTCGGTGCCCACGTCCCGCGTGGCTGAACTCCCCAGCTCCAGATTATCCCGGGCCTCTTCGGTATCGTTTAAATCAGCAAGATTTTGTGCTCGCCGCAGATAGCGTTTATCGCCCGTTTCCTGCGTGAGAGTGGCAAGCGCCGGATCGATAACAAGCTGCACGCTTGAAGTATGGGTCAACGTCAGCACCAGCGTCAGAATGATCTCTTTAATAATGGAATCAGATTGCGCCGGGAGATACGTCGCCGGATATGCGCCGTAAGCGATGAGCGTACCCTTAGCGCTAACCAGTCCCGCCTCTCTGAGCGTCTTACCCGGATAATCCCTGCAGTTGATAACGATCTGACCGCTGATAAACCCCTCATTGCTTGAATCAGAGTCAAAGGTCTCTCGGCCAAACTGACCAAAAAGCGCCGTCACCGCCGCTAGGTCATCGGGATCGGTCGGCAATGTCACGCCGCCACCATCACCGATCAGTACGGCGGTAATATCCACAACCTCCCCCGCCTGATACGCGGCCTCGATTTCAGCGGCGCCCGCCGTGGTTAGTGTCAGTCCCGCGGCCATTATGCCTCCTCACTTTTTATTTCTGACTCAATACCGTACACGCTGGCAAGGCGATCATAAAAATCATCACTCACGGTCTTGCGGTCAGCATCGATATCGCCTTCATCAAGATAAATCACGCCAGCGTTCTGAAGCCGGTTCAGGTGCTCCAGGAAAAATGCATCGGTCTGGCAAAAGTCGATCAGGCTTTTTAATTGATTGAATGTTTTCATAATTTATTCGTTATCCAGTTGCCGGGTAAAACGTCGTAATCTTCCAGGCTAGTGCATTTATTGAACGTGTAATAATGCGCAGTAACGTTTGGTACTTTGCCCATAAATAACTCGCCTTTTCCGGTCAGCAATGCGCAGCCCCTGAATAATGCCGTAGTGGTGATAATGTCCGGGTAACTCGCAAGATTAAATATCGTGTTAACGTCGCTCCGTAATGACTCGCAGCCGTCAAACGTATAGCCAACCGTGGTTGCTGCCGTGCTATTAAATAAACCCGCTCCAGCCGTTTCAAGGGCCGGGCAATCCGCAAACACGTTAGTGAATGAAGTCACATTTACACTGGCGGCAAAAAGGCCGGCAGGCACTGAGCGCAGTTTTTTACAGCCTCTGAACGTCTGGCCGTAAGCTGTAACCAGCGGATTGCTGCTGAACAGGTTTTCCGGTATTTCCTCCACGCCAGTATTCTGGAACGTCGCGCCAAACGAGGTGATAAGCGAGCAGGACGCAAACAGCGTCGGCGGAATATCCACCAGTGCCGCACAGCCGAGGAACGTCGAGGCGGCACTGGTCAGCAGAGTGTTGTTTTTCAGTAAATCGCCGGGCAATACTGCCAGCGAGGTACAGCCTGAGAATGTCAGCGTTAACGAAGTAAGATTAGGACAGCCGTCAAACAATCCCGAAGGAAGAGCGGCTAACGCTGTACAGTCCTGGAAAGTGGCTTGCAGCCCTGCCAGGGCTACCATATCGCTAAACAGCGCATCTGGCAGCGTAGATAACGAGGAGCATCGATTGAATAAGAAATGAACGGCGGTCATCTTGGCGCAACCGGCAAACATATCTCCCGCGAGAGAAACCAGAGAGCTACAGCCGGAAAATGCATAGCCCAGGCTGGTTAACGAGCTGCAACCCCGGAATGCCCCTGCCCCCACTGAAACCAGCGAAATACAGTTCATAAACGCGTAGACAAATGTCGTCACCAGCGCTTTATCAGCAAAAGCATCTGCATCTATTTTCGTGAGCGATTCACAGTTAGCAAAAGCGTATGAAAAAGTAGTGACTTTCGCGCAGTCTGCAAATGACGGGAGCGCTGTCAGGCTGCTGCAACCATAAAACGTACTGGCAAAAGTTGTCGCCGCTGCGCAGCCTGTGAAAATATCTTTCGCTACAGTTTCAAGTGAGCGGCACGCATAAAATGCGGAGGAAAATGTTTGCGCCAGAGCGCACCCGGAAAATACCCCCGCACCGACTGTTTTTAATTTATTGCATCCAGAAAAAACCGTCCCGAAATAGGTTACTTTCGACAGTCCAGCAAACAGGCCGGCAGGAACAGAAAGCAGCGCGGTACAGCCGTTAAACGCGCCGCCAAAATGATTCGCATCAGAACAATTTGAAAATAATGTAGCGGGTAATTCAGTGAGCGCCGCGCATTTCTGGAATACTCCCGTAAATGCGCCGCCCGGAACGTCCGTGAACATATCAGCAGGCAATGCAAGAAGATTTATGCACGTTCTGAAAGTATAAGAGAATGCCGCCGCTAATATACAGCCTTTAAATATACCCGTGCCGATATTTTCAAGCTTAGAGCAACCATCAAATGCGTAATTGAAATTCACAGCAGATACACAGCCGTTGAATAGATTATTGCCGATGCTGAGCAAGCCAGTACAGCCCGCAAATACAGATGAAAAGTCAGTCGCACTGGATTGATTTGCAAATAACCCCACAGGAATTTCAGTAAGCGAGGTGCAACTCTTGAACGCGTTTGTAAAGGATACTACTTTCATTCGAGCAAATAGCGAAGCCGGGATACTTGTCAGTGATGAGCAGCCGGAAAAAATATTTGTACAATCCGTCACGTTTGGTAGATCGTCAAATGCCCCCGAACGAATAGCCATCAGACCAGTGGTATCCAGCGCAAACCCCGAAAGGTTATCTCTATCACCCGTCACGCTAATCAGCTCTACAACAGTGTTTAGTTTTGAGGACACGTTAGATAAACGGGTTCGCAGACAGGCCGTTTCCGTGTTCTTAATCGTGATGGTGTACTCTTCTCCCTCCACCACGTCACGCGTCGGAATAACCCAGCCGTACACAGCACTGGCAGCATCAAAACGGTATTCCCGGCTGTCTGTTCCGTCGCCATAGTCAATAGTGAAATCTTCGTCCATACGAGCAAAGAATATTGGTCTGGTTGCACTGTCGATGCGGGTGATGAACTTCATCACCGCGACCACTTTCACACTGATCATCGCGCTGACGCCGTTAGTCGTCGTGACGGTGACCGAACTGGTGCCCCGCTTCACGCCCGTAACCAGAATAGCGCCGTTGACTATTCGGGCAGTCGCGATTGTTTTATCCGACGTGGTTACCGTAAAGGTTTTATCTTCCGCGTATTCAGGGAGGATGGTCACCGTGACCGTTTCCGAGTCACCGGGGGCCAGATTCAGCTCGTAGCGGGATAAAACCACCTGCAACGGGACAAAGCGCGGCGTGATTTTCTCCGTGGCGTACATGTAACCGGCCGCATACGAGGCTCCCTGAAGTCGGCCAAATACATGAACGGAAAACCAGCTGCGCAGATTCCTGGCGCGCAGCACCGCCAGTTTCAGATCCTGCTGGTCGTATTCCGTCACCGGTAGATCGTTCTGATACACGTTCAGGCGAAAGGTATACGGATCGCCTTTAGGATTCTGGTTAAACCATTCGACAATATTTGTACCAAACGGACTATCAACCAGCGCACGGCGCACGGCGGCAACCGTCCCGCGATGGCGGTGGATGTAGTGCGCGCGTTTAATCGCATCGCGTTTCTTCTGTTCTGACCAGTTAATATTCCAGGTATCAACCTGGTATTCCCACGCCAGCCACGGCAGGAGCGCCAGCGGGCAGCTGTCGGGATCTTTCACCCAACGGATCAGATATACAGGCAACTTCGCCAGTGCTGCAGCGCTGGCCCTGTCAATGGCCCGCTCCACGGCAGTGGCGTTGGGTGGCAGAATGCTGGCGGGATAATTAGCGGTCATAGTCCATTACCACAAGGTTGATTTTAACAGAGGTGCAATGCGGGGCTTCGCCCATCGTCGCAACGACGTCGGCGGCCGGCGAATGCAAATCGACAGTGACAACGCCGTCCTGATGCAGCGCCCCGTCTATGCCCGACCGTGCAACCGTGGCGTTGATGAGATGCACAGAGGCGGTGTATTCGTTCAGTGCAGCCGTTGCTTTTTCCAGCACCGTGGCGGTGTCCACGCCGTAAGGGACGTAAATGTCAGCAACCACCTGATAATTCACAATCACAGCGGAACGAACATAGTCGGCCACATAATCTGTAATCGGACGCACGTCCTCCGGGTTCACCGCTTCCAGGACTTTATCGAGCAGAGCCTGCGGGGCGGTTCCATCCCCGGTGCGTGACAGCACGTAGAGGAAAACGCGGCCTTCCTGGTTATGCGTCTCCGGGCCATAGGCGCGCACGTCGAGCACATCCGCATCAGCCCCGCGCGCAAAATAGTGATAGGCATTACGGGCGCCCGCCGTGCTCAGGCGCGCCCATGAGAGCAGCGTGCGGGCGCGCAGCGCTTCATCGCTTTCGTATACGGCGTCCGCCTCGTCGGTGGCTTCGGTAATCAGCAGGCGTTCAGTGTCAAAATTCCCCGCGACCTGATCGAGATCCGCCCCCAGGGCGCTGGAAAGCAGCACCGCGCGCACGGCTTCATTGATACGTTGCAGCAGATGGATCTCGCGATAGGTGAAGGCCTGAGCCAGCGCGGCCATCGGTTCAGATTCCAGCAGTAACGCAGCAGACACAGAAGCCTGAAGTTCCGCAGGCATGGCCGCCACGATAAGCGCCCGGATATCAGTCAGCACCGTTTCAAAATCGGGCACCTCGACGACGTCAGGCTGCGGGATCTGAGATAAATCGACGGACGTTTGCACACTAGCTCCTTAGCCTGATGGTGTTACTGGTTTCTGTCATGGTTTCCGTGATGGTGCCGCTCAGCTCGGCGGTCACTGCGCCTGTTTCTGAAAACACCACGTTGACGGTAGTCAGGCTGATCCGCGGCTCCCACTGCGCCAGCGCGATAGCGGCGGCGGCCATCAGCTGCATGCGGGTGACGGCGTTCTGCGGCGCATCGAGCAAATCAGGGATCGCGCTGCCAAAGTCCCGGCGCATCACACGGGAGCCGGTTGGCGTGGTCAGGATTTTTGTCACGGACTGCCAGAGCTGATCGTGATCGGTCAGCGCGCCGGTGCCTTCCGGGTTCATCCCGGTATAACTGGCTGTCATTGCGGGCCTCCCGTGGTACTCCCGCCAGACTGCACGCCACCGTGTTTATGTTCGTGCACGGTGATCCCGTTTGACTGCAACACGCCGCCGGAGTGGATCACATCACCGGCCATCGTGCCGCCGTGGGTCAGTTCGAAAGTGCGCGCTTTAAGTTTTTCTGTGCATTCCACCTCGGGCGCGTCCAGCGTGACGCGGGTTTCCGCCTGGATATGCGCGGTTTTAATGCCGGTCACGGACAGCGCTCCGGCATCGTCGGCAGCGTCATAATGCACGCGCGCGCCATCCGGTGCGGTGATGCTGATTTCCAGCAGGCTGCTGCCCGTTGGCGGGTTATCTGCGCTGTATGCTGAACCAATCACAAACGCGTTTTCAGGGTTGCCGCCCGGGCAACCGATCCAGACCTGCTCCCCTGTCGAGGGCGGCAGCCAGATGCTGAATGCCCCGGCGCGGGTCACGTTCCAGCGGATCCAGGTGGTCAGCAACCTGCCGGAGCGAACGCGCACCGCTTGCTTGTCGGCGCTGATTTGCTCCACGACGCCCTGGCGCAGAATGTTTTCCAGCAGGCGCATCAGCTCAGCATTCATGACGCACCTCCCAGACTGCTGAGAACGGCGTTTTCCGTAGCGATCAGGTCTGCCGGAGTCATGCCCAGTAGTTCGCGCGCCGGGTACTGCGCGTAAGCGCCCGGACCAACTTCATCCTGGAGGCCGTACTGGTGAATACGGGCAATACGCGCGGCGATACCATCAAACCCTACGGAGACGCCGCCCGCGTCCGGTCTGACCTTCATAAAACGCAGGGTGCGCAGGCGGGTAAACATCGGCGCTTTTTTTGTCTCCGTCTGCGTCGCTGATTGCGTTTTGATTTCCAGATAGCGCTCGATATCGGCCCGGTAGAAGGTGCGTATACCGCTGCGCTTCTCATCAAAGCCCGTGATTGTCCGGCCATATTTACCGCGCCCGCCACGCCAGTTTTTCAGCGCCCGCACCTCGTTATTCCAGACGAACTTGATCCCCTGCTGGGTGCGGTAAACTTTGCGGCGGCGTGCCGTGTAGCTGCTGCCGTCCGGGTTTTTCTGTGACGCGATGCGGCGCTGCTGACTGCGGCGCACTGCCAGGCCAATTTTGCGCGCGGTACGGGTGCGCCCCGCCGGGCTGACGCCGTCGAGAATGTCCTGAAAGACCTGATCCAGCTCGCTGAACATGCGATCGCTCACGCTCCGGCCTCCTGAAGCATGCCTTCAAATACCAGCCCCCAGCCAGAGGCGTGAGGGACCAGCACGCGCGGGCGCGGCTCCGGCAAATGCTCGGCATACGGCGCGCCGTTTTCATCCAGCTGCACCAGTACCCGCTGACGCACCGGCAGCTCAAACATCAGATCGGCGGTGTCGTCGCTGTTAATCAGCGTGGTGAATTTAATCTGCTGGTTTTTATCGGGGTTCAGCAGCAGATCGGGCTGATTAAACCAGAGCCAGGCCATCAGCGGCAGCGTGAAGTCGTCAATGCTCCCGGCATAGTTCATGACGAACAGCACCAGAGAATAGCGGTACATGAATGACGGCGTTTCACCGGTAGTTTCAATGCCACCCTCTTCAACAAACACCGTCCAGGCCTCCGGGTTCGCCCGGCACCAGGTGTTTGCTTTCTCTATGGCGGCGCGGAGTGTGTTTATCTTCAGCATTTATGGCTCCTTATGGGTGTTCTGACGCAGGTTGTCCCACTGGCGGATCGCCGCTTTGTCAGCATTGCAGGCATCAAGCGCATCCATCAGCCTGTCGCTGAATATCGCCACCGCGCCCCAGGTCACTGGCTGATCCAGCGCCGGGCGTGGCGTTTCTTCGGTCAGGCTTTCCGGGACGGGGTCACGGACCAGCTGAATGATCGGCGCGGGCGGTGCGTTTTTGCAGGCTGCGGCTGACAGCGTCAGGCACAGGAGTAACAGCGCACGTGTCACCATTGAACGCGGCCTGCATTGCTTCACGTCGGCGCTCCCCTTCTGCATTACGCTGTTGCTCACGGACTTTCACCTCTGCCAGTAATTTGTGGGTCTGTATGGCGGTCGTCTTCACTTCCTGAATAACCTGCTCGTAACCGGTCGCCGTTTCGGTCAGCAGCTTGTTGCGGGTCCGGGCCTCGCTCAGCTGGTCGGTCTGCCACCAGACAGCAGCCAGAAGGACAAGCATCACAATCACACTGCCCGCCCTCATGACGGCGTACTCAGGCCCAGCAGACACCAGGCTTTAAAATCGTTGCGCCGGTTAACCAGCCCGGGGGAGCGCTTACCGCCCGCATTGACAAAATCAGTCAGCCTGTTGCACATCTGCGGCCATTGTCTGGCCTGGGCATGCTTCCAGATCGTGGTCCTCTGCTTGCGTCCGTTTTTATCGGTGAACCACATCAGCCCGGTGCAGCCCAGATTCAGGGCGGCATCCGTCATGGCCTCAAAGGTGAGCTGGGGCATGTCGGCGCCGTGGAAATTGTTATTGATGCAGTTTTCTGCCCGTTGCAGATCGTTGATCCAGCGCCGCGCTATTTCCTGGTTGCTGTATTCGCGGTTTTCCACGCCGCCCGTGGAGCCGATACCAATGGTCAGAGCACCCGCCGTGCAGTAATAAGGCGTGCTGCGGCAGTCTTCCCAACCGGCAATTTTCTGCTGCCCTTCTTTCGTCGTTCTGACGCTTCCGGGTGCCAGTGAAATGCCCAGGGCCACAATCACCGCAATCGAACATTTTTTGATGATGTTCTTCATGTCGAGTTATCCCCGTGCAGTTGCTCCAGCAGTTGCCGTTCGCGGTCCGACAGGTTGCGGGTTTCCGCCTGGCGGAGAATCTGCTCTATCAGGTCGTTACGGCGCTGGCTGGCCTGCTCAATGCGGCGGCGATGAATCGCCAGCCGGACGGCGGAAACAATCCCCAGAAGAAGGCCAGCCAGCGCTAGCTTTTCACTGACGGTCATGACGCCCACGCCGGTCACCAGGGCGGATGTTGCAAACGCAAAATATTCGTTAATACGATCCAGAGTCATTCCCATAACTGGACGGTTACCCGTTCCACCTCGCTGGTTATCACGGGCATTTCGATCTCCTGCCCGGCATTCAAAAATATCTGGTTGCTCAGTCCAGGATTGGCTTCGAGCACCTTCTCCGTGACACCTGCGGTTTTGCCGTAATGACGCCAGCAGAGCTGATCAACCGTGTCGTTTTGCAGCGCCCTGACTTTCATCAGAAAAGCTCCGAGTAAATACGGGGTTCTTCCCGGATATCTGAAATACTCCAGCGCCCGTCCCGCCAGAGGTCGTCTATTTGCCTGTCCAGAGCCTCCGCGTCCTTGTCGCCCTTTGGCGTGGTGCCGACGTCCCTGTAACCTTCCAGTACGCTGGCGCGCGTGAAGGAGTAGACCGCACGCCGGAAGCGGTAAACTTTTGCGCTTTCGCCGTTAATCAGCTCGACGGGTTCACCGGCTGAAGTCAGCAGTACAGAAGCCAGCGATTCCGCGCCTTCCGCCTCCCTTTGCTTCCGCCAGTCCTTCAGTTGATCCGCGACGTGCAGCGCGGCCTCCGTAGCCATATGCATCAATCGGGAAGTCGTAATATCACCGGCGATGCGGGCAGCGAGGCGCAGATCGTGGAGTTTCACTGTCGGCCAGAAGGTGCCAACGACAACCTCCGCGCCGCCGTCGTCCATGTCGGTCACGTCACTGTCGGCGGGTCTGACGGGGCGCTGCGCAATAATACTCATCGTCGTTTCTCCGGTAGGTCAGGCGGTGGGTGCCCGGTGAAAAGACCGCATCACGGGCAGATCACCGGGCGCGCCGCCTGTGGCGCGGGGCCAGTTCATTACGCTCAGGCGTTTACTTTGTGGCGGTTTTCGTTGTCTTTTTTGCCGCCGTTTTGCGGGTGGCTTTTTGGATCCCGGCCGCCGTTTTCGTCTGCTTGCGTGTTCGTGTTGTTTTTTCTGCTGCGGGTGTTTCGGTTGCCGCTGTATCGCTGGATGAAGTCTCATCTTCCGCATCACCACACGCCGCGCTGGTCTGTGGCGCCTTCTTCAAGGCGCTGACCAGAGAGGCGATCTCCCGTTTCACGCCTGCGCCCGGGTTCAGGCTCATGGCTTCCCGAAAGAGTTTCAGCGCTTCGCCTTTGGTTTCCGCGTCTTCCGTGTCGCGACGGCAAAACGCCCTCACCTTGCACAGCTTCGCGCGGACCTCATCCGGCATGTCACTGTCAGCCACAATGTCGGCCAGCTCGTCCAGCATGGCGATATAGCCTGACAAATCGGCTCCGGCGTCCGTGGTGGCGAGGTTCAGAATGGGATTGCAGATTTCTTCGGTCAGCACCGTGGGTGCCGGGCGGCGATAGTTGTCATCCGGCATGCTCAGGTCATGCTTAACGACATAGCGCCCGATACGCAGCGCCAGCGCATAGTCGGAGCAGTCCACCGCCCACACCATCAGCGTGGTGATGACCGGATCCGCGCGCCCGTTGTCGCCCTCGATCGTGCCGTCAATCCATCCCTGAAACTCAGGAAGGATGCTGGCCTTTACAGCGGCCTTCGCCTGGCGGGACTGGATTTGGCTTAGCGAGGATTTATGCATATGCAGGCGAAAGAGGATCTGCTCATGCGCGGTGCGCGTCTCCGCGTCACGCTCATCACTGATGCCCCGCCTCTCTGCCATGACCTTCTGAAAATGTCTTTGTGCCGGTGTCAGCATGGGTTCATTCTCCGGGGCGGGCTTGCTGCCCGCCATGTGATGGGGATTATCAGGCGAATGTCACGCCGTCGATCATGGCAATCATGCCGTACTCTTCAATGACATAGTCATCATTGCTGGACTGGTAAGTCGCCACGCGGTTGTAGTGCGGCTCTTCCCGGATAGAGCGACGCAGGGAGCCTTTCTGGTAGTACACAGAGAGATTTTTCAGGTTGGTGATGAGCACGACATCTTCAGGAATACCCGGGACAAAGACCGTCGGCAGACCGCCGATCTTTTCCTGGCTGACAATGAGCTGCGCGGCCAGCAGTTCAGTATTCGGATTGGTCTGGCTGAGCGCGTTCACTTTCGGCAGGTTCACTTTCAGCAGCAGATCGGACGAGAGCACAGTGACCAGACCGGGAGCACGGCGGAACCAGGGATCCATAAGGCTGTGACGCGCATCGAGCACGGCGGCGTCAATATTGCCGTAGGTGCCTGACGCAATTACCGCGTTATTCTCATCGCGGGAGGTCAGCGTGATACCCGGCATAATGCGCTGCGGCGCTTCATTGCGGATTTTTTGCAGCCAGCCAACGCCGCAATCCTGCAATAACGGATAGGTCGTGCGGTCGGAGTTTTCAGAGTAATGCGTGCCATTAAAGCCAATCATCTGACGATCCAGCCCCAGCTGACGAGCCATCGCATTACTGATTAATGACTGAAATTCAGGGTGACCGGCCCACGCATCCAGCTCCGCATACGAAAGCGCATAGTCATAGTTGGTTTTGCGGCAGTGGTAGTTCTGCGGCTCTTTGTTATGGTTCGGTGCCGGGTTGCGGCGGTTGGTACCGTCCGAGCTGTTATTGGTGTTCGCCATCGGCCCCTTACTGCCAATTTTTACTTTCTGCCCTTCCTGCTCTTTAACCCCGAAGTGGTTAACCTGCCTCATGAAGTCATCCGACTCCATGGCAGCCTGTTCCAGTTTTTGCTGGATTGTCGGATCAACGCTAAAGCGGTTCGCAACGGCAGAAGGTGAAACGCCGTTCAGCTGCGCCTGTCGCACAATGTAATTATCAAATAGTTCGCGGGTCTGGTTTTCCATGGTTACCTCTTAAAAGTCTGCAAGCTGCGCGCTGCTGTTGCCAGTTGCCGCCGGTCGTGCGCTGTAATTTTCTGCGGGCTGGAGCTGAAGCTGACCGCGCAGCTCGTTAAGTTCGCTGGTCAGTTGCTGAATGGTGGCTTTATCCTGTTGGCGGTCCTGTTCCAGGGCACTGAATCGGTCAATCTGGTCTGCCTGAGATTGAGCAACAGCTTCAACAACCTGATGTAGCTGACTGAAACGCTGATCGTCGGTTTTCTGGCCTTTACCAAGGATGCCCATCACGCGGTTGAACCAGTTGACGCCCTCCTCGCTGCGATGAGCGGCCAGTTCGATCACTTCAGCTTCAAGCGCATCAGAGAACAGCGGCGCCTCGATCTGCTGGTTATTGAAGGCCATCACCTGCGCGCGCTGCTGCGCGGCAAATTTAAGGCGCTCAGTCCCCAGACTTGCCGGAGTGTCGGTCATCGCCAGGCCGACCACATACGCCTTGCCGTTAAGGGCAAACTGCGGATGCAGCTCAATACTGGAGTAGATTTTTTTTCCTTCATCGGTGAGCTGCTTCATTCGTGCCGATGCGTCGATCTCGGCATAGAGCGCCGTACGACCGGCCAGCGGCCCTTCGGTGATATCCTCCGCGCTTAATGCCACAACATCCCCCATGGCGCCAAAATTGCTGTCAGGAAGTATGGAGAGATAGTGCTCCACGTTTACGCGGGCGCCGTAAACGTCCGGGTTGTAGCTCGCCGCCGCATCGCGGAGGTGCTGCGGCTGGATCTCGCGCCCGTCAACGGTGGCGCCGGAAACCGCAACGCGAAACTTTTTGCGGGCGGGTTTAGTCGTGCTGGCCATGTCGTTTTATCCTGTTGATTTATGTCAGTCGCTGCATCATCGCAGAGCCTAAAAGCCCGGCGCCACGCGGTTTTGTTGTCGGAGAACGGTCAGACCTGAAAGCCCGAGCCGCCGGGATCGCGCGCAGGTAATCTCCCTGCTCAAAAGGGGGAAGTGATGATTCAGGATGCGTTTATTCGATTGAGGGCAAAGCAGCTCTACTGGCAGGGTTACCCGCCCGCCGAAATTTCGCGACTAATGGGTATCAACTCAAACACGGTTTATTCGTGGAAAAAGCGCGACGCATGGGATGACACAACGCCCATCAAACGGGTGACGCAATCCATTGATACCCGTCTCTGCCAGCTGAGCGCGAAAGACAATAAAACCAGTGGCGATTTCAAAGAGATTGATCTGTTAACCCGGCAATTGAAAAAGCTAGATACCGGGCAGGCCTCCACTACCACCGACGTTAAAAAAACCAGCCGTCGCAAGAAGAAAAATCACTTCTCCGAGGAGCAGATCGAGGCATTGCGCTCAAAAATTCTCGACTCTCTCGCATGGCACCAGCGCGGCTGGTACGAACAGCGCGATCAGCGTAACCGGATGATCCTCAAATCGCGGCAGATTGGGGCTACCTGGTACTTTGCCCGCGAGGCATTGCTGGGCGCACTGAGAACGGACGTTAAGCACGACTACCAGCGCAACCAAATTTTTCTGTCAGCATCCCGCAAGCAGGCGCTCCAGTTCCGCAACTTCATCCGCAAAGCGGCTGAGGAGGTGGACGTCGAACTTAAAGGCGGTGAGCAAATCACGCTGTCAAACGGAGCGGAGCTGCATTTTCTCGGGACATCAGCTGCGACCGCGCAGTCCTACACGGGGCACCTGCGATTTGATGAGTTTTTCTGGACAGGAAACTTTATCAACCTGCGTAAGGTCGCCGGCGCCATGGCAACACTTAAAGGCTTAACGCGTACTTACTTCTCTACTCCATCCAGCGAAAGCCATGAAGCCTATCAGTTCTGGACCGGGGATCGATGGAATGCGAAACGGCCTAAAGCGCAGCGCGTTGATTTTGACGTGTCATGGAAGAAAACGCATAGCGGCGTGCTTTACCCGGACAAAACGTGGCGGCAGATCGTCACTATTCAGGACGCTATCAACAACGGCTGGGACTACACCGACATTGATGAAATCAGGGACGAAAACAGTCCTGATGAATTTGAAAACCTGTACATGTGCGAGTTCGTCAAAGACGGCGAAAGCGCGTTCAATCTTAGCCAGTTACTGGGGTGCGGCGCTGACGGGTATGACGACTGGCCCGACTGGAAACCGTTCGCCAGTCGCCCTATGGGCCAACGTGAAGTGTGGCTGGGCTATGACGCCAACGGCGGCAGCGGCAATGGTGATGCCGGTGCTCTGTCCGTAACGGTCCCTCCCCTTGTGGCCGGCGGCCGGTTTCGCACGGTTGAATTGAAGCAACTGCGGGGACTTGAGTTTGAACAGCAGGCGGCGGTCATCAAAGAGGCTGCCGAGCGCTACAACGTCACTCACATCGCCATTGACGGGCAAGGCGTCGGGGAGGCGGTCTGGCAAATTGTTAAAAACTGGTTCCCGGCGGCTATTTGCTATCAGATGAGCCTCTCTTCCAAGCGCGCCCTTGTCCTCAAAATGTTGCAGGTCATACGCGCCGGCCGCTGGGAATATGACCGCAGCGAGCAGGGTCTGGTCAGAGCCTTTAATGCTGTTCGCAAAGTCGTTACGCCCGGCGGTTTCATCACTTACGAAACCGACCGTTCGCGCGGCGTAAGCCACGGTGATATGGCATGGGCAACCATGCTTTCGATTATTAATGAACCGTTGGGCCAGGAAAGTGGCGGCGGTGGTTTCGCAATGGGATGGTAACTGTGAAAAAGAAATACGGTAAAAAGCCGATAGCCAGCACCGCCGGTTCTGACATTGCAGAGTCACTGAAGGCCGATCCCGCGTTGACAGCGTTTAGCTTTGACGGCCCTTATCCCGTACGTGATATGGCCGATTTGCTGGACAATCTCTATTGCATGGACAACGGGCGATACTATGAGACTCCAGTAGACTTTTACGGGCTGGCTAAAGCTCCGCGTCAGAGCGCCTGGCATGAGTCGGCGTTGTATTTCAAACGTAATGTGCTCACCGGCTGTTTTATCCCGCACAAGCTGCTCAATCGCCAGACCTTTTCCGCGTTTGCGCTGGACTGGTTCACGTTTGGCAATGCCTATCTCGAATTGCCGCGTAATCGTCTGGGCGGCCCGCTTCCCTTCAAACACTCTCTTGCGAAGTACACCCGGCGTGGGAGCACAGATCTCGATCAATACTGGTTTATCCGGCGCTGGAAAGAAGAGCACACGTTCAAATCAGGAACGGTTTGTCACGTTCTGAACCCTGATATCAATCAGGAGGTCTACGGCATGCCGGAATATATGGCAGCGCTGCTGGCCGCCAGCCTGGCCCACTCCGCTGACATGTTCCGTAAGCTGTACTACGACAACGGATCTCACGCCGGATGCATTGTCTATATTGGTGCCGGACAGGTTGACGATAAAAGCATGAAGGCAGTCAAGGAGACGCTGACAGGCGCGCGCGGTAAAGGCGCATTTAAAAACCTGCTGCTGCATGCGCCAGGCGGCGGCAAAGACGGCGTGCAAATCCTCCCCTTCCAGCAGATCACGGCGAAAGATGAGTTTATCAACATTAAGAACGCCACACGTGACGACATACTCGCAGCGCACCGTATCCCGCCGCAGCTGATGGGCGCCATGCCAGAGGGAAACGGCTCATTTGGGGATATCGAGAAAGCCGCCCGGGTGTACGCTATCAACGAACTGACACCCGTGATGGAGGCGCTGAAGGTGGTGAACGAGTGGATCGGAGAAGAAGTGATCCGCTTTAACCCTTACGCTTTGCTTACCCCTGAGAAGTAACCGCCAGAAAATTCAGTTTCTTTAAACAACATCAGCCATTTATAACAGGCCAGCGTTTTCGCTGGCCTCATCTTTTCTGCTTAAAAAATCCCGCATCAGCAGCCCTCTACGCATCGCTGCTTTTTTACTGTGCGAGGCATGCCTCCACCCAAAACGATCGCTCACCGTGACGCAGAATCCATGAGATCGCGCATTCTGCCGCCTTCCCTACCCTGACCCGCTTGCGGGGGCTTGCCCCCCGTCACCTGCGCGCAGTTATCCTTTCATTTTTCGTGCATGCTCAAAATGCGCCTTTGACCATGTCCTGACCGACCATATAGAGAGTGTAAAAAACTAAAAAACATTGCATAATCATGCGTACTTTCGCATGTTTAGTGAGGTATTCATCATAATCAAATCCGAATTGCCAACTAACACTTAAGACATGCTGCTGTTATCGATACTGTCTACACGGCTAGCCTTTAATAACTGCTCCATTTCCCTCTCTTCTTTTTGATTTAAAAACCTGCATTTATCCTCAGAAAGATAATATAATTTAAATATTCCCTTAGGGTTTGCCAATATTTTGAATAGCACGCTCATCATTGCATATAGTAAAGGATTTTCATCTCCATCACCCAAGAGTTCTTTTGCCTTTCTTAAGTTGTCTTCATCTATTTTCCCGATACTAATCGATAAAATATCGGCCTCTCTTTTAAACTCAAAATTATCCAACAAGTCAATATAATACATACCTGACCCATTTAAACCCAAATACCCTTCCTTATCATTAACTTTCAATCCCTTAGTATATTTATAAACATTCAACCCACTTTCAACCTTATATTCTATAGTTATTAATTTGTCTGTTTTCAAATCTTGTAAAGAATCAATTCCCACTATGTCATGAGGATTGTCACGAATGCTATCAATATTTTCCCTTACCCAATAATAAGCCAACCAATTACTATGATTATGTGAGTCCATCATATAGGCGCTATTATCCACAGAAGGGATAACTTCTCTCTTATAAACCAATAAATTAGCTTCAACCCCAAGCAATTCTTTAGTTATTTCAAGCTTATCCAAGGGGATGACAAGTCCAATTAACTTTTCAACTGAAAGACGAACCTCTTGAATATATTTACCAACCAACTCGGGTGCTAACTCTGAAGCAATCACTTCATTTAATATTGATGCATTCATCGATGACAATATTGATTCTAATTTTGATATGATTTGAGCTCTGTTATTTATTACATCCTCACCTTCCGAAACAACATTAATAAGATTTAAAAAACCATCTCCTTTCAAATAATTAATTACGTCCTTAATTTTATGCGTACTTAATTTCGTAACCTCATAGAAATCATTATCATCCCTAATAAAAACAACATTGAGATTATTATTATTGAAAGAACTCTGCGTTAGCATTAAGGCTATCATTTTATAAGTATCGCTAGAAATTGAACGCCAAGTTGCTTCACCCTCAGGAATTTCACGCAACTTATTTTGTGCATCAAAAACCGAATAATCATTTGGGATCGTAAACAAGAGGTCATAGAGCTCTTTCTTAAAATATAACTCTTCTAAGAATTCAGCATTCACCCAACTCTTCAATAAAAACCGAAGGTTTCCTAACTCATCCTCATTATCTTTTTTATTTTTATCTACATATTCTATTCTCATAATCAGCAAAGTGATAATCTCAAATAAACAACGTAGCATTTTTCTTTGTAATTCGTTCAAACAATCATTTTCGTTCTGGTTATATAAATCCAAGTATCTTAATTTGGTTGTTATGAAATTCGTATCAATTTTAAATGCAGCGTGGTTACCATAAACAAAATGACGAATAACAAGGGATATATACAGGTCAACATATGCATAATTTGATTCCTCCGCTTGATACTTAACCATATATTCAAAATGATGGAAAATAACCTCATAAAATTTATTATAATTTTCTTTAGAGTAAATATATTGCGCAAGATCCATCAATGACCGCAGAATATCAGCAGCTTTATTTATATCACGTTGATTTAAAGCTTCCGCAGTCATTTTATCTAAAAAGCTAGCCAAGACTGATATTTCAACAATATCCTTTTTACTGGATGAAGTAATTGAGAGGTCGATATTTTTCAAAGTTAAAATATAGTTATCACTTGATGTGAGTTTATTGAACGCTTTTACACCAAAACTCAGTGACCATTCATCATTAAACAACAAACTATTTCTAACATTATTTACTAATGCTTCTTCGAATTTCTTGAATTCATTATATACAGAAGGTACTGAACTATAAACAAAACACTTTTTTAAAAGAGATGTAATTTCAGAAATATCCGACTCCAATAATTCCTCCCCAGAACTCGGGGTAATTTTTATTGATGCGCTAGATAATGGAGATAGAAAAGAGAATAAGAAATATAATTTTGGTGGAGTATTGTATTTCATCGAAATTATTTTGTCAGAGAGTTTAGATAAAAATTCAGAATCAAATCCCGAAACTATTTTAGCTGACTGATTAGGAAATACATTTAATATAATAGCTTTCTCATCCCAATAAACACCACTACGGTCTGTGCTATAGAATTCATGTTTAAAAATTATTGTACGGAATTCATTTTCTATAGCTAAACCTTGTTCGTTGATATTATCATATTTATGTCCTACATCCTCTATCGCATCAAACAAAAAAGATTTAATTATTTCGGGCTTCTCAGTGAGATTATATAACTTATAATACATGACCCCATACTGGATTATGAAGTGTAATGAAAGGAAGGTTGAAATCATATATCCCAACAAACCACTGCCGACAAGCAATAAGAAAACACCACATAAAAGGCTACATACAGAGTGAATACTAAAACTTAAAAAATTATGTTTTCTTAGCAGAAGCTCTTTGGATATAGATTCGAAACCATACTCTGATGACGTAGATACTTGGCCTACAAACATACTCATAAATGTTATAGATAAAGCGGCTATGGTACCATGTATACCTAATATACTTCCCCAGACGCTACCAATCCAATTAAGATATGCATAATTATAGAAAGAGGGACTGACAAAAAGATATTTGTAGGGCACATCAAAAAAACGTTCCCAATAAATACCAGAAAGAACAGTGAATGAAACTACGACATAAAATGTAATTGTAAATCTTATGTTATTATATTTAGATAGCCTTTCCGACCTGCACACAACTTCATTCTTCAAAATATATCTCCCTTATGTGATTACTGACACACTTTGAGCATACAAATAGGTGCGACAATTATCTTATTTAACTAAATTGCTCCTATAAATTTTTGTATAAAGACTGAAAAAATCCATTCCCGAGCTACGATGATGGTAATCATCATACATGTTTCCCACCTTTTATTTTCCCAGAGAGCAATTGCCATGTGCGAAGATCTATCTTCTTTAACCGATGCAGGTAATGCCCTAGAGGATCTCTGATAATTTTTGAATGGTCAATTTTAATATGTTTCTCCAAGGTCTTCCACAGCTTTCTAATCTGAACATCTGAATTATCCAGATCAAAACTGCGCAGTTCTCCATCATGAGTCGCGTAGTAAATGCGATCACCGTAACGTATGCGTTTACCATTAAGTAAATGATTAACCATGGATTCACTGAGTTGGATGCCAACAGACGAAGCAAAATCGCTCAACAAGACCTCAAGCGGAGAGTAATTGCGTGATTGTACGTGGGCCTGCGCTTTTTTCTTGTTATAGCTCACTTCTGTAACTCTTCTCAGTATAGCCCGGCGCTCTTTAGCGGGTAGTTTACTCACATCAAGCGCTCCCGTTCTTTCTCCAGGGGTCATTATCTCGGGTGTAGCAATGTCAGTTAACATCTCTTTTTTGCTGATTTTTTGGTTTGGGGGACAGTTATTGCCACGAGTCCAAGGGGCGACGGGGTCGCCCTGGGCGGCGCTTTCAGCGCCTGGGTTAGCGGGAGCCTTCTTCACCATCTTCCAGGTATGGACATGCGTGCATATTTTGTTTTCCTTACCGGTGATTGGCGACCAAATGCCATAAATACGAATCCCGTGATCGCCATAGGTTCCTGGTTCGACTGTCGGCTCGTAGGCGGTATGAATGAGGTAATTTTTGCGGGGAACAAGTACACCGCCCTGCTTCATGATGTAAGTGGCAAAACAGCCAACATCAGCAGCAGCGAGCACAGCGTCCAGTTTTGGATCCATAAGTACCGGAGCGCCCGGTTTGCTGGTTTTCATTGCACGAGTTGCCTGCGATGCGAACAATCGTAACTCGCGGTACGCCTGGCGGCCTGGAATCCCAAAAAAACGAAATTGTTGAACACGGTGCAACGATGCCCATGCAGTGACGTACTCGGCACTATCACGTAGTGATTTACCCGTCTCCTTGCTGACGGTGTCACCCAGCCCACGCCCATCGATGTTTTTACTGACGTACTTTGCAATATAACTGGCCGGAGTCCCCTTTCGCGGGTCTATCAGCTTTGACTTGAAACGAGCGCCAGTGTTATTGCCAAGTTCGGCGCGATCTTCTCGGATAGCGAAACGACGCAGCAGCTCTGTGATTGCACGTCGATGTTTTTTGCGCATAAAACACAATAAATGCCAGTGCACAGTTCCATCGTGATGTGGTTCGGCTACGCGGACGCCGTACCAGCGCAGCTCTTTTTTGTGCATTGCCTTACGGAATGCCGCAAACGTATCAACCAGATAGTCGCTGCTTTTCCTAACTGTCGAGTGATCCCATGTAGGGTTAGGCTTCCCGTTCATCAGTGTGGCGTGGTACTTAGAAGGACAGGTGATGGTATAGAACATGGCGCAGTCGCCACGCATTTCAGCTATCAATTCCAAGCCTTTGACACAGGCCATCATCTCATTACGACGGTGCGCTGGATTGCTGGCACTTGCAAGCACCACATCCTCCATGCTGAGCGTGTCGCCATCTTCGTTAATCAGATCATGGTTGCGGAAAAAATCCATCGCCTTACGGCGTTGTTCCCGCTTCTGCAACAGAATGTCATGGCTGACATAAGGTGATGCGTGCCGATGAACAAGGCACGCAGCCCGAAGTAACTCTTCTCGCCATTCGTTGCGGAGTTGCCACAGCTTACGTTGCCACCAGTCAGCACAACGCATACGGGCAAGCGCGCCCGGTATCAGCTCGTAATTAATCGGGTTGCGGCGATTATGTTTGCTGCGGAGCGCTTCATAACCCGGCGGGATAACATCAAGGCGTGACACTTCGGCCGCCACACGACGATAGAGCTCCAGTATTACGATGGGAGAAGCTAATTCATCGGTCAGCATCTCACCGCAAAGCTGGATAAAAATCATATCAATGTGCGCTGCGACCAGCGTTGAAAGCCGCTTAACCTCCCGCTGATTCAGTTCAGCAAGTCGAAGGAGTTGATCAAGGCTATCCCTGCCAGCCATGGCCTGGAATGACAGCGACGCCTGGTTAGCACGGACCTTGTCAATTCTCACTAATGAGGGAGTAATGACCTCATTCAGATAGGTAGGCAAATGGCGCGGATCTTCTGATTTTTCCAAATACTTAATCCTTGTTTCCAGCGGCTTACGCAGGAAACCAGGCAAGCTGGCGACGTCATCACGAATCAGGGTAAGAGGATCAACACGATGGAGTTCTGCATGTCGCTTAGCCTTCTCAATCAGCGCATCATTCAATTCGTCATAGTGCCAGGGATCGCAATGTGCAACAGAAAAGAGGTACTCTTCTGCTGCACGACTCATTGCTTCAGCCTGCTCGCGTTGATCGCTTTTATCCTGCTCATAAAGCGCAATCCAGACGGCCAGCGCAGAGGGTTTCCGTGCAGGCACATCAACAGCATAAGGGTTTACTGGCTGCTTTCTGGCATTCCAGCTCCATGCCAGGGATGTGGAGTCAGGCATAACTCACCTTCGAATCTTATTTTGCAAAGCCAACGCTTTAACAAGCCGGCGCGCCAAACATTTCGGCATATGTCGCATCACCCATCACCGCCCCACAGTCCGGGCAACCTCCACCACCAGAACGACCGCAACCACCACACACGCGAAGAACGCCAATCACTTCACCGGCCATATCGCGGGTTTTGGCGCTAACGGAACGTCGAACTCTGAAGGCGTGGAGATTGAAAGCGGAGTAGATCTGGCGTGTTTCTGGTGTGTCGCTATTCGAGATGGCCGATCGCGTTCCATGCTGGCGATTAACGTCCAGCAACGCCGTAACCAAAGCGCGGTGATCATCCAGGGTAAATGGCTTGCCGTAAGCGGTAAAATTGGCTGTTTTGCTAGTCGGGATGTACGGTGGATCGCAGTAAATCACGGAGTCCAGGCGATTCCTGGCGACGTACGGAATGGAAGTACGAAAATCATTACAAAGAAAGAGCGTGTGAGTATCCCGCGCCTTTTCGGCAAATAGGCGTATTTCTGCTTCTGGTAAATAAGGCGCCTTATAGCTGCCAAATGGAACATTGAAACCGCCATCCCTGTTGGTGCGATAAAGCCCGTTAAAGCAGTGGCGGTTCAGGTATAAAAATGATGCAGCCCACCGTACAACGTAATCATCTGCACACTCGTCATCCCACGACAGGTGGTTGAACAACTTGCGCTCTTCGTAATAGCTATCTTCGTTATTGCCATTTCTGAATAGGTTCCTGGCGATCAGTATCAATCTTTCAGGGTCTTCCCTGAGCGCGAGGAAGAAATTGATCAATGCGCGATTGCTGTCACAAAGCACATAGCGGCGGTATTCCGTATTCATAAAGACTGTGCCACTGCCTACAAAGGGCTCAATCAAGCAATCGGCTTTAGGTAAGTGCTTCAGCAGCTCCGGCAACACGCGGGTTTTACCGCCAGCCCACTTAAGAGGTGACTTAATCATTTGCGGCATTCCTGGTTATAGGTTTCATGGGTCATCAGTCGCCACTGCTTACCACCGTTTTTGCTGAGCAAACGCCAACGGAGGCCAATGCGGATCACGAGATAGGCGTGTGGCTTGACGCGGGTGTAATTACGCTGTCCACGAGCAAAGCAATTCAGGGCGGCAAGCGCCCTCTTACAAACCGGCAACGGCGCGTTACAAACAACAGATAAATGCGAATGCATGGCGGCCCTCACAGCGATCCAATGTGTGGAGAGGTCAATCGCTGCCAGATTTCGCAGACTTGTTCCGCTTGATATCGCGCGTCAGTGAGCGTGTAACGTGCCAGAGCGCTTCTCGCATGAGGCGCATAGTCTGTGGCCGCAGCAAGGTCGAGAAGTGAACGAATGCAGCGGTATTTTGTGCCTTCAGGAAAAATGCCTGACACCTCTGAGCGATCCACTGCATAGCGAAGTGAAACCAGTTTTTCCGGGGTATCTTTGAACCATACGAATAACGCCGCGTTCCGGGGATAGGTCTTATCGGCGATGAAAGCAGCAAGGCTGCAAAGTACATCTTCTTCAGCTTCGGTTGCGCTCATTACTTCGGCGCGCCAGTGAGAATCTTTTTTCATCCAATCGAATGCCGTACTAATGCTGATACGGCCCTTCAAGCTTTCAGATTTACGAATGTCTATCGAAGAATAAAAAACCTTTCCGATCTGCCCTGTTGAGGGTTCAAAAAACACAGCTTCAATGGCGCACAGAGGTGATGACGGTTCCTTATTAACGTTAATCAAATCGATCATTAAGTGATTCATGGTCTACTGCCCTCGCTGGTGATTGTTTCGTGGTTGGCTATCCACTGCTCAAGTGCTGAATAAATCTCTTCGGGGGTAAGGCCTTGCTCTTTCAGCAGGCCCATACGAATGCGCAGCAATCCGAGTAAGTGGGCGCGCTCGCCTTTGCGCGCATTGGTGCTGATTCCCATAAACTCTGGATCGCTTATTCCGCCTTCCGGCTTTATTGACGTAACCGACATGCAACCTCCTGAAAAAGGCAAAACGAATCCCCGGCAAAGTGAATGCCGTTATTTTTAAAGCGGGTTAATTAATTGTTTGGACGCGATTTTCTTTTAATCTGCTTAAATATCCTTTCATGCCAGTAATACATGAAATCAATAAAGGTCATTCGCGCGCGATCGTGATTACCGCGAATTGCTTTTTCGAGCCCGTAAATTATTAAATCTTTAGACGGGCTTTTTGAGCTAATGGTGATACGAGCACCATTTTTTAGATGTACAGTGAACCCCTGCTCGGCACTTTCCACTGCTTCTCGAATCAGCATTTCCTGTTCCCAAGATGTTTTTTCTTCGGTGAACATGGCGTACTCCGATGATCAGTTAAAGCGAGGGGGCTCCAGCCGCCAGGAGGCTCTAGCTCCCAGTTTCAGGTGTTCCAGGATCTCCGGTGTAATCTCTACGGTTACAGCCTGCGGTTGAACAAACTTCATAGCCTTCTTCAGTTGCTCAGCGTCCAGAGATAGAAGGTCGTATGGTTTAGGGATATCACCATCGGTCACGGAAATAATGATGTTGCGGAGTTCTTCAAGAGTGCATTCATCATTCTCGCCTTGAAGCATTGCGAAATGATAAAGGTGGGATACGCCATGGCGTAAAAGCTGGAGAGAGTAATCATGATTCCATTCCAGAAACTCTTTATTGAAATGGAAGCATTGTAAAAGCGAGTTAATTTTGTCTGCATATTCGAGTTTCATTTTCGCCCCCAGAGATTAAAAAGCAATAAACCGCTTTTTACTCATGATTCTGTCAATCGTTCGGCATGCTTCTGATAAAGCAAAGTCAATGCCGTAATAATGGCCTGTGTGCGTAATTTGATAGCGCTGGCGGTTGTACGGTTTTTTGCGTGGGAGTTTCAGAATAGTAAAGCCACAGTAAAGACTGGTTTTGCTATTCAACTGCAACACCCCCTTACCAACCCCACTCTTCATATGAGAACTCCGTCAAACAAAAGATATTCATTGAATTGTTAAGCCATTCATGATGGCTTGTTTATGGTATTTTTTTATGGCCTGCATTCCGCCAAGAATGGGCAGGCAACTACACATAAAACAAGGAGTTTCAATGTCTAGTAATGAAGTTCGTAAGGATCCCTATGTTATCGCCAAGCAATATGGTTACGTCGAAGGCGAATCTGGTATGGCTTTTATTGGCTTTGGCTTCCCGCAAAAAGTCTCCATTCCATCCACCGACCGTTTCTTTGTTGGGCTCGCCTTGGATGAGATCGAAGAGTTGGCCGCCATTCTGCAAGAACACGTCAACAGAAATCGTGGCAAGTAATTGCTTGTAGGGAACCAGCGCCACCAATGTGGCGCTTTTCATATCGCCACGGTAGAAAATTTGCCCTTGTAATGCACTATCTGATTCAGCAGGGTCGAGCATTTTCATTCTCCCAGTCCAAGCCACATCAACCACCCTTCCCTGATCTCCTTCGGACGACTTTCGTAGGCCAGTTTCATGCCGTTGTTCCAGGCTGGAAGGTAAACCCAGTACTCGCCCGCACGGCCAGAAGTAGACTGGGGATCGGTCATCTCGATTACAGGAAGCTTCCCTTTTTCGATCATGCCCTTCACCGCAGCAGGGGTTTTCCCGATGAGTCTGGCGAACTCCTGATAAGGCACAGCATCCGTGCTACTTACAAGCTGTTTGCTCATCTGTTACATTCTCCTTTGGTGTAATTAATTGCTCCTAATGGGCAATAGTTGCTCCTATTGGTTATTCATCTATCGATTAAAAACATCATCGATAGGTTTAATATTCTACTATAGGTGATTTCATGTCAACACCGATCCATGAAAAGATAAAGCTCATTCGAGAGTCAGAAAGGTTAAATAGAAGGCAATTCAGCGACTTAACAGGCCTCGTATATGGTTCATTTTGTAGCTATGAGGCTGGAGATAAAAAGCCTGGGATAGAGCCAATTATGAAAATCCTTCAGCACCCCCGCTTTATCAAATACACACTGTGGTTTATGACCGATCAGGTATCCCCTGAATCCGGTCAAATCGCACCGGCCCTCGCACACTTTGGGCAAGACTTAACAACCTCGCAGCACTCAGACCAAAAGACTGGTTAACAATTAACCGGTCTTACATACATTTCAAATGTCTATTATTGGTCGAAAAGTATTCATCACATAATTGCAACGCGTTAAGGCCTAAAGGCAAACGCCCCCATCGGAGGGTTTTCTTATGACTATTAAGAAACTCGATGATGGTCGATATGAAGTGGACATCAGGCCTGCTGGTCGCAATGGAAAGCGTATCCGCAGGAAGTTTGATAAGAAAAGTGAAGCGGTAGCGTTCGAGAAGCATACCCAGTTCAACCATCACACCAAAGAATGGTTATCAAAACCGACGGATAAGCGGCATCTGTCTGAACTGATACAGCTTTGGTGGAATTTGAAAGGCAAGCATGAGGAGCACGGTCGGATAAACCGCAACAAGTTAGACGTGTTTTGCAGGATTACAGACGATCCTTGTGCTTTTCAGATTACGAAAGCGCTGATTAGTCAGTATTACGCGGCAAGAAGAAGCCAGGGTATTAAAGCTTCCACCATTAACCGCGATCTCAACAGTATCAGTGGTATGTTCACAGCGCTTATCGAGGCCGAGTTGTTTTCGGGTGAACATCCGATCAGAGGGCGGAAGAAGTTGAAAGAAGAAGTCCCAGAAACTGGCTATCTGACAGAGGACGAAATCAAGCACTTGCTCTTTAAACTGGATGGCGACAACAAGAAGATAGCTATTCTGTGTTTAAGTACTGGTGCTCGCTGGGGTGAAGCGGCTCGACTCAAGGCAGAAAACATCATACAGAACCGTGTGACGTTCGTTAAAACCAAGAGTAACAAGCAGCGGACTGTTCCAGTTTCAGCGGAAGTGGCAAAACTCATAGCGGATGGTAAGCGAGGGTTGTTATTTGGTAAGGCGTCTTATTCTGACTTCAGACAGATACTCAGGGAAGTAAAACCTGATCTTCCGACCGGCCAGGCGACGCATGCACTACGCCACAGTTTCGCGACGCACTTTATGATTAATGGGGGAAGCATTATTACGTTACAGAGGATCCTTGGGCATGCACGAATTGAGCAAACTATGGCCTACGCTCACTTTGCGCCCGAATACCTCCAGGACGCGATCTCGCTTAACCCGCTGAGAGGTAGCGCTGATGTGTGAAACGTCCACATAATGTCCACAGATGGGTAATTAGTTATGGCTTTCAATGGTCTTGCGTGCCGCGCAATCCCGCATTGTACCGTTGAAAGCCCCTTGTTCCGGGTGTTTCCAACGCACCCGACGGGGCTTTTTTTCCCGCCGCGGATGCAGGTATTCTCCTAACAGATGTGTTAAATTTTATGTATCTATGTTAATTCTGCGCTGATTGTTGTTTAGCATAACTTGCTGGTAGTTATGATTAGCGTTCGGGAGCCGTATTCCTCATGTCCGATTTTATTCTCGCGCGCGTGACGCAAACGCTAGCCAATGAACACTCCCTCGAAGCATTGGTGCGACAGCTGCTTGAGATGCTGGAGCTTGTTACCCGAATGGAATCCACCTACCTGACGCGTATTGACTTCGACGCGCAGCGACAGCTGATTATGTATGCGCATAACAGCAGCGAAATGCAGATCCCAGAAGGGTTCTCCGTCCCATGGAACGACTCGCTATGTAAACGTGCGCTCGACGAGCGTTGCCTTTTCAGTAACGATGTCGCCGAACGCTGGCGTTCGTGTATCGCCGCGCAGGATTTGGGCATCGCCACCTTTTTTAGCATTCCTGTGCGCCTGACCGACGGCTCATTATTCGGCACGCTGTGCGCCACCAGCCGGGTAAGACAACCCTATAACCTTGAGGGTGAGCAGGTCATGAATTTGTTCGCGAACCTCATCGCCCACTACGTTGAAAAAGAGACGCTAGTGCAGCAGCTTCGCTCGGCCAACGTCGCGCTTGAAATGCACTCATACACTGATGAGCTTACCGGTTTACCGAATCGCCGCTCGCTGTTTAAGTATCTTGCCGCGCAGTTTCCGCGGGCCCGCGAGCAGCGGCGCAGCATGCTGCTGATTTTTATCGATCTCGACGATTTTAAAGCAATCAACGATCGATTCGGCCATCCGTGCGGCGATAACTTTCTGATTCAGGTTGGCGAACGTCTGGCGGCTCACGTACGCAGCGGTGATATTGTCGGCCGTCTCGGCGGCGATGAATTTTTAATTGTCGGACCGGGCCCCGAATTAGCCGACCAGCAGGAGTATATCGCCGCGTTACGTCAAGCGCTGACGGGGATCTATTTCCTTGGCGAGCACCGGATTAACTACCCGGGGGCCAGCATTGGCGTTATTGAGGCCGACCCGCAGCAGATTGACGTAGAACAGGCGCTACGCGCCGCCGACGACGCGATGTATCTGGATAAGCAGTCTCGTCGTCAGGGAAGATTTTTTCATATTGACTAATCTACGGTGAAATCCCGTATGATATTCGCCACGACTTGCACTTACAGGGGCTCAATAATGAGGCTGGGTATTCTATTTCCGGTGGCTATTTTCATCGTCGCCGTTGTTTTTCTGGGCTGGTTTTTTGTCGGCGGCTATGCGGCGCCAGGCGGAGCGTAATGAAAAAAAGCACCATTATTATGCTTATTGTCGCCATCGTCGCCCTGGCGGGAACGCAATTGGGTTGGTGGTAAATCCAGGAATATTCGCGCCGCTCTTCGGCAAAGATTGCAGAATTATCTCATCTACTCAATAACTTAAAAGAATACACTCACATCATCAGCCGATACCGCATGGCCGTTTCTGCGGACGGATTTAACTGGAGAAGTGAGAAATGAAAAAACCGATCGTGTTGCCGTTGATTCTCGCGCTTTGCACGCTGTTATCGGGATGTATTGTCGACCCAGGCTATCACCACCATCGCCACCATCATCATCATGACGACAGAGACTGGCGATAAAGCGGACAACATCATAAGGCGAACTTCGGTTCGCCTTATTGCATGGGATCAGTCCCGACGGTCGGAACCTAAAAAGAGGAAACCCAGCGGGATAGAGAACAGCAGCGTAAACACAATGCTATAAACCGTCACCATCGCCCCCTGCAGGAAGAACATTGACGTCGTCCACTCTGAGTAAGGCATATTGTATTCGCTCACCACGCCGCCGAAGGTCGCACGCCCAACCACGATAAGCGCGATAGCGAATATCGCCGCTATCGACAAAAAGAACTTCTTGCTATTTTTATTGCTGGTGAGTTTCTGCAGAATCATCCGGGTTCCCTTTTTTCTGAACGATAATCGGCTGTATATGTAACACCAATGCAATCAAAATTGAAGGATTTTTGTTACAAGAAAGAGCCAATCGCTATCGGGCCGGTCGCGCGTCCCGGCCGCAACGATTACGACTGCAGCGTCGCCAGACGGGCGGCAAAACCAACAAATACAAGGCCTATCAGACTGTTGCCGATTTTCGCCAGTTTCTTTTTCGTCTTCACGTAACGCGTAACGAACGAGCCGGAGAGGATCAGAAAGCTCATATAGATGAAGCTAATAATCTCCAGGGTCAACGCCAGGATAAAGAACGCCAGCCCGGGCGTTTTGGCGCTGACGTCAATAAACTGCACGAAGAATGAGACATAAAAAAGAATGGCCTTTGGATTCGTCAGGCTGAGGGTCAGCGAACGTTTAAGAATCGCGCTCCCCGGCTCGGAATCAGCAGACGAATGACCGTCACGCTGGGTTAACACCGCGTAGAGCATCTTACCGCCCATCCACAGCAGATAAATCGCCCCCAGGTATCGAACGATATTGAACAGTACCGGCGTGGTCTTGATAAGCGTCGCAACCCCGGCAAAAGCCAGGAACATCAGCACCGCATCACCGATAAATACGCCAGCGGCCGCCAGATACCCTTTCCTGACGCCATGGGCGACGCCGGTCTTGAGGACAAAAAAGGTATTCGGGCCGGGAACCAGGATGATAAAGATAGCCCCAACCAGGTAGGTCAGGTAATTCAGTACACCAAACTCAGCGAACACAACGCACTCCTTCGCTTACAACAAAATATGATCCCGCGCACGTTAACGCAACCGGGACCATTTTGAAAGCGCCGCGAGTGCGGATGCCTTAATAGAGCGAAGTTTCACCCAGCGGACGGGTTTTAAAGCGGCGGTGAACCCATAGATACTGCTCCGGCGCGCGCAGGATTTCTTTCTCAATAACCTTATTGATATAGCTTGCCGCATCCTGTTTATCTTCGCCAGGATAGTCGCTCATTACGTCGCTGATGTGCAGGCTATAACCCCGGCGATCCGCTTTACGCACCATGCTGATGGTGAGCATTTTCGCGCCCGACAAACGAGAGAGCACGTAGGTGCCGTTGGTCGTTGCGGCCTGCTGTACCGAGAAGAACGGGGCAAATACGCTCCCCTTCGGACCGTAGTCCTGATCCGGCGCAAACCACACCGCTTCACCCGACTTTAGGGCATGCACCAGACCGGATAAATTACGACGGTCGATCATCGCCTTGTTCGAGCGCAAACGACCGCGCGTCTGCACCCACTCCATTAACGGGCTATTGTGCGGACGGTAGGTCGCCATCATCGGACGACACAGCCCCATCGTACGGCCGCCCAGCTCAAGAGACATAAAGTGGACGCCGACAACCATCACGCCTTTTTGTTCGCTCAGGGCATTGTTGAGATTAACCATGCCTTCGACGTCAAACCATTTCTTGACGCGTTCATCGCTCCAGAACCATGCCATTCCCGTTTCGATCAGGCCCATCCCTAGTGACATGAAGTTCTGCTCAATAAGCTTTTCGCGCGCCGCGGGCGACATCGTGGGGAAGCAAAGTTCGAGATTACGTCTGGCGATATGCTCACGACGCTTAAGGAAGCGCCGGGATGCGCGACCGGCGCTGGTACCGATAAGATGCAATACGGGATAAGGGAGCTGGACGATAAGCCAGAGCACGCCCAGGCCAAACCAGGTCCCCCAATTACGGGGATGAAGCAGTTTTTTATTAAAAGCGTAAGACATGTTTTTTCCTGTAAACATTAGAACACGAGGTAACGCTTAAGGAAAAAACGAGTCCCTTCATCTGTCATTAGGCGGTACGTGTAGCAGTTCAGACAATAATAATCCTGGTAAATTCACTCCGGCAAGTAAAAAAAGAGCCCAGTAGCAAAAAACACAATACCAGCACTCCTGTAACAAAATGTAAAATAAAAAATGAAGAATAGTCAACAAATATCCATCACAAGAATGATTAACACGCTAATCATTCAACATGAAGCGGCGTGCCAGCAGATCAGAACGCGGCGGCTTCAGCCCCGCTAAGCGCCGCTGAAACCGTACCGCGCGGCACCTGGGACCCGGCGAGATCGGGATAGGCTTTCCTCTCCGTTATCCATTTAACAACGTTTGCCGATACGCTATTCCTTTATGTTCTATAAGCCTCACTGACATAAAAGAGAAATATTTAAAAGGAATCCAGGGGTAAAGCCTAAAATAAGAATCAGCTTATTTTAGTTTCCTGACAATAATTAATATTTATCGACAATTATCCATATTGCCGCAGCTTATTTCAGACTTTTTACCTCCGTTGCTTTAACAGAACAGCAGGCAATAAAGTTAAGGTGCCTTTTCTGGCGTTGAAAAAAGCGCATCATACTTACAAATCCCGGACGTTTCTCGCTCTTCAACACCCCGCCCGTTGCAGACAATTTTAAGCGCCTGTGTGCATTCAGCCTGATTTGAAGCCAATTCCGCGATCGGCATAAAAATCTATTCAATATTTAACAATAACTTATTGTTACTATTGTGCGGTATCGCGCCGTGACGATCGCGCTTCAATTGAAATGATAACCATTCTCATATTAATATATGTCGTATTGATCAACTTTTCTGAATCTGGCTATGTCCCCTTCTTCCGCCATCGCCTCTCCGCTGACGCTTGCCTCGCTGTATAGCGACCATCACGGCTGGCTGAAAAAATGGCTTACCCATAAGCTGCAATCCGTTTATGACGCCGACGACGTAGCGCAGGATACCTTTGTCCGAATTATGGCCGGCGGGTCGCTGTCGACCATTCGCGACCCAAAATCTTTTCTTTGCACAATTGCCAATCGGGTGATGATCGATCTGTTCCGCCGAAATGCGCTGGAGCGCGCATGGCTCGAGATGCTCTCTCAGCTACCGGAAGAACTCTCCCCTTCCCCGGAACAGCGACAAAGCCAGCTTGAATTGTTACAGCAGATTGACGCCATGCTGGACGGGCTTAACGTCAAAGCCCGGGAGGCCTTTTTACTCTCGCAGCTTGAAGGATTGACCTACGCCGACATCGCCAGCCGCCTGGCGGTTTCCGTCAGTTCGGTTAAGAAATATATCGCGAAAGCCACCGAGCACTGCCTGCTGTTTCGTCTGGAGAATGGCCTGTGAAACCAATGCTAAGCGACTCCCGCCGTCAGGCGCTGCGTTCCGCTTCGCACTGGTACGCGGTCCTCAGCGACGGGCGCGTGAGCCCGCAGCAGGAGGCCCGCTGGCAGCAGTGGTATGAACAAAACAACGAAAATCAGTGGGCGTGGCAGCAGGTAGAAAACCTGTGCCAGCAGATGGGGCAGTTGCCGGGCGGGCTGGCCAGCCGTGCCCTTCACGATAGCCGCCTGGCGCGTCGTCACGTGCTGAAAGGGCTGCTGCTTTTACTGGTCGCCGGCGGCGGCTGGCGGCTCTGGGAGTCCGAGCTGGCGGAGGGGCTGCGCGCCGACTACCGAACGGCGAAGGGTATGCCGCGCCAGCAGCGGCTTGCCGACGGTACGCTGTTAACCCTGAATAGCGAAAGTGCCGCCGATGTCCGTTTTGACGCCCGGCAGCGGATGGTGCATTTACGCTATGGCGAAATCGCCATCACCACCGCTCAAGACAGCCGGCGGCGGCCATTCCGGGTGCAAACCCGCGAAGGCACCCTCACCGCGCTCGGCACCGAATTCACCGTCCGTCAGTTTGCCGGCGGCACCCGGCTGGCGGTACAGCAGCATGCCGTAGAAGCCGTTTTACCGTCCGGCGGCGCCCAAATCGTTAACGCCGGGGAAAGCCTGTGGTTTACCCGCGATCGTTTCGCCGCTCTGGTGAAGCTCAACGGCGGCGAGGATAGCTGGACCCGAGGCGTGCTGACCTTTCGCGATACCGCGCTGAGCGAGGTGGTCGCCACCCTCGCCCGCTATCGCACCGGAGTGCTGCGCTGCGATCCCGCCGTGGCTGATTTACGCCTGAGCGGCACCTTTCCGCTGCGCGATCCGGACGCCATCCTGCAGGTCATCGCGCAAACGCTGCCGATTAAATTGCGGTTTGTCACCCGCTACTGGGTCACGCTCGCCGCGGCCTGAGAAAAAAACGAAAAAATTCTCATTCTCCTTTGTCCCTTTTCCCCTGCTCGTTCGACTTATTAGGTGAATACAACCAAAAACGATCGTGGAGAAAACATGACGCCCTTACGCGTTTTACGCAAACCGATGCCTCTGGTGATGGTCATCCGTTTAAGCCTGCTGCCGTTCGCGGCGCTGGCTGCCGCGCCGGCATTTGCCGCCGCGCAGTTTGATATTGCCGCCGGAGATTTAGATACCGTACTGAACCAGTACGCCGCCCGCAGCGGTATCACGCTCTCTGCCGACGCCAGCCTGACGCGCGGCAAGCATAGCCCGGGCCTGCACGGCAGCTTTGAAACCGAAGAGGGCCTGCATACGTTGCTGAACGGCAGCGGATTACGGCTAAAGCCGCTGGGCAATAAGGTCTGGACCCTGGAGCCCGCGCCCGTTAGTTCAGAATCCACCCTCACCGTCGTCGGGGACTGGCTCGGCGACGCGCGCGAAAACGATGTCTTTGAGCACGCCGGCGCCCGCGACGTTATCCGTCGGGGGGATTTCGGCAAAACCGGCGCCGCCACGATGCGCGAAGTGCTGAACCGGATCCCCGGCGTTAACGCGCCGGAAAATACCGGTACCGGCAGTCACGATCTGGCGATGAACTTTGGTATTCGCGGCCTCAATCCGCGCCTTGCCAGCCGTTCCACGGTGCTGATGGACGGTATTCCGGTTCCCTTCGCCCCCTACGGCCAGCCGCAGCTTTCTTTGGCGCCGGTCTCGCTCGGCAATATGGACGCCATCGATGTCGTGCGCGGCGGCGGCGCGGTGCGCTACGGGCCGCAGAGCGTCGGCGGCGTGGTGAACTTCGTCACCCGCGCAATCCCCGAGAATTTTGGCATTGAGGGCGGCGTTGAAGGACAGCTCAGCCCCACCTCGTCGCAAAACAACCCGAAAGAGACGCATAACTTCGCGATCGGCGGCACGGCGGAAAACGGTTTCGGCTCCGCTCTGCTCTATTCTGGCACCCGCGGCAGCGACTGGCGCGAACGCAGCGCGACGCGGATTGATGATGTGATGCTGAAAAGCAAATACGCGCCCAACGAAGTGCATACTTTTAACAGCCTGCTGCAATACTACGACGGCGAAGCCGATATGCCCGGCGGCCTCTCTCGCGCCGACTATAACGCCGACCGCTGGCAGTCGACCCGACCTTACGACCGCTTCTGGGGGCGTCGTCAGCTCGCCAGCCTCGGCTACCAGTTTCAGCCGGATGCGCAGCATAAGTTTAATATTCAGGGGTTCTATACGCACACCCTGCGCAGCGGCTACCTGGAACAGGGCAAGCGCATTACCCTCTCCCCGCGCGAATACTGGGTCCGCGGCATCGAACCGCGCTACAGCCAAAGCTTTATGATCGGCCCATCCGCCCACGAAGTCGGCGTCGGCTATCGCTACGTCAACGAATCGACCCACGAAATGCGTTACTACACCGCGACCACCAGCGGCGAGCTGCCCAGCGCCGCCAGCCCGTACGATCGCGATACCCGCTCCGGCACCGAAGCGCACGCCTGGTATATCGACGATCGTATGGATATCGGCAACTGGACGATTACGCCAGGGATGCGCTTCGAGCACATTGCGTCTTATCAGGACAACGCTCTGCTGGGCACCCGCGAACGGGTCAGCTATAACGCCCCGCTCCCGGCACTGAACGTTCTCTATCACCTCA
Source organism: Klebsiella grimontii (assembly GCF_042137965.1). NCBI lineage: Bacteria > Pseudomonadati > Pseudomonadota > Gammaproteobacteria > Enterobacterales > Enterobacteriaceae > Klebsiella > Klebsiella grimontii. Next base: position 3,370,426 of record NZ_CP169721.1, read on the forward strand.
CCGACAGCTGGAATCTTTATGCCAATACAGAAGGTTCATTCGGCACCGTACAGTACAGCCAGATTGGCAAGGCTGTGCAAAGCGGCAATGTGGAACCGGAAAAAGCGCGCACCTGGGAAGTCGGCACCCGCTACGACGACGGCGCGCTGACCGCCGAAATGGGGCTGTTCCTGATCAACTTCAATAATCAGTACGACTCCAACCAGACCAATGACACGGTGACCGCCCGGGGTAAAACGCGTCATAGCGGCCTGGAAGCGCAAACCCGTTACTCTCTCGGCGAGCTTTCACCCGCCCTTGATAATCTCTCGCTCTACGCCAGCTATGCGTACGTCAACGCTGAAATCCGCGAAAAGGGCGATACCTACGGCAATCAGGTTCCCTTCTCGCCGAAACACAAAGGCAGCTTTGGCGTCGATTACAAGCCCGGCAGCTGGACGTTTAACCTCAACAGCGACTTCCAGTCCAGCCAGTTTGCCGATAACGCCAATACCGTTGCCGAAAGCGCCGATGGCAGCACCGGCCGTATTCCCGGCTATATGCTGTGGGGCGCTCGGGTGGCCTACGACTTTGGCCCGCAGATGGCCAATCTCAATCTCGCGCTGGGGGTGAAAAACATCTTCGATCATGAGTACTACACCCGCTCATACGACGATAACAACAAAGGGCTTTACGCCGGCCAGCCGCGCACGCTGTACCTGCAAGGGTCGATGAAGTTCTGATGAGAATGGATTGCCGGACAGCGGTATTAGCGCCCTGTCCGGAAAACGGGAGTTGATTATGTTTAGCCTTGTTCGCCTGTGTATTTTCAGCCTGCTGTTTCTGGCAGGCCCGGTATTCGCCGTCACCGTGCAGGATGAGCACGGTCGCTTTACGCTTGATAAAACGCCGCAGCGCATCGTCGTGCTTGAGCTCTCCTTCGTCGACGCGCTGGCGGCGGTCAACGTCAGCCCGATTGGCGTGGCCGATGACAACGATCCGTCGCGTATTCTGTCGGACGTACGCGCGCGCCTGAAGCCCTGGCAGTCGGTGGGCACCCGCGCTCAGCCTTCGCTGGAAGCAATTAGCGCGCTGCATCCCGACCTGATCGTTGCCGATAGCAGCCGCCATGCCGGGATCTACGCCGCCCTGCGGCAGATTGCCCCGGTACTGCTATTGAAATCGCGCAATGAAACCTGGGAAGAGAACCTGCAGTCCGCGGCGATTATCGGCAAAGTCGTGGGTCAGGACGAGGAGATGCAGCGGCGTCTGGCGCAGCACCGGCAAAAAATGGCGGCGTTTTCCCGTCAGCTGCCGGCTGGCGCCAGCGTGCTGTTTGGCACCTCGCGCGAACAGCAGTTTAATCTTCATTCATCGCAAACCTATACCGGCAGCGTGCTGGCGGCCCTTGGCCTGAAGGTTCCGCTGCCGAACGGCGGCGCGCCGATGGCGGCGATAAATCTCGAACAGCTGCTGGCGCTAAATCCGCAATGGCTGCTGGTCGCCCACTACCGCGCTGAAAGCATCGTCACAAAATGGCAGCAGGACGCGCTGTGGCCAATGCTGCAGGCCGAGCAAAAACAGCAGGTCGCCGCCGTCGATAGCGACAGCTGGGCGCGGATGCGCGGGATCGTTGCCGCCGAGCGTATCGCCAGCGATATGGTGAAAATCGTCCACCACCAGGCCGTCAATATCGCGCCATGAAACTCTTCCATCGCGCGCGCTTTATCTGGGGATTGCCGCTGCTGGCGCTCACCGGCCTGTTCTGGTTGAGCCTGTTCTGCTATTCGCCGATCCCGATTTCGCCGTTAAACGCGCTTCACGCCCTGCTGGCGCCAGATACGCCTGCGCTTGCGGAGGCGCTGGTGCTTAACCTGCGCCTGCCCCGCAGCCTGGTAGCGATAATGCTCGGCGCCTCGCTGGCAATGTCTGGGGCCTTATTGCAAACGCTCACCCATAACCCGCTGGCGTCGCCTTCGCTGCTGGGCATTAATAGCGGCGCGGCGCTGGCGATGGCGCTGACCAGCGCCTTCAGTCCGGCGCCGCTGGCAGGCTTTTCGCTGGCGTTGATAGCCGCCTGCGGCGGCGGACTAAGCTGGTTGCTGGTGATGACTGCCGGCGGCGGCTGGCGCCAGCAGCTGGATCGCCATCGGCTGATCCTCGCCGGTATTGCTCTTTCGGCGCTATGCATGGCTCTGAGCAGAATGACCCTGCTGCTGGCGGAAGATCGCGCCTGGGGCATTCTGACCTGGCTTGCGGGCGGCGTTTCTCACGTGCGCTGGGCCGAGTTCTGGCAGCTTTTCCCTTTTTTCGCGCTCATTGCTCCCGGCGTATTCCTGCTGGCCAACGCGCTTAATCTGCTCAACGTCGGCGATACCGCGGCCCATTCGCTGGGAGTGAATTTGCCGCGCCTGCGCCTGCTTATCAACGCGGCCGTGTTGCTGCTTACCGGCGCCAGCGTCAGCGTCGCCGGGCCGGTGGCCTTTATTGGCCTGCTGGTTCCGCATCTGGCGCGCTTTTGCGCAGGTCACGATCATCGTTTTCTTCTACCCATGAGCGCGGTGTTGGGCGCCCTGCTTATGCTGCTGGCCGATATTCTCGCCAGAGCGCTGGCCTGGCCAGGTGAACTGCCGGCGGGCGCGGTGCTGGCGCTGGTCGGGGCGCCTTGTTTTGTCTGGCTGGTCAGGAGGCGGGGATGAGACGACGCATCGCTTTTTTACTGCTCGCGCTGACGATGTTAACCCTCTTCTCGCTGCGGATGGGCGCGATCCCGCTGCCGTGGCAAGTGCTGCTCAGCGGGTGGCATGCGGGCAGCGAGTATCACTATGTCCTTATGCAATATCGCCTGCCGCGCGTCGTGCTGGCGCTGATTATTGGCGCCGCGCTGGCCGTTTCCGGGGCGCTGGTTCAGGGTGTGGTGCATAATCCGCTGGCCTCGCCGGACATTCTGGGAATTAACCACGGGGCGAGCCTGGCCTCGGTGGCCGCATTGTGGTTTTTGCCGTCCCTGCCCCTGCCGTGGTTGCCGCTGCTGGCCTTTATCGGCGGGATGGCGGCGATGACGATCGCGATCGCGCTTGCCGGGTTTTCCCGTCCAATGCGCCTGGCGCTCACCGGCATCGCGCTGTCGGCCTGCTGGGCCAGCGTGACCGATTACCTCTTACTTTCCCGGCCGCAGGAGATCAATAACGCGCTGCTGTGGCTGACCGGCAGCCTGTGGGCCAGGGACGGTTCGTTCGTCGTTATCGCCCTGCCCCTGCTGGCGATTTTGCTGCCCTTAAGCTTCGCCCTCAGCCGCGATCTTGACCTACTGGCGTTAGGCCGCGACCGCGCGGGAACCCTCGGCGTCAACGTGCGCCGGCTTAACGGCTACGCGTTGACGCTGGCGGTCGCCCTCGCGTCGATCGGCGTGGCGGTTTGCGGCCCCATCGCCTTTATCAGCCTCGTGGTGCCGCATCTTGTGCGTCGCCTGTTCGGCGGTCGCCACCGCTATTTATTGCCCCTGTCCGCGCTGACGGGCGGGCTGGTTCTGCTACTCGCCGATCTGCTGGCGCGAACGCTGCATCCGCCGCTTGAGCTGCCGGCAGGCGTATTGACGGCGATTATCGGCGCGCCCTGGTTTATCTGGCTACTTGTGAGAATGCGTTAAATGGAACTGCGAACCCAAAAGCTCACCGCCGGCTATGGCGGCAAACACGTTATCAATCATCTCGACCTGACGCTGCCCGGCGGCAAAATCACCGCGCTGCTGGGGCCAAACGGCTGCGGTAAATCAACGCTGCTGAAGTGTTTCTCCCGCCTGATAACGCCGCTCGCCGGCGAGATCTGGCTCGGTGATGTCGCCTTAACGCGCCTCTCCGTGCGTCAGCTGGCGCGCCGACTGGCGCTGTTGCCGCAGCAGCATCACGTTCCGGAAGGCGTCAGCGTACGCGAGCTGGTCGGCTATGGCCGCAGTCCGTGGCTACCGCTATGGGGTCGGCTTACAGAGCACGATCGCCAGCTGGTCGACAGCGCGCTACAGCGCACCGGCATCGCTGCGCTGGCGGAACAGCCGCTGACCGCCCTTTCCGGCGGCCAGCGGCAGCGGGCTTTTCTGGCGCTGCTGCTGGCGCAGGATACGCCGCTGGTGCTGCTCGATGAGCCAACGACCTGGCTGGATATTAATCATCAGGTGGAACTGATGACGCTGATGCGCGAGCTGCAGCGGATGGGAAAAACTGTGGTTACCGTGCTGCACGATCTCAACCAGGCCAGCCGCTACTGCGATCATCTGGTGGTGCTTGAAGGGGGTCAGGTGCGGGCTCAAGGTTCAGCGGAAACGGTGCTGACGCCGGAGATGCTGCGGGAGATCTTTCACCTGGAAGCGGAAATTCACCCGGAGCCGGTGTCGCAGCGCCCGATGTGCGTGGTGAAATAACCCGGGTAAGGCGCCCTGCGCCCTACCCGAAGTTAATCAGTAGGTGTGGAAGTACTGCTGGATCACCTGCGGATTTTTCGTTTGCGTCAGCGCCGTCATCAGCAGGATGCGCGCTTTTGCCGGGTTGAGCGAATCGGATACCAGCCCCGGCTGGCCATCATCAACCGGCACGACGCCGCTGCCGGTGCGCGAGGCGCGAACCACCACGATACCGGCTTTTTCCGCTTTTTCGATCCCCGCCGCGCTGCGTACGGAGACCGATCCCGCGCCGGTGCCCGCATAGATAATGCCGTCTGCATGGTGCGCGATCGCCGCGTCATACATATATTCAGGGTCATCCTGATAGCCATAAATAATGACTACCTTCGGCAGCGCGTTAAGCTGGCGGACGTCAAAAACCGAGCGCACGGTATGAATTTTATCCACGCGCGTTTCGAACTGCGGTTTGCCGCTCACGATAACGCCCAGATAGCCCTCTTCCGGCGCCTTGAAGGTATCCAGCGTTGTGGCATTGGTCTTCGTAACGAAACGCGCGGCGCCAATGCGATCATTGAGGACCACCATCACGCCGCGGCCTTTCGCTTGCGGATCGGCCGCCACGGTCACCGCTTCCAGCAGGTTCATCGGGCCGTCGGCGCTGATGGCCGTGGCCGGACGCATCGCCGCCGTGAAGACCACCGGTTTATTGCTTTTTACCGTCAGGTTGAGGAAGTAAGGCGTCTCGTCCAGAGTATCGGTGCCGTGGGTAATCACCACGCCGTCGACATCATCGCGGGCCAGCAGCTCATTGACGCGTTTTGACAGCTTGAGAATAATGTCGCTGGTCATATTTTCGCTGCCGATATTGGCAACCTGTTCGCCGTCAACGCGGGCGACTTTGCTCATCTCAGGCACGGCGTTAATCAGCGTCTGGACGCCAATCGCGCCGGCTTTGTACCCGGTAGTCTGGGTATTGCTGGCTGCCGAACCGGCAATCGTTCCTCCGGTCGCCAGGATAACGATATGCGGCAGACGCGTATCACTAAATGCAAAAGCGCTTATCGTCAGTAACGTAATTGCCAGTAATGCTCTAAAATTCATCATGACTCATCCCAAAATAGATATTAAATATATTCGCGCAGAGAGAATGCAAACGGCTTGCCAGGATTTAATATATTTTACCTGTTAAAAGTGATTAACTATCAGACAAAAAAGGATTTTTACTTCGTTCTGAGCGCTACTTTGGTGCAGGAACGCGCTAAAAACGGGCATGACATAAAAGCGAAATCAGAATCAACTTATTCAATCTATTTTGTCGTGTCGGCATCGCTATCAACGAAATAGACCAACACGATGCGGGTAATGCGATGGAGAAAACGATGCGTATCGCCTTAAAATCAGCATTGATGCTTACCTCCCGCGTCATACAAGTAATTAATCCCGAATTACACCTGCATATGCAACGCACGGCGCTGATTGCGCTGGAGCTTGCGCAGGCATCGGGCCTATCGCGCCGGCAGCAGCAAACTATCTTTTGCGCCGCGCTGCTGCACGACATTGGCGTGCTGGGCGATAAAAGGGCGTTTTCGTCGCTGAACGCCATCGATAACCTCAATGACCCACATCAGCACCGGGGAGCCGAAATGCTGGCCGGGTTAGCCACCCTGGCCCCCATCCTGCCGATTATCCGCGATCACCATTTTAGCCCAAACCACAGAGGCAGCCTCGAACAGCATATTGTCTATTTTGCCGACGTTTTTGAACGCCAGCTCCCTGGTGATAAGAGCGCAACCACCTATCAAACCGATATGAGTATTGATAACTTCCGCGCGCTTTACCAGGCGATCGACCCGCCGCTGTGTCAGACCTTGTGCCAGCTCGCAGAAAAAGAGCATTTTTGGCTGCATCTTAATCCCGGACATATTCAGCGAATGTTGGAAATCATCGGCCCCATCAACGATGTGTATATCGATATCGACGGACTGAAAGATATCTGTCTACTTATTGCCAAAATTGTCGATACCTACAGCAGCTTTACCGCCAGCCACAGTCTGAAGGTTGGTCAAATTTCGCGCGCCCTCGCCGCTTATATGAGTCTGCCGGATCTGGAGTGCAGGAAGATTGAGATTGCCGGTTATTTGCACGATATCGGCAAAGTGTATATTCCGCTGGCAATCCTCGAGAAACAGGGTGAGCTGAACGACGAAGAGTTGCTTCAGGTTCGCGAGCATAGCTATATGACCGGCGAAATTCTTAGCACCTTCAGCGAACTCGGCGAGATAATTAACTGGGCCGCAAACCATCATGAAAAACTGGATGGCAGCGGTTATCCGCTTCATCTCAATGAGGATTACCTGCAACTACCGGATCGGATTATCGCCATCGCGGATATATTCACCGCGCTGACCGAAGACCGCCCCTATCGCCCAGGAATGCGCCGTCAGCAAGCGTTACAGCTGATAGAGAGTGATGTTATAAATGGCGCGTTGGATAAAGATGTGTATCGCATATTGCATCAGCATGCCGAAGCGCTGCACGCTATTATTACTCACACGCTGCCCCCTTAATCACCGGCTTTTTCTGGTGAAGCCGGTGCGCAACGATAAAAACAAAATAATTCATCTGCACGCAAGGAATATTCGGTGAGAATCGCCACCATGACCAACTGGGCCTACGGGATCACCGTCGCCCTGACCCTCGCCTCAGGCATCGCAATGCTGATGGCTTCAAGTGCGGATAATGCCGAACGCCGCGCCGTCGAACAACGCCAGGTGTTCGACCAGCTAAGCGAAGAAGTGGAAAGCGGCGCCTGGGAGCTTTCCGATCTCGCGCGACTTTACATCATCAAAAAAAATCAGGATGTGCTGCAGGAGTACCGGCAGCAAACTCAGGCCATCACCGCCATTGAACGCCGGCTAGTAAAGCTGAAAGACAATGGCGCAACCGCTGAAGAGCTGGCGCTGCTGCGCGAGGGGTTACAGATGGCCGATGAACTCCAGGACGAGCAGCGGACGGCGCTGGCGCAGGTTGCCAGGGGCGAGGAAAAAGAGGCGGTCAACCTGCTTTACGGCACCGCCTATGAGCAGGAGCTCGAGCGGGTCCAGACGCAGCTTGACCACTTTCGCCTGATGCTCGAAGGCCGGGTGAATAAAACCATTGCCGAGGCGACGGAGAAATCGCGGATCTGGCGTACGCTCTCTGAGGTCATGGTTGGGCTCACGGCGCTGATGTTCCTGTTTGTGCTGGGCTTTATTCTTAAGCGGCGGGTGCTGTATCCCGTCGTCCGTCTGAGCGATGTCGTGCAGCGGCTGGCCTCGCAGGATTACGCGGTTGAAACGCCGCAGTTTACCCAGATTGATGAAATTGGCGATATGGCCCAGGCCATTCGCATCTTTCGCGAGAACGGGCTGGCGCGCCAGCGGCTGGAACAAGAGCGCGACGCCGATTGGGCGGTCCGCGAGCTGCTGGCGCGGATGACCCAGCGTTTACAGGGCTGCGAATCCTTCGAGGACGTGATCAAGGTTGCCGAACTGTTCGCGCCGAATATCGCCCCGGCGATCCCGGGGCGACTGTATATTCTTGATACCGATCCCTGGCAGATGCGCTGCGTGGCGCAGTGGCTTTCTCCGCCGCTTGAAGCGGACGTCTTTCATCCGGATAACTGCTGGGCCGTGCGGCGCGGGCTGAGCCATCCGCCGGTCAACGGTGAGCCGGATATCGCCTGTTATCACCTGTCGGAATCGCAGGCTAATCAGTCGCTATGCGTGCCGCTGATTGCGCAGGGAGAAGCGATTGGCCTGCTCTCCTTCAGCAACGTTACTTCCGCGACTGCCCCTTCCCGCGCCTATCTTGAACTGATGGCCGAAGCGCTGGGTCTGGCGCTGGCGAATCAGCGTTTGCGCAACGCGCTGCTGGAAAAGGCGCTGTTTGATTCATTAACCGGCCTGCGTAACCGCCACCACCTGGATGACGCTCTGCATACCCAAATGAATCTGGCGGTTCGCAACGGCACGCCGCTGAGCTGCCTGATGATCGATATAGATCACTTTAAGGCGATTAATGATAGTTACGGTCACGAGGCGGGCGACCTGGTGATCAAAAGCGTCGCCGCGATTATTCAACGCGCGGTGCGCGATATCGGCATGGCCTTCCGCTATGGCGGCGAAGAGTTCCTGGTGCTGCTGGGTGGAACCGATGAACAGTCCGCGATGGTCTGCGCGAACGATATCTATAACAGCGTGCACCTGTTGACCCTACGCTACGGCCTCGCTGAGATTGGCCAGATCGATGTCTCCATCGGCATCGCCAGCTACCCCCAGCATACGCAAAGCGACAGCCTGCTGCGCGCGGCCGATGCAGCGCTCTACCGGGCCAAAGAGCTGGGGCGGTCGAGAATTGTGAGTTTTGGGATGTTAAAGGCGGATTGAGCCTCGTTCCAGAAGGCGAAGATGCCCTATTCACCCGTGCTCATGAAAGCCGACGCGCGGGTGAATAACGCTCACATCGCGCTTAATAGCGCGTCTTCCATCAGTTGCCCCAACAGCGCCCGCGCTCCGTGAACCCCGTCGTTCCCCTGGCCGTGCGTCAGCGTAATACCGAGATTCCCCGGCGATGGCAGCAGGCTTCCCGCCACGCGCAGGTTGCCGGGCATGCCGATGCGCGTACGTACGGTAATGCCCAGTCCGGCCTGCACCGCCGCCCAGATGCCGCTCAGACTATGGCTGATAAACACCACCTGCCAGGCGATGTTGGCCCGGTCCAGACAGTCGATGGCGCGGGAACGCATCAGGCACGGGCTGTCCAGCATCACCAACGGCAACGGCTTGCCCTCCGCCAGCAGCGTGCCGATGTCCAGTTTCGGGTGCGTTATCCACTCCAGCGGACACTGAGCAATCAACTTGCCATCACGTTGTGCGCTTTCCGGCTGCCAGAGCAATGCCATATCAAGCGCGTTGTTATTAAGCGCCTCGAGCAGCGCCCGGTTGCGATCAACGCGGGCAATCATTCGCATCCCCGGATGGTGGCGCTTGAACTCGCCAAGTATTCCGGGCATAAGCGATTCGCCAAAATCTTCCTGCATACCAATACGTATTTCACCCTGTAACAGTTCGCCATTCAGGGCTCGCAGCGCTTCATCGTTCAGCGCCAGCAGACGCCGGGCATAGCCCATAATTATCTCGCCATTCTGCGTCAGCGCCAGGTGGCGGCCTCTCTTCTCCACCAGAGCGGTGCCGCACTGCTGCTCCAGCTTTTTCAGCTGAGCGCTCACCGCCGAGGTTGAACGGCAGAGGCGACCTGCCGCCTGCGCAAAGCTGCCGCATTCAATACCGGTGACAAAACTGCGCAGCGCGTCGAGATCGAACGTGAGTGGGAGCTTGTTCATGATTGTCCTGATAAACGGGATGAACGGTCTAATATAATTCAATTTTCAGGATTGAAACAGCGCGCCAGAATGACGTTATTGTCAATACGGAGAGATAACGATGGCCAACCCCCTCGATCGTGAAACCCTGGCTCGCATCGCGCCGAAGCTAGCCGAGCTGAGTCAGAATGTACTTTTTAATGATATCTGGACGCGTGAACCGCTTTCTCCCCGCGAGCGCAGCCTGGTGACGCTCGGCGCGCTGACGGCGCTGGGCCGCGTTCAGCAGCTCCCCTGGCATATCCGCTTCGCCCAGCAAAATGGCCTGACCCGTGAAGAAATCGTTGAGGTTTTCACCCATCTGGCATTCTACGCCGGCTGGCCCGCGGCGGTTTCCGCCCTCGAATGCCTGCAAGAGGAGTAACGCCGATGCCCTTTACCCGCATTAGCCTCCATCAGAGTTATAACGATACGCAAATCATGCAGATTTCCGACATTCTGCAACAGAGCCTTGAAACAGAATTTGCCGTCCCGCCCCACGATCGCTTTCAGGTTTTCGAACGGCTGCCGGCGAACCAGCATGTGTTCGACCGCCGCTATAAAAGCGCTGGCCGCAGCGACAGTTTTATTCAGTTCCATCTTCTGGCAGGTAAGCCTCGTTCAGTGGAGCAGAAGAGGAACTTCTGCCGTACCCTGTGCCAGCGGCTGCAGACGAAACTGCATATTAGTCCGGATGATGTGATGGTGATGATGCAGTTCAATACCGCCGATGAGTGGAGTTTCAGCCACGGGCTGCTGCTCTCTGAGGAGGCGTGATGATGGTGATGCCGTATCGTTTTACCTGGCGGGGCCGACTCCCCAGGACTCTCACTGACCGACGCATTGAGCAAAACGGCGCCAGGCTTATCATTCAGGTGTAATAAAAAAACGGGAGCCCATCGGCTCCCGTTTTTGTCTAACCCAGAGACGGGATTACATGTTCGCGATGATCGCGTCGCCAAACTCTGAACATTTCAGCAGCTTAGCGCCTTCCATCAGACGCTCAAAGTCATAGGTCACGGTCTTGGCAGCAATTGCGCCTTCAGTGCCTTTGACGATTAAGTCTGCGGCTTCGAACCACTGCATGTGGCGCAGCAGTAGTTAACCAATAACATCATTACTTGTTGATTTAAATAGAAAAATAGGTATTTTTGATACGTTATTAATGTGTTCAACCTAAGCCCTAACCTATTGAAATTCATTAGTATATTTTCAGTTTTGATAACTGGCTTTGAGTTTTTCAGCTCATCTGGATAGTGAATTATTAGCCAATAATACTTACTCCCTGTGAGTCGGGTTAAATATCTCCGGTGTTATAACTCATGATTTGAAAAGAAAATAAAAAAGCCTCGGAATCCGAGGCTTGCATTGGAACAAGCAGCGCCATTATATTATTTAATTACTACCTACCATGTAATGATTGCTCTTTTCCAAACCATCTTCCCTTTTTGTTCTTCTTTTATATGCAGAATCCTTTTCATAATAAAATATAAAATAAGAGAAAACGCAATGATAGCAATATATGTCCCGATACCGAAAGATACCAGAAACACAACCAAGATCCCAAAGAGCGCTACCAGTAAAGATGTGCAGATAGATATCAAATTAATTGTCTTGCGTGCGTCTCTTGATACATAGCCTTTAATCTTAAATGCATGGCAGCTGTGGCAGTGGTCCTCATTAATTAAAACTGCACCACAAAATGGACATTTATCATCTTTTGTTGTCATTTATTTTAAATCTCAACATAATAGTAATCACTCATCCACAACCTTCCCTGGCAAGCGCAATCAACAACAGAATGTACTTTATTTTTTTGTTCTATTGTCTCAACTCCCTCAACAATCACGAAATTGCAGTATGATTTTATTTTATTTATTCTTTTAAAGAATTCGCTCTCACTCTGTATTTCCCAGAAATAATCTTTATCAATTTTTATACATTCAAAATTAAACATATCAATAATTGTTAAACTTGTTAAGCCCCTTCCAAAATCATCCAGCCATACTGGACACAATTTTGAAAGACACTTTAAGTCAACCATACAGCATTTAGTATTGAATTCATGAAAATACTCGTTAATCTCAAAAGCAATGTTTTTTTGGTTTTTTAAGTAATCACCAATATATTTATCGTTCAAAATACAATCGCTAATAAGACTGTCAACATTCAACGAAACTGGCTTGAACTTCAATTTTGATGCATCAAGCTTTTCAATTGTCAATATCTGTCTCTTAAACACATCGATTTTTTCTTTATCGCTTAGCGAACTGAAGCAAAAAAGACCTTCATTAGCATGATAATCATTAGCGTTCTTTTTTTTAACACTTTTCGTGAGAATTTCCCAAGAATGAATAGAACCATCTTTTTTGTAAGATGGTTCTAAAACAAACCTGCAGGATTCTATTTCCACACTGTTCTTTAACATAAAAAAACACCGGAACTAAGAATATTCCTAATCGTGTCATAATTATAAATGAAAGAGAAATAGTTTAAAATGATCGATCATGATCGAACAATAGTCAAAACCTATCACACGCCACAAATTGATCGGTAATTCAAATCAAATGAAGTGAAAGGTAAAAATAGAAACATGATTTCATTATAAATCACAATAAAATCAATGTGTTATTAAATACTAATAATTTAGTGCCAGATATCAAACGTTAGTTGAGAAGGTGTCTGAGGTTCCGAAGAAATTTATCTGCGATGATAATGCCGATAATAAACCATCTTAAACATTTATAGGTATAACATCATAAGAAAATAAATCATTTCATCTTCAATTATTCGGCATGCAATATCCATTCTTCCCATTACGTTTAACTTCATATAGCATTTGATCAGCCTCTTTGATCCACTCGATAATTGATTCTTTATTTTCTGCACAAGAAATACCGATACTGACAGTACAGTACATATCTTTATGAGAAGGCAATGAAAGATCTTTAATTTTTTCCTGAATTATATCAACCATGGCTATAACAAGCTTGCTATTACTGTTGTTAACAATAATAGCCAACTCATCGCCACCAAATCTTGCTGGCACATCCTTCTCGCCAGCGCACTCTCGTAATATTGTTGATATACGAGATAACACCGCATCACCTACTTCATGACCATATGTATCATTAATTTTTTTAAAATTATCAACATCAATGAGCATAAGATAAGAATGAATTCTCTTTTTACGCGTCGCACGAAAAGCACTTTCCATTTTTTGCTCAAAAAATCGGCGATTTGGCAGATCTAAGCCAGGATCCATCAGCGCCTGTTTTTCCAGTAACTCCCTTCTTTTCCTCAACTTTATAGATAAGTGCCTTGAAACAACACTCAACACTATGGGATAACAGGTTGCCAACGGTAAAGAAAGCAATACCGTTCGGGTGCTGAATTCTATAGTATATCTGAAATCATTTGCTAACCAAACTATCACGAAACTAATCATCATCCACGTTAATGCTGGTTTTAAAATTTTCCATCCACCAGCAGCATAGCGATCAGCTATTTGAACGGAGATTATGAATAATGATGGAATTGGGCTAGCTTGCATTACGGCTATCCAGATACCAGCCCAGAATGAATCGAGTACCATATTCTTTTTTTCAGTACTCAGCATATCCTTCGACATCATGCTTGCCAGATAAGCAACCGATGGCCAGATGAGTGCATTCAAAATTAACAGGGCTATCGTTATTTTTTGATGTGACTGTTCCTGGAGGACTGAATATATAGGAAGAAAGCAAAGAACGACACCTATCTGACGTAAGAAATATACTCTTTTAATAAACGATGAATTTCTGTCAGATATGTATTTTTCATCTGGGAATTTTGTTAACATAGAAAGCCTATTATAAATCACTAAGAGCCGCTATCACTTTAAACCACTAAATTACAAGATAAAACCGCCCTGCATTACAAAGTTATAACATGGATGTGAAAATTACAAGATTGCACTTCAATTATTGATAAACGTATCAATAATAACATTTTGCATCCATTTTCTTGAATCTATCTGTAAGTTTTAAATCTAATGAAAGGCAATACTTTAGGGTTATATCCTTAAACATGAAAACCCAACAGGATTTATCACTATTGCATTATTAATTTTGGTAGATTATTAAACAACGACACAACATCTGACCAGTAAAAATTTACTTGAACTTACTTATCGTTTACTCCAAATTATTCTGTGATGTACACAGCAATTAATGTCGTTACAGTTGCCCCCGGCAAGTGCCTCCGGGGGATTTTTTATGCTCCTCAACTTTCTAGTGCGTCAACTCGCCTAATCAAATCCTGCACCACTGTTACCAAATCGGCGATGATGGCCGTGTAATCAACATTCATCACCCTGAATTTTTCGCCATCGATCTCCTGCTCGATGCCGAGGAAAGTATACAGATCATCAGCTTTTTCAGCCTGCTGAGCGATAAAACCACGCCTCCGGCGCGTTTCGCCTTTCATATTGAACTCGCATACCCCCAGCGCATTAATGCGCCTGGAGGCCCCTTCCTGAGGTTCTGTAAACCCGTCTTTCAGACGAACGTCAGAACCGGTAGTCATGACGTCACCTTTGCCGGTGGTGATTGTGCCGCCAGGCCGAAATAGCCAGGCATCGGTTCTTCCGAAACCGTCAGAGTACAGCACGATCCGGTGCTCAGTGCCGACCTTCTCCTCCATGTACATTTGCACGTATGCGCCGTCCGGGTCGCCGTAAGCGCCTCTTCCCAACATCTGAGACCGCACAGGTGCGGCGGTGACCTGCTGGCCGACTGCGATATTGCCGGGCATTGTTGAGCCAGCGGTTAAATTGCCATCGGTAACTAACAAGCTGGCATTGCCCTGAATATTTAGTCTGTTTTGCCGGTCCTGGATAATGCGGGCGGTAAAGTCGGCGATGCTGCCGTTGAAATGAAAGTCGATGTATGGCGTGCTCATCGATAGCTCTAACGCCTGGGAATACAGCTTGCCCTTTGCCGTATTATCGAAACCACCACCGACAACCAAATCTCCGGGCAACGTCGTCTGGTTATTGGTGCCAATAACGAGGATGTCATCAAAGGTGTCTGCCGGTGATACAGTGGTCGCTCTTGAACGCTGAACCCTAAACGGTGTTCCCGAGCCAACGGCAATTGTCCCGCCTTGCCCCTGTTTTTTGAGCAGAGCCAGATCTGAGTTCTTACCGAGTATAAAACCGGCATTATCGCTGGTTATAACCTGCGAGCCGTCGAGTTTGTTTCCTCCGGTGAGTTTTGCCAGCGCGTTAAGATCCGAGGCCTTCGCCATCCCGGCTATCGCCGGCACGGTCACCTGCTTTCCTGTGATCGGGTCAGTCAGGGTGATATTGCCGCTGCCGGTCAGGGCCATCGACCAGCCCTCCACTACACTACGCCAGAATGCAAACGCGCTGGCCAACTGGTTAGCAAACGACGAGGTGCTGGCGGTTTCAGCGGTAATAATGCCGTAACTGGCACCGGAAAATGCGGTGGTGATATTCCGGGTCAGCGTCAGTTGCGTGTCGCTGTCCACGGATTTGATCGCATACAGGTCAGCACTACCGCTGCGGTAGACCACTAGAATCGACCCGGGCAGTATCCCCAGCGCCTCCTGTGACCATTTTGTTGTCGCACCTGTCACCCGTGCCTGCGACGCGGCACCCGTGACGGTACCGACTTCATACATCGCCATAATAAAGTTCCTCCTGGATGGTTTTCCCTGGAAAAAGAAAAGGCCCCTTGCGGGGCCATATATTGTTATCAGGTTGATGAACCGCGAATTACGTTGTTATTGCGCGCGGCGAAGGCGTCGAATCTTGAGAGGATGGTTAATACCATCTGTCCGTTACGGTCCAGGTAACAGCCATATCGCAGAACAGCGTCGCCAGTACCGGCAGGGACGACAAATGACATGTTGTCTACGTTCATTGACTCTTGCGCCGTTAACAGGCGTGTTGCTCCACCTGTTTCATACATAAGCTCAATGCCTAGCTCCATACTGCCGCCACCAGACGTAGCGCCTGTGCCACGAAGAAGCATTGCATACGACAGATAGCCAGGATTCAGTCCGCCGTCAGCCCCTGGCGCGTAGGACATCCCCGCTCTGAGTTTCGCGCCGCCGTCGATAGTGATGCTATCCGTCTGGAGGAGTCCACCGCGAATATTGATCACCTGGTCGAAATTCTGCCGCCGGAACCGGGCCAGCTCAAACCACTGCCATGTAGCCTTCGGCACCTTGCGCGTGCGGTGCTGAGCGATGTTGATCGCAAATGACCCGATGTCGCCCTCGATGTGGTTCGCATATACCGTCCCCTGGAACCAGCCGTCAGTCGCATAAACCGCACCGCGAACGATCACGTTGTTGAACTGCGAAGAGCCATCCTTGGCGATACGCCAGCCGCGTGACCCGTCAACAAAGTCATTCGAGCGGATCTCGTTGCCGATCTTCGCGTTCGTGATGGAACCGTCCGCGATTTTGGTTGAGGTCAGGGAACTGTTTTTGATACGTGCCGTATCGATATACAGCTCATTGCCTTCGGCAACCATCACCGGAACAGCCGTCGCATTATTACGGTTAAACAGCGAGAAGCGGTCAGCGTAGAGGATCATGTCGCTCGTTTCACCATTGCTGCCCAGCGTAATCCCCGCGCCAACATTCTTCCCGTTAACCGTCTCAACCTTCATCGACCACAGCGAACTCACCGTACCATTCACATCCGCCACGGTTTTGGCGGTGTTCTGAACGGAAGCGCTGAGATCCCCGACACTGGATGTCAGGGTCGTCTGCTGCGTTGCCAGCGCCTCCAGTGCCGTTGCATGCGTCTGCTGGGTACTGGTGATACTGGCCACCGATTTAATCGTGTTGTCCAGCGTCGTCTGGTTTTTGATGTTGGCGGCCGCCTGCGCGTCAATCTGCGACTGAAGCGAGGTATTCAGGCTGGCCTGTGTGCTCTGGCTGTCGCTTAGCGTCTTCGCCATGTTATCGACGCGGGAGTTGGCATTATCCACTTTCGTGGCCAGTGCCGTCTGCTGCTGCGCCTGGGCGGTGATTTTCCCTTCAGCATCCGTTACGCGAGCCGTCAGACCGCTCACGGCACTCGCCGTCGCGTCAGAGGCATCCTGTGCAGCTTTCGCATCGGTAGCAGCGCAAAACTGGAAACACTCTCCTCCGACATTAAAGCAGTTGGTGCCGAACTGGTAAAAGAGGCTCAAAAGCAACGTCCGGACGCTAATCAGGTTCTGGCCGCCGAGCGCGGCGAATATGTTGAAGGGGTTAGCGACCCTACGGATCCGAAGTGGGTAACCGAAGACCTTACCAAGACCAGGCAGCCTGAAGTTTCAAAAATTGGGGACGGAGTATTTTCCATTGAAGGTCTTGTTGACGTTACGGGCAAGGTTAACCAAAAAGAAAAAACAGATGAAGTTGTTCATCAAACGGATTCTGTAGATATTGAATCCGGTCATCATAATAAGGAGGAAGATCAGCCAATTGATTATGTTCACGTTATGGTTGATCTGGAAACCATGGGTAAAAAACATAACGCCCCTATCGTCGCTATTGGTGCGGTTGTTTTTGACCCGGCAACCGGCTCTATTGGAGAAAGTTTCTATAAAGTCGTATGCCTTGAATCCTCCGTGAACTGGGGCGCCGTAATCGATCCATCTACTGTTATCTGGTGGCTTAAGCAGTCCTCCGAAGCACGCTCTGCGATCGTAAATGATGATGCTATCCCGTTGCAGGATGCATTACTCCAGTTCAGAGAATTTGTTTCTGATAATGTCGCTGGTGGGAGCAAAAAGGCGCAGGTATGGGGTAACGGTGCGTCATTCGACAACTCTATTCTGCGTTCTTCTTACGATTGCATTGCTGAAGATTATCCGTGGGAATACTGGAACGATCGGGACGTACGAACAATGGTAGAGCTCGGCCAAGCCATTAGCTTCGACCCCAAAACAACGATCCCGTTTGAAGGGTCTCGTCACAATGCCCTCGCTGATGCTATTCATCAGGCCCGCTATGTATCAGCGATCTGGCAGCGAATAATTGCCGGCAATCAGGTGCTGCAAAAATTGATGCAAAACTGATTTTGTATTTTCAGATACTGGCCCAGCAATGGGCCATGATGAGGTAAAACATATGCTCCAGATGTTAACCCTTGAAGAGTGGGCAAACGAGAAATACAGAAGCAATCCTCCAAGTGTTTCCACTCTCAGGAATTATGCTAAACAGAATATGTTTTCTCCCCCAGCCAAAAAAGAAGGTCGATTCTGGCGCGTCAGGGAGGATGCTGAGTTGGTCGGTACATTGACCACTCCTGTAGTAAAGAAAAGCGACCCTGTTCTTTTGCAGAGGATTTTGAACGATGGCTGCCAGACCACGTAAAAATAATATATCTATTCCAAATTTATACCCGCTCTTCAGCAGAAAGGTTAATAAAGTATATTGGCGTTATAAGCACCCGATAACTGGTAAGTTTCATAGTCTAGGAACAGACGAAGCAGAGGCCACGGCAATAGCTATTGAAGCAAATAAAAGACTGGCGGAACAACAAACCCGCCAGATAATGGCAATCACTGACAGAATTTCCACCAGCTCAGGAAAATCAATATCAACTAACACCTGGCTTGAACGTTACTGGAAGATTCAGCAGGAAAGATTGAAGTCCGGAGATATTAAAGAAAACACTATCAAACAAAAAGCAAAACCAGTATCTCTGCTTAAGGAACGGGTAGGAATGAAATTAATATCCGCTGTCAATGTTCGAGATGTTGCGCAAATTCTTGATGAATATTTAGCAGAGGGACAACCCAGAATGGCTCAGGTCATTCGCTCTGTCCTAATAGATGTTTTTAAAGAAGCTCAGCATGCGGGAGAAGTACCTCCTGGTTATAACCCTGCACTAGCAACTAAACAACCTCGTAGAAAGATCACTCGCCAGCGCCTCACTCTTGAGGAATGGCAAAAGATTTTTGATATAGCCGATGAAAATCACAAATACATGGGGAACGCCATGCTTTTAGCCATAGTAACAGGACAGCGACTAGGTGATATATCCCGTATGAAATTCTCGGACATCTGGGACGATCATCTACACGTTGAGCAAGAGAAAACCGGAAGCAAAATCGCTATACCATTAGCTCTGCGTTGCAACGCAATCAACTGGAGCCTCCGAGATGTAATCAGTCGTTGCCGGGATTATGCAGTAAGCCCTTATTTGGTTCATTTCTTTAGAACCACCTCACAGGCTGAGCGAGGAGCACAGGTGAAACCCAGAACACTGACCATGAATTTCAGCAAGGCAAGAGACAGTGCAGATATTGACTGGGGACAAGGTACACCGGCAACTTTCCATGAACAAAGATCGCTTTCCGAGCGGTTATATAAAGCCCAAGGTATAAACACGAAAGATTTACTTGGACATAAAACTCAACAACAAACGGATAGGTACCATGATGATCGTGGGAAGGGGTGGACAACGGTGGCCTTATGAGGTTTTTCGGGAGGGGTTTTGATAACTTGTTTTGATAAAATTTTGATAACCGTTCGAAAACTAATAATAAAAACGGGAACCACCAGGTTCCCGTTCTGACATAATCTGGGGGCCAGATTACATGTTCGCGATAATCGCGTCGCCAAACTCTGAACATTTCAGCAGTTTAGCGCCTTCCATCAGACGTTCAAAGTCATAGGTCACGGTCTTGGCGGCGATAGCACCTTCCATGCCTTTGACGATCAGGTCTGCGGCTTCGAACCACTGCATGTGGCGCAGCATCATCTCAGCGGACAGGATGATGGAACCCGGGTTCACTTTATCCTGGCCGGCATATTTCGGCGCAGTACCGTGGGTCGCTTCGAACAGCGCGCACTCGTCGCCGATGTTCGCACCCGGGGCAATACCGATACCGCCAACCTGCGCCGCCAGGGCGTCAGAGATATAGTCGCCGTTCAGGTTCATACAGGCGATAACATCGTATTCCGCCGGACGCAGCAGGATCTGCTGCAGGAAGGCGTCGGCGATAACGTCTTTCACGACGATCTCTTTCCCGGTGTTCGGGTTTTTGATCTTCAGCCACGGGCCGCCGTCAATCAGCTCACCGCCGAACTCTTCGCGTGCCAGCTGGTAGCCCCAGTCTTTGAACGCGCCTTCGGTGAATTTCATGATGTTGCCTTTGTGCACCAGGGTTAGTGAATCGCGATCGTTGGTGATGGCGTATTCAATGGCGGCGCGAACCAGGCGTTTGGTACCTTCTTCAGAGCACGGCTTGATGCCGATACCGCAATGTTCCGGGAAGCGAATTTTCTTCACGCCCATTTCATCGCGCAGGAATTTGATCACTTTATCCGCTTCGGCAGAATCGGCTTTCCACTCGATACCGGCGTAGATGTCTTCGGAGTTTTCGCGGAAGATAACCATATCGGTCAGTTCAGGATGTTTAACCGGGCTCGGAGTACCCTGATAATAACGAACCGGGCGCAGGCAAACGTAGAGGTCCAGTTCCTGACGCAGGGCAACGTTCAGAGAACGGATACCGCCGCCGACTGGCGTGGTCAGAGGGCCTTTGATAGCAACACGATATTCACGAATCAGATCAAGAGTTTCGGCAGGCAGCCAGACATCCTGGCCATAAACCTGGGTCGATTTTTCACCGGTGTAAACTTCCATCCAGGAAATTTTACGCTCGCCCTTATAGGCTTTCTCGACGGCAGCATCAACCACTTTCAGCATCGCCGGAGTCACGTCAACGCCGATACCATCGCCTTCGATGAACGGGATAATCGGGTTATTAGGGACGTTCAGCTTGCCGTTTTGCAGGGTGATTTTTTGACCTTCCGCCGGAACTACTACTTTGCTTTCCATTAACCTCTCCTTCGAGCGCTTCTGGTTCTGCTCTTCCCTCTTCACGCTAGCCGGGCGTTGGCTTTATTCGCCCACTCCCGTCATCGGAATATCCCGCTAACCGGAGATTTCGCGTCCGTGTCGCCTTCCTGTAATGCGAATCGGTTTGAGCAACCTTTTTGTTAATAAGTTGTAATGAGCATGTCAATACTACCTGAATGTTTGCGTCCATGAAAGGCATTCGTAATTAGGCTATAATGCGGCAATTGATTGAGTCTGAAAATACCATGCAAAAAACTTCTTTTAGAAAACATCGCGTTGAGCGATTCAGCACGCAACAAGTCACCAGACAACGCAAAGAACGCCAGCCAAAAACTGTGATCTTGTTCAATAAACCATATGATGTATTGCCGCAATTTACCGATGAAGCCGGACGCAGCACGCTTAAAGATTTTATTCCGGTTGCTGGCGTCTACGCTGCCGGTCGGCTGGACCGCGATAGCGAAGGCCTGCTGGTGCTGACTAACGACGGCGCGCTGCAGGCGGCCCTCACCCAGCCGGGCAAGCGCACCGGAAAGATTTATTATGTCCAGGTGGAAGGCGAACCCACGGCGGACGCGCTGGCCGCCCTTCGCGACGGCGTCACGCTGAATGACGGCCCCACCCTGCCTGCGGGAGTCGAGCGGGTGGCGGAGCCAGAGTGGCTATGGCCGCGAAATCCGCCCATTCGCGAGCGCAAATCCATCCCTACCAGCTGGCTTAAAATCACCCTCTATGAAGGACGCAACCGCCAGGTGCGGCGGATGACCGCCCACGTCGGCTTTCCGACGCTACGTCTGATTCGCTACGCGATGGGCGGCTATACGCTGGATGGCCTGGCCAACGGCGAATGGCGCAAAATTGATTAACAGTAGCCTAAGGAAAATCAATGTTTAAACCGCACGTCACCGTCGCCTGCGTGGTTCACGCGAAAGGCAAATTCCTCGTTGTTGAAGAGACGATCAACGGAAAAGTGCTGTGGAACCAGCCTGCGGGCCACCTCGAAGCCGATGAAACGCTGGTTCAGGCCGCAGAGCGCGAGCTCTGGGAAGAGACCGGCATTCGCGCCACGCCGCAGCACTTTCTTCGCCTGCATCAGTGGATAGCCCCGGATCGCACCCCATTTTTGCGCTTCCTCTTTACTATCGAGCTTAACGATACGTGCGCCACCGAGCCCCATGATAGCGATATCGATCGCTGCCTGTGGCTTAGCGCTGAGGAAATTCTTAACGCGACAAACCTGCGTTCTCAACTGGTTGCTGAGAGCATTCGCAGCTATCAGCAGGATCCGCGCTACCCGCTGTCGCTCATCGGTGAATTTAACTGGCCGTTTACAGGGGGTGCCTCAACCGAGGACGCGTGCTAGAATACGCCGCCTCGAAGTTCAATGTAGTGAGTATTCCAATGTCAGAAAGCCAGAAAAAAGTGATCGTCGGCATGTCCGGCGGGGTTGATTCCTCAGTTTCCGCCTACCTGCTGCTCCAGCAAGGGTATAAGGTGGAAGGCCTGTTCATGAAGAACTGGGAAGAAGACGACGGCGAGGAATACTGCACCGCAGCGGCGGATCTTGCCGACGCGCAGGCCGTTTGCGATAAGCTGGGAATTGAACTTCACACCGTCAATTTTGCCGCAGAATACTGGGACAACGTATTCGAGCTGTTCCTGGAAGAATACAAAGCCGGACGCACGCCGAACCCGGATATTCTGTGTAACAAAGAAATTAAATTTAAAGCTTTCCTCGAATTTGCCGCAGAAGACCTCGGCGCCGACTACATCGCTACCGGACACTACGTGCGCCGCGCCGACGTTAACGGCAAGAGCCAGCTGCTGCGCGGCCTCGACGGTAACAAAGACCAGAGCTACTTCCTTTATACCCTAAGCCACGAACAGATCGCGCAGAGCCTGTTCCCGGTGGGGGAGCTGGAAAAGCCGCAGGTGCGTAAAATCGCCGAAGAGCTGGATCTCATTACCGCGAAGAAAAAAGACTCGACCGGTATCTGTTTTATCGGCGAACGCAAATTCCGTGAGTTCCTTGGCCGCTACCTGCCCGCTCAGCCGGGAAAAATTATCAGCGTTGACGGCGACGAAGTTGGCGAGCATCAGGGCCTGATGTACCACACCCTTGGGCAGCGTAAAGGCCTCGGCATCGGCGGTATCAAAGACGGCGGCGAAGACCCGTGGTACGTGGTCGACAAAGACGTCGAAAACAATATTCTGGTTGTCGCCCAGGGCCACGACCATCCGCGTCTGATGTCCGTTGGGCTGATTGCCCAACAGCTGCACTGGGTCGATCGCGAGCCGGTTACGGGCACGCTGCGCTGCACGGTGAAAACCCGCTACCGTCAGACCGATATCCCCTGCAGCGTTAAAGCGCTGGATGACGACCGCATTGAAGTCATCTTTGATGAGCCGGTTGCCGCCGTGACGCCGGGCCAGTCTGCGGTCTTCTACCGCGGCGAAGTCTGCCTCGGCGGCGGGATTATCGAACAGCGCTTGCCGCTGCCGGCTTGACAGACATTTCAGCCGCTGAATGCGCCGCTCGGGCATTTGGCGGTTTATAAGGAGAATGTGTGGCGAAGAATTATTATGACATTACGCTGGCGCTGGCCGGCGTTTGCCAGGCCGCGCGTCTGGTTCAGGAACTGGCGCACCAGGGGCACTGCGATAGCGATGCTCTGCATGCGTCGCTGAACAGCATCATCGACCTCGATCCGGATTCAACGCTGGCGGTGTTCGGTGGTAGCGAAGCCAATCTTCGCCTCGGGCTGGAGACCCTTATTGGCGTGCTGAATACCAGCAGCCGCCAGGGGCTGAACGCCGAACTTACCCGCTATACTTTAAGCCTGATGGTGCTGGAGCGTAAGCTTGCCGCCAGCAAGGGAGCCATGGATACACTCGGCAACCGTATCGGTGGCCTGCGCCGTCAGCTTGAACATTTCGATCTGCAATCCGAGACGCTGCTCAGCGCGATGGCCGGCATCTATGTTGATGTCATTAGCCCGCTGGGCCCGCGGATTCAGGTGACCGGCTCTCCCGCCGTGCTGCAAAGCCCTCAGGTTCAGGCGAAGGTTCGCTCTGCCCTGCTGGCCGGAATTCGCTCCGCGGTGCTCTGGCACCAGGTCGGCGGCGGGCGCCTGCAGCTGATGTTTTCTCGTCATCGTCTGGTTAACCAGGCAAAACAAATTCTTGCTCATTTAACCCCGGAGTTGTGATCTATGGAATTATCCTCACTGACCGCCGTTTCCCCAGTCGACGGCCGCTACGGCGACAAAGTCAGCGCGCTGCGCGGTATCTTCAGCGAATTCGGTTTGCTGAAATTCCGCGTTCAGGTAGAAGTGCGTTGGTTGCAAAAACTGGCCGCGCACGCAGCGATCAAGGAAGTTCCTGCTTTTGCTGCCGACGCAAACGGTTACCTTGATAAAATCGTCGCTGATTTCAGCGTAGAAGATGCAGAGCGCATCAAAACCATCGAGCGCACCACCAACCACGACGTCAAAGCGGTTGAGTATTTCCTTAAGGAAAAAGTCGCCGATGTCGCTGAACTGCACGCGGTCTCCGAGTTTATCCACTTTGCCTGCACCTCCGAGGACATCAACAATCTGTCCCACGCGCTGATGCTGAAAACCGCTCGCGACGAAGTGATCCTGCCCTACTGGCGCAAGCTGATCGACGCGGTGAAAGACCTGGCGGTGCAATATCGCGATATCCCGCTGCTTTCCCGCACTCACGGCCAGCCGGCCACGCCGTCGACCATGGGGAAAGAGATGGCGAACGTCGCTTACCGTATGGAGCGCCAGTATCGTCAGCTGAATCAGATTGAAATCCTTGGCAAAATCAACGGCGCGGTGGGTAACTATAACGCCCACATCGCCGCCTACCCGGAAGTCGACTGGCACCAGTTCAGCGAAGAGTTCGTCACCTCGCTGGGTATCCAGTGGAACCCGTACACCACCCAGATTGAACCGCACGACTATATCGCCGAACTGTTCGACTGCGTCGCGCGCTTTAACACTATCCTGATTGATTTCGATCGTGACGTCTGGGGCTATATCGCGCTCAACCATTTCAAGCAGAAAACGATTGCCGGCGAAATCGGATCTTCCACCATGCCGCATAAAGTGAACCCGATCGACTTCGAGAACTCCGAAGGCAACCTCGGTCTGGCCAACGCGGTGATGCAGCATCTGGCGAGCAAACTGCCGGTTTCCCGCTGGCAGCGCGACCTGACCGACTCCACCGTCCTGCGTAACCTCGGCGTCGGCATCGGCTATGCGCTGATCGCGTATCAATCCACTCTGAAAGGCGTGAGCAAGCTGGAGCTGAATCAGGACCGTCTGCTGGATGAACTGGACCACAACTGGGAAGTACTGGCCGAGCCGATCCAGACCGTTATGCGCCGCTACGGCATCGAGAAGCCTTACGAGAAGCTGAAAGAGCTGACCCGCGGCAAGCGCGTGGACGCCGAAGGCATGCAGCAGTTCATCGACAGCCTGGCGCTGCCGGAAGCGGAAAAAGTTCGCCTGAAGGCCATGACGCCGGCCAACTATATCGGCCGCGCGACCACCATGGTTGACGAACTGAAGTAAACCTTTCCACCCTCTTTCCGCTCTGGGAAGAGGGTTTCCCTGCCCCCGCGATCGTTAAATCCAGACGTCGTTCACCGCGGTCCGATCTCCGCCCTCATGCCCGGTATTCAGGACGCCGCGCGGCTCGATCAGCATAAGTTTGGTTTCGGTTTCCGCCGAGGTTTTATGCTCAACGCCCCGAGGCACCACGATCATTTCGCCGGCCTGGAGCAACAGATGCTTATCGCGAAAATCCAGACGCAGCACGCCCTCCAGCACAATCAGGGTTTCATCCGTTTCCGGATGGCTATGCCAGATAAAGTCGCCGAAGATCCTGACCACCTTGAACTGATAATCACTCATTTCGGCCACCACCTTCGGCTGCCATTGCTCGGTAAAGAGAGTGAATTTCTGCGCAATATTAATCGATTGATACATGAGCTGACTCCTTGTGATAAAGGCTGTCAGCATAGATAACTCCCTACCGCAGAGATTGAACGATTGTGCAACTTGCGGCGCGTCAGGGGCGGACAAACTTCAGCCAGCGGCCGGGAGAGAGGCCAAAGCGGCTGATGAACTGGCGCGTCATATGGCTTTGGTCGGCAAAGCCCGCGTGGGCTGCGATATCTGCCAGATTATCCCCTGCCAGCATCCGCTGGCGGCAAAATTCGAGGCGCCTCATCATCACATAACGCCAGGGGCTGGCGCCAAACAGCGCCCTGAAATCGCGGCTCAGGCTCCAGCGGTCTCTGCCGCTGACGTTCGCCAGAGTGTCGAGGGTGATGTTCTGCGCAAAACAGGCGTGGATATACTCCCGGGCCCTTTCCGCAGCGGGGTAATCGAAGGCCCGGCGTCGAAAGCGCTGGCCACCGACGGCGGCCAGGGTCTGCGCCAGATCGTACAGCGCGTCCTCCTCCTCCAGAGGCGCGAAGTGGGCATTGACGTCTTTCAGCAACGGCAGCGCGGCGTGCAGCAAGCGCGGATCGCTGGATATTCCCCCGGGGATAAAGGGCAACGGCCTGCCGCCAAGGATCTTTTGAATCAGCGCGGGCTCAATGTACACCATCCGGTAGCGAAACCCCTCCTCGGTCCCTGCCTCGCCGTCATGGACCTCATCGGGGTGCAAAACCATCGTCCCACCGGGGAGGCTGTGCTGGAGGCCGCCGCGATAGTGAAAGCGCTGCACGCCGGAGAGCGTCTGGCCAATGGCGTAAGTATCATGCCGGTGAGGCTCATAACCGTGGCCGCCGAAAAAGGCTTCGATACGCTCAATATGCGCGGGCGACTGGGCCAGGCGGACCCAATCCGCACGTTTCTGTTGTGGCATGTGATTTACGCTCCCGCGCGCCATTAAAAACGACATCCGCTATTCCGCTATATTACACAAAAAATTAACATCGCCGCTCGTTCTCCGCTACCCTTCATCACCGTTATGGTTGGTCATCACGCCCCGAGTCATCAACCAGAACAGCAGCGCCAGCAGACTGACCGATGCCCCCAGCAGGCAAACGCCCTGCCATCCCGCGCGCGCATATACCGCGGTCGTACTAACCGCCCCCAAACCGCTGCCAAGCGCATAAAACAGCATATACAGACCGACCAGCCTGCTGTGCGCTTCGGGTCGGGTACGGAAAATCATGCTTTGATTAGTGACATGCAGCGCCTGACCGCCGAGATCCAGCAGCACAATGCCAGCCAACAGCGCCGCTGGCGACCATGCCATCAGCGATAATGGCCACCAGGCCACCAGCAACATGACCAGGGCCACGGCGCTGGTGCGCTGCCCGTATCCGCGATCGGCCCATTTACCGGCTCGCCCCGCCGCCAGGGCGCCGATAGCCCCCACCAGGCCCAGGGCGCCGATCTCCGTATGCGAAAAGCCGAAGGGCGGAGCGCTCAAGGGCAAAACCAGCGCGCTCCAGAAGATATTGAAGGCGGCAAACATCAGTAACGCCAGCACGCCGCGCACCTGAAGCACTTTTTCCTGACGCAGCAGAGTCAGCATCGATGCCAACAGGCGCGGGTAGCTCAGGGGGGTCGACGCTACCGCTAACACCGGCAGCCGACGCCACAGCGGCAGCGCAATGCCCAGCATCAGTAAAGCGGCAAAGATGTATACCCCGCGCCAGCCGAAGAGATCGCTTACGCCCCCTGAAAATACCCGCGCCAGCAGCAGCCCGATAAAGACTCCGCTCTGCGCGGCGCCCACCACGCGTCCCTGTTCATGGGGCGAAGCGGCGCTGGCGGCATAGGCGATCAACCCCTGGGTCATCGCGGTACCCAGCAGGCCAACGGCAAGCATGCCGCCCAACAGCATCACGGTGGTGGACGCCAGACTCACCGCCGTCAGCGCAGCGATCAACAGAAAAACCTGCGTCGCTATCAGGCGGCGGCGATTGACTCTGTCGCCCAGCGGTACCAGCAAGAGCAACGCCATCGCGCAGCCAATCTGAGTCGCCGCAATCACCCCGCCAATCGCGGCGTCACTGATGGCAAAATCTCGCGCCAGCGCGTCGAGCAGCGGTTGTGCGTAATAAACGTTCGCCACGCTCAACCCGCTGGCGAGAGCAAACAGCCACACCAGGCTACGCGGCATAACCGTTTCCGGGTCTATTAGCGATGGGGATAACATTGACGCTTTCATGATTCCAGCCTTAATAATCTAGTTTCAAAATAAAACCAGTTGTAGGCTAGAACAGGGAGTTTTAAAATGCAACTAGTTTACCCGACCGTTTGGAGAGCCCATGCCTGCGCGTGAAAAAATGAAAAACGAAACCTGCCCCGTCGCCCGAAGCGTGGATATTATCGGCGATCGCTGGTCCTTGTTGATTGTGCGCGACGCCTTCGATGGTATGCGCCGCTTTAGCGATTTCCAGCGAAGCCTCGGTATGGCGCGTAATATTCTCTCTGACCGTCTGCACAAACTGGTAAATTCAGGTATCCTCACGACGCAAGCCGCCTCGGACGGCACGGCTTATCAGGAATACGTACTGACGGCAAAGGGGGAGCGTTTGTTCCCTGTGGTGGTTGCGCTACGCCAGTGGGGAGAGCAGCATCTGTTTGCCCCTGACGAACCCCATTCCGTCCTGATCGATAAACGTACGCTGCGCCCGGTTCCCATGATGTCGCCCGCGGCCGAAGACGGACTCGTCCTGACGCCTCACGAGACTGAGGTACAAAAAATCAAATAAAATTCTTTATTTAACAGCTGTTTATGTTAAAGGTGTATAATAAGCGCTAAACTATTCAAATCATAAATAAAATGGAGAACGGGCATGCGCGTACTCGTGGTTGAGGATAACGCTCTCCTGCGCCATCACCTGAAAGTTCAGCTGCAGGAGCTGGGACATCAGGTCGATGCGGCGGAAGACGCAAAGGAAGCGGATTACTATCTGGGTGAACATGTTCCGGACATCGCCATCGTCGACCTTGGCCTGCCGGATGAAGACGGCCTTTCGCTGATTCGTCGCTGGCGCAGCCACGACGTGTCGGTGCCGGTGCTGGTGCTGACTGCGCGCGAAGGCTGGCAGGATAAAGTCGAGGTGCTGAGCGCCGGCGCGGATGATTACGTCACTAAGCCGTTCCATATCGAAGAGGTCGCGGCCCGCATGCAGGCGCTGCTGCGGCGTAACAGCGGCCTGGCGTCACAGGTCATCTCCATACCGCCTTTCCAGGTGGATTTATCGCGTCGCGAGCTGTCGGTCAACGACCAGCCCATCAAGCTGACGGCATTTGAATACACCATTATGGAAACCCTGATCCGCAACCGGGGCAAAGTGGTCAGCAAAGATTCGCTGATGCTGCAGCTCTATCCCGACGCCGAGCTGCGCGAAAGCCATACTATCGATGTGCTGATGGGACGACTGCGCAAAAAAATACAGGCTGAGTATCCGCAGGATGTGATTACCACCGTGCGCGGCCAGGGCTATCTGTTCGAACTGCGCGGATGAAAGGGCTACTGCGGCATATTCTGCCGCTGTCGTTGCGCGTCCGCTTTCTGCTGGCAACGGCCGCCGTGGTGCTGGTGCTATCGCTTTCCTATGGCATGGTCGCGCTGGTGGGATATAGCGTTAGCTTCGATAAAACCACCTTCCGCCTGCTGCGCGGCGAGAGCAACCTGTTCTATATGCTGGCGAAGTGGGAAAACAACACCATCGAAGTTGATATTCCCGATAACCTCAATATGCAGAGCCCCACGGTAACGCTGATTTACGACGCTCACGGCCAGCTGTTGTGGGCGCAGCGCGATGTTCCGTGGCTCGTCAAGCGTATTCAACCTGACTGGCTCAAAAATAACGGCTTTCATGAGATTGAGGCCGACGTAGACAGCAGCAGTATGCTGCAGCACAACAATCATGAGATTCAGCAACAGCTGGACGCCATCCGGGAAGAGGACGACGGCTCCGAGATGACCCACTCGGTGGCGATCAACATCTATCCGGCCACCAGCACCATGCCGCAGCTCAGTATCGTGGTTGTCGACACCATTCCGGTGGAGCTGAAGCGCTCCTATATGGTGTGGAGCTGGTTTATTTACGTCCTGGCAGCCAACCTGCTGCTGGTGATCCCGCTATTGTGGGTCGCGGCGTGGTGGAGCCTGCGCCCTATCGAATCGCTGGCCAAAGAGGTGCGCGAACTGGAGGAGCATCACCGCGAGATGCTCAACCCGAACACCACCCGGGAGCTTACGCGGCTGGTCAGCAATCTCAACCGCCTGCTGAAAAGCGAACGCGAACGCTATGATAAATACCGCACGACGCTGACCGACCTCACCCACAGCCTGAAAACCCCTCTCGCGGTGATGCAGAGCACGCTGCGTTCCATGCGCGGCGAGAAGCTGAGCGTCAACGAAGCAGAACCGGTGATGCTGGAGCAGATTAGCCGCATCTCGCAGCAGATTGGCTACTATCTGCATCGCGCCAGCATGCGCAGCGGCGGTTCGCTGCTCAGCCGCGAACTGCACCCCATCGCTCCGCTGCTCGACAGCCTGACCTCGGCGCTGAACAAAGTCTATCAGCGCAAAGGCGTGAACATTACCCTGGATATCTCGCCGGAAATTAGCTTTGTCGGCGAAAAGAACGATTTTATGGAAGTCATGGGCAACGTTCTCGATAACGCCTGCAAATATTGCCTGGAGTTTGTGGAAGTCTCCGTTCGTCAGACCAACGACAATCATCTGCATATTCTGGTTGAAGATGATGGCCCGGGGATCCCGGCAACGATGCGCAGCGCGGTGTTCGATCGCGGCCAGCGCGCCGATACGCTGCGCCCCGGGCAGGGCGTGGGCCTCTCGGTTGCCCGCGATATCGTTGCCCAGTACGACGGCCGTATCCTGGCCGAGGACAGCCTTCTCGGCGGCGCCTGCATGGAAGTGATTTTTGGCCGTCAGACCCTCGAAGATAAAGAGAGCTAAAACAGTCGGTTTTTTAACGGCGCCTGCATCATGCTGGTGCCGCATCCGTTATAATCCCTATCAGACACCTGCTGTGGAATATAAATATGGATTATCAATTAACGCTTAACTGGCCCGACTTTATCGAACGCTACTGGCAAAAACGCCCTGTAGTGCTAAAACGGGGCTTTGCTAATTTCGTCGATCCGTTAAGCCCGGACGAGCTGGCCGGACTGGCGATGGAGAGCGAAGTCGATAGCCGCCTGGTCAGTCATCAGGACGGTAAATGGCAGGTTAGCCACGGCCCCTTCGAGAGCTACGATCACCTGAGCGAGAATAACTGGTCGCTGCTGGTACAGGCGGTTAATAACTGGCACCAGCCAACGGCGGCGCTGATGCATCCGTTCCGCGCTCTGCCCGACTGGCGCATCGACGATCTGATGATCTCGTTTTCCGTCCCGGGCGGCGGCGTCGGTCCGCATCTCGACCAGTACGATGTGTTCATCATTCAGGGGACCGGCCGCCGCCGCTGGCGCGTGGGCGAAAAAGTGCCGATGAAACAGCACTGTCCGCATCCTGACCTGCTGCAGGTCGATCCGTTTGAAGCCATTATTGATGAAGAGATGGAGCCGGGCGATATTCTGTATATTCCGCCGGGATTCCCGCATGAAGGCTACTCGCTGGAAAATTCGCTTAACTATTCGGTCGGCTATCGCGCGCCAAATGCCCGTGAGCTGTTCAGCGGCTTTGCCGATTACGTTTTGCAGCGCGAACTGGGCAGCCAGCGCTACGCCGATCCGGACGTACCGTCTCGCGACCATCCTGCCGACATTTTGCCGGTTGAACTGGATCGTCTGCGCGAGATGATGCTGGGGCTGATTAACCAGCCGGAGCACTTTAAGCAGTGGTTTGGCGAGTTTATCACCCAGTCCCGCCACGAACTGGATGTCGCGCCGCCGGAGCCGCCATATCAGCCGGATGAAATTTACGATGCGCTGCAGCAGGGGGACAAGCTGTCGCGGCTCGGCGGTCTGCGCGTGCTGCGGATTGATGGCGAGGTATTCGTCAACGGCGAGAAAATCAACTCACCGCACCGCCCGGCGCTGGATGCCCTGGCGACTCATCTGACGCTAAACGCAGAGCATCTCGGCGATGCGCTGGAAGATCCCTCCTTCCTCGCCCTGCTGGCCGCGCTAGTCAACAGCGGCTACTGGTTCTTTGAGGACTGAGCCATCTGTTTGCCCGGTGGCGGCTGGCGCCTCACCGGGCCTATGGGATGGCATTCTACATTTGCCTACCGCACCGTCAGTTTCACCACCTCACCGGGCCGTAGCTTATAGAACCTTTATGCGCCGCGTTTCGCCGTCAGCTCGGCAATGCGTACAATCACCTGCACCGCCTTCTCCATGCCTTCAAGCGTCACAAACTCATGCTTCCCGTGGCAGTTATAGCCGCCGGTAAACAGGTTCGGGCACGGCAGGCCCATAAACGAGAGCTGCGCGCCGTCGGTACCGCCGCGAATCGGCTTTAACTGCGGTTCAATATCGCAATCCACCATCGCCTGGCGGGCGATATCGACCACGTGCGGGTGCGCCATCACCTTCTCATGCATATTGTAATAGCTGTCCTCAATGACCAGCTCGATATAGCAATCCGGATGAAGCCCCTTGCCGACCTTTTTGGCGATCTCCATCATCTTGCGCTTGCGGGCCTCAAACTGCTTCCGGTCAAAATCGCGGATGATGTAGTGCATATCTGCCCGATCGACGGTGCCTTTGATGCTGGCCAGATGGTAGAAACCCTCGTAGCCTTCGGTGGTCTCGGGCGCTTCGTCCGCTGGCACCTCGGCATGAATGCGCGCCGCCAGCGATAGGGCGTTCACCATCACCCCTTTCGCCGTGCCGGGATGAACGTTATTACCCACGATCTTAATCGTCACCGAGGCGGCGTTAAAGTTCTCGAACTCCAGTTCACCCACGCCGCCGCCGTCGACGGTGTAAGCCCAGCGCGCATCGAATGCCGCGACATCAAAATGCTTCGCCCCTTTACCCACCTCTTCATCCGGCGTAAAGGCGACGCGGATATCGCCGTGGGGAATATTCTTCGCTTTTAGCGTCGCCAGCGCGGTCATGATCTCCGCGATGCCCGCTTTGTCATCCGCGCCGAGCAGCGTTTTGCCATCGGTGGTAATCAGCGTCTGCCCGAGCAGCTGGTGCAGTACCGGGAACATCACCGGGGAGAGAACCTCGTCGCCAATACCGAGAGCGATATCACCGCCGCGGTAGTTTTCGACGATCTGCGGATTAACATTCTTACCGCTGAAGTCAGGCGACGTATCGACATGGGAAATAAAACCAACGGCCGGAATATCACCCTCAACGTTAGCCGGCAGGGTGCCCATGACCGTCCCTTTCTCACTCAGCGTCACGTTCACCAGTCCCATTTCTTGCAGCTGCGCCTGAAGCAGACGTAACAGCTTCCACTGACCTTCCGTACTCGGTACCTGACGCACGCCAGGCTTCGACTGCGTGTCTAAAGAAACGTACTGCAAAAAACGCTCAAGCAATTTATCCATGTAGCCACCCTCTTCTTTTGTGACAACATTATTGATAAGCCGGAAAAGACAAATATTGCGTCAGGTCATTTTTAGCCCGGCAAATGAGAATTTAATCCATTTCGCACGATAATGTTGTAAAGGTAGCTCATCATGGCGCATCAATCATTGGCGATTACAATCGTTTGCCGTAGAATGCTCGGCCTTATTATTTTATGTGTCAAACCAAAGGTGGTTAACCACAGACCCCGCATCGGTAAGCTTTCCGCTGCGCCTACATGGGACAGAGTCAAAAATTGAATACACAACCGCGTTCGCGTTCTCCGCTGGTTCAGCTGGCGGGAATTCGCAAAAGCTTTGATGGTAAAACGGTAATATCCGACCTCAATCTGACCATCAACAACGGTGAGTTTCTCACCCTGCTTGGCCCCTCCGGCTGCGGTAAAACAACCGTTCTTCGTCTTATCGCCGGCCTGGAAAGCGTCGATAGCGGCCGAATCCATCTCGAAGATCACGATATCACCCATATCCCGGCGGAAAACCGCCACGTTAACACCGTCTTTCAAAGCTATGCGCTGTTTCCGCACATGACGGTGTTTGAAAACGTCGCCTTTGGCCTGCGTATGCAGAAAACCCCGGCCGCGGAAATTACCCCCCGCGTCCACGACGCCCTGCGTATGGTGCAGCTTGACGCGTTTGCCCAGCGTAAACCGCATCAGCTCTCCGGCGGCCAGCAGCAGCGCGTCGCCATCGCCCGCGCGGTAGTCAACAAACCGCGCCTGCTGCTGCTTGATGAATCTCTCTCCGCACTTGATTATAAACTGCGCAAGCAGATGCAGAATGAGCTGAAGGCGCTTCAGCGTAAGCTCGGCATCACCTTCGTCTTCGTGACCCACGATCAGGAGGAGGCGCTGACCATGTCCGACCGCATCGTGGTCATGCGCGAGGGTAAAATTGAGCAGGACGGCACGCCGCGCGAGATCTACGAAGAGCCAAAAAACCTGTTTGTCGCCAGCTTTATCGGCGAAATCAACATCTTCGATGCCACAGTCATCGAGCGGATCGACGAGCAGCGGGTGCGCGCCAGCGTCGAAGGCCGCGAATGCAATATTTACGTCAGCTTCGCCGTTGAAAAAGGCCAGCGGCTTAACGTTCTGCTGCGTCCGGAAGATCTGCGCGTGGATGAGATCCACCACAGTAACGATGCCGATGGCTTGATAGGCTATATCCGCGAACGCAACTATAAAGGCATGACGCTGGAATCGGTGGTTGAACTGGAAAACGGCAAAATGGTCATGGTCAGCGAATTCTTTAATGAAGACGATCCTGATTTTGACCACTCTCTCGACCAGAAAATGGCCATTAACTGGGTAGAAAGCTGGGAGGTTGTGCTGGCCGATGAAGAACACAAGTAAATTCCAGAATGTGGTGATCGCCACCATCGTGGGCTGGCTTGTGCTGTTCGTCTTTTTGCCCAACCTGATGATCATCGCTACCAGCTTCCTGACCCGCGACGATACCAACTTCGTTAAGCTGGTCTTTACGCTGGATAACTACGCGCGCCTGCTCGACCCGCTCTACTACGACGTGCTGTTGCATTCGTTGAATATGGCGCTGCTGGCGACGCTGGCCTGCCTGGCGCTCGGCTACCCTTTCGCCTGGTTCCTGGCAAGGCTGCCGGAAAAGGTGCGCCCGCTGATGCTGTTTCTGCTGATCGTGCCGTTCTGGACCAACTCGCTGATTCGTATCTACGGGCTGAAGATTTTCCTCAGCACCAAGGGCTACCTCAACGAATTTTTGCTGTGGCTGGGGGTCATCGATACGCCGCTGCGCATTATGTACACCCCCTCGGCGGTCATTATCGGCCTGGTCTATATTCTGCTGCCGTTTATGGTGATGCCGCTCTACTCCAGCATCGAGAAGCTCGACCGCCCGCTGCTGGAAGCGGCGAGAGATCTTGGCGCCAGTAAGCTGCAAACCTTTATCCGCATCATCATTCCACTGACCATGCCGGGCATTATCGCCGGCTGCCTGCTGGTGATGCTTCCGGCGATGGGGCTGTTCTACGTTTCCGACCTGATGGGCGGCGCGAAGAACCTGCTGATCGGCAACGTGATAAAGAGCCAGTTCCTCAACATTCGCGACTGGCCGTTCGGCGCGGCGACCAGCATCACGCTGACGCTGGTGATGGGCCTGATGCTGCTGATTTACTGGCGCGCGGCGCGCTTACTGAATAAAAAGGTGGAGCTGGAATGATTGGTCGACTGCTGCGCGGCGGCTTTATGACCGCCATTTACGCGTATCTCTACATCCCCATTATTATTCTGATCGTGAATTCGTTTAACAGTTCGCGCTTTGGCATCAACTGGCAGGGTTTCACCACCAACTGGTATAGCCTGCTGATGAATAACGACAGCCTGCTGCAGGCGGCGCAGCACTCGCTGACCATGGCGGTGCTGTCGGCCACCTTCGCCACCCTTATCGGCTCGTTGACCGCCGTAGCGCTTTACCGCTATCGCTTTCGCGGCAAGCCATTCGTCAGCGGGATGCTGTTCGTGGTGATGATGTCGCCGGATATCGTGATGGCGATTTCTCTGCTGGTGCTGTTTATGCTGATCGGCATTCAGCTGGGATTCTGGTCGCTGCTTTTTTCGCATATCACTTTTTGCCTCCCCTTCGTGGTGGTCACGGTGTTTTCGCGCCTGAAAGGCTTCGATGTACGCATGCTGGAAGCCGCAAAAGATCTCGGCGCCAGCGAACTGACCATTCTGCGAAAAATCATTTTGCCGCTGGCGCTGCCCGCGGTGGCCGCGGGGTGGCTGCTGAGCTTTACCCTGTCGATGGATGATGTGGTGGTTTCTTCGTTCGTCACCGGGCCGGGTTATGAGATCTTGCCACTGAAGATTTATTCGATGGTTAAAGTGGGGGTATCGCCAGAGGTTAACGCGCTGGCGACCATTCTGTTGGTTCTGTCGCTGGTGATGGTTATTGCCAGCCAGTTAATTGCACGTGATAAAACTCAGGGGACGTTAAAATGAAAAAATGGTCACGCCACCTGCTCGCTGCGGGCGCTCTGGCAGTCGGGATGAGCGCCGCGCATGCGGACGATAGCAAAACGCTCTATTTCTACAACTGGACCGAGTATGTCCCGCCGGGACTGCTGGAGCAGTTCACCAAAGAGACCGGCATCAAGGTTATCTATTCGACCTACGAATCGAATGAAACCATGTACGCCAAGCTCAAAACCTATAAAGACGGCGCCTACGACCTGGTGGTGCCGTCCACCTACTTCGTCGACAAAATGCGCAAAGAGGGCATGCTGCAGAAGATCGATAAGAGCAAGCTGAGCAACTTCGGCAACCTCGATCCTGAAATGCTCAACAAACCCTTCGACCCGAACAACGACTACTCGATTCCGTACATCTGGGGCGCGACGGCCATTGGCATCAACAGCGACGAGATCGATCCCAAAACCGTCACCAGCTGGGCGGATCTGTGGAAGCCAGAGTATAAGAGCAGCCTGCTGCTCACCGACGACGCGCGCGAAGTGTTCCAGGTAGCGCTGCGTAAGCTGGGTTACTCCGGCAATACCACCGATCCCAAAGAGATCGAGGCGGCCTATAACGAGCTGAAAAAGCTAATGCCGAACGTGGCGGCGTTCAACTCGGATAACCCGGCGAACCCGTATATGGAAGGCGAAGTAAACCTCGGCATGGTATGGAACGGCTCCGCGTGGGTCGCGCGTCAGGCCGGTACGCCGCTGGAAGTGGTGTGGCCGAAAGAAGGCGGCATCTTCTGGATGGATAGCCTGTCGATTCCGGCAAACGCCAAAAACGTCGACGGCGCGCTGAAGCTGATCAACTTCCTGCTGCGCCCGGAAATCGCCAAACAGGTAGCGGAAACCATCGGCTACCCGACGCCAAACCTGGCCGCGCGTAAGATGCTGAGCCCGGAAGTCGCCAATGATAAATCGCTCTACCCGGACGCCGCAACGATTCAGAAAGGCGAATGGCAGAACGATGTCGGCAGCGCCAGCACCCTGTATGAAGAGTATTATCAGAAACTGAAAGCGGGTCGTTAATTTCGCCATACTGCCGGGCTTCGGCCCGGCAGTATGCGCTTATCCCGGTAGGCGTTATTGGCGCACGAACAACGCACAGAAACCGGACGTACACGCAGCACGTGAGGATTGTCTCGCTACGCTCGCCCTCCGGGCCGCCCTGAAGGGCGTTCAAAGTACTTCCGTATTGTGTCAAGCACTGCCCAGGTCCAAAATGGCCAGTGAAAGAGTCCTGATGGGATAGGCTCTAAGATGTGTTACAAGGGTTAGTTATCCTGTTGTTCTGTCTTTCAATCTGTCACCAGGCTTTCGCCAGCCTGGGTGAGAGCGAATTACGGCGGCGGCTTTTTTACGACCCGCCAGAGGCCTACTCTTTGCGCTTTCCCTTACGTTTATTTGCGGCGTCGGTGACATAGTTCAGCTGCTTCCAGAGCGCTGCTATCGTAATAAGCGTACCGAACGCGGCGATATCGCCCTGTGCGCTCTGGCCGACCAACAGCAGATAGAGCAGATGAAACAAACATGAAGCGGCGGATCCGATACCGAGAAAAAAACAAATAATAAACAGGATATTTCGGCTATCGGAAAGACGGGGCAGGCAATACTGACTCCACAGCCCAATCCCAACTGCGGCAATAAAAATAATGAAAGATATCACTAACGGGCTATCCATAGCCGCTCCTGTTTTCCATTGCGATTTATCAAAGACGTGGCGTCGACCTGGCGACCTCATGCAGCAATTTTTCCACAAACCTCGGTACTTCTTCGCTTGCCAGGCCATAGTGCTTTTCAGCAAATTCGCTGCCCACCTGGCTTGGTTCGAGGTTTAGCTCAACCGTATGGGCGCCCTGCAGCCGCGCTTCGTGGACAAAGCCGGCCGCCGGATAAACGTGCCCGGAAGTGCCGATGGCGATAAAGATATCGCACTCGGCCAGCGCCAGGTAGATTTCATCCATATCCAGCGGCATCTCGCCGAACCACACCACGTGCGGGCGCAGCGGCGCGGGAAACTGGCAGCAGTGGCATTTATCCTCCGTGGTCACATCGCCGGTCCACTCCAGCACCTGCCCACTCCACGAGCAACGCACCTTCAGCAGTTCGCCGTGCATGTGTATTATCCGCCGGTTACCCGCGCGTTCGTGTAGATTATCGATATTCTGGGTCACCAGCAGGAAATGGTCGCCCAGCGCCTCTTCCAGCCGCGCCAGCGCCTGATGCGCCGCATTGGGCGCAATGTCAGGGCTTTGCAGCTGGCGGCGGCGGTCGTTGTAAAACGCCTGTACCAGCGCCGGGTCGCGGGCGAAACCTTCCGGCGTCGCCACGTCTTCCACCCGATGCTCTTCCCACAGACCATCTGCGGCGCGGAAGGTTTTAATTCCCGACTCCGCCGAAATGCCCGCGCCGGTTAGCACCACGACTCTTGGTTTTTCCATCGTTTCAGGTGTCTCCTTATCTTCGCCGAAGAAAATCCGCTGGCGCAAACGGTCTCGTAACCGGCGCTTGTTGCGGCGAAATCGGCTTAATCGGTGTAAGCGGCGCGACTGCATAGCTACCTCTGTCGTTATTGAGTCAGATGAAGGAAGGCCGCACCGCGCATACCTCCGGCATCGCCATGACGCGCGCGCTCAATACGCGGCACGCTGGCAACGGGAAGCAGATGTCGCGGCAGGCGCTGCGCCAGCCCTTCGGTTATTGCAGTAAAGTTAGACAATCCTCCGCCAAGCACCAGCAGATCGGGGTCGACAATCGTTAAAATATTGCCCAGACACACCGCCAGCAGATCGAGATAGCGCTCAACGTGCTCGCGCGCCTTCGCGTCTCCCTGTTGCCAGAGCGCGACGATCTCGGGTGAGGTTAAGGATTGTTGATAAAAGTGTTGGTATAACCAGGCGAAACCGCGCCCGGAAAGATAGTTTTCAATACAGCCCAGCTGACCGCAGCCGCAGCGGGTCAGAGGAAAATCACGCCCTACCACTTCCAGCGCATCCACCGGCAGGCGGATATGGCCGAATTCGCCGGTAATATAGCGATGCCCGGTAATCGATTTACCGTTAAGCACCAGACCGCCGCCAACCCCGGTGCCGAGGATCAGCCCCATCACCAGCGGATATTGCGTAAATTCATCGTC
Organism: Klebsiella grimontii; assembly: GCF_042137965.1. Taxonomy (NCBI): domain Bacteria; kingdom Pseudomonadati; phylum Pseudomonadota; class Gammaproteobacteria; order Enterobacterales; family Enterobacteriaceae; genus Klebsiella; species Klebsiella grimontii. Next base: position 3,409,777 of record NZ_CP169721.1, read on the forward strand.
CCACGCTTCGGAGAGGGCAAAACAGTTGGCGTCGTTATCAAGGCGCACGTCGCGCCCCAGACGCTCGCTCAGATCGGCCCGCAGCCGTCTGCCGCTGGCGGCGGGAACGTTGGCGGCGTACAGCGTGCCGTCTTCAGTTTCCGGCATGCCCGGAATACCAATGCCCACCGAGCCCTGGCAACCAAAGCGCTGGTCAGCTTCCTGTACCAGCGCTTCTACCGCCTGCAAAAATGCTTCGTAGCTCTCTTTCGGCGTGGCGACGCGTTTTTCCCACTGCAGCCGCCGCGCTTTATCAAATATGCCCAGCGCTATCTTGCTGCCGCCAATGTCAAATCCATAGTACATTTCAGCAATTCCTCTTTACTGGTCAGCAAAGCCGACCATGACGATAAATTACTGGCCACTCAGCACCCTCGCCGGGTCAATGCGGCTGGCGCGGCGGGCGGGATACCAGCTGGCCAGCAAACTCAGCAACAGTGCTGTCACCAGCACGTAAACGACGTCCAGCCAGTGCAGTTCAGACGGCAGGAAGTCAATAAAATAGATGTCGCCGGAGAGGAATTTATGCCCGATCAGGTTCTCAATACCGTTAATGATTGCGGTCAGCTTGAAGGCGCAGATAACGCCAATCGCCACCCCAATCAGGCTCCCTACCGAACCGGCAAGTAAACCATACCATACGAAAATCGCGCGGATCAGCCCGTCTTTTGCGCCAAGCGTGCGCAGCACCGCAATATCGCCGCTTTTATCCTTCACCGCCATCACCAGGGTCGAGACGATGTTAAAGCAGGCCACGCCGATCACCAGCACCATCGCGAGGTACATAATGGCGCGGATCATCTGGATGTCGCGGTACATATAGCCATAGGTGCCTATCCAACTCTTAATGTATACGTAGCTGTTGGTCACTTCGCCGGCATCGCGCACCAGGGTGTTCGCGTGGAACACATCGGTGACTTTAATGGCGATACCGGTCACGCTGCTGCCCATTTCAAGGTACTGCTGCGCATCCTGCATGGGGATCATGGCAAAACTATGATCGAGCTGGCCGCTGAGCTGCAAAATACCGGTAACGTGGAGCCTGACGCGCTTTGGCTGCAGCAGCTGGTGGTCGGCATCCGAGTTGGGGATCATGATTGACACCCAGTCGCCCTGCTTAACGTGCAGCGCATCGGCGACGCCTTTACCGAGGATCACCTGCTGCTCTCCGGCTTTAAAGCTGGCCCACGCGTTGTTCTGTACAAAGTTGGGTAGCGAACTGAGGCGGCTCTCCTGCTGCGGATCGACGCCCTTTACCTGGATAGCGCGCATGTTGCTGCCGCTCTCCACCAGCCCGGTGAAGTTAATGTAAGGCGCCGCGGCAACGATGCCTTTGACCTTTTCAACCTTCGCTAGCGCTTCGTTCCAGTTGTTCCACGGCTGGTTCACCGGCTCAATTTCACCGTGCGGCACCACCGCCAGAATGCGGTTGTTGAGCTCGCGCTCGAAGCCGTTCATGGCGCTCAGGCCAACGATCAGCACCGCCACGCCTAGCGCAATGCCGATGGTCGAGATAACTGAAATCAGCGAAACCATCCCTCCGCGCCGCCGTCCGCGGCTAAAGCGCAGGGCAATCAATAATGATAACGGAGAAGCCATTACTCAGCCCCCATCAGGGAGAGTTCGGCGGTCAGGCGCCCGTCGCGCATCTCCAGCTGGCGGCTCATCCGTTTTGCCAGCTGCAGGTCGTGGGTCACCACCAGAAAGGCGGTGCGCTGCGCCACGTTCAGTTCGCCAAGCAGCTGAAAAATGCTGTCGGCGTTGCGGGCATCAAGGTTACCGGTAGGTTCATCCGCCAGCACCAGCCGCGGTTTATTGACCAGCGCGCGGGCAATCGCTACGCGCTGACGCTCGCCGCCGGAGAGCTCCGACGGGCGGTGGTCGCTGCGGTGCTCAAGCCCGACGGCGCGCAGCATCGCTTTCGCCTGACGCTCAATATCCGCCGCCTTCTGTTTACCGATTAACAGCGGCATCGCCACGTTTTCCAGCGCGGTGAAATCCGGCAGCAGGTGGTGAAACTGATAAATAAAGCCCAGCTCGCGGTTGCGCAGATCGGCGCGCGCGGCGGCTGAGAGTCGGCTCATCGACTGACCGGAAAAGATAACGTCGCCGGAGGTCGGCGTATCCAGCCCGCCAAGCAGATGCAGCAGCGTACTTTTGCCGGAACCGGAGGTGCCGACAATCGCCATCATCTCGCCCTCTTCAATGCTGAAGCTGACATCATGCAACACGTCGGTTTGCACGCTGCCTTCCTGATAGCGTTTGCACAGGTTGTCGCATTGCAGCAGGATCTTATTCATAACGTAAAGCCTCAGCGGGTTGAGTGGCGGCAGCGCGCCATGAAGGATACAACGTAGAGAGTAATGCCAGCGCCATTGCCACCAGGGCAATCACGATCACCTGTAGCGGCTCAATGGCTACCGGCAGCGCGGCGCCGTCGAGGAACGCGCCGATAATCGGCATCAAATTATTCAGCTGGCTGGCAAGCAGCGCGCCCAGTCCGGCGCCAAGCAGCGCGCCGACGATCCCGGCGCTCGCGCCCTGGACCATAAAGACCAGCATGATCTGCCGCGGCGTCAGGCCGAGAGTCTGGAGGATCGCCACCTCGCCCTGCTTTTCCATGACCATCATGCCTAGCGAGGTAATGATGTTAAAAGCGGCGACGGCGACGATCAGGCTCAACAGCAGGCCCATCATATTTTTTTCCATCCGCACGGCCTGGAACAGCTCGCCTTTACGTTCGCGCCAGTCCTGCCATTTGGTCCCTTCCGGTAGCGTCTGCTGGCTGAGGGTATCCACCTGTAAAGGCTGATTCAGCCACAGCCGCCAGCCGGTAATATTCCCCTGCGGATAGCGCATCAGGCGCGAAGCGTCGTCGATGTTGGTCAACATCTGATAGCCATCGACTTCGCTGTTGGCGGCAAAGGTGCCGATCACGTTAAACAGACGCTGGCTGGGAACCCGCCCCATCGGGGTGAACTGGCTGGCGGAGGGCACCATCACGCGGATCTGGTCGCCGCGATTGACGCCCAACTGCCCTGCCAGCTGCTCGCCCAGGATGACGTTATACTTTCCGGCCTGCAGATCGCTCTGCTTGACGTTAACCAGGTAAGGCGTCAGGGGATCTTTTTGCGCCGGGTCGATGCCGAGCATTACGCCAACCGCCACGCTGCGGGCGCTTTGCAGCACCACATCGCCGGTGGTCAGCGGCGCCACGCGGGTGACGCCCTGTAATCTGGCCGCGCTTTCCGGCAGCTGTTGCGGGTTTATGGACCCCTGCTTGGCGCTAAGGATGGCCTGCGGCATCAGCCCCAGGATGTTATTTTGCAGCTCGCGCTCAAAGCCGTTCATCACCGACAGAACGGTAACCAGCGCCATGACGCCAAGCGTAATGCCAATGGTCGAGAGCCAGGAGACGAAACGACCGAAGCGGTCGGCTGCGCGCCCACGCATATAGCGAAGGCCGATAAAGAGTGCGGCAGGTTGATACATGTCATCCATCTGATTGCTGATAGCCGATGCCCGAGTATATAAGCGATTATGAGCAGCGTAAATGACTGATACCTGTAGATTTTATTGGCAATAATAACAAAAATTCAATATAAACAACAAGATAGATGAGCAAGTCGTTATTTAACTTTACGCTTATCGGAGTTCGTTACATTTCTGGCCAAAACATGACCTTTGCGATACGGGTTGGCGAATCCGGGTCAATCGCGGATAATCTCACTATTGAATATCAGCGAGTTGCCCTCCATATCGGCTGAGCGAATACCCAAGAGATCATGATACCGTCTATGCCTGAACAATACCGATACTCTCTGCCGGTTAAAGCCGGCGATCAGCGCCAGCTTGGCGAACTTACCGGCGCGGCCTGCGCCACTCTGGTGGCGGAAATGGCCGAGCGCCACGGCGGCCCGGTGGTACTGATTGCCCCCGATATGCAAAACGCCCTGCGTCTGAACGATGAAATCAGGCAGTTTACCGATAGCATGGTGGCGGGCCTCGCGGACTGGGAAACGCTCCCCTACGATAGCTTCTCCCCGCACCAGGACATTATCTCTTCGCGTCTCGCTACCTTATACCAGCTCCCGACGATGGAACGCGGCGTATTAATCATTCCGGTCAGCACCCTGATGCAGCGCGTCTGTCCGCATAATTTCCTCCACGGCCACGCGCTGGTGATGAAAAAAGGCCAGCGGCTGTCGCGGGATGCGCTGCGCGCCCAGTTGGATAGCGCCGGCTATCGTCACGTCGACCAGGTGATGGAGCACGGCGAGTACGCCACCCGCGGCGCATTGCTTGACCTGTTCCCTATGGGCAGCGAGCAGCCCTATCGTCTCGATTTTTTTGATGATGAGATAGATAGCCTGCGTCTGTTCGACGTCGACAGCCAGCGTACGCTGGAGGAAGTCGCCAGCATCAACCTGCTTCCGGCGCACGAATTCCCGACGGATCAGGCCGCCATCGAGCTGTTCCGCAGCCAGTGGCGCGACCGCTTTGAGGTCAAACGCGACGCCGAGCATATTTATCAGCAGGTCAGTAAAGGCACGCTGCCTGCGGGGATCGAATACTGGCAGCCGCTGTTCTTTAACGAGCCGCTGCCGCCGCTGTTCAGCTATTTCCCGGCGAAAACGCTGATCGTTAACACCGGCGATCTGGAAGCCAGCGCCGAACGTTTCCAGAACGAAACGCGCGCCCGCTTTGAAAACCGCGGCGTCGATCCGATGCGCCCGCTTTTGCCGCCGGAGCAGCTGTGGCTACGCAGTGATGAACTGTTTAGCGAGCTGAAAAAATGGCCGCGCGTACAGCTCAAAACCGAGCGTCTGGCGGAAAAAGCCGCCAATACCAACCTCGGCTACCAGAAACTACCCGAGCTGGCGATCCAGGCGCAGAACAAAGCGCCGCTGGATAATCTGCGTCGCTTCCTCGAGTCCTTCAGCGGGCCGGTGATTTTCTCGGTCGAGAGCGAGGGGCGTCGCGAGGCGCTCGGCGAAATGCTGGCGCGCATTAAAATCGCGCCAAAGCATATCCTGCGTCTTGAAAAGGCGACGGCTAACGGCCGCTATCTGATGATTGGCTCGGCAGAGCATGGCTTTATCGATAGCCAGCGGAATCTGGCGCTGATTTGCGAAAGCGATCTGCTGGGCGAGCGCGTCGCCCGCCGTCGTCAGGATTCACGCCGCACCATCAATCCGGACACCTTAATCCGTAACCTGGCGGAGCTGCATATCGGCCAACCGGTGGTGCATCTTGAGCATGGGGTTGGGCGCTACGCCGGCATGACCACGCTTGAGGCGGGCGGGATTAACGGCGAATACCTGATGCTGACCTACGCGAACGACGCCAAACTGTACGTGCCGGTATCGTCGCTGCATCTGATTAGCCGCTACGCCGGCGGCGCGGAAGAGAATGCGCCGCTGCACAAGCTGGGCGGCGATGCGTGGGCGCGAGCGCGGCAAAAAGCCGCCGAAAAGGTGCGCGACGTGGCCGCCGAGCTGCTGGATATCTACGCCCAGCGCGCGGCAAAAGCGGGCTACGCATTTAAACATGATAAAGAGCAGTATCAGCTGTTCTGCGACGGCTTCCCGTTCGAAACCACGCCCGATCAGGCGCAGGCCATCAACGCCGTACTGAGCGATATGTGCCAGCCGCTGGCGATGGACCGCCTGGTGTGCGGCGACGTTGGCTTCGGCAAGACGGAAGTGGCGATGCGCGCCGCGTTTCTGGCGGTGGAAAACCATAAGCAGGTGGCGGTGCTGGTGCCTACCACCCTCCTCGCCCAGCAGCACTTCGATAACTTCCGCGATCGCTTCGCCAACTGGCCGGTGCGCATTGAGATGCTCTCGCGCTTTCGGAGCGCTAAAGAGCAGGCGCAGATCCTTGAGCAGGTCGCGGAGGGGAAAATCGATATTCTTATCGGCACCCATAAGCTGCTGCAGCCGGACGTTAAGCTGCGCGATCTCGGCCTGCTGATTGTCGATGAAGAGCACCGCTTTGGCGTACGCCACAAAGAGCGCATTAAGGCAATGCGCGCCGACGTCGATATCCTGACCCTGACCGCGACGCCGATTCCGCGAACGCTGAATATGGCAATGAGCGGTATGCGCGACCTCTCGATCATCGCCACGCCCCCCGCACGGCGTCTGGCGGTCAAAACCTTCGTTCGCGAATATGACGCGCTGGTGGTACGCGAGGCGATCCTGCGTGAGGTGCTGCGCGGCGGCCAGGTCTACTATCTCTATAATGACGTCGAGAATATTCAAAAAGCGGCGGAAAGACTCGCGGAGCTGGTGCCGGAAGCGCGTATCGCCATTGGCCACGGGCAGATGCGCGAACGCGAACTCGAACGGGTGATGAACGATTTCCACCACCAGCGTTTTAACGTGCTGGTATGTACCACCATTATCGAGACCGGGATCGACATTCCGACGGCGAACACCATTATTATCGAGCGCGCCGATCACTTCGGGCTGGCTCAGCTGCACCAGCTGCGCGGCCGCGTCGGGCGTTCGCATCATCAGGCCTACGCATGGCTGTTGACGCCGCATCCAAAAGCGATGACCACCGATGCGCAAAAACGCCTTGAGGCTATCGCGTCGCTGGAAGATCTCGGCGCCGGATTCGCGCTGGCCACCCACGACCTCGAAATTCGCGGCGCGGGTGAACTGCTGGGCGAAGATCAGAGCGGCTCTATGGAAACCATCGGTTTCTCTCTCTACATGGAGCTGCTGGAAAATGCCGTTGACGCGCTAAAAGCCGGACGCGAGCCCTCGCTGGAGGATCTCACCAGCCAGCAGACCGAAGTTGAGCTACGGATGCCGTCGCTGCTGCCGGACGACTTCATCCCCGACGTCAATACGCGCCTGTCGTTCTACAAACGCGTTGCCAGCGCGAAGAACGAGAATGAGCTGGAGGAGATCAAAGTCGAGCTTATCGATCGCTTTGGCCTGCTGCCGGATCCGGCAAGAAACCTGCTCGACATCGCCCGACTGCGCCAGCAGGCGCAGAAGCTGGGGATCCGTAAGCTGGAGAGCAACGAAAAAGGCGGCACCATTGAGTTTAACGAGAAGAATAACGTTAACCCGGTGTGGCTGATTAGTCTGTTGCAGAAGCAGCCCCAGCACTATCGCCTGGACGGCCCGACGCGTCTGAAGTTTATGCAGGATCTCGCCGAGCGTAAAACGCGGATGGAGTGGGTGCGCCAGTTTATGCGCCAGCTGGAAGAGAACGCCACCGCCTGATAGCATTCGGGATACGGTCCGCGCGCCGTATCCCGCCCCTCACCGCCTGTGCGGCAAAATTTACAAACATTTTGCAATCCCTCTGAACTTCCAGACACTCGTTTCACCATAATCTCAGGGACTTTTCGTATAAAAATAACCACTTACTTATTATGGAAATTAGAGTGATGAAAAGCTTTTCGCGAATTTCTCTCTGGCTGGGGATGATAGCTATCGCCACCGCGCTGGCGCTGCCCGCTCGCGCCAATACCTGGCCCCTGCCGCCGCCGGGCAGCCGTCTGGTCGGGCAAAACCAGTTCCACGTGGTCGAGAATAACGGCGGCTCGCTCGAAGCGATCGCTAAAAAGTATAACGTCGGTTTTCTGGCCCTGCTCCAGGCGAACCCCGGCGTGGACCCTTATGTTCCGCGAGCCGGTAGCGTGCTGACGATTCCGCTGCAAACTCTGCTGCCTGACGCGCCGCGAGAAGGGTTAGTCCTTAACCTCGCCGAACTTCGCCTCTATTACTATCCGCCAGGAAGAAGTGAAGTGACCGTGTATCCTATCGGCATCGGTCAGCTCGGCGGTGATACCATCACGCCGACAATGGTCACCACCGTCTCCGACAAACGCGCCAACCCGACCTGGACGCCAACGGCCAATATTCGCGCCCGCTATAAAGCCATGGGCATCGATCTGCCCGCCGTGATGCCCGCCGGCCCGGATAACCCGATGGGGCACCACGCCATTCGCCTGGCGGCGTACGGCGGCGTGTACCTGCTGCACGGTACTAATGCTGATTTCGGCATCGGCATGCGCGTCAGCTCCGGCTGTATTCGCCTGCGCGATGACGACATCAAAGCGTTGTACAACGAAATAACCCCGGGAACGAAGGTGACGATTATCAATACGCCAATCAAGGTTTCCGTTGAGCCGAACGGCGCCCGCCTGGTGGAGGTGCATCAGCCGCTGTCGAAGCATATCGATGACGATCCGCAGACGCTACCGATCGTCCTCAATGACATCATGCAAGCGTTCAAACAGGCGCAGCTGACCGATACCGAGGTAATGGAACGCGCAATGACGCTGCGTTCGGGTATGCCAATTGATGTCACCCGCCACCATCGCGTCACGGAGCAGTCGCTATAGTTTCCTGAATCGTTGACGAAAAAAAACCGCCTACAGTTCACTGGGGCGGTTTTTTTATGGCAATAATCAAACAGGGTACTGCTTTTTTGCGGGTTGCGGCGCCAGATAAGGGGTGGGCGCCGCTTCGCGTCAGAGACAACGCTTTCTTACTTCACGCGGACTGCTGAAGGGGGTCAGATCCGCGCGTGGTCAGTGGCATAACAGGAGTAGCGTGACAATTATTTGTAAATAACCGCAGTCCCGTGAAGGGTGTTAGGACCTGTGACTGACGTAATACGGTAAGAGGTTGCGCCCATCTCTTCCGCCTTTTGCGCCAGCTGATCTTCCAGCGAACCGAGGTTGGTCCCGGCTGAGGCGGAAACGGTACCGATTTTATGCTGACCCGCCGGCGTTGACTGGACTTCGACAGCGGCAAAGCTGGCGAATGAGAGTGAGCTAAGAACCGCGGCGATGGCAAGCGTTTTAACGTTTTTCATGATTGTTATACCTGTGCAGATGAATGTTATTGTAGGGGCGAACGCATTTAATTAACGATCGATAGGGAAATGATAGTGTGATCCACATCACACGTCAAACGATTTTTATAACGACCGTTTAACTATTTATAAACAGCATAAAATTCATACATATATGAATTATTTATTTTTAGACCGACATCGCTGGCAGCACGTAAGGTTTATTTTTATAATGGCCTTTCAACAAACCAACATAGGTACAGCGGCACCATGACAACTGACGTTCAAAGTTGCACGAAAAAAAGCCGTGGCCGACCTAAAGTGTTCGACAGGGAAGCGGCGCTGGATAAGGCCATGACACTCTTCTGGCAGCACGGCTATGAAGCCACCTCTCTCGCCGATTTAGTGGAAGCAACGGGCGCCAAAGCGCCTACGCTCTACGCAGAGTTTGTGAATAAAGAGGGGTTGTTTCGCGCGGTGCTGGATCGCTATATCTCCCGCTTTGCCGCCAAACACGAAGCGCTTCTTTTTGACGAGGAAAAAAGCGTCGATCGGGCGTTACGCGATTATTTCACCGCCGTCGCGACCTGCTTCACCAGTAAAGAGACGCCGGCAGGCTGTTTTATGATCAATACCTCCGCGGCGCTGGCGGCGGCGTCAACCGACATCGCCAATACCGTTAAGTCGCGGCACGCGATGCAGGAACAGACCCTTACGCAGTTTCTGCAGCAGCGTCAGCTGCGCGGCGAACTCCCGGCAGAGGGCGATGTGCGTCAGTTGGCCCAGTTCCTTAACTGCATATTACAAGGCATGTCGATCGGCGCGCGCGAAGGCGCCGATTTCACTAAAATCATGCAAATCGCCGAGACCACGCTGCGCCTGTGGCCCCAGGTTCTTCAGCGCTAAGGCCTCGCTCACCGGTGGGCTCCCACCGGTTCCCTCCCCCTTAATCCCTACATAACGTCATGTTTTCAGTGATTTATTTTGTGCATTTCACGAGAATGATATTGATAACAATAATCAATACGGGCAAAATTCAGCTTTAAACATTTCTGTTTATTTCACCGTGTAACAACCGGTACGCCCGTATCGGAAAACTAAAACAACGATATCGTAAGCCCTTAATAATTCGAGTTGCAGGACAAGGCACGTGTGCCTTGAACTGCGCTAGCGCTGGCCCCGTAGGGGCGAGTAACGCGCCTGCGACTTGGAGAATGACGGGTATAAACTCATAAAAGGAATGAGCATGAACAAGCGTCTCTGGGTACTAAACCCACTGCTGCTGGCAACCGCCCTGCCCGCCTGGGCGGCTGATGACAACATGATCGTCAGCGCTAACCGAACGCACCGTACCGTCGCAGAAATGGCCCAGACCACCTGGGTTATTGAAGGCCAGGAAATTGAACAGCAGGTTCAGGGCGGTAAAGAATTCAAAGACGTGCTGGCGCAGCTGATCCCCGGCATCGACGTCAGCAGCCAGGGACGCACCAACTACGGCATGAATATGCGCGGCCGCGCGATCGTCGTCCTGATCGACGGCGTTCGCCTTAACTCCTCCCGTACCGACAGCCGCCAGTTAGACTCTATCGATCCGTTTAACATTGAACACATCGAGGTGATCTCCGGCGCAACATCCCTGTACGGCGGCGGCAGTACCGGCGGCCTGATTAATATCGTCACCAAAAAGGGCCAAAAGGAGCGCCAGGTCGATCTGGAGCTGGGGGGTAAATCCGGTTTTGCCAACAGCAACGACCATGATGAACGCGTGGCGGCCGCGGTAAGCGGCGGCACAGACCACGCATCCGGTCGTTTATCGGTCGCTTATCAGCGTTTTGGCGGCTGGTATGACGGTAACCACGATGCGCTGCTCCTGGATAATACCCAAACCGGGCTTCAGCATTCCGATCGTCTGGATGTGATGGGAACGGGAACCATTGAGATTGACGAGAACCGCCAGCTGCAGCTGGTGACGCAGTACTATAAAAGCCAGGGCGACGATTACGGCCTGTACCTGGGGAAAAATATGTCGGCGGTGACCGGCGACGGCAAAGCTTTTACCACCGACGGTCTGAACTCCGACCGCGTCCCCGGCACCGAACGCCACCTGATTAGCCTGCAGTACTCCGATGCCGATTTCCTCGGGCAGAACCTGGTCAGTCAGGTCTATTATCGCGATGAATCCCTAACCTTTTATCCTTTCCCGACGCTCAGCAAAGGCCAGGTCAGCAGCTTCTCGTCTTCAAAGCAGGATACCGATCAGTACGGCGCGAAAATCACCCTGAATAGCCAGCCGCTGGACGGCTGGGACCTGACCTGGGGAATCGACGCCGACCATGAAACCTTCAACGCCAATCAGATGTTCTTCGATTTGGGCCAGTCGATGTCTTCCGGCGGCCTGAACAATCAGGCCATCTTCACCACCGGCCGTTACCCGGGCTACAGCATCACCAACCTGGCGCCGTTCCTGCAGTCCAGCTATGACCTGAACGATATCTTCACTATCAGCGGCGGCGTGCGTTATCAGTGGACGGAAAACCGGGTCGATGATTTTGTCGGCTATGCCCAGCAGCAGGATGTCGCCAGCGGCAAGGTTAGCTCGGCGGATGCCATTCCGGGCGGAAAAACCGATTACGATAACTTCCTGTTTAATGCCGGGATTGTGGCGCATCTCACCGACCGTCAGCAGACCTGGTTTAACTTCTCCCAGGGCGTTGAGCTGCCGGATCCGGGCAAATACTACGGCATCGGTAAATACGGCGCGGCGGTCAATGGCCATCTTCCGCTGCTCTCAAGCGTCAACGTTGGCGATTCGCCGCTGCAGGGGATTAAAGTTAACTCCTACGAACTGGGCTGGCGCTACACCGGCGATAATTTGCGTACCCAGCTGGCGGCTTACTACTCGACCTCCGATAAAACCATCGTCGTTAACCGTACCGATATGACCATCGATGTGCAGTCCGATAAGCGCCGTATTTATGGCGTAGAGGGCGCGGTGGATTACTACTTCCCGAACAGCGACTGGAGCGCCGGGGCTAACTTTAACGTTTTGAAATCACAGGTGAAGAGCGATGGCAGCTGGCAGAAGTGGGACGTCACTCTCGCCTCGCCGTCAAAGGCCACCGCCTGGGTTGGCTGGGCGCCGGAACCGTGGTCGCTGCGGGTGCAGAGCCAGCAGGTGTTTGATATAAGCGATGCCAGCGGCAATAAGCTCGATGGCTACAATACCGTCGACTTTATCGGCAGCTACGCGCTCCCTGTCGGCAAGCTGACCTTCAGCATCGAGAACCTGCTCAATGAAGATTACGTCACCGTATGGGGCCAGCGCGCGCCGCTGCTTTACAGCCCGACCTACGGCAGCAGTTCTCTATACGAGTACAAAGGTCGCGGCCGTACCTTCGGCCTGAACTACGCTCTGAGCTTCTGATAAAAAAAGCCCCTCGGCCAGAGAGCCTGAGGGGCTAATAAAGATATACATCTTTTTTACGCTTTGTTAGTCAGAATCAGCTGGCCATTGCTGTCCAGCGGGATTTGCGTACCGGGGTCGCGATCCATACGGATTTTGCCCTGCTGATCGCCGATTTTGTAAGTGACGTCATAGCCGAGCATTTTCTCTGATTTGTCGTACACCGTTTTACAGCGCTGCTGCGTCGTGGTGTAGGTATCCCCTTCCTGCATAGAGCCCTGAATCTGGTTACCGGCATAGCCGCCGCCCAGCGCGCCCACGACGGTGGCAACGTCGCGGCCGCGTCCGCCGCCGAACTGATGACCAATAACCCCACCGGCCACCGCGCCTAAGACGGAACCGGCGATGCGGTTTTCATCCTGCACAGGTCGACGATGGGTTACGGTGACGTTACGGCACTCCTGACGCGGGGTTTTGACGCTCTCTTTTATCGGCGTACTGGACACTACCTGGGCATACTGCGGGCCGCGGTCTAACACGTTAAGACCGGCAACGGCTGCGACGCCCAGCGCGGCAGCCACGCCAATTCCTATACCCGCCAACATTGATTTATTCACGGGACTTCCTCCTTCGTTGCTATTGCCTGTAATTTTGCAACCCAGCCATCAGGCTTGCAAATAAGAAAGCGGATGAAAAGTGCGTGAACGTACGGCAAATCAATGGGATTCGGAGGAATCCGAGAGGGTTTTCCGGGAAGGACAGGAGGATATTCTGTCGATTGTTCTCATCATTCGACAGGAAAACGGGCGGTCAAAACCTTCTGGCTTTACCGCCCATAGACATTAATGCAGCTTCAGGCGCGGACGAATAATGCGGTTGATACGTCCAACCAGCATCATCAGGCCGGTTTTAAAGTAACCGTGCAGCGCAATCTGGTGCATGCGATACAGAGAGATATAGACGAAACGCGCAATACGCCCTTCGATCATCATTGAACCGCGCATCAGGTTGCCCATCAGGCTGCCAACGGTGGAATAGTTAGAGAGCGACACCAGCGAGCCGTGATCTTTATAGGTATAAGCTTTCAGCGGTTTACCTTTCATCTGCGCCACAATATTGTACAGAGCGCAGGTCGCCATCTGGTGCGCGGCCTGAGCGCGCGGCGGGACAAAACCGCCTTCCGGGCGGGCGCAGGACGCGCAGTCGCCGATAGCGTAGATATCCGCGTCGCGAGTCGTTTGCAGGGTCGGCTCAACTACCAGCTGGTTGATACGGTTGGTTTCCAGACCGCCAATCTCTTTCATAAAGTCCGGCGCTTTAATCCCCGCCGCCCAGACCATCAGGTCAGCGTGGATAAATTCGCCTTCTTTCGTATGCAGGCCGTTAGCATCGGCGCTGGTGACCATGGTTTTGGTCAGTACGCGAACGCCAAGCTTGGTCAGCTCGCTGTGCGCGGCGCCGGAAATGCGCGGCGGCAGCGCGGGCAGAATGCGCTCGCCGGCTTCAACCAGCGTGACGTTCAGGGCTTCATTGGTCAGCCCTTTATAGCCGTAGCTGTGCAGCTGCTTCACCGCGTTATGCAGTTCTGCCGACAGCTCGACACCGGTCGCGCCACCGCCAACGATAGCGATATTCACCTTGCCGTTCGCCCCGAGATTCGCCGAATACTTGAGGAACAGGTCCAGCATTTCCTGGTGGAAACGACGCGCCTGATGCGGATTGTCGAGGAAAATGCAGTTCTCTTTCACGCCTGGCGTGTTGAAGTCGTTCGAGGTACTTCCCAGCGCCATCACCAGCGTGTCGTAAGGCAGCTTACGCTCGGGCACCAGCAGCTCGCCCTTCTCGTTATGCAGCTCGGCAAGGGTGATCGTTTTGGTTTCGCGGTTAATATCCACCACCGACCCCAGCTGGAACTGGAAGTCGTGGTTACGGGCGTGAGCAAGATAGCTCAGCGCGTCTACACCTTCATCAAGTGAACCGGTCGCCACTTCATGCAGCAGCGGTTTCCACAGGTGGCTGTGGTTACGATCGACCAGCGTAATTTTGGCCTTTTTATTACGGCCCAGCTTTTTCCCCAACTGGGTAGCCAGCTCCAGCCCACCGGCACCACCACCCACAATCACTATTTTTTTCAATGGTGTAGTCACGCGACCCCCTAAAATTATTAACCAATTGTTAATTAAAAGTTATACATATAACCTTTAGTTAACAACAGGTTACGGCAGTGAAACCATTCAGCGGGATCGAGAATAACATGAACGGTGCATTGGTCATACCAAAATTGATATGCATCAAGTTTTACTGCATATTTTTTGAGCGTGAAATCGCAAAATCGATAAAAAAAGCCCGCGATGTTGGCACATCGCGGGCCGGGAGGAGATCAGCCGAGGGTTTTAAAGGCCTTTATTCGCTGCAGATGCGGGGAGATGTTTTTAAATTTGTGGGTCTGCTCTTCATCCCAGATTATCTCATAGTAATGGTGCAGCAGCTCCGCCGAACGCTGGCTATTCAGCGCTTCGTCCTGGCGTGACAGCACCACCAGGCAACGGTCGCGGTTTTTTTCGCGGAAATTGTTAACGCACTTGGTAGCGATATCCGCATACTCTTCCGGCCGATCAATCTTCCCTTCCATGTTTTCATTGGGAAACAGGTTTGGATTAAAAATGGCCTGGCGGATATCGCAAAGAAAGCCAATTCGCTCCGCCCAGAAACCGCCGAGACCCACTCCGCAAATCAGCGGCCGATCGTCGGCGCTCAGCTGCAGCATCTTATCGACCTCTTTTAATAAGTGCTGCATATCATGTTTGGGATGCCGCGTGCTGTAGCTAATCAACCGAACATCGGGGTCAATAAACTGAAGCTGAAGCACCTTCTCATGGTTACCGGGGCTGTTTGAGTCAAAACCATGTAAATAGATAATCATCGCATCCTCACCAGACAACAACGCCTTTCAGGTTTATTACGCGGATTTCGCCTCTTGCCAGCGCGCGTGAAGCTGCTCAAGCTGCGCGCTGATCGTCTTCCAGCGGGCGGAATCCCTTAACGCCTGACGGCTAAAGGAACCTTTATGATACAATTTCGTAACACGCTCTGCTTTGATCGGCGACAGGTTATCCAGCACGCTGACCGCACCCTTACGATTATTGCAGACGAGGATCATATCGCAACCCGCATCCAGCGATGCCTGGCCGCGCTCGGCGTAGCTGCCCATAATCGCCGCCCCTTCCATCGAGAGATCGTCAGAGAAGATGACCCCATCGAAGCCCAGCTCGCCGCGCAGGACCGTTTTTAACCAATGCGCGGAGCCGCTGGCCGGGCGCGGGTCGACGTCGCTGTAGATAACGTGGGCGGGCATAATGGCGTCCAGCCGCTGCTCGCCGATCAGCGTACGGAAGATGGACATATCTCTGGCGCGAATTTCCGCTTCCGCGCGCGGATCGCGCGGCGTCTCTTTATGGGAATCGGCCGTCACCGCTCCGTGTCCCGGAAAGTGCTTACCGGTGGTTTTCATGCCCGCAGCGTGCATGCCGTCAATAAAATGACGAGCTATCGCCAGGGCTTTGTCAGGATCGTCGTGATAAGAACGCTCGCCAATAGCGGCGCTGATATGCCCAACGTCCAGCACCGGCGCAAAGCTGATATCAATATCCATGGCGATCATTTCGCTGGCCATCAGCCAGCCGGCCTCTGCGGCCAGCTTACCGCCCTCCTCCATGCCGAGCAGCGCAGCGAAGGACTGCGCTGCGGGAAGACGGGTAAAACCCTCACGGAAACGCTGCACGCGCCCGCCTTCCTGGTCTACCGCCACCACCAGATGGTTGCGCGAAGCCTCGCGGATCTGGCGAACCAACTCGCGCAGCTGCGCCGGATCGTGATAGTTGCGGGTAAACAAGATCAGCCCGCCAACCAAAGGATGCGCCAGAATCTCACGCTCTTCCGCATCCAGTTCAAAACCTTCGACATCCAACATTACCGGACCCACACCCACCTCTCTTATCCTTTTACTTTTTGTCTAACTGGCGCCATATCTCATCCGCCAGCGCAATAAACTGCCGGTCGCCGGTTTGCTGCCAGCGCCGCTCGTACCAGCCCGCCATCAGCAGCCGCACCCACGGACGCCAGCGCTGAATTTGCCGCCAGAGCTGATGCTCATCGATGCTCGCCTGTCTCGCGTATTCTGCGGCTAGCCGACGATGCGCGGCGGGATCGATCCACACCGCCGCCAGCTCCAGCGCGATATCGCCATCGCCCGCATATTCCCAGTCAATCAGCCGCAGCCCCGCCTCGCCGTGAACGATGTTGCCCGCATGAACATCCATATGTAACGGGGCGAGGCGCAGCGGCCGAGGCTCGCCGCGACGCAGCAGGCGTTTATGCCAGCGCAGCCACCTTGGCGTACGCCGCGCGGGGCTGCACTGTTGCCAGTACAGCTCAAGCAGCGGCCGCAGCGCGATACGCCAGCCAAAGCGCGGCTGCCGGTGCAGATGATACAGTAACCCTGCGAGCGCCGGACACTCCGGTAACGCGTTGACCACGTCGCCAGTGCAGTATTCCACCACCATCCAGGCGGGAGAATAAAAAACCGGCGCGGGCGCTAAGGAATCGGGAAGGCGTGACAGGACATGATACTGACGGCGAAAATCGCAGGCTGGCGCATGCGGATCGTGCGGCTGGCGCAGCACCCGCCTTTGCCGACCATCGCTGAGAATGCAGCTGCCGCCGCTCAGCCCGTTTTGGGACAGCGCGGCGACAGGCCTATAGCGCGGGAAAAAGCGCGACAGCACCTCGTCGCGCGTAAGCTTATTGTTGCTGAACTGCACCTTTACCTGACCAGATAATTTCGCCGGTCTGTACCAGCATCAGCTGCATTTTCAGCTCAGGTGAATTGACGTTGCCGGTCGCGTTGGAATAGAGCACATATTGTGCGCCAACGGTACGCGCAATGCCCATCGCTTTGCTGCGGCTGCCAAGGCTATCCTGCGGCGACAGGCCTAGCTGCTGTTTGGCTACGCCCAGCTGCTGCTGCGAGACCAGGGTGAATTTTCCGTTGCCTTCCAGCGCGTTGCGCAGCGCCGTGGTGGCCTCACCGGCATTCAGGGTGCCGTTGGTGCGGTTATTGACGCTGTCGACCAGCAAAATACTCCCCGCATTCACGCCGCTGGCCTGCAGCATCTGCCCGATCATCGGCTGCACCGCGGAACTCCAGTCAAAGTGACGTACGCGCGGCGCGGGCTGAGCTGGCTGCTCGCCGTGTTCAATCGGCCCCGGCTGCGTAGGGATCGCGGGAATAGTCGGCACAGTCGGCTGCGGCTGAACCGGCTGCTGCGGCTTCGGCTGCGCTTCCTCAACGGGAGCGGGTTCTTGACGTTGCCCCACGCATCCGGCAAGGAATATCGCCAGTGCGGTAACTAATGCATAGCGACATAGTTTAATCATTACGATTACCTCTTACAGATAAAGATAAAGTCGGGCTTTGTGCGCCCCCAGAATATTGGCGCTGCCATACAGCGTAACGGAAGAGTGCGCCGGAACCGTTATACTGCGCGCCGGATCCAGCGGATGCATTTCCAGCCCCCTGGCGTCATACCAGAAAAAGCGATAATGCACGGTCACCGGCACCTGGCGTTCATTAAACAATCTGGTGGTCGCCGTCGCTTGAATCTCGGATGCGGTCACCGTCGGTACTTCAGCGCTAATTCCCGCCGCCAGTACGTTTGATTCCATCACCAGACTTTGCCGATCGCTGACCGGAATTTCCGGATGCGAACCGCACCCGGCCAGTAACGTCACGGCCAGAAGTGCGCCGAAATGGGCTGCGCGCATGGATGTTAACCTTTATGAGCCAGCATCGGGCCTAATGGACGGCCGCCCAGCAGGTGCATATGGATATGGTAGACCTCCTGGCCCCCGTGGCGATTGCAGTTGACGATCAGGCGATAGCCATCGTCGGCAAGCCCCTCGTCGCGGGCGATTTTCGCCGCAACGGTCATCATGCGTCCCAGGGCAAGCTCATGCTCTGCGGTCACATCGTTGACGGTGGGAATCAGGATATTGGGAACGATTAGAATATGGGTTGGCGCCTGCGGAGAGATGTCGCGAAAAGCGGTAACGAGCTCATCCTGATAAACCACATCCGACGGGATCTCCCGGCGAATGATTTTGCTGAAAATCGTTTCTTCTGCCATGACTGATTCCTTAATAATTTTTATACCGTGCTCTGGCCTGCCTCTGCAGGTAAACGCGGATGCACAGGATTCCCCTAAGAGTATGAGCGAGTTACTCCCCCTCTTTCAACCTGAATGCGTTTTTTCTTACGCGACTAAGCGCTTAGCTGCTGACGGATTAAGCGTTTCTCAGCGGCATGCGGTGCCGCGCTCGCGAAAGCGGCCTGCGGACCGCTATTTTTACCCTTGTTTACACATTAAATATTAATGCGTATATTTCTCATTTGTATTCACAATAAAAGCAGTGCGCTGACAATCGACCGAGGCCATAGCGCCGCAGCGAATAACAACTATTGAATGATCAAGGGTTTATGATGTCTCTCTCCACCAATTCCCGGGATGGGCGAACCGCGCCGTCCCTGCTTGCTGTAGGCATAGCGCTGGCGCTGTTTCCAAACCTTAGCCAGGCAGCCGGCGCCGCCGAAGACACTATCATTGTAGAAGGTTCCTCAGATAGCGCGTCGGATACACAAGAACAGGACTACAGCGTCAGAACCACCTCAGCCGGGACCAAAATGGAGATGGCCCAGCGCGATATTCCGCAGTCGGTCAGCATCATCACCGGGCAGCGGATGCAGGATCAACAGCTACAAACCCTGGGCGGTGTGATGGAGCATACCATGGGGATCAGCGGCAGCCAGGCGGATTCCGACCGCACCAGTTACTACTCCCGCGGTTTTGAGATAGACAACTATATGGTCGATGGCATTCCGACCTGGTTTGAATCCCGCTGGAATCTGGGCGACGCGCTTTCCGATATGGCTCTCTTCGAACGGGTTGAGGTCGTGCGCGGCGCTAACGGCCTGCTGACCGGTACCGGCAATCCTGCTGCGTCGATCAATATGATCCGCAAGCACGCGACCAGCCGGGAGTTCAAGGGAGAGGTCTCGGCGGAGTATGGCAGCTGGGATAAGCAGCGCTACGTTGCGGATATGCAAAGCCCGCTGACTGACGATGGCAGCGTAAGGGCGCGCATTATCGCGGGTTATCAAAACAATGACTCGTGGCTGGATCGCTACAACAGCGAAAAAACGTTCTTCTCCGGCATTCTTGATGCCGATCTCGGTACATCGACCGCTTTATCCGCCGGCTACGAGTATCAGCGTATCGACGTGAATAGCCCGACATGGGGCGGTCTGCCGCGCTGGAATACCGATGGCAGCAGCAACCGCTATGACCGCGCCCGCAGCACCGCCCCGGATTGGGCCTATAACGATAAAGAGATCAACAAAGTCTTCGTCACGCTGAAACAGCGCTTTGCCGAGACCTGGCAGGCGACGATGAATGCCACCCATTCCGAGGTCAAATTCGACAGCAAAATGATGTACGTGGACGCGTATGTCAATAAAGCGACCGGAATGCTGGTGGGTCCTTATAGCAGCTACGGTCCGGGCTATGATTACGTCGGCGGTACCGGCTGGAACAGCGGCAAGCGTAAGGTCGACGCCGTTGACCTGTTCGCCGACGGCGGCTACGACCTGTTTGGTCGCCAGCACAACCTGATGATCGGCGCCAGCTACAGCAAGCAAAATAACCGCTATTTCAGCGCCTGGGCCAACGTGTTCCCCGATGAGATTGGCAGCTTCAATAACTTTAATAGCAGTAGTTTCCCGGAGACCAGTTGGGGCCCGCAGAGCCTGGCGCAGGACGATACCACGCGAATGAAATCGGTATATGCCGCGACGCGTTTTTCCCTGCTTGACACGCTGCATCTGATCGTTGGCGTCCGCTATAACAACTGGAGTATCGAGACGCTGACCTACAACATGGAGAAAAACCATACCACCCCCTACGCCGGGCTGGTTTACGACATCAACGACAACTGGTCGGCCTACACCAGCTATACCTCCGTGTTCCAGCCGCAGAACAAGCGCGATAGTTCCGGTAAATACCTGACCCCGATTACCGGAAACAACTATGAAGTGGGCCTGAAGTCCGACTGGATGGACAGCCGTTTAACGACGACTCTCGCCCTCTTCCGTATTGAGCAGGATAATCTTGGCCAGGCGACCGGCGGGCAAATCCCGGGCAGCAACGGCGAAGCCGCCTATAAAACCGTCGACGGTACCGTGAGCAAAGGGGTGGAGTTTGAAATCAACGGCGCGCTCACCGATAACTGGCAGATGACCTTCGGGGCGACGCGTTTTGTCGCTGAAGACAATGAAGGCAATGCGGTGAACCCTAACCTGCCGCGTACCAGCGTCAAGCTGTTTACCCGCTACCGTCTGCCGGTAATGCCTGAGCTGACCATCGGCGGCGGCGTAAACTGGCAGAACCGGGTATATAAAGATACCGCTACGCCGTACGGCACCTTCCGTGCGGAACAGGGCAGCTATGCGCTGGTTGATTTGTTCACTCGCTACCAGGTCACTAAAAATTTTGCTTTGCAGGGTAACGTCAATAACCTGTTCGACAAAACCTACGACACCAACATCGATGGTTCAATTGTCTACGGCGAACCGCGCAACTTCAGCATAACGGCCAGCTATCAATTCTGATCTCTGGTTAACGTGACAAAATCCGCGGGCGCGCTTTTAACGCCTGCGGCCATTAAAAAAGGCAGCCAGTTGGCTGCCTTAGTCTCCCCATATCACAACTTAGTTGCTGCGGATGTATTCATCCATTTCAGTTTTCAGGTTATCGGATTTGGTACCGAAAATAGCCTGAACGCCTGAACCTGCAACAACCACGCCTGCGGCACCCAGTTTTTTCAGGCCAGCCTGATCAACTTTCGCCACATCCGCCACGCTGACGCGCAGACGGGTGATACATGCGTCAAGGTTAGTAATGTTCTCTTTACCGCCGAAAGCGGCAATCAGTGCCGGAGCCATTTCGCTGGTGGCGCCAGCTTTGCTGTCTTCGGTTGCATCTTCACGACCCGGGGTTTTCAGATCCAGCGCTTTGATCAGCACGCGGAACACCACGTAGTAAACGATCGCATAGCAGATGCCGACTATCGGGAACAGCCACAGTTTGCTGCTGTTGCCGGACAGAACGATAAAGTCGATCAGACCGTGAGAGAATGAAGTACCGTCACGCATACCCAGCAGGATACAGATCGGGAAGGCCAGGCCTGCCAGAATCGCATGGATAATGTACAGGATCGGCGCAACGAACATGAAGGAGAACTCGATCGGCTCGGTGATACCGGTCAGGAACGAGGTCAGCGCTGCGGAGATCATGATACCGCCCACTTTCGCGCGGTTTTCTGGTTTAGCAGAGTGCCAGATAGCGATAGCAGCGGCCGGCAGACCGTACATTTTGAACAGGAAGCCGCCGGACAGTTTGCCCGCGGTCGGGTCGCCTGCCATGTAGCGCGGAATATCGCCGTGGAAGACCTGACCGGCTGCGTTGGTGTATTCACCAATCTGCATCTGGAAAGGAACGTTCCAGATGTGGTGCAGACCAAACGGCACCAGGCAGCGTTCAATGAAGCCATAGATACCGAACGCCACAACCGGGTTCTGGTAAGCAGCCCACTGGGAGAAAGTCTGGATTGCGGTACCGATCGGCGGCCAGATAAAGGACAGGATCACGCCAGTGAAGATCGCTGCCAGGCCGGAGATGATTGGCACAAAACGCTTGCCCGCAAAGAAGCCCAGATACTCAGGCAGCTTGATGCGGTAGAAGCGGTTGAACATGTACGCTGCGATGGCACCGGAGATAATACCGCCGAGTACGCCGGTATCCGCCAGGTGTTTAGCCGCAATCTCTTCAGCAGGTAAATGCAGGACCAGAGGTGCAACCACGGACATGGTTTTCACCATGATGCCGTAAGCGACGACCGATGCCAGAGCGGATACGCCGTCGTTGTTGGTGAAGCCAAGTGCGACACCGATAGCAAAGATCAGCGGCATGTTAGCGAAGACCGAACCGCCCGCTTCCGCCATGACGTGGGAAACTACGGCTGGCAGCCAGCTGAAGTTTGCGGAACCGACGCCCAGCAGGATACCTGCGATAGGCAGTACGGATACCGGCAGCATCAGCGATTTACCGACCTTCTGCAGGTTAGCAAATGCATTCTTAAACATAATTGAGAGTGCTCCTGAGTATTTGGTGCTTTTTTACGTTTTCACGCATTGGCTCGGGGGGAGAACCGCGCCGTGGACAGGACATCTAAGCGCCCTTTATTTATTACACAGAGTAAAATAATTACCGAGATGATTGTTTGACGGCTATCACGTTTCAATCAGACATCCATTAAAAACTTACATTGGTTTACATAACTCGTGTCTGAATGTTGCCAAAAAACCTTCACCGCCCCATTTGTGGCGGTGAACTTTACTCGCTTTGGCTATTAATTACGAGCCTTAAAATAATAAGCAATATCAGAGAGGTTGCAGCCGGGAGGGGTCGATATGAAAAAGCGTAGCGAAATTTTCCGTGGTCTGTTGCGCCAGCTGCTCCAGCGATACGCCCTTAAGCACCGCCATATACTCGGCGACGTCCCTGACCATGGCCGGCTGGTTCTCTTTACCGCGATGCGGTACCGGCGCCAGATACGGCGAATCGGTCTCTACCAGCAGGCGATCGAGAGGGACATAGCGCGCAGCATCGCGAAGCTGCTCCGCATTTCGGAACGTCACAATGCCGGAAAACGAGATGTAGAACCCCATATCCAGCAGCTTACCGGCGGTCTCCCTATCCTCAGTGAAACAGTGTAGTACGCCACCGCAATCCGTCACTTTTTCTTCGCGTAAAATTTCCAGCGTATCGGCGCGGGCATCGCGGGTATGCACGATAACCGGTTTATTCAGCTCCCGACCTATACGGATATGGTCGCGAAAGGACGCCTGCTGACGCGCTTTCGTTTCCGGCGTGTAGAAATAATCGAGTCCAGTTTCGCCCATCGCGACCACGCCGTCGTCTGCGGCGAGCTGGCGCAGCTCTTCAACGTCATACTCTTCATCCTGGTTTAACGGATGCACGCCGCAGGAGAAAACGACGTCGCGACGCTGGCCCACCAGTTCGCGCATACCGCGGTATCCCGGCAGCGTCGTGGCAACCGCCAGGCAAAATTTCACATCGCGCGCGGCGGCCTTTGCCAGCACATCGTCCACATCTTTATGCAGCGCTTGATAATCCAGGCCATCGAGATGGCAATGGGAGTCGACTAAAAACATGATGTCTCTCTCAGAGATGGGATACGGGAAGGACCGCCCCGGGTTGCAGGTAATGTTCCCAGCGCAGAAGGCGCTCGGTTAGCAGCAGTTCGCGATTAATGCCGACTACGCTCAGCAGCTGCTCGCGGCAGGCGCTGACGTCGCGCGCGATCGCCTGCAGGCGCGCCGCCGGCAGCGCAGCGGCCAGCTGATTGACCAGAGGCCAGACATCAGGATTGCTGATAAGGGTAATCCCCTGCTGCCTTTTTTGCGCGTCGACCAGCAGCGATGCCAGCCAGTGTAGGCGAATCGCGGCCTGTTCATGGTTTAACATCGGCAACAGCGTCAGCCAGTCGCCGTGGGTTAAAATATTTCCGAGAATCTGGCAAAGCTGCTGCCGCGGTGCCCAGTGAGCTTCCTGAAGCAGATCCAGCGCCGCCGCT
This sequence comes from Klebsiella grimontii, assembly GCF_042137965.1. NCBI lineage: Bacteria > Pseudomonadati > Pseudomonadota > Gammaproteobacteria > Enterobacterales > Enterobacteriaceae > Klebsiella > Klebsiella grimontii. The sequence goes on from NZ_CP169721.1 coordinate 3,433,814, forward strand.
GGCGCGTTGGCGCTCAGCCGCAGCGCCGCGAGCAGCGCGTCTTGTGACATTGTCACTTCTCGCTCTAACCACGCCAGCGCGTAGCGTTCTGAAGGCGGAGCGAGGTGAAATAACCGACAGCGGCTGCGCAGCGTCGCCAGCAGGCGCGCGGGTTCCTGACAGGCCAGGAAGAACCAGGTATTCTCCGGCGGCTCCTCCAGCGTTTTTAGCAGCGCGTTTGCCGCCGCGTCGGTCAGCATGGCGGCATCGCCGATCCACACCACCTTCGCGCCGCCCAGCCGGGCGTGTTCATAGAGCTTTTCGCTCACTTCGCGCACGGCATCGATGCCGAGCGAGCTCTTCCCCTTTTCCGGGGTCAACGCATAATAATCTGGATGGGTGCCGGCCTGCATCAGCTGGCAGCTATGGCAATGACCGCAGCTTTTATGCCCTTCCGGCTGGCGGCACATCAGAAAGCGACAAAGCGCATAAATCAGCGCATCGCTACCCATGCCCGGCAGGGCCTGAACCATTAGCGCATGGTGGCCGCGCCCCGCCTGATAGCTGGCAACCAGCTGTTCAAAGGGCGGGCGTAACCACGGATACCATTTCATGCGCCTTGCTCCGCGACCCACTGATTCACTACCGCCCGAATGTCGCGCTTCACGGCCTCCAGCGGCTGGGTAGCGTCAACGGTGCGTATAGTGGGATCCTGCGCCGCCAGTTCAAGGTAGCGCGCGCGGGTACGATTAAAGAAATCCAGCGACTCCTGCTCGATTCGGTCAAGTTCACCGCGGGCGCGGGCGCGCTTCAGGCCGACTTCCGGAGTCACGTCAAGGTAAAGCGTCAGATGGGGACGAAAGTCTCCCAGTACCGCGTCACGCAGGGTCGCCAGCATCGTCTGATCAATTCCGCGACCGCCGCCCTGATAAGCCTGGGTTGAGAGATCGTGACGATCGCCGATGACCCACTGACCGCGCGCCAGAGCGGGTTTGATAACCGTCTCCACCAGCTGTACGCGCGCCGCGTAAAACATCAGCACTTCCGCTTTATCATTAATCACTTCATCGCCGGTGGACTGAATATCCAGCACCAGGCTGCGCAGCTTCTCGGCCAGAATGGTGCCGCCCGGTTCGCGGGTAAACACCATATCGCTAACGCCCAGCTGTTTTAGCGTCTCTACCACACAATCACGCGCGGTGGTTTTCCCTGCGCCTTCCAGGCCCTCGATGACGATATAGTTACTGCGCATTTTTTTCCTTAAGTACTTTCAAATAGTCCTGGACCGAGCGGTTATGGCTGGCCAGGTTAGTGTTAAACGTATGTCCGCCCTTCCCGTCCGCGACAAAATAAAGGTACGGCGTTTTCGCCGGATGCGCGGCGGCGTTTAGCGAGGCCTCGCCCGGTGCGGCGATCGGTCCCGGCGGCATGCCGTTTATGACGTAGGTATTGTAAGCGGTTGGGGTTTCCAGGTCTTTACGCGTCAACTTGCCATTATAACTCTCACCCATCCCGTAAATCACGGTCGGATCGGTTTGCAGGCGCATACCGATCCGTAAACGGTTGATAAATACCGATGCGACGCGGTCGCGCTCGTCCGATACCGCCGTCTCTTTTTCGATAATCGAGGCCATTGTCAGCAGCTGGTTCTTATCGTGATACGGCAGATTCTCCATCCGCCCTTCCCAGGCTTTATCGACCGCGGCAACCATCTTCTGATGCGCCCGCTTAAGGATCGCGACATCGCTGGTATTGGCGGTATACATCCAGGTATCCGGCCAGAACCAGCCTTCGACCCAGTCAGGATGCTCGAGATCAAGGGCCTTCGCGACGGTTTCATAGCTATCATCCGCCAGCGTATGCTTGACGTAAGGCGCATCGCGCAGCTGGCGCAGGTAATCGCTCACCCGCATCCCTTCAACGAAGCGCAGCGGAAACTGCGCCTCTTTGCCGCTGGCCAGCAGCTGCAGCATCTGGCGGACCGTCATATCAGGCGTGAAGCGATAGGTTCCGGCTTTAAAATGGGAGAGCTCAGGCTCTATGCGCAGCAGCCACTGGAAAACCCGCGGTCGGTTAATGACTTTATCGCTATACAGCTGTTGCCCAAGCGCCAGGCGCCCCGTTCCGGTGGCAAGAGTAAAGATAGTCTCTTCTTTAATCAGCAACTTGCTGTCCGCCAGCTGGCGAACTTTCCACATACCGATGCCCGCGGCAATGCCCAGCACCACCACCAACAGCAGGATGAAACGTAACATTTTCTTCATGACTAATCAGACAGCTCACACAAAGGGGCTAAAAAATGGTAAAGCTCGCGGGCGGACCAACATTTATCGTTCCAGCGGCGAACAGGCACCAGCGGCATTAAGGCGTTACAGACCACGACCTCATCGGCTTCGCGTAACGCCTCGGGACGCATGGTGGCTTCGACAACGCGAAACGGCGATGGTGCCAGCTTAGCGAGAATGTACTGGCGCATAATACCGTTGACCCCCGCCTGATCGAGGCGCGGGGTAAAGACGTCGGATCCTTTACGCCAGAATACGTTCGCGGCACAGCATTCCGTAAGCCACCCGTCGCTGTCAAGGACCAGCGCCTCATCGGCGTCCGTCTGCTCAAGATGAGAACGAATCAGCACCTGCTCCAGCCGGTTAAGGTGCTTGAGTCCGGCGAGTGAAGGGTTGCGTCCCAGCCTGACAGGGCTCAGCGACAGGGAAATCCCCTCCTCGCGCCAGCGCAGATAGTGGGCCGGCCTGGGCGACACGCTGAGAATTCTCGTGGGATTGACGCAGCCCGCGGCGCTATAGCCGCGGCCGCCCGCTCCGCGAGTGATGATGACCTTCAGCACGCCATCCTGATGAGGCTGCGCCAGACGCGCCATCTCCTGCGCTAATAGCGCCCAGTCGTCATAGGGGATAAAGAGCTTTTCACAAGTCGTCTGCAGGCGGACCAGATGGGCTGACAGCAGTTGAACCTGGCCTCTGAGGATGCGCGCAGTGGTAAAGCAGCCATCGCCGAACTGCACGCCGCGATCGTTCACCGCGAGCGTTTCACTTTCAGCGCCATTGATTAAAAACATAAAAGACTCCTTATCGCTGGCCGGTTAGTTTCGCAGGAGGAGAGACATTGAACAAGCGGAGAAAACCGAATAAAAAAAGGCCCGACAAGCGGGCCAATTTTCGATGGGCATTGACGTCAACCGAGATGTTACGTCAGGCGCGCATCACACCTTTTTAAAGATTAACGAGCCGTTAGTGCCGCCGAAGCCGAAGGAGTTACACAGGGTATACTCCAGACCGCTTACCTGGCGCGCTTCGTGCGGGACGAAGTCCAGATCGCAACCTTCATCCGGGTTATCCAGGTTGATGGTTGGCGGAACGGCGCTATCGCGCAGCGCGAGGATGGAGTAGATAGACTCTACTGCGCCCGCTGCACCGAGCAGGTGGCCGGTCATTGACTTAGTCGAGCTCACCATTACGCGGCTGGCAGCGTCGCCGAAGACAGATTTCACCGCCTGCGCTTCTGCTTTATCGCCCGCCGGCGTAGAGGTACCGTGGGCGTTGACGTAGCCAATCTGGCTTGCGTCAATACCCGCGTCGCGAATGGCGTTCACCATCGCCAGCGCTGCTCCAGCGCCATCTTCCGGCGGTGAAGTCATATGGTAGGCATCGCTGCTCATACCAAAACCGACGATTTCAGCATAGATTTTCGCACCGCGTTTCTTCGCGTGCTCGTACTCTTCCAGCACGACCATGCCGGCGCCGTCGCCCAGCACGAAACCATCACGCTCTTTATCCCACGGACGGCTTGCCGCCTGCGGGTTGTCATTGCGAGTGGACAGCGCGCGCGCTGCACCAAAGCCGCCTACGCCCAGCGGGGTACTGGCTTTTTCCGCACCACCGGCGACCATTGCGTCAGCATCGCCATAGGCGATAACGCGCGCGGCGTGACCAATGTTGTGTACGCCAGAAGTACATGCGGTTGCGATGGAAATGCTTGGTCCACGCAGACCAAACATGATGGTCAGATGCCCGGCCACCATGTTAACGATTGTGGAAGGAACAAAGAATGGGCTGATCTTACGCGGTCCGCCTTTTACCAGCGAACTGTGGTTTTCTTCGATCAGGCCAAGCCCGCCAATACCGGAACCAATAGCGGCGCCGATGCGGGTAGCATTCTCTTCCGTCACTTCAAGGCCAGAATCCTGCATGGCCTGAATGCCAGCGACAATTCCATATTGAATGAAGGCATCCATCTTGCGCTGCTCTTTGCGCGAGATGAAGTCATCACAGTTAAAATCCTTTACTAAGCCAGCAAATTTCGTTGCATAGGCGCTAGTATCGAAATGGTCGATCAGGCTGATGCCACTCTGACCGGCAAGGAGAGCTTTCCAGGTAGACTCTACGGTATTGCCGACAGGAGACAACATGCCCAGTCCGGTCACAACTACACGACGCTTAGACACGGTTGTCCTCCAGGGAGGGAAAATAGATTCTTGTGGGACAAAATGTAGATAAAACTCAGGCGGTCGAATGACCGCCTGGAGATGTTCACTTACGCCTGGTGGCCGTTGATGTAATCAATGGCAGCCTGAACAGTAGTGATTTTCTCAGCTTCTTCGTCCGGAATCTCAGTATCAAACTCTTCTTCCAGAGCCATTACCAGCTCAACGGTGTCAAGAGAATCAGCGCCCAGGTCTTCAACGAAGGAAGCATTGTTGGTAACTTCTTCCTGCTTAACGCCCAGCTGTTCGCCGATAATTTTCTTAACGCGTTCTTCGATAGTGCTCATACTCTTAAATTTCCTATCAAAACTCGCTTTCGCGATGGTTTTCGTAGTGTATAAAATGTTGAAAAATTTGCAACTAAATCCCGGCAGGTCTTACCACGATTTTACGCTATTTTGCGGCTGTTTGCCCTCATAACGCAAATCATTTTGTACAAAACATTACAGTGAACCGCACAGACTGCGCGGTTCCTGAGCGTTTTGCGCAAATCTCGGTCAGACCATATACATTCCGCCGTTGACGTGCAGAGTTTCACCGGTGATGTAACTCGCTTCGTCAGAGGCTAAAAATGCCACCGCACTGGCGATTTCATTTGGAGAGCCGAGGCGCCCCGCAGGAACTGCCGCCAGCGTACCCGCACGCTGCTCATCGGTCAGCGCACGCGTCATGTCCGTTTCAATAAAGCCCGGAGCAACAACGTTTACAGTAATACCGCGGGACGCAACTTCGCGAGCCAGTGATTTACTGAAGCCAATCAGACCCGCTTTCGCCGCAGCGTAGTTGGCCTGACCCGCATTTCCCATGGTACCAACCACAGAACCGATAGTGATAATACGTCCATGACGCTTTTTCATCATAGCGCGCATTACCGCTTTTGACAGACGGAAAACAGATGACAGGTTGGTTTCGATAATATCGTTCCACTCATCATCTTTCATGCGCATTAACAGGTTATCACGAGTGATCCCGGCATTGTTCACCAGGATATCAACTTCACCAAATTCTGCGCGAATATTTCCCAGAACAGATTCAATAGATGCAGGATCGGTCACATTCAGCAGCAGACCTTTACCGTTAGCACCTAAATAATCGCTGATCGCCTGCGCGCCGCTTTCGCTGGTCGCAGTCCCGATAACTTTCGCGCCACGGGCAACGAGCGTTTCAGCGATTGCGCGGCCAATCCCGCGACTTGCACCGGTAACCAGCGCGATTTTTCCTTCAAAACTCATGGTTTTCCTCTTTTATTGCTCAAGCGCCGCAGACATCGCCGCCGGCTCGTTAAGCGCGGAAGCGGTCAGGGTGTCAACAATACGTTTAGTCAGGCCGGTGAGGACTTTACCCGGGCCAACTTCATACAGATGCTCTACGCCCTGTGAAGCCATAAACTCAACGGTTTTGGTCCACTGAACTGGGCTATACAGCTGGCGGATCAGGGCATCACGAATAGCATCAGGCGCCGTTTCACTTTGCACGTCGACGTTATTCACTACCGGAATCGTCGGCGCGTTAAAGGTGATTTTCTGCAGCTCAACGGCCAGTTTTTCCGCCGCAGGCTTCATCAGCGCGCAGTGGGACGGTACGCTGACCGGCAGCGGCAGCGCACGTTTAGCGCCCGCAGCCTTACAGGCTGCGCCAGCGCGCTCTACGGCTTCTTTGTTACCGGCAATAACAACCTGCCCTGGCGAGTTAAAGTTCACCGGAGAGACGACCTGCCCTTCGGCAGACTCTTCGCAGGCTTTCGCAATCGCCGCGTCGTCAAGCCCGATGATCGCGGACATCGCGCCGGTACCTTCCGGTACCGCTTCCTGCATAAACTTGCCGCGCATCTCAACCAGGCGTACGGCATCGGCAAAATCGATAACGCCTGCGCATACCAGCGCAGAATATTCGCCGAGGCTGTGGCCCGCCAGCAGAACAGGCGTTTTACCGCCCTGCTGCTGCCAGACGCGATACAGCGCAACGGAAGCGGTCAGCAGCGCCGGCTGAGTCTGCCAGGTTTTGTTCAATTCTTCCGCCGGGCCTTGCTGCGCAAGCGCCCACAGATCGTAACCCAACGCCGCAGAGGCTTCACGGAACGTCTCTTCAATTACCGGGTAAGCGGCCGCCATATCTGACAGCATCCCGACACTCTGAGAGCCCTGTCCCGGGAACACAAAAGCAAATTGCGTCATGTTTAAATCCTTATCCTAAAAACGAACCAGCGCGGAACCCCAGGTGAACCCGCCACCAAAGGCTTCCAGCAGAATAAGCTGACCACGTTGAATGCGGCCATCGCGAACGGCTTCATCCAGCGCACAAGGAACGGAAGCCGCCGAGGTATTGCCGTGTCGGTCGAGCGTGACGACGACATTATCCATCGACATTCCCAGCTTCTTCGCCGTGGCGCTGATAATGCGCAGGTTGGCCTGATGCGGCACCAGCCAGTCCAGCGCCGAACGCTCGAGATTATTCGCGGCTAAAGTCTCGTCCACGATATGCGCCAGTTCGGTCACCGCAACCTTAAAGACTTCATTACCCGCCATCGTCAGATAGATCGGGTTTTCCGGTTCGACGCGATCGGCGTTCGGCAGCGTCAGCAGTTCGCCGTAGCTCCCATCCGCATGCAGATGCGTAGAGATAATGCCCGGCTCTTCAGAAGCGCCCAGCACAACGGCGCCAGCGCCATCGCCAAAAATAATGATGGTTCCGCGATCGGCAGGATCGCAGGTGCGCGCCAGCACGTCAGCGCCAATCACCAGAGCGTAATCAACCGCGCCGTTTTTCACGTATTGATCGGCAACGCTGAGCGCGTAGGTGAAACCCGCGCAGGCCGCAGCGACGTCAAACGCCGGGCAGCCTTTGATACCCAGCATTGATTGAATCTGGCAAGCCGAGCTAGGAAACGCATGGGTACCGGAGGTGGTCGCAACAATAATCAGACCAATTTGCTCCGGCTTGACGCCCGCCATATCCAGCGCATTCTTAGCGGCTTCAAGGCCCATCGTAGCAACTGTTTCATTCGGTGCGGCAATACGACGCTCGCGGATACCGGTACGAGTAACAATCCACTCGTCAGACGTATCAACCATATTTTCCAGTTCAGCGTTCGTACGCACGTGCTCAGGCAGATAGCTGCCGGTACCAATAATCTTCGTATACATGTACGCTCAGTCACTCTTGGGTAATATACCGGGTTAACTCAAACTGCGAGGCGTCAGTCGTTTCCGGTCATCCGGGTTTGAGGCCTGGAACTTCCGCTTCTGCCGCCTTCAGGCAATTCGAAACCTGCAGGGTATAAAGATTCCAGGCGAGCGGCAATTCGCTGAGGAACCTGCCGCTGCACAGCCTGCACTGCCTGCTCTATCGCGACGCAAAAAGCGCGCTGATTGGCAGCCCCATGACTTTTAATCACGGAACCGCGTAATCCTAACAGACAGGCACCATTATACTGGTCGGGGTTGAGGTGACTGAATCGCCTCGACAGGCTTTTTTGTAACCAACGCTTTAATAAAAGCAGCCACCACGACCTTTTTTTCCCCTCTCCCTGTGATTTCAACAGTGAAAGGAACATTCTGACAACACCTTCCATCGTTTTTAATGTGACGTTGCCCGTGAATCCATCACAAACTAAAACATCCGTTTTGCCCGTCAACAATTCGTTGGCTTCCAGGTACCCAATATAGTTGAGGGTTGGCAGGGTTTTCAAAACTGCCGCCGCGTCACGAATGCTGCTGAGACCTTTCATCTCTTCTTCGCCGATATTCAGAAGTGCAACCCGGGGATCCTTAATACCGATAACTTCTTCGGCAAGAACCGCCCCCATAACGGCAAACTGCACCAGCATCGTGCTATCGCAATCGACGTTAGCGCCTAAATCCAGCACCACCGTTTTGCCCTTCAACTGATGCGGTAGCATGGTGACCAGCGCGGGGCGCTCAATTCCCTCAATGGGCTTAAGCAGCAGCTTCGCCAACCCCATCAGCGCGCCGGTGTTACCCGCGCTGACGCAGGCCTGCGCCCGCCCTTCTTTTACTAACTCCAGCGCGATGCGCATTGAGCTGCCGCGACTGGCGCGAATGGCCTGCGCGGGTCGAGCATCACTGGCAATAACCGACTGCGCAGGGATAACCTGCAGACGTGAACGTTGTTCAAAATCAGCTTTGGCAAGTAATGGCGCGATAGCGTCGGGATCGCCGACTAAAAGAAGTGTGAGTTGTGAATTAGAGTTCAGTGCCTGCAATGCTGCAGGCACTGTCACGGAAGGGCCAAAATCCCCGCCCATGACATCTAACGCCAGGGTTAGACGTGTCAAGGTATCGTCGCTGCCCGGTTCGGTTATTCCCCAGTTACCCGGGGAAATCCTCACTAAGCTTCATCACGCTTTCGCGTGATTACTTAGCGATAACCTTGCGACCGCGGTAGAAACCGTCGGCAGTGATGTGGTGACGCAGGTGTTTTTCACCAGAAGCTTTGTCTACAGACAGGCTGGTGACTGCGGTCAGCGCGTCATGGGAACGACGCATGCCACGTTTGGAACGGGTTGGTTTATTCTGTTGTACGGCCATGGACCTTACTCCTCAATTACTTATGCTTTAAGCTGGCTAATACGGCAAATGGATTTGGTTTTTGTGCCTCTTCAGGCAGTTCACCAAAGACCATGTCCGCGTCGGACACTTCACAGTGTTCAGAATCATGCACCGGAACTACGGGCAAGGCGAGGATGATTTCATCTTCAACCAGCGCCAGCAGATCGATTTCACCGAATTCGTTAACCTCAATCGGCTCATACGCTTCCGGCAGTGCCTCGGCCTGTTCGTCATTTCTGACGGGGCTGAAACAATACGTTGTGTGGACATGATGGGGGAACGGTTTCCCGCAACGCTGACATTCGAGGGTTACCGACACCGTCGCATCGCCGTTTAACACGGCAAGACGTTGGTTATCGATAGCGAACGACATGCTGCATTCCACATCGCTGTCCACGCTGACAACAGAATCAGCGACACGCACAGCCTGATCACGGGTATAGATACCTTGGTAATCTAAGCGTTTTTGAGCCGTGCGAACCGGATCGAGAGTCAGGGGTAATTTTACCTTTTGCATAGGGCGCGCATATTAACTTTGTAACGTCATAGAGTCAAAGAAAAAGGCAGCCTCAGGTTGCCTTTTGCCATTTATTCGCACACATTGCGGCGCATAGTTTAAAATGATGCTCTGCGAAGCGCTATATGTGGATGAAAAAATATGTCTGAACTAATCCTCGCGTCAACCTCGCCCTGGCGGCGAATGCTGCTGGAAAAACTGTCGGTGCCTTTTGAATGCGCGGCGCCGGAAGTTGATGAGACCCCGCTGCCCGGCGAACCCGCCCGCCAGCTGGTGCTGCGTCTGGCGCAGGCGAAGGCGCAGGCCCTTGCCGCGCGCTACCCTCAGCACCTCATTATAGGCTCCGATCAGGTTTGCGTCCTGGACGGTGAAATTACCGGCAAACCGCACACGGAAGAAAACGCCCATCGCCAGTTGAGAAAGGCCAGCGGCACCATCGTCACGTTCTATACCGGCCTGGCGCTGTACAATTCCGCCAACGGTCACCTGCAAACCGAATGCGAACCTTTCGACGTTCATTTCCGCCGTTTAAGCGACCAGGAAATTGAGAGCTATATCCGCAAGGAAAACCCGCTGCAGTGCGCCGGAAGCTTTAAAAGCGAAGGGTTAGGCATCACGCTGTTCGACCGCCTCGAGGGACGCGATCCCAACGCGCTGGTCGGTTTGCCGCTCATTGCCCTCTGCCAGATGCTGCGCCGGGAGGAGTGTAACCCTCTGCTCACCTGACCGCGATTTCATGTGGCCTCTTTATGAGGCCGTCAGCCGCCTTTAAGCAACGTTTTAGCCGCTGACCGGCGGCCGGAGCCTGTTTTACTCCAACTTAATTAATGCATCGCCTGTCACAGTTTATTTTTCCAGCGCCACTACAATCCAATTAAATAATGAAACGATGTTTTATTTTTAAATGGAGCTATTATGCCTACCCGCGCTACGGTTTTGTCCCTCGCCCTGCTGGCCGCCGCCAGCGCCAACGCCAATGACTGGCAGCGCCAGGGCATCGTAGAGGGCAATCTACCCGCCTCGTGGCAGCAGTTGAAAGCGCAGATGACCAACCCGGACTCGTGGCTCTCTGGCAACTCTCATAATTTTAATCAATGGCGACAGCAGGCTCGTATGCTGCTTCGGCAGTCTCTGCTGACCCCGGCGTCGACAATCCCCTTCGCACCGCAAACGCTCATGAGAGAAGACCGGGGAACCTATATCGCCGAGAAGCTGGCCTTCAACGTAACCGACGATAACAGGATTGCCGCGCTGATGTTGACGCCAAAATCACCCGGCCCTCACCCGGCTATTGTCCTGTTACACGATCATGGCTCAAAGTTTGACATTGGTAAGGAGAAGCTGATCCGCCCCTGGAGTGACGCCGCGCGGCTAGCCAGCGCCCAGGCGTGGGCGGATAAATTTTTCAGCGGCCGGTTCATCGGCGATGAACTGGCGCAGCGTGGTTACGTCGTGATAGCCATCGATAGCCCAGGCTGGGGAGATCGAGGGCCTATGGTCTACGAGCAGCAGCAGGCCCTGGCCAGTAACTACTTTAACCTTGGACGTTCGCTGGCAGGTGAAGTCGCCTATGAAGATCTGCGTACCGTTGATTTCGTCAGTACTTTAACAGCGGTGGATAATACACGCATCGGGGTATTGGGTTTCTCAATGGGGGGCTTTCGCGCCTGGCAACTGGCCGCCCTGTCTGACAAAGTGGCCGCGACTGCCGTTATCTCCTGGTTTGGTACCTGGCGCGGCCTGATGCACCCGGGCAACAACGTCCTGCGCGGGCAATCGGCCTTTTATATGCTTCATCCAGGCTTATCCGGCCGTCTCGACATTCCCGATATCGCCAGCATCGCCGCGCCAAAACCGATGCTCATTTATAGCGGCGGCAAGGATAAGCTGTTCCCGGCAGAAGCCGTTAACGATGCCTTCGCAAAATTGCATACAGTGTGGGGGTCGCAAAACGCGCAGGATAAGCTGGAAACGAAGACGTGGCCGGAACTGGGCCACGTCTTTTATAAAGAACAGCAGGATGAGGTTTTCCCCTGGCTTGCCAGGTGGCTCAAGCCCTGAGCCTGATGGCGGTTATTTGGCGCTACGCAAAACCTGCAGGCAGCGCTTAAGCTGATTATCCAGAGGCGCTTCAACGCGCATTATCTCGCCGCTCCCCGGATGGGTAAACTTCAGCGCCGCCGCATGGAGAAACAGTCGGTTAAGGCCGGTGCCTGCCAGCTGCTTATCAAATTCACGGTCGCCGTAACGATCGTCGAAAGCGATGGGATGGCCGGCATATTGCGTATGCACGCGGATTTGATGCGTACGACCGGTTACCGGGCTGCAGCGCACCAGCGTCGCATGGGTAAAACGCTCTTCGACTTTAAAACGCGTCTCAGAAGGTTTCCCCTCCTGGTTAACCCGCACAATACGCTCACCGCTCTGCAGAATATTTTTCAGCAGCGGGGCCTGCACCACTTTAGTATGCGATTGCCACTGCCCGCGCACCAGCGCCAGGTAATCCTTCTGCATGCCTTTGTCGCGCAGCTGCTCATGCAGGGAACGCAGCGCTGAGCGCTTTTTGGCGACCAGCAGAACGCCAGAGGTGTCGCGGTCAAGGCGATGCACCAGTTCCAGGAAACGCGCTTCCGGGCGCAGCGCGCGCAAACCTTCGATCACGCCAAAGCTCAGCCCGCTGCCGCCGTGGACCGCAGTGCCTGAAGGCTTGTTAAGCACCAGAATATGATCGTCTTCATATAAAATCACATCGGCCAGCGCGGCCACTTTTTGCAGGTGCGGAGAGACCGCCTCTTCTTCTTTCTCAGATACGCGGACCGGCGGGATGCGCACTTCGTCGCCGGCTTCCAGCTTATATTCCGGCTTCACGCGCTTTTTGTTAACCCGCACCTCGCCTTTACGCAAGATGCGATAAATCATGCTCTTCGGTACGCCCTTCAGCTGCGTACGCAAAAAGTTGTCGATACGTTGCCCGGCTTCATCATCAGCAATGGCAACCATTTTTACGCTTGGGATCTCAGTTTTCATGGTGCGCGATTTTAAATAGCCCGACGCATTAGCGCCACTCATTTTTATATGCTTATATTTATCATCATCCGGATTTCACCGTATGCTTCATCATCGTTTTGTTTGTTATTAGAACAATCTGTATACGCGGGTGAAAAAACTGTGAGTAACCGGGTGATAAAAGGTGAAAGTCAACTTGCTATAACAAGCTTAGCAATGGAATAATGATGCAGTATTCCGTACTGAAACTTGTTAGAACAAGAAATTAGCGGAATGACCAATTTTGTCTGACCGATCATCAACGCAGCAATGGCGTAAGACGTATTGATCTTTCAGACAGTTAGCGGGCTGCGGGTTGCAGTCCTTACCGGTACAGGCTCTATGGATTTCACGGCGCAGGAAGGCGTTCACACTGGGATATCCCGGCGCTCATCTGGATCAAATGATTAAGATGAGCAGGTTAAGCCGCCACGCCGGCTACGTGAAAAACGATGGGTATAAATGGAATCTTCTCTGGTGATACATCCCAGGCAGTTCCCCTGATAATTGCGCTGTGTTTCCGTTTGAAATACAGGCGACCGACACTCTGCGCCTCTTAAGCGCGCGACAACCGTGAGGTTGGCGACGTGAAACAGACACGAGGCCATCGGTTTCCCCCGGTAAGGCGTTACTCTGCCCGTAGCTTAGTCGTCAATGTAAGAATAATGAGTAAGTTACGATGAAAAGAATGTTAATCAACGCAACTCAGCAGGAAGAGTTGCGCGTCGCCCTTGTTGATGGGCAGCGCCTGTACGACCTGGATATCGAAAGCCCCGGGCACGAACAGAAAAAAGCGAACATCTACAAAGGCAAAATCACTCGTATAGAACCTAGCCTCGAAGCCGCGTTTGTTGATTATGGTGCCGAGCGTCATGGTTTCCTCCCTCTTAAAGAAATCGCCCGCGAATACTTCCCTGCCAACTACAATTCTCATGGTCGTCCGAACATCAAGGACGTGCTGCGTGAAGGTCAGGAAGTTATTGTCCAGATTGATAAAGAAGAGCGTGGCAATAAAGGCGCCGCGCTGACGACCTTTATTAGCCTGGCGGGCAGCTATCTGGTGCTGATGCCGAATAACCCACGCGCTGGCGGTATTTCACGCCGCATCGAGGGTGACGATCGCACCGAACTTAAAGAAGCGCTGGCCAGCCTTGAGCTGCCGGACGGCATGGGACTTATCGTTCGCACCGCCGGCGTCGGCAAGTCCGCCGAAGCGCTGCAGTGGGACTTAAGCTTCCGCCTGAAGCATTGGGAAGCCATCCAGAAAGCCGCAGAAAATCGCCCTGCTCCGTTCCTGATCCATCAGGAAAGCAACGTGATTGTGCGCGCGTTCCGCGACTATCTGCGCCAGGATATCGGCGAAATTCTGATTGATAACCCGAAAGTGCTTGAGCTGGCTCGCCAGCACATCGCGGCGCTGGGTCGTCCGGATTTTAGCAGCAAAATTAAGCTGTACACCGGGGAAATCCCGCTGTTCAGCCACTATCAAATCGAATCGCAGATTGAATCCGCTTTCCAGCGTGAAGTGCGTCTGCCTTCCGGCGGTTCTATCGTTATCGACAGCACCGAAGCGCTGACCGCTATCGATATCAACTCCGCACGCGCCACCCGCGGCGGCGACATCGAAGAAACGGCGTTTAACACCAACCTGGAAGCGGCAGATGAAATCGCTCGTCAGCTGCGTCTGCGCGACCTTGGCGGCCTGATCGTTATCGACTTCATCGATATGACCCCGGTTCGCCATCAGCGTGCGGTGGAAAACCGCCTGCGCGAAGCCGTCCGTCAGGACCGAGCGCGGATCCAGATCAGCCATATTTCACGCTTTGGACTGCTGGAGATGTCGCGCCAGCGCCTGAGCCCGTCGCTCGGCGAGTCCAGCCATCATGTCTGCCCGCGCTGTAGCGGAACGGGTACCGTGCGCGATAACGAATCGCTGTCGCTTTCCATTCTGCGTTTGATTGAAGAAGAAGCGCTGAAAGAGAACACCAAAGAAGTTCACGCTATCGTGCCGGTGCCGATTGCCTCTTACCTGCTGAACGAAAAACGTGCTGCGGTAAGCGCGATTGAAACCCGTCAGACCGATGTGCGCGTCATTATCGTGCCAAACGACCAGATGGAAACGCCGCACTACTCCGTTCTGCGCGTGCGTAAAGGCGAAGAAACCTCCACGCTGAGCTATCTGCTGCCGAAACTGCACGAAGAAGAGATGGCCATGCCTTCTGATGAAGAGCCGGCCGAGCGTAAGCTTCCGGAACAACCGGCGCTGGCCGCTTTTGTCATGCCTGAAGCCCCTCCGGCTCCGGCACAGGAAGAGCCGACGAGGGCAACAGCTACCGTTACGCCTGCCGCATCCGCACCGAAGGCCGCAGCGCCGGCCCAGCCTGGTCTGATTGCCCGCTTCTTCAGCGCCCTGAAAAATATGTTCTCTGGCGCGGAAGAGACTAAACCGGCAGAAGTTCAGGTTGAGAAAAAAGCGGAAGAGAAATCCGAACGTCAGCAGGAGCGTCGTAAACCGCGTTCTAACAACCGCCGCGATCGCAATGACCGTCGTGACAACCGGGATAATCGCGATAGTCGTGATAACCGTGATAGTCGTGCCGAGAATAGCGAAGGCCGGGAGTCTCGCGAAGAAAACCGCCGTAACCGTCGTGAGAAGCAGCAGAACGCCGAGCCGCGCGAAATTCGCCAGACCACGGTAGAAGATAGCGAAAAAGGCAAAGCTCGCGACGAGCAGCAGCCGCGCCGCGAACGTAATCGTCGTCGTAACGATGATAAACGTCAGGTTCCGCAGGAAGCCAAAACGCAAACCCGTGAAGAGCCAATCGTACAGGATAGCGAGCAGGAAGAACGCGTCCAGACTATGCCGCGTCGTAAACCGCGTCAGCTGGCGCAGAAGGTTCGTTTCGAATCGGCTGCCGCTGAGCAGGTTGTCGAGCCGGTAGCCGCAGCGCAGGTAACCGAAGCGCCTGTCGTCCAGCCGGAAACCGTTGCTCCACGTACTGAACTGGCAAAAGTCGATCTGCCGGCGGTCGTTGAGACAGCTGCGGAACATGACGACAACGGTGAAGCCCGCGAATCTAACGGCATGCCGCGCCGTTCGCGTCGCTCGCCTCGTCACCTGCGCGTAAGCGGCCAGCGCCGTCGTCGCTACCGTGATGAGCGTTACCCGACGCAATCCCCGATGCCGCTGACCGTTGCCTGCGCATCGCCGGAAATGGCGTCTGGTAAAG
The DNA here is from genome assembly GCF_042137965.1 of Klebsiella grimontii. Taxonomy (NCBI): domain Bacteria; kingdom Pseudomonadati; phylum Pseudomonadota; class Gammaproteobacteria; order Enterobacterales; family Enterobacteriaceae; genus Klebsiella; species Klebsiella grimontii. The sequence goes on from NZ_CP169721.1 coordinate 3,449,654, forward strand.
TGTGGATCCGCTATCCGGTGGTTCGTCCGCAGGACCAGCAGCAGGAAGACGCTCCGGTTCAGGAGTTCTCCGTCGCTGCGGCTGAGCCGATCATTACGCCAGCGGCTGCCGCCGAGCCGGTTGTTTCTGAAGTCATTGCGCCGGCAGCAGCAGAAGATAGCGCAGCCATCTCCGAACCTGTGGCGGTGATTAACGAACCGGAAGTCCCGGTCGTTGAAACTACCCATCCGGAAGCTATCGCCACCCCGGTTGATGAACAGCCGCAGCTGATTGCAAAAGCCGATGAAGCCGTAGTCGAAGACGTTGTCGCAGAAGCCGTCGAAGTTGATGCGAAAGACGCCGTCGAGCCGGAAGCAACGGCCCCTGTGTCTGAACCCGTTGTAGCCGAACCTGCTGCAGCCGAAGAAGCGCCTGAGGTTGTTGAAGAAGCGCCTGTCGTTTCCGCGCCAGCGCCAGTAGCGGAGCCGGTGGTTGAGGCTAAGCCAGCTGTCGAAGCCGCGCCGGTAGTTAAGGTCGCCAATCGTCACGCGACGGCGCCGATGACGCGTGCGCCTGCACCAGACTACGTGCCTGAAGCGCCGCGTCAAAGCGATTGGGTTCGCCCGAACTTTGATTTTGACGGTAAAGGCTCTGCTGGCGGCCATAGCGCCACGCATAAAGCCACTGCCGGACCTACCCGTCCGCAGTCCGTAGAGTAACCTCTACAAGACCGGCCCTGGCGGCCGGTCTTTTTTTATTCCCCTTCCGGCCGCTGCATCCCCGCTACCTGAGGCATGACCTCGCGCATCAGATCGAGAAACTTACGCAACCGCGTCGGATAGTAGCGCGCCCAGGGATAGACGAGGTGGACCGGCAGCGGCGAGGCTCGCCACTGCGGGAACAGCTCCACCAAACGCCCGGCGGCGATATCCTCCACGACCGCCCAGCTCGATACGATCGCCGCGCCCAGCCCCGCCAGCGCGGTATTACGCGCGACATGCACGCTATCGGTACTCAGGCACGGCGCGATACCGAAGGTGGCGATCTGTTCATCCGTCTGAGACCGCAGCGTCACCTCGTGCTGATAAAACGTGCTGATGGCTATCCACGGCAGCATCGACATCTCCTGCGGCGCGCTTAACGGCGGCGAGTTCGCCAGCAGCGTCGGAGACGCGACTACGCTGCGTGGAACCTCGGCCAGCAATACCGATACCGTAGCCGGATCCACCTCCGCTCCCACGCGAATCGCGCAGTCGATACCCTCGCTCAGGAAATCAACCGTCTTATCGTTCAGCATCCATTCCACCGACAGCTGGGGATAGCGCTGCAAAAAATCCACCAGCGGCCCCAGCAGCTGCTGCTGACCGAACGCATGCGGCGCCCGCACTCGTAATATTCCCACGGGCCGATCATCGGTGATCCGCAGGTCGTCCTCGAGCGCCAGCCAGGCATCGACGACCTGGCGGGCGTGCTGATAGCAGCGCTCACCATCATCGGTCAGCTTCATCGCGTGGGTGGTACGCAGAATCAGCTTTGCGCCAAGCAGCGCCTCCAGTGACTGAAGCCGTCGGCTTACCGTCGCCTGGGTTGTATTCATCTGCGCCGCCGCGGCGGAGAGAGAACCGGCCTCGACAATACGAATAAAGGTACGCATCAGTTCGATACGATCTATACGCTCTTGCCTCTTCATTTTTATTTTGCCTATACGTTTAACGTATAACCGTTTTACCACCGGGCTATCTACCGCGCCAGCGCGATTAGGGGAAAAATAGCGCCATCGCTTCTAAGAGGAATCCATCATGACACCAGTTCCACTCACCGCCCGCGCCGCCGGGTGGGTTATTTTCATCCTCGCGCTGGGCGCGGGCTTCAGCGTCGCCTCAATCTATTACGCGCAACCGCTGCTACCCCTGATGGGGGCTAACCTGCATTTGAGCGTTGAGGGCATGGGTCTGGTTCCGACTCTGACCCAGGCCGGCTACGCGCTGGGCATACTGTTTCTTCTCCCGCTTGGCGACCGTCACGACCGCAGGAAACTGATCCTGATGAAAAGCGCCGCGCTGGCTGTCCTTCTGCTACTTTGCAGCCTCACCGGTCAGCTGATCTCCCTGCTGATTGTCAGCCTGCTTATCGGTATGGCCGCGACCATGGCGCAGGATATCGTACCGGCAGCCGCGATTCTGGCTCCTGCGGGCAAGCAAGGGAAAATGGTGGGGACGGTGATGACCGGCCTGCTGCTGGGGATCCTGCTGTCGCGTACCGTCAGCGGACTGGTGGGCGCCCTATTCGGCTGGAGGGTGATGTATCAGGCGGCGGCGGTCAGCATCGCGCTGATTGGGCTGGTGATGTGGCGCGTCCTGCCGCGCTTTGAGATTCACTCAACCCTGAGCTATCCGCAGCTGATGAAATCGATGGCCCATCTGTGGAAACGCTATCCGGCCCTGCGTCGCGCCGCATTCGCTCAGGGATTCCTCTCTATCGCCTTCAGCGCTTTCTGGTCAACGCTTGCGGTCATGTTGCTGGCGCACTATCAGATGGGCAGCGCGGTAGCCGGCGGTTTTGGTATAGCGGGTGCCGCCGGGGCGCTCGCCGCGCCGCTGGCCGGTGGCCTGGCCGACAAGTTCGGCGCGGAAAAAGTCACGCAAATGGGGGCCGCGCTGGTTACCGTTTCGTTTGCCCTGATGTTTCTGCTGCCTGCACTGCCGCCGCATGGTCAGCTGATCCTGATCGCCATTTCGGCCGTCGGTTTTGATCTTGGACTGCAATCCAGCCTCGTGGCTCACCAGAATCTGGTGTATGGCCTGGAACCTCAGGCGCGCGGTCGTCTCAATGCGCTGCTGTTCACCGGCGTCTTTATTGGCATGTCGCTGGGTTCAGTGCTGGGAAGCAAACTGTATGTTATGGCCGGCTGGAGCGGTGTGGTGACGCTGGCCGTCATCACCGGCGCGATTGCCCTCGGGATCCGCCTGCTGGAAAGCGCCAGGGTCGTATCCGCGCAGCGAACCGTCAGATAAAAAAAGCCGCTCTGCAGCAACTGCAGAGCGGCTTTTACTGCGTTCAGTCAGCTCAGGCCGTACGGCGAGCAAACTCTTTCACGCGAAATCCCAGCAGCAGCAGCGTGGCGAAATAGGCGACAACACCCGCGACTACGACCACCATTAAACGCAGCAGGCGGAACGGCATCGTCCCCTGCGACCACTCCGGCATCAGGTACATCACGCCCAACAGCGCCGCTGACATGATAATCACCGCAATCACCAGGCGCAGCAGGAACAGGAACCAGCCCGGCTGAGGCGTAAAAATTTTCTGTTTCCGCAGCTGCCAGTAGAGCAGCGCGGCGTTCAGGCAGGCCGCCAGACCAATGGACAACGACAGACCAGCGTGCTTCAGTGGGCCAATAAAGGCGAGGTTCATCACCTGCGTCATGATCAGCGTGACGATAGCAATTTTCACCGGCGTTTTAATGTCCTGGCGCGAATAGAATCCGGGTGCCAGCACTTTCACCACAATAAGCCCCATCAGCCCGACAGAATACGCCACCAGCGCACGCTGGGTCATCGCGGCATCAAAAGCGGTAAATTTCCCGTACTGGAATAGCGCGACCGTCAGCGGTTTGGCCAGGATCCCTAACGCCACCGCGCTCGGTAGCGCAAGCAGGAAGCACAGGCGCAATCCCCAGTCCATCAAACGGCAGTATTCATCGTGATTGCCGCTGGCGAAGCTTTTTGATAGCGACGGCAGCAGAATGGTCCCCAGCGCCACGCCCAGCACGCCGGACGGAAACTCCATCAGACGATCGGCGTAGTACATCCACGACACGGAGCCGGAAACGAGGAATGAGGCAAAGATAGTGTTAATGATCAGTGATATCTGGCTGACTGAGACGCCGAGAATCGCTGGCCCCATCTGTTTCACCACCCGCACCGCGCCAGCATCTTTAAGGTTGACCCGCGGCAGCACCAGCATGCCGATTTTTTTCAGATGCGGCAGTTGCCAGGCAAGCTGCAAAATACCACCAACCGTTACCGCCCACGCCATTGCCAGCATCGGCGGATTAAAATAGGGGGCCGCAAACAGCGCAAAGCCAATCATGCTGACGTTAAGGAAGGTCGGGGCAAAAGCGGGAACCGAAAAGCGGTTCCAGGTATTCAGGATAGCGCCAACTAACGACGCCAGGGAGATCAGCAGAATATAGGGAAAAGTGATGCGCAAGAGCTGAGTGGTCAGGGCGAACTTTTCCGGCGTATCGGCAAACCCGGGCGCGGTGACGGTAATCACCCACGGCGCCGCCAGCATACCGGCAACGGTGACCAGCGCCAGAACCAGCGTCAGCAATCCGGATACATAAGCGACGAAAACGCGGGTCGCATCCTCGCCCTGCTTGCTTTTATATTCAGCAAGAATCGGCACAAAAGCCTGAGAAAATGCGCCCTCAGCAAAAATACGTCGTAAAAGGTTCGGGAGTTTGAAAGCAACGAAGAAGGCGTCGGTGGCCATCCCCGCGCCAAAAATACGTGCGACAATCGCATCGCGCGCAAAGCCCAGCACGCGCGAAAACATGGTCATCGAACTGACGGCCGCCAGTGATTTTAATAGATTCATTAACGTGTTATTCCACAACCCTGAAGTAGAACGCCCGCAAATGCGGGCGCGGGAAAGTGGCGATAGTCTACCGGGTTCATACTGAATTACTACTGCCAGTTGTTACAACGGATTATTCGCTCATCGCTTCGCGCCAGAGTTTATCCACCACCCGCTGAGCCAGCAGCGCCTGCTCCCCGGACGTTTCAGGAACCGTCTGATTTTGCACGCATTCGATAAAATGCCGCGCGCAGCCGGTGAAGCCTCGCTGCTCAAGGGTGGTCTGCCAGCCGGGAATTGGGCGCTGTATCACTCCGCGTCCCCGCTCCTCCTGCCACTCTCGCATATCGCGGACTTCATATAAGCCGCCGTCGGTCACCGCCTGAACCCACTCCCGCTGGCTTCCGGCGCGGCGGTGCATACTGGTTGTGATCTGTATCATCCCGGACGTGAAATGATGTTCGGCATACAGCATCTCACCTTGAGCCGTGGTGTGCAGCGCTCCTCCGCTTAAACGCGCCTTATCGCCCGCCAGCCATAAGGCCGTATCCACCACGTGCAGATAGTCATCCAGCAGCGTGAAGCGCAGATCGTGGCCGACGCTGTCGCTGCGGTGTTTGTCCATCCGCAGCGAGGCTGCGTTTCCGAGCTGCGCCTTCAACTCGCGATAGAGCGGAGCAAAACGGCGATTAAACCCGACCATGAGCGTGAGATGACGGCGGGCGGCCAGCTCAACCAGCGTCTCCGCATCGCTGAGCTTATCCGCCAGCGGTTTATCAACGCAGACATGAACGCCGGCATTGAGCAACCGACAAACCACTTCATAATGTGAAGCCGTGGAAGTATGCACGAACACGGCGTCACACTGCGCCGCCAGTTGCTCCAGAGAATCCGCATAGGGAATCCGCCAGGTTTCGCAGATACGCAGCGCTTTCTCTTTGCCCGGCGACCACGCCGCCTGTAGCGTCCAGCCATCGGCGGCCCCCAGCACCGGTAGCCACGCCTTTTGCGCAATACCGCCCAGGCCAACCACTCCTATACGTAGTTTTGCCGACATGCTTAATCTCCCAGGTGAGCCAGCAGTGAATCCAGGCGCGCTTTCAGCTCGGCGACTTCCGCTTCCAGTGCCTCTACGCGCATCTGCAGATCGTCGCCAGCGGGCGACACGGCCTCAACGACGGTTATCAGTGAATCCATATCATCGCAGAACAGATGCATATAGCGGCTTTCACGCTTGCCAGGCTCCCGCGGCAGACGCGCGACATAGGGGCCATCTTCCCGCGTCGCCAGGTTTTCGAGGACGCTTTCAACCTCCGCCATATCGCTGAATTCATGCATCCGCTGCGCGCGACCGCGCAGTTCACCGGGCGTCTGCGCCCCGCGCAGCAGCAAGGTGGTAATAATAGCGACTTCCGCCGGGGATAATTTCAGATCGCCAAATTCAGAGTTGCAGAAGCGCTGTTCATATTTGGTCACCCGATTGCCGAAACCGCTGACCGTTCGCAAATAATGGCGCTTCACTAAGGTATCGAGCAGATCCTGGACATCGCTTTCGCTGAGCGACATCACCGGTTCACGGTTCGTTTTCTGGTTACAGGCGGTGACCACCGCGTTAACCGATAGAGGGTACTGCTCCGGCGTGGTGACCTGCTTTTCCAGCAGGCAGCCAATGACCCGCGCTTCATGCGCGGTTAACTGATATTTCATGATGTCTCCTTAGCGACCCGGGGTCCAGTCCGGTGTCGTCAACGCCGTCAGTACGTGATCGCGCCACTGCCCATCAATAAGCAGGTAATCTTTGGCGTAACCCTCTTTTTCAAAGCCCAGACGCGCCAGCAAATCGCCGCTGCGCTGATTATGCGGCATATAGTTTGCCATTATGCGATGGATATGCTGCGTGCGCTGCATATAGCGAATCGCCGAGGTCAGCGCTTCATACATTAGCCCCTGCCCCTGCCATTTCTCACCGATGGAGTAGCCGAGATAGCAGGCATGAAACGAACCGCGCACCACGTTCGAAAAATTCGCCACGCCGATGATCTCTTTTTCCTCCGGGTCAAGCAGGGCAAAATAGAACGCCGAGCCCTGCTTATGGAACTCAGAAATCATCGATAAACGCGCCTGCCAGCCGGAAGGATAACAGTGGCTGTCGTCGCGCACCGGCTCCCAGGGTTTTAAGAACCCTTTATTTTCCGCGTAATAATCGGCCAGACGCCAGGCGTCACGATCGTGCACCAGCCGTACCACCAGCCGGTCCGTCGTCAAACGCACCTTCGGTACGTTACTGCGATAGCCAAACATTCCCCTCTCCTGTTCCCCAGACGCAATACTTGCTGACTTTACTATACCTGTCCTGCGCGGTTGAGTGAAAACAGCAACATACCATTTTCTGCACCACCTCTGCTTTTCGATGAATAGGCTCTATCGTTCTTGCATTTTGATAAAAAAATATTGTCGCAAGTTATCTGGGAAAATAGCCATTATCCCCGCAGAATATCAGCGCTTATCCTTATTTTTCCCGGGAGGGGAAATGTCCCGCGTATCGCAGGCAAGGAGCCTGGGTAAATATTTCCTGTTAGTCGATAACATGCTGGTCGTACTTGGCTTTTTCGTCGTATTCCCGCTTATCTCGATTCGCTTTGTCGACCAGATGGGCTGGGCTGCGCTGATGGTCGGGATTGCGCTCGGACTGCGTCAGCTGGTGCAGCAAGGTTTAGGGATATTTGGCGGCGCCATTGCCGACCGTTTTGGCGCCAAACCGATGATCGTCACCGGTATGCTGATGCGTGCGGCCGGTTTCGCGGCGATGGCCGTCGCCCATGAGCCATGGGTGCTGTGGCTCTCCTGCATTCTCTCAGGTCTTGGCGGCACGCTGTTCGATCCGCCGCGGGCGGCGCTGGTGGTCAAGCTGGTACGCCCGCACCAGCGCGGACGTTTCTTTTCTATCCTGATGATGCAGGACAGCGCAGGGGCGGTGATCGGCGCGCTGCTGGGTAGCTGGCTGCTGCAATATGATTTTCGTCTGGTGTGCAGCGCCGGGGCGGCCCTGTTTATCGCCTGCGCGGCATTCAACGCCTGGTATCTTCCGGCCTGGAAGCTGTCGACGGTCAAAACGCCGGTTCGTGAAGGGCTGGGACGCGTGCTGCGCGACAAACGCTTTGTCACCTACGTATTGACGCTAACCGGATATTACATGCTGGCGGTGCAGGTGATGCTAATGCTGCCGATCATGGTTAACGATATTGCGGGTTCTCCGGCGGCGGTAAAATGGATGTACGCCATTGAAGCGACCATTTCGCTGACGCTGCTGTACCCGATTGCCCGCTGGAGCGAAAAGCGCTTCCGCCTTGAGCATCGCCTGATGGCCGGCCTGCTGATCATGACCTTCGCGATGATGCCGATTGGCCTGAGCAGCAATCTGCAGCAGCTGTTTACGCTGATCTGCGTGTTTTATATAGGTTCAATTATCGCTGAACCCGCACGCGAGACGCTGGGCGCTTCGCTGGCGGATGCCAGAGCGCGCGGCAGCTATATGGGCTTTAGCCGTTTAGGATTAGCCTTCGGCGGCGCTTTCGGCTACGCAGGCGGCGGCTGGCTGTTCGACGCCGGTAAGGCCGCAGGTCAGCCGGAGCTGCCATGGCTGATGCTGGGCGTTATCGGCCTCGCGACGTTTATCGCGCTGTGGTGGCAGTTCAGTCCAAAACGTTCGGCCTCCGGAATGCTGGAGCCGCGTACCTGATTTGCCGGGCCTTCGTTTCTCCTCCATACTGAATTGAGGATGTTCAGTAACAATGGAGGAGAAACGTGAAGTTATATATCTACGATCACTGCCCGTTCTGCCTTAAAGCCCGCATGATTTTCGGCCTGAAAAATATCCCCGTCGAACTGATCGCGCTCCTGAACGATGATGAAGTAACCCCAACCCGAATGATCGGCCAGAAGATGGCGCCAATCCTGCAAAAAGACGATAGCCGTTTTATGCCGGAAAGCATGGATATCGTGCACTACGTCGATAAGCTGGACGGCAAACCGCTGCTTACCGGCAAGCGTAATCCGGCGATTGAAACCTGGCTCAGGAAGGTCAACGGCTACGCTAACCGCTTGCTCATCCCTCGCTTTGCCAAATCCGCGTTTGATGAATTCGCAACGCCAGAGGCGCGCGCCTATTTCGTAAAAAAGAAAGAGGCGGCTATCGGCAGCTTTGCCGACCATCTCGCCCATTCCCCCGGTCTGGTTAAGAACATCAGCGACGATCTGCGGGCGCTGGATAAATCGATCGTCCAGCCTAACGCCGTTAACGGAGAGCTCTCTGAAGATGATATTCATCTCTTCCCTCTGCTGAGGAATCTGACGCTGGTTGCCGGAGTGAACTGGCCGAGCCGGGTGGCCGCCTATCGTGACAACATGGCCAAACAGACGCAGATCAACCTGCTTTCCTCAATGGCTATTTAACCTGAAGGCAGCGGAAGGGTTGGCCCTTCGCTGCCATACGCCTCTTTTTCAGTCTTTTCCGCTAGCACCTCCTGCGCTGGCGAGCCATGCTGCTTTGTGTCAGGATGAACCCATGGCATGACATTAAGGAATCCAATGAAAAAGATGTTTATCGCGGCCGTGCTTATTGTTAGCGGCCTGCTCAGCGCCTGTAACCAGCTCACGCAATATTCCGTGAGCGAGCAGGAAATTAATCAGGCGCTGCAGAAACGTAATCACTTCGCTAAGGATATTGGCCTGCCAGGCGTAGCGGATGCCCATATTGAGCTGCAAAATCTTACCAGCGCTATTGGCCGTGAAGAACCAAACAAAGTGACGTTAAGCGGCGTGGCTAATTTAGATCTGAATTCACTCTTCGGGAACCAGAAAGCGACCATCGATCTGAAGCTCAAAGCGCTGCCGGCGTTTAATAAAGAAAAGGGAGCCATTTTCCTGCAGGAGATGGAGGTCGTCGATGCCAAAGTTCAGCCGGAAAAACTCCAGTCTGTGGTACAGACGCTGATCCCTTATCTGAATCAATCCCTGCGTAGCTACTTCAATCAGCAGCCTGCCTACGTGCTGCGCGAAGATGCCAGCACCGGTGAAGCGCTGGCGAAAAAGTATGCTAAAGGTATTGAGGTGAAGCCCGGAGAGATTATTATCCCGTTCACAAACTAATATCTCGGGCGCTGAAGCGCCCGTTTTTTTACGGAAGTTGATGCAAAGGAAAACGTTTACGCTTATCCTTAGTGCCCGGCAAAAACAGCCCTGATGACTGAACCTATTAGCCGGAGCCTTCCATGACAGCACAATCCCAGGTATTGAAAATCCGCCGCCCTGACGACTGGCATATCCATCTACGCGATGATGATATGTTAAAAACCGTCGTGCCTTATACCAGTGAATTTTATGGCCGGGCGATCGTGATGCCAAACCTGGTCCCCCCTGTCACCACCGTCGACGCCGCCCTCGCCTATCGCCAGCGTATCGTTGACGCAATCCCTGCGGGCCATGATTTTACGCCGCTGATGACCTGCTATCTGACGGATACGCTCGACCCGGCGGAGCTGGAGCGCGGATTTAACGAAGGCGTATTCACCGCCGCCAAACTCTACCCGGCCAATGCCACAACCAACTCGAGCCACGGCGTCACCAGCACGGATGCCATCATGCCGGTGCTTGCGCGCATGGAAAAGCTGGGTATGCCCCTGCTGGTTCACGGTGAAGTCACCCATCCTGATATCGATATTTTTGACCGGGAAGCGCGATTTATCGAAACGGTCATGGAGCCGCTGCGCCAGCGCCTGCCTGGCCTGAAGGTGGTCTTCGAACACATCACGACTAAAGATGCCGCTGAATACGTGCGCGACGGTAACGATCTGCTGGCGGCCACCATCACCCCGCAGCACCTGATGTTCAACCGCAATCATATGCTGGTTGGCGGCGTGCGCCCCCACCTTTACTGTCTGCCGATTCTGAAACGCAATATTCACCAGCAGGCGCTGCGCGAACTGGTGGCCAGCGGTTTTGAGCGCGCTTTCCTCGGCACGGATTCCGCTCCCCATGCCCGCCATCGTAAGGAAGCCAGCTGCGGATGCGCAGGGTGTTTTAACGCACCGACCGCGCTGGGCAGCTACGCAACGGTGTTTGAGGAGATGAATGCCCTACAGCACTTTGAAGCCTTCTGCTCGCTGAACGGCCCGCGCTTCTATGGCCTGCCGGTCAATGAGGGCTACGTTGAGCTGGTGCGCGAAGAGAGCCAGGTGGTCGAGAGTATCGCCCTGCCCGGCGACGCGCTGGTGCCGTTCCTTGCCGGGGAAACCGTGCGCTGGACGATGAAAAAATAAATCGCACGCCCCCTGTTGAAAACGATCGCCAAAGACTGTATAAATAAACAGTACATTATCCAGGGGGCAATTATGCGTATTGAAGTCTCTATCGCCAAATCAACAGCCTTACCCAACGGCGCCTTAGATGCGCTGAACAATGAACTCTCTCGTCGTATTGAACAGCAGTTTCCCTCTACATCAAGCCAGGTAACGGTTCGATACGCGGCTAATAACAATCTGTCGGTTATCGGCGGCCTGAAAGAAGACAAAGACCGGATTAGCGAAATCCTGCAAGAAACCTGGGAAAGCGCTGACGACTGGTTTGTCCGCGACTAGTCAATTAAATTTGCTCCCTCATTGTGCTTTTTTTGCCGGGTCGCCCCGGCTTTTTTATTTTTTTCACACTCAGACTGTCCCCTATTGCTTTTACTTAGCACCTTCATAAATAACAAATAACCCACCCTCTCCTGCCTAAAAAACCAGCAACCGCGCGCGTATGTATCTCTATTTCATTTAATTTCTCGAGTTTATTCTTGACTACTGATATAATTAACTTGCTTCAAAAAACATGCATTAAACCTCGAGAACTGTTGTCTTTTAACATATGAATAAGGGGTTATGATGGAAAAGAATAATGAAGTCATCCAGACCCATCCCCTCGTCGGATGGGACATCAGCACCGTTGATAGTTACGATGCGCTGATGTTGCGCCTGCACTACCAAAACCCCGCTCAAGAAAGCAGTAAAGACGCAGAAATTGGCCAGACGCTATGGCTAACGACGGACGTCGCACGTCAGTTTATTTCTATTCTGGAAGCAGGTATTGCGAAGATTGAATCTGGCGAATACCAGGCAAATGAGTATCGAAGGCATTAATATTTAGCGCTAATGTCTGAATATTCACCTAACAGGCACCTCCGGGTGCCTGAATTATTTTCGGGCTTGTATAACAGCAGGTTGTTATTTACCCTGCTAACAAAGCAATAACCTGGAACCCACCATGCAATACGATCTTATCATTATCGGTAGCGGCTCGGTTGGCGCTGCCGCAGGCTATTATGCGCGGCAGGCAGGGCTTAACGTGCTGATGATTGATGCTCATCAGCCGCCGCATCAGGAAGGCAGCCATCACGGCAGCACTCGCCTGATTCGTCACGCCTACGGCGAAGGCGAAAGATATGTTCCCCTGGTACTGCGCGCGCAACAGCTGTGGGATGAGTTTGCCGCCGCCAGCGGTGAAGCCGTCTTTGAACGTACCGGGGTAATTAACCTCGGGCCTGCCGATTCCGACTTTCTGCGCAATGTTGCCAGCAGCGCGCGCGAGTTCCGGCTGAATATTGAAGAGATGGACGCGCAGACGGTAATGACTCGCTGGCCGGAAATTCGTGTACCTGATGATTATCGGGCGATATTTGAACCCGCATCCGGCATACTGCGCAGCGAGCTGGCCGTTGAAACCTGGATCCGTCTGGCGCGCGAAGCGGGCGCCGCCCAGCTGTTCAACTGTCCGGTGTCAGCCATTCACCACCAGCCGGACGGCGTCACCGTCGAGACCCTGGATGGCGAGTACAGCGGTAAAAAACTCCTGATCAGCGCCGGAACCTGGGTCACACGCCTGTTGCCAGAACTTCCGGTCCAGCCGATACGGAAGATTTTTGCCTGGTTTCAGGCTGATGGTCGCTACAGCAGCAAAAATAACTTCCCGGCGTTTACCGGCGAGTTACCGAATGGCGATCAGTTTTACGGTTTTCCCGCAGAAGATAATGAATTGAAAATCGGTAAGCACAACGGCGGGCAGCTCATTTCCACCCCGGAGGAGCGCAAACCGTTCGGTGCGGTGGCAACGGACGGCGCCGAGTCTTTCAGCTTCCTGCGTAACGTGTTGCCCGGTATTGGCGGCTGTCTGCATGGCGCTTCCTGCACCTATGACAACACCGCGGACGAGGACTTTATCATTGATACGCTACCCGGCCACCCTGATACGCTGTTGATTACCGGCCTGAGTGGGCACGGCTTTAAGTTTGCTCCGGTATTAGGCGAACTGGCCACACGATTCGCGCTTGCAAAGCCGTTTGAGTTTGATCTGTCGCCTTTTTCGCTGGCGCGGTTTAAACCATAATAGCCCGCCGTACGGTTTACAGCCGAGCTAAAAAAACGGCCTCGCTTGAGGCCGTTATTGATTGAGAGAGATTATGCGTCGCCTGTTCGAATTACTGGTCAACAACGTCCGCGAACATTTTATGATTTATCTGGCGCTGTGGCTACTGCTGGCGTTCATCGATCTTATCTGGTTATGGTTTTTCTGAAGGTTCAGGATCCGGGATCCCCAGCTTCGTATTCAGACGACCGCGAGATTTATTAAAGATCTTATTGCCATTTTCGCGTCCTGCGCGCAGTTTTCTCTGCTCCTCTTCCGGCAGCTTATGCTCTTCCATGCAGGCTTCGCTACAGCAGCCGGCGAATTTCTCCGCGCAGGAAGGGCACTGAATAAACAGCAGGTGGCAACCATCGTTCAGGCAATTGGTATGGCTGTCACAGGGTGCGCCGCACTGATGGCAATGGGCGATAACATCATCAGAGATACGCTCTCCCATACGCTCATCGAAAACAAAGTTCTTTCCGACAAAGCGAACCGGCAGTCCCTGTTCGCGCGCGCGCCGCGCGTACTCGATAATCCCACCCTCAATATGCGAGACTTTAGTGAAACCATTATGCTTCATCCAGGCGCTGGCTTTTTCACAGCGGATACCGCCGGTGCAGTACATGACGATATTTTTATCTTTATGTTCCTGCATCATCTCAACGGCCTTCGGCAACTGATCGCGAAAAGTATCTGCCGGGATCTCCAGCGCGTTCTCGAAATGGCCGACCTCATACTCGTAATGGTTGCGCATATCAATAAAGACCGCGTCCGGGTCGTCCAGCATCGCGTTAACTTCAGCGGCCTTCAGATAATCCCCCACGTCTGACGCATCGAACGTCGGATCGTCAATCCCATCCGCGACGATACGATCGCGCACCTTGAGACGCAGAACCCAGAAGGATTTCCCGTCATCATCCAGGGCGATATTCAGGCGCAGCCCGTTCAGAGCGGGGTCAAAACCGTATAAGAATTCGCGCAGCGCATCGACCCGGCTTTGCGGGACGCTAATTTGCGCGTTAATTCCTTCGTGAGCCAGATAAATTCGGCCAAAGACGTTCAGCTTAGTCAACGCAATCCACAGCGCATCGCGCGTGGCTTTTGGGTCGATAATAGTGAAATATTTGTAAAACGAGATCGTCGTGCGCGGCTCGGTCTCAGCCAACATTTGCGCCTTTAACGTCTCATTTGAAATGCGGTTATGTAACACTGGCATGGTGTACCTGCTCGGCATAGTCAATGAGTAAAATAAACGGCGGGCATCATATAGCAAACAGGCTTAATTTACATCCCCACATTTTACGCTACATTTTTCTCACCCAAATTTGCTCGCATTAACATTAAATGCCATCGACAGCCGGTATTTTGGCTGAAGCATAAAAAAATGCGATAATAGAACACGTTGCTTAATTGAACAGGTATGAGATGACCCATTTACCTAAATTTTCCGCAGCGTTGCTGCACCCGCGTTATTGGTTTCTTTGGTTCGGAATCGGTCTGCTCTGGTTAGTTGTACAGCTTCCTTATCCGGTGATTTACCGGCTCGGAACCGGTCTTGGCCACCTTGCAAGACGGCTGATGAAGCGGCGGGCAAAAATAGCTTATCGTAATCTGGAACTCTGTTTTCCTGATAAGAGCGAGCAAGAGCGTCACCGGATGGTGGTGGCAAACTTTGAATCCGTCGGCATGGGGTTGTTGGAAACCGGTATGGCCTGGTTCTGGCCAACAAAGCGTATTGCACGCTGGACTGACTCTATTGGCGTCGAGCATATCCGGGATGTACAGGCGCAAAAGCGCGGTATTTTACTGATTGGCATTCATTTCCTGACGCTGGAGATGGGCGCGCGCATGTTCGGTATCAATGAACCGGGCATTGGCGTCTATCGCCCAAACGATAACCCTGTTATCGACTGGCTGCAGACCTGGGGACGCCTGCGCTCCAACAAAGACATGATCGATCGTAAGGATCTCAAAGGCATGATCCGCGCGCTGAAAAAGGGCGAAGTGATCTGGTACGCGCCGGACCATGACTATGGCCCCTCCGCTAGCGTATTTGTGCCGTTTTTCGCCGTTGACCAGGCCGCGACAACTTCGGGCACCTGGATGCTGGCAAAGATGTCTAAAGCCTGCGTTGTGCCGTTCGTGCCCCGCCGTAAACCCGACGGTAAAGGCTATGAGCTGATTATCCTGCCGCCGGAGTGCGATCCGCCGCTGGACGATGCGGAGACGACCGCCGTCTGGATGAATAAAGTGGTCGAGAAGTGCATATTAATGGCGCCGGAACAGTATATGTGGATGCATCGCCGCTTTAAAACGCGCCCTGAAGGCGTTCCTTCTCGTTACTAGCGCTCTCTCCGCGCTCAGTCGCGCGGCGATCCCGCATTCGAATACGGATGCGGGGTCAATGCCCTTCCTTTAGCTTTAAAAGCTCCCCTGCATTGCGGCAATCATTTCTCAGGCGCATAATTAGCGTGCTCATATTTTCAATTATTTGACCTGCGCTGCAGGCCAGTGGAATCCTATGCCGTCTGCTGATACCCCCATTAACTGGAAACGCAATCTTACCGTCACCTGGCTCGGCTGTTTTTTAACCGGCGCCGCCTTTAGCCTGGTGATGCCGTTTCTCCCGCTTTACGTCGAACAACTCGGCGTAACCGGCCATAGCGCCCTCAATATGTGGTCAGGTCTGGTTTTCAGCGTCACTTTTTTATTTTCAGCCGTCGCCTCCCCCTTCTGGGGCGGCCTTGCCGATCGTAAAGGGCGTAAAATTATGCTATTGCGCTCGGCCCTTGGTATGGCAATCGTCATGCTGCTAATGGGCCTGGCGCAGAATATCTGGCAATTTCTGATCCTGCGCGCGCTGTTAGGCCTGCTCGGCGGATTTATTCCCAACGCCAATGCCCTGATAGCGACGCAAATCCCCCGCCATAAGAGCGGCTGGGCGCTGGGGACGCTGTCTACGGGGGCCGTCAGCGGCGCGCTGCTGGGGCCGCTGGCCGGCGGCTTCCTGGCCGATCACTGGGGATTGCGTACCGTCTTCTTTATGACCGCAAGCGTCCTGTTTATTTGTTTCTTATTTACCCTTTTTCTCATCCGCGAGAATTTTGTCGCGGTCAGTAAAAAAGAGATGCTCAGCGCGAAAGACGTTTTCTCGTCGCTTAAAAATCCGAAGCTGGTGCTGAGCCTGTTTGTCACTTCATTGATTATCCAGGTTGCGACCGGCTCGATTGCTCCAATTCTAACGCTATACGTGCGCGATCTGGCAGGCAACGTGAGTGATATTGCGTTCATCAGCGGCATGATCGCTTCAGTCCCTGGTATTGCCGCTCTGCTTAGCGCGCCTCGTCTCGGGAAACTCGGCGACCGCATCGGCCCGGAAAAAATCCTCATCGTCGCGCTGGTAATTTCCGTCTTGCTTCTGATACCGATGTCGTTCGTCCAGACGCCGCTGCAGCTGGGGATCCTGCGCTTCCTATTAGGCGCCGCCGACGGCGCGCTGCTGCCCGCCGTACAAACCCTGTTGGTGTATAACTCCACCAGCCAAATCTCGGGCAGAATCTTCAGCTATAACCAGTCGTTCCGCGATATCGGCAACGTTACGGGACCGCTTATCGGCGCGTCGGTTTCCGCCAATTACGGCTTCCGGGCGGTCTTTCTAGTCACCGCCGGTGTGGTCCTGTTCAACGCGGTCTACTCGACCTTGACCCTTGGCCGTTCTCGCCGCCCTCAAGCAACCGACAATACGGGTTCCGGCACGCATTCGGTAAATTAATGCCCCATCCTTGACGCATCGCCAACCGCCTTCTATAGATTGAATCGTATTCATTTCTATTCATCTTAGGAGGTTAGCCATGCCAAAGGATTCGATGTTCTATGCCACGCTTGAAGAAGCAATCGATGCCGCCCGCGAGGAGTTTCTGGCTAATAATCCCGATAGCGACGAAGAGAGCGCCAGCATCGAGCAATTAAATATTCAGAAGTATGTACTCCAGGACGGCGATATTGCCTGGCAGGCAGAATTTTTTGCCGACGAGGATGAACAGGGCGAATGCCTGCCTGTCCTCAGCGGTCAGGCAGCGCAAAGCGTCTTTGATGGCGATTATGATGAGATTGAGCTTCGCCAGGAGTGGCTGGAAGAAAATACGCTGCACGAATGGGATGAAGGCGAATTTCAGCTTGAACCCTCTCTTGATACCGAAGAGGGCCAGGCCGCAGCCGATGAATGGGATGAACGCTAATTAGTTATAAGGGCCATGACTGGCGTCAAGCGGCAGCAGTAGCGTATCAAACACCAGTGAAAAGGGTAGATCGAGAATGGTGATATAGCGCCATGAGGAATCGCGGACATCCCACTGAACGCCGGGATAGTACTGGTTTCCATGCCCCTGCCCAGGCACCGTGCGACTGATAATACTACCGCAGCCGCTGATAAGCAGCGTCATTGCGATAACCAGTAAAACTCTCATCAACAACCTCGATTCTCAGATAAAAAAATACCGGCGCCATTGCCGGTATTTTCCTTTACCTACGGCTTACTTCGTTTTTAACGCCAGCGGATTCAGCGTCAACTGCTGATAGGCGCCTACCCACGAAGAGTATTTCTCCGGCGCGGCCCACACGCGATAGTGTAACCGTGACATGGTGACCGGGTCGCTCAGCAATACCAGACGACGGTCGCGGTTGAGCTTATCCGGCGTCTCGTTCAGCGCCTGTTCAACGTGGCGCTCGCGTGCGATATCCAGAATATGCCCATGGCGGTGACGCGCGGTAGCCATCGCCGTTGCCAGCGCGTTAAACGACGGATTAAATACCGCATGCATAAAACCGTCTTCCAGAGAACGCTGACGGTTGAGCGTCAGGTAAGCATCGGTATCTTTAAGCACCTGCGGCGGCGAATACTCTTCCGGGATCAGGAACAGCTTCCAGCGCTTGGTGCGCAGGCCAATGGTCGCGCGGCTGGAAATGGCCGACACGAACGGAGACAGAATCAGCGAGACCACGATCGGCGCCAGCCAAAACAGGAAACGCAGATCCAGCCACGCCATGCCCACCGCCCAAACCAGCCCCAACAGCATCTGCGAGCCGTGACGCATGAACGCTTCGCCCCACGGCGTAGAGTCGTCATCACGCTGCGGCGAGTTCCACACCACTTCCCAGCCGAGGAACGCGCTGACCACAAATACGGTGTGGAACAGCATGCGTACCGGCGCCAGCAGCACCGAAAAGAGCACCTCCAGCAGCAGAGAAAGGGTCACACGGATAAAGCCGCCGTACTCTTTTGGCCCTTTACACCACACCAGAATAATACTCAGCAGCTTCGGCAGGAACAGCAGCACCATGGTTGAAGCGAACAGGGCGATAGCCAGCTCCGGGCGCCACTGCGGCCAGACCGGGAACAGCTGACGCGGCTGCAAAAAGTACTGCGGCTCGGTCAACGCATGCACCACCTGCAGGGCAGTTGAGAGCGCCAGGAACATGAACCACAGCGGCGCCGACAGGTATGACATCACGCCGGTCAGGAATACCGCGCGGTGAACCGGGTGCATCCCTTTGACCAGGAACAGGCGGAAGTTCATCAGGTTCCCCTGACACCAGCGACGATCGCGCTTCAGCTCGTCAAGCAGGTTCGGCGGCAGCTCTTCATAAGAACCAGGGAGATCGTAAGCAATCCACACCCCCCATCCGGCGCGGCGCATCAATGCCGCTTCCACGAAGTCATGCGACAGGATGGAACCTGCGAAGTTACCCTCACCCGGCAGCGGCGCGAGAGCACAGTGCTCAATAAACGGTTTGACCCGGATAATGGCGTTGTGTCCCCAGTAGTGCGACTCGCCCAGCTGCCAGAAATGCAGACCGGCGGTAAACAGCGGACCATAGACGCGGGTGGCAAACTGCTGACAGCGCGCATAAAGCGTATCCATGCCCGATGCGCGCGGCGATGACTGGATGATGCCGGCATTCGGGTTCGCTTCCATCAGGCGCACCAGGCCGCTCAGGCACTCACCGCTCATCACGGAGTCGGCATCCAGCACCACCATATAGCTATACTGGCTACCCCAACGACGGCAGAAGTCATCAATGTTGCCGCTTTTGCGCTTCACGCGGCGGCGGCGCCGGCGATAGAAGATCTGCCCTTCGCCCTGAACTTCGGCAATCAGCTCCATCCACGCTTTTTGCTCCGCCACGCAGATGTCCGGGTTGTAGCTATCGCTCAGGATATAGACATCAAAGTGCTCGGCGTTGCCGCTGGCCTTTACCGATTCCCAGGTCGCACGCAGACCCGCGAATACGCGGTCAACGTCTTCGTTGCAGATCGGCATAATCAGCGCCGTGCGATGCTCCGGATTCAAAGGCTCATCACCGACGGTCGAGGCTGAGATACTGTACTTGTCGCGCCCGATCAGCAGCTGCAGGAAGCCCATCAGCGCGGTCCAGAATCCCGCGGAAACCCAGCAAAAAAGTACGGCGAACAGAATCAGGATCCCCGACTGCAGCACATACGGCAGCAGTTGCATAAAGGATACCCATAGATTCTGCCCCACCATATCGGCAGGGTTAATCAGCGCCCAGCCCTGGTAGGGCAAAATGGTTTTCATGTACCAGGTCGCCACAACGGTCTGCGCCAGCGTCAGCAGCAGCAGAATATAGCGGCGGATAGAGCCGACGGTACGCCATTTTTGCTCACTCTCCTGCTCTTCTTTGCTCAGGCGAGAAAGATAGCGCGGAGTCACATCGCGTCCGCGCAGCCGATCCCAGAAACGACCGACAGGGTTGGTACGCCAGGGGTCAGGAAACATAGAGGAGCGTTTTGCTTTCGGCATGGCGTTCAGCTGAGTGCGCCCTTCGTCATCCTTAACCAGTTGGTTACCGGCCAGTGAATCAGGCCAGCTATGCTCCAGCCGCGATTTCACCGACCCCAGCGGGGCGTCGTCTTCGCGTTTAAAAACGTGATGTTCAGCGTCCAGTGCTTCATGTACGGCCTGCAGGCTTGCGTCAGGTAACGCGCTTTTTTCTGCATCCGACAGCGGCAATGCGTCGATGTACTTCGTTATCTTATTCATTGGCAGGCAGCTGATAGCTCCAGGTTTCGCTCAGCGTCTGGTCGGTGTTGACCAGCGCAGCGCGCATATCCGTGGTTTTCTTAGGATCTTTCACTTTGACGCGCAGGATCATACGCCAGCCCTTAGTTACCGGGTTGTAGCGCACGGTATTTTCGACGATTTCAGCGTTATCACCGATGCTTGCCTGCGCGGTTACCGGAGTATCTGCGGGCAGCTTTTTCATCTCAGCGCCGGTGAAATCAACAATAAAGGCAATGGTGCCATCAGGCTGGCGAATCAGGTTCGATTGTTTGACATCGCCGGTAGAGCGGCGGGTCTGCATCACGTAGGCGTTATCCGGCGCATGCAGCTTGTCTTCGTCACGGCTGAAAGTGATGGTGTATTTGAAGTTCATCTCTTTGCCGGGTTCCGGCAGCTGATCCGGCGTCCAGTAGGTCACGATGTTATCGTTGGTTTCATCGTTGGTCGGGATTTCAACCAGTTCGATTTTCCCTTTACCCCAATCCCCTTTCGGCGTAATCCACGCGCTTGGGCGCAGATCGTAGCGGTCGTCGAGATCTTCAAAACGCGAGAACTGGCGGCCGCGCTGCAGCAGGCCAAACCCCTGCGGGTTTTCCATTGCGTAGCTGCTGACGGCGAGGTGTTTCGGGTTATTCAGCGGACGCCAGATCCACTCGCCGTTACCGGCAAGGATCGAAAGCCCGTTGGAATCGTGCAGCGCTGGACGATAGTTGGTGGTCGGAGACGGCTGATGCGGCCCAAACAGGAACATACTGGTCAACGGAGCCACGCCCAGCTTACCGACTTTGTCACGCAGATAGACCTTAGACTGCACGTCCACCACGGTATCGCGGCCGGGCATGATCACAAAACGATAGGCGCCGGTTGCGCGCGGGGAATCAAGCAGCGCATAAATCGTCAGACGTTTATCGGTGGCTTTAGGACGCTCAATCCAGAATTCACGAAAACGCGGGAACTCTTCTCCGGACGGCAGTGCGGTATCAATCGCCAGCCCACGGGCAGAAAGCCCGTATACCTGACCCTGGCCGAGCACGCGGAAGTAGCTGGCTCCGAGCATGCTGACAATCTCATCGTTCTTATCTTTGCTATTGATCGGATACAGGACCTTGAAGCCCGCAAAGCCGAGGTCTTTAACCGTGTCTTTATCGTGCTGCACGTTGCCAAAATTAAAATAGTCCGGGTTGTATTTAATTTTACGTACGCTGGTTGCCGTCACTTCATTAATGGTGACCGGCGTATCGAAATACATCCCCTGGTGATAAAACTCGAGCTTGAACGGGCTTTTCAGATTATTCCAATAAGCTTTGTCGTGATTAAACTGAATTTGCTGATAGTCCGCATACTTCATGTCGCGGAAGGCAGAGGGCAGGTTACTTTTAGGCGCTTCAAAGCCTTTGCCGGCTAACGTTTGTGCCTCTTTTGCGACGTCATCAATGCTGAATGCCCATGCAGATGAAGTACACAGGGACAACATTACGGCTGCGCTTAACCAACGCATTTTCATCATCTGTGGTTTATGTTTCATATAAGTAAGCACTTCCCCCTTTGTGTGCTTAAATCGATCCGATCTATTTTAATGGAAACTCAGGCATTCCGACAACATAATCCCTGCATTGTTCGGTATTGCGGCACAGGGAATACACAGTTCACTGGCCCGATTGCACTTTGCGTGCTTATCCTGGAGACAGTTAACCAGAGTTCATGTAGGGTTGCAGAGAATTTAAACGTTATCACGTTGAGTGATAAGACGAATTGTCTGAGAATGTAGTGATATTGTATGAATAATACTCCGGTACAGCGTGAATATTTTTTCGATAGCATCCGCGCCTGGCTGATGCTATTGGGTATCCCTTTTCACATTTCGCTCATTTACTCCAGCCACAGCTGGCATGTGAACAGCGCCGAGCCCTCCTGGTGGCTGACGTTGTTTAACGACTTCATCCATGCCTTTCGCATGCAGGTCTTCTTTGTGATTTCCGGCTATTTTTCCTACATGCTTTTTCTGCGCTATCCGCTGAAGAAGTGGTGGAAAGTCCGCGTTGAGCGTGTCGGTATTCCCATGTTAACCGCGATCCCCCTCCTGACCCTACCGCAGTTTATTATGCTGCAGTACGTCAACGGTAAGGCGGATAACTGGCACACCCTTTCCGGCTATGACAAATTCAACACCCTCGCCTGGGAGCTGATTTCCCATCTGTGGTTTTTATTAGTGCTGGTGGTTCTGACGTCGCTGGGCGTAGTAATGTTTAAATGGCTGACGCGCCCGCGTTCTGCCGCTGCGCCAACCTTTGGTGACACCGTCACATTAGGCCAGCTGTCGATGATTTTTCTCGCGCTGGGCGTGCTGTATGCGGTTATTCGCCGCACCATTTTTATCCTCTACCCACCCATTCTGAGCAATGGCCTGTTCAACTTTATCGTGATGC
The DNA here is from genome assembly GCF_042137965.1 of Klebsiella grimontii. Classification (NCBI taxonomy): domain Bacteria; kingdom Pseudomonadati; phylum Pseudomonadota; class Gammaproteobacteria; order Enterobacterales; family Enterobacteriaceae; genus Klebsiella; species Klebsiella grimontii. The sequence continues at coordinate 3,472,161 of NZ_CP169721.1, forward strand.
AGACGCTGTTCTATCTGCCTTTCTTTATCCTCGGTGCCCAGACGTTTATTAACGCGCGGCTGAAAACGATGTTTACGACCCCATCGCCATGGTGCTTTGCGGCGGCTTTACTCGGATTTATCGCCTACCGGTTGAATCAGCAGTACGGCTCTGGCGACGGCTGGATGTATGAGACGGAGTATGTGATTACCATGGTGTTGGGGCTATGGATGGTCAACGTGGTCTTTTCGCTTGGCCACCGTTTGTTGAATTTCCAGTCAGCGCGGGTGACCTATTTCGTCAACGCATCGCTATTTATCTACCTGGTGCACCACCCGCTGACCCTGCTCTACGGAGCGTGGATAGCACCGGTCATTAAATCGAATACCCTTGGGTTTATAACCGGGCTGGTTTTTGTGGTCGGGATTGCTCTGGTGCTGTATGAAATCCATCTGCGGATACCGCTGTTGCGCTTTCTTTTCTCCGGAAAATTCCAGCAAAAGACGGCTAAGCCGCAAATATCCGCCAGTTAAAACAGCAAGCTGCTGTGTGGAACGCACATAGCAGCGCTATTTTTGTGTAAACAGCAGCTGAAAAACATCGCGGTACAGGTTTTCCATCGCCGCTTTATCTACCGTCGGAGTCGTCGCAAAGTCGCAACGATAGGCCGATCCTTCGGTTAATATCGCGATAAATTCGCAGGCGAGGCTAATTTTCTCTGCGGACATCTCAGGGTGATAGTGCCGGGTTAGTCGCCCGCCCTCCTCTTTCAGGCGGCGATCGGCCTGGTTCATAATTTCACGCAGGCGCGGATTTCGGGACGCCTCGGCGTTAATTTCCATCAGCAGATAATTATCGCTTTTTGTAGAGCCGGTCACTGGGATCGCGCCGGCTAATACGGACGCCATACGGGCTAAATCATGATTCCCGGCAACGATTTCGCCCACTCTGGCATTCACGATCTCACTGACGATGACTTCAACGATCTCTTCTTTGCTGGCGAAGATGCGATATAGCTGGCCTACGCTAAGACCAGCCTGACGCGCAATATCCGCTACGGAGGCGCCGTGCAGGCCCTTTTCCGCAAAACATTTCTGCGCCGCGGCAACGATTTCCATCCGCCGAAGCCGTTGTTTTTGTAGAACCTTCCCTTCAGCCACCGATAACTCTCCCGTTATGATAATTTCCAGCGTTCCCAGGAAACTATCATATCTTATTCTGATGCCCGAGTTGCGCGCGACTTGCCTCAAGTAATCGCGTATAGATGCCGGCGGTTTCGGCATCAAAGCAAACGAAACACACGCGTTCCAGCGGGTTATAGCGCGTGAGGAAGGCATTTACCGTCCGTACGGCTATCTCCGCAGCGGCCTCTTTAGGGTAGCCATAAACGCCGGTGCTGATAGCAGGAAATGCAATAGAACGATAATTGTTTGCCGAAGCCAGCAGCAGGCTATTTTTATAGGCGTCAGCCAGCAACTCCGCCTCTTGTCTGTCACCGCCGTGCCAGATGGGTCCAACGGCGTGAATAACCGCGCTGGCGGGCAAATTTCCTGCCGCCGTAATCACTGCATGACCGGGCGGACACTCACCCTGCTGTTGCCGCACCACTTTACAGGCAGCCAGCAGTTCTGGCCCTGCCGCGCGGTGAATCGCGCCGTCCACGCCGCCACCGCCAAGCAGCGACGGGTTTGCCGCATTGACGATAACCTCGACCGCAAGCGTTGTAATATCGCCGAGAACAACCTCAGGTTGAACAGCCATTTCTCCTCCTGTCGGCATACGTCTTCAAATGAATACATGAGGATAATATGGCACGATAGCCCCCGGGACGAAAGTCTGGGGGCAGAGGGTTACCGATACTCAACATCCAGAATAGCGAGGGTCCGTTGCGGGTTAATATATCTTAATTGCGCAGAACGGATATTTTCGTTGTGTATATTCCCTTTCTCAAGCTGTTGAGCAGAAATTTTAATCGCTTCCGCCCTCGGGCAATCCATAATAATCTGGTTATTTATAGTACTAAGCTGACAGGGCGCTTCCACCACCCGCCCGTAAAAATGAATGACGCCGGCCACGGTCTTTTCCGCGAGCACGGGGCTAACAAAACAGGGTAAAATAAACAGAGCGGCAAGTGGCGCATATTTGGTTTTTTTCATTATAAAACTCCTCTGCATATCGGTATAGCGACTGAAAAGCACCAGCCATCCATGAGTGCATCGGGTTATATTTTTTTACTTCAAGTTAATTATATTAACAATTTAAAAACAAAATACATCATCCGTTAGAATCTGATAACAAAATCGATTCACTGACTTTCGGTGCAGTTAAAACATTTGATATATAAGGAAAAATAGAATACAGGGGGGAGATTAACGACGGGGTAAACCTGGCGCCAAAAACGGCAAAAGAGCCCGCAGGGCCCTTTTGTGATGTCAACGGGGATACATTAAAAAACGATCAGCTGCTTTGGTTAGCAAGAGGTTTATTTTTCTCAGCCCGGGTCGCCAGCCACAGACCGCTATTTTTCATAGCGTAGCCAAATACCAGACCCAGCGCGAGTGAAGGCACAACCAAACGCCAGTCGCCGCTGCCGGCAAACGTCGCACACGCGCCAATAAAAGTTCCCGGCACAAAAGAGAGCATCAGCTGACGCGCCTGAATGCACATCAAAAACGCCACGATGCCGGTCATGATATAGCTGACAATTTCCAGCTGCGGCGCCAGCGCGCTGCCGTGAATAATCACCAGCGCCCACACAACGCCGCTCATGACCGTACAGGTTGAAATGAACAGCCCTTTTAACCCACCTTGCGGACAGGCAAAGTAAGCCGTACAGCCGAGGAACCCCGCCCAGCTCAGCAGACCCAATGCGACCGCCACCCATCCCCAGATACCGGAGAGAATGCCCGTCGTTAATGCGATTGCGAAGAGTATGTTCATGGCGCGTATCATAACAGAAACGCGCCCGTCAAATGCGACACAGAGCACACTAAATGAAATTAAAAATATTGCGTTGCATTTAAATTGTGATGTAAATCACAAATTATTGTTCATTTTCTTCCTGCAGTTCATCCCACATAGCGGAGACCGCTTCGCGAGTCAGCGGGGCCATCGTACGCCAGAACGGCGTGGTGGCATGCGCTTCAACTTTGCCCAGGAACTCACCGCACCACGGCAGGATATATTCCGCGAATAGGGTTTCCAGAACTTCGCTTTCCTCTTCCGCCGCGTGATCTTCCAGCCAGGAAGCGGCCAGCAGCAAGGAGCCGAAATGATCCGCCGCCCCCTCCCCCGTAGGTACGCCATGTGCGGTGAGGAAACCACGGACTTCAGCTTCCGTAGCGCCGTCAACCCATGCGCTACGGTAAGGCGCGACGCGGCACTCTTCACCGACAAACAGCACGTTGTATTCGGCGGCCAGCGACTGCATATCACAGCTTTTTTGCAGGCGCTCCAACAGTTCATCCTGCTCCAGCGGCCAGCTCGCCGCCAGCTTCCCTTCGCGGATAAGGGTAAAGAGCGGAACCAGCAGCGGGTCCTGCGGCTGACGATAATAGAGAGAGCCCAGCACGCGGCAGAGGATTGAAAACTCGTTCATTCATTTATTCCAGTTATTCACATTAAAGTTCAGCCAGCTCAGGAATCGCAGGCATGCCGCGCGATTCAAGAAAATTAAGCAGACGCCGGGGCGTTACGTTAAGAATTCGCTCTTCCGGAAAACCGACGGCATCAAGAATTTTTCGGCATTCGCTAAATTCACCGAGCGTAAATGCCGTATGGGAATCCGAGCCCAGCGCCACCCAGCCACCGGCATCGCGTACGGCCGCCGCAACGGCGCGGCAGTTATCTTCGCTGCCGATACGCGACGAGACAAAAGAGGAGTTATTGATTTCCAACGCCACATGGTGCTTCGCCGCGGCGGCGGCAATGGCCGGGATGTCAACGGGAAATTTAGGGTTACCCGGATGGCTAATGATATGCACCGCGCCGCTCGCTATCGTGGCGATCATCGCTTCTGTATGCGTCGCTTTGTCCTGCGGAGGGAATACCGGCTCGTGAAAACCGGCGATAATCAGGTCCAGCGAGTTGAGCATCGGGCCGGTACAGTCGATTTCGCCCTGGGTATTTTTGATATTGGCTTCGATACCGCGCAGAATGCCAACGCCATCCACCAGCCGCGGCCAGATACGCATATTAATAAAATGCCAGTAATGCGGCGCATCGGCCATATCGGGCCCGTGGTCGGTAATAGCAAAGAGTTTGATCCCCTTGCGCTTTGCTTGCGCAATATAGTCGTGCAGGGTGCTGTAAGCGTGGGTACTGGCGACGGTATGCATGTGCAGGTCAACAGGATACATCACAATCTCCTTCTCTGTTTGTGGCAAGAATAGCAGGAATCTGCGCCCATGATCAGCAAAACCCCGCTCAGGCGGGGCTATCGCTTAGTATCCCAGCTGGCGATTGACCTGCCCGCTGACCGTTTCGCCCCGTTCTAACTGAGCAATGGTTTTAGCGATATAAGCGATGGCTTCCAGAGGCCGGGTGACGGCAGCAATATGCGGCGTCATCGCCACTCGCGGGTGCCGCCAAAGCGGGCTCTCTTCCGGCAGCGGTTCGCGGCTGAACACATCCAGCATCGCCCCTTTTAACTTGCCGCTATCCAGCGCGACCAGCAGATCGTCTTCCACCACATGAACCCCGCGAGCGAGATTCAGCACATAGCTATTATCCGGCAGCTGCGCCAGGCGCGCGCTATTAATAATGCCAACGGTTTCCGCCGTGTTGGGTAGCAGGTTAATCAGCACTCGCGTACCGTTCAGGAAATCCCCCAGCTCGGCTTCCCCCGCAAAGCTCGTTACCTGAGGCCAGGATTTGCGGCTACGGCTCCAGACGCGTAGCGGAAACCCCCAGCTTTGCAGGCTTTCTGCCACTTTCGCGCCCAGTACTCCCGCCCCCATAATGCCGATGGTGAAGTCCTCGCGCTGATACTCCTCCAGCGGCTGCCACCGCGCCTCCTGTTTTAAGGCCTGATAGTCATCAAAACGACGGAACCAGTGCAGCACCTGGCTCACCGCATACTCTTGCATCTGCAGACCCATGCCGGTGTCTTCCAGACGGAACAGCGGCGTAGACAGCGGCAGCATTTCCGGGTTTTCCCGCAGTTTACTTAGAATTGAATCAACGCCGGCGCCAAGGGCAAAGACGGCTTTAAGTTCGCGGCCTTGCAGCATTTCAACCGGCGGATGCCAGACCAGCGCATAGTCCGCGGGTTGATTATCACCGGATTTCCATTCGCGGACTCGCGAGCCGGGGAGCTGTTTTTCCAGCTCCGCAATCCAGAAAGGGGTGTCGAACGTCGGGTGGTAAAAGATGATATCCATAAGGGCTCCTGACAGCTGACGCTATCGGCAGGTTAGGCTAGCGTCGCGTTTTACTCGTTGTTTTCTATTGCTTTGCCAGCATAGCAAATTTCGTCAGGCGAGCGTGTGAAAAAGGGAATGGCGACAAAAAAATCGATTCTCGCGCATTTAGAGAGCAAGTTGCTTGAAGTTTGGCTAAACGGGCGATTTTTTTAAAAAGTTGATTGACGGGAGATACGTATTTCCCTAAATTAGCGCCCGTTCCCGGCAGCAACGGGAAAAACAATATGGTGAGGTGTCCGAGTGGCTGAAGGAGCACGCCTGGAAAGTGTGTATACGGCAACGTATCGGGGGTTCGAATCCCCCCCTCACCGCCATATTTAAAGAAGAGCTCGTACGCAAGTACGGGCTTTTTTTTCGCCTGTTGCACTCCCCCCGGTAGCCCGGACAGGTGCGCAGCACCGCCTCCGGGAACCGTCGCCATCCCCCCCGGCTTCAGACTTTCTTCGATAGCGCAGCGCCGCCGGGATTGTGGCAAATGCTAATCCTCCTCCATCCGCTGATACTCTTCGCTGAGGAAATCAACCAGCGCCCTGACCGAGGGCAGCAGCCCGCGGCGCGAAGCAAACACCGCATGGATCACCTCCCTGCGCGGTTGCCACTCATCAAGGACAACCACCAGCTCTCCGGCGGCCAACTGATCGCGCACCATTAATAAAGGAAGCTGTACCACCCCAACGCCGACAATGGCCGCTTCACGGAGCGCCAGCATATCCGTGGTGACCAGCCGGGGAGTGAAGTAGATCTCCGCCCTTGCGCCCTCGGGACCGGTCAACTGCCACTTATGCTGATGTTTACCTGCGCCCAGGCTCAACCCCGGCCAATCGCTTAATTCTGACGGAACCCGGGGCTGCCCTTGCCGCTCAACCAACCCGGGGCTGGCGACCAGACGGTGCCCGCGATCGGCCAGGACACGCATCACCAGGTCGCTGTCTTCTATCGGTCTTGGGCGCACGCGAATCGCCACGTCGACGCCCTCGCCAACAACATCCACTCGACGATTAGTGGCTTCCAGCTGAAGATTGACGCCCGGATAGCGCACCATAAACCGTGCCAGCATCGGCCCGACATGCGCATGCAATAACGTTACCGGACAGGTCAGCTTCACGCTGCCGCGCGGCTCGGAGCGCAGGGTTTCCACCGCCTGTTCTGCCGCTTCCGCCTCGATCAGCATCGCTTTGCAGTGCTGATAAAATGTAAGCCCAACTTCCGTTACCGCAAACTGGCGGGTTGTACGTTGAATCAAACGTACGCCGAGGCGTTCTTCTAACTGGGCGATTCGACGGCTCAATTTTGATTTGGGTTGATCGAGCGCCCTTCCCGCCGCAGCAAATCCGCCGTGATCGACCACCTGTACAAACCAGGCTAAATCATTGAGATCCTGCATCCTTCCTCCATCGTTCCATTTTTAGAACAGTATAGGTCGTTTTTGCTATCTAGCGGACTATTAGTGGCGAATATATGCTTATTCACATCAGAAACAGACATTCAGGAGACTGCCATGAAACAAATCACTGGTATCTACACCGCACCTTCGCAGCACTGGGTCGGCGATGGTTTCCCGGTTCGCTCAATGTTCTCTTATCAGACGCACGGCGAACAGCTAAGCCCCTTCCTGCTGCTTGACTATGCAGGCCCGCATCACTTCCCGGCGGGAACGGAGAAACGCGGCGTCGGCGAACATCCGCATCGCGGATTTGAGACCGTTACCGTCGTCTACTCCGGCGAAGTTGAACACCGTGACTCTACCGGTAGAGGCGGCGTTATTGGGCCGGGTGATGTGCAGTGGATGACCGCGGGCGCCGGGATCCTGCACGAAGAGTTCCACTCGGCGGAGTTCACCCGTACCGGCGGCGAGCTGAAGATGATCCAGCTCTGGGTCAACCTTCCGGCTAAAGACAAAATGACGCATCCGGGATACCAGAGCATTACGGCAGATGTGATTCCTGACGTTGACCTGCCGAACAATGCCGGCCGCATGCGGGTGATTGCCGGGCGCTACGAGGATACGGTTGGCCCCGCGCACACCTTTTCTCCGCTGAACGTCTGGGACCTGCAGCTCAACCAGAGTCAGGAGATCACCCTGCACCAGCCCGCTGGCTGGAGTACGGCGCTGGTCGTCCTGGAAGGTGAGATTGTGGTGAACGGCGAGGGCAACGCCCGCGAGGGTCAGCTGGTTGTGCTCAGCCAGAAAGGAGAAGCGCTCCACCTCGCGGCCGGTACCAACGCAAAAGTACTGCTGATGGCCGGTGAACCGCTGCAGGAGCCGATCGTGGGCTACGGCCCGTTTGTGATGAATACCAAAGCACAAATCGCAGAAGCGGTTCGTGATTTTAATAGCGGCCGCTTCGGCCAAATCTGATATTGAATGAGGTGAAGAATATGTCTACCCCAGCTAACTTTAATGGTTCTCGTCCGGTTATTGATGTCAATGATGCCGCCATGCTGCTGATTGACCACCAGAGCGGTCTGTTCCAGACCGTGGGTGATATGCCGATGCCGGAGCTGCGGGCGCGCGCCGCCGCGCTGGCGAAGATGGCTTCATTAGCCGGGATCCCGGTAATCACCACGGCGTCAGTGCCGCAGGGACCGAACGGCCCGCTGATCCCTGAGATTCATGCGAACGCGCCCCATGCGCAATATATTGCGCGTAAAGGAGAGATTAACGCGTGGGATAACCCGGAATTTGTTGCCGCGGTAAAAGCGACCGGGCGTAAAACGCTGATTATCGCCGGTACGATTACCAGCGTCTGCATGGCGTTCCCGTCCATTGCCGCCGTTGCCGATGGCTATAAGGTTTTTGCCGTCATTGATGCTTCCGGTACCTATAGCAAGATGGCGCAGGAAATCACCCTCGCCCGCGTCGTCCAGGCTGGCGTCGTACCGATGGATACCGCGGCGGTCGCTTCCGAGCTGCAGCGCACCTGGAATCGACCGGATGCCGCGGAGTGGGCTGAGGTGTATACCAAGGTCTTCCCGGCATACCAGCTGCTGATCGAGAGCTATGCCAAAGCTCAGGACGTGGTCAAGAACAACGAACAGCTTGATTCACAGCGTTAAAATGCCTGCCCCGCCGCGCTACGGCGGGGCAGTGTTCATTGCTTAACCGAACGATAGCAAAAGAATAAATACTGCTTGACCGTTTTAGCGCAACTCCCTATAGTAGCGCCCCGTTGCCCACCCAAGGTGAGCAGCAAAACAATATGGTGAGGTGTCCGAGTGGCTGAAGGAGCACGCCTGGAAAGTGTGTATACGGCAACGTATCGGGGGTTCGAATCCCCCCCTCACCGCCATATTTGAAGAAGAGCTCGTACGCAAGTACGGGCTTTTTTTTCGCCTGTTGCACTCCCCCGGGGGATGAGAAGCCCCGACCGGGGTTCGACAACTGGCGCCAGCCAGTTGGACAGATGACGAGCCTGCGAGGAATCTGCCCGGAGGGCGAGCGCAGCGAGTCAATCCCCCCCTCACCGCCATATTTGAAGAAGAGCTCGTACGCAAGTACGGGCTTTTTTTTCGCCTGTTGCACTCCCCCGGGGGATGAGAAGCCCCGACCGGGGTTCGACAACTGGCGCCAGCCAGTTGGACAGATGACGAGCCTGCGAGGAATCTGCCCGGAGGGCGAGCGCAGCGAGTCAATCCCCCCCTCACCGCCATATTTGAAGAAGAGCTCGTACGCAAGTACGGGCTTTTTTTTCGCCTGTTGCACTCCCCCGGGGGATGAGAAGCCCCGACCGGGGTTACCCCCGGCGCTCCTGTTTTATCAAGCGGCGTGACGCCTTTTCCAGTATCTCCCCATCCCCAGCAACATGCTAAAAGACGCCGGCAGTACGGTTAACGTGACGAGCGTGGCGACGATCAGCCCGCCAATGATGGCATACGCCATTGGCCCCCAGAAGGCCTGGTGAGAGATGGGGATCATGCCCAGGATTGCGGCGCAGGCGGTCAGAAATATTGGCCTGGCCCGGTGCTCCGCGGCGGCAATAATGGCGGCGTCGCTTTCCATGCCCTGAGCGAGATTATTGTCGACCTCACTGATCAGTATCACGGCATTGCGAATAATCATCCCCGCCAGCGCGATCGCGCCGAGCAGAGCCACAAATCCCATGGGCGTATCGCTCGGCAGCATGGCCATGACGATCCCCGGCAAGCCGAACGGGGCCATGAACAGAGCCAGCAGCATACGGGAATAGCGCCGCAGCTGGAGCATCAGCAGTAACAGCATCACCCCGAGGGTGACGGGTAAAATATCAAATACCGAGCTGTTGCCTTTTTCGGACTCCGCGACCACCCCGCCTTCAACAATGCTGTAACCGCTGGGTAGACCCGCGCGCAGTTTATCCACCGTCGGGCGCAAACCGTCCGATACGCCTTCTGCCCGCATCCCCGGCGCGAGGTCGGTTTGTACGGTGATAAACGGCAACCTTTGCCGACGCCAGAGTACCGGATCGTCCACTCCCCAGACCGGCGTGGCTACCGCGCCAAGGGGAATTTTTTGTCCATCGCGCCCCTCCACCGTCAGCGATGACAGGGTGGCAAGATTCAACCGCTCGCTGTCATTCGCCCGCAGCACCACGTCAACCAGCCGATCGTCATCCCTTATCGACGTCACCGTCGTGCCGGACCAGACGGTATTAAGCGTCTGCGCCAGACTCTGCGACGACACCCCCGCCGCCCGCGCGGCGGTCTGGTTCACCTGCAGAACGAGGGTTCTCTCCGGCTCGCCCGCGGTCTGATTCACCTCCCGGGTTAGCGGCGAGCGCCCTATCGCCTCGGCCAGTCGCCCGGCATACTCTCTGACTTTGAGATAATCCGGCCCGCTGACCCGGTATTTGATCGGCCAGCCCACCGGCGGCCCCAGCTCCAGCGGCGAAACGCGCGAGGTTAGATCGCTGAATTGCGTGGCCAGCAGCGCATTTAACTGTTCCCGCAGGCGGTCCCGGGCGGCCAGATCCTTCGCCACCACGACCAGCTGCGCCGTATTTTCATTATCCAGCAGAACATCCATCGGTAAGTAAAAGCGGATAGCGCCCGAACCCACATAGGTCGAGTAATGGTCAATATTGCGATTCCCGGCAAGCGCCCGTTCCAGCCTTTCCGTTTGTTTCTCCGTTGCAGACTGCGAAGCATTGGCCGGCAGCGTCAGGCTGACCAGCAGCTCCGGACGATCGGATGAGGGGAAAAACTCCCCCTGCATAAACGTTGTGCCATACACCGATAGCCCCAGCGCGGCCAGCGCAATTCCCAGGGTGGCGAGCCGGTGGCGCAGCGCCGTTCGCAGAAGCCGTCCATATCCCCGCGCCATTCGACCCGGGCCTGCGGCATGATGTTTAAGCTTTTCCGGCAGCAGCCATGCTCCGGTCAAAGGAGAGAACAGAATCGCCACGATCCATGAGCTCAGCAGCGCCATCAGCACCACGGCAAACAGCGAAAAGCAGTATTCGCCAGCGCTGGATGAGGCAAAACCGACGGGAATAAACCCGGCAATCATAACCAGCGTACCGGTCAGCATCGGAAATGCCGTGGTTTTGAAAGCATAGGTCGCCGCCCGCCGTCGCGTATCCCCGGCCTCCAGCCGGGATACCATGGTTTCCACGGCGATCATGGCATCATCCACCAGCAGCCCAAGCGCAATAATCAGGGCCCCGAGAGAGATACGCTGCAGGCCGATGCCTGCCAGCATCATTCCGGCAAAGGTCATCGCCAGCACCAGCGGGATCGCCGCGGCCACCACCAGCCCGGCCCTTAATCCCAGGGAGACAAAAGAAACCGCCAGCACAATCAGCACGGCTTCCACCAGCACCCGGACAAACCCGCTTACCGCGCCGCTGACCACCGCCGACTGGTCAGCCACTTTCACCATCTCAATACCGTGCGGCAGCCCGGCACCGATGGCGCTCATTCTGTCGTTCAACGTCGCGCCAAAGCGCAGCATATTTCCCGTTGGCGCCATGGAAATCGCCAGACCAATGGCAGGACGCCCGTTAACGCGATACGCCGCAGAAGGCGGTTCAGCCGCTCTTCTCTCGATGGTGGCAATGTCGGTCAGGGGAAGATAGCGATCGTTAATGCGCAGGGTGACGGCGCGTAAGCTCTCTTCGCTCCTGAGCGCCCCGCTGACGTTTATCGTCATCTTCTCCTGCCCGGTGCGCAGAACGCCGGCCGGAACTACCGCATTCTGGGCCCGCAGAGCATCCGTAACCTGCTGAATGCTGAGCCCCATACCGGCCAGTCGGGCGGGTGAAAAAGCGATCGCAATCTGCTCCTGCTGTTCGCCAAGCAGAACCGTTTTGCCGATATCCGGCACGGACATCAGTTCACGGCGGATCGTCTCCACCTGCTGGCGCACCTCCCGGAGGGTATATCCGTCAGGAATAAAGGCATAAATCGTGCCGTACGTGTCGTCAAACTCATCGTTCACGTTCGGCCCCTGCGCGCCTTCGGGCAGCGATGGCGCAATATCCTGCATTTTTTTGCGGATCTGATACCAGATCGCCGGGACTTTTTGCGCCGGCGTGTCATCACGCAGATTAATATAGATAACCGTTTGTCCGGCCCGGGTTTCACTTTCGATATAATCGAGCCAGGGCGTTTCCTGCAATTTTTTTTCCAGGACGTCCGTCACCAGATGGGTCGTGTCCGTTACCGATGCGCCCGGCCACTGCGCAGAGACTACCGCCGTTTTGATGGTGAACGCCGGATCTTCATTACGCGGCAGCAGCGTATAGCTGAGCGAACCGATAACCATCATCAGCAGCATAAAAAAGCTGACCATTTGCGGGTTTTCCAGCGCCCAGGCGGAGAGATTAAAGGTATTTTTTGACGGCGCTTTTTTCACGGCTGCTTCTCTCCGGCGACGACTTTTTCCCCCGGCCGAAGTTTACTTACGCCCGCGGTAATAACCCGGTCGCCGGGCATAAGTCCGGAGGCGATGATAACGGAAGAAGCCGTGTAGCTGGCGGGAACGACAACGCGCAGCTGCGCCTGCATCTGCGGGGTAATCACAAAGACGGCCGGTTTTTCTCCGCAACGGCTCAGCGCCGAAGCCGGTACCGCGTAACCCGCCGAGCCTGATGACGGCAGCCTTACTGTGACGCTGGAACCCAGCGCCATCGCGGCGGGCGGTTTCTTGAGGGTCGCCCTGACGCGCCATGTCCGGGTCTGGGGATCGGCCTGCGGGCTAATATCACGCAAAATGGCGAAAGCGTTCACCCCGGCATCGCTGAGCAAAGCAACCTGAAATTCCTCCGCCCTTTGCGCCTCAACCTTAGCGGGATCCGGGATATCAAACACCACGTCGCGCGCCTGCCCGGCCGCCAGCGTCACCACCGTCTCACCGGCGTTGACGACCTGACCGGGAGAGGCGCTGACCGCCGTAATGATCCCCTCACCCGGCGAGGTCAGGCGAGTCCAGCCAAGGCTTTCCCTGGCGTTGCGCAAAGCGGCCTCGCTGCTCTTCACCCGGGCGCTGGCGACCAGCCAGTCCGCCCGCGCGCTGTCGAGCTGGGAGCGGGCGATTGCCCCTGTCGCGATGAGCTTTTGCATCCGGCTAATGTTCAGCGCGGCCACCCGGGCGGTCGCTCTGGCGCTCTCTTCGTCAGCCGTCGCGCTATCCAGCTGGTTTTGTGCGCTGGTATCGTCAAGCGTGGCCAGCAGCTGCCCATAATTGACCCGATCGCCAATATCCACCGCGCGCGTCATCATCCTGCCCGCCGTACGAAAGCTCAGGGCCGTCTCATCGTGCACATGGATCTCGCCGGTTCTTTCCAGAGAGGGAAGCGTTGCCGGGGAGCCGATGACCACGTAGCGCACCGGGCGGGCCGGCGCCGGCTTATCGCCGCTTTTATCGCCGCAGCCCACCAGCGGTACGATCATCAGGGCCAGTACGATCGGCGGCAGCAGCGCAAACCAGGGTAGCGATCGCTCGGCGCCGAGCAAAGCGTACACGCACTGACGAAGGGAAAGAACTAACTCATATAACATAACGCCACTCCGTTCGGGAAATGGCGCCATTACATGACACATTAATCGAGAATGGCTCGACGTTCTGTCAAGGGATTATCAAGATGCGCTCTTTTCTTCCGCGCCGGGGTCGTACGGCAGATGAACGCGAATCAGCAGACCGCCGCTCGCCGGTAGCGCCGCGCTAATACGCCCCCCGTGCGCCGCGCAGATAGCGCGCGCAATGGATAATCCCAGGCCGCTGCCGCCGGAGTGTCTGGCGCGGGACGCCTCCTCGCGGGTGAAACGCTGGAACATTTCCGGTAAAAAATGCCGCGCCACGCCGGGCCCGTCATCAACAAAATCGATGAGGTAAGCCCCCTCTTCGCGGCGCAGTTTAATAGAAAGATGGCCCCCCTTGCGCCCATAGCGAACGGCATTTTCCATCACGATGGTAAAGACCTGCCCCATGCGGAAGGCGTCGCCGCGAAAGGGGCATGCCGGCGAAGGCTGAATGGCGATCGTGACGCACTGAGTGTCCGCCTGCGGCGTTAACCATGCGGCTCGCTCCTGCAGGAGCTCATCCAGAGCGAATGGCTGGTCATCCAGGACCAGATTGCCGGCATCCGCGAGGGAAAGAAGATGCAGTTCATCCGTCAGCCGATTCAGATGCTGGAGCTGTTTCATCACCATCTCCAGCTGCTGCGGCTGGGTATCAAAAACGCCATCCAGCATGCCCTGCAGACGGCCAATCGCCGCCGTCAGCGGAGAGCGAAGCTCATGCGCCATCGCCACATGCGAGGCGCGGAGTTCTTTATCGTAGCGGGCCAGCTGGCCGGTCATTTTGTTAAAGTCGGCGGCAAAGCGGATCATTTCCGCCGGCGCGTCCTCAATCAGCTCCGCCTGGCGGCCAAATTGCCCTCCGGTCACGTCCTTCGCCGCATCACGAAGACGGCTGAACTGCAGCGAGAGCGGACGGGCGTAGCGCAACCCCATAACAACAATGAAGGGGATCATGACCAGCACCAGCACCGCGACGGTCACCCAGTCCGCCGAGGCGATAGAGGGCGTGGAATAGCTCAATCCCCACCAGGTATCGACAATCTGGTGAAATCGGGCCGGATTGGCCTCGGGATGGCGGCTGAGCACGATAAATTCCTCGCGCAAGGCGGGCGGCATTTTGTGCATGATCCAGTAGTTCTGCACGGCGAAGCGCAGCCACATACAGGTGGCGATAACAATCACGCTGCCGATAGCCAGCGCCAGAATGCGCCCGCAAATCCAGCGCCAGAGAGAAGAGTGACGGGTCTTGATCATGGTTGTCTGAACCGGTAGCCCACGCCGCGAACGTTGACCAACGCGCCGGATACTCCCGCGGCCTCCAGTTTTTTACGCAGGTTATAAATATGCGTATCCACCACGCGCTCCAGCGCTTCGCTCTCGGGAAGGCAGCGCTCCAGCAGATACTGTCGCGAGAAGGGGCGTACGGGGGCGCGCATCAGCGTGGCCAGAAGCGAAAACTCGGTCGGGGTCAGGTCGAGAATAGACGCAGGTTCCCCCGAGTGACTGACGGTCGCGACAATGGCCGCGACATCAACCTCCAGCCCCTGCCAACGCAGAATGTCTTCCCGGGCGTCGTCTTTGCGACAACGCCGGAGCACGGCCTGAACGCGCGCCACCACTTCGCCAGGGTGGTAGGGTTTGACCACATAATCGTCGGCGCCGTAGCGCAGCGCGCCAATACGATCGGGCATGTCTCCCATTGCGGTCACCATAATCACCGGCACATCGCTTTTCCGCCGCAGGCTGGCCAACACCTCGGTTCCGTTTAGCCCGGGCAGCATCACATCCAGCAGGATCAGGTCAGGCTTCCAGCGCTGCGCCATATCCAGCCCGGAGAGTCCGTCCATGGTCACCGCCACGTCATAGTTTTCCCGGCGTAAATAGGCCTCAAGCACGCCGGCCGCGTCGGCGTCATCTTCAATTATCAGCACTCTTCTGGACAACATCTGTTCACCTTGACCGTTTCTTAACACTATCCCGACCGTTTATTGATTTAGCAAAACCATACTGCAGCGGCATTCTGCGGCGTCCCCGATCGGACGGCGCCCGTTTCCATATGGAGAACAGTATGATAGCCAGAAAAATTTCGCCGTATATGGTCGTGCCGTTTTTAATGGCGATAACGCCCGGCGCGCGCGCCGATGAAGCCGCCGCGCCTTCTGACGGGCTGACTATCGGGGTGGGGGGAAAGTACGCGCCTCGTTACAGCGGTTCTGACAAGCAGATTTGGCAGGTGGTTCCCGTACTACAGGGGCGGAAAGGCGCTTTCTTTATTGATAGCCAAAAAGGCATAGGCTACGACCTGTCAGGCGACAGCGGCCTCTACTTCGAGCACACGCTCGGTTACGACCTCGGGCGAGCGGAAAAAAACTCGAGCTGGCGCGATGGGGCTAATACGCTGAAGGGGATGGGTAATATTAAAGCCACCATGAATACCGCCTTCGCCGTCGGCTGGTCGGTCACGCCGTGGCTCACCGTTGAAGGCAAGGCTACGCTTCCGCTCACCGACGCCCAGGGCGCGCATTATCAAACTTCCGTCACCCTCCTGCTGGTTCAAAACCCGCAGGATATCGTTGCTTTACAGTCCGCCGCGCTGTTTGGCGACAGCCGGTACGTCAATACGTTTTACGGGGTTGATCGCCGGCAGAGCATCCGTTCCGGCTATCGACCCTATCGCGCAGCCGGCGGATTTTACGGCATCGACAGCGCGCTGACCTGGAGCCATCAATATAACGAGCATTGGGGCTCCATACTCAGCGCCGGCTATAGCTGGCTCGGGGAACACGCTGCTGAGAGCCCGCTCGTCTCACGGCGCAATGAAGGTACCGTGACGGCGGCAATCACCTGGACATTTTGAGCTACAGGTCAGCGACAATGATTCCCTTATATAGCAGTAAACTACCGTTATTTTCGTTTATAGCGGCCTGGATAGCGTGATGAAAAAAACCAGAAACCCCGACCACGCTAATGATAAACTTCTGCAGCGTTACCTTTAAATGTTAAGGAAAGAAAATGAGCACCATTGCCGTTGTTGTTCTGACTTACGTTAAACCGCTTGAGGAAGTAGACGCCCAGCTTGCTGCGCACGTGGAGTGGCTGAAGCAAGGGTACGCTGACGGAATATTTCTCGCTTCGGGGCGTAAAATCCCCAGGTCCGGCGGCGTGATTCTGGCTAAAGGCGATGATCTGGATGCGCTGCAAAACCGGCTGAGCCAGGATCCGTTCCAGCAATCGGGCGTAGCGAAAGTCGATATCATTCCTTTTGAAGCAACGATGGCCAGCCCCTCACTGCAGGCTCTCCTGTAGTGCGCTAAAAACAAAGCCCGGTCACCCGGGCTTTGCAGACTCAAAAGGACTCAGTAGTAGGCTTTCAGCGCGCGCTGGCAAAGCGTTGAGCGCACGCAATCGTCGGTCGTAAAGCGCACAATACCGACCATCTCATCTTCCTCAAAACGCGCCAGCGCATCGCTCAGGCCCGAGCGGACCCCAGAAGGCAGGTCGCACTGGGTAATGTCGCCGTTAACGATAACCGTCACGTTCTCCCCAAGGCGGGTCAAAAACATCTTCATTTGCGCAGCGGTCACGTTCTGGGCCTCGTCCAGAATCACCACCGCATTTTCAAATGTACGTCCGCGCATATAGGCGAACGGCGCGATTTCCACCTTGCCGATTTCCGGGCGCAGGCAGTACTGCATAAAGGAAGCCCCTAACCTTCTCACCAGCACGTCATAAACCGGGCGGAAATAGGGAGCGAACTTCTCGGCGATATCTCCCGGTAAGAAGCCAAGATCTTCATCGGCCTGCAGAACGGGACGGGTAACAATAATTCTGTCCACATCCTTATGGATCAGCGCTTCAGCTGCTTTTGCCGCGCTAATCCAGGTCTTACCGCACCCGGCCTCGCCCGTCGCGAAGATCAGCTGTTTATTGTCGATGGCATTCAAATAATGCGCCTGAGCGTCATTGCGCGCTTCGATTGGCGAGGCGTCGCGGCTATCCCGCGCCATGCCAATGGCTTCTACGCCACTCATTTGCACAAGCGATGTGACCGATTCTTCTTCGCGCTGCTTATGGCTTCGCGAATCCTGTCTCAGCACACGTTTGGCCTCACGACGAGCTCTGGTCACTGCTTTTTGTCTTCCCATGGATAGCACCTTGCGTTGTTGGTTTACATCACACGCGTCACGATCGACGCGATTATGCGCACTAACGATTGAGGTTTGGCTTCCTTGTAAGCCATTGCTTGCCTGACGAATTGGCAGAGGGTCACGGCTACGCGCACCGGTAACCTTGCCTGGGTTCGGGTTTTCTTTACTAGAAGAGGAGGATTTTACGGTGTGAAAATCGCGGCCGGAAGTTGGGCTCCCGTGCTGATGAGTACGGTCTGGGGTTTGACGTTTTCCGTTACAGCAATCGGGCATTCGCGATCTCCATAATGAAACGAGACTACTGCCGAGAACTACCGCGCCTGTAATAAGTACATCAGAAATAATTCTAAGCGCAACTTATTTTTCACATACAGACAACAAATAATTCTCATCACAGCTGAGGAGAGTTTCCGACTATAAGATTACAGAAAAATGAAACAAGGCAGGAAATACAAAAAATGAATGGAAAAACAGCAGAAAACGCCCTGCCCTCGCGGGCAGGTACGTCAGGCTTCGAGCAGCGATTGCCCGAGATAATGCCGATCGTCGATAACCCCCGGCAGAACAAAGAAATAGCCGCCGCCAATGGGCTTCACGTACTCTTCCAGCGCTTCACCGTTCAGGCGCTTTTGCACCGTCAGAAAGCCTTTTTCCAGATCGTGCTGGTAGCAGACAAACAGCAGCCCCATATCCAGTTGCCCGGAATTGGTCACCCCCTGCGAATAGCTGTAGCCCCGGCGCATCATCAGGCTGGATTGCGTTTCCGGGGTACGCGGGTTGGCAAGACGAATATGGCTATCGAGCGCAATGGTATCGCCGTCAGGGTCTTTGCTGTAATCCGGCACGTCGTGCTCGTGCTGCATCCCAAGCGGCGCACCGCTCAGCTTATCGCGACCAAAAATGGTCTGCTGCTCTTTCAGCGGCGTACGATCCCAGAACTCAACGTGGAACTGAATAATCCGCGCCGCCTGATAGCTGCCGCCCGTCGCCCACGCGGGCTCTCCCTGGTCGGCGGTTACCCACACCACCTTATCCATTAGCGCCTTATCGGTGCTGACCGGATTCGCGGTGCCGTCTTTGAAGCCCAGCAGGTTAACCGGCGTCTCTTTACCCTTGCTGCGCGCGGCGCTGTCGGAGATAAACCCTTCCCGCTTCCAGCGCACGCTAAGCAAATCCGGGGTGTGCTTAATCACGTCGCGCAGGGCGTGAATCACCGTATCCTGGGTGTTGGCGCAAATTTGCAGCAGCAGATCGCCGTGGCACAGCGCTGCATCCAGCGAATCGTTCGGAAAACGCGTCATCTTCTGCAGCGTCTTCGGCGCCTGATTAGCCAGGCCGAAACGCTCGTCAAACAGCGAATGCCCTACCGAGACGGTGATCGTCAGGTTATCCGGCGCGATCCACGGTCCGAGAATGCCTGAGTCCATCGGCGGCAGGCGCGGGTTCGGCGTCTCCGGCGCGGGACCGCCTTTGGTCAGAAAGGCGATACGCCCGGTCAGCAGGCGAAACAGGCGCTCAAGGTCCGCTTTATCGCTGGCGAGCACGTCAAAAGCGACAAGCATCATCGACGCCTGCTGCGGCGTCAGCACGCCGGCCTGATGTGGACCATAAAACGGCTGCGCTTCCATACGCGCGTTTGGCGACAGCGTGCCCGGAGAGCTGTTGTCTTTAGCCGCGTGCGCCACCGGGCAGCCGCCGGTTATCGCCAGCGCGCCGATCCCTTTTAACAACCGCCGCCGGGACGGTTCATTAACATCATATTTTTGCTCAGCCATCGACTTAGTCCAGACCCAGGATCCCGCGCAGCTGGGCCAAATCTTCCGCCAGCGTGGTGATCGGGCCTTTCAGCGCGTTGCGATCGGCATCCGTCAGCTTGTCATAGGTCTCGAAGCCGTCTTTGGTGCGGTATTTGCTGAGAATGGTATCCACTTTTTTGAAGTTGGCGTCCACCTTCGCCAGCAGAGCGCTGTTCTCTTTCTGCAGCTGCGGACGCAGCAGGTCGACGATTTTCTGCGCGCCGTCAATGTTGGCCTGGAAATCCCACAGGTCGGTATGGCTGTAGCGATCTTCTTCGCCGCTGATTTTGCTGGCGGCCACTTCTTCAATCAGCCCGGCAGCGCCGCCGACTACTTTTGACGGCGGGAACGCCAGTTCGCTAATGCGTTTTTGCAGCTCGAGAACGTCGGCGTTCAATTGATCGGCATAGTTATCCATTCCCTTGACGCTGTTATCGCCAAACAGCGCTTTTTCCAGCCGGTGGAAACCGGTGAATTTCGGATCTTCGGCTTTTTTCTCGTAGTCATCCTCGCGGGCGTCAATGCTGCCATCGAGGTCGGAGAACAGCTCGGCGATCGGTTCAATACGTTCGTAGTGCTGGCGCGTCGGCGCGTACAGCGCTTTCGCCTTCTCGATATCGCCCGCTTTCACTGCATCGGTAAAGGCTTTGGTACCGCTAACCAGCTCCGCGGTCTCGGCGGTAACGTAGGCTTTATAGGCGGTAATGGCTTCACCCAGGCTGAGCAGCGCATCGGCTTTGGCGGCATCTTTGGTCGCCTCGCCGGTCACCGTCAGTTTGCCTTTAGGGTTGGTCAGCAGACCGCAGGTCATATCATATTCGCCCGGCTGCAGGTTGGCCGTCAGCTTTTGCGTAAAGCCGGGAGCGATATTCTCCCGCTCTTCCACCACCATCACCCCTTTCAGAATCTCCCACTCCAGCGCTTTCTGGCTGTGGTTCTGAATGATGAACTGGGTTTTACCCGCCTTCACGGTGACGTTCATCGGCTCGCACTGTTTGTCGGTGACGGTCACTTTGACCTGCGGAATATCGGCCGCCTGGGCGTAAAAAGCCGAGCTGAACAGCGCAGCGAGCGTAAGCTGCAGCGCATTACGACGAAAATGATTCATCATGACCATCCCTTTCGATAAGTATGTTGTCACTATTGCAATCCGCGATGCCCGACTACGCTGCCCGGGATGCGGTGGTTTTTTTTCCCGGCGGCGAGACGTACAGCGCCAGCGCCGGGATCAAATAGATAAAGTAGACCGCCACTTCGCTGACGGTCGGCGTTTCCTGATAGCCAAAGATCCCCTCCAGCAGCGTGCCGAATAGCGTGTGCGTCGAAATGACGTTGCTCAGGTCGAAGGCGACCTCCTGAAAATGGTTCCACAATCCGGCCTCATGGAAGGCGCGGATAGCTCCTGCGGCGAGGCCTGCGGCCACCAGTAAAATAAACAGGCTGGTCCATTTGAAGAAGACGCCGAGATTCATGCGGATACCGCCCCAGTAGATCAGGAACCCTAAAACGATGGCCGTCGCCAGACCGAGCATCGCCCCAATGGGCGGCCAGATCCCGACATCCTGCTGGAAGGCGGCGAGCAGGAAAAAGACCGATTCCAGGCCTTCACGCGCGACGGCGAAAAAGACCATCATCACCAGCGCCCAGCCGTGATTGTTCCCGCGCTGGAGGGCATTATCGACCGCCTGCTCAAGCTGCTGTTTGACGTTGCGCGACACTTTACGCATCCAGAACACCATCCACGTCAGAATGCATACCGCCACCACTGCCACGATGCCCTCAAACAGCTCCTGCTCGCGCTGCGGAAACTCACCGGTGGTTTCGTTGATGAAGATGCCCAGGCCCAAGCACAGCGCCGCTGCAAGCAGCACCCCAATCCACATTACGCCAATCCAGCTGCCGCGCTGGGTGCGTTTCAGATAGCTGGCAATCAGGCTGACAATCAGCGCAGCTTCCAGGCCTTCACGTAACATGATGAGAAATGGGACAAACATGCCAACACCCTTAAATGTGAACCGCAGTCAACTGATGCAAAGATAGGTAAATATTTCTGATAGTGATTATCATTACAATAATCAGAAACACAAGTGAAATGTGGAGTGAATGATGACGATTTGTAAATTAATCGCGAACAAATAATGACTTGCGCGATTATCTCGCAGCCCGGGCCCCACGGGGCAGGAGAAGGGGATTTTTTGCGGTGGATATTTACCCGGCTGCGCAGCTGTGGCTAAATGGCGGCCTTATTGACCTGCGAAATAAACGACATGACTCAATTCTTGCACTTCCTGCTGGCGCTGGTGGTTATCCTCGCCCTTGCCTGGCTCGCCAGCTATGACCGTAAAAAAATCCGCATTCGCTATATTATCCAGCTAATTGTTATTGAAGTTGCCCTGGCTTTCTTTTTTCTCCACGCCGAAAGCGGCCTGTGGCTAGTGAAAAATATTGCTTCCTTTTTTGAATCCCTGCTCGGTTTTGCCGCCGAAGGCACCAATTTTGTATTTGGCGGCATGAGTGAAAAAGGGCTGGCGTTTATTTTCCTTGGCGTGCTGTGCCCCATCGTCTTTATCTCCGCGCTCATCGGTATTCTTCAGCACTGGCGTATTCTGCCGATTTTCATTCGCCTGATTGGCACCCTGCTGTCAAAGGTTAACGGTATGGGCAAGCTGGAGTCCTTCAACGCGGTCAGTTCGCTGATCCTCGGACAATCAGAGAACTTTATTGCCTATAAAGGCGTGCTCGGCGACCTCTCTTCACGCCGCCTGTTCACCATGTCGGCCACCGCGATGTCGACGGTTTCGCTCTCCATCGTCGGCGCTTATATGAGCATGCTCGACGCGAAATACGTCGTCGCCGCGCTGATCCTGAATATGTTCAGCACCTTTATTGTGCTGTCGATCATTAACCCGACGCGTCCGGGCAGCGAGGAGGAGATCAAGCTTGAAAAGCTGCATGAGTCCCAGAGTTTCTTTGAAATGCTCGGTGAATATATTCTGGCCGGTTTTAAAGTCGCGATGATTATTCTGGCGATGCTGATCGGTTTTATCGCCTTAATTAGCGCGATTAATGCCCTCTTCGCCACGATATTTGGCCTGAGCTTCCAGCAGATCCTCGGCTACGTCTTTTATCCGCTGGCGTGGCTAATTGGCATTCCGCTTAGCGATGCGCTGAACGCCGGGAGTATTATGGCGACGAAACTGGTGGCCAATGAATTTGTCGCCATGATTGAGCTGCAAAAAATAGCCGCCAGCATGACGCCGCGCGGGCTGGGAATTTTATCCGTGTTTCTGGTTTCCTTCGCCAACTTTGCCTCTATCGGCATTATCGCCGGGGCGATTAAAGGCCTGAACGAGCAGCAGGGGAATATCGTTTCCCGCTTCGGCCTGCGCCTGGTGTATGGCGCAACGCTGGTCAGCCTGCTCTCCGCCAGCTTCGCGGGGCTGGTGCTGTAAATACAGCGCGTTGGCCTGTTATCCCGGGTAAGGCGTTAGCCGCAACCCGGGAATGTCATCGGATTCAAGTTAAAAATGTACGCACACCGGCTGGTCAACGCGCATCACCGACTCCTGCGCAAAGCGTGATTTATAGGTAGTGCGCAGCGCCTCAATCCCCTCTTCGCTCTTCGCATCTTTACCGTGAATCAGCATCAGCGCTTTGCTCTGCTCGCGCGCCACGGTACCGTCATTGCCCAGCCACTGCCCGCGCGCGTCAAAGACCGTCAGGCCATCGCGAAAGCGCGGCGTCACGTCGCGGTCAACGAACTGCTGCCACTCCTGAGCGGTGATATCCTTCCCGGCCGGACGGCTTAAGCCGAAATAGAGCGTGGTTTGCACCATCGCGTTATCCGCCGGGCAGGCGCTAGCATCAACCGCCGGGGTGGTCTTCGCGGCAGGCGCTACGCAGCCGCTCAATAATCCTGCCAGCACCAGCGCCACTGCACCCTGTCTGAAACTCATTTCGCTACCCTCATTGTTATTTGTGCTGAGATATCAGCGTATTTTCAAACGATTAGCAAGAGGCATAAATAACAAAGCCCGCAGAGCGCGGGCTTGATGAGGCTGCAGAGGCTTACTCGGCGGTCGCGCGTACCGGCGGCGCGGAGTGATAATGGGCGTCCGCTTCGGCGAAGCGTCGCTGCATCTCGGAGGAAGGCGCTTTACCCAGCAGGCTGAAGACCACAATCCCCAGGCTACCAAAGATAAAGCCTGGGATGATTTCATACAGGCCCAGCCAGCCGAACTGCTTCCAGACGATGACCGTGACCGCGCCGATGATCATCCCGGCCAGCGCGCCGTTCCGGGTCATTCGTGACCACATCACCGAGAACAGCACCACCGGGCCAAACGCCGCGCCAAAGCCTGCCCATGCGTAGCTCACCAGACCCAGCACGCGGTTCTCCGGGTTGGCTGCCAGGGCGATAGACACCAGCGCCACAACCAGCACCATAAAGCGTCCTACCCATACCAGCTCTTTCTGACCGGCATTTTTACGCAGAAACGCTTTATACAGATCTTCGGTAATCGCGCTGGAGCACACCAGCAGCTGGCAGCTCAGGGTCGACATCACCGCCGCCAGAATCGCCGACAGCAGGATCCCGGCAATCCACGGATTGAACAGAATCTGCGCCAGCTCGATAAATACGCGTTCGGCGTTCTGGTTGACCGCCCCGGCAACGCCCGGGTTGTTATTGAAGTAGGCAATACCAAAGAAACCGACGGCAACGGCGCCCGCCAGGCAGAGGATCATCCAGGTCATGCTGATACGACGAGCGTGAACGATGCTGTGGTGCGAGTCCGCCGCCATAAAGCGCGCCAGAATATGCGGCTGACCAAAATAACCCAGCCCCCAGCCCATCAGCGAAATAATCGCAACAAAGTTCAGGCCCTTGAGCATATCGACGTTCTCAATACTCTTTTGCTTAATCACTTCCAGAGAATCGCCAAAACCGCCGACGGAAATGACCACCATCACCGGCGTCAGGATCAGGGCGAATATCATCAGGCTGGCCTGGACGGTATCGGTCCAGCTCACCGCGAGGAAGCCGCCGACGAAGGTATAAATAATGGTTGCCGCCGCGCCGGCCCACAGCGCGGTTTCATAACTCATGCCAAAGGTGCTTTCAAACAGACGTGCGCCGGCCACAATCCCGGAAGCGCAATAGATGGTGAAAAATAACAAAATCACCAGCGCCGAGATAATTCGCAGCACGCGGCTTTGATCTTCAAAGCGGCCGGTAAAATAATCCGGCAGCGTCAGGGCGTTATTATTGACTTCGGTATGCACCCGCAAACGCCCCGCCACCAGCTTCCAGTTAATCCATGCACCTAACGTCAGGCCAATGGCAATCCAGCTTTCGGAAATACCGGAAATAAATATCGCCCCTGGCAGCCCCATCAGCAGCCAGCCGCTCATATCGGAGGCCCCGGCGGAGAGCGCCGTGACGAATGGGCCAAGGCTGCGGCCGCCGAGAATATAATCATCAAAGTTCTTCGTCGAACGCCAGGCAATAAAACCGATGAGTACCATGCCAAAAATATAAACAATAAAAGTCACCAACATGGGTGTGCTAATAGCCATGTAAAAATCTCCAGAATTTTTGTCGACAGCGTCCAAATTTGTCGTTTTATCCACTACCGGAACGGGGCAATGGCCTATTGGTTGTATTGGGCGACCGTATCCTGACGGAAGCTTTGTTTTTTCACAAACGATTTAACACAGCATTTACACGAAATGCTTCCGGGACCAAACTTCATTTTGTTATAGGTTGCACTCTCTCACGTTTTTAGCGGTTGCACCACGCAAAAGTGTTAAGTGACGCATAGAAATACCTTATTAGACAGGGGATAAATATCTGCTATTTTCGTCATTATTTTTAACAATCCCGGCGTTTTACTACCTGCCACACAATTCTCAATTAACAAGGTTGCACAAAGTTGCAACATGGTAGATATTTCTACGCAACCTCATCTTGGCACGAAGACGTTCTATTACAGGAGTTCCTGACATGGGCACCACCACCATGGGTGTAAAACTTGACGACGCGACGCGTGAACGTATTAAATCCGCGGCGAGCCGTATTGACCGCACGCCGCACTGGCTGATTAAACAGGCCATTTTCAACTATCTGGAAAAGCTGGAAAACGACGAGACGCTGCCGGAGCTGCCGGCGCTGCTGTCCGGCGCGGCCAACGAAAGCGATGAGGCCGGTAACCCGGCTGACGAACCTTATCAGCCCTTCCTCGATTTCGCCGAGCAGATCCTGCCGCAGTCCGTTTCCCGCGCGTCAATCACCGCCGCCTGGCGCTGGGCCGAAACCGACGCCGTACCGATGCTGCTGGAGCAGGCTCGCCTGCCGCAGACTCTCGGCGAACAGGCGCACAAGCTCGCGTATCAGCTGGCGGAAAAGCTGCGCAATCAGAAAACCGCCAGCGGCCGCGCCGGAATGGTGCAAAGCCTGCTGCAGGAGTTCTCGCTCTCCTCACAGGAGGGCGTGGCGCTGATGTGCCTGGCGGAAGCGCTGCTGCGCATTCCGGACAAAGCCACCCGCGACGCCCTGATCCGCGACAAAATCAGCAACGGCAACTGGCAGTCGCATATCGGCCGCAGCCCGTCGCTGTTCGTCAACGCCGCCACCTGGGGGCTGCTGTTTACCGGCAAGCTGGTCTCGACCCATAACGAAACCAGCCTGTCGCGTTCGCTGAACCGCATTATCGGCAAGAGCGGCGAGCCGCTGATTCGTAAAGGCGTCGATATGGCGATGCGCCTGATGGGCGAGCAGTTCGTCACCGGCGAAACCATCGCCGAAGCGCTGGCCAACGCCCGCAAGCTGGAAGACAAAGGCTTCCGCTACTCCTACGATATGCTCGGCGAAGCGGCGCTGACCGCCGACGATGCCCAGGCCTATATGGTCTCCTACCAGCAGGCGATCCACGCCATCGGCAAAGCCTCCAACGGACGGGGTATTTATGAAGGACCGGGCATTTCGATTAAGCTCTCCGCGCTGCACCCGCGCTACAGCCGCGCCCAGTACGACCGCGCGATGGAAGAGCTTTACCCGCGCCTCAAGTCGCTGACCCTGCTGGCGCGCCAGTACGATATCGGCATCAACATTGACGCCGAAGAGGCCGATCGGCTGGAGATCTCTCTCGATCTGCTGGAAAAACTCTGCTTTGAGCCGGAGCTGGCGGGCTGGAACGGGATTGGCTTTGTCATTCAGGCCTACCAGAAACGCTGCCCGTTCGTGATTGACTACCTGATCGACCTCGCCACCCGCAGCCGCCGTCGCCTGATGATTCGTCTGGTAAAAGGCGCCTACTGGGACAGCGAAATCAAACGCGCGCAGATGGACGGCCTCGAAGGCTATCCGGTCTATACCCGCAAGGTCTACACCGACGTCTCCTATCTGGCCTGCGCGAAAAAGCTGCTGGCGGTGCCGAACCTGATCTACCCGCAGTTCGCAACCCATAACGCCCATACCCTGGCGGCAATTTATCAGCTGGCCGGGCAGAACTACTACCCTGGACAGTACGAATTCCAGTGCTTGCACGGCATGGGCGAGCCGCTGTACGAGCAGGTCACCGGTAAGATCGCCGATGGCAAACTCAACCGCCCGTGTCGTATTTACGCGCCGGTTGGCACCCACGAAACGCTGCTGGCGTATCTGGTGCGCCGTCTGCTGGAAAACGGCGCCAACACCTCGTTTGTTAACCGGATCGCCGACAGCACCCTGCCGCTGGATGAGCTGGTTGCCGACCCGGTCGCCGCGGTGGAAAAACTGGCCCAGCAGGAAGGTCAGGTGGGCCTGCCACACCCGAAAATCCCGCTGCCGCGCGATCTCTACGGCAAGGGGCGCAGTAACTCAGCTGGCCTGGATCTGGCCAATGAGCATCGTCTGGCCTCCCTCTCCTCCTCGTTATTAAACAGCGCGCTGCACAAATGGCAGGCGCTGCCGATGCTGGAGCACCCGGTGGCCGAAGGCGAAATGCAGCCAGTCATCAACCCGGCGGAGCCAAAAGATATCGTCGGCTACGTGCGCGAAGCCAGCGATGACGAAGTTCAGCAGGCGCTGACCAGCGCGGTTAACAACGCGCCAATCTGGTTCGCCACCCCGCCGCAGGAGCGCGCGGCGATCCTCGAACGCGCCGCGGTGCTGATGGAAGGCCAGATGCCGACCCTGATGGGCATCCTGGTACGCGAAGCGGGGAAAACCTTCAGCAACGCGATTGCCGAAGTGCGCGAAGCGGTGGATTTCCTCCACTATTATGCCGGCCAGGTGCGCAACGATTTTGACAACGAAACCCATCGCCCGCTGGGCCCGGTCGTCTGTATCAGCCCGTGGAACTTCCCGCTGGCGATCTTTAGCGGACAAATTGCCGCCGCGCTGGCGGCAGGCAATACCGTGCTGGCAAAACCGGCCGAGCAGACGCCGCTGATCGCCGCTCAGGGCGTGGCGATCCTGCTGGAAGCGGGCGTGCCGCCGGGCGTTATTCAACTGCTGCCGGGCCGCGGGGAAACCGTCGGCGCCGCGCTGACTTCCGACGAGCGCGTACGCGGCGTGATGTTCACCGGCTCAACCGAAGTCGCCACCCTATTGCAGCGCAATATCGCCAGCCGCCTGGACGCTCAGGGCCGCCCGACGCCGCTGATCGCCGAAACTGGCGGCATGAACGCGATGATCGTTGACTCTTCAGCATTAACCGAACAGGTGGTGATCGACGTTCTCGCCTCGGCGTTCGACAGCGCCGGACAGCGTTGCTCCGCCCTGCGCGTACTCTGCCTGCAGGATGATATCGCCGACCATACGCTGACCATGTTGCGCGGCGCGATGGCCGAGTGCCGGATGGGCAACCCTGGGCGTCTGACCACCGATATCGGGCCGGTGATTGACGCCGAAGCCAAAGAGAATATCGAGCGCCACATCCAGACGCTGCGCGCCAAAGGGCGCAAAGTCTTCCAGGCGGTGCGCGAAAACGGCGAAGATTCCCGCGAGTGGGCCAGCGGTACTTTCGTTCCGCCGACGCTCATTGAGCTCGACAGCTTCGACGAGCTGAAAAAAGAGGTCTTCGGCCCGGTGCTGCACGTGGTGCGCTATAACCGCAACGAGCTGGAGGGGCTGGTCGAACAGATCAACGCCTCTGGCTACGGCCTGACCCTCGGCGTACATACCCGTATTGACGAAACCATCGCTCAGGTTACCGGCAGCGCCAACGTCGGCAACCTGTACGTCAACCGCAATATGGTCGGCGCCGTGGTCGGCGTGCAGCCGTTCGGCGGCGAGGGCCTGTCGGGTACCGGTCCAAAAGCCGGCGGCCCGTTGTATCTGTACCGACTGCTTTCCAGCCGCCCGCAGAACGCCGTCGGGATCACCCTCGCCCGTCAGGACGCGGAGTACCCGCTGGACGCGCAGCTGAAGACGCTACTGGAAAAACCGCTGGTCGCTTTACAGCAGTGGGCGGCGGATCGCCCGGAACTGCAGGCCCTGTGCCAGCAGTTCAGCGAGCAGGCACAGGCCGGAACCCAGCGTCTGCTGCCCGGGCCAACCGGCGAGCGCAACACCCTGACCTTTATGCCGCGCGACCGGGTGCTGTGCGTGGCCGATAACGAGCAGGACGCGCTCACCCAGCTGGCGGGCGTGACCGCCGTTGGCTGCGAAGTGCTGTGGCCGGACGCCCCTCTGCAGCGCGAGCTGGCGAAAAAGCTGCCGCGCGAGGTCAGCGAGCGGATCCACTTCGCCAAAGCGGAAACCCTGACGACCGAGCCTTTCGATGCGGTTATCTACCACGGCGATTCCGATCAGCTGCGGGAGCTGTGCGAACAGGTGGCGGCGCGCGATGGCGCGATCGTTTCGGTGCAGGGCTTCGCCCGCGGCGAGAGCAATCTGCTGCTGGAGCGCCTCTATATTGAACGTTCGCTCAGCGTCAATACCGCCGCGGCCGGCGGCAACGCCAGCCTGATGACGATTGGCTAAGACCGCTCCCCGGGTCGCGGCTAACGCCTTACCCGGGCTACCCCAACGCAGGCCGCACGTACCCGTAGCCCGGGCAAGGCGCTCTGCGCCGCCCCCGGGAAAACGGACGGCACAACGTCAGCTAATGACACCAGGCGCAGGCTGTGGTTAATTAAGGCTCCCGGACGGGAGCTTTTTTTATGGGAGTTGACCAATGAAACGCACTTTACTCGCTTTTGCCGCGCTGCTGGCAAGCACCCATGCGCTGGCGGACGAATGCAGCAACGCCAGCAATCAAACGGAAATGAACCAGTGCACCGCCGAGCAGTACCAGGCTGACGACAAAAAATTAAATGAAACGTATCAGGAAGCGCTGAAGCGCGCCTCCGGCAAGCAGCAGGAATTGCTGAAAAAAGCGCAGCTGTCGTGGATTGCCCTGCGCGACGCCGACTGTCAGTTCCTCGCCTCCGGCGCTGAGGGCGGCAGCGTACAGCCGATGCTGATCAACCAGTGCATGTCCGATAAAACCGTCGAGCGCGAGTCGTTCCTCGCCTCGCTGCTGCAGTGCGAGGATGGCGATCAGAGCTGCCCGCTGCCGCCCGCCAATTAACGCACGCGGATCCCTTCAATAATCATCCGCTGGACGTTATCAACGGTTTGCTGAAAAAACGCCTCATCGCGCAGCGTCGCGCCGGTTACCGCCTCAACCTGAGTGGCGAAATCGGCGTAATGCTGTGTGGTCGCCCAGATCATAAAGATCAGGTGCTGCGGGTCAACCGGCGCCAGCCTGCCGCTCTCGACCCAGCCGGAAATAATCGCCGACTTTTCATCCACCAGCGCTTTCAGATCGCCGGTCAGTTCACCCATCAGCAGCGGCGCGCCCTGCAGCATCTCCAGGCAGAACAGCCTTGACGCCTGCGGGTGATCGCGGGACACCTCCAGCTTGAGGCGAATATATTCGCCGATAGCCACCAGCGGGCTGATATCTTCGCGAAAGGCCTTCAGCGGCGCCAGCCAGATAGCCAGAATCTGCTGCAGCACGGCAATATACAGCGCCTCTTTCGACGGGTAGTAGTAGAGCAGGTTCGTTTTTGATACCCCGGCCAGCTCGGCGACCTGCTCAAGCCGCGTACCGTGGATACCAAACTGCGAGAACGCGTCCAGCGCGGCGGCCAGGATCGCCTCTTTTTTCGCGCTCACCGCCAGTGAACGTTTGCCGATCTTTTTCACGCTGCCCTGTGCCATTCATCATCTCCTTCTTTTCACGCCATCAGCATAGCAAAAGCCCAGCGCCGACACGACTCTCTGCACCCTGATTGCGCACGACTGCGGTTTTTTCGTGCACCGATTTTGACCATTCAGTCCACTTTTATTGCTGCTATTTTCGGCAACCATCCAGTAACACCCTAATAACATTAACCTTTGTAAAACTGGCATCGCCTTTGCTTTATCTTTCAGGCGAGGTGATTGAGGGAGATGCAGGATGCAGCGCCGCGCGCCTTCTTGTTCAACGACATGCAGAGAGGTAGGTATGAAAATTGGTGTCTTCGTTCCGATTGGTAATAACGGCTGGCTGATTTCCACCCATGCTCCCCAGTACATGCCAACGTTTGAGCTGAATAAGGCCATCGTGCAAAAAGCCGAACACTACGGCTTCGATTTCGCGCTGTCGATGATTAAACTGCGCGGCTTCGGCGGCAAGACCGAATTCTGGGATCATAATCTGGAGTCCTTCACCCTGATGGCCGGACTGGCGGCCGTCACTTCGCGCATTCAGATCTACGCCACCGCCGCTACGCTGACGCTGCCCCCGGCGATCGTCGCCCGCATGGCCTCGACCATCGACTCCATTTCCGGCGGCCGCTTTGGCGTCAATCTGGTGACCGGTTGGCAAAAACCGGAATACGAGCAGATGGGCATGTGGCCGGGCGACGACTACTTCGCCAGCCGCTACGACTATCTCACCGAATATGTCCAGGTGCTGCGCGACCTGTGGGGAACCGGACGCAGCGACTTTAAAGGCGACTACTTCACCATGAACGACTGTCGCGTCAGCCCGCAGCCGTCGCAGCCGATGAAAGTGATCTGCGCCGGGCAAAGCGACGCCGGTATGGCGTTCTCCGCCCAGCACGCGGACTACAACTTCTGCTTCGGCAAAGGGGTCAATACCCCTGCCGCCTTCGCCCCCACCGCCGCGCGCATGATGCAGGCGGCGGAAAAAACCGGCCGCGACGTCGGCTCCTACGTCCTGTTTATGGTGATCGCCGACGAGACCGACGAGGCGGCCCGCGCCAAATGGGAACATTACAAAGCCGGCGCCGATGACGAGGCGCTGGCGTGGCTTACCGAACAGAGCCAGAAAGACACCCGCTCCGGCAGCGATACCAACGTGCGCCAGATGGCCGACCCCACCTCGGCTGTCAACATCAATATGGGTACCCTTGTCGGCTCTTACGCCAGCGTCGCCCGCATGCTCGACGAAGTGGCGGCGGTTCCCGGCACCGACGGCGTGCTGCTGACGTTTGATGATTTCCTGATCGGAATCGAAGCCTTTGGTCAGCGTATTCAGCCGCTGATGCGCTGCCGCGACCATATCGCCACCATGACTCAAGAGGTTGCCTGATGATTACCCTACCCGCTCGCCCGGAATCCCTGACCTTCGCGCCGCAGCAGAGCGCGCTGATCGTCGTCGATATGCAGAACGCCTACGCCAGCCAGGGCGGCTATCTCGACCTCGCCGGATTTGACGTTTCCGCCACCCGACCGGTTATCGACAATATCAACCTCGCCGTGGCCGCCGCGCGCGCCGCCGGGATGCTGATTATCTGGTTCCAGAACGGCTGGGACGACCAGTACGTAGAAGCAGGCGGCCCCGGCTCGCCGAATTTTCATAAATCCAACGCGCTGAAAACCATGCGTAAGAACCCGGAGCTGCAGGGCAAGCTGCTGGCGAAAGGCGGCTGGGACTACCAGCTGGTCGATCAGCTGAAACCGCTGCCCGGCGATATCGTGTTGCCAAAACCGCGTTACAGCGGCTTCTTTAACACCGCGCTCGACAGCATCCTGCGCAGCCGCGGCATCCGCCATCTGGTGTTTACCGGTATCGCCACCAACGTCTGCGTGGAATCAACCCTGCGCGACGGCTTCTTCCTCGAATATTTCGGCATCGTACTGGAGGACGCCACCCATCAGGCCGGTCCGGCGTTTGCCCAGCAGGCGGCGCTGTTCAATATTGAAACCTTCTTTGGCTGGGTCAGCGATGTCGCCAGCTTCTGTACCGCCCTTGAGCCCGCCGCGCCGCGCGCCTTTACCGAGGAGAAACGTTATGCCTAAACAGGTGATTATTCCGCCAGGCACCACCACGCCTATCGCGCCGTTTGTCCCCGGTACGCTGGCCGACGGCGTGGTTTACGTCTCCGGCACCCTGCCGTTCGATAAGCAAAACAACGTGGTGTATATCGGCGACCCAAAGGCGCAAACCCGCCACGTGCTGGAAACCATCAAGAGCGTTATCGAGACGGCGGGGGGCAGTATGGAGGATGTGACCTTCAACAGCATTTTTATCACCGACTGGAAAAACTACGCCGCGATTAATGAGGTCTACGCGGAGTTCTTCCCCGGCGACAAACCGGCGCGTTTCTGCATACAGTGCGGGCTGGTGAAGCCCGATGCGCTGGTGGAGATCGCCACCGTCGCGCATATCGGGAAACCGGCATGATGAAGCTGAACATCTCCCCGGCGCCTTATCCGGGCGCGCCGGCGGTGGTTCTGAGCGCCGGGCTCGGCGGCGCGGGCGGCTACTGGCTACCGCAGCGGGCGGCGCTCGAACCGCACTATCAGCTGGTGAGCTATGACCATAACGGCACCGGCGAAAACGGCAGCCCGCTGCCGACAGGCTACAGCATGGCCGCCATGGCGCAGGAGCTTTACGCGGCGCTGCAGGCGGCGGGGATTGAGCGTTTTGCGCTGGTCGGCCACGCCCTGGGCGCGCTGATTGGCCTACAGCTGGCCCTGGACTATCCCGCAGCGGTAAGCGCCCTGGTGCTGGTAAACGGCTGGCTGACGCTCTCCCCGCATACCCGCCGCTGCTTCCTGGTGCGCGAACGCCTGCTGCACGCGGGCGGCGCGCAGGCATGGGTGGAGGCGCAGCCGCTGTTCCTCTACCCGGCGGAGTGGATGGCCTCGCGCCTGCCGCGGCTGGAGGCCGAAGACGCGCTCGCCATCAGTCATTTCCAGGGCAAAGAGAATCTATTGAAAAGGCTGAACGCCCTCAAGCAGGCCGACTTTTCACGCCGGGCGGCAGCGATAACCTGTCCGACGCTGATCATCAGCGCCGCTGACGATCTGCTGGTCCCGGCCTCCTGCTCCCGGGTGCTGCAGGCGGCAATCCCCGGCAGCCAGCTGGCGGAAATGGCCTGGGGCGGCCACGCCTGCAACGTCACCGATACCGCCGCCTTTAACCCTATTTTATGCGACGGGCTTGCCGCGATGCTGCCCGTCCCCCAGGAGAACCTATGAGCGAAGCCATTAGCCCGGCCGCCTGCGCCGCGCTGTTTACCGAGGCCCGAACCCACAACGGCTGGCTGGATAAGCCGGTCAGCGACGAGCAGCTGCGTGAAATCTACGACTTGCTGAAAATGGGGCCGACCTCCGCCAACTGCTCCCCGGCGCGCATCGTCTTCGTGCGCACGGCGGAAGGCAAAACGAAGCTGCGCCCGGCTCTGTCGAGCGGCAATGTCGAGAAAACCATGCAGGCGCCGGCCACCGCTATCGTCGCCTGGGACCGCGCATTTTACGATCGGCTGCCGGAGCTGTTCCCCCACGGCGACGCCCGCAGCTGGTTTACCTCCAGCCCGCAGATGGCGGAGGAGACCGCTTTTCGCAATAGCTCACTGCAGGCGGCATACCTGATTTTCGCCTGCCGCGCGCTGGGCCTGGACACCGGCCCGATGTCGGGCTTTGACCGCGAAATGGTCGATGCGGCGTTTTTTGCCGACGGCGGCTGGAAAAGCAACCTGCTGATCAATATCGGCTACGGCGATCCCGGCAAGCTGTACGGCCGCCTGCCGCGTCTGCCTTTTGATGATGCCTGCCAGCTGGCATAAGGAGCCCGTATGTCTATTGCCGATAAACAAAGCTTTCGCGACGCCATGGCCCACGTCGGGGCGGCGGTGAACATTATCACCACCGATGGTCCGGCAGGCCGCGCCGGCTTTACCGCCAGCGCCGTCTGCAGCGTCACCGACGCGCCGCCCACGCTGCTGGTTTGCCTGAATCGCTCCGCCTCGGTGTGGCCGATCTTCAGCCAGCACCAGGCGCTGTGCGTCAACACCCTGGCGGCCGGCCAGGAAGAACTCTCGAACGTTTTCGGCGGTAAAACGCCGATGGCGGAGCGCTTCGCCGCCGCCGACTGGCAAACCGGCGCGACCGGCTGCCCGCGTCTGGAAGCGGCGCTGGTCAGCTTCGACTGCCGTATCAGCCAGATCGTCAGCGTCGGGACTCACGATATTCTGTTTTGCGAAGTGGCGGCGATTGTACGCCATCCGGAACCGCGCGGACTGATGTGGTTCGACCGCGGCTACCACACGCTGATGCGTCCAGCCTGTTAACCTTAAACCCAGGATCTCATCATGGCTCTCTTCGATTTTCCTCGCTGGCAGTTAACCTCCCCCTCCGCCGCCTCCGGCGTCGTGGCCCCCGATGAACGGCTGTCGGTCGGGCAAACCGTGGTGATGGGCGTTCAGCACGCGGTGGCGATGTTTGGCGCGACCGTTCTGATGCCAATCCTGATGGGGCTGGATCCCAATCTGTCGATCCTGATGTCCGGCGTCGGCACCCTGCTGTTCTTTTTGGTTACCGGCGGGCGCGTGCCGAGCTACCTGGGCTCCAGCGCCGCCTTCGTCGGCGTGGTGATCGCCGTCACCGGCTTCAACGGCCAGGGGCTTAACCCGCACCTCAGCGTCGCGCTGGGCGGGATTATTCTCTGCGGACTGGTTTATACCCTGATTGGCCTGGTGGTGATGAAAATCGGCACCCGCTGGATCGAGCGGCTGATGCCGCCGGTAGTTACCGGCGCGGTGGTCATGGCGATCGGCCTTAACCTCGCGCCAATCGCGGTGCGCAGCGTGTCAGCGACGCCGTTCGACGGCTGGATGGCGGTGCTGACGGTGCTGTGCATCGGTCTGGTGGCGGTGTTTACCCGCGGAATGCTGCAGCGGCTGCTGATCCTCGTCGGGCTGATTATCGCCTGCGCGCTGTACGCGCTGCTGGCCAACGGCCTCGGGCTGGGCAAACCGCTGGATTTTAGCCTGCTTGCGCAGGCGGCGTGGTTTGGCTTGCCGCAGATAACCGCCCCGACCTTTAACGGCCAGGCAATGATGCTGATCGCCCCCGTGGCGGTGATTCTGGTGGCGGAAAATCTCGGTCACCTGAAGGCGGTGGCCGGGATGACCGGACGCAATATGGACCCGTACATGGGGCGGGCGTTCGTCGGCGACGGGCTGGCCACGATGCTCTCCGGCTCGGTCGGCGGCAGCGGGGTGACCACCTACGCGGAGAATATCGGCGTGATGGCGGTCACCAAAGTGTACTCAACGCTGGTGTTCGTCGCGGCGGCGCTGATTGCGATGCTGCTTGGATTTTCACCGAAATTCGGCGCGCTGATCCATACCATTCCGGGACCGGTGATCGGCGGCGCATCGATTGTGGTGTTCGGCCTGATTGCCGTCGCGGGCGCGCGGATTTGGGTGCAGAACCGCGTGGATTTGAGCCAGAACGCGAATCTGATTATGGTGGCGGTGACGCTGGTGCTGGGGGCGGGCGATTTCGCGCTTTCTCTCGGCGGCTTCACCCTCGGCGGGATCGGTACGGCCACCTTCGGCGCAATTCTGCTGCACGCTCTGCTTAACCGCCATCCGCGTGAAGCCGGGCAAACTAACGTCACCCCAGTATGAAAGCGTGCGCCGCTACGGAAGCTGCGTTGCTTCCCGGAGGCGGCGCTTAACGCGCCTTGTCCGGGCCGCCGGTCCGCAGGCAACGGTAAACCCGTAGCCGCGAGCCGGGAGTTCCTCCCGCTCAACGGCCGCGGCAAAGAGACAAAAAAAACCGCCGACGTAACGTCGGCGGCGAGGGCGATGGGGTCGGGCCCGGGAGATTAACCCCCATCAGCAAACAATCAGGGGACGCTAGCTTTCGCGGCTACCATGACTGTTTTTACCCCCTTTCTTACCCGCTTCGGATGCGCGTTGAGGATCGTTTTTAAAGTTCCCCCCGCTGTGCTGGCCACCTTTACGACCTGCTTCTGATGCTCTTTCACGGTCTTCGGCAAAGTTGCCGGCGCCGCCACGATGGTTTGCCATTACTGACCTCCATTTAGGTTAGACATCATGCTGCATTAGGTGAAACACGAGGCTTTAGCCTCCGCGATACGGGTTGCGTATCACGTGCTTTTAAGGTTAGCGAAGGAAAGCCGTGCCGGATGGATATCGTCACATCCTGAAATAGATTTTGTATAAGAACTGCCGCTATTACGCCGGACGCGCGCTAAGCGGCTCTTATGACAGCCTAAAATGGCGCCACTAAAGATGTATCTTTTTGCAACAGCCCTCATTTTTTGCAATTTTGTTATAAATCAAATAAATGATTGTTGCATTTGCACTCTTCGCCACAGGTCTTATCTTTAAAGATAGCCAGTCGACTGGCTGGCTCATAACGCAACCGAGGAGTGATGCAAATGGCTAAGATTCTGGTGCTTTATTATTCTATGTACGGACACATCGAGACCATGGCGCATGCCGTCGCCGAAGGGGCAAACAAGGTGGATGGCGTTGAAGTGGTCGTGAAGCGCGTGCCGGAAACCATGCAGGCAGAAGTTTTTGCCAAAGCAGGCGGGAAAACGCAAAACGCGCCCGTCGCCACGCCGCAGGAGCTGGCGGAGTACGACGCCATCATCTTTGGTACCCCTACCCGTTTCGGCAATATGTCCGGACAGATGCGCACCTTCCTCGATCAGACCGGCGGTCTGTGGGCATCCGGGGCGCTGTACGGCAAGCTGGCCAGCGTGTTTAGCTCGACCGGCACCGGCGGCGGCCAGGAACAAACCATTACCTCAACCTGGACCACCCTTGCCCACCACGGGATGATTATTGTGCCGATCGGCTACGGCGCCCAGGAGCTATTTGATGTCTCGCAGGTTCGCGGCGGTACGCCTTACGGCGCCACCACCATTGCCGGCGGCGACGGCTCGCGTCAGCCGAGCGAAGAGGAGCTGGCGATTGCCCGCTATCAGGGAGAGCACGTTGCGGGCCTGGCAGTAAAACTACACGGTTAATCTTCAGCAGGAGGAAAGCATGCCGAATCAAGAAGCAAAGGCCCACCGCGTCGGTGAATGGGCAAGTCTGCGCAATACGTCTCCTGAAATTGCCGAGGCGATTTTTGAATTAGCCCATTACGATGAAAAGCTGGCGGAGAAAATCTGGGAGGAAGGCAGCGATGAAGTCCTGCCCCTCGCCTTCGCCAAAACGGATAAAGACTCCCTGTTCTGGGGCGAACAAACTATCGAACGCAAGAACGTGTAGCCCGGACAGGTACGCAATACCGCCTCCGGGAGTTCTTGCATGAGCTTCCCGGGGGCGGCGCAGAGCGACTTGCCCGGGCTACATCAGCGGAGCGCCTGCGCCCGCCATAACCGAAAACCCGGATTGCTCCGGGTTTTTTATGCTCTGTTATTTTGTCGCCTCGGCCATCACTTTTTTGAAGGTGTCCATCGGGCAGAAGCCGTTATCATCGACCGGACAGCCGTTCAGCGCCAGCGTCACCCGCTGCGGCGGCGACTGCAGGGTTAACGCATCGGCATTGCGCAGCTGCTCGGTGCTTTGATAGACGTACTCAATCTTCATCAAATCACGATTGCCGCCGTTATCATGCCAGCGCTGGAACACCAGCTTGCCGCCGATAGGCGTGCGCTCATATTGGTTATGCAGCTGATAGGGTTTAAAATCCAGCGCCGTCAGCAGCGAAGCGATGTTGGAGTCGTGTCCCACCAGCAGCGTCACTTTCGCCGCCTTCGCCGCATCGCCCACCAGCGCGTTGTCAATATATTTCACCAGCGGCTTAGCCACGTTGCGCGCCACTTCAGGGGAAGTAAACAGGCTATCCTGATAGCCGTTTTTCAACTTCGACAGCACCTGCCACTGCTTATCGGTTTTGATTTCGCCCCAGGCGACCTGGTCTTTCGGGAATCCCTCGTAATACTGCAGCGTAAAGGCGTCAACCAGCGAGTTACCGACCTTAAGCGGCCCGGAAACGCCCGGCTCCTGCTGATATTTGGCGCTAAAGGTATCCTTCCCTTCGCTCAGCGAGCACTGCTGCTTCTCTTTACAGGACGGAGAATTGCGGTAGTCGGTTATCGCCTCCAGCAGCTTATAGCTTTCGCCCAGCTGCATCCCCTGCCGCTCTTTCTCCATCGCCTGCACCGCCTTTTCGCTGAAGGCGGCGGAATCGTCGACGATCACCGGATTAAACGTTGGGTCCATGGTGCCCATTTTTTCCTGATGGTGCACCGTCACCCCGCAGCCGGGAAACGCGCCGGTAATAAAGAACTGCGCGGTCGCGACGGTGCGCTGCAGGCTATTGGCATAGGCGTAGACCGCGTTCTCCGGCGGGCATTCGCCGCTGGTCACCAGCCCCTGCTGCGCCAGCCATTCACGCATATAGTGCCCCATATAGACTTCCAGCACCCCGCCCTTGGTCGTCAGCTGGCCGCCGGGAACATCCCACTCCGGCCAGGACTTCGGCGTGGATTGCTCCAGCACGCTGCCGTTGTTCGCCAGCGGCGCGCGCAGGTTATGGCGGCTCATGATCAGCACCTGCTGAAGCTGATACCCTTCCGGTGCGGCCTGTTCCTGCGCCTGGACGCCAGCGGACAGTAAGACAACGCCGGCCACGGCGGCGGCGAGTAGACTTTTTCTCATCCCTTAACCCTCAGTCAGTGATTATCATCGCCTTAATTGTGACAAATTTATGACATTTTTCCGGGCAATGGCTCGCAAAGTGCGGAAAGAAATACGCTTTCCGCCGTGACGCAGGAAGAGTGAAATCAGAGGGATGGCGTTACTCCGGCAGCGGCACCGCCGCGAGGGTGCAGATAGCTTCATGCTTGCCGCCGCGATGGTCGACGATCAGCACTTTATCGCCGGCTTTTTTACCTTCGCAGGGTTTTAAAACCTGATCGACAATACGTTCGCGAATTGACGGGTTCCCGGGATCGGCCAGGCTATTGAACGACGTCAGAACCAGCAGCGGCCCAACAACAGCGATGATTTGCTTATTAAACATTTGTGACTCTCACCCCTTATTTAGCGGGCCAAGGGTAGCAGCCCGTCGCGCTCTCGTCTGTAAATTCGCTTAAACGAGTGTTACTCGTTCATTTTTTCACCATCATCGCGCTTTACTCTTCACATTTATTCATGTAAATAATAATTTCAGTGCATTGCTGGCAGTCTATTCTCGTCTGAGTCATCGGGTCATCTTTAAGAAATATCCCGATGCTATTATCCCGATATCACGGTATTTTTTCTTCATGTTAAACATAACATTAGGTTAATCTATGTCAGGTATCCTGCTCTTTATCGTCGCGGTGGTTTTGCTGGGAGTAGCCATCTACAGCCTGGTCTCCTATGTCAAGGATCGGCGCTCCGCACAGCTGCCAACTCATAAGAAAAAGAAATAATTCATCCTCACTATTCTTACCTTCTGCCCCTGCTATTTCTCCCCGACCGCCTGATTTAAAACGAGAATGACAAAAAGAAGGCAGGCTCGCCGGCCTGCCTTTATGTCTGAACTAAAAAATCGTTACGATTCCCAGGCCTGTTCCGCTTTAGCCCCGTCAAACTGCGGCGGCGGCTTACGGAAGCGGCGGGTCAGATAAGTCAGATACAGCAAACCCAGGCCCGCCCATATCAGACCGAGCGTCAGCGAGGTCGCCTCCAGGTTAATCCACAGAACGCCCACCGTCAGCGCGCCGACCATCGGCAGCAGCAGATAGTGAAAGCGATCTTTCCAGGTTTTGTTAAAGCCCTTCCGCCGCCAGAAGTGATTAAACACCGACAGGTTAACGAAGGTGAACGCCACCAGCGCGCCAAAGTTAATCAACGCCGTGGCGGTGACCAGGTCGAAGAACAGCGCCGACAGCGCGACGATGCCCACCATGATCACGTTCAGCGCCGGAGTCCGCCATTTTGGATGGACATAGCCGAAAATGCGCTCCGGGAAAACGTTATCGCGGCCCATGACGTACAGCAGGCGCGAAACGCTGGCGTGTGAGGCCAGGCCTGACGCCAGGGTATTCACAAAGGTGGTGCACAGGAAAATCGACTGGAACAGCTTGCCGCCGACGTAGAGGGCGATCTCCGGCAGCGCCGCATCCGGGTCTTTAAAACGGCTAATGTCGGGGAAAAAGAGCTGCATAAAGAACGAGGCGGCAATAAAAATCACCCCGCCGTAGACCGCGGTCAGGAAGATAGCTTTCGGGATCACCCGCGCGGCGTCCGGCGTCTCTTCGGAGAGGGTCGTCACCGCATCAAAGCCGAGGAACGAAAAGCAGACTATCGTCGCCCCGGTAATAATCGGGATCAGGTGCGCGTTCTGGCTAATAAACGGCTGGAGCGACCAGACGGTACCGACGCCCTCCCCTTTATGCAGCCCCTGCACCACCAGCACGATAAAGACCACCATGATTGAGATCTGCACCAGCACGAACAGGGTATTGAAGTTCGCCACCAGATTGACGCTTTTCAGGTTCGCCGCGGTCAGAATGGCCACAAACGTCACCACCCATACCCAGGGCGGCACGTCCGGAAACAGCGCGGAAAGATAAATCTTGGCCAGCAGAACGTTGATCATCGGCAGGAACAGATAATCCAGCAGCGAAGACCAGCCCACCATAAACCCGACGTGCGGGCTGATCGACTTCTGCGCGTAGGTATACGCCGATCCCGCCTGTGGAAACTGGCGTACCAGCTTACCGTAGCTGATGGCGGTAAACAGCACGCCGGCCAGCGCCAGCAGATAGGAGGCCGGAACGTGGCCGTTGCTGATGCCGGAAACGATGCCGAAAGTATCAAAAACCGTCATCGGGGTCAGATAGGCGAGGCCCATCATCACCACCTGCCACAGCTTGAGAGACTTGCGCAGCCGCGGTTTGCCCGCTTCAGAGGCGTTATCGAGAGAGGTGTTAATAGCCATGGCCATTTCCCCCGCTGCACATCCGGGTTTGCGGTCGTAGAGACCGGGAAACCAACCTGCTTCGCAACGGGGTTAATGGCAAATCAAAAGGTAAAAAGAACCGACGAGCGGTGGCGGCGCACTCCATGCGGCCATGACGGCCCCCTTCTCCCTGCGGATATTTAAACATCTGCATCATTTCCTACCTCGTTACACACTGTGTCGTTAACTGAAGCCCCGTTGCCGCCTGCGCTCCTTAACGCGGCATCCGGGAATGGCTGGGCTCCCAGCAAAAACGTCCGACCAGGCTCCGCTCAGGCCGTATGATGCTACTCGTGATAACGCTAAGCTGCCCCCTGCGGGGCGGCAATCAGGCGTTTTTCAACATCCACTCGATTTCGGTTTCCGTGATCAGCCGCTCAAACTGCAGTAATTCGTCGTTTTTACAGGCGTGATAAACGTGGCAGAAACGTTCGCCAAGCCGCTCGCGCAGGTGATCGTTTTGCATAAACTCCCACAGCGCATCGCTCTGGCGAATCGGGAACGGCAGCCCCTCCTGCTCAAGGCCGTTGCCTTCCACCTCTTCCTGTAGCGGCAGCGGATTATCCAGACCGTGGAGGATGCCGGCGAAAATCGCCGCCATCACCAGGTACGGGTTGGCGTCCGCCCCGGCCACGCGATACTCGACGCGGTGGTTGTGCCGATCGCCGCACGGAATGCGCAGCGCCACCGTCCGGTTGTTGTGCCCCCACGACGCCTGGGTCGGCACGTACATTCCCGGCTGGAAACGACGATACGAGTTGACGTTCGGCGCCAGCAGCGCCATCGACGCCGGCATCAGGTCAATCATCCCGGCGAGCGCGCGTTTTAACATCGCGGAATCTTCGCCGTCCGCGTCCGCCAGCACGTTCTCGCCTTTGTTGTTCTGCATGCTGATATGGATATGCATCCCGCTACCGGCGTGCTCTTCATAGGGTTTGGCCATAAAAGTGGCGTGCATCTTATGCTTCTCCGCCATCAAACGCACGAGACGTTTTAACGCCAGCGCGTCATCGCAGGCGTCGAGCACGTTATCGGTATGGTGGAGGTTGATTTCAAACTGACCGGGAGAGGCTTCCGCCACCGCGCCGTCCGCCGGGATCAGCTGGAGCTGGGCGATCTCATCGATTTCGTTCAGCACGTCGGCAAAGTGGTTGAGATTGTCGACGGAGTAAACCTGACTCTGGGTATTGCGATCGCCGGTTCCCGGCGCGCACGGCGGCTGCAGGTAGCCTTCCGCGTCGCGCTTGCGGTCAAGTAAATAGAACTCCAGCTCTACCGCTACCACGGGGAACAGCCCGCGCTGGCGCAGCTGCTGCCAGAGCCGGTTCAGAACGTTCCGCGGCTCAACGTCAAAGGGAGCGCCATCTTCATCAACCATGGTCAGCAGAACCTGACCGATGTATTCCGGGTCCGCCGCTGACGGCGTTAAGGTTCCCAGCACCGGTACGCAGGTGCGATCCGGTTCGCCCATCTCCTGGCCGAGTCCCGCCTCTTCCACCACGTTGCCGAGAATGTCCATCGCGAACACCGAAGCCGGGAAATAGCAGCCCTTCTCCAGTTTGCTCAAGCCGGACACCGGGATCCGCTTACCGCGGAAGCAGCCGTTCAGGTCGGTTAACAGTACATCTACGTATTGCGTATTGGGGTAACGCTCGAGGTAGCGCTTCACTTCCCAGGTGAACGCGCTGACCCGTCTCTCTTCCGACTGCTGAACAAAATTCTCAACTTCTACGATATTGGTTTCCATGATTCACCGCCGTTGTTTTAGTTTCGGACCCTGAATGGCACTGTTAAATATAATGTCCACTCTTCGAATGTGTATGCAAACAAATTGTTTGTCAAATGTTAAATTAAGTTTGCAAAGGGCTATATCCACTGCTAGATTGAGAAAATATTGAACGAAATGGCCGTTTTACCCGCTAATCCGGTCATAATTTAGTCCACTTTGTGAGGGCGATCATGGAAAATATAATGTACAAGCCAGTTATTGGCGTGGTGATGTGTCGAAACAGGCTTAAGGGTCACCAGACCCAGACTCTGCAAGAGAAGTATCTGAACGCGATTGTTAACGCCGGCGGCGTGCCGATTGCCCTGCCGCACGCGCTGGCGGAGCCGGAACTGCTTTCCGCGCTACTGCCAAAACTGGATGGCATTTATCTGCCCGGCAGCCCGAGCAACGTACAGCCGCACCTCTATGGTGAAAACGGCGATGAGCCTGACGCCGATCCCGGGCGTGATCTTCTGAGCATGGCGCTGATCGACGCCGCGCTCGAAAGGCGCATCCCCATTTTCGCCATCTGCCGTGGACTACAGGAACTGGTTGTCGCCACCGGCGGGACTCTGTATCGTCGTCTGTTCGAGCAGCCTGAGCTTCTTGAACACCGCGAGGACCCCGAACTTCCCGTCGAGCAGCAATATGCGCCCTCG
Organism: Klebsiella grimontii; assembly: GCF_042137965.1. Classification (NCBI taxonomy): domain Bacteria; kingdom Pseudomonadati; phylum Pseudomonadota; class Gammaproteobacteria; order Enterobacterales; family Enterobacteriaceae; genus Klebsiella; species Klebsiella grimontii. Next base: position 3,516,142 of record NZ_CP169721.1, read on the forward strand.
CATGAAGTTCAGGTTCAGGAAGGAGGATTACTTTCTCAGTTAATACCGGGCTGCAACACGTTTTGGGTAAACTCGTTACATGGACAGGGAGCGAAAACCACGGGTCCACGGCTGCGCGTGGAGGCGCGTTCTCCGGACGGGCTGGCGGAAGCGGTCAGCGTTAACGACCATCCTTTCGCCCTCGGCGTGCAGTGGCATCCTGAATGGAACAGTAGCGAATACGCCCTGTCGCGAATGTTGTTTGAGGGTTTTATCACCGCCTGTCAGAACTATGTCGCCGAAAAACAGCGACTCTGACCACTACCGTTAAGGAAATGCAAATATGAGCGATGACGGACTGGCGCCAGGGAAACGTCTGTCAGAGATCCGCCAACAGCTGGGTCTCTCACAGCGTCGTGCCGCCGAACTGTCTGGGTTAACACATAGTGCCATCAGCACCATAGAACAGGACAAAGTCAGTCCTGCCATCAGTACGCTGCAAAAGCTGCTGAAAGTCTACGGGCTGTCGCTCTCGGAATTCTTTTCTGAACCAGAAAAACCGGCTGAACCCCAGGTGGTTATCAATCAGGACGATCTGATTGAAATCGGCAGTCAGGGGGTGTCGATGAAGCTGGTTCATAATGGCAATCCGAACCGCACGCTGGCGATGATTTTTGAAACGTACCAGCCTGGAACCACAACCGGGGAGAGGATCAAGCATCAGGGTGAGGAGATAGGCACCATACTGGAGGGTGAAGTCGTGCTGACCATTAACGGTCAGGCGTATCACCTGGTGGCTGGGCAAAGCTATGCCATTAACACCGGCATACCGCATAGCTTCAGCAACACCTCGGCGGGTATCTGCCGAATCATTAGCGCCCATACTCCCACCACATTCTGATTTTTCAGCCTGAGGTTTTCTCAGGCTTTCTTCAGGCCTGCGCCGCCGGAGATTCATTCCGGCGGCGCGAAGAAAACGCTAGTTCACCTTGCGCAATGCGGAAAAAGGTATTCCGCTGGCCCCGGATAATTCACGCCCGTTAACGGGCAATTTACACGGTAATCAACCCCGGGGACGCCCTGCGCCCTGAGGGTCAGAAATAGCCAATTTTTATCTTTTCCCGATTACGTTATTAAGGAGTCATGATGGATTTTCACAACCTGGCTTACTGGCAACAAAAAGCACGCGAACTGACGATTGAGACACGCTTATTTATTAACGGCGAATACAGCGCCGCCGCCGATAATAGCGTGTTTGCCACCATCGACCCGGCAGCGCAGCAGACCCTTGCCGAGGTCGCGCGCGGCAAAAAGGCCGACGTCGATCGCGCGGTCCAGGCCGCCCGCGGCGTTTTCGATCGCGGCGACTGGTCGCAGGCGTCTCCTGCCCAGCGCAAAGCGGTGCTGACAAAATTCGCCGACCTGATGGACGCCCATCGCGAAGAGCTGGCGCTGCTGGAAACCCTCGACACCGGCAAGCCGATTCGCCACAGCCTGCGCGACGATATCCCCGGCGCCGCCCGTGCGATCCGCTGGTATGCCGAAGCTATCGATAAAGTCTACGGCGAAGTCGCCCCCACCGGCGGCAACGAACTGGCCATGATCGTCCGCGAACCGATTGGCGTGATTGCGGCGGTGGTGCCGTGGAATTTCCCGCTGCTGCTGGCCTGCTGGAAGCTTGGCCCGGCGCTGGCGTCCGGCAACAGCGTGGTGCTCAAGCCGTCGGAAAAATCCCCGCTTACCGCCCTACGTCTGGCGGGCTTAGCAAAACAGGCCGGACTGCCGGACGGCGTATTTAACGTGGTGAGCGGTTTCGGCCATGAAGCCGGTCAGGCGCTGGCGCTGCATCCGGACGTCGAAGTGATTACCTTTACCGGCTCCACCCGCACCGCTAAACAACTACTGAAGGACGCGGGCGACAGTAATATGAAACGCGTCTGGCTGGAGGCGGGCGGCAAAAGCGCCAATATCGTCTTTGCCGACTGCCCGGATCTACAAAAAGCAGTCAACGCGACCGCCGGCGGTATTTTTTACAACCAGGGCCAGGTCTGTATCGCCGGTACCCGCCTGCTGCTGGAAGAGAGCATCGCCGACCGCTTTCTCGATCTCCTGAAAGAGCAGGCAAAGGGCTGGCAGCCGGGCAATCCACTCGACCCGAATACCACTATGGGCATGCTGATCGACAACACCCATGCCGATAGCGTCCACAGCTTTATTCGCGCCGGCGAAGCGCACAGCACGCTGCTGCTGGACGGGCGCAAAAATCCGTGGCCCGCGGCGGTCGGCCCGACCATCTTCGTCGACGTCGACCCCGCCTCCCCGCTCAGCCAGGAGGAGATCTTCGGCCCGGTGCTGGTGGTGACCCGCTTTAAAAACGAGGAGCAGGCGCTGGCGCTGGCCAACGATAGCCGCTACGGCCTCGGCGCGGCAGTCTGGACCCGCGATCTCTCCCGCGCTCACCGCGTCAGCCGCCGTCTGAAAGCCGGCTCCGTCTTCGTGAACAACTACAACGATGGCGATATGACCGTGCCCTTCGGCGGCTACAAGCAGAGCGGCAACGGACGCGATAAGTCCCTGCACGCGCTGGAAAAATTCACTGAACTGAAAACTATCTGGATTGCCCTGGAGTCTTAATCATGAGCGAACATACCACCAGCTATTACGCCGCCAGCGCCAACCGCTATGAGCCGTTCCCGACGCTGGACGAATCAATCAGCTGCGACGTCTGCGTCGTCGGCGGCGGCTATACCGGCCTCTCATCGGCGCTGCATCTGGCCGAAATGGGCTACGATGTGGTGCTGCTGGAAGGCGCGCGCATCGGCTTCGGCGCCAGCGGGCGTAACGGCGGCCAGCTGGTTAACTCCTATAGCCGCGATATCGACGTTATCGAAAAAACCTACGGTCCGGACGCGGCAAAAATGCTCGGCAGCATGATGTTTGAAGGCGGCGACATTATTCGCGAGCGCATCCAGCGCTATCAAATCCAGTGCGACTATCGCCCCGGCGGGCTATTTGTCGCGCTGAACCATAAACAGCTGGAGACGCTGGAAGAGCAGAAGGCGAACTGGGAGCGCTACGGCAATACCCAGCTGGAGCTGCTGGATGCCAGCGCCATTCGCCGCGAAGTGGACAGCGACCGCTACGCCGGCGCCCTGCTGGACCACAGCGGCGGCCATATTCATCCGCTGAACCTGGCGATTGGCGAGGCGGACGCCATTCGGCTGAACGGCGGTCGGGTTTACGAACAATCACCGGTCACCCGCATTCAGCACAGCAGCCCGGCGGTGGTGACCACCGAACGCGGGCAGGTTACCGCCCGCTACGTGATCGTCGCCGGTAACGCCTATCTCGGCGATAAGCTCGAGCCGGAGCTGGCGAAACGCAGCATGCCGTGCGGCACCCAGGTGGTCGCCACCGCGCCGCTGGCTGAGGATCTGGCGCGCTCGCTGATCCCGAAAAACTACTGCGTGGAGGATTGTAACTACCTGCTGGATTACTACCGTCTGACCGCCGATAACCGCCTGCTGTACGGCGGCGGCGTGGTGTACGGCGCGCGCGATCCGGACGACGTTGAGCGGCTGATTATGCCGAAGCTGCTGAAAACCTTCCCGCAGCTGCAGGGGGTGAAAATCGACTATCGCTGGACCGGCAACTTCCTGCTGACCCTCTCAAGGATGCCGCAGTTTGGCCGCCTCGATAACAATATCTATTATATGCAAGGCTACAGCGGCCACGGCGTCACCTGTACCCACCTCGCCGGACGGCTGATTTCGGAGCTGCTGCGCGGCGACGCCGAACGTTTCGACGCCTTTGCGAAGCTACCGCACTATCCGTTCCCCGGCGGGCGCAGCCTGCGCATTCCATTTACCGCCATGGGCGCGGCCTACTACAGCCTGCGCGACAGGCTCGGCGTTTAATCCCCCCGGCCGACGGCGCCTGCCGTCGGCAATGTTGCCTCGTCGTCCTGCTGCGGAAAGCGCTGGCGGAAGTAGCGGCGTAAAAACTCCACGGTGGTGCGAATTTTGGCCGAGGTCGCCAGCCGCGAGACGTATACCGCCCAAATATTGGCAGGCTGGTAATACTCCGGCAGCAGATGCACCAGGTTGCCGCTGGCGATATTTTCCCTGACGTCCCACCACGAGCGCAGCGCGATCCCCTGCCCCTCGAGGCACCACTGATGGACGATTTCGCCGTGGTTTGACGACAGCGGCCCGGTCACCTTGATGGCGTGCTCGCCCTCTTTATCGCGCAGCTGCCAGACGCCAAAGGGCCGGTCGCGCTCTTTGATCACCAGGCAGGGTAAGGCGGCAAGGTCGCTAAGCTGCTTTGGCACCGGGTGACGGGCGATAAATTCCGGCGAAGCACAGAGAATTCGATGGTTGGTAGCAAGCTGGCGGGCAATCAGGTTAGGAGCGATGTCGTCGCCGACGCGAATATCCAGATCGACGCCTTCATTGGCTAAATCCACCAGCCGGTCGGCGACGTCGAAACGGATCTCCAGCTGCGGGTAGCTACGGGCCAGCTCGGAGAGCGCCGGCGCGACTACCCGCCGGCCAAAGCCAAAGCTGCTGATAATCCGCAGCGTCCCCTGCGGCACCTGCCGCGCGTCGGAGAGTTCGTCCATCATCTGGTCCACATCCTGCAATATGCGCTGCCCCCATTCGTAGATGCGCTCCCCCTCTTCGGTGATAGCGACGCGTCGGGTGGTGCGGTGCAGCAGCTGGACGTTGAGCGTTTGCTCCAGCAGCGACACGCGCTTGCTGACGAAAGCCGGAGAGACCCCCAGCTCTTCAGCGGCGGCGGCAAAACCGGCGCGGCGGGCAACCAGCATAAAGACGCGCAAATCGTTCAGCAGCGGCAGATTATTCATGATTCGTGTTTTATGTTTCACCAGTTGGCGGGATTAATTATGAATCAGTCAATTATAGGATAGAGATGAAGTCAATTTCCCTTACCTGAAACTGAGAACAATGATGAATAAAACCTTACGTATTGCCGCCATCCCCGGCGATGGCATCGGTAAAGAAGTGCTGCCGGAAGGCGTCCGCGTGCTGCAGGCCGCCGCCGAACGCTGGGGGCTGGCGTTAAGCTTCGAGCACTTTGAGTGGGCCAGCTGCGACTATTACGCGCAACACGGCGCCATGATGCCCGACGACTGGCGCGCACAGCTGCAAACGTTCGATGCGATCTACTTCGGCGCGGTCGGCTGGCCGGATATCGTGCCGGATCACATCTCCCTGTGGGGCTCGCTGCTAAAGTTCCGCCGCGAATTTGACCAGTACGTCAACCTGCGTCCGGTGCGCCTGTTCCCCGGCGTCCCCTGCCCGCTGGCGGGTAAGCAGCCCGGCGATATCGATTTTTACGTGGTGCGCGAGAATACCGAAGGGGAATACTCCGCCCTCGGCGGGCATGTGAATCCGGGGACCGAACATGAAGTGGTGATTCAGGAGTCGGTATTTACCCGCCGCGGCGTTGACCGCATTCTGCGCTACGCTTTTGAATTAGCGCAAAGCCGCCCGCGCAGAACGCTAACGTCGGCGACCAAATCCAACGGTCTGGCCATCAGCATGCCCTTCTGGGACCAGCGCGTCGAAGCGATGGCGCAGGAATACCCGGAGGTGAAATGGGATAAACAGCATATTGATATTCTGTGCGCCCGCTTCGTGCTGCAGCCGGAGCGTTTTGACGTGGTGGTAGGCTCCAACCTGTTCGGCGATATTCTCTCCGACCTCGGTCCTGCCTGTACCGGCACTATCGGCATTGCTCCGTCGGCGAATCTCAACCCGGACCGCACCTTCCCGTCGCTGTTTGAAGCGGTGCACGGTTCCGCGCCGGATATCTACGGCAAAAATATCGCCAACCCGATTGCCACCATCTGGGCCGGCGCGATGATGCTCGACTTCCTCGGCAACGGCGACGCGCGCTATCAGGCCGCCCATGACGGCATTCTGGCGGCGATTGAGCAAACCATCGCCAGCGGACCGAAGACGCCGGATATGCAAGGCACCGCCTCCACCCAGCAGGTGGGCGAAGCGATTTGTCAGGCGATTGCCGCACACCAGGTCGCCCGGCAGACGGCTGGAAACCCGTAGCCCCGGTAAGCGCAGCGCCACCGGGGAGATAACTACAGCTCCAGCTCGCGCTGCAGCAGCGCCGCGATCGCCTCGCTGCTCTGCGCCGTCACCAGCGATTGCCGGAACTCCGCATGCATAATGCGCCGCGCCAGCCGCGAGAAAATACGCATATGCTGATCGCCCGCCGAATGTTTGTTCAGCGTCAGCATAATCACAAACTGCGCCTCGTCGTCGCCCCACGCTACCGGCTGCGCCAGGCGGGCGACGCTGATGGTCGACTGCTCGATATGCTCCGATTTACTGTGCGGAATGGCGAAGCTAAAGCCCAGCCCGGTGGAGAACACCGCTTCGCGGGCCCACAGATCGGCTTCCAGCTTACGCGGGTAGCGGCAGCGCCCGGCCAGCAGCAGATTGTCGGTCATACCCTTAATCACCTCCTCTTTACTGCGCCAGTCGCTGTTCAGCGTAATGCACTGAGGGGTAATCAGCGGCGCGTCCTGCTGGGTCATGCGGAACTGGGCCAGCAGGTGCTCGACCTCCAGCGAAGTACGGCACTGCATCGCCTGATTCAGCAACTGACGGCAGGCGCGGCTATCGAGCTGCGCCAGACGCGCCTTGGTCGCGGGGATCGACGGCGCGCTCATGCTTAGCTCATCGAGCCCCAGCCCTACCAGCAGCGGCAGCACCGAGCCTTTGGCCCCCAGCTCGCCGCACAGGCCGATCCATTTACCCTGACGATGCACCGCCTGAACCGCATAATCCAGCGCGCGCAAAAAGGCCGGGTTAAGGCTGTTGTAGTGGCGCGTCACCTTGGCATTATCGCGATCGACCGCCAGCAGATACTGGGTCAGGTCGTTACTGCCGATACTAAAGAAATCAATCTCTTCGCAGCACTGATCGATGATAAACATCACCGACGGCACTTCGAGCATAATGCCCAGCGGGATCTTCTCATCAAACGGAATATGTTCGCTGCGCAGCGACTGTTTGGCATCCGCCAACTGCTCCTTCACCCACAGAATCTCCTCCATCGAGGAAATCATCGGGATCATGATTTTCAGCGCGCCGTGCGCCGAGGCGCGCAAAATCGCCCGCAGCTGGGTGCGGAACAGCGCCTGATACTCTGCGTAAATACGCACCGCCCGGTAGCCGAGAAACGGGTTGTTCTCCGCCGGAATGTTGAGGTAGGCCACCGGCTTGTCGCCGCCGATATCCATAGTGCGGATGATAATGCTGCGCCCGTTGGCCGGCTCCAGCGCCTGGCAAAATATGTTGTAGAGCTCGTTTTCCGAGGGCGCGCTGGGCCTGTCCATATAGAGCATTTCGGTGCGGAACAGGCCTACCGACTGCGCGCCGTTGTTGAAGGCCGCCGTCGCCTCTACCGAATGGGCGATATTGGCCGCCACTTCCAGACGAATCCCGTCTTCCGTACGCCCCTCTTTATCCAGCCAGGCCTGCTGCTGGCGACGGATCTGCGCCTGCACCCAGGCCTCCTGCTGATAGTAGCGCGCCACCGCTTGATCGGGATTGACCACCACCAGCCCGGCGTTACCGTCAATCTGCACTCGCCGATCGACCCACGGCAGCAGCGCCTCCATATCGACGCCTACCAGAGTGGGAATATTGAACGAACGCGCGAGGATCACCGTATGTGAAGTGGTGCCGCCGCTGCGCAGCAGCAGGCCTTTAAGCAGGGTTTTATCCAGCTCAAGGAACTGGCTGGGAGTGAGTTCATCGGCGAGGCAGATGGCCTCTTCCGTCAGCTTACCCGGCGCCGGAAAGCGCGCTTCGCCGTAGATATGCTGCAGCAGCTGGAAGCAGACGTCGCGGACGTCCAGCACGCGCTCCTGCAAATAGCTGTTGCCGGATGCGCTGAACTGGGCGCAAAAATGTTCACCGCTAGCGACCACCGCTTCGGCGCAGCTCAGGCCGCTCAGCAGCCCGTCCAGCAGGTGCTGGCGCAGGGAGGCGTCGGTGGCCAGGGAGCGATGCGCTTCCAGGATCGCGCTGGCGGTGCCGTCGTTATCCAGCAGGCGAAACTCAATGTTTTTCACCAGCAGAGTCAGCCCTTTATCCAGCGCCGCCTGCTCCTGTTCGATGGCGCCCGCCGCCGGTAGCGCGCCTAAATCGCGCAGATCGAGGGACTTAAGATGGGTGAGCCTGCCGCCCGCGCTGCCGGCGCAGACCGGTAAGGCGTGAAACAGCGTGGGATTGAGGCGCGAGAGGGATTCAGGAACCGGCTGAACATCCATCTGCTCCGCCGTCGGCAGCGGCGCATCGCAGTGCGGAAATTCGTCGCGGATAAACGCCGATAGCGCGGCGAACGCCTGTTCTTCGTCCTCTCCGCTGACGATCAGCTCACAGCGGTCCCCCTTCAAGGTATTGGTGCCGATAATCGCCAGCGCGCTTTTCGCGTTCCCGCGCCCTTCCGTGCGGATATTTAACCATTCGACCGAAGACGAAAAAGTATTGCACAGCGTTTCGACCAGGCTTGCCGGGCGCGCATGTACGCCGTTGGGCAAATCACATATGAATTCAATTACCAGAGCCATCGCCTTCCTCCTGAATAATGCGTATTAGCCAAAAGGTAAAGAAAGAAGCCGCCCGCCACTACGTGATAAAAGTGGTAATTACTGGATAATTGTATGCCAGACTCTTTTTTATGCTCGTGGTCACAAATCGCCCTATTAACGGCGTCAAAAACCCGCCAGAACTAAGATTTGAGGTGGATCGCAATTTTCTTCTCGTCTTACAAATATCCAGTAAATGCACTTTTCCTCTACTATTTTATGCGCCGCCCTTTTTCTAAGGTTGAGACATCAACTCAGTCACGGGCCACGCAGCGCTCAGGAGAAAAACAATGAATGAACTGGTGCAAATATTAAAAAATACACGCCAGCACCTCATGACCGGGGTGTCACATATGATCCCGTTTGTCGTGTCCGGTGGGATCTTGCTGGCAGTCTCCGTCATGTTGTACGGCAAGGGCGCGGTGCCCGATGCCGCCACCGACCCTAACCTGAAAAAACTGTTTGATATCGGCGTGGCCGGGCTGACGCTGATGGTGCCGTTTCTGGCAGCCTATATCGGCTACTCCATCTCCGACCGCGCGGCGCTGGCCCCCTGCGCCATCGGCGCCTGGGTCGGCAACAGCTTCGGCGCCGGCTTCTTCGGCGCGCTGATTGCCGGGATCATCGGCGGGCTGGTGGTCTACTACCTGAAGAAGATCCCGGTGCACAAAGTGCTGCGCTCGGTGATGCCCATCTTCGTTATCCCGATTATCGGCACCTTTATAACCGCCGGGATCATGATGTGGGGTCTCGGCGAGCCGATTGGCGCGCTGACCGCCAGTCTGACCGGCTGGCTGCAGGGCATGCGCGAAGGCAGCATCGTGATTCTCGCCATCATTATGGGTCTGATGCTGGCCTTCGACATGGGCGGTCCGGTGAATAAAGTCGCCTACGCCTTCATGCTGATTTGCGTCTCGCAGGGCGTTTACAGCGTGGTCGCTATCGCCGCCGTCGGCATCGCCGTGCCGCCGCTGGGCATGGGCCTGGCAACGCTGATTGGGCGCAAATACTTCTCCGCTGAAGAGCGAGAAACCGGTAAAGCCGCGCTGGTGATGGGGTGCGTTGGCGTCACCGAAGGGGCGATTCCCTTCGCCGCCGCCGACCCGCTGCGCGTTATCCCGGCCAACATGATCGGCGCAGCCGCCGGCTGCGTCACCGCCGCGCTGCTCGGCGCCCAGTGCTACGCCGGCTGGGGCGGGCTGATCGTGCTGCCGGTGGTTGAAGGTAAAGGCGGATTTATTGCCGGTCTGGCGGTGGGCGCCATCGTCAGCGCCGCCTGCGTCATCCTGCTCAAAGCCCTTGCGAAAAAGAAAACGTCAGACGCCAAAGCCGATGACGAGATGGATCTTGATTTCGAAATTAACTGAAACAGTGGAAGGAATATTGTATGACCAAAATTATCGCCGTTACCGCTTGCCCATCTGGCGTCGCCCACACCTATATGGCCGCCGAGTCGCTGGAGAGCGCCGCTAAAGCCAAAGGCTGGCAGGTCAAAGTCGAGACTCAGGGCTCCATCGGTATTGAGAATGAACTGACGGCGGAAGACGTCGCCAGCGCCGATATGGTGATCCTGACTAAAGATATCGGCATTAAGTTCGAAGAGCGTTTTGCCGGTAAAACCATCGTGCGCGTCAATATCAGCGATGCCGTGAAGCGCGCCGAAGCCATTATGAACAAAATCGACAGCCACCTTTCACAGAATGCCTGACCGAAAGCACGGGGCGCGACCTGCGCCCCGCAAAATAACATGGAGTTTGTCATGACTAATCGCACTCAACGCTTAAAAGACCGTCTGTTCGCCAACCCGCGCGAAATCTCCCTCGAGCGGGCCCTGCTCTACACCGCCAGCCATAAACAGACCGAGGGAGAGCCGGTGATGATCCGCCGGGCGAAAGCGACCGCATGGGTTCTCGACCATGTGCAGATTTCGATTCGTGATGATGAACTGATTGCCGGTAACCGCACGATCAAGCCGCGCGCCGGGATTATGTCCCCGGAAATGGACCCCTACTGGCTGCTTAAGGAGCTGGACCAGTTCCCGACCCGCCCGCAGGACCGCTTCAATATTAGCGAAGAAGATAAGCGCATCTACCGCGAAGAGCTGTTCCCCTACTGGGAAAATCGCTCGATGAAGGACTTCATCAACAGCCAGATGACCGATGAAGTGAAGACCGCCGTCAGCACGCAGATTTTTAGCGTTAACCAGACCGATAAAGGCCAGGGGCATATCATTATCGACTACCCCCGCCTGCTGGAAAACGGCCTCGCCGCGCTGGTGGCGGAGCTTAAGGCGTTGAATAAGCAGCACCCGCAGAACAGTTTTTATCAGGCGGTGCTGATCCTGCTGGAAGCCTCCCAGCGCCATATTCTGCGCTATGCGGCGCTGGCCGATGAGATGGCCGCCGGCTGCGTTGACCCGCAGCGGCGCAAAGAGCTGGAAACCATCGGCGAAATTTCGCGCCATAACGCGCTGCACCGCCCGGAAGACTTCTGGCAGGCCTGCCAGCTGTTCTGGTATATGAACATCATTTTGCAGTATGAATCCAACGCCAGCTCCATTTCGCTGGGGCGCTTTGACCAGTACATGCTGCCGTACTATCAGGCGTCGTTGAATCGCGGCCAGGATCCGCAGTTTCTTCAGGAGCTGCTGGAGTCGCTGTGGGTGAAGTGCAACGATATCGTCCTGCTGCGCTCCACCAGCAGCGCGCGCTACTTCGCGGGCTTCCCGACCGGCTATACCGCCCTGCTCGGCGGCCTGACCGAGACCGGACGCAGCGCGGTCAATATCCTGTCGTTTTTATCCCTCGACGCCTACCAGAACGTGCGCCTGCCGCAGCCGAACCTCGGCGTGCGGGTCAACGAGCTGATCGACCGTCCGTTCCTGCGCAAAACCGCCGAAACCATTCGCCTCGGCACCGGCATTCCGCAAATCTTTAATGATGAAGTGGTGATCCCGGCGTTTCTCAACCGCGGCGTCTCGCTGGAAGACGCGCGGGATTATTCGGTGGTCGGCTGCGTTGAGCTGTCGATCCCGGGGCGCACCTACGGCCTGCACGATATCGCCATGTTTAACCTGCTGAAGGTGATGGAAATCGTGATGCTGGAAAACGAAAGCAATCCTGATATCACCTGGGATGGGTTGATTAATCAAATCCGCGACAAGATTCGCTATTACATTAAGCTGATGGTCGAAGGCAGCAATATTTGCGATATCGGCCACCGCGACTGGGCGCCGGTGCCCCTGCTCTCTTCCTTTATTGAAGACTGCGTGCAGCACGGCCAGGATATTACCGAAGGCGGCGCGCGCTATAACTTCTCTGGGGTGCAGGGTATCGGCATCGCCAACCTCAGCGACTCGCTGCACGCGCTCAAAGGGATGGTGTTTGAGCAAAAACGCCTGAGCTTCGCCGAGCTGATCGCGGTGCTGAAAGCCAACTTCCAGACGCCGGAAGGCGAAAAGATCCGCGCGCGCCTGATCAACCGCTTCGAGAAATACGGCAACGATATCGACGAAGTGGACAACATCAGCGCCGATCTGCTGCGCTTCTACTGCAAAGAGGTTGAGCGGTATCAGAACCCGCGCGGCGGTCATTTCACGCCGGGCTCCTATACCGTCTCCGCCCACGTGCCGCTGGGGTCGGTGGTTGGCGCGACGCCGGACGGACGCCTGGCCGGGGAGCAGCTGGCGGACGGCGGGCTGTCACCGATGCTCGGCCAGGACGTGCAGGGGCCGACCGCGGTGCTCAAGTCGGTCAGCAAGCTGGATAACTTTCTGCTCTCCAACGGGACGCTGCTGAACGTCAAATTCACCCCGGCGACCCTTGCCGGCGACAGCGGCCTCAACAAGCTGGCCGACTTTCTGCAGGCCTTCACCAAGCTGAAGCTACAGCATATTCAGTTCAACGTGGTCAACGCCGACACCCTGCGCGAAGCCCAGCAGCGGCCGCAGGACTTCGCCGGTCTGGTGGTGCGCGTCGCCGGCTATAGTGCCTTTTTTGTCGAGCTGTCGCAGGAGATTCAGGATGACATTATCCGCCGCACCGCGCATCAGCTGTGAGGTGATGGAAACGCGCGCCGATAAGGCGCGCATTTTTAACATCCAGCGCTACTCTTTGAATGACGGTCAGGGGATCCGCACCGTCGTGTTTTTTAAAGGCTGCCCGCACACCTGCCCGTGGTGCGCCAATCCGGAATCGATCTCGCCGAAAATTCAGACCGTACGCCGTGAGAGCAAGTGCCTGCGCTGTTCCCGCTGCCAGCAGGACGTGGTCGAGTGCCCCTCCGGCGCGTGGGAGCAGATTGGCCGCGACGTCACCCTGGATAATCTGCTTAAAGAGGTGCTGAAGGATGAGGTCTTCTTCCGCGCCTCCGGCGGCGGCGTCACCCTGTCGGGCGGCGAGGTGCTGATGCAGGCCGAGTTTGCCGCGCGTTTTCTGCGCCGCCTGCGCGAATGGGGAGTGAGAACGGCGATTGAAACGGCGGGCGATAGCGCCTTCAGCCGTTTTTTTCCGCTGGCGCAGGCGTGCGACGAAGTGCTGTTCGTTCTGAAAATCATGGATGAAGCGCTGGCCCGCGAGCAGCTGCGGATGAATATGCCGCGGGTGCTGGATAACTTCGCCCGTCTGGTGGACGCGCATATTCACGTGATCCCCCGGGTGCCGCTGATTCCGGGGTTCACGCTTAACGAAGAGAATTTCCGCCAGATTCTGGCGTTTTTGGCCCCCTTTAAGCTGCCCGAAATTCATCTTCTGCCGTTCCATCAGTACGGCGAACCCAAATATCACTTACTGGGAAAAACATGGTCGATGTCGATGATTAAAGCGCCCGCGGAATCTGAGATTCAACCATTCAAGACGCTGGCCGAACGGGCCGGTTTTAGCGTGACCGTCGGCGGATAACGCCTGGAGGATGCTATGGATTTCACTATCGTTGCCGTCACGGCCTGCGTCAGCGGCGTCGCTCACACCTATATGGCGGCCGAGCGGCTGGAAAAAGTCGGCCACCAGGAGAAATGGAATATCAAAATAGAAACCCAGGGCGCGTTGGGGGTGGAGAACAAAATCACCGCTGAGGATATTGCCCACGTCGATGTCGTTCTGCTGGTGACGGATATTGAAATTGACGATGCCCAACGTTTTCACGGCATCCGCACCATTAAGACCAGCATTAAAACCTTTCTGCTGCAGCCGCAGCAGATTGTCGAGGCGGTGAAATGCATTATGAAAAAACCGGTGGTGTATATTGAGATCCCGTGAGCGCACCTGTGATTTTGTAGCCCGGGCAAGGCGCTTGCGCCGCGGCCCGGGGAAATAACACTTCGGCAGTTTCAGGTTTTCCCCGGTCACGCTGCGCTTACCGGGGCTACAATTCCACGCGATTCTTACTCCACGGCCAGCAGCCATTTCTGCGCGGGCGTCAGGCGGCTGGCGGTTTCCGGCGTCAGCCAGCGCTGCTGATCCTGCTGTGCGGTATCCGCCCTGTCGATATATAAACCGTGCAGCACGCGCCTTCTGCTGCCGACGCGGTTGCGCGTCCCGCCGTGCCAGGCGTGGGCGTTATAAATCATCACGCTGCCCGCCGGCGCGGCGAACACCACCTCATCAGGATGCGCCAGCTCCGGATCGGCCAGCACCTCTTCCGGCAGCTCCGGGCGAAGATGGGTACCGGGAATAATGCGCGGCGCGCCGTTTTCCGCGCTCAGGTCATCAATGGCCCAAATGGTATTCACCAGATGCACTTTCGGAAAATCGGGACGCGGCTTTTTCCAGTCCGCATGCAGCGGCTGATGGCCGCCGTTAAACAACGCTTCCCGCGCGTTCAGGCTGGAGACTTTAAAATCGCCCTGAAAAACATGCCGACAGGCGGAGAGAATCAGCGGGTGGGACCAGACCTTTTCCCAAATCGCGCCTTTGTTAATCAGGTTGGCGATGCGGGTTGCCGTCGCTTCCTGGTGGTGCTCCATCGCCAGATTATCGCCCTCTCTCTCGACGATGGCGTCGATAAGCGCGCGCATCGCCGCCAGCCACTCCGCGTCCGCCACGTTATGCACGACGGTGTAGCCCAGGGTATCCAGCTCCTGTTTCATTGTCGGGCTCAGCGCAACGTTCGCCCCCAGCGCATCCAGATAAACCGCAGATTGTTGTTCCATATTTATATTCCTTAACTTATCGATAACACAAAACAAACTCTAATCTGCGGCGGGCGGGAATACATGAGGCCAAAACTACGAAAAACTGGACAAGCGTACGCGGCAGAAAAAAGTGTGATGGCCATCAAAATCCAGCTTTTCCCCCTTCCTGCAGGGCCATCATTCGCGAAGTCGCCTGATACAGAACAAACCTGTGCAGATAAAATAGATTATAATCAACAGGATAATTGCTCTCTTCTAAGGCGTACGGAATGATTGACGATCTGGCGGATATTTTAAATCGTTTAGTAAATCAGAAAGATAATCTGCACGTCAGGTTCCCCGACCCGGATATCTCCGAGCCCGCGCTGGCGTTTAAGGTGCCCTTTCCACGGCTGGAAATTGTGCTCGAGGGTGAGCTTAAGGAGAGCGGGCTGCCGCTGTCGGAGACGATGCTCTCCGCCTCGCAGGTACTCTACGTTCAGGCGGGTAAATGGACGCTGCCGGAATGGACCGCGCCGGCATCAACGTTAAGCATTCTGTTTGGCCGCCAGAAGCTGGGGTTTTGTGTTCAGCACTGGGACGGCAGGCAGCTGCGCACGGAAAAGCAGAACGTCGCCCGCCTGGGGCCGCGCGTGGGCTCCTACCTGCTGCTGTCGCTCAATGAAATCTGCCTGCAGCCGGACCCGGTGACCGCCCGGCTGGTCGTCTCTGCGCTGTTAAGCCACTGCCTTGAGCAGCTGGTCGGGCTGGAGATGCGCGTCAGCCGCAGCCGCGATCTGTTTCTGGCGGTACAGGATTATCTCGAAGAGCATCTCAGCCAGCCGCTGACCCGCGAGTCGGTGGCGAAACGCTTTCACATTACGCCCAACTATCTTTCGCATATATTCCAGAAATCCGGCTCCGTCGGTTTTAACGAGTTTCTCACCAGCGTCCGCCTGGAAAAGGCGAAAAAACTACTCCGCGGCTACGACCTTAAGGTCAAAGAGATCGCCCACAACTGCGGGTTTGTCGACAGCAACTATTTCTGCCGGGTGTTTAAACGCTATACCGAGCGCTCGCCGTCCGAATATCGCCGCCACTGCCGCAGCGCGCAGCAGGGATAGTTCACACGGCCCATTCCACTCGCCCGCGGCCGTTATTTTTTGCCTTATAGAGCGCGTCATCGACCTTTTTAATAAACTGATTCTGCGGCTCGTCTTTATGCCGCAGGCCAACGCCAATGCTAATCGACAGCGGGTTGTCGTGGTTGATCAGGATTGCCCGGGCGTTTTGCAGAATAGACTGCGCCAGTTCATCCACTTCCTGCGCCGACAGGCCATCAACGATAATGGCAAACTCTTCGCCGCCAATCCTCGACGGCAGTACCTTATCGCTGGTGAGTTTCGCCAGCTGTTTGCCGAGGGCAAACAGCACTTCGTCCCCCACCAGATGACCGTAGGTGTCATTAATTTTCTTAAAGTAGTCGATATCAACAATCATCAGCGCCTGCGTATTCCCCGCCTTTTCGCGGACGGTATCGATAAAGAAGCGGCGGTTTGGCAACTGGGTCAGCTCATCCTTAAGCGATTGAGAACGCGCGTCGACGTACAGGAGATTGATGCGCTCAATGATTTTGTAGACCCCGACCGCGCTCAGCAGCATGCCGGTCAGACGCAGCAGATCTTCACAGTAGTATCCCATCCAGCGCGGCTGGCGGAAGATTTCGTCCATCAGATCGAACGTGCCTCCGGCAATCCATAGCAGCAGCCCGTAGCGTACCCAGTTGACCGCCACGTGGTTCATGCGCACCTTGGTTGAGCTCCAGAGCATAAACAGCAGAAAAAGCAGCGCCAGAAGATCGATATACATACCGGGATTAGACAAAATCACGCGCCACGGTCCCAGCGGCGGCGAGACGAACGCGCACAGACCCGATACGGCGGCGATCGCCAGCAGCGCCGGAAAGATATGGGTTCGGGAAATAGAAGACGAGGGTTGAATATGGATGTTTTTTTCGCGTTCGGCCATGGTCAGGTCTCTTTACAGCGCGGCTTGCCAGGGCGTTAGCATAACAGCGGAAAGCGTTTGCGCGAACTGTAAAGGCGCACGGGCGGGCGACAGGGAGCGGATTTCCACTTATCCCGCGTTGCGTATTAGATGAAATTGTTATCGAAGCGGGTTCGCGCAAAAGCGGTAGTCTAAAAGTACAGGTTTAAATCAACAGGCGGTGGGAGAATATTCATCAAAACCACGCCAGGATCAGGGAGAAATTTCATAAACCGCAGGAAGTCCGCCGCAAAATAAGGAATTCAGCGCCCTTTGCGCATTTCCCTACCAACTGGCTGAGCGGGGATTGCCATCATTTATCTCCCAGGACTATGCTAATAGCACCAGCCTCATCAGTCATGCCCTGCGGGTTAAGCGATAAATATAAGGTGTCGTTATGGCCATTGATCCGGAACTATTATATATAGAAATTCTGGAGACTATTCTGTTGGCTACGCTGGATTCTCAATTCTGGAAACCCGCGCTGCAGAAACTGTCGTTACTGACAGGACATCAGTACGCGGCATTGCTTTATTATGACAAAGGTAATGCGCATCTTATGACGGATTCATTACTTTTTGATGAAAAAGTCTTTACGGCCTACCGGGATGTTTTTCTGGCAATCGATCCTGCCGAAAAAATATTGACGGGGTTGCCTGTAGGGCAGATGTACAGAGACAGGGAGTTTTTAGGAGATAAATTTATTGCTAATAGTATTTATTATAATGAATTTCATCACCCTAATGATTTAAATTATCTTACCAGCGTCAAACTAGGTACCGTCAACGGTTATGCCACTTATTTATCGCTGATGACGGCTAATGAAGCGGCCTATCCACAGCCCACGCAATTTGACCTGTTCCGGCGCCTCATCCCCGCGTTAATTACCGCCAGCCAGCTTCATGCCAGATTTGAACACCTTCGTGACACGATTAAATATCAGGGTGCCGTCATGGACAACGGTATTTACCCGGTCTGGCTTGTGGGTCATGCCGGTAAAATCCTTTACGCCAACACCCGGGCCGAAAATTACCACCGCGCGAGCCATAGCGCGATCTGGTCTGTCGGCGCTGACACGCTAAGCCTGAACACAGACAGCAAAAAACTGCGGCATGCCATTGAACAGGCCACCCGGACGGAGGCGCGCCCCCGGGCAGGATTATGCTACACCGCCGGGCGGCAAGCAAAACCGATCCTGGTCATCCCGTCCCCCAGCATTCCCGGTGCGGCTTGCATTATCATCCCCGAGCCTTTCCTCACCGGCAGCGCATTCATGGAGCTCTTTAATGTCAAACCCGCCGAGAATGCGGTAGCAGAACTGCTGGTCAGAGGGATGACCCCGGATGAATGCGCCCTGCATCTCGGCGTCTCCATCACCACCGTCAGAACCCACCTTAGTGCGCTGTACCGGAAAACGCATACCCGTAATCAATCCGAGCTGCTGCTCATTATCAGGGCTATTCATAGCTAATTTATTTTACCCACTCATTCATTTGAATGAATGTGGATGCCATGACCACCACTATACTGAACCTTATCTGCGGGGACGCGTGTCAGTATAACCCCGTGGGTATAAGATGACCCCTTGTTGTAAATAGAAATACCTGCGTATATTAGTTTATCTTCACATGCCAGACATAAAATAATTTTATCCTGGCGAGGAGCGCATTTATGTTTTTACTAAAAACACACGCATCAGTAATTGTTTTATTTTTTATTTCCGCCACCGCTCACGCTAATGAAGCCTCCTGTCAGGCTCAGCAGTCCTGCGGTGAACATATCAACAAATATTTAATTTACCTTGTGTTTTTCATCGTTATCTTTGGTACCTTGCTTTCTATTTTAGTCATCCGCAATTCACTTCCTAAAGCGTGGTCTTTAGCCGATGCGCTTTCTGAAGATGTTGAATTATCCGCTACCGAAGAGGTTAAAGCCACCAGGGACGGCACTGATACCGTGACAAAGAAGCCTCTTTATGACGATGCAGGCAGGCCGCGGCTGGTCAAAGAAATGAAAGCCAGTTCGAGCCGGCTCATTGCGCTAATCGGCATGCTGGTTATTTTGTTTATGTATATTGGCTTCGGCTCGTTATTGCTACTTGACTTTGGCCGCAATGGAAAAATATCCAACCCTGACGCCCTGAATGAAATCATTAAATTCCTGATAGCCGGAATGACATTATTTGCGCCTTACCTGGTAAATAAAGTCTCTTCTCTCTTTCAGGGCTTAACCTCGAGTAAATAGACCTAAGACACTATCTCAACATTCGTCACCGTCATGAAGGAGAGTTTTATGGATACTATCAACAAGCGTATATTCATCGCGACTCGCTATCCTGTCAGCACGCAGCATGGTCGCCCACCGATAGCGTTTTTAGAACAGTTAGTCGATACTTTAAATGCTTTACCTGATGAGGTTTTTGCTGAAAATAAGCTTCATGATATCTATGCCGTAATGAAAGGGGCTCTCGGGCCTTACACCAGCCTTTTACACCGTAAAGCCGTCATGTGTGAAGTGCTTCGCGTTCAGGCGGGGTTTGAATCAGACTGGCGCTGGGATGCCGGCGTTGATTCCGAAAACGCGCATTCAATGGCTCACATGGAAAGCGAGGAAACCGGGGCGTTTCAGGTGTCATTTGACAGCATCGGCAATGGAAAGGCGGAACTCCTGAGTTTTGCTAAACAGCATGGCATTGATACAGCTGAAAAATTCATTACAAAAATGAAAACAGATCACCCGCTGGCGATAGAGTATTGTGCCCGACTGTTGCGTTTCAGCACCAGCTGGTGCGGTACCATCGTAAACCCCGCGATGGTTATCTCTCACGTGCGACGCGATGCCGTGGAAGAATTCCAGACATTTGTTACGCTACATACGCCTCCTGTGATGTTTGCCGATAGCATCACGCCGCTGAGCGACAAAGAAAAAATGCTCGACGTAGTCAATATTGCCACAACGCCGGATCGTTATGAAAAAGTTCAGGCCATCGCTGCGATTGAGCTTTTCAAATTAGCCCATGAGCAGTGGCCGCATGATGGTTGCGCCCTGAACCTGGCTAACCTGTTACAGGCCGGAGGGATTGCCGTTCCCGATATTACGCAGGCATTAGCTTTGGGTAACTATCTTCGTGATAAACGACAATGGAAAGTCATTTCTGTGGGTGATCAACAGCCCGGCGATGTCGGTTCCACCTGCGGTCCCGTAGCGCACCACGGTTACGATCATATTTATCTGGTGCTGGAATGCGAAGGTAACGACATAATGCTCATTGCCGATAATCAAAAACCAGTCCCTCATCAACGACTAGCCAGTGGAAATGGCAAAACACCCACAACTTTCTTTTTGCGGCCAGTCTGATTCAACCCGGAAAAAACTTACCGCGTACTGAATCCCGTAACAGCAACGCTTTGGGTATTGCACGGGGTCGGATAGCCCGGGCAGGTGTGCGCCACCTCCGGGTATATCCGGCCTGCGTCGCGATAATCCGTTACCTTTTTTGCCGCTGTCGCTGATTATGCTGCTCAAGCTCATACTCAATAAAGGCATCTATCATGGACCGATATACTTTCTCAATAATCACTTCGGGCAACCCTGCCGCAGCCGCTTTTTCGCGAACCCGATCAATAACCTGCTGCACGCGTTCTGGCGCGCGTACGGCTGAGTGGTCTGTTTTAAATGCGGCGGCGGCTTGAACACACGTAGCGCGCTGAGCAATCAGGCTAACCAATTCGCTATCAATCGAATCGATCTGGCTTCTGACATCGGCAAGGGTGGAAAACGTCATTATTTGAACCTCCAAACTAGTACATAGGATCGGCATGATATAATAAATTTAGCCCGATTCCACGCCTGGCGTCTATTCAGGCAGCGTTGACCAGCTTTTTTTCAAAGCCGATGCCGGCGGCGAGCTGCAGATACGACCTTTCGTTTTTATCCGCGGACGCGCGTATTTGTTAGTGATAAAGCTTAGCCGGACAGCGGTGGTCGCTGGGTACGCATAGCCGCATACAGCGAGCATAGCTCCTGCAGGCTGTTGGTCCCCATACGCTTCATCAGCCGGGTACGCTGGACGCTGACCGTGGACGGACTGACCCCGCGGATACGGGCAATATCATCCAGAGAATGGCCGCGTAAACTGAGCCTCATGATCTGTTGCTCGGCGTGGGTAAAATTAAATGTATCGGGCAGATAAGCAATGCTTTGGTTCTGGGCCGAAAACAGGCCCATCACTTTTAACGCCTGACGCAGCTCTTCGACCGTCAACCTCTCTGACAAACAGAGCTTTAGCAGGCCCGGAAACAGCCGGTTGATAGCCTCAAAATGGCGCTCAGAGGTGATGAAGATGGCGTAGTGCTCCGGCGGATGGCGAAAGAACAAAGCGTATATCTCCTGGATATCCATCCCGCAGGTGACATACACGCAGTTGCTTAACCCTGCATCCGCGCCATCGTTCAGCTCCTGCAATAGAGTCTCTACGCCAGAAATAAATACACGATCCTTTCCATGAATAGTCATCTTGAAGTCCCGAGGTTACTGTCTTTTATTATCCTTCCATATGGATGCTTTTCTGAGAGTGTTATGTCGTCAGTCTGGCAGATCAATAGCGCAATCTTTTCCGTTTAGCTTTCGTTTAGGTTAAAGGAATCGGAAGCATGGGCTTCAGTTTAACCATTGAAACCGACGGAGTATTTTTTAAGTTTTAACAAATTGAGCGCTTTAAAATATAGGAATACGATTACTGCCAATTCAAAGAAAAGCTTAAATTCACGCATAAAACGGCGTCAAAAAACAAGAAACAAATACATAACACTATGATACATATGGAAAATATAGAATTAGGATTATCTTTATAAATAACATAAAAAATATTTACCCTCTCTTTTTAATATTCAGATCTCGATCTCAAAACATCATTTCATTTTGTGTAAAAGTTATTTTCAATAAAATTACAAGCAGTGCGAATTAGCCATCAACAGGGAATAAAGAATAATGTGTGGTGAATCCCCCTAAGCGGCGGGGTCAAGCTGAATCGAGGAATACCCTCATCTACGTTTCGTTTTTATTGACGAATCAGGAAGTCAGCGCCTGATTCACCGGGAGGCACCCGGCACCACACCACCCTCTAATAATTTAATGTGTATCGTTCTGCCTGCTTTACGGCAGGTAATTTCTTGTACCTTTGGAAAATATAAAAAGTAGAGGCACTCTATGTTTCGCTCATTATTATTAGTCACGATTCCTTTTATCAGTATTGCTGCCCACGCGGTGACCTTTGATTACCGTCATGAAACCAATGACAAAGCCGGCAATAATCATAAAGACAGACTGTTGATGTCTCACCGTTTTGCTAATGGTTTTGGCTTGTCGCTGGAAGGGAAATGGAAAGGTTCGCAGGATAAAAATAAAGCCTATGATGAAACCGTTAGTAACGGCACCGAAGTGGTGGCGAGCTATGTGCATAAAATAAATAAAACCTTTCAGATTGAGCCTGGCTTCTCTCTGGATACCAGCTCGTCTTCAAATAGCTACCGCCCTTATCTGCGCGGCAAAGCCAACCTGACAGATGACCTCAGCGCCTCACTGCGTTACCGCCCTTACTACAAGCGCAATTCAGGCAATATCGGCACGTCTAAAGACACCTCGGAGAACGGTTATAACCTGACCAGCGTTATTTCCTGGAAATTCCTCAAAGATTATCAGCTGGATTATGAACTGGACTATAAAAAAGCCAACTCCGCAGGGGTTATTTTAGCGGATAACGAAAGCTACGACTGGACCCATGATTTTAAGCTGACCTATAAATTTGATAAAAACTGGTCGCCTTATATGGCAATAGCGAATGTTTCCGGCAGTAAAGCCACCGATGAACGCCAGACGCGTTATCGCGTTGGCGTGAAATACTCCTTCTGATAACTTCCTGTCAGCCAGATAAAAATAAATAAGGGTTTCATTAAACCCTTATTTTCATTAAGAGGAAAATAATGAAGATTGCAAAAATCACCCTGGCATTGGGCGCTCTGAGTCTCTTTTCCCTGAGTGCTGGCGCCCAGGAGAACGCGCGTCTGAGCAGCGTAAAGCAGTTCGCCGAGGTCGTGCTGGATAAAGCGGGAGATCGGTACGGCCATCACTCTCCTCTGCTGGCAAACGGCGTGGATCCTCGCACCGGCAAGCAAATGGAATGGGTTTTTCCGGACGGTAAAGTTACCGTGCTGTCGAACTTCTCCGCCCAGCAAAATTTAATGCGGGTGCTGGTAGGGTTAAGCAACCTGACCGGCGAAGCAAAATATAAGCAGCGGGTCGCGGAGAATATTCGCTACTACTTTGACCACTATCAGGACGCCAGCGGGCTGCTGCTGTGGGGAGGCCATCGCTTTGTTGATTTGAAAACGCTGCAGCCTCAAGGCCCGAGCGAAAAGGAGATGGTCCATGAACTTAAGAACGCGTACCCCTATTACGACATGATGTTTGCCGTCGATGACAAGGCCACCGCGCGCTTTATCAAAGCGTTCTGGAATGCCCATGTTTACGACTGGAAAACGCTGGAAACCAGCCGTCACGGGGAGTACGGCAAAGCGATGGGCGCGCTCTGGCAAAATGATTTTGTCCAACAGCCGCCGTTTTTCGCCACCAAAGGCCTGAGCTTTCTCAATGCCGGCAACGACCTTATCTACTCCGCATCGCTGCTCTATAAATACGATGGCGACGCAGGCGCGCTGACGTGGGCGAAGCGTCTGGCCGAACAGTACGTTCTGCCGCGCGATAAGAAGACCGGGCTCGGCGTCTACCAGTTTACCCAAGCGCTAAAACGCGCCGACACTACCGATGATAGCGATACGCACTCGAAATACGGCGACCGCGCGCAGCGTCAGTTTGGTCCCGAACTGGGGCCCGATGCGCTGGAAGGCAATATGCTGCTGAAGGGCCGGACCAGCACCCTCTACTCAGAAAATGCGCTGATGCAGCTTGCCCTGGCTAAATCGCTGGGCACCGCCGGCGACGATCTCAAAAAATGGACCCTTGATGGCCTCAAGGCCTTCGCGACCTACGCTTACGATGAGCAGAACAATACCTTCCGCCCTCTGCTGGCCAACGGCACGGACCTCTCCGGCTACGCGTTAAAACGCGATGGCTATTATGGGAAAAAAGGCACGGTGCTGAAAGCCTATCCGGCGGGAAATGAATTTCTTCTCTCCTATGCCCGCGCCTGGACGCTTGAACCGGATCGTGCCATCTGGAAAGTCGCGCGAGGTATCGCCAAAGGCCAGGGACTGGGCGATATTGGCGAACCCGGCGGCGCGAACCGCAGGCTGAATAACCAAACGGAGAATCATCAGCCGTATGCGATTTTCGCGCTTATCGACCTGTGGCAGGCCACCGGGCAGCAGG
The DNA here is from genome assembly GCF_042137965.1 of Klebsiella grimontii. Taxonomy (NCBI): domain Bacteria; kingdom Pseudomonadati; phylum Pseudomonadota; class Gammaproteobacteria; order Enterobacterales; family Enterobacteriaceae; genus Klebsiella; species Klebsiella grimontii. The sequence goes on from NZ_CP169721.1 coordinate 3,540,306, forward strand.
ACTATTTGACGCTGGCGGATCGTATCGGCGCTAACATCATCAACAAGCAGCGCATCAACGGCTTTTTTGTCGATAACCCTGAGGCCGAATATGCCTGTATCGATAGTATCGCCCCCTATGCGCTTCTCGCCCTGGAAGCCGCCTTCCGCAATACGCCGGACGCGGTGGCGCCGTTCCTGAACGGCGCGGGATTCACGGAGGGTGCTTATCGGATAGCTGACGGGACGGTTCGCTACTCCACCCGCGATGACGAGCTGTTCCGCCTTAAACCCGGCGAACAGCTCAAACCGAACGGCAAAAAATAAAACTGTCCCCCACCGCCACCGGTGTGGGACCGTACCGCGCCGGACCGCCCGGCGCTTACTTTCCGGCATCCAGCGCCGACACCGCGCGCGAATAGGCGTCTATCGCCAGCGCCACATCATCGGCGGTGACCGACTCGGCGGGATGATGGCTGATGCCGCCTTTGCAGCGGACAAACAGCATCGCTGACGGCCAGCGTTCGGCAATGGCGATGGCGTCATGCCCGGCGCCGCTCGGCAGCGTTAGCGAACGCCCCTGCACCGCCTGCACCGCCTCGCTCAATACCTGCTGCAATCCGCTATCGCAGGCGGTAGCGGCAATCCGGTAAAACTCTTCGGCGCTGAACCGCAGCTGGCGACGAGCGGCAATGGCCTGCGCCTCCGTCAGCAGCGTATCCAGCAGCGCATCCAGCGGCTGGTCTTTCGGCCCGCGAATGTCGAGGGTCAGCGCGACTTCGCCGGGAATGACGTTAACCGCGCCGGGCGCGCAGCGCAGCGTCCCCACCGTGGCGACCAGGTTTCCGCCCTGTTCGCGGGTCAGCGTCTCTATCAGCACCATCCACTCGGCGGCGGCGGCCAGCGCATCTTTCCGATGGCTCATCGGCACGGTCCCGGCGTGTCCCGCCTCGCCGGTAAAGCGGCAGTTCAGACGACGCGCGCCGTTAATCGCTTCCACTACGCCTAAGGCCAGTCCTTCCTGCTCCAGGCACGGCCCCTGCTCGATATGCAGTTCCAGATACGCGGCGATCTCCTCCTGGCTGCGGGCGGCCAGGTGAACGCGCGCCGGATCCAGCCCGGCCAGCACCATCGCCTGCGCCACGCTGACGCCATCGGCATCGGTCTGCGCCAGCCAGCTCTCGGGCCAGGTGCCGGTCAGCCCGCGGCTGCCGAGCAGCGTAATACCGAAACGCGTCCCTTCTTCATCGCAAAAGCCGACAATCTCGATCGCCTTTTTCAGCCTACGCCCCTGTCGATGCAGGCTGTCCACCACCTCGATCGCCGTCAGGACGCCGAGCATACCGTCATAGCGCCCGGCGTTGCGCACCGTATCAAGGTGCGAACCCAGCAGGATGGCGGGCGCTCCCTCCTGCTCTCCCTCATAGCGCCCGCATATATTGCCGACGCTGTCCTGCCAGACGGTCATCCCGGCCTGGGTCATCCACAGCGCCGCCCGCTGGTTGGCCGCAAGATGCTGAGGAGAGAGATAAACCCGGGTCAGGGCGTCCGGCGTTTCGCTGATCGCCGCCAGCTCGTCGGCGCGGGCCATCACCCGGGCCGCGGCCTGCTGCATATCCGCCTGCTGGCGTTGTGTTTGACTCATTGCGCGCGCTCGCTGCGATAGTGGTCCCACGCGGCCTGCATCGCGGCGCCCTGGGTGGTCGGGAATTTGAGATAGTTCAGCACCGACTCCAGGGCGCTGAGCGTAGTCATCACGCAATCTTTCCGCGCGTTATAGCCCATGGTGCCGATCCGCCATACCTTGCCGTGCAGCGGGCCAAACGAGGTGCCGATTTCAATGCCGAAATCTTCCAGCATCAGCTTGCGCGCCTGGTCGCCGTTGATGCCCTGCGGGATGACGACGCCAAGCACGTTGTTCATCTTGTGTTTCAGGTCGCCGAAGGTCTCCAGCCCCATCGCCTGGATGCCTTTAACCAGCGCATCGCCGTGCAGCTTATGCCGGGCAATGCCGTAATCCAGGCCTTCCTGGAGGATCAGGCGGGCGCATTCGCGGGCGCCGAACAGCGCGGTAGTGGCCTCGGTATGGTGGTTAAGGCGCTCCGGCCCCCAGTAGTCCATCACCATGCCGAGATCGAAGTAGTTGGAGTAGATCATCTCCTCGTCGCCGTCGCGGTGGGCATCGGTGCGGATCCCCTCTTCCACGCATTTGCGGCGGCGAATCGCCTCTTCCATGCGCGCGCTGAGGGTAATCGGCGAGGTGCCGGACGGGCCGCCAAGGCATTTTTGCATCCCGGCCGAGACCGCATCCAGTCCCCAGACGTCGGTTTCCAGCGGGTTGCCGCCCAGCGAGGCGGTGGCGTCGGTGTAAAACAGCGCGTCGTAGCGGCGGCAGATCTCCCCCAGCTCCGCCAGCGGCTGCAGCATGGTGGTCGAGGTATCGCCCTGCACCGTCAGCAGCAGGCGCGGACGAATACGTTTGACGGCATCCTCCACCTGGTCCGGGGTGAACACTTCGCCCCACGGCACTTCAATGGTATGCACTTCCGCCCGGCAGCGGCGGGCGATTTCGCACAGCAGATGGCCGAAGCGGCCAAATACCGGTACCAGCACCTTGTCGCCCGGCCGAATAGCCGAAACCAGGATCGCCTCAATCCCGGCCCTTGAGGTTCCGTCCACCAGCATCGTCCAGCGGTTTTCGGTACGAAATACGCCGCGGTACAGCGCCATCACTTCGTTCATATAGTGGGTCATCGCCGGGTCGTACTGGCCGATAAGCTGGCTCGACATGGCGCGCAGCACGCGCGGGTCGGCGTTAATCGGGCCGGGCCCCATCAGCAGGCGCGACGGCGGGTTGAGTTGCGAAAACTGGGTGATATCCATCTTTAAGTCCTTATTGATTGAGGCCGCGCACGGATGAAATAAACTGCTTCAGTTCGCTGGTCTGCGGGTTGGCGAACAGCGTTTTGCTGTCGCCCTGCTCCCAGACGCGTCCCTGATGCATAAACACGACGCGGTCGCCCACTTCGCGGGCAAAATTCATTTCATGGGTCACGAGAATCAGCGTCATGCCCTCCGCCGCCAGCTGCTCCAGCACCTTGAGCACTTCGCCCACCAGCTCCGGATCCAGCGCCGAGGTGATCTCGTCACAGAGTAAAACTTTTGGCGACATCGCCAGCGCGCGGGCAATCGCCACGCGCTGCTGCTGGCCGCCGGAGAGACTCGACGGGTAGTAATCGAGCCGGTCGCCCAATCCGACCTTTTCCAGCATCCGCTGGGCCAGTTCACGGCACTCGGCGGCGCTCTTCTTCAGCACCCGACGCGGCGCCAGCATCACGTTTTCCAGCGCCGTCATATGCGGGAACAGGTTAAAGTTCTGGAACACCATGCCGATAGAGCGGCTGATCTCACGCGCCTGCGAGTCGCGGTCGGTAATGGTCATCCCGCCGAGCTTAATGCTGCCTTCCTGATAGCCTTCCAGCCCGTTGATGCAGCGCAGCAGCGTGCTCTTGCCGGACCCGCTGCGGCCGATAATCGAGATAACTTCGCCCATATCGATATCCAGATCGACGCCCTTGAGCACGTGGTTATCGCCGTAATACTTCTGCATCTGATTAATGGTGATGAGAGGCATTGAATTTGTTCTCCAGATAACGGCTGTAGCGGGACAGCGGATAACACAGAATGAAGTAGCCCAGCGCCACCAGCGCAAAGACTTTAAACGGCTGATAGGTGACGTTGGTCAGCATGGTGCCCGCTTTGGTCAGCTCGACGAAGCCGATAATCGACGCCAGCGCCGTGCCCTTGATCACCTGCACGGCAAAGCCGACCGTCGGGGCGATGGCGATCCGCAGCGCCTGCGGCGCGACGACGCGATACAGCGTCTGGCCAAAGCTCAGCCCCAGACAGCGCGACGCTTCCCACTGCCCTTTTGGCAGGGCGCGAATGCTGCCGAACCAGATATCGAGCAAAAAGGCGCTGGTGTACAGCGTCAGCGCCAGCGAGGCCGCGGTCCACGCCGAAACGTCGATGCCGAACAGCGCCACGCCGAAAAAGGCGAGAAACAGCTGCATCAGCAGCGGCGTCCCCTGGAACAGTTCGATATAGCCGCGGATCAGGCGTTTTACCTGGCGCCCGCCGGTCATGCGCAGCAGCAGGAGCGGCAGCGTCACCAGCGCGCCGCCGAGAAACGCCACCAGCGACAGCAGCACCGTCCAGCGCCCGGCCAGCAGCAGATTGCGGACAATGTCCCAATCGGTAAAGGTGGTCATCATGCCTGTACCCCCAGCCATTTACGTCCCGCCGCCAGCAGCAGCTGGCGCATCGTTATCGACAACGCTAAATAAATCCCCGTCGTCACCAGATAGACCTCAAAGCTGAGGAAGGTGCGCGACTGAATCAGGTTGGCGGCGAAGGTCAGCTCTTCATAAGAGACCTGCGACACCACCGACGAACCGAGCATGACGATGATGCACTGGCTCACCAGCGCCGGATAAATGCGCTGTAGCGCGGGCGGCAGAATGACCTGAATGAAGGTCTGCGTCCGGGTCAGCCCGAGCACGCGCCCCGCCTCCCACTGCCCTTTCGGCGTCACCTGAATACCGGCACGTACGATCTCGGTACTGTAGGCCCCGAGGTTCACCACCATCGCCAGCAGCGCGGCCTCGCCCGCCGTCATCTTCAGCCCCAGGTTCGGTAAGCCGAAGACGATAAAAAACAGCTGTACCACAAACGGCGTGTTGCGAATCAGTTCGACATACCCGCCCCATATCCGGCTGAACCACGTCGGACGCCCGCTGCGAACGGCGGCGCCGAAAATGCCAATCGTCAGGCCGCCTATCGTCGCCAGTACGGTCAGCTGAATGGTCACCCACAGCCCCGCCAGCAGCTCCGGCCAGTGCGGCCAGAGCTCAGAGAAATGAAGTTGCTCCGTCATGCCCGAACCTTAGGCGCCGAGGCTGGCAGGCAGCGGCGCTTTCAGCCACTTCTCAGACAGCCCGTTGAGGGTGCCGTCTTTCACCCCCTGCTCAATCAGCGCATCCACTTTCGCCTTCAGGGCCGGTTCATTTTTCTTCAGGCCGATAAAGCACGGCGAGTCTTTCAGCATAAAGCTCGGCACCGGGGCTTTGTCAGCGTTCTGCCGGGAGATGGCCGCCACCACCAGGTTTCCGGTAGCGACGTACTGCACCTGGCCGGAAAGATACGCCGACAGCGTGGTGTTGTTGTCTTCGTAGCGCTTAATCTGCGCCTCTTTCGGCGCCACGCTGGTCAGCACCATATCTTCCACCGCGCCGCGGGTCACGCCAACGCTTTTACCACTCAGCGCCGCCGGGTCTTTCAGCTCTGCGCCCTTCGGACCAAATACGCCGAGGAAGAACGGCGCGTAGGCGCGGCTGAAATCGATCACCTTCTCGCGCTCGGCGTTTTTACCGAGGCTGGAAATCACCAGGTCCACCTTATCGGTTTGCAGATAAGGCACGCGGTTGGCGCTGGTGACCGGCACCAGCTGCAGCTTGAGCTTCATCTGTTTGGCGAGGTAGCGCGCCATATCGATGTCGTAGCCCTGCGGCTGAAGGTCGGTCCCCACCGAGCCAAACGGCGGGAAATCCTGCGGCACCGCAATGCGGATCGTGCCGCGCTTTTCAATATCCTGGAGCTGGTCAGCCTTCGCCGCCGAGAGGTTGGTTAACAGACAAGCGGCCCCGGCCAGTGCGATCAACAGTTTCTTCATGGTGTTTACCCGTTACGTTAGCATGAAACAAAAGATTCTTTAAAGTCACTTTTGCAACTAATGTGCCAGATAAATCGCCGCGCATCGGGTGAGTCCGCCGTTTGGCTAAGCGAAGGTAAAACAAGGGAAAGTGAGGAATTAAGAGGAAACGACCGCGCGTTTCCCCATTATTTTGTCGCACCAAAATCATGCAAGGCACCACGCTGGCGCCCCATTATCGTTGTTCCAGCTCGTCCAGCTGCTGATAGAGGGTGGCAATATCGTGAATACGCGGGCGGCCTTTATCGAGAATTTCGTGCAGAAACGCGTTCGACAGTAGATTGATCAGGCTATTGACCGACGCGTAGCTATCGTAGGCCGATACGCTATCCAGCGGCGCGCAAAGCCGCCAGCGCGCCAGCGGAAACAGGCCGTGGGCCTGCGGCTCGCACATCAGCAGCGCCGGAATACCGCTGCTCTGTAGCTGCTGCAGCAGCGGGCGAATAATGCGCGGGCGGCGGCGAAACGCCATCACCACCACCAGATCGTCAGCGGTTAAATCCACCAGCTCCTCGCTTAAGCTTTGTCCCGGCTGCGGCAGCACCAGCACCTGCCCGCGCGCCTGAAGAAGCTGCTGGCGCAGATGCAGCGCCGCCGGATAAGCATTGCGCATGCCGATAATCACAATACGCCGGGCGCTTACCAGCGCCTGAATCGCCTCGGCGAACTGCTGGACATCAAGGGCGTTAACCCACTGGGTCAGGTTGGCGATCTCCTGTTTATAGTGGCGCGCCAGCAGCGTGTTGCCCTGCACCGCATCGCGATTATCGGTCAGCGGCATTCCGCTCTGGCGCAGGGTGCGCAGCTCATCGCGCATATCTTTATATTTCTCATAGCCCAGGCGCTTGAACAGACGGCTGACCGTGGCTTTCGATACCCCGCTAAGCTGCGCCAGCTCTGCGCTGTTGTAGCTAATCAGGTCATCAAAATGATCGAAAATAAAATCCGCCACCCGCTGTTCCTGCGGCGATAAAGACGGGTACTGCTCTTTTAGTCGTTCATCAAGCTGTTGCATAAGACCTCTGTAACTTTCGTTTCACCGCACTATACCGCTAACGCCTTTCATAATGCATGCCAGTTCGGCAAAAAACGCCCATCGCCAGCAGCGATTGAAACTTTGCGTTCAGACATGGAACAGCTTTTGCAACCCTCTGGCGACGATTCGGTTAATTGAGGACACCCCATGCAAAGTCATGTTGCCGCCCACGGGATGGCGGTCGCGCCCCATCATCTGGCCAGCCAGAGCGCGCTGGCGGTTCTGCGCGAAGGCGGAAGCGCGATAGAAGCGATGGTCGCCGCCGCCGCCGCCATCGCCGTGGTTTACCCGCATATGAACGGCCTCGGCGGCGATGGCTTCTGGCTTATCGTGCCGCCCGAAGGCGACCCCATTGCCATTGACGCCAGCGGCGCGGCGGGCTCGCTGGCGACGCCGCAGGCCTACGCCGGCCTGGCGCAGATCCCCCACCGGGGCCCGCAGGCGGCCCTCACCGTAGCGGGCACCGTCAGCGGCTGGGACGAAGCGCTGAAGGTTTCGCGCGAGTTAAGCGGAAGATCGCTGCCGCTGTCGCGGCTGCTGGAAGATGCCATCGGCTACGCCGCGAGCGGCATCCCGGTTACCGCCTCGCAGGCCAGCGCCACCGCCGGGAAATTCAGCGAACTGCGCGACCAGCCCGGCTTCGCCGAAACCTTTCTGGTGGACGGCCAGCCGCCGAAGGCCGGGAGCCGCTTTTTGCAGCCGGCGCTGGCGAACACTCTGCGCCGGTTAAGCGAGGAAGGATTGGACAGCTTCTATCGCGGGCCGCTGGCGGAGCATCTGGCCCGCGGTATGGGACAGTATGGACTGCCCGTGACCCTCAGCGATCTGCAGCAGCATCGCGCCCGCCGCCCGCTGCCGCTCAGGCTTGAGCATCAGCACGGGGAACTGTGGAACCTCGCGCCGCCGACCCAGGGGCTGGTTTCGCTGGCAATCCTCGGCATCACCGACCGGCTGGCGATGGCCGACGCCGACGATGCGATGACCGTCCACCGCATCGTTGAGGCGACCAAGCTGGCTTTCGGCCTGCGCGACGCGCATATCACCGATCCGCGCCACCTTGATGTCGATATCCAGAGCCTGCTGGCGGCGGCGGCGCTACAGCCGCTAGCGGATAACATCGACGACCAGCAGGCTGCCCCGTGGGGCGCGGGCAAAGGCCCTGGCGATACCGTATGGATGGGGGTTATCGATAAAAGCGGACTGGCGGTCTCCTTTATTCAAAGCCTTTATCACGAATTCGGCAGCGGCGTGGTGCTGCCGGAGAGCGGAATTGTCTGGCAGAACCGCGGGGCCTCTTTCAGCCTCGACCCGAGCCACCTGCTGGCGCTGGCGCCCGGCAAACAGCCGTTTCACACCCTCAACCCCGCCGCAGCAAGGCTGAACGATGGCCGGGTGATGGTGTACGGTTCGATGGGCGGCGACGGTCAGCCGCAAACCCAGGCCGCTATTTTCACCCGCTACGTGCTGCAAAACGCGCCGCTGCAGGAGAGCATCACCCGGCCGCGCTGGCTGCTGGGACGCACATGGGGGCAAACCTCCGACTCGCTCAAGCTCGAAGGCCGCTTCAGCGCCGAATGCGTTGCCCGCCTGCGTCAACTGGGGCATGACGTTGAAGTGCTAGCCGATTTCAGCGAAGCCATGGGCCACGCCGGGGCGATCGTTCGCCACCCCAACGGTCTGTTCGAGGGGGCCAGCGATCCGCGCAGCAACGGCTCCGCCGCCGGATATTAGGAGCTGATGATGAACACACCGCACAACGAATGGGACGCTTACCTCACGCAAATGGAACAGCTGTTGGCGCTGGAGCTGGACGATGCGCGGCGCGCAGAGCTCCGGGTGCAGTTTAGCCGCATTGCCGCCATGGCCGGGCCGCTGCTGGCCTTTCCCCTCGACGAGCGCGTCGAAATCGCCGGAGTTTATAAAGCATGAAGCTGCCTGAAATGACGATTCACGACATCCAGCGCGCGCTGGCCAGCGGCGAACTCAGCGCCAAAGAGATCGCCCGCCACACCCTGGAGAACATCGCGCGGGTTAACCCGCAGATCAACGCCTGGACCCACATCAGCGAAAAACGCATGCTCGCTGAGGCGGAAAATATCGATACCCTGCGGCGGGAAAAAAAGCCTCTGCCCGCGCTGGCAGGCGTTCCCTATGCGGTGAAAAATCTTTTCGATGTCGCCGGACACACGACCCTTGCCGGGGCGCAGCTGCTGGGCGATCGCCCCGCCGCCGTTGCCGATAGCTGGGCGGTGCGCCAGCTGCTCAGCGCGGGCGCGCTGCTCTCCGGGATGCTGAATATGGATGCCTACGCCTACGGGTTTACCACCGAAAACAGCCATTACGGGGCGACGCGTAACCCGCACGATCTCTCGCGGATCGCCGGGGGTTCCTCGGGCGGGTCGGCGGCGGCGGTGGCCGCCGGGCTGGTGCATTTTTCGCTGGGGAGCGACACCAACGGCTCCATTCGCGTCCCGGCATCGCTGTGCGGGATCTTCGGCCTCAAGCCGACCTTTGGCCGCTTATCGCGTTCCGGCAGCCATCCTTTCGTCGCCAGCCTCGACCATATCGGTCCGTTTGCCCGCTGCGTCAGCGACCTTTCCGCAGTTTACGATGCCCTGCAGGGCCGCGATCCGGGCGATGGTTTTCAGGCCGACAAGGCCAGCGAGCGCACGGCGAATCTGCTGTCGCGCGGTCTCGAAGGCCTGCGCTGCGCCACGCTCGGCGGTTATTTTACGACATGGTGCGATAACGACGCCCGCGCGGCCGTCGCTCGCGTCGCCGGGGCGCTGGCGGCACATGAGGAGCTGATCTTCCCGGAGGCGGAGCTGGCCCGCTCGGCGGCGTTTATTATCAGCGCCGCCGAGGGCGGCAACCAGTACCTGCCCGCGCTGCGTAGCCAGGCCGAACGTTTTGAGCCGAACTCACGCGAGCGCCTGCTGGCGGGCGCGATGATCCCGTCGGCCTGGTATCTTCAGGCCCAGCGCTTCCGCCGCCACGCACAGCAGGCGTTTAAAGCCCTGTTCGCCCATGCGGATGTGCTTATCGCCCCGGCCACGCCGTGCAGCGCGACGCTCATCGGCGCGCAGAACATGGAGATCAACGGCCAGCCGCTGCCGATCCGCGCCAGTATGGGGATGCTGACTCAGCCCATCTCCTTCCTTGGCCTGCCGGTGGTCACCGTGCCGCTGCGCACGGCGAGCGGGCAGCCGATCGGCCTGCAGCTGATTGCCGCGCCTTTTAATGAACAAGCCTGTCTGCGGGTCGCGCGGGCGCTGGAAGAGACGGGCGTGACCGACGCCCGCCCGGTGGAGATAGCAGCATGATGACGCAAGAGCATATTAATCGCCCGCGGATCCTCGCCGAGGTGACAGCGGCGTTTTACCGCTATGAGGAAGCGCTGGTCAGCAATAATATCGCGGTGCTGGATGAGCTGTTCTGGCACGATAAGCGCACGGTGCGGCTGGGGGCCGGGGAAAATCTCTACGGTATCGACGAAATCCGCGCCTTTCGCGCCGCCCGTCCCACCGCCGGATTAGCGCGCGAGCTGCGGCACACCGCCATCACCACCTTCGGCGAGGATTACGCGGTGTGCAGCACCGAATTCACCCGCGAAGGCAGCGAACGCATTGGCCGACAGCAGCAAACCTGGGTGCGCTTCCCCTTCGGCTGGCGCATCGTCGCCGCCCAGGTGAGTTTAATGAGTTAAGGGAATCCCCCGGGTTGCGCTGCGCTTACCCGGGCTACGGGTCCATCGCCGTCTGCGGGCCGGTTGCCCGGACAGATGCGCAGCATCGCCTCCGGGAATGTGCCAGATCTGAAATGCTCTGCGGTTTGCTTCCCCGGTGGCGCTTCCCTGACCGGGCTACGGGTTAACTCGCGCCTGCAGGCCAGTAGCCCGGGTAAGCCGCTTGCGGCGCGACCCGGGGAACGACTTTACCCACCAAACGGATGAACCTCGCGCCAGTGGTCGGCGATCTGCTGACGGGTGCAGACCCAGACCCGGTCGTGCTGCTGCACATAATCGAGGAAACGCTGCAGCGCGCGAAAGCGGCCCGGACGCCCCAGCAGGCGGCAGTGCATACCGATGGACATCATCTTCGGCGCGCTGGCCCCCTCTTCATACAGCACATCAAAGCTGTCTTTCAGATAGATGTAAAACTGCTCGGCGGTATTAAACCCCTGGGCGGTGGCGAAGCGCATATCGTTGGCATCGAGGGTATAAGGCACGATCAGGTGCGGCCTACGCGTCCCGTCGCCGCAGGCCACCTCGCTCCAGAACGGCAGGTCGTCGCCATAATAGTCGCTGTCGTAATCAAAACCGCCGTGCTCCACCACCAGCTGGCGAGTATTGGGGCTGTCGCGCCCGGTGTACCAGCCGGTGGGCGGCTTGCCAAACAGATCGGTTAACACCTGCACCGCTTTATGAAGATGCTCCCGCTCCTGCTCAATGGACATATTCTGGTAATGGATCCAGCGCCAGCCGTGGCTGACCACGTCATAGTTCGCCGTCTTAATCGCCTCGACCACCTCGGGATGCCGCGCCAGCGCCATGGCAACGCCGAACACGGTCAGCGGCAGTCCCCGCTTGCTGAACTCATTATGGATGCGCCAGAAACCGGCGCGGCTGCCGTACTCATACAAGGAGTCCATCGACATATGCCGGTCAGGGTAGCTGGCAGCGCCGATAATATCGGACAGAAACTGTTCAGAACCGGCATCGCCGTGCAGCACGTGGTTTTCCGAGCCCTCTTCGTAGTTCAGCACAAACTGCACGGCGATGCGCGCGTTGTTCGGCCACCGCGCATGCGGCGGCTGTCCGCCGTAGCCGCGCAGGTCGCGCGGGTAATCGTCTGCCAAAAATGCCATCTGCCACCTCTTTCATTCAAAACGGGGTTAATGCCTGAAATTTGCCGCTCAACGCCTTGTTTTCGGGAAAAGCTAAATCGCCGTGCTTGCTGGTCGACAGGCCTAACGCCACCAGCGACTCAACCATTTTGACCGCCGCGCTGACGCCGTCGATCACCGGCACGCGCAGCTCGCGGGTCAGCTCCTGGGCCAGCGTCGCCATCCCGCCGCAGCCCAGTACGATGGCCCCGCAGCCGTCCTCTTTTAGCGCCTGAATACAGCGCGCACGCACCTTCTCCTGCGCCACACCGCTGCCGTCCTCCAGCGCCAGCACCGGTAAATCAATGGCGTGCAGGGCTGCGCAGTGGTCATGAAAACCATACTGGTGCAGCAGATGACGGGCGATGATCAGGGTGCGCGGCAGCGTGGTCACGATGGAGAAACGGGTGGCCACCAGCGTCGCCATATGCATCGCCGCTTCGGCAATGCCCACCACCGGCCCCTGCGCCAGCTCGCGCGCCGCCAGCAGCCCGGGGTCGCCAAAACAGGCGATCACGTGCCCGTCTACCCCCTGTTGGCGACCGGCTTTGATCTGCTCCAGCACGCCCACGGCGGCGATGGCTTCATCAAAGTGGCCCTCTATCGATGGGACGCCTTCGCGGGGGCAGACCGCCAGAATCTCGGTTCCCGGCGCGGCGACCGCCCGCGCGGCGGCGCCGATGGTTTCCGTCATTGCCAGGCTGGTGTTGGGGTTGATCACTTGTATACAAACAGCGGCCATTACGGCTCCTTATAACCGGCAAACAGCCGGGCAAAATCGGGCAGGGTCACGCCAGAACGCTCAAAGCAAAGGCTGGCGACAATATGTTCAAAATGGTGGCTTAACGCATCGCTCAGCGGCTGCAGCGCCTTGTCGCGCAGCAGCTGGACAAGCCGTTCGTGATCGTCGCAGCGGCAGCCCTGACGCCACGGCGATCCCCACGCCGCGATAACTAATGAAGAGCGCTGGCTCAGGCGGGTCACCATCTCGGTGAGCACCTGATTGCCGGAGATCGCCTGCAGCTGAATATGAAACTCGGCGGAGTAGCGGATCGCCGCCGGGCCGTCATAGCGTTCATGGGCCTGCTGCTCCTCACGGATAATGGCCTCCAGCGCCGCCAGATGCGGCGGCTGACAGCGGGCCAGCACATCCGGCAGGTTGGCGACCTCCAGCAGCGCGCGGGTGCGGAAGATCTCTTGCGCCTCTTCGACCGTCGGGCTGGCGACCTGTGCACCACGTTTGGGCGTCAGGGCGACCATTTGCACAGTCGCGAGTCGTTGCAGCACCTTTCTGATCCCGGTGCGGCTTACGCCGAACACCTCCGCCAGCGCCTCCTCCGGCAGTTTGCTCCCCGGCGGCAGCTGATGCTCGACGATCGCGGTCATCAGCGCCTGATAGATGGATTCGTCTTTATCCTGCAGTTCTGGCGCGGCCTGCAGACGATGTTGGTTGCTCATTCACCACTCCGGTTTTTACCTTTTGATATCGGATCGTATACATAAAATTTAATTATTGCATACAAAAATAACTACTTTGGCCTAAATCCTGCAACAGCCTCGCAATCCATTTAAACGGGTGTTCATTTACAGGAGCAGGTTTCATGCCAAATCAACAAAATACACATCAGGTTAAGGCCGCTGATCCCCACGCTGGATACAGCCCGCGGCTTTGCAATGAGGATCTGGCGCCGACGCGCGACCAGAACTGGAGCTGGTACAACATCTTTTCTTTCTGGATGTCGGACGTGCACAGCATGGGGGGCTACGTGGTGGCGGCGAGCTTCTTTACCCTTGGTCTGGCGAGCTGGCAGGTGCTGCTGTGCCTGCTGGTGGGGATTTGCATCGTTCAGCTGTGCGCCAACCTGGTGGCGAAGCCCAGCCAGATGGCGGGGGTGCCCTACGCGGTCATTTGTCGTCAGGCGTTTGGCGTCTTTGGGGCCAATATTCCGGCGGTGATCCGCGGGCTTATCGCCTTCGCATGGTACGGCATTCAGACCTATCTCGCCGCCAACGCGCTGATGCTGGTGCTGCTGAAGTTCTGGCCCTCGCTATCAACGCTCACCGCCTCCAGCTTCCTTGGCCTGTCGCATCTGGGCTGGCTCTGCTTCGCCACCATGTGGCTGCTGCAGGCGATGGTGTTCTGGCACGGAATGAACGCCATCAAGCGCTTTATTGATATCGCTGGCCCGGCGGTCTACGTGGTGATGCTGGCGCTGGCGGGCTGGATTGTATACAAGACCGGTTTTGACGGGATCTCCTTTACCCTCGCCAGTAAGTCTCTGAGCGCCGGGGAGCAAACCTGGCAGATGATTACCGCCACCGCGCTAGTGGTCTCCTACTTCTCCGGCCCGCTGCTCAACTTTGGCGATTTCTCGCGCTACGGCAAAAGCATGGGCGAAATCCGCCGCGGCAACCGCTGGGGACTGCCGTTTAACTTCCTGCTGTTCTCCATCGTGACCGTGGTGATTGTCTCCGGAACGCAGTCGCTGTTTGGCCGCATGATCACCGACCCGATTGAGACCGTGAGCCGCGTGGGCAACGACCTGGCGGTCGCCATTGGCCTGTTGACCATGATCACCGCCACCATCGGGATTAATATCGTGGCCAACTTTGTCTCCCCGGCGTTCGATTTCTCTAACTGCTCGCCGCAGAAAATCAGCTTCCGCACCGGCGGGATGATTGCCGCCGTGGGGTCGATTCTGCTGACGCCGTGGAACCTGTTTAACTCGCCGGAGCTTATCCACTACACCCTTGATGTGCTGGGGGCGTTTATCGGCCCGCTGTTCGGCATCCTGATTGTGGATTTTTACATCATTAAGCGCGGTAAAGTTTCCGTCAACGACCTGTTTGACGACACGCCAAAAGGCCAGTACTGGTACCGCAACGGCTTTAACCCGAAAGCGATCGCCGCCCTGATACCCTCCGTCGCTATTGGCCTGGTCATCAGCTTTATTCCGGCCCTGCACGAAGTGGCCAACTTTAGCTGGTTTATTGGCGTCTTCCTGAGCGGCGCGGCCTACCGCTGGATTGCCCGCGACGAGCGCGTCGGCGCGACGGCCGGTTTCAGCGCCCTCGCCCAGAAAGAGTAACCCCGCATCCCCGCCGCGGCGTCACGTCGCGGCGGCTCTCCGCCTGCGCAAACTGGCATTAATCTTGCTCAATCAACCTATCCTTTCGCTAACCCACAGGGCAGCTATGATGTTTGACTACCATGCCGCAGTTCGCGGCGCATTTTTCGATATCGCCGCCGTTGCCGATAGCGCTGACGATATCGCCCGCCATGCGCGCTATCTGGAGGATGGCGTGCTGTTTCTTCGCGACGGACGCGTTCAGGCGCTGCTGCCATGGCAGGAGGGCGAACGGTACCTGCACCCGCAGAAGGGCTATCGCGACCTGCGCGGTAAGCTGCTGCTGCCGGGGTTTGTCGATGCCCACGTCCACTATCCGCAAACCGAGATGATTGGCGCATTTGGCGAGCAGCTGCTGGAGTGGCTCACCACCTATACCTTTCCGGTGGAGAGCCAGTTTGCCGATGCCGACTACGCCGCCGAGATCGCGCAATTTTTTGTCAACCAGCTGCTAAGCCACGGCACCACTACCGCGCTGGTTTTTTGTACGCTGCATCCGCAATCGGTCGATGCCCTGTTTAACGAAGCGCTGCGCCTGAATATGCGCCTGCTCGCCGGGAAAGTGATGATGGATCGCCACGCGCCGGACTACCTGAGCGAAAGCGCGGAGCAGAGCTACCGGCAAACCCGCAAGCTGATTGAACGCTGGCACCAGCGCGGCCGTCTCGGCTACGCCATTACGCCGCGCTTTGCGCCGACCTCGACGCCAGAGCTGCTGGCGGCGGTGCGGCAGCTGCGGGAAGAGTTTCCCGATACCTGGCTGCATACCCACCTGAGCGAAAACCTCAACGAAGTGGCGTGGGTAAAAAGCCTGTGGCCGGAGCATGAGCACTATCTCGACGTCTACCATCATTATCGGTTAACCGGCGAGCGCAGCGTGTTTGCCCACGGCATTCACCTGGCGGACGCCGAGTGGCAGTGCCTGCACGAGACCGGTTCAGCGCTGGCCTTTTGCCCGACGTCGAACCTGTTCCTCGGCAGCGGGCTGTTTCGTTTACCGGTCTGCTGGCAGAACAAGGTGCGGATGGGCATCGGTAGCGATGTTGGCGCGGGCACTACGTTCAGTATGCTGCGCACCCTCGGCGAGGCGTATAAGGTCAGCCAGCTGCAAAGCTATCGCCTGCGCGCCAGCGAAGCCTTCTACCATGCGACCCTCGGCGGCGCGCGCGCCCTGCGCCTTGATGAGAAGATTGGCAATTTCCAGCCCGGCAAAGAGGCCGATTTTGTGGTTATCGACCCGGCGGTCACGCCGCTGCAGCGCTTACGCAGCGGGCGCTGCAAAGATATCTATGAGCAGCTGTTCGTGCTGATGACCCTGGGCGATGAACGCAATATTAGCGAGACGTGGGTAAACGGCGAGCGTGTATGGGGAGATGCGGCTGCGCAGTAGTCCCTTTCCCAGAGGCGCGCAGCGCCGCCTCCGGGGGACATTTAGCTGCCGCGATAGGTGGACCAGCCGCCGGGGGCAATTAAAAACGGTAAATGATAGTGCCCGCCAGCCGCTTCGCGGATGGCGAAATCAATCTGCGCGCTCAGGTAGAGCGTCTCGCGCCCGCTGGCGGTAAACCACTCGCCGATTTCCGCGCTCAACCGGTAATGCCCCGGCGCCAGCGGCCCGGCGCCGAGTTCGCCAATACGGCCGTTCTCATCGGTGGCCCCGCGGGCAATCAGCGCGCCTTCGCGCTCCAGCACAACCTTCACGCCCTGCGCCGGTCGGCCGGTAGAGATATCCAGAATATGGGTGCTTAAGGTACTCATTCGCCAATTGCTCCTTCCAGTCTTAATAAGGTGATTTCGCGCAGCTGCGCCAACGCGTCCTGAACTTCTGCGCGCTCGCTGTTTTGCAGGCGACGCGACAGCGCCGCTAAGATTTCATCCCCGCTGCGCCCTTTCGCGCGAATCAAAAAAACCCGGCCAAATCGCGCTTCGTAGCGGGCGTTGCCCGCTTTCAGCGCCTGCGCCAGCGCAGCATCGCGCTCATCAACGCTTCCCTGCTCCTGACGCGAGAGCGCCGCGTGCGCCTGAGACCCGGCGGGCTTTTCGCCAATACGCGGATGGGCGCTTAGCGCCTCGGCCAGCTCCGCTTCGCCCCACGCCGCCATCAGCCGCTGCGCGGCGTTGAGCAAATCAGCACGGCTGCGCCAGGGCCGGCCGGCGGCGAGCGCCGCTGCCCAACCAGGAACGGCAACGCAGGGCGCCAACAGGGAAACGGCCTCTTCGCCGCTCAGCTGGTTAAAGTGATTCAGCGCGATCATCGGTGCTCCTTGTGGCCGCCGCCGCGGCCGGTTTCTCTTCCGGGATAACCAGATTCAGGACAATCGCCACCAGCCCGCCGCTGGTCGCCGCGGAGCCGAACAGGTTACCCACGATCGGCGGGAAGTGGGTCAGAAACGCCGGGACCGCTTCAATGCCGAGACCAAAACCAAAGGCCAGGCCAACGATCAGCATATCGCGGCGGGTCAGCGGTTTCTGGGTGATAATGCGGATCCCCGCCGCCACGACGCAGCCAAACATCACCATCGTCGCGCCGCCCAGCACCGGCGCCGGGATCTGGCGCAGTATCTCGCCAAACGGCGGAAACAGGCCCAGCAGAATCAAAATCACCCCAATGTAGCGGCCAACGTAGCGGCTGGCGACGCCGGTCATCTGAATCACGCCGTTGTTTTGCGCAAAGGTGGTATTGGGGAACGCGCACAGCATCGCCGCCACCATGCAGCTTATGCCATCGGCAAGAATGCCGCCTTTTAGCCGGGAACGGAAGGCCTCGTCATCTATCGACTGCCGAGAGATCAGGCAGTTAGCCGTCAGATCCCCCACCGCCTCAAGAATGCAGACCAGCGACACCAGCGCAATCGGCATAAAAATCGCGCTGTTAAACTGAAAACCAAACGGAAACAGCTGCGGCAAGCGGAACCAGACATCGCCGACGCCTTTAAGCTGGAACGATCCGCTCAGCGCCGCCGCCGCGCAGCCGACGGCAATCCCCACCACCACCGAAGAGAGGCGCAGCCAGCGGTTTTTCGCGCAGCTCAGCAGGACGATGGTCCCCAGCGTGCCCGCGCCGAGTGCGATATTGCTCATGCTGGCAAACGCTTTCGCCTGCTCGCCGCCGCACCAGTTAATGACGCTGACTTTAATCAGGCTAATGCCGATCAGCGCAATCACGCTGCCGGTAATCACCGGGGTAAAAATACGCTTCAGCGGTTCAATAAAGCGGCTGACGAGACAGGGCACCAGCGCGGCGACGAAGTTGACGCCAAACAGCATGGCCATAATATCCTGCGGCGTGCCGCCCTGCCCTTTTACCCACATACCGCCGGCAATGGCGACGCCGAGGAACGCAAAGCTGGTGCCCTGCATACAGATCATGCCCGCGCCGATCCCCCAAACGCGGTTGGATTGCAGGAAGGTACCGATGCCGGAGGCCAGCAGGGACATGCTGATTAAATAGGGCAGCCACTCCCCCAGCCCCAGCGCCGCGCCGATAATCAGCGGCGGCGTGATGATGCCCACCAGCCCGGCGAGTACGTGCTGTAAAGCGCTAAAAAATGCCGGGAGCGGCGGGATCCGCTGCTCGAGGCCGTACAGTAAGCCGCCGTTTTTTTCATCTAACATGGTCGTTTCATCCCGTTGCGAATAAGCGTGCGGGAACGGGTGCACAAAACAGGCCAAATTCGCTCACACTTGCGCAACATTTAATTTTTCCTCAATTTTACAAAGAGATAAATCATCTTCCTGGTTAACCCCTGTGCGCCTGCGCGGGCCGCCGCGGTGAAACTTTAGATTCTCGATTCCTAATATAGAAATTATTGATTCATAAAAAGGCAACAAAACCCCCCATCACGCACCACGATTGTGCAACCGCACGATGGCGGGGAGGCCGAATCGGCGAAATCCGCGCCTGCGTCAAAGTGGTACGCAAATTGCTCAAGCCAATCACGACGTATGTAAAGGAGAAGCAAATGAAAGCATTAGTTATCGGCGGCGGCATCGGCGGCCTGAGCGCGGCGGTAGGGTTAAAAAATGCAGGTATCCATTGCGAAGTCTTTGAGGCGGTGAAAGAAATCAAACCGGTGGGCGCGGCCATCTCCATCTGGCCTAACGGCGTGAAGTGCATGAAGCATTTAGGTATGGGGGATATTATCGAGAGCTACGGCGGCCCGATGCATTTTCTCGCTTATAAGGATTATCTGCGCGGGGAGGACCTGACCCAGTTCAGCCTCGCTCCGCTGGTAGAGCGTACCGGCGGCCGCCCCTGTCCGGTTTCCCGCGCTGAACTGCAGCGCGAGATGCTCGACTTCTGGGGACGCGACGCCGTGCAGTTTGGTAAACGCGTCACCCGCTGCGAAGAACACGCCGACGGCGTTCGCGTCTGGTTTACCGACGGGTCGATGGCGGAGGGAGATTTTCTGATTGCCGCCGACGGTAGCCATTCCGCGCTGCGCCCGTACGTGCTCGGCTATACCCCTGAGCGCCGCTACGCGGGTTACGTTAACTGGAACGGTCTGGTGGAGATTGATGAGGCGATTGCGCCGGGCAACCAGTGGACCACTTTCGTCGGCGAGGGGAAACGGGTGTCGCTGATGCCGGTCTCCGATGGCCGGTTTTACTTTTTCTTTGATGTTCCGCTGCCGGCGGGGCTGGCCGAGGATCGCAGCACGCTACGGGCGGATCTCAGCCGCTACTTTAGCGGCTGGGCGCCGCAGGTGCAGAAGCTGATCGCCGCCCTCGATCCCCAGACCACCAACCGCATTGAAATCCATGATATTGAACCGTTTGAGCGGCTGGTTCGCGGCAAGGTGGCGCTGCTGGGCGATGCCGGGCACAGCACCACGCCGGATATCGGCCAGGGCGGCTGCGCGGCGCTGGAGGATGCGGTGGTGCTGGGGGATCTATTCCGCGAGAGCCGCGATATCGCCGGGGTGTTGCGCCAGTACGAAGCGCAGCGCTGCGATCGGGTCCGCGACCTGGTGCTGAAGGCGCGAAAACGTTGCGACGTGACCCATGGTAAAGATATGGCGCTGACGCAAGCCTGGTATCAGGAGCTGGAAACCGAGACCGGAGAGCGGATTATCAACGGCCTGTGCGAAACCATTCAGGGCGGCCCGCTGGGGTAAAAATATTGGCATCAGCGCCCTTCCCGGCTCGCGGCGTAAACGCCTTAGCAGGGCTACCGACCCGCAGACGCGGGTGAACCCGTAGCCCGGTCAGCGCAGCGCCGCCGGGGAAGCAAACCGCAGAATATTTCAGGCCGGGGACATTCACGCAGGCGGCGAGATGCGCCTCTCCGGCTACCGGATCGCAGACGCGGGTGAACCCGCTGCCCCGGCCTGCATCTCCTCCATCACGGCGGTCAGCTTCTGGATCGCCATCTGCGCCGGGCGGGAGAGCTGGCGCGACGGCGCGGTGCACAGGGCCAGGGTGAGCGGACGCAGCAGCTTGTTGCGTAGCGGGACAAACGCCAGTTGCCCGAGCTTCACCTCTTCCAGCACGTCCAGACGGCTGAGAATCGTCACGCCGCCGCCTTTCAGCACCAGCGATTTGATCAGCCGGATATCGTTACAGCTAATACTGTTGGCCGGAGAAAAATCATAATGGCGATAAAGCATCGCGACCCGATCATGGACGATCAGCGGCGCGCCGGGAACAATATGCCGCTCCTCGCTGAGCTCCCCTGGCGACAGCATCACGGCCTGCGCCTGAGGATGATCCGGGCGCATTACCGCGCCCATCTCCAGCTCGGCAAAGGCCAGCACGCTCAGCCCCGCCTGGCCTTCAGGATCCAGAATCAGGCCGAAATCGAGATCCGCCTGCCGCACCTTCTGGCTGATGGTATGGCTATCCGCCACCTGCAGATTCAGCTCCAGCCACTGCCAGCTGGCGATAATGTCCGCCAGCGCGGCGGCAAAGCTCCCTTCCGCCAGCGCCTGCACCATGCCAAGGCTGACGCTGCCGCGCTTCAGCCCCTGCAGCTCATCAAACTTTTGCCGCGTCAGATGAAACTCCTTTTGCCAGCGCAGCAGATTGTCATACAGCAGCTCCCCGGCGGTAGTCATACGCAGCCCTTCCGGCAGGCGCTCGAACAGCGGCGTGCCGAAGGCCTCTTCCGCCTGTAAAATTTGCCGGTTTATGGCCGAAGCGGAAATATGCAGCTTTTCCGCCGCCCGCCGCAGGCTGCCGCTGCGGGCCACTTCGGCAAAATAGATAGCGAAACGTGAAAATGGGCTCATCGGCGACCTGTTCTCTTTTTTGCAACGGCTGGGTGAATTCTTGCTGATGGATGTCAACACCCTAATATGGCAACAATAAACTCACAACAATTAAACAAATGTTTTTGTGAGCAGGAAGAGAAGCCATGAACAAACCACAACCCACCCCGCCCGCCCATTGCACCTTTGAGCCCGAGGACTGGCTGCGCCTGGCGAAATGCTGGCATCCGGTCGCCCGCGCCTGCGATATCGGCCCCGCGCCGGTAAAAGCCACCCTGCTTGATGAACAGCTGGTTATCTATCGTATCAAGGGCCAGGTGGTGGTCGCTCGCGACGTCTGTCCCCACCGCGGCGTGCCGCTGACGCTCGGTTTTCACGACGAAGAAGGGATCGTCTGCCCGTACCACGGCCTGCGCTTCGGCGAAGATGGCCGCTGTAACCGTATCCCGTCCAGCCCCGACCAGCCGGTACCGGCGAAGCTCAACCTCACCAGCTTTGCGGTTGAAGAACGCTATGGCCTGATCTGGACCTGCCTGGCCTTCGACCCGGAGAACCCGATGCCGCTGCCGGTGATGCCGCACTGGCACGACGACGGCTTTCAGCAAATCAACTGCCCGGCCTTTGAGGTTAACGGCTTTGCGGGCCGCCAGGTCGAGGGCTTTCTGGACGTCGCCCATTTCGCCTGGATCCACACCGATACCTTCGCCGACCCGGATAACCAGGTGGTGCCGAACTACAATCCGCAGGAGACGGCGTTTGGTTTTATCGCCGATTACTGGAGTTCGGTCGGCAACTATCCCGCCAGCTCCGAGTTTCGCGCGCCGGAAGGCTTCCAGTGGCTGCGCCATTTCGAGATGCATCTGCCGTTTACCGCCACCCTGACGATTCATTTTCCCGGCGAGGCCCGGCTGGTGATTATGAACGCCGCCTCGCCGGTTTCCTCGCGGATCACCCGCATGTTCGCGCCCATCGCGCGTAATTTCGATCTGCACGTGCCGGTAGAGGATGTTCACGCCTTTAACCTGCGCGTCTTTGAGGAAGATCGCCTGATGGTGGAGACCCAGCGCCCGGAGAGACTGCCGCTGGATTTAACGCTCGAAGCGCATATCCCCGCCGATCGCAGCTCCATCGCCTATCGCCGCGGGCTGAAAAAAATGGGCTTCGGCGACTTTTTCCTCGTTTAAGCGGAGAGCCATTATGAGCGATGTAATAGAGGTTATCGTTGACGGTATCTGGCGCCAGGGCAGCCAGAGCCTCGCCGTCAGGCTGGTGGCGCAGGACGGCCGACCGCTCCCCGCCTGGCAACCCGGCGCGCATATTGATGTGCATCTGCCGTGCGGCATTATCCGCCAATATTCGCTGACCGGCCCGGACGGCCCTGACGACGGCTACCTGATCTGCGTGGCGCTGGAGAAAGCGTCACGCGGCGGCTCGCGCTATATCCATCAGCAGCTGCGCCCCGGCCAGACGCTGTTGATTTCTCCCCCGCGCAATCTGTTTCCTTTACGCACAGCGGAGCGGGTGACGCTGCTGGCGGCCGGGATCGGCATTACGCCGCTGTACGCGATGGCGCTCAGGCTTAAGGCGGAAGGCGTGCCGTTTACCCTGCACTATTACCTGAAAAACCGCGCGCAGGGGGCGTTTGTCCGCGAACTGCAGCGGCGGTTCAGCGCCGAAAGCGTGGTGATTCACTGCTCTTGCGAAGGAGACAGCGCCCGGCAACATTTAGCCGCCGCGCTGAACAATACGCATACCGGATATCCGATTTATCTCTGCGGGCCGGAGGGATTTATGACCGCCGCGCGTCGGGCCGCCATGGAACGGGGCTGGGCGGAAACGCTGATCCATAGCGAAGCCTTTCAGCCCATCGCTGCGCCAGCCGGCGCTGAGGAGAGAGAAACCTTTAGCGTGACGCTGGCGTCCTCGGGAGAGCGGTGGCCGGTGCCCCCGCATAAAACTATCGCCCAGGTGCTCCAGGAAAACGGCGTCGCCGTCCCGCTCTCCTGCGAGATGGGGATTTGCGGCGCCTGCCTGACGCCGGTTATCGAGGGGGTTGTCGACCATCGCGACACCGTACAGTCGGAGGCGGAGAAATCCGCCAGCGCGCAGCAGATCGCCCTGTGCTGCTCGCGCAGCCGATCGGCGAATCTGTGCATTGATTTATAGACCGGCGCCGCTAGCGGGCGAAAACCCGCGCCTCGCCCACCACCTCAATGCGTACCGCCGCCCCCGGCCGCCATAACGGCTGGCTGACGGTTTTGACGATCAGCGGCTCGCTCCGGCCGGGCATCGTCAGGGTTAACGTCGAGAGATGGCCGCTAAAGTCCACATCGCGTACGGTAAGCGGTTGTCCATCCGCCGGACAGGGAGAGATAACCAGCTGCTCGGGGCGCAGCATCACCCTTCCCTGGCCGACGGCCTGCGGATTGTCGGTTAAGAGTTCGCCTATCGCGCTGCGCGCGCGGCCGCCGCGCAGCTCGGCGGGCAGCACCAGCGCATCGCCGAGAAAAAGCGCGGTCTCTTCATCAACCGGGTGACTGTAGACCTCATACGGCGTACCAACCTGGGCAAAACGCCCCTGACGCATCACCGCGACCTGGCTGGCAAAGGAGAGCGCTTCATTCTGATCGTGGGTGACCAGAATCGACGCGACGCCGGCCTGCGCCAGTAAATCGGCGGTGGCTTTACGCGTAGCCGCGCGCAGTCCGGTATCAAGGGCGGAAAAAGGTTCATCCAGCAGCATCAGCGCGGGCCGCTGTGCCAGCGCGCGCGCCAGGGCTACGCGCTGCTGCTGACCGCCGGAAATTTCGTGCGGCCAGTGGTTCGCCAGTTGGCTGTCCAGCGAGGCCCTCTCCATCAGCGCCGCTACCTGCTGGGATTTCTCCTGGCGACTGCCATCGAGCCCCCAGGCGATATTGTCCGCGACGTTCAGATGGGGGAACAGCGCGCCCTCCTGCGGCACGTAGCCCACCCCGCGCAGGTGGGCGGGAATAAATGTCCCCTGCGCAAACAGCGTGCGCCCCTGCATGACAATCCGCCCGCTATCCGGCGTTTCGAAACCCGCGAGGATCCGCAGCAGCGTGGTTTTACCGGAGCCGGAGGGGCCAACGATCGCCGTACGGCTGCCTGCGGCCACCGTCAGATTGAGGTTTTCGAGCACCCGTGTACCGGCAAAAGATTTTGAGATTGAGGAGAGTTCGAGCATTTACAGGCCTGCGATTTTTTTCGACTGAATATAGAGAATGCCGGTCAGCGGCAGCGAAAGCAGAATCATCAGCATCGCGTAAGGGGCGGCGGCGACATAATCAATTTCGCTGGTCAGCGCCCAGAAGCCGGTCGACAGCGTGCGGGTGCCGAGTGGCGAGAGCAGCAGCGTGGCGGTCAATTCATTGGTGATGCCGAGAAACACCAGCGCCGCCCCCGCCGCCGCGCCCGGCGCCGCCAGCCGCATGGTGACGCTCCACAGCGCCCGGCCGGGGCTGCGGCCTAAACTGCGGGCGACGTTTTCCAGCTCGACGGGGGCCTGCGCGATCCCGGCCCGCAGGTTGACCAGCGCCCGGGGCATAAACATCAGCAGCCAGGCGAGCAGCAGCGTGACCTCGGTCTGATAGATGGGACGCGCATAGTGAATGGTGACCGTCACCAGCGCCAGCGCCGTTACGATGCCGGGCAGCGAGCTGGTCATGTAGTTACACCCCTCCAGCAGACGAAAAAGACGCTGCGGATAGCGAACGCCCAGCCAGGCGATGGGAATTGCGCAGGCGGTGGTGAGGAGCGCGCCCACCGCGCCGAGCAGCAGCGTTTGCCGCAGGGAGAGCCACAGGTCGGCGCTCATCCAGTTTTCCACGCCGCCCAGCCAGAGCCAACGGCAAAGCACCATCAGCGGAACGCCCAACGCCAGCATCACCAGCGTCAGCAGCGCGAGCTGAAGAGGGATCGCCGACAGCCGGCCCAGCGGCTGCCGCTGCTGTTCGCGCGCGGCGCCCGAACCGATGCGGGCATAGCGCGCCTTCCCCCGCGACGCCCCTTCCAGCAGCAAAATGGCCAGGCAGCAAAGCGCCAGCACCCCGCCCAGCATGTTCGCCGCCGGGCCGCTGAAGGTTGACTGGAACTGGTCATAGATGGCGGTGGTAAAGGTATCGAAACGGACCATCGCGAACAGGCCGAACTCCGCCAGCAGATGCAGCGCCACCAGCAGCGCGCCGCCGCATATCGCCAGCCTGAGCTGCGGCAAAACCACGCGGAAAAAGATCCGCCACGGCGGCGTACCTAATGAGGCGGCAACATCTTCCAGCGTCGGGTCCAGCCGCCGCAG
Source organism: Klebsiella grimontii (assembly GCF_042137965.1). Classification (NCBI taxonomy): domain Bacteria; kingdom Pseudomonadati; phylum Pseudomonadota; class Gammaproteobacteria; order Enterobacterales; family Enterobacteriaceae; genus Klebsiella; species Klebsiella grimontii. Next base: position 3,565,626 of record NZ_CP169721.1, read on the forward strand.
AACGGCGGCAACCGGCATATAGATAAACGGGTAATAGGCCAGCAGCGAAAGAAACACCCCGGCAGACAGGCCGTGCATTGCCGGCACCGCGCTGACCCAGGCGTAGCTTTGCACAAAGGCCGGGATCGCCAGCGGCGCAACCGCCAGCACCGACCAGAGCCGCCGCCCCGCCAGCAGCGTGCGCTCCGTCAGCCAGGCCAGGCCAACGCCCAGCGCAATGCACAGCGGTACCGTCAGCGCGATAAGCCACAGGGTGTTGCTCAACAGCTCAGCGACGCGCGGACGAAAGACCAGCGCCCGGATTGTCTCCCAGCCGGTATCGACCCCCACGGCAATAACAAAACCCGGCGGCAAGAGCGCCAGCAGAGAAAACAGAACGGCTAACGCGATCATCGGAAAAGCAGGACGCCTGCGCTCGGGCAGGCGTTGAGCTTTTTTTCCGAGCGCGAAACTCAGAGAAGACATAGCGTATTCACTTTAACGGACGATTACAGCAGGCCAGCCTGGGTCATCAAATCGACCACTTTTTTGCTGTTCAGCGAAGACGGCTCAACCTTCGGCGCCTCTAACGCCTGCAGCGGCGTCAGCTTCGGGTTAGACGCGGCGTTGACGCCAACGGCGTATTCAAAGGCGTTATTGGTGCGCAGCTCATCCTGCCCCTGCTTGCCGGTGATCCACTTGATAAAGGCCTGAGCCTGTTCCTGATGTTTGCTGGAGGCCAGAACGCCGCCGCCGGAAATGCTGACAAAGGCGCCAGGATCCTGGTTTTTAAAGTAGTGGAGACGGGTATTTTTGCTGTTCTCGCCGGTTTTCGCCTGATCGACAAAGCGGTAGTAATGATAGATAACGCCGCCATCAATCTGACCGGCATTCACCGCTTTCATCACCGTGCTGTTGCCCTTGTAGGCCACAAAATTGGTTTTCATCGCTTTAAGCCATGCCAGGGTGGCCTGCTCGCCTTTCAGCGCCAGCATCGCGCTGACGATGGCCTGGAAATCCGCGCCGGATGGCGAAGCGGCCCAGCGCCCTTTCCACTGCGGTTGCGCCAGATCCATCAGCGACTTCGGCAGCTGCGCTTCGCTGATTTTCGCCGGATTGTAGACGAATACGGTGCTGCGGGCGGCAATGCCTATCCAGCGGCCGTGCTCAGGGCGGTACTGCGGGGCGACCTGCTGAAGGGTCTCGGCCGCCAGAGGCGCAAATAGCTTCGCGTTATCCACCAGCACCATCGCCGGGGAGTTTTCCGTCAGAAAGACGTCCGCCGGGGACGCCGTCCCCTCTTGCACCAGCTGATTCCCCAGCTCGCTATCGCCGCCGTTACGCAGCGTCACTTTAATGCCGGTCTCTTTGGTAAAACCGTCAACCCATGACTTAACCAGGTTTTCATGCTGCGCGTTGTAGACCACAATCCCGTCGCTGCTGGCCGCCGCCAGCGCCTGCGGAGCAATAAACGCGGAAGAAGCCATCAATGCAGCGGAGCAATAAGACACCAGACGAAAACGCATACGCTAATCCTTAATAGAGGTGGGCAAAGGGTAACTGGCAGCCGGTCGGCAGGGATTAAATCACAGAGGAATGTGAATGATAATGCAAACAATTACCATCTAATGAAAAAAGAGAAATATACTGCACGCGGGCGGCACCAGGCGGGGAAAATGCTATAAAAAAATAACCGCCGCGATGAACATTAAAATAACCTTAAGACAGCTTAATTTTATTTTACACTGCCTTCAAAATCCCACTGCGGGCGGGCTTTGGCCACGGCGTTAGCGAAAACTCCACTGCACGCTCACCACAAAGACGGCGGGAAGAATAATTCCGCTTTCCACGCCGAAATAATCGGTAAAGTTGTACTGAAATCCATGGTAAATATAGGGAGAAAAGCCTATACCGGTCGCATCTTTAAAATCCTTGTAAGAACCATGGTCGCCGCAGTGCTCAAAGGCCGAGAAGAAAAACTCGCCAACGTAGCCATAAATCCCCTTAAATACCCAGCCGTTGCCCAGCGAGGCCCAGTCGCGGCGTACCCCGAGCGCGATGCAGCGATCGTCAAAGCTGTTTTTCATCGTTCCGGCCAGCAGGCTGTACGGAGAATCTTCGGAGAACTTGCGTTCAACGGAGGCAAACTGGTTGTCAAAACCTTCGGTGTACTGCCCGTGGTTATTCGACAGGTGGTATATCCAGGAGCCGGTATTAACCGAATAAAGGTTGATTTCATCCGCCCGTAGGGCCGTCGACGACATCAACAGCGCGGCGGCAGCCACCGCAGGCTTGATCATTTTTCTGCGCATCAACATCGTCCCCTGGTTCAGGCGTCGGCCCGGCTGGATAATAAGAGTATAGAAACCGCCGATTGGCTCTGCCGGAGAAATGCGCGATTTTCTGCAAAGAGATATTTTAATGAAATTCTGGCGGGTTAATTTTAGTAATACAGCGTATTTATTCCGGTCTTCATTGTCTGATGAACAAGAATAAAATGGGGTATTTAATTAATTTTCAGGACAGGAGTTGATCGTTAATAATAAAATACCTGGCGTCTGACCAGGTATTTATGAGGTGGATTTAGCGCTGACAAATTTTTATCAACAGTTCCGCCATCCAGCGGTGGCTTCTCTCCTGGCCCGCCGTTTCATGCCACGAGAGATAGCAGGTGCGGCTGTCCATTTCTAAAGGCAGCGGCAGCAGCTGCAGCCCAAACTGCTCTTCAAACTCTTGCGCCAGCCACTCCGGCGCGATAGCCACCATATTGGTTTGCGACACAACGCTCAACACGCTGACCATCGCGTTACCATGAAAAGCGACGCACGCCTGCTGCTCTTCAGAACTGTACCAGGGGGAGCTGAAGGAGGCGTAGCGATCCAGCGCGACGGTAGCGTGCTGCTCGCGATAAATATCCTCCTCACTCAGCGGCGATGCGATACGCGGATGGTTGCGCCTGGCGACCAGTACCATTTTGTCGTTGAACAGCGGGATGCTGGTAAACTCCGGATGATTGAATTTGTTGTAGTCGAGAACAAATTCCACCTCCTGATAGCGCAGCTGATTTGTCACCTGCTGACTTAGCGAAGATTTAAAGGACAGACTGACCCTGGGAGCAATCTCGCTGATTTTGTTAAAAATAAGCGGCGTCAGGTAGTTATCCAGCGGGCTACAGACGCAAAGGGTGTAGAGACGTTCGCAGTCAAGCGGGTCGAAAAGCGTGTCCGGCAGCTCATTTTGCACCAGCGACAGCGCGCGTCGAACCGAGCTAAAGAGTTGAAAGGCGCGCTCTGTCGGTTTAATGCCGCGGCCGTTACGGACAAACAGTTCATCTTTAAACAGCACCTTCAGGCGAGAGACCGCGCTGCTGACCGCAGGCTGAGACATACCCAGCGTTTGCGCCGCTTTGGTTAGGCTTTGTTCCTGCATGACGGTATCAAAAATAGTCAGCAGGTTGAGGTCGACTTTGCGCAATACCGGCTGCAGGACTTTCGGTTCAGAGGTTGGTTTAGATGTTGTATTTTCACTCATGTAGGGAACTCCACCAGCACATTAATCAGCGATTCTGCTGCGTAACACTGAGACCTTTCGCCAAAGGAAAAAAATAGGCAGATAAATCACCATCGGCCCCAGCAGCCATGTGTTATCGGTTTCCAGCAGCACGCTCAAATGTATGAAACTTATTATCAAAATGGTAAACAGCAGAAGAATATGAAACGTATTATGTTTTCTGGAGAAAACGGCATAGCGGTAAAGCATTCATTTTTCCTTCGTTCACTCCTTGAACAGCGGAGAATACCATATAAAAAGTGATGAAATTTCTGAAAAATACGCGACTTAATCCTAATAAGTAAATTCTCATTAAAATTTTTCGCCTGGGCTTAGCTAAATCGCGAATCAGGCAGAACGCCGATATTCCTTTGCCGCTACAGGGAGTCTAAAACCGGGTAATAACTTTCCATGACGCATAGGGGCTAAAGAATAGAAATTATTTCACAGAAAATAGTCACGTATATGCAGCAATAGCCGGAAGGAGGCGAAGGCGGTGGGCGAAATAAAATTGTGCGGAAGCGGGAAGCGCTCTGTTAACGCGCTAAGTCGATATTGGGCCGCCATCGAGGCCTCGAACCCCGTTCCCTACAACGTATGTCGTTCGCTCTTCCAGATGAGCTAATGGCGGTCAGGCGCTAATCAGTAAAGTTCAGCAGTGGCGTGCCGATACCAATTAGCGACGCGAATACTAGCCAGTCGGTTGGACGGAGTAAATAATATAAATGTACGAAATATCTGAATCGTCCCTCTCAGCGCCGGCCGATACGGGTCAAGGTTGAGGATGCAGACAAAACCTTACACGCCAGCCCCTTGTACATTGATAAGGATTGTTTATGATCCTCGGGTTCTGAAATGTCCTGGTACCCTATGCGCAACCGTCGGCTCCCTGGTAAATGGTTTTTGATACTGACCTGCTTCGTCATGGCATTCTGCCTTGTTCAGCGGGCGGCCTATCTGCACCATTTTTTGGCGGACGCCAGCGCCCAGGCGCAGGAGAGCGTTCTCAGCGCACAGGCCCAGCAGCCCTCTTCAGAGGAGGCTGAGCAAGGGCCTTCGCCCTGCCAGCTGAGCGCCAAATCCTTGCTCTGCACGCAGCCGCTTTTCTTCGATGGCGCATTGCCGGCCGTTCTTTTATTCCTTACCCTGCTTCAGCTGCTCGCCGCGGGCCGTCCGGTGGTTTTGCGGGACGATCCCGTTCGTCCGCCCACGCTGCGAATACATCTCAAAAACTGCGTTTTCCGTGAGTGAAAAAATCGTTCTTAGACGATTAGTTTTTTAATTCACGGAGAAAAAAATGCTGAATATCTTCAGGGGCTTCGTCTTCCTGTTACTGACCTGCGCGGGCGTTGCCCGCGGGGCGGACACAGGATGGCTGACATCCCCGCAACACGACCACGCCCGGATCCGCTTCCAGGCGGAAAAAGGCAAAGATCGGATCGACGGACTGCTCTCTATTGAGCTGGCTTCCGGCTGGAAAACCTACTGGCGCTCACCGGGTGAAGGCGGCGTCGCCCCGCAAATAATCTGGAACAACGGCGAACGGGCGCGGTGGTACTGGCCTGCCCCGTCAAGATTCAAGATTTCCGGCCTGACGACCCAGGGCTACCACGACCGGGTGGCGATCCCGATGACGATCGCCGCCGCCCCCGGCGACGTGCTGGAAGGCACGCTTACGCTGTCGACCTGCAGCAACGTCTGTCTGCTGACCGACTACCGGCTGCATCTCGATTTCAATCAGCCCGCGGACGGCGAGTTCCGGAACGCCTTTGCCCGGGCCATGCGCGCTGTCCCGGCGGATAACGGGGTGACGAACGATCTCGCCGCGCATCTGGTCGGTAGCCAGTTGGTCATCACCGCGACCACGACCGGCGAATGGAAAAATCCCGGGGTCTATTTTGACCCTATGGACGGGGGGATTGTGGCCGGCGATCCGGAGATTCGCGCCGAGGGCGACCGCCTCAAGGTGACGGTGCCGGTCACCGATGAATGGGGAGAAATACCCGCCACGCTGGCGGGAAAAGCGCTGTCGTTGGTGCTGACAAATGGCGAAAAAGCGCAGCAGATAAACCTTACGACTGGCGCCGATCTCGCGCCAACGGCGACGGTTAGTCTCGGGAAAATAGTGCTTTTCGCGCTGCTCGGCGGCGTCATCCTCAACCTGATGCCCTGCGTGTTGCCGGTGATGGGCATGAAGCTCAGCGCGGTGCTGCAGGCCGGGGCCAATCGGGGCATGGTCCGGCTGCGCTTTCTGGCCACCAGCGCGGGCATCCTGACCTCGTTTGCCCTGCTGGCGCTGATGGTGACGATACTCAAGCTCACCGGCGCCTCGCTGGGCTGGGGGATCCAGTTCCAGAATCCCTGGTTTATCGGCGTAATGGTTGCCGTCACCTTTCTTTTCGCGCTGAATCTGTTCGGGATAGTCGAGATGCTGCTTCCCTCGGCAGCCGTTAGCCGGATGGCGACCGCCGGCGGCGCCGGGATAGCGGGGAGTTTCTGCGAGGGCGTTTTTGCCACTCTGCTGGCAACGCCCTGCTCGGCCCCCTTCCTGGGCACGGCGGTCGCTTTCGCGCTTGCCGCTCCGCTTCATGAACTGTGGCTGGTTTTCATGGTGCTCGGGCTGGGGATGGCTGCGCCGTGGCTGTTCGTCGCCCTGTTCCCGCAAACCGCCGCCCTGCTCCCCCGCCCCGGCCGCTGGATGAACAGCCTGAAAATGGCGCTTGGCGTCATGATGCTGGCCTCCAGCTTCTGGCTGGCGACGCTGCTCGGCATTCACCTCGGCGAGACCTCCAGCGGCGCGATCACGCTGGCTCTCACCGTCGCAGCCCTGATCGCCCTGTTAGTCGCCCATCAGCGAACGACTCCCGCCTTCTGGCTGGTGGTTATCGCCCTGGCGGCGTATGGCGGTTTTCAGGTTCGCGGTCTGCTGACGCAGGGTTCCACCGTCTCATTGCCGCAGGCTAACGCTCAGCAAATTCGCTGGCAGCCCCTTAGCGAGGAGGCCATCCGCAGCGCGCGGGCTGAGGGCAAACGAGTGTTTGTCGATATCTCCGCCGACTGGTGCGTAACGTGCAAAGTGAATGAACACCGGGTGTTAAATCAGCCCGCCATCATCCGCGCGCTGGCTCAGCCCGATGTCGTGGCGCTGCGCGGCGACTGGAGCAAGCCTTCTGAGCCGATCGCCCGTTTCCTGCAGAGCCGCAATCGCTACGCCATACCCTTCAACCAGGTCTACGGTCCGGGCCAGCCGCAGGGAGAAATACTGCCGCCGCTGCTCGATCAACAAACCGTCCTCAAGGCCCTCAATCATGCCAAAGGTTAAATTAACGATGAAAAAAACGCTGCTCACCCTCGCTCTCCTCCCGGCATCTTTGACGGCTGCGGCGTCTTCGCCCCTTACGCCAGCGCAGGAGGCCCGCGTACAGGAACTGGTTCAGGAGACGCTCATCGGCCATCCTGAAATTTTGATCGCCGCGGCCGAAAAACTCGATCGGCAGAATGCCCAGGCCGGACGGGAATCGCTAAAGCAGGTACTGTCGCAGGACGGCGAGTTTATCTTTCACGACCCCAACTCACCGCGAATCGGCGCGCAAAATCCGAAGCTGACGCTGGTCGTCTTTACCGATCATAACTGCCCGTATTGTAAAAAGTTTGACCCCTATCTGGAGAAGATTGTGGAAAAATACCCGGACGTTGCGGTGATCTTTAAGTTTCTGCCCTGGCGCTCCGAAAGCTCAATGACCGCGGCCAGGGATGCGCTCACCCTGTGGCGCACGCATCCTGAACAGTTTGTTAAATTTAACCCTATCCTGATGGCGAAAAAGGGGTATCACGACAGTGCCAGCATTGAGCAGGCGAAAAAGAAGGCGGGGGTCATGGCGGCTCAGCCGGATGCGCAAAGCCTGGAGACGATTAAGCGCAGCTTTGCTATCGCCGAAAAGCTTGGCATTCAGGGAACGCCGGCCACGCTTATCGGCGATGAGATGCTCTCAGGCTGGATCCCCTGGGAGCAATTTGATGCCACAATCGGCGACGCGCTGAAAAAACAGTAACCCACGTCAGGGGGAGCGATCCCCCTGCATTGCGAGGCGATATGATGAAATACTTTTTACTGCTGGCGGCCTGGATGATGCCGGGCCTGGCGCTTGCCGAGGGGGCTATCCCCCAGATAGTTAAAAATTTTGGTGAACAGCAAGGAATCAAAATTATTAAGGAGATAGATTCCCCCGGCGGCGTGAAAGGCTGGGTCGGTCAGTATCAGGATATGGGAGTGACCCTGTTTTTGACGCCGGACGGGAAGCACGTTATTTCCGGGTATCTTTACGATGATAAAGGGCAAAACCTCAGCGAGGGGTACTTCAAAGAAGCGATCTATACCCCGTTAGGCCGCGAAATGTGGAAGAAGCTGAACGATGCCCGGCCGCTCAAGGAAGGCGCTGATTCCGCTGCCAGAAAAGTGATTGTCTTCGCCGATCCGTTCTGCCCCTACTGCAAGTCGTTCTGGTCAGCGGCGCAGCCGTGGGTAAAAGCCGGTAAGGTCCAGCTGAATACCCTGCTGGTTGCCTTTCTCAACCCGAAAAGCGGCCAATACGCCACGGCAATCCTGAATGCCAAAGATCCGGTAGCCGCCTGGCAAGAGTATGAACTCTCCGGCGGCAAAAAACTCCCGCGCTTTGACGGCGTGACGCCGCGCGAAACCTTTAATCTTCTTCAGCATAACCAAAAGCTGATGGATGATTTGGGCGCCAGCGCGACGCCGGCTATCTATTACATGAATGAACAGAACGAGCTCCAGCAGGTGATCGGCATGCCCGATAAGAAGCAGTTGGTGGAGATGTTCGGGCCTGAGCCCTGATGCAGAGCGGGCGTCCCGCGGGGCGCCTTGCTAACCCAGGACTGACTGCGTATTTTTACTCTTACGCTGCCCGTCCGGGCATTCAACGCTTGAATGAATGAGGAATAATGGAACGCTTATTTGTCTACGGCACGCTGCGTCCGGGCCACTCGAATGCCCATATTATGGACAACATTGGCGGAGAGTGGCTGCCCGGCTATGTGAAGGGGCTGTTTTATGAACGCGGCTGGGGAGCGGCGGCGGATTTTCCGGGGATCGTGCTCGACAACAACGGGCCTCGGGTCGACGGCTATCTGTTCCTGTCCGCGAATCTTAGCGCCCACTGGCCGATGCTGGATGCGTTTGAAGAGGGCTACGATCGCGTTGCCGTGGACGTTACCACGGAAGACGGTCAGCGCGTGACCGCCTGGATCTATCAGCTACAGCCGAAGGTCGCAGCGTAAAACCCTTTCGCCCCGCGCGTGCGGGGCGTCGCTCAGCGCGGGTTTAAGCGTCGCGCCAGCCCATTGCCGGCGCAACGTGCTTCAGTATGGACTCAATCACGTGGGCGTTATACTCCACGCCCAGCTGGTTCGGCACCGTCAGCAACAGCGTATCCGCTTCGGCAATCGCCTCGTCCTGCTTCAGCTGTTCGACCAGCTTGTCCGGCTCCGCGGCGTAGCTGCGGCCAAAAATGGCGCGAGTCTTCTCGTCGAGGAAACCTATCGAATCGCTCTCGTCACGGCCTGAACCGAAATACATCCGGTCACGATCGTTCATCAGCGCGAAAATGCTGCGGCTGACCGAAACCCGCGGCGTGCGCGTATGGCCCGCTTCTGCCCAGGCCTCGCGGTAGGCGCGGATCTGTTTCGCCTGCTGAATATGGAACGGTTCGCCGGTTTCATCGTCTTTCAGCGTCGAACTTTGCAGATTCATCCCCAGCTTTGCCGCCCACCTTGCCGTCGCATTCGAACCGGCGCCCCACCAGATTCGCTCGCGCAGCCCTGCAGAATAAGGCTCAAGCCGCAGCAGGCCCGGCGGATTGGGGAACATGGGCTGCGGGTTAGGTTTCGCAAACCCCTCTCCGCGCAGCGCGTCCAGCAACACTTCGGTATGGCGGCGCGCCATGTCGGACTCGTTTTCGCCTTCTCCGGGAACATAGCCAAAATAGCGCCAGCCGTCGATCACCTGCTCCGGCGAGCCGCGGCTGATACCCAGCTGTAAACGGCCGCCGGAAATTAAATCCGCCGCGCCCGCATCCTCGGCCATATACAGCGGGTTTTCGTAGCGCATATCGATAACGCCGGTGCCGATTTCAATACGTTTGGTTTTCGCCCCGACCGCAGCCAGCAGGGGAAACGGCGAACTGAGCTGGCGGGCGAAATGGTGCACCCTGAAATAGGCGCCATCCGCGCCCAGTTCTTCGGCGGCAACGGCCAGATCGATGGATTGCAGCAGCGCGTCAGCGGCCGAGCGCGTCCCGGACTGCGGCGACGGCGTCCAGTGACCAAATGACAAAAAGCCAATCTTTTTCATGACGTGGGTATCCTGGTTGGCGGGGAGGTCGTCGGCAGGTGGCGCATAATGAAACGTGTCTGCCGCGTTATGCCTCTACTCTACGCATAACCAGGTGAGAATAAATATCGTTTGTTTAACCGAATGCTTCAAATAAATTGATTGAGTCTGCGCGGCGCCACAGACCGCGGCCCGGGCGATAAACACGGACTCACAGGCCGAATATCGCCTCAATTTCAATTTTGAGATCCGCAGAAAACAGGCGGCTGACTTCAACGAGCGAGCTGGCGGGTAAGCAATCGCCGTAGTTCCGGTAAAGCACTTTGCGCAGCTCGTCGAGCTCATCAAAAGAAGTGATAAAGATCGTGACTTTGATAAGAGACGAAAAATCGATGCCTTCGGCCTGGGCAACGGTTCGTATCTGGGTAAAAATCTCCTCCGCCTGGGCGGCAATTCCGTCATGCTGCGCTCGGGTACCGAACGCGGTGAGCCCAGAAATATAAAGCGTGTTTCCGTGCTTAACCGAATGAACGTAGGGAGCCTTGACCTCGCCCAGTTCAGGGTAATTTTTTCGTACTATCTGACTCATACCGATATCCTTATTTTACAAGAAACTGACTTGCCTCACTCGTTCGGCGGTCTTGTCGTCATTCATTAGCCAGTCGCTAAACAGCGGCTGGCTAATGGCCCGCGCTTTTCATGGCATCCTGCCTGCCCGGATTGCACGGCTCTTTTGTATCCGGAAGATAAAATTTTCCGGACGAGTCAGGCTGCGTTCCGCCGGGGCAACCATCGCGCCCAGACGCGGTCGCGCTGCCATCAGAGCCATTGCCCCCATCCGAGTTATCCCCATTCCCGCCGTCGCCGCCATTACCGCCGTTAGCGGCATAGGCTGAGCATGCGCACAGCATGAAGAAACACACCAAAAAGCGTCTGACCATCACCATCCCCTGTCATCGGATTTAAACACAGACTAAAAACAGGTGAATTGTACTCGCTTCCAGAATCCGTTGAACGCATTTCTGCCGCATCGCCGGATAAGAAAAACCGTACGCGACGCGACGATCGTTGTGCTCAGGGACAGGACATGGAATAAGGCAGGAATAATCCAGGGGCAGGCCGTCGCGATATCGCCAGCACGGCTTTCGCTATCGCGGCCGTAACGCTATAAATCGTTATTTATCGCACAGGGTGACGTGGGTGGCAGCAGGGCCCTTGTCATCTCTATGGAGTATGGCATATTCAACTTTCTGGCCTTCAAACAGGGTATTAAAATTATCACCACGAAGCGCCGAGCAATGGACCGAGATATCTTTACTGCCATCGAGAGGTGAAATGAAACCAAATCCCTTTGACTCATTATACCACTTGACCAGACCTTTAATTCTTGAGGACATACTGACTCCAGTTGCACATCAGGTAATTGACAGAAAACGTGTCGGATTAAACGTATGGACTCAAAAGAAAGGGGGTATCAGCGATAGCGCCTGGTAATGAGAACGGGCCGGTAAAATTTTTAAGCTCATGCGTTTTTTCGGATTAATAATTTCATTAATGCATAAATACCATTAATAAGCAAATGAAATTTTAGCCGTCCAGATGCCCCGCTGGGGATAAAATAATGAGAAATGGCCTTAAATTTATTGCGCTGCGACTCATGATATAGCTTCACCGCCGCGTGAGCCTGTTCGGAAAAATAAAAGAACATCCCTCCAGATTTATCCACGTCACCATAGCCAAAACCTTGGCTAACCCAATGAAATAATGGATTTTATTATCATTAAACCATCAACAAGGCGCTGGCGAATCACTCCCCCCTCTTTCCGTATTACTCTCCGTCCCGGCAATATCAATTGAAATAAGTCTTGCTATCCGCGGTGAAGTATGTGACTAATGATTGGTCGGTTAAGTACACAGACATAATAAAGCGGTTTAGTAAAGCAGTCCTCATCTCAAGTGTTATCCGTTGATAATTCTTCCTTTTGAGTCTCCTTATCGTTATTAATTAGATTCTGTGCGAAACCTTTTTTCGCCGTAAGGCTCAGATATGTTGAGGTATTATCAATGTCTAATAAAATGACTGGTTTAGTAAAATGGTTTAATGAGTCGAAAGGCTTTGGTTTCATCACCCCGGACAACGGTAGCAAAGATGTGTTTGTACATTTTTCTGCTATCCAGAGCGGCGGTTTTAAGACCCTGAACGAAGGCCAGAAAGTCGAATTCACCATTGAAGATGGCCAGAAAGGCCCTTCTGCCGGTAACGTCTTCGCCATCTAAGCTGCGCTTTATTCGCTGGCGGTAGATTTCAGCTTCGCTACCGATGATGGACTCGCGCCAGTTAAAAAACCCTGACATCACGTCGGGGTTTTTTCGTTATATCGCGAGCCGCCAGGTAATAAAAAACAAGGCTGGCCTCAGAGTATTCCGTGCTGAATCAAAAAGCCCCACCACGGAATGCCGACAACCATATGCAGCAGAAACGTTAATAAAGCGATTATGGTCCCGGTTAACCACCAGGATTTAATATCGTTATAACCGGCGGCAAAGATAATCGGCCCGGCGGCACCGCCATAGTGCGTGATACAGCCCCCGTAAGAGTTAGAAAACAGGATCGCAAGCGCCAGCAGCGCAGGCGCCGTACCGGTAACCAGTCCGACGGTAGCGAAGACGGGAACCATAGCCGCGACGTATGCACCGCCGGAGGCGAATAAATAGCGCACGATGATGCTTAAAAAAACAATAATCACAATGGTCGTGTTACCGGCGCCGAGGAAATCCAGATGCGCGGACATAAAGGCGGCAAGCCATTTAAAAAATCCCTCTTTGCTTAAGGTCGCACTCAGTCCAATAATGCCGCCGTACCAGATTAACGTATTCCAGCCGCCCTTATTTTGCAGCACATCATTCCAGCAAATAACATTCGCGAGCAAAGCGCCAGCCATGGCAATCACCGCAACGGAGGATTCATTCAGCCCCAGATAATGAGAAAATATCCAGCCTGAGAGCGCGGAGATAAAGACCACGATCAGCCCTTTCTCTTTCGAACTGATGGGTCCCAGGTCATTCAGGCCCGCAGTGGCTATTTTTACATTGTCTATTTTTTTTAATTGCGGGCGCACTATTTTGTAGGTGATATAAGGAATGACGGCTAACATCAATAGCCCAAGCGGTACCCCCGCCAGAGCCCATCCTACCCAGCTTATGCGGATATGAAAAATATCGGAAATTAACTGTAACGCTAAAGCATTTCCGGCAAACGCGGTCAAAAACATATAGCTGGTGGTTTTAGTCACCATATAGATATTCACCATCAGATAACGTCCGGCCTGACGCGGACTCTCTTTTGGCGTTGAACCTAACACCAGGGCAATGCTATTGATAATCGGGAATACGACGCCGCCGGCGCGTGCGGTGTTAGAAGGCGTCGCCGGTGACAGCATTAAATCCAACAGCGCCGTGACGTACCCTAGCCGTAGAGTTGTCCCACCAAATTTTAAAATAAACCAGTACGCCAGACGTTTCCCCAACCCGGTAGTGACAAAAGCGGCGCTCAAAGTAAACGCGCTAAATACCAACCATGTCGTTCCCGAGGAAAAACCGCTCAGTACATCCATTGACTTGACGGGGGAGTCATCAAATCTTGCCACCGTTAAGCATGACAAGCCTACCGCCGACATCATAATCACGGGCTCAGGATAAGGCTTACTCACCAGCCCTATAATGGACGCCAGGTAGATGCCGGCCAGTATCCAGGCTTCTTTCGTTAATCCCTCGGGGGGTGGAATGATGATTGCTAATATAATAATAAAAATAAGCACCGCTATTTTTATTAGCTTTGACTTCAACATGCTGCACCTCGGCTACAATCCGTGTCGTTAAAAGCAGAAGCCTCTTTCTTCTGAAGCTTCTGCTGAATAAGTGAGCTATTCACCGTTATTGCTTAATGCAGTAAAGAATTAGCCAGCGAATGTTTTAATAATATTTTTTTCATCATTCGTTGACTGATACTCTGGCAACCGATCGAAGTTCAGGTAACGATAAATATCGTCCCTTGTTGCTTTGATTTTATCCATGTGCCAGAAATATTGTTCAACGGTCGGCATTTTCCCTATCATCGCCGTCACGGCGCTCAGCTCTGCCGACGCTAAAAAAACGTTCGCATCGGTGCCCAGACGATTCGGAAAGTTACGAGTCGATGTCGAAATAACGGAACTGCCCTGACGTACCCGCGCCTGATTCCCCATACACAGCGAACAGCCGGCGGGTTCGATTCTGGCACCCGTTTTTATAAACTGATTAAAGTATCCTTCACTGGCAAGCTGACGCGCATCCATTTTCGTCGGCGGAGCCAGCCACAGCCGTACGGGTATCTCGCGGGCATCGGCAATAATTTTACCGGCGGCGCGGAAATGGCCAATATTCGTCATGCAGGAGCCAATAAAGACTTCATCTATCGGCGTACGCGCGACTTCCGACAGCAGCCGGGCGTCATCCGGATCGTTAGGCGCGCAGACGATAGGTTCGGTAATTTCCGTGAGATCGATCTCAATCACCGCGGCATATTCGGCGTTCTCATCGGCCACTAGCAGCGACGGATTCGCCAGCCACGCCTCAATTTCCGCAATTCGCCGCGCCAGCGTGTCGGCATTTTCATAGCCCTGATTAATCATCCAGCGTAGCAATGTGGCATTGGAGCGCAGGTATTCCGCCACGTTATCTTCTTCCAGACGCAGCACGCACGCCGCTGCGGAGCGTTCGGCCGAGGCGTCGGCCAGTTCAAAGGCCTGCTCCGCTTTCAGCATCCCGAGCCCTTCGATTTCCAGGATACGACCGGAGAAGATATTGATCTTATTTTTTTTCTCCACCGTCAGTAATCCCTGCTTACGGGCATAGAGCGGAATGGCGTGAACCAGATCGCGCAGGGTTATCCCCGGCTGCATCTCTCCCGTAAAACGGACCAGTACGGACTCCGGCATATCCAGCGGCATAATACCCGTTGCCGCAGCAAAGGCCACCAGCCCGGAGCCCCCGGGGAAAGAGATGCCAAGCGGGAAACGGGTGTGCGAATCCGCCCCGGTCCCTACAGTATCAGGAATTAGCATACGGTTAAGCCAGGAGTGGATAATGCCATCACCCGGCTTCAGCGCCACGCCGTTCCGGCGGCTGATAAATTCAGGCAGCGTTTCATGCAGCTTCACATCAACCGGCTTGGGATAGGCCGAGGTATGGCAGAAAGACTGCATAACCAAATCAGCGGAAAAACTCAGGCAGGCCAGATCGGTAAGCTCATCGCGCGTCATTCCTCCGGTGGTATCCTGCGAACCGACGGTGGTGACTCGCGGCTCGCAGTACTGTCCTGGTCGGATCCCGGCAACGCCGCAGGCTCTCCCCACTATTTTCTGCGCCAGCGTAAAGCCGGCGGTGGAGGGTGCCGGCGCCTTCGGCCTGCGGAAAACGTCGGAGGGCGCAAGGTTCAGTGATTGCCGCGCTCTGGCCGTCAGGCTGCGGCCAATAATCAGCGGAATGCGCCCTCCGGCGCGCACTTCATCCAGCAGAACGTCCGTTTTCAGGGAAAATGAGGTAACAGGACGCTGGCTGTGGGTTTCGCAAATCTCCCCGCGATACGGATAGAGATCAATCAGCATTCCCGTGGATAGCGCGGAAACATCCATTTCAAGGGGCAGCGCGCCGGAATCTTCCAGGGTATTAAAAAAGATGGGCGCAATATTGCCGCCAAAAACAAAGCCGCCGCTTCGTTTATTCGGCACCCATGGAATATCGTTGCCAAGGTGCCATAAAATAGAGTTAGTAGCCGATTTTCGCGAAGAGCCGGTGCCGACGACATCGCCGACGTAGACCAGCGGGTAGCCCTCTTTCTTTAACTGCTCTAGCTGTCGTATCGGCCCGCGGCTTCCCGGTTCATCCGGGCTGACGCCGTCGCGCGGATGACACAACATGGACAAGGCATGCAGAGGAATATCCGGACGTGACCATGCCTCGGGCGCAGGGGACAAATCATCAGTATTGGTTTCCCCCGTCACTTTAAATACTTTCAGCGTGATCTTCTCCGGCAGCGCCGGGCGACGTAAAAACCATTCGGCGTCGGCCCATGACTGAATCACTTTTTGCGCCCAGGCATTTCCTTGTTTCGCCTTTTCTTCCACATCCTTAAATTTTTCAAAAATAAGCAGCGTGGCGCTTAATTGTTCCGCTGCGCTGCTGGCCCAGCGGGGATCGTCCAGTAAGTGAATGAGCGGTTGAACATTATAACCGCCCTGCATGGTGCCCAGCAGTTCAATAGCCTGCTGAGGCGCAATAATACTCGCCGGGTTTTCTTCTTTGATCTGCTGATAAAGAAAATCGGCTTTAATCTTCGCCGCCGGATCGACGCCCGGCGGCACGCGATGCGCTAACAGTTGTACAAGGGCATGTTTATCATCGCAGGTCTTGCTGGTCAGTAATGTAATTAATTCTTGCGTTTGCTCAGCGGTTAACGGCTTCGGTGGAATATTTTTTTCAGCACGTTCGTCCACATGCTTATTATAAGCTTCTAACATATGCTCTCCGTTTCAGATGTTATTTATCTGAAGGTTGTTTATGTAATAGCGATATTCGGTTGGTAAAATTAAGTTTTAATAAATTGCGGTAAGCCTTCACAAAATTCTGCTAACTGCTCCAGACCATAATTCCACTCCCCGAATCCGGACTCAGCATTAATATGCCCGGCGTCACCCAGATCGATTAACCGCCCTCCCCAGCATTGCGCCCAGTACTGCGCTCGCTTAAAGGTCATTAACGGATCGTTTCGGCTGGCAAACAGGAGGCTGGGCACCCGCAGCATCTCGGGAATTACCGCCTCGTCCAGTTCGAAGAGCGATGGCTCCGCAGGCGCAACCATGACGATACCCGCGATGTTCACCTTTTGCGTCTGAATCAGGCGACATGCGGCGAGCGCCCCAAAGCTGTGGCCGACCAGCACGGCCGGCCGCTGACAGGTAGCCAGCTCCCGACGGATAGCGGATACCCAGGCATCGATATCCGGCTCCAGCCAGTTCCGCTGGCTTATCCGCTTCCAAAAAGGAAAACGACGACTCCAACAGCTTTGCCAGTGATGCTCATCGCTGTCTCGCAGGCCCGGTACCAGAATAATCGTCAACTTCTCGCTGAGCTGTTCCAGACGTTGGGTAGTCATAAAGCCTTCCTCTCCACGTTCAGTACCGCCCGTCAGGCCGGGTAATGGGAAAGTACCCAGCCAACGGCAAGGAGATCCGCGCTGCCGCCAGGGCTAATATTTCTGTCAATCAACGCCTTATCCATGTGTCTCAGCGCTTTTCTGAGCTTTTCACCCGCCAGGTGTTCTATCTTCAGAACGCGTTGCGCATAGCGCTGCACATACTGCAGGCCACTCAGCCCGCCCCGGGACACCACATTGGTATCGGGGTTGAAGGCCATCAGGGCCAGCAGCATCCTGAGCAGCGCATCCTGCTCAGATAACCCCTCCCGCCGCGCTTTCTGCCACTGCGGCAGCCCGAACTGCCTGACGGTATAAAAGCCGTTCTCAGCCTCACCCCGCGCGCCGCTAAGCCCAAAGCGCTGAAAAATATGCTCGCCTTTGGTTTTGGCGAGGCCCTTTCTTTTCAGTTCCTGGCTAACCAGGCCCGCGCACATCGCGCGGGTTTCCTCGCACAGATTGCGCTGGCTAAGCATCTGGTTGCGCTTAACAAGGCGCCCAGCGGCGGCGCACAGCAGGCCGAGGGAAAAAATGCCGCCTTTGTGGGTGTTGACTCCCCCCGTGGCGTTAAACATCGCCTGTTCGCAGGCCAGTCCTGTGGGCCTTATCGCCAATAGCGTCTGCGGGGCAGGCAAATCCGCCGTCGCCTTTCCCTGCGCAAAAAAGCGCGGAAACCAGGGCGAGACGGCGCGAATACTGGACATAAACAGCGCAATGTTCATATCACGATGCGCACCATTGTTCTCGCCATCAACCAGCCCGGGCTTTGGCGTTAATCTCACTTCCCGATACATCGCCTCGGCAGCCAGCCAGGCGATGCTTTCCCGTTGCTCAGCCCGTTCAACGTTCACCGCGAAAGTAGTCATAGGCTAAATCCTCAATCACTTGCGCAAGTTCATTCTGAGAATGGCGGCGCATACGGGAACAGACGTGGGCAGCCTCATTGCAAATGAAGCATCTGCGCATCGGCTGTCGGATCGCGCTGCGCTTAATTAATCCGGATGTGGGACAAAAGACATCGATATCCCACAGACGCCCGAGAGGATGATGATCTTCAAGATGCGCCGTCACGTGCTTAATCATCCAGGCAGGCGCCGCTACGGACCAGAACGCTTCGGGCCCGGTAGGCTGAAAACGAACGTCGTGTCTGGAAACGCCCCAGCGATGTTTCAGCAACAGCTGGCTCAACGCGTCCGTCGCCTCCGCCATAACCTGCCGGGCAAGCGGCGTATCTTTTACCTCTCCGGGCCAGACAAGCGTGGTGGATACCATCGGTTGTTCGAAGCGGCGCAGCCACGCCTGTTGTACACTCGCGCGCGCTTCTCTGGCTCTGAGGACCTCCTCAAGGGTGAGAGTGGCGCAGGAAGCGTTTGTCGTTTCGTCGATCATTCTTTCACCTGCCTTACAACGTCAATGACGCTGCCATCGCGATAACGCACAACGCCAACAATGCGCGAGGTAAACTCAATCGGTGTCGGTTCGCCAGAAATCACCAGCGATGTCTGATAAAGCGCCTCGATATCAACAACCGGCAAACCGGCCGCCGTCAGCCTCTCTTTGACTTCCGGGCGGGCAGGATTCACGGCAATGCCGTGGTCGGTGACGAGCACGTCAATGCTCTCTCCCGGCGTTACGCGGGTCGTGACGCGCCTGACGACGGTGGGAATGCGGCTGCGGATCAGGGGCGCGACCACGATAGTTAAATTTGCCGCCGCAGCGACATCGCAATGTCCGCCCGATGCGCCGCGCATCACACCGTCGGAGCCGGTCAGAACGTTGACGTTAAAATCCGTATCAATTTCCAGCGCGCTTAAGATGACGATATCCACGCGGTCGCAGCAGGCGGCTTTCGCCGCCGGGTTGGCGTAAACGCTGGTCGAAATTTCAACGTGGTGCGGATTTTTCGCCAGCGACTCTCCCGCCGCGCCATCAAAACTTTGTGTATCCAGCAGCTTAGTAATCAGCCCCTTTTCATGCAGATCGACAATGCTGCCGGTAATGCCGCCTAAGGCAAAGCTGGCGACGATATTGTGTTTCCTCATGCGGGATTCCAGGAATCGCGTACAGGCGGTGGACGCCGCGCCCGATCCCGTTTGCAGGGAAAAGCCATCGCAAAAATAACCGGAATGCTCAATGACGTCCGCAGCAGACCGCGCGATCATCAGCTCTCGCGGATTGCTGGTCACGCGCGCGGCGCCAACGCTGATTTTCGCCGGGTCGCCTACGCTGTCGATTTTGACAATATAATCAACCTGATCCTGAATAATGCTGGCCGGCATGTACGGAAACGGTTCAATGCTTTCCGTCAGCAAAACCACCTTTCGGGCATATTTTGCATCGACCATCGCGTAGCCAAGTGAGCCGCACCGGGATTTACCGCCGCTGCCGCTGGCATTGCCATATTCATCGCAGCAGGAGACCGCCAGGAATGCGACATCAATATTAATTTCACCCTTCTCAATCAGATTGACCCTGCCGCCGTGCGAGTGGATCTGTACCGGCTCCTCCATCAGACCGTGTGAAATCGCATCCGCTAATTCACCGCGCATCCCGGAGGTATAGATTTTGCTAATAACGCCGTGTTTAATATGCTCGATCAGCGGCGTGTTGCAGGTCATCAGGGAACTTGACGCCAGCGTCAGCCCTCGCAGGCCTTTTTCCGCCAGCCTGGCCATAACGTAGTTAATCACTTGATCACCCTCGCGGAAGGCGTGATGAAATGAAACGGTCATCCCATCGCGTAAATCGCAGCGCGATAAAACTTCATCCAGCGTGTCGAAAAGTTTGCGCTGATATTTTTGCCGGGTATCCGCGAGATAGGGCGTATGGGTATTTGCGCCGGAAAATACCTCATATTGGTGCTGGGCGCCGGATATATTATGAAGGGCTTCGGTTAATTGATTCATAGTTAAATCCTGTTGCTGGTGACTGAATGGAGATTATTGACGGATGCCGGAGGCATTTTTGCGTTCAATAACCACCCGGGCATGGTTGATGATCGGCGCGTCAATCATTTTGCCGTTCAGTGAAATCACCCCAAGTCCGCTACGCTCCCCTTCTTCGGCCGCGGCAATTACACGCTCGGCGTAATCAACCTCTTCCTGAGTGGGGGCATAGGCATTATGTAAGATCTCAATCTGCCGTGGATTAATAAGCGACTTACCGTTAAAGCCCATACGCTTAATCAAATCCACTTCTTTCAAAAAGCCGGCTTCGTCATTAATATCGGCATAGACCACGTCAAACGCATCAATGCCTGCCCCACGGGCCGCATGTAATACCGCGCAGCGCGCGTAAAACAACTCCGTACCGTCGCCGCGTTCCGTTTGCATATCCATGACGTAATCAAACGCCGCCAGCGCAATTCCCATCAGGCGTTGAGATGCCCTGGCGATAGCGACGGCATTAATGACGCCCACCGCCGATTCAATCGCCGCCATGAGCTGCGTAGAGCCCACCGGACGGCCGCAGCTCTCTTCAATACGCACAATTTCACGCTCAAGCTGATAAATATCTTCCGGCGTATCGGTTTTGGGTAAACGGATAACATCGACGCCGGCGCGCACCGCCGCTTCG
Organism: Klebsiella grimontii; assembly: GCF_042137965.1. Lineage (NCBI taxonomy): Bacteria > Pseudomonadati > Pseudomonadota > Gammaproteobacteria > Enterobacterales > Enterobacteriaceae > Klebsiella > Klebsiella grimontii. The sequence continues at coordinate 3,586,310 of NZ_CP169721.1, forward strand.
AGGTCTTTTAAGCCAAACGGCGTATTCAGCGGGTTAATCCTGACAACGGTTTCAATATCTTTATACATAGGATGCTGTAACGCATGGAACACCAGCAGCCGCGCGCTGTCTTTCTCTTTCAACGAGACCGCATCTTCCAGGTCAAACATGATTGAATCGGGTTTATAAATAAAGGCGGTTGAAAGCATAGCGGCGCTTGAACCCGGTAAAAAAAGCATGCTGCGACGTAATTTTTTCATCATAATTTTTCCCACGCAATTTCGTTGCTGGCCGTTCCCCGTAAAATCGCCGCCTGCATTCTGGCGCGGATAACACAGTCCAGCGCGCCCTTATCCTCCACAATAATCTGGCCCTGCGTAACGTTTAATATGGAAAGTGTTTCATTGACCACTGCCGTAATCTGTTCACCAAATTGTTTGTACACTTCACTGTTGATAGTTATATCGAGCCCATCATCGTAGGGGCTGACTTTGACAACCAGGTCGCTGGATTCGAGCGTCCCGGCGATTGCCGCATGTAATATTTTCATATAAATATCCTGAACAATTATTTATTAAGCATCGACCATATCCAAATCGGGCTGCTTTGATTGATTCGTTGATAACCATTTATATAAATAAGGCATCGTAGTTGCAGGCACCATACATTTAACGGTGTGCATATCTTCGTGATTTAACAATTTCCTGACCGCAGAGGCGGAGATGGGAAGATTATTCATATCGGTCATCCGCTGAATCTCATTCACCTTGATACTGGCGGCAGGTATTGTCATCTCATCCTCCAGCCAGTGATGCATTGCGTCATTATATTGCGCGGTCACCTTACAGAAGGGTTCAGTACCAACAAAGCGCTGATTAATATTTAAAGCCGGTGCAATGTAACGGCGGAACATAAGCAAATCTATTGCGGCATACACCTCGTTAATAATTTGTTTTTCTTTGAGAAAGTAACCGGGGAATGTTCCTCGAGAAATAATATATTTTGAGCCAGGATGGACCGTAATATTAGGCAAATGCCGTGACCCCTCCTGAACCATGGCAAACCGTTGCCGAAAGGAAAACGTGGACAGATCTTCCTCAACGACAAAGACATGCAGCCAGTCGCAAGCTTTTGCAGCCTGCTCAATCAGATACTGGTGCCCTAACGTAAAGGGATTTGCATTCATCACAATCCCGCCGATATTTCCGGCCGTCACCAAATGCTGGCCCCGCAGTTGGCGGCAGTAGCGATGGATGCCAACCGGCGAATTCTCCATCAGCGTCGCCCTGTTATCGAGGGTGACCAAAGGATAAAATCCGCATCCCTGGAACGACCGAACATTATCCGGACACGTCAGGAGAAAAAGCTGATGTTCGCCGTTCTGAACAGCCAGCAGCTCCGCTTCATGAATGATTTTCAGGCCTAACGCCGTCCCGCGCCACTCTCTGGCAACCGCAATGCATTTTAACGTATTCCCCGCAAGCCCGGCGCAGGCAACCAGCTGCCGCTGGCAGCGCGCGACAACAAATTGCTCAATGTCGCCGTCGATACCTAATCCATTGTTCTTCAGAAAGAGAATAATTTCTTCTCTGAAGGTACCGTTGCTAGTTTCCACTCTCTCGAATTCTAGCGTTTGGTCGGTGTACATCTTGTTTCTCCTGCCCATACCTTAATGGGCGTCAAAAAATAATCTTGCCCGAGCCCGCGGAGACTACGACATCTGCATTTCGTGCTGCGGTTTTGATTCGACAATCGTATTCATGAGATGGCCAATATTTTCAATAACCACCTCGACCCGATCGCCTTGATGCATAAAGAGAGGGGGGGTTCTTTTTTTACCGACGCCGCCTGGGGAGCCGGTAATAATGACATCGCCGGCGCTGAGCGCAGTAAAAGTACTGATATAGCTAATCAGATCGGCGACTTTATGGATCATATTGCTCGTCGAATCATTCTGAACCATGATGCCGTTCAAATAGGTTTGAATAGACAAGCGGTGGGGGTCAGGTATTTCATCAACGGTTGTCAGGCAGGGACCAAATGCGCCGGTCTGCCGCCAGTTTTTCCCGGCGGTAAACCAGGCATGCTGCCAGTCGCGCACCGAACCATCCATATAGCAGCTATAGCCGGCAACATGGCTCAGGGCAGCGTCGGTATCGATATTCATACCCGGTTTGCCTATAATAACGGCTAGCTCGCCTTCATAATCAAATTCATTAGATAGCGCGGGTTTTAATATCGGCGTTGCATGACCGGTTTGCGAGTCAGGGAAACGAACGAAAAGGGTCGGCGCATCGTTCGTTTCAGAAAACTCTTTTCTTTTTTCCGCATAGTTCATACCGACGCAGAAAATTTTCCCAGGGCTTTCAATAACTGGTAAAAAAGTAATATCAGCCATCATAATATCGACCGGATAATTAACATATTGCCCGGCTATCTCAATGGCGCCCCACTGCAGTAAGTCCTTCAGCGTACGATATTGATGACCAATTTTGCTACCCAGGTCAATAATGCCTGTATCCGTCAAAATTCCATAACTCTTACGACCATGATGAACATAGCTTGCTAATTTCATGATGACACCTTACTAACATTGAATTTCTTTCCTCACGCCATTAGACATGACGTGAGTAATTTACTTCGCTACGAAGGATTTAAGACTCAACCGGAACCATGGCTTTTGTTTCGCTGGAAGACAAATACGTTGCGACCACCGCGCCAACGGCCAGTAGCGCAATAATGAATCCCGTCATCCCCTGCCAGCCCATAGAGTGGAAAACAAAACCGTTCACGAAACCAATCACTGAGCCGCCCATGTAGTAGAAGAACAGATACAGCGCGACGGCCTGGCCACGTGCATGCGTTGCATTTTTGCTTACCCAACTTAAACCAATGGAGTGACAACCAAAGAAACAGCCGGTAAAAATAACCGCGCCAATAATAAAGGTGACGACGTTAGAGGTTAAAGTCAGCAACATTCCTAGCGCCATCATCACAAACAGCGCACGCAGGACTCTCATACTGCCGTATTTTGCGGAAAGTCGTCCCGCCTGAGGGGCGGTGAAAAAGCTTAAGGCAAAGCTAAAGGAGAGCAGGCCCGCATTCGCCGGAGAAATATGAAACGGTTCGCCTTTCAGGAAGAAAGCCAGGTAGTTATAGAGAGAGGTAAATACCCCAAAAATGATAAAGCTAATCACAAAAGCTAACGCCAGTTTTTTATTTTTAAAGTGAGATGCTGCGCCTTTCACTACGCGAAGAACATTAAGGTTTTGCGTTGGCTTAAAGTTCTGAGACGACGGGAGTAAAAAGTTAACCAGCAAAGCAACCAAAATCAGGCTGATCGCAAAACCATAGAAAATGGTGTTTATTGAGATATGGTCGATCAGTTGGCTCGCCACAATACGCCCGGACATCCCTCCCATCGAGTTACCAAAGACGAAGTATCCAGTGACCACCCCAGCCACCACGGGCGCGACCTCCTCGCTGATATAGGCAGTTGCGGCAGCAGCGATACCGCTGAGCGCCAGACCAATAACCGCACGCAGAGCCACCAGCATCGCCCATGATTCGACCAGCGGACAGAGCATCGTCAGCAGTCCGCCAAGTAGTAGCGAAACGATAATTAATTTTTTTCTGCCGTAATGATCGGACAGCGTCCCGGTGAATAATAATCCTATAGCCAGAAGCGCCGTTTCTGCAGAGAGAATGATACTCACCTGACTAACCGGCACATCATATTCGACAGCCAGAACCGGTAACAAAGGTTGAATAAAAAACAGGGAGGCTAATTCTGCAAGGCCGGATAGCGCCAGGGCCAGGATGATCCGAATATAATTACTGACCTTGACGGGAGCAGAATTAAGCTGATTATCTTTCGTATGGGTTATAGCCATAAAATCCTCGACATTATTTTTTTAGGTACAGAGTTATGTAGCAACTACACGCTAGAGGACATCAGTATTTCACCGCATTAATGATATAAAATATTTATAATTCCTCCACTAAAACATATTCCGGGACGCAAACCGTACCTTCAAATAATTTACGGGAAGTTCTAATCACTGCGGCACGCGTTTTTTCAATATCATTTCCCTCTTTGAGTAAAGATACCGAAATTTTCCCGCTTGGATGTTCAATATTAATTATATTGGTATACGGCGTCCTGGGCTGAACGGCTACAATGTGATGGGCCACCGACCCTTCAATTATCGTGGCCGTTGCTATGCCGATAGACCCCGTAATAGCCAGAGATTTATGGCAGGTATGAGGCATAAAATAACGAACTCTGATGGTCCCGCCTGCGCCGGGTTCACTCAGCAGAACCGGTTTAGGGATCACTTTATCGGCAACATCGCCCAGCCCCATTTTCGCTCCCGCCTTACGCCGGATCGTTTCCAGCCTATTCATAAACGCGCGATCGGCATCGAGTTCGGCCGGTGATTCGTCCCCTCTTTTTCCCATCTGCTCAGCCCTAATCAGCACCATCGGCATCGCCATATCGATGCAGGTGACTTCCACATCATCAATCACATCGACGACGTTACCGGTTGGCAGCAGCTTTCCCGTCTTGCATCCGGCGGAGTTAAGGAAAGTCAGGCCAATCGGCGCGGCGCAGCCGGGAACGCCATCAATGTGCGTATCGCCTTCATAGTTGACATAAAAATTCGGCGTTTGTACTTCCGCATCAACCAGCGTACCGGTATTCAGGTTGCGAATTCGCACTGTCGTCACCGGACTTTGCGCCTTAACAAGGCCTTTTTCAATCGCAAAGGGCCCTACGGCACAGAGCATGTTTCCGCAGTTGGGCGTGGTATCGACGCGACGCTCGTTGACCATCACCTGAACAAATAAATAGTCGACATCAGCATCCGGACTGTCCGAGGGGCTAACAATAGCGACTTTACTAGTTTGGGGGCTGCCGCCGCCAATACCATCAATTTCAAGTTCGTGACCCGCGCCCATTAAGCCCAGCAGCACAGCATCGCGTTCTTCAATTTTTGTCGGCAAATCACTGGCCAGAAGCACCGGGCCTTTCGAAGTACCGCCACGCATCAGTACACAAGGAATCTTTAACATTATGTTTCTCGTTTCACGCATTAATAAGAGCAATGTCAGGATTCCACAGACGAATACATAATGCTAATGCCAATAAAACCAACCATTAATACGTTTTGCGTATAAATAGCGGTTAGGGTAGTGTGTTTGCATCGCGACAAAGTCTGGAGTGAAATCTCATGCTGCACGATCTTCAAGGTATACAAGCGTTTGTTAAAATTGCAGAAATTGGATGTTTCACAAGAGCATCACATTTTCTTCACACATCCCAACCGGCATTAACGCGGCGGATTAAAAAACTTGAAGAGCAGCTGGGAGCTACGCTATTTGAACGGACAACCAGAAACATTAAACTCACGGCTGTAGGCAGAGAGTTTTTACCTAAGGCAAAGAATTTAATAGATTTTTATGAGAGCTCGATCCTGAGTATTAAAGAAATGGCCACCCATCAAAGCGGTGTCGTCACCCTGTCCTGTCTCCCCACCGCAGCGTTCTATTTCCTCCCCTCCGTCATCAGGGACTATAACAACCACTATCCCAATATCCGTATCCGAATCCTCGAGCACAGCGCCAGCGATTGCCTTGAAGCCGTCTTAAACGGTGACGCAGATTTCGGCATAAACATGATAAACATCACACATCCCAATATCGATTTCTCGCCGCTGGTCAATGAGCCTTTCGTATTAGCCTGCCGACGGGATCACGAACTGGCGCAGAAATCACTGATCTTGTGGGAAGACCTGGCCAACTTCAGGCTTATTGGCGTAAGACGTTCAAGCGGTAACCGCTCGCTGATCGATCAAGCGCTGGAGAATATGGACTGGAAGCCCAACTGGTTCTATGAAGTCAGGCATCTGTCGACGTCGCTGGGTATGGTAGAGGCAGGGCTTGGCGTGGCAGTGGTTCCCAGTCTGGCCATGCCGACCGATGAGCATCATATTCTTGTCAGCCGTCCACTCGTTGAGCCGGTTATTCGCCGCACGCTCGGTCTCGTGCTGCGCAGAGAAACGGCGCTTAGCCCTGCAGCGGAAAAGTTCAGGGAGATGCTATTACAACTCTGGTCACAGGATACAAGCAGCCCGTGGATAGGGAAATTTACCCGGTAAAGGCGTTTTTATCTTCCGCACTCTATCGCCAGACGCTGCGCAAGGGACACGGCGATATCATTTCAGGCCGGGACGCTGGTCGGGCTAATATTGCCGCGCTTTTATGAGCCTGCCAGTCAGACGTGATATTTTTTAACGACCCCGCAAACTATGACTCCCACCAGGTCGAAATTTTTAAATTCGGCGACGGAAATAAAACACCTTAGAACAATAGCGCATTAAGTTATGAATAATATGTGCAACACGCCATGATTTAAGTAAACAGCTTAGGTATCAGTAAATAACATTCAGGCATGAGTTAAACCAAAAAATAATAATGCACTGATAACAAACTTCGTTATCGTGTTCGCGTAATACGTTGTTTTTCAGAAATGACTTTCTCATCAGGGTAAAAATATGCCAAGAAAAATTCATAGATTGCTATTGTCACTGGCGATCGCCGCCGCGCCTTTTTTCAGCCATGCCGAAGAGTCCACCTGGGATCATATTAAGCAATCGGGCGAACTGCGCATCGGAGTCGCGCAGGGGGAACCGTGGTATTTTAAAGATCCAGCCACCGGTCAGTGGAACGGCATTGGCTATAACGTAGGTAAAGTACTGGCAAAAGATTTAGGCGTAAAACTGGTGCCGGTGGAAACCACCTGGGGGAATGCGGTCGCCGCGCTGCAGGCCGGACAGATTGATACCATGCTGGTGCTGGACCCCACCGATGAACGCCGCAAAGCCGCCGACTTTTCCGACCAGCCCTTCCTCTGGTATGCGCAGGGGGTCCTGATCCGCGACGGCGTGAAGGCCGAGAGCTGGGAAGATCTTAATCGCCCGGATATTAAGATTGGCGTCACACTCGGCAGCAGCCCGGATCTGATGCTGACCAAAAAATTACCCAAAGTGCAGCTGGTGCGCTTTACCAATATGGATGAAGGCGTCGCAGCCTTCTACGCCGGACGCGTCGACGCCCTCTCGTACGTTCACCCGGCGCTGGCGCTGCAGCAGGCAAAAGTGCACAAAGGTAACCTGATTCTGCCAAAACCGATTATTGCCATCAGCACCGGCGGCGCGCTGCGCAAAGAGAGCGATCCCCGCTTCCGCAACTTCCTGAATGAAGAGTTTGCCAAAATTTACCAGTCGGGACAGAGCAAACAGTTTTATGAAGACGCCCTTAAGCTACGCGGTGTGGATATCAGCAAAGTGCCCTCGGTGATTAAAGAAGAGTGGAAATGAGCGATTAATCTCCTGGCGCGGGCAGAAGCGGCGCGATTGCCGCGCCAATGTCCGCGCAGCGTTCCATATCCAGCAGAGCGTCAATCAGCCGCGCTGCCCGCGGAGCGCTGAGGCGTGATGACAGGTTGGCCACGCATTTATCAACGATCCGCTGTTCCGGCAGCGGATTTTCTGCGCACCCCGGCGGGAAGTCGATACGCTCTCCGGCGATCGTCCTTCCCTTTAGCACAATTTCCACGCGCGCGGCGGGACGGCGATGCTGCAGCATCAGCTGTTCAAAGGTCTCATCGGCGATAATTTCAACCCGGTCAGCAAAGGCAAGGAGTGGCGCCGCGCCGCGCGTCCGATCGCTGCTCCACTGATGACGCGCGATTTTAAAAGCCAGGCAGGCTATCGCCAGCGGCAGACTGAACTGCGCATCGGTATTGCTGACGGGACGCGCGTCGGCGAAAAAACGCGCCAGGGTGAAACTCCCATAGACGCGTATCCGCTCAATCGACTCTGCCGACGGAATACGCTCCAGCAGATGCTCAAACGACGCCAGCGCCGTATGCATCCAACGGCATACCGGATAGTCTTTGAAACTGGTGTGCCTGAGCTGCCAGTGCGTCGCCAGATTCTCTGTCAGCCGTTCTGGCTGAAAGCGGTCGGAGCCTGACATCCGCCAGAACCCCTGTTCGCCATCGAGTATCGCGCGCGGCCCCACTATTCCCGCGAGGTGTAGCTCCACCGCGCGTACGCCGGCCTCTGCCGCCGGCGCATTGTAATCCTTAAACGAAACCAGTGGACGCGCCTGCCAGTTGTACTTATGCAACGTGGGCAAAGGGGTTAACGAGGCGGCCAGTCCCAGGCTATTTTCCAGCCCCGCGGCATCGCAGCCGCGCAGTAAACCATACGCCACCGCCGCCCCCAGCGATTCGTGCTGGCACACGCCATACACTTGTTGAAACCTTTCAGGACTCGGCTGCTGAGAGATAATCACGCGGCTGTTGATTTCCCAGGCCGCCACCAGAGAGGTCAGCAACGCCCCGCCGCTGACCGGCCCACCCTGGCCCACCGCGGCCAGCGCCCCGGCCACCAGCGTGGCGCCGGGATGCCCCATCCCCCGCCCGGCGACTTCAAAACCATCGTCATAATCCAGCGCGTTTATCGCAGCGGCGTTAAGGAACGCGGCGCCGCTGGCGGAGAGCGGAGTTCCACCGTCAAGCGCCACGCTTCTGCCCGTCGCGTACTGGCTCCGAATAACCCGCGCGCTTTTACGCAGCACGCTGTCTTCGCCGCCGGCAATGCCGCAGCCCAGGCTATCGATAAAATGCAGAGCGATCCTGGCTTTCACCGACGCCGGTATCGCAGCCGGAGTGAGTTCGCCGGCAAAACGCGCCAGCGTAGCGGTTAAGGAATCAAAGTTTGGCATTGCTTTCTCGCGTAAATATTTATAACCAAAAGAGATAATAGCAATGGTTTTTATTATTTAATTATCACATTTCGCTACTGCTAAGATGATGTCGTTCTAAAACCATCACCATCGTTTTGCGTTTTTCAGGGGTGCCAGAACTATGTCGTATCAATGGGATTTTGCCGCCATCTGGCCATATCGCATGCTGTTGCTGGAGGGGCTGTGGGGTACCATTCAGATCGGCGTCACCAGTATTTTATTCGGCATGCTGGCCGGCATTGCGCTGGCGTTGATGAAGGCCTCGCCGCTAACGCTCTTCCGTATTCCGGCGCTGATACTGATCGGCTTTTATCGTAATACTCCCGCGATCGTCCACTTCTTCTGGATCTACTACGCTCTGCCAATCGTCAGCCCGCTGACGCTCTCGCCGTTCGCTGCCGCTGTACTGGCGCTCACCGCCCAGTCGGCCGCGTTTTATGCCGAAGTTTACCGCGGCGGCATCCAGTCGATCGGCGCCGGACAATGGGAAGGGGCGAAGGCGTTGGGCATGTCGCGCGTCACCGCGCTCCGACGGGTTATTTTCCCTCAGGCGCTGCGCAGAATGATTCCTCCTTTCCTTGAGCGTTCTTTCGAACTGCTCAAATCCACCGCCCTTGCTTCGTCTCTGGCGTACAGCGAGCTGCTGTATCAGGCGATGCAAATCAACAGTCAGACTTACCGGCCCCTGGAAGTGTATTCGCTCATCGCGGTGATGTACTTCACCCTGCTGCTGATTATCAGCCAGGGCAGCCAGCTGCTTGAACGACGCCTTGCCGTCTCCGACACACGTTAACGAGAGAACAACCATGCATTATCAGTGGGACTTTTCCCTTGTCTGGCAAAACTTGCCGGTACTGCTGAAGGGACTGGGCGTTACGCTGGAGCTATGGCTGCTGGCGGGAATTGTCGGCACGCTGCTCGGACTTGCCGTTGGCGTCGTCCGTGCCCGCGGGCCGCGCTTTTTTTATCCCCTTACCAGCGCCTTTGTCGAGGTGTTCCGCAATACGCCGGTGCTTATCCAGCTCATCTGGTTCTACTATGCCTTTCCGGTGCTGGTGGGCATTCAGTTTTCCACTTTTGGCGCCGCCGCGCTGGCGTTAACCCTGTACACCGCCGCCTACAGCACCGAAATTTTTCGCGCCGGGCTACAGTCCATCGAACGCGGACAGTGGGAAGGGGCAAAAGCCTTAGGCATGCCGCCGGGCGTGATGCTACGGCGCATCATCCTGCCGCAGGTATTTCGCCGTATGCTGCCAGCCCTGACAAACCGCATGATTGAACTGGCGAAGGTGACCTCCCTGGCCTCGATTCTCACGGTTAATGAACTGATGTATCAGGGCAGGCTGCTAAGCAGTACCTGGTATCGCCCGGTGGAGATTTTCACCGTCGTCGCCCTGCTCTATTTTGTGCTGATCTGGCCCGGAAGTTACCTGGCGGCACGACTGGAGCGCCGCTACCGTCCACATCCTTAATTTGATGAGAAAGGCCATGTCAGAGAAAAAAGTCGTCATGCGGATACGCGCCCTGCACAAACGCTTTGGTGCGCAAAGCGTGTTACAGGGCATCGATTTAGATATCTATGCCGGTGAGAAAATCGCCATCATTGGCGGCAGCGGCTCGGGTAAGAGCACCCTGCTGCGCTGTCTGAACTTTATGGAAATACCCAGCGCTGGCACCGTAGAACTGGACGGCGTTACCCTCGGTAAAATCGACAGCCGCGGTCAGCGGCGCTATAGCGAAAAACAGCTGAGCGATGTTCGCCAGCGCGTGGGGATGGTGTTTCAGCAATTTAATCTCTTCCCGCATCTGACGGTACTGCAAAATGTCAGCGAAGCCCTGATATCGGTGAAAAAGATGCGTCGCGAAGAGGCGATGCGCATTGCCCGCGCGCAGCTGGAAAAAGTGGGGCTCGGCCATAAGCATCAGGCCTGGCCCGGCAGCCTGTCCGGCGGTCAACAGCAGCGCGTCGCGATTGCTCGCGCCCTGGCAATGGCGCCAGAGATAATATTGTTCGATGAGCCCACCTCGTCCCTCGACCCTGAACTCGTGGGGGAAGTCCTGCATACCATCCGTGAACTGGCAGATGAGGGACGGACGCTGCTGCTGGTCACTCATGAGCTGGGCTTTGCCTGGCATTTCGCCGATCGGGTGATTTTTATCGAAAACGGCGTGATTCATGAAATGGGCACCGCGGAAGAGGTGCTGCGCCAACCGCGCCAACCGCGCACCCAGGCCTTCCTTTCCCGTTTCGCTGAACGGGCATTTTAACCGCAAGGAAACATGATGAGTTTAGCTCTCTCCGGTCAAAGCAGTCAGGCGTACCTGCAGGATACGCGCAACGACAATGTGCAAGTGTACGTCAACGGCGAATTCGTTCATCGCGATCGCGCCACGGTTTCTGTTTTCGATTCCGGCTACGTCTGCGGCGACGGGGTCTGGGAGGGGCTGCGGCTGGTAAACGGCAAGCTGATCGCCCTTCAGGCGCATCTCGATCGCCTGTTTGCCGGGGCAGCCGCTATCCAGCTCAATATCGGCCATAGTCCTGAGGAGCTAACCGATATTATGTACAACACGCTGAAGATCAACGGCATGACGGACGGCGCCCATCTGCGGCTCATGATCACCCGCGGCAAAAAGCGCACGCCAAATCAGGACCCGCGCTTTATCCTCGGCGGCGCCACTATCGTCTGCGTGGCGGAATATAAGGTTGTTGATGAACAAGCCAAACGGCGCGGCCTTGCCCTGTTCACCTCGACCTATCGTACCAGCGCGCCGGATGTTTTCGATTTGCGTCTTAATTCCCACAGCCGCCTGAATTTGATTCAGGCGCTATTGCAGGCGCTGGATGCCGGCGCAGATGAAGCGCTGATGCTGGACCCTCATGGTTTTGTCGCCAGCTGCAATTCCACCAACTTTTTTATCATACGCCAGGGCGAGCTGTGGACCTCAAACGGCCTGTACTGCTTTAACGGTATTACCCGCCGCACGATCTTGTCACTGGCGCGCCAGCAGGGCCTCGGCGTACAGGAAAGATCCTTTACCCTTGCCGAAGCATTCACTGCGGACGAAGCTTTTGTCACCGGAACGCTGGCAGGTATTACCCCGGTAAGCAGGCTCGACGGCAGGCGCTTCGACCTCAACGAAAATCCCGTGACCCAACGCATCAGCGGCTGGTATCAGGACTATTTACAGCAGGAGGAGTCGCCGCCCGCCGACAATCGCTGGACGAAAAAAAACCCGCAGAGATAGCGCGGGTCGATTCAAGTGCAAATCCATTGACTGCAAATAACATCACAATAACCGAGCGTTATTTTATGACTTGCATCACAAAAACATCACCCCCTGTTCGGGGGGGATGCTAACTTCTCCCCGGTATCTCTTTATCCGTCCCGAGCGCAACGTGAAGGGCATAAGGGGCATGAAATAGCGACGCCTGCGCATTTCTGCTTCATGCTCAACTGAGATGGTCTGAGGATTTTTGCTTTTTTCGAGGCCGGATGTAAGAATCGACGAACGTTTTTGATGGGTCAACGCGTTCACTCATGCCGCCCACCGCAGGGGCATGGATATTGGCTATCGGGATAACATTGCGCCTGCATCGTTGCGATGCCCGCCCGCCATATCAAATGATGACTGCTATCTACCAGAGCCCCCCTGTATTACTGCATTCAACGGGAAACAGTATGAAGCCAAAACAAGCGGAAATTATCCGCCATTCTATGTCCCTGTTTAACAAAGAGGGGTATCAGTCGCCGAGTATTGACCGGATTTCGGAGAATGCGGGCATCTCCAAAATGACGTTCTACCGCTACTATCCGGATAAAGAGGCGCTCATTCTTGATATTTTACAGCAGAAAGAGTGTGATTTTATGCAGGCGCTGCAGGACATTACCGCGGATAAACCCACGGGGCGTGAAAAGCTGTTTGCCGTCTTTGAATACTACAATAACTGGTTCACCTGTGCGGATTTTCACGGCTGCATGTTCACCCGCGCCCTGTTTGAATACGGGACCTCGTCTCCCGCTATCCGGACGATATGTTCACAGTTTAAATCGCGCCTCTACCAGTTTTTCCGCGACATCCTCATCGGACTATTAAAACCAGAGCCTGCGGAACGGGTGGCGATGATGATGCTTATGCTGATTGATGGCGCGATTGCCGCCCAACAGGCCGAGTCATCGGAATGCCGGGAGATCCCTCCCGGTATAACGGCCTGGAGCGCGGCAAAAGCGCTTATTTATTCAGAGGGCGGTACTCTCTGATTCGCGGTCAGCGAGCGTGCGTAACGCCTCCAGCAGACAATCGTAATAATCGCAGCAAGTCTGAAGACGCAGCGCTGCGCCAGAGTAGACCTCTTCCAGCGCAGCCGGATTTTTATTGCCGATCGGCACGATAACGTTATTCAGCCATCCATCCGCGTGGCCGATATCAACCTCGATATGCTCTGAGTAATAATGGACGTCGCGATCCGATAGCCCAATACGGCGGCAACCTGTCACCAGCTTCTGATACTGCGGCGGATCCAACAGTTCCGTCATCGCCATGACGCCAAGCGATTTGTAGTAATGCTGACGGTTAACGCCGCCCAACATAAACGCATTGTAGCCAGCGAGTCCCTGCCAGTCGTACAGATGGGCGAAATGATTTTCAGGCAACGCAATATCCCTTCGCTTCAGTAAATCCTTATACAGATTAACGTGCGTGATCTCCTGGCTGCCCTGGCCTATTTCATCCCAGAGATTGTGGGCAATCTCTGCGCGCGTTTCCGGCAGAGAACCGACCAGCCCCATTGCCACCAGATCGAAAAACAGCAGATTCAGCGCGCTATCGCTTTTGAAGAAATAGTCGATTTGCGTAGCGGAAGCGGAAGAAGCGAGAAAATCAAACAGAGGATGGTGCGAGGCCGGGTGTTTCTGACAGAGGTCACGAAGTTCCTCAACGATATTGCCGGCGTTAAGCGCAGGTGCCGGGAAAGCGAACCGTTTTTTTTCCACCCGAAGCCATTCTGTCTCGATGTAGCTTCTGATCCCGCAGAGCAAGGGATGGAACTGGTTTTTTGCCGCCGCCGATAGCGGCTCCGCCAGCCAAGCCTGGTACAGTTTAAACAGCGCGCCGTGGGCACGCTTTTTCGCCTGCGGGTCGTTGGCGGTAAAAGCCTTGATGCAGGTGTTTTCAGTCAGGTACCAGACTCTGTCGGCCAGCAGCGGATTAGCCGTAAGTTTTAGTGAAAGCGCGTTGCTGTGGAGAAGCTGGTCAATCATGTCATCCAGAGAGAGCCTGGCCATTGCGGAATGCTGTTCGTTCCCGGTGAAACCATTTTCTGTCTTACGCATCGATTTATCCCTGTATAATGCATGGTATAGATACGTTATCGTACAGATATATATGCTGCAATCAGATTTTTTGCACATGCGTAATAAATTTTTAATTATTTGTTTTTAAAACAAAAAATAGCAAAAACCCAAAATAATAATAAAATTTAATTGATATATTAAAAAAAATAAAGTTACCATTTAGTACAGTTCGAAGCGATGCAAGGAATCAGCATGCCTTACCTGTTACTCACGCTGGCGGCCCTGTTTTGGGGAGGGAATTATGTCGTAGGGCATATTCTCGTTCAGGGCGCGGACCCGATCCTGATGACCGAAGCGAGATGGGCGTTGACCGCGATACTGTTGGTATTGCTCTATCAGCGGCAAATCCGCGACAGTCGGCTGCTGTTCCGCCAAAATGCGCCAACGCTGCTGATTTTAACGCTGTGCGGGCAGGTAAGTTTTCCCTTAACTCTCTATATTGGCCTGCAGTCGACTTCGGCGCTGAACGCAGCGATTTACATGTCTGCGACTCCCTGCATGGTGCTTATTATTAATCGGCTGATTTTCCGTGACCGGGTGTCGGCGCGTAACTGGTGGGGGGTGTTGTTTAGCACCGCAGGCGTCCTGCTGCTGCTTCTGCACGGCAACCTGACCAGTGCAGAGGGGCTAAAAGGCTTTAGCCAGGGCGATCTGTGGGCAATGGGATCCGCGCTGAGCTGGGCGGTATATTGCTCTCTGTTACGTAACAAAGATCGTCGTATCCCCGCCAACGCCTTTGTCGCCGTCAGTTCGCTTCTCGGCGCCCTTATTCTGCTTCCGGTGGTGATTTTCTGGCTGTGGCGGCATCCCGCTACCTCATTCGCTTCTTACCACGATATCTCTTTCCTGACCGGACTGGCGTACCTGGTTATTTTCCCCTCGTGGCTGGCTTACTTATTCTGGAATAAAGGCATCGCGGCCATTGGCGCCACTCGCGGGGAAATTTATACCCATATTATTCCGCTGTCTGGCGGCATATTAAGCATTCTGTTTTTACACACCCAGCCGCACCTCTATCACTTACTGAGCACGCTGCTCATTTTGACCGGGATCGCTATTTGTTCACTTGCTAAAAAAACAGCGCCACATTAATTAATAATAACACCACGTTTTAATCAATATTAACCGAAGAGTTTAACATGCTCAGGATATACTTATACCTTATTCTCGCCGCATCGGTTTCCGCGCTGGCAACAGATATGATCGTGCCGGCGCCGCGATCCTCGGCCATTCGAGCTGGAACCATATATTCCTCGTTATGGCCCTGTTTAGCGTCGTTACCCTTCTGCTGTCTCCGCACCGCCTGGGGCATCGCGATAGCGCTGCGGCGCCCTCTTCCTCCGGGTTTATCACGCCGGCATTTATCCAGGGAACGCTGCTGGTTTCGCTGATCCTGAGTTCGCTGTTTTGCTATATCTCGCTGTCGCCGGCCATTTTTATGCAGCAGCTTGGGCTGAGCACAATGCACTACTTGCTGCTGTTTTCCGCTTCCGTTTTATTTTTTATTATTGGCAATCAGTTCTCAAAATTTGAGCGTATAAATAATCCCTGGATTTTGTTAATCATGAATGCGCTGGCGGTCTCGCCATTTATTATCGATAGCCACTCACTCATATTATGCATCGCTGGATCGATGATTTTTAATTTCAGCCCTGGCGCCTATTACCCGACCGCCAACTTTATCGCACTGCAAATCAAAGGGACTAAAACCGGTATTGCGGCATCAGTCACCGATTTTATCCAAACAGTCTGCGCCGGCGCCATCAGCTATTTCGCGGTAAAACTCACGGATACCGGCCTGGGGTTTGACAGAACCCTCGGCACGAGCACGTTAACGCTGGCAATTTTATCTCTTCTGGTAGTCACGACAATGAAGGTAACGCAATGGAAAATTGGCAAAAAAGGAAAATAGATAGATCGCTAAAATATCAAGCCAGGTGTTCTCTGAACATATTAATGAACGGGTGGTAGCCAAAAGGGATGGCAAGGTCATTACCCTCGACGATGGCAGAAAAATGGTGGAATTTGTCTCATGTTCGTATCTCGGGCTGGAGACTCATCCGGCGCTGAAAAAAGCGGATATCGACGCGATTGAGCGTTTTGGCGTGCAGGTTTCCGTCGCCAGAACGCGTTCCCGCAGTTGGAAGCGCGACTGAACCAAATCATGCATGGGGCTCATACCCTGACGTTTATCGCGGTGACGGTAAAAATGCGGCAGCTGCGCCATCAACTCCCGGCACGGACCACCGGCGGAAGACAAACGGCAAAAAGCCTGAGCATGGGAAACCCTTAATCAGCTCCCGAATACTCAGACCCGTGACCAAAAAAAGGAGCGGTCATCATTCAGGGGGCCAGGCTTCTTAGAATCAACGAGGAGAGAATGACCGCCGCCGTCGGCGCCGTTTCGAGGTTAAACTGCAGCTGAACAGGGTTAATGAAGGGGCACATCACCATGTATATCGCATAGGTTGCCTCGTCAAGAGGGGTTTTCCTCTCAAACTCGCCGGCCTGCCTGCCTTCGACAACGATGCTTTCAATCAGCTTTAACAGGCGTTCCGCATACCTTTCCGTTGAAGGCCACTTATCCCGCGAGGCGACGGCGGCAATGTCGTAGAGCTTACGATCGTGGAAAAACAGTTCGCTTCCCGCTTCGGTGAGCGCGCGAAAGAGGCGGCGTAATTTTTCGCTGGCTGATGGCGCATCCGCCACCGCTGCAAGTACCGCCGTCATGATCGTCTCCAGGCGGTTAGCGCAAATAACTTCGCCGATAGCCTGTTTGGAATCGAAAAACTTATAGATGTAGGCCTTTGAAAAACCGATAGATTTAGCCAATTCCGCTACGGTGGTTTTTTCGTAGCCGTAATGCCCGAAATGCTCAAATGCGGCGTTGACGATTTGCTCCCGGACGCTGTGATCGAGTGGGCCACGTGCTGATGGTACGTTCATATTCTTAGTCATTCTGTTAGCTTAACGTGATGGTCTTTGATTGACAAATAGTGACCATTTTATCATTCAGCCACAATTTCGCTTGATGCAAGGTCGTGCAAAATTGTATCAGACAAAATCCTCTGCCAACAAAAGCATCGGCTCCCCCCGATACAACTTTATTTCAACCACACCACAGATTTGAATAAGCGGTAAACATCACCTCGCCGCCTGCTGTTCAGAAAGGTATTTTTGCCGCCATTTAGCCGGAGATACGCCGTGCATTTTCTTAAAAGCCTTAGAAAAATGCAGCTGATTTTCATAGCCTACGGAAATGCCCACCACTTTAATCGCCGTATTGCTGTTTTTGAGAAGGCTGAGGGCGATGCTCATCCGGAAATTGAGCAAATACGCCTTGGGACCTATACCGTAGGCGCTTTTGAACAATCGGCAAAGGTAGCTGCGGTTGATATTACAGTATGCGGCCAGGCTCTCAACGCTCAGAGGTTCGTGGTAGCGATTTTCAATTTTTTTGATCGCCTTTTGCAGGTGCCTGGTCTTGTCATCACGGAGAGGAGCTCTTTGATCATGCGTATTGCTGATTAAGGTCGAAAAGAAGAGATAGCACAGCCCCTGCACCTTCAGCCGGTGTTCATCGCCATGTTCGACAATTTGCCGCAGGTAGCCGAGGGCGCTGACGTTGTCTTTATTCAGGTTGGGCCGGTAAATCGGTGATTGCCGGCTCAGATGGCACTCCGCGAAAATTCTGGCGGCGATCAGCCCATCGACCTCAAGCCACATATAATGCCACGGATCCTTTTTATCCGCGCAGTAGGTGGTCACATCATGGGGGTGGATCAAAAACCCCTCCCCCGCGACGACAGGAAAAGCGCCGGATTCACTGTAAAAGGTGCCGGTTCCACTTATCACATAATGAAATAGGTAATGCTGGCGAACAGCGGGGCCATAACGGTGCCCCTTATGACAACTCTCCTCGCCGTACTGGTACAAGTTCAATTCGATATTGTCGGTATGATTGAGGGTAAAAGTCTTGTGCATCAGTAACTCGCGCTTTTTTCCCGTCACATTATCAGAGATACCGCCAGTAAAGTCCCCCGGTTCAGTTAGATTCAGAGCTGGCTCACACTTTCTTTGCGACATCATTTTTCGCCATAGCAATATCACATTTAGCCATATTTCCGGGTCACGCCGCAGCGTACATTCTGCCTGACCAAAACAGCAGGAACGGAGAAATACCATGATTAAAGTGACATTTATGGGCGCGGGCAGCACCATTTTCGCCAGAAACGTACTCGGGGACATTATGGCGACCCCGACGCTGAAAGAGGTGGAGATTGCGCTGTACGACATCGACGGCGCGCGTCTCAATGAATCTCTCGCCATGTTGAACAATATCAACAGCAATACCAATGCGGGCAGAGCGAAGATCGCCGCTTACCTTGGCGTTGAGAACCGCCGTGCGGCATTGAAAAACGCCCATTACGTGGTGAACGCCATCCAGGTCGGCGGCTACGACCCTTGCACCATTACCGACTTCACTATCGCGAGAAAATATGGTCTCCGGCAGACGATTGCCGATACCCTGGGGATTGGCGGTATCTTCCGCGCGCTGCGCACCATACCCGTAATGTTTGATTTCGCACGGGATATCGAAGCCGTCTGCCCGAATGCCTGGTTACTCAACTACACCAATCCTATGGCCACGATAACCGGCGCTATGCTGCGTCATACGGAGGTGAAAACGGTCGGACTTTGCCACAGCGTTCAGGTCTGCGCGGAAACGCTGTTGAAAAGCGTGGATATGCCAACCGACGACGTGCAATTTCATATCGCGGGTATTAATCACATGGCCTGGCTGCTGGACATTCGCCGCCACGGCGAGGATCTGTACCCGGAAATTAAGCGCCGGGCCAGCGCCCTGCAGGGCAAGCATGATGATATGGTGCGCCATGAAATCATGAAAATTTTCGGCTATTACGTTACCGAATCGTCAGAGCACAACGCCGAATACATGCCTTACTGGATCAAACGCAACTACCCGGAACTGATCGAGCGATTCAATATTCCGCTGGATGAATATCCGCGCCGATGTATTGAGCAGATTGAACAATGGCAGCAGCAGAAAGTGGCGCTGACCCATGACACCAGCCTGACCCACAGCCGTACCCATGAATACGCGTCTTATATCATCGAAGCGATGGAAACCGATCGGCCCTATAAAATTGGCGGTAATGTGCTCAACACCGGTTTGATCGCCAACTTACCTTCCGAGGCCTGCGTCGAAGTACCTTGTCTGGTGGATGGCCAGGGCGTCACGCCATGCTACGTCGGCAACTTGCCTGAGCAGCTGGCGGCGCTGAACCGTACCAACATCAATACCCAGCTGTTGACCGTCGAGGCGGCGGTTACGCGCAAGCGCGAAGCTATCTACCATGCTGCGCTGCTCGACCCGCACACTTCCGCCGAACTGTCGATCGATGACATCCGCAAGCTGTGCGATGAACTGATTGAAGCGCATAGCAACTGGCTTCCAGCCTACCATTAATCGCCCTAAGGCTCTGCAGCTTCCTGTACGCCCGCAAAGCGCGGAGGTTTCCGCGCCGTTACCAATCTGCAGAAGTTTTGCCGCATTTAGCCATCGGCATGCCTTATACGGCAGGACTTCAGCCCACTTCAACCGGCTGCGGCCATGAGTCTATCAATGAGACGCTGA
Organism: Klebsiella grimontii; assembly: GCF_042137965.1. NCBI lineage: Bacteria > Pseudomonadati > Pseudomonadota > Gammaproteobacteria > Enterobacterales > Enterobacteriaceae > Klebsiella > Klebsiella grimontii. The sequence goes on from NZ_CP169721.1 coordinate 3,606,119, forward strand.
GCGATCCGCTGGATTTGGCAAGAGGGGACGGTTGATTGTCGGTATTGATGAAGCGTCCCCGCAAACTCGTGGCTGCTAATCCAATGTCCTTATCCGCGAGCGTGATGTCATTTTATTTAGTGTCGTTCGTAATGTAATATGCAACGGACGTCGGGAGAATACCCGCAAGCGTGCCTTGTGATAATTTTATCTTTTCAGCCTCAGATGCCACCAAATATCGCGCACTGTCATTACTGTAAAGTATCTTTTTAATTTCCTCATCACTCAGAGTGGTACAACGTTTATAAACCGTCTTAAAGTACTTATTGCCATCTTCGACGTCTTTCCTTAGCAGTTCAATATCATTGGGGCGGATCCACTCAGTATTCATATTTGGCGATGCCGCCGGGTGCAACATAAATGAAGATTCAGCAAGCGTGAATCTCTTTTGCGCGCCACAATATAATAACGTCGCTGAAGAACCGGTCATCCCTGCATTAATAGTTTCAACGGGAATTTTCGACCCCTTAATAGCCTGCATTGCCAGGTATCCACTTTCCATACTTCCGCCAAAGCTAGAAATGAATATCTTTATTGAATCTGCCTGCGGATAATCATTATTTATCTCATCAAGAGCAGATATTAGCTCGGATACCTGACGAGGGGTTATTTCTCCGGAGTATATTATCTTCGCTGTTTTTACCTCCGCAGGTTTAATGTTTTCTGATTTCACCCAGTGCATTTCTGCAAATGAGCAATATGAAATAAATAGCGACAAGCCTATAAAAAACTTAATATTCATGTGAATTTTCCCGTGAGAAGTAATATTACCCTTGCGACTTCAGGTGGTGATGGTGCTTACCTGTCTTTGAGATCCTCATGCAAGAAACGCCTGCTAGCTGGTGCAATGCAGGGCAAAGTAATGAAATGATCACTAACGTTATTATGAGCACGCAGATACTCTTCATTTTAACTAAAAATAGACACTCAGCCGCTACGGTCAGGATATGGCGCACAATAAAGATCCGCCACACATGAATACGCGACGGTAAACCTATGCAGGTCGAGGTTGCTATAACTATTTTATTCATCATCTATCCATAGTGCGCAGAAATACGTTTTTTCCTGTTTCAATAATAATTTCAACCTAGATAAATATTGTCAACCGCGATCGATAGTTTCATTATCATAGGCAGCAGCTATCACAAATAGAAAAACGATCGTTAATGTCGATCATCGTTAAATGATTATTATTCTTAATAGCTTGTGTTTACAGAGGTTTAAAAAATATACAGCGAAACTATTTCCCTGCTAAGTTCCGACATGGTTCACCCTCCAGAACATTATTTTTCCTCATTCCGTTTATACAATATTTAGATTGATAACAAAACACATCCAATTAAAATACAATTTCATTACATCATTTATTTATTAGCCATCTCACCGTTTAAAATAAAGACTAAAGTGCGCCTCTAATCAGGGTGGCGTTGGTGTATAATATTGGCGTTTTCAATTTATTAAGAAATACCTCAGCTTGCTGAAGCATTTTGAACGTGGAAAAATGGTCACTATCCAGCCGATAGCGTAAAACAGCCGGCTGTTGGTAATGGGTTGATAGTAATAAAGCAGTCTACTGGCGGCGTAACGGCTCAGATCTGCTGGAGTTAAACAGACTGATGGAAATTGAACTTAATAAAAGCGCGCGCGAACGTATTTTTCATGCCGTACTTTTTGAACTGCTTGCAAATGTACTAATCGCGCTTTTTCTGGCGTGGTTTATGCAGATGTCTTTGCTCAATACAGGGGCGCTTTCGCTTATCTCAGCATTAACCGCAACGCTCTGGAACTATATCTTCAATAAACTCTTTGACGGACTGCAAAAATATCAAGGTTTCAAACGTACCGCGGTGATACGCGCGCTGCACGCCGTAGTCTTTGAGGTTGGTCTAATCGCCGCGCTTACGCCCATTGCAATGCTTTTGCTTGGTCTATCCTTTGTTGATGCACTTTACGTAGAAATGGGGCTGGTGCTGTTCTTTCTGCCTTACACTATGGCTTATAACTGGCTTTATGATTACATCCGCTGGCTCTTCATCGGGCGAAGGAAGCAGCCTGCCCCCCAGCAGTAGTGCCAGCGTATCGGCTGGCCTATCGCCCACAAAACGTTATCCCCTCCCCCTGTTCAGGCGGAGGGTAATTTTGCCAGCACCCATCCCACCGACAGTAAATCTGCGCTGCCCCCGGGGCTAAGATTGCGCCTAATCAGCGCTTTGTCCATCTCAAGCAGCGCCCGCCGATCCCAGCCGTTAGCCAGCAACTCTTTCGCATATCCCTGCACATAGCGCAATCCGTCGATGCCACCGCGTGAGACCAGGTTGCTGTCCTGATTGATGGCCATCAGGCGCAACAAAAGCTCATGAAGATCGCCGTTCCAGCGGGCTAATACCTCGCGGACGGTGGCAAAACCGCTCTCCGCCTCCCCTCGCGCACCGGTCAAACCATACTGCTGATACTGCCGCTCGCCCGCCGTCGCTCTGCCGCTACGCCCTGCTAACTCACGCGCCACCAGCCCGGCGCAGATGTTGCGCATCTCATCGCAGAGGCGGTCCGCCGTTAAATTTTTCACACGCCCGGCGGTAAAGCACAGCAGTCCGAGCGCGAAGATCCCCCCTTTATGGGTGTTCACGCCGTTGGTCGCGGCATACATGGCCTGTTCGCAGGCCATCCCTATCGGGCGAATAATCCGTAGCTGTTCAGCAGCGGGTTTATCCGCGTGGGCATCCCCCAGCTCAGTAAAGCGAACCAGCCACGGGGTAATAGCCGCGATACTGCGGGCAAACAGGGCGTGATCCATATCACGATGCGCGCCGTTGTTGAGTTTGTCTACCAGCCCCGGCTTCGGCGTCAGCTCCAGTTCCAGCCATAGCGCCTCTTCCGCCAGCGCGGGCGCATCAATCGGCCGCGCTTTAATCGCGAGCAAACCAGTCATCGCTCATCTTCTCCGCGCGGCGCTCTTTCGCCGCCAGCAGCATCGCCAGACTGACACCCGCTGATGCGGGTGTCGCAATGGTCATATTGACGCCTTTACCTGTCGAACGGTGTCGATCACGCTGCCGTCGCGGTAGCGGATCACCCCGACAATTTTGTCGGTAAATTCAATCGGTTTGGGGACGCCGGTAAGCGAAATTGCCCGCTCATACAGCGCATTGATATCCACAACGCTGAGACCAGCGGCAAGCAGACGCTCGCGGATTTCCGGGCGCGCCGGGTTAACCGCAATGCCATGATCGGTCACCAGCACGTCGATACTTTCTCCCGGTGTCAGGCGCGTGGTGGCCCGTTTTACCACTGTTGGGATACGGCTGCGCAGCAGCGGGGCAACGACAATGGTCAGGTTAGCCGCCGCGGCCACGTCACAGTGTCCGCCGGACGCACCGCGCATCACGCCGTCCGACCCGGTGATTACGTTGACGTTAAAATCGACGTCAATCTCCAGGGCGCTGAGGATCACCACGTCAAGCTGGTCGCAGCTCGTCGCTTTACTGCCGGGGTTGGCGTAAACGTTGGTGGAGATCTCAACGTGGTTCGGGTTACGCGCCAGAGAGGCCGCTGCCTGACCGTCAAAGCACTGGGTATCCAGCAGCTTTTCGATTAAGCCTTTCTCGTGGAGATCCACCAGGCTGCCGGTGATGCCCCCCAGGGCGAAGCGCGCCTTCACGCCGCTGCGCTCCATCTTCTCTTCCATAAAGCGAGTGCAGGCGGTCGCCGCCGCGCCAGAGCCGGTCTGCATCGAGAAGCCGGGCCTGAAATAACCGGAGTGCTCAATGACATCTGCCGCATGACGGGCAATCATCAGCTCGCGCGGGTTGCTGGTGACACGCGCCGCGCCAACGCTGATTTTGGCGGGATCGCCGACGCTCTCCACCTGCACGATGTAGTCCACCTGATCCTGCACCAGGCTGGCGGGCATATTAGGGAACGGCACCAGTTCTTCAGTCAGCAGCACCACCTTACGGGCGAAGTGCGCATCCACCATCGCATAGCCCAACGAGCCGCAGCTCGATTTGCCGTGGGTTCCGTTGGCATTGCCAAATTCATCGCTGCACGGTACGCCAAGAAACGCGACGTCGATATTCAGTTCGCCATCCTGCAGCAGCTTGACGCGCCCGCCGTGGGAGTGAATTTGTACCGGTTCGTCCATCAGCCCGTGAGAGATGGCATCCGCCAGCCTACCGCGCATGCCGGAGGTGTAGATACGGGCAATGACGCCGTTCTGGATATGCTCGATCAGCGCATCGTTACAGGTCATCAGCGAACTGGAAGCCAGCGTCAGGTTCCTGAATCCCATTCTCGCCAACAGAGAAACGACGTTATTGATCACCCGGTCGCCTTCACGGAACGCGTGGTGGAAGGAGATGGTCATTCCGTCCTGCAAACCGCTACGTAAAACGGCCTCTTCAACAGAAGCGCACAGCTTACGGTTCTTTTTCTCTTCAGGATTGTTGAGCCACGGCGTCGCGCTATGGGCGGTATCAAAAGGTTTTAAATCCCGCAGATGGGGAAAGTTCACATGGAGAAGCTCTGTCTGATTCATTGTGTAATCCTTAACGACGCACGCCGGAGGCCGCCGCACGTTCGAGAACCACCTGCGCGTGGTTGATGATTGGGGCATCGATCATTTTGCCGTTGAGCGACACCACACCGAGGCCATTACGCTCGCCTTCCTCTGCCGCTTCAATCACGCGCTGAGCGTGATCCACCTCTTCCTGCGTCGGGGCGTAAGCGTTATGCAGCAGGTCGATCTGGCGCGGGTTAATCAGCGATTTGCCGTTAAAGCCCATTTTGCGGATCAAATCGACCTCGCGCAGGAACCCGGCTTCGTCGTTAACGTCTGACCAGACGACGTCGAAGGCGTCTATGCCTGCGGCGCGGGCGGCATGAAGCACGGCGCACCGCGCATAGAACAGCTCGGTGCCGTCCCCGCGTTCAGTCTGCATGTCCATGACGTAGTCAAACGCCGCCAGCGCGATGCCGATAAGGCGCGGGGAACTGCGGGCAATCGCCACAGCGTTAATCACCCCGATTGCGGATTCAATCGCCGCCATGACGCGGGTCGACCCCACTTCGCGCCCGCACTCACGTTCGATACGCGCCAGGTGGCCTTCCAGCTCGTAGATGTCCTCCGGCGTGTCGGTTTTTGGCAGCCGTATTACATCCACGCCGCCATGAACGGCGGCCTCCAGATCTAACAGACCAAACGGCGTGCTGAGCGGGTTGATGCGCACCACGGTTTCGATATCCTGATACATCGGGTGCTGCAGCGCGTGGAACACCAGCAGGCGCGCGGTATCTTTCTCACGCAAGGCAACGGCGTCTTCAAGATCGAACATGATGGAATCAGGTCGGTAGATAAATGCGGTAGAGAGCATGGCGGCGTTCGCGCCGGGCAGAAACAGCATGCTGCGACGGAGTGTAGTCATTGCATTTTTCTCCAGTCAACGGTCTGCTCTTCCGCAGCGCGCAGGATCGCGCTCTGCAGGCGGGCGCGGATCACACAGTCCAGCGCGCCTTTATCCTCGACGATAATTAATCCCTGGCGCACGTCCAGCGCGCGCAGCGTCTCGTCGATCGTCTGGCGAATCTGCTCGCCAAACTGCTTGATCACTTCACTGTGAATGATAATCTCCAGACCGCCGTCGGCGGGGGCGATTTTCACCATCAGGTCGCTGGACTCCTGGGTTCCGGACAGCGACTCCCTAACAATTTTCATGATTAATTCCTGATAGTTATGCCACTTCCGCACGCGCGCTGTAGTGCGCTTTGAGGTGTGCAAACGTGGACTCCGGGACAATCTCCCGAATACGAGAAACCTGTTGTGTTCTGAGTAATCGGCGTACTTCCGATGCCGAAATGGCATTGCCTGTGGCCTTGATGCGCGGAATTTCCACCACCGAGATCTGCGGAGTCAGCAGTTGATGCAGCGTCTGATTGTACTGTCGTGTGATATCGCAAAACGGCTCGGAACCGATGAACCGATGGGTTATCCCTAACGCCGGCGCGATAAAATCGCGGAAAATCAGCACATCGATTTCACTCCACGCCTGCTGCACTTCTCCGCTCTCCTTCAGAAAATAGGCGGGGAAGGTAGCGCGCGAAATAATGTATTGCGATCCTTCATGCACGGAGACGTTCGACAGATGCGCGACGCCCGCCCGCACCATCTCCAGACGCTCGCGAAACGGGAAGAACGACGCATCTTCGCGCACCACGAACAGATGCAACCAGTCGCAGCACCTGGCCGCCTGCTCCACCAGATGACGGTGCCCGAGGGTAAACGGATTGGCGTTCATTACGATCGCGCCGATACGCTCCCCACACCTGCGCTGGCCAGCCAGCGAACGGCAGTAACGCTCAATGCCCAGGGGGGTGTTTTCCATAAGCACCGCGCTGTTGCCACTTTGGGCGATGGGCCAGAAGCCGCTGCGGGCAAAGCGCTCTTTGTTGCATGGACGGGTACACAGAAAGAGGTGAAAATGGCCGTGCGCGAGGGCGACGTTTTCCACTTCCGCCAGCAGGCGCGCGCTCAGATTCACCCCACGCATCTGCTCATCAACCACCACGCATTTGATAACGTTGGCCGCAAGACCCGCGCATCCCACCAGCTGCGAACCGGACAACGCCTCGACAAACAGAATGATATCGTTGTCCAGCCCCAGACCGCTGTCGGCCAGTAGCCCGCGAATCCGGCTGAGCCTTTCGGGATGTTCGGCCACTTCCGTGAGTCGAAAATCAATGGTGGGTTGCGTGTGCATACTCAGCTTTCCTGGCGCGCTGCGTTCAGCCGTTGCGCTGGCGCTTCGACGATCGTATTGCTCAGATGACCGATGTTTTCGATTTCCACCTCAATGCGGTCGCCCTCCTCAAGAAACAGCGGCGGATTACGTTTTTTACCCACGCCGCCCGGCGAGCCTGTGATAATCACATCGCCCGGACTCAGGCGGGTGAAGGTGCTAATGTATTCAATCAGCTCCGCGACCTTGTGGATCATGCTGCTGGTGTTGTCTTCCTGAACCATGCGGCCGTTCAGCCAGGTGCGGATCGCAAGTTGATGCGGGTCCGGGATCTCATCGGCAGTCGCCATCCACGGGCCAAACGCCCCGGTTTGACGCCAGTTTTTCCCCGCCGTAAACCAGGTATGCTGCCAGTCGCGGGCCGAACCGTCCATGTAACAGCTATAGCCCGCCACGTGGCGCAGCGCGTCCTCGCGGCGGATATTTTCGCCTCCTTTACCCATGATCACCGCCAGCTCGCCCTCATAGTCAAACTCGCTGGAGTGACGCGGTTTCAGTACCGGCGCATTGTGCCCGGTCTGGGAGTCCGGAAAGCGGATAAACAGCGTCGGAGCCGGATTATGCTGGTCAAACTCCTGGCGCTTGGCGGAGTAGTTCATGCCCACGCAGAGGATTTTTTCCGGCCGCTCAATCACCGGCAAAAAGGTGATGGCCTCCAGCGGCGCGTCGACGGCGTCATCGAGATAGCGCGTGGCCTCCGACATACCGTTACCCTGTAGCAGCGCCTTAAGGTCGCCGTAGCGGTCCCCCAAACGGCGACCTAAATTCACCACGCCGTCGGCCTTGACGATGCCGTAGCTGCGTTGACCTTTATAGATAAAGCTTGCGAGTTTCATAGTTCTTTCCTGAAGACTTAAACGAGGAAGTTGCCCAGAATCAGCAGAGAGATAGAGACGTTGATCGCGCCGCCGATACGAGTAGCAATCTGGGCGAACGGCATCAGGCTCATGCGATTGCCTGCGGTCAGGATTGCCACATCGCCGGTACCGCCCTGCCCGCTCTGACAGCATGAGACGATGGCGACATCAATCGGATGCATACCAATCTTCTTACCCACGAAAAATCCGGTCGCGACCAGCGAGGAGACGGTGCTAACAATGACCAGCAGGTTGCTTACGGTGAAGGCGTTGACCAGCTCCTGCCACGGGGTAATGGCTACGCCCACGGCGAACAGAATCGGATAGGTGACGGAGGTCTGGAAGAATTTATAAACAACCTGGGATCCTTCCAGCAGACGCGGAGATGCGCCGTTGCAAAGCTTAACCAGCACAGCTACAAACAGCATGCCAACCGGCGCAGGCAGGCCAATCAGCTTATGGCCAAGCATGCCCAGCATATAGAGCAGCACCGCCAGCAGCGCGCCGGAGGCAATCGTCGTCACGTCCGCTTTCCCGGAGAACGCTGGCTGGGAGGTGGCGGTGTCCGCATTAGCGCGGTTTGGCATCAGCTGACCTTCACCGGTCAGATGCGGATAGCGCTTGCCGAGCTGGTTCAGGCAACCGGAGATAATGATGGCGGTTAAGCCTCCGAGCATGACCATCGGCAGCACGCGACCGAGCGCCACGCCCTGATCCATGTGCAACAGCGCGGCATAGCCGATGGAGAGCGGGATTGCGCCTTCGCCCACGCCGCCCGCCATGATCGGTAGAATGATAAAAAAGAAGATCTGGAAAGGCTCAAGCCCGAGCGCCATGCCCACGCCCATCCCGACGATCATGCCGACAATTTCGCCGCAGAGCATCGGGAAGAAAATGCGCAGGAAGCCCTGAATCAGCACAGTGCGGTTCATACTCATGATGCTGCCGACAATGATGCAGCAGATATAGAGATAAAGAATGTTGGTGGATTTGTAGAACCTGGTGGTTGATTCGACCACCACGTCCGGCAGCAGGCCATAATAGACCATCGCGGAAGGAATGAAAGTAGCACAAATCGCCGCAGCGCCCAGCTTGCCAACAATCGGTAGCCGCTTGCCAAACTCGCCGCAGGCGAAGCCGAAGAACGCCAGCGTGGCGACCATCACCACGATGTCGCTCGGCAGCTTGCCGCCGAGGCAGTCGATCGCGATTAATGCTCCCGCCAGCACAAACAGCGGCAGCGGGATGATCCCCACCTTCCAGGTATCCATAATGTGCCACCAGCGCTCTTTGAGGGACGGCCGCTGAATATTAACCGGGTCGTGGGTTACAGATAAAGAATCGTCAGTAGTGCTCATAATAAAGCCTCTTGGTTATTTGTGCGTTAAGCGTAAAGTCGCCAGGGCTTAAATAATGTGAGGAATGGCATATTAAATCCGGAGTTTTAATGGCCGCTATGGTTTTAATGGTTTATTTTATTTAATGTGATTAGCGCCTTGTTTATTGGTGTGGTTTTTATGGTTTCTTTTCCTAATTGAACATATATATAACATTCATTAAAAGCGTATTAAGATAAACCTTAGTTTAATAATTTCACAGGTAAGTACACCGGTGCAAAAGATCACAAATTTTAAGTAAACTGCGGGTTTGCATCAAAAAAGATGATATATTGCCCATACCCGTTGATGCCGTGCGTGATGGTCATGAGAGTGTCATTTCAGATAAAACTGTTTATTTCACTGGTTGCCTTTTTCTCAGTGCTATTTGTCTTACTGGGAAGTTACTATTATGTCGATGTTGGCAGACAGCTATATCAGGAGATGAGCACCAGAGCTAAAATACAGTCGGAAGAAATTGCGCTTATTCCTAATTTGCGTAAAGAGGTAGAAGAAAAAGATATCAAAGCCATTCATCATTTTATGCAGCAAATAGCAGCGCACAGCGATGCGAGCTTTATTGTTATTGGTGATAATCAAGGTCAGCATCTGTTTCACTCCGTGTTCGCTGACCGGACGGGCACGACGCTCGTTGGCGGCGATAACGAAGAGGTGCTGCGCGGAAAAAGTATCACCACCATTCGTAATGGAGGTTTAGGCATTTCGCTGCGCAGCAAAACCCCCATTTTCAACGATGTCGGCCGGGTGGTGGGCATTGTCTCCGTGGGCTATCTCACCAGCTATCTGGATACCATCACCGTCAATAAGGTGGTCAACATCCTTATTGCCGCCCTGCTACTGCTTATCGCGCTGTTTATTTTTTCCTGGTTTTTCACCCGCAGCATAAAAAAGCAGATCTTCTCGCTTGAGCCGCGAGAGATTGGCCTGCTAGTTCGTCAGCAAAAGGCAATGATGGAGTCTATCTATGAAGGCGTGATCGCGGTCGATCGCGATCTGCGAATCGAGGTGATCAATCAGGCAGCGCGAACGCTGCTGGGCTTATCCCAGCCCGCGAGGGCGCTGCGTGGGCAGTTAATCAGCGAAGTCATCACGCCCGTGCCGTTCTTCACACCGCGCACCATGCTGCTCAAAGATACGCACGATGAGATTTGCCGTTTTAATGATTTGACGGTGATTGCCAGCCGCGTGCGTATCATGCTGGAAGATTCGCTCCAGGGCTGGGTCATTACCTTTCGCGATCGCAATGAAATCGACTCGCTCAGCGCCCAGCTTAGCCAGGTGAAACGCTATGTCGATAACCTGCGCATTATGCGTCACGAACAGTTAAACCGAATGGCTACCCTCTCCGGCCTGCTGCATATGGGACGCTATAAAGAGGCCATTGATTTTATTCAGGCGCAGTCGGAACACGCCCAGGAGCTGCTGGACTTTATCTCTTCACACTTTAGCTCGCCCACGCTGTGCGGGCTGCTGTTGGGTAAATCCGTGCGCGCCCGAGAAAAAGGGGTCGAGATTAATTTCGATCCCGCCTGCCGGATGGATAAAGCTTTCACCCCGCTTCTGGAAGCAGAATTAATTTCAATTATTGGCAACCTGCTGGACAACGCGATTGAAGCCACGCAGCGTGCGCCGCTCCCGCACGATCCGATCGAAGTGCTGATTAAGCTGAATGAGCGCGAGCTGATTATTGAAGTGGCCGATCGGGGCGTAGGAATTAAACCGGCGATCCGCGAAAGTATATTTGAACGCGGTATCACCACCAAAACGCGTGGCGATCATGGTATTGGCCTGTACCTGATCGAAAGTTACGTCACCCAGGCTGATGGCTACATTGAAGTTGCCGATAACACCCCGCGGGGCGCTATTTTCTCGCTCTTTATTCCCGCCACGGGAACCGCCCGCTGCCCTGCTCAAGAACTGGAAGATATTGACTATGCAACATGAATATATTGACATATTAATTGTTGAAGACGAGAACGAACTGGCGCAACTGCATGCGGAACTGGTTAGCAAACATCCTCGCCTGCGTCTGGTTGGCATCGCTTCCTCGCTGGCCGAGGCGCAGGCGAAACTTGCCAGCCTGCAACCGCAGCTTATTCTGCTGGATAACTATTTACCCGATGGGAAAGGCATCACGCTGATCAGCAATCCCCTGCTGGCTCACGCTAACTGCTCGGTGATTTTCATCACCGCCGCCAGCGATATGGATACCTGTAGCCTGGCGATCCGCAACGGCGCGTTTGATTACATTCTTAAACCCGTGTCGTGGAAACGGCTGAGCCAATCGCTTGAGCGCTTTGTTCAGTTCGCCGAGCAACAGCGGGAGTGGAAGATTGTCGACCAGCAGAACGTTGATTCGCTGTATCAGCTACAGGCCAAAAATTATCGTAAGGATAACGGCGGTAAGGGCATCGAAGAGAACACCCTGGCGAGGGTGCAAACCTTGTTCAACGCCAGAACGACACACTGCTTTTCTGTCGATGAAGTCGTCAGCGAGACGGGGTTAAGTAAAACAACCACACGCCGCTATCTGGAGCACTGCGTGGAGGCAGGATTTTTGCGCGTGGAGATGCTGTACGGGAAAATTGGCCATCCGCGAAGAATGTACAGGCGGGCAGATAGGTGATGGCGGGCGGGGATAGCTGACAGGCTTTTTCAGGGCGCTGCGCCTCTCGGTGAGAAGAGGGAAAGACCGCTGGCTTAGGTTTGGCGTGGTCGCGTTTTCAGAGAAAAATCGCTCTTCCCTATCCCACTAACGATCGTCTCTTGCTCATCAACTACGGCGCTTTTGAAGACCACAAGCGCCTCGGGGGCATACGCTCATTGATGAGACGCGTTCAGGACAAATACGCTGTTTTGTTTTTCTTGCGATATTCACCGGGGGGTAAATGGAAATGCCGGGTAAATAATCGTGTAAAGGTTTGCTGCGAGTCATAGCCGTAGCGCAAGCCAATACTGTAAATATTCTCATCGGTTTCGCGTAAATCGCGGGCAGCTGAATCCAGCTTTTTATGACGAATGTAGCGCCCCAGGCTCTCTCCTTTATATTGCAGGAACAAACGCTGCAGATACCATTTTGAATAACCTGAATAATGAGCTATTTGTTCTATACGCAGTGGTTTATGTAAGTTATCGTCGATCCAATCAATGATAACGGCGATCACGGATTCAGAAATAAACATGGGGTCTCCTCCTTATGCATTCTCCCGGTATTATCAAGGTGGTTCTGTGGTAATTTTTGCTAAAGCCTCTGATGCTACTCGTGTTGTAATAAGCACAATATTAAGCTGATGGCATTGATAATCCTTTAATTATCAAAGACAGACCATACTCAAAAGCGGTATCCGGATGTGGATTGACCAACGATTCGATATGGGCAATTTCTGCCGGTATTTTTGATAACATTTTATTATCATTACCGTACGTTCGCGACTGTTCCTCTAATACGCACCCCAAAGTGTATTCGCTAATCGCGAGTAATATCATTGCGGCTTCTGCCTCAGTGAAACCGACTCGAACAAGATAAACCAGTTTTGGATAAAAGGTTTCTCCTCCCACCCGGGTCGGCGATGTCCCTGCATGTAACAGAGCGCCGTCCCGATGGGCGAGCAGAGCGCGGCGGAAACTACGTGCGTTATCCGCCAGCCAGCTTGTCCATTCCGAAGTGTCTTCGGGCACAGCTAGCGCATGGTGTTTGGCTAAAACAGCTGAAGCCATTTCTTCCAGCAAATTGGCCTTGTTTTTGAAATGCCAGTACAACGTCGCGGATTCCACGCCCAGTTTTTGAGCCAGTTTACGGGTCGTCAACGCTTCCAGACCGACTTCATCTAAGAGAGCTAATGCTGCCTCAATCACCTGATCTCGTTGAATTTTCGCCATGATATTGATCCTGTTGTTAATCCATTTACCCGGGCCAGCGGCCTGTGAAGAGACATTTTGTCTGACCCCGGCGCCTGACGGAAACTTTAATGCAAATTACTCTATCAATGATAGATAAATTGATCAATGATAGATTTCTTCACTTATCGTCTGTTAGGGGGCTTTTTATGAATATCCATCAAGGCAAGCTGGTCAAGGAAACAACCCATCCGCGACCGACAAATGCCATACCGCCAGTGTTGTGGATGCAGGCAGCCATTATCACGCTGGGAGCTTTTTCCACCATGCTTTCATCAACGATGCTCAGCGCTGCGCTGCCCGCCATGGCCATCGGCCTGGGGGTACCGGACTCGGCAATACAATGGATAGCAACAGCGTATCTTATGGCCCTTGCAGCAGGCGTTCCGCTGAGCGCCTGGGCCGTCAGACGCTTTGGCGCTACGCAGCTTTGGCTCTATGGGCTGATTTTATTTGCGATCTTCTCGGCCGTTTGCGCCCTTTCCCCACGTTTCGAGGTGCTGCTTGCCGCAAGAATGTTGCAAGGTCTGGCAGGGGGATTACTCGTACCGGCGGGGCAAACTATTCTTGGCCTGGTCGTCGGACGCGAACGCCTGGGGCGAGTCATTGGCACGATTGGCGTCGCCATCGTCATTGCCCCCTTATTGGGGACATCGCTTGGCGCACTCCTGGTTGAAAGCTGCGGATGGCGAGGGTTATTTTGGATCACCGTGCCCTTCTGCCTGTGTGCATATCTTACCGGGTGGAAGTTGCTTCCCCGTCCGGCAATAAAAAATGACAGGCCCCTCTCGCTGGACTGGCTGGGACTGGCGCTGGTCTTTTGCAGCCTGCCGATGCTGATGGAAGGCATGAAAGCGCTCAGCCTGAATAACGGCAAATATGGCTGGAACGTCATCATGCTGAGCGTGGGCGCCCTGTTCACCTGCTTGTTTATTTATCGCTCTTTGCGCATCGAATCCCCCTTACTTCATCTCGGACTTTTCAAACATCGGGGCTTCACTTTATCTGCCGTATTGATGACTATCGGCGGCGCGGTGAATTTTGGCGGGCAGTTCCTGCTTCCTTTATATTTTCGCGACGTTTGCCATAAAACGCTGGCTGAAGTGGGCTTGCTGCTTACGCCTCAGTTAATCGGTTCGGCGATAGGATTTCCGGTGGCAGGCTACTTTTCTGATAAGCTGGGGCCACGCGCGGTGCTGATCGTTGGCGGCTTACTCGCGGCATTTGCCACCCTGCCGCTGGGGATGATTGATGCGCAAAGTCGCTATTCGCTTGTGGGTGGAGCAATCGCCGTCAGAGGGTTCGGTTTAGCCCTGGCGACGGTACCCGCTATGGCAGCGGGCATGGCGATGGCTGGCAGCCGTCATGTCGCTGATGCCGCGCCTATTCTTAACATCCTCCAGCGTATTGGCGCGATGGCGGGAACGGCATTGATTACCGCGAGCTACATTAGATTCGCTCCGACTAATGGGAGCTTAACCGCCTTTCACCACGCCGGATGGATACTTACCGCTGGGGCCGTACTGCTCGCGCTTTGCGCATTTTTTATGGTAAATCATTCCGTTTTAACAACGCAGGAAGAATAAAAGTTTAATCAGAAAATTTATCGCTTTCAGACCCGATCCCAAAGCCTGCCGATTAAATTTGCAGAAATGGACTTCGTTGCCTGCAAAATAAACCATTCGGAGCGACTGATAAGCCGTCATGCCGGTCCGCTGCGAAGCCGACCGACATGACGCATTCTCACTGACTAAATCGCGCCGATCAATCCGCCATCAACCCGAATCACCGCCCCGGTAATGTAGCTGGCAGGCTGGCTTGCCAGAAACGCCGCGGCGGCGCCGTACTCCTGCGGTTCACCGTAGCGTCCAACCGGAATGCTCAGACGACTCTTTTCGGCGACCGCTTCCGCACTGCTGTTTTCCCGTTGCGCCCTGAGTGCGTCCAGCTGCCCCACGCGGTCGGTGGCGATGCGCCCTGGCACCATCACATTCACCGTCACGCCGTCGCCAGCCACTTCACCAGCGAGGGTTTTCGACCAGCCGAGCAGGCTCATGCGCAGCGCATTCGAGAGGGCGAGGCCAGGAATGGGGGTAATTACGCCGGATGACGTGGTGGTAATAATGCGTCCCCAGCCGCGGCTGCGCATGGCGGGCAGGAGTTTATCGGTGAGCTGAATCAA
Source organism: Klebsiella grimontii (assembly GCF_042137965.1). NCBI lineage: Bacteria > Pseudomonadati > Pseudomonadota > Gammaproteobacteria > Enterobacterales > Enterobacteriaceae > Klebsiella > Klebsiella grimontii. The sequence goes on from NZ_CP169721.1 coordinate 3,621,282, forward strand.
CGAGGCGACCATCACTGAAAACTGCTGTTGCCAGACTGCGCCATCTGTCCCCTGCGCCGATGCGGGCCGCGGGCCACCGGAGTTGTTGACCAGAATATCGATATCGCCCCACTGCTGGCGAATATCGGCAATCACCGAATCAAACCGTTCCGGGGCCGCCAGATCCAACGGCCAGGCGCGGGCAGTACCGCCCGTCCGGGTGATACGCTCCACCGTTTGCGCCAGTTTATCAGCATTGCGGCCGGTGACCGCCACCCTCACGCCCTCCTGCGCCAGCGAAAGGGCAATAGCCTGCCCAAGGCCGCTTCCGGCACCGCACACCAGCGCCACTCGTTGTTGTATCTGCAAATCCATAAATGCTCCTGATTGTATTTTCAGAAGCAATATGTGCAAGAGCGATGCCAGCTATGCGCGACCGTTTTTAACATTGACCTGGTCAAACGCGTATTGCAGGTGTTTTCTCATCAATTCCGCCGCCTGTTCCTGCTTGTTCTCTCGCAGGGCATCGATGATAGCAACGTGCTCTTCGCACCACTCTTTTACGCGGCGCTTATTGTGATAGCTGCCAAATTCCAGCAGCCGGCGCAGCCGGTTTTGTTGCTGGATAGCCTGTAACACAAACAGATTGCCGCTGGCTTCCGCCAGCAACTCATGAAATAAAGCGTCGGTTTCGAAAATCTCTTTTGCCGGAACCTGCGTAATGTCCGGGTGGGTGATGAGGCGCAGATGCTGGGCGCGCAGGCGTTTAAGCATCTGCCTGTCCACATGCAGGTTGGGTGTCAGCAGCGCCGTCGGTTCAATCATCAGGCGAAAACCGTAGCTGTTGCGCAGGGCGACATCGGAGTTGAGGGTTTGCAGAAAGCGCCAGCCGTGCCCCGCATTGCGCGCAATCAGGCCGTCCTCCGATAGCTTCACCAGCGTACGGGTCAGCACCCCGCGATCGACCTCATAGCGCTGACTGATTTCAGTCTGGGTAAACGATTCCGGCAGCGCGCCCGCAATACGGTCATGGACCAGCTGTTCGTAAAGCTTCTGGTCATTGCTCTTGGACTGCTCAATCTCCAGCAGCTCCAGCTCATTGCTGCGTTTAAGCAGGAAAAAACCCTGATTTGGACGCGCTTCAACCGCCCCCATTCGGGTCAACTCTTTTAACCCGGCGCGCACCGGCGTACGCGAAACCCCCAGCGCATCGGCAAGATGTTGCTCGCGTAAATGATGACCTGGATCGAATTTTGCTTCAGATATCAGGTCGAGTATTTGCCGGGCTATCCGGCGGCTGCTCGCAGTGGAGTCAGGCTGCATGGAGAACGCTTCCCTGGAATGCATTGTTGTGGTCGATATATACAATATCACGCACAACAAAACGCAGCAAAACAAAGCAAGGACTGCACGATTAACGTGCAATACGCACCAGAATGAGACGTTTTTTTCACACGTATAATTGTATTTATTGACACATTAAATTCAATTTAGACCTTAACCAGGAGACGACTATGTCCAGCAATTCTTTATTGTTTCGCCACGTGCGTACCTTGATGTTCGCGCTGATCGCCCTCCCGCTGGTGGGCCATGCTGCGGTGGAAACCATCGCCCCGGGCAAGCTGACCTACGGCACGGCGGCGACGTTTATGCCTTTTGAGTTCGTGAAAGAGGGCAAGCTCACCGGCTTCGATATCGACCTGATTAACGCGCTAAGCAAAGAGATCCGGCTGACGCCTGCGCCGATGCCGATGGAGTTCAAAGGGCTTATCCCAGCGCTGCAGGGGAAACGTCTCGATATCATCAACTCCGCCATGTACGTCAACCCGACCCGTGCCGCGCAGGTCGACTTCGTGCCTTACCTGAAGATCGGCAGCCGCGTGGTGGTGAGCAAAGGTAATCCGGCAAAAATCACCGGACGCGACCTGAGCCTCTGCGGCAAAAATATCGCCGTGACGCTCGGCGGGATCGAAGAGAGCCAGGCCCGGGCAGACAACCAGCGCTGCCTGGAGGCCAAAAAACCGGCCATTAACGTCATGACCTTCCCCGCCGCTACCGACTCCGCCGTTGCCGTCTCCCAGGGTCGCGCCGATGCCGAATTCCTCTCCACGCCGGGAACCGTCGCCCTGCTAACCGAAAAAGCGGGCATGTTCGAAGCGGTTGGCGATGAGTTCGAAGCAGATACCCACATCGCGTTTGCCGTGCGTAAAGGCGATAGCGAAACCCAGGCTCTGCTGGAAAAAGGTCTCCAGGGCCTCGTCAAAAATGGCACCTACAAGCAACTGATAAAGAAATGGAACTTCCCTGACTCCGTTGCCCTTTTCTAACCCGTCTCGCCATTAACCGGAGAACGCTATGTCGATCGAACTTATGTGGCAGTACTTCCTCTCACCCGAGTTTGTTCAGGGTGCCTGGATGACGCTACTGATTACTCTCTGCTCACTGTTGTGTGGCGTGGTGCTGGGCCTGGTGTTGGCGCTGTTGCAGGAAGCGCCGTTTCGCGCCGGGAAAGGGCTGGCCTTTTTCTACCTGTGGCTGTTTCGCGGGACGCCGGTGCTGTTCCAGATAATCTTTGTCTACAACGTGCTGCCAGGCTTCGGCTTACGCTTCTCCGCATTTACCTGCGCAGTGCTGGCGCTTTCGCTTAATGAAGGCGCCTACATGGCGGAAATTCTGCGCTCTGGCCTGCAGGCCGTAAAAAGCGGCCAGCGCACCGCCGGCATGGCGCTCGGTATGACCAGCGGGCAGATCATGCGAAAAATCGTGCTGCCTCAGGCCGCACGCATCGTTCTGCCGCCGATGGGTAACCAGATGATCAGCATGCTGAAATCGAGCGCGCTGGTCTCGGTTATCGCCGTTCAGGAACTGCTGCTGGTCGCCAACCAGACCGCCAGCGCCAGCTTCCGCTACTTCGAAGCGCTATGCGCCGCAGGCATCTATTACCTGCTGCTCACCAGCCTGTTTATGGTCTTCCAGTCGTGGCTGGAAAGCGTGCTGGATCCCAAACAGCGCCGCAGCAAAAGCCAGAAGCGGCTGAACCGCCTGTTTAAATTACCAAAACCCGCCCGGGAGGAACCATGAGCGAGAAACCGCTGCTGGAGATGATCGGTATTGATAAGACTTTTGGCCGCCAGACCGTGCTCAAGAACTGCTCTCTTGAGGTGCAGCGCGGGGAAACCGTGGTCCTGATTGGGCCATCGGGCTCGGGGAAATCCACCCTGCTGCGCTGCGTCAACATGCTCTCCCCTGCCGACAGCGGCGACGTGTTCTTCGCCAGCCGGCACATCAGCCGGGGCGAAGTGCCGGTGCACAAACTGCGGCAGCGTATTGGCATGGTGTTCCAGAACTACGAGCTGTTCTCGCACCTGACGGCGGCGGAAAACATCATGCTGGCCCCGATGACGGTGCTGGGGATGAACCGCACTGATGCCCGTACGCTGGCGGACAACCTGTTGGCGAAGGTGCGCATCAACGAACGCGCGGACCACTTTCCGGACGAGCTCTCCGGCGGCCAGCAGCAGCGCGTGGCGATTGCCCGAGCCCTGGCGATGAAGCCCGAGCTCATGCTCTACGACGAACCCACGTCAGCCCTCGACCCGGAGATGATCCGCGAGGTGCTGGAAGTGATGGCGGAGCTCAGCGCAGAAGGAATGACCAGCATGGTGGTGACCCACGAAATGGGCTTCGCCCGCCGGGCCGCTAACAACATTCTTTTTATGGAAGACGGCGAAATTATCGATCGCGCCAGCACCAGCGATTTCTTCGCCGGCAACGTCAGCGAGCGCGCGCAGCGCTTCCTGACGCAAATATTACATTAATCACGGAGTCCCTATGTTCAGTTATCAGGTTGACAGCGCGCGTATGAAAAAGGACTTAGCGACGCTGGTTGCCATCAATACGGAGAATCCGCCGGGCCATGAGCGTGAAGCCGCCGAATGTCTGGAAGGCTGGCTGCTGACCGCCGGATTCGATCTCTCCTTTAGCGAATACGCGCCGGGGCGGACCAACGTTATCGCCGTCCTGCACAATGGACCGGGGCCGTGCTTCGCCTTTAACACCCATATCGACACCGTTCCGGCGGGCAGCGGCTGGACCAGCGATCCCTTCACGCTCGCCGAGCGCGGCGGGCGCCTGTACGGGCGCGGCGCCTGCGATGCCAAAGGCCCGCTGGTGGCGATGGTTGAAGCCCTGCGTTTGCTGGCCGCCACTCGTCAGCGCTGGTCCGGCACGCTGATGGGCGTGTTCACCGCCGATGAAGAGGTCGCCAGCGAAGGGGCGAAATTCTACGTACGTGATAACCCACCGGCGATTGATTTCGCGGTGATTGGCGAGCCGACATCGAATGCGACCTTCTCCGCTCACAAAGGCAGCTTGCGTCCTCGCGTGCGGGTAAAAGGCGTCACCGCGCACTCCGGCACGCCGGAGCTGGGGGTTAACGCCATTTACCAGTCCGCGCGCCTTTTAGGGCTGATTGAAGAGGCCCACCACCAGCAGGTGCGTTGCCGCTGCCACGATCTGGTCGGTAACGCCAGCCTGACGGTGACCCGCATCCACGGCGGCCATGCGGACAACGTGGTGCCCGACAGCTGTGAGCTGCTGCTTGACCGCCGCATGGTCCCGGGTGAAGACGAAGCGGTCGTCAAGGCCGAACTGCAACAGCTGCTCGACCACGCGCACGCTCATGCGGGCGTGGAAGCCGAAATTATCGCCTGGCAGCCCACCACCGGTGGCGCGACGCAAACCGACAGCAGCGAAGCCATTGTCGAGCAAAGCCTTGCCGCCTGCCGCCGTCACGGACAGAGCGAGCCCGGCCCGTTTGGTTTTCAGGGCGGCTGCGACCTGGTGCATTTCCGTTCGCTGGGCGCAAAGGGCGTGGTCATTGGCCCCGGCTCGCTGGCCGTGGCGCACAAGCCCGATGAATTCGTCCCCGTCGATGAATTTATCGCCGCGGCATATATCTATCTCGATATTGCGCTCGCCATGCTGCCGCCGGAGCCCGGTTTATGAAAGCGCAGCTCTTTCGCGGAGAACTGCATTATGCCGGTGTGATGCTGCATACCGCCGCCTCCGGCCCGGTGACGGCGCTCGACACCCTCTGGCTGCGTCTGGAAGACCAGGGCGTGACGGGGATTGGCGAAGTGCGGCTCAATATTCGCTACCTGCATGGCTATAGCGAAGAGCAGGTGCTGAACAACCTGCTTCAAATCCTCAGCCGTTGGGACTGGCGCCGGCAGCCCGCGGCGCTACTTGCCGCGCTGCATGATGAGGACCCCACGCTGCTGCCGCCGTCACGCATGGTGCTGGATATGGCATTGCACGATCTGCTGGCGCGTCAGGAGGGGGTAAGCGTTGCCGCCTGGCTGGGGGCGCAAGCTGGCCTGCCCGCCTGGCGCACCAATCAAACCCTGTTCTGGAGCAGCGAGTCGCGGATGCTGGAGCAGGCGCAACGCTATGTCGATCGCGGTTTCACCGAGCTGAAGTTACGCACGGGCGTAGCGGATTTCGCCACCGACCTGGCCCGCCTGCAAAGGCTGCGTCAGCGGTTTGGCCAGCAGATTTCGCTGGCGATTGACGTGAACGGCCAGTGGTCGCTGGCGCAGGCTCACGCAGCGTTCCCCTCTCTGCGAGCGCTGAATCTCAGCTACATCGAACAGCCGTTAAGCCCGGTATACGACAGCCAGCTTGCCGAACTGTACGGCTACGGCATCCCGATCATGCTCGATGAAAGTCTCAATAGCGACGCAGCCATCACCCGGCTGATCGCCGCCAAAGGCGCGCTGTGGGGGCATCTCAAGCTGGTGAAATTGGGCGGCCTCGCTCCGACGCTTGCCGCCGCCCGCCGTCTGCGGCGCGCCGACGTGCCGTTCATGATTGGTCAGATGAATGAAGGTCATGCCGCCACCGCCGCCGCGCTCCAGCTTTGCCGGGTGGTGCAACCGGCATTTGCCGAACTGTATGGCGCCGATGGCTTAACGGATGATCCCGTCAGCGGGCTGGAATACCGCAATGGACGGGTCACCGTCAACGACTCTCCCGGTCTGGGCGTGCAGTTCAATGCCGCGCAGGCCAACTTACTCCAGGAGTTTAACGATGCAAGATGTTAACAATGTGATTCAGGGCAGTGAGTCCGCCTTTAGCGCTGACGAATATGCGCAACGCATTCGACGTACTCGCGAACGCTTAAGCAGCGCGGGCGTGGACGTCATGATTGTTACCGGGCCAGAAAACATTTTCTGGCTTACCGGTCAGCAAACGCCGGGATATTACACCTTTCAGGCGCTGCTGCTGCCGGTAGAAGGGGATCCGGTCTTTGTGATTCGTCAGCTCGAATACTTTAACTTTATCGCCAACACCTTTATTTCAGATGCCGCTATTTACCAGGATGGCGATAACCCGGTGGATTTTCTGGTGGCTATGCTGCAACAGCGCGGCTGGCTCAATAAGCGCATAGGACTGGATAAACGCGGCTGGTTCCTGCCGATTGCCGTGTATGAAGCCCTGCAGTCTAAGCTCGGCGCGATTGCCGATACGGCTGGCGTCATCGAACCGCTGCGCGCGGTGAAGTCGGCCGCGGAGGTGGAAAAAATCGCCGCCGCGGCCCGCTATGTCGATGCGGGTATGCGCGCCGGGATGGCGGCGATTCGCAGCGGCGCAGACGAAAACGCACTGGTCTCGGCGATGATGGGGGCCGCCATTGCCGCCGGTTCCGAGTATGTCGGTATGGAACCGCTGGTCTCAACCGGCCCGCGAAGCGGCGTGCCGCACGGCACATGGCGACGTCGGGTGATGCAGGATAACGACCCGGTTTTTCTGGAGATGTCTGCCGCCCACGATCGCTACCACGCCGCGATGATGCGCTCCGCCTGGCTGGGCCGCCCGCCCGCTATCACCATCGAAATGGAAAAAGTTTGTCAGGAAGCCCTGCAGGCCTCCCTCGACGCCATTCGTCCGGGCGCTACCTGCGAAGCGCCGCACCTGGCCTGCCAGAAGGTGATCGACCGCGCCGGTTTCACTGAAAATTTCAAAAAACGCACCGGTTACTCCATCGGCATCGCCTTTGCGCCGGACTGGGGCGAAGGCGGCATCCTTAGCCTTTACAGCGGCGTCACCACCGAGCTGCAGCCAGGAATGACTTTCCACATCCCACCGGCCCTGCGTATCTACGGTCAATTCACCGTCGGCGTCAGCGAAACCGTGGTGGTGACTGAAACCGGATATCGCCAGCTGGGTTCCCTGGCTCGCCCATTAACACTGCTGTAAGGAAAGAAAGATGAAAGATATCAATGAGTGTCGTGAACGCCTGCGCGGTATTTTCAACATCACCGTCACCCCGTTCGACGCCAGCGGCGCGATCGACTACCCGGCGTTGCGTGAAAACATCGAACGCGTGATTGGTCTGGGCTATGATGGCCTGCTGATTGGCGGCACCTACGGCGAGTTCCCGGTAATGACCGTCGAAGAGCGCCGCGAACTGTTTCATGAAGTGATGGCCTGCGTGGATGACCGCGTGGCGGTAATGCTGTGCAGCGCCAGTTCCGATCCGCGCGACGCCCGCGAGCTGACCGTTCTGGCAAGCGAGTTGGGCGGCCTGCCGATGGTCACCGCGCCCTTTGTTAGCGAAATCACTGACGAACAGATTGTCAGCTACTTCAATGAGATGGCACCGTTATCCAAAACCGGCATTCTGGTGTACAACGCGCCGGGCATCGGCATTACCCTCTCCCCGACGCTGCTGGAACGGCTGGCAGAGATCCCGAATGTGGTCGGCATCAAACAGGGCGATCTCAACCCCACCGCCATCGACCAGATTGCCAACCGCCTGCGCGGGCGTCTGCGCCTGTTCTGCGCCTCCGATCTGGCTTTCCTCGGACCGATGATGGCCGGGTTTGACGGCATCAGCACGACCAACAGCGGCGCGCTGCCGGAGCTGATCGTCAATACGTTCCGCGCCGTGGAACGGGGCGATGCCGCCACTGCCCGCGATTTGCATCAGCTGTGGTACGCGTATCGAGCCCTGGCGCGCAAATACGGGCAGCCGCAGCTGGTGAAAGCGGCGATGGCGCTGCGCGGCTTTAACGGCGGCACCGTACGCGCACCGTTAAAGCCGATCGGCGACGCGGCGCTGGCAGAGCTGACCCGCGTCATGCAGGCGCTTGCCAGCGACCATCGCAGCGGGGTTACGCTGGCGCGTTAAGCGCCGCCTGTAGAAACGCGATGAACAGCGGGTGGGGCGCATCCGGGCGGGACATCAGTTCCGGATGCCCCTGAACTCCGTGCCAGAACGGCAGCTCAGGCTGGGAAACGGCTTCCACGATACCGTCGCGTTGCGCGCTCACGCTGACCCCGCCGGAAGACAGCACCGACAATAAGTCGGTGTTAAAACAGTAGCGATGGTTGTAGTGCATTTCGCGGATATCGCCGGGGATAAGCCCCGAGGAAAAAGGAAATACGCCGCAGCGATGACGACCATCGGCAAAGGGAACAAAGCTGTGCAGAGCCTCATGTGGAGCGACTTCTGCGGGAATGGCCGATTCGAAACCCTGGCGACGGCGCACGGCTGCGGTCATCATGCTTTGCATTCCCAGGCACAGCCCCAGCGTTGGCTGCCCGCGGGTCAGGGTCTCTTCCGCCACGCGGATTTGTCCGTTGACCGCCGCCATCGAGGAACCGCCAGGCAGTACCACGCCCTGGAAGGCCTGAAGCTCGTGTAACCCAGCGGACAGACTGACCGGCGCGAAGAAATGGACATCAAGGTTCAGCCCCAGGGACGCCGCCGCATCGCCCAGCGAGCCGAGCGTGGCGGGATAGACCAGACGGTGGTCCGTCTCGCGGCCAATCAACGCGATGCGCAAGGACGCGCCGGAAGACGACGACACGCCGCTATCCCAGCGGCCATAGCGGTCGGCGGTGAGATCTAACAGCGTGTGTTGCCCGTCGCTGAGCGTCAGGCGGTGGTTGCTGTCATCGCTGTAAAGCCGCTGGCCCGGCAGGTCGGCAATAAGCGGCGCCTGCGAGGACGACAGCACAATAACGGCGTCTGATGGCGGCAGGCTGGCGATATCGCGCACCTCTTCACGCAGCGTATCGCTGCGCCAGAGACCGCTGGTCACGCAGTACCCTGCGCGAATGACGTGCTGATGACTATCGGGAACGTCCCCGGCGAAGTCGGGGCGAAGGCTCCAGAGGGGCAACCCAAGACGATTAGCCCACAGGCTGGCGGTGATACCGTAGCGGGCGGGGACGGAGCTGTTATCGAGAATAAAGATCGGTGACATGGCGAGTTTCCTGCTGATGTTGGGCACCCAATTGTATTAATTGAATCATTAGATACAAAAGAGGATTTATGAATAACAGTCAAATCGCCCGTCGTATGCTTTCCGTACGCCCTTCACCGACGGCGGCCATTTCTGACCGGGTACGGGCGCTGGAAGCCGCAGGCAAGCAGGTTATCAACCTGGGCGAAGGGGAACTGGATTTTGCTACCCCGGCCCATATTAGCTATGCGGGCATTGAAGCTATCGTGCTTCACCAGACTAAGTATACCGCCGTTTCCGGCACCGCAGCGTTGAAGTCGGCGATTGCCGCCAAGTTCGCGCGCGACAACCAGCTGCACTACCGCGCGGAGGAGATCATCGCCGGGAGCGGCGCCAAGCAGCTCATTTTCAATGCCTTTCTGGCAACCCTGGACGCCGGGCAGCAGGTGATTATTCCCGCCCCCTACTGGGTCTCCTACCCGGATATGGTCTCTCTGGCCGACGGTGAACCGGTGATTGTGCCCTGTGATGAACAACACGGCTGGAAGCTGACGCCGGAACAACTGGCCGCCGCCCTCACCTCGTCAACGCGCTGGCTGGTTCTCAACTCGCCGGGTAACCCGACCGGGGCGATATACAGCGAACGGGAACTGCGCGCGCTGGCAGAGGTCCTGGCGGATTACCCGCAGGTGCTGGTGATGGCCGACGACATTTACGAGCCGCTGCGCTACGACAATGTCCCGTTTATCACTTTTGCTCAGGCCGCGCCGCAGCTGGTTTCGCGCACCCTGACGGTGAACGGGGTCTCCAAAAGCCACGCCATGACCGGCTGGCGTCTGGGCTATGCGGGTGGGCCGCAGTGGCTGATTGCCGCCATGCAGATCCTGCAATCGCAAAGCACCTCCAATCCCAGCAGCATTTCACAGGCGGCGGCGATCGCGGCCCTTAACCATTCGGCGGATTTCTTCGACGGCTGGCTGCATAGGTTGGATAAACGTCGCCAGCAGGTGCTGGGGATGATTGCCGCCACCGAGGGCCTGAGCGCTGGCATCCCCCAGGGCGCATTCTATGTCTTTGCCAACTGCCAGCAGCTTATTGGGCGGGTGACCCCTGGCGGCGAAACCCTCCGCGACGACAGCGGGCTGGCTAACTGGCTGTTAGAACACACTCAGGTGGCCGTGTTACACGGTTCTGCGTTCGGCATGCCGGGGTATTTACGTATCGCCTACGCGGTAGAAGATGGGCTGCTGACGCAGGCCTGCCAGCGGATTGCCGAAGCCTGCGCGCAGCTGCGTTAGGGCACGCAAGCACCACGATGGCGCCCTATAAAAAGAAAACCCCGTGCGATGTACTGGCCGGGGTTGTTGAATGCGGGCGCTCCGTTTTCTCAGCTCGCCAGCGCAATAGCGCGGCAATCAGTTTGCGTTCACGCCCGGCCGGTGCGGCAAAAATTCCTCGCCCCTGCCCCCTCCGTCGGGGCGAAATTGCGAAATGCATCACAGTCCAGGAAATAACTTAACAGGTTAACCGGTTAAGTTGAGTTGAGAGGTTGATCGGACAATCAGGTACGGGTATCGTAAGCCTACGAAATAAAATAAATGTAAACAGAAACTGGCGAAACAATGAAAGCAACGGCACAGTCAACGAAATACCAGGTGATAAAGGCAGCACTGTTAGATGAAATAAGAAACGGTACTTTTAAACCCGGGGAAAAATTCTACAGTGAGTCGGAATTAAAAGAGCGTTACTCCGTCAGTTCCGCCACGGTTATTCGCGCTATTCACGAAATGGTGAATGAAGGCTACCTGATTCGTTATCAGGGTAAAGGTACTTTTGTTTCGAAAGCCAAACGAAATGAGAACATTGTTTTCTCAGAATCAGATAACGATTTAAAAGGCATGCAGTCGGTTAAAGTTATCGCCTGTGAACTGGAAAACGATCCGTGTATTAAAGAAAAACTCGGGTTAAATGATGATGAAAAATATTATCATATTGCGCGCTTAAAGTTTGATAATAACAAACCTTATGCATTACAGATTTCGCATATTCCGGCCCGCTACTTCGCCAGTCAATTGACGATTAAGAATTCGGCACTCAGCTCTATTTATGAGGCTTTTAAGGTTAACAATGGTCTTGATATGTACACCATGCCCTATCGGCAGACCATCTGTGCCCTGACCGATGCTGCGCCAGAAGTCCTGCAGCACCTTGAGCTCACGGCTCACCAGCCCGTTATCATGATGAAACGCTACACCCACGACGAGCAAGGTCAGGTGATTGAATATATTGAGACCTGGAAACGGTTAGAATCATTTTATATTGAAATAAGAACGCCAGATAAGGGGGCAGGATGAACCAATTATTATTAATCTCTCATGGGGGTTTCGCCAGCGGTGCCAGACAGGCCACAGAATTAATACTCGGAGCGCAGCCAAACCTTCATGTAGTTGAACTGGATGGTGAGAAAGGGATAGCAGTATTTAAACAGGAACTTCTCGATAAAATCACCATCCTTAGCGCAGCAGAATCCAAAATTATTATCCTCTCTGATTTAAAAAGTGGTTCGCCATATAACTCCGCAATGGAGATTATTGTCACTAACAACCTATGGAATAATATCACCCTGCTCTCTGGGATGAATTTAAACTTAATTCTGGAAATGGCGATGGCAATTGATGAAAGTCACTCGCCAGCCTCGCTGAATGAAATAATAACTACGGCGCGTGATGGTATTTACCATTTACAGCAGGCAGCGCTTGCCGCCCACACAGATGACGGAGACGAGTAAAAAATGGAGCACATTGCGGTCTGGCAGATAGCGTTACTGACGCTTTATTCAGGGCTGGCGATATACGACGGCAACAACACGACGCTTGGGTTAGTGAAACCGAGCATGGCGGGCTTCTTTGCCGGTCTCATTATGGGCGATATGACCACCGGGCTTATCGTCGGCGGCACCCTGAACCTGCTGGTACTGGGCGTGGGCAACTTCGGCGGCGCGTCGATCCCGGATTACATGACCGGTGCGGTGCTGGGTACCACTTTCGCGATTATCAGCGGCCAGGGCGCGGCGTTTGGCGCAACCATTGCGGTGCCGATTGGTCTCTTAATGGTACAGCTGGATATCCTCGCCCGCTTCAGCAACACCTTTATCCATCATAAGGCCGACAGGCTGATTGAAGAGGGTCAGGTGAAGGCGGCGGCCAGGATGAACCTGCTGGGCCAGGTGCCTATTTCGCTCTCGCGTATGCTGCCGGTGCTGTTGGCGCTGATCCTCGGGGCAACCTTCGTTAATGACGTCGTGACCTGGATCCCCGCGTCCATCATGAACGGTCTTAAAGTCGCCGGTGGCCTACTGCCTGCGCTGGGTATCTCCATCCTGCTGCGCTATTTACCGATTAAGAAGAACATCTCGTTTCTTATTCTGGGCTTTTTCCTGGCGGCCTATCTGAAAGTGCCGGTGCTGGGCGCCGCGCTGCTGGGCCTGGCAATTGCGCTTTACGTCTTCAACTCAGAAAAACAGGTAACGCAAACTACCGAATCCCCGGCAAATGGAGCAATGGGCGATGAATAAAGTACTAAAACGCGTGTTCTGGCGCTGGTTCCTGTTCGGTCAGTCTGGCTGGAACTACGAAAAAATGCAGGGTCTGGGCTATCTGTACAGCATCTATCCGTTCCTTGAGAAAAAGTACGCAAAACCCGAAGAGCTGAAGGATGCGGCGAAGGTACACAGCCAGTTCTTTAACACCAACAACACCATGGCGCCGGGGATCCTCGGGGTGAACATCGCCCTGGAAGAGCAGACCGGGCTTGCGGGCAAAGATGCGGTTGCCGGAATCAAAACCGGTCTGATGGGACCGCTGGCGGGCATCGGAGATACGCTGTTCTTTGTTATTCCGACCACCATTATCGGTTCTGTCGCTTCGTACCTCGCGCTGCAGGGCAACCCGGTGGGGCTTGTCCTCTGGCTACTGTTCGCCCTGGTTCGCATGCTGTTTATGCGCTTTAGCATCAGCACGGGGTATCAGGAAGGGGTCAACCTGCTGGGGTCTTTGACCAATAGCCTCAACAAAATTACCCGCGCAGCCAATATTCTCGGGCTGACGGTTATCGGGGCGCTTATCCCCTCGGTGGTGAAGGCGAATCTTAATTTCGAATTCAGCTACGGCGAAGTGTCGCTCAAGCTGCAGAGCATTGCCGACCAGATTATGCCCGGGCTTATTCCGCTGCTGGTTGTGGGGTTCACCTACTGGCTGCTGGGGCTCAAAAAGATGAACTCGACTCGCGTCATTTTTGTCCTGATTGCTTTAGGTATTATCGGCTACAACCTGAATATTCTCGGTTAAGTAACACATTGATTTAAGGAATTTATCATGAAAGGTATTGTGCATATTCGTGTCGATGACCGGCTGATCCACGGCCAGGTGGCCACCCGCTGGGTAAGCCACTTCAACGCCAACCGTATTATGGTGATTGACGACGCCGTAGCTGCAAACGATGTAGAGAAAATGCTGCTGCGCAGTGCAGCCCCGGAAGGCTGCAACACCTCTATTCTCTCTTTTGAGAAAGCCAGCGCCAATATCCTCGCCGGCAACTACGACGGTCAGCGCGTACTGATCCTGCTGAAGACCCCGGAGCTGGCGCTGAAGCTGATGAACGCCGGGATTGCCCTCCCCCAGCTCAATATCGGCAATATGTCCAACAAAGACGATCGCCGCCAGATCAAACGCTCGGTCAGCGTCAACGATGCTGAGATCGCGGCCATCAACGCGCTGCTGGAAAAAGGCGTGGCGGTGACGGCGCAGATGACGCCGGAAGAGCCGAACGCCTGTATCACCACGTTTTTAAAAGCCGATAAGGGATAAGGGATGTCACCACATCAGCAGCAGTATTATCAGCATGTTTTAGCAACGCTGAATCAGGTGTTTCTTACTCAGAGCGCTGAAGTTGAGCAGGCGGCGGCGCTGTTTGCCGAGTGCGTCAAAGCCAACGGCATTATTCACGGCTTTGGCTCCGGCCACTCGTTTGCCGCGGCGGTTGAGCTGGCCGGTCGTGCAGGCGGCCTGGTCAATACCAAAGCCATTGACCAGTTCTATGGACCAACCGGCTGGTTTGATTCGCTGAAAGGGATTGGCGACATCTTCTCCGGGCTGCTCGATCTGCGCGAGTCAGACTGCTTTGTGATTATCTCCAACTCCGGCACTAAACCGCTGCACGTTGAGCTGGCACGCAAGGTCAAAGAGAGGGGGCTGAAGCTGGTGGTTATCACCCGCTACGCCGGTGAGTCGACGCCAACGAGCGAGAGCATCCGCGACTATGCCGATGTCATTCTCGATAACGGCTGCCCGTCCGGTGACTGCACGCTAAGTATGGATAACGGCAACATCATGACCGGTCCGGTGTCCTCGCTGTCTGCGGCCTTCATCATCAATAACGTGGTGATCCGCTGCATCGAGATGCTGCTGGAACAAGGTATCGCGCCGCCGGTGATGCGCAGCATCAATCTGCCCGGCGGTAAAGAATACAACGACATGCTGATGAGTCAGTACAAAGAGCGCGTATTCACGCTGTAGGGAAAAATCATGAAAGAGAGTCTGTCGAATCGCCTCACACCGCTGCCCTTTCCTGCCCTCACGCCCGACGCCTGTCGGGATGAGCTGACGGCGTGCGCGCGGCGGATCGCACGTAACATGGGTCTGTACGGCGAGAAATTCCCCTCAGCCTGCACGCTCAATAATCGCTACGTTCTGAAAGAGAATAACGACTGGACCAACGGATTCTGGACCGGGATGCAGGCAATGGCCTGGGAGTTCAGCGGCGATCGCGCATACCTGGACGGCGTTGAACGCAACGTGGCGAGTTTTAAAGCCCGCCTGGCGGCGCACTACGTCCTCGATCACCACGATATCGGCTTCCTTTATAGCCTGTCGGCAGTCGCGTACTGGAAACTGACGGAGCGCGAAGCGCTAACCCCGCTTATTCTGGCGGCGGCCGATCTGCTGGTAAACCGTTTTCACCACAGCGCCGGTTTTATCCAGGCCTGGGGTATGCTTAACGACCCGCAGGAGTACCGGCTTATTATCGATTCATTGATTAACCTTCCCCTGCTCCACGTGGCAGCAAAGATCAGCGGTGAATCACGTTATCGGGAAGTGGCTGAACGCCACTATGCGGCGGTCATCAACAACATTTTTCGCGAAGACGGCTCCACTTTCCATACCTTCTATTTTGACCAGACAAGCGGTGCGCCTTCGCACGGGAAAACCTTTCAGGGCTACAGCGATAACTCCTGCTGGGCCCGCGGCCAGGCGTGGGCCATTCTCGGCATCCCGCTTCACTGGTCGGCCACCGGCGAAACCGACCACTACGAACGGTGGCAGCAGGCCTGCGAGTATTTCTTCCGCTACCTGCCGGAGGACGGCGTTCCCGCCTGGGATCTGCTGCTGGCTGCAGATCCCGACGCCCCGAAAGACAGCTCCGCGCTGGCGATTGCGGTCTGCGGCCTGCTGGAAGCGCATAAGCACTTTCCGGATGCCGGTTACCAGACACTGGCGCGTCAATGTCTGCTGGCATTAATGCGCGGCGCGTCTGCCCGCGAGGATGATGTCTGCGAAGGCTTACTTAAACACGGTGTTTACGCCTATGCCCTCGGTAAAGGCATCGATGAATGTAATCTCTGGGGAGATTACTTCTATATGGAAGCGTTATACCGAGTCTACCAACCACAATGGTCAGGATACTGGTTATGACAATGATTCAGAGCTATTTAGATATCGTCCAGAAAAAACTTAACGACATTACTCAACAGCAAAGCCATAAAATCACTTCCACCGCCGTGGAACTGGCAAAAATCATTAACCAGGGAGGTGTAATTTATATTTTCGGCTGCGGCCACTCACATATTTTCGCTGAAGATGTATTTTATCGTGCCGGAGGTATCGCCCCGGTTCGGCCAATATTTATCGAACCTTTAATGTTACATCAGGGGGCGGCGGCTTCATCATATTATGAAAAACAGAATGACTATATTGCTGAGCATCTGGAGAGATTCTCGATCACCAGTAAAGATGCGCTGATTGTTATCTCAACTTCCGGGATTAACCCCGCTCCGGTCGATGCAGCACTCTGGGCAAAACAGCACGGGGCATTTACCCTGGCGCTGACCAGCTTTCTGTATGCCGAGACCCAGCCGTCGAAGCACAAGGCTGGCCTTAAGCTGCGGGACTGCGTGGATGTCGCCATTGATAACCAGGTGCCAATCGGTGATGCGGTGCTTTCCCTTACAGAGCATGCAACGCCGTTCGCGCCGGTTTCCTCAATGACCGGACTGTTTATTATGCATACCCTGTTCGCGGAAATCATAGCGAACCTGGGGAGTGAAAATAAATCTCTGCCGGTATTTTTGAGCGGTAACATTGCGAATTCCGCAAAACATAATGAATATCTTCTCGAAAAATACGGTGCGCAAATCCCGGAGCTCATAAATAACACGAGTTTTAAATAAACAGTACATCCCTCGCCCTATAATACATGGTTTTATAAGGTATATAATAATGACAACTCATAGACTCAGAGTTTCTCTGTGTACACCGCTGTTTCTTTTTATTGCCGCAGATGCCTTTGCGGAAGAAGAAACGGATTATGAAGCGCCTTCTCAGTTTGAGAAAGCGTTTTATGATGAAGGCAAATTAAATCTCAATACCTCACTATATATTCGTCATCGTGCTGTAAAAGACTCCACGACCGGTAAATACGGACTGGGTCCTGCCGGGATCCAGAACCAGACCGGTAACGTGGCGATTAGCTATATTTCAGGCTATTACCAGGACGTTATTGGCTTTGATTTCTGGGGCAACGCCAACATTAAACTCGGGCATACCGTCGGTCAGTCGGAGATCCTTTACTACGACTACGATTGCGGCGAGCCGGGCAAGTTCAGCCCGTGCGAGAGGTCCTACATGAGCGTGTCGGTTGCCGCACTCAAGCTCAACCTTGGCGATGCAGGCACCAATTTCAAGCTGGCCGCGGGCTATACCCCCATTAACTCCGGTACCGTAAAAAGCAGTTGGGGCCTCAACCCTCACGCTTTTCGCGGGTTTGACAGTGCCCTGACCCTCGACAAACTGAGGCTGACCTACGCCTGGGCCGACCGCTTCAAGAACGACTGGAGCCGTGATTTTAAACCGATGACCACGGCCTGGCACCAGAACAACGCCGCCGGACTCGATGACAACGGCAAAACCATTAAAGCCGGTGCAATCATCGATTACATTCACACGGTGGGCGCAGTCTATAACTTTGGCAGTACCGTGCTTGACGTGGGCTATGGCGAAGGTAAAGGCTACCGTCGCAACTGGCAGGCACAGGTAGAGCGTCACGATACGTTGACAAAGGATGTCTCCCTGCAGAGTAAGCTCTTCTACCAGGGCGCGCGCTACATTGAAGATCTGTCGAAAATAAAAGATCCTGCAACGGAATATTATGTGGGGGTTGGTTTTAACCTGAGCCACGACAACACCGTGTGGTCCCTTGGTTATAGCCAGAACTACGCCCCGAACACCGGAGATTACAACTTCCGCTTAACCCCGTGGGCGAACTCCGATAAGCGTGATTATCAGCCGACGCTGTCGCAGCTGGAAGACTTTAACGTTTCCGGCGCCCGCGCGGTTCGTTTTGGCGTGAGTTATAACTTTGCCGATCTGAATCTACCGGAGTTAACCCTGGGCGGTGCCGGAACCTACGGCTGGCACGTGGTTAGCGATGTCAGTAAAACCGGTTCGGCGAGAAAGTACGACGGGAGCATGGTGTCGTTCGATCTTTCCGCTCGCTATCTGGTGGCGGACGGCATGGCGAAAGGCCTCTCCTTTACCCTGCTCCCGGCGCTCTTCCGGGCGACAGACAGCAACTATAAAACCGATCGTAACGACGTGAAGTTTATCGTCGGCTACAGCATCAATATCTTCTGAGTCCGCGCCCCCTCAACAGCGCATGAGGGGGGACTTTGCGAAGGGAACCGCACCTGTCAGCTTCAAACGGCCAGAGCGGGTTACTCAACCGAATGGCATACTGAATAGCGGCACATAAGAAAAAACCCCGAGCGATTAAATAGCTCGGGGTTTGTATGACAGGATTGCACGATGCCGAAGAAAGCAAAAGAACCATCAGGACTAGCCGTAGATAGATAAGTGACATTAAAATAACATTCGGAGATAGTTCGAACTGTTTTTGACCTGCTACCTTGTCATACTAAACATTTCTCTGTAGATAATTCTGGCTTACTCCCTCACCATTTTCATATATTCATAAAATATGATAACCATCACATTCATGATCAGGGTGCCAATTTTTGATATAGCTGGCTTTTACTTTTTGCTACAGATGGTAATGCACCCTAAAAAAGGAATTAATCATGAAAATGACAATAATATATGCACTACTATCCGTATTTTTTGGAGTATATGGAACAACGGCCAGTGCCAGTAACACAAATCAAGTGTCACAAAATTTAGAAACTGCAATTCCCCAACAAAAGCAAATAGTTATCGGCAATTGGGACGAGTTCAACTCAAGAAAAATTGACAGACTCATTCAAGAAGCAAAGCAGAAGCCAGCGCATTCTTTATATGCTGTTTTTGATTTTGACAACACAACAGCTTTTCTGGATATCGAAGAGGCAACGCTTATATATCAACTAGAAAACCTTAAATTTTCGATGAAACCTGAGAAATTGAAAGAGATAATTTATAAAGATATACCGCCTTCAGACTTTAACTCGGATTATAATAATAAAAATCATCAACCGGTTAATATAAACCTCATTGGTCAAGACATTATTGATAGCTACACATGGCTATACAATAATTATAGCGGATTTGCGGGTAATAAAACGCTTGATGAAATTAAGAAAGATTCTAATTATATGAATTTTATAGTGAAAATGAGATATTTATATGATGCAATAGGTGGGTCATTCGACCATGAGGTATCTTATCCATGGGTGACGTATCTTTTTTCTGGCATGTCCAAAAAAGAAGTAGCTGATTTAGTGCACGATACTATTGAGTGGCAAAATAACCAGCCTATCGAAAAGGTGACATGGGTAAGCCCAGCAGATATGGCTGGCCGAGCTGGTATCGTATCAGTAACATGGAAAAATGGATTTAGGCTGGTTCCAGAAATGCAGACATTATATAAAAACCTACAGCAGGCAGGAGTTGATGTTTATGTCATTTCCGCTTCTGCTTTAGATGTGATAAAAAGCATCGTTACTACAGAAAAATATGGTTTTTCTGTTCCTGAGTCTCATGTCTATGCAATGCATCCCTTATATGATAAAGAAGGTAGATTGACTCACAGCCTCGATCCATACTATCCCCAGACGCAAGGTAAAGGTAAAACCGAAACCATAAAAAAATTTATACAACAACATTACAAAAATACCGGGCCAATATTAGTTGCTGGCGATAGCGAAGGAGATCAAAACATGATGTCCGACTTTAATGACACAAAGTGTGTTCTTATTATTAATCGGCTACGCGCATCTGACACTATTATCGGTGAGTTATCAGCTAAAGCCGTTCGTGACTATAATAAAGATGATGCAAAAATATTATTACAAGGAAGAGATGAAAATAAAGGGGAATTTTTATCATCACAAAGTAGCATACTGATGGGCACTAATAACGAAGTATCTTTACCATAGGTATCGACTTACAGCAATGCCTCTTACTTGAAACGGGGGCATTGCTAGTGAAATGATATTAATTACTTTAAATATAAGATCATGACCTTGTCATAGTACATTATTTATAATAACGCCTTACATTGATACTTTTAAAGGATTAAAAACCATAATACTGCGCAGTATAATCAAACATTCCTTTTTAAGCATGAACATATTAAATCCAGCAACTTTAATAACAACATTCAAGTTATGACATAAGCACTCTATACAATATCCATTGTTTTGTCATCAAAACCTGAGGTCAAAGAATAACCATTTTCATCCAGATTATTAAACACATCCAAAATTCCGTTAGTTGTATAAACCAACAAATGTGTAAATACTTCTATTTTATTATTTTCAATAACCAAATAATCCACACCAAGTTTTACCGATGATATCCTATTATTTAGACATCCACTGATTTCTTTTGGACTATTTGTCACCCAGCGAACTTGATTATACTCAATCGAAAACGGAAGTGTTAGATCATTACTTAACCATAGTTCATCAAATTTAGACCAGGCAATAGAGATTACCTCACCACCATCAAAGTAGATTCTTATGGGTAAATCATTCCAGGGTTCCCAGTCATCAAAATAAATCTCGGCCGTTTCATACTTGATAATTTTTTTACCAAGCAATTTAAAAAAACAAGTATATATATTGTTAACTTTATTCATACCTTGAGCCTCATATCCTGAAGACTTAAAACCAGGCTGATATTAAAACATACTCATCCAGACACGCTGGCCTTTACAATCATCTTAACGAATTTTTGGACGTCCCATTCTTTAATATCTGAAACTTGCCCATCGCCGATTTCGATCAAACGAAGATTGGATGAAGCTGTCTCAACCATATCTATTGAGAAAAAAGGGGAGCTTATATGCTTCGCTATTTCATGAACAATAGCAGGGATAACATCATCAGCAGAGTAGACATTTCCATAGAATGAAAAATATCTACGTTCTGTTTCGGGTTTTAGGTCCTCAACCTTTCTAAGCACGACACCACCCTCTATTTCTCCGCGATATTGTTTAATATGGGCTAAAATCCCCTGTATTTCCTCGGCATTTTTCGCTATCGAACCACGCGATGTCGTAAGTGATTTAACATAGTCTTTAACAAAATATGAAGGCCATTTTAATCGGGATGTAATTTTTTCGAAATCATCATTCTCAGTAAGTAAAATAGTTTCAGGTGTATAATCACTACATGTTCCGTACCAGCCCGTAATATAGTGGCAAGAAGCGTAATCATCAGGAGAAACTAACATTTCCGCACTATGGCTTTTAACAGTATTGTATAATGTTTTATATTCTTTCTGTTTAAGCATCCAGCCTCGCCAAATAACTGGCGCATGCGCCTCAAGGTTTCCTGAAAGTTTAATTTTGCTATCTAATAAATGCTGTGATGATAGCAAAACACATTTTACTCCGTTATCACTTGCACAGTTGAATTCATCCTCATAATTTTCATCAACTCTATTCAGATTAAAGTAATCACTTGGGTAAATTATTTGCATGGAACCTATCCTTTTCTCAATATTTGTCTATATTATGGGTAACGTAACACTCTATTGGCAGTAATGTATATTTATATACTCCCCTGTTTATCTGCTCGGAGCGTGTTAAATGACTCAACGCCGGGAGGATTATTCACTGACGTCTTTACAGAGCCCACTTCGAAATGCATTAGCCCTCACCTGAACGATGAGTATTTGAAAGGATATTTATTGAGCAAAGGACGGACTTTAGATGTAAAAAAAGCCCGTATAAACGGGCTTTTTTGTACTACTTTATGCACTATAAAATCAAAACCATTCTTCAAGCTATTGATTTTATTTAGAATTTGGCGGAAGCGTAGAGATTCGAACTCTAGAACCCTTTCGGGTCGCCGGTTTTCAAGACCGGTGCCTTCAACCGCTCGGCCACGCTTCCAATGAGGCGCACTATAAACACCTCTGTTCCGGCTGTAAAGCACCAATTTATTCAACTGCCTTAAAATTAAACAAAAACGCGTTATTCGACTGAAATTCAGGCAGTTTGCGCAGATTTTCAGCGCAAAATGCCCTCTGCAGGTTAATGTTTTTTGATGTACATATCTTTGCTGTAGTAATACCCCAGCTTATCCGGCGTAAATCCGCCTACCCATGGCTTGACCAGATGGGTGCGCACGTAGTGATAGACCGGAATGGCCGGGACATCCTGACCTAACAGATCCTCCGCCTGCTGGTAGAACTTGCCCCGTGCCGTCGTGTCAGAAGCTTTTGCCGCATTGCGCAGCGCCTCATCGTAGACCGGGTTGCTGTACTGGCTGGTATTTTCACTGTCGCCGGTGCGGAAGTTGTTGAGAAACGTCGCCGCATCGTCATAGTCAGCGATCCACGCGTAGCGCACGGCGTCAAAATTATGCGTATGCATGGCGTCGAGCATCGTTTTCCACTCCTGGTTTTGCAGCTTCGCCTCCACGCCAAGATTCTTTTTCCACATCGAGCTGGCGGCGATGGCAATTCGCTGGTGCGATTCCGACGTGTTATAGAGCAAATTAAAGACCAGCGGGTGGGACTCGTTATACCCGGCCTCGCTCAGCAGCTTTTTCGCTTCGGCGATACGCTTATCGCGCGGCCAGCTGGCGTACTCGGGATTGTGCAGCTTCACCCCGCCGATGTCAGGCTGGCTGATAAGCCAGGCCGGACGCTGCCCCTGCCCCATCACCTTCTCCGCGATAATGTCTTTATCGAGGGCCATATTGAGCGCCCGTCGCACGCGGGGGTCGTTAAACGGCGGCCGGGTGGTGTTGAATTCGTAATAGTAGGTGGCCAGCTGCGGCGAAACATCCAGCTGATCGCCCATGGTTTTTTTGAGCTGGGCAAACTGATTAATCGGCACCGTATAGACGATGTCGATCTCCCCCGCCTTATAGCGGTTGACGTCGGCAGTTTCAGAACTTATCGGCAGGTAGGTCACCTTATTGATGACCGTATGCGCGTTATCCCAGTAGCGCGGATTGCGCTCGGCCACAATGCGCTCATTCACCACCCACTGCGACAGCTTATAGGGCCCGCTGGTCACCATATGCTCCGGTTTGGTCCACTTGTCGCCGTAGCGCGATATCAGCACTTTATCGAGCGGAACCAGAGACGGGTGCGCCAGCATCGCCAAAAACGCCGCATTCGGCTGAGTTAAGGTCACCTCAAGGGTGGTATCATCCAGCGCCTTGACGCCCAGCGTCTCGGGCGCTTTTTGACCCTGCGCTATCTCCGCGCCGTTGACGATATGCATATTGCCGGGATAGCTCGCGTAAGGGGACGCCGTAAGCGGCGACACCAGACGCTGCCAGCTCCAGACGATATCCTGCGCCGTAATCGCCGTACCGTCGGACCAGGTCACTCCGGGGCGCAGATGGAACGTCCAGACGGTGTTGTCTTTATTCTCCCACTTCTCCGCCAGCCTGGGCTGAATTTCTCCTGCTGGCGAAACGCTGACCAGCCCTTCGAAAAGATCGCTGATAATGTTGTTTTCAACGTCGCTTTCCACTTTATGCGGATCCAACGACGACGGCTCGCTGCCGTTATTTCTGACCAGCTCCTGCTTCTCCGCCAGCACCGTTCCCGGCGGCACCTGAGCGGCCAGCGCCGGAATAGCCATGGAGAAAAGGCCGACGGCCAGTAGTACGCGTGTGATGTGATTATATTTTTGTGATTTCATATCCCTTGCCTTTGTTACGCTTCGTTTGTACCCTCTCCAGAGTTAGTCGCAGAATGGCATTAACGCAATATTTTTCAGTTAGTTATCAGATTTCGATCTGGCTTCAGAAGGCGAACAAATAAACATACCGCGCATTTTCATTTTTCTGGAATAAAATGCTGCATTCAGCCCGCATGCCTTGAGTAAAGATGGGTAAAAGCACTATGGCTTCGGCCTTGATTTTTTTATGCTTCGTTATTAATTACATCTGTCATAAGAGAGTGACTCATGGATCGTATCATTACATCGTCGCGTGACCGTTCATCGCTGCTTAGCACGCACAAAGTTCTGCGGAACACCTATTTCCTGCTTAGCCTGACGCTGGCATTTTCGGCCATTACGGCGACGGCCAGCACCGTGTTGATGCTGCCTTCTCCGGGTCTGATTCTGACGCTGGTCGGTATGTACGGCCTGATGTTCCTGACCTATAAAACGGCGAATAAGCCAACGGGTATCATTTCCGCGTTCGCCTTTACCGGTTTTCTGGGCTACATCCTGGGGCCAATGCTTAACGCCTACCTGTCTGCGGGCATGGGAGACTTAATCGGCCTGGCGCTGGGCGGTACCGCGCTGGTGTTCTTCTGCTGCTCGGCCTACGTGCTGACCACCCGTAAAGATATGTCCTTCCTCGGCGGCATGCTGATGGCGGGCGTGGTGGTCGTGCTAATCGGTATGGTCGCCAACATTTTCCTGCAGCTGCCGGCCCTGCATCTGGCTATCAGCGCGGTGTTTATCCTGATCTCTTCAGGCGCGATTCTGTTTGAGACCAGCAATATCATCCGCGGCGGTGAAACCAACTACATCCGCGCGACCGTTAGCCTGTACGTCTCGCTGTATAACATCTTCGTCAGCCTGCTGAGCATCCTTGGGTTCGCCAGCAGAGACTAATTCTCTCCCCCGGTCGTTCTGAGGCCCCGCTTATGCGGGGCCTTATTTTTTGCTACACTGCCGCCATTTTCAGCGGTATGTGAAGAATCATGTTTATCTTTGACGGTAATGAAATAGAAACCGATAGCGAAGGCTATCTGAAGGACACAACCCAGTGGAACGAAGCGATGGCGGCCGTTATCGCCGAGCAGGAGGGCATCAGCCTTTCCGTTGAGCACTGGGAAGTGGTGCGCTTTGTGCGCGACTTTTATCTGGAATTCAACACCTCACCGGCGATTCGTATGCTGGTGAAGGCGATGGCGAACAAGTTCGGCGAAGAGAAAGGCAACAGCCGCTATCTCTACCGCCTGTTTCCGAAAGGCCCGGCTAAGCAGGCGACGAAAATCGCCGGTCTGCCCAAGCCGGTAAAGTGCATCTAATACAAAATGGCGAATTTCTGCCACTCTCTGGTGGGCTGATGGGGCTCGGTCAGAACCCTGTCAACTCGCGCGCTGCGCGGCCCGCCGGCTTTCAGCCAGGCGATGAGCTTCTCCACCTGTTCAGCCTCTCCGCAGGCCAGCACTTCCACGCCGCCGTCGTCGAGGTTGCGCGCGTATCCGGTTAATCCAAGCTGCAGCGCCTCGCGCTGGGTCGAATAGCGAAACCCGACGCCCTGAACGGAACCGTAGACCCACGCCATCGTGCAAACCGTTGCCATATTCTCTCTCCTTTCCGGACAATGACTCACTACAGAGGATAGCAAATTCTTTCAGCGTACATGCTTTGGCAGTACGCCGTAGTGCTGGCGAAAACGGGCGGTAAAGCGCGATCCGCACTGGTAGCCGCTGTTTTGCGCAATTTCGCCAATGGGCCGCGACGTCGACTGTAATTGTCCCAGCGCGTAGGCCATACGGACCTCTTCCACGATCTGGCGGAAACTGCGGGACTCCTGCTGCAAACGGCGGCGCAGCGTCGACTCTCCCAGAAACAGCATTTTAGCCACTTTCGCTACGCTCCACGCATCGCCAGGCGACAGCATAATAATTTGCCTGACCTGGCCGGTTAGATCCTCGCGCCGTTCGTTGAGCAGCGGCCCGGCGTATCCGGCCTGATACAGCGCCAGCAGCAGCCCCATCGCCTGATGATGCTGCAGTTCGCCGCTGAGCCCCTCCCGTACCGCCTGCAGGACGCTTTGCCACATAAACGACAGTTCCGCCCCCAGCGGCGCGCAAAGCGACGTCAGACGGCCAGCCTGTGGTTCGCTCATATAGCGATTCTTAAAATCCGCCAGCAGCTCCGGGGTTAATGAGAGCAGATCGGAGCAAAACAGCCCGTTTTCCGGCTGATTAATCACCTCGAGCTCAACCTCGGCGGGCAAAATGATCAGCTGCTGCGGCGTTGCCAGCATCTCGCTGGCGCCCTGCACAATCACTTTGCTGCCGCGGTTTACCCGGCAGATCGCAGGCGCGAACAGCGTGACGCGGTGCAGTTTGCATAATCGTCGGGTGGTAATTTCCGCCGCCGTTAACGCGTTATGGTGAAAATTAATGTTCCGCATCAGGCTGCCCTTATTTTATCTTCCGGCCATCGCCGTTATCTGCGCGCTGGCGATGGCGTGGCTATGTAACATAAATCCGACTAACGCCCCGCTGGACTCGCCGTCAATGGGCAGCGTCGGGATATCCAGCGCCCATACCGTAAAGCGGTAGCGATGCGGTTTATCGCCGGCGGGCGGACACGCGCCGCCAAAGCCGGCATAGCCAAAGTCATTGCGCCCCTGTACCGCCCCGGCGGGCAGTTTAGCGTTATTTTTGTCTCCGGCGCCAGCGGCTAAGCTTGTCGCCTGTTGGGCAATATTCACCACCGTCCAGTGCCACCAGCCGCTCCCGGTTGGCGCATCAGGATCGTAAGCGGTCACCGCGAAACTGCGGGTACCCGCCGGGGCATTTTGCCAGGCGATCTGCGGTGAGATATTGCCGCCGGTGCAGCCAAAGCCGCCAAACCAATGCCTCTGCGCCAGAGCGTCTCCTTCGCGCATATCCGCGCTGCTGACGCTAAACGGCGCGGCAATCGCCGTTCCACTTATCATGACCATTATCGCGGCAGCGACTTTCAATCCTGTTTTCATCGTATTTTCCTCCGTCAGGTGAGGAAATACTGTAAGATCGCGGCGTGATTTTTATTGTGCCAAAGCGCCTGCGTTTTGTGCCGAAACGCTCACCTGTCGATACCGGTGGAATGGTGCTTGCCGCAGCCACTTGTGCTAACCTACGCGCCATTTTTTCGGTGCCGACATTCCCGTTGCTTAAAGGTAGCCCATGACAGACTCCATTTTCCCCCGCTTAGTGTTAACCAAAGGACGCGAGAAATCCCTGCTGCGTCGCCATCCGTGGATTTTCTCCGGCGCCGTCGCCCGAATGGAAGGTAAAGCCCGTTCAGGTGAGACCATCGATATCGTTGATTCGCAGGGAAAATGGCTGGCCCGCGGCGCCTATTCACCGTCTTCGCAGATCCGCGCCCGCGTCTGGAGCTTCGATCGCGATGAAGCCATTGATAACGCCTTTTTCGAGCGTCGTCTTCAGCAGGCGCAAACCTGGCGCGAGTGGCTGGCAGCCCGCGACGGGCTTGATAGCTATCGCCTGATAGCCGGTGAATCCGACGGCCTGCCGGGCGTGACCATCGACCGTTTTGGCGACTTTTTTGTTCTGCAGCTGCTGAGCGCCGGTGCCGAATACCAGCGCGCGGCGATTGTCAGCGCGCTGCAAACGCTGTTCCCGAACTGCGCTATCTACGATCGTAGCGACGTCGCGGTACGTAAAAAAGAGGGGCTGGAGCTGGCGCAGGGTCCGGTTGTCGGCGAGCTGCCGCCTGCCCTGCTGCCGATTACCGAGCACGGTATGCAGCTGCTGGTAGACATTCAGGGCGGCCATAAAACCGGCTATTACCTTGACCAGCGCGACAGCCGTCTGGCGACGCGTCGCTACGTCGCCGATAAGCGCGTGCTGAACTGCTTCTCCTATACCGGCGGTTTTGCCATCTCCGCGCTAATGGGCGGCTGCCGCCAGGTTGTCAGCGTTGATACCTCCCAGGAGGCGCTGGACGTCGCCAGACAGAACGTTGAGCTGAACAAGCTGGACCTGTCAAAAGCGGAGTTCATCCGCGACGACGTCTTCAAGCTGCTGCGTAAATATCGTGACGCCGGGGAAAAGTTCGATGTTATCGTGATGGATCCGCCGAAGTTTGTGGAAAATAAAAGCCAGCTGATGGGCGCCTGCCGCGGCTATAAGGACATCAACATGCTGGCGATTCAGCTATTGAATCCCGGCGGCATCCTGCTGACCTTCTCCTGTTCCGGCCTGATGACCACCGATTTATTTCAGAAAATCGTTGCCGATGCCGCCCTGGATGCCGGACGTGATGTACAATTTATAGAACAGTTCCGCCAGGCTGCCGATCATCCGGTGATAGCAACCTACCCGGAGGGGCTGTATCTGAAAGGGTTTGCTTGCCGCATCATGTAACTTGAAAAATGGAGAATCGGCCCGCATATAGCAGGTAATCATGTCTCCCGGGAGGTGCTTATGATAGCCAGCAAATTCGGTATCGGCCAACAAGTTCGCCACACGCTTCTGGGCTACCTGGGCGTGATCGTCGATGTCGATCCAGAGTACTCGCTCACGGAGCCGGAGGAGGACGAAATCGCCGCTAACGACGAACTGCGTCTTGCGCCCTGGTACCACGTGGTGATGGAGGACGATGATGGTCAGCCGATTCACACTTATCTTGCAGAAGCGCAGCTGAGCAGCGAAGCCAGCGATGAGCATCCGGAGCAACCGTCGCTGGACGAACTGGCGCGAACCATTCGCCAGCAGCTGCAGGCTCCCAGATTGCGTAACTGATCTCAAAAACCCGCGTTGCGGGTTTTTTATTGCCCTTTATCTCTGCGCGGCATTTGACAGCGCCTGGCAAATCAGACTATTGAATTGTCCGTCACGCTGCTGTTGTTCACTCCAGCGGTCGTTTGCCCGCTTCATTGCGCGGGAAATCCCCTCGCTGGTAAGCGCAAGCTGCTGAAAAAAAGGCGCCAGCATCGTACCGCCGGGCAAAACCAGAGTTTTAAACACCGGAC
The DNA here is from genome assembly GCF_042137965.1 of Klebsiella grimontii. Lineage (NCBI taxonomy): Bacteria > Pseudomonadati > Pseudomonadota > Gammaproteobacteria > Enterobacterales > Enterobacteriaceae > Klebsiella > Klebsiella grimontii. The sequence goes on from NZ_CP169721.1 coordinate 3,649,986, forward strand.
TCCCGTCAGCGTAACGGTACGTTAGCGCTTTTTCAGGCAGTATTGTTGGCGCAAAATACTGCTGCGCATAGCTGGCCCAGAAGTTCGCCGCCCCATAGCCGCGCGAGAAATTACTTTCACACCCGGAAGGCTCAGCCAGCGGCGAAACTCTTTTCTCCGGGGCTCTGAAGGCATTTTCCATCCAACGCGCCATTCCCTCCAGGTACCATCTCTGTTTAAAAACCGCGTAACCGTACTGGTATAAATGGAATAATTCATGGGCTGGCGTAACGTTGCGCGCGGGCTGCAGCCCGGCGTTAAGCACGATTTTTAAGCCGCAGGGCAGCGCCGTTCCGTCGCTCATCGTTTCCGCCGCCACGCGATCGAAGGCAAGGCCATGACCTTTAGGAAGCGCCAGCAGATAGAGGTTAATCTGTCGGGCCTGGGCATAAATCTTCTGCCGCAGAGGCGAGCGCAGGCCCAGCCGCGACGTGTAGAGATATTGCGCCGCCTGTAGCTGACGACCAATATCTTTTATAACGTCCGGCACGCCATCGCCGGTACTGTCCTGCGGATATCGCAGGGCATCTTTGCCCTGCAGGCTGTAGTAAATATGAAAGTCATCGACCACGTGCGTTTTTTCCAGACGATGCTCATGAAGCAGGGAGCCGGGAACGCAGCGCGAAACCTGCACGACATCGCGCGCCAGCAGCGGCGAACTGCAGCAGGACGCCAGCAGTAGCGCGATGACTCCCCTCATCGCCGCTCCAGGGGGCCAGGCAAAGGGAAAAGGCGCTGACGGTTATCCAACGTTAGCCGCCTGATGACGCTTTTTTTCCGGCCTGCTCTCCAGCTCCGTCCCGGTATCCAGCTGACGTTCGCTTGCCTGCCGCCATGCCGCCCATCGTCCGGCGATCGCGCTGGCGTAGTAGCGTTGCGCGTTGCGCAGCGCAGCCTGCTGCATACTTTGCTGTAGCGTCTTGTCGGAGATAACCTTGATCATCGCCGCCGCCAGCGCGCCCTCATCGCCGCAGGGCACCAGAATCCCCGCCTGCCGGTCCTGCAGGATGTCGCGCGGGCCATATTTAATGGCAAAGCTAATCAGCGGCGTACCGTATGCCATCGCCTCGACGGCGGAAATGGACTGCCCCTCCTGAGTCGAACAAAGCACCGTGCAGCAGGCCGTTTTATGCGCCTGCGCGATGTCGGAGGTGAAGCCGTTGATATGGATAGCCTGCTCCAGCCCCCACTCCGCCACCTGCGCGCTTAAGCTGCGCCGCAGCGGCCCTACCCCGTAAGTGTGCAGCTGCGCGTCGGGGATCGCCTTCACCACCTGACGAAACGCGCTCAGCAGTAAAGCGTGCTGCTTCTCTTCCGAGTAGCGCGCCAGGTAAATGACCGTTTGCGAAGGCGTCTTCTGCGGGTTCGCCGGTATAGCGCCGTTATCGAGATGGTTGGGGATCACCGCCATCCGGGCGGCCGGAAATCCCTCCTGCTGCAGGTCCTGCCACTGTTCATCGGTCAGGACAATCAGCTGGTCTACGAGTTCCGGCTGTTCCAGGATATGCCGGTATGAGCTTTTCAGCGCCCCGTTAGACAACTGATGATGGGAGTGGATAATCGCGCTCAGCGTGCAGGCCATACGCTGGGCGGGCCGTGAGCAAACGAAGCTTTTCCACGTTTTATTTTTATCGACGATAAAGTGCCAGCGCCCTTTTTCCGCCAACCGGGTTTCCAGCATCCACGCATAAAACGCCTCTTCCTGAGCAAAGCGTTTAACGTCCCCTCCCGGCAGAGCGATTTCAAGATGGCTTAGCTGCACGTTGCCCTTTTTTTCGTCAAAGCTTTTGCGCAGCAGAATATTGCCGGCGCGATCAATATAGTCTTCGATGATTCTCCCCTGCGGACGCAGCAGGAAGTTGTGTTTACCCACCGGTAGATCCGCGGTGGGATTCACGGCATGTCTGAGCTCAATATTGCCCACCAGCGGCGCCAGCGCAGAGATCGCATTCAGCTCAAGACAATCGCTTAGCCAGGCATAAAGGTTATAAACCGGCACCTCTTCGGGCAGCGCGCCGCGGGCTTTCAGCGCCTTAACCGCCGTGGAGAGTTCGGGATTCCACGTCGCGGTAATCAGCCAGGGTACGGTGCGCAGATGTTCGGTGAACAGTTTCGCCCGGCGCATGGCCGCCACCTCAATACCGTTGCCGACGTCACGCAGCGTCTCCAGCAAAAACACGGGGGTCGCGCTATTCGCCGGCTGCGTGTCGTCCTGCTGGAGCGGCGGCTTTTTTGCCGCTAAATGGTATTTCTGGTAGGCGATAAAGCCGGAAAGATAGTGCTCAACATCATCGATACGCACGCGGTAGCTGTGGTGGCGAATAAAGAAGCTGTTAACGATCCGCGCGGGATTTTTAAAGAACATCGCCAGCTCGGGCCAGAAAAAGCCGTTCAGCAGATAGCGGGCGCGGGCCTCCAGCGCCTGCCAGAACTTCTGCTGGTCAAAATCCGCCAGCAGATGACGATGCTCGGGCGAGGCGTCCAGCCGGGTCACCATTTCAGACGCCGCCATCATTAATTCCAGCAGCGTGGGATAGGTGGTGACGCGATGCAGCACGAAATCAAGATGATCGCGCACGTTATTCAGGCCAAAGCGAAAGTACTTCTCTTGCGGACGGAAGCGGGTCAATTCATTCACGCAGTAGCTCAACCAGTGGTCGTGATGCTGCCAGTGTTTATTTTTAATGAAATAGGCGAAGGCTTTCTCCACCATCTCCAGCCACTGCGGCGCGTTGGTCAGGCCGTACAGGCGCATCAGGGCAAAAGCCGCTTCGCCATCGTAATAAATGATGCGGAATTTGGCTTTCAGCGACAGATCGCGGCTATTTAATACATGAACAAACTGGCCGCTGAGCGGATCCTGCATAAAAGCAATGCCGGTCGCCAGCTGCGCCATCAGCGGTAGATATTGCCGGTCTCCGGTCGTTTCGGTGTATTTCACCAGCGCCAGGATGCTGACGGCGTTGCCGCCGAGCTTGATCTCATCGCCCACATCGCAGAGAAACGCCGCCTCGCGGCCATCGTCCAGCGTCCGCACTTCAATCAGCGTGTTAACCAGGTACGCAATCGCCCGGTCTATCGCCTGACGAACCGACAGCTGACGCGTCGCCTCCCAGCCCTCGATCAGCGAATAGGTCGAGCTGGCATGGCGCAGCGCGTTATAGGAGCGGACCGGGCGATCGAAACAGGGAAACCAGCCGTAATGGTAGAGGCCGTCTTGTTTTACCTGGCGGGCCAGATAATCGGTGCCTTTTTTAATCACCTCGGCCAGGCACTCGTCCTGCCACTCTTCCCCGATGACGCGATAGCCGGAACCCCGTCCGGTGTGTTCAATCACTTTTGCCCCAAAACGATCGCAGAAGACGCCCTGAGTTTTAAAGCGCCAGAGCGGCTGCTGCGGATCTTGCGGCCAGCTCAGCGTCTGCTTAAACCGCCGCTGGGCGTAGTTTTCCAGATTGACGCTATTCGGCGCCACGACGCCGTTATCCCCGTCATAGAGCAGCGCGTTACCGGTAATTTCTTGCTCAAGCATCGCGCAGCTAAACTGCGGATCAAACGCGAGGCCAAAGCGAAAATAGTTACGCTTGGTGACCATGAATTTTTCGTTGAGGGATTGCCAGCTGAGCTTTTCCACGCTGTCCACGATGTCAATCCGCAGCCACTGCGGTTCGCTGTCCTGTTTTTTACGCCACTCCTGCAGCGCTCTGGCCCCCGCCAGCCACGCGAGGTCAAAGCTGGTTCCGCTGGAGATATGAGTATGCGCGCGTGACTTACCATCGCTGACGCTGAAGAAGATGACCCATGCCGGATAGTCAGAGGGCAATTCGGTGGATTTTAATTTTTTCGCCTGAAAGCAGGCTTGTTGCAGTAAGTCACTTAGCGCCATCTTTCCCTCTCCGTATATTCAAGAATGCGTTGCATGTTTAAAAATTATTATTTCAACCCGTTTTGGAAATTGCGCTTATGTCTTTGCCCGGCACACTCCCCGGAGGCGGCGCTTAACGCGCCTTGTCCGGGCTACCGGCTCGCAGACGGCTGTGAATCCGTAGCCCGGCTAAGCGTAGCGCAAGCCGGGGAAGACGCTGCGCCGATATATCAGCCCGGCACAGGTCAGCCATCGAATTAACGTTCTCTTAATGCTTCTTTTGCCCGATTAAACGGTTTGACCAGATAATCCATGACCGTTTTTTCCCCGGTCTTAATATCAACGGTGGCAATCATTCCCGGGCCGATTAAAAAGCGCTTGCCGCTTTTATTTTCCAGGTAATCGTAGTCAGTTCGAATAAACACCCGGTAGTAGTAAATATCGGGTTTAGCTTCGTCCTGGGTTGTATCCGGCGATATGGTTTCCACCACGCCGTTAAGCGCGCCATAGATGGCATAATCATAGGCGGTAATTTTCACCAGCGCCTGCTGGTCAGGATGAATAAAAGCGATATCGCGCGGTGAAATCCGCGCTTCGATTAATAACCGGCCATCTACCGGAACAATTTCCATCAGCTCACCGTTGGGCGCAATAACCCCACCAATGGTGTTGACCTTGATATTTTTTACGATCCCCTGCACCGGCGAGCGAACGGTTAAGCGCGTGACCGAATCGGCGCGGCCTTTAATCACTTCCGCCAGGCTGGCCACGTCGGCATTGGCTTTTGACAGCTGTTCACGCGCGTCAACAAAATAGCGGGTATTAAGATCGATCTTTTTAAAACTGATATCCGCGACCTGCTGGCGAAGACGCAGCACTTCAACGTTGCTCGCCGCCCCGGTTTTCGCCAGCCTTTCGGTGATGGCCAGTTCGCTATTGACCAGTTTTAGCGACTCGTCCAGCTGGCGCGTCGATTTGCTCAACTGCTCCTTGCGGCTATGGTAGAGGCGAGTCTCTTCCGCCAGCAGCGCGGGCCAGGCTTTCAGGGAGTCGGGAAACGCCAGCGGCTGATTGTTGACCTCGGCAGTTAAACGAATGCTCGCCGCCAGCGAGGCGCGATATTTCGCCTGGCTTTCGCCGACGTTAGATTCGCTGCGGGTGGGGTCGAGGCGGGCCACGACCTGTCCGGCTTGTACCTTGCTACCTTCCCGCACGTTCAGCTCGGTTAAAATACCGCCGTCGAGGGTTTGTATTACCTGCTCCCGGGAGCTGGGGATCACTTTCCCGGTGCCCGTTGAGACTTCGTCCAGCACCGCGAACCATGCCCAGACGCCGCCCACCAGCAGCATCACGGCCAGCAGGAGAATCAGCCGCCGCGATTTTACGATCTGCGCTTCGTCTTGTTCGCTCTCCGGAAGCAGCGCCACCGGGTCGTTGTCGGCCAGTAAGGGAAATTTACTCATATATTCACCACCTGACCGCGGGCTTTCTCTTGTTCAAAGACCGTCGCTTTGGGTTTATCCAGCGCCAGCTGCCCGTCCTGGATAACCAGGATCCGGTCAACGATATTGAGCACCGCCGCTTTGTGCGTGGCGATAATCATCGTTCTTTCACCGGCCCACTGCGCCAGCTGTTCCACAAAAGCTTTTTCCGTTCGCTCGTCGAAAAACGAGGTCGGCTCATCGAGCAGGATAATGTTCGGATCGCGCAGCAGCGTTCTGGCCAGCAGCAGCGACTGCCGCTGGCCGCCTGACAGCCCCAACCCGCCTTCCATAACGACGTGTTCAAGACCAAGAGGCAGTTTGCGCACGAACTCCAGCGCGCCGCACAGGGTAAGCACCGAGAAGATTTCATCATCCGTCGCCGCCGGACGCCCGAGGATCAGGTTCTCGCGCAGGGTGCCGTGGAACAGCCGCGCCTCCTGGGTCAGCAAGGTGGCGTTGCGGCGAATATCGGCGAGGTCGATCTGCGGCAGGCTTAAATCATCCAGCCGCAGCTCGCCGGAGACCAGCTCGATGTTGCCCATCATCGCCTGCAGCAAGGTCGATTTACCGGCGCCGATTCGTCCAAGAACAGCGATTCTCTCCCCGGCTTTTATCGACAGTTGATTAATCCGCAGCGGGATGGCGGCGTCGTTAAGGCCGTAGCGGAATTCCGCCTGGCGGAACTCGTAGTTGCCGTGCAGCACGGCGCGGTGAACCCGGGGTTCGTCCTGCCCCCCTTCGACCGGCAGCGCCATCAGCGTATCGAGGCTGGCCTTCGCCGTTTTCACCTGCTGCCAGCGGGCAAGTACCCCGCACAGCGCGGTCATCGGCGCCACCATGCGGGTCGATAGCATCGATGCCGCCACCATCGCCCCGGTGGTGATGTCGCCATTAATCACCAGCGGCGCGCCGACCACTACCACCGTGGCGTACAGCAGGTTTTGCACCGACATTCCCCAGCTGACCAGGCCGTGGGTGAGCCTGCGCGTTTTGACCCCCGACTCGGCGGTAATCGCGATATAGCTATTCCACTGATGCAAGAAACGGCTTTCCGCCTGCATCATTTTGATGTCCTGCAATCCCTGGATGCTTTCCACCAGGATGGCGTTACGTAAGGTATTTTCGTGCTGGTTTTTATTGGCCAGCGCCGCCAGCTTGCGCTGCAATAGCAGGCCGGGGAGGATCATCAGGACCGTCGCCACCGGCGCAATCCAGCTTAGCCACGGCGAGACAATAAACAGCACCACCTGAAACAGGAGAAAGAACGGTAAATCCGCCACGATGGTCATCATCGTCGAGGTCATCATTTCTCGCACCTGCTCCAGCTCGCGGATTTGCGAAATAAAGCTCCCCGTCGAGCGCGGCACCGCGCTGTTTTTCAGGCGCAGCGCGTGGCCGAAGACCCGGTCAGAAACGCGAATATCCCCGCGTTTGCCGAGCAGATCCGTGACGTGCCCGCGCATAATTTTCAGCACAAAAGCAAAGACCGCCGCCAGCAATACGCCGCTGAACAGAACATAAAGCGTGGGATAAGACTGCGCCGGGATCACCCGATCGTAAACCTGCATCGAAAACAGAATTCCGCTCAGCGCGAGAACGTTGATAGCGAAAGACGCCAGCATCACGTGCATATAGGGGCGAATATCTTTCAGTACAATTTTGCGTAGCCAGTCCGGCTGAAAGCGGGCCAGATAGCTCTCGGTGCGAATATCCCTTTCCGGCGCCGCCGGGCGAAAAGCAATGGTCTTTTCAATTTCCGGCAGCAGGGTTTCCAGCGGGCAGTAGCTGAGCAGCGCGAGCTCCTTCACAAACCGCACCCCAACGGCGTTATTGACGTCAACGCTTTCAACCACGGCGATTTGGCCGTCGCGCAGCTGGATGACTAGCGGTAGCCGCCAGGCCGACATTTTCTGATCGGCGGCGGATAAAATCTGGCAGTTTAGCCCGGCGTGGCGCGCCAGGTGCCGAAGCGCCTCCGGCAGGGTTTTCTGCGTCGCCCACTCGGCGGCGGCATGCAGCGTTCCGGGCGAAAAGCTTTGTCGATAGTGGTTGGCAATAAAGGCTATCGCATTGGACCAGTCGATCAGATGCGGTATCCCGGCGCGTTCATCTTGTGGGGTCATGGGCGGATCTCCACGCCCTGGATATTTTGTTTTTCCAGCGCGAACACCGTGCGCATCTTGCCGGTGCTGAACAGGCAGTCCAGCTCCAGAGAGCGCAGTTGCGATTCCGTCAGGACCTGGCTAAATCTGGCCTGGTAAATTTCCTGATCGACGTTGAGCAGATCCAGCAGCGGGCGCGAACCGAGCTGAAGGTACTGATCCTGATACAGCGCCCGGGTTTGTTCGCCCAACGCCTGCTGGCGCTTCTGAATACCCAGCGACTGAGTCAGATTAACCGCTTCATCGCGCGAGGCGTTGAGCTTCTGGCTGGCGTCCAGTTGCGCGGTTTTGATCGCCGCATTCGCCGCCGCCAGGCTTTGCTGGGCGGCGTCGCGGGAGGCGGTCATCGCCCCGCCCTGATAGATAGGCATCTGCACTTTCACCCAAGCGGAATATTGCGTTTTATTGAGCACCGCGCTGTTGGCGTAGTTATCGTTGAGGTAGTGGGTAACTTCCGGCTCAAGGGAAATCGTCGGCAGCATTTGCGCGTTGGCGTTATCCAGCTGCGCCTGCGCCTGGCCGGCCTGGGCCAGCGCCGCTAATACCGCAGGCACTGAGCGGTAATCGATTTTGACTACCGCGCAGGCGGCATCCATCCCCTGCGGGACGTCATCCGTTACCGTGGCGATTCCGCCGATGCCAATGTAGGTCGCGAGCGTGGCTTTCCAGCGCTCAAGGGCCGCCTGATATTGCAGGAGCGTGGATTGCGCGCCTTCCACGCGAGTGTCGGTCTGCACGACGTCCGATAAAGACGACGCCCCCGCATCGTTGCGCTGGCGAATAAGATCGCCAATCTGTTTGAGCGACTCGACCTGCGCTTTGGCGATGTCCACCAGCTTTTGATAGCCCTGAACCTGGACTACCGCCGCCGCGGTGTCATGAGCGACCTGATCGATGCTCAGCATGACGGTGGCCTGCTGTTGGGCAACGCCGGAGTCTGCGGCTCTGACCGAGCTGGACACTTTGCCGAAGTCGTAAAGCATTTGCGATACCGAGACGACCAACGATGGCGTATATCCGGCATCAGAATAGGTATTACTATAACCATTATTCATACCCGCACTAACTTGCGGGTAATATTTGGCTTTCGCCACGTCGACTTTCTGCGCCATCTCCTGGAGTTTACTCACCTCCTGGGTTATAGATGGATGCCAGTTTACCGCATTTTTTACCGCTTTTTTAATATCCAGCGGGCCGGATATTCGGCTTTGGCTATTAATAATCTCTTCGTTATACCCCGCCACCAGTTGGCTATCGGTTAAGCGCTGGCTGCTAATATCATTCGGCATCAAATATGAATTTTCCGCATGAGCAAAAAACGCCGGATTCAAAGAAATAAAGAGGGCTGTATAGCCGCAGGTTATGACATTCCTTTTTTGTTTAAATAGACGCATCAAATTTACCCTTCAGAAAACACGCACTGAAAAAACGGATATAATCATTTCCGCATCATTATTTTTATTAAATGATAGTCGGCTATCTCCCGGTTCACTGACCGATTCATTCCTCCCCTATTAAATAACCTCGACGGCGCGTCCCTGCGCCATCAGCGTTATAACGCCTGTTAGTTGGAGTTATTCGTATCAATCAGCTCGTTGAGCGAATTGATATGCACCCCTTCCAGCGTAATTAAGGTTGTTGATTGATGGTCTCCGGCCCCGCCGTCGCGGTCGATGGATACCACCGTGTTATTGCCAACGTAGCTCAGGGTCACATAGTTGCCCAGGCTGCTGCTGTTACCATCCCAGTCAACCAGCAGCGCCGACACATCGATATGATCCCCTTGCGCAACCGAGAAATCCTTCCAGGTATCGCCGCCGTTGCCGCCGCTATTGTCATCAGCCAGCAGGTTGTAAACCACCGTGTCGGCCCCGATACCCAGGGTGAAGGTATCGTCATAAGCGGTGCTGTGAATATCGTCGCCGTTCACGCTGCCGGTAATCTGCGGATGCAGATCGATGGTCAGCGTCGCCGCGGAAGAGCCGCCATTGCTGTCGTTCACCGTGTAGGCAAAGACCTCCTTATGGGTGATTGTCGACACATCCAGACCTGCATTCAGACTGTAGGTATAAGAACCATTATTCGCCATCGTCAGGTTGCCATAGTCACCGTAAATTGTGACGCTGGTTGCGCTTACGCTACTACCGTCGCTGGTGGTGATACTGCCGTTGCTGTGGAAGGTCCATGATTCGGCACTGCCAGAGGAAGTATGTCCGGCGACGGTGTATGAGGCATACAGCACGCCATGGAAATCTTCCGTACCGCCCGAGTTGTTTCCGTTCTGGATATTCCCGCTGACGTTGGTTCCTGCCACCGTATAATGCGTTGCGGTATCGATCGTCGTACCGGCGATCGTTGCACCTACCGTATAGTTCGGTGGTGTGGTGACGAAATTATCCAGAGTGGCAGTAGCTTTAGAAGCCAGGACCATCTCGTAATTTCCTTCGCTCAATGCCACACCCGTTAGCGTTAGCGTATCCGTAGCGCTAGCTGTGGCGCCGATAATCGTGGTCAAGCTTTCTGTCGGCGTCCCTTGCCATACCAGGACCTTACTGCCATCGCTGAGTACGTGATAAATGCTGACCGTGCTGTCAATCCTGACGGTATTGACCACTGAGCCACTCGCGGTGTAGTTCACATTCACCGAGAGGGTATCCATTTCGCGATCGGCCCCCACGCTAAAGTTAATCAACTTACTCGCTGATACTCCGCTCCCGCTCGACTTACCGCTGGTGTTCAGCCCCGTGGTGTCAATCGCCGGAACATTCACCGTTGCCAGCGCCGTTGCCACGTTCAGCGCAACCACGTCATTCACCGCCAGCGAAGCCGGGCTGTCGATATCGAACGTCAGCGTCGTGCTCGCCGTGTGGCCCAGACTGTCGGTTATGGTGTAGGTAAAGACCTCCGATTGGCCGACGCTATTCACTCCGCCATAAGGCTGATAGGTATAGCTACCGTCGCTGTGAATGGTCAGCGATCCCCAGGCACCGGCTATCGTCGTTCCGCTGCTGGTGACCGCCACCGGATCGGCGTCGATAACCGAGGTGGCGGTGACGCTGGTCACCTTAATATTTACCCCGGAGTCCGCCACGTCGCCGTCGCCATCGCTTTGCAGGACGTTCCCCGTCAGGCTGTCGGTGTGATAGCCCTCAGAGTCGGTGACCGACACGTTGATAAAGGTGCCCAGGTTCAGGTCCAGCAACGCGCCCAACAGGCCGCCGGTATTCGGTGAAGAGACCACCGCCGTGTACGATCCTGAAGGTAACATTGAGGACCAGCCGCCGCCGCTGTAGCCCAGGCTGAGACCCAGTCCGTCAACATTAATATTGACGGCGTTGGTCAGAACCTGCACCACTTCGCCGGTCGCCTTATCGACGATTGAGAGATCCGCCGTAAAGGACGATGCCCCGCCCAGCAGGCTCAGCAACGTGCTCAAGGCCGCGCCCAGGCTCAGGCCAGTGCTCCCCGAGACAGTGAGCAGCACTTTTTCGTTCGCGCCGGCGGCGACGTCAAAGTCAAAACTATTGCCGTTAAGCAAACCTACATTGACGTTACCGAGTAACGAGACGCCGACCAGTTGTCCGACGGTACCGCTTTCGCCATTAAGATTATCGAACGTCGCGGTCAGGTCCGTCTCCTGCGCATCCGGATTGGCCTGCGCCGGTTCGATATTTCCTCCGATATTGATCGTCAGAGAAGTGGTCGATGTATTCCCCGCTGCATCGGTAATGGTGTAGCTAAAGACATCCGATTGACCGACAGCGGCTCCGCCTTTGGTCAACTGGTAGCTATAGCTGCCGTCAGAGTGAATGGTCAGTACGCCATAAGCCCCCGTGACGTTGACGCCAGCGCTGGTCACGGTCACTGCGGTCGATCCGTCAACGGAGTCCGATACCGCGCTGGTGACCGTGATGCCCTGGCCGCTGTCCTGCATATCGCCGCTGGCGGTGTTGTCCAGCACGTTTCCTTCAATGGCGCCGACGCTATAGCCAACGGAGTCCGTCACGTCCACGTTGACGAAGCTTGCTACCTGAGCCTCCGCCAGCGCGTTGATCAGCGATACCAGGGCGCCGTTACTTTCCGGTGCAGAGATAATCATGGTGTAGTCGCCCGCCGGCAGATTGGCAAAGGACGCCGTGCCGCTATAGGTGAGCCCGCCAAGCAGGCTCGCCGAGATAGAGACGCTGTTTTCCGCAATCGCCACGACTTCGCCGGTGACCGTATTCACCACCGACAGATCGGCGCTCAGGGTGTTTCCAGCCCCCAGCAGGTTGACGATGGTGGTCAGCAATCCGCTCGCCGTGAGCAGCGAGTTGCCGTTCACCGACACCGTCATATCCTCAACGGTTCCGGAACCCACGCTAAAGCGCAGATTATTGCCCGACAGCAGCGAGACATCGACGGTGCTGAGTAGCGTCAGGCCAACCAGTTGACCGCTGGTGCCGCTGACGTTATTCAGGTTTCCGTCCTGAGTCACCACATCCGGGCTGTTGCTATCCGGTACAGCCTCGATATCGCTATCGGAGTCGGAGTCGCTGTCTGAATCCGAATCGCTGTCAGAATCCGAATCGCTGTCGGAATCAGAATCGCTGTCGCTATCCGAGTCGCTGTCGGAGTCAGAGTCGCTGTCAGAATCGGAGTCACTGTCGGAATCCGAGTCACTGTCAGAATCGGAGTCGCTGTCAGAGTCAGAATCGCTGTCCGAATCCGCATCGCTGTCGGAGTCCGAGTCACTATCCGAATCAGAATCGCTGTCGGAATCCGAATCGCTGTCGGAGTCCGAGTCACTATCAGAATCCGAGTCGCTGTCCGAATCGGAATCGCTGTCAGAATCCGAGTCGCTGTCAGAGTCCGAATCGCTGTCGGAATCCGAGTCACTGTCAGAGTCAGAATCGCTGTCCGAATCGGAATCGCTGTCCGAATCCGCATCGCTGTCGGAGTCCGAGTCACTATCCGAATCAGAATCGCTGTCGGAATCCGAATCGCTGTCGGAATCCGAATCGCTGTCGGAGTCCGAGTCACTATCAGAATCCGAGTCGCTGTCCGAATCGGAATCGCTGTCAGAATCCGAGTCGCTGTCAGAGTCCGAATCACTGTCGGAATCCGAGTCACTGTCCGAATCCGAGTCGCTGTCGGAATCGCTGTCAGAATCCGAGTCGCTGTCAGAGTCAGAATCGCTGTCGCTATCCGAGTCGCTGTCCGAATCCGAATCGCTGTCAGAGTCGGAATCACTGTCAGAATCCGAGTCGCTGTCGGAGTCAGAATCACTGTCGGAATCGGAGTCGCTGTCAGAGTCCGAATCGCTGTCGGAATCGGAATCGCTGTCAGAATCCGAGTCGCTGTCGGAGTCGGAATCGCTATCGGAATCCGAATCGCTGTCAGAGTCGGAATCGCTGTCGCTATCCGAGTCGCTGTCCGAATCCGAATCGCTGTCAGAGTCGGAATCACTGTCAGAATCGGAATCGCTGTCAGAGTCAGAATCGCTGTCCGAATCCGCATCGCTATCCGTATCATCAGCCAGACCAATATTGATAGTCAGCGTCGTGGTAGCCGTATCACCATCCGCATCCGTAATGGTGTAGGTAAAGACCTCCGTTTGGCCGACAGAATCAGCGTCCCCGGTCGCGTGATAGGTGTAAGAACCATCGGCATAGATCACCAGCGTACCGTAGGCGCCCTCGACAATCGTTCCACCTGAACTAACCGTTTCCGCCGTTGCCCCCGGCACCGAAGTCGCAATGATGCTAGTCACGGTAATATCCGTACCGATATCACCAACATCCCCGCCAGCATCCGTCTGCAGGACGTTACCGCTGATAATCGCGGACTCGTATCCTACGGAATCGGTTACCGCAACATCCACCGCGGTCACCACGCTGATATTTGCCAGGAAGTTCACCAGCGTCGGCAGCAGTCCGGTATTCGTCGGCGACGAGATCACCACCGTATAGTTACCTTCCGGCAGATCGCTGAAGCTGGCGCCACCGCTGTAATCCAGGCTGACGCCTCCCGCCGTGATAGTCACCGCATTCGACGCCAACGCAACCACTTCGCCGGTCGCCGTATTCACCACCGCGAGATCGGCCTGGAAGGTATCGGTACCGCCCAGCAGAAGCAGCAGCGTATTGATCAGTGCCGCCGAACTCAGCGTTGTCCCGCCGGAAATATCCAGCACCACATCCTGAGTCGTTCCACTCGCGACGGTAAAGTCAAAGTTGTTGCCGCTAAGCAGCGAAACATCAACTACGCCAAGCAAGTTCACGCCAGTCAACTGGGTAATCGTACCGTTTACACCATCGAGATTGTCATGGTTCTCAGAGATCAGCGCAGTATTGGTATCCGCGTTGGCCTGCGGAATATCCGAGTCGCTGTCAGAGTCGGAATCGCTGTCGGAATCGGAATCGCTGTCTGAATCCGAGTCGCTGTCCGAATCGGAATCGCTGTCGGAGTCCGAATCGCTGTCCGAATCGGAGTCGCTGTCGGAGTCAGAATCGCTGTCAGAATCGGAGTCGCTGTCGCTATCCGAGTCACTATCGGAATCGGAGTCGCTGTCGCTATCGCTATCGGAATCGCTGTCGGAGTCAGAGTCGCTGTCAGAATCGGAGTCGCTGTCGGAATCCGAGTCGCTGTCGGAATCCGAGTCGCTGTCAGAATCCGAGTCGCTGTCAGAATCCGAGTCGCTGTCAGAGTCCGAGTCGCTGTCAGAGTCCGAGTCGCTGTCGCTATCCGAGTCGCTGTCAGAGTCTGAGTCGCTGTCGGAATCCGAATCGCTGTCCGAATCCGAGTCACTGTCCGAATCCGAGTCACTGTCCGAATCCGAGTCGCTGTCAGAGTCAGAATCGCTGTCAGAGTCAGAATCGCTGTCGGAGTCAGAATCGCTGTCAGAGTCCGAGTCGCTGTCGGAATCGGAGTCGCTGTCAGAGTCCGAGTCACTGTCGGAGTCTGAATCGCTGTCAGAGTCTGAGTCGCTGTCGGAGTCAGAATCGCTGTCAGAATCCGAGTCGCTGTCGGAGTCCGAGTCACTGTCGGAGTCCGAATCGCTGTCCGAATCCGAGTCACTGTCCGAATCCGAGTCGCTGTCAGAGTCGGAATCGCTGTCTGAATCCGAGTCACTGTCAGAATCCGAGTCGCTGTCGGAATCCGAATCGCTGTCGGCATCGGAATCGCTGTCCGAATCCGAGTCGCTGTCAGAATCCGAATCACTGTCCGAGTCAGAATCGCTGTCGGAGTCAGAGTCGCTGTCGGAATCCGAATCGCTGTCAGAGTCCGAATCGCTGTCGGAATCGGAGTCGCTGTCAGAGTCGGAATCGCTGTCAGAGTCCGAGTCGCTGTCAGAGTCCGAGTCACTGTCCGAATCCGAGTCGCTGTCGGCATCGGAATCGCTGTCCGAATCCGAGTCGCTGTCAGAGTCCGAGTCGCTGTCAGAATCCGAATCACTGTCCGAGTCAGAATCGCTGTCGGAGTCAGAGTCGCTGTCAGAGTCTGAATCGCTGTCGGAGTCAGAGTCACTATCCGAATCAGAATCGCTGTCGGAATCGGAGTCACTGTCCGAATCAGAATCGCTGTCTGAATCCGAATCGCTGTCGCTATCAGAGTCGCTGTCGGAATCGGAGTCGCTGTCCGAATCCGAGTCACTGTCGGAGTCCGAATCGCTGTCGGAATCCGAGTCATCGCTGAGATCGACAGTCAATTCAAATATCGGGGAACGCTCGCTGACGTTCCCGGCCTTGTCGGTCACCGTCGTGCTCAGGCTGTGGCTACCTTCGGTCAGCGCTCCCGGGGTAAAGCTCCAGCGGCCATCCTCGCCCGCTATCGCAGTGCCCAGGACGGTATCACCGTCATAAATTGTGACCGTGGCACCCGCTTCCGCCGTGCCGCTCAGGGTCGGCGTATCATCATCCGTTACGCTGCCGTTGTTGAGAATGCCTGTTTCTTCACCTGCATTATCAGTCACCTGCAGATCGCTGACCGGCACCACCGTAGTGTCCACCGTAAGTTCAAACGCCGGTGAACGCTCGCTGACGTTCCCGGCTTTGTCGGTCACCGTGGTGCTCAGGCTGTGGCTACCTTCGGCCAGCGCTTCCGGAGTAAAGCTCCAGCGCCCGTCAACACCCGCAATCACGGTGCCCAGCACGGTGTCGCCGTCATAGATCGTGACCGTAGCGCCCGCTTCCGCTGTGCCGCTCAGGGTCGGCGTGGTGTCGTTGGTCAGATCTCCGCTCTGCAGCGGACCAGTGTGCTCAGCTACGTCATCGGTTACCTGTGGAGCGCTGGCAGCGGGCGCAGTGGTATCTATCGTCAGCTCAAACGCCGGTGAACGCTCGCTGACGTTCCCGGCTTTGTCGGTCACCGTCGCGCTGAGGTTGTGGGTCCCCTCGCTCAGCTCCGGTAAAGTGAAGCTCCAGTTGCCATTCTCATCCACCACGACAGTACCTAGTACGGTATCGCCGTCGTAAATCGTTATTGTTGCCCCTGCTTCTGCCGTTCCTTTAATCTCTGGGGTCGTATCGTCGGTTACATCTCCAGAATGCAGAACGCCGGTGATGGGACCGACATTGTCATTCACCGTAATATTCTCTGCCGCGGTAGGTAACTCGGTATCTGAGTCGCTGTCAGAATCCGAATCGCTATCGGCATCGGAGTCGCCATCGCTATCAGAGTCACTATCTGAATCTGAATCTGAATCTGAATCGGAGTCGCTGTCAGAATCCGAATCACTATCCGAATCGGAGTCGCTGTCGGAGTCCGAATCGCTGTCCGAATCCGTATCACTATCGGAGTCCGAGTCACTATCAGCATCTGAGTCGCTTTCAGAGACCGAAGAGTGGTGGTCTTTGTTTGAGGTGCCGGCGAACATCGCCGCAATGCCCAGCAAAGCCGCGCCCGCCATGACCCAACCAGCAATACTTTGTCCTGCGCCACCGGTCGCGATGACTTCTGAAAGATCGCTAATCAGCGAATAGTGTGCTCCATCGGTACCCGCGCCTTCCAACCACCATAATGCGCCGGTCTCATCATCCATAAGAACCAAATCACTGTGCTGCCCATGCTCATCCACAACGAAAAAGTTTTTAATTGTAACGGTGTCACCGTTATGGAGTTTTAGAACAAGATCATTACCTTGGCGGGTATACGAACTTATATCCTCACGTTTAACGTGCAGGAGAACCACTGACTGCGTATTGAGATTAATTTGATTGCCATCAACGGTGTATTCAACACCTGTTTCTTTCACTGTCACATTTATATTTTTCATCAGGTTGCACCCTTGAGATGAAGACGCAGTCAGAGGTATGAGATAATTCTTAATTATGCACCTTATTAGATATACCAGTTCCCGGCGTCCCGCAAGGTTAAAGGAAAACAGATGATTTACATTCTGAAATAAATAAAAAACATTAAATTACAACCAGTTAAAATAATAAGCTTACATTTTAAAATGTTAATTAAGGCTATAATTAAAATCGTTACTCACGGTTATTACAATGAAGATAAAATTATGGATAATACATTTCCTATATCACCAAACCTGCTTTCAAGCGCTACCCGAAAAATATCTGTGATATTAGTCATATAAATGACATGAGAAAAAACAATTATTTTTTTAAACTTTAAAATATTTTACAAGGATTCCCCATGTATTTTCTATGGTTTATTTATAAAAAATAAATTATCTGTCGGAGAAGATTTTTCGTAATAAGGGAGATAAAGTCAGGAAGGTGTCCGTTAAACCCACAGAGATAATGTGATTTATTTTTAAATAAAGAAACGTTTCGATGTAGTTTTAATTAAAATTCTGCCCCTATATAACTTAATTAATATTGATAATAAAAAACCCCGTCAGGCGGGGTTTTAGGTTTATCGGGCTAGTCCCAATCGAGGGATCTCAATCGCCGGACAGCGATCCATCACCACGTTAAGTCCAGCATCCCGAGCGAGGACAGCAGCCTGTTCGTTGATTACCCCCAGCTGTAGCCACAGCGTTTTCGCACCGATAGCCACCGCCTCCTGGGCAACGCCCCAGGCCGCTTCCGAGTTACGGAAAACATCGACCATATCTACTTTTTCCGGCACGTCAGCAAGCGTGGCATATCCCTTTTGCCCCAGAAGAGTAGTACCTGCCACCTTAGGGGAAACGGGAATAACGTGATATCCCTGATCCAGAAGGTACTTCATCACCCGGTAGCTGGGGCGGTCAGGTTTGTCGCTTGCTCCCACCAGGGCGATAGTCCGCGTCGAGGTCAGAATACCTGCGATATCATTCTCTTTCATCATCATCCTCCTGCTATTTAGCCCAAGTGTATGCTAATCCGGATGAATCAGCATGAGTCCTGACCTACAGATGCGTCAAATTTTTTCATCCTGACGCTTGCAGCAACAATCACTTCCAGTAATCTGTCTACAGGCCAAAATGTGGAATGAAATGATGGAACTAACAACACGTACATTGCCAGCGCGCAAGCATATTGCACTGGTCGCTCACGATCACTGTAAAGATATGCTGATGAAATGGGTCGAGCGCCACCAGCAACTGCTGGCGCAACACACGTTATCAGCAACAGGAACGACCGGAAATCTGGTGTCACGCGCAACCGGGCTGGAGGTGCAGGCGATGCTGAGTGGTCCCATGGGCGGCGACCAGCAGGTAGGAGCGCTGATTTCAGAAGGTAAAATCGATGTATTGATTTTTTTCTGGGATCCGCTGAATGCCGTGCCGCACGATCCGGATGTGAAAGCGTTATTACGTTTGGCAACGGTATGGAATATTCCCGTCGCCACCAACGTTTCGACCGCCGACTTTATTATCCAGTCCCCGCACTTCAACGACCCTGTTGATATCCTGATCCCTGATTATCAACGCTACCTTGCAGAGCGTCTGAAATAAAACCTGCTGGCGGCCATGCCGCCAGTCATTATGGTTTTCTTGCTACCGGGACACCCAGCGCCTCTAACATTTCAACAAACGGCGAAGGTTGTTCTTTATTAAACAATAACCATACGCGCAGACGTGCGCGGGTGATGGCGACATACAGTAAACGCCTCTCTTCGGCATCGGGAAAATCCTCCGGCTGTGGTAATAGCGCCTGCTCCATAATCGACTCGCGCGCCGGTGCGGGAAACGCGTCATCCCCCTCCTGAAGGCCAAGAATAATGACGTAATCTGCCTGTTGCCCTTTGCTGGCATGAATAGTCATAAAATCGAGATGCAGATGCGGCCAGCGCGTAGCGGCTTTCTCCAGCACTGCCGGCTTCAAATGATGATAGCGAGCTAACAACAAAATCCGCTGTTCTCGTTTGACGTAACCGCTCATTTTATCAAGCAGATCGTCGAGTTTGTCCTGCGCTAATAACGTCACCGCTTTTTTGTCCCCTGCGACCAGGCTGTTTAGCGGTTTCGTTAACTGATGCGGATTTTGTTGGATAAACCCGTTGGCGACCTCTCCTATCCGACTATTAAATCGGTACGTCGTATCCAGCGCGCAGCAATCTCCTTCGCCAAAATAGTGATTAAAGGCCGTTGTTAAAGAGAGCTGAGCACCGCTAAAACGGTAGATAGCCTGCCAGTCATCGCCAACGGCAAACAGCGTAGTCTGTGTGTTTTGCCGACGTAACGCAGCGAGTAGGGATGCCCGCTGCGGTGAGATATCCTGAAACTCATCCACCAGAATATGCTTCCACGGGCTGACAAAGCGCCCCTTATCCAGAACATTAATCGCCTGATGAATCAGGCCGGAAAAATCGACGGCATTTTCATCTTTTAACGCCGTTTTCCACGCTTTTAGCAAAGGGGCCATCAGCTTGACGCGCTTGCCAAAAAGATCACGTACCTCTTCAGGCGCTCCGGCAATCATTTCCGCCTGCGAGCCGCCATGCATACGCATCAGGCTAACCCAGCGATCAAGGCGACTGGCAATACGACGCTGCAGCGTTTTATCCTGCCAAAAATCCCCTTCTGGGATCTGCCAGTCCATTTCTTCTTCCAGCCACAGTCGCCAGCCTTTCGCCTGCGCTTTTTTCTCCTGGCACTGCTGCTGCCAGCTCTGAACTAAGAGTTTTTGCCGCGCGGCGCTGTCGTTCTCCAGCTTGCTGATCGTCGGAGCTTTTTTACTGCCCTGCTGAATAATATACAGAGCCAGGGAATGAAAAGTGCGCGCAGAGATCTCTTCAGTACCCAGGCGCTCGCGGATGCGCTCATCCATCTCCTGCGCGGCTTGTCGACCAAATGCCAGGAGCAGAATTTGCTCGGCCGCCGCTTCGCCACGAGTCAATAGCCAGCCAGCGCGCGCCACTAATACGGAAGTTTTACCGCTTCCGGCACCTGCCAGCACTAACAACGAACGCTCGCCGTTCACCACTGCGCGCGCCTGAGCCGGATTCAGTGGCGATGATTCTACCGCGGCAAAAAAGCCGCGGTATTGTTCCAGCATTGATTCAGTAAACGTTTGATTATGTTCGAGCCTGGCTTTTTCGGTATTACTCAACCAACTCTGACATTGCCGCCATAACTCGCGGCAGTTATCGAAAGCATCAAGACGGGCTGTTGGCACAGGTAATCCGCCAAGCGCATGGCGTATTTTACGCTGGATATCGGTCACCTGCTGACGCGTCAACCACTTCCCCTCTGCGCTGGAACGCGCCACGTCAGCCAGCTGCTGGCGAAGGACATCAGCGGCGATATCGCTCATTTCCTCGCTCCACTGCTGCCAGAGCGTGTTCAAATGATGGTAAAAACGCTGGGTTTCATTCCATTCGGTGCCATGCAAACGCACAACTTTCTCGCCCGGCAGGATAAATTCCAGTTCCCCCCATACCAGACCACGCTTGCAATGAATTGATAATAACTGATTGAAAGGTATAAGATATTCATGACTGTCGCCGGAAACCTTTACTCCGGCATTAAGAAGTTGCACCCTATCATAAGGATGCTGAGCCATGCGCTTGCCCAATGTTGTCGCTCTAAGTTCCATATAATGTCGAATTTCAATCAGGTTGGATGTTTTTAAGTTTAACCGCCAGCGACCGGGTGCTCCAGCGTAAAAAACGCTACAATGGCCGGGCCTTATTATCCACGGAATTAAACAGAGGGTTTATGCGTACCGTTCTGAATATTTTAAACTTTATCCTTGGCGGATTCGCCACCACGCTCGGCTGGCTTCTGGCGACGTTGGTCAGCATCGTGCTGATCTTTACGCTACCTCTCACCCGCTCCTGCTGGGAGATAACAAAACTCTCTCTTCTACCCTATGGTAATGAAGCCGTTCATGTTGATGAACTCGATCCTCAGGGAAAGAATAGCCTGCTAAACGCGGGCGGGACACTATTGAATATTTTATGGTTTATTTTCTTTGGCTGGTGGCTGTGCCTGATGCACATCTTTTGTGGTATCGCACAATGCCTGACCATCATCGGCATTCCGGTTGGCATCGCCAATTTCAAAATCGCCGCTATTGCTTTATGGCCAGTAGGCCGTCGAGTCGTCTCCGTCGAGACCGCTCGTGCTGCGCGTGAAGCCAATGCGCGCCGCCGCTTTCAGTAACTGAATGGAACACAGAAATGCTCACCCCCCTGCTACGCCGCTATACCCGGAACAGCGCCTGGTTATATAACATCAGGATTTTTATCGCCCTCTGCGGCACGACCGCGTTTCCCTGGTGGCTTGGCGAAGTAAAACTCACGATTCCTTTAACGCTTGGGGTCGTGGCAGCGGCGCTGACCGACCTTGATGACCGCCTGACAGGACGTCTGCGTAATCTGGCCATTACCCTCGTGTGCTTTTTTATTGCCTCGGCCTCGGTGGAACTGCTCTTTCCCTGGCCGTGGTTATTCGCAGCAGGATTAACCGTTTCTACCATCGGCTTTATTTTGCTCGGCGGGCTGGGCCAGCGCTATGCCACAATCGCCTTTGGTGCCTTGTTAATCGCCATCTATACCATGCTGGGGGTAACGCTTTATAGCCACTGGTATCTCCAGCCGCTGTTTTTGCTGGCCGGGGCGGTGTGGTACAACTTACTCACCCTCGCAGGGCATCTTATTTTCCCCATCCGTCCCCTTCAGGATAACCTTGCACGCAGCTACGAGCAGTTGGCGCACTATCTGGAACTTAAATCGCGCCTGTTCGATCCGGATATTGAAGATGAAAGCCAGGCTCCTCTGTATGACCTGGCCATAGCCAACGGCCAGCTAGTGGCAACCCTGAATCAGACCAAAGTTTCCCTGCTGACGCGCCTGCGCGGGGATCGCGGGCAGCGCGGAACGCGTCGCACCCTGCAGTATTACTTCGTGGCGCAGGATATCCACGAACGCGCTAGCTCTTCGCATATTCAATACCAAACGCTGCGCGATCGCTTTCGTTACAGCGACGTGATGTTCCGCTTCCAGCGAATGCTGTCCATGCAGGCGCAGGCCTGCCAGAAACTGTCTCGTGCCATCCTGCTGCGCGAACCCTACCTTCACGATACTCACTTTGAGCGCGCTTTTATGCACCTTGACGCCGCGCTCGATCGCGTAAAAGCCAGCGGCGCGCCGGCAGAACAGATTAAGGCGTTAGGGTTTTTGCTTAATAACCTACGCGCAATTGACGCCCAGCTGGCGACAATTGAATCTGTCCAGACCACCGCGCAGTTCAGTAACAACACGGAAAACCTGCTGGCTGACGACCAGCCTGGCGGTTTTGGCGATGTCTGGCTGCGCTTACGCAGTAATATGTCCCCCGAGTCCGCCCTGTTTCGCCATGCGGTTCGTATGTCGTTGGTCCTGTGCGCTGGCTACGCTTTTATCCAGCTGACCGGGCTGAATCATGGTTACTGGATATTGCTGACCAGCCTGTTTGTTTGCCAGCCAAACTATAACGCGACTCGACACCGGCTGGCGTTAAGGATAATCGGTACTCTCATCGGCGTGGCGATAGGTCTCCCGGTGCTGCTTCTCGTTCCGTCCGTTGAAGGCCAGCTGTTTTTAATTGTTTTAACCGGCGTGCTGTTCTTCGCTTTCCGTAATGTGCAGTACGCCCATGCGACAATGTTCATTACCCTCCTGGTTTTACTTTGCTTCAACCTCCTGGGTGAAGGTTTTGAAGTCGCCCTACCGCGCATATTTGATACGCTGATCGGCTGCGCTATCGCCTGGGCCGCTGTCAGCTTTATTTGGCCTGACTGGAAATTCCGCAATCTGCCGCGAGTACTCGAACAAGCAATCAACGCTAACTGCCGGTATTTAGACGCCATACTTGAGCAATATCATCAGGGACGCGACAACCGCCTTGCCTATCGCATTGCGCGAAGAGCCGCGCACAACAGGGACGGTGAATTGGCATCAGTAGTCTCAAACTTATCAACTGAACCAAGAGCGGGCTCGCAAATTCGAGAAACCGCGTTTCGTTTGTTGTGCCTGAACCACACTTTTACCAGCTATATTTCAGCCCTGGGCGCCCATAGGGAAAAGCTGACAACGCCAGATATCCTGGCGCTGCTGGACGATGCCGTTTGTTATGTTGATGACGCGCTGCACCACTCGCCGGCCGATGAGCAGCGGGTACAGCAAGCTCTAGCAAGCCTGCAGACCCGGATACAGCATCTCGACCCCCGTGCCGAGAGCAAGGAGCCGCTGGTGCTTCAACAAATCGGACTGCTTCTGGCGCTGCTGCCAGAGATTTGTCGGCTACAGCGACAGGTTGAGATTCAACCTGAATAGGCCTCCCTCTCCTGCATCTGTTCCGCCGCCCACTCCTCAAGCTCCTGACGCTGTTGCGTTGGGAGCGTGGCCGCATGTACGCCGGCAATGGCTCCCTGTAGGCAATAAAGAATATTAACCGTTAGCGCTTTATTCATTTTCCGTAACCTCAGCCAGGCTTCTTTTGCCCCAATCTTACGCAGCGTTAATTCATCGGTGATGCCTGAATTAATCAACTGTAGCTCCATGTGAAAACTGATATTTGGCAAATTTTTCAATCTCCCGGAATGCCGCTGCCGATGTTTTTCATAGCGAGCGCTCTGTAATGACAGCGCTGATAAATGAAAAAGCATATTGCTATCCTGCCAAAGCCCTTCATCAATATGATAATACTTCAGCGCGACCAGACGACCATTCTTCTGCATTTTCAAAAGCGGGTTTTTATGCGCCACGCGGTACTCCGCGCTCTGCTCACAAACCCGAAGATAGATTTCCCCCTCGGCCATCATGGCAAATACGGTGTTGTCTATCGCCAGGCTATAGCCACCAAATAAGGGCCGACAGCTTATTTTTCCTAATGGAGTCAAACATGCCCGAAACTGATGGATCCTAAAACATACAAGTTTCTTCATGATTATTCCTTTGTTAATCATGTAAATAAGACATAAATTTGCTAACGGATCCGTTAATAAAGAAAATAAGTGACTTCTCTTCATGCGGCAACATGAATTATCTCTTTATTTTAATCAGCTTGTTTTTTTGCGAGCGGCTTTCAGAAAATAGCCTTTTGATGAAGTCAAAAGCAGGAAAAGTAAAATGCTTAATTAATATTAATCACATTAGAGCACAAAGTGTCAGGTATCTCTGGTCACTCGTAGACGGTTAACGTCATCATTTTTGAGAAAAATTTATCCAGGTAAAAAGCGCGACAACGATGAATTCACATGATGTACGCGCTGACATCCGACGCTATCGGCGCTTACTTACCCCCTGAGATGTACAAATTTCATCCAGAAACAGAGAAAATAGAGTTGATCTTTCACCCTGTCGCATATACTGTATATGCATACAGTAACCCACAGGCGGGATAGACTATGTTTACATCAGCTCACGCAAATCGTTCACCACTGACTTCTACTTCAGTACGTCGTCGCTCTCATGACGCTGCCGAACAGCCAGCTAACGGGCTGATCAGTGAAATAGTCTATCGCGAAGATCAGCCTATGATGACGCAGCTACTATTGCTTCCTTTATTACAACAGCTTGGTCAGCAGTCCCGCTGGCAGCTCTGGCTGACTCCACGGCAGAAGCTAAGCCGTGAATGGGTGCAGTCATCCGGTTTACCGCTGTCCAAGGTTATGCAGATCAGCCAGCTCTCCCCCGCTAATACCCTGGAGTCAATGGTTCGCTCACTGCGCACCGGAAATTATAGCGTCGTTATTGGCTGGCTATCAGAAGAACTGAGCATTGAGGAACATGAACGACTGGTTGCCGCTGCAGAAGAGGGTCACGCGATGGGCTTTATCATGCGCCCGGTAAGAAATACCGATCAGCCAGGCAGACAACTTTCCGGGCTAAAAATTCACTCAAATCTGTATCATTAACCGAGTTTAGGATTAATCCTGGAATTTTTTTTGCCCTGACGCGAGATGGGCTTTCTTGATGGGCATTTTTGTTAAAATGCTTGTCTGATGCGGCTTCGCGACTTTTTTTGCCCCGAACAAGTTCAACCGTATTTGTTAAACATAGCGTACACAACCCTTTTTTTTCATATGCCTGACGGAGTTCACACTTGTAAGTTTCGAACTAAGTTGTAGACTTTACATCGCCAGGGGTGATCGGCTTACGCTGCATGTATCAGCATAGTTAACAACAAGTCACGCCCCGGGTGAAGGATTTAACCGTGAGGTCTTCTGAACCTTCATGGCGAATTTTGGATGATAATGAGGCGCAAAAAATGAAAAAGACAGCTATCGCGATTGCAGTGGCACTGGCTGGCTTCGCTACCGTAGCGCAGGCCGCTCCGAAAGATAACACCTGGTACGCAGGTGCTAAACTGGGCTGGTCCCAGTATCACGATACCGGTTTCTACGGTAACGGTTTCAAAGGTAACAATGGTCCGGTTCGTAACGATCAGCTGGGTGCTGGTGCGTTCGGTGGTTACCAGGTTAACCCGTACCTCGGTTTTGAAATGGGCTACGACTGGCTGGGCCGTATGGCTTATAAAGGCAGCGTTGACAACGGCGCTTTCAAAGCTCAGGGCGTTCAGCTGACTGCTAAACTGGGTTACCCGATCACTGACGATCTGGATATCTATACCCGTCTGGGTGGTATGGTTTGGCGCGCAGACTCCAAAGGTAACTACGCTTCTACCGGCGTTTCCCGTAGCGAACACGACACTGGCGTATCCCCGGTATTCGCGGGCGGCTTAGAGTGGGCTGTTACTCGTGACATCGCAACCCGTCTGGAATACCAGTGGGTTAACAACATCGGCGACGCTGGCACCGTTGGTACCCGTCCTGATAACGGCATGCTGAGCCTGGGCGTTTCCTACCGTTTCGGTCAGGACGATGTTGCTCCGGTTGTAGCTCCGGCTCCGGCTCCGGCTCCAGAAGTGACTACCAAGCACTTCACCCTGAAGTCTGACGTTCTGTTCAACTTCAACAAATCTACTCTGAAACCAGAAGGCCAGCAGGCTCTGGATCAGCTGTACACCCAGCTGAGCAACATGGATCCGAAAGACGGTTCCGCAGTTGTTCTGGGCTACACCGACCGTATCGGTTCTGATGCCTACAACCAGCAGCTGTCTGAGAAACGTGCTCAGTCCGTTGTTGATTACCTGGTATCCAAAGGTATCCCGGCTAGCAAAATCTCCGCTCGCGGTATGGGTGAATCCAACCCGGTTACTGGCAACACCTGTGACAACGTGAAAGCTCGTGCAGCTCTGATTGACTGCCTGGGTCCGGATCGTCGCGTAGAGATCGAAGTTAAAGGCTACAAAGACGTTGTAACTCAGCCGCAGGCTTAAGTTATATCGTCAATAAAAAACCCCGCAATGCGGGGTTTTTTTTGGCTTAAATTCCGCGTTCAAAAAACAGCAGCGGAATCCCGGTGCCTGCATCGCTACTCTTTACCTAACAGCACCTGCAAATCATGCTTCAGGCTGGACATCTTGCTGGCATACTTCTCTTTATGCTCAGCATCCTCAATCAACTGCACGATAGTTTCCGACAGCGTTTTACCCCGTCTTTGCGCCAGACCTGCAAGGCGCTGCCAGACCACGAATTCAAGGTCGATAGACTTTTTACGCGTATGCTGATGCTCCGCGTTGAAGTGACGCTTACGTCGGGCGCGGATAGTCTGCTTCATGCGGTTCACTAGCTCTGGATTCATATGCTGCTCAATCCAGGTATTCACCAGCACGGGTTCATTTTCGAGCGTCAGTAATAAATCGACCGCGGCTTGCGCAGCGCTGGCTTCAATGTAGCGGGTAATAAGCTCACCTTCCCGATGCTTTTTTACCAGATAAGTCCATTTCCAGCCGCTTTCAAGATTTTCCAGTTGTTGATATTTCATTGCGATCTCAATGTGACCGTGTAACTCATTTCAGGATATCAGTTTTTTCCTGATGTGCTGAGAATAAATCATCTTTCGTGATGTTGGTAGATTCGTTATCACCACGACAATCGCAATCCCCCGTGTGCTCAGACGCTGCATAATGTATAATCGCGCGTTTTACATCTGACTAAAAAACAGCGACTTTGACCATTACGAAACTTACCCGAAACGACCTTGCTCCTGATACGGAAAGTTATCAGGCGCTGTTTGCACAAGCCGACCTGGCTCACGCAGAGGAATCCCTCTCAGGCGAACTGCAACCCCGTCTCTTTTATGCCCTGGAGCAGCTACTGGTCACTCCAGCCATTTCGCCATTTATGCTGGTTAAAATTCCGGAAGAACCGGAGTACCTGCAATGGCTAGCTAATGAAACCCGAACTTTACATCAACCGGCAGCAACGCTCTGTGGCGTTCACTATCAGGTTGATGGCGGAAAAATCTCTCTTACGCCAGCGCAGACTGCTGAAGATAATTTCGCCAGCGTTGCTCCGGTCGAAGCCGCTGACTGGATCGAAGCAGAGCAGCTGTTTGGCTGCGTGCGCCAGTTTAATGGTGAGATCACCTTACAACCCGGTCTGGTCCATCGCGCCAACGGCGGCGTAATGATTCTCTCCCTGCGCGCCTTACTGGCTCAGCCCCTACTGTGGATGCGGCTAAAAAATATGGTGGCCCGCCAGCGTTTTGACTGGCTGTCATTCGATGAATCTCGCCCTCTTCCGGTGAGCATCCCTTCTATGCCCCTGAGCCTGAAAGTGATCCTCGTCGGCGAGCGGGAATCCCTGGCTGATTTCCAGGAGATGGAACCCGAGCTTTCTGCGCAGGCTATCTACAGCGAATATGAAGATAACCTGCAAATTGCTGATGCAGAGACGCTGAAGCAATGGTGCCAGTGGGTCTGGCAAAATGCTCAACAGCTTGAACTTCCGGGACTGTCCGCTAACGCCTGGCCGCTGCTGATTCAGGAAGGCGCGCGTTATACCGGCGATCAGGAAACTTTGCCGCTGTGCGTTCTCTGGATTGCCCGCCAGCTTCGAGAAGCTGCCGCGTTCTGTGATGGTGAAGAGATTAGCGCCGAAGAGATACAAACCATGCTGGAGCGTCGTCTGTGGCGCGAGGGCTATCTTGCTGAGCGCATCCAGGATGAAATCCTGCAGGAGCAAATCCTGATCGAAACCGAAGGCGAATGCGTAGGACAAATCAACGCACTTTCTGTCATTGAGTTTCCGGGTCACCCTCGCGCGTTTGGCGAGCCTTCGCGTATCAGCTGCGTCGTGCATATTGGCGACGGCGAATTCATCGACGTTGAACGTAAGGCCGAGCTGGGCGGTAACATTCATGCAAAAGGTATGATGATCATGCAGGCGTTTCTGATGTCCGAGCTGGAGCTCGAACAACAGCTTCCCTTCACCGCCTCCCTGACCTTCGAGCAGTCCTACAGCGAAGTGGATGGCGATAGCGCCTCCATGGCCGAACTGTGCGCGCTGATCAGTTCGCTGGCCAATGTACCGATTAATCAGAGCATCGCCGTTACCGGCTCTGTCGATCAGTTTGGTCGCGTACAGCCGGTTGGCGGGCTCAACGAAAAAATTGAGGGCTTCTTCGCTATTTGCCAGCAGCGTGGGCTGACCGGTAAACAGGGCGTCATCATCCCCTCCGCCAACGTTCGTCATCTGAGCCTGGCGCAGGAACTGCAGCAGGCCGTTTCGGATGAACAGTTCTTTATTTGGGCAGTCGATGACGTGTCGGAAGCGCTGCCCATTCTGACCCAGCTGCTCTGGGACGGCGAAGGACAAACTTTACGGCAAACCATTCAGGAACGAATTGCGCAGGCGACACAGCAAGAGAGTCGTCATCGCTTTCCGTGGCCGCTACGCTGGTTAGGCGGTTCAGGTTCGAACTGATCGGACTTGTTCAGCGTACACGTGTTAGCTATCCTGCGTCCCGAACTCAAAATAAGGCTTACTGAAAACATGGTAGATAAACGCGAATCCTATACAAAAGAAGACCTTCTTGCCTCTGGTCGTGGTGAACTATTTGGTGCGAAAGGCCCACAGCTGCCGGCGCCAAGTATGCTGATGATGGACCGCGTCATCAAAATGAGCGAAACCGGTGGTAACTATGACAAGGGTTATGTTGAGGCAGAACTCGATATTAACCCGGACCTGTGGTTCTTCGGTTGCCATTTTATTGGTGACCCGGTAATGCCGGGCTGCCTGGGTCTGGATGCCATGTGGCAGCTGGTTGGCTTCTACCTGGGCTGGTTAGGCGGCGAAGGTAAAGGGCGTGCATTAGGCGTCGGTGAAGTTAAACTCACCGGCCAGATACTGCCAACGGCGAAGAAAGTGACCTACCGTATTCATTTCAAACGCGTGATAAACCGTCGTTTGATTATGGGCCTGGCGGATGGCGAAGTGCTGGTTGACGGGCGTCTGATTTACACCGCGACCGACCTGAAAGTGGGCCTGTTCCAGGACACTTCCGCATTCTGATAAGCAGTGACGCATTAGAAAAGGCGAAGCCCCCGCGCAGCGGAGGCTTCTTTTTAAAGAGACAGTCAGGCAGTTTGTACCCTGTCCTCCATGGCTTCTCGCCAGCCTCCTAGCCAATAAGACCTTTGGTTTAAGGTCTGGTAAGGACACATTTCCTTCGACCTTCCGGTAATACCGGCCTGGTACCCACGCTGATGTGCCCGTTCCAGGCGATCTCGTTTTTGTCTCTTCATGCCTCGTTTCCCTCATTCTTTGATCTGGTGGAAAAGAAAACAATGGTCACTTAATACGCAACCACGGTTAACGAATACCGCGAATCAGGGATAGCGTCAATGCGCAAAATTCACGCCATTGTCATATTTGTGAGCTACAAGAAAGTTCGTTTGTACAAAAACTGTGAACCAGCACAAGTAACAATCTGATGAGACAAACAAAAAAGCCGCTGCGATTTTCGTTCTCGCAGCGGCTTTTTACTCTTATGAATTTTACTTATGGCAGGCGGTTTAGCTCGCTGGCAATTGCGGTTGCTTCCTGAGTCCAGGCCTGAGCTAAGGTTTTCACCATCGCGTCGTAGCCATCCTCTTGCTGCTTAAGCTCAATATGGAACGGCCGCTTGATCAGCTGCCCCTGATGCTTCAACAGCCACTCGCCGCTGACGATTACCCGGCCATCGTAACGACCGTGAAAACCACTAACGGAGACGTTCAGCGTATCCTGCTCGCTACCCAGTGGTTGAGAAGCGACAACCCATCCCGGTAGCTGGTTGCTAAGGTTCGCCACCAGCGTCGTTCTCAGCTGTTGATCGAGCGGGCTAGCCCACAGATTGTTGTTGGCAATCACATACTGGACATCGGTGGTCTGATAAACCACCCCGTTACCGGCCAGATAATCTGGAATGCTCACCTGCTCGACCCACAGCAAATTTTTGCTTTGGTGGGCGGCGCTTTGCGCGCCTCCCTGCGCCACCGGAAGCTGATAGTAAGTTTTACTGTCGCCGCCGCTGCTGCATGCCGTCAGCGCGCAAACCGCCGCCGCTATTAGCCATTTCTTCATTATTTCGCTCCCTTCGGCTGCGGATCTTTTTTATCCTTCGCCTCAAATACCAGCGCATTGCTCTTATCATTGAGCGTTTTCAGTACCGGCTGCAGTTCACGAAGAACCTGATCGAGACGCTGCATATCCGCAACCATCTTATTGTATGCCGCCGATCCCGGCTGGAAGCCCTGCATACTACGATTAAGTTCACGCAACGTATTCTGCATATCGCCCGGTAGCTGCTGCATCGACTGACTTGACGTTATCTTGTTCAGACTATCCAGCGTCGCCTGTACGTGCTGCATCGTTTTTTCACTTTGCGCCAGCGTACTGGTTGCCTGCTCCAGCAGCGGGTTAATGGGCAGATTATTAATCTTATCCAGCGCGTCCATCAGGCGCTGCTGAATCTGCGCCAGGCCACCGCTCACGGTTGGAATAATCGGATAACCGCCAAACTCCTGGAACTTGCCGCGCGCTGGCGCTTTCGGGTAGAAGTCGAGATCGATATACAGCGCCCCGGTGACCAGGTTACCGGTTTTAAGTGAACCACGCAGTCCACGGTTCATCAGATCATCGATATGCTTACGAATGTCAGGATCGGCGCCTAATTGATTGATCAGGCGTTCAGGCTCAATCCGCACTTCGACCGGAATACGATAGTCGTCGTTTAAGTTCTGCTTCAGGCCAGGAATAAAGAACGGTACTTTACCCACGGTCCCAAGGCGGATACCGCGGAACTCAACCGGCGCGCCGGGCTGCAGACCGCGAATCGAATCTTTAAAGAACATTACGTAGTCAATATGCTGAGTAAACACCGAATCCTGAATGCTGCGCTGATCGTCAAACAGATGATATTCGGTTTTATTCGCCACCGGCTCACCTAGCGGCAGCCCTTCGGGAATATCAAAGCTGACGCCGCCGCCAAACAGGGTCGACAGCGATCCCATTTCAACGCGCATACCCGCAGCGGTTAGATCTACCGCAATACCGCTATCCTTCCAGAAGCGCACGTTATTGGTTACCAGCCGATCGTTAGGCGCGCTGATAAACAGTTGATAAGTAATGTTCCGTTTTTGCGCATCGAAGGTGCTGGTTTCTACTGAACCTACGCGATAGCCGCGGAAAAGCACCGGATCGCCGGGAGAAAGCTGACCCGCTTTACTGCTTTCCAGCAGGATACGAATACCTTTTGCATCAGGGGATGCCAACGGCGGTGAATCCAACAGCGGGTACTGCGCCGGGACAGAACCTTTGGTACCCGGCTGCAGTTCGATATAGGCGCCGGATAGCAACGTCCCCAGACCGCTAATCCCTTCACGACCTACCTGCGGTTTAACCACCCAAAATACCGAATCCTGGTGCAGCAGTTTTTCCATGCCTGAATTCAACCGGGCTTTAACTTCCACGTGGGTCAGGTCATCCGTCAGCGTTGCGCTTTCAATCACGCCGACATCAACGCTGCGGCTTTTGATCCGGGTTTTCCCCCCTTCAATTCCCTCTGCGTTAGTCGTAATCAGGGTCACTTCCGGCCCCTGGTGACTATAGTGATAAAAAAGAATCCAGGCGCCAATGAGCGCCGTTACTATCGGGAAGATCCACACCGGTGACCAGTTTTTCACCTTTTGCACCTTCGCTTCTCCGCTCTTATTTTCCATGCTGCAGTCTTTCCTCACGGCTTGAATCTGGCTCACGATCCCACAATAAACGAGGGTCAAACGTCATGGCCGAAAACATTGTCATTACTACGACCAGCGCAAACATCACTGCTCCTATCGCCGGATAGATATTCATTAATCCACCAATGCGTACCAGAGCGGAGAGGACTGCGATAACAAACACATCAATCATTGACCAGCGGCCAACAAACTCGACGACTTCATAGATCAGATGCATGCGCTCCGAGTCGCGCTCTCCCTTGCCGCTGGCGTTCCAGCATAGCCAGCCAATGGCAATCATCTTTAACGTCGGCACCATAATACTGGCGATAAATATCACCATAGCGACCGGATACGATCCTTCACTCCACAGCAGGATCACCCCCGCCATAATAGTTGAGGGCATTTTATCGCCCAGCAGGTCGGTAATCATGATCGGCAAAATATTGGCGGGCATGTAGAGGAGCAACGAAGTCACCAGCAGCGCCAGCGTCCACTGCAGGCTGTTTTTACGCCGGGCGGTTCCCCTGGTACGGCAGCGCGGACAAACGGCCTCATCCATAGGCAATACCGCCGTGCAGCATGAACACGAGCGTAGCCCCTGACGTAGACCGGAAACGCCGACTTTTAGCGGCTGTTTAATCGGCGGCATTGGCGCAATGTCATCCCATAACCAGCGGCGATCCACGCACTGGAACGTCCGCAGCTGTAACAGGCAGAACATACACCAGGGAATAAAACTCAGGCCAATGCCAATATCGCCGTAGGCCATCAGCTTAACGAAGCTGACCAGTACCCCGGCGAGGAAGATCTCCGCCATCCCCCAGGTTTTAAGGTGAAACAGGATCCGCGCCAGGAAGGCTTTCAGTCCGGAAGGCATGCCCACCCGGTTGACCAGCAGCAGTATCGTGACCAGGCAGAAAGCCGGCACCAGCTGTACGAACAGTAAAAAGAAAGTCCCGAGGCTGGCGTAATCCTCGGTAAACAGCACATTTGGAATTTCCAGTAGCTCAATTTCGCTGCTGATCCCCCCAACCTTCATATAGATGAAGGGGAAAAGATTGGCCAGCAGCAGCATGAACAACGCGACCAGCGCGTAGGCTGTGGGACGCTGCCGGGGCGCGTCCCATGACGTTGTTAATGTCGTTCCGCAACGCGGACACGTAGCTTTCTGGCGATGCTCCAGCTGCGGCAAAGCCACCAGCAGATCACATTGTCGACACAGGATATGCCGCGCAGCATGATGATGATCGCACATGAAAACTCCTCAGCTTATGCGCCGTTTTTTAATCCTTCGAGATATTCCCAGCGTTCGAAGGCGGTTTCCAGCGCCTGCTCCGCTTCACTCAGCTGCGCAAGCACCTGCTGCGTATGGTCATGCGATTGCCCAAAGAAAGAAGGGTCGGCAACCTGCTCCTGCAACTTCTGCAGCTGGGCTTCCAGCTCTTCCAGTTTCTGCGGCAGCTGCTCCAGCTCGCGCTGCAGGTTATAGCTTAGTTTGCTGGCAGCGCGTTTGACACTTTCTGCTTTCGGTTGAGCAACTTCAACAGACTTTTTAGAAACCGACTGCTTTTTCGCCAGATACTGGGCCTGCTGACCGCGGGCGTCATGATAGCCGCCGACGTATTGACCAATTTGTCCCGCGCCTTCGAAGATCCAACACTCCGTAACCGTGTTATCAACAAACTGACGGTCGTGGCTCACCAGCATCACGGTTCCCTGATAGCCGTCAACCAGCTCTTCCAGCAGTTCCAGGGTTTCGACATCCAGATCGTTTGTCGGTTCATCGAGAATCAACAGGTTGCTGGGCTTGAGGAACAGACGCGCCAGCAGCAGACGGTTACGCTCACCGCCCGACAGCGCGCGCACCGGCGTCATCGCGCGTTTTGGATGGAACATAAAGTCCTGCAGATAGCCCAGGACGTGGCGCGGCTTGCCGTTCACCATCACTTCCTGTTTACCTTCCGCGAGGTTATCCATCACCGTTTTATCCGGATCAAGTTCCGCGCGGTGCTGGTCGAAGTAAGCGACCTCCAGCTTGGTACCCACGTGAATGCGTCCGCTATCCGCCTGCAGCTGACCAAGCATCAGCTTCAGCAGCGTGGTTTTCCCGCAGCCGTTGGGGCCAATCAACGCAATTTTGTCGCCGCGCTGGATTTGGGCGGTGAAATCTTTCACCAGCACCTTGCCATCAACCTGGTAGTTGACGTTCTCCATTTCGAACACGATCTTGCCCGAACGCGCGGCCTCTTCGACCTGCATCTTCGCGCTGCCCATCACTTCACGGCGCTCACCGCGCTCGCGACGCATGGCTTTTAACGCCCGTACGCGCCCTTCGTTACGGGTACGACGCGCTTTGATCCCCTGGCGGATCCACACTTCTTCCTGCGCCAGCTTGCGATCGAACTCCGCGTTCTGCAATTCTTCCACGCGCAGCGCTTCTTCTTTATCCAACAGATACTGATCGTAGTTACCTGGATAGGTCACCAGCTTGCCGCGATCGAGATCGACGATTCGCGTCGCCATATTGCGGATAAAGGAACGGTCGTGCGAAATAAAAATAATGGTGCCTTTGAACATCTTCAGGAAACCTTCCAGCCAGTCGATAGTTTCAATATCGAGGTGGTTGGTCGGCTCATCGAGCAGCAGCACGCGCGGCCCGCTGACCAGCGCGCGGCCAAGGGCCGCTTTACGCAGCCAGCCGCCGGAAAGCGAGGAGAGCTCGGCGTTAGGATCGAGATTGAGCTGTTCCAGCACTTCATTAATGCGGCTATCGAGCTGCCACAGGCCTAAATTATCCAGCTGCTCCTGCAGACGCGCCAGTTCGTTCAGATTCTTATCACTCGGATCGGTCATCACCAGCTGCGAAACATCGTGATAACCCTTGAGGTAAGCCGCTTGTTCCGCAATCCCTTCGGCCACAAAGTCGTAAACGGTGCCGGTAACATTACGCGGCGGATCCTGCTGTAAACGTGCCACAACCAGATCCAGTTCATAGATAATGCGCCCGTCATCGAGACCCTGTTCACGATTGAGGATCTTCATCAGGGTCGATTTACCCGCACCGTTGCGTCCAACCAGGCAGACGCGTTCGTTATCTTCGATATGCAGTTCAGCATTATCCAGCAGCGGCGCATCGCTGAAAGAGAGCCAGGCGCCGTGCATACTAATTAAAGACATTCTTTATTCCTTTCAGGCTGCGGTAATCAGCCAGCAGTTGTGAATCTGACGGTTACGGGCAAAATCCTGAGACAGCGTTTTTTGCGTGATCTCCTGCGCCTTCAGGCCCAGCTGCGCCAGCCCGTCATGATCCATACGGAAACCGCGTTTGTTGTTCGAGAACATAATCGTGCCGCCTTTACGCAGCAGACGTTTTAAATCGGTCATCAGACGCAAATGGTCGCGCTGAACGTCAAACGCATCATCCATACGCTTGGAGTTGGAGAAGGTTGGCGGATCGATAAAGATCAGGTCGAACTGTTCGGTCGTCTCACGCAGCCAGCCCAGCACATCGGCCTGCATCAGGCGATGCGCGCGGCCGGTTAAGCCATTGAGGCGCAGGTTACGTTCAGCCCATTCAAGATAGGTACGGGACATATCGACCGTCGTCGTGGAGCGCGCGCCGCCAAGGCCGGCGTGAACGCTGGCGCTGCCGGTGTAGGAGAACAGGTTGAGGAAGTCTTTGCCTTTGCTCATCTGCCCCAGCATGCGGCGAGCGATACGGTGGTCGAGGAACAGGCCGGTATCCAGGTAATCGGTCAGGTTGACCCACAGACGCGCATTATACTCCTGCACCTCAATGAATTCGCCTTTCTCGCCCATTTTCTGATACTGGTTTTTACCTTTCTGCCGCTCGCGGGTTTTCAGCACCAGCTTGTTCGGCGCAATCCCCAGTACCGCAATGGTGGCGGCAATAATATCAAATAAGCGCTGGCGGGCTTTATGCGCGTCAACGGTTTTCGGCGGCGCGTACTCCTGCACCACCACCCAATCGGCGTAGCGGTCGATGGCGACGTTATACTCCGGGAGGTCGGCATCATACAGGCGATAGCATTCAATACCTTCCTGACGCGCCCACTTCTCGTATTTTTTCAGGTTCTTGCGCAGGCGGTTGGCGAAATCTTCCGCCAGCATCGCGGTTTTGCCGCCTTCGTTTTCTGCAAGATGGTAGTTCTTCTGGACGCAGTCGAGCGGGCCATTTTTCGCTTTAAACTGTTTATCAGCACGAAGCTGCAGGCAGCTCAGCAGATCCGGCGAGGCGCTAAACAGCGACAGGTTCCAGCCGCCAAACTGGTTATTCATAATCCGCCCCAGCAGGCTATGCAGGGCAATCAGCGCCGGTTCACTCTCCAGACGCTCGCCGTACGGCGGGTTGCTTATAACCGTGCCGTATGGGCCCTTCGGCAGCGGATTGCTCAACTGGGCGACATCTTTCACTTCGAAGGTAATCAGTTCGCCAATACCGGCGCGGCGGGCGTTACGCTGCGCGCGTTCGATAACGCGGGCGTCAACGTCGGAACCGTAAAAGCGCGACTCATACGCCGCCAGTCCCTGACGGGCGCGGGTTTGCGCTTCGGCTTTCACTTCTTTCCAGATAGCATCGTCATGCTGCGCCCAGCCGCCAAAACCCCAATGACCGCGGTGTAAACCCGGCGCACGATCGGTGGCCAGCATCGCCGCTTCAATCAGCAGCGTACCGGATCCGCACATCGGATCGAGCAGCGGCGTACCCGTGGCCCAGCCGGAACGCATCACTATCGCCGCGGCCAGGTTTTCTTTGATTGGCGCCATGCCGGTCCCGTCGCGGTAGCCGCGCAGGTGCAGGCCCTCGCCGCTGAGATCCAGGGAAATATGCGCGGTCTCTTTATTTAGCCAGACGTTAATACGCAGATCGGGGTTTTCGCGATCGACGTTGGGACGCGGCAGGTTCTTACGCGTAAAGCTGTCGACGATGGCGTCTTTAACCTTCAACGCCCCGTACTGGCTGTTACGA
Source organism: Klebsiella grimontii (assembly GCF_042137965.1). Classification (NCBI taxonomy): domain Bacteria; kingdom Pseudomonadati; phylum Pseudomonadota; class Gammaproteobacteria; order Enterobacterales; family Enterobacteriaceae; genus Klebsiella; species Klebsiella grimontii. Next base: position 3,686,995 of record NZ_CP169721.1, read on the forward strand.
ATCTCTTCGTTCAGCCCGCTAAAGTGCACGGCAAAAGTGGCATCCTGGCTGAAAATCTCGGTCCATGGAATAGCCTGTACGCCAAGATACAGATCCAGGTCGCTGTAGACGCTGCACTGCCCCAGCGGCAGCATAATCCGCGAAGCCAGCCGGCTCCACATCAGGCTTTGATACAGCAACCGCGTATCTCCCTGAAAATGGACCCCGCCCTGGACCAACTGGCAGTCCATCGCGCCCAGTCCTTCCAGTTCAGTTTTTAACAGCTCTTCCAGCCCACGAGCCGTACTGGCAAACAGAGAATTCATATCGTCACTTTTACTAAAAGAAAATTGGTGCGCATTATAGCCAATATGCGCCCCATGTCATAAAGTTAAAGGCTTATTTTTAAAGCCAGGGGCAGCGTATGGTCACCCTTTCGCGTCTTTTTATTCATCCCGTCAAATCAATGCGGGGAATTGGCCTGAGCCACGCTTATGCAGACATCAGCGGGCTGGCCTTCGATCGTATATTTATGGTGACGGAAACCGATGGCACCTTCATCACCGCCCGTCAGTTTCCGCAAATGGTCAAGTTTATTCCGGCGCCACTCCATGATGGTCTGCATCTGACCGCGCCGGACGGCAGCAGCGCGGTGGTCCGCTTCAGCGATTTCTCGACGCAGCAGGAGCCTACCGAAGTCTGGGGCAACCACTTTACCGCCCTGATTGCCCCGTCCGCGGTCAACCAGTGGCTAAGCGGGTTCTTTAACCGCAACGTTCAGCTCCGCTGGCTGGGGCCGCAGCTTAGCCGCAGGGTGCAACGCCACGATGCCGTTCCCCTCTCCTTCGCCGACGGTTTTCCCTATCTGCTGGCCAATGAGGCTTCACTACGCGATTTGCAAAAACGTTGTCCGGCCAGCGTAAGCATAGAACAGTTTCGCCCGAATCTTCTGGTGACCGGCGCGGCCGCCTGGGAGGAGGATACGTGGAAAGTGGTACGCATTGGCGAGGTCGTTTTTGATGTCGCTAAACCGTGCAGCCGCTGCGTATTGACCACCGTCAGCCCGGAGCGCGGGCAAAAGCATCCTGCCGGCGAGCCCTTAAGCACGCTGCAGCGTTTCCGCACGGCGCTGGACAACGGCGATGTCGATTTCGGCCAGAACCTGATCGCGCGAAACAGCGGCGTAATCCGCGTTGGCGATGAGTTAGAAGTACTGGCCCGCGGCCCGGCGAAGGCCTACGGCGCAGGCGATAGTGACGATACGCCGGCACCTGAAGCGCAGCAGAACGCGACGGTGGAAATAGCGTGGCAGGGAGTGAGTTTTACCGGTAATAATCAGCAAATCCTGCTGGAGCAGCTGGAACAACAGGGAATTCGCATTCCTTACTCCTGTCGGGCAGGAATCTGCGGCAGCTGCCGCATCCGGCTGGAAGAAGGGGAAGTCAGCGCGCTGAAGAAAAACGCGGTAGCCGCCGATGGCACGATTCTGTGCTGTAGCTGCGTACCGAAAACCGCGGTGAGGCTGGCGCCTTAAACCGCCTGGCCCAGGCTGTAGCTGGCGACGCCTGGCGCTGGCTGCAGTCTGTCATTCATAATTTTAATCACGTCGCCCAGCTGCATCACGCGCCCGGCAAGCGTCAATCCGGGCTGCGCTAACAGGCATAGCGCGGCGTTTTCGCCGGGTTCAACCACCAGCAGATTGACCTGCTGGCCAGTATCGCTGAGCCATGCGCTGGCGGCATCGCCAACGCCGGGCTGCCAGCTTTCTTCATGAGTATTGAAGTGCCAGCTTTTCGGCATTTGCGGTTTGAGAAAACGAATGGCGACCAGCGCATTAAGTACTAATTCTGCGCGCTGTTCTTTTGTTAATTCGAGGTCGCGGCATTTTTCTTCAAATGAGAAATAGAGCGCAGCGTCATCAACGCAAAATCCGGAAGGCGCGAAGGCGTCGGGCGTCAACATCCGTCGGGCAAAACGCGACCTGAATAACATGCCATTGGCCAGATCGAGCATCATACGGTCATGCTCTTCATCGTAATACCAGCGCCAGTTATCGTCAGGTTTGATCCGCATTTCTACCCCCGTCCTCTTCCACTTCCATCTGTAATAAACAGGTAAACTGCTACAGAATATTTCCAAAATTAAGAAAAGACTAAAATGTTTAAATAAGCAACAATGAAGGAATATAAAACAACCAGGGCTATAAATAAAGCCCTGGTGAAGTATCAGAAGGGGAAAAGATTAGATATGGGTAACAATTTCTTTAATCAGCGGCGGACCTTTAAAAATAAATCCGGAATAAATCTGCACCAGCGTCGCTCCGGCGGCTATCTTTTCCCGGGCGGCAATCACCGAGTCAATACCGCCGACTCCGATAATGGGCAGACGGCCATTTAATTCCGCAGACAGCATACGGATAATTTCCGTACTCTTTAGCTGCAACGGACGTCCGCTAAGCCCACCGGTTTCATCACAATGTTTCATCCCCTGTACCAGCGATCGATCCAAAGTTGTATTGGTGGCAATCACGCCATCTATATTATGCCGGACTAAACTGTCCGCCACCTGGATCAATTCTTCGACGGAAAGATCCGGGGCGATCTTCACGGCCACAGGAACATATTTCTGATGCTTCTCTTGTAGCTCACGTTGCTTATTTTTAATACCAGAGAGCAAATCATCCAGCGCGTCTCCGTATTGTAAAGTACGCAAGCCTGGGGTATTCGGCGAAGAGATATTAATGGCGATATAGCCGGCATAAGCATAGATTTTTTCCATACAAATCAGATAATCATCTTTGCCTTGTTCTACCGGGGTATCTTTATTCTTGCCAATATTAATCCCCAGAATGCCGTCAAAATGCGCCTTTTTTACGTTCTCAACGAGGTTATCAACACCGTGGTTATTAAAGCCCATGCGGTTGATCAACCCTTCAGCATCGACCAGGCGGAAGATCCTTGGCTTATCGTTGCCCGGCTGCGGGCGTGGGGTCACGGTGCCAATTTCAATGGAACCAAAACCCATCGCGCCGAGCGCATCAATGCACTCGCCGTTTTTATCCAGCCCGGCGGCCAGGCCCAGCGGGTTCTTAAATGTGAGTCCCATACAGGTCACCGGTTTTGTCGGCACCTTCTGGCGAACCAACATTTCCAGTGGGGTACCCGAAACACGGCGTAATTGTTGAAAAGTGACTTCATGAGCGCGCTCAGGATCGAGCTGAAAAAGGGCTTTACGAACGAAGGGGTAGTACATGAACTCTCCTGGATTCCCGGTGTGCAAACCGGGGGCGTATTATGTGCGATCCACCCCGGAAAGGGAATTGACCTACGACAAAAAATCTTACCTCCGACGCAAACGTTTACTTTCGCCCCTTCCGTTATGCACTTTCTGACAATCCAACGCCGGATAAATCATTTAGGGAAATAAAAGCGCTCTGTCACACTGCAGCTAAATGTTATCAATTATAGATAAATGCGAATATTTAGTTATAAGGAGTGAGTATGCGAGTCATCACACTTGCGGGCAGCCCGCGTTACCCTTCCCGCTCCAGCGCGCTTCTGGAATACGCCAGAGAGACGCTCTCCGCGGCGGATATTGAAGTCTGTCACTGGCACCTGCAGAATTTTGCCCCGGAAGACCTGCTTTACGCTCGCTTTGATAACCCCGCCCTCCATGCGCTGAATGAACAGCTTGCCGGCGCCGATGGGCTGATCATCGCGACCCCCGTCTATAAAGCCTCTTTTTCCGGTGCGTTAAAGACGCTTCTGGACCTGCTGCCGGAACGCGCGCTGGAGGGAAAAATCGTTCTGCCGCTGGCTACCGGCGGAACCATCGCCCATATGCTAGCGGTGGATTACGCCTTAAAACCGGTACTCAACGCGCTGAAAGCCCAGGAGATCCTGCACGGCGTTTTTGCTGATGATAGTCAGGTCACGGATTATCAGCATAAACCGCAATTTACCCCGAATCTGCAGGGTCGCCTCGACCAGGCGCTGGAAACCTTCTGGCAAGCGCTGCATCGTCCCAGCAGCCGCGCGCCGGCGCTGAAAAATTTACAGCGGGTTGCGCATGTTTAAAAACCCGCGTTGATGCCCCTATCCAGGCAAAACGGTCAAGAATAAAGGAACACTTTATGGCGACGCTTTCGCAAAAATTCCTGATCCGCGTAGCCCCCTGGCTTTTGCCGGTCGGCAGCGTGATCGTCTGGCAATTCGCCTCCTCCGTCGGTTGGCTATCGACCCGTATTTTACCGTCGCCGGAAGGAGTGCTAAAAGCCTTCTGGACGCTCTCCGCCAGCGGCGAGCTCTGGCAGCATCTGGCTATCAGCTCATGGCGGGCGCTTATTGGTTTTAGCATCGGCGGTTCTATTGGCCTGGTTCTCGGGCTGATTAGCGGCCTGTCGCGCTGGGGCGAACGCCTGCTGGATACCTCCATTCAGATGCTGCGCAACGTGCCGCACCTCGCGCTGATTCCGCTGGTGATTTTATGGTTCGGCATCGATGAGAGCGCCAAAATCTTCCTCGTGGCGCTGGGAACCATGTTCCCGATTTATATCAACACCTGGCACGGTATTCGAAATATTGACCGGGGACTGGTCGAGATGACCCGCAGCTACGGCTTATCGGGTTTTGCTCTCTTCCGCCACGTGATCCTGCCCGGCGCCCTGCCCTCCATTATGGTCGGCATCCGTTTTGCGCTCGGCCTGATGTGGTTAACGCTAATCGTGGCCGAAACCATCTCGGCTAACGCCGGTATCGGCTATCTGGCGATGAACGCCCGCGAATTTCTGCAGACCGATGTCGTGGTCGTCGCCATTATTCTTTACGCTATTCTCGGCAAACTGGCCGACTTCAGCGCCCAGCTGCTTGAACGCGTCTGGCTGCGCTGGAATCCGGCCTATCACCTTCAGGAGGCCAACGCATGACCACCGCGCGTCTTAATCCGGGGATCCCGCTGCTGCTTAACGGCGTAAGCAAACGTTACGGCAGCAAGACGATTCTGAATGAACTCGATCTTCATATTCCCACCGGGCAATTCGTCGCGGTGGTCGGGCGCAGCGGCGGCGGTAAAAGCACCCTGCTGCGTCTGCTGGCCGGGCTGGAAAAACCCAATGCCGGACAGCTGCTGGCGGGTTCGACCCCGCTGGCGCAAATCCAGGACGATACCCGGATGATGTTTCAGGATTCCCGCCTGCTGCCGTGGAAAACGGTGATCGATAATGTCGGCCTCGGGCTGAAAGGCCAGTGGCGCGAGGCCGCGCTCAGGGCGCTGGCGAGCGTCGGCCTTGAAGACCGCGCCGGTGAATGGCCCGCAGCGCTTTCCGGCGGGCAAAAGCAGCGCGTGGCGCTGGCTCGCGCGTTAATTCATCGCCCCGGATTATTACTGCTTGATGAACCGCTGGGCGCGCTGGACGCGCTCACTCGCCTCGAGATGCAGGATCTGATTGTCTCGCTGTGGCAGGAACATGGATTTACCGTCCTGCTGGTCACCCACGACGTCAGCGAGGCGGTGGCAATGGCCGATCGCGTTTTGCTGATTGAAGAGGGGAAGATAGGGCTGGATCTGCTGGTGGACATTCCACGTCCGCGGCGCACGGGTTCGGCGAAGCTGGGCGAACTGGAAGCGGAAGTTTTGAATCGGGTAATGCAGCGCGGTCAGAACGAGTCTGCGCCGCGCTTAGCCAGACACGGCTGAACCGCCGTCGTTTTTATAACATCCGGCCACAGCGCAGCTGCGCCATGGCCGGAAATCACATCACTGTTACGCCAGCGCTTTGCTGATTTTCTCGAACAGATCCCCGGAAAGATTCTCCAGACCTTTCAGCTGCTCCAGCGCCCCGCGCATCAGCGCCTGACGCTTCTCGTCGTAGCGCTTCAGGCGAATCAGCGGTTCAATGAGACGCGAAGCGACCTGCGGGTTGCGGCTGTTCAGTTCAGTCAGCATCTCGACCAGGAACTGATAACCGCTACCGTCTTCGGCGTGGAACGCCGCCGGGTTGCTGCCGGCAAAGGCGCCGATCAGGGAACGGACGCGGTTCGGGTTACCCATGCTGAACGAGCGATGATTCAACAGGCCGCGAACCGTCTCCAGGGCGTTATCCGCCGGGCTGGTGGACTGCAGGATAAACCATTTATCCATGACCAGACCGTCCTGGTGCCATTTGTCGTCATACTCCTGCATCAGCGCATCACGGCACGGCAGCTGGGCCGCTACGGCCGCCGCCAGCGCCGCCAGCGAGTCGGTCATATTGTCCGCTTGATGATACTGCGCGCTAACCAGTTTATCCGCCAGTCCGGCATCGCCAAACGCCAGGTAGCGCAGGCAGGTGTTACGCAGAGAACGCTTGCCGATATCGGCATGCTCAACGCGGTAGCTGTCGAGCTTATTGGCGTTGTAAACCGCCAGGAACTCGTCCGCCAGCTCTTTCGCCAGCGTGCGGGTCAGCGCTTCGCGCACCGCGGCGATGGCGATCGGATCGATAATCGCAAACAGCTCCGCCATTTCATTTGCCGAAGGCAGGGTCAGGATCTCCGCCGCCAGCGCCGGATCGATCTTCTCATCCAGCAGAATCGCACGGAACGCATCGGCTACGTGGATCGGCAGCGACAGCGGCTGCCCCTGCTGGTGACGGTTGACGTTGAGTTTGATATAGGTCGCCAGCAGGCTCTGTGCCGCGTCCCAGCGGGAGAAATCATTCCGCGCGTGGCGCATCAGGAAGGTCAGTTGCTGATCGCTCCATTTGTACTCCAGCTTCACCGGCGCGGAAAACTCGCAAAGCAGCGCCGGGACCGGCTGGAAGTAGACGTTGTCGAAAACAAAAGTCTGCTCCGCCTGGGTCACGTTCAGTACGTGATGCACCGGATGGCCGCCCTTCTGCAGAGGGATCACTTTGCCTTCGTTATCGTACAGCTCGATATCGAACGGGATATGCAGCGGCAGCTTCTCCGCCTGCTCTGACGTCGGCGGCGTGCGCTGGCTGATGGTCAGGGTGTACTGCTCCGTTTCCGGATTGTAGTCGTCATGGACGGTGACAATCGGCGTACCGGACTGGCTATACCAGCGGCGGAAATGGGACAAATCGACGTTGGAAGCGTCTTCCATCGCCTGGACAAAATCATCGCAGGTCGCGGCGCTACCGTCGTGGCGTTCAAAATAGAGCTGCATTCCTTTCTGGAAATTCTCTTCGCCCAGCAGGGTATGCAGCATGCGGATCACTTCCGCGCCCTTCTCATACACCGTCAGGGTGTAGAAGTTGTTCATTTCAATCACGCTGTCCGGGCGAATCGGATGCGCCATCGGGCTGGCGTCTTCGGCGAACTGCAGGCCGCGCATGGTACGTACGTTATTGATGCGGTTGACCGCGCGAGAGCCGAGATCGGAGCTGAACTCCTGATCGCGGAAAACGGTCAGGCCCTCTTTCAGGCTAAGCTGGAACCAGTCGCGGCAGGTGACGCGGTTGCCGGTCCAGTTATGGAAATATTCGTGACCAATGACGCGTTCGATATCCAGATAGTCTTTATCGGTCGCGGTATCGGTACGCGCCAGCACGTATTTGGAGTTAAAGACGTTAAGCCCTTTGTTCTCCATGGCGCCCATATTGAAGAAGTCGACGGCGACAATCATATAAATGTCGAGGTCGTACTCGAGACCAAAGCGGGTTTCGTCCCACTTCATTGAATTTTGCAGCGAGGTCATCGCCCATGGCGCGCGGTCAAGATTGCCGCGGTCAACGTACAGCTCCAGCGCGACTTCACGCCCCGAACGCGTTTTGAAGGTATCGCGCAGGACGTCGAAATCGCCGGCCACCAGCGCAAACAGATAGCACGGTTTCGGGAACGGATCCTGCCACTGGATCCAGTGGCGGCCGTTTTCCAGCTCGCCCTGGGCCACGCGGTTACCGTTGGAGAGCAGGAACGGGTATTTTGCTTTATCGGCGATGATTCTGGTGGTGAAGCGCGCCAGAACGTCCGGGCGGTCCAGATACCAGGTAATATGGCGGAAGCCTTCCGCTTCGCACTGGGTACACAGCGCTTCGCCGGACTGATACAGTCCTTCCAGCGCGGTATTCGCCGCGGGGCTGATTTCGTTGACGATGGTCAGGGTGAAATGTTCCGGTAAACCGCTAATGACCAGTTGGTTATTTTCTTCCTTGTAGTCGCTCCACGGTTGGCCGTTAACCTGCAGAGAGACCAGCGTCAGGTCTTCGCCATCCAGACGCAATGGCACATCAGACGTAGCCGCCTGGCGGGAGACCTTGCTCTCAGCCGTCACTACGGTTTTCGCGGCATCCAGGTCAAAGGTCAAATCGATATCGCTAATCAGATACTCCGGCGCACGATAGTCGTGGCGGTATTTGGCTTGGGGCTGTTGTGTCATAAAAAACCTTTAGCGTGTCCTGTAAAGTGTCGACTCAGTCTATTCCTGTTGCGCAAATCTCGCTATGCAGAATCTTCATCTTTTCAATGCTAAACATGAAAATTGCTACATTTTGATAACACAAGAGGCACGAAATGCGCTCGACCAGGCGCAAAGCTTGTGGTGTGATGCGTGTTCAATATATTAAACTAGGCCTCGCAAATGACCGTCAGCGTCGCCATCAGCCGTCGCCGCGGGACAGAGTCGGGTATTACAGGTATACTCCGCCTCCTTTTTACCGCTTTGGTTTTGATGGAAACGCTCCAGTGAGAGGATGCTACTGCGCACCATGACCCAATTCACTTCTCCTGTACTGCACTCGTTGCTTGATACGGATGCCTATAAGCTGCACATGCAGCAGGCTGTCTTCCACCGCTACAATGATGTACAGGTTGCGGCGGAGTTCCGCTGCCGTGGGGATGATTTGCTCGGCATCTACGCCGATGCGATTCGCGAGCAGGTTGAGACGATGCGCGACCTGAGGCTACAGGACGATGAATATCACTGGTTGTCGAGCCTGCCCTTCTTTGCGCCAGACTATCTTGAGTGGCTACGCAGCTTCCGCTACGACCCGCGCCAGGTTACCGTCATTAATGACAACGGCAAGCTGAATATCCGCCTTTCCGGGCCCTGGCTTGAAGTCATTATGTGGGAAGTCCCGCTGCTGGCGGTGATAAGCGAGTTGGTGCATCACTATCGCTCGCCGGAAATCAGCGTCAATCTCGCGCTGGACACGCTCGAGCATAAGCTAACTGACTTTAACCGCCTCACGGCTGATATCGATATGTCGGGCTTCCGCCTGATGGATTTCGGTACCCGCCGCCGCTTCTCGCGCGAGGTGCAGCAGGCCATTGTTCAGCGTCTTCAGCAGGAACCCTGGTTCACCGGCACCAGCAATTACGATCTGGCGCGTCGTCTGAATCTGACGCCGATGGGAACCCAGGCGCACGAATGGTTCCAGGCGCATCAGCAGATCAGCCCGAACCTGGCAAGCAGCCAGCGCGCGGCCCTCGCGGCCTGGCTGGAAGAGTATCCCGATCGGCTGGGGATTGCCCTGACCGACTGCATTACGATGGATGCTTTTCTGCGCGATTTCGGACCGGAATTCGCGACCCGTTATCAGGGACTGCGCCACGACTCCGGAGACCCGGTCGAATGGGGCGAGAAGGCTATCGCCCACTACAAAAAGCTGGGCATCGACCCGCTGAGCAAAGTGCTGGTATTTTCCGATAATCTCGACCTGACAAAAGCGCTTGATCTCTATCGCCACTTCTCCTCGCGGGTGAATCTGAGCTTCGGTATCGGTACGCGTTTAACCTGCGATATTCCCCAGGTGAAGCCGCTGAATATTGTTATCAAGCTGGTGGAGTGCAACGGTAAGCCTGTCGCTAAACTCTCTGACAGCCCGGGTAAAACAATTTGCCACGACAAAGCGTTCGTCCGCGCTCTGCGCAAAGCCTTCGATCTGCCGCCGGTTAAAAAAGCCAGCTAGGTCATATAAAGACAAAATGCGTCCGCCAAAACGGACGCATTTTTATTAGCCTCCACTTATCATCCCGAGACTTTATCAAGCGTTAAGAATCCCGTTCGCCCTGCATGGGATAATCGCGATGAACGAATCCCTCTTAATATCAGGCTCTCCCGCAGCAAAGAAGGCGATCTCCTTATTTATTTCCTAAAAGCCCCCTTTCTTGTGCGAAATCTACTTGTCTGATGGAAGATGACAGGTAACATAGATATCCCCCTGCTGAAGGGGAATACAGATTTTTCTATTGGACTAACAAGAGAGACTATTATGAGCGTTGTGCCTGTAGCCGACGTACTCCAGGGCCGCGTTGCCGTTGACAGCGAAGTCACCGTGCGCGGATGGGTGCGTACCCGCCGAGATTCTAAAGCTGGCTTTTCTTTCCTCGCCGTCTATGACGGTTCCTGCTTTGATCCTGTACAGGCCGTTATTAGTAATTCTCTTCCCAATTACAATCAGGAAGTCCTGCGCCTGACTACCGGCTGCTCGGTCGTGGTAACCGGCAAAGTCGTTGCGTCTCAGGGACAGGGCCAGAGCTTTGAAATCCAGGCCAGCCATGTTGAAGTCAGCGGCTGGGTGGAAGATCCGGATACTTATCCGATGGCGGCTAAACGCCATAGCATTGAGTATCTGCGTGAAGTTGCCCACCTGCGTCCGCGCACCAACCTGATTGGCGCGGTGGCGCGCGTTCGCCATACGCTGGCGCAGGCGCTGCACCGTTTCTTCGACGAGCAGGGTTTCTTCTGGGTTTCTACTCCGCTGATTACCGCTTCCGACACTGAAGGCGCCGGCGAGATGTTCCGCGTTTCAACGCTGGATCTGGAAAACCTGCCGCGCAACGACCAGGGCAAAGTCGATTTCGATAAAGACTTCTTCGGCAAAGAGTCGTTCCTGACCGTTTCCGGCCAGCTGAACGGCGAAACCTATGCCTGCGCGCTGTCTAAAATCTACACCTTTGGCCCGACCTTCCGCGCGGAAAACTCCAACACCAGCCGCCACCTGGCGGAGTTCTGGATGCTGGAGCCGGAAGTCGCCTTTGCTAACCTGAACGATGTGGCAAGTCTGGCGGAAGCGATGCTGAAGTACGTTTTCAAAGCCGTTCTCGAAGAGCGCGCTGATGACATGCAGTTCTTTGCCGAACGGGTTGATAAAGACGCTATCGACCGCCTGCAGCGTTTCGTTTCCGCTGATTTTGCCCAGGTTGATTACACTGACGCGGTCACCATTCTGGAAAATTGCGGTAAGCAGTTCGAAAACCCGGTGTACTGGGGCGTGGATCTCTCCTCCGAGCACGAACGCTATCTGGCGGAAGAGCACTTTAAAGCGCCGGTTGTCGTGAAAAACTATCCGAAAGATATTAAGGCGTTCTATATGCGCCTTAACGAAGACGGTAAAACCGTCGCCGCTATGGACGTCCTGGCGCCGGGCATCGGTGAAATCATCGGCGGCTCCCAGCGTGAAGAACGCCTGGACGTGCTTGACGCGCGTATGGCGGAAATGGGCCTTAATAAAGAAGACTACTGGTGGTATCGCGACCTGCGCCGTTACGGCACCGTGCCGCACTCCGGTTTCGGTCTGGGCTTTGAACGTCTGATCGCTTACGTGACCGGCGTGCAGAACGTTCGTGACGTCATTCCGTTCCCGCGGACCCCGCGTAACGCGACATTCTGATTTTTTTCTGCAATTTTTGTCAAAGGCCAGCGCAAGCTGGCCTTTTTTTATGTCAATTTACGTTAACGAATATCAGGAAACTTAAACATCAACCGTCATGATTCACAATTATGTTACGCACTATTTCATTAGCGACCGCTAATTAAAACCGCACCTTTTGTTCATAAACTGGCAAACATGCTGATTATATTGCTCGTTTTTTAACCACACGCAGCACAACTTGCAACGACAAGATTTGAATAAAAATAAAGCAAAATGCAGATGCAAAATGCGTAAACCCTCTCTTATCTAAATTAATCATAATTAATTCATATAGATATATAAAGGAAGGTGATTTTGTCAGCAAATACGACCGGAATGTTGATTGAGTTCACAAAGTTCCCAAAAATACATATTTGGTTACATAGAATTTCCTTTTGTTACTCATATGAGATATTGGTAGCATTTTCAGGCTAGCGAAACGTTGTTCTGAATGGAAAGATGCCTCCAGACACCAAACTATCATCAATAGTTCCGTAAATTTTTATTGACGAAACTTATTGGCGGCAGTGGCAAGTGTTCATAAAAAAATATAAATGAGGGTAATAAATAATGATGAAGCGCAAAATTCTGGCAGCGGTAATTCCTGCCCTGCTGGTAGCCGGTGCAGCTAACGCTGCAGAAATCTATAACAAAAACGGCAACAAACTGGACTTCTACGGGAAAATGGTTGGCGAGCACGTTTGGACCACCAACGGCGACACCAGCAGCGATGATACCACTTACGCCCGTATCGGCCTGAAAGGCGAAACCCAGATCAACGATCAGCTGATCGGCTACGGTCAGTGGGAATACAACATGGATGCGTCCAATGTTGAAGGTAAACAGACCACCAAAACTCGTCTGGCTTTCGCAGGCTTAAAAGCCGGTGAATATGGTTCATTCGACTACGGTCGTAACTATGGCGCCATCTACGACGTCGAAGCGGCAACCGACATGCTGGTTGAATGGGGCGGCGACGGCTGGAGCTATACCGACAACTTCATGACCGCGCGTACCAACGGCGTTGCAACCTACCGTAACTCTGACTTCTTCGGTCTGGTTGACGGTCTGAGCTTCGCGCTGCAGTACCAGGGTAAAAACGACGCTTCTAGTCGTGATGTTAAGAAACAAAACGGCGACGGCTTCAGCACCGCGGCAACCTACGCGTTTGACAACGGCGTTGCGCTGTCTGCTGGCTATGCGAACTCCAACCGCAGCGGCGATCAGAAAGCTGACCGTCAGGGCGAAAAAGCTGAAGCATGGGCAACCTCCGCTAAATATGACGCGAACAACGTCTACGCTGCGGTCATGTACTCCCAGACCTACAACATGACGCCGGAAAACGAAGGCAACTACTTCGCTAACAAAACTCAGAACTTCGAAGCCGTCGTTCAGTATCAGTTCGACTTCGGCCTGCGTCCGTCCATCGGCTACGTACAGACTAAAGGTAAAGACCTGCGCTCTCGCGCTGGCTTCTCCGGCGGCGATGCTGACCTGGTTAAATACGTCGAAGTGGGTACCTGGTACTACTTCAACAAAAACATGAACGTCTACGCTGCGTATAAATTCAACCAGCTGGACGACAACGATTACACCAAAGCCGCTGGCGTTGCGACCGACGACCAGGCCGCAGTGGGTATCGTTTACCAGTTCTAATCTGCAGTACACCCCTTCGTGATATGCCTAAAAAGCAGGACTTCGGTCCTGCTTTTCTGCTTTCCTGAGAGGAAGATCGTAACTTTCAAAAACCTTCTCGCTTTTTGTCGCAAACGGTTGGCAATTAACATAACTCCCGTTAACCTGATAGCGGATTTCCCTTCAGTAATCACAATGGAACCTCGTCATGTTTGAGAACATTACCGCCGCCCCTGCCGACCCAATTCTGGGCCTGGCCGATCTGTTTCGTGCCGATGACCGCCCAACAAAAATTAATCTTGGAATTGGTGTTTATAAAGATGAAACGGGTAAAACACCGGTCCTGACTAGCGTGAAAAAAGCAGAGCAGTATCTGCTGGAAAATGAAACCACCAAGAACTACCTGAGCATTGATGGTATCCCCGAATTTGGTCGCTGCACCCAGGAGCTTCTGTTTGGGAAAGGAAGCGCAATTATCAATGATAAACGCGCTCGCACCGCCCAAACGCCGGGCGGTACAGGCGGCCTGCGCGTCGCCGCCGATTTCCTGGCGAAGAACACCGATGCAAAACGTATTTGGGTGAGCAACCCTTCCTGGCCGAACCATAAAAGCGTATTTAATTCAGCCGGCCTGGAAGTTCGCGAATATACCTATTACGACGCCGCTAACCACAAACTCGACTTCGACGGTCTGCTGGCCAGCCTGAACGAAGCCCAGGCCGGCGACGTGGTGCTGTTCCACGGCTGCTGCCACAACCCTACCGGTATCGATCCGACGCTTGAGCAGTGGCAACAGCTGGCGCAGCTGTCGGTAGAAAAAGGCTGGCTGCCGCTGTTTGACTTCGCCTATCAGGGCTTTGCCCGCGGTCTGGAAGAAGACGCGGAAGGCCTGCGCGCTTTCGCTGCGCTGCATAAAGAGCTGCTGGTTTCCAGCTCCTACTCGAAGAACTTTGGCCTGTACAACGAGCGCGTAGGCGCCTGTACGCTGGTTGCCGCGGATCAGGAAACGGTAGACCGCGCGTTCAGCCAGATGAAGTCCGTCATTCGCGCTAACTACTCTAACCCACCGGCTCACGGCGCCTCGGTAGTGGCGACGATTCTCAGCAATGACGCGCTGCGCGCTATCTGGGAACAAGAGTTGACCGACATGCGTCAACGCATCCAGCGTATGCGCCTGCTGTTCGTGAATACCCTGCAGGAAAAAGGCGCCAGCCGCGATTTCTCTTTCATCATTCAGCAAAACGGGATGTTCTCGTTCAGCGGTCTGACCAAAGAGCAGGTATTACGTCTGCGTGAAGAGTTCGGGATTTACGCGGTGGCGTCCGGACGTATAAACGTCGCCGGTATGACGCCTGACAACATGGCGCCGCTGTGCGAAGCGATTGTCGCCGTGCTGTAACCTCAAGCTCAGGACAAACAAAAGGCCGCATTTGCGGCCTTTTTTACATTCTGGCTCCGGTCACCAGACCGGCATTTCATCCTGCAGGAAAGGGTTATGCAGACGCTCATAGCCAAGCGTCGACATAGGGCCATGGCCAGGAATAAACGACACGTCATCGCCCAGCGGCAATAGTTTGCGTTTAATCGCATCGATCAGTTGATTATGGTCGCCGCGAGGGAAGTCGCTACGCCCTACTCCGCCTTTAAAAATCACATCGCCGGAAATCAGCAGTCGGCAAGCCGGATCAAAGAAGACTACGTGCCCCGGCGTATGGCCAGGACAGTGCAGCACCTGCAGGGAAATATTCCCCACGCTAACCGCATCGCCTTCGTTCAGCCAGCGATCGGGCTGCAGCGGCTGACAGTCTTCAAGACCAAACATCCGGCTCTGCGCCGGCAATCCTTCCAGCCAGAACTCATCTTCTTTTTCCGGACCAATAATCGGCACACCATAATGCTGCGCCAGCTCCGCCGCCGCGCCAACATGATCGAGATGACCGTGCGTGAGCAGAATCTGCATCAGGCTAACGCCTGCCGCCGCGACTTCCTGTTTGATTCGCTCAGCGTCACCGCCGGGATCGACCAGCGCCGCCAGTTTGGTTTGTTCACACCAGATTAAAGAACAGTTCTGCGCGAACGCGGTAACCGGAATAATACGATAGTTCATGAGGCTCCTTTCGTTACCAGTGCCGTACCGGCCCGGTATCAATATGCACAAAGTTGCTACGTGGGTAGTATCCTACACCACCTGTGCGCATAGATAACGCCGCTTTGCGAACATTGCTTAACGAAATGCCTTCAATATGGAAATCCATCGCCTGGCCTTTAGTGTGGTAGCTGTGTTTCGCCACCCCTCGGCTGCGGGCGCGAAGCTCATTATTGGTATCAACAGAACGATAACCGGAAATAAGCTGGACAGGCTTGTTGGTGCCAAGTAATCCCTGCAAACGATAGAGTTGATCGAACAAACCGGGATCGATGGATTTAATCTTATTCGCGCGATAGTCGCGGAAAAAATGATTAAGTCTTGCTAATTCATCCTGAATATAGCCTCTGCCATCGAAAAACTCCGCCTTGAGTGATTCACCAGTATGCAGGTTGTTCAGCGTCAAAATACGCGGTCGGGGGGTCGAGAGGGTGGCAAATGCCGGCGCAGGCAGAATGGCAGCAGCACCGAGCGCGGCTCCACCTAACGCCAGCAGTTTGCGGCGATTAGCGTCAAATTTGTCCATGATAATCAGGTCTACAGGTAAATGAATCGTAATATACTTTTCCCGCAATCCGCCCGTTAGCCGCCAGCGCGCTCGCTCCCCTAAGGCTAATCAATATCAGCTATGGAGAATGGGCTGCTTACCGCCACAACGCCTTTGCAGGATTATATGTATATGCACTTCTGGCGCACGAAGGGCACCTTACCGGGCATTATTGCCAACGTCAAGGTAGCCTAACCCCAGTAAACTCGGGCCTTGCAGCATGCCAGGCCCGTTTTCACACACAGATAGGACAACCAAATCCGTTGAACTACTTCATTTATCTGATTAATTGTTCAGCTTTAGGCAATATTTGTGCGCTGGATCGCGCGGTGAGATCGTAATTGTAAATATCTGTTCGATATTGTGTACGTCCATCAGCGCCGACAAACGCGGTCAAATAATAGAGATTAACCGGGATATTCTGGCGAATATTAACGTAGCGGGTGTTTCCCTGTTTAAGCGCATCTGAAATACGCGCGTCATTCCAGCCAGCATCCTGCAGTAGCATATTCGCCAGCTCAGAGGCTTTATTGACGCGTACGCATCCGGAGCTCAACGCACGCCCATCCCGCTGGAACAGATTGTGATTTGGCGTATCGTGCAAATAGATAGCGTCCGAGCTTGGCATATTGAATTTATAGCGCCCCAGCGAATTGCGCGCGCCGGGAGCCTGCTGGAAGCGGAACGGCAGATTCGATGCGGTTATCGTTTCCCAATCGACCTGATAAGGGTCGATTGTCTCTTTGCTATTCCAGCCGCGCATCATCGTATAGCCGTGCTGCTCAAGGTAGCCTGGGTTATTGCGCACCTTCGGCAGAATATCGTTGCGCGCCAGCGTCGGCGGCACGTTCCACGGCGGGTTGACCACGACATTGTTCAGGGCGCTGCTCATCATCGGCGTTTTACGGTCCGGGCGACCAACGATAACCCGCGATGCCAGCACCTGGCTACCGCCCTGGTAATAGACCAGCGAAAAGGCGGGAATATTCACCATGATGCCGGTCGCCAGATTACCCGGCAGCAGGCGCAAACGCTGAATATTCAATGCCAGCACGCCGGCGCGCTGCGCGGGAGAAACGTTGAGCCAGTCGCGGGTCGCCTGACCAATCACACCGTCAGCGCCCAGCCCCTGCCAGGCCTGGAAGCGCTTAACGCCCTCGACTAACTGGCGATCGTAAACGCCGCGGCCGCTGTTTTTGGCCTTTTTCCCGGCAGATGGGCTCACCACCTCATCGCCCGGCAAAGCAATCTTTGCCGATTCATCCAGCATACCGGTGCGCTGTAAAATTTCGCGCAGCGCGCCGGCATCATTGCTCCATTCGCCCGGGCGCAGCGACGTCTTGCTGGTAAGCTGCGGCCATGGACGGGAATCGGCAACCTGCGCTAATAGCGCCTGATGCATTGCGGCATACTGCGGATGCTGCGGGGCGAGCCCGGCAATAAACTGCGGCAGCGAACCGTTATCCAGCGCCACCTGCCACTGGTTAATGACCGACAGAGGCGGCGTCGACATCGCATACGGTTTGGTGCCGTACAGCCAGCGGTTGCCCTGAGTCGGAATACCGCTAATAAAATGCAGATAGCCCATCATGGCGTCAGAAAGAACAACATCCCGCGCCAGACCGTTCACTGCCGGGTCGGTCAACAGCTCAACCCAGGTGGTGAACTGCGGCTGGAAACCGGCGATAGCCACTTCAGCCAGCTGCTGTTGAAACGCCTGCACCGCCTCGCGGTTATCCCACATCGGTTTCATATCCCTGGCCGCATACAGCGATACCAGCGGATTCATAAATACGGGTTGATAACCGGTCGGCAGCACCGCCTGAATATCGGCACGGCTTTTTGCCGCCGCCTCGGCTGGAAGCGCCTGCTCGCCGGTCATTTTGGCGACCGCCGCAGATTGGTTTGCGCTTTGGCTCAGCGCAGAAGAAAGCTCGCTGATGGCGGTAGCGCTATCCGATGGTACCACTTCAGGCTCTTCGGCCTGGACATTGAACAGTGGAGCAAATGCAAAAGCCAGGCTCAGACTGAGCGCGGACAATTGACGACCATACCGTTTCTTTAGCAACATCCCTTGCCCCCTGTTAACACATTGCTGCCCGCTAAATTGGGGCTTACTTTCAGTATATGAAGACGAAAACGCTTTTGCCTTCCCAAATGTAAAGAAGTTAAAAGATTATACAATCCTAAAATACAGGAACGGATAACAAAAAGGGCGACATCGCGTCGCCCTTTGGCTGGTTATTATACCACCCTATGAAGCATTTGCCGTTCCCGGCAGCGTTTCGGGCAGCTGCGGCGCGAAGCCACGCAGACCGACGACGTGCACGTGCTCGTGATTATTCACGACCTTACGCACAAGCTTATAGGTGGTGCCTTTTTCCGGACTGATATTTTCCGGCGCCGCGATAATCAGCTGCATCTCCAGACGATCGCAGAGCTCGAACAGCGTCGCGATAGAGCGGGCATCCAGACGCGCCGCTTCATCAAGGAACAGCAGACGACACGGCGAAATGTCCTTACCGCGCAGGCGCGAAGATTCATCTTCCCAGCTCTGTACCACCATCACCAGGATCGACATCCCGGTACCGATAGCCTCACCGGTCGATAGCGCACCGGATTCCGCGCGCAGCCAGCCGTCGGAACCACGGTTAACTTCCACTTCCATCTCCAGATAGTTGCGGTAGTCCAGCAGCTCTTCGCCGATGGTCTGCGGCGTACGCTGCCCCATATCAATCTGCGGATTCAGGCGCTGATACAGCTTCGCCAGCGCTTCCGAGAAGGTCAGACGATTGCTGTTGAACAGATCCTGATGCTGTTCATGCTGTTCAGACAGCACGTCCAGCAGCATCGAGTGGGTTTCCCGCACGTTGACGTTCAGACGCACGCTGTTAACCTGGCCGAAGGAGACGCTCTGCAGCCCCTGGTTGAGCATGCGAATACGGTTTTGCTCGCGCTGGATAGTCTTGCGGATAATATTGGCCACGCTGCGGGAGCTGATGGCCAGCTTCTGCTCGCGGTTGGTCAGCTCTTCCGTCAGACGGCTGAGTTCGATCTCCATCTGCTCAATCGCTTCCACCGGATCGTCGGTGCGGATGATATCCTGGCGGATACGCTCGCGCAGATGCTGATACACGGCGACAAAGAACTGGATTTTGCGTTCCGGGCGTTTCGGATCTTCAGAAATACGCAGCACATCGCGCAGATGTTCGTTATCCGAGACCGCCAGACGCAGCGCGCCGAGCGCCTTATCCGACATGGAGCGCAGCTCATCTGCAGACAGGTAAGCCAGCTCGCGACGATGCAGGCGACGCTCCACGCCGTTGTCTTTCACCAGGCGCATGACCGCGCACCAGCCCGCTTTGGCGCTGACCACCTGTTCGCGCATTTCGCAGTAATCGCGCTCCAGCTTGCGCAGTCTGCGGGTCAGGTTATCCATTTCCGCTTCGCAGAAGGTCAACGCTTTCTCAAGTTGATTGCGGCGCGCGCGGTTGTTGCTGAGCTGAGCGTGGAGCTCATCGCGGCGCAGACGGGCGCGCTCTTCGGCGCCGGCGTCGGCGCGTACGCCAATATCCTTAAGCTCTTTATGCAGGTCGTTGAGCAGCTCTTTTTTGGTGTCATACGAACTTTTCAGCGATGCCAGCACCTGATGGTACTGATTGAGCTGCGCGGCGTGGGTACGCAGCGCGTCGCGGGTGCGGGCACGTTCCGCTTCCGCCTGCTCCAGGCGATGGCGCAGCTTCTCGTTCAGATCGCTATTACCGCTGAGCATCTCTGCGGAATCAGAGTAGCTAAAGTGGGCGCGACGCTGCACCACTTCGGTCAGCGCAAACGCCTGCTGACGCGCGTCGCGCTGGGTCTGCTGCGAATACGCATAGTCTTCTTTCAGCTGTTCAAACTGCTCCGGGTCGCTCTGAAGAACGGAAACGATCGGCTCCAGCTTTGCCAGCTGATTGCCGTGCTGCTGTACGAAGCGCGCGGCTTCCTGCGCTTCGTCAAGGCGTTCCTGGATTTCATCCACGCGATCGGCCAGCGAGTCGTCGGCCAGTAGATTCAGACGCGGCAGCAGGCGGTTGAGGGCGGATACCCCCTCTTTGGCCTGCTCATACTGCGCCCGGTTCTGCTGGTTATCGCTCTCATGGGCAGTCAGCGCCCGCTCCAGTTCGCCGCGACGCGTATTCAGTTTGCGGATTTCCTCTTCCGGGTCGTCCTCAAAGGCCACCGCCAGATGGTTGCCGATAAAGCGGCTGAACGCCTGATGCAGGCGCTGGGTTTTCTGCACATCAAACGACAGCGTCGCAAAACGCTCGGACAGGCTTTCGCGCTCGGCGTGCAGGGTTTCAACACGGCTTTCGCGGGCCGCGCGGCCAAACAGCGGCAGCGTCGGGAAGCGTGAATAGCGCCACTGGCGATCGGCAATCTTCACGACCACCGCTTTTTCCAGCTCATCGACGCTGAATACGCTGTCATCAAACGACTGCGGATCGCCTTCGATCAGGTAGAGATCTTCGGGACAATCTTCAAGACCTTCGAGCTGATCGGCAATCAGCGACAGATCCGGTACCACGATGGCGTGGCGGGAAGGACCGTAGAGCGCGGAGTAATAAGGCGCATCATCGAGACTCACGTCATCGTAGATTTCCGACAGCAGTACGCCGCCAAAACGTTCCGCCAGCGCGTTCAGGCGCTGATCTTCCGAACCGCCCGGCTGGCTAAGACGCTCAATTTCATCATCGATAGCGCGCTTGCGGGCGCCGACTTCATCGCGCTCCACGATAGCTTCGCGTTCACGCTCCAGCAGCTGCTGGAGATATTCGGTGACTTCCTGGCTGGACTCAAACTGCTCGCCGCTCTGCTCGCACAGCTGGTTAAGGCTGTTCTGCGCCGCCAGCCAGATGGGCGCGCGGCGCATCAGCGTTTGCGTCCGCGACTGCAGCTGTTCCAGCTCCTGGCGTAGGGTCATCCGCCGTTCGCTGGCGGAGGAGACGCTGTCGGAAAGCGACGCGATGCGGGCTTCCAGCTCCTGATGCAGAGCTTCCAGCTCATCGATATCGTAGCGTTTGCCCTGCCGCTTACAGAATTCATTGAGCTGGCGTTCGGCGTCCTGCTGTTCACGCAGGCGCTGTTCGAGCTCGGTCAGGCGGCTGCGCAGCCCGTGCGCCTGTTCAGCCTGATGGCGTTGATTAACGCCTTCGCGCAGCAGCTCGCGCGCTACGTTCCAGGCTTCATTACGCGCCAGCGGGCCGTTGATCTCCGCCACCAGCTGGTATGCCTGTTCAAACTGGCTGTGCGCGGTTTGCGCCACGCTCATTTTCTGTTCCAGCGACAGCATTTTTTCCGTCGCTTCCTGCTCTTTCGCCTGGAACGTTTCCAGCCACTCGTCGGCGCTTTCCGGGGTTAAGTCCGGCAGATGGCAGAGGGTTTTTGCCCGCTCCAGCGCCTGCAGCGCCTGGGTGTACTGAATCGCGCGGGTCTGCTGCACGTCCAGCGCCTGCTGGTAGTCGGCAAGCTGGTTTTTCAGCTCATCCACTTCCAGCTCGGCGGCTTCGGCGCGGGCTTCGTTCTCTTCCTGTAGATCAACCGCTTCCGCGACGACTTCATTTTGCTCTTCGAGGCGAATCTGCAGTTCATCAAGATCCGCTTCATAGCGCTCGATTTTTTCCTGCTGGCGCAGCGCGGTCTGTACCAGGTTCAGATGGTCGCTGGCGGCCTGGTAATCGGCTTCCAGATCGCCTTCCGCGCCGTTATGTTCCTGCAGTTCGCGGGCCATATCGACGTGCTTATACTGTTCCGCCGCGAGCTGAGCGCGGGAGGTGAACAGATCCCGGCGATATTCCAGCGCTTTATCGAGATGAATGCGCCGTTCATTGGCGTGACGCATATAGTCGGCGGCAACGTAGTTGGTGGCTTCGCTGATCAGATGCTTGAAGAGATCGCGGTCCGACTGCGTCACGCGGATAGCTTCCAGCGTCATGCGGTTTTCACGCAGCGCCGCTTCCATATCCTGGAACGCCTTACGCACGCCGCTGTTTTCCGGCAACAGGTAGTCGCGCAGCGAGCGGGTAATGGTGCTCGAAATACCGCCGTACAGCGAGGCTTCGATCAGGCGATAGTATTTGCTACGGTCCGAAGCCGAACGCAGGCGACGGGCCACCACGCCCAGGTCAAACATCAGCGAGTGATATTCGGTAATAGAGTTAAACTGCTTAAACTGCACCCCTTCCATCGCTTCGAGCTTATCTTTCAGCTCGTTGAGCGTCACCACGCGCGCCTGGCGCTCGTTAAGGGTTTCGGTCAGCAGCTGGGTTGGCTGGATGGAGGTTGGCAGGCCCTGGATCGCAAACGGCTTGATATCGACTTTACGATCGCGACCGGCCACCTGCTGTAGGCGAACGCCGACCACCACGCGCTGGTGGCGGGAGTTGATCACGTCCAGCACCGAGTAGCAGACGCCAGCGCGCAGCTTACCGTGCAGGCCTTTATCGCGCGAGCCGCTGGTGGCCCCCGCTTCCGTGGTGTTACGGAAGTGCAGCAGCGTCAGGTCCGGGATCAGCGCGGTGACGAAGGCGGCCATGGTCGTGGATTTACCGGCCCCGTTACCACCGGAAAGCGTGGTCACTAATTCATCAAGATCAAAAGTCCGGGCAAAAAAGCCGTTCCAGTTAACCAGCGTTAGCGAGCGAAATTTACCGCGTTCAATCATTACTCTTCCTCCCCGCTATCCGGCTGATTCTCTTCATTCTCATCATTAAGCTGCAGGCGATTTTCCAGCGCCATCGCTTCACCGTCGCGGATCATACGCAGCTGGGCTTCGCGCGGATCGTCACCGGCGCGCACATCGGCGCCGAAGCGAAATACCGATTCGGTGATGCGGAATTTGCTGCTGTCGTGGCCCATAAACCACACCATGCCGAGACGGCGCAGGCGGTTGAGCGAAGCGCGCATTTTTTCCTGCAGTTTCTGGCGATCAAGGTCGGAGCCGGTAGAACGGTTATTGACCAGCTTCAGCAGCTTGGCTTCATCCGCCAGAGTCAGCAGCTCGTCGTAAAGCTCCTGCTGGGTGAAGATGCCTTCATTCGCCAGGCGCTCCGGGCTGAGGTAGAGATAGCAGAGAATTTTGCCCACCATCATATCCAGCTCGGAGAGCACCGAGCGCGGGATCAGCGTGGTCGACCGCGGACGCAGATAGAAAAATCCTTCCGGGGCGCGAATCAGCTCGACGTTGTAGCGAGCATAAAATTCTTCCAGGTAATCCTGAAAATCCATTAAAAATGCGTGATTATCCAGCTCGTCGAGGCCGATATGGCGGCCCGCGCGCAGGGCGCTATCCAGCGCCGGAAATAACGGATTAGCCAACGCTTGCGCCAGTTTAACCGGCATCACTTGTTCAATATTTGTCGATGACATGCGCCTGTACCTTGGCTCCGTAATCATTAATCGGCTGCCATTTTGCCGGCAGTCCGGTGAAATCTGCTTGCGCTACGCCCAAACGTACCGCCTGGTCGACCACAATGCGCGCGACATCAAAGTGGCGTGCGCGCGGATACTGCGACAGATATTCGCGAACCACCAGGCCAAGATCCAGCGGCAGTCCCTTCTCTTTATAGACCACCAGCTGTCCTTCAATCAGCGCCGCCAGCTGTTCGCGAATTTCGTTAAACTCTTCGTACTCCAGATCCGCCGGAAGTTCCCCGGTGACCTCTTCATCATGCAGCGCCATCTCTTCATCGCGCATATCAAGCAGTCGATCGGCATTCGCGTGGGTGAGCGCCCACGGAGCGTCGAAGTAGGTTTGCACCGACTGACGCAGACGCTGCGCGAAGACACGGTTTTTATCCATATCGATGGCGGTACGGATAAATTTATGCACGTGGCGATCGTAGCCGATCCACAGGTCAATCGCCTGCTGGCCCCAGCTGACGATGCGGTCCAGCTTGCTTTGCAGATCGAACACCAGACGATCGATAAAATTCAAATCGTCACGCGCCATGGTCGAATCCTGGATACGCAGCAGGTTTGCCTGCAGCTTATCGCCCGCCGCGTCCAGCGTATCCTGCAGTTCGCGCAGGGTGCCGGAGGTTTCCGACAGCAGCAGCTCACAGCTGGAGATCGCCGCTCGCCAGTCCTTGTTCAGCAGTTGGGCAATATCATCTTTCACCAACTGCTGCTGTTCATCCATGATCCGCTGAGTCAGGTCGATGCTGTCAAAAATTTCCGCTACCGAGTACTTCAGCGGGGCGAAAACGTTACGATGCCAGTGGAACTCATCGCCGCCCTCTTCTGCCGAGTCGGCGGCGCGCTTGAGTTCGCCGGCAACGATGGAGAGCTGCATCGACAGGCGCAAGGTGGAGAACTCACGCTGGCGAATATAGTAGTCGGTGATCCCGATGCCCAGCGGCGTCAGGCGATAAATAGCATTACCCTCGGTGATTTCGCTGGTAAAGCGGTTCAGCAGACGCTGGCGCACCATATCGTTAATGGCATTATTGGCGCGCTGGCTGATGGTTTCGCTGGTCTGCTCAAACGCATCACTCACGTGGCGGAACGCGTCCACCAGTTCTCCCTCGGTCATTTCCCCTTCCATCCGCTCGCCGTTCAGCGTGGCGATCGCCAGCAGAAAAGAGAGTCTGTCGACCGGCAGCGAAATAGAAAAATCATTTTTCCTGGCCCAGGCAACCAGTTCGGGGACTGTCTGGGAAAATTCACTCATAGTTTATCCTTGCATCTGCGGCTTAAGCGCGGTGACGTGAATATAACGGCCTAAGCTAATATACGGCTCCTGGCGACAGTAGCGCGTTTCCAGCTCCAGCAGCGCCGCAAATTTGTCGTGCTGTTGGTGTTTTTCACGCAGATAATCATGAAACACCCGTACGCCTGTCTTACCGGTAATCTGCCAGCCAATCTCTTCCAGCCAGCCGTAAACCTGCTGCGGATCGCGCGGATAGTCCGGCGACAGCGTGCGTTTTTTCTTTTTCGGCATGCCGATTTGCACATAGTCGAGATTTCCGGCGACCATATTGTGCATCAACAGACCGTTAGCATTGTAGAACATCAGCGACAACGCGCCGCCGGGACGCAGCATCGCCCACAGCGTACGCAACATCGCCTGAGGTTCGGCTACCCATTCCAGCACCGCATGAAACAGTATCAGATCGACCGGACTTTCCAAATGCTGCTCAATATCCTGAGCCGCGCATTGTACAAAATGCATGTTGTCGATCACACCTTTATCGGCAGCCGCCTGCCTGGCGCGAGCCACCATTTCACCGGAAAGATCGCATAACGTGACGTGATGGCCCATTTCCGCCACTTTGATCGCCGTCTGTCCCTCGCCGCCGCCCGCGTCAAGAACTCGCAATGGCCCAGGCCCCAGCTGGTTCAGCAGCGGTTGCAGATCCTGCCAGAGGATCGCCTGCCGCAGCTGGCCTTTGGTGGTGCCATATATATTGCGCGAAAACTTTTCAGCAATATCATCGAAATTACGATCCTGCACGGGTGACTCCACACGCCAACACAAAGCCGCTATTTTGTCATACCCGCGCGGAGAATGAAGCGATCTGTTGTAAGATCCGGGTATATCTTTAGTTAGATGGTTAAAAAAGGAACCGTACGGCATGCTTTTTACGCTGAAAAAGGTTTTAGGCGGCATGATGCTGCCGCTTCCCCTGCTGCTGTTGCTGATTGCGCTCGGGATCGCACTGCTGTGGTTTAGCCGTTTCCAGCGCACCGGCAAGCTCTGCGTCAGCCTCGGCTGGCTACTGTTACTGCTGTTGAGCCTGCAACCCGTAGCCGATAGCCTGCTAAAGCCGATTGAAGATAAATACCCGACGTGGAGAGATGAAAAGCGCGTGCAGTATGTCGTCGTGCTTGGCGGCGGCTACACCTGGAATCCGAACTGGGCCCCCAGCTCAAATCTCATCAACAACAGCCTGCCGCGGCTGACGGAGGGGATCCGCCTGTGGTATGAAAACCCGGGCTCGAAACTCATTTTTACCGGCGCCGCGGCAAAAACGAATCCAGTCAGCACGGCGGAAGCCGGGGCCAGAGTTGCCGAGAGTCTGGGGATACCGCGCAGCGAAATCATCGTTCTGGATAAACCCAAAGACACCGAAGAAGAAGCCGCTGCGGTGAAGGAGGCGATAGGCGATGCGCCGTTCCTGCTGGTTACCTCCGCCTCGCATCTGCCGCGGGCGATGATTTTCTTTCGCCGCGCCGGGCTAACCCCCCTGCCCGCGCCGGCCAACCAGTTGGCGATTGAGTCACCGCTCAACCCATGGGAGCGAGCAATTCCTTCGCCCGTTTGGCTCATGCATAGCGATCGGGTGGATTACGAAACGCTAGGCCGCATCTGGCAATGGCTGAAAGGATCCTCAGGCGATCCAGGGCAGGATTGATTTAGCCGCCAGATCAAACCGGGTGCGGTCAAAGCGCCCGGTATTCACCAGATTATCCACTTCGTCCCACAGCAGATACAGCCAGCGCCGCCAGAGAAACGCTTCCGCCACCGGCGCCCGCCGGAGATAGTGCCACAGCAGCTCCTCCTCCTGACCGCTATCGGCCAGACGGAATAGCTCATATTCCCGCGGCGCCCAGAGCATCATACCCGGCCCGACCATCGCCAGCAGCTGATCGCTGCGCGGATCTTTAAGCATGCTGCGCAGCGTGAAGCGACCGTGTACCAGCACGCAGTTATCATTGAAATCTTTAAACAAATCCATAAGGCATTCGCGGGTGCGGAACAGAATGCGTTTATCCTGCATCGTCAGGCCGGTATCATGATAAAGATTCAGCGTGCTCCATAGCACCTCCACGCGCTGGCGATACCAGTACGGCCAGAGGTTTTCCTGAGTACTATCGACCATCCCGACGCAGCCGCCGCTGTCCTGGCGGTGCCAGGCCAGCAGCGCTTCAACGATCTGCTCCTGCAGCTGCTCCCAGCGCTCCGGCGTGCGGGCGGGGGCTTCAACCGAGACGCCGCGCAGCCGTTCGATCAGCAGAACATCGGGGCCGGGATGCTCTTCATGCGTCATTACGCCGTAGACAACCGGCATACGCACGGTGCCGCTTCGCGCGAGGGTCGATATTTTCCACGCCAGCTGGCGCGCCACCCCCGGCGTCGTAAAGCTGCGCGCCAGCAGCGGCATTGGGTTTCCCTGTGCATCATATAGCGACCACAGCGCCGACGAGGGTTTCTCGCTGACGCACTCCACGCGGCTTAGTTTTTCACCCAGCAGGTGGCTCAGCTCGGTACGCAACTGTTCCATTTCTGATTACCCCTATGAATACTACCGGTTTCATAATGAGCGCCTGCGCCGGGGTTGTCATCGGGTGAGATCAAAATTGACGTAAAAAAGTATGGAATAACGGCCTGGGGATATCCCCTCCTGGCGGAGGGGACGGAGGGATTAACGCAGCTCCGCGCGAACGCGCTCCAGATCTTCCGGTGTATCGACACCCGTACCGGGAACCACTTCCGCCACCGCGACATGGATTTTCTCGCCGTACCACAGCACGCGCAGCTGCTCGAGCATCTCTATTTGCTCCAGCGGGCTCGGTGCCCAGCTAACATAGCGGCGGATAAATCCGGCGCGATAGCCATAAATCCCAATATGGCGCAGCAGCGAATCGCCAACAGCCTCGCGGGATTTGGCGAAACGATCGCGATCCCACGGAATGGTGGCGCGTGAGAAGTAGAGCGCATAGCCCTCAGCATCCATCACGACCTTCACCGCATTCGGATTAAACGCTTCTTCCGCATCGTGGATTGGCACCGCTAAGGTCGCCATACCGCTCGTGCTTGCCGCCAGATTTTCGGCCACCTGCCGCACGATGGCTGGCGGGATCATCGGCTCGTCGCCCTGAATGTTAACGATGATGGTGTCATCGCTGAAGGCGCATTTTTCGACCACTTCGGCAAGGCGTTCGGTACCAGATTGATGATCTTCACGCGTCATGCAGACTTCGCCACCGGCGGCTTCCACCGCATGGGCCACGTCCGGATGGTCGGTAGCAACGATGATACGCTCGGCACCGGATTCGCGCGCGCGTTCCAGAACGTGGACAATCATCGGCTTGCCGTTGATATCCTGGAGCGGTTTCCCTGGCAGGCGGGTAGAAGCAAAGCGCGCGGGGATGATAACCACGAAACTCATGACTGGCTCTCTTCTACAGGAAGCGGGCGCGCTTCGGTTTCCAGCAGTACGGGAATGCCTTCACGCAGCGGAAAAGCCAGGCGATCAAGTTTGCAGATCAGTTCTTGCTTATCCTGGCTGTAATACAGCTTACCGTTACAAACCGGACAGGCGATAATTTCAAGTAAACGGTGATCCATGATTCCTCCAGATGGACCGAATAGATTCTTCAGCAGCATATCACACGTGGGCTCAGGCGGCGTCAATTTCCCAACCCTGCTGCAGGCCGGCAAAAAGCGCCGGAGGTAGCCGTCCGCAGGTCACTCGCGCGGCACCCTGCCAGAGGGCAAAATCATCAATGGCGCGTTTTAGCCCGCTCTCCAGCCCGGACGTCACCTTTACCCCCTCTTCCAGCCACAGGGCGATAATTTCCAGCACGCCGGTTTTACGGTGCATTTTGCTGTCCATTCTGCCAACCAGTCTCCCCTGGTGCAGCAGCGGTAACACAAAATAGCCGTACTGCCGTTTCGGCGCGGGGGTGTAGCACTCCAGGCGGTAGGTAAAGCTAAACAGCTGTTCCGCTCGTTTGCGATCCCATACGACCGGATCGAAAGGCGAGAGCACGGCGCTGTGGCTGGCGGCGAGCCTGCCGCCGGGAGAGGACTCCAGCAGCGTCAGGGCATCACGGTGAAGCCACATTTCGCCCAGCGTCTCAACGTTAACCGGCACCACCAGCCCCTCATCCTGCCAACTCGCCAGCAGCAGCGGCAGCGGGGGCTGACGCAGACGATAATAATCCGCCAGCCACTGCGCGCGAAAAATCCCCAGGCTACGAGCGCTATTGCGTAACATAATGGCTTCAGCCTGCTCCTGAGAGAGCCCATCTCGCGCATCGTCCCAGTTCGGCATCACCCGATGGGTCAGGTCGTAAACGCGCTGAAAATTACGCCGCTCGATAACCATCACTTCACCGGCGGTAAATAAACCTTCAAGATGGCGTTTATGCGGTTTCCACTCCCACCAGCCGCTGGCGCCTTTGCGCGGATGCTCGAAGTCGGCCGAGCGCACCGGGCCATTTTCAGCAATATGGGCCAGCAGCTCCTGAATGCCTGCGGCGTGCTCGGTCATCCACGCTTTGTGATATTTCCAGCCCATTTTATCCGGCGCCAACATGCGGTGACGCACCAGCGAAAAGTCGCTGCGCGGTAAAAAACAGGCTTCGTGCGCCCAGTACTCCATCAGCTCGCCGGCGCGGAGCGCCTCGTCCAGCCAGCCCTGAGGATAGCGGCCAAGGCGGCTAAAAAGCACCAGGTAAGGACTGCGGGCAACCACGTTGATGGTATCGATTTGCAGCAGGGACATCTGCCTGATGGTCTGTAGAATGTCCTCGGGCCTGGCGCGACGACGGGGCTTTTTCAGCAGCCCCTGCGCGGCGAGGTGGAGATGGCGGGCATCTTTAAGCGAGAGGGACAATACCGGCATGCAGCTACTCCGTTAAGGGTTCAGGCGCAAGCGGTGACGGACAAAATCAGCGTTGCGCCAGCGTAATTAAGTCAGTGAGCAACCGCTGCGCGCGTTCATCAGTCATTATCGCGTCGACCGGGAGATACCACCAGTTTGCCTGCGCAAACTCGCGGCACTTCACCGCGTCTTTTTCGGTCATCAGCAGAGTTTGCCGCGCTGTCGCCAGGGCGGCGACAGCGCTCTGCGTCAATGCCTGATGATCGGCCAGGGCAACGGTTTTGACTGGCTGTACGCCGCAGCTTTCAAGAGTGGCGAAGAAACGCGGAGGGTGGCCGATTCCGGCCATCGCCACCACATTGTCAAACGCCGCGACATCCCGGCGTTCACCGGTCAGCAGATTCACCGCCAGTCCGGGGCGAAGCTGCATCGGAATTTCTCCCGGGCGGGCGAGGCCCCCGTTAACAATAACCGCATCCACGCTGCGTAAACGCGAAGCGCGCTCACGCATAGGCCCGGCGGGCAGCCACCAGCCGTTGCCAAAACGGCGCACGCCGTCAATCACCACAATTTCTTTGTCGCGCGCCAGCTTATAGTGCTGCAGGCCATCATCAGTGACGATAAGCTGAAGATCCTTGGCGGCAAGCAGGGCCTGTACCGCATCGCTGCGTACCGGCGAGACGGCAACCGGCGCGCCGGTACGTTGGTAAATCAGTACCGGCTCATCCCCCGCTTCCCCGGTGCGGGTATCCGGATTAAGCAGCAGCGGATAGCTCGCTGCTTTACCGCCGTAGCCGCGTGAAACGACACCAACGCGAATACCGCGCTGCTGGAGCTGTTCCACCAGCCAGACGACAACCGGCGTTTTACCATTGCCGCCTGCGGTCAGGTTACCCACCACCACGACCGGCACCGGCGCTCGCCAGGCTTTTCGCCAGCCCAGTTTATAGCTAAGCCGTATCAACCCGCTCACCAGGCCATAGAGCCAGGAGAGCGGAAGCAGCAGCCGCCATAAGGGCGACTCACCGGACCAGATACGAGCAATCATGCGCCGAACTGCATCTTATGCAGCTGAGCGTAGACGCCCTTGTGCTCAAGCAGATCGGTATGGCTGCCGCGCTCAACGATCTGACCATCTTCCACCACCACGATCTCATCAGCCTGCTCAATCGTCGACAGACGGTGGGCAATAACCAGCGAAGTGCGGTTTTTCTGCAGTTCGTCCAGCGCGGCCTGAATCGCGCGTTCGGATTCGGTATCCAGCGCCGATGTGGCTTCGTCGAGGATCAGGATCGGGCTGTTACGCAGCAGGGCGCGAGCGATTGCGATACGCTGACGCTGGCCGCCGGAAAGCATCACGCCGTTTTCACCGATAATCGTATCCAGGCCATTGTCCATTTTGTTGATAAAGTCCATGGCATAAGCCATACGCGCCGCCTCTTCAATCTGCTCGCGGCTGTACTCTTCGGTACGCGCATAGGCGATGTTGTTCGCTACGGTATCGTTAAAGAGATGGACGTTTTGCGACACCAGCGCAACCTGATCGCGCAGGGAGCTCAGGGTGTATTCACGCAGGTCGTGGCCGTCCAGCAAGATCTGTCCATCATCAACATCGTAGAAACGCGTAATAAGGCTGGCGATGGTCGACTTACCCGAGCCCGAGCGCCCGACCAGCGCCACGGTTTTCCCTTCCGGAATATTCAGGTCGATATTGCGCAGGGCGGCGACTTCGCGTCCTGGGTATCTGAAGGTGACGTTTTTAAATTCGAGGTTGCCCTTCGCGCGTTCGATAACCCGCGTGCCTTCATCCTTCTCCTGCTCGGAATCAAGAATGGCGAAAAGGGTCTGACAGGCGGCCATCCCGCGCTGGAACTGCGCGTTGACGTTAGTCAGCGATTTCAGCGGGCGCATCAGCGCGATCATCGAGGAGAAAACAACGGTGATGGTCCCGGCCGTCAGCGTCTCCATCACGCTCGGGAAGCTGGCAGCATAGAGCACGAAAGCCAGAGCCAGAGAGGCGATCAGCTGGATAATCGGATCAGAAATTGACGACGCGGAGACCATTTTCATCCCCTGCAGACGCATCTTATTGCTGACTTTATCAAAACGTTTGGTTTCGACGGCCTGGCCGCCAAACATCAGCACTTCTTTGTGCCCTTTCAGCATCTGCTCTGCGCTGGTCGTCACCTGTCCCATGGTGTTCTGCATATTCTTGCTGATATTACGAAAACGCTTCGAGACCACGCGAATAGCAATAGACACGATCGGCGCCAGCACGATCAGAATCACTGACAGTTGCCAGCTGTAGTAGAACATCATAACGAACAGGCCAATAATCGATGCGCCTTCACGCACAACGGTAATCAGCGCGCTGGAGGAAGAGGACGCGACCTGCTCAGAATCATAGGTAATACGCGATAACAGCGTCCCGGTGGACTGTTTGTCAAAGAAGGCAACCGGCATCCCCATCATATGGCTGAATAAACGACGGCGCATCGTCATCACGACTTTGCCGGACACCCAGGAGATACAGTAGCTTGAAACGTAGCTGGTAATGCCGCGCAGAATCATTAACCCGATCACCACCAGCGGCATCCATATCAGCACGGAGCGATCCGTTTTACCAAAACCATCATCCAATAACGGTTTAAGAAGCGATAGCATGAAGGTATCACTAGCCGCGTTAAGCACTAACGCTACCGCTGCAACGATTAGCCCGGGTTTAAACGGCGCTATAATCGGCCAGAGTCGGCGGAAGGTCTGCCACGTGGAGAGATCTTTATCGTTCTGCATTCAATAAACCAGCTTGTGTTGAAATAGCCGCATATTCTACCCGTTCTACGCCTTCCCGCCAAACCACTGATGATACCAACGAGGTAAAACTTGATCCCGTAAGCCATGGATTTGCCAGCCGTCCGGGGAAAAAACGACCGTAATTTGCCCCTGATGCGGCGTATCGAACCATTGATAACGCTGATTCCGGTAGCGCTGAATCACTTTCGCTGATGGCATACGCCAGGCGTTATAGCGAGAAGCGGAAGCAAGCGCCGCCTTGCCGCCAACGCTCCGCAGCAGGGCTATCCCTGACGAGGTATTACTGCCGTGGTGCGGAACCTGGATAAGTGTAGACGCAAGATGCTGCCAGTAGTGGCTAATCATCGCCAGCTCCGCCGGCGTTTCAATATCCCCGGTCAGCAGAATACTGTACTGCCCATCGTCAATTCGCACCACGCAAGAGCGATTATTTCCCGCTTTTGTCGCCCCAGGCAGCGGCCAAAGCGCGCGAAAGGTTAAGCCTCGCCACTGCCAGGTTTCTCCGCGTCGGCACGCTAAATGACCAGCCCAGCCCAGCGGGCTGCGCACCGCTGTCTGCGGCCATGCTTTTAACACTGAGTTGAGCCCACCGCGGTGATCGAGATGCTCGTGGCTGAGAACGATCCCCTCCAGCTGCAAATGGTGCCAGCGTAGCCACGGGATAATAATCTGCTGGCCGCTGTCGCCATCAGGCCAGGCAAGCCCGGTGTCATAGAGAAACGCCGCGCCCTGACGTTCAATGACCACCGCCAGCCCCTGCCCTACGTCCAGCATAGTGGCTCGCCATTCGTCAACTGAGGCGCTTCGCCAGAACGGCCTGCTCAGCAGCACGAGGCAGGTCAAGCAAAATGCGGGCGCCGTCCGCCAGGCGTGAAAGCGCCAGACGATCAGCGCCAGCCACGGCACTATGCTTATCCCAAGCCAGCGAGCGTCAAGCCCCAGCCAGCCGGACGGCAGCTGGCGTAATAACCAGAATAAGATAGCCAGGATCCTGTCCGCTGATTGCCAGACCGCCATCTCAATGATAGACGGCGCGCAGAGGTGTAAAAACATGGCTGCCAGGATCAACGGGACGACGACAAAGGTCACCAGAGGCACGGCGATAAAGTTGGCGACCACGGACGTTAAGCTTATACCGTGAAACAGAGCGATCTGTAGAGGAGCGAGCAGGAACATCAATCCGATCTGCAGGTGGCATAACGCAAGGCTTTGACGCAGTAGCCAGTTCTTTTTGCCGGCCGGCATCGGCGCCAGTTGATACCAGAAAATAAGCGCCGCTACGGCGAACGCTGATAGCCACAGGCTTTCGGATAACATTGCCAGCGGATCGGCAAACAGTATTGCGCCAATGCAGCAGACCCATAGCTGCCATGGCGACCAGCGTTTTCCGGATAGCCTCAGCGCGCCCCCCGCCGCCAGCGCGACGCAGGTGCGCAGCGCCGGCGGCTGCATGCCGGTTAGCCCAGCGTAAAATATCGCGCTCGCCAGGCCCATAAGCAGCGGCGCCCGCCAGCCAAGCCAGCGGCACGGGAGAAAGAATTGCGCGCCCCTGAGCAGCAACCAGCCCAGAGAAGCCCCCAGCGCGATATGTAAGCCAGAAATCGCCATCAGGTGCGATATGCCGGTTTCCTGCATCAGGGATTTTATCTCGCGAGGTATCGCCAGACGCTCCCCCATGCCTAACCCTAGCATCACCGATTGCCACGGCAACGCGGCCAGCGTGTGATTCAGCGAAGCCAGATAACGCGCTCGCAAACTGCAGTTTCGCTCCCGGATTTCAGCCGTGATAAAGCGCCCGGTTAACGGACGATGCTGCGCTAATGCATAGCGTTGGCTATCGAAACCGCCATCGTTGAGCTGACCGTGGACTGGACGCGCCCGCAGCGTCATGGCCCAAACCTGGCCTGCGCAGGGCGTTTCTGGCAGATAGTTGCCGTAGAGGCTAATCCCCGGAGCAGGAAACAGCCGACGCCCATCCAGACGAATAATTTTGCCCTGATGCGTTGTCTGCCCGTCCGTTGCGGTCAGCTCAACTTCAACCCGCTGATTCCTGTCCGTTAACCTCTCTGTCGGCCATAGCGTCTGGCGAGCGCTGAGCACTCCCCAGACAAAAAACAGCGTTATCAATGCCGCGTATTGCGCAGGTCTGCGCCGACATTGCGCAATGAGTAGCGCCAGGACCATTAACCCCCAGGTAACCCACCGCCCGGGCAGAACGGGCAACCAGAGTAGCGGCAGGATACCGATAATCACGCAGCCCGCAAGTTGTGGTAAACGCATGAGCACCTCCCTGTCAGAGGGAGTGTTACGCTAAACAGGCAGGCTGTCTCTGAGGACGGAGAGAAACTGCATCGCGCTATCCAGAGAATTTACTTTTCTGGTGCAACAGAACCTGCGTTTTGCGAGGTAGCTTCAAAGAGAGATTAAAAGTCATAAAAAAAGCACCCGAGGGTGCTTTTTTAACGTTTAAGTATGTTGTCGCCGATCGGCGAAACTTACTCTTCGTAAATATTGGCGCGGTCGCGTAATTCTTTGCCCGGCTTAAAGTGCGGAACGTATTTACCTTCCAGTTCAACTTTATCGCCAGTTTTTGGGTTACGCCCGGTGCGGGGTGCTCGATAATGCAGAGAGAAGCTGCCGAAACCGCGGATTTCAATGCGCTCGCCTTGAGCAAGCGTTGAGGCCATATGCTCCAGCATTTCTTTAACAGCATCTTCCACTGCTTTCGCAGGAATGTGAGATTGCTGGCTGGCAAGTCTTTCTATCAATTCTGACTTGGTCATTATTCCTCCGGTTTCCTTCAAGGCAAAATTAGCTAACAGCTTAAACAAGGGCGGCCGTAGCCGCCCTTTGTGCTTGATTACAGGACGAATCCCGCAATCTGTCAAGTAAACTCGTCGTAATTCAGGTTGTTGTAACCCGAAAGACTAAGATTACTCGCCTTTAGCTGCTTTGAAAGCTTCAGCCATTGCGTTGTTAGAGAAGTTTGCATCTTCCTGTTTGTTAACAGTTGCGATTGCATCTTTCTCGTCAGCTTCGTCTTTCGCACGAACAGACAGGCTGATTGCGCGGTTTTTACGATCAACGCCGGTGAATTTAGCTTCAACGTCGTCGCCAACGCTCAGAACCAGAGTTGCATCTTCAACGCGGTCACGGGAAGCTTCAGAAGCGCGCAGGTAACCTTCAACGCCGTCAGCCAGCTCTACGGTTGCGCCTTTAGCGTCAACTGCAGTCACTTTACCGTTTACGATTGCGCCTTTCTTGTTCAGTGCAACCCAGTTGTTGAACGGATCTTCTGCGAGCTGTTTAACGCCCAGAGAGATACGCTCACGCTCTGCGTCAACCTGCAGAACAACTGCTGCGATTTCGTCGCCTTTTTTGTATTCACGAACTGCTTCTTCGCCTGCAACGTTCCAGGAGATGTCAGACAGGTGAACCAGGCCGTCGATGCCGCCGTCCAGGCCGATGAAGATACCGAAGTCAGTGATAGACTTGATTTTACCTTCAACACGGTCACCCTTGTTGTGGGTTTCCGCGAACTGCTGCCATGGGTTGTTTTTGCACTGCTTCAGGCCCAGGGAGATACGACGACGTTCTTCGTCGATATCCAGAACCATAACTTCCACTACATCGCCAACGTTAACAACTTTGGACGGGTGGATGTTTTTGTTGGTCCAGTCCATTTCGGAAACGTGAACCAGGCCTTCAACGCCTTCTTCGATTTCAACGAAGCAGCCGTAGTCGGTCAGGTTGGTCACGCGACCGGTCAGTTTGGTACCTTCCGGATAACGTTTAGCGATAGCTACCCACGGATCTTCGCCCAGCTGTTTCAGGCCCAGAGATACACGAGTACGTTCGCGGTCGAACTTCAGCACTTTAACAGTGATTTCGTCGCCAACGTTTACGATTTCGCTCGGATGCTTAACGCGTTTCCATGCCATATCGGTAATGTGCAGCAGGCCGTCAACGCCGCCCAGATCAACGAATGCACCGTAGTCAGTGAGGTTCTTAACGATACCTTTAACTTCCATGCCTTCCTGCAGGTTTTCCAGCAGCTGATCGCGCTCTGCGCTGTTTTCGGATTCGATAACGGCACGACGAGAAACAACAACGTTGTTACGTTTCTGGTCCAGCTTGATGACTTTGAATTCAAGCTCTTTGCCTTCCAGGTGCAGCGTGTCGCGCACCGGACGAACGTCTACCAGGGAGCCCGGCAGGAACGCACGAATACCATTCAGCTCAACAGTGAAGCCACCTTTAACTTTGCCGTTGATAATACCGACTACAGTTTCAGCGTCTTCGTAAGCTTTTTCCAGCGTGATCCAAGCTTCGTGACGTTTAGCTTTCTCACGGGACAGCAGGGTTTCACCGAAGCCGTCTTCTACTGCATCCAGAGCAACGTCAACTTCGTCACCAACCTGGATTTCCAGCTCGCCCTGGGCGTTTTTGAACTGCTCTGCCGGAATGGCAGACTCAGATTTCAGACCGGCGTCAACCAGTACTACGTCTTTGTCGATAGCAACAACAACACCACGAACGATGGAACCCGGACGGGTTTCGATTGTTTTTAAGGATTCTTCAAATAGTTGAGCAAAAGATTCAGTCATGTTTAATCTTCAGGTTTCATATTTAACGTCCACCTGGCTCCATGCCGGATGGGGTTGTTTAACATACCCGCTAACACTCCATTGCTGCGGGGGTACTGCTAAAATTCGGAGGCTCTTGTGCTTTTTCGATAAGACGATTAAGCGGAAGCCAGTTTTTCGCGCGCATATTGTAACGCTTTTTCAATCACTTGCTCAATCTTTAGTTCTGTTGAATCAAGAACTAAGGCATCGGCAGCCGGGATCAGCGGCGCGACTGTACGATTGCGATCGCGATCGTCGCGCTCTTTTATCTCGGATAAAAGGCGATCAAAGTTAACACTAAAGCCCTTTTCCTGCAA
Source organism: Klebsiella grimontii (assembly GCF_042137965.1). Lineage (NCBI taxonomy): Bacteria > Pseudomonadati > Pseudomonadota > Gammaproteobacteria > Enterobacterales > Enterobacteriaceae > Klebsiella > Klebsiella grimontii. The sequence goes on from NZ_CP169721.1 coordinate 3,724,285, forward strand.
CTGGAGCATGCGGCGATGAGCACGCTCTTCCGCGGAAGCGTCAAGGAAAATTTTCACCGGCGCATCAGGGAATACGACGGTGCCCATATCGCGTCCGTCGGCGATCAGGCCCGGCAATTCGCGAAAGGCTCGCTGGCGGCGGAGCAATGCTTCACGCACGCGAGGAAAAGCAGCCACTTTAGATGCCGTGTTGGCAACATCCTGAGTGCGAATTTCAGCGCTAACATCCTCCCCCTCCAGAACCACTTCCAGGCTACCGTCAGTAGAGACAAAACGCACATCCAGGTGCGCAGCCAGCGGCACCAGCGCCTCTTCGGATTCAACATCCACATGATGATGTAGGGCCGCGAGAGCAAGCACGCGATAAATCGCCCCAGAATCGAGCAGATGCCAGCCCAGCGTTTCTGCCATTGCCTTGCATAAGGTGCCTTTGCCCGCACCGCCAGGCCCATCAATGGTGATTACCGGAACTGTTGCCGTCATCTTTTTCTCCTTCAGCAGGGCGCATCAATATATAAACGCCGCGCATTATACGCATCTCTACGACAGAAAGTGAGCATTGCTTGTAAATTACGGATAACAGGAAATCTCCTGCGGAAGAATTGTGCAATTATAGCGGGCTGTCAGAGCAACAGCCCGGAAGATGATGTCGTTTTACTGTTTATCTGCGGCGATACGGTCGCGAATATGCTGCGCGCGTTCTGTTGAAGGTGGGTGTGAATCGAACAGAGATTTGCTACGCCCGGCGTCAAGACTGGCCAGTTTTTCGAAGCTTCCCACCAAGCCTTGGGTGCTGATTTTGCGCTTCTTCAGCAAATCGTAAGAGAAATCATCGGCGTCCGACTCCTGCGAACGAGAGAAGGCTGAGTTGATCATCCCCTCGCCAATGTCGCCCAACTGGGATTTTGACAGACTTGCAGCCGCTCCGCCGGTTGCCGAAATGGCATCACGCGCGGCGACGGTTGCATACGCGGTTTGCATCGCTTTACGCGAGTGGCCCAGCGCGACGTGACCCAGTTCATGGCCCAGTACAGCTTCAACTTCATTATCGGTCATCATGTCCATCAGGCCGCTATAGACGCGCACGCAGCCGTTGGCCATTGCCCAGGCATTGACATCTGACGTCATATAAACCTTATAGTTTACCGGGGTACCGTTGATGTTATTTCCAAGCGCTTTGGCAATTTTATTCAGACGTTTGGTGTACTTACTTGAAGCGCCGGCCTGTTTATTTTCGCTATCCATTTGCTTACAAGCATCGTCGGAAAGCGCTTTGACTTCAGCGTCAGAAAGCGTTGCCGCTTTGTAGGCCGTCATCCCTGAACTTACGAGGGCGTTGGTGTCCATCCCCTGCATATTTTTACAACCTGCCAACAACGTGGCGGAAACCACTAAAGCCAGCATTACTTTTGTATTTCTCATATCAATCATCCATTGATTTTCATATTAAATGCTTATAAATCCTGCATTTACAAGCAGTCAAGGCTAGCATTTAGTTTCCCGCCCGACAAGCAGACATAAAAAAACGCCGACACGATGGTCGGCGTTTTTACCTTAAACTCACGTCATTCAGGCCGGCGTACTAATTCGCGCCAGCTGCTCGAAGTAGTCCGGGAACGTTTTCGCCGTACATTTCGGGTCAAGGATGGTGACCGGCGTATCGGAAAGTGCCACCAGCGAGAAGCACATTGCCATACGGTGGTCGTTCCAGGTGCCGATCTCAGCAAACTGAAGCTTCGCAGGTGGAGTAATGCGGATGTAATCCTCCCCCTCTTCAACCTCTGCTCCCACTTTACGCAGCTCCGTGGCCATAGCAAACAGACGGTCGGTCTCTTTGACCCGCCAGTTATAGATGTTGCGCAGAGTCGTGGTGCCTTTCGCAAACAGGGCTGCCGTGGCGATCGTCATCGCCGCGTCCGGAATATGATTCATATCCATATCGATGGCGTTCAGTTCACCATGGGTGCAGGCAATAAAGTCATCGCCCCAGGTAACGGTTGCGCCCATTTTTTCCAGCACATCGGCAAAACGGATATCACCCTGTACGCTGTTGCGGCCAATACCGGTGACCTTCACCGTACCGCCTTTGATCGCGCCAGCGGCGAGGAAGTAGGATGCCGAGGAGGCATCGCCTTCCACCAGATAGTCGCCCGGCGCGAGGTAGTGTTGATTGCCGCGCACGATAAAGCGCTGATAAGACTGGTTTTCAACCTCAACTCCAAAGGTTTTCATCAGGTGCAGCGTGATATCGATATAAGGTTTGGAAACCAGATCGCCTTTAATCACGATCGCGGTATCCTGCGGCGCCAGCGGAGCCGCCATCAGCAGCGCGGTCAGAAACTGGCTGGAAACGCTGCCGTCCACTTCAACCTGGCCGCCGCTGAAACCGCCGCGCAGGCGCAGCGGCGGGTAGTTTTCCTGCTCCAGGTAATCAATCTGCGCTCCGCCCTGACGCAGCGCGTCAACCAGGTGGCCAATCGGCCGCTCTTTCATTCGCGGTTCGCCGGTCAGCACAATATCGTTACGGCCTAAACATAACGCAGCCGCCAGCGGACGCATCGCCGTTCCAGCATTACCGAGGAACAGTTCTAGTGCTTCAGCCGCCTGCAGAGGGCCGCCGTTGCCGGTGACTTCACAGCGAGTACGATCGGAAGACAGGGTATAATGAACTCCCAGCGCGCTCAGGGCATTCAGCATGTGGCGTACATCGTCGCTATCCAGCAGGTTGGTCAGCACCGTAGTGCCCCGGGCCAAAGCCGCCAGCAGCAAGGCACGGTTAGAAACACTCTTGGACCCGGGCAGGTTAATCGTGCCATCTACGCGTGCGATGGGTTGTAACGTCAGGGATTCCATTAAACTCAACTCTCAAACAAACAGAATAAAAACCCCGCAGAGCGGCTACGGGGATGAAAAACACGACAGCGATTAACCGTGACGGCGTTCGAAGTCCTGCATAAAGTCGGTCAGCGCCTTCACGCCCGCCAGCGGCATGGCGTTATAGATGGAAGCACGCATGCCGCCCACGACGCGGTGGCCCTTCAGCGCATGCAGACCGGCGGCAAAGGACTCTTCGAGGAACAGTTTATCAAGCGCGCTGTCCGCCAGCTGGAACGGCACGTTCATGCGCGAGCGGTTCGCCGCAGCGACATCGTTGCGATAGAAAGCGCTGTTATCGATGGTGCTATAGAGCAGGTCGGCTTTCTGCTGGTTGATTTTATCCATAGCGGCAACCCCGCCCTGCTCTTTCAGCCATTTAAACACCAGACCTGACAGGTACCAGGCAAATGTCGGCGGCGTGTTAAACATGGAGTCATTGGCGGACAGAATGGAGTAATCCAGAATCGATGGGCAGGCTACACTGGCTTTACCCAGCAGATCTTCGCGCACAATAATCAGCGTCAGACCAGCAGGGCCGATGTTTTTCTGCGCGCCGGCGTAGATCACGCCATAGCGGCTAACGTCAATTTCACGGGATAAAATCGTCGATGACAAATCCGCCGTGACGACCACATCGTCGCCAAAGTTTGGCGCTTCTTCAATGGCAATACCGTCAATGGTTTCGTTCGGACAGTAGTGCAGGTAGGCAGCGCCCGGAGTCAGCTGCCATTCGCTCATCGGTTTAACCGCGCGCAGGCCGTCAACGGTAATTTTGGCGTCGATCACGTTCGGCGTGCAGTATTTATGCGCTTCTTTTACCGCGCTGGCCGCCCAGTAGCCGGCATCGACGTAGTCGGCAACGGTTTTATCGCCAAGCAGGTTCAGCGGGATACCGGCAAACTGTCCGCGACCGCCGCCGTGGCAGAATAAAACTTTATAATTGGAAGGAATATTGAGCAGGGAGCGAAAATCCTGTTCCGCCTCTTCAGCCACCTTAATGAACTCTTTGCCACGGTGGCTGATTTCCATCACCGACGTTCCCAAACCGTTCCAGTCGCACAGTTCCTTTTGCGCCAGTTTGAGTACTTCCGCCGGCAGCATTGCCGGGCCTGAACTGAAGTTATAGACCTGAGCCATTTCCCCTCACCACTTGCTATGTTATTTACCCGCGAACCGTCGCGGGCATAAGTTATTCCTGTGGCTATCGGTTTTATCATTCAGTGACACGCACCGCAATGGCTAAAACTGAGCGTCGGGGAAATGCGGCCTCGCTCACACAAAAGAATCTGCCAGCTTGACGTCATAAAACCGACATAATTGCTGTCAAGTGACTCTTTTTGCCCGGCTGACCTTCGACCATTCTGCATTTGCGCAGCGAGGGCATAATTGTTTATCCCCGGCGCGTAGCGTAAGGATTGCGCTACAGCGAACGCAGGCATAATGGTCGTCCCGGGGAATAGTGGTAAAACGATCGGTAAAGCGGGAAGGAAGAATGGAGAGTCCGGCTTTAACATCTTCATCCTCGTAGAAATAGAGGCTGATCTGGCCGTTGGTTTCCAGAATAGCCAGCCGCACCTGTCCCAGTTGTTCAACCCCGCTGATTCTCAGCTCCATAAAAAATTCAAATTCGGTCATGTTTTCCGCCTGCAGTTTCTCCCATGCCAGCTCGCCGTTTTCCACAACAATAATCGGCTTGCCTTCCAGCAGATCCTCAAGTTTTTCGCTATGCCCCATCAGCCACATAATCAATCGATACAGCAGCGCCAGCGTAATAAAAACCGCCAGTACCGGCAGCATAGGGACGTCATCGTAAAATGCGACGTCGCCCGCGGCCGAACCGAGAGTCAAAATGATGAGCACTTCGAACAGAGACATCTGACGAACGCCCCGCCGCCCGGTTATCTTGAGAAAAATAAATACCAGTACGAAGGTGTAGAGGCTCCGTAATGCCACCTCGGCCAGAAATTCCACGGGCACTTTATCCAGTGCCATACGATGCCAGTCAAATGTCTTCATGTTTTACGCCTGAACAGTTATTGAGTGACATAAGCATAGCCAGACGATGGAGATAGCACCCGTCATCTAAAACCCGTATCATTGCGCGCTTTACGTACGATAAAAGTGACCGCCATGACTCAAACATTTATACCCGGCAAAGATGCCGCCCTGGAAGATTCCATCGCTCGCTTCCAGCAGAAGTTGCTCGACCTCGGATTTGATATTGAAGAGGCCTCATGGCTCAACCCGGTACCGCACGTCTGGTCAGTGCATATCCGCGATAAAGAGTGCGCCCTGTGCTTCACCAACGGCAAAGGCGCCACCAAAAAAGCCGCGCTGGCCTCCGCGCTCGGAGAGTACTTTGAGCGCCTCTCGACTAACTATTTCTTTGCCGATTTCTGGCTGGGCGAGACCATCGCGAATGGCCCTTTCGTCCATTACCCTAATGAAAAATGGTTCCCGTTAACCGACGATGACGACGTGCCGGAAGGCCTGCTGGATGCCCGCCTGCGCGCGTTCTACGATCCTGACGAGCAGTTAACCGCCAGCATGCTGGTGGATCTGCAGTCTGGTAATGACGAGCGCGGCGTCTGTGGCCTGCCGTTCACCCGTCAGTCTGATGGTGAAACGATCTATATTCCGATGAATATCGTCGGCAACCTGTACGTTTCTAACGGGATGTCCGCGGGCAACACCCGCAACGAAGCCCGCGTTCAGGGGCTTTCGGAAGTGTTTGAACGCCATATTAAGAACCGCATTATCGCCGAGAGCATCAGCCTGCCGGAGATCCCTGCGGAGGTGATGGCGCGGTATCCGGGCGTAGTAGAATCGATCAATAAGCTGGAGGCCGAAGGCTTCCCGATTTTCGCATATGATGGTTCGCTCGGCGGCAAATATCCGGTTATCTGCGTCGTACTGTTTAACCCGGCTAACGGCACCTGTTTCGCCTCTTTCGGCGCACATCCCGATTTCGGCGTGGCGCTGGAACGTACCGTTACCGAACTGCTACAGGGCCGCAGCCTGAAAGATCTCGACGTTTTCACGCCGCCAACCTTCGATGATGAAGAAGTCGCCGAACATGCGAACCTTGAAACGCACTTTATCGACTCCAGCGGCCTGATCTCCTGGGATATGTTTAAGCAGGATGCCGACTATCCGTTCGTGGACTGGAGCTTCTCCGGGACCACGGATGAAGAGTTCGCCACTCTGATGGCTATCTTTAAACAAGAAGATAAAGAAGTTTACATCGCCGATTACGAACACCTGAGCGTCTACGCCTGCCGAATCATTGTCCCGGGCATGTCTGATATCTATCCGGCGGAAGACCTTTGGCTGGCGAATAACAGCATGGGCGCGCCTCTGCGGGAAACGATTCTTTCCCTGCCGGAAAGCGAGTGGGAAAAAGAAGATTATCTGGCGCTTATCGAACAAATGGACGATGAAGGCCTCGATGATTTCACCCGCGTGCGCGAACTGCTGGGTCTGGCGACCGGCAAAGACAACGGCTGGTATACCCTGCGCATTGGCGAGCTGAAAGCAATGCTGGCGCTGGCGGGCGGCGATCTCGAGCAGGCGTTGATCTGGACCGAGTGGACGATGGAGTTCAACGCCTCCATCTTTAGCGCCGAGCGCGCCAATTACTACCGCTGCCTGCAAACCCTGCTGCTACTGAGCCAGGAAGAAGAGCGTCAGCCGCTGCAGTATCTGAACGCTTTTGTGCGCATGTACGGCGCCGATGCCGTAGAAGCTGCCAGCGCCGCGCTCAGCGGAGAAGCACCGTTTTATGGGCTGCAGGCCGTTGACAGCGATTTGATGGCTTTCCCGGCTCATCAGTCGTTATTGAAGGCCTATGAAAAGCTACAGCGCGCGAAAGCCGCATTTTGGGCTAAATAAAGCGTTTCTTCCGTTAAAATGACGATAACAGGGGGTCGACTGCGACCCCTTTTTCCTGTTTTGCACTATTTCCGCCGATGTTGTAGCTATAAAGTTAATTAGTGGTGAGAAATAATAAAATACTGCCGCAAATATTGTTAATTTTAATAAAAATACCCCATTTTAATTAACCGAAAAACGGGGGCAAAATGAAAATAATCAACATTATTTGTAAATTTTAAAATTTATTTTTTTATTAAAAAACAAAAAGTTAACTAAAAAAATAAGCAAACCCACACACTAAAAAGGCCTATAGTTCCGGTAGGATATGATCTACATCAAATTCCCTTCTATAATGCTTTGTTAGTATCTCACCGCCAACTTACATAAAGAGAGAGTTAGTGTGAAAGCTGACAACCCTTTTGATCTTTTACTCCCTGCTGCCATGGCGAAAGTCGCCGAAGAAGCGGGCGTCTATAAAGCGACAAAACATCCGATAAAGACGTTTTATCTGGCTATCACCGCAGGTGTCTTCATCTCTATCGCTTTTGTTTTCTATATTACCGCGACAACCGGCACGGCCGGGATGCCATTCGGGGTTGCCAAACTGATTGGGGGCATCTGCTTCTCACTGGGTTTGATTCTCTGCGTTATTTGCGGTGCCGACTTGTTTACCTCAACCGTTCTTATCGTTGTCGCGAAAGCCAGCGGAAGAATCACATGGGGTCAACTGGCGAAAAACTGGCTCAACGTCTATGTTGGTAACCTGATTGGTTGCTTACTGTTTGTATTGCTGATGTGGCTTTCAGGCGAATATATGACTGCCAACGGTCAATGGGGACTTAACGTTCTGCAAACCGCCGACCACAAAATGCACCATACTTTTGTTGAAGCCGTGTGCCTGGGTATCCTGGCAAACCTGATGGTCTGCCTTGCGGTATGGATGAGTTACTCCGGCCGTAGCCTGATGGATAAAGCCATGATTATGGTTTTACCGGTGGCAATGTTTGTTGCCAGCGGGTTTGAGCATAGTATCGCGAACATGTTTATGATCCCGCTGGGTATCGTTATCCGCGACTTTGCAAGCCCGGAATTCTGGACCGCAGTTGGTTCAACTCCGGAGAGTTTCTCTCACCTGACCGTCATGAACTTCATCACTGATAACCTGATTCCGGTAACTATCGGGAACATCATCGGCGGTGGTCTGCTGGTTGGGTTGACATACTGGGTCATTTACCTGCGTGGCGACGACCATCACTAAGGGTTGTTTCAGGCAGTAAATAAAAAATCCACTTAAGAAGGTAGGTGTTACATGTCCGAGCTTAATGAAAAGTTAGCCACAGCCTGGGAAGGTTTTGCGAAAGGTGACTGGCAGAACGAAGTCAACGTACGCGACTTCATCCAGAAAAACTATACCCCGTACGAAGGTGACGAGTCCTTCCTGGCTGGCGCAACTGACGCGACCACCAAGCTGTGGGACACCGTAATGGAAGGCGTTAAACAGGAAAACCGCACTCACGCGCCTGTTGATTTTGATACTTCCCTTGCGTCCACCATCACTTCTCATGACGCTGGCTACATCGAGAAAGGTCTCGAGAAAATCGTTGGCCTGCAGACTGAAGCGCCGCTGAAACGTGCGATTATCCCGTTCGGTGGTATCAAAATGGTAGAAGGTTCCTGCAAAGCGTACGATCGCGAGCTGGACCCGATGCTGAAGAAAATCTTCACCGAATACCGCAAAACTCATAACCAGGGCGTGTTTGACGTATACACCAAAGACATCCTGAACTGCCGTAAATCTGGCGTTCTGACTGGTCTGCCGGATGCCTATGGCCGTGGTCGTATCATCGGTGACTACCGTCGCGTTGCGCTGTACGGTATCGACTTCCTGATGAAAGACAAATACGCTCAGTTCGTTTCTCTGCAAGAGAAACTGGAAAACGGCGAAGATCTGGAAGCAACCATCCGTCTGCGTGAAGAAATCTCTGAACAGCACCGCGCGCTGGGTCAGATCAAAGAAATGGCGGCTAAATACGGCTGCGATATCTCTGGTCCTGCAACCACCGCTCAGGAAGCTATCCAGTGGACCTACTTCGGTTACCTGGCTGCCGTTAAATCTCAGAACGGCGCAGCAATGTCCTTCGGTCGTACCTCCAGCTTCCTGGACATCTTCATCGAACGTGACCTGAAAGCCGGTAAAATCACCGAGCAAGACGCACAGGAAATGATTGACCACCTGGTCATGAAACTGCGTATGGTTCGTTTCCTGCGTACTCCTGAATATGATGAACTGTTCTCTGGCGACCCGATTTGGGCAACCGAATCTATCGGCGGTATGGGCGTTGACGGCCGTACTCTGGTCACCAAAAACAGCTTCCGTTTCCTGAACACCCTGTACACCATGGGGCCGTCTCCGGAGCCGAACATCACCATTCTGTGGTCTGAAAAACTGCCGCTGAGCTTCAAAAAATACGCTGCGAAAGTGTCCATCGATACCTCTTCTCTGCAGTACGAGAACGATGATCTGATGCGTCCTGACTTCAACAACGATGACTATGCTATCGCTTGCTGCGTAAGCCCGATGGTTGTTGGTAAGCAAATGCAGTTCTTCGGTGCTCGCGCTAACCTGGCGAAAACCATGCTGTACGCAATCAACGGCGGCGTTGATGAAAAACTGAAAATGCAGGTTGGTCCTAAATCTGAACCGATCAAAGGCGACGTCCTGAACTTCGACGAAGTGATGGAGCGCATGGATCACTTCATGGACTGGCTGGCTAAACAGTACGTCACTGCGCTGAACATCATCCACTACATGCACGACAAGTACAGCTACGAAGCTTCACTGATGGCGCTGCACGACCGTGATGTTATCCGCACCATGGCATGCGGTATCGCAGGTCTGTCCGTTGCGGCTGACTCCCTGTCTGCAATCAAATATGCGAAAGTTAAACCGATTCGTGACGAAAACGGTCTGGCTGTCGACTTCGAAATCGAAGGCGAATACCCGCAGTTTGGTAACAACGACTCTCGCGTCGATGATATGGCCGTTGACCTGGTTGAACGTTTCATGAAGAAAATTCAGAAACTGCACACCTACCGCAACGCTATCCCGACTCAGTCCGTGCTGACCATCACCTCTAACGTTGTGTATGGTAAGAAAACCGGTAACACCCCTGACGGTCGTCGCGCTGGCGCTCCGTTCGGACCAGGTGCTAACCCGATGCACGGTCGTGACCAGAAAGGTGCTGTTGCCTCTCTGACCTCCGTTGCGAAACTGCCGTTTGCTTACGCGAAAGATGGTATTTCTTACACCTTCTCTATCGTGCCAAACGCGCTGGGCAAAGACGACGAAGTGCGTAAAACTAACCTTGCCGGCCTGATGGATGGTTACTTCCACCACGAAGCGTCCATCGAAGGTGGTCAGCATCTGAACGTCAACGTCATGAACCGCGAGATGCTGCTCGACGCGATGGAAAACCCGGAAAAATATCCGCAGCTGACCATCCGCGTATCCGGCTACGCAGTACGTTTTAACTCCCTGACTAAAGAACAGCAGCAGGACGTGATTACTCGTACCTTCACTCAGACCATGTAATGGTATTGACTGAAATCGTACAGTAATAAGCGTACAATAAAGGCTCCACGCAAGTGGGGCCTTTTTAGCAATATCATCCTGCCCCAGTCTCTTTTGTCTGCTGTCTATACTTTATGGATAACAGCCAAAACAGACTCGACATAGCCTTTGAGCTGTGCATCTACATAGGCCCCGGATGGGCCAAATTCGGAGATATCACCGCAATGTCAACAATTGGTCGCATTCACTCCTTTGAATCCTGTGGCACCGTCGATGGCCCGGGGATCCGCTTTATCACCTTCTTCCAGGGCTGCCTGATGCGCTGCCTCTATTGCCACAACCGCGACACCTGGGATACCCACGGCGGCAAAGAGATTACCGTTGAAGAGCTGATGAAAGAGGTGGTGACCTATCGCCACTTTATGAACGCTTCCGGCGGCGGCGTGACGGCATCCGGCGGCGAGGCTATCCTGCAGGCCGAATTTGTTCGCGACTGGTTCCGCGCCTGCAAGAAAGAAGGTATTCATACCTGTCTCGATACCAACGGCTTTGTGCGCCGCTACGACCCGGTTATTGATGAACTGCTGGAAGTCACCGATCTGGTGATGCTCGATCTCAAGCAAATGAATGATGAAATTCACCAGAATCTGGTTGGCGTCTCTAACCATCGGACGCTGGAGTTTGCCCGTTACCTGTCAAACAAAAACATCAACGTCTGGATCCGCTACGTTGTGGTCCCGGGCTGGTCCGACGACGACGATTCCGCGCATCGCCTGGGCGAGTTTACCCGTGACATGGGCAACGTCGAGAAGATTGAACTGCTGCCGTACCATGAGCTGGGCAAACACAAATGGGTAGCCATGGGCGAAGAGTACAAGCTGGATGGCGTCCATCCGCCGAAGAAAGAGACCATGGAACGCGTGAAGGGTATTCTCGAGCAGTACGGTCATAAGGTGATGTACTAAGGTTATCTCCCGGTAGACCTTGCGCTACCGGGTTTCTCCTCCAGCGATAAGCATCAGGACATAAAATATTCCGACAGCTTATTCGCCACGCTCTCAATTGAGAAAATCCGCTTCTGATGCGCTTTACGGTATTCCGCATAGCGTTCATCCTGCTCTTCAAGCGCGCTCAGTATCCGGTCAGCCACCATCATTGCCCCGGCAATTTCCGCAAACCCCGATTCGCCTTCCCCTTGTAGGGCCACCGCCGCCTGAAGATTCCAGTCAGACAAACGGGCCAGCGGCGCAAACGTCCCGCGGGTCAGCGACAATATTTTAACGCCCTGCTGCTTTGCCAGCGACAGGGCCTGCATCATATCCGCCGACGCCTGTTCGCTATGCACCACAATAATGCCGGTTTTCTGGTTATCAGAAAGCAACGGCATCGCCGCCGGGTAGGAGCGATCGACAAAGCTTGCCGCCTTACCCATATTGATGAGGTTCATCTGCAGGAATAACGCCACCGGCACCGCCGTGCCCACGGCATAGATAGCGATGCTGTTCAGGGCGTTAAGCCAGTCAGCCGCGGCTTTCAGCTCCTGGCTATCGACAATGGCATTACTGTCGCGAATGCTCGCCAGCACCGGCGCAATCTCTTCGCTCTCGTGGCTACCGCTATCTTCCAAACGCGCGGCGCCCTGCTCCATCGCCAGCGCGGTTCTGAAATCCGAGAAACCTTTAAAACCAAAGGCCCGACAAAAACGGGTGATGCTGCCCTCACTGGTATCAATGGAGTCGGCCAGTTCTGAAATCGTGTGACGCATCACAAAGTCAGGATTCTCCGTAATAAAACGGCCCACTTTCTCCAGTATTGGGCTTAGCCCTGAAGCTCCATTTCTTATGCTAATCAACAAGTTGTTGTCTATATAGCTCATTTTTCGCCCTATTTGCTCAAAATGCAAACACAGTCACATCTTTCGGCCTGCGGTAAAGATAATAATTATTATCTCACATAAACAAATAAAAATAATTATTTTTACACGCAGGAGAACATCGAATGAAAGGTCTCATAGTCTGTCGTACCGGTATGGGCAGCTCTTTAATGCTCAAAATCAAAGCCCAAAAAATCATCGACAAACACGGCTGGGATATCGAACTGGAACACGATGTCCTCTCAGGCTTACGCACCTGGCGAGACATTGATTTTGTCATCACTATGCGCGATCTCACCGATGAAGTCGAAGCCGCCGGATTCAGAGCTGTCGGCATTACCGACCTGATGAACAGTGAAGAGATGGAGTCTGCGCTCACTGACATCGTTCAAAGCAACTAACCTCTCCCGGAGGCAATATGGATTTCCTCAGATTTATTGTATTCGACATTCTGGGCGTAACCCCACTTTTAGTTGGCTTTATTGCATTAATCGGCCTGTTAATCCAACGTAAGCCGATTGAAAAAGTGCTTTCCGGCACCTTCAAGACCATCGTCGGTTTTCTGGTTTTCGCCGGCGGCGCCGGTCTGGCGGTCACTTCCCTGGGTAATTTTCAGACCTTATTCAGCGATGGATTTGGCCTGAAGGGCGTAATGCCGCTGGCGGAAGCGCTAACCGGACTGGCGCAAACCAAATTCGCCATGTGCGTATCGCTAATCATGGTGATTGGCTTTGGCTGGAACCTGTTCTTTGCCCGCGTGACGCCGTTTAAATACATCTTTCTGACCGGGCAACATAACCTTTATCTCTCCGCGCTGCTTACCGTGACGCTGAAGGCGCTGGGCTACAGCGACATGACGACCATCATTGTCGGCTCCGTCCTGCTGGGTCTCGCCGCCTGCCTCTATCCGGCTATTGCGCAGCCGTGGATGCGAAAAATTACCGGTAACGATGAGATCGCGATGGGGCACTACGTCACCCTGGCCTACGCCGCATCCGGCTGGATCGGCTCAAAGGTCGGCGATCCTAAACAATCTACCGAAAAGCTGAATCTCCCCGGCTGGCTGGGGATCTTTAAAGACTACATCGTCTCAGTGTCGATCTCGGTGAGCATTTTCTATTACATCGCCGCGCTCGCCGCCGGGAAACCCGCGGTCACCGCTGCGGCCGGCGGGATGCACTGGCTGGTTTACCCGCTCTTTCAGTCGCTGACCTTTACCGCCTCGCTGTACATCATTATTACTGGCGTACGCCTGCTGCTGTCAGAAATTGTTCCGGCCTTCCTTGGCATCTCGGAAAAGTTTATCCCTAACGCCAAACCCGCGCTTGATTGTCCGGTGGTCTTTCCCTACGCCCCGACCGCCACGGTGCTGGGGTTTATCTCTTCGTTTGTCGGCGGGCTGGTGGTGATGGGCTTTCTGGCGATCCTTGGCCAGACCGTGATTATCCCGGTAGCCATCCCCTACTTCTTCATTGGCGCGACCGCAGCGGTATTTGGTAATGCCTCCGGCGGCTGGAAAGGCGCGATTGCCGGGAGCTTCATCACCGGGATCCTGATCGGCATCGGCCCCGCGCTGATTTACCCGATTATGGAGTCCGTCGGTCTTTCAGGCACCAGCTTCCCGGAAACCGACTTCGTCGCGCTGGGTCTGGTCGTGTACTACATCGGCAAAATGCTGCCCTAAGAAGGAAAGAACATGAACATTGATGAACTGAAATCCCACGCGCTTGCCGCCCGCCGCGAGATCGTCACCCTGATTTACGAGTCCGGAATTGGCCATCCGGGCGGAGCATTATCGATAATCGACATTCTTACCTGGCTCTATTATCAAGAGGTCGATCTGGCCGCCTCTCCCCGCTCGCGCGTGGTGATGAGTAAAGGCCACGCCGTCGCCGCGCAGTACGCCATGCTGTACCAAAAAGGGAAGATCGATCGCAGCGAATTCTCTACGTTCCGACAGATCAACTCGCGTCTGCAGGGTCACCCGAGCATAAAGTCGCTACCCGAGGTCGATGCAACGACCGGCCTGCTGGGCCAGGGGCTGTCGATTGCTTTGGGTATGGCGGCCGCCAAAAAGCGGCGCAACGATCCGCACCGGGTGTTTGCCATCGTTGGCGATGGTGAAATGCATGAAGGCCAAATCTGGGAGACGCTACAGCAGGCCGGGCATATGAAAATGGATAACCTGGTCGCCATCATCGATTACAACGGCTTCTCTTCCCACGATCCGGTCAATGAAGTCGTTAACCTCGAGCCGCTGGCGGACAAAATCCGCAGCTTTGGCTGGCATGTACTGGAACTGCATAACGGCAATGATATGCATCAGGTTGCCGATACCCTGATGCTATCCCGCCACCTGAAAGGTAAACCTGTCGCTATCGTGGCGCACACCACCAAAGGCTCCGGCGTCAGCTATATGGAAAACAACGGCGACTGGCACTCAAAAACCCCGAGTAAAGAACAATTTCAGCAGGCAATGGAGGAGTTACAGTGATGAAAGCGCCCCGTGATGAGATCGGTAATGCCCTGATTGACCTTAAAGAAAAGGGCTATCCCGTCGTTGTTATCGACAGCGATTTAGCCAGCTCCACCCGTACTGACCAATTTCAGGCCGTCTATCCAGAGGCTTTTTTCGAAATGGGCATTGCGGAAGGTTCCGCCATGAGCTTCGCGGTCGGCCAGGCGCTGGAGGGCTTTATGCCCTTCTACGTCAACTTTGCCATGTTCGTCACCGGCACCGCCTGGACCCAGCTGCGGCAGGCGTGCTATGCCAAAGCCAATATTAAACTCGTCGGTAGCCACCCCGGTATGGATGATGGTCCGGACGGCGCTTCGCATCATGCGCTGGAGGATTTAGCGCTGACCCGCGTCCTCCCGGGATTAACCATTCTGACCCCGGCAGATGCGGAGGAGATCGCCGAGGCCTTTGAGCAAGCGGCCAAAATAAAGGGCCCTGTCTATATTCGCGTGGCGCGCGAGCCGATGCCGGTTCGCGATAAAAGCGTCGTTCCGCGGGTCAGCGATATCGCCGCCATCGCCGATAGCGGCGCCGATTTCGCGATTCTGTTTGAAGGGACGGTGCTGGAGCAGGCTACCGATGGCTATGAAAAGCTGATCGCCAGCGGCAAAAAAGGCAAGCTTATTCACGTTGCAACCCTCAAGCCCTTTAACGAGCAGGCATTTTATCGGCTGGTTGAAGGCTGCCCGCTTATCGCTACGCTTGAAAATCACACGGTAAACGGCGGCCTCGGCGGACTGATCGCGGAAACCCTGGCGCAAAAGGTGCATCCGGCCCGCCTCACTCGGCTGGGAACGCCGGACACATTTACCGAATCGGGTAATAGCAGGCAGCTAAAAGCGAAATACGGCATCTCGGGAGAAGCGCTATTTAACGCTCTACACTAACCTCCAGGCGAGCCGGTCAGCTCGCGCGTAAAGGGAACATATATGGAAGAGACGCTATTTTCCGCCTGTCAGTTCACCAGCGACAGCCTGAACTGGCGCAGCGCCGTTCAGCTCGCCTGCCGCCCGCTTGAGCAGCAGGGAAAAATCACCGGAAGCTATGCCAGGGCTATTATCAGCGCCACGGAGCAGGATGGTCCCTGGTATATACTGAGCCCGGCGTTTGCGCTACCGCACGCGCGACCGGAAGCCGGAGTGCTGAGCAGAAACAGCGCGCTTTCGCTGCTTTGCTGTCGCAAGGCCGTTGATTTTCCGCAGCATCCCGGTATTCGGCTGATAGTCGTACTGGCGGCGGCCGATAGCGAACAGCATATTCAGACAATCCAGCGATTAGTCAGTTGGCTGGATGAGGAGGACAGACTACGGCGATTCACCGAGGTTCACAATCAGGCCCAGCTTGAAGCGCTTCTCGCTTCGCATTAATCGATAGCCAGGGGCGTCTCTCCTGGCTATTTTCGACCACAATCAGGCGTGAGCAACCGGCGTAGGGTGATGCCCCGCTTTGCGCAGCAGCGTCAGCAGGTAGATGAAGGACACGCTGGCTATCATGATAAACAGCAGATTGTCAGAGAAATTCTGCATCAGCATCGCGGTCAGCGTTGGCCCAAGCAGGCTGCCCACGGTATAGCTCAGTAACAGCGCCTGGTTCATCGCCACCAGCTGATGACGCTCCACTTTTTCACAGGCCCAGGCCATAGCGACCGGATAGAGCGTGAAGCCGGAAGCGCCCAGCACGAACAGCGCAGGCGCCATTGCGGCCTGGCTTAACATCGCCAGACAGCCGAGAATCACCACAAACACCTGGACGCGTAGAACCAGCAGGCGACCGTAGCGATCGGCGAGCCGACCAATCGGCCACTGTCCAACGATGCCTGCGCTCACCATCACCGCCATCCAGAAGCCGATGCCGGAATCGCTGACGCCCTGGTGGTTAAGCCACAGCGGCATCAGGCCATACAGCGAGCCGAGCACGATACCGGAAATAATGCAGCCATTGACCCCGTGACGGGCCTGACGCAGCCTTAACATTGGCCAGATACGCGCCGGTTCGTGCGGCTCATCGCCCCGAGTCGCCACGCGAGCAAACAGCAGCGGCAGAATGGCCGCCAGAGCCAGCGCCGTCACCCACGGCAGGACGCTCATCAAATCCGTCGGCAGTTTGCTGACCATTAACTGGCCCAGCACCGTGCCAACGTAATAAATCATCATATACGCCGCCAGCAGGCGACCGCGGCTCCGCGAAGTGCCGCTACAGACCAGCGCGCTCTCCACCACCACCCAAATCATCGCGCAGCCGACGCCCGCGATAAAGCGCCAGCTGAACCAGCTCCAGAAGCCAAGCGTAATGCCGAGCCCAACGCAGCCCACGGCAAAAATAATGGATGCCAGATAATAGCTACGATTAAAACCCAGACGCTTAATCACCCATCCGGCGAGCAATGTCCCCACCAGATTACCGGTAAAGTAGGACGACCCTACCATGCCGACCTGCCAGGTCGGCATATTTTCATGGGCGAGCCAAAGCGGGACAAGCGTATTTAAAACCGCTATCGCCAGGGTCAACAGAAGCAGGCCACAGAGCAACATTTGCACTGGCCGGGTGTAGATGGTCATGGATATAAACCGTGATGGAGTTCAGATTTCGTGCGCATCATGCCACTGCTGCAAACATTGTCAATCCACCTGAAATCAGGCGTGACGCGGTTTGCGGGCGTACGATAGAAGTTTTTTATCCAGCGGATCGGCAACAGAATAGTTGTTTATATTATTCCATTGTTTTTATTAATTTATTAGGAAAATGAGGTGGGAGTATCGGTAGAAATATTTCATGAATCGACCGCACTTTTTATCGCGCCAGAAAGTAATATCCTGGCGCGATAAAGGGCGGTTAGCTGGCGATTGCCATCCCTACGGTCATATGCAGGCCGTAGAAGACGCCGCGGCCGATCATCTCGCCGACCAGCATTAGCACAAAAGCCAGCCCCAGCATCGGCAATGCGGGCTGATAGCCTTTGAGCTGCGGAGCGATCCAGCAGACCAGGGCCAACGCCAGCGCAACCAGACGCCAGGCCATTAGCGAGCCGTAGTCCGGCACCAGCGCGGAAGCTTGCTGGATGGAGCTATGGATTGTCGCCAGCTCGCTTCCCTGCATTAGCCCCACGATCGCGCTATTCACCAGCGCCAGCAGGGTCACCGCCGGCAGCAGGCGCATCGCCCAGCCGGTAACGTCCGCAACGCGCAGCAGCAGATATCCCAGCAGCGGACCGCCGATAAACATCGTCAGGAAGAAACTCAGCGGCGTCCAGACCGTATACCAGGTGGGTACCGTATCAATAGTGTTATAGACGCGGACCATCATCCAGACAAAGATAACCCCCAGCACCATGGTAATAATCAGCCAGAGATGACGCAGTCCCGCCGGTAGCTTATTGACCACCGCCAGCAGCCAGCCAATACCGCCGACAGCAAAGAAAAGCGCCCCGCTGGCGATTTCATTGCTGAGCGACGAGGCCCCTACGCGATTGAGCGAGTTAAACGCGCGCATGGGCGACCCAAGATGCAGGGTTGAGGCAATAAAGCCCACGCCCATCAGCACCCACAGGCCAAACATACTCCACACCACGCGCTGCTGCTGTTCACGCGATAAGTCGCCTTTCATGAGCGCCAGAGCCAGTACAATAAAGCCGCCCACCACGCACTGACCAAAGACCGTGAAAATAATCAGCGGCCATTCATGCCATCCACTCCCCATCTCACACCTCCTTCGGGTTAGCCAGATAGCCGGTGGTATCTCCACACGGTCGGCTGTTGGCGTTAGGTTTAATCACAATACTTGGTTTAGTGAAGTGGGCCGAAGGCAGCGGCGCAACGGCAGCCAGCTGGCCGTGTTTTTTACGCAGCTCTTCAATCGGGCCAAAATCAAGCGCGCGGAGCGGACAGGACTCCACGCAAATCGGCTTTTTGCCCTCGGCGACGCGTTCGTGGCAGCCGTCGCATTTGGTCATATGCCCTTTTGCCGCATTGTACTGCGGCGCGCCGTACGGGCAGGCCATATGGCAATAGCGACAGCCGATACAGACATCCTCATCGACAACGACAAAGCCATCTTCACGTTTATGCATCGCCCCGCTCGGGCAAACTTTGGTGCAGGCCGGATCTTCACAATGGTTGCAGGCGATAGAGAGGTAATAGGCAAACACGTTCTGCTGCCAGACACCGTTATCTTCCTGCCAGTCGCCGCCCGCGTATTCGTAGATACGACGGAAACTCACCTCCGGCGTGAGGTTTTTGTAGTCTTTGCATGCCAGTTCGCAGGTTTTGCAACCGGTGCAACGGGCGGAATCAATAAAAAATCCATATTGAGTTGTCATCGGTCACTCCTTACAGCTTTTCAACCTGGACGAGGTTGGTATGCGATGGATTGCCTTTCGCCAGCGGCGATGGGCGTTGGGTGGTCAGCACGTTAATGCTGCCAGCCTGATCCACGCGACCGGCGTCCGGGTTATACCAGGCCCCCTCACCCAGCGCGACCACGCCCGGTATCATTCGCGGGGTCACTTTGGCTTCGATATGCACTTCACCGCGATCGTTAAAAATGCGGATCCGATCGCCATTGGCGATACCGCGCTTCTGCGCATCAAGTGGGTTGATCCACATCTCCTGACGGCACGCGGCTTTCAGTACGTCAACGTTGCCGTAGGTGGAGTGAGTGCGGGCTTTGTAGTGAAAGCCGGTCAGCTGCAGCGGATATTTTTTAGCCAGCGGATCGTCATAATTTTCAAACCCAGGGCTGTAGATCGGCAGCGGGTCGATAACATCCTCTTCTTTCAGCTCCCAGGTCGCCGCGATTTCCGCCAGCTGCGCAGAGTAAATTTCAATTTTCCCTGACGGGGTCGTTAACGGATTGGCGGCAGGATCTTCACGGAAAGCCTTATAGGCAACGTGGTGGCCTTGCGGATCGCGCTGTTTGAAGATCCCCTGCTTGCGGAATTCATCAAACGGCGGCAGCGCCGGGATCGCTTTACGGGATTGCTCATAGAGGTGACGCAGCCACTCTTCCTGAGTGCGGCCTTCGGTGAAGCGTTGCTCAACGCCCATGCGCTTCGCCAGCTCGGTAGTCATCTCATAGATGGTTTTGCACTCAAAACGCGGTTTGATGGCCTGGTCGGCAAAAATCACGTAGGACATGTTGCCGCAGGAAGCATCGAGGGCAAAATCCATCTGCTCCGAGGCGGTACAATCCGGCAGCAGAATATCGGCATATTTCGCAGACGAGGTCATATGGCAATCAATGACCACAATCATCTCGCACTTTTTGTCATCCTGGAGGATGTCATGGGTACGGTTGATTTCTGAATGCTGGTTGATCAAGCAGTTACCGGCATAGTTCCAGACCATTTTGATGGGGACGTCGAGCTTATCTTTACCACGCACGCCGTCGCGTAGTGCGGTCATTTCCGCTCCGCGCTCAATCGCATCGGTCCACATAAACATGGAAATACTTGTTTCAACCGGGTTATCCAGCGTCGGCATGCGCTCAAACGGCAGCGAGTAAGAGCCTTCACGCGCGCCGGTATTCCCGCCGTTGATTCCAACGTTGCCGGTTAAGATCGCCAGCATGGAAATCGCGCGGGAAACCAGCTCGCCGTTAGCATGGCGCTGCGGGCCCCATCCCTGAGAAATATAGGCAGGTTTTGCGCCGGCGATTTCACGCGCCAGCTGCACGATACGCGCCTGAGGAATGCCGGTAATCGTCGACGCCCACTCTGGGGTCTTCGCGATACCGTCTTTGCCCTGACCGAGAATATAGGCCTTATAGTGACCATTGGCCGGCGCGCCTTCCGGCAGCGTTTTCTCGTCATAGCCTACGCAATACTTGTCGAGGAAAGGCTGGTCTACGAGATTCTCGTTAATCATCACCCACGCCAGCGCCGAGACCAGCGCGGCATCGGTTCCGGGGCGGATAGGGATCCACTCATCTTCGCGTCCGGCACCGGTGTCAGTATAGCGTGGATCGATAATAATCAGTCTGGCGTTGGATTTCTCCCGCGCTTGTTCCAGGTAGTAGGTCACCCCGCCGCCGCTCATCCGGGTTTCCCCCGGGTTATTGCCAAACAGCACCACCAGCTTGCTGTTTTCGATATCCGACGGGCTATTGCCATCGGCCCAGCCGCCGTAGGTGTAGTTCAGTCCCGCGGCGATTTGAGCGGTGGAGTAGTCACCGTAATGGTTGAGGTAACCGCCGCAGCAGTTCATCAGACGGGCAATCACGGTTTTCCCCGGCGGCCATGAGCGAGTCAGGGTTCCGCCGAGGGTTCCCGTTCCGTAGTTCAGATAGATGGACTCATTACCGTACTCTTTTATCAGGCGCTGCATATTGCTGGCGATAGTATCGAACGCTTCTTCCCAGCTGATGCGTTCGAATTTGCCCTCTCCGCGTTTGCCCACCCGCTTCATCGGATATTTCAGGCGATCCGGGTTGTAGACGCGCCGACGCATCGAGCGACCGCGCAGACAGGCGCGAACCTGGTGCAGGCCATCGTAGTTATCGTCACCGGTATTGTCTGTTTCAACATATTTAATCTCACCATCAACCACATGCATCCGCAGCGGGCAGCGGCTTCCGCAGTTCACCGTACAGGCGCTCCAGGTGAGCGTTTCGCTGACAGGGTTGAGGTTGTCTGCGGCATGGGCAATGCGCGTGAAGGGTAAGGTAAAAGCGCTGCTGGCCATCGCCAGCCCGCCAATCGCCGTGGTTTTCATTAAACCACGCCGGCTCACCTCGGCAGCCAGTAAAGCATCGGGGGTTTTGATTTTCATAGATACTCGCTTCGGTTGCTCACAATGAACTTAAAGCCGTTGTATAGTTATTGATACAACGAAATTAGTCTTTATTAGTTTTTTATGCTGGATAATCCAAAGGGAGTATCTTCGTAATCGCGAAGTCGATTATTGCCCGGTATCAAGAAGGGGGTAAAAAAAAAGCGCCCGCAGGCGCTTTTGAGAAGAGTGTTGAAAAATCAGCCGATAAACTCAAGGCCGCGCATATACGGGCGCAGGACTTCTGGGATCGCAATGCGACCATCCGCCTGCTGATAGTTTTCCATCACCGCGACGAGCGTACGTCCAACCGCCAGGCCAGAACCGTTCAGCGTGTGTACGAGGCGAGTTTTCTTGTCAGACTTGCTGCGGCAGCGCGCCTGCATACGACGCGCCTGGAAATCCCAGACGTTAGAGCAGGAAGAGATCTCACGATAGGTATTCTGCGCCGGTACCCACACTTCCAGATCGTAGGTTTTGCATGCGCTAAAGCCCATATCGCCCGTGCACAGAGCCACTTTACGATACGGCAGACCCAGCAGCTGCAGCACTTTCTCGGCGTGGCCGGTCATCTCTTCCAGCGCCGCCATGGAATCTTCCGGACGTACAATCTGCACCATTTCGACTTTGTCGAACTGATGCATACGGATCAAGCCGCGGGTATCGCGGCCATAGGATCCGGCTTCAGAACGGAAGCACGGCGTATGCGCGGTCATTTTGATCGGCAGATCGTCTTCGTCGATGATCTCATCGCGCACCAGGTTGGTCAGCGGGACTTCCGCCGTCGGGATCAGCGCGTAGTTGCTGCTGTCAGCTTCTTCTTCCAGCGGACGGGTATGGAACAGGTCGCCGGCGAATTTTGGCAACTGACCGGTACCGTACAGCGTGTCCTGGTTAACCAGATACGGGACGTAGTTTTCGCTGTAGCCGTGCTGTTCAGTATGCAGATCCAGCATAAACTGCGCCAGCGCGCGGTGCAGACGCGCCAGTTGGCCCTTCATGACCACAAAGCGAGAACCGGTCAGCTTCACGGCGGCGGCAAAATCCAGCCCCCCGTGCATTTCGCCCAGCGTCACGTGATCGCGAACGTCAAAATCAAACTCGCGCGGCGTACCCCAGCGGCTGACTTCAACGTTGTCATTTTCGTCGCGGCCGGCCGGAACGTCATCGTGCGGAATATTAGGGATGGTCAGCGCGATATCGCGGATTTCCGCCAGCAGCGCGTCCAGTTCGGTCTTAGCGGCATCAAGCTGCTCGCCGAGTTTGTTCACTTCCAGGCGTAATGGCTCAATATCTTCCCCGCGCGCTTTCGCCTGGCCAATGGATTTCGATCGGGAGTTGCGCTCCGCCTGCAGGTTTTCAGTTTGAACCTGCAGAACTTTACGACGCTCTTCCAGAGCGCGAAGTTTATCTACATCCAGCTTAAAGCCCCGGCGTGCCAGTTTTTCTGCGACTGCGTCTGGCTCGGTACGCAGCAGATTGGGATCGAGCATGCTTATCCTGTGCTTATCGAATTAATAAAGAAAAATGGCCGCAGAGCGCGACCACGGAAATAGTGTGACAACCTTACCGCAACGCCTCAATTATCGGTAGCGTTTTATCGGGCTATTTTGATCCTGTTCGGTTAACCAGGCGAGCTTTTCGCCTATTTTGCCCTCCAGCCCCCGGTTTGTCGGCTTATAATAGCGCGTTTGCGCCATTTCCTGCGGGAAGTACTGCTCTCCAGCGGCATAGGCATTTGGTTCATCATGAGCATAGCGATACTCCTGCCCGTAGCCCATCTCCTTCATTAGCTTCGTTGGGGCATTGCGTAAATGTACCGGTACGTCGTAATCGGGGCGTTCGCGGGCATCGGCCATCGCCGCTTTAAACGCGGTATAGACCGCGTTGCTTTTCGGCGCGCAGGCAAGATAAACAATGGCCTGGGCAATCGCCCGCTCGCCTTCCGCCGGTCCGACACGAGTAAAGCAATCCCAGGCGGAGATCGCAACCTGCATCGCGCGCGGATCGGCATTACCGACATCTTCCGACGCGATTGCCAGACAACGGCGCGCGACGTAGAGCGGATCGCCGCCGGCGGTAATAATCCGCGCGTACCAGTAGAGGGCGGCATCCGGTGCGCTACCGCGAACCGATTTATGCAGCGCGGAGATTAAATCGTAAAAACGATCGCCTTTGTTGTCGAAACGCGCGCTGCGCTCGCCGGCGATTTCGGTCAGCAGCTCAACTTTCAGCACGCGATTGCCGGAGGCGTCGGACTCGGCCATATCGGCCATCATTTCCAGGGTATTCAGCGCCCGCCGCGCGTCACCGTTGACCAGGTCGGCGATGGCCTTGCGCGTCTCGTCCGGCAGAACGATATTTTGCCCGCCGTAGCCGCGCGTTTTATCGCTCATCGCCTGGCTGAGCACCTGTTCGATGTCGTCGCTGGTCAGCGATTTCAGCAGATAGACGCGCGCGCGGGATAACAGTGCGGAATTGAGTTCAAAGGAGGGGTTTTCCGTCGTCGCGCCGATAAAGGTGATGGTTCCGTCTTCGATATGCGGCAGAAAGGCATCCTGCTGGCTTTTATTGAAACGGTGAACTTCATCGACAAACAGAATTGTGCGGCGACCCGCGTTGCGGTTTTGTCGCGCGCGTTCAATGGCCTCGCGGATCTCTTTCACCCCGGAGGTCACCGCTGAAATACGTTCAACGTCGGCGCTGGCATAGCGCGCAATCACCTCGGCCAACGTGGTTTTCCCCGTCCCCGGCGGCCCCCAAAGGATCATGGAGTGCAGATGACCGGCTTCAATCGCCCGTGGTAAGGGTTTACCCGGTGCCAGCAGATGCTGCTGGCCAATGTACTGCGCTAAATTTTCTGGCCGCATGCGTGCGGCCAGGGGTTGAAACGCGTTGTCGGAAAAATCGAGCGACAGATTGCTCACGTTCGCCTCTACTTACGTTGATCGTCCACCGTAACCCCTTGCGGCGGCGTAAAGGTGAACTTAGATGCGTCGACGGCGCCATTTTGTTGCGACTTCAGCTGATAGCTGCTGCGTTGATCGTCCTGTTCCACGGCGCTGAACTGATGAATCGTGCCGTCACGACCCACGTTAATGGTGAACTGCTTCAGATTACCGCTACCGTTTTTCGGGGTCAGAACAAAATCATCGCCGTTCTGCTTAATGTTGTAGTTCTGCCAGTCGCTGGCCTGGTTGCGGGCAATCAGCATAAACGGCGTGTTGCTGGTCGCATCTTTCAGCCAGGTGGCGGTAGCCTGCTCAACAAACGGGTTATAGAACCACAGCGTTTTGCCGTCGGAAACCAGCACGCTTTCATCCGGCTGGGTCATATGCCAGTTGAACAGATTTGGTCGTTTGACCCACAGGTCGCCCTGCCCGTCCTGCACGGCGTTGCCGCTGCCGTCCGTCACTTTCTGCGTAAAGCTGGAGTGGAAGCTGCTCACTTTATCAAGGCGGCTTTTTAAATCGCTGGCGGCGTCCGCCCATACCTGACTGACGACAAAACTGGACAGTAATGCACAGGTGATTGCGAGTTTTTTCATTGTTATTCCTTAATGTGCGTCACTCCCGACGCGGGAGCCTGATCTGCTGCTAATGTAGAACGGCCAACGGCGGTTAAACAGCAGAACAGGCTGATTTTCACTTATTTACCCAACTTTGCGGTTACTCAAAAGGCGGCGGAGCCAGCACCTCACGGTTACCGTTATGACCCTGCTCGCTCACGATACCCTGAGCTTCCATTTGCTCAATGATACGCGCGGCGCGGTTATAGCCAATACGGAACTGACGCTGCACCCCGGATATGGAAGCCTTGCGTTTCTCCGTCACAAAGTTGACGGCCTGATCGAACAGCGGATCGAGCTCTTCACCGCCCTCGTAGCCACCGCCGCCGCCTTCGCTTTCGCTATCGGAGGTGATGCCATCGACATACTGCGGACGCCCGCGCGCCTTCCAGTCCTGAACGACGGCGTGAACTTCCTCGTCGCGTACAAAAGCGCCGTGCACGCGCACCGGGATCGTGGAGTTAGGCGCGGAGTAGAGCATATCGCCCATCCCCAGCAGAGACTCCGCACCGCCCTGGTCAAGGATGGTCCGCGAGTCAATTTTACTCGATACGGTAAAGGCGATACGCGTCGGGATGTTGGCTTTAATCAGGCCGGTGATAACGTCAACCGACGGTCGCTGGGTCGCCAGCACCAGGTGGATCCCCGCGGCGCGCGCTTTCTGCGCCAGACGCGCGATCAGCTCTTCCACTTTCTTGCCGACGGTCATCATCAGGTCGGCAAATTCGTCGACCAGCACTACGATATAAGGCTCTTTTTTCAGCACCGGATGCGTCGCATCCATACTGTCGCCAGGCTTCCAGTAAGGATCCGGAATGGGTCGTCCCATACGCGCGGCTTCGGCAATCTTCTCGTTATAGCCTGCGAGATTACGTACGCCCAGCGCGGACATGAGTTTATACCGGCGCTCCATCTCGTTAACGCTCCAGCGCAAAGCGTTGGCCGCGTCTTTCATATCCGTCACGACTTCCGTCAACAGATGCGGTATTCCCTCATAGACCGACAGTTCGAGCATTTTCGGGTCAATCATGATGAATTTCACATCTTCCGGCTGCGCTTTGTAGAGCATGCTGAGGATCATGGCGTTGACCCCAACGGACTTACCGGAGCCGGTGGTACCCGCCACCAGCAGGTGCGGCATCTTCGCCAGATCGGCGGTCACAGGTTCGCCCGCGATGTCTTTACCGAGGACCACCGTGAGCGGTGAAGGATTGTCGCGGAATTTCGCATTATCCAGCACTTCGCGCAGGTAAACGGTCTGGCGCTTTTTGTTAGGCAACTCCAGGCCAACGTAAGGTTTACCCGGAATAACTTCCACCACACGAACCGCCGCCGTGGACAGTGAACGCGCCAGATCTCGCGACAGGTTGGAAATCCGCGCCGCTTTCACCCCTGGAGCCAGGTTTAGCTCAAAGCGGGTGATGACCGGGCCTGGTGAGTAGTTCACCACGTCGGCTTTAATGCGGAAATCGGCCAGACGAGCTTCAACCAAACGCGCCATCTGCTCGAGGGCAAAGGTATCGATCGGCTCAACCTCAGCCGGCGGCGGCGTGAGCAGATCAAGCGAGGGCAGCAGCGTCGTGGGTTTCTGCAACGGGCGACTGTCGCCATTGCGCATCAACAGCGGGTGAATCAGGCTTTCCTGCGGCTGCGGGATCGGTTGCTGCTGCTGCGAAGCCTGCTGCTGCGGATAACCGCCAGGAGCCTGCTGTGGCATCTGCGGATGTTGAACCGGCTGCTGCTGTACTGGCTGATAAGCCTGAGGCTGCGCACTTTGCGGCTGCTGATGCATCTGCTGGTGCGGCATCGGCTGCTGTACGGGCTGCGAATGCTGGGTCGGCTGCGGGGCAGGCTGCTGCACTTCCGGCATCGGCGTGAAGACAGGCTCGCTCGGCGTATCATCAACTAACGTTTTCATTGGCGAGAATTCATAATCAGCCGCAGAGAACGGATGCGATCCCGGCGGCTGCTCGCTGGCGTAACGCTGCTGCTGGGAAGCGGCAAACTGACGGGCAAGTTCGGCTTCAGCGGCGGAATCCTCGTCTACATTATCCTCTTCCGCAGCGTAGCTATCGCCATAGCGCTGATTTTGCGCAGCCGCGAACTGACGCGCCAGCTCGCCCTGCTCAAACTCTGCAACTTCCTCGTCCGTCAGCGCATCATCATCATAGTGCTGATGTTCTGCCTGACGCGCGCGTTCTTCAGCCAACCGCTGCGAAGGCAGCTTAATGCCATAGGATGCCAGCTCACGTCGCGTTGGAACACGAACGCGATTTGGACGAGGCAATTTCGGGCCTATGCCCTCTTTTACCTGCGCACGCGGGCCGCCAGACGCCGGGCTAAACAGCGGCGCGGCGCTGGATGCGACGGAGGCCGCCGCGGCGCTTGCCCCGGTGGCCTGATGGACGCCGGCCGCCAGCGCGCTCACCGCGGCAACATCAGCCGCCGGAGCAGGCGGAGGCGAGATCGGTTTTGTCGCAACTGGACTGACCGGTTCTGGAATTGGCTGATACCACGCGGCAAGCTGCTCGCGTTCACGCGCGCGTTTCTCTTCCACTTCTTCGAAGTAGTACATCGGCGGACGCTGTGGTTTCACTTCCTCTGCTGGCTCAGGCTCTACGGCAGAAGCAGGAACGTAAGGTTCAGGCTGCTGGATAGGGGCCTGCTGCGGCGGGTAAGCTGGTTCAGACTGATAAGCGGGCTGCTGAACTGGAGCCTGCGCAGGCTGATAGGCCTGCTGCGGCGGGTAGGCCGGTTCAGGCTGATAAGCAGGCGGCTGAACAGGAGCCTGCTCCGGCTGATAGGCATGCTGCGGCGGGTAAGCCGCTTCAGGCTGATAAGCAGGCGGCTGAACAGGGGCCTGCGCCGGCTGATAGGCCTGCTGCGGCGGGTAAGCCGCTTCAGGCTGATAAGCAGGCGGCTGAACAGGGGCCTGCGCCGGCTGATAGGCCTGCTGCGGCGGGTAAGCTGGTTCAGGCTGATAAGCAGGCTGCTGAACAGGAGCCTGCTCCGGCTGAGACGCGTACTGCGGCGGGTAAGCCGGTTCAGGCTGATAAACTGGCTGAGCGTCATACCCAGGCAGCGGTTCAGACCATGCCTGCGGCGCCGCGGTATCCTGCGCGGCCAAAGCCACCGGATCGGCAATGCTATGCCCGTTCAACAGAGGATCGTAGGGGTCAAAATCGCCGGGGCGCGCCGCGCTGGCTCCGGAGAACAGAACATCATCGGCGTTCGCCTGACGCGCTGCGCTAGAACCAGAAAAAAGCACATCGTCTGCGGCAACAGGCGCGCCGCTGGCGCTGTACTGAACCTCGCCCTCGGCGTCGTCCATCCGTTTACCGGAGAACAACGCGGCATCGGTCTTACGCCCCAGCGGATTGGCAAACTTCTCAGCCAGGCGCTGGCGGCGTGCTAAGGCGCTGCGTAGAATCCGCGCCCGACGAGAACCTTGCGGTTTAGTGGATTCATCGTCTTCATATTCTTCTTCATCTTCTTCATATTCCCCTTCATCGACCCAGGTGTCGTCACGACGGGTACGGTTGCTGGCGAAAGTGAGAATAGAAAGGATCGCGCCGCCGAGTTTTTCAGCAATGCTAACCCAGGACCAGCCGGTAAACAGCGTCAGTCCTGCCGCCCAGATGCAGAGCAGCGCGATTGTACCGCCGCTGCTGTGCAGCAGCGGTTGCAGGGTCGTGCTCAGTAGGCTGCCGATCACCCCGCCCGAAGCGAAGTACCAGATATCATCCGCGTTAATCGCCGCCAGACCGCAGGACGTGAGGATCAGCGCCAGCGCGCCAATCAAACGCAGCGAGACGGCGAAATAGTCGATGTACTCGTCGTTTTCCTGATGACGCCAGGCAAACCAGCAGCCGCCGATAATGATGACCGGAATGGTATAGGCCATTACGCCAAAAATAAAAAATAGCGTATCGGCGAGCCAGGCTCCCGGCGTCCCGCCTAAGTTGTGAATAGGCTCATGCCACGCCGTTTGTGACCAGCTAGGATCCGAGGGATTAAAGCTGAGTAAGGCCGCCATCAACCAGATGGCAAAAAGGGAGCAAAGAATGAGTAACGCCTCAAGGAGTCGGCGCCCGCTACTTAGCTTTGTGAATTTGACTTCTTTGTCTTCGGTGTATTCCTGGCTCAAGAAAGGCTCTCCAGGTATCAGGCTGTTTCCTGCCTTCGGCTAAAACGGACAACAGTGCCGGGTCTCCCCGGCACTGTTGCTGTATGGATTAACAGGAGTGTAATCAAACTACATCGATTTTGCACCTGTTCCGTGTTAGCGCGTCTTGATTACCAAACGATTACTTTGCTTGACTTCTTCCATTACCACATAGGTACGGGTGTCATTTACGCCCGGCAGGCGCAGCAAGGTCTCGCCCAGTAATTTACGATACGCTGACATATCCGGCACGCGAGTTTTCAACAGATAGTCGAAATCCCCGGAAACCAGATGACACTCTTGAATTTCTTCAAGTTTTTGCACAGCGGAGTTAAATTGCTCAAACACATCCGGCGCGCCACGATTCAGAGTAATCTCAACAAATACCAGAAGTGATGCATCCAGATAATGCGGGTTGAGCAGCGCTGTATAGCCCTGAATAAAACCCTGTCTTTCCAGTCGACGCACGCGCTCAAGGCAAGGCGTCGGAGAAAGTCCCACCCGTTTAGAAAGCTCTACGTTGGAAATACGCCCGTCTTTTTGCAATTCATTCAAAATATTACGATCAATGCGGTCGAGATCTTTGCCAGGGCGCTTCTTGCTATCTACCATTATTATTGTCTCTCTGTATTCCTTCCCTACTCCTGTTCCGACTCTGAGCCTTCACTGCCAGAGTCCATCCTGTTATCACCCGTACGACGTTGGGTAACCCAGGGGTACGTGAGAAGCCCGTTGCCTGACGGCAGCCACCGACATCACGCATGGCGTCTGTCCACACCATGCGTAGATTTCGCTAACCCGGATAAAAATGGCATTTGCGTGCATGAAAATTCGCCACACGCCAAACACTGCTTTTCTTCTTCCATGAATGTTTTCGCAAAAGCA
Source organism: Klebsiella grimontii (assembly GCF_042137965.1). NCBI lineage: Bacteria > Pseudomonadati > Pseudomonadota > Gammaproteobacteria > Enterobacterales > Enterobacteriaceae > Klebsiella > Klebsiella grimontii. The sequence continues at coordinate 3,754,379 of NZ_CP169721.1, forward strand.
CAGGGGATTGTCAAAGCAAAACATCGATTTTTAGTACAAGATGCCAGATATTCATTATCCTCCCCGGTTGATTCTCATGTTTTCCTCTTATAATTGTCCCGCTAACAGTAGAATTAGTTATATTGTTCGTTCGTTAAATCGCCAATTAATCGGCATCTTCTATTGCACATATCGTTAACAAAACCGCCGCGCTCTTTTTTTACGTCAACAAATTCCCTACAATCCAGCTCATGTATGCCAATAAATTATGAGGATCTCATGGGCACGGCCAAACACAGTAAACTGCTTATTCTTGGTTCTGGACCTGCGGGATACACCGCTGCGGTCTACGCAGCGCGCGCAAATCTGCAGCCGGTACTGATTACCGGAATGGAAAAAGGCGGTCAGCTGACCACCACCACTGAAGTGGAAAACTGGCCAGGCGATCCTAACGATCTGACCGGACCGCTGCTGATGGAGCGCATGCACGAACATGCCACCAAGTTTGAAACCGAAATTATTTTCGATCATATCAACAGCGTCGATCTGCAAAACCGTCCGTTCCGCCTGGTTGGCGACAGCGGTGAGTACACTTGCGATGCCCTGATTATCGCTACCGGCGCATCAGCGCGCTATCTGGGTCTGCCATCGGAAGACGCGTTTAAAGGCCGCGGCGTTTCTGCCTGCGCGACCTGCGACGGTTTCTTCTATCGTAACCAGAAGGTCGCGGTGATCGGCGGCGGCAATACGGCTGTAGAAGAGGCGCTGTACCTGTCTAACATCGCTTCCGAAGTCCATTTGATCCACCGTCGTGATAGCTTCCGCGCGGAAAAGATCCTTATCAAACGCCTGATGGACAAAGTGGAGAGCGGCAACATCGTGCTGCACACCCACCGTACGCTGGAAGAAGTGACCGGCGACCAGATGGGTGTGAGCGGGTTGCGTCTGCGCGATACGCAAAATGCTGACAACGTGGAATCCCTCGAAGTTGCGGGGCTATTCGTGGCAATCGGCCACAGCCCGAACACGGCAATTTTCGCCGGTCAGCTGGAGCTGGAAAACGGCTACATTAAAGTTCAGTCCGGCATCCACGGCAACGCCACCCAGACCAGCGTTCCGGGCGTTTTCGCCGCCGGCGACGTGATGGATCATATCTATCGTCAGGCGATTACTTCTGCCGGTACAGGCTGCATGGCGGCGCTGGACGCAGAGCGTTATCTGGATGGTTTAGCCGACGCTTGCAAATAATCTTTACAAGTCAGTAACAAAGGTAAAGAAGGCGACGAAAAGTCGCCTTTATTTTTGCCCCGTTGTAACATTGCCGTGCCCAAAAAACTCATAACTACACCTGCTAAGCGCGCAATGAATAAAACCCGTCAACAAGAGTTAACCCGTTGGTTAAAAGATCAAAGCATTATCTCCCGTCGCTGGTTGATGATTTCCCGTGTATTGGGCGTCGTTAGCGGCCTGTTGATCGTTGCTCAGGCCTGGTTCCTGGCGAGGATCCTTCACCGCATGATTATGGAAAATATCCCCGCGACGGCGCTGCTGCTGCCCTTTACGTTACTGGTGCTGGTCTTCGTGCTTCGCGCCTGGGTGGTCTGGCTGCGTGAAAGAGTGGGTTTTCAGGCAGGTCAACATATCCGCCTGGAGATCCGCCGTCAGGTTCTTGATCGCTTACAGCAGGCGGGGCCGGCCTGGATACAGGGGAAACCCGCCGGTAGCTGGGCCACGCTGATCCTTGAGCAGATCGACGATATGCATGATTACTATGCTCGCTATTTGCCGCAGATGACGCTGGCGGCCTCTATCCCTTTGCTGATTGTCATCACTATTTTCCCGGTCAACTGGGCTGCCGCGCTTATTTTGCTGGGCACCGCCCCGCTTATTCCGCTGTTTATGGCGCTGGTTGGGATGGGCGCGGCCGATGCCAACCGACGCAACTTTCTCGCTCTGGCGCGGTTAAGCGGCCATTTTCTCGATCGTCTGCGCGGTATGGAAACGCTGCGAATTTTTCATCGCGGTGAAGCAGAGACCGACAACATACGCGAAGCCTCGCAGGATTTCCGCCAGCGGACCATGGAAGTGCTGCGCCTGGCGTTTCTCTCCTCCGGGGTCCTGGAATTTTTCACCTCGCTCTCTATTGCGCTGGTCGCCGTTTACTTTGGCTTCTCCTATTTGGGAGAACTCAACTTTGGCCATTACGGCGCCGGGGTGACGTTGATGTCCGGTTTCCTCGCTCTAATTCTGGCCCCCGAGTTTTTCCAACCGCTGCGCGATTTAGGTACCTTTTATCATGCTAAAGCGCAGGCTATTGGCGCCGCTGATAGCCTGAAGACCTTTATGGAAACGCCGCTGGCGCAGGCAGAGCGTGGAGAAAAGGCATTAAGCGATAATGAAATGATAAGTATTGAAGCTCGCGACCTGCTAATTAAGTCTCCCGAAGGAAAAGTGCTGGCCGGGCCGCTGAGTTTTTCCTTACGCGCCGGGGAACGTGTGGTGCTGATTGGGCAAAGCGGCTCGGGCAAGAGCTCGCTGCTGAATACGTTAACCGGTTTTCTTCCTTATGATGGCTCTCTCAGGGTCAATGGCGTTGAGTTAAAGAGCCTGGACGCCGACCGCTGGCGCCGTCTCCTGAGCTGGGTTGGGCAAAATCCGCAGCTGCCCGCGGCGACGCTGCGCGAAAACGTCCTGCTCTCCTGCCCTGATGCTACTGAAGCCCAGCTGCAGCTTGCGCTGGATAAAGCCTGGGTCAGCGAGTTCCTCTCCCTTCTGCCGCAGGGTATCAATACCCCTGTTGGCGATCAGGCCGGTCATCTGTCGGTCGGGCAGGCCCAGCGCGTCGCCGTCGCCCGGGCGCTGCTGGTGCCCTGTCGTCTGCTGCTATTGGACGAGCCAGCGGCCAGCCTTGACGCGCATAGCGAACAGCGGGTGATGCAGGCGCTGACCAATGCGTCAACGCAGCAAACCACGCTAATGGTTACCCACCAGTTGGAAGGCCTGGCAAACTGGGATGCCGTCTGGGTTATGCAGGATGGTCAAATTGTTGAGCAAGGCAGTTATTCGCAGCTGGCGGCCGCAGGCGGCCCGTTCGCGACCCTACTCGCCCATCGTCAGGAGGAGATTTAAATGCGCGCGTTGTGGCCTTACCTGGCGCTCTACAAACGACACAAATGGCTGTTGCTGCTCGGAATCGTGCTGGCGATCGTGACGCTGCTGGCCAGTATTGGCCTATTAACGCTGTCGGGCTGGTTCCTGTCGGCATCCGCCGTGGTTGGCGTAGCGGGCATCTACAGCTTTAACTATATGCTGCCTGCCGCCGGCGTACGCGGCGCGGCGATTATTCGCACCGCAGGCCGCTACTTTGAGCGTCTGGTTAGCCATGATGCCACCTTCCGCGTCCTGCAGCACCTGCGGGTCTTTACCTTCAGCAAGCTGCTGCCGCTCTCCCCAGCCGGGCTGGCGCGTTTTCGTCAGGGCGAGCTGCTCAACCGGGTGGTTGCCGATGTCGATACCCTGGATCATCTCTATCTGCGCGTTATATCGCCGCTGGTAGGGGCGCTGGTGGTGATCCTGGTCGTCACCGTGGGGCTGAGCGTGCTGGACGTCACGCTGGCCCTGACCCTCGGCGGTATTATGCTGCTCACCCTGCTGGTGATGCCGCCGCTGTTCTATCGCGCCGGCAAACCCGCTGGTGAAAGCATGACCCGGCTTCGCGGGCAGTATCGCCAGCAGTTGACCTCCTGGCTGCAGGGACAGGCGGAGCTGATGCTGTTCAACGCCAGCGATCGCTACCGGCGGCAAATGGAAAAAACGGAAGCGCATTGGCTGGATGCACAACGTCGCCAGGCGGAACTGACCGCCCTCTCTCAGGCGCTGATGCTACTGATTGGCGGTATTGCAGTTATTGCTATGCTGTGGCTCGCCTCCGCGGGGGTTGGCGGCGATACTCAGCCAGGGGCGCTGATTGCGCTGTTTGTCTTTTGCGCGCTGGCGGCGTTCGAAGCGCTGGCGCCGGTTACCGGCGCATTTCAGCATCTCGGGCAGGTGATCGCTTCTGCAAAACGCATCACGCAAATAACCGAGCAAGAGCCGGAAGTCTCCTTCACTCAGGGCGAAGAGCGGAAGCTGGAGCGCGTCGCGTTGAACTTAAATCAGGTTAGCTTCAGCTATCCTCAGCAGCCCTCCCCTGCGCTGGAGAAAATTTCATTGCAGGTCAAGGCCGGGGAGCATATCGCCATTCTGGGGCGCACAGGCTGCGGTAAATCAACCCTGTTGCAGCTGCTGACCCGGGCATGGGATCCGGCGGAAGGTGAAATATTACTCAACGGTGAGCCACTGGCGCAGCTTAACGAGGCAACGCTGCGTCAGGCGATGAGCGTCGTGCCGCAGCGCGTGCACCTGTTCAGCGCCACGCTGCGCGATAACCTGCTGCTGGCTTCCCCGAACGCCAGCGACGCCCGGCTTGCCGAAACGCTTGAGCGCGTCGGTTTAGCAAAATTACTGGACGATAGCGGCCTGAATAGCTGGCTGGGCGAAGGCGGCCGTCAGCTCTCCGGCGGCGAACTGCGCAGACTGGCTATCGCCCGCGCCCTGCTCCACGACGCGCCGCTCATGCTGCTTGATGAGCCTACTGAAGGCCTCGATGCGACGACTGAAAGCCAAATCCTTGATTTACTTGCAGAAGTGATGCGTGAAAAAACCGTATTAATGGTGACCCATCGTCTGCGCGGACTGGCGCGTTTTAATCAGATAATAGTCATGGACAACGGGAAGATTATTGAGCAAGGTAGTCACGCAGAACTGCTGGCTGAACAGGGGCGTTACTACCAGTTTAAGCAGCGCCTGTAGGCTACTATTGAATCATTGCCTGATGCGTTGAGGTAAAAATGCGGCTGGTTCAGCTCTCTCATCATTCCATCGCCTTCCCCTCCCCGGAAGGCGCTTTACGTGAACCTAATGGCCTGTTGGCGCTGGGCGGCGATCTTAGCCCGGCGCGGCTACTGATGGCCTATCAGCGCGGTATTTTTCCGTGGTTTTCACCCGGCGATCCTATTTTATGGTGGTCTCCCGATCCGCGAGCGGTACTGTGGCCGGAGAAATTCCATCTCAGCCGCAGCATGAAGCGCTTCCATCAGCGCTCGCCCTATCGTGTGACGCTGAATCACGCCTTCGGTCAGGTTATCGAGGGCTGTGCCGACCATCGCGATGAGGGCACATGGATAACGGCAGGAATCGTTCAGGCCTACCATCAGCTGCACGAGCTGGGACATGCGCATTCTATTGAAGTGTGGCAGGGAGATGCTTTAGTCGGTGGAATGTACGGCGTCGCGCAGGGCGCGCTGTTTTGCGGAGAGTCGATGTTCAGCCGTGCCGAAAACGCCTCTAAAACCGCGCTGCTGATCTTTAGCCAGGTATTTTCACAGGATGGCGGAAAATTAATCGATTGTCAGGTGCTGAATAAGCATACGGCATCGCTGGGCGCAGTGGAAATTGCTCGCCGGGATTATCTCGACTATCTCTCCGTACTGCGGACTTATCGTCTACCGGAACGATTCTGGGTACCGAGGGTGCTATTTGCAGGAGAAGCGTAAATGTTTTCAGCACATTTTTTGTTGGGATGTTATAATTGCGCGGTAGAGTAGCTTCTGCCCGTTGCCCCGCCGCCGTTTGGGAATAATAAGAGTCAGATAACACCCATTGTTCTGTCACTCCCCCTTTACGTTTGCGCCTGTCACCCGGTTTATCCGCGTGAATTACGGGTAATGCGCCAAAACTACTTCGGCGATTTGACGTAAAACTTTACATACTTGCTGAACTTCGGCATTATCTTGCCGGTTCAAAACTACGGTAGTGATACCCCAGAGGACTAGATGGCCAAAGAAGACAATATTGAAATGCAGGGCACCGTACTTGATACGCTGCCTAACACTATGTTCCGCGTAGAACTGGAAAACGGTCACGTGGTAACTGCGCATATTTCCGGTAAAATGCGTAAAAACTACATCCGCATTCTGACGGGCGACAAAGTGACTGTTGAGCTGACCCCGTACGACCTGAGCAAAGGCCGCATTGTCTTCCGTAGTCGCTGATCGTTTTCGCGCTTAACGCGCCAGATGCTGAAGGCCGGGATAATTCCCGGTCTTTTCATTTCTACATCATTGACAACTTAAAGCGCGCAGATAAAAAAACCGGCCCTAAGGCCGGTTTTGTCATTGAGTACCAGAAACTTAATGCGCCGCTTCCGGTTTGTGCTTCTGCGCACTCTGGAAGTCGTAGGTCAGCGCGTTTTTCTCTTTATCCAGTTCCACAGTCACCTGGCCGCCGTCAACCAGTAAGCCAAACAGCAGCTCGTTGGCCAGCGGTTTTTTCAGGTTGTCCTGAATTACCCGTGCCATCGGACGTGCGCCCATGGCCCGGTCGTAGCCTTTCTCGGCCAGCCAATCGCGGGCTTCCTGGCTCACTTCCAAAGAGACGCCTTTCTGATCCAGCTGAACCTGCAGCTCGACGATAAATTTATCCACCACCTGATGGATAACCGTCGTAGACAGGTGATCGAACCAGATAATGTTGTCGAGACGGTTACGGAATTCCGGCGTAAAGATCTTTTTGATCTCCTCCATCGCATCCGGACTGTTGTCCTGATGGATAAGGCCAATGGATTTACGCTCGGTTTCACGCACCCCGGCGTTGGTGGTCATCACCAGCACCACGTTGCGGAAATCCGCTTTGCGGCCGTTGTTATCGGTCAGCGTCCCGTTATCCATCACCTGCAACAGCAGGTTAAAGACGTCCGGATGCGCTTTTTCAATTTCATCCAGCAGCAGCACCGCGTGCGGATGCTTGATAACCGCATCGGTCAGCAGCCCGCCCTGATCGAAACCGACGTAGCCCGGAGGCGCGCCGATTAAGCGGCTGACGGTATGACGTTCCATATATTCGGACATATCAAAACGCAGCAGCTCAATACCCAGCGACTTCGCCAGCTGCACGGTGACCTCGGTTTTACCCACCCCGGTAGGTCCGGCGAACAGGAAAGAACCCACAGGTTTGTGCTCATGGCCAAGCCCGGCGCGCGCCATCTTGATCGCTTCGGTTAAGGCCTCAATCGCCTTATCCTGGCCAAAGACCAGCATTTTCAGGCGATCGCCGAGGTTTTTCAGCGTATCGCGATCGCTGCGGGAAACGCTCTTCTCAGGAATGCGCGCAATCCGCGCCACCACGGACTCAATATCCGCCACGTTAACCGTTTTCTTACGTTTGCTCACCGGCATCAAGCGCGCACGCGCTCCGGCTTCGTCAATCACGTCAATCGCCTTATCCGGCAGATGACGATCGTTAATGTATTTCACCGCCAGTTCCACCGCCGCACGTACCGCCTTCGCGGTGTAACGGACATCGTGGTGCGCTTCATACTTCGGCTTCAGGCCGTTAATAATCTGCACCGTCTCTTCCACGGAAGGTTCGGTGATATCAATTTTCTGGAAACGACGCGCCAGGGCACGATCTTTTTCAAAGATGTTGCTGAATTCCTGGTAGGTTGTCGAACCAATTACCCGGATCTTACCGCTGGAAAGCAGCGGTTTAATCAGGTTAGCGGCATCGACCTGCCCGCCGGAAGCCGCGCCCGCACCGATGATGGTGTGGATTTCATCAATGAACAGAATACTGTTGGTGTCCTGCTCCAGCTGCTTGAGCAGCGCTTTGAAGCGTTTTTCAAAATCGCCGCGGTATTTGGTGCCTGCCAGCAGCGAGCCGATATCCAGTGAATAGATAGTGCAATCTGCCATCACTTCCGGCACATCGCCCTGCACGATACGCCAGGCAAGACCTTCAGCAATAGCGGTTTTACCGACGCCGGATTCCCCTACCAGCAGCGGGTTGTTCTTGCGACGGCGGCACAGAACCTGAATAGCGCGTTCCAGCTCTTTCTCGCGGCCGATCAGCGGATCGATACCGCCTACGCGGGCAAGCTGGTTGAGGTTGGTGGTGAAGTTTTCCATACGATCCTCCCCGCCTGCTTGCTCTTCGCTGCTGCCTGGCTGGCTTCCGCTGTTATCGGAAGACTGGCTCGGCTCGTCTTTACGCGTACCATGAGAGATGAAATTCACCACATCAAGTCGGCTGACTTCATGTTTACGCAGCAGATAGGCCGCCTGAGACTCCTGCTCGCTAAAAATCGCGACCAGAACGTTGGCGCCGGTCACTTCGCTGCGGCCGGAAGACTGGACGTGGAAAACGGCACGCTGCAGTACGCGCTGGAAGCTCAGCGTCGGCTGAGTATCGCGCTCTTCTTCCGTTGCAGGCAGTACGGGTGTGGTCTGTTCGATGAAGGCTTCAAGCTCCTGACGCAGCGCGACCAGGTCCACTGAACACGCTTCAAGCGCTTCGCGGGCCGAAGGGTTGCTAAGCAGCGCCAGCAACAAGTGCTCGACGGTCATGAACTCATGACGGTGCTCGCGCGCTCTGGCGAAAGCCATGTTTAAACTGAGTTCCAGTTCTTGATTGAGCATAGGCACCTCCCCCAAGTTTATTGCCTGCATTCAGGCTTTTTCTAGCGTACACAACAACGGATGTTCGTTCTCCCTTGCGTACTGGTTCACCATCGATACTTTGGTTTCCGCGACTTCGGCGGTAAAGACCCCGCAAATCGCTTTACCTTGATAGTGAACCGTCAGCATCAGTTGCGTTGCACGTTCAACATCATAAGAAAAGAATTTTTGTAACACGTCAATAACAAACTCCATTGGAGTGTAGTCATCATTGACTAATATCACTTTATACATAGATGGCGGTTTAAGCGCATCCTTAACTTCGTCCTCTACTAGCTGATCGAAGTCCAACCAGTCTCTCTTACTCATCGTCAGTGTTCATCATCGGTTGCTGTTGCCAACAGGCGGTGGCCTGTCGATGACCAGAGGCTATGCACATCACAAATCTACAATAGATCATAGATAATTATCATCTATTACTTCCATCCGCGATGTCTGTCACATTCCCCGGCAATAGCGTTAACTGCTTCAAATTTTGACGCATTTTTCACCGTCCCCCAGCGTCAATCGCTTGACGCATTTCCTGATTTCTCTAAATTGTAGTGGCGAGAGTTGGCGAGCAAATGAACAACTCGTCACTCCACTACCGGTTCATTCCATCTTACTTATAAGATTTACGAAGGATGTCGAAGTATGGAAATGGGTACTGTTAAGTGGTTCAACAATGCCAAAGGGTTCGGTTTTATCTGCCCTGAGGGCGGCGGCGAAGACATTTTCGCCCATTACTCGACCATCCAGATGGATGGTTACAGAACGCTAAAAGCCGGACAAGCGGTTCGGTTTGATGTTCACCAGGGGCCAAAAGGTAACCACGCCAGCGTGATTGTCCCTGTTGAAGCTGAAGAAACAGAAACAGCCGCATAACTCTTTTGCTTCATTGTGTACATCCCGCCAGCAAAATGCCAGTCCTTCTGACTGGCATTTTTTTATCGCTACTCGCGCGCCAGGGCGTCTACCGGGTCCAGACGCGCCGCGTTGCGCGCCGGTAGCCAGCCAAACAGCACCCCGGTCAGCGTGGAGCATAAAAACGCGGTCAATAACGCCAGCGGTGAAAAACCGATCTCCCAGCCGGGTAAAAACAGCTGTAGAACAAAGGCGATCAGCAGCGAAAGCGTGACGCCCAGCGCCCCGCCGACCAGGCAAACCAGCACCGCCTCGATCAAAAACTGCTGTAACACATCGCTGGCCCGCGCCCCGACCGCCATACGGATACCGATCTCCCGCGTGCGCTCGGTGACTGAGACCAGCATAATGTTCATTACGCCAATTCCGCCGACCACCAGCGCAATCACCGCCACCAGCGTCAGAAACAGCTGTAATGTATGTGTGGTCCGCTCCGCCGTTTTCAAGACGCTGTCCATATTCCAGGTAAAAACATCTTTCTTGCCGTGACGCAGTTCCAGCAGGCGCAGCAGCTGCTGCTCAGCAATCGAGCTGTCATAACCTTCGTTCACCCGCACGGTAATGGAGTTCAGCCACGACTGTCCCATCACCCGCCCGGCCATCGTGGTATAGGGTAACCAGACGCGCAGAATTTTGCTGCTGCCGAACATCGACTGTTTTTCATCCGCGACGCCGATCACCGTTGCTGGCATATTGCCGACCAGAATGATCTCACCCACCACTTTCGCTTTGTGCGGAAACAGCTGTCGACGCGCGTTGCTGTCGAGCACCACCACCTGCGCGCGGCTATTTAGCTGGAGCTCGTTAAAGGTATTTCCTTCGCTAAAAGTCATGCCGTAGACGTTAAAATACTGCGCCCCCACGCCCTCGGCGCTGGCGGCAACGTCAATATTATCCGCCCGCAGACGCAGGCTTTTTGATACCGCCGGGGTCGCCGAGCTGACCCAGGGCTGTTTCTGAATAGCCAACAGATCATCGTACTTGAGAGACTGCTGATAGCGGGGATCGTCATCGCCGAAATCCTTGCCGGGATAAACATCAATGGTATTGGTACCGATAGCGCGAATATCGGCGAGCACCATCTGCTTCGCGGCATCGCCCACCACTACAATCGACACCACCGAGGCAATGCCGATAATAATCCCGAGCATCGTCAGCAGCGTGCGCATTTTATTCGCCGCCATCGCGCGCCAGGCCATGACCAGCGCTTCGCGAAAGCCGCTGCTGAACTGACGCCACGCCGATGGCTCAGCCGCCCCGCGCTGGTGCAGCACGCCGCCGTGGGCGGAACCCAGCGCGGGCGGATTACGCACGATTTCACCATCGTGTATTTCAATGACCCGTTCCGCCTGGGCCGCCACCTGCGGGTCGTGGGTGACAATAATCACCGTATGCCCCTGCGCTTTTAGCTGGTGAAGGATCCCCATGACCTCTTCGCCGGAGCGGCTGTCCAGCGCGCCGGTTGGCTCATCCGCCAGAATCACTTCCCCGCCGTTCATCAGGGCGCGGGCGATACTCACCCGCTGCTGCTGGCCCCCGGAGAGCTGCGAAGGCTGATATTCAGCCCTGTCGCCCAGCCCCAGCCGAATCAGCAGCTCATGGGCCCGAGCCAGGCGCGCTTTACGCTCCGCGCCGGCATAAACCGCCGGAACTTCGACGTTCTGCGCCGCGGTCAGATGCGATAGCAGATGATAGCGCTGGAAAATAAAACCGAAATGTTCCCGCCGCAGGCGTGCCAGTTCATCGCCGTTAAGACGGGCCACGTCCGTACCCGCGACCCGATAGGTGCCGCTGGTGGGTTTGTCCAGACAGCCCAGAATATTCATCAGCGTGGATTTACCGGAGCCGGACGCCCCGACGATAGCCACCATTTCTCCGGCGGCGATGCTCAACGTAATGCCTTTCAGCACCTCAACGTTGCCCTCGCCAGAAGGATAGCTGCGGCGAATATCACGCAGTTCCAGTAACGCCGTCATTTCGCCGCTCCGGCCGCACCTTCGCCGATAATCACTTCATCCCCCTCTTCCAGCCCTTTCACCACCGCCACATCGGTGTCGTTACGCGCGCCGATAACGATTTCGCGCTCTTTAACTTCACCGGTACGCAGCAGACGCACGTGATAGCGGTTATCGCCGATGGCGTCACCCAGCGCGCTCAGCGGGAGGGTGATGACGTTTTTTACTTCAGAAAGCTGGATATGCACCTGAGCGGTCATCTCCAGACGCAGGATCCCCTGCGGGTTCGGCACTTCAAAACGGGCGTAGTAGAAAATCGCGTCATTGACCTTTTCGGGTGTCGGCAGGATATCCTTCAATGTTCCTTCATAGCGCGTCAGCGGATCGCCCAGCACGGTAAACCAGGCTTTTTGCCCCGGCTTCAGATGAATCACGTCCGCTTCCGAGACCTGCGCCTTCACCAGCATGGTGCTGAGATCGGCCAGGGTTAAAATATTCGGCGCCTGCTGGGCGGCGATCACCGTCTGCCCCTGCAGGGTAGTGATTTGCGTCACTTCCCCGGACATCGGCGCCAGAATTTTGGTGTAGTCGAGGTTGGTTTTGGCCGTATCCAGGGTAGCCTGATTACGTTTGACCTGCGCTTCAATCGTACCGATTTGCGCTTCTTTGACCGCTAAGTCGGTCGCGGCGGTATCGAGGTCCTGGCGAGAGACCAACTGGCGCTGCGCCAGCTGCTGCTGGCGGGCCAACGTCGTCGCGGACAGTTTACGTTCCGCACGCGCCTGGTTGAGCTGCGCCCGCAGCTCCATCAGCGTCGCTTCAACTTCTTTAATCTGGTTTTCCGCCTGCTCGGGATCGATAACCCCCAGCAGCTGATCTTTTTTCACTTTGTCGCCAATCTCAACGCGCAGCGTTTTTAGCTGTCCGCTCACCTGCGCCCCGACGTCAACTTTTTTTAACGCATCCAGCTTACCGGTCGCCAGCACGCTCTGCTGCAGGTCTCCTTTGCGTACCACCAGCGTCTGATACTGCGGCAGCGGCGCATTCAGAATTCGCCATCCCCAGACGGCGAGGGCCAGTACGACAATCGCCAGCAGCCACCATACTTTCCTGCGCTTTCCATTTAATTTCATAAAAATTCCTGATGTTTTAACCCGCAGAACCCGCGACAATTCTATCTAAATGCGGTAATAGAATAACGCGCATTTTTAGCTGCGCTTAATTTTTGTTTAACCGAAGTTGAAGGTCGTGCGGATAAAGGCGTGCCGGGAGAGTTCCCGGCAGAGAGATAAACGGCGGTCGGCGCTAATCCGCCCGCCCGCGCGCCAGCCATAGCACGCGGGAGAACATTTTTTTCAACAGCGCAGGAATGGCGTCAACCCCGCGACGCCCGGCCTCCATCGCCACTTCAATCGCCAGGTCCGGTTTTGACGAACGGTGGATCGCTTTGGTGATCACCCGCCGCATATTCATGGGAATATTTATCGGCAGCTGGGCCACCCGATGATAAACATCGTCGAAGCCCTGGCGATACATAAAATGCTCCATATCCATCGCCGGTAGCGCGGTGAGATGGTCGCGCTCAAGCATTTTGTCGTCATTCAATAGCCCGCGAACGGTGGCGGCATATTTCTTCCCGGCCTCATCGCCGTCCACCAGCACGTGCCATTCAATCCCCATTCGCCGGGCGAATTTGATAAGCGGTTTTAATCCCGACTGGGCAAACTCAATCACCTTCACCCCTTCCGCATCAAAGTGGTGGCCGCACTGGCGCGCCAGCTCGTTGATAACCCAGGTTTCGGTCTCCCCTTCGACCAGTAGCCAGCAGCGGGCAAACAGCGATGAAGCGCGGTTAAAGCGAATATGAAAAGCGATGCGCCGGCTGTCTTCGGCATTCATCCCGCCGGGCCCCAGCCGCCAGGCGGATACCCGTGATGATTCACGCACCAGCCGGCAGACGTGCTCGACGGGCGTTAATGACAGCAGTTCGCCGGAGTTCGTCGTCGTCACCCGCTGTAGCGGCAGTAAATTAAGTAAATGCCAGGCTACGGACAGCATAATCGGATGCAGCCGGGTTTCCGGATCCTCAATCAACAAGAGCGGCCGCGCATCGCGATCGAGTCTCACCGTGCCTTTCGCCTGCAGCAGCGTAGAAAACAGTCCCAATAAAATCACCCGATGGCTGCGCCCGCCGGGCTTGTCGATCATCCTGTTAATGATGTCCAGGTAGCGCCAACTGCGCTGTTCATCATGTGAATGACGGCGCATCAGGCGATGACGCGACTGCGCGCTGCTCTGCTCGGCAAAATAGTGCTCCAGCAATTGCACCATGGCCGACAGTCCCTGGCGGATCTGCCCATCGGTTAAATTTTGCGGATGATGCACCAGTTCACGAGAGAGGAAATCAAGCTGGCGTGCGGTAATCTCGATCTGCGGCGAATGCGGAACGGTGCCGTTGTGGATCCGTCGCATAAAGCGGGCGTCGCGCAGCCGCAGAACCGGCATCAGCCGCACCAGGTGACGGGCGAGTTCATCAATATCGTCAAGCTCCAGCGCTTCCCCTTCACCGTTAATAAAACTACGCAGGGTCATTACGCTGTCGTCATCGGCAAGCTCCCCCTCGAGGCGATAGAAAACGCGCTGATAGCCGTCGTCGCAGGGCACCCAGCAGTTACTGAGAGGGCGATAGCGTCGCACTCGATGGCGGCCGGGTTCATTCTCACGGAAGGTCAAAATGATATGCAGATGATGCTCGCGTCCCTGAATATCGCCGGGCGGAAACCAAAAATCTTCCCGAACAAAATGATAAAGGTCAAACTCCGGGGACAGGAGTAGCGTCAGGGCATCCAGCAGGCTGGATTTACCCCAGGCATTTTCGCCAATAAGCACGTTATTTTGCTCAAGCATCAACGATAAACGGTTAATGCCGCGAAAACCGACTATTTCGACGCGCTCAAGATGCATATGCCCTCCGCTCGGTGGCGACTATCTCCTTCAGTTATCAGCAGTATAGCGAGGTGAGCATCAACATGACACTCCGGGCGTATTATGAATCGCTATAGGGTGAAGAGGCGGAATGTGATGCGCGGTATTTCACTTAATTGAGAAACGCATTCATCATCAAAAGTCGTTTTTTTAATCATTTTTGTTCTACACTTTTAAAAATTCCCATGAAAAAAGGAATCCCAGCACATTGTTCTAAATCAAATTACATCAATTTATTTAACTGGTCCCGGAGTAGCGATCGTCCATAGAATAGCGTCGCTTTATTCTAGTCGTCATTCTTTGTGTCGAAAATAAAGGCCGGCACGAAAACTCGTGCGCGTTTACGTTTTTATTGAGGTGGTTATGTTTAGAAAATTAGCAGCAGAATGCTTTGGTACATTCTGGCTGGTATTCGGTGGTTGCGGCAGCGCCGTTCTGGCTGCAGCGTTCCCGGAACTGGGAATTGGTTTTGCCGGCGTCGCGCTGGCTTTCGGTTTAACCGTATTAACCATGGCCTATGCCGTTGGTCATATTTCCGGCGGGCATTTTAACCCAGCGGTGACTTTAGGTTTATGGGCCGGCGGTCGTTTCCCGGCCAAAGAGGTAATTGGTTATATTATCGCCCAGGTTGTCGGCGGTATTATCGCCGCCGCTATTCTGTATGTTGTCGCCAGCGGTAAAGCGGGCTTCGACGCCGCCGCTAGCGGGTTCGCTTCGAACGGTTATGGCGAACACTCTCCGGGCGGCTTCTCCATGCTTTCCGCCATTGTGATTGAGATTGTCCTGACCTGCGGCTTCCTGCTGGTTATTCACGGCGCCACGGATAAAAACGCCCCTGCCGGCTTCGCCCCTATCGCCATTGGTCTGGCGCTGACGCTTATTCACCTAATCAGCATTCCGGTCACCAACACGTCGGTAAACCCGGCGCGTAGCACCGCGGTAGCGATTTTCCAGGGCGGCTGGGCGCTGCAGCAGCTGTGGCTATTCTGGGTAATGCCGATTATCGGCGGCATTCTCGGCGGCGTGCTCTACCGCACCCTGCTGGAAAAACGCAGCTAAGCTCCCACGATTCTCTTGAGGCCCGGTACTACCGGGCCTTTCTTTTTTCCGACTACTTTACTCAGTCCGGCGATTTGGGTAGTGTCAGTGACGCTATTTTCACTCTGCAAGGATCGTGTCGTTCATGTTTTCGGGACTATTAATCATTCTGCTGCCGTTGGTCATAGGCTATCTTATTCCTCTTCATCGGCCATCAGCCCTTAAACTCATTACGCGATTTCTGAGCTGGATCGTCTACGTTATTCTCTTCTTTATGGGTATTAGCCTGGCCTTCCTGGACAATCTGGCCAGCAATCTTCTGGCGATCCTTCATTATGCGGCGGTCAGCGTCGTTATTATTATGCTGTGCAATATTGCCGCCCTGATGTGGCTTGAACAGAAAATGCCCTGGCAAAATCATCATCGTCAGGAAAAATTACCCTCGCGTCTGGCAATGGCGCTGGAATCCCTTCAGCTATGCGGCGTGGTGCTTATTGGCTTCCTGATTGGTCTGAGCGGTCTCTCTTTTTTACAACACGCCACCGAGGCCAGCGAATATACGCTGATTTTCCTTTTGTTCCTCATCGGTATTCAGCTGCGTAATAATGGCATGACGCTGCGGCAAATCGTTCTTAATCGTCGCGGCATGATTGTCGCGGTGGTGGTGATGGTCAGTTCATTGCTGGGCGGCGTCATCAATGCCTTTATTCTCGACCTGCCGCTAAAAACCGGGCTGGCCATGGCCTCCGGTTTTGGCTGGTATTCGCTCTCCGGGATCCTGCTGACCGAATCCTATGGCCCGGTGATTGGCAGCGCGGCATTCTTTAACGATCTTGCCCGTGAACTGCTGGCGATTATGCTTATCCCCGGGCTGGTGCGCCGCAGCCGTTCAACGGCGTTAGGCCTTTGCGGCGCGACATCAATGGACTTTACGCTGCCGGTACTACAACGCTCAGGCGGGGTGGAGATCGTCCCGGCGGCCATCGTGCATGGCTTCATTCTGAGCCTGCTGGTGCCCATCTTGATGGCTTTTTTCTCCGCTTAATACCTCTCTGGCGGTAGTTCCCTGCCGCCAATTTTGCGCTAAATCAATCTCCCTGTAAGTTGTACGAGAAATACCTTTTATCTTCACGCGCTCGGGCATAACCTTAAACATGTATATTAAATATAACTTTAAAAAAGGTGTGACCATGTTTTGTGTGCAATGTGAACAAACCATCCGTACCCCGGCAGGGAACGGCTGCTCTTACGCGCAGGGTATGTGCGGGAAAACGGCCGAAACGTCCGATCTGCAGGATCTGTTGATTGCTTCTCTGCAGGGCCTCTCCGCATGGGCGCTTAAAGCCCGCGAATACGGCATCATCGACCATGACATCGATAGCTTCGCGCCGCGCGCTTTTTTTTCCACGCTGACCAACGTTAACTTCGACTCCCCGCGTATCGTTGGCTACGCCCGCGAGGCCATCACCCTGCGCGAAGCGCTGAAAGCCCGGAGCCTGAATATCGACGCTCATGCGACGGTTGATAACCCGATGGCCGATCTGCAGTTAGTGAGTGACGATCTCGGCGACCTGCAGCGTCAGGCGGCGGAATTCACCCCGAACAAAGACAAAGCGGCCATCGGCGAGAATATTCTCGGCCTGCGCCTGCTGTGCCTGTACGGTCTGAAAGGCGCGGCGGCCTACATGGAACACGCCCACGTTCTCGGTCAGTACGACAACGCCATCTACGCCCAGTACCACAAAATCATGGCGTGGCTCGGTACCTGGCCTGCCGATATGAACGCGCTGCTGGAATGTTCGATGGAAATCGGCCAGATGAACTTTAAAGTCATGAGCATTCTGGACGCCGGCGAGACCAGCAAATATGGCCATCCCACCCCGACGCAGGTCAACGTCAAAGCGACCGAAGGCAAATGTATCCTGATTTCTGGCCATGACCTGAAAGATCTGTACAACCTGCTGGAGCAGACCGAAGGCACCGGCGTTAACGTCTACACCCACGGTGAAATGCTGCCGGCGCACGGTTACCCGGAGCTGCGTAAATTCAAACATTTGATCGGTAACTACGGCAGCGGCTGGCAAAACCAGCAGGTCGAGTTTGCCCGCTTCCCTGGCCCGATTGTCATGACCTCAAACTGCATCATCGACCCAACCGTCGGCGCCTATGACGATCGTATCTGGACCCGCAGCATCGTCGGCTGGCCGGGCGTGAATCATCTGGAAGGCGAAGATTTCGCCCCGGTTATCGCTCAGGCGCAGCAGATGGCGGGCTTCCCGTACAGCGAGATCCCGCACCTGATCACCGTTGGTTTCGGTCGTCAGACCCTGCTGGGCGCGGCGGATACGCTGATCGACCTGGTGAGCCGTGAAAAGCTGCGCCATATCTTCCTGGTGGGCGGCTGCGACGGGGCGCGCGGCGAACGTAACTACTTCACCGATTTCGCCACCAGCGTACCGGACGACTGCCTGATCCTGACCCTGGCCTGCGGTAAGTACCGTTTCAACAAACTCGAATTCGGCGATATCGAAGGTCTACCGCGTCTGGTCGATGCCGGTCAGTGTAACGACGCTTACTCCGCCATCATCCTGGCGGTCACCCTGGCGGAAAAACTGGGCTGCGGCGTCAATGACCTGCCGCTATCGCTGGTACTTTCCTGGTTCGAGCAAAAAGCGATTGTCATCCTGCTGACCCTTCTCTCGCTGGGCGTGAAAAACATCGTCACCGGCCCGACGGCGCCGGGCTTCTTCACGCCGGATCTGCTGGCCGTGCTTAATGAGAAATTCGGTCTGCGTTCGGTGACCACCGTAGAAGAAGACATGAAGCAACTGCTGAGCGCGTAAGGAGTAAAAGTATGACTTTGCCAACCCATCAGTGCCCGTGGCGGATGCAGGTTCACCACATCCATCAGGAAACGCCGGATGTGTGGACAATTTCGTTGCTCTGCCACGACTATTATCCGTATCGTGCCGGGCAGTACGCGCTGGTCAGCGTACGCAATTCGCCGGAGACGCTGCGTGCCTACAGCCTCTCCTCGACGCCGGGCGTTAGCGAATATCTTACGCTGACCGTACGCCGTATTGACGAGGGCGCGGGTTCGCAGTGGCTCACCCGCGACGTGAAGCGCGGCGACTATATCTGGCTGTCCGACGCGATGGGTGATTTCACCTGTGACGATAAAGCGGACGATAAATTCCTGATGCTGGCCGCAGGATGCGGCGTCACGCCAATCATGTCAATGCGCCGCTGGCTGGCGAAATATCGCCCGCAGGCTGATGTTCAGGTGATTTTTAACGTGCGTTCTCCCCAGGATGTCATTTTCGCTGAGGAATGGCGTCAGTATCCGGTGACGCTGGTGGCGGAAAATCACGCCGCCCACGGTTTCGTGGCAGGACGTTTAACGACCGAACTGCTGCAAAGCGTGCCGGATCTGGCATCGCGTACCGTCATGACCTGCGGCCCGGCGCCGTATATGGAGTGGGTTGAGCAGGAAGTGAAAGCGCTGGGCGCGACGCGCTTCTTCAAAGAGCAGTTCTTTACGCCGGTAGCCGACGCCGCTACCAGCGGCCTGAAGTTCACCAAACTGCAGCTGGCGAAAGCGTTCTATGCGCCGGTCGGCGCCACGCTGCTCGAAGCGCTGGAAAGTAACAAAGTGCCGGTTACCGTCGCCTGTCGCGCAGGCGTCTGCGGCTGCTGCAAAACGAAAGTGGTTTCCGGCGAGTATACCGTCAGCAGTACCATGACGTTAACCGATGCGGAAATCGCAGAAGGCTACGTGCTGGCCTGCTCCTGCCATCCGCGGGGCGATCTGGTACTGGCTTAACCAGCAACTGCCGGATGGCGCAGCGCCATCCGGCTATCTTTACCGCCAGGCCGAATTGCCGGCGATGGCATAGCGCCCTGCCCCCAAAAAAGCGACCGCCAGCGCACCCACGAAAAAATAGACCAGGCTCTCAATCGCCCACGCGCCGACCGCATCCAGCGCGAAGGTTTTGCCCGTCCCGACCATCAGCCAGGCGACGACCATCGTAAACGCCAGCACCAGCGCCGCCGGACGGGTAAGAATTCCCAGGATCAGCAGGCAAGGCGCAACCACCTCACCCACTAATACCCCATAAGCGATAAAACCCGGCAATCCTTTTGCTACCAGCATATTGCTGATTCCCCCTACGCCATCAAATAGCTTGTGCAATCCGTGAAACAGCATCAGTCCGCCAACGGCAAGTCGTAACAAGAGTTTGCCGAAATCGTCATGAGACAGCAGTTTATTAACAGCATTTAACAGCGATTTAACCATTTGAAATGATTCCTGTTTACCACTTTATGTGAGCACAGATTATGCGGAGTTTTTGCTGAAAAAAACCAGCGAAAATGAGGGGTTAAAGCGAGCGTAACTGGCAGTATCATCTAAGCTTGTAAGCGTTATCACAAAAAGGAGATGGAGAACCATGAAACAGACCGTGGCGGCATACATTGCCAAAACTCTTGAACAGGCTGGCGTTAAACGTATTTGGGGCGTAACCGGGGATTCTCTTAACGGCTTAAGCGACAGCCTGAACCGCATGGGGACCATCGATTGGATGCCCACGCGCCACGAAGAAGTGGCCGCCTTCGCCGCCGGAGCGGAGGCCCAGCTTACCGGCGAACTGGCGGTATGCGCCGGTTCCTGCGGGCCGGGCAACCTGCACCTGATTAACGGCCTTTTCGACTGTCACCGCAACCATGTTCCGGTGCTGGCTATCGCCGCCCATATTCCTTCCAGTGAAATCGGCAGCGGCTATTTTCAGGAGACGCACCCTCAGGAGCTGTTCCGCGAATGCAGCCACTACTGCGAACTGGTCTCATCCCCGGAACAAATTCCGCAGGTGCTGGCCATCGCCATGCGCAAAGCAGTAATTAACCGCGGCGTCTCGGTAGTGGTGCTCCCCGGCGACGTTGCGCTAAAACCCGCGCCGGAAAGCGCCAGCAGCCACTGGTACCACGCGCCGCTGCCGCAGGTGACGCCGGCGGAAGAAGAGCTGAAGAAGCTGGCCCAGCTGCTGCGCTATTCCAGCAACATCGCCCTGATGTGCGGCAGCGGCTGCGCCGGAGCGCATAAAGAGCTGGTGGCGTTCGCCGCGAAGCTCAAAGCGCCTATCGTTCATGCGCTGCGCGGCAAAGAGCACGTTGAATACGACAACCCTTATGATGTGGGGATGACCGGGCTGATTGGCTTCTCCTCCGGCTTCCACACCATGATGAACGCCGACACCCTGGTACTGCTCGGCACCCAGTTCCCCTATCGCGCCTTCTACCCGACGGACGCGAAAATTATTCAGATCGATATCAACCCCGGCAGTATCGGCGCCCACAGTAAAGTGGACATGGCGCTGGTCGGCGATATCAAATCCACCCTCAACGCGCTGCTGCCGCTTCTCGAAGAGAAAACCGACCGCAAATTCCTCGATAAAGCGCTGGAACACTATCGCGACGCGCGTAAGGGGCTCGACGATCTGGCCAAGCCCAGCGACAAAACGCTTCATCCGCAGTATCTGGCGCAGCGCATCAGCCACTTTGCCGACGAGGACGCCATTTTTACCTGTGACGTGGGTACGCCGACCGTCTGGGCCGCGCGCTATCTGCAGATGAACGGCAAGCGCCGCCTGCTCGGCTCCTTCAACCATGGGTCAATGGCTAACGCCATGCCGCAGGCCATCGGCGCAAAAGCCACGGCTCCCGACCGCCAGGTCGTGGCAATGTGCGGCGACGGCGGCTTTAGCATGCTAATGGGGGATTTCCTCTCGCTGGCGCAAATGAAGCTGCCGGTGAAAATCGTTATCTTCAATAACAGCGTACTGGGTTTCGTGGCGATGGAGATGAAGGCCGGGGGCTATCTGACAGACGGCACCGAGCTGCACGCCACCAACTTTGCCCGCATCGCCGAAGCGTGTGGTATCAAGGGCATACGCGTTGAGCGTGCGTCAGAGGTTGATGAAGCGCTGCAAACCGCTTTCGCTACCGATGGCCCGGTACTGGTGGATGTGGTCGTCGCCAGTGAAGAGCTGGCGATGCCGCCGCAAATCAAACTGGAGCAGGCCAAAGGTTTCAGCCTTTATATGCTGCGCGCGATTATCAGCGGCCGCGGCGACGAGGTTATTGAACTGGCGAAAACTAACTGGCTAAGGTAAAAATATCCTTTTCAATTCATACACAAAATCCTTCGTGTTGCCTCAAGGCGGCAAGCCCGAACATCCCCGGGAGCATAGATAACTATGTGACCGGGCTTTGAGGGTGTAGCCAACGCAGAAGCAGCGCGAAGAATGAAGTGTATAAGGATATGACATGATAGATTTACGCAGTGATACCGTCACCCGCCCGGGCCGCGCCATGCTGGAAGCTATGATGGCCGCCCCGGTCGGGGATGACGTCTATGGCGACGACCCGACCGTTAACGAACTCCAGCGCTTTGCTGCCGAGCTGGCGGGCAAAGAAGCCGCGATCTTCTTGCCCACCGGCACCCAGGCCAACCTGGTCGCCCTGCTCAGCCACTGCCAGCGCGGCGAAGAGTATATCGTCGGCCAGGGCGCGCATAACTATCTCTATGAAGCCGGCGGCGCGGCGGTACTCGGCAGCATCCAACCGCAGCCCATCGACGCCGCAGCGGACGGCACCCTGCCGCTGGACAAAGTCGCGGCCAAAATCAAACCGGACGATATTCATTTCGCGCCCACCCGCCTGCTGTCGCTGGAAAATACCCATAACGGCAAAGTGCTGCCGCGTGAATATCTGAAAGAAGCCTGGGAATTCACGCGCCAGCGCGGCCTCGGACTGCACGTGGACGGCGCGCGTATTTTTAACGCCGTCGTGGACTACGGCTGCGAGCTGCGCGATATCACCCGCTACTGCGATTCTTTCACCATCTGCCTGTCCAAAGGCCTTGGCGCGCCGGTAGGCTCGCTGCTGGTAGGGAGCGAAGAGTATATTCGCCGCGCGATCCGCTGGCGGAAAATGGTCGGCGGCGGAATGCGTCAGGCGGGGATTCTGGCGGCGGCTGGCCTGTATGCTTTGCAGAACAACGTCGCGCGCCTGAAAGAGGATCATGACAACGCCGCGTGGATGGCGGAGCAGCTGCGCGCCGTCGGCGCTGACGTGATGCGCCACGATACCAATATGCTGTTTGTTCGCGTTGGTGAAGCGCGCGCCACCGCGCTGGGCGAGTATCTGCGCGAACGCGGGGTGCTGATCAACGCCTCGCCCATCGTGCGCCTGGTGACGCATATTGACGTTAACCGCCAGCAGCTCGCCGAAGTAGTGAGCCACTGGCAGGCATTTTTAAACCGTTAAGGAGTCCGGTGTGTCGCAGCGAATTCTGGTGCTTGGCGCCAGCGGTTATATCGGCCAGCATCTGGTGAAAAGACTCAGCGAGCAGGGCTTCACCGTGCTGGCGGCGGCACGCCACATCGACAGGCTTAAAAAACAGCATCTCCCCGGCGTCGAGTGCTATTCGCTCGATTTAAACCAGCCGGAAGCGCTACCCGACCTGCTGGCGCAGGCTGATACCGTTTACTATCTGGTGCACGGGATGGGCGAAGGCGGCGACTTTATCCGCCACGAGCGGCAGGTCGCGCTCAACGTTCGCGACGCGCTGCGCGAGACGCCGGTGAACGAAGTCATCTTTCTCAGTTCCTTACAGGTGGCGGAGCAGGAGCAATCCGATCATCTACGCGCCCGCCAGATCACCGGCGATCTGCTGCGCGAATCGGGCGTCCCGGTAGCGGAAGTTCGCGCCGGCATTATCGTCGGCGCCGGTTCCGCCGCCTTCGAAGTGATGCGCGATATGGTTTACAACCTGCCGGTGCTGACGCCGCCGCGCTGGGTACGCTCGCGCACTACGCCGATTGCGCTGGAAAATTTGCTCTACTATCTGCTGCGGTTGCTTGACCATCCGTCCCGCGAGCATCGGGTGTTTGAAGCCGCCGGGCCGGAAACGTTAAGCTATCAGCAGCAGTTTATCCGCTTTATGGCGGTCAGCGGCAAACGACGCCCGCTGATTCCTGTTCCTTTCCCTACCCGCTGGATTTCAGTGTGGTTTCTCAATGTGATTACCTCGGTGCCGCCAACCACGGCCAAAGCCCTGATTCAGGGGCTAAAGCACGATCTGATCGCCGACGATCGCGCCCTGCGGGCCTTAATTCCTCAATCGCTTATCGCGTTTGATGAGGCGGTGCGCCGCACGCTTAAAGAAGAGGAGCAGCTAGTGAACTCCAGCGACTGGGGCTACGATGCGCAGGCCTTCGCCCGCTGGCGGCCCGAATACGGCTACTATCCGAAACAGGCGGGCTGTACCGTTAATACTTCCGCCAGCTCCGGCGCGCTGTGGGAGGTGATCAACCAAATCGGCGGCAAAGAGGGCTATTTCTTCGGTAACGTGCTGTGGAAAACGCGCGGGGCGATGGACCTGCTGGTCGGCCATCGGCTGGCAAAGGGGCGTCCGGAAAGAGCGTATCTGCAAACCGGCGACGCGGTGGACAGCTGGAAGGTCATTATCGTCGAGCCGGAAAAGCAGCTGACGCTGTTATTCGGCATGAAAGCGCCCGGCCTTGGCCGCCTGAGCTTTACCCTGCGCGATAAAGGCGATCATCGCGAGCTGGACGTGCGCGCCTGGTGGCACCCGCACGGTATGCCGGGGCTCTTCTACTGGCTACTGATGATCCCGGCGCATCTGTTTATTTTTCGCGGTATGGCGCGACGCATCGCCCACCTGGCGGAGCAAATCACCATCAAATAGAGTATACGTATAGAATTCTTTCATGATTCTCATTGCATCGTAGTCAGAATCACGGAAAAATGCGCACGAAATTCTTTTGTTTAACAGTGGATCGATATGAAGGTACTGGTTACCGGTGCGACCAGCGGATTGGGCCGCAACGCGGTGGAATATCTGCGTAACAGGGGCATTAGCGTCAGAGCGACCGGGCGCAACGAAGCGATGGGCAAGCTTCTGAGCAAAATGGGCGCAGAGTTCGTCCCTGCGGACTTAACCGAGCTGGTCTCTTCGCAGGCCAAAGTGATGCTTGCCGGTATCGATACCCTGTGGCACTGTTCCAGCTTTACCTCGCCGTGGGGCACCCAGCAGGCCTTCGATTTAGCTAACGTCCGCGCGACTCGCCGTCTCGGCGAGTGGTCGGTAGCCTGGGGCGTGCGCAACTTCGTGCACATCTCTTCGCCGTCGCTCTATTTTGATTATCACCATCATCGCGATGTTAAGGAAGATTTTCGCCCGCAGCGTTTCGCCAACGAATTCGCCCGCAGCAAAGCGGCAAGCGAAGAGGTGATCCATCTTCTGGCGCAGGCCAACCCGAATACCCGCTTTACGATCCTGCGCCCGCAGAGCCTGTTTGGCCCGCATGATAAAGTGTTTATCCCGCGGCTGGCGCAAATGATGCAGCACTACGGTAGCGTTCTGTTGCCGCGCGGCGGCAGCGCGCTGGTGGATATGACCTACTATGAAAACGCGGTACACGCGATGTGGCTCGCCAGCCAGCCCCAGTGCGACCTCTTGCCCTCGGCCCGGGCGTACAACATCACTAACGGCGAACCGCAAACCCTGCACAGCATCGTACAGAAACTCATCGATGAGCTGGGAATAAAGTGCCGCATCCGTTCGGTCCCTTACCCGATGCTGGATATTATTGCCCGCAGCATGGAGCGCTTTGGCAATAAGTCAGCTAAAGAGCCCGCCTTTACCCACTACGGCGTCTCTAAGCTGAACTTTGATTTCACCCTTGATATCTCCCGCGCCCAGCAGGAGCTAGACTACCGGCCGGTTGTCACGATGGATGAAGGCATTATCCGTACCGCCGCGTGGTTGAAGGACCACGGTAAGCTGCACTATTAACCCCGCCCATACTTTTCCAGCAGCGCTTCGGCTATCGCCAGGGTTTGGGCATCGGCAACCCCGTCCCAGCGCTCGGGGCGGAAGTGCATCTGGAAAGCCATAATGACCCGCTTCTGCTGTGCAGGGGTCATGTCCGGCGTCACCTGATAGCCGTAGCGAGACAGCACGTCCAGCAGCTCTGCGGCGTCGACCGGCTCGTATGACGGGCGCCCCTGCAGATAAAACGCCACGCGCTGGGCATCCGGCCATGCGCCAATTCCCTGTTCGGCCAGCCTGCGCCACGGGAACAGCGGCCCCGGATCGTCTTTACGCTGCGGGGCGATGTCCGCATGCGCGACCACGTTCTGCGGCGCGATATGGTAGCGGGCGATAATGTCTTTCGCCAACGGGATCAGAGCGTCAATTTGCGCCGGATTAAACGGCGTGAAGCTTTTGCCCCCGGCCGTTTTTTGCCAGCCGCGATTCTCCAGCTCAATACCAATCGAGGTATCGTTAATACGCGTGCTGCCGCGCCAGAAGCTGACGCCCGCATGCCAGGCCAGATCCTCTTCCGGCACCAGCTGCCAGATCCGCGGTTTGCCTCCGTGCAGCGGCGGTATCTCCGGAATCAGGTAGTGAGAGCTCACCTGGTTATCCGTCAGCGTCGCCAGCGAAACGTCGAAATCATCGGCGGTGTAGTGGATCACCAGCACTTTGATGCGCGGATAAGCCGCCTGCGCCGGGTGGCGCGTATCCAGCTGATAGCCGTCGCGATCGATAATGCCCTTTTCCGTAGCGCAGCCCGCCAGCAGCAGCGTCAGCAGGACGCCTGCCCGGCACATTCTCATCGCCGGGTCTTCACCGCGGTGCCGCTGACGCTGACCATCAGCATGCTGCTATCTTTACCGACGGTTTCATAATCAATATCAATGCCGACAACCGCGTTGGCGCCCAGCGCTTTGGCCTGTTCGCTTAGCTCTTCAAAGGCGATTTCCCGGGCTTTACGCAGCTCTTTTTCATAGGCGCCGGAACGACCGCCGACGATATCGCGGATGCTGGCGAAAAAATCGCGGAATACGTTAGCGCCGAGAATCGCTTCCCCGGTGACGACGCCGCAGTATTCGATGATGGGCTGACCTTCGAGGGTTGGCGTAGTTGAAAATTGCATGTTCAAACTCCTTCTTTAGCGTTCAATGCGTTAGCTCTAAGGGTCAAGCACAATCCCTATCTGATACACTATGCTTGAACAGATATTCTAACGTAGTGAGCTCATAAGGAAATCATCATGCGCTACAAAGTTCTTGCATTAGTCCTCCCCTGCGCGCTGGCGCTCAGCGCCTGTACAACCGTCACGCCTGCCTACAAAGATAACGGCACCCGCAGCGGCCCCTGCATCGAAGGCGGCCCGGATGACGTGGCGCAGAAGTTTTATGACTATCAGGTACAGCACCGCAACAGCGATTTAACGGCGCTGCGTCCGTACCTGAGCGACGGTCTGGCAAAACTGCTGAACGACGCGCGTCAGGACCCGTCTAACAACGCCCTGCTGCAGTCAAACCTGTTCTCCAGCAGCACAACGCCAGCCGACAGCGCCGATGTCGCCAGCGCCTCGACCATTCCTAATCGCGACGCGCGCAATATTCCGCTGCGCGTGGAGCTGAAACAGGGCACCCAAAGCTGGAAGGACGAAGTACTGATGATTCAGGAAGGCCAGTGCTGGGCCGTGGATGACGTGCGTTATCTCGGCAACAACGCCCATGCGCCGGCGGGCACCCTGCGTCAGAGTCTCGAAAAACGCTAATCCGGGCGCCAGGCCGCTCAGGCCGAATGAAATAACCCCGGTAAAATGTCGGCATTTCCGCTGGTAATGCCGACATTGACTTCTCCCGCCTTCACGAAGCCATATTTTGTGCTAACTTTAAATGTAAACATGGTTTACATTTAACTTTTAACGCATAAATATTGCATAACTATTCTGCCAAAGGTACTATTTGCGGCCTCAATTGCTATTTGTATCAGACTGCCCAGATGAGCATTAAATTAAACGGCATTAATTGCTTCTACGGCGCGCACCAGGCGCTGTTCGACATCACGCTGGATTGCCCGCAGGGGGAAACGCTGGTGCTGCTCGGCCCAAGCGGTGCCGGTAAAAGCTCGCTGCTGCGCGTCCTCAATCTGCTGGAGATGCCGCGTTCCGGTACGTTGCATATCGCCGGAAACCATTTCGACTTTACCAAAGCGCCTTCTGACAAAGCCATTCGCGAGCTGCGCCAGAACGTGGGTATGGTTTTCCAACAGTATAATCTGTGGCCGCATCTGACCGTGCAGCAAAATCTGATTGAAGCCCCCTGCCGCGTACTCGGTTTAAGCAAAGATCGGGCGTTAGACCGCGCGGAAAAGCTGCTCGAACGTCTGCGCCTGAAACCCTATAGCGATCGCTACCCGCTGCATCTTTCCGGCGGCCAGCAGCAGCGCGTGGCCATTGCCCGCGCCCTAATGATGGAACCGCAGGTTCTGCTCTTTGATGAACCCACGGCGGCGCTCGATCCAGAAATCACCGCCCAGATCGTCAGTATTATCCGCGAACTGGCTGAAACCGGCATTACGCAGGTTATCGTCACCCACGAAGTGGAAGTGGCGCGCAAAACAGCCAGCCGCGTGGTCTATATGGAAAATGGCCATATCGTTGAACAAGGTGATGCCGGCTGCTTCGCGCATCCGCAGACCGACGCGTTTAAAAACTATCTTTCACATTGATGTTTTCGGGGAAATGACGATGAAAAAAGTACTGATTGCCGCTCTTCTTGCGGGCATGAGCCTCTCCGCTACCGCAGCCCAGACCATTCGTTTCGCCACCGAGGCCTCCTACCCTCCATTTGAATCGATCGATGCCAACAACAAAATTGTCGGCTTTGACGTCGATCTGGCGAACGC
This sequence comes from Klebsiella grimontii, assembly GCF_042137965.1. NCBI lineage: Bacteria > Pseudomonadati > Pseudomonadota > Gammaproteobacteria > Enterobacterales > Enterobacteriaceae > Klebsiella > Klebsiella grimontii. Next base: position 3,782,581 of record NZ_CP169721.1, read on the forward strand.
CCTGTGTAAAGAGATTGATGCGACCTGCACCTTTACCAACCAGGCCTTCGATAGCCTGATCCCCAGCCTGAAGTTCCGTCGTTTCGACGCGGTCATGGCCGGGATGGACATCACTCCTGAGCGTGAAAAGCAGGTGCTGTTCACCACCCCGTACTATGAGAATTCCGCGCTGTTCGTCGGCCAGCAGGGTAAATTCACCAGCATTGATGCCCTGAAAGGCAAAAAAGTCGGCGTGCAGAACGGCACCACTCACCAGAAATTCATCACCGACAAACACCCGGAAATCACTACCGTTCCTTACGACAGCTACCAGAATGCGAAGCTGGACCTGCAGAACGGCCGTATTGATGCGGTATTCGGCGATACCGCCGTAGTGACCGAATGGCTGAAGAGCAATCCGAAGCTGGCCGCGGTGGGCGACAAGGTTACCGATAAAGACTATTTCGGCACCGGTCTCGGCATTGCGCTACGTCAGGGCAATACCGAACTGCAGCAGAAATTTAACGCTGCGCTGGAAAAAGTAAAAAGCGATGGGACTTACCAGTCTATCTATAACAAATGGTTCCAGAAGTAACGCTGAATGAACGAATTTTTTCCATTAGCAAGCGCCGCCGGGATGACCGTCGGCCTTGCCGTTTGCGCCCTGATCATCGGCCTGGTGCTGGCGATGCTGTTTGCCGTCCTCGAGTCGGTGAAGCTGCGTCCGATCGCCTGGCTCGCAACCGGCATTGTCACCCTTTTACGCGGACTACCGGAAATTCTGGTGGTTCTGTTTATCTATTTTGGTTCCTCACAGCTGCTGCTGACCCTCTCTGACGGCTTTACGATCAATCTCGGCTTTGTGCAGATCCCGGTACAGATGCAGATTGAAAACTTCGACGTCAGCCCGTTCCTCTGCGGAGCTATCGCGCTTTCTCTGCTGTATGCCGCTTACGCATCGCAGACCCTGCGCGGAGCGCTAAAGGCCGTTCCGCAAGGGCAATGGGAATCCGGCCAGGCGCTGGGACTATCGAAAGCCGCTATTTTCTTTCGCTTAGTGATGCCGCAAATGTGGCGTCACGCGCTGCCGGGTCTCGGTAACCAGTGGCTGGTGCTGCTGAAGGATACCGCGCTGGTGAGCCTGATCAGCGTCAACGACCTGATGCTGCAAACCAAAAGCATCGCCACTCGTACCCAGGAGCCGTTTAACTGGTACATCATCGCGGCGGCAATCTATCTGGTCATCACCCTGTTGAGTCAGTACATCCTGAAACGTATTGACCAGCGTGCGACGCGCTTCGAACGGAGACCGGGCTGATGCTTGATTACTTACCTGAACTGCTAAAAGGGCTGCATACCAGCCTGACGCTGACGGCGGCCTCTATCGTCGTGGCGCTGATTCTGTCGCTGATCTTTACCATTATCCTGACGCTAAAAACGCCGGTGCTGGTGTGGATCGTACGCGGCTATATCACGCTGTTTACCGGCACGCCGCTGCTGGTGCAGATCTTCCTGATTTACTACGGCCCGGGACAGTTCCCGTCGCTGCAGGAGTATCCGGTACTCTGGCATCTGATTTCCGAGCCCTGGCTCTGCGCGCTGATCGCCCTTTCTCTTAATAGCGCCGCCTATACCACGCAGCTGTTTCATGGCGCCATTCGCGCCATCCCGGACGGCCAGTGGCAATCCTGCGGCGCGCTGGGGATGAGCAAGAAAGATACCCTGGCGATCCTGCTGCCGTACGCCTTTAAACGCGCCCTCTCCTCCTACTCCAACGAAGTGGTGCTGGTGTTCAAGAGTACGTCCCTGGCCTACACCATTACCCTGATGGAAGTGATGGGTCACAGCCAGCTGCTCTATGGCCGCACCTATGACGTGATGGTGTTCGGCGCCGCCGGTATTGTCTACCTGGTGGTCAACGGCCTGCTGACGCTGCTGATGCGCCTGATTGAACATAAAGCGCTGGCGTTTGAGCGACGGAATTAAAATCGCATAACTAGCCAGACCAAGACGGATAACTTCACTGAATTATCCGTCTTTTTTTAACCAAATAAAAATAACCATCCATCTTTATTGAATATAAATTCATTTGGTGGCATTGTTAGACCCAGCCGCAAACACGGCACAACATCATAAGATTGACCGACGGGAGTTCCACAATGAAAAAGTTAGTTCTGGCCGCACTGCTTAGCTCTTTCGCCTTTGGTTCCGCTGCCGCAGAAAAAATAAGCTTTGGCGTTTCTGCAACTTACCCACCGTTTGAATCCATGGACGCCAATAACCAAATCGCCGGTTTCGACATCGACCTGGCGAACGCGCTGTGCAAACAGATGCAGGCCGAGTGTACTTTTACCAACCATGCTTTCGACAGCCTGATCCCGGCGCTCAAATTCAAGAAATATGATGCGGTCATTTCCGGCATGGATATTACCCCCGAGCGCAGCAAGCAGGTGGCGTTCACCGACCCGTACTACGCTAACTCCGCGCTGGTTATCTCGAAGAAAGATGCCTTCCACTCTTTTGACGATCTGAAAGGCAAACGCATCGGGATGGAAAACGGCACCACGCACCAGAAATACCTGCAGGATAAACATCCTGAGGTGAAAACCGTGGCTTACGATAGCTACCAGAATGCGTTTATCGACCTGAAAAATGGCCGTATTGACGGGGTGTTTGGCGATACCGCCGTGGTCAACGAGTGGCTGAAAACCAACCCGCAGCTGGGCGCGGCGACGCCGAAAGTGACCGACGCGCAGTACTTCGGCACCGGCCTCGGCATTGCGGTACGCCCGGATAACAAAGCGCTGCTGGAAAAACTGAACGCGGCCCTGAAGGCGATTAAAGCCGACGGCACCTACGAAAAAATCAGCAAGCAGTGGTTCCCGGAGTAAGCATTTCCCGGAGGCGGCGCTTGACGCGCCTGTCCGGGCTACCGGCCCGCAGACAGCCGTGGCCCCGTAGCCCGGGCAAGCGCAGCGCGGCCCGGGAAACAGCCGCAACAAAGCCTCAATCCCGGCGCAGTCCCCGGGTTGCGGCGTAAACGCCTTACCCGGGCGACCGATTAGCAGACGGCGGTAAACCGGTAGCCCGATCGGCTAATCCGCAACCTTACACCGGCAGGGTAAACTGGAAACAGGCCCCTGCCGGCGCGTCAAGCAGGCGAATATCGCCGCCGTGCAGCTGCAGCATCCGTCGCACAATCATCAACCCCAGTCCCCCTCGTGATGCGCTTTGCGCGCCAGGCGCCAGCACCGAAGGCCGCTCGAACAGCGTTGCCCGCAGCTCGCTGCCAATGCCCGGCCCGCTGTCGGCCACCTCGACGATAAACTCCGGTCCCGAGCGACGCGCCGCCAGACGGATAAGCCCGCCTTCCGGGGTATGACGAATGGCGTTATCGAGCAGATTAGTCAGCACCCGCTCAATCATCGAGAGATCCGCGGTTATCGGCGGTAACCCAGTGGCCAGCTCCAGCCGTAGACCGATATTGCGCGTCGCGATTGGCAGGTCGAATTTTTGCGCCACATCCTGTACCAGCTCGGCCAACACAAATGTTTCCGGCTGCGGCTTAATCCCGCCGTGCTCCAGGCGAGCCAGCTCAAACAGCTGCTGAGACAGATGGCGGACTTTGTTGCCCTGGCGCAGGGCGATATTCAGATACTGCTTGTTCTCCTCCATCGTCAGGCGATCGGCCTTCAGGCTTAACGTTTCCAGATATCCCAGCAAAGAGGTAAGCGGCGTGCGTAAATCGTGGGAGATGTTGGCGACAAATTCCCGCCGCTGACGATCGCTATCGGCCAGACGGTCCCACTGGCTGGCAATCTGGCGAGCCAGCTCAATAAAGCGATTGTGCAGCACGGCCACTTCATTTCCGGGGTTTGCCTCCGGGGTTTGCGCCGCCAGCGCCTTGATCGCATGAATACTGTCCTGGCTGTCGGTTGCCACCAGCGCGGTGAGCTGACGCACCGGGCGCGTTACCCAGAACCAGGCCAGCCAGCCCGCCAGCCCGCCGAGACCGGCCACCAGCAGCAGAGTCCACAGCAGCAGGCTCCACAAGGTTTTCTGCCAGGCGCTCGCCGCCAGCTCATTAAAGGTTTCGCCTTGCAGGATAATGTAGAGATAGCCGCGCAGCTGGCCGTCCTGGCGCAGCGGCGCCACGCTAAACACCTTTTGCTTATCAAGGCTGCGCGGATCGTCGCCGTACACCGGCCAGGCGTCGCCGGACAGGAACGTTTGCACCGGCGCCAGATCGATGCGCTGGCGCTTAATATGCCCCGGCGGCGCGGCGTCGGCCAGCAGCTCGCCGTCGGGCGAAAGCAGATACAGCTCCACGCTGGGATTAAAGGTCATCAGCCGGTCAAAAAGCGGTTTCAGCATCTGGCGGTCAACCTGCCCCTGAGCGTCCAGCAGCGGCTCGCGGGCGGCGATCTGCTGCGCCAGCCCGGCGGAGAGACGCTGGACCATCACATTACCGTACTGCGCGCTGCTGTACAGCTGGATCAGGCAAACGGCTATGGCGCAGAGCAGCAGCAGTGAGGTAAACACCAGCGCCAGGCGCTGGCTGAGGCTGAGACGGCGGATCATGGCTGCGCCTCTTTGCGCTCCACGGCAAACTTATAGCCTTTTCCCCAGACGGTCAGAATGATGTCCGGCTCCGCCGGGTCGCGCTCAATTTTGGTGCGCAGGCGGTTGATATGAGTATTGACCGTATGCTCATAGCCGTCGTGCTGATAGCCCCACACCCGATCGAGCAGCTCAAGGCGGGAAAAGACCTCCCCCGGATGGCGGGCAAAGTAGTAGAGCAGGTCGAACTCGCGCGGCGTCAGATCCACCGTCTCGCCGCGCAGCTTAACGTCGCGCGATAAGGGGTCAATGCTTAAACCATGGCTGGCAATACGCCCGGCATCCATCAGCAGATTTTGCCCCATCGCCTCCTGACGACGGAACACCGCCTTAACCCGGGCGGTCAGTTCGAGAATCGAAAACGGTTTGGCCAGGTAATCATCCGCTCCCATCTCCAGCCCCTGCACCCGTTGGGTTTCGCTGGCGCGGGCGCTGATAATAATCACCGGCAGATAGCGGGTTTGCTGACGAATGCGGCGACAAATTTCCAGACCGTCGACGCCCGGCAGCATCAGGTCGAGGATCACCGCATCCCAAAGCTCTTTTTCCAGCAAACTCAGGGCCTGCACCCCGTCCGCCACGTGGACAATCTGATAACCCTCATCCAGCAGATTCAGGCGCAGCAGCGCGGCGATATCTTCATCATCTTCAACCAACAGGATTTTTTTTGCCACCGGCAGCACTCCGCTATTCTTACGTTCTGATTAGCCAAGCTTACCCGATCTTCACCGCCTGAAGAGTTCACATTTTGTTTATACTTCGCGAACCAGCAGGGTCAACACCTCATAATGGGCGGTGTGGGGGAACATATCGAACAGCTGGACGCGCTCAATACGATAACCGCTCAGGCGAGCGATATCTTTCGCCATCGTTCGGGCGTTGCAGCTGGAATAGATAATAAACTCCGGCGCCATACGGCTTAAATACGCGCATAGCTCGTCGCCGATGCCGCGACGCGGCGGATTCACCAGCACCAGATCCGGGATCTCGCCTTCGCCGGTGGCAAACTGCGTGGAATCAAGCGCCTGGAAATGCAGGTTATGCAGGCCGAGCTCTGCCGCCGACTGCTTCGCGCAGGCGATGGCTTCCGGGGCGATTTCAATCCCGGTCAGGCGCATCTCAGGCGAAGCGCAGTGCAGACCAAAGCCGCCGACGCCGCAGAACAGATCCCACATATGGTTGACCGGCAGCTGGCGCACCCAGTCGCGAGCGGTGGCATACAGCCGGCTGGCGACCGTCGGGTTAGTCTGAAAGAAGCTCTGCGGGCGGATCCACAGCGGTACGCCGTTGAAATTTTCCGCCAGCGCCTGCTGGTCGGTAAGGAAAATTTCCTGCGGCCCCTCCATGATAGCCATATGCACCGGCTGAATATTGGCGGTAATGACTTTCAACTGCGGCAGCAACGCCTGCAGCGCCGGCAGCGCGGCGCGCAGCTGGGTAAGCCTGGTCTCCGAGCGCAGGACAAAGCGCAGCATCATACCGCCGTCGAGCCGGCTTTCGGTCAGCAGAATGTACTTCAGCTCTCCGCGCCTGCGGGCGACATGATAGGGCGTGAGCCCGGCGCGGGCGATAAACGGCTTAAGCGCAGCGAAAACCGGCGCGAAGCTTTGCGGATAAAGCGGGCAATCGGTCAGGTCTTCCGGAGCGCCATCACGGTGCAGCATCCCGAGCAGCGGGCGCTCAACGCTACCGCTGACCACCATTTTGGCTTTGTTGCGAAACCCACTCTCCGGGCCGCAAGCCGGTGCGCACCACTCAGCGACGGGCGCATCGGCCAAAAGCGCGCGCAGATCGGCCATTTTATCGGCGAGCTGTTGGGATATCGGCAGTTCCAGCCACTGGCAGGAGCGGCAGCGACCCGCGTCATAAAGTGCGCAATGCATAACAAGACCTTCATAAAAACAGGGGCGGGGATTGTATCACCGTTACTGTAAACGGAAAAAGCGTCGGCACGGGGCCGGCACAAACAGCATCGCCAGCACCAGCAGATCCGGTAGTTTTTGCAGCACCAGGGAGCAAAAGATTTCGCGCTTCGATTCCCCGGCAATGCTAAACAGCTCGGGGTAACCGTAGCCCAATGACGCGGCCCACAGGTAGCCAATCACGATAATCTGCGTCAACAAGAATAGCCAACGCGCCCAGTTGCGCCCTTTTACCAGCGAAAAAGCGCACCAGATTTCAATAAACACCAGCACCAGGCTTGAGAGGAACACCAGGGTGAGCGCCCACGTCTGCACGCTGCGATGGACAAAATCCACCATTCCCTGAACGCCAAGCTGGTTGAGGATCATCAGCAAATCCAGACCGCGGATTAAAATAATGGCGAAGGCCGCCACCTGCACCAGCGCAGGAACGTTAAGACGTGCATGAGAAGAACGCGTATTAGTAAACAATCCCAACGTAAAGTCTTCCATGAAAACGGCGCCTCAAGTGCGGCGCCGATGTTAACTCTATTGCAGATTTTAGGTGGTTCAGCCGGTTCTTGCACGCTGGATATCGCGTACCCGCTGCTTTTCCGCGCGGGCCATCAAATACCAGGCGATAAAACCAACAATTCCAACCACGCCGAGGATTAACGTCGCCAGGGCGTTAATCTCCGGGTTGACCCCCATGCGCACGCTGGAGAAGACCAGCATCGGTAGCGTTGTCGCCCCCGGTCCGGAAACAAAGCTGGCTATGACAAGGTCGTCGAGCGACAGCGTAAAGGCCAGCAGCCAACCGGAGACCACCGCCGGCATAATCATCGGCAGCGTAATGACGAAAAAGACCTTCAGCGGCGCGGCCCCCAGATCCATCGCCGCCTCTTCAATGGAGTGGTCAAGCTCACGCAGGCGCGATGAAATAACCACCGCGACGTACGCGGTACAGAAGGTGACGTGCGCCAGCCAGATGGTCAGCATGCCGCGATCCGACGGCCAGCCAATGGAATGCCCCAGCGCCACAAACAGCAGCAGCAGCGACAGGCCGGTAATCACATCGGGCATCACCAGCGGCGCGGTGATCATAAAAGCAAAGCCGTTTGAACCGCGGAAGCGGCCAAAACGCACCATTACCACCGCGGCAATGGTACCGAGGATCACCGCCGCCGTCGCGGCGCAGGCGGCAATGGTCAGACTTAAGCCTACCGCGCTCATCATCGCATCGTCATGAAACAGCTCGCGATACCAGCGCGTCGACCACCCGGCCCATACCGTCACCAGCTTTGAGCTGTTGAACGAGTAAATCACCAGCATCAGCATCGGCGCATACAAGAAGGTAAAGCCGAGCAGCAGAATTAAAATTCGCCACGGCGAACGGACTACCGGCAAATTATTCATCCGTGTTCCCCCACCTGTTTTTGCTGATGCTTGTGGAACCACATGATCGGCACGATCAGCAGCAACAGCATCACGATCGCCACCGCCGACGCGACCGGCCAGTCGCGGTTATTGAAGAACTCCTGCCACAGCACGCGGCCAATCATAATGCTGTCCGGGCCGCCCAGCAGTTCCGGGATAACGAACTCCCCGACCGCCGGAATAAACACCAGCATCGACCCGGCAATAATCCCGCCTTTGGTGAGCGGAACGATCACCTGGAAGAAAGTCTTCAGCGGTCGGGCGCCCAGATCCAGCGACGCCTCCACCAGCGAGTAATCAATACGCGTGAGGGCGTTATAGATCGGCAGCACCATAAACGGCAGATAGGCGTAAACAATACCGATATAGACCGCCAGGTTGGTGTGCAGGATCTCCAGCGGCTGGTCGATGATCCCCAGCCACAGCAGGAAGTTATTGAGCACGCCGTTGCTTTTCAGCAGCCCCATCCAGGCGTAGACGCGGATCAGAAACGAGGTCCATGACGGCAGGATCACCAGCAGCAGCAGGATATTTCGCGTCGATGGCTTACTGTGCGCTACCGCCCACGCCAGCGGATACCCCAACAGCAGGCAGCAGAACGTCGAGATCGCCGCCACCTGAAGCGACTGCAGATAGGCTTCAAAATAGAGCGGATCGTCGGTGAGCTGCAGGAAATTCCCGAGATTCAGCGTTAACGTGAGCTGACCGTCGGCCCACTCCAGCAGGTCGGTGTACGGCGGGATCGCCCGCGCCATCTCCGCCAGGCTGATTTTAAAAACAATCAGGAACGGCAGCAGGAACAGCAGGATCAGCCACACGTAGGGCAGCGCAATAACCAACTTGCGCCCGTGGGCCATCTGCAGTCGCGCCAGCCATAGCGCAAAACCGCCCGGTTTTTTTACGCCTGACGGGGGTTCTAATGTACTCATCGCCCTCTCCTTACACCGTCAACACGACGCAGCTATCGGCATCCCAGCACAAACGCACCTCATCACCCCAGGTTGGCGCCCCCTTACGGTAACGATGTTCGTTCTGCAGCTGAGCGCTCAGCATCTGCCCGCTTTTCAGGCGCACATGGTAGATAGACAGGTCGCCGAGATAGGCTATATAGATAACCTCGCCCACCGCGAAGTTATAGCCATCCGCGGGCGGGTCCTCGCAGAGCATGATTTTTTCCGGGCGCAGGGCCACCCACACCGGGACGTTATCGACGACGGAGGCATCGGGATCGACCTTCAGCGGATGGGTCAGGCCCGGAGAGTCCAGCACCAGGCCATCTTCCTGACGCTCTTTCACCAGCCCTTCAAAGACATTGACCGAGCCGATAAACTCCGCGCTGTAGCGGGTGGTCGGGTGTTCGTAAATTTCCTCCGGCTCGCCGATTTGCACGAACTTGCCGCGGTTCATAATGGCGATACGCCCCGCCATGGTCATCGCCTCTTCCTGATCGTGGGTCACCATCACGCAGGTGACGCCGACGCGCTCAAGAATATCGACGACTTCGAGCTGCATCCGATCGCGCAGCTTTTTATCCAGCGCCCCCATCGGCTCATCAAGCAGCAGCAGTTTCGGTCTTTTCGCCAGACTGCGGGCCAGGGCCACGCGCTGACGCTGGCCGCCGGAGAGCTGATGCGGTTTACGCTTTGAAAACTCCTGCATATGCACCAGCGCCAGCATCTCCTGCACCCGGCTGGTGATTTCGGCCTTGGGCAATTTGTCCTGCTTGAGGCCAAAGGCGATATTCTGCTCCACCGTCATATGGGGAAATAGCGCGTAGGACTGGAACATCATATTAATCGGCCGCTGATACGGCGGCACCCGCGCCAGATCGACGCCATCCAGGACAATCTGTCCGGCGGTGGGCTGTTCAAAACCCGCCAGCATACGCAGCAGGGTTGACTTGCCGCAGCCGGAAGCGCCCAGCAGTGCGAAAATTTCGCCTTTATAAATAGTGAGGTTGACGTCGTCGACGGCGTGCTGACCGTCGAACGACTTGGTTAAATTACGGATTTCCAGCAGCGGGGTCAGCGCTTTGGGGGTTTTCGCCTGCGGGCGAGGAATCACATCATTCACGGGGTGTTCTCCGGCAGAAATCAAATCATGGTGCAGGCGCACCATCGCGGTGCGCCTGTTGCCGGCAGCGCGAGGCATCGCCGGCCTACAACTCACGGAGAATTACTTACCGCTTTTCACCTTCGTCCAGGCGCGAGTACGCACGCGGTCGATTTTCGGATCCTGTACTTTCAGCGTGAACAGCTTGGCGAAGACGTCAGCCGGCGGATAAATGGCCGGGTTATTGCGGATCTCTTCGCTGACCAGCGGGAGAGAGGCTTTATTGCCGTTAGCGTAATAGACATGATCGCTGATGTGGGCGATAACATCCGGGCGCATCAGGTAGTTGAGGAACTGATAAGCCTCATCTTTGTTTTTCGCATCTGCAGGCATCGCGAAGACGTCAAAGAACGCCAGCGCCCCCTCTTTCGGAATAAAGTAGGAGACATTAACGCCGTTCTTCGCTTCTTTCGCCCGGTTCGCCGCCTGCCATACGTCGCCCGCCCAGCCGATAGCGACGCAGATATCGCCATTCGCCAGGTCATTGATGTACTGCGAGGAGTGGAAATAACGAATATTCGGCCGCAGCTTCAGCAGCAGGTCGGTCGCCGGGCCGGTGTAATCGTCGGCTTTACTGCTGTTAGGATCTTTGCCGAGGTAGTTCAGCACGGTGGCGAAAATCTCTTCCGGGGCATCAAGGAAGGAGACGCCGCAGCTTTTCAGTTTCTCAAGGTTCTCCGGCTTCATCACCAGATCCCAGCTGTCCAGCGGCGCGTCTTTACCCAGTACGGCTTTCACTTTATCGATGTTATAGCCAATACCGGTGGTCGCCCACAGGTACGGGATCGCGTATTTATTGTCCGGGTCGTGCTTCGCCACCAGCTTCAGCACTTCCGGATCGAGATTTTTCCAGTTGGGAAGTTTGCTCTTATCCAGCGGCTGGAAAACCCCTGCCGCCAGCTGGCGCTCAAGGAAACTCGCCGACGGCACCACCAGGTCAAAACCGGTGCTGCCCGCCATGAGCTTACCCTCCAGCACTTCGTTGGAGTCAAAGACGTCATACACCACTTTAATGCCGGTCTCTTTTTCAAAATTCGCCACCGTATCCGGCGCAATATAATCAGACCAGTTATAAACATGCAGGGTTTTTTGTTCGGCTGCGAGCGAACCGGCAGAGACGGCCATCAGCGCACCCGTAACCAGACCTGTTAACCATTTTTTACCAAAGGCGGTCATATCTCTTATTCCTTCTCAATGCCCGTTAACAAGCGGGCTGAATATACGCACTTGTTCGCATGCAATAATCATGCATATTTTTTCATTGCCTAAGAAAAGGAGAGAGGACCTCTCCCGGAATGGTTGCCCGCAACTGGAAGCAGCGTCAGAATAACTGTAGCCAGAATAAGAGGCTATAGCCCAGGTAAAAAAACGGCTTTTATCAATTTTTTATGCAATAAGGGTCTATGTGATAAGCCGAAAGCGGCAGAATGGCGGTGAAAAATTCTTTACAGGAAGGTTAATAGCAGAATAAAAGCACGTAATACGCAGCCGCCATGGCAGTGGCTGCGCTATTTTTCGACAGGCTTAGTGAAGAAAATGGTACTGAATATTCTCAGCCGCCGGCTCTTCTTCCTCGGACTTATACAGCACCTGATTGGCGCTGGCCTCAAGGATAACCATAGAAATCTGTTCTTCGCTCTGGCGGAAAAACCACGCGAACTGGTCGAGGGTCACGCCGACGCCGACGGTCAATGCCTGACACACCACCAGTTTCGGCAGATTATCGTCCTGAATATCGAGGAAAGCTTTGACCGTCAACGAACTGGCGTTAATCGCAGAAAGATCGGCGGAAAGCGGCAACAGCGCGGAGGGTTTGACCTCAGCCAGCGCGGAGAAAAGCACCACGTTATCCACCAGGTCAAGTTTGGCATCAAAAATGCCTTCGAAATTTTGCATATGCGGCAGGTGCAGTGCCTGGCAGGAATCACACTCAAAAAAGCTGATGCCCAATTCGTCGAGCCATTGACGTAATGTATCAAGACCCGGAACGACCAGTGAATCCATATGACCTGTGACCTCTTACTGTGAAAAATGCGACGCCATAGCTTACGCAAAAAAAGCGGCGTATTCCATGACGGTGTCGTGAAAGGGAACTATCCGCCCATTTTCAGACAAAATCCGGGCGTGGCTTGTCGTTCGATCCAGGCGATCATTTTGCCGGCGATATCGACGCCGGTGGTGGTTTCAATCCCTTCAAGCCCCGGAGAAGCATTAACCTCCATCACCAGAGGACCGCGCGTGGCGCGCAGAATATCAACGCCAGCGACGTCCAGCCCGAGCGTCTGCGCGGCCTTAATGGCCATTTCACGCTCCTGCTCGCTGATAAACGCCACCGACGCTACGCCGCCGCGATGCAGGTTAGAGCGAAAATCCCCCTCCTTCGCCCGCCGCTCAATCGCCGCCACGACCTCATTGCCCACGACCAGGCAGCGCACGTCCCGGCCTTTCGCCTCGGCGATATACTCCTGCACCAGAATATGCGCATTCAGACCGCGAAAAGCGTCAATGACGCTCTCTGCCGCCTGCCGCGTTTCGGCCAGCACGACGCCGATGCCCTGAGTGCCCTCCACCAGCTTTACCACCAGCGGCGCGCCGCCAACCATCGCGATCAGGTCGCTGGTATCGTCTGGCGAATGGGCAATGCCGGTGAGCGGCAGGTCGATTCCCTGACGCGCCAGCAGCTGGAGCGAACGCAGCTTGTCGCGGGCGCGGGTGATGGCGACGGACTCATTGAGCGGATAGCTGCCCAGCAGCTCAAACTGACGCAGCGCCGCGGTGCCGTAGTAGGTAATCGCCGTGCCGATGCGCGGAATGACGGCGTCAAAATGCGGGAGCTGGCGGCCTTTGTAGTGAATCGATGAGGCCACCGGACTGACGTTCATATAGCAGGAAAGCGGATCGAGGATTTCCACCTGATGACCGCGTTTTTGCGCGGCTTCGCGCAGGCGTCGACATGAATAAAGCGTTCCATCCCGGGATAATATGGCAATTTTCACCCTGCACCTCTGCGAAAAGACCCGCTCCGGCGGGCCTTTGGTAGTCAATGAGCGCTGACCTGCGGAATTTCCTTACGTCAGACCAGGGGCAGTTTACACGCAATCAGCGCGTAGCCCATCCCTGCTTATGCAGATATTCCAGAATAAATGGACGACTCTCTTTGACGATAGTCCGGCGGATATGGTCGCTCCAGGTATCGCGACGCGTGTTGCTGCCGCGTGAGAGATAATACTGCGCCAACTGCTCGTCATATTCCGCAAGGACCGTCTCATCCAGCGGCTGATAGTGATTTTCATGCACCAACATCGCCGACGGCATGCGCGGTTTCACTTCCGGGTTATCGTCAGGCCAGCCAAGGCACAGGCCAAACAGCGGCAGCACGTGCTGCGGGAGCTTCAGCAGCTCGGTCACCGCATCGATATTGTTGCGCAGGCCGCCGATATAGACGCCGCCCAGGCCAAGGGATTCCGCCGCCACCAGCGCATTCTGCGCCAGAAGAGCGGTATCGACGCAGCCCAGCAGCAGCTGTTCGGCGAGGCCCAGCTGAGCGTCCGGGCAGATTTGCAGATTGCGGTTAAAATCAGCGCAGAATACCCAAAACTCCGCGGCCTGCGCCACGTGCTGCTGACCGCCGCTCAGCGGGACCAGCTGTTGACGTATTTCCGGGTCGGTAACGCGAATAATTGAGGAACATTGTAAAAAACTGGAGCTTGAAGCGCCCTGCGCGCTGGCAATAATCGCGGCGCGCTGTTCGTCGCTTATCGGCGCGTCGGTAAAATGGCGAATAGAACGGTGGCTGCGCAGCAGCTCAATGGTCGGCGTCATCTCGTTTTTCTCTGTCAGGCAGTGAGGAAGGTGGGGTTTTCGTGTGCGTCAACTGCGGGGCAATGACTTGCGCCACGCGCCACATTAACGCCACGGCGGCCGGGAGCATCAGCAGGATCCCCGCGAAGATCATCAGCAGCGCCGCCGTCGGGCTGGAAAACGGCGCGGGCAGGCTGACGTACTGGTTGAGCGAGAGCCAGGCCAGGGTCAACAGCACCATGCCGATAATCTCGACTACCAGAATACTTGTGGGTAATGCAGCGGGCGATCGCATAACGCTCCTCCGGTCCAAATCATGCACGCTCCCGGGCAAAAACCGGTCGCGTATCAGGCCAGTATAGCGGTTTCATCAGCAGAATATTTAACAAACATAGCCTTAAGCCATCAAAGCAAAAGGCAGAACCTTCTTTCCCTCGCCGACATAACGCGGCATGATACCCGCCATTCGCCATTCGCCATCCGGCTGAGGTTTAAGGAGAGAGACTATGTTTACGGTAATTTTTGGTCGTCCAGGCTGCCCCTATTGCGTTCGCGCCAAAGAGCTGGCGGAAAAGCTGAGCAATGAGCGCGATGATTTTAACTATCGCTACATTGATATTCACGCAGAAGGCATCAGCAAAGCCGATCTGGAAAAAACCGTGGGTAAACCGGTAGAAACCGTGCCGCAGATTTTTGTCGATCAGAAGCACATTGGCGGCTGCACTGACTTTGAAGCCTGGGCGAAAGAGAATCTCGGCCTGTTCGCCTGAGACGGCTCACTCCTCTGACGAGGGCTTGCGTCTGGTATCAAGCCAGGCGCAAATAAACAAAAAGCACAGCGCGCCCAGCGCGCACCAGAACACCGCGCTAAACAACCACGCCAGTTCCTGCCAGAAAGAACGCTGGGTCACAAAGAAAAGCCGCATGACCACCAGACACACAGGCGCAGCCAGCATCGCGCCGATAAGCGGGCGAATAACCCGCTGTCCGGGAGAGAGGCAGCTTGCCGCCGCACCGGGTAGCAAAAAGAATAGCAGCCCGAGCTCAGGGTTACCGGTAGCCCGAAAGGCGCCTTTCATATGTAACAGTAGTGACAAACAAACCACAATAAATAGAAAGAACCCACAGATAATACCGGCCCAGGTACGCTCAGATTTCACGACATCCTCCTGATTTTGCCTCTAACCAACTTCCACTTCGCCCAGTCAGATAAAGATTCTGGCAATCCATGCCAATAAAAGATCCCGTCAATGTAAAAACGATTGTTACTAGCCGCAGCCTCCAGGAAGGATTAAACTGTCGACTATATTTTGCTGGTTATAACGGGATGCCAGAATAGCGTTCGGGACAACGCGAACACTGGACCAACCTTAGACCAAATAACCATTTCCTTCAACAACTTACTAGTAAATGAGAAGTTGGCTTTCGTGAATATAAACGTCGCAGATTTGTTAAACGGGAATTACATCCTGTTATTGTTCGTTGTACTAGCATTAGGACTCTGCCTCGGGAAACTGCGTCTCGGGTCGGTACAACTTGGTAATTCCATTGGCGTTTTAGTCGTTTCCCTATTATTAGGGCAGCAGCATTTCAGTATTAACACTGACGCCCTCAATCTCGGCTTTATGCTGTTTATTTTCTGCGTCGGCGTGGAGGCGGGACCCAACTTTTTTTCTATTTTTTTTCGCGATGGGAAAAATTACCTGATGCTCGCTCTGGTGATGGTCGGCAGCGCGATGCTGATCGCCATGGGGCTGGGTAAGCTATTCGGCTGGGATATCGGCCTGACGGCCGGGATGCTCGCCGGCGCTATGACCTCCACCCCCGTGCTGGTGGGCGCCGGAGATACGCTACGCCACTTCGGCCTGCCCAGCGACCAGTTAGCCCTTTCGCTCGATCATCTGAGCCTCGGCTATGCCCTGACCTATCTGGTTGGCCTGGTCAGCCTGATCGTCGGCGCCCGCTATATGCCGAAGCTGCAGCATCAGGATTTACAGACCAGCGCCCAGCAGATCGCCCGCGAGCGCGGCCTCGACACCGATTCCCGGCGTAAGGTGTACCTGCCGGTGATCCGCGCCTACCGCGTCGGCCCGGAGCTGGTGGCGTGGGCTGATGGTAAAAACCTGCGCGAGCTGGGCATTTACCGCCAGACCGGCTGCTACATTGAGCGCATCCGCCGCAACGGCATTCTCGCGAACCCGGACGGCGATGCGGTGCTGCAGATGGGCGATGATATCGCCCTGGTGGGTTACCCGGATGCCCATGCCCGCCTCGACCCAAGCTTCCGTAACGGCAAAGAGGTCTTCGACCGCGATCTGCTCGATATGCGTATCGTCACCGAAGAGATCGTGGTCAAAAACCACAACGCCGTCGGCCGCCGCCTGGCGCAGCTGAAGCTTACCGATCACGGCTGCTTCTTAAACCGCGTTATCCGCAGCCAGATCGAAATGCCGATCGACGACAACGTTGTGCTCAACAAGGGCGATGTGCTGCAGGTTAGCGGCGATGCGCGTCGCGTCAAAACCGTCGCGGATCGTATTGGCTTTATCTCCATCCACAGCCAGGTGACCGACCTGCTCGCCTTCTGCGCCTTCTTTATTGTTGGCCTGATGATCGGCATGATCACCTTCCAGTTCAGCTCGTTCAGCTTCGGCATCGGTAACGCCGCCGGTCTGCTGTTTGCCGGCATCATGCTCGGCTTCCTGCGCGCCAACCATCCGACGTTCGGCTATATCCCGCAGGGGGCGCTGAATATGGTGAAAGAGTTCGGCCTGATGGTATTTATGGCCGGCGTGGGGCTCAGCGCCGGCGCCGGCATTAATAACGGCCTCGGCGCCGTCGGCGGTCAGATGCTGGCGGCGGGCCTCATCGTCAGCCTGGTGCCGGTGGTTATCTGCTTCCTGTTCGGCGCGTACGTCCTGCGCATGAACCGCGCGATGCTCTTCGGCGCCATGATGGGCGCCCGCACCTGCGCGCCGGCGATGGAAATCATCAGCGATACCGCGCGCAGCAATATTCCGGCGCTGGGATACGCGGGGACCTACGCCATCGCTAACGTGTTGTTAACCCTGGCAGGTACGCTGATTGTTATCATCTGGCCGGGGCTACAGTAAACTTTTGAGAAAAAAAACGCGTATACGCAGAACTTTTTTAGCTGGCGTCAGTCATAAGTAGTGCCACTGCTTTTCTTTGATGTCCCCATTTTGTGGAGCCCATCAACCCCGCCACTTAGGTTCAAGGTTGATGGGTTTTTTGTTGCCTAAAATTTTATACCCATTAAATCAATCACTTACACAACCACTTTTCCATGCATGGCGACAAAGTGGCGACAGCGCTTTTGCTATGGCGACAACATGCATTAAAAAACCCGCCAGCGGCGGGTCAGTATCAGTAAGCTAATTGTTCCTGCATTCCTTTCGGATGAGGCGGTGCGGCGCTAATTTTTTGCGGTCGGCATACGGATCGCACAAAAGTCTCATGCGTCACGAACGTATGCCCACACTCAATATTGGTGCACTGGTTGTATCGTTCTTTGGTTTCGCTGGAAACCTGAAAGCTACTGCGTGTATGAGCGGCCTGGCCGCACATTGGACAATTCATCATTTCGTTCAGCCCTCACTCTTAACCAGTTCGCAATAATGATACATTATTGTTCTCAATTTGGAACTAATCATTCAATGTCGAACTCATCTATTTTCACTTCGAGATCCAGACTGGTCGTAAACCCATTATCCGGGCTGATGCTATACGTCAGGGTGGTGATGGTCCACTCCGCATCATCAATGGGCTGTTTGAAGCCACTCACCTTCACCGGCATTTCGGTGTAGAGATCTGCCCGGCCTTCTGCGAGTTGCAGGGAGAATGACGCGACCCCGCGCTGCAGGCGCTCCCACTGAGCCTTTGCGGCACGCTCCGCATTGCTTCGGTTGGCATAAGTCCGGTTGAGTACCAGCACGTTTTCATCGGTTCCCACCAGATAGTCGCCCTGCTTTGCTTCCGGCTCTTTGGGCGCAGCGGTTTTCTTCCTGCGTCGTTTCACCTGCGTAGTCTCTTTCTTCTTTGGCTCGCGGGTATGCAGCCAGCTGGCAATCACGCCAGTGTACGCTCCGCGATCTGCCAGGGTGAACCGGTGTCCGTCTCCTGCCTTTCGGGTGATGTTGATAGCGCAAAAGCGGTTTCTAGGTTGCCGCCCATACTCAGGACCACCACCTGCTCATCCGGCGACGGACACCACCATGTGCGGGCACCACCGGCGCGTAGCGTCAGCCAGTTAATCCAATTGGTTTCGAGTTCGCCCACCTTCACCCGGCATAGCCAGTTCTCCCGGTCCACTTCGGTCACAGTGCCGGTGCGGATCAGATTGGTGATAAGGCGCATGATTTCGGTGAGTTGTGCGTTCATGAATTTATGATCTAATAATTCTCATGAACGCGATAGGAGATCGCTTTGTAGGACGCTTGAAACAAAGATATGCGGGGATCAAACCTTTAAATAGTTTCTCATTGCTACTATATTTTCAATGTCATTTTTATACATATTCATTAAAGTCGTAACAGTGGTTGTCAACTGCTCAAACTGAACTTCATCGATCATCAATCTCTCACCATGAGCAATACCGTTCCGAGCATTAACAATAGACTCATCAATATACGGATAGTATGTTTTATAACCACTGGTATCAATCCCTATTGACCTCGCTATATTATCAAACACTGCCGAACTTAAATTAGATTGGGTATCAACGTAATTTTCATGTTTTATGGAAGCAACTGCAGTAGTTTTCTCAAGCATCGCAGATAAAAACCTTACACATGTTTCCACATCCTTTGTTTCAGAAAATCCGTAAATCTCTTTCTTTAATGAATGTGTAATATAAACAAGCTGCAAAGAATCCATCGTTAACTTTTGGTAATGTAAAAAATTCAAAAAACATTCAGTTGAATTTTTTATAAAACCTTCCCAGTGAGAATAACATATAGCAACACCAGATCTTATAATTGTATTTTTCAAAGAACCAGACTTACCTTGAGCCTGCATTCTCAAATGTATGATCTCCTGAGTCCGCCATGCTTTCTCATTAGTTAGTTGCCTAAAAAGGCCGTCACTGGTTCTTATTTCCATACTAATTAAACCATGTAGTTGCTTTGGGTAAAGTTTTAATCAATCTACTCGGCGCACTTACCCCTGCACGAGCATAATTTGTAAAATCAGTATCAAGCCACATCGCCTTAATTTTATCCTCAATATATTGCGGGGTTTCATTTTCATATTTGGCTATATTTGTTGAAATACCTTTTGTAATAACCTCATACGCTGAAATCAAAAAACTTCTTGAGAAAGTTGTACCGTCATATTTTTTAAATGAATTTAAACCAACGCTAGAGTGCAACACATCGAACGTTTTTTTAAACACTTCAATTTCACTATCAACATCATAACTATCATCAACAGAAATTTCTCTAGATATTGAGTTGAGCCATTCATTGATATCGACGCTTTTATCGAAAGTTGAATACCGATATGCAAGAAATCGCAATACCAGGTCCATTGGCTTTTGCTCAGAAATTGATTTATCCGTTTGCAATGTAACCGCTTCAAAACTTGGGTACTTGCTGATTGTAACTAATTTTTCAAACAAGTCTTTATTTAGCATAACCATAATGCAATTTCTCACTTCTTGATCAGTCAGGCTAGAACCACCTGTATTCAACCTTTCAAAAAGTTCATACTTTGTTTTTTCATCACTTTCTTTTTTAAGTATCTCCACTCTTAAGCGTGACCGTTCAAAATCTAAACGTGTTGAAAGTGGAATAACATTAATGTCATCATCACCATCTGAAATCCATTTCATACCATCTAATGATGGAAGTGAGCGGGTTCCTGAAGGAACAAATGGTGGATACACTCCCCCATCATCTTTTTTTAGAATGCCGGTAAATTCAAATATAGTAGACAATCTTTGCAACCCATCTATAACCTCCCAGCGACCATCTTCGTCCGTAAATACAAATACGGGTGGAATGGGAATGCCTAACAATAGAGACTCTATAAATCTAGTTTTTTGTGATTCATCCCATCTAAATAACCTTTGATAGTTAGGATTAATAATCATCTCTGATCGCTCATAAATGCGAGCCAACTCACCTATAGACATATCAAAGCTGTCCTTAACAATTTCCTTTTTCGCTTCTCTTAACTCATCATGTAAACTCATATAAAGTATCCTCATTATGTTTTTATATAATCTATCATAAAGGATTTTATCTTATCTACAGCGTTTTGTGTGAGTCCCAACAATCGTCGCTCCGCATAACGCACCTCTGGCCCCTTACGGCTTACACGATCACGTAAGCCGTAATGATGTACCCGCGCCACCGCTGCACTTTCCCGTCAAACTGCACACTGGCAGAATCCGCGCTGGCTGCAGTTTTCAGGTATTTCGCGGTGCGCAGTTTCGAGAACATCTGCCGCTTAATACGCCCCTTTTTAGTCCGGGCGGTGACCTTTCGCGGCTCGTAGCCGCTACCGTCAGGATTACGCTGCAGCCGGATGTTCTGCTGCTGATTCCGCCGCAGCTCTTGCGCCAGCTCCCACATCATGCGCTGACGAGCCGCAGGCTCCATATTCGCCAACAGGACTGGACTGACCCCGCCCCGGTAGACGATCCTGCCCTATAGTTGGACTGACCCCGCCCCGGTAGATGCTCTCGGAAACCCTCTCGCTACTGATTTCAGCTCAAAATTGTTCGCGCATTACCGTGACAAATGCCTGACGGGGGAAATCTACTTTAGCGAAAAGTGGAAAAAAGGTGCCAGCCCGGTAACTATCAATCTGGAGCAGAGCTATCTGAGCGGAGTATTTAGTGAGTTGTCCCGGCTGGGCGAATGGACAGCACCGAACCCGCTAGAAAACATGCGCAAGTTCACCATTGCCGAAAAGGAAATGGCCTGGCTGACGCATGAACAGATCACAGAGCTTCTATACGACTGCCAACGCCAAAGCGCCCTGCTCGCTCTGGTCGTTAAAATCTGCCTGAGCACCGGAGCTCGCTGGCGAGAAGCTGTGAACCTAACCCGTTCTCAGGTCACCAAATACCGGATCACCTTCGTCAGAACCAAAGGCAAAAAGAACCGCAGCATCCCGATCAGTAAAGAGCTGTACGAGGAAATAATTGTTCTTGACGGTTTCAGGTTCTTTACTGACTGCTACTTCCAGTTTATGTCGGTGATGGACAAAACCTCAATAGTGCTTCCTCGTGGGCAGCTTACCCACGTTCTGCGCCACACGTTTGCAGCACACTTTATGATGTCCGGCGGAAACATCCTTGCCCTCCAGAAAATCCTCGGCCATCACGACATAAAAATGACCATGCGCTATGCTCACCTGGCTCCTGACCATCTTGATACCGCTTTACGCTTCAATCCGTTGGCAACTCTGTCCACAAAACATCCTTATTAAATATTTGTTCATTATGAAAGTCTTTATGCGGACATATTGATATGTAACACACTTATGCGTATTGTAGATATATATTCCAATTCAATCTTAATGTAAAAATGATAAGTTATTATGCATTAGAATGACATTTAAAACCACTTACATACTAGTTTTAATTTAACCTGACCTTGAAAGGGCATCATTGAATGAAATCAAAATTCGGTTCATCCAAAAAAAACATTAGACGATTTCAATTCATTCTATTTCTCATAGGTGTTTTTGCATCTTATTTCACGGGAGATGCATTTGCTCTTCTAATATTTATTATTTTTATCTTGGTTTTTTATTCGCTAATTTACATGTCAGTGAGGATAATAAAATCAGGAAATGTAAAACTTATCAAAGATTTTTCAAATGCAATATGGAATATCTCAACTGCAGTTAGCTTCACATATGCGGTTTATTTATTACTAAGATATAAAATAAAAAATATCACTATCGATGATGCATCAATAAATTATATAAACTTGCATCCTTACCTCTCATTTTCAATACTGACATTTTTAATCTTTACAGCCATACTACGCGCATCAGTAAGTATTGCTGAACTTGTAACGACGGACTATACCTAGCGGTGAGGCAGAGCAGTTAGTTGATTTACTTGCCAAGTGGCGACAAAGTGGCGACAGCGGTTGGCAATACCCCGTAATCGTCACTTCTCACCACCAAACTAACTTATTGATTACCCTACAAGTCTTTGTTTTTACTACCCCATTTACATAAATGGTTTTTTTGTTTTCTGTGCCCCGCTCACTCTCCCGCCAGCCGGTCTACCATCAGTCGAATCGCTTCTCTCGATAGCGGCGCTCTGTCGGTCACGAAGTGCAGCGTCATCCCCTCGATAAAGGCGTCCAGCCCGCGGGCCGTTGCCGGTTCAAACCACTGCTCAAGGGTCTGCTGGCTGCGCAGCATCCAGTTCTGCATGACCGCTTTTAAATTCGGCTGGCTGCTGCAAAAAGCATAAAGCTGATACATCAGCTCCATATTGCGCGCGGTAGTGACCTGGGCGCTAAAAATCAGCTCGGCAATGGCGTCACAGGCCTCCCGGCGATTATGCACATCGGCAAAAAACTGCTGATACTGCGCCGACATCTGGCCGGTAAACAGGCTGAACGCCTCTTCGACCAGCGCCTCAATACCGCTAAAATAGTAGGTCAGCGAGCCCAACGGCACGCCCGCGCAGGTGGCGATTTTCCGGTGCGTAACCGCATGAATGCCGTGTATCGCGATCGTGTCCAGCGTCGCCTGCAAAATCCGCTCCCGACGCTGCGGGTCGTTTGGTCGACGGGCCATACTCTTTTCCTCTTTCATTTAATATGCCTCAGGCTGAATCGAATCATAGAGGTCAATAAAAAAGCATTCCTCAGCAAGCAACCTGGATGTACAAATGTACACAACCTTGCTACTGTTGTCTGCATCTCTTCACTCTCGGGCATTTACGGATGACAGCGCAAACTTCACGCAGGGCCCTTCAGCTAAGGCTGTGGGCGCTCTTCATGTTCTTTTTTATCCCCGGATTACTCATGGCGTCATGGGCCACCCGCACGCCGGCGATTCGCGATCTGCTCGCGCTATCGACGGCGGAAATGGGGATTGTATTATTTGGACTCTCAATAGGTTCAATGAGCGGCATCCTCTGCTCAGCGTGGCTGGTCAATCGATTCGGCACCCGTAAAGTGATTCGCGCCACCATGTCCTGCGCGGTGGTCGGCATGCTGGTGCTCAGCGCCGCGCTATGGTTCACGTCGGCGGTGCTGTTTGCCATTGGCTTAGCCATCTTCGGCGCCAGCTTTGGCTCCGCGGAAGTGGCGATTAACGTCGAAGGCGCCGCCGTTGAACGCGAAATGAATAAAACCGTCCTGCCAATGATGCATGGTTTCTACAGCTTCGGCACGCTCGTCGGCGCCGGGATTGGCATGGCGGTAACCGGCTTCGGCCTGCCCGCCGCGCCGCACATTCTGCTGGCGGCGCTGGTGGCTATCGCCCCCATCGCTATCGCCATTCGCGCGATTCCTGAAGGCACCGGCAAAAATGCGGCGGAAGCGGCGCGCCATGAAGGCAAAGGCCTGCCGATCTGGCGCGATGCCCAGCTGCTGCTGATTGGGGTGATCGTCCTGGCCATGGCCTTTGCCGAAGGCTCCGCCAACGACTGGCTGCCGCTGCTGATGGTGGACGGCCATGGCTTCAGCCCGACCTCCGGCTCGCTGATTTATGCAGGCTTCACCCTCGGCATGACCCTTGGGCGCTTTACCGGCGGCTGGTTTATTGACCGCTACAGCCGCGTGACGGTGGTACGCGCCAGCGCGGTAATGGGCGCGCTGGGCATTGGCCTGATTATTTTCGTCGACAACCCGTGGGTCGCCGGTCTCTCCGTATTATTATGGGGCCTCGGCGCGTCGCTGGGCTTCCCGCTGACCATTTCCGCCGCCAGCGATACCGGCCCCGATGCGCCGAAGCGCGTCAGCGTGGTGGCGATTACCGGCTACCTCGCCTTCCTCGTCGGGCCGCCGCTGCTGGGCTTTCTCGGCGAACACTTCGGCCTGCGCAGCGCCATGATGGTAGTGCTGGCACTCGTGCTGGTCGCGGCCATCGTCGCCCGCGCGGTAGCGAAGCCACAATCTGAACCCGTGATGGAGAACAGTTAATGAGCATCAAATTGATTGCGGTAGACATGGACGGCACCTTTCTGAGCGATGCCAAAACCTATAACCGTCAGCGTTTCCTCGCCCAGTATGCGCGGATGCGCGAGCAGGGCATCCGCTTCGTCGTCGCCAGCGGCAACCAGTATTACCAGCTCATCTCCTTCTTCCCTGAGGTGGCGCACGAAATCGCTTTTGTCGCCGAAAACGGCGGCTGGGTGGTCAGCGCCGGCGAGGATGTGTTTAACTGCCGGATGCCGAAGGAACATTTCAATACCGTCATCGACCATCTTCTGACGCTGACCAACATTGAAATTATCGCCTGCGGTAAGCGCAGCGCTTATACCCTCAACCGCTATAACGATGCGCTGAAAGCGGTCGCGGCGAAGTACTATCATCGCCTCGAACTGGTCGACGATTTTAATCATATTGCTGATGATGAAATTCTGAAGTTCGGTCTCAACGTGCCGGACCAGCTGATCCCGCAGATTCAGCCGAAGCTGCACGCCGCGCTTGGCGATATGGTCACCGCGGTCGCCACCGGCTACGGTAGCATTGACCTGATTATTCCCGGGGTGCATAAAGCCAACGGACTGCGCATCCTGCAGGAACGCTGGGGCATAAAGAACCATGAAGTGGTGGCGTTTGGCGATAGCGGCAACGATATCGAAATGCTGCAGCACGCCGGATTCGGTTTCGCGATGGCCAACGCCGCCGCGCCGGTGAAGGCCGTCGCCGGCTACCGTGCCCCGCACAATAACGAAGAAGGCGTGCTGCATATTATTGATAAGGTACTGAATCGCGAAGCGCCGTTCGCCTGAGGTAGCGCCTGCTGCGGCGCGTCACGTCGCAGCAGGGCATTTGAAGGTTACTGCGGTTCGTGGGCGTTGCCCACGCGTTTATCCTTCAGGAAGTAGACCGTCATCGCCAGCCAGAGCACCCCGCTCAGCAGGTTGAGCAAGCTGAAGAGCCCGCTACCGCCAGACTCATAGGCGTGCTTGCTGACTTCGATACCCACGGTAAAGATCAGCATTTGCAGCATCCCCATCGCCGCCGACACCGTCCCCTTACTCATCTCGCTGGCAAACAGCGTCAGACGCACCAGTCCGGCGTTGGCGAGACCAATCCCGAAGGCGTAAACGCTCAGCCCGGCGGTCATCCACAGATACGCGTGCGTCGACGCCACCGTCGCCACAGCGGAGATCAGCAGGCCGATCATAATCGGCCAGCCGCCGAGAATAATCAGCGAGCGCACCGTTTTGCGTGAAGTCTGGCGCGCCAGCACCAGGTTCCCGGCAATCAGCGCGCCAAAAATCGGCACCTGCAGCAGGCCATATTCGTAGCTGGTCGCCTGCTCGCCGCTGATGATGATCACCGGCGATTGGGCAATCCACGCCAGCAGCGGCAGGCTGACAAAACCGGTGGCCAGCGCGCCGGCGACAAAGCGCAGGTTTTTCAGCACTTCACGATAATCACGCCCCAGCTCTTTTACCGATAGCTTCTCGCCCATGCGGGTGGCGGTTTCCGGCATCGCCTTCTGTAGCCCGAAAAAGGCGATGGCGGCCAGCACGGCAAACAGGACAAACATCATCTCCCACGGCAGGAGATGAACCCAGGCCGCGCCCACCAGCGGCCCGAGCAGCGGCGCAATCAGCGCGACGTTGGCCATCAGGGCGGTGATCTTGATGCACACCGCCTCTTCAAAAGACTCCTGTATCGCCGCATAGCCGACCGCGCCGATAAAGCACAGGCTGATACCCTGCAAAAAGCGCAGCAGCGTGAACTGCTCAATAGTTTGCGCCAGCAGCGTCGCCAGGCAGGTTACGATAAACCACACTACCCCGGTCAGCATCACCGGACGACGGCCGATGCGGTCCGAAAGCGGCCCCAGCAGCCACTGCAAAAACATACCGCCGGCCAGATAGGCGGTCATTGAGGTCGGCACCCACTCGTTGCCCACGCCAAATTCTGCCACCACCGAGAGCATGCCCGGCTGGATCATGTCATTGCCGATATAGGTGGAGAACTCGTATAACACCAGGCACAACGGAAAGAGCAGCGCCTGACGTCCGAGGCGTTTGCCAGAAAGCGAATAATTCTGCATGAAATCTCTTATTTAAATAAAACCGCGCAAAGTTTAATGAAAGTCGTCTCGGGGAGATAGCGAATTGTGAGCGATGAAGCAAAATATCGCCACACGGATAGCGCATCGCCAGCAACCAATCAAAATCCAGCTGTATATATTTCGTTTATGTTTCAATTAGATTACAGGCTATATACTCCTTCAATCAGTCTGTTAACGAAGCCACGCCCGCGTTTTAATTCATAACAAACTGATAATTAAGACAATACTGCTTTACCTTATCGCCACCGTTTTTTAAGGTGGGCGGCTTGTTGCTAACGGACCCAAGAGCCTGGATGTATGCTGGAAAATATTAACTACTCGCTGTTTGCATTACTCAACGCTACCCCCGCATCGCCGTGGTGGGCGATTGAAATCGCGACGTTTATCGCCAAAGACCTGATAATTATGGTGCCATTATTGGTGTTGGCCTTATGGCTTTGGGGCCCAAACCAGCGGCAGTTAGTATTTAAGGTCATGATGGCATTAGCCATTAGCCTGACGCTTTCGTGGATATTCGGCGTATTTTTTCCGCATGACCGTCCGTTTGCCGCCGGTATTGGCTATAACTTCCTGCATCATTCGCCCAATAACTCCTTCCCGAGCAATCACGGCACGATCTGCTTTACCTTTGCGCTGGCCTTTATGTTCTGGCACCGCCTGTGGTCGGGCGCGCTGCTGTTCTCCCTTGCCTGCGCGATTGCCTGGTCCCGGGTCTATCTCGGCGTGCACTGGCCGATGGATATGCTGGGCGGGCTGCTCACCGCGATGATCGCCTGCCTTAGCGCCCAACTGCTGTGGCAAAGCGGCGGAAAAACCCTCTATCAGCATCTGCAGCGGCTGTACCGTCTGTTTTTTTCGCTGCCGATTCGCAAAGGTTGGGTGCGCGAATAGATGTTCCTGACCAGCTGGTAAAGTTGCGGTAGCGCCCAATTCCTGCGCGTGACTAAGCCTCTTCCGGCAGGTAAAATCGCCGCTGACGCCCTGTCAATGCAGGGCGCTTTCAGCTTAGAGGGAATATGGAAACTCGTCGTGACGAACGCATCAGTCAGCTTATTCAGGCACTCAAGCGCAGTGATAAACTCCATCTAAAAGAAGCGGCCACCCTGCTTGGCGTGTCAGAGATGACCATTCGTCGCGATCTCAACGGCCACAGCGGCCCGGTCGTGTTGCTGGGCGGCTATATCGTTCTGGAGCCGCGCAGCGCAACGCACTATCTGCTGAGCGATCAGAAAACACGCCTTGTGGATGAAAAACGCCGCGCAGCCCGCCATGCGGCTAAGCTGCTTGAGCCCCACCAGATGGCCTTTTTTGACTGCGGGACCACCACGCCGTGGATCATCGACGCCATCGATAGCGCCCTGCCCTTTACCGGGGTCTGCTATTCGCTCAATACCTTTCTTTCCCTGCAGGAAAAACCCCAGTGCCGCGCGATTTTGTGCGGCGGCGAGTTCCACGCCAGCAACGCCATTTTTAAACCGCTAAGCCTGCAGGATACGCTGAGCCACCTTTGCCCGGACATCGCGTTTTATTCCGCCGCGGGCGTCGATTGCGAGCAGGGCGCGACCTGTTTTAACCTGGAAGAGCTGCCGGTCAAACACTGGGCGATGAAAAGCGCGCGCTACCACGTGCTGGTCGTCGATCACAGTAAATTTGGTAAAGTTCGCCCGGCGAGGATGGGGGATTTAGCGCAGTTTGACGTGATTGCCAGCGACGTGTGTCCGGATGACGATCTGCTCGCGCTGGCGAAGGAAAAACAGATTTCACTGCTTTACTAACCGCGCCCCGCAGGGCGCGGCCTGCATTTTAAGAGAACCAACCGCCGAACCAGCCGTGCAATTTCATCAGCACGAAATCGATCATCCGGCTAAAGAAACCGCCTTCGTTTACCGCTTCCATCACAATCAGCGGCCGCTGCTCAATGGTTTTATCATTAAGCTTGAAGTCGATGGTGCCGACCACCTGCCCTTTGGTGAGCGGCGCGGTCAGCTGCGTATCATTCAGGGTGTAGCTGGCCTTGAGGTTTTTCAGCTGGCCTTTCGGCAGCGTGATGGAGCCGGCCTCGCCCGCCCCCAGCTTCGCTTCGCTGCTATCGCCAAACCAGACGCGCTGGGTAATAAAGGTGGCATCGGGTTTAATCGGCGTCACGGTTTCATAGAAACGGAAGCCCCAGGTCAGCAGTTTTTCTGATTCGTTAAAACGGATACGGTCAGTTTTGGTGCCGAGCACGACGGCAATCAGGCGCATATCGTTTTGCGTCGCGGAAGAAACCAGATTGTAGCCCGCCCCGGCGGTGGTCCCGGTTTTCACGCCGTCAGCGTTGAGATTCGTGCTCCACAGCAGACGGTTGCGGTTCGGCTGACGGATTTTGTTGAAGGTGAACTCTTTTTCTTTATGGATCGCATACTCTTCCGGCACGTCATGGATCATCGCTTTGGTGAGCAGCGCCATATCGCGGGCGGTACTAAACTGACCCGGCGCATCCAGACCGTGCACGGTCATAAAGGTGGTGTTGGTCAGGCCCATTTTCTGCGCATAGCCGTTCATCAGGCTGACAAACGCGTCCTGGCTGCCCGCCACGTAGTCGGCGATCGCGATGCTGGCGTCGTTGCCGGATTGAATGATAACGCCCTTGTTAAGATCTTCGACCGACACCTGCATTCCTGGCTTAAGGAACATCACCGATGAGCCGCGCAGCGCCGGGTTACCGGTTGCCCACGCGTCGCGCCCGATAGTCACCATATCGGTCGACTTAATCTTACCCGCCTTTAACGCCTGGCCGACAACATAGCTGGTCATGATTTTGGTCAGGCTCGCCGGATCGAGTTTTTCATCGGCATTGCCTTCGCTGAGCACTTTGCCGCTGGCATAGTCCATCAGGATCCAGGCTCGCGCGTCAATGGATGGCGCATCGGGGAGTTGTTCTGCAGCCTGCACCGCAGGCGCAACGAGAAATAAAAGCGCGCAGCCTGCCGCGAGGCCGCGAAGGGAAAAAGCATCATGCGTCATAAGAGCCACCCAAGTATCCTTTCCAAACAAAAATATGCCGCCACACTCGTTCGGCGCCGCAGCAGCCGGTGAGTAAAGCGTACAAATGACCTTAAAGAAACAGCGAGTTGGTAAAGTTTTTAAAGTTTACGCAATAACCTCGCCCGGTGCTGCAAACAGAGCAATTTTTTTGATCGCGGTTGCCTAAATATTAACTTTATTCCAACATGAATGCTCACTACGCCGCAACGGCGGCTTAATAAAAAGCAGGAGCGGATATGATTACGCTGTGGGGCAGAAATAACTCGACCAATGTGAAGAAAGTGCGCTGGGTGCTGGAAGAACTCGACCTCCCGTATCAGCAAATTCTGGCCGGTCTGGAGTTCGGTCTGAATCACGATGCGGACTATCTGGCCATGAATCCCAATGGCCTGGTACCGTTATTGAAAGATGAGACGACCGATCTCGTGCTCTGGGAATCAAACACCATTATCCGCTATCTGGCCGCGCAGTACGGTCAAAATCGCCTGTGGGTGGAGTCGCCCGCCGAGCGCGCTCAGGGGGAAAAATGGATGGACTGGGCCAACGGTTCGCTCTCGCCTGCCCATCGGCCGGTGTTAATGGGGCTGGTGAGAACCCCGCCGGAAAAACGCGACCCCGCCGCGATTGAAGCCGGTATTGCCGCCTGCGAGACGCTGTTCGCCATTCTGGATGATGAACTGTCGCGTCATCAGTGGCTCTCAGGCAACGCCTTCGGCCTCGGCGACATCGCCGTCGCGCCGTTCATTTATAACCTGCTGGAGATCGTTAAAACCTGGCAACCGCGCCCGCACCTGCAGCGCTGGTATCAGCAGATTAACCAGCGCCAGGCCTGGCGCAACGTGGTGATGATTCCGGTCACCTGATATTAGCCCGCCGGTCTCACCTTCAGCAGCTCGCCGTTGGATTCGTCGGTTAGCACATACAGATAACCATCGGGTCCAACGCGCACATCGCGGATACGTTTTCCGCGATCGCCCAGAATCCGCTCCTGTTCCGTGACGTTATCGCCGTCAACCTTGAGAACAATCAGCGATTTATCCTTCAGCGCGCCGATAAACAGCCGGTGCCGCCACTGCGGAAAAGTCTGCGCGTCGTAAAACGCCATACCGCTCACCGCCGGCGATTTTTCCCAGACAAACAGCGGCGCTTCGGTTCCTTCCGCCGTTTTGCCTTTGGCCTCCGGGATCGGCAGGCCGCTGTAGTTAATGCCGTGCGTCGCCAGCGGCCAGCCGTAGTTTTTGCCTTTTTGCGGAATATTGATCTCATCCCCGCCTCGCGGCCCGTGCTCATTTAACCACAGCGTATCGCTCCACGGGTTCATCGCCATCCCCTGGGGGTTGCGAATACCGTAAGACCAGATTTCCGGTCTGACGCCGGCCTGGCCGACAAAAGGATTATCGTCCGGGACCTTGCCATCAGCCGTTAGCCGCACCACTTTTCCCTGCAGCTTATCGAGATCCTGAGCGGTCGAACGCTGGTTATTCTCCCCGAGTCCAATAAACAGATAACCGCGGCCGTCGAACACCAGCCGTCCGCCAAAATGATTGCCGGTTGAGAGCTTCGGCTGCTGGCGGAAAACCACCTGGAAATTTTCCAGGCGCTGGAGGTCATCGCTCAGTCGGCCGTAGCCCACGGCGGTCCCGGCCTTGCCGTCACTCCCGCCTTCGGCGTAGCTCAGCCAGACCCGGCGCGACTGGGCGAAATCCGGAGCCAGCGCCACGTCCAGCAGACCGCCCTGCCCGTTGGCCCAGACCTGCGGCACGCCCGAAATCGCAGGCGCGAGGCCTTTATCCCGCTGCCACAGACGGAGCTCGCCGCCGCGCAGGGTCATCAGAATCCCCCGGTCGTCGGGAAGAAAGGCCAGCGCCCACGGGTGTTCAAGCTGGTTCTGCAACACCTCTACGCGCTCCTGGGCGGCAAGACTTGCCGTTGGCAACAGCAGCGCGGTAAGGGCGATCAGGTTAATGGTCTGGCGCATGGCATACTCCTTTTGTCAGCAATGCTGATAAGGGTAGCCAGCGTGGGAAAGCGGGAAGGGATTTTTACATAACATTAATCGGGGGGAGCAGGCTCCCCCCGATTTCAGGCGTGCGTAATGGGCTGAGAATCATTCAATTTATGAATATTTAGCCGCAATACCGCCAGACAGCTTTCCAGCTTATCTACGTCGACAGCGATGTAGGACGGGCAGTCATGATGTCCGCTCAACAGGCAGACCGCCGCGGAAGCGACGGCCTCGCCGGCCAGCCGCAGGGCTTCCTTCTCCTCCGGCGCGACGGCGTGCTGCAGGCGCGGCGCGTGTTGATGCATTTCATGGCACAGTTCAAACAAGTTATCACGTAGATGGTCGTTTTCGCTGACTGACATATAGCCTTTTGCTTTACGCAGCTGCAAATAAGCGTCGAGATCAATGTTGGCATTAATCAGCTTATTCATCAGGTTACGATACAGTCTGTCAACGCTCATCGCGGTTCCTCCTCTGTCGTCCTTTACCACAACCATAATATGGTCATTTTTTGTACAAAACGATGAGGCAGATCAATAATTCTCAGGTCATTAACATCCTTTACAATGTTACAACGGCGATTAAAATCCTTTTCGGCGATCTCAACGACAAAAAGCAAAAAATGTTATACGTTCTCAAAATTAAAACCTTTCAACTCACGATGATAAAATTATTTATTGCAGTAATGATCACATATTAGCGCAATTCACATTGCCATAAAATGCCGCCAGGTGTCATATCATTTCATAAAATGTATTACGTATAACATTCAATAAGAGCAGCAAGCAGATCGATCCTGTTTGTAACCTTTACCGCTACCGCTTGAAGGAACTGAAATGATTACGCCCGGCAAAAGAAACTATATCTTGTTGAGTCTTTTCGATTTCCTCTACCTCTTCGCCTGGTCCTCGACCATGGCGTTCTTCGTTATCTGGACCACTCAGCATCTCGGGATTAGCGCAACCAAAACCGGTCTGCTCTACTCGGTCAACGCCTTTATCGCCCTGCTGATGCAGCCCTTCTTCGGCTTTATTTCCGATAAGTTCGGCCTGAAAAAACGGCTGATCTGGATCCTGGTCGCCATGCTGCTGCCGGTAGGCCCGTTCTTTATTTATTTGTATGCGCCGCTGCTGGTGCACAGCTTCTGGCTGGGCGCGCTGCTTGGCGGGGTATACCTGGGGATTATTTTCAACTCCGGCTGCGGAGTTATCGATTCGTATATTGATAAAATTTCGCGGCGCTACCAGTTCGAATACGGCCGGGTCAGGATGTGGGGATCGTTAGGCTGGGCCGCCGCCGCGTGGATCGTCGGCAAATATATCGACAGCAATCCGAACCTCGCTTTCTGGCTGGCCAGCGTCGCCATCGTTATCGCGGCGATCTGCTTTATGCTGACCAAAATCGAACTGACCGAAGCGGAAATGCAAAAAAGCAGCGCGCTGAAAGTTTCGCACGCCCTGGAGCTGGCGAAGAACGGCCAGTTCTGGATGCTGCTGGTCTTCACCCTTTTCGTCACGCAAATCTATGACACCTACGATCAGCAGTTCGCCCAGTACTTTTCTCTGCAGTTTTCGACGCCGGAAGAAGGCAATCGCTGGTACGGCATTCTGGCCTCCATTCAGGTATGCGGCGAGACCCTGTTTTTATGCCTGATGCCGTGGTTCGTAAACCGCACCGGCGCGAAATGGGCGCTGATCATCGCCGGGCTGATCATGTCGGTGCGTATCGTCGGCTCCGCGATTCCGCTGGGTCCGGTGTGGATCGGCGCGGTAAAAATGATGCATGCGCTGGAAAAACCGCTGATTTTAGTGTCGGTGTTTAAATTTATCGCCGCCAACTTCGACAACAAGCTCTCCTCGACGGTCTACCTGCTGGTGCTGTTCGTCGCCTCTATCGCCACCGCCATTTACTCGCCGCTGGCCGGGTATTTGTACGACACCATCGGCTTTGCGCATACCTATTATATTCTGGGCGGCATCGCCGGGCTGTTTACGCTAATCTCGGTATTTACGCTTCGCGATAATAGAGAACCGACCGCGCCGGGGGCTGCGCCAGGCGCTGGCGTTGCGCAAAGCCATTAATCAAAATTCGCCCGGAAGCCTCTTTCGGGCGAATTAGCGGAAGCTCCACTGCACGCTCATCACAAATATGGCCGGGACGATAATGCCCGTTTCGACGCCGAAATAATCGGTAAAATTGTACTGCAGGCCATGATAAATATAGGGAGAGAAACCGACGCCGGTGAGTTTCTTCGCCGTTCGATAGGTGCCTGAATCGCCGCAATCGCGAAAGGCTTTAAAGAAGAACTCGCCGGTATAGGCATAGACGCCCTTGAACGTCCAGCCATTTGCCCCCGCGTACCAGTCCCTTCGCGCTCCCAGAGAGAGGCAGCGGTCGGCAAAACTATTCTTCATGGTCCCGACCAACGCGCTGTACTTTGAATCCGCAGACAGCTTGCGCTCAACGGAAAAAAACTGGTTATTGAATTTTTCGTTATATTGACCGTGATTACCGGTCATGTGATAAACAAATGAACCGGTATTGACCGAATATAACGCCATCTCGTTGGCATAAACGGGCGTCGCGCCGATCATGGCCAGCGCGCAGACGAAACCACCCAACTTTTTAAACATGGGAAACCTGATAAAAAATAAAGACTAAAAGCAGCGGCTATTTTACCGCTTCAGGTTAAACCAGATCTAAACCGACGTCCCCCGATTGCCGAGATAATGGCTGAATAACCCCCTTATTTTGATTAACAATCTGGATAATCATGCCGATAAAAAGAAACACAGATATCGCCGGGCTAACATGAAAAGGAGTATAAACTTTCCGCCGATCTCTGTAGAATCCCTGCCCTGACCATCCCAATAATTGAACACTTTTTAAGCTATGAGCAATGTCACCCCTCAGCCGAAAATCGGCTTTGTCTCTCTGGGCTGCCCGAAAAATCTCGTGGACTCAGAACGTATCCTGACTGAACTGCGCACCGAAGGATATGACGTGGTTCCCTCCTACGATAACGCTGATATGGTTATCGTTAACACCTGCGGCTTTATCGATAGCGCCGTGCAGGAGTCGCTGGAAGCGATTGGCGAAGCGTTGAAAGAAAACGGCAAAGTGATCGTCACCGGCTGCCTGGGCGCAAAAGAAGATCAGATCCGCGAAGTGCATCCGAAGGTGCTGGAAATTACCGGCCCGCACAGCTATGAACAGGTGCTGGAACACGTCCACCACTACGCGCCGAAGCCTAAACACAACCCGTTCCTCAGCCTGGTGCCGGAACAGGGCGTGAAGCTGACGCCCCGTCATTACGCTTACTTAAAAATTTCCGAAGGCTGCAACCATCGCTGCACCTTCTGCATCATCCCGTCCATGCGCGGCGATCTGGTCAGCCGTCCGATTGGCGAAGTGCTGGCGGAAGCCAAACGCCTGGCCGATGCCGGGGTCAAAGAGCTGCTGGTGATCTCTCAGGACACCTCCGCCTACGGCGTTGATGTCAAACATCGCAGCGGCTTCCACAACGGCATGCCGGTCAAAACCAGCATGGTTAGCCTGTGCGAAGAGCTGGCGAAGCTCGGTATCTGGGTGCGCCTGCACTACGTCTATCCGTACCCGCACGTTGATGATGTGATCCCGCTGATGGCGGAAGGCAAAATTCTGCCTTATCTCGATATTCCGCTGCAGCACGCCAGCCCGCGTATTCTCAAAATGATGAAACGCCCGGGCTCCGCTGACCGCCAGCTGGCGCGCATCAAGCAGTGGCGTGAAGTTTGTCCCGAACTCACCCTGCGTTCGACCTTTATCGTCGGCTTCCCGGGCGAAACGGAAGACGATTTCCAGATGCTGCTCGACTTCCTGAAAGAAGCCCGCCTCGACCGCGTCGGCTGCTTCAAATACAGCCCGGTAGAAGGCGCAACCGCCAACGAACTGGCGGATCAGGTGCCGGAAGAGGTGAAAGAAGAGCGCTGGAACCGCTTTATGCAGCTGCAGCAGCAGATCTCCGCCGAGCGCTTGCAGGAGAAAGTCGGTCGCGAAATTTTGGTGCTGATCGACGAAGTGGATGAAGAAGGGGCAATTGGCCGCAGCATGGCCGATGCGCCGGAAATCGACGGCGCGGTCTACCTTAACGGTGAGAGTAAAGTCAAACCGGGCGACGTTGTGCGGGTGAAAGTCGAACACGCCGACGAATACGATCTATGGGGCTGCCGGGTTTAATTTCGCCCGCTGACCGTATCCCGGATGACGGCGCTCGCGCGCCTTATCCGGGCGACAAAACCGCACAGGATTAACGTGCGGAGTGCTTTCCCGGAGGCGGTGCTGCGCACCTGTCCGGGCTACTAAACCGCATACGGTGGTGAATCCGTAGCCCCGGTCAGCGCAGCCGGGGAATCACGCCCCTACCCTTTTATCCTCGGATCCAGCGCATCGCGCAGGCCGTCACCCAGCAGGTTAAACGCCAGCACCGTCAGGAAAATCGCGATTGCCGGGAACAGCGCCACGTGCGGCGCCATCACCATATCCGCCCGCGCTTCGTTGAGCATCGCCCCCCACTCCGGCGTCGGCGGCTGCGCGCCAAGCCCCAGAAATGACAGGCTGGCGGCGGAGATAATCGACACGCCGATGCGCATCGTAAAGTAGACCACAATCGACGATACCGTGCCGGGCAAGATGTGATTAAACAGGATGTTAGCATCGCTGGCGCCAATGCTGCGCGCCGACTCAATAAAGGTCTGCTGCTTAAGCACCAGAGTATTGCCGCGCACCAGACGTGCAAATGCCGGGATCGAAAAGATCGCCACCGCGATAATCACGTTCGACATTCCGCTTCCCATTACCGCCACCACCGCAATTGCCAGCAAAATCCCCGGGAAAGCGAACAGCACGTCACAGATACGCATAATAATGCGGTCCCACCAGCCTTCGTAGTATCCGGCCAGTAGCCCAAGCACCGTGCCGATGGCCGCGCCGATGAATACCGCGAGTACCCCGGCGGCCAGCGAGATCTGCGCCCCCACCAGCACCCGACTGAAGATATCCCGCCCCAGGGAATCAACGCCGAACCAGTGCATCATTGACGGGCCGTCGTTGAGCCGGTCGTAATCAAAATAGTTTTCCGCATCGAACGGCGCAATCCACGGCGCTACGATCGCCACCGCGATCAGCAGCAGGACAAATATCCCCGCCCCCATCGCCACCGGCTGACGGCGAAACCGCCGCCAGAACTCGTGCCATGGGGTACGTATCTGCCCGGGTTTAATCCCCGGCATCGCGTTGATAACCGCTTGTCTTCTCCAGTTGAGCAATCGCACCTTACTTGTACCTGATAGCTGGATTAATGGCGGCATACAGCACGTCCACCACTAAATTAATAAGAATAAACTCCAGCGAAAACAGGAGGACTTCCGCCTGAATCACCGGGTAATCGCGCATCTCCACCGAGTCCACCAGCAGACGCCCGAGGCCTGGCCAGTTAAAGACCTTCTCCACCACGATTGAACCGCCGAGCAAAAAGCCGAACTGCAGCCCCATCATGGTCACCACCGGGATCATCGCGTTGCGCAGGCCGTGCTTGAGCACCACCAGCGTTTCGCTGACGCCTTTCGCCCGCGCGGTACGCATGTAATCTTCATGCAGGACATCGACGAACGAGGCGCGGGTAAAGCGCGCCATCACCGCCGCCACCGCCGCCCCCAGAGTCAGCGAAGGCAGAATATAGTGGCGCCAGCTGTCGGCGCCCACCGTCGGCAGCCAGCCCAGCTCAACGGAAAAGACCTGCATCAACAGCATGCCGAGCGCGAACGCCGGGAACGAGATCCCGGTCACCGCCAGCGCCATCCCCAGGCGATCCGGCCAGCGGTTGCGCCACACCGCCGCCACGATCCCCGCCGCCATCCCGAACACTACCGCCCAGCTCATGCTGGCGAGCGTCAGCCAGAACGTGGGCATGAAACGGCTGGCGATTTCGCTGCTTACCGGGCGACGCGAGGCCATCGAGGTACCGAAATCCCCCTGCACAATATTGCTGATATAGTGCCAGAACTGCACGTGCAGCGGCCGATCGAGCCCCAACTGCTGGCGCACCATTCCCACCACCTGAGCATCCGCTTCCGGCCCGGCAATCAGCCGCGCCGGGTCCCCGGGCAGCATATGCACGAACAGAAACACCAGCACCGCCACAATCAGCAGCGTGGGGATCAGCCCCAGCAGGCGTTTAATCACATAATTGAGCATGCTTCTCCTTGCGTGAAATCCCCGCAGCCTGCGCCCGGGGACCCACAGCTATCTACTTAAGATCCGCCTGTTCAAAGCTAAATCCGGTATCCGGCTGGATATAGAATCCGGTCAGATTTTTACTGTGCGCTGAGACCAGTTTTTCGACCACCAGCGGCACCCACGGCGACTCTTTCCAGATAGTATCCTGCGCGTCCTTATACAGCCGCGTTTTTTCCTGCGCATCGGTGGTTTTCAGCGCGTCGTTGAGATCTTTATCGACCTGAGGATTGCTGTAGAAAGCGGTATTAAATAGGGTCGGCGGCCAGTTTTGCGACGCGAACAGCGGCGACAGCGCCCAGTCAGCTTCCCCGGTCGACGCCGACCAGCCGGTGTAGAACATGCGTACGCCGCTCTCTTTCTGCCCCTTACCTTCCACCTCCGCCGCGCGCTGGCCCGCATCCATCGCCGTCAGCTGCGCCTTAATGCCCACCTGCGCCAGCTGCTGCTGGGTAAACTGCAGCACTTTCTGCGCCGTACTGTGGTTATGCGACGACCACAGCGTGGTGCTAAATCCATTCGGATAGCCTGCCTCTTTCAGCAGCTCGCGGGCCTTGGCCGGATCGTACGGCCAGGCGCTGTAGCTTTCAGCGTAGGCAATAGACGGTGGCACCACGCCGGTCGCCGGGGTGGCATAGCCCGCAAAGGCCACCTTCACCAGCGCCTGACGGTTGATGGCGTAGTTAATCGCCTCGCGCACTTTAGGGTTATCGAACGGCTTCTGCGTCACGTTCATGCTGATATAGCGCTGCATGATCGACGGGCTGGCCACCAGCTCCAGCTTGCTGTTTTTCTCCAGCAGCGGCGCCTGCTCGTAGGGGATCGGGAACGCAAACTGCGCTTCGCCGGTCTGCAGCATCGCCGCGCGGGTATTGTTATCCACCACCGGACGCCAGGTAATGGAGTCCAGCTTCGGCAGCCCCGGCTGCCAGTAACCGGCGAACTTCTTCACTTTAACGAAGTCGGTCTGATTCCAGGTGTCGAGCTGGTACGGACCGGTGCCGACCGGATGGAAACCAATCTCTTTACCATATTTCTTCAGCGCCGCCGGAGAAATCATCGCCGTTGCCGGGTGGGCCAGGATATTAATAAACGCCGAGAAAGGCTGTTTGAGGGTAATTTTCACCGTCGTCGGGTCAACCGCCTCGGTGCTGGCGATATTTTTATACAGGTTATAGCGCTTGAGATGATTTTCCGGATTGCTGGCGCGATCGAGGTTGGCCTTGACCGCTTCGGCATTAAACTCGGTACCGTCCTGGAACTTCACCCCCGGGTGCAGCTTAATGGTATAAACCAGCCCGTCCGGAGAAACGGTATAGCTTTCCGCCAGCACGTTATGCAGTTTCATCTCTTTATCCAGGCCGAACAGCCCCTGATAGAAAGACTTCGCCACCGCCTGCGACAGCGTGTCGTTAGCATCATAGGGGTCGAGGGTCGTAAAGTTAGAACCGACCGCCACCACCACATCTTTTGCGGCAAAAGCCGGCGTCGCTGCCAGCGCCGAAGCGACGCCCAGCGCCAACAGCCATTTGCCTGAAACGCGTTGAGTCATGTTGTTCTCCTGAAATGCTGCATTATGGATGTCGTTGTTATCGTGCCAGCACGTCGGCGGCGGACTCTCTGGCGACAAAGTGCCCCGGCCCCACCTGCTGTAACGGCGTACTCACCCCCTCTTCGCCCCGTCTGAAGATATTACCCGGCAGCTCGTCGGAGAGCAGCACGCGCTGCGGACGACGATGCGTAGGGTCGGCTACCGGAACGGCGGCCATCAGTTTACGGGTATAGGGATGCTGCGGGTTTTCAAACACCGCGCGGCGCGGGCCAATTTCGACAATGCGCCCGCGATACATCACCGCCACGCGGTGGCTGATGCGCTCAACCACCGCCATGTCATGGGAAATAAACAGAAATGCGATGCCCATCTCGCGCTGCAAATCGAGCATCAGATTGATAATTTGCGCGCGTATCGACACGTCCAGCGCCGATACCGATTCATCGGCAATCACCACTTTTGGATTGAGCGCCAGCGCGCGGGCAATACAGATGCGCTGGCGCTGGCCGCCGGAAAACTCGTGCGGATAGCGCCAGGCATGTTCCGGCTCCAGTCCGACGCGTTCCAGTAGCCAGGCGACACGTTCGCGGGCGGCGTCCCCCTCGAGCAGGCGGTGCACGCGCAGCGGCTCCATAATCGAATAGCCCACCGTTTGCCGCGGGTCGAGGGAAGCGTAAGGGTCCTGGAAAATAAACTGGATATCGCGGCGCAGCGCCTGAAGCTTACCGCCCGTCAGCGTATCAATCCGCTGACCGTTGAAGGTGATGCTGCCGCCTTGGGTTTCCACCAGACGCAGCAGCGCCCGTCCGGTGGTGGATTTACCGCAGCCCGACTCCCCCACCAGGCTTAGGGTTTCGCCGGGCCATAAATCAAAACTGACTTTTTCGACCGCATGCACTTCACGGGTAATGCGGTTGAGAATACCGCTACGCAGCGGAAAGCGCGCCACCAGATCGCGAACTTTGAGGATCGGTTCCCCGGCCACAACGGTGTTCTGCTCCTCCGGCGACGGGCTTTGGTTTAGCAGCGGGAAACGGCGCGGCAGAGAGGTGCCGCGCATCGCGCCCAACCTGGGCACCGCGGCCAGCAGCGCCTGGGTATAGGGATGCTGCGGCGCGCGGAAAATCTCCTCCACGCTGCCGGTCTCCACCGCTTCGCCGCGATACATCACCAGCACACGGTCGGCGATATCGGCCACCACGCCCATATCGTGGGTAATAAAGATAACGCCCATCGCCATCTCTTTTTGCAGAACGGCGATCAGCTGTAAAATTTGCGCCTGGATAGTCACATCCAGCGCGGTCGTCGGTTCATCGGCAATCAGCACCGCCGGGCGGCAGGAGAGCGCCATGGCGATCATCACCCGCTGACGCATCCCGCCGGAAAGCTGATGCGGAAAGCGCGACAGCATGGCTTCCGCTTCCGGAATGCGTACCTGATCGAGCATTTTTTTCGCTTCGCGCAGGGCCTCATCATGCTTCAGGCCCTGATGTAATCGGATCGACTCGGCAATCTGTTCACCGATAGTGAAGACCGGATTCAGCGAGGTCATCGGCTCCTGAAAGATCATCGCCATATCCGCGCCACGCACGCCGCGCATATCGGCGTCAGACTGTTCGCTCAGCTCAATCACCTGCCGGTTGCGACGACGCAGCAGCAGCGCATCGCTGCGCACTTCGCTGACCGCCCGATCGAGCAGGCGCATCAGCGCCAGCGACGTTACCGATTTGCCCGAGCCGGACTCGCCGACTATCGCCAGCGTCTCGCCGCGCCGCAGGGTAAACGACAGGTCGCGAACGGCGGAAAAAGCCTGCTGCTGCTGGCTAAACGTAACGTTCAGGCCGCGCACCTGCAGAACATCATTAGCATCGATTTCTTGACTATGCGGCAACGCCCTTTCCTCTTATTCGCGATAAATACCAATCGTGGGCGTATCACCCGCATAACACCAGGCCCGGTACATGCCTTCACTATTAAACGGCAGCGCCACGTTGCCTTCACGGTCGACGGCGATCAGGCCGCCGCTGCCGCCCAGCGCGGGAAGTTTCTCCATCACCACCCTTTCGCAGGCCTCCTGCAGGCTGAGATGGCTGTACTCCACCAGCGCCGAAATATCGTAAGCCGCCAGCGTACGCATAAACACTTCGCCGGTGCCGGTACAGGAAACGGCGACGCTGGCGTTATTGGCATAGCAGCCCGCCCCCGGCAGCGGGCTATCGCCGACGCGTCCCGGCAGCTTATTGGTCATTCCGCCGGTTGATGTCGCCGCCGCGAGGTTACCCGCCAGATCCAGCGCAACCGCGCCGACGGTGCCCATTTTGTGCCGCTCATCCAGCGGCGCGGCGTGGTGGTCGAGCACGATATCGCCGCCCTCCTGCGCCTGACGCAGCTGCAGCAAGCGCTCGGGGGTCGAAAACAGGCTGTTATCGACCCGTTCCATACCGTGGGCAGCGGCAAACGCTTCCGCCCCCTCGCCAATCAACAGCACATGCGGGCTCTGTTCCAGCACCAGGCGCGCCGCCAGCACCGGATTACGTAAATGCTGAACTCCCGCCACGGCGCCGGCCTGCAAGCGGCAGCCATCCATCACGCAGGCATCGAGTTCATGGCGGCTATCGCGGGTAAATACCGAGCCAATACCGGCGTTAAATAACGGGCACTCCTCCAGCAGCCGGACCGCTTCGGTTACCGCATCCAGCGCGCTGGCCCCGGCCGCCAGCATTTTTTGTCCGCTATCGACAATCGCCGACAGCGCCGTTACGTACTCCCGCTCGCGCGCCGGCGTCATCTGCGCGCGGCTAATCGCCCCGGCCCCGCCGTGAATTGCTATAACCGCCTTACCCATTACGCCGTTCCTTACCGATAAAGTGTATAAATATCATTATCGTGCTGACTGTCCTATACAATTTTTGAATATAGAAAGAGCGGACGGTGATGTAAAGCTTGTACCCAGGTGGCATATAGCCCGCCCCTCTTTTCTGCCATAATAGGCGTTTTCGATGTTTGCCCGCAGGAGAAACCCATGGATTTTACCGCCGGACTGATGCCGCTCGACACAGCCCTGACCCAGATGCTCACTCGTATTACGCCGCTGAATGCGACGGAAACCGTACCGCTGTTGCAGGCCTTTTCGCGCGTGACCGCCCATGATCTCGTTTCACCGCTCAACGTTCCCGGTTTTGATAACTCGGCGATGGACGGCTACGCCGTACGCCTGGCGGATCTCGCCGACGGCGCAGCGCTGCCGGTGGCGGGCAAGGCCTTCGCCGGTCAACCCTATAACGGCGTCTGGCCCGCGGGCGCCTGTATCCGCATTATGACCGGCGCGCCGGTACCGGAAGGCTGCGACGCGGTGGTCATGCAGGAGCAGACCGAACAAACCGATGATGGGATCCGCTTTATCGCCCCGGTGAAAAACGGGCAGAATATCCGTCGTCTCGGCGAAGATATCGCTCATGGCGCGGTCGTCTTCCCCGCGGGAACCCGCCTGACCGCCGCCGAGCTGCCGGTCATCGCCTCGCTGGGCATTGCCGAGGTTGACGTGGTGCGTAAAGTGCGGGTGGCGGTGTTCTCCACCGGCGATGAGCTCCAGCTGCCGGGCCAGCCGCTGGCCGACGGGCAAATTTACGATACCAACCGCCTGGCGGTACACCTGATGCTGCAGGAGCTGGGCTGCGAAGTGATTAACCTCGGCATTATTCCCGACGACCCGGCTAAACTGCGCGAAGCCTTTATCCAGGCAGACCAGCAGGCCGACGTGGTGATAAGCTCCGGGGGCGTTTCCGTCGGCGAGGCGGACTACACCAAAGCGATCCTCGAAGAGCTGGGGGAAATCGGCTTCTGGAAGCTGGCGATTAAGCCGGGTAAACCTTTCGCCTTCGGCAAGCTCGGCCATAGCTGGTTCTGCGGCCTGCCGGGTAACCCGGTTTCCGCCACGCTGACCTTCTACCAACTGGTTCAGCCGCTGCTGGCGAAGCTGTCCGGCAACGTCGGGCAGGCTCAGCCGATGCGCCTGCGCGTGCGCGCCGCAACCCATCTGAAAAAATCGCCGGGCCGTCTCGATTTTCAACGCGGTGTGCTGCAGCGCGGCCCGGACGGCGAACTGGTGGTAAATAGCACCGGTCACCAGGGCTCGCATATCTTTAGCTCATTCAGCCTCGGCAACTGCTTTATCGTGCTGGAGCGCGAGCGCGGCAACGTGGAAGCGGGCGAATGGGTGGAAGTCGAGCCGTTTAATCATCTGTTCGGAGGGCTGTAATGGGCGTGGAGCTGAGCGATGCGGAGATGCTGCGCTATAACCGGCAGATTATTCTTCGCGATTTCGATTTTGACGGTCAGGAGCAGCTGAAAGCCTCGCGCGTGCTGGTCGTCGGCCTCGGCGGGCTGGGCTGCGCCGCCGCGCAGTATCTGGCGGCGGCAGGCGTCGGCCAGCTTACCCTGCTCGATTTCGATACCGTGTCGCTCTCCAACCTTCAGCGCCAGACCCTGCACAGCGACGCCACCATCGGCCAGCCGAAGGTCGACTCCGCCCGCGGCGCGCTGGCGCGGATGAATCCCCACGTTCAGCTCACGACGCTCAACGCACGGCTGGAAGACGCGGCGCTGGCGGCGCAAATCGCCGCCCACGATCTGGTGCTCGACTGTACCGACAACGTCGCGATCCGTAACCAGCTCAACGCCGGATGTTTCCGCCATAAAACGCCGCTGGTCTCCGGCGCCGCGATTCGCATGGAGGGACAAATCAGCGTCTTTACGTATCAGGAAGATGAACCCTGCTACCGCTGCCTGAGCCGCCTGTTTGGCGACAACGCCCTCACCTGCGTCGAGGCCGGCGTCATGGCGCCGCTGGTTGGCATCATTGGTTCACTACAGGCGATGGAGGCGATTAAGCTGCTCGC
Source organism: Klebsiella grimontii (assembly GCF_042137965.1). Lineage (NCBI taxonomy): Bacteria > Pseudomonadati > Pseudomonadota > Gammaproteobacteria > Enterobacterales > Enterobacteriaceae > Klebsiella > Klebsiella grimontii. The sequence continues at coordinate 3,826,447 of NZ_CP169721.1, forward strand.
CCGCTACGGCAGCCCGGCGACCGGCAAAATCGTCATGTACGACGCCATGCGCTGTCAGTTCCGCGAAATGACGCTGCCGCGTAACCCTCACTGCGAGGTGTGCGGTACGCCCTAACCCCTTTCCGGCGGTACCGCCGCCGGATGTTTTGTGACCCGCCGCGACTTTTTCGCCTCCGTTTTCCCCCCTCGCTATGCTTGTTGATTTATATCAATACAACTTTCATTCGAAAGTAATTTAATCTTCATATGCAAATTAGAGGGTGAATTATGATCTTCAACATTCAGCGTTATTCAACCCATGACGGCCCGGGGATCCGCACTGTCGTCTTCCTCAAAGGGTGTTCGCTGGGCTGCCGCTGGTGCCAGAACCCGGAAAGCCGCGCCCGCACGGCGGATTTGCTGTATGACGCGCGCCTGTGCCTGGACGGCTGCGACCTCTGCCAGCAGGCCGCGCCGGAGGTGATTACCCGCAAGCTGGACGGCCTGATTATCCACCGCGAAAAACTCACCGATGCGTATATTGGCAAACTGCGCGACTGCTGCCCGACCACCGCATTAACGGTGTGCGGCGAAGAGAAGAGCGTCGAAGAGATTATGGCCACGGTGCTGCGCGACCAACCGTTTTACGAGCGCAGCGGCGGCGGCGTCACGCTCTCCGGCGGCGAGCCGTTTATGAATCCCGAGCTGGCCCGCCAGCTGTTTGAGGCCAGCCACAACGCGGGGATCCACACCGCGGTCGAAACCTGCCTGCACGTGCCGTGGAAATACGTCGAGCCCTCTTTGCCGTTTATCGACCTGTTTCTCGCCGACCTCAAGCACGTCAACGAAGCGATTTTCCAGCAGTGGACGGACGGCAGCGCCCGCCGGGTGCTGGATAACCTGCAGCGCGTCGCGCAGGCCGGAAAGAAAATTATCATTCGCGTGCCGCTGATCCAGGGCTTTAACGCCAACGAAAGCGATATTGCCGCCATTACCGATTTTGCCGCTGACCGCTTAAAGGTTGGCGAGATCCACTTCCTGCCGTACCACACGTTAGGAATGAATAAATACCAATTACTCAGTCAGCCCTATACCGCACCGGATAAACCGCTTGCTGCACCCGAGCTGCTCGCCTTCGCGCAGCGCTATGCTCAGAGCAAAGGTTTAACGGCGACTCTACGAGGATAACCTTATGACAACGTTGAAACTGGATACTCTGAGCCCGCGCATTCAGGCGCATAAAATGGCGCTGGTGCATATCGTCAAGCCGCCGGTCTGTACCGAGCGCGCCCAGCACTATACCGAAGCCTATCAACAGCACCTGGATAAACCGATCCCGGTACGCCGCGCGCTGGCGCTGGCCCATCACCTGGCGGAACGCACGATCTGGATTAAGCACGATGAACTGATCGTCGGCAACCAGGCCAGCGAAGTTCGCGCGGCGCCTATCTTCCCGGAATACACCGTTAGCTGGATCGAAAAAGAGATCGACGACCTCGCCGATCGCCCCGGTGCCGGGTTTGCCGTTAGCGAAGAGAATAAACGCGTGCTCCACGAAGTGTGCCCGTGGTGGCGCGGTCAAACCGTTCAGGATCGCTGCTACGGCATGTTTACCGACGAGCAAAAAGCGCTGCTGGCGACCGGCATTATCAAAGCGGAAGGCAATATGACCTCCGGCGATGCTCACCTTGCGGTCAACTATCCGCTGCTGCTGGAAAAAGGCCTCGACGGCATGCGGGCGAAAGTCGCCGAACGCCGTTCACGCATTAACCTGACCGTGCTGGAAGATCTGCACGGCGAGCAGTTCCTCAAAGCCATTGATATCGTGCTGGAAGCGGTCAGCGAACACTGTAAGCGCTACGCCGGGCTGGCGCGCAGCATGGCCGCGACGGAGAGCCGCGAAGCCCGCCGCGACGAGCTGCTGGCGATAGCCGAAAACTGCGATATCATCGCCCACGAGCCGCCGAAGACCTTCTGGCAGGCGCTGCAGCTGTGCTATTTCATCCAGCTGATTCTGCAGATCGAATCCAACGGCCACTCGGTCTCTTTCGGCCGCATGGACCAGTATCTCTACCCTTACTACCGCCGCGACGTTGAGCTGGCACAATCATTGGATCGCGAACACGCCATCGAGCTGCTGCACTGCTGCTGGCTGAAGCTGCTGGAGGTGAATAAAATTCGCTCCGGCTCGCACTCGAAGGCGTCCGCCGGTAGCCCGCTGTACCAGAACGTCACCATCGGCGGCCAGAATCTGGTGGACGGCAACGCGCAGGACGCGGTGAACCCGCTCTCCTACGCCATCCTTGAATCCTGCGGTCGCCTGCGCTCAACGCAGCCTAACCTCAGCGTGCGCTATCACGCGGGCATGAGCAACGACTTCCTCGACGCCTGCGTGCAGGTGATCCGCTGCGGCTTCGGCATGCCGGCGTTCAATAACGACGAAATCGTTATTCCTGAATTTATCAAACTCGGCATTGAGCCGCAGGACGCGTACGACTATGCCGCGATCGGCTGCATCGAAACCGCCGTCGGCGGCAAATGGGGCTATCGCTGCACTGGGATGAGCTTTATCAACTTCGCCCGCGTCATGCTGGCAACCCTGGAAGGCGGCCGCGACGCCACCAGCGGTCAGGTCTTCCTGCCGCAGGAGCACGCCCTGTCGAAAGGCAACTTCGACAACTTCGAGCAGGTGCTGGCCGACTGGGATACGCAGATCCGCTACTACACGCGCAAATCTATCGAGATTGAGTACGTCGTCGACACCATGCTGGAAGAGAACGTGCACGATATTCTCTGCTCGGCGCTGGTGGATGACTGCATCGAGCGCGCGAAGAGCATTAAGCAGGGCGGCGCGAAATATGACTGGGTTTCCGGGCTACAGGTCGGCATCGCTAACCTCGGCAACAGCCTGGCGGCGGTGAAGAAGCTGGTGTTCGATCAGGGCGTTATTGGTCAGCAGGCGCTGGCAAAGGCGCTGGCTGAAGACTTCGAAGGCCTGACCCACGAGCAGCTGCGCCAGCGCTTAATCAACGGCGCGCCGAAATACGGCAACGATGAGGACAGCGTGGATATGCTGCTGGCTCGCGCCTACCAGACCTATATCGATGAGCTGAAGCTGTATCATAACCCGCGCTACGGCCGCGGCCCGATCGGCGGCAACTACTACGCCGGCACCTCGTCCATTTCCGCCAATGTGCCGTTTGGCGCGCAGACCATGGCGACCCCGGATGGCCGTAAGGCGCACTCGCCGCTGGCGGAAGGGGCCAGCCCAGCCTCCGGTACCGACCATCTCGGGCCGACCGCGGTCATCAGCTCGGTGGGCAAACTGCCGACCGGTTCGATTCTTGGCGGCGTGTTGCTTAACCAGAAGCTGAACCCGGCCACGCTGGAGAATGAATCCGATAAGCAGAAACTGATGGTGCTGCTGCGCACCTTCTTCGAGGTGCATAAAGGCTGGCATATTCAGTACAACATCGTGTCGCGCGAGACGCTGCTTGAAGCGAAGAAACACCCTGACCAGTATCGCGATTTAGTGGTCCGCGTGGCCGGTTACTCGGCGTTCTTTACCGCCCTGTCGCCGGATGCTCAGGACGATATTATCGCCCGTACCGAGCATACGCTGTAAATAACGTCCCCCGGCTTGCGCTGCGCTTAGCCGGGCTACAGGTTCGAAGCCGTTTGCGGGCCACTGCCCCGGGTAAGGCGTTTACGTCGCAACCCGGGGTTTTCTCCTGCACATCGGTGAACGCCAACTTTCATTCGAAATAAATTTGTGCTCCCCATCACATTGTAATTAGAATGTTACTGGTCGAAGTTAAGCCAGGAGCATGTGTTATGACCGTTAAAGTTATCGTCACCGATATGGACGGAACTTTTCTCAATGACGCCAAGCAGTATGACCGCTCGCGTTTTCTTGCGCAGTTCGCGCAACTGCAACAGCAGGGTATTGAATTCGTTGTCGCCAGCGGCAACCAGTACTACCAGCTGATCTCTTTTTTCCCGGAAATCCGCGACCGCATCTCCTTTGTCGCCGAGAACGGCGCGCTGGTTTACGAACACGGTCAACAGCTGTTCCACGGCGAACTGACCCGTCATGAATCCCAGGTCGTCATTGGCGAACTGCTGAAAGACCCGCAGCTCAACTTCGTCGCCTGCGGCCTCGAAAGCGCCTATGTCAGCGACCGCGCGCCCGAGGCGTTCGTCACCCTGATGTCAAAGCACTACCATCGCCTGCAGCGCATTAGCAGCTATCATGATATTGACGATAAGCTGTTCAAGTTTTCGCTTAACCTGCCGGATAGCGAAATCCCGCAGCTTATCGATAAACTGCACGTCTCGCTGGACGGCATCATGAAGCCGGTCACCAGCGGCTTCGGCTTCGTCGATTTAATTATCCCCGGCCTGCATAAAGCCAACGGCATCAGCCGCCTGCTGAAGCGCTGGAGCATCTCGCCGCAGGCGTGCGTGGCCATTGGCGACAGCGCTAACGATACGGAAATGCTCAAGCTGGTGAAATACTCTTTCGCGATGGCCAACGCCGCCGACAGCATCAAGGCGGTGTCGCGTTTTGCCACCGATGATAATAACCACGACGGCGCGCTGAACGTCATTCAGGCCGTCCTCGACCACGCCGCCCCCTTCAACCAGTAACGCCGCGCCGGGGTTGACCGCCCCGGCTTCCCGTTTTGTGCGCCTCTGCATAATTTTAAACTTGCATTAACTTAATTTTAACTTAAATTATCATATGTAAGATTTATTACTTTCGAATGAAAGATGAGAGGTCATCATGGCTGTTACCCATACCAGTGAAACTTTACCTGCCGACCCTAAAGCGGCTATCCGCCAGATCAAGCGGGAGCTGCGGGCGCAAATTGGCGACGTACAGGCGGTGTTCGATCGGCTGACGGCGCGTATCGCCGCGCGTCTGGAAGAGATTGACGCCCTCAAGGCCAGCGCTCAGGACGTCTGGCCGACAATCCCGTTCGAGGCGATTGCGCGTGGCCAGGTCCCGGAGGCCCAGCGCGAGCTCATCAAGCGTCGCGGCTGCACGGTCATCAAAGGCCATTTTTCTCGCGAACGGGCGCTGGCGTGGGATAACTCGATGCTCGACTATCTCGACCGCAACCATTTTGATGATGTCTACAGAGGCCCGGGCGATACCTTTTTCGGCTCGCTGGAGGCGTCGCGGCCGGAAATCTATCCGATTTACTGGTCCCAGGCGCAGATGCAGGCGCGCCAGAGCGACGAAATGGCCGCCGTGCAGTCGTTCCTCAACCGCCTGTGGACGTTTAACCGCGACGGGAAACAGTGGTTTAACCCGGACGTGAGCGTCATCTACCCGGACCGCATTCGCCGCCGCCCGCCGGGAACCACCTCGAAAGGTCTGGGCGCGCATACCGACTCCGGCGCCCTGGAGCGCTGGCTGCTGCCGGCCTATCAGAAAGTGTTTGCCGACGTGTTTAATGGCAATATTGATGCTTACGACCCGTGGGACGCGGCGCACCGTACCGAAGTCGAAGAGTATACGGTCGACAATACCACCAAATGCTCGGTGTTCCGCACCTTCCAGGGCTGGACCGCGCTCTCCGATATGATCCCCGATCAGGGTCTGCTGCACGTGGTGCCGATCCCGGAAGCGATGGCGTACGTGCTGCTGCGTCCGCTGCTCGATGATGTCCCGGATGATGAACTGTGCGGCGTCGCGCCGGGTAAGGTGCTGCCGATTTCGGAAAAATGGCATCCGCTGCTGATCAAAGCTTTAAGCTCTATTCCGGCGCTTAACGCGGGCGATTCGGTATGGTGGCACTGCGACGTGATCCACTCGGTCGCGCCGGTGGAAAATCAGCAGGGCTGGGGCAACGTGATGTATATTCCCGCCGCGCCAATGTGTGAGAAAAACCTCGCCTACGCGCAGAAGGTCAAAGTCGCGCTGGCGCGCGGCGCTTCGCCGGGCGACTTCCCGCGCGAAGATTATGAAGCCAGCTGGGAAGGACGTTTCACGCTGGATGATTTAAATATCCACGGTAAGCGCGCGCTGGGAATGGTTGATTAATCGTCATATAGCCCCTTCGCTTCAACGGCGGTACGGCGGTTACCGGCGCGTATCCGCCGCACCGAATCGCGTACCGCCAGCGTGCCATGCAAGAGTAACGCGCCGTGCGGCGCATCGGGACGGATCAGTCTTTGCTGTAGCAAATGCACCGCTTCAACCCCTAATTCATCGCGCGGGACGTGGACGGCGGTTAGCGGTACATCCTGAATCGCCGCCAGGTTAAAACCGTCGATACTCATGACGGAAATGTCCTGCGGGACGCGCAAACCGCGTTTTTGTAAGGCGGCGATCGTGCCTGCCGCCATAAAATCACCGCCCACCAGGAATGCCGTCGGCAGCGGGCCGTCGCCGCGCTGATCCAGCCACTCCCCTACTTTTTCCTCGGTATCCCGGGCGCTGAAATTGGCCACATCAATGAGATCCCTGCTTTCGGCAAAGCTCAAATTCCGCGCGCGCCACGCCTGCTTGATCCCCAGCAGACGCAGCTCCATGGTATAGCGGCGCAGGCACATCACGTTCATGATCGCCTGATGCCCCATCTCAAACAGGTAGCGGGCGGCGAACTGGCCGATCAGCCGATGATCCGGCGCGACGGAGGGTAAGCGCATTCCCGCGTCGTGGCAGTTGATCATCACGCAGGGCTTCGCCAGATCGGCCGCCAGATCGTGAATATGCGGATCGTCGATACCCAGTAAAATAGCGGCCTGGGTCGAGGCTTCATGCATGCGCTGCAAAAACAAATTGGCATCGCTGTCATTCTCTTCCAGCGCGCAGTAGCGCAGGTGCACCTCGTGCGGCATAAGGGCGCTATTGATGCTTTGAATCACCCGATAGTAGTAAATATCCGTACGCTCATCGAAAGCGCGCTGGGGCGCGAATACCACGAGGTTGTTGAGCAGCATTCGCCCGGCGGCGATACCCTCCATCACGCCCAGCTCGCGGGCGCACTCCAGTACCCTCTGGCGGGCCCTGGCGCTGGTGTTCGCTTTCCCCGCCAGCACCCGCGATACCGTGCTGACCGACAGCCCGGTACGCGCCGCGATTTCGCTCACTTTAAGCTTTTTGTCCATTTTGTGATCGCGCTCTACTTTGCTGATGAAAAAATTTTCATATCGAGAATGTGAATATTTTTAAGCGATTTGGCGATGTCATACTGCGATCCCGATCGCCCCATGAAAAAATTTGCAGAATTGTCGCTATTGCCCGCTCGCATTCTCCCTTAGCCTGAATTGGTCCAACACCTTTGAGATTAGTCAACCAATAGTGTCGAGACATCAACCTTAACAAACAACGAAATAGAAAATTTTAGCGACAACTCAGCAAGCGGGTTGGTCAATTTTCCCTACTACATGTCTCGTGGAGAGTTCTATGAGCCAAGGCCTCAATAACGATATGGCGGTGAGTAAATCGCGCCGCATAGTGAAGAACCTGCGCTGGTGGATGCTGGTGCTGTTTTTGCTCGGCGTCACCGTTAACTACATCACGCGCAATTCGCTGGGGATTATCGCCCCGGAATTAAAAACCTCTCTCGGTATTACCACTGAACAGTACTCGTGGATCGTCGGCGCTTTTCAGCTGGCGTATACCATTTTTCAGCCGCTCTGCGGCTGGCTTATCGACGTCATTGGCCTCAAGCTCGGCTTTATGATCTGCGCCACGCTGTGGGCCATCGCCTGCATCGCCCATGCCGGCGCGGGGAGCTGGCTGCACCTGGCGATTCTGCGCTTTTTCATGGGCGGCGCTGAGGCGGCGGCGACGCCAGCCAACGCCAAAACGCTCGGCGAGTGGTTTCCTAAATCCGAGCGCCCGATCGCCGCAGGCTGGGCCGGGGTTGGTTTCTCCATCGGCGCCATGCTGGCGCCGCCGATTATCTACTTCGCGCACGCCTCGTTCGGCTGGCAGGGCGCATTTATGTTCACCGGCGCGCTGGCGCTCGTATGGGTCTTACTGTGGTGGGCGTTCTATCATAACCCGGAAAAACACCCTAACCTCGGCAAAGCCGAGCTGGCGCTTATCCAGCAGGACAATGAAGCGCCGCCGGTTAAGCTGCCCTTCTTTACCGCGCTGAAAACCGTATCGAAAAACAAGCGCTTCTACGGTATCGCCATTCCGGCCTTTATGGCGGAACCCGCCTGGGCGGTGCTGAGCTTCTGGGTACCGCTCTACCTGGCGAAAGAGCACGGCATGGATCTCAAGCAAATCGCCATGTTTGCCTGGCTGCCGTTTCTGGCGGCCGACCTCGGCAGCGTCGCCAGCGGCTATCTGACCAAACTGTATACCCGCTGGTTCGGCTGCTCGCGGGTGAACTCGGTGGTCGCCAGCTCCGTCACCGGCGCCTTCCTGATGATTTCCCTCGCCACCGTGGCGATTACCCGCGATCCCTATATCACCATCGTGTTGATTTCAATTGGCGGCTTCGGCCACCAGATTATCTCCTGCATGCTCAGCGCGCTGGTGGTGGAGTCGTTCGATAAAGGGCAGATGGCGACCGTAAACGGGATGCGCGGCTCCGCCGCCTGGATCGCCAGCTTTTTGTTCTCGCTGTTAATTGGCGTCACCGCCGACAAAATCGGCTTCAACCCGCTATTTATCGCCATGGGGTTCTTTGACCTGATTGGCGCGGTATTCCTGGTGGCATTTATTGCTGAACGTCGCGCAAAACGCGCCTGAGAGTGGATGTAAAAAAATGAAGACTTTGAAAAACTGGACCTTACACCAACGGCTGGAGCATCACGTTGAGCTGCTCGTCGACGGCCAGCACACCCTGTGTCTGTACGTACTGGAAGAAAATATGTTCCGCGTGCTGCTGAAGCGGCACGGCCAGCTGGCGCTGGATCGCACCTGGAGTATCGCTCCCCAACAGGACGTGCCGTGGGAAGGACGCCCGCGCGAAGAGCTGAGCGGCTTTAGCCTACCCGCCTGGCAGCTCACGGAGCATAGCGACGCCCTGACCATTGCCACCGACCAGCTGCGCGTCACCGTCCACCAGCCGCTGTGGCTGGAATGGCGCTATCGCGATGAGGCCGGCGAGTGGCAGCCGCTGGCGAACGACCGCCCCACCAGCGCCTATCTGGCGAATGCGCACGGCGACGGCGTTGCCCACTACCTGAGCCGACGCAAAGACGAACGCTTCTATGGTCTGGGCGAAAAGGCCGGCGATCTGCAGCGTAACGGTAAACGCTATGAGATGCGTAACCTCGACGCCATGGGCTATAACGCGGCGAGCACCGACCCGCTGTACAAACATATTCCGTTTACCATCACGCAGCGCAGCGATGTCAGCTACGGTCTGTTTTACGACAACCTGAGCAGCTGCTGGCTGGATCTCGGTAACGAAATCGATAATTACCATACCGCCTATCGCCGCTGGCAGGCGGAAGCGGGAGACATTGATTACTATTTGTTTTCCGGCAAGCGGGTACTGGATATCACCAAAGCGTTCGTCCGCCTGACCGGCAAAACGCTGTTCGGACCGAAATGGAGTCTCGGCTACAGCGGTTCGACGATGCACTACACCGACGCGCCGGATGCGCAAAACCAGCTGATGAACTTTATCCGCCTGTGCGATGAACACGCCATTCCGTGCGATTCGTTCCAGCTCTCTTCCGGCTATACCTCGATTAACGGCAAGCGCTACGTCTTTAACTGGAACAACGACAAGGTGCCGCAGCCGAAGGTGATGAGCCAGGCCTTCCACGATGCCGGGCTGAAGCTCGCCGCCAATATTAAGCCCTGCCTGCTGCAGGACCATCCGCGCTATCACGAGGTCGCGGAGCGCGGGCTCTTTATCCGCGATTCACAGGCCGATGCTCCCGAGCGCTCCAGCTTCTGGGATGACGAAGGGTCGCATCTCGACTTTACCAACCCGCAAACCGTCGCCTGGTGGCAGGAAGGCGTGACGACCCAATTGCTGGAGCTGGGCATCGACTCCACGTGGAACGATAATAACGAGTATGAAGTCTGGGACGGCGAAGCCCGCTGTCACGGATTCGGCCACGAAATTGCTATCAAACATATTCGCCCGGTGATGCCGCTGCTGATGATGCGCGCGTCGCTGGAGGCCCAGCAGCGCTTTGCGCCGCAGAAACGCCCGTATCTGATCTCTCGCTCCGGCTGCGCCGGGATGCAGCGCTACGTTCAGACCTGGAGCGGCGATAACCGCACCAACTGGGAGACGCTGCGCTATAACACCCGCATGGGGCTGGGTATGAGCTTGTCCGGGCTGTTCAACGTCGGACACGATGTGGGCGGCTTCTCTGGCGACAAACCGGACCCGGAGCTGTTCGTGCGCTGGGTACAAAACGGCGTTATGCATCCGCGGTTTACCATTCACTCGTGGAATGACGACCAGACGGTCAACGAAGCCTGGATGTACCCGGAGGTCACCCCGGCGATCCGTTCAGCCATTGAGCTGCGCTATCGTCTGCTGCCGTACCTCTATACCCTGCTGTGGCAGGCTCACGCCGACGATGAACCGATGCTGCGCCCGACCTTCCTCGATCACGAACACGATGCGCAGACGTTTGCCGAATGCGACGACTTCCTGCTGGGTCGCGATCTGCTGGTCGCCAGCGTCGTCGAACCCGGCGCGCGTCAGCGCCGCGTGTGGTTACCGGCAAACCAGGACGGCTGGTACGACTTTTACAGCCACCAGTGGTACGCAGGCGGCCAGTGGATCGTCCTTGATGCGCCGCTGGAAAAACTGCCGCTGCTGGTTCGCGCCGGGACAGCCCTGCCGCTGAGCGAACGCATTCGCCACGTTTGCGCTGAAAAAGACGATACCCGCGAGCTGAAACTGTTCCCGCTGAAAGGAATGGGGACCTGTCGCGGCCTGCTGTTTGAAGACGACGGCGAAAGCTGGGGCTACCGGAACGGCAATGCGCTGTGGGTGGAATGGGAAATGGTCTGCGATAGCGCCAGCATTAACCTGAAGGTCAAGGCGCGCGGCGATTATCGTCCGGCGTGGAAAGCGCTGAAGGTATTGTTGCCGGCGGGGGAAAAACGCAGGCTGCGGGTGAACGGTGAAGAAAGGAGCGAGTGGCGGGTGTAGCCCGGATAAGGCGCAGCGGCGCCTCCGGGGAATTCTGCCACTCTGCAAACTGCTCCCGGGGGCGGAGCTCAACGCGCCTTGCCCGGGCTACGGGCTCACCGCCGTCTGCGGGCCGGTAGCCCGGATAAGGCGCAGCGGCGCCGCAATCCGGGACAAGCAACAGAAAAATTATTCGATACCTTTAGTACGCAGATAATCTTCGTAGTTACCGGTGAAGTCGACCACGCGCTCCGGCGTAATTTCAATCACCCGGGTCGCCAGCGAGCTCACAAACTCACGGTCGTGGGAAACAAAAATCAGGGTCCCCTGATACATCTCCAGCGCCATGTTCAGCGATTCGATCGATTCCATATCCAGGTGGTTGGTCGGTTCGTCCATCACCAGAATGTTCGGTTTCTGCATCATCAGCTTACCGAACAGCATACGGCCTTTTTCGCCGCCGGAGAGCACTTTCGCCGGCTTTTTGATGTCGTCCTGGCTGAACAGCAGTCGGCCCAGGATGCTGCGCACCGCCTGTTCGTCATCGCTTTCCTGTTTCCACTGGCTCATCCACTCAAATACCGTCAGATCGTTTTCGAATTCATATTCGTGATCCTGGGCATAGTAGCCAATCTGCGCGTTCTCGGACCATTTAACGGTACCGTTATCCGGCATCAGGTCGCCGACCAGGGTTTTCAGCATTGTGGATTTACCCACGCCGTTGGCACCCAGAATAGCGATCTTCTCCCCCACTTCCAGCAGCAGGTTGAAGTTTTTAAACAGCGGGCCGTTGTCAAAGCCTTTTGCCAGCGCTTCCACTTCCAGAGCGTTACGGAACAGCTTCTTATCCTGCTCAAAGCGAATGAACGGGTTCTGACGGCTGGACGCTTTCACTTCGTCCAGCTTAATTTTGTCAATCTGACGGGCGCGCGAGGTCGCCTGGCGAGATTTAGAGGCGTTGGCGCTAAAGCGGCTCACGAAAGATTGCAGGTCGGCAATCTGCGCTTTTTTCTTGGCGTTATCCGCCAGCAGACGTTCGCGCGCCTGGGTCGCCGCGGTCATATATTCATCGTAGTTGCCCGGGTAAACGCGCAGCTCGCCGTAATCCAGATCCGCCATGTGGGTACAAACCATGTTCAGGAAGTGACGGTCGTGCGAAATGATGATCATGGTGCTGTCGCGATCGTTGAGGGTCTGCTCCAGCCAGCGGATGGTATCGATGTCCAGGTTGTTCGTCGGTTCATCAAGCAGCAGGATATCCGGGTTGGAGAACAGCGCCTGCGCCAGCAGCACGCGCAGCTTCCAGCCGGGAGCCACTTCGCTCATCGGGCCGTAATGCTGTTCAACCGGGATACCGACGCCGAGCAGCAGTTCGCCGGCGCGCGCTTCGGCGGAGTAGCCGTCCATCTCGCCGTACAGCACTTCAAGGTCAGCCACCTTGTAACCGTCTTCTTCGCTCATCTCCGCCAGGGAGTAGATGCGATCGCGCTCCTGCTTCACTTCCCACAGCTCGCCGTGGCCCATAATGACCGTATCCAGCACGCTGAACTCTTCAAACGCAAACTGATCCTGGCGCAGCTTACCGATACGCTCATTCGGGTCGAGGGAGACGTTGCCCAGCGTCGGCTCAAGATCGCCGCCGAGGATCTTCATAAAGGTGGACTTGCCGCTACCGTTGGCGCCAATCAGGCCGTAACGATTGCCGCCGCCAAATTTGACGGAAATATTTTCGAACAGCGGCTTACTGCCGAACTGCATGGTGACGTTGCTGGATACTAGCACGGGGTTATCCTGAAAATAGAGAATGAGAAGTGTGATGAACCAGACATTATGCCAGCAAATGCTTCACTTTTCACGGGGCGTTATAAAATCATCAATGACGCTTGTGTTAGGGTCGTGTCATATTGCGCGGTTACACTGCTTAATGCGTAATTTTTTACCTTAATCTGGAAGGAACCTATGACCACACTCTCCCGCCATCCGGCTTTCTTATCGCTGCAGGGCGGTATCAACTTTCGTGACCTGGGCGGCCAGCGTACCGCCGACGGGCGCCGCGTGCGGACCGGAAAACTATTCCGCTCCGGCTCGCTGCATATGATGACGGCCGATGACCTCACCCACCTGGACGCCATCCCTCTGAGCCGGGTCATTGATTATCGCGACCCGGGAGAAGTGAATCGTAGCCCCGATAAGCTGAACGAAGCGGCTCGCTACCTCAACGCTCCGGCGAATCCGCACGTTCGCGACGTCAACGCCAAAGTCACCGAGCTCAACGCCGCCACGCTAAACGCCCTTAACGGCGAGCAGTTTATGCTGGAGCTCTATCGCCAGCTGCCGTTTAATAACGCCGCTTATCGCCAGCTGGCCGGCTGGCTGATGGAGCCTTTCGACGGCGCGCTATTGCAGCACTGCGCGGTAGGGAAAGACCGTACCGGCGTGGGCTGCGCGCTGACGCTGTTCGCCCTCGGCTGCGATCGCCACACGGTGATGGAGGAGTACCTGCTCACCCAGGGCATGCTGACGCAGGTCGAGGATTTTTTGCTCGCATCCCTCGGCAATGAGCTGTCCGTCCGCGGTCGGCAAAACCTGGCGGAAATGATGACGGTGCATGAATCTTACCTTGCCGCCGCGCTTTCCGGCATCGATGAACGTTACGCCAGCGTCGATGCCTGGCTGGAAAAAGAGTATCAGCTGACGCCGCAGGCGCGAGAAGCGCTCCAGGCGCGGCTTCTGGAGGGGTAATCCCCTCCCGTTTTTAGCCTGCAGGGCCAGCGTTGACGGGCTACACTCACGGTCACAGGAAAAAAATGTGATTTCGTACACATCTCATTTACCTGTTTGCCGGAAAGCACATATAATGCGCTCCCATCGACTTCCTGTTTAAACTGACAAAGGCCTGTGCGGCATTAATATCGCCCACGACATAAAGATTATGAAATTATCAACACTCTTCGCGGCAGCCTTCGCCATCGTGGGCTTTTGCAACACAGCTTCTGCTGTAACCTACCCTCTGCCTACCGACGGCAGCCGTCTGATTGGCCAGAACCAGGTGATCACCATTCCGGAAGGCAACAAGCAGCCGCTGGAATATTTCGCCGCCGAATACCAGATGGGTTTATCCAACATGCTGGAAGCCAACCCGGGCGTGGACACCTTCCTGCCGAAAGGCGGCACCGTGCTGAATATCCCGCAGCAGCTGATCCTGCCGGACACCGTGCATGAGGGTATCGTCATCAACAGCGCGGAAATGCGCCTTTACTACTATCCGAAGGGCACCAACACCGTCATCGTGCTGCCGATCGGTATCGGCCAGCTCGGCAAAGACACCCCGATCAACTGGGTAACCAAAGTTGAGCGTAAAAAAGCCGGTCCGACCTGGACGCCTACCGCCAAAATGCACGCTGAATATGCCGCTGCCGGCGAACCGCTGCCGGCCGTTGTTCCGGCCGGTCCTGATAACCCGATGGGCCTGTACGCGCTGTATATCGGCCGCCTGTACGCCATTCACGGCACCAACGCCAACTTCGGCATCGGCCTGCGCGTCAGCCACGGCTGCGTGCGTCTGCGTAACGACGATATTAAATTCCTGTTTGAAAACGTGCCGGTCGGCACCCGCGTAGAGTTTATCGATGAGCCGGTAAAAGCCACTACCGAGCCTGACGGCAGCCGCTTCATTGAAGTTCACAACCCGCTGTCCACCACTGAAGAGCAGTTCCAGGGCGGCGAAATCGTACCGATTAACCTGACCAAATCCGTACAGGCGATTACCAGCCAGACTGACGTAGACCAGAGCGTGGTCGATCAGGCGATCCAGAACCGTTCCGGTATGCCGGTGCGTCTGAACTAACAGCGCATCGCGCAGCGCGGCGGGCCCGGTGCCCGCCCTTTTTTTATCCGTTATTCACCAGAATAATTCCGCCGTGATCGTAGCGATAGTGGCAATGGGCATACTCCAGCGGCGTACCGTCCTCCAGATAGATCACCTGCTCCACCTCCAGCACCGGATCGCTCGCTTCGCAGTTGAGATATTCCCTGTCCAGCGCCTGCGGTTTCATCGCCCGCACCACCCGATACGATCCCATCATCTTGAGCCCCAGCGTCTCCTGCAGGTAGCGAAACACCGAGCCTTCGAGATGCGTTTTATTCAGGCCGGGCACCAGCGCGACCGGCATCACGGTGAGATCCAGCGACACCGGTTCCTCGTTGAGCAGCCGCAGGCGAACGAAATCATAGACCGGGGCATCGGCGTCAATCAGCAACGAAGTTTGCTCTTTTTCCGTCGGAAAGCGCAGCTCGAAGCGAATCACCCGGCTGGCCACTTCCCCTAAGTGCTCCCAGGTTTTGGTGGCGCCAAAATAGTCGCTGCCGGGCAGTTCCCACTGCGAAAGCTGGAGGAAATTTTTGCGCACGAAGGTGCCCTGCCCCTTGCGGGTGTAGATAAGGCCTTCGACAATCAGCTGACGCATCGCCTGCTGGATGGTCATCCTGCTGGTGCTGAATTCCGCCGCTAACGCGAACTGGTCGGGTAACGGCGCGCTGGCGGGGTACTGTCGGCTGATGATACGTTTTTTGATTTCCCGCGCGATACTCAGATATTTGGCCGTCATTCCCCGATCCTTTTACGTTGCTGATAGCGACTGGCGGGCAGAATATACCATCTGCCCGCGCGAGGCGCCGCTACATCTCTTCGCCATTGCTGCGAATGGCCCGCTTGAGCCAGGCATAGCTTTTCTTCGGAACGCGCTTAAGGTCCTTCAGGTCGTGGTTTTCACGGTTCACATAGACAACGCCGTAGCGTTTGCGCATATCGCCCTGCGAACTGAGAATATCGATCAGCCCCCAGCCCAGATAGCCAATCACCTGCGCGCCGTCCTCAAATATCGCCTCTTTCATAGCGCTGATATGATCGCGATGATAGGCGATACGGTAATCGTCAGCGATCGGGTTCTCGCCGTCCCAGGACTCAATCACCCCGATGCCGTTTTCAATCGGGAAGACCGGCAGACGCCAGTCGTTGTAGTAGCGGGTAATGATGGTGCGAAAGCCCAGCGGATCAATCTGCCAGCCCCACTCGGTAGCGTTCAGATAGTCATTCTTTTTATCGCCGAACTGCATGTAGTGGTTCACCGGCGTGCCCGGCGGGATCGGATCGCTATCCAGCGCCTTGCTGGCGTAGTAGCTAAAGGCCAGATAGTCGATTTTGACCTGCGCCATCAGCGCCAGATCCTCTGCGCGGTAGATATCCGCAAAGCCTTCGCGAGCGACAACGTGCATGACTTCCGGGCTGTAGCCCTCCCCGGCGAAGGCGCGCAGCAGATTCTGGTTTAAAAATTCGTCGAGCTGCTGGGCGCAAAGGATATCGCGCGGTTTACAGGTCGCCGGATAGACCAGCGCGTGGGCCAGCATCCCGCCCATCAGGCACTGCGGCTTCGCCTGGTGCAGATACTGCGTCAGGTGCACGTGGGCCATCATCACGTGGTGCTGGATCTGATACAGCTCGCGCAGGGTCTTCTCGCCGCGCATGTAGCCTGAAATCAGAAACGCGTCCGGCATATGGTAGAGATTCTGTTCATTAAAGGTCAGCCACCACTTCACCTTATCGCCAAAGCAGTCGATCATCTTCTGCCCGTAACGAATAAAGGCTTCCATCACCCGGCGGTCGGTAAACCCGTTGTAGCGTTCAGCCAGCGACAGCGGCATATCGAAGTGATACAGGCAGATCATCGGCTCAATGCCGCGGGCAATCAGGTCATCGATAAACTGGTGATAAAAGGCGATACCTTCTTCATTGAACTCACCGTCGCCTTCCGGGCAAACGCGGCTCCACGCAATCTGGAAGCGGTAGCAGTTCATGCCCAAATCCTGCATCAGGTCGAAGTCTTCCCGGTAGCGGTGGTACGAATCGGTCGCCACCTTCCAGTCGGAAGTCAATTCCGCGGACTGGCGGATATCGTAAACCGACATCCCTTTACCGCCCTCATTCCACGCCCCCTCGGTTTGCATGCTGGAAACCGAGTTACCCCATAAAAAATCTGCCGCTAGTGTTCTGTTCATCGCTCGCACCCATGACTAGTCATATAAATTTCATGACTAGTCATATAAACGAAATCTTATTTTCGGGCAAACCCAGGGATCGTTTTTTGTGAGCGCAGCGGATAAAAAAGCCGGATCGCGAAACAGACGATCCGGCGTGCAAGAGAGGAAGTTACTGCTGTGCTAGCTGGTCGCGACGGTATTCGCCCTGGCGCTCCAGCATCCAGCCCGGATACTCTCGCGGCAGCGCGCTGACCGCATCAAGCCGCGCCAGCTCGTCGCCGCTGAGGACAATGCTGGTTGCCGCGAGGTTCTCGGCGAGCTGCTCCGCGCGCTTCGCGCCAATGATCACACTGCTTACCGCCGGCTGATGCAGCAGCCAGGCCAGCGCGATTTGCGCCACCGAAACGCCCTTCGCATCGGCAATCTCGCGCATTACATCAATGCAGTCAAAAGCCCGCGCTTTGTTCACCGGTGGGAAATCGAACTCCTGACGACGGCCGCCGCTCGCCGACTGTCCGTCGCGATCGTACTTACCGCTGAGCAGCCCTCCCGCCAGCGGACTCCAGACCATCAGGCCCAGGCCTTCGCTCTGCATCATTGGCGCCAGCTCGCGCTCCAGATCGCGCCCGGCAATGGTGTAGTAAGCCTGCAACGAGGCAAAGCGCGCCAGCCCCAGTCGTTCGGAAATGCCCAGCGCTTTGACTATCTGCCATGCCGCCCAGTTCGACACGCCGATGTAGCGGACGTGGCCGTGCTGCACCAGATTATCCAGCGCATACAGCGTCTCCTCGATGGGGGTCGCCGGATCGAAGCCATGGAGTTGATAGAGATCGATATGATCGAGCTGCAGGCGACGCAGGCTCTCCTTCACGCTGCCGATGATGTGATAGCGCGAACTGCCGCGCGAGTTCACGCCTGCGGTGCCGGTTTCGCCAAACACTTTAGTCGCCACCACGACGTTTTCACGCGGCACCTTCAGATTCTTCAACGCCTGGCCGGTAATCTCTTCCGAGCGCCCTTCCGAATAGACGTTAGCGGTGTCGATAAAGTTGATGCCCGCATCGAGCGCGCTGCCCACTAGCTGCTCTGCCTCCGCCTGGCGCAGCTGCCCCACTTTCCCCCACAGGCCGCCTTCGCCGCCGAAGGTCATGGTGCCCAGGCACAGCTCAGAGACAAAAAGGCCGGTATGGCCCAGTTTTTGATAACGCATAGGACTCTCCTTAATCAGGGTGATTCACCATCGTGAAGAGAGTTATACCCCGGAAAAGGAGAGCGCGAATGTGGCGTTTCTGTCCGTTTCTTGCCCAATTCTCTGAAAATCAGAGCTGCAGCAATCCATACCCCACCAGCGCCGCCCACAGCAGCATGGGCAGGGAATAGACGTGGAAACGCCACCAGATACGACGATCGCCGGCCATGCGCAGCGCAATCAGATTGGCCAGCGAGCCCGGCAGCAGGCCGAACCCGCCAACGTTAACCGCCCAGGCCAGCAGCGTTGAGGGCTGAACGTAATTAAGCAGCAAAATGGTCGCCGGGACGTTGCTGATAAACTGCGACAGGCCAATCGAGGTCAGCCACAATCCTCCCGCCGAGAGCTGGCCAACGCCGTTGAGCGCATGCTGTAGAACAGGCAGTTGGATCAGCAGGTGAACGTCAATAAACATCGCCATAAACACCAGCAGCAGCGTCCAGTCGACATTGATAATCACCGCCCGCGCCAGCAGCAGAAAACCCAGCGCGATCAGCGCCAGTCCCCACAGCTCCTGCTTCAGCTCTAAGGCGGTCAAAAAGACCAGATAGAACGCCAGGCAGCTCCAGACCAGCTTTGGCCGCCACGATGGCGCCTTATCGCTGCTCTGATAGTTGAGATGTTTCGCGGGAAAGCAGAACCAGCACAGCGCCAGCAGGGTGATCATCATCGCCGCCGCCAGCGGCAGCATCTGGCCGATAAAGGCCGGAAAGGAGAGACCTGAGCGCCCCCAGAGAAGAATGTTTTGCGGGTTTCCGATAGGCGTTAACAACGACCCGGCGTTCACCGCCAGCGCTTCAAAAATGATTAACCGGCTTGTCGGGATGGCGCACCATTTTTTCAGGGTCAGCGTGAGCGGTACGACAATAAACAGCGCCACGTCGTTGGTTAAGAAGGTGGAAAGCAGCGCGGCCGCCAGCACCATAAAAATGGCCAGCTGGCGTTCGGTCACAAAGCGGCGCGCCATTTTGCGGCCAATGACGTCAAAATAGCCGCTCAGTTCGATACCTTTGGTCAGTAGCATCAGCCCGCTAAGGGTGATAATCGTATGCCAGTCAATGGCGTGAAGCCAGGCGGCGGGGGCAAACGGAACAAAGAAGCTTAAAACAACGCCGATAATCAGCAGCAGATGTAAAAAGCGGTCGCGGATCAGCGACTGAACAAAGACGAGGTTCATTCTCCCAGCGACCCCTGCTTGAGGGTAAACTGTTTAAACATCGCCAGCGTCTCTTCGCTGACGTGGTGCTCCATCCCTTCGGCGTCGCGACGCGCAATCTCCGGGCTAACGCCGATCACCAGTAAAAAGTTTTCGACGATCTGGTGGCGTTCCCGGCTTTCATGCGCCAGCTTCTCCCCTTCCGGAGTCAAAAAGATCCCCCGCCAGGGGATCTGTTCGATCAGCCCGACGCTCGCCAGTCTTTTTAACATTTTCGCAACCGTTGGCTGCGACACCCCAAGACGCGCGGCCATGTCCACCTGACGGGCTTCTCCCACTTCCATAATCAGATCGGAGATCAGCTCCACGTAGTCATCAATCAGCTCCCGACGATGCGCCTCGCGCACCTGACGAAACCCCTCAACGTGCTCCTCGACATTCACTAGCTGCGTCACTTTTTTTGTTATTGGCTTACCTGCGCGACGGTTCATTGTGCTTCCTCATTCCTGTGACGCATCAAGCATCATATAAAAGGATCCCCATTGTAATGGATCGCGCACGGAGAACAAAAAATTAACGTTTTAGCCATAGCTATAAAATATAGCCTGTGCTATATCTGTACGTAATACACACATCCTTCAGGGAGCGAAGGACGAAGTTACAGGAGGTCGTTATGAATGAATTCAAGAGGTGCTTAAACGTGTTTACCCATTCTCCTTTTAAAGTTCGGTTAATGCTTGTCGGTATGCTGTGCGATCTGATCAACGGCAAACCCCCACAGGATAAACCCAACAACTAGCGCGGCGTCGCGGTACGCCGCTTCATTTTTCTGTCATATTTCCCTGCCACACTGGCTGATTACTCAGCGCTTCAGCAACTTTTTTCAAGTTTTGTAAGCTTTCTCCCAAAACAATCCGTTATGGATAGTTGACCTTAACATTTGCAAGCCCTATCTTTTGTCAGCCCTGCCACTACTGCGGCTCGCAGAGACCCTCTTCACGCACTGTCCAGCAGGTTTTACCCCTTGATGCCAGGGGACGCACATGGCTCTTTTTTGATTGTTTACTATGAATGTCACGCTGAAAGAAACGCTGGTCGCCCGCGGACTGGTACTGAACCCATGGACAGGATTCTATTTTTTACAATCGCTGTTTATTAACCTGGCGCTGGGCTACGACTTTAGCCTGCTCTATACCGTTGCTTTTACCTGCGTGCTGCATCTTCTGTGGCGCAGCTTTCCGCGCGCGCAAAAAGTGGTGGTCGGCGTTTATTCGCTGCTGGCGGCCATGTACTACCCTTTTGGCCAGGCCTACGGCGCGCCTAACTTCAATACGCTGCTGGCGCTGCATGCCACCAACCTCGAAGAGTCCACCGAGATCCTGACCATTTTCCCGTGGTACAACTATCTGCTGGCCGTGTTTATCTTTGCGCTCGGCGTCATTGCCGTACGCCGCAAGCCGGAAACGTCGGCGCGCTGGGGGAAAATGGAGACGCTGGGGCTGCTGTTCTGCACCGCGATTTTCTTTCTCCAGCCGGTGCAAAACCTCGCCTGGGGCGGCGTCTTTAAGGTTATCGATACCGGCTATCCCGCCGTCCGCTTCGTTAAAGATGTGGTGGTGAATAATAATGAAGTGCTGGATGAGCAGGCGCGAATGGCGCAGCTCGCCAATATGAAAGACAGCTGGCACGTACTGGCGGTAAAGCCGAAGTATCATCTGTATGTGGTGGTGATTGGCGAGAGCGCCCGTCGCGATGCGCTCGGCGCCTTTGGCGGCCACTGGGACAATACCCCGTTCGCCAGTTCGGTAAAAGGCTATCTGTTCAATGACTACGTTGCCGCCAGCGGCTCAACGCAGAAGTCGCTCGGTTTAACCCTCAACCGGGTGGTCGACGATAAGCCGCAGTTTCAGGATAACTTTGTGACCCTCGCCAACCGCGCCGGTTTTCAGACCTGGTGGTTCTCGAATCAGGGGCAAATTGGCGAATACGATACGGCGATTGCCAGCATCGCCAAACGCGCGGATGAGGTTCAGTTCCTCAAGAATGGTGATTTCGAGGCCAATAAAAATACCCAGGATGAGCAGCTCTTAACGCTGACCGCGCAGGTGCTGGCCACCCGCCGTACCCAGCCGCAGCTGATCGTCCTGCATTTAATGGGCTCACATCCGCAGGCCTGCGATCGCACCAAAGGGAAATACACGGTTTTTGTTCAGTCGAAAGAGACCTCCTGCTATCTCTACACCATGACGCAAACCGACACGCTGCTGAGCAATCTTTATACTCAGCTACAAAACTCTGGCGAAACCTTCTCGATGACCTATTTTTCCGATCACGGTCTGGCATTTAAAGAGCGCGGGAAAGAGGTGCAGTATCTGGCGCACGACGATAAGTATCAGCAGAATTTCCAGGTACCGTTTATGGTGATCTCCAGCGATGATAAAGCGCATAAGGTCATTAAAGCGCGGCGCTCCGCCAACGACTTCCTGAGCTTCTTTTCCCAGTGGACCGGGATCAGCGCTCAGGAGATTGCCCCGCGCTATCGTTTCATCTCTGAACAAAAGGCTGGCCCAACCTACATCACCAACTTCCAGCTGAAGAAAGTGGACTATACCCATCTGGGTACCGACGCGTTCACTATCAATTAACTCAGACGCGTAAACAGCAGGCAAAAAAAATCCGCCCCTCAAGGCGGATTTTTTATATCACCGAAGTGATTAGAAGCGGTAACCTACGCCAGCAATCCAGGTGCCAACGTCAACGTTACGAATGCGAGACTGCTCGTAGGAGAAGTCTAGGGCAACGTTTTCGATCGGGTTGAACTGCAGACCAGCGCCGTAAGAGAAACCGTAGTCGCTCATATCAGATTTGTTCGGGTAGCTGTTGTCCTGGAATTTACCGTAACCAACACCCACTACGCCGTAGATGCTAGCCCAGTCGTTCAGACGGTAAGCCGGACCTGCGGTGATGCCGTAGTACTGGCCTTTTTTGTAAACGCCAGATTCAGAACGATCTTTTTCGGTGTAGGTGAAAGAACCGATAACACCCAGCGGGTTGTTGTCTTGCTCGTAGCGGTACTTCAGGTTGAAACCGCCAGCTTTGTTCGCTTCACCCTGCATGTCGCTCTGCGCGTAGCCACCGGTAACGGTAGAAGTCGCAGCGAAAGCAGTGGTACCTACGGATGCAGCCAGAACAACGGCCAGTGCTGAAAAACGTGCAATTTTATTCATAACCACCTCAAATGTGTTTCTAATAAGTCCTAAGCCTTAAATATAACAAAAACTTTTGGGAAACTCTTTTCACTTTACATTGTCTAACGTACTTTTTCATGTAACTAAAGGTTTCTACGTTTCTATAACAAACTGGAAAACAAACCTTTTTTACAAATATACTCCTATTAAGGCTCATAAAGCGCCAGACGTGTATCCAGATTATTCCTAATCTGGTGGTGAAATTATCTTCAGACCCGCCCTATTGTACTGCTTTTAAGACCCTTTTTTTCAACATTAGCTCAACCGGCGCGGGGTAATTCAATTACACTGGAACCTTTACCGCATTTGACAAAATTGACAGGAGAAAGGATGCCCGGCTCGTCTCGTAAGGTACCGGCATGGTTGCCGATACTGGTTATTTTAATCGCCATGATTTCCATTCAGAGCGGCGCCTCGCTGGCCAAATCACTCTTCCCGCTGGTCGGCGCCCCAGGCGTTACCGCCCTGCGCCTGGCGCTCGGTACCTTAATCCTGGTGGTCATCTTCAAACCCTGGCGCCTGCGCTTTGCCCCGGAGCAGCGTCTGCCGCTGCTGCTGTATGGCCTCTCGCTTGGCGCGATGAACTACCTGTTCTATTTATCGATTCAACGCATTCCGCTCGGCGTCGCCGTCGCGCTGGAGTTTACCGGGCCGCTGGCGGTAGCGCTATTTGGATCCCGCCGCCCCCTCGACTTCGTCTGGGTGGCGCTGGCGGTGCTCGGGCTATGGTTCCTGCTGCCGCTGGGGCAAAGCGTGTCGCAGATCGATCCCGTTGGCGCGCTGCTGGCGCTCGGCGCGGGCGCCTGCTGGGCGGTTTACATTCTGACCGGCCAGCGCGCCGGGGAAGAGCACGGCCCGGCAACGGTTGCCATGGGGTCGCTGATCGCTGCGGTGGTCTTTGTGCCGATGGGGATGATTCAGGCCAGCGATACGCTATTTCAGTGGGGACTGCTGCTGCCGGGGCTCGGGATCGCCATTTTATCTACCGCGCTGCCCTACTCTCTGGAGATGGTGGCCCTGACCCGTATGCCGAGCAAGACGTTCGGCACCCTGATGAGCATGGAGCCGGCTCTCGCCGCGCTTTCCGGGATGGTGTTTCTTGGCGAAACGCTAACCGCGACCCAAACGCTGGCGCTGGGGGCGATTATCCTGGCGTCAATGGGCTCTACGCTGACAATGCGTCGGGAAACCAAAATCCAGAAGGTCGACATCAGCTAACTAAAAAAGGGCTGATTGGCGGAAAAACCAATCAACCCCCTTTGATTTATAAAGCATTTC
Organism: Klebsiella grimontii; assembly: GCF_042137965.1. Classification (NCBI taxonomy): domain Bacteria; kingdom Pseudomonadati; phylum Pseudomonadota; class Gammaproteobacteria; order Enterobacterales; family Enterobacteriaceae; genus Klebsiella; species Klebsiella grimontii. The sequence goes on from NZ_CP169721.1 coordinate 3,850,474, forward strand.
ACCCGACTAACAGCCCTGCACTATCAGACCGATAGAGACTACCGCCGCTGCAAAGCTCAGATCCGTTGCTATACTTAATTCCGCAAGTTATTGGGATGAGACGCTCCGAATAATTCGAATTTGAAGTATGACGAGTACATATATCAAGAGGATATGACACTATGAGTACCGCAAAACTGGTTAAAACTAAAGCAACGAATCTGCTCTATACCCGTAACGACGTCGCTGATAGCGCTAAGAAGGCGACCGTTGAGCTGCTGAATCGCCAGGTGATCCAGTTCATTGACCTGTCTTTGATTACCAAACAGGCTCACTGGAATATGCGCGGTGCAAACTTTATTGCCGTTCATGAGATGCTGGACGGCTTCCGCACTGCGCTCGTCGACCACCTTGATACGATGGCAGAACGTGCCGTACAGCTTGGTGGCGTAGCGCTGGGTACCACTCAAGTCATCAACAGCAAAAGCCCGCTGAAAAGCTACCCGCTGGATATCCATAGCGTCCAGGACCATCTGAAAGAGCTGGCCGACCGCTATGCCATCGTCGCCAACGATGTGCGTAAAGCCATCGATGAAGCCAAAGATGAAGACACCGCTGATATCTTCACCGCCGCTTCCCGCGACCTGGATAAATTCCTGTGGTTCATCGAAGCCAATATCGAGTAACGCCAACTGCCGTCAGCCACGCTGGCGGCTTTTTTATTTACTTCCTTCCCCCCCCCGCCACGCACCACCTCAGTGCATGAGAATGTTCAAAATACGTGCAAAAGTAAATCAATTGTAATAATCACCTCACACAATCGTTACGCCGAGATTGTTTTAACATCAGGGTTTGCGCTAAAAATGCTCGTGTTATGCGATGCTCTTATGATGCACCAAAATAACGCCCCATAATGGTGCATTTAACGTTGTCCGTTATCAACATTGTGCAACAGGATTCATCCTGATTGTTATAAAACAACAGGTTGTAAAACTGGCATGATATTTTCATAAGGCAACTTGTTCTCGCAGGGGATCGTCCCGTGGATAAAAAAGGAAATGCTATGAAGTCTGTATTTAAAGTTTCACTGGCTGCACTGACCCTGGCTTTTGCGGTTTCTTCTCACGCCGCTGATAAAAAACTGGTTGTCGCGACCGATACGGCGTTTGTTCCGTTCGAATTTAAGCAGGGCGATAAGTATGTTGGTTTCGACGTTGACCTGTGGGCAGCGATTGCAAAAGAGCTGAAGCTCGATTACACCCTGAAGCCAATGGACTTCAGCGGCATTATTCCGGCGCTGCAAACCAAAAACATCGACCTTGCGCTGGCGGGGATCACCATCACCGACGAGCGTAAAAAAGCCATCGACTTCTCAGACGGCTACTACAAAAGCGGCCTGCTGGTCATGGTCAACGCCAATAACAACGATATTATGGATGTCAAAGATCTGAACGGTAAAGTGGTTGCCGTGAAAGGCGGCACCGGTTCCGTTGATTACGCAAAAGCGAATATCAAAACCAAAGATCTGCGCCAGTTCCCGAACATCGATAACGCCTATATGGAACTGGGCACCGGTCGTGCCGATGCGGTTCTGCACGATACGCCAAACATCCTTTACTTCATCAAAACGGCGGGCAACGGCAAGTTCAAAGCGGTAGGCGACTCGCTGGAAGCGCAAAACTACGGTATCGCCTTCCCGAAAGGCAGCGACGAGCTGCGCGAAAAAGTGAACGGCGCGCTGAAAACGCTGCGTGAGAACGGCACCTACAACGAAATTTATAAAAAATGGTTCGGTACTGAACCCAAATAATAATTAGCGATGCTCTCTTCCAGGCCTGCGGTGGTCTGGTAGACCTGGAGCGCTCCGGGCTACCCCCTCAGCAGGCCTGAATAGTTTTCTCAGAGGGTTTTCCTCTGTTTTCGAGACGGTAACAGGAACACATTATGCAGTTTGACTGGAGTGCCATCTGGCCCGCCATTCCTATTTTGCTGGAAGGCGCCAAAATGACGCTGTGGATTTCGGTCCTCGGCCTGGTCGGCGGTCTGATAATCGGTCTGGTGGCCGGTTTCGCCCGCTGTTTCGGCGGCTGGATTGCCAACCACATCGCGCTGGTCTTTATCGAAATCATCCGCGGCACCCCGATTGTGGTGCAGGTAATGTTCATCTACTTCGCTCTACCCATGGCGTTTAGCGATTTACGTATCGACCCGTTCTCCGCGGCGGTGGTCACCATTATGATCAACTCCGGCGCCTATATTGCGGAAATCACCCGCGGCGCGGTGCTGTCGATCCATAAAGGCTTTCGCGAAGCCGGCCTCGCGCTGGGCCTCTCTCGTCGGGAAACCATTCGCTACGTGATCCTGCCGCTGGCGCTGCGCCGTATGCTGCCACCGCTGGGCAACCAGTGGATTATCAGCATCAAAGATACTTCGCTGTTTATCGTCATCGGCGTGGCCGAACTGACCCGCCAGGGCCAGGAAATTATTGCCGGTAACTTCCGCGCGCTGGAAATCTGGAGCGCCGTTGCGGTTATCTATCTGATCATCACCCTGGTGCTGAGCTTTGTTCTGCGTCGTCTTGAAAGAAGGATGAAAATCCTGTGATTGAATTTAAAAACGTTTCCAAGCACTTTGGCCCAACCAAGGTGCTGCATGATATCGATCTGAAGATCAACCAGGGCGAAGTCGTGGTGATTATCGGGCCGTCCGGTTCCGGTAAATCGACCCTGCTGCGCTGTATTAATAAACTTGAAGAGATTACCAGCGGCGATCTGATCGTCGACGGCCTGAAGGTTAATGACCCGAAGGTTGACGAGCGCCTGATTCGCCAGGAAGCCGGGATGGTGTTCCAGCAGTTTTATCTGTTCCCGCACCTGACGGCGCTGGAAAACGTGATGTTTGGCCCGCTGCGCGTGCGCGGCGCCAATAAAGCGGCGGCGGAAAAACTGGCGAAAGACCTGCTGGAGAAAGTCGGCCTCGCGGAACGCGCGCACCACTACCCTTCTGAGCTTTCAGGCGGGCAGCAGCAGCGCGTGGCCATTGCCCGGGCGCTGGCGGTGAAACCGAAAATGATGCTGTTTGATGAGCCCACTTCCGCGCTTGACCCCGAACTGCGTCATGAAGTGCTGAAGGTAATGCAGGATCTGGCCGAAGAAGGCATGACCATGGTTATCGTTACCCATGAAATCGGCTTCGCCGAGAAAGTGGCTTCGCGCCTGATCTTTATCGATAAAGGGCGCATTGCGGAAGATGGCGATCCGCAGATGCTGGTGAATAACCCGCCCAGCCCGCGCCTGCGCGAGTTTTTGCAGCACGTAGCCTGATGCCTCCGGCTCTCCCTTCGCGGGAGAGCCGCTTTCCAGAATCATCCCAACCCCACTCTCCGAATCGCGTCTTCTATACTTATTGGTTTGAGATGCAATGGAGGTGCCTGTGCCGCGGATTTTGTTACTGCTTGCCCTATTCTTCACCGCTCCGCTCTGGGCCGCGACGCTGCCCGGCGTTCCGGCAGCCACAACGGATCAGTCCAGCAGTAGCGAACCCGATCTGGCGCAGAAGAAAGCGGCCTACGGCGCGCTGGCCGACGTGCTTGAAAACGCCGATGCTCGTCAGGAGCTTATCGATCAGTTGCGGAAAGCCGCCGCCACGCCGCCGCCGGACAGTACGCCGACGCTGACGCCGCCGGAAATAAAAGATGAGACCACGGTGCTGGAGAACGTCACCCACATCAGCCGCGAATACGGCGAACAGCTCTCTTCGCGCTTCTCCCAGCTGTGGCGCAACATCACCGGTTCTCCGCACAAAGCGTTTAATTCACAAACCTTCACCAGCGCCGCCTGGCATTTCCTGCTGCTGGCAGGTCTGGTGTTTGCGTTCTGGTGGCTGGTACGCCTGGCGGCCCTGCCGCTGTATCGCAAGATGGGTCACTGGGGACGGCATAAAAACCGCGACCGCAGCAACTGGCTTCAGCTACCTGCAACGATCGCCGGCGCGTTTATTTTCGACCTGCTTCTGCTGGCGCTCACCCTCTTCGTGGGCCAGCTTTTAAGCGACCGCCTGAACGGTAATAATCCCACCATCGCCTTCCAGCAAAGCCTGTTTCTCAACGCCTTCGCGCTGATTGAATTTTTCAAGGCCATTCTGCGGCTTATTTTCTGCCCCCGCATCCCGGAGCTACGCCCGTTCAACCTCAGCGATGACGCGGCGAAATACTGGAACCTGCGCCTGAGCGCGCTGAGCAGCCTGATTGGCTACGGGCTCATCGTCGCGGTGCCGATTATCTCCAACCAGGTCAACGTCCAGTTTGGCGCATTGGCCAACGTGGTGATTATGCTGTGCATTACGCTCTGGGCGCTGTATCTGATATTTCACAATAAGAAATTGATTACTCAAGGACTCATCCATCTCGCCGACCGCTCGCTGGCATTCTTTAGCCTGTTTATCCGCGCCTTTGCGCTGATCTGGCACTGGCTGGCCTGCGCTTACTTTATCGTGCTGTTTTTCTTCTCGCTGTTCGACCCCGGCAACAGCCTGAAATTTATGATGGGCGCGACGCTGCGCAGCCTGGCCATCATCGGTGCCGCCGCGCTGGTCTCCGGTATTCTGTCGCGCTGGATTGCGAAAACCATCACCCTGTCGCCGGAAACCCAGCGCAACTATCCTGAACTGCAAAAACGGCTTAACGGCTGGATCTCCGCCTCGCTGAAAGCGGCGCGGATATTAACGGTTTGCGTGGCGATTATGCTGCTGCTCAGCGCGTGGGGCCTGTTCGATTTTTGGCAGTGGATGCATAACGGCAGCGGGCAAAAAGCGGTGGATGTGCTGATCCGCATCGCGCTGATCCTGTTCTTCTCGGCGATTGGCTGGACGCTGCTCGCCAGCCTGATTGAAAACCGTCTGGCATCGGATATTCACGGCCGCCCGCTGCCCAGCGCCCGCGCCCGAACGCTGCTGACGCTGTTTCGCAACGCGCTGGCGGTGGTCATTAGCACCATTACTATCATGATCCTGCTTTCGGAAGTGGGTGTGAATATCGCCCCGCTGCTGGCCGGCGCCGGCGCGCTGGGCCTCGCGATTTCGTTCGGCGCGCAAACCCTGGTTAAAGATATTATTACCGGGATTTTCATCCAGTTTGAGAACGGCATGAATACCGGCGATCTGGTGACCATCGGGCCGTTAACCGGGACGGTAGAACGTATGTCGATTCGTTCCGTCGGCGTACGCCAGGATACCGGCGCCTATCATATTATTCCGTGGTCTTCGATAACCACCTTCGCCAACTTCGTGCGCGGGATCGGCTCGGTGGTGGCCAACTATGATGTTGACCGGCAAGAAGATCTGGATAAGGCCAACCAGGCGCTGAAAGACGCGGTCGCGGAAGTGATGGCGCAAGAAGAGATTCGCGGGCTGATCATTGGCGAGCCCTCCTTCGCCGGGCTGGTGGGCTTAAGCAACACCGCCTTCACCCTGCGCGTCACCTTTACTACTCTGCCGCTGAAGCAGTGGACGGTCCGCTTCGCTCTTGATACTCAGGTAAAACGACACTTTGACCTCGCGGGCGTGCGGGCGCCGGTACAAACTTACCAGGTTCTGCCGATGTCAGCGCCGGCGGGACCGCCGGCTCCCGCCGAGCCGACGTTATAAAGCGCGGCAACGTTTGGCTTCGTCCATAAAGGTCCAGGCGATAAAGCGGCTTTGCTTATTCCCCTGGGCCATCTCTTTTTTCACCACTTTCACCGCGCCGACGTCGGTCAGCGCGCGGTAGAGCGGCGGCAGGTTGTCGCCGCGAGACACCAGCGAGGTAAACCACTTCACCTGACGGCCAAACTGCTGGCTCTCCTGAATCATCTGCGTAATAAACGCGACCTCGCCCCCTTCGCACCACAGCTCCTGCTGCTGGCCGCCAAAGTTCAGCACGCTCTCTTCGCCCAGCCCCAGGTTGCGACGCTTACGCTCACCGCCCGCCTGCGCGCTGGCGGCGGAATCATGGAACGGCGGGTTGCACAGGGTTGCGTCGTAGGTCTCATTTTTATGAATAATGCCGGTCAGAATCGCTTTGGCGTCTTTTTGACGACGCAGGCGGATCTGGCGAGTAAGGCCGGGATTGCCGTTGACGATAGCCTGGGCGCTGGCGAAGGCGTCGGCGTTCACTTCGCTGCCGGTGAAGCGCCAGCCGTACTCATGCACGCCGATCAGCGGATAGATGCAGTTTGCGCCAACGCCAATATCGAGAATACTGGCGTTGGCCGGGATGGTCCCGCTATCCAGCGCCAGCAGATCGGCGAGATGATGGAGGTAGTCCGCCCTGCCCGGCACCGGCGGGCAGAGAAAGCCGTCGGGTATATCCCAGTGTTTCACCGCGTAGAAGTGCGCCAGCAGCGCTTTATTCAGCGCCTTCACCGCCAGCGGGTTAGCGAAGTCGATGGTCTGCTCACCCACCGGGTTAAGGGTGATAAAGCCCTGTAGCTCAGGGTGGGCCTGGCACAGCGCGGGCAGGTCGTAGCGTTGTTGGTGACGGTTACGCGGGTGTAACCCCGGTTTCTGGGCTTTCATGGCAATCTCCTTTGAACAGCCGCGTAAGATACCCGTTGACGGCGGCGCGGTAAATAAGTGAGTCTGGATATCTCTTTTTTTGTCACGGGTATCGTATGTACTTCTACCAACCTTCGCACGGACACGGGCTGCCTCACGACCCGCTGAACGCTATTATCGGGCCGCGGCCCATCGGCTGGATAGCTTCCGTTGATAACAGCGGCCAGCGTAACCTCGCCCCCTACAGTTTTTTCAACTGCTTTAACTATCGGCCACCCATTATTGGTTTTGCCAGCAGCGGTTGGAAAGATAGCGTGCAGAATATCGCTGAGACGAAAGAGTTCGTCTGGAACCTGGCCACCCGCCCTCTGGCGGTCGCGATGAACGAAACCTCGGCCACCCTTCCCCATAACGAAGATGAATTCATCCGCGCCGGGCTGACTGCCGCTCCCAGCCGCATCGTCAGCGCGCCGCGGGTCGCCGAAAGCCCGGTAAACTTCGAGTGTCGCCTCTCACAATGCATCCAGTTAACCACCGCCGAAGGGCAAGCGGTTGACACCTGGCTGGTGCTGGGCGAAGTGGTCGCGGTGCATATCGATGAATCGCTGCTGGATGACGGAATTTACCAGACCGCCAAGGCCCAACCAATCCTGCGCGCCGGAGGGCCAAGCGCCTATTACGGCATTGATGAAAGCCTGCGTTTTGATCTTATTCGTCCGGACGCCCGCTAAGCGTACTTCCCGGCCGGCAATATCTCCGTTGCCCAGGCCGGGCTGCTGATTTCCGTATCCCCGCCTTAAGCTCCCCCTCCCCGTGCGCTTTATGTAGAAAAATTGCGGTCAATGTAAATAAATGTATTTATTTTTTTATAAATGAGTGATAAAAATTCGTTCGTTTTTGATAATGATTATCACAATCATTATCAAACTCATTACTTTGTATAGAAATCACCTGCAGTGGTCGGGGCGAAGCAACGCTTCGTCTGCGGTCGTTATGGCCTAATTAAAACGATAAGTCACTTATTGAAATGGAAAAAAATAACAATTTGCCGTTCAGCAGTTTTAACTCGCTCACGCTCTTCACTGGCTTATGCCTGAGTCTTTCTCCGTCCGGCCAGCTACTTGCAGCGGATAGCACTGAAAATACTAGCGGCGAAACGCTGGTGGTCGAAGCGCAGACGCCATCGCTTTACGCGCCGACTCGCTCCGCCGATCCAAAATTTTCACGGCCGATCGCCGACACCACGCGAACGGTTACCGTGGTTTCTGAGCAGGTGATGAAGGATCAGGGGGTCACTAACCTCACCGACGCGCTGAAAAACGTCCCCGGCGTCGGCGCTTTCTTTGCCGGCGAAAACGGCAACTCGACCACCGGCGACGCCATTTACATGCGCGGTGCGGACACCTCCAATAGCATTTACGTCGACGGTATCCGCGATATTGGCAGCGTCAGCCGCGATACGTTTAATACCGAACAGGTCGAAGTCATCAAGGGACCGTCAGGCTCCGACTATGGGCGCAGCGCGCCGACCGGCTCGATCAATATGATCAGCAAACAGCCGCGCCTCGATTCGGGTATCGACGCCTCCGCCAGCGCTGGCAGCGCCTGGTTCCGACGCGGCACGCTGGATATTAACCAGGCCATTGGCGAAACCAGCGCGGTGCGTCTGAATCTGATGGGCGAGAAAACCCACGACGCGGGCCGGGACAAGGTGAAAAACGAGCGTTACGGCGTCGCGCCATCGGCGGCATTTGGTCTCGGCACCGAGAACCGCCTGTACCTTAACTATCTGCACGTGACCCAGCACAACACCCCCGACGGCGGCATTCCTACCATCGGGCTGCCGGGCTATTCCGCTCCCAACGCCGGCACCTCGGCGCTGAATCACTCCGGCAAGGTCGCCACCAGCAACTTCTACGGCACCGATTCCGACTACGATGATTCCACAACCGATACCGTGACGATGCGTTTCGAGCACGACCTGAGCGACACGACGACGATCCGCAACACCACCCGCTGGTCTCGCGTGAAGCAGGATTATCTGATGACCGCGGTGATGGGCGGAGCGTCAAACATTTCCCAGCCAAACCCTGACGATGTGGGCACCTGGACCTGGTCGCGCCTGGCGAATACCAAAGACATCAGCAACAAGATCCTGACCAACCAGACTAACCTGACGTCGACGTTCTACACCGGCGCTATCGGTCATGACGTCAGCACCGGCGTGGAATTCACCCGTGAAACCCAGACCAACTACGGGGTCTATCCGCTCACGCCTCCGGCGGTGAATATTTACCATCCGAACAGCGACATCTCCATCGGCGGCCTGAACCGCAGCGGCGCCAACGCTAACGGGCAGACGGATACCTTCGGCGTCTATGCTTTCGATACCCTGCAAATTTCCCAGGACTTCGAACTTAACGGCGGGATCCGTCTGGACAATTACCAGACCAAATATGATAGCGCCAGCCTGTGCGGCGGTACCGGACGCGGCGCCATTGCCTGCCCGACGGGGGTCGCGAAAAATACCCCGCTCACCACCGTCGATACCTCAACCAGCGGTAACCTGGTGAACTGGAAGGCCGGCGCGCTGTACCACCTGACCGATAACGGCAATCTCTACGTCAACTACGCCGTTTCCCAGCAGCCGCCGGGAGGCAGCAACTTTACCCTCGCGCAAAGCGGCACCGGCAGCAGCGCCAACCGAACTGACTTTAAACCGCAGAAGGCCAAAACCAGCGAGCTCGGCACCAAGTGGGAGCTGATGGATAAACGCCTGCTGCTGACCGCCGCCCTCTTCCGCACCGATATTGAAAACGAAGTCGAGCAGAACGACGACGGCAGCTATTCGCAGTATGGTAAGAAACGCGTTGAAGGCTATGAGATTTCGCTGGCCGGTAACATCACTCCTGACTGGCAGGTTATCGGCGGCTATACCCAACAGCATGCCAGCGTTCGTGAAGGCGCGAACACCGCCCAGGATGGCACCAGCGCGCTGCCGTATACGCCAGAGCACGCGTTTACCCTCTGGAGCCAGTACCAGGCCACCGATGCGATCGCCGTCGGCGCCGGCGCGCGATACGTCGGCAGCATGCATCGCGGCAGCGACGGCGCGGTCGGCACGCCTTCTTATACCGAAGGCTACTGGGTGGCCGATGCTAAAGTCGGTTACCGCATTAACCGCAATCTCGACCTGCAGCTGAACGTCTACAACCTGTTTGATACCGACTACGTCGCCTCGATTAACAAGAGCGGCTACCGTTATCACCCGGGCGAGCCGCGGACCTTCCTGCTTACCGCCAATATCCATTTCTGATCCACGGCGGGGCGGCAACGCCCCGTTTTCTCAGGAGATAAAACGATGATGTACCATATTCCCGCCGTTCTCACCCCTCAGGAAGTGGACGATTTTACCGCTCAGCTTCAGCAGGCGGAATGGGTTGACGGGCGCGTGACGACCGGCGACCAGGGCGCTCAGGTCAAAAATAACCAGCAGGTGGACACCCGCAGCAACCTCTACGCCGAGCTTCAGGGCAACGTGCTGGCGGCGCTGAACCGCAGTTCGCTTTTTTTTGCCGCCGCGCTGCCGAAGGCGATTTCCAGCCCGCTGTTCAACCGCTACCAGCAGAGCGAAACTTACGGTTTTCACGTCGACGGCGCGGTGCGCAGCCAGGCGCAGGGCGGCTGGATGCGCACCGATCTTTCCGCCACCCTGTTTTTAAGCGCTCCGGAAAGTTACGCTGGCGGTGAGCTGGTCGTCAACGACACCTACGGGCAGCACGCGGTTAAGCTCCCGGCCGGGGACCTGGTGCTCTACCCTTCGAGCAGCCTGCACTGCGTCACCCCGGTGACCTCAGGCGTCCGCGTCGCCTCGTTCTTATGGATTCAGTCAATGATCCGTGACGATAAACGCCGCAGTATGCTGTTTGAACTGGATGGCAATATTCAGAAATTAAAAAGCCGCCACGGCGAAAGCGACGAAGTGCTGTCTCTGCTTAATCTGTACCATAACCTGCTGCGCGAATGGTCAGAGATCTGAGCCTTGTCTGGTCATTTTTTACCCCCATATTCTCTATACTAAAGAGAGAAGAGATAGCGAGGTGAACTATGGCATCAGGTTGGGCAAATGATGACGCGGTGCAGGAACAGATCGACAGCACCATCAACGACGCGATAGCCCGGGCGCGAAATGAGCTGTCATCGGGCGAAAGCAACAAATTTTGTGAAGAATGCGGAGAGCCGATTCCTGAGGCGCGCAGACGGGCGGTGGCGGGAGTCAAATACTGCGTTAAATGCCAACAGGAGAAAGATTTACATAACAATACATTTTCGGGATATAATCGCAGAGGATCCAAAGATAGCCAGCTTCGCTGACCGATATTTACCGTTCATTACCGCATATCGCATTAACTTTTCGCGCACGATTTTTGGCAAACGGAGTGGCAAAATGTGCCCTTCCAGCCCGCTGAACGCCGTCCCAACCGGTTTCGCCGCCACCGGCTAAAATAATTTATTAATATTCAATAAATTAATAATCATTCAAAAAATTAGATTGAGATTGTTAATTTCCTTCGATTTTATCTCCCGCCAAAAACCGTGATACTTATCACATCGACGGAACATCGTCCCCTATACAGAACAACCTGCGAGAGATTAATTATGAAAAACATCAAATACGCTGCTGCCGCTATCGCCCTGTCCGCTCTGTCTTTCGGCGCGTTCGCCGCTCAGCCGGTCACATCGGCTCAGGCAGAGAGCATGAACAAAATCGGTGTGGTTTCTGCTGAAGGCGCGACGACGCTGGATGGACTGGAAGCCAAACTGGCTGAAAAAGCAGAGGCCGCTGGCGCGACCGGCTATAGCATTACCTCCGCTAACAGCAACAACAAACTGAGCGGTACCGCGGTTATCTACAAATAATCGCCAGCATTTCCTGTAGCAACACTCTGTAATGCCACTGTTTTAACCCTGTAAGATCCTTTAATACCCTTGCCTTGCCCGTCCATGCCACTGGACGGGCTTTTTTTTGCCTGCCGATACAGTTACCAGCTCTCAGCCACCTTCGCCAGCCCCTGCTCCAGAGAGGAGGCGACGCCGGTCGCCACCAGACAGCAGGCCAGCTGAATTTTCAGCGATTGCGGCAACGGCTCGCTCCCTACAGAACAGCGCTCAATCCAGCGCGCGGTCACTTCGGGATCTTTTGACGCCGGCAGGACGAGCGCCTGCTCCGCTGCGCCATCCTGACGCTCGTTAACCACCCGCGTACCGGCCGCGTCAATCAGGCTGATCTGCGGACAGCGCTGCGGATTGGCGTAAACTTCGCCTTCGGTACCGTGCATCAGCAGCGCCCGGCCGCCGATCTCGGCAAAGAATTTCGCCACCCGGCCAACGTATTCAGGATGCGATACGCTCGACAGGCGCAGCGCCGCATCTTCAGCAAACGGCGTCGCCAGCTTGGCCAGCGTGTGGGCGCTGTTACGCACCCCCATGCGCCAGCGCATCGCCAGCTGTTTTTCCAGCGGCGGACACAATGCGCCGACCGGCACGTAAACCGGCTGATGGCTGTCTAACCGCGCCTGGGCCTGGCCCGCCTGAAGCGTCGCCGGGATCCCCATCAGTTCAAAAATCGTTTCCGTCAGCACGCGGGTGGGATCGTGGCTCACGCCGTGAACAATCACCGGGAAGCCAAGCTTATGCAGAAGCACGGCGAGCAGAGGCGTCAGGTTAGCCTGCTTGCGCGCGCCGTTGTAGCTGGGGATCACTATCGGCATCGGTTTAGCGACCGGCGGCGTCAGCTTCATCGTATGATTCTGCATCGCTTCATAGAAGCCCTTCATCTCCGCTTCACCTTCGCCCTTGATGCGCAGGGCAATGAGAATGCCGCCGAGTTCGAGCTCAGGCACCTCGCCGTTAAGCATCCGCGAGTAGAGCGCGCGCGCCGTCTCCACGTCCAGGTCGCGGGCGTGATTTTTGCCGCGCCCGACTTCTTTAATGATTTTGCTGTAGTCCATTGCAGGCTCCTCTGAGCTTCTCACATCATCGACACTGCACCGCTAACGCCGTTTGCGACGCGTCTGTTTTGTTTTAGTTTTTACTATAACCTCAGGGACGGCTGGCTGCTCTATCGGAAATACGGGTAATGCATTCAATAAACGCTTACCGTAGTTTTTGGTCAACAGGCGTTTGTCATAAATCACCACCTCTCCCCAGCAGCTATGGCTACGAATCAGGCGGCCAACCTGCTGAATCAGGTTGAATGACGCGCTGGGCAGGCTCTGAACTTCGAACGGATAGCGGTTGAGGCTTTTGAGCCACTCGCCTTCGGTAATCACCACCGGGCTGTCTATCGGCGGGAACGCGATCTTATGAATATGCACCTGGCTTAACAGCTCGCCTTTTAAATCCAGCCCTTCCGCGAAGGATTGCAGCCCAACCAGTACGCTGCGCTCGCCGCCTTCTACGCGTTTGCGATGCAGCTCGACCAACCGGTAGCGAGGCTTATCGCCCTGAACCAGCAGCAGCAGGCGCAGATCGGTAACGTGTTCGAGAAAGCGCTGCATCGCTCTTCCGCTGGCGAACAGCACCAGCATGCCGAGATGCTTTTTGCTCTCGACCTGCTCCCGGAAATAGGCGGCCATCTCGGCGATATGCTGCTCTTCGTTATCGATAAGCGGTTCGTAATGCATCTGCGGAATGACGATTTTGCCCTGTTCGACGTGGTTGAATGGCGAGTCCAGCGCCACAAAGCGGTCTCCCGCCTTCTCTTTCAGCCCGCTCATCTCCTGCAAACGCGAAAAGCTATTCAGCGAGCGTAGCGTCGCAGAGGTGACGACGATATGCGGGACGCTGCGCCACAGCAGCCTCTCCAGCTGTTCGCTGACGCGGATCCCCACGCAGTGGAACCAGATATGCATCTGGCCGTCCCGCAGGTCGCGGGTAACCCATTTGGTCACCGGCGCGCCGGAGGATTGCGCCAGCGATGCCAGCCGCCAGAGTTTACTTTGGCTCTCAAACATCCCCAGCGCGCGGTTCATCTGCAGCAGAACCCGATGCAAACGCACCACGTCGTGGCTGCCGGTTTTTTCGCCCAGATCGTTAAGGAACAGCTCCGCCAGACCGCGCAGCGTCTCGGTGAGCTTCGCCAGCCGCTGGCAGATTTCCATCACTTCCGCCGGTAGCTCTCCCATCGGGAAGCGGTGCTCAGCCTCCTGCCCGGCCGGCATGTACAGGTTGAGGATGTTATTCAGGGAGGAGATGAGTTCGTAGAGCTCCTCGCAATGCCCATTCAGCCGTTCGGGATTGGCCAGCGGCGGCGTGGTCTTAGGGCGAAACTGCTCCATGCAGGTCGCGACCAGCTTCGTAAAAAGATCCAGCTGCAGGCGGTACCACGGGGCGGTAATTTCCGCGCTCATTTCCAGCGCATCGCGGGCCACCTCCGGAAGATGGTGGCCTTCATCCAGCACCAGCAGCAAATGCTTAGGCTCCGGCAGCACCGCTTCGCTCTCCATGGCCGCCATCACCAGCGCATGGTTCGCCACCACCACTTCCGCCTCCTGAATTTCCCGGCGGGCGACGAAGAAGGGGCATTCGCGGTAGTAGTGGCAGTTACGATTCAGGCAGCTGGCTTTGTCGGTGCTCAGGCGGCTCCATAATGAATCATCAACGTTTTTATCGGTATGATCGCGCAGGCCGTCCCATTTATAGCTATCGAGATCCGCTTTCAGCGTCGCGCACAGCTTCTGCTCCGCCTGGTTATTGGGCGTGAGTTCGTCATCAAGAAAGGCCAGTAAATCCTGCTGCGTCGGTTCGGTGCTGGCAAGGGCGGCCAGGTTACGCGGGCAGACGTAGCGCCCGCGGCCAAAGGCGGCGGTAAATCGCAGGTCGGGAATGATTTTGCGCAGCAGCGGCAGGTCTTTGCTGTAGATTTGGTCCTGCAGAGCAACGTTGGCGGTACTGACCACCAGCGTTTTTTGTTCTTCACGGGCAATGGCGATGCCGGGAATCAGATATGACAAGGTTTTACCGACGCCGGTCGGGGCTTCTATCGCCAGATGCCGCCCCTCTTCCCCGGCAAGCGTCTTCGCCACATCGGCGATCATCTGCCGCTGCGGAGGACGGGGAATAAAGTCAGGAATTTGTTCCTGAAGCGCCTTATACCAGGCGGCGATTTGCGCTTTCAGCGCTGCGGTCAAAGCCATGAGAAAACCTGAATACTGTATAAACAGCCACTATTGTGCCATTTTTTCGCCATCGGGAGGAATGTCTTTCTGAGCAAACTGGAATCTCGCTCGAGGTTCAACGTGAGCGAAGAGCATGCCGGGCAAGGAGCCTTACCCGGATAACCCATCCGGGGCATGGCCGCGCGTTCGCGGCTATGCCCGCAGGAGTGACGGGATAGGGTTACTCAGCCGCCGCGGGTTTGCGCGGGCGACGACGGCGAGGAGGTTTACCGTCCTGAGTTCGCGCTTTCGGCGCTTCGCCATCGGTACGACGCGGCGCGGACTGCTGACCGCGACCTTGTCCCTGGCCGCCGCGGCCCTGGCTTTGGCCACCACGGCCGCCGCCGCGCTGCTGCTGACGACCGTTCTGAATCGGCTCGGCTTTGATCGACGGATCCGGCTCATAGCCCGCAAGGGCGATACGCGGGATCTCTTTTTTCAGCAAGCGTTCGATATCATGCAGCAGCTTATGTTCATCCACGCAGACCAGCGACAGCGCTTCACCCGTTGCCGCGGCGCGCCCGGTACGACCAATACGGTGCACATAGTCTTCCGGTACGTTTGGCAGCTCGTAGTTCACCACGTGCGGCAGCTCTTCAATGTCCAGACCGCGCGCGGCGATATCGGTCGCCACCAGCACGCGAATGCCGCCGGATTTAAAGTCAGCCAACGCGCGGGTACGCGCGCCCTGGCTCTTGTTGCCGTGAATGGCGGCGCTGCGGATGCCGTCTTTATTAAGCTGCTCCGCCAGATGGTTAGCGCCGTGCTTGGTGCGGGTAAAGACCAGCACCTGCTGCCAGTTGCCTTCGCCGATCATCTGCGACAGCAGCTCGCGCTTGCGCTTTTTGTCGACAAAATGCACCAGCTGGCTCACCTGTTCTGAAGCGGTGTTGCGGCGAGCGACTTCAATTTCCAGCGGATTATGCAGCAGCTTTTCCGCCAGCGATTTAATCTCGTCGGAGAAGGTTGCGGAGAACAGCAGGTTCTGGCGCTTTGCCGGCAGCTTCGCCAGTACCCGGCGAATATCGTGAATAAAGCCCATATCCAGCATACGGTCGGCTTCATCCAGCACCAGCACTTCAACTTTGTCCAGGCTCACGGCGTTCTGATGTTCAAGATCCAGCAGGCGACCGGGCGTTGCCACCAGGATATCGACGCCGCTGCGCAGCTTCATCATCTGCGGGTTAATGCTCACGCCGCCGAACACCACCAGCGAACGAACGTTAAGGTATTTGCTGTAATCCCGCACGTTCTCGCCAATCTGCGCCGCCAGCTCGCGCGTGGGGGTCAGGATCAGCGCGCGCACCGGACGACGGCCTTTAGCGTGCGGTTCTTTCTGGACCAGGTGCTGAAGCAGCGGCAGCGTAAATCCCGCCGTTTTACCAGTACCGGTCTGGGCGCTGGCCATCAGATCGCGACCCTGTAATACCGCCGGGATGGCCTGCTGCTGAATAGGGGTTGGCTCAACGTAGCCCTGCTCAGCGACGGCGCGCAGGATTTCAGGATTCAGGCCAAGGGAATCAAAAGACATAACAACTCCGAACCGCCCCGGCCCGTCACAGGCGTAGTTTTCAGGGAGATTATTGCGAAAGAGATGGCAAAAACCACAATGCCATGAAGCTGCGCAGTCTAGCAGATTTTGTGATGAACCGCATAAAATCTGCCGAAAAGAATCCTCTGGCTAACAAACCACTGCTCCCGGTCCTGGCGATAAACAAGCGCCGCCGCAGAACGCGGCGGCGACAACAACTAACGCAGGCGATACTTAATTTTTTCGACCATCTTCGCGGTGGAAATGCCGTAGCGGTCGTGCAGCGTCGGAAGCGCTCCGGCCAGCAGGAATTCGTCGGGCAAACCGACGGTATCCAGTTCGCAGCGCACGCCTTTGCGCATCAGCAGCGCGGCAACCGCCTCCCCTAACCCGCCAACCGACGTGTGGTTTTCCGCGGTCACCACCAGACGACCGGGCCTCGACGCCTGCGCAACGATCGCTTTTTCATCGAGCGGTTTGATGGTGGGTACGTGCAGTACCGCCGCGCTGATATTATCGGCCCGCAGTTTTGCAACCGCTTCCAGGGCGCGCATGGTCATCAGCCCGGAAGAGATGATCAGCACATCATTACCGTCCTCCAGCAGCTTCGCCTTGCCCAGCTCAAACTGATAATCATATTTATCGAGCACCAGCGGCACCTTACCGCGCAGCAGACGCATATACACCGGACCGCTGTGGTCGGCAATCGCCGGTACCGCCTGTTCTATCTCCAGCGCATCGCAGGGATCGACGATGACCATCCCGGGGATGCCGCGCATAATCGCCAGATCTTCCGTTGCCTGATGGCTCGGCCCGTAGCCGGTGGTCAGACCCGGCAGCGCCGCGCAGATCTTCACGTTCAGATGCTCTTCGGCGATAACCTGATGGATAAAATCATAGGCGCGGCGGGTAGCAAAAGCGGCATAGGTGGTGGCGAAGGGAATAAATCCCTCCTTCGCCATTCCCCCGGCGGCCCCCATCAGCAGCTGCTCCGCCATCCCCATCTGGAAGAAGCGATCCGGGAAGGCCTGGGCGAAGATATGCAGATCGGTATACTTTGACAGATCCGCGGTCATCCCGACGATTTCCGGGCGCTGCGCCGCCAGCTTCGATAGGGCGACGCCAAACGGGGCGGAAACGGCCGCCTGGCCTTCATCAGCAATAGAGGCGATCATCGCCGACGTCTTTAAACGTGGTTTACTCTGGCTCATTACAGCACTCCTTCCGGTTTGTTGGCGTCCAGCACCGCAATCGCCTTTTGCCATTCGTCGGCATCGACGCGGATAAAATGGTTCTTATCGCGGGTTTCCAGGAACCGCACCCCTTTGCCCATCAGCGTGTCGCATAAAATGACCCGCGGCTGGTTGCCCGCATGATTTTTCGCGTTGTCGAAGGCGGTAATCACCGCCGCCAGATCGTTGCCGTCCACGCGCTGCACGTACCAGCCGAAGGCGGACCATTTTTCATGCAGCGGCTCAAAGCCGAGGATTTTGCGCGAATCGCCGTCCGCCTGCTGTTTGTTCACATCAACGATATTTATCAGGTTCGTCAGGCCGTAGTGGGCCGCCGACATCGCCGCTTCCCAGGTCGACCCTTCGTCCAGCTCCCCATCCGACATGGAGTTATAAACCCAGGATGCGCTGCGCTTCTGCCGCAGGCCGAGCGCCATCCCGACGGCAATGGAGAGCCCCTGCCCCAGCGAGCCGCCTGACATCTCCATCCCCGGCGTATAGGTTGCCATACCCGACATCGGCAGACGGCTGTCGTCGGAGCCGTAGGTCTCCAGCTCCTCTTGCGGGATAATTTCCGCTTCCAGCAGCGCCGCATAATAGGCGATGGCGTAATGGCCGTGCGAGAGCAGGAAGCGGTCGCGTCCTTCCCACTCCGGTTCTTCCGGGCGGTAGCGCATCGCGTGGCTGAACGCGGTGGCCAGCACATCCGCATAGCCTAACGCCTGGCCGATGTAGCCCTGTCCCTGAACCTCGCCCATTTGCAGGGCATAGCGGCGGATACGCCACGCCGCCGCGGCAACTTTTTGTGATTCCGTGATTTTCATCTGCTTGCCTCGCTTAGTGGATTAACATGCCGCCGTTCACGTCCAGGGTGATACCGGTCGAGTAGGAAGAGAGATCGCTGCCGAGGAACAGGGCGGCGCGCGCGATATCCACCGCATCGCCAAGGCGGTTCATCGGGATCCCGGCAAGGATATTGGCCGTCATGTCGTCGGTCAGCTTACCGGCGGTGATATCGGTCTGAATCAGCCCCGGGGTAATGCAGTTAACGCGGACGTTATCCGGACCAAGCTCGCGCGCCATCGCCCGCGCCAGGCCGAGCACCCCGGCTTTCGCCGCGCTGTAGTGCGGGCCGCCGAAGATACCGCCGCCGCGCTGGGCGGAAACCGAAGAGATACAGACGATGCTGCCCGATTTTTGCGCCCGCATCGTCGGAATAACCGCCTGCGACATCAGCAGCGTGCCGCGCAGGCTGACGTCCAGCACCGCGTCGTAGTTGGCGCGCTTAATATCCATCAGCTTCAGCGGCTGAGTAATCCCGGCATTATTCACCAGCACATCGACCCGGCCATATTTCGCCAGAATCTGTTCCATCGCCGCCTGAACCTGAACTTCATCGGCAACGTTCGCCGCAAGGCCAAGATGGCCTTCGCCTAAGGCCGCGGCCGCCGCTTTGCTGGCTTCGCCATTGAGGTCGAGAATGACCACGCTGGCGCCGTTTTCAGCAAATAATTTGGCGGTGGCAAAACCCAAACCGCGTGCCGAGGCCGCGCCGGTAATAATGGCGACTTTATCTTTTAATAACATATTTTCACTCCATGACATGACGCATATTAATTAACAGGATATATTTCCGTTATTGTGGCTCATCGAGAAAGAGAATCACCACCAGACCTATTGCGGCGCAGATACCAAAATAGGTGAATACCGAATTAAAGCTGCCGGTTTGATCGAGTAAAAAGCCCGCAGCCATCGGGGCAACAAATCCGCCGAGGTTACCGCCGCTATTGATAATAGAAGAGGCGATCGGATAGGTTTTATTATCCGAAACGGCCATACCGTAGGCGGTAAAGGCCGGCCAGCCAATATTCAAACATAAACCGACGAAGAATAATCCGACACAGACCGCCCAGGTGCTCGCGGGAATATTTAGCATAATGAGCATCATGACCACGGTGGAAATCGCGGTAAACATCATTGTCGGTTTACGTCGCCGGCCTAATACCTTATCCGAAATCCATCCACCGCCAATCGCACCTATAAAACCGCCAATACACGGCATACTTGCCACGAAGCCCATGCTCATTACATCAAAACCGCGCTCTTTAACCAAATAAAGCGGGATCCACGTTAATAATCCGTACAGCACGCTAACCATCATAAAATAAGCCAGACAGTCGCCAAGAATATTTTTCGAGGTAAATAATCCTTTCGCCGTATCAATAGGGGTAAGCTTTTTCACCCGAATAAATTTATCCAGCCAGATAAAGCGATCGGCAATTAATATATTTTGCCGTACGGCGTTTTTATCGCTTTCACGCCCGGCGTTAATCTCTTCCAGTTCGCTTTGCGAAACAAATCCGCTCTCTGCGGGTGTTGACTTAACCAACAGGTACCACGCCACCGCCGCCACAATTCCCGGTATCGCAAAGGAGAAAAAGACCCATCGCCAGCCCCAGGTTACCGCGATCCATACCGCCAGCGGCGGTACGATGATCGGCGCAAACATGGTGGCGGCGATGTAGACGCCCGTTGCCGTGGCTTTCTCTTTCGGCGGGAACCAGTTATTAATGGTCGAAGCCAGGCCTACCGGACATGGCCCTTCGCTAAGCCCCAGCCCCAGCCGCACCATCTTCAGGCCAAACACCGAGCTCACGGTGCCCATTAGCCAGGTAAAAGCGGAAAAACCGAAAATCGACAGCGCGACCAGCCCTCGCGTGCCGCGTTTGGCAATGAAAAAGCCGGCCGGGATCTGGCTGACCGCATAGCCCAGGAAAAACATGCTGGCGATGGCCCCGGCTTCAAAGTTGTTGATATGAAACTCATCAATAATGAACGGCAATACCGCGCCGATATTCGTTCTGTCGGCGTAATTTATGGCATACACCAGGAAAATCATCGTCAAAACCACAAAACGATATTTTGTTTTCCTGGCGTCAGTACAGACCACAGTATCTATACGTGACATAGGGTATCCTCTGTATTTTTTATGCTTTTTGTCGCGAACCTTACCGCATCGCGCCCTGTTATCAGGCCTGTGGTTGCAATATAACAATCCCAAAAAGAAAGGGTATTCAAAAAAGCTCAATTACGCGTGAGAAAAATTTGCTTCGTGACTGCATTCAAATTCCTGTCAATTATTTTTCCGAGGGCTTCATATTTAAAACTGTTAAGTTCATCACGGATTACGCCATATCTTATTTCCCGGCTATGCTATCCTGACCCTCATTTTCTGGGATAACCGCTGGATGTACTGTTTTTTGAGTAAACAAATCACCCTGCATTATTCCACTCACCGGAGGAAATCATGAACCAGCCGCTGCCAAATAAAAGCTTGCCGATGCCATCCTTACGCAATATTCAGGCATTTATTGAAGTGGCCGATACCGGCAGCCTGAACCTGGCAGCGGAGAATCTCAATATTACAGCTTCCGCAGTCAGTCATCAGATAGCCAGCCTGGAACAGTATCTGGGAAAGAAGATATTTTCCCGCAGCAGTAAAGGAATGGTCTTAACCACCATTGGTGAAAAATATCTTAAAGAAGTTTCCGGAGCCTTAAATATTATTGGCCAGGCCACTAACCAGGTGATTAATGATATCCACCAGGATTATTTACGGATTCATTCAGCGCCGAGCTTTGGCTTATTGTGGTTGATGCCCCGACTTCATAAGTTTCGCCAGGCCTGGCCGGAGCTTAAAATTAGCCTGACCTGTTCTTATGAAAGCATTCAGTTCTCCCGCGATAATATCGATATTGATATTCGCCACGGGCTCTCACAGTGGCCGACCCTGGTGGTCAAGACCATAAAAAACGAACGCATGCTCCCCTTCACCTCATCGACTTATTTAGCCGGACGCGACGTTCAGTCCATTGAAGATTTGTTGGCCTGCGATCTTATTCATTCCGATAGCACGCTGATCGGCTGGAGCAACTGGCTGTCCTGGCATAAGGTTCGCGGCTGGAATAAAAACTTTATTTTTAATTTTGACCGCTCCTATATGAGTATCGAGGCCGCGCGCATGGGGATGGGGATTATTCTTGAGAGTAATTTGCTGGCCGGGCAGAGCGTTCGTCAACGTCACCTGGAACCCGTCTTTAGCCGCGACGTCAGTATGCCGGTGAATGCCCATCACTTCGTTTTACCGCACCCGAATGAGCAAAAAGAGAAAGTGAAGATCTTCTTTAACTGGGTTGCCGAAGAGCTAAGCCACGAAGGATTTCATATCTAGCAGCAAACGGTGGACAAACTGCAAACCTGCGCCTAGAGTTAATCAATCGATTGATTAACTTTTCCAGCGCGATGACGACAACTCCCATTACCAGCAAGGGCGAGCAGGCGAAAAGCCAGCTTATCGCCGCCGCAATCGCCCAGTTTGGCGAATACGGCCTGCACGCCACGACCCGCGATATCGCCGCTCAGGCCGGGCAAAATATCGCCGCCATTACCTACTATTTTGGTTCCAAAGACGATCTCTACCTCGCCTGCGCCCAGTGGATCGCTGATTTTATCGAACACAATTTCCGCCCCCACGCACAGGCGGCGGAAGCGCTGTTCACTGAGCCTGTGCCGGATAAAACTGCGATGCGCAGCCTGATACTTGGCGCCTGCCAGAACATGATCCTGCTGCTGACCCAGGACGACACCGTCAATTTGAGCAAATTCATCTCCCGCGAGCAGTTGTCGCCGACGCCGGCCTACCGGCTCATCCACGATCAGGTGATTGCTCCACTACACTGCTACCTGACCCGTTTAATCGCCGCCTATACCGGCCTTAACGCCGACAGCACGCAAATGGTGCTTCACACCCACGCGCTGCTGGGCGAAGTGCTCGCTTTTCGCCTTGGGCGGGAAACGGTGCTGCGGCGCGCGGGCTGGGCCGAGTTCGATCGGGACAAAACCGCACAAATTATTGAGGTTATCACCTGCCATATTGATTTCGTTCTGGAAGGATTATCGCAAAGGAGTCTGGAGTCATGAAAAAACCGCTCATCATCGTTGTGCTGCTTCTCCTGCTGGTCGCTGTCCTTGGCGGAGGCTGGTGGTGGTACCAGAGCAGCCAGCAGAAAACGCTCACGCTATATGGCAACGTGGATATTCGTACCGTCAACCTCAGCTTCCGCGTGGGCGGGCGGCTGGCGTCGCTCAGCGTCGACGAGGGCGATGCGATTAAAGCCGGGCAGACCCTGGGCGAGCTGGATCGCGCGCCGTACGAAAACGCCCTCCAACAGGCGCAGGCCAACGTGTCCACCGCCCGGGCGCAGTACGACCTGATGATGGCGGGGTATCGTTCGGAAGAGATTGCCCAGGCCGCCGCCGCGGTCAACCAGGCGCAGGCGGCTTACGACTACGCGCAGAACTTTTACCAACGCCAGCTGGGGCTGCGCAAAAGCAGCGCCATCTCCGCTAACGACCTGGAAAACGCCCGCTCCTCGCGCGATCAGGCCCAGGCGACGCTGAAGTCCGCGCAGGATAAGCTGCGCCAGTATCGCGCGGGAAATCGTCCGCAGGAAATCGCCCAGGCCAAAGCCAGCCTTGAGCAGGCGCAGGCCGCGCTGGCGCAGGCGAAGCTGGATCTGCACGATACCACGTTGACCTCGCCGTCCGACGGAACGCTGATGACTCGCGCCGTCGAGCCGGGCAGCATGCTCAGCGCCGGCGGCACGGTGATGACGCTCTCGTTAACCCATCCGGTGTGGGTACGCGCCTATATCGATGAAAAAAACCTCGGCCAGGCCCAGCCGGGTCGCGAAGTGCTGCTTTACACCGATAGTCGCCCGGATAAACCCTACCGCGGCAAAATCGGCTTCGTTTCCCCTACCGCTGAATTCACGCCGAAAACCGTGGAGACGCCGGATCTGCGCACCGATCTGGTTTATCGCCTGCGTATTGTGGTCACCGATGCCGACGACGCGCTGCGCCAGGGGATGCCTGTCACCGTCACCTTCAGTCACGGAAACGGCCAATGAGCGAGGACGTCATTACGCTGAGCGGCCTGACCCGGCGCTTTGCCGGCATGGACCGCCCGGCCGTCGCGCCGCTGGACTGCACCATTCACTCCGGCTATGTAACCGGTCTGGTGGGCCCTGACGGCGCGGGAAAAACCACCCTGATGCGCATGCTCGCCGGGCTGCTGAAGCCCGACGCAGGCAGCGCAACGGTCATCGGCTACGACCCGATTGCCGACGATAGCGCCCTGCACGCGGTGCTCGGCTATATGCCGCAGAAATTCGGCCTGTATGAAGATCTGACGGTGATGGAAAACCTGACGCTCTACGCCGATCTGCGCAGCGTGACCGGCGAGGCGCGGGAAAAAACCTTCGCCAGGCTGCTGGAATTTACCTCCCTCGGCCCCTTTACCAGCCGGCTGGCGGGCAAGCTTTCCGGCGGCATGAAGCAGAAACTTGGTCTGGCCTGCACCCTGGTCGGCGAACCGAAAGTCCTGCTGCTTGATGAACCCGGCGTCGGCGTCGACCCCATCTCGCGCCGCGAACTGTGGCAAATGGTGCATGAACTGGCGGGCGACGGAATGCTGATCCTCTGGAGCACCTCTTATCTTGATGAGGCCGAGCAGTGCCGGGACGTGCTGTTGATGAACGAGGGCCAGCTGCTCTATCAGGGGGCGCCAAAAGAGCTGACGCAGACCATGGCCGGACGCAGCTTTTTGATTTCCAGCGGCGAGGAGAATAATCGCCGCCTCCTCCAGCGGACGCTGAAGCTGCCGCAGGTGAGCGATGGCGTGATTCAGGGGAAATCGGTACGCCTGATCCTTAAAAAAGAGGCCAGCATCAGTGAAGTCCAGAACGCTACTGATATGCCGCCGCTCGAGGTCGCCGAAACCGCGCCGCGCTTCGAGGACGCCTTTATCGACCTGCTGGGGGGCGCCGGGACCGCCGAATCACCGCTGGGCAACATTATCCACACCGTGGAAGGCTCCCATGAGGACACGGTGATTGAAGCGCAGACCCTGACCAAGAAATTCGGCGATTTTGCCGCCACCGACCACGTTGATTTCCAGGTCAAGCGCGGGGAGATATTCGGCCTCCTCGGGCCTAACGGCGCGGGCAAGTCCACTACCTTTAAGATGATGTGCGGCCTGCTGGTCCCCACCTCCGGTAAAGCGCTGGTGCTGGGCATGGACCTGAAAGTCAGCTCCGGCAAGGCGCGTCAGCATCTGGGCTATATGGCGCAGAAGTTCTCGCTCTACGGCAACCTTTCCGTCGAGCAGAACCTGCGCTTCTTCTCCGGCGTGTACGGCCTGCGCGGGCGGGAGCAGAACGACAAAATCGCCAGCATGAGCGAGGCGTTTGGCCTGAAAAGCATCGCCCGGCAGGCCGCCGACGATCTGCCGCTCGGCTATAAGCAGCGCCTGGCGCTGGCCTGCTCGCTAATGCACGAGCCGGATATCCTGTTTCTTGATGAACCCACATCCGGGGTCGATCCCCTCACCCGCCGCGAATTCTGGCTGCATATCAACAGCATGGTGGATAAAGGCGTGACGGTGATGGTCACCACCCACTTTATGGATGAAGCGGAGTATTGCGATCGTATCGGCCTGGTCTATCACGGCAAGCTGATCGCCAGCGGCACGCCGGACGATTTGAAGGCGCTGGCAGCGGATGATAAACAGCCTGACCCGACGATGGAGCAGGCATTTATTACCCTCATCCACGATTGGGACAAGGAGAACGCCGGTGAGCGCTAAATGGCTATCGTGGCGGCGCGTACGCGCCCTGTGCGTGAAAGAAACGCGGCAGATTGTCCGCGACCCCAGCAGCTGGCTGATTGCGGTGGTCATCCCCCTGCTGCTGCTGTTTATCTTTGGCTACGGGATTAACCTCGACTCCAGCAAGCTGCGGGTGGGCGTGCTGCTGGAGCAGCAAAGCGAAGAGGCGCTGGATTTTGTCCATACCATGACCGGCTCCCCCTATATCGACGCCACCGTCAGCGATAACCGCCAGCAACTGGTGCAGATGATGCAGGCGGGACGCATTCGCGCGCTGGTAACCATTCCGGTAGATTTCGACCGCAAGATGGCCCGCCCCGGCGACGATGCGCCGATCCAGCTCATCACCGACGGCAGCGAACCGAATACCGCTAACTTCGCCCAGGGCTACGTCGAAGGCATCTGGCAAATCTGGCAGCAGCAGCGGGCGGAAGATCGCGGCGAAACCTTCGAGCCGCTTATCGACGTGCAGACGCGCTACTGGTTTAACCCGGCCGCCATCAGCCAGCATTTTATTATCCCCGGCGCGATTACCATCATTATGACGGTGGTCGGCGCGATCCTGACCTCGCTGGTGGTGGCCCGCGAGTGGGAGCGCGGCACCATGGAGGCGCTGCTGTCGACCGAGATTACCCGCGCCGAACTGCTGCTGTGCAAGCTGATCCCCTACTATTTCCTCGGCATGCTGGCGATGCTGCTGTGTATGCTGGTGGCGGTGTTTATTCTCGGCGTGCCGTTTCGCGGTTCGCTGGTAATTCTGTTTTTTATCACCAGCCTGTTTTTGTTGAGCACCCTGGGAATGGGGCTGCTGATTTCCACCATTACCCGCAACCAGTTTAACGCCGCGCAGGTGGCGCTGAACGCCGCGTTTCTGCCGTCAATTATGCTGTCCGGGTTTATTTTTCAGATCGACAGCATGCCGGCGATAATCCGCGCGGTGACCTACGTGATCCCGGCGCGCTATTTTGTTAGTACCCTGCAAAGCCTGTTTCTGGCGGGCAATATCCCGGTGGTGCTGCTGGTGAACGTGATGTTTTTAATCGCCTCGGCGGTAATGTTTATCGGCCTGACGTGGCTGAAAACCAAACGGCGTCTGGATTAATTTGTCTGCGCCCGCTCCCCGGGTCGCGGCGTGAACGCCTTACCCGGGCTACCGTTTCTGCCAGATTAGGTAGCCCGGATAAGCGCAGCGCAATCCGGGGATCACAAAGAGAGAATATACGATGTTTCATCGCTTATGGACGTTAATCCGCAAAGAGCTGCAGTCGCTGTTGCGCGAACCGCAGACGCGGGCGATTTTGATTATGCCGGTACTGATCCAGGTACTGCTGTTCCCCTTTGCCGCCACGCTGGAGGTAACGAACGCCACCATCGCCATCTATAACGAAGACAACGGCAAGCACGCCGTGGAGCTGACCCAGCGCTTCGCCCGCGCCAAAGCCTTCACCCACGTTCTGCTACTGAAAAGCCCGCAGGAAGTACGACCCACCATCGATGAACAAAAAGCGCTGTTGGTCGTGCGTTTCCCGGCAGATTTTTCGCGCAACCTCGACACCAACCAGACCGCCCCGCTCCAGCTTTTGCTGGACGGGCGCAACTCTAACAGCGCGCAAATTGCCGCAAACTATCTCCAGCAGATCGTCAAAAGCTATCAGCAGGACCTGCTGGAAGGTAAAGCCAAACCGAACAATAGCGAGCTGGTGGTGCGCAACTGGTATAACCCGAATCTCGATTACAAATGGTTCGTGGTGCCGTCGCTGATCGCCATGATCACCACCATCGGCGTCATGATCGTCACCTCGCTCTCCGTTGCCCGCGAGCGCGAACAGGGCACGCTCGACCAGCTGCTGGTGTCGCCGCTGGCAACCTGGCAAATCTTTATCGGTAAAGCGGTCCCGGCGCTGATCGTCGCCACCCTGCAGGCAACCATCGTGCTGGGGATTGGCATCTGGGCCTATCAAATTCCGTTTGCCGGCTCATTGCTGCTGTTTTACTTCACGATGATCGTTTACGGCCTGTCGCTGGTAGGATTCGGCCTGTTGATTTCGTCGCTGTGCTCCACGCAGCAGCAGGCGTTTATCGGCGTATTCGTCTTTATGATGCCGGCGATTTTGCTCTCCGGCTACGTTTCGCCGGTGGAGAATATGCCGGTATGGCTACAGAACCTGACGTGGGTAAACCCGATTCGTCATTTCACCGATATCACCAAGCAGATCTATCTGAAGGATGCGAGTCTGGCAATCGTGTGGGGGAGTTTGTGGCCGCTACTGGTCATAGCGGCCACCACCGGCTCAGCGGCGTATGCGATGTTCCGAAGAAAGATCGCGTAGTTTTTTATCTTTCGCCAGCAGTGATACCACCGCCGGACCGGCCAGTATCGCCAGCCCGGCGAGGGCCAGCAGCAGGTTATTGTGCAGTACGCGCGACAGCAGCCACAGCACGATCACCGCGGTGCCGAAGTACCAGGTGGTGGTGAGTTCCTCAAGGAAATCACCGACGTCGCGCCAGCGCTCATCGTGATGGCGCTGCAAAAACAGCATCGACACTAACGTGACGCCGTACAGCACGCACAAACCTAATCCGACGCGCACCAGCGCGCCGCTCATCCAACCCATCACCAGTACTGCCACGACCAGTAGATGCAACATAATCTGCCAGCAACTAAGACCCGTTGCGACGCGTACACGTTGTTGCCACTTCATGGCTTCTCTCCTGAAGGATTTTTCTCTGCTACTCAGAGTACCGCACTTTACGGAAAATTCCGTATCACCGCATCTTTTTGTGACCTCTACTACACTATTTCCTACAGGAAAGTGACATTGCCCAGAGAAATAAGGACGAACAAATGCCGCGATTTTCGTTAAACGTGCTGACAATTAACACCCATAAAGGCTTTACTGCGTTCAATCGCCGCTTTATTTTGCCCGAATTACGCGAAGCGGTGCGCAGCGTCAGCGCCGACATTGTTTGCCTGCAGGAGGTGATGGGGGCGCACGAAATTCATCCGCTGCATATCGAAAACTGGCCGGATACCACCCACTATGAGTTTCTCGCCGATACCATGTGGAGCGATTACGCCTACGGCCGCAACGCCGTTTACCCGGAAGGACATCACGGCAACGCGGTGCTTTCTCGTTTTCCCATTGAACATTATCAAAATCTCGATGTTTCGGTGGGCAACAGCGAAAAGCGCGGCCTGCTCTACTGCCGCATCGTGCCGCCGGAAAGCGGAATCGCTATCCATTTATTCTGCGTGCACCTGGGGCTGCGCGCTCATCAACGCCAGGCCCAGCTGACGATGCTGGCGGAGTGGGTGAACGGTTTACCCGCGGGCGAACCGGTGGTGGTGGCCGGTGATTTTAACGACTGGCGGCAGCAGGCTAACCGGCAGCTTAAAGCCCAGGCCGGGCTGGAGGAGATTTTTACCCGCGCCAGAGGGCGTCCGGCGCGGACTTTCCCGGTCAGCTTCCCCCTGCTGCGCCTCGACCGCATCTACGTAAAAAACGCCCATGCCAGCCAGCCTAAAACGCTGGCGTTAAAACAGTGGCGTCATTTGTCCGATCATGCACCGCTTAGCGTGGAGATACATCTGTGAAATGCAGCTGGCAGGAAGGAAACCGCATTCGGCTATTAGAAAATGGCGATAACTATTATCCGGCGCTGTTTGCCGCCATTGGTCGCGCGCAGCAGCGGGTGATCCTCGAATCCTTTATCTGGTTTGAAGATGACGTCGGCAAACAGCTCCATGCCGTTCTGTTAAAAGCGGCCCAGCGCGGCGTGCGCGTCGAGGTATTACTGGACGGCTACGGCTCGCCGGATTTAAGCGAAAGCTTTGTGGGGGAGCTGACGTCGGCTGGCGTGATTTTTCGCTACTACGACCCGCGCCCGCGACTGCTCGGTATGCGCACCAATTTGTTTCGCCGCATGCATCGTAAAATCGTGGTGATCGACGACGTTACCGCCTTCGTCGGCGGAATTAACTACTCCGCCGAGCATATGACCGATTACGGCCCGGAAGCCAAACAGGATTATGCCGTGCAGGTTGAAGGGCCGGTGGTGCTCGATATCCTGCAATTTGAACTGGAAAACCTGCCTACCAATGAGGCGACCCGCCGCTGGTGGCAGCGGCGTCGGCATAAGCCTGAAATCAACCGCAACCCCGGCGAGGCCCAGGCGCTGTTTATCTGGCGGGATAATCAGGATCATCGCGACGATATTGAGCGTCACTATCTGAAAATGCTGACCACCGCCCGCCGGGAAGTGATTATCGCCAACGCCTACTTTTTCCCCGGCTATCGCCTGCTGCACGCCATGCGCAACGCGGCCCGCCGCGGCGTGCGCGTCAAGCTTATCGTGCAGGGCGAACCGGATATTCCGATTGTCAAATTCGGCGCGCGCCTGCTCTATCACTATCTGGTGAAAGGCGGCGTGCAGATTTTCGAATACCGCCGCCGTCCGCTGCACGGCAAAGTGGCGCTGGCGGACGACCACTGGGCCACCGTCGGTTCCAGCAACCTCGACCCGCTCAGCCTGTCGCTGAATCTGGAAGCCAACCTGGTGATTCACGACCGCGAATTTAACCAGACGCTGCGCGATAATCTCAATGGCTTAATCCTTAACGACTGCCGCGAGGTCGATAAGCGCATTTTGTCGAAACGCACCTGGTGGCGGCTCGGCATTAGCGTGCTGGCGTTCCACTTCCTGCGCCACTTCCCTGCCTGGGTCGGATGGCTACCGGCCCATACGCCACTGCTGTCGCGGGTTCAGCCCCCGGTACAGCCAGAAATTGAAACTCAGGATCGCGTAGACCCGGAAAATCAGGAGGTGAAATCCTGATGGCGAAATCTCACCCTCGCTGGCGGATGGCGAAAAAAATCCTGACGGTGCTCTTTTTTATCGCCGTCGTCGTTCTGCTGGTGGTCTACGCCCAGAAAATTGACTGGCAGGACGTGTGGAAAGTGATTCGCGATTACAACCGTACGGCGCTGCTCAGCGCCATCGGGTTGGTTATCGCCAGCTACCTGATCTATGGCTGCTACGATCTGCTGGGGCGCGCCTACTGCGGCCACAAGCTGGCTAAACGCCAGGTGATGCTGGTGTCGTTTATCTGCTACGCCTTTAATCTGACGCTCAGCACCTGGGTAGGCGGCATTGGTATGCGCTATCGGCTCTACTCGCGTCTGGGGCTGAGCGGGGCGACCATTACCCGTATCTTCTCCCTGAGCATTACCACCAACTGGCTGGGGTATATCCTGCTCGGCGGCATTATTTTTAGCTCCGGCATGGTGAAGGTTCCCGAGCGCTGGTATATCAGCCAGCCGTCGCTGCAAATTCTGGGCGTCGTTTTGCTGCTGATTTCCGCGTTTTACCTGTGGGGCTGCGCCTTTGCTAAAAAGCGCCATCTGACGATAAAAGGCCAGCGGCTGGTTCTGCCTTCCTGGCGCTTCGCGATATTGCAGATGGCGGTTTCCAGCCTGAACTGGATGGCGATGGGGGCGATTATCTGGCTACTATTGGGGCCTCAGGTGGACTATTTTCTCGTGCTCGGGGTACTGCTGGTGAGCAGCATTGCGGGGGTTATCGTGCATATTCCGGCAGGCATTGGCGTGCTTGAGGCGGTGTTTATCGCCATGCTTTCCGGAGAAGAGATTTCGCGCGGCGCGATTATCGCCGCCCTGCTCGCCTACCGCGCGCTGTACTACTTCCTGCCGCTGCTGCTGGCGACCATCGGCTACTTAATTCTGGAGAGCCGGGCGAAGCATCTGCGGGAGAAAAACCAGCGCAAGCTGGCGGGAGAAGAGTAAAAAAAGCCCCGGTCGCGGATGCTGACCGGGGCTGCGATTGGGTCGATATCGTGGATATCTGCCGCTATTTTATCCACTTTTCCGTTGATGAACTTTCCCGGTGGCGCTTCGCTGACCGGGCCACAAGTTCACCGCTGTCTGCGAGCCGGTAGCGCGGATAAGGCGCATCGCGCCGCCACCCGGGAACGAGTTAACGACGGTTGCCGAAAATGCGCAGCAGCATCAGGAACAGGTTGATAAAGTCCAGATACAGCGTCAGCGCCCCAAGAATCGAGTATTTGCGCAGCGTTGACGCATCGCGAACGTCAATCTGCTCGCCGATGTTTTTCAGCTTCTGGGTGTCATAGGCGGTCAGGCCGACAAATACGATCACCCCGATGTAGGTCACTGCCCACATCAGCGCTTCGCTCTTCAGCCAGAAGTTAACCAGCGACGCCAGCAGGATACCAATCAGCGCCATAAACAGCATATTGCCGAAGCCGCTCAGATCGCGTTTGGTGGTGTAGCCGTAAAGGCTCATCGCGCCAAACATCCCGCCGGCCACCACGAAAGTACTGGCGATCGACGAGTAGGTATAGACGATGAAAATGCTGGAAAGCGTGAGCCCGGTGAGCGCCGAATAGAGCATAAACAGGGTGGTCGCCATCCCTGCGCTCAGCCGCTGCACCATGCCGGAGAGCACGAATACCAGCCCCAGTTGGGCGATGATCAGGCCGAAAAAGGTTATTTTGCTGGAAAAGACGAACATCATCACCGCAGGAGTATTGGCCGCAAACCACGCGATAAACGCCGTGAGCAGTAGCCCGACCGTCATCCAGCCGTACACCTGCGCCATATAAGTTTGAAGTCCGCTGCGACCCTGTACGATCGCCCCGGAACGAGGATATCTGTCCATGACTGTCTCCTGATTAACGAAATTTATCTTCTAAGCGTACCACACTACCAGCGTTCTGCCGCCCTGCGGTCGCTATCTCGCGCATCGACCCAGCGCTCGCCTTCCGGCGTCGCTTCGCGCTTCCAGAACGGCGCGCGGGTTTTCAGGTAATCCATAATAAACTCCCCCGCCGCAAACGCGCTGCCGCGATGGACGCTGGTGACGCCGACAAAGACAATCTCTTCTCCGGGCCACATTTCGCCGATACGGTGAATCACCGTGACCCGCCCCAGCGGCCAGCGCTCGCGCGCCAGCTCAACGATTTCCGCCAGCGATTTTTCGGTCATCCCCGGATAGTGCTCAAGAGTCAGCGCTTTGACGCTGTCGCCAAGGTTGTGGTTGCGAACCTTGCCGGTAAAGGTCACCACCGCGCCGTCTTCATCGCGCTCGGCCAGCCAGGGATATTCGTCGCCGACCTTAAAGCGGTCGTGGCTAACGATAATACGCGTCTGCGTCATCTTATCCTCCGGTGACCGGCGGGAAAAACGCCACTTCATCGCCGGCCGCCAGCGGATGATCAAACGTCGTCAGCGTCTGGTTTACCGCCGCCAGTAGCTTGCCCTCCTCCAGCGCCAGCGCCCAGCGGTCGCCGCGGGCGATCAGCTGCTGGCGAACGGCTTCAACCGTGGAAAGCCCGTGCGAATCGAGCGTCAGGGAATCGGTGCCGAGCAGTTCGCGCACCTGAGCAAAAAAAAGGACCTTAATCATGGCTATCTTCCACTTTAAAATCGCCGGACTTGCCGCCGCTTTTCGCCAGCAGGCGCACCGGACCAATCACCATATCTTTCTGTACCGCTTTGCACATATCGTAAATCGTCAGCGCGGCGACTGAGGCGGCGGTCAATGCTTCCATCTCAACGCCGGTTTTCCCGGTCAGGCGGCACAGGGATTCGATGCGCACCCGGTTATGCTCGGGCTGCGCCTGCAGATGGACTTCGACTTTGCTCAGCATCAGCGGATGGCACAGCGGAATAAGCTCCCAGGTGCGTTTTGCCGCCTGGATCCCGGCGATGCGCGCGGTGGCGAAGACGTCGCCTTTGTGATGGCTGCCGTCGATAATCATCGCCAGCGTCGTGGCCTGCATCTCAACATAGGCCTCGGCGCGCGCTTCGCGAACCGTCTCCGCTTTCGCCGAGACATCGACCATGCGCGCTTCGCCGGCGGCGTTAATATGGGTCAGCTGTGACATAAATTACTTCTTAAGGTGAGAGATAAAGTTGCACGGGCGCGTACGCGCATCGAGCTGCGGCGCAATAATATTGTCCCATGCGGTACGACAGGCTTTGGTTGAGCCAGGCATCGCAAAAATCAGCGTACGGTTGGCGACCCCGGCAACGGCGCGGGACTGCAGGGTCGAGGTGCCGATCTCTTCGAAGGAGAGCATGCGGAACACCTCGCCGAAGCCTTCGACCTCACGGTCAAACAGCGGCAGCAGCGCTTCCGGCGCCTGGTCGCCGTCGGTAAAGCCGGTGCCGCCGGTAATCAGCACCACCTGCGCCTCATCGCCGGCAATCCACGCCGACACCTGGGCGCGAATGGCGTAGCGGTTCTCTTTAACAATCGCCTTATCGACGATGACGTGGCCCGCCTCCTCTGCCGCATCGCGCAGCCAGTGGCCGGAGGTGTCGTCCTCTTCGCCGCGTCGGCTGGAGACGGTGAGAATAGCAATACGGGTCGGGATAAACTCAGCGCTGGCCTGGCTCATCTGATCGCTCCTTAAAATGAATTATCCACCGATATACGACAGGTTCTGCGTAATACCGGTGTTGCCCTGATGCAGGAAATGAGTTTGCTTTTTGTGCGTTAACGCCTCGGAAATTCTCGCCTCCAGCGCCGACTGCTGCCGCTCATCGGCGAGCAGATCGCGCAGGTCGACGCCGCCTTCACCGAACAGGCACAGGTGCAATTTACCCACGGAAGAGACGCGCAGGCGGTTGCAGGTAGCGCAGAAATCTTTTTCATAAGGCATGATCAGGCCGATTTCCCCGGCATAGTCCGGATGGCAAAACACCTGCGCCGGGCCGTCGCTACGCTGGCGGATCTGATGGATCCAGCCGCGGCGCAGCAACTCATCGCGCAGCACCATGCCCGAAATGTGATGGCGGCGAAACAGATCGCTGCCTTCGCCGGTTTCCATCAATTCAATAAAACGCAGCTGAATGCGGCGCGGCTGGATCCACGCCAGAAAGGTGTCGAGCTGGTGATGGTTAACGTCGCGCATCAGCACGGTATTGACCTTCACTTTTTCGAAGCCAGCGGCAAAGGCGGCATCGATGCCGTCCATCACCTGACGAAACTTGTCCTGGCCGGTGATGGCGTGAAACTGACGCGCATCGAGGCTGTCCACGCTGACGTTAATCGCCGTCAGCCCGGCATCGCGCCAGCTTTCAACATCCCGCGCCAGCCGGTAGCCGTTGGTGGTGACCGCAATCTGGCGAATGGAGGGATTTTCCCGCACGGCGGCGATGATGTCGGTAAAATCGCGACGCAGCGAAGGCTCACCGCCGGTCAGGCGCACCTTTTCCGTCCCCAGGGCGGAGAACGCGCGAGTGACGTGACGGACCTCATCGACGCTGAGGAAGCCTTTATTGGTGACGGCGCCGGGCTTATAGCCATCGGGCAGGCAGTAGGTGCAACGAAAGTTGCAGACGTCGGTAATTGATAAGCGCAGATAGTAAAACTTCCGCGCATATGCATCGGTAAGCTGTGAAGCCATAGACACCTTTCCAAATACGGGAGACGCGGTCATTTCTTTCCACGCCCTGGTGACAACCGAAGTTGTCACGGCCAAAGCACCATATCTTTTGACACAGGCACAGAGGCTAGAGTGTTAACGGGTTATGCCGATAGTAGCGCTTTCATAACGGTTTCGCCATTTCCGATTTCGTTATATATTCAATTACATATCGCTACGATCGCGCATTTTCGCTACAGAATAGCTAAAAACCACGCTTTTGCATTGATGTCGGTCAGTTTGTCAGGTCCCGCCCATCGTCTTTTAGGGGTAGATCGGTTACTGTGAGCCCGATTAATTGTTATAAGGGATTTTTATGCGCAATCGTACTTTCGCCGATCTTGATCGCGTTGTGGCTCTCGGCGGCGGGCACGGGCTGGGCCGGGTGATGTCATCCCTCTCTTCGCTCGGTTCACGCCTTACCGGCATCGTCACCACCACCGATAACGGCGGCTCTACGGGACGCATTCGTCGCGCGGAAGGCGGCATCGCCTGGGGCGATATGCGCAACTGTATTAATCAACTTATCGCTGAACCCAGCGTGGCGTCGGCGATGTTTGAGTACCGTTTTAGCGGCAACGGCGAACTTTCCGGGCATAACCTCGGAAATCTAATGCTTAAGGCGCTGGATCACCTGAGCGTCCGGCCGCTTGAAGCGATCAATTTGATCAGAAATCTCCTTAAGGTTGACGCGTTTCTGATCCCGATGTCGGAACAACCGGTCGATCTGATGGCCATTGACCACGAAGGGCACGAAGTCTACGGCGAAGTGAATATCGATCAGCTTGCCAGCGTGCCGCGCGAGCTTATGCTCTCGCCGCCGGTCCCCACCACCCGCGAAGCGATAGAAGCCATCGCCGAAGCCGACTTAATTCTGATTGGCCCCGGCAGCTTCTATACCAGCCTGATGCCGATTCTGCTGCTCGATGAGATGGCGCAGGCGCTACGCCGCACGCCCGCGCCGATGGTGTTTATCGATAATCTGGGCAAAGAGCACAGCCCGGCAGCCAGCCTGACGCTGGCGGACAGAGTCGCCATTATGGAACAGCAGATCGGTAAACGGGTGATTGACGCGCTGGTGGTCGGCCCGAAGGCCGATATCGCAGGGATTGAAAATCGGGTCGTCATTCAGACGCCCCTTGACGCCAGCGATGTGCCCTATCGTCACGATCGGCAGCTATTACGCCGCGCGCTGGA
The DNA here is from genome assembly GCF_042137965.1 of Klebsiella grimontii. Taxonomy (NCBI): domain Bacteria; kingdom Pseudomonadati; phylum Pseudomonadota; class Gammaproteobacteria; order Enterobacterales; family Enterobacteriaceae; genus Klebsiella; species Klebsiella grimontii. Next base: position 3,886,361 of record NZ_CP169721.1, read on the forward strand.
TAAAGCGATTCAGGCCTTAGGCTAATCCTCAAAGCAGGCTTATTGTCGGGACACAATCAGGCTGGCTTAAAATCTTAAGGTTGTCTTAAAAAAAAACGGGCAGCATAGCGAACATCTCTTTATGTGGACGTTCGCTATGTCGTTATTTTCTTTACGCCGGCCAATGCTTAACCGTACGGTCTATTTGATTCTTTTCGCCAGCTATATCGGTCTGGTGCTGAATATCGCTTTCTATCGCCAGGCGTTTACCCTGCTGCCGGTCAACGGTCTGCACAACTGGCTGGTGTTCCTCAGTATGCCGATTGTGGCCATCAGCGTGATGAATATCATCACCACGATAGCGTCGTTCCTGAAGCTTGACCGCCTCGTCATCAGCCTGTTTATTTTGCTTAGCGCCTCGGCCCAGTATTTTATCTGGACCTTCGGGGTGATTATCGATCGGGCGATGATCACCAATATCCTCGATACCACGCCCGCCGAAAGCTTTGCGCTTCTCTCCGGCAGAATGGTCTTGATACTGGGTCTCACCGGCGTTCTGGCGGTGGTCGCGGCCTGGTGGGTTAAAATCCGCAAACCGGCAACCCTGTGGCGCAGCGTGGCGATACGGCTGGCGAGCATCGTGGTTTCAGCGCTGCTGATTATGCTGGTCGCGGCATTTTTTTATAAGGATTACGCCTCGCTGTTTCGCAATAACAAAGAGCTGGTGAAGTCCCTGAGCCCGTCAAACAGCATTGTGGCGGTGAATTCATGGTATGCGCATAACAGAATGGACAATCTTCCGCTGGTCAAAATTGGCGAAGACGCGGTTCAGAAACCGGTGATGCGCAGCGGACCGCGGAAAAACCTGACCATCGTGGTATTAGGCGAAACCTCAAGGGCGGCCAACTTTTCCCTGAACGGCTACGCCCGCGAGACCAACCCGCGCCTGAAACAGGATAATGTTATCTATTTCCCCGATACGACCTCTTGCGGCACCGCGACTGCGGTTTCCGTACCGTGCATGTTCTCTAATATGCCACGCGCCCACTATGATGAAGAGCTGGCGCACCACCAGGAAGGCGTGCTGGATATCCTGCAGCGGGCGGGAATTCAGGTGCAGTGGAATGATAACGACGGCGGCTGCAAAGGGGCCTGTGACCGGGTGCCGCATCAGAACGTCACCGATCTCAAGCTGAGCGGCCAGTGCATCGACGGCGAGTGCTACGATGAGGTGCTATTCCATAACCTGGATAGCTATATCGACAATCTTCAGCAGGACGGAATTATCGTTCTGCACACCATCGGCAGCCACGGTCCGACCTACTACAATCGCTATCCGGCACAGTTTAAACAGTTTACGCCGACCTGCGATACCAACGAAATTCAGAGCTGTACCCAGCAGCAGCTCACCAATACCTACGACAATACGATTTTGTATGTCGATTATGTGGTCGACAAAGCGATAAAATTACTGCAGTCAAAGCAGGATAAATTCACCACCAGCCTGGTGTATCTGTCGGATCACGGCGAGTCGCTTGGCGAGGATGGGGTATATTTGCACGGGCTGCCGTGGTCCATCGCGCCGGAGACGCAAAAACACGTCCCGATGCTGCTGTGGCTGTCCGCGGATTATCAACAGCGCTATGGCGTCTCCAGCCAGTGCTTGCAGCAGAAAGCGAAAACGCAAGCGTATTCGCAGGATAATCTCTTCTCCACCCTGCTCGGTCTGCTCGGGGTCAGCACCCGCGAGTACCAGGCAACAGACGATATTTTAACGCCATGTAGAGAGGCAGGCCGATGAAAATTTTAGTCATTGAAGACGATGCGCTCCTGTTACAGGGATTAATCCTGGCGATGCAAAGCGAGGGCTACGTCTGCGACGGCGTGTCAACCGCCCACGAAGCCGCGCTCTCTCTGGCCAGCAATCACTATAGCCTGGTGGTCCTCGACCTCGGCCTGCCGGATGAGGACGGCCTGCACTTCCTGGCGCGTATGCGGCGGGAAAAATTCAGCCAGCCGGTGCTGATCCTCACCGCCCGTGATACCGTTGATGACCGCATCAGCGGCCTGGATACCGGCGCGGATGACTACCTGGTTAAGCCGTTTGCGCTGGAAGAGCTTAACGCCCGTATTCGCGCCCTGCTGCGTCGTCACAATAATCAGGGCGATAACGAACTGACCGTCGGCAATTTACGCCTGAACGTCACCCGGCGGCTGGTCTGGCTCGGCGAGCAGTCTCTGGATTTAACCCCCAAAGAGTACGCCCTGCTTTCTCGTCTGATGATGAAGGCGGGCAGCCCGGTGCATCGCGAAATTCTCTATAACGACATTTACAGCTGGGACAACGAACCGGCCACCAACACGCTGGAGGTGCATATCCATAATCTGCGCGATAAGGTCGGCAAATCACGCATCCGCACCGTCCGGGGCTTTGGCTATATGCTGGTTGATAACGCGGAGACGGAATAACGCTATGGCTTTTTTTGTCAGTGAAAACTGGACCATGCGTCATCGGCTGCTGCTGACAATTGGCGCAATCCTGGCGGTGTGCCAGTTGATCAGCGTGTTCTGGCTGTGGCATGAAAGCCAGGAACAGATACAGCTGCTGGTCGCCAGCGCCATCGAAGGGCATAACAATCAGAAGCATATTGAGCATGAGGTTCGCGAAGCGGTAGCCAGCCTGCTGATCCCGAGCCTGCTGATTATTGGCCTGGCGCTGTATATTTCCCTGCTGGCGGTTAAAAAAATCACCAGGCCGCTTTCCCGACTGCAGCTCGAGCTGGAAAGCCGTACCCCGGATAATCTGCAGCCTATCGCGCTGAAAGAATCGGTTCCTGAAGTGACCGCAGTGACCACCGCGATCAATCAGCTGGTATCCCGCCTGAATTTAACCCTCGATCGCGAGCGCCTGTTTACCGCCGACGTCGCCCATGAGCTGCGCACGCCGCTGGCCGGGCTGCGGCTGCACCTGGAGCTGCTGGCGAAAGTGCACGGCGTTAACGTGGATCCGCTGATACAGCGTCTCGATCAAATGACCAACAGCATTACTCAACTGCTTCAGCTGGCGCGCGTCGGCCAGTCATTCTCCGCCGGTAGCTATCAGCAGGTTGCGCTAAAAGAGGATGTTTTCGAGCCGCTGCAGGACGAGCTCGAGACGATGCTGCAGCAGCGCCAGCAGAAGCTGGTGTTCAGTGATAAAGAGGGTGAAGCGGTAGTTTCGGGCGACGCCACGCTGGTGCAGGTGATCCTGCGCAATCTGGTGGAAAACGCCCATCGCTATAGCCCGACGGGGTCGACGATTAAAGTGTCGATAGCGCCCGGCCCAACGCCAATTCTGGCGGTCGAAGACGAAGGCCCGGGAATCGATGAGGCGAAAAGCGGTGAATTAAGCAAAGCGTTCGTTCGCATGGACAGCCGCTACGGCGGTATTGGTCTTGGGTTAAGCATCGTCACCCGCATCGCCCAGCTGCACGACGCGCAGTTCTTTTTACATAACCGTCAGCCCGGACCCGGCGTTCGCGCCTGGGTACTCTTCCCTAAAGCTTCGCGTCAGAACGTCAGCACCCACTGATGGAAAAAGGCAACGACGATAACAAACGCGCAGGTGACTGCCAGGTATTCGCGGAAGGTTAATTTTTGCATGGCGCTATCCTCAGTAAAGTGAGGATAGTTTCGCCAAACAAGATTAAGCCAACATTAAGCATCACGGAAAATCACGACAGAGGGGCAATAAATAACCAAAGCGTTCTGGCCACCTCGTTTTGACGCATGTGCTCGCTTTTCTGTCGGGTGGCGGCTAACGCCTTTTCCGACCTACGAAAAACACATCCTGTCCATCACCCCGAAGACCGTAAGGCCCGGCGATAACTCCGCTACGACGCGGCGATAAACAGCTCGCGCAGCTGATGAAGCTGGTCGCGAATTTGCGCCGCCTCTTCGAACTCCAGGTTCTGCGCGTGCTGCATCATCTGCCCTTCCAGTTCGTGAATCTTCTGCTGAAGCGCCTTCGGCGTGAGGGCGACCGTATCCGCCTCAACCGGAGAGCGGGACTTGCCGCGCCCCTTGGTTTTGGTTTTCGCGATATTCTGACCGAGCGCCAGAATATCGACCACTTTCTTGTTGAGCCCCTGCGGAACAATGCCGTGCTCTTCGTTATACGCCTGCTGCTTCTCACGGCGGCGCTCGGTTTCACCGATCGCTTTCGCCATCGACGGGGTGATTTTATCGCCGTAGAGAATCGCTTTGCCGTTGATATTTCGCGCCGCGCGGCCAATGGTCTGAATCAGCGAGCGTTCAGAGCGCAGGAAGCCTTCTTTATCGGCGTCCAGGATCGCCACCAGCGAGACTTCCGGCATATCCAAACCTTCACGCAGCAGGTTGATGCCCACCAGCACGTCAAACTCGCCGAGGCGCAGGTCGCGGATAATCTCCATGCGCTCCACGGTGTCGATGTCCGAGTGCAGGTAGCGAACCCGCTCGCCGTGCTCTTCCAGATATTCGGTTAAATCTTCCGCCATCCGTTTGGTCAGCGTCGTGACCAGCACGCGCTCGTTGATCGCGGTGCGGAGGCGAATTTCCGAGAGCAGGTCGTCGACCTGGGTGCCTACCGGACGCACCTCGATGATCGGATCCAGCAGCCCCGTCGGGCGAACAACCTGGTCCACCACCTCGTCGCCGGATTTATCCAGTTCATAGGCCCCCGGCGTCGCCGAAACGTAGATCGTTTGCGGCGCCAGGGCCTCAAACTCTTCAAACTTCATTGGCCGGTTATCGAGCGCCGACGGCAGACGGAAACCATACTCCACCAGCGTCTCTTTACGCGCCCGGTCCCCGCGGTACATGCCGCCGATTTGCGGGATCGTAACGTGGGATTCATCGATCACCAGCAGACCATCGGCCGGCAGGTAGTCAAACAGCGTCGGCGGCGGCTCGCCCGGGCCGCGGCCCGACAGGTAGCGCGAGTAGTTTTCAATCCCCGAACAGTAGCCCAGCTCGTTCATCATTTCGAGGTCGAACTGCGTACGCTGGCTTAGACGCTGCTCTTCCAGCAGCTTGTTGTTCTCCAGCAGCACCTTACGCCGCTCCGCCAGTTCCACTTTAATCTCTTCCATCGCCTGGACGATGCGCTCGCGCGGGGTGACGTAGTGGGTCTTCGGGTAGACGGTGAAGCGCGGGATGGTCGACTCGATATGACCGGTCAGCGGATCGAATAGCGACAGGCGCTCAACTTCCTCATCGAACAGCTCAACGCGCAGCGCGACGTCGTCAGATTCCGCCGGGAAGATATCAATCACTTCGCCGCGCACGCGGAAGGTACCGCGCTGGAATGCCTGATCGTTGCGGGTATACTGCAGCTCGGCCAGGCGGCGCAAGATAGCGCGCTGGTCAATGATCATGCCCACCGTCAGGTGCAGCATCATCTTCAGATAGAGGTCCGGGTCGCCCAGGCCGTAAATAGCGGAGACCGACGCCACCACCACCACGTCGCGACGCTCCAGCAGGGCTTTGGTCGCCGACAGACGCATCTGTTCAATGTGTTCGTTCACCGACGCATCTTTCTCGATGAAGGTGTCCGAGCTTGGTACGTAGGCTTCCGGCTGGTAGTAGTCGTAGTAGGAGACGAAATACTCCACCGCGTTCTCCGGGAAGAACTCTTTCATCTCGCCGTAAAGCTGCGCCGCCAGGGTTTTGTTCGGCGCCAGCACCATCGTCGGGCGCTGCAGGTCAGCAATAACGTTGGCGATAGTAAACGTTTTACCTGAGCCGGTTACCCCGAGCAGCGTTTGATGCGCCAGGCCATCTTCCAGCCCCTCTTCCAGGCGACGAATGGCTTCCGGCTGGTCGCCGGAGGGACGGAAAGCAGAATGCAGCTTGAACGGTTTACTCATCAATCAGAACCTGAAGAAGGGTTGAATGGCAGGTGTTTAATTCTACTCGTCAGCTCAGCTTTTGCCAATAAAAAATACTGGATATAAAGCCAGTATCCTATTATCGTATCCGGGCTAATTCGCGCTTTTTACCGCCAACATGGGCAAATAAAAAGCGCTTTACGGGATAATCCGCCACTCTGTAGGGTTATCCCCAAAAAGTATTGTCATTTAACATTTGTCAAGCGAGAGGATGAATGTTTTATGGCAGCCGGTGACACTTTTCTTACAGGCATTGCTTTTATCTAATCAATTGATATTTAATATAATTTAATAAAAGACGGGTTTCGCGTCAATTCGCCCGCAGGCCGCGTACTCTCTAGCTTACCGCAAGTTTTCTAACTCTAATGCACAAGGTTATCCACAGGAATAGTGGATAACTGTCTGCAGCCCATGACCCGTGCCACCCGCACAAAACCGATCGCCTCGGCAAAAACCGTCGCGAAAAAAATTAATTGAATTTTTTTTGCTGTTTATCGAGGAAGAGCAGCGAAATTTTTTGCACCACATTTCAGCGCGCGGGCACCGGGAAAGTGCAAGGTCGATCCGCTTTCGCCCGGCAGCACCTGTATAGACCAGCAAATACCGAGAGTTCTTTTTCCTGGCAAGAGATTTGCAGAATCTTCTTGTCGCCTGCTATCCCAGGAAAGGAGAAAACGTCTATGTTGAGTCTACGTGCCGTGAATCACTATTACGGAAGCCAGCACACGCTGTGGAATGTCGACCTCGAGCTCAGGCCCGGTAAATGCACCTGCGTAATGGGGCTTCAGGGGATGGGTAAAACCACGCTCGTCAACTGCATTACCGGCCATCTGCCGGTGGCCAGCGGCAGTATGACCTGGCAGGACGGCGGATCGGCGCCCTATGACCTGATGCCGCTCTCCGCGCAGTCGCGCAGCGCCATCGGCATTGGCTACGTCCCGCAGGATAAACGGATCTTTTCGCAGCTGAGCGTCGAGGAAAATCTGCATATCGCCCTCGCGGCGGGCGGCGAACCGGCGTCAGCGGTCGCCGGAGAGATTTACGATCTGTTTCCCGAGCTGTACGCTCTGCGGCAAAGTAAAGGGATTACCCTGACCGCCGACGACCAGTACCAGCTGGCGCTGGCGAGAGCGCTGATAACCCGCCCGCGCCTGCTGATCCTCGACGAGCCTTCGCGCGGCGGCGGCCAGCGTTTCCTGCACAAGCTCGGGGATTTACTGATGCGCCTGAACCGCGATATTGGCCTGACGGTGCTGATCGCCGAACAGCATCTGCCGTTTATTCGCCGGGTGGCGGATCGTTTCTGTCTACTGCACTGCGGACGCAGCGTCGCTCAGGGCGACGTTAACCAGCTGGATACTCCGCTGCTGGCGAAGTGGATGACGCCCGATCCAGCGCGCTGAGGTCGAGATACTGCCCCAGATCCTCACGCTGAACCGCATTCGCCAGCCACGGGATCTCGCCGAGCAACGGCGCGGGCAGTACGCGCTTCAGCGTCGCCAGATACTCAGAGTGGCGCCTGCCCGGCGGCTGGATATCATTGGCTATCCAACCCGCCAGCGGCAGCCCGGCCTGAAGCACCGCCTGAGCGGTAAGCATCGCATGGTTGATGCACCCCAACTTAACGCCAACCACTAAAATCACCGGCAGCCGCTCTTCCCGTACCCAATCGGCAAAGGTCAGCGTCTGCGAAAGCGGCGTAAACCAGCCCCCCGCCCCTTCCACCAGCAGCCAGTCAGACAGCGCTTCCAGACCGCGCAGGCCTGTAGAGATCGCGGCGGCGTCGATCGGCCTCCCTTCTTCAGCGCTGATAATATGCGGTGACGTCGGCTCAGCAAAGGTAAACGGGTTGACCTGCTCGTAGCGTAGCGCCACCCGGCTATTGCGCTGTAAAGCCAGCGCATCCTCGTTGCGCAACCCCTGCGGCGTATATTCGCTGCCGGAAGCCACCGGTTTGTAGCCCGCGCTCTTAAATCCTTCGCGGTTGGCCGCCTGCAGCAGAGCGCAGCTGGCGACGGTTTTACCCACTTCGGTGTCGGTACCGGTAACGAAAAAACGTTTAATCACGTTCGATAACTCCTGTGAAAAGATGATACGTCAGCGGACACTGGCCCTGCTGCTGCGGCCAGGCGAGCTGAAGCTGCCGCAGCTTGCCGCGGCTGAGCGTAGCTGCGCCGCGCCCGTGGTGTAGATGGGTCGCGCCAATGCCTTTAAGCGAGCGCATCGCGCTGAGCGCGTCGGCAAACGGCAGCGTGATGGCGTGGACGTGGCCGCTGGCGCGGCGACCGGCCAGCGCCTGACGCACCGCCTGCTCGCTGAGAAAACGGTTGGCGTGCGGCCGCGCATCGATGGCTCGCCAGGCCTGATTGAGCTCCGGCAATGAACCAGACAGCAGCGTACTAAACGCGACGCGCCCGCCGGGGCGTACCACCCGGGACAGCTCATCAATGGCGGTAGCGAGATTGTCGCACCACTGAACCGCAAGGTTGCTCCACGCCAGGTCAACGCTGCCGTCCGCCAGCGGGAGCGCTTCGATGTCGCCCTCGACGTAGCGGTGCGCGCAGTTTCCGCGGCGGGCTTCCGCCAGCATGTCGACGGAAAGATCCAGCGCCGTCACCCGGCTCCCTGCATCGCGCCAGAAACGGCTTACGCTACCGGGGCCGCAGCCCGCGTCCAGCACTTCAGGAAAGGTCTTGATATCGAGCTGTTCCAGCAGCAGAGAGGCGCTTAGACGCTGTAATTCGTCGTGCTGGGTGTAATGCCCCGCCGCGCGGCCAAACGCCGCCGCGATGGCGCGCTTATTCACCGCCGTCATGCAGCACCTCCAGCAGGCGGGCGATATCGGCGGATTTATGCGCGGCGGTCAGCGTCAGGCGCAGCCGCGCGCTGCCGACGGGGACCGTCGGCGGGCGGATTGCCGTCGCCCAGCAGCCTTCCTCGCGCAGGCGGGCGGCCAGCCGCAGCGCGCGGGCGTTGTCGCCGACAATCAGCGGCTGAATCGCGCTGCCAGAATCGGTGAGTTCGCCGGGATAGCGGGTCATTCCCCGGCGAAAGTCGGCGATATGGCCAGCCAGCGTTTCCCGCCGCTCCTGACCCTCGTCGCCGCGAATAACCTCCAGCGCGGCGCTCAGCGCCACCGCCTGCGCCGGGGGCATGGCGGTGCTGTAAATCAGATGGCGGGCAAACTGCAGCAGATAATCCGCCAGCACCTCGCTGCACAGCACCGCCGCGCCGCTGACGCCGAACGCTTTCCCGAAGGTGACGATAAGCAGATCCGGGCGTACCTGCTGCGTATGGCAGCTGCCGCGCCCCTCTTCGCCGAGCGCGCCGATACCGTGCGCGTCGTCAACCAGCAGAAGCGCGCCCGCGGCCCGCGCCGCCTGGCACACCTCCGCCAGCGGCGCGCTATCGCCGTCCATGCTAAAAATGCCTTCGGTCACCACCAGCTGCTGGCCGGTAAGCGGTTTCGCCAGCAACTCGTCAAGATGGCGGCAGTCATTGTGCTGAAAGCGCCGCAGCTGCGCCGGACTCAGGCTGGCGGCTTCCAGCAGCGACGCGTGGCTGAGACGGTCGGCGACAATCCGATCCTCTTTGCCCGCCAGCGCGGCAATCACCGCCTGGTTCGCGGCAAAGCCGGAAATAAACAGCAGCGCGCGCGGATAGCCCAGCCAGTCGGCCAGCTGCTCCTCCAGCGCGCGGTGCGCCTCGCTATAGCCGCTGACGTGGCCGGAGCCGCCGCTGCCGACGCCGTAGCGCTCCGCGCCCTGCTGCCAGGCTTTGACAATAGCCGGATGCTGGCTGAGGCCAAGATAATCGTTGCTGGAAAAATTGAGCCAGCGCCGTCCTTCGCGGCTGAGCCAGCGTCCTGCGCCCAGCGTCACCGGCAGGCGACTGCGCAAGGCATCCGCCGCCCGCCGCTCCTCCAGCGCCAGCTCGATGCGGTGCTGCCAGCTCATAGCGCCGCCGCGTTGTAATATTCCTCGGTATCCGGATTCATCAGCGCCTGCTCCAGGCGCTGCTGCTGGGCGTTATCGCCTTCCAGCACCGCGGTCTGCTGCGGGTTAATCCCCAGCTTGCGGAACAACTGCAGGTCTTTGTCCTCTTCCGGGTTTGGCGTGGTCAGCAGCTTGCAGCCGTAGAAAATCGAGTTCGCTCCGGCCATAAAGCACAGCGCCTGGGTCTGTTCGTTCATCTGTTCGCGCCCGGCGGAGAGGCGCACGTGCGAGGTCGGCATCATGATGCGCGCAATGGCGATAGTGCGGATAAAATCAAAAGCGTCCACGTCGTCGTTGTCCGCCAGCGGCGTGCCTTTAACCTTCACCAGCATGTTGATCGGCACGCTTTCCGGCGGCGTCGGCAGATTGGCCAGCTGCAGCAGCAGCCCGGCGCGGTCTTTAACCGTTTCGCCAAGCCCGACAATCCCGCCGGAGCACACTTTAATCCCGGCATCACGCACCTTGTCGAGGGTGTCCAGGCGCTCCTGGTAGGTACGGGTGGTGATGATATTGCCGTAGAATTCCGGCGAGGTATCAAGGTTGTGGTTGTAATAATCCAGACCGGCGCCGGCCAGGCGCTGCGCCTGGCTATCGTCGAGCGTACCGAGGGTCATGCAGGCTTCCAGCCCCAGCGCTTTCACCCCTTTCACCATCTGCTCAAGATACGGCATATCGCGGTCGTTAGGGTTCTTCCACGCCGCCCCCATGCAGAAGCGGGTTGAACCGGCTTGTTTCGCCTGTCGCGCCGACTCCAGCACCTGTTCAACTTCCATCAGGCGTTCGGATTCAAGGCCGGTTTTATAGCGTGCGCTTTGCGGGCAGTATTTGCAGTCTTCCGGGCAGGCACCGGTTTTAATCGACAGCAGCGTGCTGACCTGAACCTGGCGCGGGTCAAAGTGCTGACGATGGATCTGCTGCGCTTCAAACAGCAGGTCCAAAAATGGTTTATTAAATAACTCAGTGACTTGCGACATTGTCCAGCGTGGGTGGTGAGCCATTAGCCTCTCCAAAGGGTTTTGTTAATTGTCGGTTCGGTTTATACTCGTAAACCTAAATGTTTTCAAAATGGTTTACAAGTCGATTATGACAATGGACGATCTCGCTTTCGATCGGCGCCACATCTGGCACCCTTACACTTCAATGACTTCGCCGCTGCCGGTCTATCCGGTGGTGGCCGCCCACGGCTGTGAGCTGACCCTCGCCGACGGCGGGCAGCTGGTTGACGGCATGTCGTCCTGGTGGGCGGCCATTCACGGCTACAACCACCCGCGGCTGAACACGGCGATGAAAGCGCAGATTGAGCAGATGTCGCACGTGATGTTCGGCGGGATCGTTCACCCTCCCGCGATCGCCCTGTGCCGCCAGCTGGTGGCGATGACGCCGGAAAGCCTTGAGTGCGTATTCCTCGCCGATTCCGGTTCCGTCGCCGTTGAAGTGGCGATGAAAATGGCGCTTCAGTACTGGCAGGCGAAGGGCGACCCGCGCCGGCGCTTTCTCACCTTCCGCAACGGCTATCATGGCGATACCTTCGGCGCGATGTCGGTCTGCGATCCGGCGAACTCAATGCACAGCCTGTGGCAGGGTTATTTACCCGATAATCTCTTCGCCCCGGCGCCGCAAAGCCGCTTTGACGGCGAGTGGGATGAGCGGGATATCGTGCCGTTCGCCCGACTGATGGCCGCCCATCGTCATGAAATCGCCGCGGTGATCCTCGAGCCGATTGTCCAGGGCGCGGGCGGCATGCGGATGTACCATCCCGAATGGCTCAGGCGGATCCGCAAGATGTGCGATCGCGAAGGCATTCTGCTGATTGCCGATGAGATTGCCACCGGCTTTGGCCGGACGGGTAAGCTGTTCGCCTGCGAGCACGCGGGTATCGCGGCGGATATTCTGTGCCTCGGCAAAGCGCTGACCGGCGGCACCATGACGCTCTCCGCCACCCTCACCACCCGTCAGGTGGCGGCAACCATCAGCGACGGTCAAGCCGGCTGCTTTATGCACGGCCCGACCTTTATGGGCAACCCGCTGGCCTGCGCGGTGGCGACCGAGAGCCTGCGCCTGCTGGAAAGCGGCGAATGGCTGCAGCAGGTGGCGGCCATTGAAGCGCAGCTCAACGCCGAGCTGGCGCCGGCGCGCGAATCAGAGCAGGTTGCCGATGTGCGGGTACTGGGAGCGATTGGCGTGGTCGAGACGCATCGATCGGTCAACATGGCCGCCCTGCAGCGCTTTTTCGTCGAGCAAGGCGTGTGGATCCGCCCGTTCGGTCGCCTGATCTACCTGATGCCGCCGTACATCATTACGCCGGAGCAGCTGAGCCGCCTGACGCGGGCGGTTAACATCGCTGTTCAGGATGAAACATTTTTTAGCGAATAAGAGACGGTAAAGGCGCGGCTCACGCGCTACACTTCTTCGCTAATCAGTGAATTAATGCGAGGAAAGACGATGAAATTAATCAGTCATGATTTGCAGGATGGCGAGAAGCTGCCCAATCGTCATGTCTTCAACGGCATGGGCTACGATGGCGATAATATTTCGCCGCATCTGGCGTGGGACGATGTCCCGGCCGGAACCAAAAGCTTTGTGGTGACCTGTTTCGATCCCGATGCGCCGACCGGCTCCGGCTGGTGGCACTGGGTGGTGGCCAACCTGCCGGCCGATACCCGCGTGCTACCGCAGGGGGCGGGCTCCGGACAGGCGGAACTGCCCGAAGAAGCGATTCAGACCCGCACCGATTTTGGCCAGGCCGGATACGGCGGCGCGGCGCCGCCAAAGGGCGAGACCCATCGCTATATCTTTACCGTCCACGCGCTGGACGTCGAAAAGATTGCCGTCGATGAGGGCGCAAGCGGCGCGATGGTCGGCTTTAACGTCCATTTCCACAGCCTCGGCAGCGCATCGATTACCGCCCTGTTTAGCTAACGATCCCGGATTGCGGCGTAAACGCCTTATCCGGGCTACAGGTGAGTGCGATTGGGTAGCCCGGGTAAGGCGTCAGCCGCAACCCGGGAAAACCAAAACAATAACTACTCTGTTACCGCCAGTACGGCGTTTTTGCGCACACGCGCAAACCACACCGCCGTCAGCAGTCCAAGCCATACCAGACCGGCGATCAGCGCAATCCGCGTCTCCTCCACCATTCCCAGCACCGCGATGACCAGCCCCATAAACAGCAGCGTCAGCAGCGGGGCAACCGGCCACAACGGCACCGGGAACGCGATATTGCCGCGCTCTTCAGCGGACAGGCCGCGACGCATCGCAAAGTGAGCCAGCAGGATCATCACCCAGACCCATACCGTCGCGAAGGCCGCCAGTGAGGCAATCAGCACAAACACCTGCTCCGGCATCAGGTAGTTCAACACCACCGCCGCCAGCAGCGCCACGCCCATCACCACCACCGTCATCCACGGCACGCCGTTGCTGGCGATACGCTGGAAGCTCTTCGGCGCCAGCCCCTCTTTCGCCATACCGTACATCATGCGCCCCGCGCCGAAAATATCGCTGTTGATCGCCGAAATACTGGCGCTGATGACGATGATATTCAGGATGGTGGCCGCCGCTGGAATACCCAGACCATCAAAAATCAGCACGAACGGACTGCCCCGCTCGCCGAAGCTGTTCCACGGGAATATCGCCATCAGAATGGCCAGGGTGCAGACATAGAACAGCACGATACGCAGCGGGATAGTGTTGATCGCCTGCGGGATCACCTTCTGCGGATTCTTCGCTTCCGCCGCGGTGACGCCGATAATCTCGACGCCGCCAAAGGCGAACATCACGATACCGAGCGAGGCAATAATCCCCTCCCAGCCGTTAGGGGCAAAGCCGCCATGGCTCCATAGGTTCTCCAGCCCGGTTGCCGGGAAAGCGTTACCGAACCCGAAGAAAATAATACTGCCGCCCGCCACAATCATGGCGATAATCGCCACCACTTTAATCAACGACAGCCAGAACTCCATCTCGCCAAAAACGCGCACGCTGCACAGGTTCATGGCGCCGATAAAAAAGATAATGCTCAGCACCCAGATCCAGCGCGGAACATCGGGATACCACAGCCCCATATAGATGCCGAAAGCGGTAACGTCCGCGAGGGCGACGATCACCATTTCAAAAGTGTAGGTCCAACCGGTGATAAACCCCGCCAGCGGGCCAAGATACTGGCGCGCGTAGCTGCTGAAGGAGCCGGAAACGGGGTTACGCACCGCCATTTCCCCCAGCGCGCGCATCACGATAAACACCGCCGCGCCGCCGATCAGATAGGCCAGCAGTACCGCCGGACCCGCGGCTTTGATCGCCGATGCCGAGCCGTAAAATAGCCCGGTACCGATGGCGGAGCCGAGCGCGATAAAACGAATGTGCCGGGCGTTCAGCCCGCGCAGCAGGTGTGGCTTGTTTTGTTGTTGCATATGCAAGTGTCCTGATAGTTTTTATACGACGACAAATATGCGTGTAGGGCGGCCGGGAAGAAGCGATCTTCCCGGCGCGGGTACAGAGAACAGCGATGGTTTAGAGCACGGCGGGCAGCAGCCGCGTCAGATGACGCGCCGCCAGAAGCGCAATGGCGTTTTCGATATCCGGGGCGAAGAAACGATCCTCGGTGTAATGGGTGACCCGTTCGCGCAGCAGGTGCCGCGCCTCTTCCAGCAGCGGGCTACTGGTCAGGCCTTCGCGCATATCCAGCCCCTGTACGGAAGCCAGCCACTCAACGGCCAGCACACCGCGGGTATTTTCCGCCATCGCCCACAGGCGACGCCCGGCGGCTGGCGCCATGGAAACGTGGTCCTCCTGGTTGGCGGAGGTCGGCAGACTGTCCACGCTGTGCGGATGCGACAGCGCTTTGTTCTCGCTGGCCAGCGCCGCCGCCGTCACCTGGGCAATCATAAAGCCGGAGTTGACGCCGCCGTTTTTCACGAGGAACGGCGGCAGCTGCGACATATGGCTGTCCATCATCAGGGCGATGCGGCGCTCGGAGAGCGAGCCGATCTCGGCAATCGCCAGCGCGATATTATCCGCCGCCATCGCCACCGGTTCGGCGTGGAAGTTACCGCCGGAAATCACGTCATTCTCGCTGGCAAATACCAGCGGGTTGTCGGATACCGCGTTGGCTTCCACCAGCAGCACCTCCGCCGCCTGGCGAAGCTGGGTCAGGCAGGCCCCCATCACCTGCGGCTGACAGCGCAGAGAATACGGGTCCTGCACCTTGGTGCAGTTATGGTGCGACTGGGAAATAGCGCTGTCGTCGGTCAGCAGATGGCGATAGAGCGCCGCGGCGTCAATCTGCCCGCGCTGGCCGCGCGCTTCATGAATGCGCGGGTCAAACGGCCGGCGCGACCCGAGCGCCGCCTCGGTGGTTAACGCCCCGCAGACCACCGCGGAAGAGAATAGATCTTCGGCTTCGAACAGGCCGCGCAGGGCAAACGCCGTCGAGGCCTGGGTGCCGTTGAGCAGCGCCAACCCCTCTTTCGCCGCCAGAGTAATCGGCTCAAGCCCCGCCTGACGCAGCGCTTCCGTCGCCGGCAGCCACTCCCCGCCGCGCACCCGCGCTTTCCCTTCGCCAAGCAGGGTTAAGGACATATGCGCCAGCGGCGCGAGATCGCCGGACGCGCCGACCGATCCCTTCGCTGGGATCCACGGCGTCACGCCCGCGTTGACCAGGCCAATCAGCGCCTGGATCACGCTCAGGCGAATCCCGGAAAAACCGCGCGACAGGCTGTTAATTTTCAGCACCATAATCAGACGCGCGAGGTCGTCATCCAGCGGATCGCCTACTCCCGCCGCGTGCGACAGCACCAGCGAGCGCTGCAGGTTTTCCAGGTCTTCGGTAGAGATGCGGGTTTGCGCCAGCAGGCCAAAACCGGTGTTGATGCCGTAGGCGGTGCGGCCTTCCGCCAGAATGGCGTTAACGCAGGCGACGCTGTCATCAATCGCCGCGAACGCGCTTTCGTCGAGGGCGAGCTTTAGTGGCTGACTGTAGACGTCGCGCAGCTGCGACAGGCTGAGTTGACCCGGAATCAGTGTTAAAGCGTTCATTTAGCGTGCCCCTGCGTTGCTGCCACCATCGGAAGATTCAAACCTTGTTCTGTCGCGCACTCAATCGCGATATCGTAACCCGCATCGGCATGGCGCATCACGCCGGTCGCCGGATCGTTGTGCAGCACCCGGGCGATACGCGCCGCCGCTTCATCGGTACCGTCGCAGACGATAACCATGCCGGAGTGCTGCGAAAAGCCCATCCCTACCCCGCCGCCGTGGTGCAGCGACACCCAGGTCGCGCCGCTGGCGGTGTTAAGCAAAGCGTTGAGCAGCGGCCAGTCGGAAACGGCGTCGGAACCATCGCGCATCGCTTCCGTTTCGCGGTTCGGGCTGGCGACGGAGCCGGAGTCAAGGTGGTCGCGGCCAATGACAATAGGCGCGGAGAGTTCGCCGCTGCGCACCATTTCGTTAAACGCCAGCCCCAGCTTCTGCCGCCACTCGAGGCCTACCCAGCAGATACGCGCCGGTAGTCCCTGGAAGCTGATACGCTCGCGCGCCATATCCAGCCAGTGGTGCAGGTGCTTATCGTCTTTAACGATCTCTTTCACTTTAGCGTCGGTTTTATAGATGTCCTGCGGGTCGCCGGACAGGGCCACCCAGCGGAACGGGCCGATGCCGCGGCAGAACAACGGGCGGATATAGGCGGGTACAAAACCGGGGAAAGCAAACGCGTTGTCAACGCCCATCTCCTGGGCCATCTGGCGAATGTTATTCCCGTAGTCAAACGTCGGCACGCCCATGTCGTGGAAAGCCAGCATCGCCTGAACGTGGTCAGCCATTGAGCGCTTCGCCGCCAGGATAGTGCCCCGCGGGTCCGACTCGGCTTTAGCCTGGTACTCTTCCCAGCTCCAGCCTTTCGGCAAATAGCCGTGCAGCGGGTCGTGGGCGCTGGTCTGATCGGTCACCATATCCGGGCGCACGCCGCGCTTGACCATTTCCGGCACGATGTCGGCCGCGTTGCCGCACAGGGCGATCGAGATCGCCCGGCCTTCGGCGGTGTATTTTTTGATGCGCGCCAGGGCGTCATCCAGCGACGTCGCCTGTTCGTCAACGTAGCGGGTACGCAGGCGGAAATCGATACGGCTCTGCTGGCATTCAATATTCAGCGAGCAGGCGCCCGCTAAGGTCGCGGCCAGCGGCTGCGCGCCGCCCATGCCGCCCAGACCTGCTGTTAATACCCAGCGCCCCTTCAGGCTGCCCTGGTAGTGCTGGCGCCCGGCTTCAACGAAGGTTTCATAGGTGCCCTGCACGATGCCCTGGCTGCCGATATAGATCCAGCTGCCGGCGGTCATCTGACCGTACATCGCCAGCCCTTTAGCATCCAGTTCGTTAAAGTGTTCCCAGGTTGCCCAGTGCGGCACCAGGTTGGAGTTGGCGATCAGCACCCGCGGCGAATTTTCATGGGTTTTGAATACGCCCACCGGCTTACCGGACTGCACCAGCAGGGTTTCGTCGCTCTCCAGGTTTTTCAGCGCCTTCACGATGGCGTCGTAGCATTCCCAGTTGCGCGCCGCGCGCCCGATACCGCCGTACACCACCAGCTCATGCGGGTTTTCGGCGACATCCGGATCGAGGTTATTCATGAGCATACGCAGCGGAGCTTCGGTCAGCCAGCTCTTCGCATTTAGCGTCGTGCCACGCGGTGCACGGACGTCCTGCTGGCGGTATTTGCTTTGCGACATCGGGGGTTTCTCCTGACAATTAACGTTGTGTACGTAGATACATATACTTGTCTATACAAGCATGCGCAAGCCAGGATTTAACACAAATGATACATTTTTGTTATATTGCGTCAGCAATCACGTTTTGCCGACGCGCAGGAAGATCAGGAAGCAAAATGGCCCTGCAGACGGTAGCGGCTGCCGGGGAAAAGCAGACGCGCGTGGGAGACGATATGGGTAGTGGACCAGGTGCGGCGGCGGATCAGCAGACAGGGGTCGTGCGCGTGAATGTGCAACAGCGCGCACTCCTCAGCCGTTGCCTGCACCGCCTCGACAATATGCTCCCCTTCGGTCAGCGGGGCGATGAGCGACAGGTAGTCGTGGGGCGTGGTGGCGGTATAGTCCTGACGCAGATAGTCCGGCACCACGGCGGCGTTGACGCAGCGGTCCTCAATCTGTACCGGGACGTCGTTTTCAAAATGCACCATTAGCGAATGGAAAATCCGCGTACCGGCGGCCACGTTCAGCGCCGCGGCCTGAATCAGGTCGGCCTGCGTTTCCTCCAGCAGCAATACTTCACAGCGGTGCTGATGATGACGAGAGGCAATTTCTTCGGCGATGCTGCGCACTTCAAACAGCGCCGACTGCCCTTTCGGCTCTGCGACAAACGTCCCTACCCCCTGTAATCGCACCAGCAGGCCTTCATCAGTCAGTTCGCGCAGCGCCCGATTGATGGTCATCCGGCTAAAGCCAAACTGCGCCACCAGTTCCGCCTCCGAAGGAATGCGATCGTGCGGACGCCAGACGCCGCTGTGGATCTTTTCGCTGATAGCCTGTTTCACCTTTTCATAGAAAGGCGCAGGCGCGGAACGAGGTTGCGATGAGAACATGGCCGGGCTTCCTTGTGCGAATGGGCGCGAAACGTCCAGAATATACTGAATCGCTACTGCCACCAATGGGCGATTTGCCACGCCAGACGCGCTGCCGCGCGGGCTCCCTGGCTATCAATATCGTACTGCGGGTTAAACTCCACCAGATCCACCGCCTGGAGCTTACCGCTGCGGCACAGCGGCTCGACGATGCGCAGCAGCGTGGCCAACGGGATGCCGAGCGCGGCAGGCGCGGAGACGGCGGGCATTTCGCGCGCGGGCAGCACGTCGAGATCGATAGTCAGATACAGGCGATCGTAGCGGGCGATATTACGCGCGAGTTCCGGGATCGCTCGCGCTTCGAAAGCGTTAAGCACATCGAGATCTTCGATAATCGTCACCCCGCGGCGGGCGGCCTCGTCCAGCAGCGCCTGGGTATTGGCGGCGCGGCTCACGCCGATGCAGGCGTAATGAAAAGCGCGCCGCTGCGCTTCGCAGGCCAGCGCCAGCTGACGGAATGGCGTACCGGAGCTGGCCCGGTCGGCGATACGTAAATCCAGATGCGCGTCAAGATTAATAATGCCGACCTCCTCCCCGGGAAACGCGTCCAGAACCCCGGCGCCGTGGCCGAAGGCCGTCTCATGACCGCCGCCGAGGACCAGCGTACGCTTGCCCGCGCGTTGGCAGGCGGTTACCGCTTCGCGCAGCGCCTGCTGCGCCGCCTCCAGCGCGTCGTCCGCCACATGGATAGTCCCCATATCCACGCAGCGGTCATGTCCGTCATGGCTGGCCATATTGGCCAGCGCCCGGCGCAGGGTTTCCGGCCCCCTTTCAGCGCCGGTGCGCCCTTTATTGCGCCGAACCCCTTCATCACAGGCGAATCCCAGCAGGGCAATGTCGCCAGCCAGCATCTCCGGCTCAAAACGCTCGGCCCGGACGATAGTCTGAAACAGGCGCAGCGCGTTGGCCGCCTCCGCGCTGTCGTCGCGTCCCTGCCAAAGCGCGGCGGGGGTAGGTTGCCATAGCTTCATACGATTTCTCCACGAACGACGCGCTGCCAGAGCGGACTGCGCCCGGGCTCATAAACCATCTCCACCGGATGCTCCGCATCCCAGATAGCGAAATCGGCAACAAAGCCCGGCGCCAGCTGGCCGTGGCTCGCCTGGCGGCCCAGCGCCTGCGCCGCATGACGCGTCACGCCTGCCCACGCCTCCTCCGGCGTTAAGCCAAATTTCACGCAGGCCATATTCATCGCCAGATGCAGGCTGGCAAAGGGGCTGGTGCCGGGATTGTAGTCCGTCGCCACCGCCATCGGGACCTGATATTCACGCAGCAGTTCAACCGGCGGCCTGCGGGTTTCGTTAAGGAAATAGAACGCGCCGGGCAGGAGCACCGCCACGGTGCCGCTGCGGCTCATCGCCGCCACGCCTTCCGGCGTCAGGTATTCGATATGGTCGGCGGAAAGACCGTGATAGCGGCTCACTAATTCGGCGCCGCCCAGCGAAGAGAGCTGCTCGACGTGTCCTTTTACCGGAATACCCAATGCCTGGGCCGTGCTGTAAATCCGTTCCGTTTGCGTCGGGCTAAAGCCAACGTTTTCGCAGAAGGCATCGACGCTTTCAAATAGCCCCTCTTCCCACAGCGTGGGTAGAATGGTTTCACACACCAGATTGATATAGCCGTCCGGGTCGCCTTTATATTCCGGCGGCGTGGCGTGGGCGGAGAGCAGCGTTGGCGAAACCTCGACGGCATGCGTCGCGGCAAGCTGCTGTACGACCCGCAGCATTTTGCGCTCGTTTGCGAGATCCAGCCCGTAGCCGGATTTAATCTCGAGCGTAGTGACGCCTTCGCGCAGCAGAAGAGCCAGCCGCTGCCGGGCCAGCGCCAGCAGTTCGGCTTCGCTGCTATCGCGGGTGGCGCGCACGGTCGCGTTAATGCCGCCGCCGTTGGCGCTAATGGTCTGGTAGGAGACGCCGTTGAGGCGCTGCTCCCACTCCTGCGCCCGGCTGCCGCCGAAGACCAGGTGCGTATGGCAATCAATCAGCCCCGGCGTAAGCAGTCTGCCGCCGAGGTCAATACTCTGCCCTGCGGGCGCCTCGCCTTCTGGCACAATCGCTTCGATACGTCCGTTGCGTACCAGCAGCGCATGATGATCCAGCAGCCCGTAAGGCTGAGAGGAACGGGGGTCGAGTGTGGCAAGGCGGGCGTTTCGCCAGATTACGCGTTCGGAAAGGGTGTGTGTCATAGCCGTCAACTTGTCATGGGTTGTATAGACATTTATTTTGATCCCGCGCGAAATGTCAACCCGACAGCGGCGAATGTTATTTATTTGTGATCAAAAGCGATCCATTCCAGCCGCTCGCTATGTAAAGGAAACAACTTTTTTGCGCTACATCTTCCCGTTTCGTTTAAGTTGGTATAAAACAGCAGGCTTTAAAGGACTTATCCTCTTAATTTATTCTTGCCCGGAGCAATATGAACACATATTCCGTTTCCCGCCTGGCGCTGGCGCTGGCCTTTGGCGTGACGTTGTCCGCCTGTAGTTCGACGCCTGCCGATCAACAGCCCTCAACGCAGACTGCGCCGGGCACGGCCTCTCGTCCTGTTTTAACCGCCGATGAGGCGAAGAACTTTTTACCGGCGAGCTATTTCCAGTCTCTCGATCCGAACGCCGCTGCGTGGACGCCGTCCGCCATCAGCCTCCCGGCGCAGCCGGATTTTGTCGTTGGGCCTGCGGGTACCCAGGGGGTAACCCACACCACCATTCAGGCCGCGGTGGATGCAGCGATTACCCGCCATTCTAATCGTCGCCAGTTTATCGCCATTATGCCGGGCGAATATGCCGGCACCGTCTACGTGCCGGCGGCACCCGGCGCGCTGACCCTGTACGGCACCGGCGAGAAGCCGATTGACGTAAAAATTAGCGCCGCAATTGATTCAGAAATGGATCCGGTCTCCTGGCGTCATCAGGTTAATCCGGGCGGTAAATATATGCCGGGTAAACCGGCCTGGTATATGTACGACAGCTGCCAGAACAAACGTACCGCCACCATTGGTGTGATGTGCTCAGCGGTTTTCTGGTCGCAGAACAACGATCTCCAGCTGCAGAACCTGACTATCGCCAACAACCTCGGCGACAGCGTAGACGCGGGCACCCATCAGGCCGTGGCGCTGCGTAGCGATGGCGATCGGGTGCAGATTAACAACGTGAACATCCTTGGCCGCCAGAACACCTTTTTCGTGACCAACAGCGGCGTACAAAACCGCCTGCAGGATAACCGTCAGACCCGTACGCTGGTCAGTAACAGCTATATAGAAGGCGACGTCGACATCGTTTCCGGCCGTGGGGCGGTGGTGTTCGATAATACCGACTTCCGCGTGGTCAACTCACGCACCCAGAAAGAGGGTTACGTTTTTGCTCCGGCGACCCTTAAGAGCGTGACCTACGGCTTCCTCGCGGTGAACAGCCGCTTTACCGCTTCCGGCGATAACGTCGCGCAGCTGGGCCGTTCTCTGGACGTTGACGGCAACACCAACGGCCAGGTCGTGATTCGCGATAGCGTCATTAATGAAGGCTTTAATGTTGCCAAACCGTGGGCTGATGCCGTCGCTTCTAACCGTCCGTTTAGCGGCAACACCGGTACCGCGGATGCCAAAGGCAACCCGCAGCGTAACCTGAACGACGCGAACTTCAACCGCATGTGGGAATACAACAACCGCGGCGTGGGAAGCGTTGTCGTCGCAGAGCCGAAGCAGTAACGCTCAAACCGAAAGGGGGAGCCCTTCCCCCTTTGTCTTTCTGGTTTACCCTCTCCCTTCTCCATCGCCCTCACCCGCGCGCCATCATCGACACGACCGCCCGTTCGCCGCAGAACGCCGCTATGTACAAGTTTTTCACATTATCTTTACAAATAATAACTAATAAAAACAATGCTTTATTATGAGGTGTTAAAAAAACAAACTAAATGTACAAAATTAATTCGTAAAAATTGTACATCCTGAAAATCGTGACTATAGTTATTACGTAAGTTTTAAATCCTGCATTACAGCATTCTTATGATTTAAAAAAATGCGCACCATTTCCTTTGAGATGGTGAAGAACCGTATCGCAAAGATGATGGCTATCCACATCTTTGTTTGGTGATTTATTGCCTAATATGACTCGAGATATACCATGCAGACTAAAAACACCATTCCCGCAGAGTTTATTGCAAACTCGGCTTTGCTGAAAAATATCGAACATATGGTGCAGGCCCAGACGCAGAGTGAAGCCGTCAGCCACGATCGTTTAATCGTTGAGGTGCAGCGTCGCCTGAATATCGAGAAAAATGAAATTCTCGCCGACTTATATATCCAAACGCTGCATATGCTACGCGCCAAAAGTCATCACTAAGCGTGATATGTGATTTGTTAAATTAAGCCAGCATTAACATTTCTGCCTCGGAGGACAAATGAACAACGACAAGCAAGGTCACTTTTTTAATCATTACGATCTTTGGATTAACAATAACCTTCTTCGTCAAGGATTACAGCTGGTACTGGATTCGTTATCACCAGGCTGTTTTCATGGAAAATATGTCTTTTTCACCAGCGATAACTATTATGCGGTGCTCAATCATCATTATGATCGCAAAAGAGTTCGTTTTGTCCTGCTCACCGATGGCAATGATTTAAACTTTCTGAGCGAGCTGCCGATGTACAGAATTCCTGCGCGCGCCACGCCGGCTGAGATAAAATCTTTTATTCTCCGCCCTACCTTGTTCGGTAAGAAGCCTGACAGGGAATCAGAAAATATTATTTTTACCAGTCGTGAAAAAGAAGTGATTCGTCTGATGAACGATGGCGAAGCGATGGTAAATATAGGGAAGTCGCTGAATTTACATATTAAAACAATTTATCAAATTCGCCTGACCTTAATTAAAAAACTTGGCTGCTCGGGCCGGACAGATTTTTTTAATATTAGCCGCAGCGAAACATTTAAAGCCTGGACCCAGCGCAATTTCTGACAGTTTACCGAACGGCCAACCTGGTCACGCATCGGGAAGACAAGCGGCGGAATAACATCTCTAAAAATGTTCCGCTGCTAACCCCCTCTCTCGCTTACTCTCCGTGAAACTCGATAGTGTAGCCCTGGCTTTGCCAGTGGCTCAGTAATTCTGCCTGCAAAGGGGTCAGCGCGCGGCCAGTCCAGACAAAAATATGCTGTCCGGGGAATAATTCCGGGCGGGGAGAGTCAAGCGGCTCTGCCAGCACGTTGACGTGCCAGGCGCGCTGCGATAAACGCCACGCTTCCAGCCACAACCGGGTACGATCTTCGTTTCCCCAGCCAACCAGCAGGGTCTCTTTACCCACCTTTTTGCGCGACTCCGCAAGAATAAGCGCCACGCAATCAATCAGGATACCGTCCAGCATACTGATGATGGCCAGGGAGGTGTTCTGATCGAGATTGAGCTTGCTGCGCACCGGGACAAAAAGCCGGTCAATAAGTTTATCTACGGGATATTCATGGCTGAGAGACATGATGCGGGTACGTAATTTCGCGGGCTGTACAAGTCGCAGAAGAGACATCATCTCTTCCTGGAGCAGAACGGCTGCGTCGTGCGATTCAGGCTGCTGGCCTTCCAGTAGCGCCTTTACCTTGCCAACCGAAACCCCCCGATCGATCCAGCGTTTGATTTCCTCAATGCGCTGAACGTCCTCCTCGTCAAACTGGCGGTGCCCTCCCTCGCTTCTCTGCGGCTTGAGCAAACCATATCTCCGCTGCCATGCACGCAAAGTCACGGGGTTGATTCCGCAACGTTCGGCAACTTCACCGATGCTGTAATATGCCATTAGCGCCCTCTAACCTGAAAATACTTTCCCGACTAAATTAACTAATTTAGCCAGGTTGTACAATTAACTTTTCTTGTACAGTTAAAATAAACAGGTCGGACGCCAATGTACAGGTCAAAAAAGAATAATTATTTTACCGTTCACTACGTTTTTTTTACGTAAACATGCACTCCACCGCAGAAAAAATTTAAAGAAGCTCCCACGCTGTTTTTTTCTCAGGCCATGCTACCGCGGGAATTCCCCCCAGACACGGTCTGGCAAATAAATTACCCTGGAAATGGATAATGCCCGCGGACTCCAGCCACATCCACTCCTCCGGCTGCTCAACGCCCACCGCTGAAATGGCGATTTCCAGCGAATTACAGCATTTAATAATGGCCTGCACGATGGCCTGTTTTGGGCCGTGCTTATGGATATCTTTAACCAATTGGCGATTAATCTTAATGCGGTCCGGCTGAAACTGGGCCAGCAGCAAAAGCCCGGCAAATCCGGCGCCAAAGTGATCGATCGCCACGCGAATTCCCGCGGACTTGAGCTTTCGTACGGAATCGGTGAATTCATCAACGCGGGAAATGGCTTCACTCTCGGTGAATTCCACGATAATTTGTTCTGGAATCAAACCATTGGATTCAATTTCCGCCAGCAGAAATTCGACAGCCCCGGGAATATTAACCAACGTCATCGGTAGCAGGTTAATCGACAGAGTGCGTCCACGCAGGCGCAGACGTCCCGCCATAGCAAAGGCAATACGCTTGCTGAGGAGGTCCGTCGAGTACATTTCCTCTCGCGACAGCCCATCAAAATAGACCGCCGGCGATTCGCCGGAAGGGGTACGCAGCAGCGCTTCCACGGAGACGATCTCTTTCGCAAACGGGTCGATAACCGGCTGGAACGCGAAACTGCATTCGGCCCGCGCCAGCGGCGTATCAGGATACGAGGCTTCCCCTTCCGTCACAAAATCCCAGCTTTCGGCCGCTGGAATCTCGTAATAGTTCTCCTTTTCCGTTGCTTCCACGAAAGTACGGAAAAAATGGAGCGCTCTGTCGTCATAGGTGAGTTGATATTTCGTGGTCCCTTTATCCAGCAC
Organism: Klebsiella grimontii; assembly: GCF_042137965.1. Classification (NCBI taxonomy): domain Bacteria; kingdom Pseudomonadati; phylum Pseudomonadota; class Gammaproteobacteria; order Enterobacterales; family Enterobacteriaceae; genus Klebsiella; species Klebsiella grimontii. Next base: position 3,911,723 of record NZ_CP169721.1, read on the forward strand.
AACCTGCAGCACTTCATCGCGGTCATACTCTCGTAAATCAAAGAGTTCCATACCTATTTTGCCAAAGCGCCGCGTCGGACCATGATCCCTGAGTAGTTCAACAAGATTATGGTGCCGCGGGTCTGTGCAGATACGGCGATAAATTCCCTCGACCTTCTCTTCAGGCCCTTCTAATAATTGAAAAAAATGGGTGCCGTTAAAAAGCAAAATACCCGACACCTCTTCCTGGCCATTTTTTACATTTGCTTCAGCAACCATGCTGTCAAGCGATTTAATTGACACGTTGTCGCAGATATGGCTGCGATAAATGATGGTAGTGAGCATGAAATTTCCGACAGAAGAGATAAAAACTAATGAGATATTACAGTAGCAGTTCCACCGCAATAAGTCCTGTAAAACAGCTGGTCTTATTAACAAATAATTTACATTAACCAACTCATTTCACTGCGATTCTTGCCTGCCTGTACACCTGTACAAGCCGTACATCTTATGATGACGATACCCTTACGATAACAAAGATTAAAACTCATTTAAAATCAATAAATTATAAAAAATATCAAAAAACTTAACATATTTTTTTCATTTTTTATGTACAAGTTGACGATCATTGTATAACTTTAATCGCAAGTTTACTGATGATTGAACTGACAGGAGCACATATGCAGCAGAACGGTTACATTCCTGACACGGCTAACGCTATTGCCCACTACTTCAATAAAGCGTCACTGCCTTCGCAGCAGGAAACATTAGGGCAGATTGTTATGGATATCCTTAATGAAGGACGGAACCTCAATCGCAAATCTCTGTGTACAAAACTGCTGGGTCGCCTTGAAGTCGCTTCTGGGTCTGAAGAAGAAATGCATTATCAAACGCTGATCGGCCTCCTGTTTGAGAACCAGCAATAAAAGTTCCGCCGGCTATCTGGTGATTTAAGTCGTTACTGAATGAGGAAATATAAGGGATGGGCCAGAATCTGACACGGATTACCGGCTTGCGACTAAATTCCCAGTCATGGAGATGACGATGATCAGAGATACAGTTATGAATAGCGATGATTTTGATCCATTAACAGATTTACTGATTGGAGAAGCGGTCTTATCCCTACTCAAAAGTAAGGGGCCTATAAGTCAACAGGCGCTGATTGGTAAACTCCAGGCTATGCAGGCGGGAGAAATGGATTCAAAGCGGCGGAACGCCCTGGGGCGTATTATCGATGAAATCAGTAACAGGGTAGCTCGCCGTAGTAAGAAAATAACTCTGGGTACTTCAGGCGCTAAAAATAATTGGGCTGAACAAAATGCTTTATTAGGTTCTCCCCCGCGGCCTGGTACAAATAAAATCCACTGACCCTTCGCGGTCAATCTTTTAACTAACACAGTAGAGAATATGATGAGACAGACTATGCATCAGCAACCGGATATTTACGCAGGCCTGAACGATAACGCACTCTCTGAATATTTCCGCAACGCAGGCGACAGGCTGATCGATGAATCCGCGGTCATGTCGCTGGCTATCAGCAGTATTCTTGAGTCTGAAGGACATCTCAGCAACAAGGCGATTATTCTGTGGTTAATTACCGCTCTCGAGACCACCCGCGACGTGGTAACCGCGGACGTCATCCGCAAAACTCTGGAAATCGTCGTCAGCTATACCATGGATGATATCTAATTTATTAACCGCTCCGCATTAAACAGGGAAGTCGCATATCGCGAACCGAGGGATTATTTTATTACCAAAGCGGTGGGTATATGTTAAATCCCCGCGCGGTGTCATTTTTTTAAAACTCGCCCCTGACATCAGATCAATTATCTGAACGGGGCGAGTTTTAAATCAAGATAAGTATGCTAACCCGGCACTCAACGTTATTCATCCCGAGGAAAAGACCGCCGATATCACTGCGCTACAGCACCCCGGCCAGGCGGCGAACGCCGTCGAGCAGCACCTCTGGCGGATGGTTGGCAAAACCGAATAAAACCCCCTCGCGCGACATCGGCCGCTGGCAATATCGCTCAAAACTCTGCACGCCTAAACCGATCTGGCGCGCCTTAGCGACGACCTCTTTTGCCTTTAGACCATCCGCTAACCAGCAGACGATATGCACTCCCGAATCCGTTGGATGCACCCGCATGCGCCCGGCAAAATAGCGCTCAATCGCCGCCTCCAGCGCGCTTTTTCGCTCAAAACAGGCTTTACGGATACGACGAACATGGCTGGCATAGTGTCCCTCGCGGATAAAACGCGCCAGAATGGCCTGTTCCAGATATCCGCTACAGAGATCGGTGTAATATTTCGTCATGGCGAACTGTTCGCGCAAATGCTCAGGGACCACTAAAAAACCCAGACGAAACTCGGGGTACATCATCTTAGAAAAGGTACCGGAATAGATGACCCGCTGATGTTTATCCAACCCTTGCAACGCCTGTAAAGAGCGGGCGGCATAGCGGAATTCGCTGTTGTAATCATCTTCAAATATCCAGGCCCGATTGGCTTGCGCCCATTCCAGCAAAGCAAGCCTTCTTGGCAGGCTAAGCGTTCCACTGAGCGGGAACTGATGCGACGGCGCGGTATAGACCAGCTTAGCTTGCGGGTAATGACGTATTCCATCCTGAATATCCATGCCTTCACCGTCAACGCGAACGGGCCGGACCACCGCTCCCCGGGCGGCGAATGCGCCGCGCGCGCCATTATAGCCGGGATCGTCGAGCCAGACTTCATCGCCCTTTTCCAGTAAAACCTGAGCGGTAATGGCCAGCGCCTGTTGAATACCATTGACAATAATAACCCGATCTTCATGGCAATTTACGCCGCGCGTCGCCTGAATATAGTGGCTAATCGCCTGTCGTAAAGGTAGATATCCATAAGCCGTGGCGTGCGCCCCCAGTTCGTGGCGCGATTGCCGCCAGACGCGCCCCAGCAGCCGCCCCCATAACGCATGCGGGAAGAGATCGGTACAGCCGATACCGACGGCAAAAACCTGACGCATTTCACCGCTCTCTTCCCTCTCGGACCATGATGGCAGCAATGCGGCAACGTCAGGATTAAGCGGCCCTGCGGCGGCTATTGCCGTTTCCGGCTGTGGCGACGATTCATACTCGCTAATGACGCTATCCGGAATATGTTCGCAGACAAAGGTGCCCGCGCCCTTACGCGTCACCAGATACCCCTCATCCATCAGGCGGTCAAAACCAGAGATAACCGAATTCCTGGAGATCGCCATCATCTCTGCCAACGCCCGGCTGGAGGGAATTTTTGAACCCGCCGTTAAGCGCCCATCCAGAATCGCGTTACGCAGGGCGTGATACACCTGATCTTTGATAACGCCGCGCGGGAGCAACAGTTCCTGAAACAGCGGTGCAATAGGTTTTGGCATAGAGGCAATGGCGATCGTTAAGCTAAAAGTGGACCCTATAAATATACATAAAGTGTCACTTTTTAGGAACCAGAAGAGCGCCTACCATAGCGGCAGGTAAAGACCATCCCGGTTTATAAAAGTAAGGAACCGCCATGAATAGCCAAAATAGCGACGTTAATCACGGGCAAATCACCCTCCTCCCCGCAGCTGATAGCGACTTTGCCCAGTGGCTGCCGCTGTGGAAAAGCTACCAGACGTTTTATCACGTCGACATTCCGGAGGAGGTGACGCGCCTGACCTGGAGTCGGTTTTTAAATCCGGTCGAACCGATGTTTTGCGCCGTGGCAAAACGTGAGGGAAAGATAGTAGGATTCGTTCATTATCTCTTCCACCGCTCCACCTGGGCCGAAAGCGACTATTGCTATCTGGAAGATTTATTCGTTGATCCGGACGTCCGGGGTCAGCATATCGGTAAACAACTGATTGAGTACGTTCAACGGCAGGCGCGGAAACGCCATTCGGCCAGCCTGTACTGGCATACGCATGAGACCAACCTTCGGGGCCAGCGTCTATATAACTGGGTCGCGGAAAAAAGCGGCATGATTGAGTATCGTATGCGGGTGAAGTAGCCCTTTCGTCAGGCGTAAAAAAACCTCGCCGCGGCGAGGTTTCTGTCACGCACGGCGGGTTTAGTAAGCGTTTACCACCACCCACATTGGGCCCTGGCCTACGGCATAGCGCCCTTTTTCCTCTAGCAGCCCCTGCTCGCCTTCGATTTCATACACCGCGATATGATGCGACTTCTGACCGGCGGCGATCAGATATTTGCCGCTATGATCGAGGTTAAAGCCGCGCGGCTGGGTCTCGGTATTCTGATAACCTTCAATCGACAGCACGCTGCCGTCTTCCGAGACGCTGAAGATGGTGATAATGCTGGCGGTACGATCGCAGGCGTAGAGGTGACGGCCATCCGGGGTCAGATGGATATCCGCCGCCCAGCGCACGCCGGCGAAATCAGGCGGCATCATGTCCAGGGTCTGTACGCACTCGATTTTGCCGTGCGGATCTTTCAGCTCCCAGACGTCAACGGAGCTGTTCAGTTCGTTGACGCAGTAGCCGTACTGCTGGTTCGGGTGGAACACCATATGACGCGGGCCTGCGCCTTCAACGGTGGTCACTTCAGCCGGCTCCTGCTCTGCGAGAAAACCGTCGTCGCTCAGGGTAAACAGGCAGATACGATCCTGCTTCAGCGCCGGCACCCACAGGGTGCGATTGTCCGGGGAAATATTTGCCGAATGGCAGCCTTCCAGCCCTTCGACAACCGTCACCGCTTCTCGCGGCAGGCCGTCCACCAGCGGCGTGACGCTCACGCAGCCTGCATTATAGGACGCGCTAAACACAAAGCGCCCCTGATGATCGGTAGAAATATGCGTTGGGCTACCCGGCAGCGGGGCTTCGCCAGCGAAGGTCAGGGCGCCGTTATCGGGCGCAATGCGGTAGGCCAGTACGCGAAACTCCGGACGCACGCCGACGTAGAGATACTCTTTGTTCGGGCTCACCACCATCGGCTGGACCTGCCCGGGGGCATCGACAACCTGCACCAGGGTCAGTTTCCCCGCAAGATCCAGATCCCAGACGTGGATCTGCTGGCTTTCCGGGCTGGCGGTATAAACGGTTTGTTTCATGAATACTCCTTCCTCACTGCACGTGGAAATTTCATTTTTCAGACTAACGGCACCCTGAAAAACACAATATGCATACACCATGCTATTCAGGTTGCCTCCTCGCAGCCTGAAAGATCAAGTGTATCGGCTCTTTAGCGGTAGATGCTGAAAAGTTTGCCCGAATGGCGCAGCGGTGTACCATCATAGCCTGCTAACTTTTCATCATTAACCGGAAACAACACATGACCTCACGCGTGATTGCCCTGGACTTAGACGGCACCCTACTCACCGGCAAAAAAACCATTCTCCCCGCCTCGCTCGACGCGCTGGCACGCGCCAAAGACGCGGGATATCAGATCATCGTCGTCACCGGTCGACATCACGTCGCTATCCATCCTTTTTATCAGGCGCTGGCTCTGGATACACCTGCAATTTGCTGTAACGGCACTTATTTGTATGATTATCATGCAAAAAAGGTTCTGGAGTCCGATCCTATGCCGGTAGACAAAGCCCTGAGCCTGACCGAAATGCTTAACGAGCACGCTATTCACGGTCTGATGTACGTCGATGACGCCATGCTGTATGAGCAGCCGACCGGGCACGTTATCCGCACCGCCAACTGGGCGCAGTCGCTGCCCGTCGAGCAGCGTCCGGTGTTCACTCAGGTCGATTCTCTGGCGCAGGCGGCCCGTGAAGTCAAGGCCGTGTGGAAATTCGCCCTGACCGATGAAGACACCGCAAAACTACAGCGCTTTGCCCAACATGTTGGTCAGACGCTGGGTCTGGAATGCGAATGGTCGTGGCACGATCAGGTGGATATTGCCCGGGAAGGCAACAGCAAAGGCAAACGCCTGGCCCAGTGGGTCGCGTCGCAGGGGCTGTCGATGCAGGATGTTATCGCTTTCGGCGACAATTATAACGACCTCAGCATGCTGGAAGCCGCCGGTACCGGCGTGGCGATGGGCAACGCGGTGGAGGACGTCAAAGCGCGCGCCAACGTCGTGATCGGCGAAAACGAGACCACCAGCATCGCCGACTACATCTATCGCCACCTGTTGTAATCAGGCGGCTATCGACACGCTTTTTATCTGCGCATACAGCCGCTGGCCTGGGACAACCCCCAGCTCATCACGAGCCCAGGGGCTGATGCGCGCCCATAGCGTACGGCCGCTAATCTCCAGCCTGACCTCAACCTGGCCATGGCTTTCAATGCACTGCATGACCTGCGCGGGCAAAATGTTGCGGATACTGGTTTGCTGAGCGGGCTGCAGCACCAGAGAAACGTCCGAGGCCTGAATGCGGATCCGCGCGCTTTCGCCCTGCGGCCTGTCGAGCCGGTTGACCCATATCTGCCGATCGCCCAGCGCCAGCGCGGTCATGGCATACCGCGGATGCTGAGCGGCGACGGTTACGTTCAGGATAGTGCTTTGCTGATCCTGGGGAAGCCAGGGGTGCATTACGCTACTGCTCCACACCTCTTCCAGGCAACCAAAGGCTTTGACTTTCCCCGCTTCCAGCACCAGGACGTTATCCGCCAGATGCTGAATCTCATCCAGAGAGTGGCTGACGTACAGCATCGGGATATTGATTTCGCGCGCCAGACGCTGCAAATAGGGCAATAGTTCGCGCTTGCGCGGGATATCCAGCGACGCCAGCGGCTCATCCAGCAGCAGCAGTTCCGGGGCGGTAAGCAGCGCCCGGCCAATCGCCACCCGCTGTTTTTCTCCGCCGGAGAGACCGCCCGGCAGGCGGTCAAGCAGCGGCGCAATGCCAAGCAGCGCCACCAGCTTGTCAAACTGCGCCGCCATATTCTTCGCCATGCCATATTGCAGATTGCCGCGCACCTTATAGTGCGGGAACAGGCGAGCGTCCTGAAAAACGTAGCCAATACGGCGTCTTTCCGGCGCCAGGCAGATACGTTTTTCAACATCATTAAGCACTCTGCCGTTAAGCACGATGCGCCCCTGCTGCGGGCGCGTCAGGCCGCTAATGGCGTTAATCAGCGAGGTTTTACCCGCGCCTGAGACGCCGAAAACCGCGGTGATGCCGCTGGCGGGAAGCGTCTCGCGAATTTGCAGGCAGTGGGTGCCCAGCGTCTGGCTAAAGTCGAGTTCGAGCATGATTATTTCCCCATCCGCTGACGGCTAAGGCGGGCCAGCCATTCGGAAATCAGCAGCGATACCAGCGCCAGCGCAATCGAAATCAGGCATAAACGCGCGGCCGCGCCTTCGCCGCCGGGAGTCTGAATCAGGGTATACATTGCCGAAGGGATGGTGCGCGTTTCCCCAGGAATATTGGCAACAAACGTGATGGTGGCGCCAAACTCGCCCAGCGAGCGGGCGAAAGCCAGCACGGTGCCGACGATAATGCCGGGTAGCGTCAACGGTAGCGTAATCGTGAAAAACACCCGCCAGCGGCCGGCGCCGAGGGTACGCGCCGCCTGCTCAAGCTTGATGTCGACCCCTTCCAGCGCGAGGCGAATGGCCCGCACCATCAGCGGAAAGGACATCACCGCCGCCGCCAGTACCGCGCCGCGCCAGCTAAACGCAAAGCTCAGACCAAACCAGTCGTACAGCCAGCTGCCGATAAAACCCCGTCTTCCCATCGCGATCAGCAACAGATACCCCACCACCACCGGCGGTAATACCAGCGGCAGGTGGAGAAGGCTATCGAGCAGCGCTTTACCGGGAAAATCCCGGCGAACCAGCAGCCAGGAAAAAAAGATGCCAAAAGGCAAGCTCAGTAACACCGCCAGGGATGAGACTTTCAGGCTCAGCAGTACCGCCTGCCATTCAGGATCGCTTAAGAACATTAGTGGGTAGAAAATCCGTAACGTTTAAAGATGGCGGAAGCTTCCGGCCCTTTAAGATAGTCATAAAACGCGCTGACCGTGGCATTTTTATGCCCGTCGACGATGGCCAGCGGATATTCCACTTTCTTATGGGAATCTTCCGGGAAGGTACCGACAACTTTTACGCCCTTGCTGGCGACCGCATCAGAGCCGTACACGATCCCCAACGGCGCTTCGCTGCGCTCAACCAGAGCCAGCGCGCCGCGCACGTCTTCCGCCGGAGCCAGCTTCGGCGACAGCGTCTCCCAGGCACCCAGCTTTTGCAGCGCTTCTTTCGCATAGATGCCGGCCGGCACGTGCTCCGGGTCGCCAACGGCCAGACGACCGCCTTTCAGCAGGCTGGTCCAGTCGGTTTTATCATTAATACTGATATCGCCCTGAGCGCTGGCCTTCGGCGCCACGACCACCAGGCTATTGCCGAGCAGCGTCGCGCGTGATGCGGTATCAATGCTTTTTTTCTCGACCGCGTAATCCATCCATTTCTGGTCGGCGGAGATAAACAGATCCGCCGGCGCGCCCGCTTCAATCTGTCGCGCCAGGGTCGATGAAGACGCAAAAGAAGAGACAACATCAACGTTCTTCTCTTTCTTATACTCTTTAGCGATATCCTGCATGGCGTTGGTGAGCGATGCCGCGGCAAAAACCGTCACCTTGCCCTCTTCCGCCAGCGCGTGACCCGCAACGGAAAACGTTAACGTTGCCCCAGCGATAAAGCGTAACCATTGACCTGTCATCTGAAACTCCCGTCGGTTCGTTATGTAGTAGACAATATAACGATAGCGCTAAGATTTTCCCAGCGAAAATTAGGGGTAATCAGTAACGGCTCAATGGAGGGGGGACAAATAAAAACGCCCGGGAGAACCGGGCGCGGGGGAAATCAGTGGTTTTGCGGTCTGCTGTCTTTATGACCGGCTCCGGAGAAGAGGTTAAACACTTCGCCCAGCCCGTAAATCAAGCCCAGGATGATAGCCATCACCACAGGGACCATGACTACGGCAAAAACCAGACTTTTCAATAGCTCTAACATGGTTGGCTCCAGAAAGTACGGATAGTTTATTGTAACTAATTCAGCCGGAAAAACACGCCCCATTTGTGCGGTGCCTCACTGGCCACCGTGAGAGATGCATCTTGCAAGATGACCGCTATCGGTCACAATACTCTTTTTCATCAGGATATGATTATGCAGGCTGAAATCCTTCTTACCCTCAAATTACAGCAGCGCCTGTTCGCCGATCCCCGCCGTATCGCCCTGCTGAAACAGATTGACCAGACCGGCTCAATTAGCCAGGGGGCAAAAAACGCGGGCATCAGCTATAAAAGCGCATGGGATGCGATTAATGACATGAATCAGCTCAGCGAGCAGCCACTGGTCGACCGTGCAACCGGCGGCAAAGGCGGCGGCGGCGCGGTCCTCACCCGCTACGGGCAGCGGCTGATTCAGCTTTACGACCTGCTGGCGCAGATTCAGCAGAAAGCGTTCGATGTCCTGAGCGATGATGATGCCCTTCCCCTCGACAGCCTGCTGGCCGCCATTTCGCGATTCTCTCTGCAGACCAGCGCGCGCAACCAGTGGTTCGGCACCATTACCGGCCGCGACCATCAGCAGGTCCAGCAGCACGTTGAAGTCCTGCTGGCCGATGGGCAAACCCGCTTTAAAGTCGCCATTACCGCCCAAAGCGCCGATCGTCTGGGCCTTGCTGAAGGCCAGGAAGTATTAGTGCTGCTCAAAGCGCCGTGGGTCGGCATGACCCAGGATGCGGCCCTGGCGCAACAGGCCGACAACCAGCTGGCCGGACGTATCACCCACATCGAACGCGGACCGGAGCAGTGCGAAGTGCTCATGGCGCTCCCGGATGGGCAGAGCCTCTGCGCCACCCTGCCGCTGGAACAGACGCGCGATCTGGCGGAAGGGGCGGAGGCGATAGCATATTTTAACGCCGATCGCATCATTCTTGCCACGTTGTGCTAACGGCATTGACATTGCGCTCGCGAAGACGTATCCCTGAAGTACATCGCTGCAAAAAGTGGGATACACAATGTCATTGTTGCAAATTTCGCAAGGCACGTTTCGTCTTAGCGATACCAAAACGTTAAATATTGAACACCTCAGCGTGCGGGCTGGCGAAAGCTGGGCTTTCGTCGGCAGCAACGGTAGCGGGAAGTCGGCGCTTGCGCGGGCGTTATCCGGCGAGCTGACCCTGCTAAGCGGGCAGCGCGAGTGCACCTTCTCGCGCATCACCCGTCTCTCTTTTGAGCAGCTGCAAAAGCTGGTCAGCGATGAGTGGCAGCGTAACAACACCGATTTGCTCAGCCCGGGAGAAGAAGATACCGGGCGCACGACGGCGGAAATTATCCAGGATGAGTTTAAAGACGCCACCCGCTGCGCTCGCCTTGCTGAACAATTTGCCATTAGCCACCTGCTCGAGCGCCGCTTTAAATACCTCTCTACCGGTGAAACGCGCAAGACCCTGCTGTGCCAGGCGCTGATGGGCGATCCCGACCTGCTTATCCTTGATGAGCCGTTCGACGGCCTCGATGTCGCCTCGCGCCAGCAGCTCGCCGAGATGTTGGCCAGGCTGAACGACGAAGGTATCGCCCTTGTTCTGGTTCTCAATCGTTTCGACGAGATCCCGGCGTTCGTGCAGTATGCCGGGGTGCTGGCGGACTGCGTGCTGAGCGAAACCGGCGAAAAGCAGGCTCTGCTGCAGCAGGCGCTGATTGCCCAGCTCGCGCATAGCGAAAAGCTTGACGGCATGACGCTGCCAGAACCCGACGCCCCCGCCGCGCGCCTTGCGCTAGACAGCAAAGCGCCGCTCATCGTGCTAAACGACGGTCTGGTTTCTTACAACGACCGCCCGATCATTAATCGCCTCAGTTGGACGGTCAATCCCGGCGAGCACTGGCAGATCGTCGGCCCCAACGGCGCCGGTAAATCGACGCTACTCAGTCTGGTCACCGGCGATCATCCCCAGGGATACAGTAACGATCTGACCCTGTTTGGCCGCCGCCGCGGCAGCGGTGAAACCATCTGGGATGTCAAAAAACATATTGGTTACGTCAGCAGCAGCCTGCACCTTGAATACCGCGTCAGCACCAACGTGCGTAACGTGATTCTCTCGGGCTACTTCGACTCGATCGGCATCTACCAGGCCGTTTCCGATAAGCAGCACAAGCTGGTGCAAAACTGGCTGGATATTCTGGGTATCGACCAACGCACCGCCGACGCGCCGTTCCACAGCCTCTCCTGGGGGCAGCAGCGGCTGGCGCTGATCGTCCGCGCCCTGGTCAAACACCCGACCCTGCTGATTCTCGATGAACCGCTACAGGGGCTGGACCCGCTCAACCGTCAGCTGGTGCGTCGCTTCGTTGATGTGCTGATTAGCGAAGGGGCGACGCAGCTGCTGTTTGTCTCCCATCACGCCGAAGACGCCCCGGACTGCATTACCCACCGTCTGGCCTTTGTGAGGAGTGGAGACGGTTACACTTACCAGCAGGGTCCGCTGCAAAATTAAGCCTGTACAGGGGTCTGCGGATCCCTGATTTTTTCAGAATAATAGCTATCACACACACCATCACTCTGTTTTTACAATGAAAAAACCAAAATGGCCCGATTGGAAATTTTAGTGTAAACGATTCCACCAATTTGGCCTGTGTCACACTTTTGGCTTCTTTGGTATGCTATCTTCTTCTCACACGATAAGCCTATTGGAGCGAATCATGAAAGTACTGGTTACAGGTGGTAGCGGTTACATTGGAAGTCACACCTGCGTTCAACTGCTACTGCAGGGACACGAAGTGATTATTCTCGACAATCTCTGCAACAGTAAACGCAGCGTACTGCCAATCATTGAACGTCTCGGCGGGAAAAGCGCCACCTTTGTCGAAGGCGACATTCGTAACGAAGCGCTGATGACGGAAATCCTTCACGATCACGCTATTGAAGCGGTGATCCATTTCGCCGGCCTGAAAGCCGTCGGCGAATCCGTCGCCAAGCCGCTGGAATACTACGACAACAACGTGACCGGCACACTGAAACTCGTTTCCGCCATGCGCGCCGCGGGCGTGAAAAACTTTATTTTCAGCTCCTCCGCCACCGTGTACGGCGACCAGCCAAAAATCCCTTATGTCGAAAGCTTCCCGACCGGGACTCCGCAGAGCCCGTACGGTAAAAGCAAGCTGATGGTCGAGCAGATCCTCACTGACCTGCAAAAAGCGCAGCCGGAGTGGAGCATCGCACTGCTGCGCTACTTCAACCCGGTCGGCGCGCATCCGTCGGGCGATATGGGTGAAGATCCGCAGGGCATCCCGAACAACCTGATGCCGTATATCGCGCAGGTCGCGGTCGGCCGTCGTGAATCGCTGGCGGTATTCGGCAACGACTACCCAACCGAAGATGGCACCGGCGTGCGCGACTACATTCACGTGATGGACCTGGCCGACGGCCACGTCGCGGCGATGGAAAAACTGGCTGATAAAGCCGGCGTGCATATCTATAACCTTGGCGCAGGCGTCGGCAGCAGCGTGCTCGACGTGGTCAACGCTTTTAGCAAAGCCTGCGGCAAACCGATTAACTACCACTTCGCGCCGCGCCGCGAAGGCGACCTCCCGGCCTACTGGGCGGACGCTGAAAAGGCCGATCGCGAGCTGAACTGGCGCGTGACGCGCAACCTTGACGAAATGGCGCAGGACACCTGGCACTGGCAGTCCCGTCATCCGCAGGGTTATCCAGACTAAGGAACCTTCATGAGCGTATTTAACCCCGTCGACCATCCACATCGTCGTTATAACCCGTTAACCGGGCAGTGGATTCTGGTTTCTCCGCATCGCGCCAAGCGCCCCTGGCAGGGGGCGCAGGAAACGCCGGCAAAACAGAGCTTGCCCGCGCACGATCCGGACTGTTTCCTGTGCCCGGGTAATACCCGCGTCACCGGCGACAAAAACCCGAACTACACCGGTACGTTTGTTTTTACCAATGACTTTGCGGCTTTGATGACCGATACCCCAGACGCCCCGGAAAGCGACGACCCGCTAATGCGCTGTCAGAGCGCCCGCGGCACCAGCCGGGTCATCTGCTTCTCGCCAGACCACAGCAAAACGCTGCCGGAACTGAGCGTAGAGGCGCTGGAAGGCGTGGTTAAAACGTGGCAGGAGCAGACCGCCGACCTTGGAAAAACCTACCCGTGGGTGCAGGTTTTTGAAAATAAAGGCGCGGCAATGGGCTGCTCCAACCCGCACCCGCATGGCCAGGTGTGGGCAAACAGCTTTCTGCCTAACGAGGCGGAACGCGAAGATCGTCTGCAAAAAACGTACTTCACCGAGCACGGCGCGCCGATGCTGGTGGATTACGCGCAGCGCGAATTAGCCGACGGTAGCCGCACCGTCGTCGAGACCGAACACTGGCTCGCGGTGGTCCCTTACTGGGCGGCGTGGCCCTTTGAGACGCTGCTGCTGCCGAAAGCGCACGTACAGCGCCTGACTGATTTAACCGACGACCAGCGCAGCGACCTCGCGCTGGCGCTGAAAAAACTGACCAGCCGTTACGACAACCTGTTCCAGTGCTCATTCCCCTACTCGATGGGCTGGCACGGCGCGCCGTTTAACGATGAAGAGAATAATCACTGGCAGCTGCACGCGCATTTTTATCCGCCGCTGCTGCGCTCCGCGACGGTGCGCAAATTTATGGTCGGCTATGAAATGCTGGCCGAAACCCAGCGTGACCTGACGGCCGAGCAGGCCGCCGAACGTCTGCGCGCTGTGAGCGACGTCCATTTTCGCGAATCCGGAGTATAACCATGAGTCTGAAAGAGAACACCCAAGCCCTGTTTGCTGAGAAATTTGGCTATCCGGCCAGCCATGTTATCCAGGCCCCAGGCCGCGTTAACCTGATCGGCGAGCATACCGACTATAACGACGGGTTCGTACTGCCCTGCGCCATTGATTACCAGACGGTCATCGCCTGCGCGCCGCGCGACGATCGTACCGTGCGGGTGATTGCCGCCGATTACGCCAATCAGACCGATGAATTCTCTCTCGACTCGCCGATTACCAGCCACGATACCCAGCAGTGGTCGAACTATGTTCGCGGCGTGGTTAAGCACCTGCAGCAGCGGAATAACGCTTTCGGCGGCGCAGATCTGGTGATCAGCGGCAACGTGCCGCAGGGCGCCGGATTAAGCTCCTCGGCTTCGCTGGAAGTCGCCGTCGGCACCGTGTTCCAGCAGCTGTACCATCTGCCGCTCGACGGCGCGCAGATCGCGCTGAACGGCCAGGAAGCGGAAAACCAGTTCGTCGGCTGCAACTGCGGCATTATGGACCAGCTGATCTCCGCGCTCGGTAAAAAAGATCATGCCCTGCTAATCGACTGCCGCACCTTAGGAACGAAAGCGGTGTCGATGCCGAAAGGCGTGGCGGTAGTGATTATCAACAGTAACTTTAAGCGCACCCTGGTCGGCAGCGAGTACAACACCCGCCGCGAGCAGTGTGAGACCGGCGCGCGTTTCTTCCAGCAGCCCGCCCTGCGCGATGTGACTTTACAAGAATTCAATGCCGTCGCCCACGAGCTTGACCCGGTGGTCGCCAAACGCGTTCGCCACGTGCTGACCGAGAACGCGCGCACCGTAGAAGCCGCCGCCGCGCTGGGAAAAGGCGACCTGCAGCGGATGGGCGAACTGATGGCGGAATCTCACGCTTCCATGCGCGATGATTTTGAAATCACCGTCCCACAGATTGATACCCTGGTGGACATCGTCAAGGCGACCATCGGCGATAAAGGCGGCGTACGCATGACCGGCGGCGGTTTCGGCGGCTGTATCGTTGCGCTGGTGCCGGAAGATTTGGTCGATACCGTACAGCAGGCCGTTGCCAAAGAGTATGAAGCGAAAACCGGTATCAAAGAGACCTTCTACGTCTGCAAACCGTCTCAGGGAGCTGGACAATGCTAAACCCAACAACGGAGCTGGCGCCGGACGGCCAGCCGTGGAATCTTCTCACCCTGCGTAACGACGCAGGCATGACGGTCACGGTGATGGACTGGGGCGCGACGCTGCTCTCCGCGCGCGTGACGCTGGCTGACGGCAGCGTACGCGAAGCGCTGCTCGGCTGCGCGAACCCTGGCGACTATACCCGACAGGCCGCCTATCTCGGCGCCTCCGTCGGCCGTTACGCTAACCGTATTGCCAACAGCCGCTTTACCCTTGATGGCCGCACCGTCAATCTGACGCCTTCCAACGAGGCGGGGCATCAGCTGCACGGCGGTCCGGAAGGTTTTGACAAGCGCCGCTGGCAGATTGTCAGCGCCGACGATCGTCACGCGCTGTTTTCACTCTCATCCCGCGATGGCGATCAGGGGTTCCCCGGTAATCTGACGGCAACGGCGCGCTACCGCCTGACCGACGATAACCGGATAGCCATCGAATATCGCGCCACCGTTGACCAGCCGTGCCCGGTGAACCTGACCAACCACGTCTATTTTAACCTCGATGGCGTGCAGAGCGACGTGCGTAGCCATAAGCTGCAAATCTTTGCTGATGCGTATCTGCCCGTTGAGAGCGATGGTATTCCGGGAGGCGATTTGCAAAACGTCACCCTGACCAGCTTCGATTTCCGCACGCCGAAGGTGCTGGCGGACGACTTCCTGCGCGATGAAGACCAGCAGAAAGTGAAAGGTTACGACCACGCCTTTCTGCTCCAGGCGCTGGGCGATGCCAAAAGCCCGGCGGCCCACGTCTGGTCGCAGGATGAAAAGCTGCAGATGACGGTCTATACCTCCGCGCCGGCCCTGCAGTTCTACTCCGGCAACTATCTCGCCGGTACGCCGTCGCGCACGGCGCAGCCGTACGACGACTGGCAAGGCCTGGCCCTGGAGAGCGAGTTTCTGCCGGATTCGCCAAACCATCCGGAATGGCCGCAGCCGGATTGCGTGCTGCGCCCCGGCGAAGAGTACGTCAGCCTGACGGAATATCAGTTTATTGCGCAATAATCCCCCGCCCTCCCGATGGAGGGCTTTTTTTATCCTTTCGCTGAAAATTACGCCACTTACAGACAAAAACATAACCTCTGTTTTACAAGCACCTTACACTGAGCGACTATTTTCGCTATGGTTAGGGATAAGCATTGCCGTGAGGTAAATCACGGCAATATAATGAGAATAGTTATCAATCAATAAATATATACACTACCGCATTCGGGTCGCATCAAGGCGGCACATGAGCGAATCCTGGCAGCATAGTCAACTATGTCGCCAGGGTGAGTAAAAGTAGCCAACGAGGAAGCGGCGCGAAGGATGACGTGTATTGAGGAGTAAGTGTATGGCTGTAACTAAGCTGGTACTCGTTCGTCACGGCGAAAGCCAATGGAACAACGAAAACCGTTTCACCGGTTGGTATGACGTTGACCTGTCTGAAAAAGGCGTGGGTGAAGCAAAAGCGGCCGGTAAGCTGCTGAAAGAAGAAGGCTTCAGCTTCGACTTTGCTTATACCTCTGTGCTGAAACGCGCCATCCACACCCTGTGGAACGTGCTGGACGAACTGGATCAGGCCTGGCTACCGGTTGAGAAATCCTGGAAACTGAACGAGCGTCACTACGGTGCGCTGCAGGGTCTGAACAAAGCGGAAACCGCTGAAAAATATGGTGATGAGCAGGTTAAGCAGTGGCGTCGCGGCTTCGCGGTAACGCCGCCGGAGTTGACTAAAGACGACGAGCGCTATCCGGGCCACGATCCGCGCTACGCAAAACTGACCGACGCAGAACTGCCGACGACCGAGAGCCTGGCGCTGACCATCGACCGCGTCGTACCGTACTGGAACGAAACGATTCTGCCGCGTCTGAAAAGCGGTGAGCGCGTGATTATCGCCGCTCACGGTAACTCCCTGCGCGCGCTGGTGAAATACCTCGACAATATGGGCGAAGCAGAGATCCTCGAACTGAACATCCCGACCGGCGTACCGCTGGTGTATGAGTTCGACGAGAACTTCAAGCCTATCAAACATTACTATCTGGGCAACGCCGACGAGATCGCCGCGAAAGCCGCGGCCGTAGCCAACCAGGGTAAAGCGAAGTAATTTTCGCGGGATGTAAAAAAAGCGTGGAGCTATCCACGCTTTTTTTTATTTTGAGAGTCGGCGTAAAGCTTAGCCGCGACGCGCTTTTACCGCATTCGCCAGCTGACGAAGAAGCGTATCGGTATCTTCCCAGCCAATACAGGCATCGGTAATGCTTTTGCCGTAGGCCAGCGGCTCGCCGCTGTCGAGACTCTGATTGCCTTCCACCAGATGGCTTTCGATCATCACGCCCATAATCGACCGCTCGCCGCCGGCAACCTGCTGGCATACGTCTGCGCCGACCTCCATCTGCTTTTTAAACTGCTTGCTGGAGTTGGCGTGGCTGAAATCGATCATGATCTGAGCGGGCAGGCCTGCTTTCGCCAGACCGACCTTCACTTCGGCCACGTGCTGCGCGCTGTAGTTCGGCTCTTTACCGCCGCGCAGGATAATATGGCAATCGCTATTACCGCTGGTATTCACAATCGCCGAATGCCCCCATTTGGTCACCGACAGGAAACAGTGCGGCGCGCCGGCGGCGTTGATAGCGTCAATCGCGACTTTGATGGTTCCATCAGTGCCATTTTTAAAACCTACCGGACAGGAGAGGCCGGAAGAGAGCTCGCGATGCACCTGTGACTCAGTGGTACGCGCGCCAATCGCGCCCCAGCTCATCAGGTCGGCAAGATACTGCGGGGTGATCATATCGAGGAACTCCCCGGCCGCAGGCAGACCGCTGTCGTTAATGTCCAGCAGCAGCTTACGCGCGATCCGCAGGCCATCGTTGATGCGGAAGCTATTATCCATATGCGGATCGTTGATCAGCCCTTTCCAGCCCACGGTGGTGCGCGGTTTTTCAAAATAAACGCGCATCACGATTTCCAGCTCCCCTTTAAGCTCCTCGCGAAGCTTAAGCAGGCGTTCGGCATACTCTTTCGCCGCCGCCGGATCGTGGATGGAGCACGGGCCAATCACCACCAGCAGCCGATCGTCGTTACCTTTCAGGATCTGGTGGATCGCTTTGCGCGCATGCGCAACGGTATTGGCGGCATTTTCGGTAGCAGGGAATTTTTCCAGGAGCGCAACGGGAGGTAATAATTCGTTGATCTCTTTAATGCGTAAATCGTCGTTCTGATAATTCATCTTATTTCCAGCGTTGCCATACTTATCTAGTTAATTGCAATCCCTCCAATCTATCTCTTCGGTCAAAAAGTGTAAACATGATTTTACAGTAGCGGCAGAATATTCCTGGAAATAGGCTAAAAAACGCCATAAAGTCGCGGAATAATGGCCACAAGCTATAATTTTTAACTGTTAGAACTTAATTTTCTTTAGCATTCAGCATTATATATTAATGCCGTTCGCTAATACCGAAGCTTAAACCACAACGAGTAGAACCTCCGGCAAATGCACTGTTGGAAGAGGTAATGCGATAAATCGACATAACAGGAGCATCCAATGAAAATGAACAAGCTAACCAATCTTCTCCTCGCAGCAACCCTGGGTCTGGCCAGCGGCGCGGCGCTGGCTGCCGATACCGGCGCGCAGTCGAATAACGGGCAGGCCAATTCAGCGGCAGACGCGGGTCAGGTCGCCCCCGACGCGCGTGAAAACGTGGCGCCCAACAACGTCGATAACGGCAAGATCAACTCCGGTTCCACTGATACCGGCGGCACAATGCTCCACCCTAACGGCTCGACCATGAACCATGACGGGATGTCGAGCGATGAAGTGCACAAGAACTCAATGTGTAAGGATGGCCGCTGCCCGGATACCGATAAAAAAGTCGGCCAGGAAGACGCGACAAAAACTGATGGTACCACGCAGTAATCAAGGTGGGATGCCAGCGTTAGGGAGAGCTAAGGCTCTCCTTTTTTCATTTTATTCACCCCAAAACGCGAATCATGTCATAAAGTAATCATCAAAATAATAATGTAGGGATGTCACCATGGGGCAATCGCACTCGCATCGTTCTCCACCATCCGCCGAAGATAAGAATGCCCGTCGGCTGCTGCTGGCGTTCTGCGTCACGGCCGGATTCATGTTGATTGAGGTCGCAGGCGGACTCATTTCAGGTTCGCTGGCGCTGCTGGCCGATGCCGGACATATGCTGACGGACGCCGCGGCGCTGCTGTTCGCCTTTCTGGCCGTGCGTTTCGCCAGTCGCCCGCCCAACGCCCAACACACCTTTGGCTGGCTGCGCCTGACGACCCTTGCGGCCTTCCTCAACGCCATCGCCTTAGTGGTCATTACTATTTTGATCGTCTGGGAGGCCATTCAGCGCTTTCATCATCCGCAGCCGGTTGCCGGTAAAACCATGATGATCATCGCCGTTGCCGGGCTGCTGGCCAATATTCTGGCCTTCTGGATCCTGCATCGCGGCAGCGAGGAGCGTAACCTCAACGTGCGCGCCGCCGCGCTGCACGTGCTGGGGGATTTGCTCGGTTCGGTTGGCGCCATTATTGCCGCGATAGTGATCCTCACCACCGGCTGGACGCCTATCGATCCTATTCTGTCCGTGCTGGTGTCGTGCCTGGTTCTGCGCAGCGCCTGGCGTCTGCTGCAGGAGAGCGTCAATGAACTGCTGGAGGGCGCGCCGCGTTCGCTTAACGTCGACGCATTAAAACGCGATTTGCGCCGCTCGATACCGGAAGTTCGCGACGTACACCACGTTCATGCCTGGCTGGTAGGAGAAAAAACGGTGATGACGCTGCACGTGCAGGTGGTACCGCCGCACGATCACGACGGTCTTCTGGACCGGATCCTCGACTTCCTGGAGCATAAGTATGAGATTGAACATATTACGGTGCAGATGGAGTATCAGCCCTGTAGCGGCCCGGAGTGCCGTCTGAACATGACGCACGCCGGGCATGGACATCATCACCACCATTAACGGGAAAACGCGTGAGAGCCGCGCTCACGCGCGCTGTTAATCCACATGCGGCTGCCGTTGAGCGCGATAAATGTCAGCAGCAGGTATTCGAGCGACATCGCATAGACGCCCTGCAGGGCGAAAATCACCACGCTAATGACGTTTATAATCACCCACAGCAGCCAGTTTTCGACATATTTGCGCGTCATCAGAATCATCGCTACGACGGAGAGCACCATCATGCAGGAGTCCCAGAACGGGAAGGCGTCCGGCTGCAGCTCCGGCATGGCGACCTGCAGGCCCAGGGTTTGCATCAGCGCCACGGCAATCCGCGTCAGAAACGCGAACACCGGGTTAATAAATATCGTCATCAGGCCAATCGCCACCACGCAGGCCGCCAGCCAGCCTAACGCTTTCGGCAGCGGTAGCCAGCGGATTTGCAGTTCCGCCTGGTTATCACTGGTTTGCCGCGACCAGGCGTACCAGCCGTAGACGTTGGCCGCGAAGAAAAAGATCTGCAGCAGAAGGCTGGCGTAGAGCTGGATCTGAAAGAAGATAATGGCAAACAGCGTGACGTTGATCAGCCCGAAGGCATAGTTAGCGATCTTCTCCAGGCTCGCCAGCCAGATGCACAGCAGGCCAGCGACGGTGCCGACCGCTTCAATCCACGACAGGTCATATCCCCCGGCGCCAATTGGTATATGCACTAATATGTTCTGCGTACTAAAAAAATCCATCTTATCCCCAGAGCGTTCTGTAACGCAGTAATGATCTATCCCCGAAGTGTAGCCGCAAAATCGAGCATTCTGTTTAGCGGAACCAGCGCCCCGGTCCGCAGCTGCTCATCAACATGAATTTCATGTTCAGCGCCCCCCTTCTCCAGCGCTTCAGCAATCGCCTGCAGGCCGTTCATCGCCATCCATGGACAGTGCGCGCAGCTCCGGCAGGTTGCCCCTTCGCCTGCCGTGGGCGCTTCCAGCAGCTCTTTTTCCGGTACCGCCTGCTGCATTTTGTAGAAAATACCGCGATCGGTGGCGACGATGAGCTGCGTGTGCGGCAGCGTTTTAGCGGCATTGATCAACTGGCTGGTTGACCCCACCGCGTCAGCCATATCAACAATCGCCTTCGGTGATTCCGGGTGAACCAGCACCGCGGCCTGGGGATAAAGCGCCTTCATTCTTGCCAGCGCTTGAGTTTTGAATTCATCATGAACTATACAGGCGCCCTGCCAGCACAGCACGTCGGCGCCGGTCTGTTTTTGCACATAGCTGCCTAAATGGCGGTCCGGCGCCCAGATGATTTTTTCACCCAAGCTATCAAGATGCTCAATGAGTTCCACGGCGATGCTCGACGTCACAACCCAATCGGCGCGCGCCTTGACCGCCGCTGAAGTATTGGCGTAGACCACGACCGTACGATCCGGATGAGCGTCGCAGAAAGTGCTAAACGCCTCGATCGGACAGCCCAGATCGAGCGAACACTCCGCATGCAGCGTGGGCATCAGGATGGTTTTTTCCGGACTGAGGATTTTTGCCGTTTCTCCCATAAAGCGCACGCCGGCAACCAGCAGCGTTGAGGCGGAATGTCGGGCGCCGAAGCGCGCCATCTCCAGGGAATCTGAGATACAGCCGCCGGTCTCTTCGGCCAGTTGCTGGATTTCGGGGTCGGTGTAGTAATGAGCCACCATCACCGCATCGCGCTCGCGCAGCAGGCGTTTAATTTTTTCACGATAAAAGTGCTTCTCATCGCGGTTTAACGGCATTGGCTTCGGAGGAAAAGGGTAAATCGCCGCTTCCGGGTCAAACATTACGCTCATCTTGCAGTCTCGTTTCGCTGGCTTAACTTTCAGACCGTGATAATGCCTGCAGAGAGGTATTAGTCGGCCATGGTGTTTTATATGCTAAACAAGATAGCCGATTGTGCGGAAAATGTCGTGAGGAATTTTGCCCCTCAGGGAGCAGGAGCATTTCCCGGAGGCGATGCTGCGCATCTGTCCGGGCTACCGGCCCATGCACGGGTGCGCACAACGATAAGATGGAATAGCGCAGTATGGGATAGTTGTAATATTTAAGCGAAGGCTGGATAGCAAAAAAGCGCCGCCAGCGCCATTTTTACATTGGTGGGTCGTGCAGGATGACTCGCTTCGCTCGCCCTTCCGGCCGTCGCCGCAGGCGGCTCCGTTGTCTCTCTTCGTTCGACTCAAACCTGCGGCAGGTTCGAATCTTGGATATCGCAGATAGCAAAAAAGCGCCTTTAGGGCGCTTTTTTACATTGGTGGGTCGTGCAGGATTCGAACCTGCGACCAATTGATTAAAAGTCAACTGCTCTACCAACTGAGCTAACGACCCCTTGCGGGTTTACTGCTAACTGGAACGATTCAGGATGGTGGGTCGTGCAGGATTCGAACCTGCGACCAATTGATTAAAAGTCAACTGCTCTACCAACTGAGCTAACGACCCGCTCGGGTACTTCCTGAATATTCTTCACTCGTCACCAATTTATAATTGGTGGGTCGTGCAGGATGACTCGCTTTCGCTCGCCCTACGGGCCGTTGCTGGCGCAACGTTATCCTTCACGCTTAACATCTGAGTTCGATGTTAAATTGGTGGGTCGTGCAGGATTCGAACCTGCGACCAATTGATTAAAAGTCAACTGCTCTACCAACTGAGCTAACGACCCGAGTGGTGGGTGATGACGGGATCGAACCGCCGACCCCCTCCTTGTAAGGGAGGTGCTCTCCCAGCTGAGCTAATCACCCGATACAGCGCTGGATACATCTTTTAGTGGTGGGTCGTGCAGGATTCGAACCTGCGACCAATTGATTAAAAGTCAACTGCTCTACCAACTGAGCTAACGACCCACTATTTTTGCCGCTTTGGGCTTGTTCGATATCCCTTGGCAACGGCGGCATATATTACTGATTTCAGAATTCAGCGCAACAACAATTTAGATAAAGATCGCTTAACTGCTTAGGATTCATGCGACAAGACCAGAAATGATGCGATTTCTGGTCATGCCATAATCATCCGAGTGCGTTAAGGCGTTTTTGCGCTTGTTTGGCCCCATCGGTGCCAGGAAATTTACTGACCACCTGCTGGTAAACCGCCTTCGCTTTTGCGGTATCGCCTTTGTCCTGCATGATAACGCCGACTTTAAACATCGCATCGGGCGCCTTCGGGGATTTAGGGTAGTTTTTCACCACGGAAGCGAAATAGTACGCCGCATCGTCTTTTCTACCCTTGTTGTAATTCAGCTGACCGAGCCAGTAGTTGGCGTTCGGCTGGTAGGTTGAATCAGGATACTTTTTGACGAAGTTCTGGAAAGCCGCCATGGCGTCGTCCTGCCGGGAAGGATCCTTCACCAGCGCAATAGCCGCGTTGTAATCGGTGTTGGCATCGCCGGTTGACGCCGGAGCGCCTGACGAAGCCGCCGGCGCGCTAGCCGCAGCCCCCTGATCGCCCGCTGAGGTCTGGGTTTGCGCACCCGTTGCGCCGCCGCCGCTGCTCAGACCATCGATCTGCAGCAGGATCTGCTTCTGGCGCTCAACAACCTGATTCAGCTGATACTGGCTTTCCTGGATTTGACCGCGCAGGGAATCAATATCGGACTGATTATCGGAGAGTTGCTGCTGGAGTTGGGTTAAAAGCTGGCTGTGCGCATTGGAAATACGCTCGAGTTGAGTGACGCGGTCTTCGACCGAGCCTGAGCCGACACTACTGATTGGCGCCTGAGCAAAAGCGGCCCAGGGGGCCGCTATGCCAACCAGTAACGACAGACTCAACAGATGATGTCTGAAGTTACTGCTCATGCAATTCTCTTAGTAAACCAGTACGGCGCGACGGTTTTTGGCGTAAGCCGCTTCGTCGTGGCCCAGTACTGCAGGTTTTTCTTTACCGTAAGAAACGATGGAGATCTGGTCAGCAGAAACACCTTTGCCCTGCAGATACATCTTAACGGCGTTAGCACGACGCTCGCCCAGAGCGATGTTGTATTCCGGCGTACCACGCTCATCCGCATGACCTTCTACGGTCACTTTATAAGACGGGTTGCTACGCAGGAAGTTTGCGTGCGCGTCCAGCATTGCAGCGAAGTCAGAACGGATATCGTATTTGTCCAGATCGAAGTAAACGATATTGTTCTGCTGCAGCTGTTGCATCTGCAGACGAGCCTGCTCTTCGGAAGACATGTTGCCGCCGTTAGCGTTACCGTCCATACCAGTGCCGGCACCCAGCATGCCTTCACCGCTCTGGTCGTTGCTGGCGTTCTTGTTAGAAGAACATGCCGCGATTGCCATAACCGGCAGAGCGATCAACAGCCCTTTCAGCACTTTGTTCAGTTGCATTTCTTTGATTCCTTTAATAATCAATTATTTATTATCACAGATACGGCGACCAGGCAGGTGATTTTACCTGTCCATCAGTTGCCGGAAGACGCGCTTTGAAACGCCCATCTGTAGAAACCAGATTCAGCACGGATCCCATCCCCTGAGAAGAGCTGTAGATTACCATAGTGCCGTTAGGTGCCAGACTTGGCGTTTCATCTAAAAACGTTGATGACAGAACCTGTACACCACCCGCTTCCAGATCTTGTTTGGCAATGTGCTGCTGACCGCCGGCCGAGCTTACCATTACCATAGTTTTACCATCAGCGCTCACGTCAGCGTCCTGGTTTTGTGAACCTTCCCAGGTAATACGCTGCGGCGTACCGCCGTTAATATTGACTTTATACACCTGCGGACGACCCGCCTGGTCGGAGGTAAAGGCCAGGTTCTGGCTATCCGGGAACCAGCTTGGTTCGGTGTTGTTGCTACGACCGTTGGTCACCTGACGAATCTGACCAGAGCCCAGATCCATCACGTACAGGTTCAGGCTACCGGTTTTCGACAGGGCGAAGGCCAGTTTGCTGCCGTCCGGCGAGAATGCCGGCGCGCCGTTGTGCTGCGGGAAGGAAGCAATCTGACGAACGGAGCCGTTAGCCAGCGTCTGCACAACCAGCGCAGAACGACCGCTTTCGAAGGTCACATAGGCCAGCTTCGCGCCGTCCGGAGACCAGGCCGGAGACATCAGCGGCTGGGTGGAGCGGTGAACGAGGAACTGGTTGTAGCCATCGTAGTCGGATACGCGCAGTTCGTACGGGAACTGGCCGCCGTTGGTCTGCACCACATAGGCGATACGGGTACGGAAGGCGCCCTTGATGCCGGTCAGCTTCTCAAATACAGCGTCGCTGGCAGCATGCGCGGCATAGCGCAGATACTGTTTTGTAACTTTAAATGAGTTCTGCGCCAGCACGGTACCCGGCGCGCCACCGGTATCAACCAACTGGTAGGCCACGTTGTAGGAGCCGTCAGGGTTTTGCGTAACCTGACCCACTACGACGGCGTCAACGCCCAGCGCAGACCATGCCGCAGGCTGCACTTCCTGAGCGCTGCCCGGCTGCTGAGGCAGACGCGAGCGATCGAGCGGATTAAACTTGCCGCTGTTGCGCAGGTCAGCCGCCACGATACCGCCCACATCTTCCGGCGCAGCACCCTGCCCCGCCCACTGGAACGGCACAACGCCGATTGGGCGTGCCGAGTCGACCCCTTGGGTAATCTCGATGCGTACTTCTGCGTGCAGCACTGCCGCCCACAGCATTAAAAAACCAAATGCTACTCGTAATGCCTGCTTCATCATATCTCCCTTATCCAGGCGGAAAGCCCACGATAATTTAGCAGAATGTTAACAAACTCAAATACACAAAACTACCAAAACCCTGGGACTACCGAAGTTTGTTTTCCCCGCATAAACGGGGAAAACGATTACTGAGGTTTGAAGTCCAGTGGCGCATTTTTGAATGTTTCATAAACAGCCTGCGACGGCGGTTTAGGGAACTTCGTCATCCGGCTCGTTGCCGCCAGCATTTGCTGACAGAACGCCGGATCGCCGCCTTCCGATTTCACACTTAACAGCGTTCCATCCTGAGCCAGATTCACACGTAAAGTACAGGTTTTACCCTTATAGGTATCCCAGTCATAGAGATGACCTTTAATCGCAGCCTGAACCTGTGAAATATAGCTGTTAATCTCAGCCTGGGATGCCCCACCCTGCCCCTGCTTACTTCCTTTAGCAGGAGATGAGCCCCCAGCGCTACCGCTGGTATTACCTTTCGGCGCATTCTTACCGGAGCTCAGGTCGCCGAGAAGATCGTCAACGCCGTTGGCCTCTTTGGCCGCAGCGGCTTTCTTCGCGGCGGCGGCCTTAGCGGCGGCGGCTTTCGCCGCTTTGTCCGCGGCGGCCTTCTCTGCTGCTGCGGCTTTAGCTGCCGCGGCTTTCTCGGCGGCGGCTTTTTCCGCAGCGGCGGCTTTGTCGGCTGCCGCTTTCTCGGCAGCGGCTTTCTGCGCGGCGGCTTTTTCTGCCGCTTTTTCGGCGGCCGCTTTTTCTGCAGCGGCCTGTTTCGCCGCTTCCTGCTGCGCTTTTTTCTCTGCCTGCTGCTGCGCTTTCTTCTCAGCTTCCTGCTGAGCTTTCTTCGCCGCATCGGCTTCGGCTTTCTTCTGCGCGTCCGCAGCCGCTTTCGCGGCTTCCGCTTCTGCCTGTTTCTTCGCATCCGCCGCCGCTTTCGCCGCGGCCGCTTCGGCGGCTTTCGCCTGAGCATCGGCCTTCGCTTTCGCGTCAGCGGCGGCTTTGGCGGCAGCTTCCTGCGCCTCTTTCGCCTGTGCGTCCGCTTTGGCTTTGGCCGCTGCGGCGGCTTTCGCCGCGGCTTCTTCCGCCTGTTTCTGCTGCTCTTTCGCCTCTTTAGCCGCTTCCTGCGCCTGCAGACGATCCTGTTCCAGCTGTTTCAGCCGTTCCTGCTCAGCGGCCTGTTTTTCACGTAGCTCTTCCGCCTGCTGCTGAGCCTGCTTTTCACGCTGCTCGGCAGCGCGGCGGGCGCTGGCCTGCTGCTGCTGTTGGCGGTCATAATTCTTCACAACCGCCCCCGGATCGACCATTACCGCATCGATAGAGGCCCCCCCACCGCCGCCGGCAGAAGCATCCAGATGCTCGTCAAACGAACTCCAGATCAGCAGCGCTATCAATACGATGTGCAGCGCGACTGATACTATGATCGCTCGTTTAAGCTTGTCGTTTTGTTCGGTTGCCTTTGACACTATCGGTTCCCAAAAACTGTTCGCCTGTTCCCGTTATACGACGTCCGCCGCGGGACGCTGTTGTCCCAAAGCCGACATGCTGACGGGCGTGCATATTGCGAGCGATTAGATCGGCTTGGTCATCAAGCCAACCGATTTAACCCCTGCGCTATGCAACAGGTTAAGCGCTTTAATAATCTCATCGTATGGCACCTCTTTAGCGCCGCCGATCAGGAACACCGTTTTCTCATTCGCCTCAAGTCGACGCCTGGCTTCCGCAATCACCTGTTCCGGCGGCAGCTGCGATAGCGTTTCCGGGCCAACTTTCACGCTGTACTGCCCGACGCCGGAAACTTCAACGATCACCGGCGGCTCATCATTGCTTTTCACCGCCTGCGATTCCGTTGCGTCCGGTAGGTCGACCTCTACGCTCTGCGTAATGATCGGCGCTGTCGCCATAAAGATCAGCAGCAGCACCAACAGGACATCCAGCAGCGGAACGATGTTGATCTCGGACTTCAGTTCGCGACGCCCGCGTCCACGTGCTCTGGCCATGGCTTACCCCTTATTGCTTTCGCTGCTGGTAAACGCCTGACGGTGCAGAATAGCGGTGAACTCTTCCATAAAGTTGTCGTAGTTCAGCTCAAGTTTGTTCACGCGCTGGTTCAGACGGTTATAGGCCATAACCGCTGGGATAGCGGCAAATAGGCCGATAGCCGTCGCGATGAGCGCTTCTGCGATACCCGGCGCCACCATTTGCAGCGTCGCTTGTTTTACCGCGCCCAGCGCGATAAAGGCGTGCATGATCCCCCAAACGGTGCCGAACAGACCGATATACGGACTGATAGAGCCGACCGTACCGAGGAACGGGATGTGGGTCTCCAGGGATTCCAGCTCGCGGTTCATCGAAATACGCATCGCGCGCGATGCCCCTTCGACAATCGCTTCCGGCGCGTGGCTGTTCGCACGATGCAGACGGGCAAACTCTTTGAAACCGCTGTAGAAAATTTGTTCCGAACCGGTCAGATTATCGCGACGGCCCTGGCTTTCCTGATACAGGCGAGAAAGCTCGATACCGGACCAGAATTTATCTTCAAACGCTTCGGCTTCACGTGACGCCGAGTTGAGGATACGCGTTCTCTGAATAATGATGGCCCAGGAGGCGATAGAAAAACAAACTAAAATCAACATGATAAGTTTAACCAGAAGGCTCGCCTTCAGGAACAAATCAAGGATATTCATCTCAGTCACTGCTTAAACTCCGCGACAATAGACTTGGGAAGCGCACGAGGCTTCATTAAGAGTGGATCAACGCACACGATAAGAACCTCAGCTTCATTCAAAACGACGTTCTCGGCGTTGACGATTCGCTGCGTGAAAACCAGAGTAGCACCGCGCATTGCGGTTATCTCCGTCTGGATTTCGAGCATGTCGTCGAGTCTGGCGGGCGCAAAATACTCGAGAGTCATTTTGCGAACCACAAAGGCAACTCGTTCAGCCAGCAAAACCTGTTGGCTGAAGTGATGATGGCGCAGCATCTCTGTGCGTGCTCTTTCATAGAAAGCGACGTAGCTGGCGTGGTAAACCACACCACCGGCGTCGGTGTCTTCGTAATAGACCCGAACCGGCCATCGAAACAGCGTTGTATTCACTTTACATCCCGGTAATGCAACAAAAGGTTAGTGCTTTCAAACTTCGCTACTATACGCGCGGGAATCGTGGTTTGGAATGGGGGAAAGTAAACGAGGAGTAAATTTTTATGGGCTTATGCAAGCCCATATGGTTAACAGAGATTTCTTATTCAAAAGAAGAAAAAGAACAGGCCTAAAACGAGCACAATATCAGCGATAAGCGGACAAAAAATTCCCTGCCAGTGAATGGCGCGCGGACGGAAGCCCACGCCGTGGATAACGCCGGTACAAACCGCCCACATCAGCAGGAAACCGTGCCAGATTTCCAGCTCGCTGGTTTTGGCCGCAAAGCGCGACGGATCCCAGAAGATGCAGCCCGCCAAAGCCAGCGCCATCAATAAGGAAAGCGCCCTTAACGGGCGC
The DNA here is from genome assembly GCF_042137965.1 of Klebsiella grimontii. Classification (NCBI taxonomy): domain Bacteria; kingdom Pseudomonadati; phylum Pseudomonadota; class Gammaproteobacteria; order Enterobacterales; family Enterobacteriaceae; genus Klebsiella; species Klebsiella grimontii. The sequence goes on from NZ_CP169721.1 coordinate 3,940,656, forward strand.
TTGTCCATTATCGCATACAGAGTAGCGATAATACTCATCAGTGTTCTTCTTTACCTGCTTTGGTCGCTTCCACGTGCTCAAGCGCCAGCGCGGTAATCACCCCAAAGGCACAGGCAAGAAGCGTTCCCAAAATCCATGCGAAATACCACATATATAGCTCCTTACCTTAGTACAGCGAATGGGTGTTCTTTTCGATGTCTTCGCGCGTAATGCGACCGAACATTTTCCAGTAACACCAGGTGGTGTAGGCCAGAATAATCGGTACGAAGACAATCGCTACGTAAGTCATCACGTTCAGCGTCAGCTGGCTGGAGGTCGCGTCCCACATGGTCAGGCTCGCGTTCATCGCCGTGCTTGACGGCATAATGAATGGGAACATGGCGATACCGGCAGTCAGAATGATGCACGCCAGCGTCAATGAGGAGAACAGAAACGCCCATGCGCCTTTGTCCGCTTTGGTCGAGATGACGGTCAGCAGCGGCAGCGCCACGCCCAGGGCAGGAATCGCCCACAGCGCCGGCATGTTATTAAAGTTCACCATCCACGCACCGGCCTCACGAGCCACTTCTTTGGTCAGCGGGTTAGACGGGCCGGTATGATCCATCACCGATTTCACCACATAACCGTCGATGCCGTAGTAGACCCAAACGCCCGCCAGTGCGAAGCCGATCAGCGTCACCAGCGCCGCCACCGTAGAAACGGAGCGGGTGCGCAGGTGCAGTTCACCCACGGTACGCATCTGCAGGTAGGTCGCGCCCTGCGTCAGGATCATCGCCACGCTGACAATACCGGCCAGCAGGCCAAACGGATTCAGCAGCTGGAAGAAGTTTCCGGTGTAGTACAGGCGCAGATATTCATCAACGTGGAACGGAACGCCCTGCAGCAGGTTACCGAACGCCACGCCAATCACCAGCGGCGGCACGAAGCTGCCGACGAAGATGCCCCAGTCCCACATGTTGCGCCAGCGGTTGTCCTCAATCTTCGAGCGGTAGTCGAAACCTACCGGGCGGAAGAATAACGACGCCAGCACCAGGATCATTGCCACATAGAAGCCGGAAAACGCGGCGGCATAGACCATCGGCCAGGCGGCAAACAGCGCGCCGCCGGCGGTGATCAGCCACACCTGGTTTCCATCCCAGTGCGGGGCGATGGCGTTGATCATAATTCGACGCTCGGTGTCGTTACGACCGAGGAAACGGGTGAGCATCCCCACCCCCATGTCGAAGCCATCGGCGACAGCAAAACCAATGAGCAGAATGCCAATCAGCAGCCACCAGATAAAACGCAATACTTCATAATCGATCATTTGACGACTCCTGTCTTAGCGTGCCGACTGAATAGCCGCAGAGGACTGTTCAAAGTGATAGCGACCGGTTTTCAGGCTGCTTGGTCCTTTACGGGCAAACTTGAACATGAGGAACAGTTCAGCCACCAGGAACAGCGTGTACAGGCCACAGATCAGCACCATTGAGAAGATCAGGTCGCCTGCGGTCAGCGACGAGTTCGCGACAGCCGTTGGCAGCACCTCACCGATAGCCCACGGCTGGCGACCATATTCGGCGACAAACCAGCCGGATTCAACGGCAATCCACGGCAGCGGCAGACCATAAAACGCAGCGCGCAGCAGCCATTTTTTCTCACCAATGCGGTTGCGAATCACGCTCCAGAAGGAAGCGCCGATAATCAACAGCATCAGCACGCCGCACGCCACCATGATACGGAAGGCGAAGTACAGCGGCGCAACGGCAGGAATAGAGTCCTTGGTCGCCAGCGCAATCTGCTCTTCCGTCGCGTCAGAAACGTTGTCGGTATAGCGTTTTAGCAGCAGACCGTAGCCAAGATCCTTCTTCACGTCGTTAAACCGATCGCGAACGGCCTGGTCGGTTGAACCGGCACGCAATTGCTCCAGCAGCGCGTACGCTTTCATCCCGTTACGAATACGCTCTTCGTGCTGAACCATCAGGTCTTTCAGGCCGGTAACCTGTTTATCCACGGAGCGAGTCGCAATAATGCCCAACGCGAAAGGGATTTGAATCGCGAAGCGGTTCTCCTGCGCCTTCTGGTCAGGAATACCAAACAGGGTAAAGGCCGCCGGAGCAGGCTGAGTTTCCCATTCCGCTTCGATAGCCGCCAATTTGGTTTTCTGCACGTCGCCCATTTCGTAGCCGGATTCATCACCGAGAACAATAACGGAGAGAATCGCCGCCATACCGAAGCTGGCTGCGATAGCGAAGGAGCGCTTGGCGAAAGCAAAGTCGCGGCCTTTGAGCATATACCAGGAGCTGATGGCAAGAATGAACATCGCGCCGGTCACGTAGCCTGACGCCACGGTGTGAACGAACTTAACCTGAGCGACCGGGTTCAGAACCAGCTCGGAGAAGCTGACCATCTCCATACGCATGGTTTCAAAGTTGAAGTCCGACGCAATCGGGTTCTGCATCCAGCCGTTAGCGACAAGGATCCATAGAGCCGACAGGTTGGAGCCCAGCGCCACCAGCCAGGTAACGGCCATGTGCTGAACTTTGCCCAGACGATCCCAACCGAAGAAGAACAGACCTACAAAGGTAGATTCGAGGAAGAAGGCCATCAAACCTTCAATGGCCAGCGGCGCACCGAAGATATCGCCCACGTAGTGAGAGTAGTAAGACCAGTTAGTCCCGAACTGGAACTCCATGGTCAGACCGGTTGCCACACCCAGCGCAAAGTTGATACCAAACAACTTGCCCCAGAACTTGGTCATATCTTTATAAATCTGTTTGCCGGAAAGGACGTAGACCGTTTCCATGATGGCCAGCAGGAACGCCATACCTAGCGTCAGTGGCACAAACAGGAAGTGGTACATCGCGGTCAAGGCAAACTGTAAGCGCGACAGTTCGACTATATCTAACATCATGACTCCTTGCTCATCGCATGAAGACTCCGAGAGTGAACCCCGTTAGAAAGGGTCACACGCATGCCCCAATACAAATTTATTTGCTTCTTCTCACTACGCCCGTTTTCTCTTTCAAGAATGCGGAGGCACTGAAAAGTTACAAACATGTTAACAAAACACCCAAATTGATCCCGTGATTATATTACGCTGCAAAACCCTTACAATAAATAGGTTTTTATTGTGATAAATTTGCAGTTTTCGACAGCGATCAATTTTTAGCGAAAATACCAGATTTCGGTCAATTTGATCCGCGACAATTTAACTCCATTTCGCGGTCTTTTCCAAGTTTTAAACATTGATTTAAATCAATTTTCATTTTAAATGTTAATTATGTATATCGTGTACCTCACAGGTAAACACCAAGTTAACAATATGTTTTTCAAGAGTATCATCAGTTACTGAAAATGATAGTCCATTTATTTCGTCGCTGAGGGGAATTTAATGAGCTGAACGCTGATCGCGTAAATGTGGTTATCAGTCGATAATGCCGCGTAGCTCACAGATTTTTTTTATCAAGTTAACGCCATAAATTTTTTTCTTATTAGATTTATCATTGCATTTACTTAAAATTAACACAATTGCGTAACTATCTCATTATCAAGTAAACGCAGCGCCTCTTTTTTCTTTTGGTGATGTAAAGCGTCCTTCTCTTTCGCGGTATCATCTACATCGCGCTTTTACCCTCGCCACGTGACGCTTGCCGGCCCTCCCCCTTTTTTTTCAACAAAAATGAAATATAAATTGCACAAATCACCATTTTATATCTTTAATCTAACAAATTGCCCGCGCCACATATAAAAATCAGCACATAAATTCCGTTACTACGCTCACAGAAAAATTTAAAGAAGTGTATTCATCGCTTATTAGCGAAGGCAAAATCAAGACGAAATATAAAATAAGACCTTGCTCACAAACATCGCATTATATTTATTACCAGGATTCAAACAGAAATAAATCCAGACAATGAATAAAAATATAACCACATGATACAAAAGAAGTTTTTCACGAAAAATCAAAAACGAGAGTTTTTTGAAAGATATTCTGAAAATAGATCAATTGCTTCCCCTCTGCGAACCACAGACACTCCAGCCCTATTAACAGGCGGCCATCATCATCGCTGCAAATATTAGAAAGTCGTTTTTATTTTTTACCATTAGCCTTACAGAGGATTACCCATGAAGAAATCAACACTTGTTATTGGCGTCATTGGTGCTGACTGCCATGCAGTAGGCAACAAAGTCCTGGACCGCGTTTTTACTGCCCATGATTTTCGCGTAATCAATCTGGGCGTGATGGTCAGTCAGGATGAATATATTGATGCCGCCATCGAAACCGGCGCGGATGCCATCGTCGTGTCGTCTATTTACGGCCACGGCGACATCGACTGCCTGGGGCTGCGCGAACGCTGCATCGAGCGCGGTATTGGCGACATCCTCCTTTACGTTGGCGGCAACCTGGTGGTTGGTAAACATGATTTTGCCGACGTCGAGGCCAAATTCAAAGAGATGGGTTTCAATCGCGTCTTTGCCCCAAGCCACGATCTGGAAGACGTCTGCCAGCTGATGGCGAACGACATCAACCAGCGCCACGGCGTTGAACAGCAGTGTCTGGAAGAGGCTATCTGATGCAAACCGTCTCTGTCGATATCGGCTCGACGTGGACCAAAGCGGCCCTCTTCGCACAGGAGGGGGATGAGCTGACGCTGGTAAACCACGTTCTGACCCCGACCACTACCCATCACCTGGCGGAAGGCTTTTTTGCCAGCCTGAACCAGGTGCTCAACGTTGCCGATGCGCGCCCGCTGCTGAACCGCGGTGACGTGACGCTGAAATACTCTTCATCGGCAAAAGGCGGCCTTGCCGTCGCGGCGATGGGGCTGGTGCCGTCTATTACCCTGGAATCAGCGAAAGTCACTGCCCACTCGGCGGGGGCCAAAATCGCCCAATACTACGCCTACAAGCTCAACCGTCACGATATCCAGGAACTGGAAGCCACGCCGCCGGATATCCTGCTGTTTACCGGCGGCACCGACGGCGGCGAGGAGAGCTACGGCCTGGCCAACGCCCACGCGCTGGCGGAGTCAAAGCTTGACTGCGCCATTATCTATGCCGGAAACCGCGATATTCAGGACGAGGTTCAGGCCATCCTCGGCCACAAAGATTTGACCACGGTAGACAATATTCTGCCCGACCTCGATCACCCGAACCCGTACGCTGCCCGCAAGGCGATTTGCGATGTCTTCTTATCCCGTATCGTCAAAGGCAAAGGGCTGGACGTTATCGTCGCTGAAACCGGCGAAGAACCGATGCCGACGCCGTGGACCGTCTACGAGCTGGTGAAAACCATCAGCCATTACGACAGCGCATGGAAAGAGTTCATGCTGATTGACATGGGCGGGGCCACCACCGACGTCTACTCCGCCTGCGCCAACACGCTCTCCCCGGATACCGTTCTGCACGGGGTGCCGGAACCGTTTGTGAAACGGACGGTGGAAGGCGATCTCGGCATGCGCGTTTCGGCGGTCGTGGTCGGTGAAAGTACCCGGGAGCTGGTGAACGCGGTGTTTGCCCACCAGCCGCAGCGTCAGGAGGCCTTTTACCGCTACCTGCGCCATCTGGTCGCGCAGCCGGATTATCTGCCGGTTAACGAGGAAGAAAAATATTTCGACACCGTGCTGGCCGGGCTGTGCGTTGGCTACGCCAGCGAACGCCACGCGGGCACCAAAAAACAGGTGTGCACCTGCGTGGGCAACGTCGATTTACAGATGGGCCGCGATCTGACCACGGTGCGCAAAGTCGTGGGTTCCGGCGGATGGCTCTCCCGCGCCAGCCGCTTCGACATCCAGAGCTGGCTGAAATACCGTGAACTGGATGACGACGGCCGACGCATTCTCTTACCGACCCGGTTTGACTATTACCGCGATGCAAAAGGCCTGCTTCCGCTGCTGGCAAACGTTGCCAGGCTCTACCCCGAGCTCGCCGCTCGCACCAGCATTCACTGTTTAACCCTATAAATGAAGGCAGCTACGAATGGAACTTCGAAATAAAAAATTAACCCATGACGAATTCATGACCGAGCGGCATCAGGTATTGCAGACCTGGCATACCGGCAAGGACGTTGAGCACTTCGAAGATGGCGTGAAGTACCAGCAAACCATTCCTGAGAAAAAACGCTTTTCTCACGCTCTGCTGAAGGCCGACCAGGAAGGTAAAACCCTGAGCCAGCCGCGCGCGGGCGTGGCGCTGATGGATGAACACATCGCGCTGCTCAAAACCCTGCAGGAAGAGTGCGATCTGCTGCCGAGCACCATCGATGCCTATACCCGCCTCAACCGCTACGAAGAAGCGGCGGTCGGGATCCAGAAATCCATCGAGGCGGGGACCTCCAAACTGAACGGCCTGCCGGTGGTTAACCACGGCGTCGCCGAATGCCGGCGGATGACCGAAGCGCTGGAAAAACCGGTCCAGGTACGCCACGGTACGCCGGACGCGCGCCTGCTGGCGGAAATCTCCATGGCCAGCGGCTTTACCAGCTACGAAGGCGGCGGTATCTCCTACAACATTCCCTACGCCAAGCGCGTCACTCTGGAGAAGTCGATTCGCGACTGGCAGTACTGCGACCGCCTGATGGGCCTGTATGAAGAGCACGGTATCCGTATTAACCGCGAACCGTTCGGCCCGCTGACCGGAACCCTGATCCCGCCGTTTATGTCCCACGCGGTGGCGATTATCGAAGGCCTGCTGGCGCTGGAACAGGGCGTCAAGTCGATCACCGTCGGCTACGGCCAGGTCGGCAGCCTGACCCAGGACATCGCAGCCATTCGATCTCTTCGCGAGCTCTCCCACGAGTACTTCGGCAATTACGGTTTCGACGATTATGAGCTGAGTACCGTCTTCCACCAGTGGATGGGCGGTTTTCCGGAAGATGAATCGAAAGCGTTCGCCATTATCTCCTGGGGCGCGGCGGTAGCCGGGATGTCCGGCGCCACTAAAGTAATCACCAAGAGCCCGCACGAAGCGTTCGGTATTCCCACCGCGGCAGCCAACGCGCAGGGGCTGAAGGCCTCCCGCCAGATGCTCAATATGGTCAGCGATCAGAAGTTCCCGCCATGCGCCGCCGTTGATCAAGAAGTGGAACTGATTAAAAGCGAAGTCCGCGCAGTACTGAAGAAAGTGTTCGAGCTGGGCAACGGCGATATCGCCCGCGGTACGGTGCTGGCCTTCGAGGCGGGCGTTCTGGACGTGCCTTTCGCTCCGGCTTCCTGCAACGCCGGCAAAATTCTGCCGGTTCGCGACAATTCCGGCGCTATCCGCGTGCTTGAAGCCGGCGCGGTACCGCTGCCGAAAGACATCCTCGCCCTGCACCACGATTACGTCGCCGAACGCGCGCAATTTGAAGGACGCAAACCCTCATTCCAGATGGTTGTTGATGACATTAACGCGGTATCCCACAGTAAATTAATAGGAAGACCATAATGAAAATTAAACAGGCCCTTTTCACCGCTGGCTACTCTTCATTCTATTTTGACGATCAGCAGGCGATTAAAAACGGCGCGGGTCATGATGGATTCATTTATACCGGTGCTCCGGTAACGCCAGGCTTCACCTCGGTACGCCAGGCGGGTGAATGCGTGTCCGTCCAGCTGATTCTGGAAAACGGCGCGGTGGCGGTCGGCGACTGTGCCGCCGTACAGTACTCGGGCGCGGGCGGCCGCGACCCGCTGTTCCTCGCGGAAAATTTTATCCCGTTCCTCAACGATCATATTAAACCGCTGCTGGAAGGCCGCGATGTCGATACCTTCCTGCCGAACGCCCGCTTCTTCGACAAGCTGCGCATCGACGGCCATCTGCTGCATACCGCCGTCCGCTATGGTCTTTCCCAGGCGCTGCTCGATGCGACCGCGCTGGCCAGCGGTCGCCTGAAGGCGGAGGTGGTTTGCGACGAATGGCAGCTGCCCTGCATCCCGGAAGCGATTCCGTTATTTGGTCAGAGCGGCGACGATCGCTACATCGCCGTGGACAAAATGATCCTCAAGGGCGTTGACGTCCTGCCGCATGCGCTGATCAACAACGTCGAAGAGAAGCTGGGCCTGAAAGGCGAAAAGCTGCGTGAGTACGTGCGCTGGCTGTCCGATCGCATCCTGAGCCTGCGCGCCAGCCCCCGCTATCGCCCGACGCTGCATATCGACGTATACGGCACCATCGGCCTGATTTTCGATATGGACCCGGTTCGCTGCGCCGACTATATCGCCAGCCTGGAGAAAGAGGCGCAGGGTCTACCGCTGTATATAGAAGGCCCGGTGGATGCGGGTAACAAACCGGACCAGATCCGCATGCTGACCGCCATTACCAAAGAGCTGACCCGCCTCGGTTCCGGCGTAAAAATTGTCGCCGACGAGTGGTGCAACACCTACCAGGACATCGTTGACTTTACCGATGCCGGCAGCTGCCACATGGTGCAGATCAAAACCCCGGATCTCGGCGGCATTCATAACATCGTGGACGCGGTGCTGTACTGCAACAAACACGCGATGGAAGCCTATCAGGGCGGTACCTGTAACGAAACCGAGATCAGCGCCCGCACCTGCGTTCACGTCGCGCTGGCTGCGCGTCCGATGCGCATGCTGATCAAGCCGGGTATGGGCTTCGACGAAGGTCTCAACATCGTGTTTAACGAAATGAACCGCACCATCGCGCTGTTGCAGGCTAAGGATTAAGAGATGGCTCGTACCTTTAAGATCTTATCGCCCACGGCTATCCTCGGCTATGGCTTCCCGGAAGAGAGCTTTCGTAAAGCCATGGAAGAGTCGCCGGATCTGATTGCCGTTGACGCCGGTTCATCCGATCCTGGCCCCCACTACCTGGGGGCGGGCAAACCCTTTACCGACCGGGCCGGGGTGAAACGCGATCTGCGCTATATGATCGTGGCCGGCGTGAAAAACAATATCCCGGTGGTGATCGGCACCGCCGGAGGATCCGGCGCCGCGCCGCATCTGGAGTGGTGTCGGCAGATAATCCATGAGATTGCGCAGGAAGAACATCTGTCATTCTCCCTGGCGTTGATTCCGTCTGATGTCGATAAAGCGATCGTTCATCAGGCGCTGGATAACGGCAAAATCACTGCCCTGGATTTTGTGCCGGAGCTGACTCATGAGGCCATTGAAGAGAGCACCTATATCGTCGCCCAGATGGGGATCGAACCCTTCCAGCGGGCGCTGAAGGCCGGCGCCCAGGTAGTGCTGGGCGGGCGGGCGTACGATCCGGCCTGCTTCGCGGCGCTGCCGATCATGCGGGGCTTTGATGAAGGTCTGGCCCTGCACTGCGGCAAAATTCTTGAGTGCGCGGCCATAGCCGCCACGCCGGGCTCCGGATCCGATTGCGCTATGGGGATTATCGACGACAACGGCTTTACGCTGAAAGCGTTCAATCCAAAGCGTAAGTTTACCGAAACGTCTGCGGCGGCGCATACGCTGTACGAGAAGTCCGATCCGTATTTCCTGCCCGGTCCGGGCGGCGTGCTGAACCTGAAAGGATGCACCTTCACAGCCGTCAACGAGGGCGAAGTGTACGTCAGCGGTTCTCGTCATGAAACGACGCCGTACGCGCTGAAGCTGGAAGGCGCACGCCAGGTCGGCTTCCGCTGCCTGACCATTGCCGGAACGCGCGATCCGATCATGATTGCCGGGATCGACACGATTCTCGAAGAGGTACAGGCCAGCGTTAAGCGCAACCTCTCGCTCGCTGACGACAGCATCCGCATGACCTTCCATCTGTATGGAAAAAACGGCGTGATGGGCAATCACGAGCCGATGAAAACCGCCGGGCATGAACTGGGCATTTTGCTCGATGTCGTTGCGCCGACCCAGGATATCGCCAACAGCGTCTGCTCGCTGGTGCGCTCTACCCTGCTGCACTACGGCTATGAAAACCGCATTGCGACCGCGGGCAACCTCGCCTTCCCGTTCTCGCCTTCCGATATTCAGAGCGGCCCGGTATACGAGTTCTCAATTTATCACCTGATTGAAGCCAGCGACGCGCTGCGCTTTGACTTCCATATCGAACAGGTGACGCCAGAAGGAGTTCAGGCATGAAACAATCCCTATGCTCACTGGCGCAGGTGATCCGTTCCAAAAACGCCGGACCGTACGAACTGGTTTTAGATATTTTATTTAAAACCCGGGAGGATTATCAGCGGGTAAAACGTTCTGAACTATTAACTCCGCAGCTCATTGCCGGTTTATATAACGTGAAGCCTGATTTTATTCATCGTATTGTCTGGTTCGATCCGGCCAACGCGGTAAAAATCGTCATGCCACGGACTATTATTTCCGGCAACGTCGGAGACAATGATGTTTATGGCGCTCAGCAGCATGCGCCGTTATTAAGTATTGAGTTCGACCTGTAATTTCTAAAATACAACAACATCCATTGGGGTACAGGATTTCGCTGTATCACTGTATTCCAGACAATTTATGCGGTTGGTCACCACAGGCGTACGTCTGCGCTGCTACCTGGCGCGGGCGTACGCCGCCCTACACCACTTCACCGACTAACCCTGTTCCGATGGAGTAAATATGAAAAAAATAAGTTTAACCAAAATGATCATATTAGGCCTGATACTCGGCATGATTGCCGGGGTGATCATTAATAATATGGCATCAGCAGATACAGCAAAATCCTATGCGCAGGATATCTCCATCTTTACCACTATATTTTTACGCATGGTAAAAATGATTATCGCCCCGCTGGTAATATCAACGCTGGTGGTCGGTATCGCCAAAATGGGCGATGCGAAAACGCTCGGGCGCATATTCTCTAAAACCTTTTTCCTGTTTATTTGCGCCTCGCTGCTGTCGATTGCGCTGGGTCTGGTGATCGTCAATCTGTTCCAGCCAGGCGCGGGCATCAACTTCGTCCCCCACGATGCCGGAGCCGTGGCCGCCGTTCAGTCCGAACCCTTCACCCTGAAAGTGTTTATCTCGCACGCGGTGCCAACCAGCATCGTTGATGCGATGGCGCGCAACGAAATTCTGCAAATCGTGGTGTTCTCCATTTTCCTCGGCTGCAGCCTGGCGGCGATCGGCGAAAAAGCCGAGCCCATCGTGAAGGTGCTTGATTCACTGGTGCACGTGATGCTGAAGCTAACGGGATACGTCATGCTGTTCGCGCCGTTGACCGTTTTCGCCGCCATCTCCGGGCTGATTGCCGAACGCGGTCTGGGCGTGATGGTCAGCGCCGGGATCTTTATGGGCGAGTTCTACCTGACGCTGGGCATGCTGTGGGCGATCCTGATTGGCCTGTCGACGGTGATTGTCGGCCCGTGCATCAGCCGTCTGACCAAAGCGATCTTCGAGCCCGCGCTGCTGGCTTTCACCACATCCAGCTCAGAAGCCGCCTTCCCAGGCACCCTCGATAAGCTGGAAAAATTTGGCGTCTCTTCCAAAATCGCCAGCTTCGTCCTGCCCATCGGTTACTCCTTTAACCTGGTGGGCTCCATGGCCTACTGCTCGTTCGCCACGGTGTTTATCGCCCAGGCCTGCAACGTCCATCTTAGCATGGGCGAGCAGATCACCATGCTGCTGATCCTGATGCTGACCTCGAAAGGAATGGCGGGCGTGCCGCGCGCGTCAATGGTGGTTATCGCCGCTACGCTGAACCAGTTCAACATTCCGGAAGCGGGCCTGATTTTGCTGATGGGAGTCGATCCGTTCCTCGATATGGGACGCTCCGCCACCAACGTGATGAGTAACGCCATGGGCGCCGCCATCGTTGGCCGCTGGGAAGGCGAGCATTACGGTGAAGGCTGCCGCGGCACCGCCCCGGTCAAAAAACCGGAGCAGGATCGCCCTGCCAGCGAAACGTCCGAAGTGGCGATGTCCTGACAGCAACATGGCTATGAGCCCCAGGCCGGATACGTCCGGCCCGGTTCCCTCCAATCATCCCAACAGGACACACCATGAACGTAAAATTTCTCGGCGCCTGCATCTTAACCGCCAGCTTACTGTTTGGCGCCGCCGCGCAGGCGCAAAGCGAGCCGGACTACGCCAGCATTATCGAGCAGGCGCATCAGAAATATAAGAGCAACCACGATGGTAAAGTCGCCGACTATATCCCTGCTCTGGCGAGCTATAGCCCGAATAATTTCGCCATTACGCTCGCCACGGTCGAAGGCAAAATTTACCAGACCGGCGACGTGAAAAAAGCCTTTCCGATGGAATCCCTGAGCAAAGTCTTCACCCTGGCGCTGGCGATGGAACAGCGCGGGCCGCAGGAGGTGCTGGATAAACTTGGCGCCAATGCCACCGGCCTGCCCTTTAACTCCGGCTTAGCCGTGGAGCTCACGCAAGGCGCGCCGGAGAACCCGTTGGTTAACGCCGGCGCCATGAGTACCGTGAGCCTGATTGCGGCGAAAGACAAAACCGAACGCTGGAACAACATTCTCAACAACCTTAACGCCTGGGCCGATAGCTCGCTGCGCGTTAATGAGCCGGTATTTCAATCCGAAATGGAGACCAACCAGCATAACCAGGCGCTGGCGATGCTGATGAAGTCATACCACAGCTTTTATGGCGACCCTCAGGAAGCCGTCGAAATCTATACCCGCCAGTGTTCGGTGGATGTCACCGTCGAGCAGCTCGCCAAAATGGGGGCCGTACTCGCCAATAAGGGCAAATCGCCGTTCAACGGCAAGCAGTTGCTTAATGAACGCTACGTCCCGCAGGTGCTGGCGGAAATGGCGATTGCCGGACTGTACGACGGCAGCGGCAAATGGCTCTACACCGTCGGTATCCCGGCGAAATCGGGGGTCGCCGGCGGAATGGTCGCCGTCGTTCCCGGGCAATACGCTATCGCCGTCTACTCTCCTCCGCTGGATGCAGCCGGTAACAGCGTCCGCGCCCAGCAGACCATCGAGTATGTCGCGCATGCGACGCAGGCCAATCTCTTTATAGCGAAATAGTGAGAAGTAAAATGTCGAAACCCTTTGTCTGGCAGGAACTTTTTGTTCAGAGTAACGATAATACCGAATATGAATTACTAACGAATCAACATGTTAAAGTGACAGAGTTAGATGGGGAAGAGGTTATCAAGGTTGCGCCGGAAGCGTTAACATTGCTGGCTCAGCAGGCATTTTATGAGGCTTCATTTTTCCTGCGCGCCGGGCATTTAAAGCAGATCGCCAGCATCCTGCACGACCCGCAGGCCAGCAGCAACGATAAATACGTTGCGCTACAGCTGCTGCGCAACGCCGAAGTCTCGGCAAAAGGCGTGCTGCCCAACTGCCAGGATACCGGGACCGCCACCATCGTCGCGAGCAAAGGCCAGAACGTCTGGACCGGCGGCAACGACGCTGAGGCCCTGAGCCAGGGCATCTACACCACCTTTCAGGAAAACAATTTACGCTATTCGCAAAATGCCCCCCTTGATATGTACACTGAGGTCAACACGCAGACTAACCTGCCCGCGCAGATCGACATCAGCGCCGCGCCGGGGAGCGAATACCGCTTCCTTTTCGTCAATAAAGGCGGCGGTTCGGCGAACAAAGCCGCGCTATTTCAGGAAACAAAATCTATCCTGCAGCCGGAAAAACTCACCGCCTTTCTGACTGAAAAGATGAAAGCGCTGGGCACCGCCGCCTGTCCGCCGTACCACATCGCCTTCGTTGTGGGCGGTCTCTCGGCCGATCAGGCGTTGAAGGTTGCCAAACTGGCTTCGACAAAATATTACGACAACCTGCCGACCAGCGGAAACGAACTGGGGCAGGCGTTTCGCGATACGTCGCTGGAAGCGGCGCTGCTCAAAGCCAGCCGCGAGTTCGGCATTGGCGCGCAGTTTGGCGGCAAATACTTCGCCCATGATATTCGCGTGATTCGCCTGCCGCGGCACGGTGGCTCCTGCCCGATCGCAATGGCCCTTTCCTGCTCCGCCGACCGGAACATCAAAGCCAAAATCAACAAACACGGCATCTGGCTGGAGAAGCTGGAGCATAATCCGGGCAAGTTTATCCCTGATTCTCAGCGTATCGAAAACGGGGCTCAAAGCGTTCAGCTCGATCTGAACCGGCCGCTGCGCGAAATTCTCCGCGAGATGTCAACGCTGCCCGTGGGCACCCGACTGGCGCTGAGCGGTCCGATCGTCGTCGCCCGCGACATCGCCCATGCCAAACTCAAAGAGCGCCTCGATAACGGCGAACCGATGCCGGAGTACATGCGCAATCATATCGTTTACTACGCAGGCCCGGCGAAAACGCCGAATAATCTGGCCTGCGGCTCACTCGGCCCTACCACCGGCGGACGCATGGATGGGTACGTCGATGCTTTCCAGGCGGCAGGCGGTAGTCTCATCATGCTTTCCAAAGGCAACCGCAGCCAGCAGGTAACCGACGCCTGCCATAAACACGGCGGCTTTAATCTCGGCAGTATTGGCGGCGCGGCGGCCCTGCTGGCGCAGCAGTATGTGAAAAGTTTACGCTGCCTTGAGTATCCGGAGCTGGGGATGGAAGCGGTGTGGATGATGGAAGTCGATAACCTGCCGGCGTTTGTGCTGGTCGATGATAAAGGCAATAACTTCTTCAGCCAGTTCGAGCATCAGCATCGCTGCGCAACCTGCCCGGCGGGGCATTAAGGAGGGTTTATGCACGCGCGTGGAAATCCCGACCGCCACCGTCAGCGCCAGCAAAAGCTGAAAACGCAGGTTGATACCCGCGTGGCGGCGGCTACAGAGCAAAGAGGTATTCTGATCGTCTTTACCGGCAACGGTAAAGGCAAATCCACTGCCGCCTTTGGCACCGCAACGCGCGCCGTCGGGCATGGTAAAACCGTCGGCGTCGCGCAGTACATCAAAGGCCAGTGGGATAACGGTGAATACAATACTCTGCAACCGCTCGGCGTTGAGTTTCACATCATGGGTACCGGTTTTACCTGGGAAACGCAAAACCGGGAGGCGGATATTGAGGCGGCGTCGGCCGTATGGCATGAGAGCAAGCGGATGCTGGCCGACCCGGGCTACGATCTGGTGGTGCTGGATGAACTCACCTATATGCTGGCGTATCGCTATCTGGATACTCAGGAAGTGATTGCCGCTATTGTCAATCGTCCGCCCAGGCAGAACGTGATTGTCACCGGCCGCGGCTGCCACGCCCGATTGCTTGAGCTTGCCGATACGGTCAGTGAGCTGCGCCCGGTGAAGCATGCCTTTGACAAGGGCATTCAGGCGCAGGTAGGAATTGACTGGTAGTTTTATCCGGCTCGCGCTGCGCTTAGCCGGGCTACGGGTTCACAGCGTTCTGCGGGACGGTAGCCCGGACAGGCGCGCCAGCGCCGCCTCCGGGGAAAGTGCCCGGCCTGATACCTCGGCGCGGTTTCTTCCCGGTGGCGCTGTGCCGACCGGGCTACGGGTCCACTGCGTTCTACGGGACGGTAGCCCGGACAGGCGCGCCAGCGCCGCCTCCGGGGAAAGTGCCCGGCCTGATACCTCGGCGCGGTTTCTTCCCGGTGGCGCTGCGCTGACCGGGCTACGGGTTCACAGCGTTCTGCGGGACGGTAGATACTGTGAACGCCTGCAACTCTTTTCACCACTGTCATCTTCTCCGGCTCCCGGATGACAGGCACAACAACGACAGCGACATCCCGCGCTGTCGTTTCATCCGGCACGCTTTCTTACGCTATCAACAGCTCATGCTGTGACGCATCGAACGCCTTTCCTGACTTCAGTACACCGTACGCCACCTGCGCCAGCTTTCGCATCATCGCCCCTATGATGACTTTCGCACGCTTACCATTCCCTTCCAGCCTTTTCCTGAACGCTTTTCCCCACGCCGTATGGTACAGCGCCGATAACGCTGGCATGTATAGCGCTTTGCGCAGATGAACCGGTCCCGCTTTGCTCATCCGGCTCGCCCGCATCACGCTGCTGCCTGACTCATGCTGCACCGGCGTCAGTCCTGCATACGCCGCGAACTGCCGCCCTGTACCGAACTTCAGCTTCAGGCCCGTATACGCCAGCAGAACCGCCGCCGTTTTCTCTCCGATGCCCGGGATACTGTTCAGCAGCTTCCGCCGTTGTTTCATATCCGGGTCATTATCCGTCAGGTCTTTTATCTGTTTTTCGATACGCGCCAGCTCCGCGCTCAGACACCCCAGCAGGATATCAATGCTGGTCAGCTGAACTTCCGGCGCGGTTTCCCGCCGGTTTTTCTCCTGTGTCTGCATCTCTGTCAGCGCCTGATGGCGTAACACCAGGGCTTTCAGTGCCCGCTCTGTCGGATGGGGGGCCTCCCAGGCTGGCGGGCGTTTTTCCCGGCAGAAGTGAGCCAGCATACGGGCGTCCACTTTGTCGGTTTTACTGCGCAACCCCTCACTCTGTGCGAAAGCTTTACTGAGGGCGGGGTTGATGACGGACACGGTATACCCGGCATCACTCAGATGCGCGGCCGCGTCTTCCATGTAGGTGCTGGTGGATTCCATGCAGACATGGGCACGGTTCACATCATGGCCGCGAAGCCAGCGGACCAGCGCTTCGTGCCCGGAGAGGGTATTGTCAAATTTTTTACAACGATGCCGGCCATCAGGGCGAAGAATATCGACATCCAGTTTAGCTTTGGCGACATCAATACCGATGAAGTGGAGTTCATTTTCCATAGTGAAACCAACCTTGCGAATACGGGTTACCGGTGAAAGCCGGTCCATGATACTGTCCGGTTTATCACATGAGAAAGAACGGCGGTCCGGTGCAAAGGATCTACGGAACAGGCGCGAAAGCCTAAGCCCGGACACGGCATCCGGACCGCCATCAGAGAGAACTGGCCGGTTCTTTCTGACGGGTTAATCATACAAGCCCGGACAGGCGCGCCAGCGCCGCCTCCGGGGAAAGTGCCCGGCCTGATACCTCGGCGCGGTTTCTTCCCGGTGGCGCTGCGCTGACCGGGCTACGGGTTCACAGCGTTCTGCGGGACGGTAGCCCGGACAGGCGCGCCAGCGCCGCCTCCGGGGAAGGTGCCCGGCCTGATACCTCGGCGCGGTTTCTTCCCGGTGGCGCTGCGCCGACCGGGCTACGGGTCCACTGCGTTCTGCGGGACGGTAGCCCGGACAGGCGCGCCAGCGCCGCCTCCGGGGAAAGTGCCCGGCCTGATACCTCGGCGCGGTTTCTTCCCGGTGGCGCTGCGCTGACCGGGCTACGGGTTCACTGCGTTCTGCGAAACGCCATCAGGCAGCCGACACCACCGATTTTTGCAGCAGCCACTCGCGGAATACCTGTAGATGCCGGGATTCCGCTTTATCCTCCTGCCACGTCATAATAAAGCGGTTTCCGGTACGAATCGGCACATCGCAGGGGATCACCATCTCGCCGCTATCCAGGTCATGTTGAATAGCAAAACGCGGCAGCAACGCAACGCCCAGGTTCGAACGCACCGCCGCAATCAGCATCGAGAGCAGGTCAAAACGCGGACCAATGTTGATCTGCGGGCTGGTGATATTCGACAGCGCAAACCACTCCTGCCAGCCGTGAATTCGCGTGCTTTGATGCAGCAGCGGAAACTCGCTCAGCAGCTCCTCCACCGCCAGCTTCTGCCCGGGTTCGGGCAGCAGCCCGCAGCCGCACACCGGCAGAATTTCCTCTTCGAACAGATACTCAACCTCCGCCCACGGCGAGCAAAAATCCTCGCGCATAATGGCGGCATCGTACTCGCGGCTAAGAAAATCGCCAATATTCGCCAGCGAATGAATATTAACGATAATGCCCGCATGTAATTTATTAAACTCGCGCAGATTGGGGATCAGCCAGTGGGTGCTAAAGGTAGGGTTGACGGCCAGCTCAAGAACCTGCACCGTCGGTTGCCATGTCATAATCGAATTGGTATCACGCTCCAGTTTGTTAAGCGTTTCCTTAACGATAGTCAAATAATGCTTGCCAGCCTCATTTAAAAAAATCCTTTTTTTAGCATGGTTAAATAATGACGTATGGAGGAAATCCTCCAGCGCCGTGACTTGTCGGAACACGGCGCTTTGTGTTAAAGCCAACTCTTCCGCAGCTCGCGTATAACTTTCGTGGCGAGCCACAACCTCAAAGGTCACCAGTAATTCAGTTTTGGGTATTTTTCCTCTCATAACGTCTTCCATTTACGCCGTGCAAAAATTGTTTAATAGATAAAAAAAGCGCGCAAGGACATCCGGTTAGCCCCGTGTGTTATATTTTATTTTACCCTCAGATGTCATTGATCTATTCCATGATTAACGCATACTATAATCGATCAAATAATAACCAATGATACCCAGGCGCTACAATAAACACAATTTAAACAATGTGATTGCCATGCAAATAACGGCAAGAAGTTGTCAATATTTTTTCATATTAACTTGTTTATTTGCGAAGTCAGTCGATGGGCGGTGAAATTTAATTATACGCTGATGAACATAAATGGAAAATTTTCCGCGATCGGTCACACATAATGGACGCTCCAGGAAAAATCTGTATTAAGGTTAAACGGCGGCTAATCGGCCTGCGGAGAAGCCGCCGAGAGACGCCGATCGCGGAACAGTTGCGGGCTGGTGCGGTGAGCCGCGCGAAACACCCGGCAAAAATAGCTGGTTTGCGCGAACTGAAGCTTACGCGCTACGCTATCTATCGAATACCTCGGATCGGCGAGCAGTTCCCCGGCCCGCTGCATTTTTCGCTGATTAACCCAAACTTTAAAATTCACTCCCTGGCGTTTTTTAAAAAACCGGCTAAAATAATTCGCACTCAGACAGACGTGGGCGGCAACAGACTCCAGAGACAACTCGCCATATAAATTCTCATCAATATAGCGTAGCGCCGATATTAATTTTATTTCATGCGGAGATTTTTGCGAATAATAAAACCCCCTTTTCTCCAGCGATGTTTTCGAGCCCTCTTCTTTTTCCTCTGCAGCCGCAGAAATATTATTAATGATAAAATTAAGTAATCTTATTGCCGCCGCCCGATGATGATTATCGGTCGATTTATGATGGTCGCATATAATATAGCCGAATAACTTATCGCCCTGAATCAGCGGTAAGACCAGGAAATTGCCGCTACCATAGCAATCAGGCAATCGATTGTCTTTCACATCAATCACCGTTGCCACCAGCCCTGTTGCCCGAGAAAAAACCTCTGCCAGCGCCCTGAAATAATCCAATACTGCATCTTTGCTCTTTTGCGCCACGTTATTCTCCACAACTTTTGCAAACGCTTAATATGCAAAATAGTGCGGATAAAAAGGATGATGCCGGACGCAAAAAATAATCTCATTTGCGCAGGTGAAAATGATTAAATTGCATGAACGTGCGGCCGGAAGCCGAGTGATACCGGATAGCTCATCGCCAGGCAAAAAAAAAGGCCATCATCAGATGGCCAACCATGTCGAAATTGGACCAGCCCTTAACCATGCAGAAAGTCAGGGCTGTTTTTTTTTACTTATTACTTAATCACGGTTTTCAGCGCTTCGCCGATATCGGCCAGGCTGCGAACGGTTTTCACGCCTGCTGCTTCCAGCGCCGCGAATTTCTCGTCCGCAGTGCCTTTGCCGCCCGCGATGATGGCGCCCGCGTGACCCATACGTTTGCCTTTCGGCGCGGTCACGCCGGCAATGTAGCCGACAACCGGTTTGGTCACGTGATCTTTGATGTAAGCAGCCGCTTCTTCTTCCGCGCTACCGCCGATCTCGCCGATCATGACGATCGCTTCGGTCTGCGGGTCTTCCTGGAACAGCTTCAGGATATCGATGAAGTTAGATCCCGGGATCGGGTCGCCGCCGATGCCCACGCAGGTGGACTGGCCGAAGCCGTAGTCGGTGGTCTGCTTAACCGCTTCATAGGTCAGGGTACCGGAGCGGGAAACGATGCCCACTTTGCCAGGCTGGTGAATGTGGCCCGGCATGATGCCGATTTTGCATTCGCCTGGGGTGATCACGCCCGGGCAGTTCGGCCCGATCATGCGCACGCCCGCTTCGTCCAGCTTCACCTTCACGGTCAGCATATCCAGCGTCGGGATACCTTCGGTGATGGTGATAATCAGTTTAATGCCCGCATCGATAGCTTCCAGGATGGAGTCTTTGCAGAACGGCGCCGGAACGTAGATAACGGATGCGGTTGCACCGGTCGCTTCTACCGCTTCGCGCACGGTGTTGAACACCGGCAGGCCCAGATGGGTGGTGCCGCCTTTGCCCGGCGTTACGCCGCCAACCATTTGCGTACCGTAAGCAATGGCTTGTTCAGAGTGGAATGTACCCTGGCTACCGGTGAAGCCCTGGCAGATAACCTTGGTATCTTTATTAATTAAAACGGACATTATTTCCCCTCCACTGCGGCAACAACCTGCTGAGCTGCATCCGTCAGACTTTTCGCTGCAATAATATTCAGGCCGCTGTCAGCCAGTTTCTTCGCGCCCAGTTCGGCGTTGTTACCTTCCAGACGAACCACTACCGGGACGTTAACGCCCACTTCGGCTACCGCGCCGATGATGCCGTCGGCAATCAGGTCGCAGCGTACGATACCGCCGAAGATGTTAACCAGAACCGCTTTAACGTTGTCATCAGAGAGGATAATTTTGAACGCTTCGGTGACGCGCTCTTTGGTTGCGCCGCCGCCAACGTCAAGGAAGTTAGCCGGTTCGCCGCCGTGCAGCTTAACGATGTCCATGGTACCCATCGCCAGGCCCGCGCCGTTCACCATGCAACCGATGTTGCCGTCCAGCGCGACGTAGTTCAGTTCCCACTGCGCCGCCTGAGCTTCACGCGGATCTTCCTGAGACTGGTCGCGCATTTCGCGCAGATCCGGCTGGCGGAACAGCGCGTTGCCGTCAGCGCCCAGTTTACCGTCGAGGCAGATCAGGTCGCCCTGCCTGGTGATCACCAGCGGGTTGATTTCGATCAGCGCCAGGTCGCGCTCAAGGAAAATGGTCGCCAGACCCATAAAGATTTTGGTGAACTGCTGAACCTGTTTTCCTTCCAGACCCAGTTTGAACGCCAGCTCACGGCCCTGGTAAGGCATCGGACCCGCCAGCGGATCGATGGCGATTTTGTGGATCAGGTGCGGGGTCTCTTCCGCCACTTTTTCGATTTCCACGCCGCCTTCGGTAGAGGCCATGAAGACCACACGACGGGAGCTACGGTCAACGACCGCGCCGAGGTACAGCTCTTTATCGATATCGGTCGCCGCTTCCACCAGGATCTGGTTAACCGGCTGGCCGTTTGCATCTGTCTGGTAGGTCACCAGGCGTTTGCCCAGCCAGTGTTCAGCAAATGCGCGAATGTCTTCTTTGCTCTTAACTACTTTCACACCGCCCGCTTTGCCGCGGCCACCAGCGTGAACCTGACATTTCACTACCCACGGACCCGCGCCGATTTTTGAAGCGGCTTCTTCTGCTTCACGCGGAGTAGTACAGGCATAACCCACCGGCGCCGGTAAGCCATAGCGGGCAAAGAGTTGTTTTGCCTGATATTCATGTAAGTTCATGTGTTCAGTCCATCCTTCAGGGAATAATTATAAACCTGTAGGCCTGATAACGGCGCTAGCGCACGTTAGCCGGCCTACGGTAGGTAATACTCTTGCTGACTACACGTCCAGCAGCAGACGAGTCGGGTCTTCCAGCAGCTCTTTAATCGCAACCAGGTAGCCTACCGATTCACGTCCGTCTATCAGACGATGGTCGTAGGAGAGCGCCAGGTACATCATCGGCAGAATTTCGACCTTACCATTCACTGCCATCGGACGATCTTTAATGGCATGCATACCCAGAATCGCGCTCTGCGGCGGGTTGATGATCGGCGTGGACATCAGAGAACCGAATACGCCGCCGTTGGTAATGGTGAAGTTACCGCCGGTCAGGTCGTCTACGGTGAGCTTGCCGTCGCGGCCTTTTACTGCCAGCTCTTTAATTTTCTTCTCGATATCCGCCATGCCCAGCAGGTCGACATCGCGCAGAACCGGGGTCACCAGGCCGCGCGGCGTGGAGACCGCCATGCTGACGTCGAAATAGTTGTGGTATACCACGTCATCGCCATCGATAGAGGCGTTAACTTCCGGATAGCGTTTCAGCGCTTCAACCACCGCCTTCACGTAGAAGGACATGAAGCCCAGACGGATACCGTGACGTTTTTCAAACGCGTCACCATACTGCTTACGCAGATCCATAATCGGCTTCATGTTGACTTCGTTGAAGGTGGTCAGCATGGCGGTAGAGTTTTTCGCTTCCAGCAGACGCTCGGCAACGCGTTTGCGCAGACGAGTCATCGGCACGCGTTTTTCAGAGCGGTGGCCCAGCTGCGGAGCCGGAGCAGCTGCAGCGGGCGCAGCCGCCGGGGCTGGAGCTTTAGCCGGAGCGTTCGCCAGATGTTTCTCTACGTCTTCGCGGGTCAGGCGGCCGCCAACGCCGGTGCCTTTAATGGCCGCCGCGTCGAGGCTATGTTCCGCGAGCAGACGGCGAATCGCCGGGCTCAGCGCATCGTTGTTTTGTTCTTCCAGAGAAGCCTGCTGGCGCTGGGCCGGCGTCGACTCTTTGGCATCGGCTTTCGCGCCGGACTCTTTGCCCGCGCTGTTGCCTTCACGCAGGCGGCCGAGGATCTGACGAGACAGAACGGTGGCGCCTTCGTCTTCAATCACTGCGTCCAGAATGCCATCCGCTGAAGCCGGTACTTCCAGTACCACTTTGTCAGTTTCGATTTCTACCAGCACTTCGTCACGAACAACCGCATCGCCCGGTTTTTTATGCCAGGTGGCAACCGTTGCGTCAGCTACGGACTCAGGCAGGTCGGGAACCAGAATATCTACGCTACTCATTATGTATCCTTTAATTAATCGACGTTCAGCGCGTCATTGACCAGATCTTGTTGCTGTTTCTGGTGAACGGACAGGTATCCTACCGCCGGAGAGGCGGA
Source organism: Klebsiella grimontii (assembly GCF_042137965.1). Classification (NCBI taxonomy): domain Bacteria; kingdom Pseudomonadati; phylum Pseudomonadota; class Gammaproteobacteria; order Enterobacterales; family Enterobacteriaceae; genus Klebsiella; species Klebsiella grimontii. The sequence continues at coordinate 3,963,478 of NZ_CP169721.1, forward strand.
GGCCGGGCGGCCTGCATAACGCAGAGAGGCCCCAAACGGAATCACTTCACGGAAGTGATGCTGGCTGCAGTACCACGCGCCCTGGTTGAGCGGTTCTTCCTGGCACCAGACAAAATCATGCACGTGCGCATAGGGTTTCAGCGCTTCCTGTACCGCCTGGTGCGGGAACGGGTAGAGCTGCTCTATGCGAACGATAGCGACATCTTTTTGCTCTTTCTTGCGGCGCTGTTCCAGCAGGTCGTAGTAAACCTTACCAGAGCACAGCACAACACGCTTCACGGCTTTCGGGTCGAGATCGTCGATTTCACCGATTGCCGGCTGGAAGGTGCCGTTCGCCAGTTCGTCCATGCTCGACACCGCCAGCGGGTGACGCAGCAGCGATTTCGGCGACATCACGATCAGCGGGCGACGCATACCGCGCAGCGCCTGACGACGCAGCATATGGTAAACCTGCGCCGGCGTGGACGGTACGCAAACCTGCATGTTCTGCTCGGCGCAGAGCTGCAGATAGCGTTCCAGACGCGCGGAGGAGTGCTCCGGTCCCTGGCCTTCGTAGCCGTGCGGCAGCAGCATCACCAGACCGCACATACGGCCCCACTTCTGCTCGCCGGAGCTGATGAACTGGTCGATAACCACCTGCGCACCGTTAGCGAAGTCGCCGAACTGCGCTTCCCAGATGGTCAGGGTGCGCGGCTCCGCGGTAGCGTAGCCATATTCAAACGCCAGTACCGCTTCTTCCGACAGTACGGAGTCCCAGACTTTGAAATGGCCCTGGCCGTTGTGGACGTGCTGCAGCGGCGTATAGGTTGAACCATTTTTCTGGTTGTGGATCACCGCGTGGCGGTGGAAGAAGGTCCCGCGCCCGGAGTCTTCGCCGGACAGACGCACCGAAATGCCTTCATCGACCAGCGTAGCGTAGGCGAGGTTTTCCGCGCCGCCCCAGTCGAACAGCTTCTCACCGGCGGCCATTGCCTGACGGTCGCCGTAGATTTTCGCGACGCGCGACTGCATCTCAACGGCTTCCGGCACCGTACTGATGCGTTTCGCCAGCTCCTGCAGACGCTTAGGTTCAACTTTATCCGGGTAGCTCTCATCCCACTCGTGGTTGAGGTAAGGGGACCAGGTAAAGGAGTGCATGTTCATCGGACGCCACTCCTGCACCACGCATTCGCCGGCATCCAGCGCGTCGCGGTAGAGGTTCACCTGCTCGGTAGCGTCTTCCAGCGTCGCGACCTTATCGGCTTCCAGCTTGTCAGCGTAGATTTTGCGCGGGGTCGGATGCTTTTTGATTTTCTGGTACATCAGCGGCTGGGTCGCGCTCGGCTCGTCGGCTTCGTTGTGGCCATGACGGCGGTAGCACACCAGGTCGATGAAGACATCGCGTTTGAAGGTATTACGGAAATCCAGCGCCAGGCGGGTCACGAAAGCCACGGCTTCCGGGTCATCGGCATTAACGTGGAAAATCGGCGACTGCACCATCTTACCGATGTCGGTGCAGTACGGGGTAGAACGCGCATCCAGCGGGTTGGAGGTGGTGAAGCCAACCTGGTTGTTGATAACGATGCGTACGGTACCGCCCACTTCGTAACCGCGCGCTTTGGACATGTTCAGGGTTTCCTGAACCACGCCCTGGCCGGTAACCGCAGCGTCGCCGTGAATAGTGATCGGCAGCACTTTGTTGCTGCTCGGTTCGTCGAGACGATCGAGACGCGCGCGTACGGAGCCGATAACCACCGGGCTGACGATTTCCAGGTGCGACGGGTTAAACGCCAGCGCCAGGTGCACCAGACCGCCTTCGGTTTCCATATCGGACGAGAAGCCCATGTGGTACTTCACGTCACCGGTACCAAGGTGCTCTTTATGTTTACCGGCGAATTCGTCGAACAGGTCCTGCGGTTTTTTACCCAGCACGTTGACCAGTACGTTCAGACGACCGCGGTGCGCCATGCCCAGCACCACTTCGCGGGTGCCGCTCTTACCCGCGTGGCGGATAATCTCTTTGAGCATCGGGATCAGCGCATCGCCGCCTTCCAGCGAGAAGCGTTTAGCGCCCGGGAATTTTGCGCCGAGGTAGCGCTCCAGGCCTTCCGCCGCGGTCAGCTCGCTGAGGAAGCGCTTTTTCTCTTCGGCGCTAAAGCTCGCTTTGCCCGCTACCGACTCAATACGCTGCTGGATCCAGCGTTTTTCTTCGGTAGAGGTAATGTGCATATATTCCGCGCCGATGGAGCCGCAATAGGTCTGCTTCAGGGCGGAGATCAGATCGCCCAGCTTCATCGTGTCTTTACCGATGGCAAAAGAGCCTACGTTATAGATCTCCTGGAAATCGGCCTCGGTCAGATCGTGGTAAGCCGGATCGAGATCCGCCACTCTCTCTTGCTGCCACAGGCCCAGCGGATCGAGATTCGCATGCTGGTGACCACGGAAGCGGTATGCGTTGATGAGCTGCAGGACTTTAACCTGCTTCACATTGGTGTCAGGGTCGGAAATCGAAGAAGTGTAACGCGAGGCATCCTTCGCCAGGCGGCGGAAATAATCACGCGTTTTGGAATGAAATTGATCCGGTTTGACTCCGGTGCCAGGTAACTGCTGGAACATAGAACGCCAGTTGGCGTCAACAGAGTCAGGATCGGTTAAGAAGTCTTCATAGAGCTGTTCTATCCAGCTCTGGTTCGAACCAGAGAGGTAAGAAGAGTCCAGCCAGGCTTTCATTGCGCCGTTCTGCATCGTGATCCCTTAAGCATTTATATGCTTATTTCGCCGTAGAAACTACCACGCACAGAAGTTGTACGTGCCGGGGTTCACTTTTTGCGGAGGAGTTGTGGTTTCGTCCGCTAAGGAACCTTTAAAAACTGTCTAATAATCTTCTTTGTTCAGGCTGCGACTGTGTTGCGACCCTCACTCACTCCGGTCACATCGTTCACTATGCTCCCGGAGATTCGTTCTGCTCGCGCCTTGTCTCGCGCTGAACATCTCGATTATTACTATTAATGTGGCAGTTTTTAGAGGTTTCCTGCTATATCCCCCGGCGGCGCGAACGCTTGCCGGGGCAACTGCTTCGGGTAGCCCGGATAAGCGATAGCGCCATCCGGGACAGACCGGGTTGCTTACGCACTGCGCTGCAGCAGCATCGACTTAATATGGCCGATGGCGCGCGTCGGGTTCAGCCCCTTAGGACACACACTGACGCAGTTCATAATGCTATGACAGCGGAATACGCTGAAAGCATCGCTCAGCCCTTCGAGGCGCTCGCTGGTTTCGGTATCGCGGCTGTCGATCAGGAAGCGATACGCGGCCAGCAGGCCAGCCGGGCCGATAAACTTGTCCGGGTTCCACCAGAACGACGGGCAAGAGGTTGAACAACATGCGCAGAGAATACACTCGTACAGACCATCGAGTTTCTCACGCTGCTCTGGCGACTGCAGATGCTCGCGAGCAGGAGGATTTTGCCCATTATTCAACAAGTAAGGCTTAATCTTCTCATATTGTGCATAGAATTGCCCCATGTCTACCACCAAATCACGGATAACCGGTAATCCTGGCAGCGGACGGATAACAATTTTCTTGCCCGGCTGATTCAGCGCCGAGATCGGCGTGATGCACGCCAGACCATTTTTCCCGTTCATGTTCAGACCGTCGGAGCCACATACCCCTTCACGGCAGGAGCGGCGGAACGACAGCGACGGATCTTTCTCTTTCAGCTGGATTAACGCATCCAGCAGCATCATGTCACGACCTTCTTCCGCTTCGAGGGTGTAGTCCTGCATGCGCGGAGCATCGTCTACGTCCGGGTTATAACGATAAACTGAAAACTCGAGTTTCATATTCCTGTCTCCGCATTAATAAGTACGAATCTTCGGCGGGAATGCCGGACGCAGCTTCGGTTCCATATTGACGCTACGACGCGTCATGGATTCCGACTCTGGCAGATACAGGGAATGGCACAGCCAGTTTTCATCATCACGATCCGGGAAGTCGAAGCGGCTATGCGCACCGCGGCTTTCGGTACGGTAGTTCGCAGACATTGCGGTGGCGTAAGCGGTTTCCATCAGGTTATCCAGCTCCAGACACTCAACGCGCTGGGTGTTGAACTCGCTGGAAGTATCATCCAGGCGGGCGTTTTTCAGACGCTCGCGGATCGCTTTCAGCTGCTCAAGGCCCTTCGCCATTGCGTCCCCTTCGCGGAATACCGAGAAGTTATGCTGCATACACTCTTGCAGCGCTTTGCGGATTTCGACCGGGTCTTCACCATTGCGGTTGCCGTTCCAGCGGTTCAGACGTTCCAGCGAAGCATCGATCTCGTCATCCGTCGCATCGCGCAGTACGCCCTGTTCGGCGATAGACTCCTGCAGATGCAGGCCCACCGCGCGGCCAAAGACCACCAGGTCAAGCAGCGAGTTGCCGCCCAGACGGTTCGCGCCGTGTACCGATACGCAGGCGATTTCGCCTACCGCGAACAGCCCCGGAATCACCACGTCTTCGCCCTGCTCGTTAACGGTCAGCGCCTGGCCGCTCACTTTGGTCGGAATACCGCCCATCATATAGTGGCAGGTTGGGATAACCGGAATCGGCTCTTTCACCGGGTCGACGTGAGCAAAGGTACGAGAGAGTTCCAGAATACCCGGCAGACGGGATTCGAGAACCTCTTTACCGAGATGGTCAAGCTTCAGCTTGGCGTGCGGGCCCCAAGGACCGTCACAGCCGCGACCTTCACGGATTTCGATCATGATGGAACGCGCCACCACGTCACGACCCGCCAGGTCTTTCGCGTTCGGCGCATAACGCTCCATAAAGCGCTCGCCGTGTTTATTCAGCAGATAGCCGCCTTCACCGCGGCAGCCTTCGGTCACCAGAACGCCCGCACCGGCGATACCGGTCGGGTGGAACTGCCACATTTCCATATCCTGCACCGGAACGCCGGCGCGGATCGCCATACCCACGCCGTCGCCGGTATTGATATGAGCGTTGGTGGTGGACTGGTAAATACGGCCTGCGCCGCCGGTCGCCAGCACGGTGGCGCGAGCTTTAAAGTAAACCACTTCACCCGTTTCGATGCACAGGGCGGTACAGCCGACCACCGCGCCATCGGCGTTTTTCACCAGATCCAGCGCGTACCACTCGGAGAAAATAGTGGTGTGGTTTTTCAGGTTCTGCTGATAGAGGGTGTGCAGCAGGGCGTGACCGGTACGGTCAGCCGCCGCAGCGGTACGTGCCGCCTGCTCGCCGCCGAAGTTTTTCGACTGGCCGCCGAACGGACGCTGATAAATAGTGCCATTTTCGAGACGCGAGAACGGCAGACCCATATGGTCCAGCTCCAGAATCGCTTCCGGGCCGGTTTTACACATATATTCGATGGCGTCCTGATCGCCAATGTAGTCCGACCCCTTGACGGTGTCGTACATATGCCATTCCCAGTTATCTTCATGGGTATTACCGAGCGCGACGGTGATGCCGCCCTGCGCGGAAACGGTATGGGAACGGGTCGGGAAGACTTTGGAGAGCAGCGCACAGGTCTGGCCGCTTTGGGAAATCTGCAGCGCCGCGCGCATACCTGCGCCGCCGGCACCGATCACAACTGCATCAAATTCTCTGACTGGCAATTTCATTACACACCCCACACCACAACAAATCCATAAAGAACGTAAGCCACCAGCGCAACAACGATCAGCAGTTGCAGAATTAAGCGCACGGCCAGTGGTTTAACGTAGTCCGTTAACACCTGCCACATCCCAATCCAGGCGTGGATCAGAATGGAAACGAGAGCCAGCAGGGTGAAGACTTTAGTGAACGCGGAGGAGAAAAAGCCCGTCCAGACTTCCCATGAAATTTCACCGGTGGTGGCAAAAAAGCCCACCATATAGATGATGTAGAGGGTCAGAACGATAGCGGTAGCACGGACCAGAATAAAGTCATGTACGCCGTTGCGTCCTAGTGCTGAGGCGTTGCTTACCATACGAGGACTCCTGCGAGAAGTGAAAGCACGACAGTAATAACAAAAGAAATTTTGGCGGAGCGTGTCCCTACTTCGAGGGTTTCTTCAAGGTAGCCAAAATCCATCAGCAGGTGGCGAATACCGACCACCGCGTGATACGCCAGCGCGGTCAGGATGCCCCACATGATGAACTTCACAAAGAAGCTATCCATAATGGATGCCGCAGTGAGAAAACCTTCGGGAGAGGAAAGGCTGGTGCCCAGCAGCCAAAGCAGAATCCCGACCGCCACGAAGGTGATCACTCCGGATACGCGATGGAGAATGGACGCTATCGCCGTGATTGGGAACCGGATCGTTTGCAGATCCAGATTGACAGGTCTTTGTTTTTTCACATTTCTTACCATGAATAACGCCCACATGCTGTTCTTATTGTTTCCTTCCTCCGGTCTGCTTGCGGGTCAGACAGCGTCCTTATCTATAACTAAAAGTCATGTTAAAACGCCTTTTCAGGAGTTAAAGCGTGACAAAATAACGCTGGGTGGCTCGGGATTGCAGGGTGTTCCGGAGACCTGGCGGCAGTATAGGCCGTTCACAAAATCATTACAATTAACCTACATATAGTTTGTCGGGTTTTCTCCCGAACAGTGATCAATGTCACGATAACAACATATTTTTAATTTTTAATCATCTGATTTGACAAATATTAAACATTATTGTTACAACCATTACCAGATAAATGCAATAATACGCAAAAGTTATGGGGTCACTCTTTTACCTGAGAATAAGTTATGCAACAGTGAGAGAGTATTGACCGATGTAATCAGGACAGTTATTAGTGGTATATAGTTTTAAAATATTCGGGCTGCTAAAACGCTGATTTGCTGTTGTTTCATCGTAGGCTGAAGTCGTACCATCAAGCGCCCTTGCTCTGTACCCTGCCCCTTTCGCGACGCAGAGCGATGTGCAACATAACAAACTGGTAACGTCATCTGCTACGGGCCGAATGCAAATCCACCACCCGGCAGTCTTAAGCAATAAAGGCGCTAAGGAGACCATAAATGTCTGATGCTAAAGCAAAAATCACCCTGGGTGGTGATACTGCTATCGAACTGGATGTGCTAAAGGGCACTCTCGGTCAGGATGTTATTGATATTCGTAGTCTTGGTTCAAAAGGCGTATTTACTTTTGACCCTGGTTTCACCTCAACCGCATCCTGCGAATCTAAAATCACCTTTATCGACGGTGATGAAGGTATCCTGCTGCACCGCGGTTTTCCGATCGATCAGTTAGCAACCGACTCCAACTATCTGGAAGTATGCTACATCCTGCTGAACGGTGAGAAGCCGACCCAGGCCCAGTACGACGAATTCAAAACTATCGTTACTCGCCACACGATGATTCACGAACAGATTACCCGTCTGTTCCACGCGTTCCGCCGCGATTCACATCCGATGGCCGTTATGTGCGGTATCACCGGCGCGCTGGCCGCCTTCTATCACGATTCGCTGGATGTAAATAACCCACGCCACCGCGATATCGCCGCATTCCGCCTGCTCTCCAAGATGCCGACTATGGCGGCAATGTGTTACAAATATTCTATCGGCCAGCCTTTCGTTTATCCGCGCAACGACCTCTCCTACGCGGGTAACTTCCTGAATATGATGTTCTCCACGCCGTGTGAAAAATATGAAGTGAACCCGATTCTGGAACGCGCCATGGACCGTATCCTGATCCTGCACGCCGACCATGAACAAAACGCTTCGACTTCCACCGTGCGTACCGCCGGCTCTTCCGGCGCCAACCCGTTTGCCTGCATCGCTGCGGGTATTGCCTCCCTGTGGGGACCGGCGCACGGCGGCGCCAACGAAGCGGCGCTGAAGATGCTCGAAGAGATCAGCTCCGTTGAGCACATTCCGGAATTCGTCCGTCGCGCGAAAGACAAAAACGACTCTTTCCGCCTGATGGGCTTTGGCCACCGGGTGTACAAAAACTACGACCCGCGCGCCACCGTTATGCGTGAAACCTGCCATGAAGTGCTGAAAGAGCTGGGCACCAAAGACGATCTGCTGGAAGTGGCCATGGAGCTTGAGCACATCGCGCTCAACGACCCGTACTTCATCGAGAAGAAACTTTACCCGAACGTCGATTTCTACTCCGGTATCATCCTCAAAGCGATGGGCATCCCATCCTCCATGTTTACCGTTATCTTTGCGATGGCGCGTACCGTGGGCTGGATTGCGCACTGGAACGAAATGCACAGCGACGGCATGAAAATCGCCCGTCCACGTCAGCTGTATACCGGCTATGAAAAGCGCGATTTCAAAAACGATATCGCCCGCTAAGTCGGCTATCGCTACGACAAAAAACGCGCCTTCTGGCGCGTTTTTTTATTGCTGGCATCCCGGGCACCAGTAAAACGGCCGCGACGACAGCATGGTCCTCTCGATAATCCCGCCGCAGCGCTCGCAGGCCTCCCCTTCGCGATGAAAAACCTTAAAGCGAAACAGCGCGCCGTGGTGCTTATTCTCATCGGCCAGACCGCGGGTGTTGTAGGACAATCGCGGGATCTCCAGCAGCGCATGCGCCAGCGCATCGAGCTGTTTTTCATCCAGTTCAGAGGCTTTATGCCGCCCGGTCAGCCCCACCTGCCAGAGGATCTCCACGCGCAGATAGTTGCCTAATCCGGCAAGAAACGCCTGATCCAGCAGCAGACCGGAGAACTGGCGGTTGCGAAATTTCGCCGACAGCAGCCGCGCTTTAACCTGTTCAACGCTAAGGCGCATATCGAGCACATCCGGCCCGACCCGCAGCAAAAATGGATGGCGGGCGAGCTGCTCGGGCGTCAGCATTTCAATATCGGAGGCGCTGTAGAGCAAAATCGCCCTGCGCGCGGTCTGCAGCCGGACGCGCAGAACGCGCGTCGTTTCAGGCTGCTCCCCCGCGTCCACCACTCGCCAGACGCCGTACAGCTGATTGTGGCTATACAGCGTTAGCCCGCCGGAGAAGTGGGTCAGCAGCGCCTTGCCGCGAGTTTCAATGTGCGTCACTCGCTGGCCGACCAGCTGAGATTGGTATTGTTGTAACTGCGGGAAGGCGAACCACGCCCCGGTCAGGGGTTCGCCTTTAATCGCCGCTTCCAGGCTATCCGCCGCGCGGCGAATTTCCGGACCTTCCGGCATAATCTTATCCTTGTGTTAATGCGTTGCGCCGCCGCCGACTTTCACGTCCCCGTCCTGCTGCAGGGCAACGGCGATAGCCGTTTCCAGCGCCGCACGCACCGTGTCTACCGCCATACTCGCTTCGCCGGGGTGAGCCGCGGCCTGCTCCGGCAAATACGGTATATGGATAAACCCGCCCTTCGCGCCGCTGCGATGACGCAGGCTATGCAGCAGGCCATACATCACGTGATTACAGACAAACGTCCCCGCCGTCTGCGACACCGACGCCGGAATGCCTTTGCTCCGCAGGGCGGTCACGATCGCTTTGATCGGCAGCGTGCTGAAGTACGCCGCCGGGCCTCCGGCTACGATCGGCACGTCGATCGGCTGCAGGCCTTTATTGTCCGGGATCCGCGCATCATCGACGTTGATCGCCACCCGTTCAACGGTGATGTCGACGCGACCGCCCGCCTGGCCAATCGCCAGCGTTAAGACAGGTTTCAGCTCATCCAGCGCGGCGTTCAGCGCCGTCATGGCGTCGCCAAAGACGCACGGCAGCTGCCGCGCCACCACCGGCTGCCCGGCGATGATAGCGCCGTCCAGCCGCTTTACCACTTCCCACGAAGGGTTAACCGCTTCGCCGCCAAACGGTTCAAAACCGGTAATCAGTACGCCAGCCATGATCCCTCCTTACAGGAACATCAGGAAATAGAGCAAAAATACGTTCACGATAAGCAGCATAACGCCGGTCGGCACCTGGGCTTTGATCACCGCGTTTTTATCCGGCAGCTCCAGCAGCGCGGCCGGGACGATATTGAAGTTCGCCGCCATTGGGGTCATCAGGGTCCCGCAGTAGCCGGAGAACATGCCAATTGCCGCCATCACCGCCGGGTTACCGCCGTGCTGCAGCACCAGAATCGGGATCCCGACGCCCGCCGTCACGATGGGAAACGCGGCGAAAGCGTTGCCCATCACCATCGTCAGCAGCGCCATACCCAAGGTATAGACGGCCACGGCGATAAACCGGCTGTCTACCGCCAGATAGTGCTGCGTCAGCCAGGAGATGCTATTGCCGACGCCCGCGGCGGTAAACAGCAGCCCGAGCACCGCGAGGATCTGCGGCAAAATAAACGCCCAGCCCACGGAATCCAGCAGGCGACGAGCTTCCTGCAACGGCTGCGCCGCCGTTTCATGGGTCATGCGGATAGCCATCACCAGGCCGAGCAGCGTACCTGCGGTCATTGAAAACAGCGTGATCAGCGTGGCGTGATTGCCCGGACCAAAGATAGCGATCTGCAGCGAGGGGAGATTATTAAACAGCAGCACGCCGATCACCGTCACCACCGGTATCGCCAGCGCCGGGAAAAACAGCCGGTTGCCAAGACGCGCGGCGCTGGCGGTACGTTCTTCCTGCGAGCGCTGATGATAGCGACCGAGGCGCACGCCGCCAAAACCGGCGATCAGCGCCAGTACCACCACCACCACGCCAACGCCGATATTGACGGTGCGCTTGTCGCCGACCAGCTCATAGGTCCAGTCGCCAAACAGAAACACCAGGCCGTACAGCCCCCAGAACAGGCCGGTTGTCAGCCTGCGCGGGTTGGCCTTATCGCGCCATGACATCACCGCTACCACCAGCAGAACGACGCCCGCCAGCCAGTAAAGCCAGGTTTGCTGAAAATTCATGCGGCACCGCCTTTCGCCTGGCCGGCGTTAACCTTGTCCAGCTCGCGCTGGAGATGGCGGTCGAGGCGCCACAGGCGGGCGGAGTGGATCAGGAAAGCGCAGACCGCCGTGGGGATCCCCCACAGGGCGATGTGCAGCGGCTCGGTCTGAATGCCACCCGACTCCAGCATAAAGTTATGCATAAAGATAATCGCGCCGAAGGCGACGAAAATATCTTCCCCGAAGAACAGGCCGACGTTATCGGTCGCCGCCGACATCGCGCGCAGGCGATAGCGGACCTCGCCAGGCAAGGCGCCAAAGTTTTTCTCCGCCGCCCCTTCCGCCATCGGCGCCAGCAGCGGGCGCACCATCTGCGGATGTCCGCCCAGGCTGGTGAGGCCCATCGCCGCGGTCACTTCACGCACGAACAGATAGACGATAAGCAGACGACCGGCGGTGGCGCTGCGGATCTTCGCGATCCACATCTGCGCGCGCTCTTTCAGCCCGTGCCGCTCCAGCAGGCCAATCACCGCCAGCGGCAACAGCAGAATAAACGGCAGGTTGCGAGTATTGAGAAACCCTTCACCCAGCTTTTCCAGAATGGTCGCGATCGGCATATGCGCCGTCAGACCGGTGATGATCCCGGACACAATAACCACCAGCACCGGGTTAAAACGCAGAACAAATCCGACCACGATCGCCGCAATGCCGATCAGTGGCCAGAGAGATAATGACTCTCCCATAGTAACATCCTGTATGTTGTTGTGAGTTGTTGTCTAATTTTAAAACATTGATTTTATTGTTTTTATTCTTGCACTTCCGCACTGACCTGTATATTGCGCCCGGCAAACGCCGCGCGCAAGCGGCGCGCAAAATCCAGCGCGTGCTCGCCGTCACCGTGCAGGCAGACGGTTTCCGCCACCACGTGCGCCCATTCGCCGGTGATACTGCGCACCCGGCTGTGCTGCACCATTTCCAGGGTTTGCGCCAGCGACTGTTCTTCGCTTTCGATCAGCGCGCCGGGCTGGGTACGCGGCACCAGGCTGCCGTCCGCCAGATAGCCGCGGTCGGCGAAGACCTCCTGGCGAGTGGTCAGCTGATAACGCTGCCCGGCGCGAATCAGCTCGCTGCCCGCCAGGCCCACCAGCACCAGACCCGCGTCAACGTCATATACCGCTTTGGCGATAGCGTCAGCTAGCTGCGGATCTTTTGCCGCCTGGTTATAGAGCATACCGTGCGGCTTGACGTGCCGCAGCTCGCCGCCCTGCGCGCGCACCAGCGCCGCCAGCGCGCCAACCTGATACAGCGTTTGCGCATAAACCGTTTCCGGCGGCAGCTGCATCGCCGTACGGCCAAAATTTTCCCGGTCGGGAAAGCTGGGATGCGCGCCCACCGCGACGCCATATTTCAGCGCTTCGCGGACGCACTGCAGCATCATTAGCGCATCGCCCGCATGGAAACCGCAGGCGATATTGGCGGAAGAGACCAGCTGTAGCAGCGCGCTATCGTTGGCGCAGCCTTCGCCGAGATCGGCGTTTAAATCAATCTTCATCGTTAAGTCTCCATGCCAGTTGTTCAAAGTAACGTTGCCTGTCGGCGCGCGCTTTCAGCGCTTCCTCCAGGGAGCAGGGAACAAAGTGGATCGGTTGTCCCAGCGGGATCTGCGCCAGCTGGTACATGTCGGCTTCGATAATGGTCGCAATCCGCGGATAGCCGCCGGTGGTCTGCGCGTCGTTCATCAGTACGATGGGCTGGCCGTTATGCGGAACCTGCACCACCCCAGGCAGCAGGCCGTGGGACAGCATCTCGCGATCGGTCATTCGCTTCAGCGGTTGCCCCTGCAGGCGGTAGCCCATGCGATTGCTCTGCGGGCTAAGCCGCCACGGCGAACGCCAGAAGGCGTCCTGCGACACGCTATCGAACTCCTGGTACTCCGGCCCGGGCAGCGCGCGGATGCGGTTGCCGATGGGCAGCTGCTTCACGCCGCGCGGTCCGCGGAACTGCTTATCCGATTTCCCCAGCTTCAGCCGGTCGCCGTCCTGCAAGCGTCGCCCTTCAAGGCCGCCAATTCCCACTTTCAGGTCAGTGCTGCGCGAACCCAGCACCTTCGGCACCGCAATTCCCCCCGCCACCGCCAGATAGCTGCGCACGCCGTGCTGGGGATTCTTGAGCACCAGATGCTGCCCGGCCTTGACCGCCGTTCGCCAGCCCACCCATACCGGCTCGCCATCGAGCTTCGCCTCGCAGGCGGCGCCGGTCAGCGCAAACCAGCCGCTACGCTCAAACTGAATATCCACCTGGCCCAGGGTTATCTCCAGCGCCGCGGCGTTGGCGCCGTTACCCACCAGCAGATTGGCGGTGACCAGCGCCGGCTTATCCATCGCGCCGCAGCGGCTGATGCCCAGCTGACGCAGCCCTTCACGCCCGCCGTCCTGCACCGAGGTATACATTCCGGCGCGGATAATTTTTAACATACGCCCTCCTTTTGCGGCACGAAACGCACTCTGTCGCCGGAACGCAGCAGCACCGGTTCCTTGCGCTTCGGATCAAATAGCGCCAGCGGCGTACGCCCCAGCAGCTGCCACCCCCCCGGCGTCGCCAGCGGATAGATCCCGGTTTGCGCGCCGCCAATACCGACGGACCCGGCGGGCACCAGCAGGCGCGGCTCCGCCCGTCGCGGCATCGCCAGCTTTTCTGGCAGGCCGCCGAAATACGGGAAACCCGGCTGAAAGCCGAGGAACCACACCACGTACTCCACCGACGAATGCAGCTCAACCACCTGCTTCTCGCTCAGGCCGCTGTGGCGGGCAATTTCCCCCAGATCCGGTCCGTATTCGCCGCCGTAAACCACCGGAACCGACACCTGCCGCGATTCCGGTTCGAGCGTATCGCACTCCTCCCACCAGAGCTGCAGGCGCTCAATCGCATCCCACGCCGTCTGCTGCGGATTACGCAATATCACGGTAATGTTGTTCATCCCCGGGATGGCTTCCACCACCTCGGTATGGCCTACCAGCCGCTGGGCTAACCGCCAGATCCGCTTCTGGCTTTCCAGGGTTACCGGCGGCTCAAGCTCCAGTACCACTGCCGTTTCACCTAACAAATAACAACGCGCTCGCTGCACTTTTGCCTCCGTTCATCAAGCCGGGTTGGGGATATCAATAAACGTGACGTCCAGTTCGGTATTTTCCGTTAGCCATTCGCTTAACGCGCGAATTCCGCCGCGCTCGGTGGCATGGTGCCCGGCGGCGTAAAAATGCAGCCCCTGCTCGCGCGCCGAGTGGATGGTTTGCTCTGAAACCTCACCGGTAATAAACGCGTCGACGCCAAAGCGGGCGGCGCTGTCGATAAAGCTCTGGCCGCCGCCGGTGCACCACGCCACGCGAGCGACTTTGTCCGGCCCGGTGTCGCCGCACCACAGCGGTTTGCGTCCCAGCCGCGCTTCAATCCACGAAGCCAGTTCCAGACCCGATACCGCCATCGACAGTTCGCCCCACGGCACCAGCGGCTCGATTTCGCCCATCACGTTGATGCCGAGCAGCGACGCCAACTGGGCGTTATTGCCCAGTTCCGGGTGGGCATCAAGCGGCAGGTGCCAGCCGTAGAGGTTAATGTCGTTAGCCAACAGCGTTTTGAGGCGGTTGCGCTTCATGCCGCGAATCACCGGCGATTCACCTTTCCAGAAGTAGCCGTGATGGACGATCACCGCATCGGCCTCCAGGCGCACGGCTTCATCCAGCAGCGCCTGGCTGGCGGTTACGCCGGTGACGATTTTTTGTATCGTCTCGCGCCCTTCCACCTGGAGCCCATTGGGGGCGTAATCACTGATGGCCGCGCTATTCAGCTTTTCATTAATCAGTTGTTCCAGTTCACTATTTTTCATTGCCGCTCCACCAGGTCATCATTCTATGCAGAGGGATAACATAACGGTATCCGCCCGGTCAGTCGATAGTTCTGCCGCTTCGCCGTCCATTTTGACTTTTCGCGAAATCCCGCAATTTGTCTACTCCCTCCTGCGCGCATTCGTGTATATTTATGCACTATTACAGCATATTAAATAACCAGAAAGCCTATAACGCCATGAATATCGCTAGTTAATAGCTATTCATGCAGAAAGATCGACTTTCTTTTTTATGGCAGGACGAAGCATTACATGAACACACAATCCTCACAGCCGCGGGCGATTTATTACGTCGTCGCGCTGCAAATCTGGGAATACTTCAGCTTTTACGGCATGCGCGCGCTGCTGATTCTTTATCTCACCAATCAGCTCAAGTATGACGATAATCACGCTTATGCGCTGTTCAGCGCCTACTGTTCTTTAGTTTACGTCACGCCGATTCTCGGCGGCTTCCTGGCCGATAAGCTGCTGGGCAACCGCATGGCGGTGATGCTCGGCGCGCTGTTGATGGCCATCGGCCATCTGGTGCTCGGCGCCAGCGAAATCGCCCCCACCTTCCTCTATCTGTCGCTGGCGATTATTGTCTGCGGCTACGGGCTGTTTAAATCCAACGTCAGCTGCCTGCTCGGCGAACTGTATGAACCCACCGACCCGCGCCGCGACGGCGGTTTTTCGCTGATGTACGCGGCGGGCAACGTCGGGTCTATCATTGCGCCAATCGCCTGCGGCTACGTGCAGGAGGAGTACAGCTGGGCGATGGGCTTTGCGCTGGCGGCGGTAGGCATGATCGCCGGGCTGGTCATTTTCCTCAGCGGCAACCGCCATTTCCGCCATACCCGGGGCGTCAATCGCGAAGCGCTGCGGGCGCGGAGCTTTGTTTTACCAAACTGGGGCTGGCTGCTGGTGCTGCTGATCGCCGCGCCGCTGCTAATCACCGTGCTGTTTTGGCAGGAGTGGTCGGTCTATGCGCTGATTGTGGCGACGGTTATCGGCCTGGCGGTACTGACGCGGATCTACCTGCGCGCGGAGACCGCCGGGCAGCGTAAAGATCTGCGGCTGATTATGGTGCTCACCTGCTTCAGCCTGCTGTTCTGGGCCTTTGCGCAGCAGGGCGGCAGTTCCATCAGCCTGTATATCGACCGTTTCGTTAACCGCCATTTTATGGGCTATGAAATACCGACCGCGATGTTCCAGTCGGTCAACGCCTTTGCGGTGATGCTCTGCGGAGTGGTGCTGGCGTGGCTGGTGAAAGAGAATATCAACGGCAACCGTACCGTGCGCATCTGGGGCAAGTTTGCGTTGGGCCTCGGCCTGATGAGCGCCGGGTTCTGCATCCTGACCCTCAGCGCCCGCTGGTCAGCCGCCTATGGCCACTCCTCGATGCCGCTAATGGTATTGGGTCTGGCGGTGATGGGCTTTGCCGAGCTGTTTATCGACCCGGTTGCGATGTCGCAAATCACCCGCATTCAGATCCCCGGCGTGACCGGCGTGCTGACCGGCATTTATATGCTGCTCTCCGGCGCAATCGCCAACTATCTGGCGGGGGTGATTGCCGACCAGACCTCGCAGGGGTCGTTCGACGCCGCCGGGGCCATCAACTACTCGATTAACGCCTACATTGAGGTGTTCAGCCAGATAACCTGGGGCGCGCTGGCCTGCGTCGGCCTGGTGCTGGCGATCTGGCTGTATCACTCCGTTAAGATCAGGGCTCGTCGCCTGGCGATGGAGTCTTAAGTTCTCTGGCGGCTTCCCAGGCCGCCAGCGTCTCCAGCCGCGCCTGCTTGTGGTCAACAATCGGGCGCGGATAATCCAGCTTTACGCCCTGCTTTTCCGCCCACAGCCACGGTTGATGCACCGCTTTCTCTGGCACTCCGGCCAGCTCCGGCAGCCAGTGACGAATAAACCGCCCCGCTTTATCGAAGCGTTCTCCCTGGGTCGTCGGGTTAAAAATACGAAAATAGGGCGCGGCATCGGTACCCGTGGAGGCCGCCCACTGCCAGCCGCCGTTATTCGCCGCCAGATCGCCATCAATAAGCTGTTCGATAAAGTAGCGCTCGCCCAGCCGCCAGTCGATTCGCAGGTCTTTCACCAGGAAGCTGGCGACAATCATCCGCAGGCGATTATGCATCCACCCTGTGGTATTAAGCTGACGCATGGCGGCATCGACAATCGGGAAACCGGTTTGCCCGCGCTGCCAGGCCTGAAGCGCGGATTTATCATCCAGCCACGCCACGTTATCGGTCCAGCCGATAAAAGGGCGACCTTTACACAAGTTTGGGTAGTAAACCATCAGATGACGGTAAAACTCGCGCCAGATAAGCTCGTTGAGCCATACTGCCCCGGCTTCGCCATCCAGCGCCCGCGGCTGCTCAACCAGCAAACGGTGCAGGCACTGGCGCGGCGAGAGCGCGCCCACCGCCAGGCACGGCGACAGCCGGCTGGTTCCTTCGACGGCGGGAAGATCGCGCTGCTGTTCATAATCGGCGGCTTTTTGCTGGCAGAAACCACGGAGCCGGGCGATAGCGCTTTTTTCATCCGCGGCGAACAGCTCGCTATCAAAGGGCGTCTGCGGATAGTCTATTTCCACATTAGAGGCGGCAGCGATGGGGCCACTCGCGCGGACTTTCGGCGCGGCGACGCACTCGGGCAGCGCTTCCTGTAAACGGCGAAGAAAGGCATTTTTAAACGGCGTAAACACCTTATACATTTCGCGATTGCCGGTCAGCACGCTGCCCGGCGGCAGCAGGACGCTGTCATCAAAACCCTGACAAGTCACTCCGGCCAGGGTATTTTCCACCGCGGCATCGCGCTGGCGTTCGTTAATTTCGTACTGATAGTTGTAAAACAGATGTGTGACCTGCTGCTGCCCGCAGAAGCTGGCGAGCCGTTTTACGCTGGCGGCAAAATCTTCCGCCTGTTCAACGTGCAGCGGGATCCCCTTTTCCGCCAGCGCCGCTTGCAGGCTGTGAAGGTGGCTGACGATAAATGCCGCCTGACGCGCCGCCATCCCGTGCTGGCGCCATTGCCCTGGCGTGGCGATAAATAACCCCAGCACCCTGGCATGGGGGTCGCGGCAGGCGGCAGCGAGCGCCAGATTATCGTGCATGCGCAAATCCGCGCGAAACCAGACCAGATGGGTGGCCATAACATTCCTTTCATCATTAAAATGGATACATACGACGTCTAAAACAGCTATCCCCCGGGCTTAGCCTGCGGGAAGTTAATAAGTGTAAGCCACTCCAGGCAAAAAAAAACCGCCGGATAAACCGGCGGCGTGATTGATAACAAAATTCTTAGGCGCAGCGCCTGCGCTTCAGCAAGCTTAGCCGTTCGGCCATCTGCAAAGGTTAATAAAAATCTGCGGAGGCCTTTTCCGCCTGCGCCATCCATACCGGCTGTTCGCTGGTTTTTGCCCACACGCGGTGCAGCCAGCTGTAAAAACGCGCGCGGTCTTTCCAGAACAGCATTACCGGCAGCGCCAGCACGCCAGCCGTCACGGCGAAAGCGCGACGCGCAAAGATGATATGAGCAGGATAAGTTTTGTACAACGCCATAATTTCTCTCCCCTTTGTCAGGCCGGCAAGCAAGGCCGGAAAAGTTACAATGTTTCTCTGCTTAAAATAGTACCGCTTTGGCTGTAATTTTACTACTCATCCGACCACTAAAAAGCGCCTATTTAGCTTTTATTTACATTCATCCGGTAACTTAGTTACAAAAAAGTTAAATTAATACTAATCATTAGTTAAATTGTGGGCTTGGTGATTTTTATATTTTTTTTACACCCCCGTCGCTGATTTTTGCGAAATCTTTGCGCCCGACTGCCTATTCTCCTCGTAAATCGAAAATACACCCGGAGGTGGATTGTGACTGCAGGCGTAATCGCTGGCGTAGCGCTGGTGTTCCTGTTGCTGGTTTATCTGGTTTATGCCCTGATACACGCGGAGGCATTCTGATGGCCGCTCAAGGATTTTTGCTCATTGCGAGCTTTATTCTGCTACTGATGATCCTGGCGCGTCCGCTGGGCGCGGCGCTGGCGACCATGATCAATGATGCCCCGCTACCGGGCCTGGCCGGTATCGAACGCGGTTTATGGCGGGCGGCGGGCATTCGTTCGCAGGAGATGAACTGGTATCAATATTTATTCGCTATCCTGCTGTTTAACGCGCTGGGACTGGCGGCGCTGTTCGCGCTGCTGACGTTCCAGGGCTCGCTGCCGCTCAACCCGCAGCATCTGCCCGGCCTGTCGTGGGACCTGGCGCTGAATACGGCGGTGAGCTTTGTCAGCAACACCAACTGGCAGGCCTATGCCGGTGAAACCACCATGAGTAGTCTTAGCCAGATGGCCGGGCTGGCGGTGCAAAACTTCCTCTCCGCCGCCACCGGCATCGCGGTGATCTTTGCCCTCACCCGCGCCTATGCCCGACAGAAAGTCAGCACCCTGGGCAACGCCTGGGTCGACCTGACCCGCATCACCCTCTGGCTGCTGCTGCCGATTTCGCTGCTCATCGCGCTGTTCTTTATTCAGCAGGGCGTACCGCAGAGCTTTTCCCCCAATCAGGGATTTACCTCGCTTGAAGGGGTACGCCAGATGCTGCCGATGGGGCCGGTGGCCTCGCAGGAAGCGATAAAAATGCTGGGGACCAACGGCGGCGGCTTCTTTAACGCCAACTCGGCGCATCCGTTTGAAAACCCTACCGCGCTGACCAACCTGGTGCAGATGCTGGCTATCTTTCTCATCCCGGCGGCGCTGTGCTTCGCCTTCGGCGAGGTGGTGGGCGACCGCCGTCAGGGACGCGCGATTCTGTGGGCGATGACGCTGATCTTCATCGTCTGCGTGGCGGTAGTGATGTGGGCGGAGACCCGCGGCAACCCGCATCTGCTGAGCCTTGGCGCCGATAGTAGCCTGAATATGGAAGGCAAAGAGAGCCGGTTCGGCATTCTCGCCAGCAGCCTGTTCGCCGTGGTCACCACCGCCGCGTCATGCGGCGCGGTCAACGCCATGCATGACTCCTTTACCGCGCTGGGCGGGATGGTGCCGATGTGGCTGATGCAGATAGGCGAAGTGGTCTTCGGCGGCGTGGGCTCTGGCCTGTACGGCATGCTGCTGTTCGTCATGCTGGCGGTCTTCATCGCCGGGCTGATGATTGGCCGCACACCGGAATACCTCGGCAAAAAGATCGACGTGCGCGAAATGAAAATGATCGCGCTGGCGATCCTCGTGACCCCAACGCTGGTGCTGCTCGGTACGGCGCTGGCAATGATGACCGAGGCCGGGCGCGCGGGCATGTTCAACCCCGGACCGCACGGCTTCAGCGAAGTGCTGTACGCCGTCACCTCCGCGGCCAACAACAACGGCAGCGCCTTTGGCGGCCTGAGCGCGGCGACGCCGTTCTGGAACCTGCTGCTGGCGTTCTGCATGCTGGTTGGCCGCTTCGCGGTGATTATCCCGGTGATGGCCATTGCCGGTTCGCTGGTGACCAAGAAAATTCAGCCCGCCGGCAGCGGCACGCTCGCCACCCACGACGCGCTGTTTATCGGCCTGCTGATCGGCACCGTACTGCTGGTGGGCGCCCTGACCTTTATTCCCGCGCTGGCGCTCGGCCCGCTGGCGGAACACTTTTCCTTACTTTAAGCGATTGCGGAGCAACCTGTTATGAGTCGCAAATCATTAGCCCTGCTGGAGCCGACGCTGGTGCGCCAGGCGCTGCTGGACGCCGTGAAAAAACTGAGCCCTGCCGTACAGTGGCGTAACCCAGTGATGTTTATCGTCTGGATCGGCAGCCTGCTGACCACCCTGCTCGCTATCGCCATGGCCAGCGGGCATATCGCCGGCAGCGCCGGTTTTACCGCCGCCATTAGTCTCTGGCTGTGGTTCACCGTCCTGTTCGCCAATTTCGCCGAAGCGATGGCCGAAGGCCGCAGTAAAGCGCAGGCCAACAGCTTGAAGGGGGTCAAAAAGACCGCCTTTGCCCGTAAGCTGCGCGCGCCGCAGCACGATGCGCAAATTGACCACGTACCCGCTGAAGATCTGCGTAAAGGCGACGTGGTGCTGGTCGAAGCGGGGGATATTATTCCCTGC
Source organism: Klebsiella grimontii (assembly GCF_042137965.1). NCBI lineage: Bacteria > Pseudomonadati > Pseudomonadota > Gammaproteobacteria > Enterobacterales > Enterobacteriaceae > Klebsiella > Klebsiella grimontii. Next base: position 3,984,210 of record NZ_CP169721.1, read on the forward strand.
GACGGCGAGGTTATCGAAGGCGGCGCATCCGTGGATGAAAGCGCCATTACCGGCGAATCCGCGCCGGTTATCCGCGAATCCGGGGGCGACTTCGCCTCGGTGACCGGCGGGACGCGTATTCTCTCCGACTGGCTGGTGATCCGCTGCAGCGTCAACCCGGGCGAAACCTTCCTTGACCGGATGATCGCCATGGTTGAAGGCGCCCAGCGCCGCAAGACGCCGAACGAAATCGCCCTGACGATCCTGCTTATCGCCCTGACCCTGGTGTTCCTGCTGGCCACCGCCACCATCTGGCCCTTCTCCGCCTGGAGCGGTAACGCGGTCAGCGTGACGGTGCTGGTGGCGCTGCTGGTGTGCCTGATCCCGACCACTATCGGCGGCCTGCTGTCGGCTATCGGCGTCGCCGGGATGAGCCGCATGCTCGGCGCGAACGTGATTGCCACCAGCGGACGCGCGGTTGAAGCGGCGGGCGATGTCGACGTTCTACTGCTGGATAAAACCGGCACCATTACCCTCGGCAACCGCCAGGCTTCAGCGTTCCTGCCCGCGCAGGGCGTGGAAGAGAAAACCCTTGCCGATGCCGCCCAGCTCTCTTCGCTGGCCGACGAAACGCCGGAAGGCCGCAGCATCGTGGTGCTGGCAAAGCAGCGCTTTAATCTGCGCGAGCGCGATCTGCAATCGCTGCACGCCACCTTCGTGCCCTTTACCGCCCAGACCCGGATGAGCGGGATTAACATCGACCAGCGGATGATCCGTAAAGGTTCCGTGGATGCCATTCGCCGCCACGTTGAGGCTAACGGCGGCCACTTCCCGGCCGATGTCGATAAACAGGTTGAAGACGTGGCGCGTCTTGGCGCCACGCCGCTGGTGGTCGCCGAAGGCGAGCGGGTGCTGGGGATTATTTCGCTGAAAGATATCGTCAAAGGCGGCATCAAAGAGCGTTTTGCCCAGCTGCGTAAAATGGGGATTAAAACGGTGATGATCACCGGCGATAACCGCCTGACCGCCGCCGCTATCGCCGCGGAAGCGGGCGTGGACGACTTTCTCGCCGAAGCGACGCCGGAAGCCAAGCTGGCGTTAATCCGCCAGTATCAGTCGGAAGGACGGCTGGTGGCGATGACCGGCGACGGTACCAACGACGCCCCGGCGCTGGCGCAGGCCGACGTCGCGGTCGCGATGAACTCCGGTACCCAGGCGGCGAAAGAGGCGGGTAACATGGTAGACCTCGACTCCAACCCCACCAAACTGATCGAGGTCGTGCACATCGGTAAACAGATGCTGATGACCCGCGGTTCATTAACCACCTTCAGTATCGCCAATGACGTGGCGAAGTACTTTGCTATCATTCCGGCCGCCTTTGCCGCGGTCTATCCGCCGCTGGCGATGCTTAACGTGATGCATCTGCACTCGCCTTCTTCGGCGATCCTGAGCGCGGTGATTTTTAATGCGCTGATTATCATCTTCCTGATCCCGCTGGCGCTGAAGGGGGTGAGCTATAAGCCGCTGACGGCCTCGGCGATGCTGCGCCGCAACCTGTGGGTCTATGGCCTGGGCGGACTGCTGGTGCCGTTTATCGGTATCAAAGCGATCGACCTGTTACTGACCCTGATCGGGCTGATGTGAGGAAAAAACCATGTCATTGATTCGTCCTGCTGTTGTGCTGTTTATTCTGTTAACGCTGCTCACCGGCGGCGTCTATCCGCTGTTAACCACCGCGCTAGGACAGTGGTGGTTCCCGCAGCAGGCCAACGGCTCGCTGCTGAGGATTGACGGCGAAGTGCGCGGTTCCAGCCTTATCGGGCAGAACTTTACCGCGCCGGGCTATTTCCAGGGTCGCCCATCCGCCACGGCGGAGATGCCGGATAATCCGCTGGCATCCGGCGGCAGCAACCTCGCCGCCAGCAATCCGGCGCTGGATAAAGCCATCAGCGAACGAGTGCAGACCCTGCGCGTCGCCAACCCGGACGCCACGTCCAGGGTTCCGGTGGAGCTGGTCACCGCTTCGGCGAGCGGACTGGATTACAGCCTGACCCCGGCCGCCGCCCTGTGGCAGGCGCCGCGCGTCGCCAAAGCCCGGCAGCTGAGCGTGGAGCAGGTCACGCAACTGGTCAACGAGGCAACGCAAAAACCGTTGCTCAGCTTTCTCGGCCAACCTGTGGTAAATATACTGCAGCTGAATATGTCGCTGGATGCCCTGAAGGATAAGTGAAATGAGTGACGAGCCGCTGCGTCCGGACCCCGATCGCCTGCTGCAACACACCGCCGCCCCGCATCGCGGTAAGTTAAAGGTTTTTTTCGGCGCCTGCGCGGGGGTGGGGAAAACCTGGGCGATGCTGGCGGAAGCGCAGCGGCTGCGCGCCCAGGGGCTGGATATTCTGATTGGCGTGGCGGAAACCCACGGGCGTAAAGAGACGGCGGCGATGCTTGAGGGGCTCTGCACCCTGCCCCAGCGCCGCCTCTCCCACCGCGGGCGCTACGTTAAAGAGTTTGACCTTGACGGCGCCCTGGCCCGCCGCCCGGCGCTGATCCTGGTCGATGAGCTGGCGCACAGCAACGCGCCCGGCTCCCGTCATCCTAAACGCTGGCAGGACGTCGAAGAGCTGTTGGAAGCCGGCATCGACGTGTTTACCACCATTAACGTCCAGCACCTCGAGAGCCTGAACGACGTCGTCAGCGGCATCACCGGCGTGCAGGTCCGTGAAACCGTCCCCGATCCGTTTTTCGACGCCGCCGACGACGTAGTGCTGGTCGACCTGCCCCCGGACGATCTGCGCCAGCGGCTCAATGAAGGGAAAGTCTATATCGGCGGCCAGGCCGAGCGGGCTATTGAGAACTTCTTTCGCAAGGGCAACCTGATCGCCCTGCGCGAGCTGGCGCTGCGCCGTACCGCCGATCGGGTCGATGAGCAAATGCGCGCCTGGCGCGATCGTCAGGGACAGGAAAAAGTCTGGCACACCCGCGACGCCATTTTGCTCTGCATCGGCCACAACACCGGCAGCGAAAAGCTGGTTCGCGCCGCTGCCCGCCTCGCGGCCAGGCTGGGGAGCGTCTGGCATGCGGTGTATGTGGAAACCCCCTCTCTGCATCGCCTGCCGGAAGCGAAACGGCGGGCGATCCTCGCCGCGCTCAGGCTGGCTCAGGAACTGGGGGCGGAAACCGCGACCCTCGCCGATCCTTCTGAAGAGCGGGCCGTTCTGCACTACGCCCGCGAGCATAACCTCGGCAAGATAGTGATTGGCCGCCAGCAAAAAAGGCGCTGGTGGGACCGCAGCGGCTTCGCCGATCGTCTGGCCCGCCACGCGCCGGACCTCGATCTGGTCGTGATCGCGCTGGATGAAAAAGCCGCCCCCCTGCCCGCTCGCGCCAGCGATGGCCGGACCGCAATGGAAAAATGGCGTTTGCAGCTCCAGGGATGCGTCGTCGCCATCGCCCTGTGCGCGGTGATAACCGTCGTCGCCATGCAGTGGCTGATGGCTTTTGAAGCCGCCAACCTGGTGATGCTGTATCTGCTGGGCGTGGTAATTATCGCCCTGTTGTATGGACGCTGGCCGTCGGTGCTGGCGACGGTGATTAACGTGGTCAGCTTTGACCTGTTTTTTGTCGCGCCGCGCGGTACGCTGGCGGTTTCCGATGTGCAGTATCTGCTGACCTTTAGCGTGATGCTCACCGTCGGGCTGCTTATCGGCAACCTCACCGCCGGCGTACGCTATCAGGCGCGGGTGGCGCGCTATCGCGAACAGCGCACCCGGCATCTGTACGAAATGTCAAAAGCGCTGGCGGTGGGCCGCAGCCGTGAGGATGTCGCCGCCACCAGCGAGCGCTTTATCGCCTCGACGTTTCAGGCGCGCAGCCAGCTGCTGCTGCCCGATGAAACGAACCGGCTCTCTCCGCTGACTCCGCAAACGGCGACCATCACCTGGGATGACGCCATTGCCCGCTGGAGCTTCGATAAAGGGCAGCCCGCCGGGGCGGGTACCGATACGCTACCCGGCGTGCCGTACCAAATCCTGCCGCTGAAAAGCGCCGCCCGCACCTGGGGGCTGCTGGTCGTGGAACCAGCCAACCTCCGCCAGCTGATGATCCCCGAACAGCAGCGCCTGCTGGAAACCTTCACCCTGCTGGTCGCCAGCGCGCTGGAGAGACTGACGCTTACCGCCAGCGAAGAGCAGGCGCGGCTGAACAGCGAACGGGAAAGCCTGCGTAACTCGCTGCTGGCAGCGCTGTCCCACGATCTGCGGACGCCGTTAACGGTGCTGTTCGGCCAGGCTGAAATCCTGACGCTCGATCTCGCCAGCGAAGGGTCGAAACACGCGCCGCAGGCCAATGAGATTCGTCAGCACGTGTTGAACACCACCCGGCTGGTAAATAATCTCCTCGATATGGCGCGGATCCAGTCCGGCGGCTTTAATTTGCATAAAGAGTGGCTAACTCTGGAAGAGGTGGTCGGTAGCGCGCTGCGTATGCTGGAGCCGGGGCTCGGCGGCCGGCATATTCAGCTCGCGCTGCCGGACCCGCTGCTGCTGGTTCACGTCGACGGGCCGCTATTTGAACGGGTACTGATTAATCTGCTGGAAAATGCGGTGAAGTACGCGGGAACAGAGGCGCACATCGGCATTACCGCGCACGTCGACCCGCACAATTTACTGCTTGAGGTTTGGGATAACGGACCGGGTATTCCTGCCGGCCAGGAACAGGCTATCTTTGATAAATTCGCCCGCGGGAATAAAGAGTCGGCGATCCCCGGCGTCGGTCTGGGCCTGGCGATTTGCCAGGCGATCGTTGAGGTGCACGGCGGAACGATTAGCGCCGCGACGCGCCCGCAAGGCGGCGCCTGTTTCCGTGTTACACTGCCGAGAGAAGCGCCCCCTGAACTGGAAGATTTAGCCGAGGAAATGTGATTAACGTTTTGATCATCGAAGATGAGCATGCTATCCGCCGCTTTCTGCGCACCGCGCTGGAAGCCGACGGCATGCGCGTATTTGAAGCGGAAACGCTGCAGCGCGGGCTGATTGAAGCCGCGACCCGCAAGCCGGATTTAACCATTCTCGATCTTGGCCTGCCCGATGGTGACGGCAACGCGTTTATCCGTGAGGTTCGCCAGTGGAGCCTGATGCCGATTATCGTCCTCTCTGCGCGCACCGAGGAGCAGGACAAAATCGCCGCGCTTGACGCCGGCGCCGATGATTATCTCAGCAAACCCTTTGGTATCGGTGAACTGCAGGCGCGGCTGAGGGTGGCAATGCGCCGCCATGCCGGCGCCCAGGCCGATGAGCCGCTGGTGCGTTTTGCCGATGTCGAAGTCGATATCCCCGCCCGCCGCATCGTGCGCGGCGACGAAGAGATCCACCTGACGCCCATTGAATTTCGCCTGCTGGCGGTACTGCTGAATAATCCCGGCAAAGTGCTGACCCAGCGGCAGTTGCTCAACCAGGTCTGGGGGCCGAACGCGGTGGAACACAGCCACTATCTGCGGATCTATATGGGACATCTGCGACAGAAGCTGGAGGCCGACCCGGCGCGCCCGCAGCATCTGCTGACCGAAACCGGGATCGGCTATCGGTTTATGCCCTAGCTGATCCCCGGCTCGCGCTTTGCTTAGCCGGGCTACAGGCCCGCCGTCGTCTGCCAGGCGGTAGCCCGGACAAGCGCGTCAAGCGCCGCCTCCAGGAAATGTGCCGGGCCTCATAAATCAACGCTGTTTCATCCCGGTGGCGCTGCGCTGACCGGGCTAAGGGTTCACCGCCAACTGCGGGCCGGTAGCCCGGATAAGGCGTTTACGCCGCAATCCGGGGAATGCAGGCGATTATTGCCCGTAGTAGGCCCCTGCCCCGTGTTTACGCAAATAGTGTTTATCCAGCAGCGTCGCAGAGACCGGCTGTTCATCAATGCTCAGCTGACGGGTCCACATATTCATATAGGCAATCTCCTCCAGCACCACCGCATTATGCACCGCGTTCGCCGGATCTTTTCCCCATGCAAATGGGCCGTGCCCGTGGACCAGCGCGGCGGGCACGCTGAGCGGATCGGTATGCTGCGCCCCCAGCGTTTCGATAATCACGTGACCGGTATTGGTTTCATAATCACCGCGGATTTCATCATCGCTGAGCGGGCGGGTACAGGGGATCGGCCCATAAAAATAGTCGGCGTGGGTAGTGCCCATCGCCAGCAGCGGCCTGCCCGACTGCGCCCAAATCGTCGCGTGGCGCGAATGGGTGTGCACAATTCCGCCCACGCCGCTAAACGCCTTATACAGCTCCAGATGGGTCGGCGTATCCGACGAGGGCTTATAGCGCCCCTCTACCACCCTGCCGGTCGCCAGCTCCACCACCACCATATCCTCGGCCGTCATCACGGCGTATTCCACGCCGGAGGGTTTGATCACCACCAGCCCGGCCTCGCGATCGATACCGCTGACGTTGCCCCAGGTAAAGGTCACAAGATGAAATTTCGGCAGCGCCAGATTGGCGTCAAGAACCGTCTGCTTGAGTTTATCCAGCATACTTCACTCCTGAATTCACATTAACTTCATGCTGCGGGGCAAGAAAACCCTGCTGGTATTTATCCGTTAACCACGCTTTGGCCTCGGCAATTCTCTCGCTATCCAGCCCGTCATTTTTGGCCCACATCTCAATCAACCATGCGCCGCGATAGTTCAGCGCGGCAAGCGAACGGAAGATCTCGCTGAAATCCACGCAGCCGGTGCCGAACGGCACATCGCGGAACTGCCCCAGCGAGGCGTGTGAAACGGGCTGGGTGTCTTTCAAATGGATGGCGCTGATTTTATGAATGCCCTTACTCAACTCTTCAGGAACATCGTTTTGCCACGCGCTTAAGTTGCCAACGTCCGGATAGACGCAAAACCACGGACTGCAAACCTTCCGTTCGAGATCCAGCCAGCGCGAGATATTGCTCATAAAGGCGGTATCCATAATCTCCATCGACAGCATCACCTGTGCTTTCGCCGCTTCGGCCACCGCCCAGTTGATGCCCTCAATAAAGTATTCCCGGGTCTGTGCCGAAGAGGATTCGTAATAGACGTCATAGCCTGCCAGCTGGATGTTGCGGATCCCGACGTGGCTGGCAAAATCCAGCGCATCAAGCATCAGTTCCCGCGCCTTGAGCCGGGTATCGCGATTGACGCTACCAAAGGGATGGCTGCGGTGCGCGGAGAGGCACATGCTCGGCACATCAATGCCGCTGTTGATTTTGTCCGCCACGAACGCCAGCCGCTGCCCCCGATTCCAGCGCAGCCTGGCCTGGCGTTCGGGGCTTTCATCAACGGAGATTTCGATAAAATCAAACGCCAGGCCGGCCGCCATTTCGAAGCGTTTCGGCCAGTCCAGCGCTGCGGGGAGCGCTTTTTCGTAGATGCCAAGTCTGGGTTTCATTGCGCCGCTCCCGTCGCCCTGGAGAGGCTTTGCGCGACAGCTAAGTAACGGGCGTAGCCTTCGCGCAGCTGCTGATGCCGATTGCTATCGGGTTGATAGCAGACCACCTCGGGCTGCGTGGCCGCAATCGCCTCGCTGAAGTTAGCGTAGGCGCCACTGCCGGCCGCGGCGCACAGCGCGGCGGCTCGACAGCCGGCCTGTTCGATATCCACTACTTCCAGCGGAAGATTGGCCGCATCGGCGTACATCTGCGTCCAGCCTCTCGACTGGCTCGGCCCGCCGGTAAAGCGAATTTTTTGAATATCCCGATTGAGTTCAATAATGCGGTCCTGATGCACCAGGTGAGAAAAAACGATCCCGCGATAGATGGCCGCAATAATATCCTTTTTCGTATGATGCCCCGCGAGGCCCACCAGCGCGCCGGGCAGATCCATCGCCAGATTGGAACCGAACAAATAGGGTAAAAAAATGAGGTTGCTGTCGGTATCTTGCGCGATCCAGCTTTCGAAATGGTCGTAGCAGCGGTCATCGTCAGGGAAAAACTGCTTCACAAACCAGGAGAGATTGCTCGCCGAAGTGGGGCTGCCCTCGTGAACGAAGTATTTGCCCGGAATGCAGTATTTCCCCCAGATGTAGGGAAAGTCGCTGGCAATAATGCTATCCGTCACCGAGGTGGCGATACTCCAGGTTCCGGCCACCGCGCTCAGGGTATCCGCCCGATCAATGCCCGAGGAGACGGCGGAGGCGACCACGTCGAAAAAGCCGCCGAAAACCGGCGTCCCCGGGCATAAACCGCAGTCCAGCGAGGCCTGCAAGGTAATGTGGCCCACGCAATCCGTTGAGTTCACCACCGGCGCGGTTTTATCCACCACTTCCTCAATGCCAAATAGCGCCATCATGTCGCTGTCGTAGCGAGAGGTGAACTGGTTATAAAAATTACTGCCGGAGATATTGGTGATTTCTGCCGTCGCTTCGCCGGTCAGGCGGAAACGGATGTAGTCGTGGACCATCAAAACGGCATCGATTCTGTCGTAATTGGCCGGCTCATACTCTTTAAGCCACGCCAGCAGCGACACCGGATGTCCGGTCCACAACTGCTGCAATCCTTTTGGATAGGCCAGTTTGTCGATACCTTCACGGTACCATTTTTTGACAAACTCAAGCGCCCGGGTATCAGATGAAATAATCCCATTGCGCACCGGCTCGCCTTTTTTGTCAATCGCGTAGAGCCCTTTGCCGTGCGAGGAGAAACCGATCCCGCCGATGCTTAGCGGCGGCACCTGGCTTTCATACAGCGCTTTTTTTATCACGCTGCAAACGGTATCCCATAGCTCATGCATGTTCCGCTCGGTAAAGCCCGGCTGTTCGGATAATACCTGCGCATATTGCGACGCCACATGAATCTCTTGCCCTAACTCATTATATATACCGGCTTTGGTTACCGTACCACCGATATCAACCCCGATAAAATTCATTTCCCTTCGCCTCATATTTAAAATAAATTAACGTCTGGCTGAGCTAATAAAGGTGGCGCCCCAAATAATAAGCCCTTTCACCACATACTGAACGTAAGGTGAGATCCCAAGGAGGTTTAAACCATTATTCAGTACGCCGAGCATCATGGCGCCAATCAGCGTGCCGATAATCATTCCGCGGCCGCCGGCAATTGATGCCCCGCCGAGCACCACGGCGGCAATTGCATCCAGTTCAAATCCGACGCCGGCATTCGGCTGGCCGCTCATCACGCGCGAGGTGAAAATAAGACCGGCAAAACTGGCGGTAAAGCCGCTGATCACGTAAACCAGCAATTTATAATATTTCACCCGCAGCCCGCTCAGGCGCGCCGCTTCTTCATTACCGCCGAGGGAATAAACATAGCGACCAAACGGCATATGATTCAGGACGATATAAAAGATGAGATATAAAACCACCATCAGAATAATAGGCACCTGAATACCGAACAGATATTCGCGGCCCCAAAAAGCGAATGAATCCGGTAAACCGGAGATGGGGTAGCCGCCGGTATAGATCAGCGCCAGTCCCTTCGCAATAATCATTGCCCCGAGGGTCACGATAATCGGCGGCATTTTACCGTAGGCGGTTAAAAAGCCGTTCAGCGCGCCAAAGGCGACGCCGGAAAACAGGCCGATAAGAATGGCTAACCACGGTTCTAAACCATAGTACTTCATTAATCCCGCCATCAGGGTACCGGCCAGGGCCATGACCGCGCCGACGGAGAGGTCGATCCCGCCGGTCAGGATGGCAAAGGTCATCCCGATAGCAATGATGGCATTAATCGAGACCTGGCGGGCGACGGTCGATAAGTTATCGACCGTTAAAAAGTAGTCATTAAAAATAGCCATACAGGAGAACAGGAGTACCAGACCAACAAACGGCAGGAACGCGGGCATTTTTAATAAACCATGGAGCATCTTTTTATTTTTATCAGGAGATGCGGCGGGCGCTAATGACACGTTTTCATTACTCATTTAATACTCCCTAAATAATATTACCGGCAGCGTGCAGCATAATCACAGTGGAATTTATTTGGTCGCTCTCGAGTTCGGCAACGATATTACCGTCGCGAAAAACCATCACCCTGTCGCTAACGCCAATCACCTCTGGTAGCTCAGATGAAATCATAATTATTGAAATACCCTGGGCGGTGAGGTCACGCATGATTTGATAGATTTCTGATTTCGCTCCGACATCAATACCGCGAGTCGGTTCGTCAAAAATAAGAATATTGACATCATGATTTAACCAACGAGAAATAACGACTTTCTGCTGGTTACCGCCGCTCAACGTCCCTACCGCGGTTCCAGCATCCGGCGTTTTCACGCCAACGTGATTAATTAAACGCTCGGCGGTCAGGCGCTCTTCGTTATCGCGGATAAGCGAGAACTGGCAGGCGTGTTTGTTAAGCCAGATATTATCTTTGACCGAAAAAGGAAGCACCAGCCCCTGCGTTTTTCGGCTTTCCGGCAACAGACCAATGCCCAGACGCAGAGCCCGGTCGGTGGATTTTATCGTCACCTCTTTTCCGGCCAGGCGGACGCGCTTTTTGAAGCATTTATCCGCGCCGGTCAGGGCCAGGATCGCTTCGGAACGCCCCGATCCCACCAGCCCGGCGAGGCCTAAGATCTCCCCTTTGCGCAGCGTCAGTCGATTGACCTGGCTAGTTTCGGTAAGCTGAATTTCCGCCTCCAGTAGTATGTCGTCATGCGCCAGCGTCCGCCGTGCGGGATAGATATTCTCCACTTCACGGCCGACCATCATCTGGATCATCTCGGCGATATCGATATTGTCGACCTTTGCCGACCCGATATATTTGCCGTCGCGGAGAATGCTCAGGCTGTCACAGATCTCATATATCTCCTCAAGATGGTGAGAGATAAAGAACATCCCGACGCCTTTGGCCTTTAAATCGCGCATCACGCGGAAAAGATGCTCCGCCTCACTCGGGGTTAAGGTCGCGGTGGGTTCATCCAGAATGAGAATTCGCGCATCTAGCGACAGCGCTTTGGCAATTTCCACGAACTGCTGCTCGGCGACGCTGAGATGGCAAATTTGCTCATCGGGATCGAGGGTCACGCCAAGATCTTTAAAAATCCGCAACGCCTCGCGGCGCATCGCTTTACGATCTAACAGACCAAAACTATTTACCTTTTCGCGATTAAGGAAAATATTCTCATAAGCGTTCAGATAGGGAATAAGAGAAAATTCCTGAAAGATAATCCCTACGCCGCAGGCAATCGCGTCACGATAGTTATGAAAATGCTGTTGCTTACCGTCAATAAAAATATTACCGGCGTCAGGTTGATATATCCCGCAAAGGATTTTCATTAACGTCGATTTACCCGCGCCGTTTTCACCTAATAAAGCATGCACCTCCCCTCGGCCAAGGGTGATATTAACATTATCCAGCGCCTTGACCCCGGGGAAGCTTTTACTGACGTTTTTAACTTCCAGTAAGCTGGGCATAAACATCGCTCCATAATGGCTCGATAAAATAGCGAGCCATACTTTAATAAGAATCCGGCACGGCTCACCTGAATTAGCGAGAGCCGCTATGGCGTAATAACGCGATTACCAGTGGAAATCTTTGGCGTTGGTTTTATCGATAAGCTTCACATCAACAGGGATCTCCTTAGGAATATTCGCACCCCAATGTTTCGCCAGGGCAATGCCTAAGCCAATACGCAGCTGATCGCGTGGGAACTGAGCGGCGGTAGCAATAAACGGCGTATTACCTTTAGCAATTTCAGCGACTGCTTCCGGGGAACCATCAACGCTCACCAGCTTCACATCGCGTCCTGATGCCTGAATCGCCGCCAGAGCGCCGAGTGAGCCAACATCATTCACGCTAAAAATACCGTTGAGCGTCGGGTTGGATTGCAGCATATTTTCCGTCACGCTCATGGAGGTATCGCGCTCTTGTTTACCATTCAGTTTGGTAATCACTTTAATATTGGGATGCTTTTTCATCGCATCTTCAAAGCCGCGCACGCGCTCCAGAATAGGCACTACCGGAATCCCGTCGAGAATCGCTACGTTGCCTTTATCACCCAGCGCTTTGGCTAAGTGTTCACCGGCAATAAAGCCTGCATCATAGTTTTTTGAGCCGACAAAAGAATCTATCGGGCCATTAGCCTGAGCATCTATCGCCACCACCACCACGCCAGCTTTTTTAGCGGCCAGCACGGCGGTTTCCGCACCGACGCTATCAGCCGGGTTAATCAGCAAAATATCTATTTTCTTTTGCAGCATATCCTCAACATCGCTAATCTGCTTGGAGACATCATGCGCCGCATCCGCTGTATAGACGGTGGCGTTAATATCTTTTGCCGACTGCTCAAGCGACTCTTTCATGGTGACGAAATATTCGTTATTCAATTCCTGGAACGACATGCCGATAGTTAGCGGCTTAGCATTAACGCAGGCGACCATACTCATCGCCAGAAGTCCTGAGAGTAATGCTTTCGTATTCAATTTTACAGGCATTCAATATCTCCTTTTTGAGTTATGCGCTAAAGGATAAAGATTATCCTTTAGCGTTTTCATGGTACGAATGTTGCCTGATAGCCTGAGCAATAAATTAATGACCGGTAGACTTCACCAGACCACCGATATTTACTCCAGTTATCACCATGATACAAATCCAGTATTTATTTAGCCGCCATTCATTTCAAAGCGGATGATAATTAAAATAAATGGCGCTATTTAAGAATTACGTTTTTATGGCTTAATAACGACCTTGATAGAATCGAGCGATTTTGCCATTTCAAACGCCGCTTTCCACTCATCGATAGAATAGAAATGAGTGACGACGCCTTTTGCAGTCAGCAGGCCGCGCTCAAAGAGATCGATGGCGATTTCATAGCTGTACGGGCCAAGATGCGCACCGCGAATATCCAGCTCTTTGCGGTCGCCAATGATCGACCAGTCGGCGGTGGTTTCTTTACCAAACACGCTGAACTCGACAAAACGACCTAGCTTACGAATCATCTCCAGTCCCTGAGTAACGCCAATCGGCGCGCCGGTAGCTTCAATGTAGACGTCGCAACCGTAGCCTTCAGTCATGGCTTTAACAATGGCAATGGCGTCTTCTTTGGCCGCATTGATAACCACATCCGCCCCAAACTCTTTCGCCAGCGCCAGACGGTCTTCCATGGTGTCGATCACCACCAGCTTTTTCGGCGTTTTCAGATGAGCGACCTGCACCATACACAGCCCCAGCGGCCCGGCGCCGGCGATAACAACCACATCATCCAGTTCGATATCTCCGCGGCGTACCGTGTGGATTGCGCAGGCCATAGGTTCGATCAGCGCAGCATCTTCTTCACTCAATGATTCAGGAATTTTATGAATAATCGCGCGTTCGGAGAAACGCATATATTCAGCCATACCACCATCGGCGACATCTTTCTGGAAGCCGTAAATATCATGGGTTTCGCACATCCAGTATTTGCCGGTTTTACAGAAACGACATTCATGACAAGGTACAATCTGCTCCGCCAGAATACGGTCGCCAATTTTTAATTTATATTTTTCTGCCGAGCCGGGGCCTAATTCAGCAACCCGGCCATAGAATTCATGTCCTGGCACCACTGGCGTTTTCACCCACGGATTATCGCCCCAAAACATCGGTGCGCCGTCCTGGGCTTTGCAATCACCAGCACATATTCCACAGCCATCAACTTTTATAACCACTTCTTTTTCTTGTGCTACCGGGCGCGTAATCTTTTCAAAGCGATAATCCTGGGGACCATGGCACACAACAGCTTTCATATCTTCAGGTAATTGTTCCATCGTAAACCTCATTTTCGGATAAGTAATGAAGATGGATAGTATTGCTGACGCAATTATCCTCCACCTGGCACAAGAGTCGTGAGATGATGATGCAAATATATTATTACGTAGAGAGTTTAACTGGTCTCTACGATTTCAAGGCATTCCTGACGATAGATATCTTTTGGTAGCTTATTAGTAATAAGAACATCAATATCTGCCAGGTCGCATATTTTATATAATGAATAGCGCTCAAACTTACTGCTATCGACCATCAGAATTTTTTGGTCGGCCACTTTCAGCATTTCTTGTTTCAGACGCACGTTGACTTCATTGCTATCTTTGATTTCCAGGCCTGAATCAAGGCCCTGGCAAGAAAAGAACAGTTTATTGACCTTAAAGTTATTAATAATAAATTCAGCTACTGGCCCATGAAAATCGCCGTGTCTTTCAGAATACTCGCCACCCACGCTGACAATTCTTATTTTCTTTCGGCAGGCTAATGTCTGAATAATATTTAATGAATTGGTAATTACCGTCAGTTCGATATCGGGCAACTGCCGTGCTAAAAACCAGCATGAACTACTATTATCCATAATAATGCATTCATGCTCATGAATGTACTGTAATGCGCTTTTGGCAATGCGCATTTTTCGCTCTGGTTGCTCTTTTGTTCGCTTAATAAATGCTTCAGCTTTATCGACAAAATTCCCATTATTTGTGGGATTATCCACATCTAAAAATGATGCATTATTTTCTGAAATCATCGCACCGCCAAAGCTGCGAACTATTTTTTTATTTTTCGCCAGCGAGGTTAAATCTCGGCGAATGGTTTCTGGAGATACGCCAAATATCTGTGAGAGCTCATTAACTCTGGCACATCCTTTTTCTACGACATATTCCAAGATTAATGAATGACGTTTCACTTGTAACATAGACGTTCTCAAGAAAGCATTCAGGATTTAATGACATAAATATAACAAAATCGTCCATATCAGTAAGTGATATAAATCATACAAAATCAAAACAAGTTTTTAGCTTTTTTTAGTTTGAAGCTGATCATATATATCAAGTAACTTTCATTTTGAATGAGATAAATTTGTGATTAAAATCGCAGAATTAGCCGTCATTGTTCGTTTGCTTTAGCAGCATATTCACTAAAACGGGCAAACCCGGTCAAAGCAATAATACCCGTTTATGCCCGATTCAGTCAGCGTAATGCCCGGCAAGGCTGTGCCGTCTTGATAACACGTAACGTCAAACTTTGCGACATCGCCAAAGGGTGACGACTTTTGCCGCCTCTGAAACCAGCAGGAACCCAATATAAAACGCGCTCCCCTTAAACTCCATCTCGCGCAGCATCCAGAACACCAGCGAAAGCGAAGGTAGCATGAAGATCAGACGCAACGGCGTCTGCGCATACGCCAGCCACAGCGCATAGCGACTGTGTCGCCAGAAGAGAATCATCGAGACGGGAATAGTGATAATCAATATGGCATTAAGCGGATATAGCCAGGCTGCCGCGGAACCGTAGCTTTGCACAAGCTGTAGATAAGCGAGGATATCGCTGTAGAAAGGCACTCGCTGATGGTAGACATTCCAGACAATAAACTGGAGGAGATAGAACAGATCCATCCCACCCCAGAACCAAAAAACGTTTTTTCGTTCCAGTTTCATCGCTATCCCTGCGAAAAAATCAGGCCCTGAAAAGGGCCTGATTATCATGATGTCAATTACGCGTTTTTCAGCACTTCGCTGACAATCTCCACCGCTTCTTTCTCAATCTGCTGACGATGTTCAGCGCCGAGGAAGCTTTCGCAGTAGATTTTATAGGCGTCTTCGGTTCCTGACGGACGCGCGGCGAACCAGCCGTTGTCGGTCATCACCTTCAGGCCGCCAATCGCCGCCCCGTTACCCGGCGCCGCGGTCAGACGCGCGGTAATCGGGTCGCCCGCCAGGGTGCTGGCGCTGACCATTTCCGGAGAGAGCTTAGACAGCGCCGCTTTCTGGGCAGAAGTCGCGGAAGCCTGCAGACGGTTGTAGCTCGGCGCGCCGAAGCGCTCTGCCAGCTCGTCGTAGTGCTGCTGCGGGTTTTTCCCGGTGACCGCGGTGATTTCCGCCGCCAGCAGGCACATGATGATGCCGTCTTTGTCGGTAGACCACGGGGTGCCGTCAAAGCGCAGGAACGAAGCCCCCGCGCTCTCTTCACCGCCGAAGCCGAAGCTGCCGTCAAACAGACCATCAACAAACCACTTAAAGCCGACCGGCACTTCCACCAGCTTACGGCCGAGGTCGTTAACCACACGGTCAATCATCGCCGAGGAGACCAGGGTTTTACCCACAGCGACATCTTTGCCCCACTGCGGGCGATGCTGGAACAGGTAGTTAATCGCCACCGCCAGATAGTGGTTCGGGTTCATCAACCCGGCCGGCGTGACGATACCGTGACGGTCGTAATCCGGGTCATTCGCGAAGGCCAGGTCAAATTTGTCGCGCAGCGCCAGCAGGCCCGCCATCGCGCACTCGGAGGAACAGTCCATACGGATTGCGCCGTCTTTATCGAGATGCATAAAGCGGAAGGTCTGATCGACGTGGTCGTTGACGATGGTCAGATTGAGGTTGTAATGCTCAGCGATACGCTTCCAGTATTCGATACCGGAGCCGCCCAGCGGGTCGACGCCGAGGGTCAATCCGGCTTTCTGGATCGCCGCCATATCGACGATATCCGCCAGCCCTTCAATAAACGGCTGCACCAGATCCTGTTCTTTAACGTGGCCGGAGGCCAGCGCCGCGTCAAGAGAAATACGCTTGACGCCCTGCAGACCGGCAGCCAGCAGTTCATTGGCGCGATTTTCGACAACCTTGGTCACGTTGGTATCAGCCGGGCCGCCGTTTGGCGGATTGTACTTGATACCACCGTCTTCCGGCGGGTTGTGGGACGGCGTGATCACAATACCGTCAGCCAGCGGACCGCCCTTTTTGTTATGCACCAGAATCGCATTAGAAATCGCCGGCGTCGGGGTGAAACCGTTGTTTTCCTGAACGATGACGTCAACGCCGTTCGCCGCCAGCACTTCCAGTACGGAAATGAAGGCCGGTTCGGAGAGTGCATGAGTGTCCTTCCCGACGTAGCATGGGCCGGTGATCCCGTTCTTCGCGCGGTCTTCCGCAATTGCCTGAGCAATCGCCAGAATATGCTGCTCGTTGAAGTTGTGGCGCGCCGCGCTGCCGCGGTGACCGGAGGTGCCAAACTTCACCGCATGTTCCGCGTTGCCGACTTCCGGCTTCAGCACATAGTACTGGGCAGTCAGCTGGGCGACGTTAATCAAATCACTCTGTTGCGCAGGTTGACCCGCGCGCTTATCGATTGCCATTGCCTGATCCTTCTGGTGCAAAAGTTAATTAACTAGATCGTACCGCAAACCTTTTCGATCAATTCCGCAGGGAACTGCATAGACTGCATGATATGTTCGATCATGCTGCATTTGCGACCGGTATTGGTATTTGTAATGACCCACCACGGCGTGCCCGGAACCTGCTTAGGTTTCGTCTGATTACCGTTTTTCTGCAGCGTGCGCTCATCCTCAGCGAAATAAACGCGAGTGCGGCCGTGGAGGGACTCGGTCGCCTCCGCGAACGCTTTGCTGTCTAAGGAGTAGAGGGTAGTCAGAACCAGCATGAAACGGTTTACCGCGCGCTTTTGATCAGCGTACTCATCAGATAACAGCAGCTCACGCATCGCGCGGACTTTATCCTTCAGAGGATTAGCGGGCTTCACTTCAGCGACAGGCGTTGGCGCAGGGGCCGGAGCGGCTTTCGCTACCGGCGCGACAGGCTGGGAAACGGCGGAAAACTTCAACATACGCCGTAAAATGTCGGATGCGCTCTCGCCAATATGCTTGGTGTGGCTGGCAATATAGCTATAGAGTTCATCATCAACTTCAATTGTTTTCATCTTAATCCAGTGCGATATCTTTTTCTGAATACAAGTTGTCGGGATTATAGGGTCAAATCCCAACCGCGGATAGCGTCAAACCAGGATGGCGGTAAAACTCGGAAATCTTCCGGGTCTTGCAGCCGGATGGCAGAATGTCCAACATAATACCCTAACCCGACGGAGCGAAAAAAAGAACTTTGCCATGAAATTAAATAGCCGAGCGCAATCTGCACAGAATCCGCACAATAATCCCCCTATCGTCCTGGTCCACGGCCTTTTTGGCAGCCTGGATAACCTTGGGATCCTCGCCCGCGATCTGGTTCACGATCGCGATATTTTACAGGTCGACATGCGAAACCACGGTCTTTCGCCGCGCTCGCCGGAAATGACCTATTCCGCGATGGCCCAGGATCTGCTTGATACTCTCAATGAATCACAGATTGAGAAAGCTACCTTTATTGGTCACTCAATGGGCGGAAAGGCGGTGATGGCGCTGAGCGCGCTGGCGCCGGAGCGCATCGCGGGTCTGGTCGCCATTGATATCGCCCCGGTGGATTATCACGTTCGCCGTCATGATGAAATCTTCGCCGCCATCAACGCCGTCACCGATGCGGGCGCCGCAACGCGTCAACAGGCGGCGGCAGTCATGCGCCAGCACCTTAACGAAGAGGGCGTGATTCAGTTTCTGCTGAAGTCTTTCGTGGACGGCCAGTGGCGGTTTAACGTACCGGTGCTGTGGGAGCAGTACGATAATATCGTCGGCTGGCAAGCCGTCCCGGCCTGGCCGCATCCGGCGCTGTTTATCCCCGGCGGTAACTCCCCCTACGTCACCGACGCATACCGCGACGCACTATTGGCTCAGTTTCCCCAGGCGCGCGCGCACGTTATCGCCGGCGCCGGGCACTGGGTACATGCCGAAAAACCGGAGGCCGTGATCCGCGCAATTCGTCGTTATTTAACCTCTATCGCCGCCTGACTGGCTAAAATGTGCCCGACCGCGCGGCTTAATGCCCGCGGTCGTTGGCGCAGCCCGTCGCCTGATGTATTATGGCGCGCTGTCTGCGTCGGCTATGCCCGATAGCTTGTTTCCCCCGAAGTCACTCTGAATCATGGCAAAAGAACAAACGGACCGTACGACATTAGATTTGTTCGCAACCGAGCGTCGGCCGGGTAGACCGAAAACCAATCCGCTTTCGCGCGATGAACAGCTGCGCATCAACAAACGCAATCAGCTTAAACGCGATAAGAGTCGCGGTCTTAAGCGCGTGGAGCTAAAGCTGAATGCCGATGCGGTCGACGCGCTTAATGAGCTGGCGGAAGCCCGTAATATGAACCGCAGCGATCTTATCGAAGAGATGCTGATGAGCCAGCTGGCGGCCCTGCGCGGCCAGGATAAAGCCTAAAACCCTCAAAAAATAAGCTTTCATGTAGCAGAGTGTGCAGTTGGGCGTGATTGCTGTTTCCGCGCCCTTCTCTGTTCTGCTATCATTGCCCCTATCTGCGGGCATTACGCCACTACCACATCATTAAGTTTCAAGAGGTTATTTTACTCATGGCAATCATCGGCATCTTTTTTGGCAGCGACACCGGCAACACCGAAAATATTGCAAAAATGATCCAAAAGCAGCTTGGTAAAGATGTTGCTGATGTTCACGACATTGCCAAAAGCAGCAAAGAGGATCTGGAAGCTCACGATATCCTGCTGCTCGGCATTCCGACCTGGTACTACGGCGAAGCCCAGTGCGACTGGGACGATTTCTTCCCGACGCTGGAAGAGATCGATTTCAACGGCAAACTGGTCGCGCTGTTTGGCTGTGGCGATCAGGAAGACTATGCTGAATACTTCTGCGATGCGCTGGGTACCATCCGCGACATCATCGAACCGCGCGGCGCAACTATCGTTGGCCACTGGCCGACCGCGGGCTACCATTTTGAAGCGTCTAAAGGCCTGGCCGATGACGATCACTTTGTTGGCCTGGCCATTGACGAAGACCGTCAGCCAGAATTGACTAACGAACGCGTGGAAAAATGGGTAAAACAGATTTCTGAAGAGCTGCACCTTGAAGAAATCAAGAATGCCTGAGTCTAAACGGCGAAATCATCAGATTTCGCCGAATTGATAGATAAAAGCAATCAAAGTTATAGCTACAAGTTTTTAACTTTTAATCACATATCTGTACAATGTCCTCTGATTTAACGGGGTCGCGTGAAGCACTTTGTAGCGAGTGCCTCGTTTTTGACAGCATACAAGGCCCGATGCTTGCAGTTTTCATTTCACCATGGCAGTTCTATAATGAGACGCATTACATCGGGTGATTCTCTGTATTACTTCCGCTGATGGAAGTAGATCGTTTAGCAACAGGACAGATTCCGCATGACTGACAACAATACCGCATTAAAGAAAGCTGGCCTGAAAGTGACGCTTCCGAGATTAAAAATCCTGGAAGTGCTGCAAGGACCGGATAACCATCATGTCAGTGCGGAAGACTTATACAAACGCCTGATTGATATGGGTGAAGAGATTGGCCTGGCCACCGTCTACCGCGTACTGAACCAGTTCGACGACGCCGGTATCGTCACCCGTCATAATTTTGAAGGCGGTAAATCCGTTTTTGAACTGACGCAGCAGCATCATCACGATCACCTGATTTGCCTCGACTGCGGCAAAGTGATCGAATTTAGCGATGATTCCATCGAAGCGCGCCAGCGTGAAATTGCCGCAAGGCACGGTATTCGTCTGACCAACCACAGCCTGTACCTGTACGGACACTGTGCGGAAGGCGACTGCCGCGAAGATGAACATGCCCACGACGCGGCAGAGAAATAATCACCGCATCGTATACCGCCAAAAGCCAACCTGAAGGTTGGCTTTTTTTTGCCCGGAATTTGCCGCCTCTTTCTCTCGCGCTGCAATACGTTTACTGTCAGTGCATCCTGAGGTGTACGGAGAGTCGACATGGAGCTTCGCCAGCTACGCTATTATGTGCGCATTATTGAAACCGGCAGTATGGGCCGCGCCGCGCTTGACCTGAATATCGGCGTCTCCGCGCTGAGCCAACAGATGGCGCGCCTGGAGAACGAACTCGCCATCCGTCTGCTGCAGCGGACATCGCGCGGCGTAATGCCGACCAGCGCTGGTCTCGCCTTCTACTCCCAGGCGCAGCTGGCGCTGCGCCACGCCGACGATGCGGTTCTCGCCGCGCGCGAGGCGCGCCTTTCCGGCCACGTCAGCGTCGGTATGGCCCCCAGCACCGCCTCTGTACTGGGGGTACCTTTTATTCACGCGATGCGCGAAAGCTATGCCGACGTCCGCCTGCATTTGGTCGAGAGCCTCTCCGGTAATCTGGAACGCATGATCAACACCCGCCAGCTTGATTTAGCTATCGTGTTCCAGAAGGAGAAGCTTGCGCGCTGGAGCGCCAGGCCGATTCTCGAAGAGCGTCTGTTTCTGATTGGCACCCATGACGTGCTGGCCCCCCTTCCCGAAGCGAGCATCTCGCCTGGCCAACTGGCCGCTATCCCGCTGATAATGCCAAGCCTGGGGCATGGCCTGCGCGGCAGGCTGGAGGCGATCTGCCAGGAGCACGCCCTGAGCGTCGATGTGGTGGCTGAAATCGACGGTCTGGCCCTGCTGATGCGCGCCGTCCGCGACGGACTGGGCGCCACGCTGCAGCCGGGGGCGGCGATTTCCCATCTCGACGGCGAGTCCCTGAGAGTGATCGGCGTCGAGAATCCGATACTCAGTCGGCCAAACTTTCTCGTCAGCCTTTCCGATGATGAACTGACCCCAGCGGGCCTTGCCGCGCGGGTGATACTGGCGAAAGTCATGCGTCAGCTCGTGGAGTCAGGCCGCTGGCCCGGCGCCAGCCTTTACGCGCACTAAACCCCCCTTTAGCAATACGCCATAGCGTCCTTACGGCCAAAACGAATACATTTCCATTACAAATTTAACAATCAAGCAAAGCGTAATGGAGCCAAAAATGGTGGATGTACTGGTGATTGGCGGCGGCAATGCCGCGCTATGCGCCGCATTAACCGCCCGGGAAGCCGGCGCGTCCGTGCTGCTGCTGGAGGCTGCGCCGCGGGAATGGCGAGGCGGAAACTCTCAGCACACGCGGAATCTTCGCTGTATGCACGATGCTCCGCAGGATGTTTTAATCGACAGCTATCCGGAAGAAGAGTACTGGCAGGACCTGCTGCGCGTCACCGAGGGCAACACCAACGAAGCGCTGGCGCGGCTGGTGATCCGCACTTCAGCGCAATGCCGGGACTGGATGCGCCAGCACGGGGTTAACTTTCAGCCGCCGCTCTCCGGCGCCCTGCACGTTGCCCGCACCAACGCCTTTTTTATGGGCGGCGGTAAAGCCCTGGTCAACGCCTATTACCGCAGCGCGGAGCAGATGGGCGTTAAGATCCGCTACAACACGCCGGTACAGGCGCTCGAATTAGATAACGGCGAATTCGTCGCCGCGCTGGCGGGCGAAGAAAGGATCGTCGCCAAAACCTGCGTCCTCGCCGCCGGCGGGTTTGAATCTAACCGCGAGTGGCTGCGTGAAGCATGGGGACAGAACGATCGTGGTGAATGGCCAGCCGATAACTTTCTCATCCGCGGCACCCGCTTCAACCAGGGCGTGCTGCTCAAGTTTATGATTGACGCCGGGGCTGACATCATCGGCGATCCTTCACAATCCCACTGCGTCGCCATTGACGCCAGGGCGCCGCTCTACGATGGCGGGATCTGTACGCGCGTGGACTGCGTGTCGCTGGGGGTGGTCGTCAACCGTGACGCCAGGCGCTTTTATGACGAAGGGGAAGATTTCTGGCCCAAACGTTATGCCATCTGGGGCAGACTGGTCGCCCACCAGCCGGGGCAAATCGGCTACTCAATTATCGACAGCAAAGCGATCGGCCACTTTATGCCGCCCGTTTTCCCCGGCGCCCAGGCCAATACCATTGAAGAGCTGGCTCGCCAGCTGGGATTGGACGCAGAAAGCCTGGCGCAAACCATCGCCCGCTACAACGCCGCCTGCGCGCCCGGCCAGTTCGATCATACCCGCCTTGATAACTGCGCGACATCCGGCCTGACGCCGCCGAAAACCCACTGGGCGCGGCCCATCGATACGCCGCCCTACTACGGCTATGCCCTACGACCGGGGATCACCTTCACCTACCTCGGGCTGTACGTCAATGAACACGCCGCCGTCCATTTTGCGGGCAAGCCCAGCCGAAGCCTGTTCGTTGCCGGTGAAATGATGGCCGGCAACGTGCTGGGCAAAGGCTATACCGCCGGCGTGGGCATGTCGATCGGGACGACATTCGGCCGCATTGCCGGCCAACAAGCCGCCAGGGCGGCACTGCAGGAGAGACACCATGAAGTCGCTTGAAAAGCTAATCATTGACGCGCAAATCATCACCCAGCCCGAAGCGGAGGTCGAACGGGTGATGCAGGTCTGTAACGCCTGCCGCTATTGCGAAGGGTTTTGCGCCGTGTTTCCGGCCATGACCCAACGCCTGGCTTTTGGTAAAGCGGATATAAACTACCTGGCCAACCTGTGCCATAACTGCGGTGCCTGCCTGCATGCCTGCCAGTACGCGCCGCCGCATGAGTTTGCCATTAATGTCCCGAAGGCGATGGCGGAAGTGCGGCTGGAAACCTATCAACATTATGCCCAGCCCGCGGCTTTCGGCAGCCTGTATCGTCGGGCCGGCGTGACCACGGCGCTGGCGCTGGTCGGTGGGTTGATCCTCTTTCTGCTGCTGGCGATGGGGCTCAAAGGCTCCCTGCTACATCCGCCGCTGGCCGGCGATTTCTACCAGATTTTTCCCCATAACCTGCTGGCGTGGATGTTTGGTTCGGTCTTCGTACTGGCCATGGGCTTACTGATGGCCGGCGTGATCCGTTTCTGGCGCGAGATCTCCCCGGGGCATCCCCACGCCGTTGATATCGCCGAAGCCTCGCATAACGCGCTGACCTTAAAATATCTCGACGGCGGCCACGGTAAGGGCTGCAACGAGGCTGATGACGCGTTTACCCTGATGCGCCGTCGTTTCCATCATCTTACCTTTTATGGTTTTCTGCTCTGTTTCGCTGCCACCCTGGTGGCCACGGGCTATCACTATTTTGCCGGATGGGAAGCGCCCTACCCGTTCTTCAGCGCACCGGTTCTGCTGGGCACGCTTGGCGGAATCGGCCTGCTGGTGGGCCCGGCAGGCCTGCTATGGCTGAACCTTCGTCGTTCGCCGCTGCACGGCGACCCGCGGCAAAAACCGATGGATCGCGCCTTTATCCTGCTGCTGCTGCTGACCAGCTTCACCGGCCTCGCCCTGCTGGCGGGACGGGACACCTCGTGGATGGGCATTCTGCTTGCCATTCATCTCGGCGTGGTGATGGCGCTGTTTTTAACCCTTCCTTACGGAAAATTCGCCCACGGATTTTATCGCTGTGCGGCGTTACTCAAGTGGGCGATTGAGAAACGGCGCGGAAAACAGGCGGCAGTCGCAGGCGACTAGCCCCCCTCTTACCTCTATAAAAACAAGATAAAGACAATGGAGAGCAAACCCTATGACGCAACCCTCATCGCGCGCCGGTACCATTGGCGCCATCCTCCGCGTGACCAGCGGTAATTTTCTCGAACAGTTCGACTTTTTTCTGTTTGGTTTTTACGCCACCTACATCGCCAGAACGTTCTTTCCGGCGGAAAGCGAGTTTGCGGCGTTAATGCTCACCTTCGCCGTCTTTGGTTCGGGCTTCCTGATGCGCCCTATCGGCGCGATAGTGTTGGGGGCCTATATCGACAGAATCGGCCGCCGTAAAGGGCTGATGGTGACGCTGGCGATTATGGGCTGCGGGACGCTTCTGATAGCGCTGGTGCCCGGCTATCAGACTATCGGCATTCTCGCCCCCATCCTGGTGGTTGTCGGGCGGCTGTTGCAGGGTTTCTCGGCGGGCGTCGAGCTCGGCGGCGTGTCGGTCTATTTATCGGAAATCGCCACGCCGGGGAACAAGGGATTCTATACCAGCTGGCAATCCGCCAGCCAGCAGGTGGCTATCGTTGTGGCGGCGCTGATTGGCTACGCGCTGAATGAAACGCTCGGCCACGATCAGATCGCCGAATGGGGCTGGCGCATTCCCTTCTTTATTGGCTGTATGATTATTCCGCTGATTTTTGTGCTGCGGCGTTCGTTACAGGAAACCGAAGCCTTCCTGCAGCGTAAACATCGTCCTGATACCCGGGAGATCCTGAGCACAATTGTCAAAAACTGGCGCATCATCTCGGCGGGCACCTTGCTGGTGGCAATGACCACGACAACTTTTTACTTCATTACCGTCTATACCCCGACCTACGGCAGAGCCGTGCTGCACCTGAGCGCCCGCGACAGTCTGCTGGTGACCATGCTGGTCGGCATCTCCAACTTTATCTGGTTACCGATCGGCGGGGCAATTTCTGACAAAATAGGCCGTCGAGCGGTGCTGATGGGCATTACCCTGCTGGCGCTGCTCACTACCTGGCCGGTAATGCACTGGCTCACCGCCGCGCCGGATTTCACCCGCATGACGCTGGTCCTGCTCTGGTTCTCGTTCTTCTTTGGTATGTATAACGGCGCGATGGTGGCCGCGCTGACGGAAGTGATGCCGGTCTACGTCCGCACCGTCGGCTTTTCACTGGCCTTTAGCCTCGCCACCGCGATCTTCGGCGGCCTGACGCCGGCAATTTCCACCGCGCTGGTAGAGATAACGGGCGATAAAAGCTCGCCGGGCTGGTGGCTGATGTGCGCCGCGCTATGCGGATTCGCCGCTACCGCAATGCTCTTCGTACGCCTGAGCCGCGGCTACCGGCCGGCAGAAATACCCCGCTAAAATAGCAACGGGCGGAGTTTTCGCTCCGCCCGTTTGCTTGCCGCCATCTGGCTTAACGCGGTGTATTATTGCTGCGGATCTCTTTCCAGATCTGGTCGCAGCGCGCCTCTACAGCCTGATCGTTCCCGGTTTTGCGCGCCTGGATGCACTGCTGATAATCCAGAACCCGCACGCTTTCCTGGGTCGCGAACTGCTGATGCTGTTTCTCCTGTTTCAGCACGTTCAGTACGCTCTGACAGGCTTCCACTTTATCCGGATTGCCCTCAGCGCTATTGATGCAGGCGCTGTAGGCATCTTTTAACTTTGAGTCTTCCTTAGGCGCTGGCGACTGGGTACAGGCAACCAGACCTGCTGCCATAATGGCGACAAGCATTAACTTTTTCATCATGAACCTCGGGAAATTGCGGCGGGTTTTCCCCGCCGCAGTGGCATCAGAAAATGGTGAACGGAGCGATAACCATGAACTTCACGTCGCGCTCATCCTGGAAGATGTTGCCGTAACCGCCGCTCCAGCTTGGGATATCGGAGTGGTTGTCGTATTGCGTAAAGTGGAGTTTGAACAGCGTGCCCTTCGCGCGTCCTTCCTGAACGGTGTACATGGCATCCAGGCTATAAGCGGACTCTTCCAGACGTTTATCCGGGTTGTAGTACGCATCAGGTGAGGACATTCTCCCCGGCTTCGCATCCCAGGCATAAACGTAGGATGCGCCGAAGGCCCAGCCCGGCATGTTCCAGTTCTTCATGTCATACATCGCGCCGAAGAACACCGCTTTTTCACCGTTGGCGTTGAAGTCCGAACGGTTATCCCACCAGATATCCAGTCGCCCGTTAGACGATGCATAGGTAGGCGTCATACGCTGCAGGAAGTAGCCCTGCTGGCCATCAGCTTTAACCCAGGTGCCTTCCAGACGCAGATCCAGAACGTCGGCAACCTTATAGCCAAAGGTCAAGGCCTGCAGCCACGCGGTGCCGTCATAGATATCGTTAGCCCCGCCGTTGCTGACTTTATCGCGGGTGCCATAGAACTGATAGCTGGTGGTTAACGGCGTGCCGGCGACATCAAACTTATAGCTGGCCTTGGCAAAATACTGGTCGATGTAACCCTGTGCCTGGCCAAACGCCGCTTCCAGTACAAGGTCGTTTTTAAAATCATATTTGGCGCCGAGAGAGTGGAGATAATCCACCTTGGTTTTCTTGTCGTTCTGATAGAACTCATCCATCTCAATGTGCCACGGCGCTTTATATTCGTTTGTCCACATATAGGAGAAACTCAGCGCGCCCGCATCACCGTAGTCAAAGTTCGCGCCAGCTTCCGCGCCCTGGTAAGTACCGGGCATAAAGCTCCAGTGCGGCGCCAGCAGCGTTTGGCCGGTTGGCTGAATATAGCCCGCGCGCGCCCATGCCGGACCAAATTTAAATTTCGCGGCTGCTTTATACAGGCTGATCCCGCTCTTATCGCCGGAATAGTCTTCATCGTAGCCTTTATTACGCGAGGAGAAAGCGATTTCGTTCGGGTGACCGCTCTCGCTGCTTTCACCCATTTCGATGGCGGTAAAGGCAGCGACGTCAATACCGAACATGTCGGCGGCATAGCCGGACTGGAAGTCGAGGTTGGCGTTCCAGGTGGAGTGTGACAGGTTAGTTTTATATTTATCGCCGTCGGTCACATCTTTACGGTCGCGTTCACGCTGCCAGTAATAGATGCCGCCGGTTAACGTTGAATCATCAATGAACCCTTCTGCTTTTGCATCCGGCACCATTGCAAATCCTGACAGGGCTGTGACACCGGCAATAGCCAGCGCCAGCGTACTACGTTTGCCACTAAACGTACGCATATGCATATCCTCTTTGACGTTTTAAAGTGCGGTCACCAAAGGGCAACACGCAAAAAATAAAATAAAACTGCTAAAAAAGTGGTGCGCTAAAAATTCGCATAACCACTGGGTATAGACTATTTTTCGTGACGCGAATTATCAATCTCTTTCGCCGACCAAAGATGAAGATTATGACAAAGCGCACATAATTTATGTCTTTATGTTTCAGTCTTAGACATCACACATTTAGCGTGGAAGTGCTTGCAAAAACAGAGAAAATCAATAGAAATGAAAGTGATCACCTAATTTCAGGTGATATGCCGGAAGGATTAAAAATAACGCTTATTACAATCTGTAAACAAGATTAATTCGCATCGCGAAAATATGGTAATTTAATTCGCTGATTCTGAATAAAAAAAACGCCGCAGTTAGCGGCGTTCTTAATGATGGCGAATAGCTACGCGCCGACTTTCGTCCAGGTATCGCGCAGGCCGACGGTGCGGTTAAACACCAGATGGCTTGCGGTGGCATAGCGGCTATCCAGGCAGAAATAACCTTCACGCTCGAACTGGTAGGCTTTTTCCGCCTGCGCCTGCGCCAGGCTCGGCTCAGCGAATCCCTGTTTAATCACCAGCGATTCCGGGTTCATCACCGCGAGGAAATCTTCCGCCGCGCCCGGGTTCGGTACGCTGAACAGGCGATCGTAGAGGCGGATTTCTACCGGCAGCGCGTGCGCCGCGCTCACCCAGTGAATCACGCCCTTCACCTTGCGACCGTCGGCCGGGTCTTTGCTCAGGGTGTCGGCATCGTAGGTGCAGAAGATAGTCGTGATATTGCCTTCCGCATCTTTCTCCACGCGTTCCGCTTTAATCACGTAAGCGTTACGCAGACGAACTTCTTTACCCAGCACCAGACGCTTGTACTGCTTGTTCGCTTCCTCACGGAAGTCGGCGCGATCGATCCAGATTTCGCCGCTGAACGGCACCTCGCGGCTGCCCATCTCCGGCTTGTTCGGATGGTTCGGCATGGCCACCATTTCACTTTCGCCCTGCGGATAGTTTTCGATAACCAGCTTAACCGGGTCGATAACCGCCATCGCGCGCGGGGCGTTTTCGTTCAGATCTTCACGAATGCAGGATTCCAGCGACGCCATCTCGATAGTGTTGTCCTGCTTGGTCACGCCGATACGTTTGCAGAACTCGCGGATAGATTCAGCGGTATAGCCGCGGCGGCGCAGACCGGAGATGGTCGGCATACGCGGGTCATCCCAGCCTTCAACGTGCTTCTCGGTCACCAGTTGATTCAGCTTACGCTTGGACATCACGGTATATTCGAGATTCAGGCGCGAGAATTCGTACTGGCGCGGATGCACGGGAATGCTGATGTTATCCAGCACCCAATCGTACAGGCGGCGGTTATCCTGGAACTCAAGGGTACATAGAGAGTGGGTAATCCCTTCCAGCGCATCGCTGATGCAGTGGGTGAAGTCGTACATCGGGTAGATGCACCACTTGCTTCCGGTCTGGTGGTGATCGGCAAACTTAATGCGGTACAGCACCGGATCGCGCATGACGATAAACGGAGAGGCCATATCGATTTTTGCGCGCAGGCAGGCTTTACCTTCAGCAAATCCGCCGCTACGCATTTTTTCAAACAGCGCCAGATTCTCTTCCACGCTGCGATCGCGGTACGGGCTATTTTTACCCGGCTCTTTCAGCGTGCCGCGGTACTCACGGATCTCCTCCGCTGACAGTTCGTCAACGTAGGCCAGACCTTTATTGATCAGCTCAACCGCATACTGGTGCAGCTGATCGAAATAATCAGACGAGTAGCAAACATCCCCGGACCAGTGGAAACCTAACCACTGCACGTCGTTTTTAATCGACTCAACGTATTCGATATCTTCCTTCACCGGGTTGGTGTCATCGAAACGCAGGTTGCATTGGCCCTGGTAATCCTGGGCGATGCCAAAGTTCAGGCAAATAGACTTCGCGTGGCCAATGTGCAGATAGCCGTTCGGTTCCGGTGGGAAACGGGTATGAACGGTGGTGTGCTTACCAGTAGCCAGATCTTCATCAATGATCTGACGAATAAAGTTAGTCGGGCGGGCTTCTGCCTCACTCATCGTGGGTTCCTCAAAGCGTAAACAACGTATAACGGCACATGATCTTACAAGCAGGGCGTAGAGACAACTATTAGTTACGCAAAATAGCGATCAGAAGGAGATTATGGGGGTGTTTGCGGTAAAAAAAAGCGGCGCAGCTTTCGCTGCGCCGCTGAGGCATAAACGCCACTCAGGAGTCTTACTTGCCTTTAATTTCGTACAGCGGCGTCTGGCCCGCAACAACCTTACCGGTTGCCTGGATAACCAGCGCGCTGTAGTCGTCGCTGTTGCTGCAGACGACCGGGCTAATCATCGAACGCGCGTTAGCGTTGAGGAACTCAAGATCCAGTTCCAGAATCGGCTCACCCGCTTTCACTTCCGCGCCCTCTTCCACCAGGCGTTTAAAGCCCTGGCCGTTAAGCGCAACGGTATCGATGCCCATATGGACGACGATTTCCGCACCGTTTTCAGTTTCCAGACAGAAAGCATGGTTGGTGTTGAAAATCTTCACCACGGTGCCCGCCGCCGGCGCAACAACAATCTTATCGGTCGGTTTTACCGCCACGCCGTCGCCGACGGCTTTGCTGGCGAAGGCTTCATCCGGAACCTGCTCCAGCGCCACAATGTCGCCGGTAATCGGCGAAACCAGCGCTTCGACAGTCTTCGCGTTAGCAACAGCCTGTGGTTTAACTGCCTGAGCGGCTACGGGTGCGCTATGAGACGCTGCAGCCGCTGCGGCAACCGGGCCACGGGCAACCACTTTCTTCATTTCATCGCCCACGGATTCCGCTTTCGCGCCCACGATAACCTGGATGGTCTGCTTGTTCAGTTTAACCACACCGGAAGCGCCAAGGCGCTTACAGGCCGCGTCGTTAACCAGCGCAGAGTCCGCCACGGTCAGACGCAGACGGGTAATACAAGCATCAATCGCTTTCAGGTTATCCGTACCGCCGACCGCCGCGATGTAGTTGGTCGCCAGCTGGGTTAAACCTTCTTCGGTATTGCTATTGGCCTCTTCAGTGACCACGTCATCCACTTTATCTTCACGACCCGGCGTTTTCAGATTGAACATGCGGATAACCGCGCTGAACAGCAGGAAGTAGATAACGAAGAACACGACGCCCATCACGATCAGCATCCAGACGTTTTTACTGGCTGCCGGCAGGCTGTACATCAGAACATAGTCGATGGCGCCTGCGGAGAAGGAGAAGCCCGCGTGGATACCCAGCGCCGTCGCAACGAACAGGCTGATACCGGTCAGGATGGCGTGCAGGAGGTACAGCAGCGGCGCCAGGAACATGAACAGGAATTCCAGCGGTTCGGTCACACCGGTCAGGAACGCGGTGATGGCCACCGAAAGCAGCATACCGCCGACCATCGGACGACGCTCTTTCGGGGCTGCGAAATACATCGCCAGCGCCGCACCCGGCAAACCGAACATCATGATCGGGAAGAAACCGGACATGAACATCCCCGCGGTGCCGTCACCCGCATAGAAGCGGTTGATGTCGCCGTGGAACACCGCGCCAGCAGCGTTGGTGAATTCACCAATCTGGAACCAGGCGATGGTGTTCAGCACCTGATGCAGACCCGTCGGGATCAGCAGGCGGTTGATGAAACCAAAGATACCGGAGCCGAGCGCGCCCGCGCCGACAATCCATTCACCGCCGGCATGAATGGCGTTCTGCACCGGCGGCCAGACGTAGCCGAAGATGGCTGCCAGCACCAGACAGAAGAAGCCGGTGGCGATGGGCACAAAGCGTTTGCCGCCGAAGAAGCTCAGGAAGTCAGGCAGTTTGATGCCCGACCAGCGGTTATACACGGCGCCGCCGACCAGACCGGTAATGATACCCGCCAGCACGCCCATGTTGATGGCCGGGTTGATGGTGACCATCGCTTTGGTCAAAACGAAGTAACCTACCGCCCCCGCCAGCGCCGCGGCGCCGGCGCTGTCTTTCGACCAGCTGGATGCGACGCCGATAGCGAAAATCAGCGCCAGGTTGTCAAAGATTGCCCCGCCCGCCTGGGCGATAAACGAAATGTTAAGCAGATCCGGTTGACCGAATCGCAGCAGCAGCGCCGCGACCGGCAGCACTGCGATAGGGAGCTGTAACGCCCTACCGAGACGCTGAAAAAAACCTAAAATATTCATCTTATTCCCCCTATGAGACCCCGATGAGGCTCACTAAAGCCACTTTATTATTGTGTAACCTGGTTAATTTTTTAACTTACCTGCAAAGTGTCTGAAAAATTAATTCGTCTCGCAAATTAAATGGGTATTTTTTGTGACAATAGTCACCAAATATCGTATTCACCTCCGCCTTTGACTGGCTAACAACGAAAACTTATTTTATCATTCAAAAAATCAACACGGATTGACCCCGGTCGGCGCAGTTACTGCGATACTCTTAATAGTATGCTGGCGCCAATCCGCCAGGTTCTAATTTAACTATAGAGGTGAACAATGAGACTGATCCCCCTGGTAACAGCTGAACAAGTCGGTAAATGGGCTGCCCGGCATATCGTTAACCGCATCAATGCGTTCAAACCGACAGCGGACCGCCCGTTTGTCCTCGGTCTGCCTACCGGCGGCACGCCTCTGACCGCTTATAAAGCCCTGGTTGAGATGCACAAAGCAGGCCAGGTTAGCTTTAAGCATGTCGTCACCTTCAACATGGATGAGTACGTAGGCCTGCCGAAAGAGCACCCGGAAAGCTATCATAGCTTTATGCATCGCAACTTCTTTGATCACGTTGATATCCCGGCGGAAAATATTAACCTGCTGAATGGTAACGCGCCGGATATTGATGCAGAATGCCGTCGCTATGAAGAAAAAATTCGTTCTTACGGTAAAATCCACCTGTTTATGGGCGGCGTGGGTAACGATGGCCACATCGCTTTTAACGAACCAGCCTCTTCTTTGGCTTCACGCACACGCATCAAAACCCTGACCCACGATACTCGCGTAGCGAATTCCCGTTTCTTCGACGGTGACGTTGACCAGGTGCCTAAATATGCGCTGACCGTTGGCGTGGGCACGCTGCTCGACGCGGAAGAAGTGATGATTCTGGTGCTGGGTCATCAGAAAGCGCTGGCGCTGCAGGCGGCGGTGGAAGGCAACGTAAACCATATGTGGACCATCACCTGTCTGCAGCTGCACCCGAAAGCGGTTGTCGTCTGCGATGAGCCGTCCACTATGGAACTGAAAGTTAAGACACTGAAATATTTCAACGAATTAGAAGCCGAAAATATCAAAGGTCTGTAATGTAGTTTCGTCCCGCAGCAGACCCTGCGGGACAACCATTTTTGACAACCGGGGGTCGTAATGTATGCATTAACCCAAGGCCGGATTTATACCGGTCATGAAATTCTGGATGACCATGCGATTGTTATCGCCAATGGCCTTATCGAACGTATCTGTCCGCAGACTGAGCTGCCCACCGGGATCGAACAGCGCTCGGTTAATGGTGCGATCCTTGCCCCCGGTTTTATCGACGTCCAGCTTAACGGCTGCGGCGGCGTGCAGTTCAACGACACGGCGGATGCGGTCACCGTTGAAACGCTGGAAATTATGCAGAAGGCGAATGAACGCTCCGGCTGCACCAGCTATCTGCCCACGCTCATTACCGCCAGCGATGACCTGATGAAACAGGGTGTCCGCGTGATGCGCGAGTATTTGCAAAAGCATCCCAACCAGGCGCTGGGCCTGCATCTTGAAGGTCCGTGGCTGAATATTGTCAAAAAAGGCACCCATAACCCGGATTACGTCCGTAAACCGGACGCCGCGCTGGTCGATTTCCTGTGCGAAAACGCGGATGTAATAACCAAAATCACCCTCGCGCCGGAACGCGTTGAACCAGATGTTATCCGCAAACTGGTGGCCGCAGGTATCATCGTCTCCGCCGGTCATTCCAACGCGACGCTAAAAGAAGCGAAAATCGGTTTTCGCGCCGGGATTACGTTTGCCACCCACCTGTTTAACGCTATGCCGTATATTACCGGCCGCGAACCGGGTCTGGCCGGGGCGATTTTCGACGAACCGGATGTCTACTGCGGTATCATCGTCGATGGCATGCACGTCGATTACGCTAACGTCCGCCTCGCTAAACGCTTGAAAGGCGACAAGCTGTGCCTCGTCACCGACGCAACGGCGCCGGCGGGTGCCAATATTGAGCAGTTCATTTTTGCTGGTAAAACAATATACTACCGGAACGGCCTGTGCGTAGATGAGAACGGTACCCTCAGCGGCTCTTCATTGACCATGATTGAAGGGGTGCGTAACCTCGTTGAGCATTGCGGCATTGCGCTGGATGAAGTGTTGCGTATGGCGACGCTCTACCCTTCCCGCGCCATTGGCGTAGACAAACAGTTAGGCAGCATTGCCCCGGGGATGGTCGCTAACCTGACCGCATTCACCCGCGATTATAAAATCACCAAGACCATCGTTAATGGTAACGAGGTCGTCACTGAGTAAGTAAAAGTATGACAGCAGGCGGACAGGCTCAAATTGGTAACGTCGATCTCGTAAAACAGCTGAACAGCGCGGCCGTCTATCGGCTCATCGATCAGCACGGCCCCATCTCGCGTATCCAGATTGCGGAACAAAGCCAGCTTGCCCCTGCCAGCGTAACCAAAATTACGCGTCAGCTTATTGAACGCGGACTGATCAAAGAAGTCGATCAGCAGGCCTCCACCGGGGGCCGCCGCGCCATCTCAATTATTGCCGAAACCCGCAGCTTTCACGCCATCGGCGTACGTCTTGGCCGCTATGACGCCACCCTGACGCTCTATGATTTAAGCAGTAAGACCCTCGAAGAAGAGCACTACCCGCTGCCGGAAAGAACCCAGGAAACGCTGGAACACGCCCTGCTCAACATCATCGCCTCCTTTATGGAGAGCTGTCAGCGCAAAATCCGCGAGCTAATCGCCATTTCGGTGATCCTGCCGGGGTTGGTCGATCCGGAAAGCGGCGTCATTCGCTATATGCCGCATATTCAGGTGGAGAACTGGGGGCTGGTTGAAGCGCTGGAAAAACGCTTTAAAGTCACTTGCTATGTCGGGCACGATATTCGTAGCCTGGCGCTGGCGGAGCACTACTTTGGTGCGAGCCACGACTGTGAAGACTCCATTCTGGTGCGCGTACACCGTGGGACCGGCGCAGGGATCATCTCCAACGGGCGGATTTTTATTGGCCGTAACGGTAACGTCGGGGAAATCGGCCATATCCAGGTCGACCCGCTGGGCGAGCGCTGCCACTGCGGCAACTTCGGCTGTCTGGAAACCGTCGCCGCCAACGCCGCCATTGAACATCGCGTTCGTCATCTGCTGGAGCAGGGTTATCAGAGCAAAATCTCCCTCGATGACTGCACGATAAAAACGATCTGCAAAGCCGCAAATAAAGGCGATGCGCTGGCCTGCGAGGTGATCGAGCACGTTGGCCGTCATCTGGGTAAAACCATCGCTATCGCCATTAACCTGTTTAATCCGCAAAAAGTGGTGATTGCCGGGGAGATCGTGGAAGCGGAGAAAGTTCTCCTGCCGGCGATTGAAGCCTGTATCAATACCCAGGCCCTGAAGGCATTTCGCAAAAATCTGCCAGTAGTGCGATCCACGCTCGATCATCGTTCAGCCATCGGCGCTTTTGCCCTGGTCAAGCGCGCGATGCTCAACGGGACTCTGCTCCAGCGTTTGCTGGAAAGCTAAAGCCGCTTTATAGTTTCGCCTTTCTCCAACGATGTCGGACAGTTCATGACCATTCAAAACATAATTTGTGATATTGACGGCGTGCTGATGCACGACAATGTGGCCGTGCCGGGCGCCGCTGAATTCATCAAGCGCATTCTCGAAAAAGAGATGCCGCTGGTGATGCTGACCAACTACCCTTCGCAAACCGGGCAGGACCTGGCAAACCGCTTTGCGACGGCGGGAATCGATGTCCCTGATACCGCCTTTTATACCTCGGCGATGGCCACTGCCGATTTTCTGCGCCGTCAGGAAGGCAAAAAAGCCTATGTGGTCGGTGAAGGCGCGCTGATTCACGAACTGTACAAAGCCGGCTTTACCATCACCGACGTCAATCCGGATTTTGTTATCGTCGGTGAGACGCGCTCCTTTAACTGGGAGATGATGCATAAGGCTGCTTTTTTTGTCGCTAACGGCGCGCGCTTTATCGCCACTAACCCCGATACCCACGGTCGCGGCTATTACCCGGCCTGCGGCGCGCTGTGCGCCGGTATTGAAAAAATCTCCGGCCGCAAGCCGTTCTACGTGGGTAAACCGAGCCCGTGGATTATCCGCTCCGCGCTCAACAAAATGCAGGCGCATTCAGAACAGACGGTCATCGTCGGCGATAACCTGCGCACGGATATTCTGGCGGGTTTCCAGGCCGGTCTGGAAACCATTCTGGTGCTTTCCGGGGTAGCCACGCTTGATGATATCGACAGCATGCCGTTCCGCCCTTCCTGGATTTATCCATCGGTTGCGGAAATCGATATTTTCTAAATAAAACCACGTCCTGCGACGTGGTTTCTTATTTTCAAGCCTCTTCTGAACGCTTTCATCTAAAAGAAAAGCGTTATTACTGAATATTCATCAACAAAAGCGCTCAAAACATACTCTTTTTTCACTATTCGACAATCACAATTGCGTTATTTTCTTTTGCTGGCGTAAACCCCTTGCGCCCTTCGCCCCTTTGCGGCATTTTCTAAAGCATGCACTGAGGCTTCGCGATTAGACGAAGCCTGCACAACATCAAACAAGACAGGGTAACGGAGAAGGCTATGTGTTCGATTTTTGGCGTACTGGATATTAAAACTGACGCGGGTGAGCTGCGTAAAAAGGCACTGGAGCTTTCCCGCCTGATGCGCCACCGCGGTCCGGACTGGTCAGGCGTCTATGCCTGTGATAAAGCCATCCTGGCGCATGAACGCCTGTCAATCGTCGACGTGAACGCCGGCGCGCAGCCGCTGTACAACGCTGCAAAAACTCACGCCCTCGCCGTTAACGGTGAAATCTACAACCACCAGGCGCTGCGCGCGGAATACGGCGACCGCTATGCGTTCCAGACCGGTTCCGACTGCGAAGTTATCCTCGCGCTGTATCAGGAAAAAGGTCCGGACTTCCTCGACGATCTGCAGGGGATGTTTGCTTTCGCTCTCTACGACAGCGAAAAAGACGCGTATCTGATTGGTCGCGACCACATCGGCATCATCCCGCTGTATATGGGTCACGACGAACACGGCAACTTCTACGTTGCCTCAGAAATGAAAGCGCTGGTTCCGGTATGCCGCACGATTAAAGAGTTCCCGGCAGGCAGCTACCTGTGGAGCAAAGATGGCGAAATCCGCGAGTACTATCAGCGCGACTGGTTCGACTATGACGCGGTCAAAGACAACGTCACGGACAAAAACGAACTGCGTCAGGCGCTGGAAGAGTCGGTGAAAAGCCACCTGATGTCCGATGTCCCTTACGGCGTCCTGCTCTCCGGCGGCCTGGATTCATCGGTGATTTCCGCCATCACCAAAAAATATGCCGCGCGCCGCGTCGAAGATCAGGAAAAATCAGAAGCCTGGTGGCCGCAGCTGCACTCCTTCGCCGTCGGTCTGGAAGGCGCGCCCGATCTGAAAGCCGCGCAGGAAGTGGCTAACCATCTGGGCACCGTGCACCACGAAATCCACTTTACGGTGCAGGAAGGCCTGGACGCGATTCGCGATGTTATCTATCACATTGAAACCTATGACGTGACGACGATTCGCGCGTCAACGCCGATGTACCTGATGTCGCGTAAAATCAAAGCCATGGGCATCAAAATGGTGCTGTCTGGCGAAGGTTCTGACGAAGTATTTGGCGGCTACCTTTATTTCCATAAAGCGCCAAACGCCAAAGAGCTGCACGAAGAGACCGTACGCAAGCTGCAGGCGCTACATATGTTTGACTGCGCTCGCGCCAACAAAGCGATGTCCGCATGGGGCGTTGAAGCGCGCGTGCCGTTCCTGGATAAGAAATTCCTCGATGTGGCAATGCGTATCAACCCGCAGGACAAAATGTGCGGCAACGGTAAAATGGAAAAACATGTCCTGCGTGAATGTTTTGAATCTTACCTGCCGGCAAGCGTCGCCTGGCGCCAGAAAGAGCAGTTCTCTGATGGCGTCGGTTACAGCTGGATCGATACTTTAAAAGAAGTGGCCGCTGAACAAATTTCCGATCAGCAGCTGGAAACCGCCAGCTTCCGCTTCCCGTACAACACGCCATCATCGAAAGAAGCGTATCTGTACCGTGAGATCTTCGAAGAGCTGTTCCCGGTTCCAAGCGCGGCCGAATGCGTTCCTGGCGGCCCTTCCGTCGCATGCTCTTCAGCAAAAGCGATTGAGTGGGACGAATCTTTCAAAAAAATGAACGATCCGTCAGGACGCGCGGTTGGCGTACATCAGTCGGCCTACTAACCGGCGCGGTTTTCCAAACGGACTCTTCGGAGTCCGTTTTTGTTTTGTGCCTTATTTAAGCCGTTAAAAACGATAAATAACCAATAATTGCCGATTATTGCGCCACGCTGTTCGCAACCTAACCAAACAGTTACGTTCAGCCCATTTTCGATGAAAAAGGGGTTGACGCTTCAAGGCTCAATACGCATAATGCGCCCCGCAACGCCGATAAGGTAACGCGCAAAAAGATGGCTACGTAGCTCAGCTGGTTAGAGCACATCACTCATAATGATGGGGTCACAGGTTCAAATCCCGTCGTAGCCACCATCTTTTTTGCGGGAGTGGCGAAATTGGTAGACGCACCAGATTTAGGTTCTGGCGCCGCAAGGTGTGCGAGTTCAAGTCTCGCCTCCCGCACCATTTACTCTTTCGCGTTGGCAGTAAAAGATTTTTGTTGGGGTATCGCCAAGCGGTAAGGCACCGGTTTTTGATACCGGCATTCCCTGGTTCGAATCCAGGTACCCCAGCCATATTTTCGATGTTTGCGGTTCACCGCGACGGTATTGGGGTATCGCCAAGCGGTAAGGCACCGGTTTTTGATACCGGCATTCCCTGGTTCGAATCCAGGTACCCCAGCCATCGAAAATAGAGTAAGATTTTGGCTACGTAGCTCAGCTGGTTAGAGCACATCACTCATAATGATGGGGTCACAGGTTCGAATCCCGTCGTAGCCACCATACAAAGGAATTATTGATTCAGTTCGATAAATCCAAAAGAATTGTTGGGGTATCGCCAAGCGGTAAGGCTCTGGTTTCTGATACCAGCATTCCGAGGTTCGAATCCTCGTACCCCAGCCAATTTTAAAAGTCGCTCACGCTGTGCGCGCACTCGTTGGAGTATTTCCAGGCGCTAAGCCACCGGTTTGACCCCGGTACGAAATGGTCAACGTAAAATTGGGGTATCGCCAAGCGGTAAGGCACCGGATTCTGATTCCGGCATTCCGAGGTTCGAATCCTCGTACCCCAGCCAACAAAAGCAAAAAGCTCGCTTCGGCGGGCTTTTTGCTTTTTGGCGTTTACGCTATGCGCATCACCGTTCCGCACCCCGACCTCACCTTTGCAAGCCGGGGTCTTTCTCGTTACAAACCTAACGCATATTTCAACGCCTGGCGCTTTAATCCGCCAGCGCGCTCGGCCGCCATCAGCCCTAAATTTCGCAGCATACGCACCGGCGGCAGGTCGTTGCTGAATCCGGCGTAAAACAGATCCATTCCCGACTGCATAATAAAGTTGTCCGCCTGACGCCGCGTCTGGTAGCGCTTAAGTACCGGCAGGCTGGCCCACTCCTCGCCGTGCGCTTTTGCTCTGCCAAGAATATCAAGCAGCGCATCGACATCGCGATAGCCGAGGTTCACCCCCTGCCCCGCCAGCGGATGAATGGTGTGCGCAGCATCGCCCACCAGCGCCAGCCCCGGCTTCACATACTGCAATGCGTGGCGGCGGGTGAGCGGGAAGGCGCCCGCGCTCAGCGGCGTAACCTCTCCCAGCCGCGACGGGAAGTGACGAGTAATTTCCTGCTGTAGCTGAGTCATGCTCATGCCCTGCAGCTGGCGGATCCGCGCCGGCGCGTCGTACCACACCAGCGAAGCCCAATGGTCAAACAGCGGTAAAAACGCGCGCGGCCCCGCTGGGGTGAACTGCTGCCAGGTACTGTCGCCGGGATCGCCCGCGCACTGTACGCTTATCAACATACAGGATTGCTGATACTGCCACGCGTGGATGCCGATTCCGGCCAGCTGCCGCACCTGCGAACTGGCGCCGTCCGCGCCCACCACCAGCCGCGCATCGATCTGGCTGCCGTCAGTCAGCGTTAACGACGTGTACATTTCTTCGCGCCGCATCGCCTGGAGCGATGTCCCCACCCGCAGCGATATGCGCTCATGGGCTTCCAGCGCCTGCCACAGGGCAAGCTGCAGGACGTTGTTTTCCACCATATAGCCCAGTTCAGGTAGCTTCAGCTCCGCAGCGTTGAAGACAACGTGGGCGCTTTCCCACTCCCAGGTCTCGAGCTGGCGGTAGGCATGGGCGCGCATTTTCCGCACGCTATCCCAGACGCCGAGTCCTCTCAGCAGCCCTACCGATGAGGCGCTGATTGCCGAAATACGCACGTCAGGCGGTGAAGAAGCATCAAAAGCCGGTGGCGCGTTTTTTTCAATAACCGTCACCGTAAAGCCCTGCTGCGCCAGGCCAAGCGCCAGGGCGCCGCCAACCATTCCGCCGCCGACGATAACGACATCTGTTGCATGAATTGTCATGGCTATTATCCTTAAACCCGAATCCCCTCAGTTTACCGGATTTTTATTCGGCTTGTGGTGATTACGGTCGTACTGGTCAGGGCGCGGTCAAAGCATTACAATACGCGCCCTGCAATCCTGGCTTTATATCCGTCACCCTTCACATTGCAGAGCAACATCCGGTGAAGACGCTGACTTTGGGTATACCTAATTAAGCATGAGCAAGTCGATGACAAAAAAACTCCATATTAAAACCTGGGGCTGTCAGATGAACGAATACGATTCATCAAAGATGGCCGATCTGCTGGATGCCACCCACGGGTATCAACTCACTGAAGTGGCGGAAGAAGCGGATGTGCTGCTGCTCAATACCTGCTCAATCCGTGAGAAGGCTCAGGAAAAAGTATTCCATCAGCTAGGACGCTGGAAGCTGCTGAAAGAGAAGAATCCCAATCTGATCATCGGCGTTGGCGGCTGCGTGGCTTCTCAGGAAGGCGACCATATTCGCCAACGCGCCCATTACGTCGATATTATTTTTGGGCCGCAGACCCTGCACCGTCTGCCGGAAATGATTAACTCGGTACGAGGCAACCGCAGCCCGGTCGTCGATATCAGCTTCCCGGAAATCGAAAAATTCGACCGCCTGCCGGAACCGCGCGCCGAAGGCCCAAGCGCCTTTGTTTCCATCATGGAAGGTTGCAACAAGTACTGCACCTACTGCGTGGTGCCTTACACCCGCGGCGAGGAAGTGAGCCGCCCAAGCGACGATATCCTGTTTGAAATCGCCCAACTGGCGGCACAGGGCGTGCGTGAAGTCAACCTGCTCGGGCAGAACGTGAACGCCTGGCGCGGGGAAAACTACGACGGCACCACCGGCAGCTTTGCCGATCTGCTGCGTCTGGTTGCAGCGATCGACGGTATCGATCGGATCCGCTTTACCACCAGCCATCCGATCGAGTTCACCGACGATATCATCGAGGTTTACCGCGATACGCCAGAGCTGGTCAGCTTCCTGCACCTGCCGGTGCAGAGCGGTTCTGACCGCGTGCTGAACCTGATGGGCCGAACCCACACGGCGCTGGAATATAAAGCGATTATCCGCAAACTGCGCGCGGCGCGCCCGGATATTCAGATCAGCTCCGACTTTATCGTCGGCTTCCCTGGCGAAACCACGCAGGATTTCGAGCAGACCATGAAACTGATCGCCGATGTGAATTTCGATATGAGCTACAGCTTCATCTTCTCTGCGCGTCCGGGAACGCCGGCAGCCGATATGGTCGACGACGTACCGGAAGAGGATAAGAAGCAGCGTCTGTATATTCTGCAGGAGCGTATCAATCAGCAGGCGACGGCCTGGAGTCGCCGTATGCTCGGCACCGTGCAGCGCATTCTGGTGGAAGGCACTTCACGCAAGAGCATCATGGAGTTGTCTGGCCGCACCGAGAATAACCGCGTGGTGAACTTCGAAGGCTCGCCTGAGATGATCGGCAAGTTTGTCGACGTCGAAATCACCGACGTCTGGACAAACTCCCTGCGCGGTAAAGTGGTGCGCACCGAGGACGAAATGGGTCTGCGCATCGCGGAAACCCCGGAGTCGGTGATTGCCCGCACCCGTAAAGAAAACGATTTGGGCGTCGGTATCTACCAGCCATAATCCGTTCAGGCCTGCCGCTCCGGCAGGCCTTGTATTTCCTCTCCTCAACCCAATATCTACAGGGATGCTTGCGCCATATTCCGATGACGTGAATAATTTCCTGACAGGCCATCTTCTGGCTACCTATGCATAAGAGGAACAGTTTGAACACAGACACTCGCGAAATCACCCTTGAGCCCGCAGACAACGCCCGTCTGCTGAGCCTATGCGGCCCGTTTGATGACAACATTAAACAGCTGGAACGCCGTCTCGGCATCGAGATTAACCGTCGTGACAACCACTTTAAACTGACCGGTCGACCGATTTGCGTCACCGCTGCGGCGGATATCCTGCGCAGTCTGTACGTCGACACCGCGCCAATGCGCGGCGAGATTCAGGATATTGAACCGGAACAAATTCATCTGGCGATTAAAGAAGCCCGCGTGCTTGAGCAAAGCGCCGAAAGCGTGCCGGACTACGGTAAGGCCATCAATATCAAAACCAAACGTGGCGTGATTAAGCCGCGTACGCCGAATCAGGCGCAGTACATCGCCAATATTCTCGACCACGACATTACCTTCGGCGTCGGCCCCGCCGGTACCGGGAAAACCTACCTGGCGGTCGCCGCCGCGGTGGACGCGCTGGAGCGTCAGGAGATCCGCCGTATTCTTCTGACCCGTCCGGCGGTTGAGGCCGGCGAAAAACTGGGCTTCCTGCCCGGCGATTTGAGCCAGAAAGTGGACCCGTACCTGCGACCGCTGTACGACGCGCTGTTTGAAATGCTCGGCTTCGAAAAAGTCGAAAAGTTGATTGAACGCAACGTGATTGAAGTCGCGCCGCTGGCCTATATGCGCGGCCGTACGCTGAACGACGCGTTTATCATTCTCGACGAAAGCCAGAACACCACCATTGAACAGATGAAAATGTTCCTGACCCGTATCGGCTTTAACTCTAAAGCGGTTATCACTGGCGACGTCACGCAGATTGACCTGCCGCGCAGCACCAAATCGGGCCTGCGCCACGCAATTGAAGTGCTGGCAGAAGTCGATGAGATTAGCTTCAACTTCTTCCACAGCGAAGACGTCGTGCGCCATCCGGTGGTTGCCCGTATCGTTAACGCCTATGAAGCCTG
Organism: Klebsiella grimontii; assembly: GCF_042137965.1. NCBI lineage: Bacteria > Pseudomonadati > Pseudomonadota > Gammaproteobacteria > Enterobacterales > Enterobacteriaceae > Klebsiella > Klebsiella grimontii. The sequence goes on from NZ_CP169721.1 coordinate 4,027,080, forward strand.
GGAAGAAGCAGACCAGAAACGTAAAGCAGAGCTGGCCGCCGAGCGCAAACGCGAAGCCCAGGAACAGGAGCATAAATGAGTCAGGTCATTCTCGATTTACAGCTGGCTTGCGAAGATAACGGCGGAATGCCGGATGAAGCCCTGTTTCAGCGCTGGGTCGATAGCGTTATCCCGCAGTTTCAGGAGGAGTCGGAGCTGACGATTCGTCTGGTTGATGAAGCGGAAAGCCACGAGCTGAACCTGACCTATCGCGGGAAGGATAAACCGACTAACGTGCTCTCTTTCCCGTTCGAAGCCCCGCCGGGCATCGAAATGCCGCTCCTTGGCGACCTGGTTATCTGCCGTCAGGTGGTTGAACAGGAAGCGAAAGAGCAAGGCAAACCGCTGGAAGCGCACTGGGCGCATATGGTGGTCCACGGTAGCCTGCATCTTTTGGGCTATGACCACATCATCGACGAAGAAGCGGAAGAGATGGAATCCCTCGAAACAGAGATAATGCTTGCTCTGGGCTATGAGGATCCGTACATTGCCGAGAAGGAATAACCCGTTGCCGGCTTTGCCGGCGACTGGCCGCTATGCCGGGCGCTGAGTATACGCGTGACGAGCGACTATTTAATCAACATGAGAACCCATACGACGCCATGAGCGACGACAATTCACACAGTAGCGACACAGTAAACAGCAAAAAGGGATTCTTCTCCCTGTTACTCAGCCAGCTCTTTCACGGTGAACCCAAAAATCGTGACGAACTGCTGGCGCTGATCCGTGATTCCGGGCAAAACGACCTTATCGACGAAGATACGCGCGATATGCTCGAAGGGGTAATGGATATCGCCGACCAGCGCGTCCGCGACATCATGATCCCCCGCTCGCAGATGATTACCCTGAAACGCAACCAGACGCTGGACGAGTGCCTCGATGTGATCATCGAATCCGCCCACTCGCGTTTCCCGGTGATCAGCGAAGATAAAGATCACATTGAAGGGATTCTGATGGCCAAAGATCTGCTGCCGTTTATGCGCAGCGATGCCGAAGCCTTCAGCATGGAAAAAGTGTTGCGCCCGGCGGTTGTCGTGCCTGAAAGCAAGCGGGTTGACCGCATGCTGAAGGAGTTCCGCTCCCAGCGTTATCATATGGCTATCGTTATCGATGAGTTTGGCGGCGTCTCGGGTCTGGTGACCATTGAAGACATCCTTGAGCTGATCGTCGGTGAAATCGAAGACGAATACGACGAAGAAGAAGACATCGATTTCCGTCAGCTAAGCCGCCATACGTGGACGGTGCGCGCGCTGGCCTCAATCGAAGACTTCAACGAAGCGTACGGCACCCACTTCAGCGATGAAGAGGTCGACACCATTGGCGGCCTGGTGATGCAGGCGTTTGGTCATCTGCCTGCCCGCGGCGAGTCTATCGACATTGATGGTTACCAATTCAAGGTCGCAATGGCTGACAGCCGACGTATTATTCAGGTACATGTAAAGCTTCCTGATGATGCCCCGCAGCCGAAGCTGGAAGACTAATCCAACGGGACGATTAACCTAAATGGTATTTGCCTCTCTTATTGAACGCCAGCGCGTACGCCTGCTGCTGGCGCTGTTATTCGGAGCCAGCGGAACGCTGGCTTTTTCACCTTATGACTTCTGGCCGGCGGCGATTATTTCGCTAATTGGCCTGCAGGGTTTAACGCTCAACCGCCGTCCTTTACAAAGCGCCGCGATTGGCTATTTCTGGGGACTCGGGCTATTCGGCTCGGGTATTAACTGGGTTTACGTGAGTATCGCGCAGTTCGGCGGCATGCCCGGTCCGGTTAACGTTTTCCTGGTGATTCTGCTGGCCGCGTATCTCTCCCTCTATACCGGGTTATTCGCCGGTATTCTTTCGCGCCTGTGGCCGAAAACCAGCTGGATACGCGTGGCCATCGCCGCGCCGGTGGTCTGGCAAATCAGCGAATTTCTGCGCGGCTGGGTGCTCACCGGCTTCCCGTGGCTACAGTTCGGCTACAGTCAAATCGACGGCCCGCTTAAAGGCCTGGCGCCCGTGATGGGCGTTGAGGCGATTAACTTCCTGCTGATGCTCGTCAGCGGCCTGCTGGTACTCGCTATGGCGCAGCGTAGCTGGAAGCCGCTGATCGCCGCCGTCGTGTTGTTCGCCCTGCCCTTCCCGCTTCGCTATATTCAGTGGTATCAACCGCTGCCGGAACGCGCAACCACGGTTTCGCTGGTACAGGGCGATATCCCCCAGGCGATGAAATGGGACCAGAATCAGCTGCTCAACACCCTGAAAACCTATCTGGATCTCACCCAACCGCACATGGGTAAATCGCAGCTGATCGTCTGGCCGGAGTCCGCAATTCCCGATCTGGAAATCAATCAGCAGCGTTTCCTGAGCATGATGGACGATCTGATGCGGTCGAAAAACAGCGCGCTGATTACCGGTATCGTCGACGCGCGCCTGAACGCGCAGAATCGCTACGATACGTACAACACCATTATTACGCTGGGCAAAGATAACCCATACAGCTACGACTCAAAGAATCGCTACAACAAGAACCATCTGGTGCCGTTCGGTGAGTTTGTGCCGCTGGAATCAATTCTGCGTCCACTGGCGCCGTTCTTCGATCTGCCGATGTCCTCTTTCAGCCGCGGGCCTTACGTGCAGCCGCAGCTGGTTGCGCATAATATGCGTCTGACGGCGGCTATCTGCTATGAGATCATTCTTGGCGAGCAGGTGCGGGATAACTTCCGCCCGGATACGGATTTCCTGTTAACCATCTCTAATGACGCGTGGTTCGGCAAATCTATCGGTCCGTGGCAGCACTTCCAGATGGCGCGGATGCGCGCGCTGGAGCTGGCCCGTCCGCTGCTGCGCAGTACCAATAACGGCATTACCGCGGTCATCGGCCCGCGCGGTGAAATACAGGAGATGATCCCGCAGTTCACCCGCGCCGTATTGACCACCAAAGTGACCCCGACTTCAGGGCTGACGCCGTACGCGCGTACGGGGAACTGGCCGCTGTGGGCGTTAACCGCGCTGTTTGGCTTTGCAGCGCTGCTGATGAGTCTGCGCCAGCACCGTCGCTAATTGCTTCTCCCGCGGCGGCATTCGTCGCCGCGGTCACCTCTCCTTCTTGTCCATTTTGGCACGACCATTGCTTAATAAATTGATGTAGCAGCGCGATCCTTGAGGGTACAACCTGGTTGCACCACCACCGATCGCCATGCTGCGCTATTTTGGTGCAATGGGGGATTTTTGCCTTTAAATGGTGCGGTACGCTTCGCAAAAATCAACAATATAAGAGCAAAATCTTTACATTAAGCCAAACTAAATGCTAACAAACACATACAAATGCTGCACGCAAAGACGGCAGCAATAAAAAGCACACACATTCACAATGGGTATCAATAGCGTCTGATGGCGCTGAGGATAAGGAGTCGGATATGCAATTACGTAAACTGGCCGCAGCAATGCTGGTCATGGGACTGACCGCCGGTGCGGCGCATGCAGAAGATGCGGCATCCACCGCTGGCCAGAGCACTCTGGATAAAATTGCCAAAAACGGCGTTATCGTCGTCGGTCACCGTGAATCATCCGTTCCGTTCTCTTACTATGACAACAAACAGCAGGTCGTCGGCTACTCTCAGGACTACTCGAACGCGATCGTTGATGCCATTAAGAAGAAGCTGAACAAACCGGATCTGCAGATCAAACTGATCCCGGTCACCTCACAAAACCGTATTCCGCTGCTGCAAAACGGCACTTATGATTTCGAATGCGGTTCCACCACCAACAACCTTGAACGTCAAAAACAGGCAGCGTTCTCCGACACCATTTTCGTTGTCGGTACCCGTCTGCTGGTGAAAAAAGGCGGCGCGATTAAAGATTTCCCGGATCTGAAGGATAAAGCCGTCGTCGTCACCTCCGGCACCACCTCGGAAATTCTGCTGCACAAGCTGAACGACGAGAAAAAAATGAATATGCGCATTATCAGCGCAAAAGATCACGGTGACTCCTTCCGTACTCTGGAAAGCGGTCGCGCGGTGGCCTTTATGATGGATGACGCTCTGCTGGCGGGCGAACGTGCGAAAGCGAAGAAACCGGATAACTGGGAGATTGTCGGTACCGCTCAGTCTCAGGAAGCCTATGGCTGCATGCTGCGCAAAGACGATCCGCAGTTCAAAACGCTGGTGGACGACACGGTTGCCCATGTTCAGACTTCCGGTGAAGCCGAAAAATGGTTCGATAAGTGGTTTAAAAATCCTATTCCGCCAAAGAATCTGAATATGAACTTTGAACTCTCTGACGAAATGAAAGCGCTGTTCAAATCACCTAACGACAAAGCTCTTAACTAATTAAAAAAACAAAGGGCGGGGAATCCTGCCCTCCCGATTGTTGCCACGGCGCGGACAGACTATACGGCGGCTGGTCGTTCCCCAGCGGCCGCGAATACCGAAACAGGCTGAGCAACAATCTTCGAGGGTAGCGCTGCTACCCTTTTTTTTCCAGGAGTCATTTATGTCAATAGACTGGAACTGGGGGATATTCCTGCAACAGGCCCCGTTCGGCAACACCACCTATTTAGGCTGGCTGTGGAGTGGTTTTCAGGTCACCGTCACCCTGTCGGTAACGGCCTGGATTATCGCGTTCTTTGTGGGGTCGCTCTTCGGTATTCTCCGTACGGTCCCGAACCGTCTGCTGTCAACTATCGGCACCTGTTACGTTGAGCTTTTTCGTAACGTTCCGCTTATCGTTCAATTTTTTACCTGGTATCTGGTGGTACCTGAACTGCTGCCGGAAAACATCGGTATGTGGTTTAAGTCCGAGCTGGATCCCAATATTCAGTTCTTCGTTTCCTCGATGCTGTGTCTGGGATTGTTTACCGCCGCGCGCGTCTGCGAACAGGTTCGCTCCGGCATCCAGTCCCTGCCGCGCGGGCAGAAAAACGCCGGGCTGGCGATGGGACTAACGCTACCGCAAACCTACCGCTACGTTCTGCTGCCCAACGCCTATCGCGTTATCGTGCCGCCGATGACCTCTGAAATGATGAACCTGGTGAAAAACTCGGCCATCGCCTCCACCATCGGACTGGCCGATATGGCCGCGCAGGCGGGCAAGCTACTGGATTACTCGGCCCATGCCTGGGAGTCGTTTACCGCTATCACCCTCGCCTACGTGTTTATCAACGCCGTTATTATGCTGATCATGTACGTGGTCGAACGTAAGGTCCGCCTGCCGGGCAATATGGGGGGTAAATAATGTACGATTTTGACTGGAGTTCCATTATTCCTTCCATGCCGTATCTGCTGGCTGGACTGGTTATTACCTTAAAAATTACCGTGACCGCGATTGTTATCGGGATTGTCTGGGGGACGATTCTGGCCGTCATGCGCCTGTCGAGCTTCCTGCCGCTGGCGTGGTTTGCCAAAACCTACGTTAACGTCTTCCGCTCCATTCCGCTGGTGATGGTACTGCTGTGGTTTTATCTGATTGTTCCGGGGTTCCTGCAGAACGTGCTTGGCCTGTCGCCGAAAACCGATATCCGCCTGATTTCAGCGATGATCGCTTTCTCCATGTTTGAAGCGGCTTATTACTCGGAAATTATTCGCGCCGGTATTCAGAGTATCTCTCGCGGCCAGTCCAGCGCTGCGCTGGCGCTGGGCATGACCCACTGGCAATCCATGAAGCTGGTGATTCTGCCGCAGGCCTTCCGCGCCATGGTACCGCTGCTGCTCACCCAGGGCATCGTGCTGTTCCAGGATACCTCGCTGGTCTACGTCCTGAGCCTGGCCGATTTCTTCCGTACCGCCTCCACTATCGGCGAACGTGATGGAACCCAGGTAGAAATGATCCTGTTCGCAGGCGCCGTATATTTTGTATTTAGTCTCAGCGCATCGCTGTTGGTCAGCTGGTTGAAGAAAAGGACTGTGTAATGATTACCCTGAAAAATGTTTCAAAATGGTATGGTCACTTTCAGGTGCTGACCGATTGCTCCACTGAAGTGAAAAAAGGCGAAGTGGTGGTGGTCTGCGGGCCATCAGGCTCGGGTAAATCCACGCTAATTAAAACCGTCAACGGTCTGGAGCCAATCCAGCAGGGTCAAATCATCGTCGACGGCACCACGGTTAACGATAAAAAGACCAATCTGGCTAAGCTGCGCTCGCGCGTCGGGATGGTATTCCAGCACTTCGAACTGTTCCCGCATTTGTCGATTATCGATAACCTGACGCTGGCGCAGGTTAAGGTGCTCAATCGCGATAAAGCCGCTTCACGCGCAAAAGGGCTCAAGCTGCTGGAACGCGTGGGACTTTCCGCTCATGCAGAAAAGTTTCCCGCTCAGCTCTCTGGCGGCCAGCAGCAGCGCGTGGCCATCGCTCGCGCATTGTGTATGGACCCCATCGCCATGCTGTTTGATGAACCCACTTCCGCGCTTGATCCAGAGATGATTAATGAAGTACTGGACGTGATGGTTGAACTGGCGAATGAAGGGATGACGATGATGGTGGTCACCCACGAAATGGGTTTTGCCCGCAAAGTAGCGAATCGGGTTATCTTTATGGATGAGGGGAAAATTGTCGAAGACGCGGATAAAGAAGCGTTTTTCGCTAACCCGCAATCAGAACGGGCGAAAGACTTCCTCGCCAAAATACTGCACTAAGCCTCCGGCGCGCACGCAAAGTGCGCGTCGTCCTTTTATTCCCCTTATCATATTGAATTATAATCACTCGCCCACGCTTAAATAACTGCCACCCATATATTCACACCCCATCGCTGATAATTCACAAGTTGAAATGACCAATTCAAATAAAATTCAGGATTAACATCGTAGCCTCGATAATCCTGCATCGCTAACATAGCACGACTATTTACGAGGACACTGAGCACTTAAAAAATTCGGTTTGGTATTTTATAAAAAATAAAATTCTTAAAATTGAAAACCACGAGCTGCTGGCGAGCTCATAACACCAGTCAGAACAAAACTCAATTTCCTTTACAAGGGCATCATTATCGAATGAAACAAATGGATATTTCTTCATGAAATACAACAATAACAAACTGTTAAACGCGCTTTTTCTTTACTTTATTTTTACTGCCTCCACGTTTGCGGATGTTGCCAACAACACTCATCAAACTGAACAGGATAAAGCTCGCCAGAGCGCATTAAAGCCCGAGCAGCAAGATTATCAATCATCGCGCACTGGCTCGCATAAATATAAACTTATTTTTCCGGTGGAGGAGACCTGCCGGTATATCAGCCACGTCAATATCATTTCCTCAAATGAAAAACTCACGCAACGTCTCCTGCGCAATATCGCCGTCCAGGCAGAAAAGAAATGTCTGGGTATTAAAGGCATTCGCCAACTCGCTACGGCATTACAAAATGAAATCATAGTCCAGGGGTATATTACTTCACTTATTGATATACCTTCACAGTCACTGGAAGATGGCGTTTTAGACATTACCCTCACCTACGGTAAGATAGGCAATATGATATGGTCTTCCGACAGCGGCGCCACGTCCAGCCTGTGGAATGCCATACCTACCGCCACGGGTGAGATCCTCAAACTAACCGACCTTGAGCAAGGGATGGCCAATCTGCAACGGCTACCCGGTTCGTCGGCGCAAATGAAAATCCAGCCCGGGAAAAACAACGCGGAAAGCGATATTCAGATAACGCGTAATCTGGCTAAAAAATGGCAGGTAAGCGCGTGGATGGATGATGCCGGCAGCCGGGAAAGCGGTCGCTATCAGTCCGGGGGCGCACTCTATCTCTATGATATGGCTACGCTTAACGATATTTTCTATGTCTCCGCCGGAGGCGACGTCGAATTTAATCAGCATAATGACGGCAACCACAATAGCAGCCTCTATTATTCGGTTCCTGTCGGGTACTGGTCGCTAAGCCTTTACGGCTCGCAGAGCGAATATCGTCAGCAATTTAAAGCCAACTATTCAACCACCGAATACAAAAGCGAAAACCGTTACGCCAGCGCGACGCTCTCGAGGCTGCTTTCCCATACGCGGCAGCAAAAAACCACCCTGGACGCCCGGGTTGCAAAAAGCACGTCTCGTTACTATTTTGGCGGCAGCGAACTCAAGGTTATGCGCAAGCAGAACCCGGTTTGGGAATTGACCCTTCGCCAGCAGCGCTACTTCAATAAAAAAATCATCGATGCCAGCCTGGGCATTCAGCGCAGCTTGCCCTGGCTTAGCTCCATGCCAACCCTTGAGGAAAAAGCGGGTCTCTACAGCCCACTTTCGCGGGTGATACATGCTGATATTCAGGCATTTATGAAATTTGATATTACCGGCGATCGTTTCAGCTACGCGCCGCATATTAATGCTCAGTTTAGTCCCGATATTTTATCCACGGATAATAAATTTAATATCGGCAGCCGCTGGACGGTACGGGGTTTTGATGGAGAAAATTCGCTGTCCGGCAACCAAGGCTGGTACTGGCGTAATGATTTTATCTGGGATATGCCAACCCCGGATCGGCAATTATATTTTGGTCTGGATATTGGCCGCATCACCGGCAGTGAAAAATATAAACAGGGTAAAGTTATTTCCGGCGCCGTAAGCGGGCTGCGCGGCCAGCTATTTTCCACGCAGTATGATTTTTTTATCGGTACGCCGTTCATTAAACCCGATCGTTTTCATAGCGATCCGCTCAACCTTGGTTTCTCGCTCAACTGGAGGTATTAACGTCGTTAAGTAAACTAATAAACATTCATCAACTTTTAGGCAATTTATTTAAAGGAATAAACGCAATGTTCAAATTTAAATTTACTTATGTCGCCCTGGCGGCAGCACTCAGTTCGTCTTACGTCTATGCCGATCCGACGGTCTGGACCCACTCATCCGGAGCTACCGTCGTTGATATTGAAACGCCTAACGCAGCGGGCGTTTCTCACAATATGTACCGTGACTTTAATGTCAGTAACAAGGGCATGATTCTCAACAATAGTTCCAGCGATCTTACTCACGACACCTTAGGCAATATCGCTAAAAACAATAATCTGGCTAATGGCGGCGCTTCGGTGATCCTCAATGAAGTGACCTCAAATAAATCCAGCTCGCTCAATGGATTTATCGAAGTCGCCGGCCAAAAAGCCGATGTTATCATCGCTAACCCAAACGGAATCTCCTGCTCAGGCTGTAGCTTTATTAACACCGATCGCGCGGTTTTAACCACCGGCCAGGTAAAGCTCAACGACAGTGGCGCGATTGACAGCTATACCATCTCCCAAGGTCAGATCACTATTGGGCAAAACGGGATGAATGCAACAAATAGCTATGCCGCCCTGCTGGCAAATGCTATTGCCATTAACGGTACCGTCAGCACTCCCAACGCGACGGTAGCCGCAGGAAACTTCACGCTTGACAACAATACAGGGCAAATGACCTCTGCGGGTAAAACGCCTACGGTACTACAGATGCTGATTCCGGAATACAGCATTGATATTAGCAATCTTGGCGGAATTAAAGCTAACAGCATCAGCATGATTGGCAACGACTTAGGTCTCGGCGTACGCAATAAAGGCGCGATTGTCGCCAATAGCACACTGACAATGTCCAGTAACGGTTCACTGACCAACGAAGGATCGATCACCAGCAACGGTATGCTTACGCAGATCGCCGCCGCCGGGAATATTAAAAACACGGGTAACATCTCGACGACAAACACAACTATTATCAATGGATTACAAACACTTACCAACAACGGAACCATATCCAGCAGCAAACAGTTGATGGTCAGCGCCTCTGGAAATATCGAAAACAACGGCACCATCAAAAGCAGCACAGCATTAAGCGTAGCGACTAACGGCAACCTGAAAACGGCTTACGGCTCTAATCTTCTTTCTGATAATCAACTGCTAGTATCGGCTCTTGGCAATATCGATAACGGCGGTTCAACCCGGGCGAAAAATACCAGCATTGCTTTTAGCGGTAGCTCGCTTAAGGTAACCGGTAACATTCACGGAACGGACAATCTCGTGATTCAATCGGTTAAAGATAAAGCGCTCTCATCCGGCGAAATCAGCAACTCGGGAACCTTAAAAGGGGGTAACGTCACCATCCAGACGAACGGTACGCTGGCGTTAAACCGTGATAGCAAAATACTCGCCAGCAATATGCTGACAACCAACAGCAACTGGCTGAATAACGACGGGGGAACCGTGCGCGGCGATTCTGCGGTCTTAAACTTTAATAACAACGCGATGCAAAACAGCGGAGAAATTATTGGCGGGACCATCAACATTTCCACCAACTCAGATCTGGTAAATAAATGGCTTATGCAATCCTTTGGCGATTTCACCATTGATACCCACAATAAAGGCAACATTATCAACCGCGACAAAATCGTAGCTGGCGGAACGATGACCTTAAATGCAAAACAAGTGGTTAACGGCGGCTATAAATGCGGGTTCCTGAAACTGTTCACCTGCGATGCCGGCTTACTGAGCGGCAATAAACTGGTCCTGAATACTTCTCACCGATATGCTTCTGAAGTGGGTGGCGAACAGTATTTCAAGTTAACGGAAGTTAACACCACCAAATAAATTATTAACCGCAAACCAGCCATCTTATTGAACTACACTCTGAAATGCCGGCGCTGGTAGCGCCGGCATTTTATAAAATTGACATGAGCCGCTGAGTTTATCCGAGGCCCGGTATATTCAACTCCGGGCCTTATCATTTATGGCTCAAATGGCCGACGCTGGAACTGATCGTGCCCGCATTTGGGGCAACGCGGCAGCACATCCGGCGTATACACCGGCAGATGGTAATGGCACTTCTCACACACCAGATTGCCGAGCCCGACCACTTCGCCGCTATGATAAACGCCGTGGTGGCTGAGGTCCTGGAACACTTCGCGCCACTCAAGCTGGGTTTTGTCGGTAATATCCGCCAGTTCCTGCCACAGGCTCTCTTTGATCACCCGCATAAAGACGCTGTCCGTTAGCTCATCCTGGCTCTCTTCATAGCTGAGGGCGAACTCTTCCAGATCGCGTCTGACGGCGCGAATAACGTTGTCGATTTCACTCTGCGTTAACTCGCCGGACTGGCTAATCTTGACCCTGGCCTGCTCCACCAGCGCGTCAATATCGCGTTCTCCGTTGCGTAACCGCTCGCTGAGCGTCGACACCAGCTCTCGGTAGAATTGAGCAACCTTGTTCATCTTTTCGCCTCCGGTGTGGTTAACTTCTTATAATGGTAGACGTTATCTGCGGATTGCTCTGCAAGCCAAGCCACAGAGTCGCGAAATTTTCTCTACCGCTTTCATCTCGGTAAGTGTGTGAAAGGCTGTTTTGACGTTGGCGTTTGGGCTATGCTATGCCGATCTGAAATAACACATCCATTGGCTACATTTTGTAGCTGTATTGAAAACAGGACCACTGGCTGCCATGCAAGAGCAATACCGCCCGGAAGAGATAGAATCAAAAGTCCAGCAACACTGGGACGAGAAGCGTACCTTTGAAGTTACCGAAGACGAGAGCAAAGAGAAGTATTACTGCCTGTCGATGCTTCCCTATCCTTCTGGTCGACTACACATGGGCCACGTGCGCAACTATACCATCGGTGACGTGATTTCCCGTTACCAGCGTATGTTGGGCAAAAATGTCCTGCAGCCTATCGGCTGGGATGCGTTTGGCCTACCTGCGGAAGGCGCAGCGGTGAAAAACAACACCGCGCCGGCCCCGTGGACCTATGACAACATCGCCTACATGAAAAACCAGCTGAAGAAGCTGGGCTTCGGCTATGACTGGAGCCGTGAAGTGGCGACCTGCACCCCGGAATACTACCGCTGGGAGCAGAAGTTCTTTACCGAGCTGTATAAAAAAGGCCTGGTCTACAAAAAAACCTCCGCGGTGAACTGGTGCCCGAACGACCAGACCGTACTGGCGAACGAGCAGGTTATCGATGGCTGCTGCTGGCGCTGCGACACCAAAGTCGAGCGTAAAGAGATCCCGCAGTGGTTTATTAAAATCACCGCCTACGCTGACGAGCTGCTGAACGATCTGGATAACCTGGATCACTGGCCTGACACCGTTAAAACCATGCAGCGCAACTGGATCGGCCGCTCCGAAGGCGTCGAAATCTCCTTCGATGTGAACGACTACGCCGACAAGCTGACCGTCTACACCACCCGCCCGGACACCTTTATGGGCTGCACCTACCTTGCCGTCGCTGCGGGCCACCCGCTGGCGCAGCAGGCTGCCGCCAATAACCCCGCGCTGGCGACCTTTATCGACGAATGCCGCAATACCAAAGTTGCCGAAGCCGATATGGCGACCATGGAGAAAAAAGGCGTCGATACCGGCTACAAAGCCATCCACCCGCTGACCGGCGAAGCGATCCCGGTATGGGCGGCAAACTTTGTGCTGATGGAGTACGGCACCGGCGCGGTGATGGCCGTCCCGGGTCACGATCAGCGCGACTACGAATTTGCCAGCAAATACGGTCTGAACATCAAGCCGGTTATCCTGGCCGCCGATGGCTCAGAGCCCGACCTCTCTGAACAGGCGCTGACCGAAAAAGGCGTATTGTTTAACTCTGGCGAGTTCGACGGTCTGGATCACGAGGCGGGCTTTAATGCTATCGCCGATAAGCTCGCGTCTCTTGGCGTCGGCGAACGTAAAGTGAACTACCGCCTGCGCGACTGGGGCGTTTCCCGTCAGCGCTACTGGGGCGCGCCGATCCCAATGGTCACCCTTGAAGACGGCACCGTGATGCCGACGCCGGAAGATCAGCTGCCGGTTATTCTGCCGGAAGATGTCGTGATGGACGGGATCACCAGCCCAATTAAAGCCGATCCGGAGTGGGCGAAAATCACCGTTAACGGCCAGCCGGCGCTGCGCGAAACCGATACCTTTGACACCTTTATGGAGTCCTCCTGGTACTACGCGCGCTACACCTGCCCACAGTACGACCAGGGTATGCTGGACCCGGAAGCGGCGAACTACTGGCTGCCTGTCGATATCTATATCGGCGGGATCGAACACGCCATTATGCACCTGCTCTATTTCCGCTTCTTCCACAAGCTGATGCGCGACGCGGGCATGGTGAACTCTGACGAACCGGCTAAACAGCTGCTTTGCCAGGGGATGGTGCTGGCGGATGCCTTCTACTACGTTGGCGAAAACGGCGAGCGTAACTGGGTGTCGCCGAAAGAAGCGACTACCGAGCGCGACGAGAAGGGCCGTATCGTTAAAGCCTTCGACCCACAGGGCCGCGAGCTGGTCTATACCGGCATGAGCAAGATGTCCAAGTCGAAAAACAACGGCATCGACCCGCAGGAAATGGTTGAACGCTACGGCGCGGACACCGTGCGTCTGTTTATGATGTTCGCTTCTCCGGCCGACATGACGCTTGAGTGGCAGGAATCCGGGGTGGAAGGTGCGAACCGCTTCCTGAAACGCGTCTGGAAACTGGTCTACGAACATACCTCCCAGGGCGAAGCCGCTGCGCTGGACGTTGCCAGCCTCAGCGAAGATCAAAAAGCGCTGCGTCGCGACGTGCATAAAACGATCGCGAAAGTGACCGATGATATCGGCCGTCGTCAGACCTTCAACACCGCGATTGCGGCGATTATGGAGCTGATGAACAAGCTGGCGAAAGCGCCGCAGGAAGGTGAACAGGATCGCGCGCTGATGCGTGAGGCCCTGCTGGCCGTGGTTCGTATGCTCAACCCGTTCACTCCGCATGCCAGCTTTACCTTGTGGCAGGAGCTGGGCGGCGAAGGCGATATTGACAACACGCCGTGGCCGGTCGCTGACGAAAGCGCGATGGTTGAAGACACCACTCTGGTCGTGGTCCAGGTAAATGGTAAAGTTCGTGGTAAAATTACCGTTGCGGTGGATGCAACCGAAGAGCAGGTTCGTGAGCGTGCGGGTCAGGAGCATCTGGTTGCGAAATATCTCGACGGTGTGACCGTACGTAAAGTGATCTACGTTCCGGGTAAACTGCTCAATCTGGTCGTTGGCTAAGCGCAGGAGGAAGCGTGCGATATCTGGCAACATTGTTGTTATCTCTGGCGGTGTTAATCACCGCCGGCTGTGGCTGGCACCTGCGTAGCACTACGCAGGTTCCGACCGCAATGAAAACCATGATCTTCCAGTCGGGCGATCCTAATGGTCCATTAAGTCGTGCCGTCCGTAATCAGCTGCGTCTGAACGGGGTTGAACTGGTCGACAGCAGTACGCTGCGCAAGGATATTCCTTCCCTGCGTCTGGAGACATCGTCCATTCAGAAAGATACGGCGTCTATTTTCCAGGACGGCCGTACTGCGGAATATCAGATGGTGATGACGGTAAACGCCAGCGTCCTGATCCCAGGTCATGATATCTATCCCATCACGACCAAAGTCTACCGCTCGTTCTTCGATAACCCGCAGGCGGCGTTAGCGAAAGATGCCGAGCAGGACATGATCGTTCAGGAAATGTACGACAAAGCGGCAGAGCAGCTGATCCGTAAGCTGCCGAGCGTACACGTTGCGGATGTCGAAGCCACCAAAGAGGATGAGAAGCCGGTCGCCACGACCCCAGCCGCTTCCACCTCCGGCAATCGCGTCTCCACCACGCTGGGTAACTGATGATTCGGTTGTACCCGGAACAGCTCCGCGCGCAGCTCACTGAAGGGCTGCGCGCGGCCTATCTGCTGCTTGGCAACGATCCGCTGCTGCTGCAGGAGAGCCAGGACGCCATCCGCGAAGCGGCCGCGACCCAGGGCTTTATCGAACACCACACCGCCACCGTTGATGCCAGTACCGACTGGCCCGCCCTCTTCTCGTTAAGTCAGGCCATGAGCCTGTTTTCCAGCCGCCAGACGCTGCTGCTGATCCTGCCCGATAATGGCCCTAATGCGGCAATTAACGAACAGCTTGCGACGCTCGTCGGCATGCTGCATGACGATTTACTGCTGATCGTTCGCGGTAATAAGCTAACGAAAGCGCAGGAGAACGCCGCGTGGATGACGGCGCTGACCAGCCGGGCGGTGCAGGTTAGCTGCCAGACGCCGGAATATGCCCAGCTGCCGCGCTGGCTCGCCGCGCGCGCAAAGCAGAATAATCTGCAGCTTGATGACGCGGCCAGCCAGCTGCTGTGCTACTGCTATGAGGGTAATCTGCTGGCGTTGGCCCAGGCTCTTGAGCGCCTTTCGCTGCTGTGGCCGGATGGTAAACTGACGCTGCCGCGGGTTGAGCAGGCCGTGAATGATGCTGCGCATTTCACACCTTATCACTGGGTGGATGCGCTGCTGGCCGGTAAAAGCAAGCGCGTTCTCCACGTTCTGCAACAGCTGCGTCTGGAAGGCAGCGAGCCGGCTATCCTGCTGCGCACCCTACAGCGCGAGCTGCTGCTGCTGGTCAACCTGAAGCGGCAATCGGCCCATACGCCGCTGCGTTCGCTGTTTGACAAGCATCGCGTATGGCAAAACCGCCGCCAGCTGGTCAGCGACGCGCTGGCACGCCTGAGCGCCGACCAGTTGCGTCAGGCTGTCACGTTGTTGACCCGCGCGGAGCTTACCTTCAAGCAGGATTACGGGCACTCCGTATGGCCCGAGCTGGAAAGTCTCTCTTTATTGCTCTGCCATAAAGCGCTGGCAGACGTTTTTATTGATGGTTGATATGACTCAGTTACAGGCGATGTACGGCGGCACCTTCGATCCGGTGCATTACGGTCACCTTAAACCGGTGGAAATTCTGGCCAACCTTATCGGCCTCAATAAAGTCACCATCGTGCCCAACAATGTGCCGCCGCACCGCCCGCAGCCCGAAGCCACCAGCGACCAACGCAGGCATATGCTGGCGCTGGCCATCGCGGATAAACCGCTGTTTATCCTCGACGATCGTGAGCTTAAGCGCGACACGCCGTCATATTCAGCGCAAACCCTACGCGAGTGGCGCCAGGAGCAAGGGCCACAGCGCCCCCTGGCGTTTATCATTGGCCAGGATTCGCTGCTCACCTTTACCACCTGGCACGAGTATGAAAGCATTCTTGATAACGTACATCTGATCGTTTGCCGACGCCCGGGTTATCCGCTGACCATGGCGTGCGAGCAGGATCAGCAGTGGCTGGACAAACATCTCACTCATGACGTCGAGCGGCTGCATAGCAGCCCGGCGGGCGTTATCTACCTGGCCGAAACGCCGTGGTTTGATATTTCTGCCACCCTGATTCGCCAGCGTCTTGAAGCTGGCGAGCCCTGCGCGGACATGCTGCCGGAAACCGTGCTCGACTATATCCATGAGCAGAAGCTCTACTGCTAGCCTTGCCACAAGGAGAGTCTTATAGACTCCTTTCGAGAGGGTCATCATGAAGTTATGGTTAGTTCGTCATGGCGAGACCGAGGCCAACGTCGCGGGCCTCTATAGCGGACATGCTCCCACAGCCTTAACCGAACGCGGAATCAGACAAGCGCAAACGCTGGGAAAGCGGCTGCAGGCCGTTCCTTTTCAGCGCGTGTTTTGCAGTGAACTTGAACGCACCCAGCGTACGGCCAGCCTGCTGCTTGGCGACCGTGACGTCCCTCGCCAGTCCTTTGCCGAGCTCAATGAAATGTTCTTCGGCGACTGGGAAATGCGCCACCATCGCGATTTACAGCATGAAGATGCGGAAAACTACGCCGCGTGGTGCGCCGACTGGCAGCATGCGGCGCCCACTAACGGTGAAGGCTTTCAGGCGTTCGCCGAACGCGTCTCCGGCTTCACCGCCGCCCTCCCTCAGCACCGGGAACTTAGTCATCTGCTGATCGTCGGCCACCAGGGCGTGCTTAGCCTGTTAATCGCTCAACTTCTGAATATGCCGGATTCGGCGATGTGGCACTTCCCCATCGAGCACGGCGCGTGGAGCCTTGTCGATCTCCAGCCCGATTTCACTACCCTGCGCGTGCTGAATAGCCAGGCAGTTTGGCTGGCGGAAGAAGAATTGCGCGCAGACCATTGACAGGGCAAAGCAGGCTGTTATTCTCCGCAGCCAGGCTGCATTTACCATTTGAACTTTGCAGAAATTGTTTTACAAAAATGGCGATGCAATCATCGGCGATGGATGGGATGATAGCGGCCTTAACCGCCTATTTATCGACATTTATCCCGATTTTGCTACCAGTTCAGGTATACTGTCAGGCTGTTTATTATTATCACTCTTCACACACCCAGGGGGAACTCTTGCAGGGTAAAGCACTCCAGGATTTTGTTATCGACAAAATTGATGACCTGAAAGGTCAGGACATCGTTGCCATTGACGTTCATGGCAAATCCAGCATCACCGATTGCATGGTTATCTGCACAGGCACTTCTACGCGCCATGTTATGTCCATCGCCGACCACGTAGTGCAAGAGTCTCGCGCCGCCGGTATGCTGCCGCTGGGCGTTGAAGGCGAAGCCGCCGCGGACTGGATTGTCGTCGATCTCGGCGACGTTATGGTTCACGTCATGCAGGAAGAGAGCCGTCGTCTGTACGAGCTGGAAAAACTCTGGAGTTAACGCGTGAAGCTGCACCTGGTAGCCGTTGGCACCAAAATGCCGGACTGGGTTCAGACCGGCTTTAGCGAATATCTGCGCCGTTTTCCAAAAGATATGCCGTTCGAACTGGTGGAAATCCCCGCCGGAAAACGCGGCAAAAATGCCAACATCAAGCGAATTCTGGAAAAAGAAGGTGAAATGATGCTGGCGGCCGCAGGCAAAAACCGCATCGTCACCCTGGATATTCCGGGGAAACCATGGGATACGCCGCAGCTGGCGCGCGAACTGGAACGCTGGAAACAGGATGGCCGGGACGTCAGTCTGCTCATCGGCGGCCCGGAAGGCCTTTCACCCGCCTGCAAAGCGGCAGCGGAACAAAGTTGGTCGCTCTCAACGCTCACCTTACCTCACCCGCTGGTTCGCGTACTGGTGGCCGAGAGTCTGTATCGGGCGTGGAGCATTACCACCAACCACCCTTACCACCGTGAGTAATGATGACCAGGGTAGACTAAGCAGCGAATGAAATTACAGAATTCTTTCCGCGACTATACGGCTGAATCCTCGCTGTTCGTGCGCCGGGCGCTGGTCGCTTTTTTGGGGATTTTGCTGCTTACCGGCGTATTGATCGCCAATCTTTATAACGTGCAGATTGTGCGTTACACCGACTATCAAACGCGTTCAAACGAAAACCGCATCAAGCTGGTCCCTATTCCGCCAAGCCGCGGCATTATCTACGATCGCAACGGCACGCCGCTGGCGCTCAACCGCACGATTTACCAGCTGGAAATGATGCCGGAGAAGGTCGACAACGTTCAGCAAACGCTGGATGCGCTGCGCGACGTTATCGATCTCACCGATGACGATGTAGCGAACTTTAAAAAAGAGCGCGCCCGCTCCCACCGCTTTACCTCCATTCCGGTGAAAGTCAATCTCAGCGAAGTACAGGTCGCCCGTTTCGCGGTTAACCAGTACCGTTTTCCCGGCGTAGAAGTCAAAGGCTATAAGCGCCGCTACTATCCCTATAATTCAGCCCTGACCCACGTTATCGGCTACGTCTCCAAAATTAACGATAAAGACGTCGATCGCCTGGATAAAGAGGGAAAGCTGGCTAACTACGCCTCCACGCACGATATCGGCAAGCTGGGGATCGAACGCTATTACGAAGATGTCCTGCACGGGCAGACCGGCTATGAAGAAGTTGAAGTAAACAACCGCGGCCGGGTAATTCGCCAGCTGAAAGAGGTTCCGCCGCAGGCCGGGCGCGATATCTATTTAACGCTCGACCTGAAGCTACAGCAGTATATTGAAACGCTGCTGGCCGGAAGCCGCGCGGCGGTCGTGGTCACAGACCCGCGTACCGGCGCCATCCTCGCGCTGGTCTCGACGCCAAGCTACGACCCCAACCTGTTCGTTGATGGTATTTCCAGCAAAGACTACTCCGGGCTGCTTAACGATCCTAATACGCCGTTAGTCAACCGCGCGACCCAGGGCGTTTATCCACCAGCATCAACGGTTAAGCCTTACGTGGCCGTCTCGGCGCTCAGCGCCGGGGTTATTACCCGCAACACCAGCCTGTTTGACCCCGGCTGGTGGCAGCTTCCCGGCTCGGATAAACGCTACCGCGACTGGAAAAAGTGGGGCCACGGCCATCTGAACGTCACTAAAGCGCTGGAAGAGTCGGCCGATACTTACTTCTATCAGGTTGCCTACGATATGGGTATCGATCGCCTGTCGGAGTGGATGGGCAAATTCGGCTATGGCCACTATACCGGCGTTGACCTGGCGGAAGAGCGCTCCGGCAACATGCCGACCCGCGAATGGAAGCTCAAGCGCTTCAAGAAACCCTGGTACCAGGGCGATACCATTCCGGTCGGGATCGGACAGGGCTACTGGACCGCAACGCCTATCCAGATGAACAAGGCGCTGATGATCCTGATTAACGACGGTGTGGTTAAAGTGCCGCACCTGCTGCAGAGCACGGTGGAGGACGGCAAACCGGTGCCGTGGGTTCAGCCCCATGAACCGCCGGTCGGCGATATTCACTCTGGTTTTTGGGAAATCGCCAAAGACGGGATGTTTGGCGTCGCCAACCGCGGCAACGGTACCGCGCATAAATACTTCGCCAGCGCGCCGTATAAAATTGCGGCCAAATCGGGTACCGCTCAGGTCTTCGGCCTGAAAGCCAACGAGACCTATAACGCGCACAGAATCGCTGAACGCCTGCGTGACCATAAACTGATGACGGCGTTTGCCCCTTACAACAACCCCCAGGTTGCCGTGGCCATTATTCTTGAGAACGGCGGCGCAGGTCCGGCAGTCGGTACCATTATGCGTCAGATTCTCGATCATATAATGCTGGGCGATAACAACACCAACCTGCCGAGTGAAAACCCGGCGGTAACGGCTGGGGAGGATCAATAATGACTGATAATCCGAATAAAAAATCGCTATGGGATAAAATCCACCTCGACCCCACCATGCTGCTTATCCTGCTGGCGCTGCTGACCTATAGCGCGCTGGTTATCTGGAGCGCCAGCGGTCAGGACATGGGCATGATGGAGCGTAAAATCGGCCAGATCGCCATGGGGATTGTTATTATGATCGTCATGGCGCAAATTCCGCCGCGGGTCTATGAGGGCTGGGCGCCCTATCTCTATATATTCTGTATTATCCTGCTGGTGGCGGTTGATGCCTTCGGCGCCATCTCTAAAGGGGCGCAGCGCTGGCTGGATCTCGGCATCGTCCGCTTCCAGCCGTCGGAAATCGCCAAAATAGCCGTACCGCTGATGGTGGCGCGCTTTATCAACCGCGACGTTTGCCCGCCATCGCTGAAAAATACCGCTATCGCGCTGGTGCTGATTTTCCTGCCCACGCTGCTGGTCGCCGCGCAGCCGGACCTCGGGACCTCGATTCTGGTCGCCCTGTCCGGTCTATTCGTGCTCTTTCTGTCTGGTCTGAGCTGGCGTCTGATCGGTATCGCCGTGGTGCTGGTCGCCGCCTTTATTCCGATCCTCTGGTTCTTCCTGATGCATGATTATCAGCGCCAGCGCGTAATGATGCTGCTCGACCCGGAAACCGATCCGCTCGGCGCGGGGTACCACATTATTCAGTCAAAAATTGCCATCGGCTCCGGCGGGCTGCGCGGGAAAGGCTGGCTGCATGGAACCCAGTCGCAGCTGGAGTTTCTGCCTGAACGCCATACCGACTTTATCTTTGCCGTACTGGCGGAAGAGCTGGGGCTGATTGGCGTGCTGATCCTGCTGGCGCTCTATATTCTGCTTATCATGCGCGGGTTGTGGATTGCCGCCCAGGCGCAAACCACCTTTGGCCGGGTCATGGCCGGCGGTTTAATGTTGATTTTATTCGTTTATGTCTTCGTAAATATTGGTATGGTAAGTGGTATTTTACCGGTGGTGGGGGTACCTTTGCCGCTGGTCAGCTACGGGGGCTCTGCCCTAATCGTATTGATGGCCGGGTTTGGTATCGTTATGTCGATCCATACTCACAGAAAAATGTTGTCGAAAAGCGTGTAAGGGGTTCGCGATGCGTAAGCAATGGCTGGGGATCTGCATAGCAGCAGGGCTGCTGGCGGCATGTTCGGGTGAAGACGTTCAACAAAAAACGGTCAGCACTCCACAGCCGGCCGTTTGCAATGGCCCGACGGTGGAAATTAGCGGCGCCGATCCGCAGTATGAAACGCCTAACGCAACGGCGAATCAGGATTACGAACGCGATGGCAAAAGCTATAAAATCGTTCAGGATCCCT
The DNA here is from genome assembly GCF_042137965.1 of Klebsiella grimontii. Lineage (NCBI taxonomy): Bacteria > Pseudomonadati > Pseudomonadota > Gammaproteobacteria > Enterobacterales > Enterobacteriaceae > Klebsiella > Klebsiella grimontii. The sequence continues at coordinate 4,048,307 of NZ_CP169721.1, forward strand.
CTAACTTCACCCAGGCGGGCTTCGCAGCTATCTACGACGCCGAGCCTAACAGCAATCTGACCGCATCGGGTGAAGCGTTTGATCCCACGCAGCTTACCGCAGCCCACCCCACGCTGCCGATCCCAAGCTACGCGCGGATCACCAACCTGGCGAACGGCCGCATGATCGTAGTACGTATCAACGATCGCGGCCCCTACGGTAACGATCGCGTGATTTCACTGTCGCGCGCCTCAGCCGATCGCCTCAATACCTCGAATAACACCAAAGTGCGCATCGATCCGATCGTCGTCGCGCCGGACGGCTCGCTTTCCGGTCCGGGGATGGCATGTACGACAGTGGCCAAACAGACCTATGCCCTGCCTGCCCGCCCGAATCTTGACGGCGATAACAGCGCGGGGATGAGTCAACCCGCACAAACTGACGTGCACGCCATCAGTAACTCAACCCTGAAGCCGGAAGACACTACCGGCGCTCCGGTTAGCAGCGGCGGTTTCCTCGGCGCGCCGACGCCGCTGAATAACGGCGTGCTGGAAGGCAGCGAGCCTGTCGTGCAAACCGCGCCGGTTACCGCACCAGGCTCAGTACAAGGCAGCGTTGCGCCTGCCGTAGCCGCCACTGCCGCCGTGACGCCTGCCGCAGCAGCCAGCGCCGGCGGAGATTTCGTCGTGCAGGTCGGCGCCGTCAGCGATCAATCGCGCGCCCAGCAGTACCAGCAGCGTCTGAGCCAGCAATTTTCCGTCCCGGGCCGCGTCACGCAAAACGGCGCGGTATGGCGGATTCAGCTCGGCCCATTCAGCAGCAAAGCGCAGGCCAGCACGATCCAGCAGCGTCTGCAAAGCGAAGCTCAGCTGCAGTCATTTATTACTCGCGCCAACTAAAGGCATCGCACCCGCGTCCCCTGCTCGTTGCGCATGACAAAGTCATTAACAAAGTCGTGCGCAATGTCGGATGCTGGTTCGTAGTGCGTTTGTTATAGTAAGGCACTTTTTTAACTCCATCACGGATGCCGTTGTTCAGACCATGAAGACCTCTTTTACCGCTCGTTTACTCGTTACGGCGCTCTCCGTGGCAGCGCTGTCCTCCGCTGCCCGCGCCGATGACCTGAATATCAAAACTATGATCCCAGGCGCCCCGCAGATTGACGCCGAATCCTGGATTCTTATCGATTACAACTCAGGCAAAGTACTGGCAGAAAACAACGCCGACTCCCGCCGTGACCCGGCAAGTCTGACCAAGATGATGACCAGCTATGTGATTGGTCAGGCCATGAAGGCGGGCAAGTTTAAAGAGTCCGATCTGGTCACCGTGGGTAACGACGCATGGGCGACCGGCAACCCGGTCTTTAAAGGCTCCTCGTTGATGTTCCTTAAACCGGGTATGCAAGTGCCGGTTTCCCAGCTGATCCGCGGTATCAACCTGCAGTCCGGCAACGACGCCTGCGTGGCGATGGCCGACTACGTCGCCGGTAGCCAGGATGCCTTCGTCAGCCTGATGAACAACTACGTTAACGCCCTTGGCCTGAAAAACACCCACTTCCAGACCGTTCACGGCCTGGATGCCGATGGTCAGTTCAGCTCCGCGCGCGACATGGCGCTTATTGGCCAGGCGCTGGTGCGCGATGTCCCGAACGAATACACCATCTATAAAGAAAAAGAGTTTACCTTCAACGGTATTCGCCAGCTCAACCGCAACGGACTACTGTGGGACAACAGCCTGAACGTCGACGGGATTAAAACCGGCCATACCGACAAAGCGGGCTATAACCTCGTGGCTTCCGCAACCGAAGGCCAGATGCGCCTGATCTCCGCCGTAATGGGCGGCCGTACTTACAAAGGCCGCGAGTCCGAAAGCAAAAAGCTGCTGACCTGGGGCTTCCGCTTCTTCGAAACCGTTAACCCGATTAAAGCCGGTAAAGAGTTCGCCTCTGAACCCGCCTGGTTCGGCGATAGCGATCGCGCCTCTCTCGGCGTGGATAAAGACGTTTATCTGACTATCCCGCGCGGCCGCATGAAAGATCTGAAGGCCAGCTACGTGCTAAATAACGCCGAGCTGCATGCGCCGCTGCAGAAAAATCAGGTGGTCGGCACGATTAACTTCCAGCTGGATGGCAAAACGATCGATCAGCGCCCTCTGGTCGTACTGCAGGAAATCCCGGAAGGCAATTTCTTCGGCAAAATCATTGATTACATTAAGTTAATGTTCCATCACTGGTTTGGTTAAAAATCGACCACTTGAAAGTGTGATTTACATCCCCATATACTAGATATCCTGATAACTCCCACACGTCGTGGGAGTTATTATTTTTTGTTGTAACACCGGAGCTGACATGAAAACCAAACTTAACGAACTGCTTGAATTCCCTACTCCATTTACTTACAAAGTAATGGGACAGGCGTTGCCGGAGCTGGTTGACCAGGTGGTTGAAGTGGTACAGCGCCATGCACCAGGTGATTACTCTCCGACGGTAAAACCCAGCAGCAAAGGCAACTACCACTCAGTCTCTATTACCATCAATGCAACCCACATTGAGCAGGTAGAAACCCTGTATGAAGAACTGGGCAATATTGAAATCGTACGGATGGTGCTGTAAATCGATTCCCCCGACCCGGCCCTGCGCCGGGTCTTTCTCGCTGTGATATACTCCCCCACTCAAATCATTCTCTCTCTGCGGAGACGTTGTTTTGCAGCACAATAAAATCCTCATCCGCCAGCTCGGCCTGCAACCTTACGAACCTGTCTCGCAGGCAATGCATGAGTTTACCGATAGTCGCGATGATGCCACCCTGGATGAAATCTGGCTGGTGGAGCATCATCCGGTATTCACGCAGGGTCAGGCCGGAAAGGCTGAACATGTTCTGGTCCCCGGCGAGATACCGGTTATTCAGAGCGATCGCGGCGGACAGGTCACCTATCATGGCCCCGGACAGCAGGTGATGTACGTTCTGCTGAATCTTAAACGCCGCAAGCTGGGCGTGCGTGAGCTGGTGACTCTTTTAGAGCAAACTGTCGTTAACACCCTGGCGGAGTATGGTATTGAATCGCACCCGCGGGCAGACGCGCCCGGCGTCTACGTGGGCGAACAGAAGATCTGCTCTCTGGGTTTGCGCATCCGCAAAGGTTGCTCATTCCACGGTCTGGCGCTGAATATCAACATGGATCTGTCACCATTCCTCAGGATTAACCCATGCGGTTATGCCGGAATGGAGATGACGCAGATGCGCCAGTGGCGGCCTGATGCTCGTACGGATACCGTCGCGCCACGCCTCGCCGCCAATTTGCTGGCTTTACTGAACGATCCGCCGGCGGAATTTATTCAATCCCGCTAGCCATCACGTCCCGTGAGCGCGGGACGTCACATTTTTCCATCAGGCTGGATTAAGTCTTTATTTTTGCAATCAATTATCACTAATAAAATCATTGTGCCCGCTATAATGGTGCTAATCATCACTAGCGGAAATATAGAGTGGACGAAAATAACTCTCAGCCAGAACCAACCGAACGCCTTGACGATCGCCACGATCGACAGATGTTTCGCATTCTGCGTAATATTGATCTCAATTTACTCACTATTTTTGAAGCGGTTTACGTCCATAAAGGTATCGTCAACGCGGCCAAAATACTGAATATCACGCCCTCTGCGATTAGTCAGTCCATCAACAAACTGCGCGCCCTCTTCCCTGACCCGCTTTTTATCCGTAAGGGCCAGGGCGTGACGCCAACGGCTTATGCCTCGCATCTTCATAAGCATATTAGCCAGGGTATGGAAGCATTTCTCAACGCCCTGGATTTAACCGGAAATACCCGTAGCGAGCGGGTGATAACCGTGGCTACCTCGCCGGCCATTGGCGCGTTGATCATGCCGGTTATCACCAGACAGCTGCGGAGCGTCTTTCCCCAGATTTTGCTGCACAATGTCGCCATCACCGACGCGGCCAGCCAGTTAAACCAGCGTCAGGTTGACCTGCTGATTGACAGCTTCCCCCATAGCGGGCAGGCGATTACGCACCATGTGCTGTTTCAGGATAGCGTACATATCTTCTGCCGGGCAGGGCATCCGGCCCTGGCGCTGCCGGCAACCTCAGCAAACCTGAGTCAATATGAATTCGCGCTTCTGCAGCCTGAAGGCCAGCGCTATACGACCATCCTGCGCCACCTGCAGGAGCATCTCGGCGAACGTCGCTATGGGTTCAGCAGCTACAATCTGTTAACTCAGGCAGCCCTGGTCAACGACAGCGATATGCTGGGGCTAATCACGTCCGGAATGTTCTCGCTGGTCGAGAAGATTTGGCCCTTAAAAATGATCGATTTTCCGCCTCTACGGGAAGAAAGAATTGATATTGCGCTGCACTATAACAAGCTCAGCGCGCAGGAGCCCTTGTTGAAAGAGATCGTCGAGACGATTCGCCAGGCTTTTTAGTCGATAAAGCACGTGAGGGAAAAGCATAAAACAACAACTATTTTACAATTTGCCGGCCAGCAGGCTGCTTTATCCCCCGTATCAATGATATACTGCCTGCGTTTAATTCAAAAATAGTTGATAAATGCAACATTTACTTGAATTGATTCGCTTTCCTTCGTCACTCGCAACTGGAACACGCACGCTATGAGTAAACCCATTGTGATGGAACGCGGTGTTAAATACCGCGATGCCGATAAAATGGCCCTTATCCCGGTGAAAAACGTGGCAACTGAGCGTGAAGCTCTGCTCAGAAAACCGGAATGGATGAAAATCAAACTTCCGGCTGACTCGTCCCGTATCCAGGGGATCAAGGCAGCGATGCGTAAGAACGGCCTGCACTCCGTGTGCGAAGAAGCCTCTTGCCCCAACCTCGCGGAATGTTTTAACCACGGAACGGCAACCTTTATGATTCTGGGCGCCATCTGTACCCGCCGTTGCCCGTTCTGCGATGTTGCCCACGGTCGCCCGGTGACGCCGGACGCCAACGAGCCGCAGAAGCTGGCGCAAACCATCGCCGATATGGCGCTGCGCTATGTGGTGGTGACTTCCGTGGATCGTGACGATCTGCGCGATGGCGGCGCTCAGCACTTTGCCGACTGCATCAAAGCGATTCGTGAAAAAAGCCCGACGATTAAAATTGAAACCCTGGTACCGGACTTCCGCGGCCGTATGGATCGTGCGCTGGAAATCCTCCAGGCGACGCCGCCGGACGTGTTTAACCATAACCTGGAAAACGTGCCGCGCCTGTATCGCCAGGTACGCCCGGGCGCCGACTACAACTGGTCGCTGAAGCTGCTGGAACGCTTTAAAGAAGCGCATCCAGAGATCCCGACTAAATCAGGCCTGATGGTTGGTTTAGGCGAAACCAACGCTGAAATCGTTGAAGTGATGCGCGATCTGCGTCGCCACGGCGTCACCATGCTGACGTTAGGCCAGTATTTGCAGCCGAGCCGCCATCACCTGCCGGTACAGCGCTACGTGAGCCCGGATGAGTTCGAAGAGATGAAAGCCGAAGCGATGGCCATGGGCTTTACCCATGCTGCCTGCGGCCCGTTCGTTCGTTCATCCTATCATGCCGACCTGCAGGCCAAAGGCATGGAAGTGAAGTAACCCCTCCGGCCGCGGCGTAATATTTTTCGCGCTGCGGCCCATCCTGCCGATGCATTCCATTACTCAGTAAAAAACCCGACGCGGTAACAGTTGGTTGCATCTTTTTCGGCGAAACTTCGTGCATATAACATAAAGAGGCCGCAGCGTTAACGCTGTGGCCTCTTTGCCGACGCGGTCTCCCCGTCGGAAGCGAGCCTCCTTCATCAGGAAACTCGTCGCGAATTACTCTTTATGAGAGAGCTTCTGTGCCGGCGCTTCTTCAGCACTGGTCTTCTTCGCACTGTCATCATCATCGCTCATGGCTTTTTTAAAGCCTTTGATAGCCGAGCCCAGGTCTCCACCCAGCGTGCGTAACTTTTTGGTACCAAACACCAGGATAATCAGCGCTGCGACTACCAGCAGTTTGGTAATACTAATCTCACCCATAGCTAACCTTCTTCTCTAATACAAGCTGCGAATACGCCATCATACACGCATACAATTAACGGCTATTTGACGCGCGGACACAATAGCAATCTGTAACAAGGTGAATCAAGCCTTGTTTAAAAAAACGTCATAATAATTGCGGTGGCGCAAAGCGGCGATTGCGCAACACCGGCAGGCGCTCGCGTACCTGCTGAATATAATCAGCTGAAAGTTCGGCAAAAATCAACTGCGGCCGCTCTCCCGCCCCGGCAAGCGTTGTCCCTAAGGGGTCGATAATACGGCTTTGACCGATATTACGCGTCCCGCACTCTCCTGCGGCGACAATATAGCAGGTTGTATCCAGCGCCCGCGCCGCCAGCAGCGTCGCCCAGTGATGTTCCTTCAGCGGCCCTTTTACCCACGCGGCAGGCAACACTATGAGCTGCGCGCCGCTGAGCGCTAACGACAGGGCCAGCTCAGGGAAACGTAAATCGTAGCAGGTCATCAACCCGACGCGCATCCCATCGACTTCGATTAGCGGCGGAATTTGCCGCCCGGCATCGACCAGCCTGGATTCCTGGATATTGAACGCATCATAGAGATGCAGTTTCTGGTATTGCGCCACAATCTTCCCCTGACGCAGGGCCACCAGCGTATTCGTCGCTCGACCTTCGCCGGAAGGGATATGCAGGGTCAGCACCGTCGTCAACGCGCTGTTTTCGCTCTCCGCCAGCAAGAGCTGTAAGAAGCCGCCATCCAGCTGCTGGGCGGATTTAACCGATAAATCCGCATCGTTATCGTCTCGCGCCAGCAACGCCTCAGGCAGAACCAGAAGCGACGCCCCCCGCTCCGCGGCCTGGCGCATCATGCTGACGCAGGTCTGCGCGTTTCCCGTCCAGTCCGGCGTTACGGCAAATTGTCCGGCAGCAACAAACATCTTTTCTCTCCCATCAGGTTAGTCGTAGCCAGTGAGGTCTTTCGCGCGCTACACTCGAAGTTTAGTCTCGATCAATAAACAGGGAATGACCGTGTTGCAACTCCTTTTGGCTGTGTTTCTTGGCGGCGGCACCGGCAGCGTTTTGCGCTGGTGGCTGGGTATGAAGTTTAACCCCATGCATCATGCTATCCCCATTGGTACGCTCACCGCTAACCTGCTGGGCGCTTTTATTATCGGCGCAGGGCTGGCATGGTTTAATCGCCTGACGGATATCGATCCGATGTGGAAGCTGCTTATCACCACTGGCTTTTGCGGCGGGCTGACCACCTTCTCCACTTTCTCCGCCGAGGTGGTGTTTCTCCTGCAGCAGGGGCGCTTTAGCTGGGCGTTACTCAACGTACTCGTCAACTTATTAGGCTCATTTGCCATGACCGCCGCTGCGTTCTGGCTATTCTCTCATGCCGCCAGCCGCTAACCGCAGGCAAAAAAAAACCCGCCATGAGCGGGTTTTTATATTCTACTGACGCGTTGCTTAGATAGGCATTACGTTTGCAGCAGAAGGGCCTTTGGCACCGTTAGTGATTTCGAACTCTACGCGCTGACCTTCAGCCAGAGTTTTGAAACCGTTGGACTGGATTGCAGAGAAATGTACGAATACATCTTTGCTGCCATCTTCCGGAGTAATGAAACCGAATCCTTTGGACTCATTAAACCACTTAACGTTACCTTTAATCTTAGACATCAAAATTACCTTTATATGAAAAAATCGACACTAATACTGTGTCGGGTATCAGTACACCAATTGTGGTACCTTTTGTCCAGCGCAACTTTGCTAAAAAGTGATAAAAGTCTCTATCTTTTTGTACCTCGTTCCCTTTAGTCTTTGTTTTTCCACAAGACAGTCCGCTTATCTCTTTTATGGCTATCAAAATTCGCATCAAAACTGAATGCGCGCCCAGGCAAAGTAAACGTTACCGTTGTTGTAGGTACCGGGTATATAGGTCATCTGGAACGTTGCCGGGCCGTAACCGATGGAAGCCAGGGGCAGCACGACCGGAATCGGGATATATTTCCAGTTATCACGCGCCGTCACGCCAAGCGTGTAGCCCAGACCAAGGTGGAAATTATCGTCCGCCAGCGGACGCCAGGTCTTCTCCCAGCCATAGCCGCCGATAGGCTCCCATTTGTTATAAGAGTCTTTAAAAGCCATCAGATAGATGCCATGCCAGTTCCCTTTATCGTCCCAGCGCGAAACCCCGAAGCCGGCGCCCCACGGGCGTTCGTTATAGCGGTCCGTTTTCTCTTTATCGTAGGCGAAACGGGCATGCCAGGTCACCGCGGGGATATAAAGATCGTAGTGCTCAGGCTCATTCCACGTCTGCGAGACGTTATCGCTTAGCGTATTGTAGCCGTCGCGAAGCGTCGAGCTAAACGATGCGTTAGCGGAGGTGGATGATAGCAGCAGGCCCAGGCATCCAAGAAAAAATCCTATAAATCGACGTCGCATTAACACGTTCTCTTACCAGTATCATTTTTAAAGCGGAGTAAGATAGCAAAGATAAACTTAATACTACCTTAACGGAATTAGGCAAACTCTTGATTTGCCCGGTACAAAAAATCTGAAATCCCCCTCGCCTGACGTTTAACTATGCGGGCCTTGTACCGTCAGAGAGAGATTCTCATCGATTTATTGATTTGCATCAGCGAGTTTCGCCCGTTTTTTAGGCACATTCGCTCACTTAATTTTTCCTTCGCTTTATTTATCAGCAGATTCTTTGGGTTAATGGTTTAGGGGTAAAAGAATGCTTACGCTAGTAGAGATCCTGATTGGGATTGTGGTCATTGTGGGCGTCGCCCGCTACATCATTAAAGGCTATTCCGCCACCGGCGTGCTGTTCGTCGGTGGCTTAGTATTACTCATCGCCAGTGCGCTAATGGGGCATAAAATTTTACCTGGCGACGCAAAGAGCACCGGTTACTCCGCCACCGATATTGTTGAATATATCAAGATACTGCTTATGAGCCGCGGCGGCGACCTCGGCATGATGATCATGATGCTCTGCGGGTTCGCGACCTATATGACGCACATCGGCGCCAATGACATGGTGGTGAAGCTGGCGTCGAAACCGCTGCGCTTCATTAACTCACCCTATCTACTGATGATCGCCGCCTATTTCGTTGCCTGCCTGATGTCGCTGGCCGTCTCCTCGGCAACCGGTCTGGGGGTGCTGCTGATGGCGACGCTGTTCCCGGTCATGGTCAACGTTGGCATCAGCCGCGGTGCCGCCGCCGCTATTTGCGCCTCTCCGGCGGCGATTATTCTGTCCCCGACCTCCGGCGATGTCGTGCTGGCCGCTAAGGCCGCCGAAATGCCGCTGATTGACTTTGCCTTTAAAACCACGCTGCCTATCTCGATTGTCGCCATTATCTGCATGGCGATCGCTCACTTTTTCTGGCAGCGCTACCTGGATAAAAAAGAAAACGTCGCCCATGAAATGCTCGATGTAAACGAGATAACCACCACCGCTCCCGCCTTCTACGCCATTTTGCCGTTTACCCCGATAATCGGAGTACTGATTTTCGACGGCAAATGGGGCCCAGAGCTGCATATCATCACTATTCTTGTTCTCTGCATACTGCTGGCGGCGGTTCTGGAATTCTGCCGCGGCTTTAACACCAAAAATGTGTTTAACGGCCTGGAGGCGGCGTATCGCGGCATGGCTGACGCGTTTGCCGGAGTGGTGATGCTGCTGGTTGCCGCCGGCGTCTTTGCTCAGGGGCTGAGTACCATTGGCTTTATTAACGGCCTGATTTCTGTTGCCACGTCGTTCGGCTCCGCCAGCATTATTCTGATGCTGGTGCTGGTCATTCTGACCATGCTGGCGGCCATGACCACCGGTTCAGGTAACGCCCCCTTCTATGCTTTCGTTGAGATGATCCCGAAGCTGGCGCACTCTTCCGGTATCAATCCGGCTTATCTTTCGATTCCGATGCTGCAGGCGTCTAATCTTGGCCGAACCATTTCGCCGGTATCCGGCGTGGTGGTCGCCGTCGCCGGGATGGCAAAAATTTCGCCGTTTGAGGTGGTAAAACGGACCTCTGTCCCGGTTCTGGTGGGTTTGTTAGTGGTGATTATCGCCACCGAAGTGCTGGTTCCCGGCAGCGCAATCCGCTAACGGTGAAACCCTGTGAAAAGGCGCCTGTTGGCGCCTTTTTTATGCTTTAATAACGCAATGTTATCAATGACCATTCGTCATCAGGAATAAAAATGTTCAGGAAGGATTTCGTCGCCATTGCCCTTTTGCTTAGCGCCGCCCAGGTCAGCGCGGATCCGCTGATCGCCACGCAATACGGTGATTTTGACCGCTACGTGCTGGCTCTCTCCTGGCAAACGGGGTTCTGCCAAAGTATGCAAGACCGAAACCGCGGCGAGCCGGAAGAGTGTCGCCTGCGGCAGGAACTCAGCAATAAAGCCGATTTCCTCACCGTTCACGGCCTGTGGCCGAGCCTGCCAAAATCCATTGCCGCGCGCGGAGTGGACGAGCGCCGCTGGATGCGTTTTGGCTGCGCGACCCGCCCTGTTCCCAACATGCCTGAAGCGAAAGCCGGGCAAAAATGTCGGGCGGCGGAAACCGGTCTATCGCTGGAAATGGCAAATAAACTTAACGGCGTCATGCCGGGTTCGGGCGGCAACTCATGCCTTGAACGTTATGAATACGCCAAGCATGGCGTTTGCTTTGGGTTTGATCCTGACAACTATTTCGGCGCCATGGTGCGCCTGAACGGCGAAATTAAGCAAGGGCCTCTTGGCGCTTTCCTGGCCAAACATTACGGGCAAACCGTTAGCCGGGATGACTTCAACGCCGCGGTCGCTCAGGCCTATGGAAAACAGAACGTTAAGGCGTTCAAGTTGACCTGCAACGGCAACCCCGCCTATCTGACAGAGATGCAAATCTCCATCAAAGCCGCGGCCATCAATGCCCCGTTATCCGCTAACTCACTCTTACCCCAGCCCCATCCGGGAAACTGCGGTAAGCAATTTCTGCTGGATAAAGCCGGCTAGGTTTTATACGACTTAGCTATCGTTCGTTAATGAATGTGCGTTTAATCACTTCAAACCACCAGCAAGTCTCAGTATGATGAGAGGACATTAACCCTTGCCATTTTCGGTGAGGGTTTTCTTTTACGGACAGGTTCCTGGATAACATGGAGTATGAGATGACCAGACCCGCAATCATCATTAATGAACTTGACGCAGAGCGCATTGACAGGCTGCTGGAACAGCCGGCTTTCGCCAACTCGCCGGTCGCGGACGCGCTAAATGACGAGCTTGACCGCGCGCAAATGCTGGCCCCTGAAGCCATGCCGCATGATGTTGTCAGCATGAATAGCCAGGTCAGGTTTCGCGATTTAACAACCGGCGAAGAGCGCATCCGCACCCTGGTTTTCCCGGCCCAGGTAACGGATAGCGCCACTCAGCTATCGGTTATGGCCCCGGTTGGCGCCGCCCTGCTGGGATTAAAAGTCGGCAGCGCGATCCACTGGGAATTACCGGGCGGCACCTCAACGCACCTTGAAGTGCTGGAACTGCTCTATCAGCCGGAAGCCGCTGGCGATTTCCACCGTTAACCCCCTTCCTGCCTGAGGCGTTTCACGCTTTATCCAGAGGATGTATCTACATCCTCTTTCTGAGCTTTTCACTCTTCACTTCTCATTTGACAAACTTTTACGCCGCACTCCAGCCGATCTGACAATTTTGCGACCTGAATGGCACAATACTTTCCTATAATGTGTTGATATAAAAGCAGACGAACAAGGAGGAATGCATATGTATAAAACAATCATTATGCCCGTTGATGTCTTTGAAATGGAGTTAAGCGATAAAGCCGTTCGCCATGCCGAGTTTTTAGCCCAGCAGGACGGGGTTATCCATCTTCTCCACGTACTACCCGGCTCATCAAGCTTCACGATGAGTCGTTTTACCGCCGACCTGCGCCGCTTTGAAGAGCACTTGCAGCACGAAGCAGAAACGCGCCTGAAAACGATGGCCGGACATTTCAGCATTGACCCGTCGCGAATCAAAATGCACGTCCGCTTTGGCAACGTGCGCGATATGGTCAATGAACTGGCCAATGAAATAAAAGCCGATGTGGTCGTGATTGGCTCCCGCAATCCTTCCATCAGCACGCACCTGCTGGGCTCCAACGCCTCAAGCGTGATTCGTCATGCCCATATTCCGGTGATGGTGGTCAGATAACTCCAGCGAGCTAAAAAAAAGAGGCTACCCAAGGGTAGCCTCTTTACTGTGCAGGTTGAGTCTTACTTTATTATGAATTATGCAGTTTTAGTGCGAATCAGGTAATCGAACGAGCTCAGCGACGCCTTCGCACCTTCGCCGGTGGCGATAATGATCTGTTTATACGGAACGGTCGTGCAGTCGCCGGCGGCGAAAACGCCCTTCACGTTGGTTTCACATTTCGCATCAATGATGATTTCACCCATGCGGTTGCGCTCAATCGCGCCTTCCAGCCAGTTGGTATTCGGCAGCAGACCTATCTGAACGAAGATCCCCGCCAGCGCCACGTGGTGTTCATCGCCGCTCACCCGGTCGCGGTACTGCAGGCCGGTGACTTTGCTGCCGTCGCCCACCACTTCTGTGGTCTGCGCGTTAAGGATGATATCGACGTTTTTCAGGCTACGCACTTTATCCTGCAGAACCTGGTCGGCCTTCATTTCCGGCGCGAACTCCAGCAGAGTAACATGCTCAACAACGCCTGCCAGATCGATTGCCGCTTCCACACCGGAGTTACCGCCGCCGATCACCGCCACGCGCTTGCCTTTAAACAGCGGGCCGTCGCAGTGCGGGCAGTAGGTTACGCCCTTGGTACGATACTGATCCTCACCCGGCACGTTCATGTTACGCCATTTCGCGCCGGTGGCAATGATCACGCTGCGCGCTTTCAGCACCGCGCCGGAGGCGGTTTCAATCTGATGCAGACCGCCTTCAACCGCCGCAGGGATCAGTTTTGAGGCGCTCTGGGAATCGATAACATCAACATCGTATTCGCTAACGTGCGCTTTTAATGCGCCAGCCAGTTTCTGGCCTTCCGTTTTAGGTACTGAGATATAGTTTTCGATATCCACGGTATCCAGCACCTGGCCGCCAAAACGCTCGCCCATCAGGCCGGTACGAATGCCTTTGCGCGCGGAGTAAACGGCTGCAGCTGCGCCGGACGGGCCGGAACCGACGATTAAAACATCGTAGGCTTCACGTTTATTCAGCTCTTCCGCCGCACGTTTTTCCGCACCGGTATCCACTTTAGCCACGATTTCAGTCAGCGTCATGCGGCCCTGACCAAATTCCTTACCGTTCATAAATACCGCCGGTACGCCCATCACGTTGCGTTCGGTGATTTCATTTTGATACGTTCCGCCGTCAATCGCCGTGTGCTTGATGCGCGGGTTCAGTACCGCCATCAGGTTCAGCGCCTGAACCACATCCGGGCAGTTATGGCATGAAAGCGAATAGTAGGTTTCGAATTCAAAATCGCCGTCGATATTGCGGATCTGCTCCAGCAGGGTCTGGGCTTCTTTTGACGGATGACCGCCGGTCCACAGCAGAGCCAGAACCAAAGAGGTGAATTCATGTCCCAGCGGAGAGCCGGCAAAGCGCGGTCCCTGGCTGGAGCCGGGGTTGGTAATCAGGAATGACGGCTTACGCACCGCCAGGCCGTTATCTTCTTTGAAGGTGACTTTATCTGAGAGTTCAGCAATTTCAGCCAGCAGTTCCCTGATTTCTGCCGATTTAGCGCCGTCATCCAGCGTGGCAATCAGCTCAACAGGTTTAGTCAGCTTCTCAAGGTAAGCCTTGAGCTGGGTTTTCATGTTGGTGTCGAGCATTTTTATCTCCTGGGCTTAAAACATCATCATGCAAGCGGCCTCGTCCAGGCAGCCTGAATACGCTTGCATCATGGTGTTGGAATAAAACGGGCGCCGGTGCGCCCATGACTGAAATAATTTCCAAACTATTTCGCGTCAGAGCAAGGCGGCGAGCCTGAGAATCCCCGGGAGCTTACTGAAGTAAGCGACCGGGGTGAGCAGGCGACGCCAACGCAGCTATGGCGTGAAAGACGATGGAAATTTAGATTTTGCCGACCAGGTCCAGGGATGGAGCCAGAGTCGCTTCGCCTTCTTTCCACTTAGCCGGGCAAACTTCGCCTGGGTGAGAAGCTACGTACTGAGCTGCTTTGATTTTGCGCAGCAGGTCAGACGCGTCGCGGCCGATACCTTCAGCGGTAACTTCGATAGCCTGGATAACACCCTGCGGGTCAACAACGAAGGTGGCGCGATCTGCCAGACCTTCATCTTCACGCATGTTGTCGAAGTTACGGGTCAGGGCGCCAGTCGGGTCGCCGATCATCGCGTATTTGATTTTGGCGATGGTTTCAGAGCTGCTGTGCCACGCTTTGTGGGTGAAGTGGGTGTCGGTAGAGACGGAGTACACGTCTACGCCCAGCTTCTGCAGTTCTTCGTAATGGTCTGCGACGTCGCCCAGTTCGGTCGGGCAAACGAAAGTGAAGTCAGCCGGGTAGAAGAAGAAGACGCTCCAGCGGCCTTCGGTATCTTTCTCGGTTACTTCGATGAATTCACCGTTTTTGAACGCCTGGTTTTTGAAAGGTTTGATTTTGGTATTAATTAAGGACATCTATACTTCCTCCGTGTTTTCGTTGAGGTCTAAGTTAACGAATTTTTCCTGACTCGACCAATGCGTTTGCATTATCGAATCAATAAGCGTTATCTAACAACCGGAACAAGACAACTTTGTGAACCTGTCAACGCGATGGCAAACTTCTGCCGCGTTTCGCATGATATGCGCTGAAAAGTAAAAAGGCCGCCCTCGCAGGCGGCCCCGTTACCTGAAACACCCGCAGGTAGGTTCAGCGCCAGTAGCTGGCAATGTGTTGCGCTCTACACCTTAATGTAATAGCTCAGCGATTACATCACCCGCTGAACGAAAGGGCAATCCATGCGTCTTCAGGTCTTACCTATGGCTGTAATAGGTTTTACCGCAGCCCTGGCTTTTATCATTGATTTTACAGGTCTTCACTAAATTGCCCCCTGTTCATACGGATCTGAATCCCCGGCTTCCGCGATGAGCTTCCTCCCGGCCGGCACATAGGAAGCGCCTTAATGACCCTCATCGGTTGATAAACGATACCGGCGTCAACGTCATAACGGTAATTGACCCTATGATAACGAAAATAGGCTTCAACACGCGATTAGGCCGCAGATAAAGAAAAACTACAGATTATGAAGGAGGTAAAGTCAGACTTCATAAACGCCCTTCAGCCTTAGGCGTTGCGGTAAACAAAAGGATCTGGCGGAATGTACGACGGTGGTATATATTTAGATAAACTTAATGACGACGCGAGTAATAAATAATAAGAAACAAATATTCACCCAGCAAATATGATGCGACCATATAATAATCTATTTTTCTTACCGCCAGCTTAACAGGACGTTGAAAATGGCTAATCTTTACGATCTCAAGAAATTCGATCTGAACCTACTCGTTATTTTTGAATGTATTTACCAGCACTTAAGCATCAGTAAAGCGGCGGAAACGCTATTTATTACCCCCTCTGCCGTCAGTCAATCTCTCCAGCGTCTACGTAACCAGCTCAATGACCCGCTATTCGTTCGTTCAGGTAAAGGGATAACGCCGACTACGGTAGGCGTTAATCTGCATCATCATCTTGAAAAAAATCTAAATCAATTAGAACAAACTATTTATCTGACCAATCGTTCTGAATTAAAGAAACGTCTTGTGGTTTATGCCCCGCAGCTTTTTATTACCCCTAAAACAACCAATTTGCTTCATATGTTATTAAATGATTCAAACCTGTACGTTGAGCATCACGATCTGCTGGCATCAGGAGAGTCGGTAGAAAGCTTGTTATCCTACCGTAAAGCCGACCTGGTATTCAGCACTCTGCCGCTGTCATCGCGAGCCACCGTCTGTAAACGCATCCAGGAAATGGACATTTCGCTGGTGTGTAATGAAAACCATCCCAGGCTGGCATCACTGACCACGACGAAGGCCATACTGCAGGAACGATTTACTTATTACCTGTCTAACGATCAGGGAACTAAATCCTTTCAGAACCAGGCTGCCGGCATTCTTGCTGATAGAAAAATCGCTTTCAGTAGCGATTCATACACTGCCATACTTAATGTTATTCAACAAACTGATTTAATCGGTTTTGTGCCGACCTGTATTTTAGAATACATTAGCTTTCAAAATAAGTTTAAAATTATAGAGGCGCCGTTTAAGATCCCCGCCATCAACATTTACATGATTTACAACCGGGTAAATATAGACGATCCAAAGTTTGCAAAATTTATCGATGACTTCGAAAGAAATAACGCCATCGAATAATTAAAATAATTTCATTAAATTGATGAATAATAACCAACCTCTTGATTACAAAAAGAGTATGATATAAGTAAAAAGTATCTTTCGCATTAAAGGAATAATGGCTGTGTCTTTTATAAAACTTCCATTACCAGAGTCCGTTCTGCAGGCTAGCCAGCAAAGAATAGAGTGGGTAATGGAAAACTTCTCCCGTATTTGCGTCTCTTTTTCTGGCGGTAAAGATTCAACAACCATGCTGCATCTCACGGCGCAGCATGCCCGCCATACAGGCAAAAAGATTTGCGTCCTGTTTGTTGATTGGGAAGCGCAGTTTTCCTACACCATTGCGCATTGCGAAAGGATGCGCGAAGAGTATCGCGACGTTATTGAGCAATTTTTCTGGGTGGCGTTGCCCCTCACCACGCAAAACTCGCTGACCCAATATAACCCCGAATGGCAGTGCTGGGAACCCGGTGCGAACTGGGTGCGCCAACCGCCGAAAGATGCGATTACCGATCCCGGCTATTTCCCGTTTTATCAATCGGGTATGAGCTTTGAAACGTTCGTCCGCGAATTTGCCGATTGGTTTTCGCAAAACCGTCCCGCGGCGGTTATGGTCGGCATCCGCGCCGATGAATCGCTTAATCGGTTTATCGCCATCTCCTCGCAGCGTAAGCTTCGCTTTGCCGACGATAAACCCTGGACCACCTCAGCGCCGGGCGGTCACGCGTGGTACATCTATCCTATCTACGACTGGAAAACCGCCGATATCTGGACCTGGTTTGGTAAAAGCGGCCTGTCCTATAACCCGCTCTATAACTTGATGTATCAGGCGGGCGTTCCGCTGCGCTATATGCGTATTTGCGAACCCTTTGGCCCGGAACAGCGCCAGGGGCTGTGGCTCTACCATGTGCTGGAGCCTGAACGCTGGGCTGCCATGTGCCAGCGCGTCAGCGGCGTCCACTGCGGCGGGGTCTATGCCGGTCACGATAATCAGTTCTACGGTCATCGGAAGCTGGATAAGCCGGAGCACCACACGTGGAAAAGCTATGCCCTGTTCTTGCTCGATAGCATGCCGGAGAAAACGGCGGAACACTATCGCAATAAAATCGCTGTTTATCTGCACTGGTACCAGAGGCGGGGAATGGCGGATATTCCGGATACCCAACCGGCGGATATTGGCTCCAAAGATATCCCCTCATGGCGGCGCATCTGCAAAGTTCTCCTGAACAATGATTACTGGTGCCGCCAGCTCTCTTTTAGTCCGACCAAATCTCATCAATATAAACGCTATCGCGAACGTATGAATAAGAAGCGCCAGCAATGGGGAATACTATGCAACGACAATTAATCCAGGCTATTGAACGCTATCTGCAATCGCTGGAAGATGAAGAGGAAAAGATTACTGCGCTTAACGCCTTCCGCCAGACTCTGCATAAATATAGCCCCTTCAAATCACAACCGGTTGATTGCGTACTGTGGGTCAAACAGGAAAACGTTTTGCCTAATGATTACAACCCAAATAACCTTGCGCCGCCAGAAAAGCGCCTGTTGTTCACCTCGCTGGAAACGGACGGCTTCACGCAACCCGTGGTGGTGTTGAAACAGGAGCATGAGCGCTACGCCATTATCGATGGTTTTCATCGCCATGAGCTGGCCAGCGGCAAAGCGGCGCTGAAAAAACGGCTGAAAGGCTATCTGCCCATCGCCTGCCTGGACAATAACGGCGCTAAGCGTGATTCTCTGATGGCCGCGACCATTCGCCACAACCGGGCGCGGGGGCGGCATCAGATTCATGCGATGTCGGAAATTGTCCAGGAACTGACGCATCTCGGCTGGTCCGACGCGAAAATCGGCAAAGAGTTAGGTATGGATTCAGACGAAGTATTGCGCCTGAAGCAAATCAACGGTCTGGTGGAGATGTTCGGCGACCGTCAATTTTCTCAGGCGTGGACCGTTAAATAACTACAGACGACACAAACGTTCCGCCGCAGCCAGCAGCGTTGCTGGCTGTTTGGCAAAGCACAGGCGTATCAGCTTATGCGGGAACGGATCGGCGCAGAACACCGACAGCGGGATCGCCGCGACGCCGATTTCAGTGGTTATCCAGCGGCAGAAGCTGACATCATCCAGATCCGAGACGGCGCTATAGTCCGCCAGCAGGAAGTAGGTCCCTTCGCAGGGCAAAATTTCCAGGCGGCTGGAACGCAGCGCATCAATAAACAGATCCCGCCGCTCGCGGTAAAACGCCGGAAGCTGCCGGTAATGCTCCGGTTCGCGACGCAGCATATCGGCAATCGCCAGCTGCGCGGGCGTATTGACGGCAAAAGTCAGATACTGATGCACTTTCCGCAGCTCGCCGCTAATGGCGGCAGGCGCCACGCAGTAGCCAACCTTCCAGCCGGTCATATGAAAGGTTTTGCCAAATGAAGAAACCGCTACCGCCCGTTCGCGCAGCTGCGGATGCGCCAGCACGCTGGCATGGCCTTCGGCGGCAAAGCAGATATGTTCATAAACTTCATCGCTAAGCACGTAGATTTCACGATCGGCAATCGCCTGCCATAGCGCGGCAAAATCTTCACGCAGCCACACCGTTGCTGACGGGTTGTGCGGCGTATTGAGGATAACCAGTCGGGTTTTGTCGCTGAGGCTCGCGGCGAACTGCTGCCAGTCAACGCGAAAATGTGGCGGCTGGAGGGCAATACGCTTCAGCACGCCGCCCGACAGCTCAATCGCCGGGGCATAGCTATCGTAGCTTGGGTCAAAGCAGATAACCTCGTCGCCGGCGCGCACCAGGGCGGTAATCGCCGCATACAGCGCTTCCGTCGCTCCGGCGGTCACGGTCACGTCGCTGTTGGCATCGGGACGGTAGCCGTACAGCTCTTCGGTTTTATCGACGATGGCTTCGCGCAGCGCGGCCACGCCGGTCATCGGCGCATACTGATTGGCCCCCTGCGCCACATGATATGCCAGTCGCTCCTGCAGATAGCGTGGGCCGTCGAAATCCGGAAACCCCTGCGACAGGTTAATCGCCTGATGCTGCTGGGCCAGGGCGCTCATTTGGCTAAAAATGGTCGTGCCCAGTGAGGGGAGTTTACTCTCAGGAATCAGTGGCTTATTGCTCATTCTTTTTGTACCGTTTGTGATGCTGTTGTTGAAGCCACTATAACACGATGTTAATATTTGGCAATCAAGACGCTTAGACGTCTAAATGATAACGTTATTTCGCTTATGATTGAAAAACCGCTATCAACACAACGCCACCGTCAGCACGACCTACCGTTCACTCTGGAGAACTCATGATCCGCGCTATCGTGACCGATATTGAAGGCACCACCAGCGACATTCGCTTCGTCCACAACGTTCTGTTCCCGTACGCCCGCGAACGCCTGGCCGGTTTCGTTACCGCTCAGCAGTTTGTCGAGCCGGTGAAGACCATTCTCGATAACCTGCGCGAAGAGATCGCCCAGCCGGCGGCTGGCGCCGAAGAACTTATTGCTACCCTCTTCGCCTTTATGGATGAAGACCGCAAATCGACCGCCCTCAAGGCGCTGCAGGGCATTATCTGGCGCGATGGCTACGTTCATGGCGACTTTACCGGCCACCTGTATCCGGATGTTCTGCCGGCGCTGGAAAAATGGAAGTCACAGGGTATTGATTTATATGTATATTCCTCAGGCTCCGTTGCTGCGCAGAAATTGTTATTTGGCTACAGCGATGAAGGTGATATTACTCATCTGTTCAACGGCTATTTCGATACCCTGGTAGGCGCCAAGCGTGAAGCGCAGTCCTACCGCAACATTGCTGAGCAGCTGGGACAGCCTCCTGCCGCCATCCTGTTCCTGTCCGATATTCATCAGGAGCTGGATGCCGCGGAAGAGGCCGGTTTCCGCACCCTACAGCTGGTGCGCGGCGACCGCGACCCGGCCAGCCACCATCCGCAGGTTCAGCGTTTTGACGATATTCATCCGGAGCAGATCCCAGCATGAGCGCATTAACCATTTTTTCCGTGAAAGACCCGCAAAACTCGCTCTGGCACAGCACTAACGCCGAAGAGATCCAGCAGCAGCTCAACGCCAAAGGCGTCCGTTTTGAGCGCTGGCAGGCCGACCGTGATTTAGGCGCGGCGCCAACCGCAGAAACGGTTATTGCCGCCTATCAGCATGCGATTGATAAGCTGGTGGCAGAGAAAGGCTATCAGAGCTGGGACGTGATCAGCCTGCGCGCGGATAATCCGCAAAAAGAGGCGCTGCGGGAAAAGTTTCTCAACGAGCATACCCACGGGGAAGACGAAGTGCGCTTCTTCGTCGAGGGAGCCGGTCTGTTTTGCCTGCATATTGGCGATGAGGTGTTCCAGGTCCTGTGTGAGAAGAACGACCTGATTTCGGTTCCCGCGCATACGCCGCACTGGTTTGATATGGGTTCTGAGCCCAACTTCACCGCCATCCGCATCTTCGACAACCCGGAAGGCTGGATTGCCCAGTTTACCGGGGACGATATCGCCAGCGCCTACCCGCGGCTGGCGTAATGCCGCGACTCAACGGGTGAACAGGCTTATCACCACTCTCATGGCGTTTTCCCGGAGGCCGCGCGTGGCGCGCCTGTCCGGGCTAGCCGACCCGCAGACGGCGATGATCCTGTAGGCCGGGCAAGGCGGCCAGCTATCGCCCGGCGATTCCCTGCGCCTAAGCGCCAATAAACCTCGGCGGATCGAAAGCGGTCACCGGCGGCAGCGCCTCGCGCCATGGCTCAATTTCCACCCAGCAGCTCTGGGCGCTACAGCCCTGCCCCAGGCGCGAACTGCCGCGATCCTCGGTGAGCACGTTGGGATTACCGTGCTTATCCAGCGATCCCTTTTCATTCGGATCCAACGGATCGTACCAGGCGCCGGTCGACATCTGCACCACCCCCGGCAAAATCTGCTCGCTCAGGTGCACGCCGGCGAGAATCGCGCCGCGGGCGTTATAAACCTTGACCACGCTGCCTTCGCGGATATCCCGCGCCTGCGCATCCTGCGGGTGCATCCACAGCGGTTCGCGTCCCTCAATTTTCGTCGCCCGGCTCACGCTGCCGTGATCGTACTGGCTATGCAGACGGGTGCGCGGCTGGCTGGAGAGCAGGTGCAGCGGCCAGCGCGCCGCTTCCTGCCGCTGCCGCTGCGCCTCCTGCTCATCCCACCACGGGTGGCCTGGGCACTCGCGATAGCCAAATCCGGCGATGGTTGCTGAAAAAAGCTCAATCTTGCCGGACGGCGTGGCGAGCGGATAGCGCTGCGGGTCGGCGCGAAAATCCGCCAGAAAGACCTGCGGTTTCTCCGGCGCGCTATACTCCAGCACTCCCTGCTGCCAGAACGCCTCAAACGACGGCAACGCGATCCCTTCTTCCTGCGCGCGCGGCCGCGACGCTTCGTAGATTTGCCGCAGCCACTGCCCGGCGTCGCGCCCCTCGCTAAAACGCTCAGCGAACCCCAGCCGTTCGGCGAGATCGCAGAAGATGGCGTAATCATCGCGCGCTTCGCCCACCGGCGGGATCTGCGCGCTCATGGCGATCATAAAGCCATCGTGACCGCCGCTGCCGATATCTTCCCGCTCCAGCGAAGTGGTGGCCGGCAAAACGATATCGGAAAATTTGGCCTGCGCGGTCCAGAACTGCTCATGTACCACTACCGTTTCCGGCCGCCGCCAGGCTTCGCACAGGCGGTTAAGATCCTGATGATGATGAAACGCATTGCCGCCCGCCCAGTAGACGAGACGAATATCGGGGTAGCGCAGATGCTGGCCGTCAAACTCGTACGCTTCGCCCGGATGCAGCAGCATATCGGAAAGACGCGCCACCGGAATCACACTGTTCACGGCGTTATCCCCGGCCGGAAGACGCGGCCCGGAAAAGGCCTTCCGCGCCGCCCCAGCCAGATTAGTACAGGCGTAGCCAAATCCTAATCCGCCACCCGGCGTACCGATTTGCCCCAGCAGCGCGGTGAGCGCCACCGTCGCCCAGTAGGCCTGCTCGCCCTGGCGCGCCCGCTGAATCGACCACGAGATATTGACCATCGTGCTCAGGCTCGCCATCTCGCGCGCCAGCGCGGCAATTCGCTGCGCCTCAATACCGGTTATCGCCGCCGCCCATTCCGGCGTTTTTGCGACGCCATCGCGCTCCCCCATCAGGTAGGCGCGATAAGGCGCGAAGCCCACGGTATGGCTGGCGACAAAAGCGCTGTCGTAGAGGGATTCAGTAATCAGCACGTAGCAGAGCGCCAGCAGCAGCGCGGTGTCGGTCCCCGGACGAACCGCAAGCCACTCTGCGCTCTCCACGGCGCTCAGGTCATTGCGCACCGGGCTGATATTGATAAAGCGCGTCCCCTGCTCCTGCATCTTTTCCAGCCAGTATTTCAGCATATGATCGTTGGCGCCGCCGCCGTTGACCTGCGCATTACGCAGCGGCAGGCCGCCGAATGCGACGAACAGCTGACACTCGCGCGCCAGCTCGGAAAAGTGGGTATGCTGGCGGTGCAGCGGGCTCAGCGGACCGAGTATATGCGGCAGGATGCGCTCGCCCGCCGCGCTGCTGTAGGTATTGGTGCTGGCGGTATAGCCGCCAAAGCACTTAAGGAAGCGATGCAATTGGCTTTGCGCGTGATGGAAACGCCCGGCGCTGGCCCAGCCGTAGGAACCGCCGAAAATCGCTTCATTGCCGCAGCGCGCTTTGACCGAATTCAGTTCACGCGCCAGCAGATCGAGCGCCACCTCCCAGCTCACCTCCACAAACGGCTCTTTACCGCGCCCCTCGCGGGAAGCCGGGCCATTTTGCAGATAGCCGGCGCGCACCGCCGGACGGCGAATGCGCGTCTTGCTGGTGACCGCATCCGGGAGCGACTGCCCAATAGGTGAGGGATTTTTATCCCACGGCACCGGCGTCACCGCCTCAATGTTGCCGTCACGGGCCTGGACCTGCCAGGTCCCCCAGTGCATCACGGTCAGATTATGTTGTTTTTTCATAGTGCCTGTTGTTTGTCACCCGATAATGGTCGCTATAATAAATCGCCGGAACAATAAAAATAAAACATCGGCAGCCATACAATCCACTGCATCAAAGGCATTATCCATTAAGAATGACTCAAGGTTATTGCATAAAGCGATATATTAAAGAGCCACATTAATAATAATTAAGCAGCAATAGTGTTTTGAATAAATAATACTGGCAAGCAAATTAAACCCACAAAATAAAAATGGATAAAGTCGCATCATGAAATATTTTCAGGTTGCCGATGACAAATTTAAGTTTTCCTCAGGCAAATCTGCGATATAACATTGTTGATATAACTTAGACATATTTTGTATTTGAGGTTGCGTAGCGGTTATTGTCATGCTACTGCTCCGCAGCCACCTCCATCACAGGACCATAATAACAATGTCGCAGAAAATGAAATTATTGCCCATCGCGCTGGGCCTGCTCTCGCTTGCCTCCGTTAACGCTCTGGCGGCAGAGGCGTTATCGCTTCAGGGAAAAACCATCGGCGTCGCCGTGGTCGGCACGCAGCACTTCTGGGATCGTGAAGCCTATAAGGGTGCGACCGAAGAGGTAGAGAAACTGGGTGGTAAAGCGATCGGCGTCGACGGCGGCCGCGATAACCAGGTTCATGCGAATAACCACGATATTTTACTGTCGCGTAAGGTTGATGCGGTAATTAGCATTCTGGGCGACAGCGCCGTTGAGCCTAAATTCAAAGCGCTACGCGATGCCGGCATTCCGGTATTTACCGTAGACCACGTTTCGAAATATTCGGTCAATAACACCACCTCAGATAACTACACTTTAGGGTCAACCATTGGTCGTTATATGGCCGATGAGCTGGGCGGCAAAGGCAACGTCGCGGTATTTAACGCATTCTCCAGCTCCCTGCGTATTTGCGGCATTCGTTACGACCAGTGGAAATATGTCCTTAAAGATTACCCGGATATTCATATTATTCAGCCGGAGCTGGCCGAACAGTTTGCCAACTCCCCGGAAGACGCGCGGAAGAAAACCCTCGAACTGCTGAGCCAGTACCCGAAAGGTAAGCTCGACGCAATTCACGTGGCCTGCTGGGATCAGCCGGCAATCGGTATTGTCCAGGCGCTGGAAGAGACCGGACGCGATAAAGACGTGAAAGTCACCGCCATCGACGCCGGTCCGGAAACCCTGGAGATCATGGCCGAACCGGGCAGTCCGTTCGTCGCCAACGTCGCCCAGCAGCCGCACCTGATTGGCCAGACCTCCGCCGATAACGTCGCGCGCTACTTCGACAAACAGAAGCTGCCGCTGCAAACCTTTATTCCGGTAGTCCCGGTGAAAGGCCCGCAGGAGGCGAAAGCGGTCTACAAACAGCTGGGATATGGCGAACTGCAGTGATCACTCAATCCTCCGGCGGGACGAACCCCGCCGCTGGCCTGGCGATGAACCAGATCAGCAAAAGCTTTGCCAACGTGACTGCATTAAATGCGGTCACGCTGCTTCTGAACCCCGGTGAAATTCACGGCCTGATCGGTGAGAACGGCGCGGGAAAATCGACGCTGATAAAAATCCTCGCTGGCGTCTACCGGGCCGATAGCGGCAACGCCACGCTGGACGGCGCGCCGCTGCCGCTCGGCAATCCCGCAGCGATTGAAGCGCTGGGCATCCGCGTTATTCACCAGGAGCTCAACCTGATCCCGCACTTTACCGTGGCGGAATCGGTGTTCCTCGGCCAGGAGTATCGCACCCGCTGGGGGGCGCTGGACCGACGGCGAATGAACGCCGCCACCCAGGCGTTTTTTCGCGACAGCTGGCAGTTGGACATCAATCCCCGCCGCCTGATCCGCGACCTCAGTCTCGCCGAGCGCAAGCTGGTGCAAATCGCCAGGGCGCTGATCGACGGCGCGGCAAAGCTGGTGGTCTTCGATGAGCCCACCGCGCCGCTGGAGGCGCAGGAAGCCAGCCTGGTCTCCTCAGCGATTCTGCGCCTTCGCGAGCAGGGGATCGCGATCCTCTATATTTCCCACTATCTCAACGAAATCGCCGCCCTTTGCGATCGCGGTACGGTGCTGCGTAACGGCGAGGTCGTCGGCTATCCCGACCGGGACCTCCTGCAGAATACCGACGCGCTGATTAAAATGATGGTCGGTCGCGACATTGAACAGCTCTATACCCCTCGCCAGAGCAGCGCGCATCAGGTCGATGCCGCCGCGCCGGTGCTGTCGGTTCGCCATCTCAGCGACGGTCAGCAGCTGCACGATATTAGCTTTGATATTCAGCCGGGAGAGATCGTCGGCGTCGCCGGGCTGCTGGGCGCCGGGCGCGACGTGCTGGTCGATCTGCTTTACGGGCTGCGCCGCCCCCGCAGCGGCACGATAAGCATCGACGGCCAGGCGAAGCGGCTGCGGACGCCGTATCAGGCGACCCGCGCCGGACTGGCGCTGGTGCCGCGCGACCGTCGCCATCAGGGGCTGATTCTCCCCTTCTCCACCGCCGACAATATCAATCTGGCTTCGCTACCGGAAACCGCCACTTTCGGCTGGGAGCATCGCGGCAAAGCGCTGGATAAAGCGCGCGGCTGGATCGAACAGCTCGCCATCCGCCCCGGCCGTCCGGAACTGCCGGTACGTTTTATGAGCGGCGGCAACCAGCAAAAGGCGATTCTCGCCCGCTGGCTGGGCACCGATGCGCGGCTTTTCATTCTCGATGAACCCACCCTCGGGGTGGATATCGGCGCGCGCAGCGATATCTATCAGCGTACCCGCGAGCTGGCGGATCGCGGTCGCGGCGTGCTGGTCTCATCCAGCGACGCGCCGGAGCTGCTGGGCCTTTGCGACCGCATCCTGGTGATGTGGCGCGGCGAGCTGGTGGCCAACCTCCCGACCCGCGGGCTGACGCTGGACGCGCTGCTGGTGACGATTAACGGTGGACAGGAACAACAGGTATGAGTGCAGGTATCCAGCGCCGCCCCCTTCCGGGCATCACGACGCTTATCGAAAAATTTCCCCTGATTCTCTTTTTTGCGCTGCTGGTCTGGCTCAGCCTGCAGTCGCCTTTCTTTTTAAGCTGGCAAAATATCAGCATGATGCTGGTGCAGAGCGTGCCGCTGGC
The DNA here is from genome assembly GCF_042137965.1 of Klebsiella grimontii. NCBI lineage: Bacteria > Pseudomonadati > Pseudomonadota > Gammaproteobacteria > Enterobacterales > Enterobacteriaceae > Klebsiella > Klebsiella grimontii. The sequence continues at coordinate 4,074,734 of NZ_CP169721.1, forward strand.
GATCCTCTGCTTTGGCCTGGTCTGCGTGATTGCCGTCGGCGGCGATGATGTGGTCTCCGGCGGCATCGACCTGTCGCTGCCCGCCATCGCGGTGCTCGGCGTCGCGCTGCTCAGCCTCGGCATGGCCGAGTGGAACACCCCTTACCTGGCGCTGTTTTTACTGCTGATTGCCGTGAGCCTGGCCTGCGGCGCGGTCAACGCTACGCTGGTGCTGGCGGCGGGTCTGCCGCCGCTGCTGGCGACCCTGTCAACCTCGGTGGCCTTCACCGGACTGACCGACCTGCTGACCGGACAGCGGCGCATCGCGGTAAACGACCCGCTGATGGTGGCCTTTCGCGATAACGATCTTTTCGGCATTCCCTTGCCGCTGCTCTATCTGCTGGCAGTCTTCGCGTTGTTTCAGTTTTTGCTCCACCACTCCCGCTTCGGCCAGCATTTACAGGCGGTGGGCGGTAACCGCGATATGGCGCAGATGAGCGGGCTCAACGTCCGCCGTTTGACCATTATCGTCTGGCTGCTGGCGGGCATCGCCGCCGGCCTGGCGATTTTGCCGCTGCTCAGCCAGGGCTCCGGCAGCAGCAGCGGCACGGCGACGCCGCTGCTGCTGGAAACCGTCCTCGCCACTTTTATCGGCGCGGCGTTTTCGCGGCGTCGGGTGGTCACCATCTGGGGGGCGCTGCTCGGCGCGGTACTGGTCAATGCGCTCTCGAACGGGCTCGGCCTGCTGGGGGTGAATATTTTCTGGATGGGCGCGATCAAAGGCGGCCTGATCCTCGTGGTGCTGGCGGCGTCGGCGGTCAGACATAAAGGAGGCAACTGATGAGCCAGATGACGCTCAAGACCCCATCAACGAGTCAAACCGGCAGCAGCCCGCTGGCGTGGCTTTCCCGGGCGGGATTCGGCGGGATTACCCTGCTGGCGATTGCCCTGTTCGGCTGGGCGAACCCGGTATTTTTGACCTTCGATAACTGGGCCAATCTGCTGCAGGGCAGCGCGATTTTGTTGATCGTGGCGATGGCGATGACCCTTATCGTTAGCGCCGGGGCGATTGACCTCTCCGTCGGCGTCGCGCTTGATTTCGGCGCCGCCTTTGCGCTGGTGGCGCTCAAAACCTGGCACCTGCCGTGGCAGGCGGCGGTGGGCTGCGCGCTGCTCGGCGGGGTGATTATCGGCCTGCTGAACGCCTTCCTGATCCTGGTCTGCCAGATTCGCCCGTTCCTCGCCACCCTCGGCACCTGGTTTATCGCCAGCAGCGCCGAACGCATCTATACCGACGGCGGCGGCTCTATCTCCTACCGCCGGATGGCGCCGGAGTATCACGATCTGGCGGTCGGCAATATCGCCGGTATTCCAACGCCGGTGGTGATTGTGCTGGCGCTGTGGCTGGCGGCCTGGCTGATGACCGAACGCACGCTGTTCGGCAAATACGTACGCGCTATTGGCCAGAACGGCGAAGCGGCGCGGATCGCCGGGATCCGCGATCGCCGGACCATGCTATGGGTGCTGGTGGCGGCCTCCGCGCTGTGCGCCGTCGGCGGCGTCATTCTCTCCGCCAACTTGCGCCAGTTTACGCCGCTGGCCGGCCAGGCCTACCTGATGGACGCCATCGCCGCGGTCTTTATCGGCACCGCCTTCAACCGGCTGGGTCGGGTCAGCATCGCCGGCACCCTCGGCGGGGTGCTATTTCTGGCGATCATCGATAACGGCCTGAACCTGATGGGGCTGAACTACCTGGTGAAAGACGCGCTGGTTGGCGTGATTCTGGTGGTGGCGCTGGCCCTCTCCTTCTGGCAGGCGCGTCTGCGCCAGACCCATCGTTAAGCGGAGCTCTCATGGCAACCTTTGACGCCGTCTTTGTCGGCCTGACTATTCTTGATATCGCCGGTCGTCCGGTTATCGACATCCCGCCGCGCGGCGGGGTAGCCTTTATCGAACAAATCCGCCTTAACCCCGCAGGAACCGCCGCCGGGGCCAATATTAACGCCGCGAAGCTGGGCATTCGCACCGCCGCGGTGGCCTGCCTCGGCAAAGATGAAAAAGCCGATTTTATCCTCGCCAGCTACGCGCGCCTGGGGATCGACTGCTCGCTGATCCAGCGCACCGCGCAGCAGGAAACATCGGCGACGATCCTGCCCATCCGCCCCAACGGCGAGCGCCCGGCACTGCACTGTCGGGGGGCCTCCGATGCCCTTTTCGTCGGCGAAGAGGAGTTTGACGCGATCCTTGATTGCCGCTTTCTGCACCACGGCGGCAGCGGCCTGCTGGCGGCGATGGACAGTGGGCAAAGCGCGCTGCTGTTACAGGCGGCGAAAGCCCGCGGCGTCACCACCAGCTTTGATTTAATCGCCCCCGACGCGCGCACCCTGGATCTGCTGCGCCCGCTGCTGCCGTCGGTGGACTACTTTATGCCTTCCCTTGAAGAAGCGGCGTATCTCTCCGGGGAGACCCAGCCGGAAGCGATCGCCCGCTTTTTCTTTGCGCTTGGCGTCGGAACCTGCATTCTGAAGGACGGCGAGAACGGCTCCTGGCTGCTGACCCGCGATGGCGCCGTCGAGCATATCGCGCCGTACCGGGTCGATGCCGTAGATACCACCGGCTGCGGCGACAGCTACTGCGGCGGCTTTATTGCCGCGCTGGCCCGGGGGTTAAGCGTCAAAGCGGCGTGCGAGGTGGCTTCCGCCGTCGCCGCGCTGGTGGCGACCGGGATGGGATCGGATGCCGGCGTGGTGGACTGGCAGCATACGCAGGCATTTATGGCGACCCACCGTCGCGGATAACAAGCTTCGCCGCCGCATTGCGCGGCGGCAAGCGCGGCTTAACGCCACTGATAGAGCAGCGGCTCTCCGGCGACATAGCGCTGGAGGTCGGCGGCAATCATCGCCGTATGCTTAGCAATGCTCTCCCGGGTCGCCCCGGCGATATGCGGAGTAATAATCACGTTATCAAACTCGGTGACAAACGGATGGTCGCGCCACAGCGGCTCGCGATGGTAGACATCCAGCGCCGCGCCGCCCAGCGGGCCGTGGCGCAGCGCGTGAATCAGCGCTTCTTCGTCCACCACCGCCGCGCGCGAGGTATTAATCAATAGCGCGCCCGGCTTCATGCTATTCAACAGCTGCGCGTTCACCAACCCATCGCTGTGCGGGCCGCTGCTCAGATGCAGGCTCACGATATCCGCCTCGCGGAATAGCCCTTCAAGCGTCGTTTTCTGCAAACCCGGTTCGTTGATATCTTCGGCGGCGACAAACGGGTCCACCACCAGTACCGCCATGCCAAAGGCGCGGGCGATACGCGCCACCCGGCGGCCAATATTACCGTAACCGATCAGCCCCAGGGTTTTGTTGCGCAGCTCGCTGCCTTTAAACACTTCATAGGGGCTTTGCGGACTGACGTCCCACACCACATCGCGGCGCAGCCCGCTCTGGGTGGCCTGCGCGGCGTTCTCGGCGTGGGTAAATTCGCCGCGCTTTAGCGCCGCGTGCGATTGCGGAATATGCCGCGCCAGGCTCAGCATCAGCCCCAGCGTCAGCTCGGCGGCGGCGTCGGCGTTGCGCCCCGGCGTATAGAGCACGCGGATACCGCGCGCCTGGGCGGCTTTGGTATCGATGTTCACCGGATTGGCGCGCGTGCAGGCGATCACCTGTAAACGCGGGCAGGCGGCGATCACCGCTTCCGTCACCTCATCATAGCTGGTCACCAGCACCTCGGCGTCGTGGGCCAGTTCGATCAGCTGGCCTGCGCTCAGCTTCGGCTTGCCCAGCGCCCAGCCTTCCACCCGCAGTTCGCCCAGTTGCTGAAAAGCGCTGAGGTCGCCGGCGTGTTCGGCGGTAAAAACAATTTTCATATGCGTTATTCCTGAGAAATACGTTGAAGCGCCTCGCGGCGGGCCTGCCACACCGGGAGCATCTGCTCGCGCAGCAGGCGGTAAACCGGATAGAGCGCAGCGTAGCGGCTATGCGCCTGCGGATTGGGCCGATAGCGGGTCTGCTCCAGCGCCGGATAGCGGCTGAGGGCATCGACGCTGCGCGCCGCCAGAATCGCCGCGCCGCGCGCGCTAAGCTCGTTGAAAGGACTGGAAACCACCGTTCTGCCGGTACAGTCGGCAATCATTTGCAGCCATGTCGCCGAAGCCGCGCCGCCGCCGGTCAGGTACAGTTCGCCGCCCTGCGGGTAGTCCTGAAGCGAGTCGACGATGGCGTAGGCCAGCCCTTCGAACACCGCCCGCTGCAGCTCCGCGCGGGTGGTGTGCTGGCTAATGCCGAAATAACCGGCCCGCGCCTCGGGACTAAAGAACGGCGCGCGTTCGCCGTTGAGGTAGGGCTGCCAGAAGACGCCGCCGCTGCCCGGTTCGACGCTGGCGATATTCTGTTCCAGCTGCCGTAAATCCGGCTCCAGCGAGATTTGCTGCTGGAGCCAGTCGATGTTCGGCGTCCCGGCCTGCATCGGAAAAAGGTTAATAAAGCTGCCCGCTTCGGTGTGGGTGACGTAGCGCGTCCCCTCGTTGACCGACTGGCGACCGTGGCAGACGATACCGGTGCAGCAGGTGGTGCCGAGAATGGTGTAGATATCGCCGTCGTTGACCGCGCCGCAGCCCAGCGCCGCGCTGCAGACATCCAGCGCGCCGGCCGCCACCGGCGTGTCCGCAGGCAGCCCGGTGAGCGCCGCGACCTCTTCACGCAGCGCGCCCGCCTGCGCGTCCGGCGCCAGCAGCGGTGGGAACAGATGTTGTAAATCTGCCAGGCCCATCTCATTGAGCACCACCGTGGAGAGCTTCCCGCTCTGCTGATTCAGCAAAGAGGTGCTGGCATCGGTGAGATCCAGCGCCGCGACGCCGGTGAGGCGAAAGCGGATCCAGTCCTTGGCGAAAAACAGATAGCGGGCCGCCGCCAGCCGCTCCGGCTGGTGATGCTTGAGCCAGCACAGCTGCATGCTGGTGTTGCAGGGCTGCAGGTGGGTGCCGGTATCGTCAAAGAAACGGCGGTCAAAGCCGGGGCGGCTGAGCAGTTCGCTCATCAGCTCGCGGCTGCGGGTGTCGCTCCACAGAATACCCGGCCCGACCGGTTCGCCTTCGGCGTCGCTGAGCCACACCCCTTCGCCCTGCCCGGCGAGGCCGATGGCGCGTAAACGCCCGTTTTGCAGCGCCGGATGCCGGGCGATATCGCGCAGAATCGCCACCACCGATTGCCATAGCTGGGCCATGTCCTGCTCGGCGTCACCGTTGGCCGACAGCCGCGGGCCGGTATTCTGCGCCGCGCTGGCGCACGCCTGAAAGCGTTGATCAAACAGCACCGCTTTCACGCGCGAAGTGCCGATATCGATTCCGAGATAAAAATCCATGCCTGACCCGTTGGTGAAGAGAAATTTAGTCGCGTTCGTAGCGGCGGCGCATCAGCTCGCATTCGAAGAGAAACTCCAGTCCTTCCAGCTGGCGACGGGCCTCGTTAATGTCTTTGCCCCAGCAGGTCAGGCCGTGGCCGCGCAGCAGGAAGCCGTAGCGCAGCGGGTGGGTCTGGGCATAATCTTCAATACGCGCCGCCAGAGCGTCGATATCCTGGTCGTTATCAAAAATGGCGACCGGTACGGTGTCGAGATGGCTGTGCTGGCCGGTCAGGGTTTTCTGCATTTCATAGCCCTGCAGCGCCAGGGTGGCGCCTTTTTCAATCCGCGACAGCACGGTGGCGTTGACGGTATGCACGTGCAGAACCACGTTCGCCTCCGGGAACAGGCGATACACCAGGGTGTGCAGGCCGGTTTCAGCGGAGGGTTTACGCCCGGAAGGCGCTGTGTTGCTGGCGATCTCCACCTGCAGGAAATCCTCCGTCGTCAGGCTGCCTTTATCGCGCCCCGACTCGCTGAGCCAGCACCAGGTCTCATCCTGACGCACCGACATATTGCCGCCGGTAGCCGGCGCCCAGCCTTTCGCGCCGATCCAGTGACAGGTGGTGACCAGTTGCGCGAGTCTTTCTTGCCACATAGCAGTTCCTTAGTTTAGCGATGTTATATTTAGCCGTCTAAATGGCTATTCACCCGATACTAACATCGCCAGCGCAAGCGAACAATATTTCAGGAAAGACTTACTTTGATAATGGTTATATCAGAAAAGAATATGAAATTGCGCTTTTTAACAACAATACAACTGAGCATTTTCATGGCGCCAAAATTACCGGCTGCGGGCGGTCAAAAAGATGGGGGATCGTGCCACCGGAAAACGGCGCAAAATTGGCCGCATTTGTCGATTTAGCCCTCCCCGCAGTTCGCGCCACCCGACAGGAATGCGCGCGCAATAGCGCAATCCCCCTGCTCCACGGCGGTGCAAAACATGTCACTGTGCACACATTTATGGCAAACATCGGCTAAATAACGCCATTTTATGTGCACACTGCCCACCCCATTGTGTTACCCCTGCCCCGCTTTTTCTGGCACACCTCTTGCTACCCCTCAGTGATCGCTTTTCGGATAGCCACTCAGAGGTTCCACCATGTCAAACAGCAATGATTTTCCGCTCGTCGAAGCGCCCGCCTCCGGGCGTAAAGGCGTATTTTCCATCTCGATGGTTCTGTTCAGCTTTACCTTTTTTACCGGCACCATGTTCGCGGGCGGCAAGCTTGGCGTCTCTTTCTCCATCGTTAACCTGCTGTGGATTGCGGTAATCGGTAACTTTTTGCTGGCCCTGTACGCCGCGTCGCTCGGCTGGATCGCCGCGCGCAGCGGGCTGAATACCGTGCTGATGGGCCGTTTTTGCTTCGGTGAAATCGGCAGCAAGCTCGCCGATTTTATTCTCGGCTTCGCCGAGCTGGGCTGGTACGCCTGGGGCACCGCGACGGTCGCCATCTCGCTGGTCAAAATCCTCGCCCTGCCTGAGGCGACGACCATTCCGCTGATGATCCTGTTCGGCATCCTGTTCTGCGTCACCGCGCTGGTGGGCTATAAGGGGCTGGATGCGCTGTCGCGCGTGTCGGTACCGCTGATGTTTATTCTGCTGGTGGTGTCGATGTATCTCGCCGCCCATCATGCCGGCGGCTGGCAGGCGATGACCCAAATCGAACCGGGCGAAACCATGAGCTGGTCGGCGGCCATCACCATGGTATTCGGCACCTTTGCCAGCGGCGCGACCCAGGCGACCAACTGGACGCGGCTGGCCAACTCCAGCCGTACCGCCATCGTCGCCAGCATGAGCAGCTTCCTGATCGGCAACGGGCTGATGATTATCGCCGGCGCCTGGTGCGCCATCGTCTACCAGCAGGCCGATATCGTCGAGGTGCTGATTCTGCAGGGGCTGTCGGTCGCCGCGGTGGTGATGCTGTGCCTCAACCTGCTGACGATTCAGGGGCCGACGATCTATAACGTCTCGGCCGCCGCCTGTCATCTGCTGCGCAGCGAGCGTCGCCGCACCCTGACCGTGGTCGCCGCCGGCGTCGGGATTTTGCTGGCCATTGGCGGTATGTATGAAATGCTGATCCCTTTCCTGGTGCTGCTGGGCAGCATCATTCCGCCCATCGGCGGCGTTATCCTCGCCGACTACTGGTTTTATCGCGGCGGCCGCTATCCGCTGCTGCACACCGCCCGTTTGCCGCGTTTTAACTGGCTGGGGCTGGGCGCCTACGCCGTGGGCGCGGTGGTGGCTTACCTGTCGCCGTGGATCGCCCCGCTGGTTGGCATTAGCGTGTCCGCGCTGGCCTATATCGCGCTGACTCGCCTGAGTAAACGCCAGCCCGCCGCTGATTCGGTCGCGGAGCAGTAGCCATGAGCCTGACGGTCGGCGAAATCCTCGCCCTGGAGGGGCTCTCCGCCATGCGCCTGCGCGCCGGTAAACAGGGGCTGCAGCTGGCGGTTCGCTGGTACTACGTGGCGGAAAATGAAAATATCGCCGAATGGATCATGGGCGGGGAGCTGGTGTTTATCACCGGGATCAACCATCCCCGCGATGAAGACAACCTGATCCATTTGCTGATGGAGGGCAAGCAGCGCGGGATCGCCGGCATGGTGATCCTCACCGGCGACGTCTTTATTCAGGCGATCCCGCCGCGCCTGATCGCGCTGGCCGACGCGCTGGGCATTCCGCTAATCGAACAGCCCTATCTGCTGAAGATGGTGATCGTGACCGAACGCATCGGTACCGCGCTGGTGCGCAGCGAAAACGCCCTGCAATCGCAGCGCGATATTCTGCTGCAGCTGTTAACCGGCGACTATCCCGACCTGCAAATTCTGCATCAGCGCGCGCTCCACCAGCAGTTGGATTTTACCCGCCCGCTGCGGGTGGCGGCGCTGCGCCTTGAGGGGATACCGCGTCTGTTTCGCCAGTTTCCGCCGGAGCAGGCCGAAGCCTGGCTGCAGCAGGCCCGCCGCACCGTGCGCCAGCGTCTGCAGCAACAGCTCAATCAGCAGGGCAATCCCTACCCTCTGGTCGAACGCAGCAATATGTTTCTCTTCCTCCTCCCGGATGAAGACGGCGAGTTTTATCAGCAGAAAACCTGGCTCCAGGCGTGGCTGATTGCGCTGGCGGAGAGCGAAGACGGGCTTTCGCTGCTGTGCGGCCTTTCGGCGCCGGTACAGCAGCTGCAGGGATATCAGCGCGCGCTGTCGCAGGCGCGCCAGGCGCTGGACCTCAGCGATAACCTGCGTCCGGCCCAGCGCATCAGCGACTACCAGCAGCTGGGGTTTATCAAGCTGCTCTCCGCCGTTAGCGACCCCGCCCTGCTGAGCGATTTTATGCACGACACCCTCGGCTGCCTGGTTGAGCCGGATCGCAAAAGCCCCTGGCTGCTGCTGGAGACGCTGGAAACGCTGCTTCAGGAGAGCGGCAACGTGGTCAGGGCCGCCGAGCGGCTGGGCATTCACCGCAACACGCTGCATCAGCGTATTCAACGTATTGAAAAGCTGACCGGCTATCCGGTCAGCCATCCGCAATTTCATCTCAACGCCTCGGTCGCCTTAGCGATCTGGCGTATGTCGCAAAACCATTTACGGGAACAACCATGAAAATTATCAACGCGCGCCTGCGCCATCAAGAAGCGCTCTATACCCTCGACTTACAGGACGGCGTGATTAAAAGCATCAGCGCGCAGGCCGCGGCGCAGACGGCTGACGCCAGCGATATCGATGCCCAACAAAAGCTGGTTATCCCGCCATTCGTCGAGCCGCATATCCATCTTGACGCCACCCTGACGGCGGGCGAGCCGGAGTGGAACATGAGCGGCACCCTGTTTGAGGGTATCGCCCGCTGGAGCCAGCGCAAAGCGAGCGTCACCGTCGAAGATACGCGCCAGCGGGCGCTGAAAACCATCGGCATGCTGCGCGACAACGGCGTGCAGCACGTGCGTACCCACATTGATGTCACCGACCCTTCCCTGACCGCGCTTGAGGCGATGCTGAGGGTGAAAAAAGAGGCGGCCCATCTTATCGATCTGCAGATCGTCGCCTTCCCGCAGGAGGGCATTGAGTCCTTCCCCGGCGGACGCGAACTGATGACCCGCGCCATCGAAATGGGCGCCGACGTGGTGGGCGGCATTCCGCACTACGAAAACACCCGCGATAAGGGCGTCAGCTCGCTGGTTTTTCTGATGGATCTGGCCGAGCGCCACGGCTGCCTGGTGGACGTACACTGCGATGAAACCGACGACCCGCAGTCGCGCTTTCTGGAGGTACTGGCGGAAGAGGCCCGGGTGCGCGGCATGGGCGCGCAGGTCACCGCCAGCCATACCTGCGCCATGGGCTCCTACGATAACGCCTACTGCTCGAAGCTGTTCCGCCTGCTCAAAGCCTCGGGCATTAACTTTATCTCCTGCCCGACCGAAAGCATTCATCTGCAGGGGCGCTTCGACAGCTGGCCGAAACGCCGCGGCGTGACGCGGGTGGCGGAGCTGGACCGCGCCGGGATCAACGTCTGCTTCGCTCAGGACTCGATTCAGGACCCGTGGTATCCGCTGGGCAACGGCAACATCATGCGTATCCTCGACGCCGGGCTGCATATCTGCCATATGCTGGGATACGAAGATTTGCAGCGCTGCCTCGATCTGATTACCGAGAACAGCGCCCGCACCCTGTGCCTCGGCGACAACTACGGCATTGCCGAAGGACGCCCGGCGAACCTGCTGATCCTCGATGCGCAAGACGACTATGACGCGCTGCGCCGCCAGGCCAAAGTGCTGACCTCCATTCGACATGGCAAAGTTATTTTGCAGCGCCAGGCTGAGCAGATTCGCTACCCGGCATAAGCCTGACGTTGACGCGGCGCGCATCCCGCGTCAACCCGCTGCTCGCGCACGGATTTATGTGGTACCTTCTTACTACTTTTTCCGTGCCGGCCTTGGGCTCCAGCGTCGGCGCGGGCTCACTGAGAACAACCCGTACCCTGATACTATGAGCGAAAAAAAATGGATTAAGGCAGAGGACGTTGCCCGGCTCGCTGGCGTCTCCCGTTCCGCGGTTTCCCGTACCTTTACGCCCGGCGCATCGGTGGCGGAAAAAACCCGCCAGAAGGTCCTCGCCGCGGCGGAAACCCTGGGCTATCAGGTGAATATCATCGCCCGCACGATGAACACCGGCAGCAGCAACTTTATCGGCATCGTCACCGCCGGGTTTGATAACCCGTTCCGCAGCAAGCTGCTGTCGCCGCTGGTCCACCAGCTGGCGCTCAACGGTTTTATGCCGCTGCTGATGAACGCCGACGATCCGCAGCAGCTCGCCCCGTCGCTCAGGCAGCTGCTGAGCTATCACGTCGCGGGGGTCATTATCACCTCCGGGGCGCCGCCGCTGTCGCTGGCGGAGGAGTATCTGGAGCGAAAAATCCCGGTGACCCTTATCAACCGCCACGCCGAGCTGGCCGGCTGCGACCGCGTGTGCAGCGACAACGCGCAGGGGGCGAAACTGGTGGCCGAGCTGTTTGCCCAGCGCCAGTGGCGACAGGTCGGGTTTATCGGCGAAAGCCTGGATAACTTCAGCACCCGCCAGCGCTACGAAGCGTTTGTCGCCCACACCCAGGGCACGGAAGTTGCCGCGCACTTCTGCGACAGCGCCGGCTATCAGGCGGGGTTTGCCGCCGCCAGGCAGCTGCTCGCCGCGCATCCGCGGCTGCAGGCGCTGTTCTGCGCCACCGATATGCTGGCGCTCGGCGCGCTGGACGGCCTGCGGGCGGACAATCCCACGGCTTCGCTGCCTGCGATTATCGGCTTCGACGATATCCCGCAGGCGGACTGGCAGCCCTATCAGCTGACCACCGTGCAGCAGAATACCGCCCTGCTCGCCCACCATGCGGTGGATCTGCTGGTGACGAGGATCGCCAAATTCAGCCTGCCGTCACGCCACCGTGAAGTACCGGTGAAACTGATCGTTCGTCAAAGCGCGAAATGAAAAATTCATTTTATGCCGGAGCGATCACAGAATAATTTTTTTAATCCATCCACACTCATTTTGCCCTTCGGGGCTGTTTTTTTCAGGCAATTTGCACACGTGTGCAAAATGGGGAGTTATGATGAAATCACTGGAATCAAATGAACTGCAGGCCCGCTACCGTTTAGCCTGCGAGCTGGCGAAAGCCGGCGCTGAGCTGGCGTTCGAATACTATCAACAGCGCGACCGGCTGGCGGTGGATCATAAAGGCGACGACCTGCAGGACGTGGTCAGCGTCGCCGATAAGCGGGTCGAAGCGTTTGTTAAGCAGCGCATTATGGACGCCTTCCCGCAGGACGGTTTTCTCGGCGAGGAGAGCGGGACGCAGATGCCGGACGCGCGCGTGCTGTGGGTTGTCGATCCCATCGACGGCACCAGCTGTTTTCTCAACGGCCTGCACACCTGGTGCCTGTCGCTGGCCATCCTTGCCGACGGCGAACCGGTTATCGGCGTGGTGTACGACCCCAACCATCGCGAGCTGTTCCACGCCCTGAAAGGCCAGGGCGCATGGCTTAACGATGCGCCCATCGCGCCACATCCGGCGGCGACGGTCAAAGAGGGGGTGATGGGCGTCGGCACCTCGCACCGCGTGACGCCTGCGCTCTTTCTGCCCTTCCTTGATGCGCTGCTGAGCGACGGCGGGATGTTTATCCGCAACGGCTCCGGGGCGCTGATGAGCGCCTGGGCGGCGGCGGGCAGGCTTATCGGCTACTACGAACCGCATATGAACCCGTGGGACGGGCTGCCGGGGCTGGTGCTGATGCGCGAAGCGGGCGGCCTCAGCAATGACTATCTGACAAACGACGGGATTCGTCACGGCAACCCGCTGCTGCTGGCCAGCAAGACGCTCTACCCACAATTAAAAAACATGCTTTGTCACCCATTACCTTAACCGTATCGGGTCAGGCTTTATCTGATTATGTACTCTACACAACGACGATAAACCTCACGGACGAACCACACTAATCAGTCAGGCCTCCGACCTTCGGAGATACCATTATGTCTGGAAGAATTATCGCATTTTTTCGCGCTTCGCCGCCCAAAGCGGGCGGAGAGTTCGATGAACAGCGCTTTCGCAGCGTGCGCTGGCAAACCTTTATTACCATGACCCTGGCGTACGTCACCTTCTACGTTTGCCGGCTGTCGTTCACCGTCGCCAAAAGCGCGCTGGTGGAGCTCGGCATTACCCCGACGGAGCTGGGCATGATCGGCTCAACGCTGTTTTTCAGCTACGCCATCGGCAAGCTGGTCAACGGCTTTATCGCCGATCATGCCAACGTGGTGCGCTATATGAGTCTCGGGCTGCTGCTGAGCGCCGGGATGAACCTGATGATGGGGATGACCAGCAACGCCATGCTGCTGGCTATCTTCTGGGGAATCAACGGCTGGGCGCAGTCGATGGGCGTCGGCCCCTGCGTGGTATCGCTGGCGCGCTGGTACGGCTGTAAAGAACGAGGCACCTTTTACGCCATCTGGTCGACGGCGCATAACATCGGCGAAGCGATGACCTATATGGTGATCGCGGCGGTGATTGCCGGGTTCGGCTGGCAAATGGGCTACCTGTCGACCGCCGCGCTCGGCGCCGCCGGGGTGGTGCTGATGCTGTTGTTTATGCGCGACTCGCCGCAAAGCTGCGGCTTTCCGTCAATCAACGTGATTCGCGACGAACCGCTGGAAGAGACGGAAGCCCGCGGCTCGGTGTTTAAGAACCAGCTGCTGGCGCTGCGCAACCCGGCCCTGTGGACGCTGGCGCTGGCCTCGGCGTTTATGTATATCGACCGCTACGCGGTGAACTCATGGGGAATTTTCTTCCTCGAACAGGATAAAGCCTATTCTACCCTCGAGGCTTCCGGGATTATCGGGGTCAACGCCATCGCGGGTATCGCCGGAACCATTATCGCCGGGATGCTCTCCGACCGCTTCTTCCCGCGCAACCGCAGCGTGATGGCCGGCTTTATCAGCCTGCTCAACACCGCCGGCTTCGCGCTGATGCTCTGGTCGCCGCACGGCTACTACACCGATATTCTGGCGATGATTATCTTCGGTGCCACCATCGGGGCGTTGACCTGCTTCCTCGGCGGATTGATCGCCGTCGATATTTCATCGCGTAAAGCGGCGGGCGCCGCGCTCGGCACTATCGGTATCGCCAGCTACGCGGGGGCGGGACTCGGCGAGTTTCTCACCGGCATCATCATCGATAAAACCTCGATGATCGAAAACGGCAAAACGCTGTATGACTTCAGTACGCTGTCGCTGTTTTGGGTAGGCACCGGCCTCGTGTCCGCGCTATTCTGTTTTACCACCGCTGCGATTGTCGCCAGGCGACACGCGATAGAACGTCAGACCTCATTCTCATCATAACTCTTTAACCGATAAGGAATATTTTATGATGCCTGTACGACATCAGGTTTTGCTACGTCTGCTGCTCGCCTGCGCCCTGCCGCTGCTGGCCGCGCCGGGGCACGCCGCCGCGCAGTTTGCGCTGGAAAAGGTGGTTGAACTCAGCCGCCACGGCATTCGTCCGCCGACGGAGGGCAACCGGGAGGCCATCGAAGCCGCGACCCAGCGCCCGTGGACGCAGTGGACCACCCGCGACGGTGAGCTCACCGGCCACGGCTATGCCGCCGTCGTCAATAAAGGGCGCGATGAAGGCGCGCGCTATCGCCAGCTCGGTCTGCTGACAGCGGGCTGTCCGGCGAACGGGGAGATTTACGTTCGCGCCAGCCCCCTGCAGCGCACGCGGGCCACCGCCCAGGCGCTGGTGGACGGCGCATTTCCCGGCTGCGGCGTGGTGATTCATCACGTCAGCGGCGACGCCGACCCGCTGTTTCAGACCGATAAATTTGCCGCCACGCAACCCGATCCCGCCCGCCAGCTGGCGGAAGTGAAGAAGAAGGCCGGCGATCTGGCCCAGCGTCGGCAGGCGCTGGCCCCGGCCATTCAGCTGCTGAAAAACGCGGTCTGCGTATCCGACAAGCCCTGCCCGGTGTTTGATCTACCATGGCAGGTGGAGCAGAGCAAAAGCGGCAAAACGTCGATTAGCGGTCTGAGCGTAATGGCCAATATGGTCGAGACGCTGCGCCTGGGGTGGAGCGAAAACCTGCCCCTCAGCCAGCTGGCGTGGGGCCATATTACCCGCCCCAGCCAGATCACCGCCCTACTGCCGCTGCTGACGGAAAACTACGATCTGAGCAACGACGTGTTTTATAGCGCGCAAAAACGCGGCTCGATTCTGCTCAACGCGATGCTGGAAGGGGTACAAGAAGGCGCCGCACCGAACGTGCGTTGGCTGCTGCTGGTGGCGCACGATACCAATATCGCCATGGTGCGTACGCTGATGGATTTTAGCTGGCAGCTGCCGGGGTACAGCCGCGGCAACATCCCGCCGGGCAGCAGCCTGGTCCTCGAGCGCTGGCGCGATACCCACAGCGGGAAACGCTACCTGCGCGTCTACTTCCAGGCGCAAAGTCTGGACGATTTACGCCGCCTGCAAACGCCGGATAATCAGCATCCGATGCTGCGCCAGGAGTGGCGTCAGGCGGGCTGCCAGACCACCAACGTCGGAACGCTGTGCCCTTACCAGGCTGCGCTGACGGCGCTCGGCAAGCATATCGACCGGCAGTCCGCTCCGGCGGTAGAGATGGTGCTGCCATAAGTTGAAGGCGAAGCGAGGGAGATCGCTTCGCCTTTTTCGCTCAGGTTCAGGCCTTTTCTGGCTTGAACGCCCCGGCGGCGACCTGCTCCGGGGTCACCACGCCGCTATCCAGCACCCAGCCGCTGATTAACGATGCGGGCGTGACGTCGAACGCGGGATTGTAAACCGCGGCCTCTTTCGGCGCCCACTGTACCGCGCCAAAGCTGCCGGCGACGCCGGTCACTTCGGCGGCCGCCCGCTGCTCAATCGGAATCGCCGCGCCGTTCGGGCAATGGCGGTCCAGGGTGGTCTGCGGCGCGGCCACGTAAAACGGGATCTGATGATACTTCGCCAGCACCGCCAGCGAATAGGTGCCGATTTTATTGGCTACGTCGCCGTTGGCGGCAATACGGTCAGCGCCCACCCAAACCGCGTCGACCTGGCCCTGCGCCATCAGGCTGGCGGCCATCGAATCGGTAATCAACCGGTACGGCACGCCCAGCTCACCCAGCTCCCAGGCGGTCAAACGTCCGCCCTGTAACAGCGGGCGCGTTTCATCCACCCAGACGTTGGCCACGTTTCCCTGCTGATGCGCCAGCGCAATCACCCCCAGCGCGGTGCCGACGCCCGCCGTCGCCAGACCGCCGGTATTGCAGTGGGTCAACAGGCGGCTGCCCGGCGTCACCAGCGAGCTGCCCGCCTCGGCGATGCTGGCGCAAAGCTGTTTATCTTCTGCGATCAGGCGCAGCGCCTCCGCTTCCAGCGCCTGCGGATAGCGCTCCTCCGCCAGCGCCAGCTTCATGCGGTCCAGATTATTCATCAGGTTTACCGCCGTCGGCCGCGCGGCGCGCAGCGTTTCCAGCGCCTGAGACAGCTCATCGCGGGTCAGACCACGCTGCGCCAGCAGCGCCAGCAGCAGGCTCGCCGACAGGCCAATCAGCGGCGCGCCGCGCACCCGCAGGGCGTGAATATGCTCCACCAGCAGCGCCACGTTATCCGCCGCCAGCCAGCGTTTTTCCTGCGGTAAGGCCTGCTGGTCAAGAATAAAGAGCTGATTTTCGCTTACCCGCAGGCTGGTGGTCTGTAGTGTCTGCATTTAGTTAAATCCCTGTTGCGTTGTTGTATCACATTGTGTCAGGATGGAATCCAGAAGTATAGACGTCTGAACGGCTTAATCAGAATTTTGAGGATCGAGGCAATGTCGCAATACCATACTTTCACGGCCAGCGATGCGGTGGCTTACGCCCAACAATTTGGCGGTATCGAAAACCCGTCAGAACTGGTGTCCGCGCAGGAAGTGGGCGATGGTAACCTCAACCTGGTATTTAAAATTTTCGATACCGAGGGCGTGAGCCGGATCATCGTCAAGCAGGCGCTGCCCTACGTGCGCTGCGTGGGTGAATCCTGGCCCCTGACCCTGGACCGCGCGCGCCTTGAGGCGCAAACCCTGGTGGCTCACTATCAGCACTGCCCGCAGCATACGGTGCAGATTGTGCATTTCGACCCCGAGCTGGCGGTAATGGTGATGGAAGACCTCTCCGATCACCGCATCTGGCGCGGCGAGCTGATTAACAACGTTTATTACCCGCGCGCCGCCGGCCAACTGGGGGAATACCTGGCCCAGGCGCTGTTCCACACCAGCGACTTTTATCTGCATCCTCACGAGAAAAAGGCCCAGGTGGCGCAGTTTATTAACCCCGAGATGTGCGAAATCACCGAGGACCTGTTCTTTAACGACCCGTATCAGGTTCACGAGCGCAACAGCTATCCAGCCGCGCTGGAGGCCGACGTCGCCGCCCTGCGCGACGATACGCAGCTGAAGCTGGCGGTGGCCGCGCTCAAGCACCGCTTCTTCTCCCATGCCGAAGCGCTGCTGCATGGCGATATCCACAGCGGCTCGATTTTCGTCGCCGAGGGCAGCTTTAAGGCCATCGACGCCGAGTTCGGCTTTTTCGGCCCGATAGGCTTCGATATCGGTACCGCCATCGGCAACCTGCTGCTCAACTACTGCGGTCTGCCAGGCCATCTGGGGATTCGCGATGCCGCCGCCGCTCGCGAACAGCGCCTCAGCGATATCCAGCAGTTCTGGACCACCTTCGCCGAGCGTTTTCAGGCGCTGGCGGCGGAGAAATCCCGCGATGCCGCGCTGGCCTGGCCCGGCTATGCCTCCGCGTTTCTGAAGAAAGTCTGGGCCGACGCGGTGGGCTTCTGCGGCACCGAGCTGATTCGCCGCAGCGTCGGACTGTCGCACGTGGCGGATATCGATACTATCCAGGACGAAGCCATGCGCCATGAATGCCTGCGCCACGCCATCACGCTGGGTAAAGCGCTTATTCTTATTGCCGACCGTCTCGATAATGTCGAAGAACTGATTGCGCGAATTCGTCAGTACGGTTGAATTCTCTATCCTGTCGTTCCCGGCTCGCGCTGCGCTTAGCCGGGCTACGGGTTCACCACCGTCTGTGATCCGGTAGCCCGGCTAAGGCGTTTACGCCGCGAGCCGGGAAGCAACAACCCACCATCCCCTACCCCAGATACTCAATCACCGACAGCCCGCCGTTATAGTCGGTGCTGTAGATTATGCCCTGCGCGTCAACGAACACGTCGCAGGACTGGATCACCCGCGGACGACCGGGCCGGGTATCCATCATCTTCGCCGGCGCGGCGGGCACCAGCGCCCCGGTTTCCACCGGTCGATAAGGGTTGGAGATATCGTAAGCGCGAACGCCCGCGTTCTGATAAGTGGCGAAAATCAGCGTTGAGCTGACAAAGCTGCCGGGGCGATTCTCATGCAGGTTATGCGGGCCAAAGTGCGCCCCTTTCGCCACGTAGTCAGCTTCATCCGGCTGCGGGAAAGTGGCGATACTCACCGGGTTCGTCGGTTCGCGAATGTCGAACAGCCAGATCAGCTTCTCGCCGTCCTGCTGGTTATCCAATACCGCCTCATCGAGCACCACCAGCAGCTCCCGGTCCGGAAGCGGCAGCGCGGTGTGGGTACCGCCGCCAAACGGCGGACTCCAGTTACGGTGGCTAATCAGCTTCGGCTGCGCGCGGTCCTGCACATCGAGCAGCGTCAGGCCGCCGTCGCGCCAGCTACCGTAGGCGGTGTCGCCGGCGATAATCGCATGATGCAGCGCATAGCGCTTACCTTCCGGCCACTGCGGCGTTTCCCCCGTCGCCTGGTTCATTCCCGGCAGCCACCATCGCCCGGCGACTTCCGGCTTACGCGGGTCGGCCAGGTCGATAGTCAGGAAAATATAGTCGCTAAAGCCGTCGATCAGCGCGGAAACGTAGGCCCAGCGTCCGCCGACGTACCAGATGCGGTGAATGCCGATGCCGTTAAGCGACAGGAAGCTGATTTCACGCGGTTTATCCGCAACCGAAATATCAAAAATCCGCAGCCCGGCGCTCCAGCCCTTATCCTGCACGTCGCTGACCGTCTCGCCCACCGAACGGGTGTAGTAAACCTTTTCGTCGGCAAAGCGGGCATCGGCGAACAGATCCCGGGCGTTGATCACCAGCAGCAGATCGTCGTGCGCCTGTAAATGAACGTTCCAGGTACCGGGCGGCGCGGCGATGTAATTGACCGTTCGCGGATTTTTCGGGTCGCGCACGTCCACCACGGAAAAGCCCTGTGAGACCATATGGCCGATATAGGCAAAACCACGATGGACCATCAGCTGGACGCCGTCCGGGCGTCCCCCCTGATCGCTATGCCCAATCAGCCGCATATTGCGGCTGTATTCTGGTGTGGGCAAAACACTCATTTGTTTTTCGCTTCCAGGGTAGCGAACCACGGGGCGATAAAGTCTTCGGTCTGGCCCCAGCCCGGGATAATTTTACCCAGCGAGGCGACGTTCACCGCCCCCGGCTGCGCCGCCAGCAGCGCCTGCGGGATCGCCGCCGCTTTAAAGTCGTAGGTCGCAGGCGTCGGTTCCCCGGCAATCTTATTGGCGATCAGGCGCACGTTGGTGGCGCCGATAAGCTTCGGATCCACCGCCACGCTCACCTTCCACGGGCTGCCGGATTCGCGCATCAGCTGCAGATCCTGGTTGGAAATATCGATGCTGTAGAGTTTGATCTCGGTGCGGCCGTTCTCTTTCAACGCTTTATACGCGCCCTGGCTGAAGGCGTCCCAGGTTCCCCAGATAGCATCAATTTTGCCTTTCGGATATTTCGCCAGGATCGCGCCGACCTTGTTGGCGGTATCGCCCTGCACGTCGGAAGAGACCGCGCCGATGGATTCCAGCTCTTTGATGCCGGGATTTTGTTTAAGCAGCGTCTGGTAGGCCGCCTGGCGGCGCTCCATCGGCGGGAAACCCGCGACCCACAGTTTGACGATATTGGCTTTGCCGTTGAAATCTTTTACCAGTTGGCCAAAGGAGAGTTCGGTCAGCGAAGCGTCATCCTGCTGGGTAACGGTAACGCCCGGGATCTCGCCGTTTACCGCGGTATCGAAGACCGATACTTTGATCCCGGCGTCCACCGCTTTTTTCACCAGCGCGGTGGCGTAGGGGTCGCGTCCCTGAGAAAGAATAATGCCGTCGTATTTCTGGCTAATCGCCTGGTTAACGAAGTCCTGGAATTTGGCGTCATCACCGTTGCTGAGGAAGGTGCTGATTTTAAACCCAAGCTTTTTCCCCTCCTGGATCGCCCCGGAGACAAACTGGGTGGTGTTATCGTCGGAGCCCAGATTGCGGATCACCGCGATGCGAATCGGCCCGCTATGTTCGGCAATCGCCGCCGGAAGCGGCGTCGGGGTTTCAGCAAAGGCCGCCGCAGCGTTGAACAACCCCAGTGCGATGAGTGAAAACGTTATCTTTTTCATAGTGTTTACCCTGTAAAATATTAGGTGCGGCGCTGAAAATAGGTCAGTGCGAGCGCGCCAGCCAGCACCAGCCCTTTAATAATGTCCATTGCGTAGTACGGCACCGAGAGCATCACCAGGCCGTTGGAGAGCACGCCCAGGATCACCGCCCCCACTAGCGTACCGAGCGCGTTCGGTTTACCTGAACCGGCCAGCGAGAAGCCAATCCACGCCGCCGCCACCGCATCCATCAGGTAGCCGCCGCCGGCGTTCACCTGCGACGAGCCGATACGCGAAGCCAGCAAAATGCCGCCGAGCCCCGCCAGCAGGGAGGCGATCACGTATGCCGCCACCTTATAACGGGTGATCCGCAGGCCGGAGAGGCGCGCCGCTTCCGGGTTGCCGCCGATGGCGTACATCCGCCGCCCGTGGGTGGTAAAAGAGAGCGCCAGCTGAGCGATAACGGTCACCACCAGCATAATGATCACTATCGTCGGCACCTGCCCCAGCGAACCGAACGCCGCCGGGATCGCGCCTTCCGCCATATCGCCGCTCGGCAGCACCATATTTTCGGTAATTGACCCGCCGTAGCTGTAGGTCATCGCCACGCCCTGAATCACGAACAGGCTGGCAAGCGTCGCCAGCATGTCGGGAATACGCAGGATCACGATAAGAAACGCGTTAAATAGCCCCACTAAGGTACAGAGCGCCAGGGTGACAACAATCGCCTCGGTGGTGCCGAAGCCGTGCCAGACAAACAGCGAAATCACCAGCGCATTGGCCAGCGAGGCGGTGGAGCCTACGGACAAATCGAAGCCGCCGATGGTCAGCGATATCGACACGCCGATGGCGATCACCGTCACGATGGCGATGGAGCGCAGGATGTTGATGATGTTAAACGGGTCGAGGAAGTTGTCCGACGCGAGGCCAAAAACGGCGATCAGCAGGACGACGGTCAGCAACATGCCCCATTTGTAGAGAAAATCGAAAAATCGCTGACGGCCCGATACCGTCGCGTTCACTGCCAGGGCTTTACTCACGCTGCTGCTCCTCCGGTGGAGTAATAAAGAATGTTCTCTTCCCGGGCCTCTGCGCCCGGAATTTCCGCCACGATGCGCCCGTCCCACAGCACGCAGATGCGATCGCACAGCCCGACCAGCTCGGAGAATTCGCCCGAGGCGTAAATCACCCCTTTACCTTCCCGCGCCAGGCCGTCAATCACGTTGAAAAGATCCGTTTTGGCTTTGACATCGACCCCTTTGGTCGGCTCATCGAAAATCAGGACATTGGCGTTGCCGCGCAGCCATTTGCCAATCGCCACCTTTTGCTGATTGCCGCCGGAGAGACGGCGCAAGGTTTGCGCCGGACCCGATGTCCGTATCCCCACCCGGGCGATCACTTCTTCCGCCCACCGCCAGGCCTGACGATGGCCAAACAGGCTCCAGCGAGAGAAGCTGCTGTCGGCGCTAACCGCCAGGTTCATCGCCACCGGCTCTTCGATAAAAATACCCTCCTTGCGCCGCTCTTCCGGCACCAGCGCCAGACCGCGCGCCACCGAATCCGCCGGGTCGCGCGGTCGCCACGGTTGGCTGTTCAGCTCGCCGCGCGTCAACCGGCTTTTGCTGGCGCCAAACAGCGCCTTGCACAGCTCGGTTTTGCCGGCGCCCGCCAGCCCGGCGATCCCCAGAATCTCCCCCTTGCGCAGGCGCAGCGAGATATCCTGCAGCAGCCCTTCGTCGTGCAGCCCTTCAACCTGTAACAGCACCTCATCGCTATGCGGCGGCCGCTTCGGCGGGAAGATATCGCTCAGCTCATGGCCGAGCATCTTTTCGACGATCTGCTCGCCGCTCAGATCGGCCATCGGCCCGCTCTCAATCAGACGACCGTCGCGCAGCACCGTCAGGGTGTCGCAAACCGCGTTTAATTCATGAATGCGGTGCGAGATAAACACGATGCCTATGCCCTGAAGCTGCAGGAGGCGCACCACCGCAAACAGGCGCTCGCTTTCGTGTTGATCCAGCGGCGCGGTCGGTTCATCAAGGATAAGAAAGCGGCAGTGATGCGACAGCGCGCGGGCCAGCAGAATTTGCTGTTTTTCCGCCAACGTGCAGCCGTCGATGGAGCGACGTACGTCGAGGCTGACGTCAAGCTGGGCCAGGGCCTCGCGCGCCAGCTGGCGCAGCCGTCCCCAGCGAAAAGCCAGCCCCGGTTCAGCCAGCCTGTCGAGCATGATGTTTTCCGCGATACTCAGGCCCGGGACCAGCGCGACGTCAACCTCCTGCTGCACCAGGTGAATCCCCAGCTGTTTGGCGTCGCGCGGCGAGCGAATGCTCACCGGCTGATTGTTAATCACTACTTCGCCTTCGTAATGGGCGTGCGTGCCGCACAGCACCGCCATGAGCGTTGACTTACCCGCGCCGTTGGCGCCGGTGAGCGCGTGCACCGAGCCCCCCTTCAGGGTAAAAGACACGTTGCTCAGCGCCCGAAAGCCGGAAAAGGCCAGGCTAATATTTTGCATCTCAAGGCGATTGCCGGTCATCCCCTGCACCCTGTCGATTAATGTTCTGATTTAACGAATTTTTCATAGCCGCCCTTGACTGACAAATGCATAAAAGGCATAAGTTAAAGCGAAATAATATTAGCCATCCGGATGTCCAGACATAACATCGGGTTAGCGAAACAGCACAAGGACAGCATTGATGAGTCACAGCGATATCCGCGTGGTCCCCGGCCCCGCCAACTACTATTCCCATCCCGGCAGCCTTGCCCGGCTGCAGGATTTTTATAGCGAAGAACAGCTTTCACGCGCGGTGTGGGTGTACGGCGAGCGGGCTATCGCAGGCGCGCAGGCTTTTCTGCCGGCAGCGTTTAACGTTGCTGGCGCCAAAAAAATCGTATTTAAAGGCCACTGCAGCGAAAGCGACGTCAGCGAGCTGGCCCGCACGTCCGGCGACGATCGGTCGGTGGTGATTGGCGTGGGCGGCGGCGCGCTGCTCGATACCGCCAAGGCGCTGGCCCGCCGCCTCGGCCTGCCGGTGGTGGCCATCCCGACCATCGCCGCCACCTGCGCGGCGTGGACGCCGCTGTCGGTGTGGTATAACGATGCCGGTCAGGCGCTGCAGTTTGAGATTTTCGACGACGCCAACTTCCTGGTGCTGGTGGAGCCGCGCATTATTCTTAACGCGCCGGCGGAATACCTGCTGGCGGGCATCGGCGATACGCTGGCGAAATGGTATGAAGCGGTGGTGCTGGCTCCGCAGCCGGAGACGCTGCCGCTCACCGTGCGCCTTGGCATCAACGGCGCGCTGGCGATCCGCGATGTACTGCTGGACAGCAGCGAAACGGCGCTGGCTGACCAACAGCGCGGCGAGCTGACCCAGGCCTTCCGCGACGTGGTGGATGCGATTATCGCCGGCGGCGGTATGGTGGGGGGATTAGGCGAGCGCTATACCCGCGTCGCCGCCGCGCACGCGGTGCATAACGGGCTGACGGTACTGCCGCAGACCGAGAAGTATCTGCACGGGACCAAAGTCGCCTACGGCATTCTGGTCCAGAGCGCCCTGCTCGGCCAGGACGAGGTGCTGGCGCAGCTGGTGCAGGCGTATCAGTGCTTTAACCTGCCGACCACGCTGGCGGCGCTGGAGGTGGATATCAACAACCGCGAACAGCTGGATCAGGTGATTACCCATACCCTGCGCCCGGTAGAGTCCATCCATTTTCTGCCGGTTGAACTGAACGCCGAAACCCTGCGCGCCGCGTTTGAAAAAGTCGAACGTTTCGCCGGTTAATCCCCCGTTTTATTCGCCTCTGCCGCCCGGCGGAGGCGCTTTCGAGCCGCCTCGCAAAGCGGATGTTTCTGTCTTTATTCCGCATAAAATCTGCATTATCGTCTCCTATAAGATAATTTAAATTTACTTATAATCTTATTATTTACTTATAATGAGCTTTGACTTAAAGTGGAGGTCAGGATGATCGTTTTTTGGTCGAAAAGCGCAGAAAAACAGCTCGCCGCAATAGATTCCCGCTATCAGGAGAGAATCAAAGAAAAGCTACGCACCATGGATGATAAAAATGCGCCGGCTCCGGACATTAAAAACTCAAGCAGTCGGGATCCGAAGATCATTATCGATTGCGTGTCGGTGATTATCGCATCATCTTCACACAGTTTGAGGGGCTATCTGAAAGCTGCTATGTCGTAGCGATAAAACGAAGAACCTCAACAACCTATCTTCACGAGGAGGCAACGCCTTATGGCAGTGCAACTCATTAAGGACGACGAGGGCAACCCGCAGTATGTGGTGATCCCCTATAACGAATACTTCCAGATGCGTCTGAAAATGGCGGAATACGATGATGAAAAAGAGGAAGAGTGGGAAGACGTCCCCTACGAATCGGATGAATACGACGATATTCCCTTACCTGACAGCGTCTGCGACATCATGGATAAAGAGAAAGTCAGCCTGCAGGCGGCCTGGCGCATTTTGCGCGGCCTGTCGCAGCAGGAGGTGGCCGATAAGCTCGGAATTAGCCAGTCTGCGGTTTCCCAGCTAGAAGCTATCGACTCCCGCCCGCAAAAGCGCACCCGCGAAAAGCTGGCGGCGATATACGGCTGTACGCAGGAGCAGATCAGCCTGTATTTGCCGAAAGAGGGTTAGCAGCACTTCGCGCCGCCTTTGCCGCCGTAGCGCGCGTCCTGACGCTCGCGAAAAAACTCTTCGTAAGTCATCGGCGTTTGTTCGGGATGGGTCGCGCGGATGTGCTCCACGTAGTTGTCGTAATCCGGGACGCCGATCATCATTTTCGCCGCCTGGCCTAAATATTTTCCTGCTTTCGAAAGGGTATCAAACATTTTCAACTCTCATAATCGCCCCCCTTCTCTCAAAGAGGGGCGATAACGTGATGGTTTAGTGAGCGCGTTTCGCCTGGGTCACCAGGCTATCGGCATCAGCAGGCATCGCCTGGTACGGGGTCTCTTTCGCCGTCGGTTTGTCCTCTTTCAGCGCCGCCAGCGCGGTCTTAATCGAGAACAGCGCCAGCACCACGACCACCACCATAAAGAAGATGGTCAGCCCGGCATCCAGACGGTTGTTAAACACCAGCTGCGCCAGCTGCGACTCGGTGTACTGCGGCGGAATATTACCGCTGTCGATCATCGCCTGGAACTTGTTGGCAATCGCCAGGAAGCCGACTTTGGTGTCGGTGCTGAACGACTTCTGCCAGCCCGCGGTCAGGGTACAAATCAGCAGCCATGAGGTCGGCAGCAGCGCGACCCATGCATAGCGCTGGCGCTTCATCTTAAACAGTACCACCGCGCACAGCATCAGCGCCATCCCCGCCAGCATCTGGTTGGCAATACCAAACAGCGGCCACAGCGTGTTGATGCCGCCGAGCGGGTCAACTACGCCCTGATGCAGGAAGTAGCCCCACGCCAGCACGCACAGCGCCGTGGCGAGAAGGTTCGCCGGCAGCGAGCTGGTTTGCTTCAGCCCGGGGCTTATCACCCCCAGCAAATCCTGCAGCATAAAGCGCGCCGCGCGCGTACCGGCATCCACCGCGGTCAGGATAAATAGCGCCTCGAACAGAATGGCGAAGTGATACCAGAAGGAGACATCCATCAGGCCGCCCAGCGAACCGTGCAGAATGTAGGCCATGCCTACCGCCAGCGTCGGCGCGCCGCCCGCGCGGGAGATAATCGACTGCTCTCCCACTTCGTGAGCGATCTGGTTAAGGGTATCCGGCGTCACGGTAAAGCCCCAGCTGCTCACCACCTGCGCCGCCGACGCCACCACATCGGTCACGCCCGCCGGAGCCAGCACCGCCATCGGGCTGTTCATCGCGAAATAGACGCCCGGGTCGATAATACAGGCCGCCACCAGCGCCATAATCGCCACGAAGGACTCCATCAGCATGCCGCCGTAGCCGATAAAGCAGGCCTGGCCTTCATTGGCCAGCATCTTCGGCGTCGTGCCGGAGGCGATCAGGGCATGGAAGCCGGAAACCGCGCCGCAGGCGATGGTGATAAACAGGAACGGGAACAGGCTGCCGCTCCACACCGGGCCGGTGCCATCGATAAATTTGGTCAGCGCCGGCATCGTCAGCGTTGGACGCATGATCAGGATACCGATCGCCAGGCCGACGATGGTGCCGATTTTCAGGAAGGTGGAGAGGTAGTCGCGCGGCGCCAGCAGCAGCCAGACCGGCAGCACGGCGGCGATAAAGCCGTAGCCCACCAGAATCCAGGTGAGCTGCACGCCGGTATAATCAAACCACGGCGCCCAGGTCGGGCTTTCCGCCACCCAGCCGCCGGAAATAATGGCAAACACCAGCATCACCAGGCCAATCACCGACACTTCGCCAATGCGACCGGGGCGCAGATAGCGAATATAGATCCCCATGAAAATCGCCAGCGGGATGGTGAAGGCGACGGTGTAAGTCCCCCACGGACTGTGGGTCAACGCTTTCACCACGATCATCGCCAGTACCGCGAGGATAATCACCATGATCATAAAGCAGGCCACCAGCGCCAGCACGCCGGCGGTCGGGCCCATCTCCTCTTTCACCAGCTCGCCGAGCGAACGTCCGTCGCGACGGGTGGAGACGAACAGCACCATGAAGTCCTGTACCGCCCCGGCCAGCACCACGCCCGCAAGGATCCAGATCATTCCCGGCAGGTAGCCCATCTGCGCCGCCAGCACCGGGCCAACCAGCGGCCCCGCGCCGGCAATAGCGGCAAAATGGTGGCCGAACAGCACCTTCTTGTCGGTTGGAACATAGTCGAGGCCGTCGTTGTGACGCACCGCCGGGGTCATGCGCGTCGGGTCGACCGCCAGTACATTTTTGGCGATATAGAGGCCGTAGAAGCGATAGGCGATCAGATAGACGCAGACTGCCGCGACGACAATCCACAGCGCGTTGATCTGTTCACCCCGGTTTAGCGCGATATAGCCCAGGGCAAAGGCTCCGATAACGGAGAGCAGTGTCCAGATGAGGTATTTCCCTGAATTATTCATCATTGTGTTCCACTGGTAGGGTAATCAGGATGTTACAAGTTGTTTCTAGAACATAATGTGAATTTTAACAACTTTGAAACGTTGCAGATGTCGCCTGACGGCAAGGATTTATCTCACATTGCAAGCGAGATCACTTCTGGCAGGAAAAGAGATGAAAACGGGGAGGATAATCTGTAACTGCATCGCAGTCTGTTTCCCGGAGGCGGCGCTTGACGCGCCTTGTCCGGGCTACCGGCCCGCAGATGGCGTTGAGTTGGTCACCCGATCGCCGGCGCCACAGACGGCATGTTACCCGTAGCCCGGCTAAGGCGTTCACGCCGCCAGCCGGGAACAGGCCAGGCGCATTCCCGACCCGCAGGCGGCGGCGAACCTGTAGCCCGGTCAGCGCAGCGCCACCGGGGAGCAAAGCGCAGAGGATTTTTCGGCCAGGCGCATTGCCGACCCGCAGGCGGCGACAACCCCGTAGCCCGGCTAAGGCGTTCACGCCGCCAGCCGGGAACAGGCCATGCTTCAGCCGAGGATCGCCGTACTCAGCCGGCAGGTGCAGCAGCGGCGCCCCCGTTCGTCGAACACCACAATTTCCCAGCTTTGCCCCTGACGCCCCAGGTGCAGCGGTCGGCACTCGCCGCGCACTTTGCCGCTGGAGACCGCCCGGTGATGGGTGGCGTTAAGTTCGGTCCCCACCACGCACTGGCCCTCTTCGGTCATCAACCATCCGGCCATTGAACCGAGGGTTTCCGCCAGCGCCGCGGAGGCGCCGCCGTGTAGCAGCCCGAACGGCTGATGGGTTCGCGCATCGACCGGCATTTCCGCCTCCAGCACGCCCTCTTCCAGCCGGGTATACACCATCCCCAGATGCGCCACCATCGTATTCGCGCTGGTCGCGTTAAGCGCATCCAGCGTCATCTGACGTTTCCAGGCCATTTATGCCCCCAGCGTCGAGCCGCCGTCCACCACGATATCCTGCAGCGTGATATGGCTGGCGTGAGCGGAGGCGAGGAACAGAATGGTATTGGCAATCTCCTGCGGACGGGCGATTTTGCCCAGCGGAATGCCCAGCTTAAACTGCTCGCCGAAACCGCGAATGCGCTGCTGTTCAGCGTCATCGCTGACCCACAGCGTGCGCTGCATATCGGTGTCGGTCGAGCCAGGAGAAACCAGATTACAGCGTACCCCGCTGCCCGCCAGCTCAAGGCCAACGGTCAGCGCCAGGCTCTTCAGCGCCGCCTTTGACGCGCCGTAGGCGCTCATGCCGATGCGCGGAGTATGCGCAGCATCGGAGGCCACCGTCACAATCGCCCCGCCTTTCTGGCGGCGAAACTGCGCCATCGTCTGCTGGAACAGGTTAAACGCCCCGCCGACGTTGACGGCGAAGGTCTGCTGCCAGTCTTCCTGGCTCAGCGCATCGGTCGCCCCCATCCGTAAAATGCCGGCGGCATTGACCAGCACATCCAGCCGTTCAATGCCAGCCAGCAGGCGGCCACATACCTGCGCCACCTGCCGCGCGTCGGCGACGTCCAGCGTCTCGGTGGCGAACGGATAGCTTTCACCGTCGAACGCCAGATCAAAGCCGGTTACCTGCGCGCCGGCCTCAACGAACGCCAGGGCGGTGGCGTAGCCGATCCCCTTGCCCGCCCCGGTGATCCACACGGTCTGGCCGTGAAAATCGAGTCCGTTCATTATTTCACCTCGCGGGACAGTAGCGCCCACCAGGCGTCGATAGTCGGGTTTTTCGCCAGCACCACGAAGTCGATATCGCCATACACTTTACGCCAGCGCGCGGCGAGCGCCATCATACGCACCGAGTCGAGGCCGTAATCGATCAGGTTTTCATCGTCCATCGGCTCGTCGCTTTCATCCAGCAGCGGCAACACCAGCGCGCGCAGCGCCGCTTTTGACGCCGGCAGCGGCAGCAGCTCTTCGGTCATCACCACGCGACCGGAGCGGCCCGCCACGTAGTTGAGCGCCATCAGATGCTCTTCACGGCTGAAATCGGCCAGCGCATCGGCGACAAAGAACGGCTTAATATCGCGCATAAACGCGTCAGTCGCAGTGGTCATACAGCCGATATGGGCGTAAACGCCGGTGATGATTAGCTGGTCGCGCCCCGCCTCTTTCAGCATCTCCTCCAGCGGCGAGCGATGAAACGCGCTGTAGCGCCACTTCACCAGCACGGTATCGTTGTCGTCCGGCGCAAGCGCGGCAATCACCTGCTGCTGCTCCGGCGAACGGGTCAGGCCAGGCCCCCACATGTCGTTCAGCAGCGCGCGGTCTTCATCGCTCTGCTCTTTCGGCTGGGCGGTGTAAAAAACCGGAATATGGTTCTGTTTGCAGAACTCGCGCAGGGCGGCGATGTTGGCCACCACTTTCTCCATCATCGGGCTGTTTTCGCCCCAGAAGTTAAGGAAATACTCCTGCATATCGTGGATCAACAGCGCGGCGCGGGACGGCTCAAATGCCCAGTTCACTTTGTTCGCCGGGATATCGCTGGCTTCCGGCAGCGCGTAAGCCTGTAATTTTGGGATTGCCATTCTGTCTTCTCCTTCAGCCCAGCTTGCGTTCAGCCAGCCACTGACGTAATTGTTTTTTATCGACTTTGCCCACCGGCGTCAGCGGCAGCGCATCAACGCACTCCACGCGGTCCGGCAGTTTAAATTCTGCGACCCCTTGTTCCCGCAGGAAGCGGCGTACCGCCACCGCGCGCAGAGGCTCTTTTACCACCAGATATGCGCAGCTCTTTTCCCCCAGCAGGCTGTCTTCCATGCTGACCAGCGCCGCGTGGATCGCCGCAGGATGACGCAGCAGCAGGTTTTCGATCTCTTCCGCCGCGATCTTCTCGCCGCCGCGGTTGATCTGATCTTTTTCCCGCCCCTGCACGGTGATGTAGCCCTCTTCATCGATCGAAATCAGATCGCCCGAACAGTAGAAGCCGTCGGCATCAAAGGCTTCGGCATTATGCTGCGGGCTCTTGTAGTACCCGCGGAAGGTGTACGGCCCGCGGGTCATCAGGCGCCCGACTTCGCCGCGCGGCAGCGGATTACCATCGGCATCGGCCACCCACACTTCGTCATCCGGGCACATCGGGCAGCCCTGGGTGTTGATGATGCGCTCGGGGCTGTCGTTGAGGCGGGTATAGTTCACCAGCCCCTCCGCCATGCCGAAGACCTGCTGGAGCTGGCAGCCAATTTCCGCCGGAATGCGCGCGGCGAGGGTCGCTGAGAGGCGCGCTCCGCCCACCTGCAGCAGCCGCAGCGATTGCAGTTGAGCATTGCTGCCGGCGTCATGGATCTCCTGTAGCCACAGGCTGACCGCGGGGGGAACCAGCGAGGTCAGGTTGATCTGGTGCTTTTCTATCAGCGGGAAGCAGAGGGTCGCGCTCGGGTCGTGCGCTAACACCACCACGCCGCCGGCGAGGAACACGCCTAATGAACCCGGCGAGCTCATCGCGTAGTTGTGGGCGGCGGGAAGCGCGTTCAGATAGCGCGTTTCGGCGCTTACGCCGCACAGCTCGTTGCTGCGGCGAATGCTGTAGTCGTAGTCGTTATGCGTACGTGGGATGAGCTTCGGCGTCCCGGTACTGCCGCCGGAAAGCTGGAAAAAAGCCACTTCGTCGGCAGGCGTCGGATGCGCAACGAAACTATCGTCAGCGCGCTCGATGGCCGCCGTCAGGCTCTGCTCGCCGTCGTCGTTCAGCAGCAGCGCCACGCGTACCGACGGATGCTGCGCAACAAAAGCGTTAAGAAAATCATCATCGGCAAACAGCGCATGTGCGCGGTCGGCAATCAGTAAGGCGGGTTCAATTTGCGCGGCGTAGGCGTTCAGCTCGCTACGCTGGTGGCTGAACAGCGCGTTGACCGGCGCAACGCCGATACGCAGCAGCGCGAAGAAGGTGATATAAAATTCCGCAACGTTGCCCAGCTGCACCAGCGCCGTTTCGCCGCGCTTCAGGCCCTGATGCTGCAGCGAGGAGGCGAGGTTATCCACCAGGCGGTTGAATTCACGGTAGCTGTAGCTTTTGTCGCCGTCGATAATCGCCGGGGCGTCGTTTTCCGCATGACGGGTAATCAGTTGAGTTAACGGCAGATCCTGCCAGTAGCCTTTTTGCCGATAGCGGGCCGCGAACGCTTCCGGCCAGCGGGTAAATTCGATCATCATCGTCCCTTATTGCAAGCCGAATACGTTCAGCATGGTGGTCAGTTTGACGCCGGTTTCGCGCCACTCGCCCAACGGCGAAGAGGCCGGAACGATACCTGCGCCGGCAAATAGCCGCAGGGTGCGCTGCTGCAGGCGCGCGCAGCGGATGGTCACTACCCACTCGCCGTTGCCTTCGTCATCACACCAGCCAACAATGCCGCCGAATAGCTGGCGGTCGAACGGCTCCAGTTCGCCGATCAGGCGTTTCGCCGCCTGATGTGGGAAACCGCTCAGCGCCGGAGTCGGATGCAGCAGGCAGGCCAGCGACATGGCATTCTCGTTTGCCAGCGCGGTGCCCTGAATCTGCGTCGCCAGATGCCACAGGGTCGGCGTGGTGATCAGCTGCGGAGAGTCCGGCAGGGAGAGTTCGCTGCTGCGCGGCGCTAATACGGCCTTCATCGCCTGAGTCACCAGCTCATGTTCATGGCGATCTTTTTCCGACGCCAGCAGCCTGTGCCCCGCTTCACGATCCAGCACATCGTCCGGCTGGCGGCGGGCGGAACCGGCCAGCGGCAGAGAGCTGAAATGCGCGCCTTCTTTACGCAGCAGCAGCTCTGGGCTTGCGCCCAGCAGCACGCCGCCGTCTGAGAGCGGCACGTGGAAGTTAAAGCTGGCCGGATTCTGGGCGATCAGGCGCTCGAGCAGCGCCCCGCTATCGACCCGTTCGCGGGTGGTGATATCAATCAGGCGCGACAGGACCACCTTGTCCACTTCCGGCGTCGCGGTGAGGGCCGCCGCGCGCGCCACCATCGCCATAAAGGTGTCCTGCTCGGGGATCTCCCGGCGCTGCACGACATCCATCGGATTTTGCCCCGACGCATAGCGCGCGGAGTGCTGCTTTTCAGTGCGGGAGAACGCTGTCCAGCTCGCGGGGATAAACAGCTCGGAGGGCTCGCTGGTATCGAACGGAATGGCGCCGACCATCACCGGTCTGGCGATCCCGGCAGTGCGCGCCGCTTTAAAGGCGGCGGCCATTTTTTGCTGAAACTCTCCGTCCGGATCATCGCCGTCGGCGGCGGGATGAGAGAATCGGCTAAAGCAGCCAGCGGTGGTGAAACTGCGGTACGGCGACATAAAGAAGAAGCTTTCCGGCGGCAGGGTCATTTTTTTCTCCCGAACTTCCTCAGCCAAAGACGTTTCCATATCATCCTCCAAAAACGATAAAGATATTACGAATAATTATCATTTATATTTTGGTTGGCTAACCTAAAAGGTATTGCGCTTTATGTCAACCGTACAGGTAGCATGTTGTGCGACTTATACCCGTCATACTTCAAGTTGCAGGTGTGTTGGCTGTGTTCGCTCACCCGAATCATTTACTACAGTAAGCTCATCGGGATTCGTTCACTTGCCGCCTTCCTGCAACTCGAATTATTAGGGTATAGACTTGCATCCACGCGGCGCAAAGCTGAAAATGAGAAGCATTTATCACCACTCAATCAGGATGCGAATACGTGAATTTCTCCACCTTTTGCCGCCGTACCCTCCTCGCCAGCGGCCTGGCGATTTTAGGAATGAGCTCAGCGCTGGCGGCAGACTGGCCGCGCCAGATAACCGACAGCCGCGGAACCCATACGCTGGAAAGCCAGCCGCTGCGCATTGTCTCCACCAGCGTGACGCTGACCGGTTCGCTACTGGCGATTGACGCGCCGGTGGTGGCCAGCGGGGCCACCACGCCCAACAACCGCGTCGCCGATGGCCAGGGTTTTTTGCGGCAATGGAGCGAGGTGGCGAAAGCGCGCAAGCTGGCGCGCCTCTATATCGGCGAACCGAGCGCTGAGGCCGTCGCCGCGCAAATGCCGGATTTGATTCTGATTAGCGCCACCGGCGGCGATTCGGCGATGACGCTCTACGACCAGCTTTCCACCATCGCCCCGACGCTTATCATTAACTACGATGATAAAAGCTGGCAGGCCCTGCTGACCCAACTGGGGGAGATTACCGGCCACGAAAAACAGGCGGCGGAGAGAATCGCGGAGTTTGATAAAAAGCTGGCGGCGCTGAAAGAGAAAATGAAGCTGCCGCCGCAGCCGGTCACCGCGCTGGTCTACACCGCCGCGGCCCATAGCGCCAATATCTGGACCAAAGAATCCGCTCAGGGACAGCTGCTCGAGCAGCTGGGCTTTACCCTCGCCGACCTGCCCGGCGGGCTGCATGCCAGCCAGAGCCAGGGAAAACGGCATGATATCGTGCAGCTGGGCGGGGAAAACTTAGCCGCCGGACTTAACGGCCAGAGCCTGTTCCTGTTTGCCGGCGACCAAAAGGACGCCGATGCGATTAACGCCAACCCGCTGCTATCGCATCTGCCCGCCGTTGAAGGGAAACGCGTTTATCCGCTGGGGACGGAAACCTTCCGCCTGGATTACTACAGCGCTGTGCTGGTGCTGCAGCGTTTAGCAGCGCTCTTTGCCTAAGCCGATCTCCCGGGGGCGGCGCCAGGCGCCTTGCCCGGGCTACAGGACGGCAGACCGCTGGGGACGCGTAGCCCGGACAGATGCGCAGCATCGCCGCCGGGAAAATTCTCCAACACCCTGCGCGCTTCTCCCGGGGGCGGCGCCAGGCGCCTTGCCCGGGCTACCGGACCGCCGGGAAAGCCCAGCGGAGTTAACTTTCGCTGACCGCTTCCGGGCGCTGAAAGCGGCGCAGTTCGCGTAACAGCCCCACCAGCACCGCGCCCACAATCACCAGCGCCCAACCGCTGGCGCTCGCCGAGGCCACCGGCGTCAGGATCGCGCCCAGGCCGCCGAGCAGCGCCGCGCCTATCGCATCGCCGGTCACGTTCTGCGCGGTCCACAGACCGTTGATGCGCCCGAGCATATTTTCCGGGGTCTGGGTCTGAATCAGCGTATATTGCAGCAGCGAGCTTATCGCGCTTAGCCAGCCAAACAGCGCCAGACACAGCGCGCCCAGCTCCCACACCGGCATCAGGCTGAACAGCGCAATCGCCACAAACGAGCCGACGGTGGTCGCCAGCATCAGCACGCCCGGCTTCGCCGTCTGCGCCAGTTGCCCGCTGGTTAGTGCCCCGAATGCCGCGCCCAGTGGGATCGCAGCATAGAGCAGGCCAATCTGCGACGCCGACATCTGCCAGCTTCCGGCCAGCGCCGGATAGAGCACGCGCACCGCGCTGGCCATCGTCAGCAGACCGCCAAGCAGCGCGATGCCGCCGATAAGCGGGCTGTTAAACAGAAACTTCAGCCCCGCGTTCAGCGATTTCAGCGGGTGCTCGCGCGGCTGCGGCGGCGGCGCCAGCAGCGGTAAACGCAGCAGAGTCAGCGTGGTGATAAAGGTTCCCGCCGCCGCCAGACCGTAGTTCCAGGCCACGCCGCCGGTTGCCAGTAGCAGACCGCCGATCATCGGCGAAATCACCGAGCCCAGCCGCACCGTCAACATGGTGATCGCCCCGGCCTGCATCAGATTTTCCCGGCCAACCAGCGCCGGCGTCGCCGCCAGCAGCGCGGTCACGCCAATAGAGGCGAACAGACCGTCCCAGATACCGAGCAGATAGATGGCGATTAACGACGGCTCCGGCAGCATGGCGTTCAGGCACAGGCCGACGAAACCAATCCCGCAGGTGCCGCGCGCCAGCAGGATCAAACGCTTACGCTCATAGCGGTCGGCAAGCACGCCGCCGATCATCAAACCGACAAACATCGAAGCGCCGGTCAGGGTCACCGACAGCCCCACTTGCCAGGTTGAATGGGTCATCATCTGGATTTGCACCGGGATCGCCACGCCCAGCAGGCCAAGCGACAGGATTGAAATAAAGCGGGCGATAAAGACGGCGCGAAAGGCCGGGTGAGTTTTCAACAAGCTGAGATTCAGCAGCCAGGATTGTCGGTTCATGACAGCGCCTTGTTATTATTTTCCATACCATTTTTATGGGTGCACATGCTAACATAACTGAATAGAATCGATAACGATAATTACTATCATTATCATGCCAGGGATGTAAGCCATGTCGTGTTCCACGACCGCGGCGCGCGCCTTTGCCGTGCCGGGTCTTTTAATCGTTTTAATCATCGCCGTTGCGCTCAGCCTGCTGATCGGCGCCAAACCCCTACCGTTTAGCGTCGTCCTCGATGCCTTCACCGGCACCTGCCAGAGCGCCGATTGCACCATCGTCCTTGATGCCCGGCTGCCGCGAACCCTCGCCGGGCTGCTGGCCGGCGGCGCGCTGGGTCTGGCTGGCGCGCTGATGCAAACGCTGACCCGCAACCCGCTGGCGGACCCCGGGATCCTCGGCGTCAACTCCGGCGCCAGCTTCGCTATCGTGCTGGGCGCGGCGCTGTTTGGCCTTTCTTCGCCGCAGGAGCAGCTGCTGATGGCCTTTTGCGGCGCGTTCGGCGCCTCGCTGCTGGTCGCCTTTACCGGCAGCCAGGGCGGCGGCCAGCTCAGCCCCGTGCGCCTGACCCTCGCGGGGGTCGCCCTGGCGGCGGTGCTGGAAGGGCTTTCCAGCGGTATCGCGCTGCTTAATCCCGACGTCTATGACCAGCTGCGCTTCTGGCAGGCGGGTTCGCTCGACGTGCGCACCCTGCAAACCCTGAAAATTGTGCTGATCCCGGTGCTGATTGCCGGTCTGGTGACCCTGCTGCTGAGCCGGGCCTTAAACAGCCTGAGCCTCGGCAACGATACGGCCACCGCGCTCGGCAGCCGGGTCGCGCGGACTCAGCTTATTGGTCTGCTGGCGATTACCGTTCTGTGCGGTAGCGCCACGGCGGTGGTGGGGCCGATCGCCTTTATCGGCCTGATGATGCCGCATATGGCCCGCTGGCTGGTGGGCGCGGATCATCGCTGGTCGCTGCCGGTGACCCTACTGGCGACCCCCGCCCTGCTGCTGTTTGCCGACGTGCTGGGGCGCCTGCTGGTGCCCGGCGAACTGCGGGTTTCAGTGGTCAGCGCCTTTATTGGCGCGCCGGTGCTGATCTGGCTGGTGCGCCGCCAGCCGCGCGGAGGTGGCATGTGATTGCGCCTTCTCGTCGCCTGATATTGAGCTGTTTGCTACTGCTGGTCGCCAGCGTGCTGGTCTCCCTGTGGGGGCTGGGTAGCGGCCTGGTGCCGTTAAGCGTTGAGCAGGTTATTTCCGCGCTGCTTGGCGATGCGCCGCGTAACGTCACCCTGGTGGTGACCGAGTGGCGTCTGCCGCGCGTGCTGATGGCGCTGCTGATCGGCGCCGCCCTTGGCGTCAGCGGCGCGATTTTCCAGTCGTTGACCCGCAACCCGCTGGGCAGTCCGGACGTGATGGGGTTCAACACCGGGGCGTGGAGCGGCGTGCTGGTGGCGATGGTGATGTTCGGCCAGAACCTGGCGGCCATCGCCATGGCGGCAATGGTTGGCGGTATTCTCACCGCGCTGGTGGTCTGGCTGCTGGCGTGGCGCAACGGCATTGAGACCTTTCGCCTGATTATTATCGGCATCGGCGTGCGGGCCATGCTGGTGGCGTTCAATACCTGGCTGCTGCTGCGCGCTTCGCTGGAAACCGCCCTCTCCGCCGGGCTGTGGTATGCCGGTTCGCTTAACGGTCTGACCTGGGGAAAAACCTGGCCCTCCGCGCCGCTGATTCTCTTGATGCTGGCGTGCGGGGCGCTGCTGGCGCGGCGTATGCGGCTGCTGGAGATGGGCGACGATACCGCCTGCGCGCTGGGCGTGCGGGTTGAACGCTCGCGGCTGCTGCTGATGCTGGTCGGGGTGGTGCTGACCGCCGCCGCTACCGCCCTCGCCGGGCCGATTTCCTTTATCGCCCTCGTGGCCCCGCATATCGCGCGGCGCCTTAGCGGTACCGCCCGCTGGGGGCTGGCCCAGGCGGCGCTGTGCGGCGCCCTGCTGCTGGCGCTGTCTGACTACTGCGCGCAGCGTCTGTTTATGCCCTATCAGTTACCGGTGGGCGTGGTGACCGTCAGCATTGGCGGCCTCTACCTTATCGGGTTATTAATTCAGGAGTCCCGCAAAAAATGACCGCTGTCACCTCCCGTTTGCGCGGCGACCAGTTGACCCTGGCGTACGGCAAAAAAACCATCGCCGAATCGCTGAACGTCACCATTCCCGACGGCCACTTTACCGCCATTATTGGCCCCAACGGCTGCGGTAAATCGACGCTGCTGCGCACCCTGAGCCGCCTGATGACGCCCGCCAGCGGTCATGTTTATCTCGACGGCGAGCAGATCCAGCGTTACGCCAGTAAAGAGGTGGCAAAGCGCATCGGCCTGCTGGCGCAGAACGCCACCACGCCGGGGGATATAACGGTTCAGGAGCTGGTGGCCCGCGGGCGCTATCCGCACCAGCCGCTGTTTACCCGCTGGCGCAAAGAGGATGAAGAGGCGGTCAGCAGGGCGATGAAGGCCACCGGCATTACCGATCTGGCGCGGCAAAGCGTCGATACCCTCTCCGGCGGCCAGCGCCAGCGGGCGTGGATCGCCATGGTGCTGGCCCAGGAGACGGCGATTATGCTGCTCGATGAGCCTACCACCTGGCTGGATATCAGCCATCAGATCGATCTGCTTGAGCTGCTAAGCGAGCTGAATCAGCAGAAGGGCTATACGCTGGCGGCGGTGCTGCACGATCTGAACCAGGCCTGCCGCTACGCGACCCATTTGATTGCCCTGCGCGAGGGTAAAATCGTCGCCGAAGGCGCGCCGAAGGAGATCGTCAGCGCGGAGCTCATTGAAAAGATTTACGGTCTGCGCTGTACGATCATAGAGGATCCGGTGGCGCATACGCCGCTGGTGGTGCCGCTGGGTCGCCGATAGATATTCCCGGCTCGCGCTACGCTTAGCCGGGCTGGCAGAAACGGTAGCCCGGGTAAGGCGTTTACGCCGCAACCCGGGAGTTTTTCTATCCTTCCCCGAGGATCTCCCTGACCACCGGGCCAATCGCCTCAAAGGCCTGCGGGGAGATAATATCCACGTGGGCGCAATCCTGGCTAAACACCTCCAGCTCGCCGACCCACGGCCCCCAGACCCTCTGCGGCTCCATCCCGGGCTGACGGGTTTTCTCCGCCACGAACAGCGTCGCCTTACCGTCAAACTTCGCGCTGTGCGCGGTGGTCAGCAGGCGCACCGCGTCGGCGTAGTTACCCTCGATAACGCTGAACAGCTCACCGGAAGCCTGCCCCTGCTGGGCGGCCAGAAACGCCTCGCGCTCGCGGGCGATCTCCGCCAGCACCTCAGGGTCCAGACCGTTGGCCTCTTTCTCCGCCCAGTTCTGCGTTTCCGGCGGCCAGGTATCCAGCAGGCCGAGAAACGCCACCGCTTCGCCGCGCTGGCGTAAGCGGGCGGCAATTCCCTGCGCCAGGGTGCCGCCGAGCGAATAGCCCAGCAGATAATAGGGGCCGTGGGGCTGCTGCGAAAGCAGGGTTTGCAGATGATGCTCGCAGACCGCATCCAGATCCGCCGCCGTCGCCATCGGCCCGTGCGGTCGCGGCGACTGAATGCCGACGATCGACCAACGCGGGCTTAAATAACGCGCCAGCACGCTGAACTGCCAGGCAAAACCGGAAGCTGGATGGAAGCAAAATAGCGTCGGGCCGTCGCTCTCGCGCAGCGGCAGGATCGCGTCGAAGCCCAGCCGTTGCGCCTGCTCATCGCTAAGATCCGATGCCAGCAGCGCGCTCAGCTTGCCGACGGTAGAAGCGACCATCACCTGCCCCGGCGTCACCTGGCGTTGCAGTTCGCGGCCGAGCGTCGCCGCCAGACGCATCGCCAGCAGCGAATGGCCGCCAAGGGCGAAGAAATCGGCGTCGATATCGTTCACCTCGCAGCCCAGCAGCTGGCTGAACGCCGAGGCGACGGTGGTTTCCACGCCCGGCTCCGGCGGACGACCGCGGCTTACGCGGCTCAGCGTCGGCAGCGGCAGCGCTTTGCGATCCAGCTTGCCGTTGGCGCTCAGCGGCAGCGCCGGCAGTTGAATCAGCACCACCGGCACCATATGCGGCGGCAGCTGTTCGCCAAGCCGCGCTTTAAGCGCCTCGGTATCCAGCGGCAGGCCGGATTCAGAAACCAGATAGCCCACCAGCTGGCGGGCATCGCCCCCGGTCGCCGCCGCCTGGTTGAAGACGCAGGCGTGAGCCACCGCCTGCGCAACGTCCGGCAGCGCCGACATTGCGCGATCAATTTCCCCGAGTTCGATCCGCTGGCCGCGGATTTTTAGCTGGTCGTCGCTGCGCCCGAGATACTCGACCGCGCCGTTATCCAGCCAGCGGGCAACGTCGCCGGTGCGGTACATGCGCTCGCCCGGCGCGTAAGGGTCGGCGATAAAGCGGCTGGCGGTTAAATCGGGGCGCCCGAGATAGCCCTGCGCCAGCTGAATGCCAGTCAGGTAGAGATCCCCCGCCACGCCCGGCGGTACCGGGCGCATCGATGCATCGAGGATGCGTAAGCCGGTATTCCACACCGGCCAGCCAATCGGCACGCTGGCGCCGGTTACCGCCGCCAGTTCAGGCCCGCTGGCC
Organism: Klebsiella grimontii; assembly: GCF_042137965.1. Classification (NCBI taxonomy): domain Bacteria; kingdom Pseudomonadati; phylum Pseudomonadota; class Gammaproteobacteria; order Enterobacterales; family Enterobacteriaceae; genus Klebsiella; species Klebsiella grimontii. Next base: position 4,114,213 of record NZ_CP169721.1, read on the forward strand.
GGATACCAGCTGACGTCCACCGCCGCTTCCGTCGGGCCGTACAGGTTATGCAGCGGCGCGCCGGTCAGCTCCTCCCACTCCCGGCACAGCGCCGTCGGCAGCGCTTCGCCGCTGCAGAAGACCCGGCGCAGGGTATGGCACGAAGCGACGTTTTCCGTATTCAGCGAGGCGACAAACGCCGCCAGCATCGAGGGGACAAAGTGGGTGGTGGTCACGCCGTAGCGGGCGAAGAACTGCTGCATCGCCAGCGGATCGCGATGGGCCTCCGGCTCGGCCATCACCAGCTGCGCGCCGGCGATAAACGGCCACCAGAACTCCCAGACCGATACATCAAAGCTGCACGGCGTTTTCTGCGCCACCACATCATCGGCGGTGAGCGGATAGTGGTCCTGCATCCACAGCAGGCGGTTGACGATGGCGGTTTGCCCGACCATGACCCCTTTCGGTCGCCCCGTCGAGCCGGAGGTGAAGATGATATACGCGGTATGCTCCGGCTGCGAGAGCGCCAGCGGCGCGGCATCCGCCGCCGCCAGCGGCTGTTGATAGCACAGGCTTTCGAGGCCGGGGATATCGCTGAAGCGCGCCCGCTGATCTTCAGAGGTAATCAGCAGCGAGGGACGGGCGTCTTCCAGCATCATCCGCAGACGATCGTCGGGATAGCCGGTATCCAGCGGCAGCCACGCGGCGCCGGCTTCAACGATGCCGTGCAGCGCCAGGGTCAGGAATACCGAACGCGGCAGCGCCACCGCCACGCTATCGCCCGGCTTGACGCCCCGCGCGCGAAGCTGTTCAGCCAGCGCCACCACCTGCTGGCGCATCTCGCGGTAGCTAAACTGCCAGCGGCCGTCCGCCAGCGCCGGGGCATCCGGGGTTTTCGCCGCCTGCTCCGCCACCCGCGCGCTCAGGGTGGTGAGCGGCAGATCGACGGCGGTGGCGTTCACCCGCTGTAGCTGCTCCGCTTCCGCCGCCGATAGCATATTCACGTCGCCGCAGCGCAGGGCCGGATTATCGGCAAACTGCGCCAGCAGCGCGGAAAGTCGGGCGATATGGTTGCCCAGCGTCTGTTTATCGTAACGCTGCTTATTGGCCAGCACCTCCAGCGACAGGCCGCCGGCTTCATCCGGGAACAGCGCCAGCTCAAGGTCGTTGACCGGACCGGTCGCCAGGGTATGGGTAATCGCCTGTACGCCATCGATATCCAGCTGATAATCAAAAACTTTAATATTAAGCACCGGGCCAAACAGCGGTTCGTCGCCCGCCGCCTTGCCGCTGTCGCGGACAATCTGTTCGGCGTCATAGCGCTGATGGCGGCGCATTTTCTTCAGCTGTCCGGCAAGACGCGCGGCCAGCTCCGCCAGCGTTTCCCCGGCGTCAATGGTGACCGCCAGCGGCAGAACGTTGAGCACCGGACCGGTGGCGGTGAGCGCCGCGGAGCCCATACGACGCATAAAAATAAAGCCTGCGGCATACTCCGTTCGGCTGCACAGCCGTCCCAGCCACAGGGCGGTCAGCGCCAGCGCCAGGTCCGCGCGCTGGCACTGCGGCGCGCTTGCCGCCAGCCGGCTAAAGACGCCGGCATCCACCTCCAGCTTCATGCGCCAGATATCGCTGCTGGTCGCCCTTCCCGCCAGCGGCGCATCCGACAGCGAGGCCGGAGACGGCAGCGCCTGACGCTGCGCCTGCCAGAACGCTTTGTCGCGCTGCCAGGCATCGCTGCCGTAATAGCGCTGGTACTCTTCCACCACCTCGGCAAAGGGCGTAAACGGCGAGGCGGGCGTCTCTTCGCCGCGCTGCCAGGCGCGATAAATCGCGGCGATCTGGCGGGTAATGGCCGGGAAGCTGAAGCCATCGACCAGCAAATGGTGGTAACGCTGATACCAGTACCAGCGGTTATCGCCTACCCGCAGCAGCTGATGGCAGACCAGCGGATTACCGCCATCCACCCGCAGATTCTGCCCGAGGTCGGCCTGCATCCTCGCCAGCGCGGCGGCGTGCGGGTCGCTCGCCGCGCGCAGATCCTGATAGTCCGGTTCGGCAAAAACGCGGCGTTCATCAACCCACTGCCAGGCTTCGCCGCTATCTTCACAAAAGCGCATGCTGAGGGTGTCGGCCTGAGAGAGCCCGGTGATAATCGCCCGCCCGAGCAAGACTGGGTCAATATCGCCGCGCAGCTCAACATAGTGGGCGACGCTCCATGCGCCGGGCAGCGTCGAGAGGCGCTCCGCTATCCAGATCCCCGGCTGCGCCGCAACCAGCGGTAAACGTGTGGTCATTATCGGCTCCTCAGGACGCATGGTGGGCGGGGGTCAAGGTAGACCAGTTCGCCGCCAGCCAGGCGTTGCACGCCTCTAACGACTGCGGCGGGCACTCTACCGACCAGCCTTGCGGCAGCGCGCAGTGGCGCGGCCACAGGCTGTACTGCTGCTGCTCATTGCGCAGGATGTAAAACTGCCCTTGTGGATTGTCGAAGGGATTACTGAATTGCATGTCAAATTCCTCGTAAAGCGCGCGTTGCTACTCGTCACGGCATAAAGGCTGCCACAGCTGGATGAGCCCCGCCGTCAGCCCGCCGCGCCAGCACAGCGCATCATGCCCGCCGTCAACCTGACGCCAGAAAATCGTCTGCTGTTCCAGATGCGCCAGCAGCGCCTGGTTGGCGCGAAAAATGATCGGCTCGCGAAGACCGGCTTCCAGCCAGATACGTAGCCCTTGCGGATGTAATTCGCCGCGGCTCAGGCGGTCAATCAGCAGGCCCGTCTGCGCGCCACCGCGATGCGGCCACCAGTAGGAGCCGGACTGGCTGAGCACGCAGCCAAAGCGCTGGGGCCAGTAGAGGGCGGCGAACATCGACGCCAGGCCGCCAAAGCTCTGACCCGCCACCACCGTGCGATCGGCGCGATCGCTGAAAGGCGCTAGTCGGTGAACCATTGGCAGCAGCTCTTCCTGTACCGCCAGCCAGAACGCGTCATTGCAGGGCAACTCTGCGGCCCGGTGCGGGTTATCAATCGCGTCAATCAGCAGATAAACCGCCGGCGGCAGCCGTTTTTCGCGGGTTAAGCCTGCCAGCGGCGACCATACCGGCATACTTTCGGCCCAGAACTGGCCGTCGAGCAGGATCGCCAGCGGGCGCTGCTGCGGCTGCGCGTCGCCGGTGGCGTAAACCCATATTCGTCTGCGGTTGCCGAGCCGCTGGCTGCGCCACTCAATGCAGATCGGAGGCTGATAAGGTTCTTCACCCAGCGCCCAGCCCGGCTGCTCCGGGGCTTCCGGCAGCTCCAGCGCGGAGACCGCGTGACCGCGCCCGCCCTTCCAGCTTTGCGGATTGAGCGGGTCGGCAATCGCCCGCGGCAGCAGCCTGCGCCAGCCTTCGCGCAGCAGCGCGCGGTCCGGGCCGTCGCCGTTAAAAAGCTGAGGAGAAAAGTCGTCGTCGCGCGCGGAAGGGATAAAGCAGTAGCTGCCGCGCCAGGTGGGAGAAAGCGTGGTTTGCCAGCGCCAGGCATCGGTGCCGGGAATGCGCTGCAGCGTTTGCGGCACGGCGTTTTTATGATGGTCAGTCACGCCGGTAATATAAATCCACACCCGGCGGGTTGCCGAAGACGCTTCGTCGCCCGCCGGATCGCGCCACCAGAAGGTCACCCGATACGCGTCGTCCACGGCCTCTATTTGCGGACCGGAGATAGTGCGCCACCAGTCGTCGCATCCTGTCTTATGCATTCCTTTTCAACCCTATGTTTATCGTGACATTTATCAACAAACGCATTAATAAACGCAATATTTATTGATAATATTATTGATAACTATTTTCATTTGCAATAGCGTATTAGCGCGCTGTGGGAAGCGCGTCTTTCAAAAATAAACATGTCAGAGAGGGCTCATTTAGCCAGCGACGGAATGCCTTTGCCCTCTACCGGCACTATTGATTCCGCCTCCCCTCCCGACGGGAAGGGCCTTTGGGGAAGGCGGCGACGAAAAGCAGGAATTACAATGAATAACAGGATCAAATCCCTGGCCTTGCTGGTCAATCTGGGAATCTACGGGGCTACCTTTCCGCTGAGCGCGGCGGAAACGGTCTCCGATAGCAAAGCCGCATCCGCTGATGAAACCATGGTCGTCACCGCCGCCGAGCAGAACCTGCAGGCCCCCGGCGTTTCAACCATTACCGCGGATGAAATTCGTAAACGCCCGCCCGCGCGCGACGTGTCGGAAATTATTCGTACCATGCCCGGCGTTAACCTGACCGGCAACTCCACCAGCGGCCAGCGCGGCAACAATCGCCAGATTGATATTCGCGGCATGGGCCCGGAAAACACCCTGATCCTGATTGACGGCAAGCCCGTGACCAGCCGCAACTCCGTACGTCTGGGCTGGCGCGGCGAGCGCGATACCCGCGGCGATACCTCATGGGTACCGCCGGAGCTGATCGAACGTATTGAAGTCATTCGCGGCCCGGCGGCCGCGCGCTACGGCAACGGCGCGGCGGGCGGCGTGGTCAATATCATCACCAAGAAGAGCGACGGCGAATGGCACGGTTCATGGAATACCTACATGAACGCCCCGGAGCATAAAGACGAAGGCTCGACTAAACGCACCAACTTTAGCCTCAGCGGCCCGCTGGGCGGCGATTTCAGCTTTCGCCTGCTGGGCAACCTCGACAAAACCCAGGCCGATGCCTGGGATATCAACGACGGACATCAGTCCGAGCGTACCGGCGCCTATGCCAATACCATGCCTGCCGGGCGCGAAGGGGTGAAAAATAAGAACATTAACGGCGTCGTGCGCTGGGATTTCGCGCCGATGCAGTCGCTGGAGTTTGAATCCGGCTACAGCCGTCAGGGCAACCTCTACGCGGGCGATACGCAGAACACCAATACTAACGATCTGGTGAAAGAGAACTATGGTAAAGAGACGAACCGCCTCTATCGCCAGACTTACTCCGTCACCTGGAACGGCGGCTGGGATAACGGCGTGACCACCAGCAACTGGGCGCAGTACGAACGTACCCGTAACTCGCGTAAAGGCGAAGGTCTGGCGGGCGGCACGGAAGGTATTTTCAACAGCAACCAGTTCAGCGATATCGACCTCGCCGACGTGATGCTGCACAGCGAAGTCAACATTCCTCTGGATCTGGTGTTCAACCAGAACCTGACGCTGGGCACCGAGTGGAATCAGCAGCGGATGAAGGATCTGGCGTCAAATACCCAGACCTTTATGGGCGGCGATATCGATGGCTATGACAGCACTGGCCGTAGCCCGTACTCGAAGGCCGAGATCTTCTCCCTGTTTGCCGAAGACAACGTGGAGCTGACCGACACCACCATGCTGACGCCGGCGCTGCGTTTCGATCATCACACGATCGTCGGCAACAACTGGAGCCCGTCGCTCAACCTGTCTCAGGGTCTATGGGATGACTTCACGTTAAAAATGGGCATCGCCCGCGCCTACAAAGCGCCGAGCCTGTACCAAACCAACCCGAACTATATTCTCTATAGTAAAGGCCAGGGCTGCTACGCCAGCGGCACCGGCACCGGTTGTTACATGATGGGTAACGATGACCTGAAAGCCGAAACCAGCATCAACAAAGAGATTGGCCTTGAGTTTAAGCGCGATGGCTGGCTGGCGGGGGTGACCTGGTTCCGCAACGACTACCGCGATAAAATCGAAGCGGGCTACGCGCCGATTTCGCACACCGCGAAAGGTAACGTCAAAACCGATATCTATCAGTGGGAAAACGTGCCGAAAGCGGTGGTTGAAGGTCTGGAAGGCACCCTGAACGTGCCGGTCAGCGAAACGGTGAACTGGACCAATAACATCACCTATATGCTGCAAAGTAAAAACAAAGAGACCGGCGATCGTCTGTCGATTATTCCGGAATACACCCTGAACTCCACCCTGAGCTGGCAGATTCAGGAGGATATTTCCGTACAGTCGACCTTCACCTGGTACGGCAAGCAGCAGCCGAAGAAATATAACTACAAAGGTCAACCGGCGGTGGGTTCTGAAACGGACGAAGTCAGCCCGTACAGCATCGTTGGCCTGAGCGCCACCTGGGATGTGACCAAAAACGTCAGCCTGACCGGCGGCGTGGATAACGTCTTCGACAAGCGCCACTGGCGCGCGGGTAATGCGCAAACCACCGGTAGCCTGACCGATGTTTCGTATATGGCTGGCGCTGGCGCCAATACCTATAACGAATCAGGCCGCACCTGGTATCTGGGCGTCAATACCCACTTCTGATTGTCTGGCCGTTCCCTCCGCCCTCTTCTCCTGGAGGGCGGACGGGAGAATCTGTTAACATCGCCTGATGCACATCCAACACTCGATCATTCAACTTGCCGGTCACTCGCTGCAGCGGGTGGATTTCGACCCGTTGACCTTCCAGCCTGAAGACCTCCTCTGGCTCCCGCATCATGCCCGGTTAAGCGGCTGCGTCCGCAAGCGGCAGTCCGAGCATCTCGCCGGGCGTATCGCCGCGGTTTACGCGCTGCGGGAAGTGGGCGAAAAAGGCGTCCCTGCCATTGGCGACCAACGCCAGCCCCTGTGGCCGGCCCCGTGGTACGGCAGCATTAGCCACAGCGAACGCAGCGCGCTGGCGGTGGTCTCCGCCCGGCCGGTCGGCGTTGATATCGAACGAGTCATGGCGCCTTCGCTGGCGGCGGAGCTGGAAAGCAGCATCATCAATAGCGCGGAAAAAAAACGGCTGGACGCCAGCGGCCTGCCGCCTGAACTGGCGCTGACGCTGGCGTTTTCGGCGAAAGAGAGCGCGTTTAAGGCCAGCCATTCGGCTATCCAGGCCAGGATGGGTTTCAGCGATTTTGAAGTGACGTATATAAAGGAAGAAAATCTGCGGCTTCGGCTCTCCGCCGGGGAGTATCGGCTGCAATGGATTAAGGCCGGTGAATACGTCATCACGATCTGCGCGCCGTAAAAACATAACCCGCGCGGTAGCCGCACGGGTTATCGGTTTAAGGCGCCGTAAAATCAGCGCATTTTCTGCGCCAGTTCGGCGACGGAAGCGGCATCGAAACCGTGGTGTTTACGCAGCCAGCCGCGATCTGCCGCCGCCGCATACTCGCCATCCGGGATCCCCAGACGTTTGAGCGGGATTCCCGCGCCGGCTTCAGCCAGCACTTCCGCCACCAGGCTCCCAAGACCGCCGTTGACGTTATGCTCCTCCACCGTTATCACCGCCTTGCACGGCTTCAGGGCCGCCAGCAGCGCGGCGGTATCGCAAGGACGGATGGACGGCACGCTCACCACTTTGGCCTGAATTCCCGCGTCGGCCAGCCTCTGCGCGGCATCGACGATTTCGTGCACCGTCGATCCGGTGGCGACCAGCGCGATATCTTCGCCTTCCCGCAGCGTGACGACCGCTCCCGGCACAAAGCGATAGCTTTCATCGTGCAGCTCCGGCAGCGCCTTACCGTCAAGACGAATATAGACCGGCCCCTGATAGCCGATGGCGTAATCGATAATCTGTCGACATTCGCGCGGCGAAGACGGGGCGAAAATCTGGATATTGCCGAAACCGCGCATCACCGCCAGGTCATCAATCGCGTGATGGGTGCTGGCCAGCGGGCCGTAGCTGGCGCCGGCGTTGAGGCCAAATAGCTTAACGTTGGTGTTGTTGTAGCAAACGTCGACTTTAATCTGCTCATTAGCGCGGGAAATCAGGAACGGCGCGGCGTTACAGGTAACCGCCACTTTCCCCCCCAGCGCCAGGCCCGCCGCCGTCCCGACCATGCTCTGCTCGGCGATGCCCACGTTCACCAGACGCCCGGGGAACTGTTTAATAAACGGCGCGATTTTGGCCGTTGAGGTGGAGTCAGCGACGACCGGCACCAGATCGACGCCGCGGTCAACCGCATCAATAAAGGCCTGAACCATCACGCTCGCCAGGTGTTCTGCATTACTCATCTTTCAGTTCCTCCAGTGCCAGTGCAATCTCTTCGCCTTTCGGTACCCGGTGGTGCCACTCCGGGCGCCCCTGAATAAAGGAAATACCGGCGCCTTTGGTGGTGTTGGCGATAACGACGTTCGGTTTACCTTCCTGCTTCAGCCCTTCCAGGGTCGCGACAACCGAGGCCATGTCGTTGCCCTGACATTCGGTGACCGTCATCCCGAAGGCCTTCCATTTGTCGGCCAGCGGATCGGTATTCATAATTTCGCGCGTCGGGCCCGCCAGCTGGAGATTGTTCTTGTCATTAATAATGATCAGGTTATCAAGGCCGTAATGCGCCGCGGCCAGCGCCGCTTCCCAGTTACTGCCCTCCGCCAGTTCGCCATCGCCGGTAATTAAAAAGATGCGGCGGGTGCTGTTGCTTTTTTTTGCCGCCAGCGCCAGCCCCACCGCAACAGGCAAACCGTGGCCCAGCGCGCCGGTGTTGAGCTCAATGCCCGGCGTTTTCTGACGAACCGGGTGACCGGGAAGATGGGAATTGGCATGCTGATAGGTGTCCAGCCAGTCAACCGGGAAGAAGCCCGCCTCGGCCAGCACGCAGTAGTAGCAGCCCACCGCATGGCCTTTCGACTGGATGTAGATATCGCGCTGGTCATCAGCAAGGCGCTCCGGCGCGACGTTCAGAATGCGGAAATAGAGCGCGGTGAGCAGTTCAACCTGCGACAGGTCGGCGCCGGTGTGCCCACCCGCAGGGCTGTTGGCGTTCAATCTGACGATATGGCGACGTACGGCGCGGGCTTTGCGCTCGAGTGCCTGGACATCATAGCTATAGGGATTCATTTAATACCTCTGAATTTATTTTCAACTTGGAATATTTATTCCGTCAGGGACTAAAAAAACCAGACATCCCCAGGCAACGCATCGTAAGGCTTACGCCGCTGCATCATACTCAGGAACATTCTGCCTCCTTACCACCGGGCGTGACGTCACCCGGGCACTTTTCAGTTGACCTGAAATCGCTATGAATATATATTCAATATCGACTCTTTATTCAATTATGCGGCTACTGTTCTGTTTTTGTCCATAGCTGATTTTGAGGATTGGCGAAAGTTAGATATCCATCACACTTAACTGTCTTTTCTTTTCGCGTATGATAATGAGCTCTAAGATAATGGCTGCACGTAAATGATTTTCGGGGAAATATATGGCTAAGCAGGATGAACAACGGCTATTAGTTAAGATTGCCACGCTCTACTATCTCGAAGGACGAAAGCAGTCCGATATTGCTCAAATTCTCTCCCTTTCTCAGTCATTTATCTCCCGAGCGATCGCCCGCTGCCAAAAAGAGGGCGTGGTCAAAATCAGCGTTGTTCAGCCATCGAATATTTTCCTCAATCTTGAAAAGGGCCTCGAGGATCGCTACGGAATTAAGCAAGCCATCGTCGTGGATACCGAAGAAGACGCCAGCGATCACACCATCAAGCGCGCCATCGGTTCCGCCGCCGCCCACTATCTCGAAACGCGATTAAGACCAAAAGATCTGATTGGCGTCTCTTCGTGGAGTTCGACTATCCGCGCAATGGTTGATGAGGTCCACGCGCAAAACCTGAAGGCCAACGGCGTGATTCAACTGCTCGGCGGCGTGGGCCCAAATGGTAACGTGCAGGCGACTATCCTCACCCAGACTCTGGCGCAGCATCTGAACTGCGAAGCCTGGCTACTGCCTTCCCAGAGCATTGAAGGCTCCACTGAGGAGAAAAATCGCCTCGTGGCCAGCAAAGATGTCGCCGACGTCATTGCCCGCTTCGATGAAGTCGATATCGCCATCGTCGGCATTGGCATCCTTGAGCCTTCGCAGCTGCTCAAAACTTCCGGTAACTACTATCACGAAGATATGCTCCAGGTGCTGGCGGAACGCGGCGCCGTGGGCGACATCTGCCTGCACTACTACGATAAAAACGGCAGAGCGGTGTTACGCGATGATGAAGATCCTGTGATCGGCATGGCGCTGGAGAAGGTGAAAAAGTGTCCTAATGTGGTGGCCCTTGCCGGTGGCAGCGAGAAGGTCGCGGCTATCAAAGGCGCGCTTTCGGGCGGTTATATCGATGTTCTGATCACCGATTACCCAACGGCCAGACTGCTGATTGCCGGTTAATTTCCTCACTCAAACGCTTTCCCACAACCTTTACGCTTTCTCCGAAGCGTAAAGGTAACGCAAATAAAACATTATATTTCAATAACATAAAACCTTAAAATCACCTCATTCCCCATCCGTACCTGAACGCTTCGCCGATCGGATAAGTGTGATTGCCAGCACAATTGATAACTTTTCCAGTAGCCCGACGGGAAGTTTCTGGCTAAGGTATCAAATAAATAATCACTATCGAATATATATTCAGTGATTAAAAAAGTGAAAACGAATTGTCACATCATGGCCTGCTAAGAAGCAATGCGATCAAGAGGAGTGCCTACCTTCCCCCTCCGCGCCAGGACGAAGTGTGACTCAGGAGACTACCTAATGCAGGCAACACGTAAAGAGTTCATCATTGCGCTGGATGAAGGCACCACCAATGCCAAAGCCGTCGTACTCGATAGCCGCGGCCAGGTCGTGGTGAAATTCTCTCAGCCGCTGGCGATCCAAACGCCGCGTGAAGGCTGGGTCGAGCAGTCGGGAGAAGTCCTGGTTGACGCTTCGCTGGAGGTTATCGCGAAAGCGGTAGCGCACGTTGGCGCAGAAAACGTCGCGGCATTAGCCATTAGCAACCAGCGCGAGACCGCGATCGGCTGGTATCGCCAGAGCGGTAAGCCAATCAACGCCGCGATCACCTGGCAGTGCAGCCGCAGCGCCGCGTTTTGCGATGAACTGCGCCACAGCGATAAAGAGCAGCAAATCAAGGCCGTGACCGGCCTGCCGATCGCGCCTCTGTTTTCGGCCTCGAAAATGCGCTGGCTGCTGGAATCCCTTCCTGAGGGGCGCGCGCTGGCTGAGCGCGGAGAAATCTGCCTCGGCACTATCGACAGCTGGCTGCTGTGGAACTTAACCCAGGGCGATGCGTTCTCCTGCGATTACTCCAATGCCGCGCGTACCCAGCTGCTGAACCTGCAAACCGGCCAGTGGGACGACGACATGCTGGCGCTGTTCCAGATCCCGCGCGCCGCGCTGCCGGAGATTAAACCCTCCAGCGGATTGTTTGGCTATACCCGGGGGTTGAACGCTATCCCTGACGGTATTCCGGTGATGGCGATGGTCGGAGATTCCCACGCCGCGCTGTTTGGTCACGCGCTGGGCGAACTCGGCTGCGTTAAGGCCACCTACGGTACGGGGTCATCGGTGATGGCGCCGGTAAAATCCGCACAGTGCGATATCGACGCGCTGGCCACCACCATCGCCTGGCACGACGGCGACAGCATCACTTACGGACTCGAAGGTAATATTCCGCATACCGGCGATGCCGTAGCGTGGATGGCGGACAGCACCGGCTTGAGCGAACTTTCCGATGCCGAACTGGCGCATGAACTCAACACCCTGCCCGCCTCCGTGGACTCCACGCTGGGCGTCTATTTTGTGCCGGCGTTAACCGGCCTGGGCGCCCCGTGGTGGGATGACAGCGCCCGCGGCGTGATTTGCGGCCTGAGCCGCGGCGTCAAGCGCGCCCATCTGATTCGCGCCGCGCTGGAATCCATTACCTATCAAATCGCCGATGTCGTGGTGGCGATGCGCCAGCAGGACGACTTCCACTTGACGGCGCTGATGGTCGACGGCGGCCCAACCAAAAATGACTGGTTAATGCAGTATCAGGCTGACCTGCTCGGCTGTCCGGTGATGCGCAGCGACGTTGCCGAGCTGTCGGCGATTGGCGCGGCCCTGCTCGCGCGCAAAGCCCTGAATCCCGGATCGGTGACCGACCTGAAAGCGTTTTTAACTGAACACAGCGAATTTATCCCCGATATGGCCCGCCACCAGCGCCTGCAGAAAAGATGGCAGGAGTGGCGCCATGCGGTGAACAGAACATTATGGAAACCGGCAACGTCCGCCTGACGCCCACCAGGGAATCGAACGCGTGACGCACCTTACTCATCAACAAAAGGAGACCCCCGGCCCATAAATTTGATTTACAGGCCTTACGTTGTTTCACCGTACCCGACAATAACAACCAAGAGAGAAAATTGTCATGAAATTACGTTTAACGCTTTTAACCGCTGCTACCCTGACCGCCTTTTCTTTCGCTGCCCAGGCGGCAGAAAAAGGCACCATCATGATCATGGTAAACTCGCTGGATAACCCCTATTACGCCTCTGAAGCCAAGGGCGCCAGCGAGAAAGCCAAAGAGCTGGGATATCAAACCACCATTTTGTCGCATGGCGAAGATGTCAAAAAACAGAATGAGCTGATCGATACCGCCATCGGTAAAAAAGTTCAGGGCATTATTCTGGATAACGCCGACTCCACCGCCAGCGTCGCCGCCATTGAAAAAGCGAAGAAAGCGGGTATTCCGGTGGTTTTAATCAACCGCGAAATTCCTGTCGATGATATTGCGCTGGAGCAAATTACCCATAATAACTTCCAGGCCGGTTCTGAAGTCGCCAACGTATTTGTCGAGAAAATGGCCGAGAAAGGAAAATACGCCGAGCTGACCTGTAACCTTGCGGATAATAACTGCGTGACCCGCTCTAAATCATTCCACCAGGTGATTGACCAGTACCCGGATATGGTCAGCGTCGCTAAACAGGACGCGAAAGGCACCTTAATCGACGGCAAACGCATTATGGACAGTATTCTGCAGGCGCATCCCGACGTTAAAGGCGTGATTTGCGGCAACGGTCCCGTCGCCCTCGGCGCCATTGCCGCACTGAAAGCGGCGAATCGCAACGACGTGGTGGTGGTCGGTATCGATGGCAGCAACGATGAACGCGACGCGGTCAAAGCCGGCACCCTGCAGGCCACCGTGATGCTTCAGGCGCAGGCCATCGCCGCTCAAGGGGTGACCGACCTCGATAACTACCTGCAAAAAGGCGAAAAACCGGCCAAGCAGCGCGTGATGTTCCGCGGCATTCTGATTACTCAGGACAATGCAGACAAAGTGCAGGACTTCAATATCAAATCCTGATTTCGGGTTGTTGCGCCCCTTGCGGGGCGCACAGGAGCGTATTATGTATAAAAAAATCTCGCTGATGCTGGTCGTTCTCGCGCTCGGAGGCTGTCGTATCGTCTCTCAGCAGGAACTGGCCGATCTTAAATCTCCGCCCAATCCGCATATGGCGGATATCGATCGGACATGGCAAGACCAGCTGGTTCCCCAGGTTGTGGCTAAAGCTCGCCCCGTCGCCGAGCTGATGACCGCCCTGCGCGCGGCGAAAGATATTGATAGCGCCTGCAAAGCGTTAGGCTATCGCGCTCAGGACGAAAACCCGTGCGTGTTTTACGTCAAAGTCGAAGGCAATATCAGCAAAATTGATTCCGCCTCGCGCAGCGGAAAAATGACGATTGAGGATACCCGCGGCGGCAACGTGGTGGTGCAAATTGGCCCGACGCTGCGCGGCACATTATTACGCGACGGCTATCAGGGCGCCAGCTATCAGGATTTTAACGATCAGGTGCTGTTTGGCGAATATAGCCGGAAGATTAACGAGCACGCGGTAAAAATGATCCAGACGGCGCAGGTGAAAACCGGTGAAGCAGTCCAGGTGTACGGCGTATTCTCGGCCTGGGATATTCCACAGAACATTCCTGATATTACGCCAGCAAAAATTGTTCGTTTGGGAGGACAATAACATGCAGCGGCAAGAACTCGTCAATTCCCAACCAGTCGACTCTGAAGTTATTATCGAAACCCGCGAATTATCTCGCGTTTATCCGGGGGTTGTCGCCTTAGATAACGTGAATTACCGGGTCTATCGAAATAAAGTAAACGTTCTGATCGGTGAAAATGGTGCGGGTAAATCCACCATGATGAAAATGCTTGCTGGCGTTGAAACACCCTCCTCCGGTCAAATTATTCTTGATGGCGCGCCGGTGACCCTTAGCTCGACGCACCAGGCTGAAAAGCAGGGAATCAGCATCATATTTCAGGAATTAAATTTATTCCCAAATATGAACGTCATGGATAATATTTTTATGGCTAACGAATTCTTTCAAAAAGGGAAGATTAACGAAAAATATCAATATGAGTTAGCCAAATCATTACTGGAAAGGCTGGAACTTGATGTCGATCCCTACACCCAGCTCGGCGAATTAGGCATCGGCCATCAGCAGCTGGTGGAAATTGCGCGCGCGCTTTCAAAAGACACCCGGGTATTAATTATGGATGAACCCACTTCCGCGCTCAGCCAGTCGGAAGTCAAAATCCTGTTTAACGTCATTGAACAACTTAAACGCCGCGGCGTCACCATTATCTATATTTCCCACCGTCTGGAAGAGCTGATGGAAATTGGCGACCACATCACCATTTTCCGCGACGGACGCTTTATCAGCGAGCGCGAGGTCAGCGACGCCAGTATTCCGTGGATTATCGAACAGATGGTCGGCGATAAGAAAAAACATTTCGACTACCGGCCGGCGCCGAAAGGCGAAGCGGTACTTGCGGTTGAAGGTCTGACGGCGCTTCATTCCAGCGGCGGCTATAAGCTCAACGATGTGACCTTTACCTTAAGTAAGGGAGAGGTGATCGGCATCTATGGCCTGCTCGGCGCCGGGCGCACGGAGCTGTTTAAAGGCCTGGTCGGTCTGATGCCCTGCCAGGGCGGGAACGTCCATCTCAACGGCGAAAATATCGACAAGGCGCCGTTCCAGGCGCGGCTGAAAAAAGGGCTGGCGCTGGTGCCCGAAGACCGTCAGGGCGAAGGCGTGGTGCAGATGATGTCGATTCAATCGAATATGACCCTCTCTGATTTCAGCCTGCAGGGCTTTCGCCGGGCGTGGAAGTGGCTGAATCCGCAGAAAGAAATCGCCTGCGTCAAAGAGATGATTCGCGAACTGGCGATCAAGGTCAGCGACCCCGAGCTGCCCATCACCTCGCTCAGCGGCGGCAACCAACAGAAAGTGGTGCTTGGCAAAGCGTTGATGACGAAGCCGGAGGTGGTGTTTCTCGACGAGCCCACTCGCGGTATCGATGTCGGCGCGAAAACTGACGTTTATCACCTGATCGGCAAAATGGCCCAACAGGGTCTGGCGGTGATGTTCTCTTCATCGGAGCTGGATGAAGTGATGGCGCTGGCGGATCGCATCCTGGTGATGGCCGATGGCCGGATTACCGCCGATTTACCGCGTCATGCGGTAACCCGCGAAAAGTTAATCGCGGCTTCAACACCTCAAGATTAATCAGGCTGGAACCCATCATGAACCAGAAATATATGATTTATATGTACCTGCTGAAGGCCAGAACGTTCATCGCTCTGCTGCTGGTTATCGCGTTCTTCAGCGTGATGGTACCGAATTTCCTGACCACATCTAACCTGCTGATTATGACCCAGCACGTGGCCATCACCGGCCTGCTGGCCATCGGCATGACGCTGGTTATCCTGACGGGCGGTATCGATCTTTCCGTTGGCGCCGTGGCCGGCATCTGCGGCATGGTGGCCGGGGCGCTATTAACTAACGGCCTGCCCTTGTGGAACGGCAGCGTCATCTTTTTTAACGTGCCGGAAGTGATTCTGTGCGTCGCGCTTTTCGGCGTGCTGGTCGGCTTTGTGAACGGCGCGGTGATCACCCGCTTCGGCGTCGCGCCCTTTATCTGCACCCTGGGCATGATGTATGTCGCCAGGGGTTCAGCGCTGCTGTTCAACGACGGCAGCACCTACCCGAACCTTAACGGCATGGAAGCGCTGGGTAATACCGGTTTCTCCACCCTGGGATCCGGGACGCTGATGGGCATTTATCTGCCAATCTGGCTGATGATCGGCTTCCTGCTGCTGGGCTACTGGCTGACCACCAAAACCCCGCTGGGCCGCTATATCTACGCCATCGGCGGTAACGAATCCGCCGCTCGTCTGGCCGGCGTGCCTATCGTTAAGGCAAAAATCTTCGTCTACGCCTTCTCCGGCCTGTGCTCGGCGTTCGTTGGCCTTATCGTCGCCTCCCAGCTGCAAACCGCGCACCCGATGACCGGCAATATGTTCGAAATGGACGCCATCGGCGCCACCGTGCTCGGCGGAACCGCGCTGGCGGGCGGTCGCGGCCGGGTGACCGGCTCAATCATCGGCGCGTTCGTCATCGTCTTCCTCGCCGACGGCATGGTGATGATGGGGGTCAGCGATTTCTGGCAGATGGTCATTAAGGGCGTGGTTATCGTCACCGCCGTCGTCGTCGACCAGTTCCAGCAAAAACTGCAGAACAAAGTCATCCTGATGCGTCGTCATGAGGAGAAGCTGGCTGCGGCAGGCGCCACCAGTTAATCACGTCTTTATTACCCCGCCGGACGCTCTGCCGTCCGGCCTCTATAAGGGATGAAAAATATGCAAAGAAATTTCACACATAAAACGGTGGTTATCACCGGAGCCTGCCGCGGAATTGGCGCCGGTATTGCCGAGCGCTTTGCTCGCGACGGCGCGAATCTGGTGATGGTCTCTAACGCCGAGCGCGTTCATGAAACCGCGGAAACCCTGCGCCAGCGCTACCAGGCCGATATCCTGTCGTTACAAGTTGATGTCACCGATGAAGCGCAGGTGCAGTCGCTGTACGAGCAGGCGGCGGCGCGTTTCGGCGCCATCGACGTCTCTATCCAGAACGCGGGCGTGATCACCATCGACTATTACGATCGCATGCCGAAAGCCGACTTTGAAAAAGTGCTGGCGGTTAACACTACCGGCGTCTGGCTGTGCTGCCGCGAGGCCGCCAAATATATGGTCAAACAGAACCACGGCAGCCTGATCAACACCTCTTCCGGCCAGGGCCGCCAGGGGTTTATCTACACCCCGCACTATGCCGCCAGCAAAATGGGCGTGATCGGCATCACCCAGAGCCTGGCCCACGAGCTGGCGCCGTGGAATATCACCGTCAACGCCTTCTGTCCGGGCATTATCGAAAGCGAAATGTGGGATTACAACGACCGCGTCTGGGGCGAAATCCTCAGCACCGAGCAGAAACGCTACGGTAAGGGCGAGCTGATGGCGGAGTGGGTCGAAGGCATTCCGATGAAGCGCGCCGGTAAACCGGAAGACGTTGCCGGGCTGGTGGCGTTTCTCGCCTCCGACGATGCGCGCTATCTCACCGGGCAGACCATCAATATCGACGGCGGCCTGATTATGTCGTAGTTGGGCTGTTTCCCCGGGTTGCGGCTGATGCCTTACCCGGGCTTCCGGTCGGCACAATTTTGTAGCCCGGATAAGGCGTTTACGCCGCAATCCGGGTAAACAACAGATCAGCACCGTCTGGTAGCCCGAACAGGCGCAACGCGCCGCCTCCGGGAACGCCAACACCGGGCATGCTAAAGAATATTTTTTAGAGAGTGATAACTATGATCGCAAAAGATTTCGCCCAACAGCTGTTTAATCTGCAGGATCGCGTGGCCTTTGTAACCGGCGCGGGCAGCGGCATCGGTCAAATGATTGCTTACGGCCTCGCCAGCGCGGGCGCCCGGGTCGTTTGCTTCGATCTCCGCGAAGACGGCGGCCTTGCCGAAACCGTCAAAAATATCGAAGCCATCGGCGGCGAGGCCTGTTTTTACACCGGCGATGTACGCCAGCTTAGCGACCTACGCGCTGGGGTGGCGTTGGCAAAAAGCCGCTTTGGCCGCCTTGATATCGCCGTCAACGCCGCCGGTATCGCCAACGCCAATCCGGCGCTGGAGATGGAAACCGAGCAGTGGCAGCGGGTAATCGATATTAACCTCACCGGCGTGTGGAACTCCTGTAAAGCGGAAGCCGAACTGATGCAGGAAACGGGCGGCGGTTCGATTATTAATATCGCCTCGATGTCCGGCATTATCGTTAACCGCGGCCTCGATCAGGCCCATTACAACTGCTCCAAGGCGGGCGTTATCCACCTGTCGAAAAGTCTGGCGATGGAGTGGATCGGCAAAGGGATTCGGGTCAACTCCATCAGCCCCGGCTATACCGCCACGCCGATGAACACCCGCCCTGAGATGGTTCATCAGACCCGCGAATTCGAAAGCCAGACGCCGATCCAGCGTATGGCGAAGGTTGAGGAGATGGCCGGCCCGGCGCTGTTCCTCGCCAGCGATGCCGCGTCGTTCTGTACCGGCGTTGACCTGGTGGTCGATGGTGGTTTTGTCTGCTGGTAGAACGGACCGAATGCCAGTATGGATGTCAATATACTGTCAGCGACCGGCGAAGCAGTATGCAGGGTGGCGGCGCGATTGTTTTAACCGGTCGTTGTTCTCTCGCCGTCCATCCTGCTCCCATAAGCAGAAAAAAGGTGCCTTAAGGTTCCTTACCCAGCCTGCGGATAAGCGGGGATAGCTCCCCGCATACCGGCTACTTCTTCGTTTCGTAAGCGAGAACGGCCTCAAACTCCATACTACGTTCTTTGATGCTCAGCTCGCACAGCGAGTCGCGCACCATTAACGTCACTCCCAGCGCTGTCAGACACAGCACGATGATTGCCACCAGGGCGTATTTTGTCAGCATCTCGTTGCCTCCATGCGAAGAAGAGGCTACTATCCAACGTGCTAGGGTTGGATCGTGAGCCTCAGGTTGATGGGAACATCTCCTGGGGCTTCGTCTTTCTGAATCCTCACCTAAGCCTGAACGCAGAAAGCCTCAGGCACCCGCCGCCATCATACGCTTCCCTGCGCAATCCACTGTATATTTAACCAGCTCAATCCCTTTTTCAGAAAACGTTTAGACGGCCTACATTCCGGGGAAGGTCACGCTGTTGCCCGGCGCTTCGCGATGCAGATGAATAAAGTTCAGATGGCGCTCGTACTGGTCAAGAATATCGGTGATCACCTGCTCTTTGCTGTAGTCCATCAGGTCGTTGCCCTGACTCCCCTCCAGCAGGAAGGTCTCCAGACGATAGTAGGTCGACTTCCCGCTGCGCGCCCGGTAGGTAAAACCGGGAATGGAGTACTGCTGCGGCCAGATCTGATAAACAAAGTTCTGCTCGTCGCCCATATGCACCAGCAGGTCGAGATGGCCCAGGCTGTCCCCCTCTTCCGGCGGCAGGCTTTTCAGCTCGACGTAAGCGCCGCGCAGCTTCAGCTCCTGCGCCACCTCTTCCATCGCCGGGAAGCACACCGTCTCCATCATCTGGCGGGTATAGCGCGTGCCGGGATAGTTCATCAGCCGCGACAGACGCTTCTTCCAGCTCAGGCGATCCTGCACGCCCATCGGTCGCGGGGCGGTGTCGCGGTTGGCGCTCTCGCGGCGATAATCTTCCACCTTCAACGACTTATACAACCCCGCCATCACGAAGAAGATCACAAAGCTAAACGGCAGCCCCATAATCACCGTCGCGTTCTGCAGAGCGGAAATGCCGTTAGTCATCAGCATCCCCAGGGTCAGCAGGCCGATGACCACCGACCAGAAGATGCGCAGCCAGTTTGGCGCATCGCTGTTGATATCCTTCAGCTTCGAAGTGAAGTTACCCAGCACCAGCGCCCCGGAATCCGCGGAGGTCACGTAGAACAGCAGGCCGGTAATGGTGGCGACCGAAGCGCTAAAGGTAAACGCCGGATACTGCGCCAGCAGGTTATAGAAGCCGCGCTCCGGGTGGGCGACCGCCTCGGCGGCGAAGGCCGCATTGCCGTGGATGATTTCATACAGCGCGCTATTGCCGAACACCGACAGCCACAGCAGGGTAAAGGTGAACGGGATAATCAGCGTTCCCACCACAAACTGACGAATGGTGCGTCCACGTGAAATACGCGCCAGGAACAGACCGACAAACGGCGACCACGCCACCCACCACGCCCAGAAGAACAGGGTCCAGTTGTTCATCCACTCTACCGGGCGATCGAAAGCGAAGCTGTTGAGGGTCATGCCCATAAAACGATTCACGTAGTCGCCAACGTTAAGCACCAGCGCGTTGAGCAGGAACTCGGTATCGCCCATAAACAGGATGAACAGGATTAGCCCAAGGGCCAGCACCACGTTAAGCTCGGAAAGAATACGGATGCCTTTATCCACCCCGGAGGTCACCGAGATGGTGGCGATTATCACCGACAGTACGATCAGCGCCGCTTTCGCCCCCAGCGAATCCGGAATATTGAACAGCACGCTGAGGCCGTAGTTAAGCTGTACCACGCCAATTCCGAGGGTAGTGGCGATACCGAAGATGGTGCCGATCACGGCGGCGATATCCACGCTGTGGCCAATCGGCCCATTAATCTTCTTGCCGAAGATCGGATAGAGCGCGGAGCGGATGGTCAGGGGTAAATTATAACGATAGCTAAAGTATCCCAGCGCCATCCCCATCAGGGCATACATCGACCATCCGGTCAGCCCGTAGTGAAACAGCGTCCACACCATCGCCTGGCGCGCCGCCTCCATGGTCTGCCCCGCCCCTTCCGGCGGCTGCATATACTGGGTCACCGGCTCGGCGACGGAGAAGAACATCAGGTCGATGCCGATACCGGCGGCGAACAGCATTGCCGCCCAGCTGAGCACGCTAAATTCCGGCTTCGAGTGCTCCGGCCCGAGCTTCACCGAACCGAAACGCGAGCAGGCGATGCACACCACAAACACGATATAGAGCGTCGCGGCCAGCAAATAGTACCAGCCGAAGGTGCGGGAAACCCAGTTCAGGGTGCGGCCAATCCAGGCCGCGGAAAAATCGCTGAAGAAGAGAGTCATCAGGGAAAACAACAAAATCAGTCCGGCGGAAGTGTAAAAAACCACCGGATTGATTTTGTCCTTTTCTCTGCTCGGCGAAAGGTCTGTCATCCATTCTCCTTACTGTTTTTGCAACTATTAGAACCAAAATCGGCAACAATTAAGACACATTTTATATTGAACGTCCAATCAAAAACCGCTTTAATAGATAAACAAAGCTGATGAATGGAGTCTGAGAAATGCCCAAACTGGGGATGCAACCGATACGGCAGCGGCAGCTGATTGACGCGACCCTGGCCGCCATCAATGAAGTGGGAATGCACGATGCCACCGTCGCGCAGATCGCCCGACGGGCTGGCGTATCGACCGGCATCATCAGCCACTATTTCAAGGATAAGAACGGGCTGCTGGAAGCGACGATGCGCGATATCACCGGCCAGCTGCGCCAGGCGGTGTTGAGCCGCCTGCACGCCCTGCCCGATGCCGGCCCGCGGGAACGCCTGCGCGCCATCGTGGCCGGCAACTTCGACGACAGCCAGATAAGCAGCGCGGCGATGAAGGCCTGGCTCGCCTTTTGGGCCAGCAGTATGCATCAGCCGATGCTCTATCGCCTGCAGCAGGTCAGCAGCCGACGACTGCTGTCGAATATCGTCTATGAATTCCAGCGCGCCCTGCCGCGCGAAGAGGCGCAGGAGGCCGGATACGGTCTCGCCGCGCTGATCGACGGGCTGTGGCTACGCGCGGCGCTGAGCGGTAAACCGCTGGATAAAGCCCGCGCAGAAACGCTCGCCGAGCACTTCATCAGCCAATATCTGCCACCGACTTCTCAATAATGGAGGACCCATGTCCCGAATGGCCGAACAGCAGCTTTACATCGACGGTGGTTATGTTTCCGCCACCAGCGGTAAAACCTTCGAGACGATTAACCCCGCTAACGGCGAAGTGCTGGCGACCGTCCAGGCCGCCGGCCGCGAAGACGTCGACCGGGCGGTAAAGAGCGCTCAAAAAGGGCAAAAAATCTGGGCGGCGATGAGCGCCATGGAACGTTCGCGCATTCTGCGTAAAGCGGTCGATATTCTGCGCGCTCGCAACGACGAACTGGCGCGTCTGGAAACTCTCGATACCGGCAAACCGCTGAGCGAAACCGCCGCCGTTGATATCGTCACCGGCGCAGATGTGCTGGAGTACTACGCGGGCCTGATCCCGGCGCTGGAAGGCAGCCAAATCCCGCTGCGCGACAGTTCATTCGTTTATACCCGCCGGGAACCGCTGGGGGTGGTCGCCGGGATCGGCGCCTGGAACTACCCGATCCAGATCGCCTTATGGAAATCGGCCCCGGCGCTGGCGGCCGGTAACGCGATGATCTTTAAACCGAGTGAAGTCACCCCGCTCACCGCCCTGAAGCTGGCGGAGATCTACCGCGAAGCGGGCCTGCCGGCGGGCGTATTTAATGTGCTACCGGGCACCGGTGCCGAAACCGGTCAGTATCTCACCGAGCATCCGGATATCGCCAAAATCTCCTTTACCGGCGGCGTCGCCAGCGGCAAAAAAGTGATGGCTAACGCCGCCGCTTCTTCACTGAAGGAAGTGACCATGGAGCTGGGCGGTAAATCACCGCTGATCGTCTGCGAAGACGCCAGCCTCGACCTCGCCGCCGACATCGCGATGATGGCTAACTTCTACAGTTCAGGCCAGGTCTGCACCAACGGCACCCGGGTATTCGTTCCGACGCGCCTGAAAGCGGCGTTTGAAGAGAAAATCCTCGCCCGCGTGGCGCGTATCCGCCCCGGCGATCTGTTCGCTGAAAGCACCAACTTCGGGCCGCTGGTGAGTTTTCCGCACCGCGATAACGTGCTGCGCTACATCGAGACCGGTAAGCAAGAAGGCGCGCGCCTGCTGTGCGGCGGCGAAGCGCTGAAAGGCGAAGGCTTCGACCGCGGCGCGTGGGTCGCCCCGACGGTGTTTACCGACTGCGATGACCAGATGACCATCGTTCGCGAAGAGATCTTCGGCCCGGTGATGTCCATTCTGAGCTACGACGATGAGGAAGAAGCGCTCCGCCGCGCCAACGCCACCGAATATGGCCTCGCCGCCGGCGTCGTTACGCCGGATTTAAACCGCGCCCATCGCCTGATTCATCGGCTGGAGGCCGGGATCTGCTGGATCAACACGTGGGGCGAGTCCCCGGCGGAGATGCCGGTCGGCGGCTACAAGCACTCCGGCATTGGCCGCGAAAACGGCGTGCAGACGCTGCACAGCTACACCCAGATAAAATCCATCCAGGTTGAGATGGGTCAGTTTCAATCCATATTTTAACCAGGAGGTCATTTTTGCAGTTTGACTACATTATTATTGGTGCCGGTTCCGCCGGCAACGTACTGGCTACACGACTGACGGAAGATCCCGATACCACCGTCCTGCTGCTGGAAGCGGGCGGCCCGGATTACCGTTTCGACTTCCGCACCCAGATGCCCGCCGCGCTGGCCTTTCCCCTACAGGGTCGGCGCTATAACTGGGCCTACGAGACCGAGCCTGAACCGCATATGAACCATCGCCGCATGGAGTGCGGACGCGGGAAGGGCCTCGGCGGATCCTCGTTAATCAACGGCATGTGCTATATCCGCGGCAACGCTATGGATCTTGATAACTGGGCCTCGGCGCCGGGGCTTGAGCACTGGAGCTACCTCGACTGCCTGCCCTACTACCGCAAAGCGGAAACCCGCGATATCGGCGCCAACGACTACCACGGCGGCGACGGCCCGGTCAGCGTCACCACGCCAAAGCAGGGCAATAATCCGCTGTTCCACGCGATGATTGAAGCCGGCGTACAGGCCGGCTACCCGCGCACCGACGATCTCAACGGCTACCAGCAGGAAGGGTTTGGCCCGATGGATCGTACCGTGACGCCGCAGGGACGCCGCGCCAGCACCGCGCGCGGCTATCTCGACCAGGCCCGCGCGCGTCCTAATTTGACTATTCGCACCCACGCGCTGACCGATCATATTATTTTTGCCAGCAAGCGCGCCGTCGGCGTCGAATGGCTGGAGGGCGACAGCACCGCGCCGTCAAAAGCCACCGCTAATAAAGAAGTGCTGCTCTGCGCGGGCGCTATCGCCTCGCCGCAGATCCTGCAGCGCTCCGGCGTCGGCAGCCCGGAACTGTTGCGCCAGTTCGATATTCCGCTGGTTCACGCCCTGCCCGGCGTCGGCGAGAACCTGCAGGATCATCTGGAGATGTACCTGCAGTACGAATGTAAAGAGCCGGTGTCGCTCTACCCGGCGCTGCAGTGGTGGAATCAGCCGAAAATCGGCGCCGAGTGGCTGTTCGGCGGGACCGGCATCGGCGCCAGCAACCAGTTTGAAGCGGGCGGATTTATCCGCAGCCGCGAGGCGTTTGCGTGGCCGAATATTCAGTACCACTTCCTGCCGGTGGCGATTAACTACAACGGTTCAAACGCGGTGAAAGAGCACGGATTCCAGTGCCACGTCGGTTCCATGCGCTCCCCGAGCCGCGGCCACGTGCGTCTGAAATCGCGCGACCCGCACCAGCATCCGGCGATCCTGTTCAACTATATGTCGCATGAACAGGACTGGCAGGAGTTCCGCGACGCCATTCGCATCACCCGTGAGATCATGAGCCAGCCGGCGCTGGATAACTATCGCGGCCGGGAGATCAGCCCGGGCATTGAGTGCCAGAGCGATGCCGAACTGGATGAGTTCGTACGCAACCATGCGGAAACCGCCTTCCACCCCTGCGGTACCTGCAAGATGGGCTACGACGAGATGGCGGTGGTGGATGGCGAAGGTCGGGTTCACGGGCTGGAAGGCCTGCGCGTGGTCGACGCCTCGATTATGCCGCAGATTATTACCGGCAACCTTAACGCGACCACGATTATGATTGGCGAAAAAATGGCCGATGCCATTCGCGGCCGCCAGCCGCTGCCGAAGAGCACCGCGGCGTACTATGTGGCGAACGGCGCGCCGGTTCGGCGGTAAGAGTAAGCCCCGCCCCTCTCCCTGCGGAGAGGGTTAGGGTAAGGGAAAACTAGCGAAAATCTTCCAGCCGCTTTATCTGCCGTCCATCAGCATCAAAATTCTCCGGCGCCAGCCACGCTCGCAGCGCCACGTCGCGCGCGGGCCATTCGCTATCGATAATCGACAGCATATCGCTATCGCGGGTGCGTCCTTTACGCACCATCCTCTGGCGAAGACGCCCTTCCCAGGTAAACCCCAGCCGGTCGGCGGCGCGGCGGGAGGCGAGATTCATTGAGTCGCATTTCCACTCCAGCCGACGATAGCCGTGAGCAAAACCATTTTGCAGCAGCAGCCAAACTGCCTCGGTCCCGAGCGGCGTATTTTTCATCGCCCGCGACCAGGTGACGTGCCCTATCTCCACCGTGCCCATCGCCCGCTCAATCGCCATATAGCTGACCAGCCCGACGGCCCGCTCGGCGTGGAGATCGATAACCGCATACGGCACCAGCCCATCGTCCATGACCTTGCCGGTAATCCAGTGCGCCGTTGACTCCACGCTCTGCGGACAGTTGCTGGCAAGCCACGTCCAGTCGCTGTCGTCGCCGAGGGTGTAGGCGGCAAACAGATCCGCCGCGTGCCGCTCGGTATCCAGCGGCTCCAGCCGGCAAAAGCGGCCATTTAACGCCGTGCGGCGCAGAAGCCCCGCGCCCTGCCACCCGGGCACGCGATCGTTGACCTGCTGACCAAACTCATTGATTTCCGGCACGCTTATCTCTCCCGTAGTGTTATCAGGTTGTTATATCAAGAAACCCGGATTGCAGGAAGATGCTGGCAGAATAAGCTATTGAGTTAAGATGGGATGAAAATCAGCCCCGTTCGCGCGAGGCTTAGCGGGGCTACGAGTAGGTGGCCCGGGTCAGGCGGTTACGCCGCGACCCGGGAAATCATCCCCTTACTTCGCCAGGCTCGCGAAGCGGGCGAATACCGCATCAAAAATCGCCAGCCCTTTTGCCACCTGTTCGGCGCTGATGGTGCACGGCGGCACCACGTGAATGCGATTTTCCACGACGAACGCCAGAAGGCCGGCTTCGGTCAACGCGCCTTTAATGGCCGCCATATCGGCAGCGCCCAGCGGCGTTTTATGTTCGCGGCTGCTAACCAGCTCCAGCGCCTGGAACAGACCGCGGCCGCGCACGTTGCCGATAATCGCGTGCTTCTCCGCCAGCGCTTCCAGCCCCGGACGCAGCACCTCGTTGCCGATGGTCGCCGCGTTCTCTACCACCTTCTCTTCTTTCATCGCGTCAATGGTGGCGACAATCGCCGCCATCGCCAGCGGATGGCCGGAATAGGTCAGGCCGCCGGCAAAGAAATGGTCATCAAAGTAGCGGGCGATCGGCTCGCTGATCAGCACGCCGCCGGCCGGGACGTAGCCGGCGTTAACCCCTTTGGCGAACGTCACCAGATCCGGCACCACGCCGTCCTGCTCGAAGGCAAACCAGCTCCCGGTGCGGCCAAAACCGGCCATCACTTCATCGAGGATCAATATAATACCGAACTCGTCAGCCAGCGCCCGCACGCCCTGCATATAGCCCTCCGGCGGCACCAGAATCCCGGCGGTCCCCGGGATCGACTCCAGCAGAATCGCGGCAATCGCGTTCGGGCCTTCACATTCGATCATCCGCCGCAGATGGGCCAGCGCGCGCTGGCACTCCTCTTCTTCCGTCGTGGCGTTAAATTCGCTGCGGTAGAGATAGGGGTTAAAGAAGTGAACGTGACCGCGCGAATACTCGTTCGGTACGCGCCGCCAGTCGCCGGTGGCGGCAATCGCGCTGCCGGTATTGCCGTGATAGGAACGATAGGCGGAGAGCACTTTATCGCGCCCGGTATAGAGCCGCGCCATACGGATGGCGTTCTCATTGGCGTCGGCGCCGGCGTTGGTGAAGAACACTTTGCTAAAGCCTTCCGGCGCCAGCTCGACAATCCGCTTCGCCGCTTCGCCGCGGGCGAGGTTGGCGGTGGCGGGAGCGATAGTCACCAGCGCTTCCAGCTGGGCCTTCATCGCCGCCAGTACGCGAGGGTGCTGATAGCCAATGTTGACGTTGACCAGTTGGCTGCTGAAATCGAGGTAAGTATTGCCTTCGTAATCCCACAGCTCGCAGCCTTTTGCCCCGGCGATCACCAGCGGATGTAAATTGCCCTGCATCGACCATGAATGAAACACATAAGCGCGATCCAGCTGCCGAACTTCATCATTGCTTATCGCTACCTCGTTCTGTAGTGCCAGCTTCATACCCTGCCCTCTCTCATGTCGTTGTTGTTGGCCTCATCATTGGCCGTTCAGGGAAGAAACGGATAGAGCCAGTCAGGCGAAAATGATGTGACACCGTGTCACATCGCCGCGCGCCGACTGGCCCTGTGCCCGCGCGCGCGGGGTTTCTATAGTGGGAACGACAACCTGCACAGGAGAATGAAATGGCAACGAGCAAAGTGGTGTTTATTACCGGGGCGACCTCGGGTTTTGGGGAAGCGGCGGCGCAGGTCTTCGCCGATGCGGGCTGGTCGCTGGTGCTGAGCGGACGCCGTTTTGAGCGGCTGAAGACGTTACAGGATAAGCTCGCCTCGCAGGTACCGGTGCATATT
Source organism: Klebsiella grimontii (assembly GCF_042137965.1). NCBI lineage: Bacteria > Pseudomonadati > Pseudomonadota > Gammaproteobacteria > Enterobacterales > Enterobacteriaceae > Klebsiella > Klebsiella grimontii. Next base: position 4,141,453 of record NZ_CP169721.1, read on the forward strand.
ATCGAACTCGACGTGCGCGATAGCGATTCGGTCGCCGCGGCCGTGGCGGCCCTGCCCGCTGATTTCGCCGACATCACGACATTGATTAACAACGCCGGACTGGCGCTGTCGCCGCAGCCCGCGCAGAAAGTGGATCTGGACGACTGGAAAACGATGATCGACACCAACGTCACCGGGCTGGTCAACGTGACCCACGCGCTGCTGCCGACGCTGATTAACCACGGCGCGGGGGCGAGCATCATCAATATCGGCTCTATCGCCGGGCAGTGGCCCTATCCCGGCAGCCACGTCTACGGCGCCAGCAAGGCTTTCGTGAAGCAGTTTAGCTATAACCTGCGCTGCGATCTGCTCGGGACCGGGGTGCGCGTGACCGATCTCGCGCCGGGGATTGCCGAGACGGAATTTACCCTGGTGCGCACCAAAGGCGACCAGGCGGCGTCGGACAACCTGTATCGCGGCACCACGCCGCTGAGCGCGCGGGATATTGCCGAACAGATGTTTTACATCGCCACGCTGCCGGATCATATGAATATCAACCGGGTCGAGGTGATGCCGGTGCGCCAGGCCTGGCAGCCGTTCGCCATCGATCGGGATTAAGGTTTGGTAGACCGGAGACGCGCATCAGACATCGCGCTCGGGCCTGGTAGCCCGGACAGGCGCGATAAGCGCCGCCTCCGGGACGGTGTTGAGGGGTTCCGTTCACTATTATCCCGCAGAAAATGTCTCACCGTGGTACGTGAACGGGTAAAGGGGGAGAAAACCGTCTCCCCCTTTACAATCCCCGCGGTCCCGCAAAGAAATCGGTGCTGCGCACTGCGCTCACCTCCCGGACCTCAGGTTCGCCGATTTCAGCGGGGGCCAGGGCATCGCTGCATATCACGTTGTTTCAGAGACATATCCGCTGCTGCATGAAAATCTCCCGGAGGCGGCGCTTACGCGCCTGTCCGGGCTTGTATGATTAACCCGTCAGAAAGAACCGGCCAGTTCTCTCTGATGGCGGTCCGGATGCCGTGTCCGGGCTTAGGCTTTCGCGCCTGTTCCGTAGATCCTTTGCACCGGACCGCCGTTCTTTCTCATGTGATAAACCGGACAGTATCATGGACCGGCTTTCACCGGTAACCCGTATTCGCAAGGTTGGTTTCACTATGGAAAATGAACTCCACTTCATCGGTATTGATGTCGCCAAAGCTAAACTGGATGTCGATATTCTTCGCCCTGATGGCCGGCATCGTTGTAAAAAATTTGACAATACCCTCTCCGGGCACGAAGCGCTGGTCCGCTGGCTTCGCGGCCATGATGTGAACCGTGCCCATGTCTGCATGGAATCCACCAGCACCTACATGGAAGACGCGGCCGCGCATCTGAGTGATGCCGGGTATACCGTGTCCGTCATCAACCCCGCCCTCAGTAAAGCTTTCGCACAGAGTGAGGGGTTGCGCAGTAAAACCGACAAAGTGGACGCCCGTATGCTGGCTCACTTCTGCCGGGAAAAACGCCCGCCAGCCTGGGAGGCCCCCCATCCGACAGAGCGGGCACTGAAAGCCCTGGTGTTACGCCATCAGGCGCTGACAGAGATGCAGACACAGGAGAAAAACCGGCGGGAAACCGCGCCGGAAGTTCAGCTGACCAGCATTGATATCCTGCTGGGGTGTCTGAGCGCGGAGCTGGCGCGTATCGAAAAACAGATAAAAGACCTGACGGATAATGACCCGGATATGAAACAACGGCGGAAGCTGCTGAACAGTATCCCGGGCATCGGAGAGAAAACGGCGGCGGTTCTGCTGGCGTATACGGGCCTGAAGCTGAAGTTCGGTACAGGGCGGCAGTTCGCGGCGTATGCAGGACTGACGCCGGTGCAGCATGAGTCAGGCAGCAGCGTGATGCGGGCGAGCCGGATGAGCAAAGCGGGACCGGTTCATCTGCGCAAAGCGCTATACATGCCAGCGTTATCGGCGCTGTACCATACGGCGTGGGGAAAAGCGTTCAGGAAAAGGCTGGAAGGGAATGGTAAGCGTGCGAAAGTCATCATAGGGGCGATGATGCGAAAGCTGGCGCAGGTGGCGTACGGTGTACTGAAGTCAGGAAAGGCGTTCGATGCGTCACAGCATGAGCTGTTGATAGCGTAAGAAAGCGTGCCGGCTGAAACGACAGCGCGGGATGTCGCTGTCGTTGTTGTGCCTGTCATCCGGGAGCCGGAGAAGATGACAATGGTGAAAAGAGTTGCAGGCGTTCACAGTATCTACCCAATCTGCCACCCTCCAACACCGAGCCCGAAAATCCCGGGTCGCGGCGTAAATGCCATACCCGGATACTCCTTCGCAGACGGCTGGAAACCCGTAGCCCCGGTAAGCGCAGCGCCACCGGGGAGATTGGCCGCTGATGCTTACCGGCTGCTCTGCAAAAACTGCCTGACGCGCTCGGAATCCGGGTTGCTAAAAAACTTCTCCGGCGGCGCTTTCTCAATCAACAACCCTTTTTCGAGAAACACCACCTCATCCGAGACCTGGCGCGCAAAATCCATCTCATGAGTCACCACCACCATCGTGTAGCCCTCGGCGGCCAGCGCCTTCATCACGCCCAGCACCTCGTTGACCAGCTCGGGGTCCAGCGCCGAGGTCGGCTCATCAAACAGAATGACCTCCGGCGACATCGCCAGCGAACGGGCAATCGCCACCCGCTGCTTCTGTCCGCCAGAGAGCGTAATCGGATAAACGTCGGCTTTATGCGCCATCCCCACTTTCTCCAGCTGCTGCATGGCGATGGCTTTCGCTTCATCACGCTTCATCCCCTTCACGTGCAGCAGCGCTTCGCTGACGTTCTGCTGCACCGTCAGGTGCGGCCACAGGTTAAAGCTCTGGAACACCATGCCAACCCGCTCGCGGATTTTCGACAGCTGGCGGTGGGACATCGCCCGGCCATTATGCTCATCAATACCCAGCCGCTGGCCGCTGATGCGGATCTCGCCGCGATCCGGCTGTTCCAGCCAGTTCATGCAGCGCAGCAGCGTCGATTTACCCGACCCCGACGAGCCGAGAATGCTCACCACGGTCCCCTTCTCTACCGTCAGGTTGATATCACGAAGAACTTCAACGTTATCAAACTGTTTAGAGACGTTTTTGACGCTTACTGCAGTGGTATCAGACATGACTCATTCCTCTTCTGACTCCCCAGGCGCTCAGACGCTTAATCAGCAGCTCCAGCAGGATGCTGATCGCCCAGTAGAGCCCAATCGCGACGATAAAGGCGTTAAACGGGATAAAATAAGTGGCCTGCACGCTGTTAGCCGCAGCGGTTATCTCCTGGACGGTGATAATGCTGAGAAACGCGGTATCTTTCAGGCAGATAATCAGCTGGTTGCCCATCAGCGGTAGCGCTGAAGAGAGAATATTGGGCAGAATAATGCGGCGGAATATTTTGTAGCGCGAAAATCCCTGCGCCACCGCGGCCTCGATATAGCCACCGGAAAATACCCGACGCTGGCTGCGTAAAATCTCAAAAAAATAGGCGCCGTGGTAGATAACTAAGGCGATTAGGCCTGCGGTCCAGGGTTCCATACTAATACCAACTTGCGGTAGCCCGTAATAGAGCAAATAGGCAAGAATCAAAAAAGGAATCGCCCGCATTAAGCTAACAAAGGCAATAATAAGCCGGTTAAGGGTTTTCTTTTGATATTCGGTTAAATAGCACAGGACCACACCGATAATTAATCCGGCGATGGCCGCGGTAATAAAAAGCTCAAGGGTGGCGAGTAAACCGGCAATAAAGCTGTCGCGCACCGACCAGATAACGGCCCACTGATTCATAGCACCTCCTGTATTTATCGCGCCAGACGTTTCGCTTTACGCTCGGCCATCCCCTGCAGTTTCAGCAGCAGGCCAATAATCACCACGTACAGTAGACCCGCCGCCAGAATTGGCGAAAGAGGTTCATAGGTGACCGAGGAAATTCGGTTAGTGACGCGCGTCAAATCCACCACGCCAATCACCGCAATGGCCGGGCTACCCTTGATCAGGAACGACATCTCGTTAACCAGCGCGGGCAGGCTTTCAATCCACATCTGCGGCAGCATGATATAGCGGAAGTAGGCCCAGCGACGCATTCCTACCGACTCCGCCGCTTCCCGCTGTTCGCGGGGGAAGGTGCGAAAGGCGTTGCGCCAGATTTCGGCGTTAAAGGCCGAGGTATTGAGCGTCAGCGCCACAATCGCCGCGACGTTTTTATCGAGGTTGATCCCGACGGTCGGCAGAGAAAGAAACAGGAACAGCACCAGCGTGACCAGCGGCGTCGCGCGGGCAAGGCTGATATAGACCACCAGCAGCTGATCGATAACCGGGATACGCAACATGCGCACCAGGGCAATCAGCAGACCGATCGCCACGCCAAAAGCAATGGCGATGGCCGAAATCCAGAGGGTCGTCCATGCGCCTTCAATCAGTAACTGCCAGGAAATTGCATCCATGAAGCCCTCCTTCACCTAAACAGGCGGCGGTTTCCCGCCGCAGAACCCATTACAGACCGGCTAATTTATGGAACTGTTCCGGGCTGGTGATTGGCACGTTCGGAAGATCGTCATAGGTTTCGCCAAACCACTTTTTCTGTAGTTCCGCGAGCTTGCCGGTCTCCTTCATGTGGTTCATAAATTTGGTCATATAGGCCAGCAGCTGCGGCGAGTTTTTCGGGATCGGCCACGCCATATAGCCCGGGCCGGATACCGCCAGCCCCTTGGCGAACACCTTCGGTTTGGCCTTCGCCAGATCGTTGACTGAGATAACCACGTTAATCACGTAATCCAGCCGTTTGTTGGCAAGGTCGGCGTAGGCTTCAGGATAGGAGGGATACTCCACCACCGGCCCCAGCTTGCCGCCGGTTTTCTCCAGCATCGCTTTCAGTTCCGGCAGCCGCGCCAGCAGCGCGCTGCCCGCCTGGACGCCCACTTTTTTCCCGCTCAGTTCGGCAATGGTGTTCAGGGAGTTATCGCCCGCGCGTTTAACAAAATAGTGCTGCGCTGACGCCCACGGCGGCGTGAAATCAAAAACCTTGAGACGGTCGTCGGTAATCACCGCGCCGGTTAACGCCATATCGTATTGCCCGGTGGAAACCGCCGCCAATAATCCGGTCCACGGCAGAATGCTCTGGTCAACGTTGAATTTCGCGTATTTACGTAATTCATCGAGCATATCTTTGTTAAAGCCATCCGCCTGGCCGTTATTCATAAAGTTAAAAGGCGCGTAATCATCTTCGGTCGCGACTTTCAGGGTGCCGGATTTTTCTATTTCCGGAAGATCTGCGGCTGCTGCGTGATAAGAAAAGGCCATCGCCATGATGGCGCCCAGACAAATTGAACCTAATGATTTGTTCATTAATTCACCCCTAATTAATTCGCCAGACGTGTTCATTCCAGAACATGAAAAGGTTTTGCAAAATATGTGCCGACGGAAGTTCCGAACCGCGACTGATGAATGCGTTTTTACTGTAGGGAGCGTTTTTAATTTCCGGATAGAGCCAGATTCACCGCGCGGATGTGTCAGTCATTCTCAGGGTGGTATGGAATTTGCTCGAGTTTCTGTACTGAGCGTTTGAGTAAGGAGCCTGGCATGATCCGACACCTGTTACACGTTGATTTCGACCCGCGCCGCGGTTTGCAGGAGCAGGTGCGCGAGACGCTGATTAACGCCATTCTGGGCGGTATTTTTTCCGCCGACACGCCGCTTCCCTCCTGCCGCCAGCTGGCCAGCCAGCTGCGGGTATCGCGTAACACCACGGCGCTGGTTTTTGAGGGGCTGGTTAACGAAGGCTATCTGCTGAGCCGTCCGCGCAGCGGTTACTACCTGCACCCGGATTATCAGCATGCCAGCCGCGCCGCCGCGCCGGAAGCTGCACCCCAGGATGAGCGTTCTGCACCACGCTGGGGCACGCGGCTGCAAATCACGCCCAGCCAGCAGGAGTCGATTCTGAAACCGGCCGGCTGGATGAACTACCGCTATCCGTTTATCTACGGTCAGCCGGATACCCGCCAGTTTCCGCTGGCGACCTGGCGTTCGGCGGCAAACTGGCTGCACGGCGGCGTGCGCGACCCGGCGTGGGTGGTGGATCATATCGATCAGGACGTACCGATGCTGATTGAGCAGATCCGCACCCGGGTGCTGCCCAAGCGCGGCATTGTCGCCTCGCCGGACGAGATTCTGATTACCCTCGGTTCGCAAAACGCGCTTTACCTGCTGACGCGCCTGCTGATGTCATCCAGCACGCGCGTTGGCGTGGAGAATCCCTGTTTTCGCGAGGCCATTAACACCTTTCTGCTCGCCGATACCGATATCGTGCCGCATCCGGTGGATGAGCAGGGGATCGTCCTCAATGACGCCCCCTGCGATTACTACTATGTGACGCCCGGCCACCAGGTGCCGACCGGGGTAGCCATGAGCAAAGCGCGGCGCAGCCAGCTGCTGGAGCATGCCGCTCACCATGACGCGGTGATAATTGAGGACGATTACGACTCTGAAAGTAACTTTATGCTCAACCCGCTGCCGGCGCTGAAGGCCAGCGATCGCTGCGGTAGAGTGATCTACGTGAGCAGCCTGTCAAAAGCGCTATCGCCGGGCCTGCGGCTGGGCTTTATGGTCGCTGACCCGGATCTGATTGATGAAGCCCGGGCGCTGCGCCGTCTGGTGTACCGCCATCCGCCGACCAATATTCAGTATCAGATGGCCCATTTCCTCGCCCAGGGCCACTATGAAACCCACCTGCGGCGCTACCATTACGACTCGGCCCAGCGCTGGGACCGTCTCAACAACGCGCTGCAGCAGCATCTGCCGGAGTGCCAAATCATCCCCGGCAGCGAACACGCCAACGCGTTCTGGCTGGCCACGCCGGAGCAAATCAACACCCAGCAGCTGACCTGGCGCGCCGCCCACGCCGGGGTGCTGATTGAGCCCGGCGCGCGGCATTTCCTCAGCGACGCGCCGCCGGCTAACTTCTTCCGGATGGGGTTTCACGCCATTAATCCTGACGCTATCGAACAAGGCGTGGAGGTGCTGCGCGGCCAGCTGGCGCAGATGGGCTGAGCGCCGGGCCCCGCGTCCTCACGGTCATGATGACAAATAAGGGTGAACGGCGGAAACAATCAGACCGACGGCAAAACACATAAAGACGATGCCACCGGTTTTATTCAACTTAACAAAGGCATTCCCGGACGACATTTTCGTTTTTACGCTGTGTGCGAAAAGGCCGTAGAGTGAATGAATGACAACAACCAGAATACAGAAGGTTATCGACAGCACGCTGAACTGCGGAATAAAGGGCTGCTGGGGATGAATAAACTGGGGGAACAGCGCCATAAAAAACACAATGGGTTTGGGATTAAATAGCGACACCAGCAACCCCTGACGAAACCGGTAGCTGGCGGAAGGTATCACGTCCTCTGAAGACGAGAGAGGTTGATTCAGTACGCGGGGCACCGAGCGATAGAGTTTTATGCCCAGATAGATCAGATAGGCCGCCCCGACCCCCTTGACGATCAACAGCGTCAGCTGAGAAGTGGTAATCAGCACGCCAACGCTGCTGGCGGCAATAATCGAGATGACCCCCATTCCAACCGCCACGCCGATGATCCCCGCCATCGCATTACGCAGATTGTAATTCAGCGTGTTGGTCAGCGTCAGTAATACTCCGGGTCCGGGACTGGCAATGGTCAAACTGGCGATCAGAATATAAATGTAGAGCTGCTGCATTGAAAAAAGATCCTGTACAGAACAGGGCGCCACTCCGCCCCTGAAATGATTAACGACGTAGTATCTTCAGGACGTGCGTGCGCTCAGCGTCAAAAGCACAACCGTACATGATTTTTTGTACACTACAGTAACAATTTTAAATTGTCATTAAATTTAAAATTATCCATATAATTCATTAAAATAAATAATAATCGTTTATTTTAATATCATTACCCTGCTATTTATCCATTAAAAGATTACGGATAAGTAAACCTGTATAACGCAGCTAAAACGCCATCGTTATTATCCCGGCGACGATCGCCGATGGACTAGCGGTATTGTTCAAACTCCACGGCTTCGCGAACCTGGAGCAGCGCCGCACGCAGGCTATCCAAGGGGACTGAACCAAGGGCGATGCGGAGCGCCTGCGGCACGTTCGCGGCAGCGCAAAACGGTTCGGCGGTCGACACGGAAATATGGCGATCCATCAGCATTTTCACCAGCCGATCGGCCCGGCTCTCCTCGCCCAGAGGCAGCCAGAGGAAGTACGAACTCGGATGGCTCACAAAGGGAAGCGCGCCGAGCGTCTCACGCGCGAGCGACTGCCGCAGCCGCGCATCCCGTCGCTTCTGCGCCGCAAAACGCGCAACCGTCCCATCATCAATCCAGGCGCAGATCAGCGAGCTCATCAGCGAAGGGGTATTCCACGTCGTGGCCCGTATGGCGCGTACAATCTCAGACCGATAGCGGGACGGGCAGATAACCGCCCCCACGCGCAGCCCGGTGGCGACGTTTTTCGAAAAACCGGTGATATAAACCGTTCTTTCCGGCGCATAGCTGGCCAGCGGCGGCGGCGGATTGCGGACCAGCCAGGCGTATGCGGTATCTTCAATAATCAGCAGGTCATGCAGGCGCGCGAGGTCCGTCAGCGCCTGCCGCTGGCGAGAAGTGAGCACCCAGCCGAGCGGATTGTGCAGCGTCGGCATGGTATAAACCGCCCGTACCCGCCGCTGCCGGCACAGCTGGTGAAGCGCTTGCAGATCCGGCCCCTCCGCGCGACAGGGGATCGCCACCAGTTCCAGATGATAAAGCGCGGCCAGGGCCTTAAAGCCCGAGTAGGTCAGCGCATCAACCGCCACCACATCGCCGGGGCGCAGAAGGCCCATCACGGTCACCGCCAGCCCGTGCTGGGCGCCGCTGACGATCAGCACGTTTTCCGCGTCGGGCGCAAAGCGGCTACCGGTCAAATGGCGGGCGATAGTTTCGCGCTCGGAGAGCCGCCCGGCATGAGGCTGGTAGCGCAGATGAGATTCAATATCCCCCGCCATCGCCCGCCGCCTGAGCGCCTCGCGCAGCGCATCCCCCTGCGCCGGCAGCGAAGGATAGTTGAAGTTGAGATCGATAACATCGCCCGCCACCGACTGCTGATCGACGCCGTGCCCCGGCGGCAGCGAGATATCCCGCACAAAGGTGCCGCGCCCGGTTTCGCCGCTGACCAGCCCCATTGCTTCCAGTTCACGATAAACGCGGGTGGCCGTGGCCAGCGAGATGCGTTCATCGGCGGCAAGGGTACGATGGGTCGGCAGACGGGTTCCGGCCGGCATCTGTCCGCGATGAATCGCCTGCGCGTATCTGTCGACAATGGTTTTGTATCGGGCTTTCATCGGTGAATGTATCTATGACAATAATTTGATTGTATTAGATTAAGAACACTACCATCGCTTCAGACATTGCTCAAGCGGGCACTGCACAGCCAATATTGCGAGGTTAGCGTGGTAGATTCAGCGGTTCATAACACAGCTCCGGGGCCGTGGTCCGGATGGCTTAATGGTTTGCTGGGCGTCATCATTTTTAGCGGTTCGCTGCCCGCGACGCGTCTGGCGGTGCTGGAGATGGACCCTTTTCTATTGACCTTTCTGCGCGCCTCCATCGCCGGGCTCCTGGCCATCGTGCTGGTGGTCGGCTTTCGCCAACAACGCCCGCGCCTGTCGCAGCTTATGCCGCTGGCGATTGTCTCGTCAGGGGTGGTGATCGGTTTTCCGCTGCTCACGGCGCTGGCGCTGCGACACGTCACTTCAGCGCATTCGATAGTTTTTCTTGGGCTTTTGCCGCTGACGACGGCCATTTTTGGCGTGCTGCGCGGCGGCGAACGTCCGCGTCGCGCTTTCTGGATCTTTTCGGTTATTGGCAGCCTGCTGGTGGTGGGATTCGCCCTGACGCAAAACGCGGCGGCGTCGCTCAGCGGCGATCTGCTGACGCTGGCGGCGGTGATCGTCTGCGGCCTGGGCTATGCGGAGGGCGCGAAGCTGACCCGGGAGCTCGGCGGCTGGCAGGTGATTAGCTGGGCGCTGATTATGGCGCTGCCTTTTATGCTGGTGGCCTCGTGGATGACCCGGCCAGCGTCATGGGGCGCCCTGACGGTATCGACCTGGGCTGCGCTCGGCTACGTGTCGGTTTTCAGTATGCTTATCGGTTTTATCTTTTGGTACAAAGGGCTGGCCGCTGACGGTATCGCCGCCGTCGGCCAGCTCCAGCTATTACAGCCATTCTTCGGGCTTGGCCTGGCGGCGGCGCTGTTGCACGAAACCGTCAGCCCCGTGATGCTGGCCGTGACGCTGGGCGTGATTCTGTGCGTTGTCGGTTCGCGTAAATTTGGTCGCTGAAGCCGTTCCCAAAGGCGGGTTGCTAATATTGCCCTGGTAGCCCGGACAGGCGCGCAGCGCCGCCTCCGGGACGGTGTTGAGGGGTTCCGTTCACTATTATCCCGCAGAAAATGTCTCACCGTGGAACGTGAACGGGTGAAGGGGGAGAAAACCGTCTCCCCCTTTACAATCCCCGCGGTCCCGCAAAGAAATCGGAGCTACGCACTGCGCTCATCTCCCGGTTCGCCGATTTCAGCGGGGGCCAGGGCATCGCTGCATATCACGTTGTTTCAGAGACATATCCGCTGCTGCATGAAAATCTCCCGGAGGCGGCGCGTCGCGCCTGTCCGGGCTACCCGATCTGCCTCCCTCAGGCGCAGAACCCGCAAATCCCGGGTCGCGGCGTAAACGCCTTACCCGGGCGACGCCTTCGCAGACGGCTGGAAACCGTAGCCCCGGTAAGCGCAGCGCCACCGGGGAGAACGGCCGTTTACACTACCCGCGCGTACTGCAGCATCACCTGCAGCAGCACGTTCGCGCCGGCCTCAACGTGCTCCGGCGACGCATACTCGATTTCGTTGTGGCTGATCCCATCCTTGCAGGGGATAAAAATCATCCCGGTTGGCGCCAGGTAGCTCATATACACCGCGTCGTGTCCGGCGCCGGAGACAATCTCCCGCGCGGGATAGCCCAGACGCTGCGCGGCGTCGGCAATCGCCGCCTGGCAATCCGGGTGGAACGGCGCGGCCGGATAGTGGCTCACCTCTTTCAGCGCTACCTTCAGGCCGCTCTCCCGTTCTACGTCGGCGATAAACGCCCGCAGCTGACGGTCCATCTCATCCACCAGCGCATCGCTGAGATTGCGCATATCAATCGAAAAGGTTACCTCGCCCGGCACCACGTTACGGCTGTTCGGATAGACCTGCACCCTCCCTACCGTACCGCGCCCCTCGTCGCTGCGCCCGGCAATCGCCACCACCTCCTGCATAATACGGGTGGCGACCTGTAAGGCATCCTGGCGCAGGCGCATCGGCGTCGGTCCGGCGTGGGACTCCTGGCCGGTCACCACGCAGTCATACCAGCGGATCCCCAGCACGCCCTGCACGATACCGATCATTTTCTCTTCATCCTCCAGAATCGGCCCTTGTTCAATATGCGCTTCGAAGTAGGCGCCAATCGGATGATCGCCCGGCGTCTGGCTGCCGATATAGCCGATGCGCGCCAGCTCCTCGCCCACGGTTTTACCGTCCGCATCCTGAGCGGCATAAATGGTTTCCAGCGGGAAAACCCCGGCAAACACCCCGGAGCCCATCATCACCGGCACAAAGCGCGATCCCTCTTCGTTGGTCCAGAACACCACTTCAATCGGCGCTTCGGTTTCGATATCCCGATCGTTCAGGGTGCGCACCACCTCCAGCGCCGCCAGCACGCCGTAGTTGCCATCAAATTTACCGCCGGTCGGCTGGGTATCAATATGGCTGCCGGAGACAATCGGCGGCAGCGCCGGATTACGCCCTTCGCGGCGCATAAAGACGTTGCCGATTTTGTCGACGGTGACGCGCATCCCCGCCGCCTGCGCCCAGCTAATCACCAAATCTCGTCCCTGACGGTCAAGATCGGTGAGCGTCAGACGACAGCAACCGCCCTTCGGCGTGGCGCCGATTTCCGCCAGCGTCATCAGCGAATTCCACAGGCGTTCGCCGTTAATCCGGTAGTCGGTGGTGTCGGTCATCGGGGTAAAAAGGACATCACTGCTCATTTCGGTCTCCTTGCATAAACGCGGCGGCCAGCTCAACCAGCAGACGATCGCTGCCGCGCGGCCCTAAAAATGAGATCCCCAGCGGCAGACCGCCCGTCTGGGCGACCGGCAGCGTCACCTGCGGACGTTGGGTCATCACGGAAATTAACAGCAGGTCATGGGACAGGCGGCGGACCACCTCTATCTCCTCGGCCTGCGCCGTCAGCAGCGGCGCGCCGTCGGGAACGGTCGGCATCACCAGTACCGCATCGCCCAGCTGCGCGTCCCACCAGGCGGCAAAACGCACGCGCTGCTGGCAGGCGGCGTCAAACTGCGCGCGGGTGACCGCTTTGCCCCAAAAAAAGCGCTCGCGGACGTCCGGCCCTAGCTGCAGGCCGTAGCGCTCAATGGTTTCGCCCTGCGCCTGCCACGCTTCGTAGCCCTGAATCTGGCGAAAGGCGAGATAGATATCGTCCACGTCCGGCAGCGGCGCGGCGAGCGGGGTTACCGCGCCGAAAAAGCGCGCCAGCCGTTGGCGAACCGGCTGCAGCGCCTGCTGGCTGCGCAGCGGCAGGCGGGAAAACAGCCCATCATGACAGGCCAGCCGAACGCCGCTCAGATCCGCGCGTTCATCGGCAAACAGGCAGGCGGCGACGGCGGAAAAGACCTCCGGCGAGCGGGCAAAGAAACCGCAGGTATCCATGGTGGCGCACAGCGGCTGGCAGCCGTCGAGGGAGAGACGGCCGTGGGTCGGACGCAGGCCGAACAGTCCGCAGTAGCTCGCCGGCGTCCGAACCGAGCCGCCGGTATCGGTACCGAGGGCAAAATCGCACACTTCGTTCGATACCGCTGACGCCGAACCGGACGAAGAGCCGCCGGGAATATGGTTCGGCGCGGCGCCGTTGCGCGGGGTGCCGTAATGGACGTTGTGCCCGCTCATCGAATACGCCAGCTCGCTGGTATGGGTTTTACCGATAAAGCGCGCGCCGTTATCTAACAACGTTTGCACCACCGGCGCGGTGCGGTTTTTAATCCCGGACAGCGCCAGCAGATGCGGATTGCCGCCGCCGGTCGGATAGCCCGCCACGTCGAACAGATCTTTGACCGCAAAGGTTAACCCGCTCAGCGGCCCGCTGAGCGCATGCGCCACCGGATGCGGCGGATAGGGCATAAAGGCGCGAAGGTCATCCTGCATCGTGTTTTCTCCTGGCTTCAGGCGTAAAGCGCCTGGTTTTCAACGGACGGGCTCAGCTCGCGCCAGCGATGGCAGCTCACCACGTGACGCGGCCCGGCCTGGTCGGTGGCCGGCTGGCTTTGCGTACAGGCGGGACGCGCGTGCGGACAGCGTTCGGCAAACGCGCAGCCCGGCGGCAGGCGCGAGAGATCCGGCGGCGAGCCGGGAATGCAGCGCAGCGCATCGCCCTTTTTCAACCCCTCTTTCGGACGGCTGCCCAGCAGCACCTGGGTATAAGGATGGCGCGGGCGATACAGAATCTCCTCAATCGACGCCTCTTCGACGATGCGCCCGGCGTACATCACCGCCACCCGGTCGGCGATCTCCACCGCCGCGCCAATATCGTGGGTCACAAATATAATCGACAGATCGCGCTGCTTTTGCTGCTCACGCAGCAGGATCAGGATCTGGATTTGCACCGTGGCGTCGAGGGCGGTGGTCGGCTCATCCGCCAACAGCAGCTGCGGGTTGCAGGAGAGCGCGAGGGCGATCATCGCCCGCTGGCGCATTCCGCCGGACATCTCGTGCGGGTAAGCATCCAGCCGCCGCTCGGGGCTCGGAATACGCACCTGGCGCAGCGCCTCCAGCGCCCGCTCCCGCGCCGCCTGCCGCGACAGGCCTTCATGACGACGCAGCCCTTCGACAATCTGCTGGCCCACGGTATAGACCGGGTCGAAGGCCAGCAGCGGCTCCTGGAAAATCATCGCGCAGCGCGCGCCGCGGTAGCGCCGCAGCTGCCCGGCGTTCATGGTCAGCACCTCTTCCTCACCGACCTTCAGGGTGCCGGAAAGCACGCTGCTTTTCGGCGGATGCAGCCGCATCAGGGCGCGCAGGGTCACGCTTTTCCCGGAGCCAGATTCGCCGATCAGCGCCATGACCTCGCCCTTTTGCACATCAAAGGAGACGCCGTTGACCGCGTTGACCGTCTGACCGTCGCGGCGGAACTCAACCCGCAGATCGCGGATATGGACGTAGGCTTCATGCGACATGGCTGACCTCCTGAATGGCGATATTTTGATGCCAGGGCGACGCGGGCTGCGCCATCAGACAAGCGCTCTGGTGCCCCTCGCCGACGCTTTGCAACGTCGGTTTCACCTCGGCGCACACCGCTCTGGCGTGCGGACAGCGGGTATGAAAGCGGCAGCCGGAAGGCGGCGAAATCGGGCTGGGCGGATCGCCGTTAAGCGCAGAGGTTAAGGTGCGATTATGCGGGTCCATCGACGGCATCGAGCTTAACAGCGCCCGGGTATAGGGGTGGGCCGAGGCGGTAAACAGCTGCTCCGCCGGGCCAATCTCCACCACCTCGCCGAGATACATCACCAGAATGCGGTCCGACAGCCAGCGCACCACGTGCAGATCGTGGCTGATAAACACATAGGTCAGCGCCAGCGTCCGCTTCAACTCCTGCAGCAGCTGCAGTACCTGGGCTTCCACCGATTTATCCAGCGCCGAGACAGCCTCGTCGAGGATCACCAGCCGGGGCTTCATCGCCAGCGCGCGGGCGATATTCACGCGCTGGCGCTGGCCGCCGGAGAGCGCGTGCGGATAACGGTGGGCAAAACGTTCCGGTTCAAGGCCGACGTGCGCCAGCAGATAGCGGGCGTATTCGCTGGCCTCTTTGGCGCTGACGCCGTGTACCCGCTGGCCGAACGCGATGCTCTCTTCCATGGTCATACGCGGGTTGAGCGACGCGTAGCTATCCTGGAAGACCATCTGCACCTGGCGGCGATACGCTTTCATCGGCAGGCGCGATGAGCCCACCTCCAGGCCATCGAAGATCAGCTCCCCGCTATCCTGTTTGAGCAGCTGCATCAGCAGCCGCGCGGTGGTGGATTTACCGCAGCCCGACTCCCCCACCACGCCGAGGGTTTCGCCTTTAATCACCGCGAAGCTGACGTCGTCCACCGCCTGCACCACTTCACGCGCTTTGCCGCCGCCGGCGGGAAAATGCTTCAGCAGGTTGTTGACCTTCAGCAGCGGCTGCGCCGGTCCGCCGAGATCGATATTGATAAAGGGTTGCATCGCTTACTCCTTAATCGCCATTGCCGCACGCAGGCGGTCCGCGAGGATATTGAACGAAATGGAGGTGATAAAAATCATCAGGCCGGGCAGCGCCGCTACCCACGGCTGGGTATAAATCGCCGTACGCAGGGTGTTCAGCATCAGTCCCCATTCCGGCTCCGGCGGGCGAACCCCGAGGCCGAGAAAAGAGAGCCCGGAGGCGAGGATCATGCACACCGAAATGAGTCCGGTGGAGAAGACGAAAATCGGCCCCAGCACGTTGCCCAGCACCTGCACGCGAATAATGGTGAACGCGCTGGCCCCGGTGGCCCGGGCGGCGTCGATGTAGTCCATATGCCGGACCTGCGCGGTGACGCTTTCGGCGATACGCGCCACCTGCGGCACGAACACCAGGGTCAGCGAGAGCAGCGCGTTACCGATGCCCGCCCCCAGCGCGCCGGAGAGCGCGATCGCCAACAGCACCGAGGGAAAGGCGTAAAACACGTCCACGGTGCGCATAATCAGGGTATTGGTTTTACCGCCCGCATAGCCGGCGATAATGCCGATCGCCCCGCCGATAAAAAAAGCGAACACTACCGGGACAATCCCCATAAATAGCGACAGCCGGGTGCCGAGAATCAGCCTTGATAGCATGTCGCGCCCGAGCTCATCGGAGCCCAGCGGGAAGCCGTCGGTACCGATCGGCTTGAGGCGTAAAAACATCGACGTTTGGTACGGGTCTTTGACGATAAGCCAGGGGCCGAACAGCGCCAGCGTCAACAGCACGAGGATGATCGCGCCAACGAATACGCCGCCGGGGTCGCGCAGCAGGCGGCGAAACACGCCGCGCCAGTAGCCTTGTCTGGCGACCGTCGTGGCGGAGACGGCAATGCCTTTAGTCGTCACGGTATCCACCATCGTTAGCTCCTCTTAATTCGCGGGTCGAGACTGGTTTGCAGAATATCCACCAGCAGATTGAGCAGCACAAAGAACAGCGCCAGTACCCAGATGGTGCCCTGCAATAACGGCAGGTCGCGCTGGAAAATGGCGGTGTTCAGCAGCAGGCCGGTGCCGGGCCAGGAAAAAACGGTTTCCACCAGAATCGAGCCGCCCATCAGATAGCCGACCTGCAGCCCCATCACCGCCAGCGCGGTCGGCGCGGCGTTTTTCACCACGTGCAGAAAGATCCGCGATTCGTTGAGCCCCCGGGCGCGCAGGCCGACGATAAACTCCTGGCTGAGAATATCCGCCACCTGAGAGCGAACGGTGCGGGCGATGATGCCGGTCGGGATCACCGACAGCGTGAAGGCCGGCAGCAGCATAAACTGCAGGTGTTCCCAGTCCCACTGCCAGCCCACTTCGCCGATTGGCCCGCCGCCGGTCGCCGGCAGCAGCGCGAATTTGACGCTAAAAACGATCACCAGCAGCATCCCCAGCCAGTAGTGCGGCACGCTGACGCCGAACACCGACAGCACCGAGGCCAGACGGTCAATAATGCTGTTACGAAAGTAACCGGCGACAAAACCAAACAGGCTGCCCAGCACAAAGCCGATCGCCGTCGCCAGCAGCGCCAGACGCAGAGAGTAAGTGACCGCCGTCATCACCTCATCGATGACCGGACGCCCGGTGGCGACCGACATCCCCAGATCGCCGTGCAGCGCCCGCCATAGCCAGTGCACAAACTGCAGCGGCAGCGGTTTATCAAAGCCGTAGGCCTGCATTAAGGTCTGACGCAGCGATTCCGAGGCGTCCGGCGGCATCACCGATACCAGCGGATCGCCCGGCGCTATCTGCACCAGCATAAAACAGATCACCGCCACCCCGAGCATGGTGGGGACGGCCAGCAGGATGCGATATAGCAGGGTATTGATCATCTCTTGCTCCCGTGTCGATTACTCTTTTTTGCTCACCAGACTGAGATCGATAAACCAGCTTTGCGGCTGCACCACTCCGGTGACGGCTGGCGATATCGCCCGTGGTCCGACATCGTGGGCGACGAACAGGAACGGCACCTGATCGACCAGCGCGGCGTGCAGTTCGCCGGCGGCTTTATCCATTTCGGCCGGGGTAAACGCGTGCTTCACCGCCGCCGCCAGCTTTTCGGTTTCCGGGGTCGAGAAGTAGCCCCAGTTGGTCGCCACCGGCGGGAAGGCCTTCGCGGTGGAGAAGCGGATCATGCCGAAATAGGGATCGTTAACCGCGGCGCTAACGTTGATCGCGTCGATCCCTTTCGCGGAGGGATCTTTCGCCCCGAGGCGCCAGTTAGTGAACAGGGTGTTCCATTCGTTGACTTTAATATCGACGTTAAAGAAGCAGCTTTTCAGGCTCTGCTGGATGTACTCGTTCATCGGCAGCGGCTGCATCTGCCCGGAGCCGGAGGCCGAGGTGGCGACCGTGACGTGCAGCGGTTTCCCGGCGCTATACCCGGCTTCGGTCATCAGCTTGCGGGCGGTATCCGGGTCATATTTGATCTGGAAGGTAGGTTTACCGCGCCACGGACTGCCGGCCTCGTAGACGCCGGTCGCTTCGGTCATATAGCCGCCGAGATAGCTTTTAAGCTCCGCGCGGTTCAGGCACAGGTTGGCGGCTTTGCGCACGCGAATATCTTTCCACGGCGAGCCCTCTTCGAAGGAGAACTGCCACGGCCACAGGTGCGGCTGGGTGTTGGCGTAGATTTTAAAGCCCTGGGCTTTAATCTGATCGACCGCATCCGGGGCCGGGGCTTCGATCCAGTCCACCTGCTTCGAGAGCAGCGCCGCGGTGCGGGCGTTGGCTTCCGGCAGCGGGATCAGCACCACTTTATCCACCCGCGGAATGCGATCTTTGTTCCAGTAGTCGGGGTTTTTATCGAGGATCAGCTGCTGGCGGGGAACCAGTTTTTCCATTTTGAACGGACCGCTGCCCACCGCGTGGGCGGCGAATTCGGTCCACGCCTGCTTACTGCGCGCGGCGGTATCGCCGGTGCCCGACGGCACCGCGTCGTACAGCTTCTGCCACGCGGTCGGCGACACGATAAACAGGTTAGTGAGGTTATATGGCAGCAGCGCGTCCGGTTCGGAGGTGGTCAGCGCCACGGTGTGGTCGTCAATCTTTTCCGCGCCGGTGAGAGTCGGCATGCGCGACAGCGTGTTGCCGATCTGGCCGGGCGCATACTGCGGCGCGGCTTTATTCAGCACCTTATCCACGTTCCAGACGATGGCGTCGGCGTTGACCGCAGAACCATCGTGAAATTTAACCCCCGGGCGCAGGGTGAAAATCCAGCGGCTTTGATTTTGCGGGTCAACGTGCCACTCGGTCGCCAGCCCCGGCACCAGGCCGCTGGGTTTCTCTCCCTGCGACAGATCCCATTCAACCAGGGCGTCGTAAAGCGGAATGCCGGTAAAGCGGTTGCCCTCAAAACCCTGATCGGGCTGTCCGAGGGTCAACGGGATATCGGCGGCGGTCATGGCGATCCGCAGGGTTGAGGCCTGAGTCGGCACAGAGGCAAACAGCGCCAATGCCCCGCTAACAGCAACGGCGAGATGGCGTTTACGCGAAAGTAATTTTGTCTTCAGCATCACATTGTCCCTGTTAAATAAAAGTCGCTATTTAACAGGCAAGATACATACCAGTTCTGAACGCGCGGAAAATAAGTGTGAAATGGCTTATAAAATAAGAATGACTTATAACATCCCTATGATTTTACTTGAAAAATAAAATCACCTTATCTTTTTGCACCGCCAGCGGGAATTCTGTTGCAGGATTGCACCAGCCTAACTTTTTACGCAAAGGAATCATCACGTGACGTCACTTTTTATAAAATAAATTCATAATCTTCGGCAAATCATCAGTTTGAGGCGTTGTCTTCTATACTTCTTGATAAAGAGAAAGAGGGAGTCGCCATGCCGTTACCTGATTTTCACCGCTCCGAGCCGTTTACCCTCGGCATCGAGCTGGAGCTCCAGGTCGTCAACCCGCCGGGCTTTGATTTAAGCCAGGACTCTTCCGCGCTGATTGACGAGATCCAGGGTACGCTGAAAGCGGGCGAGGCCAAGCATGACATTACCGAAAGCATGCTGGAGATCGCCACCGGCGTCTGCCGCGACATCCACCAGGCGACGGCGCAGCTGAGCGCGGTTCAGCAGGCGGTGCTTCGTGCCGCCGCCCGCCATCACGTACAAATCTGCGGCGGCGGAACGCATCCGTTTCAAAGCTGGCAGCGCCAGCAGATCAGCGATAGCCCGCGCTACCGGAAAACCGTCGAGCACTTTGGTTATCTGGCGAAGCAGGCGACGATCTTCGGCCAGCACGTGCACGTGGGGTGTCAAAACGGCGATGATGCCATTTATCTTCTGCACGGCCTGTCGCGCTTCGTGCCGCATTTTATCGCGCTGAACGCGGCATCGCCCTGGCTCGACGGGACCGATAGCGGCTTTGCCTGCTCGCGGCTTAACCTTTTCGCCGCCTATCCCGATAACGGTCCGATGCCGTGGGTCAATAACTGGCAGGCTTTCATCGGCCTGTTTCGGCGCCTTAGCTATACCAGCATGATCGACAGCATGAAGGATCTGCACTGGGATATTCGCCCCAGCCCGCGCTTTGGCACTGTCGAAGTCCGGGTCATGGATACCCCGCTGACGGTTAGCCAGGCGGTGAATATCGCCGGGTTTATCCAGATCATCGCCTGCTGGCTGCTGACGGAGCGGCCGTTTAAGCATCAGCCCGAGGATTATCTGCTCTACCCCTTCAACCGCTATCAGGCCTGCCGCTATGGGCTCGACGGGATCAATACCGATGTGAACAGCGGCGAACAGCGAACATTGCGCGAAGAGATTTTACAGCTGGCGGATAAGCTGGCGCCCAGCGCCCATAAGCTCAATGCCGACAGCGCGCTGGAGGCGATGGTGCGCCAGGCGAAGCAGCATCGCAGCGAGCCGCAGCAGATGCGCGAGTTTGTCGCCAACGGCGGTTCATTGATCGGACTGGTGCAAAAGCATTGCGAGATCTGGACGGCGTAGCGGCGATAAAAGGCTATACTGCACGCTCTCGTTGGTTGTCTGGAACCCTGCCGTGCGCTTGCCATCACTTCTGCCGCTGTTGCTGTTATCTCTGCCCGCCTTCGCCAGCGGGACATGCTCGCTGACCGACCCGTCCCTGACGCTGCAAAGCTATACCGTCGATCCGCAGCGCGAACGCATTGTGATGTACTGGCAGAAAGAGGACGGTAAAGCCTGGGGATCGCTGCGCTCGCTGCTGGGGGATATCAACCGCGACGGGCAGGTGCAGATGGCGATGAACGGCGGAATTTATGATAAAGCCTACGCGCCGCTGGGGCTGTATATCGAGAAAGGTCGGCAGTTGACCCCGCTTAACCGCGCCTCCGGCGGCGGCAACTTTTTTATTCGTCCCGGCGGGGTGTTTTATCTGCGCGGGCAAAACGCGGGGATTGTCAGCATCAATAAATTCAGGGCGTCGCCGGCCATCCGCTACGCCGTGCAGTCGGGCCCAATGCTGATTGAAAACGGCAAGATCAACTGGCGACTGAAGCCATCCGCCAGCTCGCGCAAGCTGCGTAACGGCGTGGGCATCACCGGCGATGGCAAGGTGGTGTTTATGCTCAGCGCGCGTGAAACCAATTTCTACGATTTCGCCTGCTACGCGCAGGCGAAGCTCAACGTGCGCCAGATGCTCTATCTCGACGGCACCATTTCGAAGATGTACCAGAAAGGCGATAGCGTGCCGTGGCAGTATCATCCGTTCGTCACCATGATCGCGGTGGAGAGTAGATAGTCGGCAAAACATCGTCTGCGGGGGTGTTTCGCAACCCGGCAATATTCTGCACCGATTTCCCCGGTGGCGCTGCGCTTACCGGGGCTACGGGTTTCCAGCCGTCTGCGGAGGAGTAGCCCGGGTAAGGCGTTTACGCCGCGACCCGGGATTTCCGGGCACCGTGCCCGAGGCATCTACATCCGGCGATGCCCCCACTCGCGCAGGCGCTGGAACAGCACGTACAGCGACGGAATAAACAAAATGCCGATTACCGTCGCCACCAGCATGCCGCTGAACACCGTGGTGCCGATAATCCGCCGACTCTGCGCCCCGGCGCCGGTGGCGAGCATCATCGGCACAATCCCGATGATAAAAGAAACCGCCGTCATCATCACCGCGCGGAAGCGGCGGGTGGCCCCTTCGCGGGCGGCGTCGACGATCGACATTCCCTCTTCGCGCTTCGCCCTGGCAAACTCGACGATCAAAATCGCGTTTTTCGCCGCCAGCGCGATCAATAGCACCAGCCCTATCTGCACGTACACATCGTTGGCGTACCCGGCCCACCAGAGCCACAGCAGCGACCCGCCGATGGCGAACAGCACCGACAGCATTACGCTCGCCGGCAGCGTCCAGCTCTCATACTGGGCGACGAGGAACAGCCACGCCATCGCTACCGCCGCCAGCACAATCCACACCGCCTGGTTACCGGTCTGCTGCTCCTGCCAGGAGATGCCGCTCCAGGCGTAATCATAACCGTGGGGCAGGTTCGCTTGTAAAATCTGCTCCATCACCGCCATTGCCGTCCGGCTGCTGACGCCTTCGGCCGCCGACCCGCTCACCGATACCGACGGAAACTGGTTATACTGCTGAATAAACGGCGCGCCCACCGTCGGCGTAATCGTCACCAGATTACTCAGGCGAACCCGCTCGCCGCTGTCGCTGCGCACGTACAGCTCGCTTATCTGCTCTGCCCGCTCGCGCCACTGCATCTCGTTTTGCATTACCACGTGGTAGACACGATTGTTAATGCTGAAATCGCCGGCGCGAGTGCCGCCAAACGCGGTTTGCAGGCTGCTGAAAATCCTCGCCACCGGTACGTTCAGCCGGGCCGCCTGGTCGCGGTCAACGGTGAGCGTCAGCTGCGGCACGTTACTGCTCCAGGTGGTAAATACCCGGCTCAGCTGCGGATACTGGTTGGCCGTCCGCAGCACCTGCTGCGTCACCTGCTCCAGCTCCGCCGGCGATTGTCCGGCCTGGGCCAAGATGCGTAAATTAAATCCGGAGGCGTTGCCCAGCCCCGGCAGCGTCGGCGGCGCAAAAGTCATGATCGTCGCCTCCGGTAGCCCCATCAGCTGGCCCTGCACTTTTTCCATCACCGCCTCCAGCGGCGGCCGCTGGTGCCAGTCCTTCAGCATCACCGAGATAAACCCGCCGTTTGAAGCGCTGGTACCGTTGAGAATATTAAAACCGGAGACCTGAATCACATCCTCAACCGCCGGATTCAGTTTCAGCAGCTCGCGCGCCTGGGCCATCACCGCTTCGGTACGCTCCAGCGAGGCGGCTTCGGGCAGCTGTACGCTGGCAAAGAAATAACCCTGATCTTCCTGCGGCAGAAATCCCTTCGGCATGGTGGTGAAGCTAAACACCACCACCCCGGCCGCCGCCGTCGTCGCCGCCAGCGCCAGCCAGGGGCGACGATTCATCCTCCCGACCAGACGCCCGTAGCCATCGCGCACCGTATCCAGACCGCGGTTAAAACCGCGCCAGATGGCGGCTGGCTGCTGCGGCCGCGGACGCAGCAGCAGCGCGCACAGCGCAGGCGTCAGGGTCAGCGCCACCACGCTCGACAAAGTCACCGCCGTCGATAGGGTCACCGCGAACTGGCGATAGAGCTCGCCGACGATCCCCGGCAGCATCGCCACCGGCACAAACACCGCCAGCAGCACCAGGGTGGTGGCGATCACCGGCCCGGCGATTTGCCGCAGCGCCTCGGCGGTTGCCGCGCCGCGCGCCAGCCCCTCCGCCATTTTGCTTTCCACGCTCTCCACCACCACGATGGCGTCATCCACCACCATCGTCAGGGCGAGAATGATTGCGAACAGGCTCAGGGTATTGGCGCTGTAGCCCAGCGCATAGAGCACGGCGAAGGTACCGATAAGCGAAACCGGGATCGCCAGCGCGACTATCAGCGTCGCCCGCCAGCTCTGCAGAAACAGCGAGACCACCACCACCACCGCCAGCAGGGTCAGCGCCAGCGACACGCCGATCTCTTTGATCGTCGCCGCGACAAAGCGGGTGGTATCAAACTTCACTTCCCAGGTGAGATCCGCCGGGAAACGCGCATGCAGCCGGGTCAGCTCGGCGCGCACCGCGCTGGCGACCTGTAGGGCGTTAGCGGTGGGCGTCGGATAGATGCCGAGATAAGCGGAGTCTTTGCCGTTGAGCTGCGCGCCGGAGCTGTAGCTGCGCGCGCCCAGCTCGATAGTCGCTACGTCGGACAGGCGCACCAGCTGGCCGCGGTCGCCGCTGCGAACCACAATTTGTCCGAAACCGGCGGCGTCGCTCAGTCGACCAATACCGTTGATGGACAGCGTCTGCTGCTGGCCGTTAAACACCGGCGGCGTCCCCACCTGCCCCGCCGCGCCCTGCACGTTCTGCTCGCGCAGCGCCTGGGAAACATCATCGGTAGTGATATTCAGCGCGTTCATGCGGTCGGGCCGCAGCCAGATACGCATGCTGTAGTCGCGCGCGCCGAATATCTGCACTTCCCCGACGCCCGGCAGACGCGCCAACGCCTCGCGCACCTGTGTGCTGGCGTAGTTGCTGACAAACAGCGGCGACAGCGTGCCGAGCGGCGAGTAAAGACTGACGCCCATCAGCAGGTTCGTCGCCCGCTTGCGCACCTGAACGCCGTTTTGCTGCACGTCGGCAGGCAGTTGCGCCACCGCCTGCGACACGCGGTTCTGCACGTCGATCGCGGCTAAATCGGCATCGGTACCGGCGGCAAAGGTCAGGCTCAGGCTGTAGGTTCCCTCATCGGAGCTGGTAGACTCCATGTACAGCATATGATCGACGCCGTTGAGCTGGGTCTCCAGCGGCGCGGCAATGGCTTCCGCCACGTCCGCCGCGCTGGCGCCCGGCCAGCTGGCGCTGACGTTGATGACCGGCGGCGTAATTTGCGGATACTGCTCAACCGGGATCAGCTTCAGCGAGACCGCGCCGACGAAGGTCATCAGCAGCGCAATCACCATCGCAAAGCGCGGACGACGGATAAAAAACGTGAGCATCTTCTCTCCCTCTTTAGTTGAGCAGCTGAACGGCTGCGCCGTCACGCAGGCGCTGGGCGCCCTCCGTCACCACGCGCTCGCCCGGGAGGAGGCCTTCCGCCACCGCGAACTGCTGCCCCTGCTGCCCCGCGGGGGTCAAGCGGCGCATCGTCACGGTGTTGTCCGCCGTCAGCACCCAGCTGTAAAAGCCCTGCGCGTCCTGCTGCATCGCCGCCGCCGGGATCATCGGGCTCTCCTGAAGCTGCCGCGGGCGGAAGAAAATGGTGACGTTGCCGCCGGGCAGCAGACGGTGCTGCGGATTAGCGAATTCAGCGCGCAGCGCCACGCTGGCGGTGCGGCTATCAATACGGTTATCGACGGAGGTCAGAACGCCGTCTTCACGCCGTCCATCGACATCCACCTGCGCGAGCCACGCTTCCTTCAGCGCGGCAATATCCGTGTGCTGCCCCGCTTTGGCGAAAAAGGCGGTTTCATCCAGCGAGAACGCCACCCGAATCGGATCGAGCTGAACCACATCGACCAGCACGCCGCTGGCGGGGTTCACCAGGCTGCCGACGTGAAACGGGCTATGGCCGACGCGTCCGCTGACCGGCGAGGTAATGCGGGTGTAGCCGAGCGTAATCTGCTGGGCGGCAATGCGCGCCCGGGCCTGCTCCACGGCGGCAGCGGCGACATCGCGCTGCATCTGCGCGGTATCAAGGTCGTTGCGGCCGATCGCGTGGTTATTGATCAGCTGCTGGTAGCGGCTCAGCAGCTGCTGGGCCTGGCGTAGCGACGCCTGCGCGCTCTTCAGTTCGGCCTGGGCCAGCGCCAGCGCGGCTTTCGGCTGGGCGTCATCCAGCGTAAACAGCAGATCGCCCTGGTTGACGTACTGCCCATCCTGGAAGTGGCGCTGCACAATCTTCCCTTCGGTGCGGGCGCGAATATCGACGGAGTGAATGGCCTCGACGCGGCCGGAGATTTGCCGTTCGCCGGCGTGCGGCGCTTGTTCCACGGTGACGACGCGGACCGGAACGGCCGGCGCGGCGGCGGCGGCGAGCGCGTAGCCTGCCAGGCCGCAGGCCAGCAGGGCGGAGCGGATGATCTTGTTCATGGGGAATTCCTTACGACGATGCGGCGTCCCTCCCCCGCAGGAGAAGGGACGCCGGGCGGGTCAGACACGCTACGCGGTTTTACGGAAACGACGGGTCAGGCGTTTCTCAACTTCGACCACCAGGAACATCGCGATACCGATGACCAGCGTGATGAACCAGTAGCGCGGCGGCAGCCCTTCGGTGCCAAACATCGTCTGCATCACCGGTACGTAGATGATGACCAGCTGCATCAGCAGCAGTACGCCGCTCACCAGCCAGATGCCTTTGTTACGCAGCAGCCCCATGTTGAGCGAGAAGCTGTCGCTGCTGCGGCAGTTAATCATGTACACCCACTGTGCGGTAACCAGCATCTGCAGCAGGACGGTGCGGATAAACTCCGGGCTGTGGCCGCGCGGCGCCAGCCAGGCTTCCAGAATAAAGGCAGCCACGGCAATCATCGTGCCGACGAAGGCGACGCGCCAGACGGCGAAGGCGTCCATAACGTGCTGGCCGGTTTTACGCGGCGGACGGTTCATGGCGTTGCGCTCGGCGGCTTCAAACGCGAGGCCGAAGGAGAGCGTCGCGGAGGTGGCCATGTTCATCCACAAAATCAGCACCGGCGTCAGCGGAATGATGTTCCCCGCCAGCAGGGCGATGATAATCAGCAGCCCCTGCGCCAGGTTGGTCGGCATGATGAACAGAATGGTCTTCTTCAGGTTGTCGTAGACCCGACGCCCCTCTTTGACCGAACTGGCGATGGTGGCAAAGTTGTCGTCGGTCAGGACCATGTCGGCGGCCTCTTTGGTCACCTCGGTGCCTTTGATCCCCATGGCGATCCCGACGTCGGCCTGGCGCAGCGCCGGGGCGTCGTTGACGCCGTCGCCGGTCATGCCAACCACTTCACCGTTACCCTGCAGCGCTTTCACCAGGCGCAGCTTGTGCTCCGGGCTGGTACGGGCAAAGATATCGTACTCAACGGCGGCTTTCGCCAGCTCGGCGTCGTTCATGTGCTCCAGCTGGTAGCCGGTCATCGCCTGGCTGCTGTTGGTGATCCCCAGCATCTGGCCAATGCTCATCGCCGTCTGCGGGTGGTCGCCGGTAATCATCTTCACGCGGATCCCCGCGTTCTGGCAGGCGTGGATAGCGTCAATCGCTTCCGGACGCGGCGGGTCCATCATTCCGGCAATGCCGAGGAACACCAGACCTTCGCGCAGATCGTCGTGGGTCAGCGTGGTGCTGCCGACGTTGGCCGGTTTGTAGGCGGCGGCGACCATACGCAGGCCCTGGCGGGCAAAGCGCGCCATCTCCTCTTCCCAGTACTGAGGCTCAAACGGCACCGCCCCCTGCTTGCTCAACTGCTGGCGGCACAGGGCAAAAATCACGTCCGGCGCGCCGGTAATCAGCACCTGCTCGACGTCGCCCATTTTCTGGTGGGTCGCCATGTATTTATACTGCGAGTCGAACGGTATCTTCGCGACCAGCCGCGCGTCGACGGGCGCAAGCCGCGCTTTCGCCGCCAGCACCTTCAGCGCCCCTTCCGTTGGCCCGCCGGTAATGCCCCACAGGCCGCGCTCGTCCTGAATCATCTGGCTGTCGTTACACAGGTCGATGGTGCGCAAATAGGTTTCCAGCACGCTGCCCGCTTTAATCTGCACCGGCTCGTTGCTGCCTTCCAGGCAGATGTTACCCTGAGGCTCGTAGCTGTCGCCCTCGACGCGGTAGCAGCAGTCGGCGGTGATGATCGCTTTGACGGTCATTTCGTTCATCGTCAGGGTGCCGGTTTTATCCGAGCACACCACGGTCATGGCACCCAGGGTTTCCACCGTCGGCAGCTTGCGGATAATCGCCCGCTGACGCGCCATCGCCTGTACGCCCAGGGAGAGAATAATCGAGATAATCGCCGGTAAACCTTCCGGCACGGCGGCCACCGCCAGGCTAATCAGGGAGAGCAGCAGCTCGCCGAGAGGAATGTCGCGCAGCGCGAGGCTGAAGACGAACAGTGCGGCCATCATCGCGAGGATAATGACGAAAATCGCTTTGCCGAGCTTATCCATCTGCACCAGCAGCGGCGTACGGTGCTTCTCAATCCCCGCCATCATCTGGTTGATGTGGCCGAGCTCGGTCTCCTGACCGGTTGCGGTCACCACGCCAACGCCGCCGCCGGCGCTGATGGTGGTGCCGGAGAAGAGCATATTGGTACGGTCGCCCAGCGGCAGTTCGCCTTCCAGCGCGTCGGTGGTTTTATCCACCACCGTCGACTCGCCGGTGAGAATCGCTTCTTCAACCCGCAGATTATGGCTCTCAATCAGGCGCATATCGGCAGGGACGCGGTCGCCCGCGCGCAGAATCACGATATCGCCCGGCACCAGGTCGCGGGTGGGAATGGTTTCATGCTTGCCGCCGCGCTGCACGCGCGCGTCGCTGGAGAGCATATTGCGGATGCCCTGCAGCGATTTTTCGGCGTTGCTCTCCTGGATATGGCCGATCAGGGCGTTGATCACCGTGACGCCAAGGATGACGAGCGTATCGACCCAGTGGCCCATGACCGCGGTGAGCGCGGCGGCGGCCAGCAGGACAAAAATCAGTACGTCATTAAAATGGGCAAGGAAGCGCAGCCAGGCCGGCTTGCCTTTTTTCTCCGGCAAGGCGTTGGGGCCGAAGGTTTTCAAACGCTCTGCGGCTTCGGCGGCGCTGAGGCCGCTGGCATGGCTTTTAGTCTGCGCCAGCACCGCATCAACCGTCTGCTGATATGCGCGGCGTGGCGCGACATCCCCTGAGGGGGTGGTATTATTAGTTTTGATCGTTTTGGTCAAAATATATCTCCCTTAAAATTCCGTGAGGCGGAAAGCCTGGAATCATTCCGGGCCAATGAGAAAAATTTTAAACAGCGGAGATAATTTAAGCTTGCGCAATATTTAATCTCTCGCAAATACAAAATTTATGGTAAGTTAATTCTATAAAACAACTATTGCAGAATATTAATAAACCAAAACTAAACGAGGTCTACTATGTTTGGAATCTACCGCGGACGCCGTCTGGTACTGTACATCCTGCTGGCCATTATTATCGCGACTCTGGTGGGATATAGCACCTATACTTTTGTAAAAGCGCTGGCTTAATAATGACGTTAATTTACATTACGGTGTAATTAACTTAATCACAAATAGTGCCAAAATAATTAACATGAGAATAAGCGAGGACGTTTAAATATAATACTTAAGGCGTAATATGATTGCGTACGAAACGATATTGCATTGATTCTCTTTTTACCGGACAATATGTTTTTAACTGATGATTAACAAATAATGAAACATCCGCTAGAAACGCTCCTCAGCGCCGCCGGCATTTTGCTGCTGGCTTTGCTCTCCTGCCTGCTGCTGCCGGCGCCCTCGCTGGGCCTGACGCTGGCGCAAAAGCTGGTGGCGACATTCCATCTGATGGATCTCAACCAGCTTTATACCCTGATCTTTTGCCTGTGGTTTTTAGCGCTGGGCGCGGTTGAATATCTGCTGCTGCGCTGGGTCTGGCGTCGCTGGTTTTCCGTTGAGCGCTAGGCCGGTCAGGTCACGCATACCGCTGATCAGCGCTTCGCACCAGGCGGCGTAATCGTGGCCGCTGGAGGAGGGATGGAAGCTCACCGTATAGCCCTTCTCTTTGAGCACCTGCTCAAATTCAAGCGTATTGGCATAAATGCCGCCGTCCGGCCCGTTGGTTTCGAATTTCCCCGCCTGCAGCCAGAATCGCACCGGATAGCGCGGCGACTGCTGGTACTGGCGGGTCAGCCAGCTGGCCTCCTCCCCTTGCGGCGCCCACCAGTATGACCCGGACAGGCTCAATACGTTGCCAAACTGTCGCGGATAGCGCAGCGCTACCCAGGACGCGGCCAGCCCGCCGTAGCTGGAGCCGGCGACCACGGTTTTTTGCCGACTCAGGCTGAGTCCCTGGCGGCGCAGCCACGGCAGCAGCTCATGGGCCATAAAATCGGCGAAGTGCGGATTTGGCGGCAGCTCCTTCGCCCGTCGCGGATGATCGAGACTATCAATAAACACCACGTTGATCGGCGGCAGCCGATGGCTGGCGATCAGGGCATCCAGCACGTTGGCGAGGCGGTACTCGTGCTGGTAAGTTTTGCCGTCAAAGAGCAGTAGGGTCCAGCGCGCGGGCTGCGGCAACCGCGGGCGATAAATCAGCACTTCCCGCGTATTTTGCAGAAAGTCACTGCGCAGCTGATGGCGGGTTAAGGTTCCGTAGCGGAGCGGCTGCGCCATCCGCTGGGCGGTGCAAAAACGCGCGGCGTTGAGGGCCAGCAGAGAGTAGCGATTCCAGCGGTCGTGGGCGGCATTGACGCTGTTCGGGTTGAGCGGGTCAGCCTGGGCGCTGACCAGAATCGCCCGCCGCTGCTCCCGCGCGCTGCCGGTTACCTGCGGCACGTCCGGGGCCAGCTTATACTGCATGAGGGTATCGGCGGGCACCACGTAGCTGCGAAACCAGACGTCAGAATCGCCGAGGCGAAACAGCGGATCGTGATCCCCCGCCGGCGAACCCAGAATAAACACGTTGCGGCTCGCCCCGCGCCACAGGAAAGTTACCCGCTTATGGCCGGCGTCCACCGGTTCCACCATTGGCGTCCCTTCCCGCTCGCGCTCCTGCCAGAAATGCGCCGTTGAACCTCCCGCCGCCAGTTCACGCTTCAGCCGCTGCAGGCGCGGGCTGACCGGATCCAGCGGCTGAATTTTGGCCAGCGCGGTGGTTTCCCGCATCTGCCACTGAAAGCGCCAGCGCGCACCTTCTTCGCCGTGCAGCACCAGCGATGAGGCGCGGTGTACCGGCAGAGAAAACAGCAGGGTTTGCTCGCCGTCCGCCGGACCGCCCGCCAGCAGCGTGCGCAGACGGCGGTTATTGTCATCCAGCAGTCGGGCATCGGTGACGCCGGAGAGGGTCGCCGCGACGTAGTTCTCGCCCAATGTCGGCAGGTCAAAACAGACCTCGCCGCTGGCGTCGAATTTCCCCTGTAGTTCACCCTGTAACGAGGGAGATTCGCAGTTCATTGCCGCCGCCGGTAGGGTACTCATGCCAATCAGCAGGCCGCTCCACGCCGTCTTCATTAGCCGAAATTTCCTTGTAAGAATTTGTTAATAACGCTAATGCAAATAATAACCATTTGCAATAACATTAACGCCGTTAATGATAGGCGTCGGTCGATTCCCCTCGACGTGGGCGTTTTTTGATGGCGATTCAACCAAGGATAAAAAATAAACATGTTTAAATATAATAAGATAACAGCTTTCTGGGCCGCGGGCGTGGCGGCATCTCTGTTTGGCGGGCTGGCGCTGGCGGCGGAGGAAACGATCGTCGTCACCGCCGGCAGCGGCGAGGATCCCACCGCGCCGCTGAAGGGAATCGTGGCGACAAAAACGCTGTCGGCAACAAAGACCGCCGCGGAGATCGTCAAAACGCCGCAGTCGGTATCGGTGGTCACCCGCGATCAAATGCGGGCGCTGGACGTCACCTCGGTTTCCCAGGCGCTGCGCTATAGCGCGGGCGTTTTTACCGAATACCGAGGTTCATCTAACCGCAACGACGAGGTATTCGTACGCGGCTTCAGCTACGTGCCCAAATTCCTTGATGGCCTGAGCTACGGCGCCACCGCCTCGTCGCAAACCGGCACGTTCGACCCGTGGCTGCTGGAGCGCGTCGAGCTGGTGCGCGGCCCGGCCTCGGTGCTGTTTGGTCAGGTCAACCCCGGCGGGCTGATTAGCATGACCAGCAAACGACCGACCAGCCAGCCGATTCATGAGGTGCAGTTCCGTACCGGTAATAACCACCTCGCCGAAGGCGCTTTCGACGTTGGCGGTACGCTGAGCGATGACGGCCACCTGCTCTATCGCCTGAACGGGATCGCCCGCACCCAGAATAACCAGATCGATGACTATAAAGAGACGCGGATGGCTATCGCTCCCGCCCTCACCTGGTATCCTAATGACGCCACGCGCTTTACCCTGTTAACCAGCTATCAGAAAGACCCGGACGCCGGCTACCGTAACTTCCTGCCGCGTTACGGTACCGTGGAAAGCGTCGACGGCAGCTATATTCCGCGCGATTTTAACGTCAGCGATCCCAGCTACAACCAGTCGTGGCGTGAACAAACGATGATTGGCTATGAATTTGAGCACCAGCTCAACGATACCTTGACTCTGCGCCAGAATGCCCGCTACGCCACCATCAAACAGAAGTATCGCTACCTGGTTTACTCCACCAGCGCCGCCAACAGCTCGGTACTCTCCCGCCGCGCCCAGCATGAACAGCGCCAGACCGATGAGTTTGGCATCGATAACCAGCTTGAAGCGCAGTTCGCCAGCGGTCAGGTGGCGCATACGGTGATTGGCGGTGTGGATTACAAAACCAGTAAGGATAAGCAGTATCTTGGTCGGGCCGGCGGCTCGCAGTACGATATCGACTGGCGCAGCCCGAGCTACGGGGTTAACGTCGATGAAAGCGCCTTCAGTCCCGCCACTAATGAACAGCAAAATCTCGACCAGACCGGGGTGTATGTTCAGGATCAGCTGAGCTGGCGGAACTGGGAACTGTTAGTTTCCGGGCGCTACGACTGGGCGGAAGTGCGCACCACCGATTTTACCGACGCCAGCGGCACCCAGCAGAATGATAATAAGTTCACCTGGCGCACCGGCCTGCTGTACGCCTTTGATTCCGGTCTTTCCCCCTATATCAGCTACAGCACCTCCTTCGAACCTAACCTGCAAACCAACCGCGCACCGGGCGTCGGACCATTCGATCCCAGCGAAGGCAAACAGGTTGAGGTGGGTCTGAAATACCAGCCTGACCCAAACGCGTTGATGACCCTCGCGCTGTACGATCTGACGCAGAGCAACGTCGCGACCTACAACAGCGCGGCCGGGTGGTTTGAAAACAGCGGTAAAGTGCGCTCGAAAGGCGTTGAAGCCGAAGCGCACGCGACGGTTTTCGATAACCTCAATCTGATCGCGTCTTACACCTACACCGACGCGGAAACCGTCAATACCACCGTCGTCGGTACCGAAGGGAAAACGCCGGCACGCATTCCGACCCATATGGCTTCGGCGTTCACCAGCTATACCCTGCCGGACGGCGCGTTAAAAAGCCTGACCGCGGGCGTTGGCGTACGCTATATCGGCACCAGCTACGGCGATGCGAAAAACACGTTTAAGGTACCGGCAGTGGATCTGTACGACGCCATGGTCAGCTATGAGTTAGGCGAGCTGAATTCGAGCCTGAAAGGGGCGAAAGTGCAGTTCAACGTCAACAACCTCGCCAATACCAAATACGTGGCCTCCTGCGCCAGCGATAGCGCCTGCTTCTACGGCATTGGTCGGACGGTGACGGCGACGGTGAACTACGCCTGGTAAGAAAAACGTCCGCCGGTCTTCCCCCGGCGGACGCTTTCAGTGCGCGCGGCTGTGGTTTTCTTTACGGTAGGCGCCCGGCGGCAGGTTAAACGTGCGGGTGAAGATACGGGTAAAGGTTTGCTGCGAGTCAAAACCGTATTTCAGGCAAATATCGTAGACCCGCTGATCGGTATCGCGCAGATCGCGCGCCGCCAGCAGCAGCTTACGCTCGCGGATATAGCGCCCCAGACTCTCCCCTTTGTACTGTAAAAACAGCCGTTGCAAATGCCACTTCGAGTAACCGGCGTGGCGCGCAATATCGTCGATACGTAGCGGTTGATGCAAATTATCATCAATCCACTCGACGATAGTATCAATGACCTGAGCGGAAATAGTCATATGTCCTCTATCCTCCTGAACCACTCTCATCGTTAGCGCCACCAGGCGTTAAATGATTGCGTTTTATCAGCGACCCAAACCGGCTCACCCAACATTGGCGTCAGCAGTCGCCACGGTCGCCCTGTGCTGGCCTCCGCCAGCCTTATGTACGGATCGTCCCATGTGTGTTTTGCCAGCACGAAGCGCCCGGCATGGCCCGGCAACACCGCGCGTGCGCGCACATCGTCAGCGGCTTGCGCCGTCTCTTCCGGCATCATGTGGATGTACTTCCAGTCCTGGTCATACTGACCGTTTTCCATGATCGCCAAATCCACCGCGCCAAACTGTTCGCCGATGGCTTTAAAGTGCGGGCCGTAGCCGCTGTCGCCGCTGTAGTAAATTTTCTGCTGCGGGGTGACGAACATGAAGCTGGCCCACAGGGTCTGGTTGCGCTTGAGGCCGCGGCCGGAAAAGTGGCGCGCCGGCAGGACGTGCACCGTCAGCTCACCGCTCACCTGAACCGACTGATTCCAGTCCGCCTCGCTGATTATCGCGCTCTCCATTCCCCAGTAGCGCAGATGCGACCCGACGCCCAGCGGCGTCACCACCCGCTTGACCTTCGGCATCAGCGCTTTAATGGTGGCGTAATCGAGGTGGTCGTAATGATCGTGCGAGATAATCAGCAGGTCGATCTCCGGCATGCCCTCAGCGTGCCACGGGTAATCCCCGGCAAAGGCCTTATTAATAAACGAGAACGGCGCCGCATAGCGACTAAACACCGGGTCAATCAGGATGCGCTGGCCCGCCAGCTGCAGATACCACGAGGAGTGCCCCAGCCAGACCATCGCGTCCTGCCCTAACGGCAGGCTGGCCAGATCGGTGTTCACCAGCGGCAGCGGCTGGGCAGGTCTGGCGTTTTCCCGTTTGGCGACCAGAAATTCCCACCACGCGGCCAGCATATTTTTTTGCCCGGTAAACCCAGGCGTCGGAAGCTGATTGTGAAACTGGCCGTCGCGATAGTGCGGAGACTGCTCCACCAGGCTGAGCTGCGCGCCCTGCGGCGCCTGACCAAATCCGGCATTTAACACAAACGGCAAAGTTGTTGCTGACGCTAATAACATGATGGCGACCACGCTGAAAGTGACACGGTTCATATCCTGACCTGGCGAAATCCTCCTTCCTGGAGGTTTTAGTTATAAGGCTTGATTATGAGTGAGTAAGCACTCATTATTAGGAAGAAGCTGAAAGTCGTCAAGACGATTTTCAAATTTTGACAGACAGCGTTGCAGTGCCCATGTCAGGCATGCTTAGATCGTGGTTTTATCATGTGTGAGGTAAAGTGTAGTGGCTCGTCCTAAGAGTGAAGATAAAAAGCAAGCGTTACTGGAGGCCGCAACCGCCGCCTTTGCCCAATCGGGAATCGCCGCCTCAACCTCCGCCATCGCCCGCAGCGCCGGGGTTGCCGAGGGTACGCTGTTTCGCTACTTTGCCACCAAGGACGATCTGCTCAACGAGCTTTATCTGACCATAAAAGCGGATCTGGTTAAGACAATGATCGCCGGTCTCAACCCGAACGAGACCGAGTCGAAAGAGAACACGCGCAATATCTGGAACAGCTATATCGGCTGGGGCGTGCGTAATCCCATGGAGCATAAAGCGATTCGCCGGATGGCGCTGAGTGAAAGGATCACCGACGAAACCCGCAACCGCGTCAAAGAGATGTTTCCCGAGCTCAATGAACTCTGCCAGCGTTCAATCAAGCCCGTTTTTCAATCCGAAGAATACCGCACCTTTGGCGATGCGCTGTTTCTTTCGCTGGCCGAAACTACCATTGAATACGCCTGCCACGAGCCGGAGCGCGCCGTACGTTTTGTCGAGCTGGGCTTTGAAGCGATGTGGCAGGCGCTTGCCGAGGACAATCGCTGATGGACCACCGCTCGCTGCATGACCACGCGCATCGTATCGCGCTGGAGCTCCCCTTTACCGAGCACTGCTGGCCGTTTGGCCCGGAGTACGATGTGTTTAAAGTCGGCGGGCGGATTTTTATGCTGACCGCGACGGTTCGCGGCCGCGCGCTGGTTAACCTGAAGTGCGATCCGCAGAAATCACTGCTTCATCAGGCGATTTACCGCAGCATCGAGCCCGGCTATCACATGAACAAAAAGCACTGGATCACCGTGGTTCCCGGCGAAGATATCAGCGTAGATCTGCTGGCGGAGCTGATCGATGATTCGTGGAACCTGATCGTCGATAAACTCAGTAAAAAAGAGCAGCAGCGGCTGCGCCCGCGGTGATTTTCAGCGCTGCGCGATAAGTGTTATCGCATTTTTGCCCCTTATCTTTTTTCCGTCATCGCTGTACTCTTCCTTCACGAAACGCACCCGCAAGGGGTTGTAAACAGTGAGGAAGAGTATGGATATCGTATCGGTTGCCTTAAAGCGCTACTCCACAAAGGCATTTGACGCCACTAAAAAGCTGACTGCCGAGCAGGCGGAAAACCTGAAAACGCTGCTGCAGTACAGCCCGTCAAGCACCAACTCCCAGCCGTGGCACTTTATCGTTGCCAGCAGCGATGCAGGTAAAGCGCGCGTCGCCAAAGCGGCAAGCGGCACCTACGTGTTTAACGAACGTAAAATTCTCGATGCCTCCCACGTGGTGGTTTTCTGCGCCAAAACCGCAATGGATGACGCCTGGCTTGAGCGCGTGGTCGATCAGGAAGAGGCCGACGGCCGCTTTGCGAACGCCGAAGCCAAAGCCGCGAACCACAAAGGCCGTACCTTCTTTGCCGATATGCACCGCAAAGAGCTGCACGACGACGACCAGTGGATGGCGAAGCAGGTTTATCTCAACGTCGGCAACTTCCTGCTTGGCGTCGCGGCCATGGGTCTGGACGCCGTGCCGATTGAAGGCGTCGATTTCGCGATTCTCGATGCCGAATTCGACCTGAAAGCCCAGGGCTACACCAGCCTGGTGGTGGTACCGGTCGGCCATCATAGCGTCGAAGACTTCAACGCCGCCCTGCCGAAGTCACGCCTGCCGCAGGCGACGACGATTACCGAGATTTAATTCTCTGCTTTTCTTTTACGTCAGGATAATCCCCGGATTGCCGCTGTCGCCTTATCCGGGCTACAAAATTACACACTGTGGGAACCCGTAGCCCGGGCAAGGCGCATCAAGCGCCGCCCCCGGGAATAGCCCGCAGTATTTTGCAGCGAGGATAC
This sequence comes from Klebsiella grimontii, assembly GCF_042137965.1. Classification (NCBI taxonomy): domain Bacteria; kingdom Pseudomonadati; phylum Pseudomonadota; class Gammaproteobacteria; order Enterobacterales; family Enterobacteriaceae; genus Klebsiella; species Klebsiella grimontii. The sequence goes on from NZ_CP169721.1 coordinate 4,177,863, forward strand.
CCCCACGTGCCAGATGCGCTCCGCATAGCGACCAATGGCCGCCAGGCGTTGAGCGTACGCTGAATAATGCGCTGCTCTTTTCGGACCACGTTCATAGGCATTCCCTGTCGTTAATGTTTATCCAGCCACGCCAGCGCCTGCTCGCCCGTTTCATCCATCGGCAAATAGACCAGCAGGCGCGAACCGTTGCGCGGGGCCGAGTACCAGTACATCTGCTGCAGGCTGAAGCGGCCGAGCTGCGGATGGTTAAAGTGTTTCACCTGATTTTCCACCCCGCGCACCTCATAGCGCTGATGCCAGAGGGACTCGAACTCCGCCGACGCGGCGAAAAAGCGCGCCAGCTTATTTTCCCACAGCGGATCGCCGCGGTGCTCCGCCATCGCCGCGCGGAAATAGGAGACAAACGTCGCCAGCACATCGCGATTCTCGATGCGGCTGCGCCAGGTTTCATTGGTCAGGTACAGATAAATGCAGTTGCGATCTTCCTCCGGGATGGTGGCGAAATCGATACCCATCAGGCGGCAGAAGCTGTCGTTCCAGGCCACAATATCAAAGCCGGGATTCTGAATACTGGCGGGCTGCGGCATCAGGCTATCGAGCATCCGCCGGGTGCCGGGGCTGATGCCTTCGCATACCGTCACCTGAGTGGCCTCAGGCGGAGTCAGCCCGGCCAGCACAAACAGATGCCGGGTCTCAAGCGGGCTGCACTGCAGCGCATTCGCCACCCCTACCAGCACCGCCGCCGACGGATTGACCTCCCGCCCCTGCTCCAGCCAGGTGTACCAGGTGACGCCGACGTCCGCCAGCATCGCCACCTCTTCCCGCCGCAGGCCCGGCGTGCGCCGCCGGCCAACGCGGGGCAATCCCAGGCGCTGCGGGTCGAGGCTCTCGCGGCGGGCGCGCAGAAACGCCCCCAGCTGTTTGCGGCCGTCATCGGGCGCGGCGAGGGTCATTTCACGTTGCGGCATGGTCGTCATAAAACCTCCAGCATGGTAGTACCAATACCAGTATAAGCAGGAACTGGTACCCGTTTAATTTATCGGTGATGCTACGGCTATCCGCTGAATGACGCAATGGAGAGATCCGATGAATTCGTCTGCTGTTTCACCCGGCCGCGCCGGTTTATTCCTTCTGTTGACCGGCCAGATGCTGCCGCTGATCGATACCTCGATCGCCAACGTCGCGCTGGACTCCATTACCCAATCGCTTAACGCCAGCGCCACTCAGCTGGAGCTGATCGTCGCGCTGTACGGCGTCGCCTTTGCCGTCTGCCTGGCGATGGGCAGCAAGCTTGGCGACAACTATGGCCGCCGTCGTCTGTTTATGTGGGGCGTGGCGATGTTTGGCGTCGCCTCCCTGCTGTGCGGGATGGCGAACTCCATCAATACGCTGCTGGCGGCGCGCGTGGTGCAAGGGGCCGGTGCGGCGCTGATCGTGCCGCAAATCCTCGCCACCTTGCATGTCACCCTGAAAGGCACCGCCCACGCCCGGGCCATCAGCCTGTACGGCGGCATTGGCGGTATCGCCTTTATCGTCGGCCAGATGGGCGGCGGCTGGCTGGTGTCGGCGGATATCGCCGGTTTAGGCTGGCGCAACGCCTTCTTTATTAACGTGCCGATCTGCCTGCTGGTGCTGGCCTTCAGTCCGCGATACGTCCCGGAGACGCGGCGCGAAGCGCATTCGCGCATCGACTGGCAGGGCACCTTTAGCCTTGCGCTGATCCTCTGCTGCCTGCTGTTTCCGATGGCGCTGGGGCCGGAACTGCACTGGCCGTGGACGCTGCAGCTGATGCTGGCTGCGGCGCTGCCGCTGCTGGTCTGGATGCGGGCCAGCGCGCTGGGCAAACAGCAGCGCGGCGAGCAGCCGCTTTTGCCGCCTCGCCTGTTGAAGCTCACCAGCATTCGCTTTGGCATGGCCATCGCCCTGCTCTTTTTCAGCGCCTGGTCCGCGTTCATGTTCTGCATGGCGCTGACCATGCAGGCCGGTCTGGGGATGGCGCCGTGGCAGTCCGGCAACAGCTTTATCGCCCTCGGCGTGGCCTACTTCATCTCCGCGCTGTACGCGCCGAAACTGATAGCCCGCTACAGCATGGGACGCATTTTGCTGACTGGTCTGGCGGTGCAGATTGTCGGCCTGCTGCTGCTGAGCGCGACCTTTTATCGCCTCGGTATCCACACCACCACCCTGGCGCTGGTCCCGTCCACGGCGCTTATCGGCTACGGGCAGGCCCTGATCGTCAATAGTTTTTACCGTATCGGGATGCGCGATATCAGCGCCTGCGACGCCGGAGCCGGGAGCGCGATTCTCAGCACTCTGCAACAGGCGACGCTGGGTCTGGGTCCGGCGATTCTCGGCTCGCTATTCTTAGCTCTTGCCCAGCGCAGCGGCGGCGACTATCCGCGGGCGCTGATCGATTTCCTCGCGGTGGAAGTGGTGATGATGCTGGTACTGGGCGCCATCGCGCTATGGCTACGCCACCACCTTAACGTCCGCCCGGCGGTCGCGACCTCATAATCACATCCGCGTAACCTGCAATTTGCATAATAGACATCCAGCGGTCATCATAACCGCTGGATGTAAAGGAGACGTTATGCAGGAATTAATATCGCACATCGCCGCATTAGGCATCAAAATTACCCCCACGACCTCACTCATTATTATCTTCGGCATTATTTTTCTGACGGCGATTGTCGTTCACCTTATTCTGCACAAAGTGGTGCTGCGTACCTTCGAAAAGCGGGCGCAGGCCAGCAGCCACCTGTGGTTGCAAATTATTACCCAGAACAAATTGTTTCATCGTCTGGCCTTCACCCTGCAGGGGATTATCGTCAACGTGCAGGCGGTGTTGTGGCTGCAAAAAGGCAGCGAGGCGGCGGAAATCCTCACCACCTGCGCCCAGCTGTGGGTGATGATCTACGCGATGCTGTCCTTCTTCTCGCTGCTGGACGTGGTGTTCAATTTATCGCAGAAATTCGCCACCGCCTCTCAGCTGCCGCTTAAAGGCATATTTCAGGGAATTAAGCTGGTCTGCGCGATTATTGTCGGCATTCTGGTCATCTCCTTACTGATTGGCCAGTCGCCGGCGATTCTGATTAGCGGCCTCGGCGCGATGGCCGCGGTACTGATGCTGGTGTTCAAAGACCCGATTCTCGGCCTGGTCGCTGGGATCCAGCTCTCCGCCAACGATATGCTCAAACTCGGCGACTGGCTGGAGATGCCGAAATATGGCGCCGACGGCGCGGTGATCGACATCGGGCTGACCACGGTGAAGGTGCGCAACTGGGATAACACCATCACCACCATTCCCACCTGGTCGTTGGTTTCCGACTCGTTTAAAAACTGGAGCGGTATGTCGGCCTCCGGCGGCCGCCGCATTAAGCGCAGCCTGAATATCGATACCACCAGCATTCATTTTCTCGATGAACAGGAGCAGCAGCGCTTAATTCAGGCCCGGCTGCTGAAGCCGTATATGGATTCGCGTCATCAGGAAATCAGCCTGTGGAACCAGCAGAACGCCGCCGATCAATCGATATTGAATCAGCGCAAGATGACCAATATCGGCACCTTCCGCGCGTATTTGCAGGAATATTTGCGTAATCATCCGCGCATCCGCAAAGATATGACGCTAATGGTTCGCCAGCTGGCACCGGACGCCAACGGTTTGCCGATTGAGATCTATTGCTTCACCAACACGGTAGTGTGGGCAGAGTATGAGAGCATCCAGGCGGATATTTTCGACCACGTATTTGCGGTGGTTGACGAATTCGGCTTGCGGATCCATCAGTCCCCCACCGGCAACGATATTCGTTCGCTGGCGGGCGCGTTTACTCAGTAATATCCTCAGGCACTGGCGCGGGAAATGACGCGCCAGTCCATCATCACCCGCTCAACCGCGGCGTCGGGATTATCGATCCTTTTCATTAATAACGTCACGGCGGTACGGCCAATTTCGCGTGAAGGCTGTTCCACGGTGGTCAACTGCGGCGATACCACTTCAGCGAGTTCGGTGCCATCAAAGCCGACCACCGCGATATCTTCCGGTACCCGCAGCCCGGCCTGCGCAATGGCCCGCAGCGCGCCCGCCGCCAGCGAATCGGAAACCGTAAACACCGCATCCGGCTTCTCTTCCTGAGCCAGCAGCGTCTCCATCGCCTTTGTACCGGCTGCGGCGCTTAAGTCGCTGGCGTAGATCACCTGCTGATAGTCCAGCTCGCGAACGTGCAGCACGCTTTTATAGCCGCGCTCGCGCAGACGGGAATAGCGGTAGCTGAGATCGTGGTTGATTAAAGCAATGCGTCTGCGCCCGCCGTCGACCAGCCGGGAAACGGCGCCCTGCGCCGCGTCGACGTCGTTGATGCCGACGCAGGAGATACTGCCGTTATCGGCGTATTCCGCGCACTGAACCCAGGGCGCGTCGCCGATCATGGTGGTCAGTTCCGGCAGGCTGGAGAGCGCGTTCATGGTGATGATGCCGTCGACCATTTTGCCGGAAAGCAGCTGCAGGCCCGAGGTGGAACGGGCTAAATCCGAACCGGAATTACACAGCAGAATCCGGTAGCCGTTCTTTTCCGCCTCTTCTTCAATACCCTTGACCACTTCGGCGCAAAAGGGGTTGGCGATATTCGAGACCATCACCAGAATCATATTGCTGCGGGCCGTTCGCAGCTGGCGGGCCAGCAAATTCGGCTGGTAGTTACTCTCTTTGATCGCCTGCAGCACACGTTCGCGATTCTTCGCTTTCACGGTATCGCTGTTATTCAATACCCGCGATACCGTCGCCACCGAGACGCCCGCCAGACGAGCGATTTTCTGAATTGACATAGAGGCTGCACTTCCCGCATAGACGTTATATTTCGCAGGCTATCATAAATGAGCGCCGTCCGCGCCGTCAGCAGGTTTTGCAAGAATCGACGGGATTGATTAGCACGCTAAGGTCGCTATCATGATAGCGTCGGCGTTGTTTCGCGAGAGGCGAAACGTACGCTGGCCGTTGAACGTCATCGGCATATAACTGGGGTATCTCTTGAACACCATAAAAAATATTCACATCGCGGCGGCAATGATCACCGACGGTCAAGGACGCTGTCTCTTAGTACGCAAACGAGGGACGGAATACTTTATGCAGCCTGGGGGAAAGCCTGAAATCGGGGAAGCCTCGGAGGCGGCGCTGATCCGCGAGCTCGAAGAGGAGCTCAACTTCCTCGTCTCACCTGAAGAACTGGTTCCGGTAGGCCGCTTCACCGATACGGCGGCAAACGAGCCGGGCCATACGCTCTCTGCGGATATCTTTCAAATAGCAACCAACAGAGCGAGCTTTACACCGACGGCAGAAATAGAAGAAGTTATCTGGTATACGCCGGGCCAGGATCGGCATATTAAGCTTGCTCCTCTTACCGAGAATCACCTGCTTCCTCTGCTGAAAAAGGCGTAAGCGCCCGGGGCGCATCGAAAGTCTTGGTTCATTTGTCTGCAAGCCAAAATCCATGGTGCCGTCGTTCCGGTGGCGTTGCGGCGGCCTGCAGGCAGAGCCAGTTCAGGCTGAAGCGCCCCACTTCCACAAGAAACATTTGTCCGCATCTTCCGGTTAAGATTTAGCACATCCTGCTGATTCACCTCCCTTCAAACTGCGACGTGTTTTAGCTCTTAAAAACGCCCCATTTTGTACGCCAGATCATATTTCGCCAGACAATCCTTTCCCCCACAATCCAAAATATCGCAACTTTCCCTTACAAAAATAAGGGCATTACAGAATAACCCCCACGAAATAAAACAAAATAAAAACACAAAATTAACAAACAGCGATGAGATAGCGTTTTTTTTGACTTATTGTGCTGTTTTTTTTTAACCAATTCTCCCCGATTCAGCGAGAAAATTCCTGGTAACTATGGATTATTCTTAAAGAGAGATCGACATAAAATTCTGTATCTTAAGATTTTTCTTATTCATAATAGTAGGTTAGTATAAATCCAGACAATTTTTGGACTTAAGAATTTACACATTTTTCATCTATATAACTCTCCAGAAATTAAAGTTGTCACATTTATTAACTAGCCATAATATAGCCACATCATTGAACGATAGGGTAAGACAATATAGGGAAATAAATCGACATATGCTTCCGCAGAAATATGAGAAGGTATACTGCATAAGCTGTCAGTATCAGTGCGAAATCTATCCACGACCTACGATAAAATCGATTAACTGCACTGAAACTCACTATTGCGTATGGCCTGATAAAAATATCTATTTAAAAAATGGTGTGCATTGTTTTTTAATTAACAAGCACTACAACTTCTCTAATTCTGGATATATTTTTGTTGATTTTTCTCGCTATAACATCAGATTATTCACCAATAATAAATGGATTGAATATCTGCTCAAAACAGGCTTGCGGGTAATTTTGATTGCCGACAGATTAGCGCAGCCGCTGGCGCTGTACTGGAAACACCGCTGTCAGCAGATAATTTCGATTATCAATACCGGCGATACTCGAGATGAGATTGAAAAGAAAATACAGCTTTCGTTTCTCGGTCAAAGAGATGCTCGAGGTTACCGTCAAAAACTTAGCGATCAAGAGGTATTGGTACTCGATCATTTACTCGCAGAGAAGTCGGTTAAAGAGATAGCAAAAGAATTGCAGATGGCAGAAAAGAGAATTTACGCAATCAAGCTCAGCTTGCAGAATAAGATGGGAGGCAGAGGGAAGTTAAACATTATTCTATCTGGATAAAGTCATTATCAGTATTTGTAGCAATAACTCCATAAATGGAACTAACTTAATTATTCTCAGGAAATTTAAAATGAAAAAAATCGTATTAGCGGGTGTTGTGGCTGCGGCTCTTATCTCTACCAGTGCAATGGCTAACGTGACCACTTCCGCCACTGCCAGCTGGGATGCTAGCGCAACTAAAGACGTCACCAGCGCGCTGGTTGTCACTCCGCTGAAATCCCTGAACTTCCAGTACGCTGAAGGGATTAAAGCGTTTAACGCCCAGAAAGGCGCTTTTGACATCACCATCCAGGGCCAGTCTGGCGCGACTGACTTCACGCTGACCTCTCAAATCGTCAGCAACACCCTGAGCCGTACCACTGACGCCTCTACTCTGGCCGTTGGTGTGAGCTGGAACGGCAACGCGCTGAACAAAACCACCCCGGTAACGATGATTGATACCGCCAACAACATCTCCGCGGGTCTGGATGCGCTGGCAGTCGCGACCGCCTTCGCAGGCGCCGATCGCGTCAGCACTCAGGGTAACTTCGATTTCACTATCGACTCCGCGACTTCTGACGGCAGCACCGCCGCTGAGTTCAAAGATTTAACCGACGGTTACTGGAGCGGCGACGTTCGCGTTCAGTTCAATGCGGAATGGACTATCTAATCAGGTGTAGCCAACACCTGTCCGGTATGACAAGGAGGCTTCGGCCTCCTTATAAGGATGCGCCATGAAACTGAATCCATTATTACTCTCTCTCTTTTTATTCACCGTGACGCCCTCCTCCCATGCCATTAATGTCGGAGACGTCACCTCAATAATGGGGCCGGACGCCTCGACGCTGGCAAAAGAAATCATTAATACCACCGATACGGCACGTTACGTTAGCGTCAGCGTGGAGCGTATCTCATCGCCTATGGCCGGCGGCAAGGTTATCCCGATGGCGAGCAGATCGGAATTATTATCAACACCAGCCAGTCTGATATTACCTGGAAATGCTAAAGAGAACTTTCGTTTTTTTTACAAAGGACCTCAGGATAACCAGGAACGTTATTATCGCATATCCTGGACCGATGAGCCGGTGACCGAGTTTGAAGCCAATAAAAAGAAAAAACAGGGCGAGGCAACGACCTCGGCCATTATTGGTACGATTCTGGTGGTCGCGCCGCGTGAAGAAAGATTTGACTATCGTCGCGATAATGACACGGTAACCAATACCGGTAACGCTTCATTCCGCGTTATCTCCTACGGACCCTGTCGTGATAAAGCGAAGGATGAGGGGAAAGGCTGTCGTGAACGCTATTATGTCATGCCTGGTATCAGCGTAAAAATAAAGCATACCGATCTCACCAACAAAAAAACACGAATTGGAATATGGCACGGTGAGCAATATATAAATGTAAACTGAGTAATATTATGGATAATCTTGGTTATGTCAAAGGGACGTTGTTCGCTGGGTTATTGATTACGGTAAACCAGGGTTGGGCAGCTAATGCCACAGCGCCAGTTAAAGTCAGTAACTATGTTATTCCTTCGGTATTTGCTAACGCGTTATATCAGGGCATGTCGGTCCCTGTTTTTATTCGTTATGAAGGCGATAATAGTACCCAACGCAGCCAGCAAAAAATCGCTGATGCCATCCTTACCATCAAGGATAATGAGTTTCGCCTGAACCAGATCGCGCTCAGCGATCTGCCGGAACGAACCGAATTATCACCTCAGATAAAATCATTGCTCAACGACATGCAGGACAAAAGCATCGGCGACGGTCAGCGCGTTTATATCAACAAAGACGCCTCTCTCTCACTCGATACGCGTTCCTTTTATCTTGAGCTGACGGTTAACCGGGCAGCCATGCAGGCCGCTATTTTGCCGCGTACCAATATGCTTGGGGAATCCACTGCTCAGAATCTCTCGAGCGTGCTGAATTACTCGATGGGGAGCTATTACAACAAATATGAGAATACCGATAGCGCCAGCAGCTATCTGACGCTGGACAATACCTGGTCGCTGCGGGAGCACCATCTGAATTTTAACGGTTCCCTCTACGGGATTGGTACCGGCAACCAGCAGGGTAAACTGTATCGCTCGATGTACGAACGTGACTATCAGGGACGCCGCTTCGCAATGGGGATGGTGGATACCTGGAATCTGCAATCGATCGCCAGCATGAGCGCCCTGAACTCCAGCCGCATTTACGGCATCAGCTATGGCAATAAAAGCAGTTCCCAAACGCAGGACAATACGCTTGCTCTGGTGCCCGTAACGGTGTTCCTGCCGGCCGCCGGCGAAGTTCACGTTTATCGTGACGGCAAACTGCTCAGCATTCAAAACTTCTCGATGGGTAGCTACGAGCTCGATACGTCACGCCTGCCGTTTGGCATCTACAACGTTGATATACAGGTGGTCGTTAACGGGCGCGTGGTCAGCAGCCGGACGGCGAACATCAATAAAACGTTCGCCCGGAAATCGAGCGTGACCGGCGATCTCTCGTGGCAAACTTTCGCGGGCAGCCTCGAATACAACAAGATGGACTATCGCCATAAATACAACATCAATTATGGCACACGGAATACGTGGATAGCCGGGGTCGCCGCTGCAACCAGCCAACCCTGGCTTTCCGGCGTGAATCTGAAAACCACGCTCTACGGTTTTGACAATTACGGCGTCAATGAAACGGAAGCGAACGTGATTTTCAACAACGCGTTCAGCTTTAACCAGCAGGGGCTGCTCGCTACCGACGGCAGCTGGCAGAGTACCTCCACCTTCAACATGAGTTTACCGGACGGGTATGGCAACCTGTGGGGGTCGCGCCAGTACAGTTCCATCGGTAACGCGCTACCGATGCAGCAAAACGACTACGTGACCGTCGGCGCCAACGCTAACCTGCGCAAAATCGCGCCGTTCCTCGGTACGCTGAGCGTCAGCCGCACCAATAACAAATATACCGGGAGCACCTATACCAACGTCGATTACGATCAATCGCTGTTAGCTAATCGCTACGCAACCGTCACGCTACGCGCCGGTATTCAGAACTATCAGTACAACAACCATGAAAATCTGCGCGATAAGTACGTCAATATTGACGTCTCTATCCCCTTCTCTACCTGGCTCAGCACCGGGGTGTCCAGCCAGAACGGAAACATGCTGGCGAACGCCACGCTGCGCAAAAGCTTTGACAACAGCGCCATTACTCAGGTTGGGGCATCGGTTTCGAAGCAGATTAAACAGAATAAAAATGACGATAGCCGCTATCGTTCCGACGATTACGCCGCCAATGGTTACGTTAGCTATGACACCAAATATAACGCTGGCACCGTCTCCGTTAGCCGCTCATCGCAGCACAGTTCAAACTACAGCCTGAGTTCGCAGGGCAGCGTAGCCTGGACGGAAAAAAATATCTATGCCGGAAAAGGTACCCAAACCGCAGGCCTGGTGGTCAACACCAATTTCAACGGCAAGGGCCGGATGATGGCGCAGATCAACGGTCAAAGCTATCCCCTCACCGGCAAAAGCAACTTCATCAGCCTTCCGCCTTACGCGGAATATAAGGTGGAGCTGATGAACGACAAAAACTCAGAAGACAGCGTCGACATCGTGACCGACCGCCGCAGCAAAGTCGTGCTCTATCCGGGCAACGTCAGCGTGATTAATCCGGAAGTCAAACAGCTGGTCACCGTATTTGGCCGGGTGAAAGACCGTCGCGGCGGTTACTACGCCAACGCCGATATTCATAACCACATTGGTAAAACCCGAACCGACGAACTCGGTGAGTTCGCCATGGACGTCGATAAGCGTTATCCAGTGATTACCCTGGTCGATAAATTCGGCGGCATTTGCGAAGTGGATCTGGATCTGAGTGAAGCGAAAGGCGCCGTATGGGTCGGGGAGATTCCTTGTGAGATCCAACAACAAACGGCATCAGTGACTGGAGATGTTAAGAATGTCTATTAAACCCCAGAGCATCATGCTGCTGGCCGGCTGGCTGCTGGCTGCGCCGGCTATGGCGCTCACCCCCAGTAACAGCGGAAGCGGCAGCAACTCCTATATGTTTATCGACAATGATGTTGATGACGAATATTTCATCACCACCAGCTCCCTCGACCCGCGCTTCACCGGAGCCAACGTCTGGACAAAATATCCGACTAACCAGCGTAGCCTGGGATATATAACCTACATCGGCTGGGCTTACGCCAACCGCTACTTCGACCTGTGGATCGAGAATTCGCCCATTAACCAGCCATTTCTCGGGATCCGCTGCATGTCTACGGGCTCAAGCTGCCCGGCGTCTGGCTATATTTCTCCCGATGTCATCGATAAAGACGGCTACTATCATGCGATGTCCGGCAACACCGTAGCAAACGGTTATTACGGCGCCGGAGCGCTGAGCCAGTCGGCCTATGAGTATTTTCGCGATCGGCCGGTGGGGACCATCGATTCTTTGCAGCTTAATCTTTGCTACATGAATTCCAATACCGATTATGACTTTGCCTCCGGCGTTCGCTGTAAAGACCTCCCCAGCGGGGGAACATGGCGCTACTACACGTTCAACCTCGAAAAGGTCTCGCATCTGAAGTTAAACAGTACCGGTGCTCTGGCAGAAGTGTGGATTGCCAGCGATGGCACGCCAAGCGTTAACCTCGGCTCTGATTTGTGTCAAATGGGTGTGGTCGGGAGTGCTTCGGGGATCATCTGTAAAATGGTGTCTTACAGTTTTCAGGAGACTAAAACTCTCACCACCTTACTTGATTTCCGGATGGTGATCGACACGGCGATGCTGGGATTTTCTCCTTCTACGTCTGACGTAAAGTACAGCGGTGATGGGGCAAGCTGGACCAATTTTGGTACGGTCAGCACCTATAACAAGGTTTTCAAACCGTCAGGCGAGTACGTTTACGTATTCCTGTCCAACGCCTTTTTCCAAAAAGTCCTCAAGGCAGGAACGGATTTAACCAACAAGGATGCTCTGTTTACCTTCTATTTTGATAACTCCGTCACGCCACAATCGGGTTATTATCAGTTCACGCCATCAACATTAATTAACATCATCCCACGGGAATACGGGATTAGCATTGTCGCCAGCGACGGGACTTCTCATCCCAAAGCATCCGGCAAAATCGGTAGCGAAGAGCCCATCACCTTTGAGTATAAAGTCACCACCTCCGCGTCGCGTCAGGCCGACAGTATTACCGCCCAGGTGATTGGCGACTCCGTCAACATGTATGGCTTGCCGTTCTGCCTGTTTACCTCAGCGGACGAGACGCTAAAAGTACCGGTCCCGGCCTACCTCGAATGGACATCCGCTACCGGTAAAGCGGTAAAAGTCCGCAACAGCTGCGGCGAAGCGCCTGTCGATATGACCAACGCCGTTTGGGTACAGACGGCCTGGAACGCCAACGTCAACGATGGTTTCTTTTTTACCACCACGCTGAAACTGCTGTTTCCGATGGATGACCCACATTCACAATTCACCACCAATGGTCATGACTGGATGGGGACCGTCAGCGCCACCGGCGATGTAAAAGTGACCGCCACGTGGGTCGGCGTGGACCGGGGGGTGTGATGCAAAAAATCCTTGTCATCGGATTATGCGGGCTGTGTATTCAGCCCGCTTCCGCAGTGTACTTTGATTCCATCATTTATGATATGGATGCCAGCAAAGATTTTATCTCCCGGCCGCTGGTCAACGATACAAAAAGCACTAACTTATATACCATTTCGGCTTACAAAATCTCCCGGCCGGGCAACGGTAATGAGCGACCGGTGCCCGGTCAGGATAAAGATCTGGTCTGGTCGCCGCTGCAGTTCACCGTGCAGGCCAAAGGTCAGGAATATTTTAAGCTCTATTACCGTGGGCCTAAAGATGACGTTGAGCGCTATTATCGGGTGATCTTTAAGGAGACGCCCGTCACGGTTTTCCCCTGGCGTCAGGATCAGAAAAAACTGAATGTTGTCCCTTCGGTATCGATGAGCACAATTCTCATCGTGCGCCCGCGTAAGACGCGATTCCAGTATGAAATTAATGAAGCCACAGGCACCATTAAAAATACTGGCAATACCTATTTTAGAGTCATTCTGCAGAAAGGCTGCGATGGTGACGATGAAAGTTCAACGCAATTTTATATGCTGCCAGGGGAGAGCTGGACAGGCCCCGAGGCGAAGACTAGCAACAGGAAATACATTGTCGCATTAGGCCGCTATCATCAGTTAGGAAAGGGCTGTTTTATGAATTCGCCGGGCTAACCGCCGCTAATCCAGAGCGGGGATATTATGCCTGAAGCGCAGCTCGCGCAGGCGGTTGAGCCCGCCAAACTTTTTGCATAAAGAGTATTGAAAGCGGTAGACGCTGCGGGTATCGCACGCCATGATGCGGGCGATATCCTGACTGGAGTGCCCATCTGCCAGCAGGCGCAGCGTCTTCATTTCATGCTCCGTCAACGACGGTGTGCGCCGGCAGCGAAGATTTCGCCCCAGCATGATGCGTTTTATTTTCTTGATTAAGCTGGTTAAGCCATCGTTGACCTCTACCACCGACCATAATAATCCGGAACGCAACATCCAAAAATTAGCCATGGGTAGCATGCTCTTATCCGCGAGCAAAATAACTTTCAGCCCGGTCTCCTGCAATTTTTCAGCCCATCCCTCATGCAGAAAATACAAAATATTGTCGAGAGAGAAATCCACTACCACCATTCCTTCAGGCAGGAAACAGGTAATTTCACGAAATACAAGATCATTTACCGCACGTTTGAAAAAATAGTTTTTATCTGGCCATACAGAAAATTTCCTCTCTCCACAATGCGAACGTTCAATTTTATCTTCTGCTTCAATAGGGCAGTTTAAACCACACGCCATACATTTAATCTCATGGTCACCTGCCGGCATTACGCTTACCTCTTGAGTGGCTAAAAATATTTTCGAAAAGATACAGACGGAATATCAAACATACTATAAACAAAAATTCCTGCTGCTATTATATTTACTATAAACATAGAAAACAAAAGACTAATTTATACTTCCAGACCTTAGGGAAAATAACGTTAACAGATCTTATTAAATATTTTAATAGAATCTCCTATAATTTAACTATATCATATTCTATATATCAAAACATATCTGACCTGATTTCCTTAGTCGAAGCGAGCATAATATTTTTTTGTGACTAAATTTATCATCACGCAATACATAAAATTCGCAGGCTATCATCATTCTTTGCTTCTTGTGGGCAATGACCCATTCACCGCCGCCGGGAATGTCTCCGCCAGCCAGTCGATAAATACGCGCAGCCGGGAAGTGACATGGCGATTCTGCGCATAAACCACGTGAAAGGGATAAGGAGCCGGACGCCATTTGTTCAATATTTCCACCAGTAATCCGTTCGCCAGCGCATTTCTCAGCGAATATGAGAAGGTCTGCACAATACCCAGCCCAGCCTCCGCAGCCGCAATATGCGCGTTGCTCTCATTTATGCCAAGGTGATGTTCCGTTTTAATCTCTTGCGCGATGCCGTTAGCCAGAAAGCGGAACGGGAAGGCTCTTCCGCTGGCGGGAGATAAATAGCTGACCAGTCGATGTCCGTTCTTCAGCTCATCGGGATACGCGGGAACACCATAAAGCCTGAAATAGCCCGGCGTGGCGCAGGTCACGATCGTCGCTTCGCCGATTTTGCGCGCGATCAGCGTCGAGTCGTCCAGCGGCCCGCCTCTGATCGCGCAGTCGATATTGCCGCTGATAAGGTCAGATGGGCTGTCAGCGACCGCCAGATCGATGCGGATATCCGGATAAGTCGCCATAAAATCAGCCAACAGCGGGATCAGCACATCGCGAGCGGTGGATCCGCCTACCGCGACGCGCAGATGGCCCTTTGGCTTATTGCGGGAAGCGCGAAATGAGGCATCCACCTCATCCAGCTCTTTCAGAATCCGCACCGCTTTTTCATAGTACTCGCGCCCTTCCGGCGTGACGGTAATGCGCCGGGTCGTGCGCTGTAGCAAGCACACGCCCAGATGCGATTCAAGCTGTTGAATCGCTTTACTAAGGCTGGCATTGGGCATATTCAGGGAGTCTGCGGCCCGAGTAAAGCTGTTGGCTTCAACAACGCGCGTAAAAACTTTAAGGGCTGAAAACCGATCCATTATTCGCTGTTCCTGATAGCAGTCGCTGATTATTCACCGGCGTGAAGAGTGTTTTTCACATTACTCCGTTTTTTGCATCCGTGGCTGACGGTAGAGTGACTCCCGTACTCAGTCGCCAGGTGGTCACGGTAAGTGGATGACTCAATTGGCATATTCATACTTTAGTTAAGGAAGTGCATCATGAGTAAAAAACTTTCGGCAAAAATCGCGTTAGTCACCGGCGGCACCTCGGGCATCGGCCTGGCATCAGCCCGGGAGCTGGCCTTGCAGGGAGCGACGGTCTATATCACCGGTCGCCGTCAGGAAGAGCTTGATGCGGCGGTCGCGTTAATCGGTCCCGCCGCCAGCGGGATCCGCGCCGATGCCTCGATATTAAGCGACCTCGATAGGGTGTTTTCGACCATTGCCAGCGAATCAGGGCGACTGGATGTGCTTTTTGCCAATGCGGGCGGCGGCGATATGATGCCGCTGGGCGCCATAACGGAAGAGCACTTCGATCGCATTTTCGCTACCAACGTGCGCGGCGTGCTGTTCACCGTCCAGAAGTCCTTGCCGCTGTTGACCCTGGGGGCTTCCATCATCCTTACCGGCTCGACCGCGGCGGTGAAAGGCACCGCGAACTTCAGCGTGTACAGCGCCAGTAAGGCCGCCGTGCGTAATCTGGCACGCTCATGGGCGCTGGATCTCAAGGATCGCGGTATCCGCGTGAATGTGGTCAGCCCGGGACCCGTCCGTACGCCCGGCCTGGGAGGACTTGTCGCAGAAGAGCAGCGTCAGGGGCTCTTCGATATGCTGGCCGCCGACGTCCCGCTGGGCCGCATTGGCGAGCCCGAGGAGGTCGCTAAAACCGTCGCTTTTCTGGCGTCAGACGACGCGAGCTTTATTAACGCCGCCGAAATCTACGTTGATGGCGGGCTGGCGCAGATCTAAAAAATGCTGCCTGAAGACCCTTGGATTCATGGGTCTTCAGGTGCTACCGTACATCTATAATTAACCGTTTTGTTCTGTCGCCGAATGATCGGTATACCTGTTCTAATAATTATGGATGATGATATCAATGAAACTCAAAATAGCGCTTATCGCGCTCGGCTGTTCGCTCGCCGCCCTTTCCGGCTGTACCTCCTCAAAATCTTCACCGGAACGCCACGCTTACTACTTTATTTCACACCGCAGCGATTTCGTCGGCGGTAACTTCGCCACTAACCGTCAGGAAAACTACCGCTTAAATCTGCCGAACTTTACTGAAATCTATACCCGCGGCCAGCAGGACAGAAAATCGGGGATGAGCGAAAGCGACGCCCGCCGTACTGCCGACGCCATCAGGCAGCAGGTGGCGCAGGGCACAAAAACCCAGCACGCGTTCAACGGTAACGCCAGCGATAAATGGGACAACGAGATGGAAAATAAAGACGCCGTGCTGTTTGGTAATGAACTGGCCGGGACCTATCTCGACGGCTATTTTGGCGTGAAATAACACAGCGGGTGCGCGAAATGCGCACCGCGCCTTCTGCTTATCTTTCCACCTGCACCCAGCGCTGCTGCTGATGGCTTTTCACTATCGCATCAACGATGTACATCACGTCCGCCCCCTCATAGAACGAGGCGAAACGCCGCGACGACGCCGGCGGCATCTCACCGGCGCGCACCGCCTGATAAAAGCTGAGCATCATATTTTTAAACGCATCGGGCCAGCCTTCGTTATGCCCGCCGGGGAAATGGGCGCTGGCGGCGGCCTCGCCGAGCATCAGGCTCGGATCGTCGCTCAGCAGCTGGTTTGGCTGCTGGCGATGACCTACCCACAGCCGCTGCGGCACCTCCTGCTCCCATGCCAGCGAACAGTTACTGCCGTTGATCTCTACCGTCAGGCCATTTTTTCTCCCGGCGCTGACCTGCGAAACGGTAAAACAGCCCTTACTGCCGTCATCAAAACGGAACAGTACCGACCCCAAATCTTCGGTGTCGACGGGCCGCGCCTCATACGCGCCATTATCGCGATGCTGGCTAAAGGTCGCATCCCCGGCGACGGGCGCCTTACGCGTCGGCCAGACGATAGAGAGATCCGCCATCACCTCGACAATGCGGCGACCGGTCATAAACTGCACCGTATCGCACCAGTGGGAGCCAATGTCGGCCACCGCCCGCGAGGCGCCGCCCTGCGCTGAATCAACCCGCCAGTTATAGTCGGTTTCCAGCAGCATCCAGTCCTGCAAATAGCTGCCATGCGCCGCAAACAGCCTCCCGACGTCGCCGTTGCGCACCATCGCCGCCGCCTGCTGCACCATGGCGAACTGGCGATAGACAAAGCTAACCCCGTGGACCACGCCGGCATCCTCCGCCAGCGCCACCAGCTCACGCGCTTCTTCCGCGGTCATGCAGAGCGGTTTTTCTGAAAAAACGTGCAGACCGGCGGAGAGGATCTGGCGGTTAATCCGCGCGTGCAGGTGGTTCGGCGTACAGTTATGCACCACCTGCAATCCGGGGTGGGCCAGCAGCGCCTCGACGCTGCCGTAGGCGTGCGCCACGTTGAGCTGACGCGCCTTCTGCTGCGCCATCTCGAGGCTACCGTCGCACAGCGCCACCACCTCGATATCCCCCACCCGGCGCAGCGCCTCCAGGTGCGCCGGCCCGATAAACCCGGAACCAATAATGCCGACCTGGATCATTCTCTCCCCTCCTTGCCCGCGGCGAAATCATCAAACGCCCGCCCGGAGACCGGGATGATATGGCGGCGGATAAACTCGCTGCCTTCGCGCGCGCCAACCTCCGCGTCCTTCAGGCAGCACTCCCACTCCAGCACCGCCCAGCCGTCAAAATCATACTCGGTGAGCTTGCTGAAAATCGTTTTGAAATCGATCTGCCCGTCGCCCAGCGAACGAAAGCGCCCCGCCCGCTGCGGCCAGTTCTGATAGCCGCCGTAGACCCCGCTGCGCCCGTCGCGGCGGAATTCGGCGTCTTTGACATGAAACGCTTTGATTCGCGCGTGGTAGATATCGATAAAGGCCAGGTAATCCATCTGCTGAAGATGAAGGTGGCTGGGATCATAGAGTATGTTGCAGCGCGGGTGGTTATCGAGGCGCTGCAGAAAACGCTCAAAGGTGACGCCATCATGCAGATCTTCGCCGGGATGGATTTCGTAGCAGAGATCCACGCCCTGTTCGTCGAAAACGTCCAGCAGCGGTCGCCAGCGCCGGGCCAGCTCATCAAAGGCCTCATCGAGAAGCGGCTGATTATGCGGCGGCCACGGATAAAAATAAGGCCACGCCAGCGCCCCGGAAAAGGTGGCATGCGCTTTCAGCCCCAGACGCGCAGAGGCCACCGCCGCCTGGCGCACTTTCTCTACCGCCCACTGCTGGCGCGCCTGCGGGTTACCGCGCAGCGCGGCGGGCGCAAAGGCGTCAAAGGCCGTATCATAAGCCGGGTGAACGGCCACCAGCTGACCCTCAAGATGGGTGGACAGCTCGCCGATCGCCAGGCCATGCTCCGCCAGCTTGCCGCTCACCTCATCGCAGTAGGTCTGGCTGGCGGCGGCGCGTTCAACATCGAAAATCGCCGGATGGTTGCAGGGGATCTGTAATGCCTGATAGCCCAAACCGGCAGCCCACTGCGCCAGGCCCTCCAGGGTATTAAACGGCGCCTGCGAACCGATAAACTGCGCCAGAAAAATGCCCGGCCCCTTGATTGTTTTCATACCACCTCCTGAAAAATTAACGCGACTCTTTCTCGTTGTACTGGAAAGAGAAAAGGAAAATCAGGGCGATGACCGCTGCGGCCACCGCCGGGATCCACCAGAAGGCGACCCACGCCTGCGGTACGCTCTGGCCTGCCACCAGGTGGTTATACAGCGCGCCGGAAATCTGCGATCCCAACAGCATGCCGATACCGTAGGTGAACATCACAATCATGCTCTGCGCCTGGCCCTTCACCTTTTCACCGGCCACGCGATCGGTGTAGATAAAGCCGACAACAAAGAAAAAGTCGTAGCAGACGCCGTGCAGCAGGATGCCGAGATAAAGCAGGAACCGTCCCTCTTCGCTGACGCCCAGCGCAAAGAAGGCATAGCGTACAAACCACGCCGCCATGCCGATCAGCAGCATGTATTTCACCCCGAGACGGCGGAACAGCAGCGGGATCACCAGCATAAAGAAGATTTCTGACATCTGACCGAAAGACATTGCGGTGCTGACGTCCGCGATACCGGCATCCGCAAGATAAGACGCGGTGTAGGCGTAATAGGTCCCCAGCGGAATCGAAATCAGCGTCGCGCAGAGGGAGAAAATCAGGAAGTGACGCGTTTTCAGCAGCGCGAAGGCGTCGGCGCACAGCAGGTCGCGAAACTGGACCGGGGTCCCTTTCGCCGGGGCCGGCGTGTGCGGCAGCGTCAGGCTATAAACGGCCAGCGCCACCGAACAGAGCGCCGCAACAGAGAAAATTCCTGTGGTATCGGAAATCCCCGTCACGCCGATAAAGATACCGGCGATGATCCAGCCGATGGTGCCGAAGACGCGCACCACCGGGAAGGTTTTATCGACGTTCGCCAGGCTATGGAAAGCGATGTTATTGGTCAGCGCCAGCGTCGGCATATAGCACAGGGTATAGCCGAACAGCAGGCCAATCAGCAGCGCGCCGTTTTGCGCCACCAGCGCCTGCGGGACAAACCATAGAATCACCGCGCCGGCCAGATGCATCACCGCCATCACCTTCTGCGAAGCGAAAAAGCGATCGACCAGCATGCCCAGCACAAACGGCGAGAGAATAGACGCAATCGGCCCGGCGGAGAAAGCATCGCCGATCAGCAGCGACATCTCATAGCGGGTCATCACCAGCCCCAGCGTCACCGACCAGCTACCCCAGATAAAGAACTGCATAAACATCATTAACGACAGCCGCGGCACCAGAAAACGGTGGGCTACGCGGGGACTTTCACGACCTTCGGTTGTTGTGACCATTTCGACCGCCCTCAAAAAAGTAATCGATTACAAATACGCTCAAATAAAAAGTAATCGATTACAAAAAGAAGATCGCGAGCAAAATACGCTAAGCGCGAAGAAGATCACAATAAAAGTGGAAGATACCCCGCCGGACGGCGGGGCGATCGCGCGCTACGCCGTCCGGCGCAGGGTTTTAAAGGCCGCAAACAGGAACAGGATCCACACCGGCAGCAGAATCGCCGACAGACGCATCCCGTCGATGGTGCACATCAGCACCAGGATCAGCGCCAGAAAGGCGATACAGATATAGTTACTGGCGGGCGACAGCAGAGCTTTAAACTTCGGCTCGCGCCCCTTGCGCCGTTGGGCGGCGCGGAATTTCAGGTGCGCCAGGCAGATCATGATCCAGTTCAACAGCAGCGTCGCCACCACCAGCGCCATCAGCAGGCCGAGGGCTTTCTGCGGCAGCAGATAGTTAAGCACCACCACCAGGGAGGTAATAATCCCGGAAAGCAGCAGGGAGTTGACCGGCACGCCGCGCTTGCTGACGCGGGCGAGAAACTTCGGCGCGTTGCCCTGCACCGACAGTCCAAACAGCATCCGGCTGTTGGAGTACACGCCGCTGTTATAAACCGACAATGAAGCCACCAGAATCACAAAGTTCAGCGCAGAAGCCACCACGTTGCTGTCAAGATTATGGAAGATCATTACGAACGGGCTGCTGTCGGATTGGATTTCCACCCACGGATAGAGCGCCAGCAGAACCACCAGCGAACCGATATAAAACAACAGAATACGGTATACCACTTGGTTAACCGCTTTCGGGATGCTCTTTTCCGGGTTCTGCGCTTCTGCGGCAGTAATGCCAATAAGCTCCAGTCCGCCGAAGGAGAACATAATGACCGCCAGCGACATAATCAGGCCGTGCCAGCCGGTGGCGAAGAAACCGCCGTGTTTCCACAGGTTATCGATTCCCGCTTTACTTCCGCCGTGGCCGCCGAACAGCATCCACAGGCCAAAGCCAATCATGCCGATAATCGCCAGCACCTTAATCAGCGCGAACCAGAACTCCGCTTCGCCGTAAAGGCGAACGTTTACGAGGTTCACGGCGTTGATAATGAGGAAGAAAGCGGCGGCCCAGATCCACGTCGGCACGTCCGGCAGCCAGTACTGCATATAGATGCCGGCGGCGGTCAGCTCCGCCATCCCCACCAGCACGAACATTACCCAGTAGTTCCAGCCGGAAAGAAAACCGGCGAACGGGCCCCAGTATTTATAGGCAAAGTGGGCAAAGGAGCCAGAAACCGGCTCTTCAACGACCATTTCGCCAAGCTGGCGCATGATCAAAAAGGCGACGATGCCGGCGACGGCATAGCCGAGCAGGACCGCCGGTCCCGCCATTTGAATCGCTGGCCCGATGCCGAGAAACAGGCCGGTACCGATGGCGCCGCCAAGGGCGATAAGTTGGATATGTCGGTTCTGTAAACCGCGGTGCAGCGTCGGGCCGCTTTCCTCTACGGTCTCCGACGACGTTGACGCGTCTTTCACGTCGATCCCCTGTGTATTTATATGAAGGGGCACCTTTTAACACTTATACTCGCCATACTTCAAGCGGCAGATGCGCAGGCTTCATACGTTCATTGATTTATCACAAGGGACGATCGGCCCTGCCCGCCTCTGCATTTTGGCTCAGAACGCGTAACCTACCGATACCTTGAACGTCCGCGGTTCGCCGCGGAACAGATAGGTTCCGCTGTCATCCGCGCCGGACCAGTAGTTCTCATCCGTTACGTTATCGACACCCGCGCGTACCGTCATCTGGTTTTGATTCTCGTTAAGCGCCAGTCGATAGCGCACGCCGAGATCGAGGGTGGTATAGCTATCAATCTTCTTGCTGTTCGCCTGATCGGCATACTGCGAACCCGAGTGGTTGAGGCGCGCGGTGGCGGTCAGACCGTCGATGGGCTTGATGTCATACTCTGCGCCAAGCACCGTGTAGAACCCCGGCACGCCGATCGCTTTCTTACCATCGTTCACACCCTTCGCGGTTTTCGACAGTTCGGCATCCAGCCAGGTAGCGCTGGCGTTAAGGCGCAGGCCATACAGCGGTTCGCCGAAGATATTAAATTCGACGCCGCGGTTACGCTGCTCGCCGTTAAGCCCGTAATAGCCGTTGCTGTCGAGGACCGCTGACGGCATTTTAATTTCAAACAGCGACAGCGAGCCGCCAATTGTGCCGAAATCGGCCTTCACCCCGACTTCGTTCTGTTTTGAGTGAATGATCCCAACGCTTTCACCATAGTTTTTAGCGGAGGTTGGCGCATTGCTGCCCGGCTGTAGCGCTTCGGTATGGTTGGCGTATAAAGAAATCACTTTCCACGGCTTATAAACCACGCCGTAAGTGGGCATCCAGCGGCTGTCATCAAATGCGTCATCGGTTTGCAGGCCGGTGGTTTTGTTGTAATTGCGCACCACTACCTTTTGATGGCGCGCGCCAGCGGTAAACAGCAGCGTATCGTCGAGCACGCCAAGGGTGTCGCTTAGCAGCCAGCCCTGGGAACGGGTGCGGCCGCTGGTCAGCGGATCGTCATAGTCGCCGCCGAATGAAGCGTTGGCCGGAGGCGCGACCTGCCGGGTATCGTAGATGTTCACCAGCGGATTATCCGCCGCCTTCGACATCCGCCATGCGGTTTTGTCGTTTTGAGTTTTCGCCGAATAGCCGACGTTGACCCTGTGCGATACAAAACCGGTGGCGAACTCGCCGCGAAGGCCCGCCATGCCGCTGGCGGTATCAATATAGCGGTTGGTATCGAGGCGCCCCGCCGTGGCGTTGCCCGCCCGGTCAATCAGCTTCGAGGCGCTATACAGGCCAATCTCATGGGCATGCTGCGCCCCTAACGAGGCGTAGGCGGTCCATTTATCAATAATGTCGTATTCCATTCTCAGCATACCGAACTCATTTTCGATATCGCTGTAAGCCCATTTTTGCGTGTAGTTATGGGTGTTATCCGGCAGACGCGGGATAAAATCCACGGCCGAAATATTGATCCCCATCGGGCCGCCGTGGAAGGTTTTCTTCTGATAGCCAAAGTCAAAAGAGCTGCGTAAGCGCTCACCGCGATAATCGAGGCCAATCGAAGCCAGAGTGGTTCTGCGCTTGTCATTGTCGACCGCCGCCTCGCCTTCGCGATGCACCAGGTTCACCCGCGCGCCGAACTGGTTATCGTCGCCAAAGCGACGGCCTAAATCCAGCGAGCCGCCGACCTGCGAATCCGAGGTATAGTCGACGCCAACGTTGGCGGTGGGGATATCTTCCGCGCGCTTAGGTTCGAGGTTAATCATCCCGCCGACGCCGGAGCTGGCGGCGCCGTTGAGCAGGGCGTTGGCGCCTTTAAAAATTTCGACCCGCTCAAGCATGGCGGTATCCACCACCTGACGCGGCACCACCCCGGCCAGCCCGCTCAGGGTCATATCGTCGCCGTCAAACTTGAGGCCGCGAATGCGGTAGGTCTCGGCATAGTTACCGTAACCCTGCACCGGCTGAACCCCGGCATCGTTGCTCACCACGTCGGTGATGGTTTTCGCCTGCTGGTCCTGAATCAGCTTCGAGGTATAACCGATGATGCTAAACGGAACGTCCATGGCGTTTTGCTCGCCGAGCATCCCGAGACGCCCGCCGTTCGCCACCTGTCCGTCGAGATAGGCAGGCACCACCAGATCGCCGCCGGCTTTAAAATCGCTGGCGGGCGTTGCCTGGACGACCATGGTTTCTTCGCTTTTCTTGCTTTCCGCCGCCGCGGCTGAATGGGTGATTGCGCCGATGGTTAACGCCAGCAGCGTTTTGCGTAGCGGGAAAACAGAAGAGTGATAGGTACGCATAATGAGTCCCATAGGTAAGAAAAAATAAAAAAAGATTAATTATTAATAAAATCAATAAATTAACATTTACTTCGCCGCCGATGTTCTCTTTTCGATCTTGCGTGAGCGAGCCCTATCCCGCTTTCGCAGTTTCCCCGTGAGCATCCGCTGAGGCAGGCAATCACCGAAAACATAAAAACAAAATAAGAATGAGAACTATACGCATTATCTTAACGTAATCAAGAAGGGCTTTTAGCGCATGAAAAAACGTTTCATTTTTCGCTGAAAAGTATTCAGAGCCGGGGAAGTGACTAAAAGAGAAAAGAAAAGGAATACAAAACGCTGATGGAAAAGCGCCGGAACCTGACAGGCTCCGGCATACAGTATTACGCGCTGGCGCTGTCCAGACGCGCCAGCTGGTCGGCGCTCAGGGTCAGCGCGGCGGCGCGGGCGAAGCTCTCCACCTGAGCGATGCTGGTGGCGCTGGCGATAGGCGCCGTTACGCCTTCGCGGCTCATCAGCCAGGCCAGCGCGACTTCGGCGGGTTTGGCGTCGTTTTGCTCCGCCACCTCAACCAGCGTATCGACGATGCGCAGCCCGCGCGGATTGAGATATTTGCCAATGCCGCCCCCGCGCTGGCTTTGCGCCAGATCGGACTGCTGGCGGTATTTGCCGGTCAGGAAGCCGGACGCCAGGCTGTAGTAGGTCACCACGCCGATATCGCGGCTGATGCACAGGTCGCCGAGCGCGCCCTCAAAAGCCGAGCGATGATAAAGATTGTATTCCGGCTGCAGCACCTGCCAGGCCGGCAGACCGCTTTTGCGCGACACTTCCAGCGCGCTCGAAAGCTGGCCGGCGTCAAGGTTGGAGGCGCCCATAGCGCGGATTTTCCCCGCCTGCTGCAGAGCGTGAAACGCCTCGAGGGTTTCCGCAACCGGCGTTTCCGGGTCCGGCCAGTGGGCAAAATAGAGGTCGATATAATCGGTGTTCAGGCGCCGGAGTGAATCCTCAACCGCCTGCTGGATCCACGCTTTTTTCAACCCTTTATGCCCGGGAAGGCCTAAATCGGCCCCCACTTTGGTGAAGATCTTCACCTTATCGCGCATGCCGGGCCGCGCCTGTAGCCAGCGGCCGATAATGGTTTCAGACTCGCCGCCCTGATTACCCTCCGCCCAGCGGGAGTAAACATCCGCCGTGTCGATAGCATCAAAGCCGTGGTCTATAAACGCATCAAGAATGGCAAAACTGGTTTTTTCATCGATGGTCCAGCCAAAAACGTTGCCGCCAAACACCAGCGGGGCGATGGAAAATCCGGTTTTGCCCAAGGGACGTGTGATCATGCCGTTCACTCCTTATCGCTTATATTCAGTATCCTTCGGAACGCCGTGAGGGCCAGGAAAGGACAATTACGGGATAGTAAGAAAAGGAAGCTTGAAGCGGGCTAGCCGTGCCCGCTGAATGCATAACAACATTATGTCCCGGAATAGACGTCAAAGCTAAAATATTTCCCGGCTAACTTTTTATAAGTGCCGTCGGCGAGAATGCGGGCAATCGCGCCGTTAATCTCCTGGCGCAGGGCATCGTCCTCTTTGCGCAGGCCAATCGCCGCGCCGGCGCCGAACAGCTTGTCGTCCTTCAGATGGCCGCCAACGAAGGCAAAATCTTTACCCTGCGGCTGCTGCAGGAAGCTGTAGTCGGCCATCATCCCGGACAGCACCGCGCCATCAATACGCCCGGACTCCAGATCCTGAACCACGCGATCCGCCCCCTGATAGGCGACGATATTGATCCCCGCCGTGCGCCAGTGCTGGTTGACGTAAGTCTCCTGCGCCGAGCCCTGTTCCACGCCGATGGTTTTGCCCTTCAGCTGTTCGACGGTATTCCCGGCCAGGGTATTTTTACGCGCCACGAGGAACACCGGACCGTTGTAGAGCTTGTCGCTAAAGCCGATCTGCTCTTTGCGCTTCTCGGTCATATACATGCCGGAGAGGATCGCGTCGAACTTACGCGCCTTCAGCGCCGGGATAATGCCGTCGAAGTTGCTTTCCACCCACACGCACTTGGCCTGAAGCTGGGCGCAAATCGCGTTGCCGAGATCAATATCAAAACCCGCCAGCTTACCCTGCGGATCTTTCCATTCAAACGGCGCAAAGGTGGGATCGACGCCAAAGCGAATTTCCTTATTTTCTGCGGCCAGGGCTGAAGTTGAGGCCATCATCGCGACCCACAGCAGAAGAGATTTTTTCATTATTTACGGACTCCAGAGATCAACGGCAGTGTGTTTCAACTAACCGGACGAACAGCGTCGCGCCGGTAGAAATAATGTCATCATTAAAGTCATAGCCGGGGTTGTGCACCATACAGCCGCCCTTCCCGCCTTTCTCCCCATTACCCAGCAGGAAGTAGCAGCCGGGGCGTTTCTGGAGCATAAAAGCGAAATCTTCGCTGGCGTTCATCGGCGAAATGGATTCCAGCACGCCCTCCTCGCCAAATACCTCCAGCGCCAGCGCTTTGGCGAACTCGGTCTCCTCGTCGCTGTTGGTCAGCACCGGATAGGAGTCAAAAACCTCAACCTCGCTGCTGGCGCCGTAGCTTTTGGCGGTAAAATCAGCGAGCTCCTTGATCCGCTTAATCAGCAGGTCGCGAATTTCCGGCTTCATCGCCCGCACGCTCAGCTCCATCACCACGTTCTCGGGGATGACGTTGGAGGCGATACCCGCCTGGAAAGTACCGACGCTCACCACCGCGGTTTCGCCCGGCGGTACGTTACGGGCAACGATACTTTGCAGATTCATCACCAGCGCCGCGCCGGTCACAATGGGGTCGACGGTGCGCTCGGGGTGCGCGCCGTGGCCGCCGTAACCGGTAATGGTGATTTTGACCGTATCCGCCGAGGCCATAAAATTACCGGCGTAAAAGCCGAGTTTCCCCACCGGCAGGCCCGGCATATTGTGCAGGCCGAAGATGCGCTCGCAGGGGAAACGTTCAAACAGGCCGTCTTTAATCATTAAATCCGCGCCGCCGATAGCTTCTTCCGCGGGCTGGAATATCAGGTGTACCGTGCCGTTGAACTGGCAGGCCGGCGAGGCGATATATTTCGCCGCCGCCAGCAGAATGGTGGTATGGCCATCGTGGCCGCAGGCGTGCATTTTCCCGGCAACGGTGCTGGCCCACGGGAGATCGGTCGCTTCGAAAATCGGCAGCGCGTCCATGTCGGCGCGCAGGCCGATCGTGCGCGGAGAATCGCCTTTGCTTAAGGTTCCGACCACCCCGGTTTTCGCCAGCCCGCGGGTCACCGTATAGCCCCACTCGGTCAGTTTTCCGGCCACCAGCTCGCTGGTATTAAACTCTTCCAGGCTTAATTCCGGATGGGCATGTAAATAATGACGGATCGCAATCATTTCATCTTCGGTGGCTTTAATTTCAGGAATTACACAGTCGGTCATGCCGGTCTCCGGGAATAGAATCAGATGCAAAGCTTTAATAACTTAACGTGCTAAGGGTTTATTGCAAGCAGGATTTCTTATTCCGCAGGCAGTTTTCATCTGATTTATTCATAGTGATTTAACGGCGAAGCGGACGTCTTTTACTCTCGCCTGAACCAGGGCGCTTCTTACATTCTCTGCTTTTTATTAACCATGAAGCACAATAACAATTTATAAAGTCTAAATACGCAGATAAAACATCAAAGAAGAGGCGCAAGGATGATATTTTCAACTTTGCGCTTTTTAAGTGAGAACAAGGGCGGGTGGGCATTGCCCGATAGCGCTACGCTGACCGGACTACCGTCCCTCAGACGCGGGGAAATCGGTAGCCCGGACAGGCGCGCAGCACCGCCTCCGGGGGAAGCGGTAGCGAGGTTAAGGCAGAAAAAGGTTAGTGACTCAGCGCGCCGTTAATCAGGATCGACGTAATAATCCCGGTCGCGGCGGCAATCAGCACATAGTTGCCATCAATATAGGACCAGTGCTGCCCGCGCGGCGGTGCCGGTAATCCGCGATCGTTCCAGTCGTTTATCCGGTAATCATTGCCGCGAAAACGTTCCGGCGCCGGATGACCTTTGCGGAAATCATGCCCGTTCCACGCAAAGTGGTCCTGCTCATGACGCGCCTGATGAGGGTTACCCTGCGGCCCCTTGTCACCATGCGCCGGGCCACGGTTATCGCCGTTGCCCTGATGGTTGTTAGCCTGCGGCCCCTGCTGACGGTTACCGTTCGGGCCGCCGCGCCCGGCGTCTTGCTGCCAGACCTGCTGCTGACCGTGGTTGTTGCCGCCAGGGCCATCCGCCCAGGAGACAGAAGTTAAAGCACAAGATAAAATAATCGCCAGTGAAAGAATCTTTTTCATAATACACCTCCTGATATATTTCCTTTGTACCAGGAGAATGTGGAGGAATAGTGAGTAACAATATAACCAGGACAATTCCTGGCATATCCGCTTAGTCTTCCAGGGCGCATTTTTATTGCCTGCGCTCATTTAACCCAGCCACAGGGTTTACTATGCCCCCGGGTATACCGCAAGCCGGCTCGATATCCATTGCGGATAATTATCCCGAGGCTGAACCATGGACGCTAAATAACAAAAAAGGCCGCTTTCGCGACCTTTTTTAGCAAAGAGTCAGTAATTACTCAGTGACTTTAGTTTTTAGCTCTTCGGCACCCTGCTTGGTTTTATCCCAGCCTTCTTTGCTGACCTCTTTGGTCTTATTCCAGCCTTTTTCGGTGCCTTCTTTAGTTGCGTTCCAGCCCTTCTCAGTCCCTTCTTTGGTCTTATTCCAGGTTTTCTGCGCGCCTTCGCTGACTTCGCTGCCTACGCTGTCGCTTTTGCCTTCCGCCGCGTGTTTAGCTTTGAGCTGCTGCTCTTCACCCTGGTGCTGGGCCTCGTGCAGTTTTTCCTTCGCGGTGTTCGCCCCTTCATGGGCCGCCGCGACGGTATCGTCGGTTGCGTGTGTCGTTGTTGCAGCAAAAACAGGAGCTGCTACCAGAATCGCAGATAACGCAATCATTGCTTTTTTCATAATATCCTCTCTCGCTAACGAACTTAATGTTATGAGTCGCATTTAGCATGGCACAAGATTTTGCCGTCTGGCTTTAGGGATTGTTCTTAAAACTGATTTCAGACTTTTCTATCGACTTTTGGTCTGCCGCTCCCCCCCTTTGCACCTGTCCGGGCTGCCGCTTTTTACCGCTATAGAGTCCGCAGCCATCAGAAGTCTCTCCCGCTCAGCCGAACGGCCGCTCTTTTGCCAACCGGCTCACGTTTTTATACCCTGGTTCGCACTTTTCCGCCGCTGACGTTCCCCTGATCCTGTCGCTATGCTTTAATAAGCTAAACCGGTTTAACTAAGTTTAGCTATGGAGATTTTTCAGCATGATTGCAAAAGTTTGGGTTCTGGGAGATGCGGTAGTTGACCTGCTGCCGGAGAGCGAAGGCCGTCTGCTGCGCTGCCCCGGCGGCGCGCCGGCCAACGTGGCGGTAGGTATCGCCCGTCTTGGCGGCATCAGCGGGTTTATCGGGCGCGTCGGCGACGATCCGTTTGGCCGCTTTATGCGCCACACCCTGCAGCAGGAGCTGGTCGACGTCAGCCATATGCGCCTCGACGGCGAGCACCGAACCTCCACCGTCGTGGTCGACCTTGACGATCAGGGCGAACGCACCTTTACCTTTATGGTGCGCCCAAGCGCGGATCTGTTCCTGGCGAAAGAAGACCTGCCGCAGTTTGCCGCCAACCAGTGGCTGCACGTCTGCTCTATCGCGCTCAGCGCCGAACCCAGCCGCAGCACCACCTTCGCGGCTATGGAGAAAATCAAGCTGGCCGGCGGCCGGGTCAGCTTTGACCCCAATATCCGCCCGGACCTCTGGCAGGATCAGGAGCTGCTGCACGCCTGCCTCGATCGCGCCCTGCGCATGGCCAACGTGGTGAAGCTGTCGGAAGAGGAACTGGTATTCATCAGCGGAAGTGATGATTTAGCGCAAGGCATCGCCAGCATCACCGCGCGCTACCAGCCTGAATTGCTGCTGGTCACCCAGGGCAAAGCGGGCGTGCTTGCCGCCTTCCAGCAGCAGTTTACCCATTTCAGCGCCAAGCCTGTGGTCAGCGTGGACACCACCGGCGCGGGTGACGCTTTTGTCGCCGGACTGCTCGCAAGCCTTGCCGCCAAAGGGATGCCGACGGATATCGAAGGGCTGGAACCCACCCTGACGCTAGCGCAAACCTGCGGCGCTCTGGCGACAACGGCGAAAGGCGCGATGACCGCTCTGCCATACCAGCGCGATCTTAATCGCCAGTTTTGATTCTTCAGGCCGTCGTGCGCGGCCCACTTTGTTGCATCCATCACATTTATTAAACCGGTTTAGCAAAATCCATTTCCAAATGTTAAGGGTCATGCTTAACATAGCGCCTAAACCGGTTTAGCAAAAAAAACAACATTTCCAAATTTTACTTTCGGGATGCAACCAGCATGTATAAAAAAAGCACACTCGCGGTCCTTATCGCTTTGCTAACCGGTGCCGCCTCAGCCCACGCGCAAACGGACCTCAGCACCATCGAAGCCCGCCTGGTCGCGCTGGAAAAACGCCTGCAGGAGGCGGAAAACAGAGCGCAAACCGCGGAAAACCGCGCCGAGTCAGCGGAGAAAAAAGTCCAGCAGCTGACCACCCAGCAGCAAAAAAATCAGGACACGACGCAGGAAGTGGTTCAACGTACCGCCAAGCTTGAGAAAAAAGCCGATGAGAAAAGCGGCTTTGAGTTTCACGGCTACGCCCGCTCCGGCGTGATAATGAATGATTCCGCCGCCAGCACCAAATCCGGCGCCTATATGACGCCAGCGGGGGAAACCGGCGGGGCTATCGGCCGTCTGGGAAACCAGGCCGATACCTATGTTGAAATGAACCTTGAACATAAGCAGACCCTGGATAATGGCGCGACGACCCGCTTCAAAGTGATGGTCGCCGACGGCCAAACCAATTATAACGACTGGACGGCGAGCACCAGTGATTTGAACGTTCGCCAGGCTTTCGTCGAACTGGGCAACCTGCCTGCCTTTGAAGGGCCGTTTAAAGGCTCCACCCTGTGGGCAGGGAAACGTTTCGACCGCGACAACTTTGATATTCACTGGATTGACTCTGACGTTGTGTTCCTCGCCGGTACCGGCGGCGGTATTTACGACGTCAGGTGGAACGATAGCATTCGCAGTAACTTCTCTCTTTACGGACGCAACTTCGGCGATATTGCTGACTCGAGCAATAGCGTGCAGAACTATATCGTCAGCATGAACAACTTCATCGGTCCGGTGCAGGTGATGGTCAGCGGGATGCGGGCAAAAGACAACGATGAACGTCAGGATACCAACGGCAATCCGGTCAAAGGCGATGCGGCAAATACCGGGACGCATGCGCTGCTCGGGTTGCATAACGACACTTTTTACGGCCTGCGTGAAGGCACCAGCAAAACCGCCCTGCTCTACGGTCACGGCCTGGGCGCTGAAGTTAAAGGCATCGGCTCTGACGGCGCGCTACGCTCGGGCGCCAACACCTGGCGCTTCGCCAGCTACGGCACCACGCCGCTCAGCAAAAACTGGTTTATCGCCCCGGCTATCCTGGCGCAAAGCAGTAAAGACCGTTATGCCGAGGGCGACAGCTATCAGTGGGCAACGCTCAACATGCGTCTGATCCAGGAGATCAACCAGAACTTCGCCCTCGCTTACGAAGGCAGCTACCAGTATATGGATCTTAAACCTGAAGGTTATAACGATCGCCATGCGGTGAACGGTAGCTTCTACAAGCTCACCTTCGCTCCGACCTTTAAGGTCGGCAGCATCGGTGATTTCTTCAGCCGTCCTGAAATCCGCCTTTACACCTCATGGATGGACTGGAGCAAAAAACTGAATAATTACGCCAGCGACGACGCGCTGGGCAGCAGTGGTTTTAAATCGGGCGGCGAATGGTCGTTCGGTATGCAGATGGAAACCTGGTTCTGACGGGTAACGTCTGACGGCAGGAACATCCGGGGCGATTACGCGCGCGTTGTCGCCCCGGACACGATAACGACGCAGAAACTGCGCCCCCGTGAACACGGGACGACAACACGAAAATTTTACGCATTCAGAGGGTACTATGGATTTTGAACAGATTTCCCGCTCGCTGCTTCCGCTTTTGGGAGGCAAGGAAAATATCGCCAGCGCTGCGCACTGCGCCACGCGTCTGCGGCTGGTGCTGGTCGATGATTCGCTGGCCGACCAGCAGGCCATCGGCAAAATTGAAGGGGTTAAGGGCTGTTTCCGCAACGCCGGGCAGATGCAGATTATTTTCGGCACCGGGGTGGTGAACAAGGTCTACGCCGCCTTTATCCAGGCGGCGGGCATTAGCGAATCGAGCAAGTCGGAAGCCGCCGACATTGCGGCGAAAAAGCTTAATCCTTTCCAGCGTATCGCGCGCCTGCTGTCGAACATCTTCGTGCCGATTATCCCGGCAATCGTCGCCTCCGGCCTGCTGATGGGCCTGCTGGGGATGGTCAAAACCTACGGCTGGGTTGACCCGAGCAACGCCCTCTACATCATGCTGGATATGTGCAGCTCGGCGGCGTTTATCATTCTGCCGATCCTGATTGGCTTTACCGCGGCCCGCGAATTCGGCGGTAACCCCTACCTCGGCGCGACGCTCGGCGGCATTCTGACCCACCCGGCGCTGACTAACGCCTGGGGCGTGGCCGCCGGTTTCCATACCATGAACTTCTTCGGCCTCGAGATCGCCATGATCGGCTATCAGGGGACAGTGTTCCCGGTGCTGCTGGCGGTATGGTTTATGAGCCTCGTTGAGAAGCAGCTGCGTCGCGCGATCCCCGATGCGCTGGACCTGATCCTGACGCCGTTCCTGACGGTGATTATTTCCGGTTTTATCGCCCTGCTGATTATCGGCCCGGCCGGTCGCGCGCTCGGCGACGGCATCTCGTTTGTCCTGAGTACCCTGATTAGCCACGCCGGCTGGCTGGCTGGACTGCTGTTTGGCGGTCTCTATTCGGTTATCGTCATTACCGGTATTCACCACAGCTTCCACGCCATCGAAGCCGGGCTGCTGGGTAACCCGTCCATTGGGGTTAACTTCCTGCTGCCGATTTGGTCCATGGCCAACGTCGCTCAGGGTGGCGCCTGCCTGGCGGTATGGTTTAAAACCAAAGACGTCAAAATCAAAGCCATTGCGCTGCCCTCGGCGTTTTCCGCTATGCTGGGCATCACCGAGGCGGCGATTTTTGGTATCAACTTACGCTTCATGAAGCCGTTTATCGCGGCGCTGATCGGCGGCGCGGCGGGCGGCGCGTGGGTCGTGTCAGTGCACGTCTATATGAGCGCAGTCGGCCTGACGGCGATTCCCGGCATGGCCATCGTGCAGGCCAGCTCGCTGCTGAACTACATTATCGGTATGGTCATCGCCTTTGGCGTCGCTTTCGTCGTCTCTCTGCTGCTGAAATACAAAACGGACGCTGAATAATGTCACTTCCATCACGTCTGCCTGCGATTTTGCAGGCCGTTATGCAGGGCCAGCCGCGCGCGCTGGCCGATAGCCATTATCCCCGCTGGCACCATGCGCCGGTCACCGGGCTGATGAACGACCCCAACGGTTTTGTCGAGTTTGCCGGGCGCTATCACCTGTTCTACCAGTGGAACCCGCTCGCCTGCGATCATAAGTTCAAGTGCTGGGCGCACTGGAGTTCAGACGATCTGCTGCGCTGGCGGCATGAGCCTATTGCGCTGATGCCGGATGAAGAGTACGACCGCAACGGCTGCTACTCCGGCAGCGCGGTGGATAACAACGGTACGCTCACCCTGTGCTATACCGGCAACGTGAAGTTCGACGATGGCGGCCGAACCGCGTGGCAGTGCCTGGCGACGGAAAACGCCGACGGCACTTTCACTAAGCTCGGCCCGGTCCTGCCGCTGCCGGAGGGCTATACCGGCCACGTCCGCGACCCGAAAGTCTGGCGGCATCAAGACCGCTGGTACATGGTGCTGGGGGCGCAGGATCGGCAAAAGCGCGGTAAGGTGCTGCTGTTCAGCTCCCCGGACCTTCATCAGTGGCGCAGCGAGGGCGAAATCGCCGGTGACGGCATTAACGGCCTGAGCGACGCAGGCTATATGTGGGAGTGCCCGGATCTGTTTGCGCTCGGCGACCAGCATATTCTGATCTGCTGCCCGCAGGGGATTGCCCGTGAAGAAGAGCGCTTCCTCAATACCTATCCGGCGGTGTGGATGGCCGGTGGTTTCGACTACGACCGCGCCGCGTTCAGCCACGGCGAACTGCGCGAGCTGGACGCCGGATTCGAGTTCTACGCCCCGCAGACCACGCACACCCGCGATGGCCGCCGCCTGCTGGTCGGCTGGATGGGCGTCCCGGACGGCGAAGAGATGCGCCAGCCGACGCTCGCTCATGGCTGGATCCATCAGATGACCTGCCTGCGCGAGCTGGAATTTATCGACGGTCAGCTCTACCAGCGTCCGCTGCGCGAGCTGACCGCCCTGCGCGGGGAAGCGCACGGCTGGCAGGGGAACGCTCTGCCGCTGGCGCCGATGGAAATCGCGCTGCAAACTGCCGCCGACGACGCGCTAAGCCTTGATTTCGGCGGCACGTTAACCCTCGAGCGCGACGCCAGCGGGATCCGACTGGCGCGACGCAGTCTCGTCAGCGACGAGATGCACTATCGCTACTGGCGCGGCGAGGTCCGCACGCTGCGGATTTTCATCGATCGGTCGAGCGTGGAGATTTTCATTAACGACGGCGAAGGCGTAATGAGCAGCCGCTGCTTCCCGGCTTATCCGGCGCAGCTGATTTTCTCCGGTAGCGCGCCGGATGCATTCTGCTACTGGCCGCTGCGCACATGCATGGTAGAATAAGCGTTTTGCTTTCAGGCTCATGGCGTCGTAATGAAAACCAAACGCGTAACCATTAAAGATATCGCCGAACTGGCGGGCGTTTCCAAAGCGACCGCCAGCCTGGTGCTGAACGGGCGTGGCAAAGAGCTGCGCGTGGCGCAGGAAACGCGCGAGCGCGTGCTGGCGATTGCCCGCGAGCAGCACTATCAGCCGAGCATTCACGCCCGCTCCCTGCGCGATAACCGCAGCCACACCATCGGCCTGGTGGTGCCGGAGATCACCAACTACGGCTTTGCGGTCTTTTCCCATGAGCTGGAGATGCTGTGCCGCGAGGCGGGCGTCCAGCTGCTGATCTCCTGTACCGACGAAAACCCCGGTCAGGAGAGCATGGTGGTCAATAACATGATTGCCCGTCAGGTCGACGGGTTGATCGTCGCCTCCTGTATGCACGCCGATGCCGACTATCTCAAGCTCAGCGAACAGCTGCCGGTGGTGCTGTTTGACCGCTACCCGAATGAAAGCGCCCTGCCGCTGGTGATGACCGATTCAATTACCCCGACGGCGGAGCTGATTGCCCGCATCGCGCCTCAGCATCGCGATGAGTTCTGGTTTTTAGGCGGCCAGCCGCGCCTGTCGCCCTCCCGCGATCGTCTGGCCGGGTTTACGCAGGGTCTGGCCCAGGCGGGTATTGAATTGCGCCCGGAGTGGGTGATCAACGGCAACTACCATCCCAGCTCCGGCTATGAGATGTTCGCCGCCCTCTGCGCGCGTCTGGGTCGGCCGCCAAAGGCGCTGTTTACCGCCGCCTGCGGGCTGCTGGAAGGGGTGCTGCGCTATATGAGCCAGCACCATTTGCTCGATTCAGACATCCACCTGGCGAGCTTTGACGATCACTATCTCTACGATTCGCTGTCGCTGCGTATCGATACCGTCCAGCAGGACAACCGCCAGCTGGCCTGGCACTGCTACGATTTGATAAGCCAGCTGATTGACGGCAACACGCCCGAGCCGCTACAGCGCTACCTGCCGGCGACGCTGCAGTTTCGGCATCGGTGATACTACGGAGGTTTAAAAGGTTATCGAAACGTGTTAACGGACTATTTGTCTTGCCGCGTTGAAAATGCAGTGGCACCGGACGCGTTAAAGCCACGACTTACGTAGTCTCAAAATCTCTTCTGGCGCGCCTTCAAATATGAAAGGATTAAAAAACATCCTTCCCCAGAAGAGTTTTCTGTCCACTTCACTTAACCCCACCTCATCGCCGAGGGCTTTCCAGTTCATATGGACCGTATCGAGATAATGGGCAATAAGCTCAATGGCTTCACGTCTGCTCAGTAAAAAACGGTCGGCAGCCGACAGGCAAACCGCAAGGTTACTCATCCGATTTTCGCCTACGATCAGCATAGCCTGTGTGGCTTCATTGCCGGCTCTCCCTTGAGGACAAATGTCATATGCAGGCGTCAGGCTAAGCCTTTTACCATCCCAAAATGCCGCATGGTTTCTGGCATGATCGTCGGTATTACCACAAATAATGTTAAAAACAAGTCGCCCAAACAGCTCCCGCAGCGTCTCTTTAGGGGCACTAAAACGCTGACGTATAATGTCCGCCAAATCTTCATAGCTCGCATATCTTGCCATCATTTCATCAAGACCAAAGATAGTCAGCGCTGACACCATCAGGCGGCGTTGCCAACCGGTCTTGCTTTGGACGCGATCAAAACGCTCGATAAGCAAAACATCTTTACCAGTAGTATGGCGAAAGAGAACAGGCGCAACATTCAACCCAACGCAGCCTGCCAGGCGCATGGCGATATATTCGCCTTTAACAACATTATAGGTATCTGTTGAAGAAGAAAATTTAGCGATAAATTTACGATTCCCAAATTCGATCATCGCTTTTGGTCGTGCTCCACCGAGTGAAGTGCCGTGAAATAACGCCTGTTCAAGATCGACGGTTAACGGTATACCGTTTTCCACCATCGACGCTGCCTGCATAAGCTCTTCAAGCGATGCTCCTCGGGCCGCGCGTGGAACGTACTCCGTCGCAGAGCGCTGAAAATCAAGACCACCAATCCGATCGGAACCGGACTCAAGTAAGTAGGTCATTTCATCCAGGGTGTTGGGATCGGTATCTCTGCCTTGTGCGCCCATCAGTCGGTTCAGAATAACTCGCCGCCCCCAGGCATCAGGAGCTCCATCGCGTAACGCGCCAGCCATTTGCAAACCAGGGGCAGGTACCATTGCGCCTCTGACTAAAGGAAGCTCCGGCACATAAACCGCTATCGCCTCTTTCCGCTCCAGATAACTGCGGCCGTAGTTGAAAATAAACCGACCGTTGTCTCTGCTTAACACTCCGGCGACAACGGGTTCTGTTGCTCCAGGCAGCCAGATCCAGACATACACTTGCTCAAGGCTATTCTCAGAAGTCATCATTTATCACCTTCCTTGAGTGATGAACCGCACGCGGCATTAATGACAGCGTTTTCTCTGCATTAGCAATATGTAACGCCAGAGCAGAACTATCTGGCGTAAACAGCGGCACGCCCACTATTGTCGCCAGTTCAAATACCGCGCCAATCGCACATCCCATATCGCCTTCCTCAGCACGATAAACCAGCCCACGCGACACGCCAGCACGTTCTGCCAGCTCCTCGATAGTGAGTCTGGATTCTATGCGCGCGGTGCGGATCATCATTCCCAGCAACCGTGCTGCATCGCGACTGTAACGAGAGTAGGTTCGGGTTGACGGCTTTGCCATAATGCTTCTCTTGTCTTATTAATAGAACTTAGTTAGCGATTATAACCTGTTTATAGAACACTACAAATGAGCCAACTCAGTCATTCCAAAGAGCTCATGTCCCATAAAAAAAACAGAAATGGCTATTACGCCCCATTAATAGAACACGTTCACGCATCCAGGCCCGCGATCCGCACCAGATGTACGGTGAGCCATAACAGCTCGTTGCCGCCGAGGGTGATATCGAGCTGGGCTTTGACGTAATCGCGGATCAGCAGCGCGCAGCGGTACGCCTCCGGATACTCCTTAATCACCTGCACCAGCAGAAAACTGTCCCGCGCGCCGTCCAGCTCTCCCTCTTGTAAACGCTGGAGGAAAAACTGCATATGGACCAGAAAACGCGAGTAGTTAATCGAGTCGGTGTCTATCGGCTGTTTAAAGTGATACTGCACGAGATTAAAAATATCCTTCAGCATCTTCACCGACTGCATGGTTTGCGCCACGTCGTCGCCCTCGCTCTGGCCGTTTACCAGATGAAAGGCGATATTCCCGGCTTCCTCCTCCGGCAGTTCAATCCCGTACTGCTGGCGAATAATCGTTACCGCCTCGCTGGCGACGCGGAACTGCTGCGGATAAAAACGCCTGACTTCCGGCAGCAGGCGATTTTGAATGGCGATCCCTTTGCGGCTGCGCTCGATGGCAAAGGTCAGGTGGTCGGCGAGGGTAAAGAAAATCTGCTCGCGAACCTTGCTGGCGAGCTGCATATTGGCGCGGGAAATAATCATCGCCGCCATTTCAATGACCTCATCCGGAATGGCGGAGAGCGCCTCAAGATAGCCGCTGCGCGCGCCGAGCGCCTGGGTCACGAACAGCTTCTCAATCTTCTCCGGGGCGATCTCATCCCCGGGTCTGCTGTTGAAGCCAATGCCTTTCCCCATGACGATAACCTCCCTGCTATCGTCATCCATAGAGAGCACCAGGCTATTATTGAGCACCTTCTGAACAATCATCTCTGCGACTCGTCGTGGTTGCCGTTTTGCGCGATGACATCCTTATACCACCAGAAGCTGCGTTTGCGGATCCTTTGCAGGCTTTTCAGGTCATCCTCGCCGCGATCGACATAAATAAAACCGTAGCGCTTGGCGTATCCCTGATGGGTGCTGACCACGTCAATCGCCGCCCACGGACAGTAGCCCATCAGCTCGACGCCGTCGGCTATCGCCAGGCGCATTTGCTCAATATGCGCCTGTAAGAAGGCGATGCGATAGTCGTCATTTACCGTCCCATCAGGCGCCAGCTTATCCGGCGCGCCCATGCCGTTTTCGCTAATCAGAATCGGCAGGCCGTAGCGTTCGCACACTTTACGCAGCGTCAGGCGCAGCCCCACCGGATCGACCACCCAGCCGTAGGGGGTTTTGCCAACCCACGGGTTTTCCGCCGGACGATAAACCCCCTCTTCGCCCAGCATAATTTGCTGGTCCCCGGCGCGGGGCGCAACGTCGCCGCCGTCGCCCCGGCTGGCGGCAATGGTAGCGGTCGAGTAGTAGTTAATGGCGATAAAGTCCGGCCTCCCCTGCTGCAAAATCAGCGCATCTTCCGGCTGCAGCTCCGGCGCGAGGCCGCGATCCTGCATATAGGCCCACGCCAGGGCGTTGTAGCGGCCATGCGCCGCAACATCCAAAAAGCTCCAGCAGCGCAGCGTCTCCCAGTTATGCGCGGCGATGGCGTCCTCAGGCTTACAGCTTTCGGCGTACATCGACGTGGTGTTTATCGCCGGGCCAATGCGCAGCCCGGGGAACTCGCGGTGGCACAGGGCGAAGATCTGCGCCTGGGCCAGCATCATATGATGATTCTGCTGGTACAGCGCCTTCTTGTCCGGCAGTTCGCGATCCGCTGGCACGCCAATCGCGCCGGGATGGAGGATCATGGTGTTCTGTTCATTGATGGTCAGCCAGAGCGGAACTTTGGCGGCAAATTCGCTGAACAGCAGCCTGGCATAGCGCACGAATGCCTCCCCGGTTTTGCGGTTCAGCCAGCCGCCTTTAAGCTCCAGCGCCCACGGCAGGTCGAAGTGGTACAGCGTGACGATGGGGGTGATGCCATGGCGGGTCAGGGCGTCGATCAGGCGGTGATAAAACGCCAGCCCGGTCGGATTCACCGGGCCATCGCCGTCAGGTATCACCCGCGACCAGGCCACCGAAAAACGGTAGGCCTTCAGCCCCATCTGCGCCATCAGCGCGACGTCCTCCTCCACGCGATGATAGTGGTCGCTGGCGATGCGGAAGTCCGCCGTTCCCGGCGGATGGCTGAGCATATCGACCACCGAAGGGCCTTTACCATCTTCATTCCACGCGCCCTCGACCTGATAGGCCGAGGTGGACGCGCCCCACAGAAAACCGTCCGGGAACTGCGCTTTCTTTTGATAAATCATGCCTGCGCCTCCTTAGCGGATTGCACCATCAGTTGCTCCCCGTAATCGACCTGCGCGGCGGCAGTCAGGCGCAGTGAGTGCTGCTCATCGCCGTTGACCACAATCACCGGGGTAATCAGGTCATACCCGGCCTGCTCGATGGCGGGTATATCAAAGCGGATTAGCTCCTGTCCCGCTTCCACCCTATCGCCCACCTTCAGCGTAGAGCTAAAGTGCTGGCCGTTAAGATTAACGGTGTCGATACCGATATGGATCAGCAGCTCAAGACCGCTGTCGCTCTGCAGGCCAACGGCGTGGCACGACGGCAGAAACATCATCACCGTGCCGCTAAACGGCGCGCGCAGTACCCCTTCCTCGGGACGAATCGCCAGGCCCTCGCCCAGCAGGCCGCCGGAAAAGACGTCATCGTTCACTTCGCTGAGCGCCACCACCGGGCCGCGCAGCGGGCTGAATACTTCCGTCTCCCCCTCGTTTTTCGGGCTCACCGCAGGCTGCGGCGCCTCGCCCACTTCCTCTTGTTCCTCAGGAACGTCTTTAAAAGCGATAAACCAGGTCAGGGTAAAGGTCACCACGATGGAGATCGCGCAGGTTACCAGCGCATGGACGATGTTCATCGGGTTTTCGCCGATAAACGCCGGCAGCGCCGCGAGGCCTGGCGAGACAAACGCGTAGCGCACCAGCCCGCTCACCCCGGCGTAGACCCCGGCGCAGCCGCCGCCGATCATCGCGGCAATCAGCACGCGGCGGAACTTGAGCAGCACCCCGTACAGCGCCGGTTCGGTGATCCCCAGCAGCGCGGTAAAGCCCGACGAAGAGGCCAGCTGGCGCAGGTTGCTATTTTTGGTTTTCAGCGCCACGCACAGCGTCGCCGCCCCCATCGCCACGTTGGACGCCAGCATCCCCGGTCCGTTAATCATCTCGTAACCGCTTTTACTCAGCTGGCCGGTGGCGATCGGCGTCATCGCCCAGGCGGTGCCGGTAATAATCAGGAAGGGCTGCAGGGTGCCCATCAGCATCGGGATCAACCAGCTGGCGTGGCGGTCGATAGCGCCCGCCCCGGCAGCCACCAGATCGTTAAGCAAAATGCCCGCCGGGCCGACCACCACCAGCGCCAGCGGCGCGGTAATCAGCAGGATCAGCATCGGCTTAACAAAGAATTTAATAATCGACGGCGAGACTTTTTCGGCAAAGCGCTCCACCCACGACATCAGCCACACCGTCAGAATGATCGGCAGCACCGAACCGGCGTAATCGGAAAGCAGGACGTTGATGCCGACAAAATCGACCGCTTTACCGGCCGCCAGCATCTGGCCGATGCCCGGATGCAGCAGCACGCCCGCGAGGGTCATCGCCAGAATCGGGTTGCATTCAAACTTCAGCGATGCGCCGTAGGCCAGCAGCACCGGTAGGAAGAAGAAGGCGGCGTCGGCAATAATATTCAGCAGCTGATACGTCGAGCTGGTCTCGCTAATCACCCCCGTGAGCTTGAGAATAGCCAACAGCGCTTTAATCATCCCCGCGCCGGTAATCGCCGGGATCACCGGGGTAAAGGTGGTCGAAATAACGCTGATAATCCGTGCGACGATGCCGGCCGGCTTCGCATTTTTATCGCCGCCTGCCGGGCCTTTTTTCTCCGGCAGCGCCTTATTGAGCCGCCGGTAAACCTGCTGCACCTCGTTACCGATCACAATCTGGAACTGGCCGCCCTTCTCCACCACGCTGATCACGCCGGGGAGGGTGCCAATCTGCGCATCGTTTACCTTTGCGCGGTCGTTGAACTCCATGCGCAGCCGGGTGGCGCAATGGGTGAGCATGCGGATATTCTCCGCACCGCCCACCGCGTGGAGGATTTTGTCTGCTGTTTCGTTATAGTTCATAGTGTTCCCTGGTGTTGGGGCAAAAAAAAAGACCAAAACAGAGACGCTCCCCTTGGCGGGAGAGCATTTCTATTTTGGTCTTGCCTGCTTTCGCAGTAGCACGCCATCATAAAAATGGGTTATTTCGGCGGATTATCTAAGCGCCCCTGTGTAATGACAATGGCAACCGAACAAAAATGTGAGCTGGATTAAGTAAATTCTTAACTAAATATCAACCGAGGGCCTGCTGGCGTAGCCAGCTCTGCAATAGCTTACCGTTGGGGGTCATATCACTATCCTGACGTACGCAGAGATAATAATCCCGGCCATCATCAATTGCCGCATCGAAGATTTTCACCAACTCGCCGCTCTTCAGATAGGGAGCGATCAGCGGCTCGCGCATGAGCGCGCAGCCCAGCCCGGCCTGCACGCCCGCGAGGGTCAACAGGCCATCCTCAAACAGCGGCCCGGTCGAGCGCGGCGGGCGCTTCACTCCCTGCTGTACAAACCACTGATTCCAGGTCGTGCGCTCCTCGTCGTGCAGCAGCGGCATCTGCAACAGCTGTTCCGGGGTATCAATATGCCCGTGCAGGCGTAAAAAGGCCTGGCTGCATACCGGCACCATTTTGCCGGAAATCAGCTTTTCGCTTTGATAGCCCACCCAGTGACCGTTGCCAAAGCGGATCGACATATCGGAAGCGTCGCTAAGATAGTTGCGATGGTTGGCGTAGACCACGTTGATTTCGGTATGCGGATTGGCGTGCACGAATGACGGCAGGCGGGGAATAAACCAACCCATGCCAAACAGCGGGATCAGGCTGATCGTCACCTGCTGGGTTTGCACCTGCTCGACCAGATGCTCGGTGGCCTGGCGCAGCACGTTAAACGCCGCGCGGATCGAGCGATAATACTCCCGCCCCTGCTGGCTGAGGGTCAGCCGTCGCCCCTGACGTTCGGTGAGCGGGATCTGCAAATAGCCTTCCAGCACTTTGAGCTGATGGCTAACCGCCGAGGGCGATATCGCCAGCTCCTGCGCCGCCAGGGTTACGCTGCCGAGGCGCGCGATCGCCTCGAAGGCGCGCACCGCCCGCAGCGGCGGATCGTTTACCAAAGTACTCTGCGACCAGCTACCCGGCGCCTCCGATTGTTCTGTTTTTTTCATATATTGATTTTCTTAGCGCATTACGCTATCCAGTGATTTATTAAATTATATTTAAAATCATAATGATAGTTAACCACACATTTATAATAAGAAAGAATATATGCGTATTTTACAATTTAATTCATTTGTTGGATGGTAGCTATTATTTGAGCATCTTGTCGGAACAGTCAGTTGGACACACTCATACAACAAATCATCAACGGGGTCATGCTCGGCAGCATCTACGCCCTGATCGCGCTCGGCTATACCATGGTGTACGGCATCCTGCGCATTATTAACTTTGCCCACGGCGACATTCTTATGGTCGGCGCGTTGACCACCCTTTCCGGGATGCACGCCCTGAACGCGCATTTCCCCACTCTGCCGCCGCTGGCGCAGCTCGGGCTGGCGCTGCTGCTGGCCATGACGGTCTGCGCCCTGCTGGCGATGGCGGTCGAACGCTTTGCCTACCGCCGCCTGCGCAACGCCCCGCGCCTGGCGCCGCTGATCTCCGGGATCGGCGTCTCGGTGCTGCTGCAAACCGTGGCGATGATCGTCTGGTCGCGCAATCCGCTGATGTTCCCGCAGATCCTGCCAATGGATCCGATCGCCGTGACCCACGGCAGCGCAGCGCATCCTCCGGCTCTCATTACCGTCACCGGTATCGTCACCGTCGCGCTGGCCCTCACGGTGATGCTTGGCCTGTGGCTGCTGGTGGAATACACCCGCTTAGGCCGCGGTATGCGCGCGGTAGCGGAAAATCCACGCATCGCTACGCTAATGGGCGTTAACCCTAACGCGATTATCGCCCTCACTTTCGCCATCGGCGGCGTATTCGCCGCGCTGGCTGGCGTGATGATGGCCAGCAACTACGGCAGCGCTGGTTTCTCCATGGGCTTTCTGCCCGGCATTAAAGCCTTTACCGCCGCG
The DNA here is from genome assembly GCF_042137965.1 of Klebsiella grimontii. Taxonomy (NCBI): domain Bacteria; kingdom Pseudomonadati; phylum Pseudomonadota; class Gammaproteobacteria; order Enterobacterales; family Enterobacteriaceae; genus Klebsiella; species Klebsiella grimontii. Next base: position 4,221,457 of record NZ_CP169721.1, read on the forward strand.
GTGCTCGGCGGCATCGGCAATATTCGCGGCGCGATGATCGGCGGCCTGCTGCTGGGGCTTATCGAATCCCTCGGAGCGGGCTATCTCGGCGACCTGACCCACGGCGTCTTCGGCAGCAACTACCAGGATATTTTCGCCTTTATGGTGCTGATCCTGGTGCTGGTCTTCCGCCCGGCCGGTTTGCTCGGCGAACGCGTCGCGCACCGGGCTTAGGAGAAAAATCATGACAACGCTACAACTCGATACGCCTGCCGTCTCCCGCCGCTTCTGGTCCGGGATGACCCTGTTGGTCTGCGCGCTGCTGGTGGCGCCGATGGTCGCCAGCCAGCTCGGCGGCAACTACTGGGTGCGGGTCATCGACTTCGCCCTGCTCTACGTTATGCTGGCGCTGGGGCTGAATATTGTGGTCGGCTATACCGGCCTGCTGGATATGGGCTTTATCGCCTTTTACGCCGTCGGCGCGTATTTGGCGGCGCTGCTGGCTTCTCCGCATCTGCTGGACGTCTTCCCGATTTTAAATAGTTGGTTTCCGGACGGCCTGCACACCTCCTGGCTGGTGATTATTCCGCTCGCCGCGCTGGTGGCGGCAGGCTGCGGTATCGTGCTGGGCGCGCCGACGCTGAAGCTGCGCGGCGACTATCTGGCGATTGTCACCCTCGGGTTCGGCGAAATTATCCGCATCCTGATGCGCAACCTCGACCGTCCGGTCAACATCACCAACGGCGCAAAAGGCATCTCCGGGGTCGATTCGCTGAATCTGTTCGGCCTCAAGTTTAGCGGCGTTTATCACTGTTTCGGCTTTAAAGTCCCGGCGCTGTGGCTGTGGTACTACCTTCTGATGCTGGTGATTGTGGCGATTATTTTCGTCTGCCTGCGGCTGCAGCATTCGCGCATTGGCCGCGCCTGGCACGCCATCCGCGAGGATGAAGACGTCGCCCGGGCGATGGGCATCAACCTGCGTAACTACAAACTGCTGGCTTTCGCTATCGGCGCCTCATTCGGCGGCGTGGCGGGCGCGCTGTTCGGCGCATTTCAGGGCTTTGTTTCGCCGGAATCCTTTACCCTGCAGGAGTCGATTGCGGTGCTGGCGATGGTGGTGCTGGGCGGGATGGGGCATATCCCAGGCGTGATCCTCGGCGCGGTGCTGCTGACCGCGCTGCCGGAGCTGCTGCGCAGCCAGGCGGCGCCGGTACAGCAGGCGCTGTTTGGCGAAGTGCTGATTGACCCGGAAGTGCTGCGCCAGCTGTTCTACGGCCTGGCGCTGGTGCTGGTCATGCTTCTGCGCCCGCAGGGCATCTGGCCCGCGCGACATCAAGGAGCGAAAGCATGAGCCTGTTAAGCGTATGCCATATGACGAAGCGTTTCGGCGGTCTGACGGCGGTCGACAACGTATCGCTGAGTATTAATCAGGGTGAAATCTACGGCCTGATCGGCCCCAACGGCGCGGGGAAAACCACCTGCTTTAACCTGATTACCGGCCTCTACCCGGCGGACAGCGGCGAGTTCGCTATCGGTGGCGAAGCCTATTTTCCGAGCAATATTGAGAAAGTGACCGCCGCGGGCATCGCCCGCACCTTCCAGAACGTGCGGCTGTTTAACAACATGTCGGTACTGGAGAACGTTATGGTGGGCCGCCACGTCCGCACCCGCAACGGCCTGTGGGCCGCGATCTCCCGTCATAAACGCGCCCGCGCCGAGGAGACGCAAACCCGCGAGCTGGCCTGGCACCTGCTGGACTATACCGGCATCTCGCAGTTCGCCCACTATCGCGCCTGCGACCTCGCCTACGGTCACCAGCGGCGGCTGGAGATTGCCCGCGCGCTGGCCACCGAACCGCGCCTGCTGGCGCTGGATGAACCGGCGGCCGGAATGAACGCCGCCGAGAAGATGGCCCTTGGCGAACTGCTGCTGCGCATTCGTGACGACGGCAAAACGCTGCTGATGATTGAGCATGACGTCAAGCTGGTAATGGGGATCTGCGATCGCCTGATGGTGCTGGATTACGGCAAAACGTTAACCAGCGGCACGCCGGATACCGTACGCCGCGATCCGGCGGTGATCGCCGCCTGGCTGGGAGGCAATATCCATGTCTGATTTATTAACCGTCAACCAGCTTAGCGTCCACTACGGCGGCATCCAGGCGGTGCGCGACGTCTCATTCAGCGTTAAAGAGGGCGAGCAGACCACGCTTATCGGCGCCAACGGCGCGGGCAAAAGCTCCACCGTGCGCGCCATTACCGGGCTGGAACCCTTTAGCGGTGAAATTTTGTTTAACGGCAAGCCGATCCGCAAACGTCGGGCCAAATCCCTGCTGCGCGAAGGACTGGTGATGGTGCCGGAAGGACGCGGCATCTTTGCCCGCATGACGGTGCTGGAAAACCTGCAAATGGGCGCCTGGCTACGACGCGACGCGGCGGCGGTAAAGCAGGAGATGGGCGCCATCTTCGCTAATTTCCCGCGCCTCGCCGAACGCCAGCATCAGTTGGCGGGGCTGCTCTCCGGCGGTGAACAGCAGCTGCTGGCGCTCAACCGCGCCCTGCTCAGCCAGCCACGCCTGCTGATCCTCGACGAACCGTCGATGGGCCTGGCGCCGCTGATGGTCGAGAACATTTTTCGCGTTATCGCCACCCTGCGCCAGCGCGGCGTCGCGCTGCTGCTGATCGAGCAGAACGCGCGCCTGGCGCTGGAGGCCACCGACAGCGCCTGGGTGATGGACAGCGGCAGCATCGTCGAGCGCGGTCCATCGCAGACGCTGCTGGCCGACGATCGTATTGCACAGATCTATTTGGGCGAAATGCCCGTTTAACACACCAACCAGCATCAGGGAAAAACAATGAAAACCGTAAAAATCAGCGCGCTCAGCGCCGCTATCCTGCTCAGTGGTTTTGCCTCATCCGCCGCGTGGTCCGCAGCCAGCGAAACCGTGATTATCGGCCTGGCTGGCCCGCTCACCGGCCCTTCCGCGCGTATCGGCAAGGATCTGGAAAACGGCGCGCAGCTGGCGATTGACGATATCAACAAGCAGCACCCGACCATCGGCGGCAAGGCGGTAACCTTCAAGCTGCAGTCGGAAGACGATCAGTCCGACCCACGCACCGCCGTTGCCGTCGCCCAGCGTCTGGTGGACAGCGGCGTCGCGGGCGTCGTCGGCCACTGGAATACCGGCACCAGCATTCCCGCTGCGCGGGTTTACCACGATGCGGGCATCGCCCAGGTCGCGCCGGTCGCCACCGGGCACGCCTACACCAAACAGGGCTTCGACACCAGCTTCCGCGTGATGGGCCACGACGATGACGGCGGCCAGTTTGCCGGACAGTACGCGGTACAAACCCTGAAGGCCAAACGCATCGCGGTCATCGATGACCGTACCGCCTTCGGCCAGGGGCTGGCGGATGAGTTTATTAAGTCGCTGGAAGCACAGGGAATCAATATCGTCGATCGCCAGTACGTCGATGACAAAACCGTCGACTTCAGCGCCGTGCTGACCGCGATCCGCAGCAAAAACGCCGACCTGATTTTCTTTGGCGGCGTCGATAGTCAGGCCGCCCCGCTGGCGCGCCGCATCAAACAGCTGGGCATGAACGCTACCCTGATGGGCGCAGGTGGCTTCGTTAGCCAGACCTTCCTCCAGCTGGCGCAGAAAGAGGGCGACGGCGTGGTGGCGCTGGAGCCGGGACTGCCGGTCGAGCGGATGCCGGGCGGTAAAGCCTTCGAGCAGGCCTACCAGTCGCGCTATCACACCCATATCGAACTGCACGCGCCGTTCGCCTATGACGCTACCCGCGTGCTGGTCGCGGCGATGGAAAAAGCCGACTCCGTCGATCCCGCCGACTATCTGCCCGCCCTGCGCGCCATTAACTACGCCGGCGTGACCGGACAAATCGCCTTTGATAAAGAGGGCAACCTGAAATCGCCAACCTTTACCGTTTATAAAGTCGTCGAGGGCAAATGGCAGCCGCAAACCGTACTCGGCGGCGCAACAACGAAGTAACGCAGTGAGGCAATGTGATGAGTGATCATAATGAGCTGGGCATTCTCGCCCGCCGCAAAATTGAAGCAGAAATAATCAAGCCGATTTACGACATCCTGGTACGCGAGATAGGTAAGGCTCGCGCCCAGGCGGTCATCGGCGAAGCGATTGAAAACGCCGCCATTGAGGCGGGAAAAGCGTTTGCCCGCCAGGAGCCTGACGGCGCGGATATTCGCAGCTTTGTCGCGCTGCAGTATCTGTGGGAGAAAGATAATGCCCTGGAGGTCACGGTGCTGGACGCCGACGACCAGCAGTATAACTACAACGTAAACCGCTGCCGCTACGCCGAGATGTATCACGAAATGGGCCTCGGCGAGATTGGCCACCTGCTCTCTTGCGCCCGCGACGATAAATTTATCGTCGGCTACGCCCCGGACGTGGAGCTGACCCGCACCACCACCATCATGGAGGGCGGTAAGTGCTGTGACTTCCGCTATCGCGTGCAAAAGGACAAGTCATGATAACCGTCAACGGCGCACGTCTGTGGTCGACGCTCAACGAGATGGCGCTGCTCGGCGCCACGCCGGCAGGCGGCGTGACCCGGCTGGCGCTCAGCGAAGAGGATCGTCAGGCGCGCGACCTGCTGCGCCAGTGGGCGCGGGAAGCCGGCTTTCCCTGCGAAGTCGACAGCATGGGCAATATGTTTATTCGCCGCGCCGGTAAAAATTCGCAGTTAGCCCCGGTGCTGACCGGTTCCCACGTCGACTCCCAGCCGCTCGGCGGCCGCTATGACGGCATTTACGGCGTCCTCGCCGGGCTGGAGGCGCTGCGCACGCTGAACGATCGCGGCATTGAGACCGAACGCGATATCGTGCTGGTGAACTGGACCAACGAAGAGGGTGCGCGCTTTGCCCCGGCGATGCTGGCATCCGGCGTGTGGGCCGGGCAGTTTAGCGAAGATTTCGCCCTCGCCCGTATAGACCGCGACGGCATCAGCGTTAGCGCGGCGCTGGAGGCTATCGGCTATCGCGGGGAATGTCCGGCCGCCGCCTTCCCGCTCCACGCCTGCTACGAAGTGCATATCGAACAGGGGCCGATTCTGGAAGAAGAAGGCGTTGATATCGGCCTCGTTCACGCGGCAATGGGCCAGCGCTGGTTCAACGTCACCCTGGAGGGCTTTTCCGCCCACGCAGGCACCACGCCGATGGGCAGCCGCCGCGACGCGCTGACCGCTTTCGCCGAGTTGGCGCTGGCGGTGGAGCATATCGGTATCGCCCATAATCCCGACGGGCGCGCGACTATTGGGATGGCGCAGGTGATACCGGGCTCGCGCAACGTGGTGCCGGGACGCGTGGCGTGCAGCGTCGAGTTTCGTCATCCGCAATCCCCGGCGCTGGAAGCCATGGAACGGGAACTGCATCGCGCTGCTGAAGCGCTGGCGGCGCGCGGCGTGACGGCAAACGTCGAGCGTATTTTTGATTACGCGCCCATTACCTTTGATGCCGGATGCCTGGCGCGCAGCCAGCGGGCGGCGGAAACGTTGGGCTACAGCGCGCGAACCATAGTTTCCGGCGCCGGGCATGATACCTGCTATATCAGCAAGGTCGCGCCCGCCAGCATGATTTTCATTCCCTGCGAGAAGGGCATTAGCCATAACGAAGCGGAGAACATTCTGCCGGAATGGGCGGAGAAAGGGGCGAACGTGCTGCTCAACAGTTTACGTCTTGCCGCGGATGAGTCCGCTTGCGGCGCGGCATAAACGCGACATGGCCCACGGCAGTACAGGCCGTGGGCTATTGCCGATTAATGCTTTTTGCGGTTGCGGCGCATATCGATAGTCACCGCCGCGACGATAATGATGCCTTTGATAATATCCTGCACGTAGGCGTCGACGCCGACAAAGGTAAAACCGCTTTTAATCAGGCCGAGGATCATCGCGCCGATTAAGGTCCCGGTGATGCGCCCCACCCCGCCCATCAGGCTGCTGCCGCCGATAACCGCCGCGGCGATAGCATCCAGCTCGTAGGACATGCCCATGCTCGACTGCCCGCTGCTGACGCGCGCCGCCAGCACCACGCCCGCGAGGCCGGAGAGCGCCCCGGCGATGGCATAGACGATCACCAGGTATTTATTCACGTTGATACCGGAGACCTTGGCCGACGTCATGTTACCGCCGATAGCGTAAACGTATTTACCGTAGCGGGTATGCTTCAGGGCAATATGGAACACCGCGGCGACGACGAAGAAAATAATCACCGGCATCGCCCCCTGGCCGATGGCGGTAAAGCTGTCGGATAAGAAGCTGATGGGGTTGCCCTGAGTGTAATACTGCGCCAGACCGCGCGCCGACACCATCATCCCAAGCGTCGCGATAAACGGCGGGATGCCGGTGCGGGTCACCAGAAAGCCGTTGGTTAAGCCGCACAGCAGGCCGACGCCGATACCGGCGCCAATCGGGATAATCGCCGGCATATTGACCAGCGACGGGAACATCGGCGACAGGCTATCGGAGGTTTGCGCAAGGCTTGCCGCCACCACGGCGGCGAGCGCGATCACCGACCCGGAGGAGAGATCAATGCCGGTGGTAATAATGACCTGGGTGACCCCGACCGCGATAATACCGATAATCGCTACCTGTAAAACAATTAATATCAGGCGATTGGTGTTTAATAAAAAGGACTGGTCGCGGACGTACCAGCCGGCAATTTCAAAAGTCAGGGCAATCACCAGCATGACGATAAATATCCCGGTATCTTTCGGCAGCCGGTGGCGTAATTGCCCAAAGAAAGAGGGCTTCTCAGTGATCGGGGTTGCCGTTATTTTCATATTGCTCATTCTCTGTGCCTCAGTGGGATGCCAACGACAAAATGGTTTCCTGGTCGGCGTCCTCTTTATCGAGGATGCCGGTAATACGCCCTTCATGCATAACCATCACCCGATCGCTCATCCCGAGAATCTCAGGTAATTCTGAAGAGACCATAATCACCGCCACGCCGCGGTTGGCCAGCTCGCTGATCAGATGGTAAATTTCCGCTTTTGCCCCGACGTCGATTCCGCGCGTCGGCTCATCGAGGATCAGTATTTTCGGCTGCGCCAGCAGCCAGCGGGCAATCAGTACCTTCTGCTGATTACCGCCGCTGAGGTTATTAATAATCTGATCCATGGTGGGGGTTTTAATATTCAGGCGGCGGATCTGCTCCATGCAGTCTTCGGCCATTTTGAGGTGCTGAACAAAGCCGGTTTTACCGATATATTCCGGCATTTTGACGATGCTCATATTCTCCAGCACCGACAGCACGAGAAACAGCCCGGACTTTTTCCGGTCTTCCGTCAGCAACGCCATCCCTTTCTCAATCGCCGTCGAAGGCGAATCAATATTGACCGGCATCCCATCAATCAGCACTTCGCCGCTATCGGCTTTCTCCATGCCGAACAGGCTCTCCATCACTTCGCTGCGCCCGGCTCCCACCAGCCCCGCCACGCCGAGGATTTCGCCGCGGCGGACGCTAAAGTTGATATCGTGAAACGCCCCCTTGCGCGATAGATTGCGGACGGTCAGCACCTCTTCGCCAATAGCGTTATTGAACTTGGGAAAGAGCTGGGTGAGCTCCCGGCCGACCATCTGGGTAATCAGCGACTGGCGGGTAAACTCGGTGGTCTGTTTACTGCCGACCCAGGTGCCGTCGCGAAATACGCTGATCTCATCGGTAATCGCGAAAATCTCATCCATTTTATGGCTGATATAGATAATGGCTTTTCCCTGCTGGCGTAAATCGCGAATAATGGTAAACAGATGCGCCACTTCGCTCTCGGTTAACGCCGAGGTCGGCTCATCCATAATCACAATATCCGCGTTCCACGAAACCGCTTTGGCAATTTCCACCATCTGCTGGGAGGCGATACTTAACTCCCCCACCAGCCGGTCGGCGGATAATCGGATATTCAATTTATCCAGCAGATCCTGCGTCTGACGGGCAAGCTGGCGATGATCGACAAAACCATATTTCATCGGCTCGCGGCCGAGCCAGATATTTTCCGCCACCGTCATGTGCGGCACCAGGTTCAGCTCCTGGTGGATCATCGAGATCCCGGAGCGCAGCGCGTCCATCGTATCCTGAAACTGGACCGGCTCCCCTTTAACGCGGATCGCGCCCTTATCGGGACGGTAGATCCCGATAAGGCATTTCATCAGCGTGGATTTTCCGGCGCCGTTTTCGCCCATCAGCGCGTGCACCGTCCCCGGGCGCACGCGTAATGAGACGTTGTCGAGCGCCTTTACGCCGGGGAAGAATTTGCTGATCCCTTCGGCTTCAAGTGCAAAAGCGTTCATACTTCACCTCCGTACCCTGAGCGACTATTTCTGGTTGCGATTGACGAACTCAGCCATGTTGTCTTTGGTGATCAGCTGGTAAGGGACGTCAATGATCTTTTCCACTTTCTCGCCGTTGGCCAGCTTAATGGCGGCATCCACCGCGCCTTCGCCCTGCCCTTTGGCATCCTGGAAAATCGTGGCGATCATTTTGCCGTTTTTGAGCATTTGCAGGGCATCGGGCGTCCCGTCCACGCCGGCAATCAGGATATGGTTCGGGTTTTTACCCAGCGCCTGCAGCGCGCCGATCGCCATTTCATCGTTGTTGGAGGCGATGGCCTGAATGTCTTCGCCGCTGGTCATCCAGTTGCTGACCACGTCAACGGCGTCGTTACGGGTAAATTTAGCGGTCTGCTTCTGCACGATTTTGATATCCGGGTACTTCGCCACCACCTCTTCGACGCCTTTGGTGCGGTCACGGGTCGATTCATTCGCCAGGTCGCCGAGCAGAATGGCGACGTTACCTTTGCCGTTCATCGCTTTGGCTAACGCTTCCATCTGTAAGCGCCCAGCCAGCACCGAGTCGGAGCCGACGTAGGCCATTTTGTCGGTCAGCTGCGCCTGCGGGCGGCGGTTAACAAAGATCAGCGGAATGCCCGCTTTGGTCGCCTGGTCCATAATCGGTTTGACCGCGTTGGTATCCACCGGGTTGACGATAATCGCGTCGACGCCCTGGCCAATAAAGTTCTGTACCTGCTGTAGCTGCTGGGAGACGTCGCCTTTGGCATCTTCCACCTGCGCCTTAACGCCGTCTTTTTGCATCTCTTTTTGCATGGCGGTGCGCAGAATCGTCAGGAAGTTGTCATCGAAAAGCGCCATCGAAACACCGACCGAAATATCTTTCGCCATAACGACCGCTGGCAGCATGCAGGCTATCAAAGAGGCAACAACCGTTTTCTTGATGTTCATAGTTGATCCTTTATTTTCAGGTGCATCGGTTAGGTAAGGTAAAATGAAAAAATAGTTTCATTAATCGTGCGCTAAGCGCCTGCTTTTTCAGCTTTTCGAAAAAACGGCCTGCGCGCTGGCGCCTTTTTCTCGGGTGATCGAAATCACAAAATTCAGTTGTTTTAAAATGGTTTTTTGAAACATCAGTCCATTTGTCGCGGAAGAAAAATTCCAGACCATTTATTTCATTAACAACACATATGAAACTTTTATAAGTAAATAACTGAAATGAAAATTTTAAAACTACGCGTTAACAGAACTTTGACACACATCTAACATTGACGCATAAACGCGCAAAAAATGAGAGGCAGCCGACGATTTGCCGCGCGGCGCGCCGATAGCGGCAGCGGTATGAAACGGGGTATCAGATACGGGGTTAAAAGGGGATATTGTCACGCGGACCGCGAGCGTTCAGTCGACGTTTTCAGCGCTGTAAAGGATAAATTCGACCTTGCCGTCGCTAAAGAGATGCGGCTGATAGCCGGTTTCCAGGTGACGCAGAGCCAGCTCCACCGCCAGGCGGGCATGCTGATGGGCATGCTGATCGATCGTCAACGCCATTCCGCCCTGCGCCAGCTGTTCACGGGTGGTGCGGTAACGTTCATGGGTGATCCAACAGCACTCGCCGTAGCGGCGGTGGCGAGCCAGCGCCTGCGCCACCTGCGTGTTGCCCAGCCCGGTATTGTAGATGCCCACCACGTCGCAGTTGCGGCGCAGGGCCTCTTCCAGCAGGCGGTCGATCCGCTGCCGGTTGTCCTCCCCCGCCAGCACCTCGCCGAGCTGCAGATGCGGAAAGCGCTGGGTTATCACCTCACGGAATCCCTGAATACGCAAACGATGGGCGCTGAAGTCCTGGCGTCCGCTGAGCATCAGCACTTCTCCAGGCCGATGCGCCATTAATCCCATCATCCTGCCCGCGGTGCGGCCAGCCTGCTGCTGATCGATGCCGACGTGGCAGAGCCTCTGCGCGCCGGGCAGATCGGTAACCAGCGTAATCACCGGCACGTTCGCCTCGCGGCACTGGCGCAAAGCCTCGTAGACCAGCGGATGTTCGTTGCCAAAGACAATCAGCGCATGGCGCTTTTTGCTGCTGCGGATAATGCTTTTCGCCAGCTTTTCCGGCGCGGACTCCGCCACCAGCGTACGGTGCAGCGTCAGTCGGCGATAGCCAAGGCTATCCGCCACGTCGGCGAAATCCTGCGTCAGGCGGGTGAAAAAGCGCGAATCGTTACCGCTGAGAAACACTTCTATTTGCCACGGGAGACGGCGCTCTTCCGGCAGAATGCGCTTCAGCCCGGCTTCCCGCGCGGCCTGCAGCACCTTACGCGTGGTTTCCGGCGACACGCCGCCGCGTTCGTTAAGCACCCGGTCAACGGTTGCTACGCCCACGCCAATCCGTTTAGCCAGCGCCTCCAGCGACATGCTTTTCATCGTTTCCCCCATGATGGAAATCCATCAAAACGCCTGTGTCGGTCAGTGTAGCAAACGGATTACTTTGGCAACGCTGAATCCCTCTTTCTGGAGAAAAAAATGACCTGCATTCGTTTTGCCTTGTTGGGCAGCGGTTTTATCGGCCAGGTTCACGCCGCCAGCCTCGCTCGCCATGAGCGAACCGTTCTGTCCATGGTGGCTGACGCCGACCCCGAACGGGCGAAAGCGCTGGCGTCCCGCTACGGCGCGCGGGCGGTAACCGTCGCCGAGGCCATCAATAGCGACGCCATTGACGCGGTACTTATCGCCAGCTCGACGCCTTCACACGCGGCGCTGCTGGAGGCTGCCGCCCGCGCCGGGAAAGCGGTCTACTGCGAAAAACCGATCGATCTTTCGCTGGCCCGCGCCCGCCAGGTCGTCGAGAAAGTGCTGCCGCTCGGGGTACCGGTGACCGTTGGCTTTAACCGCCGCTTCGACGCCAGCCACCAGCAGCTGCGCCGGGAGATCGAGGCCGGGGTGATTGGCAAAATAGAACTGGTGCAGATGGTGTGTCGGGCATCGATTATGCCGCCGCTGGAATATCTGCGCAGCTCCGGCGGCCAGATGCGCGACCAGGCGATTCACTTCTTTGACCTGCTGCGCTTTCTTACCGGTGATGAAGTGACAACCGTCGCCGCCATGGGGGATGCGCTGGCGCTGGCGGAAATTGCTGAATTCGACGATGTCGATACTTCCATTCTGATGCTGCGGATGCGCGGCGGCGCAATGGCGCAGCTGGACAACACCCGGCGTACCGGCCACGGCTACGATGAGCGCATTAGTCTGCTTGGCTCGGATGGCGTGCTGGAGTCCGGCAGCCAGACAACGCGCGGCGTCACGCTGTGGCAGGGAGAGCGCCGCATTCAGCCCGGCCTCTACCCGGACTGGTTCAGCCGCGTCGAGGGATCGTACTACGCGCATCTGGACGCGTTTGTCCGCTCGCTAGGCGGAGAAGAGGTGGCGGACCTGCCGGGGCTGCTGGACGGCCTGCGGGCGCAGGCCATCGCCGAAGCCGCCGTGCTCTCGCTGCAGCAGGGGCAATTTGTCAGCGTCGAACCGCTGGCGTAAAAAAGCCCCGTATGCGGTCGGCATACGGGGCCGCTTCGCTTAGCGCTCTTCGTTAAATACCACGCCAATCTGCCGCCGCACTTCATCCATCACGCTCAGGTTTTCCAGCACCCTGGTCAGCGGGCGGATCGGCGAGTCCGTCAGCCCCTGACCGACGCACCAGGCAAAATGCTCGGCCTGATAAAACAGCTGGTCGTAGCGGTTGCGCGGCTCCTCCCAATGCAGCACCTGCCCCCCCTGACTGGCGGCGAGGGTAAAATTCCCCGGCGCGTAGAACTGCCCGTCAAGGGTAAGAGTCGCATCGCGTCCGGCCACCACCGCGCCGCCCGGCGTGTTGCTGAACAGGGTGGTGTTCAATAATCCCTGGAGGCCCTTTTCCCAGTTAAACAGCATCGAAATCTGCCCGTTGACGCCTCTTTGGGCGGGGCGTCCGCGGGCGATAATATCCTGCGGTACGCCGCCGACCATCACGCTGAATGAGGTCAGATAGCTGCCGAGATCCATCATCGGCCCGCCGGCGAGATCGGCATTAAAAATGCGATGATCCGGGGTAAAGAACTCGCCGTGATCGGCGAGCAGCGTGTGCAGGTCGCCCAGTACGCCGTCCTCCAGCAGTTGGCGAATCACGTCATACTTCGGCGCGTAGTCGCACCACATCGCCTCCATCGCCAGCGTCCCCTGCTTCACGGCTTCCGCTTTCAGCGCCGCGCCTTCCCGCCGGTTCAGCGCAAACGGCTTTTCAATCAGCACATGCTTGCCCGCCTGCAGCGCACGCAGCCCGTCGGGAAAGTGGTGGTTATGCGGCGTGGCAATATATACCGCGTCAATATCCGGTCGCGCCAGCATCTCATCCACCTGAGCGTAAGCCTGCGGGATCCCCCAGCGGGCGGCAAAGGCGTCGGCTTTTTGCTGCGTGCGCGAGGAGACGGCAACCACCTGCTGGCGGCTGAGCTCTTTTAACGATTTCACAAAGCGCTCGGCAATCCAGCCGGGGCCAATAATCCCCCAACGCAGCGTGGGGATCGCCGAGGCGGCGTGGTGGCGCGGTTTTGGTAACTGTGACGGGAACATAGCGGCTCCTGATTTTATTTTGCCGGGGAGGGACACTATAAGCAGGCGCGGAGGAGGACGAATAACGAATTTATGATGGAATTCCATCATCGACATAGTGCTTGTCAAAAGCGCGGGAGTCGCGGATAGTCCGGGCAGCTCATCACTATCAAGGAGTCAGAGATGTTGAAAAGTTCGTGGCGTAAAAGCGCCCTGATGGCCGCCGCCGCCGTTCCGCTGCTGCTGGCGAGCGGTTCATTATGGGCCAGTGCCGATGCTATCCAGCAAAAGCTGGCTAATTTAGAAAAACGGTCCGGTGGCCGGCTGGGCGTGGCGCTGATTAACACGGCGGATGATTCGCAAACCCTTTATCGCGGCGACGAACGTTTTGCCATGTGCAGCACCGGTAAAGTGATGGCCGCCGCCGCGGTGTTAAAGCAGAGCGAAAGCCATCCCGATGTGTTGAATAAAAGGCTGGAGATTAAAAAATCGGATTTAGTGGTCTGGAGCCCGATTACCGAAAAACATCTGCAAAGCGGAATGACCCTGGCGGAACTCAGCGCGGCGGCGCTGCAGTACAGCGACAATACCGCGATGAATAAGATGATTAGCTACCTTGGCGGACCGGAAAAGGTGACCGCATTCGCCCAGAGCATCGGGGACGTTACTTTTCGTCTCGATCGTACGGAGCCGGCGCTGAACAGCGCGATACCCGGCGATAAGCGCGATACCACCACCCCGTTGGCGATGGCCGAAAGCCTGCGCAAGCTGACGCTGGGCAATGCGCTGGGCGAACAGCAGCGCGCCCAGTTAGTGACGTGGCTAAAAGGCAATACCACCGGCGGGCAAAGCATTCGCGCAGGCCTGCCCGCAAGCTGGGCGGTCGGGGATAAAACCGGCGCCGGAGATTACGGCACCACCAACGATATCGCGGTGATCTGGCCGGAAAATCATGCCCCGCTGGTGTTAGTGACCTATTTTACCCAGCCGCAGCAGGATGCGAAAAGCCGCAAAGAGGTGTTAGCCGCGGCGGCGAAAATCGTGACCGAAGGGCTGTAGTCCGGGAACAGGCCCGAACTGCAACCCTCTGCGCTCTGCTCCCGGGGGCGGCGCTCAACGCGCCTTGCCCGGGCTACGGGTTCACCGCCGTCTGCGGACCGGCGCAACGCGCCGCCTGCGGGACAGCCTGAATAGACAGCCGCCACATTTTAGTCGGTAATTTTAAACGTCAGCGCGTAGGCGCTGGTTTTCCCTTCATCACGCGCGCCGCCCATCTGATATACCCGCACCGTATATTTCCCGCTGACACCCAGACGCTGTTCAAAAATATCGCCGCTCATAGAACCGTTAAAAATCGCGTGATTATCCGGAGTAATCACATTAAAAAAGGGATGCGGCCACTGGCTGTTCATACCGATATGCATCATCTGGCCGGCTTTCGCCTCCAGCGTATAGTCATTAACATCGTCGCCGGTCACGGTACTTTTTATTATCGTGCCGTTGCTGCCTTTATCAAAATGAATGGTATTGCTGTTTATATTATCACTTGCCATTGATAATACTGACGTTAATAAATAACTTGCACAGATCACGCCGCCAACAATTAATTTTATTTTTTTCATTTAATTAACACCTTATGTTTTTTATGCGCGCTGTTATAGCACATAAGGTGCCCGGAGTAAGCTTATTCGCCATATCACTCGCCGGGATAAACGCGTCGAAATTAAGGCCCCCCGCTCAAATAAACGAGGGGCCTGGTTTCAGCATGATTTATTTCTGCGGACGCATTGCCGGGAACAGGATAACATCGCGGATGGTGTGGCTGTTAGTGAACAGCATCACCATACGGTCGATACCGATACCCAGACCGGCGGTCGGCGGCAGGCCGTACTCCAGCGCGGTGACGTAGTCTTCGTCGTAGAACATCGCTTCATCATCCCCCGCCGCTTTGGCGTTGACCTGCTCCTGAAAACGCTGGGCCTGGTCTTCCGCGTCGTTCAGCTCGCTAAAGCCATTACCGATTTCACGTCCGCCGATGAAGAATTCGAAGCGGTCGGTAATTTCCGGGTTCACGTCGTTACGGCGCGCCAGCGGCGATACTTCCGCCGGATACTCGGTGATAAAGGTCGGCTGGATCAGATGCGCTTCCGCCACTTCGTCGAAAATTTCGGTGACGATACGCCCCAGACCCCAGCTCTTCTCAACGTGAATGCCGATGGATTCCGCCAGCGCTTTCGCCGCATCGAAGTTATCCAGCTCCGCCATCTCGGTTTCAGGACGGTATTTCTTGATCGCTTCGCGCATGGTCAGTTTTTCAAACGGCTTACCGAAATCGAACACCTGGTCGCCATACGGCACTTCGGTTTTACCCAGTACGGTCTGCGCCAGCGTGCGGAACAGGGATTCGGTCAGTTCGATCAGATCTTTGTAATCCGCATACGCCATATAGAGTTCCATCATGGTGAACTCTGGGTTATGGCGCACGGAGATACCTTCGTTACGGAAGTTACGGTTGATTTCGAACACCCGTTCGAAGCCGCCGACCACCAGCCGTTTCAGGTACAGCTCCGGCGCGATGCGCAGATACATATCCAGATCGAGCGCGTTGTGATGGGTGATAAACGGACGCGCGGAGGCGCCGCCGGGGATCACCTGCATCATCGGCGTTTCGACTTCCATAAAGCCGCGCGCGACCATGAACTGACGCATGGTCGCCAGGATCTGCGAACGCACCTTGAAGGTGTGGCGCGACTCTTCGTTGGAGATCAGATCCAGATAGCGCTGGCGATAGCGCGCTTCCTGATCCTGCAGGCCGTGAAACTTGTCCGGCAGCGGGCGCAACGCTTTGGTCAGCAGACGCAGCTCGGTGCAGTGAATGGAGAGTTCGCCGGTCTGGGTTTTGAACAGCTTACCGCGGGCGGCGATGATGTCGCCGAGATCCCATTTCTTAAACTGCTCGTTGTAGACGCCTTCCGCCAGATCGTCGCGGGCGACGTACAGCTGAATGCGTCCGCCCACGTCCTGTAAGGTGACGAAGGAGGCTTTACCCATAATACGGCGGGTCATCATGCGGCCAGCCACGGAGACCTCGACGTTCAGAGAGGTGAGCTCGTCGTTTTCCCTACTATCGTATTCAGCATGGAGCTGGTCGGAAGTATGGTCACGGCGAAAGTCGTTCGGGAACGCCACGCCCTGCTCGCGCAGCGCGGCCAGTTTTTCACGACGGGTTTTCAGTTCATTATTAAGGTCAATTGCCTCATCGGCACCTTGTGCTTGTTGTTCAGACATGTTGGTTCCTCATAACCCTGCTTGCAAACTTGCTTCGATAATTGAACCAGGCCTGTTCCGGCGTCGGCGCCGGAGAACAATCTTAAGGAGCCTGGCTTCAATTGCGGCTGATTTCACTCAGCCCTGTCTTTTGTAACCTCTTTTTATCTTCGGCTTTCGCGCCCGCCAGAATATCCTCCTCCTGTTCAGTAAGGGGTGCAAGGAGCGGCTTTTTGCTCCGTTTAGGGATGCGATAATCCCGGAGGCGGTGCTGCGCACCTGTCCGGGCTACAGATCCTGGGCATTGACGCCGGGAAGTTCACCGGCGGCCGCGCGGCGTTTGCCGACGCTGAACGCGGCGGCGAAGGCGACAACGACAATGACCGCTACGCAGCCCAGCGTCCATTCGCCCATCTGGGCAAAGAAGTGCTGATACGCGGCAATCGCCGTATCGCTGATTTGCGACTCGGTAGTCTGCTGCGCCACCACGCCCGCCAGCCAGTTGGCTACCGCGCCGGTCGCCAGCATATAAATCCCGGTCAGTACCCCGGTGACGCCGGGCATATTGAGGCGGGTGATCTGCGCCATCGCCACCGGGTCGATAAACAGCTCGGCGAAACCCATCAGCGCCAGGCCGGCCACCATCATGCCCATCGATGCCTGTCCCTGTGCCGCGCCGTGGCGCGCGTTAAGCGCCAGCAGCATAAAGCCGCAGCCCATCAGCACCAGGCCAAAGGCGAACTTCAGCCATACGCGCAGCGCCGAGCGGGTCGCGCCCTCCGGCCGCATCAGCCACGCCAGCACGACGCCCGCCGCCATCACCGCCACGGCGTTAACCGACTGGAACAGCGCGGTCGGCACCTCAATATTCAGCAGGCGGCGGTTAACAAAGTGGTCGATGAACAGGCTGATCGAACTGCCGCCCTGCTGCGCCAGTACCCAGAACAGGGTCCCGGTCAGCATCAGCAGAACGATTTGCCACAGCGCGCGGCGATGCTCCGGGGATTTGACCATAATGCGCGCCACCATCTGGGCGGCGAATACGCAGACGATCGCCAGCAGGTAGCCGGACCAGTTATTCTCCAGCAGCAGCGTGAAAAACACCGGCGCAACGCAGAGCATCACCACCAGCCAGCCCCAGGTCGGCAGCACAAATTTCACCGCCCGCAGCGCCTGTTTATCGACGCCGCGCGCGTGGCGGAAGTAGCGGCTGCCGCTTAAGAAAATCATCAGGCCGACAAACATGCCGATACCCGCCAGCGCAAAGCCGATATGCCAGCCGTACCACTGCGCCGCCAGCCCGCAGGCGATAGGCGCGGCGATGGAGCCGACGTTCCCGGCGGCGTACAGCAGCGAGAAACCGCCGTCGCGGCGAGGGTCGTCAACGGCGTAGAGCTCGCCCAGCAGACAGCTGATGTTGGATTTGAACAGACCGTAGCCGCAGATAATGATCGCCAGCGCGAAGTACAGGCTCCAGGTGGAATCGGATTCGACGCCCAGCACTACGTGGCCAAGCGTCATTAATAGCGCGCCGGCAATGACCGCCGTGCGGTTGCCGAGCAGGCGGTCGGCAAGCCAGCCGCCGAGAATAGGAGTGACGTACACCAGGGAGGCGTAGGCGCTGAACAGACTGATGGCGTGGCTGTCATCAAAGCCGAGCTGATGGGTGAGATAGAGGATGAGTAAGGCACGCATGCCGTAAAAGCTGAAATATTCCCAGATTTGGATCGCAACGATGTAATAGATCGCGCGCGGCTGTGAGGGTGTTTTCATGTGTTCTCCTTGCAGCGTGAAAAAGGGAAGCGGCAAGCCACTTCCCTGTTGTGCATCGATTATTTGTTGTTTTCTTCTCTCAGCACTTTAACGGTGTAACGACCATCCGCCTGACGATAGGCGCCGTGGATATCGGTTTCGAAGCCCGGATAGTGGGCGCCGATTTCGCACAGCATCTGCAGGAATTCCAGCACCGGACGGCTCTCTTCGGTGATCATTTCACCCGGCATCACCAGCGGCACTCCCGGAGGATACGGCAGGATCATGTTGGCGTTGACGCGGCCCACCATCTCTTCGAGATACACCTCTTCGGTCTGACCGTGCAGCTCTTTCTGGAACGCGGCGTACGGCGTGATCATCATGGTTGGCAGCACTTCGAACGCGCGGAACATCAGGTCCGGCAGGTTGTGGTGCTCAATCAGTTTGTGAATGTTCTGCGCCAGTTCCTGAACGCGCATGTTTTCGTAGAATTCAGGATCTTCACGGTACAGCGACGGCAGCATATTTTTCACCCGCAGGTTCAGGTCGAACGCGCGTTTGAAATCGGTCAGCGCGCGCAGCAGGCTCAGCGCTTTGGTTTTGTCGATACCGATGCTGAACAGGAACAGCAGGTTGTACGGACCGGTTTTTTCGACCACGATGCCGTGCTCATCGAGATACTTCGCCACGATGCTTGCCGGAATACCGAAATCATCCATGGTGCCGTCTTTCTTCATCCCCGGGGTCAGCAGCGTGACTTTAATCGGGTCGAGATACATATGTTCGTTATCGATGTTTTTGAAACCGTGCCACGCGCTGTCGGAGCGCAGCGGCCAGCATTCCGCGCCATCGATATGTTCCGGCTGCCAGACGTCGAAGAACCAGCCGTCGGATTCGCCTTTCAGGCGTTTAATCTCTTTACGGAACTTAATTGAACGTTCGATAGAGCCGTCAATCAGGCGCTTACCGGCGTTGCCTTTCATCATCGCCGCCGCGGTTTCCGTCGAGGCCACCACGCCGTAGTGCGGAGAAGTGGTGGTGTGCATCATGTAGGCTTCGTTAAAGGTTTCTTCGTTTACGTCGCCTTTAACATGAATCATTGATGCCTGAGAAAACGCCGCCAGCAGTTTGTGCGTGGACTGGGTTTCGTAAATCACTTTCCCTTCGACGCGGCCGCCGCTCATCCCGCATTTGCCTTCATAAATCGGCGAGAAGTTGGTGTAAGGCACCCACGCGGAGTCAAAGTGGATGGATTTCACATCCAGGGTTTTCTTGATGTAGTCCGTGTTGTACAGCAGGCCATCATAGGTGGAGTTGGTGATCACCGCGTGCACCGGCCAGGTCGCGTTCGGGGTTTCTTTCACGCGCTTCGCGATGGTCGCGTGCTGGAATTCGCTCTGCGGGATACCGCCGAGGATGCCGTAAGCGTTACGGGTCGGGCGGAAGTAGATTGGCGTAATGTCGCTCATCATCATCAGATGGGTCAGCGATTTATGGCAGTTACGGTCAATCAGCACGGTGCTACCGGCCGGGGCGGAATACATACCGACGATTTTGTTGGCGGTAGAGGTGCCGTTGGTCACCATGTAGCTGCGTTCTGCGTTGAAGACGCGGGCGATGTACTCTTCCGCTTCTTTATGCGGGCCGCTGTGATCCAGCAGGGAACCGAGTTCAGAAACTGAAATCGAGATATCGGATTTCATGGTATTGGAACCAAAGAAATCGTAGAAGATGCTGCCGACCGGGCTTTTCTGGAACGCGGTACCGCCCATGTGGCCTGGGGTACAGAAGGTATATTTGCCTTCACGCACGTATTTAAACAGCGCTTTGGTCAGCGGCGGCAGAATGGTGTCGATATACTCGTCGGTATTCTGTTTGATTTTGTTCGCAATATCTTCCGCCGCGCCCAGCGCATATTCGAAGAAGCGAACCTGCATGCGCAGATCGTTGAGGCTCACGTCCAGCGTTGAGTAAGTATTCGCAAAGGCGTACAGCGGCATATATTCGTTCATTTTGCTGATGTCTTCGCACAGTTCGAGATTGTATTTATCCCAGTCGAAGATCACGCCGCACAGACGCGCATTGTTTTCGATCAGTTTTAATAAGTCGTCACGGTCGTTCGGGTAGACAATACGGAAGTCCAGGCGTTCGAGGGCGCGATGCAGCTCACGGATGGGCTCTTCTTTGAAGTAAACACCCATGTGATTCATGATTGCGATAACGTTCATAGTCAAATCTCCAGATAAAGAAAGCCCCTCCCGCCACGTCGTGACAGGTGATGGAAGGAGCCTCAGGAATAGGGTTACGGATTAATGCGCGCTGGCGGTGCTGCTATCAGCGGAGCCGTCGTTACTCTGACGCTGGTGCATTTTGCGGCCGTAGAACATCAGGATGATCAGGCTGACGATAAAGGTGCCGGCCAGTTCGAAGGAGCTTGCCCCCATCAGGGCGATGAAACAGAACCCGCAGCCGAGGACGGAGCAAATCAGGCTGACGAAGTTGCGGACGTTAATGCCTTCGAAGCGAATCAGGTCAACGCAGGAGTAGAAGTAAGGCAGCATGGTCAGCAGAACCGCGATACCGGTCAGCTCGCCGAACAGGTCGGAGGCTTTCCCGCCGGTGGAGTTCATCAGGGTGATCAGCACCATCAGGACGGTCATTTTCACCGCGGCCAGCAGCAGGCCTTTTTTCGGGTTGCCGTTTTTATCCAGTTCACCGTAGATTTTCGGGAAGTTGCCGTCGTTAGCGGCGCGCACGCCGGCCTGGCCGACCAGCATCATCCACGAACCGAGAGAAGTCAGGCAGGCAAAGGCGGTAAAGGCCGACACCATCGGCGCAGCCCAGCCGCCAAGGATAGTCGATGCGCTGATAGCAAACGGCGCGCCGGACGCGGCCATCTCAGACGCAGGGTACATACCGGCGATGACCTGGGTCGCGGCGATATACACGATACCCGCCAGCGCGGTCCCCAGCATGGTGGCCAGCGGTACGGTACGTTTCGGGTTTTTCACCATCCCAGTACTGACGGCGGCAGATTCTACCCCGACAAAGGCCCACAGACAGAGAAGGATACTTTTCACCACCGCATGGCTATCCGTCGTGGCTGAGGTGTTCCAGTTTGCCTGATAGGTGGCAACGTCAAACCAGTGCCAGCCGACCACCGCGGTCATCACGACCGGAATAAGCACCAGCACCAGACCAATAGTCGTCAGGCGGCTTACCCAGGTACCGCCGAGCATATTCACGAAGGTGAATATCCACACGATGGCAATACAGGCAATACCTGCCGGTACCGGGTTATTTAAAATAGGGAAGAATGTTGATAAATAAGAGACGGCGGTAATGCCGATTGCCAGATTGCCGATCCAGTTAGCGTGATAATAAAGCACACCGGTCTGGAAACCGAACGCCGGAGATATTTCGCCGGCGTAGGCGATGGGGCCACCCTGCTGCGGGTTTTTGGTCGCCAGACGGGCATATACATAAGCCAGCGACATCGCGCCAATAATAGATATTACCCAACCCCAAATGGCGATAGAACCGATACTCGCCAGGTTCGCAGGTAATAATGCAATACCGCTCCCCATCATATTACCGGCTACCACGCCGGTACAGGCAAATAGCCCGATCTTCTTGGCAGAACTCATGTTTGCTTTTCTCCTAAGTTTATTTGGGAGGTACAGATCATGATGATGAACCTTTTATTGACCCGACCAACTGCCAATCAGATTACGGATTAGTACGAGATAAGTCCTAAAGATAAAGTGAAATAACTGCAAACATCAGACAAATGATATTTTGACCTTTTTCGCGCAACATATCAGGATGACATGTTGAGGTCAGGAAAAGATAAATATTAATAAATTACATGCATTTACGAACACAATTTCGTGTTGAAGATGTGTTAAAAACAAGCAAGAAAAGGATATAAAATATAACAACAGAGGCGCTCATGAGAAACATAAGTTTAACCTCACCACGGCCAAAACCATGACCATGATGAGGGTTTACTTATTCTGAAGCGAGGAAGTTATCGAGATACGGAACCACGCGGGTCACCGAGGTCTGAAATACCGCGTTTTCAATCCAGTAAAATGTATTCTCACCCGGACGTAAATTAAACGCCGTCAGGTAAGCATCGGCAGCTTCCCGGTTCTGCCCTTTCATTTCGTAGACCTTACCCAGCAGCACATAATTCATCCACGACATTTCCAGGTCAATGCCGGTATTAATCGCGCTGTAGGCTTCATCGACTTTGCCTTTGCCCAGCATATCTACCGTTTTAATCTGATAAAATATTGCCATGTCTTTAATCCCCGGCATATTACCCACCCGGGTTATTTCGCTGTAAAGATCGGCAAGCTGTTTATCATCCAGCGGCTGCTGAGAATGGCGTAATACGTCCACCAGCGCTTTTTCCGCCCAGGCATAGGTAAAGTCCGGCGACTGTTTATTCACGTCGGCAAGCAGGCTACTGGCTTTTCCGAGTGAATCGACGTCTCCATTCATTAATAGCTGATGCGCCTGATAGAAATGGGTAAGCGCGATACTTTGCGACGGCTGATATTGCTTTAACATCTCCTGCATCCGCGCCGGCCACGGCTGCTTCAGCGCCTCAGACAGGCTGCTCAGCAGGTCGTTCTGAATCGACAGCTGGTTGTCGCTGGTGACAAAGTAACGCTTATCCATCATGGTCGAACCGTCGGCGTTATCCACCACCTTCACCGACATAAAGCACTGCTGCGCGCGGTAGTGCCGCTGGTTGACGAACTCAATGGTCAGGGTTTTACCGGAGCTGCTCGGCTCATTGATGTTGTAGTTGGTTTTATCGTGCACCATAAAGGTGGAGAAGGTGTTCAGCGAGGTGGTAATCAGGCTCCCGAGACCAATGGCATAGGAGTGCTGCGATGACCAGTTGTTGCAGGCGCTGCCGCTGAGCAGGTGAATATCAACATCGCGCGGGTTGAGCAGCAGCCGCGTTTTCGTGACCGGCGGGCGCGACTCGAGGGTCGATAACGCCACCAGCGCCACGCAGCTCGCGAGGGCCAGCAGAAACAGGCCCCAGACGATAAACGTACTCAGCCGCTTGCGTTTTTCCGGCTTTACCACCGGCGCCATCTCTGGCGCAGCCGCCTCAGGCTGCGAGGAAACCGATGGCGCGTCCACGGCGACCGTCGGCGTTTCTGCCGGGATAACCGGCGTCAGTTCTTCCCCCTCTTCCGTACACCAGATCACCGGCACCGTTAGCTTATAGCCTCGCTTGGGTACGGTCGCGATATATTCAAGGCTGCCGTCGTCGCCATCTTTCAGCGACTTACGTAGCTCAGAGACGCTTTGCGTGACGACATGGCTGGTGACAACGTTGCGGGTCCAGACATTATCGATGAGCTCATCCCGGCTGAGTACTTCCCCAGGATGACGGGCAAAGAAAACCAGAAGATCGATTAAGCGCGGTTCGAGAGTTAGCTGACGCCCCTTGCGGCTAATTTGGTTAACAGAGGGAGTAACCAGCCATTCTCCAACGCGAACAACAGGTTGTTGCATAAAAAAGAGCCCCAGGACGAAACGGGAAAGGCGCGATGATATCACATTTACCCTACCTATTAATGATAGGGGTCATGACCATGAACGCAATATATTCATCTTCGTTTTTGATGACTGGCAAATTTTCATTTGCTAAAGGCGTTTTTTTGCCTCACAGCGACGTTTCTTAAGCGTGCGAAAGCTTACCCTTTTTCGCGCGATTTTCCCGGATTGTGTGACCTGAGCAAGGCTTAGGCGCGACAATCGTCGCCCATCCGCGGGGATATGCTATTTTTAGGTCGCCCGACAGAGATCGGACCGCCGAACAGATGGCCGAAAACAGTGCCTCACCCGCAGCGTAAGGAATGTCGACGATGACCTGGAAATTAGTTAAGCAAATTGTGCACGATGACGCGTTAAGAAAGAGCTTCATTGACCTGGCGATTAAAACCTTCGATCTCTCCTTTAAAGAGTGGTACCGCAAAGGCTACTGGACCGACGCCTATATTCCCTACGCCCTGGTCAGCAACAATAAAGTGATTGCTAACGCCTCCGCCAATATTATCGACCTGATCTGGCAGGGCGAACCCCGCCGCTATATCCAAATCGGCACCGTAATGACCGATATCGATCATCGCAATCGGGGCCTCGCCGGGCAGCTTGTGAATGAGATTTTGGCGGACTGGCATGATAAAGCCGACGCCTTCTTCCTGTTCGCTAACCCGACAACCGTTGATTTTTACCCGAAATTCGGCTTCGAGCGCACCGACGAGCATCAGTATATTATGCCGGTAGTACCGGCAGCGGGCGATTTCCGCAAGCTCGATATGGATCGGCCGGAAGACGTTGCGCTATTGCAGCAGTATTACCAAAAATCGAATCCGTTTTCGCAGCTGCGGGTGCAGAATAACTTCGGTTTATTGATGTTCTACTGCTCCGCCTTTATGCAGCACTTCGTCTATTATTCCGAGAAAAACCAGGCGATCGCGATTGCGATGCAAAACGGTCCGGCGCTGATCTGTTTTGATATTTTCTGCGACAGTGGCCGCTCCCTGTCGTCCATTGTCAACCAGCTCGCCGATGACAATACGTACCAGGCTATCCTCGGCTTTACCCCCAAAGAGAATCGGACCGGCGAGTATGAGAAAATCGAAGGCGAAGATATTCTGTTTATCTACGAGCAAAAAGAAAATATTTTCAAAGAGAATAAGCTGATGTTCCCGCTTTTATCCCACGCCTGAGGCTGCGCTTAATGCCAATAAGGCCCTGCCCGGGCCTTATTGCGTCAACAGCCACTGCTCGAACGCCCGTAGCGCCGACTCATTGACGCCGTTTTCCAGCGGCTTCACCAGGCAAAAGCGCTTGCTCAGGCTGCGGGCCTGCGGCCAGGGCGCAGCCAGTAGCCCGTTTTCGATCGCGTTTTCGACGTACACATGGGGCACCAGCGCAACGCCCTGCCCGGCCAGCGCGGCGGCTATCGCCATCTCATGCAGATCGTAGCGCCCCCCCTGCGCCGGATTATCCAGCACGATCCCGCACTCTTCAGCATAGCGCTGCCAGGCGTCGGGATTCTGCCGTCGATGAATTCGCGGCAGCGCGTTCAGTTGGCTGACGAGATCTTCTTCCGTGAGTAGCCCGGCGTGGCATACCGGTACCAGCCTCTCTTCAAACAGAAACTGCATACGCATTCCGGCCCAGGCGGGGTGTTCAAAGTGAAGCGCCGCGTCAAAACCGCTGCCGGTGAGGATAAACGGGTCGGTTCTGACCGCGATATTCAGCGTGATATCCGGATGCCGGTGCTGAAAATCCCCCAGCCGGGGAATGAGCCAGCGGCTGGCGAAGGTCGGCGGCGCGGCGATTTCCAGGCTTCGGCTGCCGTCCGCGGCCCCCATCAGATATTGAGTGTCCCGTTCAAGGCGCTCCAGCGTTTCGCGCACATGGTGCGCATAGCGCGCGCCGTTAGGATTCAGCCGTACCCGGCTCCCCGTCCGCTCAAACAGCCTGCAGTTCAACAGCGATTCCAGACGGGCGATTTGCCGACTGATCGCCCCTTCGGTAAGCGACAGTTCTTCCGCCGCGCGGGCAAAGTTACCGTGCCTGGCGGCAGCCTCAAAAGCCTGCAAAGAGGCGCTGCTGGGGAGTTTTTTTCGCACGATGACCACCTCTGCTGGATTTTGCATTAATGACAAAATGTCATTGAGGGATGAAATAATATCGTTTCAGAGCGCTCAATACACAACGTAGCATGATCAAACGTCAATATCATCACGCCATCATGCAGAGGTCAGCCCATGTTATATATCGTTGAGTGCAGCTACGCCGACCCGGAAAGCGAAGCCGGCTGGAATCGATTTTACAGCCAGCACAAGCTGCCGGCGCTGGTATCCGTCAGCGGGTTCCGCGCTTCGCAGCGCTTCCGGGCGCTCTCCTCCGGCTGCCCGGTCTATCTTGCCATCCATACTATCCATGATGCTGACACCATCGCCAGTGAAGCGTATCGCCATAAAGGCGGCGGCGACTTTGCGCGCTGGCAGGCGCATATTCGCGACTGGCGGCGAAACCTGTATCGGTACAGCGGGGTGTTCCCTGCCGTCTCTGAGGAGGATGTTTTGCTGCTGAGCCCGGAGCCGCTGGACTTTGTGGACTCGGAGCTGGGGTATCAGCCGACAAGACTTCCGGCCGCCGGGCTGGATAATAACCCGTCGCTGCGCGTGGTATACGTTCTGCCGCGCCGGGAGGCGATGCTACTTGCGGGACGGGAAAAAGCCTGGATCTATGAACCCATGGCCGGTCAGCTGCAAAGCCCGGCTGAAAAACAGCCAGCATCACGCTAAGAGGTTTTTATGCGCAATTCATCTTTTGTCACCCGCCAGATTGGCGATTTTCAGGTGACTGCCCTTAGCGACGGCAGCATGGCCGCCGGCCTGGCGCTGCTGTCCGGCATCGATAGCGGCGATGCCGCACAAATCCAGCGCGATGCGGGCGTCATCGACCCCGGCACTATTGACATTAATGGCTATCTTATCCGCGGCCGGGGAAGAACGATTCTGATCGACGCGGGGACGGGAGGCGGCGTGCTGGAAACCAGTCTGCGGGCGGCGGGAAGTGCGCCAGACGACGTTGATACCGTCCTGCTGACCCACGCTCACCCGGATCATATCGGCGGCCTGCTGGATGCCAACGGCGCGCCGCGCTATCCCAACGCTCGTCTTCATCTGCATCCTCTGGAAGCGGAGTACTGGCAGGATGACGTCATGTTAAGACGGGCTAATGAGCGCGGGCAGCGAAACTTCTCTCTCGCCCGCCGCACCCTGGACGCGTGGTCCCGGCGCCTCGGGTTTCTGGAGGATCGCGAAGTCGTCGCGGGTATCCATCCGGTCTGGCTACCCGGACATACGCCGGGCCATAGCGGGTTTCGCATTGACGCCGCCGGGCAAAGCCTGCTGATTTGGGGCGATATCGTCCACTTTCCGCATATTCAGGCCGCGCGACCCGCCGCCGCTATCGCTTTTGATTGCGATCCCGTACAGGCCAGAGCGACGCGGGAAGCGATTCTCGCCCAGGCCGCCAGCGAAAACCTGCTGATTGCCGGTATGCATCTTGGCGGGTCGGGGTTTGCCCATATCGTACCGACTTCGTGCGGCTATCGTATCGATGATTCTCAGCAGTAGAAGGGAAGCTGGGCGGTGAGGTCCGCCTTTGCTTATCCGATTAAGTTTTTTTTCGCCTGATGAAAGATTGAACTGACTCGCGTTTATTTTCCCACATAAATATAAAATGATGTTTTATTTTAAATGAATTTTAATTTTATTTTCCCATAAAATATGACATTAAGGAAAATCTATGCGCAATACCTTCAGACCTGCACGCGGCATGCTGGCGTTGGCAATCGCACTAGCCGGGCTCGCAGGCGGCTGTAATGACAGCGGCGGAACTGTCGATAACCAGCACGATGCGCCCGCCTCCGCGCCACAAAATGTCATGGTTCCGATACTGTCTGCCGATGAAAACAGCCTGGTGCTGGTCTGGGAAAAACCGGAGTCTGAGACCGAGCAGGTGGTGGACTACGCCGTCTATCGTCAAGGCAAGCGGCTGGGCCTGGCGCGTGAAAATCAAAACCATTTTTCCCCGGCAAAGCCCTATATTGATAACTTCTATCAGCGGATCGCCAGCGACGGCTGGCAGCAGAAAATCGATCTGCGCAGCTTCACGGCCACCAACCTGCAGCCGGATACGGAGTATGCCTTTACGGTGCGCGCGGTCTACGCCAATGGCCAGGAATCTCCGGACAGCGCAGTGGTTAAAGCGCAAACCCGCAAAACGCCGCACGTCATCGAAGCCAGCACATTCGGCGCGAAGGGTGACGGCACCACGCTGAATACCCAGGCGCTGCAGCGGGCCATTGATAGCTGTACCGTCACGCACTATCCTCAGGGCTGCAAGGTGCTGATTTCCGGCGGCGAATTCAAAACTGGCGCGTTGTTCCTGCACAGCGATATAACCCTGGAGATTGCGGCTGGCGCCACCCTGCTGGGTTCGGACGATCCGGCCCAGTATCCGCTTGATAAAGGCTATTACCTCTATCCCTATAGCGATCATCCGCAGCCTCGCCGCCCGCCATCATTAATTAACGTGCTGGGCGCGGACGATAAGGGCGAGTCTCCGGCCGGAACGTTTCGTAATATTCGCATCGTTGGGAAAGGCACGATTGACGGCAACGGCTGGACCCGCGGCGTCAAAAGCGGCGGCGATGCGACAATTAGCGACGAATTGGGCAACGCGCTGCCGCAGTACCGGGCCAGCAATGCCAAAAAAGTCGGCGCGGACGGTATTCTGGCAAAGCATCAGACCGAAGCGGCTATCGCGGAAGGGATTGAAAACAATAGCGCCTATAAAAACCGCCGCTCCAGCCTGATGACCTTGCGCGGCGTGCAAAATCTCTACCTTGCCGGACTGACTATTCGTAATCCCGCTTTCCACGGGGTGATGGTGCTGGAGTCAGAAAATATTACCCTGAATGGGCTTGTGCATCAGACCTTTGACGGCAATAACGCCGACGGCGTCGAGTTCGGCAATAGCAAAAACGCGTTGGTCTTCAATAACTTCTTTGATACCGGAGATGATTGCGTTAATTTTGCCGCCGGGTTTGGTAAAGGCGCGAAAACGTTTCATCAGCAGCCGCAAAGCGCGGCGTGGATTTTTAATAACTATTTCCGTAAAGGCCACGGCGCCGTGGTGACGGGTAGCCATACCGGCGCGTGGATCGAAAACGTTCGCGCCGAGGATAACGTCATGTATATGACCGACGTTGGCCTGCGCATGAAGAGCCGCCCCTACTATGGCGGTGGCGTGCGGGAGGTGCTGTTCCGTCATAACGCGATGAAAGATATCGCCAAAGAGCCGTTTGTTTTTACTATCAAATACAGCGCCGACGTAAATGATACGACCCCTGCCGACGAGCCCGCTCAGTTCCGCGACGTTCAGGTGCAGGATGTGACCGTCGATGGTACTTCGGCTAAGCACAGCATCCTGATTGACGGCATGACGGTAGCCGAAATGGCGGAGTCGTTTGGTATTCACTATTCTCGCGATGCCTATCATCAGAATCTGCGTTTTTCCAACGTCAGCTTCCGTAACACCAAAGCAACCAATATCTCTTTCCTGCACGACAGTCAGTTCGATGAGGTAACCTTCGCCAACACGCCGCAGGCCTGGGAATTTTTCGCCGTCAATGACGTAATGCTCGCCGACAGCCTTCATCAGCAGAGCATCACCCGTGGGGAGAACGACAAGGTTATCCTTGAGGGCGCAACGAAGTAATGCCGTTTCCGGCGGCTCCGGTCGCCGGGAATTAACCCGTAAGTCACATCAGAACAAATATATGGCGTTTATCTATCCATAGTAAATACGCAGGTCATCACCGGTGAATTGAGCGTTCCCCAGACAATGTAGTCCCTGTTCCGGGTAAAAATAAAGATGGGTGATTTTCCGGACAATCCCATGATATCATAAATAGGTATAATGAGATCATCAGGAATACTTCCATATCTATTATCGATTTTATCACCCGGTAATATTTTGTATCGTCCCTCACCATCGGCCATATAATCAAAGGCTATATCCTGCGAAAGATAGTACGATTCATCACCATCGACTATCTTTCCAGACAAAGAAACATAGCCACTATTATTGCTCATATCAAATAAAACATGGCCGTCAAAAGTGTATGAATCGTTCAATGATGAAATAGTAAAGTAAACATTTGCCTCACATGTTTTAATTTTATTTTTCTTATTCAGTAAAATCAGTAGATAAATAATCAGAGCGAAGACCGCGCAGAACAAAAAAACAAAGCACAGGTAGAATTTATTCTTAGTCATGCTGCCTCCACTGATTAGCGTAAAAATTATGACAATAGAGCGTCTTATGGCTTATGCTATTCACAGGGCAAAATGATGTAAAAACGGCGCCAGATTTACCATGAAGGACACTTCTTTGGACATAAACGATTAGTCTGGCCGGACTACTTTGACAGTGTTCAAGCAGCCCAGGATGATGCATCTCCATTAGATTAAGAACTTTTTCCTGCATTCTCTCGGGGATGGGAACAGACGATTTTAATTGACAGTTGCCGATACGAGTCAGATTGTCGGACTCTTTCAAACGAATAGATGGAACAACAACTTCATATTTAGCAAGCAAAATAAAAAAAAGGCTGGGGATTAGTGCTAAAATACCTCCACGTATCAGATAACTAAACCAGTGGTAACGGGTTCGCCGTGGAGGAGATAGCCCGTTGCTGACTTCATTGCATAGTTTAATTTTGATATCTGCAGACAGATAAAAGCCAACGCCTGGATTTGTCAAAATAATATTCTCTGTTCCCGTCAGGGATGATAGTTTCTTTCTGAGAATACTAATATATTGGTTTAAAGATGAATTTGAAGCTTCGAGCCCACGAGACTCCCACACCCTCTCTAACAGGCTTTGCCGAGGAACAATCTCACCGTGGGATTCAATCAGTATGGCCAGAATATGATTGGCCGTTTTCGTTAATTGGTGCTTATCCGTTACGCCAATATCAATACGAATAAGCTCACCAGACTCAGCATTATAAATCAGTTTGTTTTCAATTAAGTACTTCATAATTATTCTGCATCCTGTGAATACCTGAGTATGCTGCGGTAAGACAAGCTCTGAACGTGTTGAGCCCTGTAGCATCCCGGGGAAATTGAAGTCTTGTAAACACATCATACCAGGTCTCGAGAGGTATGCTACCCAACAGTCAGGCGTATGCATTCAGATCCCTGATATAATTAGCCTCCTGTCCCCCTGTTGACGATACAGGAATGAGTAAAGAGGTATCGTATTAATAAACCAATAGTATCAATAAACACAATGAGGAATGTTATAAGAACAATCATTTTATGTTAATTATGTGTACAACATCATATTAATCATCGCCGATGAAACAATAAAAAAACATTCAACAAATTCAGAAACAACTAATAATACAAAAACACACATAGCATTAAAAAATAATATTTCACAGTGCTTAAATGGCAATAAAAAACCTTTAAATTTTCGCATAAAAAATCTCTTAGAGTTTAAAGCGAATTATAAAAAACTAAAAATTAATACATTAAAATCTTTGCATTTATAATCACTAAGAAATTAACCTGCGATTGAATTATTTTTTTCTTGCCTATATATTTGAGAACAGCAGTATTCAGTCACTCAAAGAAAATACTTCGTAGATTTACAGCCAAATAAACATTAAGAATCAAGAGAGGATTATGTATAGTTATCGCTGGGCCAAATTCCTTATTGCAGGCGCAAGGTACAATGATAGCCAAGTTCTACTCGTGGAATTATATATCCACCGCGAGTCAGATGGCATCATTAAACCAGGAGTTTGCAGAAACAGACAATGGGTATTAAGCCATTTGGTTAATGGCTCAACTTTATTTACTTTAAATCAAAATAATAATAAGTGGCAAAAAAAGGATCGAATAATACTCAACCAAGTTGCTGGTAGATATTATATCAGGACGCATCCCTCTCCTCATCCCGGAGATGATATAGGCTATCATTTTACTCAAGGCTGTATGATATAAATTAAAAACTAGTTTTAGCAACTACAGGTATAATGACAATGTGGAAAATATGTTCGATTCTGGATATTATTCGCAGTAGCAATGAGAAACCATTGATAATAATTGTTAACGACAGTATGCATCTCCGGCTTATCAGACCATCTCTCTCATGTGAACAAATTAGGAAGATAAGCATCGAACAACTTGAGGAAATCATCATCAGAGAATTGTAAAGTCCTGGGCTGACGCTAAATTATATCATTAATCATTTTAATTCTTCATTTTCACTATCATTACGCTTACCAATACACCCGATATCGGGTGTATTGGTACCGCCAACATAAAAGAGAACAAGCGGCCACATAATCCACATTTTTATACTAATCAATGTTCAAGAGCGAGCGCGTAGACATGCTCAACATGAGACAGATCGTGGTATAAGTCAGGTAAGGTCATTTTCTGGCGAACAACCATTTTTAAATTAACCTCAATCTTTCCCTTTTTAATGTCTCTAATCGTAATATTCTCGATAATATTTTTTTGCTGATGAATACGGCTTATCAGCTTTTCAAGGGCCCCTCGTTCATCAAGAACCACCCGTACTTTCACTTTTCCAGGGAACTGATTTTTAGTTTGCAGGAATATAATGAATGGGCTTAATTTTATCGCCAATAAGAACAAACCCGTGGCGAAAAAAGCATGAAAATAAAAACCGGCGCCGCAGGTAATTCCAATCCCGGCTGATGCCCAGACAATGGCCGCCGTCGTCAGGCCTGAAATAGCATCGTCGTGGCGATGTAGAATCACTCCCGCCCCCAGAAAACCGACGCCGCTGATAATCTGGGCCGCCAGGCGCATCGGATCGCTACGGATGTTCATCGAAATTTCAGCATAGTATTCCGCCGACTGTATTGAAACGATGGTTAACACACAGCTGGCGACAGATAAAATGACACAGGTTTTGAATCCGACAGGTTTCCCTTTCGATTCTCTTTCCAGGCCAATGATGCCTCCCAGAATAAACGCAATGCTGATTTTGACGATGGTCAATAACGGAAACCATCCGTGATCGACGATCGTGGCGGCCAGATTATTCATATCTTTACCTTAATGAAAGATCCGTTATCAATCAGGAATTCGCTTTCTTCAATTCGAGATCCGTTTTGCGTTTTGACAGATCGTCGCGGAAGAAAATCAGGAAGAAGACGCTCACTACCGCGGCCACACCGGCTGAAACTAACCAGAATGTTTCCCATTGCGGTAACGCTTCCGGCCCTTGCTCAGTCACGGTAGTGTTAAAAATCTGCCCGCAAACGGTAGAAGCAAACAGCAGCCCGACGCCGTTGGAGACGATAAATCTCAAGCTTTGCGCCTGCGCTTTGATCTCTGGCGCGGCTTTGCGGTCAACATAAATATCGCCGACGGTAAAGAAAAAGTCCCAGCAGAATCCCTGTAACATCAGGCCGATCAGCACAAACATCATGTTGGCATCCAGCGAGGCATGAGCAAACAACAGCGTGCGGATGATCCAGCAAACGGCCCCCAGCATCAGCGTGATTTTAAAGCCGGCTTTTAGTAAGAAGAACGACAGCAGGAACATAAAAATCACTTCGCAGGCAATCCCGATCTGCATCATTGATGCGGCATTATCGAACCCCAGCGCTTTTAAAAAGACCGGAATATAGGCGGAATATGCAGTTTTGGGGATCATTAAGACAAAGATACTCAGCATCAGCACGCTGAAGCTACGATCTTTGAAGAGTGCCAGAGCATCGAGACATAACAGATCGCGCAGCGCAAAAGCGTTTCCTTTTGCTTTTGGCGGCGTATTCGGCAATGTGAAGCAATATAAGCCCAGGACGGCGCCGGAAGCTGCCGCAATATACCAGGTAACTGTGTTGCCGGAATATCCCATTTCACCAATGATAAAGCCGATTGCCATAAAGCCGAAGGTGCCAAAAACGCGGATGAATGGGAAATATTTAACCCCATTGATATGGCTGAAACTGATACTGTTAGCCAGCGCCGTTGTCGGATAAAACAGCAGACCGACCAGGAAAATCATGGTCAGCGTCATGCCGGTATTTTGTGCTTCAATAAATTGCGGAACAAACAGCAGAACGCCAGCATTGACTAAGTGCAGGATCGCCATGACCTTTTGTGATGCAAAGAAGCGATCGGCCACCATACCAATAAATAACGGTGAAATAATTGTCGCTAATCCGAGCAAGGCATAGGATGAGCCGATTATGGTCGCCATTCCATAGGTACTTAATACCAGCCCCATGGTCATATTCCAGGCGCCCTGCATAAAGTACTGTATGAACATCATAATTAACAGGCGTGGTGTTTTATTAAGGTCCATATTGCATATCCTTTATTGGTTAATGCTCAGGTTAAGCCCGTCCCAGGCGACAAGAATGTTCTCTTTTTCACATGCTGCTACTAGCTCATCGTGCAGGAGACCGCCGCTGTGTGAAATATGCGAGACGACAAGTTGACTTGTTTTCTTCAGGCAGCCCAGTTCCGCCAGTCTGTCTCTGGCAGCGAACACCGTTTCCAGACTCATATGGTTATTGGTACGGTTTTCTCCATTAAAGCCGTAAGTACACTCCAGAACGGCCAGATCGATTTTTTTACCTTCCAGCCACTGCCAGGTGAGCTCAGGAAACCAGCCAGAGTCATGACCGTAAAAAATTGACTGGCCCTCTTTTTCGATAAACCAGGTATAACAAAGCTCCCATTTAGCATGGTTAGCCAGCAGCGGAGTTATCCGATAACCACGGGTTTCTACGGTGACGAAGGGCACCAGGCAATGAAAGGCAAAGCGCTCTGCGCTATAGCCCGGCAAAACCTCTGCCGCACCGTTAATCGCACGATCGTTACCAAAGATATTCAGCGGATGGTTAATCTCAAATCCGTAACCCTCCATTCGGCTGAAAAGATCGCCGACGTTGAAATGATCGGGATGAGTATGGGTAAACAGAAGCGACCTGATTTCAGTTGCGTCCATGCCGTCGCGCAGCAGCTGCTGGCTAAATTCCGGCGCGACGTCAATCAACAGTTGATCATCAATAATCGCGGAAGAGTGTGTACGAATGTCTTTTCCCTTACGTATACGGGCTTGCTGACAGTGCTCGCAGCGGCAAAACGGGTTAGGTATCCCTTCAGACGCTGCCGTTCCCAGAAAATGGATCTTCATGATTTCCTCTTATCACTAACAGGTTGCTGTTTTTATCATCAGAAATGTAATCAAACGTAATTGGAACGTGTCAATTATGATTCTGCCATTTAACCGGAACAACAATCTTTTACCCCAGAAGTGATCTCCTTCAAAAACTTACTTAATTCATCTTAAATTTCAATAAATTGCCATTATTACCATATGGTTAATCATCTCAAGCGAGAAAAGATTAATATTCTTAATGTCTATAAATCACACAAATTTATTTTGTAACGTTCAAATAATACCGGCAACGATAGTTTTCAGATGTATGCCGTGCTAGCATCAACGTATGAGGGTAAGGATTAAAATATGCCGACAATCAAAGACATAGCAAAGCTAGCCGGTGTATCACACGGCACTGTCTCGAACGTACTTAATGGCAGAGGAAATGTCAGCGTTGAGAAGATTGAAGCGGTTCAACGAGCGGCTAAGGAAGTGGGCTATCAGTTAAATGCTCAGGCGCAATCGTTAAGAGCCAGTAAAAGCCAAGGGGTGGCGCTACTGCTGCCAGACATTAATGCGGAGCAGTATTACCAGCTTTACCGGGGCTTAAATCAGGTCTGTCAGCCATCATTAAGCGAACCGCTGGATCTTTACCTGACCAACGATCTGCCCAACCTGGAACTGGAGATTCTGCAAACGCTGGCGGCAAAATCTTACCAGACCATTGTTACCGTCAGCTGCCTGAGCAATAGCCAACCTTATTATGAAATGCTCAAGCTGCCCGCGGAACAGATCCTTTTTGCATACCGGCAACCTACCGGAGCTGACAACTATTTCAGCCTCGATTACGTCACTGCGGGTGAACACCTTGCGAGAAGAGCGCTCGCGCAGCGGCCGGGCCATATCGGTATCTTCTGCGAACCCCTTGAATATGCTCATAGCGCATGTTTTATTCAGGCGATACAGGAGACCTGCCGGACAGTCAGTCCGCAGGCTAAGCTCACCGTGTTATCCTCGCAGGCGGGCGAGTCTAACACCGTAGCGTTTGATTTTTTCCGCGGGGTTCCCCCCGATATTTTCATCACTCAGGATAGTGATAAAACGCGAGCCGTGACGCAGGCAGCCTGGTTTGGTAGCGCGCAGCCCTGTCCGCCGATACTGCAGTTGAGTGATAATCTTCCGGCAGCCTTCGACGGCGTCACAAACTACCAGATGGACTATGGTCGCCTGGGTACCGCCATCGCTTCCCATATTTGCCAGCCTAAAAAACAGGTAACGCATCGAATTCTGACAAATAGCGGATTTTCATTAGATGGCCAATCCGTCCAGCCGCCTGAGACCGAGGCGACGCTGAATATGTTAATTTTGCCCAGCCCCTCAACCGATGCGCTGAAAAAGCTGTTACCTCACTTTTATCGTCAGACCGGTATCAAGGTAAATCTTGCGGTTTATCCTTATGATGAAGTGTTTGAAATTCTTTCCCATCTTCATCTGCATCCTTATTACGATCTCCTGCGCATCGATATGGCCTGTTTTCCCTGGTTTGCAGAAAAAGCGTTATTGCCGCTGGAGTCGATTTCCCCTGCGCTGCCGCAGCTGCTGACTCATTTTTCTGACCAGATTCGACAGCACTTCAGCATAGTGAATGGCACCGCGTGGGCCATCCCCTTTGATGCCAGTATGCAGCTTCTGTTTTACCGACGCGATCTCTTTGAAGATGCGACGTTAAAACGGATGTTCTACGAAACGACGGGCAAAGAGTTGACGCTACCCAAAAACTTTGCGCAATTTGATGAGTTAGCGGCTTTCTTCAGTCGCCTGCATCAGCCGGATAACAGGCTGCGCCCGATGGGCACGGCGGTGACCTTAGGCAGCTCAGGGCTTATCGCCACGGAATATCTACTGCGTTACTACGCGCTCGGCGGACGTCTGGTTTGCGAAGGCGAACCGGTTCAACTGGAGACTTCGCTTGCCGCTACGGCGCTTGAACAATACCTGCAACAGCTCTCCGTCGCCGTGAATCTCTCAGGAGAATGGTGGAGTGACGCCGTTAAGCAGTTTGAGCGCGGCAACCTCGCCATGTTGATCATGTATCTCAATTTGTTCAACGACGTCGCGCATAGCCCTATCGCCCCCACTATCGGCTATGCTTCAGTCCCGGGACAGCTTCCACAGTTGGGAGGGGGATCCATTGGGATGTCCCGCTACAGCAAAAAGAAAAAACAGGTTGAGCAGTTCTTCAGCTGGCTTTATTCCGATGAAATTGCGCGTCATCTGGTTCTGCTCGGAGGAAATTGCGCCTGGTCAGGAATTTGTCACGATCAGAACGTCCTGAACCTCTATCCATGGTTTAATTTATTGAATGAAAAGGGCATGGTCGGGATAAGAGAGTCGCAGGGAACGCAGGGTAAGCCCTTCAACCTGCGCCAGGCAGAAATTATTATCGGCCAGGGTGTGACTAACGCGATTAATGGGATTATGGATGTCTCTCAGGCCGTGGAATACATTAACAGGCGAATAAAAAATGAAACCGGCGCCTGAGGCCGGGAAAACGAGCGAGCCTCTGCCCTTTTCTCAGAGAGTCTGCGTGTTGCCAGACTCTCCGAAACCAGGTCCAAGAGCAAGGTAACGTTGCGTTCCCAGCGGGGATAAATATCTATATTTTTTGGGATTGACGCCAGCGTTTAATCATCTCTTGAGTGACTTCTTTCTTATAACAAACTGGCGCATAACCTCCTGCTTTACTCCAGGCGCTGCGCCTGCCACAGGAACTGCCGTTTCTCGCCCGATTAAACGGACAAGCGCAAACGCCAGGATAAGAAGCAATAGAAGCCTCAATAATTTGCTGCTTAACTTGATCATTATTTAATTGCGGTGCTTTAGCGGCAGCAGCGCTGGCTATAAAAGCACACAGTAATACTAACACGGCGGTACCGAGTCGTTTAACGGCCATAAAGATTGCTCTCGTGAGAAAGGACAACTCAAATTACCCGGCAGAAGGAAAAAACATATTGATCTTTCTCAATAGTGCCGAATATCTCTGAAAGTATTTTTTGGTAGTGTCACAAGAAATCGTTATGCCTACCTGCAGGTTGCTCGCAGATCCTTGACACAAAAGTGCCATAAGGCCATAAAGGCTCGAATCTTATTCCGTGCTTATTCATTACCTTTAGCTTGAATATATTCGCTGAACGTCATTTTTCGAATCGCGAATCCGAGCTGAAATTTTACGGAAGCTATCTTTCCATTCAGCAGGTAATTTTTCACCTGAGCTATCTTACAAGCCATACTATAAGGAATACGCCCAAGCTTTTCGGCCAGCCAGAAGAGATGATCGCCTATTTTCTCCGTTGGAATAGGGTCTAATACTTCCCGTAGGATGGACTCATCATTGTCATTCCAGGCTATGCCAGCGTTTGGAAAACGTGGCTCGATAACCTTTTCTTTCTTTTCTTCACTCTTTTTAACCGACGAGGATTTTTGTGGAGAAAGTATAGCAACACGTCTTTTATCGCCCCGATGGCGGCAATAGCCCGGACCAAATCAAGGCGTTCTGTGCGTGTTAAAAAATTTTCATCACAAATTAAATTATTCAGCAAATCGATTATATCACTCAGCTCACCTTCAATTATATGATCCGACCCGACATATTGTGTGATTCAATAATGAATATATTAACGCAAATATTTTAAAGTATATCTGCTTATTTTACCAGGTATCTCTCAATCATCGTAAGGCCTACTGCTGTAGCTAATTGATACAATCTGCCGCCATTAATGAGTATGTATTATCTCTCTTTTGGCTCTGCCGTTTCTTTCTTTGGTAGATTGAGGGCTATGAGTCCCTCATCCTCCCAGGAACGAAATGAGCCCTTTAAAGGCTTATGTGCAGCTCTGATTCGGTTAGACCTACGTCAACTTCGATAGGGATAGTAAAAGAAAAACACTAATTCCAGGAAGTAAAAAGGTAAGGAAAGAGGATTCTTAACGAGAAAATGGTACGCCCTACAGGGTTCGAACCTGTGACCTACGGCTTAGAAGGCCGTTGCTCTATCCAGCTGAGCTAAGGGCGCATTGAGAAGCGAGCTTCATGATGTGCAATCGCCGGAATTATACGGTCCACGCCTGATGAGTCAATGTATTTTGCCGCGAATCTGCGCTTGCCCGTGCAGGCTGGCGGCTTATGCCGCAAAAG
Source organism: Klebsiella grimontii (assembly GCF_042137965.1). NCBI lineage: Bacteria > Pseudomonadati > Pseudomonadota > Gammaproteobacteria > Enterobacterales > Enterobacteriaceae > Klebsiella > Klebsiella grimontii. The sequence continues at coordinate 4,260,333 of NZ_CP169721.1, forward strand.
CAGTATAAAGTTTATCCAACCTTATGTTTCTGCACATTAACTTTTCTTCGGCTCTCGAGCTCCTTTTTGCGCTATTCGCGGCGCGGTCAGGCCCATTTTTAGGCCACCGCAGCGTCAAAGCAAGATAAAATCTTAAACGAAGACTGACAGCGGGGCTGGCTTCTGACAAAATATCGCCATCCCCCTTTCGTAAAGATACAGATGGAATCCTCTCTCTGATGGCAGCAAAAATTATTGACGGTAAAACGATTGCGCAGCAGGTACGCTCTGAGGTTGCGGAAAAAGTGAAGGCCCGCGTTGCGGCCGGATTTCGTGCTCCAGGGTTAGCCGTCGTGCTGGTCGGCAGCAACCCGGCATCGCAGATTTATGTCGGCAGCAAGCGCAAAGCGTGTGAAGAGGTAGGCTTCGTCTCCCGCTCGTACGATCTCCCGGAAACCACCAGCGAAGCGGAGCTGCTGGAACTTATCGACACGCTGAATGCCGATGAGGCTATTGATGGCATCCTGGTTCAGCTGCCGCTGCCCGCCGGCATTGATAATGTCAAAGTCCTCGAGCGCATTTCGCCGGACAAAGACGTTGACGGCTTCCACCCGTATAATGTGGGTCGTCTGTGCCAGCGCGCACCGCGCCTGCGTCCGTGCACCCCGCGCGGGATTGTCACGCTGCTTGAGCGTTACAATATCGATACCTACGGCCTGAACGCGGTAGTCATTGGCGCTTCTAACATCGTTGGGCGTCCGATGAGCATGGAGCTGCTGCTGGCTGGCTGCACCACCACCGTCACTCACCGTTTTACCAAAAACCTGCGTCATCACGTCGAAAACGCCGACCTGCTGATCGTGGCTGTCGGTAAACCGGGCTTTATTCCGGGCGAATGGATTAAAGAAGGCGCGATCGTGATCGATGTTGGGATTAACCGCCTGGAAAACGGCAAAGTGGTTGGCGATGTGGTCTATGAAGATGCCGCCGCGCGCGCGTCGTACATCACCCCGGTTCCCGGCGGCGTCGGCCCGATGACCGTAGCCACCCTTATTCAGAACACGCTGCAGGCGTGCGAAGAGTATCACGATATTCAGGAGGCCTGAGATGGCGAATTTTTCTTTAGGCAAACACCCGCACGTTGAGCTTTGCGACCTGCTGAAGCTGGAAGGCTGGAGCGAAAGCGGCGCGCAGGCGAAAATCGCCATTGCCGACGGTCTGGTCAAAGTCGACGGCGCGGTCGAAACCCGCAAGCGTTGCAAAATCGTCGCCGGTCAAACGGTCAGCTTTGAAGGGCAGAGCGTTACCGTTACCGAGTAAAAAGTTAAGGCGCCGCAACCGGCGCCTTAAATTTATCCCCATCCGGGAATTAGACCCTATGGTCAGCGCCTGATGCACTGGCCTGAGTATGGGCAAAAAAATGCCGGGGATAGCCCCGGCAAAAAGAGAGAATGAGACTACTTCCGGCGCCAGGTGGTACCCTGCGGGCCATCTTCCAGCACAATGCCCATCTCGTTGAGACGGTCACGCGCGGCATCCGCCGCCGCCCAGTCTTTCGCTTTACGCGCGTCCAGACGCTGCTGGATCAAAGACTCGATTTCCGCCACTTCGCCGTCGTCCGCCTGCGCGCCGCTCTGCAGGAAGGCGTCCGGCTCCTGCTCCAGCAGACCCAGCACCGAAGAGAGCTTACGCATATGCGCCGCCATCGCGTTGGCCGCGGCGGCATCTTCGGTTTTCAGGCGGTTAACCTCACGGGCCATATCGAACAGCACCGAATAAGCTTCCGGGGTGTTGAAATCGTCATCCATCGCTTCGATAAAGCGCGCTTCAAACGCCTCGCCGCCGGACGGCTCTGCGGTTTTATCGGTTCCGCGCAGCGCCGTATACAGACGCTCCAGCGCGGAGCGCGCCTGCTTTAAGTTCTCTTCGCTGTAGTTCAGCTGGCTGCGATAGTGGCCGGACATCAGGAAGTAGCGGATGGTCTCCGCGTCATAGAACTTCAGCACGTCGCGCACGGTGAAGAAGTTGCCCAGCGATTTTGACATTTTCTCGCGGTCAACCATTACCATCCCGGAGTGCATCCAGTAATTCACGTACTCGCCGTCGTGGGCGCAGGTGGACTGAGCGATTTCGTTTTCATGGTGCGGGAACATCAGATCCGACCCGCCGCCGTGTATATCAAAATGGTTGCCCAGCTGCTTGCAGTTCATCGCGGAGCACTCAATGTGCCAGCCCGGACGGCCCGCGCCCCACGGCGACGGCCAGCTCGGCTCGCCCTCTTTCGACATTTTCCACAGCACAAAGTCCATCGGGTTATGCTTGACGTCGACAACATCAACGCGCGCGCCGGCCTGCAGCTGGTCGAGATCCTGACGCGACAGCTGACCGTAGTTCGGATCGGTCGGTACGTCGAACATCACATCGCCGTTATCGGCGACATATGCGTGGCCTTTGGCGATCAGCTGCTCGGTAATCTCAATGATTTCCGCAATATGGTGGGTAGCGCGCGGCTCCATATCCGGGCGCTGAATATTTAAGGCGTCGAAATCTTTGTGCATCTCGACGATCATACGATCGACCAGCGCCACAAAGCTCTCGCCGTTCTCATTAGCGCGCTTGATGATTTTATCGTCGATGTCGGTAATGTTACTCACGTATTTCAGTTTGTACCCCAGGAAACGCAGGTAGCGCGAAACCACATCGAAGGCAACAAAGGTACGAGCATGGCCAATGTGACAGAGATCGTAAACCGTAATACCACACACGTACATGCCGACTTCCCCGGCATGGATAGGTTTAAATTCCTCTTTCTGGCGCGTCATTGTATTAAAGATTTTTAACATCGAAGATTCCATGTAAACACGTGTGTGGTTGAAAACCGGGTATTCTACCCGTAATTCAAACCCGAATCAGCACACAATGCAAGGTGATCGCATCCTGCGGTTATGCTATAACAGCCCCCTATATCTCACCCGACTCCGGGTGCAGGCACCACAATCATCGGAACAGGATGCAAAAATGGTTACTTTCCACACCAATCATGGCGATATCGTAATCAAGACGTTTGACGACAAAGCGCCGGAAACAGTTAAAAACTTCCTGGACTACTGTCGTGAAGGTTTTTACGACAACACTATTTTCCACCGCGTTATCAACGGCTTCATGATTCAGGGCGGCGGTTTTGAGCCGGGCATGAATCAGAAAACCACCAAATCCCCCATTCAGAACGAAGCGAACAACGGTCTGAAAAACACCCGCGGTACGCTGGCGATGGCCCGTACTCAGGCGCCTCACTCCGCGACCGCGCAGTTCTTCATCAACGTCGCCGATAACGACTTCCTGAACTTCTCCGGCGAAAGCCTGCAGGGTTGGGGCTACTGCGTATTCGCAGAAGTGGTTGAAGGTATGGACGTAGTCGACAAGATCAAAGCGGTATCCACCGGCCGCAGCGGCATGCACCAGGATGTGCCGAAAGAAGATGTTGTGATCAAAAGCGTTACCGTCAGCGAATAATTCGTGGCGACGCTTTTTATTGCGGATTTGCATCTGCAAACGGAAGAACCGGCGATTACCGCCGGTTTTCTGCGTTTTTTACACGGGGAAGCCCGCCAGGCGGACGCCCTGTATATCCTCGGCGACCTGTTTGAAGCCTGGATCGGCGATGACGATCCGAACCCGCTGCATCGGCAAATTGCCGCTGCGCTCAACGCGTTAGCCGAGTCCGGCGTCCCCTGCTACTTCCTCCACGGCAACCGCGATTTTCTCGTCGGTCAGCGCTTTGCCCGCGAAAGCGGCATGATCCTGCTGCCGGAAGAAAAGCTTCTCGACCTCTACGGGCGCAAAGTGCTGATTATGCACGGCGATACCCTCTGCACCGACGACGCGGGCTATCTGGCGTTTCGCGCGAAAGTCCACAATCCCTTGATCCAGCGCCTGTTTCTGGCCCTGCCGCTGTTTATTCGCCGCCGTATCGCCGCCAGAATGCGCGCCGACAGCAAAGCGGCCAACAGCAGCAAGTCGATGGAGATTATGGATGTCAATCCGCAGGCGGTGGTTGACGTCATGGAGAAACATCACGTCCAGTGGCTGATTCACGGGCATACGCACCGCCCTGCCGTCCATTCCCTGGAAGCCAACGGCAAAACCGCGTATCGCGTAGTGCTCGGCGCCTGGCACAGCGAAGGTTCCATGGTCAAAGTCACGCCAGAAGACGTCGAGCTGATTCATTTCCCTTTCTGATAGCCTGCAGGCACTATTCCGAAAAATCCCCTCAGGCAACTGAATTGCTGTCTTTCCTTGCTCCCGCCAGGTTAATTTTCCAGCAAACCTCTCTCAAGGAACGAGCATGCAAAAATGGAGTCAGCCCCTGATTTGGGGAATGGTCATCGCCGTCATCGGCCCGATTATGGCCAGCTTTTTTGGTCTGGCGTTTACCTATCTTGGAACGCTGAGCGTAGTCTGGTTCGCCATTTTATTATGGATTCTCTATTTTTACGCGATTTATCTGCTCTGCACACGGCCGCACGATGAGCGCTTTGTGCAGGTATACATGCTGATTATGAGTATTCTTATGCTGCCCTGGGGGCTGGTGCTGATTTTTACCTTTTTCGCCAGCGCGACCGCCGCCCATAACCGCCGCGTTTCATCAAATACCGACGAGACAAAAGTCGGCTAGCCATGCGTACGCAACCGTTTTCCTTGCCGTCAGTTCATGCTATTCTCTGTGGCCTCTAAAGCAGTGTGAAACACACCCACAGGAGTTTTAAGACGCATGTCTTCCCGCAATAATTCGGCGCGTATCGCCATCGTGATGGGGTCCAAAAGCGACTGGGCTACCATGCAGTTTACCGCAGAAATCCTTGATGCCCTGAACGTTCCGTACCATGTCGAAGTGGTCTCCGCCCACCGCACGCCCGATAAACTGTTCAGCTTCGCCGAAGGCGCGCAAGAGAACGGTTATCAGGTGATTATCGCCGGTGCGGGCGGCGCGGCACATCTGCCGGGTATGATTGCGGCAAAAACCCTGGTGCCGGTGTTAGGCGTGCCGGTTCAGAGCGCAGCGTTAAGCGGCGTTGACAGTCTCTACTCCATCGTCCAGATGCCGCGCGGTATCCCGGTTGGCACGCTGGCGATCGGTAAAGCCGGAGCCGCCAACGCCGCCCTGCTGGCGGCGCAGATCCTCGCCCAACATGATGCTGAACTCCTCCAGCGCCTCAGCGCCTGGCGTCAGGCGCAAACCGATGAAGTGCTGGATAATCCGGACCCGCGGGGTGCGGCATGAAGCAGGTGTGCGTCCTCGGCAACGGCCAGCTAGGCCGAATGCTGCGTCAGGCCGGTGAGCCGCTGGGTATTGCGGTCTGGCCGGTTGGTCTGGAAGCCGACCCGGAAGCGGTGCCGGTACAGCAAAGCGTGATTACCGCAGAGATTGAACGCTGGCCGGAAACCGCGCTGACCCGCGAACTGGCGCGTCATTCCGCCTTCGTCAACCGCGATGTCTTCCCGATTATCGCCGACCGTCTGACGCAAAAGCAGCTGTTCGATAAGCTGGCGCTCGCTACCGCGCCGTGGCAGCTTCTGGCGGATAAAAACGAATGGCCAGCGGTATTCGCCCGTCTCGGCGAGCTGGCTATCGTTAAGCGCCGCGTCGGCGGCTACGACGGTCGCGGCCAGTGGCGTTTGCGGGAAAACGAAATCGCGCAGCTGCCTGATGATAACTACGGCGAGTGTATCGTCGAGCAGGGGATTAACTTCTCTGGCGAAGTGTCGCTGGTCGGCGCTCGCGCCCGGGACGGCAGCACGGTCTTCTATCCGCTGACCCGCAACCTGCATCAGGACGGTATTTTACGCGCCAGCGTCGCTTTCCCGCAGGCCAACGCCCGCCAGCAGGCGCAGGCGGAACAGATGCTGACGGCGATCATGAATGAGCTGGGCTACGTTGGCGTAATGGCGATGGAGTGTTTCGTCACCGCCGATGGCCTGCTGATTAACGAACTGGCGCCGCGCGTGCACAACAGCGGCCACTGGACGCAGAACGGCGCGTCGATTAGCCAGTTCGAACTGCATCTGCGGGCGATCACCGATCTCCCCCTGCCGCCGCCGGTGGTAAACAGCCCGTCGGTAATGATCAACCTGATCGGTACCGATCTGAACTATGACTGGCTGAAACTGCCGCTGGTGCATCTGCACTGGTATGACAAAGAGGTGCGTCCGGGTCGTAAAGTCGGGCACCTGAACCTGACCGACAGCGATACCGACCGCCTGAGCGCGACGCTGGAAGCGTTGAAGCCGCTGCTGCCGCCGGAATACGCCAGCGGCATCGTCTGGGCGCAGGCGCAGCTGGCGTAATCCAGCCCCCCATTATCCCGGCTCGCGGCGCGCTGCGCCTTAGCCGGGCTACAAAAACCGCCAGATGCCCGTCTCCTTCTGGAACTTTCCCGGAGGCGGCGCTGCGCATCTGTCCGGGCTACCAGAGAGCACTCCCCCGTAGCCCGCACAAGGCGCCGCCCTCCGGGGGAAAAGCGCACGATATTTCACAGTGTGCGCCGCTGGTAAGTTTCACCAACGCATCAGGGCTTGATACACGTTCCCGCAAGTCCAGCCAGAGTGTCATCAATGCGCGACAGCGCGCCAATCCACGCCCGCTTGCCCCGACGGCGCACGTAGCCGCTGACCGCCGCGATTTTCGGCCCCATCGCGCCATCGTTGCGGGCAAAAGGCTCGAGCTCTTCCGGCGTCGCTTCGCGGATCGGTCGCTGCATGGGCGTCCCCCAGTGTTCATATACCGCATCGGCGTCGGTGAGGATCACCAGGCCATCGGCGTTAATCTGCTCCGCCAGCAGCGCGGCGGCCAGGTCTTTATCGATCACCGCTTCCGCGCCGCGCCCGCACTCCAGCACCGGGATCCCCCCGCCGCCGCAGCAGATCACCGCATGACCTTCGCCCAGCAGGCGTTCAATCGACTCGCTCTCCTCAATCCTCACCGGAGTCGGCGAGGGAACCACCCGGCGCAGATATTTGCCGTCACGCTTCATCGTCCAGCCGTATTCGGCTTCAAGCTGCGCCTGTAGCTCAGGTTCGTAAACCGGACCAATAAACTTCTCCGGGGCCGAAAATGCCGGATCGTTCGAGGCTACCGCGATGCGCGTCATCACCGTCGAGACCGGCGGCATTTGTGATTCCTGCGCCAGACGCTGGGCCAGCATATAGCCAATCATCCCCTGGCTCTCCGCCACCAGCACGTCCAGCGGGTAAGGTTCGACATCGCCATAGGCCAGATTTTGCAGCGACAGCAGGCCCACCTGCGGCCCGTTGCCGTGAACAATCGCCAGCCGGTACTTCTGCGCCAGACGCGCCAGCGCCGGAACCGCGCTATCAATATTGCGGTACTGATTTTCCACGGTCAGCGCTTCCCCGCGCTGCAATAAAGCGTTGCCGCCGAGGGCAACCACCAGCGTTTTCATGATTTTTCCTTAGATAATGTGTTGCGCCAGCCAGAATCCCAGCAGGGTATCCGCGCCGGAGGTGTGGCCCATCGCCAGCAGGGCTTCGACGGCGGGTTCAATACGTCGTCCGCGCTGAAGCGCGTGAGAAAAATGCAGCAGCGGCGAGGCGAAGCGCCCCGCGCTGGCATAGCGTAAATAGTTGACGCTCACCTGGGTCGTCGCCGCGTGCAGATCCCCGGATGCGCGAAAGAAAGCCTGCCCGCCGTGGCGCAACATCCGCCCCGCGCGCCAGGCCGCCAGCATCATGCCGATCAGCATATCGTCCAGGCTCGGCGTCAGGCCCGGCCCCTTTCCCAGCCACAGCCGCCAGTCAACGGCGTTCCCGCGCAGCGCTGAGGCAAAACAGTGGCGTAATTGCCGCAATTCAGGATGCAGTGGTAGATGAACCGCCTGCGACAGCGGCCCGAACAGCCCGGTCTCTTCCGGGCGATCCACCAGCGCTTTCGGTAAGCGAGCGCCAGCGGGCTGATAGCAAGGCCGCAGGGAGCAGCGTCTGCGCGGCGGCGACAGCAAAAGGTCATCAACCTGAATGCCATTTTCGCCCGCCGCAGGCAGAGCGCCCGCCCGCAGCGCCCCATGCAGGCGGATAAAATCGCGATGACGTAATACCCATCCGCCGGGACTGATGCCCTGCCCATGACGATGCAGCGTCAGCAATGCGCCGCCTTCAACATAGAGGTTGATAGTGCGCTGCCAGAGGCCGCCGGTTCGCCACGGCTGGCGATGGTCCGGCGCATCAACGCTGCCTGTCAGCGGACGGATAATCTGCATCGCGCGCTCCTTAGCTTACGCCCAGCTCGTCCGCCAGCGCTTCCAGCGCCAGCTCAAAGCAGGCCAGCGGCGCTCTGACGGTCCCGGCGCCAATCTGGCCGATCCCCGCCTCTTTGTGAGCGATGCCGGTGTTGATCAGCGGCGTAATCCCGGTTTCCACCACCCGGCGAATATCCAGCCCCAGACAGGCGCCCTGGAAATCCCAGCCCGGAATTTGCAGCTGCATATTGCGTTCAAGGAAGATTTCCGCCATCTCCTCGGAAACGGATTTCGCCGCCTCCATCCCGCCCGCGCCGACAAAGCGCGTGACGCCGGGAGCGGCGATCATCGCTGCGCCGCCGATGCCGAAGGTTTCGGTAATGGCGCTGTCGCCCATATCCGGGTTGGCCTGCTCCTGAGAGAAGCCGGTAAAGAACAGTCCCTGCGGGGTGTTGACCGGCGCGGTAAACCAGCGCTCGCCCAGCCCGCTGACGCGGATACCGAACATATTGCCGTTGCGGGTCATCGCGGTGACGATGCTGCCCGCGCGAATTTGCGCCCCGGAATCCATCGCCGCTTTACAGTAGGCCATCGCCAGGTTGAGGAAGAACTGATCGGTAATGGCGAGGAAATCCATCACCTCGGCAATCTGCTGCTTATCGTGATTAAGTCGCGCCAGATAAGGGGCCAGCGTGCGCATCAGCAACGCGGAGGTGGCGATATTGCGCTGGTGGAACTCATCGCCCATGGTGATGCCCTGGGCCATCATCGCGGTCAGGTCGATGCCGCGTTCCATCTGTTTCAGCGCCGCGCTGAGGACCGGCATCAGCACATCGCGCATCCAGCGCAGGCGCTGCTGCACGTCTTCACCGTAGGCGCCGAAACGCATCACCTTGCCAATCCCTTCATTCAGGTTGCAATAGGCGCGGTTGCCTTCGGCGATGTTCTCCACCACCAGCATCGGCATATTCGGCGAGGTTATCCCGCCCATCGGGCCAACGGCGTTAACGTGGTGGCAGGGAATAAAGGTAATCTCGCCGCCTTCCAGCATCGCGTGGGCGGTTTTTTCATCCTGCGCCCAGCCTTCGAATAAGCATGCGCCGATACAGGCCCCTTTCATCGGGCCGGTCATCTCCTGCCAGCGCATCGGCGGCCCGGCGTGGAGCAGGGTTTTGTTCTGATTCAGCGCCCCGATTAAAGAACCCGCTGGCTGCACATCCAGCCAGTGCGGACGTGCATTACGAATTCGTTCTATTACTGCGTCATTGGCCTGCGCCACTGATGTAAACATAGAGACCTCTTATTGCAAACGTTCTAATAAACGAGCCTGTTTCTTATTCCCCCCGGCGATCGGCGCCCACTGATAGTGGACAACCGGCGTTCCGGCGGACTGTAAATCGAGCGCGAAGCTGCGCAGACCAGCGTTAATCACCGCCACGCCTTCCAGCAGGCTGGCGCGCGGGGCCAGTTCCGCCATCCGCTGCGGGCTAATCAGCGCGCTGGCGAGCAGCGTGGCTTCGGGGAGGCTATCGACCACCACGATCCCCGCATCTTCGAGGGAAGCAATCTGCCGGGAACGGCACTGCGGGTCGCTTTCGGTGCCGGTCACCGTGGCGATGATATGCAGCGGATGGCGCTCGTCTCTCACCGCCCACGCCCGCAGGCAGGCTTCCACCAGCGATTCGGCGGGATCGGCGGTCGCGCCATAGCCAATCACCACGTCCAGCAGCAGCACGCCGACCTGATTTTCCTCGCCCAGTTCGGCAATCAGTTGGTTGCGCAGGGAGGGGTCGATCATCGGATGCGGGCGGCCAACGGTGTAAAAATCATCGCCGAGATCGACAACCTGATGGCCCTGCGCATTGAGCATCATGCCCTGCGGATGATGAGCGTCAGGGGTGATGCCCAGCCGCTCGGCGAGCAGCCCGGCGGATTCCGCAGCCAGCGTGCCGCCGGTGTATAAACCGCGAATTTGCTTGCCCGCGACTGCGCTCAGGGTTTGCTGGTAACGCGCGACGCGCGCCAGCAGGCAGGCCAGGCGCCCGGCCTCATCCAGGGTGCGGGCGAACCAGACGTTTTCATCGCGGGCGGCGGGCGGCGCATAGCCGAGAAACAGCGCCACCACCGGCTTAGCGCTGCGCTTCATGGCGCTAATCACCTTCTGGCGCACCATCTCAGCAGGCGGCTTCGAGACAAAGGCCAGCACCTGGCTCTGCCCGTCCTGGGTCAGCATTTCCAGCGCCGTTTGCGCGCTGATGCCGCCCACCTCGGCGCTCAGGTCACGCCCGCCGAGGCCAATCGCATGGCTTATCCCTTCCCCGCCAAGGACGATTTGCGAGACCAGCTCCTGAATACCGGTGCCGGATGCGCCAATCACGCCAATGTTGCCGTCCGGCGTGACGTTGGCGAAAGCCAGCGGGGTTCCGGCAATCATGGCGGTGCCGCAGTCCGGCCCCATCACCAGCAGCCCTTTGTCGCGGGCGCGGGTTTTCAGGGCGATTTCATCTTCCAGCGTGACGTTATCGGAGAAGATCATCACGTTTTTCTCGCTGCTGAGCGCCTGCTGGGCCAGCTCCGCGGCGTACTCTCCGGCAACCGAAATTAAGGCCATATTGGCCTGCGGCAGCTTTTGCGTCGCGCTCTGCCAGCGGCGAACCACGCTAAGGCTCTGACTCTGCCCGCTCCCCTGCGCCAGGGCGGCGAGGGCCTCATCAAGACGGGCGATAATCATTTCCGCCACCGACGCATCGGCGCAATCGGTACGGATCGCCACGCAAATATCATTCGGCGTCGCGGTGGTAAAATCGTCGTGCCAGAAACCGGTGGTTTCCAGCAGCGATTTATTTGCCGGTGTGCCCATCATCACCGAAACATCGTCGACATTTTCTGACTCGCTCAGCTTACGCGAAATAATCATTAAGCTGACTGAATCCTGAAAACAGCCCTTTTTTATAAAGGCATGGATCATAATAACTCCCCAATAATTGCACCCATTGCAATTGAATGAGCATGAATAATCTGCAATCAGGCTAACGAGATAAAATTATCGGCGGCGTGAGCCATATCACATGGAAATTATTACAAGACGCTTTCAAATAAAGCCGAAGGCATTAGCCCGGAATTTTCAATGAATAGATTAACCGGGTCCCTTCTGATAAACCCGCGGTGATTATTAAATAAAATCTAACTAACTATTTTTACCAATGCAGATCACAATTTAAGTTTATTTTCCCCGTATTTTAATCGTCAGTCAGGCTCTACACCGTCGTTAAAAGGAAGACAGATGAAAGTCAGTCGGGAAACACTTCATCAGCTTATTGCCAATAAGCTGAACAAAGCAGGGCTTACTCATAATCACGCGGATATTATTGCCGATGTGCTGGTTTATGCCGATGCAAGAGGCATTCATTCGCACGGCGCGGTCCGCGTTGAATATTATGCGGAACGTATTGCAAAAGGCGGAACTAACCGTCAACCCAACTTTACCTTTGAAAAAACAGGTCCCTGCAGCGGCATTTTGCATGCCGATAATGCCGCTGGTCAGGTCGCTGCCAAAATGGGCATGGAGCACGCGATAGAGATTGCCCGGGAAAACGGCGTCGCCGTGGTCGGCATTCGGCGCATGGGCCACAGCGGCGCGATCTCTTACTTCTCCCGGCAGGCGGCCCGCGCCGGATTTATCGGGCTTTCGCTGTGTCAGTCGGATCCGATGGTCGTGCCTTTCGGCGGCGCGGAAATCTATTACGGCACTAACCCGCTGGCCTTCGCCGCCCCCGGCGAGGGCGACGATATCATTACCTTCGATATGGCGACTACCGTGCAGGCCTGGGGGAAAATTCTCGACGCCCGCTCGCGCCATGAAACCATCCCCGACAGCTGGGCGGTGGATAAAAACGGCGCGCCGACCAGCGACCCCTTTGCCGTCCACGCCCTGCTTCCGGCAGCCGGTCCGAAAGGCTACGGCCTGATGATGATGATCGACGTGCTCTCCGGCATTTTGCTCAACCTGCCCTTTGGTCGCCAGGTCAGCTCGATGTACGACAACCTCAGCCAGGGACGCGAGCTGGGCCAGCTACATATCGTTATCAACCCGCAATTTTTCTCCTCCAGCACGCTATTTCGCCAGCATATCAGCGACACCATGCGCGAATTAAACGCCATTACGCCAGCGCCCGGATTTAACCAGGTTTATTACCCGGGGCAGAACCTGGATATCAATGAGAAAAACAGCGCGGTGGACGGTATCGAAATCGTTGATGAGATTTATGACTATCTGGTTTCTGACGCTTTATATAACCGCTCTTATGAAACCCATTCCCCTTTTGCTCAATAAATTAAAATACAGGAGTTGCGTATGGCTCATTATTTTCGACAGGCAATAGAAGAGACCTTGCCCTGGCTTTCCTCTTTCGGCGCCGACCCGACCGGGGGAATTACCCGCCTGCTCTATTCGCCGGAATGGTTACAGGCGCAGCAGGCGTTTAAACAACGGATGAGCGAAAGCGGGCTGGAAACGCGCTTTGATGAAGTCGGCAACCTTTATGGCCGCCTGCCCGGTACGCGCTTTCCCGACGAAGTTATCCTCAGCGGTTCGCATATTGATAGCGTGGTCAACGGCGGTAATCTTGACGGTCAGTTCGGCGCGCTGGCGGCCTGGCTGGCGGTACGCTGGCTAAAAGAGACCTACGGCGCACCGCTGCGTACCGTCGAAGTGCTGGCGCTGGCCGAGGAAGAAGGCAGCCGCTTCCCTTATGTCTTCTGGGGCAGCAAAAATATCGTCGGCATCGCCAACCCGGCGGACGTGCGCGAGATTAAGGACGCCAAAGGCGTGGCGTTTGTCGATGCCATGAAGCAGTGCGGATTCACGCTGCCCGCCGCCCCGCTGGCGCCGCGCCGGGATATTAAAGCCTTCGTCGAGCTGCATATCGAACAGGGCCGGGTACTGGAAACCAATAAGCAGTCCATCGGCGTGGTCAATGCCATCGTTGGACAGCGCCGCTACACCATCACCCTCACCGGCGAGTCCAACCATGCCGGTACCACACCAATGGGCTACCGCCGCGATACCGTTCATGCGTTTAGCCGTATCTGCTGCGAGTCTATCGCCAAAGCGAAGGCCCACGGCGACCCGCTGGTGCTCACTTTCGGCAAGGTCGATCCGCAGCCGAATACCGTTAACGTGGTACCGGGTAAAACGGTCTTCACCATGGACTGCCGCCATACCGATGCCCGCGAATTAACGGCCTTTACGGAAGTGATTGAAGCCGATATGCGGCGGATCTGCCGGGAAATGGAGATTGGCATCGAGATCGATCTGTGGATGGATGAAGCCCCGGTTCCCATGGATAAAACGCTGGTGGCCCGGCTCACCGCGCTTTGTGAGAAAGAGAGGGTGAATTTCCGCGTGATGCACAGCGGCGCGGGCCACGACGCACAAATTTTCGCCCCCTGCTTCCCGACCTGCATGATCTTTATGCCGAGCATTAAGGGCATCAGCCATAACCCGGCGGAAAGCACGCATATCGACGATCTGGCGGAAGGCGTAAAAACGCTGGCCTTAATGTTGCATCAACTGGCCTGGACTGAATAAGGAAAAGATAATGGGTTATTTAAATAATGTGGTTGGTTATCGCGACGATTTACTGGCCAGCCGTTCCATCGTGCGCCACGGCAATTATGCGCTGCTGACGCCGGACGGTCTGGTCAAAAATATTATTCCGGGTTTTACTAATTGCGATGTGACCATTCTGTCAACGCCGAAATTAGGCGCGACCTTTGTGGATTATCTGGTGACGCTGCATGAAAATGGCGGTAATCCGGGCGGTTTCGGCGGCGAAGGGATTGAGACCTTCCTGTATGTGATTGAGGGGGAAATCACCGCCGGGGCGCAAGGCAAAAGCTTCCCGCTAACCAAAGGCGGCTATATTTACTGCCCGCCGGGCGAGAAACTTACCTTCATCAATAACCGCTCAGGCAACAGCCAGCTGTTCCTCTACAAGCGCCGCTATATTGCGGTTGAGAATCACGCCCCTTATCTGGTTACCGGCAACGTCAGCCAGCTGGAGCGAATTCATTATGAAGGAATGGAAGACGTTATCCTGATCGATTTCCTGCCGAAAGAGCTGGGCTTCGATATGAACATGCATATTCTCTCCTTCGAGCCGGGAGCCAGCCACGGTTATATCGAAACCCACGTCCAGGAACACGGTGCCTATATTCTCTCCGGCCAGGGCGTTTATAACCTCGACAACAACTGGGTGCCGGTGAAAAAAGGCGACTATATCTTTATGGGCGCTTATTCACTACAGGCCGGATACGGCGTCGGGCGCGAGGCGTTTAGCTATATTTACTCGAAAGATTGCCATCGCGACGTTGAGATCTGATTGTCGCCGATGAAGTTCACCTTTTTTGTTTAGCTATGTTGGATTTTGCCACGGTGAAAACCGTGGCATTTTTTATTCAGACGGGGATTTGCTGACCTAATTTTATTGCGCAGGCAATATTACGCGCGCAGGCATAGAGATTCTGCTCGCCGCGATCCAGCACTTCGGCCAGCGGCGCCAGCGCGGGTAAAATACTGAATACCGCATCAATACCGTGCTGATGCACCGCTTCAACGCCGTCGCCCAGCACGCCCGCGATACCGATAACCGGGATGTCGTACTTTTTGGCGATCCGCGCCACGCCGACAGGCGCTTTGCCGCCAACGGTTTGCGAATCCATTCGTCCTTCGCCGGTGATCACCAGGTCCGCATCGCGCAGCGCCTCCTCCAGATGAACCGCTTCCAGCACAATATCGATACCTGATTTCAGCGTAGCGTTAAGGAAAACCCGGGCCGCCGCGCCCATTCCGCCGGCCGCGCCGCCGCCGACCATCGGCGCGACATCCTGACCGGTAGCCGCCAGCATAACCCGAGCGTAGTTTTGTAACCCGCGCTCCAGAACGGCAACCATTTCTATGCAAGCCCCTTTTTGCGGACCAAAAACCGCCGCCGCGCCGCGTTCGCCGAGCAGCGGGTTATCGACGTCGCAGGCCACCTCAATCCGGCAATCGTGAAGGCGCGGATCGAGGTCGCTTAGGTCTATTTTTACCAACCGCTGTAACGCCCCGCCGCCAAGGCCGACGCTCTCGCCGCGCTCATCCAGAAAGCGCGCCCCCAGCGCCTGGGCCATACCCATCCCGCCGTCTACCGTGGCGCTACCGCCAATACCGAGAATAATATGGCGAACCCCGGCGTCCAGCGCATGGCGAATCAGCTCGCCGGTGCCGTAGCTGGTAGCCCGCAGGGGGTTACGCTCCCCGGCGGGAACCAGCATCAGCCCGCTGGCCGCCGCCATCTCAATAAATGCGGTTTGCCCGTCGCCGCTCAGGCCGTAGAAGGCGCCGACAAAATCGCCCATCGGCCCCATGACCGGCAGCATCACCATTTTGCCGTCAGTGGCCTCGACCATCGCCTCAACCGTTCCTTCGCCGCCATCGGCGATCGGCAGACAGACGCACTCCGCCTGCGGGAAAATTGAGACAAAGCCCGCTTTTATCGCCTGGGCGCAGCGGCTGGCGCTAACGCTCTCTTTGAAAGAGTCCGGTGCAATAATAATTTTCATTGTTGATCCTTTTTGCTGTCATGACTTAATACGATCCCAGGGAATGAGATTTTCCATCACTACCGCCAGCAGCACGCCGATTAATAAGCCGTTGCCTAATAGCGGTCGAATTATCAGGGGTAGCGTCTGGAGATAAACTGGCGGCAGACCCATTAAAAAAATACCGATAAAGAGCGGCAGCGCCAGCCGGTAGATATTTCGCGCGGTGAAGGTAATTTGTTTACTGAACGATAAGCTGGAATATAACAACGGCAGATAAGAGACCAGCATGACCGCGCTGCTAATCGGCAGCGGCAGCGTGGTAAAAAAGTGGGTCAGCGGCGTAAACAGGCCAACTAAAAGACAACACAGGCAGCCGATAATAAACGGCTGGCGCGAGGTTTCTCCGGTTTGGGTTAATAAGCCTATCGACGAAACAAACGGTGAAAACGGCACCACGCTAAGAGGAACTGTTATTAAGGTCACCAGGCCGGAGATAATAAAGCTGCGTCGGTAGCGGCTATTACTGGCGCCCTGTTGGGGATAAAAAACGTCGGTGCCGCGAATGGCGCCGTAGGTATTGGTGATATTCACCAGCCCGGCCAGCAGCGCCGTCAGGATAATGCCTGGGCGTAGTTCTTCGCCGTAGCCGAGCGGAAACCATTGCCAGTGAATCGGCCCGGATGCCGCCGTGGCGGGCGGCGTGCGAAACAGCAGGTACCAGCTCGCCCATCCCGCCAGGGTTCCTGTCAGCAGAGCGTAGCGGGCGATGCCGTCCGGGAGAAAAATAATCATCCCCAGCACCAGGATCATCACCGCCAGCGCGAGGCCAAAGGGCGCCAGTTGAATGGCGGCGTTGGCCTGGGTCGAACTAAAGGGCAGCCCGAGCATGCCTTTAAAAAATATGGTCGTCAGCTGCGCGCCGAGCAGCAGCATAAAAAAGACCATCACCGTCGGGCTAAAGAGCTTCGCCAGGCGATGGCCGATGCCGCTGACGCCAATAATGATGGTCAGAACGGCTGAGAGAAAGATACCCACCGCCAGGCTGGCCGCAATGCTGTCGAACGCGGTGCCGCGCGCGGCTTCGCCGACGGTGACGGTCAGAATGGTGCTCCACCATAGCCCCGTCGGCCCCTCCATAATCGCGCGACGGTGGCCCAGCAGCGCCTGCGCCAGACACGCCAGCCCGGTGGTAATAAAACCGTATTGGGTAAGCGTAATCAGCGCGCTGGCGGGAAGCTGAAAAGCAGATTGTAATGTCGGCGGTACTACAACGGTATTGCAGAATATAAAGAAGAACCATTGAAATCCCGCCAGGGTGTTTCGTTTATTTAGCGGCAATACCACCATGATGTAATCCTGAAAAAGCGCCTGCTGTTAAACAGGCGCTAAACATGGAATGAACCGGGGTGCAAAACCCACATACGATATCGGGCCTGTCCCCTCGCCCCTTCGGGGAGAGGCTCAGGATGAGGGGGAGAGCGTGCCACCAATTCCCTCACCCCGGCCCTCTCCCGAAGGGAGAGGGAGAAAACCCTCTCCGCCTTTTATTTCCGGGGCTACCCCAGGGGCCTGTTCCGGGTCATCCGTTACTGCTGATGCTTAAGGATAAATTTCCCTTTCGGCGCGTGCGGGAAGCCCTGCTCGATGTCATAAATCACATCGCCGCGCAGGATGGTTCTGGTGATACGCGCGCCAATCTTCCGGCCAACATACGGGCTGACTTTATGGCGATATTCGAGGTCTTCCGCTCGCAGAACGTAGCTGCTGTTCGGCTGAATAAACACCAGGTCGGCGTCTTTGCCCGGCGCGATGCGGCCCTTGTGCTTGAGGCCGAAAATATCGGCGGCGTTGGTCGCCATCAGGCGGGCAAACTGCGGCAGAGACATACCGCGCTTCTGCACCGCTTCATCGAACATCACGTCCATGCAGCTTTGCAGCCCGGCAATCCCGCCCCAGGCCTGCATGATATTGCCCGCCTTCATTTCCGGCGGACACGGAGAGTGGTCGGAGACCAGGCAGTCTATTTCGCCGTTGAACAGCTTCTCCCACATTCCCTTCTGGTTCTCCGCGTCGCGGATCGGCGGAGAGCACTTCGCCAGGGTGCCAATCGCTTCGAACTGCTCGGTATCCAGCACAAAGTAGTGCGGACAGGATTCGCAGGTGACGTCCTGACCCTCCTGACGCGCGCGGGTCACTTCGGCGACCCCTTCCGGGCTGCTGACGTGGCATACGTGCAGGCGGCAACCGGCGACTTTCGCCAGATAGAGAACGCGGCGGATCGCCTCGACTTCGGTGAAGACCGGACGCGACGCGACATAATCATGCGCCGTCACGCGGCCCTCTCTTTTTGCTTCTTCGCCGAGCTCATCGCAGATCAGCGCATTTTCACAGTGCACCAACACGGTCTGCTTCATTTCGGCCAGCTTTTGCGCGCCTTTGAAAAACTGCCAGTCGTTAACGTCGCGGAAGTCGTTGTCGATCCCGCGATCGCCGCAGGTGGCGACAAAGCATTTGAAGCCCACTACGCCCACTTCATCCAGCTCGTGCAGGCGATCGAGGTTATAGGAGACCAGGCCGCCAAGCTGCGCCGCATCGATGGTCAACTTGCCCTTCGCGGCATCGAATTTCAGCTCGATGGTTTCGCGGTCGGTGGTCGCCGGGAGCTGGTTCAGCGGCATTTCGATCATCGTGGTGATGCCGCCTTTTGCCGCCGCGCGGGTACCGGTTTCGTAACCTTCCCAGTGGGTACGTCCCGGTTCTGAAATGTGCGTATGCGCATCGACCATCCCCGGCGATACGATCAGGCCCGAGGCGTCCATCACCTGCTTCGCTTCGCCCAGGTTTTCACCGATCGCAGCGATTTTGCCGTTAGCAACCGCGATATCCACCACCCGGGATTCGTTTTCCAGAATAACGGTGCCGTTTTTAATAATTAAATCAAAAGACATATAAAACTCCTTGTATGTGTACAGACGATTAACCCGCCATACTTCTGCTTGTGGCTTTGGGTATTGATGCTTCATCCCTGAAATAAATCTTCCTCTTGATAAGAAAATCAGCTAACAACATCCGGGTGCGAAATATTATTCGGCAGCGCCCGTTTTTTTAGTAAAGCGTATGCGGCAAAAGCGACGATGACGCCGACAAACCACGACACCCGGGAGAATGGTTCGAGCAGCGGAATAAATTTTCCGCCGAGCGATAAAATCACCGCCACGATGGTGACCAGGAATGCGGTAACGTTAAAACCATTATCAAAATACTTATAATCACCCGGCGCGGTATACAGCTCATCAAGATTAATTTGCCCGCGCATGACGACAAAGTAGTGCGCCATCATTACCCCAATAACCGGGCCCAGCATGCCGCCGATAATATCGAGAAAAAGATAAATACTGTCCTGATTCTCCATTAATTTCCATGGGCAGATCAGCAGGCTAATAATACTGGCGATCAGTACGCCGTTTTTATAGGTCAATTTAGTCGGCGCAATTGCCGCGATTTGATAGCCTGCCGGAATAATATTACCGGTGGCGTTGGTGGAGATCGTGGTCATTAATATCACCAGCACCGCAAAGAAAGAAGCAAACAGGCTGTCCCATTTCTGCACGATATCCAGCACGTTCCAGGTATCCATGTCGTAATGGATACTGGCCCCGGCGATAATGCACACCCCGGCCACCGCGAAAAGAATATAAGCCACGACTAAACCAAGGGTTTGCCCAAGCGCCTGATCGCGAAACGAGCGCGCGTTCTGGGTAAAGTCCGAGGCGCTGACAGCCGGCGCCGCCCACACGGCGACCACCGCGTTAATCACCACCAGGAACAGGAAACCGCTATGTTCCGCTTTCTCCACTCCGGTCGGTAGGTAGTCGAGGATCGGGCCGATCCCCACCAGCGAGATAGCCCAGATGGCCATGCCGCCGAACACAACATAGATACAGGGGTTGAGGATCGCGGTGAATTTATTGAGAACTTTTCCGCCGCCGAAACCAATCCCCACATTAATCAGCCAGAAAACCAGAAAGGCGATCAGCCCCGGCAACGACAGTCCCAGCAGCTTAAAATCGCCGCCAAGGGTCAAAAACGCTGGCCACAGTTTGCCTAATAAGATCAGGAATGCCAGCGAACCGGCATAGCATTGCAAACCAAACCACATAATCGCCGCAATACCGCCTCTGAGCAGGCCAGGTAATAATGCCCCGCGCACCCCATACGAGGCTCTTAAAATCATAGCGAAGGGTACGCCGTATTTACTTCCGGCAGCGCCATTAAACACCATAACCGCGGCAATAATAAAAGCACTCAATATTATTGCCATCATTATACTGAACGTTGATAGTCCAAGAATAAAAAAACCACCAACCATGACATAATTAGGTACGTTGTGTACGGATCCCATCCATAAGGTAAAATAGTTAAATGTCTTCCAGTTACGCTGCGATTCTATTTTTGGTAATAGATCGTCGCTATAACCTCTGGATTTGTACAGGTCTTGAGCTTGTTCCATAATTCCCTCTTAATACGCATCGGATTACGTTTACAGGTTTAGCTATGTGGAACAACAAATTATTATAATTATTTATTTTTATTATACGGGGATTGTCTTTGACTGTATTTTGTTCTTACGCAAGGTAATCAATGCAAACAGTATCGTTCCGGTAATAACTAGCCCGGCAGACATCACAAAACTAATTTCTTTTGACCCAGTCAGATCGGAAATAAAACCGGTGAGCGTCGGGGCAACGACCGCTGAACTCATACCAAAGAAATTAAATAAGCTGAAAGCGCGGCCTAATGTTTTCGCTGATGCCTGCTCGGAGACAAACGAAATAAGAATCGGGTCAACGGCCATTTTGCCCAGCAGTCCGTACAGCACGAGGCTAATCATCAGCATGGTGGTATTCGGCGACAGGACGGTAAACATCAGCATGGCCGCGGCGACAATCTCCAGCCCGAGAATAACTTTGACTTTACTGTCGCGGAATTTATCCGACAGATGGCTAAAGAACAGCGCCCCCGGCACCCCGACAACCGCCACCAGCGCCGAAGCAAAACCAATGGCCCCGCCGTCAAAGCCGCGTTCGGTCTGGAGATAGGAAGGCAGCCAGGTGACGATCAGGTAGTAGCCGTAGCAGGTGCAGAAATAGAGGAAGTAAACGCTGCACAGCAGCGGCGAAAACAGCGGCGCTGACTTCTCTTCGACCGGTGCTGACGCCGTGGCGCTATTTTTATTGACCGCTGCGGCTGGCTCTTTAAGCTTGCGACGAATCACCAGGGTAAACACGCCGAGCATCACCACCAGGATCGCGGCGACAATAAACAACACGTTTTGCCAGGCCATATGCATGCTTTTGACCAGAATGCTTGAGCCAATCAGGCCAATCCCCATCCCGATAGCCGAGCCGCTGTTAATAATGGCGTTCGCCAGCGCCCGACGCTCCTGCGGCACGTTGGCCGAGGAGAGCGAATAGGCGGAGCTGAAGAAGGACGCGCAGCCGGCGCCGGCCAGCAGCGAGCCGATATAAATCAGCGTCAGGTTTCCCGCATTAGCGATGCTTAGCGTGCCGATAATAAACAGCGAGAAACCACACATCAGCATAATTTTCTGCCCCAGTTTATCAACCAGAATACCGCAGGGGATCTGCATTCCGCAGTAGGCAAGAAAATAGAAGCTGGCTATCGCGCCAATTTCAGCGTTACTGACGTTGCCTAAGGACGCCTGAATTTCCGGGTAAATCGGCGTTAATACGGTACGATAAATCCATATTGCCACCCAGCCCAGACTCATTACCACGACTATTTTCTTCCAATAGTCGATACCCGTTTTATTGATAGTATCCATAAATTCACCCGTGAGGTTTAAAAAACGCTGCCGGAATCGGCAGCATTTTCTCATTACGATATTTTATGATTCGCCATTAATTCCAGCGCCTGAACTAAAGACGAGTGATCTAATTCGCTACCGCCGTTGGCGACGCAGGTATTAAATAGCTCCTGACAGGTTGCCGTATTTGGTAAATTAAGCGCCAGCGCTTTCGCGCTCTGCAATGCCAGATTAAGATCCTTCTGGTGCAGGGAAATTTTAAAGCCGGGATTAAAAGTCCGGTTCAACATTCTTTCGCCATGTACTTCCAGAATACGCGAGGAGGCGAAGCCGCCCATCAGCGCCTGACGAACGCGAGCGGGATCGGCTCCGGCTTTAGACGCGAAAACCAGCGCTTCGGAGACCGCTTCAATATTCAGCGCGACGATAATCTGATTGGCGACTTTACAGGTCTGCCCGTCGCCGTTACCGCCGACGAGGGTGATGTTTTTACCCAGGATATCAAACAGCGGCTTCACGCGAGCAAACACGTTTTCGTCGCCGCCGACCATAATCGAGAGCGTGCCTTCACGCGCGCCAATTTCGCCGCCGGATACCGGCGCATCGAGATAATCCGCGCCCAAATCCCGCACCTGCTGTGCAAAACGCTTGGTTTCAATCGGCGATATAGAACTCATATCAACGATGGTTTTGCCCTTCAGGGCCGCTTTGGCGCAGCCGTGTTCGCCAAACAACACGTCGGCGACCTGCGGGGTATCCGGGACCATGATAAAAATAATCTCGGACTGCTCCGCGACCTGCTCGGCGGTAGCCAGATGCTGCGCGCCCTGCTTGAGCAGTTCTTCAGCAACCGGACCGATGGTGGTCACGTGCAGCGCGTGGCCCGCTTTGGCAAGTCGGAGCGCCATCGGGGTGCCCATAATACCTAAACCAATAAATCCCAGTTTCATACGTTTCCTCTCAAAATTTCTGTTTCGATTTATTTGGGCAATAGTTATCCCTTCCCCGAAATGGAATAATAAATAGTGCCCAACGATAAATTAAAAATTAGCGGTAGCGATTAAACCATGTCAGGCCCGCTTCGGTGGTAGTCAGCGGTTTATATTCGCAGCCGACCCAGCCGTCATAATTTGACTTGTCGATAAATTTAAAAAGATAATCGTAATTAATTTCTCCGGTTCCCGGCTCTCCGCGCTCCGGGTTGTCGGCAATCTGTAAATGACCAATTCGGTTGGCATAAGTTTGCATCGTATGGGTTAATTCACCCTCCATGCGCTGCATATGATAAATATCGTACTGGATTTTCAGATTATCGCTGCCGACCTCATCAATAAGCGCTAGCGCCTGATGCGTGGTATTCAGATAGAACCCCGGCATATCGAAATAATTAATCGGCTCAATCAGCAGCAGAATCCCCTCCTGGGCCAGCGCGGCGGCGGCAAAACGTAAATTCGCCACCAGCGTGGCGCGAATATGATCTTCGCGATAGCCCACCGGGGTTTTACCGACCAGGCAGTTGATTTTACGATTGCCCAGCGCTTTGGCGTAGCGGACTGCGGCGTCAACGCCCTCGCGGAACTCCGCTTCGCGACCGGGAATACAGGCGATGCCGCGCTCCCCTGCCGCCCAGTCGCCAGCGGGTAAATTATGTAAGGTATGCTCCAGCCGGTTGTCGCTCAGCTTTTGCTTTAATACCTCGGGCGCATAGTCATACGGGAACATAAATTCAACGGCGCGAAAACCGCAGGCCGCCGCTTTATCAAAGCGCTCGAGAAAATCATATTCCTGAAATAACATCGAAAGATTGGCAGAAAAGCGCAACATAGGTTCACCTCATTTATTCATATTTCATAAAGCAGGTTTCGGTTGGCGCATCGATGGCGCTGTCGGCAACGTCTTCGAACTCCATGACGTTATCCAGCTCGCTGCCCATCGAGATATTGGTCACGCGCTCAAGGATCACTTCCACCACCACCGGCACGCGATACTCTTTCATCCACGCTTTCGCCTGTTCAAATGCGGGCGCGATATCTTCAGGTTTAAAGACGCGAATCGCTTTACAGCCGAGACCTTCGGCGACCTTCACGTGATCGACGCCGTAGCCGTTCACTTCGCTGGAGTTAATGTTTTCGAACGCCAGTTGGACGCAGTAGTCCATATCAAACGCGCGCTGCGACTGGCGGATTAAGCCCAGATAGGCGTTGTTCACCAGCACGTGAACGTAAGGAATATTGAACTGCGCGCCTACCGCCAGCTCTTCAATCAGGAACTGGAAGTCGAAGTCGCCGGAGATCGCCACCACGTTACGCTCGGGGTCGGCGGCGCAAACGCCCAGCGCGGCGGGCAGCGTCCAGCCCAGCGGCCCCGCCTGGCCGCAGTTGATCCAGTGGCGGTCTTTAAATACGTGCAGCATCTGCGCGGCGGCGATTTGCGACAGACCGATGGTGGTGACGTAGCACACGTCGCGACCAAAGGCTTTGTTCATCTCTTCATAAACGCGCTGCGGTTTGACCGGCACGTTATCGAAGTGGGTTTTACGCAGCAGCGTGCGCTTGCGCTCCTGACATTCGGCAACCCAGCGCTCGCGGCGAGGCAGGCGGCCCTCTTTTTGCATCTGCTGCGCGATATCCACCAGTTGGGTCAACGCCGCTTTCGCATCGGAGACAATCCCTAAATCCGGGCACAGCACGCGGCCAATCTGCGTCGGTTCGATATCGATATGGATGATTTTGCGGCCTGCGGTGTACTTCTCGACCGAACCGGTATGACGGTTGGCAAAGCGGTTGCCAATACCGAACACAAGGTCGGAGGCCAGCAGCGTGGCGTTGCCGTAGCGGTGCGCGGTTTGTAAGCCGACCATACCGGCCATCAGCTCGTGGTCGTCCGGGATACAGCCCCAGCCCATCAGCGTCGGGATCACCGGCACATGGGTGATTTCGGCAAATTGCTGCAACAGCGCCGCGGCATCGGCGTTAATTACCCCGCCGCCGGCGACTATCACCGGGCGTTCGGCCATCAGCAACATCGCCAGCGCGCGTTCAATCTGCGGGCGCGTGGCAACAGGTTTATACGCCGGGAGCGGCGCATACAGCTCAGGATCAAATTCGATTTCCGCGACCTGGACATCATAAGGCAGGTCGATTAGAACCGGTCCCGGTCTGCCGGAGCGCATCAGATGGAAAGCCTGTTGCAGCACGCCCGGCACCAGCGCCGCTTCGCGCACGGTCACCGCCATCTTAGTGACGGGCTTAGCAATGGACTCTATATCGACCGCCTGGAAATCTTCTTTATGCAGACGCGCGCGCGGCGCCTGGCCGGTGATGCACAAGATAGGAACGGAGTCAGCGGAGGCGGAGTACAGCGCGGTGATCATATCCGTTCCCGCCGGGCCCGATGTTCCCAGGCATACGCCGATATTGCCGGCCGTGGCCCGCGTATAACCTTCCGCCATATGCGACGCGCCTTCCACGTGACGCGCCAGAATATGACGGATCCCGCCGTGCTTGCGCATCGCCGAATAGAACGGGTTAATCGCCGCGCCGGGCACGCCAAATGCGGTGGTAATCCCTTCTTTTTCCAGTACATACATTGCCGCGTCGACGGCTCTCATTTTTGCCATTTTTTACTACCTCGCTATATTGGAAAAATTTTCCAAATTTGAAAAAAGCCAAAAAAGTCCCGCTCCGCAGAGCGGGTCGGTTCGGCTATCAATCAGCCTGGGGTTTGAGTCCCAGCGCGGTGCTGATATTCCTTGCCGTCTCCCTTACCAGCTCTCCCTGGCTGATAAAACGATCTGGGGTTAAGCGGGACGCCGGCCCGGAAATCGAAATCGCCGCGACCACGGACCCCACATCATCGTAAACCGCTGAAGCAATACAGTTTAATCCTGTCACGTGCTCCTCCTGGTCAATGCTGTAGCCGCAGGCTCGCGCCTCATCCAGATTCCGCTGCAGGACCGGCAAATCGACGATCGTCGCCGGCGTAAACCGCTGTAGTCCGGTCTTCACAATGACATCCACCAGCTCTTCCGCCGACAGCGGATACAGCAGCGCTTTCCCGGCGCCTGAAGCATGCAGCGGTAGTCGGCTGCCGAGCGGCGCGCACATCCTCACCATCGACTTGCACTCCTGCTGGCCAATCAGCACCGCTTCGTTGCCGTTGCGAATCGCCACGTTGACGGTCTCGCCCGACATCAGCATCAGCCGGCGCATAAAGGGTCCGCCGACGGATAAAACATCCCGGTTGTGGATGTACGCCGAACCGATATTGAATGCGCCAAGTCCGATGTGCCACCAGCCTAACTGCGCGTCCTGATACACAAAATCCGCGCCTTCCAGCACCTTAAGCAGACGAAAGGTGGTCGACAACGGTAAGTCCAGATTCAGGGAAATATCGCTGACCGACGAGCTGCCGCCGCTCTTTTCAAGGTATTGCAGTATCGCGATCCCTCTCTCCAGCGCCTGGGCGCCTTTTTGCGCGGAAGGCTCCTGCTGGCCCGGCCTTCCCCGCCTTCTCACTTCTGTCATACCTCGATTATCTCCGGCTCAAAACCTGAGCATAAATAGTGTGTAAGCGCCCACATGTTATGCAAGATAATCGATAGCGTCACGTGCAACCTCACGCAAAGCTCAACTCCACGGTCGGGATCTCTACCACATCGCAGTTATCTTTTCCGCCGCGATCGACGGTTAAAAAATCGGTTTCACTCTGCCAGGCAAACAGCGGGTGATGCCAGACGTTACGATGGTAATTGACCCCCTGACGGCCATTGGAGATAAACGCGCGCAGCGTGGTCATGTCCGGTTGATCGCCTCCTGCCGCGACCACCACGACAAAGGCTTCACCGTTCATCGGCACAAACGCCTGGGTGCCCAGCGGATGACGTTCCAGCTCGGTGACCACAATCGGTAGCGCCGCCGGCTGGGCGCGGTTAATGCTAATCAGCGTGCGCTCCTGCTGCAGGGTTTCCACCATCGCCAGATCGTGAAAACGCTGGACTTTGCCATCGTTGATGTGGAAAAAATCCTGTCCTTCCGTTTCGATAACGTCCCCATAGGGGCGGAAGGCTTCGCGCGTCAGCGGCAATACTTCTAGCTTCATTGCATATTCCTTAGTCATTAAAAACCGTTCCCCTCCTCATACCTTGAGGGTAAGAGATGTACCGGTCAATTCATGGCCATCTCAAAGTGGTATCAACTATAAGTTGGAATAATTTTCCAAAACCTGATTTAAGCCACATAATTGAAATGGTTATTATGAAAAAATACTTAAAAATCATGGGGGAATTATTAAATTACGAGGAATAAGGCGATGCTAGACCCCGAAACACTACGTACCTTTGTCAGCGTAGCGGAGAGCGGCAGCTTCTCCAGAGCGGCGGAAAAACTCTATAAAACAACCGCCACTATTAGCTATCGCATCAAATTACTGGAAGATAACACCGGCGTCGCGCTCTTTTCCCGCACCACGCGCAGCGTACTGCTGACCCCGGCCGGGATGCACCTGCTGGCGCAGGCCAGAGAATGGCTTGGCTGGATTGACAGTATGCCCGGAGAGCTACAGCAGATAAACGACGGCGTGGAGCGCCAGGTCAATATTGTAGTAAATAACCTGATGTATGACCCGCAGGCCATCGCCCGGCTGCTGGCCTGGCTCAGCCAACGTTACCCCTTTACGCAGTTTCATTTTTCGCGACAAATTTATATGGGCGTCTGGGATACGCTTCTGCACGATGACTTTTCGCTGGCGATCGGCGTTACCGGCACCGAACCGTTAGGCGAAAATATTGCGGTCACCCCGCTGGGCGAAGTGTCCTGGCTGTTCGTGATGTCGCCGCATCACCCGCTCGGCCAGCAAAGCGATCCGCTATCGGAGGCCCAGCTACGTCGCTATCCTGCGGTCAATATTGAGGACAGCGCCCGGAGATTGACCAAGCGCGTCGCCTGGCGTCTGCCGGGGCAAAAAGAGATTGTGGTTCCCGATATCGAAACTAAAATCGCGGCGCATATCGCCGGCGTCGGTATCGGCTTTTTACCCGAGCCGCTGTGCCAGCCGCTTATCGCTCGCGGTGAGCTGATCGCCCGACAGATCCCGGCGATGCGTCCCCCCTCTCCTCTGAGCCTCGCCTGGCGCAAAGATCATCATGGTAAAGCGGTGCAGGATATCGCCTCGCTGTTCGTCCATTCGGCCCCGGAAATCCAGGGATTCCTGACACTATTCAGCGATACACCGTGAAAAATCAATTCAGCCTACCGCTCACCGCGTACAATAGGAGGATTATCGCGTCGAACGACGCGTCTGGATGGCTTAACGGTTTAAATGATGCAATTAGTCCCACAGAATATTCGGCAGATCCTCGCCAGCGATACGCCGCTGATTGACGTACGCGCCCCGATTGAATTCAGGCAAAGCGCCATGCCCGCGGCGGTCAACCTGCCGCTGATGAACGACGACGAACGCGCCGCAGTCGGCACCTGCTATAAACGTCAGGGGCCGGAAGCCGCTCTCGCGCTGGGTCATCAGTTGGTCAGCGGCGAGATTCGCGCCAGCCGCCTCGCCGCCTGGAAAGAAGCCTGCGCGCGTTATCCCGAGGGCTACCTGTGCTGCGCCCGCGGCGGCCAGCGTTCGCATATCGTGCAGCAGTGGCTGAAGGACGCAGGCGTGGATTACCCGCTGATTACCGGCGGCTATAAAGCGCTGCGCCATGCGGCTATCCAGCTGACCGAAGAGCTGGTGCAGCGCCCTATCGTGCTGATTGGCGGCTGTACCGGTAACGGTAAAACCCTGCTGGTCTGCGCCCAGCCCGACGGCATCGATCTCGAGGGCCTCGCCCACCATCGCGGCTCTTCATTTGGCCGTACCCTGCAGGAGCAGTATCAGCAGGCAACCTTTGAAAATCATCTTGCCGTGGCGATGCTCAAAAAGTCAGAGCGGCAGACGCGCTGGGTGCTGGAAGATGAGGGGCATATGATCGGCGCCAATCACCTGCCGGAATGTATGCGTCTGCGCATGGCGCAGTCGCCGCTGGCGGTAGTGGAAGATCCGTTTGAGATCCGTCTTGAACGGCTGCGCGAGGAGTATTTTACCCGGATGCATCGCGATTTCCTGGCGGCCTACGGCGAAGAGCAAGGCTGGCGGGCATATAGCGAATATCTGCACCACGGCCTGTTCGCTATCCGCCGCCGCCTCGGGTTACAGCGTTTTGCCCAGCTCACTGCCAGGCTTGATGAAGCCCTGCTGGAGCAGCAGCGCAGCGCCAGCACCGAAGCCCACTTCAGCTGGCTGGTTCCCCTGCTGAACGAGTATTACGACCCAATGTACCGCTACCAGCTCGGCAAAAAAGCGGAGAAGATTATTTTTCGCGGCAGCTGGCAGGACGTCGCCGCCTGGCTGGCGCAGGCGCAGTAGTCACATCCTCCCTTGTCCCGGCTAGCGGCGTAAACGCCTTAGCCGGGCTACGGGTCCGCAAACGGCGAGCCCCGGAAGCGCAGCGCCGCCGGGGAAGTGTTTCAGCTTAGAAGTCGTAGCGCAGACGCACCAGGTTCATATCGCCCAGGTTGTCGGTGCTTGACGTGAAGACGTGTTCGTAGTCAACGCGGAAACCGTAATCCAGCTGGAAGCTCACGCCGACGCCGTTATCAATCCGCTGATAGTTGCGGCCGTTCACGTACTGCAGGCGGTCGCCCATAAAGTACGGCTGAATAGATTTCACCGCATACTGACCAATCGGGAATTTATAACCGGCAAAGTACTCAATACCCCAGGCATCGCCCGCGAAGTAGTTATGAACATCGGTTTTTTTGGTGGTCAGGAAGTTCTGATACCAGCCGCCGCCGAAGGAGAAGGTCCAGTTATCCGGCGTCCAGCTTAGGGCGGTACCGACGATATTCTGGTCGTATGATTTGCTGTCTGAACTCGAGGGGTTACGCATATCGGCGCGGGTATAGTTCCACGCGGCACCCCAGGTCAAATCCTTCATAATGTGGTAATCGGCGCCGATGGAGCCACCGCCTTTACGCTTGTAGCGCAGGCCGTTGCCCGGCAGATATTCGCTGTCTTCGAATAAGTAAGAAGCGTAGAGATCGACATCGCCAACGGTTTTCTTGTATTTCAGCATATTGCGTGAGCGATAGGAACCATCGTAGTCACCGTTGATGCCGTTACCCGGCGCCTGGCCTATCATGTCGTAATCCCAGATATCGGTTTTTACCCCGACCACGTCGTAATAAACGCTGTTCTGCTGACCGTAGGTTAACGTCCCCCAGGTATCGCTTTTCAGGCCGGTATAGAGCATACGGCGGCTGGTGTTATTCGCGCCTTCGGCATAGTGGTTATCCCAGTCGAAAAGCGCCGGAATATTGACGCCCAGCTCGTAGTAGCTGATCCAGCTAATATCATCGAACAGATAGTAGTCGGCGGCGAAGCGGAAACGGGTGCCGCCATCGAAACCGTTACGTTTATAAGAGCCTTTGTCTCCGTCGCCGGACATCATATTGAACTGGGGACGGATGCTCCCGCCGACGGTGAAGTTAAGCCGGCTTAACGGATCGCCCGCCTGCGGATCTTGTTTTAAAAGCGTAATTTCCGCCTGGGATGCAAAAGAGGTTAACGCCAGGGCTGCGCCGATCGTTATCGCCAGCGCTTTTATTTTATGTGCCATACTTTTTCCTTGATTAATAAGCAACCTTATATTTGCCAGTTGAATATTAACTGCGATTGAGTATGACGTGTTGTTGAGTTTTTAATGTTTCGTGCGGTTAAAAATCAGTGACTTACCATTTTGTGCCGTTAAAAAAACAGTGGTTATCTTTTCATCGCCATGTCATTAAAATGGTCTATTACCGCGCAAACTTCATCCATGGAGGAACTATGTCGAAAAAACTACTGCAGCTGCACTTTGCCTTTAATGGCCCCTTCGGCAGCGAGATGTCCCGTCAGCTCGTGGAACTGGCCGAGTCTATCAATCAGGAACCGGGGTTTATCTGGAAGGTCTGGACGGAAAGCGAAAAGGATCAGGAAGCGGGCGGGATCTATCTTTTTGAGAATGAAGAAACCGCGCTCGCTTATCTCAACAAGCATACCGCACGCCTGAAATCTCTCGGCGTGGATGACGTTATCTGCAAAATCTTCGACGTCAACGAGCCGCTCACCGTCTTGAACCACGGTCATCTGTAATAGCCACTCTCATCCGTACCGGCCCCCCCCCGGGTTGCGGCTAACGCCTTGCCCGGGCAACATCATTCACGCTATCCCTGACTAAACTGGCGGAACAGCGCCTTCCCTTTCAGCAAACGCAGCCCCAGCCAGCCGCCGCACAGCGATAGCAGTATCGCCCCGCACAGCGGCAGCATCACCCATAGCCGCCAGTCCGGAGACCACGGGAAGTCAAAGATTTTGCTTTGCAGCAGCGCCAGCGCTACCTCTGCGCCAATCGCCGCCACCACGCCTGACACCACGCCCAGCAGGGCGAACTCCGCCCACAGCGTGGTGCGCAGCAGAGACTTACCGGCCCCCAGCGTGCGCCAGACCACCAGTTCCTGATAACGCTGGCGCATCCCGACCTGCACCTGCGCCAACAGCAGCAACACGCCGCAGGCGGTGACCAGAATCACCATCACCTCAAGGGCGCGGCTTACCTGTGTCAGCACCTGGCCAATCTGCTGCAAAATCGCGCCGATATCCAGCAGGCTGACGGTGGGGAATTCGCGGTTGAGCTGCGTTAGCATCCCGTTGCCGTTATCCCAGCGGAAGCTGGTGAGCCAGCTTTGCGGCTGCCCGTCGAGCGCCCCCTGAGGGAAGATAAAGAAGAAGTTTGGCCGCAGGCTCTCCCAGTCAACTTTGCGCACGCTGGACATTTTCGCGCTAAAGTCCTGGGTATCCCCGGTAAACGTCACGCTATCGCCGAGCTTGACGCCCAGCCGCTGCGCCAGCCCCTCTTCAATCGAGACCTCGCCCGCTTTCGGCGGCCAGGTTCCGGCCACCAGCGGATTATGATCAGGCCGCTCGCGGCTCCAGGTGAGGTTAAGCTCGCGGTTCAGGGCTTCATCTTTATTGCCTTCCGTCGCCTGGCCGTTGATTTGCGTCAGGCGGGCGCGCACGATGGGATAGAACTCGGTGGCGCGGGTCTGATGTTCGGCAAGGAAGGTTTTCACCGGCACCACCTGCTCCGGGGCGATGTTGATCAGAAAGTAGTTAGGACTTTCCGGCGGCAGCTGCTGCTGCCAGCGATCGAGCAGATCGCCGCGCAGCACCAGCAGCAGGGCCAGCAGCATAAACGACAGCGAAAAGGCCGCCAGCTGGCTCAGGGTCGACCACGGCTGGCGCAGCAGACGATTCACCGCCAGACGCAGCGGCAGCGCTTTTAACGTCAAACGTTTCAGCAGCCACAGAACGCCCCATCCCGCCAGGCCGCATACCAGCGCCAGCACCACGGCGCCCGCCAGCACCGCCCATAGCAGAGGGCTACCGCCCATCAGCAGCGCCAGCAGCGCCACCACGACCAAGCACACCACGGGAATATAGAACTTAAGCGGCCAGACATTAGCGACAACATCCTGGCGCAGCACTCGCAGCGGCAGGGTCGCCAGCAGCAGTCGATAGGGTCGCAGCCCGACCAGCAGGGAAATCACCACCATCGCGCCGATCGCCCACAGCCACGGCCAGCCGCTCGCCGCCGGCAACACCGCCGGGAGCACCGGTTTAAGCATCACCAGCAGAATATTTTCCAGCCCGACGCCCATCGCCCCGCCGGCAACCACCGCCATCGCCAGCAGCATCAGCCACTGGCCGACAATCAGCTTGCGCA
The DNA here is from genome assembly GCF_042137965.1 of Klebsiella grimontii. Taxonomy (NCBI): domain Bacteria; kingdom Pseudomonadati; phylum Pseudomonadota; class Gammaproteobacteria; order Enterobacterales; family Enterobacteriaceae; genus Klebsiella; species Klebsiella grimontii. Next base: position 4,292,782 of record NZ_CP169721.1, read on the forward strand.
GCTGAGCCCGCCCGGCGCCGAGGGTTTTGAGGATCGCCACCAGATCGTAACGGCTGCGGCAGTAATGGCTCATCGCCACCGCCACCGCGGCGACCGCCAGCAGCAGCGTTAACAACGCCGACAGCAGTAAAAACTGCTGCGAGCGTTCCAGCGATTTGCCCAGCGCGCTGTCGTCCTGCTCCAGGCCGATCCAGCGATGTTCCGGCCCCAGCTTCGGCAGCAGCCATTTTTCATAATCCGCCAGCTGCTGCGGGGTTCCGGCGAACTTATAGCGCCAGGAAACGCGGCTGCCTGGCTGTACCGCGCCGGTTTTCGCCACGTCGGCGGTGTTCATCATCAGCCGCGGCGCCATCTGGAAGGGGTTAAAGCCGGCATCCGGCTCCTGAATCACCTCGCCGGCAATGCGCAGCGTAGCGTCGCCGACATCAATAGTGTCGCCGGTTTTCAGATTCAGCAGCGCCATTAATCGCGGCGCCAGCAGCACGGTCCCGGCGTGCGGCTTCAGCCCCGGCGGCTGGGTCTGCAGCTGACCATACAGCGGATAACGCTCGTCAACCGCTTTGACGTCCGCCAGCTGCGGCGTATCGCCGGAAAAGGTCATGGTGGCGAAGCCCAGCTGTTCGCCGACGGTTAAGCCAAGGCGACGCGCTTCGTCAATCCATGCGCCAGGGACTTCGCGTGAGCTGCGCAGCGTGCGGTCGCCAGCCATAAATTCCCGGCTCTGCTGGCTGAGTCCTTTCTCCATGCGGTCGCTTATCGAGCCCAGCGCCAGCACGCAGGCCACCGCCAGGCTTAGCGCCAGCCAGACAATCAGCAGCGACGGCGAGCGCCATTCGCGCCAGAACCAGCGGGCAATCATGCTTCCTCCCGCAGCTGGCCATCTACCAGCCGCAGCCGCCGGTCGCAGCGCGCCGCCAGCAGCGGATCGTGGGTGACGAGGATCAGCGTGGTGCCGTGCTCGCGGTTAAGCGAAAACAGCAGATCGGCAATTTTATCTCCGGTATGACGGTCGAGGTTGCCGGTGGGTTCATCGGCGAACAGCAGCTCCGGGCGGCCGTTAAACGCGCGCGCCAGCGCGACCCGCTGCTGCTCGCCGCCGGAAAGCTGCACCGGCAGGTGATGCAGGCGTTTACCCAGCCCCAGCTGCTCCAGCAGGGCCCGGGCGCTGCCGCGGCTCTGGCTGTCGCTTTCGCCGCGCAGCAGCGCCGGAAGCTCGACGTTTTCCAGCGCATTGAGGGTGGGTATCAGCATAAAGGATTGAAACACAAAGCCGACATGCTTTGCGCGCAGCTTCGCCCGCGCCTCTTCGTCCATCTGATGCAGCGGCTTGCCAAGCAGCGAGACTTCTCCGCTGCTGCCGTCGTCCAGCCCGGCCAGGATCGCCAGCAGCGTCGATTTACCGGACCCCGACTCGCCAATCAGGGCGATGGTTTGCCCTTGTTTGACAACCAGCTCAACTCCGGTAAGGATGGACAGCTGATGCTCACCCTGACCGACGGATTTCTTAAGATGATGAACTTCAAGTATGTTTTCCGCTGGCATTTGCCTTTCCTGTTTCTGGTCCTGTTTACCTGCCGCGCGATGGCGGCCGACACGCTGTTGGTTCTCGGCGACAGTCTGAGCGCCGGTTATCGTATGGCGGGCAATACCGCCTGGCCTGCGCTGCTTAACGATAAGTGGCAGACCAAAACGCCGGTGGTGAACGCCAGCATCAGCGGCGATACCTCACAGCATGGGCTGGCAAGGCTTCCGGCGCTGCTTAAGCAGCACCAGCCGCGCTGGGTGCTGGTGGAGCTCGGCGGTAACGATGGACTGCGCGGTTTCCCCCCGCAGCAGACGGAGCAGACGCTGCGTACCATTCTTGAGCATATCAAAGCGGCGAATGCCCAGCCGCTGCTGATGCAAATTCGCCTGCCCGCCAACTATGGCCGCCGTTATAATGAAGCCTTTAGCGCAATCTATCCGGCACTGGCCAAAGAGTTTGATATTCCTCTGCTACCCTTTTTTATGGAAGAGGTTTATCTGAAACCGCAGTGGATGCAGGACGATGGAATTCACCCCAATCGAGACGCCCAGCCGTTTATCGCCGACTGGATGGCGACGCGTTTGGCTCCCTTAGTTAATCATGACTCCTGATAACAGCGAGTCATTCGCAGGTAAAGTTATGCAAAAATCGGTTTTAGTTACAGGATGTTCCAGCGGAATTGGTCTTGAAAGCGCCCTTGATTTAAAGCGCCAGGGCTTTAACGTGCTGGCCGCCTGCCGCAAAGCAGAAGATGTCGCGCGGATGCACGAACTGGGGCTGAGCGGTGTTCTGTTGGATCTTGACGATCCGCAGAGCGTTGAACGCGCCGCCGCCGAGGTGATTGCCCTGACCGATAACCGCCTGTATGGCCTGTTTAACAACGCGGGCTACGGCGTCTACGGCCCGCTGCCGACCATCAGCCGCCAGCAGATGGAGCAGCAGTTTTCCGCCAACTTTTTCGGCGCCCATCAGCTAACGATGCTGCTGCTTCCGGCCATGGAGCCGCACGGTGAGGGGCGTATCGTGATGACCTCATCGGTGATGGGGATCATCTCCAGCCCCGGCCGTGGCGCCTATGCCGCGAGTAAATACGCGCTGGAGGCCTGGTCCGACGCGCTGCGCATGGAGCTGCGCCACAGCGGTATTAAGGTCAGCCTGATTGAGCCGGGCCCCATCCGCACCCGTTTCACCAACAACGTCAACCAGACCCAGGCCGATAAGCCGGTGGAAAACCCCGGCATTGCCGCCCGCTTTACTCTCGGACCGGAAGCTGTGGTGGAAAAAGTGCGCCATGCTTTTGTCAGCGATAAACCGAAGCTGCGCTACCCGGTAACCCTGGTGACGCACGCGGTCGCCCTGCTGAAACGCCTGCTGCCGACCCGCGCGATGGACAAAATTATCCAGGGCTAAGTTGAAGCGCCTGCCGTCGCCCCCATATATCTATACAAGTATCGACTAAAGAGACTCGCTCATGTCCGCACAGAATATTGTCAATATTACCGAAGCTAACCTACACCAGACGCTGCAGCAGTCCGCAGCGACGCCGGTGCTGTTCTATTTCTGGTCCGCGCGCAGCCAACATTGCGAGCAGCTGACGCCGGTGCTGGAGAGCCTGGCCGCCCAGTACAACGGTCTGTTTACCCTTGCTAAGGTTGACTGCGATGCCGAACAAATGCTGGCTTCGCAGTTTGGCTTGCGCGCTATCCCTACGGTTTACCTGTTCCAGAACGGTCAGCCGGTCGACGGCTTCGAAGGCCCGCAGCCGGAAGAAGCGGTGCGCGCGCTGCTGGATAAGTTCCTGCCGCGCGAAGAAGAACTCAAGGCGCAGCAGGCGCTGGCGCTGATGGAGGAAGAGAACTATGCCGAAGCCCTGCCGCTGCTGAAAGACGCCTGGCAGCTGTCGAACCAGGAGAGCCAGATTGGCCTGCTGCTGGCGGAAACGCTGATTGCTCTGCACCGTTCCGATGAAGCGGAAACCGTGCTGAAAGCCGTGCCGCTGCAGGATCAGGATACGCGCTATCAGGGGCTGGTGGCGCAGATCGAGCTGCTGAAAAAAGCCGCCGACACGCCGGAAATTCAGCAGCTGCAGCAGCAGGTAGAGCAAAACCCGCAAGACGCGGCGCTGGCCTCCCAGCTGGCATTACAGCTGCATCAGGTAGGGCGTAACGAAGAGGCGCTGGCGCTGCTGTTCAGCCATCTACAAAAAGATTTAGGCGCCGGAAACGGCGAAGTGCGCAAGATGCTCCAGGAGATCCTCTCCGCGTTGGGCACCGGCGACGCGCTGGCCGCGAAGTACCGCCGCCAGCTCTACTCTCTGCTTTATTAATCGCAAAAAACCCGGCTCGCGCTGCGCGTAGCCGGACTACAGACTGGATGATCTTGTAGCCCGGGTAAGGCGTTTACGCCGCAACCCGGGAAACGCTTATGCCCGTTTTTTCAGCTGCGTCACCACCAGCTGATGGCGAGCGTTAAAGAATTTCAGGTAGGTCAGATACCCGGCGATAATCGTTGACAGACTGGCGGTAGAGAGCAGCATGAACGTCACCATAATCTGATACTTAATCGCTTTTACCGGATCAATCCCGGCGAAAATCAGCCCCGACATCATCCCCGGCAGGCTCACCAACCCTACCGTTTTCGCCGAATCCACCGTCGGGATCAGCGCGGCGCGAATGCTATCGCGGATCAGCCTCGCGGAAGCCATCTTCGGCGTTGCGCCCAGGCTCAGCTTCTCCTGAATCTGCTGCTGCTCGCTGCTAAACCGCTGCCCCATATTGTTGTAGCACAGCCCGACCGCCACCATCGCGTTGCCGGCCACCATCCCGGCGATTGGAATGACCTGCATCGGCACAAAAGCAATCGACCCGGAAAAAACCAGCACCGCCAGGGTTAACCCGGCGCCGGTGGTTATCGCGATAAATGAAGAAACAAAGGCTTTATCGATATATTTGCTGCGTTTTTTCGCATTCCACGCCGCGTTAAAGCAGATAAACAGCACCATCAGCAGCGTCAGCACGGCGTGATTAACGTTAAAGATATATTTCAGCACGTAGCCGACGATAATCAGCTGCACAATCGCCCGGCAGATACTCCAGATAATATCTTTTTCCAGCGCCAGCTTTTCCCGGTAGCTGACCACAATCGCCACCAGCACCAGAACCATGGATAACGCCAGCGACTCGTTGGTAATATTATGCCCGTTCATTTTTTTGCTCCTCCTGCGCTTTGCCGCCGGCAGGCTGGAGCGTAATCACTTCATCCGCATGGGCAATTTCATTGCTATCGTGAGTGACCCACAGAACGGCGATATTTTTTTCGCTCGCATAGCGGTGAATAATCTCATTCACATTTTTTTTATTGCTCTCGTCCAGCGCGCTGGTTATTTCATCGAGCAGCAGCACCTGCGGTAAAAACTGCAGATTGCGAATCAATGAAACGCGCTGCTTTTCCCCGCCAGACAGCTCGTTAATGGATTTTTCCAGCGTATTTTTCGCCAGACCGAAGCGGGCAAGATCGGCCCCCAGCGCCTTAGGATCCGGCTGTTTTTGACGGATCTGCCACGGGAAGATCAGGTTGTCATACACCGAATCGCCGAACAGCGCCGGGGTTTGCGCGCAGTAGGAAACCTGCTGGCGATAGGTTTCCGGCGTTAAGTCATTAATATCTTTACCGGCGAAGAAAATGCTCCCCGAGGTGGGGCTTTGCAGCGAAGCGATTATTTTTAATAACGTGCTTTTTCCGCAGCCGGAAGGGCCGGTAATCAGCTTAAATTCCCCTGCTCTGAGCTGAAAATTAATCTCATTAAGGATGGTCACCCCATCGGCCTGAAAACCCACGTTCTCCAGGCGCAAAATAGCGTTACTTTCGGTCATTATTATTCCCAGTTTTTCGACAACGCCTCTAGTTTACTCCACTTTTCTTTCACCCGGATGCGCGGAAAGATATACTCTGGTTAAACGCGCGCCGCTCTTCCGGCGCATCAACAGGCAACAAGACAGGAGGTTTTTGATGCTGATTTTTATCCCCATTCTTATTTTCGTCGCGCTGGTTATCGTCGGAGCGGCGGTAAAAATTGTTCCTCAGGGCTACCAGTGGACGGTAGAGCGCTTTGGCCGCTATACGCAAACGCTGCAGCCGGGTATGAGCCTGGTGGTGCCCTTTATGGATCGTATCGGGCGCAAAATTAATATGATGGAGCAGGTGCTCGATATCCCTTCGCAGGAGGTGATTTCGCGCGATAACGCCAACGTCACCATTGATGCGGTGTGCTTTATTCAGGTCATCGACGCGCCGAAGGCCGCCTATGAAGTCAGCAACCTCGAGCTGGCGATCATCAACCTGACCATGACTAATATTCGTACCGTGCTGGGCTCCATGGAGCTGGACGAAATGCTCTCCCAGCGCGACAGCATCAACACCCGCCTGCTGCATATCGTCGATGAAGCGACCAACCCGTGGGGGATCAAAATTACCCGCGTTGAGATCCGCGATGTGCGTCCGCCAGCGGAGCTTATCGCCTCAATGAACGCCCAGATGAAAGCCGAGCGAACCAAGCGCGCCTATATTCTTGAGGCCGAAGGGATACGTCAGGCGGAAATTTTAAAAGCCGAGGGCGAGAAGCAGTCGCAGATCCTCAAAGCCGAAGGCGAGCGTCAGTCGGCGTTTTTACAGGCAGAGGCGCGCGAACGTTCCGCGGAAGCGGAAGCGCGCGCCACGCAGATGGTCTCATCCGCTATCGCCTCCGGCGACATTCAGGCCATCAACTACTTTGTCGCGCAGAAATATACCGATGCGCTGCAGCAAATTGGCGCGGCCAGCAACAGTAAAGTGGTGCTGATGCCGCTCGACGCCAGCAGCCTGATGGGCTCCATCGCCGGGATCGGCGAGCTGCTTAAAGAAGGCGCCGGCGCGCAGAAAAAATCATGATCGCGCTGATTCTCGCCCACCCGCATATTTTCTGGCTCAGCCTCGGCGGGCTGCTGCTGGCGGCGGAAATGCTCGGCGGCAACGGTTATCTGCTGTGGAGCGGCATTGCCGGCGTCGTAACCGGGCTGCTGGTCTGGATGCTGCCGCTGAGCTGGGAGTGGCAGGGTACGCTGTTTGCCGTCCTGACTCTGCTGGCGGCCTGGCTATGGTCGCGCTGGCTGCGTAACCGCGTTAAGCGCCAGAAGCCGGCGGACGCTCAGATTAATCAGCGCGGGCAGCAGCTGCTTGGCCGCCGCTTTACGCTGGAAACGGCGCTGGTTAACGGTCGCGGACACGTCCGCGTGGGCGATAGTTCATGGCCGGTCATTGCCGATGAAGACCTCGCGGCGGGCAGCAAGATTGAAGTGGTCGCCGTTGAGGGGATTACCCTGCGGGTCAGGGAGCTCCCCGCCGGGCGTTAAGCCTGCGCTTTGCGGTGACAGCAGCCCGAAAGATTATCGATGATCGGGCAATCCGCGCTGTCATCGCCGGGGCAGGAGTCCGCCAACGCCAGCAGATGCGCGCGCATCCCCTGCAGCTCGCTGATATGGCGCTCAATGTCCGCCACTTTCTCCAGCGTCCGGCGTTTCACGTCAGCACTGTGCCGCGACGGATCGTTAAACAGAAATATCAGCTCACGGCACTCTTCCAGATTAAACCCCACCTGGCGCGCCTGGCGCAGCAGGGTCAGTTCATCCAGATGCTGCTGGCTGTAGCTGCGGTAGCCGTTTTCGCTACGCAGCGGCGGCGTCACCAGTCCCTTCTCTTCGTAAAAACGGATCGCTTTACTGGTTAAGCCGGTTTTTTTCGCCACATCGCTAATATTCATCTTTCCCCCTTGACCTTCCCCTTGCTGGAAGGTTTAACCTTGCTAATACTCGATGAAAGAGTGTGTTCGGTCAATCATTAACCGGAAATTATTCAGGAGTTATTTATGTCTAACACTATCGACCTTGCGCTTGATGGCCTCTCCTGCGGCCACTGCGTTAAACGGGTAAAAGAGAGCCTGGAACAGCGTCCCGACGTTGAGCAGGCGGAAGTGACCGTTACCGAAGCTCACGTGACGGGCAGCGCCAGCGCGGAAGCGCTGATTGAGACCATTAAACAGGCCGGATACGGCGCGGAGCTCAGCCACCCAAAGGCTAAACCGCTGGCAGAATCATCAATCCCGCCGGAAGCGCTGACAGCGGCCACCACTGAGCTTCCGGCAGCCCGTGACGAAGATGACAGCCAGCAGCTGTTGATCAACGGCATGAGCTGCGCCAGCTGTGTTTCTCGGGTACAAAACGCGCTTGCGGCGGTACCGGGGGTCTCACAGGCGCGGGTTAACCTGGCGGAACGCACTGCGCTGGTGATGGGCAGCGCGTCCGCCGCAGAATTAGTCCAGGCCGTAGAGAAAGCGGGCTACGGCGCGGAAGCCATCGAAGACGACCTCGAACGCCGCGAGCGTCAGCAGGAAACCGCTGTCGCCACCATGAAGCGCTTCCGCTGGCAGGCGATCGTCGCCCTGCTGGTCGGTATCCCGGTCATGGGCTGGGGGATGATCGGCGACAACATGATGGTCAGCGATGATAACCGCTCCCTGTGGCTGGCTATCGGTGTTGTCACGCTGGCGGTGATGGTGTTTGCCGGTGGCCATTTCTACCGCAGCGCGTGGAAAAGCCTGAAGAACGGCACCGCGACAATGGATACGCTGGTGGCGCTGGGTACCGGCGTCGCCTGGCTCTACTCGATGAGCGTCAATCTGTGGCCGCAGTGGTTTCCGATGGAAGCACGCCACCTCTATTATGAAGCCAGCGCGATGATTATCGGTCTGATTAACCTCGGCCATATGCTGGAAGCCCGCGCGCGCCAGCGCTCTTCGAAAGCGCTGGAAAAACTACTCGATTTAACCCCGCCGTCAGCGCGGGTGGTCACCGACGAAGGCGAAAAAGATCTGCCGCTGGCGGAGGTTCAGGCGGGAATGACCCTGCGTCTGACCACCGGCGATCGCGTACCGGTCGACGGGGTCATTAGCCAGGGCGAAGCCTGGTTCGATGAAGCGATGCTCACCGGCGAACCGGTGCCGCAGCAAAAAGGCGACGGCGACGCCGTTCATGCCGGGACCGTGGTGCAGGACGGCAGCGTGCTGTTTACCGCCAGCGCCGTCGGCAGCCAAACCACGCTGGCGCGCATTATCCGTATGGTGCGCCAGGCGCAGAGCAGTAAACCTGAAATCGGCCAGCTGGCGGACAAAATCTCCGCCGTGTTCGTCCCGGCGGTCGTGGCGATAGCCCTGTTCAGCGCCGCAATCTGGTACTTTTTTGGCCCGGCGCCGCAAATTGTCTACACCCTGGTGATCGCCACCACGGTGCTGATTATCGCCTGTCCGTGCGCCCTGGGGCTGGCGACGCCGATGTCGATTATCTCAGGCGTGGGCCGCGCAGCGGAGTTCGGGGTACTGGTGCGCGACGCCGATGCGCTGCAGCGCGCCAGCACCCTCGATACGCTGGTCTTTGATAAAACCGGTACCCTCACCGAGGGTAAACCGCAGGTGGTGGCGATAAAAACCTTTACCGCTATGGATGAATCCGCCGCTCTGCGCCTGGCGGCGTCTCTGGAGCAAGGCTCCAGTCACCCGCTGGCGCGCGCCATCCTCGACAAAGCCGCAGACCAACGCCTGCCTGCGGTAGATAATTTCCGCACGCTGCGCGGGCTGGGCGTCAGCGGCGAAGCCGAAGGCCACCGTCTGCTGCTCGGTAACCAGGCGCTGCTGAATGAGCACAAGATTGCAACGGCTGAAATAGAAGACGAAATGACCGCCCAGGCGTCACAGGGCGCGACGCCGGTACTGCTGGCGGTGGATGGTCAGGCGGCGGCGCTGTTCGCCATCCGCGATCCGCTGCGCGAAGATAGCGTGGCGGCATTAGCCAGGCTGCACCGCCAGGGCTATCGGCTGGTGATGCTGACCGGAGATAACCCCACCACCGCCAACGCTATCGCCAAAGAGGCGGGCATTGATGAGGTGATTGCCGGAGTGCTGCCGGACGGTAAAGCCGATGCGATTAAACGCCTGCAAAGCCAGGGGCACCAGGTGGCGATGATCGGCGACGGTATCAACGATGCGCCCGCGCTGGCGCAGGCCGATGTGGGCATCGCCATGGGCGGCGGCAGCGATGTCGCCATTGAAACGGCGGCTATCACCCTGATGCGCCATAGCCTGAACGGCGTCGCCGATGCGCTGGAAATCGCTAAGGCCACGCTGCGTAATATGAAGCAGAACCTGCTGGGGGCGTTTGTTTATAACTCGCTGGGCATTCCGATTGCCGCCGGGATCCTGTGGCCGCTGACCGGAACGCTGCTCAACCCGGTGGTAGCGGGCGCGGCCATGGCGCTCTCTTCGATTACCGTCGTGAGCAACGCCAACCGTCTGCTGCGCTTTAAGCCCAAAGCATAAGGCAGTCTCTGACGAGGGCGAAAACAGGTTTCCCCTCTCCCCCTTCGGGAGAGGGGAAACCTCAGCCGATTTATCTATTCGAACTCACGGCCAGGATGCGGAACCGGATAATCAAAATCGACCTTGATCGGTGCCGCATAGCGGCTATTCCACAGCTGGCTGTAAAGCGCGTCCACGCGCGCGGCCATCGACGCATTATTCAGCACCAGCTCAAGGTTACGTGAGTTATCGAAATAGCCTCCGCTCCAGTTGCTGGTTCCGACCCACGCCGTCGTACCGTCGATGGTCATCAGCTTACTGTGTACCACCCTGGCAAAGGGGATAAACCCTCGGCTGGCGGGAGGTATGGTCACCACTTTTAGCTGAACGTTTGGCACCAGAGAGAGACTCTTCAGCCAGAATACCTCCGGCTTTTTCAGGTTCCAGTTCGCCACCATCAGCTCCACCTGTACGCCGCGGGCCGCCGCGCTGCGCAGGGCGTTATCAATGGGCGCATAAAAGGGCCGGCTCCCCTTTTCTCCCCACGCCAGCGGCGCATAGTCCATCACCTGCACCCGGATCCGCGATTTGGCGCTCGCCAGCAGCTGCGGCAGCGCCACCTGCGAATCAATCACCCCGCTCGGGTTATAATCGCGCGGGCTGGCAACCAGATAATTGCCCTGCGGGGCCGACGCTACCGCCTGCCGCGCCGGCTTCGGTACCGGCTTACTCTCCGCCAGCAGAGCTTGCGCCTGCCAGTCCTGATCGAAAATAGCCTGAATCTGCTGCACCGTTTGCGGATCGCTGATGCGCAGACCGGTCTCCTGGATCTGTTCCAGCGCGCGCCAGTCAAAATTCTGGCTACCGACAAAAGCCTCTTTGCCATCCACCAGCAGATACTTGGCGTGAACAATACCGCCGGTCAGCCGATGGAACGGAATCACCCGCAATTCCAGGTTCGGGATCGCTTTCAGGGCCGTCAGCGTTTCCGGCGTTGAAAGGCCCACGCCCTTCTCCTCCATCAGAAAACGAATTTTTACTCCACGCTCCCCGGCGGCCCGCAGACGTGCCAGAACCCCATCCAGCAGAGAGCCTTTTTCATTCGCCACATAAAACTGCGCCAGATCGATATGGCTGCGCGCCGCATCGAACATCTGCTGCCAGACTTCGGCGGCATGACGTAAATCATTATCTTGTAAGGTGGTTTCCTGCGGCGCGTTATACACCAGCTCGTAGCCGGGTATAGAGAACGCCGCCCATACCGGCTGGCTTAACAGCATCCAGCTCCCCGCCAGCGCGCTCATCAGGCAGCCTGCCGGCCACCCGCATTGACCATGTTCAGGCATAGCGCTGCGCCTCGTGGCCTTCCCAGCGTTTGCCGCCCTGTTCCGGACGGCTGACCGGGCTGCCGGCGCGGATCAGCAGCACCTTCAGCAGTTCGTTGATTCGCTCCATGCGGCTTTGCAAATAGTTATTGCCCACCAGGCACAGCAGCGCAATCGCAATGCCCAGGCCGGTGGCATACAGGGCGGTCCCCATACCCGCAGAAACCATGCTGGCATCGGAGACGCCGGAGGCGGAAAGGGCCTTAAAGGTATCCATAATACCGAGGATCGTCCCCAGCAGGCCCAGCAGCGGCGCGGCGGTGACAACGGTTTCAAGCATCCACAGCCCACGCGACATCTGCGGTTTGCTGAGCAGATACTGAGCGTCGATCAGATCGCTCATCGCCTCACGGTCTTCCGCCGTCTGCTTTTTCTCCAGCACCGGCAGAATGAGGGTCAGCGGGAGGCTACTGCGGCCGGTCAGCGATTCTGGCAGATCCGACGCGCGACGAACGTCCGGCGTCAGCGCCTTTTCAAAGCGCAAAGCCTGACGCTGGGCCCACGAAAAATAGAGGCCGCGTTCAACCAGTATCACCACGGCGATCGCCAGCGCGGCGTACATAACGTAGAAAATAATATCGTGAATCAGATTGGCATCCATCAGAGTGCCCTCCGGTTAATTAAAAGGTTGCTTCCAGCGAGACGCTAAAGGTGCGCTCTTCGCCAACGTTGTAGTACGGGGTACTGGCCTTCACGCCGTCGTAAGCCGCCGCGTTAAAAGTCGTCGAGCGGACGGAGGTCAGGTACTGTTTATCGAACAGGTTATCGATGCCAAAGCGCAGGGTGGCGCTTTTGACAATCTTTTTATCCACCGGCAGATGCACGCCCGCGGCGACATCAAAGACCGTGCGCCCGCCGATTTTTTCGTCGTTGGTCAAATCGCCGTAGAACGAACTGACGTATTTGCCGCCGAAGCTGCCGTAGTAGAGACCATCGTCATAGCCCAGCGATGCGTTAAGCATGTTTTTCGGTACGTTTGGCACCGTTTTGCCCGCCGTTGGCAGCGGATGTCCGCCGTTGCTCACAATGTCGTCTTTTTGTTCGGAATGGGTGTAGGTATAAGAGGTATAGTAGTTGAAGTTGTACGGCAGCTTACCGCTCCACTCCAGCTCCAGACCTTTACTCTCCACGCTGCCGATGTTCATCATTTCGTAGTCACCATCCGCATTGGTGGTCGAAATCTGCCGGTCGGTATAGCGCATATAGAAGAGCGTCGCGCTCAGCAGCATATCTTCGCGCTGAAAACGCCAGCCCAGCTCGTGGTTCCAGCTCAGCTCAGGTTTGGTGCTGATCGAATCGCCGACGTTGTAGAGCACGTAGTTGGGTGGCGTACGCATGTTGCGCGTCAGGTTATAGAACAGCTGATTTTCGCTATCCAGCTTATAGCTGATGCTAAAGTTCGGCAGGAATTCATGGTAGGTCGCCTGGCGTTTTTCCGCAGCGCTATACAGGCTGCCTTTATTATCGCCTTTACGTTCTACATACTGATAAGCCAGCCCGCCCACCAGCGTCCAGTCTGGCGTCACGAACCAGCTGTCCTGAAGCCATACTTTGTGCGCAGGAGTCACCGTGTACTGGTTACGCCCCTGTACCGTATTGCCGTTCGCATCTTTAACCTGATCGGAACCACCCGGTTTGCCGGAAACGTTCGCCGGGTTGCCATCGTCCTGAATGCTAATAAACGGCTGGGTCTGCGACTGACGCGCGCGCTCGTACCAGTAGCCAATATCCAGGCTGTGTTCGTCGTTAATATCCCACTTCAATTTCGTGGTAACGCCCGGCCGCCAGGTCTGGGTCCACGAAGGCCGGTAGTAGGTATTGGAAGTCAGGTTGCTGAGATCGTACTGTCCGGCGGTATCAGACGTATTGGACAGCACCGAGGCCGTTTGTCCGGTAAAGCTGCCGCCGTTACCCCAGTAGTAATAGGGCTGAACGGTCAACGCGAGGTTATCGCGCAGCTGTAAGCGCTGGCTAAAAGAGAGGGTGAAGGTTTCAAACGGATTACGGTTCAGCTTGTAATATTTGCTCAGTTGACCTTTGCTGTTGTAGACCGGGGTGGTCGAGTAGTCCTGACGCGGGTCTTCTTCGAACTGCGCTTTACTCAGGGTATTATAGTTGCTGTTATCCTGACGGTTATACTTCATGATCAGGTTGCTGCTGTTGCCGTTGCCATCCTCGTACAGCGAGTTCATTTCGAACTTATCGGAATAATTACGCCCCTCCCCGCGCCATTTTTTGGCTTCAGTATGCGAGTACGAGAGCCAGTTGCTAAAACCGTTGTACTCCCCGGTCTCCAGACGAGCGAAAGTTTTGCTGAGGTTATGGCTGCCGAGCGTTTGTTTGACGAAGCCGCCAAACTCCTTTGAGGGACGCTTTGTCACAAGGCCAATATTACCGCCGCTGGAACCAATATGCGGGCCGTCAGCCTCGGAAGAGCCCTGGGTGACAAAGATCTGCTCAAGGTTTTCCGCGTCGCCCAGCAGGTTGGGGTAGACAGCATAGTTGCCCGAGTCGTTAATCGGGATGCCGTCCATCGACAGGCCGATCTGATCCGAGTTCATCCCGCGCATGGTGTAGTCGATACCGCTCAGGCCGCTGGCGTCATTGCTGTTGACGTTCATTCCCGGCGTATATTTCAGCATGTCGATAGCGTTGCTGGCGCCGGGGGCTTTTTCCATCGCCTCTTTGGTCAGGTTGGAACGCGCTTTGCCGCTGTCTTCCTGCACCATCAGACCGCCGCCGAGCGATTGCCCCTTAACGTTAATCTCCCCCACGTCGCTGCTTTCCGCCGCCAGCGAGGCCCCCGATAACAGGGCCGACACCACGGCTAACGCAATCCCAGAATAATTAAAGTTTTTCATTTCTTTTCCTGTAAAAACAAATGATTAATTAGGCTTATGGCGCCTGATAATTAAACGTCGCGGTAAATTTTTTGCTGCTTTGTCCGGCAAAAGCCTCTTCAGGGAAGGGCTTCAGCTGGCTGATGCTTTGCAGGGAACTAAGCGCAGCGCGATTGAGCAGCATGTTCGGCGCCCTGCTGGCAATACCGGAAGCCAGCACTCTGCCGCTGCGGTCAACCTCCAGCCAGACCTCCACGTTGCCCTGCGGGCGCTCCAGCGAAGCCTGACGGCCGCTCGGGTAGCGCTTGCGCTGCTCTAGCTCCCGGCGCAGCGCCTGCAGATAGCCGTTTTCCACCGCCTGCGCGTTCGCCTTCGGCGCCGGGGGAGAAGGCGGCGGGGCCGGTTTACTCGCCGGGCGACGAACGGCGGCGGGCTGCGGAGCCGCGATCGCCTGCGGTTTCGGCGCTTTTTCCTTCACAACCGGTTTGGGCCTGGGTTTGGCTTTCGGTTTAACAACCGGTTTGGCCTGGATAATGGGTTCTGGCGCAGAAACGACGGGTTCAGCGACCGCCTCCGGTTCCGGCTCAGGTTGAATTTGCGGCGGTATTTCCGGCTGCGGTTCCGGGACAGGCTCCGGCTGCGGCGGTTCGGGTTCAGCCAGCGACAGTTCCATGACCGTATCGTCGTAATGCGGTTTGACCTGCAGCACTGCCTGCTGGCTGACAAACAGTAAACATCCGGCGACGACAAGGGCGGGTAGCCAGCTAACAACGTGACGTGAGCGATAAAGCAGGTACATATCACTGCTTCCGTGTGGCAATGGAAATGGAGAAGAAACCACCCTGACGCAGGGTATCCATCACGGCGATCAGGCGTTCCACCGCAACCTCTTTATCGCTGTTCACGATAATGGTGGTGGTTTGGTTTTCCTGCTGCTGCTTCAGGGTATTGACCAGCGCATTCAGGGGCAGCGGCTGGCCATCAAGCTGCAGCTGGTCGTCGGCGCCGAGGGTGATAATGGCTTTTTTTTGCGGTTTAAGCTGTTGGGCGCTGCCAGCCGACGGCAGCTGCGTTTTCAAGCCCAGAGCCGGGATCACATTCAGGCTAATCAGGACAAAGAAAACCAGTAGAAACATCATCACATCGATCATCGGGATCAGCTCGATATGGGCTTTATTCTTTTTAGGCTCACTCCAGTTACGCATGTCACTCCCCCCAAAAATTGAAGGGGCCAATATAGAAGCGTTTTGTTTATTTTTTGTTACAGATTTTTTATTTTATTATCACAATCGAGGAATATTTGAGAAAAAAACACCATATCAATTCACGTTATAAATAGTCATAACATTGTTTTTTAAGTGATAATTAATTTCAAAACGCCATTACAGAAATGACGAAAAAGAGAACATCAAATTTTTTTGTTATTTTCGTGACATTGCAAAACGCCTCTTCCGTCGCGCACGTTGAGTCCCCTTGCGCCCCAGCCCCCCGCGCGCTAGCATGGCTTCCTCACACTACGGAGCACGTATGGGCCTGTTAAACCGAATAAAAATGCTGTGGCAAGCCGCCGTCGGCTCGTCTTATTCCTGGCCCGCGCTGGACATCACCCTGCCCGGCGAGCGCTATCTACATCTGGTCGGCAGTATTCATATGGGCACCCGCGACATGTCGCCGCCGCCCGCCAGGTTATTAAAAAAGATCCGCCAGGCCGATGCGCTGATTGTGGAAGCGGATATTAGCGGCAGCGAAACGCCGTTCAGCAACCTCCCCTCCTGTCCGCCGCTAGCGGAACGCCTGAGCCCATCCCAGCTTGCAGAACTGCAAGATCGTGCGGGAGAAATGGGTCTGTCTATCGCGTTGTTCGACAACCAGCCGCTGTGGCAGGTGGCGATGGTATTGCAGGCGACTCAGGCGCAAAAATTAGGGCTAAGAGCAGACTACGGCATTGATTATCAGCTGCTGATGGCAGCGCGCGAGAGCCATATCCGCGTGATGGAGCTGGAGGGCGCCGATAGTCAGATTGCGCTGCTGCGGGATCTGCCCGACGGCGGGCTGGCGCTGCTGGAAGATACCCTCACCCACTGGCGCACGAATGCGCGTCTGCTGCAGGTGATGATCGGCTGGTGGCTGGAACAGCCGCCGTCACAAGGAACAACCTCGCTACCGACCACCTTTAGCCAGTCGCTGTATGACGTGCTGATGCACCAGCGCAACCTCGCCTGGCGCGAAACGCTGCTGGCGCTGCCGCCGGGGCGCTACGTGGTTGCCGTCGGGGCGCTACATTTATACGGGGAAGGGAATCTGCCGGATATGCTGACGTAAAAAAATGGCCAATATTTCTATTGGCCCGTCAAAGAGGAATTTCATCATTATTATTATTCCGGGGTTCGCGCCCCGGATCGTCTGATTGTCGCTCAAAGTGACCATCACTGCCAACACTATTGCGCAAGATGATACTATTTTTTAGACAGCCGTCGGGCGTATGCTTATGTCACATTTAATCGGTTGGTAAGAAGGATAACGATGACTCCCGCCGTAAAATTACTCGAAAAAAACAAAATTAGTTTTCAAATCCACAGCTACGATCACGATCCGCACGAAACCAATTTTGGCGATGAGGTGGTGCGCAAGCTGGGGCTCAACGCCGACCAGGTCTATAAAACGCTGCTGGTCGCCGTTAACGGCGACATGAAGCATCTGGCCGTCGCGGTGACGCCGGTAGCGGGTCAGCTGGATTTGAAAAAGGTGGCGAAAGCCTTAGGCGCGAAGAAAGTGGATATGGCAGACCCGATGGTCGCGCAGCGGGTCACCGGTTATCTGGTGGGCGGTATCAGCCCGCTCGGGCAGAAAAAACGTCTGCCGACGGTGATAGACGCGCCGGCCCAGGAGTTCGCCACCATCTATATTTCCGGCGGCAAACGCGGCCTGGATATTGAGCTGGCGGCCAGCGATCTGGCGAAGATCCTTGCGGCGAAATTCGCCGATATCGCGCGGCGCGATTAATTTACGGATTTTCGTCAGAGGACAATCCCGGAGGCGGCGCTGACGCGCCTTGCCCGGCTATAAAATCCACAACCGCTCAGACCTGTAGCCCCCGCCACCGGGGGCTACGCTGACGTTACTGCCAGCTCACCTCGCCTTTCGGCTCATAGGCTGCCGCGTCGAGCGGTGAGTTTTTCTGGATATACTCTTTCAACACTTCGGCGTCGATAAAGCCGGTATTCACATAGCCGGGCTTAGTATCGATATGCGGGTAGCCGTCGCCGCCGGTGGCGTTAAAGCTCAGGGTCGCCATACGGTAGGTCTTCGCCGGATCGACCGGTTCACCTTTGATGGTCAAATTGTTAAGCTTGCCGTCTTTGGCCACAAAACCGACGTTGGCAAACTGCGGATAGGCGCCGGAGTCGGGTTTCATCTGCGCCACCGCGGTCAGATACTCCGTCACTTCCTTACCGCTCATATCGACATACACCAGCACGTTGCCGAAGGGTTGTACCTTCATCACGTCTTTATAGGTGATATCGCCCGCTTCAATCGAGTCACGTACTCCGCCGCCGCTCATCACCGCGAAATCGGCATTGCTACGCGCCATCTGCGCCGCCAGCAGCAGACGTCCCATATTGGTTTGCACAAAACGCACTTTGCTGCGATCGCCCTCCAGATGCGCGTTCACGCTACCAATTTTCACCTGCAGCTGCGCTTTGCCTTTATTCTGGTACGGCGTCAGCAGAGAGAGCATCTGCGGGCTTTCAGGGATTTGCGGCGTATAGAGCACGCGCTCGCTCTCGCCGTTGTCGTAAGTGACCTTTTTCTTCAGGTTGACCGGGATCAGCTGATAGTGCACCAGCTTCATTTCGCCGTTGCGGAATTCGAAGTCGGCGCGGCCCACGTATTTGCCCCACTCGTGGGCCTGCACGATCCAGATACCGTTCTGCTTGTCCGGCGCGCACGGGCTGCCCGGGACATAATCCACCTGCTTTTTATTCTCCGATGCCATGCATACCGGGTCCTGCGAGTGGCCGCCGACGATCATCGCCAGCGATCCCGCAGGCAGGCTGCGCGCCATCTCAACGTCGCCAGGCGCATTAGAGCCGTGGGCGCCGTTGTCATAATGACCCATATGGGTGGTGGCCAGAATCACATCCGGTTTTTCGTTCTGCTGCAGTTCCTGGATAACCAGTTTGGCCTCTTCCGCCGGCTTTCGGAACTCGATATCGGTAAAGAACTCGGGATTGCCGATTTTAGCCGTATCGTCGGTCGTCAGGCCGATAACCGCAATATTCAGTCCGCCGCGCTTGAACAGCGCCCACGGCTTAAACAGACGCTCGCCGGTGCTTTTCTGGTAAATATTGGCGGAGAGGAAGGGGAACTTCGCCCATTTTTCCTGCTGACGCAGTACGCTAAGGGGATTATCAAACTCGTGATTGCCTACCGCCATCGCATCGTAGCCAATCAGGTTCATCCCGCGAAAATCGGGTTCCGCATCCTGTAAGTCGGATTCCGGCACGCCGGTATTGATATCGCCGCCGGATAACAACAGCACGCTGCCGCCCTCGTCCGCCACCTCTTTGCGGATACCGTCCACCAGCGTTTTTTGTGCCGACAGCCCGTATTCGCCGTAGTCGCTGCGCCAGAAGTGACCATGATGATCGTTCGTATGCAGGATGGTAATTTTATAGGTTTTATCCTGCTCATAAGCCTGCGCTGACAGGCTCCCCAGCGATAACGCGGTAAATAGCGCCAGCGCGACGCCTCGTTTAATAAGGTGCATATTTCTCTCCCTGACAAAGTAACAAGTGCCGAAAGTATAGCGAGATAGCGAATTAGACAAATATGTTTTCAGAATTGCGACTTCCTTCAAACCTTAGCGGCAGGTATGTTAGGCAGATAATAATTCCACCTGCATCCTCTATAAAAAACACTTAAGCGAACCTATGGCAATGAATCAGACCGCACAACCCTTATCCGGCCCTGCTGCTGCGCCGCAAAAAGCACGCACTTCGTTTCGCATTCTCGGGGCCATCAGCCTCTCGCATTTGCTGAACGATATGATCCAATCGCTTATTCTGGCTATCTACCCGCTGCTCCAGGCCGAGTTCTCGCTGACCTTTGTGCAGATTGGGATGATCACCCTCACCTTCCAGCTGGCCTCATCGCTACTGCAGCCGGTTGTCGGCTACCTGACCGACAAACACCCGATGCCGTGGTCGCTGCCAATTGGCATGTGCTTTACCCTGAGCGGTCTGGTGCTGCTGGCGATATCCGGCAGCTTCGGGATGGTTCTGCTCGCTGCCGCGCTGGTCGGGACCGGATCGTCGGTCTTTCATCCGGAGTCTTCTCGCGTGGCGCGCATGGCCTCCGGCGGACGTCATGGCCTGGCGCAGTCGATATTCCAGGTCGGCGGCAACTTCGGCAGCTCGTTAGGTCCGCTGCTTGCGGCCCTGATTATCGCGCCTTACGGCAAAGGGAACGTCGGCTGGTTTGTCCTGGCGGCGCTGCTGGCGATCGTCGTGCTGGCGCAGATCAGCCGCTGGTATGCCGCTCAGCACCGTCTGAACAAAGGTAAACCGAAAGCGGTGGTGGTTAATCCGCTGCCGAAAAATAAAGTCATTCTGGCGGTTAGCATCCTGTTAATGCTCATTTTCTCGAAATATTTCTATATGGCGAGCATCAGTAGCTATTACACCTTTTATCTGATGCAAAAGTTCGGATTGTCGGTACAAAATGCCCAGTTCCACCTATTTGCCTTTCTTTTTGCCGTCGCGGCAGGAACGGTGATTGGCGGGCCTGTTGGTGACAAGATTGGGCGTAAATATGTAATTTGGGGCTCTATCCTTGGCGTAGCGCCGTTTACCCTCGTTTTACCCTATGCATCGCTGGAGTGGACCGGTATTTTGACGGTGATTATTGGTTTTATTCTCGCTTCGGCCTTTTCCGCTATTCTGGTCTATGCCCAGGAGCTGCTCCCGGGGCGGATCGGCATGGTTTCTGGTTTGTTTTTCGGTTTCGCCTTTGGCATGGGCGGCCTTGGAGCCGCGGTGCTGGGGCTTTTAGCTGACCATACCAGTATCGAACTGGTCTATAAAATCTGTGCTTTCCTGCCGCTTCTCGGCATTCTGACGATATTTCTTCCTGATAACCGCCAAAAGTCGTGATTATCCGGCAGCCAAAGTGCAACTTTGGCTGCCGCAATCCCTTACTCCATCGGCATTACCCCGCATAACCTGCTGCCATTTGGCTGTCCGTGCCTTTTTAGGCGTCAATTCCATTTTTCTGCAAAATTCAATAATTATTCATAAACAAAACCACTGAAATTGTCATAAACTATTATTCGGTTTTTTGGTTTTTGTGCCGAAAATGGATCAGCTCACCACTGCAAGGAGACGGAATGCACCACGCAACACCGCTAATCACCACCATTGTCGGCGGCCTTGTGCTCGCCTTTATTCTCGGCATGATTGCCAATAAGCTACGTATTTCTCCTCTGGTGGGATATTTATTAGCGGGCGTGCTGGCCGGACCTTTTACCCCGGGTTTTGTTGCTGATACCAAGCTGGCGCCGGAGCTGGCCGAGCTTGGCGTGATCCTGCTGATGTTCGGCGTGGGTCTGCATTTCTCCTTAAAAGATTTGATGGCGGTCAAGGCCATCGCCATCCCGGGCGCTATCGCCCAGATAGCCGTGGCGACGCTGTTGGGCATGGCGCTCTCTGCCATGCTGGGCTGGTCGTTAATGACCGGCATCGTCTTTGGTTTGTGTCTTTCTACCGCCAGTACCGTGGTGCTGCTGCGCGCGCTGGAAGAACGACAGCTTATTGATAGCCAGCGGGGGCAAATCGCTATCGGCTGGCTGATTGTTGAAGATCTGGTGATGGTGCTGACGCTGGTGCTGCTGCCAGCGGTCGCAGGCATGACGGAGAAAGGCGACGTGGGTCTGGCTTCCCTGGCCCTCGATATGGGCATTACCATTGGTAAAGTCGTCGCCTTTATCGCGATTATGATGCTGGTGGGCCGCCGCCTGGTGCCGTGGATTATGTCACGCAGCGCGGCAACCGGTTCGCGCGAACTGTTTACCCTGTCGGTACTGGCGTTAGCGCTCGGTATCGCTTTCGGCGCCGTTGAGCTATTTGACGTCTCCTTCGCCCTCGGCGCCTTTTTCGCCGGTATGGTGCTCAATGAATCCGAACTCAGCCATCGCGCCGCCCACGATACGCTGCCGCTGCGCGACGCGTTCGCCGTGCTGTTCTTTGTCTCCGTGGGAATGCTGTTTGATCCGATGATCCTGCTTGAGCAGCCGCTGGCGGTGCTCGCGACGCTGGCCATCATTATTTTCGGTAAATCGGCCGCCGCTTTCTTCCTGGTGCGGATGTTTGGCCACTCGCCGCGCACTGCCCTGACCATTGCCGCCAGTCTGGCGCAAATC
The DNA here is from genome assembly GCF_042137965.1 of Klebsiella grimontii. Classification (NCBI taxonomy): domain Bacteria; kingdom Pseudomonadati; phylum Pseudomonadota; class Gammaproteobacteria; order Enterobacterales; family Enterobacteriaceae; genus Klebsiella; species Klebsiella grimontii. The sequence continues at coordinate 4,314,332 of NZ_CP169721.1, forward strand.
GGTGAATTCGCCTTTATTCTTGCCGGTCTGGGAATGGCGCTGGATCTGCTGCCGCAGGCCGGGCAGAACCTGGTGCTTGCCGGCGCCATTATCTCCATCATGCTCAACCCGGTCCTGTTTACCCTGCTGGAAAAATACCTCGATAAAACGGAGACGCTGGACGAACAGACGCTGGAAGAAGTGCTGGAAGATGAGAAACAGATCCCCGTTGATATCTGTAACCATGCGCTGCTGGTCGGTTTTGGTCGCGTCGGGAGCCTGCTTGGTGAAAAACTGATGGCTCAGGGGATACCGCTGGTGGTTATCGAAACGTCGCGCACCCGCGTTGACGAACTGCGCGCGCGCGGTATTCGCGCGGTATTAGGCAACGCCGCCAATGAAGAGATTATGAATCTGGCGCATCTGGACTGCGCCCGCTGGCTGCTGCTGACCATTCCTAACGGCTACGAGGCCGGGGAAATCGTCGCTTCCGCGCGAGAAAAATGCCCGAATATCGAGATCATCGCGCGCGCGCATTACGACGATGAGGTGGAGTATATCGTCGAACGCGGCGCCAACCAGGTGGTGATGGGCGAACGAGAAATCGCCCGCGCCATGCTTAAGCTGCTTGAAACGCCGCCAGCCGGCGAGCTTATTACCGGTTAATGCTTCGGCCCCGGATGACCGGGGCCAGCTTTATCCGGCCGCTTAACGATCCCAGTAAGCTTCTTCCAGGCTGTCTTCACGCTCCGGCAGGCCGCGGGTCAGACGCGGTGAATGCTGGTTCAGCACCTGATAGCTCACGCGGTTAGCGTATTTACACACCTGCGCCAGCGAGGAATAGGTCAGCCATTTGCATTTGTGCTTGCTGGAGTTCGGCACGTTATTGCGATGATAATTATTAGCGGTGATGTCGTGCAGCAGCGCCGCCAGCGCGCCGTCGCCCGCGCCGTTGGTATTCATGATCTTCTCCGGCCCGCCCATATAGGGTGCGATATGCGAATAAATACGCAGCGGATTTTCGCAATCCTGATGACGCATCGCGCGGCTGAATTCATACTGGTTAAACTCGGCAATCGCGCCCGGCAGCAGCGGATGCTGCGTTTTGCGCTTAGCCTCATCCTCGGTAAAGCTGGCCATATACAGCCCGGCAGGCCCGGCGGTGCACAGCACCAGGTCAACCCATTCCAGCGCCTTGTCGGAAGCCAGCAGCGGATCGGACAGCCCGGTCAGCGCTTCCGCCTCCTCTTCATTCATCGCCAGAATGGAAACGTGCTCTTTGAGGAACGCCTGCCACCACGCCGGATTATCGGCGATGACGTATTTAGTCCCCAGGGTCAGGACCACCGGTACATCGTGCTTTTTCGCATATGCGATGGCCTGCATCGTCGCGTCCGGCATCGGCTCGCCCGGCTTGCAGCGGACGAGATAGGAGGTTAGCACCAGCGCGGAAGCACCGGCGATTACGCTTTCCGGAATGCTTTCCGGGCGGAGCTTATTCATATGGCCGGGGCTGATCGCAAAGGTGCGCTCGCCGGAGTCGCTAATAAGGGTAAAGCAGCGACCAATCGCGCCATCCACCCCTTGTAGATAGTTCAGATCGGTACGGCTGGAGGTGTTGCACAGGTAGCGATAGGCGTAGCCGCCGATTTCAATATTGCTGCACATCACGCCAAGCAGAACCGAGCGGTCATCCGCCAGCACCGAGTAGTTGTGCATGGTGTTTCCGATGGTACCGCCGGCAAACTGATGGGTAATCAGGTCGTTGCGGACCAGTTCCTGGTACAGCGCCTCGGCGACGTCATCTTCAATCACCAGCGAATGCCCGGCGCTCAGGCCGTAGCGTACGATAAACGCCTCATCCACTTTCGCTTCGATATCAACGAGGGTTTGATCGATGCCGACGACCCAGGCGACGTTAGATTCATTATCCGGCTGAATTTGCTGCAGCAGCGGATCGCGAGCATTGACGGGAAAGTAGTGTTTGGATTTGCGTTTACCGGGAAATTTCATAGTGGCGATTTATTGGCAGTGAACAAGCGGGGAATAGTAGCATACTCCCCGCCGCACGCGCGATCAGCGATATTTCGCCGTCAGGTTGACCATCATTTCAATATGCGCGGTGTCCGCATTAAGCGCCGGAATGTACTCATATTGCTGGCCGCCAGCCTCGAGGAAGATTTCCCGATTTTGCACGGCAATCTCCTCCAGCGTCTCCAGGCAATCGGCGGCAAAGCCGGGACAGATAACCTGGATATGCTTCACCCCTTTCTCACCGAGCATTTTCAGCGTTTCGTCGGTATAAGGCGTCAGCCAGGGCTCACGACCAAAGCGCGACTGGAACGTCATCATCACCCGGTCATGCGGCAGACCCAGGGCGGAAACCAGCTCACGGGTGGTATCGCGACAGCGCTGAGGATAGGTATCCCCCTGCTGCGCGTAACGCTGCGGGATCCCATGATAGGAGAGCAGCAGTAAATCCGGCTCGCCGTGCACCGCGAAGGACGCGCGCACGCTGGCGGCCAGCGCGTGAATATAGTCCACGTCATCGGCGTAATCGCGAATAAAAGAGATTCCGGGGATCGCGCGCTTTTTGGCAAGAATACGCCCCAGCTCATCCCACACCGCCGCCACGGTGGAGCAGGAGTATTGCGGATAGAGCGGTAGCACCACGATGTGATCCACGCCCTGCGCCAGCAGTTCATCGACCGCGCTCTCCAGCGACGGCGAACCATAGCTCATCCCCAGCGCCACCGGCGTATCCGCAAGCCGCGCGGCCAGCGCCTGCCGCTGCTGCTGGCTGTAGACCATCAGCGGCGAGCCTTCTTCCATCCAGATGGACTGATAGAGCTTAGCGACCCTGGGGGCGCGCAGGGGCAGTATCACGCCGCGCAGCAGCGGCCACCACAGTAGACGGGAGGTATCCACCACGCGCTTGTCGCTGAGAAACTGTCGCAGATAGCGCTTTACCGCGTCGGGCGTGGGCGCATCGGGAGTGCCTAAATTGGCTAATAAGATACCTGTTTTCGTCTGATGCATTACCGCCTCTTAACCATTTGAATCGCTGACAATTGTAGCTGAAATGGCGCTAAACGGAACCAATCATAGAAAAAGGTAAAATGAGAGGAGTTCTCACCCCGCCGCTGCGGGATGAGAACTAACGGAATTAACCGAGGATTTTTTCCAGTTCAGCGCGAACGTCGGCCACCGCTTTGGTGCCATCGACTTTCGCGTATTGGGTGTTGCCCGCTTCCGCTTCTTTCTGATAGTAGCCGATCAGCGGAGCCGTCATCTGATGGTATTCAACCAGACGCTTACGCACGGTCTCTTCCTGATCGTCTTTACGGGTGGTCAGCTCTTCGCCGGTCACGTCGTCTTTGCCTTCAACTTTCGGCGGATTAAATTTAATGTGGTAAACGCGGCCGGAAGCTGCGTGAACGCGACGGCCGATAATGCGGTCAACGATCAGTTCGTCAGGAACGTCGAATTCCAGCACGTAATCCACGGCGATGCCCGCTTCTTTCATGGCGTCAGCCTGCGGAATGGTGCGCGGGAAGCCGTCCAGCAGGAAACCGTTGCGGCAATCTTCCTGAGTAATACGCTCTTTAACCAGGGCGATAACCAGTTCGTCGGTGACCAGCTTACCGGCGTCCATAATATCTTTCGCCTGTTTGCCCAGCTCGGAGCCTGACTTCACCGCGGCACGCAGCATGTCGCCGGTGGAGATTTGCGGAATACCGTATTTCTCCATGATGAACTGAGCCTGAGTTCCTTTACCCGCGCCCGGAGCGCCAAGCAGAATAATACGCATTACGAAAATCCCCTCAAAAGTTGATTCAATTTTTCAAAAAACGCTAAACCATACCACCAGAACGCGGATGGCTCAAGGAAGGCGGGGCGGCTGAAACGGTTAATGGTGAGATATTTTACGTATCGTGCGGTTTGATACCCTCTCCCAGCGGGAGAGGGTTAGGGTGAGGGTAAAGATTACGACGCCAGCAGCTGGTTCATACGGCGGATAAACTGGTTTGGATCTTCCAGCGTACCGCGCTCGGCCAGCAGCGCCTGATCGAGCAGCAGCTCAACCCACTCGCCGAACTGCGCATCATCCTGGGTATCCGCCGCGCGTTTTACCAGCGGATGCAGCGGGTTCAGCTCAAAGATGTACTTCACTTCCGGCGCGGCCTGGCCCGCAGCGGCAAACAGTTTCGCCATCTGAGTGCTCATCTCGTCCGCGTCGGTGGTGACGATGGCCGGCGTATCGGTCAGACGATGGGTCAGACGAACCTCTTTCACCCGGTCGCCGAGCAGGGTTTTGGCACGCTCAACGAACGGCTCCAGCGCCTTCTCGGCTTCTTTGGTGGTTTCATCCACTTCGTCCGTCAGCTTATCCAGCGACTCATCGGCTTTCGCCACCGACTGGAACGGCTTGCCGTCGAACTCGGTCAGATAGCTCATCATCCACTCGTCGATGCGATCGGAAAGCAGCAGCACTTCGATGCCTTTCTTACGCAGCAGTTCCAGATGCGGGCTGCTCTTCGCGGCGGCGTAGCTGTCGGCGGTAATATAGTAAATCTTCTCCTGCCCTTCTTTCATGCGGGAGACGTACTCTTCCAGCGACACGGTCTGCGCGGCGGAGTCGGTATGGGTACTGGCGAAGCGCAGCAGTTTGGCGATGGCCTGCTGGTTGGCCTGATCTTCCGCCGGACCTTCTTTCAGCACGAGGCCAAACTGCTGCCAGAAGGTCTGATATTTTTCCGCGTCGTCTTTCGCCAGTTTTTCCAGCATCTGCAGGGCGCGCTTGCTCAGCGCGGTGCGCAGATTGCGGGTGACGCTGCTGTCCTGGAGAATTTCACGCGACACGTTCAGCGGCAGATCGTTGGAGTCGACCAGCCCGCGGACGAAGCGCAGATAGTTGGGCATAAACTGCTCGGCGTCATCCATGATGAAGACGCGCTGCACGTACAGCTTCAGGCCGTGTTTATGATCGCGATTCCACATATCCCACGGCGCCTGCGACGGGATATACAGCAGGCTGGTGTACTCCTGCTTACCTTCAACGCGGTTGTGGCTCCAGGTCAGCGGATCGCTGTAATCGTGGGCAATATGCTTGTAGAACTCGTTGTACTCGTCGTCTTTGATTTCCGACTTATTGCGCGTCCACAGCGCCTGGGCTTTGTTGATTTTCTCCCAGGAGATCACGGTTTCGCCGTCCACTTCTTCGCGTTTTTCAATTTCCACCGGCAGCGCGATGTGATCGGAGTATTTGCTGATGATCGAACGCACGCGCCAGTCGTTGAGGAAATCATCCTCGCCTTCGCGCAGGTGCAGCGTGATCTCGGTACCGCGATCGGCTTTGTTAATGTCGGCAACGGTATATTCGCCTTCGCCAGCGGATTCCCAGAATACGCCGTTTTCGGCGCTATCGCCCGCCGCGCGGGTACGGACGGTGACTTTATCGGCAACAATAAACGCCGAGTAGAAACCTACGCCGAACTGGCCAATCAGCTGGCTGTCTTTCGCCTGGTCAGAGCCCATGGACTCAAGGAACGCCTTGGTGCCGGACTTGGCGATGGTGCCGAGATGGTCGATGACTTCATCGCGGTTCATACCGATGCCGTTATCGGCGATGGTCAGGGTGCGGTTGTCTTTATCAAATGAAACACGCACGCGCAGTTCGCCGTCGCCTTCGTACAGATCCGGCTGGGACAGCGCGCGGAAGCGCAGCTTGTCGGCCGCATCGGAGGCGTTGGAAATCAGCTCACGCAGGAAAATTTCTTTATTGGAGTAAAGAGAATGGATCATCAGGTGCAGAAGCTGTTTGACCTCTGACTGAAAACCACGAGTTTCTTGTCCTTTCATCTAAATCAACCTCAACAATGCCATTGTTAATGGTAAAAAAACCGTTGAGGGTGAGATGGGGACAGAGGGAGAGGTTTTCAAGCGGAGGCCCCGAAAAGCGCCTCCGTTTGATTAAAAACGAATCTTATGCCGCCCGGCGAGAGAGTGGGACAGCGTTGTGCCGTCAACCATTTCCAGCTCGCCGCCAACCGGAACGCCATGGGCGATACGGCTCGCGTCTACGCCATACTGCGCGCAGAGCTCGGCGATATAATTCGCCGTCGCCTCTCCTTCCACCGTTGGGTTGGTCGCAAGGATCACTTCCTGCATTGATTCGTCACGCAGACGCTGCTCCAGACGATCGAGCCCGATGTCATCCGGCCCAATCCCGTCAAGCGGCGACAGGTGGCCCATCAGCACAAAATAGCGACCGGAAAACTGCCCGGTCTGCTCGATAGCGTAGATATCCGCTGGGCTCTCTACCACGCAAATCTGGCCGTTTTCCTTGCGCCGTGGGTTGCTGCAAATATTGCATACCTCCTGCTCGGTGAAGGTGCGGCAATCGGCGCAGTGGCCGATTTCCGACATCGCGCGCGTGAGCGCCTGCGCCAGGCGCATCCCGCCGCTGCGGTCACGCTGCAGCAGGGTAAACGCCATGCGCTGCGCCGACTTCGGGCCAACGCCCGGCAGGCAGCGCAGTGCTTCCATAAGCTGCGTTAACAGCGGACTGGTCTGCATCAGAACGGCATCTTAAAGCCTGGCGGCAGCTGCATACCGGCGGACACGGACGCCATTTTTTCTTTCTGCGTTTCTTCGATGCGGCGGGCGGCGTCGTTAAACGCGGCGGCCACCAGATCTTCCAGCATGTCTTTGTCGTCTTCCAGCAGGCTCGGGTCGATCTCAACGCGACGGCAGTTGTGCGCGCCGTTGATGGTGACTTTTACCAGCCCAGCGCCGGACTCACCGGTCACTTCCAGACGGGCCACTTCTTCCTGCATCTGCTGCATTTTTTCTTGCATCTGCTGGGCCTGCTTCATCAGGTTACCCAGACCGCCTTTTCCACCAAACATAGGCTTCTCTCTCAGTAAGTCATCGTTAAGGATGCTGACCGCAAGTCAGACTTGCAATCAAATGGGGCGAATACTCTCTTCATCCAGGTCCGCATCGAAGAATCGACGCAGGGTCTGAATGTTATTATCCGCAATAATCGCTTCACGCGCCTGCGCGAGCTTTTCTTCATAAATTGCCTGCCGCCACTCAAGCGGCGTGCGCATCGCGGGATTATCATCTTCCACGATGGTCAATTCAACCGACGTACCGTACAAAATGCCGAGCGCTTCCGCCAGCTTTTGCTGCGCGCCCGCCGAATTCAGGTGACGCTGGCTCGGACGCAGATGCAGACAGACGCGATTGCCCTCCTGCTCTTTCCAGGCGTTAAGGGCCACCTGCTCCACCAGTTTTGGCACCGCGAGCTGGCTGACTTCCGCCGCCCAACTATCGCGTTCGACCGCTTCGACTGCCAGTTTCGCCGCCAGTTCCGGCGTTTTTTCATGCTCCAGCGCTTTTTTCAGCGCCTTCGGCGTCGCCACTTCTTCTTTTACGGTTTCAACAACCGTCGTCGATTTCCAGCGATAGGCTTCTTTTTTCGCCGGGGCTTTTTCCAGCGCAGCCGCAGCCGGACGCGCCTGTACGCGCTCGGTAATCGAACTCAGTCGTTCCAGCGCAGCGTTATTCACCGGCCGCGCGCGGGAAGCGGCTGCCGGTTCACTCTTTTTTGGGGTGGGCGCTCCCTGGCTACGCTGCAGCTGGCTGCGCGCCGCCAGCACCTGGCTGGTGGTCTGCGGCAAATTCGGCGGCGGCGGCGCGGATTCCGGAACGGCCTGCTGGACAGGTGCGGCCTGAATGGCCGGCATCGGCGGCGCCTCCGGTTCCGGTAATGGCATACGCGGATGGAAAGCCAGCGCACGCAGAAGCGTCATTTCGACCCCCATTCGTCTGTCCGGGGCGTACGGGAGCTCTTTACGGCCAATCAGTAGCGTTTGATAGTACAGCTGAACATCGGTTGGCGGCACCGTCCGCGCCAGCTCGCGCATACGCAGCTCAATCGCGGCCATATCCGCGCCCAGCGCCGACGGCGAGAGCTGAACCATCGCAATACGGTGCAGCAGGCTCTGCATCTCCACCAGCAAGGCCTCCCACTCCACGCCGCGGGCGGCAGCCTCATTCACACCAGCCATGACCCGCTCGCCATCGGCAGCCACCAGCGCTTCAATCAGCGATAGCGCCTGATCGTCGTCAAGGGTGCCGAGCATGGCGCTAACGGACTCTGCCGTCAGACGACCGTCGCCGCTGGCAATGGCCTGATCGGTCAGACTTAACGCATCGCGCAAGCTACCGTCCGCCGCGCGCGACAGCAGCTGCAGCGCGCGCGGTTCAAAAGCAATCTGCTCGGCGCCGAGAATACGCTCCAGCTGATGGCGAATCTGTTCGACGTCCAGCGCCTTGAGATGGAACTGCAGGCAGCGGGAAAGAATCGTTACCGGCAGCTTCTGCGGATCGGTCGTCGCCAGCAGAAATTTAACGTGCGCCGGCGGCTCCTCCAGCGTTTTTAACAACGCGTTGAAGCTGTGGCGCGAGAGCATATGAACTTCATCGATCAAATAGACCTTGAAGCGGCCGCGGGCCGGCGCGTACTGGACGTTATCCAGCAGATCGCGGGTATCTTCGACTTTGGTACGCGAGGCGGCATCGATCTCTATCAGATCGACAAAGCGCCCCTGTTCTATTTCACGGCAGTTATCGCAGACGCCGCAAGGCGTGGCGGTGATGCCGGTTTCGCAGTTTAATCCTTTTGCCAACAGGCGCGCGATAGAGGTTTTACCCACGCCGCGGGTGCCGGAAAAAAGATATGCGTGATGAATGCGCCCTAACGACAAGCCGTTCGCCAGTGCGGTCAGCACATGTTCCTGGCCGACGACGTCAGCAAAGGTTTGTGGGCGCCATTTACGGGCTAAGACCTGATAACTCATGGGCTGGCTCTGAAACGCTGGAAGGTGAAATCACGAGGGGTCATGCTATCACAGCCCCGCTCAATCAGCGAGGCTATGTGGCGGGATTTGCTTAGTGGCCCGGGAAAGGGACCAGGCTGTAGCAGTTGATTCCCCGTTTTTCCAGGCGCTGCTCGCCGCCCAGATCGAACAGATTGATAATAAAGGCCGCGTCATGCACTTCACCGCCCAGACGACGGATGAGCTTCACGGTGGCGTCGATGGTGCCGCCGGTCGCCAGCAGATCGTCAACCACCAGCACCTTATCGCCTGCTTTAATGGCATCAACATGGATTTCCAGCTGATCGGTGCCGTACTCCAGCTCGTAGCTTTCCGCGATGGTTTCACGCGGCAACTTACGCGGCTTACGTACCGGAACAAAGCCTACACCCAGCGCCAGCGCAACCGGTGCGCCAAACAAAAAGCCGCGCGCCTCGGTGCCCACCACTTTGGTAATACCCGCGTCTTTATAACGCTCGGCCAGCAGCTCAATGCTGAGCGCATAGGCCTTCGGGTCTTCCAGCAAGCTGGTGACATCACGGAAAAGGATGCCAGGTTTCGGATAGTCCTGGATGCTTTGGATGCTGTTCTTCAGATATTCAAGCTGCTGTGCTGTTGCGGTCATAAGTTTATGCCTGATTAAAACGGTGTTACTCGCGGACATGCAAAATGGGCCAAGGAAACTTTTGTTTAACCTTTGACCAGGCTTACCCGCGCTCGAAAACGCCAGAATTTACTGGCTGTCAGCGACAATTGCAACCATCATTATTGCGCATCAGTGCTTTTGTTGCTTTGCATCAACCACCGGAATGCGCCACATAAATATCAGCAGACAGGCCAGAACGATCAGCAGCAAGATGCGCACCCAGGTAAGATTAACCAGCCACAGGGAAATAGCAAAGGTCAGTAAAATCATCATCACCGCCCGCGGCTTAGCGCCCGGCGGCATAGCACGGTATTGCTGCCAGTGGCGCAGGTAGCCGCCAAACCATGAGCGGTACAATAGCCACTGGTGAAAGCGCGGCGACGAGCGGGCGAAACACCAGGCGGCAAGCAGGATAAACGGCGTCGTCGGCAGTAGCGGTAAAAAAACGCCCAGCGTTCCCAGCGCCACCGACAGCCAGCCAATGATGATCAAAATAATACGTGGCATAATGCGAATCGTTATCAAGAAGATAACGCTAATGTAGCACAGTTGCTTATCAGGGGATGGAGGAGTTATTTGAAAACCACCCGGCTTTTACATTCGCTGGAAAATCAGCTTGCGGAACTGGCCGCTCAGGTAGCGCCGATGGCGAATCACGCGACCCTCAGCCCGCGTTTCGATCGCCAGCTGTTCCGAACCCGCAGCACGCAGATGCAGGCTTATCTTGATGAAGCCAGAGATCGCTTTACGGAATTAAAACAGGCGGTCGAGCGCCAGCAGCTGGCGCAGGTTGCCTGGCTGGCGGAACGTCTTGTGGCTCAAATCGCCGCGATTAGCCGGGAAACGGCGACCTGGTCATTACGCGCCTGGGATAGCGCGTCGCCGACGCTTACCCGCTGGCAGCGGCGTCGGATACAGCATCAGGAGTATGAACGGCGCCTGCTGGCCATGCGCAACGATCGCCAGAGACAGCTGGCGCAAGCCATCAGCCTTGATGACCAGCAGCGGCTGGCAAAGGAAGTTGAGGCGTATGCCGGACGCCTCGCCCGCTGTCGCGATGCGCTGGAAAAAATTGAAAACAGGCTGGCCCGCTTAACACGCTAACTGGAGGGAGAAGTATGTCGCTGGAAAATGCGCCTGACGAGATCAAGCTGGCGGTCGATTTAATTATGCTGCTTGAGGAAAATAAAGTCCCTGCGCAAACCGTGCTAGCCGCGCTGGAAATTATCCGTCGTGACTATGAAAACAAAGTAAAAAGTGCGGAAGGGGCCTCGCAAAACGCGCCAGAGTAGTCTGTTGCCGAATCGGTGGGGGTGGCAGAGTCATCGCCTGCCCCTTACCACCACGGATAGATGCTCATGGAAAGATTCTCACGTACGCCGCACGATGCCATTTTTCGTCAAATGCTGACCCAGAAAGAGGTCGCTCGCGATTTTTTACAGCTTTACCTTCCCGCGCCGTTTTTAAGTATCTGCGATCTCAATACGCTGCAGCTGGCGTCCGGCAGCTTTATCGAAGAGGACCTGCGATCCAGCGACTCCGACATTCTCTACTCCCTGCAAACGCGGCACGGCGCTGGGTATACCTACGCGCTGATTGAACATCAAAGCTCGCCGGATAAGCTGATGGCTTTTCGCCTGAGGCGCTATATGCTGCAGGCGGGATCCACGGAAAAACCCGGGCCACTCATTCGCGAACTGGCGAAGCAGTCGCCCAGGCACAAGGAGCTAATAATGACGATTGCCGAATGGCTGGAGGGGCGTAAAGAAAACTCGCGCAGCATTGCCCTGAAAATGCTCGCCAGCGGGCTGGATCCAAAGATGGTGATGGAGCTGACCGGCCTGAGCCAGGAAGAACTCTCCTCGCTCAGCCATTAAAACCTGCGGGGCGGCATACCCACCGCCCCATTATGCTTAGCCCATCGTCGGCGAGGCATCGCCGCCTTTATCCCGCTTCACCTCTGTGACTTCATCGCCTTTCTCATTGCGCAGATGAACCTCAAGCTGGTTAAAGGCGATATCAATATTGTTCTCGCGACACAAGCGATCGATAGCGCGGTTAAGCTCATCCACCGCGTAGCTGCGATCGCGAAGTTCACGCACGTACAGGCGCAGTTCATGATCGAGCGTACTGGCGCCGAAGGTGGTAAAGAAGACCGCTGGCGCGGGCTCTTGCATGACTTTCGGATGCTCATGCGCGGCCTGGAGCAGCACTTCTTTGACCTTATCCAGGTCAGAACCATAGGCCACGCCAAGGCGGATGACCACGCGGGTGACGGTGTCGGAAAGCGACCAGTTAATTAAGCGTTCCGTCACGAAGGCCTTATTCGGAATAATGACCTCTTTACGGTCAAAATCCGTAATGGTCGTGGCGCGAATGCGGATTTTGCTGACGGTACCGGAGAAGGTACCAATGGTCACCGTATCGCCAATGCGCACCGGGCGCTCAAAGAGAATAATCAGACCGGAAACAAAGTTACCGAAGATCTCCTGTAAGCCAAACCCTAAACCAACCGACAGGGCGGCCGCCAGCCACTGAAGTTTGTCCCACGAAACGCCCAACGAGCCAAATACCGTCATCGCGCCAATAACAATAATGGCGTAATTAAGGATGGTCGTAATCGCATACGACGCCCCCTGGCGCATATTGAGCCTCGATAGCACCAGCACTTCCAGCAGGCCCGGCAGGTTGCGAATCAACGCCCAGGCGACCATCGACGCGACAATCGCGAACAGCAGGCTGCCCATGGTGACGCTTTTCACGGCGCTGACGCCGGCTTCCGTACCGTTGTAATGCCACAGCGTAATACTGTCGAGATAGGCGAAGACGGTGATCAGATCGGACCAAATCGCCCAGAACAGCACGGCAAATAGCGCGATCATCACCAGCATCGTAATACGTAGCGTTTGTTGGTTAACCTGCTCCAGGGCAATGGTCGGTTCTTCCTGGGGTTCGGCTCCTTCTGCCCCCTCTTTAACCAGATGCTGACGACGCGCCAGCGCCCGGCGCCAGGCAATACGCCGGGCGGCCACGCTCAGGCCGCGCAGAACGGTCTGGTAAAGCAGGTTCCACAGCATCACCAGATAAACGGTTTCAATCCAGCGGCCTGCCAGACGCAGCGTGGTGTAGAAGTAGCCGGTTGCCGTCAGCACCATCAGGGCGATGGGCACTATCGATAGCACGGTGACGGTGATAAGGCGCAGGCTGTGGGATTCTTTATCACGCCAGCTTTCGCGGCACATCGGCAGGACAAGCACCGCGATCAGCAGCAGGTTGAGGAAAATCACGAACTGCCCGAGCACGTCATCCATCAGATGCAGCGGCGACAGTTCCGACATCACGGACCAGAAGTTCAGCGGCAACAGGGCAAGGCTTACGCGGACAATCTGCCGCCGCCAGTGGCTGGTCAACTGCGACGGCATATTAAAGTGGCTCACCGCCACACCGTCTTTTTCCAGCACCTTCCAGCACAGGCCAAACACCAGCCAGAACAGCGCCAGCTTCTTGCTATAGGCCCACAGCAAATCGCTGATATTCAGCTGCATCGTCAGCAGAATCAGACCAATGGCCAGAATCACCAGTACCACAGGCAGCGCGCGGATCAGATCGATAAGAATCGCTTTCGGCGTGTGGAGCTGAGTATCATTGCGCAGCTGCCCCACCTGTGAAGCCAGCTTCGCCTGATACGCTTTCAGCCAGTTAAGGCGCCAGCGAATCAGACCGGCAATCAGCAGCAACGGCAGGCCGGCAAGGAAAGCGATAAATACCGCAGGCCAGGCTTTTTCCCAGTTTACGGTGATTTTCATCGCCTTAAACTGCCCTTTCAGCGCTTCCGGGAAGGATTTAACCCACTCCCAGTCCATAGGACGGTTGCTGTTTACCCAAAAAATCTGCTGCGTCAGAATGGCTTTCAGGTTGGTCGACACGCTCATTAACTGCTGCTGATTGATCTGCAGGTTAATGGCCATCATCAGCTGGTTACCCAGCTGTTTGTTAAACTGATCGAGCAGCTCACGGCGCATATCAACGATTTCGAGAAGCGCGTCATGCACCTCGGGATTCACCTCGCTGCTATGCCCCTCCTCCAGCTTCGCGACGTACGCATCGCTCTGGAACAACGCATCGCGCTGCTGGTTAACCTCAAACTGCTCGAGGCGCAGGTCAGCGATGCGGTTTGTCATGTCGCTCAGCTCCTCCGCAGAGGGCAGCGTTTGCTGCTGCTGATAAAGGATACGCGACAGCAGAAGGCTACCTTTCAGCACGGAGATCTGCTCTTTTATATCACGCTCGGATTGCAAAGCGCGATCGAGCCAGGTCTTCACTTTGATATTGCGCTGAACCAGCTGATTACCATTTTCCGTCGCTGAAATAAGCCTTTCGCTAAGCTGGTGGTTAATATCCAGCTCCTGCTTCACCAGCGGATTGGCCTGAATACGCGCCGTTTCGTCCGGGGACACGGCTTCCTGAGCCGTCTTTTCCGTCAGCGTCAGGCGCTTGCTATTCACCGCTTCCTGCAATAACTGCAGCTGGTGTTCCAGGCGATTGCTGTAGGCGGTGACGTAATCACGCTGCTTTTGCAGGGTATCCTGCAGCACCGTGTTGCCTTCCAGGCTTTTGCGCTGTTGGTCTATCTGCGCATTCAGCAGAGCCTGCTGCGCCAGCAGCAAATTCTGCTGGGTAGGACGCAGCGTCTCCTCGCCCGTCGAGGTGCCGTTCAGACGATTACGAATCTGCTGCAGCTGCTGCGAAGCGGAATACATCGCATTCTGCACGCGTTCCGGCTGCGTCTGTAGAGAAACGAGCTGGCTGTTGTAGGTTGCCAGGTCGTTCTGCGCGTTTTGCAAATCGTCCAGGGTCTGGGAGACACGCGATTCCAGTTGACGTAGCGATAACGTGCTGAGCGTTTTACGCGTCGCCTCATCATCGGGAACATCGCTTAGCGCGTTCAGGCTATCGATAGCCTGATTCATTTTCGCTGGCGCCTGAGTCACCTGCTGACGCAGCTGCGTCGTTTCCGACTTAATGCGTTCAATTTTATCGAGGGTTTCCAGGGTCTGGGTCAGGTCCTGCTGAACCAGCTTGTCCTGCGGGGTCAGATCCTTTTGCTTATTCAGCGTCGCGAGCTGGCTTTGGACCTCAGAACGTTCAGGTAAATCAGCCGCCAGCGCCGGGTTAACGCTAATACAGCCGATAAAAAACATCAGGGTAAGAACAACAGCGGATATGGCGTTTCGCCAACGGATAGTATGCAGCATAGTGTTAACATGAGTGATTGCAAAAGCCGGAGAATACCGGGGATCGTCGCAGCGCGAAGAATAGCACTTCTGTTATCGCGCGAATAGCGGCGGACAGCAGGAAAAATGTCCCTGATGTCCGCAAGGAAACTTAAGCTTCCCGTTCTTCGAAACCGCGTAAGGAGGGGCAAAATTGATACATTTCAAGCAGCGTTTCGACATAAGCCCGCGCCTCTTTGCGCAGATCGAAGGCGTTCGGCGCCAGCAGCCAATTTTCCATTAGGCCAGAAAGGTAGCTGCGCATTAAAATCGCCGCCCGGCGGGTCAATAAATTCGCGGGCAGCATCTTCGCCGCAATGCACTCTTTTAATGTTTGTTCAATACGATCGTAGCTATCAAGGCATAAACTTCGCTGCGCTTCCTGCAGCGTGACCATCTCACCGACGAATTCACATTTATGGAAGATGATTTCCATCATCAGGCGTCGGCGTTCCTCTGTCACCGTTGCTTCAAGGATATACACTAAGATCTCTCTGATAACTGACAGTGGATCGTTGGGGAATTTTGCCCGATACTCAACTTCGAGATCGTTGATGTTGGCTTCAGAAAGTACCCATATTTCATTAAATAGATCTGATTTATTTTTGAAATGCCAATAGATAGCGCCCCTCGTCACACCGGCCTCTTTTGCAATTGCGGCCAGCGAGGTGGATGATACCCCTTGCTGCGAAAACAAACGCAGAGCAACATCCAAAATATGTTGCCGGGTCTCAAGCGCCTGTTGTTTGGTTTTTCGTGCCATAGGTCGATGAGTTTACAGAGGTTACGTTTACATACATTTATGAATGTATGTACCATAGCATGACCATAATAGAAACACAGCAGTGGGTTTGTGGTCGATTGAGCCACTGAACAATTTGAAATTGGACACTCGAGGTTTACATATGAACAAAAACAGAGGGTTAACGCCTCTGGCGGTCGTTCTGATGCTCTCAGGCAGCTTAGCGCTAACAGGATGTGACGACAAACCGGCTCAGCAAGGGGCCCAGCAAATGCCGGAAGTCGGTATTGTGACGCTCAAATCCGCTCCTCTACAAATTACTACCGAACTGCCAGGCCGTACCAGCGCCTATCGCGTTGCGGAAGTTCGTCCTCAGGTCAGTGGCATTATTCTTAAACGTAACTTCACCGAAGGGAGCGATATCCAGGCGGGCGTGTCTCTTTATCAAATCGATCCGGCGACCTATCAGGCCACGTATGAAAGCGCGAAAGGCGATTTAGCCAAAGCGCAGGCAGCGGCAAATATGGATCAGTTAACGGTTAAACGTTATCAGAAACTGTTGGGCACTAAGTACATTAGCCAACAGGATTACGATACTGCCGTGGCGACGGCTCAGCAGAGCAACGCCGCCGTAGTCGCCGCTAAAGCTGCGGTTGAAACCGCGCGCATTAATCTGGCCTACACCAAAGTCACCTCGCCAATCTCCGGCCGCATTGGTAAATCCGCCGTCACGGAAGGCGCTCTGGTGCAAAACGGGCAAACCACCGCGCTGGCGACCGTGCAACAACTGGATCCTATCTATGTTGACGTGACGCAATCGAGTAACGATTTCCTGCGTCTGAAACAAGAGCTGGCCAACGGCAAGCTGCAGCAGGAAAACGGTAAAGCGAAGGTTGAACTGGTCACTAACGACGGTCTGAAATACCCGCAGAACGGTACGCTGGAGTTCTCTGACGTCACCGTTGACCAGACCACCGGTTCTATCACGCTGCGCGCTATTTTCCCGAACCCGGATCACACTCTGCTGCCCGGCATGTTCGTCCGCGCACGTCTGGAAGAAGGGGTAAACCCTGATGCGTTGCTGGTTCCTCAGCAGGGCGTAACCCGCACTCCGCGTGGCGATGCCAGCGCTATGGTTGTCGGCGAAGGTGATAAAGTCGAAGTTCGCCAGATTACCGCCACTCAGGCTATCGGTGATAAATGGCTGGTCACCGAAGGGCTGAAAACGGGCGATCGCGTCATCATAACCGGTCTGCAAAAAGTCAGACCTGGTGTGCAGGTTAAAGCGCAGGAAGTCGTTTCTGACGATAAACAGCAAGCCGCAGGCAACGCTCAGTCAGAACAACCCAAGTCTTAACTTAAACAGGAGCCGTTAAGACATGCCTAATTTCTTTATCGATCGCCCCATATTTGCGTGGGTGATCGCCATTATCATCATGCTGGCTGGGGGGTTGTCGATCCTCAAGTTGCCGATAGCGCAATATCCGACGATTGCGCCGCCGGCAATTTCCATTACAGCCATGTACCCCGGTGCCGATGCTGAAACCGTGCAGAACACCGTGACCCAGGTTATCGAACAGAACATGAACGGTATCGATCACCTGATGTACATGTCTTCTAATGGCGACTCCACCGGTACAGCAACCATTACGCTAACCTTTGAATCCGGTACCGATCCGGATATTGCCCAGGTACAGGTGCAGAACAAGCTGGCGCTGGCGACACCGCTGCTGCCGCAAGAAGTTCAGCAGCAGGGTATCAGCGTTGAAAAGGCATCCAGCAGCTTCCTGATGGTTGTCGGCGTTATCAATACCAACGGCACCATGAATCAGGATGACATTTCTGACTATGTCGCCGCCAACATGAAGGATGCGATTAGCCGTACCAGCGGCGTCGGTGACGTGCAGCTGTTTGGTTCCCAGTACGCCATGCGCATCTGGATGGATCCGAACAAGCTGAATAACTTCCAGCTGACGCCGGTTGACGTTATCAGCGCCCTGAAAGCGCAGAACGCCCAGGTTGCAGCAGGACAGTTAGGCGGTACGCCGCCGGTGAAAGGCCAGCAGCTGAACGCCTCCATCGTGGCGCAGACTCGTTTGACCAATACTGAAGAGTTCGGCAACATTCTGCTGAAGGTTAACCAGGACGGTTCCCAGGTGCGTCTGCGCGATGTCGCGAAGATTGAGCTGGGTGGTGAAAACTATGACGTTATCGCGAAGTTTAACGGTCAGCCCGCCTCTGGTCTGGGTATTAAATTAGCGACCGGCGCGAACGCACTGGATACCGCCAACGCCATTCGTGCCGAACTGAAGAAAATGGAGCCTTTCTTCCCTTCAGGCCTGAAGATTGTTTATCCGTATGACACCACGCCATTCGTGCAGATCTCCATTCACGAAGTGGTGAAAACGCTGGTTGAAGCAATCATTCTGGTGTTCCTGGTCATGTATCTGTTCCTGCAGAACTTCCGCGCAACGCTGATTCCGACTATCGCCGTGCCGGTCGTATTGCTGGGGACGTTCGCTATCCTCGCGCTGTTCGGCTTCTCGATAAACACGCTCACCATGTTTGGTATGGTGCTCGCCATAGGCCTGCTGGTGGATGACGCCATCGTGGTGGTGGAAAACGTCGAGCGTGTGATGGCCGAAGAAGGGCTACCGCCGAAGGAAGCCACGCGGAAATCAATGGGCCAGATTCAGGGCGCGCTGGTGGGTATCGCGATGGTGCTTTCCGCGGTGTTTATCCCGATGGCCTTCTTCGGCGGTTCTACCGGTGCGATTTACCGTCAGTTCTCGATCACTATCGTTTCCGCGATGGCGCTGTCGGTACTGGTGGCACTCATTCTGACCCCGGCGCTCTGCGCCACGATGCTGAAGCCCATCCAAAAAGGCAGCCATGGCGCAACCACCGGCTTCTTCGGTTGGTTTAACCGCATGTTTGATAAGAGCACGCATCACTACACCGATAGCGTAGGCAACATCCTGCGCAGTACCGGTCGTTATCTGGTGCTGTATCTGATCATCGTTGTCGGCATGGCCTGGCTGTTCGTTCGTCTGCCGAGTTCGTTCCTGCCGGACGAAGACCAGGGCGTATTCCTGAGCATGGCGCAGCTGCCAGCGGGCGCAACTCAGGAGCGTACCCAGAAAGTTCTGGATGAGATGACTGATTACTATCTCACCAAAGAGAAAAACAACGTTGAATCGGTATTCGCCGTTAACGGCTTTGGTTTCGCGGGTCGTGGGCAGAACACCGGCATCGCGTTCGTCTCTCTGAAGGACTGGAGCCAGCGTCCAGGCGAAGAGAACAAAGTTGAAGCGATTACCGGGCGCGCAATGGGCTATTTCTCGCAGATTAAAGACGCAATGGTCTTCGCCTTTAACCTGCCGGCAATTGTTGAACTGGGTACCGCAACGGGCTTCGACTTCCAGCTGATCGACCAGGCAGGATTGGGCCACGAAAAACTGACTCAGGCCCGTAACCAGCTCTTTGGTATGGTCGCGCAGCATCCTGACGTCTTAAGCGGCGTTCGTCCAAACGGCCTGGAAGATACTCCGCAGTTCAAAGTGGATATCGATCAGGAAAAAGCGCAGGCTCTCGGCGTGTCTATCAGCGACATTAACACGACGCTTGGCGCAGCATGGGGTGGGAGCTACGTCAACGACTTCATTGACCGCGGTCGTGTGAAGAAAGTGTATATCATGTCTGAAGCGAAATACCGTATGTTGCCGGAAGATATCGGTAACTGGTACGTACGCGGTAGCGATGGACAGATGGTGCCCTTCTCCGCCTTCTCAACTTCACGCTGGGAATACGGCTCACCGCGTCTGGAGCGTTACAACGGTCTGCCATCGATGGAAATCCTCGGCCAGGCGACACCGGGTAAGAGTACCGGTGAAGCGATGAACCTGATGGAAGAGCTGGCGGGTAAACTGCCTGCGGGCATTGGCTATGACTGGACCGGCATGTCTTACCAGGAACGGTTGTCAGGCAACCAGGCACCTGCGCTGTACGCCATCTCGCTGATTGTCGTCTTCCTGTGTCTGGCTGCGCTGTATGAAAGCTGGTCGATCCCATTCTCGGTAATGCTGGTCGTTCCGCTGGGGGTTGTGGGTGCACTGCTGGCTGCCACCTTCCGCGGATTGACCAACGACGTTTACTTCCAGGTTGGCCTGCTGACCACCATCGGCCTGTCGGCGAAGAACGCGATACTTATCGTTGAATTCGCCAAGGATCTGATGGATAAAGAAGGCAAAGGCCTGATTGAAGCAACGCTGGAAGCCGTTCGTATGCGTCTGCGTCCGATTCTGATGACCTCGCTGGCGTTCATCCTTGGGGTAATGCCGCTGGTTATCAGCTCCGGCGCAGGCTCCGGCGCGCAGAACGCCGTCGGTACTGGCGTAATGGGCGGGATGGTGACCGCGACGGTTCTGGCGATTTTCTTCGTGCCGGTGTTCTTCGTGGTCGTGCGTCGCCGCTTTAGTAAGAAAAATGAGGATATTGAGCACAGCCATCCGGTTGAGCATCATTAATCTCTCTTCACAGGGCCGCATACGCGGCCCTTTTCTTTTCCCTGATTTAAAGCGCACGGATTGTTATTGTTTATTTTATAACCTGAGATATAATATTTAATGATGAGTCGTGGTGCTTATCTCCGTTTTTTCTCTGCAACTTTCCTTCCCGTTTACCCTAACTCAGAATATTCTCAATCACTGACTTTATGTATGGTTGTCTTCGTATAACGGCAAAACGCAGCGGCTAACTTGATGAAATATAAGGTCAGTGTTCGTTTTTACCGATCGGGGTAACGGCACGATATAATAAAGACCGAGGCATTGAAGATAAATGGACGCTGATAATTGTAATTTTTCGTAATAGCACGATGAAATCTTTTTAAGAGTGGATTATAGTTAAACAGCAAGATTACAATGTATGTGTCAGGTCTGTTAGTCGTGTTCATCCCACAACGGTCGTTTAAACCACTCAAAAGGGGATGCGTTATGGACGAATACTCGCCAAAAAGACATGATATTGCGCAGCTTAAATTTCTCTGCGAAACCCTGTATCATGACTGTCTTGCAAACCTGGAAGAGAGCAACCACGGCTGGGTTAATGACCCGACCTCGGCTGTCAATCTTCAACTTAATGAATTGATCGAGCACATTGCCGCGTTCGCGCTTAATTATAAAATTAAGTATGCTGAGGATAATAAGCTGATTACTCAGATTGACGAATATCTGGATGACACTTTCGTCTTGTTCAGCAACTACGGCATTAACAGTGCGGATCTGCAGAAATGGCGCAAATCTGGCAATCGGTTATTCCGCTGCTTTGTCAACGCCAGTCGGGAAAACCCGGCCAGTCTTTCTTGTTAGTATTATTACAATCAAAAGGTGAATTTATGTCTGATAAAACATTAACCAAAATAGACTATTTGATGCGCTTACGACGCTGTCAGACAATTGATACGCTGGAGCGCGTAATTGAAAAAAATAAATATGAACTTTCCGATAATGAACTGGCGGTATTTTACTCAGCGGCCGACCATCGTCTTGCCGAACTGACGATGAATAAACTGTATGACAAGATCCCGCCTTCAGTCTGGAAATTTATCCGCTAGTTTATTTCAAATGAAAGTCATACATCTCGTGTCGAAAACGCCCCGCTTTGGTGATGATAATAAGTGTGATAGTGCTCACAGATGTTGGCTTAATGCACAGATGAAACCGGTTTCTTTTTATACTATGGCGGCCTGACGATAAGGAAATAGGGGAAGCGTCCATGATGAGTGAAGAGAAACAAAAAATGATTGCCGGTGAACTGTATCTGGCAGGTGACGCCACGTTGAAAGCCGATCGCCTGCGGGCCAGGCAACTGTTGCACCGCTACAATCATTCGGCGCCTGAAGAACATGAATTAAGAAAAGCATTATTGTCTGAACTGCTTGGGCACGCGAGCGATGCGTATATCGAACCCACTTTTCGCTGCGACTACGGCTACAATATCTCCCTCGGTAAAAATTTCTACGCGAACTTTGATTGCGTCATGCTGGACGTCTGTCCGATTCAAATTGGGGATAACTGCATGCTGGCGCCGGGCGTACATATTTATACCGCCACGCATCCCCTTGACGCCGTCGATCGCAATAGTGGTCAGGAGTACGGAAAACCCGTCACCATCGGGCATAATGTGTGGATTGGCGGCCGGGCAGTCATTAATCCTGGCGTGACTATCGGCGATAATGCCGTGGTGGCTTCAGGTTCCGTGGTAGTAAAAAATGTGCCCGCCAACGCCGTCGTCGGCGGAAACCCGGCACGGATTATCAAAATGCTGGAGAGCGAAAAACGGTAACTGTTATGCTTTTCTGCAACCAATCTGTTACTTTCCCCCTGGATTTACGCAACATAAAATACCCCCCAGGCTGAGCCCGGTTTGTCACGCCTGCATACGGGCTCATGGCAGAATTTGGGGAATAAGATGACAGAAATACAGCTGCTGCTAAAAAGCACCATTGATGAACTTAATGTGAAAGAGAAGCGCGACAATCGTCCGCGCTTTAGCATTAGCTTTATTCGCAATCACCCATGGCTTTTTGTCGCCATGTACGCGGCTTTCCTGGCCACGCTTATTGTGATGCTTCGTTCCGAAACGCTGGTGGATTCTGTCTGGCTGTTAATCGTGTTATTTGTTCTGCTAAACGGTTTCTTCTTCTTTGACGTCTATCCGCGCTATCGTTATGAAGATATCGACGTTCTTGATTTTCGCGTTTGCTACAACGGCGAATGGTATAACACCCGGTTTGTCCCTGAACAACTGCTCGAACGCATTCTGCAATCGCCACGCGTCGGTCGCGATCAGAAGGCGCAGCTACAAAAAATGATCGCCACCAAAGGCGAACTCTCATTTTACGATGTGTTTTCCCTTACTCGCGTCGGTTCTGCGCAATAAGACGATTGAGCGTCCGTACCGCAGCAATAAAATGTGAGGCGGACGTATTTCCGTAGCCCAGAACCAACCCGCTTCGCGCCGTTTTTGCATCAAGATAAAAACGGCTTAATGCCCCGGGCGCCAGCTGAAACCGCCGGGCCTGCTGCGCAATCGCCTGGTCATCCACGTTGTCGATAGCGACGGTCAGGTGCAAGCCCCCCTCGCCGCCCAAGAGTTCATAAGGATGGTTAAGTTCTTGAGCAAGGACGTCCCGCAGCTGCTGCTGGCGTTTGCGGTACAAACGGCGCATGGCGGCCAAATGACGTGCGTAGTGCCCCTCTTCAATGAACAACGCCAGCGCCTTCTGTTCAGCCCGGTGCCCGCCGCGTAATAGCGCCCCAATGGCGCCTTGTGCAGCGTCCGCCAGCGCGGGAGGCATCACCATAAAACCGATGCGCAGCGCTGGAAACAGCGTTTTGCTGAACGTCCCCAGATAAACCACCGGCCCGTGCTTCGCCATCCCCAGCATGGCCGGAATGGGCTCGCCGCTATAGCGAAATTCGCTGTCGTAATCATCCTCAATAATCCACGAATCATACCGGCGGGCATATTCCAGTAACGCCAGTCGTCGCCCGGCGCTCATTACGGCTCCGCAGGGGTACTGATGTGAAGGTGAAGTAAAGATCAATCGCGGCGCTTCGCTATCATCAGAGGTATCAAAACGCATTCCTTCACGATCAACCGGTACGCCCTTTATATGAAGCCCTGATTTGAGAAAGATGCTTTTTGCTCCCGGATAACCGGGCTCTTCCACCCATGCCCTATCGCCGGCTACGCTCAGCAGGTGCGTGCATAAATCGACGCCTTCCAGCGCCCCTTCAGTAATCACAATCTGGCTGGCTTCGCAGCGGATCCCCCGGGAGAGCGCGAGGTGCCGGGCAATGGCTTTTCGCAGTACGAGCTCTCCCTGCGCATCGCCGTAGCCCAGTAATGCGCTGGCCTCTTCGCGCAGTACCCGATCGAGCAGTCGACGCCAGATGGAAAGTGGAAAGTAATTAACCGCAGGCATTCCCGGCGTAAAGAGCAGCGTGGGCGAATCACGGTGAATTGCTGCCGGCAGTCCCTGTAAATATTCAGGGAGCACAATAACGCGCGCCTCAATGTCCCCTTCTCCCTGAGACCTCAAGGGCGCGACGTACGTCCCCTGGCGACTACGCAATAGATATCCTTCTATCGTCAACTGCTCCAGCGCGCTGTTGATGGTATTGCGCGACAGCCCCAGATGCTGCGCCATGGCGCGCGAACCGGGTAGACGACTATCGCCCGCCAGCGTGCCCTGCAAAATAGCCTCGCGCAGTTGCTGATAGAGGGTACGCTGTAGGGTTTCACTTCCCTTACCGCGCAGGGCCTGCTCGAGTAAAGTAAAAAAAGCATCATCCGGAATATTCATCACCGCTCCTCGTGGCACCATAAAAACATAAGCTTATGGCACTTTTTATGGAACCAACAAGTGCTTAATCTCATGGCATTCGCCCACAAAGGAAACCCCCATGAGCCATCTTAATCAATTCGATCAGCCCGTTGGCGCTGCCCTGCCCGACTGGCAGCCCCGTCAGCATCCCGAGAGGTTGAACCTGCAGGGTCGCCTTTGCCGGCTTGAGCCATTGCGCTCCACGCACGCCGGTGCGCTGTTTGACGCCCATAGACTGGCCCCGGATACGCGAAGCTGGACATGGCTGCTGCGTGAGCCGGATAACAGCGTCGAGGAATATCGCGCGTGGATAGAGAGCGTGGCCATGCAGGCCGACCCCATTCACTTTGCGGTGATAGATCAGCAGACAGACCAGCCCATCGGCTCACTGGCGTTGATGAGAATCGATGCCAAAAATGGCGTTGTTGAAGTCGGCCACGTTCACTTCTCGCCTCTGTTGAGCCGGACGGCGATGGCAACCGAGGCCCACTGGCTGCTGATGCACTACGTATTTGCTACGCTCGGCTATCGTCGCTACGAGTGGAAATGCAACAGCCTGAACGAGCCTTCACGCCGGACGGCGCTGCGGCTGGGGTTTCAGTATGAGGGACGCTTTCGTCAGGCGCTGGTGATAAAGGGCCACAACCGCGATACCGACTGGTTTTCGATTATCGATTCCGAGTGGCCACAGATTGACAGAGCAATGCGGCAATGGCTGGCCGCCGACAACTTTAGCGCCGACGGCCAGCAGTTACGAACGCTGGAGAGCTTCCGTTAACGTCTTTTCTTGCGGCCCTGTACGGCCTTAAAGCGGGGATTGCTTTTGCAGATAACGTACAGCCGCCCTTTTCGTTTAACGATCTGGCAATCCGGGTGGCGCTGTTTCGCGCTACGTAGTGAGTTGAGTACCTGCATTATTTGCTCCTCTTCGCATCAATAAAGCCGCCGAAGCGCTGGCGGAAACGTGCGGTGCTGCCTTCGTTGTTGAAGGCCTTCTGTTTACCGGTGTAATACGGATGCGATTTGGAGGAGACGTCGAGCGTCACGTAGGGATACGTCTCGCCATCCAGCTCAATCTCACGCTCGGTGCGGATCGTTGAACCGACTTTAAAGAATTCGTTAGCGCTGGTGTCGTGAAAAACCACCGTACGATAATGCGGATGAATATTGGGTTTCATAGCGACCTCAATCATTATGTTATAACATAACAATATCGTACGCCGTGCGAGTCTAAAGATCAACCCTGAGAATGAGAAGGATTATGGGCGGCACAGGCCGCCCGTTACGGATTAAGGGCTCAGCCGATGCGCCAGGGCCCTGAGCTGTTCGGCAATAGACTGCAGGTCTTTGCCGGGCTCCGTTTTCGGCCCGGTAGAGTGGCGCACGACCAGACGGGCCGGAAGAATAGAAGAAGTATGGGAGGTTTCGTTATCGCCGCTATCGAGAAGGCGCCGAACGGCCTCTTTTCCCTGTAAGTCAAGATCCAGCGAAACGGTGGTTAGCGCCGGGTAAAAGAACGAACTTTCATAGGTATCATCATAACCAATAACCGACTTTTCCCCCGGGATCGGTACCTGATGCTGGTGAAACGCGCTAAGCACGCCCAGCGCCATCTGATCGTTCCCCACCAAAACGGCGGTAAAGTTTGGCGTCTCCCGCAACATTTGCAGCGCGCCGGCATAGCCGCTCTGCGCATCCCAGTTACCGCGAATCACCGTGACCGGCTGTAGGCCATAACCTTCGAGGGTTTCTAGCCAGCTTTTCAAACGCAGTTTGGCCGATACCGAGCTTTCCGGACCGGCCAACAGCGCTATCTCCCGATGCCCCATTTCATAGAGATATTTGACGCTGGCTCGGGTGCCGTCCGCCGGGTTAAACGAAACGTTAAACACAGAGCTATAGGGATCGACATCTAAAAACAGACAAACGATATCATCGTTATCAGCGGCAATTTTCTGAGCCTGATCAGTCTCCAGCGGCACGTTGATGATGACCTTATCCACCAGTTGAGACTTAAGTTCATTAATGGAATCTTGAATGCTTTGGTTGACGCTCTCATCAATCATTGAAATGAGCACCTGATAACCTTCCACATTCGCATAGCGTTTTACCGCCGCGGCCACCTGGGAAGGCGCATGCAATGCGAGGGAGATCGTAACCAGGCCCACGGTACGGCTTTGCTTGCCTACCAGCTGTTGCGCCAGGCGGTTTGGGACATAGCGTAGCTCCTCAATGGATTTCTCCACCTTGCTGCGCGTGGCTTTGGATACATTAGCAGATTTGTTGAGTACCCTGGACACGGTCTGATAGGAGACGCCCGCATGGCGAGCAACGTCTTCTAAGGTCGCGCTTTTAGACTTCATGGTCCGGTTCCTTATGTTGTTATCCCTGAATTGTAACAGGGGCAATGTAAAAAAACGCTCATTGCCGCCTCCCCCGAACAACAATCAGCATTAAAAGTATTACGCTCACAATACAACAAATTGTGAATGGACTCACCACTCGTAACAAAACCCGCTAATTTATTTGCAGTTAATCACACTATAGCGATCATTCAATTGCCTGAATTTTGGTTTAGGCATTTTATAACATCGGTTATGTGAACGTAATACAAAACAATAAGAGGATAGACATGAACACTACGCTGCGCACACTCTCCGCTGCGTTGGCCGCTGCGCTGATTTCACCATCCGTGTTTGCTGCTTCCGCCACGCTTCCGGGTATCGATTTTCATGGCTATATGCGCGCCGGGGTTGGGGTCTCCGGCGACGGTAGTCAGGCCGAATGGCAAAAAAACAAAATTGGCCGTCTGGGTAACGAGTCCGATACCTACGGCGAGCTGGAGTTGGGCTCGGAGGTCTACAAGAAAAATGACGTGAGCTTCTATCTCGATAGCATGGTCAGCATGGTTTCAGACGGTTCGAACGATAACGAAACCACGCTCGATGATGATGCGCAGTTCGGCCTGCGCCAGCTCAACCTGCAAATTAAAGGGCTGGTCCCCGGCGATCCGAACGCGGTCATTTGGGGCGGTAAACGCTACTACCAGCGCCACGATCTGCACATCATTGATACCAAATACTGGAACATTTCCGGATCCGGCGCCGGGATCGAAAACTATACCCTCGGCCCTGGCGCCGTCTCATTTGCCTGGATCCGCGGCGACGCGAATGACGTTGACTACCGCGTCGACGGCGACAGCAACGTGAATATTAACTACCTTGACCTGCGCTACGCAGGCTGGAAGCCATGGGCCGGGTCGTGGACCGAATTTGGTATCGACTACGCGATGCCTAACACCACCAAAAAGCAGGACTCCTACGGCGGCCTGTATGATGCAGAAAACGGCGTCATGCTAACCGGTGAAATCAGCCAGGATATGCTGGGCGGTTACAACAAAACGGTGCTGCAGTACGCAAACAAAGGGCTGGCGCAGAACATGGTTTCCCAGGGCGGCGGCTGGTATGACATGTGGAACTACGTCAATGACGCCACCGGCTATCGGGTGATCAATACCGGTTTAATTCCGATCACCGAAAAATTCTCTATTAACCACGTTCTGACCTGGGGCTCCGCGGACAACATCACCGATTACACGGATAAAACGCGCATGCTGTCGCTGGTAGCTCGCGGACAGTATCAGTTCACCGAATATGTACGCCTGATTGGCGAAGTAGGCGGTTTTTACCAAAAAGATAGCTACAAGAACAATACGGACTATAAGCAGGCCGGTGAGAAATACACCATCGCGCTGGGCCTGGCCGATGGCCCTGACTTTATGTCTCGCCCGGAACTGCGTATTTTCGCTTCTTATCTGAATGACTCAGAAAATGGTAAACCGTTCGAAGATCAAACTGCCAATAATACGTGGAACTTTGGTGTCCAGGTCGAAGCCTGGTGGTAAGAGTAGCTAAACTGTTTTATCTCCAACTGTAAGGTCGTTAATTACCCTCCGGTAATGATTATTGCCATTGAATGCTTTGTTTTATTTTCGGGATAACCCATTATTGCGTTATCCCGTTTTATTTTATTTACGGCTGGCAAAGTGTTCGTCAAGTAATTGTCGCAAAGCATCCGACTGCTTACCGAAAATAGCATGCACCTGCTGCCCAAGAATAATCACGCCAAGCGCGCCCTGCTGCTGTAGTCCCTGAGAGTCAACAATCGACAGATTGTTCACCGTGACGCGCAAGCGGGTAATACAGGCGTCAACGTTGATGATATTTTCCTCACCGCCGAAAGCCTGAATTAACCGTTCAATCTGTTGTTGTTCCGCAGGGCTTAACGTTACCGCCGGACGAGACTGGGAGAAGTAATTCAGAAAGGATTTTAAACTCACCATAATAGACTCCTGATAAGCAGATAAAAAAACGCCTGCTCGCAGGAGCAGGCGCGGATAGAGAGAAATTACGCGTGACGACTGAGGATGCGGCAATCCCATGCTTTTAAGATCAACGGCGCGTTCAGGGCCGTGCCGGTGAGGGTATCCTGATAGCCATGCGGTAAGGTCACCTGCTGCTGCTGCGCGCTGTAGTTTTGCAGGAACACGTAAGTAGTCTCACCGTCCGTGCGCGCGGTCGCCACCACGCCCGGCGGGAAATCGGCCTCCACCGCGCGCGGCAGCGCCAGCTCTTTACTTATGGCGCTGAAGAAGTCCCGCTGGAAAGCCAGATCGTTGCGCGAAGCGACGTGCCAGGCCTTGCCTTTACCTACGTGATTGACGGTGACCGCCGGTCTTCCCGCGTAAAAATCATCGCGGTAGGTCGCCAGCGGCTGCGCCGTTTCGGCGTGGATCAGTTCACACAGATGGCGTACCTGATACGGCCCCTGCAGCCCCCCTTCATTGCCCGCCAGCCCCTGTACCAGATTACGTTCGCCATCGTTCAGGCAGTCAATCTCTTCCGCCCAGATGCCCAGCAGCTTGCGCAGCGGACCCGGGAAGCCGCCGAGATAGCACAGGTCCGATTCGTTAACAATTCCCGTCCAGTATGTTGTAACTAAGTGGCCGCCGTTGGCCACAAACGCTTCCGCGCGTTCGGCAAAGCCGTCGCGAACCATATACAGCATCGGGGCAATGACCAGCCGATAAGCGCTCAGGTCAACGTCGGCATCAATAATATCTACCGCAATCCCCTGTTCCCAGAACGGACGATAGTGCTCGTTGACGGTATTTTCATACTCCATCCCGAGATTACGCGGCCCCTGAGCATCATCCAGCGCCCAGCGGTTTTGCTGGTCAAAGATAATCGCCACTTGCGCATCCGTCCGGCAGCCCACCACGCCCGGCAGCTGGCTTAACATCTCGCCAAGCTTAGTCACTTCACGGCCCACGCGCGTATCCAGGTGACCGACGTGATCGATAATTGCGCCATGGAATTTCTCTACCGAACCGCGACTCTTACGCCACTGGAAATACTGTACCGAGTCAGCCCCGTGCGCTACCGCCTGCAGAGAAGAGAGAATATGCATTCCCGGTTTTTTCAGCTTGCTGGTCGGCTGCCAGTTAGTCGCGCTCGGCGTGGACTCCATCAGGACAAACGGTTTTCCGCCCTTCAGGCTGCGCATCATATCGTGATACATGGCGGTGTAGCAGGCCAGCGTGGTTTCATCTTTATCGCGATGCCACATGGGGTAGCTGTCCCACGAGATGAAGTCCAGCGCCGGCGCCAGCTGCCAGTAGTCGTAATCGTAGAAATACTCCATAAAGTTGGTTGTCACTGGCAGCTCAGCATTCGCCGCTTTCAGCGGCGCAATTTCGTGGCGGCAGAAATCCGTCACCTGAGCGGTATTGAAGCGATGCCAGTCAAGGTTCAGACCATGAATGGAGACTTCCCCCTGCGGAGCCGGGGATTCGATCTGCGACCAGTCGCTATAGGTGTGGCTCCAGAAGGTGCTCCACCAGGCGTGATTAAGATTATCCAGCGTTTCATAGCGCGCTTTCAGCCAGTCGCGGAAACGCTCCTGGCACAGGCTACAGTGGCACTCGCCGCCATACTCATTGGAGATATGCCAGCCCAGCACCGCCGGATGCTGCGCGTAGCGCTCCGCCAGCAGGGTGTTAATTTTCAGGGTTTTCTCACGATAGACCGGCGACGACATACAGTGGTTGTGACGCCCACCGTGCAGCGCAGGCACGCGATCGCGACCGACGCGCAGGACCTGAGGGTACTTTTGCGACATCCACGCCGGGCGCGCGCCGCTTGGGGTCGCGAGAAAGACATGAATTCCGGCGGCATACAGTTTATCCAGGATACTGTCCAACCAGCCAAACTCAAATACGCCTTCCTGAGGTTCAAGTTTCGCCCAGCTAAATATTCCTACCGACATGACATTACATTTTGCCTGCTGCATCATGGCAATATCTTTATCGATAATATCGGGATAGTTCTCCCACTGCTCCGGGTTATAGTCGGCGCCATGCAATAGCGCATTGACCTTCGGACTCAAAGGCGCAAATTTTTTCATAATAAACATCCTGAAGTTTAAAGCTGAATAATTAATTAAATACCTTCATCGACGGCAACGCTTTCCCCTGGCAATCAAACAGCGCCTGATTTTCCCGGGCATTCCCCTCTTTCCACTCATCGTGGATATATTTCATTCCGGCAGGCGTCGCCCAGGTATTTCCCGGCACGGCAATCCACGTCGGCTCCCAATAAAAAATACCTTTACCGCGGTGGCCCGGTACGTCCGCAACGGCCTGCATTAAGTCGTGAATATAATTATATTGCCCCTGTACGGTGGCAGGATAACCGCCATCCTTTTCCTCTTTTGCCTGGAAACTATTTTCGGCGTTGTCGCAGTTTTCCAGGGTATAGGCATAAGCGGCCTCTACCACAATCACGTCTTTGTTATAGCGCTTGCTGATATCATCCATATTAGCCTTCAGCGCGCTAATCGGGCCATTCCAGTAGGTGTACATCGACAGACCAATAATGTCGTAAGGCACGTTGCGCTTGCTGATTTCATCAAACCACCAGCGGAAGGTGTCGTTTTTCGTGCCTTCGGCCAGGTGAAGCATAATTTTAACCTGCTCACCGGCGGTGAGGTTTTCCTTCAGGCCATCGATGGCGGCATTAAGCAGCCCCGCCAGGCGATCGAACTCGCCGCCGCCCTGCCCCCAGCTTTTGCCTTCCGGCCACAGCATACCGCCGTTGATCTCGTTGCCGATCTGCACCATATCCGGCAGTACGCCCTCCTGCTTAAAGCGGGCAATCGTATCGCGGGTGTAGTCATGAATGGTGGTTTTCAGCTGCGGATAATCCATTTTCTCCCAGGCCTTCGGCTTGAACTGCTTGCCGGGATCGGTCCAGAAATCGCTGTAGTGAAAATCAAGCAGCAGCTTCATCCCCTGTGCTTTTGCCCGCTTCGCCAGCGCCAGCGTCGCCGCCAGATCGTTATCGCCGCCGCCGTAGCGCTGACCCTGGGCGTCTTTTGGATCGACCCACAGGCGCAGGCGAACATAGTTCACGCCGTCGGCCTTCAGAATCGCGATCGGATCCTGCTGCTGATTATTGTGGTTAAAAAACTTTGCGCCATGCTTTTCCGCGTCCAGCAGCGTGGAGATATCCGCGCCTTTAATAAAATCAGCGGGCATGTTGCTAAACGCTTTGGTTTGTAGCGCGTCCGCTGCCAGCGTACTGGCGGAGAAACAGCATGCCAGAGAAACAGCAAGCCACGCGGGTGTTAATCTTTTCATGGGGTTATCCTTTTGTACTGCCAGAGGTGAGGCCGGAAACAAAGTATTTTTGTAGCGCCAGATAGAGAATCGCTACCGGCACGGCAATCAGCACCGCGCCCGCCGCGTAGGTGGTGTAGCTGGCGCCCATTTTCTGCGCCACCAGGTTATACAGGCCGATCGGCAGCGTGTACTTATCCGGGGTACGCAGAATGGTGCTGGAAAGGATGAAATCCCCCAGCGGGCCGGTAAACGAGAACAGCGCCACCACCGCCAGAATCGGCTTCGACAGCGGCATAATGATTTCGAAAAAGATGCGGAAGCTGCTGGCGCCATCCATCCGCGCGGACTCATCCAGATCTTTAGGGATTGCGTCCAGGTAGCCTTTCATGAGCCAGGTATTCATCGGGATCATGCCGCCCACGTAGATCAGCACCAGCGCCAGATGGCTGTTGATCAGCCCCAGCAGCTGAGAGAGAACAAAGATCGCAATCAGCGCCGAGAACTGCGGGATCATCTGCAACAGCAGAAATAACATCAGCCCGTTCTGCCGCCCTTTGAAACGAAAGCGCGAAAACGCGTAGGCGGTGAAGCTCACGCTGATTAAGGTCAATACCATGGTCATGAAGCTGATTTTCATCGAGTTCCAGTACCAGGTGAGATAATTCACATTGCCGTTAAACAGATCCGCGTAATGCTGGAACGACAGGTTTTCAGGAATAATCGACGTACTCAGCAGACTGTTCCCGGCGTTCAGCGACGCCCCTACCGTCCAGACCAGCGGGTAAATAATCATCGTCGACACAAAGATGACCACTAGCCAGGTGAGTGACAAGCGAATCCACTTTTCGCGTTTAATACTCGGTGATTTAGCCATGTTGCTTCCCTTACGCCATGTCGTCGTTTTTGAAGGATTTCGTGGCGCGGAACTGCCACAACGCCAGGCCGACGACAAAAATCGACAGCAGGATCGTGATGGTCGCCGCGATAGCGTATTGCGAAGACGACATGGTCAATTTGTAGATCCACGACACCAGAATATCCGTACCGCCGGCATTCGACCCCGCTACCGCCGGCCCGCCGTTGTTGAACAGGTAGATGATGTTGAAGTTGTTAAAGTTGAAGGTGTACTGAGTGATGATGATCGGCGCAATAGAGTAGAGCACCAGCGGCAGAGTAATGGTCCGCAGGCGGGTAAACGCGCTGGCGCCATCCATGGTGGCCGCTTCATACAGATCGTCCGGGATCGCCTGCAGGACGCCGGTGGTCATGGCGAAAACAAACGGGAAACCCAGCCAGGTCTGCATCATGATCAGCGCCGTCTTGGTCCAGAACGGGTCGGTCAGCCACGCCTTCGGACTGATGCCAAAGAAGGACAAAATGGCGTTGTTAATCACCCCGAATGAATCATTGAACATGCCGGCAAAAACCAGAATCGTCACGAATCCCGGTACCGCCCACGGCAGAATGAAAATCGTACGGATCATCGGCTTAAAGCGCAGATCTTTCTGGTTGACCAGAATCGCCAGCAGCACGCCGACGGTACATTGCAGGGTCGTCGCCAGCAGCGTCCACACCACCGTCCACTGCAGCACATCAAAGAAGGTCGAACGCCAGATGGATAATGTGAAGATGTTGATGAAGTTTTTGAATCCCACCCAATCCACCAGCTTCGCCGGCGGCGTGTGGTAAAGATTGTAGTTAGTAAAGGCGATAGCAAAACCAAACAGGATCGGGAAGATGACCACAAACACCAGCAGTATGAAGCCGGGCGTGATCATCAGATACGGGAAACCCTCGCTGAGCAGCATCTGATACTGCTTGCGTACGCTATTCAGCGCCACGCCTTCATCGCGCTTTTTGCCGTTAACCCAGGCGTCGCGCAGCGAGAGGAAATAGACCAACACACCGAATGCGATAATCAGTACGCTGATTATCCCTTCCGCCAGCAGGAAAATAGAGTTATCCCGCGGGACTTCCTCGCCTAAGGTATATAACCCCCACAGGCCTTCGCTGAGAAAGTCATAGAAAATACTCATAAAACTGCTCAGCAGCACCAGGAAGACGATCCCCTTCAGCCACTGGCGGTGATAAAACTGCCCAAAACCCGGCACGATAGCCAGCAACAGGCCGCACCACGCATGGCGTCCTGCGCCGCGCGCTTCGGCAATATTTTCGCTGGGATTGATAATCACACACGACTCCTTCTGAAAACGGGAGGATGCCCCTCCCGTTCT
Source organism: Klebsiella grimontii (assembly GCF_042137965.1). Taxonomy (NCBI): domain Bacteria; kingdom Pseudomonadati; phylum Pseudomonadota; class Gammaproteobacteria; order Enterobacterales; family Enterobacteriaceae; genus Klebsiella; species Klebsiella grimontii. The sequence continues at coordinate 4,348,167 of NZ_CP169721.1, forward strand.
GTTACATCACCGGATTATTGATTGCTGGCCTGCATGGCTTCGATCTGCATCTTGATCTGCTTCTCTGCGTTATCGAGCGCCGCCTTCGGTTCCTGTTTACCGGTCAGGCTAAGCTCCAGCGCGGCGTTCGCCGGGCCCCATACTTCGCCCATCTCCGGGATCCCCGGCATCGCCGTCGCCCGCGCTGACTGCACCGCCACCGCGCTGGCCTTTTCGTCATTCTTAATCAGCGGATCGTCAATCATGGCCTTCAGCGGCGGGATTTCCCCGGTGGCGACATAGCGCGCTTTTACGTACTGCGGCTGGTTGATGAACTCGATAAACTGCTGCGCCAGCGCTTTATCTTTACTCCACGTCGAGACCACATAGCCTTTCACACCGAGGAAGGAGCTCATCGGTTTGCCGTCCGGCAGCGTCGGCAGAGGCGCGACGCCATAATGAATGCCTGCCGCTTCATACGGCTGGAAAGCCCACGGGCCGTTAATCACCGCTGCCGCTTTCTTCTCGGTGAACAGCGAGTCGATGGCGTTCAGCCCGTTATCGCCGAGGATCCCCGCCGGGAAGACCTTGTCGGTGTAGAATTTTTTCAGGAAAGTCACCGCTTCGACCGCGCCTGGCTTATTCAGGCCAACATCCTGCGGGTTGAAGCCGCCCTTATCATTTTTGCCAAAGATATAGCCGCCCATCGGACCGATGGCGCCCCAGCTGTAATAAATTTGGTCAAACTTCGCCAGCAGGCCGTACTTACCCTCTTCGCGCTGCTTCTTCGAATAGTCGAACCACGCCTGCAGGCTATCCAGCGGCTTGTCGATCAGGTCTTTGTTGTAAATCAGCACCAGGGTTTCCACCGCTTTCGGTACGCCGTAAAGCACGTTATCCATATGGAAAGCGTTGATTGATGCCGGCGTAAAGGCCTCCTGCTTCGCCTGGTCCAGCGTCAGGGGAGACAGCAGCCCCTGGACGACCGCACCGCCTAGCTGGTCATTAGGGATCACCAGCACGTCCGGGCCAATGCCCGCCGGGCCATCAAGGCGCAGCTTTTCCAACTGCTGGGCATACGGCATTTCCTGCACGTTCACCTTAACGTTGAACTGCTTTTCAAAATCATTTACCGCGGCCTTAATGCCGTCGGATTTTTTGATGTCTTCCCAGACGTTGAGCTGTCCGGCCGCGTGCGCCTGCAGGCTCACCAACTGCCCGGCAGCCAGAGTAGTAAGGATCAGTGCAGCAAGAGTGTTCTTTTTCATTATCAACCTCATGTGAAGGTATAACAATTTAATGGTTTTTATTGGGCGATGTGACTTCCGAAAATCTTTCAGTTAACTGATAAACGGTGATTCATAAACAAATATGCCGTTATTCCTGATTTGTTATACGGTACGCTTTGAATGCTGACAAAACTACTGAAAGCTGCCAGTTGTGTGATCATGATTGCAGAAATGAAACATCGATATAGGGTGCTAAAACTCTGGAAGTTATAGTCACTACATGATTTTAGTGTCGTTGAGCATCGCTCGGCTGAATTGTTACACGTTATACAAATAGCGCGTCACAGCCCAAATCCCAACGGCAAAAACGGCTACTAACCCGGGGAATGTTGATGTCCAATATACGACTGAGGAATGTCACCAAACGGTTCGGCAGTACAGTGACGCTGCATCAGGTAAACCTTGATATTGAAGATGGCGAATTTGCGGTTTTCGTCGGTCCGTCAGGCTGCGGCAAATCAACGCTGCTGCGAATGATTGCCGGTCTCGAAGAGGTGAGCGAAGGTGAAGTACTGATAGGCGATGAGGTCATGAACGACGTCGTTCCCGCCCATCGCGGCGTCGCCATGGTATTCCAGTCCTATGCGCTCTATCCGCATATGACGGTAGCGGAAAATATGGGCTATGGCCTGAAGGTGAATAAAGTGCCAAAAGATGAAATTCGCCGCCAGGTTGAAATGGTGGCAAAAACGCTGCAGCTCTCTCATCTGCTGGATCGCAAACCTAAGCAGCTCTCCGGCGGCCAGCGCCAGCGCGTGGCGATCGGTCGCGCCATCGTGCGTAATCCACGGGTGTTTATGTTTGATGAACCCCTCTCCAACCTTGATGCCGAGCTGCGCGTTGAGATGCGCCTGCATATTGCTAAACTGCATCATGAACTCAAAACCACCATGGTTTATGTTACCCACGATCAGGTTGAAGCGATGACGCTGGCCGATAAAATCGTGGTGATGAACTACGGCAAAGTTGAGCAGATGGGTTCGCCGATGTCGCTGTATTACAACCCGGTCAATAAGTTCGTTGCGGGATTTATCGGTTCGCCGAAAATGAACTTCCTGCCCGCGACGGTCACCGCATGGCAGCCGGGCCAGCTTAGCGTCAAGATGGCGCAAGATCACAATCTGACGCTCAATATCACCACATCGCCGCTGCAGCCCGGCGCTGCCGTTACCCTCGGTATTCGTCCTGAACATCTCTCAACCGATGTGAATATCGGTACCGTGGTTGAGTTTCAATGTGAAGTCGTCGAGAGACTGGGTAACAACACCTATCTGTTCGGCCAGTGCTACGGCCACGATAACGTCAAAATTCTGCTGCCCGGCGACGTTCATTTCCGTCCCTGGCAGAAAATCAGCGTCGCGTTCGACGATCGCTACTGCATGGTCTTCGACGAAAATGACCTGCGGATTAGCGCCGACATCGCCGCGCCGGACGCTCATTAAACGCAACATCTGATTGTCATGATTGCGCTTTAGAATATGAATCTGTGCTGACAACGCTTATTGCCAGCATACCTGCCCTCGTTTTTCTCCGCGACGCTTCATGCCTTGAGCGTCGTGGTTCATCCACTGTTAGCCCGAATTCGTTGCTATCTTGCGGTTCGGGCCTTTTTCTACCCCGTGGTGAATCCTCTTTTATCTTTCGCGTATACTCATCGAACCCCTCCATAAAATAAGGAAATACTCATGACGACCCGGCATCAGGTGAGTCTGGTTACAGGGGTATTGATACTCGCCATTATCTTGCCGGTCATACTGAGCATCTGGCTGGCGACGCAGCAGGCCAAAGAGCAGTTTTATAGTGAGCTGGACAACTTTTCCGTCCGCGTGCTGGCGCGCGTTCAGCAGGTTGCCGATCAGGCAAGAGAGGCGCTGAAAGAAGCAGATGCGCATACGGCCACGACCTGCAGCCCGGAGCATCTGCTCACTATGCGACGGATCGCCTATACCCACCGCTACATTCAGGAAGTGCTGTGGCTACGCGAGGGTATTCCGCAGTGCTCCTCTCTTGAAGAGCACCAGGTGTCGGTCACCTTTCCCGCTCCCGACCATCTCACTGCCGATGGCTACCGTACCTGGCTCACGTCGGTTAGCGACCTGGGACTGAAACATAAAATGACGGCCATGGGCAGCGAACATCACGTGGTGATGATCGATCCGGTGTCGTTTATCGATGTCATTCCGTTAGGTCATGAAGAAATTCACACGCTTTTGTTTGGCACGAAGCGCGATCAAATCATTATCAGCAGTAAACCGCTCAGCGCTGCCGTCTGGGAGAAAATTAAGCATCTGGATGCCGAAACCTTAACCCTCGATAGCACCGTTTATCGTCTCCATCGTATCCCGGAACTGGGGTTGGCTATCGCCACCTGGTCCTCGACGGTGCCGCTGCAGAATAAGCTACATCAGCAGCTGATGCTGTGGCTGCCGATTGGTTTGTTCACCAGCCTTCTGGCCTCATTTCTGCTGCTTCGCCTGCTGCGCAGGCTGCGCTCGCCGCGTAATGGGATGCTGGATGCGCTGAATTCCCATGCCATCCAGGTCTATTACCAGCCTATTATTTCGTTGCAGAGTGGAAAGATCGTCGGTGCGGAGGCGCTTGCTCGCTGGAGGCAGCCCGATGGGAGTTTCTTATCGCCGGATATTTTTATTCCGCTTGCCGAACAAACCGGGCTGATTACCCGCTTAACCGAAGATATTGTACGGAAAATTTTTGCCGATCTCGGTACCTGGCTGCGCCGGCGTCCGGAGATACACATCTCGATAAACCTATCGGTCGATGATTTGCGCTCGCCAAAGCTGCCGCTCCTGTTGCAAGAGCAGCTTCAGCTTTGGGGCATCAGCGCTCAGCAGATCATTCTGGAAATCACCGAGCGCGGTTTTGTCGACCCGCAAACCACTTTGCCGGTGCTCGCCGGCTATCGTCAGGCCGGACACCGTATTTCCATCGATGACTTCGGCACCGGCTACTCCAGCCTGAGCTATTTACAAAAACTGGACGTAGACACCCTGAAAATCGATAAATCGTTTGTCGATACGCTGGAGTATGAACTGCTGACGCCGCACATTATTGAAATGGCGAAAGCGCTCAATCTGACGACCGTCGCAGAAGGCGTCGAAACCGAAAGCCAGCGCGACTGGCTACGTATGCATGGCGTGCAGTATGCCCAGGGCTGGCTTTATAGTAAGGCGCTGCCAAAAGAGAAATTTATCCTGTGGGCGGAGAATAACCTGAAGGCGGATTCGGCGCCCTCCGTGGTCGCTCACCTTTGAGCCTATTTAAGATAGGATTTTATTACCTGCATTACTACATCAAGGTCAGCTTCGCGCTGGCCCTCCTCCGGCTCTTTAACGACGTGATCCGTTAAATGCCCCTGGATAACCTGCATCATCATGCCGTTTACCGCACCGCGAATCGCAGCCAGCTGCTGTAAAACCTCGGCGCATTCATGTTCGCGGTTTAGCATTTTTTCCAGCGCGGCGCTTTGTCCCTGAATTTTCTTCAATCGGGTCAATAACATCTTCTTGTGACGAACGGTATGTGACATTACGCGATCCACTATTTGATTAATCGATCGTTTTGACTAACGACCACGATACACAATGAGAACAGCATAACATGCTCTACTCCCCCGGAGTATTTTTCTACTGGGGGGTAGTATTTATGTACTGGGGGGGAGTAGCATACCAATACTTTAGGTTAGAGATCACGTTATGACCGATTTCGCTTCACTCCTGCAGCAGGGCAATGCCTGGCTATTTATTCCCAGCGCTATTCTGCTGGGCGCCCTGCACGGCCTTGAGCCCGGGCATTCAAAAACCATGATGGCGGCGTTTATCGTAGCTGTCCGCGGAACCCTGAAGCAGGCGGTGCTGCTGGGGCTGGCGGCGACGGTGTCGCATACGGCGGTGGTCTGGCTGGTGGCCATGGCAGGCCTGTGGTTTGGCCGCGGCTGGAATGCGCAAACGTCGGAACCCTGGTTTCAACTGTTCTCAGGGATCCTTATCGTACTGATTGCCTGCTGGATGCTGTGGCGTACCTGGCACGAATCTCGTTCACATCACCATGAGCATGAGCATGAGCATGAGCATGAGCATAATCATGAGCATCACCACCACCCGCATGAACATCATCCCCACGTTCATCAACCTCCGCTGGTTGTCGCCGATGACTGGCAGGACGCCCATCAGCGCGCGCATGCGCAAGAGATCAATCGCCGCTTTAACGGGCAACGGGTCACGACCGGGCAGATCGTCTTGTTTGGACTGACGGGGGGGCTCATTCCCTGTCCGGCGTCAATAACCGTGCTGCTTATTTGCCTGCAGTTGAAAAAGTTCTCGCTGGGCGCAACCCTGGTGCTGGGGTTTAGCGTTGGGCTGGCGCTCACTCTGGTGGCTTCCGGCGCAATTGCCGCGCTGAGCCTGAAGCACGTAGCCAACCGCTGGCCTGGGCTGAACGATCTCTCGCGCAAAGCGCCGTGGATTTCCGGCACCCTGATTATGGTGGTGGGCTTCTATATGCTGCTGCATGGCTGGAGTCATCTGTAACGCGTCTATCGCCATCCCCACAAACGATGGGGATGGCAAAGATGAATTACTCATCCAGGAGCGGAGCAAAGCCGCCGTATATCATTCGTTTTCCATCAAAGGGCATATTATCGCCAAACTCTTTCATTCGCGGGTCGGCCATCATTTTGGCATTGGCGGCATCGCGAGCCTCTTTAGAGGGATACTCAATCCAGCTGAATACCACCTCTTCACCCTCCTCAGCTTTCACCGCCATGCGAAAATCGGTCAGCTTGCCATCCGGGACATCATCCGCCCAGCACTCGACCACGCGTAATGCGCCAAACTCTTTAAATAATGGCGCGGCCTTTGCTGCCATCTCGCGGTATGCCTCCTTATTTTCCGCCGGTACGGCAACGACAAAACCATCAACATACTTCATGAGTCTGCTCTCCGAAGTGAACAGTACGACCGGAGAATCCGGCCGTATCTGAATTGATAAGTTTAGTCGCCAGGCCTGATGGCAGCGTAAAATCAGGAAATAGCCTCACCGGGTTTCGCCAGAGCCTTACGCGCGGCCGGCTGATGGAACCACGGCAGGCACAGCTGGATCAGCGGGCCGATAGTTAACGCGTAGAGTACGGTTCCCACGCCAAACTTGCCGCCCATCATCCAGCCAATCAGCAGAACCGAAACTTCAATCGCGGTGCGAATACCGCGCAGCGACCATCCCGTACGGGCATGCAGGCCGGTCATCAACCCATCGCGCGGCCCGGGACCGAAACCCGCGCCAATATACATCCCCGTCGCCAGCGCATTCAGTACGATAGCCCCACCCAACAGCAGGCTACGCGCCACCAGCGAATCTAACGGCGGCAGCACGGCCAGAGTCGCGTTTGCCGCCAGCCCCAGCACAATGACGTTGCTTACCGTCCCCAGCCCCGGCATTTGCCGTAGCGGGATCCACAGCAGCAGTACTGCCGCTCCCGTCAGGATCATGACCGTACCGAAATCCAGATTAAACTGTTTGCCGATCCCTAAATGAAAAACATCCCACGGGTCTGCCCCCAGATTGGCGTGAACAAATAACGCGGTCGACACGCCGTACAGGACCAGACCAATGTAAAGTTGCAGCAAGCGACGTACCATTTTTCACCTCAGGACAATTGCGATTTCCCTCATCATCAGCAAAAATGGATTGATAATTAATGGCCAGTTTTTAAAAAGTGGATTGCTATGTCATCTCGTCGCTTTGGTTCACAATCGCTGGTACGGCTGCTCGGCAACTGGCAGGAGTCCACCTCTCGTACGCCTATCTGGCGTCAGCTGGCGGAAGCGCTGCGCCTGCTTATCCTCGATGGCCGCCTCGCGCTGGAAACCCGCCTGCCGGGCGAGCGTGAACTGGCGGCAGCCCTGAATATCAGCCGCACCACGGTTGCCAGCGCGCTCGGGCAGCTGCGGGAGGAGGGCTATCTCTATAGCCGCCAGGGAAGCGGTTCGCGGATCGCCCTGCCGGAGCGTCCGGTGGAAGCGTCAGCCCAAAAACCGGACCCGCTCTCGGTGAATTTGGCCGTTGCCGCCCTGAGCGCCGGACCTGAGATCCATCAAGCCTACAGCCAGGCTCTGAAGATCATGCCTGAGCATTTATCCAATACCGGTTACGATCAACAAGGGCTAGCGCTGCTGCGCGAAGCTATCGCCCGCCGCTATAGCGAACGCGGGCTGCCAACCCGCAGCGATCAGGTGATGATCGTCAACGGGGCGCTTAGCGGCTTTGCGCTGGTTCTGCGTTTATTCACCGGGCCCGGCGATCGGGTGGTGGTGGATGCGCCAACTTACCCCATGGCGCTTAGCGCGATTCAGGGCGCATCATGCCGTCCGGTTAGCGTTGCGTTACCGCAGCAGGGATGGGATTGCGACGGTTTGGCGGCAACGATCGCCCAAACGGCGCCGCGCCTGGCGTGGCTGATGCCGGATTTTCATAATCCTACCGGCCGCTGTATGGATAGCGCCACGCGCCAGCGGGTAGCAGATATCGCCGCGCAAACCCGCACCACGCTGGTGGTAGACGAAACGATGGTGGATTTATGGTACGACGCCCCGCCGCCGCCGCCTTTAGCGGCGTTTAATCCCGATGCCCCGGTAATAACCATCGGCTCGGCAGGAAAAAGCTTTTGGGGAGGCCTGCGCATAGGCTGGATCCGCGCCTCTTCACGAACCATTGCCTCGCTGGTTCAGGCGCGCGACTCTCTCGATCTCGGTTCCCCGCTGCTGGAACAGCTGGCCTGCTGCTGGTTGCTTGAGAATGAGAAAGGGCTGCTGCCGTCACGCCGCGCCATGCTGGCGACCCGCCGGGATATGTGCGGGGCGCTGATGGCGGAATATTTTCCCCACTGGCGCTTCACTCCGCCAGAAGGGGGGCTCTCTTTTTGGGTTGAATTACCCGGCATGCTGGCGACGCTCTTTTCCGTTCGCGCTGAAAGCCGCGGAATTCACATCGGGACGGGCACACGCTTTGGTCTGGCCGGCGCGTTTGATCGCTATTTGCGTTTGCCCTTTACCCTTTCGGATGAGGAACTACGCAGCGCGTTTACTACATTGCAGCCGCTATGGCATAGTCTTACGGAGCAGAAGGAGAGCTTTCGTCTAAGGAAAATCATCTAATAAAATATCGACGGGCTGGAGCCAGCCCGTCAAAAACCATCATCCGTGATGCATATGAGATGTTTTTATAAAATTGCCGTTCAATTTTGTCTTTCTGACGTGTCAGCCCGATGACAAAATTAAAATAGTTTCATTAATGCTGACGCGGGATCGGAAACCCTTTCAGAGAAATAATAAAGCCGTCTTCATCTTTTTTAATTTTTGCACCGGTGTCACACCAATCGGAGGCAATGCGAAAAAACTCATCGCTACCGATATTCCAGTTCAGGCGTACGTGCTTGACGTAGCCGGAACGCAGCATGTCGCAGGCTTCGCTATAGTTGCTGGCTGTAGAGAGTTGTTGTTTCATTTTCTCTTCTTCAGAATTTTACGTAATGCTTTGATTTCTTTAGGGGTTAATGGAGACGCTTCCTCTTCGGTATGCTGGCTATCGATATCTTCTTCCGAAACCCCCGCCTCGTCTGCTGATTCCACTGCCTGAAAGGCCAGGAGTAGCAGTTTCTCCGTAGCTGTTCCTAAATTTTCGTTATTTTCTTCCGCATACTGACGCAGCTTTTCTTTTAACTCGCCATCAATTTTTACGTTCAGAACTACCGTGGTCATAGTCACGCTTCCCGTGAAATAAAATCATCATATAATTAATACACGAAGTTAACATGCTGATCCAGAGATATATTTTTAGCTTATATCTAACAACATTTTCCCATGAATAATCTGCACGTTATATATGACATAAAGATGACATTAATATTTCAGTTAAATTTCAATTTTATGACGTAGCGAATTTTTGGCATAAAAAAGATATGTTTTAGAAACGGAAAAAAATACACACTCTATTTGTGGATATTAAAAATGAGGGGATGAGCGAAGCCGCTTATTAGATGTACAGAGCGCAGGGGCACGCTGGAATGGGTGGGGGCCCTGCCAGCTACATCCCGGCACACACGTCGTCTGCTCTGGCTGCTTCCTTCCGGACCTGACCTGGTAAACAGAGTAGCGTTGCGGGAGAACCAACAGAGCCCCCATTGAGAGCGCTAGTTACCTAACGCGCTGGCGCATTATCCCTGCTGAACCCCTGAATTGCAAGCCGCCGCCGATTGGGTGCTGGTTTATTGCGCAAAGTCGCGTAATCAGAGCGATATCGCGGCTTTGTAGCGTAAAATTTCCGTCCCTGGCAGGAGATTGCGAGCGCACTCTCAGCACAAACGCCCCTCAACATCCATAATGTTCACTATGAATTGTATGTTTTTTATCATGGTATCTGAATGAGTGAATCACCGCGTTTAATCACTACCCTGGCGATGCCGCCAATCGATGAAGTCACCGTTCCCTTCCGCGGTTTAAACTTTCTGCGCCCGGAGCTGCTTCTTGATTTTGTGACCATTAGCCAAAATCCGCTACTCGCCGTCACCCCGGTCGCGCTGCTCTACTCTAGCGTCGGCGTCCTTCAGCACATTGAATTACGTAAACTCCCTATCGAAGTCAGCGGTCGCGTGGTCTATCCAATATCAACGCTTAAGCTTCCGGCCATGCGCGCAAAACTGGTGATTAACGCTCAGTCAAAACGCCTGAAGTTTCTTGAAACCCTGCTGACCAATATACCGAATGAGAATGTCCATGGCATGCAGGTACTTGGCCTGGCGCTGGAATTTACCGTTGTTAAAACGGCTTAAGCCGCTATCTGTACAGCCCGTCGTACAACGATTATCCTGAGCCTTTCCCGGCAGCAGGACGTACCATGGATTCTCACGATACTTTTCCGCAGCGAGTCTGGCAGATAGTCGCCTCGATCCCAGAGGGGTACGTTGCTACCTACGGCGACGTTGCTCAGTTGGCCGGTTCACCGCGTGCGGCGCGTCAGGTCGGCGGGGTTTTAAAGCGTCTGCCTGAGGGGTCCCAGCTTCCCTGGCATCGGGTCGTCAACCGCCACGGCGATATCTCGCTTACCGGGCCAGATCTACAGCGCCAACGCCAGGCGCTCCTGGCGGAGGGAGTTCAGGTCTCAGGCAGCGGTCATATTGACCTGCAGCATTACCGCTGGATTTATTAAAGGCAAAAAAATGCCCCTGAAAGGGGCATTGTCGGGGTTATTGCGCGGCGGGAACGTTCGTATTTGCCACCGGCACCGCCGTTTGCTGGACCGGTACCAGCAGCAGATCGGCGCGATTGCCGCCCTGATTAATCACCGTCTGCACGGTATCGGTAATAAACATCAGCTGACCGTTAACGGTAATCGCCGAACTTAACAGGATGCGTGCATTAGGCTTAATGTCCGCCTGGTTGTAGGGCAGAACAAAGTTAAACGGCGCCTGCTTCCCTTCGGTCCTTACCGCTTTTTGCGACAGCACGTGCGCTGGCGCATCGGCCAGGGACGCATCCGACAGGGTTACGGTTAATACCGCATCCGGCGGTAACGCCACGCGCTGTCGAATATTGATGGTCCCGGAAACGTTAGGCTGCTGCTGCGAGGAGCTTAGTGAGGCAATGCCGTAAGGATCGGGCGCAGCCTGGTTCGCTGCATTACTGCTGTGGTTGTTCGCACAGGCAGACAACGTAGCCGCGACGGCTAAGGCACTTAACATATAGGCAAATTTCATTCTTTTCTCCTTTTCATCCCTTCTTTAACAGGAGTACATCCAGCCACAATCGGGGACAGGACATTAGTATCGTAAATAAGTGTGGCACAGATCTCAGTTCTCTTCCTGGAAAAGAGCCCATATTCAGATTATTGCACCCATCGGACCACTTGCGATTCCAGGTTATACTTTGCCTCAATAACGCGCTGCGCAAAGCAGTCATCATTGATTGAGGGTTACTATGAGTCAGGCATTAACCAATCTGCTGGCATTGTTAAATCTGGAAAAAATTGAAGAGGGATTGTTCCGCGGTCAGAGCGAGGATCTGGGCTTGCGTCAGGTTTTTGGTGGTCAAGTGGTTGGCCAGGCGCTATACGCAGCAAAAGAGACGGTCCCCGCAGAACGCCTGATTCACTCGTTTCACAGCTACTTCCTGCGTCCCGGCGACAGCCAGAAACCCATCATCTATGACGTTGAAGTCCTGCGCGACGGCAATAGCTTCAGCGCCCGCAGGGTGGCGGCGGTTCAAAACGGGAAGCCGATTTTCTATATGACCGCCTCTTTCCAGGCGCCAGAACCCGGCTATGAACATCAAAAAACCATGCCCGCGGCGCCCGCCCCGGACGCCCTCCCCTCCGAAACGGATATCGCCCGCAAGCTGGCCCATCTGCTGCCGCCGCAGGTTAAAGAAAAATTTCTCTGCGATAAACCGCTGGAGATTCGCCCGGTCGAATTTCATAACCCCCTGAAAGGCCACGTTGCAGAACCGACGCGTCAGGTGTGGATCCGCGCCAACGGCGCCGTTCCGGAAGATCTCCGCATCCATCAGTATCTGTTAGGCTACGCTTCGGATTTTAACTTCCTGCCCGTCGCCCTGCAGCCGCACGGCGTCGGTTTTCTGGAGCCCGGAATGCAGGTCGCCACCATCGATCACTCAATGTGGTTCCACCGTCCGTTCAACATCAACGACTGGCTGCTGTACAGCGTTGAGAGCACCTCCGCCTCCAGCGCGCGCGGTTTTGTGCGCGGCGAGTTCTATACTCAGGACGGCACGCTGGTAGCTTCCACGGTGCAGGAAGGCGTCATGCGCAACCGGAACCTCTTCCCGGGCAAATAGACGCTTCCGTTCGTTCAAAGATCGTCAGACCGTTGGGCTGCCACGCTTTGAGTCGCCCTGTGGTGCTGACGGTCGGTGAGCTCCCGGGTGTAGTTTATAAAATCGCGCAGGATGTTATTTTTAGTATGCCGCCGCCAGCACAGAGTGAGCGTGGTAGTGGCAAATGTTTCCTCCAGCAGGCAGTAGCTTACATCGGACATCAGCATCGAACTCTGCGTTTCTGGCACCAGAGCAACACCCATTCCCATTGAAACCAGGCCAATAGCCACCGATACATCACGGGTATACTGAATTTTCTGCGGGGTAAACCCGGCCTGCTGGCAGGCGTTAATTGCCGACCAGCCGAGGCCCACGCCGTAAGGGTCCTTTTGCATAAAAAATTGTTCTTTCGCCAGTAACGCCAGGGAGATTTTCCGCCGGTTACCCAGTTCATGGTTACGCGGCAGGACGGCAATAAGCGAACGCGTGGCAATATTCATATATTCCAGCTGTTCATATTGCGGTATTGGCGAACGAACAAAAGCCAGATCGATCCGTTTATCCAGTAACAATGTTAATAAATTATGAGCGTTATGTTCTTCTATTATCAAATCGGTCTCTGATTTTTTATGCCGATAGTTTTTTATTAACAATGTCAATGCCGGATCGAGAATAGATGACCCAACATAGCCGACTTTTAACTGTCCTTTATACCCCAGACGCAGGCTGTTTACATTTTCGAGGAACTTATCGCAGTGACCAAGAATAACTCGCGCCTCGTCAATCAAAAATAGCCCCTCTGTGGTCAATGAAACATTGCGCCGATCGCGAACAAACAGCATCAGGCCCAACGTATTCTCAAGGTTTTTAATCTGCTGCGTGAGCGCAGGCTGGGTAACGTTAAGCCTCTGCGCCGCCCGTCCGAAATGCAGCTCTTGCGCCAGTACCACAAAAGCATGTAATTGCCGATAATCCATAACGACCTCCAGGAAGACGCTAATAATAAATCCTTATTAAAATCCGGGGCAATGTTATTGGACTCTTATTTGTATTTATCGAAAATTAACCCCATCGCGATGATTAAAAATCAGGGTCGGCGCTATATGCCCATCGGGTCATCGTTTAATGAAATAAAAAGGAGAGTTCAATGCCCATGGAACAACCAAAAGTGACGGATCTGCGCTCCGCATTGGCTGTATTAAGCCATTACGATGATGAATTGATCTATACCGATGAACCTGTTGATCCTATTGCCGAATTATCTGGCGTATACCGCTACGTCGGGGCGCACGGCACCGTCCAGCGCCCTACTCGCGTGGGCCCAGCCATGATTTTTAACAAAATCAAAGGGTACGACGACGTAAAGGTGCTCATCGGTCTACTTTGCTCACGCAAGCGCGTCGCCCACCTGTTTGGCACCACGCCTGAAAACCTGGCGTTTATGCTAAAAGACTCCGTTGCCAACCCTATTGCGCCGATAGTCATCCCACGCGACAAGGCCGCGTGTCAGGAAGTCGTTCACCTGGCGACCGATCCTGATTTCGATATCCTGAAAATATTGCCTGCGCCCACCAATACTCCGGAAGATGCCGGCCCCTACTTTACTCTCGGTATGTGCTACGCCGCCGACCCGCAAACCGGTGAACGTGACGTCACCATTCATCGTTTATGCGTCCAGAGTAAAGATGAAATATCAATGTATTTTGTTCCAGGCCGCCACCTTGATACTTTCCGCCAGAAAGCCGAAGCCGCCGGAAAAGCGCTGCCTATCTCTATCAGTATTGGCGTCGATCCGGCAATTGAGATCGGCGCCTGCTTCGAGCCCCCGACAACGCCTTTAGGTTTTGACGAACTGTCAATTGCCGGTAGTTTGCGCAACCAGCCTGTAGAGCTTACCGAGTGCGTGAGCGTTAATGCGCTTGCTATCGCTAACGCTGAAGTCGTTATCGAAGGCGAACTCTTACCGAACGTGAGAGTGCGTGAAGATCAGAACACCGATACCGGTAAGGCTATGCCGGAGTTTCCAGGCTACACCGGCAGCGCTCAGGCTCAGGTTCCGGTAATCAAAGTTAAAGCTATTACTCACCGCCGCCATCCAATCCTGCAAACCTGTATTGGAGCAAGCGATGAGCACACCAATCTGGCCGGGATCCCAACAGAAGCCAGTATCTTGCAAATGGTTGAAAAGGCATTGCCTGGTTTCGTTCAGAACGTGCATTGCCCAACGCCGGGCACAGGCAAATATCTGGCCGTGCTACAGGTTAAAAAACGCACGCCAGCGGATGAGGGCAGGCAGCGCCAGGCCGCGCTTCTCGCGTTTTCGGCTTTCTCAGAATTGAAACATGTCATGTTGATTGATGAGGATGTTGATGTTTTTGATATTAACGATGTGATGTGGGCGATGACAACGCGCTACCAGGGGGATGTCAGTACTATCTTTATACCGGGTGTACGCTGCCATCCGCTCGATCCGTCATCCGATCCCGCATTCAGCCCATCAATACTCGGCCACGGGATTGCCTGTAAAACGATTTTTGACTGCACCGTTCCATGGAACCTGAAAGCGAATTTTCAGCGCAGCAAATTCCTTGAGGTGGATGTTAATCGTTTCATTCCGGGCTTCAAAAAATAGCCGTTCACTATCGGCAGGCTCATTATCCGCAGAGCCCGCCGAATAGCGGGTCCGTTCGTGGACTCATAACAAAAATAGATACTTTGAAAATATCAATAAGGTAAAACAATGATTGGGCCAATCATTAACTCCACTTCAACGCTTATCGGCGGGATCGTCGGCGGCTTAATTGGCGATCGCTTAAGTGAAAAATTCCGTACTGCGCTACCTCTGACTTTTGGTGCGGCCTCCATGGGAATGGGAATAACGGTCATCATTAAATTACACGCGCTGCCCGTAGTCGTCGCGTCATTACTCTTCGGCGCTATTATCGGTGAAATATTTTCTATCGAGAAAAATATTGGCCGCGGCGCATCTAAATTACGTTTTATTATCGATAAAATTGCCCCGCAAAAAAGCGGCAGCACATTATCACAAGAGGAGTATCTCGATAAATTCGTGGGGATTCTGGTGCTGTTCGTGGCCTCGGGAACGGGCATATTTGGCGCCATGCAGGAAGGGATAACCGGAGACATATCCATCCTGTTAACCAAATCATTCCTCGATATCCTGACCGCCGGTATTTTTGCCACCCTGCTTGGCCTTTCGGTCGCGACTATCGCGATCCCGCAATTTATCGTCCAGATGATTCTGCTATTCATCGGGCAATCAATCATGCCAATGCTAACGCCAGAAATGGTTGCTGATTTCTCCGGGCTTGGCGGTTTTATTATGTTTGTGACGGGATTGCGGATCTGCGGTATTAAATCCTTCCCGGTAGCGAATCTACTTCCGGGACTGATCATCGTCATGCCTCTCTCATGGCTGTGGGTCTCAACGCTATTGCCGTGGATCCAGTCGATTAGCTAACCATAGAAAAGCGGAGCCAGGCTCCGCTTTTTGTCGATTAAAGATAACGATTAATCAGGCGTTGTAGGCGTTTTCGCCGTGGCTGTTTACGTCCAGCCCTTCACGCTCTTGATCTTCCGGTACGCGCAGGCCAACGGTCATATCGGCAACTTTGTAACCAATGAAGGCGACGACGCCGGACCAGACGATGGTGATACCGATGCTTTCCAGCTGTACCAGAACCTGATGGCCCATGGTGACGCCTTCCGCGTAACCGACGCCGCCCAGAGACGTCGCGGCGAAGATACCGGTCAGGATGCAGCCTACGATACCGCAGACGCCGTGGACGCCAAACACATCGCATGGGTCATCAACGCGCAGCCAGCGTTTCAGTACGGTGACGCCCCACAGTCCCGCCAGGCCCGCAGCGATACCGACAATCAGAGAGCCGCCGACGCCGATGTAGCCGCACGCCGGAGTGATGCCGACCAGCCCGGCAATCGCACCTGAACAGGCGCCCAGCAGAGATGGTTTACCGCGGGTTGCCCACTCGCCGAAGGTCCACGCCAGAATAGCTGCCGCCGTTGCCACCACGGTATTAACGAACGCCAGACCGGCAATTTCGTTCGCCGCGCTGGCTGAACCGGCGTTAAAGCCGAACCAGCCAACATAGAGGATCGCGGTGCCGGTGAATACCATCGGCAGGTTATGCGGTTTGAACGCTTCTTTACCAAAGCCAACGCGTTTGCCCATCATATAGGCACCCACCAGCCCCGCTACCGCGGCGTTGATGTGAACCACCGTACCGCCGGCGAAATCAAGCGCGCCGTGCGTGGCCAACAGACCGCCGCCCCATACCATGTGCGCAATCGGCACATAAGAGAGCGTCATCCATACCACGACGAAAATCAGTACCGCCGAGAAGCGAATGCGTTCCGCCAGCGCACCGACGATCAGACCAACGGTAATACAGGCGAAGGAGCCCTGGAAGGCAACGTGGATGTACTGATAGAAGCTTCCCATCAGGGCTTTCAGTTCAATGTTTTTCAGCAGTACCCAGTCGAAGTTGCCGAAGAAGCTGCCGCCAGTGCCGAAGGCCAGCGTGTAGCCATAAACCACCCACAGCACGCAGACCAGCGCAAAAGTCACGATCACCTGAGTCAGCATGGAGAGAACGTTTTTACCGCGGATCAGCCCGCCGTAGAACAGCGCGATGCCAGGAATCGACATAAACAGCACCAGCGCGGTGCAAATCATCATAAAAGCGTTGTCGGCTTTATCCGCTACCGCCGGTGCGGCCATCGCCAGTCCCGGAAGAAGAGCCAACGCTCCCAGACCTGTTTTCATTGTTGCTATCTTCATTGTTTCGTTCCCCATCACTGTGTGGTCTGAAAGTTACAGTGCCGCTTCGTCAGATTCGCCGGTACGGATGCGAATCACGCGCTGCAGCTCGGCGACAAAGATTTTGCCGTCGCCAATCTTTCCGGTGTACGCCGCTTTACTGATGACATCGACGACTTCGTCCAGCTGATCGTCGGCAATCGCGACATCAATCTTCACTTTCGGTAGAAAATTGACGCTGTATTCGGCGCCGCGATAGAGCTCCGCGTGGCCTTTCTGACGGCCGAACCCTTTAACTTCAGTGACCGTCAGGCCCTGAATACCCATTGAAGATAATGCTTCACGCACATCTTCCAGTTTGAATGGTTTGATTACCACGGTAACCAGCTTCATAAGTCCCCTCCAGTCAGAATTCGGTAATGGCCGCAGCTAACACGTATCTACTAAAGCAAGGGCTATGCCAGAAATGAAAAAGGACCGCCAGGCGGCCCTTTTTGAGGGAGAAGGTGAAGAATTCGCCGGAAACGAAGCGGCAAACTGGCTCTTTCGGCTAAAACCGCACCATTTCAGTGCGCGATATGTGACTTTTTTGCACCACCTCAGGCCGCGGGATCGCGACTGCCTGATTATGGTGCATCAGGCGATCAGCGACTCTTCCTGCGTGCTGGCCGCCAGCTCTTCGCCAACCAGCTGCAGCTGATACATCTGCCAGTAGCGGCCTTTGGCCGCCAGCAGCTGCTGATGGTTTCCGCGCTCTACGGCCTGACCGCGGTGCAGCACCAGGATCGTATCGGCCTCGACGATGGTCGATAGGCGATGCGCAATCACCACCAGCGTCGTGTGCTCGCGCACCCGGGCCAGAGCCTGCTGAATCGCCTGCTCGGTACCGGAATCAATATTGGCCGTCGCCTCATCAAGAATCAGCACCTGCGGCGTATCGACCAGTACCCGCGCCAGCGCCAGCAGCTGTTTCTGGCCAACGGAGAGGTTATTCCCCTGCTCGCCCAGCTGCGTATAAATCCCGTTTTCCATTTCACGGGCCAGATCTGCCAGCTGGACCGCTTCCAGCGCCTCCCAGACCTGCTCTTCGCTGATGTCGCGACCGAGAGTAACGTTGGCATAGAAGGTATCAGCCAGCACCACCGGATCCTGCTGCACCATCGCAATCCCCTGACGCAGCGCGCTGTGGCTTAAGGAAGAAAGCGGACGACCATCGATGCGAATCTCTCCCTGAGTTAACGGGTAGTAGCCCATCATCAGGCTGGCCAGGGTGCTTTTACCGCTCCCGGTATGGCCAACCAGCGCCACAAAGCTGCGGGACGGGATATCGAGATTAATATCCTGCAACACCAGGCTATCGTCGCGGTAGGCAAAAGAGAGATGATCGATGCTAATTGCTCCGCTGCGCAGCGGCTCGCTATCTTCACCCCACGCCTGACGCGGTTTATCCATCAGCTCGAAGACGCGCTCGCCCGCGACGACCGCCTGCTGCAGCATTGACTGCTGGGTGGTCAGCTCTATCAGCGGCTCGTTCAGTCGCCCAAGGTAGCTAATAAAGGCGTAGAGCACCCCGACTTCGATCGTTCCGCTGCTGCTGAAACCAAACAGCATCAGCAGGCCGCAGAGAATTAATGAAGAGAACAGGCTCAGCAGCGGACGCAGCAGGAAGCCATCAAGACGCAGAGTTTGCATACGCGCCAGATAGTGGGCGTAGCTGGCCTCGCGCATCCGCTCGCCGAACCGCGCCTGCTGGCGGAACTGCTGGATAACGTTCATGCCGTTAATCACTTCATTAAAACCATCGTTGATATCCGCCAGCCAGGCGCGGACCCGCCTGACGATGGGCGTGCTGTAGCGCTGATAAATCATCATCACGATCAGCACCGCCGGGAAAATAGCGATAGCCACCAGCGCCATCCGCCAGTCAAGGCTGAACATCGCCACCAGCATCGCGCCAATCAAAGCGGCGCTACGCAGTACGGTGGCCACCACGGTCACGTACAGGTCACGAATGACTTCGGTATCGTTGGTCACCCGAGAGATGAGCTGCCCGACCGGCTGCGTATCAAACTCGCTGAGCGGCTGGCGCAGCGCGGCATCCATTACATCGCTGCGCAGCTGCTGCACCACGCCGACCGCCGCGCGATTAAACAGCAGCGCCTGGCAGTAATGCAGGCCAGCGGCAAGGAGTTGCAGGCCGATATAGGCCACGGCGAGGCCGCAGACCAGTTTCAACGGCAGCGAGTTCTTCGCCACCATATTGTCGATGAAATAGCTGATCAGCAGCGGGCCGCTGACTTCAGCCACCGCCGCAACCCACATGATGGCAACGGCAATCATCAGCGGTTTACGCCACGGGGAGCCGTAGGCCAGCAGGCGCTTTAACGTCGGCCAGAGTTCAGTGAAACTACGCACCGGCGACCTCCTCATCTTCCTGCGGGGCATCATCCAGCGCCGCTTCCAGCTGCTGATAACGGTACATGTCCCGATACCATCCCGGCTGCGCCGCCAGAGCCTCATGGCGACCGCGCTGGGCAATGTGCCCGTGCTGCATCACCAGAATTTCGCTGGCCTCGGTCAACGCCGACAGGCGATGGGCGCTAATGATCACCGTCCGCCCTTCTCCCCACTGCCGCAGGTTATGCAAAATCTGGTGCTCCGTTCTGCCATCTACCGCCGACAGGGCATCATCAAGGATCAGAATCTCCGCCTCCAGCAGCAGCGCGCGGGCGATGGAAATTCGCTGCTTTTGCCCGCCGGAAAGCATCACGCCGCGCTCGCCGACTTCGGTGTTATATCCCTGCGGCAGGCGCAGGATATCCTCATGAACGCTGGCAAGCCGCGCAACGTGTTCGATTTGCTCCTGCGTAGCATCCGGTTTACCAAGGGCGATGTTGCTGGCGACGGTATCGGAGAACAGGAACGGTGTCTGATTAACCACCGCCAGACGGGCGCGCCAGCTATCGAGCTGTAGCCGGGTCAGGGGAACGTCATGGAAGCGGATATCGCCTTCAGTCACGTCAAAGTGGCGCTGAATCAGCGCCAGAATGGTGCTCTTGCCGGAGCCGGTCGGCCCGCAAATCCCCAGCATCTGCCCGGGCTGTAGCGTAAAATTGACCTTTTCCAGCGAAGCCTTATTCGCCTGCGGATAGATAAACTCGCGCACGGCGACGCTGAGCGTACCGCGGCCTTCCGGCGTCGGCTCGCTGCCGTCGTTCACCACCGGCGCCTCTTCCAGCATGGTGCGAATGCGCGCATAGGCCGCGCTACCGCGCTCAACGATGTTAAACATCCACGCCAGCGCCAGCATCGGCCAAATCATCAGGCCGAGGTACATCACAAAGCTGGTGAGCTGCCCCAGGGTCAGGCTGCCCTGGATCACCATCCAGCTGCCGCCGCCGATGGCCAGCAGGTTAGCAGTACCGATGGCGATATAAATCGTCGGGTCGAAGCGCGCGTCGATGCGCGCCACGCGCATATTTTTTGCGCCGGTATCCGCGGCATCGGCGGCAAAAAGCGCCGACTGTCGATCTTCGAGACCAAAGGCTTTGATCATGCGGATGCTGGTGAGGCTCTCCTGGGTGCGGTCGTTGAGGCTGGAGAACGCCGCCTGAGCGACGCGAAAACGCTCATGTAATGCATCGCCGTTACGCTTGATCGCCAGCGCCATCAGCGGCATCGGCAGCAGCGCCAGCAGGGTTAACTGCCAGCTGATTTGCGTCGACATAACAATCAGCACCGCGCAGCCCATCACCAGGGAGTCCACCAGCGTTAACACCCCTTCGCCAGCGGCGAACACCACCCGATCCACGTCGTTGGTCGCCCGCGCGATCAGATCGCCGGTACGGTGGCGCAGGTAAAAGGCCGGATGCTGGCGGCTGAGCTGGCGATAGAAATCCTCACGCAGTTCGACGGCTAGCTGATAAGAGGCGCCGAAAAGCAGCACGCGCCAGACATAGCGCAGCAGATAGACCATCACCGCAATAACGACCAGCAGGCCAATCCACATCCACACCTTTTCCGCGGTGTAATGTTGTTTTGTGACGCCATCAACCACGATGCCCACCACCTTTGGCGGCACCAGTTGCAGGATGGCAATGACAATCAGCAGAGCAATAGCGCCGAGGTAACGGCGCCACTCCCGGCGGAAATACCAGCTAAGTTGAGCAAATAATCGCAAGCAGTTAAATCCTGAGTGTATAATTCGTAGCGGCTGATGCCGTTAATCAATGGGCAAGGCTGTCGTGTATTTTATCTGTTCCATGGCAAAACTCGAAGTGACATCCGAGAGCCCCGGTACGCTGTTTACCAGGCGTTTATAAAAATCATCGTAGTTTTTCATATCCGCAACCTGGACCCGCAGCAGGTAGTCATACTCCCCCGCCATACGCCAGAAACCGAGAACCTCCGCCATCTGGGTGACCTCGCTGACGAAGCGGCAATACCAGTCGCTACTGTGGTGCTGAGTCTTAATCAGCACAAACGCCGTCAGCCCAAGTCCGACCTTTTCCGCATCCAGCAGAGCGACTCGCCCGCGCAGGATACCTTCGTCTTCCAGACGCTTCAGGCGCTTCCAGCAGGGCGTGGTGGTCAGATTAACGGCATCAGCCAGCGCCTGCAAAGAGAGGGTACAGTCGGTTTGCAGTAAAGAAAGCAGCTTACGGTCAATTTTATCTAACATTACTCACCTCAGGAGAAAAATTTACTCCATTCATTGTAATTGAAAGGCTAAATGGCAACAATTTTTCCTTCGAATTCCGCTAAGCTGGGCACAAAATGACAAACAGGAAACAGAGATGAACAGCGCCTGGATAAAACACGCGATTAGTGAAATTAATGCCGATTATCAGCGTTCCGCCGATACGCACCTGATTCGTCTGGCGCTCCCGGAGTTCCCTGGGATCCAGCTCTATCTGAAAGATGAAAGCACCCATCCAACCGGTAGCCTGAAGCATCGCCTGGCCCGCTCGCTGTTCCTCTATGGTCTGTGCAACGGCTGGATTAAAGAAGGGACGACGATTATTGAATCTTCTTCGGGTTCAACCGCCGTCTCTGAAGCCTACTTCGCCCGTCTGTTAGGCCTGCCGTTTATCGCCGTGATGCCTTCCTGTACGGCAAAACGTAAAATTGAACAAATTGAGTTCTACGGCGGCCGCTGTCATTTTGTCGATAGCGCCTGCGAAATCTATGCCGCCTCCGAAACCCTGGCGCGCGAGCTGAACGGGCATTATATGGATCAGTTTACCTTTGCCGAACGGGCGACCGACTGGCGGGGAAACAATAATATCGCCGACAGTATATTCCGCCAGATGAGCCATGAGCCGCACCCGCAGCCGTCGCATATCGTGATGAGCGCGGGCACCGGCGGTACCTCAGCAACCATCGGCCGCTATATTCGCAGTCAGGGTTACGATACGCAGCTGCTGGTGGTTGACCCACAAAACTCAGTATTTTTGGACTACTGGCAAAGCCGCGACGCCAGCCTGCGCAGCCCGGTCGGTAGCAAAATTGAGGGCATTGGCCGCCCGCGCGTCGAACCTTCATTTATTCCCGATGTGGTCGATGAGATGCTGCGGGTACCGGATGCCGCCAGCGTCGCCACCGCCCTATGGCTGGAAACGCTGCTCGGGCGTAAGGTCGGCGCATCAACCGGCACCAATATGTGGGGCGTACTGCAGCTGGCCGTGCGGATGCGCGAAGAGGGGCGCTCCGGCTCTATTGTCACGCTGCTGTGCGACAGCGGTGAACGTTATCTGGAGACCTACTACAACCCGCAGTGGGTTGCGGCCAATATCGGCGATATTTCCCCGTGGCAGGCGCAGATCGCCGAAATACTGCGCACAAAATAAAAAAAGCCAGATATCCCGTGATATCTGGCTTGCTGGCAGGGTCTCTTTATTCGGGGGAATAAGGAAGATCAGGATTATCCAGCCAATGAGTCAAAAAGTGGGAAACGGCCTGATGACGGCAGTCGCCAATAACCGGTAGATGCGGAAGTTCAATTTTCAGCTGAGGCATCGCATTGCCCATAATCACCCCACGGCCAACGCTGCCGAGCATTTCCCGGTCGTTCATGGCGTCACCGAACGCCATGCAATCCTGTAACGTCAGGCCAAGATGCTGGCTTAGTACCGCCAGCGCCGCGCCTTTGTTACAGCCGCCGGGCAAAACTTCGAGACAATCCATCGCTGAAAAACAGAGATCCGCCCGGCCGCCGAGCGCTTCATTCAGTTGGATCCGCAGCCGCCGCAGATCGTCATGATCGCCGCAGAAGCAGATTTTCGTAACCTGATGCGCCGGCATCCGCTTAGGATCGTACAACTGGTAGCGAAAACCGCTAAAAACGTGCGCTTTCAATATTTCGGGAATCTCCTGCCCTGTGTACCAGCCGCCGTCGTTGAAAAAATGCATACTGGCTGAGGTTTCCCAGGCGCTGTGCAGCACCTCTTCCGCCACATCGGGGGCCAGATCGCGGCGATACAGCTCTTCGCCTTCCAGAGAGTGAATGCGCGTCCCGTTGCCGGTAATTAAAAACGCGTCCAGAGAAAACTCGCCAATAACGTGGCGCATCTCCAGAGCATGGCGACCGGTGGCGAAAGTCAGGGTGATATCGCGATCGCGCAGACGTTTTAGCGTCGACAGCGTTTTTTCTCCCAGACGATGGTCCGGCATCAGTAGCGTACCGTCCATATCAAATGCAGCCAGTCTTGCCATCTCCTGCTCCCCAGTGGTGGTGGATTTTGCTTGTGTTGCAGTATTGCCTGAGATATACGGAAGTAATAGTGAATAGATGAATTTTATTGTTCCGGGTTTACGGATATAGCGCAGGATTAAACAGATATGAGGCTATTAAACCGTCTCCATCAGTACCAGCGGCTCTGGGAACCCTCCTCGGGCGAGCCGCAGCAGGTTACCGTCGGCGAGCTGGCGGAGCGCTGCTTTTGCAGCGAACGCCATATCCGTACCCTGCTGCGCCAGGCGCAAGAATCCGGCTGGCTACGCTGGCAGGCCAGCTCCGGTCGCGGAAAGCGCGGGCTACTCCAGTTTTACAAAGCACCGGAAACGCTGCGCAATGAAATGATGGAGCAGGCGCTAAGTAAAGGACAGCAGCAGAACGCCCTCGAACTGGCGCAGCTGGCGCCTGTAGAGCTTAAAGCGCTGCTTTCCCCCTTTCTCGGCGGCCAATGGCAGAACGATACGCCTACCCTGCGTATTCCTTACTACCGTCCGCTGGAGCCGCTGCGCCCGGGTTTTATGCCGGGACGCGCGGAGCAGCACCTGGCCGGGGAGATATTTTCCGGCCTGACCCGATTCGATGCGCACAGTACCTGTCCGATAGGCGATTTAGCCCATCACTGGGAAGTATCGCCGGACGGTCTGCGCTGGCATTTTTATATTCGTTCAACCCTGTTCTGGCATAACGGCGATCCAATTAAGACCTCACAGCTGCAGCAGCGGCTTTTGATGCTGCTGCAGCTACCCGCGCTGCGTACGCTGTTCGCCAGTATTAGCGAGATTAACGTCACCCACTCGCAATGTCTGACCATCACCCTGCACCGCGCGGATTACTGGCTACCGTTCCGCCTTGCCAGCTACTGCAGCGTGCTGGCGCATCCGGACGATCCGGCGATCGGTAGCGGACCCTTTCGGCTAAAGTTATTTACCCCGGAACTGGTGCGGCTGGAAAACCATCAGCGCTATCATCTCACTCACCCGCTGCTGCAGGCCGTGGAATACTGGATAACGCCGCAGCTGTTCGAGCAGGATCTGGGCACCAGCTGTCGTCATCCGGTACAGATAACCATTGGCGATCCTGACGAGCTGACCAGGCTACGTCAGGTCAGCAACAGTATTAGCCTCGGTTTTTGCTATCTGACGCTGCGCCAGAGCCCTCGTCTTAACAAAGCGCAGGCGCAAAGGCTGGTCTCGCTGATTCATCGCTCCACCCTGTTAGAAACCCTGCCGCTGGATGAGGATCTGATCGCGCCAAGCAATGAAATATTGCCGGGCTGGTCTATTCCGCAGGGGCCTGAAAATTATGATACCCCTCTGCCTGAACGGCTTACCCTGCTCTATCACCTTCCCGTAGAGCTACACGCCATGGCGGAGCAGCTTCGGCAACGACTGGCAGAGCTGGGCTGCGAGCTGACGATTATTTTTCATGATGCAAAAAACTGGGATGGCTGCGGGCACTTTGCGAAGGCAGACCTGATGATGGGTGACCGCCTGATCGGCGAAGCGCCGGTCTATGCTCTGGAGCAGTGGCTACGCTGCGACGCACTGTGGCCTAATTTGTTGACCGGGGCGCAATATGCGCATCTTCAGGCGACGCTGGATGCCGTTCAGGCCCTACCGGACGAACGCAGCCGCAGCGAAGCTTTGCGCAACGTCTTTAACAGACTGATGGATGATGCCATCATGACGCCGCTGTTCAATTATAATTATCGCATCAGCGCGCCGCCGGGGGTTAACGGGCTACGCCTCAACGCTCGAGGCTGGTTTGACTTCGCCAGCGCCTGGCTACCGGCCTCAGCGCCGTGACAGAGCTGGTGGTCGCGCCCATCAGGCGCTACCATATGCGCTTCACTTCGATTGTCAGGAATTATCATGAAACGCGCCGTAGTTGTCTTCAGCGGAGGACAAGATTCGACGACCTGCCTGGTGCAGGCTCTGCAACAGTATGATGAAGTGCATTGCGTCACTTTTGATTATGGCCAACGCCACCGCGCGGAGATTGACGTTGCTCGCGAACTGGCGCTGAAGCTGGGGGCCGTCGCCCATAAGATCCTTGATGTCACGCTGCTTAACGAACTGGCGGTCAGCAGCCTGACCCGCGATAGCATTCCGGTTCCGGATTACGAGCCGGACGCCAGCGGTATCCCCAATACTTTTGTCCCCGGCCGCAACATTCTGTTTTTAACCCTGACGGCGATTTACGCGTATCAGGTTAAGGCGGAAGCGATTATCACCGGCGTTTGCGAGACCGATTTTTCGGGCTACCCGGACTGCCGCGACGAGTTCGTGAAAGCGCTGCACCATGCCGTCAGCCTCGGAATGGCGAAAGATATTCGCTTCGAGACGCCGCTGATGTGGCTTAACAAAGCCGAGACCTGGGCCTTAGCCGATTACTGGGGCCAGTTAGCGCTGGTGCGCCATGAAACCCTGACCTGCTATAACGGCATTAAAGGCGACGGCTGCGGGCAGTGCGCCGCCTGTAATCTACGCGCCAACGGCCTGAACCACTATCTTGGCGATAAGGTTGGCGTGATGACGGTGATGAAGCAGAAAACCGGGCTCCAGTAAGCGGTTATTTCCCGGCATCGCAGGCGGCAGAAGGCGCTGAGCCCGGTCAGATACGCAGCAGCGCCTTCGGGGAAATTGTGCAACTTTCTGCGCCCTCGCCCCAGGGGGGCGCGATGCGCCTGCCCGGGCTACCGGAGCGCAGGCTACTGGGGACGTGTAGCCCGGACAGGTGCGCAGCACCGCCTCCGGGACATCCCCCCTCCGGCTGGCCGGTTAACGAGGCTCAAGCTGCTCCAGCTTCTCCCGCAGTTCGCCCTCCAGCGGCAGCGCTTTCTGCGTTTTTAGATCGATACAGACAAACGTGATAAGCGCATCGGCGACCACTTCGCCGTTAGGATTGAGGGTGACCACCTGGCTTAACGTCCCGCTTTTTCCATTGAGCTTTTCGAGCTTGCTGGTGACGGTTAACACATCGCCCAGAACCGCCGGTCGGCGATAGTTGATATTGATATTCACCACCACAAAGGCGATGTTGCGCGCGGTCATCCACTGGAAAGCCGGGCTGCTTTCCAGACCATCCCAGCGCGCCTCTTCGAGAAACTCCAGATAACGCGCATTGTTGACGTGCTGATATACATCCAGATGATAGCCGCGAACTTTGATTTGAGTCTGCATAGCGCGAATGCCTTATCTTTAATTGTTGTTTTGAGGTCAGAGGTCACACCACTTGTGTGACCTCTTCATTCTGGCAAATAATAACGACTGTGCAAACTTCCGCTGAAAATTTACAGCTTCAGATGTGACAGGTTTCTCTCTACCAGCGAGTTGCCCATACCGGGGACCTGCTTAAGGTCGTCAACGGTTTTAAACGGCCCGTACTCTTCGCGATAGCTCACGATAGCCTGCGCTTTCTTCAGACCGACGCCATTCAACGCCTTAGCCAACTCCTCCGCGCTGGCGTGATTAATACTCACTCTGGTGCCTTCACTATCGGCCGCGTTTAACCCATCCGGCGCTTTTGCCTGCGGCGACTGCACGCTCTCCTTTACCGTCGCCGACGCTTTACCCGCAGAGGGCGCCGCCTGCGCTATCTGACTCCCCGCCGCGCAAACCAGTACCGCGGCAATAAGCGATTTCATTCCTCGTTTCATGCTGTTATCTCCTTGTTTGTTGACAGCAAGAGCACGATAACGACGAGGGAAAAAGAGTACAAAAGGCAAAATGCAGAAATGGAAAAGGCCGCGAAAGCGGCCTTTGAGGATTACATTACGTTACTTGCTTTTGCGAAGCAGCGCGAAATTATTGTTGCTGGTCGATAATGTCGCCGACCTTAATTTTGGCCGCTTTACGCAGGTTGCTCATCAGCGCTTCGAAAGCGATCTGGGCGTTATTCTGGGTGATCCCCTGAATCATCGCTTTTTTCTGCTCTTCCGGCATCGTACCCGCTTTCACTTCCTCCAGCGCCAGCAGCACCACGTTGCCCTGCAGATCGGAGCCCACGCCGTAGCTTGGCTTACCCGACTGCGGCAGCGGTAGCGCAAAGACTGACTGGCTCAGCGCTTCCTGACCGGTGCGTGACAGCGTCTGCGGCGCGCCAAAGCTCAGGCCCGCGGCTTTCATCGCTTCATCGCCTTTACCCTCTTTCAGGGCCGTCAGCAGCTTATCGGCGTCCAGCTTCGCCTGCTGTTCCGCTTTGTTGCGCTTAACGATATCGCTCACCTGCGCTTTCACATCCGCCAGTGGCTTAACCGCCTCCGCTTTATGCTCGCTGATGCGCAGAACAAACGCGCGATCGCCGTCAACGGTGATGATATCGGAGTTGCTGCCCGGCGTGCCGTTGTCGCCAACCAGACCGCCGTTGAAGATGGCTTCAGAGACCGGCTTGAAGTTCAGCTCTTGCGGCAGGCTGTCGCGGCCAAACCAGCCGGTTTCAACCACTTTCAGACCGGCAACCTGGGCGGCGCCCGCCAGCGACTCATTATCGTTGCTCGCCGCGTCGCTCACTTTCTGCTGCAGCGCGTAGTACGCATCCAGCGCTTTTTCCTGCTTCACTTTCGCCGCGATATCATCGCGAACCTCAGCCAGCGGTTTAACCTGAGCGGGCTGAACGTCATCCAGACGCGCCACCAGGAAACCGACGGAAGATTTAATTACGCCTGATAGCTGGCCTTTTTCTTTCAGACCGGCCTCTTTCAGCTCCGGCACGGTAGCCGCATCTTCCAGCCAGCCCATATCACCACCGTTGCGGGCAGAGATGATATCGGTTGATTTTTCTTTGGCCAGCGCGGCGAAATCAGCGCCTTTTTTCAGCTCATCAAGCACCGCCTGAGCATCCGCTTCGGTTTTGGTCTGGATGATGCTGTAGCGGTTACGCTGCGGCTGAGTGAACTGATCCTGATGCTGGTCGTACCATGACTGAATTTCTTCGTCAGAGGCGTTTTCCTGCATGCTCGCAGCGTCCATCTTGATATAGCTTACGCGGAACTGCTCCGGGGCCATAAAACGCGCCTGATTCTGCTGGTAGAAGGCGTTGATTTCATCGTCGGTAGCGGTTTGCTTCGCCGCCAGCGCGTTCACGTCGATAGTCGCTTCACGGACGACGCGCTGTTGAGAAACCAGCGCCGCCAGCTGGTCGGATTCGCCCGGCAGCATAAAGTCGGTACCGGCTACGGCGTTGATCAACTGCTGAGTCGTCAGCTGATTACGAAGCGCCTGCGCGTACTGATCCGTCGTCATCCCCATCTGATTAACGATGCGGCTGAAGCGCTCGTTATCAAATTTGCCATCCGCCTGGAAAGCCTGGGTCTGGAAGATCGCCTGCTTGACCTGGTCATCGCTGATATTGAGACCGAGCTCACGGGCGTACTGATCGAGCAGCGCTTCGTCAATCAGACGGTTCAGCACCTGCTGACGCATGGTCTTCATGTAATTTTCATTAGCCGCCAGCTCTGAGAACTGGTCGCCAAGCTGCTGCTGCATGCGATTACGCTCGCTGGCAACGGCATTCTCAAACTGTGTGCGACCAATCTCCTGGTCATTAACTTTTGCGGCATAGTTGTTGCCACCGCCAATCAGGTAACCACTCACCCCGGTCAAAATGAACGAGACGATAATGATACCGAAAATAATCTTGAGCACGACGCTGTTGGCGGCCGTGCGTAGGTTGTCCATCATGGTGTAACAACGCTCCGCTGTAGATGACTTTAGCTCGCGCAGCATAGCATGTGATGGCCGCCGCGCGTGAGGACGTATTTTGACAAGAAAACGGGGTGATTGTCAGCCCACAAGTGCGTATAAACTCACATTAAGTCGCATTCTGGCAAATAAAAAAGGCACATCTTGCGATGCGCCCTTGTACTTCGTCACAGACCCCAGTGGGGAAGTCGATCAGTTTACCGCGTCTTTCAGCGCTTTACCTGCGCGGAAACCCGGAACTTTAGCAGCAGCAATGGTGATTTCTTTGCCTGTTTGCGGATTGCGACCAGTACGGGCAGCGCGCTCTTTAACAGCAAAAGTACCAAACCCTACCAGCGCAACGTCATCTCCAGCCTGCAGAGATTCAGTAACAGAAGCGATTAAAGCATCTAACGCACGTCCAGCTGCGGCTTTAGAAATGTCCGCACCGGCAGCAATTTTGTCAATCAGTTGAGATTTATTCACTGTTCTCTTCCTCTCTTTATAATTTATATCGCACCAGAATCCTTCGTGGCGCGACCGCGCAGCAGTTATATCAGGACTGTCATGCCCTTACAACAGAGTTGTAATTGACCCCCCTGCCAGCGATCTAAGTTAGCTACACAAAAAAAGGCTGGCAAGTACGAATTTACTTACCAGCCCTATTTTTCTTAGCGCTATTTGCGCGAAATCACTATTTTGCCGTGACGACTTCCATTCCAAACGGTTCGTTCTGTAGCGCAAGTGCCAGAACTTCCTCGATTCGTTTCACCGGATGGATATCTAAATCGGCGATAACGTTATCCGGAATTTCTTCAAGGTCGCGTTTATTTTCATCAGGAATCAGAACAGTCTTAATGCCGCCGCGATGCGCGGCCAACAGTTTTTCCTTCAGACCACCAATCGGCAATACCTGGCCACGGAGGGTAATCTCACCGGTCATCGCCACGTCGGCGCGTACCGGATTACCCGTCAGACAGGAAACCAGCGCGGTGCACATCGCGATACCGGCGCTTGGACCATCCTTCGGCGTCGCGCCTTCCGGCACGTGAACGTGAATATCACGTTTTTCGTAAAAGTCTGAGTTAATACCCAGCTTATCCGCACGTGAACGAACCACCGTCAGCGCCGCCTGGATGGATTCCTGCATGACTTCACCCAGTGAACCGGTGTAGGTCAGTTTGCCTTTACCCGGAACGCAGGCGGTTTCAATGGTCAGCAGATCGCCGCCCACTTCCGTCCACGCCAGTCCGGTCACCTGACCTACGCGGTTTTCGCTATCCGCACGACCATAGTCGTAGCGCTGCACGCCAAGGAAATCGTGCAGGTTGTCGCCGTTAATCTCGATGTGTTTCAGCGACTTATCCAGCAGCAGCTGTTTCACCGCTTTGCGGCACAGTTTCGAGATTTCACGCTCCAGACCACGCACGCCTGCTTCACGGGTGTAGTAGCGAATGATGCCGATAATCGCGCTGTCATCCACCGTCAGCTCGCCTTTCTTGAGCGCGTTACGCTCAATCTGTTTTGACAGCAGATGGCGTTTGGCGATGTTTAGCTTCTCATCTTCGGTATAGCCGGAGAGGCGGATCACTTCCATACGATCCAGCAGCGGCGCCGGGATGTTCATGGAGTTAGAGGTCGCAACGAACATCACGTCGCTGAGATCGTAATCCACTTCCAGATAGTGGTCGTTAAAGGCCACGTTCTGTTCCGGATCCAACACCTCCAGCAGCGCCGAGGCCGGATCGCCGCGCATGTCAGAAGACATCTTGTCGATCTCATCCAGCAAGAACAGCGGGTTTTTAACGCCCACTTTAGCCATTTTCTGGATCAGTTTGCCCGGCATTGAGCCAATATAGGTACGGCGGTGACCGCGGATTTCCGCTTCATCACGCACGCCGCCCAGCGCCATACGCACATATTTGCGTCCAGTTGCTTTGGCGATGGATTGGCCGAGAGAGGTTTTACCTACCCCCGGAGGCCCAACCAGGCACAGGATCGGCCCTTTGAGCTTGTTAACACGGCTCTGCACCGCGAGGTACTCAAGAATGCGATCCTTCACGCGCTCAAGGCCGTAGTGATCGGTATCGAGGATCTCCTGAGCCTGACGCAGGTCTTTTTTAACCTTGCTGCGAGCGTTCCACGGTACCTGCACCATCCAGTCGATGTAGCCGCGAACGACGGTCGCTTCCGCCGACATCGGGGACATCATTTTCAGTTTTTGCAGTTCCGCTTCGGTTTTCTCTTTTGCCTCTTTCGGCATTTTCGCCGCGTCGATCTTACGCTTCAGCGCTTCGTTCTCGTCCGGGGCGTCGTCCATCTCGCCGAGCTCTTTTTGAATGGCTTTCATTTGCTCATTCAGATAGTACTCGCGCTGAGATTTCTCCATCTGCTTTTTCACGCGGTTGCGAATACGCTTCTCCACCTGCAGCAGATCGATTTCCGACTCCATCATCGCCATCAGATATTCCAGACGCTCGTTAACGTCGGACATCTCCAGCACGGACTGTTTGTCCGCCAGCTTCAGCGGCATATGCGCAGCGATGGTATCCGCCAGACGCGCCGGATCGTCGATGCTATTCAGCGACGTCAGCACTTCCGGAGGGATTTTTTTGTTCAGCTTGATGTAGCCTTCAAACTGGCTGATAGCGGTACGAACCAGCACTTCCTGCTCGCGTTCGTCAATCGCCGGCGATTCAAGGTATTCCGCCTTCGCCGAAAAATGTTCGCCATTATCAGACAGCGCAGAGATGCGCGCGCGCTGCAAACCTTCGACCAGCACTTTAACAGTACCGTCCGGTAGCTTCAGCATTTGCAAAATAGACGCCACGGTCCCGACGGTGAAAAGATCGTTTACACCCGGCTCATCCGTCGAGGCTTCTTTCTGCGCAACCAGCATGATTTTTTTATCATGGTCCATGGCTGCTTCGAGACAACGGATAGATTTTTCCCGCCCTACAAACAGGGGTATGACCATGTGCGGATAAACCACCACATCGCGCAACGGCAATACGGGGATTTCAATGCGTTCAGAACGCTCAGGATTCATAGAGCTCTCTCTTAGTTTAAAGTCCGCCAGGTAGCCGACGACGCAACTCAACGACGCGTCGCCGTTAATATGTAAACCAGTATATGGGGATGTATTCCATACATTCAACGGCGGGAATGCAGGAAAAATAAAAGGGGAGATAAAATCCCCCCTTTTTGTTAACTGCTTGAGCAAACTGGTTAATTATTCACCAGACGCCTGCTGCGCTTCCGGTTTGCCGTAAATCAGCAGCGGCTTGCTCTGACCATCGATAACCGAAGCGTCGATGACCACTTTTTCCACGTCTTCCATTGACGGAAGATCGTACATGGTATCGAGCAGCGCGGCTTCAACGATAGAACGCAGGCCACGAGCGCCGGTTTTACGCGCCATCGCTTTCTTCGCGATAGCGTCCAGCGCTTCGTCGCGGAACTCCAGCTCAGCGCCTTCAAGGCTGAACAACGCCTGATACTGCTTAGTCAGGGCGTTTTTCGGCTCTTTGAGGATCTGAATCAGTGCTTCTTCGCTCAGCTCGCTCAGGGTCGCCACGACCGGCAGACGGCCAATGAACTCAGGAATCAGACCAAACTTGATCAGATCTTCCGGTTCAACCTGAGACAGCAGTTCACCTTCGCTGGCTTTATCGGACTTCGCCTTCACCGTCGCGCCGAAACCAATGCCGGAGCCGGTTTCTACACGGTGGGAAATGACCTTATCCAGACCGGCAAACGCGCCGCCGCAGATAAACAGGATTTTAGAGGTATCAACCTGCAGGAACTCCTGCTGCGGATGCTTACGCCCGCCCTGCGGCGGAACCGCGGCCACGGTACCTTCAATAAGCTTCAGCAGCGCCTGCTGCACGCCTTCGCCGGAAACATCGCGGGTGATCGACGGGTTATCCGATTTACGGGAAATTTTGTCAATCTCATCAATGTAGACGATACCGCGCTGGGCTTTCTGTACGTCGTAGTCGCACTTCTGCAGCAGTTTCTGGATGATGTTCTCCACGTCCTCACCCACGTAACCGGCTTCGGTCAGGGTGGTGGCATCCGCCATGGTGAAAGGCACATCCAGCAGACGCGCCAGGGTTTCCGCCAGCAGCGTTTTACCGGAGCCGGTCGGCCCGATCAGCAGAATGTTGCTTTTACCCAGTTCAACGCCGTTGCTGGTGTCGCCATTGCGCAGACGTTTGTAGTGATTGTATACCGCCACCGCCAGCACTTTTTTCGCCGGCTCCTGGCCGATAACGTAATCGTCCAGATGGTGGCGAATTTCGTGGGGAGTCGGCAATGCACTGCGCTCGCGATGCGGCGCGACTTCTTTAATTTCTTCGCGAATGATGTCGTTACATAAATCAACGCATTCGTCGCAGATATACACGGACGGCCCGGCGATTAGCTTACGCACTTCATGCTGGCTTTTGCCGCAAAAAGAGCAGTACAACAGTTTGCCCGAACCATCTTTGCGTTTATCTGTCATGAGTCCAAACCTCTTATTAAGTTCTTTGTGCCGCACACGACGACGCAAATGCCATTCTCAGGCGCAAACCGCTGGTAAGCGTTGTGCCGCCCTCTTACAAACAAGTATAGCGGCCCCCTTGCGCCCGGGGCATCAATTACGATGAGTCAAAATGGAGTCGACGAGGCCGTATTCCACTGCTTCTGAGGCAGACAGGAAACGATCGCGCTCGGTATCACGCTCGATCTGCTCAAGGGATTGACCCGTATGATGTGCCATCAGTTCATTCATGCGGCCTTTCACTTTCAGGATTTCGCGGGCGTGGATTTCGATATCCGTCGCCTGGCCCTGATAGCCGCCCAGCGGCTGGTGAATCATCACGCGGGAGTTCGGCAGGCAGAAACGCTTACCTTTAGCCCCTGCGGTCAGCAGGAAGGCGCCCATCGAAGCCGCCTGCCCCATACAAATGGTGCTGACGTCCGGTTTGATGAACTGCATCGTGTCGTAAATCGACATCCCGGCGGTAATCACGCCGCCCGGAGAGTTAATGTACAGATAGATATCTTTTTCCGGGTTTTCCGCTTCCAGAAACAGCATCTGCGCCACGATCAGGTTAGCCATGTGATCTTCTACCTGGCCGGTCAGAAAAATGACGCGCTCCTTGAGCAGACGGGAGTAAATATCAAATGAACGTTCGCCGCGTGAGGTCTGTTCAATGACCATCGGCACCAGGGCCATATGGGGTGCAAAGTTGTCTCGTTCGCCACTGTATGACATTTCCGTCTCCTGGATTAATTTGAAAAAAACCGCTGCACTGATTGTAACCTTACGGACGGATTATCAGCCAGAATTTCTGCCGTTGGGCAGAAGTGCATAGATGCACGCTTCATTACGGCGCATGGTTATGCCACTGCAGTTACGTCTCCCGGTTATGGGGATGACGTTGCCTTAATTCAAGCATAACAATCTTTTGTCGTAACGCTATCACTGAAATCGCCTTTTCGCACGTATCCTAAGGCTATCATTGCAATAAAAAAACCCGCGGCCTTTCGGCAACGGGTTTTTACTCAAACCTTAAACCTTGGGGCGAAATTACGCCTGCTGGTTCATCAGTTCGCTGAAGGAAGTGGCTTTTTCAGATACTTTCGCTTTCGCCAGCACGGCTTCAACAGCCTGCTCTTCCAGCGCGACGTTGCGCATGTTGTCCATCAGCTCTTTGTTTTTGCTGTAGAACTCAACCACTTCTTTCGGATCTTCGTAAGCAGAAGCCATCTCTTCGATCAGGCCTTTCACGCGATCTTCGTCAGCTTTCAGCTCGTTGGTGCGAATCACTTCGCCCAGCAGCAGGCCAACAACAACGCGGCGTTTAGCCTGCTCTTCGAACAGCTCACGCGGCAGTTCCAGAGCCTGTTGTTCGTTACCGCCGAAACGCTGAGCAGCCTGGCGGCGCAGAACGTCGATTTCGCTGTCAATCAGCGCGGCTGGAACGTCGATATCGTTCGCTTTAACCAGACCTTCGATAGCCTGAGATTTCACGCGGTTACGCACGGCGCCTTTCAGCTCGCGCTCCATGTTTTTACGCACTTCAGCGCGCAGACCGGCGACGGAACCATCTTCAACGCCGAAACGCTTGATGAATTCTTCAGTCAGCTCCGGCAGTTCACGTTCTTCAACTTTCTTCAGGTTGATAACGAACTTAGCCGCTTTACCTTTCAGGTTTTCAGCGTGGTACTCTTCCGGGAAGGTTACGTCGATGGTGAACTCTTCGCCAGCTTTGTGACCTTTGATACCGTCTTCAAAGCCCGGGATCATACGACCCTGGCCCATCGCCAGTACGAAGTCAGAAGCTTTGCCGCCTTCGAACTCTTCGCCGTCAACGGAACCGGTGAAATCAACGGTAACGCGATCTTCGGCATCAACAGCGCCGTCTTTGTCTTTCCAGTTAGCCTGCTGCTTGCGCAGAGTATCCAGCATGGTGTCAACGTCAGCGTCGGTCACTTCAACAACCGGTTTTTCAACTTCGATCGCTTCCAGACCCTGCAGTTCAACTTCCGGATAAACTTCGAACTCGACCGCGTAGGTGAAATCTTCACCCAGCTTGTATTCGCCCGGAACATAGTTCGGCGCGCCGGCCGGATTAATTTTTTCTTTGATGATCGCGTCAACGAAGTTACGGCTCATCAGGTCACCCAGCACGTCCTGGCGAACAGATGCGCCATAACGCTGAGCAACAACATTCATCGGCACTTTGCCTTTACGGAAGCCGTCAATGCGAACTTTTTTCGCTACGTTGACCAGCTCGCTTTTGACAGCATTCTCGATGCTGTCAGCGGCGATAGTAATCGTTACACGGCGCCCAAGGCCCTGAGTGGTTTCAACTGAAACTTGCATCTTGTTACCTCAAAAAAATCACAGTGCTCGGTCAACTCTGGAAGCGCGAACAGGTTGCTTCGCAGAACCGGGATGCCCTCTTCAAATCAGAAACACATTCCCTGTCGTCAGAATCATCCCGAAGACATTCATAATAAAAGACGCGGCATTATAGCGGCATCACTTTTGTGAGTCGAGAACGGTTGTCGCCCACTGCTGCGGCTTTTTTCACATTTCCCGAGCAAATTTGCCTGTAAAAAGGCGCAAACTGCACATTTTCCAGGCAAAACAAAACGGCCCGCAGGCCGTTTTCTCATAAATCTTCACGCAACATACTGGAAAAGCTCCAGCGGTTGCAAATGCGATTTCTACGCGATACTTCCAGCCCCGCGACAAGGAGGAGAAGCAAAGACGGTATCCTGTAGCCCTTCCCACTCTTTGATTGTGTAGGTATGCAACGCCAGAGCGTGCACGGTGCTTGATAGTTCCTCAGTCAACGTTCCGTAAATCATACGGTGACGATTAAGAAAACGCTCGCCAAGGAAGCGATCGCTCACCAACACCACTTTAAAATGACTTTCAGAGCCCGCAGGAACGTTGTGGCGATAACTTTCATCCACGACTTCAAGATACACCGGGTCGAACGCTGCCCTAAGTTTTGCTTCGATCTGTTCACGTATCATCATGAATTTTCTCCTCCGACAACGCTGTATTGCCGCCATTCCCTTTAAATGTTAGCCGCTTTTACCGCTTCCATTGGGCGAAAACAACAAAAAATTGGCATTCCTCTGATATTTTCACGCAAAAGTATCGGCTTTACTGGTTCGGTATCCTGAAAGCCCCGCCTGAGTTGCGATATGCGATGCCGCAAGGACAGAAAACGCACAAGACGATGAATTTACATGCGTTGCCACTTCCCCTTGCCGTTGGCGATGTTATGATGGCGGGAATTGTCCTCATTACTACTCCCATGCGTTGAGACCCTGAACATGTTTAAGAAAATTCTTTTGCCTTTGGTCGCGCTGTTTATGCTGGCCGGATGCGCCACTCCGCCGACCACTATTGATGTATCACCGAAAATCACCCTGCCGCAGCAGGATCCCAGCCTGATGGGCGTGACCGTCAGCATTAACGGCGCCGATCAGCGCCCGGATCAGGCGCTGGCGAAAGTCACTCGCGATAACCAACAGGTTACGCTGACCGCTTCCCGCGACCTGCGTTTCTTACTGCAGGAAGTCCTTGAAAAACAGATGACCTCGCGTGGCTATATGATTGGTCCGAACGGCGCCGTTGACCTGCAAATCATCGTCAATAAACTGTACGCCGACGTTTCTCAGGGTAACGTGCGTTACAACATCGCCACCAAAGCCGATATCGCCATTATCGCCACCGCCGCCAACGGCAACAAGATGACCAAAAACTATCGTGCCAGCTACTCTGTTGAAGGCGCATTTCAGGCCTCGAACAAGAATATCGCCGATGCGGTTAATAGCGTGATGACCGATACCATTAGCGATATGGCGCAGGACACCAGCATTCACGATTTCATCAAGCAAAACGCTCGTTAATTTAAGCGGCAGACCCGGCCCCGCGTCGGGTCTGCACGACAAGACATGTCCAATCATTACTTACGCATTTTTACGCAGCCAAAATCAGCGATCCTGCTGATTCTTGGTTTTGCGTCTGGATTACCGCTCGCCCTGACCTCAGGCACGCTGCAGGCGTGGATGACCGTTGAAAATATCGATCTGAAAACCATCGGTTTTTTCTCTCTCGTCGGCCAGGCCTACGTCTTTAAGTTCCTCTGGTCGCCGCTGATGGACCGCTACACGCCGCCGTTTCTTGGCCGTCGTCGCGGCTGGCTGCTGGCTACCCAATTTCTGTTACTGATTGCCATTGCGGCGATGGGATTCCTTGAACCCTCCACGCAGCTGCGCTGGATGGCGGCGCTGGCGGTCGTCATCGCCTTTTGCTCCGCGTCTCAGGATATCGTGTTTGACGCGTGGAAAACTGACGTGCTGGCCGCGGAAGAGCGAGGCACCGGCGCGGCAATCAGCGTGCTGGGCTATCGTCTGGGGATGCTGGTCTCCGGCGGACTGGCGCTATGGCTGGCCGACCGCTGGCTAGGATGGCAGGGAATGTACTGGCTGATGGCCGCGCTGCTGATCCCCTGCATTATCGCCACGCTGCTGGCCCCGGATCCCAGCGACGTCATTCCTGTGCCGAAAACGCTGGAACAGGCGGTTGCCGCACCGCTTCGCGACTTCTTCGGTCGCAATAACGCCTGGCTAATCCTGCTGCTTATCGTCCTTTATAAGCTTGGCGATGCGTTTGCCATGAGCCTGACCACCACATTCCTGATTCGCGGCGTCGGTTTCGATGCTGGCGAAGTGGGGATGGTCAATAAAACGCTCGGCCTGTTCGCCACGATTGTCGGCGCCCTGTACGGCGGCGTGCTTATGCAGCGCCTGACCTTATTCCGCGCGCTACTGATTTTCGGCGTGCTGCAAGGAGTATCCAACGCCGGATATTGGCTGCTATCTATTACCGATAAACACCTTTTCTCCATGGCGACGGCGGTATTTTTCGAAAACCTGTGCGGCGGGATGGGCACCGCGGCGTTCGTCGCGCTGCTGATGACGCTGTGCAACAAATCCTTTTCAGCCACCCAGTTTGCCCTGCTCTCGGCGCTTTCCGCCGTCGGGCGCGTTTACGTCGGCCCTATCGCCGGCTGGTTCGTCGAGGCTCACGGCTGGCCTGCCTTCTATCTTTTTTCCGTCGTTGCCGCTGTGCCGGGTATTTTGCTGCTGTTAATTTGTCGGCGTACCCTGGAACACACCCAGCGGTCAGAGAGTTTTATGCCGCGTACGTTCTTTCCTCAGATCTACGGGCTGGCTTTAATGATTCTGGCGGTTGGCTGCCTGATGCTGGCGGTATGGCTGGTGCTGCTGGTGTTCAACGCGCTGGATTACACCAATTTCTCCTTCCTCGCGGGCCTGCTGGAGATCGCCGTACTCACCGCCGTTGCGGGTATTTTACTCGGCGCTTTCCTTGACTACCTGGCATTACGCAAAACCGAGCTGATTTAATCGTTACAGAAACGTTAGTGGACGTTGTAATTACCAAGCGTAATTATAACGTCTTATTAACGATTTTATATTCATGGCGCTGAGTTTGTTGTTTTGTGCGTTTTAGATTTCTGGAAATTATTGACAATTTTTATGCGAATCTTTAAATAATTTAAACGATTCAGCTTTACTGTTTTTATTTTCCGCTTTTATGATGTCTTTTATTTGATAATTAATTGTTAATTATTTGTGTTGTTTTGCAGGTGGTTATGCTCATTCTCTTATAAACCCCTTGGTTCTTATCCCTTTCGTTATCAATCCCGCGTAAATCAAGCTTTGCAAGGGATAATGTCACACTCCGTAACATATGTGACAAGGCAAGCAGAAGCCACTAACATAGAACAGACACAGCTCCAACTATGTTTACAGTAATGCAACCTTCCCGTAAAATGCCCGTACACTTTAAGCGCCACCAGATTCCGTGGAATTGAGGTCGTTCAATGAGACTTAGGAAATAC
The DNA here is from genome assembly GCF_042137965.1 of Klebsiella grimontii. Lineage (NCBI taxonomy): Bacteria > Pseudomonadati > Pseudomonadota > Gammaproteobacteria > Enterobacterales > Enterobacteriaceae > Klebsiella > Klebsiella grimontii. The sequence continues at coordinate 4,387,936 of NZ_CP169721.1, forward strand.
AATAAAAGTTTGGGATGGATGTCATTAATCGCAGGCACTGTATTACTCAGTGGTTGTGATTCTGCACTCCTCGACCCAAAAGGACAGATTGGACTGGAGCAACGCTCTCTGATTCTGACGGCCTTCGGCCTGATGATGATCGTCGTTATTCCAGCCGTCTTGATGGCAGTAGGATTTGCCTGGAAGTATCGTGCGAGCAATAAAGATGCGAAGTATAGCCCGAACTGGTCACACTCCAACAAAGTTGAAGCTGTGGTCTGGACGGTTCCTATCCTGATCATCCTGTTCCTGGCCGTTCTGACCTGGAAAACAACTCACGCATTAGAGCCGAGCAAACCGCTTGCTCACGATGAAAAACCTATCACTATCGAAGTCGTTTCGATGGACTGGAAATGGTTCTTCATCTATCCGGAACAAGGTATTGCTACCGTCAACGAAATCGCCTTCCCGGCGAACGTACCGGTACACTTCAAAGTGACCTCCAATTCCGTGATGAACTCGTTCTTTATCCCACGTTTAGGTAGCCAGATTTACGCAATGGCCGGGATGCAGACTCAGCTGCACCTCATCGCGAATGAAGCTGGTACTTACGACGGTATCTCCGCCAGCTATAGCGGCCCGGGCTTCTCTGGAATGAAGTTCAAAGCTATCGCCACGCCGGATCGTGCAACCTTCGATCAGTGGGTAGCGAAAGCCAAACAGTCTGCGAATACCATGGATTCCATGGAAACATTCGACAAACTGGCTGCGCCTAGCGAATACAACAAAGTGGAATACTTCTCTAACGTGAAACCGGATTTGTTTAAAGATGTTGTTAACAAATTTATGTCTCACGGTAAGAGCATGGATATGACCCAACCCGAGGGCGAGCACGCAGCGCACGAAGGAATGGAAGGCATGGACATGAGCCACGCGGAAACCGCTCACTAAGGGGCCGAGGAAGAAAACGATGTTCGGAAAACTTACACTGGATGCAGTGCCCTACCATGAACCCATTATTGTGGTTACGGTGGCTGCAATTATCATTGGGGGACTGGCGCTTCTGGCAGCCATCACTTACTTCGGTAAGTGGTCCTACCTTTGGAACGAGTGGCTGACTTCGGTTGACCACAAACGTCTCGGTATCATGTACGTTATCGTAGCAATCGTTATGTTGCTGCGTGGCTTTGCTGACGCCGTTATGATGCGTAGCCAGCAGGTGCTGGCCTCGGCCGGGGAAGCAGGTTTCCTGCCGCCTCACCACTACGATCAGATCTTTACCGCCCACGGCGTTATCATGATCTTCTTCGTAGCGATGCCGTTTGTTATCGGTCTGATGAACCTGGTGGTTCCGCTGCAGATCGGCGCACGCGACGTTGCTTTCCCCTTCCTTAACAACCTGAGCTTCTGGTTCACCGTTGTGGGCGTGATTCTGGTTAACCTCTCTCTGGGCGTCGGTGAATTCGCGCAGACCGGTTGGCTGGCCTATCCGCCGCTGTCGGGAATCGAGTACAGTCCGGGCGTCGGGGTCGATTACTGGATCTGGGCTCTCCAGCTATCCGGTATTGGTACAACGCTTACCGGTATTAACTTCTTCGTAACGATTATCAAGATGCGTGCCCCTGGCATGACCATGTTCAAGATGCCGGTGTTTAGCTGGGCATCTCTGTGCGCCAACATCCTGATTATCGCCTCCTTCCCAATTCTGACCGTCACCGTCGCGCTGCTGACCCTGGACCGCTACCTGGGCACCCATTTCTTTACCAACGATATGGGTGGCAACATGATGATGTACATCAACCTGATTTGGGCATGGGGTCACCCGGAAGTGTACATTCTGGTTCTGCCGGTATTCGGCGTCTTCTCCGAAATCGCCGCGACCTTCTCGCGTAAGCGTCTGTTTGGCTACACCTCGCTGGTATGGGCAACAGTGTGTATTACCGTTCTGTCGTTTATCGTTTGGCTGCACCACTTCTTTACTATGGGTGCGGGCGCGAACGTAAACGCCTTCTTCGGTATTACGACCATGATCATCGCTATCCCGACCGGGGTTAAGATCTTCAACTGGCTGTTTACCATGTACCAGGGCCGCATCGTCTTCAACTCAGCGATGCTGTGGACGATTGGCTTTATCGTGACCTTCTCCGTAGGTGGTATGACCGGCGTTCTGCTGGCGGTACCGGGCGCAGACTTCGTGCTGCACAACAGCCTGTTCCTGATCGCGCACTTCCATAACGTCATCATCGGCGGCGTGGTGTTCGGTTGCTTCGCAGGTCTGACCTACTGGTGGCCGAAAGCCTTTGGCTTCACCCTGAACGAAACCTGGGGCAAACGCGCTTTCTGGTTCTGGATCATCGGCTTCTTCGTCGCGTTTATGCCGCTGTACGTGCTGGGCTTCATGGGTATGACCCGTCGCCTGAGCCAGCAGATTGACCCGCAGTTCCACCCGATGCTGGTTGTTGCAGCCTGCGGCGCGGCGCTGATCGCCTGCGGTATCCTCTGCCAGCTGATTCAGTTCTACGTGTCTATCCGCGATCGCGAGCAGAACCGTGACCTGACCGGCGACCCGTGGGGCGGCCGTACGCTGGAGTGGGCAACCTCTTCTCCTCCGCCGTTCTACAACTTCGCTATCGTTCCTGTGGTTCACGAGCGTGACGCGTTCTGGGAAATGAAAGAGAAAGGCGACGCGTACAAGAAACCGGCTGGCTATGAAGAGATTCATATGCCGAAAAACAGCGGCGCGGGCATCGTTATTGCTGCTTTCGCAACGGTGTTTGGTTTCGCAATGATCTGGCACATCTGGTGGCTGGCAATTGCAAGCTTCGTCGGTATCCTGGCGACCTGGATTATTAAGAGCTTTGACGAGGACGTGGATTACTACGTGCCGGTTGCAGTAGTCGAAAAACTGGAAAATCAGCATTTCGATGAGATTAACAAAGCAGGGCTGAAAAATGGCAACTGATACTCTTGCGCATAACGCCCACGCGCACGAACACGGGCACCATGATACAGGACCGATGAAGGTATTCGGTTTCTGGATCTACCTGATGAGCGACTGCATTATCTTCGCCACTCTGTTCGCGACCTATGCCGTTCTGGTGAACGGCACGGCGGGCGGACCGACCGGTAAAGATATTTTCGAACTGCCGTTCGTTCTGGTTGAAACCGCGCTGCTGCTGTTCAGCTCCATCACCTACGGCATGGCGGCTATCGCCATGTACAAAAACAACAAGAGCCAGGTGGTTTCCTGGCTTGCGCTGACCTTCCTCTTCGGGGCAGGGTTCATCGCGATGGAACTCTATGAATTCCATCATTTGATTGTTGAAGGTATGGGTCCGGATCGCAGCGGCTTCCTGTCAGCGTTCTTCGCGCTGGTCGGTACCCACGGTCTGCACGTGACCTCTGGTCTGATCTGGATGGCGGTGCTGATGGTACAGGTTTCTCGTCGCGGCCTGACCAACACTAACCGCACCCGTATCATGTGCCTGAGTCTGTTCTGGCACTTCCTGGACGTCGTGTGGATCTGCGTGTTCTCTGTTGTTTATCTGATGGGGGCGATGTAATGAGTCATTCTACCGATCATAGCGGCGCTTCTCACGGCAGCGTGAAGAGCTACATGACAGGTTTCATCCTGTCGATCATTCTGACGGTTATCCCGTTTGCAATGGTGATGAGTGGCTCCGCATCGCATGCGGCTATTCTGGGAACCATCCTGGTCACTGCAGTTGTGCAGATTGTCGTACACCTCGTGTACTTCCTGCACATGAACAGTAAATCGGACGAAGGTTGGAACCTGACCGCATTTATCTTCACCGTAATCATCATTGCTATCGTAGTTGTCGGTTCCATCTGGATTATGTGGAACCTGAACTACAACATGATGATGCACTAAGAGCGGCGAGTATGTTTAAGCAATACCTGCAAGTAACGAAACCAGGCATTATTTTTGGCAACCTGATCTCCGTGATTGGCGGTTTCCTGCTGGCCTCAAAGGGCCACATAGACTATCCGCTTTTCATCTGGACGCTCCTCGGAGTATCCCTGGTGGTCGCCTCGGGTTGTGTTTTCAACAACTATATCGACCGTGATATCGATCGTAAGATGGAACGGACGAAAAACCGGGTGCTGGTCAAAGGGCTGATCTCGCCAGAAGCTTCGCTGGTATACGCCACCCTGCTGGGTATTGCTGGCTTCATGCTGCTGTGGTTTGGCGCTAATCCCCTCGCCTGCTGGCTGGGGGTGATGGGGTTTGTGGTTTATGTCGGCGTTTACAGCCTGTACATGAAGCGCCACTCCGTCTACGGCACGCTGATTGGTTCTCTCTCCGGCGCTGCGCCGCCGGTGATTGGCTACTGTGCGGTGACCGGTGATTTTGACAGCGGTGCCGCTATACTGCTGGCTATTTTTAGCCTGTGGCAGATGCCTCACTCTTACGCTATCGCGATTTTCCGCTTCAAGGATTATCAGGCGGCGAACATTCCGGTACTGCCGGTAGTGAAAGGTATTTCAGTGGCTAAAAACCATATTACCGTCTACATCATCGCCTTTACCGTTGCGACGCTGATGCTCTCTCTGGGCGGCTACGCCGGATATAAATATCTGGTTGTCGCTGCGGCAGTGAGCGTCTGGTGGCTGGGGATGGCGCTGCGCGGATACAAAGTGGCGGATGATAAAGTTTGGGCGCGTAAGCTGTTCGTCTTTTCCATCGTCGCCATTACCGCGCTGTCGGTGATGATGTCCGTCGACTTTATGGTGCCGGATTCACATAACCTGCTGACGATGGTCAGATAAGACCACCTTCTGCAAACGCTCAGCAGCCTCCGCTCGCAAGACCGGGGGCTGTTTTTTTATCACGCAACCTATTGTCCCTCCCCTCCCCCAGGTTCTCTTCAGATAAAAATCATCTTCATCGGTTCATCTCCAGTCCAGCGTTATCAATCATTCAATGATGATGTTCATATAAAAATGATAAAGAAATCACCATCCGGGGGAGGTTGCCATCTGGTTTACCTCTATTTAGCGGTGTTAGCCTTTCGCGGTGAGTACGGTGCTCACTGATGACAATCCGTTGAATAAAGGAATAAAAATGAAAGAGTTAACTTTTAATGAAATGGAATATATTTCCGGTGGTTTTAATCTGCTGAATGCGGCTACTGGCTTTACCAGCTTTGTCGTCAACTCCGGGCTTGGCTTCGGATCTTTTGTCGCCACCTCAGGAGCCTCTTTCGCGAATTTTGTGATTGATAGCGCCGTAGAATTTGGCAAGTTCGTTATCGGTCAGTCTAACTGGAACACCTTTGTGTCTGCGGGGTTGGATAACTGGAATGGCTTTGTGAACACTGCCGCCAATAGCTGGTCAACCTTCGTGAACAACGCTGGGGCGGACTGGAATAGCTTTATCGACGGCGCGAAAGCCTGATATATCAGGCAGGTTCCGTTCAGAACCTGCCTGCCTCTTCCGCGGCTATCCAACCAACATCGCCTGGGCGCTATAGAGCAAATCCAGATGCTCGCGGCACAGGGCTTCAATCGAGGTTCTTGACTGATGGCTGGTTAAGCTCAGCGCTCCCCAGTAAATCCCTTCCCGGTCTGACAGCGGTACGGCCAGTACCAGCATGCCAATTTCAAACTCTTGCTCAATTGCGGCATATCCCTGGCGGCGCACCTGGGCGATCTTCTCCATCAGGGCCGTAACGTCGGTTACCGTATAGGGCGTGCGCTGTTCGCGTTTGATCCGTTGCAAAACGGTTTCGCACTCGGCTTCCGCTAATGACGCCAGCCAGAGCCGCCCGCCGGCGGTACAGTAAATCGGCACCCTCTCACCCAGGCGCACTGAGGTCGAATTAAACGGCGTGTGCTTACTGCGCGCGATATACACCAGCTCATCATCATCTATCACCCCCACCGAAGCGTGCTCTTCCGTCCGGCTGGCGATGTACTCAACGATCGGCCGTACCATGCGCGGGAACTGCGCCGAGTCAACATACGCCTGCCCCAGCCTTAACGCTTTGGGCGTCAGCCAGTAGTAGCGTCCGTCGGTTTGCAGGTAGCGCTCGTGCAGCAGAGTAAGGAAAAACCGCCGCGCGGCGCTTTGCGTCAGGCCGCTCATTTTCGCCGCCTGCGGCACGGTGAGTCGCGGGTGCTCTTTTGAAAATAGCTGGATCAGCGCCAGCCCCTTTTGCAGGCCGACGATCAGATCGCGGGGATGAATCTGGTTTTGCATACTTGTTCACACTTTCGCAACAATAAGATCGGTTTAGCGCGATTATCGCAGTGGTGGTGCGATTAACAACCAGTATGGCCGAATTCTGCGTTGTCGCTCTCAGCTTCGGCTGAAATACTTTCACAACATTCATTTAACAAAATGAGGTTTGAAATGGTCAGTGGATTCACTCAGGTCGTCGCCGTCATCGGTCACCCGATTACCCAGGTTAAATCGCCGGAGAATTTCAACCGCTACTTTGCCGACCAGCAGATGGACAGCGTCATGATCCCGGTGGATATCGCCCCGCAAGCCGTTGCTGACTATCTGCAGGCGCTACGCGGCTGGCATAACATGAGCGGCGTGCTGGTCACCGTTCCGCACAAACAGCGCGCCGCCGCCCTGGTCGATGAGTTAACCCCGCGAGCGCAGCATCTCAATGCCGTCAACGTCATCCGTAAGCTGGCCGATGGCCGTTTACAGGGCGACATGCTCGACGGCGTCGGCTTCCAGCTTGCCGCAGAGGCGCACGGCTTTAACGCCGCAGGTAAAAAAGCGCTGCTCTCAGGCTGCGGCGGCGTCGGCAGCGCCATCGCGTGGGGGCTTTGCGAAGCGGGCCTCCGTCAACTGGCGCTTTATGACCCGAATCCTGCCACGCTTCAGCTGCTGCATAACCGGCTGGCCACCCATTTTCCGCACGTTCACCTAACCGATCTGCCCGCGACGCTCAACGGTCTGGATGTGCTGGTGAACGGTTCTCCGGCGGGAATGGCCGGTTTCGATCCATTACCGCTGCCGCAAACGCTGCTGGAAACGCTGCCGGTATTAGCGCATGTCGCGGACGTGGTAACCGCCCCGGTTATCACCCCGCTTCTGGCCTTCGCCCGGGATCGCGGCTGCGCGATTCAGACCGGGCCGGAAATGGCGCTGGCGCAGATGAAATTAATGGGGCAGTTCATTGGCGCCATTGCGCAGGAACAGGGAGCGGCGGCATGAAAAGCTGGGACGTCATCGTTATCGGCAGCGGCGCCGCAGGCTTTGCCGCGGCGGTGACCGCCTGCTGTAAGGGGCTGTCGGTGCTGATGCTGGAAAAAGCCCCGCAGTTCGGCGGCACCTCCGCCATTTCCGGCGGCGCGGTGTGGATCCACGATAGCGATCAGGCGCGGAAAATGGCCGCAGGCGGCAGCCCGCAGGAAATCGAAACCTATCTGCGGACCATCATCGGTGAGCCCAACTATCGTCAGGATCTGATCGAAGCCTTTATCGCTTCGGGACGCGAGGCGCTGGCGTTTCTGGAAAAAGAGGGGGCGGTGAAATATAGCCTGCGTCCGCTTTCTCCGGATTATTACCCGGATGAACCCGGTGCCGTCGACGTCGGGCGGGCGCTGGAGGTGGTGGAGTTTGACGGGCGAGAACTGGGTGAGCATTTTCGCGACCTCCGCTCTCCTCCACCGGGGATGCTGCTGTTTGGCGGGATGATGGTCAATCGCATCGATATCCAACACTTTCTTGATATGCGCCGCTCCCTTAGCTCGTTCGCACACTGCGGCAGACTGCTGCTGCGCTATGGTCGCGATCGTCTCCGGCACCATCGGGGCACTCGCCTGGCGATGGGCAACGCGCTGATCGCCCGCATGGCGACGCTCGCTTTCCGCAAAGGCATGCAGCTCAGACTCAACGTCAACGTGCTTTCACTGAGCGAACGCAATGGCGAGGTGACCGGCGTAGAAATTGAGCACGAGGGTCAAAAGCAGGCTCTTGAAGCCCGCTGCGGCGTGGTGCTGGCAGCCGGAGGTTTTGCCGCAGGCAAGCTGGCTGAACGCTACCGCCCCCAGACCCGCGAGCACTATACCATGTCCCCCGCTGCCAACGACGGCGCCGCGCTGCGCCTTGCCGCCGCGCTCAATGCCCGCGAAGGCGCTGACCTGCCGTCTAACTTTTTCTGGGCACCGGTCTCCGTTTTACACCATGCCGATGGCACGCAGGAGCGCTTCCCTCACCTGGTCACCGATCGCGCCAAACCCGGCGTGATTGCCGTCAACCAGCGCGCGGTGCGCTTCGTGAATGAATCCAACTCTTATCACCACTTCGCCAGCGCCATGCAAAGCCGGGCAGAAAACGCCCCCTGCTTTCTGATTTGCGACGCCCTTGCCATGAAGCGCTACGGCCTCGGCCTGGCGCGCCCTGCACCGGTAAATAATGACGCGCTGGTGAAAGCGGGCTATCTGCACAAGGCCGATACGCTGTCAGAGCTGGCGCAGCGCCTCGGACTCGATCCGCAAACCCTCGGGGAAACGGTGGCGCGCTATAACCGCGACGCCGCTCAGGGCCAGGATGCGGAATTTGCTAAAGGCGGCAACAGCTATAACCGCGCGATGGGCGACCCCGGCCACCGGCCAAACGCCTGTAACGCCCCGCTGACCCGCGCGCCGTTTTATGCCGTCACCCTCTATACCGGCGATCTCGGTACCTCGCGCGGTCTGGTGACTACCGCCGATGCTCAGGTGATTAACCAGCAGGGTGAACCGATTAAAGGCCTCTACGCCGTGGGTAACGATATGAATTCGATGATGGCCGGAACCTATCCCGGCCCCGGCATTACGCTCGGCCCGGCGCTGACCTTCGGCTATCTCTCAGCCAGCCATATGGCGCAACAACATGCACTGTAAACAGGAGAAAATCATGATCTATGAAAAACGCACCTACACCATCAATCCGCTGAAAATGGCCGACTGGCTGGCGCTGTACAAAAGCGATGCTTACGCCGTGCAAACCGAGCATCTCGGTAAGCTCATCGGCTTCTTCTTTACCGAAATTGGCGTGGTCAATCAGGTGGTGCACATCTGGGCCTACGAGAGCCTCGACGATCGCCTGGCGCGTCGGGCGCGTATGGCGCAGGACGAACGCTGGCTGACGTTCTCGCGCAAAAACCGCGAGCTGGCTGCCGTCGAGCGCCTGGAGTCGGTTCTTCTGCGCCCCACTGATTTTTCACCTCTGCAATAAAGAGTCGGTCATGGGCGGGCAGATAAACGTGGATGTTCTGGTGGTCGGCTCCGGCGCGGCGGGGCTCTCTGCCGCCGTCACCGCCGCGCTCGGCGGCGCCAGCGTGCTGGTTGCGGAGAAGGAGTCTGTTATTGGCGGCACCAGCGCCTGGTCCGGCGGCTGGCTATGGATCCCGCGTAATCCGCTGGCGCGAGAGGAGGGTATTGAAGAAGAACCCGGCTCACCGCTCACTTATTTACGCCATGAAATGGACGGCGAGCCTGCCGATGCGCGTCTGCTCGCCTACTTACAGTACGGACCGGAGATGATCGACTTTTTCCGCCGCCGCACCGCCGTGCAGTTTCTTTCCGGCAGCAAAATGCCCGATTTTCACGCTTCACCGGGCGCTGCGCTGGGCGGCCGCTCGGTCACGGCGCAGCCTTTTGACGGACGGCTGTTGGGCGACTGGCTGCATCGCCTGCGGCCTCCGCTGGAGACCATCAGCCTCGCGGGGATGGGCATTGCCGGCGGCACGGATATGGCGCACTTTTTTAACGCCACCCGCTCATCGCGCTCGGCGCTGTACGCCACCTGTCGCCTGCTTCGCCACGGCTGGCAGCGGCTGCGCGCCGGTCGCGGACAGCATCTGGTTAACGGCAACGCGCTGGTCGCCCGCCTCCTGCGTTCGGCGCTGGATGCGGGGGTGAATTTTCAGCTTAACGCGCCGGTAGAACGTCTGCTCGCCGACAACAACGGCGTGACGGGCGCGATATTACGTAGCGACAGCGGCGCGCTGGAGGTTCGCGCCGGCGCGGTGATCCTCGCCTGCGGAGGCTTTCCCCACGACAGACAGCGTCTGGCCGAACAGGTTCCGCACGCCGCCAGCGGCTACGGCCACTTTTCCGCCGCGCCTCCGGGGAACCAGGGTGATGGCATTCGGCTCGGCGAAACGGTCGGCGGTCAGTTTGATCATTCGCTCAGGCACCCGATGGCCTGGGCGCCGGTGTCGCGCGTTACCCTCGCCAGCGGAGTGCAGCTCCCCTTTCCGCATCTGGTTGAACGCGCGAAGCCTGGCTTTATTGCCGTTTTGCCCAACGGCAAACGCTTCACCAATGAGGCCGACTCTTATCATGATTTTATTGCCGCGCTGCTGGACTCGACGCCGCCGGGCGAAACGCCGCAGGCGTGGCTGATTGCCGACAGCCGGGCGCTGCGGCGCTACGGATTGGGCCATGCTCGCCCCTTCCCGTTTACCCCAGAGGCCTGGCGCAGGACCGGATATCTGCAGACGGGCGAAACGCCGGAAGCGCTGGCAAAAGCCTGCGCCATTAATCCGCAGCAGCTAACGGAAACAATCACCCGGTTTAACGACTTTGTAGACCAGGGCGAGGATAAGGATTTTCAGCGCGGCGCGTCGGCATACAACCGCGCGCAGGGCGATGCCAGCCGCTCTCCGCACCCAACGCTTGGGAAACTCAGCCATGCGCCTTTTTATGCGGTACGCATTTTGCCCGGCTCGCTGGGCTCCTTCAGCGGATTAATCACCGATGAAAATGCGCGGGTTCTCAACGCGCAGCAGCAGCCGATTCAGGGGCTTTTCGCCATCGGCAACGACATGTCGAGCGTGATGCGGGGATTCTATCCCAGCGGCGGTATCACGCTGGGTCCGGCGATGACCTTTGGTTATCTGGTCGGAAAAAACCTGGCAGCAAATATAAATAAAACAACGCAGTAAAAGCATTTCACCAGGGACGGCAATACGCATAACAACAACAACCTGCAACTGTACTGGAGTCCTTTATGAACATGCGAACCCTGTCACTCGCCGCGCTTACCCTACTTGATGTCCCACCACCGGAACAGGTACGCATTGCGGCCCAGGCCGGCTTCACTCACGTAGGCCTGCGCCTGCTTCCCGCAACCCCGTCGGATCCGGATTACGCTATGCTCGGCGATACCCCCGCCGTTCGCGATACCCTGGCGGCGCTGATGGCAACCGGCGTTCGCGTCTCGGACGTTGAGATTGTCCGCCTGACGCCGGATTTTGCACTGAACGCCCGATTGCGGCTGTTCCTTGATACCGCCGCGCGCCTTGGCGCGAAGCAGGTTTTAGTCGCCGGCAACGATGATAACCGGGTCCGCAGCGCGGAAAATCTCGCTCGGCTGGCCGAAGCCGGCCAGGAGCATGGTTTAACCATGAACCTGGAGCCTATGCCATGGACCCACCTGCGCACCATCGCCGAAGCCCAGGCGCTGATCGCCGCCAGCGGCCGCAGCGATATCGGTATTTTAATTGATGCCATTCACTTCTGGCGGGCAGGCGAATCCCTTTCGACCCTCGCCACGCTCCCGCAAAATTACCTCAACTATATGCAGCTTTGCGACGCTTCGCCGCAAGCCCCCGCTGACGAGCAGGAGCTGATTTACCAGGCCCGCGCCGCGCGCCAGGTGCCCGGCGAAGGCGGACTCGACCTGCACGGCCTGATGGCGGCGCTTCCGGCCACGCTGCCGGTCTCTGTCGAGGTTCCGCTCAGCGGCCCCCGGGGCGCTCTGCCTGCGCTCGCTCGCGCTCAGCTGCTGTTTAACGCCGCGCAGTCCTACCTGCGCCCTTGCGCATAAGGAGAGCCCCATGACTCAGACTCAACGCCTGGACGTCAGGGAGTTAATCAACGCCAATCCGCTCAGCCGCTTTCAGAAGCTGGTGGTATTATTGGGCTTCTGCGTTATCGCGCTCGACGGTTTTGATATCGCCATCATGGGATTTATCGCCCCAACGCTGAAGCAGGAATGGGGAGTAAGCAACCACGAGCTCGGTTTCGTCATTAGCGCCGCGCTGATAGGCCTGGCGCTGGGCGCTATTTTCTCCGGCCCCCTCGCCGACTGGCTGGGACGGAAGAAAATTATCATCAATAGCGTCTTCTTCTTCGGCTTCTGGACCATCGCCACCGCCCTGTCACAAAATATTGAGCAGATGATGGTTTTTCGTTTTCTGACCGGGCTGGGGTTAGGCGCCGCGATGCCGAATATCGGCACCCTGGTGTCCGAGTACGCGCCGGAGCGCCAGCGCTCGTTTCTGATTACGATTATTTTTTGCGGCTTCACCTTTGGCGCGGCAGCGGGCGGTTTCTCCGCCTCCTGGCTGATCCCGCAGTTTGGCTGGCATTCGCTGATGCTGCTTGGCGGGATCCTCCCGCTGCTGTTCGCGCCGGTCCTGATCTGGCTGTTACCGGAATCAGTGCGTTTTCTGGTGGTTAAGCGCGCGCCAGCCGAACGTATTCGGCGAATTTTGCAGCGCCTTTATCCGGGACAAATCCCCGATGAGGCCGAGTTCAGCCTGCCGACGCAGCCCGTCCAGGCAAATGCCATGCGCATCGTCCTCTCCCGCCAGTATCGCTTCGGCTCAATGATGCTCTGGCTGGTCTACTTTATGGGGCTTTTTTTGGTCTACCTCCTCGGCAGCTGGCTACCGACGCTGGTAAAAGAGGTGGGCTTAACGGTCAGCCAGGCGGCGGTGATGACCGCCATGTACCAGGCGGGAGGAACCCTCGGCTCGCTGTTTGCGGGCTGGCTAATGGACCGGATCAACCCCCATCGGGCGCTCGGGCTGATATACGCGGTTGGCGGCCTGTTTACGATGGCGATGGGCTATGCCGCGGCAAGCTTTGCGCTCATCTGCCTGCTGGCGTTTATCAGCGGAGCCTGCTTAAACGGCGCCAATACCGGCATGAACGCGCTCTCCGCCCGCTACTATCCTACCGAGGCGCGGGCCACCGGCTCCAGCTGGATGCACGGCGTTGGCCGCCTGGGCGCCATCCTCAGCGCCTTCGCCGGGGCGGAAATGCTGGCGCTGAATATCAGCTTCGAAAGCGTATTCCTGATCCTTGGCATTCCGGCGGCGATTACCGTCGCCGGGCTGGCGGCCAAAGGTGTTTTTGCGGCTGACCCGGAGCCAAAACCCACCGCTTCAACCGCGCCCGTCAGAAGTACATTTTAAAACGTTGACGTTAAGGCGGGCGTGCTTCAAAAACACGCCCGCCCCAAAAAAAAAAGAAAAATTAATTTCATTTAAATGAATAATGAAAAATAAAAAATGCCGTGAAGTATCGATTCACCTCAAAAGTCACAGCGAAAAATCATCAAATTCATACAAAAAACAAATGAAATATCGTTCATAAAAACAATTAATAACCTTATCAATCAGAATGTCTTGATAACTGTAGCCAGGAAATTACGGCTCAATTTTTACGATTTTTCGATCCACCTCGCATATACAGAAATTAAATTCCAAACAATCATTGAAACGAAATAAACATTTCCTTATGTTCTGGCTGATATTCAGGATAAGGTCGTGCCGGTGGAACTGGCGCAGAGGTCCTGACTTGTCCTCCCAGACAAAGGAATTGACCATGAGTGAACAGCAGATTCTTCTCTCTCCGGCGGCGGCACGCGGCGATAAGCTAAGCTGGGCCACCCGAATCGCTTACGGCGGCGGCGATACCGCCTGTAACGTCGTTTTCGGCATGATCGGCACGGTTTTAACCCTGTTTTATACCGACTATGTCGGCATCAGCATCGCCACCGTTGGCCTGGTAATGCTGATCTCCCGTCTGTTTGACGGCGTTTCCGATGTCATCATGGGCCTGATGGTGGAACGCACGAACTCTCGCTGGGGGAAATCACGCCCCTGGCTGCTATGGATGAGCGTGCCCTACGCCGTATCGGCAATTTTACTGTTCACCGTCCCGCAGACCACCGGCACGCTGCAGTTTCTCTATCTGCTGGTGGCCTATAACTTCTGCACCACCGTGTGCTATACCGCCATCAACCTCCCCTACGGCAGCCTTTCTGCGATGATGACCCGCGCCTCCTGGGAAAGGGATATGCTCAGCATCACCCGCATGTCGATGTCGCCTTTTGGTCGTATCCTCGCCGTTGCCTGCACGCTGCCGCTGGTGAAGTACTTTGGCGACGATCAGGCGGCGTGGATTAAAACCATGTCGATTTGGGCTTTTCTGGCGCTGCTGTTGCTGCTGTTTTGCTTTTATAAATGCGAAGAGAAGGTCGTCATCAAAGCGCGAGAGAAACAGGGAAACGTACCGGTAAAAACCCAGCTTTCCGCGCTTTTTCGTAACCAGTACTTCTGGGCCAGCGCAATCCTGTGGGCCGCGCAAAGCGTGTACTACACCGTGGTGGGGATCGCGCTGCCTTACTACTGCCGCTACGTGCTCGGCGACGATACCTTCTATAGCTCCATTTTCGTTGCCGAAACCGCCTGCATTATTATTTTCACCTTCCTGAGCTCGGTGCCTATCCGCAAATACGGTAAACGCAACGTTGCCCTCTGCGGCATCGTGCTGGCGACCATCGGCCAGGTGCTGTTTATGTTTAACTCTGATGATTATCACTGGGCGCTGGCAAACGCGATTATTCGCGGTATTGGCTTCGCCCCGCTGAACGCCGTGCTGTTTGGCTTCTGCGGTGATGCCGTCGAATTCGGCCAGTGGAAAACGCGCGTCAGGCAGGAAGGGATGATCTTCTCCGCCGGTTCCGTTGGGACGAAACTCGGCGCAGGTATTGCCGCCGCGGTTATCTCCGGCCTGCTGAGCATGGCGGGTTACGTCAGCTCCAGCAGCGGATCCGGCGTTCAGCCGCAAAGCGCTATCGACATGATTAACCACGTTTATCTCTACGGCTCTTTCTTCCTGTGGATCGTTGTCATTATCACCCTGCTGTTTTACCGGCTGGATAAGCAATACCCGCAGATTATGCATGAACTGAAAGAACGCGAAGCGCGTGGAGAGATGTAAAACCCGGCTGCCACATCCGCGCTCGGCGAGCGCGGGTATACAGAACAACATCTGAAATCCGTAGTATCTCTATCATTGAGGAGAGCACCATCATGTTAAACGGCATGAAACCCTTATCCCGCTCCCTGCGCTGGGGCATGGTCGGCGGCGGCGGTACCAGCCAGATTGGCTACAGCCACCGTTGCGCGGCGCTGCGTGATAACGTCTTTACTTTGCTGGCCGGCGCGCTTGATATCGATGCCGTGCGCGGCCGTCAATTCGGCGAGCAGCTCGGCATCGCTCCTGAGCGCTGCTACGCCGATTATAAAACGCTGTTCGCGGAGGAGGCCAAACGCCCCGACGGGATTGAAGCCGTATCGGTGACGACGCCGAATAATACTCACTTCGCTATCACTAAAGCGGCGCTGGAAGCCGGGCTGCACGTTATCTGCGAAAAACCGCTGTGCTTTACCGCCGACGAAGCGCGCGAACTGCTCGCGCTGAGTAAAAAGCAGAATAAAATTATCGGCGTCACCTACGGTTATGCCGGGCACCAGATGATCCAGCAGGCACGGCAGATGATAGCCGAGGGGATGCTCGGCGAGATCCGCATTATCAATATGCAGTTTGCCCACGGTTTTCATAATGAAGCCGTTGAGCTGCAAGCGGAATCCACCCGCTGGCGGGTCACACCCAAATATGCTGGCCCTAGCTATGTGCTGGGGGATCTGGCGACCCACCCGCTATTTATTGCCGAGACGATGGTGCCGAATCTGAACATCACCCGCCTGATGTGCGCACGTCAAAGCTTCGTCAAATCCCGCGCGCCGCTGGAAGATAACGCCTTTGTGCTGATGGAATATAACAACGGCGCCGTCGGTTCACTGTGGACCAGCGCGGTCAACAGCGGCGCGATGCATTCACAAAAAGTCCGCGTCATTGGCGAAAAAGCCAGCATCGAATGGTGGGATGAACGCCCAAATCAGCTGAGCTACGAGGTGCAGGGCGAACCGGCGCGCGTACTGGAGCGCGGGATGCCCTATCTCAGCCAGCAGGCGCTGGCGGATGACCGCATTGGCGGCGGTCACCCTGAAGGGCTGTTCGAAGCGTGGGCCAACCTCTATCGCCGCTACGCCATCGCCATCGACGCCATGGATCGCGGTGACCGGGCATTCCTCGAGACCTTCTGGTATCCGGACGTGGAAGCCGGGCTGCACGGCGTTTACTGGGTTGAGCAGTGCGTTAAATCCGCCGACGCGGGCGGCCAGTGGGTTGACTTTAACTGCCATTAATCTCTGCACTCCAGTGGAGGCTCCTCCACTGGTTT
The DNA here is from genome assembly GCF_042137965.1 of Klebsiella grimontii. Lineage (NCBI taxonomy): Bacteria > Pseudomonadati > Pseudomonadota > Gammaproteobacteria > Enterobacterales > Enterobacteriaceae > Klebsiella > Klebsiella grimontii. Next base: position 4,404,212 of record NZ_CP169721.1, read on the forward strand.
TTTTTGCCTACCGTACTCACCTCATCATGCAACACAGTCGTAATATCTGTTAAACAAACATTTATTTACGCTTCTGTTTCCCCCCACTACACTAGGCGCAGTTTTTATATTGAGGTGGTAATGAACGATAATAAAATGACGCCAGGCGAACTGCGCGCGACCTGGGGTTTGGGGACCGTATTCTCTTTGCGCATGCTCGGCATGTTTATGGTCCTGCCGGTTCTGACCACTTACGGCATGGCGTTACAGGGCGCAAGCGAGGCCCTTATCGGCCTGGCAATCGGCATTTACGGGCTGGCCCAGGCGATATTCCAGATTCCTTTCGGACTGCTTTCCGACCGCATTGGGCGTAAACCGCTGATCGTCGGCGGCCTGTTAATCTTCGTCGTTGGCAGCGTTATCGCGGCGCTTTCCGACTCGATCTGGGGGATTATTCTTGGCCGCGCGCTGCAGGGTTCCGGGGCGATTGCCGCTGCGGTGATGGCGCTGCTTTCCGATTTAACCCGCGAGCAGAACCGCACTAAAGCCATGGCGTTTATCGGCGTCAGCTTTGGCGTCACCTTTGCTATTGCAATGGTTCTCGGGCCTATCGTTACCCATCAGTTAGGCCTGCACGCCCTGTTCTGGATGATCGCCTTCCTGGCGACGCTCGGGATTCTGCTGACGCTGTGGGTAGTGCCAAACAGCCAGAATCACGTGCTGAACCGCGAGTCCGGTATGGTGAAGGGCTGCTTCAGCAAAGTCCTTGCTGAGCCAAAACTACTGAAGCTCAATTTCGGTATTATGTGCCTGCATATCATGCTGATGTCGACTTTTGTCGCCCTGCCGGGCCAGCTGGAAGCCGCCGGTTTCCCCGCCGCCGAGCACTGGAAAATCTATCTGGTCACCATGCTGGTCTCATTTGTTGCGGTGGTACCATTTATTATCTACGCCGAAGTGAAGCGCAAAATGAAACGCGTCTTCCTGCTGTGCGTCGCCATCCTGCTGATCGCTGAGATCGTACTTTGGGGCGCCGGGGGCTATTTCTGGGAACTGGTTGCCGGCGTTCAGCTATTTTTCCTCGCGTTTAACCTGCTGGAAGCTCTACTTCCGTCGTTAATCAGCAAAGAATCACCGGCCGGCTATAAAGGCACCGCGATGGGAATTTATTCCACCAGCCAGTTCCTCGGCGTGGCCATCGGCGGAGCGCTCGGCGGCTGGGTGGACGGCTTTTTTGACTCGCAAACCGTCTTCCTGCTCGGCGCCCTGCTGGCGATGCTGTGGCTACTGGTGGCCAGCACCATGAGCGAACCGCCGTACGTCAGCAGCCTGCGGGTCGAGATCCCGGAGGATATCGCGGCGGATAAAATGCTAGAGGAACGTTTACAGGCTAAAGAGGGCGTAAAAGAAGCTCTGGTGATCGCCGAAGAGCGTTCGGTGTATATCAAAATCGACAGCAAGATCACCAACCGCTTCGAGATTGAGCAGGCGATCAAAGGAATCTAAACGCGAAATAACCTGCTTTACGCAGGCCAAAAAACGTTTTAAGCGATGAGTTTGTCTTCTGCCGGGCGGCGGTTAACGCCTTACCCGGCAGACAAAAACAGCGATAGCGCTATTTTAATCGCGGAAGTTTTTGAACTGGAACGGCTGACCTAAATCACCGCCGCGCACCAGCGCCATAACCGCCTGCAGGTCGTCGCGAGACTTACCGGTAACGCGAATCTCTTCGCCCTGAATCTGCGCCTGTACCTTCAGCTTGCTGTCCTTAATAAGCTTGACGATTTTTTTCTGCGTCGCGCTCTCAATGCCCTGCTTCAGCTTCGCATCGACGAACCAGGTCTTACCACTGTGCACGAACTCATCCGGCACCTCGATAGAACTGCCTTCGATTCCGCGTTTCAGCAGCTTCGCGCGCAGAATATCCAGCAACTGGTTAATCTGGAAATCAGACTCGCTGAGGACCTTGATGGTCTCGTTTTTTTCGTTCAGCTCAAAGCTCGCTTCGACGTTACGAAAATCAAAACGCGATTCAACTTCACGGGTCGCGTTCTCTACGGCGTTTCGAACTTCCTGAAGATCGACTTCAGAGACAATATCGAAAGATGGCATCTTTTCCTCTCCTTCCGTTTCTTTTGCGTTGCATAATACCCGCAACGCGACATAACTCAACTTGTTATCCCGAAAGGATAACTGATAACGCTATACTTTAGCCATGAGCACCTGATGCAGCACTCACAGGTGAGGAGGAATAATGAAAGTAACCGTACTCGGATGCGGTGCGCTGGGACAGTTATGGCTAACTGCGCTGTACAAACAGGGACATGAAGTCCAGGGCTGGTTACGCGTCCCCCAGCCGTTCTGTAGCGTCAATGTCATTGATACCGACGGCAGCGTGTTTAATGAATCATTTACCGCTAACGATCCTGACTTTCTTGCCAGCAGCGACCTGCTGCTGGTCACCCTAAAAGCCTGGCAAGTCTCGAACGCGGTGAAAAACCTGAGCGCCATCCTGCCCTCGTCAGTACCTGTTCTGCTCATGCACAACGGCATGGGTACCATTGACGAGCTGAAGACCCTCAAACAGCCGCTGCTGCTGGCTTCGACAACGCAGGCGGCCCGCCGCGACGGCAACGTTATCGTCCACGTCGCCAACGGCACCAGTCATATTGGCCCGGCGAAGGATTACCCTCAGGATTATAGCTATCTTGCCGATGTGCTGCAGGGCGTGCTGCCCGACGTCGCCTGGCATAACAATATCTACCCCGCGATCTGGAGCAAGCTGGCGGTCAACTGTGTGATTAACCCGCTGACGGCGCTGAAAAACTGTCAGAACGGCGACTTGCGCGAATACCCGCAGGAGGTTGCCGCTATTTGTTATGAAGTTGCGGCGGTGATGGATCGCGAGGGGATGCATACCTCGCCGGAAAACCTGTTATTCTATGTGCATCAGGTTATTGAAAGTACGGCAGAAAATACCTCCTCAATGCTGCAGGACATTCTCGCCCAGCGCCATACGGAAATCGACTATATCACCGGTTTTCTGTTAAAACGCGCCCGAGCCCACGGTATCGCCGTACCCGAGAATACCCGCCTGTTTGAACTGGTAAAGCGTAAGGAGAATGAATATGAGCGCGTCGGCACTGATTTGCCTCGCCCCTGGTAGCGAAGAGACCGAAGCGGTCACCACCATTGATTTACTCGTTCGCGGCGGCATAAAGGTCACCACCGCCAGCGTCGCCGGCGATGGCAGCCTGACCATCGTCTGCTCGCGCGGCGTTAAGCTGCTGGCCGATGCGCCGCTGGTGGAGGTGGCCGACGGCGATTTCGATATCCTTGTTCTGCCCGGCGGCATTAAAGGCGCGGAGTACTTTCGCGACAGCCCGCTGCTGGTTGAAACGGTACGCCAGTTTCATCTTTCCGGGCGCATCGTTGCGGCGATTTGCGCCGCGGCGGCGACCGTGCTGGTACCGCACAACCTTTTCCCCATCGGCAATATGACCGGATTTCCGGCGCTGAAAGAGCAGATCCCCGCCGAGCAGTGGCAGGATAAGCGCGTCGTCTGGGATGCTCGCGTCAAGCTGCTCACCAGTCAGGGGCCGGGAACCTCTATTGATTTCGCCTTGAAGATGATCGATCTGCTGGTTGGACGCGAAAAAGCGCACGAAGTCGCTTCCCAACTGGTGATGGCGGCAGGAATTTATAACTACTACGAATAAACGCAAAACGGCAACCCAAGGTTGCCGTTTTTAATGATTGCGCCTTGCTCCTGAGGAACTAGGGGCGATAAACCTTCACGTTTTCAAAGCCCTGCTCGCGCAGATACAGCGCCTGCAGGCGGCTCATCACCCCGCGTTCACACCACAGCAGCCAGGTTTTATTCTGGTCGAGATCGCCAAATTTGGTGCTCAGCTTATAGAAAGGTAGCGAAACCACGTCCACGCCCTCCACCTTCAGCGGCTTATCGTCCTGCTCGTCGATAGAGCGGATATCGAGGATAACGTCGTTAGGGCCAAAACCGCTGACGGTTTCCACTTCCACCACGTCCTGCTCGGTCTGCTGAGCGATATCGCGGATATCAATATTGCTCGCTTCCGCTACCACTTTCTCAAGGATGCTAAAATCGAAGTGCTCTTCTTCCGCCTCGATCTTCGCCTTCACCGCTTTCACGGTCGGGCTCTTCGAGATAACGCCGCAGTATTCCGGCATGGTGCGGGCAAAATCTTCGGTGCCGATTTCACGCGCGAGGTCAATAATGTGCTCTTTATCGTGCGAAATCAGCGGACGCAGAATCAGGGTATCAGAGACGTTGTCAATCAGGCGCAGGTTGGTCAGCGTCTGGCTGGACACCTGGCCTAACGCTTCGCCGGTGACCAGCGCCTGAACGCCGTAGCGCTCGGCGACTTTTGACGCCGCGCGCACCATCATGCGCTTGAGCACCACGCCCATCTGGCCGTCGTCGACTTTCTCAAGAATCTCGCCCACCACCGGCTCGAAGTTGATCGCCACGAAGCGCACGCGGTGCGAGCTGCCGAAGCGGTTCCACAGATAGTGCGCAACCTGACGCACGCCGATTTCATGGGCCGCGCCGCCAAGGTTAAAGAAGCAGTAATGCACGCGGCAGCCGCGGCGCATCAGCATATAGCTGGAGACGCCGGAGTCGAACCCGCCGGAAATCAGCGACAGCACGTCTTCCTGGGTACCGATCGGGAAACCACCGATACCTTCGTAGCGCCCTTTCACCAGCAGCAGACGATCGTTTTCAATCTCGAGGTTAACCGTCACATCGGGGTCGGTCAGCTTTACGCGCGCCGTTTCAATATGCTGGTTCAAGCCGCCGCCGACGTAGCGCTCCACTTCAATTGAGGTAAACTCATGCTTACCGCGACGCTTAACGCGCACGCAGAAGGTTTTACCTTCCAGCGCTTCACGCCACAGCGGCAGCGTCTGCTCGAAAATATCGTGCAGGGAGGTATAAGGAACGTCTTCGACTTCCAGAATATGGTGGATACCCGGGATACGGGTCAGGGCGTCACGAATGGCCGGGCGCTGATTTTCATCCTTCGCCCGGACCTCGATATGATCCCAGTGACGAACGACGGCAAGCGTCTCATCATAGTTTTTGAGAACGTTACGAATGTTCCCGGTTAAAATTTTAATGAAGCGCAATCGCACAGATTGGCTTTTGATGGTGATTTCCGGGAACAATTTAATGATAAACTTCATGGCGACACTATTCGTTGGCAAGCCCGACGGGGCTTTAAGCATAAAAAGTTGTACAGGCGCAACCGGCGTCTGCATCCAGGGCGCGGAGTATACCACTATTGGGCGCTTTTCACCTGGCATTGCGCGTTATTTGATTAACCGCGCGACTTCGTTACCATATTGATAGCCATCGAGACATTAAAAGAGTCTATATTCACTATGCCAAAGAAAAATGAGGCCCCGGCCAGCTTCGAAACCGCCCTGGGCGAGCTGGAGCAAATTGTTAATCGTCTGGAAAGCGGCGCGCTGCCGTTAGAAGAAGCGCTCGGCGAATTTGAGCGTGGGATCCAGCTGGCGCGCCAGGGGCAGGCAAAGCTGCAGCAGGCCGAGCAGCGCGTACAAATTCTGCTGGCGGATAGCGAAGACGCGCCGCTTACGCCTTTCACGCCGGACGCTGAATAAATGGACTTCCCGCAACAGCTACAGGCGTGCGTTGAGCAGGCTAACGCAGCGCTGCGCCGTTTTATCGCCCCGCAGCCTTTTCAGAACACTCCGCTGGTTGAAGCCATGCAGTATGGCGCATTATTAGGCGGCAAACGCCTGCGCCCGTTCCTGGTTTACGCCACCGGCGACATGTTTGGCGTCAGCCGCGCTACGCTGGACGCCCCTGCCGCCGCCGTTGAATGCATTCATGCTTATTCGCTGATGCACGACGACCTCCCGGCGATGGACGATGACGATTTACGCCGCGGCCAGCCGACCTGCCATATAAAATTCGGCGAAGCGAACGCAATTCTTGCCGGAGACGCTCTACAAACGCTGGCGTTTTCTATACTAAGCGATGCGCCCATGGCTGAAGTGCCGGATCGCGATCGCCTGGCGATGATTTCCGAACTGGCGCAAGCCAGCGGCATCGCTGGCATGTGCGGCGGTCAGGCGCTGGATCTGGAAGCGGAAGGCCATCAGGTTGACCTGGCGTCGCTGGAGCGTATTCATCGCCATAAAACCGGCGCGTTGATTCGCGCCGCGGTACGGATGGGCGCGCTGAGCGCAGGTGACGCCGGGCGCAGGGCGCTACCCGCTCTCGATCGATACGCTGAGAATATCGGTCTCGCCTTCCAGGTCCAGGATGACATTCTCGACGTGGTAGGGGATACTGCCACCCTTGGCAAACGTCAGGGAGCCGACCAGCATCTGGGCAAAAGTACCTACCCCGCCCTTCTGGGACTTGAGCAAGCCCGGAAAAAGGCCCATGACCTGATTACCGACGCCCGCCGGTCGTTAACTGAGCTGGCCGCGCAATCTCTGGATACCACGGCACTGGAAGCGCTCGCGAATTACATAATTCAGCGTGATAAATAAACAATAAATGAGTCTCTGATGAGTTTTGATATTGCCAAATACCCGACCCTGGCGCTGGTGGATTCCACCCAGGAGTTGCGTTTGTTGCCGAAAGATAGCCTGCCGAAACTGTGCGACGAACTGCGGCGTTACCTGCTGGACAGCGTCAGCCGTTCCAGCGGGCACTTTGCCTCCGGCCTCGGCACGGTAGAACTGACCGTGGCGCTGCACTACGTCTATAACACGCCTTTCGATCGCCTAATCTGGGACGTCGGCCACCAGGCTTACCCACATAAAATTCTGACCGGACGCCGCGATCGGATCGGCACTATCCGCCAGAAAGGCGGTCTGCACCCCTTCCCGTGGCGCGGAGAAAGCGAGTATGACGTCCTGAGCGTCGGCCACTCGTCTACCTCCATCTCCGCCGGCATCGGGATAGCCATCGCCGCTGCCAAAGAAGATAAGCAGCGCCGCGCGGTCTGCGTGATCGGCGACGGGGCGATAACCGCGGGAATGGCGTTTGAAGCGATGAACCACGCTGGCGATATCAAACCCGATCTGCTGGTAGTGCTCAACGACAACGAAATGTCGATCTCCGAGAACGTCGGCGCGCTAAACAATCACCTGGCACAGCTGCTTTCCGGAAAACTCTACTCCACGCTGCGCGAAGGCGGCAAAAAGGTCTTCTCCGGCGTGCCGCCGATTAAAGAGCTGCTCAAACGCACCGAGGAACATATCAAAGGGATGGTGGTTCCGGGGACGCTGTTTGAAGAGCTGGGCTTTAACTACATTGGGCCGGTGGACGGCCACGACGTTATCGGTCTGGTTAATACGCTGAAGAACATGCGCGACCTCAAAGGGCCGCAGTTCCTGCATATTATGACTAAAAAAGGCCGCGGCTATGAGCCCGCCGAAAAAGACCCGATCACCTTCCACGCGGTGCCGAAATTCGATCATACCAGCGGCGTGCTGCCGAAAAGCAGCGGTGGCCTGCCCTCTTACTCGAAAATCTTCGGCGACTGGCTGTGCGAAACCGCAGCGAAAGATGACAAGCTGATGGCCGTTACGCCAGCGATGCGCGAAGGCTCGGGGATGGTCGAGTTCTCAAAAAAATATCCCGACCAGTATTTCGACGTGGCCATTGCCGAGCAGCACGCGGTAACCTTTGCCGCCGGGCTGGCGATTGGCGGCTATAAGCCGGTGGTGGCGATTTACTCCACCTTCCTGCAGCGCGCCTATGACCAGGTGATTCACGATGTCGCCATCCAGAAGCTGCCGGTGCTGTTCGCTATCGACCGCGCGGGTATCGTCGGCGCCGATGGGCAAACTCACCAGGGCGCGTTTGATATCTCCTTCCTGCGCTGCATCCCGGATATGGTTATCATGACCCCGAGCGACGAGAACGAATGCCGCCAGATGCTGTATACCGGTTATCACTATAACGACGGCCCGTGCGCGGTGCGCTATCCGCGCGGCTCCGGTACCGGCGCGCCGTTTGAACCGCTGGCTTCGCTGCCTATCGGTAAAGGCGTGGTGAAGCGCGAAGGTGAAAAAATCGCGATTCTGAATTTCGGTACGCTGCTGCCGCAGGCCGCAAAAGTCGCGGAAAAGCTTAACGCCACCCTGGTGGATATGCGCTTTGCCAAACCGCTGGATGAGGCGCTGGTACTACAGCTGGCCGCAGAACACGAGGTGCTGGTCACCCTGGAAGAGAACGCCATCATGGGCGGTGCCGGCAGCGGCGTAAACGAGCTGCTGATGTCGCGCCGCCGCGCGGTTCCGGTACTGAATCTCGGCCTGCCTGATTTCTTCATCCCGCAGGGAACCCAGGAAGAAGCGCATACCGACCTCGGCCTGGACGCCGCCGGCATCGAAGCCAAAATCCACGCCTGGCTGGCATAATTGCCGCCACCGCTCCTGCTATGCTTAAAGGATACCCTTTATTCGTAGCAGGAGCGCACTATGCACTACATCCCTCTTGGCGATACCGATCTCCGCGTTTCCCGTCTCTGTCTGGGCTGCATGACCTTTGGCGAACCGGACCGCGGTAACCATGCCTGGACCTTACCGGAAGAGAGCAGCCGCCCGCTGATAAAATACGCTCTCGAAGGCGGCATTAACTTCTTCGACACCTCGAATAACTACTCTGACGGCAGCAGCGAAGAGATCCTCGGGCGCGCGCTGCGCGAGTACGCCCGCCGCGATTCCGTGATCGTCGCCACCAAGGTTTACCATCAGGTGGGCGATCTGCCGCAGGGGCTGTCGCGCGCGCAGATCCTGCGTTCCATCGACGACAGCCTGCGTCGCCTCGGCATGGAGTATGTCGATCTGCTGCAGATCCATCGTTGGGATTACGCCACGCCCATTGAAGAAACCCTCGAAGCCTTAAACGACGTCGTCAAGGCGGGTAAAGCCCGCTATATCGGCGCATCGTCGATGCACGCCCGCCAGTTTGCCCAGGCGTTAGCGCTGCAGACGCAGAATAACTGGGCCCGCTTCGTCACCATGCAGGATCATTACAATCTGATTTATCGCGAAGAAGAAAATGAGATGCTGCCGCTGTGCAGCCGGGAAGGCGTCGCGGTGATGCCGTGGAGCCCGCTGGCGCGTGGCCGCCTGACTCGCCCGTGGGGGGAAACTACCGCCCGTCTGGTATCAGATGAAGTCGGTAAATCGCTCTACAACGCCATGGATGAGAATGATGAACAGATTGCGACAAACCTGGCCGAAGTCGCGGAAGAGCTTGATGCCAACCGCGCCCAGGTGGCGCTGGCCTGGCTATTGAGCAAACCCGGCGTGGCCGCGCCAATTATCGGCGCCTCACGGCAGGAGCAGCTGGATGAGCTGCTGCATGCGGTCGATTTAACGCTGACGCCGGAGCAGATTGAAAAGCTGGAGACGCCGTATAAACCGCACCCGATCGTCGGGTTCAAGTAACGCGCGGTTCCCTACCAGATTCCCGGCTCGCGCTGCGCTTAGCCGGGCTACAGGTACACCAACCTCTGCGGACGACGGGTTCACCCACGCCTGCGGGCCGGTAGCCCGGAAAGGTGCGCCAGCGCCGTCTCCGGGAATGGTGCCACTCTGCTCCCGGGGGCGACGCAAAGCGTCTGCCCGGGCTACTGACTCACCCATGCCTGCGGGCCGGTAGCCCGGACAGGTGCGCAGCGCCGTCTCCGGGAAACGCCTGCCTGCTCGATTTCCCAGGGGCGGGCCGGATTTTATTTAGAAAAGTCCAATCGGCCAGTGGTGGCCAATCACATACAGCACCCCAGCGGAAATCACCCCGGCGACAATATCGTCGACCATGATCCCCATCCCGCCGTGAATATTGCGGTCGAACCAGCGGATAGGCCACGGCTTCCACATATCAAAGAGACGGAAAATCACAAAGCCGGCGGCGACCCACTGCCAGTCCATCGTCGGTAAAGCCATCAGGGTAATCCACATCCCCACGAACTCATCCCAGACGATGCTGCCGTGATCGTGGGTGCCCATATCTTTCGCCGTACGGTGGCAAATATAGACGCCAATGCAGATGCTCATCATCACCGCCAGCGAATAGAGCTGCCAGGGGAGTAAGGTGAGCAGATACCAGAAGGGGATCGACGCCAGCGATCCCATGGTGCCGGGAACCACCGGGCTAAGACCGCTGCCGAATCCCGTTGCCAGCAGATGCCAGGGGTTGCTCATCTTCAGGCGGCTTTTCGCCACATCTCTACTCCGCGCCAAAATGATCGTATCCCTTAAAATCGAACGTAACGGGCTTACCTTCGCGCATGAACTGCAGACCTTCCGATTGCGGAAGTATCTGTCCAATACAGGTAAAGCGCGCGCCGAGATTGGCAAGGGCCACGTCCAGCGCCCCGCGATTGAGTTCAGGCACGGTAAAGCACAGCTCATAATCCTCACCGCCGGAGAGCGCCCAGCGCAGCGCCTGTTCCGTCTCAACCTGGCGCAGCATCGCATCCGAGAACGGCATCGCATCGAGATCGACGCGCGCGCCGCAGCCGCTGGCGTTAAGAATATGCCCGAGGTCGGAAATCAGGCCGTCAGAGAGATCGATGGCGGAGTTCGCCAAATCGCGCAGCGCCTGCCCCTGTAGAACCCGCGGCAGCGGACGCAGATGGCGCGCCAGGAAATAATCCGCGTCGGCGTTATCTTGAACGTGCAGCCGATCCTGCAAAATCGCCAGACCCGCGGCGCTGTCTCCGGGCGTGCCGGTGACGTAAATCCAGTCTCCCGGCTTCGCCCCGGAACGCTTCAGACCGCGTCCCGTCGGCACAAAGCCATGGATACCCAGCGTCATCGACAGCGGTCCGCGCGTGGTATCGCCGCCAATGAGTTGCATATCATAATAGTTGAGCTGCACGAACAGGCTGTCGCTAAAGGCTTCAAGCCAGGCTTCGTCTGCTTCCGGCAGGGTCAGGGCCAGGGTTAACCACGCCGGTTCAGCGCCCATTGCCGCCAGGTCGCTCAGGTTGACCGCCAGCGCTTTATAGGCGAGGTCTGCAGGGTCGATATCGGGTAAAAAATGGTTTCCCGCCACCAGGGTGTCGGTGCTGATTGCCAGCGTTTTTTTCTCGGGGATGTTCAGGAGCGCGCAGTCGTCGCCAATGCCGGTTTCAACATCAAGACGAGCGCTTTTTACGCGATCAAAATAACGGGCAATCAGGGAAAATTCGCCGCATGCCATACGTTATGCCTCAGAAAAAGAAAAGAATAAGGCCGGTTTGCAAGAGTGAGACTCTACAAAAACCGGCCCTGGAGTTTACTTTTTGTTAGGACGAATTACCGGGGCAGCTTTGTCCAGCACGCCGTTGACAAACTTATGGCTATCTTCAGCGCCAAAGGTTTTCGCCAGTTCGATGGCTTCGTTAATCGCAACTTTGTACGGGACATCGCTACGCTTTGACAGCTCAAACAGTGCGATACGCAGCACCGCTTTTTCCACCTGACCCAGCTCGTCCAGCAGACGAGAAAGATACGGCTTCATCAGGCCGTCGAGATACGCGCTGTTAGTCGCCACTCCGGACAGCAGTTCACGGAAATACAGAACGTCTACATCTTTCACATCCTGTTCCGCCAGGAACTGGTATTCGACATCAGCGATGTCGTTTTTGGACAACTGCCAGGAGTAAAGCGCCTGGACAGCACACTCACGGGCGCGGCGACGAGCAGCAGGTTTCACGGAATTCCCCTTACAAAAATCAGGCCTTGATGGCTTTCAATACGTTAATCATTTCCAGCGCGGTCAGCGCTGCTTCAGCGCCTTTGTTACCGGCTTTGGTGCCAGCGCGTTCGATGGCTTGTTCAATACTTTCTGTGGTCAGAACACCGAAAGCTACCGGGATTCCGCTGTCCTGAGCGACGTGCGCCAGGCCATTGCTTGCACCGCCAGCCACATATTCAAAGTGCGCAGTGCCGCCACGGATAACGGTACCCAGCGCGATCACCGCGTCATACTTACCGGTTTTCGCCAGTGCGTCAGCCGCCAGCGGCAGCTCATACGCGCCTGGAACCCAAACAACGGTAATGTTTTCATCTTTGACCTGGCCAATACGCTTCAGGGCGTCAATCGCGCCATCCAGCAGGCTGTCGTTGATAAAGTTGTTGAAACGCGCAATGGTGATGGCGACGCGAGCGTCCGGGGTAGCAACGTTAGCTTCAATAATGTTCATACTCTTCCTTCGGGTTCAGTTCATTTGGCCCCGCAAGGGGGGCGGATTCTATCATAATAATCGGCGCACTGCTTTCCCTTTTGTCCGGGGAAATCAAGCGTTCACTAAATGCAGGCAAATATCCGGGCCTACATGACGTATCTCATTGAATTTGAAATGGGGGGCTTGCTCAAGTTTCTCAAGCTCCGGCAGTACACATAATCCGCGCGCATCGCTGCCTAACAGTTTAGGCGCAATATAGACGATAAGCTCGTCCACCAGCCCGGCCTCCAGCAGCGCGCCGGCAAGGGTGGAGCCTGCTTCCACCCAAATCGAATTAATTTGCTGTTTGCCCAGCAGCATCATCAGTACCACCAGATCGAGGCGACCATTATGCTCCGGCACCAGCAGCGTGCGTACGTTCTCCGGCCACTGGCGTTCATCTTCACGGGTACGGGCAAATAGCGTTTCACCCGCCTGCTCCACGATACGATGCTGCGGCGTGACGCGATTCTGACTATCGATAACGATGCGTAAAGGCTGACGCAGGTTTTCCTGCGGGTACAGCGCCTGGGTGTCGGCGTTGAGCTCGTCCCAGCGTACGGTTAGCGCCGGGTCATCCGCTAGCACCGTCGCGCTGCTGGTCAGGATGGCGTGGCTTTGCGCGCGCAGGCGCTGCACATCGCGCCGCGCCTGCGGCGAGGTGATCCACTGGCTCTCCCCGCTGGCCATCGCCGTACGCCCATCCAGCGATGCGCCCATTTTTAACTGGATCCAGGGAAAGCCGGTGCGCATCCGCTTAAGAAAGCCTCTATTCAGCGCTTCGGCTTCGTTCATCATCAGCCCATGGCTGACGTCGACCCCTTCCTGCTGCAAACGGTACAAACCGCGCCCCGCGACCTGCGGGTTCGGGTCCTGCATCGCCGCGACCACGCGGCTCACCCCCGCGGCAATCAGCGCTTCGCAGCACGGCGGCGTGCGACCGTGATGGCTACAGGGTTCCAGCGTGACGTACGCCGTCGCGCCTTGCGCTTTTTCGCCCGCCATGCGCAGCGCGTGCACTTCCGCATGCGGTTCACCGGCGCGATAGTGAAAACCTTCGCCGACGATCTCGCCATCTTTAACGATCACGCAGCCGACATTCGGATTGGGGTGAGTGGTGAAGCGTCCGCGCGCCGCCAGCTTCAGCGCTCGCGCCATGTACAATTCGTCCTGCATGGGCTCAGTCCTGTAAGCGGGCGATCTCTTCGCCAAACTCTTTGATATCTTCGAAGCTGCGGTAAACGGAAGCAAAGCGGATGTAGGCGACTTTATCGAGCTTTTTCAGCTGCTCCATCACCAGGTTGCCGATCATTTTGCTCGGCACTTCGCGCTCGCCGGTCCCACGCAGATGGGTTTTTATGTGGTTAAGCGCCATCTCGACGTCGTCCGAGCTAACCGGACGCTTCTCCAGCGCTTTCAGCATTCCGCTGCGCAGTTTGTCCTCATTAAAAGGCTCGCGCACGTCGTTGCTTTTTACGACCCGCGGCATCACCAGTTCCGCCACTTCAAACGTCGTAAAACGTTCATTACAAACCAGACACTGACGACGACGACGCACGGAAGAGCCCTCGCCCACCAGACGAGAGTCGATAACTTTGGTATCTACGGCGAAACAGAAAGGGCAATGCATAGCGCGTCCTGACATGTAGTTAAACTAACGGGTAGTTTACCGCGAAGTGACCCGACAACAAAGAAAGAGCTTTTGAGACAAAGGATCTATAGTGCGATTATCCGAACGATCTACCATTAAGCATCCTCTGTTAACGGAATCCCAACTATGACAAGACGTTATTTAAAACTGGCCATTGTGGGTAGCATTTTCACCCTCAGCGCCTGCGCGCAGCAAAGCGAAATCCGCCAGATGAACCAGAGCGTGAGCACGCTGAGCAAAGAGATGACCCAGCTCAATCAGCAGACGGTCAAAATCACCCAGCAAAACGTGCTGAATGCAAAATCGAGCAGCGGGGTTTACCTGCTGCCGGCGGCGAAAACGCCGGCCCGCCTGAAAAGCCAGATCGGTACCCTGCGCATGTCTCTGCTCAATATCACTGCGGATGGCGACGGTACCCGCCTGACGCTGCGCATCCAGGGTGAATCAAACGATCCGCTGCCGGCCTTTAGCGCGACGGTGGCCTCGGGACAGATCAGCGGCACCACCGAGAGCTATCAGGAAGTTAACGTCCAAAATCAGCTAATTAGCGCCCCGGCAAGCGTTCTGGCGCCGAGCGACGTCGATATTCCGCTGCGCCTGAATGGCGTAACGCCCGAGCAGGTTGGCTTTGTCCGCATCCACGATATCCAGCCCGCAAACCTGCCGTAACTCCCCTCAGCCGGGTGTCGCGGACATCCGGCTTCCCCCCTCGTGCCAATCCACTTACAGATTTTCCATTCAGTTCACTAAAAATTGACAGGATTTATGAATTTCGGTGGCATTCCGTCAAGAAATGCATAAAATCGTGAACGCAATCGATTACGTTAATGTTCGTTATGTGAAACAACACATATTTTTGTGAGCAATGATTCCTATAATAGACGCCACAGAAATACGAAATATTTAGAAACGCTTCGGCGCTTCTTTTAACGCCTTCAGGCTTAATTTAAACAGTGGCATCATTATGAAAAAAACATTACTGGCAGCCGGCGCAGCTCTGGCGCTGTCCGCATCTTTCTCTGCCAGCGCGGCAGAAAACGACAAACCGCAATATCTGTCTGATTGGTGGCACCAGAGTGTGAACGTGGTGGGTAGCTACCACACTCGTTTTGGGCCGCAGATCCGTAACGATACTTATCTGGAATATGAAGCGTTCGCCAAGAAAGACTGGTTTGATTTCTATGGCTATATGGATGCGCCGGTCTTCTTCGGCGGTAACACCAACGCGAAAGGTATCTGGAACCACGGTTCGCCGCTGTTTATGGAAATTGAGCCGCGCTTCTCTATCGACAAACTGACCGGTACCGACCTCAGCTTCGGCCCGTTCAAAGAGTGGTATTTCGCCAACAACTACATCTACGACATGGGCCGCAACAAGTCCGGTCGTCAGAGCACCTGGTATATGGGTCTGGGTACCGATATCGATACCGGGCTGCCAATGAGCCTGTCGCTGAACGTCTATGCGAAATACCAGTGGCAAAACTATGGCGCGTCTAACGAGAACGAGTGGGACGGCTACCGCTTCAAAGTAAAATACTTTGTGCCGCTGACCGACCTGTGGGGCGGTTCACTGAGCTATATCGGCTTCACCAACTTTGACTGGGGCTCCGATCTGGGCGATGACAACTCTTATGATTTGAACGGTAAGCATTCACGCACCAGCAACTCCATTGCTTCCAGCCATATCCTGGCGCTGAACTACGATCACTGGCACTACTCCGTCGTGGCGCGTTATTTCCACAACGGCGGCCAGTGGGCTGACGATGCGAAGCTGAACTTCGGCGACGGCGACTTTAACGTTCGCGCGACCGGCTGGGGTGGTTACTTCGTGGTCGGTTACAACTTCTAATCGGCATCGATTTTCCCCGGCGAACAGCCGGGGAAAGTAAAAAAGCTAACGCTCCTCGCATCTCACCTTACGTAAAAAATCACTCAATGAGCGATCGGCTCGTTCGCTAAAATGACGCCCGGTGGCGGATATTTCCAGGCAGCGGTCGAGGCGAAAACAGCGATAATCTTCCCGCAGCTCGCACCAGGTCACCAGCAGCCAGCGCTCGCCCCAGAAAAAAAGCCCCAGCGGCAGCACTTCACGCTGCGACACCTTCCCCGCTTCATCGCGATAGTGCAGCGCCAGCGCCTGCTGGGCGGAGACTGCCCGATGCACTAAATCAAACTGATCTTTGCTATAGCCCTGAGCGCCAAAGTCGGGAGCAAACAGCCGCGACTGCTCCGCCTTGCGCCGGCTCTCGGCAGGCAAAATAGCCAGCACTTTTTCCTGCGCCGATTCCAGCGCCAGGGATAGCGACGCGCCGCCCCAGGTTTGCAGGAGCCGAATAGCGGCCACCAGCGCTTCCGATTCCTGGGTTGTCAGCATCAGCGGCGGTAGGTCATAGCCCGCCAGCAGCCGGTAGCCGCTTCCGGCCTCCCCCTCAACCGGGACGCCGGAGAGCGAAAGGTCGCGAATATCGCGGTAAATCGTGCGCTCCGATACGCCGAGCCGCTCGGCCAGCAGTCCGGCGGTAGTTAATCGCCTTCCGCGCAGGATCTGAACGATTTGAAAAAGGCGGTCGGCGCGTCGGCTCATTTCGGTTATCTCATTTGTCAGGGCCTGTCCCAGTATGCGTCATTGGCGGAGTCAGTCTGGACCCGGATAGCGCACAGCAACCGGAGCGTACACGTAGTACGTGAGGATTGCGAGCGCTGCCCGGGTTCAAATGGCAAGCAAAATAGCATTAATGGGTCAGGTTCTTAGGTTGATGCAGACCAATCCGGTTACCCTCGCTATCGATAAACAGGGCAATCGTGCCGATATCGTCCGTCAGCTCAAGCGGGCCAAAAACGCAGCTTCCGCCCGCCGAGTTCACGCGTTCGAGCGCGGCCGCCAGATTGTCAGTATGCAGATAGATAATACATCCCTGATCGGAAGGCTTAACCCCGTCGAGCTTTGCCAGCGCGCCGCCGGGAGCCGGGTCCTCATACGGGAAAACGGCCATCTCGATGCAATCCATTTTTTCCCGACGCAGCGTCACCTGCATCACCAGCTCGTAAAACGCCACGGCACGATCCATCTCCACAACCGGGATCTCAAACCAGTTAATGACATTGTTCATACATCCTCCTGTCCATTGTTTGGGTTCAGGAGGAGTGTATGACAGGCCTACTGACAGCATTGTGTCAGTAGGGTGCGCACACCAGCGCGCGCTCGGGACTCAGCAGCCACGGGCGCAGATACCCCACGGTACTGGAAAACGGCAGCACCTCTTCAGGAAGCACAATGCCAAGCTGCTCGCCGATGTACAAGCGTCGGGCGACGATACGCTGCCAGAGCTGAGGGTAGCGCTGCGCCAGCGCCTGGCGCAGAGGGCCATCGGCAAGCGCCACGGTATCTTCAATGCTTGCGCCGCCGTAGCCGGAGCGGGAAGGAATGATGTCGATCTGCAGTATCATCCCGCTTTGCAGGCAGGCGGCGGAATGGGGGCCGATGGGCGAGCAGAGCCACTCCTCATCCGCGACCAGATGCCCGGGATTGAGGTGCCAGTGATATTCCGCCTTCGGCAACACCTGTTCTATCAGCGCATACATATCGCCACCGCGCATGCCGATGCGCAGATTTTCCAGCCAGTTAACCACCGCCTTAAAATAGGGCTTCGCCACCACCTCAAGATAATCGGCGACTTCCGGCGCCAGCTCGCGCTCATCGGCCACCACGTAAGCGGCGCGGCTGCTCAGGCCGCCTTTAAAGCTGGTGGTCAGCGAGAATTTATCTCCGCGCTGAATGACCTTATCGCCCGGATAAAGCCCTGCATTGGCAAAGCGATCGCCGGTGGCGGCAATCATCACCACGCTATTAGGCTGCCCTTCCGCCGCCAGCAGCGCGCCGATTTGCTTTTCCGTTTTACCCGGCGCAATGGCGTTAAGCGCGGTCAAAATCGCGGTGGAAGCCAGATTAGCGCCGTACTCATAGTGCGCCAGCTCATTGGCATTATTAGTGATTCGCGCCCCCTCTGCCGGGTCGATAAAAATACCGGTGGCATTGCTTAATTTCGCCTGCGGCCCGGCGGCCTGGCGAAGAGCGTCAACGATAAATGCCGGCAGATCGAACATCTGCGAGCGGTTATCCGCCGCGCCGGTAAAGAGCTTCCAGCCCGCCAGGCCGATACTTTTTTCCGCCGCAACGCCGGCCTCCTGGAGCAGCTGAGCCAGGGTTTTGCGGGTATCCATCGGCTGATTAGGCAGTGAAAACCACGGAGCGTGAATAACCCGATTTTCCAGCCGGGCATAGCCTGCGAGTTTGAGATTCTCGTTGCCCAGCACCAGCGCCGCCTCGCCGTCCCGATGCAGCACCAGCAGCGCCTCTTCGAAGCGGGGAATAAAGCCGGTGAGATACTCAAAATTGCCGCCATGCTCTTTATCGGCATAGACGATAAGCGTGTCTAAGCCGCGCTGAAGCATATTCGCCAGCACTTTGGCCTTGCGCAACCGCAGCGTGTCGTCGTCAAGGGTGACGGAGGGCACATCACGCCAGAGTGGGGGGTGAGGAACGGTGGAAAGCGTTACGACAGCCATCGGCATTTCTCCATGTCATTGAGTGCTAATACCGGAGAGTAACCAAAATCCGAACGGCTGTAATAAAAAAATCCCGGCCTTGCGACCGGGATTCGTTTATCAACACGCCATTGCCTTACGGCAGAATTGACGGCTGATCCGCCCCTTCTTTCTCGACTTTCTGCTGCAGCATGTGCTCGCGCTTCATGCCCAGCTTCAGCGCCAGCGCGGACGCGACGTAGATAGAAGAAGCCGTACCGATGGAGACGCCGATCAGCATAGTCAGCGAGAAGCCAGCCAGAATCGGACCGCCGAAGAGATACAGCATCAGGATAACCATCAAGGTTGTCCCGGAGGTGATCAAGGTACGGTGCAGCGTCTGCGTCAACGACACGTTAAAGATTTCGTACGGCGTACCGCGGCGAATCTTACGGAAGTTTTCACGAATACGGTCAGATACCACGATACTGTCGTTCAGCGAGTAGCCGATAACCGACATCAACGAGGCCACGATGGTCAGGTCAATCTCGATATGCAGTAACGACAGCACGCCCATGGTGATCACCACGTCGTGCGCCAGCGCGATAACCACCCCAGCCGCCAGGCGCCACTCAAAGCGGAAACCGACGTAGATCAGGATACATACCAGCGCGGCGATCAGCGCCAGCGCACCGGTTTGCGCAAGATCGGCGCCGACGCTCGGCCCGACAAACTCAATACGCTTGACCGTGGCGTTCTGGCTGGTCGATTCGTTAATGACGCTAACGACTTTACTGCCCAGCTCCTGGCTGCCGTTGGCGTCATGCACCGGCGGCATACGCACCATGATGTCGCGGCTGCTGCCGAAGTTTTGCAGCTGCGGCTCTTCAAAGCCCGCCTTCTGCAGCGACTGGCGCACCTGGTCCATATCGACAGGTTTTTCGAGGGTAATCTCAATCACCGTACCGCCGGTGAAATCCAGACCCCAGTTAAACCCGCGCACGCCAATAATAATAATGGACAGAATCAGCAAAAAACCTGAAATGCCGAAGGCCCAGTAGTCCCAGCGCATAAAGTCCCAGACTTTACGGCCGTGGTTCAATTGTTCAACAGTATATTCCTGTGCCACAACGCACTCCTCAGATAGACAGCTTTTTAACGCGCTTGCCGCCGTACAGCAGGTTCACGATGGCACGGGTGCCGACGATAGCGGTAAACATTGAGGTCGCAATACCAATACCGGTGGTAATCGCAAACCCTTTAATGGCACCGGTACCGACCGCGTACAGGATAATGACTTTGATAAGCGTCGTAATGTTGGCATCAAAGATGGAGCTGAACGCGCCGCGATAACCTTCGTCAATCGCCTGCTGCACGGAACGCCCGTTGCTCAGCTCTTCTTTAATACGTTCGTTAATCAGAACGTTCGCATCGACCGCCACCGCAAGGGTTAAGACGATCCCCGCAATCCCCGGCATAGTCAGCGTCGCCCCCGGAATCAGGGACATAATGCCGACGATCAGCACCAGGTTCGCCACCAGCGCCGAGGTCGCAATCAGGCCGAACTTCTTGTAGAAGAAGATCATAAACAGAATTGAGACCACCAGTCCGGCCAGACACGCTTCCAGGCCCTGCTTAATGTTCTGCATCCCGAGGGTTGGACCGATAGTCCGTTCTTCAACAATCTGAATCGGCGCAATCAGCGCGCCTGCGCGCAGCAGCAGAGAGAGCTGACGCGCTTCGGTTGCGTTGCTGATACCGGTAATGCGGAAGCTGTTACCCAGACGAGACTGAATATTGGCGATGTTAATCACCTCTTCCTCTTTCGCCAGAATCGCACGACCGTTGGCATCTTTCTTACCGCTGTCTTTGTACTCCACGAACAGGGTCGCCATCGGTTTGCCGATGTTGTCCTTGGTGAAGTTAGACATGATGTTGCCGCCAGCGCTATCAAGGGAGATGTTAACCTGCGCCTGGTTGTACTCATCCATGCTCGACGTCGAGTCGGTGATGTGATCGCCGGTGAGGATAACGCGCTTGTACAGCACAACCGGCTGGCCTTCGCGGGTAAATTTCACTTCAGAGTCGCCCGGTACGCGGCCGGAAGCGGCTGCTGAGCTATCAACGTTGGTGTTAACCAGACGGAACTCCAGCGTCGCGGTCGCGCCGAGAATCTCTTTCGCACGTGCGGTATCCTGAATACCCGGCAGTTCAACCACAATACGGTCGGCGCCCTGGCGCTGAACCAGAGGTTCGGCAACGCCCAGCTGGTTTACACGGTTACGCAGGATAGTAATGTTCTGCTGAACGGCATATTCGCGGGCTTCTTTCAGACGGTCGTCGGTCATCACGGCTTTCAGGCCAGTGCTGCCCTGAGTGGAGATAACCAGATCGCGGTGGCGAGGGCTAAGGTAGGAGATAGCCTGGTCGCGCGCGGCGCTATCGCGGAAGGCGATGCTCAGACCGTAGTTGTCTTCTTTACGCACGGTGGTGTAAGGAATGCCTTTATCACGCAGTTCGCTGCGCAGGCTGTCGATATTTTGTTCCTGCAGTTTGCCCAGCGCGGTGTCCATGTCGACTTCCATCAGGAAGTGCACGCCGCCGCGCAGGTCAAGACCCAGCTTCATCGGCTCGGCGTAAAGGGCCGCCAGCCAGCGCGGGGTTGCCGGAGCAAGGTTAAGCGCCACGACGTATTTGTCACCCAGCACGCCCATCAGCGCTTCGCGCGCGCGCAGCTGGATATCGGTGGTGTCGAAGCGCGCAAGAATTGCGCCCTCTTCCAGTGCCACAGACTTCGCGGTAATTTTTTCTTCTTGTAGTGTTTTCTGGACCTGGATCAGCGTTTGCTCACTGGCGGCGACGCCGCGCGCGCCAGTGATTTGAACGGCCGGATCCTCACCATACAGGTTGGGAAGCGCATACACTAAGCCGACGACAATAACGACGACCAGCATGACGTACTTCCACAAAGGATAACGGTTTAACACGGCAGTTCCCTTAGGGAAAATGGGTAATTACAGCGCCTTCATGGTGCCTTTCGGCAGAACGGCAGCTACGAAGTCACGTTTGATAACCACTTCAGTGGTATCGTTCAGCGCGATAGCGATATATCCGCTTTCCGCAACTTTAGTGACGCGCCCTACCAGGCCGCCGTTGGTCAGAACTTCATCGCCTTTGGCAATGGAGCTCATCAGGTTTTTATGTTCCTTGGTGCGTTTCTGCTGTGGACGCAGGATCATGAAGTAAAAAATCAGACCAAACACCACCAGCATCAGGATCAGAGACATCGGGCTGCCCTGCGCCGCGCCACCGGTTGCTGCTACCGCATCAGAAATAAAAAAGCTCATTGAAATTCCCTCATTATTAAAATTAGTCAACGTTCAAAGGTGGAACGGTTCGACCCTGACGTTGGTAAAAATCGGTCACGAAGCTCTCTAATTTACCCTCTTCGATAGCCTTGCGTAAACCAGCCATTAAGCGCTGATAGTAACGCAGGTTATGAATGGTATTGAGGCGCGCGCCCAATATTTCGTTGCAACGGTCCAGATGATGCAAGTAAGCGCGTGAATAGTTGCGACAGGTGTAGCAATCACATTCTGCATCCAGCGGCGAAGTATCGCTCTTGTGCTTCGCGTTGCGGATTTTCACCACGCCGTCGGTGACGAACAGGTGGCCGTTGCGCGCATTGCGCGTCGGCATGACGCAGTCGAACATATCGATCCCGCGGCGCACCCCTTCGACCAGATCTTCCGGCTTACCGACGCCCATCAGATATCGCGGCTTGTCGGCCGGGATCTGCGGGCAGACGTGCTCCAGAATACGATGCATATCTTCTTTCGGCTCGCCGACAGCCAAACCGCCGACAGCGTAGCCATCAAAGCCAATCTCTACCAGACCTTTAACAGAGATATCACGTAAATCTTCGTAAACGCTGCCCTGAATAATGCCAAACAGCGCATTTTTATTGCCCAGACCGTCAAAACGGTCGCGGCTGCGCTTCGCCCAGCGCAGGGACATTTCCATCGAGCGCTTAGCGTAATCCCAGTCCGCCGGGTATGGCGTGCATTCGTCGAAGATCATCACGATATCGGAACCGAGATCGTACTGAATCTCCATCGATTTTTCCGGATCGAGAAAAATCGGATCGCCGTTGATCGGGTTGCGGAAGTGCACGCCCTGCTCGGTGATCTTGCGAATATCGCCGAGGCTGAAGACCTGGAAGCCGCCGGAGTCGGTGAGGATCGGCCCTTTCCACTGCATAAAGTCGTGCAGGTCGCCGTGCAGCTTCATGATCTCCTGGCCCGGACGCAGCCACAGGTGGAAGGTGTTGCCGAGAATGATTTGCGCGCCGGTCGCTTCAACTTCCTCCGGCGTCATTCCTTTTACGGTACCGTAGGTGCCGACCGGCATAAACGCTGGCGTTTCAACGACGCCGCGCTCAAACACAAGACGGCCGCGACGCGCGCGACCATCGGTGGTATCTAACTCAAATTTCATTATCACTCCTGCGTCAGAAAAACAGTCTGACGTTAAACACGCGCATCGCGGACTTATTCCCCGACACGTTCAAAAATAGCCTGCGGATTGTACGTGATAAACATCGCGTCCCCGTAGCTAAAAAAGCGATATTTTTGTTCTACCGCAGCCTTATAGGCGTTCATGGTGTGCTGATAGCCGGCAAACGCGGAAACCAGCATAATCAGCGTGGATTCAGGCAGATGGAAGTTGGTCACCAGCGCATCAATGACTTTGTACTGATAGCCTGGATAGATAAAAATCTGCGTATCGCCGAAGAAAGGCTCAATCAGGTCATTTTTCGCCGCCTGCGCCGCGCTTTCCAGCGAACGCACCGAGGTCGTACCGACCGCAATCACCCGACTACCGCGCGCTTTTGCCGCCAGCACCGCATCGACCACCTCCTGCGGCACTTCCGCATATTCAGAGTGCATAATGTGGTCTTCAATGCTGTCTACGCGCACCGGCTGGAAGGTCCCCGCTCCGACGTGCAGCGTAACAAACGCCATCTCAACGCCTTTTTCGCGCAGCTTCGCCAGCAGCGGCTCGTCAAAGTGCAGGCCAGCGGTGGGCGCAGCCACGGCGCCCGGTTTTTCGCTATACACGGTCTGGTACAGCTCGCGGTCGGCCTCTTCGTCCGGACGCTCAATGTACGGCGGCAGCGGCATATGGCCGATAGCGTTGAGAATCTCCAGTACGCTGCGCGCGTCGTCGAACGCCACTTCAAACAGCGCGTCGTGGCGTGCCACCATGGTCGCTTTAATGCTTTCATCGTCGCCAAGCAGCAGCTCAGCGCCGGGTTTCGGCGCTTTAGAGGCGCGAATATGTGCCAGAATACGTTTATCATCCAGCATGCGCTCGACCAGCACCTCAATCTTGCCGCCGCTGGCTTTACGGCCAAACAGGCGGGCCGGGATCACGCGGGTATTATTAAAAACCAGCAGATCGCCAGGGTTGAGCTTGTCGAGTAAATCGGTGAAAGTACCGTGCGTCAGCGCGCCCGTCGGCCCGTCTAATGACAGCAAGCGGCAGCTGCTGCGCTCGGGCATGGGATAGTGGGCAATCAGGGATTCGGGTAATTCAAAGGAAAAATCGGCAACGCGCATGACGGTAACTCAGACTTAATAAAGAGGCGGGTAGTCTAGTGCCGGGAGGTTCTCCCTGCAACCGTTACCACCTCAGGACAAAGATTAAACGATGAATTTTCTTGCACACCTGCACCTTGCTCATCTCGCCGACAGTTCGCTGCCCGGTAATTTGCTGGCCGATTTCGTTCGCGGCAACCCCGCCGGCGACTGGCCGGCTGACGTTGTGGAGGGCATCTTTATGCACCGCCGGATCGATGTCCTGACGGATAACTTGCCCGAAGTCGCCGAAGCCAAAGGGTGGTTTCGCCCCGAAACGCGCCGGGTCGCGCCCATTACCCTGGACGTGATGTGGGACCATTTCTTGTCACGCCACTGGGCGCAGCTGTCGCCCGAACTGCCGCTGCCGGAGTTTGTCCGCTATGCCCACACCCAGGTCACATTTATTTTGCCCGCTTCTCCGCCGCGTTTTGTCAATCTCAACGAATACCTGTGGTCAGAGCGCTGGCTCGAACGCTACCGGGACATGGAGTTTATTCAGCGCGTGCTGAACGGGATGGCCAGCCGCCGCCCGCGGCTGGATGCCCTGCGCGACTCCTGGCAGGATCTGGATACCCACTACGATCGGCTACAGGAGCAGTTCTGGCGCTTCTACCCGCAGATGATGGCGCAGGCGAAAAAACGCGAACTGTAAAAGATTGCGCTTTTTTCAGAAAACGCTATTCTGAAAAGCGCTTTTAAATAACGATTGATAGACAAAACCTATCTCATCGATTGTCAGCGTCACGTTGAGTTCCTCCGCGCCGCTCCCTATACTTGCCCGCGTTGCGTTCCAATTAACCTTAGTATTAACAGGAGAATCATATGGTTCTGGTTACTCGTCAGGCTCCGGACTTCACCGCGGCAGCTGTTTTAGGTAACGGCGAAATCGTTGAGAAATTCAACTTCAAACAGCACACCAGCGGTAAAGCCACCGTTCTGTTCTTCTGGCCGATGGACTTCACCTTCGTTTGCCCATCTGAACTGATCGCTTTTGACAAGCGCTACGAAGAATTCCAGAAACGCGGCGTAGAAGTGGTTGGCGTTTCTTTTGACTCCGAGTTCGTCCACAACGCATGGCGTAACACCCCGGTAGACCAGGGCGGCATCGGCCCGGTTAAATACGCGATGGTTGCTGACATCAAACGCGAAATTCAGAAAGCGTACGGTATTGAGCACCCGGACGAAGGCGTTGCCCTGCGCGGTTCCTTCCTGATCGACGCCAACGGCGTTGTTCGCCACCAGGTGGTTAACGATCTGCCGCTGGGCCGTAACATCGACGAAATGCTGCGTATGGTTGACGCGCTGCAGTTCCACGAAGAGCACGGCGAAGTTTGCCCGGCGCAGTGGGAAAAAGGAAAAGAAGGGATGGCCGCTTCTCCGGAAGGCGTGGCTAAATACCTGACCGAGAACGTTTCCAGCCTGTAATCGGCATACGTTCGGCAAAAGGCTCGCAGACGCGAGCCTTTTTTGTTTTATACGCCGCCGCTTTTTTTCACTTCACGCCAGATGCGCCACGCCATCAGCGCCAGCACAACGACGCCAAATATCAGCGCTCCCCATACCAGCAGCGTTTTCCAGCTGCTCTGCTGCTCGGTAGCCGTCGTCGCCGTCAACCGCGCTTCGCCGCCCAGCGTGACGTCTTCTTGCGCGACCGCCAGAGGGAGATCGTTCACCGCCTGCGTCTTACGCAGCGACGGCGGGATCAGCATGTCCAGGGCGACATCCGCCTTTTGCGCCGCCCGGTTTCCCCAGGCCAGCATATAGGGCCCTTTTCCCTGGGTATTAAAGACCAGTTGGTATTTATCGCGCGCCCCGCTTATCGCCGGCAGCGACGCCGATAAGCGGGCATTAATCGTCTTGATGCGAACCGCTTCAACCGGTTGACCTGACAGAGGAATATCGTCCGAACGCTTGCCGTCCAGCTGATACAGCACGGTTTTCGTCAGCGGCTGCCAGGGCTCATTTTCGCCGCTGCGCCAGGCGAGCTCGACCGGTAGAACCCCTTCGCCTGCCAACGATATTCTGAGCGAAGTCAGCGGCTGAGGCCGGGCCCAGCGCCAAACGGCCTCCTCATCTGAAACCCTGTGCGCCTGAGCATTAAGCTCAATGCGCGTAGACTCCGGTTCTCTGCGTTCCGCCAGGGCCGTCACGCTATTTAACGCCGGCGCCTTGCTTTGCGCATCGAGGATCAGCAGCAGGTAACGATTACCTTGCGCCGAGAGGGTCAGGCTGGCGCTAATGGTGTCCATTTTCAAACGATCGTTATCGCGCGCCAGATCCATGAGGGGCGCATCCTCCTGAACCGGATGCCAGTACTTCAAATCGCGGCTGGAATACAGCGACGCTTTCCCCTGCCAGTTAGCCGCCAACGATTCCCAGTTCAGCCGCAGTTGAGCCAGCGCGAAAGCGTCCGTCTTATCCACCGGCAGCGTCAGTAAATAGCTCTGCCCGAGCGCCTTTACATCCTCTGTTTCCAGGCGAATTTCGATCCCCGTGGTTGAGCGCAGAAGCAGCGACTCTACGCCGCGACGACTCTCCTCCCGCGGCGGAACCAGCGACATCTGCAGAGGGAATAGACGTAGCGCCATCGTCTCAGGCATCGCTGGCTGGACCTTCTGCGCCTGAAGAGCGAACGGTACGGTCTCTCCCTGATGGTTGAATACCCGCACATCGCGCAAATCAGGCCAGGCCGTCCCCTGATATATCGTCGGCGGCAGCTCAACGCGGTACCAGGGCGACGCGCCGCTGGTTTCCAGCATCAGGCCCTGCCTGTAGTCCAGAGGCTGTTCTCGCGCCTCATCGCTACTGGCTGCCGTCCCCGCCGCGCCCAACAGCACGCCGCATAACACCGCTTTCATCCATTTCATTTCTTTTCTCCTGCTTTGGGCGGCAACGGGGAAAAATACCCGACGATCAACACCAAAATCGCCACGCCGATAAACGCAACAGCCCGCGCCAGCCCGCCGCCGCCTGCGCTATCCACCAGCATGAGTTTCACAATAACAATGCCTAACAACGCCGCGCCGCATAGCCATTCGCGGCGGGAAAGTCGCCGCGTCGCGCGCAGCATGACCGTCAGCGCCACCAGCGTCCAGACCAGAGCGAAAGTGGTCTGAATTAAACGCGAATGCCACAGTGGCGTGATACTCCAGTCCACCTCGCCGTACCAGGCCAGGGCGCGCAGCAGCAGGCCATTCAGCCACCAGAAGCCGAGCGCCAGCAGAGCAACGATGGGCCAGGGACGGCATACCGATAGCTGCAGCGGAAAATAACGCCGCGAAACGCGATAAAATATCGTCAGCCCCAGCAGCGCGAAAGCGGCGCCCTCTTCCAGCGGGTTAATCAGCGGAAAATAGGTCTGACCGTAGACCGTGCCATCCTGCACATTCGTCAGCATTAACAGGCATCCCAGCGCCACCGCCACCGGTATCATCGCCTGAGAAGCATACAGCGCAGGCCATACCCGGAATGGCCATACTTGCCGATGAACGGCTTCCGAGACGAGGAAAATCAGCATCCCGCCCGCCGCCATCATTAATCCGCTCGCCCAGGCCGACATGCCCCACGGCAAATCCTGGGTAAACCAAAACAGCTCCATTGCCAGCGCCAGCAAAATCATCCACAACAGCGACAGGTGGGCCAGCTTATTCAGGCGTGGCGGCAGTGAATGCCCATCACGCCAGAGCAGGGCCGCCGCCGCGGGTAGCGCCGCGCACCAGGCCAGATTTTGCCAGCCAGCAGCGAAAATCTGCTGCTGGGAGAGCTGGTAAAACAGCACCATCAGCATCATTGGCCACAGCAGCCATTTGCTCGCATCCAGCTCTTGCCAGGCCAAACGCGCGGCGGCCGCGCGCCAGCACCACACCGATGCCGCCAGCGCCGCCAGCACGCCAAAGACAATCTGCGCGTCTTTACTCAACGCCAGCTGCGATGCGCCGACAAGCGCCACCATCCAGAACAACAGGCCGCCGATAAGCAGCCCCCAACTGCCCTGCACCTGAACGGTTCGCCACAGCCATGCGGCCGTCAGCCAGCTCAGGCTGAGTACGGCGAAAATCAGCAGCAAAGAGAGCGGCGTGGCGCCATTCGCCTGCGCCCATAGCGCGCTGCCAACCGCCAGTACCAGTAACGCCGTACCGCTGTAGCTCATGCGTCGCTGCTGCTGTTGCACCCCCAGCCAGAGGATGCCAAGACCTTCCAGCGACCAGGCCATCGCGGTCCAGCGAGCCGACAGCGCCAGCGGGATGGCCAGCGTGGTAAAGGCACCGCCGAGCGCCAGCGCCGCCAGCACTAGCGGCTTCCCTAAAGAGGGGTAGCGACGCAGCGCCAGCCAGGCCAGGGCCAGATAGAAACCGCCGTAGCCCAGCGCGCTGAGCGCCGGCCCGTATGCCATGTGCCGGGTAATGGCGTACTGCATACCAAAGCCGACCAGCGGTGGCGCAAACAGCAGCACGCCGTCAATAATCTGACGACCTTTTTCCTGCGCCCGCAGCGACAGCGCCACGCTCAATACGCCAAAAATAAGCGTATTGGCGATTAAAAACAGCTGGCAGCTCAGGTAAAACGCTGGCCGATACTCATTCAGCCCCCACAGGCCGCCGATGCCAAAGGTAAACAGCAGACCAAGCAGATTAAGCTCGCGCCAGTGCTGGCGGATGCTGATAGCAAGAATGCCGACCGACAGCAGAAGATAGAAGGAGAACAGCGCCACATGGCTGCCGCCGCCGGTAGAGAGCAGCAGCGGCGCAAGATAACCGCCGAGGCTCGCCAGCATGGCCAGGCTGAGCGCTTTTTGCACAATCGCCAGTCCTACGCTCGCCGCGCAGATCGCCACCAGCAGCGCAAACGCCAGGGTCATCGGCAGCATCTGCCACAGGCGAAAGGCGCCAAAAACCGTGAGATAGAGCGCGCCCGTTGCCCCACCCTGCAAGATCAGGGCGTACACCGGTTGCTTATGCCGCAATCGCCATCCGACAGCCAGCAGGACGACCGCGAACAGCGCCGCCGCGACCAGACGTAATTCGAGGGGGAACAGAGCGTGTTCCACGGTATAGCGCAGCAGAAAGGAGAGGCCAAGAAACAGCAGCAGGATCCCGAGCTTCGCCAGCGGGTTGCCCTGCATAAACCAGGCTACCAGTGACGATATTATTCCGCCAAACGCGGAAGGCGGTTCGCTTTCGGGGGCAGATTTTACCGTTGGCTCTGGCTGCGGCGTTGGCTGCGCGCGCCACGGATCGATGGCTTCAGCCTCCGGCTCCGGCCGAGGCTCACTGGGCTCCGCCATCATCGCGTCAGCCGCGATAGCGGCCGCTGGCGTCGTCGGCGCGACGGCGGTGGCCTCTGCCGCAGGCGCCTGTTCGGCGCCGCGTCGCTCAAGCTCCTCAACCCGACGTCGCAAAGCCGCCAGCTCAAAACGGACCGCCGCGCTGCGCCTGAGGGCGACAATCGCGACGATCGGCGCAACCACCAGCCCGCAGAATAAAATAACACCGCCAAAGATCAGCAGATCGTCCATGTTCCCACCTTCACTCGTTGAAGAGGGAGCAGAATGACATAAATTGTCTTATCAGCGCTATCCGCGACAGATGAAAAACACAAATGAGGGCGTCACGCCCTCACCGGGTAAGCGCCTGGCGTTTTAAAACGCAAAGCAGGAGCAGCCAAGCACGCCCCAGAACGCCTGCTCATCGGCAACCGGAATCGACGATTTGCGCGCAATATCATGCTGATGTCCGTGCACGCCGCAGCTGCCGCAGCACTGGTGCATTTGCACGATCGCGCCGATTTTCGCGGCCGTCGGCGGCGCGGAACGGTAATGACCCGGAACCTTCACCACCGGCGACCACTCGGGCAGCACCGGAATGGGCGGCGGCGCCAGCGGCGAGAAGTGTCCGGCGGCGTACACCACTTTGCCGTCAACCACCGTCAGCACCGACTCGATCCCCTTAATTTCCTCTTCCGCGACGCTGAAATAGTCTTTAGAGAGCACCACCAGGTCGGCAAGCTGGCCTTGTTCAATGCGCCCTTTCTTACCCTGCTCGCTGGAAAACCACGCGCTTCCCGCGGTCCACAGCTCCAGCGCCACATCGCGCGGCAGGCGGTTGCTGTCGTCGTACATCGCCATCCCGCCGACGGTACGCCCGGAAACCAGCCAGTAGAGCGCGGTCCACGGGTTGTAGCTCGCCACGCGGGTGGCATCCGTCCCCAGCCCCACCGGAACCTCCAGCTCGAGCATTTTGGCGACCGGCGGCGTATGTTTGACCGCATCTTTCCCGTAGCGATCGACAAAATATTCGCCCTGGAAAGCCATACGATGCTGCACCGCTATGCCGCCGCCCAGCGCCTTAACGCGTTCGATATTACGCTCGGTGATGGTTTCCGCATGATCGAAGAACCAGTGCAGCCCGTTGAACGGGATATCGCGATTCACCTTCTCGAAGACGTCGAGCATCCGGCTGATGGATTGATCATAGGTCGCGTGCAGGCGGAACGGCCAGCGGTGTTCAACCAGATGGCGCACCACCCGCTCCAGCTCATCTTCCATCCCTTCCGGCAGATCCGGACGCGGCTGGAGGAAGTCTTCGAAATCCGCCGCCGAGAACACCAGCATCTCCCCGGCGCCGTTGGCGCGGTAAAAATCGGTGCCCTGTCCCGGCTTGAGCATATCGGTCCAGCGCTCAAAATCTTCCAGCTCCTGCTTAGGACGCTGGGTGAACAGGTTATAGGCGATACGTACGGTCATCTGCTCTTTGGCGTGCAGCTGTTCAATAATTTCATAATCTTCCGGGTAGTTCTGGAAACCACCCCCGGCATCAATGGCGCTGGTCAGCCCCAGACGATTCAGCTCGCGCATAAACTGCCGCGTTGAGTTGACCTGAAGTTCCAGCGGCAGCTTCGGCCCTTTGGCCAGCGTCGAGTAGAGGATCATGGCGTTGGGTTTGGCGATCAGCATCCCGGTCGGATTACCGTTGCCGTCGCGAACGATCTCGCCGCCCGCCGGATCCGGCGTCTCTTTGGTGTAGCCCACCGCCTTCAGCGCCGCGCGGTTTAGCAATGCGCGATCGTACAGATGCAGGACAAATACCGGCGTATCCGGCGCCGCATCGTTAAGCTCCTCCAGCGTCGGCATCCGCCGTTCGGCGAACTGGAATTCGCTCCAGCCGCCGACCACCCGTACCCACTGCGGCGACGGCGTGCGATCGGCCTGATCTTTTAGCATCCGCAGCGCGTCCGCCAGCGAGGGAACCCCCTCCCAGCGCAGCTCCAGATTGTAGTTCAGACCGCCGCGGATCAGGTGCAGATGGGAGTCGTTCAGGCCCGGGATGACCGTATGGCCTTTAAGATCGATAATTTGCGTCCCGTCCGCGGCAAAGCTCATGATCCGATCGTGGCTACCGGCGGCGAGAATTTTACCGTCAGCGATCGCCACCGCATCGGCCAGGGGATTTTGACGATCGAGAGTATGAACCCGACCGTGGGTCAGGATCAGTGTGGCAGTTTGCGACATAACGCACTCCTTCAGGAGGCTGGCTCAGTTTTTCTTTAACCAGCCAGCAAACAGACGGGTCACGATGGGCATCCAGAACCAGACCACCAGCGCGACCACACAGGCATCATTGATCAGATGCAGCAACAGGCTTCCCTTCAGCGAGGGCAACAGTATTCCGGTTATCGACGGCACCAGGTTGGTGCTGGGGAAAATCACCAGCAGGGTGATTAAAAATTGCTTCCAGCGTCGCGGCTGGCGCACGTTCACCGCCGGCGGCGTAAACCAGAAGGCCGGTTCGGTACGGACTTCGGTTCGGTCGCCTTCGCTCAGCAGCGGCGCGATTTCCGCCACCAGCTGGCGGCGGGTCTCCGACTGGGTCCAGGCGTAAAGATGCTCAATGGTGTCGAAGCGAATAATCACGCTCCATAAATTCTGTCCGGGGGCTGGACGGATGACGTTTGCGCCAAGATGGCCGGGAAACTCTGCCGCAATCGGCATAATTTTGCCCAGCCACGCCTCATAACGTTGGCCATGCTCGGGGTCAAGCACATGGCTGATCACCAGGGTCACCGATTTCTGCTGCGCCATTAACAGTTCCTTGCTTCAGGGAATGGCGGGTTGTCCGCCGCCATTCGCTATACATGACCATACACAAAATCATTCATGCTGCTTCGGGGCGGACAAACCAAGCCAACAAAGAGGCAGCGTGAAGGATGAAGTGTATTTAAGCTTTACGCTCTGGCGCGCCGTGCACCATGGTATAAGCGTAATCCACGCCCATCCCGTAGGCGCCGCTGTGCTCGCGCACCAGATCCATTACCGCGTCATAGGTCTCTTTACGCGACCAGTCGCGCTGGTACTCAAGCAGCACCTGCTGCCAGGTCACCGGCACCGCGCCGGCCTGCACCATACGGTCAATAGAGCGCTCGTGGGCATCAACCGAGGTGCCGCCGGAGGTATCTGTCACCACGTAAACTTCATAGCCCGCATCTAGCGCCATCAGCGCCGGGAAGGTCAGACAGACTTCCGTCCACAGCGCGGAAATAATCAATTTTTTACGCCCGGTGGCTTTTACCGCGGCAACAAAAGCCGCATCTTCCCAGGAGTTCATCGAAGTACGTTCAATGGGTTTCACATCAGGATGCACGGCCAGCAGTTCCGGCCAGATATAACCGCTGAAGCTTTTAGTTTCTACGGAGGTATAAATCACCGGAACATTAAAAATCTTGCCCGCTTTGGCTAAAGCCACCGTATTATTTTTGAGGGTCTGACGATCAATATTCGCCACGCCAAAAGACATTTGCGGCTGGTGGTCAATAAAAATAAGCGCCGAGTTAGCGGGATCAATCAGTTCACGAATAGACATAACTTATCCTGTTAATCAATGAGTTAAAAATACACTATTGTTGCCGTTGTGCTGTCTGGATCCTGACTGATAAAGTATGGTGAGTATAGTCAGTAATTTCTAACGAGTTATTAAAGATTTTTTTATTATTTATTTCCAAAGCGAAAAGTTATGGCTATTCGATTAACCATTACAAGATCAGAGAAATTATGTTTATCAAATTTTTACGGTTAACCGTTCTAAATTATTCACTAGAATTGAACAGGGCGCTCCGGTAAAACGGGAGCACTCTTTTTTATCGGAAGTTGACGCATGCGCCTGAACCTTGAGGTCCTGTTGATTCTCGACGCGCTGGACAAACATGGATCTTTTGCCAGCGCCGCAGAATCGCTATTTAAAACCCCTGCCGCGCTGAGCTACATGATTCAAAAGCTGGAAAACGATCTGAATATCACCCTGCTGGATCGCTCCGGGCACCGGGCAAAATTTACCGATACCGGCAGAATGATGCTGGAGAAGGGCCGGTTGCTGCTGAACGCCGCCAAAGATCTGGAAAAACAGGCGGTACAGCTCAGCGCGGGTTGGGAGCGGGATCTGGCTATCGCCCTGGATGACTCTTTCCCGTTCAGCGCGCTGCTGCCGCTGATCGACGCGTTCTACGCCCAGCACCCGCAAACCCGGCTTAACTTTACCCACCATACCCTTGCGGGCTCGTGGGAAGAACTGACCCACAACGGCGCGGATATTATTCTCGGGGCGATCAATGAACCGCCTACGTCCGCCGAATGGTCGTGGAAAATGCTCGGCGCCATGGACAATATTTTCGTCATCGCGCCGGGGCACCCGCTGGCGGAAACCACCCAACCGCTGACTAACAAGCAGCTCAGCCTGCATCGCGCGGTAGTCATCAGCGACAGCGCCCGCTACTGTCATCCGCTCAACAGCAACCTGCTCGACGAGCAGCCGCAAATTCGCGTGGATGATTTCGCCAGTAAAGTCGAACTCTTGCGCGCCGGGCTGGGCTGTGGCTTTTTACCGCGCCATATTGCCCGGCCGTGGCTGGAAAAGGGCGAGCTGATCGAAAAACCCGTCATCTCCTGTCGCGTGAAAGATATCACCTATATGGCCTGGCGCAGCGGCAATGACGGGCTGGCCCAGCGCTGGTGGCGCGAGGCCATTCTGCGGAGCGAAAGTCTGAACCAGCTCTATGCTTAGCGGCTAAACCAGACGCTGGCGGAGATTGCCGGTAGCGTCAGCACGCCGTCGTGCAGCGCGCCGGCGCCCTCTTTCAGCTGCCAGCCGTTGACGTCGAGCAGCGGCGAATCCTCTATCACCACCTCGCAGGCTTCGCCGCGGTTGATCGCCACCAGCACGCGCTGCTGTTTATAGACGCGCACGAACACCACCACATTATCTTCGGCATAAATCACCTGGCAGCCGCCGTAGCGCAGCGCCTGATGAGCCTTACGCAGCTTGCTCATCCGCTTGTACAGGTCGAGCAGATCGCCATCCTGCAACGCCGGATCCCATGGGAACGGTTTGCGGCAGAACGGATCGTTATTGCCATCCACGCCCACTTCGTCGCCGTAGTAAATGCACGGTACGCCCGGCCAGCTAAATAGCCATACCACCGCCAGCGGCAGGCGCGCGACATCGTTACCCAGCAGAGACTTAAAGCGGGCGGTATCGTGGCTATCAAGCTGGTTAAACATCCGCAGCTGCTGCTGGTGCGACAATCCGGCGCGATAGTTGTCCATCCACGCCATGCAGGTCTGCGCATCAATTTTCTGCGGATCGTAGGAGATATCGGTGTTCGCGAGGAAGCCCCACAGCGGGAAGGTGAAGCCGCGGTAGTTCATCGCCGAGTCTTCAACGTCGGCCTGTAGCCACTGGCGCGCGTCGCCGAAATGCTCGCCGAACACGAAAGCGTCCGGCCGCTCCAGCTTCGCCGCCTGGGTAATGCCGGCGATATGACGCAGGTTATTGCGCGCCCCGCCCCCTTCGCCCAGCATGTGCACCACGTCCAGGCGCCAGCCGTCCATGCTCCACGGCGCTTTCAGCCAGTGGCGCACCACGCTATCTTCCCCACCGTAGATTTCATCAATCAGCATCGACGAACGGTAGTCCAGCTTCGGCAGGCTGGCGTATCCCAGCCAGTCGTGGGCAACGCCCTCGGGGGAAAAATTATACCAGTCGCGCCACGGCGAATCGGCGTTATGGCAGGCGCCGCCGCTGCCGCGCTGGTGGCGGTCGAACCAGGCATGCGAATCGCCGCTATGGTTGAACACGCCATCGAGGATCAGACGCATCCCCTCTTTTTGCGTGTTGTGACGCAGGCGCAGCAGCGCGGCATCGCCGCCAAACTGCGGATCAACGCGGCGGTAATCTTCGGTATCGTATTTATGCACGCTGGGGGCGACAAACACCGGGTTCAGGTACAGCGCCGTGACGCCAAGCTGCTTCAGATACGGCAGCTTCTCGCTGATACCATCAAGATCGCCGCCATAAAAGGTGGAGCCGCCCGCCTCGGCGGTTAACGGTTCATCCCACGCTTTACGCACGATGTCGTGACCGGCGGCGTGATGGTAGTAAGTCGCATCCTGTTCCGCTTCGCGGGACTGGCTGCGCGCAAAACGGTCAGGGAAAATTTGATAAAACACCTGATCGGCCACCCACTGCGGTCCGCTGTCCGGCAGATCGACCGCAAACTGCTCCAGCCTCGCCGGCGGAAAGCGGTTGAATCCCTGCGGCGTGAACCACAGCTGGCGATCGGCCCACAGCAGCTTGAAGCTGTAGCGTCGACGCGGCTGTCCGTTGACGAGGTTGATTTCCCCGCGCCACGCTACCACGCCCGGATGCGGCGCCTGCCGCAGGCGGTGCATCGACAGAGACAGCTCTTCGTTATCCTCTTCCGCGCGTAGGGTCACCCGCGGCGGCAGATCGTCGCCGCTCAACCATAGCGTAATCATCAGTCGTTCCTGCTGTTCCTTGATAAACGGAGCAACCGGGAGGTGCCATGCCTTCAACATTGTTATTCCTCTCTTTGCAGAATGGGCACACCTTGCCACAGCGTACTGGCGTATGACTCATCATCGGCAGAATTATTGGGGGAGGATGGCGGGGGTGGAGGGATCGCTTGCCGGATAGCCTGAGCGTATCCGGCAAAAAGAGAAGTAAATGACTACGCTTTCGCCAGCTTTCGCTCGCGGCGGGTTTTAAACTGCCAGCCAATCAGCAGCAGGATAATCCACGCAAAGCCGACGTACAGCGAGATGCGGGTATCGGGGTGGTAGCCAATCAGCCCGATAATAAAGACCAGGAACAGCAGGCCAATCACCGTGGTCGTTACCCCTCCGGGTACCTTGAATTTAAGCGCCTTCGCCTCTTCCGGCGGCAGACGGCGGCGGAAGGCGATCTGCGACAGCAGGATCATAATCCACACCCAGACGGTGGCGAAAGTGGCCAGCGAGGCGATCACCAGGAAAACGTTCTCCGGCATAATATAGTTAAGATAGACCGCGAACAGCAGCGCGATGGTCATCACCATCACCGTCACCCACGGCACCCCGCGACGTGAAGTTTTCGCGAACATTTTCGGCGCGCTGCCCTGCTCCGCCATGCCATGCAGCATACGCCCCACGCCAAAGACGTCGGAGTTAATCGCCGACAGCGAAGCGGTCAGCACCACAAAGTTCAGGATGCTGGCGGCAAAAGTGATGCCGAGATGCTGGAAGGTTAAGACGAACGGGCTGCCGTTGGTCCCGACCTGGTTCCACGGATAGATAGACATAATCACAAACAGCGTACCCACGTAAAACACCAGGATACGCATCGGCACCGAGTTAATGGCGCGCGGAATGGATTTCTCCGGATCTTTCGCTTCGCCGGCGGTGATACCGATAATCTCAATGCCGCCGTAAGCGAACATCACCATCTGCAGCGACATCACCATCCCCAGCCAGCCGTTGCTGAAGAAGCCGCCGTTGCTCCACAGGTTGTGGATGCCGGTCGGCTGCCCGCCGTTGCCAATACCCCAGATAATGATGCCGAAACCGGCGAGGATCATGATGATAATGGTGGCGACTTTGAAGAAGGAGAACCAGAACTCCAGCTCGCCGAAGACCTTCACGCTCATCAGGTTGACGGCGCAGATAATCAGGACCACGCTGAGCACCCAAACCCAGTGCGGTACTGCCGGAAACCAGACGCCCATATAGATGCCGAAGGCCGTGACGTCGGCGATGGCGACAATCAGAATTTCAAAACAGTAGGTCCAGCCGGTGATATAGCCCGCCAGCGGGCCAAGGTAATCCTGCGCGTAGCGCGAGAACGAGCTGGCGGCCGGGTTATGCACCGACATCTCGCCCAGCGCGCGCATAATAATGTAGGCCGCGACGCCGCCGATAATATAAGCCAACAGAACGCTCGGACCCGCCATTTTAATCGCGTCAGCCGAACCATAGAAAAGGCCGGTACCGATTGCCGACCCCAGCGCCATAAAGCGAATATGCCGGGTACTTAGCCCGCGCTTAAGCTTGTTACTACTTTCCATCGTGTTCCATGCCGTTTTTCTCCTCTGGACTTCGCGGGGGCAAAGGACAAAGGAGGGTGACCAAAAAAACAAAAAACCACGGGACCTGAAGTCCCGTGGTTAAACACCTGTGTAAAGCGTCGGTTAGTGCGCGCTGGAAGTCACCTGACGTCCTGCTGCGCGATCCCAGATAACGGCCAGAATCACCATCACGGCGGTTGGCATCAGCCAGGCCAGACCCTGCTCCGCCAGCGGCAGACGCGCGGTCCAGGACGGCATAATATCTGCAAACGCCGACGCTTTAATGCCGTCAATGATACCAAACATCAGGCTGATAAACATTGCCGGGGCGATAACGCGGGACGAATTATGCCACCAACCGCGGGTAAAGCTTAATACAACCAGTGCGATACACGGCGGATAGATAGCCGTCAGCACCGGAATCGAAATCTGAATCAGGTGGCTCAGACCGAGGTTGGAAACCGCCATCGAAAACAGGCCGAGGATAAACACCAGCGTACGGTAGGAGAACGGCAGGTACTGGGCGAAGAACTCCGCGCAGGCGCAGGTCAGGCCCACCGCCGTCACCAGACAGGCGATAAAGATCAGCGCCGCCAGCATAAAGCTTCCCGCGCCGCCGAAGGTGTGCTGGACGTAAGCATGGAGAATCGCCGCGCCGTTAGCGGATTGCTCAACCAGCGTGCCGCTATCTGAACCTAAACGGAACAGCGCCAGGTACAGCAGCGTCAGGCCCACGCCGGCCATCAGGCCAGCCCACACGGTGTAGCGGGTCAGCAGGCGGGCTTCGGTCACGCCGCGGGAACGCGCGGCGTTGACAATCACGATACCAAAGACCATCGCGCCCAGGGTATCCATAGTCAGATAGCCGTTGACGAAACCGTTCGAGAAAGGCGCGGTACGGTAGGCTTCCATCGCGTGGCTCAGCGGACCGGCGGGCCAGACGATGGCCGCAACGGAAAGAATAATCAGGGCGATAATCTTCAGCGGCGCGAGGAAATTCCCCACGGTATCCAGCAGTTTGCCCGGGTAGAGCGAAACGAGGATCACCAGCGCAAAATAGATAACGCTGTAAATCAGCAGCGGCAGCGCGCCGTCACCGGTCAGCGGCGCAATCCCCACTTCAAAAGAGACGGTGGCGGTGCGCGGAGTCGCGAACAGCGGCCCAACGGCAAGATAGCAGACCACCGCCAGCAGGATACCGGCGACTTTACCAATCGGCGTGCTCAGGCTCTCTACGCCGCCGCCGACCTTCGCCAGCGCCACGACCGTTAGCACCGGCAGACCCACGGCGGTAATCAGAAAGCCAATAGCCGCGGTCCAGACGTGTTCGCCGGCCTGTAAGCCAACCATCGGAGGAAAGATAATATTGCCTGCGCCGACGAACAGCGCGAAGGTCATAAAGCCCAACGCAATGATGTCGCGAGATTTTAACTGATGGGTCATAAATT
This sequence comes from Klebsiella grimontii, assembly GCF_042137965.1. Classification (NCBI taxonomy): domain Bacteria; kingdom Pseudomonadati; phylum Pseudomonadota; class Gammaproteobacteria; order Enterobacterales; family Enterobacteriaceae; genus Klebsiella; species Klebsiella grimontii. The sequence continues at coordinate 4,443,090 of NZ_CP169721.1, forward strand.
CATTACAGCCTGTGGATGTGGTGTTGTAAAAACGGATTTATACCGCGCCTTTCCCCTGGGGATGATACAGCGGCCATTGTCAGTAAACTCAGCGGGATATGCTCCCAAAGCGGCGTGGAAAAGAATAGTTTTTTGAATTACCACGCAAAAACAGTCTGTCTGCGACCGTAGGGGGGCAATTTAAACGCTTATAACGTTTTAAAGCAAGGAGGGATCGCAAAAGCAGATGATTATGCTAACTCTATTTTAATGATTAGCATCATTAGCCAGAAGGATAGAAAACATCTGGCTTATCATGCGAACAAAAAAGCAGCTAACGTTCGTTAATTACGCAGCTGTGATGGCGCTGCAAACGAAAATGACCAGCCGAAGCTGGTCATTGGCAAGGAATGCTGACACTCACCCGTCCGGGTTTAATTTTTGGCAATTAAACGTTCCGGTAATAAGAAGCTAAAGCGGGTGCCTTTGCCGACCGCGCTCTCGATCTCAAGGCGGCTATCGTGATGGCTGACGGCATGTTTGACAATCGCCAGCCCCAGCCCGCTGCCGCCGGTTTGCCGCGAACGCGCTTTATCCACCCGGTAGAAACGTTCGGTCAGGCGCGGAATATGCTCCGGCGCGATGCCTGGCCCGTTATCCTCGACGCTGAACAACGCGCCGTGCGGCGCCCGCTGCCAGGTTACGGTAATCACCGTTCCCGCCGGCGTATGGTTGACCGCGTTATACACAAGGTTGGAAATCGCGCTGCGCAGCTGTTCCTCATTACCCAGCACTTTTAGCGAGTCATCGACCGAAAAATGCAGCTCGTGCTTCTGCTGGCTTAGCGTTTGCGCCTCGCGCTCGACGACCCGCAGCATCATCGGCACGTCGATTTTATCGTTCATCGCCAGTACCGGCGCGGCTTCAATGCGCGACAGCGTCAGCAGTTGCTTCACCAGGCCTTCCATACGCTGGGTTTGTTCGCGCATGGTGTGTAACGCTTTTTCGCGCGTTCCCCCTTCCAGCACCTGCTCCTGCATCATCTCCAGATACCCCTGCAGCACCGTCAACGGCGTGCGAAGTTCATGGCTGACGTTGGCGAAAAAGTTACGCCGCGCCCCTTCCAACTGGTGCATCTGCGTGACATCGCGCGCCACCATCAGCAGCTGTTTGTCGCTATAGGGCATCATGCGAATTTCCAGATGGCGGCCATTATTCAGCACCAGATTGAGCGGCTTGGAAAAGTCGCGGTATTTCATGTAATTAGCAAATTCAGGATAGCGCAGGAGGTTGAGGATATTCTGCCCGTTATCGTCGGGCCAGCGCAGATTAAGGATCTGCTGGGCCAGGCCGTTACACCAGAACATCGCGCCTTCTTCGGTGGTCAGCACCACCGCGTCCGGCAGGGACTCCGCCCCGCTGCGAAAGCGCTTAATCAGGCTTCCCAGCTCACGGCGGCGCTTTTTATTACGCATCTGCATCTGGTGCAGACCGTACAGCAGGGGTTCCCAGCTGCCGCTACCCGGCGGCGGCGTCATGCTGCGGTCGACCCACAGCCACCACGACAGGCGCATCAGATTCCAGAAATGCCAGATAAGAAGACCGGTCACTGCCGCCAATAAAAACCACGGCAGATGACCTAAAAACGCCCCGAGGATCAGGGCCGGGATACAACATAAGAAAAGCTCAAGCGCCAGCCTTTTCCATGACAGCCGTTCCAGCACGGTTCACACTCCTGTCAGCATTCAGAAACGGGCGGAGAAACGATATCCCGTACCGCGAACCGTTTGTACCATCCGGTCATGGCCGCTATGTTCCAGCGCTTTGCGCAGACGGCGAATATGCACGTCTACCGTTCTGTCTTCTACATATACGTTGGTGCCCCAGACGTGATTCAGCAGCTGTTCGCGGCTATAGACCCGCTCCGGGTGCGTCATGAAGAAGTGTAATAATTTAAATTCCGTCGGCCCCATATCCAGCGGATTTTCGCCGGTCATCACGCGATGCGAAGAAGGGTCGAGGCTCAGCCCCTGCATTTCAATCACCTCTTCCACCGCCATCGGCGAAATGCGCCGCATCACGGCTTTAATCCGCGCCACCAGCTCTTTCGGGGAAAACGGCTTGGTGATGTAATCATCCGCACCGGTCTCCAGGCCGCGGACGCGATCTTCCTCTTCGCCGCGGGCGGTCAGCATCACCACCGGAATGTCACGGGTCATCGCTTCTCGCTTGAGCTGTTTAATAAACTGCAGACCCGACCCACCCGGCAGCATCCAGTCAAGGAGGATTAAATCAGGCCAGGGTTCATTGAGCTGATTGACCGCGCTGTCAAAATCTTCCGCCTCGACGGGCTGAAAGCCGTTTTGCTCCAGAACAAAGCAAACCATTTCGCGGATTGGAGCTTCATCTTCAACGACCAGAATTCTTCTCGCCATTATTTACCCTGTATTTTTTAGCCATCAGTATAGAAGTGCGCGGCCATTATGCGTCAGATTTATGACAGATTTATGAAAAAAATGACCGCCAGATGAACGCGGATTTCGCATTGTGACACGGACTTAACTCACCGAAGAGCGGCGTTATTCCCTCAATAATTCACGTGGCTTAGCGTCAGCCCCACAAGCACAGGTAACCAGATGGTTGAGGTGAGCGCGCGTAGCCAACACATAAGCAACTTGAAGTATGACGGGTATATAATGCCGCTTACGCTTTTTCGCTATGGAACAACTATGCGCATCCTTCACACCTCTGACTGGCATCTTGGGCAAAATTTTTACAGCAAAAGTCGCGCCGCCGAACATCAGGCGTTTCTCGACTGGCTGCTGGCCAGCGCGCAGGAGCATGATGTTGACGCCATTATTGTCGCGGGCGATATTTTTGATACCGGCTCGCCGCCGAGCTACGCGCGCGAGCTGTATAACCGCTTTGTCGTTCAGCTGCAGCAGACCGGCTGTCGGCTGGTGGTGCTGGCGGGAAACCACGATTCGGTCGCCACCCTAAACGAGTCGCGCGACATTCTTGCGTTCCTGAAAACCACGGTGGTGGCCAATGCCGGCCACGCGCCCTTTATTCTGCCGCTGCGCGACGGTACGCCGGGGGCGGTTTTTTGCCCGGTACCGTTCCTGCGTCCGCGTGAACTAGTGACCAGCCAGGCCGGGCACTCCAGCGGCGAGAAGCAGCAGCAGTTGCTCAACGCCATCAGCGACTACTACCAGCAGCAGTACCAGCAGGCCTGCGAACTGCGCGGCGACCGGGCGCTGCCGATTATCGCCAGCGGCCATTTAACCACCGTCGGCGCCAGCAAAAGCGACGCAGTTCGCGAAATTTATATCGGTACCCTCGACGCCTTCCCGGCGAACCGCTTTCCGCCCGCCGACTATATCGCGCTCGGCCATATTCACCGGGCGCAGGTGGTCGGCGGCTGCGAGCATATTCGCTACAGCGGCTCCCCGATTGCGCTGAGCTTTGACGAAACAGGGAAAAGCAAAAGCGTCAATCTGGTGACCTTTAGCGCTGGCCGCCTGACGGACGTCACGCCGCTGATCGTGCCCATCACCCAACCTCTGGCGGTCTTAAAGGGCGATTTCGCCAGCGTTAGCGCCCAGTTGAACCAATGGCAGAATAACGACCAGCAGCCCGCGGCATGGCTAGATATCGAAATCACCAGCGATGAATATATGCATGATATCCAACGGAAAATCCAGGCCCAGACCGAAACACTGCCGGTAGAGGTGCTGCTGGTGCGCCGCAGCCGCAGCCAGCGCGATCGCATTCTGGCGGGCGTTCAGCGAGTCACCCTCAGCGAACTGCAGGTGGAGGACGTTTTCGCCCGCCGTCTGGCGCTGGAAACCCTGGAAGAGGCGCAGCAGCAGCGCCTGGAACAGCTCTTTAATGAAACGCTGCATAGTCTCAACGGTGAGGATCGCCTGTGAAAATTCTCAGCTTACGCCTGAAAAACCTCAACTCACTCAAAGGCGAATGGAAAATCGATTTCTCCGCTGAGCCCTTTGCCAGCAACGGACTGTTCGCGATTACCGGGCCAACCGGCGCCGGCAAGACCACCCTGCTGGACGCTATCTGCCTCGCGCTTTATCACGAAACGCCGCGCCTGAGCAGCGTGTCGCAATCGCAAAACGATCTGATGACCCGCGACACCGCCGAATGTCTGGCGGAAGTGGAGTTCGAAGTCAAAGGCATCGCCTACCGCGCCTTCTGGAGCCAGAACCGGGCGCGAAACCAGCCGGACGGCAATTTACAGGTTCCGCGCGTCGAGCTGGCGCGCTGCGAGGACGGCAAAATCCTCGCCGATAAGGTCAAAGATAAGCTGGAACTGACCGCCTCGCTCACCGGCCTGGACTATGGCCGCTTCACCCGCTCAATGCTGCTGTCGCAGGGGCAGTTCGCCGCCTTCCTCAACGCCAAACCGAAGGAGCGCGCCGAGCTGCTGGAAGAGCTCACCGGGACCGAAATTTACGGCCAGATTTCCGCCCAGGTCTTTGAAAAACATAAGCAGGCCCGCGTCGAGCTGGAAAAAATCCAGGCGCAGGCCTCCGGCGTCCTGCTGCTGAGCGAGGAGCAACAGCAGGCGCTCCAGCAAAGTTTGCAAGCGCTTACTTCCGACGAAAAACAGCAAGTTAGCGAACAAACCCGGTTGCAAAACGCCCGTCAGTGGCAGATACGCCGTGAAGAGCTGACGGCAGAAGATCTGCGGGCTCAAACCGCGCTACGCGAAGCGCAATCTGCGCTGGAGCAGGCCCAGCCGCAGCTTAGCGCGCTGCTGAATGCGCAGCCCGCGGAGCGCTTGCGCCCGCAGTGGACGCGTCAGCTGGAGCAAACCGCCGCGCTGGCGCAAACCCGCCGCCAGAGAGAAGAAGTAAATACTCGCTTACATGACCGATTGCGGCTGCGGGCGGGTATTCGCCTCGCCGCCCGGCAGCAGTATGAGCAACTTCACAGCCGTCAGCAAACGCTGTCCGTATGGCTTAAAGAGCATGACCGCTTTCAGCTGTGGGGCAACGCGCTGGCCGGCTGGCGTGCCGCTTTCCAGCAGCAGGCTCGCGATACGCAGCAGCAATCCGCGGTACAACTACGCCTGGCGGAAACCCACCGCAGGCTGGGCGAACTGCCGCCCGCCGGGCTGACGCTGGATGCCGAACAGGTTAGCGCCGGGCTCGCGCAGCACGCTGCGGCCCGCGCTCTGCGTCAGCAGCTCGCTGCGCTGCATGGTCAGCTGCAGCCGCTGGCCCAGCGGCTATTGCAGCTTGATGCCGCCGGGCAGGCCAGTAAGCAGGAGCAGGAGCGGCTGGAAGCCACGCTGGCTCAGCGCCGTCAGGCCTATAAAGAAAAGCATCAGCAGTTCAGCGATGTGAAAGCCCTCTGCGAAATGGAAGCCCGTATTGCCGGTCTTGAGACCGAACGTGCTCGCCTGCAGCCCGGCTCCCCCTGCCCGCTTTGCGGTTCCGCGCAGCATCCGGCCGTCGCCGAATATCAGGCGCTGGTTCCCGGCGTAAACCAGGCGCGGCGCGATGCGCTGGAGCGCGAAGTTAAGCAGCTGGCGGAGGCCGGAGCGCTGGCGCGCGGCGAGCTTGACGCTCTGATCAAGCAGCAGCAAAAAGAGGCCGCCGAGAAAGCATCGCTTCTGCAGCAGGAGCAAGCGCTTACATCACGCTGGCAGGAGACCATCGCCGGATTAAATATTGACCTGACGCCAAAGGATGATATTCCGGGCTGGCTAAACGCGCAGCAGGAGCATGAACAGCGGCTGTATCAGCATCAGCAGCGTCTGGCCTGGCAGGCTCAGCAGCAGGAGTGCCAGCAGCAGCTCCAGCAGCTACAGCGGGAACAACAGCAGCGCAGCGCTGCGCTGGCGGCGGAGCTGAGCGCATTTGCGCTGGACTTACCGGCTGTCGGGCAGGCCGCCGGCTGGCTGGCGCAGCGGGAAGAAGAGACCCGCGGCTGGCAGGCCAAACAGAATGAACGGCTCGCCCTGCAGGAACAGATCCAACAGCTGGCTCCGCTACTGGAGGCTTTGCCGGAAACGGACTTAGCGGCGGAACCCGCGCCGCTGGACAGCTGGCGCCAGGTGCATGACGACTGCCTCTCGCTCCAGAGCCAGTGGCAAACCCTGGGGCAGCAGGAGAGCCAGCAGCAGGCACAGCTGAAAGAGAGCGAAGCGCAGTTCAGCGCGGCGCTGGCCGCCAGCCCGTTCGCCGATCGGCAGGCGTTTCTCGCCGCGCTGCTTGATGAAGAGACGCGCCAGCGCCTTGAACGCCTGAAGCAGACGCTGGAAAACGCGCTCCAGCAGAATCAGGCGCTGGCGCTGCGGGCCCGCGAGGCGCTGGTGAACCATAGCCAGCAGCCGCCGGCGGACGCGGACATCGGCCAGCCACCTGAAGAGCTACAAGACAAGCTTCAGCAGCTGACCTCGCTGCTGCGGGAAAACAGCGCCCGCCAGGGAGAGATTCGCCAGCAGCTGAAGCAGAATGCCGAAAACCAGCAGCGCCAGCAGTTGTTACGCCTGCAGATGGAACGCGCGGCCCAGGAAGTGGAAGACTGGGGGTGGCTGAACTCGCTTATCGGCTCCCGAGAGGGCGACAAATTCCGTAAGTTTGCGCAAGGCCTGACGCTGGATAACCTGGTATGGCTGGCCAACCACCAGCTTAACCGCCTGCACGGCCGCTATCTGCTGCAACGCAAAGCCAGCGATGCGCTGGAGCTGGAGGTGGTCGATACCTGGCAGGCGGACGCGGTGCGCGATACACGGACCCTTTCCGGCGGCGAGAGCTTCCTCGTCAGCCTGGCCCTGGCGCTGGCGCTCTCCGACCTGGTCAGCCATAAAACGCGGATAGACTCGCTGTTTCTCGACGAGGGTTTCGGCACGCTGGACAGCGAAACCCTGGATACCGCGCTGGACGCGCTGGACGCGCTTAACGCCAGCGGCAAAATTATCGGTGTCATCAGCCACGTCGAAGCGATGAAAGAGCGCATCCCTGTGCAAATTAAAGTTAAAAAAATCAACGGGCTGGGCTATAGCCGCCTCGATAAAGCTTTCGCCGTTGAGTAATTCTCCCCCTCCACTCCTTCCCTGAAGATCTCTCCCCGCGGGGAGAGATCGCCGCACCCTGAGAAATGACGCGCTTCCAACGGCCCGGCGTAGTACTCATTGCCATCCCATTCACGATTGATCTTGATTATGCACGAATATGCATGATATTTTATCTATCAGCTTATCAAAGGTCGTTTTCATTTGCTTTCGTGCAAATTCATGCATAAAAATAGTCTATGACGGAACGGACAACGGGAAGGAAGCCTTCAATAGCATTCCCATTCACGCATCAAGAAGGTCATAAATATGCAAAGTTTACTTATTTTGATCGCCGGCCCGGTACGCAGCGGCACCAACAATCGCGCGGAACTTATCGAGGCTAATCTGCACAATATGGCCCAGGTTGCGCTACGCGTTTACCAGAAAGGGCATATTCCCGTGGTCGGCGAATGGCTGGCGTTACCCGTCGCTAAAGCGGCGGGCTCCAAAACAATTGGCGATGCGATTAGCGAAGAGTATCTCTACCCCGTCGCTCACCGTTTAATTAGCCGCTGCGACGCTATTTTGCGTATGCCGGGCGAATCCCGGGGAGCGGACCTGGATATTGAGGAAGGCAAAAAACGAGGGCTGGCGATTTACTCTGCTCTTGAGGAGATCCCGGAGCGGTAACCCGCTGCGCCGTTGAGGCCGCGCAGCGGGTTGATGATTACAGCGGCCATAACCAGGCGGCGCCGCGTACGCCGCTGGAATCGCCATGCGCCGCTTTGCGAATCGGCGTCTCGCATTCGCCGCCAAAGACCCACGGTTTCAGCAGATTCGGCACCGTCTGATACAGTCGGTCAACGTTGCTCATTCCCCCGCCAAGCACAATAACGTCCGGGTCGAGGATGTTAATCACGTGCGCCAACGACTTCGCCAGCCGCGTCTCATAGCGGCTCAGCGCCAGTTCCGCCACAGGATCCCGCTCGCCGACGCGCTGCATAATCTCGCTGCCTTTCAGCGGATGCCCGCTCAACCGACGGTAATCGGTCGCAAAGCCGGTGCCGGAGATAAAGGTTTCAATGCAGCCCTGCTTGCCGCAGTAGCACGGCACTTCAGCGCGATAGCGTAGTTCGTCTTCATCCATCCACGGCAGCGGATTATGCCCCCACTCGCCCGCCGTACCGTTGCCGCCAATATGGGCGCGACCGTTGAGCGCCACCCCTGAACCGCAGCCGGTGCCGATAATCACCGCAAATACCGTTTGCGCCCCGGCCGCCGCGCCGTCTACCGCTTCCGACACCGCGAGGCAGTTGGCATCGTTGGCCAGACGCACTTCCCGTTGCAGACGCTGGCTCAGATCTTTATCAAACGGCTGACCGTTAAGCCAGGTTGAGTTAGCGTTTTTTACCACGCCGGTATAGGGCGAAATCGACCCGGGGATGCCGATGCCGACCGTGCCGCTCTGCCCGGTGGCCTGCTCGGCCATCTCTACCAGCGAGGCAATCGTCTCTATCGTCTGGCGATAATCGCCCCCCGGCGTAGGCAGGCGATGACGAAATAGCTGCTCTCCCTGGTCGCTCAGCGCGATGACTTCCGTTTTGGTTCCGCCTAAATCAATGCCAATGCGCACTGTGAATTCCTCCCCCGATTAACAATGCAAGCATAGCGACAATTCGCTATCATGCCCGCTGGATTTAACGACTAAGCCGTGGAAATTATCATGCTGTGGTTCAAAAATTTAATGGTTTATCGTCTCAGCCGCGACATTTCCCTGCGCGCCGAGGAGATGGAAAAACAGCTGGCCGAGCTGACCTTTACCCCTTGCGGCAGCCAGGATATGGCCAAAACCGGTTGGGTACCGCCGATGGGATCGCACAGCGACGCGTTGACGCATACGTCAAACGGCCAGATCGTTATCTGCGCGCGTAAAGAAGAGAAGATCCTGCCGTCTCCGGTGATCAAACAGGCGCTGGAAGCAAAGATCTTCAAGCTGGAAGCCGAGCAGGGCCGCAAGCTGAAAAAGACCGAAAAAGATTCGCTGAAAGATGAAGTCCTGCACTCTTTGCTGCCGCGCGCCTTCAGCCGCTTCAGCCAGACCATGATGTGGATCGATACCGTCAACGGATTGATCATGGTGGACTGCGCGAGCGCCAAAAAAGCGGAAGATACCCTGGCGCTGCTGCGTAAAACCCTCGGCTCGCTGCCGGTAGTCCCGCTAGCGCTGGAAACCCCGATCGAACTGACGCTCACCGAGTGGGTGCGCTCCGGTGCCGTTGCTCAGGGCTTCCAGCTGCTGGACGAAGCTGAGCTAAAAGCGATGCTGGAAGACGGCGGCGTGATCCGCGCGAAAAAACAGGATCTGGTCAGCGACGAGATCGCCGTACACATTGAAGCCGGTAAGGTCGTGACCAAGCTGGCGCTCGACTGGCAGCAGCGCATTCAGTTCCTGATGTGCGATGATGGTTCGATTAAACGCCTGAAGTTCTGCGACGAACTGCGGGACCAGAATGAAGATATCGACCGGGAAGATTTTGCTCAGCGTTTTGACGCGGACTTTATTCTGATGACCGGCGAACTGGCCGCGCTGATTCAGAATCTGGTGGAAGGGTTAGGCGGCGAAGCGCAGCGCTAATCGGGTGGTGAATTCCTTCCTGCCAGCGCAGGAAGGAAGCTGACGTTACAGGTAGCGGCAAAGATAAGACGTCGGCTCAGCCACCTGCAAATGAAACTCGCTATTCCCCGGTACGTTGAATACTTCCCCGGCGGCGTAGACTTTCCACTCGGTTTCCCCCGGCAGAAGTACGTTCAGCGCGCCGCTGACTACGGTCATCTCTTCTGGCTGCGCGGTGCCAAAGGTATATTCCCCTTCCGCCATCACGCCCACGCTCGCACGGCCGGTGCTGCTGCTGGTGAAGCCGATAGATTTTACTTTTCCGTCAAAGTATTCATTGCTTTGAAGCATAAACTCGCCCTTATGATCTTGTGTTGAAGGCACAATATAGGGGGCGCTCCTTGCCCCTGTCACGTAAAATTAACGTGTTACATCAGGTTAAACTAATAGTTCTGCCGCCAGTCGCGAAACCAGCACATTTGACAACAGAACCGGGATATCCAGCGCCTTTTGTAATATGTCGCGATGCTGCTGGTGGTAGCAAAGACAATCCAGCATCAGTACATCCGCGCCTTGCTCAATCAGCTCCCTGCCCGCAGACAGTAAATTCTCTTTACTACCGCTAACCGGGTTGGAGATGGCATACAGCGGGGTGTTTTCTAACACCTGCCATTTATCCCGCTGCATCGGCAAAATCTCTTCAACCGGCACAATGACCCCCACCTGATGACCGTCGACAATCGAGGCAACCAGCGGCGGGATAATCCTTTGCGGCTCAAGCAGGATCGCATTATTCGCCGTAAATCCACGAAAGGGATGGGTACTCATGAGTAATATCAGGTCGTAATCTTGTTTATCGAGCATCGCAATGACGCTACGTAAAACACGTTCAACCTTCTGCCGCGAGACCTGCGCGATTTCATTGTCGTTAAGCAAGGTCAATAGCATCTCATCGCCGGGCTCAATGCCGTAGTCCCGCATCACCTCTTCGCGCGCCATTTTGCCTAACAGGCTAATGTGGTCGATCTGTTCTTCCCTGATATGTTCAGTTAAAAGCGGTAACATCTCCGCCACCGGTACTACCCCAATGGTCAAAATTGCCATCGATGCACTACTCATATCATGTACCTTTTCACAACCGCTGTTTCAAAACAGGCTTCTATTGACGACTTCTGCCCCCTGGTGACCAAAAGCAACCGTCGAGAAGCGTAGCAGGTTACGGCTATTGTGGAATGTAAAGATTCCAGAAGCGTCAAAAACGCACCAGAAAATCCGTACCTTAGGTAATCATTAGTACGGTTAATAAATTAAAAATGTGATGCATGTCCGGTAGCGATCTTTTCAGAGCCAATCCCGGACATGAATGGGGGAATTAAGACTTGTCAGGATCTTCGTAGCGCCGTTTGGCGTCCAACGCTTCCTGTTCAGTAGGGTGTTCACTGATGAGGGAGTTTGGCGTCGGATGGTCAGCGCGCAGTTCATACCAGGTGACCGTTTGGCCCTGCGGGCCTTTTTCAACGGCGACAACACGCGCTTCCCTTGGATATGGAGGTCTGGTCGGCATAGCGTTTCCTTTTTTTACCTTAAGAGCTTTAAAGTATAGGCGCTGCCGATCCGTTTTCCCCAGGCAAAGTCTTAACTGGTATAGCTCACACCGCAGACGGTCGCCATAATCTGTTCCACGACCTCATCCGGCGACGCGGTGGCGTTAATAATATGATGCGCGGCCGCGCGATATAGCGCTTCCCTCTGCGCCAGCACCTCACCCACTTCCTCGCGGATGGGCTTGCCGGTCAGCGTCGGGCGCTGTTCAGCCTTCGGATAGGCTTCAAGACGGTCAATCAGCGCGGAAACCGAAGCCTCAAGATAGATCACGACACCATTTTCCCGCATAAACTGACGGTTATATTCGCTGAGTATAATGCCGCCGCCGGTGGCGATGATGGTTGCAGGTTGCGCGACTCTTTCTAACGCCTGCGTTTCCAGAGCACGAAAGCGTTCCCAGCCCTCCTGCTGGACGATCGCCGCTACCGTGCGCTGCTCATGCTCCTGCAGCTCATGGTCCGTGTCGGCGAACTTAAAGCTGCGAACTTTCGCCAGCGCGTGACCGACGGTCGTTTTACCGCAGCCGCGAGGCCCGACAAGAAATATTAGCTGTGTCATTACCGAAGACCCCTTGGTTCCGCGTACCGCGGATAAATGAAAGCGAAAAGAGAAACAATGGTACCGCAAACTTACCTGACGTTAACCGTAAAATAAACGTTACACACCATCTGCAAACCCTTTTACCTTAGTATTAGAAAGGACTTTACATGTAAACTTATCATTGCATTTGGTGTTATGCCAGCTTTACTTTTGTACAAAAGTTATTTTTTGTTCGCAGTCTGGCGTAAACAGTAACACATTTCTGCACAGCTTTACGCTGCCGCATATTTACAAGACGAGTGCTTCGGAGCGAATCTGAGGCTAATCAATCAGTATGACAGAGGTATGTAGTATGCAATCTGAAGAGCAACGCCTTATCGATGGACTGTTTTCCCGGTTAAAAGAGGCCGAGAGCCGCAGCGCATCGCGCGATGCCAGCGCTGAGGAGCGGATTGCCGGGCACATCAAAGAGCAGCCGTTCGCCCCTTACTATATGGCGCAGACGATTTTGATTCAGGAAGCGGCGATCAAACAGCTTAACGACCGTATTCAGGCGCTGGAAAGCCAGGTCACTCAGCTTCAGGCCGCGAAGCCGAGCAGCGGCGGATTTCTCTCCGGCCTGTTTGGCGGCGGGCAGTCTCGCGGCTCCGATCCGATTCCTGGCGCAGAGCAGTATGGCCGACCACAGGCCAGCGCCCAGCCTCAGTACGCCCCGCAGGCGCAACAGCAGAACTACGCGCCTCAGGCCTCGCGCAGCGGCGGCGGCTTTATGGCCGGCGCGCTGCAAACGGCGGCAGGCGTCGCGGGCGGCGTAGTGTTGGGCAATATGTTGACCAATATGTTTAGCGGCTCGCATCCGCAGGAGATCGTCAATATTATCGAAGATAAACCGCAGCCGGATCTCAGCCAGGCGCAGGACAGCAGCGTCGCTGACGATACCTTCCGCCAGGATGACGGGCAGTTCCTTGCCGACAACAACGACTATGACTCCGACTTTGACGCCGGTTTCGGCAACGATGATTTTGGCAGCGACGACGACAGCTGGGTTTAAGCCTGCGGGCGTTTGACCTCTAACAGCCATTTCTCCAGCGCGGCGGCAAACTGCTGGCGATCGCGCTGGGATAAGCTATCCGGGCCGCCGGTCTGCACGCCGCTGGCCCGCATCGTTTCCATAAAATCACGCATCGTCAGCCGCTCGCGAATAGTCGCCTCGCTGTAGCGTTCTCCACGCGGATTCAGCGCCGCCCCGCCTTTCTCCAGCACTTCCGCCGCCAGCGGAATATCGGCGGTAATCACCAAATCTCCCGGCTCGCATAAACGAACGATTTCGTTATCCGCCACGTCAAACCCCTGCGCCACGCGCAGCGTGCGGATAAAGCGCGACGGCGGGACGCGCAGCGGCTGGTTAGCGACCAGCGTCAGCGAGATTTGCGTGCGCTCGGCGGCGCGGAACAAAATATCTTTAATGACGTTCGGACACGCGTCCGCATCAACCCAAATAGCCATTGCGGCTCCTGTCGACCAAAAAGAGAGGCCGTATTGTCACCTGCTTTTGCCTTCCGCGAAAGCAACAAGATGATAAGCTATGTAGCTAACGATAAAACAAGCAAAGGGGATTGGTGATGGAGAAGAAAATCGGCTTTATCGGCTGCGGCAATATGGGCAAGGCCATTCTGGGCGGCCTGATCGCCAGCGGACAGGTTCAGCCGGGTCAAATCTGGGTCTACACCCCGTCGCCGGACAAAGTGGCGGCCCTGCACGACCAGTACGGCATTAATGCGGCGCAAAGCGCGCAGGAAGTGGCCCAGGTGGCGGATATCGTTTTTGGCGCCGTGAAGCCGGGCGTGATGGTTAAAGTCCTCAGCGACATCGCCTCCAGCCTGAATAAAGACTCGCTGGTGGTTTCTATCGCCGCAGGCGTGACGCTCGATCAGCTGGCGCGAGCCCTGGGTCACGATCGCAAAATAGTCCGCGCGATGCCCAACACGCCTTCGCTGGTCAACGCGGGGATGACGTCGGTCACGCCGAACGCGCTGGTGAGCGCCGAAGAAACCGCAGAAATCCTGACCATTTTCCGCTGCTTTGGCCAGGCGGAAATCATTGCCGAGCCAATGATTCACCCGGTGGTTGGCGTCAGCGGCTCCGCGCCGGCCTACGTTTTTATGTTTATCGAAGCGATGGCGGACGCCGCCGTGCTTGGCGGAATGCCGCGCGCTCAGGCCTATAAATTCGCGGCCCAGGCGGTGATGGGTTCAGCTAAAATGGTGCTCGAGAGCGGAGAGCATCCGGGCGCGCTGAAGGATATGGTGTGCTCGCCGGGCGGCACCACGATCGAAGCCGTGCGCGTGCTGGAAGAGAAAGGCTTCCGCTCGGCCGTCATCGAAGCGATGGTGAAATGCATGGAAAAATCAGAGAAGCTCAGCCGTTCCTGATTGAAATAGCGAATAGCGGGTGAGGTTTCCCTCACCCGCTTATTTCTTACACCTGTTTTTTCAGGCAGGCGCTCATAAATTTGCTGCGATCGTCTCCTTTCAGAGACTGCTGGGTCGCCTGAGCGTTGCACTCGCGCATCTTCTGCTGCTGAGGCGTTAGCCCCTTACCGTCCTGCGCGGCGCCATCTTTCTTCAGGCAGCTACTCATAAACGTTTTACGCTCATCCCCTTTCAGCGACTTCGACGACGCTTCTTTATTACACACGCTCATCTTTTGCTGCTGGGGGGTTAACTCTTTTTCCGCGGCACTCACCGCTGTCATAAATACCAGGCCAAAAAGTAGGGTCACAAGTAATGTTATTTTCATCGCACCATCCTCTATGAGTGGATCTCTGTAAGTCTGGTCGCTGATGGAGAAAAAACCAGCCGGTAACGAAAATTCGTCACCGGCGTCAGGTTATTTCAGATTAAGTGCGGCCTTCATGGTATAGAACAGGTCGGTCTGATCGGTTAGCCCCACCACGTTGGCCGCGTGCGGGCCGTAGGCGGCAATGCGCAGCTGGGTGCCGGTATGCTCCATCGAGGTTTCTTCAGAGTTGCCATAGCTCATGACCATCACCGCGCCGTCTTTGGTATTCAGCGCCTGCGTCAGGCCTGGGGCTTTGGTATCCGCCGGGATAATCTGGCTGGCGTGAGCGTGGTCAGCGGTGACGATAACCAGGGTATTGCCCTCTTTTTTGGCAAACTCCAGCGCCTTCTGTACCGCTTCATCCAGATCGACGGTTTCGCCAATCTGACCGCACGGATTCGCCGCGTGATCCTGTTTATCGATAGAAGCGCCTTCCACCTGCAGGAAGAAGCCCTTCTCACTGCTGCTCAGCAGATCGATGGCTTTTTCGGTCATCTGCGCCAGCGTCGGCACCGATGCGTCACGTTTCGGGTTCGGCGTACAGGTTACCGCCGGCTTATCGATATTGCCGTGATAAGACGCTTTTGGGCCTTCCCAACGCACCGGCATATTGCCTTCCGCGAAGAGACCGAGCAGCGGTTTGTCCTGATTGGCCTGGCTAATGGCGGCCAGCGAGCTGACGTCAGTGACGATCTGGTAGCCGCGGGCCACCGCCTGATCGTGCAGCGTTTTGCCCTGCCATTCGCCGGCCGTCGCGGTTTCAGCGAAGGTTTTCGCTCCGCCGCCCAGCGTCACGTCCGGACGCGCGTTCAGCAGCTGTTCGGTAATGGAACCCCTACCGCCTTTTTCCAGCGCGTTGCTGGCGCATTTTTCACTGGTTACGCTCGGACCGTAGCATTTACGCGAAGTGACGTGCGCCACCAGCGCAGCCGGCGTGGCGTCCTGCAGTTCCGCCGTCGAGACGTTACCGGTAGCTAAACCCGCCGCTTTCGCCAGCTCAAGGATGGTCTGATGATCTTTTTCATGGATATCCACGCCCAGCGCGCCGTTGTAGCTTTTCACGCCGGTGGTCCAGGCCGTAGCGGAAGCGGCGGAGTCAGTCACATAATCCGGCTTGCCGGTTTTCTTATCCAGCGAATAGTGGGTGTACTGGCCGGTCAGCGGCAGCGCGTCAATCCCTTTAAAGAATCCGCCCGCCCCTTCTGCATAATTTCGCGCGGCGGTAATTTCTGAATCGCCCATTCCGTCGCCAATCAGCAAAATAATATTTTTAGCCGGTTTATTGATTAACGAAGCGCGCAGCGCCTCGGTCTGGTCGCCGCTTAAACGACGCGCTCCGCCCGGCGTGGTGATATCGCCCTGCGCGGCACGATTTTCCAGAACCGGTGCGGTTGTTGTTTCAGCGTGAATAATCGGGGAGCCCAACAGAGGTATCAGGGCAATAAACAAGGCGCTTAATTTCACTTTTATCGTCTCCATGTAAAAAATACTTTAAAAAACAAAACGAGGGAGACTGTATAAAAGCGATGTGACAGTAAAATGACAGCATCCATACCTTGTCACAAAACTAACTACGAGGATGCCGTAACAGCTTCTTTATATATTGCTGCAATAGCTGGGTATCGCGGTCGTCGACCAGCGGGCCGGGGCTGGCCTCGTCGATGGCCTGCTCAATATCGCTGATCAGCGCCTGCTGGGCGCCCTGCTCCATGTGGCGTAGCAGAGCAGTCACCACCACTTCCAGCGCCTCCACCTGCGCCGTCAGTTCCTTCGATTCTTCTTCCTTTTGGGCGAGTTTAACCAGTAGCTCAGCAATGAGATTCTTCACAGCGCTTTATCCTTATGCGAGGTCCGTAGTCTGCTATTTATGTCATAGATTAGCCGTCGGTTTCCACCATTATTTTTTAAAAAGGATCGACACGTCAATGAATAACAAGCGAAACGTTTTGCTCATTGTCAATCCCTCCAGGAGTTTACTCAACGAGGGATTAATAAGCGTCATAACCAAAATTAACAAATAAGAATAAAACGGAATATCGCTATTCTATCGATAACTATAACGTATCGCCATAATATATCTGGTAGGCCAGATTAACGCTGTCCGGCGCGTCTTTACCGGCCAGGCGCGCAATAAGTATTTCGCTCGCGGTTTTACCGATGTCATAACGTGGGGTAATGACGCTGGCTATTTTTTGTAGCCGCGCCCGGCCAATTTCGAGGCCGTGAAAACCGGCAATGGCCATCTCCTGGGGGACGGCTTTCCCCTGCGCCTGGCACTCGAGCAGCACGCCCACCGCCAGGTCGTCGTTGGTACAAAAAATGGCGTCAATATCCGGGCGCGACTGCTGCATCTGCAGGAACATCTGCCGACCCAGCGCAACCGAGGAGATCGTCTTCGGCGCCATGTGATACGCCTTCAGACCGTGCTCCGCCAGCGCCAGTTCAGTGCCGTGAAAACGGCTTAAATCGCGGGGATCGTCCATGGAGCCAAAAAAGGCGATCGCCCGTTTGCCGCTCTCAAGGAAAGCGTGGGTCATGTCCCACGCCGCCTTCTCGTTATCGAAGCCCACCTGGATATCCAGCTGCTGACCGCCAAAGTCCATCAGTTCAGCGACGGGAATACCGCTGGCGCGCACGTACTGCACCATGCGATCGCTGTGCTGCTTGCCGGTCAAAATCAGCCCGTCGATGTTGTAAGAGAGCAGGTTGAGCACTTCGCGCTCTTCGCGCTGCGGGTCATATTCATAGTTGGCAATCAGGGTCTGGTACTGGTGCGCGGAGGTCACCGACTCGATGCCGGCCAGCACATCGGCAAAAATCTGGTTGCGGAAGGAGGGAATAAGCACGCCAATCGTTTTGCTGCGGGCGTTAAGCAGGATTTCCGGGGCGCGGTTGGGGATATAGTTGTTCTCTTCCATGACCTTTGAAATCAGCTCGCGGCTGCGCTCAGAAACCTGGCCGGGGTCGCGTAAATAACGGCTGACCGTCATTTTATTCAACCCCGCCAGATTAGCGATATCCTGCAATGTCATCCGGTTGTTTTTCATCAGGTTCTCTACGACAAACGACTTATGTGCTCGCAGAGAACCTTACCACAGCAGCGGCGGTTTATGTTAGCCGACAACCCTTTTTGCCACCGCCGGGGAAGAAGATTGCGGGTTAGCGCGCACGTTGAACATCAGCACGACGGACGATAACAGCGCGACGGCCATAAAGGTATAGGATACCCCCGGCCCGCCGGTTATCCCGTTCAGATACCCCACCAGCCACGCGCCAAGGAAAGCGCCGAGCGCGCCGAAGCTGTTGATTAACCCCATCGATACGCCGGAAACGTTGCGCGGCAGCAGTTCAGGAATAAGCGCGAAGAACGGCCCGTAGGGCGCATACATGCAGGCCGCGGCAATAACCAGCAGCGCATAGGATAACCAGAACGCCTGGTTGCCCACCATCCACGAGCCAAAGAAGGCGATAGCGGCAATCAGCAATAGCGGCCAGATAAACAGCTTACGATTCTGGAACTTATCCGACAGCCAGGAGACCGTCAGCATCAGGATAATCGCCGCCAGGTACGGCACCGCCGCCAGCCAGCCCACCGCCACGATATCCATCTGCGCGGCGTTTTTCAGAATCGACGGCATCCACATCATGAAACCGTAGACGCCGATGCTCCACAGCGCGTGTACGGCGCAGAGCATAATCACATTGCGCGAGCGCAGCGCTTCACCGTAGTTGCGCACCGGCTTGATATGGCTCTGCTCGCTGTCCATCACCTTCTGCAGGGTCTCTTTTTCCTGCTCGTTCAGCCAGGAAACCTCGGACGGTTTATCGCGCACCAGTATCCACCAGCATACCGCCCACAGCACCGCCGGAATGCCTTCAATGATGAACATTTCGCGCCAGCCCCACGCCTGAATCAGATAGCCGGAAACGATAGACATCCACAGCACCGTCACCGGGTTCCCGAGGATCAGAAAAGTATTAGCGCGTGAACGCTCGGTTTTAGTAAACCAGTTGCTGATATAAATCAGCATCGCCGGCATCACCGCCGCCTCCACCACGCCAAGCGTAAAGCGAATCGCCATCAGCATCGGAATATTGCTGACGAATCCGGTGGCCGCCGCGCAGAATCCCCATAAAATAAGGCTGCAGAAAATCATTTTCCGCACGCTGCGTTTTACCGCATATATCGCACCGGGAACCTGGAAAAAGAAATAACCGAGAAAAAATAATGCGCCAATCAGCGACGCCGTTCCTTTGGTAATACCCAAATCGCTTTCAATTCCCGCCGCAGCGGCAAAACCATAATTCGCGCGGTCAAGGTAGGCCAGACTATAGGTAATAAATATAATCGGCATTAAATACCACCAGCGACGCGCGGGTAATTTCGCGAGCATATGCATAAGCCATCCTCAGATATCAATATCTTCACACGAGTTAAATACGCCGTCCTTCTGGCAGCGCGGGCACGCTGCCGCCCGAAGGACGTGAAATGATTCAGACAGCGGCGAGCATTCCGCCGTCCACAAACAGCAAATGACCGTTAACAAAGTTTGCCGCCGACGAGGCCAGATACACCGCGGCGCCAATCAGCTCTTCCGGTTTTCCCCAACGCGCCGCCGGCGTGCGCTGATACAGCCAGGCGGAAAACGCCTCATCGTTGACCAGGGCGGTCGTCATCTCGGTGGCAAAATATCCCGGCGCGATACCGTTAACCTGAATATTATATTCGGCCAGCTCAACGCACATGCCGCGGGTAAGCATTTTAACCGCCCCTTTTGAGGCCGCATAAGGCGTAATTGTTTTACGTCCCAGTTCGCTCTGCATCGAACAAATATTAATTATTTTTCCCGCGCGGCGGCCCATCATATATTTCGCCACCTGCTGCGATACCAGAAAAACGCCCTTCTGGTTGACCTCAATAACGTTGTCCCACTCCTCCTCCGGAAACTCGGTAAAAGGGAAACGCCGCTGGATCCCGGCGTTATTAATTAAAATATCAATTGCGCCGACCTCCTCTTCGATGCGGGCTATCGTCTGCTCGACCTGCGCCGCCTGGGTGACGTCAAAGGCGTACCCTACCGCGCGAAAGCCCTGCGCCACCAGCGCCTGCGCCGCCTGGTCTGCTCTTTCCTGCGTCCGGTCGTTAATGACTATCTCCGCGCCGTACTCGGCGAGGCCGCCGGCCAGCAGATGGCCTATCCCCTGAGCAGAGCCGGTGATCAGCGCGCGTTTCCCTGACAAATCGAATAAATTTCGCATAAAACCTCTTTTTCAATAACTGTTACGCGTAACTGTATACGCGTAACAGTTACGAATAGAAGAGGGTGAGAAGGGAAAATGATCGTTTTGTGATCGGTGATACATTTGAAGATTAAGGAATACAAAGGCCGGCATTGACGCTGTGACGCAAATACCGGCCAGGCAGAAGAAGAAGGGATTAAGCCGCGGTACGGCGGCTGCGGCGCAGCATGATGGCCAGCTGCCAGATATTGATCAGCACAATAATCGCCGTGGCGATAAACACCCAGCGGAAACCGGCCATGGCCGAGACCGACGCGCCGATCAGCGGCCCGGCCACGTTGCCGAGATACATAAACGACTGGTTATAACCGAAAATACGCCCGGTGACGCTGTCGCTGCAGTACTTCAGCAGAAGCGTTTGCACCGCCGGCAGCATCGCCCCATCGGCAAAACCGAGCAGAAAGCGCAGGACGCCAAGCTGGAATGGGGTCGTAACGAACGACATGGCAAAGAACATCACCACCGCGCAGCACAACGTCGCCAGCAGAATTCGCGAGGTGCCGATTCTGTCACCCAATTTCCCCAGACGGGGCGCCGAAATCAGCGCCGATACGCCCGGCACGGCGGCGATCATCCCCGCGAGAAAGGCGATGTTATTACTATCCGGCGCCATCGACTTGATAAACAGGGCCAGAATCGGGCCGATTGAGCCGTTGCAGAGCTGAATCACCAGGGTGGTGAAAAACAGGCTGATCACCAGCCCCGGATAGGGCAGCGAGGCAAACACCGCCTTACCGCTCAGCCGCTCCGCCTTGCTAACCTGCGGGCGGGCGCCCTCTTTAATCAGAAACAGCGTTACCAGGAAGCTTACGGTGAGCAAAATCGCGGTGATGATAAATACGGCGCGCAAACCGACATGGTCAGCCAGGAAACCGCCGAGCAGCGGCCCGCCAATCACCCCGCTGATCTGCGCCGTCGACAGCGTGCTCAGCGCCCAGCCGCTACGCTCGCGCGGAACCTGAGACGCCACCAGCGCCATGGCGTTAGGAATATAGCCGGAAGTCAGCCCCATCACCGCGCGCAGGATAAACAGCTGCCAGACGTTGGTGGCGAAGGCCTGGAGTAAAATGGCGATAGCCATGCCGAGCGAGGCGCGCAGCAGCATCAGCTTGCGCCCTTTGCGGTCGGCGAGGCTCCCCCACATCGGCGAGACGATCGCCGACACCAGAAAAGTGACGCTAAAGGTCAGCCCCGACCACATGGATAACGCTTCATGCGAGGTCACGCCCAGTTGGGAAACGTACAGCGGCAAAAAGGGGAGAATTTGGCTGATAGCCAGTCCGGTAAAAAAACAGCCAAACCAGACGGAGATAAGATTAACCTTCCAGGATTCCATAACTACGCGTATTCATTAGTTTTTCGACAATTATTATCTAGCTTAGCAATTTCCCTCATCCGACGTTCTACCAGAGGTGCGCTGGCAGAGAGTTTGGTGTTTTATGACATGTGATTCCGTTATGACGAACAATTTCGTGGTGAAAAGCGTACAAGACAGCGAGATATGCTCAGAAACAGAATCCCTGGCCGCGCATGCCGAGGTGAAAATGGTTGGCGTGGGCCGCGTTGTAGTCCGGCCCTAAAGCGTTACCGTAATAGCCGCAGCCGCCGGTCAGTAACGCCTGCAGCCAGGGGTGATACTGCGCATCGGGCCACCCTTTCAGCACGCTGATGCGGCGGCCATCGGCCAAACGAAAGCCGCTGATATCCAGCGCCTCCGCGGTAGCATGTTCGCTGCGCCGCGCGTTCTGGCGATGGTAAATATTGCGGCAGGCATAGCTGCCAAAATGGTCAACCTGGCGGAGCTCCTGCCCCAGCATCCGGCGGGTCAGCGGTTTCGCCTGCTGTTGCAGATACAGCGCGCTGCTCAACGCCAGCGGGCAGCTGGCGAGGAAGCTGCTGCTGAGCTTTACCGCGCCAAAATCGCGTACCCGAACCACGTTTTGCAGAGGGCACTCTCCCCCGCTATCGGCCACCGGCTGGCTGGTGATGAGATTTCGCTGATTCGCTTTTTTCAGCAGGCCGGCGCACTGCGAGGGGGTCAATCGCCGCAGCTTATAGTGAGTGATGAACCCCGGCGGATCCTCCAGGCGCAGCGGCGCCAGCGGGTTATAGTGCGCGGGAAGATAACGATAGCCGTAATATCCGGCCGCCAGCAGCGCCAACAGAACGATAAGCCCTTTTCCTTTCACGCGCTGCCTCCCAATGCTTTACCCGGTGAATATTATGGCAGCCAGGCGGCTGTTTCACATGCTATGTTATGCCCTTTGATGTAATCATGATGGAAGTTGAAATGGCTAAGATGAGGGTTGGGATCGTTTTCGGCGGTAAGTCGGCAGAACATGAAGTGTCGCTACAGTCAGCGAAAAATATCGTGGAAGCGATCGATAAAACGCGCTTCGACGTAGTTTTGCTGGGGATTGATAAGCAGGGGCAATGGCATATCAACGACGCCAGCAACTATCTGCTCAATCCGCAGGACCCCGCCCATATTGCCCTGCGCCCATCCGATATTACGCTGGCGCAAATTCCCGGACGCGAAGCGCAGCAGTTGATTAACGCCGATAGCGGCCAGCCGCTGGCGGCCATTGACGTGATCTTCCCGATTGTTCACGGCACCCTTGGGGAAGATGGTTCTCTGCAGGGCATGCTGCGGATGGCCAACCTGCCCTTCGTCGGTTCCGACGTTCTCGGCTCCGCCGCCTGCATGGACAAAGACGTCACCAAACGTCTGCTGCGCGATGCCGGGCTGTCGATTGCGCCTTTTATTACCCTGACCCGCGCCAACCGGAATCAGATGAGTTTTGCCGAGGTGCAGGCGAAGCTGGGCCTGCCGCTGTTCGTCAAACCGGCGAACCAGGGCTCCTCGGTGGGCGTCAGCAAGGTCAACAGCGAAGAGCAGTATCAGCAGGCGGTCGCCCTTGCCTTCGAATTTGACCATAAAGTGGTGGTTGAACAGGGGATTAAAGGGCGCGAGATCGAGTGTGCGGTGCTGGGCAATGATAATCCGCAGGCCAGCACCTGCGGCGAAATCGTCCTCAACAGCGAATTCTACGCCTACGACACCAAGTACATTAACGATCAGGGGGCGAAGGTGGTGGTTCCGGCGGCCATCGACAGCGACGTCAACGATAAAATTCGCCAGATCGCCGTTCGCGCCTATCAGACCCTCGGCTGCAGCGGCATGGCGCGCGTCGATGTCTTCCTGACCGCCGAGAACGACGTGGTGATTAACGAAATCAACACCCTACCGGGTTTCACCAACATCAGCATGTATCCGAAGCTGTGGCAGGCCAGCGGTCTGGACTACACCAGCCTGATTAGCCGCCTGATTGAGCTGGCGCTAGAGCGTCACGCCGCCGATCGCGCGCTGAAAACATCGATGAATTAATCCCGGTAACGGGTTCACCGCCATCTGCCGGCGGTAGCCCGGGTAAGGCGTTTACGCCGCGACCCGGGGAGTGTGCCGGGATTGATGTATCAGCCCGGCCTTTTCCCGGCTCGCGCTGCGCTTAGCCGGGCTACGGCTTCACCGCCTCCGCTTTACGCTTCCTCTGCCGGGCGGCGGCGAATAATAAACCCGGCGATCCAGAAGCTAATCACCCACGTCACTAGCCCAACCGCGTAAGAACGCCAGCCTTCAGTTTCATAGCCGAGCAGCCCGACCACGCCATTCATAATAAAAATTAACCCCAGCGCAACCGCGTAGTAGTGCCAATCGCGGCGGATTTTTTCAGTGAGCTTCATAACCACTCCGACAACAAAAAAAGCATCTTCGCATAGCCGCCACCGCGGGTCTGTAGCCACGTTGAGAATTGTCGCACATTGCGATATCGGTCTAAATTTCACAAATTTGTAGCAAACTCACAACCCGATGAAATCAGGAATATTCCTGGGCGGAAATTACCAGCAATCCGATACTGAAATCCCCCCTTCGTTGCCAGAATAAACCTCTATGTAGCCGTGGAAAAAACGGCAGGCAGGTGAAGTATGGAGGTCAATATGGCAGAGTTCACCTTTGCAAAGACCGTCAACGGCGGCAAAAAGAGGGGCTCTATCACCAGCAGCAACATCGCTTACGCTCTGTTTGTGCTGTTTTGCTTCTGGGCCGGTGCGCAAATGCTGAGTATGCTAATCCACGCGCCGGGGGTTTTTGAGCATCTGATTCAAATGCAGGACAGCAGCCGCCCGCGGGTCGAGATTAGCCTGACGGTCGGTACTCTCTTCGGGCTGATTCCCTTCCTGGCAGGCTGCGTATTAATTGGTATACCAGGGCTGATTTTCCGCTGGCGCAGCCGCCGCTAACGGCGCGCCATACAGCTGGCCCGCCGGTCATCAACGCGTTTAGCAAACCAGGCGGTCGTCAGATTACGGGTAATTTTCGGGCTCTCTAGCTGAATGCCCGGCAGCACTTCCCGCGGTAGCGTTTTACCGGCTTTTTTATCGGCAATGCGAAACACTTTTTTATAGAGTTCGCTCTCTTCAAACGCCAGGGTATCGCCCTTTTTCAACTGACGATGGATATCGTCATCGCTCATCGCCAGCTGTGAGGATAAACGGCGCACCGCCAGTTCGGTGGTTCCGGCCTCGTCGCTATCGTAACGAATTAAATCGCCATCCAGCGCCAGCTTCACGCCGGTCGCCCTGGAGACCGCATTCTGGAACGCGGCGTTGCGGCTGGCGTACCATCCGGCGTTGAAATCGGCAAAACGGTACAGCGGCACGCTGTAGTTCGCCGGATAGTTCAACAGATGATAAGTGCCAAACCACAGACCGCCGCGCAGGCTGAACACCTCCTGGCGCACGGTACCGTCGATTTTCCACGGATAGCCGTCGGTATGCTGCTCGGCGAAGGCGATGCTGACCTGCATCGGGCCGCCGGTATGCACCGGGTTCAGGGAGCCGAACAGCTTCTGCCCCATCGGCACCATACCGATAAAATCATCGAAAATCGCGCTCAGCTGCTTTTCGGTTTTCACGCTGTCCAGGCGTTCGCTATAGCTTTTGCCGTTGGGCGACTTGATTTTCAGCGCGGTATGCACCAGAAAAACCGGGATATGCATTTTCTCCGCCCGGCGGTCTATCTCCTGCCAGGCGATTTTGTTTAGCCCGGGCACCGCCGGGTCCGACTGATAGTTGGACTCCTGCTGCGCCACCGCCAGCACCGAACAGACATTCTCTTCCGTCGGCGCCAACTTCTGGCTGGCGAAGGTTTTGGCGATGGCCTGCGCCCAGGCCTCGCGATCTTTGACGCTGGCGGGCATTTTCTGCCGCACCACCGCGGCAACATCAATCGGCTTTTCGCCCTCCTTCAGCACCGGCTCCGGCTTGCTGGAACAGGCGCTGAGAACCAACCCGGCCACTAGCGTCAGGGTGAGCGAAACAAAACGAGATGATGCTACGGCCATATTTCTTCCTTGCAATGGTTAACTTAATGTTTGGGTCACTTCCAGCAGCTCTTTGCCATCCAGTTCGCGTTCAAAGCTGCGCAGACGTTTGTAGATGGACATCAGCTCAACCAGCGTAGTCCAGGAGCTAATCAGATACTGGAACGAACCGCGAACCTGGCCAAAGACGTTGGTTATCTGAGTCATCAGGCCCAGCGTAATCGTACCGGCAACAATCGACGGAAACAGCAGGAACAAACCGAAAACGTTATCGACCTGAAGATAAAGAATACGGGCGATATTGAAATACATGTAGTGGAAATAGAGGCGGAAATAGTTGCGGCGCACGGCGCCAAAGAGCTCACGCACCGTCGGCGGCGTCGCGCGGCTGGCGTCATCCTCGCCGTACACCAGCTCTTTACGATAGGCGGCCTCGACGCGCTGGTTTTTAAATTCCAGCCCGGGCAGCTTGATTCCCACCACCGCCAGCAGGCCGGTGCCCATTAACGACCAGACGATCGCGGCAATCACCAGGCCGTAAGGCAGATGGCCGACAATCGGTAAATCCGGGACGTGCGCGGAGAGCGTCACCAGCACCGGCAGGAAGGCGATAAGCGTCATCACCGCGTTAAGGAAGCTGACGCCCATGCTCTCCAGGGTGGAAGCAAAGCGCATGGTATCTTCCTGCACACGCTGCGCGGCGCCTTCGATATGGCGCAGATGCTGCCAGTGCGCCATATAGTGTTCGTTCATGGCGGTACGCCAGCGGAAAACGTAGTGGCTGACGAAGAAGTTGTTCATCACCCCGATAATCACCGCGATAAGCGCGATGCCGAGAAAGATGCCAATCTCATGATAAAACTGGTTAATGCTGACCTTATGCGGCGTCGCCAGCGCGGCCTGAATAAGATCGTAGAACGGGGCGTACCAGGCGTTGATCGCCACCCCGACCTCCACCAGAAACCAGGTGACGAAAATAATCAGCGAGGTACCGAGGATCGACCAGTACTGCCAGCGGTGGGGGCTGTAGATAAACCAAAAGAGGGCGAAAACGCCCACGCAGAACACATAAAAGGCGTAGAACACCAGATAGTTAAGCGACCAAAAGCGCGCCGCGCTAATCGCCACATCCTGGGATGCGCCGGTGGCCCGCAGCAGCCAGTCGCCGCCGCCCGCCTGCCAAAAGATCACCGCCAGCAGCGACCAGATAAAGGCAGAAATAAAAAACGGCCCCGGTTTGGGGAAAAAGGATTTAAACATCATGCTCTCCTGCTAACTTCTTTTTCATTTTGCTGTGCTGTGTACCACAAAAACGCCCGCCGCAAAGCCGTCGCAGCGAAGCAAAGTGGGCGGATGATGAGACCGGATATCAGCGGCTTAGTTCGCCGACCATCCGTTCAGAATTGTTTCTGTCGATTTCACCTGTAAAGGATTGCCCGGAACGGTCAGCGTACGCCACACTTCGTTGTAGTGGGCGATCAGCGTGACGGCCTGCGCCGCCGGGCGGTTGGCGGTAGTATGGGCATCTTCAGCGACGGTAATCGCATAGCCCCGGCTGGCGCCGTTTTTGATGGTGGTATCTACGCAGTAGTCGGTGGCGCAGCCGCAAATCACAAACTGCGTGATGTGATGCTCGCGCAGCACCGCTTCCAGACGGGTGCGGTAAAAGGCGTCGCAGGCGGTCTTGGTCACAAACAGCGCGCCAGCGGGTTGGTGCAGTTCGGGCAGCAATGCAAAACCTTCGCTCCCCTCCTCCAGACCGCCCTCTTCGCAGTGCTGGATGAAGACAACGGTATCCGCGGCGTCTATCAGGCGGTTGATTTGCGCCGCGCAGCGCTCGCGCTCAATACGCGGCGTCGTGAAAACGCCGTTTTGCATATCCACTACCATCACTACCCGTTTCGCCGCCATCGTCTCTTGCCACCCATCTTAAGCCAAAACGATCATCATACGCGCCCGCGGGCGAAAGCCGCTATCCGAAAGCTTAAAAAAGGTTTTTTTACGCCAGGTTACGTTTTTCCGCACAGAATGGCGTTATTAGCGCTTTGCTCGGCGGCGCTTCGTAGTATAAATACGCTCTATATTTTTCTTCACCATGATGGATGTCCCCGTTGAAACGTAGTCTGCTCATTTTTGCTGCGCTGTGCGCGGCGTCGTTGACATCGGCGCAGGCCGCGCAGCCGAGCGTCGACCCGGAATTCGCCGCCGATGTTGTCGACCGTTACGCTAACCATATCTACTACGGCAGCGGCGCGACCGGTATGGCGCTGGTGGTTATCGATGGTAACCAGCGCGTATTTCGCAGCTTCGGCGAAACGCGCCCGGGCAATAATGAGCACCCGCAGCTCGATTCGGTGATCCGCATCGCCTCCCTGAGCAAGCTGATGACCAGCGAAATGCTGGTCAAACTTCTCGATCAGGGCGTCGTTAAGCTCAACGATCCGCTGAGCAAATACGCCCCGCCGGGCGCGCGGGTGCCGACATATCAGGGAGCGCCCATCACGCTGGTGAATCTGGCGACCCATACCAGCGCCCTGCCGCGCGAACAGCCCGGCGGCGCGGCGCACCGGCCGGTGTTCGTCTGGCCGACGCGCCAGCAGCGCTGGAACTGGCTCACCACGGCGACGTTAAAAACCGCGCCGGGTTCGCAGGCCGCCTATTCCAATCTGGCGTTCGATTTACTGGCCGATGCGCTCTCTACCGCCGCGGGCAAGCCTTATCCGCAGCTGTTTGAAGAGCAGATCACCCGCCCGCTGGGGATGAAAGACACGACCTTTACGCCGTCTCCCGATCAGTGCCGACGCCTGATGATTCCGGAGAAAGGGGCCAGCCCGTGCAACAATACCCTGGCGGCCATCGGCAGCGGCGGCGTTTACTCCACGCCTGGCGATATGATGCGCTGGATGCAGCAGTTCCTCTCTTCCGATTTCTTCACCCGCGGGCAGCAGGCGGACCGGATGCAGACGCTGATCTATCAACGCAGCCAGCTGACGAGGGTGATCGGGATGGACGTGCCGGGCAAAGCCGATGCGCTGGGCCTCGGCTGGGTCTACATGAAGCCGAAGAACGGCCAGCCGGGCATCATTCAGAAAACCGGCGGCGGCGGCGGTTTTATCACCTATATGGCGATGAACCCGCAGGCTAACGTCGGCGCCTTCGTGGTGGTAACCCGCTCGTCATTGACGCGTTTCAATAATATGAGCGACGGGATCAACGAGCTGGTCAGCGAATTAAGCGGCGTCCGCCCGGTGATGGAAACCGCCAGCCAGTAGCCTTGTGGGATGTTTTACCGACGATGGATAAGGATCGTTTTGGCGAAACATCCCGCCGCCAATTGAGGTAAACTCGCTTTTTTCATTTCACAAAATCAGGCAAACCATGACAGATTTAATCACTCGCCCACGCCGCCTGCGCAAGTCCGCTTCGCTACGCGCCATGTTTGAAGAGACAACACTGAGTTTGAACGACCTGGTGTTGCCGATCTTTGTTGAAGAAGAAATCGATGATTATAAAGCCATCGAAGCCATGCCCGGCGTGATGCGTATTCCGGAAAGACACCTGGCGCGCGAAATCGAGCGCATTGCCAACGCCGGTATCCGTTCGGTGATGACCTTCGGGATTTCCCATCATACCGATGCCGTTGGCAGCGATACCTGGAACGAAAACGGCCTGGTGGCGCGCATGTCCCGTATCTGTAAAGAGGCGGTGCCGGAGATGATCGTGATGTCCGACACCTGCTTCTGCGAATACACCTCCCACGGCCACTGCGGCGTGCTGTGCGACCACGGCGTCGATAACGATTTAACCCTTGCCAACCTCGGTAAGCAGGCGGTGGTCGCCGCTGCCGCAGGCGCCGATTTTATCGCTCCTTCCGCGGCGATGGACGGCCAGGTGCAGGCTATTCGCCAGGCGCTGGACGCCGCCGGATTTACCGATACGGCGATTATGTCCTACTCCACCAAGTTCGCTTCATCGTTCTATGGTCCGTTCCGCGAAGCCGCGGGCACCGCGCTGAAAGGCGATCGTAAAACCTATCAGATGAGCCCGATGAACCGCCGCGAAGCGATTCGCGAATCGCTGCTGGACGAAGCCCAGGGCGCCGACTGCCTGATGGTCAAACCGGCCGGTCCGTATCTCGATATCCTGCGCGATCTGCGCGAGCGCACCAACCTGCCGCTGGGCGCGTACCAGGTGAGCGGTGAATACGCGATGATTAAGTTCGCCGCCCAGGCCGGCGCTATCGATGAAGAGAAAGTGGTGCTGGAAAGCCTCGGCGCGATCAAACGCGCCGGCGCGGATCTGATCTTCAGCTACTTCGCTCTCGATCTGGCCGAAAAGAAAATCCTGCGTTAGTTTAGCTCCCCGGGCTACGGGCTTACAGCTATCTGTGGGCTGGTAGCCCGGACAGGCGCAACGCGCCGCCTCCGGGAAAGTCACTTTAACGACGCTCGCCGCGCAATAACTCCTTCACCTCTCCCCCCAATCAATCGGATACAAACTACGGCTTACATCGCGATGAAAGGTTGAATAGGGCCAATCCCGTACCTGACTTACCCACCCGTGCTTAACCGGAGTGCAATCTGGAAACGCGTTCGCAACTTTCCGGCTTCGGCCTTCCCGGAGGCGGCGCTGCGCGCCTGTCCGGACTACCTGCTACCAGCCTCCGCGGTTCCCGCCAATCCCAAATCTTCACCCAACTGTAATCTGAGCGACATCTGCGCCTTCTACTGTCTGGGCAGGACGGAGGAGGTGCCGCTATGTTTAGTCTCGACAATGTTATCGATGACCTGTGGCCTCAGGCAAAGCCAGCCCCCTGGCAGAAAAAGGTGCTGAAAAAGCTCCTGCATGAGGAAGAGTTTCAGCAGTTTGCCGCGCGTCATCATCACCTGAAAGGACTGGATACGGTCGAACAGGTGCTCGAACATCTCAATATTCGCTGTGCTATCCCGGCGCACGATCTCGAACAAATCCCTGAATATGGCCCGCTGGTCATTATCGCCAACCACCCTACCGGTACCCTCGATGGCCTGGCCCTGCTCTATGCGGTCTCCCGCGTGCGCCGCGACGTTAAAGTGGTCACCAACCGCATGCTGACCCACCTTGAACCGCTGAGCTCGCTGTTTATTCCGGTCGATAATATCAACGGCCGAACCGCCAAAGCGGCGCTGCAGCAGATGGACCAGCAGCTGCAAAACGGCGGCGTGCTGATTTTCTTCCCGGCAGGCGAAGTTTCACGCCTCACCCGACGCGGCATTCGCGATAAAAAATGGCACTCCGGATTTATTAAGCTGGCGGCGAAATATCGCGCCCCGCTGCTGCCGGCGTGGATCCGCGCGCGCAACAGCGCGCTGTTTTACGCCAGCACGTTGATTTCCGATAGCTTGCCGCTGCTGCTGCTGATGCAGCAAATGTTTCGTCGCCGCAACGGCAGCCTGCCGGTTAATTTCGGCCAACAGATTGCCTGGTCAAGCTGGTTCGATCCCCAGCGCTCTACGCGCGAGCTGACCGAGCGCTGCTATCACCACCTGCAACTGCTTTCAAAGGGGCAGCCCGGCGTATTTAAAAGCGAAAGCGCTATCGCCCGTCCCGAAGACCGCGCCCTGCTCAAGCGCGAACTGGGCCGGGCGGAAACCCTGGGGCGCACGGCGGACGGCAAAGTGATTTATCTCTGGCAGCGCCACGGCCAGGAAGATGCGCCGGTGCTGCGCGAACTGGGCCGCCTGCGGGAAATCGCCTTTCGCGCGGTGGGGGAAGGCAGCGGCAAACGACGCGACGTTGACGGCTATGACGACGACTATCTGCATCTGATTCTGTGGGATGAAGCAGACCTTGAAATCGTCGGCGCCTACCGCTTTATGCCGACCGCGATGCAGCTGGCAAAGCGCGGCCTGAACGGCATCTACAGCTACAGCCTGTTCCATTACGACGCGCGGATGGACGATATTCTGCAACACGGTATCGAGCTGGGGCGCAGCTTTATCCAGCCGCGCTACTGGGGCCGCCGCGGGCTGGACTACCTGTGGTCCGGCATCGGCGCGTATCTGGCGCGCTATCCGCACTATCGCTATCTGTTCGGCCCGGTGTCGATTTCCGGCGGGCTGCCGCCGTCGGCGCGCGATCTGCTGGTCGCGTTCTATCGACTGTGGTTCCCGGCGACGCATCCGCTGGCGGAGTCGCGCCGCCCTTATCCAGCCTCGCTGCCCGATGTGCTGGCGCAGTTTGGCGGAGAAGATTACAACGACGATCTGGCGCGGCTGAAGTCCCTGCTCGGCAACCTCGGCTGCGCGATCCCGCCGCTGTATAAGCAGTATTCAGAAGTCTGCGAGCCGGGCGGCGTGCAGTTTATCGATTTCGGCAGCGATCCGGATTTCAACAACTGCGTGGATGGGCTGGTGCTGGTGGATTTGACCTATCTGAAGGCCAACCGCTATCAGCGCTATATTGGCGCGCATTTGGACGCGCAAAAATCGGCATAAAAGCCTTTTCCCGGAGGCGGCGCGTTTATCGTAGGTTGTATCCCGGCTTGCGGCGCATTGCGCCTTAGCCGGGCTACGGATTTACAGCGTTCTGCGGACCGATAGCCCGGACAAGGCGCGTCATGCGCCGCCTCCGGGAAGCCGCGCGCAATACCGCTTCCGCTTTTCTCCGCGGCGCGCGGCCGGGCTACACCCATTACCCCGCCCGGTAATAGGGTTTATCCCCGAGAATCGTCGCCCGATGCATAATGCGCCGCTGCGGCAGGTAATCGGCGTTGGCGTAGTGCTGGGTGACGCGGTTATCCCAAATCGCCACGTCGTTCGGCTGCCAGCGCCAGCGTACCTGGAAGTCCGGTTTAGTGACGTGAGCAAACAGGAAGCCGAGCAGCGCCTCGCTCTCTTTCTCCGTCACGTCGACGATGCGGGTAGTAAAGCCCTCATTGACAAACAGCGCCTGCTTCCCGGTCACCGGATGGGTGCGCACCACCGGATGCAGCAGCGGCGGATTTTTCGCCACCGCCTCCAGCCAGCGCTGATGCTCCTCTTCGCTTTTGCGGTATTTGTACTCCTGAAACGATTTGCGGAAATCATGCTCCGCGCGCAGGCCGCTTAACAGCTGGCGCAAAGGCACGGAGAGCGCCTCATACGCCGCAATGCCGCTGGTCCACAGGGTATCGCCGCCGGTCGAAGGCAGCTCTTTTGCCGCGAGGATCGCCCCGGCGGGCGGCGTGTCAATAAAGGTGACATCGGTGTGCCAGTTATCGTTATCCGGCGGATTATCGTCGTGGGTATCGAGAACGATAATCTCATCCACGCCGGGCGCGTGCGGATAGACCGGATGAATATGCAGGTCGCCAAAGCGCAGGGCGAGATCGCGCTGCTGCTCGGGAGTGATGTTCTGCTCGCGCAGGAACACCACCTGATGGCGCAGCACCGCGTGATACAGCTGCTCAAACTGGTTGTCGCTCAGCGGGCGGGTGATGTCGACGCCGGATACCTGCGCGCCAATATACGGCCCCAGCGGGGTAATGCTTAAACGTTCGCTCATTGTACTTCTCCATGCCAGGGCGTCAGGCGACGCTGCAGCGCGCGCAGCCCCAGTTCCAGTAAAAAAGCGATGATGGCAATCACCGCGATGCCGGCCAGCACCACATCGGTGGCGAGGAACTCACCGGCGGACTGCACCATAAAACCTAACCCGCGGGTGGCGGCAATCAGCTCCGCGGCCACCAGCGTCGACCAGCCCACGCCAAGCCCAATACGCAGGCCGGTGAGGATCTCCGGCAGCGCGCCGGGCAGGATCACCAGCCACAGCACCTGCGCCCGGCTGGCGCCTAAAGCCTGCGCGGCGCGAATGCGCACCTGCTGGGCGCTCTTCACCCCCGCCAGCGCCGACATCGCCACCGGCGCGAATATCGCCAGGTAGATCAGCAGGATCTTCGAGGTCTCGCCGATGCCAAACCAGATCACCATCAGCGGTAAATAGGCCAGCGGCGGCACCGGGCGATAAAGCTCGATCAGCGGGTCGAGGATCCCGCGCACCGTGGGGCTCAGCCCCATGGCGATCCCCACCGGCACGCCGAGCAGCACCGCCGCCAGCAGCGCGATGACGATACGCGTCAGGCTCGCCGCCAGGTGCTGCCAGAGGGTGGCGTCCATAAAGCCCTGCGGACCGGCAATAGCGATCAGTTTCTGCCATACCTGCCCCGGCGGCGGCAGAAACAGCGGACTAATCAACTGCAGGGCGGCAACGGCCCACCAGATAGCCAGCAGTACCGCCAGGGTCGCCACGCTCAGGCTGAGCTGACGCGAGAGCGGCCAGCGCCACTTCAGTCCCCGCTGACGCGGTTTGTCATTGATGACCACGCTCATGAGAAAGCCTCCCGTTGTTCAAATACCCGGCTGAGGACGTATTCGCGCTGTTCGATAAACCGCGGGTCCGATTTAATGCTGCGGCAGGATTCCCCGGCGACGAAGCGGCGGCCAAAATCGAGGGACAGCCGTTCGAGCACGCGCCCCGGCCCCGGCGAGAGCAGTACCAGTTCGGTGGCCATAAACACCGCCTCTTCGATATCGTGGGTGATCAGCAGTACCTTCTTACCGGTCTCATGCCACAGGCTAAGCAACAGGGTTTGCATCTGCTCGCGGGTAAAGGCATCCAGCGCGCCAAAGGGCTCGTCGAGCAGCAGCAGCTGCGGATTTGCCGCCAGCGCGCGGGCAATGCCGACCCGCTGACGCTGGCCACCGGAGAGCTGCCAGATAAAGCGTTTTTCCGCCCCTTCAAGGCCCACTTTTTTCAGCATCCGCGCGGCGGTTGCCCGGCGCTGCGTTTTGTCGACCCCGGCCAGCTGCAGCCCGAGCGCGACGTTATCCTGCACGTTGCGCCACGGCAGCAGCCCTTCATGCTGAAAGACCACGCCGCGATCGGCTCCCGGTCCTTCAACCCGCTGGCCTTCGAGGGTGATGCTGCCGTGCTGATAAGGCACGAATCCGGCAATCAGGTTTAGCAGCGTGGTTTTACCGCAGCCGGAGGGCCCCAGCACCACCAGCAGTTCGCCGCTGTCCAGCGTCAGGTTGATATCCGCCAGCGCTGGTTTACCGCCGTAGTCGGCGGAAAGATGCGAGATTTGCAGCATCATGACCTCCTTTACTTCACAAAACGGTCGGTAACGTACTGGCTGTAGTCGCTGCCGGCGGCGGGTACTTTGCCCTGCTCTTTAAGGAACTTCGCGGTGTCGATGATGGCTTTATTCACCGGCCCGTTCAGCTCCTGCGCCTGCTGGGCGGCGGTCAGGTAGGTATTGCCTTTCACCAGCCCCGGCACGTCGGCTTCCGGTACGCCGCTTAAGCGCGCCAGCTTGCTGATGTTTTCCGGCTGCTTCAGCCATTCGTCCGGGTTGGCGATATAGGGTTGCTGCGCGTCAATGGCGCTTTTGGCGAAGGCTTTGACAATGTCAGGATGCTTTTCGGCAAAGTCTTTGCGTACTACCCACACGTCCAGCGTCGGCGCGCCCCACTCGCCCACCTGCGACGAGTCGGTGAGAACCGTGCCCTCTTTTTCCAGCGCGTTAACCGCTGGCGCCCAGACGTAGGCGCCGTCAATGTCGCCGCGCTGCCAGGCGGCGATAATCGCCGGCGGCTGCAGGTTAAGGATCTGCACCTGGCCCGGTTTAATCCCCCAGTGCTTCAGCGCCGACAGCAGGCTGTAGTGGGTGGTGGAGATAAAAGGAACGGCGATGCGTTTGCCGATCAGGTCCTGCGGTTTGGTGATGCTCTTCTTCACCACCAGCGCTTCGGAGTTACCGAGCTTTGAGGCCAGCAGAAACACTTCAATCGGCACCTGCTGGGTGGCGGCGACCGCCAGCGGGCTGGAGCCGAGGTTGCCGATCTGCACGTCGCCGGAAGCCAGCGCCCGCACGATGCTCGCGCCGCTGTCAAACTTGCGCCAGTCGACGGTCGCCCCGCTGGCTTTAGCGAAAGTGTTGTCCGCCTGGGCGACTTTCGCCGGCTCGGCGGAGGTCTGGTACGCCACGGTGACGTTGACCGCCTGGGCCTGAAATGCCGCCAGCGCCAGCGCGGCAATGAGTGTGATACGCGATGATAGTGCCATAGTGTCTGCTTCCCATAGTTGTTATGGGTGCAGTATTTCCGGCGCGATGCGTTTGATGAAGTAATTAAAAATTCTTGCTAAGAACAAAGCGTTTTTAGAAAAAAAATGGCAATGGTTAGTTAATTTTCACAAAAACCGCGACCTGGCTTTTATTGCGATTCTGTTACTTGGATTGCATAACTGCGCCTGATTGATTGCCAGCGCAGCGGCGGCAGGCATCATAGAACCATGATGCGCTAAGAGAGAAGAAACATGATTCGAGTGGTGCTGGTCGATGACCATGTGGTGGTGCGTTCAGGCTTTGCGCAGTTACTCAGCCTCGAAGAAGATCTCGAGGTGGTTGGCCAGTTCAGCAGCTCGGCGCAAGCCTGGCCGGCGCTGCTGCGCGACGATGTCGACGTGGCGGTCATGGATATCGCCATGCCGGATGAGAACGGCCTGAGCCTGCTAAAGCGCCTGCGCGCGCAAAAGCCGCAGTTCCGCGCCATCATTCTCAGTATTTACGACACCCCCACCTTCGTGCAGAGCGCGCTTGATGCCGGCGCCAGCGGCTATCTGACCAAACGCTGCGGCCCGGAGGAGCTCGTGCAGGCGGTGCGTTCCGTCGGTATGGGCGGACACTACCTGTGCGCCGATGCGCTGCGGGCGCTGCGCGGCGGAGAGCAACCGGCGCAGGTGCTGGAGGTGCTCACCCCGCGTGAACGCGAAGTCTTTGATTTGCTGGTTAAAGGCGACAGCGTCAAGGAGATCGCCTTCAAGCTCGAGCTCAGCCATAAGACGGTGCACGTCCATCGCGCCAACGTGCTGGGCAAACTGCAGTGTCACAGCACCATTGATCTGGTCCATTTCGCCCTCGACCACCAGCTGCTGGCGGGTCATTAATGTCGCGCAGCCTTCGCCACGGGGTGATTTCGCTGTTCATCGTGCTGGCCTGGGGAAGCGGCTGGCTAATGCTGTGGACGCTCGGGTTTTACCTGACCCATAACGGCCAGCAGGCGGCGCTGTTCCTGCCGCACGGCGTCTATCTGGCGCTGCTGATCCTGCTTTCGCGCCGCTACTGGCCCGCGCTGGCGCTGCCTCCCATGCTGATGCTGCTCTGGCTGCACGGCGAACAGCTGCTGAACGGCTATCTTCTGCTGGCCGCGCCCTTGATCGGCCTGCTCCCCGCCGGCATCGCCCAGCAGTTCTGGCACCGCTTTCCCCTTTACTGGCAGCGGCTGACGCTGCTGCTGGCCACGGTTACCGCCAGCGCATTACTCAACACCGCCCTGCTGTCGCCGTTTGTGAAAAGCCCGGCGATGATGCTCGGCCTGGCCTCGTTTACCGGCGGCGTGCTGCTGACGCCGTTTGTCTATCTGATCTTTGAATTCCTGCGCCAGCAGCACCGCTACCACCTGCTGGGGCTGGATACCAACAATCCGCCGCTGCGCACCTCGCTGATCATCTGGTGCAGCCTGTTCTTTATCATCGGTATCGGCACCCAAATGGTGCTGTCGCCGGAAATCGAGCGCCTGCTGCTGATTGTGGTATTTCTGCCTAACGTGGTGATGGCGTGGAAGTTCGGCTGGCAGGGCGGCGTCCTCTCCGGCCTGCTGGGTAGCATGATGATCACCATCGCCCGCCAGGTTGGCGTTGGATTCAGCAATCTGGTGGAGCTGGAGATTTTTCTGGCCACCCAGGCGTTGCTCGGCATCGGGCTGGGGATTGCCATCAGCCGCCAGCAGCACCTCGCGCAAAACCTGCACCACTATCGCCAACGGCTGGAAGCGGAGCTGGCGGCGCGGCGGGCGCTGGCCGAAAAGCTGATCCATACCGAAGAGGATACGCGCAAAAGCCTGGCGCGCGAGCTGCACGATGAAATCGGCCAGAATATTACCGCCATTCAGATCCAGTCGCAGCTGGTAAAGCGGGCGCGCGATCCGGCGCAAACTCAGGCCGCCGCCAGCCAGATTAACGATCTCGCCCGACGCATTCACCACTCCACCCGCCAGCTGCTGCGCCAGCTGCGCCCTCCGGCCCTCGATGAGCTGTCGTTTAAAGAGGCGCTGCACCATCTGCTCAATGAGTTTGCCTTTGCCGAGCGCGGTATCCGCTGCCGCTTTGACTACCGGCTCACCGCCACGCCGGAGAGCGAAACGGTACGCTTCACCCTCTATCGGCTGCTGCAGGAGCTGCTTAATAACGTCTGTAAGCACGCCGACGCCAGCGAAGTCGCCATTGCCCTGTTTCAGCAGGGCGCGCTGCTGCGCCTGGAGGTAAAAGACAACGGCATCGGACTTCGCGCCGACCAAATGGCCGGCTTCGGCATTCAGGGCATGCGTGAACGGGTCAGCGCCCTCGGCGGAGAGCTGACGCTGGAGTCGCAGCGCGGCACACGCGTAATTGTTAACTTGCCCACAAATTTGCAACAAACAGCCAGCTAACCAGGAAAAAGTCTTAGTCACTGCGGACTTTCTCTCATCCCCTTTCGATTTCACTTTCATATAGTCAGCAAAACGGAGACGGCTATGCACGCACGCTCAGCAACCGACATCAATCACCATTACCGGACGCTGCGTCCGCAGCTGCTGATGTACATGGTCATCGGATATGCGGCGTTTTACCTGACGCGCAAAAGCGTCAACTACGTATTGCCGGCGCTGCAAACGGATCTGGGGCTGGATAAAGGCGATATTGGCCTGCTGGGGTCGCTGTTTTATCTGACCTACGGCCTGTCGAAGTTTGCCGCCGGGCTGTGGCACGACAGCCACGGGCAGCGCTGGTTTATGGGCGCGGGCCTGTTCGCCACCGGTCTACTGAACGTGGTGTTCGCCTTCGGCGAGTCGCTGACGCTGCTGCTGGCGGTCTGGACGTTGAACGGATTTTTTCAGGGCTGGGGCTGGCCTCCCTGCGCCCGCCTGCTGACCCACTGGTACTCGCGCAACGAACGCGGCTTCTGGTGGGGCTGCTGGAATATGTCGATCAATATCGGCGGGGCGATTATCCCGCTGATTAGCGCCTTTGCCGCCCACTGGTGGGGCTGGCAGGCGGCGATGCTGGCACCGGGGATGATCAGCATGGCATCAGGCATCTGGTTAACGCTACAGCTGAAAGGAACGCCCCGCGAAGAGGGATTGCCTTCAGTAGGCAGCTGGCGTAACGACCCGCTGGAGCTGCGCCAGGAGCGGCAAAGCCCGCCGATGGGGCTATGGCAGATGCTGCGCACCACGATGCTGAAGAATCCGATGATCTGGCTGCTGGGCGTCTCTTACGTGCTGGTCTACCTGATCCGCATCGCGCTCAACGACTGGGGCAACATCTGGCTGACGGAGAGCCACGGCGTCAATCTGCTCAGCGCCAACGCCACGGTGATGCTGTTTGAAGCGGGCGGCCTGCTCGGGGCGCTGTTCGCCGGATGGGGTTCGGATCTGCTGTTCAGCGGCCAGCGGGCGCCGATGATTTTATTGTTCACGCTGGGGCTGATGGTCTCCGTCGCCGCGCTCTGGCTGGCGCCGGTGCACCACTACGCGCTGCTGGCGGTCTGTTTCTTTACGGTGGGCTTCTTCGTTTTTGGCCCGCAAATGCTGATTGGCCTCGCGGCGGTGGAGTGCGGACACAAAGCGGCGGCGGGTTCCATCAGCGGATTTCTCGGCCTGTTCGCCTATTTGGGGGCAGCGCTGGCGGGCTGGCCTCTGTCGCTGGTCATTGAACGCTACGGCTGGTCGGGGATGTTCAGTTTGCTCTCGGTCGCCGCAGTTCTGATGGGTTTATTGCTGATGCCGCTGCTGATGGCGAGCATTACTACCTCTGCTGCTCAAAGGATAAAATAATGAAAAAAACGCTGGTCACTACCCTGATTGCTTCCGGCATTGCGCTGGCGACGTTAAGCGGCGCGGCGCACGCCAAAGGTCGTCTGGTGGTCTATTGCAGCGCCACCAACGAAATGTGTGAGGCGGAAACCAAAGCCTTCGGCGAAAAATATGACGTGAAAACCTCATTTATTCGCAACGGTTCCGGCAGCACGCTGGCGAAGGTCGATGCCGAGAAGAAAAACCCGCAGGCGGATGTCTGGTACGGCGGCACCCTCGACCCGCAGTCCCAGGCCGGTGAAATGGGCCTGCTGCAGCCCTATAAATCGCCGAATCTTACGCAGGTCATGGAGCAGTTCCGCGATCCGGCGAAGCTGAAAGGCAACTACTCCTCGGCGGTGTACGTTGGCATTCTCGGCTTCGGCGTGAACACCCAGCGCCTGAAAGAGAAAAATCTGCCGGTGCCGAAATGCTGGAAAGATCTGACCAAACCGGAATATAAAGGCGAAATCCAGATTGCCGACCCGCAGAGTTCCGGCACCGCCTACACCGCGCTGGCGACCTTCGCCCAGCTGTGGGGGGACGATCAGGCTTTCGATTATCTTAAACAGCTCAACGCTAACGTCTCCCAGTACACGAAATCCGGTATCGCCCCGGCGCGCAACGCCGCCCGCGGTGAAACGGCCATCGGCATCGGCTTCCTGCACGACTATTCGCTGGAAAAAGAACAGGGCGCGCCGCTGGAGCTGATCTCGCCGTGCGAAGGCACCGGCTATGAAATTGGCGGCGTCAGTATCCTGAAGGGCGCGCGCAACCTCGACAACGCCAAACTGTTTGTCGACTGGGTGCTGTCGAAAGAGGCCCAGGAGCTGGCGTGGAAGAAAGGTAAGTCTTATCAGATCCTGACCAACACCACCGCCGAAACCTCGCCGAACTCGCTGAAGCTCGACGACCTGAAGCTCATCAACTATGACATGGATAAATACGGCTCAACGGACGTGCGTAAAGCGCTCATCAATAAATGGGTTAGCGAAGTGAAGATGGGTAAATAAGCCCGCATTGCGTTCATTTGCCGGGTGGCGGCATCAACGCCCTACCCGGCCTACGACACCGGAAAACTTATGTCACACACACTTACACTCCATCCCGTGAAAAAGCGGGATGCGATATTCCTTTGGGTTTTATTCGGCTGGCTGGCGTTTGCCCTGCTGCCGAGCTGGAGCCTGGATTACGGTCTGCTGGAGTCCACGAGCGATGAAATTCTCGCGGCCTACGGCTGGTCACAGCTGAATATCAGCTGGCTGTGGTATCTGCTGCCGAGCCTGCTGCTGATTCGTCCATGGCAGGAGGCGAGGCGGGAGCAGCGCAGCCGCCACTATCTCGATGCCGGCTGGGCGTTTTTATGTATGGCGTTTATCGTCGTCAGCGCCACCGTGGAAGGCCGCGGGTTAGGCTACGCCACCATCGTGCTGTTTGTCGCGCTGGGGGCCATCATGACCCTGGCGCTCACCCGCCTGGAATGGCTGGGCGGCGACCGCTTTGTGATCGGTTCGCTGGTCGCCATCGTGGCGTTAATCGGCGTCTTTATCGTCTGGCCGAGCATCGCTATTTTTATCCCGATGTTCACCAACGACGCGGGCGAATTTGCTCCGCTGGCGTTTATGGCCGTGCTGTCGCAGGCGCATATTGTCCAGGTCATTATTAACTCGATCGGCCTGTCAATTGCTGTAGGCGTCGGCTGCACCTTCTTTGGCCTGGTGCTGGCGATTTACACCACCCGCATCGCGAAGCGCAGCGCGATTATCGGCCGCATTTTCTCGATTCTGCCGATCGTCACCCCGCCGTTTGTCGTCGGCCTCGGCGTCACCCTGATGATGGGTCGTTCCGGCTACGTCACCGAACTGATGGTCGACTGGTTCGGCTTAACCAACACCAACTGGCTGTACGGATTTACCGGCATCTGGCTGGCGCAGGTGCTGGCGTTCACCCCGATGGCGTTTATGATCCTCGACGGCGCGATTAAGACCATTCATCCATCGCTGGAGGAGGCGTCGTACACCCTGCGCGCCAGCCGCTGGCAGACCTTCAACGGCGTCTTCGTCCCGCTGCTGAAACCGGCGCTGGCGAACGCGTTTTTAATCGTCATCGTTCAGTCGCTGGCCGACTTCAGCAACCCGCTGGTGCTCGGCGGCAACTTCGACGTGCTGGCGACGCAAATCTACTTCTATATCACCGGTTCGCAGCTCGATTATCAGGCCGCCAGTACCCTCGGCGCGTTCCTGCTGCTGTTCTCGCTGCTGGTGTTCTGCATTCAATATATGTGGATCGGCAAGCGTTCGTACGTCACGGTTTCCGGCAAGTCCTATCGCGGCGACGTGCAGCCGCTGCCGGTGACCCTGGTGTGGAGCGTGATCGCCATTCTGGCGGTGTGGATCGCCTTCAACGCCCTGCTCTACGGCAGCATTTTCTACGGCAGCTTTACCGTTAACTGGGGCGTGGACTACACCCTGACGCTGGATAACTTTATCAAGCTGTTCGGCCAGGGGATGAGTGACGGCGCCTGGCCTTCGCTGCTCGATACTCTGCTGTATGCCGGGATCGCCGCGCCGATCACCGCCGCCTTCGGCCTGCTGATCGCCTGGATCGTGGTGCGTCAGCAGTTTAAAGGCAAAAAGACCATCGAGTTCACCACCATGCTGTGCTTCGCGGTGCCGGGCACCGTGGCGGGCGTCTCCTATATTCTCGCCTTTAACAGCGCGCCGGTGTACCTCACCGGAACGGCGGCGATTGTGATTATCTCGATGGTGATGCGTAACGTGCCGGTCGGCATTCGGGCGGGCATTGCCGGTTTAGGCCAGATCGACAAATCGCTCGACGAAGCCTCGCTCAGCCTGCGCGCGGGTTCCCTGCGCACCATTACGCACATTCTGCTGCCGCTGCTGCGCCCGGCGATCCTCTCGGCGCTGATCTACAGCTTTGTGCGCGCCATTACCACCGTCAGCGCCATTGTGTTCCTCGTGACGCCGGACACCCGCGTCGCTACCGCCTATATCCTCAACCGGGTGGAAGACGGCGAATACGGCGTGGCGATCGCCTACGGATCGATTCTGATCGTTGTGATGCTGGCGATTATTTTCCTCTTTGACTGGCTGATCGGGGAGGCGCGTATCTCCCGTTCAAAAGCCAAAAACCAGGCGTAATGGAGCGCTCTATGAGTCAGAAAAATTTTGTTGAGCTGCGCAACGTCACCAAGCGATTCGGCAGCAACATGGTTATCGACAATATCAACCTCACCATCCCGCAGGGGCAAATGGTGACGCTGCTCGGCCCTTCCGGCTGCGGCAAGACCACCATCCTGCGCCTGGTGGCCGGGCTGGAAAAACCGAGCGAAGGGCAGATTTACATCGACGGTGAAGACGTCACCCACCGCTCCATTCAGCAGCGCGATATCTGTATGGTGTTTCAGTCGTACGCCCTGTTCCCGCATATGTCGCTGGGGGATAACGTCGGCTACGGCCTGAAAATGCTTGGCGTGCCGCGCGGCGACGTGAAAGCGCGGGTGAAAGAGGCGCTGGCGATGGTCGATCTGGAAGGATTCGAAGACCGCTATGTCGATCAGATCTCCGGCGGCCAGCAGCAGCGCGTGGCGCTGGCGCGCGCCCTGATCCTCAAGCCGAAGGTGCTGCTGTTTGACGAGCCGTTGAGTAACCTCGACGCCAACCTGCGGCGCAGCATGCGCGATAAGATCCGCGAACTGCAAAAGCAGTTTGATATCACCTCGCTGTACGTGACCCACGATCAGAGCGAAGCCTTTGCGGTTTCCGATACCGTGCTGGTGATGAACAAGGGGCATATCATGCAGATCGGCTCGCCGCAGGAGCTTTACCGCCAGCCCGCGTCGCGCTTTATGGCGAGCTTTATGGGCGACGCCAACCTGTTCCCGGCCGCCTTCAGCGAGGATTTTGTCGATATTTATGGCTATCGGCTGCCGAGGCCGCCGCATTTTGCCGCCCACGGCGAGGGCAGCGTCGGCGTCCGCCCGGAGGCGATCACCCTGAGCGATCGCGGCGAGGAGAGCCAGCGCTGCACGATCCGCCACGTGGCCTATATGGGGCCGCAGTATGAGGTGACGGTAGAGTGGCACGGGCAGGAGATCTTATTGCAGGTTAACGCCACCCGTCTGCAGCCGGACGTCGGCGAGCACTATTATCTCGAAATCCATCCGTACGGGATGTTTGTGTTAGCGGATGCCGGGTGATTGAGGCCGGGTAGCGCTCACGCTTAGCCGGCCTACGGTTCGTGCAGGTTGTAGGCCGGGTAAGGCATCAGCCGCCACCCGGCGCAAACTCAACGCCGCGCGTTCA
Source organism: Klebsiella grimontii (assembly GCF_042137965.1). NCBI lineage: Bacteria > Pseudomonadati > Pseudomonadota > Gammaproteobacteria > Enterobacterales > Enterobacteriaceae > Klebsiella > Klebsiella grimontii. The sequence continues at coordinate 4,486,616 of NZ_CP169721.1, forward strand.
ATTCGGCAATATCCTTCGGCGTCGTGCGGCAGCAGCCGCCAATCAGCTTCGCCCCCGCCGCCAGCCACTGGGGTAAATATCCCGCCAGCGTTGCACAGGCTTCGCCGTGGTGATGCCAGGTTTTGGAGACCGGGTCATAGTGCTCGCCGGAATTAGGATAAACCACCAGCGGCAGCGCCGTCAGGCTATGCAGATGCGCCAGCGCGGCGGTGGTGTTCTCCAGCGCGATACAGTTAATTCCCAACGCCACCACCTGCGGATAGTTTGCCAGCACACCAATTACTTCCCGCAGCGGCGTGCCGTCGCTGAGGTGCTGCGCATCGCGCAGGGTAAACGAGAACCACGCCCGCGCGCGCGGATACGCGGTCAGCAGCTCCGCCAGCGCTTTAATCTCGGCGAAGTTGGGTAGGGTTTCGCAGGCCAGCAGATCGGCCCCGGCGTCGAGCAGCGCTTCCACGCGCGGACGATGAAACGCCTGAAATTCTTCATGGCTGCGGAGATAATCGCCGCGATACTCCGAGCCGTCCGCCAGGTAGGCGCCGTACGGCCCGACCGAACCGGCAACCAGCAGCGCGCCCGCCTGCGGGTTTTCCGCCAGGTACGCCTCCCGCGCCTTGCGGGCCAGCTCGACGCTTTTGCCGATCAGCGCTTTCGACTGCGCTTCATCCAGCCCGCGGGCGGCAAAGCCCGCCGGCGTCGCCTGATAGCTGGCGGTGATCGCCACCTGCGCGCCGGCGCGGAAATAGTCGAGGTGAACTTCGCGGATAAGCTCCGGGTTGTCGACCAGCACTTTCGCCGACCACAGGCTGTCGGCAAGATTACAGCCGCGCGCTTCCAGCTCCGTCGCCATCGCGCCGTCCAGCAGGATAAAGGGCCTTGCGTCAAGGAGGGCGGTTAACGGATTATTCTGCGACATGTTGAGGCTCCTGGGTGAGTTTCCGTGAACGAGTCAGATAATACGCACCATAACACAGGGCCACGAACGGGATCCCGCACCACAGCGCAATCCTCTGACTCGGGTCAAACGCCAGACCCACGCAGGCCACCAGGCAAAGGACAAATCCCAGCGCTGGCACCAGCGGATACCACGGCGCGCGGTAGTGCAGTTCGCTTAGCGCCTTCCCCTGCTGCAGATGACGGCGGCGGAACATAAAGTGCGAGGCGCAGATGCTCAGCCATACCGCCACCACCGCAAAGCCGGAAATCGCCGACAGCGCGACAAACACCGTATCCGGGGCCACGACGCTGGAGAACAGCGCCAGCACACCGCCGAGCATGCTCACCGAAATCGCCGTCAGCGGCACGCCGTTCCTGGTCAATTTGGTAAAACAGGCCGGCAGCGTGTTTTCATTGGAGAGCGACCACAGCATCCGCCCGGAGGCATAGAGGCCGGAGTTGGCCGCCGACAGAATCGCCGTCAGGATCACGAAGTTAAAAATATCCGCCGCGTAAGGAATGCCGACCTTTTCGAACACCAGCACAAACGGGCTTTTCTCTACCCCCGCCTGCTGCATCGGGATCAGCGCCGCCAGCACGAAGACGGTGCCGATAAAAAAGATAATCAGCCGGGCGATGGTGGTGCGAATGGCCACCGGAATGACTTTATGCGGATTTTCCGTTTCCCCGGCCGCAATGCCGATAAGCTCGGTGCCGGAGAAAGCGAAGTTGACCGCCACCATGGTCATCAGGATCGGCAGACCGCCGTGCGGGAACCAGCCTTCGGCGGTGATATTGCGCAGCCCCGGCGCCGGCGAGCCATCCTGCATCGGAATAATGCCAAAGATCGCCGCCCCGCCGAGAATGATAAAGGCAATAATGGTGATCACTTTCACCAGCGAGAACCAGAATTCACCTTCGGCAAAGAAGCGGGTAGAGATAACGTTGAGGGCGAAAATCACCGCGCAGAACACCACGCACCAGACCCATACCGGCACCTGCGGGAACCAGTACTGCATGCAGAATCCGGCGGCGGTGAAGCTGGAGCCAAGCGCCACGGTCCAGGTCAGCCAGTAGAGCCAGGCCACGGTATAGCCGGTCGCCGGGCCGAGATAGCGTGCGGCGTAGACGTGAAACGCCCCGGTTTCCGGCATCGCCACCGAGAGTTCGCCCAGACACTGCATCACCAGCCAGACCACCAGCGCGCCGATCAGATAGGCCAGCAGCGTGCCCGCCGCTCCGGTGGTGGAGATGATATAGCCGGTATTAAAGAATAACCCTGTGCCAATAACGCCACCCAGCGACAGCATGATCAGGTGGCGGGTCTTCATGGTGCGCTTAAGCTGCCCACCTTGTTGTTGTGTTGTTTGCATTTGACCCCATGGGCGTATAGACATCTAAACATCCAGATAAGAGATTCCTTATACCCCGCCTGTCGCCAAATTGCAAAGCCGCCGGGCCTGTCATCTATGCATTCGCCCAAATCATCATCGCCACTTATGGGCAGAATAACGACAAAAGAGAAACCGTGATCGCCGCACTCAATAAATCAAAACACTGGTGATAATTTTACAAAACAATAAACCAGAAAAGGATAATGCCATGATACCCCGCGCTTTGCCTCTGTGTGCCGCCGCTGCCGCCGTCGGCCTTCTACCGCTGCACGCCGCTCAGGCCGCGAGTTCCGTGAAGTTTCCCGATAAAGTCTGTGATATCACCCACTACGGCGCAGAGGGCCACCGGCTGCAAATCGCGCTCAACACCGATGCCATTCAAAAAGCGATTGATGACTGCGCTGCCGCCGGAGGGGGAACGGTGCGGGTGCCGAAAGGCAATTTCCTGACCAACCCGCTGTTTCTGAAAAACAATATTCAGCTTAAGCTGGAGAAAGACGCCACCCTGGTGGCCTCAACCGAAGAGGCCGCCTATCGCGGCGATGATAAAACCCGATACGCCGAAGCGGAGAACGGCTGGCTGCCGTTTATCAGCATCGCCGACGCGCAAAACGTGGCCATCGTCGGTGAAGGCACTATCGACGGCCAGGGCGCGGTATGGTGGGAGCGCTGGCGGGAAAATATCCGCGCCACCGGCAAGAAAGGCGGTACCGACCGGCCGCGGCTGATTTATATCACCCGCGCCAGCAACGTGCTTATTGACGGCGTGACCCTCACCCATTCACCCAGCTTCCACGTCGTCACCCGCTACGCGCACGATGTCGATATCAACGGCACGCGTATTCTTTCACCGTGGCATGCGCCAAACACCGACGCCATCGACCCTATCGATAGCCAGAATATCCGTATTACCAACAACTATATCGACTGTAACGACGACCATATTGCCATCAAGGCGGAGAAAGCCGACCCGCGCTTCCCGGACGGCGTGGTGGATAACATCTATATCGCCAACAACACTCTGAAGCAGGGGCGCGGGATCTCCATCGGCAGCGAGAGCGCAGGCGGCGTGAATAACGTGCGGGTGGAAAACAATACCTTCGAAGGTTCGATGTACGGCATTCGGATTAAAAGCCCGCGCGGCAAAGGCGGCGAGGTAAAAAATATCGTCTACCGCAACACCAGAATGCATAACGTTGAGGTGCCGCTGGTGTTCTCCGCTTATTACAAAGCCGCGCCGATTGTGCAGGCCGAGGTCGATAAGCTGCTGCAGGCGGGCGGCTTTACCCTCGGCGAACAGATCTATCCGCCGGACAGCGACCCGAAACAGCCCTTCGACAAATACAAGACCCCGCACTTCAGCAATATCACCGTTGAGAATTTAACCTCCACCGGCGACAGCAAAGCGGCGGCCTATATTATCGGTACCCCGGAAGCGCCGCTCAGCGGTTTCCATTTTAGCAACGTCAATATTGAAGCCGACCGCGGCCTGCGCATTCGCAACGCCGAGCTGGAGAGTAAAGGACTTAACCTGCAGGTAAAAGCAGGCCCGGTAATTCAAAAAGACGCTGGCGCCATCGTGCACCAGTAACGCCACATTTGCGGGCAGCTGCACCACGGCGACTCTCCCGCCGGGCGCGGTCTGCCCTTTTATCGATCGTCGTTGGCTTAGAGCCTATCCCAACAGGCGTAATCGTTGCAGACAGTTTGCACACGGACAGCGCGCAAGAACCAGAACGTACACGTAGTACGTGAGGACTCTGAGCACTGCCCAGGGCCAAACTGGCAAATAAGATAGCCCTAATGGGATAGGTTCTTAAACCGCCGCGTTTATCAGCGGTATGCCCTGGCATTCTCTTTGCAACTCTCCCGATATCTTTATCTGGCGAGGCAACGAACATGACAGAGCAAACCACAACGCTAAAAAGAACGCTCGGCAGTTTCCGCTTATGGGGGATCGCCGTTGGGCTGGTTATTTCCGGGGAGTATTTCGGCTGGAGCTACGGCTGGTCCCAGGCCGGGACGCTGGGCTTTATGATCGTCGCGCTGGCCATCGCCGCGATGTACTGCGCCTTTATTTTTAGCTTTACCGAGCTGACCACCGCCATTCCGCATGCGGGCGGGCCATTTGCCTACGCCTACCGCGCCTTTGGCCCGACCGGCGGGTTTATCGCCGGCTTCGCGACCCTGATTGAATTCGTCTTCGCCCCGCCCGCCATCGCCATGGCCATCGGCGCCTACCTTAACGTGCAGTTTCCGACGCTCGACCCCAAATGGGTAGCCTGCGGCGCCTATATTATCTTTATGACGCTGAATATTCTCGGCGTGGGCATTGCCGCCACCTTTGAGCTGGTGGTGACGTTATTAGCGATCTTCGAGCTGCTGGTATTTATGGGCGTGGTCGCGCCGGGCTTCTCGTGGAGCCACTTTACCGCTAACGGCTGGGCGGGCGCGGAGAGCTTCAGCGGCCTGGCGCTGCCGGGCATGTTTGCCGCCATCCCGTTTGCTATCTGGTTTTTTCTGGCGATTGAAGGCGCATCGATGGCCGCCGAAGAGGCTAAAGATCCGCAGCGCACCATTCCCCGGGCGCTGGGCGGCGGCATTCTGACCCTGACCGTACTGGCGATTGGCGTGATGATCTTTGCCGGCGGCGTGGGCGACTGGCGAACCCTGGCCAATATTAACGACCCGCTGCCGCAGGCGATGAAAATGGTGGTCGGCAACAGCAGCGGCTGGCTGCATATGCTGGTGTGGCTGGGGCTGTTCGGCCTGGTGGCGTCGTTCCACGGCATTATCATGGGCTACTCGCGACAGATTTACTCGCTGGCGCGCGCGGGCTATCTCCCCGCCAGCCTGGCGACGCTGAACCGCCGCACCCGCACGCCGCATCTGGCGATCCTCGCCGGCGGCGTGGTCGGCATCGCCGCCATTTTCTCCGATTCGCTGATCACTATTAGCGGGATGCCGCTGACCGCCTGTATCGTCACGATGTCGGTATTTGGCGCTATTGTTATGTATATCACCTCGATGGCGGCGCTGTTTAAACTGCGCCGCAGCGAGCCGAAGCTGATTCGACCGTTCCGCGCGCCGCTCTATCCGTGGGCGCCGGCCTTCGCCCTGGCGATGGCGGTACTCTGCCTGGTGGCGATGGTCTGGTACAACCCGCTGCTGGCGCTGATTTTCGCCGCCATGATGCTCGGCGGCTATCTGTGGTTTCGCAAGACCGCAGCGGCCCGCCAGCGCGCGGCGGTGGATCCGCAGCTGCGTACGGTCTCCTGAGGAGGCGACACATGTATAAAACTACGCTATCGGGCCAGGTATGGCGCTTTGATAGTCTGAAAACGCTGATGGCGAAAGCCTCTCCCGCACGTTCCGGCGACGCGCTGGCGGGGGTTATCGCCGGGTCCGCCGAAGAGCGGATGGCGGCAAAAATGGCGCTGGCGGAGGTTCCGCTCACCGAGATTCTCGATAATCCGCTGATCCCCTACGAGCAGGATGAGGTGACCCGGCTGATCCTCGATACCCACGACGCCCGGGGCTTCGCGGCGATTCGTCATCTGACGGTCGGCGATTTTCGCGACTGGCTGCTCGACGACGCCACCGACGAAGCGGCGCTGCGCCAGGTCGCCCGCGCGATAACCCCGGAGATGGCCGCCGCGGTCAGCAAACTGATGCGCAATCAGGATCTGATCCTCGCCGCCAGCAAATGCCGGGTGGTGACCCGTTTTCGCAACACTATCGGCCTGCCGGGGCGCCTGAGCGTGCGCCTGCAGCCCAATCACCCGACCGATGATATGAAAGGCATCGCCGCCAGCATGCTCGACGGCCTGCTGTACGGCGCCGGGGACGCGGTGATCGGCATTAACCCGGCCAGCGACAGCCTGCCGGTGCTGGCGCAGCTTAACCATATGCTCGACGATATTATTCAGCGCTTCGCCATCCCCACCCAGTCGTGTATTTTGACCCACGTCACCAACACCCTGCAGCTGATTGAGCGCGGCGCGCCGGTGGATCTGGTGTTCCAGTCGGTGGCCGGTACCGAAGCCGCCAACAGCGGTTTCGGCATTAATCTGGCGCTGCTGCAGGAGGCCAGAGAAGCGGCGCTTAGCCTGAACCGCGGCACGCTGGGCAACAACGTGATGTATTTTGAAACCGGCCAGGGCAGCTGCCTTTCCGCCAACGCCCACCACGGCGTTGATCAGCAGACCTGCGAAGCCCGCGCCTACGCCGTCGCCCGCCATTTCGAGCCGCTGCTGGTCAATACGGTGGTGGGCTTTATCGGCCCGGAGTATCTGTACGATGGTAAGCAGATTATCCGCGCCGGGCTGGAAGATCATTTCTGCGGCAAGCTGATGGGGCTGCCTATTGGCTGCGACGTTTGCTACACCAATCACGCCGAAGCGGATCAGGACGATATGGATACCCTGCTGACGCTGCTGTGCGCCGCCGGACTGACCTTTTTGATCGGCGTGCCGGGGGCTGACGATATTATGCTCAACTACCAAAGCACCTCGTTCCACGATGCCCTTTACGCCCGCCGTCTGCTGGGTTTGCAACATGCGCCTGAGTTCGCCGACTGGCTAACGAAGATGCAGATTATTGACCGCCACGGCGCGCTGCGTCTGACCGATGCCCGCCATCCGCTGCTTTCCGTCCTGCCGCAAGGAGAACCGGTATGAACCCTCCCGACGCCTGGAACCCGCTGCGCGAATTTACCGATGCGCGGATTGCGCTGGGCCGCAGCGGCGCCAGCCTGCCAACCCGCGAAGTGCTGAATTTCGGCCTCGCCCACGCCCGGGCGCGCGACGCTATCCACCAGCCTTTCGCCAGCGACCAGTTAGTCCAGCCGCTGGCGGAGCTGGGGCTGTCGACGCTGACCGTGCGTAGCGCCGCCAGCGATCGCCATATTTATCTGAATCGCCCGGATCTCGGGCGACAGCTGAACGAGGAGAGCCGCGCCGACCTCGCCGCCAGCGGCGCACGCCCCGCCGACCTGCTGCTGGTGATTGGCGACGGGCTATCGTCGTACGCCGTGCAGCGCCAGGCGGTGCCGCTGATCCGCGCTCTGCTGCCGTACCTGAAAACCCTCGAGCTGAGCCTCGCCCCGGTGGTGCTGGCGCACCAGTCGCGGGTCGCGCTCGGCGATGATATAGGCGAAACGCTGAAGGCCAGAGCGGTGGCGATATTAATTGGCGAAAGGCCCGGGCTCTCCTCGCCGGACAGCCTCGGGGTGTATTTAACCTGGCAGCCGCATCGCCAGCGGCTGGAGTCGGAGCGCAACTGTATTTCTAATATTCGTCCGGAAGGGCTGAGCTTTGATGCCGCCGCTTTTAAGCTGGCCTGGCTGCTGGAGCAGGCCTTTTTGCGGCGGCTTACCGGGGTGCGCCTGAAAGATGAAAGCGATAATCCGGCGCTGCATGGAAAAATAAAACCTTTGAGCCAATTAAAATAATAAGTCACGCGAGCAGCAGAATAGATTTTTAATATTATCGGGCGCACCTGAATATTATATTCTGGCGCGCGCTAAAATTGCGGATTTTCCAGGCCGGGTAAGGCGTCAGCCGCCACCCGGCAAAATGCGTTCAGCGTACCCAAAACAGGGTTGTCATCAGCCTTATGCCCTTTCCTGCAGGTAATAAGAATATTGCATGAGTAAAAATGAAACGGACGTTGTAAGGTAATTCTGCGCATTAAATATATCTCGTTATCTATTCAACATAACAGCCAATAATTCGCCGAGTACGCTGGCGAATTATTTTTCAATGTTATGCAGTCATTGATGGTTAAAGATAAATAATCGACCGACGGTGAGGTAGCAATGAACAAGTTTTCCGGGAAAGCGTCTTTAATGGCCACGCTGGTTGCCGCGTGGGTCGGTGCCAGCAGCGCGCAGGCGGCTGAAATTAAAATCGGCGTGGTATTGCCGCTGAGCGGCGCGCTGAGCGGCTACGGTCAGCCTTCGCAAAAAGGGCTGGATATTATCCAGAGCATTACGCCGACGTTAAAAAACGGCGACACCGTGAAGCTTATCGTGATTGACGATAAGAGCGACAAGGTCGAAGCCGCTAACGCCATGCAGCGCCTGGTCTCCAGCGATAAAGTCGACGCGGTGATCGGCGAAGTCACCTCCTCCAATACCCTGGCGATGACCAAAATCGCCGACGACAGCAAAACGCCGCTGGTCTCCTCAACCGCCACCAACGACCGCGTCACCCGCAACCATCCTTACGTCAGCCGGGTCTGCTTCTCCGACAGCTTCCAGGGCGTGGTCGGCGCTAACCTCGCCTCGCGCGATCTGAAGGCCAAAACCGCCGCCATCGTCTTCGACAGCAGCAACGACTACTCCGTCGGCCTGGCGAAGGCCTTCCGCACGCAGTTCCTGAAAAACGGCGGCACCATACCTATCGAAGTTCAGGCCCCTGGCGGCAGCAAAGACTTTAAGGCCCAGTTGGCCAGCGTGAAGGCGAAGAACGTCGACATGATTTATATGCCGATTTACTACACCGAAGGGGCGCTCATCGCCGTACAGGCTAAACAGCTGGGGCTGAGCAAACCGGTGGTCGGCGGCGACGGACTGGCGGCGGATCAGGTCTTTTTTGACGTTGGTAAAGACGCGGTCAACGGCTATATGACCACCGACTACTACTCGCCGAACGCCAAAGAGCAAACGCCGGCGGGCGAGGTGTTTATCAAAGCCTGGGAAGCCAAATACCAGCAGCCGACCCATACCTGGGGCGCAATGGCGGCGGACGCTTATAACGTCATTATCAACGCCATGAACCAGTGCAGCGACCCGCACGACCGGGTTTGCGTTAACGAAAAAATTCGCGCCACTAAGGACTTCCAGGGCGTGACCGGCACGCTGACGTTACAAAACGGCGACGCTATCCGCAGCGCGGTCATCAACGAAGTGAAGGATGGCAAGCTGGCGTTTCGTACCGTGGTTAATCCTTAAGGTTTTATAAGGGATATCAGATGGATGGTGCCATTTTTCTCCAGCAAGTGGTCAATGGAATGAGCCTTGGGGGCATGTACGCCCTGATTGCCATCGGTTATACGATGGTTTATGGGGTGCTGCGCCTGATCAACTTCGCCCATGCGGACGTGATGATGGTCGGGGCGTTTACCACCCTGTTTTTGTTTTCTTCCATTGGGCTACCCTTCGGGGTAGCCGTTTTCCTGACCCTCGCGCTGTGCGGTCTGTTCGGGATGCTGATCGACCGGGTAGCCTATCGCCCGCTGCGCCAGGCCTCCAAAATCTCAATGCTGATCACCGCCATCGGCGTCAGCTTCTTCCTCGAAAACCTGTTCAACGTGCTGTTTGGCGGCAGCTCGCGCTTCTTTTCCGCACCGGACTTTTTCAATAACACCCGCGCCTTTGGCGACGTGATTATCACCAACGTGGCGTGGATCGTGCCGCTGATTACCGTCCTGCTGCTGCTGGCGATCCTCTGGCTGCTGTACCGTACCCGCTACGGGATGGCGATCCGCGCGGTGGCCTTCGACGTCAATACCGTGCGCCTGATGGGCATCGACGCCAACCGCATTATCTCACTGGTGTTCGCCCTCGGCAGCAGCCTCGCGGCGCTGGGCGGGGTGTTCTACTCCATCAGCTACCCCACCATCGACCCGCTGATGGGGGTACTGATTGGCCTGAAGGCGTTCGCCGCCGCGGTACTCGGCGGGATCGGCAGCGTCACCGGCGCGGTACTCGGCGGCTTTATTCTCGGCTTTACCGAAGTGGTGGCGGTTGCCCTCTTTCCCGAGCTGGGCGGCTACAAAGACGCCTTTGCCTTTATGTTCTTGATTCTGGTCCTCTTGTTCCGCCCGGTTGGCATTATGGGCGATGAACGTCTGGAAAGGAGCCGTTTCTGATGCTCAACGCTACGACTACCGCCGGGGCGCAGCTGCGCAACCTGGTCATTATTGTTCTCTGCGTCGCGCTGCTGGCCGGGATCAACGTCGTCTTCAACGACTACATTATTCGCGTCATCAGCACTATTTTTGTCTTTATGATCCTCGCGGTCAGCTACAACCTGATCAACGGCGTGACCGGACAGCTGTCGCTGGAGCCCAACGGCTTTGTGGCGGTCGGCGCTTACGTCACCGCCCTGCTGATCCTCTCCAGCGACAGCAAGCTGGATATGTTTGAGATGGCCGCGCCCAGCCCGTGGATCCTCGTGCTGCACGCCGGTTTCCTGCCCGCCTTGCTGATTAGCGGCCTGTGCGCGGCGGCGCTGGCGGTGTGCCTGGCCCTGCCGGTCTTCCGCGTGCGCGGCGACTACCTGGCGATTGTGACCCTCGGCTTCGGCTTTATCATTAAAATCCTCGCTATCAACAACCCGCAGATCACCAACGGCGCGATTGGCCTCAACGACATCCCGCAGCAGCCGCACCTGCTGTTCTGGTGCGGACTGTTCGCCCTGCTGGCGACCGGGATGATTCTGCAGCTGGTGTGGTCGAAGTACGGGCGAATGATGAAGGCGGTGCGCGACGACGAAGACGCCGCTATCGCCATGGGGGTGAACACGTTTCGCATTAAAACCTGCGCCTTCGCCACCAGCGCCTTCTTCGAAGGGATCGGCGGCGGCCTGCTGGCCTCGCTGCTGACCACCATCTCGCCGGGCCTGTTCGACTTTATGCTCACCTTCCAGCTGCTGATTATTATCGTGCTCGGCGGCCTGGGCAGCACTACCGGCGCGCTGCTCGGCACCGTGCTGGTGGTCGGCAGCGGCGAGTGGCTGCGCTTTCTCGACCAGCCGCTCCAGTTCTTCGGTCACGATCTGGGCGCGTATCCGGGGCTGCGAATGGTGGTGTTCTCGCTGCTGCTGCTGATCATCATGCTGTTCGCCCGCGAAGGTCTGCTGGGCAAAAAAGAGATTTGGCAAGTGGGCAAAAGGGGCCGCGGCTATGGCGCAAAATAAGGTCATTTTAGAGGTACAGGACGTGACCATGCAGTTCGGCGGCCTGCGGGCCATCGACAGCGTCAGTTTCCACGTCGACGAGGCGGAAATTTTTGGCCTGATTGGCCCTAACGGCGCGGGCAAAACCACGATGTTTAACGTGATTACCGCCAACTATAAACCGACCAGCGGCAGCGTGACCCTGGCGGGAAAATCGCTAAAAGGGCTGAAGCCGAACCGGGTGGTCAACGCCGGGATCGCCCGCACCTTTCAGAATATCCGCCTGTTTAACTCGATGACGGTATTAGAAAACGTGATGGTCGGCCTCGACAGCGCCAGCCGCTATTCGCTGCTGGAAGCGGCGCTGCATATTGGCCGCTACTTCCCCGCCGAGCGGGCGGCAAAGGCCAAAGCGATGGCGATTCTGGACGATATCGGCATCGCCCATTTCGCCGACGTGCAGGCCACCAACCTCAGCTACGGCAACCAGCGCAAGGTGGAGATCGCCCGCGCGCTGGCGACGTCGCCAAAATTACTGCTGCTCGACGAACCCGCCGCCGGAATGAACCCGAAAGAAACGGAAGATCTGGCGGATCTGATCTTCCGCATGCGCAACGACTACCGGCTCAGCGTGCTGCTGATCGAGCACGATATGCCGTTCGTCAACAAGCTGTGCGAGCGGGTGATGGTGCTGGAGTACGGCAAACCGCTGTTCAGCGGCCTGATGTCCGAAGCCATTCAGGATCCGGACGTGATTTCCGCCTACCTGGGGGACGTTCGTTATGCTTAGCGCGCGCGAGTTAAAAGTGTTTTACGGCGTGATTCAGGGGCTGAAAGGGGTGGACATTGATATTCACGACCGGGAGATTGTGACCCTTATCGGCAGTAACGGCGCGGGGAAAACCTCCACCCTCAACGGGATCGTCAACCTGGTGCGTTCCACCGGGCGGGTCAATTTTCTCAACGAGGATATTTCCCGCAGCCAGACGCATCAGATTGTGCGTAAGGGGCTGGCGCTGGTGCCCGAGGGGCGACGCATCTTCACCAACCTGACCATCGAAGAAAACCTGCGCATGGGGGCCTACAACAACCTCGCCGGCTTTCCCCGCCTGCGCGATCGCATGTACAGTCTGTTTCCCCGGCTGAAAGAGCGGCGTACCCAGATGGCGGGGACCATGAGCGGCGGCGAGCAGCAGATGCTGGCGATCGCCAGAGCGTTGATGAGCGAGCCGGTACTGCTGATGCTCGATGAGCCAAGCCTCGGGCTGGCGCCGAAAATTGTCGGTGAGCTGTTCGCAACGATTAAGCAGCTGCGGGAGGAGAATATTACCGTGCTGCTGGTGGAGCAAAACGCCACGGCGGCGTTGACCATCGCCGATCGCGCCTATGTGCTGGAGAATGGGAAGATTATGCTCTCTGGCCCGGCGGCGGAGGTGCTGGCGAATCCGGAGATTAAGCGGATGTATCTTGGGGGATAAAGCTGTTCAGGGCTGCGGCATCGCTTCCTGCGTCGCCGCAACCGCAAACAGCCTCGCGCTACACAAAGCACACCTCGTTCCAGTAGGCTTCACGCGTCCTGCGCCGCTCAGTATGTTTTATCATGGCGAAACCACCTTGTTTCTACGTTGCCAAGCTCAATTCCGTAGAGACTGGCGACCGGTAATATCGCCTCCATAATGCGTTGGGTATCCTGCTGCCCGGCTTCTCCGCCAGATCCAGATAAAGAAGCCAGCCAGCCCGTTATGCGTTGCCACAGCGCCACTTTCATTTTTCTCCTCCGTCGGGAAGCGTTTTTGTCTGGGTCTATTTCAACCACAGTTGACGGCGGGCGGGAAATATCAATTCCGGATTTGTAATTCTGTGGGATGCATATTAAGGGGGAGAGGATCTTCCCGGAGGCGGTGCTGCGCACCTGTCCGGGCTACTTTTCTCCAGTCTGGTAGCCCCATGCGGGTAAACAATATCCACAGATTTGTTAAGTTCTTTTTCGTTATAGATAAGAACTTTTTCTTCTTTGCCGCCGACGGGCGATTTGTGGGAGCGTGATAAACACAAAACAAAACAGGGATTCAGGGGAAAACTATGCGCATTGCAAAAACAAAAATCGCGCTGGCGCTGGGCATGCTGGTGCTCGCCGCGCAGGCTCAGGCCGATCAATTAGCCGATATCAAAGCCGCCGGGGTGGTCAAAGTCGCCACCTTCGACGCCAACCCGCCGTTCGGCTCGGTAGACCCAAAAACGCATAAAATCGTCGGCTACGACGTGGACTTCGCCGAAGCGCTGGCGAAATCTCTCGGCGTTAAGCTGGAGCTGGTCGCCACCAACCCGGCCAACCGTATTCCGCTGCTGCAGTCCGGTAAGGCCGACCTGATCGTCGCCGATATCACCATCACCCCGGAGCGCGCCCAGGTGATTGATTTCTCAACGCCTTACTTCGTGACCGGCCAGCAGTTCCTCGTCCCGGCGAAATCCCCGGATAAGCTTGATGATTACAGCAAAGCGCGCATCGGCGCGGTAAAAGGCACTACCGGCGAACAGGCGCTGCATCAGCGTTTCCCGCAATCGCGCGTACTCTCTTATGACGACATTCCGCTGGCGCTGACCGCCCTGCGCAACGGCAACGTGCAGGCCATTACCCAGGACAGCACCATCCTCGCCGGACTGCTGGCGGAAGCGCCCGACAAGGCCAACTTCAAAATCATCCCCGACCTGCTGAGTAAAGAAGAGATTGGCGTCGGCGTGAAGAAAGGCGAACCGACCCTGCTGAAAGCGGTAAATGACGAGCTGGTCAAGCTGGAAAAATCCGGTGAAGCGGCAAAAATTTACGACGTCTGGTTTGGCCCGAGCACCAAAACCCCGCAGCCGCGCGCCTTTACTATCGAAGCTAAATAAGCAGAAAAAGATTATGTTATCGGCTCTATTTTCACGCTCCGCGGCATCGTCCGCGGATTTTTCGCATCTGCAGCGCGCCAGCATTGAGTTCCGCGATGTCGCCAAAAGCTACGGCGATCATCGGGTGCTGAACGGCGTAAATTTACAGGTTGAACCCGGCGAAGTGGTGGCGATCCTCGGCCCTTCGGGATCGGGCAAATCCACCCTGATCCGCCTGATCAACCAGCTGGAGTCCCTCAGTGGCGGCGAGATTTTGATCGACGGTAAACCGACGCACCAGCTTACCGGCAGCGCCCTGCGCCAGCTGCGCAGCCGGGTCGGCTTCGTCTTTCAGCAGTTTAATCTCTACGCCCACCTGACGGCGCAGGAGAATATCACCCTCGCGCTGGAACGCGTCCACGGCTGGGGCAAAAGCGCCGCCCGCGAGCGCTCGCTGGCGCTGCTCAGCCAGGTTGGCCTCGCGGATAAAGCCGGGCAGATGCCCGCCCAGCTCTCCGGCGGCCAGCAGCAGCGGGTGGCGATCGCCCGCGCCCTCGCCTCCTCGCCGCAGATTATTCTGTTTGATGAACCTACGTCGGCGCTGGACCCAGAGATGATCGGCGAAGTGCTGCAGGTGATGAAAACCCTCGCCCACAGCGGGATCACCATGGTGGTCGTGACCCACGAAATGCAGTTCGCCCGCGAAATTGCCGATCGGGTGGTGTTTATCGACGGCGGCGATATTCTCGAAGTCGCGCCGCCGGCCGAGTTTTTCGCCCGACCGCAGCACGCCCGCACCCGCCGTTTCCTGCAGAAGGTGCTCGACCCGCTGCACCAGGAGAGTGAGGCGTGATCCCGCATCTTGACTGGCATGGCGTGCTGAGCGGGCAGCCGCTACAGTGGATAATCTCCGGCTTTCTCACCACCGTCTGGGTGAGCGTCGCCGGGATGATTCTGGCGACCGTGCTGGCTATCCTGCTGCTGGCGCTGCGTCTCGGCGGCGGCCGGCCCGGACGCTGGCTGGTGGCGGCCTGGGTATCGCTGTTCCGCAATACGCCGCTGCTGGTGCAGCTGCTGTTCTGGTATTTTGCCGCCTGGAATCTGCTGCCGCTGGGGGCGCGCGATTTTATTAACGACGACCACAGCTGGTCGATTCTGCCGGGCAACGTCTGGTGGCTGACGCCGGAGTTTCTCTGCTCCATGTGGGGGCTTGGGGTCTTTACTTCGGCGTTTCTGATCGAAGAGATCGCCTCCGGGCTGCGCGCCGTTAGCCACGGTCAGCGGGAAGCGGCGCTGTCGCAGGGGTTTACCCCCTGGCAGGAACTGCGCCACATTCTGCTGCCGCAGGGGCTGGCAAACGCCTGGCAGCCGATTATCGGCCAGTATCTGAATCTGATGAAGCTCTCTTCGCTGGCGAGCGGCATCGGCTTCGCCGAACTCACCTATCAGGTACGGCAAATCGAGAGCTACAACGCGCATGCGCTGGAGGCGTTTGCCGTCGGCACCGCGCTGTATCTGGCGCTTGGGGTGGTGATGGGCGTGGCGCTGACGCGTCTCGGCCCGGGAAGAAATCAGCAAAGGAGAGCCGGGTATGAACGCTAATCTGGCGGTGATCGTTGATAACCTCGATTATCTGCTGTGGGGACGGCTGGCGGACGGTATTCCCGGCGGCGTGGTGCTGACGCTGCTGATGGCGATCGGCGCCGCCGCGCTGGCTTTGCCGGGCGGGGTCCTGCTGGCGGGGATCGCCTGGCGCTACGACGGGATCGTGCGGCGGCTGCTCTTCCTGTGGGCGGAGGTTATTCGCGGCATCCCGCTGATCTTCGTGATTTTCTGGCTGTGGTATCTGCTGCCCATGCTCACCGGCAGCGATCTGCCGGGCGCGGTCACCGTCACGGTGGCGCTGGCGTGGTTTACCGCCGCGTCGGTGATGCATTCGGTGCTGGCGGGCCTGCAATCGCTTCCCGGCGGGCAATACGAAGCGGCGCTGACCCAGGGTTTTACCCCCGGACAGACGCTGCGCCTGATCCTGCTGCCGCAGGCCCTGCGTAACGTTCAGCCCTCGCTGGTAGGTATATTGATCGGCCTGCTCAAAGACACGTCGCTGGCGTTTATCGTCAACGTACCGGAATTGACCACCGTTGCCGGCCAGGTCAATAACCGAGTGCAGATATACCCGCTGGCGATATTTGTCTTTACCGGCGCGGTTTATTATCTACTGTGCTGCGGCCTGAGCCTGCTGGCGAACCGTCGCTATGCCGGTCGTGCGGCTTAGCGACGAAGTGCGAAAAAAGCTGCCCGGTTACTTCACCGGGCAGTCTTTGGTCATCTTAATAAATTTATCGTTATAGATTATGTAGTGGTTCCCTGGTTGGCGCAGCGAAGCCTGGCGAACAACGTCCCCGGGCCGTAAATACCATGCGTCTCCTTCCTCTTCCGTCGTATCACACCCGGGCTTGATCAGCAGCTTAAACCAGGTATTCCCGGTATTGCTGACGGTACCCGCCGCACGATCGTAGGCCCACTTGAACTGCACCTCGCGCGGGCGAACAACGAGAATTGTGTCCATCACTACCACCGGATCCATACTCACTTCCGTCCCGCTTTGATTACGCATCACGTAATTGCGGGTGGGTATTTCACGGAACGACACCCGGTAATAGCGCTCACGGTTATCTTTCGGGCCGTGGTAGTAAAACTTAAAATATTCGCTCTCCCCCGCCTGAAGGGTGAGCTGGCGCGGGGCAAACAACAGCTCGCCGTCCGCCGGACGGGAGCGCACCTCTTTGCCGCCGGGGCGGTCGATAGCGACAATAGAGACCCGATACAATCTGGCGATTTTATTGTTATTAATCACCCGTTTAGACGCAAAATCATCTTCCGCCGCCATCGAGAAAGTTAAATTACCGACCGAGATGGCCTGCGCCGCGGTCGCCAGTCCGAGCGACAGCAGGCAGATAAGCATCCGCAGCAAATTAGTTAATGTTACGCCACGTCGCCTGAACATGAATTTCTCCTGAAGCACTCACTTCACCAAACCAGCCGTTATCTTCCACCGTGCGCAACGATATCGGGTTATCCATCGGAATGGAAAACTTCACCGTCGTTTTGTCCATCTGCCCAACGTCGCCGGAAATATCCGTCCACGGCGTGGTTAACCACAGGGCATCGGTCATATCATGCCAGGTATCATCACATCCGGCGTCATACGTTTTGATAGCCCCGGTCTGGGTGGTAAACGCCAGGGTCGCCGGGAACGGCACTCTCGACGTACCGTCCGGTGAAGTGAAAATACAGTATGAACGTCCGCCGATCGCCTGCGTTGGTCCCTTCACTTTGATAAGCACTTCATCGGCGGCGGTCTTACCGCTGGTGGTGACAATATAGCCGAAGTCCAGCGACGGTTCGCCGCTACCCACGTAGCCCTCACGCGTCGGCGTTGAGATATACTCATCGGAAATAATGCTGATGCTGAAGTCACGCGGTTTAATGATCAGCGTGTTGGACGTCGAAAACTCATACCACCCTGACTCCGGCGAGGTGGTGTTATAGAAACGGAAATTAAACAGGTCCTTAGTGTTCACGTCGCTGATGCCCAGCGTCACCATCTGCTTAAAAAAGTTGCTTGAGAAGAAAACATACACTGAATCTGATGATTTCATCTCGTTAAACGTATAGTACTGAGCGATGCCGCTTACTGGCTTCCATGAGTTACCGTCGAGGCTGAACTGCATATCGTAGCTTCCCACCGCGGAAGCCAGCGCCGAGTTGCTGATCGCCGGGAAAATATGAATTGAGGTATTACTCAGGCCATTATGCTGCAAATTGTAGTTCACCATTTTGCAGCTCAGACCGGAACGCGTGCCAATCGTCTGCGTGCGGCAGTCGGCGTTGCCTTCACCCAGCGTCGGAACCCCGTCGCTGTTGATAAAGACTTCCGCCAGCGCATGGGTATTAATTAACCGCAGATTGGCCGCTTTAGTATGGGTGACATTACGTACGTACCAGTAACCTGAGGCCTGGTCTTTGCAGCGTGCGCCGCTGCTGGCGTCATAGCTCACCGACGTCATGCAGGAGTTGATGGTCATTGAGAAGCTGCTGCCCACCGACATCTGCTGCAGATACTGGTAGAAAGAGTCGGACATCATGCCGTGCATCCACTTTTGCCCGCCGGGTGTTACCGTTGCGCCGTAGAAGCCGCTGGCATCGCTGGTTTGCGGCTGGATCAGGCTGGTCGCCATATCGCAGCCCGCATACCAGTTGATGCAGCGCAGGCCGGTCAAAGGATGGGAAGCCGGCGAGTTATCCAGCCACATATCGAAGAACCAGTTAGCGTACAGGCCGGTGTTATAGCCATTGTCGATATAGCCGAGGCTCTGCTGATAAATGGTGCCCGAGCCGTTATATTTCAGCCCGGTCCAGCGGTTAGCCCCGGTCATCCGCGGGTCCAGCGCGCCGCCGGGGGTGACGAAGAAGTTATCGTCCGAGTTGTTTTCCACAAAAACAAACTGCATGGCCGCCGCATCGGGCCAGGTGGTTTTGTTTACCGCAGCGTTGACCCGCGTCACGCACAGCGCCGCCGTTAACATGACTAAACATGCCAGCCATTTAGCTTTCATTACCTTCTCCTGTCTGCTGCACGCGGGCATAAGTGGAGAGGCCGCTGCAGACCACATCGCCCACCCACACCGCGCCGCGCGCCTGGCTCAGCTCCAGCGCCACTTCGCAGCTCTGGTTT
This sequence comes from Klebsiella grimontii, assembly GCF_042137965.1. NCBI lineage: Bacteria > Pseudomonadati > Pseudomonadota > Gammaproteobacteria > Enterobacterales > Enterobacteriaceae > Klebsiella > Klebsiella grimontii. The sequence goes on from NZ_CP169721.1 coordinate 4,505,458, forward strand.
TTACCGTAACTGAAATCGATGGTGGGATACTTTTTATCCACGTCCATCACAAACTCACCGTTCTCATCGGTGCGGGTACGACCGATGTGGTTATTAATCCGCGCGTTGGCCAGCAGCGTGCCGTCTTCCGCGCGAATCCGCCCGGAGACCGTGACCATCTGCTTCACTTCCGGCTCAATCACCGCCACGTTCCCCGGATAAAGGGTCAGTTGGCTCTTGCGCCCGGTCACGATGTCGTAGCTATCGAGCGAATTTTTGCTGTTCTGCAGCTCCACTTCATAGCGGTTGTACGGCGACAGCGGCAGGTAATTACGGTTGCCGGAGAGCTGCACAATACGGCCGTTCACCTTAGCGCTCAGCTTGCCGTCGTCTTCAAGACCGGTTTTGAAAATCACCCCGGCATTACCGTCGGTGCGGCCGCTGGCGGCGATATTTTTCCCCTGCCAGCCCACGCTGCCGTTGGCAGTCAGGTTGGTATTCACATAGCCATCCACGCCGCTATTCACATTCAGCGTACCGGTGGAGTAGCGGGTATCAAACTGGGCATACGCGCCGCCGCTGAGGGTTTTGTCATCGCCGGTGTCGCCGGAAATCGCCCGTGAAACGTTGGCGCCGATGGTGCGAATGCTGCCTTCATCAAACTGTTTACGCGCCGACAGGTTGGCCATGGTGTAGCCGTTCTGGTGCGTCATGCCGGCGCTGAACCAGTTGCCGAGCGGCAGCGAGAAGTCGAGCGCAATATATTTCCCGGTGCTGGCGCTGCTGTCGCCGTTATTAAAGCGCTGCAGGCCCGCGCGCAGGCCCAGCGATCCCCACGAGCCGGTATAAAGCGTCTGATAGTAGTCCGCCGTGTAGTAGTGGCTGTTATAGCGGCGGTCGTCATTATAGCTGATGCTGAACGTGCCCAGCTTTGACCATAATGAATTGAGATTCAGCGTGCCGCCGATAGCCCGGTTATCGGCATTGCTGCGGCGTATTCTGTCGCCAATCTGCGTTTTTTCCTGGTTGACCCATACCGAGCTGAAGCCGCCGGGGAGCGTGGCGCTGATGCTGCCGATGCTGCTCCAGGAGCTGTCGCTGGCCAGCATATTCTGCAGATTCACGCTAATGGATTCGGTCAGCGGCAGCGTCAGGCGCGTCTCGGCAACGGCATTGTTGTCATAGCCGTAGCCGGTCGCCGCCCAGCTTAAGGTGCTGAGCGACCCGGAGGCCGAGGCGCCCGCCAGCCAGCTGTCTTTTGCCGGCAGCGTCTTTTTACCGCTTTCGGACCAGCGGTCCATATGGAAGCTGCCGCCCCAGAACTGCCAGGCCAGCGGCGCGCCGGCGCCGCGTCCGCGGCTGAACAATTTATTGACCCGCTGGGTACGCTTGCTGACCACCCGGCCGTTCACAATCACTTCAACATCGACATCATAAATCCCATACGGCAGGCCGCGGGTGTCCACTTCGTGGTTACCCATGGCAAAGTTCTGCACGCTCATCAGGCGCCCGTCGCGGGTCAGATGGACCTCCCCGGCGGCGGGTAAAAAGGCGACCACCGGCGTGGCCGACTGGCTGTTATCGAATACCGTCGAACTGGCCTGGTTGCCCCAGGAAGCGCCGTAGATCTTCCCCGCCGAAACGGCGGTCATCGGGCCAAGGGACTGTAGATTCCAGGTATCCAGCATCCCGCCCGCAAAACGGTGACCGGCAAAGTCGCGCTCATACATCGCTTTATAGACTTCGCTGTCCTGATTGCCGGAGCCAATACCGTACAGCGAGCCGTCGAGCACCAGGTGGTGCTCGCGCAGCGCGGTGACGTTGTTCAACGACAGATAGCTGGAGGTATTATTGCCGCCGTTGCGCATCTGGTTGTTATAGACCCCGAGGTTATAGTTCAGGGTGCTGCTGAGGGTGTTGACGCTGGACTGGCCGATATCTTCGCTGCGCGAACGCAGCACCGTACCCAGCGCCTCCTTCTTCACCACCAGCTGCAGCAGCAGCTGGCGCAGGCTGAGCTGTAGCTGCGCATCATCTGTGAGGCTAATATTGAGTTCTTTGCTGAAAGCTTCATTGGCCAGCGCGGTGAGCTGTTTGCGGGTCTGTTCGCTGACGGTGGCGTTATTATCGTTTTCTTCCAGCTGAATTTGCCGTACGCGCAACACGCCGTTATCCAGCCAGATAAAGGCATTGCCGATCCGCTGATCGTCCTGGGTACCGGTGCTGCCTTTAAGGTGAATAAACAGAGGAATGCTCATTCCGTCCTGCAGCGCCTGGCTGAAGGCCTGGGGGATAATCACGCCGCCGATTTGCTGTACTTTGTCGGAGGCGGCAGTGACGCTAAATGGAACCAGCAAGATGACCATGCCGGAGGCAAAGAGTGTTTTTAATCCTGGAGCGATCCCTGGTTGAGCCATAATGTTGATCCGTCATAAGAAATGTCTATTTCACGGGAACAAACTGCTCGCCCTGCCAGAGCGCGACCCGTCCTTTTTTGTCCGCAACGTTCACGCGCGTGAAGCGACGCTCTTTACCCGGCATCAGGAAGTAATTTTCCTTGCACTCTTTACCGTCAGCCGGCTTCAGACACGGGCCGTAGGCAAGAATGCGCAACGTCGCGTTACCGGTATTGACCAGCGTGCCGTTGGCGTACTGATAGCGGAAGTTTGCTTTTCTTGGCGCCACCACCAGGATAGTGCCGATGCGTGCCGAGGCCGTGGCGACCGCGCTGCGGGTCGAGCCATTGCGCTGGGCATCGCTGAGCGCCTGATCGAACCAGACGATACGGTAATAGCGCTCTTTATCGTCCGCCGGGCCTTTGTAGAAAAAGCGGATCACGTCGCTGGCTTTCGCGGGCAGCAGCAGACTGGCCGGGGTCAGTAAAATCTCGTCCTGCTTATCCATCGGGATGACCTTGCCGCCATCCAGCGGCGAAGAGAGGCGTTCCATATGGATGTTAATTAAGCGACCGCTGTCGGTCGTGTTCTTGATCTCTTTACTCAGCGTGCTGCTTTCGCTGTTCATAAATGAAGAGATATCGCCCACATCCAGCGCCAGGGCTGGCGTCATTGTGCTGAGCAACAGGCTGATGGCCAGAATGTGTTTTTTCATATGAATTCAGTCCGTGAAATAAGGCAGGGGGAATACCCCCTGCCTGGTGCTACGAGAGGATCAGCTGGTCCAGGTCGCGTCGAACTGTACGCTGACGTCACCGCTCCAGATACCTTCCGGCAGGGCGCTGTAGTCAGTGACAGCCGTAGAGCCATTGGTCGTGCCGCTGATGATGGAGAACGTGAAGCCGTCCTGAGCGGTAGTACGACCCGCAACGTTATAGCCGTTAGACAGCGCGCTGAGGTTGCCGCCCAGGATGCCCGCCGCGGTGTCGATCATGGTGGTGTCAGCCGTTTTTTCGACCGCAGCGCCGTTGTAGTCAACGCCCACGCTCAGGGTGGAACCAGAGGTATCCAGCTGAGTCAGGGTGTTGGTGATCAGACGAGAGGTCAGTTTGAATGCGGTCGCGGTGGCGTCACCTTCGATAGCCACATCAAACAGGCCTTTCTGTGAGTTAAAGCCTTTAATCCCTTCGGCATACTGGAAAGCCAGGCTGCCCAGCGGAGTCACCACCAGCTTGCTGGTAGTGTCTTTTTTGGCGGTTGCGGACCAGGTAGCGACTGCCTGAGCAGTAACGTCAGCTGCCTGAGCGACACCCATACCGGCAAACGCGGTTACCAGAGCAATTGCAAGAACCTTTTTTTTCATAGCTTTTTCATCCTGAGTTTATTAAGGGACCTGATGTCCCACGTCTGTGTGCATTTCCCGCCATAGTTCAGGCCGCATAATGTTTATTGCGGCGAAAATTATTTTGGGGTTACGACCTGGTGCACAATTTTAAAATTAACGTCTATTACTAATTACAGCGCGAGCTTATATATCTTTGAATACAGTTTCGCCTCGGCATTTCGCCGATGGGTATAAACCGTTTTCACACTACAATTTTCAATTTTGGCGATAGATTTTGGATGCATTCCCTGCGCCGTCATACGAATTATCTTCATTTCCCTGTTGGTAATTTTGTCTTTCTTTATATCTTTGCGTAGAAAACGACCATTAATAACGTATGCCAGCTCCTGACGAATATCTTTCGTTAAGTCGACATAAACCACGCCACGAATAGAGCCATTGTAATACCAGTAATTGGCCAGCGCTTCCGAGCGCCTTGCGGCAATTAATACAATTTGTTTGCCTTTCATTTCAGCCAGCCACTCATTATCGCGGCGGATAAAATAGTTCAGCGAACTGGCGCTAAGATTAATAAATACAAATTCCCGGCGTACCTTTTCAAGTGACAGGTAAATTAAGTTATCGATATCAATAATTAGCTCAGCGAGTCCTTTAAGAAAATAACTGTCATGCGCTGGCCAAATGCACTGATCCAAAGAATATTTATAATCCATATAAAGTTAAACCCCATAGTCCTGGAAATCTTGAACGTATCACAACACTGCTGATAGCCCAGGCCTGCAAAGTCTAAGTCAGCAAATTCCCTCTTTAATATATTCAACCCAAAACTCAAAATAGTATTGCTTGAGACAAAGAACGCTAAATGACTTGCTTGTTTCTTGTGTTATCAAATTTAGGATTTTTCGCTATGTGTGTCAATAAGTGCTCTGAGGGCTAATTACCGAACAGGTCAATTTAAGCCAAAACAATAAAAATAAGAATATTGAGTTAAAAACAAAAGGCATTTATTTTCATAGGGTTATTGTGACTGCGTACGGGGATTCTTAAGTGAATATTATATGTTCCAGGATCTTAGCCATTATCAGTTAAGACTATTCTTAATGAGGGTTTCATTCGAAAATGCAAAAAAGTCAAACAAAGTCAAAAAATAAGAATATAATGCCAATAATCAACACAAAGTCAGTGGTTAATTCCATTAACTGGCGTAAATAATGAAATTACACGCCGCACAAAAGGCCTGGTCGCCGACTAAAAATTTATCGAGGTCAATCGTAATCAAGCACGAAAAGATTAACTATTCGGTTAAACCGACTCAGCATGAAGCCTGGCACGAACATCCTGAATGATGCCTCTGCGCCCAAGGCGGTAAATTTCCCCCGCTAATGTCGCATACAACGCCTTATCTTTATCAGAGGAAATACGTATCATTATTAATCTCATTGCCAAAGCGTATTAAAGGTAGCAGACCCTGCGCGAATTCCCGCTTGTGGATACAAAAGTGTGAGCCCTGTCGGGCTTTTTCGCCACCCACTACCCCAACTCTTGCGTCCGTTCACTATTTTTTCGTCTTACTGTCATCCGGCAGTCATATAAAACACCATTAATAGTGCCCAGTTGACTGACGAACCTGGACGCATTTATGAACAGTTCTCTGGCTGCGGTTGCAGAAACCGAGTTTCAACCGTTTACGCCCCCCTATACCGACCGGCAACGCAAGGTCCTGAGCGTACGTAACCTGAGCAAATCCTGGAACGCGCAGCAAACCGTCCTGGATAGCATCAGTTTCGATCTTCATGCGGGCGAACTGGTTGGCGTGATTGGCCGTTCCGGCGCCGGTAAATCGACGCTTCTGCACCTTCTGAACGGCACCCATAGCGCCAGCGGCGGCGAGATCCTGAGCTTCCCAGAAGTGGGGACGCCGCAGGACGTATCAAAGCTGTCAGGCCGCGCGTTAAACGCCTGGCGCAGCCGGTGCGGCATGATCTTTCAGGATTTCTGTCTGGTCCCGCGCCTCGACGTTTTGACCAACGTGCTGCTGGGGCGCCTGAGCCAGACTTCCACCCTGAAATCCTTATTCAAAGTCTTCCCCGACGCCGACCGCGCCCGCGCGATCTCCCTGCTGGAGTGGATGAATATGCTGCCGCAGGCGCTACAGCGGGCGGAAAACCTCTCCGGCGGCCAGATGCAGCGCGTGGCCATTTGCCGGGCATTAATGCAAAACCCCGGTATTTTGCTGGCCGATGAACCGGTCGCGTCTCTTGACCCGAAAAATACGCAGCGAATTATGAATGTCCTGCGCGAAATTAGCGAACAGGGCATCAGCGTAATGGTAAACCTGCATTCGGTGGAGCTGGTGCGTGAATATTGCACGCGGGTTATCGGCGTGGCCAAAGGCCAGATTATTTTTGACGACCATCCCACGCAGCTGAATCAGGAAATTCTGCACCGGCTGTACGGCGATGAAATTAGCCAATTGCATTAAATTTCACTCACACGGGCAAAATAATGAAAAAGTACATCACTGGCGCAGTTCGTTTATCCGCAGCGGTTGCAGGCATTATGATGGCGTGGCAGGCAGGCGCTGCTGAACAACCGAAGGAATTAAATCTGGGCATCCTAGGCGGTCAGAACGCAACGCAGCAAATTGGTGATAACCAGTGCGTTAAACAGTTTCTCGATAAAGAACTCAACGTCGATACGAAGTTGCGTAACTCGTCCGACTACTCCGGCGTGATTCAGGGATTGCTGGGCGGAAAAGTTGACGTCGTATTAAGCATGTCGCCGTCGTCGTACGCTTCGGTTTATATTAACAATCCTAAGGCCGTCGATATTGTCGGGATTGCCGTAGATGATAAAGACCAGTCCCGCGGCTACCACTCGGTGGTGATTGTCAAAGCCGACAGTCCGTATAAAAAGTTAGAAGATCTGAAGGGCAAAGCCTTTGGCTTCGCCGACCCGGACTCCACTTCCGGCTTTTTAATTCCGAACCACGCCTTTAAACAGCAGTTCGGCGGCACCTCGGATAACAAATATAATAACTTCTTCTCCAGCGTGACCTTCTCCGGCGGCCACGAGCAGGACATTCTGGGGGTGCTGAACGGCCAGTTTGCCGGCGCGGTGACCTGGACCTCCATGGTCGGCGACTATAACAGCGGCTACAGCGTCGGCGCCTTTAACCGCCTGATTCGCATGGATCACCCGGATTTGATGAAGCAAATTCGCATTATCTGGCAATCGCCGCTGATCCCGAACGGTCCGATCCTCGTCAGCAATGCCCTGCCGGCGGACTTTAAGGCCAAAGTCGTTACCGCGATTAAAAAGCTCGATACTGACGATCACGCCTGCTTTATCAAGGCGATGGGCGGTACTCAGCATATCGGCCCGGGCAGCGTGGCTGATTTTCAGCAGATCATCGATATGAAACGCGAGCTGGTTAGCGCGCGTTAATCCCGCCCCTGACGCCGCCGCCCGCGGGCTATCGCGGGCAGCGGCGACTCGTTGAAGACACCGCGACGCATGAATAACACCCATACCGAATTCGAACGCTATTACCAGCAGGTCCGCTCGCGACAAAAGCGCGATACCTTGAGCGGATCCCTGCTGCTGCTGGCGCTCTATTTTGCCGCCGGCAGCATGGCCGAGTTTAATCTCTTTACTATCTGGCACTCGCTGCCCAACTTTTTCGACTACATGTTTGAGACGCTGCCGACGCTGCGCGTCGCCGACCTGTTTGCCGATTCGCATACCAAAGGTTCGCTGGCTTACTGGGGCTATCGTCTGCCGATACAGCTGCCGCTGATCTGGGAGACGCTGCAGCTGGCGCTGGCGTCCACGCTGGTGGCGGTGGCGATAGCCACCCTGCTGGGGTTCGTTGCCGCCAGCAACGCCTGGTCCCCTGCCCCGCTGCGGGTTGCCGTCCGCGTGCTGGTGGCTTTTCTGCGCACCATGCCGGAGCTGGCGTGGGCGGTCATTTTCGTGATGGCTTTTGGTATCGGGGCGATACCGGGCTTTCTGGCATTGATGCTGCACACCATCGGCAGCCTGACCAAGCTGTTCTATGAAGCGGTGGAGAGCGCCCAGGATAAACCGGTGCGCGGCCTGGCCGCCTGCGGCGCGTCGCATCTGCAGCGTATTCGCTTTGCCCTGTGGCCGCAGGTGAAACCTATTTTTCTCTCCTACGGCTTTATGCGGCTCGAAATTAACTTCCGCTCCTCAACGATCCTCGGGCTGGTGGGCGCGGGCGGCATCGGCCAGGAGCTGATGACCAACATCAAACTGGATCGTTACGATCAGGTCAGCATCACGCTGCTGCTGATTATTATCGTGGTATCGCTGCTGGATATGCTGTCCGGCCGCCTGCGGCAGTGGGTTCTGGAGGGAAAAAAATGAATCAGTGGCAAAAACAACCGGATATCGCCGCCAGCCGCCGCCAGCATCGGCATTTATATCAGGCCCAGGGGCGCTATCTGCGCTATGTCGGCCTGCTGGCGCTGGCCAGCGTGCTCTATTATGTCTGGTTCTTTATGCAGTTCGGCATCAGCGGCGGGCAGCTCGCCGCCGGGCTGCAGCAAATCAGCCGCTATCTACTGCGGATGTTCGTCTGGCACGACTTTTTCAACTGGCCGTTTCGCTATTACTTCACGCAAATCGCCATTACCCTGGCGATTGTTTTCGCCGGGACGCTTACCGCAACGGTCATCGCCCTGCTGCTCTCGTTTCTCGCGGCGCGCAACATTATGCGCGGCGTTGTTCCGGGGCTCATCGCCCTGCTGATGCGCCGCCTGTTCGACGTGCTGCGCGGCATCGATATGGCTATCTGGGGGCTGATTTTTGTCCGCGCCGTTGGGCTCGGGCCGCTGGCCGGGGTGCTGGCGATTATCATGCAGGATACCGGGCTGCTGGGCCGTCTGTATGCCGAGGGGCATGAGGCGGTTGACCGTTCGCCGGGACGCGGCCTGACGGCGGTGGGGGCGAACGGTTTGCAGAAACATCGCTTCAGCATTTTTACCCAGTCCTTTCCGACGTTTCTGGCGCTCAGCCTGTATCAGATTGAATCGAATACCCGTTCCGCTGCGGTACTCGGTTTTGTCGGCGCGGGGGGCATCGGCCTGATTTATGCGGAAAATATGCGCCTGTGGAACTGGGACGTGGTGATGTTTATTACCCTGCTGCTGGTGGCGGTGGTGATGGCGATGGATACGCTGTCCGCCTGGCTGCGCCGCCGCTATATCGGCGGCAGCGCGGTGCCGCTGTTTAAAGCTGGTTAGTTTTTTCCCGGGTCGCGCTGCGCTTCCCCGGGGGGCCTGATATCGCGACATTCCCGGAGGCGGCGCATTGCGCCTGTCCAGGCTACCCAAACTGCACGAAAAAGTAGCCCGGGTAAGGCATTTACGCCGCCACCCGGGGGAAAATCACAGCCGCCACGCCAGCACCGGCCACCGGTGCTGCGCGTTCGCCGCCGCCAGCTGCGGGCAGGGATTGACCAGCCGTACGCGATCGGCGCGCAGGCACAGCGGCAGATCGTTAATCGAATCGGTGTAGAAGGTTATCTCACCCGAATAGTCGGGATGGGCCGCCAGCCACAGCTCAAGGCGCACGACTTTCCCCTGCTGATAGCTCGGCGTACCGGCAATCACGCCGCTATAGCCGCCGTCGGCCATCACGACGTCAATGCCCAGCGCCTGCTCGATGCCCAGCTCCGCCGCAACTGCCTGTACCAGCAGGCTGACCGACGCCGAGATCACCAGCATCTGCTCGCCTTTCGCCTGTAAAGTCCGAATCAAATCCCACGCCTGCGGATACACACGCGGCATAACCTCTTCGCGTACGCAGCGCGCCAGCAGCGCGTCCACATCCCGCTTTGCCACGCCAATCAGCGGCGCCTGGATCAGGGCCACGTAATCGGCGATATTCATTTCGCCGCGGTCGTAGTCCTCCATCAGCCGCGCTTCCCGCGCCAGGTAATCGGGATCGTTTACCCAGCCCTCGCGCACCATAAAGCGGCTCCACAGCGTACTGCTGTCTCCCTTAATTAACGTATTATCCAGATCGAAAATGGTCAGCGTTTTACCCATCGTTTATTTTCCCTTATCGGCCACGGCGCCTCGCGAGAGCATGCGCAAGAAAAATGACAGCAGAATGACCCGGACAAAACGCCCGAGATTCACGCATCAGTAAGGCTTTTTCCCGGGTCGCGCTGCGCTTATCCGGGCTACAGCTCTACCGCCATTTGCCGAACGGTAGCCCGGACAGGTGCGCAGCACCGCCTCCGGGAAGCAGCTTCCCTTTTCACCCCCACACGCTCATCACCAGCAGCACGGCAATCAGCAATAGCGGATAAATTCGCACATGCCAGCGATCCGGTAAACGCGCCAGCCAGCGGGAGGCGATTTTTAATCCCAGCCAGCTTCCCGCCACCAGCTGCGCCGCCGCCGACAGCCAGATATTGCCGACAAACCCAGCCGGCAGCGCCACCGGCGACAGCCACGCCATCACCAGCCAGGTGAGCGTCGCCGTTGCCGCCAGCGGCAGCGTCAGGAGGTTGGCCATCGCCGCGGCTTCAGACATCAGCACGCCGCGACGGCGCATCAGAGGAACCGTCATCACGCTTCCTCCGACGCCGAGAAAAGAGGCGATCAGGCCAATGACGCCCCCTACCGTCAGCTCATGGGGCGCCGTCGGCACCACCCGGCTGGACGGCGGCGTCATAAATCCGGCGCGAAGGTAGCAATCGATAATGGTCGCCAGCAGGTAGATAACGAACAGCCAGCGGATCCACTCGCCGCTCACCTGAAGCGCCAGCATCGCGCCCGCCGTTCCGCCCACGGCAATGCCGGTGAGGATCGCCCATAAGCGGCGCCAGCGGAGGATACCGGTACGCGCGTGCCGCCAGGTCGCCAGCAGCGCTGAACAGAGCATAACCAGCGCCGAGGTGGCGACGGCGATCTGCATCGCCTGCTGCCCGACGGCGCTTTGCGCCCCCCAGCCGCTGGTTGCCAGTAAATAGAGCAGCGGGACAGTAACGAAACCGCCGCCGAAGCCAAAGAGCCAGGTCGTGATGCCGGAAAGTATGCCGCACAGAAAAAGCCAGTCGCTCATTGGAACGCCTCCACAAAAGGAGGTAACGATATAGAATAAGGCTATGGCCGGCTTACGCTTTAAAGCCAATCTATTACGAATTTCAGCCAGGGCTACACTTATGCGCAACGTTGCGATTAATGACGTCGACCATCTTCCTCGCCCGGTACTGGCGCTGGGTAGCGACTATCCGCCCAATACGCTGCTGGAGCGCCACAGCCACCGCCGGGCGCAGTTTCTGTACGCCATGCACGGATTAATGAAGGTCGAAACCGATGACGGCCAGTGGCTGGTGCCGCCGTTCAGCGGAGTCTGGATCCCGGCGACGAAACCGCATCGCGTCTGGATGCCCGGCGTCAGCACCCACAGTCTGTATATTGACGCGCGGGACGCCCCGCGGGAAAGCGAGCGCTGCGAGGTCTTACAGGTCTCCCCGCTGATCCATCAACTGCTGCTGGCCGCCTGTCGGCTACCGCTGCTGTATGAAGAGAGCGGGCGCGATGCCGCCCTGATTACGCTGCTGCTCCATGAACTGCGCGCCGCCGCGCCGCTGCCGATGTTTACGCCGCTTCCGCAGAATAGCCGCCTCGCCGCGCTATGCGCCGATTTTCAGCGCCAGCCGAGCATCCGCAGTACGCCGCAGCAGTGGGCGCAAAAGCTGAGTAAAAGCGTACGCACGTTTAATCGGCTATTTCGCCGCGAGACCGGGATGGCGTTTTGCGACTGGCGCCAGCAGGCATGCCTGATGTACGCCATGACGGCGCTGCGTGAAGGGAGTTCGGTTACCGAAGTCGCGCTAAGTCTGGGCTATGAGTATCCGGCCGCCTTTACCGCGATGTTCCGCAAAGCGATGGGCTATTCGCCGATGGCGTTTATCCGTCAGATAAACGGCGGACCGGCACACGCCAGTCCGCCGTAGTCGCGGATTATCCGGCTGCGCGATTCAGCCAGTCAAACAGCGTGTCCACCGAGAGCTGCGCAGGCGCGCGCAATGCTAGCTGCCCCGGTTTAATCAGCAGCAGCGTCGGCAGGCCGCGCACGCCGAGGTCGCTCGCCAGCGCCTGATGCCGGTCGGCATCCAGATAGCGCGTATCCAGTTGAGCAATTCGCGAGCTGAGTTTTCCCTGCGCCAGCAGCTGCCAGAGCTTGCGGCAGTGCACGCAGCGTTCAGCGCCAACGAACAGCAGCACCGGCCGTTCGCTCTCCAGTTCGCTCGCCGCGCCGATCGGCGTGAACGCGCTTTCCGCGACGCGGAACAGCTTCGGACTGCGGCGCAGGGTATCGTTATCGGTTGCCACGCACAGCGCATCGGCGCTTTTACTGTACGGCTGCACGCCCGCCACCCGGACCACGCTTTGCGCCGGTCCCGCTGCCGCCGCGCCGGGCTGGCGCAGGGTTCGTACATCGACCGCCGCAATCGGCGTCTCCTGCGGCTGCGCCAGCTGCGGGATCCAGCCGTAGGGAATGCGGTAGGCGCGATAGACCATATTGTTGTTCAGCGTCTTACCCCAGAACGGCGAAATATATTCCCAGACAATTTCGTGGTCGCGGGTCACTTCAAAAATGCGCCCGTTCGATCCTTCGTTAATCAGGGTATTGCCGTTTTCCAGGCGCTGCATGTTGCTGATGTACGGACTGTAAAAGCGGTACGAATCGGTCGGCTGCGGTAGATCCGCTTCATAGGGCGAGTAGCGCCATTCGATATCGAGGGTCAGCGGGTTGATCTCCAGGATCCGGGAGTAATCGCGCCAGGCGTTTTTCACCCCGTCCGTCGACGCCGGATTCGGCGCGCCGTATCCCGCCCAGCCGCCGTTATCGAAAATCAGGATATTGCCCGCGCCCGGCAGCCCCTGCGGGATCATATGCGCATGGTGCTGGCCGATGATCCAGCCGATGTGCTTCAGCTCCGGCTTGCTGTAGTCCGGGCCCAGCTGCCAGACGATCTTGCCGCTCTGTTTATCGATAATGGCGATAACGTTGGATTCACGGGCGTCCCAGATAATATTGTCGGGATGAAAACGTTCATCGCCGGCGTCATACCACTTATTCGGCCCCAGCGCCGACATCGAGTTGATATGCATCCAGTCGCCCATTCCGCCGCCGCTGGCGCGCATGTTCGGGTTGTTGTACAGAGCGGTGCGCGCCGCATCGTCAAAGCCTAGTTCGTGAAAATGGTCGCTGCAGCGCCACTCCCACACCACGTTGCCCTGCCAGTCAACTTCAATAATGGTGTCATCCAGCAGCAGCTTGTCGGAGATCGCTTCATTGACCAGATTGGTGTGGGCGAGGATCAGGGTATTGCCGCCATCCACCTGCGGCTCTAGCCCCGGCGCGTAGTAGCCCACCGGGTTGCCCGCACGCTGATAGTCATGATGCGCGCGCGCCATCCAGCGCGTTTCATTGCCCGGATCGCTCACCTGCTCATAGCGATCGAATTTCCAGGTGACGTTGCCTTCCCAGTCCACCTGGATCAGATCGAGCATATCCTGCATGCCGTAGCGCGGGTCGCGCTCGCCGCTATGGCCAAGGATTGCGCCGCCGGGCAGGATTTTATTGGGAAAGCCGTGCAGTTCAGGCCATTCGCGCACCACGCGGCCGTTCATATCCACCAGCACCGCGCCGTGTTCGGTGGCCTGGAAAAGGGTGTAGCCGCTCCAGGCGCGCGGCGGATCGTAGAGGGTGGCGCCGGTCGGATAGACGGAAGGATGTCCCATATATTGCTCCTTAAATAAAAGAATCAGGCAGTGGTAATCAGGTTACGAATCTGGCGGCAGGCGGCGCTAAACGAAGCATCATCGCGCTGGCGCGGATGGGGCAGCGCCAGGCTCACCACTTCCCGTATCCGCCCCGGACGCGGCGAGAGCACAACGACCCGGTCGGCCAGAGCGACGGCCTCTTCCACATCGTGCGTCACCAGCAGCGTGGTGGTTCCCGCGCGCTGGTGGATCTGTAAAAGTTCCTGCTGCAGGGTGTGACGCGTCAGGGCATCCAGCGCGCCGAAAGGCTCATCGAGCATCAGGATCTGCGGACGGGCCACCAGGCCGCGGGCAATGGCCACCCGCTGGGCCATCCCGCCGGAGAGCTGCGCGGGTAGCGCGTTGGCGAATTCGCTGAGCTGCACGCGTTCCAGCATTTCCAGCGCCCGCTGGCGCTTCGCCGCCCGGCTGAGCTTTTCATCCGCCAGACCGAGCATCACGTTGTCGAGCACGTTAAGCCACGGAAACAGCCGCGGCTCCTGAAACACAATGCCGCGCTCTTTGCCCACGCCGGTGACCGGCTCGCCGTTGATGCGAATCTCCCCCTGGGTCGCTGACTCCAGGCCCACCAGCATCCGCAGCAGCGTCGATTTACCGCAGCCGCTGCTGCCCACCAGCGCCACCAGTTCACCGGCGGCGATATCCAGGCTGAAATTCTGTAGCGCCGTTACCTGTTGCCAGGATTTACGCACGTGGCGAAAAGAGACCAGAGTCGAAGAGGTCATAGCTGCTCCTGTTGGCGCCAGCGGGTGACGCGCATTTCCAGTAAACGTCCGGCTTTATCCAGCGCCGCGCCGGTGATACCGACCAGCACCATGCCGCAAAGAATGGTGGGCATATCCAGCAGCTGCTGGGCATTGATCATCAGGCTGCCGATGCCAACGCCGGAGGACATGAAATATTCCGCGCCGATATTGCCAAGCCAGGCGTAAATCAGCGCCAGCCGCAGACCGGCGAAGATCCCCGGCGCCGCGCCGGGAAGAATGACTCTGCGCAGGCGCGCTACTTCACCTAACCGCAGCACTCTGGCGACCTCATCGAGCTGCGGGTTGCGCTGGAGCACGGCCTGCCGGGTGCTAAAAAACATCGGAAAGAACGACGCCAGCGCGATAAAAACGATTTTGCCGCCGTTATCGTTGCCCACCCATGCGGTCAGCAGCGGCAGCCAGGCAAACAGGGCGATATGGCGCAGCACGTTGAGCGTAGGGGTGAAGATTTGCCCGGCGCGCGGGCGCAGCGCCAGCAGCAGTCCGCAGAGCAGGCCCCCCGCAATCCCCAGCACGCCGCCGACAAAGGCCCGCCCGAGGCTTGCCAGCATCGCCGCGGTCAGCTCTCCGCTCAGGGCGCCCTGCATAAAGCGCGTCGCCACCGCCAGCGGCGAAGAGAACAACGCGCCATCGATCCAGCCCCACTGGCTTGCCAACTGCCACAGCGCCAGCAGGACCAGCGGCAGCTGCAGCGCCCGCCAGCTGGCCTGCGGTTTCCACGCCAGGCGTCCGGCGGCTGGCTGCGGCCAGAACACCAGACGGGCACAGGCGCGGTTCGCCGCCCACTCCATCAGCATGCCGCTCAGGCCAACCACCGCAATGGTGACGAAGACGATATCCAACTGAAACAGCTGACGGCCCCAGACCATCAGGTAGCCAATGCCTTCCGAAGAAGCCAGCAGTTCGACAACGATAAGCGATACCCAGGCCTGGGACAGCGCCAGACGAAGGCCGGTAAACCAGCCCGGCAGGCTGGCCGGGATCTCCAGCCAGCGCAGCCGCTGCCAGCGGGAAAAGTTCATCACCCTTGCGGCTTCGCTCAGGGTCAGCGGCACGCCGGCCACCGCCTGCTGCGTATTAATGGTCATCGGCACCACGGTGGTTTTGACGATAACCGCCAGCTTGAGGCCGTTATCAATGCCGAACAGCACCATAAACAGCGGGATCCAGCCGAGCGTCGGGATTTGCGCCAGGGCGTAGAACAGCGGCTCCACGCGCTGCGCGGCGGCCGGGACCAGGCCGAACAGCGCGCCGAGCAGCGTGCCGGCAGTGGCCCCCAGCAGCAGGCCAAGCGCCAGATGCTGAAGGCTGAATCCCCACTGCGCCAGCAGGTCGCCGCTCAGCAGCGATAGCGCGGTATCGGCAACCACCGACGGCGCGGGCAAAATTTGCTCCGGCATCCATCCTTCGCGAGCGGCGACGTACCACAGCAGCAGCAGTAACGCCGGCAGCAGCCACGGCCAGCCGTTAAGCCTGAAGCCCGGCCTGGCTGGGGCATCGGTTCTTAAGATCATCTGCGACATATCGGTCCACTTTTCGGCAAGTTATGTCGCTATCAAAACGTGACTTCCCCTTCGCCGCCATTGCGTAAGGCGAATAATCCCGATGCATCGAATGCATTTCAGCCTGCCGGGCGCGCGGCGTCTGATTTAGCTTTTTTTCACCCAAGCTTGGCGAATAAAAGCATTTAACACGCGGCCCGTGGGCTCTTTAGGGTGAGAAAAAACTCAAGGGAGCAACACGTTATGATGAAAGCATTTTTTAGCCGCACCTTGCTGGCGCTGGTGGCGGTCATTGGCCTGGCGGCAAGCGCCCAGGCCGAAGCGCTGCGCACTATCCGCATCGGCGTGCCGGACCAGAGCGCGGGCAGTAAACCCTTTATTGAGGGGCCGGTCGGCATGGCGTTTATCCGCCATCAGCTGGAAGAGGTGTTTAAACCGCAGGGCGTGGAAGTACAGTGGCAGTTTTTCAAAGGTGCCGGTCCGGCGGTCAATGAAGCGTTAGCCAACCGCCAGCTGGATTTTGTCTATCTCGGCGATCTGGCGGCGATTATCGGTAAGGCCAATGGCCTGCCGACGCGCCTGCTGCTGGGCAGCCGCGGTTCGGAATCTTATCTGGCGGTGACCAAAGCCTCGGGGATTAAAACCCTGACCGATCTGCAAGGTAAACGAGTGGCGGTTTATCGCGGTACGGCGGACCAGCTGGCCTTTGACCGTGCGCTGCAAAGCGCTGGCCTCAATGAGCGCAGCCTGCAGGTCATCAATCTTGACTGGAATGCCGGCAAAGCGGCGCTGGCGGCCGGTCGCGTCGATGCGGTGTGGGGCGGCGTTTCGCTGCTGGCGCTGCGCGGCGATAAGATTGATGTGGTCGTCAAAAGCGGCGATTCCGGCCGTCAGAACACGACTCAGGCGGGATTCCTCGGCACGCAGACGTTTATTGACGCCTGGCCGCAGGCGACCCAGCAGATTATTAACGTGCTGGTGAAGAACGCCGCGGAAATCAACGACCCGGCTAATCGCGACGCCTGGTCCGCCGAGATGGCGCAGCAGAGCCAGATCCCGCAGGCGCTGTTTCTCGAAGAGCTGCAGCCGCAGGATCTGAACTTTACCACCTCGCCGCGTATCGACCCGTTCCTGACCGACAGCTTTAGCAGCAGCGTCGATCAGGCGAAATCAGGACGCCTGATCCGCAGCGCTTTTGACGTCAGCCAGTGGGTGGACGGCCAGTTTGTCGAGCAGGCACTGAAATCCCTGCGCCTGGAAAACCGCTGGCCACAGTACGACGCCAAAGGCCTGGCGAAAGACGCCGGTTAACCTCCCTCCTCCTGCGCCAGCAGCTGCAGCTGATGCTGACGATCGGTATGAAGGATAATCTCAATCAGCTTCTCCACCAGCGGCGGCTGCGCCGCGTGAACCGGAGAGATAATGGCAAACCGGGTCTGCATCAGCCGCCACTCCTCAGGCAGATCGCTGAGCTCCAGCTTAACCAGCCGATGGCTGTGCTGGCACAGCGCGAAGCCGTCCTCGCTGGCAAAGCTAATCGCGTTGGTCTGCGCGAGGGTGGCAAGCAGCGCGTAGATATGGTCGCACTGAATCGCCGGGGTAAAGTCCTGCTGCTGGCTGAGTGTCGCCAGCACCTTGCGCACGCCCGGCGGCAAATAAGGTGCCGCAAAGGGGTAGCGCAGCATCGCCTGGATAGAGACCGGCCCCTGTTTGGCCAGCGGATGGTCGGCATGGCAGACGAAAAAGCAGCGCTGCGGGCTGAGCGGCTGAACGCGCAACTGCGGGTCGAGCTCGGCCTGCCAGCTGTCGGCGACCACAAAAGGGTAAAGCTGGGAGTTCAGCGCCTGATGCAGCGCCAGCCAGTTATCAATCTGAAAGCGCACCCTCGCCTGCGGTAAAAGGCGATGAAACCCGCCGACGGCGGCCGGAATCAGCCTCGCGGCAGGGGCCGGGCCGCAGCCAAAGGCGACCTCGCCGTTTTGCGCATCGTCCGCTTCGCGCAGCTGGCTGCTGAGCTCCACGTTCAGCTCCTGAAAGCGGCGGGCGTAGGGCAGCAGCTTTTGCCCGTGCAGGGTGAGCGTCGGTAGCTTACTCTGGCGGTCGAATAAAGGATGGCCGACGCTCTGCTCCAGCGCCTGAATGCTGCGGCTGAAGGCCGACTGCGACAGGCACACCGCCTCCGCCGCGCGATTAAAACTGCCGTATTCAACTAGCGCCACAAAGTTGCGCAGTTGGCGAAAATCCAGATGCATTGGCCGCCCCACTCTCTCTTTTAGGCTACAAAAGTACTGGAGCGCAGCCAGGCGGCGCAATGCCGGGATGATGAGGATTTTTCACCCAGTACGGAAGCCGAGTAGGCGTCCAGCATTCGGATAGTTGTGAAATATTGTTTCACGAAGAAAAAAATTATTAACATGACAGGTTCGTTTTTTGCCATAAATAATCAGCGTTAATTATCACTGCGCGAACCGGCCTATATTATTTACGTAAGGTTTCGTAAATTTTGCGTTTGGTCATTCTGAGGCCGTAGCGAATCGGCTATAAAATATCACGGCCCGTTTTCAGTGACGAAAAACAATGATATGAAGCCCAGACTCTCTCACGCGCTACTATTTGTTCCTTTTTTGCTTTTGGCAGGATGTTCATCCTCATCAAAACCGCATAAAACCGCCGCCCAGAGTAGCCACTCGACCATTGACGGAGGTTCTGACGATCTGATCCCGGTGATCGCCGCGCTGCACGATCAGATGCATACCTGGGAGGGAACGCCCTACGAATGGGGCGGGACGGAGCAAAGCGGCGTCGACTGCTCCGGGTTTGTCTGGCGTACGCTCAAAGATCGCTTCAACTTGCCGATGGAGCGCATCACCACTCGCGAACTGCTGCACATGGGCGAGCGCGTAAGCCCGCGCCAGCTGCGGCCGGGGGATTTAGTTTTCTTCCGTATTAAAGGCGGCATGCACGTCGGCTTCTATGATACCGACCGTAATTTCCTTCACGCCTCCACCAGCCAGGGCGTGATGCGCTCTTCGCTGGATAATCCGTACTGGCAATCGGTATTCTACCAGGCGCGCCGTCTGCCGAAGGAATATAACGCCCAGATAACGATGAATAACGATAATCTGCATCTGGCGAAAAACCGTTAATCACAAATAATAAAGCCGCCCTGTTACCACGGCGGCTTTATTGTCGAGAAGACTTAGAACTGGTAGGTCATACCGACAGCGACGATATCGTCATCGTTGATCCCGAGCTTATTATCGCTCTTCAGCTGGTTGATTTTATAATCAACAAAGGCGTTCATGTTTTTGTTGAAGTAATAGGTCACGCCAACATCAATGTAGTTGACCAGGTCTTCGCTTCCCACGCCCTCGATATCCTTGCCTTTTGACAGCACGTAGCCCAGGGACGGACGCAGGCCGAAGTCGAACTGGTACTGCGCCACGGCTTCAAAGTTCTGCGCTTTATTGGCAAAACCGCCGCTGATTGGCGTCATTTTGCGGGTTTCGGAGTACATGGTCGCCAGGTAGATATTGTTGGCGTCATATTTCAGGCCGGTCGCCCAGGCTTCCGCTTTTTTACCCGTACCGCGGGCCAGCAGGTTCTGATCGTTCGTACGGTCGGAGCTGGTGTAGGCCGCGCTGACGGCGAAATCGCTGCCGCCGAAGTCATAGCTTAACGCGGTGCCAAAGCCGTCGCCGTTCTGTTTTTTAGCTTCACGGCCTTCGTTTTTGCCCTGGTACTGCAGAGTCAGATCCAGGCCATCCACCACGCCGAAGAAGTCGGTATTGCGGTAGGTTGCCAGGCCGCTGGCGCGTTTGGTCATAAAGTTATCGGTCTGCGCGGAAGAGTCGCCGCCGAATTCCGGGAACATATCGGTCCAGGCTTCGACGTCGTACAGCGCGCCGAGGTTACGACCGTAGTCAAATGAACCGTAGTTTTTGACTTTCACCCCGGCGAACGCCAGGCGCGTTTTCTGCGAAGAGTCGCTTTCGGTTTTGTTGCCGGAGAACTCCGATTCCCAGCGGCCGTAGCCGGTCAGATCGTCGTTAATCTGCGTTTCGCCTTTGATGCCGAAACGAACGTAGGTCTGGTCGCCATCTTTGCTGTCATAGTCGCTCATATAGTGCATCGCTTTGACTTTGCCGTAGACGTCCAGTTTATTGCCGTTTTTATTATAAACTTCTGCCGCCTGGGTAGCCGAAGAAGCAATAAGACCCATCATCATTAATGCCAGTGAGCTCTTTTTCATTATCTAGTCCTGGTGATTTATTTATACGCGCTAATCAATTCCGGGCGGAAGCCCTGTCAAAAACTGCAGGTTTTTTAACGCTCTAATATTAAAAATTTATGACAACATGGAACTTTTTATAAAAAAGGGGATTTAATTATTTCCGTCATGAATGTGTCACGTTTCCCCGCCAGAATGCCCGATCCGCGCAAGGAAGTGGTTCGTCCACCACGCCAGGTGTTGGCAAGCGGGCTGACTCCTGTTACAACATCAACTCGATATCGAAACTCCTTTTTGAACGGCAGAGAATCATGAGTGATAGCCAGACGCTGGTGGTAAAACTGGGCACCAGTGTTTTAACGGGCGGATCCCGCCGCCTGAACCGCGCCCATATCGTTGAATTAGTGCGCCAGTGCGCACAGCTGCACGCGATGGGCCACCGAATTGTGATAGTGACTTCCGGGGCGATAGCCGCCGGACGTGAGCACCTCGGCTACCCGGAACTGCCCGCGACCATCGCGTCCAAACAGCTGCTGGCAGCGGTTGGTCAGAGCCGTCTTATCCAGCTGTGGGAACAGCTGTTTTCTATTTATGGCATTCACGTCGGCCAGATGCTGCTGACACGCGCCGATATGGAAGACCGCGAGCGTTTCCTTAACGCCCGCGATACCCTGCGCGCGCTGCTGGATAACAACATCGTGCCGGTGATTAATGAAAATGACGCCGTGGCGACTGCCGAGATTAAAGTCGGTGATAACGATAATCTTTCGGCGCTGGCGGCGATTCTCGCGGGCGCAGATAAACTGCTGCTGCTGACCGATCAGCAGGGCCTGTTTACCGCCGACCCGCGCAACAACCCGCAGGCCGAGCTGATTAAAGACGTGTACGGTATCGATGACGCCCTGCGCGCGATCGCGGGCGACAGCGTATCGGGTTTAGGTACCGGCGGTATGGGTACCAAGCTGCAGGCCGCCGACGTCGCCTGCCGCGCGGGCATCGACACGATCATCGCCGCCGGTAGCCGTCCGGGCGTGATTGGCGACGTGATGGAAGGGGTTTCCGTTGGCACCCGCTTCCACGCCCAGGAGTCGCCGTTGGAAAACCGTAAGCGCTGGATTTTCGGCGCGCCGCCGGCGGGCGAAATTACCGTGGACGCCGGCGCGACCCAGGCGATTCTCGAACGCGGCAGCTCCCTGCTGCCGAAAGGGATTAAAACCATCACCGGCAACTTCTCGCGCGGCGAAGTGATCCGCATTCGCAGCCTTGAAGGCCGCGATATCGCCCACGGCGTCAGCCGTTATAACAGCGATGCGCTGCGCCGCATCGCCGGGCAGCACTCGCAGCAGATCGATGCCATTCTGGGCTATGAATACGGCCCGGTCGCCGTCCACCGTGACGACATGATTATCCGTTAAGGAGCTGAAAATGCTGGAACAAATGGGCATTGCTGCCAAAGCGGCCTCGTATAAACTCGCGCAGCTTTCCAGCCGCGAAAAGAATCAGGTGCTGGAAAAGATTGCCGACTATCTTGAAGCGCAGACCGAAGAGATTCTGCGCGCTAACGCTGCGGACCTGGCGGAAGCGCGCGCCAACGGTTTAAGCGAGGCGCTGCTCGATCGCCTGGCGCTCAACCCGGCGCGCCTGAGCGGGATTGCTAACGATGTTCGTCAGGTCTGCAGCCTGGCCGACCCGGTCGGTCAGGTGATCGACGGCGGCCTGCTCGACAGCGGCCTGCGTATCGAGCGTCGCCGCGTGCCGCTGGGCGTAGTGGGCGTGATTTACGAAGCCCGTCCGAACGTGACCGTCGACGTCGCCTCTTTGTGCCTGAAAACCGGCAACGCGGCGATTCTGCGCGGCGGCAAAGAGACCTGGCGCACCAACGCCGCCACGGTGAAAGTGATTCAGCAGGCGCTGCAGGAGTGCGGCTTACCGGCGGCCACCGTGCAGGCGATTGAGAGTCCGGATCGCGCGCTGGTCGGCGAGATGCTGAAGATGGATAAGTATATCGATATGCTGATCCCGCGCGGCGGCGCAGGTTTGCACAAGCTGTGCCGCGAGCAGTCGACGATCCCGGTGATCACCGGCGGTATCGGCGTTTGCCATATCTATATTGACCACTCCGCCGACGTTGCCGAAGCGCTGAAGGTTATCGTTAACGCCAAAGTGCAGCGCCCGAGCGCCTGTAACTCGGTCGAAACGCTGCTGGTACATCAGGATATCGCCGAACGCTTCCTGCCCGCGCTGAGCAAGCAGATGGCGGAAAGCGGCGTCAGCCTGCACGCCGATGCGGCCTCCCTGCCCGCGCTGCAAAACGGCCCGGCCAGCGTAGAACCGGTGAAAGCGGAGCAGTATGACAATGAGTATCTGTCGCTGGATCTGAACGTGAAGGTGGTGGCCGACCAGGATGAAGCGGTAGCGCATATTCGCGAGCACGGCACCCAGCATTCCGACGCCATCCTGACGCGCACCCTGGGCAACGCGAACCGCTTTATCAACGAGGTGGACTCCTCGGCGGTGTACGTCAACGCCTCTACCCGCTTTACCGACGGCGGCCAGTTCGGCCTCGGCGCGGAAGTGGCGGTCAGCACCCAGAAGCTGCACGCGCGCGGCCCGATGGGCCTGGAAGCCCTGACGACCTATAAGTGGATTGGTTTCGGCGACGATACCATTCGTGCTTAATGCTAATTGGGTGATGCAAAAGTAGCCGTTTGATTCGCAAGGGCATTGACGCATCACCCACTTAGTTTTAACCTTCTATCCCGTGCTTACGTTCGTCAGCACCTCTTGCAGGGCCGATATAGCTCAGTTGGTAGAGCAGCGCATTCGTAATGCGAAGGTCGTAGGTTCGACTCCTATTATCGGCACCATCACTTAAAAATCCTTATAAATCAATAATTTAGACTTAAAAATCTGCCTTTTATTCATCTATAAGAATCGGTAAATCATCCCTCATAACTGCCGTTATGGTTGATATGGCAATTGGGATGTTAACTGTAACGGCCTGTAGTTGTACAGCTCGAACAGGTACAAGCTTAACTCGAAGCTGATGACTTCCAATGTCTCAAAATTGCCCAATAAACGCTTAGAAGTCACGCATTCAGCCCCGATGCCCCTTACTGAGGGATAAACAGGCTTATGGTGATTCTCGTCCCTGTAAACGATATACAGGCTCTATCTCCGGCTGGCTCACGGTTCCATATGGATACACGAGCGTCCTGATAAGATGGCTTTTGAGCGTACATGATGAAGTCGCTAAAGCTCCCGTTGATTGGTATCACCAGCCGGGGCTAAATGGCTACTATTGTCTTTTAACGTCTAAGCAGATTTTTCAAGCAGATGAACAAGAGCGATGTGATGTCGCTGCTTATCACTACACCCTGCAATACCGTACCGCTTAACCAATTCATAGCTGACCCTATCCAGCCTTTTCAGTAGCTGCTCAGGTAGCGATAAGACCAAATTAAAGGCTACGGGGGTAAGCACCTCTTGCTTATCATTTTGTTTCAGTGGGTTGAATGCGTAAAGGTTCATTGTTCAGTCTCCACATTTCGTAGCATCTCACCAATTGCCAGTATTAGACGCTGTTCTTCTGACTTAATCCCGTCACCGATTCGGTTTGCCAGCCTTTCCAGTTTTCCCAAATAAAAAGGGTGAAGGTTCAGAACTACGTTTGCTCGTACTTGCTGACCATGTTCATTGAAGAATTGATTCATTTACAGTCCTCCTGTCATTTTCCTGATTGCCTCTTTCAGGGCTGCATCTCTTTGCTGTTCAATTGTTGGCGGCTTAGGCTTGACCTTATACGTGGTGACCGCTTTAGCTGGCTTCAAAGTTGGTTTAGGCTTATTACCTGAAGCAAGCAGCTTATAAGTTGATTCACTGATTTCTGCTTGACCGTTGAAATATTTGAATTCCATTGAGTCAGTAAGATGATTATAGCTGCCACGTTTGGACAGCCCTTTCATTGGAATACTCATTATTCGGTTACCTCTTCAGACTCAGTTACAATTACGTTTAAATAGTTTTCAAAGGATTTAATTGAATCCAGAGCTTTACGGGCTTCAATCACAATCTTGTTTCGCTGGTGGACAGCTTCAACTGTTTTCACTTTCAAACGCTCAATCATTTTATCAATGGTTGATTCAGCCTCTGCTGTAGCTTTATCTGTAATTTCCTGTAGAGGATTATCTTTAGCGTTCTTAGGCATACGAATAAAGGTAACCATTCCAACAGATACACGGTGAACCATATAACCTTGTTCAGCCATGCTTCGAATCACCTGTTGCTGGTTAGTTGGATAAACCTGCTTCACAATGAATCCGTGACGTTCTGAAGGATTAGCCAGATATTCAGCGGCTTTCTGATTAATCAACACTGAACGAGATTCTACAGCATCCTGATATTCAGATTCAGCTTTATTCATTCTGTCAGTAGCCTGTTGTACCTTTGGGAAATACAAGCGTTCAATATGCTGGCGCCGTTCAAAAGGTAGCAGATGGTTAATACTTGCGATGGGTTGGTTAATTGATACGGCTTTATTCAAGGTTGTCATTAGTAACGCTCTCGTGAAATTCAGATACAAAAATACACCACACAGGCCGTCTTTTACGTAACTCGTGTAGTGTCATCTGGAATGTGTAAGGGGTTGGCTAACCTGTCTCCGAGGAAGGATGCCACAGGAAAGCCATTAATTTGTTAGGAAATCAATCCAATATAAAAATGTTAACATATTGTTAAATTCTGTCAAGGGGTTTCAGTTTTCTGACAAATAGCTTTAATGATTTCATACCGTCTGGTTTTAGTCATCATACGAGGCGGGGTGTAACCAGAGGGAGGTGTAATTCCTGTTAATTCGGAAAGGCTCTTATACTGCATGTAGAATTGATGTGTCTTTTCCGCTACAACGATAAAGTATTTCTTCATTCATGTTAATACTCCTGAAACAGGAAAGGTCACCCCCCATAATAAAACATGAGAAAGTGACCTTCCAGCTATTCTCATCTATCTAAGACCCTGTTGACCGATTTTGATAAATGAGCATTACTGTATTATTATCATACGAGACTGTGTTTTTGTCCAGTGGTATTTTGTTATTACATTAATTGATTAATGGTTATTACTGGCTGAGTGGATGAGATGACAGAAATACATATTTAGCACTTTTTGCTATTGACGGATTTTTTACGATTGATATAATGCATTAAGACCTTTACAGATTATCTTTAAAGTTTTCTGATTATTACTAATTGAATACTACAATAAGAAAATGGCTTACGCCAAAAGCCATTAAAATCTTATTATCTCTTCAAAGATACTTAAATCAATACCTTAAAGATTACTGTTAAGATGTGGAATCACCAATCAAGGAATAGTCCTTTCAACATTCGCATGGCTTCGCGTTGTCATGCTTCTTGCTTTCGCCTTGTAATCTATTCAGATAGCCTATCAGAATCCCTCAGCGAGTGCTAAACCGGCTCAGATTACAATTGCATCAAACCATCATCTTTGATAGAATAATCAGTCTATTAGGAGATGAATGTGAAACATCGGAAACGATGTGGTAATCCTGCTGTAACGGCTCATTTAGTTGAGTTTGTAACAGATTCCAGTAAGCCCACCCGATTAGCAAATCATCAAATAACAGACCGAT
This sequence comes from Klebsiella grimontii, assembly GCF_042137965.1. Taxonomy (NCBI): domain Bacteria; kingdom Pseudomonadati; phylum Pseudomonadota; class Gammaproteobacteria; order Enterobacterales; family Enterobacteriaceae; genus Klebsiella; species Klebsiella grimontii. The sequence continues at coordinate 4,531,161 of NZ_CP169721.1, forward strand.
GAACGGTGAAGGATTCACACCCCAAATGTGACCAACCTACAGCTATCACTTATTATCGGTTCCAATCGCTGCCTACACCCTGAAACAGCAGCACATAACGCTTACACAGCAAGGGTTTTTCTTTCACTGGTGATTTCTGCTAGTGGACTTGATTAACTTTTGAACATGGACAAACAGTGTTATGAGCGTTCTACCTTTCGATTTAACTGATAAGGCTATTCAGCCAACTAATCAATTCATCTTTCTGACTGGTACAGAAGACTTCACCATCCGAAAAACTGCTGCTGCAAAGATTGCCAGAGCACGTGGTCAGCGTTTCTTTGTTCACATCTGCAAGAGACATGGTGCTAGTGAACATTATTCAAGCTGCATGGCTTGTGTTGAATGCCAGAAACAATGGTACAGGGATAACGGTAAGCATAAGCCGGATCCAGACATCAAACCTTTTAGCTCTGCCTATACAATTGCAGCGGTATTTTTCAAAGGTATTAGGCTGTGAGTAGATGATACATCCCTCCCTGCGAAAACAAAGAGGGAGGGCAAGATTACTTAATCACAACTTTAACTTCTTTTTCCTGCCAGCTTGATTTGTTAAATGACTGACCGTAAATGAGTTTTAGTGTGCTTTCCCCTTTCTTTTCACCAATGAAGTGAAGCACTTCTTCACCACCGCACCCTACGGCACCTTTCGGACAGTCTTTTGACTGCTCATATCCTCCAGAAACGAAAATCAATCCGTCAGGAAGGTCTTTAATCATCCAGCCGTAACCCGTAGTCGGATTGGACTCAAGGTATAGTTTGACATCTTTACCGACTTCACCTGTTACAGTAGTGGTTTCATTTGCAGCATTGGCTGTTATAGCAGCAGACATCATAACTCCGAAAACAACAGCTTTAACTTTGTTCATGTTACTCTTCCTTTTCACATATAAATCGACCAAAAAACCAGTGATACAACAATATCTGTTTTTCCATCTGCATGATTGAATCATGGCAGACTATGAATCCATCTCGAATGGCATTAATCTTATTTTTCCCAAAATTGGGTAAGGTCGTTTGATAGTCCAATATTTATACACTATGGAACATATCTATGAGGGTCTGGAAGATTTGATGAGCAGATGAATACCTGCTTAGAAGGCGAACCTGAGAAAGTAGCGGTTAACAAGCATTTTTTTGACATATCTGCAATGAAATCAATGAGAAAGCCCCGCACAAAGCAGGGCGTGACTCTTCACAAGTCAAATTAAGCCATCTCTTTGAGACTCTTACTGACCTTTGCCACCGTTGCCCTTGAGCAATTCACCGTTTCCATTACGTCACTGTAGGACATACCAGCCTGTAACAGCCTGGCTATTCTCTCATTGCGCTGTGTGTCCTCTGGACGGCCTCTGTACTTACCGTCTGATTTGGCCTTTACAATGCCCTGAGCCTGTCTTCTCTTACGGTCTGTGTAATCCTTTCTGGCAATAGCGGCGAGCATGTCCAGCATCATTCCGTTTAATGCCTCAAGCATTCTGCTGGTGAACTCATCCCCTGACTGAATAAGCTGGTGGCTTGTTGGCAGGTCTAAGGCAACGACTCTCACACCTTTCTCATTAATCAGTGACCGTAACTTGTTCCAGTCTTCACCGCTCAAACGTGACAGACGGTCTACCTGCTCGACTAAGAGAACATCTCCCTTCTGTGCAATCTCAAGCAGTCTGAACAACTCAGGGCGCTGTAGCGATGCACCTGATTCATTCTCTGTGAAGTAGCTTGAAATGGTCATACCGTTGGCTGTAGCGAATTCGTCCAACTGACCTTTGGCGCGTGTTGCGTCTTGCTGAGTGGTGGAAGCTCTGAGGTAAGCGTAGACACGTGAAGTCATGATAGTGAACCGTAGCAGTCTGTTTAAGATGGTTCAATTATATCAGTCTGTTTTGTGTGGTTCAATAAATCATTTTTGGGGTGAACTGGTTCAGTAAATCGGTGCCTCTTGAGGTATACCTTAACCAGACTGGAAACAGTGTGTAAATTACCAGTAAGTTCACTGTAATCACCACAGAACAGAAAAATGGCTTGAGGTCAGGACTGGCAAGCCATCGAAGAAGAAAATATGGGGTGTGAGAAAACTGTTAATCACTGTTAAAACAAAGAATAACCATTCAATTTAATCAGTGTACGCGGGATATCGATGTATAACTATGCACTTTTCATGAATGAAAAAGAAAGGCCGTCAGATAATAGCGGCCTTAACTTGATGTCAGACAGGAATGTTAAAGTAATGGCAAAGCGCATTGGTAAGAACAGCAGGAGCCACTGCGCCAGCGATTTTAAGCCCTCCAGTGAAAGCCTTTCCCGTCATCTTACCAATCCAAGCCCCAAAGCCCTTTTCAACTTCACCTTTTGAAGTCGGTTTATCAGTCTGTTTAACAAGCTGCTCCAGTTCTATGACATCAGCATCATCCAGCCCATGCTCTTTTAGCTGACGCGCAAGGGAGTTAAAATCACCTGAAGTAATACTGTTCTGTTGGTGAATATCTCCTGTGTTACCAGCACCAATAGCACCAGCATTATGCACGTTGCCGTTAAAGTTATTAATATTGTTAACAGTCATTGTTGCAGCCTCTTTTTTCTCTGCTTGTGAGAATAATAAACCTTCGCCTAAAATCCCTTTACTTTCTAATAATAAGGCCCAATCAAGTATCTTTGATTTCACATTGGAAAGTATTTTTGTAATCTGTGCTGGATTTATGCTCCATGCAAGGCGAAAATCACAATCGCTCGCTTGCTGTAAAAAGTTATATTGCACAGGGGGTAAATCACTGTATAAAGTCTGATTACTTTTAGCGAACTCTACTAACATAGAAACAGAGTTGGTGAGATGTAATGTTGTTAGAATTTCATAAACATCACGGTGATTTTCACTCATATCACCCAACTGAAATGGAATCCACCCAGCATATGGGTTATAGGCTCTAATAGGAACGTTTTTGATAACCCTGTATGCAGGGAGAGAATCAAATGAAGGATAACCATTTATCTCGTGCTCAAGCCAGTCTGAAATATCTTGTAAGCCAAGTTTTACTGATATCATTTTGGCTCGTGAAAGCAGCTCTTCAATATCTGTAGAGCTTGAGCTTGCAATGTCTTGTAATTTCAAGACGGGGGAATTGTTCATAGGCCACCACTTCTCGTGTAGTAGAGGGTTCATTTTAGCTAATGGTTTACAAAGTGTAACCAGTTTTTACGTTGATTGCCTCTATATCCACATGCTTTTTCAGTGACAAGCTTGAACCGCCAGCCAGAGAAAGCACTGACTGCTGAAGGTCAAGTTACAGGTCAAAATTGACCTTTTCCACGTACTGAGCAAGCTCTTTGAGTGAAGCCCCATGACTGTAAGTCTTGAAAGACTCTGTGCTCCCCCTCTCGTGACCTACAAGAAGCGCTATCCGGTCTTCAGGCACTTTGAGACGGTCAAGTTCAGTGATGAACATACCACGCAATGAGTGAAAGACCCTCCTCTCTGTTTCCTTCTCGCCTAAAGCCTTTCTCTTTGCTCTGGTGAATTGCTGTGTATGCCATGTAGAGCGCTTACCATCAGCCCTGTCTGTTAGCGCTGCATGTCTGAAAAGAAACTTATCCGTATGGTTTTGAATCAACTTATCAATAAGCACGTTAATTGAAGGATGAACGGGAACTAACCGAGCTGCATTCTTTGTTTTGCCTTTTGTGATGCGTAAACACCTTACGTTTTCCTCTGTAACAATATCATCAGTGGTGAGGCTACAAATTTCATTCAATCTCATCCCTGAATAAAGACCAATTAAGGTAACCTGTTTCATTTCTTCATTAAGTAACCTAAAGACTTTGCTTAACTCAGAAATAAGGAAAGGTTCATAACTATCATGTGAACTTTTGGCCTCTAACCTGTGCCCTCTGAAAGGATTATCTTTAGGCGCATCGTGATAGCGATTCTTTGCAAAATCGAATAGTTGAGCCAGTGCGCTTATATAGTTTTGTAGCGTTTGAGTTGCTTTCTCTTTTTTCAGTTGGTCAAGCCATCCGGTTACTACCGTTCGGTTAATATCCTGAAGCTGTGAATCACGTTGCTTAATGTGAGAAAGAATTAACTCAACGGCTTTAGTTATCTTTGAAAGCGTTGTTAGTTTGCGTTTATCGCTATATTGCAGCAAATAAAGGTCACGTATTTGTATCAGTGTAGGACAGCGCTCGATATTAGCCCCGTAATTCACTGGTGATTCCTTTGCAAAGTTGCTGATTCCACGTAGTTCATTGATTATCTGCTCAACCTTTGAGCCGTTTTGTTTTGGCTTGAGCTGTTCCCTTAGCTTGATGAACTCTACCGCTACAGCATCCCTGAAAAGCCTTGCTTGCCTGATATCTTTGGTGGCTGTGGATTTCATGTAGTAGCGCTTACCGTTGAAGTAAGGCTTCATGTAGGACGGTATAACGATTCGCACCATGTAAACCCCGCAATGGTCGAGAATCAGATATCTGTCACGCTTGTAAGTCATGTAAACCCCTGATATTTTGTCGGGGCAGTTTCAGGGTTGATATATACCTTTTGTTGCTGGTGAAAAGTCTAATTAACTAAGGTTAATCAATCAGTTAGCTAGGCTTTGTAGATAATTCATTAGAGTCTGCGAAGGTCGTAGGTTCGACTCCTATTATCGGCACCATCTTTTCTAATAAAATCATCTATTTACTATTGCATTGCTTTGCTTTTTTGACACGAATGTGCATTTTTGCGCGTTGTGAGTATGGCAAAATTGTGGCATGTACAGTGAGATTGTTTGTGGCTCAATGCAAAGGTATGCTTACAGCATGTGTTACCGTGTCGCTCCCGCCTGTCTTGTCTTTTGGGCAGTATTGCTACTTTGATGGCTTCTGGTTACGGATGTTGTCAGTCCAGTTCACTGGCTGCACGGATGGGTCGAAAAGATGTTACTGCAAAAACATACATTCAAACACGTTTAGTCGACCATTTCGGTATTTGCATTCACTTGGCTACCCACTTACGTTTTACTTGGTCATCTCTAACAAAAAAATGCATCCAACACCCTGCTATTGACAGGCAGCTTTGAGCGAGAAACGGACCTTTTGTTTGAAATAGCTATTCAGACTGGCACTATCCCTCAAAAGCCCTAGCCATTTTTAATGAAGGAGTTCACATGCTAAAGGTCATTGCCGAAGATTTTATCAAAACCGAGTGCATCGACACCGTTCTACCTTTATACCGCGAGCTCATCGCGGCAACGAAGCGAGAGCCTCTTTGTATTGCTTATGATTTGTACCGGGATGAAAAGGATCCGGGGCATTTTATTTTCATTGAAGAGTGGCCTGACCATACTGCACTTGATGCGCACTGCGCCAGCGAGCATTTCACTCGGCTAGTACCTTTGATTGACCAATATGCGCGTAAAGCTGCGCAGTACATCCTAATGGATAGTTTGGTGGATCCTGAGAGATAAAGCCCATTTCTGACACAGGAAGGACAAACTAAAAGAGCTTAAGGTCCGCTGTGAGCGAAAAGCGGAGGTTCGCAATCGAGTCGGAACGGGAATTATTAGCATTGGCGTGTTTTATCAAAGGGGAGCACTTCACCCTGTACGGCCCACAGGTTAGCCGGAATACACTTTTAATCACCGGGACAGTCGTGATGGCGAGGCCAGAATAGCGCTGAGGGTGCCCACGTGATGAAGGTGTTGCTGGCCTGAATAACCTCATCATCCAGCCTGAAAGTCATGGAGCCCCTGTTGATAAGGGCTTTGTGTAGGTGAGACAAGATGAAATGGTAAAGCCAGAAGTAGAGTAACCTCAGTAAAGTTTTTGGCATAAATTTTCCCTAAGGAAATTACTCTGTATTACTGATGAATACGCTAATTAACATCGTAACCTGACGAAAGTGGACTTTTCACCAAGTCAACTTAAAATGATGCAATGAATAATTCCTGCATTATCTTCACTATTATCACACCATGACTTTAGCCGCTGAAATTGACTATCTATGAAACCATACTCATCAAAATCGCATACATATGTTGTATGATGAATTGTGAGCAAATTACTACCGTTAAGTGCAAAATATGATGTAGATATTAGCTCCGCAACCACCCCATCAAGATCAAATCCTTTTGTATCAAACATAATTCTATTTTCATCATTTACTATATATCCATCAGGCATTAATGGCAATTTACGAACTAAATGTATTGCTCCATTAGAAATTCTTAGCGGCTCATATTTTGAAGGTAGAAACGATTTTAATTTTTTCGAGGAAAGCTCGAATGACCTATAGTACCAACCTAATAACTCATCTTTTTTAAAAACCTTAGCATAAAGTAATGGAGCTAATCCTTCGACATGATCATCATTGCCCCATGGCATACTTATATCGAACTGAATAGATATTTTACTCCAAATTAATTCAAGCATAATCCTAAGTGGGTTATCTCTTCCCGAAGCTATAACTGCCCAGTCATTTTTATTCTTTTCTTTTGAAAAGGAATAAGGAAGACCATTTGTTTTCACTAACGAAAACTCGTTTGCAGTTATTAGAGTCGGAATACTATTTATGCCTCTAATCATGTTAATTGAATCTGCTTTTTTTTCTTCCTCTTTTTTCTTTTTCTTCGTAAGGTTTTTTAAATAATTATCTTCATCTAAATAATCCAGAAAGACATCTCTCAGGCCTTTCTCTGATTTATATCCCCCATACCCGTGAATAATTGTCACTGGCGCCAATTGTTCAATTACTAACGAGTAAAACAACACTTGACTTTCCTTATCTAAATAAAAAATATCATCGTAGCTGCTTGGGCCACTTACACCTGTTATTTTTGAAAAAATTTCCGAAGCCACATTTATATTTGGCCTCAACTCCATAGCATCCATTTTTCCCGAAAAAAATTCGCCATATTTCTTTCTTAGGATAGCTAAATGTTCATATGCATCGATAAAATCATCTTTGTTGAGAGTTTTCTTTACTTCAAATATTGCTAATACATTTTCTATATCATATATATATTCATCCGTTAATCCATATTTATCCCCCTTGCCTTTCACCAACATGCAATCTATCTGATTGGGTAGTTGCTCTTCCCCGACGCGGATGAATCCGCTAACAACAGAGAGATTCAACCCCTTAGGGATTGAAAATGATTGGTTAATACCGTGTTTTGTAATCTCCTCGTAGGCTTTCCCCAACGTTGGCATATGTGGCATGTTGATGCTTTCAAGTTTATCTTGTTCTTCTTTTACAAAAGCACTTAAGAGTTCTGTCGCTTCAACAATCATATTCATTTATCCTATTGTTATACACTATTAGTCCCATACTACATGGCAAGCTAAGTAGCCATTTATTATTATCTTTACCCAATCGCCATCGGACTGACCTATGGCATATTGATATCGTCCGTTCTGCACGACTAACCAATTCTCAAAAGCGCTGACCTTACCTGAGAGCACACTGACAAACGCTCGGCTACCAATCTCTGGATACAGATGACTTGAGCTTAACGAGAAAAACATTTCTAATTGTTCTTTAGTCATGCTAGGCAACGGGGAAATATCTATAAATGCTGGTTCATCAATGCGTTGAATGCCAAGTTCATAAGCAATATGTCCACGGGCAAGTTTTAGAACAACCTCTTTAACACTTCCTTCTTCTGGCTGCCAAAATAGATTTCCGTGACGATCAGCTTGTTTTCCATTCTCAATTGTACTTGCAATCGATGGTCTAGCATTAAGGATGACAAATATCTTCGGCCGAAACTTTTCGTTAGGAATCGTAGTACCGTGCATCACGCACTCGATCAGACAAGCAATGTACTCTTCGGCTGCCGAGAACCCCTGATTGCAGGAGGCACATGATTCCACAACGGGTAAGTTCTTCGGATATGGCTCATCCAACAAGACCTTTGACGGTACGTGGTCACGTGAATTTGGCGTACCACCGCAATAGGCGCAAATGCCCTTCATACGGTCATCAATAAATAGCTTCTTAGGGTCCATATGTATAACTCATACCTAATGGGTGTGAAGCAAAGGGTATCCTAGTTGATCCCCTAATTAGCCTAAAAACTACTTTTGTTAGGCACCATACTTGGAAATTCAAAAATAAACCGGAGAAGCATTTCAATAAACACGATTAGCTCTTTGGCATCGTTTTCGCTCATTACTGTTATTTCATGCGTGGCTTCATTGCCTTTTTTTCGTATATGGTCAACCCAATGTTTTCCATTTGGTGGCGTGTATCCATTATCGGAAAGGTAAGTAACGTACTCGATAAATTTTAGTCCTTCTTTCGCCCCCTGAGCGACTGCGATATTCATTAGCATTTTTCTACAAAGTAAAACCGCACCGGTATAACAACCCTCGCCAGTACTGCGCCGCGCTTCTTCATAAAGCTCAGTTAGATGAGCGGGTACATGTTGTACTGAATTTCCAAGAGCAGGGGATGGAAGCTGTTGGCTATCTGGAGTGAAAAAAACCGGACCACCACAATTTGGGCAAACATATACAGCGCCAACCTGTGAACCACTTCCGTCACCATGCTGTCCTAGTTTGTATCCTTCTTACAGATGAAACATTAATATTGCAGTAGCCACATACGAATGAGGCATTAGGTAGATCCTGCAGACTACGCCAATTAAATGCTCCTTCCTGAAAAAAACTCATATTTTCTCCAAAAGGCTGATGCACTGTTAAGGTTTGGACAACCCTACCGCTGAGCTTTAAACACTATGGGTCAATTTGCGGGACTTGACAACAGCCATGGTTAAAATTTATGCCACATTTCAACTTAATAGAAAGATGAATGCTCCCGAGTTTGCTACTGATATTCTGTATTTATGTTTCCCATTGCACCCTAACTACTGGTTAAACTTCCCACCGATGTCCGCTTCTGGCACAGGCTGTGTAAAAACTCGGTTTTTGCAGTATCTGAGTACTATCCTCAGTCAGGGATGCAAGATATTCCTGATAATGACCGTATTCGCTGTGATTTGTATGTAGGGGCAGAACTAGGCTTTTAGTGGCTTGATATGGAGCGTTAATGGCTTGTTATTAGGGGTTAAAGCGGCCACTCCCGTTAGTTGCATTGTTCTTGCAGCTTAATGGCCAATCCTTCGGTACCCCAGATGGACATCATCCTTTTCAGGTTATAAGCCAGCACATGCAGACTGGTTTCTGTGCTGACGTTTTTAAACCGTTGCGTCAGGAAGTGAGTCGCTCCCATCCACATTTTAATTGTCCCGAACGGATGCTCTACCGTTTGCTTGCGCACGACAGCTGTTTGTGGCGATGCGTCAAGCCTGGCTTGCATGTCTTCCATTTCTGCTTCATGAACCCAGCGCCTTATACGTCTCGGATCGCGTTTTGATGTGGTGCACCTTGACCGCTGCCTGCAATTACGACAAGCAATATTGTTAAAGTACATTTGTTGTTCTAAACCATCCTCAAGCACAGTAAATCTGTTCTGAAGCTCGCTACCCATCGGACAAATATAAATATCTTTTTCCTGGTCATATTTGAACAATGAACGATTGAAAAGACCTTTGCGGTCAGCGCCAGAGGTATCACCTTTGGGTACTAAGGCTACGGCACCTAAGTCCTGCGTTGCTTTAATATCCCCCCGGCTGTAATAACCTTTATCAGCCAGTACGGTAATATCCACCTTGCCAACCGCATCTTGCGCTAATTTTGTCACCGCTGCTAGCTGCCCACGGTCTGGTGTATTTGTTACTTCATGCGCAACAATCAGGTGATATTTAGCATCAACGGCAGTCTGGACGTTATAGCTAACCTGGCGGTTAACATTGTTTATCTTCATTAGCCGGGAATCAGGATCTGTCAGTGACAACTGCTTATCAGGGTGCTGCACAACGGCCTGCTGGATTTGCTTGAGTTCTTTCAGACGCTTTCGCAGCCATGCCAGTTTTGCAGCGGTTAACCCTGCATTTTTTTCGGGCTCCGCAGCCTTGTCAGCTTCATCGAGCTTATTCAGGTAAAGAGCGATACTTTGCTCAACCCTTTCGATGTGGCCTTTTGTTTTCTGGGGCGTGAAGTTGTTCGATTTGCTGTTTACCGCCTTGAACTTACTACCATCGATGGCAACCACCACATCGGTGAACATCTGCATCTGCCGACACAGATCAATGAAAGCCCGGCAAGCATTTCTGATGCCTTTACCGTTGTTTTTTCTGAAGTCAGCAATGGTTTTAAAATCAGGTGTTAATCGCTCAAGTAACCACATCAATTCAACGTTACGATGGGCTTCTTTTTCTAACCTGCGGGATGACTGGATGCGGTTCAGGTATCCATAAATGTACAGCTTCAACATGGTTGCAGGGTGATATCCTGGCCGCCCGGTTTGTTTTGCATTAACACGCTCGAAGCCAAGAGCATCAAGCTGTAATTCATCAACAAAGACATCAATAACCCTGGCAGGGTTGTCTTCTGTGACAAAATCATCCAGCACTTCAGGGAGCAACGTCACCTGATGTCTGCCTTGACCTTTAATGTGGTGAGTCATATCTACACCCGCAATATTTAATCGTATGCTTTTAATTTTATTAAATAAAGTAGGTTACCGCATGGGTTTATCAAGAATGGTTGATCATATAAAACCACTGCTTAGACCAAAAAGTGATCAGCAGTTTTCACACAGCCTGGGCACTAAGCTGACCATCTGACCGAGCTTGAGGTCCGCTAAGAGCAGACAGCGAACGTCGGTTATGACGAAACAAGTCTCGAAGATCATTGCGGAAAATATTAACAATTCGGGATATACCGGCCTGATTATCTCAACCAGGCTCAAGGCCAAGCGTTTCCCGACGCAGCAGGGCCCATTCAATCAATGCCGCCATAGATGGGCCCAGTGCTGTTCCCAGTTCCGTGAGGGAGTATTCAACACGAGGCGGGACTTCAGGATAAAGCGTCCGTAATATAATCCCATCTTTTTCCAGCTGCTTAAGCTGCTGTATAAGCATCTTTTGATTTACCCCCTCGATCCTACGTTCAAGCTCAGAAAAGCGCAGTGGAACTTTAGCGGCGAAAAGCTGGCATAAAATTATTGTTTTCCATTTACCTTCAATAATCTTCAGGGCTTCGCTGGTAACCTGCGCCCATACGAGCCGTTGTTCAGGTATATCACAACGCCAGTCTCTTTCCATACTTACCTCCAGTAAGCTACCCACTATTTTGTGTGTTCTTGTCGTTACCACAGTAAGGGATTAGTGTACCCCCTATTGCAAACGACTTCAGGAGTGAAGATGAGAATCGGCGTAATTGGTACAGGCAATATTGGCGGTACGCTTGCACGTAAGTTAAGCGAAACTGGGCATGAGGTAAAAGTGGCAAATTCACGCGGTTTAGACGCGGTAAGGGAATTTGCCAGTGAAATTAACGCAGTGCCGGCGGACATATATGGTGCAGTGACTGACGTAGATGCCGTTATTCTGTCCATTCCATTCCCGGCGGTGAGTAGCCTGCCTGATGGGCTTTTCTCGGGTTTACCTCCACATGTCCCTGTCATTGATACGAGCAACTATTATCCAGGTCTGCGCGATCCGCAGATTGCTGCGCTGGATGAAGATCGGACGGAAAGCGAATGGGTTCAGGAGCAGATTGGGCATCCCGTTATCAAAGCCTTCAACAATATACTCGCCGACTCTCTGGCAGAACTGGGGCTGCCTGAGGGGAGCCGCGGTCGCCTGGCGGTCGCAGTAGCAGGAGATCATCCAGCCGCAGTACAGGTCACGATGTCCCTGGTTAACGATACCGGCTTTGACCCCGTATTTTCCGGGTCTATCGCTGAATCATGGCGTCAGCAGCCGTGCACGCCGTCCTATTGTTGCGACTGGGAGGCTGCCACCATGCTTCGCGCTTTCCCCCTGGCGAAAAAGGGAGAAGGACGGGCCCGTCTGCCTTCGCTTTATGCCAGCTTCGGTAAGCTGGGTGAGGCGCCAACACATAAAGATATCATTGATAATAATCGAGCCATCAACTGGCCTGTATAACGTGGCTGCCGATGATGACGAAAGCGGTACCTGCCTGAGCGGCGGCAAAATGCACATTCTTTAGAAGAATCGATGGTCAGAAGCTGGCTTAGCAATCCATTGCAAATCATTGTTGGAAAAGGTGAACCACGCTTTAAGATCGCCACTCGCCCTAAGAATGCCTGTTATACAGCAAATAAGACATTATTTGACTTTAGGGTTAACCGATATTTTTCCATAAAAAAAAACCACTGCCAGTGGCGACAGCGGTTAATAGTACAGCTTTTATTATTTTATGCAGAAATTAGCGTTGGGCGCTGAGGCCAATATCTTTATTCAGGCGTTGTTCTGTAGACGACACGGACAACAAAAAAATAAAGCTGAATTATGATGATAAGAACCAAATGGCCAAAATAAAAACGACTCCCCCGGGCTCTTATCAATAAACGCTTCAGGATTAAGTCGTGGCACGCCATCACGTCGTTTCCCAGCGACGAAACAGAAGACTCGCATTGACGCCACCGAAACCAAAACCGTTTGATAATGCATAGGTTATAGCAGCAGGACGGGCCTTTAACGCGACAAGATCCAGGCCCTGCCCCGCCTCATCCGGATGATGCAGATTCAACGTCGGCGGTATAACCTGATCGCGTAAGGCAAGCACGGTAAATATGGCCTCAACACCCCCTGCGGCCCCCAGCAGATGGCCGGTGGCAGATTTTGTCGAACTAATAGCGACACCCAATCCCCCACCGAACACAGACCTGATGGCCGCCAGCTCGCCCTTGTCTCCAATCTGCGTAGAGGTGGCATGGGCGTTGATGTGCTGGATCTCATCGGCCTTCACCTGCGCCTGAGCCAAAGCCAGTTCAATTGCCCGACGTGCGCCGCTACCGTCTTCCGGCCCGGCGGTAAGATGCCATGCATCGGCGCTGGTGCCATATCCCACCAGTTCAGCCAGAGGGGTCGCGCCGCGCGCAAGCGCGTGCTCAAGAGATTCAATGACTAATAATCCGGCACCTTCCGCCATAACAAACCCGTCCCGATCGCGATCGAAGGGTCTTGACGCTTCAGCCGGGTTTTCCGAAAACCCGGTGGAGAGCGCACGCGCCGCGGCAAAGCACCCCAGCGTAACGCGATCGATTGCGGCCTCCGTCCCCCCACAAATAGCGATATCAGCTTCGCCGCTTCTGATAAGCCGGGCCGCATCGCCAATCGCCTGCACGCCAGCCGCACATGCTGTGATCGGCGCGCCAAGCGGCCCCCTGAAACCATGTCGGATCGAGATATGGCCTGCAGCCATATTGGCGAGAAAAGAGGGCGCAGTGAACGGCGATAGTCGCCGTGGGCCGCGCGTATCGGTAGTCCTCACCGCATCAGCAATCGCGCCAAACCCTCCCACACCGGATGCGATAATGGTTGCTGTGCGTTGCTGCGAGTCATCATCCACCGGGCGCCAGCCTGCCTGCGTCAGCGCTTCCTCGGCCGCCATGAGCGCAAACTCAATGAAACGGTCCATTTTCTTTCGCTCTTTTGTCGGTATAAACCGCGCCGGGTCATAGCCGGCTTCAGGATCTTCGACAACAGAAGGGACCAGGCCCGCGACGGCAATACCGGTTCCATCGCTGACGTCTGGCGAAAGACGCCTTATCCCCGATTGGCCCTTAAGAAGCCTGCGCCAGGCTATCTCTGTATCACATCCCAGAGGGCCGATCATGCCGCATCCGGTTACGACTATTCGCTTTCGCCTTTTGAGAGCCATCGTTAAATCCTCATCATTCGGGTCGATATTTTCAGGGCCGCCGGAACGTCGTCTGGCGACCCTTTCTTTAGTGCATCACGGTCAAACTGCAGCCTGCGGTTCCGCAGGTTTCTGCGTATCAGGACGTATTTTGAACCAGATGGCATACATGGCGGGCAGGAACACCAGCGTGATAATGGTGCCGCCAAACGTCCCGCCAATCAGCGTGTAGGCCAGCGTCCCCCAGAACACCGAGTGCGTCAGCGGGATAAACGCCAGTATGGCCGCCATCGCCGTCAGCAATACCGGTCTAGCCCGCTGCACCGTTGCCTCCACCACCGCATGGAAGGGTGCCAGCCCCTCCTGCTCGTTGTGATGGATCTGGCCTATCAGGATCAGGGTGTTGCGCATCAGAATGCCGGACAGCGCAATCAGCCCGACGAGGGTATTGATGCCAAAAGGCTGGTTGAAGAGCAGCAGCGTTGGCACCACCCCAATCAGCCCCAGCGGCGCGGTGAGGAAGACCATCACCATCGCCGCCATCGACCGCACCTGCAGGATGATAATCAACAGCGTCATGGCAATCATGATAGGGAACAGCGGCACCATCGCTTTGGTGGCTTTCCCGGACTCTTCGATCGAACCCGCCTGCTCGATGCGGTATCCGTCCGGCAGCGTATCGATGACCGGCTGCAGCGCCTTCGTGATGGCGGTAGAAACATCCGGCGGCTGCAGATTTTCGGCTATATCTCCCCTGACAGTTATGGTCGGTATACGATCGCGACGGCGCATAACCGGCTCTTCCATTTGCACCTCAACCTCGCCAATCTGAGACAGCGGAATGCGCTGCCCGGCAGCCCCCACCAGGGTAAAGCCGGCAATTTTTGCCGGGTCAAGCCGGATATCCCCCGCCGCGCGTCCCATGACCTGTACCGAACGGATATCTTCCCGTACCGAGGTGATCGGAATCCCTGAAAGTAGGAACTGAAGCTGCTGCGCGGCCGCATTCGAGGTCAGCCCCACCGCCTGCAGGCGATCCTGATTGAGCGTGAAGTGCAGCGCCGGTACTCGCGGCCCCCAGTCGGTGTTGACGGTTCTCATCATTGGACTGGCCTGCATCACTTTTTCGACCTTATCTGCGATTTCGCGCAGCGTGGTAGGGTCAGGCCCCATGACGCGGTAAGCCACCGGATAGGGTGAATAGGGACCAAACACCAGCTGGGTCACGCGCACGCGCGCCTCGGGCGTCAGCCCACCGGCCACCGCTTCACGCAGTCTGAACTTAAGCGCCTCGCGGGCTTCCGGGTTGTCCGTCAGCACGACTATTTTCGCAAATGACGGGTCAGGCAGCTCGGGGGCCATGGCCAGAAAGAAACGCGGCGCCCCCTGCCCGATGTAGGAGGTGACGATTTTTGCCTCTTTCTGCTTTCTCAGCCAGGCTTCGATTTTCGCCGCGGTGGCATTGGTCTGCTCGATAGCGGTGCCATAGGGCATCTGCACTTCAACCAGCACCTCAGGACGGTCGGAGGTGGGGAAAAATTGTTTTTTCACCAGCCCCATGCCGAGTATCGCGACCGTAAAGACGGCAATCACGGTACCCGCTACGATCCACTTGCGCGCGATAACCCAGGCCAGCAACCGGCGAAAACGGTTGTAATGACGGGTGTTGTAAATCGCTGCGTGTCCCCCCTCTACCTTTTTGATATCGGGCAGCATCTTCACGCCCAGATAAGGCGTAAACACCACCGCGACAATCCAGGAGGCAATAAGGGCGATACCGACGATCCAGAACATGTTGCTGGTATATTCGCCGGCGGTGGACTGGGCAAAACCGTTAGGCATGAAACCAACGGCGGTGACCAGCGTACCGGCGAGCATCGGGGCGGCGGTGTGGCTCCAGGCATAGGCGGAGGCTTTGATGCGGTCGTAGCCCTCTTCCATTTTCACCACCATCATTTCGATGGCGATGATGGCATCATCGACCAGCAGCCCGAGCGCCAGGATCAGCGAGCCCAGGGTGATACGGTCAAAGTTTTTACCGGAAGCTTCCATCACCACGAAGACAATCGCCAGCGTTAACGGTACGGCAGCGGCGACCACTACGCCCACGCGCCACCCCATGCTGACGAAACAGACCACCATCACCACCAGCAGCGCGACAAAGAACTTGATCATAAACTCGTCAACGGCGGAGCTGATGTTGACCGACTGGTCGGTGACCTTGGTCAGGGTCATGCCGAGCGGCATACCCGCATTAATTTTGGCCGTTTCCGCATCCAGCGCCTTACCCAGATCCAGCCCGTTCCAGCCGTCCCGCATCACGATGCCCAGTAACAGCGCCGTTTCCCCCTGGTTGCGGATCTGGAAGGTTGCCGGATCTTCGTAGCCCCGCTCAACGGTCGCCACGTCCGATAGCTGCAGGGTCCGGCCCTGGACAACAATGGGGGTTTCGCGGATTTTCTCCAGTTTGTCAAAAGCGCCATCCAGGCGAATAAAGACCTGCGGTCCTTTAGTGTCAATCGATCCAGCGGGCGTCAGGACGTTCTGGCTGTTAAGGGCGGAGAAAATATCCTGAGGGGAAACGCCCAGCGTGGCCAGCCGGTCATGCGAGAACGAAACAAAGATGCGTTCGGCCTGTTCGCCGATAATATTGACCTTCTTCACCCCCGGCACGTGCAGAAGACGCTGACGCAGCGATTCCGCATCGCGAACCAGCAGCCGCTGTGGCTCTCCTTTCGCCTTCAGCGCAAAGAGCGCGAAGGTGACGTCGGAAAATTCGTCATTGAACATCGGTCCGATAACGCCTGCCGGCAGGTTTTTGGCCTCATCGCCGAGCTTCTTGCGCGCCTGATAGAACTCTTCCTGCACCTGTGAAGGCGGCGTGCTGTCCTGCAGTGACAGCATGGTATAAGCCAGACCGGGACGGGTGTAGGTTTCACTACGGTCATACCACTTGAGCTCCTGCATCCGCTTTTCAAGCGGTTCAGCAACCTGATCCTGCATCTCCTGCGCGGTAGCGCCCGGCCAGGCAGAAATAATCGTCATCTGCTTGACGGTAAACGGCGGGTCTTCCGCGCGCCCCAGTTCGAAAAACGACAGAACCCCGGCCACGGTAATCAGGATAATGAGGAACAGCGTGATGGAACGCTCGCGAACGGCCAGCGCTGAAAGATTGAATTTGCCGTCGCTCATGGCCGACTCCCGGCGACGCTGGCATCGTTCTGTACAGCCATGCGTACGGCCTCACCGTCATGCAGCAGATGCGCCCCGAGCGCGACCACCTTCTCGCCAGGCTGGAGATTACCGGATACCTGCGCCGCATCATCACTCAATCCCAGCACCTGAACGGACCGCCACGACACTTTGGCTGGCTGACCTGAAATCTGCCAGACGCCCGGCCCTTTGCCCGGATCGTAGAGGGAGGCTAATGGCACCTGCATCACCTGGTTCGGTAATTTACCGTCTGCAATGTGCAGCGTCACGGTGGATCCCAGCGGCGCATTCGCCAGCGCCCCTTCAAGCACATATCTCGCCTCGAAGGTGCGGGTGACCGGATCGGCCGCATCGGAAAGGAGACGCAGTTTCGCCGGGACCGTCTGTTTACCGGTGCCGTACAACATGGCCTCGGCCTCGCTTGCGGGAGCCGGACGTAACGTTTCGGGTAACTGCACGCTGGCCTCGCGCTGGCCCGCTCTGGCCAGACGAACCACCGGCTGACCGGCGCTAACCACCTGACCGGGTTCAGCCAGAGTCTCCATAACCACGCCGTCGGCGTCGGCCAGCAGCACCGTGTAGCCCGTGGCGTTTTGCGCCACATTCGCCTGGGCCTGAGCCGCATTGAGTTCAGCTTTGGCCGTATCGGCGGCCGCCTTAATCTGGTCGTAGGCCGATGCCGACACCGCCCCTGCCGCGACCAGACCGCGGTAACGCGCCTCATCCGCCGCAGCTTGTTTTGCGCGGGCCCGTGCGGCCGCGACAGCCTGTTGCTGAGCCTGCGCCTGCAGGCCGAGGTCCACGGGATCCAGACGCATCAACGGCTGGCCGCGCTTGACGTTCTGACCGGTATCGACCAGACGTTCAAGAATTTTGCCCTGCACTCTGAAACCGAGATCGCTTTGAACGCGGGCGACAACAACGCCGGTAAACGCGCGGGAGGCATCCATCGCACTCACTACGGTCGCAGACCTGACCAGAGGAGGCTGAGTGCGGGGATCGTCTGTGCCGGAAACGTCACCGCAGGCCGCGAGGGCAAACGGCAGCAGGCAAACGGCAAGAGGGGCTGATTTGAGCCTGAGCATGGAGTTCCTTAAACATTTTGACAGGACAGTTGAACCATACTCTTTCATGTGACCAACTAAGTCAATGGTCACTTTTGGATTGCTAAACTTCTGAGTATTAATGAGGAGAGCAGGACGGCCGCAGTGGGTGCGGTATCGAGGTTAAATTGCAGCTGTAACGGGCAAATATAAGGCTGCATGACCAGACAGATGGCATCAGCGGTCTCGTCCAGCGGGGTTTTGCGTTCAAACTCCCCCGCCTGCCGACCTTCCTGAATGATGTGCTGTATTAGCTGTCGCAGCTGCTGCTGATAGACGGCGGCGGAAGGCCAGCGCTCCCGGGAGGCAACGGCAGCAATGTCATAAAGCTTGCGATCGTGGAAGAACAGATCGTTACCGGCTTCGATCAGCGCGTTCAATAACCGCCTCAGCTTTTCGGAGGCGGTAGGCGCATCGGCAATCGCGTCATTGACGACCTCAGAGATTTTCGCCAGCCTGTTAGCACAAATGACTTCTCCAATCGCCTGTTTTGAATTGAAAAATTTGTATATATAGGCTTTTGAAAAACCAATCGTTTTCGCCAGATCTGACACGGTGGTCTTCTCGTAACCGAAATACCCGAAGTGCTCCGTAGCGGCTTCCACAATCCGATCGCGGACGCAATGGTCCGACGGTCCCCGTGAGGAGTGTGCATTTGTGTATTTTGTCATTTTTCCAGCTTAGCCCAGAAGGCCCCGATTGACAACTTGTGACCATTTGGTAATGTAGTCACAAATCACAGTTGACTCAAGGCACATCATGTTTCTCCTGCGTACTCTTGTCCTGGCCGTCACGGCTGGCTTACTGGCGGGCTGTGCCGTCGGGCCGGATTATCATCGTCCCGATGCACCGCTTTTGAAGCACTATCACTCTCAGCCTGCCGTCCAGCAAAGAAGCGCCTCGCGGATCGCCAGTTTTGATGTGTGGTGGGAAGGGTTTAACGACCCGATGTTGAGTTCATTGGTGTCTGACGCACTCGCGCAGAATCGGGATCTTGCTCAGGCAACCGCGCGGATGGCCCAGGCCCCCGCAGATCGCCTCTGTGGGGATGCCGGCCGACCTGCTTCGCCGGAGACCGGATATTATCGTGGCGGAGCGTCATCTCGCCGCCTCTCATGCACGTAACCGGGGGACGAATGAAAAGAATAGGCGTTCTGGGCGTGGATGCGTTAAGCGAAAAACTGATCGCAGGATTCTTTCAGGCGGAAACGGGCGCCCAGGTGTTT
The DNA here is from genome assembly GCF_042137965.1 of Klebsiella grimontii. NCBI lineage: Bacteria > Pseudomonadati > Pseudomonadota > Gammaproteobacteria > Enterobacterales > Enterobacteriaceae > Klebsiella > Klebsiella grimontii. Next base: position 4,550,449 of record NZ_CP169721.1, read on the forward strand.
CTGTCCTCGGCAAACAGCGAACGGGCTCAAAGGCTGGCAAGGAAATTTCCCTGCTGGACCCTGGACAATCACCAGGCGGTCATTGATGAAGCGGATGTCATTATTATTAGCGTTAACCCTGATACTTTAAATGAACTCGCGCGCGGTGTGCGGTTACGCGATTCACACACCCTGATTTCGCTTGTACCAGGTATTCAGTCCCGAACCCTACGTGAGATATTCCAGCCTGCAAACTGCGTCAGATTACGCCTGGCATATAGTGATGGAATAAATCAATCCGCAGTCATCCTCACCGCAGCGGATGAAGAAATACAGCGCCTGTTTGCCTCGTTAGGGCCGCTCTTAGTGGCGGCCGACGAATCGGATTTTGATTCAACAACCGAAGGCCCTGTCTGAGCGGTGATTTCTATTGGGTTTTACAACAATTCTGACCAGCACGGGAATGATAACTCCCTGAAAACGGCTCATCTGCCCCCCTCGAATAAACGTGACAATTTTCGCCATGTTTTAGAGATAATCACCGGCCTGCTCCCCAACCTATCGCAGGCCAGATTGGCGTGATTCACCGAATTATAAGAGCCAGCCCCGCGGCGAAGAGAATAGAAAGCAGCACCGATGCCAGGCCAGGCAGCAGAAAAGGGTGATCGATAATATGTCGGCCCAGTTTGGTGGAGCCGGTATCGTCCAGCTCTACCGCTGCCAGTAACGTCGGGTAATTTGGCAAAATAAAAAGAGAAGCCGTAGCCGGAAAGCAGGCGACCAAAATAGCGGGAGCAACGCCCATGCTCAGCGCGGCAGGGAATAAAATTTTTGTTGAAGCCGCCTGCGAATACAAGAAACATGATGCCGCCATAATGATGAGCGCCAACATAATGGGCGAATCCAATAAATGTGACGAGACCGCGCTTTGCAGCCACTGTTGATTACTGTCCATAAAGGTGGAACCCAGCCAGGCGACGCCAAGGATACAGATGCAGGAGGTCATCCCGGTTTTAAACACCGAGCCGGACGGGACCTTGTGGACGTTAACCCGGCAGCACACCACAATCAGCAGCGCAACGCCCATCATCACCCCTACCCGCGCCTGCCCGCTGCTCATGACCGGATGGGCAATCAGCCCTAATTTTGGACTGGTGACAATCGCATAGGCCAGAACCGCAACCAGCCCAACGATAAAGATCAGCACCGAACGACCGGCATAGGGCGGGATAGCCCGCTCAGTCCGTGCCTTAACCTGAACCGGATTGTCACAGAGCCGATCCTGCTGGCGGATTCTGTCCCAGAACAGGTAAAAAACGGAGGTGACCAGCAGCGCAAGAAAGGTGGACGGTATTGATACCGCAATGAGCTCAATATAGCCCCAGCCGTCATGCCCTTTCTCCAGTATCCCCGAGAAAAAAATCACCGCCGCGGAAATGGGCGACGCCACAATACCCAGCAAAGACGCGCTGACGGAGAGAGCAAGCGCGCGGGTGGGTTTTATATTGTTCTCTTTCGCCACGCCGACAATAACCGGCATACAGGCAAAGGAGACCTGCCCGGTGCTGGCCATCATGGTTAATAGCCAGGTGGAAAGCGGCGCGGTGATGACTAACAATCGCGGATAGCGGCGCAGCAGGCGCTCGGTGAGGTCAACAAGATATTCAATACCGCCGGCCTCCTGCATGGCGGCAATCGCCACGATCACCACCATGATAAACACGATAACCAGCATCGGCATATCGCCCGGCGTCGCGCCGAGCGCGCTGAGGACAATCACGCCGGCGCCGCCGGCAAACCCCACGCCGATCCCGCCAACCCGCATGCCGATGTACAGAAACAGCAGCACCACCAGAAACTGGACCAATATCATATATTGCCTCCACGGCTCCCTGTCCGGCATTAACCCTTCGCAAGATGACATGGCCGCCGCGCAAACGCGCGCTCACCATATCTTTGGATGTAACCTGCCGGTGAACGACAATTTATCGCGATACAGCGGCATCGCTGCACACGGTGTGAATCAGGCATCCGATCTGCTCAATCTCAACTTCCACCTTGTCCCCGGGCTGCATAAAGAGCGGCGGCGTACGTTTTTTTCCGATACCGCCGGGGGTGCCGGTCAGGATAACGTCTCCCGGAGAGAGCGCGCTGAAGGTGCTGATATACGCAATGAGTTCGGCAATTGAATACAACATGCTGCCCGTATTATCCTGCTGCACCGTCTGGCCATTGAGCCGGGTGGTAATATTCAGATTTTGCGGGTCGGGGATATCATCCGCCGTCACCAGCCAGGGGCCGAAGCCGCCCGTTGCAGGCCAGTTTTTCCCGCCGGTAAAGCAGGCATGCTGCCAGTCGCGCACCGAGCCATCCATATAGCAGCTGTAGCCGGCAACATACTGCAGCGCCTCCTGCGCAGGGATATTGCGCCCTCCCCGGCCGATCACCAGCGCCATTTCGCCTTCATAGTCAAACTCATTGCTGCACTCCGGCTTGAGGAGCGGCGCCAGATGCCCGGTCTGCGAATCCGCAAAGCGGATGAATAGCACAGGATTCGCGGGCTTCTCGTTACCCGCAACGTTTTTATCGCGATAATTCACGCCGGCGCAGATGATTTTTTTCGGTTCAGTAATGACCGGCAGGAAAGCGATCTCGTTGAAGGAATAATGCGTTTTCTTCGCGGACGGCGGTAGAGTATCAAGCAGATGAAGGTGCGGCAGAAATTCAAGCAGACTGCCATATTGAGGGAACAGCGCCTGCAGATCGATGACGCCATCGGCGGTCGCCAGACCATATTTATTTTTATCATTAACGCGAAAGCTTAATAGTTTCATAAATCACCTTGGGAAGAGACAGAGGTGAAAGCCCCGACGTGATGATGAAGAGAATGAAATGATACCGGGGCGAAGTAACCGATTATCCGCAATACAGTAAGGCCGATTTCTGCATTGCGGATTCACAACTGAATCATAATGAATTAACGGACGCGGCCCAGCTCGGCGGCGCGCATGGCGTCGTGGATCTCTTTTTCAGCCCCATTCTCGAGCGGCAGCAGCGGAGAGCGAACGGTGGCATGTTCAAGGATCCCTCGCGCAACCAACGCATGCTTAAGGGCCACGGTACCTTCCATGTGAGAACCGCGGTGGTAGACGCTTTTGGTCACCGGCAGCAGTCGATCGTGCAGCTGACGCGCTTTAACGTAATCGCCCGCTTTACCCGCCTTAATCATTTCAATTAACGGCTCAGGCGCGATATTACCGTAGCCGACCAGGAAACCATCCACATCAAACGCGGTATGCAGCAGATACTCATCGTGGCAGCTTAAGATTTGCAGATCCGGACGCTCGCGACGAATCACCGGAATTTCAGTATCCCAGCGGCGCATATTACGTACGCCATTTTTCATGGCAAATACGCCCGGCTGCGCGGAGATATCCAGCAGGGTTTTCAGGTTGTAGGTGGCTTTAGTGACATCCGGATACTGGAAAAGAATCAGCGGCAGGCCGCTTTCTTCATACACCACGCGGTAGCGATCCTGGGGGGCGCCATCCTGATAGCCAAAACGCAGCCAACCGTGAGAAGGATAGAGCAAACCTGCGGATGCCCCGGCGGCAACGGCGCGCTTCGCCTCCAGCGCAGCCACTTCGGTCCCTTCCCCGGTGATACCGGCAATGATAGGAAGCTTATCATCCACCGACTTCACAAATGCGCGGATCACATTCGCCTGCTCTTCCTGGGTCAGAAAAGTCCCTTCCCCCGCGTGTCCCAGAACCACCAGACCTTTCACGCCGTCGATGCTGCCGAGCCAGTTACCGAGACGCTGAATGGCATCATAGTCTACGCGTCCATCGCGAGTGAATGGTGTAACCGGAGCCGGAGTTAAACCTCTCAGATCGATGTTAATCATAAATATCCCCTTGATGAGTAAGCATTTGTTTGCAGTTAAGCGATGATTTGAAACGAAAGTGAAATCGTTTCTGCAATCGTTTTCACGTAATTGACATTGAACCTCAAAAATAAAACCGTCAACGCCGTGTTGGTTAAAAATGCAACGCAGATCACAAACTAAACAGCAATCTGCATCCGGGATGAGATCCGTTATACAAAATTCAACCCTCCCCGCTTTCTCCAGGAAAGCCGGGGAGGATCGCAGGCGGATTATTTACGTGGAGACGAGGTAGACTTACGGGGAATAAGAGAAGGCGTGGTAATCCGCATATTATTATTTATCTCTGGATTCAATAACATATCAACCGCATTGCTGGCGATATGCTCCAGCGGCGTTCTGACCGAAGTCAGCGCCACGGGCAGTCTGCTCACCAGCGGAATATCGTTGTATCCCACCAGCGAGAGATCTTCGCCAATCACCAGGCCCTGCTGGTGCGCGGCCGCCAGGACGCCAATCGCCAGTTCGTCATTGACGGCAAACAGCGCGCTTGGGCGGTGAGGCTGGCTGAGAATTTTCATTCCCTGCTGCTCTCCCGAGGCGATGTTAAAATCTGAATGGCAGCACCAGTCCGCTTCGATCCTGAGCCCGGCTTCCTGCATTGCCCGCTCAAAGCCCTTACGCCGGTTGCGCGCGTTGGAGGCAAAATCAGGGCCGCCAATCAGGCCAATATCGCGGTGACCTAAATCGATCAGGTGCCGGGTAGCCAGATAGCCGCCAAGCTCATCGTCGCCTACCGATGAGGGGCTAAAACCGTCGGTACGCAGCGCCAGTACGTGGGGAACATCCCGTTCACGCAGGGCTTGCGGCAACGGATCGTCCAGCCGGCAGGTGGACATGATCAGCCCATCCACGCGGCGATCCAGCAGCGACTCAACGGCGTTTTTCTCCTGCTCCTTGCTATCCCCGCAGGTCGCTACAATCGCGAAATACCCTCGTCTGGCCGCGGCCCGGGCTATCTCTTCGAAAAGCATGGCGGTGACGGCATCGGTTAGCCTGGGAACCAGGACGCCAAGCGTCCCGGTATCGCCGCGCCGCAGGCTGGAAGCAACATAGTCCCGACGGTAGCCCAGCTCTCGGGCAACCTGGCGAATTTTATCTGCCGAGGCGCTGCGCGAGGTGGGTAATCTTTCATCGAGTACCCGTGAAACGGTCGAGACGCTAACGCCCGCGGCGCGAGCAACATCCCGCATTGTCGCCAGCTTTTTTTCCGGCAAATCGTTCAGTTCACTTTCTTGATCCATCTGCTGCTCCAACTCATCAATGCGGGTAAAAATCCGTGTTGCCCGTTCAACGGATACCATCGTGCAAACCGTGGGGTTAAAGGATCTTACGTCAAACCTCGCCCGGACAAAAGGAATGGTGCTTCACTTTGCCTGGGTGCGCCCGGCAGGTCGTTCATTGACCCTTTTTATTCACTTTGCCCTGCGTTCACCGCTTCGTTTTTTTACCGGTTAGTTTTTTCAGATTGTGAACTGCTCGACAATTATACAACAGGCGCAATTGACTTAGCGGTGAATCCAGCAAAGGATTAACTGAAAGTGAAATCGATTGCAGTAACGTTACCACAAACGAATTCAGAGAGCATTATATGCAGCACGTCTTTGGATAAGGGTCCGTTGCCCTGTTGTTATTCAGAACCTTACGTGTATGCCCCAGACAACGTTTAACAGGGTAATACTATGTCAACTCAGGCCATTGCTTCAGATTACGCCGTTGCCAGCGGAACGGCGTCAACACCGGACGCGCTGCTGGCAAGACTGGAACGTCTGCCCATCACCCGGCGGCTGAAGGCGATCCGCGTTATCGTCGGCTTATCGACGTTTTTCGATGCCTATACCATTATTGCTATCGCTTTTGCGCTTCCCCAGCTCACCCAGGAGTGGGGCCTTACGCCGACGTTTGTCGGTCTTATTATTGCGGCCAGCTACGTGGGCCAGCTGTGCGGCGCGCTGTTTTTTGGTTCGCTGGCGGAAAAAATAGGCCGTATCGGCGTATTACGTATCACCATCATCATGTTCGTTCTGATGGATGCGGCGTGCCTTTTTGCCTGGAACGGCTGGTCAATTCTGATTATTCGCTTTTTACAGGGGGTGGGTATCGGTGCGGAGGTTCCCGTTGCCAGCGCCTATATCAACGAATTTGTCGGAGCAAAGAAGCGCGGGCGTTTCTTTTTGTTGTATGAAGTGATTTTCCCTATCGGCATGATGTTTGCCGGATTGGTGGGGTATTTTCTGGTGCCCATCTATGGCTGGAAAGTCATGTTTTTAATTGGCTTAGTCCCCTCCGCGCTGACCGTTCCCCTGCGCTGGCTGATGCCTGAATCACCGCGCTGGTTGGCTGCAAAAGGTCGGCTGAAGGAAGCGGACAACGTCGTATCGACGCTAGAATCTGAGGTGATCAGGCGTGGGATGACGTTGCCCGAACCTGAAATAAAAGCCCCCGCGGTGCAAAAAGCGGCTCCGGAAGGGGTTAAGGCCCTCTTCGGCGGTATTTATAAATCCCGCACCTTTATGCTGTGGGGGCTGTGGCTGACGGTTTACAGCGTCAACAACGGAATGATCACCTGGTTCCCAACCCTTTACAAAACCTGGTTTAACCTCTCCCTCGATACCAGCCTGGCCTACGGCTGGATCACCTCCTCCTGCGGCGTCGTCGCTTCGGTGATCTGCGCCTTGCTGATCGACCGCGTCGGGCGCAAGCGCTGGTACACATGGGCCTTTTTACTGGCCGTCGTTCCGCTGATTGCGCTTTCTGTTCTGGGCGCAAAATCCGCCGTTGAAATTCTGATTCTGGGAAGCATGACCTACGCCATTCTTCAGACCATCGCCTTCTCGCTTTATCTCTATGCGGCTGAGCTTTATCCCACCCGGCTACGCGCCATTGGCACCGCGTACTCCAGCGCATGGCTACGCGCGGGGTCATCCATTGGCCCATTAATGGTCGGGTTTATCGTCAGCGGCTTCGGGATCCGTTTTGTGTTTGTCACTTTCGCGGTCATCGCGCTGATTGGCGGCTTGATTACGTGGATTTTTGCCATTGAAACCAAAGGGAAATCGTTAGAAGAGCTGTCGCCATAGACGGCCTGTGGCTCCGGGATTCGCGGAGCCACCTCTGACAGGAGGTCGGCGTAGTCGGCTGATTCAGCTGCGCCCTATCGGGAACACTTCATAGACCTGGCTCATCAACGGGCGGTGAAAAACATGAACACACTCATTAAAAGCGGCATGATGCTGCTGGCATTTCTCTATCCTTTACTGGCTCTGGCCAACGATACGCTTTTTTCTCCAACAGCAAAAAATATGACCGGAGAGTGGGGAGGCGTGCGGACGGATCTGCGTCAGCATGGCTATGATTTTACGCTGGAATATAGCGCGATGACGGCCACGAATATTTCCGGCGGTTACGATCGCGATAAAACCCTGCGCTACAGCGACCAGTATATTCTCGGCGTAGATATGGACCTGGAAAAGATTTTAGGTATTCGCGACGGTGAATTTAAAGCGTCGGTGAATAATCGTAACGGACGAGATCTGACTCAGGATCGGCTACAGGATCCGCGCGCGCCGGTAATAGGCTCCGGTGTCCAGAGTAACTACGGGCGGGGGCAAACATGGCACGCGACGCAGTTTTGGTTCAAAAAAAGCGGGTGGGAGAAGAAGCTGGATATCAAGGTGGGACTGATGCCGCCAGGAGAGGATTTTGATAATAACGGCTGCTTTTTTCAAAACCTGTCGCTGTGCGGTTCTTTAGCCGGACACGGCAGCGGCGTCTGGTATAACACCCCTATAGGCCAGTGGGGTGGCCGCGTCAAATACAGCCCTACCCCAGCGCTATACGTCCAGGCCGGGGCGTTTCAGTACAATCCTAACTACGCCACCCGCCACGGAAGCTTCGAGCTCGATGGAACCGGGCATCTGGGGTACATGTACCTTTTTGAGCTGGGATACTCACCCACCCTCGGCGCGGCAAAACTCCCCGGCATCTGGAAACTCGGGGGCTGGTATAACACGGCGGAGGCCAACGATGTGCTGGATGATGACAATGGCGACCCCTATGTCCTCACGCACCAGGCCGCCCGGCGACACGACGGCCGCTACGGAGGTTATCTCTATATCAGCCAGCAAATTACCCACTCGAGCAGCCATCGACAAAATGGCCTTAGCCTTTTCGCGCATCTGGCAATGAATGATAAAGATACAGCGACAATGGACTATCAGATGCAGGCAGGCGCCATTTATAAAGGTCCTTTCGCCAGTCGTCCGCAGGACTTTATCAGCTTCGGCGTCAGTAAAATGCACGCCAACGACAGAGTCGCCCGTCGGGCGCAGCTCCTGAACCAGATGCGGGGGATCGAGGATTACGATAATCCCCTGTATGTCCCGGTTCGCAAAGCCGAGTACGCCGCAGAGCTGCATTATAGCTTCCGCGTTACGCCCTGGCTGACCGTGCGCCCTAACCTGCAGCTGCTGGCCCACCCGGGAGGAAGCGAGGAGATTAAAAACGCGTGGGTGATCGGCAATCAGGTGACCGTGAAATTCTGATAACACGGGCTGCCGCCGTCAGGCCTGACCCAAGGTGCCCTTTCCTACGGTTCTGAATCCCCCTGACCCCGGCATAGCCTTGCGGCTATGCCGGGTATTTCAACTACCGCTTGATTAACGCAAACACGCCCCAGCCAAAATACTCACGCGTCCAGGTGACATGGCGTTTTGGCGCCATCGTCAGCTCCGCCCTGACTTCTGACGCAAAGTCATCATCGGGGTTTTCCTCTAACCAACGGCGCAGGGTGAGCCATTTCGCCGCTTCGTAGCGGTCCCAACCTTCCTGGTCCGCCAGCACCATTTCGACGAGGTCATAGCCAAGCGCATCGTAAGAGGAGACCAGGTCGGGAAGCGTCAGAAAGTCGGCGAGCGAAGAGGCGCCACAGGCCTGTGCTATCTCTTCCGTTGCCGGAATCTTGCGCCAGTACGGTTCGCCAATCAGCAGCATACCGCCGGGTTTGAGGCTTTTGCTCAGCAGCGCGATAGTCCCGGCAACGCCGCCGCCGATCCAGGTCGCGCCAACGCAGGCGGCGATGTCGCATTTTTCCTCGGCGACGTAACCGGCGGCGTCCTGATGAATAAAGGTTACGCTGTCGGCAACGCCGAGCTCTTCTGCCCGCCGCTGAGCCTGCTGGCTGAACAGCGCGCTCATATCAACGCCGATACCGCGGATGCCGTGATCGCGCGCCCAGGTACAGAGCATCTCCCCGGAACCGCTGCCGAGGTCGAGTAGGCGGGTTCCGGCCTTCATCCGCAGCACGCGGCCAAGGGCGGCGTATTTTTCCGGCGTAAACGGGTTATGGATGCGGTGAGCGCTTTCACTAATGGTGAAAATATGTGGGATATCCAATGGTTGAATTCCTTTTATGGGTGTTGCACAAAGAGAATCGGGAACGTTTTTTTCGGCCAGCAGCGCGTACATCTTGCCGGCAAAGGTTTCGCTGACCGGCCATTCCGCCTCATCCGGGCGGGTAATGGTGGTCAAACCCGCCGTACGCAGCAGGTCGAGATAGCCGTCATCGCGCCATGCGGTCATCTGGCTGCCGAAGCGCGTCACCTTGCCGCTCTCTTCAATCGCCATGAACAGCGTAGAGCTGGTTTGCGCCGCCGGATCCCAGGCGTGCTCGGTCAAAAGCAGGTGCGGAACATCCAGAAACAGCCCCTGCGGACAGCGCTGCCAGCCGGGCTCGGCCATTCCCTGACGTTTAACTTCGGCATAGGTATGAACCTCGATGAGCAGCTTTCCCCACGGAACCAGCCACTGCGCGCAGCGGTTGACCAGCGAACGGGCCTCAGCCGCGCTGAACACATTCAGTTCACCGAAGGTCATCATGATGAAATCAAACGGTGTTTCCGGCGCGTAGTCGCGAACGTCCTGCTGGTGATAGGCAATATCAAGCCCGGCCGCCTGAGCCTGCTGGCGGGCCCAGGCGATCGACGCCGGTGAAAAATCCACGCCCGTACAGCAGAAGCCGCGCTCGGCCAGCAGGCGCGTGTAAAGACCCGGCCCGCAGCCGAGGTCGAGAATGCGGGCGCCGGCGGGCAGCTGTCCGGCAATCCACGCCACCTGTTGTTCGATAACCGCCCGCCTGCGGCTGGCCCAGTCGTGCTCCTGCGACAGATGGTTCTCTAGCATACGCTGGCTAAACGCCGGGTCATCCCAGGGGATTTTGCGCTCCCGGGATGACAACACGATATGCCTGGAACCTGTAATAATCGTGCCAATAGTCATCATCATTTCCTTATTGATTACTCGCGCCAGTGCTCGGGTTTCATTAACGCCCGGGCGCACTGTATTTGACCCGTTCGTCCCAGCGGCTGAGATGAAAGCGGCTGCAGCATCCAGCAGGCTTTGAGCGCCTCGGGAATGGGATAAGGCGCCGGATAGCCTTTATCTCCCGCGCATGGCTCAAACCCATGCCTGGGGTAGTAAGTGGCGTGGCCCAGAACAAATACCGTCTGGCTTCCCATGGCTTTCAACTGCTCAATGCCGTGCCGGATAAGCCCTCCGCCAACGCCCGCGCCCTGGTATTCCGGCACCACCGCAAGGGGAGCAAGGATGTGCATCATCGGCGAGTCCGGCTCCCCTTTGAACGTCGCCCGGGTGAATAAAATATGCCCAACCGCCTTTCCGTTATGCCTGGCCAGCAGCGATAACGTCGGGCAGGCGCTCTCATCGTTGAGCAAATCGGCCACCAGCCTGGCCTCTTTGCTGTAGCCGAAAGCCCGGGTTTCGACATGGAGAATGTCATTGGTATCGCCTTCAGAGGCGACATGAAAAGTGAAGCTGTGGTTTGTCATCAGAGGCTCCTTAGCGATTATCCAGCTGTGCGCGGACATTATTCAGCCCGGTGGTATTGATGCGATAGGGCTGTCCGTTGACGGACTTAATCAGCTTTTTGGTTTTGAGTTTTTTGAAAACGGCGAGCGTGCAGTCGCTGAGCAGGAGCCCTTCGCGGCTGTAGCATTCAACAGAAGTGACGCGGCCTGATGCATCGCGAACGTGCGCGATCCGGCCACCTTTAGCGAGAACGTGTAAGGTACGTTGTTCCTGACGGGATAGATTCATACTGAAGAAACCTGTTCATCATCATGCGTAAAAACGAGCCAACACCCGCAGGTGTTCGCGTAAGGTTTAAGCGCAGCGATAACCAGTCCGGCCTGAAAAGGTCGGGAAACTGATTATCTAATGATGACATTCTCCAGCATCAAAGCCTCGGTGAGAGTTGAAAAGGTATTTACCAGCGAAATGATAACACGCAGTTTTTATATGGAAATCGTTATAGTCAAAAAGTGTGATCTACGGCGAGTCCGCACGCTTTCTGGCGCTTATGGTCGACATGTTGACGCTATTGGTTAACCATTTATCAAGACGTGACGCACAGGGCCCTACGCTCTCCTGAGCGTCAGCAGAATCTACAGACGCTACTCAACGGGGCTGAAATGAAGTCGGGCCTTTCACTTATGCCATTAGCGAATCTCCATCACATTTTGGTTTACCAATTTACCTTTCATGGTTGACTTGTTCGACCAATTGGAGGAATTTATACGCCATATCGTCTGGTTTCTCCTCCGTTACGATGGTTGACCGGAACCGACGCTCCCATCAAAGCAGCGGCCTGAAGCAGGTCAACAACGTGAAGAGGTTAAGCATGGAACAGACATGGCGCTGGTATGGCCCTAACGATCCGGTCACTTTAGCTGACGTCCGTCAGGCGGGCGCGACCGGAGTGGTTACCGCCCTGCACCATATCCCGAACGGCGAAGTGTGGACGGTTGACGAGATCCTCAAGCGTAAAGCCATCGTGGAAGAAGCCGGCCTGGTATGGTCGGTGGTCGAAAGCGTACCGATTCACGAAGAGATCAAAACTCATACCGGCAACTACGCGCAGTGGATCGCTAACTATCAGCAGAGCCTGCGCAATCTGGCCCAGTGCGGTATTCGCACCGTGTGCTACAACTTTATGCCGGTCCTCGACTGGACCCGTACCGACCTTGAGTACGTCCTGCCGGATGGCTCCAAAGCCCTGCGCTTCGATCAGATTGAATTCGCCGCCTTTGAGCTGCATATCCTCAAGCGTCCGGGCGCGGAAGCGGACTACACCGCCGAAGAGGTCGCCCAGGCGAATCAGCGTTTCGCCGCCATGAGCGATGAAGATAAAGCGCGCCTGACCCGCAACATTATCGCCGGTCTGCCGGGCGCGGAAGAGGGTTATACCCTCGACCAGTTCCGCCAGCATCTTGCGACCTATAAAGATATCGATAAAGCCGCCCTGCGCGAGAATTTCGCTGCCTTCCTGAAAGCGATTATTCCCGTCGCCGAAGAGGCTGGCGTGCGTATGGCGGTGCACCCGGACGATCCGCCGCGCCCGATTCTCGGCCTGCCGCGCATCGTCTCGACCATTGAAGATATGCAGTGGATGGTCAACACGGTGAACAGCATGGCGAACGGCTTTACCATGTGCACCGGCTCCTACGGGGTCCGCGCCGACAACGATCTGGTTGATATGATTAAGCAGTTTGGCCCGCGCATTTACTTCACCCACCTGCGATCTACGCTGCGCGAAGAGAACCCGAAAACCTTCCACGAAGCCGCGCATCTGCACGGCGACGTGGACATGTACGAAGTAGTGAAAGCGATTGTCGAAGAAGAGCACCGCCGTAAAGCGGAAGGCAAAGAGGATCTTATTCCGATGCGTCCTGACCACGGCCACCAGATGCTCGACGACCTGAAAAAGAAAACCAACCCCGGCTATTCCGCGATTGGCCGCCTGAAAGGGCTGGCTGAGGTCCGCGGCGTCGAGCTGGCGATTCAGCGCGCTTTTTTTAGCCGCTAATTCCTGACTGGCGGGGCCGACAGCGCCCCGCCTTTATCCCTTCGGTCGCCCGTTGCGGCCCACCCTGGAGTTTGCTATGACTGCCACCCTTGCCGACAGCAACCTGCCGGTTACACGCCCTGCGTGGGATCGTTCTCGCCTGGAATCCCGCATCGTTCACCTGGGCTGCGGCGCGTTTCACCGCGCGCATCAGGCGCTTTACACCCATCATCTGCTGGAAACCAGCGATAGCGACTGGGGCATCTGCGAAGTCAACCTGATGCCGGGCAACGACCGCGTCCTGATTGAGAATCTGAAAAATCAGCAGCTGCTTTATACCGTGGCGGAGAAGGGCGCTGACAGCACCGAGCTGAAAATCATCGGTTCAATGAAAGAGGCGCTGCATCCGGAAATCGACGGCTGCGAGGGCATACTGCGCGCCATGACGCGCCCGCACACGGCCATCGTCTCTCTGACGGTAACGGAAAAGGGCTACTGCACCGATGCGGCCAGCGGTCAGCTCGATCTGAATAATCCGCTGATTCAACACGACCTCGCTAACCCGGCGACGCCGAAATCCGCCATAGGCTATATCGTCGAAGCGCTGCGCCTGCGCCGCGAAGAGGGGCTAAACGCCTTTACGGTGATGTCCTGCGATAACGTTCGCGAGAATGGCCACGTGGCGAAAGTGGCGGTGCTTGGCCTGGCCCAGGCGCGCGACCCGCAGCTGGCGGCGTGGATTGAAGCCCATGCTACCTTCCCGTGCACCATGGTTGATCGCATCGTGCCCGCGGCGACGCCCGAAACCCTGCAGGAGATTGCCGACCAGCTTGGCGTCTACGATCCGTGCGCCATCGCCTGCGAACCGTTCCGCCAGTGGGTGATTGAAGATAGCTTCGTCAACGGCCGCCCGGCGTGGGACAAAGTCGGCGCGCAGTTTGTTGAAGACGTGGTGCCGTTTGAAATGATGAAGCTGCGAATGCTCAACGGCAGCCACTCTTTCCTCGCGTATCTGGGCTATCTCGGCGGCTATGAAACCATCGCCGATACCATGACCAACCCGGCCTACCGCAAAGCGGCTTTGGCCCTGATGATGCAGGAGCAGGCGCCGACGCTGTCGATGCCGGAAGGTACCGATCTACAGGCTTACGCCACGCTGCTGATCGCCCGATTCAGCAACCCGTCCCTGCGTCATCGCACCTGGCAGATCGCCATGGACGGTAGCCAGAAGCTGCCGCAGCGTCTGCTGGATCCCATCCGTCTGCATTTGCAAAATGGCAGCGACTGGCGTCACCTGGCGCTCGGCGTGGCGGGCTGGATGCGCTACACCCTGGGGATCGATGAACAGGGGCAACCGATTGATGTCGTCGACCCGCTACAGGCGGAATTCCAACAGATCAACCAGCGTTATCAGGAAGCGGAACGCGTCCCGGCGCTGCTGGCCATAAGCGGAATTTTTGCCCACGATCTGCCGGACAATAGCGAATTTGTCAATGCGGTAACCCAGGCGTACCAACAGCTGTGCAAACGCGGCGCCCGCGAGTCCGTTGCGGCAGTCAGGGCCAGCCTGTAATCACCCTCCTGTTACGGGTCAACTGAAGCATAATTTGGTTGACCCGTTTTGAGTATCCCCAGCCGAGAGAGATGCTAACCCTCCAGCCAAATGCTATAGTCAGCCACCGGGCTATCGCATCTCACAACATAACATCATGAAATCACAAATTTCTCAGCACAGACCCTATCAGGAAGTCGGCGCGTTGATCCGCGACCTGATCGTCAAGACGCCCTATCGCCCCGGCGATCGCTTACCGCCGGAGCGCGAGATCGCCGAGATGCTGGACGTCACCCGTACCGTGGTTCGTGAAGCGCTGATCATGCTGGAAATTAAAGGGCTGGTCGAAGTGCGCCGCGGCGCCGGGATCTACGTGCTCGATAACGCCGCCGGAGAAGGCGCGGCGGAGAGCGCGGACATGAACCACTGCAATGATGCCGGTCCGTTTGAACTGCTGCAGGCCCGCCAGCTGCTGGAAAGCAATATCGCCGAGTTTGCCGCCCTGCAGGCGACCCGGGAAGATATCATCAAAATGCGCCAGGCCTTACAGCTTGAAGAGCGCGAGCTGGCCAGCAGCGCGCCGGGCGGCTCCGAAAGCGGCGATATGCAGTTTCACCTCGCCATCGCCGAAGCGACCCATAACAGTATGCTGGTAGAGCTGTTCCGCCAGTCATGGCAGTGGCGGGAGAATAATCCCATGTGGATCCAGCTGCACCGCCATCTCGGCGATACCCACTACCGCCAGGAGTGGCTGGTGGATCATAAACGGATCCTCGCCGCCTTAATCAAAAAAGACGCCCGGGCGGCCAAGCTCGCCATGTGGCAGCATCTGGAAAACGTTAAACGGCGCCTGCTGGAGTTCTCCAACGTCGACGATATTTACTTCGACGGCTACCTGTTTGACTCCTGGCCGCTGGACAACGCGGACGCCTGACCCCTTCTGCAAACGCGCGGACATCGCCCGTCCGCGCGCCCCTTGCCGCTGCGCCGCAATCATTGATAATGATTCTCATTTTATTGTCGCTCTGCCCGCGCAATGGTAAAGTTACCCTATCTGATGACGCCCCCTTTCCGGTGCCGACAACCGCATGAACAAGACAACGACGCACAACGAACCCGCCCGCCAGGCGCCGAGAAAAACTTTCTCCGTCAGCGAGTTTATGGCGTTTGGTGAACGATACGGTATCGACTACCGCTTCCCGCTGCTGCGGCAAACGCCAGCCCCCTCGCACGCCAGCCCGGTGCTGCGGGGAGAAGTGGAAGAGATGACGCTGCCCTGCGGTATGTGCGTCACCCATTCTGATGTTCAGGTGTTGCAGCCCTATGAGACCACCTCCCGCCACAGCAGCCCGCTCTATATGCTGGTGGTGCTGGAAGGCTGTGTCGCCCTGACCCTCAACGGGGAGCAGCACCTCGTCCGTTCCGGGATGGCGTTCACTTCGCGTCTTAGCGAACAACAGACGATGCGCGCCCGCCACGATGCCGACAGCCGGCTACGTACGCTCTCCCTCGGACTCTACCCGGACGGCGCGTGGCGCGACGGCCTGCTCGATTCATTGATGCGCGAATGGGAAAGATGCCAGACGCCAACGCTTATCTGGCAGATACCGGGGTTTCTGCTGAGCGGGCTGCAGTACGCACAGCAGAGTTCGCCTGGCCGCGTTTCCCGCCAGCTGATGCTGGAGGGGCTGATTCTTCAGCTGTTCGGTCACGGGCTGAGCGTATGCCAGGACGAAAGCGCGAAGCACGTCGCCCCGGCGGGCGGCGAGCGGCAGCGGCTGGAGAGGGTTCGCCGCCTGCTGGAGCAGTCGCCGGAAAATGACTATAGCCTCAATGAGCTGGCCCAGCGGGCGGCGATGAGCTCCAGCAGCTTGCGCAGCAAGTTTCGCCAGACATACGGCTGCTCGGTCTTCGACTACCTGCGCGACTGCCGCCTGGCGCGGGCAAGAGGCTATCTGCTTGAAGGATATAGCGTACAGCAAGCGGCCTGGATGTCGGGCTATCAGCACGCCACCAACTTCTCTACCGCCTTTCGTCGGCGCTACGGCATCTCGCCCTGCGATGTGCAAAAGGTGGGCTAATCCATTTTTCCCTTTTTTGCGAAAAATAGTTAGCGGCTTTGGCAGCGCGCATACGTATCCTGGCATTGCGCATAGCTATAGAGAGCATCAAAAAGGTAATAATTCTTATTAACAATTAGAAATGCCTTTGGAGATGTTCATGTTTGCGAAAACTCGCCTGGCGCTACTGGTGGGATGGGTGACCGGCGGCGTCGCTTTCCCCCTGCTGGCCCAGGAAACAACTAAAAACGAAACCATCGTGGTCACTTCGCAGATGCAGAGCGGCGCGACCAAAATTGCCACGCCGGATATTGAGACGCCGCAGTCGGTGTCCATTATCACCCGCGAGCAGTTTGAAGAACAGGGCGCGATCAGCGTCCGCCAGGCCGTGAGCTATACCCCCGGGGTTTACAGCAACCAGATTGGCGCCTCCAACCGCTTTGACTATATCGTCCTGCGCGGCTTCTCCGACGGCAGCCTGGATAACGTCTATCTCGACGGCCTGAAAATGATGGGCGATACCAACTCGCACAGCTCGCTGGTGGTCGATCCGTGGTTCCTCGAAAATATCGAAGTGGTGCGCGGCCCGGCCTCGGTGCTGTACGGCCGCTCTTCGCCCGGCGGCATCGTCGCCCTCACCTCGCGTAAACCCTCATTCGATCCCGGCGGTGAAATCAAGCTGTTTGCCGGGAATAACAACCAGCGCGGGGCGGCGTTCGACGTCACCGGGGCGCTGGACGACGACGATCGCGTGGCGGCGCGCTTAAGCGGCATGACCCGCTATGCGGACTCGCAGTTTGATACCTTAAAAGAGCAGCGCTACGCGATCATGCCCAGCCTGACCTGGCGCATCACCGACCAGACGCGACTTGATTTAATGGCCTATCTACATCGCGATCCGGAGGGCGGCAGCCACTCGGGCCTCCCCTATGAAGGCACCGTGGTGCCGCACAACGGCAAGAAAATCGCGAATACCTTCTTCGAAGGCGAAGATGATTACGACAAGTACGATCGCCGCGAAAATATGGTCGGCTACAACTTCGAGCATATGTTTGATAACGGCTGGTCGGTGCGGCAGAAGCTGCGCTACCTGCATACCAAAGTTGAGCTGAATCAGGTGTATGCCGCGGGCTGGCTGAACGAAAGCGAGCTGAACCGCGGCTATTCCGGCTCGGACGAAAAGATGAACGCCATCACCCTTGATAACCAGCTCGACGGCAGCGTCGATACCTGGGCCGTCAACCATCGCCTGCTGATGGGGATCGACTATCAGGACCGCAGCAACGACACCACCGGCTACTATGGCGCATTCCCGGCTATCGACGCCTTTAATCCGGTCTACGGCGCGAAGCCGGATTACATCACCATGTACAGCCGCGAGAAGCACAAGCTGCGCCAGACCGGCTACTATCTGCAAGATCAGATGTCCTGGGAGCGCTGGCGCTTCACCCTCGGCGGGCGCTACGACCAGGTCAGCGTGTCGAATATCGATAAGCTCAATCAAACGCGCAGCGATCTGGATAAGAACAACTTCAGCACCCGCGCCGCGCTGTTGTATCTGTTCGACAACGGGTTTGCCCCGTACATCAGCTACTCTACCGCCTTTACGCCCACCAGCTTCGCCGATGAAAACGGCAACGTGCTCGATCCGATGAAAGGCAAGCAGTGGGAGGCCGGGCTGAAGTATGAGCCGGAAGGAATGAACAGCCAGTTCAGCGCCTCGGTATTCCGCATCAATCAGACCAATATCGCCACCAAAGAAGAACCGACCGATCCGTATCGTTCGATCGGCGAAATTGAGTCGAAAGGGGTGGAGCTGGAGGCGATCAGCCAGCTAACGGACAGCTTCCGCCTGCAGGCCGCCTATACCTATACCGACATTCGCTATAAGAAAAGCAGCCCGGAAGAGCAAGGCAAGCGCGCCGTCTACGCGCCGCGCAATCAGGCCAGCGCCTGGCTGAGCTACGATGTGAAAAGCGGCCCGCTGGATGGCCTGACGCTCGGTTCCGGCGTGCGCTACGTCAACGGCATTACCAGCGATCGCCTGAATACGCACACTCTGCCGTCCTATACGCTGGTGGATATGGCGATTGGCTATGACCTGTCGAAGGTGGGAATTAAAGGCCTCAGCGCCCAGCTGAACGTCAATAACCTGACCGACAAGAGCTACATTGCCGCCTGTAACTCGCTCTCCTACTGCTACTTTGGCGCGGAGCGCAGCATCGTCGGCAGCGTCTCCTGGAAGTTCTGATAACGTTAAAAAGCCCGGAGTTTTGGCTCCGGGCCGCCGGTTAATCTTCCGCTTTATGGGCCCACGCGGGCATGGCCGTTAAATAACGCATCGCCCGCTTGCGTGATTCCACGGGCCCGACCTTCTGCCAGGAATCGAGGTACTCGGCCAGGCCGGAAACGGCATCCTCCCAGGACTTAAGCTTCCCCTCGCTATCGCAGCACCAGGCGCAATAATCGTCGCTTGCGCTTTTCGCACCTTCGGCGGACATCGGCATTCCACAGGCCTGACAAAACCTTTCTTGCTGTGACATAGAGCGCTCCTTTCTTGCCAGTTGAGCATAAAAAATACCGCATTTTTTGCACAATAACGTACCGCCAGTTCAAATAACCGTAAATTAATGATGGTTATTGCGGCCGAAAAACGCCCGGCGCCCGGCTTCCTCAACGCGTTCGACTACACTAAACAGGGACAAATGTTTGACGCCGCTGGGTCTGCCGGGAGTATCAGTCCCCGCCGAGCCGGACGCATTCACTGCTAAAACAGATTAAGACAGGACGCAATCATGCAACTTAACGACCCTACCCTTTTTCGCCAGCAGGCAATGATTAATGGACGCTGGCGCGACGCCAGCGGCAAAGAGACTCTCGCGGTGACCAACCCCGCCAACGGCCAGCCGCTGGGCAACGTACCCAAAATGGGCGCCGGGGAAACCCGTGAAGCTATCGATGCCGCCGCCCGCGCGCTGCCCGCATGGCGCGCCCTTACCGCCAAAGAACGCTCCAGTATCCTGCGCCGCTGGTTTGAGCTGATGATGGAACATCAGGACGATTTGGCGCGCCTGATGACGCTGGAACAGGGGAAACCGCTGGCGGAAGCAAAAGGCGAAATTAGCTACGCCGCCTCCTTTATCGAGTGGTTTGCCGAAGAGGGCAAACGCATCTACGGCGACACCATTCCCGGCCATCAGGCCGATAAGCGGCTGCTGGTGATTAAGCAACCGATAGGCGTGACCGCCGCGATCACCCCGTGGAATTTCCCCTCGGCGATGATCACCCGCAAGGCGGGCCCGGCGCTGGCCGCAGGCTGCACGATGGTGCTCAAGCCCGCCAGCCAGACGCCGTTTTCCGCGCTGGCGCTGGCGGAGCTCGCCAACCGCGCCGGGATCCCCGAAGGGGTATTTAACGTCGTTACCGGTTCGGCCAGCGAGGTCGGCGGTGAGCTCACCGGCAACCCGTTAGTGCGCAAACTCTCCTTTACCGGCTCGACGGAAATTGGCCGCCAGCTGATGGAGCAGTGCGCGAAAGATATCAAGAAAGTCTCGCTGGAGCTGGGCGGCAATGCGCCGTTTATCGTTTTTGACGACGCCGATCTCGATAAAGCCGTCGAAGGCGCGTTGGCCTCCAAGTTTCGCAACGCCGGACAGACCTGCGTCTGCGCCAATCGCCTGTACGTCCAGGATAGCGTTTACGATCGCTTCGCCGAAAAGCTTCAGCAGGCGGTCAGTAAGCTGCAAATTGGCGATGGCCTGCAGCCGAACGTCACTATCGGGCCGCTGATTGACGAGAAAGCGATCGCTAAAGTGCAGGAGCATATCGCCGATGCGCTGGGCAAAGGCGCGCGGGTAGTAACCGGCGGGAAAGTCCATGAGCTGGGCGGTAATTTCTTTCAGCCAACGATTCTGGTGGACGTCCCCGGCGATGCGAAAGTGGCGAAAGAAGAGACCTTTGGCCCCCTCGCCCCGCTATTCCGCTTTAAAGATGAGGCAGATGTTATCGCTCAGGCCAACGACACCGAGTTCGGCCTCGCGGCCTATTTCTACGCCCGCGATCTGGGCCGCGTTTTTCGCGTCGGCGAGGCGCTGGAGTACGGCATTATCGGGATTAACACCGGCCTTATCTCCACCGAGGTCGCCCCCTTCGGCGGGGTTAAATCTTCCGGCCTGGGTCGGGAAGGGTCGAAGTATGGGATAGAGGATTACCTGGAAATCAAATACATGTGTATTGGGATTTAGCCGATGAACGCGCCAGCTCCCGCTGGCGCGGATGATTTCACCCGCGATCGCGGATCGGCCGGAACATGAAGCCCGCACAGCCGCCAGTTTGCCACCCGAGCCTCTGTTACTCTTAAATCCGGATCATCATTCATTATGCTTAATGGCAATGATAAAAAGTTATCGATTATCAGTCATGGACAGGTTCGACATAAGATTAATCGTAGGCTACAATAATCAACGCCAATCTAAAGCTTAATTTTTCAATAGATTCATAGACATAAATTCAGCTTTAAAGAAGGACAGGACATCATTTTATTGACTATAAAACGAGCAAAAAGATGACGGATAGTACCATTAAGATTTACAATGCCCGCTATAGCAAGCTGATGAAGCTAATGGATTTTTTTGCCGTCAACCTGTTTATTTTCGCTTATTTAAAATACTTTTTCGTCGAACCCTCAACGGCCTCTCTGTTCCTGGGAATAATATATTCACTTATTTTTATCCGGGCTAATGAACACTTTCAGTTATATTCCGGTCAGTTCAAGGGACAATATTTAAAAAAATTAACCAAGCTGTTCTTCAGCGTCTGTATTAGCGGACTGTTGTCATTTTTATTATTCGTAAGCGCCGAACTATTGCTGAACAATCACGCCAGCACAAACGCGGTGCGGTTGGCTGAAATAATTGTGCTGTGTTCGATGGCCATATTTATTAGCATGTTTCTTATTCGCGTTATCTCCAGCCGCTATTTTTTCAAATCCAGACTCAAGGTGGCTATTTTAGGCATAACGCCGGCCGGACTGGCCATCGAGCAGGCGCTGTTTAAGGAGTATACCCACGACGGGATAGACATTACCTTCTTTGAGGACCGCGCCGTTCAGCGCGACAGTCGCCTGCTCAGCATTGAGAAAAAAGGCAACTCAAGAGACCTGCTGGCGCTGGCGAAAGCCGGAGAAATCGATGAAGTCTATATTGCCCTGCCGATGGTCGCCCAGCAGCGTATCCGCCAGTTCCTGAACGAATTTTCCGACACCACCGTGGACGTATTCCTGGTGCCGGACCTCTTTTCCTACAGCTCACATATTTCTCAGCTGCGGATGTTCGGCAATATTCAGACCATCAGCATTTTTACGTCGCCATTTGAAGGCGAAGGCGCGGTGCTCAAGCGTATCGAAGATATCGTGCTTGGCGCTTTTTTTACCCTGGTCAGCCTGCCGGTGATGCTGGCGGTAGCGATCGGCATTAAGCTGACTTCGCCGGGCCCTGTTCTGTTTAAACAAAACCGTTACGGCCTGAACGGTAAACAGATCCCCGTCTGGAAGTTCAGAACCATGCGCGTAATGGAGAACAGCGCGGTAGTGACCCAGGCGACGCGTAACGATCCGCGCATTACCCGCTTTGGCGCTTTTTTACGCAAAACCTCGCTCGATGAACTGCCGCAGTTTTTTAACGTGCTGCAGGGAACCATGTCGATAGTGGGTCCACGCCCTCACGCAGTGGCCCACAATGAGCAATATCGTCTGTTGGTGGAAAATTACATGATCCGCCATAAAGTGAAGCCCGGCATTACCGGCCTGGCGCAAATTCACGGCTTTCGCGGCGAAACCGACACGATTGATAAAATGGAAAAACGTATTCAGTACGATCTGGAATATATTCAGTCGTGGTCGCTGCTGCTGGATATCAAAATCGTTTTTTTAACGTTTTTCCGCGGATTTGTGGGGAAAAATGCGTTCTGAACTCACTTTCCTCGCGGGTCTACTGGCGGTTCCTTACGCATGGGCGGACCTGCAGGCTAAACCACATACCGGTGTGGCTGGCATCGATTTCGAGAGCCAGGTGGGTTATGACGTCGGTTACAATGACAACGTGACCTGGCAACGCTACGGCGGCAATGAAATCGGCTCCGCTTATCAAGGCGTGAAGCCGATTTTCAAAGCCATCGGCGAGCGCTACGAAGACCGCTATTTACTGATGTACTCCGGCGATTACCGCCGCTACGCCAGCGATAGCGCAGATAACCGCGACAACCATTTTTTTATGTTTAACGGCAAGTGGCGCTTCGGCAGCATGCACGGGCTGTCGTTGGATCTCGATGAAACGTTCGGTCATGAAGAGCGCGGCCGCGATACCACCGAGGGGTTTCTCCCCGAGCAGTTTACAGAGTTTGGCATTAATCAGCCTATCGCCACGCGCTTCTTTAACAGCGAACTGCGCTATAGCTACGGCGCCCCGGAAGGGCGCGGCAAAGCAGAAGTCGCGCTCATGCACAAGCAGCTGCGCTTTCGCAATCTCGACAGCATCGAGGACGCCAGCGCCGACTTTCATTACTACATGCACGATCAGGAGTGGCATGAAAACAGCCTGGTCGCCGAGCTGTTTGATCAAAAAGCCAAAACGCTGCGCTATCGCTATAGTTTTATCACTAACCAGCGTCGCTATGAGCTCAACCCGTTAAAAGACAGTAATGAATACTATCTATTGGTCGGCATGAAAAACCGCCTTTCCGGCAAGACCGAGATCCACGGCAACGTTGCCTGGCTGTATAAAGATTTCATCCATAACCCCGACTCACAGGGATTCAACGGCCTGAACTGGGATATTAACGCCGACTGGAAACCGCTCGAACAGATAAAGCTCAACTTACACAGTTCGCAGCGTATTAAAGATCCCACCGACTCCGGCGGCTATATTCTGGTATCAAATTTCGGTGTGGGGTATGAGCACCACTGGCTGGTCGACAGATTCTCCACTCTGGTTGATTACTCTTATATTACAGAGGATTACAAGCACCAGACCAACGGACGCAAAGATCAATCAAATCTCGTGTCGCTCACCTTCAACTACGACTACCGTCCATCCGTTAATTTTCAGCTGAAGCTGCAATGGAACACGATGCATTCTAATAAAGAAAAAGATGCCTTTTATATTGGCCCGGACTATGACCATGAGGTCGAGCGCACGCTGGGCTATAACGACTCGGCCATTATTTTTATGACGCAGGTACAAATATGATCCTTACCTATGGAAAACGGGCGATTATTCCTCTTCTGGCGCTATGGCTGGCGGGCTGTTCGGCTCCCCAGCAGACGATCCGAACGCCGCCGGACGCCGTTTATCATCTGGATCAGGGCGATGAGATCAATATCGCGGTTTCCGGCGAGCAGGATCTCACTATGCGCGTAAAAATCGATAATAGCGGCAGCGTTGATTATCCTTATATAGGCTCGCTGATGCTGAAAGGAAAAACGCCGGAACAGGTCGGCAACGAAATTGCCGATAAGCTGCGCGGTAGCTATCTACAGGCGCCAATGGTGACCGTGAGCATTGCCGAATACCGGAAGATTTATCTGTTAGGCGAAGTCAAAAAACCGGACGGCTACGCATGGGAACCCGGCTTAACGGCGGAAAAAGCCATTGCGCTGGCCGGCGGGTTTACCGATCGCGCCGATCGCCACGACATCCGCATTCGCCAGTTTCGCGGCGGTAAACTGCTGGAAAACGTCGCCGCCGACTCCGCCGTACAGGCTGGGGATACCATTATCATTGGCATGAGTTTCTTCTGATATGGCAATTTCATTGGTTGAAAATGGAAAGAAGAAAGAAGGCTTTATCGACTTCACGCCTTATTTCAACAAAATTAAGCACAAGCTCATCTGGTGCCTGGTGGTGGTCGTGGTGGCGGCAGCGGCGTCATGGATCCTGACGCGCTTTATGTCATCCAGCTATACCGCAACCGCGACGGTGCTGTTTAAAGCGCAGCCGCAGGACGTCACTCCCCTGCCGCGGCTGGAAAACTACGATTCCACCCGCAGCGATTACTATGAAACCAAATATGCGCTGATGGGCTCACGCGTGGTGCTTGAGGCTGCAGTGAAGGCGATGAAGTTGGAACAAGACCCCGAGTTTAACGGCGGGGATAATCTTGATCTGGCCACGCGCGTCAATAACGCGGTTCGCGCACTGCAAAAAAACCTGACCATCTCCGGCGTGCGCACCACGCAGCTGGTTTCGGTTTCCATGGAAGCGAAATCGCCGCAAAAAGCCGCCGATATCGCCAACGGCGTGGCGCAGGCGTTTATCGATTACAGCCTGGCGCAGAAGCAAAAAACCTTGCTTCAGGCGCAGGGCTGGAACGAAAAAATGATGGACGATCTGCGCGCTAAGCTCGATCGCCAGAAAGCCGATATCGATGATTTTCTTAAACAGAACGGCCTGCTGACCTTCCGCAGCATGGATGGCTACGAGACCGAGCGGCTGGGCATCGTGATTAACCATCTTGCCGACGCCACCCAGCGCCGTCTGAAAGCGCAAACGGTATGGGATAAAGTGCGCCGTCAGCAGGGGAAACCGCCGGAAGCGATCATCTCGCTGCCGGAAATTTCCGGCCATCCGCAGATTCAGGATTTGCGCATCGCGCTAATCCAGACCCGGCGTAACCTGTCGGAAGCGGCGAAACACTACGGTCCTAAGCATCCGAAATATCTTCAGGCCCAGGCCCAGCTACAGGTCGTCAACGGGCAGATAGGCCAGGTGTTGGGCGAACTGCTTAACGGCTTACGCCAGCAGTATCAGATTACGCTGGACGATGAGCAGCACTACCAGAAGATGCTCGACGACCAGAAAGCCGATTTCCAGGCGCTGGGGGCCAAGCGCGACAAATACAACACCATGATGACCGCGCTGAACAAAACCGAGGAGCTGTATAAATCGCTGTATCAGCGGGCGAATGAGCAGAAGCTTTCCGAAACTTTTTCGGTTCCTGACGAAGCGATCTACGATGCCGCCGTGCCGCCAAATCAGCCCTCTAAACCGCAGCGCGGTCTGCTTATCGTGATGGCGACCCTGATGGCGCTGGCGCTGTATATCATGTACCTGATTGTCAGCACCGCGCTCGACAAAACGGTGAACAGCATCAGCGAACTCAAAGCCAAAACGGGCCTTGATGCCAGCGGGGAGTTTCCGCTGCTGCCTCAGGCGAACAGCGCGCAGCTGACGTTCCAGAATCTGCTGTACGCCGATATGATCCACAGCCTGCGCCTGGCGCTGCTCGGCCAGACTGAGTCACGCGGTACGATACTGGTGACCTCGGCGCAGACCCATGCCGGCAGCAGCCTGATAGCTGAACTGTTGGCGTGGTCGGCCAGTAAGTCAGGCAAAACCTTGCTCATCGACCTGGATTATCTGGCCAACGCAGGGCTCTCCGCGCGCTATCCGCAGCATAAAACAGGGTTCAGCGCGCGTCTGGAAGACCGCTGCGCCACGCCGCAGGCGGTCGTTTCTCTGGCCGACAATCTTGATTTTATGCCGCGCGGCGAACTGAACGACTCGACGCTGCTGCTGTTAACCTCGCAACGGCTCCCGGCCCTGCTGACCACGCTGCGGCAGACCTACGATTCGCTCATTCTTAATGCGCCATCGCTCGGCCTCGCTCAGGACGGCCTGCTGCTGGCCCCGCACGTCGATATCTCCCTGCTGGTGGTGAAAGCCAGCGAGCAAGCGTCCCGCGTCCGCGACGCGCAAAGCCGTCTGCACGCCGCTGCGCCAACGCCTGTCGCCATCATGCTTAACCAGGTGAAAGAAGAGAACCTGGAGACTCAGGAAGGCAAACGCCTGCCGGAGCGCGGCATGGGTGAACTGATCTCACCGAAGTAGCGATCATGAATTTAATTAAGAGTATTTCATCCATCGCCAGCTCCTCGGTCCTCTCGCAGGCGATCGGCGCATTTTCCGTGTGGCTGATTTCCCATCGCTACGGCATGGCGGAAGTCGGGCACTACGCGATGATCTACAGCAACGTGCTGATTGGCGCGCAGGTTTGCACTTTTGCGTCGCAGCTGCTGATCCCGCGCCAGGAGGAGCATGAACTGGGGCAGAACGTGGTGTTTTGCCTGCTGCAAAGCCTGCTCCTGGCGCTGCCGTGGGCGGTCATCACCGGACTGATATTCCATCTCAATATCGCGTTTCTCTATCTGCTGACCTTCGGCTATGCGCTGGTTTTGATCGCCGAGAACCTCTCGCTGCGCGGCGGCAACTATCCGTTTCTCACCTTTCAGCGCATCGCCGTGTCGCTGGTGGTGGCGATAGCCCTGCTGACGATGCCGAACGCCACCCTGTTCTATATTGCCTGGATGGTGGGCATTTTGCTGCTGCTCAGCCTGTGCCTGCTGCGTTTATTTCACTTCAGCACCCTGACGCCGGCGCATTTTTCTCCGCGCGCCAACGGCCTTTTCGCGCGCCAGCACTGGCAGCATCTCAGCCGCGTCGGCAGCGCGGAAGTGCTGGCGATGGCCAGCAACAATCTGCCGACGATGCTGATTAACGTCTGGTTTTCACCGCTGGTCGCGGGTTATTTCTCGGTGGTGAGCCGCTTCTGCTTATCGCCGGTGATGATTGTCGGTAACGCGGTGCGCAATTCCATCTTTTCAAAATGGTCGATGGATTTTCGCAACAACACCTTTAACTATGCGGAATACAAAAAAATTCGCCTGCTGCTGTTGGCCGCGGCGCTGATCTGTATCCTTGGGATCTGGATTTTCTATCCGCTGGTTATGCGCCTGGGCTTCAGCCAGGAGTGGCTCAATTCGATCCCGACCTCACGCTATATGCTGCCTTATCTGTTCGCCGCCCTGGCCGTCAGTCCGCTGACCGTTATCGAGCTTATCTTTGGTTCTAAACGCTATTTTTTACGCATTCAGATAGAGCAGTTGCTGATCATTATCGTCGCTTTTATCGCGCTGCCTGAATTGGGCCAGAGCTATGAAATTGCCCTGCTGACCTTCTCTGTTCTTACCAGCATTCGCTATCTGTTCATTCTGTTGAAAATGAATAAGCGGGCGCTGCAGCTCTCCCGGCAGGAGCAGAAAATATGCAGCTAAACACCGGTCGCTATCTGGAAGCATTCGCGCTGACGACCATCGTCTTCTGCGGCACGGTGCAGTATTTCACCGGCGTTGTCGCCGTACTATGGCTTCCGTTTTTCATGGTGCTGGTAATGGTGGTTCTGCTGATGATGCAAAGCCGGCAGCAGCCTCTCGCGCTCAGCGCCCGCGAGAAGGTGGTGCTGGCGCTGTATCTGACTTTTATTATCCTTAGCCTCTGCGCCACCGTTTTACAATCCGGCATCGTCACCGCCATCGTCGGTTTTAAAAACGAACTGGCCCTGTCGCTGGTGATGTTTTGCATGCTGCTTGGTATGTTTCGCGAGTCGCAGCTGCATCGCCTGACTCAGCTTTTTTACTGGCTGTTCTACGTCCAGTTCCCGCTGGCTATCTATCAGGTGCTGGTAGTGGTGCCAAAACGCGTCGCCCTGCGCGGTGAGGATGAAAAGTGGGATTCGGTAGTCGGCACGTTTGGCGGCGACCCGATGGGCGGCGGCAATACCGCGGCCATGGGGATGTTCTGCCTGCTGATTATGCTGCTGAAGGTGTCCGAATTTAAGCACGGTATCTGTTCATTCAAATCGATGGCGGCGCATATCGTGCTGGCCTTTTTCCTCTGCGTGGTAGGCGAGGTAAAATTCGTGATTCTGCTGTCGCCGTTCTTACTGGCGCTGCTGTGGATCATGCCCGCTTACGTCAGCGGCATCAGCAAAGTCACCCTGCGCTCGTTGATGATAATCGCCGCCGGAATGGTGGTGTTAATTTTTGCCGCTATCACCATTCTCGCCTCCAACTACTCGTCGGCCTTTGGCGGGGATCCGACCAAAAGCGCGCTCTCGGTATTTATCGATTCCCTCGGTTATATTTTTGATACTAACTACATTATGGAAAGCGGCGAGCTTGGCCGGTTTACCACTATTTTCTTCTGGCTTAAGCATAACGAACTTTTTGGCCCCGGCGGAATGCTATTTGGCTACGGTCTGAACGCGACCAACAGCGGCAGTACCGTCTCCCCAGGCTATATTGGCGCCTGGTATCATCTGATACTCGATTCCACCGCGCTAAGCATGATGCTGTGGGAAGTCGGTATTATCGGCGTGATCTTATTTATCGCCATGATTGCTTCTATTCTTATCGGCATGCGGCCCAAAGAGACCTTTTCCCGCTACGATCTAAAGCGTGAAGATTTACAGCTGCTCAGCTCCGCGCCTGCATTTTACGTCTTTGCCATCGGCTGTTTACTCAGCCTTCCCTACAGTCAGATCCTGATGATCATTCCCATGCTACAGTTTTTATTATGGCTGGCCCTCGGGGCGCTCATTGTCATTCATCGTTCCGTCCGTCTGAACTCCGGTACCCAATATGAATAAAACGCCATCAATTACCGTCAGCATTAAAACCCTCAACGAAGCGCAGGGGATTGAAAAAACGATCGACAGCGTCCGCAAGCAATTGCAGCCTTACCCGCATCAAATTATCGTCGCCGATAGCCTCTCCACCGACAACACCCGGGAGCTGGCCATCGCCAAAGACGCGATGGTGGTCTGCCTTGATAATGCGAAAGATCGCTGCTGCGGCGTGGGCCACCAGCTGGGCTGGTTATTCAGCGAAGGGGACTATCTGCTGCTGCTGGACGGCGATATGGAGCTGGAGCCGGGTTTTCTCGACACCGCCGTCGCCTTTCTCGAAGAACATCCCGAATACGCTGGCGTGGCGGGCAGCGTCGAGATGGATGATGCCGCTAACTATGAATTTAAATCGCGCAAGCAGCGCCTGCATCTTATTTATCCGCAGGGTGATACCGACCATCTTGGCGGCGGCGGACTCTATCGCCGCTCGGCAATCGAGAAAATTGGCTATCTGACTAACCTTAATCTCCACGGCTATGAAGAAGCCGAATTGGGGATCCGCTTGCAGGCCGCGGGCTATAAACTCCACCGCCTCGCTGCGCCCTATTTTAGCCATGCTTCCTATACCATGCCGACGTTTAGAATGTTGACCTATCGCTGGAAGAACGGTTTTTTATGGGCGCCCGGTGAGCTATTACGCAACTGCTGGGGGAAAAACCATTTTCCTGCCGCGCTTAAGATTGTTCGCAACGAACTGATATTCACGCTGTATATCCTGGTATTGATTATTTGCCTGCTGTCGTTAAATCCCGGTTTGATTATTATCGCCCTGCTTCCGCTGCTGGCGTTTATCGCCCTGAAGGCGATTAAAAATAAGTCGCTGCGGGACGGCGTACAGAGCGTTATCAACTTATCGTTATTTTCCGCAGGTATGGTGCGAGGCCTCATGAACTCCGTTCGCGATCCGATGAAACAACCCGCCGTGACCGTCTCCAACCCAAAACATATCCAGACAGAACATGAAAATATTATTCGTTAACAAATTCTTTTTTATTAAGGGCGGAGCGGAAACCGTATTTTTCCAGGAGCGAGACGCTATGCTGCAAGCGGGCTATCAGGTTGTCGACTTCAGCATGCAGCATGCAGAAAATAAACCCTCGCCCTGGGAAAGCTTCTTCGTACACAACGTGGACTACCATCAAAACCACGGGCTGACGGGCAAGCTCAAAGCGGGTATCGACTTTATCTACAACGCGGAGGCCTGCAGCAAGCTCAATACGCTGCTGCTGGCGCAGCGCCCGGATATTGTGCACTTTCATAATATTTACCATCAGCTGACGCCGGCGCTGATCGGCGTCGCCAAACGCTTTGGCTGCAAAACCGTGCTGACCGCGCACGATTATAAAATCGTCTGCCCATCGTACACCATGCTGCGCGATGGCCACGTTTGCGATGACTGTCTTACTGGTTCGGTGAGCAACGCCTTCCGCCATCGTTGCCAGCAGGGCGACACCTTTAAAAGCCTGCTGCTGTCGCTTGAGGCCTACTGGCAAAAGTTCGCGCAAAATTACGCCATGCTCGATTGCATCATCGCTCCCAGCGAATTTATGCGTCAGACGCTGCTGCGTAAATTACCCCGGTCACGGATCGAGACGATCGTCAACGGTATTGATGCCAGCGCCACGATCCCGGGCGATACGGCGGGCGATTATTTCCTCTATATCGGCCGCTTGAGCCGTGAGAAAGGCGTCGCTACCCTGGCGCTGGCGCAGCAAAAAATGCAGCAGCCCATGCCGCTGAAAATCGTCGGCGATGGCCCTCTCGGCAACGACCTGCGCGCCCGCTTTAGCGGTCCGGAATTTCTCGGCTATATGCGCCACGGAGAAGCGCTCAACGCGTTGATTCGCGGCGCGCGGGCGGTGATCGTCCCTTCCGAATATTATGAAAACTGCTCGATGTCGGTACTGGAGGCGATGGCGTTCGGTCGCCCCGTCGTCGGCGGCAATATCGGCGGCATTCCGGAGCAAATCCGCGATGGCATTGATGGCTATCTGGTGGAACCCGGGGATGCCGACGCGCTGGCGCGCATCATGGATGGCCTGGCCGCCAATCCGCAGCAGGCGCGGGAAATGGGCATCAACGCGCGCCAGCGTTTAGAAGAGAAATACGATCTCGCCCGGCATATGCAGGTTCTGCAGGAACTCTATCAGCAGCTTGTGGGGGAAGCGAAATGAAGCTCAAAGTGACGGTGCTTGGCACCCGCGGTATTCCGAATGTCCAGGGCGGCGTTGAGACCCATTGCCAGAATCTCTATCCGGAAATCTATCAACAGAATCACGCCGATATCTGCGTCATTGCCCGCTCACCGTACGTTGACTACCGCCGCAGCGAATATAAAGGCGTGCGGTTAAAAAGCCTGTGGGCGCCTAAAAGCCGCAAGTTCGAAGCCATTATTCACTCAACGCTGGCAGCCTTCAGCACCCTGTTTGACGGCTCAAATGTGGTTCACGTTCATGCGGTCGGCCCTGGCCTGGTGGTCCCTCTGCTGCGCCTGCTCGGCAAGCGCGTCGTTTTTACCCACCACGGCCCGGACTACGATCGCCAGAAGTGGGGCAAAATGGCGAAAGAGATGCTGCGTCTTGGTGAGAAATGGGCGGTGAAATATGCCAATGAAGTTATTGTTATCTCGGAAGTGATTAATACGCTGATTAAAACCAAACACGGCCGTACCAACGCTAACGTGATCTATAACGGCGTGCGCCAACCGCCGCTTCCCGCCGAAGAGACGCGACAGGCCACGCTGAATCAGTATTCGCTGAAAGCCGGGCAATACATTGTCGCCGTCGCCCGTTTTGTCGAAGAAAAAGGGCTGCACGATCTGCTTGCCGCCTACAAAGCCTCGAACTGTTCGCTGCCGCTGGTGCTGATTGGCGATGCCGATCATCCGGATGAGTATAGCGAGCGGCTGAAGAAACAGGCGGCCGCTACCCCGGGAGCGATCATGACCGGTTTTATTAGCGGCGATCCGCTGCATACCTTGTTCTCACAGGCCGGGCTTTTTGTTCTTCCGTCTTACCACGAAGGGCTGCCCATTGCCCTGCTGGAGGCCATGTCCTGGTCCTTACCGGTTATCGTCAGCGATATCCCCGCCAACCTGGAGATCGGCCTGCCTGCGGAGGTTTATTTTCCGACGGGCAATGTCGCCGCGCTAGCGCAAAAGCTCCAGTCCTGGCGCGGCGAGGAGACCGTGGATTACAGCCAGTTAATGCCCAAATACCGCTGGCCGGACATTGCAGCGAAAACGGCTCAGGTCTACCAGCGATTAACGAACAAGAGTCAACCGTGACAAAATCAACATCCGACCTGGTCATTGAGCGCTTTTATTCCGCGCTTGATGCGGAAACAGAAAGTTCATTAACGCCGGAGCAAAAACGCGGTATCGAACAGGCGCTGGTGAGATCGAGCCTGGCGTCGCGCCATCGTATCGACTTTCGCCATAGCTTTCCGTTTCTGCATCGTCGATATTTTGTAGTCTTTTTATGCGGTCGCGATCTGCGCAAAATCCCGCGGGAAAGTACGCTGCTCGGGCGTCTATTTTCCACCCTTGCGATTACGTTTGCCGTGCTGTTCGCCATTCTTGCCGTGCTGCTGGCGCTCTATATGCTGAAATCCGCGCTGGGAATCGATGTGTTTAAGAACTTTCACGTCGGTATCTGGACATGGTTTGTGAACCTCCACGATAAAGTGAATTAACGATGAGCTCTTTTTCGCCGCGCCGCGCCGCGCTCTGTTTGGCGCTCCTGCTGGCCGGAATCATTCCGTCTGCGGCGGTACTGGCTGAACGCACGGTTATCACCCCGCCGGCCTTCACCGGTCTGTTAACGAACCCAGGGATCGGCGTGGCCAGTTTCCACGATGGTTATGGCCAGAAGCCCTCTCTGCAAGAGTATCCGGACACCGGGTTTGAATACGATCGCTTTTACTGGAGCGATCTGGAGCCTGAAGAAGGCGTCTATAATTTTGCGCCGATCGATCATGCCTTCAGCGTCGCCGCTCAGCATCAGCCGGCGATGAACGTCGGATTGCGTATTATGGCGCTCGATGAACCGCAATCGGGCTCGAAAATCCCCGCCTGGCTTATCAAAAAAGGCATTCAGGGACAATGGGTCGAAAATGGCAAAACCTTTGTCCCGGATCTCAGCGATCCGACTTTTATCGCCTATGCGCAAAAGCTGCTTAACGCCCTCGGCGCGCGTTATGACGGTAATCCGGAGTTGGCGTTTGTCGATATCGGCATGGTGGGTTCGTGGGGTGAATGGCATAACTCCAATTTCCCTGACGTCGCGCCGTTGATGGAAAAGTACACTCCGCAACAGCTCAATCGCTACGTTGATATGCATTTCAGCAGTTTCCCTAAAACGCCCAAAATCATGTTGATCAGCGGCGGCGACTCGCTGGCCTGGGCCAGCCAAAAAGGCGCCGGATGGCGCGCGGACTGCTGGGGAGACTGGCATAACTTTTCCCCGGAGTGGAGCCATATGCGCGATGACTATCCTCAACGCCTGGCCGCCGCGCAGGCGGCGTGGGGCGGGTTTAATGACGGCTGGCAGCACGCCCCCGTGAGCCTCGAGATTTGCGGCTATATGGCGGAATGGGAAAGCGTGCAGCATTACACTCGCGAAGAGGTCCAGGCAAGCTTCGACTGGGCATTAGCGCAGCACGCCAGTACCCTGAATCTGAAATCGCGACCGGTGCCGGCAGCGTATCGCGATATCGTTGATAATGCGTTATTGCGCATCGGCTATCGCTACCGGGTGAGCCAGCTGGAATTTGATACGCCCGTACGTAGCGGCATGCCGCTTACGCTGAATGTCACCTGGCGTAACGACGGCGTCGCCCCGGCCTATCTCCCCTGGCTTGTACAATGGCGGATAGTCAATGCGGCGGGCGATACCGTTACGCAAATCAAAACGGCGGATGACGTTCGCCAGTGGCTGCCCGGAGCTCATCAAAGCCGCGCTACGCTAGCGCTGCCTGCCGGGCTGCCTGACGGTCAATACCGCCTGCAGGCGGCCCTGGCCAATCATCAGGGGCAACCGCGTATTCAACTCGCTAACGAAGGTCAAACCGGTGACGGATGGTATTCACTGGCTTCGTTTAACCTTAAGGAATAATCATGTTTGAGGCTATCAGACAGGTCGGCCAGGAGATCAAATCCTGCGGCGGCATAAAAGCGAAAATCGCGGTTCTGCTCTATCGTCTGGCGACGCTCTATCGCAGCCGTAATCCTCTGTGGAAGATCTGCGGGATCCCCTTCGTTATTCTCAATATCGTGATTAACGAGTGTTTATTTTGCATTGAGCTGCCGTGGCGAGCGCGCATTGGCTATGGGCTGAAGCTGTATCATCCGCACTGCATTGTGATTAACCGGGGAACGATCATCGGGCAAAATTGCACTTTGCGCCAGGGCGTCACTATTGGCAGCGTGACCGATAGTCAGGGCCGGGAAAGCGCTAGCCCGCGAATTGGCGATAACGTGGAATTTGGCGCCCACGCCGTGGTGATTGGCGCGGTCACGCTAGGCGACAATGTCAAAGTCGGCGCGGGCACGGTGGTAACCAAAGATCTGGCCGCCGGCATGATTGCCGTCGGTCAGCCATACCGGGTATTAAACGGCGATTAGCGTAGGTTTGCCTGGGGACAAAACCCACGCTGATAGAAACGCGGGTTTTAACGCGGGATAGCAAAATAACCGGAACTTAGGCCCTCAGCTTAACCGGTTCGCTGAAATCATCGGCGGGCTCCAGCTTAAGGCTGAAGGTCGCCAGTAACGCTTCGGCTCGTTGGTGAAAATCGCGTAGCGTCTTTTCGAGCTTTTCCGTGACTTCAGGATCGTCAATCGCGACCGGACGCCAGTCGCCTTCTTTATCGAACAATCCAAACTGATAGCTATAGGTGAAGCGCGAAGCCTGCGCTTCCATCTCCATCCACCATCCCCAGAACTCGCGTTTTTCAGGCGCTGGTTTTACGTTGACGCAAACTGCCAGGCAATCGAAAAAGAAGCGGTTGTCTTCACATTGCTCCTCACGGATGTAAGGGCCAAGCGCCGTGAATTTCTTAATCAGCTTACTCTTCAGGTGTCCACTCGGTAACGTCATTGCGATCTCCTTTAGTGATGCTATGACGTTACCAAATCAATAGAATTTAGCAATATATTAACTAAATCTATGGCTAATCCAGCGGGCGATCTGCCGCAGGGCGTGATCGAAATTACGGTAGACCGGATTGAACGGGATCTCCAGCAGCTTGCCGTCGGAGGAGGAGGAAGTGATTAAACGCGACTCCTCTTCCGGACTGAACGGATCGTCTTTCCAGAAACCGGAGAGCATCGGCGTAGGGCAGCGACGCCCCAGCAGACCCTGAACCTTCAGAGAATAGCGGTTAAGCTCAACCCGCAGCGCTTCGTCGGAGGCGTCATGCATACCCAGACGCGACGCCAGAACGTCGAGATACATTTCCGGCACCCGTCCCTGATGCAGCGGGTCCACCAGCAGTCCGTGCACCACCGGCCCCAGACAGGCCACCGCCTTCAGGCGCTGGGGTTCAAGATAGCCCAGCCGGACGGCGATGTTCGCGCCGAAGCGGAAACCAAAGGCGGCCACCCGGGTATGGTCAACCCAGGGAACATTAGACAGATGCTGCAGCACATACTGGTGCAGCATGCTGGTATCCTGGGTCAGCTTGCATTTTGAAGAGAAACCGATGGAAGGCATATCGACCGTCAGCATAGCGATGCCCAGGGGCGCAAAATAGTTCTCGTACAGGTTGTAATAATCGGTCTGTAGCGCGTCAAGCCCGCCGCACATCAGCACCGTCGGGAACGGCCCATCGCCCGGCGGCATATGTAAGAAACCGGTGATCGGCGCGGCGCCGGGGATGGCGAACTCCAGCTCTCGCAGTTTGCCGGGCAAGCGCTGGGCGGCTTCTTCATAGGCCCGGTATGCCAGCACCTGCGCCTGTTCCGCCAGCTCATCGCCCTTGATATGCGGATAGGCGGCAATGCTGTAAAGGTTTGCCGCATGGAGCCAGTGACGACCGCTAACCAGAAGATTCTCTTCCTGACCGGCCTTTTGCTGCCAGTCCATCGCCTGTTTGGCCCATTCAAAGATCCAGTTGCCGCCGCGATAGCCCACGACCGTATCGTAAAGCTCGGGGTCGGTCCGCTCCGCATCGCTCATGACGATACGCGCCTGCACGTCGAGGATTTCCTGTGGCGTCACGCCACGCCAGATCCACATCAGGCGGTTAATCAATCGGTACCAGTGATCAACGTGATTGCCGCTAAGCGCGGACTGGATCGGTTGTTGCGCTCCGGTGTTAAACCGACGCACCAGCGTAGAGGTTTCCGGATGTTTGAATCGGGGTTTAAACAACGTTTCGCTAAGGTTAGCCTGGGACATGTGCCGCCTCCATCATGTTGCCACTCAAGCTATTGTAACCTGCGTCAGGGTAAAAAAAACCACGCCCGGCAAAACCGGGCGTGGTAATTAGCATTTATGCGGGAAATTAACGGCCTGCGATAGGCGGTACGAATACCACGCCCATATCCCACGGCTGTTCAATCCAGGTATCTTGGGGAATATCAACGACATAATCATCAACCAGCGGGCGACCTGCCGGTTTGGCGAAGATGGTGACAAAATGTGCTTTAGGATACATTTCGCGGATGGCAACGGCGGTACCGCCGGTATCAACGAGATCGTCGATCACGATAAAGCCTTCGCCATCGCCTTCCGCACGTTTCAGCACGGTCAGTTCACGCTGATTATCGTGGTCATAGCTTGAGATGCAAACGGTATCAACATGACGAATACCCAGTTCACGCGCCAGTAATGCTCCCGGTACCAGACCGCCACGGCTAACGGCAATAATGCCTTTCCACTGTTCAACCGGCAGCAGACGGGTTGCCAGTTTGCGGGCGTGAATCTGCAACATGTCCCAGGTGACGACGTATTTTTCGCTCATGTGAAGTGTCCCAGCCTGTGTAATACGGCTTAAATAATGTTCGAGGGGGAAAATGGTTGCGCGAGATTATAGAGATCTGACGCGCTAAAAACCAGCGTTAAGCGGCCCCCGCGACTCTTTTTACGTGGTTTACACTACCAGAGTACACGGAAAGTGGTATTCTCAACCCCATCGCGCAAGCCCGGGCTTGTAGTGTATTTGATTGCTAACCCCTCGATCTGCAAACGACTTTTGCAGGTGATTGTAAGGAGACTTATCGTGTCTGAACTGTCTC
This sequence comes from Klebsiella grimontii, assembly GCF_042137965.1. Classification (NCBI taxonomy): domain Bacteria; kingdom Pseudomonadati; phylum Pseudomonadota; class Gammaproteobacteria; order Enterobacterales; family Enterobacteriaceae; genus Klebsiella; species Klebsiella grimontii. The sequence continues at coordinate 4,587,604 of NZ_CP169721.1, forward strand.
AATTATCCCCGCAGCCGCTGTGGGATATTTTTGCCAAAATCTGCTCTATTCCTCACCCCTCCTATCACGAAGAACAGCTCGCTGAGCACATTATGGGCTGGGCAAAAGAAAAAGGCTTACACGCGGAACGCGACCAGGTTGGCAACATTCTGATTCGTAAAAGCGCGACTGCCGGTATGGAAAACCGTAAACCGGTGGTGCTGCAGGCGCACCTCGATATGGTGCCGCAGAAAAACAACGATACCGTTCACGACTTCGCTAAAGATCCTATTCAGCCGTATATCGACGGCGAGTGGGTTAAAGCGCGCGGCACCACCCTGGGCGCCGATAACGGTATCGGCATGGCCTCCGCATTGGCGGTGCTGGCCGACGACAACGTTGTTCACGGCCCGCTGGAAGTGCTGCTGACCATGACGGAAGAAGCCGGAATGGACGGCGCGTTTGGCCTGCAGGCTAACTGGCTGCAGGCGGACATCCTGATCAACACCGACTCCGAAGAAGAGGGTGAGATTTACATGGGCTGCGCCGGCGGGATCGACTTCACCTCTGACCTCGCGCTGACCCGTGAAGCCGTTCCGGCCGGTTTCCAGAGCTTTAAGCTGACCCTGAAAGGGCTGAAGGGCGGCCACTCCGGCGGCGAGATCCACGTTGGTTTAGGCAATGCCAACAAGCTGCTGGCACGCTTCCTCGCGGGCCATGCTGAAGAGCTGGATCTGCGCCTGGTCGATTTCAACGGCGGCACCCTGCGCAACGCTATTCCCCGTGAGGCGTTCGCTACTGTCGCCGTGGCCGCGAACAAAGTGGATACGCTGAAAGCGCTGGCTAATGAGTACCAGGCGATCCTGAAAAACGAGCTGGCGGCCAAAGAGAAAAACCTGACAGTACTGCTGGAATCGGTTGCGAACGACCAGCCTGCGCTGACGGCCCAATCTCGTGACACCTTTGTACGCCTGCTTAACGCCACGCCGAACGGCGTCATCCGCAACTCTGATGTGGCAAAAGGCGTGGTGGAAACCTCGCTGAACGTCGGCGTGGTGACCATGACCAGCGATAACGTGCAGATTCACTGCCTGATTCGCTCGCTGATCGACAGCGGTAAAGATTATGTCGTCAGCATGCTGGATTCTCTGGGCAAGCTGGCCGGCGCGAAAACCGAAGCGAAAGGCGCCTATCCTGGCTGGCAGCCGGACGCCAGCTCGCCGGTGATGCATCTGGTGCGTGAAACCTATCAGCGTCTGTTCAACAAGACGCCGAACATCCAGATTATCCACGCGGGCCTGGAGTGCGGTCTGTTCAAAAAACCGTATCCGGACCTGGACATGGTTTCTATCGGGCCAACCATTACCGGCCCCCACTCCCCGGACGAGCAGGTTCACATTGAAAGCGTTGGCCAGTACTGGACGCTGCTGACCGAGCTGCTGAAATCCATTCCGGCGAAGTAAGACAATTAAGGCCCACACCGCGAGGCGCGGGCCTTTTCTTTATAAGATGACCGTTCGAAAAGCCCGCCTTACCGATTGTGTATACCGGCCACGCGCATTTGCCGCCTTGAGTCATTGCAGGAAAGGCCTGCAAAGTGCGTTCTGAGTATTTAGCGCATCGATTTCCCGCCGCATCCGGTAATTAAGAAACCGCTCACCGCGCGCTTCAACCTGCTGTTGCTCAATTACGCTAAAACCGTGGCGTTCAAAAAAGGGCTTTGCCGTAATGCTGGCTTCTACCGTTAACACGCGTTCAGGCCGCCGTATAAGCAATGCGTTGAGCAATGCGCTGGCTATTCCCTGGCGGCTATAGTCGGGAGAAACAAACAGCAAATCAATATTGTCATCCACGGTGGTAATAAACCCGACCGGCGATGCCTCTTTTACCGCGACCAGTACCCGTGAAGCCGCTATTTTTTGCCGCCAGCGGGCTTCATCAACCTGAGCCCAGGCGGCAATTTGCCGGGGAGAATAATCGGCGCTGGCCGTCTCTTTAATCGCCCGCAAAAAAATCGCGCATAGCGTGGCAAAATCACGCTCTCCATACGGTCTTATTTTCGGCATTGTTATAACCCCAGAACCAATTGTCGCTCCAGCTGCGGATCGAGCAGCGTCACGTGCAGCCCTACCAGCCTGACTCCCCGACCTCCGCGCCGCTCGTTCCAGGCTTTATGGGCAGTGGTGATCAAATCATCTTTATTCAATCGGGGCCAGACATGCTCCTGAGTCGTGAGCTGGAAATCATTAAACTTCAGCTTGACCCCCTGCCGGGCGATCAGTAAATCCGGTTTAACCTTCGCCAGGCGCCGTTCCAGTTCCGGATAGAGATTCTCAATAATCGACTCACACTCCGCCCATTCGTGGATATCCTCTACCAGGGTTCGCTCAACGCCCACCGATTTGCGCTGGCGCTCGCTGCTGATTTCTCGTTCATCAATTCCCTGGCTGCGCTCCCATAGTATCCGCCCGAATTTACCAAAGCGCTTGAGCAACATCGCCAGATCGCTGTTCTGCACATCTGCACAGGTCCTCAGCCCCATGCTTTCGAGCTTCGCGGCGGAAACTTTGCCGACGCCCGGGATCTTCGCTAGCGGCAACGTTTTGACAAACTCCGCGACCTGATGCGGCGCAATCACAAACTGGCCGTTGGGTTTATTCAGGTCCGAGGCGATTTTTGCGAGAAACTTTACTGGCGCAATGCCTGCGGAGGCGGTCAAATTTAGCTCACGATGGATGGTCTCGCGGATCTCCTGCGCCATCAGCGTCGCTGACCCCTGACAATGAACGCTGTCGCTAACGTCCAGATAGGCTTCGTCCAGCGATAAAGGCTCGATTAGCGAGGTATAGCGGGAAAAAATCTCCCGGATATGGTTCGACGCCTCTTTATAAGCATCAAAGCGGCCGGGAAGCAGCGTCAGGTGAGGACAAAGCTTGAGCGCTGTGGCGGTGGGCATGGCGCTACGCACGCCGAATTTACGCGCCGGATAGTTGGCCGTACTGATCACACCGCGCTGCACCCGGCTACCGCCAATGGCGATAGGGATGTCGCGCAGTGCCGGGTTGTCCCGCATCTCCACCGCCGCGAAGAAGCAGTCCATATCAACGTGGATGATCTTACGCATAGCCAAACCTTAGACTGTACATGCGTACAGTATAGCAAAAGTCGGCGAAATTTAATCTTTTAAAAACCCTCGCCATAAAAAACGTGCTACAACATAAAAGTGCAACAAATATGATTTATTTTTCATATGGTTATATTAATGAACAGGGTGAATGTAATCATGAAATCAATACTTACTGCGCTTGGTTTGCTTATTGCCAGCAGCGCCTGCGCTGCGCCGCAGCTCATTGCTCATCGGGGAGGCACCGGCGATGCGCCGGAAAACACCCTTCCGGCGATAAAACTGGCGCTGGAGAATAAGGCCGAGGCGATTTGGATAACGGTACAATTAAGCCATGATGGCGTTCCGGTCTTATATCGCCCGAGCGATTTATCCGCCCTGACTGACCATACCGGGAAGGTCTCAAGCTTTAGCGCTGCCGAACTGGCCCGCATGGACGCGGGATGGAAATGGGGCGGTGAAACTCACCCCTGGCGCGGAAAAAATGCCACCATTCCAACGCTGCAATCAGTGCTGGAGCAATGGCCGCAGACCTTCTTTTACATCGATATTAAATCGCCTGATGCCGACCCGGCAATGATGGCTTCGCGTCTTAGTGAAGTATTGCAAACAACCCATAGCCTCTCGCGCGTACGCGTTTATTCCACCGAAGACCGCTATATCGCGGCGCTACCGGAATCTATTCCCCATTTCGTCAGCCGGGGCGAAACGCGAACGAAGCTGGCTAATATTTCCCTTAGCCACCAGTGCCAGCCAACCACGCAGCCGGGCGATGACTACTGGTACGGTCTGGAGCTGAAACGCAAGGTAGAAATCGTGGAGAAGTTCACCCTCGGCGAAGGCGTGTCGCCAGCCACCCTCACCTGGGATAAAGAAGCCATGGACTGTTTCCGCTCTCAGGGCAAAGCCCATATTGTCTTCTTCGGCATTAATAGCGCCGATGATTTTCGTAAGGCAAGCGAGCTGGGAGCCGATGGCGTGATGGTAGACTCGCCGGCGAAAGCGAAAACCTGGTAAATCGTAAAAGGCCGCGATAAGCGGCCTGCTGTTTAAATGATGCGATCCCGTTTGCGCTGCGCTTCGCGAGCCATGCGTTTTTTACGCGCATCGCAAGGTTCAGGACAGTCGCAGACCTTTTCCAGACCCAGCGATGAGATCCCGCCGCAGCTGCCCTGAAGAGTTTTGCGCTTGATCAGGTACCCTAGCGACATTCCCAGAATAACCAGCGCGAAAATCACGAAGGTCGCGACAAATACCGTCAGCATCATCAGCCTCCAAAATCGTCCAGCATGATGTTTTCATCCTCAACGCCGAGATCTTTAAGCATTTTGATAACCGCGGCGTTCATCACCGGCGGCCCGCACATGTAAAACTCACAATCTTCCGGCGCCGGGTGATCGCGCAGATAGTTTTCATACAGGACGTTATGAATGAAGCCAGTATGGCCGGTCCAGTTATCTTCCGGCTGCGGATCGGAGAGCGCCACGTGGAAGGTAAAGTTCGGGTTTTCCCGTGCCAGCTGTTCAAACTCGTCATCATAGAACATTTCTCGCAGAGACCGCGCACCGTACCAGAAACTGATTTTACGTGTGCTGTGTAGCCGCTTAAGCTGGTCGAAAATATGCGAGCGCATCGGCGCCATCCCCGCCCCGCCGCCGATAAACACCATCTCCGCCTGCGTTTCTTTGGCAAAGAACTCCCCAAACGGCCCGGAAATCGTCACTTTATCGCCAGGCTTCAGCGACCAGATATACGAGGACATAATCCCCGGCGGCGCATCAGGCACCTGCGGCGGCGGCGTGGCAATACGCACGTTGAGCATAATGATGCCCTTCTCTTCCGGATAGTTAGCCATGGAGTAGGCGCGTAACGTGGGCTCTTTCACGTCAGAGACATAGCGGAAAAGATTAAATTTATCCCAGTCGCCGCGATACTCGTCCGGAACGTCAAAGTCGGCATAGGCGACTTTGTGCGATGGACACTCGATCTGAATATACCCGCCGGCGCGGAACGGAACCGCGTCACCGTCAGGCACGCGCAGCTTCAGCTCCTTGATGAAAGTGGCCTTGTTATCGTTCGAGATAACTTCACACTCCCACTTCTTAACGCCAAAAATCTCCTCTGGCAGCTCGATTTTCATGTTCTGCTTCACCGCGACCTGGCAGGCCAGGCGGCAGCCCTCTCTCGCCTCACGCTTAGTGATATGAGAGAGTTCGGTAGGCAGGATATCACCGCCACCCTCTTTCACCGTCACCCGGCACTGGCCGCAGGAGCCCCCGCCGCCGCAGGCCGACGAAACGAAGATACCGTTGCTGGAGAGCGTATTCAGCAGCTTGTCGCCCGCCGGAGTACGAATCTGTTTATCCGCCTCATTATTGATTTCAATGACCACGTCGCCCGCATTCACCAGCTTCGAACGCGCGGCCAGTATCAGCCCCGATAGCACCAGGACGATCAGCGTGAACATCACTACGCCAAGAATAATTTCCATACTTTCCGCCCTTATAGCTGCACACCGGAGAATGACATAAAGCCCAGCGCCATCAGACCTGTGGTAATAAAGGTGATCCCTAACCCACGCAGACCCGCGGGCACGTTTGCGTATTTCATTTTTTCACGGATACCCGCCATCGCCACAATTGCCAGCAGCCAGCCGATGCCGGAACCAAAGCCGTAAACGATCGACTCGCTGAAGTTATAGTCACGCTGCACCATGAAGGAGACACCGCCAAAAATCGCACAGTTGACGGCAATCAGCGGCAGGAAGATCCCCAGAGCGTTATAGAGCGTCGGGAAGTACTTATCGAGGATCATCTCGAGGATCTGAACCAGCGCGGCAATAACGCCAATGAAGGTAATAAAGTTCAGAAAGCTCAGATCAACGCCTTCCACCAGCGCGCCGTCGCGCAGCACCAGGTTGTAAACCAGATTGTTAATGGGTACCGCCAGCCCAAGCACGACCGTTACCGCAACGCCGAGCCCGAAAGCGGTCGACACTTTTTTCGATACCGCGAGGAAGGTACACATCCCAAGAAAGAAGGCCAGCGCCATGTTTTCAACAAACACGGCGCGGACAAACAGGCTAATGTAATGAGCCATAATCGGTTACTCCTTTTCCTGCTGTTCAGGCTTCCAGCTACGCACCGCCCAAATCAACAAACCGATAATGAAGAACGCACTCGGCGCCAGAAGAAACAGGCCATTTGGCTGATACCAGCCGCCGTTCTGCACCGTTTCCAGCACCGTGATGCCAAACAGTTTGCCGCTGCCAATGAGCTCGCGCAGAAAGCCGACAAGCAACAGGATCGCGCCGTATCCTAGACCGTTGCCAATACCGTCCATAAAGCTTGCCAACGGCGGCGACTTCATGGCATAGGCTTCCGCCCGCCCCATTACGATACAGTTGGTAATGATAAGGCCGACGAATACCGATAGCTGTTTGGAGGTTTCATAAGCAAAAGCGCGCAGCAGTTGGTCAACGACAATAACCAGCGAAGCGATAATCGCCATCTGCACAATGATGCGCACGCTATTCGGAATGTGGTGGCGGATCATGGAGATAAACATGCTGGAGAAAGCCGTAACCAGCGTCACCGCGATGGTCATCACAAAAGCCGTCTCCAGCTTGGTGGTCACCGCCAGCGCGGAGCAGACGCCCAGGACCTGCAGCGTGATAGGGTTATTAGCGATAAGCGGCCCCACCAGCACGCGCTTCATTTCTTTCATGTCGCCTAAATCAGCCATTATTCAGCCCCCCTTCACGTACCTTATGCAGGAATGGACCAAAGCCCAGTTCGCCCATCCAGAAATCAAAACTATGCTGCACACCGTTGGAAGTCAGCGTCGCGCCCGACAGGCCATCCACGGCGTGCAGGTCGCCCGGACGCGCGCCGCCTTTAACGATTCTCAGCGCAGGCATACCTTTATCATCAAGCACTTGTTTACCGATAAACTGCTGGCGCCAGTTGGGGTTTTCGATTTCCCCGCCCAGCCCCGGCGTTTCGCCGTGATCGTAATAGGTGATCCCTTTGAGCGTACGGCCATCGGTTTCCAGCGCAATAAAGGCGTACATCACCGACCACAGGCCGTTACCGTAAATGGGCAGGACGATTTCCTGAATCTGCTGCTTTTCATCGCGCACCAGATAAATTTCGGCAATATTACTGCGGCGTTTGATGCCGGCCGGGTCCTGACTGGCGTCCAGCTGTAGGCTTTGTTGGGGATCTTTCAGAGCCTGGGCCTGATTAAACTTGCCGGGATCTTTATCCAGCAGCTCGCCGCTGGCTAAATCGACTAATCGCGGAGAGATACGGGCCTTAAAAATATCAGCCACGTCCTCTGCGCTCATCCCCTGCTTCATCAGACCGGCAACCGCCAGGATATTGCGCTGTTTATCGAGAGCGCGCTGCTCCTGCTGGCGCGATTTTAGCCCCACCGCAGAACCGGCGACCACGATTGAGCAGACCAGACAAAGCACCAGCACCACCAGCAGCGTTTTGCCGATGCTATCGTTACTTTTATTCTCAGCCACGCGACTTCCTCCGCTTAATATTGGCCCGCACCACCAGATAATCGAACAGCGGCGCGAAGAGGTTGGCGAAGAGGATCGCCAGCATCATCCCTTCCGGATAGGCCGGGTTGACCACGCGAATCAGGACGCACATCACGCCGATCAGCAGGCCATAGCTCCATTTACCTTTATCCGTAAACGACGCGGACACCGGGTCCGTCGCCATAAACATCATGCCGAAGGCGAAACCGCCGAGCACCAGATGCCAGTACCACGGCATGGCAAACATCGGGTTGGTATCAGAGCCAATGAAATTAAACAGCATCGCGGTAGCCACCATACCGATGAAAACCCCGGCGACGATGCGCCATGAGGCCACGCGACCAAAGATAATGATTGCCCCGCCGATCAGAATCATCAGCGTCGAGACTTCGCCAATCGAGCCCGGAATCTTGCCGAGGAAGGCATCCATCCAGCTTACCGGCAGACCGGTAGCGACGTTCACCAGCGATTCACCGCCGCCGCTGGCCCACTGGGATAGCGGCGTCGCGCCGGAGAAGCCATCCGCCGCAGTCCACACCAGGTCGCCGGAAATTTGCGCCGGCCAGGCAAAGAATAAGAACGCGCGCCCCGCCAGCGCCGGGTTGAGAAAGTTTCGCCCGGTTCCGCCAAAAATCTCCTTGGCCATGACGACACCGAAGGTGATCCCAAACGCGGCCTGCCATAGCGGCAAAGTGGGCGGTACGATCAGCGCAAACAGAATAGAGGTAACGAAAAAGCCCTCGTTAACCTCGTGCTTACGCACGATAGCAAACAGGACTTCCCAGAACCCACCAACAAGAAACACGGTGATGTAGACAGGCAGGAAAAATACCGCCCCCAGGGTCATCATACTGAGCCAGCCGGCGTCAGGGGTGAAGTTCACCCCCAACCACTGCGCAATGCTGTAGTGCCAGTTCCCGGCAATAACCTGCTGCAGCTGTTCAGCACCGTATAATTTATGCAGCGCCGGAATAGTCTGCAGGCCAACGTTATACATTCCCCAGAACATTGCCGGGAAAACGGCGAACCACACCAGAATCATCATCCGCTTGAGATCGATGGCGTCTCTGACATGCGCAGCGCCGCGCGTGACCTGCCCGGGGGTGTAAAACAGCGTCGCCGTTGCTTCAAACAGCGGATAGTATTTTTCCAGCTTGCCGCCGTGCGTAAAGTGCGGCTCAAGTTTGTCAAACAGTTGCTTTAAGCCCATCACTTATCCTTCCTGCTCAATCTGGGTTAACACGCTGCGCAACGCCGGGCCATATTCATACTTGCCGGGACACACGTAGGTGCAAAGCGCCAGGTCTTCTTCATCCAGTTCCAGACAGCCCAGCGCCTGTGCGCTATCGGTATCCCCCGCCAGCAAATCCCGCAGCAGCATGGTGGGCAGAATATCCAGCGGCATCACTCGCTCATAGTTGCCAATCGGCACCATAGCCCGCTCGCCGCCGTTGGTATCCGTCGAGAAATTAAACAGCTTACGCTTCATAAAGTGGCCGAGCGTGGTGCGAGTGATGGAGAATTTGTCCTTCCCCGGCATCACCCAGCCGAACAGCTCTTTCTCTCGCCCTTCCTTCACCACGCTGACCTGTAAATGAAAGCGGCCAAGAAAAGCATGCGGCCCGCGGGCATGCGTTCCGCTGAGGACCGAACCGGAAATAATCCGGTTTTCATCATCCAGCAGTTCATCTGCCAGCAGCTCATCAAGGCTGGCGCCTGAACACGTTTTTATCAGACGGGGCTCCTTCACCTGCGGGCCACCGAGGGCAATAATACGTTCGACAGACAGCTCCCCTTCCAGGAATAATTTGCCAACGGCGATAACGTCCTGATAGTTAAGATGCCAGACCTGCTTTTTCAGGCTAACCGGTTCGAGAAAATGGATGTGGGTCCCCACCAGCCCGGCGGGATGCGGCCCGGCAAACTGGTTGAAAGTAACCTGGCCAACCGGATGCCCGCCAAGCTTGCCGCCGCTGGCCTGACAGACATGGACTTTACCGTCGGTCAGCCGCGTCAACAGCGTCAAACCAGCGTCAAAGGCCTCACGCTGGGCCAGTATGATTGGCTGAGGGTCTGCCGCCAGCGGATTCGTATCAATGGCGGTGACAAATATGGCCGCTGGCACGCTGCCCGGCGCGGGTATTTTGCTGAAAGGACGGGTGCGAAATGCCGTCCACATCCCCGACTCCAGCAGTTGGCGCTGTACGGCCTCGCGCGTCAACCCGGCAAGATCGGCTAATTCATAGCGGGGAAAGTGAACGGCGTCATCGCCATCCACATCAATAACGACCGATTGCAGAACCCGACGCTCGCCGCGATGAATGGCGCTAATGGTCCCACTTGCCGGTGCGGTAAAACGCACGCCAGGATTTTTTTTGTCTTCGAACAGAAGCTGCCCTTTTTGTACCCGGTCACCTTCACGCACCGCCATCGAGGGGCGCATCCCGATGTACTCTTCACCTAACAGCGCAACGCGCTTAACCGCAGGCTTCGAAGAAATCTGCTGTGATGGCATGCCAGCTATGGGCAAATTCAGCCCTTTCGTGATTTTAATCATATCGTTAGCAGGTATCCGTTACCTAAACCCCGGCATCAGGCCGAGGCCAGCATAATTAATGGAAAATAAGAGGAAGAAAGGAACATTGTAGTCCTGGTGATTCACAAGACGGGAGAGAAGCATCCTTTCTTACCCTGAGCATTTAGCGGGCCAAGTGTAACATTTCGTGAGCGGCGCCTGTAGACAAACCGCCATTAAGTCGTTCTAAAATGCGAGCTATTACGCAAAGTTCTGACTGCGCTTTGCCTCAAGATTCGCTATAACGGAAAACTAAAACGTAAACGTGGCACATCGTGCTTGCGAAAAAATGCCGTGGTGCTAATGTGAGCGCTCTAAAACCAGAAAACTCTGATTTCGGGTCTCTCTTGCCGTCCTGGCAATGTGGTAATTTGTTTTATCAAGGAACAAGTAGTATGCGCAAAATCGCATTATTTATTGCGATGCTTCTGTTGCCGTGCGTTTCATTCGCAGGGTTACTTAGCAGTAACAGCTCGACAACGCCGATGAGCAAAGAGTATAAGCAGCAGCTCATGGGCTCGCCGGTCTACATTGAGATCTTCAAAGAAGAGCGCATGCTCGATCTTTACGTCAAGATGGGCGAAACTTACCAGCTTCTCGACAGCTACCGGATCTGTAACTATTCCGGCGGGCTCGGTCCAAAGCAGCGCCAGGGCGATTTCAAGAGCCCGGAAGGGTTCTATAACGTTTCGCGCAATCAGCTAAAACCCGATAGTCGTTTCTATAAAGCGATCAATATTGGCTTCCCGAACGCTTACGACCGCGCGCACGGCTACGAAGGTAAGTATCTGATGATTCACGGCGCCTGCGTATCCGTTGGCTGTTACGCCATGACCGATACCGGTATTGATGAAATCTTCCAGTTCGTCACCGGCGCGTTAGTCTTCGGCCAGCCCAACGTTCAGGTGAGCATCTATCCTTTCCGCATGACCGATGCCAACATGGCGCGGCACAAATATTCCTACTTCGCGGATTTCTGGCAACAGCTGAAACCGGGATACGACTACTTCCGGCAGACGCATAAACCGCCGGTGGTTTCCGTGGCCGATGGCCGCTACGTGGTGAGCAAACCGCTCAGCCACGAAGTTGTGCAGCCGCAGCTCGCGTCAAACTACTCGGTCCCCGAGGCAAAATAACGCCCACTCGCCTGGCATGATTTTATTCCAGGTTTCATTGCCGGTCAGCGGCTGGGTGGCGATAACGGAGACCACATCATTCGGTGTGGTCTCGCGTTGAAAATCAATTTCTACATCCTGATCCAGCAGCGTCGCTACGCCAAACGGCGCCCGTCGCGTAATCCAGTATAAATTCGTCGAGCAGAATGCCATCACGTAGCGCCCATCGGAAAGCAGCATGTTAAACACGCCTTTTTCACGCAGCTCTCCGGCAAGCGTAGCGATAAAGCTGAATACCTCCACCATATCGCCCGGCATTTCCGGATAGCGCTCGGTGATGCTGTGCAGCAGCCAGCAGAACGCCTTTTCGCTATCGGTTTCCCCGATGGGGTGCAGGTTGCCCGTCCCGAGATTCTCATACCCTTCCAGTTGACCGTTATGCGCATAGGTCCAGTTGCGCCCCCACAATTCCCGGGTAAAGGGGTGAGTATTTTCCAGCGCAACGATACCCCGGTTGGCCTGGCGAATATGGGCGATGACCGAGCAGGACTTGATAGGATATTCCTGCACCAGCTTGGCTATGGGCGACTGAAAGCTAGGCTGCGGATCTTTAAATGTGCGACAGCCCTTACCTTCATAAAAAGTAATGCCCCAGCCGTCTTTATGCGGCCCGGTTCCGCCACCGCGCTGCACCAGCCCGGTGAAACTGAAGCAAATATCTGTGGGCACATTCGCGCTCATCCCGAGCAATTCGCACATAGATCACCTCATACAGCAATGCGGGGTTAACCCCCGCGATTTATCAGGCTTTAACCATCTCTTTTTCGATAAGCATAATCAGGATATGAATCACTTTAATATGAATTTCCTGAATGCGGTCGGCGTAGCCAAAATGCGGTACGCGAATTTCGACATCCGCCGATCCCGCCATTTTACCGCCATCTTTCCCGGTCAGAGTAATCACTTTCATCCCCTGAGCGCGGGCGGCTTCGATCGCTTTGATTACGTTACCGGAGTTACCGGAAGTGGAGATCCCCAGCAATACATCGCCTGTACGGCCCACTGATTCTACGTAGCGAGAGAAAACATATTCATAGCCAAAATCATTGCTGACGCAAGAGAGATGGCTCACGTCTGAAATCGCAATTGCCGGATAGCCTGGGCGGTTTTCACGATAGCGCCCGGTCAGTTCTTCCGCAAAATGCATCGCATCGCAGTGCGAACCGCCGTTACCGCAGGAAAGGACTTTGCCGCCAGCTTTAAAGCTATCCGCCAGCAGCACCGCAGCACGCTGAATCGCATGAATATTGGCTTCGTCCTGCAGAAAGTTAGCCAGCGTTTCAGCGGCTTCATTCAGTTCGTTACGAATAAGATCCTGGTACATGAGGATAATCCTTCAGTATTTGTGGGATAACCCAGGCAGTTTACCGGATAGCCGACGCAGCGAGAAGCAGCACGCAAGGTAATCCCCCGTGCTTTTGATTTTATGTGCCGCATTTCCGTACAACAATGTGAGCAAGGTTGTAATTATTTTGTAAACACATTGCTAAAACAAATTACATCCACTACAACCATATCATCACAAGTGGTCAGACCTCCTACAAGACAGGGAGCATTTATCTATGATGATTTTGAGTATTGTTGCAACCGTAGTTTTACTCGGTGCGCTCTTTTATCACCGAATCAATCTGCTGCTCAGCAGCGCGATTTTACTTGTCTGGACCGCCGCGCTCGGCGCTGCGGGGCTGTGGAATATCTGGCTGCTAATTCCGCTGGCGATCGTTTTGCTGCCGTTCAACCTTGCCCCGATGCGTAAATCCATGATTTCAGTCCCGGCGTTCCGCGCTTTCCGTAAGGTCATGCCGCCGATGTCGCGCACCGAGAAAGAAGCGATTGACGCCGGTACGACATGGTGGGAAGGCGATCTGTTCCGCGGCAATCCCGACTGGCAGAAACTGCACAACTATCCGCAGCCGCGCCTCACCGCTGAAGAACAAGCCTTTATTGACGGCCCGGTCGAAGAAGCCTGCCGAATGGCAAACGACTTCGAAATTACCCACGAGATGGCCGATCTGCCGCCGGAGCTGTGGGCCTATCTGAAAGAGCATCGCTTCTTCGCGATGATCATTAAGAAAGAGTACGGCGGGCTGGAATTCTCCGCTTACGCGCAGGCTCGCGTACTGCAAAAGCTGTCGGGTGTCTCCGGAATCCTGGCGATTACCGTCGGCGTGCCGAACTCATTAGGCCCGGGCGAGCTGCTGCAGCATTACGGTACGGAAGAGCAGAAAAACCACTATTTGCCACGCCTGGCTCGCGGTCAGGAAATTCCGTGCTTCGCGCTGACCAGCCCGGAAGCGGGTTCCGATGCCGGCGCCATTCCGGATACCGGCGTCGTCTGCATGGGCGAATGGCAGGGCCAGCAGGTGCTGGGCATGCGTCTGACCTGGAATAAACGCTATATCACGCTTGCGCCTATCGCTACCGTGCTGGGGCTGGCGTTCAAACTCTCCGACCCTGACCGCCTGCTGGGCGGGGAAGAAGAGCTGGGTATCACCTGTGCGCTTATCCCGACCACCACTCCCGGCGTTGAAATCGGTCGTCGCCATTTCCCGCTGAACGTTCCGTTCCAGAACGGCCCGACCCAGGGGAAAGATATTTTCGTTCCTATCGATTACATTATTGGCGGCCCGTCGATGGCCGGTCAGGGCTGGCGGATGCTGGTTGAGTGTTTATCGGTTGGTCGCGGCATCACCCTGCCCTCAAACGCTACCGGTGGCCTTAAATCCGTCGCCATGGCTACCGGCGCCTACGCGCACATTCGCCGCCAGTTCAAAATCTCTATCGGTAAAATGGAAGGGATCGAAGAACCGCTGGCGCGTATCGCAGGCAATGCCTACGTAATGGACGCCGCCGCCTCGCTGATTACCTACGGCATTATGCTTGGCGAAAAACCCGCGGTACTGTCGGCAATTGTGAAGTATCACTGCACCCACCGTGGCCAGCGTTCAATTATTGACGCAATGGATATTACCGGCGGTAAGGGCATTATGCTCGGCAGCGGTAACTTCCTGGCGCGAGCCTATCAGGGCGCGCCGATCGCCATCACCGTTGAAGGTGCGAATATCCTGACCCGCAGCATGATGATCTTCGGCCAGGGAGCGATTCGCTGTCATCCGTACGTGCTGGATGAAATGGCGGCGGCGCAGAATAACGACATCGACGCTTTCGATAAGCTGCTGTTTAAACACATCGGGCACGTGGGGAGCAATAAAGTGCGCAGTTTCTGGCTGGGCCTGACCCGCGGTCTCACCAGCAGCACGCCGACCCGCGATGCCACTCGTCGCTACTATCAACATATGAACCGACTGAGCGCCAACCTGGCCCTGCTGTCCGATGTCTCAATGGCGGTACTGGGCGGTAGCCTGAAGCGTCGTGAAAGAATTTCTGCGCGTCTGGGAGATGTGCTGAGCCAGCTGTACCTGGCGTCGGCGGTCCTGAAACGCTATGACGATGAGGGGCGTAACGAAGCGGACTTACCGCTGGTTCACTGGGGGGTACAGGATGCGCTGTATCAGGCCGAGCAGGCGATTGACGATCTGTTGGTCAACTTCCCAAATCGTCTGGTCGCCGGAGCGCTTCGCGTGGCCATCTTCCCGACCGGACGTCATTACCTGGCGCCTTCAGACAAGCTGGATCATAAGGTAGCGAAAATTCTGCAGGTCCCGAGCGCGACGCGTTCGCGTATCGGCCGCGGTCAGTATCTGACGCCGAGCGAGCATAACCCGGTCGGCCTGCTGGAAGAGGCGCTGCTTGATGTCATGGCGGCAGACCCCATCCACCAGCGCCTGTGCAAAGAGCTGGGCAAGAATCTGTCGTTTACGCGTCTTGATGAGCTGGCCCACAACGCGCTGGCAAAAGGGTTAATCAATCAGGACGAGGCGGACATTCTGGTCCGGGCTGAAACCAGCCGACTGCGCAGCATTAACGTCGACGATTTCGCCCCGGATGAACTGGCGACCCGGCCGGTAAAGCTGCCGGAGAAAGTCCGCAAGATTGAAGCAGCTTAAAAAGCCCAAATAATCACATCACGATCGAGGCGGGGACTTCCCCGCCTCTCTTTTTTCAGATAATTCATCGAAGGGTATTTCCAGGGCTGTCATTCTTTTACAAAATATTCCCTGAGCCGTCCCTCGGCTGATATGGTGTTAAAATCATTATAATTCCTCTCATCATACTGGAGTTCACCACCGTGCCCGGACTGAAAATAACCCTTTTACAACAACCGCTGGTGTGGATGGACGGTCCCGCCAACCTGCGCCATTTCGATCGTCAACTGGAAGGGATAACCGGGCGTGACCTCATTGTTTTACCCGAAATGTTTACCACTGGCTTCGCGATGGAGGCAGCAAAACAGTCGCTATCGCAAGAGGAAGTGGTTGCCTGGATGGAAGCTAAAGCCGCACAAACCAACGCGCTGATTGCCGGTAGCGCCGCGCTACAAACGGACCGCGGTCCGGTTAACCGTTTTTTGCTGGTTGAGCCCAACGGTCAAATCCATTTCTATGACAAACGGCACCTGTTTCGCATGGCGGATGAACATCATCATTACGAGGCGGGTAACGAACGGGTTATTTTTGCATGGCGCGGCTGGAGAATTCTGCCGCTGGTGTGCTACGACCTGCGTTTCCCGGTGTGGTCACGCAACCATAACGACTACGATTTAGCGCTGTACGTTGCCAACTGGCCCGCCCCACGTTCAATGCACTGGCAGTCGCTGCTGGTCGCCAGGGCTATCGAAAATCAGGCTTATGTAGCCGGATGCAATCGCGTCGGCACCGATGGCAACGGGCATCATTACCGGGGCGATAGCCGGATAATTACCCCGCAGGGCGAGATTATCGCGACGGCCGAACCGCATCAGGCAACCCGCCTGGACGCTGAGCTTTCGCTGACGTCGCTAAAAGAGTATCGCGAGAAGTTTCCGGCCTGGCAGGACGCTGACCCCTTCACGCTCAACTAAAGCAAGCAAACTCGGGGAGCCATGGCTCCCTTTCTTATGCCGCAAACGCGCGCGTCAGGCCGGCAGCAAAGCCAAAAAAGTTTACCTGTCACCCATCAATGCGATTTGCGCAAGGCATGCGGGCTGCGCCGAGAGTCGGCATGTTATCGAGAGGATAGAAGCGTGTGTGAAGGCCTGGCTCAGGAAACGGCACGGGCCAGAACGACGAAAGCCTGAATCATTGCTGATTCAGGCTTTCTGAATAGTGGCGGAACGGACGGGACTCGAACCCGCGACCCCCTGCGTGACAGGCAGGTATTCTAACCGACTGAACTACCGCTCCACTTACTGTTCCCTTGGGAACGAGGCGAATATTACGGATTCCCCTCTACCCCGTCAACGCTTTTTCTTCATTTTTGAATCGCTTGCTGCAAAAATCGCCCATCAGGCTATTTTTAGCGCGTTTACGGGTAAATCAGGCGCGCCACAGGCAGCTTCCGCCTTTCTTTTGCACCAGATCGAGCCGCGATTCATGGTTCATCAACTCTTCATCGGAGGCATAAACCACCCGTAATTTGCTGGCAGCGCGAACAACGCGTTGAATGCCCATTTCTCCGGCCTGCTGCTGACCTTCCCCTTCCATTGAGAAAGCCATCGTCGTCTGGCCGCCGGTCATCATCAGATAGACGTCAGCCAGAATCTGGGCATCGAGCAACGCGCCGTGCAGCGTTCGCTTGCTGTTGTCTATTTCATAACGTGAACAGAGGGCATCAAGGCTGTTACGCTTGCCCGGGAACATTTTACGCGCCAGGGCCAGGCTGTCGGTCACCTTACAGAAGGTATCCGTCTTCGGAATTCCGCGATTCAGCTTCGCAAATTCATAATCCATAAAGCCGATATCAAACGATGCGTTATGGATGACCAGCTCCGCGCCGCGGATATAGTCGATGAACTCATCGACCACATCGCCAAACGCGGGCTTATCCATCAGGAATTCGTCCGCAATGCCGTGAACGCCAAACGCTTCAGGATCCACCAGCCGGTCCGGCTTTAAATAGACGTGGAAGTTGTTTCCGGTCAGGCGGCGGTTGATCACCTCCACCGCACCGATTTCAATTATCTTGTGCCCTTCATAGTGCGCACCAATCTGATTCATACCGGTGGTTTCGGTATCGAGAACGATCTGTCGCGTAATTGCAGTGCTCATAGCGGTCATTTATGTCAGACTTACCGTTTTACGTATCGATTTCAATTACAGGAAGTCTACCAGAGATGCTCAAACAGGTAGAAATTTTCACCGATGGTTCTTGCCTGGGAAATCCAGGCCCCGGCGGCTACGGTGCGATTTTACGCTATCGCGGGAAAGAAAAAACTTTTAGCGAAGGCTTTAACCTTACGACGAACAACCGCATGGAGATGATGGCCGCCATCGTCGCCCTGGAAGCGCTGAAAGAACATTGTGAAGTGATCCTCAGTACCGACAGCCAGTACGTGCGTCAGGGGATTACGCAGTGGATCCACAACTGGAAAAAACGCGGCTGGAAGACGGCGGACAAGAAACCGGTAAAAAATGTCGATCTCTGGCAGCGCCTGGACGCCGCGCTGGGTCAACACAAGATCAAATGGGAATGGGTTAAAGGCCACGCCGGGCATCCGGAAAACGAACGCTGCGACGAACTGGCGCGCGCGGCGGCATCTAACCCAACCCGGGACGACATCGGTTATCAGGCGGAAAGCTAATTCTGCCCCTTGCGCCACTGACGCGTGGCGCCTACCGCCTGCGGTATCCGTTTTTTTGCTTTGCCCGATTTCATCGGGTTTAGCGTCAACGGGATAGTGCGTTTACGGGCAATGATCAGCTGCAGACATCCCAACGCCGGGAGATGCGTACTGAGCATTTTCCCCCCGTGGCGCGACCAGGGAAGGACCTGATAGCCCCCATAATGCATAACTTCAAAATTAAGCAACCCCAGCCAATCCATCTGACGCGTTAAGGTGAACATGCGGCTGTTATAGGGGGGCTTATTGCGTAATACCGGCACCAGCTTACGTAAACCCATCAGGCTCATGGGGTTAAAACTGGTTAAAATTATCCAGCCATCGTCGATCAGCACTCTATCCGCTTCCCGCAGCAGTCGATGCGGATCGCTGCACCACGGTAAGGTATGCGCCAGCAGGCAGGCATCGACCGACTTCTCGGCAAAAGGCAAATGCAGCGGATCGGCCTTTACCTGCACCGGATTTCCTTGTAAAGAGACATTCACCTGATGGGAAATCGCACAGGATTCTGTATTGATTTCCGCGCTCAGATTGCCAATCTTAAGTAAATGAAAGCCATATAATTTAGCGAGCCAGGGCTTCATCTGCCGTTCCAGCGACTCGCGGTAGTATTCGCCCCACGGCATGCTGGACCAGTGCTCTGGCGCTGTAACTGTTTGAGGTATCCTTGCCGGCTTCATCGCAACCTTCCGCTACGCATTAGAGGTAATTTATGAATCTTATCAGTATTCCCGCATTTCAGGACAACTACATCTGGGTTCTTAGTGAAGATAGCGGGCGCTGCCTGATAGTCGACCCGGGAGAAGCCGCTCCGGTACTCGCCGCCATTGAACAAAATCGCTGGCAGCCGGAAGCTATCCTGTTGACGCATCATCACCACGACCACGTTGGCGGCGTAAAAAAACTGCGGGAAAAATTTCCGGCCATAGCGGTTTACGGACCGGCAGAAACCCAGGATAAGGGCATAACCCACATCGTCAAGGACGGAGAAAGCATCTCTGTTTTGGGCCGCGAATTTTCTATTTTTGCCACGCCAGGTCACACTTTAGGACACATCTGTTTCTTCAGCGCACCTTATCTATTTTGTGGCGACACAATGTTTTCCGGCGGCTGCGGCAGACTGTTCGAAGGGACTGCAGAGCAGATGTATCAATCATTTAAGAAGATTAACGCCCTCCCTGACGAAACCTTAATATGTTGCGCACATGAGTACACATTAGCAAATATGAAGTTTGCAATGAGCATCCTTCCCCATGATAGGGATATAAATGATTATTATCACAAAGTTAATGAGTTACGTGCAAAAAACCAAAAAACACTCCCCGTAATTCTGAAAAATGAGCGTCGTATAAATTTATTTCTTCGCACAGATGATGATGATTTAATTAAAGAAATTAGCAAAGAAACAAATTTGCAACACTCTGCTCAGCGATTTGCATGGTTAAGGTCAAAGAAAGACGACTTCTGATATTTAATTCTTGTCTTCAGCCGACTTCACCGTTATCCTTGCTCGTCTTTTAAGCAACTATTGACACACACATGAAGGCACGAGCGATTTTACTCGCCTCTGTCCTGCTGGTGGGGTGCCAGGCGTCTAAGAACGATGGCACCGTACAACAGCACGCACAGAGCCTTTCTGCAGCGAGTCAAGGGGAAGCAAGCAAGTTCACAAGTCGAGCGCGCTGGTTAGATGATGGAACCTTCTACGCGCAAGACCAGGATCTGTGGACTTCGATAGGCGACGAGCTAAAGATGGGAATTCCGGAAAATGTCCGGATTCGCGAACAAAAACAGAAGTACTTAAGAAATAAGAGCTATCTCCACGATGTAACTTTACGGGCAGAGCCGTATATGTACTGGATAGCCGGGCAAGTTAAGAAACGTAACATGCCAATGGAACTGGTATTACTACCCATAGTGGAGAGCGCTTTTGACCCGCACGCAACGTCTGGCGCCAATGCCGCAGGCATCTGGCAGATCATTCCGAGCACCGGGCGCAATTATGGTTTGAAACAGACCCGCAGTTACGATGCGCGTCGTGACATCGTTGCCTCAACCACGGCAGCGTTAAACATGATGCAACGTCTGAACAAAATGTTCGACGGCGACTGGTTGTTAACCGTCGCGGCGTATAACAGCGGCGAAGGCCGGGTAATGAAGGCTATCAAAGCGAACAAATCACGGGGTAAACCCACCGATTTCTGGTCGCTGTCATTACCGCAGGAAACCAAAATATACGTACCCAAAATGCTGGCCCTGAGCGATATACTCAAGAACAGCAAGCGTTACGGCGTAAGGCTGCCGACGGCAGACGAAAGCCGTGCCCTGGCGCGTGTACGCCTCGACAGTCCGGTTGAGATTTCACAACTGGCGGATATGGCAGGAATGCCTGTCAGCAAGCTGAAAACGTTCAACGCCGGCGTGAAGGGGTCGACTCTGGGTGCAAACGGCCCCAATTACGTCCTGGTTCCGCAGAAGCACGCGGCGCAGCTGCGTGAATCTTTGGCCTCTGGCGATATTGCCGCCGTACAGCCGACTCAGCTTGCAGACAACAGACCGTTGACCAGCCGCAGCTACCAGGTGCGCTCCGGTGATACCCTTTCCGGCATTGCATCGCGTCTCGGGGTATCAGCGAAAGATCTGCAGCAGTGGAACGGCATTCGCGGCTCTGGCCTGAAAGTGGGGCAGAATCTGGTGATTGGCGCAGGCAGCAGCGCGGAACGTCTGGCGAACAATAGCGATAGCATTACCTATCGCGTACGTAAAGGCGACTCTCTGTCGAGCATTGCGAAACGTCATGGCGTGAACATCCGCGATGTGATGCGCTGGAATAGCGATACTGGCAACCTCAAGCCCGGCGATCAGCTAACGCTGTATGTGAAGAACAGCGACAGACCAGAATCCTGATGATTCAGCAGGCATTAAAAAAGGCACCCTCGCGGTGCCTTTTGTTTTATCTCTGGGTTAGATTGCCTTATGGGCCTCAAACATAATCGTATCGCTGGTGAACGAACCGTCCTGCTGCAAGGCAAAATAGGCCTTAACCTCCGCTGATGCGCTGTCCTGGTATAAACGAATCGCCTCCGTCAGCGCCGCAGGCGTCCGCATCCGCGCGACCCATGAGCTGAACTCCAGAGGCAAGCGATCGGTCAGCAGATGATTTATCACCAAACCGGCCTCGCTCGCCATTGCCAGCCACTCGCCGCTGGAGTAGTTGCGGACATGGGAAGTATCGCGCAGGGCTTCAACGGTTTGCAGCCAGACGTCGCGAACAGGGTGACCGGGCGACATCACATCCATAATAATCATCACCCCACCCGGCTTCAGCACCCGCTTCACTTCGCGCAATGCCTGGCCGACGTCGTGCCAGTGATGCGCAGAATAACGGCTGATCGCCACATCAAAGCTGGCATCAGCGAAAGGCAATGATTCAGCGTAGCCCTGCTGAGTGGCGATATTGGTGAAACCTTTATCCCTTGCGGCCTGAGCCACCACGTCCAGCATCTGGCTGGATAAATCATATGCCGTCACCTGGGCAACCTGCCCTGCCGCCGCAAAGCTGGCGTGTCCGGCGCCGCATCCCATATCCAGCACGTGGGCCTGCGGGAAGTCCGCCAGCCGTTCGGCCAGGCGCTGTAAATCCCGCCCGGAAGCGTGTACGGCGCTGGTCAGGTAGGCGCTGGCCTGTGAGCCAAACTGTTTTTCGACGTTGTCATGATGAGAGCGTGTTGTCATTGCATTGTCCTTCGGTAGTTTGAGTAATAAAGGCAGCACCATGCATACGCAGGCCTGCCCCATGGCAGGCCTGACATACCTTAATTAATCAGGCTTGCCGGGACTGAATTCGACTAGTAGAGGGTTGTGATCGGAGGCGCGGGTCACCAGCACGGAAGCGTCGTGCACGCTTAACCCCCGATAAAACACAAAATCAAGCGGACGACCAAAAGTGCGACGGCGCTGATCGTCAGAGAAGCGGACTTCGCGCAGCGACATTTCACGCGCAAAGCGATACAAAGCGTTCATTCGCGGACGGCTCCAGGCGTTAAAGTCGCCCGCCATTATCACCGGCCCGCTGTGATGGGCAATCTGGTCGCCAATCGGCAGCAGCTGTTTGCTGTAGACATCAACGCCAAGACTAAAATTGACCGCGTGGATATTCACCACCATCAGCAGACGGGAATCCGGTAACGGGTAAACGGTGACCAACGCTGACTTTGCCAGCCGCAGGATAGGCTCGCGTTCGCGCAGAGGGCAGCAGTAAATGGGGTGCGCGGAAGCTAACGTCATGACCCCGGAAGGATGCTGCGGGAGCACCAGAGCCGGAACCTGGTCCGCGGCCAGATAGTTGGAGGTGGCGAATTTCACTAACTCAGGCGTGGTTTGCGCTTCCTGCAATAACACCAGGTGAGCATCTTTACCGAAATTATTAAGCACGGATTTCCACTCGGCGCGCTGTTGCTTGAAGATGTTCCACACCAGCACGCGGATTTTCTCATCCGAGCTTAACGGTACCCCGGCCGGAAAAGCCGGAGTCATGCCAGCAAACGACCCCGGAGGTAAGATTCTCTCCGCGGGTTGTCCGGCGACATAGCGCATGGCATAGGTATTCTTTCGCAATTTAGGCATCAAACCTCGATAACAGGAAACCAGCCCGACTGCGGCTGGTTCTTCTGTTATAGGGATTTTTGTATACACTTTCAATGCAATTTGCCAGAAACCTTTATCCTTCTACGGAAAGAGCCGTAGTACGGCGCCGAGGCCTATCGAGCCGACCGCTGAGAACCACCAGTAACAGTGCGACCAGAACAATTAACGCGCCAATCCACGGCGTCTGAGCCAGACCATAATGCTCTACCGTCTGACCGCCAATCACCGATCCTAAGGCAATCCCGATATTAAAGGCGGCAATATTCAGGCCAGAGGCAACGTCAACCGCGCCAGGGGTATACTGCTCCGCTTTCTGCACCACGTACACCTGCAGGCCCGGAACGTTACCAAAAGCAAAGATGCCCATCACCAATACCGTCGCCAGCGCCGCATACTGCAAACTGGCCGTAAATTGAAAGATCAGAAGTAAAGCAACTAACGCGGCAAAAATCAGCTTCAGCGCGGGCACGGCGCCGTGTTTATCCGCCAGCCTTCCGCCCCATACGTTGCCCACCGCCACAGATACACCGTAGCCGAGGAGGATCCAGCTAACGGCCGCTGGGCTAAATCCGGCAAGATCCTGCATCATCGGCGCCAGGAAGGTAAAAGCGGTAAATACGCCGCCATATCCTAAAGCAGTAATGGCGTAGATAATCAGCAAACGAGGATGGGTCAGAACCTGCAGCTGGGCGCGCAATCCCGCGCTGACGCGGCCAGGAATGTTATTCGGCACCAGAATAAGGCTGCTCATTAACGCAATGACGCCAAGGATCGACACGGCGAGGAACGTCTCACGCCAGCCAAAATGTTGGCCGATAAAGGTGCCTAATGGCACCCCGGTCACCAGCGCAACAGTCAGACCGCCAAACATAATCGCAATCGCCGAAGCCGCTTTCTCTTTCGGGACCAGGCTGGTCGCAATTGTCGATCCGATCGAAAAGAAAACCCCGTGCGCCAGCCCCGTCAGCAGGCGTGCCAGAACCAGAGTTTCATAGCCCGGCGCCTGCCAGGCCAGCAGGTTGCCGGCGGTAAACAGCGCCATTAACGCGAGCAGCAGTTGTTTACGCGGCATCCGCCCGGTCAGCGCGGTGAGTACCGGGGCGCCAATCGCCACGCCGAGTGCATAGATCGAAACCAGCAGCCCCGCAGAGGGGAGCGAAATAGCAAGTTGTTCTGCGATAGTGGGCACCAGGCCCACGATGACAAATTCGGTCGTGCCAATAGCAAAGGCACCGATAGTTAAGGCCAGTAGCGCCAGCGGCATAATGTACTCCGTATCAACATGATTAAGATGACACGTAGTATGAAGAGATGTTTTAATAACAAAAATAGTCAAAGTATCAATAGAATTTTGCCACAGGTGCAATAATGAGAGCTACCTCAGAAGAAATCGCCATTTTTGTCGCCGTGGTTGAAAGCGGCAGCTTTAGTCGCGCAGCCGAACAGCTAGGTCAGGCTAATTCCGCCGTCAGCCGGGCGGTGAAAAAGCTGGAATCAAAGCTCGGCGTGAGCCTGCTTAATCGTACGACCCGTCAGCTAAGCCTGACTGAAGAGGGAGAGCGTTATTTCCGTCGCATGCAGGTTGTGCTTCAGGAGATGGCCGCTGCCGAGAATGAGCTTCTGGAGAGCCGTACGACGCCAAGAGGTCTGTTACGGGTTGACGCCGCAACGCCGGTGATACTGCATTTTCTGATGCCTTTGATAAGACCCTTCCGCGAGCGCTACCCGGAGATGAACCTTACGCTGGTTTCGTCAGAAACCTTTATCAATCTGATCGAGCGGAAAGTCGACGTCGCGATCCGCGCCGGTACGCTGACCGACTCCAGCCTGCGCGCCAGGCCATTGTTCAATAGCTACCGCAAAATTATCGCTTCACCGGACTATCTTGCTCGCCATGGAACGCCGCAAAGCGTCGCTGAGCTAAAACATCATCAGTGTCTGGGCTTTAGCGAACCCGTTTCATTGAATACATGGCCAATCTCCTGCTGTGATGGTCAGCTACTGGAAATCGAAAGCGAGATATCTTCCAATAGCGGAGAAACGCTTAAGCAGCTGTGCCTGGCCGGTAACGGAATCGCCTGTCTGTCGGACTATATGGTGGATAAGGAGATTGCTGAAGGGGCGTTTGTCGAGCTGCTGGCTGACAAACGGCTGCCGATTGAAATGCCGTTTAGCGCGGTTTACTACAGCGACAGGGCCGTAAGCACGCGGATCAGAGCCTTTATCGACTTTCTTAGCGAGCATGTAAAACAGCTCCCGAAGGAGCTGTAACAGGGTTGTAGAGTACAGATGGGGGTTAAATTAGTCCCATTCAGGCGCCAGACCGTCCGGGCTAACCAGACGATCGTTGCAGTCCAGCGCGGCGATCGCCTGGCGATCGTCTTCATCCAGCTGCAGATCCTGAGCTTTGAGATTGCTTGCCAGGTTTTCGCGCTTAGTCGAAGACGGGATTACCGCATAACCTTCGCCCATTGCCCAGGCCAGGATAACCTGCGCCGGCGTGGCATCGTGTTTCGCCGCGATACGTGCGATCGCTTCATCTTTCAGCGCCTTACCGTAGGCCAGCGTCATGTAAGAGGTGATATGGATACCGTGTTCACGTGCCCAATTAACCACTTTACGGTTCTGCAGATACGGAGAGAGTTCAATCTGGTTGGTCGCGATGTTCTCCGCGCCAACGGCAGAAATTGCGCGCTCCATCAGCGGAATAGTGAAGTTAGAGATACCAATCTGACGGGTCAGCCCCTGTTTTTTCGCTCCCAGCAGCGCGGCCATAAACTCTTCAACCGCAACGGCATCATTTGGCGACGGCCAGTGGATTAACGTCAGGTCGACATAGTCAGTACGCAGCTTCTGCAGGCTCTCTTTCAGGCTGGCGATCAGCTTCTCTTTGTTGAGATTTTCAATCCAGATCTTGGTGGTGATGAACAGTTCATTGCGCGCAACGCCGCTTTCTGCAATCGCCTGACCCACAGCAGCTTCATTATCATAGATTTGCGCGGTATCAATGGTGCGATAGCCCAGTTCAAGCGCCGTTTTTACAGATGTAATAACCACGTCATCTTTCAGACGGAAGGTCCCAAGACCAAATGCAGGGATTGTCATGATTTTCCTCTTTCTTCATTCATATCGGTTAACGAGGACAATTATGACCAACGAGAAGATTGAGAAAAAGAGCGCTAAATGCAGAGGATTTTTGCTAAAACAGCAATAATTAAACAACAGGTAAAGAAAAAGCCCTGAGCATTTGCTCAGGGCTTTTAATAAGTGGCGGAACGGACGGGACTCGAACCCGCGACCCCCTGCGTGACAGGCAGGTATTCTAACCGACTGAACTACCGCTCCACCGAATACTTCTGTAACCACCGGATTAATGCACCGGCTTACTACTTAATTTGATGCCTGGCAGTTCCCTACTCTCACATGGGGAGACCCCACACTACCATCGGCGCTACGGCGTTTCACTTCTGAGTTCGGCATGGGGTCAGGTGGGACCACCGCGCTAGTGCCGCCAGGCAAATTCTGTTATCTGTATCAGGCTGAAAATCTTCTCTCAAATCCGCCAAAACATCTTCGGCGTTGTAAGGTTAAGCCTCACGGTTCATTAGTACCGGTTAGCTCAACGCATCGCTGCGCTTACACACCCGGCCTATCAACGTCGTCGTCTTCAACGTTCCTTCAGGACTCTCAAGGAGTCAGGGAGAACTCATCTCGGGGCAAGTTTCGTGCTTAGATGCTTTCAGCACTTATCTCTTCCGCATTTAGCTACCGGGCAATGCCATTGGCATGACAACCCGAACACCAGTGATGCGTCCACTCCGGTCCTCTCGTACTAGGAGCAGCCCCCCTCAATTCTCCAGCGCCCACGGCAGATAGGGACCGAACTGTCTCACGACGTTCTAAACCCAGCTCGCGTACCACTTTAAATGGCGAACAGCCATACCCTTGGGACCTACTTCAGCCCCAGGATGTGATGAGCCGACATCGAGGTGCCAAACACCGCCGTCGATATGAACTCTTGGGCGGTATCAGCCTGTTATCCCCGGAGTACCTTTTATCCGTTGAGCGATGGCCCTTCCATTCAGAACCACCGGATCACTATGACCTGCTTTCGCACCTGCTCGCGCCGTCACGCTCGCAGTCAAGCCAGCTTATGCCATTGCACTAACCTCCTGATGTCCGACCAGGATTAGCTGACCTTCGTGCTCCTCCGTTACTCTTTAGGAGGAGACCGCCCCAGTCAAACTACCCACCAGACACTGTCCGCAACCCCGATTAGGGGCCCACGTTAGAACACCAGCCATTAAAGGGTGGTATTTCAAGGATGGCTCCATGCAGACTGGCGTCCACACTTCAAAGCCTCCCACCTATCCTACACATCAAGGACCAGTGTTCAGTGTCAAGCTATAGTAAAGGTTCACGGGGTCTTTCCGTCTTGCCGCGGGTACACTGCATCTTCACAGCGAGTTCAATTTCACTGAGTCTCGGGTGGAGACAGCCTGGCCATCATTACGCCATTCGTGCAGGTCGGAACTTACCCGACAAGGAATTTCGCTACCTTAGGACCGTTATAGTTACGGCCGCCGTTTACCGGGGCTTCGATCAAGAGCTTCTCCTTACGGATAACCCCATCAATTAACCTTCCGGCACCGGGCAGGCGTCACACCGTATACGTCCACTTTCGTGTTTGCACAGTGCTGTGTTTTTAATAAACAGTTGCAGCCAGCTGGTATCTTCGACTGATTTCAGCTCCATGGGTAAACCACTTCACCTACATATCAGCGTGCCTTCTCCCGAAGTTACGGCACCATTTTGCCTAGTTCCTTCACCCGAGTTCTCTCAAGCGCCTTGGTATTCTCTACCTGACCACCTGTGTCGGTTTGGGGTACGATTTGATGTTACCTGATGCTTAGAGGCTTTTCCTGGAAGCAGGGCATTTGTCACTTCAGCACCGTAGTGCCTCGTCATCACACCTCAGCGTTGATAACGTTCCGGATTTACCTGGAACATCCGCCTACATGCTTAAACCGGGACAACCGTCGCCCGGCCAACATAGCCTTCTCCGTCCCCCCTTCGCAGTAACACCGAGTACAGGAATATTAACCTGTTTCCCATCGACTACGCCTTTCGGCCTCGCCTTAGGGGTCGACTCACCCTGCCCCGATTAACGTTGGACAGGAACCCTTGGTCTTCCGGCGTGCGGGTTTTTCACCCGCATTATCGTTACTTATGTCAGCATTCGCACTTCTGATACCTCCAGCAACCCTCACAGGCCACCTTCAACGGCTTACAGAACGCTCCCCTACCCAACAACACATAGTGTCGCTGCCGCAGCTTCGGTGCATGGTTTAGCCCCGTTACATCTTCCGCGCAGGCCGACTCGACCAGTGAGCTATTACGCTTTCTTTAAATGATGGCTGCTTCTAAGCCAACATCCTGGCTGTCTGGGCCTTCCCACATCGTTTCCCACTTAACCATGACTTTGGGACCTTAGCTGGCGGTCTGGGTTGTTTCCCTCTTCACGACGGACGTTAGCACCCGCCGTGTGTCTCCCGTGATAACATTCTTCGGTATTCGTAGTTTGCATCGGGTTGGTAAGTCGGGATGACCCCCTAGCCGAAACAGTGCTCTACCCCCGAAGATGAGTTCACGAGGCGCTACCTAAATAGCTTTCGGGGAGAACCAGCTATCTCCCGGTTTGATTGGCCTTTCACCCCCAGCCACAAGTCATCCGCTAATTTTTCAACATTAGTCGGTTCGGTCCTCCAGTTAGTGTTACCCAACCTTCAACCTGCCCATGGCTAGATCACCGGGTTTCGGGTCTATACCCTGCAACTTAACGCCCAGTTAAGACTCGGTTTCCCTGCGGCTCCCCTATACGGTTAACCTTGCTACAGAATATAAGTCGCTGACCCATTATACAAAAGGTACGCAGTCACCCCATAAAGAGGCTCCTACTGCTTGTACGTACACGGTTTCAGGTTCTTTTTCACTCCCCTCGCCGGGGTTCTTTTCGCCTTTCCCTCACGGTACTGGTTCACTATCGGTCAGTCAGGAGTATTTAGCCTTGGAGGATGGTCCCCCCATATTCAGACAGGATACCACGTGTCCCGCCCTACTCTTCGAGTTCACAGCCTGTGCGTTTTAGTGTACGGGAGTATCACCCTGTACCCTGCGACTTTCCAGACGCTTCCACTAACACACAAGCTGATTCAGACTCCGGGCTGCTCCCCGTTCGCTCGCCGCTACTGGGGGAATCTCGGTTGATTTCTTTTCCTCGGGGTACTTAGATGTTTCAGTTCCCCCGGTTCGCCTCGTTTGACTATGTATTCATCAAACGATAGTGCAACGAATTGCACTGGGTTTCCCCATTCGGACATCGCCGGCTATAACGGTTCATATCACCTTACCGACGCTTTTCGCAGATTAGCACGTCCTTCATCGCCTCTGACTGCCAGGGCATCCACCGTGTACGCTTAGTCGCTTAACCTCACAACCCGAAGATGTTTCGTGAAACATCATCGTGTCGCGAAAATTTGAGAGACTCGAACACACATTAACTGTGTGTCGTTTCAATTTTCAGCTTGATCCAGATTTTTAAAGAGCAAAACTTCGCAGTGAACCTTTTCAGGTACACTCTGAAGTTTTCTTGTTTTTGGCAGTAAAGATGGTGGAGCTATGCGGGATCGAACCGCAGACCTCCTGCGTGCAAAGCAGGCGCTCTCCCAGCTGAGCTATAGCCCCATCGTAGTTAAAATCTCATTTACCGTCATTCGGTTCCGGGCAAGGCGTGGAAGAACGAAGCATACTGAAGCATGCGAGTTATTTCACAACGCAGCACGGGAGCGAATTTGGTAGGCCTGAGTGGACTTGAACCACCGACCTCACCCTTATCAGGGGTGCGCTCTAACCACCTGAGCTACAAGCCTGCAGAGATTTTTTACTGCTTATTTTTCATCAGACAATCTGTGTGGACACTACAAAGGCAGGTTCTTTCAGGTAAGGAGGTGATCCAACCGCAGGTTCCCCTACGGTTACCTTGTTACGACTTCACCCCAGTCATGAATCACAAAGTGGTAAGCGCCCTCCCGAAGGTTAAGCTACCTACTTCTTTTGCAACCCACTCCCATGGTGTGACGGGCGGTGTGTACAAGGCCCGGGAACGTATTCACCGTGGCATTCTGATCCACGATTACTAGCGATTCCGACTTCATGGAGTCGAGTTGCAGACTCCAATCCGGACTACGACATACTTTATGAGGTCCGCTTGCTCTCGCGAGGTCGCTTCTCTTTGTATATGCCATTGTAGCACGTGTGTAGCCCTACTCGTAAGGGCCATGATGACTTGACGTCATCCCCACCTTCCTCCAGTTTATCACTGGCAGTCTCCTTTGAGTTCCCGACCGAATCGCTGGCAACAAAGGATAAGGGTTGCGCTCGTTGCGGGACTTAACCCAACATTTCACAACACGAGCTGACGACAGCCATGCAGCACCTGTCTCAGAGTTCCCGAAGGCACCAAAGCATCTCTGCTAAGTTCTCTGGATGTCAAGAGTAGGTAAGGTTCTTCGCGTTGCATCGAATTAAACCACATGCTCCACCGCTTGTGCGGGCCCCCGTCAATTCATTTGAGTTTTAACCTTGCGGCCGTACTCCCCAGGCGGTCGACTTAACGCGTTAGCTCCGGAAGCCACTCCTCAAGGGAACAACCTCCAAGTCGACATCGTTTACAGCGTGGACTACCAGGGTATCTAATCCTGTTTGCTCCCCACGCTTTCGCACCTGAGCGTCAGTCTTTGTCCAGGGGGCCGCCTTCGCCACCGGTATTCCTCCAGATCTCTACGCATTTCACCGCTACACCTGGAATTCTACCCCCCTCTACAAGACTCCAGCCTGCCAGTTTCGAATGCAGTTCCCAGGTTGAGCCCGGGGATTTCACATCCGACTTGACAGACCGCCTGCGTGCGCTTTACGCCCAGTAATTCCGATTAACGCTTGCACCCTCCGTATTACCGCGGCTGCTGGCACGGAGTTAGCCGGTGCTTCTTCTGCGGGTAACGTCAATCGACAAGGTTATTAACCTTATCGCCTTCCTCCCCGCTGAAAGTACTTTACAACCCGAAGGCCTTCTTCATACACGCGGCATGGCTGCATCAGGCTTGCGCCCATTGTGCAATATTCCCCACTGCTGCCTCCCGTAGGAGTCTGGACCGTGTCTCAGTTCCAGTGTGGCTGGTCATCCTCTCAGACCAGCTAGGGATCGTCGCCTAGGTGAGCCGTTACCCCACCTACTAGCTAATCCCATCTGGGCACATCTGATGGCAAGAGGCCCGAAGGTCCCCCTCTTTGGTCTTGCGACGTTATGCGGTATTAGCTACCGTTTCCAGTAGTTATCCCCCTCCATCAGGCAGTTTCCCAGACATTACTCACCCGTCCGCCACTCGTCACCCGAGAGCAAGCTCTCTGTGCTACCGTTCGACTTGCATGTGTTAGGCCTGCCGCCAGCGTTCAATCTGAGCCATGATCAAACTCTTCAATTTAAGTTTGATGCTCGTAGAATTAAACTTCGTAATGAATTACGTGTTCACTCTTTGAGACTTGGTATTCATTTTTCGTCTTGCGACGTTAAGAATCCATGTCACTTTGAGTGCCCACACAGATTGTCTGATAAATTGTTAAAGAGCAGTGCAACGCGGCTTTCGCTCACCGTTGCGAGGTGGCGTATATTACGCTTTCCTCTTTCAGAGTCAACCCGTTATTTCAGGATTTTTCTCTTCAACCGACCGGGTTGTTTGTGAAGTGATTCACATCTGCCGTGTCAGTGGGAGCGCATTATAGGGAGTTATTCGGCGCTGACAAGCGGTAAAATACAATTTTATTTCAACCGCTCATCTTTTATACATAACGCTTATTTTTGCTGCTTTTTGATAGCATCCGGCAGGTCAGCCAGGCTATTAAGCACCCAATCAGCGGCGCTTTCCGCTTCTGGAGTGACTGGCTTGCCGGTACGCACTAATACTTTCGTGCCGACATTGGCCGCCAGAGCTGCCTGCATATCTTCGACTTTATCGCCGACCATATAGGAAGCAGCCATATCAATATGCAGATAGTCACGCGCCGAGATCAGCATACCCGGATGCGGCTTACGGCAGTCGCAGGTCTGGCGAAACTCTTCGACGGTTCCCTGCGGGTGGTGCGGACAATAATAGATGCCATCCAGATCAACGCCGCGATCGGCCAGCGACCAGTCCATCCACTCGGTCAGCGTTTCAAACTGCTCTTCAGTAAACTTACCGCGGGCGATACCGGACTGGTTGGTCACCACCACCAGCGCGTAGCCCATCTCCTTTAATTGACGCATTGCATCAATGACACCATCGATAAATTCAAAGTTGTCGATTTCATGGACGTATCCGTGATCGACATTAATCGTGCCATCACGGTCAAGAAAAATTGCGGGTACTGACATTGCCACCGGTTTGCTCCTGATAAAGGCTAATGCGTGTAGTATCGCATGTTTCCCGACGCAAGAAAGTGCTCATTATACAGAGTCAGATTGATTTAGACGTCTGGATGCCTTAACATCCATTTCATTGACAGGCATCGCCTGGACACGGCAGAAGAAAATGCCACGGCAAACGGCTAAACGATAATAAATAACTGATGATTAAACTTTCGAAGATTACCAAAGTGTTCCAGCAGGGAAATCGCAGCATACAGGCGCTGAACGATGTCAGCCTGCATGTCCCCGCCGGGCAAATTTATGGCGTCATCGGCGCTTCCGGCGCGGGTAAAAGTACACTAATCCGCTGCGTTAACCTGCTCGAACGTCCAACTCAGGGCAGCGTACAGGTGGGCGGCCAGGAGCTAACGGCGCTGTCCGAAAAAGAGCTGACTCGCGCTCGTCGCCAGATCGGCATGATCTTCCAGCACTTTAACCTGCTTGCCTCACGTACCGTATTCGGTAATGTGGCGTTGCCGCTGGAACTCGACAATACCCCGAAGGAAGAAATCAAACGCCGGGTTACCGAGCTGCTCGATCTCGTCGGCCTGGGGGATAAGCACGATAGCTATCCGGCAAACCTCTCCGGCGGTCAAAAACAGCGCGTCGCCATCGCCCGTGCGCTGGCGAGCAACCCAAAAGTCCTGCTCTGCGACGAAGCCACCAGCGCCCTGGATCCGGCTACCACGCGCTCGATTCTGGAGCTGCTGAAGGATATCAACCGTCGTCTGGGCCTGACGATTTTGCTGATTACCCACGAAATGGATGTCGTCAAACGCATCTGTGATTGCGTTGCCGTGATCAGCAACGGCCAATTGATTGAACAGGATACGGTGAGCGAGGTCTTTTCTCACCCCAAAACTCCGCTGGCGCAACAGTTTATTCAGTCAACGCTGCACCTGGATATCCCGGATGATTATCAGGCGCGTCTGAAGTCTGAGGCTCTTCCCGATAGCGTACCCATGCTGCGCATGGAGTTCACGGGTCACTCCGTTGATGCCCCGCTGCTTTCTGAAACTGCCCGTCGCTTTAATGTAAACAACAACATTATTAGCGCGCAGATGGATTACGCGGGCGGCGTGAAGTTCGGCATTATGCTGACCGAGATGCACGGCACGCAGGAAGATACCCAGGCCGCGATCGCCTGGCTACAGGAACACCATGTAAAAGTAGAGGTACTGGGATATGTCTGAACCAATGATTTGGCTGCTGGTTCGCGGCGTATGGGAAACGCTGGCCATGACGTTCGTCTCCGGCTTCTTCGGTTTTGTTCTTGGTCTGCCGGTCGGCGTCCTGCTTTATGTCACCCGTCCGGGGCAAATTGCCGCTAATGCGAAGCTCTACCGTACGCTTTCGGCGGTGGTGAATATTTTCCGCTCGATTCCTTTTATTATCCTGCTGGTCTGGATGATCCCCTTTACCCGCGTGATTGTAGGGACGTCGATCGGCCTGCAGGCGGCCATTGTTCCGCTAACGGTCGGCGCAGCGCCCTTTATCGCCCGTATGGTTGAAAACGCCCTGCTGGAGATCCCCACCGGCCTTATCGAAGCGTCCCGCGCCATGGGCGCAACGCCGATGCAGATCGTGCGTAAGGTCCTGCTGCCGGAAGCGCTGCCGGGTCTGGTGAACGCGGCAACCATTACCCTCATTACGCTGGTCGGCTATTCCGCGATGGGCGGCGCCGTGGGTGCAGGTGGTCTCGGACAGATTGGCTACCAGTACGGTTATATCGGCTACAATGCAACGGTAATGAATACCGTACTGGTGCTGCTGGTTATTCTGGTGTACTTAATTCAATTCTCTGGCGATCGTATCGTCCGGGCTGTGACTCACAAATAACATCACACACAATACAGAATCTTACAGGAAGGAAATAACATGGCCTTTAATTTCAAAACCTTTGCGGCAGTCGGCGCGTTAATCGGTTCTCTGGCTCTGGTGGGTTGCGGTCAGGACGAAAAAGATCCTAACCATATTAAAGTCGGCGTTATCGTCGGTGCGGAGCAGCAGGTTGCGGAAGTCGCGCAGAAAGTAGCAAAAGAAAAATACGGCCTTGATGTTGAACTGGTGACCTTCAACGACTACGTTCTGCCGAACGAAGCGCTGAGCAAAGGCGATATCGACGTTAACGCCTTCCAGCATAAGCCGTATCTTGACCAGCAAATCAAAGACCGCGGCTACAAGCTGGTTTCCGTAGGTAACTCTTTTGTTTACCCAATTGCCGGTTATTCGAAAAAAATCAAATCGCTGGACGAGCTGCAGCCGGGCTCTCAGGTCGCGATTCCTAACGATCCCACCAACCTTGGCCGCTCTCTGCTGCTGCTGCAGCAGGTTGGCTTGATCAAACTGAAAGAAGGCGTTGGTCTGCTGCCAACCTCGCTGGATATCGTTGAAAATACGAAAAACCTGAAAATTGTTGAGCTGGAAGCCCCGCAGCTGCCGCGCTCCCTGGATGATGCGCAGATCGCTCTGGCGGTTATCAATACCACCTATGCCAGCCAGATCGGCTTAACGCCGGCAAAAGACGGTATTTTCGTGGAAGGTAAAGAGTCTCCGTACGTGAACCTGATTGTCGCTCGCGAAGACAACAAAGATGCGGAAAATGTTAAGAAATTTGTTCAGGCTTACCAGAGTGACGAAGTTTACGAAGCGGCTAACAAAATCTTTAACGGCGGCGCGGTGAAAGGCTGGTAATCTTTTCTCAGCGTAATATCATTCAGGACGGGCTTTATGCCCGTCTTGTCATTTATGCAAGCACCTGATTCAATAGCGCCCTGTTTTATTATTTATTGAGGAAATACTATGCGTGCTTTACCGGTCTGTTTGTTAGCACTCATGTTAAGCGGTTGTTCTATGCTAAGCAGATCTCCCGTCGAGCCTGTACAAAGCACCGTAACCCCGCCAGCCAAATCGGAACCGGCAAAACCGAAAGCGACGCGTCCGGCCCCGGTAAGAATCTATACCAATGCAACAGAATTGGTGGGTAAACCTTTCCGCGAACTCGGCGAAGTCACCGGTGAATCCTGCCAGGCCTCGAATCAAGACTCTCCGCCCAATATCCCGACGGCTCGCAAGCGCATGCAGATTAACGCTGCAAAAATGAAAGCCAATGCCGTGCTGCTGCACCGCTGCGAAGTCACCAGCGGAACCCCAGGCTGCTACCGCCAGGCCGTCTGCCTTGGTTCAGCGCTTAACGTTACGGCGCAATGAGTGATTTTCAGTTTGCGCAGATAGGCGTTATTCGCTCGCCCTATAAAGAAAAATTTGCCGTCCCCCGCCAGCCTGGGCTGGTTAAAAACGGCGGCGGCGAATTACATCTTCTGCCTCCCTATAACCAGGCCGATGCCGTACGCGGCCTGGAAAACTTCAGCCATTTGTGGGTCCTGTTTGTGTTTCATCAGACCATGGAAGGCGGCTGGCGCCCAACCGTACGCCCTCCCCGCCTCGGCGGCAACGCGCGGATGGGCGTTTTCGCCACCCGCTCTACCTTCCGCCCTAATCCAATCGGTATGTCGCTGGTCGAGCTAAAAGGTATTTGCTGCCAAAAAGAGCGCGTCGTTCTTGAGTTAGGCAGCCTGGACCTGGTGGACGGTACGCCGGTAGTCGACATCAAACCTTACCTGCCCTTTGCCGAAGCGCTGCCGGAAGCCAGCGCGAGCTACGCTCAGCAGGCGCCGCAGGCGGAAGTGGCGGTAAGCTTCACGTCAGAAACCGAAGCCCAGCTTTTCGCTCTGGAAAAGCGCTATCCCCGGCTTAAGGCGTTTATACGCGAAGTTTTGGCACAAGATCCGCGGCCGGCATATCGTAAAGAAGAAGACCCGGGAAAGACCTATGCCGTCTGGCTGCTGGATTTTAACGTGCGCTGGCGGGTGATTTCGTCCGGTTTTGAAGTCTTTTCTCTCGAACCACGCTAATTTTATTTTCCTCTCTTTTGGCATCTTTGCCACACTGGTAAACTAAACCACTTTTTTGTGTCAGGCTGGCTTCCAGCCTGTATCGATCGTCCAAATGGAACCGTAACAACATGCGTACTAGCCAATACCTGCTCTCCACTCTGAAGGAGACACCTGCCGACGCCGAGGTTATCAGCCATCAGCTGATGCTGCGCGCCGGGATGATCCGCAAGCTGGCCTCCGGGTTATACACCTGGCTGCCGACCGGCGTGCGCGTCCTGAAAAAAGTCGAGAACATCGTGCGTGAAGAGATGAATAACGCCGGTGCCATCGAGGTGTTAATGCCGGTAGTTCAGCCCTCTGAACTGTGGCAAGAGAGTGGTCGTTGGGAACAGTACGGCCCGGAACTGCTGCGCATTGCTGACCGTGGCGAACGTCCGTTCGTGCTCGGCCCGACTCATGAAGAAGTGATCACCGACCTGATTCGTAACGAGCTGAGCTCTTACAAACAGCTGCCGCTGAACTTCTATCAGATCCAGACCAAGTTCCGTGATGAAGTGCGCCCGCGTTTCGGCGTGATGCGTTCCCGTGAATTCCTGATGAAAGATGCTTACTCTTTCCATACTTCTCAGGAATCTCTGCAGGAGACCTACGACGCAATGTACGCCGCGTACAGCAAAATCTTCAGCCGTATGGGCCTGGATTTCCGCGCGGTACAGGCTGACACCGGTTCTATCGGCGGTAGCGCATCCCACGAATTCCAGGTGCTGGCGCAAAGCGGTGAAGATGACGTGATCTTCTCTGATTCTTCAGACTACGCGGCCAACATCGAGTTCGCCGAAGCCGTTGCGCCGAAAGAGCCGCGCGCTGCCGCTACTCAGGAAATGACCCTGGTCGATACGCCGAACGCCAAAACCATCGCCGAGCTGGTTGAGCAGTTCAATCTGCCGATTGAGAAAACGGTGAAAACCCTGCTGGTGAAAGCGGTAGAAGACAGCAAGTCTCCGCTGATTGCCCTGCTGGTTCGCGGCGATCATGAGCTGAACGAAGTTAAAGCGGAAAAGCTGCCGCAGGTCGCCAGCCCGCTGACCTTCGCCACCGAAGAAGAGATCCGCGCGCTGGTGCAGGCGGGCCCCGGTTCTCTGGGCCCGGTTAACATGCCGATTCCGGTAGTTATTGACCGTACCGTTGCCGCAATGAGCGATTTTGCCGCAGGCGCGAACATCGACGGTAAACACTACTTCGGCATCAACTGGGATCGCGATGTCGCGACCCCAGAAGTGGCTGATATCCGTAACGTGGTGGCGGGCGACCCGAGCCCGGACGGCAAAGGGACGCTGCTGATTAAACGCGGTATCGAAGTGGGCCACATCTTCCAGCTGGGTACCAAGTACTCTGAAGCGATGAAAGCCTCTGTCCAGGGCGAAGATGGCCGTAACCAGATCCTGACCATGGGTTGCTACGGCATCGGGGTGACTCGCGTGGTGGCAGCAGCCATTGAGCAGAACTTTGACGATCGCGGGATCCTGTGGCCGGAAGCTATCGCCCCGTTCCAGGTTGCGATTCTGCCGATGAACATGCATAAATCCTACCGCGTACAGGAGCTGGCCGAGAAGCTGTATACTGAGCTAACCGCGTTGGGTATCGACGTGCTGATGGACGACCGTAAAGAGCGTCCGGGCGTGATGTTCGCCGATATGGAGCTTATCGGTATTCCGCACACTATCGTGCTGGGCGACCGCAACCTCGACAACGACGATATCGAATATAAATATCGTCGCAGCGGCGAGAAGCAGCTGATTAAAACCGGTGATATCGTGAACTACCTGGTTAACGCTATCAAAGGTTAACAATCATCTTTGAATGCAAAAAGGCCTCGCTTATGCGAGGCCTTTCTTTTTCCACGGGTAACCATTACTGATTACAGTCTTTGCCTGGAATAAATTTAATATTTTTATCCGCCATCAGCGTTTTTACCATCTCGCCGTTATCCGGATTCGCTTCCAGCGTAAAGTGCCCCTCGACCACCAGCAGCACCGGACGAGTATCCGTTCCGCGCGCCGCGGCATAAGCACGCTCGAGCTGCGCATTATTCGCGACTGCCACCCGCTTGCCGGTTGCGCAATCGGTAAAGGTCGCGGCATCCGCCATATAAAAGTACATGCCGCGCATCGCCATCGGCGTGATGGGCAGGCTGGCTTTGACGGATTCCAGCGTATAGTTCAGCGTTGACTCGATGGGATTACCGTCGCGATCGAGCATTTCCAGCTTGTCGCCTTTCGCCCGATAGTAAGATTTCTCGCCTTTGCTGTCGGTCAGCACCAGCTTATCGGCCGTGCGCGCCCAGGTACCGTATGAAGCAAAAGAGGAGGGCTCGCGCCTGACGCCCTGGTATCGCTCATTCATCACCCAGGTGCCGTCTTTCTCAAGAAAGAGCGAGGTTTCGATACCTTCGCAGTCTGCGCACGGCAGCACGCCGCGCCAGCTCTGCTGCATCGGCTTTAGCTCTTCCATCGGCGCCGGTTGTAACGTTTCCATCTCCGCACGATGGTTGCAGCCGAATAACGCAAAAAGCGAACAGGCCGCCACGACTGAAAACACGATTTTCTTCACTGTAAATTCCTTATCATCCATTCCACCGGTTCGCCATGCCCTTAATGGCGAACTTTTCCACGCAGCGCTTTAACTGAAGATTTTTGCGCCTTTGAGGCAAGCCGGCGCTCTTTCGACGCTCTGGTCGGTCGCGTCTCCCGACGACTTTTCTGTACTGCGGTTAATTCTTGTATTAAGGCAACCAGGCGCGCAATCGCCGCTTCACGATTCATCTCCTGGCTGCGATATTCTTGAGCCTTAATGATAACCACACCATCGGCAGAAATTAAGTGATGGCTGGAAGTCAGCAGGCGTTCCTTATAAAACTCAGGCAGGCTCGATGCTTTAATATCAAAGCGCAAATGAATAGCCGTCGATGCCTTATTGACGTGCTGACCGCCCGCCCCCTGCGCGCGTATTCCGGAAAGTGAAACCTCATCATCCGCAATCATCACGCTGCGGCTAATCGTAATCATGCGGATGTTTGCCAGGCCGTTAAATGAATTTCAAGATTATTCTTAGCGTCTGATAACCAGATACCGCCGTCCTGAATAGTCGCCTGTAGCGACATCGTCCGATCGGCAAAAGCACTGAGCTGCGCCAGTTGAGTATCATCTAAATACCATACGGTCAGCTTTGAAAACTGTGCCATTTTACTTTTATTTTGCTGCCACCAGATTTCTGCCGCCCGACTATTATAGGCAAACAGCGCGACCTCTTGCGCCCGCGAGCAGGCTTTTTTAATCCGCCGCTCGTCCGGCAGCCCCAGTTCGATCCACAGATCAACGCCCAAATGATCGTTTAGCAGCCAGAGTTCAGCTTCATCATCGGAAGACAAACCGCGGGTAAACTGCAGACGCTCGTCGGCGTATTTAATCCACGCCAGCAAGCGCAGCATCATACGCTCCTGGGTTTCTGACGGATGCTGGGCAAGGGTCAAACTGACATCCAGAAACTGGTTGCGGTCCAGGTCGGCCACGTTCACCGTCGCTTTATAAATCGTCGCTTTCAGCGCCATGAGGAAACTCCTGATAAAAATGGCGTACATTGTAGCGAAACTGGCGGCAAAAGGCTGTCAGCAATCGCAGGATCCCCTTTCATCCTGCTGATATTGCTTAAATGACTATGGTATAGTCACCTTGCTAAACAGAGTTTATCTTCGTAGGCTTAAACTTACATCCCACGGTTAAGTCAGAACGCTGACAGGAGGGCATGTGGACAAATATTGTGAGTTAATACGCAAGCGGTATGCGGAAATAGCCAGCGGGGACCTTGGGTATATCCCGGATGCGCTAGGTTGCGTGTTGAAAGTATTGAATGAGGTTGCGGCGGATCAGGCCCTTGCTGAGTCAGTCAGGGAAAAGGCCGCATATGCGGCGGCAAACTTACTGGTGAGCGATTATGTCAATGAATGATACTTATCAACCCATCAATTGCGATGATTATGACAACCTCGAACTTGCCTGTCAGAACCATCTGGTCCTGGCGCTGGAGCTCAAAGATGGCGAACAGCTGCAAGCGAAGGCCAACGATCTTATCTCGCGCAAAAATATCGAGTATCTGGTCGTGGAGCTCGCCGGCGACGTTCGCGAGGTGCGCCTGGATAAAATCGCCAGCTTCAGCCATCCGCAAATCGGTACGGTAGTGGTCAGCGAGTCCTGAAGCAAAACGGGTGGCTCAGCCGCCCGTTTTCATCCATATCAACTGCACGCCTTCACCTTCCTGAACTTTCCCATCGACGGTAATAAACAGACCATCGGCTGCGGCGATTAGCGTTTCGCCGTAAAACAGCAGCGGCGTGGTATCGCGCCGCCAGGGAGCAACGTTCAGCTCCTGCCAGATTTTCTTCAGCTTACGGCCACCGTGGCGACCGACGATATGCAGATGACCGCTGGCGCGAAAGCGAATGGTTACCGCTTCGTCCTGGCGCGGGCCGCGTAACGGGCCGCCGGGCAGGAACCTCAGTTCACCCAGCCCGCCGGGTAACGGCAGCGGCTTAGCAATATCGGGCCACGCCAGTACCGTTTCACTCTGGCCGGGGAGATATTTCACCCAGTACAGCCGCTGCTGGAAGCGACGGACGGTAAATTGCCCAAGCCGCAGGCAGGGAAAAGCATCCTCGCGCGCCATCGCCACTTCACGCCAGATACGCTCCGGCACCTCGCGCGAAGGCATTGGCGCATTGAATCCAGCCAGCCAGCGGCGCAGCAGCGCGGCCCGACGCGGAGCGCTCATGGCCGTCAACGGTTCGATAGCCAACGCGCCATCCTCAGCCACCAGCGTTGCCAGCTCCGCCGCCAGCATTTCATCCAACAGTCGTTCCTGTTCGCCGCACAGGCTGGCGCTGCGCGCCACGGCCTCGGCAAAGTGCGGCCAGCGGGCGTTAAGCAGCGGAACAATCCGCAGGCGGAGAAAATTGCGATCGTAGGCGTCGTCCTGGTTACTTTCATCTTCAATCCAGCTGAGCTGATGGGCTATCGCCCACCGGTGCAGAGAGTCGCGACTTTCGTTAAGCAGCGGACGCAGCAGTTTCGTTCCGGCAAAATCGGACTCGCAGGCCATTGCCGAGAGCCCGGTGGGACCGCTCCCCCGCTTAAGCGCCAGCAGGAAGGTTTCACACTGATCGTCAAGATGCTGCGCGGTCACCAGCGCTTCGCCAGGCAGCAGCGCTGAACGGAAAGCCTGATAGCGCGCTTGACGCGCATGGGCCTCAATCCCCAGCCCCTCATCGGCGAGGACCACCCGTTCAACCAAAAGCGGCACCTGCCACTGCTGACATATTAGCCGGCAGTGCGCCACCCAATCGTCAGCGTTCACGCTGAGCCCGTGGTGAATATGCATCGCCCGCAGCTGAACGGTGGGATCCTGTTCGCGCCAGCGAACCAGGCGATATAAGAGCACGCTCGAATCCAGGCCGCCGCTAAAGGCCACTAAAAACTGGCGATGCGGTCGGAGCGTTTGCGCAATATCTGGGATCATCATCATGAGAGTACTAACTGAGGAAAGCGTGTCCGGCACGTTACCCGGCAGAACACGCTCTGACAAGAATTACTGCTGATAAATCTCCAGCGGTAGACCGTCCGGATCGTTAAAAAACGTGAATCGCTTACCGGTGAAGGGGTCGATACGAACGCCTTCACAGGCTACGCCATGCGCCTCAAGATGGGCAACGGCGGCATCAACATCGTCGACGCTAAACGCCAGATGGCGTAACCCGCAGGCTTCAGGGCGGCTCGGGCGCGCAGGAGGAAACGGGAAAGAAAACAGTTCAATAACATATTCGCCATTCAGCGCCAGATCGCCCTTCCATGAATCACGCTCTGCACGGTAAAACTCGCCCTGCAGGGTGAACCCCAGAATGTCGCAGTAGAACGCTTTACTCTTTGCATAATCCGTTGCAATGATGGCGATATGGTGAACCCGTTTTAAACCTAGCATGCTCAAACTCCTCCCGTTGAAGCCAACAACGTTACTCGTTCAGTTCGTTATTGCGCAAGCGCTTAGTCATTTTTTAAGACTCGAACCCAGTACACGCCATCTTCATCGCGTTTCGCGCCGTGGATATCGGTTTCGAAGCCTGGATAGTGGCGGCCGATGGAGCACAACATTAATAGAAAATTGAGCACCGCCCGGCTCTCCTCGACGATCATCTCACCGGGCATCAGCAGCGGCACGCCCGGCGGATACGGTAAGATCATATTCGCTGAAATACGCCCGACCAGATTCTCCAGTTCGATGGTTTCCACTTCGCCTTTAATCTGCCGCTGCCAGGCCTGATGCGGCGTCATTTTCATCTCCGGCAGAACGTCAAAGGCGCTCAGCATCAGCTGCGAGAGCTGGTGCTGGCGAATCAGGCGATGGATACCCTGCGCCAGATCCTGAATGCGCATGTTGCGGTAAAAATCAGGATCTTCAGCGTACAGATCCGGCAGCATGTTTTTCACCCGTAAATTGAGATCGTAAGAGCGTTTGAATTCGGTTAACCCGCGCAGCAGCCCCATCGCTCGGGTTTTATCAATGCCGATACTGAAAAGGAACAGCAGATTGTAGGGCCCGGTTTTCTCAACCACCACGCCGCGCTCATCCAGAAACTTCGCCACCAGCGCGGCCGGAATGCCTTCGCTATCCATGTTGCCCTGTTCGTCCATACCGGGCGTCAGAATGGTTACTTTCACCGGATCGAGGAACATATGGTCGTCATCGGCATCCTGAAAGCCATGCCATTGTTCACCGGGGGACACCGGCCAGCACTGTGCTTCCCCCACCTCTTCCGGCTGCCAGATATCAAAGAACCAGCCGTCAGACTCTTCGCGTAACCGCTGCACTTCTTTCCGAAAATCCAGCGCCCGTTCAATCGAACGCTGAATCAGCCGCCTACCGGAATTGCCGCGCAGCATCGCGGCAGCCGTTTCAATGGAGGCAACGATCGGGTAGCTCGGAGAAGTCGAGGTATGCATCATAAAGGCTTCATTGAAGGTGTCTTCATCGTAGCTGCCTTTAATATGAATCAGCGAAGCCTGCGATAGCGCGGCCAGCATTTTATGCGTCGACTGCGTTTCAAAGATCACTTTCCCCGGAATGCGATCGCCGCTCATCCCGCTTTTGCCCTGATAGATCGGATGAAAATGGGTGTAGGGCACCCAGGCGGAATCAAAGTGGATTGACGGTACGTCGAGGGTCTCTTTGATCCAGGTGGTGTTATACAGCAGCCCGTCATAGGTGGAGTTGGTGATCACCGCATGCACGGGCCACCCGGCGCCGCCTGTCGTATTCACCTTTTGCTGAATACTATCGCGGGTAAATTCGCGCTTAGGTATGCCGCCAAGGATCCCCAGCGCATTGCGCGTCGGTTTGAGCCACAGCGGCACCACATCGCTCATCATCAGTAAATGAGCCAACGATTTATGGCAGTTGCGATCGATAAGCAGGGTGCTGCCCGCCGGGGCGGAATACATCCCGACAATTTTATTCGACGTCGAGGTCCCGTTGGTCACCATATAGCTCTGTTCGGCGCCGAAGGCTCGGGCAATATACTCTTCAGCTTCCAGGTGCGGGCCACTATGATCGAGCAGCGACCCCAGTTCCGTCACGGATATGGAGACGTCGGCCTTTAAGGTATTCCCGCCAAAGAAATCGTAAAACAGACAGCCTACCGGGCTTTTTTGGTAAGCCGAGCCGCCCATATGCCCGGGGGTACAGAAGGTATATTTTCCTTCCTGCACATAGTTGAACAAGGCTTTGGTAAACGGCGGGGTAATGTTGTCGAGGTATTCGCGGGTGTATTGACCGATGCGGGTAGCGATCTCTTCCGCCAGCCCCAGCGCGTATTCAAAGAACCATAGCGTCATGCGCAGGTCCTGACTGCTGA
The DNA here is from genome assembly GCF_042137965.1 of Klebsiella grimontii. Classification (NCBI taxonomy): domain Bacteria; kingdom Pseudomonadati; phylum Pseudomonadota; class Gammaproteobacteria; order Enterobacterales; family Enterobacteriaceae; genus Klebsiella; species Klebsiella grimontii. The sequence continues at coordinate 4,631,729 of NZ_CP169721.1, forward strand.
CGTCCATCGTCGAATGGGCGTTGATAAATGCGTAGAGCGGCAGGTATTCATTTAAGCGATTAATATCGCTGCACAGGTCAACGCTGTATTCATCCCAGTCGAAAATAACCCCACAGATCCGCGGATTATGCTCGATAAATTGCAAAAGATCGGCGCTATTTTGCGGCCAGATGGTCTGGAAGCCTTGCCGTTGCAGGGCGGCTTCCAGTTCTTTGATCGGTTCGTCTTTATAATAGACGCCGTGGGGACCCATGATCGCAATGATATTCACGCTTTCCTCCTGGAATTTACCTAAGGAAAGCATAATAGCACCCCGCCAGCGCTAAGCACTGGCGGATTTATCTCTATTACCGCGCTTTCCAGGCATCGCCCCAGGCTTAACGTGAACCCCTCAGACACGGCGCTTAACATGACAGTTTTATGCTATGCATATTTATCCTTGTTAACTGCCTGCCGGGTCGCAATATCTGGCCGTTGCTGCAGTTTCAGGGGAGACCGGCATCATCCGCTAATCACATTAGCTCTTGTCCCTCTCATCTCAGTCAACAATACATAAAAAAAGGGCCGGAAAATCCGGCCCTTAGAGATAAAAAATGAGATCGATAATCAGGCGTAGCCGTAGCTCATCAAACGCTGATAGCGTCGGTTCAGCAGCTCTTCCTCACTCAGAACGTCGAGATCAGCCAGATCGGCCAGCAGCTGCGCTTTCAGAGAGGCGGCCATCACTTCCGGATTACGATGCGCGCCGCCCAGCGGCTCAGGAATGATGGAATCAATCAGCTTCAGCTCTTTCAGGCGCGGGGCAACAATGCCCATCGCTTCGGCGGCCAGCGGCGCTTTATCGGCGCTTTTCCACAGAATGGACGCGCAGCCTTCCGGGGAGATAACGGAATAGGTGCTGTACTGCAGCATATTCACTTTATCGCCCACGCCGATTGCCAGCGCGCCGCCGGAGCCGCCTTCACCGATAACGGTGCAGATAACCGGTACGCTCAGGCGCGACATTTCACGCAGGTTGCGCGCAATCGCTTCAGACTGGCCGCGCTCTTCCGCGCCAACGCCAGGATAAGCGCCAGGGGTGTCGATGAAGGTGATGATCGGCATTTTAAAGCGCTCGGCCATCTCCATCAGGCGCAGCGCCTTACGATAGCCTTCCGGCGCCGGCATACCGAAGTTGCGGCGAATTTTCTCTTTGGTTTCGCGCCCTTTCTGGTGGCCGATAATCATCACCGGACGCCCGTCCAGACGCGCAATGCCGCCAACGATAGCTTTATCGTCAGCGTAGGCGCGGTCACCGGCCAGTTCGTCGAATTCGTCGAAAGCCAGGCGGACATAATCCAGGGTGTATGGGCGACGTGGATGGCGAGCCAGTTGCGCAACCTGCCATGCACCAAGATCGGCGAAGATCTTGCGCGTCAGCTCTACGCTTTTTTCACGCAGGCGATGCACTTCTTCATCGATGTTAATATCCAGTTTCTCATCCTGGCGGCTTACCGCTGTCAGAGAATCGATTTTCGCTTCCAGCTCTGCAATCGGCTGTTCAAAATCAAGGAAATTCAGACTCATAGTATTCCTGTATTAGTCAAACTCCAGTTCCACCTGCTCCGAGCCGATCAGGCCACGCAGATCGTTAAGTAAACGATCGCTCGGAGAGACGCGCCATGTTGCGCCAAAACGCAACCGCGCGCGTGCATCCGCCCTCTGATAATAGAGGTGTACTGGAATAGTTCCCGAACGGTGGGGTTCCAGAGACTGACGGAGTCGGTTTAAAAGCTGGTCATCAATTTGCCTGTCCGTCAGCGAGATAGCAAGCCCGCGAGCATATTTTTCCCGGGCTTCGTCAATGTCCATGACTTCACGAGCGGTCATTTTAAGCCCCCCGCTGAAGTCATCAAAGCTGACCTGTCCGCTGACGATAAGTATGCGGTCTTTTTCCAGCAATTGCTGGTATTTATCCAGGGCGTCGGTGAACAACATCACCTCCAGACGCCCGGAACGGTCATCCAGCGTACAGATGCCGATACGATTGCCGCGCTTGGTGACCATGACCCGCGCGGCAATAACGAGCCCGGCCGCCGTGGTCACTTTACCACGATCGGTCGGATGCATGTCTTTGAGTCGTACGCCGCCAACGTAGCGCTCGATCTCTTTCAAATACTGGTTAATCGGGTGCCCGGTCAGATACAGCCCCAGGGTCTCCCTTTCGCCATCCAGCACCACCTGTTCCGGCCACGGTTGACAGTTGGCGTAGGACTGCTCGATTTGCTCCGGCTCTTCCGCCAGCACGCCGAACATATCCGCCTGGCCGATGGCTTCGGCTTTGGCGTGCTGATCGGCGGCCTTCAGCGCATCGCCCAGTGAATTCATTAACGCCGCGCGATGTGGCCCGAGGCGGTCGAACGCCCCGGACATAATCAGTTTTTCCAGCACCCGGCGGTTGAGCTTTTTAATATCCGTTCGCGCGCAGAGATCAAACAGTTCGCGGAAATAGCCGCCCTGATTACGGGCTTCAATGATCGCTTCTATCGGGCCTTCGCCGACGCCTTTGATCGCGCCGATACCATAAACGATTTCGCCATCGTCGTTAACGTGGAAATGATACAGGCCGGAGTTAATATCCGGCGGCAGGATTTTCAGCCCCATCCGCCAGCACTCATCCACCAGACCGACGACTTTCTCGGTGTTATCCATATCCGCGGTCATCACCGCTGCCATAAATTCGGCCGGATAGTGCGCCTTTAGCCACAGCGTCTGATAGGACACTAAAGCATAAGCGGCGGAGTGCGATTTGTTAAAGCCATAACCGGCGAATTTCTCCACCAGGTCAAAGATTTTGATCGCCAGCTCACCGTCTACACCGCGCTTCCTCGCCCCTTCTTCAAAGGTGCCGCGCTGCTTAGCCATCTCCTCCGGCTTTTTCTTACCCATCGCACGACGCAGCATATCCGCGCCGCCGAGGGTATAGCCGGAAAGCTCCTGGGCAATCTGCATGACCTGTTCCTGGTACAGGATGATGCCATAAGTTGGCTCCAGTACCGGTTTCAGGCATTCGTGCTGCCACTGCACGTCCGGATACGATATCTCTTCGCGACCGTGCTTACGGTCGATAAAGTTATCCACCATCCCCGACTGCAGCGGCCCCGGACGGAACAGCGCCACCAGCGCGATCATATCTTCGAAGCAGTCGGGCTGCAGACGCTTGATCAGATCCTTCATACCGCGCGATTCAAGCTGGAAAACGGCGGTGGTTTCCGAACGCTGCAGCATATCGAAGCTTTTTTTATCGTCGAGCGGGATCGCGGCGATATCCAGCGGCCCCTCGCCGTTCTTCTCGCGGCGGGCGTTGATCATCTCCAGCGCCCAGTTAATGATGGTGAGCGTACGCAGGCCGAGGAAGTCGAACTTCACCAGCCCGGCATATTCAACGTCGTTTTTATCAAACTGGGTAACCGGATGCTGGCCCGCTTCGTCGCAGTAAAGCGGGGCAAAATCGGTAATTTTAGTTGGCGCGATCACCACCCCACCCGCATGTTTACCGGCGTTACGGGTGACCCCTTCGAGCTTACGCGCCATGTCGATCAGCGCTTTAACCTCTTCGTCCGCCTCATAAATTTCCGGCAGCTGCGGCTCGGCTTCAAACGCTTTCGCCAGCGTCATACCCGGGTCAGGCGGCACCAGCTTGGAAATGCGGTCCACAAAGCCGTACGGATGGCCCAGCACACGGCCAACGTCGCGGATAACCGCTTTCGCCGCCATGGTACCGAAGGTAATAATCTGCGATACCGCATCGCGACCGTACATGTCCGCGACGTGTTCAATCACCTGGTCACGCTTCTCCATACAGAAGTCAACGTCGAAGTCGGGCATGGAGACACGTTCCGGGTTAAGGAAACGTTCGAACAGCAGGTCGAACTCCAGCGGATCGAGGTCGGTAATTTTCAGCGCATAGGCGACCAGCGATCCGGCGCCGGAGCCACGTCCCGGCCCTACCGGCACGCCGTTATCCTTCGACCACTGGATAAATTCCATAACGATCAGGAAGTAGCCAGGGAACCCCATCTGGTTAATTACCTGCAGCTCAATGTCCAGGCGTTCATCATATTCAGGGCGGCGTTTCGTCCGCTCATCCGGATCGGGGAACAGGAATTCCAGGCGCTCTTCCAGACCCTCTTTGGATTTCTTGACCAGATAATCTTCGGTGGTCATATCCCCGGTCGGGAACTGCGGCAGGAAGTACTCACCAAGGCGCACGGTCACGTTACAGCGTTTGGCGATCTCCACGGTGTTTTGCAGCGCTTCGGGAATATCGGAAAAGAGCTCGCACATCTCCTCTTCGCTGCGCATATACTGCTGCGGCGAGTAGTTGCGCGGGCGCTTAGGATCGTCGAGGGTAAAACCGTCATGGATAGCCACGCGGATTTCATGGGCGTCGAAGTCACCCGGCTCAAGGAAGCGAACATCGTTGGTCGCCACCACCGGTAAGCCCCGGGTTTCCGCCAGCCCCACCGCCGCATGCAGATAGGGCTCTTCATCCTGACGGCCGGTGCGAATCAGCTCAAGAAAATAGCAGTCAGGGAAATGTTGTTCATAAAAATCAACGCACTGATCCACCAGCGCCATGTTGCCGCGCAGCAGGCTACGACCCACGTCGCCCATACGCCCGCCGGAGAGCAAAATCAGCCCTTCTTTTAATTCGATCAGCCAGTCGCGATCGATAATCGGGCCCGCCGCGCCGTAGCCGCGCTGATAAGCTTTGGAGATCAGCAGCGTCAGATTCTGATAGCCAGCGTTGTTAGCGGCCAGTACCGTCAGCTGGCTCAGTTCATCGCCAAGCAGATCGCTCTGGACGTGGAAATCGGCCCCTACGATGGGTTTAATTCCGGCGCCGTGTCCCGCTCCGTAGAACTTCACCAGTCCGCAAAGGTTGGTAAAATCGGTGATCGCCAGCGCAGGCATGCCGAGCGCGGCCGCCTTTTTTACCAACGGTCCGGTTTTCGCCAGACCATCGATCATGGAATAGTCGCTGTGCACCCGCAGGTGTACGAAACGTGGTTCAGCCATCTTCAGATTCCGCGTTACTTAATTGCTTGCGTGTCGGTTCAGGACGCCAGGCCCAGCGCTCGCTTCACCGGGCCAAAGCTGCGCCGGTATTGCTCGATTACGCCATGTTCCAGCAGCTTTTGCAGATGAAAAGCGGTGGGATAACCTTTATGTTGCGCAAAGCCGTACTGCGGGAATTCCCGGTCCAGCACGGCCATTTCAGCATCTCGCGTCACTTTAGCCAGAATAGACGCGGCGCTGATTTCCGCCACTCGGCTGTCGCCTTTAACGACCGCCAGTGAAGGTACAGGCAGCGGCGGACAGCGGTTACCATCAATAAGAACAAACTCAGGGGAAATGCTCAAGCCCGCAACTGCGCGCTGCATGGCCAGCATGGTCGCATGTAGAATATTCAGCTCATCGATTTCATGCGGCTCCGCGCGACCGAGGCTCCAGCACAGCGCTTTTTCTTTGATCTCGTCGAATAGCGCAAGGCGCCGCTTTTCGCTGAGCTTTTTCGAGTCGGCAAGGCCCAAAATCGGCTTTGCCGGATCGAGAATAACCGCGGCAGTCACCACCGCGCCAACCAGCGGACCGCGCCCGACTTCATCGACTCCCGCAACCAGATGGGTATGCGGATAAACGAACTCCATCATTTTGCTAACTCCAGTACTGCATCCGCCGCCTGCTCATCAGCGTTGCAGCGGATCTGCTGATGCAGCGCGCGAAAGGTTTCATGCATATCGTGGCTGGTTTTACCGTCGGCCAGCAGCGGCTTCAGCGCCTCGGCCAGCGCCTGCGGCCGACATTCATCCTGCAGCAGTTCTTTAACCAGTTCACGCCCGGCCAGTAAATTCGGCAGCGATACATAGTCGGTTTTAACCAGCCGTTTCGCCAGCCAGAAGGTAAACGGCTTCATCCGATAGCCAACGACCATCGGACACTTAGCCAGCATACATTCCAGCGCAGCCGTTCCGGAAGCCAGCAGCGCGGCATCGCTGGCGATCATCGCATCGCGGGCCCGGCCATCCAGTAGATGTACGGCAAGATCCGGCGCCGTTTCCGCTTTGATACGCTCGAACTGTTCCCGCCGCTTCGCGTTGACCAGTGGGACCACCACTTCCAGATCGGGGTAATACTCTCGCAGGATCTGCGCCGTTTTCAGGAAATCGGCGCTGAGCATCTCAACTTCCGCCCCGCGGCTTCCCGGCAGTAGCGCCAGGCAGTGCACGTTACGATCGATTCCCAGACGGTCGCGCGCCGCGCCTTTGTCCGGATCCAGCGGCATCGCATCCGCCATCGTGTGGCCGATAAACCGGCAGGGAACGTTAAATTTGTCATAAAACGCTTTTTCGAAAGGCAGGAATGCCAGTACCAGATCGGTGGATCTGCCAATTTTGAAAACGCGTTTTTGCCGCCATGCCCATACCGACGGGCTAACGTAATGAATAGTTTTGATGCCCTGCTTCTTCAGATTACCTTCGAGGGTAATATTGAAGTCAGGCGCATCAATGCCGACGAACACGTCCGGCTTGAGCTCGGTCAATCGACGGGTGAGATCGGCGCGAATATGCAGCAGCCGACGCAGGCGACCAAGCACTTCCACAATGCCCATCACCGCCAGCTCTTCCATCTCATACCAGGCCTCGCAGCCTTCCGCCTGCATCAACGGCCCGGCAACGCCGACAAAGCGGGCATCAGGGATGCGGGCTTTGAGCGCGCGGATAAGACCGGCGCCAAGAATATCGCCGGAGGTTTCTCCGGCGACCAGGGCAATCGTCAGGGGACGCGATTCAGCCATTAACGAATCAGGCCGCGCGTGGAGCGGGCAAAAAAGTCGGTAAATGTCTGCACTTCAGGGTACTGCGCCGCCAGCTCGGCGATCTCAGCTTTCGCTTCGTCCAGCGTTTTACCGCTGCGATACAGCAGCTTGTACGCGTTACGAATCGCTGTGATCGCCTCACGGCTGAAGCCGCGGCGTTTCAGCCCTTCGATGTTAACGCCAAACGGCGTCGCGTGGTTGCCCTGAGCAATCACGAACGGCGGAACGTCCTGCGCTACGCCTGAGCAGCCGCCAACCATTACGTGCGCGCCAATAATGCAGAACTGGTGCACGGCGGTCATGCCGCCGATGATAACAAAATCATCCAGCGAAACATGGCCCGCAAGGGTCGCGTTATTCGCCAGAATACAGCGGTCGCCCAGCGTACAATCGTGCGCCACGTGGGCGTTGATCATCAGCAGGTTATCGCTGCCCACCTTCGTTAATCCACCGCCCTGTACTGTGCCACGATGAATGGTGACGCTTTCGCGGATGCGGTTGCGATCGCCAATTTCCACACGGGTCGGTTCGCCAGCATATTTCAGATCCTGGTTAACTTCACCGATGGAAGCAAACTGATAGATCTCGTTATCGCGGCCAATTTTGGTATGCCCGTTAATGACAACGTGAGACTTCAGTACGGTACCTTCGCCGATTTCGACGTTAGCGCCAACAATACAAAACGGGCCAATGTGGACGTTAGCGCCAATAACGGCGCCATCTTCTACAATGGCGGAAGGATGAATAAAGGCGGTTTTATCAATCACGTATCAGGCCTCCCGGCTACGGGCACACATCATCGTTGCTTCGCAAACCACTTTTCCGTCAACCGTCGCAACGCCCTTGAAACGAGTCAGGCCGCGGCGGGTTTTCTCAAAAGTGACTTCCATAATCATCTGGTCGCCTGGCACGACCGGACGTTTGAAACGCGCTTCGTCAATCCCGGCAAAATAATACAGCTCGCCCGGTTCCAGTTTTCCAACGCTTTTGAATGCCAGAATACCGGTGGCCTGGGCCATGGCTTCGAGAATCAGTACGCCCGGTAAAATCGGCTTACCAGGGAAGTGTCCCTGGAAAAACGGCTCATTTACAGAAACATTTTTAACTGCGCGTAGAAAACGACCTTCTTCAAAATCCAGCACGCGATCGACCAGCAGGAACGGGTAACGGTGAGGCAGAAGTTCCAGAATCTCTTCAATGTGCAGAGTATGAGTGTCAGTAGTCAAAATACTCTTCCTGTCTAAATATCCTAAAAGGCAATAATAACACGGCCTGCGGCAATCTCATGAATGCAACAGGCCGAAAATTTAATGTGGCTGGATGAAGCACTAATCTTGCTGATTAACCTTGCGCTCAATGGCTTTGAGTCGCTTGCTCATATCATCAATATTCAGTACCAGCGCAGCGGTCTTACGCCAGACCTTATTCGGCTGCAGCGGGATACCTGAAGAGTAAACCCCTGGCTCGGTGATAGGACGCATAACCATCCCCATCCCCGTGACGGTGACTTTATCGCAGATTTCCATGTGACCGTTGATCACGCTGGCTCCGCCAATCATGCAGTAGCGGCCAATTTTCAGGCTGCCCGCCATGATGACGCCGCCAGCAACCGCAGTGTTGTCGCCAATCACTACGTTGTGCGCGATTTGACACTGGTTATCAATAATGACGCCATTTCCGATGACGGTGTCGTCCAGCGCACCGCGGTCAATGGTCGTACAAGCGCCAATCTCCACGCGATCGCCGATGATCACGCGACCCAGCTGCGGGATCTTCACCCAGTTGCCGCGATCGTTCGCATAGCCGAAGCCATCCGCGCCAATCACCGTGCTGGACTGGATCAGGCAATTCTCGCCGATCTCAATGTTGTGGTAAACGGTGACGTTGGCCCATAAACGCGAGCCAGCACCTATTTTCGTATTTTTCCCAACGAAGCAACCGGCGCCGATAACCACGTTATCACCGAGGATCGCGCCGGATTCGATAACGGCATTCGGGCCAATGGCGACGTGATTACCCAGCTTAGCCGTGGCATCGATGACCGCGCTGGGCGCGATATCCTGGGCCGGCTGCGGCGTGGTATCAAGAATTTGGGCCATGCGCGCGTAGGTCAGGTAGGGATTACGCACTACCAGCGCGGCGCTATGAGCAAAAGGCAAATCATCCTGCGTCATCACAACGGCAGATGCCTGGCAAACGGCCAGGTGTTCACGGTACTTAGGATTTACCATGAAGGTAATATCGCCCGCCTGTGCGGACTGCATGGACGCAACGCCGGTGATGACGATATCGCCATCACCGTGTAATTCTGCATCCAACTGCTGGGCTAAATCAGCCAGTCGAATTGAAGGCATTACTTATTTAACCTGTTTCAGCACATCAGCGGTGATGTCTTTTACATCGCTGCTGTTGTATGCGACGGCATTAGAGTCAACAACCAGATCGATGCTCTGATCTTTAGCCACGCTCTGCACGGCGCTCTGAATACGAGTCACCAGCTTGCCGCGCTCTTCGTTAGAACGACGTGCGCGATCCTGTTCGAAAGACTGCGCTTTCTGGGAGAAAGTCTGGCGCTGAGCCATAACGTCTTTTTCCAGTTTGGTACGGTCAGAGCCCGCTTTCATGGACTGCAGACGCTGCATTTTAGACTGCAGGTCGCCTTCCATACGCTGCAGCTCGCTCGCGCGGCCTTTAAACTCGTTTTCCAGCGTGTTAGAAACGCCTGTTTTCTGGGCAACCTGTTGGAACAGGCTGTTCATGTTAACCATTGCAATTTTATCTGCCGCCTGAGCGGAAGTAACCATTGCTAAACCCAGACCTGCAGCTAATAACCACTTTTTCACAATTAACTCCTTACCATCCCATGAGTACCCAGGGGTACCGTTATTTGCGTGGCCAGGCGATAACCTCAGTTATCGCCAATAGTCAGCGCTATACTGCAACTGCACTTACATTCCATTGTAGCCAACACCATTACCAGGTTTTACCGATGTTAAACTGGAACTGTTCGGCTTTGTCTCCATCGTACTTTTTAAACGGCTGAGCGTAGGAGAATACTAACGGCCCTAACGGCGACATCCACTGTACTGCGATACCCGCAGACATACGGATATTGCTTGGATCGCTGTAGTCCGGGTAACCGCCATATGCGGCTGAATCCCAGTGAGTATCCCACACGGTACCCATATCCCAGAAGAAGGAAGTACGTACCGAGTTCGCATATTTATCGCTAATAAACGGCGTTGGGGTGATCAGCTCAAGGCTGGCAACCGCCATGGCGTTACCGCCCACCGCATCATCAGACTTACACGGCGCAGATGCGCTGCTCTTACATTCGTTATCGTAGCTGTCGTCGTCGTCATGACGGCTGCTGGCCGGGAAGTAAACCGCTTTCGGACCGATAGTATTGGACTGGAAGCCACGCACGGTGCTTGAGCCGCCGGCGTAGAAGTTCTCATAGAACGGCATCTCTTTACCGCCCAGACCATCGCCATAACCAAAGCGGGTACGACCCAACATGACCCATTTATGATCGTCATCGATCGGTACATAGGTCGCGGTATCCAGCGTCGCTTTATAGTATTCGTTATCCGATCCCGGGATCGTCACTTTACCATTCAGGTTGACGCGTGAACCTTCCGTCGGGAAGAAGCCGCGGTCGAGCTTGTTGTACGTCCAGCCGTAGTTGAAGGTGAAGTCGTCAGCGCTGAACGAGTTTCTGTCGTTCGTGTTGTCCGGGTACTGCCCCATCGAATTCAGATAACGCCACATGGATACCTGAGGCTGCATATTGGACAGCTTGTTATGCACATAGCCCAGACCCGCGCGCAACGTATTGTATTCGTTGACCGGGAAGCCCAGCGTAATGTCTGTACCATAGCTTTTGTTGGTATAGTCAGACAGGTCCGCATCGTTAGCGTCGAAGTCGTTATAGAACACACGACCGCCGAGGCTAACGCCATCCACGGTAAAGTACGGGTTCGTCACCGACAGTTCAGTATAGGTCTGATAGTCGTTTTTGGTGCCGTTAATCCCAACGGAATAGCCGGTACCGAGCCAGTTATCCTGCTGAACGCCGGCCTGGAAGCTGACGCCGCTTTCCGTACCGTAACCGACGCCGAAGTTAAAGCTACCGGTGTTACGTTCTTTAACCTTGTAGACCACGTCAACCTGATCCGGGCTGCCCGGCACGCGCTGCGTATCGGTATCAACCGTCTCAAAGTAGCCTAAACGGTTCAGACGATCTTTACCCTGATCGACCAGGTCGCTACCCAGCCAGGCGCCTTCCATCTGACGCATTTCGCGACGCAGAACGGCATCTTTCGAGGTATCGTTGCCTTCGAAGCGAATTTTACGCACGTAGTAACGATTGCCCGCATCGACGTTAACGTGCAGCTTCACGGTTTTATCGGTATCGCTGATTTCCGGCTGGGACTGAACGCGCGGATAGGCATAGCCGTAGCGACCGAGGAGTTTCTTAATGTCATTCTCCATTTTGGTCACTTTGGTGCCGTTATACAGCTCGCCCGGCTCAACTTTGGTCAGCGCTTCGATTTCTGCCGAATGCCCCGCCAGGTCACCCGTCACCTGCACACCGGAAAGCTTGTACTGATCGCCTTCGGTAATGTTGATGGTGATGTAGATGCCTTTCTTGTCCGGCGTCAGGCTCACCTGCGTGGAGTCAATGTTGAAACGAGCATAGCCGCGATCCAGATAGTAGCTGCGCAGCGTTTCAAGGTCCCCTGCAAGCTTCTGTTTCTGATACTTACGATCGCCAACCACGTTCCACCACGGCACTTCATCGCGCAGCTGGAAGGTCGAAATCAGTTCATCGGTGCTGAATGCATGGTTGCCGACGATATTGATCTGCTGGATTTTCGCCGAGACGCCTTCCTGGAAGACAAGCTTCAGGTCGACACGGTTACGCGGCAGCGGCGTCACGACAGCTTTAACGCTGGCGCTGTACTTACCGACGCTGTAGTAGAAATCCTCCAGCCCCTTTTCGATATCAGCAAGCGTGGTGCGATCGAGGGATTCCCCTACGCGTACGCCGGATGCCTCAAGGTTTTGCTTGAGCATGTCATCTTTCACCGACTTGTTACCGGAGAAAGTGATGCTGGCAATCGTTGGACGCTCTTTCACCTGCACCAGCAGGGTATCACCATCGCGCAGGACGCGAACGTCCTCAAAGTTGCCGGTGGCAAACAGAGCACGGATGGTGTTACTGATATCATCATCGGTTACGGTATCGCCAGGACGCACTGGCATACTGAGGAGGGCCGCACCAACAGCGACACGCTGAAGGCCTTCGAAATGAATGTCCTTCACCACGAACCCGTCAGCACCGTATACGGTTGCGCTGCTAAACAGCAGCGACGCTATGAGCAACTTTTTCATCGCCATCGTTATTATGCGTTCTTCCTAACAAACTCTCTTACAACCGAGAGAAATCATTGAAAAGTGCAAGCCCCATTAACAGCACCAGCAATATTGAGCCAATGCGATAACTAAAGTCTTGAACTCGCTCGGATACCGGTCCGCCTTTCAGCTTTTCAATCGCCAAAAACAGCAGATGTCCCCCGTCAAGAACGGGAAGCGGGAACAGGTTGATTATTCCAAGGTTCACGCTGATCAGCGCAAGAAACATCAGATAATAAATCAGCCCAAATTCCGCTGACATCCCAGCCCCCTGGGCGATAGAAATCGGCCCGCTGAGGTTGTTCAGTTTGACATCACCGGTTATCAATTTGCCCAGCATCCTGACCGTTAACGACATCAGCTGCCAGGTTTTATCCGTGGCTTGAGCGATGGCGGCAAACGGCCCGTACTGACGCACTGTCTTATATTCATCAGGCAGCGGGATGACCTTAGGTACGACCCCTGCAAACCCCTCAGCTTTGCCTTTGGTAGACTTCGTGTCCGGCGTCAAGGTCACCGACAAGGGACTCCCCTGCCGCTCGATGTCCAGAACTAATGCCCTACCTGGATTATCACGCACCAGATTAACAAACGTCATCCACTGCGTTAACGGTTGACCATCGACTTTAACGATCCTGTCGCCCGCTTGCAAACCCGCCTTCTGCGCCGCCGAGCCAGATTGTACTTCAGCCAGGACGGTATCAATCTGCGCGCTGCGGGGTTGAATGCCCAATGAGGCAACCGGATCTTGTTTATCCGGCTCGAACGCCCAGTGCTGCAGATCGAGGATTTTATCCTGGCGTTGATTGGTCCCGAAAGGGGCGACGGTAACTATTGTTTGCCGATCGCCTATCTTCGCCACCAGCGCCATCCGTACTGCATCCCAATCAGGCGTTTCGATGCCATCTATCGCTTTAAGTTCCGTTCCTTTTGCAATTTGTGCTTGCGCGGCGATCGAGTTGGGCGTTATGTCGCCAACGACCGGACGAATGCCCGGGACGCCGATAATAAAGACCAGCCAGTAGGCAAAAATGGCAAAAAGGAAGTTCGCGATGGGCCCTGCGGCGATAACGGCGGCGCGCTGACCAACGGTTTTGTTGTTAAATGCGGCGTGACGCATCTCTGGCGCCACGGGCTCAACGCGTTCGTCGAGCATTTTGACGTAACCGCCCAACGGAATAAGGGCGATAATAAACTCCGTTCCCTGCTTATCAAAACGGCGCCAAAGCGCTTTACCAAAGCCGATAGAGAAACGCTCAACGCGGATACCACAGCGGCGAGCAACCCAGAAATGGCCAAATTCATGGACGGTAATCAGCACGCCCAGGGCAATAATAAAAGCAGCCAAATTCCAGAGAACGCTCAGCATAAAACCTTCCGTCAAATCGTCCTGAAAACCAACAAGAGTAGGCAAGCAAACACGGGCACCGCAGCGGTCAGGCTATCGATACGATCGAGAATACCGCCGTGTCCGGGGATCAGATTTCCGCTATCTTTAATGCCAGCTTCGCGTTTAAACATACTCTCGGTCAGGTCGCCAAGTACCGAGGCCAGGGCCGCGACAATGGAACATACCAGCAGCACCATCGGCGTCACATCCAGATGAGCCCACCAGCCGTAAGCCCAGGAGATAACCGCTGCCGTTAACAGACCGCCGAAAAAACCCTGCCAGGTTTTGCCCGGAGAAACCTTCGGCGCCAGCTTATGCTTACCGAACATTTTACCGAACATATAAGCGCCAGAATCCGCGCCCCAGACCAGAATCATCACGTACAGCAACCACAGCGCGCCGCTGTAATGGTCATCGGCGTAATGCCAGGCCCGAAGCGCCAGCATGCCCCAAAAAAACGGCACGATGGTCAGGACGCCAAAAATCAGACGTAGCGTTTTTGAATGGCGCCAGAAGGCCGCTGAAGCGGGATAGGTCAGCACCAGAAGCAGCGCGACGACCCACCAGCCAAATGATGCCCATAGCGCCCCCTCAACCAGCGGTTGATGAACGTCATAATGATATTCCGGCATCAGGAATAGCATCAGCGCCAGCAGCAGACCGCAAAGCACTGACAGCCAGACTCTCTGCGTCGTTGAAGTGAAGCCGCTAAATTGCCCCCACTCCCACGCGGCAAGCATGCAGACGACTAGCGTAACGATGGCAAAACCCGCGGGCGGCAGCAAAAAAAGCGCCGCTATCACCACGGGAATTAAGACGAAAGCAGAAATCAGGCGATACTTCAGCAAAAGTGACCCCCATCAGGCATTGTTGCCGCCCGGTTCAGTGCCGCCGAAGCGACGCTCTCGATTAACAAAGGCATGGAGTGCACCTTCAAAGTCCTGTTCAGCGAAATCGGGCCAAAGAACATCCGTAAAGTAAAGTTCGGCATAGGCAATTTGCCAAATCAAAAAATTACTAATGCGATGCTCTCCCCCGGTCCTAATAACTAAATCTACGGGAGCCAGTTCATGCATACAGACCTGCTGGCTCAGCATCTCTTCTGTGATTTGCTCGGGCTGAAGCAACCCGTCTTGTACCTGTTTGGCCAGATGGCGTACGCCCTGAACGATATCCCAGCGGCCGCCATAGTTCGCAGCAATATTCAGGGTCAAACCGGTGTTGTTCTCCGTCAGCGCCTCGGCTTTGCGAATACGTTCCTGGAGACGCGCGTTGAAGCGCGTGGTCTCGCCAATGATACGCAGGCGCACATTATGCCTGTGCAGACTTTTCACTTCGCTATCCAGCGCCCAGACAAATAGCTCCATCAGCGCACTGACTTCCTGCGCCGGGCGATTCCAGTTTTCACTGCTGAACGCGTATAACGTCAACGCTTCAATACCATTATTCGCCGCGAAAGAAACGGCGCGACGAACAGATTTTGCGCCGGCTTTATGGCCAAAGGCGCGGATCTTTCCTTGCCGTTTTGCCCAACGCCCGTTGCCATCCATAATAATGGCCACATGACGGCACCCATGCGCAGGCAACATTTCGCTGACAGTTTGATTAGCAGACAACATAACGCGTTTTAAGTCCATAATAAGGATTAGCTAAGCTACTAAACACGGGCCACCGGTCAGCGCTGGATACGCATTTTTATCCGGTACCGGAGCTACGGCCAATCGCAGAGAACAACCAAAAGCTTTACGCAAAAAAGCCGTGTCTTGCCACGGCCACCGTAATCTTTCACAACAAAATGCAACGATCGGATGGCGCAGACTATATCACTGAAGCACAGCGCCCACAAATATCACAACGAGTATCAGAATTTGCGCCGCGCGGCCAGGAGCTGACCTGCGCTTACCCGGGCCATCGCATCAATAGCCAGTACTTCATCAATACTTTGCGGCTCATTTAGCGCCTGCAGATCCAGCACCGACTGGTTTATCGCCGCAATATCGGTAAAGCGAATATCACCGTTCAAAAACGCCGCGACCGACACTTCATTCGCCGCGTTCAGCGCCGTGGTCGCCGCCTGACCGACATCAAAAGCCTCCATGGCCAGCTTCAGGCAGGGATAGCGCCCATAATCCGGCGCCGAGAAGCTCAGGTGACTCAATTGACAGAAATCCAGCGGTTTCACCCCAGAATTAAGGCGTTTTGGCCAGCCCATCGTGTGGGCAATCGGCGTACGCATATCCGGCTCGCCAAGCTGGGCGAGGACGCTGCCGTCCTGATAGCGCACCATCGAATGAATCACCGATTGCGGATGGATCAGAACTTCCATTTGCTCCGCAGAGGCGTTAAACAGCCACCGGGCTTCGATATACTCCAGCCCCTTATTCATCATGGTGGCCGAATCGACAGATATTTTGCGCCCCATCGACCAGTTTGGATGCTTACATGCCCGATCGGGCGTCATCGCCGCCAGTTCAGAAATCGCCGTTTCCCGGAAAGGACCGCCGGAACCGGTGAGCAGAATCGACGCCACGCCGTTCTGGGTTAAATCAGCGTATCCGAGATTATGTTGAATTGGTTCCGGCATACTCTGAAAAATCGCATTATGCTCGCTATCAACCGGTAACAATCGTGCGCCGTACTGCTGCACGGCCTCCATAAACAGACGGCCGCAGGTCACCAGCGACTCTTTGTTCGCCAACAGTACCGTTTTACCCGCGCGGATGGCTGCAAGCGTCGGCACCAGGCCCGCTGCGCCGACAATCGCCGCCATCACCTGCTCAACCTCGTCCAGCGCCGCCACCTCAGCCGCCGCCTGCTGGCCGCTCATGACTTCCGTACGGCTACCCTGCTCGCGCAGTTTTGCCCGCAGCAGCTCCGCGCTGTGCGCATCGTCCATTACCGCGTAACGAGGGGAGAATTCCAGGCATTGTTCAACCATACGGTCGACATTTTTCCCGGCGACCAGCGCGGTGATAGAAAAGCTATCAGGATTATGGCGCACCACATCCAGCGTGCTGCAGCCGATAGAACCGGTCGAACCAAGAATGGTTAATTGCTTCATGAGGCGTCCAGAAAAATGAAGACAGGATAAAAAGCAAAACGCCGCCAGCAAACCCTTATGCATCAATTATCGGATAATAGAGCGGAGGCGCCGAGCCTTTGACTTGGCGCCAAAGGCTACAAGGCCAGTCGTCTAAACGCAATCCCGAAAATTGAGCGTACGGTCTCCTGTACGGCGTTTCAGATTTTACGCAGGGCAATGCTCAGACCTGCGTGTCGGCAGAGAATCAGAACTGCATCAGTTCCGCTTCTTTATCCGCCAGCGCCGCATCAACTTTCTTGATAGCAGCGTCAGTCATTTTCTGCACATCTTCCTGAGAGCGGCGATCGTCATCTTCGCTGATCTCTTTCTCTTTCAGAAGCGCCTTGACTTTATCGTTGGCATCGCGACGAACGTTACGTACGGCAACGCGCGCTTGTTCAGCTTCGCCACGCACGATTTTGGTCAGATCTTTACGACGTTCTTCGGTCAGCGGCGGCAGCGGAACGCGGATATCGCTACCCGCAGAGCTTGGGTTCAGACCGAGGTCGGAAGCCATAATCGCTTTTTCAACGGCCGGGCTCATGGAGCGATCGAAGACGTTGATCTTCAGAGTGCGGGAGTCTTCTACCGTTACGCTAGCCAGCTGACGCAGCGGGGTCGGCGTGCCGTAGTATTCCACGATAATGCCATCCAGCAGGCTGGGAGAAGCACGACCCGTGCGTATTTTGCTGATTTGGGTTTTGAACGCTTCGACGCATTTGTCCATGCGTACTTCAGCATCTTTTCTGATATCGCTAATCACGTTACGAATCCTTGAAAACTTGTCTCAGACAGACCAGACGGTCGCCCACTGCAAAAGTGAGCTAAGTATAGTCATGTTTATGCTCAACGTCTTTCAGGCTGCGGGTCAGCCGCAGCATTCCGTCCACAGAGCATGTTGAAAACCATCGGGTCATAAACCCGTAAAAGTAAGGCCGAATATTACCCGTATTTGACGCTAACGGGAATTACTCAGTAATTAATGTGCCTTCTTTTTCACCCATCACCACGCGACGCAGCGCGCCTGGCTTGTTCATATTGAATACGCGAATCGGCAGTTTGTGGTCACGCGCCAGGGTAAAGGCCGCAAGATCCATCACTTTCAGCTCTTTATCCAGCACTTCGGTGTAGGTCAGCTGATCGTACATGGTCGCGGAAGGATCTTTGGCCGGGTCGGCGGTAAATACACCGTCAACTTTGGTTGCTTTCAGTACTACGTCGGCTTCAATTTCAATACCGCGCAGGCAGGCAGCAGAATCGGTAGTAAAGAATGGGTTACCGGTACCCGCGGAAAGAATGACCACGCGGTTGTTACGCAGCAGGCTGATAGCTTCCGCCCAGCTATAGTTATCGCACACGCCATTCAGCGGAATCGCTGACATCAGGCGGGCGTTCACATAGGCGCGATGGAGAGAATCACGCATTGCAAGGCCGTTCATGACCGTTGCCAGCATGCCCATGTGGTCGCCCACAACGCGGTTCATACCCGCTTTCGCCAGACCAGCTCCACGGAACAGGTTACCGCCACCAATCACTACGCCAACCTGAATACCCAGCTCAACCAGTTCTTTGATTTCCTGAGCCATGCGGTCAAGTATGCTCGCATCAATACCGAAGCCTTCTGAACCTTGCAGAGCTTCGCCACTTAACTTAAGCAGAATACGTTTGTAGACGGGTTTTGCATTGGTAGCCATGTTTCTTTCCTGAGACTGTCAACGAATGAGATGAGTTAATTCTGGCGACATTGTACGTCGCTTTTCAGCGTACCCACTATAGCGGTTGGCTGAATTTACACATTAGGCGCAAAAAGAAGCCGCCCTCAGGCGGCTCCTTTTGAAAATTAAGACTGCTTGGACATCGCAGCAACTTCTGCTGCAAAGTCAGTCTCAACTTTCTCAATGCCTTCGCCCACTTCAAAGCGGATGAAGCCAGTCACGTCAGCGTTGTGCTCTTTCAGCAGCTGAGCAACAGATTTGCTCGGGTCCATAACGAACGGCTGACCGGTCAGAGAAACTTCGCCGGTGAATTTCTTCATGCGGCCTTCAACCATTTTCTCTGCGATTTCTTTCGGCTTGCCAGACTGCATGGCGATATCCAGCTGAACCTGGTACTCTTTTTCTACCACTTCAGCGGAAACGTCTTCCGGCTTAACGAATTCAGGCTTGCTTGCAGCGATGTGCATAGCCAGCTGTTTAACCAGCTCTTCGCTCGCGCCTTTAGCCGCAACCAGAACGCCGATACGCGCGCCGTGCTGGTAAGAACCCAGAACTTCGCCTTCCAGAGAAGAAACGCGACGGATGTTGATGTTCTCACCGATTTTAGCAACCAGCGCAACGCGTTCTTCTTCGAACTGTGCTTTCAGAACTTCAACATCAGTGATTTTGCCAGCAACAGCTGCGTCCAGAACTTTGTTAGCAAATGCCTGGAAACCACCATCTTTAGCAACGAAGTCAGTCTGGCAGTTAACTTCCAGAATGATGCCGTAGGTGCCATCGATTTTAGTAATGATCACGCCGTCAGCAGCAACGTTGCCTGCTTTTTTCGCTGCTTTAATAGCACCGGATTTACGCATGTTTTCGATTGCCAGCTCGATGTCGCCGTTCGCTTCAGTCAGCGCTTTTTTGCAATCCATCATGCCTGCGCCAGTACGCTCGCGCAGCTCTTTTACCAGGGATGCGGTAATTTCAGCCATTCTTTATTCCTCGGGAGATGTGATCTGCCCGGTTCCAGGAACCAGACAGATTTGAAAGTGAAAAAGGGGCCGCTAAGAGGCCCCTATTTATACACGGTACTAAATAAGGGTATGCCTTATTATTCAGCTTCTACGAAGCTTTCTTCCGCCTGAGAAGCCAGATCCTGAGAACGGCCTTCACGAACGGTAGCAGCAACAGCGCTCAGGTACAGGCTAACTGCACGGATTGCGTCGTCGTTACCCGGGATAACGAAGTCAACGCCGTCCGGATCGGAGTTAGTATCAACGATAGCAAATACCGGAATACCCAGGTTGTTTGCTTCTTTGATTGCGATGTGCTCGTGGTCAGCGTCGATAACGAACAGCGCGTCCGGCAGGCCGCCCATGTCTTTGATACCGCCCAGGCTGTTTTCCAGCTTGTCCAGCTCACGAGTGCGCATCAGCGCTTCTTTCTTGGTCAGCTTGTCGAAAGTACCGTCCTGGGACTGAGTTTCCAGGTCTTTCAGACGTTTGATAGACTGACGAACGGTTTTCCAGTTAGTCAGCATACCGCCCAGCCAGCGATGGTTCACGAAGAACTGGTCGCAGCTGTTAGCAGCGTCTTTTACCGCTTCGCTTGCAGCGCGCTTAGTACCAACGAAAAGGATTTTGCCTTTACGAGAAGAGATCTTGTTCAGTTCAGCCAGAGCTTCGTTGAACATCGGTACAGTTTTCTCAAGGTTGATGATGTGAACTTTGTTACGCGCGCCGAAGATGAAAGGCTTCATTTTCGGGTTCCAGTAACGGGTCTGGTGACCAAAGTGAACACCAGCCTTGAGCATGTCGCGCATGGAAACAGTTGCCATGTTTAAAACCTCTATAGATAAAAGTTGGGGTTATGCCTCCACGTATCCCATATTACCGACCCCAAAGGGCACCCCGGAATATGTGCCGATACGTGTGTGTTGTTACACAAAGTGAGATTTGTCGCTTCAGTCCATCTTGTGTATCTGAGAATGGAACAGAAGTCCGGCGCGCTTTATACCACAAAACAGGAGCGGAAACCAACTGTTGTTGACGTCGCGTGCTGTTAATGATTCTCAATTTGGCAGCAGGACGCCCGGACTGTTAACATTGTTCAGACATAATCTATTATTGTCGAAAAAATCGACACTGCTGGACACAATCCATGGCTATTTCTATCAAGACATCTGAAGACATCGAAAAAATGCGCGTTGCCGGCCGCCTGGCCGCTGAAGTGCTGGAAATGATCGAACCCTACGTAAAACCGGGCGTCAGCACCGGCGAACTGGACCGTATCTGCAACGATTATATCGTTAATGAACAAAAAGCCGTTTCCGCCTGCCTGGGCTACCACGGTTTTCCAAAATCGGTCTGCATCTCTATTAATGAAGTGGTGTGCCACGGGATCCCGGACGACGGCAAATTGCTGAAAGATGGCGATATCGTCAACATTGACGTCACCGTCATTAAAGATGATTTCCACGGCGATACCTCGAAGATGTTTATCGTCGGTAAACCGACCATTCTCGGCGAGCGCCTGTGCCGCATCACCCAGGAAAGCCTCTATCTGGCCCTCAAAATGGTCAAACCGGGGATTAATCTGCGCGCTATCGGCGCGGCTATTCAAAAATACGTCGAAGCCGAAGGTTTCTCCGTCGTGCGCGAGTACTGCGGCCACGGTATCGGCCGCGGTTTCCATGAAGAACCGCAGGTGCTGCATTACGACTCTCCGGAAACCAACGTGGTGCTCAAACCCGGCATGACCTTTACCATTGAGCCCATGGTCAACGCGGGTAAAAAAGAGATCCGCAGCATGAAAGACGGCTGGACGGTAAAAACCAAAGACCGGAGCTTGTCTGCGCAGTATGAGCATACTATTGTGGTGACAGATAACGGCTGCGAAATACTGACGTTACGCAAGGATGACACCATCCCGGCGATAATCTCGCACAACGAATGATGAAAAGCCGGCGCCAGCCGGCTTTTTTATGACGGGCGTCCTGCCCGTCACCCCTTGGGCCGCCGCAGGCGACGTTAAAAATCGCTCCCGGCGATTTTTTATGGGCGATAGTTTTTTCTTATGGTGGCGCAATGAGCAACTCTTTATCTAATACTGTCCCCCCTGACCTGTCCGCTCAGCCAGAAAATCCGGGCGAGTGGCCAAAAAGTGATTTCAATTGCGCGACGATTAAGGCGCTTATCGACGCTTTTCAGCGCTGGCTGGGCGAGGCTTTTGATAGCGGTATTGCCGCGGAAAGATTGATTGAAGCACGTACCGAATTTATCGATCAGCTGCTCCAGCGGCTGTGGGTCGAGTACGGTTTCGGTTCCATTAACGACATCGCGCTGGTCGCCGTCGGCGGTTACGGCCGCGGCGAACTGCACCCGCTTTCTGATATCGATCTGCTGATATTGAGCCGCAAAAAGCTCCCCGATGAGCAGGCGCAAAAGGTCGGCGAGCTGCTGACGCTGCTGTGGGATATTAAACTGGAAGTCGGCCACAGCGTGCGCACCCTCGAAGAGTGCCTGCTGGAGGGGCTGTCGGACCTCAGCGTCGCCACCAATCTGATTGAATCGCGTCTGCTTATTGGCGACGTCGCGCTGTTCCTTGAACTACAAAAGCACATATTCAGCGACGGCTTCTGGCCATCGGAAAAGTTCTTTGCGGCAAAAGTTGAAGAGCAGAATGTACGCCATCAGCGCTATCACGGGACCAGCTACAACCTGGAGCCGGACGTGAAAAGCAGCCCGGGCGGCCTGCGCGATATCCACACCCTACAGTGGATCGCGCGCCGCCATTTCGGCGCCACCTCGCTTGATGAAATGGTCGGCTTCGGCTTTCTGACCGAAGCCGAACGCAACGAGCTAAACGAATGCCTGCATCAGCTCTGGCGCATTCGCTTTGCGCTACATCTTGAGCTCAACCGCTACGATAATCGCCTGCTGTTCGACAGGCAGTTCAGCGTCGCCCGCCGTCTGCGCTATGAAGGCGAAAGCAACCAGCCGATTGAGCATATGATGAAGGATTTCTTCCGCGTCACCCGTCGGGTGAGCGAGCTGAACCAAATGCTGATCCAGCTGTTCGAAGAAGCGATTCTCGCGCTCACCGAGGATGAGAAGCCGCGACCGATTGATGATGATTTTCAACTGCGCGGCACGCTTATCGATCTGCGCGATGACACGCTGTTTATCCGTGAACCGCAGGCCATTCTGCGCATGTTCTATACGATGGTGCGCAACAGCAGCATCACCGGCATTTACTCCACCACGCTTCGCCATCTGCGCCACGCCCGCCGTCATCTGACGCAGCCGCTTTGCTACATTCCGGAAGCGCGGACCCTGTTCCTCAGTATGCTGCGCCATCAGGGCGCGGTAAGCCGCGGGCTGCTGCCGATGCACCGCCATAGCGTGCTGTGGGCCTATATGCCGCAATGGTCGCATATTGTCGGCCAGATGCAGTTCGATCTGTTTCACGCCTATACCGTTGATGAACACACCATCCGCGTGCTGCTGAAGCTTGAGAGCTTCGCCAAAGAAGAGACCCGTAGCCGCCATCCGCTGTGCGTGGAACTGTGGCCGCGCCTGACGCATCCGGAGCTGATCCTTATCGCCGCCCTCTTTCACGATATCGCCAAAGGGCGCGGCGGCGACCATTCGATTCTCGGCGCGCAGGACGTACTGAAATTCGCCGAGCTTCACGGCCTTAACTCGCGCGAAACCCAACTGGTCGCCTGGCTGGTGCGCCATCATTTGCTGATGTCGGTTACCGCCCAGCGTCGCGATATTCAGGATCCGGAAGTGATCAAGCAGTTCGCCGAAGAGGTGCAAACGGAAAATCGTCTGCACTATCTGGTCTGTCTGACCGTCGCCGATATCTGTGCCACCAACGAAAACCTGTGGAACAGCTGGAAGCAGAGCCTGCTGCGCGAGCTCTATTTCGCCACCGAAAAACAGCTGCGCCGGGGGATGCAAAACACGCCGGATATGCGCGAGCGGGTGCGTCACCATCAGCTACAGGCGCTGGCGCTGCTGCGGATGGAAAATATCAATGAACAGGCGCTGCACCAAATCTGGAACCGCTGCCGCGCCAACTACTTTGTGCGCCATACGCCAAACCAGCTCGCCTGGCATGCGCGCAATCTACTGAAGCACGATCTCAGCAAGCCGATGATCCTGCTCAGTTCCCACGCCACGCGCGGCGGCACCGAGATTTTTATCTGGAGTCCGGACCGCCCTTACCTCTTTGCCGCCGTTTGCGGCGAGCTGGATCGCCGCAATCTTAGCGTTCACGATGCGCAGATCTTCACCACCCGCGACGGCATGGCGATGGATACCTTTATCGTTCTTGAGCCGGACGGCAGCCCGCTTTCCGCCGACAGGCACGAGATGATCCGCGTGGGCCTGGAACAAACCCTCAGCCAGCGCAGCTGGCAGCCACCGGCGCCCCGTCGTCAGGCGGCGAAGCTGAGGCATTTTTCCGTGCCGACGGAGGTGAATTTCCTGCCGACGCATACCGACCGGAAATCCTTTCTTGAGCTGATTGCTCTCGATCAGCCGGGTCTGTTAGCGCGCGTCGGCCAGGTGTTTGCCGACCTCGGCATTTCGCTCCACGGGGCGCGAATTACGACAATTGGTGAGCGAGTAGAAGATTTATTTATAATCGCCACCGCAGACCGGCGCGCCCTTAATAATGAGCTACAGCAAGAAGTGCAACAACGGTTGACAGAGGCCCTCAATCCAAACGATAAAGGGTAACGTATTTTTTTTAAGTAAATGGAAAGAGTAAACAATGCAGCAATTACAGAACGTTATTGAGTCCGCTTTTGAGCGTCGCGCCGACATCACCCCGGCAAACGTGGATACCGTGACCCGCGAAGCGGTTAACCAGGTGATTTCTCTGCTTGATTCCGGCGCGCTGCGTGTCGCTGAAAAAATTGACGGCCAGTGGGTCACCCATCAGTGGCTGAAGAAAGCGGTTCTGCTCTCTTTCCGTATTAACGATAACCAGGTTATCGATGGTGCGGAAAGCCGCTACTTCGATAAAGTCCCAATGAAGTTCGCGGATTATGATGAAGCGCGTTTCCAGAAAGAAGGGTTCCGCGTCGTTCCGCCAGCGGCCGTTCGTCAGGGGGCGTTTATCGCTCGTAATACGGTTCTGATGCCGTCCTATGTGAACATCGGCGCCTACGTTGACGAAGGCTCCATGGTGGATACCTGGGCGACCGTCGGTTCCTGCGCGCAGATCGGCAAAAACGTCCACCTGTCCGGCGGCGTCGGTATCGGTGGCGTACTGGAGCCGCTGCAGGCTAACCCGACCATTATCGAAGATAACTGCTTTATCGGCGCGCGTTCCGAAGTCGTTGAGGGCGTTATCGTCGAAGAGGGTTCCGTTATCTCTATGGGCGTGTACCTCGGCCAGAGCACCAAAATCTACGATCGCGAAACCGGTGAAGTGTTCTACGGCCGCGTTCCGGCAGGCTCCGTCGTCGTCTCCGGCAACCTGCCGTCAAAAGATGGCAAATACAGCCTGTACTGCGCGGTCATTGTCAAAAAAGTCGATGCCAAAACCCGCGGCAAGGTTGGAATCAACGAACTTCTGCGTACCATCGACTAAGCAGTATGAAAAGCGGGAGGCATCCCGCTTTTTTTATATATTAAGCTGGCGAAGATAGATTTTTTCGTTAATTATTCAAAGATTACGATGATATCAAAGGTACCGTTATGTACGATAATCTGAAAAGTCTTGGTATTACCAATCCTGATGAAATCGATCGCTATAGCCTGCGGCAGGAAGCCAACAACGACATTCTGAAAATCTACTTTCAGAAGGATAAAGGCGAGTTCTTCGCTAAGAGCGTCAAGTTCAAATATCCGCGTCAGCGCAAAACCGTGGTCGCCGACGGCGTGGGCCAGGGGTATAAAGAAGTCCAGGAAATTAGCCCTAACCTACGCTATATCATCGACGAGCTGGATCAAATCTGTCAGCGCGATCGTAGCGAAATCGATCTGAAACGTAAGATTCTTGACGATCTGCGTCACCTGGAAAGCGTTGTCACCAATAAGATCAGCGAAATCGAATCCGATCTGGAAAAACTGACGCGCAACAAATAAGTTGAGCCTGTTCCCGGCGTTAATCCTCCCGGCCGGGAACGATATTCTATCTCTGCTCATCGAGCTGCAGCGCAATATACAGCAGCAGACGATCGTCAAAATTGCCTAAATCCAGCCCCGTCAGCTCAGAAATGCGGTTCAAACGGTATTCCAGCGTATTGCGGTGAATAAACAGCGCCTTTGAGGTCGCCAGCGGCTGCACGTTATGACGAAACCATGCCTGTAAGGTGCGGCGCAGCAGACCGTTGTTATCCATCGCCTTCAGACGAACCAGCGGGCGCGCCAGTTCATTGGCCTGCCAGCCGCCGCGCAGGCTATCAAGCAGCACCGGCAGCATCAAATCCTGGTAGAAATAGCTGCGGCTCTCCGGCATCCGCTGCTTGCCGACCATCATCGTGGTTCTGGCGGTGCGGTATGAACGGGCGATGCTGCCCGGCCCGGTAAAAAAGTTTCCCAACGCCACGCGAAAACGCAGCTGACCGTTCTCTTTCATCCTGCTGATCAGCTGCTCGACCCGTTTGCAATGATCTTCCGCATCCCAGCGGCCAAAGGCATTCAGCGCGGGTTTCAGCACCACCATTTCCGTCAGCGAGACAATGGCCACCAGATTATTACGGTCCGGCGTGGTCAACGCGGTCTGGAGCTGCTGCAGCTCCGCCATCGCGCTATCTACGCCCAGCTGGCCGCTATCTACTTCTATCATCGCCACCACGCGCGGCTGATTGAGATCGATCCCCAGACGCTGGGCCCACTCGGTCAGCGCCGGGGTATTCTCTTCCGCCTGAATCAGGTTCATGACCAGTTCTTCGCGCAGACGGCTATCCTGGGCCAGAAGATGCATCAGCCGCGATTGTTCCAGCATCATCTCGGCGGTCATACAAACCAGTTCCCCGTATTTGCGCAGCGACTCCGGTTCCCCGGTCAGACCGATGACGCCGACGATCTCCCCTTCGAGACGCAGCGGCAGGTTTATTCCCTGACGCACGCCGTGCAGATGTCGGGCAACGGCATCATCAATATCGACAACCCGCCCCTGAGAAAGTACCAGCAGCGCCCCTTCGTGCAATTCACCAATTCGCTCGCGGTCTCCGCTGCCGATAATGCGCCCGCGGGCATCCATTACGTTAATATTGGTATCAATAATGCGCATCGTACGCGCCACGATATCCTGCGCCATTTTGGTATCAAGATGCCAGCCAGCCATGTAACCCTCCCGTGAGCAGGCTACCAGCATAAAAGAGTTGGCAAAACGCCGCATTGTGCATTCGCACAAAGGCGGGGCAAGATGTATGGAGTTGTGGAAGATGTCACAGAACGAAAAAGGAAAGGTCCAGCAGCAATAAAAAAGCCCCTTTCCTCCACAAGGAGAAAAGGGGCTTTGCGAACCGTCAAGAATTACTGCATCAGCAGATAAATCGACGTATCGCCGCGCTGGATATTGAGGGCCAGAACCGACGGTTTGGCATCAAAGATTTTGCGCAGGTCGGCGATATTTTTCACCGGCTGTTGGTTAGCGCCAACGATAATATCGCCTTTCTTCAGGCCAATCTGCGCCGCCGGCGTTCCCGCTTTCACATTGCTCACCACAACGCCTTTGTCCTGGCCTTTGTTGCTCATTTCAGCACCTTCAATACCGTTGAAGATAGTGCTTGAATCAACCTGATTCTGATTGCTTTGCTGCAGCTCAACGGTCACCGTCACCGGCTTACCGTCACGCAGCAGGCCAAGCTCGACTTTGCTGCCGATCGGCATGGTGCCCACCTGGGCACGCAGCGCGGCAAAGCTGCTGATCGACTTACCGTTCAGAGTCGTAATCACGTCGCCGGCCTTAATGCCCGCCTTAGCGGCCGCCGAGTTCGGCATCACCTGGCTGACGAAAGCGCCGCGCTGAGCGTCGACTTTCATCGCTTTCGCCAGTTCGGAGTTCAGCTCGGTCCCCATGATACCCAGCTCACCGCGTTTAACCTGGCCAAATTTGACCATCTGATCGGTCAGGTTTTTCACCATGTTGCTCGGAATCGCGAAGCCGATACCAATGTTACCGCCGTCCGGCGCCAGAATCGCGGTGTTGATACCGATCAACTCGCCGTTGAGGTTAACCAGCGCGCCGCCGGAGTTACCGCGGTTAATCGCCGCATCGGTCTGGATAAAGTTTTCATAATTTTCAACGTTCAGGCCGCTACGACCTAATGCGGAGACGATCCCCGAGGTGACGGTTTCGCCCAGGCCAAACGGGTTACCGATCGCTACGGTGTAATCACCAACGCGCAGGGCATCAGAGTCCGCCAGCTTAATCGCGCTCAGGTTTTTCGGATCCTGAATCTGAATCAGCGCAATATCAGAACGCGGGTCTTTACCGACCACTTTCGCGTCGAACTTACGTCCATCGCTCAGCTGAACTTTGATCGTGGTGGCGTTATCCACTACGTGGTTGTTGGTGACGACATAGCCTTTAGCGGCATCGATGATCACCCCGGAACCGAGGGCCATAAATTTCTGCTGCTGGCCGCCATCGCTACCCGGCGCGCCGCCCTGCCCGCCGCCCTGACAGAACGGAGAGCTTTGGAACGGAGAACCATCCTGACAGAACGGCGAATTATCGCCAAAGAACTGCTGGAAGTTACGCGGCATTCGCGGCGTATTAACGGTGGTGCTCCCCTCAACGTTAATGCTCACGACCGACGGCATCACTTTTTCCAGCATCGGGGCCAGGCTTGGCATTTGCTGCGCATTAGTCGCCGAAGAAGCTGTTTCCGCCGCGCTCGCAGAGAGAGGGGACAACGCCAGACCTAAACTCAGAGCCAGGGCACTCATTGCTAACGTGGTTTTTTTCATATGTTTCAATCTCGATTTCAGATAACGAATAGTTGCTGTGTTGGTGACTATCAGAGTCATTTTATAGCGCGAAGTTCCGGAATGAAGTTTTGGTAAAAGTAAAAATTTATTGTCCGTCTTTACAAAACTTACCCTTATTCTACGGCCATCAATCGTCGATATTCATCCCATGCATACAAGTCGGTCATTCCGCTGATATAGTCCTGAATGAGACGACAGCGATAATAATATTCCAGCACCGGAAATTCCGGATTATTGCGCGAAATCTTATTTACGGCCTCTATGTAAGCTAACCGATGGCGGGTTGAAAGTTTCTGAAAGAGACGCGATGCAATCGGTAAACTGCGCACCCGCTCTTTTTCCACCAGCAGACTAAATTCATCCAGCGATAATTTTAGCAGCGGCTGGTAGATATCCAACAAACCGCTGATAACGCGATAGCCCTGCAGCTCCAGCTGCTCGACATCAGGATGACTAAATACATGTTTTACCGCAACATTTTTATAAAGCTCAAGCAGTTGGCTGCAATCGCTGTCGTCCTCAAGCAGAGCATGATTAAAATCACCGCTAAAAATCTTCGGCAGATTATCAATAAACCGCCGCGCCGCGTAGGGTACCAGTCTATTGAGCGTATTCACCCGTAAATACATAAAAAACTGATCTTCGGTACTCCGGCTAAGAGAATTCGCACGCGATTTCTCCCAGGCGTTTTCGACAACTTGATTAAACAAAGAGCCTTTTTCGTGAACGCCCCAGGCTTCATAGAGATGCTGATAAAGCTGCTCTACGCTGAAGATGCGTTTTTCTACCGCATCTTCAAGATCGGCGACGCAATATGAGATGTCATCCGCAGCTTCCATAATCCACGTTAATGGGAAGCGATTGTAAGGGGCCAGATCCAGTTCTTTACGTAACCTCGCAATATAGCCCTCTTCGGCTAAATAATAACCAGGTTTTTTCATTAAATAATTGTGGCTGGCTGGCGGTTCCCCGCGCCACCATGCCGGACGCGTATATTTTAGAATACAGCCCACCTGCGCCCAGGTCAGATTCATTCGCATCAGCGTGTGCACTAAGCGAATGCCCTGGGCATTGCCTTCAAACCAGCATAAATCCTGGCGAACCTTGCGTCGGAGCTCGTTCAGTTGGCTATCGCCTTCCTGCAGGCGCAACGCCGCGACCACGCAGCGATCGTCAGTTAATGGCTGGCTGGCCGCATCGCCGGGGAAAAGCCGCTGGCTGAACCAATCGTTAATGGCCGCCTCGCCAAAATGGCCAAAAGGCGGATTGCCGATATCGTGCATCAGGCAGGCCATTTCAACGATGCTTTCGAACGGCCCGGTGAGCTCATCCAGCCCGTAGCTCTCCAGCAGCTTCTGTTCTTTCAGGCGGCTCAGCACTTCTTTAGCGATATAGCGGCCAACCTGTTGAACCTCCAGGGAGTGGGTCAGACGGGTTCGCACCGCGGCGTTGCGCTCCAGCGGGAAAACCTGGGTTTTCTGCTGCAACCGGCGGATCGCCGGAGAGTTGATGATGCGCCCGCGATCGCTTTCGAAAATTCGCAGGATTTCACGCTCCGTCTCAACGCCCTGCGGTGAACGATAGCGGCGACGCCAGTTAATCTTGTTGCGAAAATCGATCTTAGCCATGATCTCCCCCGAGCGAGCAATAACGTTTCCTTCTAAGCGCATGATAGACTATGCCGCTAAAACCCACATATCGCGAGTAAATCTATGAAAATCGGCATTATTGGCGCAATGGAAGAAGAAGTTACCCTTCTGCGCGACAAAATCGACAACCGCCAGACCCTCACTATCGGCGGCAGCGAAATCTACACCGGCCAGCTTCAGGGTATTGACGTCGCTCTGTTGAAATCGGGTATTGGCAAAGTGGCCGCCGCCATGGGTGCGACCCTGCTGATGGAGCACTGCAAGCCGGATGTGATTATTAACACCGGTTCCGCGGGCGGTCTGGCATCAACCCTGAAAGTCGGCGATATCGTCGTTTCCGACGAAACGCGCTATCACGACGCGGACGTCACCGCGTTTGGCTATGAGTATGGCCAACTGCCGGGCTGCCCTGCCGGTTTCAAAGCCGATGATAAGCTGATTGCCGCCGCGGAGACCTGCATCAAGGCGCTGAACCTGAATGCGGTACGCGGACTGATCGTCAGCGGCGACGCCTTCATCAACGGTTCTATTGGCCTCGCAAAAATCCGCCACAACTTCCCCCAGGCCGTTGCGGTAGAAATGGAAGCCACCGCCATCGCGCACGTCTGCCACAACTATGGCGTACCGTTTGTTGTCGTTCGCGCGATCTCTGATGTTGCCGACCAGCAGTCGCACCTGAGCTTCGACGAGTTTCTCGCCGTTGCCGCGAAGCAATCCACCCTGATGGTGGAAAACCTGGTGCAGCACCTGGCCCGTGGCTAAGTCGCTCAACGCGGCGCTTGCCGTCCTGATGCTGCTCGCCCCGGCATGGCTTTTCGCCGCGCCGCGGGTGATTACGCTCTCTCCCGCCAATACTGAACTGGCGTTTGCCGCCGGTATTACGCCGGTTGGCGTCAGCAGCTACTCCGATTATCCCCCTGAAGCCGCAAAAATAGAGCAGGTTTCCAGCTGGCAAGGAATGAATCTGGAACGTATCGTCGCCCTCAAGCCCGACATGGTGCTGGCGTGGCGCGGCGGCAACGCTGAACGTCAGGTGAATCAGCTTAGCTCGCTCGGGATAAAAGTCATCTGGGTCGAAACGTCGACCATTGAAGACATTATCGCAACGCTTCGCCAGCTGGCGCAGTGGAGCCCGCAGCCGGAAAAGGCGCGGCAAGCGGCGCAGAAAATGCAGGACGAGTACCAGACCTTAAAAGCCCGCTATGCGAGCGGGCCGAAAAAACGCGTTTTTTTACAGTTCGGCGCCAGCCCGCTCTTTACCACCAGCAAAGGATCGATTCAGGATCAGGTTCTGACCCTGTGCGGTGGAGAAAACATTTTTGCCGCCAGCCGGGTTCCCTGGCCGCAGGTGAGCCGTGAACAGGTACTGGCAAGGCAGCCTCAGGCCATTGTCATCGCCGGCGACGCCAGTCAACTTCCCGCCGTTGAGCGCTATTGGCAGAATCAGCTAAAAATTTCGTTTATTGCGCTACATGGCGACTGGTTTGAACGCGCGAGCCCACGTATTATCCTCGCCGCAAAACAACTCTGTACTGCGCTCGAGCAGATAAAATAACCACCTGCTAACCCAGGTGCTCAGAACCTATCCCACCAGGCGCAATTGTTGCAGCCAGTCTGGAGGACAGCGCGGAACAACCGCTGCGTACACGCAGTACGTGAGGTTCGTAAGCGCTGACCAGGGCCAAACTGGCAAATGAAATAGCCTGATGGGATAGACTATAAGTGGGAACTGACGATGCTTGTCTATTGGCTGGATATTATTGGCACCGCCGTGTTTGCCATCTCCGGCGTCCTGCTGGCTGGAAAGCTGCGCATGGACCCTTTCGGCGTGCTGGTATTAGGCGTGGTAACTGCGGTGGGCGGCGGGACTATTCGCGATATGGCCCTTGCTAACGGCCCGGTATTTTGGGTTAAAGATCCTACCGATCTGGTGGTGGCGATGGTCACCAGCATGTTCACTATCCTGCTGGTGCGCCAGCCGCGCCGGTTACCCAAATGGGTACTGCCGGTGCTGGACGCCGTTGGTCTGGCGGTGTTTGTCGGTATCGGCGTCAACAAAGCCTTTATTGCCCATAGCGGGCCGCTGGTGGCCGTCTGTATGGGCGTCGTCACCGGCGTCGGCGGGGGGATCATCCGCGATGTGCTGGCGCGCGAAATCCCGATGATACTGCGTACGGAAATCTACGCCACGGCCTGCATCGTTGGCGGCATCGTGCATGCGACGGCGTACTACACTTTTCAGGTTCCGTTAGAAAACGCGGCGATGATAGGTATGGTGGTCACGCTGGTCATCAGGTTGGCGGCAATCCGCTGGCACCTGAAGCTGCCAACTTTTGCGCTTGATGAGAATGGGCGGTAATAAAAGCAAAACGGTAACCTTAACGTTACCGTTTTTCGCGTTGGCTCCCTCTCTCTGTGGGAGAGGCTGGGGGGGCCGCGCTATCTTTAAACGCTGAACGAGGAGCCGCAGCCGCAGGTACTTTTCGCATTCGGGTTGGTCACGATAAAACGCGAACCTTCCAGACCTTCGGTATAATCGACGGCGCCGCCGACCAGATACTGCAGGCTCATTGGGTCAACCACCAGGCCGACGCCCTGCTTCTCAATAGTCATATCGCCTTCGTTAACCTGATCGTCGAAGGTAAAACCGTACTGGAAACCGCTGCAGCCACCGCCGGTGATATATACGCGCAGTTTCAGGTTGGGATTGTCTTCATCAGCAATCAGGTCTTTTACTTTAATCGCTGCGGCTTCGGTAAACTCCAGCGGCAACGCTACGTCATCACTCATTTTATGCTCCCATTGATACTTCTGACCGGTTAAAGAATAACCCGACCTTTTGAGCCATTATCCAATACCCGAGTAAATCGTTCAAGTATTCTCCCCGCCGACCGGCTGCGCCCTGGCTTCCTGCTCCGCCTTTTGTTTTGCCAGGGTGCGCTGCAGGATTGTCGAGTATAAAGGCTTACCGCCGAGGAATTGTGCCAATAGTGTTGCGCCGAGACAGGTAATAATCATTGGCAAAATGAGCTGATAGTTATCGGTCATCTCCAGCACCAGAACGATGCCGGTCAACGGCGCGCGAACCGAGGCGGCGAGCAGCGCGCCCATACCGGCGATGGCAAAGGTTCCTGCATCCAGATGATACGCCGGAAACAGCGGGGTCGCCGCCATACCAAATGCCGTCCCCAGCAGCGTCCCCAGCGCCAGCATCGGCGCAAAGATACCGCCGGGCGCGCCGGAAGAGAAGCAGAGCAGCGTGGTGATCACCCGCGCGATAAAAATAAACAGTAGCAGGCCAACGGAAAAATTGCCCGCCGCGGCGATAGGGATCAGGTTAAACCCGCCGCCGGATGCCGTTGGCTGAATCAGCCCCAGTACGCCGCAGCTGCCGCCGATCAGGCCGCCAATCAGCACCCACTTTTTGATATTGCCGCCGTGGATCCGCTGGAACATGTCCTGGGTACGCAGCACCAGCGTATTAAACAGTGGGCCAATGCAGCCAAAAATCATCCCGAGGATCAAATACAACCACAGGGTGTTGACCGGCGCATTGCTGAGCTTACCAACCTCGATAACCGCTTTATCGCCGTTGAAGATACGGAAAACGATGGTGGCCATAATCACGCCGGTAAATACGGCTTTAATGGAGATCAGGTTGTAGCGAAACTGCGGGCGCATCTCTTCAATAATAAACAGAATCCCGGCGAGCGGCGCGTTAAAGGCGGCGGAGAGCCCCGCCGCGGCGCCGGTGGCCAGAAGCGTATGGCGCGCTTCCGGGCTACGCATGCGGAACACGTCCACCACCATACGCCCAAGGTTGCCCCCAAGCTGGACCATCGGCCCTTCGCGTCCCAGCACCATTCCCGCGCCCAGCGTACCCATGCCGCCGATAAACTTCACCGGCAGCACGCGCCACCAGCGGACGGGACGCAGCTCTTCCAGCGCGCCTTCAATTTCCGGGATCCCGGAGCCGCCCGCTTCCGGCGCAAAACGCCGCACGAGGAAATAGCCCACCATTGCCAGCAAAGCGGAGAGTATAAAGGCCAGCGGCCACACCAGAAACCAGTGGTCAGCCACCTCTACCAGCGCGCCAATACGCAGGTTCTGCACCCAGTTGACGCTTTTCTCAAACGCGACGCCGACCAACCCCGCCAGCGTTCCGACAACGGCGGCCATTAATAACACCGCCAGCGGCGTCTTATCACGCTGAATCAACCGACGCACGGCATCGCTGCGGCGAACGCGTACGAACTGATGTGCTGAAGAAGAGGGATTTTCTGCTTTCATGCCATTATCAATGATGAGTAATACAAATAGAAAGAAGGGCATTCTAGCCAACCGGACAAGCGCCGTCGTCAAAAAAATGCGCCGCGACCTCATTGTTTCAATTGGGCAAAACTTTCATAACCTTCCTGGAATAACTTAGAATAGTCGACAAAACATTTTTCACGAACCAGGACCCAGGCAATGAGCAAATCTGAAAATCTGTATAACGCTGCGCGTGAACTTATTCCCGGCGGCGTGAACTCTCCGGTACGTGCCTTCACCGGCGTCGGCGGTACGCCGCTGTTTATCGAGCGCGCAGACGGCGCTTACCTTTACGACGTTGATGGTAAAGCGTATATCGATTATGTCGGTTCCTGGGGCCCGATGGTGCTGGGTCACAACCACCCGGCCATCCGCAACGCGGTCATTGAAGCCGCCGAACGCGGTTTAAGCTTTGGCGCGCCGACGGAGATGGAAGTCAAAATGGCGGCGCTGGTTACCGAACTGGTCCCGACCATGGATATGGTTCGCATGGTGAACTCCGGTACCGAAGCGACCATGAGCGCCATTCGCCTGGCCCGCGGCTTCACCGGTCGTGACAAAATCATTAAGTTCGAAGGCTGCTACCACGGCCACGCCGACTGCCTGCTGGTGAAGGCCGGCTCAGGCGCGCTGACGCTCGGCCAACCGAACTCGCCGGGCGTGCCGACGGACTTCGCCAAACACACGCTGACCTGCACCTATAACGATCTGTCATCGGTTCGCGCCGCGTTCGAACAGTATCCGCAGGATATCGCCTGCATCATCGTTGAGCCGGTGGCCGGTAATATGAACTGTATCCCGCCGCTGCCGGAGTTTCTGCCGGGCCTGCGCGCGCTGTGCGACGAGTTCGGCGCGCTGCTGATTATCGATGAAGTGATGACCGGCTTCCGCGTGGCGCTGGCCGGCGCGCAGGATTACTACGGCGTGGTGCCGGATCTAACCTGCCTTGGCAAAATCATCGGCGGCGGTATGCCGGTAGGCGCATTCGGCGGTCGTCGTGAAGTGATGGATGCCCTCGCGCCGACCGGCCCGGTTTATCAAGCAGGCACCCTCTCCGGCAACCCCATTGCCATGGCGGCAGGTTTCGCCTGCTTAAGCGAAGTGGCGCAGCCCGGCGTGCACGAGACGCTAACCGAACTGACCAACCAGCTGGCCCAGGGTCTGCTGGACGCCGCTCGCGATGCCGGTATCCCGCTGGTGGTGAATAACGTTGGCGGCATGTTCGGCATTTTCTTTACCGACGCGCCAACCGTGACCTGCTACCAGGACGTGGTCAAATGCGACGTAGAGCGTTTCAAACGCTTCTTCCACCTGATGCTGGAAGAGGGCGTCTATCTGGCGCCGTCGGCGTTTGAAGCGGGCTTTATGTCCATCGCCCACAGCGAAGAAGATATCGACAACACCGTTGCCGCCGCGCGTAACGCCTTCGCGAAGCTGTAACTCTGATTGCCGGGGCTGCTCAGCCCCGGCAATGCCTCTCCGAGGTGCTGCACTCTTTGAAAATCAATAAGCGGCTTATAACATCGCGACGCCCGGCGGGCATCGCGATGCGGAAAAGCTACCGGCTCTGTTTTCTTAACAGATAGATAAAGTACGGCGCGCCGATAAACGTCGACAACAAGCCCGCCGGGATCTGATACGGGAACAGCATCATCCGGCCGCACCAGTCGGCGAACACCAGCAGCACCCCGCCAATCAGGCCGGAGATCGCCATATGCGGCATCGTACGCCGGAATCCCATCATACGCGCAATATGCGGCGCCATTAATCCCACAAAGCTGAGGGGGCCAATCGTTAGCGTTGCGGCCGCGGTCAAACATGCCGCCAGCAGCAGTAGCCCAATGCGTGACGGCGTCAGCGCCATACCGACCGCCCTCGCCGCCTCGCCGCCCAGCGGCAGAATCGTCAGCCAGCGGCGGCAGAGCGGGGCCAGCGCCAGCAGGATCAGCATCACCACGCCGCTGCGCACCACCAGCTCCGGCGTCGCGCTGTAGGTGGAGCCGGAAATCCACGTCAGGATCTGCGCCATTCGCGGATCGCCGCTGGCCTGCAGCATCATCAGCAGCATGGTAAACGCGGTACTCAGCGCCATCCCCGCCAGCAGCATACGGTGCGGCGAAAATCCGCCGCGCCCGGCGGCAGCCAGGATAACCAGCAGCGTCGCCGCCGCGCCGAGGCTACCGGCGGGCAGCAGCCAGCCAAAGGCGTTGCCCGGCACGAAAAATAGCATCAGCACCACGCCAAACGCCGCGCCCGAGCTGATGCCAAGCACTTCCGGACTGGCCATCGGATTACCGGTTAAGCGTTGGATAATGCAGCCCGCCACCGCCAGCATCACGCCGGCGAACAGCGCCGCCAGAATGCGCGGCCAGCGCCAGGGCATTAGCTGATCCAGTAGCGTTCCGCTGGCCCAGTGCCAGCCCTGCGCGTCGCGGCCGAAAGCCAGCGCCGCGACGATGGCCAGCAGCAGAATCGCCAGCCCGCCCAGCGCGAACCACAGCACATGTTGGCGTTCAGCCAGCACTTTATCGCCACCGTTCATCACCGGCGCACTAATGCTGCGTAGGCGCGGCAGCAGCCATAGCAGCAGCGGCGCGCCAATCAGCGCGGTCACCGAACCGGTGGAGACCTCCATCCACACCCGGGCCAGCCACAGGATGAGCTGATCGGAGAGCCACAGCAGCAGCGCGCCAATCAGGGCCGCCAGCAGCAGGCGCGATAGCAGGCGGCGAGCGCCCAGCATCTTCGCCAGCAGCGGCGCGAACAGACCGATAAAACCAATAATCCCCACCGCATTCACCAACAGGGCGCTGATGATAATCGCCAGAGTCAACGCCCCCAGCCGCGCCAGAGAAAGCGCCAGACCGAGATTGCGCGCCACGCCGTCGTCCAGCCCCATCAGAGTCAGCGGACGCAGCAGCAGCAGGGTCAGAATCGCCCCGCCCAGCAGCTGCGGCCACAGCCGCTGCACCACGCTCCAGTCGGTCTGCGTCAGGGTGCCGGTGCTCCACAGGAACATGCTTTGCAGCTGGTCATGATGGAAGATCGCCATCAGCTGATTAAGCGCGCCGCAGTAGAGACTCACCACCAAGCCTGCCAGAATCAACGTCACCGGCGAGAGGCGTTTGCCCCACGACACGCCAAACACCAGCGCGCCGACAATGCAGGCCCCGGCCAGCGCGGCAAACTGCGACGCCAGCACGCCAGGGATTGCCCATAGCGTGATGACCGTCATGCCCAGCTGCGCCCCGGTCGCCACGCCGAGCGTCGTCGGCTCCGCCAGCGGGTTACGCAGCACCTGCTGGAACAGCACGCCCACCAGCCCCAGCCCGGCGCCGACCAGCAGCGATATCGCCAGCCGCGGCAGCAGGCTGTAGTGGAACAGCATCTGGGCGATATTATCGATACTCGGCTGCCAGAGCGCCTGTCCCCACTCGCTTCGCGGCAGCGCCACATTGAGGTTGAACAGCGTCAGCGCAGCAGCGACGATAAGCAGAGTTAACAGCAGAGATGTCGCCAAAGGCGAAATACGCGATCTCACGCCGGGCCTCCCTGAGCATCGGCCAACACGCGGGCAAAATGCATCGCCGATAGCGTCGCGCCATAGAACCACACCGCCGGGACGCGCTGAAAACGCCCTGCGCGAACGAACGGCATCGCTTGCCACAGCGGCGTCGCCGTGAGCTGCGCCATCTCCCGCGCATTGCCGTGATCGAAGCAGATAACGTCGGCGTCTCTGTAGGCCGCCAGCCGGTCAATACCGACGGTGACGCTGCCCCAAAAGGTGGTCTCGCCCTGCCAGGCATTGTTGATGGCAAAGCGGTCGAGCACTTCCTGGAACAGACAGTTCTGCGCAAAGACCAGCACGTGGCGGGTATCAAGCAGGGTAATCATCAGCAGCGGGCGATCGCCGCGACGGGCAAAGCGCGGACGCAGGCTCTCCATCAGCGCGTCAAATTCCGCCAGATGGCGCTTCGCTTCCTGCTGCCTGCCGATCAGGGCAGCCATTTCGCTAAGCGACTGCTGAGCCATCATCAGCGGACGCTTGCCGTCGCTGAAGGTGAATCCTCGTCCGGGCGCAATACGCGCCAGCTTTTCCGCCGACGGGCCATATCCTGCCGACCAGACCAGAAACGACGGCTTCATCTGCGTCAACAGCTCCAGATTGGGTTCGGTGCGCAGCCCAACGTCAATCACCGAATCAGGCAGCGCCGGTTCATTGACCCACAGCCTGTAGTTAGGGATATCGGCAACGCCGTAGGGCGTGACGCCCAGCGCCAGCAGCAGCTCTACCGGCAACCATTCGAGCGCGACAATACGCTGCGGATCCACTTCCGCCGCCCGCGCGCCGCGCATCTGCCATAGCAGCGGCGACAGCGCCATCGCGGTCAGCAGGCGCCGCCGCGTGATGAATGTGAGGTTTTCCATCAATAGACAAAACTTACTGGCGCTGCGCCAGCCGGATGCGGCAGGATCCCCATCGGGATGCCGTAAATTTGTTCCAGGGTTTCGCTG
Organism: Klebsiella grimontii; assembly: GCF_042137965.1. NCBI lineage: Bacteria > Pseudomonadati > Pseudomonadota > Gammaproteobacteria > Enterobacterales > Enterobacteriaceae > Klebsiella > Klebsiella grimontii. Next base: position 4,670,618 of record NZ_CP169721.1, read on the forward strand.
CGCATCAGCGCCGCGGGCGTTCCCTGAGCGATCATCTCACCGCCGCGAAGCGCAACCAGATAGTCGCAGTAGCGCGCCGCCATATTGATATCATGCAGGACGGCGATCACCGTCAGCCCGCGCTGCTGGCTGAGGCGATGAACCAGCGCCAGCACATCCACCTGGTGGGCGATATCCAGCGCCGAGGTCGGTTCATCAAGCAGCAGGCAGCGGCTATCCTGGGCCACCAGCATGGCAATCCACGCGCGCTGGCGTTCACCGCCGGAGAGGCTGTCCACCAGCCGCTGGGCCAGCGGTTTAAGCCCGACCAGCGCAATCGCCTCTTCCACTTTCTCCCGATCCGCCGCGCCAAAACGCCCCAGCGCCCCGTGCCACGGGTAGCGGCCGATCGCCACCAGCTCACGCACCGTCATGCCTTCCGCCGGTGGCAACTGCTGCGGCAAATAGGCGACTTTGCGGGCAAACGCTTTGCTGCCCCAGCTGTCGAGCGGCTGGCCGTCGAGCAAAATATCCCCATCCGACGGCGGCTGATGGCGGCCAAGCATTTTCAGCAGCGTTGATTTGCCGGAGCCGTTATGGCCAATCAGGCCGGTGACTTTTCCCGCCGGGAAAGTTAACGACAGAGGATGCAGCAGCGTTCGGCCGGGCACGCGGAAGGTCACGCGGTCCAGTGAAAACGTCGTATCGGAGTGCGGAATGTTTTCCTGCATAACGGAACCTGGTCAGAGGCGCGGCGAACCGCGCCCGTTAAGTGGTTAGAAACGGAAAGTCGCGGTCGCCACAACCTGGCGTTCAGCGCCCCAGTAGCAGGCGTATTCGCTGTAGCAGCTGGAAACGTATTCGCGATCGAACAGGTTGTTGACGTTGACCCCGATCGACGAACCCGGTAGACCAAAGCGCGCCAGATCATATTTCACGGTAGCATCCATTAACGCGTAGCCCGCGACGTTGAAGGAGTCGTCTTTTTTTCCCGTCGAAGTATTGTTTTTGTAATAGCTTACCGTTGAACCGACATAGCGCGCCCCGGCGCCCACCGTCAGGCCGCTCAGCGCGGTTTCGTGGAAGGTGTAGTCTGCCCACAGCGACGCCATATTGCGCGGCACTTCCGCCGGACGCTTGCCGTTAAAGGTGGTGTCATGCTGGTACTGGGCGTCGGTATAGGTATAGGAAGCCGTCACGTTGACGTTGGCGTTAACCGCCGCTTTCGCCTCCAGCTCAATCCCGCGTGAGCGGATTTCGCCCGTCTGGATACTGAACGAGGAGTTGTTCGGATCCGCCGTCAGGTTTTTATCTTTGGTCAGTTGATATACCGCGGCGGTCAGCACAACCGGCATATCCTTCGGTACGTACTTCACGCCGGCTTCGTACTGTTCGCCGTGGGAAGCATCGAAGGGTTTGCCATCCCGCGACGATCCGGAAACCGGCTCAAAGGACTGGCTGTAGCTGAAGTATGGCGAGATACCATTATCAAACAGATAGTTAATGCCGCCGCGCCAGGTGAACTGCTGATCGTGATTTTTGGCGAGGGTATTCGCAGGGCGCGTCAGGGTGGAAGCCATCGCATAGTCGTAGCGGCCACCCAGCGTCATCACCCACTTATCCCACGCCATCTGATCCTGCGCGTACAGGCCGGTCTGCTCCATGCGGTTCAGCACCGAATAGGGGAAGTTAACGCTGACGTCTGGATTGCCATACTGCGGGTTCTGCATGTCAATCGCGGAAGCCGTCCCGTAGTCGGCCTTAACATCATTACGCATGCGCGAATAATCCACGCCGGTTAACAGAGTGTGCCCTACCACGCCGGTTGCGAAATCAGACTGCAGCTGGGTATCAACGGTGAACGTATTGAGATGCTCATCGGAGCGAACATACGCGCGGTTGATTTTGCCTGTCGGCGTATATCCGTTGCCGTAGACTGAACGATACAGGGTATGGACATCCGCATAACGCAGATTCTGACGCACGGTGAAAGTGTCATCAAACTGGTGCGAGAAGCTGTAGCCGACCATCTGCTGACGGCGAGACATCTTATTATTCGCTTCGCCTTCGTTGAAGTCCGTCGGCAGCTTGTGCGCCTTACCGTTGGCGTCGTAATACGGCACCACTGTCCCTTCACGCGGCAGCCAGCCGTAATACCCGGCATAGGGATCGCTCTGGAAATTACTCAGGAAAGTGAAGTCCGTTTTGTCATCCGGACGCCAGCTAAAGGAGGGCGCGACCGCATAGCGGGTCGATTTCGCCATCTGCTGCTGGGCATCCTGGCTGCGACCCAAACCGGTCAGGCGATACGACCACACCCCGTCATCATCAATGGCATCGCTGAAATCAAACCCCGTCTGCCACAGATTATCGGTACCCATTTTAAACTGGATTTCTTTCAGCGGCTCAGTGGTCGGTCGCTTGCTGACCATGCTGACGATACCGCCAGGGTTGCTGTTGCCGTACAGCACCGACGTTGGCCCACGCATCACTTCAACACGTTCAAGGAAATAGGGGTCCATCGACACTTCAGAATAGTTATTCCCCTGCAGCTTCATCCCATCCAGATACTGGTTGGTGTTCACCGTCGTCGACGTGGTGAAGCCGCGAATCGTCACTACGTCATAGGTGGTTGAGCTGCCGCGAGTCGAGAATACGCCCGGCGTATAGGCCAGCGCTTCTTTAACCGTCGTCGGCTGCTTCATCTCCATTTCCTGGCGGGTCACTACGGAAATAGACTGCGGCGTTTTTTCGATGGGCGTATCGGTTTTTGTTGCGGTCGCCGAATGTTTCGCCGCGATGGTCGCTGCCGGTCCCCAGGCGCTCTCCTGCGGAGCCGGAGCGGCGGTTACGGTGATGGTTTCTTCTTTCGGTTCAACTGCCGCCTGTGCATAAACAGACATGCCGCTAACCGCCGTGGCTACTACAGCTGCGATTTTACGCAGCGAGTGATTTGGCTGAGCAGTTTTAAGACGCGCCATGGGTATATCTCTAATAGAAGTGAATGATAACGTAAACGAGAATTATTATTATAACGGCTGACATAATAGGCGAAACGATCGCGGCAAGGCAAGAAATATGCCCCTGACGAAATATCAAAGGATGAATAAATAACCAGACGGTAAGTGTGGAGTTAAGCGGGTGTTAATTAATTTATCGATATAAAAAGGCCCCCTAATACTGAGGTATTAGAGGGCCACTATTTTAGCATCCATTTAAACGACGAAGCGTCGGCTTAAAGGATGAAGCGGAACGTTAATTACTGCCGAACATATCCTTAATCCAGCCCGCGACGCCATCGCTCTTCTCCTGCTTCGGCGGTTGCTGCTGCTGGTTTTGCTGCTGTTGCGGCTGCTGCCCGGACTGGTTGAACGGATTATTCGCCTGCTGCTGCTGGAGCTGCTGCTGTTGGATCTGTTCGCCCTGGCGGCACAGCGCGTCCGGCGTGGTGGTCCATACCGGCAGCGAGCGCATGCCGCCGCTGCAGACAAAGTTACCGCTGCCATCGACGCCCATATCCACCACGTCTTCCGGCGGCGTCAGCACCAGCGGGGTCGGGGTCTGGTTTGCCAGATAGCGCTGGTAAATGGACATTGCGCCGCTGGCGCCGTACAGCTTGGTCGGCTGGTTATTATCGCGACCCACCCAAGTAATGGTCACCTGACCACCGTCAATACCGGCAAACCAGGTATCAACGTTGTTGTTGGTGGTCCCGGTTTTACCCGCCAGATGCAGGCCCGGATACTTCGCGCCCAGCTGGCGACCGGTACCGCGCTGCACAACCTGCTGCATGGTCCATAGCGTCATGTAAGCCGCCTGGGCCGGCACCGCGCGCTCCGCCTGCGGATAGCTCTGATAGAGCACGGTACCATCTTCGGCGATAACGGAACGCAGCGCTGACAGCGGCGCGCGGTTGCCCCCGCTGGCGATGGTCTGGAACGCCTGCGCCACTTCAATCGGCGTCAGGTTCAGCGCCCCCAGCAGCATCGACGGAACCGCGTTCAGCTGATTCTTCGGCGCGCCCAGTTTAGTCCAGGTATCGACCACCGCCGGCAGGCCCAGCGCCATCCCAAGGTTCACCGTCGGCACGTTCATCGAACGCGTCAGCGCGTCGACCAGCATCACCTTACCGCTATCGCTGTAGCGACGGTCGTCGTTCTGCGGCGACCACGTCTGGCCATTAGACAGGCGAATCGAGATAGGCGCATCGGCAATCCAGGTATTGAGACGATACTGGTTCGGCTGGCTTAGCGCGGTCAAATAGGTCGCCGGTTTTGCCAGTGAACCAATTGAACGGCGCGCCTGCATTGCGCGGTTATAGCCGGCAAACTGCGGCTCCGCCCCGCCGACCATCGCCCGCACCTCGCCGGTGAAGCGATCGACGACCACCATCGCGGTTTCCAGATCCGGCAGCTTACGCTGTTTCTTCAGCGCCGGAATACCTTCCGTCGCCGCCTTTTCCGCCGCATCCTGCGCGACTGAGTCGAAGGTGGTGAAGATCTTCACGCCGGAGAGATCTTTCACTTTGTCGCCCAGTTTCGCCTGCAGCTCCTGGCGCACCATCTGCATAAACGCCGGCTGCGGAGAGATAACCCCGCCGCGCGGCTGTACGCCCAGCGGACGCGCGCTCAGCATGTCATACAGCTCTTGATCGATAACCTGCTGCTGCTGCAGCAGACGCAGCACGAGGTTGCGTCGCTCCAGCGCCAGTTTTGGGTTACGCCATGGGTTGTAGACCGACGCGCCTTTTACCATCCCCACCAGCAGCGCCTGCTGATCGAGGCTCAGCTCTTCCACCGGACGGCCAAAGTAATAGAGGCTCGCCAGCGGGAAGCCGCGGATCTCGTTATCGCCGCTCTGACCGAGGTACACTTCGTTCATATACAGCTCAAGAATACGATCCTTGCTGTAGCGGGCATCAACGATCAGCGCCATATAGGCTTCGTTAGCCTTACGCCAGTAGGAACGTTCGCTGGAGAGGAACAGGTTCTTCACCAGCTGCTGGGTCAGCGTACTCGCCCCCTGCACCGTACGCCCGGCGGTCAGGTTCGCCAGCACCGCGCGGCCAATCGAGTAGAGGCTGATGCCGTCGTGTTCGTAGAAATGGCGGTCTTCCGTCGCCAGCAGGGTATCGACCAGCAGATCCGGGAAGCCGTTGCGCTTAACAAACAGACGCTGTTCGCCGTTGGCCGATTGCAGCATGGTGATCAGGCGCGGATCGAGACGGAAGAAACCGAACTGGCGGTTATTATCCATATTCTCGATGGTATCCAGGCGATCGCCGTTGAAGGTCAGACGCGCGCGCACCTGTCCTTCTTTACTGTCCGGGAAATCGAACGGACGGCGGATCATCTCGATGCTGTTGGCCTGTACCGTATATTCGCCCGGGCGCGTCATCGCGCTCACCTGGCGATACTGCGTGGCGTTAAGCAGACGCACCATTTCGTTTTTGCTGATCTGCATATCCGGCTCAAGGTTGACCATCCGGCCATAGACCGCGGCGGGCAGATCCCAGACTTTACCGTCAATGCGGCTACGGATTTTCTGATCGAGGTAGACGCCATAGGCGGCAATCAACACCGCGCAGACGACCCCAATCTTAATCAGCAGCCATAGCCAGGCCCGTTTACGACGAGGGGGTTTACCGCCTTTGCCTTTTCCTTTCCGCGGCATCGGTTTTTCATCCTCATAGTCATCATCGTAATCGTCGTCGTAGTCCTCTTCCCGAACCCGACGGCGAGTTACCTTTTGTTTTGCCGGGCGCGAGGGTCTCCCCTTACGTCCGATCGGCTCGCGGTCATCTCCCGCCATGCTTTTTCTCCGCAACTTACAGGCGTAAAAGCCTGATTCTCAATGTTTCCCCGATTGGGGGAAAGAAGAAATCTCTCAAATTGACGCCCGACCGTTTTGGCTTTCAGGCGACCATTTATGAACTGCGCGACGCGTTATCATGTCGCTCGCATGATTTTCACTTTAAAAATTCACCATACAAATCACATTGTTACCGGCTTCATCGACAGAATAGTTCGGGACACGGAACTGATTGTCCAGGCGATACAGGATAGCACTAAACCGTGACATTCTTAACCAGCATTTTACATGCTCATCAGGTAACAAAAGGGAAATTATTATGTTTTTTAACAACATAAACATGTCCGCCCGTCTCCTTCTGCATACCGCCAAAAGAAAGCGGAACGGTAACGCCGGAAAATAGTATTTCCGCCAGCAAAAAGAAATAACGCAGATGAAAGAAAAAGAAATTTAAAAGCGCGCAATGATAAAAACGCGAGCGGCTTAACATTGTTAATTTGGCAGATTTTCTGATGACTACGGATAAATATTTGTTAAACTGTCAGCCAATTAATTTTTCCGATTAATATATTATGCGCAACTTTATTCTATTTCCGCTGATGGCGGTCGTCCTGCTCTCAGGTTGTCAGCAAAATCGCCCGACAACCCTCAGTCCTGCCGTGAGCGGTCAGGCCCAGTTAGAGCAGCTTGCCTCCGTCGCCGCCGGGGCGCGCTATCTGAAGAATAAGTGCAACCGCAGCGATCTGCCCGCCGATGAAGCGATTAACCGTGCGGCAATAAACGTGGGTAAAAAGCGCGGATGGGCGAATATTGACGCGAATCTTTTAAGCCAGCGCAGCGCGCAGCTATATCAACAGCTCCAGCAGGACAGTACCCCGGAAGCGACAAAATGCAGCCAGTTTAATCGCCAGCTGGCGCCCTTTATTGATAGCCTGCGCGACAATAAATAGCGCTTATTTATATTCCGCCAGCGCTATTTTATTCTGCCTGCGGACTCTCCTCAATCGCCCCGCCCGGCCAGTCATCCAGCGCCGCGAGGGTAAACGTTTTACCGTTGAAGCTAAATACGGTGAGGTCCTGCTGAATCTGCTCGATAACCAGGTTCGCCAGCGGCGAGTCGCCCTCCTTCCAGGACTGTCCGTTTAATACAATGCTGCGTTTATCCGCCAGTGAAGCATAGACGTGCGCGCTGTAGCGCAGAGGCGGCAGGTTATCTTCATCTATCGCTATTTCCGGTTCAGCCTGAATTTCGGGCCCGGCGTTAACCGGCGCCACGGCAGCTTTGACCGCCGGTTGATTCAGCGGGACTAACGCCGCATGGGCTACCGACTGCCTCATCGGCTGCGGCTCGGGCTTGTTCCGCCACTGCTCGCCGCCGAACCATCCGAGCGCAATCAGCAGCGCGGCGTACAGCGGTACGGTCACGTAGGGGATCTGCACCATTCTTCCTACCGCCGCCGGGGGCTCGGACTGCGGGTACGGCTCTTGCGGGCGAACAAGCACCGGCTTCTCCTTCATCAAGACACGCCATCCCGGCCCGGGGTTTTGACGCCGCGGGCCGGGAGGTTAAGGTTTTACTTACTGCTTACCGGCAGCCCGGCGCCCTGGGCTTCGCCCTGCGGCAGTTCCAGCACCGCAACGGACCAGGCCGGCAGAGTGACGGTGCCATCAGCGGCAATCTGCACGCCGTTTGCCAGCGAGTTTTCGCCCGCCGTCTGCTGGATCGCGCTCAGCTGCAGCGTTTCACCGGCAAACTCATTCAGCGTGCGGCTTTCCGGCGCGGCGTTAATCGCCACCACCAGACCGTCAAGGCGGCTATCCAGGCTGGCGCCCGCTTTCATCCCGTCATCCACGGTCATCACCAGCAGACCGGCCTGTTGGTCGGAACCGGTATTACGGAAATCAACGCGCTTCATTACCGCGCTGCCATCGCCCAATGTGAACAACGGCGAGGATTTCCGCAGCTCGGTCAGCTCCTGGTAGAACGCGGTCATCTGCTTCAGCTCCGCTTCGCCCGGGGTGGCAACCATCTCTTTGACGCGAGTAATCACCTCATAGTTGCTGCCGTCATCGCTGATGCGCGGCATACCAACGTTGTAGTTATTATCCTGCAGGGAATAATCCACGCGGTTGAACCAGTCGCCGGAGTCGTAGGAGTCGCGGGTAAAGGATTTCGAACGCAGCAGTTCAGAGCCCTGCTGATCGAACGCGATCCCCTGCCCCAGCATCACCGTCGCCAGCGAAACGGCCTGCATGCGAACGCGGGTCGCCAGATCGGCTTCCTGGGACGCTTTGTAGCTGATCATGTCCCACAGCGTCTGGTTGTCGTGTTTCGAAACATAGTTGACGACTTCCGTCGGGTCTGCGGCGTAGCCGCCAGGCGCGCCGTTATAGTCAATTTCGCTGCCTTTCTTCGCCGCGCCGTCTTTGTCGATCATCACAAAGTCAGCGAGGTTACCGGCCATCCCCAGACGGGTCAGATCGGCCAGATGGCGGACCTGGTCATCGCTCAGGCTGGCGAGTTCGTTTGGCAACACGCCCGCGCCGCTGCCGATGCCCTGGTTCTGACGCAGCGCATCGCCGGAATCGAACGGGCCGCCGCCGCGCACGGAATCGCGCAGGCGATCGGAGAACGTGCCGATACCGGTACCTTTCAGGTTGATCTGCGAGGCGATTTCAAAACGATCGCTCTGGTTAGAGTCCCAGCCTTCGCCGAAGAAGTAGATATCCGGGTTCAGGGCCTTAATGCGCTCCCACGCCGACAGAATTTGCGCTTTCGGGTGATAGCCCATCAGGTCGAAGCGGAAACCATCGATTTTATAATCGGTGGTCCATACCGCCAGCGAGTCGGCGATCAGCTTGGCGAACATCCGATGCTCCGGCGCGGAGTCGGAACAGCAGGTGGCGGATTCGACGCTGCCGGTGGTTTCATTCAGACGCTGATAGTACCAGGGTACGATCTTATCCAGTACCGACGTGCGATCGGTCGGACCCGCGGCGTTGGTGTGGTTGTAGACCACGTCCATAATGACGTTCATCCCCAGATCCTGCTTGATCGCCTGAATCATGGTGCGGAACTCTTTGATGCGCGTCGTGCCTTCCGGATCGGTCGCGTAGGATCCTTCCGGAACCGTGTAGTGGAACGGATCGTAGCCCCAGTTGTAGGAGTCGGTCTGCGCCACCAGCGTATTCAGCGCCTGCACCTGCGGATTATCCTGGCTATCGCTCTGCTTAAGCTGATTCAGTACCTCTTCCACCGTGGAGCCGCTGTCGCAGTATCCGGCGAACTCGCTGCTTTTCACCGCGCTGTTCACTTCACACAGGCGACTGAACGGTTGCTGAATATCGGCGACCTTGTCGCTGAACTCGTTCACCGTCGCCAGATCGAAGACCGGCAGCAGCTCAACGTGCGTCACACCTGAAGCGGAGAGCGTCTTCAGATGCTGCACCATATTGCTGTCGCCGGCGGTCAGCGCAAGGTATTTACCGCGCAGTTCGGCCGGAACGGTCTGGTCCCAGGCGGAGAGATCGCGAATATGCGATTCATGGATCGTCATCTTCGCTAAATCCGCTTTCGTCTTCTGGGCGTGCGGCATCGTCAGGTTGTCCCAGCCGTCAGGCTTCAGGGCGCTGTCGTTGAGATCGACCACCTGGCTGTACTCCGAGTTGGTCGACAGGCTATGCGCATACGGGTCGGTGACTTCGTACTGTTCAACCTTACGCGACTGCGGGTGATAAACCGTCATCGCATAGCGGTAGAACGCGCCTTTCAGATCGCTGCCGCCCTGCCATGACCACGCGCCGGAAGCGCTGTCGCGGGTCATAGGATGGCTGCCAATGACTTTCTTATCGGCGCTGTAGACCACCACATCCACCTGCTGGGCAGTCGGCGCCCAAACGCGGAAGGTGACGCCGCCGTCGGCCAGCTGCGCGCCGTAGCTCAGGGCTTCCGCCGCTTCGGCATAGGCGTCATCCAGGACGCCCGCCGTCTGCACCTGGGTGGCGGAAATCAGGATCCCGTCCTCTGCGGCGGCAATGGCGACCGTTTCGCCCTGCAGCAGCTCGTCAACGTTGGCGTTGTCCGGCAGCTTAAAGGCCGCATAGCTGGAAAGGTGCGGGAAGCGCATGCTGACCTGCTGGCTGACGGTAGTCGGCGTCAGCTTCAGGTAGCGGTCGGTAAATTTGCCTTCGCCGTCGGCCGCCACTTTACTGCTGTGGCTGTAGTAGAGGCGCACGATGGGCTTATCCTGCCCGCCCGGCCACAGCAGCGTATTTTTGTCGACCCAGTGGGCTTCGGCCAGCGCGACGCCAAAAGCGGCGCGGAAGGCGTCGGCGCGGGAGTCATAGACCGCGCTGTTACCGGCGATCACCGATACCGTACGATCGGTGAAGTCGCCAAACGACACCCGCAGGTCGCTATCGATCAGCTTATCGGTGCCGTCACGAACGATGACGTTGATACAACCGCTCTCTTTGTTGAGCGGGATCACCCAGTACGGGCCATATTTATCGCTGCCGCTCGGCGTGGTGCTGACGTCATTCCAGTCGGCCACCGGCGCGCTCAGCGCGTCGCAGGTTTCATTGTTCCAGAGATAGAGGTTTTTGCTGCTGTAGTCCGCCGCGCTACTGCTGGTGATCCCGGCAATATCCACCAGGTGGATGACCGCCTGGTTTTCTACCGCCGTGACCGCTTCGCCGGGCACCGCAACGTCAGGTAAACGTACAACCACATCCTGATTATCAGGAGTGTCGGGATTTCCAGAGGAAGAAGAAGAGGATCCGTTATCGCAGCCGCTAAGTAAAACCAGCGATCCCAGAACCAGGGCATTACGGGTATATCTGAGCATTCGATAGTCCCTATACATGCTGATTAAATTATATGAAGTGTTATATACGCGAAACTATTCCTGGCGCACTTAAGCCCCATGAAGAAATGACGAGCATATCTTTAAAGCGTCGATAATTAGATATTCTTGCTCTCTTAGGTTCAATCATCCATTCACTCCTCCTCCGGGGGCGTAGGCGGCCGGAGGAGAAAAAATAAAAAGGGAATGACGACCGCAATAGCCAAACTCTTTATGATTCGCAGCGACCTACGCAGATTCCCGCAATAAGCACGCTCAAAAATAAAAAATGCCCCACCCATATCGGTAGGGCGGTACCTTTTGCTGAGGGAAATAGAATGAGCAAAGGAATAAAAATGCATAATTCCGTGATGAGATTAACAATACCAAATAAAAAAATAATTAATTACGCGCCTCATATTGTGACCTCCATCATATTATTTTTTATCTGCCAGCAGCTCGCGCAATTAACCTGGAAAATAATTCTCCCGGTAAACTTTACGGATAACGCATTGAGCTCTGCCGATATGACGTCGCCCGCAGCCACCTCCGCGGAAACGGCGCTGCCGCGCTTTACGCTGTTTGGCCTTGCGGAGAAAACCTCCGCCTCCGCGCCCGGCGGCAACCTCGACCAGGCGCCCGTTTCGGCGCTCAGACTGCGCGTTACCGGCCTGCTCGCCAGCACCGACCCGTCCCGCGCCATCGCTATCATGATGAAAGGGAATCAACAGGTTAGCCTCGGTATTGGCGATAATACGCCGGGCGGAGAGGCGAAAATCATCGCCATTTCCCCCGACCGCCTGATTGTTAATTACCGCGGCAGAAATGAGGCTATCCCGCTGTTTAACGACCCGCCCGCCGTCGGCAAAAATAGCGCCGCGCCGCCAGCCCGCCAATTGGCGCAGGAGCTCCGCGCGCAGCCGCAAAATATTCTTCATTACCTCAATATTTCGCCGGTCATGGTTAACGACAAACTCAGCGGATATCGCCTGAACCCGGGCAAAGACCCGGCGCTATTTCGCCAGTCGGGTCTCCGGGAAAACGATCTGGCGATAGCCCTCAACGGTCTGGATTTACGCGATAAAGAGCAGGCCCGCCAGGTATTAGCCCAGCTGCCGGAATTAACTGAAATAACCCTTACCGTTGAACGCGACGGCCAGAAAAACGATATTTATCTAGCCCTGAGGGATGAATAATTGATCATCGCCAACGTTATCCGCTCATTTTCCTTGACGCTGCTGATATTCGCCGCGCTGTTATTCAGACCGGCCGCGGCGGAAGAGTTTTCCGCCAGCTTCAAGGGCACCGATATTCAGGAATTTATCAATACGGTGAGTAAAAACCTGAATAAAACGGTCATTATCGATCCCAGCGTGCGCGGCACCATTACCGTGCGCAGCTACGATATGCTCAACGAAGAGCAATATTATCAGTTCTTCCTCAGCGTCCTTGATGTCTACGGTTTCGCCGTAATTAATATGAATAACGGCGTCCTGAAAGTGGTGCGTTCGAAAGACGCGAAAACCGCCGCGGTGCCGGTGGCGAGCGATGCCGCGCCGGGTATTGGCGATGAGGTCGTCACCCGCGTCGTGCCCCTGACCAACGTCGCCGCCCGCGATCTGGCGCCGCTGCTGCGCCAGCTTAACGATAACGCTGGCGCGGGCAGCGTGGTGCACTATGAACCCTCCAACGTCCTGCTGATGACCGGCCGCGCGGCGGTCATCAAGCGCCTGCTAACCATTGTCGAACGCGTCGATAACGCCGGAGACCGCAGCGTAGTGACCGTTCCGCTGTCCTGGGCCTCCGCCGCCGATGTGGTCAAGCTGGTGACCGAACTCAACAAGGACACCAGCAAATCGGCGCTGCCCGGCTCGATGGTCGCCAACGTGGTGGCCGATGAACGCACCAACGCGGTGCTGGTCAGCGGCGAGCCGAACTCCCGCCAGCGGATCATCGCCATGATTAAGCAGCTCGACCGCCAGCAGGCGACCCAGGGCAATACCAAAGTCATCTACCTGAAATACGCTAAAGCCTCCGACCTGGTCGAAGTGCTGACCGGTATCAGCAGCACGATGCAGAGCGAAAAGCAGGCCGCGAAGCCGGTGGCGGCGCTGGATAAAAATATCATTATCAAAGCGCACGGCCAGACCAACGCCCTGATTGTCACCGCCGCACCGGACGTAATGAACGACCTTGAGCGGGTAATCGCCCAACTTGATATCCGCCGCCCGCAGGTGCTGGTCGAGGCGATTATCGCCGAAGTGCAGGACGCTGACGGCCTGAACCTCGGCATCCAGTGGGCCAATAAAAACGCCGGGATGACCCAGTTCACCAATAGCGGCCTGCCGATATCCACCGCTATCGCCGGGGCCAACCAGTACAACAAAGACGGCACCGTCAGCAGCTCGCTGGCCAGCGCCTTAAGCTCCTTCAATGGTATTGCCGCCGGCTTCTACCAGGGCAACTGGGCGATGCTGTTAACCGCCCTCTCCAGCAGCACCAAGAACGATATTCTCGCCACGCCGAGCATCGTTACCCTCGACAACATGGAAGCCACCTTTAACGTCGGCCAGGAGGTCCCGGTACTCACCGGCTCGCAAACCACCTCCGGCGATAACATCTTCAATACCGTCGAGCGCAAAACCGTCGGCATCAAGCTAAAGGTGAAGCCGCAAATCAACGAAGGCGATTCGGTCCTGCTGGAGATCGAACAGGAGGTCTCCAGCGTGGCGGACGCCGCCTCCAGCACCAGTTCGGATCTCGGCGCGACCTTCAATACCCGTACGGTCAATAACGCGGTGCTGGTCGGCAGCGGCGAAACGGTGGTCGTCGGCGGCCTGCTGGATAAAAGCGTCTCCGACACCGCCGACAAAGTGCCGCTGCTCGGCGATATTCCGGTCATTGGCGCGTTGTTCCGTTCCACCAGCAAAAAGGTCTCCAAGCGCAACCTGATGCTGTTTATCCGCCCGACGGTGATCCGCGACCGCGACGAGTACCGCCAGGCCTCATCCGGGCAGTACACCGCTTTTAACGACGCCCAGAGCAAACAGCGCGGCAAAGAGAACAACGACGCGATGCTGAATCAGGATCTGCTGGAGATCTACCCGCGCCAGGATACCGCCGCGTTCCGTCAGGTCAGCGCCGCTATCGACGCGTTCAATCTGGGAGGCAATCTATGACCCCCGCCGCTGAACGACGCCCGCTGCTCCCCTTCGGCTACGCCCGCGCGCACAGCGTGATGCTCCTGAGCAGCGGCGAAAGCTGCGAGGTTTTCTGCCTCGCCGCTACCGCGCCGCAGGCGCTGCTGGAAGCCCGCCGGGTCGCCGCGATGCCGTTCCGCCTCGAGCGGCTGGAAGAAGAGGCGTTCGAAAAGCTGCTGGTGCTGAGCTATCAGCGCGACTCCGCCGAGGCCCGGCGCATGATGGCCGATATCGGCAACGAGCTGGATCTGTATACCCTTGCCGAAGAGCTGCCGGACACCGACGACTTGCTGGACAGCGAAGACGACGCGCCGATTATCCGCCTGATTAACGCCATGCTCACCGAGGCCATCAAAGAGAAAGCCTCGGATATTCATATCGAAACCTATGAGCGCCACCTGCAAATTCGCTTTCGCGTCGACGGCGTCCTGCGCGAAATCCTGCGCCCCCAGCGCCGACTCGCCGCACTGCTGATTTCGCGCATTAAGGTGATGGCGAGCCTGGATATCGCCGAAAAGCGCATTCCGCAGGACGGGCGCATGGCGCTGCGCATTGGCGGACGCGCCGTCGACGTGCGCGTCTCTACCCTGCCGTCGAGCTACGGCGAGCGCGTGGTGCTGCGTCTGCTCGACAAAAATAGCGTCAATCTCGACCTGCTGACCCTCGGGATGACTCCCGCCCTGCTGCGGCAGGTGGATGGGCTGATCGCCCGCCCGCACGGCATCGTGCTGGTGACCGGGCCGACCGGTTCGGGAAAAAGCACCACCCTCTACGCCGCGCTGAGCCGCCTCGACGCGCGCGAGCGCAACATCATGACCATTGAAGACCCCATCGAATATGAGCTGGAGGGCATCGGTCAGACCCAGGTTAACGCGAAAGTCGACATGACCTTTGCCCGCGGGCTGCGCGCCATTTTGCGCCAGGACCCTGACGTGGTGCTGGTGGGCGAAATCCGCGACGGCGAGACGGCGCAAATCGCCGTTCAGGCCTCGCTAACCGGCCATCTGGTGCTTTCGACGCTGCACACCAACAGCGCGCTGGGGGCCATCTCGCGCCTGCAGGATATGGGCGTGGAGCCTTTTCTGCTCTCCACCTCGCTGCTGGCGGTGATGTCGCAGCGGCTGGTGCGCCGGCTCTGCCCACATTGTCGCCAGCAGGAACCGGCAAACGCCGACGCCGCCCACCAGATGGAGATCGCCCCCGGCACGGCACTCTGGCAGCCCCGGGGCTGCGCCGAGTGCGGTTTTACCGGCTATCGCGGACGCACCGGCATCCATGAACTGCTGCTGGTGGACGATCGCGTACGCATGGCTATCCACCGCGGCGAAAATGAGGTGACGCTGATCCAACAGCTGGGGACGGATTATATGACCCTGCGCCGCGCCGGGCGGGAAAAGGCGCTGGCTGGGATCACCAGTTGGCAAGAGGTGCTAAGGGTCACCGAGCAGCCGATCGCGGAGGCTTCCTGAAATGGCGCTGTTTCGTTACCAGGCCCTCGACGAACAGGGCAAACCCCGGCGCGGCGTCCAGCAGGCGGACTCCGCCCGCCACGCGCGCCAGCTGCTGCGGGAAAAGGGCTGGCTGGCGCTGGACATCGACCCGGCAGCCAGCGGCGGCAGACCATCGCGCTTTATGCGCCGCACCAGCGCCCGCGATCTCGCCCTCGTCACCCGCCAGCTGGCGACGCTGGTCGCCGCCGCGATCCCGCTGGAAAAAGCGCTCGACGCGGTGGCCCAGCAGAGTGAAAAACCGCAGCTGAAAACGCTGATCGCCGGCGTGCGCGGCAAAGTGCTGGAAGGCCATTCGCTGGCGGAAGCGATACGCGGCTACCCGGGCTGCTTTGACGCGCTCTACTGCGCGATGGTCGCCGCCGGAGAAGCTTCAGGCCACCTCGACGGCGTGCTGAACCGGCTGGCGGACTACACCGAGCAGCGCCAGCAGCTGCGCGCCCGCCTGCTGCAGGCGATGATTTACCCCATCGTGCTGACCCTGGTGGCGGTCAGCGTGATCGTCATTCTGCTGTCGACGGTGGTGCCGAAGGTCGTCGAGCAGTTTATCCACCTTAAGCAGGCGCTGCCGTTTTCCACCCGCCTGCTGATGGCGATGAGCGATATGCTGCGCGCCGCCGGGCCGTGGCTGCTGCTGGCGATTTTGCTCCTCATTCTCCTGCTGCGCTACCTGCTGCGGCAGCCGGCAAAGCGGCTGGCCTGGCACAGGCTGCTGCTGCGCCTGCCGTTAATTGGCCGGGTCGCGCGCAGCGTTAACAGCGCCCGCTACGCCCGCACCCTGAGCATCCTCAACGCCAGCGCCGTTCCGCTGCTGCTGGCGATGCGCATCAGCGCGGATGTGTTGAGCAACGCCTGGGCGAAGCGCCAGCTGGAAGCCGCCAGCGACGCGGTGCGCGAAGGCGTGAGCCTGCATCGCGCGCTCGAAATGACCCAGCTTTTCCCGCCGATGATGCGCTACATGGTCGCCAGCGGCGAACGGAGCGGCGAGCTCAACAGCATGCTGGAGCGCGCGGCGGACAACCAGGACCGGGATCTGAGCGCACAAATTCAGCTGGCCCTCAGCCTGTTTGAACCCCTGCTGGTGGTGGCGATGGCCGGCATGGTGCTGTTTATCGTCCTCGCCATCCTGCAGCCGATACTGCAGCTCAATACCTTGATGAGTATGTGATTGTTCTAATGGAGAAAAATATGCAACGACAGCGCGGATTCACCTTACTGGAAATCATGGTGGTGATTGTTATCCTCGGCGTGCTCGCCAGCCTCGTGGTGCCCAACCTGATGGGCAACAAGGAAAAGGCCGACCGGCAAAAAGTGGTCAGCGATCTTGTGGCGCTCGAGGGCGCGCTGGACATGTACAAACTGGACAACAGCCGCTATCCCACCACCGAGCAGGGGCTGCAGGCGCTGGTCAGCGCGCCATCCGCCGAGCCGCACGCGCGCAACTATCCCGAAGGCGGCTATATCCGCCGTCTGCCGCAGGACCCCTGGGGCAGCGATTACCAGCTGCTGAGCCCCGGCCAGCATGGTCAGGTGGATATTTTCAGCCTCGGGCCGGACGGCGTGCCGGAGAGCAATGACGATATCGGCAACTGGACGATCGGGAAGAAATAGTGCGACAGCGCGGCTTTACGTTGCTGGAGATGATGCTCATTTTGCTGCTGATGGGGGTCAGCGCGGGCATGGTGCTGCTGGCTTTCCCCGCCTCGCGCGACGATAGCGCGGCGCAGACGCTGGCGCGCTTTGAAGCGCAGCTGCGCTTTGTCCAGCAGCGCGGGCTGCAAACCGGCCAGTTCTTTGGCGTCTCGGTGCACCCAGACCGCTGGCAGTTTCTGGTTCTGGAGGCCCGCGATGGCGCCGATCCGGCCCCCGCCGACGACGGCTGGAGCGGCTATCGCTGGCTGCCGCTGCGCGCCGGACGCGTCGCCACTTCGGGCAGCATCGCCGGAGGCAAGCTGAACCTCGCTTTGGCGCAGGGCGAAGCCTGGACGCCGGGCGACAATCCCGATGTGCTGATCTTTCCCGGCGGCGAGATGACGCCGTTCCGGCTGACCCTCGGCGAGGCGCCGGGTATCGCGTTTAACGCCCGCGGCGAAAGCCTGCCCGAACCGCAGGAGGCGCAATGAAAAAGCAGTCCGGTATGACGCTGATTGAAGTCATGGTCGCCCTGGTGGTCTTCGCTCTCGCCGGGCTGGCGGTGATGCAGGCGACGCTCCAGCAAACCCGCCAGCTGGGACGCATGGAGGAGAAAACCCTCGCTAGCTGGCTGGCGGACAATCAACTGGTACAGCTCCGGCTGGAAAACCGCTGGCCCGCGCTGAGCTGGTCGGAAACCACGCTGCAGGCGGCAGGCGTCAGCTGGCACATTCGCTGGCAGGGGGTGGAGACCGATCTGCCTCAGCTGCGGGCGCTGGACGTCGAGGTTCGCCACGCCAAAAGCGATAAGACGCCCGTCTCTTCGCTGCGCACCTACGTGACATCGCCATGATCCGGCGCTCAAGCGGCTTTACCCTCGTCGAAATGCTGCTGGCGCTGGCCATTCTCGCCGCGCTCAGCGTCGCCGCGGTCACGGTGCTGCAAAACGTGATGCGCGCCGATACGCTCACCCGCGATAAGAGCGGGCGCATGCAGGCGTTACAGCAAACGTTCAGCCAGATGGCGGCGGACTTTAGCCAAATCATTCCCCGCCGCAGCCGCGACAGCGCAAGCCTGTTTTTTGCCGGGCGCTTTCAGCTCGGCAGCGATGACGGGGCCATCGCCTTTAGCCGCAACGGCTGGCCCAATCCTTTGGGGCTCCTGCCGCGTTCGGAAATTCAGAACGTCAGCTACCGCCTGCGCGGCAGCCAGCTGGAACGTCTGAACTACGACCAGCAGGACCCGCTGCCCGGTAGCCAGCCAACGGTGACTATTGTGCTGCGCGACGTGCGGGCGTTTGGCCTGCGTTTTTACGCCAGCGGCCGCTGGCAGGACGAATGGCAGCAGGCGCAGACGCTGCCGCAGGGGCTGGAAGTCACCCTGACGCTGGAGCCGTACGGCGAGATCCGCCGGCTGTTTCTGCTTACGCCGGGAGACAGCCGATGAACCACCGCCAGCGCGGCGTCGCCCTGCTCATGGTGCTGCTGATCCTCGCCCTGATGATGGTGCTGGCGAGCGCCATGACCGAGCGCAGCGCCCGGATGTACCAGCAGACCGCCACCACCCTCGATCACCTGCAGGCCAAATGGTACGCGCTGGGGGCGGAAACCCTGGCGGCGGCGCTGCTGCAACGCGACGCGCTCGACTCTCCGAACCAGACCCACCTGGCGCAGAACTGGGCCCAGCAGGGGCGCCGCTTCACGGTCAATGACGGCGAGATCTACGCCACAATTACCGACGCTCAGGCCTGCTTCAACCTCAACGCCATTAACCAGCGCGGCGACGACGAAAGCGCCGCAGTACCTTACCCCGCACAGATCTTTACCCGCCTGCTGGAAAACCTCGGCAGCGAGCCGCTGCGCGCCTTACAGCTCACTGCCGCCCTGCGCGACTGGGTCGATGACGATCGCCAGCCGCTGCTGAACGGCGCGGAAGACGAGGTCTATATGGCGCAATCCCCCGGCTATCTGACCGGCAATCAGCCGCTGCAGGACGTCAGCGAGCTGCGTCTGCTGGCCGGGATGGACGCCGCGCTCTATCAGCGCCTGCTGCCCTACGTCTGCGCCCTGGCGGACGAGACGCTGCAGGTGAACGTCAATACCCTGCAGCCCGATCGGGCCGCGCTGCTGGCGGCGCTGTTCCCCGCTGAACTCACCCTCGTCGAAGCCCGGCAGCTGCTGCAGGCCCGCGCGGCCACCGGCTGGAGCAGCGTCGCCGCCTTCCTGTCGCAGCCGGCATTACAAAAAACCGATACCGCCGCCGCGCGCCCGTGGCTGGCGGTTCACAGCGAGCGTTTTATCGCCACCTTCAGCGTAGTGATGGGCAACGCCCGCTATCAGCAACGCAGCCTCCTGCAAAAGCAGGGGCGTACCTTCGGCGTCGTCCAGCGGCGCTACGGAATCTACTGGATAGCCGATGAATAACCACCATACCTCTTCCGCCGCCGTGCTGATTATTCGCCTCAATCCCGATGCCGCGACGGCGATATGGCGGCTGGCCGCGCCGGGCGACACGGCGCAGACTGGCGAGTGGCATCCTGACGCTGGCGATCCGACGCTCAGCCTACTGGCGCAGCGCCATCCGGCCTGGGTACTGGTGCCCGCCAGCGATTGCGCATTTCATCGCGTCGCTCTGCCCGCCGGGGCGCGCAGAAGACCGCAGCAGGCGCTGGGGTTTTTACTCGAAGAACAGCTGGCGACGGAGGTTGAGGAGAGCCACTTTGCCTTGCTCCACCAGCACAAAACCGACTGCGCCGTGGCGGTGGTCGGGCGGGAAAAGATGCGCGCCTGGCAGGCCTGGTGCGAGAGCCTCGGGCTGAGCGTACTGGCCCTGACGCCGGATGTCCTGGCGCTGCCGCACAGTCCCACCGGCTGGAGCGCCGTACGCTGCGGCGAGCAGTGGCTGTTTCGCTGTGATACGTGGGGCGGAATGGCGGTGGAAACCGTATGGCTCGACCAGCTGCTGACCCACTGGCAAGACCTCGCGCCCATCGCCTGCTACTCGCCGCCGCCGGATATCGCCGCGCCGTGGCAGCCTCTCCCGGCGCAGGATCTGCTGCAGCTGGCGGCGGCCAATCCCGATGCGCGCAGAATCTGCTTACGCCAGGGCGATTTTGCCGCAAAACGCCGCCGGCAGCCGACGCCACGACGCTGGCGCCCGGTAATCGTCGCGGCGCTGGCGCTACTGCTGCTGTGGAGCAGTAATTGCCTCCACGATCATCTCATGCTGGGACAGCAGGCCGACGCCGCCGTGCAGGCCAGCCGTGATTTTTACCGCCAGTGGTTCAAAACGGAAAAGAACGTCGTCAACCCGCGCCTGCAAATGCAGCAGCATCTGCGGCAGATGAAAAACGCGGGCGCCCGGCCGGCGCTTATCTCGCGGCTCGGCGCGCTGCAGCAAATCATCGACGACACGCCGGGCATCCGCCTGCGGACGTTGAGCTTTGACGCCGCGCGCAACGCGCTGCAGCTGGAGATATCCGCCGTTTCCTCGCAGGCCCTGGAGCAGTTCAGCCAGCGGGCGCGGGCGAGGTTTCGCGTGCAGACCGGCGAGATGAAGCCGCGCGCCGACGGTATTGAAGGGCGCCTGACGCTGGAGGGGAACGATGCATAACCTGCTCGCCTTATGGCAACAGCGTACGCGCCGCGAACGGCGTCTGCTGCTGGGGATGGCCGTGGTACTGCTCATCGGCCTGGTCTATTACACGTTATGGCAGCCGTGGCAAAACCGCGAGGCGCAGTGGCGGCAAACGCTGGCCAGGGAGCAGGCCAGCCTGCAGTGGATGCGCCAGCAGACGCCCCTTCTCCGTCAGCTTCGCAATCAGAAGCCGCCCACCGCGCCGGAAGAACCCTCGACGGTGATTATGCGCGAAACCGCCCGTCACGGTCTCACCATCGTTCGCCTGCAGCCGCAGGGCTCCCGCCTGAGCCTTACCGTGCAGCCCGCCGATTTCCAGGCGCTGATGGCATGGCTGGACGCGCTGGGGCAGGCGGGGATGACCACCGCCACCCTGGCGGTGACCGCCGTAGCGCAGCAGCCCGGCTGGGTGACCGTCAATACGCTGGTGCTGGAGCGCAGCGATGAAAAATAGACTCACTATCGGCCTGCTGCTGGCGGCGATCTATCTCTTCTGGCTGCTGCTCAGCGCGCCGGCGCGTCTGCTGGCCCTGGCGCTGCCGGACGGCGCGCGGCTCGCGCAAACGTCGGGCACCCTGTGGAAGGGAGAAGCCCTTCAGGCCAGCTGGCGCGGCGTTGAATTAGCCTATTTACGCTGGGAGTTTGGCTTCTCGACCTGGCTTCCCGGCTGGCATATCCGTTTTAACGATCCCTCCGGCCTGCGCGGCCAGGCCTGGCTGCACGGCCTGAACGAGTTTGTGGTGCGCGAGGGACGGCTCGTGATTCCGGCCCGTTTAATCAGCCAGCGGCTGGCGCTGGGTATGCCGCTGGAAGCCCGCGGCCAGCTGGCGCTGACGCTGCCGGAGGCCAGCTTTAACGCCAACGGCTGCCGGCGGATAGCCGCGAGCGCCGTGCAGTGGCAAGATGCGGCGCTCAGCTCCCCCGCCGGGTTGCTCGAACTGGCCCAGGTCAACGGCAAATTAAGCTGTACCCCGGCGGGTGCGCTGGCTGTCGCCCTGACCCAGGACTCCCATCAGCTTAGCCTCGCTGGACAGGGCGTTCTGGCGCCCGACGGGCGCTATACGTTTAACGGTACGCTGCAACCTCGTCAGGCGGCCCCGGCGCTGCTGACGCTGCTGGTCGCGCAAAACGGCCGTAAAGATGAGCAGGGACGCATACCGTGGCGGTGGCAAGGAGAGTGGCTATCCGAGGAGAAAAAATAATGGTCGAAAACATCGCGTTATTACCCGAGTTCGCCGCGCAATACCCGTTTCTCTGGGGCAGCTTTTTATTCCTGTCCGGACTGGCGTTCGGCAGCTTTTTTAACGTCGTTATCCACCGTCTGCCGCTGATGATGGAGCAGGCAGAGGGAATCAATCTCTGTTTTCCCGCGTCGTTCTGTCCGCAGTGCCGTGAGCCCATCGCCTGGCGGGACAATATTCCGCTGCTGGGCTTCCTGTTTCTTAAGGGGCGTTCGCGCTGCTGCGGGCAGCCGATCTCGCCTCGCTATCCCCTGATGGAGCTGGCGACCGGCGCGCTGTTTGTGCTGGCGGGATACCTGATGGCGCCGGGCGTGCCGCTGCTGGGCGGGTTGATTTTATTGTCGCTGCTGCTGATCCTCGCCGCCATCGACGCGCAAACGCAGCTGCTGCCGGACGGGCTGACGCTACCGCTGATGTGGGCCGGGCTGTTGTTCAATCTTAGCGCGACTTACGTGCCGCTGGCGGAGGCGGTCGTGGGCGCGATGGCCGGGTATTTATCGCTGTGGTCGGTGTACTGGGTATTCCGCCTGCTGACTGGTAAAGAGGCGCTGGGCTACGGCGATTTTAAGCTGCTGGCGGCGCTCGGCGCGTGGCTCGGCTGGCAGCCGCTGCCGCAGACGCTGCTGCTGGCTTCCGCCAGCGGCCTGGTCTGGACGCTGCTGCAGCGCCTGATAATCCGGCAGTCGCTCCAGCAGCCTTTGGCCTTCGGGCCCTGGCTGGCGCTGGCGGGCGGCGGCATCTTTTTGTGGAGCCAAATTTACCCCCCCATCTTCCCGGTGGCGCTGCGCTGACCGGGCTACGGGTTCACTGCCGTCTGCGGACCGGTAGCCCGGACAGGTGCGCCAGCACCGCCTCCGGGAAGCCGTACCCACCGAGGCTTCGCATACTCTCCCCGGTGGCGGCTGACGCCTTACCGGGGCTACGGGTTCCCCGCCGTCTGCGGACCGGTAGCCCGGACAGGTGCGCCAGCACCGCCTCCGGGAAGCCGTTCCTACCGAGGCTTCGCATACTCCCCCCCGGTGGCGGCTGACGCCTTACCGGGGCTACGGGTTCCCCGCCGTCTGCGGACCGGTAGCCCGGCCAGGTGCGTAGCACCGCCTCCGGGAAAATAACCGGTTACGAATATTTTTTGGTGCGCCGGGTCGGGGCGGTATTGGCCGGATCGTCCGGCCAGACGTGCTTCGGATAGCGCCCTTTCATCTCTTTTTGCACCTCGCGGTAGCTCCCCTGCCAGAATGCGCCTAAATCGCGGGTGATCTGCAGCGGGCGCTGCGCCGGCGACAGTAGCTCCAGCACCAGCGGCACCCGCCCCTGGGCGATAGTCGGGGTCGTCGCCTCGCCAAACATCTCCTGCATCCGCACCGCCAGCGCCGGAGGGTTATCATCGTGATAACGAATCGCGATGCGGCTACCGGTCGGCACCGTATAGTGCGTGGGTAGCTCGCTGTCCAGCTTCTGGCGCAGCGGCCACGGCAGCCAGTTTTGCAGCGCCTGACGCACATCCAGCGCCTTCAGCGCGCGCAGAGAATGGACGCCCGTCATCTGCGGTAACAGCCACTGCTCAAGCGATGCCAGCAGCGATGCCTCATCAACGGCTGGCCACGCCTCCTCCGGCAGCCACTGCGCCGCGCAGTGCAGGCGCAGACGCAGCTGCTCCGCCTCCGGCGTCCAGTTGAGCACGCTCAGCCCCTTTTCGCGGATGCCGTTGAGCATCGCCTGATGCAGCTCCTCTTCCGACGGCTTCGCCAGCGGTTGAGTTTTAATCACCAGCCGTCCGATACAGGTACGCCGCCAGGCCTTCAGCGTGCCTAACGTCTCATCCCACTCGACGATATCGGAGCGCTGGACCAGCGCCGGACACCGCTCAATCAGCGCGTTAATCTCTACCGGCAGCGCCAGCAGGATCCGCGCATCCGGCGATGAACTTCCCTGCAGCAGCAGCGGCGCGATCAGCCACTCGTGGCGGCCCAGCGCATCGTCGGCGTCGAGCATCGCCCCCATTCCGTTGGCCAGCTGATAGCGCCCCTCCTGGCCGCGACGATGGGCGATACGGTCGGCAAAAGCGGAGGCCAGCAGCGCCGCGATTCTGTCGGCGTCGGGCTGACCGCCGCGCACCGTCAGCCTTTTCATCAGCTGCTGCGCCCGCTGCTGCCAGTTGCCCTGCTGACGGGCAAACGCCGCGCTAAGATCGCTATTGCCGCCGCGCGGCGGCTCTTCCAGGATCGCCGCCAGCTTAGCCGCCGTGGCGGCGCCATCGGCATCCTCCGCCGCGGTCAGCATCGCCGCCAGACGCGGATCGTTGCCCAACGCCGCCATTTTGCGCCCGTGCGACGACAGCCGCTCGCCTTCCAGCGCAGAAAGGTCGGTGAGCAGACGCCGGGCCGCCGCCAGATTAACCGCAGGCGGCAGATCCAGCCAGCTAAGCTGCGCCGGGTCCTGGCATCCCCACTGCAACAACTCCAGCAACAGTGAAGACAGGTCGCTTTGCAGGATTTCCGGATCGCCCTGCGCCGCCGCGCGCTCGGCCTGCTCTTTAGCGAGCAGATGCAGACAGATCCCCGGTTCCAGACGCCCGGCGCGTCCGGCGCGCTGGGTCATTGAGGCCTGGCTGATGCGCTGCGTGACCAGGCGGGTAAGCCCGGTGCGGGCGTCAAAGCGGGCGACGCGCTCCTGGGCGCTATCTACCACCAGACGAATCCCCTCAATAGTCAGACTGGTTTCGGCGATATTGGTCGCCAGCACCACCTTGCGCATCCCGACGGGCGCAGGCAGTATCGCCTTGCGCTGCTCACTCAGCGGCAGCGCGCCGTACAGCGGGCACAGCACAACATCGCTCGCCACCCGCTCCGCCAGCCGCTCCTGTACCCGTTGGATCTCGCCAACGCCGGGCAGAAACAGCAGCATTGAACCGTTTTCGCTACGCAGCAGTTCCGCGGCGGCAATCGCCACCGCCTCGTCAAAACGCTGATGGGTCGCCAGCGGCTGAAAACGCCGCTCAACCGGAAACGCGCGCCCTTCGGAAACGATAACCGGCGCCTCCGGCAGCAGACGCTGCAGGCGCTCATTATCAAGCGTCGCCGACATAATCAGCAGCTTGAGATCGTCGCGTAGCCCCTGCTGGACGTCGAGCAGCAGCGCCAGCGCCAGATCCGCCTGCAGGCTGCGCTCGTGGAACTCATCGAGGATCGCCAGCCCCACGCCGCTCAGCTCCGGGTCGCGCTGGATCATCCGCGTCAAAATACCTTCCGTCACCACTTCGAGGCGCGTGTTCGGCCCGACGCAGGTCTCGGCGCGCATGCGGTAGCCCACGGTCTCGCCGGGCTTCTCCCCCAGCAGTTCCGCCAGCCGCTGCGCCACGTTACGCGCCGCCAGCCGCCGCGGCTCCAGCAGGATAATGCGCCCGTTAATTTTACCCTGCGCGAGGATTTGCAACGGCAGCCAGGTGGATTTCCCGGCGCCGGTTGGCGCATTAAGCAGAACCTGCGGCGCATGCCGCAGAGCAGAAAGAAGTTCAGGGAGGACGGCGGCAACCGGCAATGAGGACACGAAGCGCTCCGGAGGTTAACATTTGCGGGCAAGCATTGTAGCATCCCGGTAATTCATTACCGAGTCTCTATCATGTCCGAGCCGAAAAGGCTGTTTTTCGCCCTTGAACTTCCCGCAGAAGTTCAGCGGCAGATCGTTCACTGGCGCGCCGCCAGCTTTCCCGAAGATGCGGGTCGACCGGTGACGGCGGCAAACCTCCATCTGACGCTGGCGTTTCTTGGCGAAGTGAGCGCGGATAAGCAGCGGGCGCTGTCAGCGATGGCCGAACGAATTCGCCAGCCGGGCTTTACCCTGACCCTTGACGATGCCGGGCAGTGGCTGCGTTCGCGAGTGGTGTGGCTGGGCACTCGTCAGCCGCCGCGCGGAGTTCTGCAATTAGCGAATATGCTGCGCGCCCAGGCCGCCCGCAGCGGCTGCTATCAGAGCCCGCAGCCGTTTCATCCGCATATCACCCTGCTGCGCGACGCGCGCCACGCGGTGGCTATTCCGCCGCCCGGATTTCGCTGGGCGTTTGCGGTCAACGAATTTGTACTCTACGAATCCAGCTTTAGCCGCGGCCGCACCCGCTACAAGGCGCTGGAACGTTACCCTTTCGACAAGGAAAGCTGATGCTGTTTACTCCCCCGCTACGGTCCGCCACCCTCATTAAACGTTACAAACGGTTTCTCGCGGATGTGATCACCCCCGACGGTCGCGAGCTGACCCTGCACTGTCCCAACACCGGCGCCATGACCGGCTGCGCCGCGCCGGGCGATACCGTCTGGTATTCCACTTCAGATAATCCTAAACGCAAATATGCCCACACGTGGGAAATAACCGAAACCGTAGAAGGTGCGACAATTTGTGTTAATACTCTACGTGCTAACACGTTGGCGAAAGAGGCGATTCTGGCGGGAAATATTCCCGAGCTTTTGGGCTATAACACGCTGAAAAGCGAAGTGAAGTATGGTGATGAAAACAGCCGCATTGATATTCTGTTACAAGCAGATGACCAACAAAACTGCTATATTGAAGTGAAATCGGTTACGTTGGCGGAAAAGGAATACGGTTACTTCCCCGATGCGGTTACCGAACGCGGCCAGAAGCACCTGCGGGAGCTGATGAGCGTGGCGGCAGCGGGCGATCGGGCGGTGATTTTGTTCGCCGTGCTGCACTCGGCGATCGACCGTTTCTCACCCGCGCATCATATTGATGCCAGATACGCACAGCTATTGATTGAGGCGCAAAACAAGGGGGTGGAAATTCTCGCGTACAAGGCGGAACTTTCTACCGAGATGATGACTCTGAATAAGCCGATTACCGTGGTGTTAACCCCCGGTAAATAAACGGCTAAATAGTATTCGGGTCGCGAGCGCAAATACGCTTTTCCTCACAGGGTTGTCAAGTGTAACGTTTAGATAATTGCTATCCGGAAAAGCATCTGCTATTTATAGCGGCCTGATTTTTCCCCCAACACGGGGATCGATAGTGCGTGTTAAGGAGAAGCAACATGCAAGAAGGGCAAAACCGTAAAACATCGTCCCTGAGTATTCTCTCCATCGCTGGGGTGGAGCCGTACCAAGTGAAGCCGGGCGAAGAGTATATGAACGAAGCCCAGCTGGCGCACTTCAAGCGCATTCTTGAAGCGTGGCGTAATCAACTTAGGGATGAAGTGGATCGCACCGTAACGCATATGCAGGATGAAGCTGCTAACTTCCCGGACCCGGTAGACCGTGCCGCTCAGGAAGAAGAGTTCAGCCTGGAGCTGCGTAACCGCGACCGCGAACGTAAATTGATCAAAAAGATCGAGAAAACGCTGAAAAAAGTCGAAGACGAAGATTTCGGCTTCTGTGAATCCTGTGGCGTCGAGATTGGTATCCGTCGTCTGGAAGCGCGTCCGACCGCTGACCTGTGCATTGATTGCAAAACGCTGGCGGAAATTCGCGAAAAACAGATGGCAGGCTAATTCACTTCGCTGGCACATCTCTGGCGGGAGCTTTCTCCCGCCCTGATGCTTTAGTCATATCATGAAAGATTCACACTACATCGGGCGCTTTGCTCCCTCACCTTCCGGCGAACTCCACTTCGGTTCATTGATTGCCGCGCTTGGCAGCTATCTGCAGGCTCGGGCTCAGAACGGTATCTGGCGCGTGCGCATTGAAGATATCGATCCGCCGCGGGAAGTTCCCGGCGCCGCGGACACCATTCTTCGTCAATTAGAACGCTACGGCCTGCACTGGGACGGAGAGGTACTCTGGCAGTCAAAACGCCACGAAGCCTATCGCGAGCACCTCGCCTGGCTGCGCGAGCAGGACCTCTGCTATTACTGCACCTGCACCCGCGCGCGCATCCACGGCATTGGCGGTATTTACGACGGCCACTGCCGCGATTTACGCCTCGGCGCGGAAAACGCCGCTCTGCGTCTGCGGCAAACGCGTCCGGTCCTCGAATTTTATGACCGACTGCGCGGCACGATCGTCGCCGATGAGCCGCTGGCGCGGGAAGATTTCATTATCCACCGCCGCGATGGGCTGTTCGCCTATAATTTGGCGGTGGTAGTGGACGATCATTTTCAGGGCGTCAGCGAAATCGTCCGCGGCGCCGATCTTATCGAGCCGACGGTGCGGCAAATATCGCTTTATCAGCATTTTGGCTGGCAGGCGCCGGACTATATCCATTTGCCGCTGGCCCTCAACGCGCAGGGCAATAAACTGTCGAAGCAAAACCACGCTCCGGCGCTGTCTGAAGGCGATCCGCGCCCGGAAATTGTGCGGGCGTTAACGTTTCTTAATCAGGATGTCATTCAGGAATGGCAGACGCTCAGTATTGAGGATTTACTCGAGTACGCGATAGCGAACTGGCGGCCGGAGCAAATCCAGCATTCTCAAATGCGTTCCGCTGAGCTATGATTAGCCGCTATTTTTTTGTCCTGAAGTCCGTCTGACACTACGAGGTGTACCATTTTTACCCGAGTCGCTAATTTTTGCCGTAAGGTGCTAAGCCGTGAAGAGCGCGAGGCAGAAGCCGCCGTCGAACAATTACATATGACGGTTATCCCGCGCGAGCAGCATGCAATTTCCCGCAAAGATATCAGTGAAAATGCCCTCAAGGTCATGTACAGACTTAACAAGGCGGGCTATGAATCGTGGCTGGTCGGCGGCGGCGTACGCGATCTGCTGCTGGGCAAAAAACCTAAAGATTTTGACGTCACCACCAATGCGACCCCGGAACAGGTCCGTAAGCTGTTCCGCAACTGCCGCCTGGTAGGCCGCCGCTTCCGCCTGGCGCACGTGATGTTCGGGCCGGAAATTATCGAAGTCGCCACCTTCCGCGGCCATCATGAAGGCCACACCACCGATCGCATCACCTCCCAGCGCGGCCAGAACGGCATGCTGCTGCGCGACAACATCTTCGGTTCGATTGAAGAAGATGCCCAGCGCCGCGACTTTACCATCAACAGCCTCTACTACAGCGTGGCGGATTTCACCGTCCGCGACTACGTCGGCGGCATGAAAGATCTGCAGGATGGCGTCGTCCGTCTGATCGGCGATCCGGAAACCCGCTATCGCGAAGATCCGGTGCGCATGCTGCGCGCGGTGCGTTTTGCAGCGAAGCTCAGTATGAGCATCAGCGAAGAGACCGCCGAGCCGATCCCGCGCCTGGCGACGCTGCTGCACGATGTGCCGCCGGCGCGTCTGTTTGAAGAAGTCCTGAAGCTGCTGCAGGCCGGCGACGGTTATGAAACCTACATCCTGCTGCGCGAATATAATCTGTTCCAGCCGCTGTTCCCGACCATTACCCGCTACTTCACCGAGCGCGGCGATAGTCCAATGGAGCGCATCATCAGCCAGGTGCTGAAGAATACCGATACCCGCATTCGCAACGATATGCGCGTTAATCCGGCGTTCCTGTTCGCGGTGATGTTCTGGTATCCGCTGCTGGAAACCGCGCAGAAAATCGCGCAGGAGAGCGGACTGGCCTACTACGATGCCTTCGCGTTGGCGATGAACGACGTGCTGGACGAGGCCTGCCGCACGCTGGCCATCCCGAAACGTATTACTACCCTGGTGCGCGATATCTGGCAGCTTCAGCTGCGGATGTCCCGCCGTCAAGGTAAACGCGCGTGGAAGCTGATGGAGCATCCAAAATTCCGCGCCGCCTACGATCTGCTGGAGCTGCGCGCCGGCGCCGAAAACAGCAGCGAGCTGCAGCGTCTGACCAAATGGTGGGGCGAGTTCCAGGTCGCCGCGCCGCCGGATCAGAAAGATATGCTGGATGATTTAGGCGACGATCCGGCCCCGCGCCGCCGCCACCGTCGTCCGCGCAAACGCGCGCCGCGCCGCGAAGGTAGCGCATGACGCTCGTCTATATCGCGATTGGCAGCAATCTGGCCTCTCCGCTGGAGCAGGTCAACGCTGCCGTTAACGCGCTGGCGGACATACCCGATAGCCGGGTAATAAGCGTTTCCTCTTTCTACCGCACGCCGCCCCTGGGGCCGCAGGATCAGCCTGACTACCTCAACGTCGCCGTCGCGCTGGAAACCGCGCTGACCGCAGAAGCGCTGCTCAACCACACCCAGCGTATTGAACTGCAGCAGGGCCGCACGCGTAAAGCCGAACGCTGGGGACCGCGCACGCTGGACCTCGACATCATGCTGTTTGGCGATGACGTGATTAACAGCCCGCGCCTGACCGTACCGCACTACGATATGAAAAACCGCGGTTTTATGCTGTGGCCGCTGTTTGAAATCGCCCCCGAGCTGCGTTTCCCCGACGGTACGGCATTACGGGCTGTTCTGGCAAATCTCGGCGCAGAAAAACCCGCCCTCTGGTAATAACCCTTCTTTTTTAGCAATTACGGCGATCGTGGTAATCGGTTGCCTAAAACCATTGCCCCCCTGAATGCTGCTGTTAGAATGCCGGTTAAAATGACTTTCATCATCAGGAAACGTTATGAAACCGACCACTATCGCCCTGCTGCAGAAATGTAAACAGGAGAAGAAACGCTTCGCCACTATCACCGCCTACGACTACAGCTTTGCAAAGCTGTTCGCCGATGAGGGTATAAACGTGATGCTGGTCGGCGATTCGCTGGGCATGACGGTGCAGGGCCACGATTCCACCCTGCCGGTGACCGTTGAAGACATCGCCTATCACACGCGCGCGGTACGCCGCGGCGCGCCGAACTGTCTGCTGCTCGCCGACCTGCCGTTTATGGCTTACGCCACGCCGGAACAAACCTTCGAGAACGCCGCTATCGTCATGCGCGCGGGAGCCAACATGGTCAAAATCGAGGGCGGCGCCTGGCTGGCGGATACCGTGAAAATGCTTGCCGAGCGTGCGGTACCGGTGTGCGGACACCTCGGTCTGACCCCGCAGTCGGTGAATGTCTTTGGCGGGTATAAAATTCAGGGCCGCGGCGATGCCGGGCAAGTTCTGCTTGATGATGCGCTGGCGCTGGAAGCGGCGGGCGCGCAGCTGCTGGTGCTGGAGTGCGTACCGGTTGAACTGGCGAAACGCGTCACCGAGGCGTTAACCATCCCGGTGATTGGTATCGGCGCGGGCAACGTCACTGACGGACAAATCCTCGTGATGCATGACGCTTTTGGTATTACCGGCGGTCATATTCCAAAATTCGCCAAAAATTTCCTTAGCACAGCGGGCGACATGCGCGCCGCGGTACGGCAATATGTTGCCGAAGTGGAGTCCGGCGTGTATCCGGGCGAAGAACACAGTTTCCATTAAGGAGTGTTGTTGTGCTGATTATTGAAACCCTGCCGCTGCTGCGCCAGCATATCCGCCGTTTACGCCAGGAGGGCAAGCGCATTGCGCTGGTTCCCACCATGGGCAACCTGCACGATGGCCATATGAAGCTGGTTGATACCGCTAAAGCCAGCGCGGATGTCGTGGTGGCAAGTATCTTCGTCAACCCAATGCAGTTTGACCGCGCCGAGGATCTGGCGCGCTATCCGCGTACCCTGCAGGACGATTGCGAAAAGCTGAACAAACGGAAGGTCGATTTGGTCTTCGCGCCTGCCGCGGCGGAAATCTACCCGCAGGGTACCGAAAGCCAGACTTACGTCGATGTCCCGGGGCTGTCGACGATGCTTGAGGGCGCCAGCCGTCCAGGCCACTTCCGCGGCGTTTCCACTATCGTCAGTAAGCTGTTCAACCTGATCCAGCCGGACGTCGCCTGCTTCGGCGAAAAAGACTTCCAGCAGCTGGCGCTGATCCGCAAAATGGTCGCGGATATGGGCTACGACATCGAGATTATTGGCGTACCGATTATGCGCGCGAAAGACGGGCTGGCGCTGAGTTCGCGCAACGGCTATCTCAGCGCAGAGCAGCGCAAAATCGCGCCGGGGCTGTATAAGGTGATGAATCGCGCGGCGGAGAAACTGGCGGCCGGCGAGCGCAACCTTGACGAAATTATCGCGATTGCCGGGCAGGAGCTGAACGAAAAAGGCTTCCGCGCCGATGATATCCAGATCCGCGACGCCGATACGCTGCTCGATTTGACCGAAAACAGCCAGCGCGCGGTGATCCTGATGGCGGCGTGGCTCGGCGAAGCGCGTTTGATCGACAACCAGATAGTGGCGCTCGCTCGGTAGACACGGGTTAAAAATCGGGCAATACTGCCAGGAATTTCCTCAAGGCGGACGTCACGCCCGCTTTGTTATCGTTAAGCTTTAAAGGTAGACGTTATGATTCGTAATATGCTGCAGGGCAAACTCCACCGCGTTAAAGTCACGCAGGCCGACCTGCACTATGAAGGCTCCTGCGCTATTGATCAGGATTTCCTGGATGCGTCCGGCATCCTGGAAAACGAGGCTATTCATATCTGGAACGTGACCAACGGTAATCGTTTCTCCACCTACGCCATCGCCGCGGAGCGCGGTTCGCGAATTATCTCCGTTAACGGCGCCGCGGCGCACTGTGCGAGCGTCGGTGATATTCTGATTATCGCCAGCTTCGTTATGATGCCTGACGAAGAAGCCCGCGCCTGGCAGCCGAAAGTGGCCTATTTTGAAGGCGAGAACGAAATGAAGCGCCAGGCAAAAGCTATTCCGGTACAGGTTGCCTGATCTACCCCTGCGGCTGGTTGCTTATCAGCCGCGACATGGTTTCCAGCGAATCCGTTCTTAATACATACAGCCTTTTCAATAAGAACGGATTATCCCCCGGTTTCACCTTTCCTCTTACCGTCGTCACCGCCAGATGAAAACCAGCGTCATTCGCCGCCTGAACCGCCGTGGCGTTATAGCCGCCAAACGGGTAAGAGAGATACTGTACGTGCGGATTAAACTGCGCCAGCGCCCGCCGCGAATGCTCAAAATCAAACAGAATATTGTGATAGCTGCGGCTGAGCAGAATTGGATGACGATCGGTATCAACCCGATGGAGAAAATGGGTATGCGACTGCACGTCAAAAACGTCCTGAATCTGTTTTAGCTCGGAAATACTCATAAACTGCAGCGATTTCGGCGCCCATTTCTGCGGATGGCGCTTAATGCGCGACGAGATAATAAAAGCCGTGGCGTGAAAGCCATACTGCTTGAGGATCGGGTACGCGTAGCGGTTGACCGACTTCAGCCCATCGTCAAAGGTGATCACCACCGAGCGCGCCGGTAGGTTCACTTTATTACGCAGATAGCCCTCAAGCTGATACATACTCAGCGTGGTATAGCCCTGGTCGCGTAGCCAGGTCATCTGGTTGCTGAAGGCGCGAACGGAAGTCGTTGTTGAGGTATGGCGAAAGCGGGTGTTTTCTTCGTCACGAAGAATATGGTGGTAGGTAAGGATGGGGATGCCGTTATCTTCCTGGGCATCAAGGCTGCTCACCCACGCCAGCCGGTTGCCGATGCGAATCTGAAACCAGGTTTGATTCAGCCGATCTTTAAGCTTGCTGATAATCGGGTAACGCAAATTACTCGCCAGGGTGCCAAAGGGCGCGCTGCCAATGGCGGGGGCATCATATACCGGCGTATCTTTCCAGGTCATGAGGTTTTGGTTGCTCAGGGATTTATGCAGATCGCCCAGGCTGTCCTCAACCCGCTGCTTCCCCTGTACCGGCTCCAGGTGGCCTTTATCAATAAAGCCGGTCGCAAAGCCAAAATTAAACTCATAGTAATCCGCCGCCGTCGGCACTACCGCCAGAATCTGTCCTGCCCGCACGTGGCCGACGCTCACTACCTGATTGCCCACCTGTGCCCAGATATCGGCATCTTCGGTCGTCTGCATATAACGTGCCGGGACACCCTGCTGGCTTAACAAACTGGCTGAGGCGCCGAGCGTCGTGAACAGGAGAAGTAAAGCAAGAATTCGGGCAAACATGCGCATCGAACCAGTAGACAAGAACTGCCGTCATTGTAACAAAAGCATCATCAATACCAATGCTTAATTCCCGTACGGCTCATGCAGTAGTCGAAAAGGCGGATTTTTTTGCTGCTGATGCCAGAGGCTGCTCACCGCAGGACCTCCGGCGCTGACAATCGCGTGGCGGAAGGCTTCACTACTGAGGGACGGACGTAGCAGATACATACTTTCCAGTAATGGGTAGCTGATACCAGAAATCACTTCGCAGTGGGTGTGCTTGTGGCTCATCAGCGCAGCGACGCGATAAGGCGCCGCGCCGGTTTTATCAGTCAGAAAAATGACCCCTTTCCCGCCGTCAGTTTCGTGCAGCGCGTCGCACATCATGCGGCTCAGCATATTGCTGCTGAGATTACGCCAGTAGTTAACCGCCCGACACTGCGTCAGCGGCCCAAACTTTTTCTCCAGACGATCCAGCATCTCCTGCGCCAGTTCGTCATGACAGGTAATCACCCAACCTAACATCGCCTACCTCCTTAGCAGGCAAACAATTTAGCAAGGGAAGCGATAAATATCGGTGATGACAATCAAAATTGTTTGCTGGCGCTTCGCTTAACTGCGCAGCGAAGCGCCATGAACGGCTAAATTAGCTGCGCAGCCCGCGCCCGCGCTGGATCAGATACCAACACAAAATATAAAACGCGACGATAAACACCACCAGCACGCCGAAGGTTGTGGCGAGCGGAACATCATTAATGCCGAGGAAGCCGTAGCGGAAGCCGCTGATCATGTAGACAATCGGGTTCAGATGCGACAGGCCTTGCCAGAACGGCGGCAGCAGGGTCAGCGAATAAAAAACCCCGCCGAGGTAGGTCAGCGGCGTCAGCACGAAGGTCGGAATGAGGCTGATATCATCAAAGGTTTTGGCAAACACCGCGTTCAGCAGACCAGCCAGCGAAAATAACACGGCGGTCAGCACCAGAGTCAGGGCGACAAATACCCATGAGTGAACCTGGAACGGGACGAAAAACAGCGAAATCGCCGTCACCAGAATCCCGACGCACAGACCGCGGGCAACGCCGCCGCCCACATAGCCGGCGATCACCACATGGGTGGGGACCGGCGCGACCAGCAGTTCTTCAATATTGCGCTGAAATTTCGCGCTGAAGAATGATGACGCGACATTGGCGTAGGCGTTGGTGATCACCGCCATCATAATCAGGCCCGGCACGATAAACTGCATATAGGTAAAACCATGCATTTCACCGATGCGC
The DNA here is from genome assembly GCF_042137965.1 of Klebsiella grimontii. Classification (NCBI taxonomy): domain Bacteria; kingdom Pseudomonadati; phylum Pseudomonadota; class Gammaproteobacteria; order Enterobacterales; family Enterobacteriaceae; genus Klebsiella; species Klebsiella grimontii. The sequence goes on from NZ_CP169721.1 coordinate 4,705,580, forward strand.
GAGCCGATCAGATTGCCAAAAATGACAAAGTAAAGGGTCATCGTAATGACCGGCGGCACCAGCGTCTGGATCCAAATACGCATAAAGCGATGGATCTCTTTGGTCCAGATGCTTTTCAGCGCGACCCAATAAAGCTGCATCATGCTGATTCTCCTTTCCGATCGTGTACCAGCGTGACAAACAGCTCTTCCAGACGGTTAGCTTTGTTACGCATACTTAATACCTGTATTCCCTGCGCGCTCAATTGCGTAAATACGCTATTAATCCCCTGCTCGCGCAGCACCTCAACCTCCAGCGTCGACGTATCAACCAGACGATACTGATAGCCTTCCAGTACCGGTAATGGGCTTTTGGGAGCCAGATCGAGAATAAAGGTTTCTGATTTCAGCTTGGAAAGCAGCGCCTTCATCGAGGTGTTTTCCACCAGCTCGCCGTTCTGAATAATACCGATATTGCGACACAGCATTTCGGCCTCTTCCAGATAGTGGGTCGTCAGGATGATCGTGGTGCCTTTATCATTCAGATCTTTCAGGAATCCCCACATCGAACGACGCAGCTCAATATCCACTCCCGCCGTTGGCTCATCGAGAATCAGCAGCTTCGGTTCATGCATCAACGCGCGGGCAATCATCAGGCGGCGCTTCATGCCCCCGGAGAGCATCCGCGCGCGTTCGTTGCGCTTTTCCCAAAGATCGAGCTGTTTGAGGTACTTTTCGCTACGGGCGATGGCTTCTTTGCGCTCAACGCCGTAGTAGCCCGCCTGGTGAATCACAATCTGCTGCACGGTTTCAAAGGGGTTAAAGTTGAACTCCTGCGGCACCAGGCCGAGCTGGCGCTTGGCGTTCACCACATCCTTTTGCAGGTCATAGCCAAACACGTTGACCTCGCCGGAGGTTTTGTTCACCAGCGAACTGATAATGCCGATAGTGGTGGATTTTCCCGCGCCGTTCGGCCCCAGGAGCGCGTAAAAATCGCCCGCTTCTACCTGAAGATCGATTCCGCGCAGCGCCTGAACCCCGCCGGGGTAGGTTTTTTTGAGCTGTTTTAGTTCCAGAGCAATGGTCATTAAATGTCTCTTCTCGTGTCGTGACACGCGATGGGTTGTTTTAAAAAATGTGAGGTTAACCTATATTAGCGCAACGCACTTACTTGGTTACAGGCCCGTAAACATCCATGAACGATATAGATACACTCATCAGCAACAATGCACTATGGTCAAAAATGCTGGTGGAGGAAGACCCCGGTTTCTTTGAGAAACTGGCACAGGCGCAGAAGCCGCGCTTTCTGTGGATTGGATGTTCCGATAGCCGCGTCCCCGCTGAACGTTTGACCGGCCTGGAACCCGGCGAGCTGTTTGTACACCGTAACGTCGCCAACCTGGTGATTCACACCGACCTGAACTGCCTTTCCGTGGTGCAGTACGCGGTCGATGTACTGGAAGTCGAACACATCATCATCTGCGGCCACTACGGCTGCGGCGGCGTGCAGGCGGCGATTGAAAACACCGAGCTAGGCCTTATCGACAACTGGCTGCTGCATATTCGCGATATCTGGTTTAAGCACAGCTCGCTGCTGGGGGAAATGCCCGAAGAGCGCCGCCTTGATACGCTGTGTGAATTGAATGTGATGGAGCAGGTTTACAACCTTGGCCATTCAACGATTATGCAGTCGGCGTGGAAGCGTGGACAGAAAGTGACAATTCACGGCTGGGCCTACGGCATTCACGACGGCATGTTACGCGATCTTGACGTGACCGCCGTCAGCCGCGAAACGCTGGAACAGCGCTATCGCCATGGAATTTCCAACCTTAAAAGCAAGCACGTCAATCACAAGTAATTCACGCGCCCCTCTTAATATCCCGGATAAGCCGGGATAGATAATCCGCGTTACTCGTCCAGCAGCGTCACTTTGCCGATATACGGCAGGTGGCGGTAGCGCTGAGCATAGTCGATGCCATATCCCACCACGAACTCGTCCGGGATCGCAAAACCGACAAACTCAACCGGCACCTTCACTTCGCGGCGGCTTGGCTTATCGAGCAGCGTACAAATCGCCAGCGATTTTGGTTCACGCAGGCTGAGGATTTCGCGCACTTTTGACAGCGTGTTGCCAGAGTCGATGATGTCTTCCACGATCAGCACATCTTTACCGCGGATATCCTCATCCAGGTCTTTGAGGATTTTGACGTCACGGGTGGTGGACATGCCGCTACCGTAGCTGGAGGCGGTCATAAAATCGACTTCATGCGGTACCTGAACTTCACGGCACAGGTCGGCCATAAACATAAATGAGCCACGCAACAGCCCCACCAGCACCATTTCGCTGCCGCTATCTTTGTAGTGCTCGTTGATTTGGCGACCGAGCTCAGCAATACGGGCTTTGATCTCGGTTTCCGGGATCATCACTTCTACAGTATGTTTCATAAAACTAACCATTTGATTCTTAATGTAAATCATCAACTCCGCTGCGATTGCACCGACGTTGACCGGCAAGCCACGCAGTATACCAGCAAAAAGAAATATGCGATGCAGTGATTAATAAAGCCCATTTTGTGATTCCGATCACACTTGTTAAATCCTATAATTAATTGCAGTTAAAAAATTAACAAACAAACGAGTGTCCTTCTATGGCAGAAACAAAATCTCAACAATCACGGCTACTCGTGACGCTGACGGCTCTTTTTGCAGCGTTCTGTGGCCTGTATCTCTTAGCAGGCGGGGCCTGGCTGGTCGCCCTCGGCGGCTCATGGTACTACCCTGTCGCAGGTCTGGTGATGCTGGCCGTCACCGTCTTGCTGTTCCGCGGTAAGCGTTCTGCGCTTTGGCTGTACGCCGCGCTGCTGCTTGCCACCATGATCTGGGGCGTATGGGAAGTTGGCTTCGACTTCTGGGCGCTGACTCCGCGTAGCGACATCCTGGTCTTCTTCGGCATCTGGCTTATTCTGCCGTTTGTCTGGCGTCGCCTGCCGATTCCCTCCTCTGGCGCCGTTGCCGGGCTGGTTGTCGCCCTGCTGATTAGCGGCGGCATCCTTACATGGGCTGGCTTCAACGACCCGCAGGAGGTCAACGGTACGCTGAGCGCTGATGCAACGCCAGCGGCGCCAATTTCCGAGGTGGCAGATGGCGACTGGTCGGCGTATGGCCGCAACCAGGAAGGCCAGCGCTACTCGCCGCTGAAGCAGATTAACGCCGATAACGTGAAGAACCTGAAAGAGGCATGGGTATTCCGTACGGGCGATCTCAAGCAGCCTAACGATCCGGGTGAAATCACCAATGAAGTCACGCCGATTAAAGTTGGCGACACGCTCTATCTGTGTACCGCCCACCAGCGCCTGTTCGCGCTTGATGCGGCCACCGGTAAAGAAAAGTGGCATTTCGATCCGCAGCTCAACGCGGACCCGTCTTTCCAGCATGTGACCTGCCGCGGCGTTTCATATCATGAAGCCAAAGCGGATAACGCGCCGGCGGATGTGGTTGCCGACTGCCCGCGCCGCATTATTCTTCCGGTCAACGATGGCCGCCTGTTCGCCATCAATGCCGAAACCGGTAAGCTGTGTGAGTCCTTCGCTAATAAAGGCATTCTCAACCTGCAAACCAATATGCCAGTCACCACGCCGGGCATGTATGAACCCACTTCACCGCCGATTATTACTGATAAGACAATCGTCATCGCCGGCGCCGTGACCGATAACTTCTCCACCCGCGAGCCTTCAGGCGTTATTCGCGGCTTTGATGTGAATACCGGTAAACTGCTGTGGGCCTTTGATCCGGGCGCGAAAGATCCCAACGCGATTCCTGATGATGAACATCATTTCACCCTGAATTCACCAAACTCCTGGGCACCGGCGGCCTATGATGCGAAGTTGGATCTGGTCTACCTGCCTATGGGCGTGACCACCCCGGATATCTGGGGCGGCAACCGTACGCCCGAACAAGAGCGCTATGCCAGCTCCATCGTGGCGCTGAACGCCACGACCGGTAAACTGGCGTGGAGTTACCAGACCGTTCATCACGATCTGTGGGATATGGATATGCCGTCGCAGCCGACGCTGGCGGACATTGACGTGAACGGCAAAACCGTGCCGGTGATTTACGCTCCGGCAAAAACCGGTAATATTTTTGTCCTCGATCGCCGTAACGGCGAGCTGGTCGTCCCGGCACCGGAAAAACCGGTTCCGCAAGGGGCGGCGAAAGGTGACTACGTCGCAAAAACTCAGCCGTTCTCCGACCTGAGCTTCCGACCGAAGAAAGACCTGACCGGCGCGGATATGTGGGGCGCCACCATGTTCGACCAGCTGGTGTGCCGCGTTATCTTCCATCAGCTGCGCTATGAAGGGATTTTCACTCCACCGTCAGAACAAGGTACGCTGGTCTTCCCGGGTAACCTGGGGATGTTCGAATGGGGCGGTATCTCCGTCGATCCGAACCGCCAGGTGGCGATTGCTAACCCAATGGCGCTGCCGTTTGTCTCAAAACTGATCCCTCGCGGACCCGGTAATCCGATGGAGCAACCAAAAGACGCCAAAGGTTCGGGTACCGAGGCCGGTATTCAGCCGCAGTACGGCGTTCCTTACGGCGTCACGCTCAACCCGTTCCTGTCACCGTTCGGTCTGCCCTGCAAACAGCCGGCATGGGGCTATATCTCCGCGCTGGATCTGAAAACCAACGAAGTGGTGTGGAAAAAACGTATCGGTACGCCACAGGATAGCCTGCCGTTCCCGATGCCGGTTAAGCTCCCGTTCACCATGGGTATGCCGATGCTGGGCGGCCCAATTTCGACGGCCGGCAATGTGCTGTTTATCGGCGCGACCGCGGATAACTATCTGCGCGCTTACAATATGAGCAACGGCGAGAAGTTATGGCAGGCACGTCTGCCGGCTGGCGGTCAGGCGACGCCGATGACCTATGAAGTGAATGGCAAGCAGTACGTTGTCATCTCTGCGGGCGGTCACGGTTCGTTTGGCACGAAGATGGGCGACTATATCGTCGCTTATGCTTTACCGGACGACGCGAAGTAAAAAAAGAAGGCCCGGTTTCCGGGCCTTCTCTCTATGGTACGTCTCTCTCTTTTCGCGCCAGGCGAGCCCGCTTAGACGAGCTACACCGTAAATCCAAGCATCATCCCCGTATCTTCATGCTCCAGCAGATGGCAGTGCGCCATATAGGCATGTTCTTTCGGCGCATCGTGATCAAATTTCACCAGCACTTCACTGACATCGCCTTCCACCCTGACGGTATCTTTCCAGCCGCTCCGGTGGGGTGCCGGCGCTTTACCGTTTTCGGACAAAATACGGAACTGAGTACCGTGAATATGGAAAGGATGCAACATCATGTCGCCTTTGCCGGAAATCACCCACCGCTCATACTGCCCTTTCGCCGCCGCAAACAGGGGAACATTCATATCAAAGGCTTTACCGTTGATTCGATTCGCATTATGGAAATCAAAACCTTGATGACCGTGCTTCATCTGCGCCATGCCGCCATGATTCATGTTTCCGTGATTCATATTCCCCATATCGCCATGATTCATCATCATGCCATGGTCCATGCCGGACATCGCCTGGTCGCCATATTTTTGCATCAGCGCCTGCATCCCCATCATATCGAGCATCGGATCCATAGAGAGCTGCAGAGTACGCTGAGTAAACCCCTGAAGGGAGGGCAGCGCTGGCATAGCGGCCAGAACATCCGGCAGCTTACCGGAAGCCTGGATAGTCAGTGGCTGCACGCGTAATACCGGCTGCGGCCGATCAAACGGAGCAATCGCCATCCCCATCTGGTTAACCGGTAGCGTAATTAAATCAAAGGGTTTCCCGTCAGTGGTATCCACCAGCACTTCGAAACGCTCCCCCATCAGCACCGGCAGCTCGTTGACTTTCACCGGCTCAGCCAGCAGACCGCCATCGCTTGCCACCACGTACATGGGCCGCTTATCGCTGGTGGCGAAATTCAAAGAACGCGCATTACAACCGTTAAGCAGACGCAACCGTAGCCAGCCGCGAGGCGCGGCATGCTCCGGGTAAAGCGCCCCGTTAGTCAGCAGCGTATCGCCAAACCAGCCAACGGCTGCGCTCATGATATCGAGCTGATAATCAATCTCTCCCGCTGCGGTGAACTTTTTATCCTGCACAATCACCGGGACATCATCAATTCCCCACTGCTTTGGCAAGAGCAGCTTTTCGCTTTCCGCATCAGAAATCAGTACCAGCCCCGCCAGCCCCATCGCGACCTGTCTGCCGGTTTTGCCATGTTGATGAGGATGGAACCAACAGGTCGCCGCCCGCTGCGTTGGAGTAAAGGTCACCGTGCGGGAGCCTCCGGCGGCAATCACGCCCTGGGGACCGCCGTCAACGGCGCCGGGAACCTCCAGACCGTGCCAGTGTACGGTGGTCTCCTCCGCCAGCCGGTTATGAATATCGATGGTTGCCTGCTCCCCCTGCTTAAGCTGTAGGGCCGGGCCCAGCAGATTACCGTTATAGCCCCAGGTGGTCGCAAGATGAGAGCCGAACTGCGTTTTTCCGGCCTGGATGATCAACGGGATGCGATTGCGCGCGTCGGCGGTAAGTAGCTCCGGTACAGGCAACGATGGACGACTGGCGGCGAAAACCGAGCGACTCCATAGCGGCAATGCGCTGGCTACGCTTACCGCAGCGGTTAGTTTAAGAAACTCACGACGTTGCATTTTCACATCCTTTTTATTCTGCTGGTGAATAATTGAGCTTAAACCCTCCCCCAACAGGAAGGTCAAGTAGAAGAGTAAGAATAAAGCTCGGCGCAGTGTAACGAAGTATGCTAACGTTGTTCGTCCGTGATTCAATGGTAGAAAAAATGAAGACGCTTTTCAGAACAATAGTGCTTGGCAGCCTGCTCACTCTCTCCGCCAATAGCTATGCATTAAGCGAGTCCGAAGCGGAGGATATGGCTGATTTAACGGCAGTATTCGTCTTTCTGAAGAACGACTGCGGTTATCAAAATCTGCCCAACACGCAGATTCGCCGCGCCCTGGTCTTTTTTGCTCAGCAGAACCAGTGGGATTTAAGCAATTACGACAGCTTCAATATGAAAGCGCTGGGTGAAGATAGCTACCGGGACCTCAGCGGAATCAAAATCCCCACCACCAAAAAATGTAAAGCGCTGGCGCGTGACTCACTTAGCCTGCTTGCTTACGTGAAATAACCCCCCTCATTTCAAAAAATCGGTAGCCGTGAGAATACGGCTATGATGCGCCGTAATAATAGCGGCTCAATTAACTACGTGCTTTAATTTATATCTCAATTCATAGAATTCACTAACAATTCAAACTTAATTCATTAAGAATTTGACTCATCACCAAAACAAATATAATAAATAGACTTTCAAAAACAAAACTCTAATATTGCAATCTTCTTTTTTGCACACTATTATCGCCCAATAACACCCCTTTTTATCAATGGAATGAAACCTTGAACATATCCTTATTTACACGCATAGCGCCTCTGGCCGTCATTTTATTAGTGGGCTGTAATTCAACGCAGTCCAGACAATCCGCCAGATTAATGAAACCATTATCTGATACGACATTAAGCCAACAACAAACGGAACAGCAGAGAGTCGCAGATGAGCAAGCGCGTTTAGACTCCTGCCGTAAGGCTCTTGAGTCTCTGAAAGAAGTGAATCCGAAGCAGGCAGACAAACTCGGTAATGAGTTCACCGCCCTGCTGAGCGCTGCAACCCAATATAATTCTGTCCGCAGTAAAGTCGCTGAACCGACAAAACAGGGAATCGATTCGATGTACCAGTTCAAATCAATCAAGCTATGCGCTGATATTGAAAAGGCATTGATAGATAGTCTTGTTAAACGTGGTGAAAATGTTCAGCTATGAACGGGAAAATAGCTAAAAATTTCAATTCGGTATCGCTGGCAGCAGTGTTTGTGCTGGCGCTATCGCCGGACGCCTTTGCGGAAAAAGATGCGCTGATAAGCGTCACGACGAGTTCAAGCAGCGACGCTTCAGGCCCTGCATTTTTAAATTACGCTAAAGAGCAGCAGGCGCAGGAAAGTCGTGAGCCTGTTAAGCCCGAGGAGGAAAAAAGCAATAAAACAAAAACAACCAATAAAAAAAGCGTTCAGAGTACCAATGATATCTCCCGCCAGGCTGCAATAATTTCTCAAAAAGATAAACTCATCCGCCAGCTTCGACAGCAGCTGGAAGCTAAACCTGTGACGATTAATGCCGCAGCAGATAACCAAAAAGAGCTGACTGATAAAATTCAGCTGCTTGAGAAAAAATTAGCGGCTGCTGTAGCCGAAAAACAACGATTAATAGATAAAGAGCTAACGGCCGCAGCTGAAATAAAACAGAGCGTGGGCCAGCGTAACGCCTCCGAAAATAAAATAGTGCAGCAAGAAAAAAGGCTCTTATTAGTAGAATCCGCAAAACAAAAAGCCGAGCTGCAGCTGACTGAGGCAACCGCTGAAAAACAGGCACTGATAAAGAAACTCGCCGCGGCGGAAACGGAAAAGCAAGATACGGCCTCCAGGCTCACGGCTGCTGCATCAGACAAACAAGCGCTCATTAGCAAGCTCGCTGCCGCTGAGTCAGCTCAGGGGCAAATGCGCGCAAAACTCACCGCGGCTGACGCCGCCCGGCAGGCGCTACAAACGAAGCTGGAGGCGGCTGAAACAGACCATAAAGTCGTGCTCGCGAAGCTCGCCGCCTATGAAACGAAAGAAAAGGATTTAACGACAAAACTGGCGGCTGCAGGGGTAGAAAAACAGGCGCTCACGGCTAAACTGGATTCCTTTATCATCAGCAAGCAGCAGTCATCCCTTCAGGAGGATGCCGCCGATAAAGATAAAGCCCAACTGCAAGCCAGCGCAGATGAAATTACCCGACTAAAAACCATGTTAGCTGATGCCGAAGCTAAAAAACCAGCGGCTATCGACCTTGCGAAAGCGCCCCTGCAGCAGGCTTACGCTATTGGCGTATCGATGGGCGCTGAAGTGCTACAGCTCTTATCCACCCGGGATTCCCAGGGCGTAAAAATGAGCAAAGATACCGTACTGCAGGGGATCCAGGATTCTTTTTCCGGAAATATCGCCCTTGATGAGAAAGCGCGCAATAAAGCTTTGTTCGATGTATCTAAAAAAGTCTTTCAGAACCTGAAGAAGATCGAACAGCAAACGCTTAGCGAAGGAAAGAAATATCAGCAAAAGTTCGCGCAGCAAAAAGGAGTGGTATTGAAAGATGGCGTTTACAGTCGCATAGATTATGCCGGTAAGGGCAAGATTCTCGATAGCGACATCGTTACCGTCACCATCAAAGAAACGCTTACTGACGGAACCGTCATTAACGATATGGAGGCGGAGGGTAAAGTGTGGTCTCAGTCCCTGAAATCTTATCCTCCACTGTTCCTTGGGCCCATAAAGCGGCTGGGAAATCACGGCGCTATTACGGTCGTGATCCCTCCCGAGCTCGCCTACGGCAGCGAAGGCAAACCGCCTAAAATCCCGCCGGGAGCGACCATGGTCTATTCGCTCAGAATCGTTGACGCCACTGCAGCACAACCGCAGGCTAAAAAACCCTGATCCTAACGCCTCCCGCCAGGGCGGCGTTCGCCATTTTCTTACCACGCCTCATTTGCTGAAATATCCGCCGTGCATCATCTTCTATAGTTGGCTATGATGTTGCGCTCATTTTAATGGGTGTAACAGATGTTAACAAAGGAGGATCTGCCCGTGGCCGATAGCAATCTGTGGCATGAAACGCTGCACGACCATTTTGGTCAGTATTTCAGCGTTGATAACGTTCTGTATCATGAGAAAACCGAGCATCAGGATTTAATCATTTTCGAAAACGCGGCGTTTGGTCGCGTGATGGCGCTGGACGGGGTGGTACAAACCACCGAGCGTGATGAGTTCATCTACCATGAAATGATGACCCATGTTCCGCTAATGGCCCACGGTCAGGCGAAACATGTGTTAATTATCGGCGGCGGCGATGGCGCCATGCTGCGCGAAGTCTCTCGCCACGGCAATGTCGAAAGCATCACTATGGTAGAAATTGACGCTGGCGTGGTGTCGTTCTGTCGTCAGTATCTGCCTAATCATAACGCTGGCTCGTACGACGATCCGCGTTTTACGCTGGTCATTGACGATGGCGTCAATTTTGTTAACCAAACGGCGCAAACGTTTGACGTCATTATCTCCGATTGCACCGATCCTATCGGTCCCGGCGAGAGCCTGTTCACTTCCGCATTTTATGAAGGCTGCAAACGCTGCCTCAATCCTGGCGGGATTTTCGTCGCTCAGAACGGCGTCAGCTTCCTGCAGCAGGATGAGGCCGTCGATAGCCATCGCAAGCTCAGTCATTACTTTAGCGATGTGAGCTTCTATCAGGCGGCGATTCCAACCTATTACGGCGGCATTATGACCTTCGCATGGGCCACGGACAACGAAGCCCTGCGCCACCTTTCCAGCGAAATCATCCAGGCCCGCTTTCATAAATCGAACCTGAAGTGCCGTTATTACAATCCGGCAATTCACGCGGCGGCATTTGCTTTACCGCAATATTTACTGAATGCGCTATCCACCGTTAAGTAAGGGGGTGATCTAAATTGAAAAAATTGAAGCTGCACGGCTTTAACAATCTGACCAAAAGCCTGAGTTTTTGCATCTATGATATCTGCTACGCGAAAACGGCAGAGGAGCGCGATGGCTACATCGCCTATATTGACGAACTCTACAACGCCAACCGCCTGACAGAAATTTTGTCCGAGACCTGTTCAATTATCGGCGCAAATATTCTTAACATTGCGCGTCAGGATTATGAGCCTCAGGGCGCCAGCGTGACGATCCTGGTCAGCGAAGAGCCTATCGATCCGCAGCTTATCGATCAGACCGAACATCCAGGCCCGCTACCGGAAACCGTCGTGGCGCATCTCGATAAAAGCCATATCTGCGTTCATACCTACCCGGAAAGCCATCCTGAAGGCGGGCTGTGCACCTTCCGTGCCGATATTGAAGTCTCTACCTGCGGGGTCATTTCACCGCTGAAGGCCCTGAATTATCTGATTCACCAGCTAGAATCCGATATTGTCACCATTGACTATCGCGTTCGCGGTTTTACCCGCGATGTGAACGGCATGAAGCACTTCATCGATCATGAAATTAACTCCATTCAGAACTTCATGTCCGAGGATATTAAGTCTTTGTATGACATGGTGGACGTGAACGTTTACCAGGAGAATATCTTCCATACCAAGATGCTGCTTAAGGAATTCGACCTTAAGCACTATATGTTTCACACCAGGCCGGAAGATTTAACCGAAGAAGAGCGCAGGGTCATCACTGACCAGCTGTGGAAAGAGATGCGTGAAATTTACTACGCAAGAAATATACCGGCGGTGTAACGCCCGGCGGAGCACGGAGGCTCCGCCAGACTTAGCGCTGCTGCATAAACTCACGATAGGCGGCAACGACCTGTAAAAAATCTTCAATACCGCACAGCGAGAGGCTTTCTTCGTCGTAGTAGCTCATCCCCTCTTCTATCTCATCGCCGGAAAAATCCAGCTGATTGGCGCGGATCATCACTTCTTCACCATCCAGCCATAATGTGTATTCATGACCGGCACGCTGCCAGGAACGTTCGCTGCCTTTGACGGTGCGCGCGGCCTGCTCGACTTCATCAAGCAGGGTAAGGTTATCTTTGACCTCTTCGTTGAACCAGTGGCCGATAGCCTCATGATCCATCGACATTCGCACCTTTACCACTCCGGTAATATCGCGCAGAAATTCGTAATCCATAGTCTTTTCCTCTGCAAGGGCAGTGCGTCACCGCTGCACTGTACCCATAGCGTCATTATCGCAGCAGTAAGGGAGAAAAAAAGCGTCGCGGACGGAGGGATTGGAAATAAAAATGCCCGGTGACGCAAAGTTCACCGGGCATTGAGGGGATTATGTACCGCTCTGACCTAGCGCATTACACCGCGGTCTGGAAAATAACCCCGTCAGCCTTCTCAGTGTACTGACCCAGCTGGTCGAAGTTCAGATAGCGGTAGGTATCCGCCGCGGTTTTATCCACCTGAGCCACGTAGGTCTGGTACTCTTCCGGCGTCGGCAGCTTACCGATAAGCGCGGCGACTGCCGCCAGCTCCGCAGAGGCCAGGAAGACGTTAGCGCCGGTACCTAAACGGTTCGGGAAGTTACGGGTTGAAGTAGAAACCACCGTCGCACCGTCAGCAACGCGCGCCTGGTTACCCATGCACAGGGAGCAGCCAGGGATTTCAATACGCGCGCCGCTCTTACCAAACACGCTGTAGTAACCCTCTTCAGTCAGCTGCGCGGCATCCATACGGGTTGGCGGCGCTACCCACAAACGGGTCGGCAGTTGACCTTTGTGGTTGTCCAGCAGCTTACCAGCCGCGCGGAAGTGGCCGATGTTGGTCATGCAGGAACCGATAAATACTTCATCGATCTTCTCACCCTGCACGTCGGACAGCAGACGCGCATCGTCCGGATCGTTCGGCGCGCAGAGGATTGGCTCTTTGATATCGGCCAGATCGATATCGATCACCGCCGCATATTCTGCATCCGCATCCCCTTCCAGCAGTTCAGGTTCCGCCAGCCATTTTTCCATGCCCTGAACGCGACGTTCCAGCGTACGGCGGTCGCCGTAGCCTTCCGCGATCATCCACTTCAGCAGGACGATGTTGGAGGTCAGATACTCAACGATCGGCTCTTTGTTCAGCTTGATCGTGCAGCCTGCAGCCGAGCGCTCTGCGGAGGCATCGGTCAATTCAAACGCCTGTTCAACTTTCAGATCCGGCAGACCTTCGATCTCCAGAATGCGGCCGGAGAAGATGTTTTTCTTACCTTTCTTCTCAACGGTCAGCAGGCCCTGTTTGATCGCATACAGCGGGATGGCGTGCACCAGATCGCGCAGGGTAATGCCCGGCTGCATTTTGCCTTTAAAGCGCACCAGCACCGATTCCGGCATATCCAGCGGCATGACGCCGGTCGCGGCGGCAAACGCCACCAGGCCAGAACCTGCCGGGAAAGAGATACCAATCGGGAAACGGGTATGCGAATCACCGCCGGTACCGACGGTATCCGGCAGCAGCATACGGTTCAGCCAGGAGTGGATAACGCCATCGCCAGGACGCAGCGATACGCCGCCGCGGTTCATAATAAAGTCCGGCAGCGTGTGGTGCGTGGTGACGTCAACCGGCTTAGGATAAGCGGCGGTATGGCAGAAGGACTGCATCACCAGGTCGGAAGAGAAGCCCAGGCACGCCAGGTCTTTCAGCTCGTCACGGGTCATCGGACCGGTGGTGTCCTGAGAGCCTACGGAGGTCATCTTCGGTTCGCAGTAAGCGCCCGGACGAACCCCGGCTACGCCGCAGGCGCGGCCAACCATTTTCTGCGCCAGAGAGTAGCCGCGGCTGCTTTCCGCCACGTCTTTCGCCTGACGGAATACCTCGCTGTGCGGCAGGCCAAGCGCTTCACGCGCTTTGGTGGTCAGGCCACGACCGATGATTAGCGGGATACGGCCGCCTGCGCGTACTTCGTCGATCAGCACGTCGGTTTTCAGCTCGAAGGTCGCCAGCAGTTCGCCGGTTTCGTGGTTACGTACTTCACCTTTGAACGGATAAACGTCAATCACGTCGCCCATGTTCAGGTTGTTTACGTCCACCTCAATCGGCAGCGCGCCGGCATCTTCCATAGTATTAAAGAAGATAGGCGCAATTTTGCCGCCGAGAACCAGACCGCCGCCGCGTTTGTTCGGCACGTTCGGAATATCGTCGCCCATAAACCACAGCACCGAGTTGGTGGCGGATTTACGCGATGAACCGGTACCCACGACATCGCCGACGTACGCCAGCGGGAAACCTTTTTGCTGCAGTGCTTCAATCTGCTTAATTGGGCCGACGGCGCCTGGCTGATCCGGGTCGATGCCTTCACGGGCGTTTTTCAGCATTGCCAGCGCGTGCAGCGGAATGTCCGGGCGGGACCAGGCATCAGGAGCCGGAGACAGGTCATCGGTGTTGGTTTCGCCGGTGACTTTAAAAACGGTCACGGTGATTTTGTCAGCCAGCTGAGGACGGCTCAGGAACCACTCAGCGTCAGCCCAGGATTGCATCACCTGTTTGGCATATACATTGCCCGCTTTGGCTTTCTCTTCAACATCGTAGAAGTTGTCGAACATCAGCAGGGTGTGGGACAGCGCTTTCGCGGCAATCGGCGCCAGTTTTGCGTCGTCCAGCGCGTCAATCAGGGGATGAATGTTGTAACCGCCCTGCATGGTGCCCAGCAGTTCGACAGCTTTTTCACGGGTAACCAGTGGAGAAGTTGCATCGCCTTTGGCGATCGCGGCAAGGAATCCGGCTTTAACATAGGCGGCTTCGTCGACGCCCGGCGGTACGCGGTTAATTAACAGGTCTAACAGGAATTCTTCTTCACCCGCTGGCGGGTTTTTCAGCAGTTCTACCAGCGCGGCCATTTGGGTTGCATCTAAGGGTTTCGGTACAATCCCCTCGGCGGCACGCTCAGCTACGTGCTTACGGTATTCTTCTAGCACGACGGTTCTCCTCGCTCTCATTGTAAAATGCGGTAGGCGATTCTCTTCACGCTCCTGTGAGACAGCAGTTTGTAGGGTAAATGCCCGATACCGCGTCGGCAGCATAGCAGGATTTTGGCGGGGTGTTAATCTGTTTACAAAAAAGCAACATTAAAAATTAGCTGAATCGTTAAGGGCAGAATATTGCAGGTTTTCTGTCAGTTTAGCGGTATATAAAATTAATTCTGTTACACATCATTGTCCAAAAACCCAACTAAAATCAAAAACGCAAATTCGCGATCTTTATACTCAGGCAATCCCCCGCTTGACGACAATACTCTGTCAAAACGGGCCAATCTTTGTGCCGGGAGTCCTTATGACGCTGCCTTTCAAACCCCATCTGCTCGCGCTGCTTTGCAGTGCCGGACTATTAGCCGCTGCGGGTACGCTCTACGTTAAAAGCCGGGAACCGCAAACGGCCCCCGAGCCACCCGCCGTTGCGCAGACGTCGCAGACCACCGCCGCCGCTCGGCCGGTTACCGCAACCTATACCCCCGCGCAGATAGACCAGTGGGTCGCGCCAATCGCGCTCTATCCGGACAATCTCCTGTCCCAGGTGCTGATGGCTGCGACCTATCCGAGTAACGTCGTTCAGGCGGTGCAGTGGTCGCAGGATAATCCCGCAATGAAGGGGGATGCGGCGGTACAAGCGGTGGCAAGCCAGCCCTGGGATCCCAGCGTAAAATCGCTGGTCGCCTTCCCTTCCCTGCTCGCGTTAATGGGAGAAAACCCACCGTGGATAGAAAACCTGGGTAACGCATTTCTCGCCCAGCCGCAGGACGTCATGGATTCGGTGCAGCGCTTACGCGCCATCGCCCAGCAGACCGGAACGCTAAAATCTACGCCGCAGCAGAAAGTCATCACCGCCACAAACGCTGCGGCAACGTCGACAACCAGCACCTCACGCAGCAGCAGCGCCGTGACATCCTCCCCTCTCGCCCAGGTGATTAAAATCGAATCCGCCGATCCGAACGTGGTGTACGTGCCGGCCTATAACCCTTCTGTAGTTTACGGCGCCTGGCCTAACACGGCCTACCCGCCGGTCTACCTGCCGCCGCCTCCGGGTGAACAGTTCACCGATAGCTTCGTCAAAGGTTTTGGCTATAGCCTCGGCGTCGCCACCACCTACGCCCTGTTCAGCAGCATCGACTGGGATGATGACGATCGCCATCATGACGATGACGATCACCACCACGATGATGATCATCACGGCGGCTACTCGCACAACGGCGATAATATCAATATCAACGTCAATAATTTCAACCATATTACCGGGCAGAATTTGCCGGGTAACCACGCTAACTGGCAGCATAATCCAGCCTGGCGCGGCAATATTCCGTACCCGAACAACAACATCGCGCAGCATTACCATCAGACCAATGTTCCCGGCGGGCTTAGCGCTACCCAACATCAACCCGTCGATCGTAACGCGCAACGTCAGGCGGCCATGACTCAGCTACAGCAGCGTACCGGGCCTGCGGCTGCCGCGGATAACTCGCTTGCTCGCGCGCCGTCCCGCGATGCCCAGCGTCAGCTCGCATCGCAGCAGCTGCATCAGGTGACCCAGCGCAATAACTACCGCGGCTATGACGCCACGCCGGCGGTTAAACATAACGCCGTACAACAGCAGCATCGGGAAGCGGTAAAATCGCAAATTCAGCATCCAACGGCGCAGCAGCAACAGCGCCGCGAACAGCTGCGGACCACAACGCCCGCACAACGTCAGCAGAAGCTGAATGACCTGCACGCCAATGCCCTGAGCGGTAACGATATCCGCTCTCCTTCCTGGCAGTCGCAGCAGGCGCGCGGCCTGCAGAGCCTTCATATCTCGGGTTTAAGCAGCGAGCAGCGCAGCGCGGCCAGAGAACAGCTTTCTGAACATCATGAACTGCGCCGCCGCTGAGGATAATCAGATGAAAAAATTATTAACAATGACTCTGCTGGCCCTGGCGCCCGCCATATCGTTGGCTCAACAGCAGTTTTCCTCTCCGCAACAGGCCGCCAGCGCGCTGGCCGAGGCGATCGGCAAGCATGATGAATCGGCGCTCAACGGGCTGCTCGGCGATAGCTGGCAGCAGTTTTTACCGCCGGATGGCATTGCCCCTGACGCCGTCGATCGCTTTCAGCGTGACTGGAAAGTGAGCCATCGTATCGTTCAGCAACAGGATAGCGCCTGGCTGGAGGTAGGTCAGGAAGCATGGCGGCTACCGATCCCCATAATTCAGGATAAGAGCGGCTGGCGTTTTGATATGGCCGCTGCTGAAGATGAGATCCTGACTCGCGCGATTGGCCGCAATGAGCTGTCAGCCATTCAGGCAATGCATGCTTACGTTGATGCCCAGCAGGATTTCTATCGATTAAACCACGCCTGGGCGCAGAAGATTATCAGCAGCGATGGCAAGAAAGATGGCCTCTACTGGCCAGCCGCTCCCGGCGAAGCCCCCAGCCCGTTAGGACCGGCGTTTAGTCCCGTAGAACCCGGCGAGGGCTATCACGGCTATCGTTTCCGCATAATTAAAGACGGCGAGAATCAGGGCGCCGCCCTGCTGGCATGGCCGGTGGAATGGGGAAAGACCGGCATCATGAGCTTTATGGTTAACCAGAATGATGAGGTTTATCAGGCTAATTTAGGTGATGAAACGCAGATCAAGGCGCGGGCGATTTCTCAGTTTTCGCCTGACTCCGGCTGGCAGGCCATCCATCAATAGTAAAATGCCCGGCGCGATATGGCGCTGCCGGGCAGTATCACTACGTTGGCTTAGCCCTGATGAGGCATCAGAGACGGGTAGCCGGCAAAAGCCGGTTTAGTGCTGGTCAACGCCGCTTCATCAGCGCTGATGCTACCGGAGTTCGCCGCCCATACGCCTTCGCTGGTCTTCGTTATTTGCTGATGCTGTATATTCAAATCCTGGCCCATAGCGGCAATATGGGTGCTTTCGGTACCGCCGCTGTTATCAGCCCAGGGAATCGCGGCATCCGCCGCGCAGGCCATACCAGAAACCAACGTTGCAGCCAGGAGAGTGGTGGTTAAAAGCCTTTTCATCGCATACCTCACATATAGTTAACTGCCTATAAGTTTACATAGTTACTATTTTTCAGGAATTAATAAGGTATGCAATTTTATTAACGGCGACACAGTTCTAAACATCACCGATAAAAAAAGCGGCTCACTGAGCCGCTTTTTGATTTTGCCTGAAAGAAAAACTTACTTTTTCTTCGCTTTCGCGTTCGGCAGGTCGGTGATGCTACCTTCGAAGACTTCTGCCGCCAGGCCAACGGACTCGTGCAGAGTCGGGTGAGCGTGGATGGTCAGCGCGATATCTTCAGCGTCACAGCCCATTTCGATCGCCAGACCGATTTCACCCAGCAGCTCGCCGCCGTTGGTGCCGACAATCGCTCCGCCGATAACGCGATGAGATTCTTTGTCGAAAATCAGTTTGGTCATACCGTCAGCGCAGTCGGAAGCGATAGCACGGCCAGAAGCAGCCCACGGGAAGGTGGCGGTTTCGTAGCTGATGCCTTTCTCTTTCGCTTCTTTCTCCGTCAGGCCAACCCATGCAACTTCCGGCTCAGTATAGGCGATGGACGGAATCACTTTCGGGTCGAAGTAGTGCTTCATGCCGGCGATAACTTCGGCAGCAACGTGGCCTTCGTGAACGCCTTTGTGCGCCAGCATCGGCTGACCGACGATATCGCCGATAGCGAAGATATGCGGCACGTTGGTACGCAGCTGTTTGTCAACGCGGATAAAGCCACGCTCGTCAACTTCAACGCCTGCTTTACCGGCATCGAGGTTTTTACCGTTCGGCACGCGACCGATAGCCACCAGCACGGCGTCATAGCGCTGCGCTTCAGCCGGGGCTTTTTTGCCTTCCATGGAAACGTAGATACCGTCTTCTTTCGCTTCAACGGCGGTCACTTTGGTTTCCAGCATCAGGTTAAATTTCTTACTGATGCGCTTGGTGAAGACTTTCACCACGTCTTTATCTGCTGCCGGGATCACCTGGTCGAACATTTCAACCACGTCAATCTCTGAACCCAGCGCATGGTATACGGTACCCATTTCCAGACCGATGATACCGCCGCCCATAACCAGCAGGCGTTTTGGTACGGTTTTCAGCTCCAGCGCATCGGTGGAGTCCCATACGCGCGGATCTTCATGCGGAATGAACGGCAGTTCGATCGGACGGGAACCCGCCGCGATGATAGCGTTGTCGAAGTTGATCACGGTTTTGCCGTTTTCGCCTTCCACTTCCAGGGTGTTAGCGCCGGTAAATTTACCCAGACCGTTAACCACCTTCACTTTACGCCCTTTGGCCATGCCAGCCAGACCGCCGGTCAGCTGAGTGATGACTTTTTCTTTCCAGGTGCGAATCTTGTCAATGTCGGTTTTCGGCTCACCGAAAACGATACCGTGTTCGGCCAGCGCTTTCGCTTCTTCGATAACTTTAGCAACGTGCAGCAGTGCTTTAGAAGGGATACAGCCGACGTTCAGGCAAACACCGCCGAGGGTGCTGTAACGTTCTACGATGACGGTTTCCAGACCTAAATCAGCGCAACGGAAGGCAGCAGAATAACCTGCGGGGCCTGCCCCAAGTACCACGACCTGAGTTTTGATTTCAGTACTCATCATGACCTCTGTAATTTGTATCCGGCGGGTCTGACGCTATTGTTTTTACGCCCATGTCCACCGGGACGTTCTATCCGCAAGCATTTTACAAAATTGTTAACAATTTTGAAACAACAAACGGCAAACGATTTTGTCCTTTATTGCTGGTAACTTCAAAACGGATAAGAGATTACCAGAAAAAAGCCGGCCGTCAGGCCGGCTTTTCGCTTACATCACCAGGCGGCGAATGTCGCTCAGCATATTGTTGATGATGGTGATAAAGCGCGCACCATCAGCACCGTCGATCACGCGGTGGTCGAAGGACAGAGAAATCGGCATCATCAGACGCGGCACGAACTCTTTACCATTCCATACCGGCTCCATCGCGGATTTAGACACACCGAGGATAGCCACTTCCGGCGCGTTCACAATCGGCGCGAAGTGGGTGGTACCCAGGCCGCCGATGCTGGAGATAGTGAAGCAACCACCCTGCATTTCGCCAGCGGTCAGCTTACCATCACGCGCTTTCTTAGAAATCACGGTCAGTTCACGAGACAGCTCGGTAATGCTCTTCTTGTTCACGTCTTTAAAGACCGGAACAACCAGACCATTCGGGGTATCAACCGCCACACCGATGTTGATGTATTTCTTCAGCGTCAGACGCTGAGCATCTTCAGACAGGGAGCTGTTGAAGCGCGGCATCTGCTCAAGCGCCGCGGCAACGGCTTTCATGATGAAGACAACCGGAGTGAATTTCACGTCCAGCTTACGCTTCTCAGCTTCGGCGTTCTGCTGTTTACGGAACGCTTCCAGATCGGTGATATCGGTTTTGTCGAAGTGCGTAACGTGCGGGATCATCACCCAGTTACGGCTCAGGTTAGCGCCAGAGATCTTCTGGATGCGGCCCAGTTCAACTTCTTCCACTTCACCAAACTTGCTGAAGTCCACTTTCGGCCACGGCAGCATGCCCGGGATACCGCCGCCGGTAGCAGCAGGCGCGGCTTCAGCGCGTTTAACCGCTTCTTTCACGTAGGCCTGAACGTCTTCGCGCAGGATACGGCCTTTACGACCGGAACCTTTCACTTTCGCCAGGTTGACGCCGAATTCGCGCGCCAGACGACGAATCAGCGGCGTTGCGTGAACGTAAGCGTCGTTTTCAGCAAACTCAGATTTGCCTTCCGCTTTTGCAGCAGGCGCTGCGGCAGGTTTAGCCGCCTGAGCCGGTGCTGCAGCAGGAGCCGGAGCGGCTGCGGCCGGAGCCGCGGCAGGCGCTGCGCCTTCCACTTCGAAGACCATGATCAGAGAACCGGTGGAAACTTTGTCGCCGGTGCTGATTTTGATCTCTTTCACGGTACCCGCGAACGGCGCCGGCACTTCCATGGAAGCTTTGTCGCCTTCAACAGTGATCAGTGACTGTTCAGCGGCAATTTTATCGCCCACTTTCACCATCACTTCGGTCACTTCAACTTCATCACCGCCGATATCCGGAACGTGAACTTCTTTAGAACCCGAAGCTGCCGGTGCAGCAGCAGCCGGAGCGGCTTCCGCTTTTGCCGGAGCTGCGGCAGGCGCTGCGCCCGCCACTTCGAAGATCATGATCAGGGAACCCGTGGACACTTTGTCGCCGGTGTTGATTTTGATCTCTTTCACGGTGCCCGCGAACGGCGCCGGTACTTCCATAGAAGCTTTGTCGCCTTCTACGGTAATCAGGGATTGTTCAGCGGCGATGGTGTCGCCCACTTTGACCATGATTTCCGTGACTTCAACTTCATCACCGCCGATATCCGGTACATGAACTTCTTTCGCGCTGCCGGCTGCCGGTGCTGCGGCGGCCGGAGCGGCTTCTTTCTTCTCTTCCTGCGCAGGTGCAGCGGCTGCTGCACCATCGGCGGAATCGAAAATCATGATCAGTTTACCGGTCTCGGTTTTGTCGCCGACGGAGACTTTGATCTCTTTAACGACGCCAGCCTGCGGAGACGGAACTTCCATAGAGGCTTTGTCGCCTTCTACGGTGATCAGCGACTGTTCAGCTTCAACTTTGTCGCCCACTTTGACCAGAATCTCGGTGATTTCAACTTCATCAGCCCCGATGTCCGGTACTTTGATTTCGATAGCCATTATTCTTTTACCTCTTACGCCAGACGCGGGTTAACTTTATCTGCATCGATGTTGAATTTAGTGATGGCTTCCGCAACCACTTTCTTATCGATTTCGCCACGTTTAGCCAGTTCGCCCAGCGCTGCTACCACTACGTAGGAAGCGTCAACTTCGAAGTGGTGACGCAGGTTTTCACGGCTGTCAGAGCGACCGAAGCCGTCGGTACCCAGTACGCGGTAATCATCGGCCGGTACGTAAGTACGAACCTGCTCAGCGAACAGTTTCATATAGTCAGTCGATGCGACTGCCGGAGCGTCGTTCATCACCTGAGCAATATACGGAACGCGCGGCGTTTCCAGCGGGTGCAGCATGTTCCAGCGTTCACAATCCTGGCCATCGCGCGCCAGTTCGGTGAAGGAGGTGACGCTATAAACGTCAGAACCTACGCCGTAGTCGTTAGCCAGGATCTGCGCGGCTTCACGAACGTGACGCAGGATAGAACCGGAGCCCAGCAGTTGAACTTTACCTTTGCTACCTTCAACGGTTTCGAGTTTGTAGATACCTTTACGGATACCTTCCTCGGCGCCTTCCGGCATGGCCGGCATGTGGTAGTTTTCGTTCAGCGTGGTGATGTAGTAGTAAACGTTCTCTTGTTTCTCACCGTACATACGCTCCAGACCATCGTGCATGATGACCGCAACTTCGTACGCGTAAGACGGATCGTAAGAGATACAGTTCGGGATGGTCAGAGACTGAATATGGCTATGGCCATCTTCGTGCTGCAGACCTTCGCCGTTCAGCGTCGTACGGCCGGAAGTACCACCGATCAGGAAGCCGCGAGCCTGCTGGTCGCCGGCCTGCCAGCACAGGTCGCCGATACGCTGGAACCCGAACATGGAGTAGTAGATGTAGAACGGGATCATCGGCAGGTTGTTGGTGCTGTAGGAGGTCGCAGCAGCCAACCAGGACGCGCCTGCACCCAGTTCGTTGATACCTTCCTGCAGAATCTGGCCTTTCTCGTCTTCTTTGTAGTATGCAACCTGCTCACGGTCCTGCGGGGTGTACTGCTGGCCGTTCGGGCTGTAGATACCGATCTGACGGAACAGACCTTCCATACCAAAGGTACGCGCTTCATCGGCGATGATCGGCACGAGGCGGTCTTTGATGGATTTGTTCTTCAGCATCACGTTCAGGGCACGAACGAACGCGATAGTGGTAGAGATCTCTTTATTTTGCTCTTCCAGCAGCGGCCCGAAATCTTCCAGAGTCGGCAGCTCCAGCTTCTCATCGAAGTTCGGCTGACGGCTCGGCAGATAGCCGTGCAGTTTCTGACGCTGGGCGTGCAGATAGGTGTGCTCTTCGGAACCTTCCGGGAAGGTCACGTACGGCAGTTTTTCGATATCCGCATCGGCAACCGGCACGTTGAAACGATCGCGGACGTAGCGAACGCCGTCCATGTTCATTTTCTTAACCTGGTGGGCGATGTTTTTACCTTCAGCGGTGTCACCCATGCCGTAACCTTTAATGGTATGGGCGAGGATAACGGTAGCTTTGCCTTTGGTTTCCTGCGCTTTTTTCAGTGCAGCATAGACTTTCTTCGGATCGTGGCCGCCGCGGTTGAGGGCCCAGATCTGCTCGTCAGTCCAGTCGGCAACCAGCGCTGCGGTTTCCGGATATTTACCGAAGAAGTGCTCACGCACGTAGGCGCCATCTTTGGATTTGAAGGTCTGGTAGTCACCATCAACGGTCTCTTCCATCAGCTGGATCAGTTTACCGCTGGTGTCTTTACGCAGCAGTTCGTCCCAGCGTCCGCCCCAGATAACCTTGATAACGTTCCAGCCAGCACCGCCAAAGATGCCTTCCAGTTCGTTAATGATCTTGCCATTACCGGTAACCGGGCCGTCAAGACGCTGCAAGTTACAGTTGATAACGAAAACCAGGTTGTCCAGTTTCTCACGGGTCGCGATGGTGATCGCGCCTTTGGATTCCGGTTCGTCCATCTCACCGTCGCCGAGGAAGGCGTAAACGGTTTGTTTGGAAGTATCTTTCAGACCACGGTGTTCCAGATATTTCAGGAACTTAGCCTGATAAATCGCGCCGATAGGGCCCAGGCCCATAGAAACGGTCGGGAACTGCCAGAATTCCGGCATCAGTTTCGGGTGCGGATAAGAGGACAGACCTTTACCGTGAACTTCCTGACGGAAGTTGTTCATCTGCTCTTCAGTCAGACGACCTTCCAGGAAGGCACGCGCGTAGACGCCCGGAGAGATGTGGCCCTGGAAGTAAACCAGGTCGCCGCCATCCTGCTCGTTGCGTGCGCGGAAGAAGTGGTTAAAGCACACTTCGTAGAAGGTTGCGGAAGACTGGAAGGAAGCCATGTGGCCGCCCAGTTCGAGATCCTTTTTCGATGCGCGCAGAACGGTCATGATGGCGTTCCAGCGGATCGCAGAACGGATACGACGTTCCAGATCCAGATTCCCCGGGTATTCCGGTTCCTCTTCAACGGCAATAGTGTTTACGTAACCGCCGGTCGATGCGCCAGCAGCCACTTTCACCCCGCCTTTGCGGGCTTCAGAAAGGAGTTGGTCAATAAGATACTGAGCGCGCTCAACACCTTCTTCACGGATGACCGATTCGATCGCCTGTAGCCAGTCGCGAGTTTCGATCGGATCCACGTCATTGGGTAAACGTTCTGACATGGGGGGTATTCCTTATCTATCTAATCGTTGATTAATCTGGAACCTGTCCCATTGAATTCTCGCCAGAGAATGCAATAAGACAGGTTCTGCGTTTAGTTGCCGCGCTCTAAAAATGGCGCTTAAGAACCGGAGTTCTCATCTTTTCGTTGCTGTAAACGACGCAGCGAGCGTTCACGACGGCTCTGCTCACGGCTACGATCCAGCAAAATTTCCTCAATGAACGCCAGGTGACGATGCGACGCTTCACGCGCCTGCTCCGGTTCCCCGGCGATTATCGCCTCAAAAATGCGAGTACGATGATTGCTGACCTGCGGGAGCATCTCCCGACGGGCGTACAACAATTCAAAATTCTGGCGAACGTTCTGGGCCAGCATCGGCTCCATACAGCGTAGTAGATGGAGCAGCACCACATTGTGCGCCGCTTCGGTGACGGCAATTTGATACTGGACGACGGCATCGGATTCGGCGTCAAGATCGCCGGACTGCTGAGCCCGCTCAATGGCCTGATGCAGCTCGCGAATACGTTCGCGGTCTTCATCGTTGCTGCGCAGCGCTGCGTAATAAGCCGCAATGCCTTCAAGCGCGTGACGGGTTTCCAGCAGATCGAATTGGGATTCAGGGTGGTCGGACAGTAGCTCTACCAGCGGGTCGCTGAAGCTCTGCCACAGGCGGCTTTGTACAAACGTTCCGCCCCCCTGGCGACGAAGCAACAAGCCCTTAGCTTCGAGGCGTTGAATAGCCTCACGGAGCGAGGGACGGGAAACGTCGAACTGTTTTGCCAGTTCACGTTCTGGCGGGAGTTTTTCACCGGGGCGCAACGTCCCCTCAAGGATTAAAAACTCCAGCTGCTGCTCTATCACATCGGATAGTTTTGGTTGGCGGATCTTGCTGTAGGCCATATTCCCTGTCTCTGCCATTAGCCCGGAGTCAATTGGTCTTACCAATTCATAGTTCGTATCGCTAAAGTAACAAAGTATTCACCTTCTGTCCATACAGGTTTTGATTGAAATCATTAAACCTGGCACGTTTTAACAACCTTACAGAAATAACATTTCATAAATGTAACTTTGCACAAATGTTGTGTTTACTCACAAAGAGGTAGCGTTAACTTAATCGAAACGAAAAATTACGCTATCTGAACCGATTCAACTCACCAAGTAATGAATATAAATTCAATAAAAGCGACTAAATGGCAAAGAAGAGGTAGGAGCGGAATATTGAGGTGTGATTTACAAATGGTTTCTTTTTGCTCGCTTCGTCATCATCCCTTCATAAAGCAGGTGCATTCAGCGGCGCTTATCACTATTCTCCATGATACGAAAGGCCTTTTCATGAATTCCCTCTCCGCCTTGCGTAAAGAAATAAATACATCATCGGAATTTGATAATTACACAAACACAACAATATGTGCGTTGCATCACTCGGGGCAAAACGGAGCTCAGGCCCGCTGAAATTTCACTGACTATGCTATCAGGCAGGGATGGACAGCGAAGAAGTCACCTGAAGGATGACGCGGACAAACATAATAACCATAACCACACACGAGGTTTCATGATGGAAGGTCAACAGCATGGCGATCGGCTAAAGCGCGGCCTTAAAAACCGCCATATTCAGCTTATTGCGCTGGGAGGCGCTATCGGTACCGGCTTGTTTCTCGGTAGCGCATCCGTCATCCAAAATGCAGGTCCCGGTATTATTCTGGGCTACGCAATTGCCGGTTTTATTGCCTTCCTGATTATGCGTCAGTTGGGCGAGATGGTCGTTGAAGAACCGGTGGCCGGTTCATTTAGTCATTTTGCCTACAAATACTGGGGCGGCTTTGCGGGCTTCGCTTCCGGCTGGAACTACTGGGTTCTTTACGTGCTGGTCGCGATGGCCGAGCTGACCGCGGTCGGGAAATACGTTCAGTTCTGGTGGCCGGAAATTCCTACCTGGGTTTCTGCGGCCATTTTCTTTATCGCCATCAACGCGATCAACCTGACTAACGTCAAAGTGTTTGGCGAAATGGAGTTCTGGTTCGCTATCATTAAAGTTGTCGCCGTCGTGGCGATGATCCTGTTCGGCGGCTGGCTGCTGTTTAGCGGCAACGGCGGCCCGCAGGCCACCGTACGCAACCTGTGGGAGCAAGGCGGATTCCTGCCGCACGGCTTCACCGGGCTGGTGATGATGATGGCGATTATTATGTTCTCGTTCGGCGGTCTGGAGCTGGTGGGTATTACCGCCGCAGAAGCGGATAACCCGGAACAAAGCATTCCAAAAGCCACTAACCAGGTTATCTACCGTATTCTGATTTTCTATGTGGGCTCGCTGGCCGTTCTGCTTTCGCTGCTGCCATGGAGCCGCGTGACCGCCGATACCAGTCCGTTCGTCCTGATTTTCCATGAGCTGGGCGATACCTTTGTCGCTAACGCCCTGAATATCGTGGTCCTGACCGCGGCGCTTTCGGTGTATAACAGCTGCGTTTACTGCAACAGCCGTATGCTGTTCGGCCTGGCCCAGCAGGGTAACGCGCCAAAAGCGCTGATGAGCGTCGATAAACGCGGCGTGCCGGTCAACACTATTCTGGTCTCCGCGCTGGTGACCGCGCTGTGCGTCCTGATTAACTACTTCGCGCCGGAATCGGCGTTTGGTCTGCTGATGGCGCTGGTAGTTTCTGCCCTGGTGATCAACTGGGCGATGATCAGCCTGGCGCATATCAAATTCCGTCGCGCTAAGCAGCAGCAGGGCGTGGTGACCCGCTTCCCGGCGCTGCTGTATCCGCTGGGCAACTGGATTTGCCTGCTGTTCATGGCGGGAGTACTGGTGATCATGCTGATGACCCCTGGCATGGCGATCTCCGTTTACCTTATTCCGGTATGGATTGCCGTTCTCGGCGTCGGCTACCTGTTTAAGCAGAAAACGGCCAGCACCATTAAAGCATAATCATACATCTCCTGAATCTGTGCCCGCCCGCCGCAGGCGGGCACAGCGCATTGTTATCTGCTTCACACTTTCCCCCTGATAACCGATTTATCCATATCGTTAACCCTTTCCTACAACGCATTTATTTATTACCCGACTAATAATTCTCTCCATACCGCAACGGGGAGATCGCCGCGATGAATGGCAATAAGCTTTCAGTTAAAGAGAAAATAGGCTACGGGATGGGTGATGCCGGATGCAATATCATCTTCGGTGCCATCATGCTGTTTGTTAACTATTTTTATACGGATATTTTTGGCCTCGCACCTGCGCTGGTGGGTGTATTACTGCTCTCTGTACGCGTTATTGATGCGGTTACCGATCCGATTATGGGGGCGATGGCCGACCGTACCCGCAGCAAATATGGCCGTTTTCGTCCATGGCTGCTGTGGATTGCCTTCCCGTACGCGCTGTTCAGCGTCCTGATGTTTACCACGCCGGAGTGGACGTACAATAGCAAGGTTATCTATGCTTTCGTCACCTACTTCCTGCTCTCGCTAACCTATACCGCGATTAACATCCCCTACTGCTCACTGGGTAGCGTGATTACGAATGACCCGCAGGAACGCGTGGCCTGCCAGTCCTATCGCTTCGTGATGGTCGGTATTGCCACTCTTCTGCTATCCCTGACGCTGCTGCCGATGGCGGACTGGTTCGGCGGTGAGGATAAAGCCAAAGGCTACCAGATGGCGATGACCGTGCTGGCGTTTATCGGTATGTGCATGTTCCTGTTCTGCTTTGCCACCGTTCGTGAGCGCGTAAAACCCGCAGTCCAGACCAACGACGAGCTGAAAAAAGATCTGAAAGACGTCTGGAAAAACGACCAGTGGGTTCGCATCCTGCTGTTAACGCTGTGCAACGTCTGTCCGGGCTTTATTCGCATGGCCGCCACCATGTACTACGTCACCTGGGTTATGCAGCAAAGCACCCACTTCGCCACGCTGTTTATCAGCCTTGGCGTGGTCGGGATGATGATCGGTAGTATGCTGGCGAAAGTTCTGACCGACCGCTGGTGTAAACTGCAGGTGTTTTTCTGGACCAATATCGTCCTGGCCGTTTTCTCCTGCGCGTTCTATTTCTTCGACCCGCACGCCACCATGATGATTATGGCGCTCTACTTCCTGCTGAATATCCTGCATCAGATCCCCTCACCGCTGCACTGGTCGCTGATGGCCGACGTTGACGACTACGGCGAATGGAAGACCGGCAAACGCATCACCGGCATCAGCTTCTCCGGCAACCTGTTCTTCCTGAAGGTCGGTCTGGCTATCGCCGGCGCGATGGTTGGCTTCCTGCTCTCCTGGTACGGTTACGATGCTGGCGCGAAACAGCAAAGCGCATCCGCGATTAACGGTATCGTACTGCTATTCAGCGTTATCCCCGGCGTCGGCTATCTCATTACCGCGGGAGTGGTGCGTATGCTGAAGGTTAACCGCGAATTTATGAGGCAAATTCAGTCTGACCTCGAGAAACGCCGGGTCAACTATAGCGAGCTCAATGACTATCAGGAACTGAAAACCGGCGAACATGTAAGGAAAGCGTAATGAAAAACTGGCCGAATCCATTTATTGAACAACGCGCGGACCCGTATATTCTGCGCCATCAGGATAGCTACTACTTTATTGCCTCGGTGCCGGAGTACGACCGTCTGGAAATCCGTCGCTCAGCCACCCTTGAAGGTTTACGCGACGCGCAGCCGGTGGTCGTCTGGCGTAAACCGGACAGCGGCCCGATGAGCCAGCTCATATGGGCGCCGGAGCTGCATGAGATTGACGGAAAATGGTACATCTACTTTGCGGCAACCCACACGCACGATCTGGATGCGCTGGGGATGTTCCAGCACCGCATGTTCGCCCTGGAATGCGCGGACAGCGACCCATTAACCGGTAAATGGCAGGGAAAAGGGCAGATTAAAACGCCGCTTGATACCTTTGCGCTGGATGCCACGACTTTCCGCCATCAGGGTAAGCAGTGGTATCTGTGGGCGCAAAAAGATCCTGAAATTAAAGGCAATACCAACCTCTATCTGGCTGAACTGGAAAATCCGTGGACGCTAAAAGGTCAGCCGGTCATGCTGAGTCAACCTGAGTTCGACTGGGAGTGCCGCGGTTTCCTGGTGAACGAAGGCCCGGCGGTACTGTTCCACGGCGACAAGCTGTTCGTTAGCTATTCCGCCAGCGCCACCGACGAAAACTACTGCATGGGCTTACTGTGGATAGACGTTAGCGCCGACCCGCTCCGGCCGGAAAACTGGCATAAAGCGCCGCAGCCGGTATTCCGCACCAGTTATGAGAATCGTCAGTATGGGCCCGGACACAATAGTTTTACGCAGACGCCGGAGGGAGAAGATGTGCTGGTGTACCACGCGCGTAACTACACCGAAATCGAAGGCGACCCGCTGTACGATCCAAATCGTCATACGCGCCTGAAGCTTATTCGCTGGCAAGAAAACGGGATGCCTGATTTTGGCATCCCGGCAGCAGACACGTATTAAGAGTCATGCCTGCCCGCCAACGGGCAGGCGCTTAAATCAGCGTACCGTAAATGGTCAGCAGCGCCATAATTACCACCACCACCAGCGATGTTTTCTTCGCCATGGAGACCGCCGCCTTCGGCGTGGCCACTTTATCCACGTGCGGCTCACGCGCCAGCGAATACTGCGCCAGACGCGTCAATACCTGATACTGAGAAGAGTGGCGGTCGCCCAGCGAGGCAAACCACGCCGGTAAGGCTTTTTCCCCGTGTCCAACCAAAGCGTACACCACGCCGACCAGGCGTACCGGAACCCAATCGACCACGTGCAGAATACCGTCTATACCCGACTGTAAGCGATGGCGCGGCGTCTGATAACGCGCCAGCCACGTTTGCCAGGCCCGCAGCGTACAGTAGGCGATCAGGGTTAACGGCCCCCACGGCCCGCCGACCACAAACCAGAACAGCGGAGCAAGATAATAGCGGTAGTTAATCCACAGCAGCGCATTTTGCAGCTCGCTCAGATACTCACGCTGGTCGCAGCCGGGCGGTACGCCGTGGATCAGGGTAAGTTCACTGGCCATGGCGTCGCAGGCGCGGCTATCATCGCGCGCCGCGGCCTTCAGGTAGGCGTGATAGTGCAAACGGACTTTACCTGCGCCGATGCACAGCAGGCCCAGCAGGATCCAGAACACCAGCAGCGGAACGTTAAACAGCTGCCCCTGCAGCAGGCGCTGAATAATAAACACCACTGCCGCCGCCGCGACCGTCATCAGTACGGTTGTCAGCAGGGAATAATGCTTTATCCGGCGAAACAGCACTTCCAGCCGATGATCGAGCTGCCAGTGCTCGCCCAGCTTAAACAAGCGCTCGGCAATGAGGACTAACAGCGTAGTGAACAACGTCATGGCATCTCCTTATTCTGACGACGGGGTTAACAGACCGCGAAATTTTACCCAGTCAAAAGCCGGGCCGGGATCCGTTTTACGCACTGGCGCAATATCGCTATGGCCGGTGATATTGTCGGCTATCGCCGGATAGAGCGGGATAAGCTGACGGGTAACGGCTGCCAGCTGCTGATACTGCGCGTCGGTATAAGCCAGCTCGTCGGTCCCTTCCAGCTCAATGCCTATCGAAAAATCGTTGCAGCGCTCGCGCCCGTGATAGCTTGAAACACCCGCGTGCCACGCGCGCTTGTCGAAAGGCACATACTGCACGATTTCACCATCGCGGCGAATCAGACAATGCGCCGAAACGCGAAGATGGGCAATCTCGGCAAAGAAAGGATGGGCATGGGGATCGAGCGTACCGCTGAACAGGGCATCAATCCACGGGCCGCCAAATTCGCCGGGCGGTAGGCTTATATTGTGCACCACCAGCAAAGAGGGAGTTTCATTATCCGGACGACTATCTTGATGCGGCGAAGGTACCCGACGCGCCTCGACCAGCCATCCCCCGTTCAACTGCATGTTGAGTCTCCTTTTACTAGCTTATGCATTCGCGGCACCGCGTCCAACAAATCCCCGGCATCATACGCCCTGTCGCTCAGCGGACTAACGCCAAAAGCTGAAACCGCCGGCAAAATGAAGCGGATGTGGTACAAAAACGTTGTTCAGGTTAGCATGTTTCCCACTTCTGAATCTTATCTATCTGGAGCTTTATCATGACGCCTCGTCGCTACAATCCCGACCGCCGCCGTGACGCGCTGCTGGAGCGTATTAATCTTGATATTACCGATGCCGTCGCCCAATCCCTGCGGGAAGATTTAGGCGGTGAAGTGGATGCGAATAACGACATTAGCGCACAATTATTGCCGCAGGATGCGCGCTCGCATGCGGTCGTGATCACCCGCGAAGATGGCGTATTTTGCGGTAAACGCTGGGTAGAAGAAGTCTTTATTCAGCTTGCGGGCGATGACGTTAACTTCACCTGGCATGTTGCCGATGGCGATGCGGTAAAAGCAAACCAGCCGCTGTTTGAGCTGGATGGCCCTTCGCGTATTCTGCTCACCGGCGAGCGCACCGCGCTTAATTTCGTGCAGACGTTGTCCGGGGTGGCGAGTGAAGTCCGCCGCTATGTCGATCTGCTGGCGGGCACCAAAACTCAGCTGCTCGATACGCGCAAAACGCTGCCGGGTCTGCGCACGGCGCTGAAGTACGCGGTCTTATGCGGCGGCGGTGCCAACCATCGCCTGGGCCTCTCCGATGCCTTTCTGATTAAAGAGAATCATATTATCGCTTCCGGCTCGGTACGGCAGGCGGTTGAAAAAGCGTTCTGGCTACACCCTGATGTGCCGGTAGAAGTGGAAGTCGAAACCCTTGAAGAGTTGGACGAAGCGCTGAAAGCCGGCGCCGACATCATTATGCTCGACAACTTCACTACCGACCTGATGCGCGAAGCGGTCAAACTCACCCAGGGTCAGGCAGCGCTGGAAGTCTCCGGCAACGTCACATTCGATACCATTCGTGAATTTGCCGAAACCGGCGTCGACTACATCTCCGTTGGCGCGTTGACGAAACACGTGCGCGCCCTCGACCTCTCTATGCGTTTTCGCTAATCCCCCTGCCCCGGTTTTCACTTTATGCCGGGGCTCGCTTTTGCGAACTGACTCGCATGCCAATAATCCCTCCATGCAAGCGGCCCAAAAAGCCTGGAACCCGGCTTCCTTAGGCGAAATCTGCGGCTCGTATCGCTAAAAAAAGCCCGGCAAAGTGCTCCCGAAGATAACAAGGAGCAACTTATGAACAAACAACATGGCTTTACCCTCATCGAACTCATGGTGGTCATCGGGATCATCGCCATTCTCAGCGCAATCGGCATTCCGGCCTATCAGAACTACCTGCGAAAAGCGGCGCTTACCGACATGCTACAAACCTTCGTCCCTTTCCGTACCGCCATTGAGCTATGTGCGCTGGAGCACGGCGGATTAACCCCCTGCGATGGCGGAAGCAATGGGATCCCCTCCCCCGCAACCACCCGCTACGTCTCCGCTATGACCGTAGCGACGGGCGTTGTCACGCTCACCGGCCAGGAAAGTCTCAATGGCCTGAGCGTCACCATGACGCCGTCCTGGGATAACGCTAACGGTATCACCGGCTGGCAGCGCGTTTGTAATATTACCGGCGATAGCGCACTCAAGCAGGCCTGTGAAGATGTGTTCCGTTTTAACTGAGGGGGCGGCAATGAAAACTGAACAATTGATCCCCCTGTGCCAGCGCTACAAGGCATTGCTGCTCGATAGCGATGAACACACCATTGCCATCGCCGTAGTCGATGCCCCTGCACCGGAACTCATGGAAGCCCTGCGCTTCGCGACTCAGAAAAGGATTGATATCGAATGCTGGAGCCAGGACCGGATGGACAAACGGCTGCAGACGCCGGGAATATCAACGCTCGCCCCACCTGTTGAAGCCTCAGCCAGCGTCGTTGAACAGGTGAATAACCTTCTCGAACAAGCCCTGCGCCAGCGCGCGTCCGATATTCATATCGAACCCGGCGACGATCGCCTGAGAATTCGCCTGCGGGTAGACGGCGTACTCCATTCTCTTGCGCCGCTAGCCGCGGAGCTCGCCGCCCCAATCACCGCCCGACTTAAGGTGCTCGGTAATCTGGATATCGCCGAACATCGGGTACCGCAGGACGGTCAGTTCACCCTCACGCTCTCCGAGCGTCCGATCTCGTTTCGGATCGCCACGCTTCCCTGCCGCGGAGGGGAGAAAATCGTTCTGCGTTTACTACATCAGGTTGAACAAGCGCTGGACCTGGAGGCGCTGGGGCTCTCCTCCCAGCAGCTTGCCGCCTTCCGCTCGGCGCTAAACCAACCCCAGGGCCTGATGCTGGTTACCGGTCCGACGGGAAGTGGGAAAACCGTCACTTTATACAGCGCGCTACAGGCGCGGAATCGCGACGAGGTAAATATATGCAGCGTTGAAGATCCGCTAGAGATCCCCATTGTGGAGATGAATCAGACGCAGATTAACCCCCGGGCGGGTTTAACCTTTCACAGCGTACTGCGCGCCCTGCTCCGTCAGGATCCTGATATCGTAATGGTGGGAGAAATACGCGATGCGGAAACCGCTGAAATCGCGATAAAAGCAGCGCAGACCGGGCACCTGGTGCTCTCAACGCTGCACACCAATTCAACCAGTGAAACGCTGGTCCGCCTGCAGCAGATGGGCGTTGCACGCTGGATGATCTCATCCGCGCTTTCGCTGGTGGTTGCTCAGCGTCTGGTACGCAAGCTGTGCCCCCACTGCCGGCGGGAAACCGGCAGTTCGGCTGATGTTCCGCACAGCCTGTGGCCGCGGGCGCTTCCTCGCTGGCAGGCTCCGGGCTGTCAGCACTGCTATCACGGCTACTACGGTCGCCTGGCGCTCTTTGAGCTGCTACCCGTCAATACCACGTTACGGCAGGCGATAACTCAAGGTCTTAGCGCCGGGGAGATCGAGTCCCTGGCAAGGGAATCCGGCATGATGACGCTATTTGAGAGCGGCTGCCTGGCCGTCGAACGCGGGATGACCAGTCTGGAAGAAGTGGTACGCGTGTTGGGGATACCGCATGGCGACTAAACGACTGTGGCGCTGGCGCGGTATCACTCTCCAGGGCGCTCCCTGCCAGGGAACGCTCTGGCAGGATAATCGTCCGGAGGCATTGCAGGTTCTACAGCAGCAACGAATTATCCCGCTGACGCTGCGCCGCTGTAGCGTGCAAAACGCCCTCTGGCATCCGCGCTATAGCGGTGAAATCATCCGCCAGCTGGCGGCCCTTCTTCAGGCCGGCCTCCCGCTGGCTGAGGGGCTGGAACTGCTGGCTCAGCAGCAGCCCAATGCGCAATGGCAAGCGTTGCTGCAAACCCTGGCAGAGGATCTGGCGCAGGGCATTTCGCTTTCAGGCTCTCTGGAAAAATGGCCTGAAGCGTTCCCCCCGTTATATCTGGCCATGATCCGCACCGGTGAGCTTACCGGTAAACTGGAGCTATGCTGCGCCGAGCTGGCCCAGCAGCAGCGAGAACAGCTGCTCCTTACCGAGAAAGTGAAAAAAGCGCTGCGCTACCCGCTGATTATTTTGACTCTGGCGCTGCTGGTGGTCATGGGAATGCTGTGTTTCGTCTTACCGGAGTTTGCCGCTATATATCAAACTTTCAACACCCCGCTACCGTGGCTGACCCGCGTGGTAATGAGCGTCGGTGAGGGGCTAACTCGCTTTTGGCCATTGCTCGCGGCGCTGGGTATTTTGCCTGCGATACTCAACCGGCTGATTTGCCAGCGGCCAGGCTGGCTGCTGTATCGCCAGAAGCTGCTCCATACGCTGCCGGTGTTTGGCAAACTGCTATGCGGCCAGCGGCTTAGCCAGATTTTTACCGTACTCGCCTTGACGCAAAGCGCCGGTATCAGCTTTCTGCAAGGGCTGCAAAGCGTAGAGGAAACCCTGAATTGTCCGCTGTGGCGACAGAGGCTCCGCCAGGTTTGCCGGCAAATTACCCACGGCGATCCCATCTGGCAGGCGCTCGCCAACAGCGGAGGATTTACGCCGCTGTGTCTACAGCTGATTCGTACCGGTGAAGCTTCAGGTTCGCTGGATACCATGCTGGCTAATCTGGCTCGTCACCATAGCGAGCAGACGCATCAGCAGGCAGATAACCTGGCCACCTTACTGGAGCCAATGATGCTGGTTGTAACCGGAACGATTGTCGGCGTGCTGGTGGTGGCGATGTATTTACCCATTTTTCATCTGGGCGACGCCATTAGCGGGATGGGGGGATAACGCTGGCGCAAACGCGCCAGCGAGCGGCATTACAGGCTGTTGAACACGCGGTTCTCTTGTTCCTGTACGCGAATAAAAGTCGTACGTTTAGTCAGTTCTTTCAGCCGTGAAGCACCAACGTAGGTGCACGCGGAGCGCAGGCCGCCAAGAATATCGCGCGCGGTGTGTTCAACCGGGCCGCGCAGAGGCAGCTTAACGGTTTTGCCTTCCGCCGCACGATACTGGGCTACGCCGCCAACGTGACGGGTCATCGCCGACTCGGAGCTCATGCCGTAGAACAGCATGAATTTTTCACCGTTTTCTTCAACCACGGTGCCGCCGCTCTCTTCGTGACCAGCCAGCATACCGCCAAGCATCACAAAATCTGCGCCGCCGCCGAATGCTTTAGCCACATCTCCGGGCATAGTGCATCCGCCGTCGCTGATAATCTGCCCGCCCAGGCCGTGCGCCGCGTCGGCACATTCAATCACGGCGGAAAGCTGCGGATAGCCGACACCGGTTTTCACGCGGGTTGTACATACGGAGCCCGGGCCGATGCCAACCTTCACGATATCGGCGCCAGAAAGAACCAGCTCTTCGCACATTTCGCCGGTAACAACGTTACCTGCAATGATGGTTTTCTGCGGCCAGGCTTCGCGGGCTTTCGCGACAAACTGCACGAAGTGCTCGGAATAGCCATTCGCCACGTCAATGCACACAAAGCTAAGCTGCGGGTTCTGGATCAGAATCTGTTTGGTTTTTTCGAAATCCGCGTCGGAGGTCCCGGTGGAGACCATTACGTGCTGCACGACATCCGCAGATACGCTCTGAACAAACGCCTGCCACTGTTCAACGCTGTAATGCTTATGCACCGCGGTCAGAACGCCGAACGAAGCCAGAGCTTTAGCCATAGCGAACGTGCCAACGGTATCCATGTTAGCAGCAATAATCGGCACGCCAGTCCAGGTCTGGCCAGAGTGTTTGAAAGTGAATTCACGTTCCAGCTGTACGTCAGAACGGCTTTTGAGGGTAGAACGTTTCGGGCGGATAAGAACGTCTTTAAAACCAAGCTTCAAATCTTCTTCAATACGCATGTGCGAATTCCTGGGGTTAATTGCATTATTGTGAGAGCACAACTCCAGTGACGCTATCATACGCACGAATCATGGCCGCGCAAGACTGCGATTTTCACTTTTTTTACGCTACAATCGTATAAATTTACCTGGTGAATAGCCAAAAGCGAATTTGCGATATCCCATCGCTGGCGTATCATTTTTAACCATTTGATTTACATGCGCAAAAAAAAAGAATAGGTGGTGACAGCGCTTTATCGGTTGATATTACGCCGGTAAACCCACTGTCGCAGTGGCGTCGTCGCGTCGTAAATAACGGCGCCGTTAGTGAAAAATGTGCATGTAGTCAGTTTCAGGATTGAGGTGTATGACATACACGGTAGCGTTAACAGGCGGCATCGGCAGCGGTAAAAGTACCGTAGCCGATGCATTCTCACACCTCGGGGTTAACGTTATTGATGCTGACATTATCGCGCGCCAGGTGGTAGAGCCCGGCACTCCGGGGCTCAACGCTATTGCTCAACGCTTCGGTCCGCAGATACTTAATGAAGATGGCACCCTTAACCGTCGTGCTCTGCGCGAGCATATTTTCGCTCATGCAGAGGATAAGAGCTGGCTAAACGCGCTGCTGCACCCACAAATTCAGCAGGAAACGCGTCGCCAGATGCAGCTTGCCACCTCGTCTTATATTCTCTGGGTTGTACCTTTATTGGTCGAAAACCGTTTGTCCGCCAAAGCCGATCGCGTGCTTGTTGTTGATGTGCCCAAAGAGACGCAGATAGAGCGCACGATGCTTCGCGATCGGGTCAGTCGGCAACATGCGGAACATATTCTTGCCGCTCAGGCCACGCGCGAGCAGCGCCTTGCCGTTGCGGATGATGTTATTGAAAATATGGGTTCACCTGATGCCATCGCATCAGATGTCGCCCGCCTGCATGCAAAGTATCAACGGCTGGCATCGCAGGCCGCCTCACAGGAAAAACCGTAATGCATACCCCTGTTCTATTCGAACATCCGCTTAATGAAAAAATGCGCACCTGGCTGCGTATTGAGTTTTTGCTCCAGCAGTTGGCCGTACATCCGGCGATTACCAGCCATGCGGATGCACTTCACTTTTTCCGCAATATCGGCGACCTTTTAGATGTATTCGAACGCGGTGAAGTGCGTACCGATCTGATAAAAGAGCTGGATCGCCAGCAGCGGAAGCTGCAATCCTGGGCGGAAGTCCCTGGCGTTGATCGGGATCGTATCAACGAGTTGCGTCAGCAGCTGAAGCAATCTGGCAGTACGTTGATGTCGGCGCCGCGTATCGGCCAGTATCTGCGAGAGGATCGTTTGATCGCCCTGGTACGCCAGCGCTTAAGCATCCCAGGCGGCTGCTGTAGCTTCGATCTCCCGACGCTGCATATCTGGCTGCATATGCCGCAGGAATATCGCGATGAGCAGGTAGGCAAGTGGCTGGCCAGCCTGGAACCGTTGACCCAATCGCTGATGCTCATCCTCGATCTCATCCGCAACTCGGCCCCCTTCCGCAAGCAGACCAGCCTGAACGGTTTTTATCAGGACAACGGCGAAGACGCCGATCTGCTGCGTCTGCATTTGGATCTTGCCAGCCAGCTCTATCCCCAGATATCAGGCCATAAGAGCCGCTTTGCCATCCGCTTTATGCCGCTGGACAGCGAGCACGGTATCGTGCCGGAGCGTTTTGATTTTGAACTGGCCTGCTGTTAAGGAGAAAAGATGTCAGAAGAGATAACCGTCAACTGCCCAACCTGCGGAAAAATCGTGGTCTGGAATGAGCAGAGCCCGCATCGCCCGTTCTGTTCCAAACGCTGCCAGCTTATCGATTTAGGTGAATGGGCGGCGGAAGAAAAGCGCATCCCAAGCAGCGGCGATCTGTCGGATAGCGATGGCTGGAGCGAAGAAAAAGAGTAACTGACTCAGGGCGGGCACTCGCTGCCCCGCCCTAATTTGCCCGATGCCAGCGTTACCCCCGGCCGATCTGAGAATATTGAATTAATTTGGCAATGACAGGTTCGTTTGCCGGCGGAAAATCCTCCGCAACGAGCGCGCTCTGCGCAATCCAGCGGCCCGGTTGCCCTTCTTTACCCCACGGCTCGCCATCCCAGCTTTCCACCAGCCAGAACCACAGCGTGATATGACGATCGGGAAACTGATACTCCAGCTTATCAAACAGACGGGAAGCACGCACCGTAATGCCGACCTCTTCCTGCAATTCGCGAACTAAGGCCTGCTCAGACGACTCTCCTGCTTCGATTTTTCCGCCAGGGAATTCAAGTTTATTCGCCATATGCGCGTCGGCAGCGCGCTGGGTTATAAAAATTTCCCCTTGCGAATTACGGATAATACCCACTGAAATTTGCAGCGTTTTCATTGTCCTTGTTCCATAAAAAAGGCGCAGATATCTGCGCCCTGGTATTCAAGATTGTAAAGCTTAGCTCAGACGACCGTGGCACTGCTTATATTTTTTACCGGAGCCGCACGGACACGGATCGTTACGACCCACTTTACGCTCGCCGGTTTGTTCAGCCAGCGCCTCCGCGGCAGCGGTATCATCATCCTGGTGGCTCAACTGCTGCATCTGCGCCAGACGCTCAGCTTCTTCACGACGCTGCTGCTCCATCGCTTCCACCTCTTCCGGCATCCGCACCTGAACTTTGCTCAGCGTACTGATCACTTCATACTTTAGGGACTCCAGCATTGAAGCGAACATGGAGAAAGATTCACGCTTATATTCCTGCTTCGGATCTTTCTGCGCATAGCCGCGCAGATGGATGCCCTGACGCAGGTAGTCCATCGCTGCCAGATGCTCTTTCCACAGGGAGTCCAGCGTTTGCAGCATGACGCCTTTTTCAAAGTGACGCATCATTTCAGCGCCAACCACTTCTTCCTTGCGCTGATAGGTTTCAATGGCGCTCTGCAGAATACGCTCGCGCAGCGTTTCTTCATGCAGCTCCGGCTCTTTATCCAGCCACTCTTTGAGCGGCAGATCGAGGTCGAAATCATTTTTCAGACGCTCCTGCAGGCCTTCGATATCCCACATCTCTTCCAGCGACTGCGGAGGAATATGGGCATCGATGGTCGCTTTAAATACGTCTTCACGAATGCTGTTAATCGTCTCGCTCACGTCGGTCACGTCGAGCAGCTCATTTCGCTGGGTGTAAATAGCGCGACGCTGATCGTTAGCCACATCGTCATATTCCAGCAGCTGCTTACGGATATCGAAGTTGCGGCTCTCGACTTTACGCTGCGCGTTGGCGATCGCTTTGGTCACCCATGGATGTTCGATAGCCTCACCCGGCTTCATACCCAGTTTACGCATCATGCCGGACACGCGGTCAGAAGCGAAGATACGCATCAGAGCATCTTCCATCGACAGATAGAAACGGGAAGAACCGGCGTCCCCCTGACGACCTGAACGACCGCGCAGCTGGTTATCAATACGGCGAGACTCATGGCGTTCGGTACCGATAATATGCAGACCACCCGCAGCCAGCACCGCATCGTGACGAACCTGCCAGTCGGCTTTGATCTGCGCAATCTGTTCCGGAGTCGGGTCTTCCAACTGGGCGATCTCAGCCTGCCAGCTACCGCCGAGCATAATGTCGGTACCACGACCGGCCATGTTGGTCGCAATGGTCACCGCAGACGGATAACCCGCCTGAGCGACGATATCCGCTTCGCTGGCATGGAATTTCGCGTTCAGCACGTTGTGCTTGATGCCCGCCTTCGTCAATTCATTAGAGACCACTTCTGATTTTTCGATAGAAATGGTCCCCACCAGCACCGGCTGGCCAGCGGCGGTACGCTGTTTGATATCTTCGATAATGGCCTGGATTTTTTCCGCTTCGGTCATATAAACCAGGTCCGCCATGTCTTTACGAATCATCGGGCGGTTGGTCGGAACCACAACGGTATCCAGCTTGTAGATCGAACTAAATTCAAACGCTTCGGTATCGGCAGTACCGGTCATCCCCGCCAGCTTCTCGTACAGGCGGAAATAGTTCTGGAAGGTAATTGAAGCCAGCGTCTGGTTTTCGTTCTGAATATCAACGCCTTCTTTTGCTTCAACGGCCTGGTGCAGACCATCGGACCAGCGACGCCCCTGCATCGTACGGCCGGTATGTTCGTCGACGATGATCACTTCGCCATCTTTAACGATGTAATCAACATCGCGGGTAAACAGCACGTGTGCGCGCAGCGCGGCGGTCACATGGTGCATCAGCATGATATTAGTCGGTGAGTACAGCGACTCGCCTTCTTCCATAATACCTTCATTTACCAGCAGCTCTTCAATCAGCACCAGACCGCGTTCGGTCAGGTTTACCTGACGCGCTTTCTCATCAACGGAGAAGTGTCCTTCGCCGGTAAAGGTCTCGGAGTCTTCTTTATCCTGACGTACCAGGTGCGGAATGATCTTGTTCACTTTCTTATACATTTCCGAGCTGTCTTCAGCCGGGCCGGAAATGATAAGCGGGGTACGCGCTTCATCGATCAGAATGGAGTCGACTTCATCCACCAGCGCATAGTGCAGTTTGCGCTGCACGCGCTCTTCAGGGCTAAACGCCATGTTGTCGCGCAGATAGTCAAAGCCATATTCGTTGTTGGTGCCGTAGGTGATATCGGCTGCGTAGGCTTCACGCTTGGCCGGCGCAGGCAGGCCGGACATGTTAATCCCAACGGTCATCCCCAGGAATTCAAACAGCGGGCGGTTGTTCTCCGCATCACGCTGTGCCAGATAATCGTTGACGGTGACCACGTGAACGCCTTTGCCGGTCAGCGCATTCAGATAGGCAGGCAGCGTTGCGGTCAGCGTTTTACCTTCACCGGTACGCATTTCTGCAATACAGCGGTCGTTGAGGACCATGCCGCCGAGCAGCTGAACGTCAAAGTGACGCATACCGAAGACGCGCTTACTGGCTTCACGCACGACGGCAAAGGCTTCCGGGATCAGGCTCTCCAGGCTTTCACCTTTTTCCAGTCGAGCGCGGAACTCCGCGGTTTTCCCTTTCAGTTCGTCATCGGAAAGCTTTTCCATGGAAGGTTCCATGGCGTTGATCACGTTGACGGCTTTGCGCATACGACGCAGCGTACGGTCGTTACGGCTGCCGAATACTTTAGTTAATAATTTGATTAGCATAATAAAATCTCAAACGCCCCGCGCTGCGGAGTCACAAAAAAATAGAATGGTCCGTTTTTGGTTTAGCTGAGGCGTTGAGGCCCGGCGCGAATGCCGGTAACCTGGCTAATCCAGGTACAGACGCGAAACGCGCGGTGGGAAAAAGAGGGGTTGTATGCCGCCAGGCGAACAATGGCAGGAGGTGTACTCTCCTGCGTCAACAGCGCGCTAAGCGTGTCAAGCAGAGCCAGATGCTGCGCCTGAAGCGGTGAAGACTCTTCCGCTACCGGCAGCGCCTGCGGCGCCATCGCAAAAGAGAGATGGCGAATAACCGTACGAATGGCGTGCTGATGCCAGTAATCAACGGTGAAATTAGGTCGACGGCTGGAAGATTCCAGCAGCGCTAGCTGAGAAAAATTAACTTTCGCAGGATTATGGTTGCTGGACGTCGTTTTAGCGGGCGACGCGGTCTCATGTTCATGACCATTGCTAAGCGCAGGCAGGCCGAGACTAGCCGCGACCATCCCCAACAGGAGATGCGGCCAGAAATACCGTCTGCCAAACTGTCGCCAGCGCGTCAGCAATCCACTCACTTACGTTACCTTTTGTTGGTAGCAACCCTGAGAAATATTTTGCGTCCAAATACTAACATTAATACGTCTTCACGGCAGCAGGAATGAGGTCTCAGGCGGGGTAAAAACGTTTAAAAAAGGAACGAACGCGCAAAAAATGCAGTTAAAAATCAAAGCAGGACGCAGCGAGAATATAAAAAAGAAAACGACTGGCTCCCTGGCCGGAGAGAGTACCAGGTTACCAGTCGAATTTACTGCCGGGTCTGACTTATGCCAGAACCAGCGTCGGAGCGCGGAACGCCAGCGGCATTTCTGCGTCGTCCTCGAAGGTCACATACTCCCAGGCTTCCTGTTTTGCCAGAACAGCCTGCAGCAGTTTGTTATTCAACGCGTGACCGGATTTGTATGCCGTAAATGCACCGATAATATTGTGACCACACATAAAGAGGTCGCCAATGGCATCCAGCATTTTGTGACGGACAAACTCATCTTCAAAACGCAGACCGTCTTCGTTCAGTACGCGATAATCGTCAACAACGATGGCACAATCGAAGCTGCCGCCCAGGCACAGGCCGCGGGACTGCAGATATTCGATATCACGCATGAAGCCGAAGGTACGCGCGCGGCTAATCTGGCGCATAAACGCATCAGCCGAGAAGTTCATTGCGTAGCGCTGGCTGCTGGAGTCAATCGCCGGATGGTTAAAATCAATGGTGAAGTCCAGTGAAAAACCATTATACGGTTTGAATTCAGCCCATTTATCGCCATCTTCAACGCGAACCGTCTCTTTGATACGCACAAATTTCTTAGCGCAGTTCAGTTCATCGATGCCGGCATCCAGCAACAGATAAACGAACGGAGCCGCACTACCGTCCATAATCGGGACTTCCGGCGCATCGACTTCAATAATAATGTTGTCGATACCCAAGCCAGCCAATGCAGCATTGAGGTGCTCGACCGTCGATATCCGCACGTCATGCTCGTTGACCAGGCAAGTACAGAGCATGGTATCACGCACAGATTTGGCATCAGCCGGAAAATCAACCGGTGGATTCAAGTCGGTGCGACGATAGATGACCCCGGTATTTGCCGGCGCAGGGCGTAACGTCAGGGTGACTTTCTTGCCGGTATGCAAACCGACGCCAGTCGCCTGAACGATACGTTTAAGAGTCCTTTGTTTGATCATCGTATAATCTCGCCAAGTTACCTATCCAACCGAAGTGTACTATACATTCGGCAGGCCAGTTTAGCACAAAGAGCGCAGATGCCCAACTTCCAGCCAATTCTTAATCGGCTTGCTTACGCAGGAAGGCTGGGATATCCAGATAATCCGGCTCTTTCGCCGCCTGCGGCGTATTGTCGTTGACCACTTTTGCGGCCGGTTTCTGCTCTTGAGTCAATGGAGACATACCGTGCTGCTGGTAACGATCCATCACCGGCTGCTGCACCTGCTTGTTAGTCACCAGAGTAATTTCCGGACGTTTGTCCATACCGATACCGGTGGCAACAACGGTTACGCGCAGTTCGTCGTTCATATCCGGGTCCAGAGAAGTACCGATAACCACGGTGGCGTTATCCGAAGCAAATGCGCGGATAGTATTACCCACGGTCTCGAACTCATCCAGACGCAGATCGAAGCCCGCAGTGATGTTGACCAGAACGCCACGCGCGCCGGACAGATCGATATCTTCCAGCAGCGGAGAAGAAATCGCCATTTCAGCCGCTTCTTCCGCACGGTCTTCGCCGCTCGCCACGCCGGAGCCCATCATGGCGTAGCCCATTTCAGACATCACGGTACGCACGTCCGCAAAGTCGACGTTCATCAGGCCAGGACGGGTGATCAGTTCAGCGATACCCTGCACCGCGCCTTTCAGCACATCGTTTGCGGCGCCGAAGGCGTCAAGCAGAGAAATGCCGCGGCCCAGTACTTTCAGCAGCTTGTCGTTCGGGATGGTGATCAGCGAGTCGACGTGCTTGGATAGCTCGGTGATACCCTGCTCAGCGAACGCCATACGTTTCTTGCCTTCAAAATTGAAAGGCTTAGTCACCACGGCAACGGTCAGGATACCTAAATCTTTTGCAACTTCAGCAACCACTGGCGCAGCACCGGTTCCGGTACCGCCGCCCATGCCGGCTGCGATAAACACCATGTCGGCGCCGTCAAGAGCGGCACGCAACGCTTCACGGTCTTCATCCGCTGCGTTACGGCCGACTTCCGGGTTTGCGCCTGCGCCCAGACCTTTGGTAATACCGCTACCGATCTGAATAGTCTGACCAACAGCCGTTTTGCGCAGAGCCTGCGCGTCGGTGTTCACCGCGAAAAACTCAACACCCTCAATGCGCTCGCGCACCATGTGCTCAACGGCGTTACCGCCGCCGCCGCCGACGCCGATGACTTTAATCACCGCGTCGTTGGTCAGTTCCATAGGTTCAAACATAATTTCTCTCTCCGTTGTGCCTGTCGCCTGAGATCGCTAATTTTCTGCGTTCTCTTAAAAAATTAAAACTCTTTTCGCAACCAACTGTTGAGTCGTTTGATCCACGACCCGACCGTTACGCGTTTTTCCA
The DNA here is from genome assembly GCF_042137965.1 of Klebsiella grimontii. NCBI lineage: Bacteria > Pseudomonadati > Pseudomonadota > Gammaproteobacteria > Enterobacterales > Enterobacteriaceae > Klebsiella > Klebsiella grimontii. The sequence goes on from NZ_CP169721.1 coordinate 4,750,109, forward strand.
CTTCTGCTTCACCACTGAGATGAGATTCCTTCCCGTAGTGCAGCAACCCAACCGCCGTCGAGTAATACGGCTCCTGGGCATAATCCGTTAATCCGGTAATGTTCAGCGGCGCGCCAATTCTCACCTGCGTATGGAATACGCGCTGCGCGCAGGCGGCAAGTCCTTCTATTTGCGCCGCACCGCCGGTTAATACAATGCCTGCCGCCAGGTGGTGCTTCACACCTTGCTGACGCAGCTGTTCCTGCAGTTGCAGAATCTCTTCATTCACGAGGTTGAGCAATTCGGTATAGCGTGGCTCAATCACCTCTGCCAGCGTCTGACGCTGCAGGCTGCGGGGCGGACGCCCGCCCACGCTCGGTACTTCGACGTTTTCATCTTTACCAACGATGGAGCCCAGCGCACAGCCGTGACGCACTTTAATGGCTTCCGCGTCGCTCGGCGGCGTACCGAAAGCGTAAGCAATATCGCTGGTCACCACGTTGCCCGCGTACGGGATCACTTTGGTATGACGCAGCGCGCCGCCGGTATATACCGCGATATCCATTGTACCACCGCCGATGTCCACCACGCAGACACCCAGTTCACGTTCGTCTTCCGTTAATACGGAATAGCTGGCGGCTAAACCGGCGAAAATGAGCTGATCAACTTTCAGACCGCAACGTTCCACCGCTTTGACAATATTTTTCGCCATATCGTTATGGCAGGTAATCAAATGCACTTTCGCCTGCATACGTACGCCAGACAATCCGACGGGGTTTTTGATTCCCTCCTGGTAGTCGATGGCGTACTCCTGCGGGATAACGTGCAGAACGCGATGTTCGTCGCGCACGCGAACCGATTTCGCGGTATGTACCACGTTTTCAACGTCGTCCTGCGTCACTTCTTCTTCTGAAATCGGCACCATGCCAATTTCATTTTGACAGCTGATATGTTTGCCTGAAAGCGCCAGATAGACTGACGAGATCTGGCAATCCGCCATCAGTTCGGCCTGGTCAATGGCGCGCTGTACGCATTTCACCACGGATTCCAGGTCGTTCACTCCGCCTTTATCCATACCACGCGATGGGCAACTGCCCACGCCAATGATATTAATCATACCGTCGGGCAGAACTTCCCCTACTAAAGCGGCAACCTTAGCGGTGCCAATCTCCAGTCCAACTACCAGTTTTCTGTCCGTCGCCTTGATCATTGTTGTTCTGCCTGTGCCTGATTCTGTTGTTGTTGAGTTTCCTCTACGGGAGCCGGTACCCAACCGACTGCCGCTCCCGAGTCATAACGCAAATCAACGTAGCTTATCCGTTTGCCGTCGGTCTGCGCCTGCTGCTGAAGAACCGGGTAGAGTTCCATAAAGCGCTGAAGCCGTTTCATGGTGTCACCCCGGCCAAGGTTGAGCTTAATATCGTTATTCAGCGTCAACTGCCAGGAACGACGCGCGGTCATTGCCGCCACTTTCAACGTGAACTTATCCTTTGCCAGCACCTGCCCCATGTCGCGGTATCCCTGAAGAACTTCGTTCTCGCTGCCTTCCGGGCCGTACAACATCGGTAAATTCTGTTTACTGGTGCGATCTGACGGCACGCTGAAAGAATTTCCGTCCACGTCTACCATATGCTGATCATTCCAGCGCGCAATCGGCACATATTCAACCAGATGAATCTTCAATTCGTCCGGCCACTGCTTTCTGACGCTCGCCTGCTTAATCCACGGCAGACGTTCAATCTGGCTTTGAATTATATTGACGTCCTGCGTCATAAAGGTGCCCGGCGACCCTAATGCCAGAATCGCCTGACGGATATCATCGTTGCGCGTGTAGTGACGCTCACCGGTGACCACCATCTTTGACAGCGGTAATCGCTGTGCATCCTCCATCCAGCCCAGAACCATCCATCCGCTGACCAGCACGGTACAGAGCACCGCCAGCAGGAAGAAAATACCAGCCAGACGAGAGCCATTACTTCGACGCGAAGAAGTTTCTTCTTCCTCTTCGTGGTTCCGCGTATTCAGCGCAGCCTGCGACATATCACCCCGCCAGGTCCAGAATTCGTACAACAAGCTGCGAGAAGCTCATCCCGGCCTGACGCGCCGCCATTGGCACCAGGCTATGGCTGGTCATGCCAGGAGAGGTGTTTGCTTCCAGCAGATAAAACTGGCCATCGCTGTCCAGCATCACATCAATTCGTCCCCAGCCGTAACAGCCAAGACTCTCCCAGGCTTTTTGTACCAGAGCCTGGATTTCCGACTCGCGCGCGGGATCTTCAAAACCTGGGCAGAAATATTGCGTTTCATCAGAGAGATACTTTGCTTCATAATCATAGAAGGTTCCAGCCGCCTGGATACGTATTGACGGTAAAATTTCTTCTCCGACGATGGCGACAGTAAATTCCGGCCCACTGAGCCATTTTTCAATCAGAACTTCATCATCATGCTGAAAAGCCAGCGCCAGTGCATTTTGTAATGCACAACTTTCGTTGACTTTGGACATACCGACGCTGGAGCCTTCCCGGCTCGGTTTTATAATCAATGGCAGTCCGAGGGCCGAGATTTGCTGTTCAACTTCAGCAGAAAGCCCCGCGTCGAACTGTTTACGCGTTAGCGCAACCCATGGCGCAACGGGTAGCCCCGCGCCCTGCCACAGTAATTTACTGCGCAGCTTATCCATTGAGATAGCCGAAGCCATCACGCCGCTGCCCGTGTAGGGGAGTTGAATGAGCTCCAGCAGCCCCTGCAACGTACCATCTTCGCCGCCGCGGCCGTGCAACGCAATAAACGCTTTCTGAAAACCCATATTTTTCAATTGGGTAATATCGGTATCGCGAGGGTCGACAGGATGCGCATCGACACCAGCTTCACGCAGACCGGCAAGCACCGCCGAACCTGAATTGAGCGAGACTTCACGTTCAGCGGAGGTTCCGCCGAAGAGGACCGCGATTTTATCAGCCATGGCGTTCCTCCTGCGTTGTTTGCGGTTGCAATTTAATTTCCGCCAGGTGACGAGCGATTTTACCGATATTTCCCGCCCCCTGAACCAGCACCAGATCGTTGCCGGTCAATACCGAAGCCAACATTTCCGCCGCTTGCGCCGGGTCGGAAACCAGGATCGGGTCGACTTTACCGCGCCCGCGAATCGTACGGCACAGCGAGCGGCTATCGGCGCCAGGAATGGCGGCTTCGCCAGCGGAATAAACGTCCAGCATCAGCAGCGCGTCAACCTGGGTCAGCACGTTGGCGAAATCGTCGTACAGATCGCGCGTACGGGTAAAACGATGCGGCTGAAACAGCATAACCAGATTTTTATCCGGCCAGCCCGCCCGCGCCGCTTTGATGGTGGCATCCACTTCCGTAGGATGATGGCCATAATCATCGATCAGCATCGCGGTGCCGCTTTTACCGTTAACCTCAGCTAACGGATATTCGCCAAGGAAATCAAAACGACGGCCGGTACCCTGGAAGCTTTCCAGCGCGCGCAGGATAGCTTCATCATCAATCCCCTCTTCCGTCGCAACGGCCACCGCCGCCGCCGCATTCAGCGCATTGTGGCGACCTGGAGCGTTCAGCGTTACCTGAATAACATCTTTATCCTGACGTACCAGACGGAAATGCCCCTGGGCGCCGACCTGACGATACTCTTCCACGCGAACGTCGGCATCATCGCTGAAGCCGTAGGTGGTTATCTGGCGGCCAACGCGCGGCAGCAGTTCACGGATAACCGGATCGTCCACGCACATCACCGCACGACCGTAGAACGGCAGATTGTGCAGGAAGTTAATAAACGTCTGCTTCAGGTTTTCGAAGTCGCCATGGTAGGTATCCATATGATCGGCTTCGATATTGGTCACGATAGCAACCATCGGTTGTAAATGCAGAAACGAAGCGTCGCTTTCGTCCGCTTCGGCAATCAGGTAGCGGCTGTGGCCAAGACGGGCGTGGACGCCAGCGGCTTTCACCAGACCGCCGTTTACGAAGGTTGGATCAAGTCCCGCTTCAGCATAAATGCTCGATACCATCGCCGTGGTCGTGGTTTTTCCGTGCGTGCCAGCAATGGCAATGCCGTGACGAAAACGCATCAGCTCCGCCAGCATCTCGGCGCGACGAATAACCGGAATACGCGCTTCGTGGGCGGCGACAATCTCCGGGTTATCCGCAGAAATTGCGCTGGAAACGACGACAACGCTCGCATCGCGCACGTTCTCAGGGCGATGGTTGAAATAAATCGTGGCGCCAAGCTGAGCCAGCTGCTGAGTCACCGGATTCGGCGCCAGATCGGAGCCGCTAATCTGATAACCTTCGTTGGCCAGAACTTCGGCAATACCGCCCATGCCGGCACCGCCAATGCCAACAAAGTGAATGTGCCGGACGCGACGCATCTCGGGCACTATGGAACGCAGTTTTGCCAGATCTTGTGTATTCATTCTTTACGCCATCAACTTCTTTATTCGGACGGTGATCATCACCGCGATTAGCGCGCCAGTGCTGCGGCGCTCACTTCTTCTGCTACCCGTTCGGTAGCGTCCGGAATCGAGGCTCTACGCGCTCGCTCCGCCATATCCAGCAGCGTTTCGCGATCCCAACTTGCCAGGGTTTGCGCGACGGCCTCCACGGTAAACTGCGGCTGCTCAAGGATCTTCGCTGCCCCGGCTTTCTCCAGCGGCAGCGCATTCCAGTACTGCTGACGATCTTTGTGCTGAAAAGGCACAAACAGCGCCGGTAAACCAGCGGCGGCAATTTCGCTCACCGTCAGCGCTCCGGAACGACACACAACAACATCGGCCCAGGCATATGCCGCCGCCATGTCGTCAATAAACTCGGTAACTTTGTGCTGAGGCTGCCCGGCATCGCAATAGGCCTGCTGCACGGTTTCCTGACCGCCTTTACCGCTCTGGTGCCAGATGGTGACAGAAACACCGAGCTTCGCCGCCACCTGCGGCATCGTCTGATTGAGCACGCGCGCGCCCTGCGAACCGCCCACCACCAATACGCGAATCGGTCCCTGACGTCCGGCTAACCGCTGCTCCGGCAGCGCCAGCGCCAGCACATCGGTGCGAACCGGGTTACCCACAACATCAGCATGCGGGAAAGCGCCGGGGAACGCCTGCATCACTTTTTTAGCGATTTTCGCCAGCCATTTATTCGTCAGGCCGGCAATACCGTTCTGTTCATGCAGCACAACCGGGATCCCCAGCGACCATGCCGCCAGACCGCCGGGGCCGGAAACGTATCCGCCCATACCCAGCACCACGTCCGGCTGAAAACGCTGCATAATCGCCCGCGCCTGACGCCAGGCGTTGAAAATACGCACCGGCGCCAGCAGCTGCGCCTTCAGGCCCTTGCCGCGCAGGCCGGAAATCTGAATGAAATCAATTTCAATGCCGTTCTTCGGCACTAAATCCGCTTCCATACGATCCGCGGTGCCCAGCCAGCGAACCTGCCAGCCCTGGTCCATTAAATGGTGCGCAACCGCCAGTCCCGGGAACACATGTCCGCCGGTACCGCCCGCCATCACCATTAACCGCTTTTCCTGACCGCTCATCGAACACCCCGTGTAAACGCCTGGGCTTTTTCCAGGCGCGTTTCATAATCAATTCGTAACAGCAACATGATGGCCGTCGACATAATCAGCAAGCTTGACCCGCCGTAGCTGATCAGCGGCAGCGTCAGGCCTTTAGTTGGCAGCATACCCGCCGCCGCGCCGACGTTAACCAAAGCCTGGAAGCTAAACCAAATTCCAATGGCGCAGGCCAGAAATCCGGAGAAACGGTGGTCAATCTCCAGCGCCTTACGGCCAATGGACATGGCGCGAAAAGCGACGAAGAATACCATTAAAAGAGCGAGTACCACACCGATATAACCGAGCTCTTCGCCGATAATGGCGAAGATGAAATCGGTATGCGCCTCCGGCAAATACTCCAGTTTCTGCACCGAATTGCCCAGGCCTTGCCCCCACATTTCGCCGCGACCAAAAGCCATCAGCGACTGGGTCAGCTGATAGCCGCTGCCGAACGGATCTTCCCACGGGTTCCAGAAAGAGGTTACGCGGCGAATACGATACGGCTCGGCGAGAATCAGCAGGACAACCGCTGAGATCCCCATCCCGATAATGGCGATGAACTGCCACAGCTTGGCCCCCGCCAGGAACAACATGGCCAGGGTGGTCACAAACAGCACGACGACGGTCCCGAGGTCAGGCTGCGCCAGCAGTAAAATCGCCAGTACGAAAATCACGCCCATCGGCTTTAAAAAGCCGCGCAGGTTGTTACGCACTTCGTCGCCTTTACGCACCAGGTAGTTGGCGATGTAGCAGAACAGCGACAGCTTGGTGAACTCCGCAGGCTGGATACGCAGCGGCCCCAGCGCAATCCAGCGCGATGCGCCGTTGACCGAGCTGCCGACCACCAGAACAATCAGCAGCATGACGATAGAGGCGATCAGCATCGCGGTACTATGGCGCTGCCAGAACTCCATCGGCAGGCGCAGCGTCACCATCGCCAGCCCTAAAGCCAGCAGGATGTATAAGCCATCGCGCTTGGCAAACAGAAATGGATCGTTAGCCAGACGCTGGCCTACCGGCATCGACGCCGAGGTCACCATAATGAAGCCGATCGCGGCCAGGCCAAAGGTCAGCCACAGCAGCATCCGGTCATACATGACCAGACTATCGGTATCTTTTTGCCGCGAGCCCATCACCCAGCCTTTCAGCGCGGCGAACAGCCATGCGAAAATAAACATTCCCGGCAGACGCGGCAGTCTCAGCCGTGGCATTTTCAGGCGCGGGAGTGATAAACGCATCAACCTAACTCCTTCGCCAGGCGAGCAAAGACGTCGCCGCGTTGTTCAAAGTTTTTAAACTGATCGAGGCTGGCGCACGCCGGGGATAGCAGAACCATATCGCCCGGGAGAACCTGTGGCGCAATCTGGCGCATCGCCTGCTCCATGGTTTCCGTTTGCACAGCGACATCCGGGCGAAGGGCAGCCAGCTGCGCGCCGTCGCGGCCAAAGCAGTACAGGCGGACGTTGTCGCCGGTCAGGTAACGGCTTAACGGCGTGAAATCAGCCGATTTCCCATCGCCGCCCAGCAGCAGATACAGCGTTCCGTCAAGCTGCAGTCCATTGAGCGCCGCTTCAGTACTGCCGACGTTCGTGGCTTTAGAATCGTTGATCCAGCGCACGCCGTTGTGCTCCAGCACCTGCTGGAAACGATGCGCCAGGCCGGTAAATGTCGTCAGCGCTTTCAGGCTGCTGGCGCGCGGCAAACCTGCGGCGTCCGCCAGGGCCAGCGCAGCCAGGGCGTTACTGTAGTTGTGCTGGCCGCTAATCTTCATCTCTTTGACGTTGAGCACTTTCTCGCCTTTAACGCGCAGCCAGGTTTCCCCTTGCTGACGATTCAGGTGATAGTCGCCAACGTCTACGCCGAAGCTGATGCAACGATCGTCAGCGCCGCGTACCGGCATGGTTAACGCATCGTCGGCGTTGACGATACAGGCTCGCGCATTTTCGTAAACTCGCAGTTTGGCGGCGCGGTACTGCTGGAGCCCCAGCGGATAGCGGTCCATATGATCTTCGGTGACGTTAAGGATCGTCGCCGCTACCGCCCGCAGGCTCGAAGTGGTTTCCAACTGGAAGCTGGAAAGCTCCAGGACATAGAGTTCGCGCTCAGGATCCAGCAGCATCAGCGCCGGCAGGCCAATATTGCCGCCTACGCCGACGTCCAGACCCGCCGCCTTCGCCATTTCCCCTACCAGCGAAGTGACGGTGCTTTTACCGTTAGACCCGGTGATAGCAATAATCGGCGCCTGCGCCTCGCGGCAGAACAGTTCGATATCGCCGACAATTTCTACGCCTGCATCCGCCGCCGCGCTCAGGGAAGGATGCGCCAGCGCGATGCCCGGGCTGGCGACAATCAGGTCAGCCGTCAACAGCCAGTCTTCGTTCAGACCGCCAACATAGCGCTCAACGGCTTCCGGCAGTTTATCCAGCCCCGCAGGCGCAACGCGGGTATCCATCACCCGCGGCGTCACGCCGCGGGCCATGAAAAAGTCCACGCATGACAGGCCGGTCATACCCAGCCCAATAATGACGACTTTTTTACCCTGATAATCTGCCATGATTAACGTACCTTCAGCGTCGCCAGGCCTATCAGCACCAGCATCAGCGAAATAATCCAGAAGCGCACGATCACGCGCGGTTCCGGCCAGCCTTTCAGTTCATAGTGATGGTGGATCGGCGCCATGCGGAAAATGCGCTGACCGCGCAGCTTGAAGGAGCCGACCTGCAGAATCACCGAGAGCGTTTCCACTACGAATACGCCGCCCATAATCACCAGCAGAAACTCCTGGCGCAGCAGCACGGCGATAATACCCAGCGCGCCACCGAGCGCCAGAGAACCCACATCGCCCATAAAGACCTGCGCCGGATAGGTGTTAAACCACAAGAAGCCCAGCCCCGCGCCGACAATCGCCGTACAGACGATCACCAGTTCACCGGCATGACGCAAATAAGGGATATGCAGGTAGTTGGCGAAATTCATGTTCCCCGTCGCCCACGCGACCAGCGCGAATCCGGCGGCAACAAATACGGTCGGCATAATCGCCAGCCCATCGAGGCCGTCGGTCAGGTTGACCGCATTCCCGGTTCCGACGATGACAAAGTAGGCCAGCAGGACGTAGAACAGGCCCAGCTGCGGCATGACGTCTTTGAAGAACGGCACCACCAGTTGAGTCGCCGGCGTATCTTTCCCCGCCATGTACAGCGCAAAGGCAACGCCCAGCGCAATCACCGACATCCAGAAGTATTTCCAGCGGGCAATCAGGCCTTTGGTATCTTTACGCACCACTTTGCGATAGTCATCGACGAAGCCGATGATGCCGTAGCCGACCAGAACCGTCAGTACGCACCAGACGTAGGGGTTGGATGGGTAAGCCCACAGCAGAACGGAGACCACAATGGCGGTCAGGATCATAATCCCACCCATCGTTGGCGTACCGCGCTTACTAAAGTGAGATTCCGGGCCATCATTACGCACAACCTGGCCAAAGGAGAGTTTTTGCAGACGGGCAATCATGCGCGGGCCCATCCACAAAGAGATGAACAGCGCGGTCAGCAGGCTGACGATGGCGCGAAACGTCAGGTAGGAAAAGACGTTAAAGCCTGAATAATATTTGACCAAATGTTCGGCCAGCCATACTAACATGTTCCGTTCTCCTGTAATGCGCGTACTACCACTTCCATGGCGGCACTACGTGAACCCTTCACTAAAATGGTCATAATTTTGTGTTCTGACAGCAGCGCTTGCAGCCGCGTTACCAGCAGCGCTTTATCGTTAAAGTGTTCACCGACGCCGCTGGCGCCGCTGATCTCCGCGCTCAAGGAACCTACGCTCAGTACGCGATCGAGCCCGGCTGCTTTTGCCGCTTCGCCCACCTGGCGATGGCACGCCTGGCTTTCCGCGCCGAGTTCAGCCATATCGCCGACCACCAGCACCCGGTAGCCCGGCATCTCAGATAGCACCTGCACCGCGGCGGTCAGCGAGCCGACGTTAGCGTTATAGGAATCATCCAGCAGGAGCTGGCTATCGGTCAGCTGAATCGGGAATAAACGCCCCGGCACCGCTTTCAGATCTTTCAGCCCCGCTTTAATTGCCTCATGCGTCGCGCCTACCGCCATGGAAAGCGCCGCTGCGGCCAGCGCGTTGGCGATGTTATGGCGCCCCGGCAGCGGCAGCAGCACATCAACGCTGCCGGTTGGGGTTTGCAGAGTAAATTCGGTCCCGTGCGAAGTCACATGAACGTTGGTTGCCGTGAAGTCGCTATTGGCGGCGTTCGGCGAGAAGCGCCAGGTTTTACGATCGCCAATGACGCTTTGCCAGTTCAGCCAGTCATTATTGTCGGCGTTCATAATCGCGATGCCGTTGAGCGGCAGGCCGGTGTAAATTTCGCCCTTCGCTTTCGCCACGCCTTCCAGGGAACCAAAACCTTCCAGGTGCGCGGCGGCCAGGTTATTCACTAACGCCGCTTCAGGTCGCGTCAGGCTGACGGTCCAGGCAATTTCGCCCTGGTGATTGGCGCCTAGTTCGATAACCGCGTAGTCATATTCTTTGGTGAGACGCAGCAGCGTCATCGGCACGCCGATATCATTGTTCAGGTTGCCAGCGGTATACAGCGTATTGCCGCACTGGCTCAGAATCGCGGCGGTCATCTCTTTGACCGAGGTCTTGCCTGAAGATCCGGTCAGCGCGACCACGCGCGCCGGAACCTGCTGGCGCACCCACGCGGCCAGTTCGCCGAACGCCAGACGCGTATCCTTCACCACCACCTGCGGCAAATCGCAGGCCAGCCGCCGGCTGACCAACAATGCGCCCGCGCCGGCAGCCTTAGCCTGTTCGGCAAAGTCATGTGCGTCAAAGCGCTCGCCTTTTAGCGCCACGAACAGGCAGCCCGCCGTGACCTTACGGGTGTCAGTGGTGACGTCTTCGATCGCCACATCGCTGCCGTGCAGCTCGCCGCGCGTAATGTCGGCAAGCTGGCTGAGAGTCAAGCGAATCATGCTACCGCCCCCAGCAGACGCGCCACGGTGACGCGATCGGAGTAATCGAGTCGGCGATTGCCGACAATTTGATAATCCTCGTGGCCTTTACCCGCCACCAGAACGACGTCGTTTTCTTTCGCCTGCATTACCGCGTTGGTCACCGCCTCCGCGCGCCCTTCCACCGCTTTGGCATGGCCCGCATCGAGCATACCGGCCAGGATATCGTTGATAATCGCCCGCGGCTCTTCGGTACGCGGGTTGTCATCGGTGATAACCACGATATCGGCAAACTCTTCGGCGATCGCCCCCATCAGCGGGCGCTTGCCTTTGTCGCGGTCTCCGCCGCAGCCGAACACGCACCACAGTTTACCGTTGCAGTGCAGACGCGCCGCCTGCAGCGCTTTTTCCAGCGCGTCGGGCGTGTGGGCATAATCAACCACGACGGTCGGTTTACCCGGCGCGCTGAACACTTCCATACGCCCGCAAACCGGCTGCAGGCGCGCGGCGGTTTTCAGCAGTTCGGCCAGCGGATAGCCCAGCGCCAGCAGAGTGGCTAACGCCAGCAGCAGGTTGCTAACGTTGAAGGCGCCCATCAGGCGGCTTTCGATCTCGCCGTTGCCCCAACTGGAGGCAAACTGAATGGTGGCGCCGCTGTCGTGATAGTTCACGGCGGTTGCTTTCAGCCAACGCCCCCGGCAGTTCGGGTTAATGTGGTCTTCCATTGATACGGCCACCGCATCCGGCAGCTTCGCCAGCCAGCGGCGACCGACTTCATCGTCCGCATTGACAATCGCCTGACCGCAATGATGGGTTGAATAGAGCAGCCATTTCGCCGCTTCGTAATGCTCCATATCACCGTGATAATCAAGGTGATCGCGGCTCAGGTTGGTAAAGACCGACGCGGCAAACTGCAGCGCGGCGACGCGATGCTGCACCAGCCCGTGGGAAGAGACTTCCATCGCGGCGAACGTCGCCCCCTGCCCTGCCAGGCCAGAGAGTACGTGTTGAACATCAACCGCCGAACCGGTGGTGTTTTCCGTGGGGATAACTTTCTCCAGCAGGCCATTGCCTACGGTTCCCATGACCGCGCTGGTTTCTCCCAGCAGCTGCGCCCATTGCGCCAGCAGCTGGGTAGTGGTGGTCTTGCCGTTAGTCCCGGTGACGCCAACCAGGCGCAGTTGTTCCGAAGGCTGATGGTAAAAACGTCCGGCCAGCGCGGATAAGCGCTCGTTGAGTTGGCTCAGATAGATAACCGGCACACCGTGCATTTCACGGATTTCGCCATCATGAGCCTCATCTTTGGCCTCAGCAATAATGGCAGCAACACCTTGCGCTATCGCCTGCGGGATATAACGACGCCCGTCCGCCTGATGACCTAAAACCGCGACAAAAAGATCGCCAGAAGCAGCCACCCGGCTGTCCAGCGTCATTTCTCGCAGAATTCGCTCCGGCGCATTTGGCACCCACGGAGCGAGAAGGTCGCGCAAATTACGATCTGCCACCTGTTCCCTCGCCTTGATTAATCACTAATTCACTTTTTTCAGCCGTTGCCAGCGCATCCGGTTCAATGTTCATGGTACGCAGTACGCCGCCCATGATGGCACCGAAGACCGGCGCGGAAACGGCGCCGCCGTAGTATTTACCCGCCTGCGGATCGTTGATCACCACCACCAGCGCAAAACGCGGGTGGCTGGCGGGCGCAACGCCTGCGGTGTAAGCAATATATTTGTTGATGTAGCGGCCGTCGGGCCCCACTTTCTTCGCCGTACCGGTTTTAATAGCGATGCGATAGCCTTTAATCGCCGCCTTCACGCCGCCGCCGCCGGGCAGCGCTACGCTTTCCATCATGTGAACAACGGTACGAACGAGTGATTCCGGGAAGACGCGCTCGCCCGGAACCGGTGGATCAACTTTGGTAATCGACAGCGGGCGATAGATGCCGTAGCTGCCGATCGTTGCGTAGACTCGCGCTAACTGTAACGGGGTTACCATTAGCCCATAGCCGAAAGAAAAGGTGGCCCTCTCTATGTCAGACCACCGTTGTTTTTGAGGGTATAAGCCACTGCGTTCTCCGACCAACCCCAAATTGGTCGCTTTTCCAAGTCCAAAACGTGAGTAAGTGTCTACTAACGCTGAGGACGGCATCGCTAACGCCAGCTTGGAAACACCGACGTTACTCGACTTCTGTAGCACCCCGGTCAGGGTCAATTCGCTGTAGCGCGCCACGTCTTTGATTTCGTGGCCGTTAATTCGATAGGGAATGGTGTTCAGTACGGTATTTTCGTTAACAATGCCGCGCTGAAGCGCCGTCATCACTACCATCGGTTTTACCGTTGAACCTGGCTCAAACACGTCGGTAATGGCGCGGTTACGCATGGTATCTTTGGAGGTGCCCGCGAAATTGTTCGGGTTGTAGGATGGGCTGTTGGCCATCGCCAGCACTTCACCGGTGTTGACGTCAACCAGAACCGCAGTACCTGACTCCGCTTTGTTAAACGCCACCGCATTATTCAGCTCGCGATACACCAGCGCCTGCAGGCGCTCATCAATGCTCAGCGCCAGATTATGCGCGGCCTGGCTATCGGTAGACGAGATATCTTCGATGACCCGCCCGTAGCGGTCTTTACGCACGATACGCTCGCCGGGCTGGCCGGTGAGCCACTTATCAAAGCTCTTCTCAACGCCCTCAATCCCCTGGCTATCGACGTTAGTGAAGCCAATGAGGTGAGCGGTTACTTCGCCCGACGGATAGTAGCGGCGCGACTCTTCCCGCAGATGAATGCCCGGCAGCTTGAGTTTGCGGATGTAATCGGCCATATCAGGGTTAACCTGACGCGCCAGATAGATAAAACGCATCCGCGGATTGGTATTGATACGCGATGCCAGCTGATCCAGCGGCATATTCAGCGCATCGGCCAGCGCCTTCCAGCGGTTGTCGAGCGTCACGCCGCCGGCTTCATGCAGCTCTTTCGGGTCAGCCCAGATGGCTTTTACCGGTACGCTCACCGCCAGCGGGCGGCCGGAACGATCGGTTATCATGCCGCGCGCGGTGGAGACCTCCTGCACGCGCAGAGAACGCATGTCCCCCTGACGTACCAGCATGTCCGGGCTAATTACCTGTAGCCAGGCCACGCGGCCCAGCAGGAAGCCCAGCGCCAGCAGAATACAGCCGCACAGCAACGCAAAACGCCAACTGATAAAGTTGGCCTGTTCTTCCTGACGTTTTGCTTTTGGCGTTTTCGGCGCTGCTTTCATGCGTCGCAATAATCCTTATTTCTGTACAACGATATTTTCTTGTGATGGATCGACGTGCTGCATCTGCAGCTTCTCGGTCGCGATCCGCTCAACCCGACTGTGATCGCCGAGAGCGTTCTCTTCGAGGATCAGGTTGCGCCATTCAATATCCAGCGCGTCGCGTTCCAGCACCAGCTGTTCGCGCTGCGCGGTTAAGAGGCGAGTATGGTGCGCCGTTGTCACCACCGTAATCGCCGTGATAATGATGCAAATGAACAGGCAGAGTGGCAGCTTCCCAAACCGCAGAAGGTCGTCTCCGATCACGCCAGGCAAAGCATGGCGCTCGTTGCTTCCTATCGACCCTTTCACCTTGCTTAGGGCTTCTGTCACTCTGCCGATCATGCGTTCGTCCTCTCTGCAATACGCAGAACTGAACTACGGGCACGAGGATTTTCAGCTACCTCTTTTTCGCCCGGCATCAACTTGCCTAATGCTCTTAGCTCACGGCCGCCCAGTTTTTTAAGCTGCTCTTCGGTCATCGGTAACCCTGCCGGAACCTGCGGACCGCGGCTTTGCTCGCGCATAAAGCGCTTCACAATACGGTCTTCCAGCGAGTGGAAACTGATGATTGAGAGCCGCCCGCCCGGGGCCAGCACGCTGAGCGAGCTTTTTAGCGCCTGCTCTATCTCCTCCAGTTCACTGTTCACCCAAATGCGCACCGCCTGGAAGGTACGGGTCGCGGGATGTTTGAATTTGTCTTTCACCGGCGTCGCCGCCGCAACGACTTCCGCCAGCTCTTTGGTGCGGGTCATCGGTTCGATGCGGTTGCGTTCGACGATGGCGCGGGCGATGCGTTTACCAAAGCGCTCTTCGCCAAAGGTTTTGATAACCCAGGCGATGTCCGCCTCGTCGGCGGTTTGTAGCCATTCAGCGGCAGATTGACCGCGCGTCGGATCCATACGCATATCCAGCGGGCCATCGCGCATAAACGAAAAACCACGTTCAGCGTCATCCAGCTGCGGCGAGGAGACGCCAAGATCGAGCAAAATACCGTCGATCTTACCGGTGAGATTGCGCTCGCCAACATAGTCGGCCAGCTGAGAAAAAGGACCATGAACGATGGAAAAGCGGGGATCATCGATAGTTTTCGCGACGGCGATAGCCTGCGGATCGCGATCGATCGCCAGCAGACGTCCCTCCGCTCCCAGCTGGGAGAGAATCAGGCGCGAGTGGCCGCCGCGACCAAAGGTACCATCAATGTAGATACCATTTGGACGAATATTCAGGCCGTTAACGGCTTCATCCAGCAGTACCGTAGTGTGTTTATAATTTTCCATCATTTTACAAAGACAAATCCTGCAGGCGCTCCGACAGTTCCCCGGAAGCGGACTGCTCAGCGTCGATATCTTCCTTGACCCGTTGATACCAGGTCGTTTCATCCCACAGCTCAAACTTATTGAACTGCCCGACCAGCATCACTTCTTTTGTCAGCCCGGCATGTTGCCGCAGCACCGGCGCTATTAATAGCCGCCCGGCGCTATCCATCTGACATTCGCTGGCATGTCCCAAAAGCAAACGCTGTACGCGCCGCTCGGTGGGGTTCATGCTCGATAAACGCGATAATTTTTGCTCAATGATTTCCCATTCAGGCAAAGGGTAAAGCAGCAGGCACGGGTGATGGATGTCAATGGTGCACACCAATTGACCGGAAGCATCCTCGATCAGCCCGTCGCGGTAGCGCGTCGGTACGGCCAGACGGCCTTTGCTGTCGAGATTGACTAACGTTGCCCCACGGAACATGCCAGCCTCACCCCTTTTCGCCACTTTACCCCACAAATTCCCACAAGAAGGAGTTTACGGAGCGGAGGAAAAGCTTGTCAAGCCAGCACGAATGCCAACAGAGCTCAAAAACCCATTATTTACAGCCGATATTCGCCCTGAGGAAAAATCAACCAACAAACGAGGCAAATTAACGTTATGAATATCGGTAAGAAAACAACCAACAAACTTGTAACAGTTAAAGCAGCAAAATATCTTCGCGGGGAAAATATAAAGTGTCAGTTTGCGACGCGAGCGGCATTTTAGGCCATTCTGGTGACCGTTAACAGTACCAGTTTTCGCAGGAGAGGCACTCTTACTGCGGAGTACAGCGCTTATGGCTTTCATAATAGCGAGGAAACGGGTGTTAATTCAGCAACTCACCCGCCGAATGTAACAAAATAATACAACTAAATTCATTAATCCCTTAATGGGCTAATTAAAGCGCAAAATAAAGAAGGCTAAGAATAAAATTAAAAGAGATGTCAGGAAGATTAAGGATTTGTCTGAAAGATGCTTAACCCTGCAATTTTTACGTCATCTCACCGAATTATCGCCAGACGCGTAACCGTCTGGCGAATGCGTAACGAATAATCCTGATAACGCGCTAGCGGCGGTTCAGACTGCCGCGGCGATAAAGATTGCGCCGAATGCGGCTTAACCCCGGTTTCGGCTTCCGCGGTTCATCAAGGCTGGCGAGCACAATCTCCAGCACGCGTTCCGCAACGTCGCGATGACGCTGAGCAACGGCTAAAACGGGGCACTGGAGGAAATCCAGCAGCTCATTATCGCCAAAAGTCGCAATCGCCAGTTCCGAAGGCAGCTTCCCTTCCCGGCGCAGCGTGACGTCCATCACCCCCTGCAGTAACGGAAATGAAGTTGTAAACAGCGCCTGAGGCATCGGATGAGTTTCCAGCCACTTTTCGAAAAGCTGGGCCGCGGCTTCGCGCTCGTAGCTGTTAGCGTAGAGGAAATGCACCTCTCGCGGATCGTCCTTCCACGCCGTACGGAATCCCTGCTCACGCAGGAAGCTCACCGAAAGTTCCGGCAGTGCGCCAAGGTACAGCACCGTTTCAGCAGGGAATTTACGTAACTCCGCCCCAAGCATTTCAGCGTCGTCCTGATCGGCGCCGACGACGCTGGTGAAGTGCTCACGATCGAGCGCGCGGTCAAGGGCAACAATCGGGAACGGATCGTTAGCCCAGCGCTGATAGAACGGATGCTCAGGAGGTAATGAGGTGGAAACGATAATCGCATCGACCTGACGCTGCAGCAGATGCTCAATGCAACGCATTTCGTTATCCGGTTGATCTTCGGAACAGGCGATCAGCAGCTGATAGCCGCGCTGGCGCGCCTGACGCTCCAGGTAATTTGCGATGCGCGTATAGCTGGTGTTTTCCAGGTCCGGGATAACCAGGCCAATGGAACGCGTACGTCCTGCACGCAAGCCTGCAGCAACCGCATTCGGGTGATAGTTGTGCTCACGAACAACCGCCATCACCTTTTCAACAGTTTTATCGCTGACGCGATACTGCTTCGCTTTACCATTAATCACATAGCTAGCGGTAGTTCGCGAGACACCGGCCAGCCGGGCGATTTCATCCAGTTTCACAATTGCCCCTTGGGTAATAAGTACAGAACATAACCATTCTTCAGGTATGGATTCGTTTTTATAACATCTAAGCGCAGAAAAGTAAGTGCAGCAACCGCTTTAGTCCACAGTTCCCACCGATTTCGCAAAAAAATAGCCCGACAGGGGGTGTCGGGCTATTTTTACGTCAGTTTGCGCTGCTCAGCGCATGATTTTGTCGCCACGCGACAATCCGACAACGCCGGAGCGGGCTACCTCAACAATACGAGCCACATCGCGCAGCGACGCTAAAAACGCATCAAGCTTGTCGCTGGTTCCCGCCAACTGAACGGTATAGATAGACGGCGTGACGTCGATAATTTGTCCGCGGAAGATTTCCGTATTGCGCTTGACCTCATCGCGCCCATAGCCGCTGGCCTGCACTTTCACCAGCATAATCTCGCGCTCTACGTGCGCGCCTTGCCCGAGTTCGTTAACGCGCAGAACGTCCACCAGCTTGTGCAGCTGCTTTTCGATCTGCTCAATCGCTTTCTCATCGCCAACGGTCTGAATCGTCATTCTGGATAACGTCGGATCGTCCGTCGGCGCTACCGTCAGGCTTTCAATATTATAACCGCGCTGTGAAAAGAGGCCGATCACGCGGGATAAAGCGCCCGATTCGTTCTCCAGTAATACTGATAATATCCGGCGCATAATCAGGTCCTCTCCGTTTTGCTCAGCCACATCTCGTCCATACCGCCGCCACGAATTTGCATGGGGTATACATGCTCACTGCCGTCAACCGTGACATCGACAAAAACCAGTCGATTGTTACGTACCTGCTCCAGCGCCTCGGCTAGCTTCGCTTCCAGCTCCTGCGGGTCGCTAATACGAATTCCCACATGGCCGTAGGCTTCCGCTACGCGAGCAAAATCAGGCAATGACTCCATATAGGACTGCGAATGACGGCCGGAGTAGAGCATATCCTGCCACTGCTTCACCATCCCGAGATAGCGGTTATTAAGATTCAGCACCAGCACCGGCAGCTCGTACTGCAGCGCGGTGGAGAGCTCCTGAATATTCATCTGGATGCTGCCGTCGCCGGTCACGCAAATCACCGTTTCTTCCGGCAGCGCCATCTTCACGCCCAGCGCGGCGGGAAGGCCGAATCCCATGGTCCCGAGACCACCGGAGTTAATCCAACGCCGCGGTTTGTCGAAAGGATAATAGAGCGCCGCGAACATCTGATGCTGACCGACGTCGGACGTCACGTACGCATCGCCGTGAGTCAGCCGCCAGATGGTTTCAATTACCGCCTGCGGTTTAATCTTGCCGCTTTGCGTGTCGTATTGCAGGCAGTGACGCGCGCGCCACTGTTCAATCTGCTGCCACCAGTCGCGGATTTCATCCAGCGGCTGCTGGGTCTCCTCGTGTTCGAGCAGCTCCAGCATCTGTTCCAGCACCAGGCGGGCGTCGCCAACGATAGGCACGTCGGCAGGCACCGTCTTGGATATAGAAGTAGGATCGATATCGATATGCAGTACCGTCGCGTTCGGACAGTACCTGGCCAGATTATTTGTCGTACGATCGTCGAAGCGCACGCCAACGGCGAAAATCACGTCGGAATTGTGCATGGTCATGTTGGCTTCATAAGTGCCATGCATGCCCAGCATCCCCAGCGCCTGCTGGTGCGATGCCGGAAAGGCGCCGAGCCCCATCAGCGAAGACGCCACCGGCAGCTTCAGCTTCTCAACCAGTGTATACAGCTGCGGTTCACATTGGGCGTTAATCGCCCCGCCGCCGACATACACCACCGGTTTTTTTGCCGCTACCAGCGTCTGCAGCGCACGTTTAATCTGCCCTTTATGGCCCGACGTCGTCGGGTTATACGAGCGCATGCTAACCGTATCCGGCCAGACGTACGGCAGTTTTTTGGCCGGATTGAGGATATCTTTCGGTAAATCGACGACAACCGGACCGGGACGCCCGCTGGCCGCCAGCCAAAAGGCCTTTTTCAGCACGCCGGGAATATCTTCGGTTTGCTTGACCAGGAAGCTGTGTTTGACCACCGGTCGGGAAATACCCACCATGTCGCACTCCTGGAACGCATCGTAGCCGATTAAAGAGGTCGCGACCTGGCCGGAAAGAATCACCAGCGGAATGGAATCCATATAAGCCGTCGCAATGCCGGTTATCGCGTTAGTCGCCCCCGGACCGGAAGTGACCAGCACCACCCCGACTTCGCCGGTTGCGCGGGCAAGGCCATCCGCCATATGAACGGCAGCTTGCTCATGGCGGACCAGAACGTGATCGATACCGCCCAGGGTGTGTAACGCATCATAGATATCGAGGACAGCGCCCCCGGGATAACCGAATACCTGCTTGACGCCCTGATCGACCAGCGACTGGACGACCATTTCGGCTCCTGACAACATCTCCATGGTTTGCCTCCCGGCTTATTGTTTTTAACGACAGCGGAATCCGATTTCCGCGCGCTCGCACAAGACGAAGCGCAATGGCTTCGTAGTGAGGTGAATAGACTGCATGCCGTTACCATAACTGCTCGCTAACGGGCAGGCAATTGGCGACCGTCGGCGCATAAGAGGCATTAAAAGGATAAAAGAAAGGTTCGCAGGTAAAACACGGTGAAAAACTTCGGAGATAAGAAAATATGATAGTCAATACTCGGGGAAAATAACCAACTACAGCAAATCATCCATTTTTTAACTGACAGCGCGAGAGGCTGAGAAATGCAAACAGAATAAAATTCTACATTTAGTGAATTTTGTCACACAAAGCAGGAGCCGAAGCCCCCGTTTGTATTGCGACCGTTTATCGCTTGCAGATATTCACCAGCAATTCTTCCATCCACTGATGGCCTTTATCACGGCCCGCCGCTTCATGCCAGGAAAGATAGCAGGTACGGCTATTCACTTTCAGCGGCAAAGGTAATATTTGCAAATCCAGCTTATCGGCAAACTCGCTGGCTAACCAGCGCGGTGCGATAGCGACCATGTTGGTTTGAGAAACCACATTTAATACGCTGACCATCGCGTTCCCCTGATAGGCAATACGCGATTGTTTATCAGCAGTGTCGTACCATGGCTGGCTAAATGAGGCGTAACGATCGAGAGCGACAACGGCGTGCTCCTCCTGATAAATATCGTTTTCCATCATCGGGCCAGAAATACGTGGATGTTTACGGCTCGCCACCAAAACCATTTCATCTTTAAATAAAGGCACGCAGGCAAACTCAGGGCGACGAAACTCTTCATAGCCAACGACGAATTCGATTTCCTGATAACGTAATTGATGTTCCGTGTTTTGATTCAATGCCGATTTAAAGACCAAATGAATGTTGGGCGCGATCTCGCCAACTTTATTGAAAATAACCGAAGTCAACGCGTTATCCAGCGGGCTGCAAACGCATAAATTAAACACCCGCTCGCTGCTAAGCGGCTCAAAGCCCGAGCCCGGCAATTCGTTCTGCACTAATTGCAATGCCTGCCGTACAGAACCAAATAGCTGATAAGCGCGCGCCGTTGGCTGGATGCCGCGTCCATAACGAACAAACAGCTCATCATTAAACATCACTTTCAGCCGTGATACCGCATTGCTGACCGCCGGCTGCGACATGCCCAGGGAATGCGCCGCACGGGTGATATTTTGTTCCTGCATAACCGCATCGAATACGGTTAGCAGATTGAGGTCGACCATCCGCAGCTGAGGTTTAGTGTTTTCTACCTCAGAGGTTGATTTATATTCAGTATCTTCTTTTAACATATTTAACTCCACTGTCACGCTAAATTCCCTTTGCCAAAGTGCAGTAATTAATTCTGAAATATCATTTATCATGCATATGACATTTGCAAAAGAGCAAAGATGAATTTTAGGAATATATCAAGGTTATGAGTAGCACCAGAAAATCGGCTTTTAAACCTTCCCGTGACAACCCAAACCATATCGTTTACTTGATGGAATTAAGTGTACCCATAAATATTAAAAATAAACAATAACAGCAACGGTTAACTATAATTTAAGCGCTATTACAATATCAATTTAACCCTCCCCTAAAATTCACATTTTATTATCATTGATAATTCACTTTCATATGTATGAACACATTCACAAAACAAATAAATTTAGCGTTTTCATTAAGATATGAAGCTGATCATGCGCCATATCCACGAAGCGGCAATTGAAAATGAAAATTATCAAATGGTGAAATTATCTCAACATGTCCCGATACCCTAAAAAGGATCATCGGCAAAAAAGCGCGATTGTCAGCACAATTAGCTAATTCCCCTCTCAGGTAAAAAGGCCTTTTCTTCACCCAAGGGTTGACATCAAACCCCATATCCAGTAACTCTAAAAGCATAACGATTTCATCTGGAGCATGACGCAATGATTCGCAGCATTCGCTTTCTCAGCCTACTACTACTAAACGCATCCATTTTGCGCGGTAGGCTGTTGGGCGACGTTCATCGTTAAGTCATCTTCCAGCAAGACTATAAAACCCGCGCCAATGCGCGGGTTTTTTTATGCTCGCAAGCAAGGCGCCAGGACAGAGAACAAGGATCTAAACCATGAGCCAGCAAGTCATTATTTTCGATACGACCTTACGCGACGGTGAACAAGCGTTACAAGCCAGCCTGAGTGTGAAAGAAAAACTGCAGATTGCTATGGCCCTTGAGCGGATGGGCGTTGACGTGATGGAAGTCGGTTTTCCGGTCTCATCCCCTGGCGACTTTGAGTCCGTACAAACCATTGCGCGCACCATCAAAAACAGCCGCGTTTGCGCGCTGGCGCGCTGCGTAGAAAAAGATATCGACGTTGCGGCGGAATCATTAAAAGTCGCAGAAGCGTTCCGTATTCACACCTTTATCGCCACCTCGCCGATGCATATCGCGACCAAGCTGCGCAGTAACCTGGATGAAGTTATCGAACGGGCGATCTATATGGTGAAACGCGCGCGTAACTACACTGACGATGTCGAGTTTTCCTGTGAAGACGCTGGCCGTACGCCGATCGCCGATCTGGCTCGCGTTGTTGAAGCCGCGATTAATGCAGGCGCAACGACCATCAATATTCCGGATACCGTCGGCTACACCATGCCGTTCGAATTCGCCAACATTATCACCGGTCTGTACGAACACGTCCCCAATATCGACAAAGCCATCATCTCCGTCCATACCCATGACGACCTGGGCATCGCGGTCGGTAACGCCCTCGCCGCGGTCCACGCCGGCGCTCGTCAGGTGGAAGGCGCGATGAACGGTATCGGCGAACGCGCCGGTAACTGCTCTCTGGAAGAGGTGATCATGGCCATCAAAGTGCGCAAAGACATTATGAATGTGCACACCCGCATTAATCACCAGGAAATCTGGCGTACCAGCCAGACCGTGAGCCAGATCTGCAATATGCCGATTCCTGCCAACAAAGCGATCGTCGGTACCGGCGCCTTCGCCCACTCTTCCGGTATTCACCAGGATGGCGTGCTGAAGAATCGCGAAAACTACGAAATCATGACGCCAGAATCTATCGGGCTGAACCAGGTACAGCTGAACCTGACTTCCCGCTCCGGCCGCGCAGCGGTGAAACACCGTATGGAAGAGATGGGCTATAAAGAAACCGACTACAACATGGACCATTTGTATGATGCGTTCCTGAAGCTGGCGGATAAGAAGGGCCAGGTATTCGACTATGACCTGGAGGCGTTAGCCTTCATTAACAAACAGCAGGAAGAACCGGAGCATTTCCGCCTCGATTACTTCAGCGTGCAGTCCGGTTCCAGCGATATCGCAACCGCCTCCGTGAAGCTGGCCTGCGGCGATGAGACAAAAGCTGAGGCCGCTAACGGTAACGGCCCGGTGGACGCCATTTATCAGGCCATTAACCGCATCACCGGCTATGAGATTGAGTTAGTTAAATATGACCTGAACGCTAAAGGCCAGGGTAAAGACGCGCTGGGTCAGGTTGACATCGTGGCTAACTACAACGGCCGCCGCTTCCACGGCGTGGGTCTGGCGACGGATATTGTGGAGTCTTCCGCGAAAGCCATGGTTCACGTCCTGAACAACATCTGGCGCGCCGCTGAAGTCGAAAAAGAGTTGCAACGCAAAGCTCAGAATAAAGAGAACAATAAGGAAACCGTGTAATGTCGAAGAATTACCATATTGCTGTTTTACCAGGTGATGGTATTGGCCCGGAAGTGATGAACCAGGCGTTGAAAGTACTGGAAGCCGTTCGCCACCGTTTTGATATGCGCATTACCACCAGCCAGCATGACGTGGGCGGTATCGCCATTGACCGTCAGGGCACTCCGCTGCCTCAGTCTACCGTCGAAGGCTGCGAGCAGGCCGACGCGATTCTGTTCGGCTCCGTTGGCGGACCGAAATGGGAGCATCTGCCGCCCGCGGAACAGCCGGAGCGCGGGGCGCTGCTGCCTCTGCGTAAGCACTTCAAATTATTTAGCAACCTGCGTCCGGCTAAGCTGTACCAGGGTCTGGAAGAATTCTGCCCGCTGCGCGCCGATATCGCCGCCAACGGCTTCGATATTTTATGCGTCCGCGAACTGACCGGCGGCATCTACTTCGGCCAGCCGAAAGGCCGCGAAGGCAGCGGCCAGCACGAGAAAGCGTTTGATACCGAGGTGTATCATCGCTTTGAGATTGAGCGTATCGCCCATATCGCCTTCGAGTCCGCCCGCAAGCGTCGCCACAAAGTGACCTCGATTGACAAAGCGAACGTGCTGCAGTCTTCTATTTTGTGGCGTGAAATCGTCAGCGAAATCAGCAAACAGTATCCTGACGTTGAGCTGTCGCATATGTATATCGACAACGCTACCATGCAGCTGATTAAAGATCCGTCCCAGTTTGACGTTCTGCTGTGTTCCAACCTTTTCGGCGACATTCTGTCTGACGAATGCGCCATGATCACCGGTTCAATGGGAATGCTGCCGTCCGCCAGCCTCAACGAGCAGGGCTTCGGCTTATACGAGCCCGCAGGCGGCTCCGCGCCGGACATCGCCGGTAAGAACATCGCGAACCCGATCGCGCAGATCCTCTCGCTGGCGCTGCTGCTGCGCTACAGCCTGGATGCCGATAGCGCGGCAACAGCGATTGAAAATGCGATCAACCGAGCATTAGAAGAAGGCGTGCGTACCGGCGATTTAGCCCGCGGCGCGGCGGCGGTCAGTACCGATGAAATGGGCGATATCATTGCCCGCTATGTCGCTGAAGGGGTGTAATCATGGCGAAGACGTTATACGAAAAGTTGTTTGATGCTCACGTGGTTTATGAAGCGCAAAACGAAACCCCGCTGCTGTACATAGACCGCCATCTGGTTCACGAAGTGACCTCGCCGCAGGCGTTTGACGGCCTGCGCGCGCATAAACGTCCGGTGCGTCAGCCGGGTAAAACCTTCGCCACGATGGATCACAACGTTTCGACGCAGACGAAAGACATTAATGCGTCCGGCGAGATGGCGCGTATCCAGATGCAGGAGTTAATTAAAAACTGCAAAGAGTTCGGCGTTGAGCTGTATGACCTGAACCACCCTTTCCAGGGCATCGTCCACGTGATGGGGCCGGAACAGGGCGTCACCCTGCCGGGTATGACCATCGTCTGCGGGGACTCCCACACGGCAACCCATGGCGCATTCGGCGCGCTGGCCTTCGGTATCGGCACCTCTGAAGTCGAGCACGTTCTGGCGACGCAGACCCTGAAGCAGGGGCGCGCCAAAACCATGAAGATCGAAGTCAAAGGCAAAGCCGCGCCGGGCATCACTGCCAAAGATATCGTCCTGGCGATTATCGGTAAAACCGGCAGCGCCGGCGGGACCGGTCACGTCGTGGAGTTCTGCGGTGAAGCCATTCGCGATTTAAGCATGGAAGGCCGTATGACCCTGTGCAATATGGCGATCGAAATGGGCGCGAAAGCGGGCCTGGTGGCGCCGGACCAGACCACATTTGATTACGTCAAAGGCCGTCTGCACGCGCCGAAAGGCGTAGATTTTGCCGACGCCGTCGCTTACTGGAAAACCCTGACCACCGACGATGGCGCGACGTTTGATAGCGTTGTCACCCTGCAGGCGGAAGAGATTGCCCCGCAGGTCACCTGGGGCACTAACCCGGGCCAGGTGATCTCCGTTACCGACATCATTCCGGATCCGGCCTCATTCTCCGACCCGGTAGAGCGCGCGAGCGCTGAGAAAGCGCTGGCCTATATGGGGCTGAAATCTGGCGTGCCGTTAACCGAAGTCGCCATTGATAAAGTCTTTATCGGTTCCTGCACCAACTCGCGTATCGAAGACTTACGCGCGGCGGCCGAGATCGCCAAAGGCCGCAAAGTCGCGCCGGGCGTTCAGGCGCTGGTCGTACCGGGTTCCGGTCCGGTGAAAGCGCAGGCCGAAGCAGAAGGCCTGGATAAAATCTTTATTGAAGCCGGTTTTGAGTGGCGTTTACCGGGCTGCTCCATGTGCCTGGCGATGAACAACGACCGTCTGAATCCGGGCGAGCGCTGTGCCTCCACCAGCAACCGTAACTTTGAAGGCCGTCAGGGCCGCGGCGGACGCACTCACCTGGTCAGCCCGGCAATGGCAGCGGCGGCGGCCGTGACCGGTCATTTCGCCGATATCCGTAGCTTGAAATAAGGAAACCATCATGGCAGAGAAATTTACCCAACATACCGGCCTGGTGGTTCCGCTGGACGCCGCGAACGTCGATACCGATGCAATTATTCCAAAGCAGTTTCTGCAGAAAGTCACGCGTACCGGTTTTGGCGCCCATCTGTTTAACGACTGGCGCTTCCTGGACGACAAAGGCGAACAGCCTAACCCGGAATTCGTGCTGAACTTCCCGGAGTATAAAGGCGCCTCTATCCTGCTGGCGCGGGAAAACTTCGGCTGCGGCTCCTCGCGCGAGCACGCACCGTGGGCGCTGACCGATTACGGCTTTAAAGTCGTTATCGCCCCCAGCTTCGCCGATATCTTCTACGGCAACAGCTTTAACAATCAGCT
The DNA here is from genome assembly GCF_042137965.1 of Klebsiella grimontii. Taxonomy (NCBI): domain Bacteria; kingdom Pseudomonadati; phylum Pseudomonadota; class Gammaproteobacteria; order Enterobacterales; family Enterobacteriaceae; genus Klebsiella; species Klebsiella grimontii. The sequence continues at coordinate 4,776,267 of NZ_CP169721.1, forward strand.
GCTGCCGGTCACGCTGAGCGAAGCGCAGGTCGATGAGCTGTTTAAACTGGTCCACTCTCAGCCCGGCATTAAATTTGAAGTCGATCTGGAATCCGAGGTGGTTAAAGCTGGCGATAAATCCTATAGCTTTAAAATTGACGCTTTCCGTCGTCACTGCATGCTTAACGGTCTGGACAGCATCGGCCTGACTCTGCAGCACGAAGAAGCGATTTCAGCCTATGAGCAAAAACAACCGGCCTTTATGAATTAAGGCGACCCGCAGTTTATAACCCAGCCCGAACTTCGCTTCGGGCTTTTTTTTCGTCGGGCGAAAATGAGATCTGGCGCACATATATCAATATTGGTCGCCCTGGCAAAACAAATTTTTATCCGTAAAAAATATAAATCATTATCAATTGGGCATCTATTCAATCATTCCCCCACTCTTTTTGTGTCATTCCACAAGTACAAGTAAAAAATCGATTGAAATATTTAAGATAAAAACATGAATATGTAAATTGATTGTTAATCCCATAGAATCCCGCTATAGCTCCACGCAAAAAAAAGCATTATTTTTCTATTAGACCCCTCGTTATCTTTCCCCACAGAGAAATATTAACTTTGGACAGGCCAGAATCGCCGTAAGCGGCCATCAGGCATCCAGTGGAGAGAGCATATGAGCCACTACCCCCATCTTTTTTCCCCGTTGACCATTAACGGAATGACGATAAAAAACCGCATCATCATGCCGCCGATGGGGACCAACCTGGCGAGCCTGAACGGTGAAGTCACCCAGGAACAGATTGACTACTATGAGCTACGCGCGCGGGGCGGCACAGGACTCATCACTATCGAGAATATTTGTATCGATTTTCCTTTCGCCTCTAACGGCACCACGCAGCTGCGTATCGATAACGATCAATATATTCCGCGCCTGTTCAAATTAACCGAAACCTTACATAAACACGGTGCCTGCGTCGGTATTCAATTAAACCACGCTGGCGCTTCAGCCTATGCGTATCGCCTGAATGGTGAAATGCCGCTTTCTTCTTCAAGCACCCCGTCCAAAAAGAACGGTAATATTCCCCGTCCGATGACGCACGACGAGATTTATCATGCCGTCGATAAATTTGGTGATGCCGCGGAACGCGTACGCCGCGCCGGATTCGACTGCGTGGAAATTCACGCCGGCCACTCTTATTTAATTAGTCAGTTTTTATCACCGCTGTTTAATAAGCGCACCGATGAATTTGGCGGTAGCGTAGAGAATCGCGCCAGAATATTAACCTTAATCGTCGATAAGGTACGCGCCTGCGTAGGTCCGCGTTTCCCGGTCAGCCTGCGTATTAGCGCCGATGATTTCCTGGAGGGCGGAAATACGCTCGAAGATTCACTGCGGATCCTCGAACTGTGCGAGGAAAAAGTAGATATTATCAACGTCTCCGCAGCGCAAAACGACAACCTGAATTTCCAGATAGACCAGATGTCTCTGGAAGATGGCTGGAAGCGCTACCTCTCCCGCGCGGTACGTGACAAATTCCACAAACCCACGGTGATTGCCGGCAACATCCGTACCCCGAAAGTCGCAGAAGATATTATCGCCAGCGGCGATGCCGACCTGATTGCCATCGGTCGCGGGCTGATCGCCGAGCCGGAGTGGGTGCAAAAAGTTCAGAGCGGTAACGAACGTTTGATGCGGAAATGCATCTCCTGCAACATTGGCTGCGCGGATCACCGTATCGCCCGCTCGCGCCCTCTGCGCTGCTCGATCAACCCGGATATCATCCACGGCGACGCTTACAAACAGCAGCGCGTGATCCGTGATACCAACGTCGTGGTTATCGGCGCGGGTACGGCGGGAATGGAAGCCGCATGCACCGCGGCTGAAGTCGGCTGCCATACCTGGCTGCTGGAAGAAAAACACAGCATCGGCGGGCTGGCCAGTGAGATCTCCCTGCTGCCGGAGAAAAAGCGTATCGCTGATTTTCCGCAGTTTATGAAAAACCGTATCGCCTCCCTCGATAACCTGATGCTGCAGGTCGGCAAGCGCGCCACCGTGGCGTCCGTTTCCGCTTTGCGCCCGAATTTAATCGTCAACGCCACCGGTTCAGTTCCCCTGCTGCCGCCGATTGAAGGGCTGCGTGAAAACATCGATGTCGAAGGCGGCAACGTCTTCTCCATTACCAACATGATTCATCATCTGGACCAGTTTGCCGATGCAACGGGTAAACGCATCGCCGTCGTCGGCGCGGGCGCCGTGGGTCTGGACGTTATTGAATACTTCTCCGCGCGCGGCGCCAGCGCCGTGCTTATCGAGATGCAGGACGCGCCGGGACGCGATCTGGACATCATTACTAAAAATGCCATGTTGACCATGCTCGATGAACATCACGTGGAACAGCACATGCGCACGCAGCTGGTTGCCGTCACCCCAACGCATTTCACCGTTAAAAATACGGATGGCGCCTTCGACATTCCTTTTGATTACGGCTTCGTCTGCTTGGGAATGCGCGCCAACACCGCCGGTCTCAATGAGATTGAGCAATGGGCCAGAGCCAATAACGTAAAAATAATGAACATCGGCGACAGCCTGATGGCCCGGCGAATTATTGATGGCGTGCGCGAAGGGCGCAACGTGCTGGATACCCTCGAAGATATGGGGGCTCTCGGCAACCGCGAATCGACAAAAATTCCATTTCTAACATATTGAGGATTTTATCATGGCAGAACGTATTACCGGACACACCGAGCTGATTGGCCTGATTGCGACCCCGATTCGTCACAGCATGTCGCCGACCATGCACAACGAAGCTTTTGCCCATCTGGGGCTGGACTATGTTTACCTGGCGTTCGAAGTGGGTAATGAAGAGCTGAAAGATGTGGTACAGGGCTTTCGCGCGTTAAAACTGCGCGGCTGTAACGTCTCGATGCCGAACAAAACGGAGATTTGCCAGTATCTGGACAAACTCTCTCCGGCTGCAGAGCTGGTTGGCGCGGTGAATACCGTGGTGAACGACAATGGCGTACTGACCGGCCACATCACCGATGGCACTGGATATATGCGCGCGCTCAAAGAAGAAGGCATCGACATCATCGGCAAAAAGATGACCGTGCTGGGCGCCGGCGGCGCGGCAACCGCCCTCTGCGTTCAGGCCGCGCTGGACGGCGTCAAAGCGATCTCCATCTTCAACCGCAAAGATAAATTCTTCGCCAATGCAGAACAGACCGTCGCCAAAATCCGTAACAACACCCGCTGCGAGATCCACCTGTTCGATCTGGACGATCATGACAAACTGCGCGCCGAGATCGACAGCAGCGTCATTCTCACCAACGCCACCGGCGTGGGCATGAAACCGTTTGAAGGCCAGATGCTGCTGCCTGACGACAGCTTCCTGCGCCCGGACCTGATCGTGTCTGACGTGGTCTATAACCCGCGCAAAACCTATCTGCTGGAAGTGGCCGAGAAAAAAGGATGCCGCACCATCAACGGTCTGGGGATGATGCTCTGGCAAGGCGCGCGCGCTTTTGAAATCTGGACAGGCAAAGAAATGCCGGTTGAACACATCAAAAGTATCCTGTTCTAAGGATGGGCGCGATGAAAAATCCATATGTCCCAACGGCAGCTGGGCTCTATCTAAACTACCTGATCCACGGCATGGGGGTGCTATTAATTACCCTCAATATGGCGAATCTGCAGGAACAGTGGGGAACCGACGCGGCCGGCGTCTCCATCGTCATTTCGTCGCTCGGGATTGGCAAGCTCGCCACGATCGTCACCGGATTCCTGTCCGATCGTTTTGGCCGTAAACCCTTTATCTATCTCGGGATTGCCAGCTATGTGGTGTTCTTTCTCGGTATTCTGCTGACGAAAAATATCTATCTGGCCTACTGCTGCGGCATTATGGCGGGACTGGCGAACAGCTTCCTCGACTCCGGTACCTACCCGGCGCTGATGGAATCTTTCCCAAACTCCGCCAGCCGCGCAAATGTGCTGATTAAGGCCTTTGTCTCTGCCGGGCAGTTCCTGCTGCCGTTCATTATCAGCCTGCTGATTTGGGCGAATATGTGGTACGGATGGTCGTTTATTATCGCTGCGGCATTGATGCTCCTGAGCGCCGTCTACCTGATAAAAATGCCGTTCCCGGACCATCGGGCGAAAAAGGAGAGCGCAGAAAAATCGCCGGCTGCCGCCGCTGCCCCACAGGCGGACTCCAGTAAACTGGATATGGTTATCTTTACCCTGTACGGCTATATCGGTATGGCGACGTTTTATCTGGTCAGCCAGTGGCTAGCGCAGTATGGAGAGTTCGTTGCCGGTATTCCTCACGAGTCGGCAATTAAACTCCTGAGCGTCTATACTGCGGGTTCCCTGACGTGCGTATTCGTCACCGCCGCCTTTGTCAAAGAGGTATTTAGTTCAGCCGTCGCCATGATTGTCTACACCTTCCTGTCGATGATTGCATTGCTGATCGTTTGCCTGTTCCCGACGCCAATGGTGGTTACCGGCTTCGCCTTTATCATCGGTTTCTCCGCCGCCGGCGGCGTACTGCAGATAGGCGCGACCATTATGGCCATGAGCTTCCCGAACGGGAAAGGCAAAGCCACCGGGATCTTTTATACCGCAGGCAGTCTGGCCAGCTTTACGATCCCGCTGATCACGGCAAAACTATCGAAGATAGGTATCGCCAGCATTATGTGGTTCGATCTTCTGATCGCTATCGTCGGCTTTGTGATCGCCCTGTACATCGGTTATCGTCAGCTTCAGGTTCGCGCCGCTGCCAGAACATCCCATGTTGCAGCAACCGCCTGATGGTCAATGACAAAAAGAATAATGGATACCAACATGACTCAAGCAGTAACAGTAAAAAACATCACCTTCCAGGAAGGGGAAACCTTAATTTGCGTACCGCTGATCGGTAAAACGCTTGCCGAGCTGCAGACCAACGCTCGCGCGCTGGCTACCGCCGGAGCTGACATTATCGAATGGCGCGTCGATCACTTCACCCAGGTCAGGGAAATTGAGCAGGTCCTGCTGGCGCTGGGTGAAATTCGCCAGCTGTTGGATGCGATCCCGCTGCTGTTCACCTTCCGCAGCAAAAAAGAGGGTGGCGAAACGGAAATCAGCGATGAAGCCTACTTTGAGCTAAATCGCCAGGCGGCCGTCAGCGGTCTGACCGACGTGATTGATATCGAGCTGTTTAACGACGAAGCGCAAATTCGCTCGCTGGTGAATGATGCCCATGCTGCTGGCGTAAAGGTCATCATGAGCAATCATGATTTCCATAAAACGCCGGCCCAGGAAGATATCATCTACCGCCTGCGCCGCATGCAGGATCTCGGCGCTGACCTGCCGAAGATCGCGGTTATGCCGCAGTCGCCGCAGGATGTCCTGACGCTGCTCTCGGCAACGCTGACCATGAAAGAGAAGTACGCCACTCGACCGTTAATCACCATGTCGATGGGTAAATCCGGCGGCGTCAGCCGGGTAACCGGCCGTTTGTTCGGTTCAGCGATGACCTTCGGGACCGTAGGCCAGGCTTCTGCGCCGGGACAAATTGCCATTACCCAACTGCGTGAACTGATGGATATCCTTTCCTGATAAAACATCGCCCGGAGGTCTTCCTCCGGGCATCATGCTAACGGATTTTTTGACTGTCATTAATAATGACATCTTTAAATGACTGAATAGCTGGAGAAAGTACCCGCTCTTTCATCGTTGCCAGGTAGATATAACGTGGAGGAATCGCATTTTTGATCGTCAGGATATGCACGTTGTAATACGAGAGCGCGGAAATTCGCGGCATAATCGCAATCCCATAATCAATACTGACCAGCCCCGCCATCGCCGTATCCTCATCAACGTAGCAGGCAATATCCGGCACCAGCTTTTGCTGCATAAATACGTTATCAATAAAGGGGCGTAACCCGCTATTTTCCGAAAAATAGATATAGGGATAGTGGATTGTCTCCACCAGGTCGACTTCATTTTCATAGAGCCTGGCCAGAGGGTGATCTTTTGCCGTCACCACCACCAGTTCTTGCTGAATAATAGGAATAAAATCAATATCCGGTTCATCCGCAATATAAGAACAAATAGCCAGATCGCTTTTCCCGGCCTTGAGTTCCTGCAGAAGCGTTAACGACGTACCCTGCGTAAAGGAAAATGTCACATTGTGACGAGATGGTGAAAGTGAATACTTATTAATTAACTGCGGAACAACATACTCTCCCATGGTATAAATAAACGCGATGCGTATATTCTCTTTGTTCTCTGCGCTATTTTTTTGCAACGTCATGCGGCCATTTTCTAACGAGGCCAGCGCATCTTCCACGTAGGGAAGAAAGCGCTTACCGTTCTGCGTAATCTTGATATTGCGCCCCTGCCTGGCGAATAGCGCCACGCCCAGCTCTTTCTCCAGTTCAGATATGGCATGGCTCAGCGAGGGTTGAGTGATAAAAAGGCTGGAGGCGGCTTCAGTGTAGTGCTCGGTTTCTGCCAGCCGCTTAAAATAATAAAGTTGCTTTAGGTTCATTATTTTTGCTCGTATAATATAAGAATAAAACTAATGCCCCTAATATACCATACAAGCCATCTATGATGAGCCGAAACGGAGAAATACCGGCGTTATATCAAATATTGTTTTACGTAACAAAGCATGACTTCTCATCGATAGAGTCAATACTTAAGCAGAATATTTTTGCATGCATAATACATGCAAAAATATTTTAAACTTTAAAGGAAATCACTATGAGGACGATCGATGCTCAGGAACGGCCGATTTTGCCGTCGGTCACGCAGAAGCGAACTAAAACGCGAATTGTAATTTTAATGTTACTATCGATAGGGACGATGATAAATTATCTCGATCGTACTATTTTAGGTATTGTTGCTCCCAAGTTAACAAGCGAAATACATATTGACCCGGCGATGATGGGGATCGTTTTTTCTGCTTTCGCCTGGACCTACGCGCTGGCACAAATTCCCGGCGGGATGTTTTTAGATCGCTTTGGCAATAAACTGACCTACGCGCTTGCTATTTTCTTCTGGTCAACATTTACCTTATTACAAAGTTTTTCTGTCGGGCTAAAGTCTCTGCTGCTGCTGCGTTTAGGCTTAGGTATCAGCGAAGCCCCCTGCTTCCCGGTTAATAGCCGGGTCGTCAGTAAATGGTTCCCCCAGCATGAACGCGCCCGCGCGACGGCAACTTACACCGTCGGTGAATATATTGGCCTGGCCGCATTCTCCCCGCTACTTTTTTTAATTCTTGAACATCATGGCTGGCGAACGTTATTTATTCTGACCGGCGGCCTGGGCATCGCGTTTACTTTTGTATGGTGGAAGTTTTATCACGAACCGCATCAATCAAAAACGGCAAATAAAGCAGAGCTGGAGTATATCGGCGTAGAAAATACGGCTGCCGCCAATGAAAATATCCCTTTCAACTGGCCGGATGCGAAGCGTCTACTCTGCTGCCGACAAATCATTGGCGCCAGTCTTGGGCAATTTGCCGGTAACACCACGCTGGTGTTCTTCCTGACATGGTTCCCGACTTATCTGGCCAACGAACGCCACTTACCGTGGCTACACGTGGGTTTCTTCGCCTCCTGGCCGTTCCTGGCCGCCGCTATCGGGATATTTTTCGGCGGCTGGGCATCCGATAAAATATTAAAGAAAACCCAGTCGGTTAATATTAGCAGGAAGCTGCCTATTATTTCCGGACTGCTGCTTTCGAGCTGCATCATCCTTGCTAACTGGGTCGACAGTAATACCGCAGTGATTATTATCATGTCGGTAGCTTTTTTCGGCCAGGGGATGGTCGGCCTCGGCTGGACGCTTATTTCTGATATTGCACCAAAAAATATGGGCGGCCTGACCGGCGGGATCTTCAACTTCTGCGCAAATATGGCGTCAATTATCACCCCATTAATTATTGGCGTCATCATATCAATGACTGGAAATTTTTTCTACGCGCTAATTTATATCGGTTTAACCGCACTAATTGGCGTTATCGCCTATATTTTTATTATCGGTGATATCAAAAGAATTGAATTGAAATAACCGGCCCAGACATTGCCCCGGCTTCCTGCCGGGGCAATGAAAACGCTTAGATATCTTTCACCCTGCTGGTCATAAACAGCGTCACCAGGGAAATCGCGGCAATCGTCCAGTAGACGCTGGCGTGCCCATAGCTTTGCGACAGCGCGCCCTGAATGACCCCGGCCAGAATGACTCCGGTGGAAATACTGTTGGTAAACAGCGTCGTCGCGGCCCCCGCCCTTCCGGGCATCAGATCCTGAAACCACAGCATGCCAATCCCGGCCACAATGCCGATAAAGACGGCATTAAATAGCTGTAAAATCAGCAGCGCAACCCGGTCGTGAAACAGAATCAGGCCGATATAAAACAGCACGCCCGCCGCAACCGCCGTCACCATCATATTGCGCTTGCCCCAGCGCTTGACGTAGTAGCCCGCCAGAATCATCGCCGGGATCTCCAGCCCGGCAGCGGTGCCCATCAGGATCCCAGCAAGGCTGTCCGGCAGGCCAAGATCGCTGCTGATCCACAGAGGCATATCAATGATATACATGGTATTGCAGGTCCACATCAGCGTGGAGGCGATAAACAGCATCCGCACGTTTTTATCGTGCCACCCTCCGGCCTGCACCAGCACTTCGGCCCCTTCCGAGGGTTGTTCAACGCGGGCGACCGACGGTAGCTTAAAAGCGATCAGCGCCAGGCTAATGACAAAGATCCCGGCGGCAATGGAGAACATGGTGGTGAAGCCATAATTCAGCGCCAGCATAAAAGCCAGCGGTGGGCCAATGACCCACGCTAGCGAGAGCTGCGCACGCATTATCGAACTGAACATCACCACTTCGCGCGCCGAGCTATCGGCATATTCCCGCGCCAGAGCGAAGAGCTGCGGCATCGCGGCATTCGCCACGGAGGCCAGCATAACCCCGCAGGTAATCAGCGTCAGATAGTGGCGATTGAACGCAAACAGCAGCGCGTTTCCCACCGCCATCAGGCAGCAAAACATAATCAGCCGTCGACGATCGCCTCGACTATCGGAGCGTTTAGCCAGCGCCAGGCTGACCAGAATCCCGGCAATGGCGTTAACGGTATAGAACAGCCCCACCCAGAAAGGCTGCGCACCGACTTCGCGGCTAAGAAATAAGCTGAGCGTCGGCGCCTGCAGCGCGCCTGCGATCCCCATCATGAAAGCGACAAGCATAAAAGCGGCGTAAACGCCGTTAAGCCGACGCCCCATCGTCATTAACCACAGCATGAAATATCCTTAAACACGCGAAGAAGAAAACGAAAAAAGCCAGCAGAAGTTTTCTGCTGGCGGGTGATTCTATACTCTATGGATTTCGAGTTGCGGGCAGGCGGCCAGAACGTAAGTCCCTGGGAACATAGATAACTATGTGACCCGGGCGAGCGGGCGCGGCCAATGCACCTGCAGCTTGAAAGACGACGAGTATAACACCAATACTCAGTCACACATGATGTCTGCAAGTCAATGTTCAGAGGTCTGCGACGTAACTCCCCACTGCATCAGTTCACCGAGAATTTCCTGCTGTCTTCCTGCCATCAGGCGGGCCAGCCAGGACGCATCCTGCGTCGCAGAAAAGTAGCATTGGTAGAACTGTTTTGCGGTTGACCTCATCATATCCACCTCCTCGCTTCATCGACGTGGATTATTGCCTTAATATAGGAAGTAATAAATTGCTGAGTTTTTATCAGGAGTTCCCCTTTTATGTCTTCCGGTCGTTTACAACAGCAGTTCATCCGCCTGTGGCAGTGCTGCGATGGCAAGTCGCAGGAGACAACGCTGAATGAACTGGCAGAGATGCTAAGCTGCTCGCGTCGTCATATGCGTACCTTACTCAACATGATGGAGGCGCGCGGCTGGCTGACCTGGGAGGCGGAGGCCGGACGCGGCAAGCGTTCCCGGCTCGCTTTTCTCTATACCGGTCTCGCGCTGCAGCAGCAGAGGGCGGAAGATCTGCTGGAGCAGGACAGAATCGATCAGCTGGTACAGCTGGTGGGCGATAAAGCCGCCGTCCGGCAAATGCTGGTTTCCCATTTAGGCCGCAGCTTTCGCCAGGGTCGGCATATCCTGCGCGTGCTCTACTACCGGCCGATGAAAAATTTGCTGCCCGGCAGCGCGCTGCGCCGCTCGGAAACCCATATCGCCCGGCAGATTTTTAGCGCTCTCACCCGGGTAAATGAGGAAAATGGGGAACTGGAGGCCGATATTGCTCACCATTGGCAGCAGATCACCCCGACCCACTGGCGCTTTTTCCTGCGTCCGGGGATTCATTTTCATCATGGTCGCGAACTGGAGATGGAGGATGTCATCACCTCCCTGCAGCGCAGCAACGCGCTGCCGCTGTTTTCTCATATCGAGCGTATCGACTCCCCTACCGCCTGGACTCTCGACATTCATCTCAGCCAACCCGACCGCTGGCTACCGTGGTTGTTAAGCCAGGTACCGGCCATGATCCTGCCGCACGAGTGGCAGTCGATGGACAATTTCTCCAGCATCCCCGTCGGCACAGGGCCCTACTCGGTGGTGCGCAATAACCAGAATCAGCTCAAAATTCACGCCTTTGACGACTATTTCGGCTACCGGGCGCTGATCGATGAAGTGAACGTCTGGGTCCTGCCGGAAATCAGCGAAGAGCCCAACGGCGGGTTAACGTTACAGGGCACCACACAAAGCGAGAAAGCGGTAGAAAGCCGTCTGGAAGAGGGTTGTTATTACCTGCTGTTCGACGCCCGCAGCCCGCTCGGCGCCAACGCGGCGGTACGCCAGTGGTTAAGCTATCTGTTCCAGCCCGCCAGCCTGCTCTACCACGCCGGCGAGCACTATCAGGGAAACTGGTTCCCGGCCTATGGTCTGCTGCCCCGCTGGCATCACGCGCGCAGCCACGCCTGCGAAAAACCGCCGGGCCTGGAAACGGTCAGGCTGACCTACTACCAGGACCATGTCGAGCATCGCGTGATCGGCGGGATCATGGCGACGCTGCTGGCCGAGCATCAGGTTAAGCTGGAGATTCAGGAACTGGAATACCAGGAGTGGCACCGCGGTGAAGCGGTCAGCGACGTGTGGCTTAACAGCGCCAACTTTACCTTGCCGATCGATTTTTCCCTGTTTGCCTGGCTGTATGAAGTCCCGCTAATTCGCAACTGTATTCCCATCGACTGGGAGGAAGACGCAAGCCGCTGGCGCGCGGGAGAGCTTAACCCCGCCACGTGGAGCCAGCAGCTGCTGGCCAATCAAACCGTGGTGCCGCTGATTCACCACTGGCTGATGATCCAGGGGCAGCGCAGTATGCGCGGCGTACGCATGAACACGCTCGGCTGGTTTGACTTTAAATCCGCGTGGTTCGCGCCGCCGGAACCGTAATGCTTTCAGTCCGCTGACAAAATCATTACACTAACTGCCGTTCTCAACGGGGTGCTGAATTATGGCTGAGAAAATACCCGTCGAACCTGATCCGGATAACGCCGGCGAAGGGATTTGAGGCCCACTCAAAATCCTTTGCCACCCCTTTTTCTGAGGTGCAAAGTGTTGAAAAAATTACTCCCGCTGCTGGCGCTGGTCGCCGCGCCCGTTTTTGCCAAACCGCTACTCACCGTTTATACCTACGACTCGTTCTCCGCCGACTGGGGCCCCGGCCCGGCGGTTAAAAAAGCCTTTGAAGCCGACTGCGGCTGCGAACTGAAGTTCGTGGCGCTGGAAGACGGCGTCTCGCTGCTCAATCGTCTGCGCATGGAAGGCAAAAACAGCAAAGCCGACGTGGTGCTTGGGCTGGATAACAACCTGCTGGAAGCCGCCTCGCAGAGCAAACTGTTCGCCAAAAGCGGCGTACCGGCCAGCGCGGTCAGCGTACCCGGCGGCTGGGACAACGACACCTTCGTCCCGTTCGATTACGGCTACTTCGCTTTTGTTTACGATAAAAACAAGCTGAAAAATCCGCCGAAAAGCCTGAAAGAGCTGGTTGAGGGCGAGCAAAAATGGCGGGTGATTTATGAAGATCCGCGTACCAGCACGCCGGGTCTGGGGCTGCTGCTGTGGATGCAAAAAGTGTACGGCGATAAAGCGCCGGAAGCCTGGCAGAAGCTGGCGGCGAAAACCGTCACCGTCACCAAAGGCTGGAGCGAAGCCTACGGCCTGTTCCTGAAAGGCGAGAGCGATTTGGTGCTGAGCTATACCACCTCCCCGGCCTACCATATTATTGAAGAGAAGAAAGATAACTACGCCGCGGCGAACTTCGCGGAAGGTCACTATTTACAGGTTGAAGTCGCCGCCCGCACCGCGGCCAGCAAGCAGCCGGAGCTGGCGGAAAAATTCCTCAAATTTATGGTCTCGCCGGGCTTCCAGAACGCGATCCCGACCGGCAACTGGATGTATCCGGTCACCCAGGTTGCGCTTCCGGCGGGCTTTGACGCGCTGATGAAACCGCAAACGACCCTCGAATTTACCCCGCAGCAGGTGGCCGCCGAACGCCAGAACTGGATCAGCGCATGGCAACGCGCCGTCAGCCGCTAGCTTTCGCCTGGCTCCTGCCGGGAGTCACGGCGGCCATCATTCTGGTCGTCGTGGCGCTGGCCGCCTTTCTGGCGCTGTGGTTCAGCGCGCCGGAAGCGGCCTGGGGCGTGCTGATCGGCGATAGCTATCTCTGGCACGTCGTACGCTTCTCTTTCTGGCAGGCCTTTCTTTCGGCGCTTTTTTCGGTGCTGCCGGCGATATTTCTCGCCCGCGCCCTCTATCGGCGTCGATTCCCCGGGCGAACGCTGCTGCTGCGCCTTTGCGCAATGACCTTAATTCTGCCGGTGCTGGTGGCGGTCTTCGGCATCCTCAGCGTCTACGGCCGTCAGGGCTGGCTGGCCGAATTATTTAACGCTTTCGGCTGGCAGTGGTCGTTCTCGCCCTACGGGCTGCAGGGGATCCTGCTGGCGCACGTATTCTTTAATATGCCGATGGCCACGCGCCTGCTGCTACAAACGCTGGAAAATATCCCCGGCGAGCAGCGGCAAATCGCCGCCCAGCTCGGCATGCGCGGCTACGTCTTCTTCCGCCTGGTGGAGTGGCCGTGGCTGCGCCGGCAAATTGCTCCGGTCGCGGCGCTGATCTTTATGCTCTGTTTCGCCAGCTTTGCGACCGTGCTGTCGCTGGGCGGCAGCCCGCGGGCAACCACCATCGAACTGGCGATTTACCAGGCCCTTAATTTCGACTACGACCCGGGCCGCGCGGCGATGCTGGCGCTGATCCAGATGATCTGCTGCCTTGGGCTGGTGCTGCTTAGCCAACGGCTGAGCAAAGCCCTCGCCATCGGGGCCAGTAATATTCGCGGCTGGCGCGATCCCGACGATCGCCTGCACAGTCGATTAAGCGACTTTGCGTTGATTACCGCAGCGCTGCTGCTACTGCTGCCGCCGCTGCTGGCGGTGATACTCGACGGTCTGAACAGCAATCTGTTTCGCGTGCTGCATCAGCCCGCGCTGTGGCAGGCGCTCGGGACGTCGCTGCGCATCGCGCTTGCCGCCGGGCTATTAAGCGTCATCCTGACCATGATGCTGCTATGGAGCAGCCGCGAGCTTCGCGCCCGCCGTCGCCCGCTGGCCGGGCAGGCGCTGGAGCTAAGCGGGATGCTGATCCTCGCCATGCCCGGCATCGTGCTGGCCACCGGCTTCTTCCTGCTGCTCAATAACAGCGTGGGCCTGCCCGAGTCCGCCGACGGTATCGTGATTTTTACCAATGCGCTGATGGCGATCCCCTACGCGCTGAAGGTGCTGGAGAACCCGATGCGCGATATCGCCGCCCGCTACGGTACCCTCTGCCAGTCGCTGGGGATGCACGGCTTTACCCGTCTCAGGGTGGTTGAGCTTCGCGCGTTAAAGCGCCCGCTGGCCCAGGCGCTGGCCTTCGCCTGCGTGCTGTCGATTGGCGACTTCGGCGTGGTGGCGCTGTTCGGTAACGAAGATTTTCGTACCCTGCCGTTCTACCTGTATCAGCAGATCGGCTCTTATCGTAGCCAGGACGGCGCCGTGACCGCCCTTCTGCTCCTGCTGCTGTGCTTTTTACTCTTTAGCGTGATTGAAAAACTTCCGGGGCGCGATGCTAAAACTGAATGATGTGACCTGGCTTTACCAGCATCTGCCGATGCGTTTTACGCTTGCCGTCGAACGCGGAGAACGCATCGCGGTGCTTGGCCCCAGCGGCGCCGGGAAAAGCACGCTGCTGAACCTGATTGCCGGTTTTCTGCCGCCTGCCAGCGGCAGTATCGACATCGACGGCCAGCCTCATACCCACACGCCGCCCGCGCGTCGTCCGGTATCGATGCTGTTTCAGGAAAATAACCTGTTTAACCACCTCACCATCCGCCAGAACATTGCTCTGGGAATGCATCCGGGGCTCAAGCTGAACGCGGAACAAACAGCCCATTTGCGGGCCATCGCCGAACAGATGGGGATCGATGCGATGTTAGAACGGCTGCCGGGCGAGCTTTCCGGCGGCCAGCGTCAGCGCGCGGCGCTGGCGCGCTGTCTGGTACGCAAGCAGCCGGTGCTGCTGCTGGATGAGCCCTTCTCGGCGCTCGACCCCGCGCTGCGCCAGGAGATGCTGGCGCTGGTTGCCGACGTCTGCCAGCAGCAGCGGCTGACGCTATTAATGGTATCGCACAGCGTGGAAGATGCGGCGCGCATCGCGCCGAGGTCGATAGTTGTGGCCGAGGGACGAATCGCCTGGGATGGCGACACCGCCTCGCTGCTCAGCGGCAACAGCAGCGCCTCGGCGCTGCTGGGCATTAGCGCAAAATAACCTTCTGCAGGATCTCGAGATAGACCGGCATCAGCGGATGGCGGAAGGCGAAAACCAGCGCGGCCCCGGCGGCGCACAGCGAAAGCGGAGCGAGCCACAGCAGACGCGAACGCGGCAGAAAGCGGGTTAACCGATCGGCGGAATTTTTAGCGCTGCGCCACAGCCGCCAGCACAGCCACGCCGCCAGCCACGCCAGCAGCGCCGCGCCCAGCAGCAGCCACTTAAAGCTGGCGCTATTCTCATCGGCCGGGATATCAATGGCCGCCCCGGCGAGGATCCCCGGTAAGAAGTAGAGCGGCGGCCACAGCAGGCAGCCAATGATATTGGGCGGGATGAATTTCGCGACCGGCAGATCGAGCATTCCGGCGACCATCGGCACCAGCGGGCGCGTCGGCCCGACAAATCGGCCAATCAGAATGGTCAACATGCTGTGCTGATGCAGCGCATGTTCGGTTTTATCCAGCAGCGCTTTATTTTTCTTCAAAAAAGACCAGCGGTGCAGCGGCTTTTTGAAGCGCCAGCCCAGCCAGAACGAAATCCAGTCACCGAGCAAACAGCCGATAATCCCCGCCAGCCACGCCTGCCAGAAGTTAACCTCGCCGCTGCCGATCAGCGCCCCCAATCCGGCCATCATCACCGTTCCCGGTAAGATAAGCCCCACCAGCGCCAGCGACTCGAGGAAGGCGACCAGCAGAACGGCTATCAGGGAATAGACCGTAGATTGAGTAATAAAGTGTTCCAGCAATGCTTGCATAATGTACCCGGTTTAAAAACGAAGCACGGATTCTCCGGAGCCGTTAATACTTCGTCAAGCCATCATTTGTTTGTATAGTTTACTGGCTGTGTTAATAACCCGGGCTATCATTTCACTTTCTTTACTTTTTATTCACACCCGGCGCGAAACTCGCTCGGGCTGGCGCCGGTACACTTCTTAAATACGCGCGAAAAGTAGAGCTGATCCTCAAAACCGACGTTACGGCCAACGGTGGCGATCGGCATCCGCGTGGTGCTCAGCAGCAGCTTGGCCTGGCTAATGCGCTGATCCTCCCGCCACCCCAGCACGCTGATCCCCAGCTGCTGGCGGAACAGATGCGACAGGCGCGACGGCGACAGGCACACGTGCTGGGCGACGCTGGCGATATCAAAATGGCTGTCCGCCAGATGGTCGCTGATGTACTGGCAGGCATCGCGCACCCGGTTATCCAGCGGCGGATGCAGCGATTCGTTGATGGCCTCCATGCGCCTGAGCAGCAGCTGTTCCATGAGATTGATCGCCAGCAGTTCGGAGTAACGCCCGGCCCCCTGCCCGGCTTCCACAATCTGCCCGAACAGTTCGCCAAAGCGCGTCTGCCACTGCTCATCCGGGCGAAAAAAACCGGTCTGGGCGAAAATCGTCGGCCAGTTTAGCCATTCATGCCAGTAGGCGCGCGGCCGGAAATAGACCCACTGGTGATACCACTCGCGGGCATCGGGGTGACGGCCATAATGGTGAATCTCTCCCGGCGGAAACAGCAGCATATCGCCGGGCCGGCAGATAAACTGCTCCCCGTGGTTATTGATCACCCCTTCGCCGCGAATCGTCAGGTTCAGGATATAGCCTTTCATCCCCAGCGGGCGGTCAATAAAGAAATCCAGATAGCCATCGGCGTCAATCGGCGTCAGGCCCGTCACCAGATGGGCGTTAAAAGAGTAACCCGGCAACAAAGGATCGTTTTGCGTTTCGGCCATAAACTCTGCTCTCCTGGAGACATTAAGGACACCAATTGTCCATACCTTGCATTTTATCCTCTGGCTGACAGCGCGTGCTGCGACGCGGGTTATAAATTGAATTAAAACCCGCCGCCTCTCGGCAAAAACTGAGCACAGCGCACAATTCAGGCACTTTTAGCGCATAACTGAAGTGTCTATAAAGACGGCAGGAAAGTCCACATTGAATATTTGCACGGCGTCACACTTTGCGACGTCACAGCAATATAGTCCATAAGATTAGCGAATACAGCCTGACGGTTTTCAGCCCAGATATCTACTGTTTCACCATGAATGATTTTTAGCATGGAGTAACAGCATGGCAATTGCGATTGGCCTCGATTTTGGCAGTGATTCAGTACGCGCCCTGGCGGTAGAGTGCGCAACGGGCGAAGAGCTCGCCGCAAGCGTCGAGTGGTATCCGCGCTGGCAGGAGGGGCTATTCTGCGATGGCCCGAACAACCAGTTCCGCCATCATCCACGCGACTATATCGAATCGATGGAAGCCGCGCTGAAAAGCGTCCTCGCATCCCTTAGCGCCGAACAGCGCGCTGCCGTGGTGGGTATCGGCGTGGATAGCACCGGCTCAACCCCCGCGCCCATCGACGCCGACGGCAACGTCCTGGCGCTGCGCGACGAATTCGCCAGCAACCCCAACGCCATGTTCGTCCTGTGGAAAGACCACACCTCGGTGGAAGAAGCGGAGGAGATTACCCGCCTCTGCCACCAGCCGGGCAAAGAGGACTACTCCCGCTATATCGGCGGTATCTACTCCAGCGAATGGTTCTGGGCCAAAATCCTCCACGTTACCCGCCAGGATAGCGCCGTCGCCGAAGCCGCCGCGTCGTGGATTGAGCTATGCGACTGGGTACCCGCGCTGCTTTCCGGTACCACCCGCCCGCAGGATATTCGTCGCGGCCGCTGCAGCGCCGGGCATAAATCGCTGTGGCACGAAAGCTGGGGCGGCCTGCCGCCAGCCGGTTTCTTCGATGAACTCGACCCGATTATTAACCAGAATCTGGCCTATCCGATGTTCAGCGAGACCTGGACTGCGGATGTCCCGGTCGGCCCCCTGACCGCCGAGTGGGCCGCGCGCCTGGGCCTGCCGCAAACCGTCGCCATCTCCGGCGGCGCTTTCGACTGCCATATGGGCGCCGTCGGTGCCGGGGCGCAGCCAAACGCGCTGGTCAAAGTGATCGGCACCTCCACCTGCGACATTCTGATCGCCGATAAACAGAGCGTCGGCGAGCGTACGGTGAAGGGTATTTGCGGCCAGGTCGACGGTAGCGTTGTGCCTGACTTTATCGGTATGGAAGCGGGGCAATCCGCGTTTGGCGACATCTACGCCTGGTTTGGCCGCATCCTCGGCTGGCCGCTGGAGCAGCTGGCGCAGGCCCACCCGGAACTCAAAGAGCAGATCAAAGCCAGCCAGAAACAGCTACTTCCCGCGCTGACCGACGCCTGGGCGAAAAACCCGTCTCTCGACCACCTGCCGGTAGTGCTGGACTGGTTTAACGGCCGCCGTACGCCGAATGCCAACCAGCGTCTAAAAGGGGTCATTACCGATCTCAACCTCGCCACCGACGCCCCGGCGCTGTTCGGCGGGCTGATTGCCGCCACCGCCTTCGGCGCCCGCGCCATTATGGAGTGCTTCACCGACCAGGGTATCCCGGTCAATAACGTGATGGCGCTCGGCGGCATCGCGCGGAAAAACCCGGTGATCATGCAGGCCTGCTGCGATGTGCTGAATCGCCCGCTGCAAATCGTCGCCTCCGATCAGTGCTGCGCGCTGGGCGCGGCTATCTTCGCCGCCGTCGCCGCGGGCGTATATCGCGATATCCCCGCCGCGCAGGAAAACATGGCCAGCCAGGTGGAAAGTACCCTGCAGCCCCGCCCGGCTCAGGCGCAACGCTTCGAACAACTCTACCAGCGCTACCAGCAGTGGTCGCTTAGCGCGGAACAACGTTATCTTCCTTCGACTGCAAAGGCGGAAACCGCGCCGCAATCGCAGGCAGCTCTCACCCATTAAGGATATAAAAATGACTATTTTTAATAATTATGAAGTGTGGTTCGTCATCGGTAGCCAGCATCTGTATGGCCCTGAAGCGCTACGTCAGGTTACGAAGCACGCAGAACATGTGGTGAACAGCCTGAATGCGGAAGCCAAACTGCCGTGCAAACTGGTGCTTAAGCCGCTGGGTACTACCCCGGATGAGATCACCCATATCTGCCGCGACGCCAATTACGATGACAAGTGCGCCGGGATGGTGGTGTGGCTGCATACCTTCTCACCGGCGAAAATGTGGATTAACGGCCTTACGATCCTCAACAAACCGCTGATGCAGTTCCATACCCAGTTCAACGCGGCCCTGCCGTGGGACAGCATCGATATGGACTTTATGAACCTGAACCAGACCGCGCACGGCGGCCGCGAGTTCGGCTTCATCGGCGCCCGCATGCGTCAGCAGCACAGCGTGGTGACCGGCCACTGGCAGGATAAAGAAGCGCATCAGCGCATCGGCGCGTGGATGCGCCAGGCGGTCTCTAAACAAGATACCCGCCACCTGAAAGTCTGCCGCTTCGGCGATAACATGCGCGAAGTGGCGGTGACCGACGGGGATAAAGTCGCCGCGCAGATCAAGTTTGGCTTCTCGGTTAACACCTGGGCGGTGGGCGATCTGGTGCAGGTCGTCAATGCGGTCAGCGACGGCGAAATCAGCGCGCTGATTGATGAGTATGAAAGCAGCTATCGTCTGACGCCCGCGGTGCAAATCCACGGCGATAAGCGGCAGAACCTCCTCGACGCCGCGCGCATTGAGCTGGGGATGAAGCGCTTCCTGGAACAGGGCGGCTTCCACGCGTTTACCACTACCTTTGAAGATTTACACGGCCTGAAACAGCTTCCGGGTCTCGCCGTGCAGCGTCTGATGCAGCAGGGCTACGGCTTTGCGGGCGAGGGCGACTGGAAAACCGCCGCTCTGCTTCGCATCATGAAGGTGATGGCAACTGGTCTGCAGGGCGGCACCTCTTTTATGGAGGATTACACCTATCACTTCGAGAAAGGCAACGATCTGGCGCTGGGCTCGCATATGCTGGAAGTCTGCCCGACCATCGCCACCGCGGAGAAACCGATTCTCGACGTCCAGCCTCTGGGCATCGGCGGTAAAGCCGATCCGGCGCGCATCATCTTCAACACCCAGACCGGCCCGGCGATCGTTGCCAGCCTGATCGATCTCGGCGATCGCTATCGTCTGCTGGTGAACACCATTGAGACGGTGAAAACGCCGCACGCTCTGCCGAAACTGCCGGTCGCCAACGCCCTGTGGAAAGCGCATCCGGATCTGCGCACCGCGTCCGAAGCCTGGATCATCGCCGGCGGCGCGCACCACACCGTCTTCAGCCATGCGCTGACCCTCGACGATATGCGCCAGTTTGCTGAGCTGCAGGATATCGAGCTGACCGTGATTGATAACGAAACCCGTCTGCCCTCCTTCAAGGATGCGCTGCGCTGGAACGAAGTGTATTACGGTTCAAAACGCTAAGAGACCGTCCCCTCACCCTCTCCCCAGGGGAGAGGGTGAGGGGAACTGACTCGCCAGCAATTCGGAGCACAGTATGTTAGAAGATCTCAAACGCCAGGTTCTCGAAGCCAACCTGGCCCTGCCTAAGCACAATCTGGTTACCCTCACCTGGGGCAACGTCAGCGCCGTCGACCGTGAACGGGGGGTGCTGGTAATTAAACCCTCCGGCGTCGACTACAGCGTAATGCGCGCCGAAGATATGGTGGTGGTCAGCCTGGAGACCGGCGAAGTGGTTGAAGGCCAGAAAAAACCCTCTTCGGATACCCCAACCCACCGCCTGCTGTATCAGGCATTCCCGACGCTGGGCGGCATTGTTCATACCCATTCGCGTCACGCCACCATCTGGGCGCAGGCCGGACAGTCGATTCCCGCCACCGGCACCACCCACGCCGACTACTTCTACGGCGCGGTCCCCTGTACCCGTCTGATGACCGACGAGGAGATCAACGGCGAGTACGAATGGGAAACCGGCGCGGTGATCGTCGAAACCTTCCGTGAAAAAGGCATCGATCCAGCGCAAATGCCCGGCGTGCTGGTGCACTCGCACGGCCCGTTTGCCTGGGGGAAAAACGCCGAAGACGCGGTGCATAACGCTATCGTGCTGGAAGAGATCGCCTATATGGGCATCTTCTGCCGCCAGCTGGCGCCGCAGCTGCCGGAGATGCAGCAAACGCTGCTGGATAAACACTATTTGCGCAAGCACGGCGCGAAAGCCTATTACGGGCAGTAGCGCCACGGTTTCCCGGCTCGCGCTACGCTTAGCCGGGCTACAGGTGCACAGCCGTCTGCAGGACGGGTAGCCGGGTAGCCCGGATAAGGCGTTTACGCCGCAATCCGGGAAACAGCGCGCAACCCAACCTCCGGACTATACCTGTATAAAACCCCAGCATCATTCCGTGAACCAGGCTATAATCAGGCCTGGTTTTCACTCATGAGAGCACGGCGTGACGCAGCCACGAGCAGGTTTTTTACTCACCCGTCACTGGCGGGATACCCCACAGGGCACCGAACTGACTTTCTGGCTGGCGACCGATGACGGCCCGCTTGAGGTTACGCTGCCGCCGCAGGAATCCGTAGCGTTCATTGCCGAATCCCAGCGTCCGCAGGTTGAACGCCTGCTGCAGGGGGAAAACGGCCATCGCCTTGCTGCGCTCAATCTGCAAGATTTTCATCGCCAGCCGGTTTTTGGCCTTTACTGCCGCGCTCACCGCCAGCTGATGCGGCTGGAAAAAAAGCTGCGTGAAAACGGCGTCACGGTATATGAAGGCGACATCCGCCCGCCGGAGCGCTATCTGATGGAGCGCTTTATTACCGCCCCGGTGTGGGTGGAAGGCGAGGCGCGCGGCCAGCAGCTGGTCAACGCGCGAATGAAGCCCAACCCCCACTACCGCCCACCGCTGAAATGGGTTTCGCTGGATATCGAAACCAGCCGCCACGGCGAGCTCTACTGCATCGGCCTTGAAGGCTGCGGCCAGCGGGTCGTCTATATGTTAGGTCCGGAGCCCGCCACCCCGCCTGCCGTCGATTTCACGCTGGAGTACGTCGCCAGCCGCCCGCTGCTGCTGGAAAAGCTTAACGCCTGGTTTGCCGCTCACGACCCGGACGTGCTGATCGGCTGGAACGTGGTGCAGTTCGATTTACGCGTTCTGCAAAAGCACGCTGAGCGCTATCGCATCCCGCTGATGCTCGGGCGCGGCAACAGCGAACTGGAGTGGCGCGAGCACGGTTTTAAAAATGGCGTCTTCTTTGCTCAGGCCAATGGCCGACTGATTATCGACGGCATCGAGGCGCTGAAATCCGCGTTCTGGAATTTCTCCTCTTTTGCCCTGGAATCGGTCGCCCGCGAACTGCTCGGCGAGGGCAAAGCCATCGATAACCCCTGGGATCGGATGGATGAAATCGACCGCCGTTTTCATCACGATAAACCGGCGCTGGCGACATACAACCTGCAGGACTGCGAGCTGGTTACGCGCATCTTCCATAAAACCGAGATCATGCCCTTTTTACTGGAGCGCGCGACGGTCAACGGCCTGCCAGCGGATCGCCACGGCGGTTCGGTCGCCGCCTTCAGCCATCTCTATTTCCCGCGCATGCACCGGCTCGGCTACGTTGCGCCGAACCTTGGCGCAGTACCGCCGCAGGCCAGCCCCGGCGGCTACGTGATGGACTCGCGCCCCGGCCTGTACGACTCGGTACTGGTGCTGGACTACAAAAGCCTGTATCCGTCGATTATCCGCACCTTCCTGATCGATCCGGTGGGGCTGGTTGAAGGGCTGGCGCATCCCGATGACGCTCACAGCACCGAAGGCTTTCTTGGCGCGCGCTTCTCGCGAGAAAAACACTGCCTGCCGGGGATTGTCGGGCAGATCTGGCACGGGCGCGACGAGGCTAAGCAGCATAAAAACAAGCCGCTGTCGCAGGCGCTGAAGATCATTATGAACGCCTTCTACGGCGTGCTCGGCACCAGCGCCTGCCGCTTTTTCGATCCCCGTCTGGCCTCCTCCATCACCATGCGCGGCCACGCGATTATGCGCCAGACCAAAGCGCTGATTGAATCCCAGGGCTACGACGTTATCTACGGCGATACCGACTCCACCTTCGTGTGGCTCAAGCGGGCCCACAGCGAAGAGGAAGCCAGCAGCATCGGCCGCTCGCTGGTGGCCTTCGTCAACGAATGGTGGGCGGCGGAGCTCGCTAAAGATGGGCTGGCCAGCACCCTGGAGCTGGAGTTTGAAACCCACTTCTGCCGCTTTCTCATGCCCACCATCCGCGGCGCGGATACCGGCAGTAAAAAGCGCTATGCCGGAATGATTCAGGAAGCGGATGAGCAGCGCATGGTGTTTAAAGGGCTGGAAACGGTGCGCACCGACTGGACGCCGCTGGCCCAGCAGTTTCAGCAGGAGCTTTATCTGCGCATTTTCCGTCATCAGCCCTATCGCGATTACGTACGCGAAACCATCGATAAGCTGATGAACGGCGAGCTTGACGATCGGCTGGTCTACCGCAAACGCCTGCGCCGTCCGCTGGCGGAGTATCAGCGCAACGTGCCGCCGCACGTGCGCGCGGCCAGGCTCGCTGATGAGCAAAACGTCAGGCTGGGCAGGCCGCAGCAGTATCAGCAGCGCGGCAGCATTAAATACGTCTGGACCACCGGCGGGCCGGAGCCGGTGGACTATCAGCAATCGCCGCTGGATTATGAACACTACCTTTCTAAGCAATTAGAGCCTGTCGCCGAAGGAATACTTCCCTTTGTCGACGACGATTTTGCTACAATAGTGACGGGACAACTGGGGCTATTTTGATTTTTCCTCACCCATTCCGCTGGCGCAAAAGCCGTAAAATGAAGGGTGAGGAGGACGTGACGAACGTTCCGCCATCCAGTAATATAGCGCCCTTTCCATTCCTGGACCCAATTTTGACGTATCTCCGATTCTCCATGGAGATGATCAACTATTGCCTGCAATCAAAGAACTAAAGAGCCGAACATATATGCCTTTTACACTTGGTCAACGCTGGATTAGCGACACAGAGAGCGAACTGGGATTAGGGACGGTCGTTGCGCTGGACGCGCGCATGGTGACTCTGCTTTTCCCCGCCATCGGCGAAAACCGTCTGTACGCACGCAACGACTCCCCGATCACCCGCGTGATGTTCAACCCGGGCGATACCATCACCAGCCATGAAGGCTGGCAGCTCCAGGTTGACGAAGTTAATGAAGAGAACGGTCTGCTGGCCTACACCGGTACCCGCCTCGATACCCAGGAAGCCAACGTCACCCTGCGTGAAGTGCTGCTCGACAGCAAACTGGTCTTCAGCAAACCGCAGGACCGTCTGTTCGCCGGGCAGATCGACCGCATGGACCGTTTCGCCCTGCGCTATCGCGCGCGCAAATTTCAGAGCGAACAGTACCGCATGCCGTGGAGCGGCCTGCGCGGCCAGCGCACCAGCCTGATCCCGCATCAGCTGAATATCGCTCACGACGTTGGCCGCCGCCACGCGCCGCGCGTCCTGCTGGCGGACGAAGTGGGTTTAGGTAAA
Source organism: Klebsiella grimontii (assembly GCF_042137965.1). Lineage (NCBI taxonomy): Bacteria > Pseudomonadati > Pseudomonadota > Gammaproteobacteria > Enterobacterales > Enterobacteriaceae > Klebsiella > Klebsiella grimontii. The sequence continues at coordinate 4,800,445 of NZ_CP169721.1, forward strand.
ACCATTGAAGCCGGGATGATCCTGCATCAGCAACTGCTCTCCGGCGCTGCCGAACGCGTTCTGATCGTCGTTCCGGAAACTCTGCAGCACCAGTGGCTGGTGGAAATGCTGCGCCGCTTTAACCTGCGCTTTTCGCTGTTTGACGATGAGCGCTACGCCGAAGCGCAGCACGACGCCATTAACCCGTTCGAAACCGAACAGCTGGTTATCTGCTCGCTGGACTTCGTGCGCCGCAGCAAGCAGCGCCTGGAGCACCTGTGCGATGCCGAATGGGACCTGATGGTCGTCGATGAAGCGCACCATCTGGTGTGGAGCGAAGACGCGCCAAGCCGCGAATATCAGGCTATTGAACAGCTGGCCGAGCGCGTGCCGGGCATTCTGCTGCTCACCGCGACGCCGGAACAGCTCGGGATGGAGAGCCACTTCGCCCGCCTGCGCCTGCTCGACCCTAACCGTTTCCATGATTTCGCTCAGTTTGTTGAAGAGCAGCAGAACTACCGTCCGGTTGCCGACGCCGTCGCCCTGCTGCTGGCCGGGAATAAGCTGAACGACGCCGAGCTGAACGCGCTGAGCGATCTGATCGGCGAACAGGATATCGAACCGCTCTTGCAGGCGGCCAACAGCGATCGCGATGATGCCCAGGCCGCCCGCCAGGAGCTGGTCTCCATGCTGATGGACCGTCACGGCACCAGCCGCGTACTGTTCCGCAACACGCGTAACGGCGTGAAAGGCTTCCCGAAACGCGAGCTGCACACGATTCGCCTGCCGCTGCCGACCCAGTACCAGACGGCTATCAAGGTTTCCGGGATTATGGGCGCCCGTAAAACCGCCGAAGAGCGCGCCCGCGATATGCTCTATCCGGAGCAGATTTATCAAGAGTTTGAAGGCGATACCGGCACCTGGTGGAACTTCGACCCGCGCGTTGAGTGGCTGATGGGCCATCTCACCAGCCACCGTTCGCAAAAAGTGCTGGTCATCTGCGCCAAAGCGGCCACCGCGCTGCAGCTGGAGCAGGTCCTGCGCGAACGCGAAGGTATTCGCGCCGCGGTGTTCCACGAAGGGATGTCGATTATTGAACGCGACCGCGCCGCCGCCTGGTTTGCCGAAGAAGATACCGGCGCGCAGGTGCTGCTGTGTTCTGAAATCGGCTCAGAAGGCCGTAACTTCCAGTTCGCCAGCAATCTGGTGATGTTCGATCTGCCGTTCAACCCGGATCTGCTGGAGCAGCGTATCGGCCGTCTTGACCGTATCGGCCAGGCTCACGATATTCAGATCCACGTTCCCTATCTGGAGAGAACCGCCCAGTCGGTGCTGGTACGCTGGTATCACGAAGGTCTGGACGCGTTCGAGCATACCTGCCCGACCGGCCGTACCGTTTACGACAGCGTGCATAACGAACTGATTAACTATCTCGCCGCCCCGGAAAATACCGACGGCTTCGACGAGCTGATCAAAGCCTGCCGCCAGCAGCATGACGCGCTGAAAGCGCAGCTGGAGCAGGGCCGCGACCGCCTGCTGGAGATCCACTCCAACGGCGGTGAAAAAGCCCAGCAGCTTGCGGAAAGCATTGAAGAACAGGATGACGACACCAGCCTGATCGCCTTCTCCATGAACCTGTTTGATATCGTCGGCATCAACCAGGACGATCGCGGTGAAAACCTGATTGTCCTGACCCCCTCCGACCATATGCTGGTTCCGGATTTCCCGGGTCTGCCGGAAGATGGCTGCACTATTACCTTTGAGCGTGATGTCGCCCTGTCCCGCGAAGACGCACAGTTCATCACCTGGGAGCATCCGCTGATTATCAACGGTCTGGATCTGATCCTCTCCGGCGATACCGGCAGCAGCACCATTTCGCTGCTGAAGAACAAAGCGCTGCCGGTGGGAACCCTGCTGCTGGAGCTGATTTACGTCGTTGAAGCACAGGCGCCGAAGCATCTGCAGCTCAACCGCTTCCTGCCGCCGACGCCGGTGCGCATGCTGCTCGACAAAAACGGCAACAACCTCGCCGGTCAGGTGGAGTTCGAAAGCTTTAACCGTCAGCTGAGCGCGGTCAACCGCCACACCGGCAGCAAGTTGGTTAACGCCGTCCAGCAGGACGTCCACGCGATTTTACAGCAGGGCGAAGGCCAGGTCGCCAAAGCGGCCCAGGCGCTGATCGACGCCGCGCGTAAAGAAGCCGACGACAAGCTGACGTCCGAGCTGTCGCGCCTTGAAGCGCTGCGCGCCGTGAACCCGAACATCCGCGATGATGAACTGGCAGCTATCGAGAGCAACCGTCAGCAGGTGATGGACGCGCTGGCTCAGGCAGGCTGGCGTCTTGATGCGCTGCGCTTAATCGTCGTCACCCACCAGTAACGGAACGCGAATATGGCGATGGAAAACTACAATCCGCCGCAGGATCCCTGGCTGGTTATTCTTTACCAGGATGAGCACATTATGGTGGTCAACAAGCCGAGCGGCCTGTTGTCCGTGCCGGGGCGGCTTGCTGAGCACAAAGACAGCGTGATGACGCGCATTCAGCGCGACTTTCCGCAGGCCGAGTCGGTACACCGACTGGATATGGCGACCAGCGGCGTGATTGTGGTGGCCCTGACCAAAGCGGCAGAGCGCGAGCTAAAGCGGCAGTTCCGCGAACGCGAGCCGAAAAAGCAGTACGTCGCCCGCGTCTGGGGGCATCCGGAAAAAGCGGAAGGTCTGGTGGATTTACCGCTGATTTGCGACTGGCCGAACCGGCCAAAGCAGAAGGTGTGTTACGAAACCGGCAAAGCGGCGCAAACCGAGTATGAAGTGCTGGAGTTCGCGGCGGACAACACCGCCCGCGTACGCCTGAAGCCGATTACCGGGCGTTCGCATCAGCTGCGCGTGCATATGCTGGCGCTGGGCCATCCGATTCTCGGCGACCGCTTTTATGCGTCGCCGGAAGCGCTGGCGATGGCGCCGCGTCTGCTACTGCACGCCGAAACGCTGACCATCACCCATCCCGCTTTCGGTAATTCGATGACCTTCCGCGCGCCGATCGACTTCTGATCGCTTATCTCTGTCCCGGGTCGTGCCGCCAGCGGCTCACCCGGGCTATCCGTCGCTCATCATCGCAACGGGAAACAGGCGTTAGTCGCGGGCAAACCACGCATCAATCATCTGCTCGACGCGGGCAACAACCTCCCCGGTATCATGACGGCGGCTGCGGGCGCAGGCATGCGCGGGCTCGTCGCACAGCAGGCAGCGGCGCTGGTTCTCCCCCATAGACTGACGGCCCACCAGGCCATTCTTCGGGCAAATCACATCAATATCCCACAGGCGGCCCAGCGGGTGAGTATGCTCAAGGTCGGTACAGAAGGCTTTGATTTCGCTGGCGGCGTGATCGACGCACCACAGCGCTTCCGGCCCGGTCGGCAGCCACAGCACCTGGCGATCCAGCGTCTGCCAGCGATGTTTCCACAGCATCTGATCGCAGGTCTGCAGCGCCACGCCCATCATATTACGGTAGCGAATGCTGTCTTTCACCGCGCCCGGCGTCACCAGGGTCAGCGAAATCAGCGGCCGTTGATAATGGGCTAACCAGTCGGCCTGGCGAGCCGAACGCTGCTCTTTCGCCGCCAGCAGCGCTTCCATGCTTACGCCCTCACGGGCGAGAGTATCCACTGACATTTGTTTCTCTCCTCACTTAATAAAAGGCAGCGGACAGGCTGCCGTCGCGGTCGCGAATAATGGCGCTGATTGTATCGCTAAACGATCCCTGTTTTGGAGACGGGGCGCAGAAATTTTCTGCGCTATTTAGCACGAAAAAGCAGACTTAGCTGTTATATAAAAGTTAAATCACGCCAGAAAGTGACTGAGGAACAGCAATCCCAGCGATACATTAATCGCGCCGCCGATTCTTGTTGCGATCTGGGCGAACGGCATCAGGTTCATGCGGTTGCCGGAAGTCAGAATCGCCACATCGCCGGTGCCGCCCTGCCCGCTCTGGCAGCAGGAGACAATCGCCACGTCAATCGGGTGCATGCCAATCTTTTTGCCGACCAGGAAGCCGGTCGCCACCAGCGCCGATACGGTGCTGATAATCACCAGCAAATTGGTAAGGGTAAAGGCGTTGACCAGCTCCTGCCACGGCGTGATCGCCACGCCGACGGCAAACAGAATCGGATAGGTCACCGCCGTGCGGAAGAACTTATATACCATCTGCGAGCCCTCCTGCAGACGCGGAGAGACGCCGTTTACCAGCTTAAGCAGCACCGCGAGAAACAGCATTCCCACCGGCGCGGGCAGGCCGATGGTCTTCTGGCCAAGCATACCCAGCATATAGAGCAGCACCGCCAGCAGCGCGCCGGAGGCCAGCGTCGTCACGTCCATTTTGCCCTCGGCGGGCGTTTCGCGGTGCGTCTCGTTGCGGCGGTTCGGCATCAGCTGCCCCTCGCCGGTCAAATGCGGGAAACGCTTGCCCAGCTGGTTTAAACCGCCGGCGATCACAATCGCCGTCAGGCTGCCCAACATCACCATCGGCAGCACGCGACCGAGCGCAACGCCCTGATCCATATGCATCAGCGCGGCGTAGCCAATCGACAGCGGAATCGCCCCCTCGCCGACGCCGCCGGCCATGATTGGCAGGACGATAAAGAAAAACACCTGAAACGGCTCCAGCCCCAGGGCGGTACCCACGCCGACGCCGACCACCATACCGACGATTTCTCCGCACAGCATCGGGAAGAAAATCCGCATAAAGCCCTGAATCAGCGTGGTACGGTTCATGCTCATAATGCTGCCGACGATAATGCAGCAGATATAAAGGTAAAGAATGTTGGTCGACTTATAGAATTTGGTAGTCGACTCCACCACCACATCCGGCAGCAGGCCGTAGTGAACCAGCGCAGAAGGAATAAAGGTCGCGCAGATGGCCGCCGCGCCGAGTTTACCGAGTATCGGCAGGCGCTTACCGAATTCGCCGCAGGCAAAGCCGAAAAAGGCCAGCGTCGCCACCATCACGACGATATCGCTCGGCAGCTTGCCGCCCAGACAGTCCAGCGCGATCAGGCCGCCGGCCAGCAGGAAGAGCGGCAGCGGGATAATACCGACTTTCCAGTTATCGAGGATATGCCACCAACGCTGCTTAAGCGGCGCTTTTGGCGTATTAATAGGGTCGATGGTTGCAGGGAATGCATTGTCTGTGGTGCTCATAATTAAGCCCTCTGGTTATTATTATTTTTCAGGTTAGAGGGCCATGCACAGAGTTAATGTGAGGATCGGCAGATTAAAAACGAAGTTTTAATGGTCACTATGGTTTTTATGGTTTCTATTATTATTGTGAAACCGCTCTGATTTATAGCCGTGGTTTTTAAGGTTTTTAAATCCAGCGCCTGATTAACCTTGATAAATTCCCCGCCAGCGGATAATTGTGGTTCCCTGACGCCCGCGTGGACGTCCACCGGTCACCCTCAGCCACGATGCCGGTAGCGAAAAAATGATACGCTGCCGCATCCCTGATACTGTGCATTATACTTATGAAGGTTTCATTTCAGTTTAAGCTGTTCATTTCGCTGGTCGCTTTTTTCTCAGTGCTGTTCGCGCTCCTGGGAGTCTATTACTATTTCGACGCCAGCCATCAGCTTTATCAGGAAATGAGCGCCCGCGCGAGAATACAGGCGGAAGAAATCGCGCTGATGCCTAATTTACGTCAGCAGGTGACGCGTGAAGATGCGCAGGCGATAAAGCCTTTTATGCAAAATATCGCCGCCCACAGCGACGCCAGCTTTATTGTTATTGGCGACAAGCGGGGCGTGCATCTGTTTCACTCGGTACACCCGGAGTGGGTCGGCACGCGACTGGTTGGCGGCGATAACCAGCCGGTGCTCGAGGGGCAAAGCACGACCACTATCCGTAAAGGGGGGCTCGGTATTTCCCTGCGCAGCAAAGCGCCGATTTTCAATGACGCCGGCCGGGTGGTCGGTATTGTCTCCGTCGGCTATCTCACCAGCTATCTCGACAGCATCACGCTGGAAAAAGTCATCAACATCTTCGTCGCCGCGGTGCTGCTGCTTATCGCACTGTTTATCTTCTCCTGGTACTTCACCCGCAGCATTAAAAAGCAAATTTTCTCGCTGGAGCCGCGCGAAATCGGCCTGCTGGTGCGTCAGCAAAAAGCGATGATGGAGTCGATATACGAAGGGGTGATCGTGATTGACCATCACCGGCGTATCGAAGTGATAAACCACGCCGCCCGCAGCCTGCTCGGACTGAGCCAGCCCGCGCACCAGCTGCGCGGTAAGTCGATCGATAGCGTCATTACCCCGCAGCCGTTTTTCGCCAGCGGTGAGATGCTCGAAAACGATACCCACGATGAGCTATGCCGTTTTAATCAGCTTACCGTGCTCGCCAGCCGGGTGCGTATCATGCTGGAGAATTCGCTCCAGGGCTGGGTGATCACCTTCCGCGACCGCGATGAAATCAACTCGCTGAGCGCCCAGCTCAGCCAGGTGAAACGCTACGTCGATAATCTGCGCATCATGCGCCATGAACAGCTCAATCGGATGACCACCCTGTCCGGCCTGCTGCATATGGGCCACTATGATGAGGCGATTCGCTATATTCAGGCGCAGTCGGAGCATGCCCAGGAGCTACTGGACTTTATCTCATCGCACTTTAATTCGCCGACGCTGTGCGGCCTGCTGCTGGGCAAAGCCGCCCGCGCGCGGGAAAAAGGGGTCGAACTGAGCTTTGACCCGGCCTGCCGCATCGACCGTCCGCTGCCGTCGTTGATGGAGTCCGAGCTTATCTCTATCATCGGTAATCTGCTGGATAACGCCATTGAGGCCACCCAGCGCGCCGAACTGCCGCACGAACCGGTCGAGATCCTGATTCAGCTCAACGCCCGGGAATTAATGATTGAAGTCGCCGATCGCGGCGTCGGTATTCGCCCGGAGATCCGCGAGCATATCTTTGAGCGCGGCGTCACCACCAAAACTCGCGGCGATCACGGTATAGGACTGTATCTTATTGAACGCTATGTCACCCAGGCTGGCGGCACGATTGAAGTGGCCGACAACGCGCCGCGCGGGGCGATTTTCACGCTGTTTATTCCCGCCGACGGGCCAGCCCATCCGCAAGAAGAGAAGCACTATGCATCATGACCTGGTCGATGTTCTGATCGTTGAAGATGAAAGCGAACTGGCGCGGCTGCACGCCGAGCTTATCCAGAAACATCCGCGTATGCGGCTGGCGGGCACGGCGGCTTCTCTCGCCCAGGCGCGGCAGATACTCAACGCCAGGCCGCCGCAGCTGGTGCTGCTGGATAACTACCTGCCGGACGGCAAAGGGGTCACCTTGATGAACGACCCTATTATGGGCCACGCTGGCTGCTCGGTGATCTTTATCACCGCCGCCAGCGATATGGAAACCTGTAGCCAGGCAATTCGCAACGGCGCCTTCGACTACATTCTCAAACCGGTGTCGTGGAAGCGCCTGAGCCAGTCCCTTGAACGGTTCGTACAGTTCTACGACCAGCAGCGCGAATGGAAGATTGTCGACCAGCAGAACGTGGATTCGCTGTATCAGCTGCAGGCTAAAAACTACCGAGCCGATAGCGGCAGTAAAGGTATTGAAGAAAAAACGCTGGCGCTGGTGCAGAGTCTGTTTACCGGTGAAGATGAACGCTGCTTTTCGGTGGATGACGTGGTGAGCGAGGCTGGATTGAGCAAAACCACGGCCCGGCGCTATCTGGAGCACTGCGTGGAAATCGGTTTTCTGCAGGTGGAAATGCTGTACGGCAAGATAGGCCATCCGCGGCGCATGTACCGCCGCGCCGCCAGCGCATCGTGACGCCTCTCCCGTTCGGGAGAGGCCGGTCATTTAGAAGCCGCGCTGCTCTTTAATCAGCTCCCAGGCTTTCTGGATCTCCTGCGCTTTCTGCTTAGCCATCTCCATCATTTCCGGCGGTAGCCCTTTCGCCACCAGCTTATCCGGATGGTGCTCGCTCATCAGCTTACGATAGGCGCGCTTGACGGTGGCGGCATCGTCGGTCGCTTTAACCCCCAGCACATTGCAGGCGTCTTCCAGGGTTGGCCCGCGCTGCGCCTGCTGCCAGCCGGCGTTACCGCCGCGCTGCCCGTAAGATTGCTGCTGCGAACCGCCGCCAAACTGCGCCCCGCCCTGCATCATGCGCAGGAACTGCTCGAACTGAGCGCGGGAGATGCCCAGCTCATCGGCAATCACAAACAGCACGTCGCGTTCGTTGGGATGCAGTTCGCCGTCGGCGAAAGCCGCCTGCAGCTGAATTTCCAGAAACATCCGAATTAAATCAAAACGCCCAAAACAGACGCTGCGCAGCTGGCGCATTTTCTCACGCAGCGGGTAATCATCTGATTTCCCTACCCGAAACGCGTGCTGCGCCGCGGTTCGCGCTTCGCCATGCAGACTCATGCGATCCATCAGCAAATTGGCGACATGAATATCGGCTTCGGTGACGCGTCCTTTCGATTTGGTCAGATGCCCCATCACTTCAAAAGTGGTGGAGAAGAACAGCGACTGACGCTCCTGCTGGTTGGCGAAGACATTCAGCCGGCGACTGCGCGCACGATCAAACATATGCCCGACTAAGAACCCCAGCACCACGCCCCAGAAGCCGCCCCCCATCATCAACGCAACCGCAACGCCAATTATTTTACCCAAATACTGCATAGACTCCCCAATCTCTCTGCCGCCAGTTAAGCTATATCTGACCGCACGTTACAAAGCGTTTACGCCTCGGTCAATTGTGGGACATAGCCTATAATTTGCTTTATCATACTCGTCATTCTACACAGTGCCTAACGCTCGGGAAGTAAACGGGCAGGATTAACACTAGCGCGATTTAGACGAGTACGTTAGGCTCTGACCGTTTGCAAGCCGCTGCCACACGATGACGGAACAACAAATACAACGTATGAAAAAACGTATTCCCAGCCTCCTGGCCACTATGATTGCCAGCGCCTTGTATAGCCAACAGGGCCTCGCTGCCGATCTCGCCACGCAGTGTATGCTTGGCGTACCAAGCTACAATCGTCCTTTGGTTGAAGGGAAACCCAACGACCTGCCGGTGACGATCGATGCCGATCATGCGAAAGGCAACTATCCTGATAACGCCGTATTTACCGGCAACGTTGATATCAATCAGGGGAACAGCCGACTGCAGGCCGATGAAGTTCAGCTTCACCAGCAGCAGGCCGACGGCCAGCCGCAGCCGGTGCGTACGGTTGATGCCCTCGGCAACGTTCACTATGACGACAATCAGGTGATCCTCAAAGGGCCGAAAGCCTGGTCGAATCTGAACACCAAAGATACCAACGTCTGGCAGGGCGATTACCAAATGGTTGGCCGTCAGGGGCGCGGTACCGCTGACCTGATGAAACAGCGCGGCGAAAACCGCTACACCATTTTAGAAAACGGCAGCTTCACCTCGTGTCTGCCCGGCTCTGACACCTGGAGCGTGGTCGGCAGTGAAGTTATCCACGACCGCGAAGAACAGGTCGCTGAGATCTGGAACGCTCGCTTCAAGCTCGGTTCCGTACCGATTTTTTACAGTCCCTACCTGCAGCTGCCGGTGGGCGACAAGCGTCGTTCGGGCTTCCTGATCCCCAACGCCAAATACAGCACCAAAAACGGCGCAGAGTTCTATCTTCCTTACTACTGGAACATCGCTCCGAACTTCGACGCCACGCTGACCCCGCACTATATGAGCAAGCGCGGCGGCGTCATGTGGGAGAACGAATTCCGCTATCTGACCAAAGCAGGAACCGGCTTAATTGAGTTCGACTACCTGCCTTCGGATAAAATTTACCAGGACGATCACTCAGGCGACAGCAATAGCCGCCGCTGGCTGTTCTACTGGAACCATTCGGGCGTCGTAGACCAGGTGTGGCGCTTCAACGCCGACTACACCAAAGTCAGCGACCCGGACTACTTTAACGACTTCAGCTCGAAATACGGTTCCAGTACCGACGGCTACGCCACGCAGAAGCTCAGCGCCGGTTACGCTAATCAGAACTTTGATGCCACCGTATCGACCAAGCAGTTCCAGGTCTTTAACCGCGACTCAAGCAATGCCTATTCCGCCGAGCCGCAGCTGGACGTGAACTACTACCAGAACGATGTCGGCCCGTTTGATACCCATCTTTATGGCCAGGCGGTGCATTTTGTTAACTCGAACAGCAGAATGCCGGAAGCGACACGCGTTCACTTCGAGCCAACTATCAACCTGCCGCTGTCTAACGGTTGGGGAAGCATCAATACCGAGGCAAAACTGCTGGCAACCCATTACCAGCAAAGCAACCTTGATGACTACAACGCGGCCAACGGTACCGATTATAAAGACTCCGTTAACCGCGTGATGCCGCAGTTTAAAGTCGATGGCAAAATGGTTTTCGAGCGCGATATGCAGGAGAACTATACCCAGACGCTTGAACCGCGCATGCAGTACCTGTACATCCCGTATCGCGACCAGAGCAAAATCGGCACCTACGACTCAACGCTGCTGCAATCGGACTACAGCGGCCTGTTCCGCGACCGTTCGTACAGCGGTCTCGATCGCATTGCGTCCGCCAACCAGGTCTCCACCGGCATCACATCTCGCGTTTATGATGCCGCCGCCGTTGAACGTTTTAATATTTCCGTTGGTCAAATCTACTATTTCACCGAGGCGCGTACCGGTGACGACAACATCAACTGGGAGAACAACGACACGCGAGGTTCACTGGTATGGGCTGGCGATACCTACTGGCGCATCACCGACGACTGGGGTTTACGCGGGGGAATTCAGTACGATACGCGTCTGGATAACGTCGCTACCGGCAGCGGAACCGTGGAATACCGTCGCGACGAAAACCGTTTAGTACAACTTAACTATCGTTATGCGAGCCCGGAATACATTCAGGCGACCCTGCCGTCTTATTCCACCGCTAAGCAGTACAAAGATGGTATCTCGCAGGTGGGGATGACCGCCAGCTGGCCAATCGTCGATCGTTGGGCAGTCGTCGGCGCGTATTACTACGACACGAATACCAGAAAGTCAGCGAACCAGATGTTAGGGGTTCAGTATAGCTCCTGCTGCTACGCTATCCGCGTCGGCTATGAACGTAAGATCAACGGCTGGGATAACAGCAGCAGCGAAAGCAAATACGACAACACCTTCGGCTTTAACATTGAGCTGCGCGGCCTGAGCTCCAACTACGGTCTCGGCACCCAGCAGATGCTGCGTTCGAACATTTTACCGTACCAGAGCTCCCTGTGATGTGGCTGGTTTACACGTAATCCGCAATTGCGGTTAATTGAAATGGAAAAAGTATGAAGAACTGGAAAACGCTGCTTCTCGGTATCGCCATGATCGCGAATACCAGTTTCGCTGCCCCACAGGTTGTCGATAAAGTAGCGGCTGTCGTCAATAATGGCGTTGTTCTGGAAAGCGACGTCGATGGCTTGATGCAATCGGTAAAACTTAACGCCGGCCAGGCCGGGCAGCAGCTGCCGGATGACGCCACCCTGCGTCATCAGATCCTTGAGCGTCTGATCATGGACCAGATTGTCCTGCAGATGGGCCAGAAAATGGGCGTGAAGATCTCTGACGATCAGCTCGACCAGGCCATCGCCAACATTGCTAAACAAAACAACATGACCATGGATCAGATGCGCAGCCGTCTGGCCTATGACGGTATCAACTACAGCACCTACCGTAATCAGATTCGTAAAGAGATGCTGATTTCGGAAGTGCGTAACAACGAAGTTCGTCGTCGTATTACCGTTCTGCCCCAGGAAGTTGAAACCCTGGCCAAACAGATTGGCGATCAGAACGACGCCAGCACCGAGCTGAACCTCAGCCACATTCTGATCCCGCTGCCGGAAAACCCAACTTCCGAGCAGGTGGCAGAGGCTCAGGAGCAGGCGAACTCGGTGGTTGAGCAGGCGCGCGGCGGCGCGGACTTCGGCAAGCTGGCTATCACCTACTCTGCCGACCAGCAGGCGCTGAAAGGCGGCCAGATGGGCTGGGGCCGGATTCAGGAACTGCCGGGCATCTTCGCCCAGGCGCTGAGCACCGCGAAAAAAGGCGATATCGTCGGCCCGATACGCTCCGGCGTTGGCTTCCATATCCTGAAAATTAACGATATGCGCGGCGGCAGCCAGAACATCTCCGTGACCGAAGTTCACGCCCGCCATATCCTGCTGAAACCGTCGCCGATCATGAACGACGATCAGGCTCGGGCGAAGCTGGAGCAGATCGCGGCTGACATCAAGAGCGGGAAAACCACCTTTGCCAAAGCGGCGAAAGAGTTCTCTGAAGATCCGGGCTCTGCCAACCAGGGCGGCGATTTAGGTTGGGCGACGCCGGATATCTTCGATCCGGCCTTCCGTGACGCCATTCTGCGCCTCAATAAAGGCCAGACCAGCGCTCCGGTTCACTCCTCCTTCGGCTGGCACCTGATTGAGCTGCTGGATACCCGCAACGTCGACAGAACCGACGCCGCGCAGAAGGATCGCGCTTACCGCATGCTGATGAACCGCAAGTTCTCTGAGGAAGCGGCGACCTGGATGCAGGAACAGCGCGCCAGCGCCTACGTGAAGGTTCTGAGCAACTAATCGCATTAGCCTCATACACAACATCACGCAGGGTGTATCGAGGCGGCTGAGCAAATCGCCCCGGTCTCTGACGGGGGCGACAAAGCGCAGCCAGTAAGAGACCGCCTGAAGGATGAAGTGTATGAATCGAGTTGTTATCACTCCCGGTGAACCTGCCGGGATTGGCCCCGACCTCGTTGTGCAGCTTGCGCAGCGCGACTGGCCGGTAGAGCTGGTGATCTGCGCCGATGGCGCTCTGTTATCCGACCGGGCAAAGCTGCTCGGTCTTCCTTTATCGCTTCTGCCTTACGATCCCACCGCCCCCGCTACGCCACAGCGCGCAGGCACCCTGACGCTTCTCCCCGTCGCGCTTAACGCGCCGGTTGAACCGGGCGTGCTCAACGTCAGCAACGGCCGCTACGTGGTGGACACGCTGGCCCGCGCCTGCGATGGTTGCCTGAACGGCGAATTCGCCGCCCTGATTACCGGGCCGGTGCACAAAGGCATTATTAACGATGCCGGGATCGCGTTTACCGGTCATACCGAGTTCTTTGAAGAGCGCTCGCAGGCCAGTAAAGTGGTGATGATGCTGGCGACTGAAGCGCTGCGCGTGGCGCTGGTGACCACTCACCTGCCGTTAAAAGCAATAAGCGATGCGATTACGCCCGAGCTGCTGCGGGAAATCATCACCATCCTGGATCACGATCTGCGTACCAAATTTGGCATCAGCAACCCGCACGTGCTGGTTTGCGGCCTGAACCCGCACGCCGGCGAAGGCGGCCATATGGGTACGGAAGAGATCGATACCATCATTCCGGTGCTCGAAGAGATGCGCGCGAAGGGCATGAACCTCAGCGGTCCGCTGCCGGCGGATACCCTGTTTCAGCCGAAATATCTCGACCATGCCGATGCGGTGCTCGCGATGTATCACGATCAGGGCCTGCCCGTGCTAAAATACCAGGGCTTTGGCCGCGGCGTGAATATTACGCTCGGTTTACCATTTATTCGCACTTCCGTTGACCACGGCACCGCGCTTGAACTTGCGGGCCAGGGGAAAGCGGAAGTCGGCAGTTTTATCACGGCGCTTAATCTCGCCATTAAAATGATTGTTAATACTCAATGAATAATCGAGTCCATCAGGGCCACTTAGCCCGTAAACGCTTCGGGCAAAACTTTCTCAACGATCAATTTGTGATCGACAGCATTGTCTCGGCCATCAATCCACAAAAAGGTCAGGCGATTGTTGAAATCGGCCCCGGCCTCGCCGCGCTGACCGAACCGGTTGGCGAACGCCTCGACCAGCTCACCGTTATCGAGCTGGACCGCGACCTGGCCGCTCGTCTGCAAACGCATCCGTTCCTCGGACCTAAGCTGACGATTTATCAGCAGGATGCGATGACCATGAACTTTGGCGAGCTGTCGCAGAGCATGGGCCAGCCGCTGCGCGTCTTCGGCAACCTGCCGTACAATATCTCGACCCCGCTGATGTTCCATCTGTTCAGCTATACTGATGCCATTGCCGATATGCACTTTATGCTGCAAAAAGAGGTCGTCAATCGCCTGGTTGCCGGGCCGAACAGTAAGGCGTATGGTCGGTTAAGCGTAATGGCGCAGTACTACTGCCAGATCATCCCGGTGCTTGAAGTGCCGCCGAGCGCCTTTACGCCGCCGCCTAAAGTCGATTCCGCCGTAGTGCGTCTGGTGCCTTACCGCACGCTGCCGCATCCGGTGAAAGAAGTACGCGTACTGAGCCGTATCACGACAGAAGCGTTTAACCAGCGTCGGAAAACGATCCGCAACAGCCTCGGCAACCTGTTCAGCGTTGAGGTTCTGACCGAACTGGGTATCGACCCGGCCAAGCGCGCAGAGAATATTTCCGTGGCGCAGTACTGTCAGCTAGCTAACTGGTTATCTGAGAACGCGCCCACCAAGGAGAGCTAACCATGATTAATTCGCCCCGAGTATGTGTGCAGGTACAAAGCGTCTATATCGAATCGCAATCTTCTCCGGAAGAAGAGCGCTACGTCTTTGCTTATACCGTCACTATTCGCAATCTGGGGCGAACTCAGGTTCAGCTTCTTGGCCGCTACTGGCTTATCACCAACGGCCACGGTCGCGAGACCGAAGTCCAGGGTGAAGGGGTTGTCGGCGAGCAGCCGCATATTCCCGCTGGCGGTGAGTATCAATATACCAGCGGCGCGGTCATTGAAACGCCGCTGGGCACCATGCAGGGGCATTATGAGATGATCGATGTGAACGGCGCGCCGTTCTCCATTGAAGTCCCTGTTTTCCGTCTCGCAGTACCAACCCTCATCCATTAAAACAATGTCTACATACCTTATTGGCGACGTTCACGGTTGCTACGATGAACTGATCGCATTATTAGAGCAGGTGGAGTTTAACCCTGAGGTTGATACGCTGTGGCTCACGGGCGACCTGGTCGCGCGCGGCCCCGGTTCTCTGGAAGTGCTGCGTTTCGTGAAACAGCTTGGCGATAGCGTTCGCATCGTGCTGGGCAATCATGACCTGCACCTGCTGGCGGTCTTTGCGGGCATTAGCCGCAATAAACCCAAAGATCGGTTGAAATCGCTGCTTGAGGCGCCGGACGCCGACGATCTGCTCAACTGGCTGCGTCGTCAGCCGATGATGCAAATCGATGAAGAGAAAAAGCTGGTCATGGCCCACGCCGGGATCACTCCGCAGTGGGATCTGGAAACCGCCAAACAGTGCGCCCGCGATGTGGAAGCCGTGCTCGCCAGCGACTCCTATCCGTTCTTCCTCGACGCGATGTACGGCGACATGCCGAACAACTGGAGCAATGAGCTCAGTGGCCTGGCGCGCCTGCGCTTTATCTCCAACGCCTTTACCCGCATGCGCTACTGCTTCCCGAACGGGCAGCTGGATATGTACGCCAAAGAGGCGCCGGAAAACGCCCCCGCGCCGCTGAAACCGTGGTTTGCCATTCCCGGGCCGGTGGCCAACGAATACAGCATTGCCTTTGGTCATTGGGCTTCACTGGAAGGAAAAGGCACGCCGGAAGGCATTTACGCGCTGGATACCGGCTGCTGCTGGGGCGGCGATCTGACCTGTCTGCGCTGGGAAGATAAAACGTACTTCACCCAGCGATCGAACCGGCAGACAAATCTTGATGAAGACGAGGCGATCGCCTCCTGAAGAGAGTCACCCCGGTGAACGAACGCCACCGGGGGAAACCTTAGCGACGCTCCAGGATCTCGAAGCAGTAGCTATGGGAATTCTGCGCATCGGCATCGTGGAACTCGCTGAATACCGACTCCCACTCGTCCGGGTCGTAATCCGGGAAATGAGTATCGCCCTCCACCTCCGCATCAATATGCGTCAGATAGAGCTTGTGCGCTTTCGGCAGGAACTGCTCATACACGCGACCGCCGCCGATCACCATCATCTCTTCCACATCGCCGCAGGCGGCAATCGCTTCATCAACCGACTTGACCCACTGCACGCGATCGTCGGTGCCGGGCTGGCTGCTAATCACGATATTTTTACGTCCCGGTAACGGGCGACCGATGGATTCCCAGGTAAGACGCCCCATCACTACCGGTTTGTTTAAGGTATTGCGCTTAAACCAGGCGAGATCGGCAGGCAGGTTCCATGGCATGGCGTTTTCCATACCAATGACGCGATCTACCGCTAACGCCGCAATCAGACTGATCATTAAATAATTCCCGAATGCAAAAAATTGTCGTCACTATACGGAAAGCGTAATACTTCGTCGACTGGGCGAAGGGTAAAGAATCAGAAAATTTTAAGTTTTGCTGGCGAGCCCACGTAAGCCCCGTGAGCCGCCAGAACAGGATTTAAATTGAAAACAAAATGTTACTTGTAAAGCTAACGTAACACCCTGAATTTACCCTATAGCGAGGGCTCATTCTCCGGCTCATCGGCGATGTCGCCGGTATGCCGTCCCTCTTCCGTCCCCTGCCAGCCGTGACGCTGAACCAGCGATAAATGATTGCGGTCCTCGTTAATAATGCCGGTCAGCATATCGCTGGTGCGCTTGAATACCGCCACCCGGGAAGCCGCGTCGTTTTCCGCCATCGCCACCATCTCTTCGACCATTTGCAGGTTGAAACGGCGGAACAGATCGGCGCGTTCGCGGGCCTCATACGCGCCGAGGCCCAGCGCTTCCAGCGTCATGCGCCCGGACTTCAGCGCCGCTTCGAAGGTTTCGCGCTCCGGCGCTTCGACCCCGGCCTGGCGCAGCTTAATATAATGATCGACATCGCGGGCGCGGGAGATGATCTGCAGATGCGGGAAATGCTCTTTTGCCAGCTCCGCCAACTGCAGGTTCGTCTGCGGATCGTCGATGGCGTTAATCAGCACTTCCGCTTTTTCCGCCCCCGCCGACTCCAGCAGGTCTACCCGCGTCGCATCGCCGTAGAACACCTTCATATCAAACTTACGCAGGGTATCAACATGGTCGGGATCGTGATCGAGGATCACCATCTTCACGCCGCTGGAGAGCAGCACGCGGCCGGCAATCTGCCCGTAACGACCGAAGCCAGCGATAATCACCCGCGGCTGCTCTTCATCAATTTCATCGGCTTCGCGCTCCTGACCGCTGGCGGATTTCTCCAGCCGGGTCAGCAGCACCAGCAGGATCGGCGTCGCCGCCATCGATAGCGCCACGGCCAGGGTCAGCGCCTTCGCCCACTCGCTATCCAGGACATCGGCCATCTGCGCCGCGCCGAAAACCACGAAGGCGAATTCGCTTCCCTGCCCCAGCAGCACCGCAAACCAGCGGCGCTGGGCGCGCGGCACGCCTAACGGCCGGGCGATCAGCCACAGCATCAGGGATTTAATCACCAGGAATCCCACCAGCAAAATCAGGATCCGCAGCGGATGGGTGACCAGGGTACCGAAGTCGATAGACATGCCGACGCCGATAAAAAACAGCCCCAGCAGCAGGCCCTTAAACGGCTCAATATCGCTCTCCAGGGCGTGGCGATACTCCGAGCTCGCCAGCAGCACGCCGGCAAGGAAGGCTCCCATCGCCATCGACAGCCCGACCTCTTCCAGCAGCAGACCGAAGCCGAATACCAGGAACAGGGCCACGGCGCTGAAGACTTCGCGCAGGCCGGAGCGCGCGACAAAACGCAGCATCGGCCGGGTCAGATAGCGCCCAAGCGCCACTACCAGCGCCAGCGCGCCCGCCACTTTCAGCGCCGAGAGCGCAAACGCGCCCAGGGTCGTCGAGCCGCCGCTCGCCGCCAGTAGCGGGATCATCGCCACCAGAGGAATGGCCGCGATATCCTGAAACAGCAGCACCGCAAAAGCGCTGCGGCCCAGCTGCGTGACCGTCAGGTTACGTTCGTTCATCGCCTGCATGGCGATCGCCGTTGAGGAGAGCGCCAGAGTCATGCCAATCAGCTCGGCAACCTGCCAACGCAGACCAAGCGACATGCAGAACAGGCCGATCAGCACGCCGCAGACGACCATCTGCAGCGCCCCGCCGCCGAACACCGAGGCACGCAGTTTCCACAGCCGTTGGGGATCCAGCTCCAGGCCGATAACAAAAAGCATCAGCACCACGCCGATTTCGGCAAAATGCAGAATCGACTCGGCGTCGGTGACCAGCCGCAGCCCCCACGGGCCAATAATACAGCCGGCAATTAAATAGCCGAGTACCGACCCCAGCCCAAGACGTACGGCAATCGGTACAATCAGCGCGGCGGATCCTAAATAGATCAGCGCCTGTATCAACGTATGGCTATCCATTATTGTGCGCCTCCTGCCATTCGATTAAGCGTTGACGATAGCGGCGCGCCTGCGCCTGAAGGGTTTCGTCATCGCAGATAAAAGTGCAATGCATCGCGAACGGCGGCAACCATTTCATGCCGCAATACAGCGCGGTGGCCTGCAGCGGCTGCGCCAGCACGTCGAAACCGGGGAAGGAACCAATATCAAAGTGGCTTTCGCCGCCGCCGGTGGTGACCGCCCACATCAATGACTTACCGCGTAATGCGATACCGTTGTGCCCATACGCCCAGCCGTGCGCCAGTACCTTATCCAGCCACAGCTTCAGCAACGGCGGTACGCTGTACCATTGCATCGGATGCTGCCAGATGACCAGATCGGCACGGGCCAGCGCGGCCTGCTCGGCGGCGATATCGATATTGAAATCGGGATAAAGTTGATAGAGGGAGCGTATCTCTACGCCGTCAAGCGTCCCTGCCTGTTCAAGCATCCGCTTATTCGCATGCGAGTGCTGCGGATAAGGGTGCGCATAAATTATGAGGATCATTGATTAGCCTGCGTTAACTCTTGTTGTAATCAGCAAGAGTGTAGACAGTTAATGCTGATACTTACAGCTTCCGTTGGCGTAACCGCAGGAATTGGGGGTGCCTGACACCCCGCAAGTCATGGCCGCTTTGCCCGCTACAGGCGTCGGTCTTGCGCATTTGGATAGCTTAATGGCACGCTTTTTTAATTCCGCTAACCCGGCTTTTTACCGCCTCGTTATCATTTTTATCTAACGTATCAATATAGCGTAAAAACTGCGGCCCAATATCCGAATGGCAAATGGACCGTATCGCCTCATCATTAAATCTCTCGCCTGTATTGGGCCAGTGACTCCTATAAAATTCATCAGCGGCGATCTCCCACAATTGTCGGTCAGGGATGTTCGGTTGGTTACGTAACTGCGTATTCAGCAAAAGGGTAAAGATCTCAACTGCGTCCTTATTTGTCTCCAGCGAGGCATTATGGAAAGCGTTCTTAACGCGCCGTGCCGCGTAGGCTAAAATAAGGCTATTACCTTTATTATAATACAGTTCAGGATCCTGCCAGTTTATGCGGGGAATGACCTGCTGAATGATATCTTTTTTGCCAAACATAACGACGTAGAATATTAAATTAGTACTGCCGGAATAATACTTACCAATATCAATTTGCTGACGTAATAACGATGGTTGTTTTTTTAATATATCAACAAAGTCCTCCGTTTCTCCGCCAAGAACATAGCTCGCCGCAGTTAATATTTCTGAACCTGGTTGAGAATACTTTGCAAATAATCTCATAGCGCGAACATCCGCGTTTTGAATGGTACGATCAATAATAGCGGCACCCGTTTGGGTTTTAGCTAATTCAGGAAATGCGGAAAGCAGCAGTTCGGCTTGCTTAATAACGCTATCGGGGTGGGTGGGTCTTTCATAATTAACATCGACCGGCTGGGCAAAGGTATGCTCCAGTCCTGTCCATTGCGCAGGCGCAGCATAAACAATGTCCTGAGCCTGCTTGCGCTCTGCATCGGATGAAGCCTGAATAGCGTCAATAAAAACCTGCAGCGCCGTTAAATTTTGAGAATGGATGGCCTCGAAAAAGGGAATGGTATAATAATCACTCTGATTCGCAACGTAATCAAAAGAGCCTTGCCGGTTTTTTAATGGGCTACCCAACTGTTGTACAAAATATTGATATAACTCTTTCGGCAATGATTTATTATAGATGGCAAAAGAATAGATTTCGTATTGTTCTTTCTGTGATTTACTTTTAAACAAGCGGTCAAGCTCGGGTAATTTTTGCACTGTAAACTTACCCAGCCTGAACTCAGCAATGCTGTTCGCGCGGTCCCGTTCGGCAAAAGACATGTCGACCTGTTCCATTGATGGGCCAATAAATTTATTGGCGATAAGCGCAAAGGTCAGCAAAGTCAACGCATGAATAAATCCCGCATTTTTTACGGAAAAAGCGCTAAAAAGTATTAACGCTAAAATCAACGCGGCGCCAGCCGCCCAACTAAAATAAATAAAGTGGTCAAGTGTAAATGTATATAAAAAACCTAAATACTTATAAACCGCACACAATATTATCGCAGCAAAAAACAGAAAAACATAGGCTACTGACATGTTTTTCCCAATAACCCTACCTTTACTCCATAAAATAAGGAAAATCAGGAATCCCCCACCGATGAGCGCGGGAATAATAAAAACGCAGAAGATAACAAACAAAAAACCGTTACCATTCATTGAAACCATCCATATTTATTATCTGTTGTATATGCCATTTCCATGGCTTATTAGCGTATCAGGTACATCGGTAACTTAGAACAGAACAAGTATAGAATTAAAAATAAAAAGAATAAATGGATTAGTCACGGGCTGGTTGCAGTTTGCGTAAGACGTTACTGATGGCAGGGCAACACACTATTTTAATCGGCGTTTTTGAAACAGAATAAACCAGTGTCGAACCGGCCCCGCCGTACTCCTCGCGAGGCCAGAGATAACGCTTAGTTATCCAGCTCATCCATCGATTTAACCTGATCGCGATTGATCTGCTCGGTACGACCGGTTTCCGCATTTTTGTAGGACACCAGACCGGTGTCGTCATCTACCTGCGGTTTGCCGTCGGTCACAATGGTTCTGCCGTCGGTCGTTTTCAACGACTGATTAGATGAACAACCGGCCACGGTAAGAAGCGCGGCGGCGGCGAAAACAGCTGCGGTGAGGGGTTTATAGTGCATCGTGTTTCTCTCCCATTATTCAGTCATATTCATTATCACCCTAACCACCTTAGGCTAGCTGACTGACCGGGGAGAGAAAACCAGAACTCTCCGAAGTAGGCTGTTAACGCCGATCCCCCTGTTTTTGTTCGAAGTTCACCGCCGCGCCGATCAGGTTAGCCTCGTTGCGGTACTGGCAGAGCACCACGTGCGGAAGAAATTCCGTTAACGCTTTTTCATTGACCAGCTCGGCCAGGCGTTGCTTAATACCACCGAAAATCTTATCGCTGGCGGAGATACCGCCGCCGATAATCAGACAGTCTGGGTCATAGCACACCTGCAAATTCAGTAAGCCTACCGCCATCCAGTGGTAAAACTGCGCCACTTCCTGCTGCGCGATATTGTCGCCCTCCTCGGCCAGGCGAAAGACATCCTCTCCGGAGACGGAGTCAGCCGCCAGCGACATGCGCCGGGCATAACGACGCGCCGTAGCGACGGCGGTTGCCAGTTCGCTAAAGGTTTGCCCCTCGTGCAGGGTCATCATGCCAAATTCGCCGGCGTAGCGATGGCTGCCGTGGCGCAGGACTTTATTGTCGACAATCGCGCCACCGATACCTGAACCGGCAATCACAAACAGTACGCTGTCATACTCGCGGCCCGCGCCCAATGCCGCCTCGGCGATACCCGCCGAGTTGGCGTCGTTCTCAATGCATACCGGAAGTGAAAACAGCCCGGAAAGCTCTTCGACGATGGGAAAGTGATGAATATAGGGAATGGCGCTCAGGCCGCTAATGACCCCGCTCTGCGGATCCACACACCCGGGAGCACTAATTGAGATCCCATCAATGGCGTAGCGCGGCTGGAACTGTTGATAAAGATCCAATAGCCGATTTTTCATCTCTTCCCAGCTATCAGGCGTCTCAACCGATGCGGTGTCCTTCAGCTCCCCCTGCTGCCAGACGCCATATTTAATCGATGTACCGCCCCAATCAAACAAAAGTATCGCCATGTAGTTATCCTTGCGTGCGTCATGAAATGGTTTTGTTCCATTAAGGATGAACCCTCCCGCCCCGTTTCGCTTTATCGCGACGCAAAAAAAAGCGCCTCCGGCGTTGGCCACCGGAGGCGCTTTTACTGGCAGATGAGATTACTTTTTAATCTGCGCGTGCATTTCCTGTACCGAGGTCACCTTCTCCATCGCGTTGGCATTCAGCGCCATTGCGGTAGCGAAACCGCCGTTCAGCGTGGTGTCGTAGTGCACCTTGTACTGCAGCGCGCTGCGGCGAATCAGCTTGGAGTCTTCAATCGCCTGACGGCCCGCGGTGGTGTTGATGATGTAGGTATATTCGCCATTCTTGATACGGTCCTGAATGTGCGGACGGCCTTCATGCACCTTGTTCACCAGACGCGGGTTGATGCCGGCTTCGCCCAGCACAATCGCGGTACCGTGGGTCGCATCCAGCTCGAAGCCAAACTTCAGCAGTTTTGCCGCCAGATCCACCACGCGCTCTTTGTCGCCTTCGCGAACGGAGAGCAGCGCGCGCCCTTGTTTCTTCATCGTCGAGTTGCTGCCCAGCTGCGCCTTGGCGAACGCTTCCGCGAAGGTGCGGCCTACGCCCATGACTTCACCGGTAGAGCGCATTTCCGGCCCTAACAGCGGGTCAACGCCCGGGAATTTGTTAAACGGCAGCACCACCTCTTTCACCGAGTAGTACGGCGGGATGATCTCTTTGGTTACGCCCTGCTGGGCCAGCGTTTGGCCGACCATTACGCGCGCCGCGACTTTTGCCAGCGGTACGCCGGTGGCTTTCGAGACGAACGGGACGGTACGCGCCGCGCGCGGGTTGACTTCAATCAGGTAGACTTCGTTGTTTTTAACCGCAAACTGCACGTTCATCAGGCCGCGAACCTGCAGCTCAAAGGCAAGCTTCTGCACCTGCTCGCGCATCACATCCTGAATTTCCTGGCTCAGGGTGTAGGCCGGCAGTGAACACGCGGAGTCGCCGGAGTGCACGCCCGCCTGCTCGATATGCTCCATGATGCCGCCAATCAGCACCATTTCGCCGTCGCAGATTGCATCGACGTCGACTTCAACCGCATCGTCAAGGAAGCGGTCCAGCAGCACCGGCGCATCGTTAGAGACGCTGACCGCGGTCTGGAAGTAGCGACGCAGGTCGATTTCATCGTAGACGATTTCCATCGCCCGGCCGCCGAGAACATAGGACGGGCGCACCACCAGCGGGTAGCCAATCTCTTTCGCCTTTTCGACCGCCATTTCGATCGCGGTCACGGTGGCGTTGGCCGGCTGCTTCAGCTTCAGGCGGTCAACCGCGTGCTGGAAGCGTTCGCGGTCTTCCGCGCGGTCGATAGCATCCGGGCTGGTGCCGATAACCGGCACGCCAGCCGCTTCCAGCGCGCGCGCCAGCTTCAGCGGAGTCTGGCCGCCGTACTGTACGATAACGCCTTTTGGCTTCTCTATACGCACGATTTCCAGCACGTCTTCCAGGGTTACCGGCTCGAAGTAGAGGCGGTCTGAGGTGTCGTAGTCGGTGGAGACGGTTTCCGGGTTACAGTTGACCATAATGGTCTCGTAGCCGTCTTCGCGCAGCGCCAGGGAGGCGTGGACGCAGCAGTAGTCGAATTCGATGCCCTGGCCGATACGGTTTGGGCCGCCGCCGAGCACCATGATCTTGTCGCGGTCAACGGACGGGTTCGCTTCGCACTCGTCTTCATAAGTGGAGTACATGTAGGCGGTGTCGGTGGCGAATTCCGCCGCGCAGGTATCCACGCGCTTGTAGACCGGGTGCAGGTCGTACTGGTCGCGCAGCTTGCGGATTTCCGCTTCGCGCACGCCAGCCAGCTTCGCCAGACGCGCATCGGCAAAGCCTTTGCGCTTGAGCTGACGCAGGAAGTCGGCGTCGAGGCCGGTAATACCGACTTCAGCCACTTTCTCCTCCAGACGCACCAGCTCTTCAATCTGTACCAGGAACCAGCGGTCAATATTGGTCAGGTTGAACACGCCATCAACGGAGAGGCCCGCGCGGAAAGCGTCAGCGATGTACCAGATACGCTCTGCGCCAGCATCTTTCAGTTCGCGGCGAATCTTGGTCAGTGCTTCCGGGTCATCAAGGCTCACTTTCGGGTCGAAACCAGTGGCGCCCACTTCCAGGCCGCGCAGCGCTTTCTGCAGGGATTCCTGCTGGGTGCGACCAATCGCCATCACTTCGCCCACCGATTTCATCTGGGTGGTGAGGCGGTCGTTAGCGCCGACGAATTTTTCAAAGTTGAAGCGCGGGATTTTAGTCACGACGTAGTCGATGGACGGTTCAAACGACGCCGGGGTACGGCCGCCGGTGATATCGTTCATCAGCTCATCAAGGGTGTAACCTACCGCCAGCTTCGCCGCGACTTTGGCAATCGGGAAGCCGGTGGCTTTCGAGGCCAGCGCCGAGGAGCGGGAGACGCGCGGGTTCATCTCGATAACGATCAGGCGACCATCTTTCGGGTTCACCGAGAACTGAACGTTGGAACCGCCGGTTTCGACGCCGATTTCACGCAGTACCGCCATCGAGGCGTTACGCATGATTTGGTACTCTTTGTCGGTCAGGGTTTGCGCCGGCGCCACGGTGATGGAGTCGCCGGTATGGATGCCCATGGCGTCGAAGTTTTCGATAGAGCAGACGATGATGCAGTTGTCGTTTTTATCACGCACCACTTCCATCTCGTACTCTTTCCAGCCGATTAGCGATTCATCAATCAGCAGCTCGTTAGTCGGCGAGAGATCCAGGCCGCGTTCGCAGATTTCTTCGAACTCTTCACGGTTGTAGGCAATACCGCCGCCGGTGCCGCCCATGGTAAAGGAAGGACGGATGATGCACGGGAAGCCAACGTCAGCGGCAACCGCCAGCGCTTCTTCCATGGTATGGGCGATGCCGGAACGCGCGGTGTCGAGGCCGATTTTCTTCATCGCCACGTCGAAACGGCGGCGGTCTTCGGCTTTATCAATCGCATCGGCGGTCGCGCCAATCATGGTCACGCCGAACTCGGCCAGCACGCCCTGACGCTCCAGCTCCAGCGCGCAGTTCAGCGCCGTCTGGCCGCCCATAGTCGGCAGAACCGCATCCGGACGCTCTTTCTCAATAATCTTGCGCACCACTTCCCAGTGAATCGGCTCGATGTAGGTGGCATCGGCCATTTCCGGGTCGGTCATGATGGTAGCCGGGTTAGAGTTCACCAGAATGACGCGGTAACCCTCTTCGCGCAGCGCTTTACACGCCTGGGCACCGGAGTAGTCAAACTCACACGCCTGACCGATAACAATCGGGCCCGCGCCCAGAATCAGGATACTTTTTATATCTGTACGTTTTGGCATGGCTCTCTTAACTCCTGATTATTTCGCGGACTGACGGTACTGCTCAATTAATTCGATAAAATGGTCGAACAGCGGTGCGGCATCGTGCGGGCCAGGGCTCGCTTCCGGGTGCCCCTGGAAGCTGAACGCCGGTTTATCGGTACGGTGAATGCCCTGCAGGGTGCCGTCGAACAGCGACTTGTGGGTCACGCGCAGGTTAGCGGGCATAGACGCTTCATCCACCGCAAAACCGTGGTTCTGCGCGGTGATCATCACCACGTTGTTATCCATATCTTTTACCGGATGGTTGCCGCCGTGGTGGCCGAACTTCATCTTCACGGTCTTCGCGCCGCTCGCCAGCGCCAGCAGCTGATGGCCGAGGCAGATGCCGAATACTGGAATGTCGGTTTCCAGGAACTTCGTAATCGCGTCGATAGCGTAATCACAAGGCGCCGGGTCGCCAGGGCCGTTGGACAGGAAAATACCGTCCGGATTCATCTTCAGCACCTCTTCGGCGGAGGTCTGCGCCGGAACCACCGTCAGACGGCAGCCGCGATCGACCAGCATGCGCAGAATGTTGCGCTTGGCGCCGAAATCGTAGGCCACCACGTGGAACGGCAGCTCGCTTTCCGCTTTGGCTTCCGGCAGGTCTCCCGCCAGCGTCCAGCTCCCCTGCGTCCAGCTGTAGGTTTCTGCGGTCGTCACTTCCTTCGCCAGATCCATACCGTTGAGGCCCGGGAACGCTTTCGCTTTTTCCAGCGCCAGCTGCGCGTCCGGACTGTCGCCGGCGATGATGCAGCCGTTCTGCGCGCCTTTTTCACGCAGCAGACGGGTCAGCTTACGCGTATCGATATCGGCAATCGCCACGATGTTATGGCGCTTCAGATAAGAAGAGAGGTCTTCGGTATTGCGGAAGTTGCTGGCAATCAGCGGCAGATCGCGAATGACCAGACCCTGGGCATGTACCTGAGAAGACTCTTCATCGGCGGCATTGGTGCCGACGTTGCCGATATGGGGATAGGTTAGAGTGACGATTTGGCGGGAATAGGAAGGATCAGTGAGGATTTCTTGATAACCGGTCATTGAAGTATTGAAAACGACTTCCCCAACCGCCGTGCCGGTAGCCCCTATGGCCCGACCGTGAAACTGGGTTCCGTCTTCCAGAACCAATAGCGCTGACTTAATCAAAACACCCTCCAGAGAATATCCACTCACTTTATTTGCATATTAATTCATAATGTAGATCTGAATCAATGCAAATCTGTTGCCCGCAGAATTTTGGCAAACGGCGGCATTCTGGAGAGATGGCCGGTAAAAGTCAACTTAAAGCGGATATTTTTAATCTTGTTTCAGGCGACTATTCAGCAATACCGGTCTTAACGGGCAAAAAGATCAACTAACTAGCCTGGGAAAACGCTTGCGGAGGTGGATGATTGTAAAATCTTAGCGCAGGGATTGAAAAAGTAGACCAGACGGTCAAAATTTACAATAAAACAACAAAAAATACGCAGATAACGTATTATTTTTTAGCTTTAACCATAAAAAATATCTAAAACCCCAAAAATAAAAAAGGGCAATAAAATATTGCCCCTTGCAATCAATTACTTATTGAATGCAATAACCACATCACGATGGGTAATAATCGTTATAAAGAGTTCAGTTCAAGCACATCACGCATATCAAAAAGACCGTTTTTCTTACCTTTCAACCATAAAGCAGAGCGTACGGCGCCATTAGCAAAAGTCATCCGGCTGGAGGCCTTGTGACTGATTTCAATGCGTTCACCGATATCCGCAAACATCGCCGTATGCTCGCCGACGATATCCCCGGCGCGGACGGTCGCAAAACCGATAGTGCCGGGAACGCGTTCGCCGGTGTAGCCTTCGCGACTGTAGACCGCACACGTTTTCAGATCTTTATCCAGGGCACCGGCAATCGCTTCGCCCATCGCCAGCGCCGTACCCGATGGCGCATCCACTTTGTGGCGATGATGCGCTTCGATAATCTCAATATCGGTATAGTCGCCCATCACCTTCGCTGCCTTCTCCAGCAACTTGAGCATCACGTTGACGCCAACGCTGAAGTTGGCGGCAAAGACGATGGCGATCTCCTGCGAAGCCTCGCGAATTGCCTGTTTGCCGGCGTCGTCAAAACCGGTGGTGCCGATAACCATTCCTTTACCGTGTTGACGGCAAAAGGCGAGATGGTTCAGCGTGCCTTCCGGGCGGGTAAAGTCGATGAAAACGTCGAAATCGTCTTTTACCGCCTCAAGGCTGCTTTGCACCACAACCCCCGCCTTGCCTGCGCCCGCCAGCTCGCCCGCGTCGCTACCGAGCAGCGACGAACCTTCGCGCTCCAGCGCCGCGCCAAGCGCCGCGCCGTCCATCTGCTGTACTGCCTGAATTAACTGGCGTCCCATCCGGCCGCCCGCGCCCGCGATGGCCACGCGGATTTGTGCATCATGCATAGCTATTCTCTTTTGTTAACACTACGTAAATTGTTTTCAGAGTAACCAGCCCATCGATGGGCCGCTACTCAAAAACACCGATAATTAGAAATTTATGACAAACTGCCGCCGATATCAGTAAAAACTATAAGATTGTGCCGGGAATTTGCCGTTGAGTAGTGAGGAGAGAGGAGCAAGCGCGGTCCGCAACCCCGGATCGGCCCTCTGCTGGCCAATCCGGGTAAACCGTCGAGATAAAAGCGAGCGATTAGTGCAGGAACAGCTCCCCGGCCGGGAAACCGGACAGGAACGAGGTGACCGCCAGCAGGTCGGCGCTGCCGCCGGGGCTAAGGTGACGGATAATCAGTTCATCATCCAGCTGGCGAAGCGCTTCCAGACCGCCGTCGGTCAGCACACCGCCTTCCCACAGCAGCCTTTGCGCCTGCTGCTGCACAAAATTCAGCCCTTCAAGCCCGCCGCGCGACACCAGGTTGGTGTCGTCATTCCAGGCCATCAGGTGCAGCAGGGTCTGCAATAACGCCAGATTGGTATCGCCGGTCTCCGCCATAACGCGATTGAATACCGGCATCGCCTGGGTGCGCACGGTGCGAAAGCCACTCTCCGCTTCGCCCCGGGCGCCGGAGAGCCCGTAGCGCAGGAAATGACCTTCGCCTTTACTCACCTTCTTTCCCGCGGCAGAGGAGAGCTCACGCCCGACCAGCCCCCGGCAGAAGCGGGCCACCTGATCGCAAACCCGGTGCTGCTCAACCGGCTCCCCTCTGGCCACCAACCTTCCCACCGCCGCGCTGAGCAGGCCAAAAGCGAAGATCGCGCCGCGATGGGTATTTACTCCGCCGGTGGCTGCCAGCATATCCGTCTCGCAGGCCATGCCCACCGGACGCAGCATCGTCAGCACCTTTTCCGGCATGATATTGGCGGTGTCGTGGCCCATAATGAAAAACTTCTCCATCCACGGGGCGACAACCGCCGTGCTGGCCTCAAAGGAGGCCAGATCCATATCCCGATGCGCGCCGGCGTTACGAATATCCACCAGCCCGGGCTTCGGCGTCAGGCGAACTTCGGTCAGCAGCGCCCGTTCCACACGTGAAACCATCTCCGCCGCCGCCACCGTTTGACGGCTCGATGGGCGATGCTGGCTCATCATCACTTCGCTCATGCCTTTCTCCTCAGCGCGTTTAACCGGCGCTTTTAACCTGATGAATGACGTCGATCACCGAACCGTCGCGATAGCGCACGACGGCCACCACCCGATCGGTAAATGCGATCGGCTCAGGCTTGCCGGTCAAAAGCTCGGCGCGCTGCTGTAGCGCTTCGATGGTCATCAGCGGGATATCCGCCTGACGCAGGCGATCGATCAGATCCTGACGCGCCGGGTTGACGGCGATACCGTGGTCGGTCACCAGCACATCCACGCTGGCGCCCGGCGTCACGCGGGTTAGCACCTTCTCGACCACGCACGGAATGCGTCCACGCACCAGCGGCGCGGTGATAATGGTTAAGTCAGCACCCGCCGCCGTATCGCAGTGGCCGCCGGATGCCCCGCGCAGCACGCCGTTAGAGCCGGTCATCACGTTAACGTTGAATCCGGTATCGATTTCCAGCGCGCTCAGCATCACCACGTTCAGGCGTTCGCAGGCGATGCCTTTCGAACCCGGATTGGCGTATTGATTAGCGGAAATTTCGATATGGTTAGGGTTATTGGCCAGCGAACGCGCGGCGTCGCCGTCGAAAGACTGGGTATCCAGCAGCGCTTTGATCAGGCCCTTTTCGTGCAGATCGACCATTGTGCCGGTAATCCCGCCCAGACCAAAGCTGGCGGTAATGTTGTGACGGCGCATCTTATCTTCGAGGAAGCGGGTCACCGCCAGCGAGGCGCCGCCGGTACCGGTTTGCAAAGAGAAGCCGTCTTTAAAATAACCGGAGTGCTCGATCACTTTCGCCGCCTGGCGGGCGATCAGCAGTTCGCGCGGGTTGCTGGTCAAACGGATCGCCCCGGCGGTGATTTTCGCCGGATCGCCGACCTCGTCGACCTGCACGATCAGATCGACCTGATCCTGGGCGATGCTGGCCGGATAGTTTGGATAATCCACCCACTCTTCGGTCAGCAGCACCACGCATTTGGCGGCATCGGCATCCACTTTGGCGTAGCCCAGCGATCCGCAGCGGGATTTACCGCTAAAGCCGTTGGCGTTGCCGTATTCATCGCAGCACGGCACGCCGAGGAACGCCACGTCAATGTTTAGCTCGCCGCTTTGTACTAAATACGCGCGGCCGCCGTGGGAGTGGATTTGGACCGGATTTTCCATCAGACCGGCGGAGATCTCTTCTCCCAGCTTACCGCGCAGGCCGGAGGTGTAAATCTGGCGGATCACGCCATTTTTAATATGTTCAATCAGCGGCCAGTGGGCGTCGATCAGCGAGCTTGAGGCCAGCGTCAGATCGCGAAAGCCCATTTCAGCCAGCTTCGCCACCACCATATTGACCACCTTGTCACCGCCGCGAAAGGCGTGGTGAAAAGAGATGGTCATGCCGTTTTGCAGGCCCGAACGGCGAATCGCCTCCTCCAGCGAGGCGCAGATTTTACGTTGGCGCTTTTCGCTTTCGCTGGCCAGCCACGGGCTTTTCGCCGTCACGCCCGCATAGGGCGCTAATCCTTCCGGCATCACGTACTGCTGATTAAGCATTGCTACGGTCTCTTTCATTATTTGCTCCTTAATCACGAATGCCGGAAGCCGACAGCGCCACGACTTTGCGCGCATGGTCGATAATCGGTCCATCTATCATCTTACCGTTCAGCGATACCACGCCCAGACCGCGCTCTTCCGCCTCTTCCGCCGCCGCGATCACATCGCGCGCATGCTCAACGTCTTTCAGGGTTGGGGCATAAACCTGATGCAGCAGTTCAATCTGGCGCGGGTTGACCAGCGATTTGCCGTTAAAGCCGAGGTTTTTCGCCAGATTCGCTTCCGCGAGGAAACCTTCTTCATTGTTAATGTCCGACCACACCACGTCATAGGCCGCGATCCCGGCGACGCGCGCCGCGTGCAGCACCGCGCAGCGGGCATAAAACAGCTCGGTGCCGTCGCCGCGGCAGGTGCCCATATCCATCACGTAGTCAAAGGCCGCCAGCGCGATCGCCGACAGACGCGGGCTGGAGCGCGCGATCTCGACCGCATTCACCACCCCCAGCGCCGACTCAATCGCCGCCATGAGCTTAGTGCTGCCCACTTCCCGTCCGCACTCGCGTTCAATCCGCTCGACGTGCGCTTCCAGTTCATGGATATCTTCTTTGCTGTCGGTCTTCGGCAGGCGCACCATATCCACCCCCGCGCGCACTACCGCCTCCAGATCGGCGAGGCCAAACGGCGTATTGAGCGGGTTAATACGCACCACGGTTTCCACATCCCGATAGAGCGGATGCTGTAGCGCGTGATGCACCAGCAGGCGGGCGGTATCTTTTTCACGGAGCGAGACGGCATCTTCGAGGTCAAACATCACCGCGTCAGCGCCGTACACAAACGAGGTGCTTAACATCGCGGCGTTGGCGCCGGGGATAAACAGCATACTGCGACGAGGTTTCATAGCTGGCTCCATTGCAGTTGAGATTGTTGCGCCGCGCGCAGCGCCGCGGCCTGAACGCGAGCCTTCAGCACGCACTCCAGCGCGCCTTTATCATCGACGACCACATTCGCGCGAGTGACACCAAGCTGCGCCAGGGTCTCTCTGACCACCTGCTCAATCGCCGCGCCGAACTGCTGCTTCACAATACTGTCGATTTCAAGCTGAATACCCGGCTCATTGGCAGGCCCAATCCTGACCATGACATCGCTGGATTCCAGCGTGCCGGCCAGGGCGTCAATCATCATTTCCATAGAGGCTGATCCTTAGTTATGGAGGTAAAATCTAGGCGGTTTGATGTTCGCTTTCCGCCAGCTGCATCAGAAAAGAGAGCGTTCCCGGCGGAACCAGCGGCGCAATAGCCGACCACTGGCGCTCCTTATAGAGTTTGCGCACCCGTGAAGCCGAAATCGGTGCGCCGTCTTTCTCGACCCGCTCCAGCTCCACCACCTGAATCGCGGGCGTCTCGCCGGGCGCTTCCAGCAGTTCCTTCATGCGCAGGTTGTAGTTACGGGTTAAAGAGCACAGCGGCTCGCTACCGACAAAACGGTGGGTAATCTGTAGCGCCGGGGCTAAATGTTCGCGGAAAAGCTGTAGGTCGATCTGGCAGTGGCAATCATCGACCACGCCTTTATCTTTGAGGAAATAGCCGGGGAAAGTCGCCCGGGAGATCAGATAAGCCGAACCTGGATGTAAGGTCACGTTGGCGATCCCGGCGATCCCCTGTTCAATCAGCGCCACGCGATCCTGATAGCTGAAAAATGAAGCGTCTTCCTTCACCACAAACAGATGCAGCCAGTCGCACTGGCGAGCGGCCTGCTCTACCAGCCAACGGTGTCCCAGGGTGAATGGATTGGCGTTCATCACGATGGCGCCGATTTTTTCCCCGGGCTGGCGGTACATGGTCAGCTGGCGGCAATAGCGCGCCAGGCGTTCGCGGCTATTTTCCATTAACACCGCCTGGTCACCCGCGCGGGCGATAGGCCAGAATCCGGCGCTGGAAAATAGCGCCGCGTTATCGGGTTTAGTGAACAGGAACAGCTCGCTGCGGCCCAGCTCATACGCCAGGGTCATCAGCTCAGTCAGCAGCTTCAGGCTGAGCCCTTCTCCCTGTAGCGACGGGTCGACGGCAATACACTTCAGGACGCATCCGGCAATCGCGCCGCAGCCGACAATGCGCCGCTGATCCTCGGCGACAATCACCCTTTCGCAATCCGCCTCCAGCGAGAGCTGATGCTGATGAAGAAAGAGGTCAACGGCCTCTCGCCGCCGGGGATCTTTTTGTACGGTGACGCGTTTTATTATCAGATTCATTTTTTAGCGCTTCATTAACCAAAAACGGACTGTATTTCGCCACCGTTCCCGCAGCGGTTCTTTTATTTAAATCACATTTTTCCGCGTACCTTAATTGGCTTTATGGTTTTTATGTTGTTAATTAATTCAGAAGAATAAAAACAATTAAATTAATTAAAAACACGGCCAATCAGTGAAGATAATCACATATCGCCGTGGAACATATTTATTATTATGCCGCCGTTCTATTATTGCTTGTTCTAACGCCATTATTCCTTTTTTTAACAGGGTGACGTCATATGACTAATATGAGCCAGGCTCCATCTGCGGAGAAAAAAGGCGTTAGCGATATTCTGGGGTTTAAAATCTTCGGCATGCCGCTACCGCTTTACGCCTTTGCGTTAATCACTTTACTACTTTCACATTTTTATAATGCCCTGCCGACCGACATTGTCGGCGGCTTCGCCATCATGTTTATTATTGGCGCTGTTTTTGGAGAAATTGGCAAACGCCTGCCAATCTTCAATAAATATATCGGCGGCGCGCCGGTGATGATCTTCCTCGTTGCCGCCTATTTCGTTTACGCTGGCATTTTTACCCAGAAAGAAATTGAGGCGATCACCAATGTGATGGATAAAAGTAATTTCCTGAATTTATTCATCGCCGTGTTGATTACCGGCGCCATTCTCTCGGTTAACCGTAAACTGCTGCTGAAATCTCTGCTCGGCTATATTCCAACCATCTTAATGGGGATCCTCGGCGCATCCATCTTCGGTATTCTTATCGGCTTGTGCTTCGGTATTTCCGTAGACCGCATCATGATGCTGTACGTCCTGCCGATTATGGGCGGCGGCAACGGCGCTGGCGCGGTGCCGCTGTCTGAAATTTATCACTCCGTTACCGGCCGTTCGCGTGAAGAGTACTACTCAACCGCGATCGCTATCCTGACCATCGCCAACATCTTTGCCATCGTCTTTGCCGCGCTGCTCGATATTATCGGTAAAAAACACACCTGGCTGAGCGGCGAAGGCGAGCTGGTACGCAAGGCCTCCTTCAAAGTAGAAGATGATGAAAAAGCGGGCCAGATTACCCATCGCGAAACGGCCGTCGGCCTTGTGCTCGCCATCACCTGCTTCCTGCTGGCCTACGTTATCGCCAAGAAAATTCTGCCCAGCATTGGCGGCGTGTCTATCCACTATTTTGCCTGGATGGTGCTGATTGTCGCAGCCCTGAACGCTTCAGGTCTCTGCTCGCCGGAAATCAAAGCTGGCGCCAAACGTCTGTCTGACTTCTTCTCTAAACAACTGCTGTGGGTGCTGATGGTCGGCGTCGGCGTGTGCTACACCGACCTGCAGGAAATTATCGACGCGATCACCTTCGCTAACGTGGTGATTGCCGCTGTGATTGTCGTCGGCGCCGTCGTCGGCGCCGCTGTCGGCGGCTGGCTGATTGGCTTCTTCCCGATTGAATCGGCGATTACCGCGGGCCTGTGCATGGCTAACCGCGGCGGTTCCGGCGACCTGGAAGTACTCTCTGCCTGTAACCGTATGAATCTTATCTCCTATGCGCAAATCTCTTCCCGTTTGGGCGGCGGAATTGTGCTGGTCATCGCGAGCATCGTGTTCGGCATGATGATGTAACCAACACGCACGATGGCGATATTTGAGCGTCAACCACAGAGGTGCAAATTAGGGTCCAGAGCCGGGGGCGGCTTCGGGAAATCCACCCTACTCCTTAGCCGGAAGCACCGATTGGTTAACCTTCAAAGGCGCCATCGTGCCCTTACTTTTGGATCGTTTCATGACTGATGCAGCACTGTTACTGGGTGAAGGCTTCACCCTGATGTTCCTCGGCATGGGGTTCGTGCTGGCGTTTCTGTTTGTGCTGATTTTCGCCATCCAGGGCATGTCCGCCGCCGTCAACCGCTTCTTCCCCGAACCGGCTCCGGCGCCGAAGGCCGCACCTGCCGCCGCGGCCGCTGACGACTTCGCCCGCTTAACGCCGGTGATTGCCGCCGCCATCCACCACCATCGCCGCCTTAACCCTTAATTCACGGAGGAATCCATGACCGTTGCCATTACCGATGTCGTCCTGCGCGACGCCCACCAGTCCCTGTTCGCCACCCGCCTGCGCCTTGACGATATGCTCCCCGTCGCCGCGCAGCTCGACGACGTGGGCTACGGCTCCCTCGAGTGCTGGGGCGGCGCCACCTTTGACGCCTGCATCCGCTTTCTCGGCGAAGACCCGTGGGTTCGCCTGCGCGAGCTGAAAAAGGCCATGCCGAAGACCCCGCTGCAGATGCTGCTGCGCGGCCAGAATCTCCTCGGCTACCGCCACTACGCCGATGACGTGGTCGAACGCTTCGTTGAGCGCGCCGTCAAAAACGGCATGGACGTCTTCCGCGTCTTCGACGCCATGAACGACCCGCGCAATATGCAGGCCGCCCTGCGGGCGGTGCGCAGCCACGGGGCGCACGCCCAGGGCACGCTCTCCTACACCACCAGCCCGGCGCACACCCTGCAGACCTGGCTGGACCTGACCGAACAGCTGCTGGAAACCGGCGTCGACTCCATCGCCATCAAGGACATGTCCGGTCTCCTCACCCCGATGGCGGCGTATGAGCTGGTCAGTGAAATCAAAAAGCGCCACAACGTGCGCCTGCACCTGCACTGCCACGCCACCACCGGGATGGCGGAGATGGCCCTGCTGAAGGCCATCGAGGCGGGCGTCGACGGCGTGGACACGGCGATTTCTTCCATGAGCGCCACCTACGGCCACCCGGCCACCGAGGCGCTGGTGGCGACGCTGGCCGGAACGGAACACGACACCGGGCTGGATATCCTGAAGCTGGAGAGCATCGCGGCGTACTTCCGCGAGGTGCGCAGGAAATATCACGCCTTTGAAGGCCAGCTGAAGGGCACCGACAGCCGTATCCTCGTGGCCCAGGTGCCGGGCGGGATGCTCACCAACCTCGAGGGCCAGCTGAAGCAGCAGAACGCCGCCGACAAACTCGACCAGGTGCTGGCGGAAATCCCCCGCGTGCGCGAGGACCTCGGCTTTATTCCTTTAGTCACCCCGACCTCGCAGATTGTCGGCACCCAGGCGGTGCTTAACGTCCTGACCGGGGAGCGCTACAAAACCATCGCCAAAGAGACCGCCGGGATTCTGAAGGGTGAATACGGCCACACCCCGGTGCCGGTCAATGCGGCATTACAGGCCAGAGTGCTCGACGGTGCTGAAGCTGTCACCTGCCGCCCGGCGGATTTACTCAAACCGGAGCTGGCAATGCTGGAAGCGGACGTGAAGCGCCAGGCGCAGGAGAAGGGCATCACGCTTGCCGATAACGCCATCGACGACGTGCTGACCGTGGCCCTGTTCCCGCAAATCGGCCTGAAGTTCCTTGAGAACCGCAATAACCCGGCGGCCTTTGAGCCGGTCCCGCAGGCGGAAGAGGCGAAACCTGCCGCTGCCCCGGTAAAAGCCGCCGCCTCCGGCGTCTACACCGTCGAAGTCGAGGGCAAAGCCTTTGTGGTGAAGGTCAGCGACGGCGGCGATATCAGCCAGCTCACTGCGCCGGCGCCCGTTCAGGCTGCTGCGCCGGCCCCGGCAGGCGCAGGCACCCCGGTGACCGCCCCGCTGGCGGGCAATATCTGGAAGGTGACTGCCACCGAGGGCCAGACGGTCGCCGAAGGCGACGTGCTGCTGATTCTCGAAGCCATGAAGATGGAAACCGAAATCCGCGCCGCGCAGGCCGGCACCGTGCGCGGTATCGCGGTGAAATCCGGCGACGCGGTCTCCGTGGGCGACACCCTGATGACGCTGGCGTAAGGAACAGGAACCATGGAAAGTCTGAACGCCCTGATTCAGGGCATGGGCCTGATGCACCTCGGCATCGGCCAGGCCATCATGCTGCTGGTGAGCCTGCTGCTGCTGTGGCTGGCGATTGCGAAGAAGTTCGAGCCGTTACTGCTGCTGCCGATTGGCTTCGGCGGCCTGCTGTCGAATATCCCGGAGGCCGGGCTGGCGCTGACCGCCCTGGAGAGCCTGCTGGCCCACCACGACGCCGGGCAGCTGGCGGTGATTGCCGCGAAGCTCAACTGCCTGCCGGACGTTCATGCCATCAAGGAGGCATTAGCCCTGGCCCTGCCGTCGGTGCAGGGGCAGATGGAGCAGCAGGCGGTGGATATGGGCTACTCCGCCGGGGTGCTGGCGGTGTTCTATAAGGTCGCCATCGGGTCGGGTATCGCCCCGCTGGTGATATTTATGGGCGTCGGGGCGATGACCGACTTCGGCCCGCTGCTGGCCAACCCGCGCACCCTGCTGCTGGGGGCGGCGGCGCAGTTCGGTATCTTCGCCACGGTGCTCGGGGCGCTGACGCTGAACTACTTCGGGATTATCAGCTTCACCCTGCCGCAGGCGGCGGCGATAGGCATTATCGGCGGCGCGGACGGTCCGACGGCGATTTACCTGTCGGGCAAGCTGGCGCCGGAGCTGCTGGGAGCCATCGCGGTGGCGGCGTACTCATATATGGCGCTGGTGCCGTTAATCCAGCCGCCGATTATGAAGGCGCTGACCACGGATAAGGAGCGGAAAATCCGCATGGTGCAGCTGCGCACGGTGAGCAGGCGGGAGA
The DNA here is from genome assembly GCF_042137965.1 of Klebsiella grimontii. Taxonomy (NCBI): domain Bacteria; kingdom Pseudomonadati; phylum Pseudomonadota; class Gammaproteobacteria; order Enterobacterales; family Enterobacteriaceae; genus Klebsiella; species Klebsiella grimontii. The sequence continues at coordinate 4,837,862 of NZ_CP169721.1, forward strand.
AAATCCTGTTCCCGGCGGTGCTGTTGCTGCTGGTGGCGCTGCTGCTGCCGGACGCGGCGCCGCTGCTGGGGATGTTCTGCTTCGGCAACCTGATGCGCGAAAGCGGCGTGGTGGAGCGCCTGAGCGACACGGTGCAGAACGCGCTGATAAATATCGTGACCATTTTCCTCGGGTTATCGGTGGGCGCCAAGCTGGTGGCGGACAAGTTCCTCCAGCCGCAGACGCTGGGGATTCTGGTGCTGGGGGTGATTGCGTTCTGTATCGGCACCGCGGCAGGCGTGCTGATGGCGAAGCTGCTGAACCTGTTCAGTCACAACAAAATCAACCCGCTGATTGGCTCGGCCGGGGTGTCGGCGGTGCCGATGGCGGCGCGGGTATCGAACAAGGTGGGGCTGGAGTCGGACGCGCAGAACTTCCTGCTGATGCACGCGATGGGCCCGAACGTGGCGGGAGTAATTGGCTCGGCGATAGCCGCCGGGGTGATGCTCAAGTACGTGCTGGCGATGTAAATCGTTACCTTTCCCGGATTGCGGCTGACGCCTTATCCGGGCTACTGGCGCGATCGGGTAGCCCGGACAGGCGCTACGCGCCGCCTCCGGGAAATACCCCAGGCGACGGTGCCAAAGCCCAAACCGAAGGTACGTAAAACGTCGTATTCCGACTAAGCGAGTTCTGAAATCAGTCAATCTGTGGGCCGATTCCGCGCCGACGGCCACTAAAAAAGAGAAAATAACCTTTTGATGTCAATTCGCCCAATGTTTGCCCGAAAAATCACGCACTGGTTTGCCCGACGTTCGTTTCAGAACCGCATCTTCCTGCTGATCCTGTTTACCTCGACAATCGTGATGCTGGCGATGTCATGGTATCTCACCAACATTACCGAGGAGCGCCTGCATTACCAGGTCGGGCAGCGCGCGCTGATTCAGGCGATGCAGATCTCCGCCATGCCCGAACTGGTTGACGCGGTGGAAAAGCACGATTTACCGCGCATTAAAGCACTTATCGACCCGATGCGTTCGTTTTCCGACGCCACCTATATCACCGTCGGCGACGCGAAAGGCCAGCGCCTGTATCACGTGAATCCTGAGGAGATCGGTAAATACATGGAGGGCGGAGACAGCGACGAGGCGCTATATAACGCCAAAAGCTACGTGTCGGTGCGTAAGGGATCGCTGGGTTCTTCACTACGCGGCAAGTCGCCGATCCAGGACAGCACCGGGAAAGTGATCGGCATCGTATCGGTGGGATACACCATCGAACAGTTAGAGAACTGGCTGAGCCTGCAAATCGGATCGCTGATGATCCCGATGGCGATTATGCTGCTCCTGCTGCTTTACTGCGCGCGGCGCTTCTCGCTGCATATTAAAAAGCAGATGCTAAATATGGAACCTCAGCAGCTATCACAGCTGCTCATCCAGCAGAGCGTCCTGTTTGAATCGGTCTTTGAGGGGCTGATAGCCATTGACTCTCATTACAGAATTACCGCCATCAATCAGACCGCGCGGAGGCTATTAAACCTGAGCCAGCCGGAAACCATCCTGATTGGCAAAAGCATCAATAGCGTGATCTCTCAGGAGGCATTCTTCTATGACGCGCCGCAGACCAATAAAAAAGACGAAATCGTCACCTTTAACCAGATTAAAGTGATCGCCAGCCGCATGGCCGTCACGCTCAATAGCGAGCCTCAGGGCTGGGTCATTAGCTTTCGCAGTAAAGACGATATCAACACCCTGAGCCTGCAGCTTAGCCAGGTTCAGCAGTACGCGGATAATCTGCGGGCCGTGCAGCACGAGCATCGCAATCTGATCTCCACCATCGCCGGGCTGCTGTTTTTAAAACGCTATGACAACGCGCTGGATCTTATTCAGCAGCAGTCTGAAAGCCACCAGAAGGTGCTCGATTTTATTGCCCGTAACTTTAAAGTGAATCACCTTGCCGGGCTGCTGATCGGCAAGTATTACCGCGCCAAAGAGCTCGGAATAGAGCTGGTATTCGATCCCGCCTGCCACGTTGAGACCTTACCCTCGTCGCTTTCGCATAATGAGTGGATCTCGATCGTCGGTAATTTGCTGGACAATGCCTACAACGCCACCTTGCGCCAGCCGACAGGTTCAAGGCAGATCGAATGCCTGATCAACAGCGAGGGCGACGAAGCGATCGTCGAGATCGCCGACCAGGGCTGCGGAATTGACGAATCGCTGCGCGATCGTATTTTTGAACGCGGCGTCACCAGCAGCGACAGCGGCGATCACGGCATCGGACTCTGGCTGGTTCGCAGCTACGTTGAGCAAGCCGGCGGCAATATCGTCGTCGATAACAACATTCCTTTTGGCACAATTTTTACCCTTTATATCCCCCTGACCAGAGATGAACATCATGGATAGCATTACAACTCTTATCGTTGAAGACGAACCTATGCTGGCGGAAATCCTGGTGGATACGATCAAGCAATTTCCCCAGTTCGAAGTCATTGGCATTGCCGATAAACTGGAAAGCGCGAAAAAGCTGCTTCGCCTCTATCAGCCCCAGCTCACTCTGCTGGATAACTTCTTGCCCGATGGTAAAGGGCTCGATTTGATCCGCCACGCCGTCAACACGCATTATCAAGGGCGTATCATTTTCATCACCGCCGATAACCATATGGATACCATCAGCGAAGCCCTGCGGATGGGCGTTTTTGATTACCTGATTAAACCGGTTCATTATCAGCGATTGCAGCATACCCTTGAGCGTTTTGCCCGCTATCGCAGCTCTCTGCGCTCAAGCGAACAGGCAAGCCAAACCCATGTTGACGCCCTGTTCAATATCCAGGCAAAAGAGCATACGGAAGCCGCAGGCTCTCCGCTGCGCGGTATTGATGAGAGCACCTTTAACCGGGTATTGCAGCTCTTCGCCGACCCGGAAACGGTCCATACCGCAGACACGCTCGCCCGTATTCTCGGCAGCAGTAAAACCACCGCCCGCCGTTACCTTGAGCAAGGGGTTAAAAATGATTTTCTTGAAGCTGAAATCAGCTATGGCAAAGTCGGCAGACCGGAGCGGATTTATCACGGTAAACATCCTGCGCCTATTTAAGCCCCAGGAGATGCCCTGTTTATCGCGCATCTCCTTTCATGCGCTTATTCCACGGTGTAGCTGACAATAATTTGGCCTTTTTTCATCTTCACCTGGCTAATGACGATTTTCCCCAGCTCGGACAGGCTGGCAACGTGCGTACCGCCGCAGGGATAGCTCTGCATATCGCCGAACCCAATCTGGCGCAGGCCATCGGCAAAAGCGACCTGACGCGGTAAATTTCCTGCCTGCCAGGCGGCGACTTTTTCCAGCAGCGCGCTGGCTTCGGGCAGCCCGCCGTTAGCCCCGGCGGCAAAAATGATACGGCTTTCTCCCGGCCAGTGATGCCCTTTCATCGGCTGCCAGCCTGACAGCTCGCCAGCCTGGGCAAGCACGTGCCCGGCGGAGTGCAGGCGCGCGTGAAGCCGTCGGCTTTCCGCATCGATACGGATCGTGACCTCGCCTGACGGCAGCGGCTGTGAAACGATATGCGCTACGCTATCGCCGCGCGAAACCACGCCTTCGACCGCCAGATCGGCAATCCAGCCGCGATCCGCCGGCTGACCGCCGCCCTGCGGGTGAAATAGCGTACGGTCCAGCTCAATGGCATAGCGGCCATCGGCTTCGCTCAGGCAGTTGACGACTCGCGCCAGGCATTCAGTGGCGTCGCTGGTGTAATAAAGGCGTTCAGTCATGGTTGTTCTCCTCTCTGTCAGGACAGTATATTGATATTACTGGTGGCGATAATCCCGCCTGACATCAATGCAATTTTGCCCTGGAAGCACAAATGAATCTAAGCCTACTGCCCGACCTCGCCCTGTTTGTGCAGATTGTTGAACAGGGCAGCTTTTCCGCCGTCGCGCGCCAGACGGGCGCGACGCCCTCGGCTATCAGCCGCAGCGTTTCTCGCCTTGAACAGGAGATGGGCTGCAAGCTGCTGCATCGCACAACGCGCAAGCTACGCCTCAGCGAGTCCGGTAAGACGGTGTATGAACATGCGCTGGAGATGCTGGAGTCGGCGCGTCTGGCTATGGATTCCGCCAGCAGTACCCAGGCGGTGGCGCAGGGCAAGCTCACGCTAAGCGTGCCGAAAGCCGTGGGCCGGTTTGCCATTCACCCGCTGATGCTGGAATTTTTTACCCGCTATCCGCAGGTCGACGTCTGTCTGCGGCTTGAGGATCGGGTTCTCGATTTTATCGATGACGGTATTGACCTGGCGCTGCGTATCACCCACACCCCTTCCCCGGGTCTGCACGGTAAACCGTTGATGACGATAAGCCACCTCGTCTGCGCGACGCCCGGCTACCTGGAACAACATGGAACGCCGCGAACGCCGCAGGACCTGCGCGCTCATAGCTGTATCAGCCTTGGCGAAACGCCCGCCGATGCGCGCTGGAAATTCCGCCGTGCGGGGAAAACGGAGACGATCCAGACCCACGGCCGCTACGCCGCCAACCACACCGCCGTGCGCCTCGATGCCGTGAAGCAAAATCTGGGGATCGGCAGCCTGCCGCTGTTTACCGCCCGTGAGGCGCTGGCGCGCGGCGAGATTGTGCAGGTTTTACCGGAGTGGGAGTTTATCAGCAGCTATTCCGGCCAGCTGTGGCTACTGTGGTCGGGCAACAAGCATATGCCCGCCAGAATGCGGGCGATGATTGATTATCTCAGCGAGAAGATGCAGCCGGCTTCAGGCAGCACAGCCATAGCGCGACGATCAAAAACCATGGAATAATAAGGCACAGGGCGAACCACCATCCTGAACGACCGATATCGTGCATCCTGCGGCAGCCAACGGCCAGCAGCGGAACAATCATCGGCAGCGAAAGAAGACCGCTGAGCGGTGCAGCGAAAAAAATGAAAACGCCGTACTGAGAGTTATGCTGCATCGCCAAAAACCAGGTCGCCAGCGGCAGGGCAAGAATCAACAGGTTGATGAGCAAAAAAGACCAAAACTCCTGCCTGCTGGCCACTCCGCTAAAATCGAGGCCCTTTTTCCATCCGTTAAAATACGCTTGTCCATTCGTCATTTTTCTCTCCCTGTTCATAGCCCAATCCAGTATTGGCTGCGTACCGGAGAGATTACGCCAGAATAACCCATCATGCGATAGCGCAAAACGGCGAGAGTTTTGAACGTGAGTTATTTTGCCTCGGCTATGAATAAAACGGGGATGATATATCATCCCCATTTATTCATCTTGCCGATGAAGATCATTTAATGTTGGTGGGTTGTTAAGCGTAATTTATTATAATTAATTAAGCTCCCCGCTTTAATAATCTCCCGCTCTGATGCGGTTAATCCCTCCATATAAAGCGAGATCTCTTTAACGGGATGCTGAGGGCTAATCACGAAGGCGGTAATTTGACTCATATTGGTTTCCAAAGCGGACTTGATTCCCGGGATATAGATGAAGTCGCCCACTTCAAATTCCGGCAGCGCCTCCATCTGCAGCGGCAGCATCCCCCAGTTGATAACGTTTGAACGATAGCGCTTGGTCGCATACTGCTGGGCAATATTCGCCAGGCCGCCGAGGACTCTCTGGCAGCTGGCGGCCTGCTCGCGCGCGGAACCATCGCCGGGTTTTACCGCATACACCATACTGCCTATCTCCGTCTGCTCGAGGGTGACATTTTCCTGTCCCGGCAGCTGTCGGATCCGGGAAAAAACCGCCTCAAGCTCCGGCTCCAGACGACAAGGGTTGTCGCCTGTCATCCGCCTTGTTTCCAGAGCGGCAATCTTCTTACTGCGGCCAACGTAGCCCGGGTCGCGTCGTGAAAGGGTAAACTCGGCCAGCCCTAAAGGATTGGAGCGGAATGAAGAGGTTTCTCCTGATGGAATAAGTTCATCGGTGGTGGTCACCGGATCCATTATCTTTGAGGTCACGTTTAACAGAATATTTTCCGTTAGCGCACTCATCTCCGGCCAGTCTTTAATATTCGGACCATAAATCAGCGATTGTTGCGTCGCCCCCTTAATAAAGCCTTGATAAACGCGATTTTTATAAGGCGAAGCATCAAATTCATACTGCGGAATGTTTTCCCAGCAATCGAGTTCGCAAGCCGATGTCAGCACGCCCCCATTGGCTGCCGTCGCCGCAATGGAGCGGGCATCCATCAGCGCGACAGCCGACATTTGCCCATTCCCCGGTTTTGACCCTTCCCGGTTTGGAAAATTACGCGTCGTGTGGCGAATGCTTAATCCGTTATGCATGGGCGTATCGCCTGCGCCAAAACAGGGTCCACAAAATGCGGTGCGCATAATCGCGCCGGCGCTCAACAGCGCGCTGGTCATGCCTTTTTTAGTCAGGTCCATTAATACCGGTTGGGAAGAGGGATATATCGACAGAGAGAAAGCGTTGTCACCACAGGAGCGGTTTTTTAGGGCATGCGCCGCTTCGACCACGTTAACATAATTTCCGCCGGCGCAACCGGCGATAATTCCCTGCTGAATCCGCAGTTTGCCATTTTCGATTTTATCCCGCAGGGTGAGCGCTGCGCGTCCCTGGGAAATTTTATCGGCCGCCGTTTCGACCTCATGCAAAATATCCTGCAAATTGTCATTAAGCGTATCAATTTCATATACGTTGGCGGGATGAAAGGGCAAGGCGATCATCGGCTTGATGCTACTTAAGTCCACTTCTATGCAGCCATCATAGTAAGCCATCTCTTTTGCCGAGAGCGGACAATAGTCCTGCTCCCTGCCATGAATGCGTAAGTAGTGTTTGGTCTCTTCATCGGTTTGCCAGATAGAGGATAAACACGTGGTCTCCGTTGTCATCACATCCACGCTATTTCTGAAGTCGGTAGACATCGTCGCCACGCCCGGGCCAACAAACTCCATAATTTTATTTTTCACGTAACCGCGCTCAAACACCGCGCCAATGATCGCCAGGGCAATATCCTGAGGGCCAACGCCGGGAGAGGGTTTACCCGTCAGATACACCGCAACTACCTCTGGATAATCAATATCCCAGGTCTCACCGAGCAGCTGCTTAACTAATTCTCCGCCCCCCTCGCCAACCGCCATCGTTCCCAAAGCGCCATAGCGGGTATGGCTGTCTGAGCCCAGGATCATTTTCCCGCCGCCGGCCATCATCTCACGCATATATTGATGAATAACGGAAATATGGGGCGGGACATAAATGCCGCCGTACTTTTTCGCTGATGACAAGCCAAATATATGGTCATCGCTATTGATCGTGCCGCCGACGGCGCAAAGGGAGTTATGACAATTCGTTAAAACATATGGCAATGGAAAACGCTCCATGCCTGATGCCTTAGCGGTCTGGATGATGCCCACAAAAGTAATATCGTGGGAAGCCATTGAATCAAATTTAATTTTTAACTTATGATCATCCCCTGACGTATTATGGGCGGAGAGAATCGACCATGAGATCGTTCTCTTGCGCGCCTCCTCCTTCTCCTCTACCGCGGCTGAACGATTATCAGCACAAATAATACCATGCTGATGCGAGATATAGACTCCATGGTCATATAATTTAATCATGACATATATCCTTAGATGTAGAAAAAATCACGCCTGAGCGATTAGCCCTACTTTTTAAAAGATCGCTGGCCGCGATTAATAAAATGGAAAGAAAATGGGCAACAAAATAAAGCTAACAATTACCGATATCAAAATAAGCGGCAAACCAACTTTTACATAATCGACAAACTTATATCCGCCGGCGGAAAAAATCATCATATTGGCAGGCGTTCCCACTGGCGTCGCATAAGCGCATGAACAGCCGATAACAATCGCCATTAACACCGCCCGGGGATCGGCGCCCATCGAATGGGCAATAGACAGGCCAATCGGCATTAATAAAGCCGCCGTTGCCGTATTTGACATAAAATTGGTTAAAATACAGGAGATGATTAATACGGCGCTTAAAAGTAAGAAAGGCGAGGCCTGGTGTCCGAGCAAGTCTATTATTGAGCGCGCCATGATCGCGCCAGCGCCGGTGGTTTCCAGTGCCTTTGCTAATGCCAGAGTACCGCCGAACAGGAAAATCGTCTGCGAGTCGATGGCCTGGTAGGCCTGTTTTTCAGTAATCACCCGGGTAATAACCAACGATAAAGCGCCAATTGAACCAATAATCGCGATCGGCAAACCAATGCGCTTTTCGAAGATCATGCCCAATACCGTCGCGATCAATACCGACAGCGCAATCACCTGCTTATACGTCGGGCAATCGACCGTCCTGATGCTTTCAGCGCCGTGCTTCTGAAGCGTATTTTTGCCGGGTAATATCCGGTAGCCGATAGTCACAAAATAGAGAATACCGCAGGCTAACATGGGAATACCTAACTTAGCGTATTCAAAAAAACCGAAACTTTGGCCAACCTGTTCCAGCGCCGATTGCGCGATCAGGTTGCCGGGTGAACCGATCAGCGAAAGATTACCGCCCAACGCCGAGGCAAACGCCAGCGGCATAAGAAGCCGGGAGCGGGCGTACCCTGATTTAATCGCTGCGCCTATTACCACAGGAATTAAAACCGCCGCCGTGCCGGTATTGGACAAGACTCCGGAAAGGAGCCCACAGACTAACATAATGATGACAATGAGCTGCTTTTCGCTCCGCGCATAACGCGTCACAATACCGCCAATCTTATCCGTTACGCCGGTTTCAAATAAGGCGCCGCCGACCACAAACATTGCCACAAACAAAATGACATTTTGATTAATAAAACCGGAAAAAGCCGTTTGCACATCAAAAACGCCGGTAACCACCAGAGTAATACAAACAATCATGGCCGTTACAGCCAGCGGGATTTTTTCCCATACAAACATTACTATAGAAAAAACCAATAGCGACAATGTAATCGTAACTGGAGACATAAATATATCACACCTCACCTTATCAAAGGCCATATAATCATATTTAAAATCAGGTAACTTCACCCACACTTAAACGCTCAAATAAAAAGAGCAGATAAGCCACATGCCGCTCTGAATAATAAACCTTGCCCCTGGGCACCCTGTGATGCCCAGCTAAGCTATCATTTTCTCAAAAAATGTTTAAATTACCTTCCAGGCGATTAATATTTCCCACCACCATACTCCTAGCGTGATTTGCAGGAGGAAAGTAAGTAACGCTAATATCCCACCGATAATCCACCATGATTTAATATCATTATAGCCAACGCCAAAAATAACTGGCCCTGCCGCCCCGCCGTAGTGGGTTACCATGCCACCATAAGAGTTGCTGAAGAGTAAGGCGAGCGCAGTTAGCATGACCGGTGCGCCAGAAACGTTCGCCAGCATAGCAAAAACGGGAACCATCGCCACAATATAAGCGCTGCCTGACGCAAAGAAGTAACGCACTAAAATGCTTAAGGCAACAATAACGATGAAAGCGACATTACCATGACCGTTAAATGAAATATTATTTTTTAATAAATCAGCCAACCATAAGAAAAAGCCAACTTTGGAGAGCAGGGAACTTAAACCAATAATACCGCCGTACCATATGAGCGTATTCCATCCCCCCTTATTCTTAATCACGTCATCCCAGGTGACGATTCTCAACACCAGCATTAACGCCATAACGCCGATCGCCACGGTAGACTCATTCACTCCCAGCGATTGACTAAATACCCAACCGCCAAGCGCAAGAACAAAGAGGCAGGACAGCATCTTTTCACGTAGCGTCATTGGCCCCAAAGCTTCCATACCGGCTTTGGCGATCTTTTTGTTATCGACTTTCTTCAGTTCTGGCGGGTAAAGCTTGTAGGTAATCAGCGGCGTCAACAGTAACATGATAATTCCGGGTAATCCGGCCGCCAGCGCCCATCCTCCCCAGCTCAATTTTATATGGCAAATATCTTCGATCATTTTTAGCGCAAGTATATTTCCGGCCATCGCGGTGAAGAACATATAGCTGGTCGTTTTGGTCACCATATAGACGTTCAGCATGAGATAATGACCAACGCGTTTTGCGCTGCGCTCCGGCTCGGACCCAAGAGCGACGGCAACACTGTTAATAATCGGCAGTACAATTCCGCCTGCACGCGCTGTATTTGAAGGCGTCGCGGGCGCCAGGATCAGGTCAAGGAAGGCGGTAACGTAGCCCAGACCCAACGTCGTACTGCCAATTTTGCCGATCAGAATATATGCAATTCTTTTACCCAATCCGGTAATGACAAATGCCGCGCTCAGGGTAAATGCAGAAAACACCAACCAGGTGGTACCTGATGAATATCCGCTTAACACGCTGGCCGCTTTTATCGAACCGTCGCCTAAATTTCCCACAACCACCATTGATGCGGCCACCGCGATCAGCAGGACCACGGGCTCAGCAAAAGGTTTAATGACTAACCCGACAATCGCGGCCAGATAGATACCGGATAATACCCAGGCAAGTTTTGATAACCCTTCTGGCGCTGGGAATAAACTGATGAGTAACGGTATTGCTATTATAACAAGCAGTTTCCATAATTTATTCTTTTGCATTTCCATTCCTTCCCTGCAATCAATATGTAAGGATGCTGGTGAAACGTATTCACATCACTCCCTCCCCGATTCCGGGTATTTTTATAGATACTCAGAGAGTGGGTATTTATTCGGGAATGTAAACCGTTCCTGAAAGGATCTTCCGCGCAGTACGAATAACCGAAGCCCGGATATCTTCTGGGCGTTCAGTCGTCTGGCTTAAGTCGACTTCAATACCGCCGCTGGGGTGTTCGACTTTAATGATTCCGTCGCCTGATAGCTTCGTCAGTTCATTAGCAATGGTTTTCGGAATAATACATGCGCTTGCCAGACCGATAGCACCGGTAATCGCCAGCGATTTATGGCAATTATGCGGCATAAAATAGCGTACGTTTATACTTCCGCCGCTTAATGCAGGAGAAATCAGAACCGGTTTTGGGATAACCATATTCGTTACATCCCCAAACCCCATCGCCTTACCGGCCTGGATACGAATAGATTCAAGCGATTTTAATAACCCGCTATCCCGATCTAATTCACTCGCAGATTCATATCCGGTTTTGCCCAGACTCTGAGCCGGGATCACCACCATGGGCATCGCCATATCAATACAGGTCACTCGTACATCATCGAATACGTCCATACGATTACCCGTCGGGAAAAGGCGTCCGGATTTGGCCCCCGCCGCATTCAAAAAAGTCAATGCAACCGGCGCGGCGCGCCCCGGAACGCCATCGATTTGGCTATCCCCTTCATAGATAACCTTGCCGTCAGGTGTTTGAACGTCAGCGTCAATAAAAGTATTGGTGTTCACGTTTCTTATACGCACTCGCGTAACCGGAGACGCCGCCTCAACTAACCCATGTTCAATCGCAAACCCGCCTACCGCACACAGCATATTGCCGCAGTTTGGCGTTGTATCCACCCGCCGTTCATTAACGATGACCTGAACAAACAGATAATCGATATCCGCTTCTTCGCTAAGCGATTGACTGATAATCGCCACCTTACTGGTTTGTGGGCTCCCTCCGCCAATGCCGTCAATTTCCAGCTCATGACCCGAACCCATGATGGCTAATAAGCAGTCATCACGTTTCTGAATATCCTTGGGTAAATCATCTGCTAAAAGAAAGGCGCCTTTCGATGTCCCACCACGCATTAATACACAGGGAATGCTCTTCATAGCATGTTCCTTATTCGCTAAGAAATAGAAGAATGGTGTAAAACGGCTCCGTGAATTTAATTGGTTTTATGTTTTTTAAGATTTTTATTTACTTAATTAACGGCCAATATCAATCACCTCAGGCATTTTACAAATTCATTCTACTTGCCAGAATCTCACCGGTTGATAAAATTTTGCCATAACAGTTATTCCTGCTGAGTATTAATAAAAAAGCATTCCCGCTTAATAATGACTAGTCATCTACATAGAGAAACGCTTATTAACCCCTACGGAGCAATAATGAAAAATGAACTATCCGGTATGAAAGCTTTTGTCACGGTTGCGGAGCTAGGCTCATTTAGTAAAGCAGCCGAGCAGCTCAACCTCACGCAACCCGCGCTGACTAAAAAGATAAAAAAAATAGAGGATAATCTGAATATTGCGCTGCTCGAACGAACCACGCGAAAAATTGCGCTTACTCAGGCCGGAAAAATGCTTCTCCCAAAGGCCAAAGCGTTGATTGCCAGCCTTGATGCGGCAATATTTAACCTCAACGATTTAACGTCTCAAATACATGATACGGTAACGCTATCTTGCATTCCGACCGCCGTATTTTACTTTTTACCGCGTGCTATCGTGCTATTTAACCAAAGCTATCCCAACATCAAAGTACGAATTTATGAACAAGGTATAGAAACGTGCATGAACTCGGTACGCAAAGGCGATGTTGATTTTGGAATAAACATGAACTTCATCACATATCCAGACATCGATTTTATCCCTCTGGTGAATGAACCTTTTGTTCTGGCGTGTCGGCAAGACCATCCGCTGGCGGGGAGACAATTAGTTGAATGGCGGGAACTGGTGAGCCAAACCTTAATCGGGGTAAGGAAATCAAGCGGCAACAGACAGTTAATCGAGAAATGCCTGGCTGATAAGCCCTGGCGACTGGATTGGTTTTATGAAGTCCGACACTTGTCGACCTCGCTCGGTCTTGTCGAAGCCGGGTTGGGCGTCTCGGCGCTCCCCTGCCTGGCGATGCCCCATAGCGGCAACAGCACCGTCGTGAGCGTTCCGCTTGTCGAGCCGGTGATCCGGCGCACGCTGGGTATGATCCGCGTAAAGAACCGGCCCCTTTCCGCGGCGGCAGAACGATTAGCGTCGCTATTACTGCTGATGTGGACCGATGAAGCGGGCACGCTATGGCGCAACGTCGTCGACCCCATTCAGAGCACCTGAGCGCCATGCCCGGCCGCTTCGTTACCGGGCTAGGGTGCCAGCGCAATCACCTCGGCCGCCCAGCGCTGAAATCCTTCGACATCCAGCCCCAGCGCCACCTGCGCATTTGCCGGTTGGCCCAGTTTGCCTTCGATATCCACCACCGTGGTGCCTGAGGTCCATATGCCCTGGGTTTCTACCGCCACAAAGCACGGTGCAAGGGTAAACAGCTGCGGACGGACCAGCCAGGCAATCGCGCACAGGTCGTGCATACGCAGCCCGCTGCTCATGCTCCCGCTACGGTAGTGGCTAAACAGCGCGTGCAGCATCTTTCCGGTCTGATTAAGCGTCGGCAGAGTGGCGAGATACGCCGGCGCCAGCATCGCCTGATTGGTGACATCCAGCCCGCACATAACGATCTCCAACCCGCTGCTGAACACTTTAGCCGCCGCTTCCGGGTCGATGGCGATGTTAAATTCCGCGTTCGGCGTAAAGTTACCGCGCCCGGCGGAGCCGCCCATAATCACCAGACGACGGATGTTAAAACGGCATTCAGGGTACTGGGTCAGCAATAGCGCGATGTTGGTTAACGGGCCAATCGCCACCAGCGTCATCGGCTCCGGAGCGTGCATCAGCGCGTCGCGGATCGCCTGAAACGCCGGTTTCGCCAGCGGCTGACGGTGATGTTCAACAAAATCGTAGCCTTCCATCCCGGATTCGCCGTGCACGGAAGCGGCGTCGCGCAGCGGGCGAACCAGCGGCATCGACGCCCCCTGGGCCAGCGGGACATCAGCGTTCCAGAAATGCAGAAGCTGCAGGGCGTTGCGGGTCGTTTTCTCCACCGATACATTCCCCGCGACCGTGGTCATCAGCTGCAGATCCAGCTCGGGGGCGAACAGCGCGGCGGCAATCGCCGCGGCGTCATCAATGCCGGGATCGGTATCCAGAATGATAGGTAAGCGCATAGTTTCTCCATAAAAAATGCCAGACGTTAAGCCTGGCATCTTCTCATACTGCGGCGGAAAAGAACTTACTCTACTTCACGGACGTCTACGCGCAGCTCTTTCGGCACCTCGAAAACGATGTTCTCTTCGCGCCCTTCCAGCGGCACCGCTTCGCCGCCGCCCAGCTCCTGCAAACGCGTAATCACGTTCTGGACCAGAATATCCGGCGCCGAAGCGCCCGCGGTGACGCCGACGCACTGCGCTTCTTTCACCCACGCTTCCTGGATATCGGTCGCGTCGTCGATCAGATAGGCCGCTTTCCCCATCCGCTGAGCCAGCTCGGCCAGACGGTTAGAGTTAGAGGAGTTCTTCGACCCTACCACCAGCACCACATCGGCCTGCCCGGCCAGCGCGCGGACGGCTTCCTGACGGTTAGTCGTGGCATAGCAGATATCATCTTTGCGCGGCCCGACGATTTTCGGGAAACGCTCGCGCAGAGCGTCAATCACGTCGGAGGTATCGTCGACGGAGAGCGTCGTCTGGGTCATAAACGACAGCTTAGCGTCGTTTTTCACGTCCAGCGTCCAGACATCGTCCGGCGATTCCACCAGGTACATTCCCCCCTGCGGGTTGCTGTACTGGCCCATGGTACCTTCGACTTCCGGATGACCGGCGTGACCAATCAAAATGGATTCTTCGCCGCGACGGCTGGCGCGGGCGACTTCCATATGCACTTTGGTGACCAGCGGACAGGTGGCGTCAAACACCGTCAGATCGCGGCTTTTCGCCTCGTTGCGAACGGCCTGAGAGACCCCGTGGGCGGAGAAGATCAGGATTGCGCCGTCCGGCACTTCGCTAATCTGCTCAATAAAAATCGCGCCGCGCTGCCGTAGGCTATCGACAACATAGCGGTTGTGCACAACTTCATGACGCACGTAGATCGGCGCGCCGTATAGCGTCAGCGCGTTTTCAACAATGCTGATAGCGCGGTCAACGCCTGCGCAGAAGCCGCGCGGGTTAGCCAACAGAATCTGCATCTTACCCCTCCAGCGCCGGATCGATCTCCAGCACTTCAACATCAAAATGAACGGTACGCCCGGCCAGCGGATGGTTGAAATCAACGGTGATCGAATCGCCGTTCACTTCGCGGATCACGCCGGGCATTTCGCTGCCATCCATTGCGGTAAAGAGCATAATCGCGCCGATTGAAGGCTCGCCCGCGTCGATAAATTCCCGGCGCGAGAAGTATTGGATCAGGTCCGGGCTCGGTACGCCAAACGCGGCGTCCGGCTCCAGCGAAAAGGTGGTTTTATCCCCTTCTTTCAGCCCCAGCAGATGCTGTTCAAGACCTTCAGAAAGCGAGGTATCGCCCAGGCGAAACAGCGCGGGTTTACCGTTATTGCGGGTTGACTCTGCGGTGGAGCCATCGTCGAGCTTTAAGGTGAAGTGCACCAGCACCGCACTGTTGCTCTGTACTGATTTAGACATGCAGGTTGCTCACTAGTTTTGCCCGGCGGCGATGGCGCCGCCGGGCGAGTTTTGTTACGCCTGTTTCTTCGCAGCCGCGTTCGGTAAGAAGCCTTCCAGCACGATCAGCGCCGCGCCGATACAGATAGCGGTATCGGCAAGGTTGAAGGTGGCGAAGTGCCAGTCCCCGACGTAGAAATCGATCATATCGACGACAAAACCATGCCACAGCCTGTCGAATAAATTCCCCAGCGCGCCGCCAATAATCAGCGCATAGGCAATGTTATTCAGCTTTTGCGTCGCCTTAGAACGATACATCAGCACCGCGAGGATCACGCAGATACCGATAGCGATACCGGCGAAGAACCAGCGCTGCCAGCCGCCGCTGTCGGCGAGGAAGCTAAAAGCCGCGCCATAGTTGCGCGCATAGTGCAGATTAAGCGATGGGAACAGCGATACCGTATCCCCCAGAACGAAGTTCTGGAGGATCAGGAATTTACTGCCTAAATCGATAATCAGCACGGCTACGACGACCCACAGCCAGCGTAGCCCCGTTGAACAAATCGGTTTACTCATCAGGCAAACTTACGTTTTTCGCCGTCACCGGCGATGTTGCTGACACAGCGTCCGCAGATATCCGCGTGTTCCGCCACCTTGCCGATATCCGTGGTGTAATGCCAGCAGCGCGGGCACTTGTCACCTTCGGCTTTGCTCAGCACGACTTTCAGGCCTTTCAGCAGCTCACTCTGCCAGGCGTCGGCCGGAGCCTGCGCATAATCGGCAACTTTCGCCCCTGAGGTCAACAGGACAAATCGTAATTCGTCGCCCAGCGCGTTGAGCTTCGCCGCCAGATCGGCATCGGCGTACAGGGTCACCGCCGCCTCCAGCGAGCCGCCAACCTGCTTATCCGTACGCGCCTGTTCGATAACCTTGTTGACTTCGCCGCGCACCTTCAGCAGCGCGTCCCAGAAACCGTCGTTCATCGCTTCGTCAGCGTCCAGGCCAAACAGGCCGGTATACCATTCGCCGGTAAAGACGTATTTCTCGCGGTCGCCCGGCAGGTAACCCCAGATTTCGTCAGCGGTGAAGGACATGATCGGCGCCATCCAGCGCACCAGCGCTTCGGCAATATGGTACAGCGCAGTCTGGCAGCTACGACGCGCGATGCTGTCGGCCTTGGTGGTGTACTGGCGGTCTTTAATGATATCGAGCCAGAACGAGCCCATTTCGATGGAGCAGAAGCGCATCAGGCGCTGCACCACTTCGTGGAAATCGTAAGATTCGTAGGCTTTGACGATATCGTCCTGAGCCGCTTGCGCGCAGCCTACAGCCCAGCGGTCCAGTACGACCATCTCTTCCGGTTTCACCATGTCTTTTGCCGGGTCGAAGCCGTTGAGGTTCGCCAGCAGGAAGCGCGCGGTGTTACGGATACGACGATAGCTGTCGGCGGCGCGTTTGAGGATCTCGTCGGAGACGGCCATTTCGCCGGTATAGTCGGTGGAAGCCACCCACAGGCGCAAAATATCCGCACCCAGCTTGTTCATCACGTCCTGCGGCGAAACGGTGTTGCCGATGGATTTGGACATCTTGCGGCCCTGACCATCAACGGTAAAGCCGTGGGTCAGTACCTGGCGGTAAGGCGCTTTGCCCTTCATCGCGGTAGAGATCATCAGCGAGGACATAAACCAGCCGCGGTGCTGGTCGGAACCTTCCAGATACATGTCGGCGGCGTGACCGGTAAATTCCGGACGCACGTCAACAACGGAGGAGTGGGTCGACCCGGAGTCAAACCACACGTCCAGCGTATCCGGCACCTTCTCGTAGCTATCCGCATCGGCGCCGAGGATATCGCGGGAATCGAGATCCCACCACGCCTGGATGCCGTCAACTTCTACGCGTTTGGCGACTTCTTCCATCAGCTCCAGCGTACGCGGGTGCAGCTCTTGCGTCTCTTTATGCACGAACAGCGACATCGGTACGCCCCAGGTGCGCTGACGAGAGATACACCAGTCAGGACGGTTGGCGACCATCGATTCGATACGCGCCTGGCCCCAGTCCGGGATCCACTGCACGCCTTTGATTTCGGAAAGCGACTGCGCGCGCAGGCCTTTTTGATCCATGCTCACGAACCACTGCGGCGTGGCGCGGAAGATGATCGGCGTTTTGTGGCGCCAGCAGCACGGGTAGCTGTGCTGCATTTTTTCAACGTGCAGCAGCGCGCCTTTTTCTGACAGCAGCGCAACGACAACATCGTTAGCTTTGAAGACGTTTACGCCGTCCAGCGTCGGGTAAGTTCCCGGCAGGTAGGCGCCGTCCGGACCAACCGGGTTAGCGACTTCCAGACCATATTTTTGACCGATGACATAGTCATCCGGACCGTGGCCTGGCGCGGTATGTACCGCACCGGTACCCGCGTCCAGCGTGACGTGATCGCCCAGGATCGCCGGGACGTCGAAATCGAGGAACGGATGCTTAAAGCGCATCAGCTCCAGCTCGGCGCCGTTCACCACCGCCAGGATGGTGTAATCAGCAATGCCGGCGCGCTTCATCACGCTTTCGACCAGGTCTTTCGCCAGGATCAGCGCCTGATCGTCAACCTGCACCAGCGCATAGTCAAACGCCGGGGAGAGGGAGATGGCGCGGTTCGCCGGCAGGGTCCACGGGGTGGTGGTCCAGATAACCAGAGAAACCGGGCCGTTAACGTCGGCCACGCCGAATTTCGCCAGCACCGCCGCTTTATCGGTCGCGTGGAACGCCACGTCGATGGACGGGGAGGTTTTGTCGTAATACTCGACTTCCGCTTCCGCCAGCGCTGAGCGGCAGTCTACGCACCAGTGCACCGGCTTAGCGCCTTTGTGCAGGTGGCCGTTGCCGATGATTTTACCCAGCGCGCGGATGATGTTGGCTTCGGTTTTGAAGTCCATGGTCAGGTACGGGTGCGACCAGTCGCCGAGCACGCCCAGACGGATAAAGTCTTTACGCTGTCCGTCAACCTGGGTGGCGGCGTATTCGCGGCACTTGGCGCGGAACTCGGCGGCGGTGAATTTCTCGCCCGGCTTGCCGTACTCCTGCTCCACTTTCAGCTCGATCGGCAGACCGTGACAGTCCCAGCCCGGTACGTACGGGGAGTCATAGCCCGCCAGCCCTTTGGACTTAACGATAATGTCTTTCAGAATCTTGTTAACCGAGTGACCAATATGAATGCTGCCATTCGCATAAGGAGGGCCATCATGCAGAATGAAGGTTTTTTTGCCTTTTTTGGCTGCACGAATGATGCCGTACAGGTCATCATCGGTCCAACGCGCCAGCATTCCCGGTTCACGCTTGGCGAGATCGCCGCGCATCGGGAACCCTGTTTCCGGCAAATTCAGGGTCGATTTATAGTCACTCATCAGATTCTCGGTTCCGTATTTCGGTTTGATAAACACCGTCAGGGTTATGCCTGCCCGGTTAGCCCAAAGAAGTCGCGGGCCGTTAACTCATCACGTGCGATTTGCGTTTTTAGTTCATCAAGCGACGCAAATCGCTGCTCGTTACGTATTTTTTTACGCAGTATTACATCTATATGGCGACCGTAGAGGTCCATTACAACATCCAGGAGATGAACTTCCAGCTGCTGACGCACGCCGGATACCGTTGGACGAGTACCAATGTTGGCGACGCCCATAAACGATTTGTCGCCAAGCCCTGTCACTTCTACCGCATAGACCCCTTTTACCGGGGAAACCTGACGGCGCAGCGGTAAATTCGCCGTCGGGAAGCCTATTGTGCGCCCGAGCTCATCGCCGTGCACTACGCGCCCGGAGATGGTAAACGGATGCCCCAGCAGCGTCTCCGCGAGGGGCAGATCGTCGTCAGCCAGCGCCTGGCGCACCGCCGTGCTGCTGATGCGCACGCCGCCTTCACAGAAGGTTTGGGTGCTGGTGACGTCAAAGCCATACTCCACGCCGGCTTTTTGTAATAACAAGAAATCCCCCTGGCGACCCGCGCCAAAGCGGAAATCATCGCCAACGGCGAGGAACTGGACGCCCAGCTGGCGGACCAGCAGTTCGCTGATAAAGTCCTGGGCGGTCAATGCGGCAAAGCGCCGATCGAAGCGCACGCACAGGACGTAATCGACGCCGCTTTCGGCCAGATAGTTCAGCTTCTCACGCAGGCGCGTTAATCGCGCTGGCGCTTTATCGGCGGCAAAAAGCTCAAGCGGCTGTGGTTCAAAAATCATCACCACCACCGGTAAGCCACGCTGGCGACCTTCTGCGCGCAAACGCTGCAATAATGCCTGGTGCCCGCGATGCACGCCGTCAAAATTTCCAATGGTCAGCACGCACCCGTGCGGGGCCTGACTGAGATTATGTATGCCGCGTATCAGCTTCATGTCTGGCTCAAAACAGTGAAAATCGTCCGAGTATACCTTGTACAACTGGCGACGTTAACCAGCGATTGCACCTCTTCACTGAAAGATCCCGGTAATTCATTCACTCAGCGCGAGATTGCGGGAAAATCTCTCCGGCATCGTCGATTTTTATGGTCGAAAGGCTGTATTCGCCAGCAACAAGCTGGTAGAATCTTGCGCCATCACTACGTAATGAAGCGTTGTTAGTTTGAACGACGCTTATTTGCACAAATCCATTGACAAAAGAAGGCTAAACGGGCATTCTCCTCGGCCTTTGAATTGTCCATATAGAACACATTTGGGAGTTGGACCTTGGCTAATATCAAATCAGCTAAGAAGCGCGCCGTTCAGTCTGAAAAGGCCCGCAAGCACAACGCTAGCCGTCGCTCTATGATGCGTACTTTCATCAAGAAAGTATACGCAGCTATCGAAGCTGGCGACAAAGCTACTGCACTGAAAGCATTTAACGAAATGCAACCAATCGTGGACCGTCAGGCTGCTAAAGGTCTGATCCACAAAAACAAAGCTGCGCGTCATAAAGCAAACCTGACCGCTCAGATCAACAAACTGGCTTAATCGCCAGCGCGTTGTCGCTTTGAAAAAAACCCGCGAAAGCGGGTTTTTTTATGTCTGCCATTTATGACGCTGGATCCTGGACCCGGCCTCGGCATTGTCCTCGTGCAGCCCTACGCCTGAGGTGGCGTAAAAAGCGCCGAATAGTCACGGTTACAAATCCGCTGCACCGCCGGATGCTGGATCATTCGTTCCGCAAAGATGGCGTGATACTCTTCCATGACGTTGTCCATGCGCCCGATCTCAACTATCGATTCATCGCTATAGAAATCATGCGCATATAGCGTCGGCGCAACGAAAATCGCATTGTGCGCCGCGCCGAAGGCCTTCATCAACGCCGCATCGTCAAACTCGCCCAGAATTTCCACCTGCAGCCCCTGCGAGTTAAACCAGTTGAGCAGCTTGCGCCCTAACATGGAACGACGGCCGGGGATCAGCAGACGACGTTCTTCCAGGCAGCCCGGGAAGGGTTTTTCCGGCGGCGGATTCATGCACCAGAAGCTCACGCTGCACTCGCCGATTTTTACCGAAAATAGCCCTTCCTGCTGAGTGGAGTCGATGGGGCAGTCGGAGATGATCATATCGAGCTTATGCTGGCTTAGCTGCTCAAGCAGCATTTCATGGGTCGACTCGAAACAGCGTAAATGGATCTGTTCGTTATCGACGACGGCGGCATCCAGTACACCGCTGACCAACCGTTTCGACAGCGCGTCCGCGACGCCAACATCAAACAGCAGATTCGACTCTTTACGATAGTTAACGATGTCGAGCATTTCCTGGCTTAGCGTAAACATACGATCCGCGTAGCGGAACACAAGCTCACCGAGTTCGCTGGGCTCCAGCCCTCTTCCTTTGCGCTTGAACAGCTTCCCCTGCAGGCGCTCTTCCAGGGCTTTAATTTGCCCGGTAATGGTCTGCGGCGTCAGGAACAGCGCTTCCGCGGCGCCGACAACGGAGCCTTCTTTGTAGACGTGCCAGAAGTAGTACAGGTGATTGTAGTTGATATGCGACATGCTTCTCTCCCTGATAATGTCCTGGAGAGCCGTAGCCGGCTCTCCGTGAGATGTTAAGCCGCGTAGCCCGAATCCGTTACGCGCTTACGCAATATGATGTATCCCGTGACGGCCGATAGTATCGATCCAATCAGGATGCCAAGCTTAGCCCAGTTGATCAATCCGGGGTCTACGCTGCCGAAGGCCAAAGTGGCAATAAAAATCGACATCGTGAAGCCAATACCACACAAAATGCCGACCGCCATAATCTGCTTACAGGTAGTCCCTTCAGGCAACGAGGCCCATTTCAGCTTCAGCGCCAGCCAGCAGAACACGCTAATGCCCAATGGCTTACCGATAAACAGCCCGGCGATAATACCCAACGGCAGCAGCGAGGTCAGCCCTTCCAGCGTGACGCCTTGCAAAGACACACCCGCGTTAGCGAAGGCGAAAAGCGGCAGGATCAGGAACGCTACCCATGGATGCAGAACGTGCTCAAGCTGCTTCGCCGGTGATTTACCGTTCTGCTCTTTTAGCGGGATCATAAAGCCGACGATGACGCCAGCCAGCGTGGCATGAACCCCCGATTTCAGCACCGCGGTCCACAGTATGGCGCCGACCAGGATATAGATACCGGTCCGCCTTACGCCACACAGATTTAACGCCGCCAGCACAATAATGGCTCCGGCAGCGACAACCAATGACACCACGGAAAGATCGTGCGTATAGAACAGCGCAATAATAATGATGGCGCCCAGATCGTCGATGATAGCCAGCGCCATCAGAAAAATCTTCAGCGCAGCGGGAACCCGATTACCCAACAACGCCAGTACGCCAAGCGCGAAGGCAATATCGGTCGCCGCCGGAATCGCCCAACCCTCTCTGGCAATCGGATCCTGGCCGTTAAACGCGAGGTAGACCAGCGCCGGAACCACCATTCCGCCCAGCGCCGCGACGACCGGAAACACAGCCTGTCGACGGCTGGCCAGCGCCCCTTGATTCATTTCACGCTTCACTTCGAGGCCGATAAGCAAGAAAAATACCGCCATCAGCGCGTCGTTAATCCACAACAGCATGTTCTTGTTGATCTCAAGCGCGCCAACCTTTAGCTGAACCGGCGTCTCAAGGAAAGCATGATACCAACCGCTGGTCAGACCGACATTAGCCATCAGCATAGCCAGCGCCGCGGCGATGATAAGAATGATGCCCCCGGAGGCATCACTACTAAAAAAACGATGCAGATGTTTCACTTTTTATAATCTCTTTCTGGGGAATACTTCGTAATTACTATCCTACTCCGCCTGAATCATCGTTAAAATTAGATTATACATGATAAATGGATCGGTTTTTACGAACTATAAAACCCACAACTGGTGATGTCATAGCGATAACCTGCGCCATTAGTTATCTCATTTTTGTAATAACCTGAGATCATCGTCGCTTCAAAAGCACGGTTTTCGTTTCAGGTTCAATCTCCTGCAAGATCAGATATGGAGATTAACGATAAGATGCACAATCCAGCTGTCATTATCCGCTGGCAGCAGGATTTTGTTATCATCCCGGGAGCGGAAATTACCGTTATCAAGGACCATCAACTCAACGATTCCCGAACTGTCGTTCGCGAGCTCCACAACCTGGTGCTGCCGGCCGTTTCCATCTCACGGTCCGCAGCGTATCCAGCGACATGAACAGTTTTGCATGCGGGTTATACCGGTACATTTCCAGCGTAATACGCGGAAAGATAATAGTTTTCGGCAATGCCAGTGCTTCCACCGTCGGGATCAGCCCGTCTTTATCCCTGACGAAAAGTTGCTCATTATAAAAAAGCTGTAGCCTGGTTAGCGCGATGGAAACAGCCGCCGACGTTTCGGATAATCGTTTTGATGCTTTTGTCACATTCCCTGCCGATATAACGGCATCCAGCACTTTCACCAGATTATAATCAACCTCTTTTTAAAATTTCCTGAATTCCCCCCTGAAATAAATACAATACAAATAATTATTTAAGCAATGCACATCATATATATAAAGGTATTTTGAGCACTATATCGCTCGTCTTGCATGCATTTTTTCAAGGTGTTTACGGTAGATAAAATAAAATCAAAGATGACCCAGGAAAAAGAAAATTACCATAAAAAACAAAGAATAACATTACCACCAAAAAATCGAATATTTATTACCGAGGAAACACTTTTTATTGCCAATACGTAAGATATAAAAAAACCCGAAATAAATTTCGGGTTTTTTTATATAAAGTGATGATTAACGCGTCAAATCATCGAAAAATTTCTTCACACCGTCGAAGAAACTTTTGGAGCGTGGACTGTTCTTCTCGCCCGTCGGCCCGCCAAAGCTTTCCTGAAGATCTTTCAGCAGCTGCTTTTGTTTATCGTTAAGACCAACCGGCGTTTCGACCACCACGCGGCACAGCAGATCGCCCTGCGCGCCGCCGCGCACGGACTTCACGCCTTTGCCACGCATCCGGAACAGCTTCCCTGTCTGCGTCTCGCCAGGCACCTTAAGGTTCACGCGACCGTCCAGCGTCGGGACCTCAATCTCGCCGCCGAGAGCGGCCATGGTGAAGTTAATCGGTACTTCACAGTACAGGTTGTTGCCTTCACGCTCGAAAATGGCGTGCTGCTTAACCTGAACCTGAACATACAGATCGCCTGCTGGCGCGCCGTGCTCACCGGCTTCACCTTCGCCAGCCAGACGAATACGGTCACCGGTATCGACGCCCGCCGGAATTTTAACCGACAGCGTTTTGGTTTTCTCTACGCGACCATGACCATGGCATTTATTGCACGGATCTTTGATCAGCGTACCGCGTCCCTGACAATGCGGACAGGTCTGCTGAACGGCGAAGAAGCCCTGGCGCATCTGCACCTGACCCGCACCGTGGCAGGTAGGACAAGTCTGCGGCTGGCTTCCTGCTTTGGCGCCGCTGCCGTGACAAACGTCGCACTCTTCTAGCGTCGGAATGCGGATCTCTTTAGTGACTCCGCGAACCGCCTCTTCTAAGGTCAGATCCATGTTGTAGCGCAGGTCTGCGCCGCGCGATGCGCGCTGGCGACCACGACCGCCGCCAAAGATATCGCCGAAAACATCGCCAAAGATATCGCTGAAATCCGCGCCGCCGCCAAAACCGCCGCCGCCCCCGCCCATACCGCCTTGCTCAAAGGCGGCGTGGCCGTACTGATCGTAGGCTGCGCGCTTCTGGGCATCGGTCAGGACTTCATACGCTTCTTTGATTTCTTTGAATTTAGCTTCAGCCTCTTTATCGCCCTGGTTACGGTCCGGGTGATACTTCATGGCCAGGCGCTTATACGCCTTTTTGATTTCACGCTCTTCCGCCGATCTGGAAACGCCTAAAATCTCGTAATAGTCTTGCTTTGCCATTGGTGTTTTTCAGCCCCTTAACATGCGTGCACGGGCGGAGAGGAAACCTCTTCGCCCGTGCCAGTGTTTTACCCGTTCAAAGGGCGATTATTTTTTGTCTTTCACTTCTTCGAACTCAGCGTCAACAACATCGTCGTCCTTCGCGTTGCTCTCGGAAGCGTCAGCGCCGCCAGCCTGCTGCTGAGCGTGCTGCTGCTGCGCGATTTCCATCAGCTTCTGAGAAGCCTGAGCCAGCGCCTGCATTTTCGCTTCAATATCAGCTTTATCTTCACCTTTCAGCGAAGTTTCCAGCGCGGTCAACGCAGACTCGATAGCGGTTTTATCGTCAGCCGGCAGCTTGTCGCCTGCTTCCTCAACCTGCTTACGCGTGCTGTGCAGCAGGTGGTCACCCTGGTTGCGGGTCTGTACCAGCTCTTCAAACTTACGGTCAGCTTCCGCGTTCGCTTCAGCATCGCGAACCATTTTCTGAATCTCTTCTTCGTTCAGACCAGAAGACGCTTTAATGGTGATCTTCTGCTCTTTACCGCTGTTTTTGTCTTTCGCGGAAACGTGCAGGATACCGTCAGCATCGATATCGAAGGTCACTTCGATCTGCGGCATACCGCGCGGCGCCGGGTTGATACCATCCAGGTTGAACTGACCCAGTGATTTGTTATCAGAGGCGCGTTTACGCTCACCCTGAATAACATGGATGGTTACCGCGGACTGGTTGTCTTCAGCGGTAGAGAACACCTGGCTGTGCTTGGTCGGGATCGTGGTGTTCTTATTGATCAACGCAGTCATCACGCCGCCCATGGTTTCGATACCCAGAGACAGCGGGGTAACGTCCAGCAGCAGTACGTCTTTCACTTCACCGGTCAGGACACCGCCCTGTACGGCTGCGCCAATGGCGACGGCTTCGTCCGGGTTAACGTCTTTACGCGGTTCTTTACCGAAGAACTCAGCGACTTTTTTCTGCACCATCGGCATACGGGTCTGACCACCGACCAGGATAACGTCCTGGATATCGGATACGGACAGGCCAGCATCCTGCAGAGCAACTTTCAGCGGCTCGATAGAACGGTTAACCAGATCTTCAACCAGGCTTTCCAGTTTCGCACGGGTCACTTTGATGTTCATGTGTTTCGGACCGGTGGCATCCGCGGTGATGTACGGCAGATTGACGTCGGTCTGCTGAGCGGAAGAGAGTTCAATCTTCGCTTTCTCAGCGGCTTCTTTCAGGCGCTGCATAGCCAGCGGGTCGTTACGCAGGTCAATGCCCTGATCTTTCTTAAACTCGTCAACGAGGTAGTTGATCAGACGAGTATCGAAGTCTTCACCGCCCAGGTGGGTATCACCGTTGGTCGCCAGAACTTCAAAGGTTTTTTCGCCATCAACTTCGTCGATTTCGATAATGGAGATATCGAAGGTACCACCACCGAGGTCGTATACCGCGATGGTGCGGTTGCCGACTTCTTTATCCAGACCGTAAGCCAGCGCGGCGGCGGTCGGTTCGTTGATGATACGTTTGACTTCCAGACCTGCGATACGGCCGGCGTCTTTAGTTGCCTGACGCTGAGCATCGTTAAAATAAGCAGGTACGGTGATAACCGCTTCAGTTACTGGTTCACCCAGGTAATCTTCAGCCGTTTTCTTCATTTTCTTCAGCACTTCAGCAGAGATCTGCGGCGGTGCGGTTTTGGTGCCTTTCACATCAAGCCATGCGTCGCCATTGTCTGCGGCAACGATTTTATACGGCATGATAGAAACGTCACGCTGGACTTCTTCGTCCTGGAAGCGGCGGCCAATCAGGCGTTTAATCGCAAACAGGGTGTTTTGCGGGTTTGTCACTGCCTGACGTTTAGCCGGCTGACCAACCAGAGTTTCACCATCCTGGGTATAGGCAATGATAGAAGGCGTGGTGCGATCGCCTTCGGCGTTCTCCAGCACGCGTGCAGTAGTGCCATCCATAATCGCTACACAAGAGTTGGTAGTACCCAGGTCGATACCAATAATTTTACCCATCTAAACGTCTCCACTAAAAATTCAGTCAACATGTGGTTGTGAACCTGTAATAAGGGCGAAACGTGCGGTTTCAACTGCCCAGACATCATTTTTTTTCAGGTTCATTCACTGCGGTTGACTACAAGATGGGGTCACCCGCCGCTTCATCAAGGGGGGGATACAAAAAATTTTTGTCCTGATCCTGCCGCAGAGGGGGACCGGGCATCAGAAGAAGGCCGAAAAGCGGGTTTAAAAATGCACAATATATAATGAATAAAAATAATTAAATTAAAATTCATTCATATTGTAATTGACATAATCCGCAATGATTACGCGCTAAAGACAATAAAGTTCTGGTGATAAAATATTTATCACTGATAACACATCAAATAATAAGGAAATCCTCATGAAATCACTCATTCATATATCAGCAGGATTATTGTTAAGCGCCGCGTTAATCACTTCCGTTTCCGCTAACGATCATAAAATTTTAGGCGTTGTCGCCATGCCGCGAAATGAGACTAACGATCTCACCCTGAAGCTGCCGGTTTGCCGGGTGATTAAGCGAATCCAGCTCACCGCCGATCGCGGCGATATCCAGCTTTCCGGCGCGACGGTGTACTTTAAAGCCAGCAATAGCGCCAGTCAGAACCTCAGCGTGCCGTCAACCATCAAAGAAGGGGCAACCAGCGACTGGATTAACATTAATAGCGACAACGATAACAAGCGCTGCGTTAAAAAAATCGCTTTTTCCGGCCACACTATTAACTCTTCTGACATGGCTTCGCTAAAAATCATTGGCGACGATTAATATCACTGTTCACATTATCTGAGATTTATGAAAATTAATTATCTGGATGATGAAGACCTCTCTTTTCTTCATCGCTGCAGCGAAGAGCATCTGGAAACATTCACCAGAATTCTGACCCACAATGAGAATGGTAAGCCGCGCCTTTCAAGCGCGCTATTGCGTAATGAAAATTTTCAGGCGATGGCCGGGCATCCTGAGCGCTATCGTCGCAACTGGCAGCTTATTGCCGGCGAGCTCCAGCACTTTGGCGGCGACAGCATCGCCAACACGCTGCGTCGTCACGGAAAGTTCTACCGGGAAATTTTGCTGGACGTCTGCAAGAGGCTAAAAATCAAAGTAGAAAAACAGATGTCTACGCCGGAAATCGAGCAGTATCTTCTGGAGCATTTTCTGGAACATAGCTGGAAGAAGATGGACGATCGGCAGAAGGCTGACTTTTTCATTGCCGTTGAGTGTCGGGTCAACGAGCATAAAGAGATACTCCCCTTTCTGCTACAGACGAATAAGCTGGCGCAGGGCGTCTCGCATCTTCTCGAGGCCCGGCTGACGAAGATCCTCCGCACGCACGCCGCCGTTAGCGTAATCGGCCACGGTTTGGTGCGTGGAGCCGGACTTGGCGGCCCTCTCGGCGCCGCGTTTAATGGCGTCAAAGCCGTGAGCGGCAGCGCTTATCGCGTGACCATTCCGGCCGTGTTGCATATTGCCTGTTTGAGGCAAATGACCAGACTTCATCAGGTGAAAAATGAAATTGGTGAAAAATACCCCGCCAGATCATAGACAGTAACGCAGCGCCTAATTATTATGCCGCGCCCCGCCGCTGAGTGGCGGGGAATGCTTCCCTTTCTAATCATTATTTTGAGGAATTATGGGCAACACTAAGTTGGCTAATCCGGCACCGCTGGGCCTTATGGGCTTCGGCATGACCACTATTCTGCTTAACCTGGCAAATAGCGGCCTGTTCGCGTTTGATGTAGCTATCCTGGCGATGGGCATTTTTTACGGCGGCATTGCGCAGATTTTTGCCGGTCTGCTGGAATTTAAAAAAGGCAACACTTTTGGTTTAACCGCATTCACGTCTTACGGCGCTTTTTGGCTGACACTGGTTGCCATTCTTTTGATGCCGAAAATGGGGCTTGCAGAAGCGCCTAATGCGCATTTCCTCGGTATGTACCTTGGATTGTGGGGCATTTTTACCCTGTTTATGTTCTTTGGCACCCTGAAAGCCGCGCGTATGCTGCAGTTTGTATTTCTCAGTCTGACCGTGCTGTTCGCGCTGCTGGCGATTGGTCACCTGGCTGATAACGAAGGCATTGTGAAGATTGCAGGCTGGGTCGGTCTGGTCTGCGGCGGCAGCGCCATCTATCTGGCGATGGGTGAAGTGCTGAACGAACAGTTTGGCCGTACCGTTCTGCCAATTGGCGAAAAGCATTAATTAACTTCGCCGCCCGTCCGCGAGCGGCGAAGTAAGCCCTATCGATTTACGGCAGGCGCTGCAGTTCAGCTTTCGGCGCAGCGACCTGCTCATCCAGTCCCTGGCGTAGCCAAATCCCCAGCCCCAATCCCATAAACGACAGTGCCAGTACGTACCACGCGGGCGCCATCGGCGAAACGCCCATCAGCATGGTCACCGCAATCGGCGTCAGGCCGCCAAAGATGGCATAAGAGACGTTATAAGAGAATGAAATCCCGGTAAAACGCACTTCAGCCGGGAACGCGCGCACCATCACATAAGGAACCGCCCCTACCACGCCGACGCACAGGCCCACCGTACCGTAGAGCAGAAACAGACGCTGCGGGCTAGCGCCGGAAAGATGGTAGAAAGCCCAGCTTGCCGCCGCGAGGAATACGCTGCCGACAATAAACGTGCGGCTGGCGCCAAAACGGTCGGCGGCCAGGCCTGCCAGCAGGCAGCCGATACACAGCATGATGGTGGCGATACTGTTCGCCTGCAGGGTGATGGCGGGGGCAAAGCCGTAGTGTTTTTGCAGCCAGACCGGCGACATCAGGATCACCACCACCACGCCAGCGGATAAAAGCCAGGTCAGCAGCATTGAGACCGCCACCGCTTTCTGATGCTTCAGCGCGACGGCCTTAACCGGCAGCTCCTGCGCTAACGCCTTGCGCTGCTGCATTTCGAGGAAAACAGGCGTCTCCTGGAGCCAACGGCGCAGATACATGGCGACGAGCCCAAACGCGCCGCCCAGCAGGAATGGAATACGCCAGCCGCCCTCATGGATACCCTGCGGCGTCAGGTTGGTATTAATCAGCGTCGCCACGACCGATCCCAGCAGGATCCCAACCGTCAGGCCGGCGGTCAGCGTCCCGCAGGCGATACCGATTCTTTTTTCCGGTACATGCTCCGCCACAAAAACCCAGGCGCCGGGGACTTCGCCGCCAATCGCCGCCCCCTGAAGAATACGCATAAATAGCAGCAAAAGCGGCGCCACGATGCCCACCGACGCGTAGGTGGGCAGCAGGCCAATCGCCAGCGTAGGCAGCGCCATCAGTAAAATGCTCAGAGTAAACATTTTCTTACGCCCGACCAGATCGCCAAAGTGGGCCATAATGATGCCGCCAAGAGGACGCGCTAAATAGCCCGCCGCAAATATGCCGAAGGTCTGCACCTGGCGCAGCCATTCCGGGATATCCGCTGGGAAAAATAGCTCGCCGACGACGGCGGCGAAGAAGACAAAGATGATGAAATCGTAAAACTCCAGCGCGCCGCCGAGGGCGGCTAGCGTCAGCGTTTTATAATCCTGTCGATTCAGAGGTCGGGTGCAGTGTGACATAACGGGCAATCATCCAGAGGTATGAAGTTATTCTACGTACTGTGTAAAGTAAAAAACACTATATCGTAAATAAAACAACACACCACTGGTGATGCAGGTTATATCAGGAATACGATAAATTCAGGATAATGTTTCACGCCTGGCGCTTTTAGGACGGAAAGCTGCTACTACCTCGCCGTTTGTTTCCACATAAGGCCCCTCAAGTAGCTGTACACAATACGGTACACTTGCGAAAACGCCGTGCACCAGCACGTTACCTTCCGCATCTTTCACGCCTTCCAGCGTTTCCTCAATCGCCTTTGGCTGGCCGGGCAGGTTAAGGATCAGCGCCTGCTTGCGGATAACGCCAACCTGACGAGAAAGAATGGCCGTCGGTACAAAGTGCAGGCTCACCTGACGCATTTGCTCACCAAAGCCGGGCATCACCCGATCGGCAATCGCCAGCGTCGCATCCGGAGTGACGTCACGACGGGCCGGGCCCGTGCCGCCGGTAGTCAACACCAAATGGCAGCCCATTTCATCCACCAGCTCGCACAGCGTTTGCTCAATAATAACCTGTTCATCCGGGATCAAGCGGGTCTGCAATTCGAAAGGCGTGGAGAGCGCGCGGGCCAGCCACGCTTCAAGCGCGGGGATGCCTTTATCCTGATAGACGCCGCTGGAGGCGCGATCGGAAATGGAAACTAAGCCGATTCGTAAGGTGTTCATGATTATTCCGTTCAAACAGTATCAATAAACAGAATAATACACCGAAGGGGAGCAAGGCAGACAGTTTAATGTGGCCGACGGGCGTCGGCCACATGCGGGATTACAGCAGATCGCCGATCATTTTTTCCAGTTTTTCCTGGTCGATCGCAAACTTGCGGATACCTTCCGCCAGTTTGTCTACCGCCATCGGATCCTGATTGTGCTGCCACAGGAACTCGGATTCGGTGATACGAGCCGGACGCGCTTTAACTTCGCCGCTAAAGGCCAGTTTACGCTCGATAGCGCCTTCGCTTTCCGCCAGCTCTTTCAGCAGCGCCGGGGCGATAGTCAGGCGGTCACAGCCAGCCAGCTCCAGGATCTCGCCGAGGTTACGGAAGCTTGCGCCCATAACCACCGTCTCGTAGCCGTGCTGTTTGTAGTATTCGTAGATTTCGCTTACCGAAACCACGCCCGGATCTTCTGCCGGCGCGTATTCTTTCTTATCGGTATTGGCTTTGTACCAGTCGAGGATACGGCCAACGAATGGAGAAATCAGGAATACGCCCGCTTCCGCACAAGCGCGCGCCTGAGCGAAGGAGAACAGCAGCGTCAGGTTACAGTTGATGCCTTCTTTTTCCAGCTGCTCGGCGGCGCGGATGCCCTGCCAGGTCGAAGCCAGTTTGATCAGAATGCGGTCGTTACCGATGCCGGCATCGTTATACAGCTTGATGAGACGCTTAGCTTTGGCGATAGATGCCTCGGTGTCATAGGACAGGCGAGCATCGACTTCGGTGGAAATACGGCCAGGGATCAGCTTAAGAATTTCGAGACCAATATTCACCGCCAGCTTATCGGAAGCATCGATAATCTGCTGCGCGCGGTCGCTGCTCTGGCCGCGAGCCCATGCAACAGCGTCATCAATCAGCTTACGGTACTCAGGGATCTGAGCCGCGCCGAGAATCAAAGAAGGGTTAGTCGTGGCGTCCTGAGGCTGATACAGCTTCATTGCCGCGATATCTCCGGTATCAGCTACGACAGTGGTGTACTGACGCAGAGAGGTCAATTTATCCGTCATGATAGTGTTTCTCTTAAACAGCAGTTAAGGGGATGTAACCGGTCTGCCAAGATGATAACACGCTGCCGGGGCAGCGCAACCGCCTACAATGCATGAGCGCAGAGTGTGATAAACTGGGTCAATTAATTACCTGAACACTAAAGGATTGTCACTGGATTGGTAGCGCTTACACTCGCGCACCGATATGGGCAAGAGGATGCTTGATGCCTGATTTTCTGTCGTTTATCAATGAAATACTCTGGGGCTCGGTAATGATTTACCTGTTACTGGGCGCCGGCGTCTGGTTTACCTGGCGAACAAAATTCATTCAGTTCCGTTATATCCGTCAGTTCAGCAAAAGTCTGAAAAGGAGCCTTCAGCCGCAGCCCGGCGGCTTAACGTCTTTTCAGGCGCTGTGTATGAGCCTGGCGGCGCGCGTGGGCAGCGGCAATATGGCAGGCGTTGCGCTGGCCATTGCCGCAGGCGGCCCCGGCGCCGTTTTCTGGATGTGGCTCTCGGCGCTACTCGGTATGGCCAGCAGCTTCGCCGAATGTTCTCTCGCCCAGCTTTATAAAGAGCGCGACTCCCGCGGGCAGTTTCGCGGCGGCCCCGCCTGGTATATGGCCCGGGGACTCGGTATGCGCTGGATGGGCGTGCTGTTTTCCATTTTTCTGCTGCTGGCCTACGGGATCATCTTTAATACCGTACAGGCCAACTCCGTTGCCCATGCCATGGC
This sequence comes from Klebsiella grimontii, assembly GCF_042137965.1. Classification (NCBI taxonomy): domain Bacteria; kingdom Pseudomonadati; phylum Pseudomonadota; class Gammaproteobacteria; order Enterobacterales; family Enterobacteriaceae; genus Klebsiella; species Klebsiella grimontii. The sequence goes on from NZ_CP169721.1 coordinate 4,870,556, forward strand.
GTATGCATTTCATTTACCTGAGGCGATTACCGGCGGCGTCCTGGCGGTTCTGACCCTGCTGGTCATCGTTCGCGGCATTCGCGGCGTAGCGCGAATGATGCAGTGGCTTGTGCCAGTGATGGCCCTGCTATGGGTGGCGACCAGCCTGGTCATCGGCCTGTGGCATATCACCGCCCTGCCGACGATTTTTGAAACCATCTTCCGCTGCGCTTTCGGCTGGCAAGAGGCCGCCGCGGGCGCAGTCGGCTATACCATCAGCCAGGCGCTAACCAGCGGCTTTCAGCGCGGGATGTTTTCCAATGAAGCGGGGATGGGCTCAACGCCTAATTCCGCTGCCGCCGCTGCCTCCTGGCCCCCTCACCCTGCGGCGCAGGGGATCGTACAGATGATTGGCGTTTTCATTGACACCATCGTGATCTGTACCGCCAGCGCCGTCATCATCATGCTGGCGCCGCGAGACGGCAATGGAGAAGCGGTGAACGGCATTCAGGCTATTCAGCACTCGATGAACAACCTCATCGGCGACTGGGGTTCCAGCTTTGTCGCTATCGTGGTGCTGCTGTTCGCCTTCAGCTCGATCGTCGCAAACTATATCTATGCCGAAAATAATCTCATTTTTCTCCGCATGGATAGTGACCGTAATATCTGGCTGCTGCGTCTGCTTACGCTGTGCATGGTTGCTACCGGGGCGATGATCGGCCTACCGGTGGTGTGGCAGATGGCGGATACCATCATGGCGCTGATGGCGATAACCAACCTGACGGCTATCCTGCTGCTCTCGCCGACGGTACGCATCATTGCCAGTGATTACCTGCGGCAGCGGCGGCTGGGCCAGCGGCCGGAATTTGACGTCACCCGCTACCCTGAGATTCATCAGCAGCTGGTGCCGGGTACCTGGGACAACCTGCCGCGCGAATAGCGCGGCAATCGCAGCTATCGATCCTCTCATGACGTTTTTTTGCTAAAGTCGTCAAAAATTTCCCGCAAGGACTGGATATGCTCATTCTGATTTCACCTGCAAAAACGCTCGATTATCAAAGCCCGCTGGCAACGACGCGTTATACCCAACCTGAACTGCTGGAACACTCTCAGGAGCTTATCGGTATTGCCCGCCAGCTGTCGGCGCCGCAGATTGGCAAACTGATGGGTATCAGCGACAAGCTGGCTGACCTGAACGCGACTCGTTTCCACGACTGGCAGCCAGACTTCACCCCGGACAACGCCCGTCAGGCGATTCTGGCGTTTAAGGGGGATGTCTATACCGGCCTGCAGGCAGAAACCTTTAGCGAGGCTGATTTCGATTTTGCCCAGCAGCATCTGCGAATGCTTTCCGGCCTGTATGGCGTTCTGCGCCCGCTGGATCTGATGCAACCTTACCGCCTGGAAATGGGGATTAAGCTTGAGAACGCGAAAGGCAAAGATCTGTATCACTATTGGGGAGACGTGATTACCGATAAGCTGAATCAGGCGTTGAAAGCCCAGGGCGACGATATTGTGGTGAATCTGGCTTCTGATGAGTACTTCAGGTCGGTTAAACCCAAACGGCTTGAGGGGCAATTGATTAAGCCGGTGTTCCTCGATGAGAAAAACGGCAAGTTTAAAGTGATCAGCTTCTACGCTAAGAAAGCGCGCGGCTTAATGAGCCGTTACATCATTGAAAATCGTTTAACGAAGCCGGAGCAGCTGACCCGCTTTGACAGCGAAGGTTATTTCTTTGACGCCGACGCGTCGGGCAAAGGGGAGTTGGTCTTTAAACGCCATGAGCAGTAAAAGAAAACTCCCCTGCCGCGGATAACGCAGCAGGGGAGCGCGGGCTCGGGTTTAACCCATCATCAGCTTACGCAGCGCGGCAAAATCGGCCGGCAGATTATGCGACAGCAGCGGCAGGTCTGCGCGTTCGGCCAGCTCTTTTGGCAGCGGCAGCGTCTCTTGCAGAATCTCTTCCACGCTCTCTTTAAATTTCGCCGGATGCGCCGTGCCGAGGAACAGGCCGTACTCGCCCGGCTGCAGCTGGTCGCGCAGCGCGCGATACGCAATCGCCGCATGCGGTTCTGAGGTATAGCCGATGGCCTTCAGCTCGCGCATGGTCTCTTTGGTGGTTTCATCATCCACCGCCGCGTAGCCCAGCTCATTCAGACGCCAGATTTTACGGCGGAACAGCTCTTCCACGCGCGGCCAGTTATTCGGCTGGCTGACGTCCATGGCGTTGGACAGCGTGGCCTGAGTCGCTTTCGGCGACCAGTTGCCGTCCTGCAGGAAGCGCGGCACGGTGTCATTAGCGTTAGTTGCCGCGATAAAGCGTTTGATTGGCAGACCCAGGGATTTGGCCAGCAGGCCGGCGGTCAGATCGCCAAAGTTACCGCTGGGTACAGAGATAACCAGCTGATTACGGGCTTCCTGAGGCAGTTGAGCAACGGCTTCAAAGTAGTAGCAAATCTGCGCCAGCAGGCGGCTGATATTGATTGAGTTAGCCGAGTTCAGACCCAGAGCGGCCTTCAGCTCTTCATCATCAAAGGCCTGCTTAACCAGCGCCTGGCAGGCATCAAAATCACCGTCGATAGCCACGGTTTCAATATTGCCGCCAAGGGTGCAGAACAGCTTTTCCTGCAGCGGGCTGATCTTGCCGCGCGGGTAGAGAATGACGACTTTGACGTTTGGCAGGCCATAGAACGCATGCGCGACCGCCGCGCCGGTGTCGCCGGAGGTTGCCGTGAGGATAGTGACCGGTTTGTCGCCGGCGATATGGGTCAGCATCTGCGCCATAAAGCGGCCGCCGAAGTCCTTAAACGCCAGAGTCGGGCCGTGGAACAGCTCGAGGCAGCCGACATCGTCCTGCACTTTGCTGACCGGCGCCGGGAAGGTGAACGCGTTGCCAATGCGCGCTTGCAGCACGTCCTGCGGGATCTCGTCGCCGATAAATGCCGACAGGATTTTCGCGCTACGCGACACCAAGTCCTGCTGCAGCATTTCGTCGATTTCAGTCAGGCTGAATTCCGGTAGATCGTGCGGAAAGAACAGCCCCTGATGCTTGCCAAGCCCCTGGGTGACGGCCTGCGCAAAGCTGACCTGTTCGTTATGATCTTTTAAGTTATAGAGTTTCATTGGTTATCCCACTACTCGAGCGCCCGCCGTGTCCAGCCGGCAAATATGAACGAAGCCTTCCTGATTTTGCAGATAGTGCGTAGCCAGCCAGTCGGCGACGCGCTGCGCGGTTTCCGGTTTATCGCATAATGCGAACAAGGTTGGACCGGAACCGGAAATGCCGCACGCCTGCGCGCCAATTTCCATTGCTGCCTGACGCGCTTCGCTGAAGCCCGGCAGTAGTTTGGTACGATACGGTTCGGCAATCACGTCTTTCATCAATTTCGCCGCCAGCTGAGGCTGACGGGAATAGCAGGCGTGAATAAAGCCCGCCAGGTGACGACCGTGGGCAATACAGTCCTGACGGCGATACTGCGCCGGCAAAATTGCCCGCGCTTCCGCCGTTGAGACCTTAATCCCCGGATAGGCCAGCACCCACAGCCACTCATCGAAGGACGGAATCTGCTGGCTGATGATGCCGTTTTCCTCAAGCATCAGCTGTATCCCGCCAAGATAGCACGGCGCGACGTTATCGTAATGGATACTGCCGGAAATCCGCCCTTCCATCTCGCCCATCAGCGCCAGCATTCGGCTCTCATTGAGCGGCTTGCCGCAGAACTCATTCATCGCCACCAGCGCGGCGACCACGGAACAAGCGCTGGAGCCCAGCCCGGAACCGATCGGCATGTTTTTTTCCAGCGTCATCGCCACCGGTACCTTCTTGCCAATCTCCTGGCAAAAGCGCTCCCAGCATTGATAGACGATGTTTTCCTGCGGCGCCGTCGGCAGCTTGCTGGCGAAGCGACCCACGTTTTGCAGGCTAAAGCTCGCCGCCGCCTCAACGGAGACGTTGTCCCCCAGCAGCGTGCCGTCAACCGGCGTCACCGCAGCGCCCAGCACGTCAAACCCGACGCTCATATTGGCACTGGAAGCCGGGGCATATACTTTGACCATCTTAAACTCCTAACTTCCATGACAGGGTACGCAGCAGGTCGGCGAAAACGCCAGCCGCCGTCACATCGTTCCCCGCGCCATAACCGCGCAGCACCAGCGGCAGCGGCTGGTAATAGTGGCTGTAAAACGCCAGCGCATTCTCGCCGTTTTTCACTTTGAACAGCGGATCGTTGCCGTCAACCGCGGCGATTTTGACGCGACAGGTGCCATCCTCTTCGATATTACCGACATAGCGCAAGACTTTACCTTCATCGCGCGCTTTGGCGACCCGCGAGGCAAACTCATCATCCAGAGAAGGCAACCGCGCCATAAAGCTGTCGACATCGCCGCTGGCATCAAACCCCGCCGGCAGCGCCGGTTCCACGATAATGTCAGACAGTTCGAGCTCACGTCCGGTTTCACGCGCGAGGATCAGCAGCTTACGCGCGACATCAACGCCAGAAAGATCGTCGCGCGGATCCGGTTCGGTATAGCCCATCTCACGCGCCAGCCTGGTCGCCTCAGAGAAGCTCACGCCCTCATCGAGCTTACCGAAGATAAACGACAGCGAGCCGGACAGAATACCGGAAAAGCGCAGCAGCTCATCGCCCGCGTTCAGCAGATTTTGCAGGTTTTCGATAACCGGCAGCCCCGCGCCGACGTTGGTGTCGTATAAAAACTTACGCCGTGAGCTGCTCGCGGCGTGGCGCAGCTGATGATAGTAATCCAGCGATGAGGTATTGGCCTTTTTGTTCGGCGTGACCACGTGGAACCCTTCGCGCAGGAAATCGGCGTACTGATCGGCCACGGCCTGGCTGGAGGTACAGTCGACAATCACCGGATTCAACAGATGGTACTCTTTCACCAGACGAATGAGTCGGCCCAGATTGAACGCCTCTTTGGCTTCCGCCAGCTCGTCGCGCCAGTGTTCAAGGTTCAGGCCGTGTACGTTAGTCAGTAAAGCGCGAGAGTTGGCCACGCCGCAAACGCGCAGATCGATATGCTTACTCTTCAGCCAGCTCTGCTGGCGTTTGATCTGTTCGATCAACGCGCCGCCGACGCCGCCGATACCAATGACAAACACTTCAATAACCTGATCGGTATTGAACAGCATCTGGTGGGTCACGCGCACGCCGGTGGTGGCGTCATCGTTGCTGACGACAACGGAGATAGAGCGCTCGGAAGAACCCTGGGCAATGGCGACAATGTTGATATTGGCGCGGGCCAGCGCAGCGAAGAACTTCGCAGAGATGCCGCGCAGCGTGCGCATACCGTCACCGACAACGGAAATAATCGCCAGACGCTCCATTATCGACAGCGGCTCAAGCAGCCCCTCTTTCAGCTCCAGATAAAATTCATCTTCCATCACCCGCTTCGCCCGGGCGCAGTCGCTCTGCGGTACGCAGAAACTGATGCTGTATTCGGAAGAGGACTGGGTGATAAGCACCACTGAAATTCCCGCGCGGGACATGGTGGCAAACACCCGCGCCGCCATGCCAACCATGCCCTTCATCCCCGGACCGGAGACGTTGAACATCGCCATGTTATTGAGGTTGGAGATCCCTTTCACCGGCAGGTCGTCTTCATCGCGGCTGGCGCCGATAAGCGTACCCGGAGCCTGCGGATTGCCGGTATTTTTGATTAAACAGGGGATCTGGAACTGGGCGATAGGGGCGATAGTACGCGGGTGCAAAACTTTAGCGCCGAAGTAGGACAGCTCCATCGCTTCCTGATAGGACATCGACTTCAGCAAACGCGCATCCGGGACCTGACGCGGGTCACAGGTATAAACGCCGTCAACGTCGGTCCAGATCTCGCAGCAGTCGGCGCGCAGGCAGGCGGCCAGCACCGCGGCGGAGTAATCAGAGCCATTACGGCCCAGCACCACCAGCTCACCTTTTTCGTTACCCGCGGTGAAGCCCGCCATCAGCACCATATGGTCCGCCGGGATCTGGCTGGCGGCAATGCGGCGAGTCGACTCAGCGATATCAACGGTGGATTCGAGGTAATGGCCAACGGCCAGCAATTTTTCAACCGGGTTAATCACCGTGACGTTATGACCGCGCGCTTCCAGCAAGCCGGCCATAATGGCGATAGAGAGCTTTTCTCCCCGGCAAATAAGGGACGCGTTAACGCTATCCGGGCACTGCCCAAGCAGGCTAATGCCGTGCAGAACGTGTTTGATTTGTGCGAATTCCTGCTCAACAAAAGCTTTCAGCTGCGCGAGCGGAAAACCCGGTTGTGCATCGGCGAGACCTTGCAGAAGTTCGGCGAAAATGCGTTCGGCATCGGCGATATTGGTCAGCGCATCCTGCCCGCCAATGGTTTTTTCGATCATGGCAACCAGGTGATTAGTGATCTTCGCCGGGGCAGACAGTACGGTCGCTACCTGCCCCTGCCTGGCATTACTCTCCAGAATATCGGCAACGCGCAGAAAACGTTCTGCATTTGCCACTGATGTACCGCCGAACTTCAACACACGCATGGTTATGACCCCTTGATTTTTTATCGAAAAAAAAGCCCGCACTGTTCAGGTGCGGGCTTTTTTCTGTGTTTCCTGTACGCGTCAGCCCGCACCGTTACCTGTGGTAATAGTGGTGGTGATAATCGTGGTGATCATGCCGATGCGATTCATGGATGTTGTGTACTCTGTAATTTTTATCTGTCTGTGTCCTGTGCCTATATTGGTTAAAGTATCTGTCGACTTAAGTCAACGAATTTCTACTTTTGACCCATTTTTTCACACCTGGCCAATACGCCATGGCCCCCTGATAATTCATCCGCATTTGCGCATCAGGAGGCCAATAATTAGCACATAAGACCATATGAAAATAATATGACGGAACTTTAATCTGGAAGGTTTTTTTCAATATCGTGCAGTAAACGATGCAGCATGGCGGTGTCCCGCTGCTGCAAAAGACCCATTCGCTGCTGGAGCCAGTCGGTCAGTTTTATATCGTCCTCCACGCCGAGGCGCTCGAGCAGATCGCGAGTGCGAAGGCGTAGCGCCTGCAGCTGATTGTCATCCCCGCTGGCGGATGTTGACGGGGTATTCTGCAGCAACGAAGTCAGCTGATAGCAATAGACCATCACCGACTGCCCCAGATTGAGCGAGGGATAGTCAGCCACCATCTGCACGCCGCTCAGCACATCGGCAAGGGCCAGCTCTTCATTGGTTAATCCGGAATCTTCCCGGCCAAACACCAGCGCGGCATGATGCATCCACTGCGCTTTTTCTTCCAGCAGCGGCAAGAGCTGTTGCGGCGTTGCGTAGTAGTGAAAACGCGCCCGGCTACGGGCGGTCGTAGCGACGGTAAAATCGACATCGTGCAGCGCCTGCTCTAACGTGGCATAAGTTTTAACATTATCGAGGATCTCGCCAGAACCGTGCGCGACCCAGCGCGCCGCAGGCTGCAAATGAGCATCGCTATCGACGATACGCATATCGCTAAACCCCATTGTTTTCATCGCTCTGGCTGCCGCGCCCACGTTTTCTGCCCGAGCCGGGGAGACTAATACAATTGATAAACGCATTTGGTTTCTCTTTTACTTTTTAGGCGGCGGGAATGACGATTTTTCCCTTCATATTACGCGCCGTGAATTTACAAATTTGCAACAAAAATCACTAAATTTGAGCTTTATCACCCATAAAAAAAACTAAACTATTCCCAAGGCACCATGTCACAGAGTATGTTAACAGAACGGCTTTATCCGTATGTTTGGCAATGAAATTTATGTCCGAATACGTTTTGAGGCTTTGGATTCATCACGTTTATTATTTTCTTAGCGCAACTAATTGTGCAGGATATGAATTGTGACGATGAATCCCGTTTAGATGCAATGATTTCACAAGACTGTTAACGTGCTACAATTGAACTTGATATATGTCAACGAAGCGTAGTTTTATTGGGTGTCATGCCTCACTTAGCCTGTTATGTTGCTGTTAAAATGGTTAGGATGACAGCCGTTTTTGACACCGTCGGGTCCAGAGGGAAAGTACCCACGACCAAGCTAATGATGTTGTTGACGTTGATGGAAAGTGCATCAAGAACGCAATTACGTACTTTAGTCATGTTACGCCGGGCATGTTAATTTGCGACATGCACCAGGCAGGTCAGGGACTTTGGTACTTCCTGTTTCGATTTAGTTGGCAATTTAGGTAGCAAACATGCAGACCCCGCACATTCTTATCGTTGAAGACGAGTTGGTAACACGCAACACGTTAAAAAGTATTTTCGAAGCAGAAGGTTATGATGTATTCGAAGCGACCGATGGCGCGGAAATGCATCAGATCCTGTCTGAAAATGATATCAACCTGGTGATCATGGATATCAACCTGCCAGGCAAAAATGGTCTCCTGTTAGCACGCGAGCTGCGTGAGCAGGCGGACGTCGCGCTGATGTTCCTCACCGGCCGCGATAACGAAGTGGATAAGATCCTCGGCCTCGAAATTGGCGCCGATGACTATATCACTAAACCGTTCAACCCACGTGAACTGACGATTCGCGCGCGCAACCTGCTCTCCCGTACCATGAATTTGGGTACCCCGAGTGAAGAACGCCGCAGTGTAGAAAGCTATAAGTTCAACGGCTGGGAGCTGGATATCAATAGCCGTTCGCTGGTTAGCCCTAATGGTGAGCAGTACAAGCTGCCGCGCAGTGAATTCCGCGCCATGCTGCACTTCTGCGAAAATCCGGGCAAAATCCAGTCACGCGCGGAACTGCTGAAAAAAATGACCGGCCGTGAGCTGAAGCCGCACGACCGCACCGTGGACGTGACCATCCGTCGCATTCGTAAGCATTTTGAATCCACTCCGGACACCCCGGAAATTATCGCCACCATCCATGGCGAGGGGTACCGCTTCTGTGGAGATCTGCAGGAATAACATCATTTTTCTTGCTGTCATAACGTAAAAACGGCGCAATTCGCGCCGTTTTTTTATTTCCAGATCCTCAACTTATCGTCATCATCACCGCCCTCGGGCTGCCTCTCTTTTGGCTTCGGGAGAGATAGCGTGTACCAGTCAACGCGACGGGTCAGGAACATCAGCGCGCTGAGCGCCAGCAGTAGCACTCCCGTTCCCAATAGCAGCGCGCTATCTTCCGAACGCAATAGCATCCACATAACGCCATCCAGCAGCAGCAATGCGCAGACAAAAAGAAAGCTGTTAAGCCATCCCTTCAGCACCGCATTCAGATAAACCCCATTGATCAGCGCCCCTATCAGGCTGGCAACAATCCATGACGGCGTAAAGCGAATATGCTCGGACAGGGCCAGTAATATCAGATAGAACATCACTAGCGACAAACCAACCAGCAGATACTGCATCGGGTGTAAACGGCACTGAGTCAGGCTCTCGAAAACGAAAAACGCCATAAACGTAAGGGAGATTAATAGAATGGCATACTTTGTCGCCCTATCGGTCAGCTGGTACCGATCGGCCGGCGTCGTAACGTTAACGTTGAAAGCAGGCAGTTGACGCCACTCAATCTCGCGATCGTCCATAAAAAACCGGGCCATATTGTTCGCAAACCAGCTACTCTGCCAGCGGGCGCTATAACCTGATGGGGAAACCTCACGACTAACCGGGAGAAAATCGCCCAGGAAACCAGGATGCGCCCAGTTACTGGTCAGCTGTAATTGGCTATTGCGTCCGAGCGGCGCGACTGAGAAGCTTCCGGTTCCGTTCAGGTTGAGTGTGAATTCAACATCCAGCGTTTTTTGTTGAGGAGTTAACAGCGGCATTGGCATATGAATTCCCTCTCCGCTGCCGCTGATACCGATTCCGGGCTCCACTGGGAGTGCCTCTCCGTTAATTTTCGGAGCAATAATGGTGCCAATCCCGCGTGCATCGCTAACGCCGACCACCATAACCGGTTTACCTAACGTAATATTATCTTTTCTGAGTTCAGCCAGACGGGAAACATCAAATTGCGCCTTAATCCCCAGATCGTTGTGCCAGATTTGGCCTTCATAAATCCCTATTTTTCTGGATTCAACGTTCTGTTTTCCGGCTATCGCCAGCGACTCAGGTAACCAGTAATGCAGCCAGTGACGTTGATATGTGACCTCTTTTTTATCCTCAATGCGGGTCAATACCTCGGTCACGGGAATGGCGATCAGCGGCCCGACCAGTTTCTGCGATCCGCTGGTACTGTTCTCCAGAGCTTCGATGACTTCGCTGCGATAATCCGCGCGTTCAACGATCAGCTGCCGGACGATCATCAGCGGGATCGATAACAGTAAAATACACCCCAGCAGGGTGCTCATTTTCCAGAATAGTGGTGATTTCAACATAGCCCTCTCCTTAGTAATGCGCTTACCTTAAAGGGGCTATGTGTGGAGAATTTGAAGCTATGTGAAGTGAGCGTGAAGTCTCAGCAAAGCGCACACGCCGCCTTCCGGGCGATTAACCAGCTCGATATCGCCCTGATGCAGGCGCGCAACTTCACGAACAAACGCCAGCCCCAGGCCGCTGCTTTTTTGGCCATTGTCACGGGGAAGAGAATAGAAACGCTCAAAAATACGCCCTAGCGCGTAGTCGGGAATGCCGCTTCCCGTATCGCATACGGTTAATCGCACGCCGCCATCACCGTCTTCCGCGCCAAGAACAATCTCCCCTTCGGCAGGAGTGAAATCGATAGCATTATCAAGCAGATTACCCAATGCTTGCGCCAGGAGCTCACCATCGCCCTCTACCGTCAGAGACGTTTCCTGCCAACGCAGCGTGAGGTTTTTCGCCGCCAGCGCGATGTCGCGCTCCTCGGCCAGACGACGAAAAAGCGCAGCGACGGAGACGGGACGTTGGGCGATCTCCAGCCGATTCTCCAGCCGGGCCTGCTGAAGTAAATTTTCCACCAGTGCCTGCATGCGCGCATTCTGCGCCAGGATATTGCGAGTAAAACGCGCGGCGACCTCAGGCGGAGGCGCCTCCCGAAGAATTTCTGCCGCGCCGCGAATCGCCGCCAGCGGGCTCTTCAGTTCATGGGTCAGCGCATAAACGTAGTTTTCAATCGCGTTTTTACCTTCAAGCTTAAGACGCATACTTTCCAGCGCCTGCGCCAGCTTGCGCAGTTCGCTGCTGCCCGCGTCCGGCAACGGAAGCGGACGGTCGGCGGTCACGGAGTCGGCGTAGCGAACCAGCTTGCCGATGGAAAAGTTAATCCACCATACCATCGCAACGCCGATCAGTAGCGCGATCCCCAGCAGCGCCCCTCCGGCCCACAGAATACGCCGCTCGCTGCGTTTGATGACCGGCGCCATGGCCAGATTAGGTTTTCCGACGCTGAGCACGCCAATGATTCGACCGTTATCCGTCACCGGCGCGGCAATATACATCACCGAGCTATTATCATCGTTCGGATCGCTTCGCGTGCTGCGCGCCCCGTATTGCCCGCGTAAAGTGAGCCAGACATCGTTCCAGCGCGAATAGTCTTGCCCCTGCGCGTTGCCCGCGGAATCAAACACCACCTTGCCCTGCGCATCGGTCATATAGACGTGATATTCGTTGCGAACTTTCTTAATGCCGGCAATATTGGCGTTGATCGGCTGGCGATGCAGCGTTTGAAAAGCCTGGGCCAGGCGCCCGTGCTGGGGATCGGCGGAGAGTAAATCCTCACGGGCCAGCTCGGCAAGCAGGGTCGCCGTATCAATCAGCGTCCCTTCCGTTGCGCGCCGAACCCCGGGTTTAATCTCCTGAACGAAGATAGAAAGCACAAACCAGGCAGCGATCGCCACTATCAAAAAGTAGCCCATCAGCAGCCGCATACCGATGCGCATCAGAAGCCTCCAAGGCTGTATCCCATACCGCGGTGCGTGTTGATCGGGGAGAGATCGGGATTCACTTCTCGCAGCTTAGCGCGCAGCGTTTTGATATGGGTATCAACGGTACGATCGAAGCTCTCGTTCGCGTCGCCCCATACTTTCTCCAGCAGCAGCTGGCGGGAAAAAATGCGCCCAGGAGAATGAAGTAGCGTTTTTAATAATAAAAACTCATAGCGGGTCAGATTCAGACCCTGGCCGCACCACGTAACCTGAGCCGCGGCGTCATTCAATGTGAATTCCCCCACGCGCAAAAGCGGTGAAGGGGCGGCGAATTTCTGCAGCCGCCGCAGGACGGTGCGAACCCTGGCGCAAACTTCACGGGGGGAAAATGGCTTGGCGATATAATCATCAGCGCCGATTTCCAGACCGAGCAGCTTATCCACCTCTTCGCTGCGGGCCGTCAGGAACAGCACCGGCAGCGCCGGATAGCGGGCCAGCAGTCGCCGACATAGCTCAAACCCGCTGATATCAGGCAGGCCGACGTCCAGAATCGCGAGGTCGGGTTGGTGATGATGCGCCGCGTCCAGCGCAGGGAGCCCGCGCTCGAACGCCGTAACGATAAATCCTTCCTGTTGCAGCATGTAGACGAGCGTATCGGCGATACTCATCTCATCTTCCACCAACCAGATCCGCGGTTGTTGCATCGGCGTTCCCTGTTATTTATTCCATGGCATAATCGGCACGGCGCTAAGCGCATTTTTCGGCGAGCCATCGACGATTTTATCCGAATAGGTCAAATAGATCAGCGCATTGCGTTTGGCATCGTAAAAACGCACGACCTGCAGTTTTTTAAATACCAGCGAGGTCCGTTTCTGGAACACCACATCGCCCTGCGTTTTACCGTTTTTGATTTTATCCGCCAGCTCAATCGGCCCCACCTGCTGACAGGAAATAGCGGCATCAGAGGTGTCTTCCGCCAGCCCTAACCCGCCTTTAATTCCTCCGGTTTTCGCCCGGCTGATGTAGCAGGTGACGTTCTGAACGTCCGGGTCGTCAAAGGCCTCGACGACGATTTTATGATCCGGTCCAAGGAACTTAAATACGGTATCCACAGAGCCGATTTGTTCCGCCTGCGCCATCTGGCAGCCCGCCAGCAAAAGCATTCCCGCCACTAACTTCTTGTATTTCATATTGTTACCATTCTTAAAAATTTAGCTGAGTGATTATCACACATTAAGAAGAAAAGTTTTATAGATCACAGCTTTACAAAATTACCACCGAAACTTCTGGAAGAATCGCATTTAAAAGCAAAAAAAACACTGAATGCTAAAACATCAAAAAATGCTATTATCCGCTACCTTTAGTATCAGGCACCTGAGTTTAAGGATGGGGATATTTTATGGATCAAGCAGGGATTATTCGCGATCTCCTTAGCTGGCTGGAAGGTCACCTGGATCAGCCTCTCTCACTGGACAATGTGGCAGCGAAGGCGGGCTATTCCAAGTGGCATCTGCAAAGAATGTTCAAGGACGTGACCGGCCATGCTATCGGTGCCTATATTCGCGCCCGTCGCTTATCTAAGTCGGCGGTTGCCCTACGCCTGACCGCGCGTCCGATTCTTGATATTGCGCTGCAGTATCGCTTTGACTCGCAGCAGACTTTTACTCGCGCCTTTAAAAAGCAGTTTTCGTTGACGCCAGCCCTCTACCGACGCTCTCCCGACTGGAGTTCCTACGGTATGCGCCCTCCGCTGCGTCTGGGCGAGTTCACCATGCCGCACTATGAATTCGTCACGCTGAACACCACTCAGCTGGTCGGCGTCACCCAGAGCTATACCTGTAAGCTGGAGGAGATCTCCGATTTCCGTAATCAGATGCGCGTCCAGTTCTGGCGGGAATTCCTCGCCAATACGCCATCGATTCCTCCGACGCTGTACGGCCTGCATGAGCCGCGTCCTAGCCTCGATAAAGACGATGAGCAAGAGGTGTTTTACACCACCGCGCTGACGCCGGAGCTGGCAAACGGCCACCTGCATAACGCCCATCCGGTAACGCTGGAAGGCGGCGAATACGTGATGTTTACCTACGAAGGTTTGGGCACCGGGCTGCAGGAATTTATTCTGACGGTTTACGGCACCTGCATGCCGATGCTTAACCTCACCCGTCGTAAGGGCCTGGATATTGAACGTTTCTTCCCGGAAGATGAAAGCCGGAATCAGGAACCGCCTATTCAGCTGCGCTGCGAATACCTGATCCCGATTCGTCGTTAACGCTGGAGCTCATCCATCGCGGGGGCATCAAGATGCGACACATCCCCCGCGGTTTCCACCACCCATCCCGACGCCAGCCAGGGGCTTTGCTGATAGTCAACGCGGGAAATAGAGCAGTTGCGTAGACGCAGGCGACGCTCCGCGTAAGCGGGCAGACCAAGAATCGTACTCACCAGACATCCCAGCGCCATCCCGTGGCTCACCAGCAGCGGTCGGCTACCCGCGGGCAGTTCCAGACAAGACGTCAGCGCCGCGTGCATACGCTCGCTCAGCTCCTGCATTGACTCCCCCTGCGGGATACGCCCGTCGGGCGTGCCGTTAACCAGCTGTCGACGCCAGCCCTCCTCTTCTTCGCTCAGCGAGTCGATATGGCGCTTTTCAAGCACGCCCATATCCAGCTCACGCAAGCGTGAATCGGTCACGACGCTGCATCCGCAGGCTTCAGCGATGATTTCTGCGGTACGGCGCGTGCGGCCTAAATCGCTGGCGATAATATGCGTAATTCCCAACGTTCTGGCGCGCTCGCCCACCTGCCAGGCCTGACGCTCACCGTGGGCGGTAAGCGGGCTGTCGGACTGGCCCTGAATACGTCGCTCGGCGTTCCACTGCGTTTCACCGTGGCGAACAAGGTATACCTGTAACATGCTTTATTATCCGTTCTGAGCTCTTAACCCTCGAGCTACAAGCATAGCCGCCTGCAGCAAGAATGATTTGGAGTATACTGCGATGATGTTTAGTAATTCTGAGTTGTTTTGATTATGCACCATGTTGTCTCAGCTACCACTAATCCCGCCAAAATTCAGGCAATTCTGCAGGCTTTTAACGAGATCTTCGGCGAAGGATCCTGCCACATTGAGTCCGTCTCCGTCGAGAGCGGCGTGCCGGAACAGCCTTTTGGCAGCGACGAAACGCGCGCTGGCGCACGAAATCGCGTGGCTAACGCGCGTCGTGCGCGGCCAAACGCGGACTTCTGGGTCGCCATTGAAGCCGGCATCGACGAAGGCAGCACCTTTAGCTGGGTGACGATCGACGACGGCAGCCTGCGCGGCGAAGCGCGCTCGGCGACCCTGCCGCTACCGCAGGTTATTCTTGAAAAAGTCCAGGCAGGAGAAGCCCTGGGGCCGGTGATGTCTCAGCATACCGGCATCGATGAAATTGGCCGCAAAGAGGGCGCTATCGGCGTATTCACGGCCGGCAAGCTCACCCGCAGCAGCGTTTATCATCAGGCCGTCGTGCTGGCGCTAAGCCCGTTCCATAACGCTATTTATCGTCAGCTTTAATCAACGCCTGCTCCAGCCACAGACGTAGCTCCGCCGGTGCCGATTTGAGGCTGTTCGAACCGCGGGTAATGGTGGCGATCCCGGCGCCGAGTTCGTTTTTCAGCTCGCGCTGGCTCATCTCGCCGCGCAGTAGTTCTTCAATGATGCGCACCCGCGTGCCGAGCGCCTCGCGCTCGTCGGGCGTCAGCATGAGCTGTAAAAGCGGCAGATGGAGATCGTCGGCGTACGCCTGCTGCAGGAGGGCGACAAAACGCAGCCACTCCTGATGACGCTGTTCGGCCACCGCCGCTGAATAGGGGGATTGTTGGGTCATGTTACGCCACCTGTCGAATGTACTCACTAACGAGTACAAAGCATAACATACTTCTGTCCGGACTCTACGGATTTCGGGCAACATCGCGAAATCCGATGTTGCCCGAAGGAGGCTGTATTAATAGCGCAGCTTCCACTCCGCATCGCTCAGCAACGTGTCTTTCTGACCCATAAAATAGCGATAGTAGGCATCATAGGACAGAACGTTTTTCACATAGCCGCGCGTTTCAGAGAACGGAATGCTCTCGATGAACGCCACCGCATCAATGCGTCCGCCGCTGTTGCCCCGCCAGGTGCGCACTCGCCCAGGACCGGCGTTATAGGCCGCAGAGGCGAAGATTCGGTTATTGCCAAACTGCTGGTAAACATATTGCAGATAGCTGGTACCAATGTTGATGTTCATTTCCGGATCCAGCAACTGCGACGGACCGCTATAGCCGGGAATACTGAACATGCTCACCGTATGCGTTGCCGTACCCGGCATAATCTGCATCAGACCGCGGGCGCCAACCGGTGAACCGGCTTTCGGGTTCCAGGCGCTCTCCTGGCGCGCGATGGCCATCGCGTAGCTTTGCGGAATATCTTTACCGCTGATGTAGCGGGTAAAGAGGTCGTTATAGGCCAGCGGGAAACGCTCTTCCAGCTGATCCCACAGTTTTCCGGCGATGGTGGCCTGGACGCTCAGATCCCACCAGTCCTGATTAAACGCGTAACGAGCCAGCTGCGCCTGCTGATCTTTGGTTTTGCTGGTCACCAGGTTTGCCCACTCGCTGCGGGCGGTATTATCCATATTCCAGTACATCAGCTCGCGGACCCGCGCCATTTCCGGCCCCGAGGTCAGCGTCGGGTCGAGATTCGCCGGCGCTTTGTCGACACGGAAGGTGTACTCCTCGCCAAGGCGCTGGGCGGCGACCATGGGATAAAAGCCGCGCTGCTGCATCAGCGAGCGCAGAATATCTTTCGCTTCGTCATCACGTCCGCGTTCCAGCAGCAGATCGGCCTGCCAATAGCGCCATTCGTCCTTCTCTTTCGCCTCCATCGGTAAACGCGCCAGCCAGGTGTTCAGGCCACGGCGATCCCCAAGCCCCAGCGCCATACGTACCCGGCGCTCCACCAGCGAGGTGGATTGCGAACGCATAATGGCGTCGTCGCGCCAGATGGCCTGCTCTTCGGTCACATCGCTGCCCATCAGGCGCCAGGCGACGATATCCCGCAGCTCCTGAATCTGATCTTCATTGAGCTGCTGCGCCTGCGCTAGTGAGGGGATCATCAGGCGCGCGTTTTCCACATCCTGCCGGGCAACGCTGGCAAACGCGACCGCCGCCATCTGGCGAGTGAAATCCGTCGCGCCGGTTGTGCGGGCGAAGGTCATCACGCTATTGGGATCGTCAGCCAGCGCGATGACCGCCGTGGCAATGGTTTGATAGTCGGCCGGCATCTGCTGGGCCAGAACCCGTACCAGGCTGGTATTGCCGGCTTTCATCGCCAGGCGAATGCGTTCAAGGTAGGCCAGCGGATCCTGCTGACCGGAGGCGCGCCAGGCGCCAAACAGCTGGTCACAGGCGTTTGGCTGGCTTTTGCCGCTCAGCCACAGCGCTTTCGCCCCATCCCAGGCTTCCTGAGCCTGGCCGACGTTCCATTTCGCATAGTAGTAATTGCACTGCGCCTCGGTGCCGGTCGGCTTATCCGGGCTGAAGGCCAGCAGGCCGCGCCAGTCGCTGCGGCGCGCCAGTTCGTTGACGAACCGTGATTTCAGCGATCGTGCGGGAGGCAGCGTAGGATTGGCGGCAATAAAATTGGTCACCACCAGCGCCGGCTGGTTCATCAGATCGTCGGTAATCTGCCGGTACTGGAGATAAGGATAGAGCGGATAGGTCGTTAGCGTGGGCATCAGCTGATTAACGACATCCATCTGTCGACCGTCCCACGCCTGTTTAATTTGAGCATAGCGGCTGCGCTGTTCATCCAGTGAATCCGCATGCGCCAGTTGGCTTAACGTCAGCAGACTTACGCCGGCGGCCAGAAGACGCCACGTCACAGTTTTGGCTTTTTCCACAAGCTCTTCCTCTATTCAGGTACACCACAGCAGCATCATGCCGCGGGAAAAAATTTCAGGTATTACGTAGATATGCTAATCAGACAACGCGAATCGCGCCACGTCCCGGACATTTTTTTACTCTTTTGTGAATCCCATCGCCTCGCTGGGATTAAAGCGCGAAAAAGGCTACACTTCGCCTTTGAAAACTATTCACTACCCTACTCAATATCATTCTGGCTGCATTAAGCTAGCCTGAGGGATGAAGAGTATATAAAAGAGGCGAAGTCCAACGTGGCTCAATTCGTTTATACCATGCATCGTGTCGGCAAAGTGGTTCCGCCGAAACGTCATATTCTGAAAAATATCTCCCTGAGTTTTTTCCCTGGCGCAAAAATCGGCGTTCTCGGTCTGAACGGCGCCGGTAAGTCGACCCTGCTGCGTATTATGGCCGGCATCGATACCGATATCGAAGGCGAAGCGCGTCCGCAGCCGGGCCTGAAAATCGGCTATCTGCCGCAGGAGCCGCAGCTCAATCCGGAGCAGACCGTACGTGAGTCTGTTGAAGAAGCGGTGGCCGAAGTGGTCAATGCGCTGAAAGGCCTGGACGAGGTGTACGCCAAATACGCGGAGCCGGATGCCGACTTCGACAAGCTCGCCGCCCAGCAGGGCAAGTTCGAAGAAATTATCCAGGCGCACGACGGGCATAACCTGAACGTGCAGCTGGAACGCGCCGCCGATGCTCTGCGCCTGCCGGACTGGGATGCGAAAATCGCCAATCTCTCCGGTGGTGAACGCCGCCGCGTCGCGCTGTGCCGCCTGCTGCTGGAAAAACCAGACATGCTGCTGCTCGACGAACCGACCAACCACCTGGATGCGGAATCCGTGGCCTGGCTGGAACGCTTCCTGCACGACTTCGAAGGCACCGTGGTGGCGATCACCCACGACCGTTACTTCCTCGATAACGTCGCCGGCTGGATCCTTGAGCTTGACCGCGGCGAAGGTATTCCGTGGGAAGGCAACTACTCCTCCTGGCTGGAGCAGAAAGATCAGCGTCTGGCGCAGGAAGCGTCTCAGGAAGCGGCGCGTCGTAAGTCAATCGAGAAAGAGCTGGAGTGGGTCCGTCAGGGCGCGAAAGGCCGTCAGTCTAAGGGCAAAGCCCGTCTGGCGCGCTTTGAAGAGCTTAACAACGTTGAGTACCAGAAGCGTAACGAGACCAACGAACTGTTTATTCCGCCAGGCGCACGTCTGGGGGATAAAGTGGTGGAAGTCAGCAACCTGCGTAAATCCTACGGCGACCGTCTGCTGATTGACGATCTGAGCTTCTCGGTACCGAAAGGCGCTATCGTCGGCATCATCGGTCCTAACGGCGCGGGTAAATCGACGCTGTTCCGCATGATGTCCGGTCAGGAACAGCCTGACGCCGGTTCTATCACCCTCGGTGAAACCGTCAAGCTGGCTTCCGTCGATCAGTTCCGCGATGCCATGGACAACAGCAAAACCGTGTGGGAAGAAGTTTCCGGCGGGCTGGATATCATGAAGATCGGCAACACCGAGATGCCGAGCCGCGCCTACGTGGGCCGCTTTAACTTCAAAGGGGTTGACCAGGGCAAGCGCGTCGGCGAGCTGTCCGGCGGTGAGCGCGGACGTCTGCATCTGGCGAAGCTGCTGCAGGTGGGCGGTAACGTCCTGCTGCTTGATGAACCAACCAACGACCTGGATATCGAAACCCTGCGCGCGCTGGAAAACGCCCTGCTGGAGTTCCCGGGCTGCGCGATGGTTATCTCGCACGACCGTTGGTTCCTCGACCGCATCGCGACCCATATTCTGGACTACCAGGATGAAGGTAAGGTGGAGTTCTTCGAAGGTAACTTTACCGAATACGAAGAGTACAAGAAACGCACCCTCGGCGCCGATGCGCTGGAGCCGAAGCGTATCAAGTACAAACGTATCGCGAAATAAAAGCAAAAGGGCAACGCAGGTTGCCCTTTTTGGTGTTTGCCCTCTCTCCCGCCGGGAGAGTGTTGTAGCCCGGCTCAGGCATTCAGGCCGCAGAAGGCCTATCCCTGCTCGCCCATCATCTCTTTTACCAGCTCAACGCAGCGCAGGAAGCGGGCATCGTAATCGGCCTCTTTCACATGCACAAAATCTATCTCGTTTTCTTTGAGCAACGACACCAGCATCGTCTGAAACTCCTTGCGGTCTACCGAGCTGCCAAGGCTACGTAAACCGTCGGCTACCCACGGCGTGTTGTTTTCCAGCAGGATGACCAGGTCAAAACGATACTCGTCGATCAGCGCTTGAACAAAGGGGTGTTCCCGCCCTTCGTACTTGAGACAGAACGCCTGGGTGCTGACAAAATCCGTGTCGATGAACGCCACCTTGTTGGCATACTTCACCGCGAAATCAATATATTGCGCGTGCCCAAGGGCAATCTTGTCATAGTCGGAGTATTGCAGCGCCATCTCATCGCCGCCGAGGTGCGAAAAGACATAGTCGCGGCCATATTCCCAGGCGCTGGTGGTATTAAAGATATTGGATAGCTTATTCACCAGCGTCGATTTACCGCTCGACTCACCGCCGAGGATCGCCACCGTGCGCACAAAAAACGGCTTCACTTCGGTAGGAATATATTCCCAGTAGCGGAACGGATTTTCACGGATCTGCCCGCCGCTGATGTTCATAAAGGTGCGTTTAGGATCGATGAGTACGGTTTCAATTCCCAGATGATCCAGATACTGCGGCGCGTCGCCCTCTTCCGAGGTGTAGATCCAGTTAGGTTCGATGCCCTTCTCGCTCATAAAGGCGCGGATCCCGCGGCTCCAGACGTCCCAGCCGTGCGGATAAGGCTCCATTCCCTCTTCATTGAAGGCGTGGATGCGGATATTCTTCTGATACTTAAAGGTTTGCAGCAGCCAGCGCAGGCGGTCAGGTACGGTCGGCTGCTGCGACATCGCGCTCTTTTCAAACAGCTCACGGTCACGGGGATCGTCGTAGCCCATAATGATGTGCAGCTCATCGACCTGGCTACAGGCGCGCTGAATCAAGTAGATATGGCCGGTATGCAGCGGGTAAAACTTACCAAATACCACGCCAACGCTTTTTTGCCGACGCGGAAACTCCAGCCCGAGAAACCGGTGCAGCGCTTCCAGCTTCTGCGCGCTGGGGCTTTTAATTTTCGCGTTCAGCAACTGGCTCAGATAGCCTTTTGTCATCCCGCTGGCGTCCGCTACCTGCTGTAGCGTACAGCCCTTCTGCTTAATGGCGCTTTTTAAATAGTCAAATGACGACATAGCGAGTCTCCTTTTCACTTATTATAAGTCGTCAAAGACGCTTAGCGCGTCCGCAAGCTTTTTCACGCCAAAGATTTGCATCCCTTCCGGCGCTTTTTTCGGCACATTCGCTGCCGGAACAATCGCCCGACGAAAACCATGCTTAGCCGCTTCGGAGATACGCTCCTGCCCGCTCGGCACCGGGCGAATTTCGCCTGCCAGCCCCACTTCGCCGAAGACGACCAGATCCTGCGGCAGCGGACGGTCGCGCAGGCTGGATACCATCGCCAGCAGCAGCGCCAGGTCGGCGCTGGTTTCGGTGACCTTCACCCCGCCAACCACGTTGACGAAGACGTCCTGGTCGGCCATCTGCAGACCGCCGTGACGATGCAGGACCGCCAGCAGGATCGCCAGGCGGTTTTGCTCCAGCCCCACCGCCACGCGGCGCGGGTTGGACATCATCGAGTGATCGACCAGCGCCTGGATCTCCACCAGCAGCGGTCGCGTGCCTTCCCAGACCACCATCACCGAACTGCCGGAGGTCACTTCGTCCCCGCGGCTCAGAAAGATGGCCGATGGGTTGCTTATCTCACGCAGCCCCTGCTCGGTCATGGCGAATACGCCCAGTTCGTTGACCGCGCCGAAGCGGTTTTTATGGCTGCGCAGGGTGCGGAAACGAGAATCGGCGTCGCCGTCGAGCAGCACGGAGCAGTCGATACAGTGCTCCAGCACTTTCGGCCCGGCCAGCGAGCCGTCTTTGGTGACGTGACCGACCATGACGATAGCCACGCCGCGCGTCTTGGCAAAGCGCGTTAAATAGGCCGCCGTTTCGCGCACCTGGGCCACGCTGCCCGGCGACGACTGCACGTCGGCCATATGCATGACCTGGATGGAGTCGATAACCATCAGCTGCGGCTTTTCTTCGTCGGCTATCTGGCAAATCTGCTCAATGCTGGTTTCTGACAGCATATTGAGGTTGGCCGTCGGCAGGCCTAAACGGTGAGCGCGCATCGCCACCTGCTGAAGCGACTCTTCCCCGGTGACGTAGAGCGTTTTCATGCCTTCGGAGAGCTTACACAGGGTTTGCAGCAGCAGCGTCGACTTACCCGCGCCGGGGTTGCCGCCGATCAGAATCGCGCTTCCCGGCACCACGCCGCCGCCGAGCACGCGGTCAAACTCTTTAAATCCGGTCGAAAAACGCGGCAGCGCTTCGAGGCTGATATCGGAGAGCTTCTGCACTTTCGACACGCCGGCATTACCGGCATACCCTGACAGGCGTTCGTTTCTTGCCACCTGCGGCGAAGCGGCAATGCGCATCTCGGTTATGGTATTCCAGGCATGACAGGCGCTGCACTGCCCCTGCCAGCGCGGATAATCCGCACCGCATTCATTACAGACAAATGCGCGTTTTGGAGCTTTCGCCACGTTAACCTCTTACTTTTGATTCATGCTGCCGGAGAGAATACAGAATACCCCCATCAGGTCAGCGTGGCGGATTGTCACCTCCGCCAGTTCATTAACTTTTGGCTTTGCATGATAGGCAATGCCGAGCCCTGCCGCTTTAATCATCGGCAGATCGTTTGCGCCATCGCCAATGGCGACGGTTTGCCCCGGCGGGATCTCATACTTTTCCGCCAGTTTACGCAGCGTATTGGCTTTATATTTCGCATCGACGATATCGCCGATGACGTTGCCGGTCAGCTTACCGTCCCTGATCTCCAGTTCGTTGGCGAACACCGCGTCGAGATGCAGCTTGTCGCGCAGATACTCGGCAAAGAAGGTGAAGCCGCCGGAGGCGATCGCCACCTTCCAGCCAAGCGTCTCCAGCTTCAGCACCAACTGGGTCAGGCCCGGCATCAGCGGCAGCGATTCGCGCACCTGCAGCAGAATGCTGGCATCGGCATCTTTCAGGGTCGCCACGCGCTGGCGCAGGCTGGCGGTGAAATCAAGTTCGCCGCGCATCGCGCGCTCGGTCACTTCCGACACCAGCTCGCCGGTCCCGGCCAGTTTGGCGATTTCATCGATGCACTCAATCTGAATCGCCGTCGAGTCCATATCCATGACCAGTAAGCCCGGCGTACGTAAATGCGGGATTTTACCCAGCGGCGCCACGTCAAACCCGGCCTCATGGGCCAGACGGGTGGCACGAAGCGTAAGGGAGCCCGCCAGCCGCATCACCTGATAGTCGTCAACCGCCCAGGAGGCGACGATAACCAGCGCCGCGCCCAGCTCGCGCTGCCACTCGGTCAGACGATGCTTGTTAAGACCGCGACCATACAGCAGCCAACCGCTGCGTCCGGCATGATAATCCAACGGCATGACCTCATCACCGCTCAGGGAAAGCGGCAATCCAGGCCACAGGGAAACATCTTCAGGCAGGTCGCACCAGGTCAAACTGTTTGGCATCACGGCTCCACATAACTTCATTCAGGCGAGGAAAATAACGCATGAGGCTACCTTGTAACCAGCGCTTCTGGCAACATTAAGCTGCAAATTTTCAAAGGTGGAATATGGTACGCGCAAAACTTAAATTCCGACTGCATCGCGCGGTAATTGTTCTGATCTGTCTCGCACTCCTCGTCGCCCTGATGCAGGGGGCCTCCTGGTTCAGCCAGAACAGTCAGAAGCAGCGCAATCCGCAGCTGGAAGAACTGGCACGCACGCTCGCCCAGCAGGTCACGCTAAACCTGGCGCCGCTGTTGCGTAGCGAAACGCCCGATGAAAAGCGAATTAGCCAGCTGCTGGAACAGCTTACCCACAAAAGTCGCATCCTCGACGCCGGCGTTTATGACGAGCAGGGCGACCTGGTGGCGCGTTCAGGCGAAAGCGTCGAGGTACGCGATCGGCTGGCGCTGGACGGTAAAAAAGCGGGCGGTTACTTCAACCAGCAAATTGTCGAGCCTATCCAGGGAAAAAACGGCCCGCTCGGCTACCTGCGCCTGACGCTGGATACCCATACCTTAGCCACCGAAGCGCAGCAGGTCGATAATACCACCAATATCCTGCGCCTGATGCTGCTGCTATCGTTGGCCATCGGCGTCGTCCTGACGCGCACTCTGCTGCAGGGGAAACGTACCCGCTGGCAGCAATCGCCTTTCCTGCTCACCGCCAATAAGCCGGTGCAGGATGAAGATAAAGATGAATCAGAATAAGGAAATCGCTATGTCCACGTTGCGCCTGCTGCTCTCCGACTCTTACGACCCCTGGTTCAACCTGGCGGTTGAGGAGTCTATTTTTCGCCAGATGCCCGCCACCCAGCGGGTACTGTTTCTGTGGCGCAATGCCGATACGGTGATCATTGGCCGGGCGCAAAACCCGTGGAAAGAGTGTAATACCCGACGCATGGAAGAAGATAACGTGCGCCTCGCGCGTCGCAGCAGCGGCGGCGGCGCGGTATTCCACGATCTGGGCAATACCTGCTTTACCTTTATGGCCGGCAAACCGGAGTACGATAAAACCGTTTCCACGAATATCGTCCTGTCAGCGCTGAATGCGCTGGGCGTCGAGGC
This sequence comes from Klebsiella grimontii, assembly GCF_042137965.1. NCBI lineage: Bacteria > Pseudomonadati > Pseudomonadota > Gammaproteobacteria > Enterobacterales > Enterobacteriaceae > Klebsiella > Klebsiella grimontii. The sequence goes on from NZ_CP169721.1 coordinate 4,895,011, forward strand.
GGAAGCCTCGGGCCGCAACGATCTGGTGGTGAAAACCACTGAGGGCGACCGCAAGGTCTCCGGCTCCGCCTATCGCGAAACGATGGATCGCGGCTTTCATCACGGTACGCTGCTGCTGAACGCCGATTTAAGCCGTCTGGCCAACTACCTCAATCCTGATAAGAAGAAGCTGCAGGCCAAAGGCATTACCTCCGTACGCGGACGGGTAGCCAATCTGGTCGAGCTGCTGCCGGAGATTACCCATCAGCAGGTCTGCGAGGCGATTCAGGAGGCATTCTTCGCCCATTACGGCGAACGCGTCGCAGCTGAAGTGATCTCGCCGGAGAACATGCCGGACCTGCCGAATTTTGCCGCGACCTTTGCGCGCCAGAGCAGCTGGGAGTGGAACTTTGGCCAGGCGCCCGCCTTCAGCCATCTGCTGGATGAGCGTTTTACCTGGGGCGGCGTAGAGCTCCATTGCGACGTCGAGAAAGGCCATATCACGCGCACGCAGGTCTTTACCGACAGCCTTAACCCGGCGCCGCTGGAGGCGCTGGCCGCCAGATTGCAGGGTTGCCTGTACCGCGCGGATATGCTGCAGCAGGAGTGTGACGCGTTGATTGGGGATTTCCCGGAGCAGGAAAATGAGCTGCGGGAGTTGTCAGCGTGGATTGCACAGGCCGTACGCTAGCTACGGCCTGGTACCCTCATCCCGGCCCTCTCCCATAGGGAGAGGGAGGAAGAGATGATTACTCTTTATCGCCCAGCAGAACGGATTCCAGCGCGATTTTAATCATGTCGTTGAAGGTCGTCTGACGTTCAGCGGAACTGGTCTGCTCGTGGGTACGGATATGGTCGGAGACCGTGCAGATGGTCAGCGCTTTAGCGCCAAACTCCGCCGCGACGCCGTAGATACCGGCCGCTTCCATTTCCACGCCCAGGATACCGTATTTTTCCATCACGTCGAACATCTCGCCGCCATCCGGCGCATAGAACAGGTCGGCGGAGAAAATGTTGCCCACGCGAGCGTCAACGCCCAGCGCTTTTGCCGCGTCAACCGCGTTACGCACCATGCCAAAGTCGGCAATCGCCGCAAAGTCGTGGTCTTTAAAACGCATACGGTTAACTTTAGAGTCGGTGCAGGCACCCATGCCGATAACCACGTCGCGCAGCTTAACGTCCATACGCACCGCGCCGCAGGAGCCTACGCGAATGATTTTTTTGACGCCGAAGTCGGTGATCAGCTCTTTTGCGTAAATGGAGCAGGACGGGATCCCCATACCGTGGCCCATAACGGAAATTTTGCGGCCTTTGTAGGTGCCGGTGAAGCCCAGCATACCGCGCACGTTGTTCACTTCGCGGACGTCTTCAAGGAACGTTTCTGCAATGTGCTTCGCGCGCAGCGGGTCGCCCGGCATCAGCACAACGTCAGCGAAATCGCCCATTTCTGCGTTAATGTGTGGAGTAGCCATCGTTAAATCCTTCTGAATGTTGTTGCCTGATGGCGGCAGCGCCTTATCAGGCCGACAAAAAAGGCCCGGCGAACGAAGCTCGCCGGGCAAATAATCACAGCATGTTTTTGCCGTAGTCCATCGCAGAGGTACCGAAGTACGTCGCCAGGGTCTGGCCAATATCCGCGAAGGTTTCACGGTGACCCAGCGAGCCCGGCTTCACTTTCGGGCCATAAATCAGTACCGGAATGTGTTCACGAGTATGGTCGGTACCGGTCCAGGTCGGGTCGCAGCCGTGATCGGCGGTCAGGATCAGAATGTCATCTTCCCCGACCAGTTCCATCAGCTCCGGCAGACGGCGATCGAACAGCTCCAGCCCTGCGGCATAGCCTGCAACGTCGCGGCGGTGGCCCCAGGAAGAGTCGAAGTCTACGAAGTTGGTGAAGACGATGGTCTCGTCCCCCGCTTCTTTCATCTCTTTGATGGTGGCGTCAAACAGCGCATCCAGGCCGGTCGCTTTCACTTTTTTAGTGATACCGCAGTTGGCGTAGATATCGGCGATTTTACCCACCGATACGACCTGGCCCTTTTTCTCGTCGACCAGCTTCTGCAGTACCGTCGGCGCCGGCGGCTCAACGGCCAGATCGTGGCGGTTACCGGTGCGCTGGAAGTTGCCGGCTTTGTCGCCGATAAACGGACGCGCGATTACGCGACCAATGTTGTAGCCGCCTTCGGTCAGCTCTTCACGCGCGATTTCACACAGCTCGTACAGCTTATCGAGACCATAGGTCTCTTCATGGCAGGCAATCTGGAATACCGAGTCAGCGGAGGTATAGAAAATCGGCTTGCCGGTTTTCATATGCTCTTCGCCCAGCTGGTCGAGGATAACGGTACCGGAAGAGTGGCAGTTGCCGAGGTAGCCCGGCAGGTTGGCGCGCTTAACCAGCTTATCCAGAAGCTCCTGCGGGAAGCTGTTTTCATGCTCGGGGAAGTAGCCCCAGTCAAAGAGAACCGGCACGCCGGCGATTTCCCAGTGGCCTGACGGGGTGTCTTTACCGGAAGAGAGTTCATGCGCCCATGCGTAAGCGCCGATAACTTCCGCGCTGCCGTCCATACCGGCGGCAACTTTACCGGTAGAACCCTCATGGGCTTTAACCAGCCCCAGACGGGTCAGATTAGGCAAATTCAGCGGGCCTTTGCGGCCGTTGTCAGCCTCGCCCTTGGCGCAGGCTTCTGCAATATGGCCCATGGTGTCCGAGCCGACGTCGCCAAAGCGATCGGCGTCTTCAGTCGCACCGATGCCGAATGAGTCCAGCACCATAATAAATGCACGTTTCATATTATTCTCCGTACCTTTTGCGCTGTAAAAAAGCGATCAGATCAGTATATAACTATTCGGTGATACGACGATAGACCGTCGGCGTCATTTCAGGCGCTTTAGCGCCAAGTTTTATGGCGGCTTTAACGGCCCTGGCCGCTTCCTGCCAGCTGTTTTCATCTTTTGCATGGATAACCGCCAGCGGCTGCTGCGCGTCGATACGCGCGCCGAGGCGAACCATATCGGTGAAACCGACGCTGTAATCAATCAGATCCGAGGCCTGACGGCGACCGCCGCCCATCGACACCACCGCCATGCCCAACGCACGGGTGTCCATTTCTGCGACAAACCCTTCGCCTTCGGCGTAGACCGCTTTGCTCAGCATCGCGGCCGGCAGATATTTATCGTAGTTTTCCACGAAGTCGTTCGGCCCTTTTTGCGCCGCCACCATCCGGCCGAAGACGTCGGCGGCTTTACCGTTATCCAGCACCGCCTGCAGCTTCGCCCGCGCGTCGGCGTCGTTCTCCGCCAGTTTGCCGGAAATCAGCATCTCGACGCATAGCGCCATCGTCACCTCAAGCAGCCGCGGATTGCGGTACTCGCCGGTGAGGAACTGCACGGCTTCACGCACTTCCACCGCATTACCGGCGCTGGAAGCCAGTACCTGATTCATATCGGTTAACAGCGCGGTCGTTCGCACGCCGGCGCCGTTGGATACCCCGACGATCGCTTCAGCCAGCGCGGCGGAAAGCTCATAAGTAGGCATAAAGGCGCCGCTGCCGACTTTGACATCCATCACCAGCGCGTCCAGTCCTTCCGCCAGCTTCTTGGCCAGAATCGAGGCGGTAATCAGCGGGATAGAGTCCACCGTCGCGGTGATATCGCGCGTCGCGTAAAAACGTTTGTCCGCCGGCGCCAGAGAGCTGGTCTGCCCGATAATCGCGACGCCGACATCTTTAATGATTTCCCGGAAGCGGCTATCGTCCGGGAAGATATCGAACCCTGGAATCGCCTCCAGCTTATCGAGCGTACCGCCGGTGTGCCCGAGGCCGCGCCCGGAGATCATCGGTACATAGCCGCCGCAGGCCGCGACCATTGGCCCCAGCATCAGCGAAGTCACATCGCCCACGCCGCCGGTGGAGTGTTTATCGACGATTGGGCCATTAAGGTTAAGATGTTTCCAGTCCAGAACGGTTCCTGAATCCCGCATCGCCATGGTCAGCGAAACGCGTTCCGGCATAGACATATCGTGGAAAAAAATGGTCATCGCCAGCGCGGCGATCTGCCCTTCTGAGACGGTGTTGTCGCGGATGCCGTTGATGAAGAAGCGAATTTCTTCATCACTCAGCGCATGACCATCACGTTTTTTACGAATAATTTCTTGTGCGAGAAACAAGATAACCTCCCGGGGAAAGAGTTAAAGACCAACCGCAGGCCGGACAACATCCGGCCTTGAGGTCGGTAAATTACGTTTTAGTAGCTGCTGGCGCTCTTACCATCGCCGTGACCCAGCGCTTTCAGCAGGCTTGCCAGCAGGCTTGCCAGCAGGCTGGAGGCGCCAAAACGGTAGTGGCGAGAGTCCGCCCAGTCGGCACCGAACAGCTCATCGGCAATCGCGAGGAATTTTTGCGCGTCTTCTGCGCTACGCACGCCGCCTGCCGGCTTGAAGCCGACGCTCTGCTGAACGCCCATATCGCGGATGACCTCCAGCATGATGCGCGCGCTTTCCGGGGTCGCGTTCACCGGAACTTTACCGGTAGAGGTTTTGATGAAGTCGGCGCCGGCTTTGATGGCGATTTCAGACGCTTTACGAATCAGCGCATCTTCTTTCAGTTCGCCGGTTTCGATAATCACTTTCAGCAGCACGTTTGCTGCCGCGCAGGCTTCTTTACAGGCTTTCACCAGGTCAAAACCGACCTGTTCGTTGCCGGCAATCAGCGCGCGGTAAGGGAACACGACGTCAACTTCGTCAGCGCCGTAAGCGATCGCCGCGCGGGTTTCCGCCAGCGCGATATCAATATCATCGTTACCGTGCGGGAAGTTAGTCACCGTCGCGATGCGAATATCCGGGGTACCCTGCTCGTTCAGCGTTTTACGCGCGATCGGGATAAAGCGCGGGTAGATGCACACTGCGGCAGTATTACCTACCGGTGTTTTGGCCTGGTGACACAGCGCGATCACTTTTTCATTGGTGTCATCATCGTTCAGGGTGGTCAGGTCCATCAGTTTCAACGCGCGCAGGCTGCTTGCCGTTAAATCAGTCATTTCATACTCCGACGGCGTAGTGCCGTTTTAAAGTTTGTTCACCTTGCGAGTCTGTTACTATTGTAACATTCCCTCGCCGCTACACTTCGATACACATCACAGTTAATGAAAACTAATTGCTAATTTGCATTACTGTATAGTGATAAAAATCACAAAATAAAGCCTAATCCGTGCGCTTCCACTGCCAGACTCTCTATAAGCATAATCAGGAATCGCCACTGCGAATCGATGTTATTATTATAACATAACCTCGCAACAAGCCTCGACACCGGCACCGCCATTTTGTGCGAAAAAATGCCAGATACATCATGAGTGATTGATAAATAGAGAATTATAAAATGATAGGATTTTAACACTCAGAAGTGAGAACCCCACGGCGGCAATGCCGCGGGGTTCTTGGCGTGCAAGACGGCGTTATAGCGCGAGGAATACGCCCGCTATCGTGGCGCTCATCAGGTTAGACAGCGTTCCCGCCGCCACGGCCCGCATGCCCAGTTGGGCAATTTCCTGGCGGCGATTAGGCGCCATGCCGCCCAGTCCGCCAATCAGGATGGCAATGGACGACAGGTTGGCAAAACCGCACAGGGCAAAGGAGATGATGGCCTTGGTGTGGGTTGAAATCACCTGCAAACCGGCGGCAGCGACCTCGGTATCGGCTTTCAGATACTCGCCGAAATTCATGTAGGCCACAAACTCGTTGATAATCAGCTTCTGGCCGATAAACGAACCGGCAACGGTGGCTTCATTCCACGGCACGCCAATCACCCACGCCAGCGGCGAGAAAACCCAGCCAAGGATCATTTGCAGCGACAGGTCCGGATGGTTAAACCAGCCGCCCACGCCGGAAAGAATACCGTTAACCAGGGCAATCAGCGCGATAAACGCCAGCAGCATCGCCCCGACGTTAAGCGCCAGCTGCATCCCGGAAGCCGCGCCGGATGCGGCGGCATCCAGCACGTTCGCCGGCGCCTGCGGATCGGCGTCATTTTTTTCCATCGCCGGGTTGTCCCGGGGCTGCTCGGTCTCCGGCACGATAATCTTCGCGAACAGCAGGCCGCCCGGCGCCGCCATAAACGAAGCGGCGATCAGATATTCCAGCGGTACGCCCATCTGAGCGTAACCGGCCAGAACGGAGCCCGCTACCGAGGCCAGCCCTCCGCACATCACCGCGAAAAGCTCGGAACGGGTCATGGTGGCGATGTAAGGACGCACCACCAGCGGCGCTTCGGTCTGACCAACGAAGATGTTCGCCGTGGCGGAGAGCGACTCCGTGCGCGAGGTTTTGAGTACCGCGCGCAGCGCCCCGCCGAGGATGCGGATAACAAACTGCATGATGCCGAGGTAATAAAGCACGGCGATCAGCGATGAGAAGAAGACGATGACCGGCAGGACGCGCAGGGCAAAAACAAACCCGCCGCCGCCGAAGACCTCAAACATCTTATCGGAAACCAGCCCGCCAAAAATAAAGCCGATCCCTTCGTTGCCGTAGGCAATCACGTTGGCAACGCCGTTCGATATGGCCAACAGCGCCGTACGCCCGGCCGGTACATAAAGAATTAACGCGCCGATCCCGACCTGGATAATCCAGGCGCCAAGGACGGTGCGCAGATTGATGGCTTTTCGATTACTGGAGAGGAGCACAGCGATGGCTAACAGCACCACCATGCCAATAAGTCCCATGATAATTTGCATACAGAGTCCCTGTGTATTGATAGTTCAGTCTAAAACCCCGCGATTATAACGGCATGAAACCATCACGCTTATTTCAGCTCACACATTTTAAGCAAAACAATGAGATAAAAAGGCAGGAATGAGACACAGGTCACTCAGTAAGACGTTACTGAAGGGAAAAAATCTCTTTTGTATTATCTATCAGGGTATTAGCTATCACTTCCGCGGGCTCAGGGCGCAGCTCGCATAGGGTGGAGAAGACGCGCGCCGCCTGTTCGGGCCGGTTCGGCTGCCCCTGGAAACCGTTCAACGGCATATCCGGCGCATCGGTCTCCAGCAGTAGCGCCGAAAGCGGCAGCTGCGCCATCACATCGCGGGTCTTGCTGGCGCGCGGGTAGGTAATGGTGCCGCCAACGCCAATCTTATAGCCCAGTTGCACAAACCGCTCCGCCTGCTGAAGGCTGCCGGCAAAACCGTGGACCACGCCGGTTCGCGGTAAAGCGTGTTTTTTCAGCAGCATCGCCAGCTTATCGTGAGTGCGTCTGGAGTGGAGGATCGCCGGCAAATCGTAGCGTTTCGCCAGACGTAGTTGCGCCTCAAATACAGAAAGCTGGCGCTCAAACTGCGGATCTTCGCGATAGAGATCGAGACCTATCTCCCCGACCGCGACCAGCTTAGCATCGCGTTTCGCCAGACAGCGCTCAAGCCGTTCAAGGCTGTCGGCGCCATGCCGCTCAATCGCTATCGGGTGGAGGCCCAGGGCGGCGTAGAGCTCGCTATGCTTCTCTGCCAGCGCTAACACGCGGTCAAAGTTATCCGCTTCCGTCGCGGGCACCACGATCTGCGTCACGCCAGCCCGCACCGCCCGGGCAATACTGGCGCTTTCGTCACCGGTGAACGGGGGGAAATCGAAATGGCAGTGGGTATCAATAAATCGCAGGGTCACGCCAGATCCTCACTCTCAAAGCTGGCATCATTGGCCTGCACGGCCGCGATAACCGGAGCCTGGGGGATCTCATTGGCCACCGGCGCCGGCGGGATAACCACCGTTTTCGGCACCGCAATACGCGGCGCATGGCGCAGCAGCGGCGGTCTGTCGGCCAGCAGTTTGCCGACGGTGGCGAGGAAATAGCGCCCGCACTGGCGCCCGGTCTTGTAGTCTTCCAGCAACGCCGGCAGACGGCTGCCTAACGCCATACTCTTCAACGGCTTCTGCGGATAAATCTCCAGAATTCTCAGCTTACCCGGCGGTTTTTCAATGAACTCCTGGGTGGAGCGATAGGTGGTTTCGTGGTGCTGCACCAGATTCACAAACGGCTGCAGGCTGCTTTCGCCGAGCCAGCGCTCCATCCGCTTAAACCACTGCGGGGTGTAGTACATCTGGGACGGTACGGTGCGGATCACCACGATGGTTTGCGCCCCGCGACGGGCGGCCTCCTGCACGGGGATCGCATCGCTGACGCCGCCGTCGAGATAGCTCACGCCGTCCAGCAGTACGCCGCTGCGGTAAAAACCGGGAATGGCGCTGGAGGCGCGAATCAGGTCAAGCCAGGTCTGCTGGGTTGGGGAGAAGTAGTTTGGCGTGTAATCATCGCCGCGACAGGCGCACATCCAGAACTCTTTGCCCTGGGCAAAACGATCTTCAGCATAGGCCATCGCCAGCGGCATTTTTTTCGCGGTGCTGTCGACCAGCCAGTCGAGATCGATAAGATTTCCGCCGCGCACAAAACGCATCGGGTCGAAAAACTCGCGGGCGGTGGTGTAGCGGGTGATCACCTTACGGGCATAGCCGGGCTGGTTGCACAGATAGGCCGACAGGTTTTGCGCCCCGGCAGAGGTGCCAAACATCATATCGAACGGGTTAAATCCCGCGCGCATGAATTCGTCCAGCACCCCGGCGGTAAAAATCCCTCTCTGTCCCCCGCCTTCGCACACCAGAGCAAGCCTGCCCGGCTGGAAGGGTTTAACAGATAACGGCGTAATGTTGCCCAACGTAACGGGAATTCGCTGCCCCACCCTGCTTTCCTGTCCTGCTTATTATAAAAACAAAGGTAACGCATTTTTTAACGCCCTGAAACCGAGAAAGCCAGTCACATTGACTGGCTTTATGTAAGACGGTATTTCACACGTTAACGTCTAGGGACGCCGACGGCCGGTGAACAGGCTGACCAGGAACAGGATAATACCGACAACGAAGACAATTTTCGCAGCCCAGGCAGCGGTACCAGCCAGGCCACCAAAGCCCAAAGCGGCGGCAATTAACGCGATCACCAGAAAAATAATGCCCCATCTAAACATACGTCTCTCCTTACCATAGTTAATGACGGTCGATTTTCTGCGCACTCAGGCCGCGCATACACAACCCTGTGGTGCTACACATCCTGCGGAAAGGCCGCAGAATAATTTTTTTAATGAATAGATTTATTTGACGCTAAGGTCGTTCTTCACGCTTTTGACGCCGGATACAGCTTTCGCAATACCTTCCGCCCGCTCCGACTGCTTACTGGATGCGACCGTACCGGATAGATGTACAACGCCATCGGTGGTCTCTACCTTCACGTTTCGCGACGGAACGATATCGTCAGCCAGCAATTTAGCTTTGATCTCGCTGGTCACCGCCGTGTCGCCGGCATAGCCCTTCAGCGAAGCAGATTTTTCGTTCTGCACGCTAAGCTTATCGTTAACGGAGCTCACGCCTTCAACCGCCTTCGCGACGCTAAGCGCCTGCTGGTGCTGTTCTGAACTATCAACCGTCCCGCTTAAGGTGACGACTTTATCTTCAGTTTTCACAGAGATATCGGTGCTGCGAATATCTTTATGATCGATCAGCGCCGCTTTCACCCTGGCGGTGATGGTGCTGTCGTCCATAAAATTCCCGACTTTGTTCATCGAATTATCGACGGCTTGCCCGGCATTGCTTGCTGCAGATTTCGCGCTGTCTACGGTCGAGTTTTCTGCATACGCCGAAGCGCTGATTATTGCTGAGCCCAGGAAGAGGGCCAGGAGTGTCTTGCCGCTCTTAAGTCTTGTCATCGTCGTTCCTCGTTATATCTAAGCAGGTAAAGCAAAATAAGTAGTCTATTAAGCCAGGATTCCAAAAATTACTTATTAAATGTAGTAGATACACGGAAGAGTGCGGCATTAACGGGTAAAAAAGCGCGCAAAACGGTAAGAATTAAGAACTTTCCAGAAAGGGCAAACCGAGGGGAAAATGGCGTGGAGCGCGGCGAAAACCGCGCTCCAAAGAGGATTAGTGCTCGCGGGTTTTACGGAACTGGACGTCTGGGTAACGTTCCTGCGTCAGATTCAGGTTCACCATGGTCGGGGCGATATAAGTCAGGTTATCGCCGCCATCCAGCGCCAGCTGAATTTCATTCTTACGCTTGAACTCTTCAAATTTCTTCGCGTCGCTGCATTCCACCCAGCGTGCGGTCGCGACGTTGACGGACTCATAAATCGCCTCGACGTTGTATTCGCTCTTCAGACGAGCGACAACCACGTCAAACTGCAGCACGCCCACCGCGCCGACGATCAGATCGTTATTGGCGATCGGCCGGAATACCTGCACCGCGCCCTCTTCCGAGAGCTGTACCAGTCCTTTCAGCAGCTGCTTCTGCTTGAGCGGATCTTTCAGGCGAATACGGCGGAACAGTTCCGGCGCGAAGTTCGGGATACCGGTGAACTTCATCATTTCGCCCTGGGTGAAGGTATCGCCAATCTGGATGGTGCCGTGGTTATGCAGGCCAAGGATATCGCCCGGATACGCTTCTTCCACGTGCGAACGGTCGCCGGCCATAAAGGTTAGCGCGTCGGAGATCACCACGTCCTTGCCGATACGCACCTGGCGCATCTTCATGCCCTTCTCGTACTTACCGGAAACCACGCGCATAAAGGCCACGCGGTCGCGGTGTTTCGGGTCCATGTTAGCCTGAATTTTAAACACGAAGCCGGTGAACTTATCTTCCGAGGCTTCCACCGTGCGGGTGTCGGTTTTACGCGGCATCGGCGCAGGGGCCCACTCCACTAAACCGTCCAGCATATGATCGACGCCAAAGTTACCCAGCGCGGTTCCGAAGAATACCGGGGTAATTTCGCCCGCCAGGAACAGCTCTTTATCGAACTCGTTAGACGCGCCCTGCACCAGCTCCAGCTCATCGCGCAGCTGCTGCGCCAGGTCTTCACCCACCGCCGCATCAAGCTCCGGGTTGTCTAACCCTTTCACGATGCGCACTTCCTGGATGGTGTGGCCTTTACCGGTCTGATACAGGTAGGTTTCATCTTTATAAAGATGGTAAACGCCCTTGAACAGTTTGCCGCAGCCAATCGGCCAGGTGATCGGCGCGCAGCCGATTTTCAGCTCGTTTTCCACTTCATCCAGCAGCTCCATCGGGTCACGGATGTCGCGGTCGAGTTTGTTCATAAAGGTCAGGATCGGCGTATCGCGCAGACGGGTGACTTCCATCAGCTTACGGGTACGATCCTCGACGCCTTTTGCGGCATCGATAACCATCAGGCAGCAGTCCACCGCCGTCAGGGTACGGTAGGTATCTTCGGAGAAGTCTTCGTGCCCCGGGGTATCCAGCAGGTTAACCAGGCAGTCGTGATAGGGGAACTGCATCACGGACGTGGTGATGGAGATACCGCGCTGCTTTTCCATCTCCATCCAGTCAGATTTTGCATGCTGGCTGGAGCCGCGGCCTTTTACCGTACCGGCGGTCTGAATCGCCTGTCCGAATAACAGAACCTTTTCAGTAATGGTCGTTTTACCGGCATCCGGGTGAGAAATAATGGCAAAAGTGCGGCGCTTGGCCACCTCCTGCAAATAAGGAGACAACGTCATAATTCAATCTTCTTGAGTAAGCGGCAACGCGCCGCGCATGTTGAATACGAAAAAATTGCGGCTATTTTACCCATCAATGGGGGGGAGGCAATCAGTGTTTACACAGGAGTTGCTCCAGTTCGCTCAAAGAGGTGACCGTCCAGTCCGGGCGGAGGTCCGCGGGCAGCTCGCGTTGATGGGGGTTGAACCAGCAGGTCGCCAGGCCGGCATTTACGCCGCCGCGAATATCAGACTCAGCGGTATCGCCAACCATCAGCACCCGCGAACGATCGGGGTTGCCCGCCTGCGCCAGCGCATAGTCAAAAATACGCGCATCCGGCTTAGCCACCCCAACCTCTTCGGAGATAATCAACAAATCAAAGTGATCGCGTAAACCGGTACGTTCAAGACGCGTCTGCTGTAGCGAGGTAAAACCGTTGGTGATGATGCCCATTTTCACCTTCCCCTGCAGCGAGTCGAGCAGCGATACGGCCCCCGGCAGCGGCGAACAGATTTCCGCCATCGCGTTCATAAACGCGGCGTTCAGCTCGCCGGGAGGGACATTCAGGCGCTCCGCCCAACCGTCAAAGCGCTGATGCTGCAGCTGAAGCGAAGTAATGGCGCCGTTCTGATAATCCACCCACAGCGGCTTATTCACGGCCTGGTAGTCCTGAAAATCCTCTGCGGAGAACGTCACGCTATAGTCGAGAAACATCCGCTGTAGGCCGCTAAACGAGTCAAACGTAAATAACGTTTCATCGGCATCAAAGAAAATCCAGTCCCACTTCATCGTATCACCTTGTCTTACATACTGATTGGCAGTGCCATAATGATTGCGTCCTCACGTCCGTCGACCGTGGGGTAATAGTTGCGGCGAATCGTCGCCTCGTTAAAGCCTAAGCTTTCATAGAGCGCGATGGCGGCGACGTTAGACGCGCGCACCTCCAGCCACAGCGTGACGACGCCGCGTTTTTCGACCTCATCAATCACCTGTTCCAGCAGTTCCCTGCCCAGACCGCGACGCTGAAACGCGGGGTCGACGGCGATATTGAACAGCGTCGCCTCGTCGAGGATGATTTGCGTAATGGCAAAAGCCGCCATCACGCCGTCCACGGACAGTTGAAGATTCAGATAGCGCTCGCCCTGATTACTGGCAAACGTCTGCTCGCTCCACGGAAAAGCGTGGGCGCGCGTTTCAATTTGCCAGGCGCGGGGCAAATCAGCCGGGTTGAGGGTAGAAATCGTGTTCATGTGCGCAAATCTGTTGCCAGAGCGCCATGCGGGCAGGCGTACTGGTCTGAAGTTCATCGAAAGCGGGCGTGGCGATCTGTGCGCCCGCCAGCGGTAGCGGCGCGTCGGTGCCCAGCCGCCAGCTATTACAGCGTGCGTCCTGAGGCAGCATCGCAACGCGCTCAGGCGTCAGCTGCATCACCTGCTCCGGCGTCAGGGCCAGCGCGCGCAGAATATCGCTGATAAGCGGTTCGCTCAGCAATGGCGGTTCTTCCGCCACCATCACCAGGCGAATATGTCCAGGAAGCGAGATAGCGATTTCACCCTGTAACGCCCCAGGACGACGCAGCGACCACTGGGTGATGCCCAGCTGCTGTAATTGCCAGTCTCGTCGGGATGTCATAGCGAAACACTCCTGTTAATTAAGCGCGCAATATAGCAAATCCGTCGTATCTGCGCCAACAAACTACGCGGCGGTCGGAGCGCGTCCCACCGCCAACAAAGAGGCAGCCTGAAAGATAACGTGTATAATCGGCGCCAGTCTCAATGAAGGAGTGTTTCATGTCCGCTTTTACCCCGGCAAGTGAAGTCTTGCTGCGCCACAGTGATGATTTCGAGTCCGCCCGCGTTCTGTTTGCCGGTGACCTGCAGGATGACCTGCCCGCACGTCTGGACACGGCCGCCAGCCGCGCCCATACCCAGCAGTTCCACCACTGGCAGGTACTGAGCCGCCAGATGGGCGAAAATGCCCGCTATAGCCTGGTCGCAGAGGCCGGCGATGTCGCCGATTGCGATACGCTGATCTACTACTGGCCAAAGAATAAACCGGAAGCGCAGTTTCAGCTGATGAACCTGCTTTCGCTGCTGCCGACCGGTATTGATATTTTCGTGGTTGGCGAGAACCGCAGCGGCGTACGCAGCGCCGAACAGATGCTGGCGGAGTATGCGCCGCTGAGCAAAATCGACAGCGCGCGCCGCTGTGGCCTGTATCACGGTCGTCTGGAGAAACAGCCCACGTTCGATCCCGAACAGTACTGGGGCGAGTACCCGCTGGAGAATCTGACGATTAAAACGCTTCCCGGCGTCTTCAGCCGCGACGGGCTGGATATTGGTAGCCAGCTGCTGCTTTCCACGCTCACCCCGCATACCAAAGGTAAAGTGCTGGACGTCGGCTGCGGCGCTGGCGTGCTGGCAACCGTGCTGGCCAGCCACTCGCCTAAAGTTCGCTTAACGTTATGCGACGTCAGCGCGCCGGCAGTAGAAGCCAGTCGCGCTACGCTCGCCGCTAACGGCATCGAAGGGGAAGTGTTCGCCAGCAACGTGTTCTCCGAAGTAAACGGCCGTTTCGACATGATCATCTCCAACCCGCCTTTCCACGACGGTCTGCAGACCAGCCTGGAAGCCGCGCAAACCCTGATCCGCGGCGCCGTTCGTCATCTCAACAGCGGCGGAGAGCTCCGCATTGTCGCCAACGCCTTCCTGCCCTACCCGAACGTGCTGGATGAGATCTTCGGCTTCCATGAAGTGATTGCTCAAACGGGCCGCTTTAAGGTCTACCGAACGGTGATGACGCGTCAGGCGAAGAAATAACCTCGTTTTTTTCGGCGCCAGCAGCCGCTGGTCGCCGATGTTTCCCCTCTCTGACCGCCCATTTTTGCAACAATCAATCCAACTGATACAATTAACTATTGACGAATAGCTGAAAACCACTAGAATGCGCCTCCGTGGTAACGATACTTTCATAGTGTCGATGGTATGCGAAGGTGGCGGAATTGGTAGACGCGCTAGCTTCAGGTGTTAGTGTCCTTACGGACGTGGGGGTTCAAGTCCCCCCCCTCGCACCATAATCCACGTTGATATTGCTCGCACTGGGCGAAGGTGGCGGAATTGGTAGACGCGCTAGCTTCAGGTGTTAGTGTTCTTACGGACGTGGGGGTTCAAGTCCCCCCCCTCGCACCAACGAGGCGATATCAAAAATTAAGAATACTGTGCGAAGGTGGCGGAATTGGTAGACGCGCTAGCTTCAGGTGTTAGTGTCCTTACGGACGTGGGGGTTCAAGTCCCCCCCCTCGCACCAATATTCTTATCCCTTCTGCTTTATCCCATCAGCTTGACATTCATTATAATCAGCATCATTCCACTGACTAACGCCACGCATGACGGCAGCAAAACGAAATGTCGCAGCTGACGGTGCCAAATCATCATCGCTGACATAAGCATTCCCAGCGCCACCAATGCGCGCCAGGCATCAACCGACAAATCGGCAAACCCAAGCGCGGCAATCAGTACGCCGGGGAGCACCACGCCCCATCCACTCCCTAAAGTTCGCTGCAACATGTTTTCGCCTCTCGTAACGATAATGATAACCAATATCATATGGTAGTTTTTATCATTTGTCATGTCAGGGAAACGGGAAGCCTTTATTCTTTACGTTTGCAGTAATGACATACATTCATGAAGGTGATAAATTAAGCAAAAGAAATTATATATTAAATAATCTGATTATTTCGTAAAAACCTTATTTTGCGCACTGTTTTTTATTATTCACTTCAAACTAACATCACATTGAATTTTAACGATTAATAATGACAACTCCGACATGACTGCACAATCCTGGCGCTCCCATTACGAACAGAAATATCAGTATTCCTTACGGCTATTTTTACTGCTTAATTTAGTTTCATCTTTCTTATCCCTTGTCAGCCCGCTCTTCACCGTCATCACGTTTACTCTGCCCTGTTTTCTGATTGTTGCCTGCAGCACGGTCCTGCTGCTGTGGCACTGTAAGTTCGCTCAGCACAAAATAAATATTCCGGTTATTTCTCTGATATTTGGCCTGCTTTGGGCATGGCACGTTGCGCTAAAAGCAATGATGATGGGTCCGCCGCATTTTAACTACCTGGTGATCGCCTTATTAAGCGTGTTATTTATTGGCACTATTGCTTTTTCCAGCAATATCATTGGCTTTACTTTGCACTCTTTACCAACCTACTTTACCTGCCTGATTCTTGGCGGCGGAGAACAATGGTTGCGCATGTCCTGGTGCTTCTTGTTGCCTATTGCGGGTATCACCCTGCAAAGCTTAATTCAGAAACGCAGCGATATATTCACCCAGGGACTAATGGATAAGCTGCTGAAGGAACGTAATACCCTTAACGATCTCAGTATGTTGGATCCGCTTACCGGCTTGTATAACCGTCGGGGTTTACAAAATCGTCTGGATACCGTTCTCTCTCTGGACAGCGCCGGACATTACGTCCTGCTGCTGGATATTGACCATTTCAAAGCCTACAACGACCACTATGGGCATATGATGGGCGACCAGGCATTAATTCAGGTTTCCGCCGCCATTCGTAACGCCGTACGCTCACGCGATATCGTAGCCCGCTTTGGCGGCGAAGAGTTCATGGTGCTGTTGACCAGCAGCAGCGCGGAGAACGCCCTTCAGGCCGCAGAGCGCATCCGTCAGCGGGTCTACGATCTGAAAATCCCGCATATGTTTAACGAAAGCGTCGCGACCAATGTGACCATTAGTATCGGTATGACGCCGCTGGTGGATGCTGATATCGACAGCGCCCTGAAACGGGCGGATAACGCGCTCTACGAAGCCAAAAACATGGGAAGAAACATCATTCTCGCCAGCTAATCCTTTACCGCGCGGCAAGAGTCGCCGCGCGGACAAATCACTTGCCAAGCCGGGACCACGGCATTAGTATCAGAAATCATTATCATTTAGATTTGTATCTGGCACTCGATGGCTTACCGTTCACTCGCATTCAATACTGAGATCATCTGGCGGGCCCCGCTCCCTTCGGCT
Source organism: Klebsiella grimontii (assembly GCF_042137965.1). Classification (NCBI taxonomy): domain Bacteria; kingdom Pseudomonadati; phylum Pseudomonadota; class Gammaproteobacteria; order Enterobacterales; family Enterobacteriaceae; genus Klebsiella; species Klebsiella grimontii. Next base: position 4,911,561 of record NZ_CP169721.1, read on the forward strand.
GAGCGTGAACTGGCAAATTCGATACGCGACAAAATTAGCGCGTTACGTCCCCATTTGCTGGATTTTCTCCGTCTGAATGAAGAAGCCCCTCCCCATGCGCTAACTCTGGCTGAGTGGTCACAGCCCGCGACGCTGAGTTCGTTCATCGCGACCTGGTCCGACCATATTTATCGTCACCAGCCCGGTCAACCCCGTGAGCAAAAACCGCTGCTGTCCCTCTGGGCGCAATGGTACATCGGTTTACTGGTGCCCCCTTTAATGTTGGCGCTGTTGAGCGAAGAACGCGCCATTAGCCTGGCGCCGGAACATGTGCGCGTCGAGTTTCATGAGTCAGGCCGCGCCGCCTGTTTCTGGATTGATGTTCATTCAGCAGGTACTTCCCCGACAGAGTCCGCGCAGTCCCGGATGGAAAAGCTGGTCACCACGGCTTTACAACCCGTCGTGCAGGCGCTTGAAGCCACCGGCGATATTAATGGCAAACTTATCTGGAACAATACTGGCTACCTGATTAACTGGTATCTGGGAGAAATGAAAACGTTGCTGGGAGATGAAAAAGTGGCCGCTCTGCGCCAGCGCTGCTTCTTCGAAAAACAGCTATCCAACGGCGAGGATAATCCGCTGTGGCGAACCGTGGTTTTACGTGAAGGACAGCTTGTGCGCCGCACCTGCTGCCAGCGCTATCGCCTGCCGGATGTGCAGCAGTGCGGGGACTGCACGCTGAAATGATCTTTTGATAACGACAACGGGCGGCTATTTCAGCCGCCCGTTTGCTTTTATGCCGTCTGCTGGCTCTCTTCCGCAATGCGCTGCGCCTCTTCGGCCTCCTGCGCTAACAGCTGTTTCTCATAAACCTTGAAGAAGGGGAAGTAGATAATCGCGGAAACGCACGCGAGGACAACCACCAGAATCGCCGCCCGGAAATCCCAACCCAGCGCCCATGCGCCGCCAATCGGTGCCGGGGCGGTCCACGGCACAACCGAAATCACCCGACCAATGAGATCCATCTTCATGGCAGCCCAGGCCAGTACGGCGTTAACCATCGGCGCCAGCAGGAAGGGAATAAAGAACACCGGGTTCATCACAATAGGCGTGCCAAAAATGACCGGCTCGTTGATGTTAAACAGGCTTGGCACCACGCTCAGGCGGCCAATCGACCGCAGATGCGCGGAGCGGCTACGCAGATAGCAGAACACCAGCCCCATCGTCGCTCCTGAACCGCCAATCACAATAAAAAATGTCCAGAACGCTTCCATAAAGATATGCGGCAGCGGCGCCCCCTGCGCCAGAGCCTGCTGGTTCATGCCGAGGTTAGTGAGCCAGAACATCTGCAGCATGCCGGAAACAATAGCCGCACCGTGGATACCCGCAAACCACAGCAGGTGGCCCACCAGAACCGCCAATAAAATGGCGGGTAACGAGTCGGCTGCGGAAACCAGCGGTTTAAAGATAGCCATGATGGCCTGAGGGATCAGCATATCAAAATGATGCTGAATAAGCAGGCTCAGGGGATATAGCGTCAGGACGACAACCAGTACCGGGATCAGCAGATCAAATGAGTTTTTGATCATCGGCGGCACCTGATCCGGCAGGCGAATACCAATATTATGCGCTTTCAGGAAACGCATCATTTCAACGCAGTAGACCGCTACAAGAATCGCCGTAAATATCCCGGTTCCTCCCAGGCTATCTACCGGCAGGTTGCCGTTCGTTTTTGGCGCCGCCACCAGCAGGAAGGCCATAATCGACAGCATGGCGCACATAAAGGGGTCGAGCTGATTGGTTTTTTCGTAATGCTTGCCGAGGTTATAGGCGATCGCGGCGCAAATGTAGATCGACATAATACCCATCGTCATATCGAACGGCGTCAGAATTCGCCCTTCAAACTCTTTTGCCAGATCCAGCCAGGCGCGGGCAAATCCCCATGTGGTATCCGGTGAAAACGGCGGATAAGCGAATACCAGCAGAAAAGAGCCGACAATCATAAACGGCATGGCGGAGATAAAACCGTCGCGGATAGCCATCACATGGCGCTGAGATGAGATGCGCCCGGCGACAGGGCTGATGTAATTTTCTACGAAGCGAAATATCAGATTAAATGCAGCATGGTTAGCAGACATAGCAGCCCTCCTGACAGGCTAGATGAACAGGCCCAACAACGATTATCCTGCCGCTGTGATGAATCTGCTTCTGCGAGTGGGCGACCAGATTTGATAACCCGCAGGCTTTAGTGCTCAGGTACGTTCGATTCATCTTCGGCTCTTTTGTTATAGGTGACGCAGGGAAGTTACCTTGTCAGTATTCATGTCTCCATGAATAACCGCAACCGGTTACAGTAACCGGTTGCGGCGAATGTGAAGGAGATCCAGAAATTAGAAAGAATCTTGATTATCAACGAGAGATATTTACACTTTGCGAAGCTTGTGACAGATTTTTAACAAGCCTTAATCAGGAGATTCCAATGAGTCTGCAGTCCGTGCGGCAGTTTTTTGCTGAGCGCGCCCCCGATATCGAAATCATCGAACTTACTCAGAGCACGGCCACGGTAGCGTTAGCCGCAGCGGCACATAATGTTGAACCCGGGCAAATAGCCAAGACCCTGTCTTTAAAAATAAAAGAAAGGGTTGTGCTCGTTGTCGCAAAAGGCGATGCACGCCTGGATAATAAAAAACTAAAGGAGGCATTTGGCGCCAAAGCGCGCATGCTCAGCAGCGATGAGGTCATTACGCTAACGGGACACCCCATTGGCGGCGTGTGCCCCTTTGGTCTGGAAGTTCCGCTGGCGGTGTACTGCGATATCTCACTGAGGCAGTACCCGGAAGTGCTGCCAGCAGCAGGATCAATTCATAGCGCCGTTCGCATTTCACCCGAGCGGATGGCGCAGTTGACTGATGCTAAGTGGATTGATGTTTGTCTTTAATAGACCATTGGCGCTACTGAGCAAGGCGCATAACTCTGGCATCGTCATTATTCGCCGACAGGCGCATTAAAATGTCTGCCGCGCTCAGTAGTCCTATATCAGAACTGACGCCAAGCTTGGTCATGGCATTGAACTTATGGGCCCGAATCGTTTTAATATTTCTTTCCAGCTGTGTCGCTATTTCAGGTAATGAGTAGCCATAAGACATATATCGTAGGATGGTATGTTCCGTTGGGCTCAAAATTTGGCTAGAAATGTTCTGCTTTTGACATACCGATCCCTCATTAGTCTGGTAGCTATGTTCGAGAAGCTGAAGCAAATATTCCTGCAGTTGGATCCGACAGGCCGATTTATTCAGAATGCCGTGTAAACGGGAAGGCGTCAAATGGCTAACCAAACGCATTTCCGCTTCATCATTAGCCAGGACAATTCTTTGCGTTTCGGGGCAATAACGCGCGATCTCATGGAGAAAGAGCAAACTTTCAAGACGGGACCTGCGGTTCCCTGAAAGGGAAAAAATAATCGCAGAAAAATCTTCAGACTGAAACTCTCGTTTTAATGCTTTAGTATCTTTAAAGAATTGAATACGATAATTCTTACCACTTTCATTAAGTAAGATGTGGCGAAGAGCCACTTCCGTCATCGCACATTTCTCTACGATAGCGATATATCGTGTTGTGAAGTCTTTTTCCATTCTGTTTGATCTCCATAGGCTGAATAAATATTCAGCTCCTTCATTCCCTGTGCACTATTAATCCAGGCATACATCTCTGCATTACTACGCAGAGATAAGCGGCGCATAGCACTATTTTTCTGCGCACTTATGGTTTTATTGCTCTTCTTCAATAAAGCAGCAATTTGATTAATTCCCCACCCTTTTGCAAGCAGCCTCAATACCTTACGCTCAGAAAGAGTCAAAATGACCATCTTTTGCTGTTCTTCACCGATGCGTTCAACTTCAGGAGAAAACAACGTCTGGCTAATACGCTCAGCGGCAAGACCACCGGCGCGAACCACTTCGATAAGGCGTTTTACCGGCTCGCTGTCTGAAATTAACGTACTTTCGGGACGCATTAATAATTGAACGGCTAACGGAAAACAGGTGCTACCTACCATAAAGACCCAGTGTATATCCCTGTATTGGGTCATTAAAGAGTAGTAGTGTTCACAAATATTTCCTGGATGCTCTATTTCACCGGAAAGATCAGCGATAACCAACACTGCGCGGCGCAATTGCAGCAGGGTTAGCTCATCCTGAGAACGACAAAAACTCAATTCATAATCAGGGAGATGCTCCCCAACGATGGCCTTCAAACCGGACTGCATCACCGGTATTCTACTGATAATAATGCCGAACTTACCCTGTCCTGGTAACATAAACCCTCCGCTTCCTGTCGAAGATTCACCGCCGGCGCAAAACAATCGGATGAATAATTTAATAGCCATCATAATTATTTTGCCAAAATGAATCTTTATCGTCCCTGGCGGGTACGCTATTTCGCACCCTAAAGCCAACTTATATAATGAGGAGTAACATATTGCTGTTATCCATGCCAATGATTAACATTAACACAGGTGGTTGTCATCAATAAATTAGAAATGGTTAACATCGTCGTTAGATACGCTAACTTAAGATATATTAAATAAAGATTTCTTTATTTTATTTTTTTCCTAAATGCTTTTGGGGATTCACCGCTATAGCGACGAAAGAAACGAGAAAAATAGGCCGCGTCATTAAACCCCAAGTAATCAGAAAGTTGCGCAATAGTCATGCTGGTATACTGCAGGTTGCGCCGCGCCTCAAGCATCAACCTTTGATGTAAAACGCCCAGCGCACTGCAGCCATAAAATTCATGGCACAAATAATTTAAATGGGTCGCGGATACCCCCACCCGACTGGCATATCCGGCTAAGGGCAGATGTTCGCGATAATGGCTTTCTATAAGACGAGAGAAATGGCGCATCACGCTACGCTTGCGTTCCGCTTTGTCCTCCGCTATCGGCTGCGGGCGATATTGCCGATTCAGCCAGACCAACAGCGCTCCCAGCAGTGAATGCAGCATCATTTCACGCGCATCATATTCCTCACGGTACTCTTCTCGCAAAGCGGTAAACAGCGCCCGAATATGGCCTCGGGAGGCTTTTACCGGCACACACTGCGGCTGGCCGAGGAGATCCAACTGGCGACCAAACTGATTCTCAACCCTCCTGAGCAGGGGTAACGCCAGGGATAAAACGTATCCTTCCGTGCCCGGCGAAAATCGAAATCCATGAATACATAGCGCCGGAACAACCTGAATACAGGATTCCACCATCACGGTGGTTGTTCCTTCGATTTCAATTTCCGCCCGCCCTTTATGCAGGTACAGCAGTTGCACCAGCTCAGCATGCTGATGCACGCGGATATGCCATTCATAAAGATGGCTGCGCTGGAGTATCGACTCACAGTGCAGAAGTTCGGGCGTTGGCCAGCCCTGCTCTTCGCCATACAGTTTGAAAACGGGAATGGTGCTCACTGCCTGCATCACGCCTCCTGATATTTTGGGTGTTACACCACGCGCTCCATCGGCAGACCAACATAGTTTTCAGCGATAGTGGTTAACCCCGCGCGTGATTGCAGATAATAACGACGATCCGCCGCCTGCATTTTTCTGTCGAACTCGCTTTGCTGCGGAAAATCATGCAGCAGACGCGTCATAAACCAGCTGAATCGCTCCCCCTTCCACACCCGATCCAGCGCCAAACGCGAGTAGCTGGCTAAGAGGTCAACGCGGCCATGGTGATAATACTCGCGCAGGATCCGCCATAAATAGTTCACGTCGGACGCCGCGAGATTCAGCCCTTTTGCCCCGGTAGGCGGTACGATATGCGCCGCATCTCCCAGCAGAAATAGTTTGCCGTACTGCATCGGCTCTACCACATAGCTGCGCAGCGGCGCGATGCTCTTCTCCAGTGAGTGACCCGTTACTAACTTGCTGGACAACTCATCAGGGAGACGCCGTTTAAGCTCATTCCAGAAGCGCTCATCAGACCAAGCCTCTACCTTTTCGCTAAGCGGTACCTGCAGATAATAGCGGCTTCTGGTTAGTGAGCGCTGACTACACAACACAAACCCGCGTTCGTGGTGAGCGTAAATCAGCTCCGGATTTACCGGCGGCGTGTCGGCCAGCAGTCCCAGCCAGCCAAACGGCCAGACGCTCTCGTACTCTTTCAGAACCCCTGCCGGAATGCTCTGCCGGGACACGCCGTGAAAGCCGTCGCAACCGGCAATAAAATCGCACTCCAGGCGGTGGTTTTCTCCGTTACAGGCAAAAGAGACCGACGGTCTATCGCTTTTGGCATCATTAATTGTGACGTCGCTAACGCCATAAATCGTCGGGGCGCCACTTTCCGCCCGCGCCGCCATTAAATCCCGCGTCACCTCAGTCTGGCCGTATACCATCACGCTTTTGCCTTCCGTCAGCTCCGTCAGCGCAACCGGTACGCGTTTGCCTTCAAACAGAAACTCGACCCCATGATGGATCAGGCCTTCAGCATCCATTCGCCGGGCCGCCCCGGCTTCGCGCAGCAGCTCTACCGTTCCGCTTTCCAGAATGCCCGCGCGGATCCTCCCCAGTACATACTCGGGCGTCTGCCGCTCAAGGATCACGGTCTGAATCCCGGCGTGATGTAATAGCTGCCCCAACAGGAGCCCGGATGGACCCGCGCCGATAATCGCCACCTGTGTTTTCATAGGATTGCCTCAGCAAAGTTAATTATTTGTTTGTTTTTTGTTTATTAAAAGTTTGAATTTGCATTTTTGATAAGTCTGCCGGGAAAAAGAAGGGAGAAAATGGCGCAAAAATTGTACTTTTCACCAATTTTACGGAAGTGTGGCTGAGTTCAAATTTTCACGGAGCCCGCAGAACGGGTGTTTTTTTACACATTGTTTGATCCTGACCGCTCAGAGAAAGCACGACTTCAGGTAAAAGTATCGCCAGACACTACGGCATCGGGCATCACGGACAGCAGGTATTTATGCAAGCAGATCGGGCAACCCAGCGCGCAATCACGCGCTTGTGCATTCAATGTGGTCTTTTCTTATTACAGCATGGCGCGGAAAGCGCGCTGGTTGAGGAGCTTTCAACTCGTCTGGGCCTGGCGTTGGGGATGGATAGCGTTGAAAGCGCCATCTCTTCCAATGCGATTGTGCTCACCACCATCAAAGATGGCGAATGCCTGACTTCAACGCGAAAAAACACCGATCGCGGCATCAACATGCACGTCGTCACGGAAGTTCAGCATATTGTGATTATGGCGGAGCATAAGCTGCTGGATTATAAGGATGTCGAAAAACGATTCGCGCAAATCAAACCGCTGCGCTATCCACGCTGGCTGCTGGTGTTAATGGTCGGCCTCTCCTGCGCCTGCTTTTGCAAGCTTAACAACGGCGGCTGGGACGGCGCGCTGGTCACCTTCTGCGCCAGTACGATAGCCATGTATATTCGTCAGGTACTCACCCATCGCTCCATGCATCCGCAAATCAATTTCTGCCTCACCGCCTTCGTCGCAACGACCATCTCCGGACTGATGCTGCGCCTGCCCGCTTTCGCCAGCACGCCGACGATAGCCATGGCCGCCAGCGTACTGCTGCTGGTGCCCGGTTTTCCGCTGATCAACGCCGTTGCCGACATGTTTAAAGGGCATATCAATACCGGCCTGGCGCGCTGGGCCATTGCCAGTCTGCTCACGCTCGCCACCTGTATTGGCGTGGTGATGGCGATGACGATGTGGGGGCTACGCGGATGGGCATAATTATGTATCTCTACGCGCTGGCGCAGGATATGGCTCTGGCAGCCATCCCCGCCGTTGGGTTCGCCATGGTATTCAACGTCCCGCAGCGGGCGCTGCGCTGGTGCGCGCTACTGGGGGCTATCGGCCACTGCTCGCGCATGGTCATGATGACGGCGGGTTTTAATATCGAGTGGGCAACGTTCATGGCCGCCCTGCTGGTTGGCAGCATTGGGATCCAGTGGTCTCGTTGGTATCTGGCGCATCCAAAGATTTTCACCGTAGCGGCGGTGATCCCGATGTTTCCCGGTATCTCCGCCTATACCGCGATGATTTCAGCGGTCAAAATCAGTCATTTTGGCTACTCGGAAGAGATGATGATTATGCTGCTGAGTAACTTTCTCAAGGCTTCATCCATCGTTGGCGCATTATCGATCGGCCTTTCTATCCCGGGGCTTTGGCTGTATCGCAAGCGTCCGCGCGTTTAATTCACCGCGCCGCCGGGTTACCTGCGGCGCTCCTTCCTGAGCGACCTCTATGCTACTATGTGTGCAGCTACCCCTCTCCTTTTAGTTGTTCAGAGTTGAGATTGATTTATGTCTTCACGAATATTAACTACCGATTTTAGCGGTCTGGATGACTTCATGCAGGATCACGCAGCGGTACTGGCAAAATCGGCCGGCGGCGCCGTCGCCGTGTTTGCCAACAATGCCCCCGCCTTCTATGCGCTGACGCCGGAGCGTCTGGCGCAGCTGCTGGAGCTGGAAGCCAAACTGGCGCGCCCCAATAGCGATATCGCCCTCGACGCGCAGTTTTTTGACGAGCCGACGGCGGTTCCCGTTGCGGTACCGATGGGGAAATTCCCGATGTACGCCGACTGGCAGCCGGACGCCGATTTCCAGCGTCTGGCCGCGCTGTGGGGCATCGCCCTGAGCCAGCCCGTTACGCCGGAAGAGCTGGCCGCATTTGTCGCCTACTGGCAGGCGGAAGGTAAAGTCTTTCATCATGTCCAGTGGCAGCAGAAGCTGGCGCGCAGCGTACAGATTGGCCGGGCCAGCAACGGCGGCCAGCCGCGGCGTGACGTCAACGCAATTAGCGAACCTGAAAATCATATTCCACGAGGATTCCGAGGATGAGCATGAAAAATGTCGGCGATTTAATGAAGCGCCTGCAAAAAATGATGCCAGCCCATGTCGAACCCGCGTTTAAGACAGGTGAGGAGCTACTGGCATGGCAAAAAGAACAGGGCAAGCTGCGGTCTGAAGCGCTGGAACGCGAAAACCGCGCCATGAAAATGCAGCGTACCTTTAACCGCTCCGGCATCCGACCGCTGCACCAGAACTGCTCGCTGGATAACTACCGGGTTGAGTGTGAAGGCCAGATGATTGCGCTGTCCCGAGCGCGCCAGTACGTCGAGGAGTTCGACGGCAATATCGCCAGCTTTATCTTCTCCGGCAAACCGGGCACCGGAAAAAACCACCTCGCCGCCGCTATCTGCAACGAACTGCTACTGCGGGGTAAGTCGGTGTTGATTATTACCGTCGCCGATATCATGTCAGCGATGAAAGATACCTTCGGCAACCGGGAAACCAGCGAAGAGCAGCTTCTCACCGACCTGAGCAAGGTCGACCTGCTGGTGATTGACGAAATCGGGATGCAAACGGAATCACGCTACGAAAAGGTAATCATTAACCAGATCGTCGATCGCCGCTCTTCGTCAAAGCGCCCCACCGGTATGCTGACTAACAGCACCATGGACGAGATGAACAAGCTGCTTGGAGAGCGCGTCATGGACCGCATGCGGCTGGGCAATAGTCTGTGGGTCAACTTCAACTGGGACAGCTACCGCGATCGCGTGACCGGCAAAGAGTATTAAGATATTTCTGAACACTGCCGGCGTTATAATCAGGGCATTGTTCACTCACGGCGAAGAGTATGTCTATGAAATCGGTAAAAACGTTATTCCGCACGGCGATGGTGGCCGGCGCACTATTGACCTTCGGCGCTCACGCCACCTCCTGGCAGGATTCTCTTTCCAGCGCCGCGAACCAGCTCAGCAGCCAGAGCGGTAGCCAGCAAAGCGGCGGCATGTCCCTCTCTTCGCTGACCGGTTTGCTCAACGGCGGCAGCCAGTCGTTGACTTCCAGCAGTATGAATAATGCCGCCGGGATTATGTCTTATTGCGCGAAACAGAAACTGACCTCGGTAACCAATACCGAAAACATTAAAAATCAGGTTCTGGATAAGCTGGGTCTCAGCGCGCCGGAAAAACAAAAAGAAGACACCAACTATCTTGATGGCCTTCAGGGCTTGCTGAGTAGCAAAGACGGTCAGCAGCTGAATTTGAATAGCCTCGGCAGTAGCCCGCTGGCGGAAAAAGTGAAAACCAAAGCCTGCGACCTGGTATTAAAACAGGGCGTTAGCTTCCTCTCCTGATCCTGGCCGCATAATGCCGCGTTTGGCGCTTTACCCTGGCCAGCGCGGCCGCAACCTCTGTTTTTTAACATCTCTCCTTCTGAACCCCTGGCAGACAAGATGTGAAGCGGGTCAAAAATGGCGATTTCTAAACCAATTCTGAACCACAGCACAAATTCATGACGATACAATTGCGGCAATATTGCGCTGCAATTACAGTGTAGCGTGAAAAAAGATCTATCTGGCCAGCCGACAGCTGGCGTGAATGAGGATGAGCTGTGTCAGAGTTGTTATCCATCGCCCTGTTTGTTGCCTCGGTGATGATTTACGCGTTAAAAGCCGGTCGTAATACCTGGTGGTTCGCCGCCACGCTCACGGTGCTGGGCCTGTTCGTTATTCTGAATATTACCCTCTACGCCAGTAATTACTTCACCGGCGACGGTATCAATGACGCGGTACTTTATACGTTGACCAACAGCCTGACGGGCGCTGGCGTGGGCAAATATATTCTGCCGGGCGTTGGGCTGGTCGTGGCGCTGGTCGCGGTATTTGGCGCACTCGGCTGGGTGCTGCGCCGCCGCCGTCATCATCCTCATCACTTTGGTTACAGCCTGGTGGCGCTGGTCCTGGCGCTGGCGTCCGTGGACGCCAGTCCGGCCTTCCGCCAGATTAGCGAACTGGTCAAATCCCAGTCCCGCGATGGCGACCCTGACTTCGTGGCTTACTACAAAGAGCCGTCAAAGAGCATCGCGAACCCAAAACTGAACCTGGTGTACATCTACGGCGAAAGCCTTGAGCGCACCTATTTTGATAACGACGCGTTCCCGGATCTGACCCCGGAGCTCGGTAAAGTGAAAAGCGAGGGGCTGGATTTCAGCAATACCGCCCAGCTACCCGGCACCGACTACACGATTGCCGGAATGGTCGCTTCCCAGTGCGGGATCCCGCTGTTCGCGCCGTTCGAAGGCAACGCCTCGGCCTCAGTTTCCAGCTTTTTCCCGCAGAATATCTGTCTGGGCGATATCCTGAAAAACTCCGGTTACGAAAACTACTTCGTCCAGGGGGCGAACCTGCGCTTCGCCGGGAAAGATGTGTTCTTGAAATCGCACGGCTTCGATCATCTGTACGGCGCGGAGGAGCTAAAAACCACGGTCGCCGACCCAGCTTACCGTAACGACTGGGGCTTCTACGACGATACCGTCCTTGATGAGACGTGGAAAAAATTTGAGGCGCTTTCGCAATCCGGAAAACGCTTCTCGCTGTTCGCTCTGACGGTCGATACCCATCACCCGGACGGCTTTATCTCCCGCACCTGCCAGCGTAAAAGCTACGACATAAATGGCAAAAAAAATCTCTCTTTCAGCGCCGTCTCCTGTAGCCAGGAGCATATTGCGGCGTTAATTGAGAAGATTAAAGCCTCGCCGTGGTTTAAAAACACGGTCATCGTGGTTTCTTCCGATCACCTGGCGATGAAAAACACCGCCTGGGATTATCTGAATAAGCAGGATCGCAGCAACCTGTTTTTCGTCCTGCGCGGCGATCAACCTCAGCAGGATACGCTGGCGCTCAAGCGTAATACCATGGATAACGGCGCGACGGTGCTGGATATCCTTGGCGGCGATAACTTTATTGGCCTTGGCCGCAGCAGCCTTTCCGGGGAGTCGCTCTCCACCGTTTTCCTCAATATGAAAGAGAAAGTGCTGGCGTGGAAGCCGGATATCATCCGCCTGTGGAATTTCCCCAAAGAGATGAAGAATTTCACCGTCGATTCGCAGAAGAATATGATCTCCTTCTCCGGCAGCCATTTCCGCCTGCCGCTGCTGCTGCGCATCTCCGATAAGCGCGTTGAGCCGCTGCCGGAGAGCGAATACTCCGCGCCGCTGCGCTTCCAGCTGGCCGACTTCGCGCCGCGCGATAACTTCGTCTGGGTCGACCGCTGCTACAAAATGGGTCAGCTATGGTCGCCGGAGCTGGCGCTCTCCACCGACTGGTGCGTATCGCAGGGCCAGCTGGGCGGCGAACAAAAAGTCCAGCGCGTCGATAAAGCCCAGTGGCAAGGCAAAACAGCGTTTAAAGATACCCTTATCGATATGGAGCGTTATAAAGGCAACGTCGATACGCTGAAGATTGTCGATAACGATATTCGCTATAAAGCCGACAGTTTCCTGTTCAACGTGGCCGGCGCGCCGGAAGAGGTGAAGCAATTCAGCGGCATCTCTCGCCCGGAATCATGGGGACGCTGGTCTAACGCGCAGCTCGGCAGTGAAGTGAAAATTGAATATAAAGAGCCGCTGCCGGAGAAATTCGACCTGGTGATTACTGCCAAAGCCTACGGGCCGAACGCCAATAAACCGATTCCGGTACGCGTGGGCAACAGCGAACAAACGCTAACGCTGGCCAATGATGTCACCACCACGACCCTGCATTTCGATAATCCGTCGCGCAGCAGTACGTTGACAATTGCCCCGCCGGATCCGCAGTCGACCAACGAGGGGAATATTCTCGGCCACTCCCCACGCCAGCTCGGTATCGGCATGGTTGAAATCAAAGTGGTGAAAAGCGAAGGATAAGTCATCGCGCCCGGCGTTTTTTACGCCGGGCCATAGTATCAGGGGCAGGATATCAACAATGCAGCGGCTTTAATTCATCCGCCGAAAGCCCGGTGATCCGCTGTACCGTCTCTTTATCTAAGCCGTCCTGCAGCATGCTGCTGGCAATGCGTAGCGCCTCCCGTCGGCTCCCTTCCTGCAGGCCTTCCTGTCTTCCCTCCTGCTTCCCCTCTTGCCAACCTTCCTGCTTAAGTTTTTGAGCGATAGACATCAACCTCTCCTCATACTGTGGCAGACGGCGGGCCAACCGGCGGAGAAACACGCTCGGGTCGGCGGTATTGCCGTACTGCAGCATATAGTGAAACAGCACTCGCAACTGTCTGCGGTTAGTGTATCCCAGCATCACAAGGGTCGCCAACGACTCCGTGATCCCGCTGAGATCGCGCTGGCGAATATGCTTTTGCATCAGCTCCAGCAGCGCGACCCGTCGATGCTGGACGATCTCGTCATCCGGCATCGCCGTAACGTCAATCAGCGGAAACGGGCGGCCATACAGCGTCTTAGCCATCTGCGGGTCGGCAAATTCATCCAGCCAGTTCAGGGAGAAAGGATAGGGACTGGTCGCGCCATGATAGAAAAGCATCGGCACCACCAGCGGCAGCTCTTTATGCCCGGCGTCGAGGTGGCGCTGCATCGCGGCAATCGCATAGCGCATCAGGCGAAACGCCATATGATTATCCGGCGAGCTTTGATGCTCTATCACCACATAGACATACCCCGGACCGGAGGTGGTTTGTACCGACCACAGCACATCAGAGTACCAGGCGCGCAGATCTTCATCGACAAAGCTCGCCGACTCCAGGCGCAGGGTGGCAAAATCACACTGCTGGCGGATCTCCTCCGGCAGGTACAGCGTGAGGAAATCATTCGCCGTCTCCGGGTGGCGAAGAAATCGTTTAAACACCGCATCGTGCGGCGTCGAGGTCATTCGTTTTTTCATGGCCATCCGCTTGCCTGAAAGTGAAGGAAAGCCGGACTCTACCACCGCTTTTTACCCGGTTGGTTTTGGCGATGATTTTCTGGGAAGCGCCTCGGAGAATAGCGCGGCGGCCAGCCGGGCTGGCCGCTACAGGCAAGAGTTAGTAATCAAACTGACGGTAATAACGACGGATATTCAGGTCGTGGCCGGTGTGATGCTCAAAGTGGGCCGCCAGCCTGTCCACCAGCAGGGTCGACACCACGCACGGCGCCATAATCCAGCGGAAGGCGTCATCAATACCGCTCAGCGGGTAGTCGCGCGGGTCAATCACCACCAGATGGTCGGTGATCTTCTCAGCGAAGCGTTCGACGCGCTCATCCAGCGCCCGGCATTTACCCTCGCCTTTGACCAGGAACAGCGGGACCTCTTTTTCCAGCAGCTCCAGCGTGCCGTGGAAAAACTCGGCCGAACTCACCGACTTGGTCCGCTTCCACTGCATCTCTTCCAGAATACACATCGAGAACAGATAAACCTCGCCCCACATTTCCGCACCGCCAATCCACATCATGTAATCACTGGTATGATATTGAGCGGCGATTTTATCCGCCTGCGGATCGAACTGGCGTTTAGCCTGCAATAAATTTTCCGGCAGCAGTTCCAGCTGGCTGGCAAAACGATCGTAATCGGCAAAGTCGCCGTGACGATAAATCACGCGGAAGAATAACCAGTACAGCAGCATATATTCATATTCCACGCCGTTCTTGTGGCACATCGGAATATGCCAGCTGGCGGCCTCGGCTAATGGCGAATCGGCATTACGGGTAATGGCCACCACGCGAATCCCCTGCGCTTTGCACCATTCTGCAATAGCTACCGACTCTTTGGTATCACCGGACTTGGATAGCGTCACCACCACCGCATCTTTATTTAATTTTTTGTGTCCACGATGAATTAATTCCGCCGCCTGCTCAAGGTAAACCGGCACGCTGGTTAATTCTTTTGCAAACTCATTTATTGCCATCATCGGCGCCAAAGAACCGCCTACCGAGGCGAAAAATAACGCGCTACAGCCGCTGTGATAAATATCATCGGCGACGGCTTCCGCCTGTTTGCGCGCAGCGATGATCTCGCGAGCACTGGTCAGGTACTCGTCCTGATTAAAACCCAACATAGTTATTCTCCTGAATAATCAGATTTTACTTTTTAATACGCGGTCAAAATCGTCAAAAATACGTTTTGCCAGATCGATCCCTTTTAGTCGGGCGGTATGCCATGCCAGCATCTGGACGGGAACGATCAGCAGCAGCGGCGCCAGGTGATGGTCGCACGGACAGCTCAGCGCCAGCGCCTGCTCATCCTCTTCATCGCTGAGCGTCAGCGTAAAGGCCCGGGCAATGGACGGCGCCATATAGTCCCGCAGCGCCCGGGTCCGCGCATCCGGCGCATCTTCGATAAACAGCATCACGTGACGGGCGTTCGCCTCCAGATAGGGGCCGTGCATATAGGCCTCAAGCTCAAATCCGCTGGAAGGGACGCGCACCGTCTCGGTAAATTTGGTTTCGAACTCCTTCGCCACCCCAACCAGCGCGCCATAGCCGGTGGCGACAAAGCGCTCGCCGCCCCGCAGCGTTTCGCCATGCCGCTCGATAAACCGCGAGGTGCGAGCTATCACATCCGGGATCGCCGCCGCCAGCCGTTGTAATTCATCAAGATAATGCTGCTCCTCGGCCTCGCTGGCTTTCCCCTGGCTGCGGGCGATCATCAGCGCCATCAGCAGCAAATTCAGCACCGTCGCGCTAAATCCGCGGGTGACAAACCCCACGCTCTCAATACCGGTATTGATATCCAGTACCCCGTCGCAAGCACGGGCTATCGGGCTTTGCGGGTCGGAGGTCAGGGCAAAAACCGGCAGGCTCAATGCCTGGACCTTGCGCATCGCCTCCAGCGTCGAGGCGCTTTTTCCGCTCTGCGAAATCGCCACCACCAGATCGGTATGCGGATCGACAGCCTCGTAATGCGTAAAGTTGTACGGCTCTTTAATTTCAACCAGCACGCCGAAGCGCTGTTCAAAGAAATAGCGCGCGCACAGAGCGGCGTTTAGCGACGATCCGGTCGCCAGCAGCAAAATACGGCGTACCGGATGCTGGCGGGCGAAATCCTCAATCGCCGCCAGCTTTTGCCGATAGTCGCGCAGGATCTGCGCCAGACAAGCCGGCTCTTCGCTGATATACGTCATCATCGTTGGTACCATTTTCGACTCCCGTTAAAACAAGCCAATCCACGAACCCAGAATGCCCACCAGCGCCATCCCGCCAATAATAGAAAGCGGTTTGACCTTACGCCCCAGCAGCCAGTAAACGATGCCAAAGCTCAGCAGCGGCAACATGCAGGGCAGAATGTCGTTGATAATGTCCTGTACCTGGGTTTTCGCCTCCCCGGCGCCGAAAGAGACAGGGATGGTGATATCAATCATTGAGGCGGTCATCGCGCCCACCACCATCAGGCCGATAATCGACGCCCCGTAGGTCAGGCTCTCCATCATTCCGCTCTTCTGGATCCGCTGCAGCACCCCGGTGCCCAGCACATAGCCCCAGCGGGTAAAGAACCAGCGCACCAGGATATGGGGCACGTTAAACACCAGCAGAAACAAGATTGGCCCGAGAATATTGCCCTTCAGCGCCAGACTGGTGCCGATGCCGGTGGCGATCAGCCGCAGCGTGCCCCAGAAAAAGGAGTCCCCCAGCCCGGCCAGCGGCCCCATCAGCGACGCTTTAACGTTATCAATCGCGTTGGCGTCCATATTTTTCTGCTGGCTGTTTTTCTCCTCCATCGCCGTGGTGATCCCCAGCAGCAACGTGACGATATGCGGCGTGGTATTGAAGAACACCAGATGCCGTTTCAACGCTGCGGCCAGCTCCTCTTTGCGCGGATAGAGCTTTTTCAGCACCGGAATCAGCGCGTAAACAAAGGCGAGATTCATCTGCCGCTCATAGTTCCACGAGAACTCCATCTGGAAGGAGCGCCAGAACACCCGGCGTAAATCTCGTGGCGTAATACGGGTCTCTTCTTGCTCCTGCGGGCGCAGGGTCTCTTCAGAAATCATCTTCGTCGTCATCGCTGACTCCTTGTTCTGTCGTCGTACGAGGTGAGCTCAACGCGGTGACGTTAACCATGACCACCGCCACGATAGCGCCGAGAATGGCGATGCCGGTCACCGGGATTTTCAGGTAGGCCATCAGCACGAAGCCAAGGAAAAAGTACGGCGCGACTTTCTTGTTAATCAGCAGCCTGGCGAGCATCGCGAAGCCGAGGGCCGGAATGATGCCGGTAGCGACGCTGAGCCCGTGTTTGATAAATTCCGGGATGGTATCGAGCAGGGATTTCACCGCGTTGCTGCCGACCAGGAATGAAACGGTCACCACCGTGGCCAGCATCAGCGACAGCCCGAAGCCGGCAATCAGATGCATCCGCTCAATGCCCCGCGTATCCGCCCGTTCCGCGTAGCCGTCAGCCTTCTGGCTGAGCATCGGGATAAACATCCCCAGATAAACGTTTTTCAGGATCAGCGTCAGGGTGGCGATAGGCAGGCCAAGCAGCAGCGCCGTTTCCGTTCCCGCGCCGGAGGTAATGGCGAACGCCACCCCGAGAATGCCGCCGGTCACCACGTCAGGCGGTATCGACGCACCGACGGAGAAAGATCCGATAAACGCCAGCTCGAGCGTCGCGCCCATGATGACGCCGGTCTGCACATCCCCCAGCACCAGCCCGGTCAGCAGCCCGGTGACGATTGGCCGCGAAATCAGCGACGTCCCTAATGCATATTCCGATTGCGCGATAAACGCCACCAGACCCAGTAAGAGAGCCTCTACCATAATCTGTCCTCCGGAATTAAACGCATTCCGCAAAAAGCTGTTTGCGATCGTTAGGGACCTGGCGGATCTCAACCTCGACGCCTTTCCCGACCAGTTGCTGCAGTTGCTCTATTTCTTCCGGGAGTAAATTAATCGCCTTAGAGATATTTTTACTGCCCTCTTTAGCCTTAATCCCACCGAGATTAATGCTTTTTATTTCCGCGACGGCGCTGGCAATACGCCAGGCGTCATTCACCGACTCCACGACGATAAAGAGATTATATTTATCCGTAACGCCGCTTTTTATCGCCTCAATAGCGTCGTCAATATTTTTAATTACCAGTTTTACCGAAGGCGGCTTGGCGAGCTTAATTGTGGTTTTTCGCAGCTCATCGGTGGGGACATTATCGTTGGCAATTAAAATGCAATCGGCCCCGACATACTGGGTCCAGGAAAAGGCGACCTGGCCGTGGAGTAATCGATGGTCTACCCTTAATAGCGTAATCATGGTGTTCCCTCATTTCAGAAGTCTTTATCAACGGTCATCGCACTAGCAATCGTGTGATTGCAGTACTGAATGCTCTCTTTGGCGCTTGTTAATGCTTCAGAAATTAATTTCTCGGTATTTTCTTCCCCTGCGGAAATAAGCAAATCAATAATCAGCGGCAGGTTTAAACCGGACAATAAATGAAAATTAGGGCGCGCTAAAAAACGCACAAACTCATTATTGACGCTACCGGCGAAAATATCCGTAATGACAATCAGCTCATCCTCGGCGGGAAAACGCGCCAGCAGCGTCTCCACCTGCTGCGTCAGATCGGCCTCCTCTTCGACGTAGGCGCAGAGGGTATGAATATCCGGCTGCTTGCCGAGGATCAGCTCCACGGAGTTCAGCAGGCCGTTAGCAAAGGTGCCATGGCTGGCAAAAATATAGTGTCGTTTCATCCTTACCTCGAAAGCGCATTCCACTGCTTTCTTAATTGCAACCGGCGTGCC
This sequence comes from Klebsiella grimontii, assembly GCF_042137965.1. Taxonomy (NCBI): domain Bacteria; kingdom Pseudomonadati; phylum Pseudomonadota; class Gammaproteobacteria; order Enterobacterales; family Enterobacteriaceae; genus Klebsiella; species Klebsiella grimontii. The sequence continues at coordinate 4,930,038 of NZ_CP169721.1, forward strand.
AGAAACAGTGGCGCGCCGGTTAGCGCAAGGACGAACGGAGGAAGGGAACTAAAACTCTTGATCTTCCTGAATAAATTCTGTTTCCCGCGTCAGGATATCGTGAATGTAATACAGCTCCACGGCGGGGATTTTGACACTATATCCGCTCTCAATGACACTAAAGGCCTCGCGCAGAATAACCAGCTCGCTCTCCGGACACTGCCTTCCGGAATAATGGGATGGCGACGCGTTGCGGATCAGGCGCTCAATCAGACAGCTGATATGCACGTACAGCGCCACCTTGCGATCGTTGGGCACGTCGCAGCCGGCCAGATGCTCATAGCGCAGTAAAAACTGCTCGACCTGATTGATCACTTTACCGGTATCAAGGATCGTCACCGACTCGATCACCCGGCGCAGCGAGAAATTTTTCAGGATCAGGTTATTGATCTCGCTGACCTGTTCAGAGGAGGCCAGCTCGCCGAAGATACGCATCAGCGGGCGGCTCCCCTGGCCGGAAATCAGCGAATCCAGCGAGATCCACGGCAGATCGGCAAGATGCGGATCGAGAGTACCGACGATAGCCAGCACCTCGTAGCGGCTGAGCATCGGCTCCCGCCGCGCGGGATCGGCGAGCGTGTCCACATCGCAGGCCACAATATCGATGCCGAGCGCTTCGGGAATACTGGCTTTTAACAGCGCCGACAGATTCGCCGCCGCCCCCAGGCCGGTGGCGCAGGTCGTGAGAATCGCCCGCGGTTTGTCCGCCTGCGGATAATAGAGCTGATGCTCAACCGCGAGGTCATCGCCAATCTCACGGACAATATCTTCCAGCATATCGCCCTGCAAAATCCGCTCCCCGACGTACATCGCCATCCCGGTCGAGACGTTATTAATAATCGCCACCGGCGTAGTCAGACGGCGGTTAAAGTGGCTGTGAATGGCGTTCAGCGATCCCATATCGACCAGGATGATCAGCCCGGAGGCCAGCGCGTGGCTCTCGATATAGGCCATCACCTGGTCGGCGATAGCCTCCGGCGTCACGTCGAGCGGCATATCGAATGACTCAAACAGCTGGCTTTTCAGCAACCGGTTCGCCACGTTGGCGATGCTGCTGGCGGTGGCGTAGCCGTGGGCGAGAACGATCGCCCGGGTAACCTGCTGCTGGCTGATGGCGCCGTTTTTCTGTAACCACAGCACCAGCAGCAGCAGATCAATGCGCCGGGGTTCAATATCCAGCTTCAGCGCCAGCGCGGCGAGGATCTCTTCACAAAAGCGATACAGCAGCGGAAACTTTTGCGCCAGGAAATCCTCCAGCTGGCGGCTTTTCTCGTTGCTCATGGTGGAGTGCGCCTGACGAGAGCGATGTATCAGGTAGTGGCTAAGGGCATAAATACAGTTGCCGTTAAACTGGATATTGAAGCGCTTTTCAAGGCGATAAAACTCTTCCCGCGCCTGATGAGTCAGCAGCAGCAGCAGATGCGAACTATTAGCATCGTGATTATCGAAAATCAGCCGATCGAAGAGGGTTTCAATCTCCTCGCCCATGCTTTTTTGCGCCTCTTCCCAGACCGTTTTTTTACTTAATACCGCTTCATATAGCGCCAGAACGCGGCACTGAGTATCGTAGATCAGCCCCTGAACCGGATCGCGCGCGCGCAGCAGCCAGACCAGACTGGTCTGCGGTTCGATAAGCAGCGGCTCCTGCTGGCCCATCGGTTCGCTGAGCGCTGGCGTCGCGGCCATGATATTTTCCGGCAGATCGTGCAGCGTGACGTTAAGCATCTCGCTGCCCGGACACCTGGCCCAGGCCGACGCAACGGCGTACTTCACCACATTCTTCAGCTCACCGACGTTACCGCGATAAACATAGTGCGTCAGCACCTGTAGCAGCCGGGGCGTCAGCTGCAGCCGGGCGGCCAACGTGCGCGCCTCCTGCCAGAAAAACTGCAGCGTTAACGCTTCTTTTTCGTGGCGGCTGCGGTTTTGTAAATCAGGCAGGCTAACGAGGATCGGAATACGGCGAATAAAGGTGGTCAGAAAAGTGCTGTGAATATCTTCGGTAGTGGCAAACACCAGCCGCAGAGAAATCGGCATCCCCTGCGCCGTTTCCCCCACCCGATAGATCTCCTTGCGATCCAGCCAGGTGAAGAGCTTCTCCTGCCCCTGCGCATCCAGACGATGGACTTCATCGAGAAACAGCACGCCGCCGTTTGCCGCCTCAAAGGCCCCGGCTTTATCCCCCTGCGCGCCGGTAAACGCGCCTTTAACGTAGCCAAACAGGTTGGCGGCCAGCAGCTCCGGGTTACTGGCGTACTGGGCGCAGTTGAAGCTGACAAAGGGCGCATCGGGCGCCAGCAGTCCCTGGGCGATGGCAAACTCGTGCATCAGCTCCGCCATATAGCTCTTACCGGTACCGCTGTCGCCGGTAATCAGCAGCGGTAGGCCGCCGTTAGGATAAAACAGCGCGGTTTTCATCTGTTCGATAGGCTTGCGCAGGCTGCCGTCATGGCCGGTCAGCAATGAGAAATGATCCGCCTGCTCCGGCTGTCGGTCGCTCTCCGCCAGCAGCTCCGCCATGCTGACGTACTCGCTGCGCGAAAGAGGGAAAAACTGCTGGCAGAAGGCGGCCTTATGCAGAAAATAGACCGGCCGGGTATTGATCTTCACCAGCACATCCTGGGCCACCAGTTGATTCAGGTAGTGGCTGGCGGTGTTTCTTTGCATCGCAAAACGCCCGGCGAGATAGCTGGCGGTAAAGACCTCGCTCAGATTATCCGGATCAAAAAAATCGGTCTGATTTTGCAGAAAAGCCAACAGTTCCGTTTTACGCATCGCATCCCCCCTCTTCGCCTGTCAGGGGCTTATGATGCGGGAAATCCGCCAGGCGTTGGCGCTTAATTCATTTTTTGCGGTTCAGAGCACAAAAAAAAACGACGCCCAAATCCGCGGGCGCCGCACAACAAACCGACTACAGCCGCGACAGGGCCTCCCGCATCCCCGCGCTCAAAATCACTTCCAGATACCGCGTGACCTGTTCGGCAAGCCCCGGTATTGCCGTCAGATCCTCACCCCAGTGCGCGGTATCCTGCAAAACCTCCGTCACCAGCTCACCCAGCGGGCGGCCCTGGGCCACCTGTGCCCACCCTTTGGCAAAACGAGTTAACCAGACGTCATCATCCTGTAACGGATACGTCTGCCCGTCACGCTGGCCGCGGTAGAAGGCGATAAGCGCCGCCAGGGCGAAGGTTAAGCGCGGCGGAATGACGCCATGCTGGCGGGTATTCGCCAGCAGTTGCGGCAGGATCCGGGTGCGAAACTTGGTCATCCCGTTCAGGGCGATGGAGAGCAGCTGATGGCGGATAAACGGGTTGAGAAAGCGTCCGGTAACGGCATCAGCAAACTGGCGTAGCTCATCGGCGGGCAAATCCAGCGCCGGGATAATCTCCTCGTCGATGGTTTGCTGCACATAGTGGCGAATGGCTTCGTCGCGCATCGCTTCGCCGACGGTATCCACGCCGCACAGCCACGCCACCGGGACCAGCGCGGTGTGCGCGCCGTTAAGAATGGCGACTTTGCGCTCTTTGTAGGGCCGGATATCCTCTACGATATGAATATTGAGCGGGCAGCGGTCAAGCCGCAGCTTTTCCGCCAGCGCCCGCGGTCCCTGGATAACGAACAGCCAGAAATATTCGGCGGTATCGAGGAAAGCATCACGGTAGCCCAGCTCCGCCTCCAGCTTTTCTGCTTCATCACGCGGGTAGCCGGTGACGATGCGGTCAACCAGCGTTGAACAAAACGTATTGGCGGTCTCAACCCAGTCGCGAAAAGCCGCGGGCAATTGCCACTCTTCGGCGTAGCGCAGCACCAGCGCCTTCAGCGCTTCGCCGTTGTAGTCAATCAGCTCACACGGGATAATCGTCCAGCCCTTATCCGCTGCGCCGTTGAAATGGCGGAACCGTTCGAGCAGCAGCTGGGCCAGCTTCGCCGGGAAACTCACCGGCGGCTTATCGTCAGACCGGTCTCCGGCGTGATAGCTGATGCCCGCTTCGGTGGTATTTGAAAATACGAACGCGATCGCCGGATTTCGAGCCAGCGCCAGATAGCTGGCAAAATCCTGCCAGGGATTAATTTCATTGTTTACGGAGCGAATAATCCGCGCCTCGCTCACCGCCTCGCCGCGTTCGTCCAGCCCGCGGATCACCGTGGTGTAGAGTCCGTCCTGGGTATTGAGCGACGGCGGAAACTCGGTGTTGATCGGGCGAACGATGGTCACGCCTGCCGCCAGATCGGTTTTCTCATTCAACAGATCCAGCTGCCAGTCGATAAATGCCCGCAGGAAGTTGCCCTCGCCGAACTGAATCGCGCGCGTCGGGTACTGCGGCCCGGGAAAATCTTGTCTGTTTAACGATTTCATAAGCTTACCTGCTAAAAATGAATGACGCCTTTGATCAGCTGGCGATTATTAATCACTTCGCTTTCGTAAATGTCCGCCAGCGATCTGAAATCGTAACGGTGGGTCAGCATCATCCTGGCGGTGATTTTCCCCTCGGCCATCAGCCGCCCGACTTTGGCAAAATCCTCTTCCGTCGCATTGCGGCTGCCCATCATGGTGGTCTCTTTCTTATGAAATTCCGGGTCTGAGAACTGCAGTTCACCTTTAAACAGGCCAACGAATATGATGCTGCCGCCGTGGCGGATTAAATTCACCGTGTTGTTCATCGCATGCTGATTCCCGGTGGCGTCGATCACTTTTTGCGCCAGAGAACCGCCGAAGGCTGCGCACAGCTGTTCGATAAACTGCGGGTCGGAAGGATCGAGGGTGCTCAGGCCGAGATGCTGCGCCACGTGTTCGCGCCGCGCTGGACTGGTGTCCGCCACCACCACCTGCGCCCCGTCGGCTTTGGCGATAGCCGCCGCCCCAAGGCCGATGGGGCCCGCGCCAACCACCAGCACCAGCTCTCCCGCCCGGATAGCGGCGCGACGCACCGCGTGGGCGCTGATGGCGAAGGGTTCAATCAGCGCCGCGGCTTCCGGCTCGACGTCATCCACCACCAGCAGATTTTTGACCGGCACGCTGAGGTACTCGCTAAACCCGCCGTCCCGATGCACGCCGATAACGGAAATCTTCTCGCAGCAGTTTGTCCGGCCGCTCAGGCAGGCCGGACACTGGCGGCAGGCGACGTAGGGAATGACGGCAACCTGCTGGCCGCTTTTCAGATTAAGAATATTTTTACCAAGCCCGATTATCTCGCCGCATATTTCATGACCAAGAACGCGCGGATAGATAAAAAAAGGTTGATTGCCGCCCCATGCGTGAATATCCGTGCCACAAATCCCCACCGTTTTTATTTTAATGAGAACCTCATCGTCACCGGGAATGGGAATCTGGCGTTTTTCCCAGTGAAATTTTTTGGGTTCTTGACACACTAGTGTATTCATCGACGTCATAATAATTGCCTCCGTATTTGTTGGCTTAGATATCGATGAAAAACAGAGGTGAGAATAAATTCATTGCAAAAATTGTGAAATCTCGCGCACAAAACTGTTTTAAATCCGGCTTTAATAGCGAAAAAACAGGAAACCTATTATGAGCCGCTCGCAAAATCTTCGTCACAACGTCATTAACCAGGTCATTAACGATATGGCGCGCGGCTTTCTCCCCTCGCCGCTACCCTCACAAAGCGCGCTGGCGGAGATGTACAACATCAGCCGCACCACCGTGCGCCACATCCTCAGCCACTTATGCGAGCGCGGCGTGCTGCACCAGGTCAAGCAGGATTACCAGATCCTCCGCCAGCCGGAGGTGCAGGACGGCTTCGATGGCGCCAGCGCCTCGCTGGCCGAACAGAATCGTCTCTTCGAACAGGCGTTTTTCACCATGATCAACCAGCGCCAACTGCGCGCCGGGGAGATGTTCTCCGAACTACAGCTGGCGCGGGCGGCGGGCGTCAGCCCAGTGGTGGTCAGAGAGTTTTTGTTGAAATTCAGCCGCTACAACCTGATTGAAAGCGAAAAGCGCGGCCAGTGGAACATGAAGAAGTTTGAGTTATCCTGGGCCGAGCAGTTGTTCGAACTGCGGGAAATGCTGGAAACCCACGCGCTTCAGCACTTCCTCAACCTGCCGGATAACGACGCCCGCTGGCTGCAGGCCAGAACCCTGCTTGAGCGCCATCGCGCCCTGCGGGACAGCATCGGCGACAGCTTTCGTATGTTTTCGCAGCTCGATCGCGACTTTCATACGCTGCTGCTGTCCGCTGCGGAAAATATATTTTTTAATCAATCACTTGAAATTATTTCCGTGATCTTCCACTTTCACTATCAGTGGGATGAAAGCGATCTTAAACAGCGCAATATCATCGCCATTGATGAACATATGACCATCCTCAGCGCCCTCATCTGCCGCAGCGATCTGGACGCCAACCTGGCGCTGCGTAACCACCTGAACTCGGCGAAGCAATCGATGATTAACTCGCTCAAACAGAGCGAATCCCTGGCTCATTAAGTACCGATTAAAAACAGAAAATGATTATCAGCAGCACAAATCTCAAAACATAAACCAATGCCGTAAAAAAGGTTATTTATGCTGAAAACAAGTCGACTTACTTTACTGTGAAATAGGTGGGTGGTGTTTAAACCATTCGATGTCACTTGTCGTTCAAATAGAATAGCCAGGAGTCAGGCGTGGAACAACAAAATATAACTATCGACCCGCAGACAACCTTTAAAAAAGGGAAAGCGGAGACGATTTCAGTTCCGTTAGATAATACGTTAACGCGTAGCACTCGCATTAAAAAAATTCAGACAACGGCAATGATCCTGTTATTTCTTGCGGCGGTAATCAACTACCTCGACAGAAGTTCATTGTCCGTCGCGAACTTAACGATTCGCGAGGAGTTGGGGCTGAGCGCCACCGAAATCGGGGCGCTGCTGTCCGTTTTCTCGCTGGCCTACGGTATCGCCCAGCTCCCCTGCGGGCCGCTGCTGGACCGTAAAGGTCCGCGCATCATGCTCGGGCTGGGTATGTTTTTCTGGTCGCTGTTTCAGGCGGTCTCCGGAATGGTGCACAGCTTTACCCAGTTCGTGCTGGTGCGTATCGGCATGGGGATCGGCGAAGCGCCGATGAACCCCTGCGGCGTCAAGGTGATCAACGACTGGTTTAATATTAAAGAGCGCGGCCGCCCGATGGGTTTCTTTAACGCCGCGTCAACCATTGGCGTCGCCATCAGCCCGCCAATCCTGGCCGCCATGATGCTGATGATGGGCTGGCGCGGGATGTTTATCACCATCGGCTTGCTGGGGATCTTCGTCGCTATCGGCTGGTATATGCTCTATCGCAACCGGGAGGATATCGCTCTCACCGCCGACGAGCAGGCCTACCTTAACGCCGGGAGCGTCAACGTTCGCCGCGACCCGCTAAGCTTTGCCGAATGGCGCAGCCTGTTTAAAAACAAAACCATGTGGGGAATGATGCTGGGCTTCAGCGGCATCAACTATACCGCATGGCTGTATCTGGCCTGGCTGCCGGGCTACCTGCAAACGGCATATAACCTCGATCTGAAAAGTACCGGTTTTATGGCCGCCATTCCTTTCCTGTTCGGCGCCGCCGGGATGCTCATCAACGGCTACGTCACCGACTGGCTGGTCAAAGGCGGCATGGCGCCGATCAAAAGCCGCAAAATTTGCATTATTGCCGGGATGTTCTGCTCCGCCGCCTTTACCCTTGTTGTGCCGCAGGCCACCACCTCTATCGTCGCGGTGCTGTTAATCGGTATGGCGCTGTTCTGCATCCACTTTGCCGGCACCTCCTGCTGGGGATTGATTCACGTCGCGGTGGCCTCAAGGATGACCGCGTCCGTCGGCAGCATCCAGAACTTCGCCAGCTTTATCTGCGCCTCCTTTGCGCCGGTGGTGACCGGGTTTATCGTCGATACCACCCATTCATTCCAGCTGGCGCTGATTATCTGCGGCTGCGTGACCGCCCTCGGCGCGCTGGCCTATATTTTCCTGGTCCGACAGCCGATTAGCGACCCGCGTAACGGCTGAATCTTAACGCCCTGCCGACGGCAGGGCGCTCAAGGCCGCGCTCATCTCATACTGTTTTAATGCCATGGGCGTATAGCCGGCGGCGTGAAACAGCGGCGTAAAGCGCTCCGGGATGGTCACCGACGTCCCGAGGCCGGGAAAGCGTTGGGCGAGCGCCCTCAACATTTCCTGTCCCAGCCCGCGCCCGCGGGCGGCGGGATCGACCCATAAAAACTGCAGCTGCGGCCTGCTGGATAAGGTCGCCAGCACGGCGAAAGCCTGCTGATGAAGGCTCAACGCCCGGCACGGGAGGGTGCTGAAGGTTAGCGGGTCCATCAGCCACGGCAGCTGGCCGTTAATCTCGGCGCCGACCCTGCGCGTCAGCGCCAGCACGTCATACTCCTGCAATACGGATGACTCCCCGCTCGCGGCCTGCGCGCTCAGATAGCCGCACAGCCCGTGCCGCACCTCGAAGCCCAGCGATTGATACAGCGCCACCGCGGCATGGTTGTCGCGGATAACCTCCAGCCACATCTGCCGTACGCCCTGCGCGCGCAGCGCGTCGATAAGCGGCGTCATCAGCCGGCGGCCAACGCCCTTTCCGCGATACGCGGGCCGCACCGCGAACGCCGCCAGCCGGGCTTCATCGCCGCGTCGGGCGACGACCGCCATCGCGGCGGGGACATCACCATCCAGCCAGACGCGAGAATCCAGCAGGCTCAGCCCTTCGGCGCTAAAACGCTGGACAAAAACCTCCACCGACAGCGTGACGGGAACGAGATAATCTTCGAAACAGTCGCAGAGGATCGTCGTCAGCTGCTCAATGCTGAACTGGGTGGCGGGAACGGCGGTAAGCTCCATACATTTCTCCCGGAGGCTGCTATGCTGAGGTGATGAAAATTAACACTATAACCGCCGCCGCGACGTTACGCCTGACTGAGGAGAACGATATTCCCCTCCTGCCTGCGATTGAGCGCTCGGCGGCCCAGGCTTTTCGCCAGATCCCGGCGCTGGCATGGCTGGCGGAAAGCGATGTGATAAGCCCCGAGCGTCACCGGCTGTTTCTCGAAACGGACCACAGCCTGCTGGCCGTGGCCGATGAACACCCGATCGGCTTCGTGCTGACCGAACCGCTGGACGATGCGCTGTTTATCGTGGAGATCGCCGTCCATCAGGCGTGGCAGGGGCGAGGCGTTGGCCGCATGATGCTGGAGCAGGTTATAGCGACAGCCCGTCAGGCGGCGTATCCGGCGGTCACGCTCACCACCTTCCGCGACGTGCCGTGGAACGCGCCGTTCTACACGCGCCTCGGATTTTCAATGCTGAACGAGCTAAGGCTACCGGCAGGGCTGGCGGCGAAAAGAGATCTGGAGACGGAACACGGGCTAGCGCCGGAAACGCGCTGCGCCATGCGCTTAGCGCTGTAGCCTTCGTCGCTGCTTTCAGCGTCTGAATATGGTACAAAGTATCATTCCAAATTAACCCGTTGATACCCGTATGTCCTCGCCAATCGATATCATTTCCTGCATTACCGATCGCTTTGTTGAACTGACGGCGACCGAAAAGCGCATCGCGCAGTTTATTCTCGATGATGTCGCGGCGGCGGCGGCGCTGCCCATCGCGGAGATGGCGCGTCTGACCCATACCAGCCAGGCCTCGGTCACCCGCTTTGCCCGGGCGCTGGGCTGCAAAGACGTCCGCGAGCTGAAGATGAAGCTCGCGCAATCCCTCGCGGTCGGGCAGCGGTTTATCCTCGATGTGCCGGACCTTGAAGGCGTACAGGGGATCTACGAGTCGATCATCGGCGTGCTGGAGACCAACCGGCGGGCGCTGGATCTTGAGGCGCTGAAGCGTGCGGTGAGCTGGCTGAGCGACGCGCGGCAGATCCTCGCCCTCGGGATGGGCGGCGGCTCCACCATCTGCGCCCAGGAGATCCAATATCGCCTATTTCGCCTCGGCCTGCCGGTGGTCAGCCAGAATGACGGTCTGCTGGTGCGTATGATGAGCTCGGCGGTAACGCCAAAGGATGTGGTTATCGTGCTGTCCTTAGGCGGCTATACCCAGGAAATCATTGAAAGCGCGGCGATTGCCAGCCAGTACGGCGCGAAGGTGATTGCGATTACCCCTGCCGGAACGCCGCTGGCGGAACAGGCGGATCTGGTGCTGCCGCTGCTGGTGCGCGAAAACGACTATATCTTCAAGCCCAGCACTTCGCGCTATGCGATGCTGGCGATGGTTGACGTGCTGGCCACCGAACTGGCGATGGCCAACAAGACCCAGGCAAAAGGCAGGCTGCGCCGCATTAAGCTGGCGCTCGACAGCCACCGCGGCGGCGTCGACCGGCAGCCGCTGGGCGATTAACCGCAGCGGGCGGCGGCGATAAACCTCTCCGCCTGCTGACGGGTACGCTCCACGGCCTGCCCGGCGCGATAAAGATCGCTTCCCAGACCGGCGCCGGCGCACCCCGCCCGCACCCAGCTCGCCAGATTCTCCGGCGTCACGCCGCCGACCGCCAGCACCGGTACCTCCGGCGGCAGCACCGCTTTCAGCGCCCGAATGTAGTCCGGGCCGAATGCGGAAGACGGGAAAATCTTCAGCCACTGCGCCCCGGCGTCCAGCGCGCTAAACGCCTCGGTCGCCGTGGCGCATCCGGCGCAGACCCGCATTCCGCGCGCTACCGCCCGGCGAATCACCTCCGGCTGAGTATTCGGCGTCACGATAAGCTTCGCCCCGGCGTCGGCCAGAAAATCGACCTGTTCAACCTTAAGCACCGTGCCCGCGCCAATCATCGCCTGTTCGCCAAAGCGCGCGACCATCTGCGGAATGCTCTGCCGCCAGTCCGGTGAATTAAGCGGGATTTCAATATAGCGGAAGCCCGCGCCCACCAGCGTCGCAATATGCTCCGCCGCCTCAGCGGGGCGGATGCCGCGTAAAATCGCCACCAGTTTAATCTTGTCCATGCATTATCCTCGCCATGCCGTTCAGCAATGCCTCATCGCCGCTGCAGCGCTTAACCGTCATTCCACGCGCCCTCATCGCCCGACTGTAGCGGGCGTTCAGCGCCGGGTCGCCGACCAGCGTGACGGTAGAGGGACGGTAACGCTGGCCCATGACCGCCACCTCCGCGCCAATCAGCAGGCCGGAGAGATAGTCGCTGACCGAGGTCGCCGCCAGCGCCCCGAGTACCCTGGCGGCCCTGGCGACAAACAGTTCGCTCACCAACGACGGCTGCGCCAGCCCTTTTTCCAGCCCCCGCTCAAACGCCGCCTCGTCCGGCTGCTGGGCCGGTAGCCCTTTGCCGAGCAGCGACTGCGTCATCAGCAGATGATGCAGTTCCCCGGTCATCGCCGTGGCAAAATGGCGCACCGCGCCATCCTCCATCTGCACCCATTTACAGTGGGTGCCCGGCAGCACGTAACACTCCGCCGGCGCCAGCAGCCAGGCCCCCAGCAGCTGCGTCTCTTCGCCGCGCATCACGTTGTAATCTCCGGCCTGGTCCATCTTGAGGCCGGGAATAATCCACACGCCTTCGGCCACGGCGCAAAGCTGCTGCCCCGGCGCGTCAATCGCCGCCGGGCAGGCAAGATAGGGCACCGCCTGCCAGCCGGCATCACTGCCGATCATCCCGGCCATCAGCACCGGCAGCGTCGCCGCGCCACGCCAGGGCGCCAAATGCTCCTCGAATACGTCGGCGGGCGCCCGCCCGTTCAGGCGGGTGATGCCCAGCGGCAGCTGCTTCGTTTCGACGCACTGGCCGTTGCGAATCAGCCAGCCGCGCAGCTGGGTGGAGCCCCAGTCGACGGCAATATAGTCCCTCATTGCGCTTCTCCTGAGGCCTGCGCCACCGCCGTTTTCGCCGGCGCCGCCTGCCCTTCCCGCTCCAGGGTAATCATCTCCAGCGCTTGCTGACGGCTGATTTTGCTGGCAGGCGTCATTAACGTGACAAAAACAGCGGAAACGAAGCTGCCGACGACCGACGGTATGCACGGGTTGCCCCAGTAAGCCAGCCAGTCGGCCTTAATCAGAACCACAATAGAGACCAGCATGCCGCTCAGCAGCGCGGTTAACGCGCCCTGCCAGTTAAAGCGCAGCCAGAAGCGGCCCAGAATCGAGCAGACGAACAGCCCGGACATCAGCATGGAGATCATTTTGGTGATATAGCTGATGATATCGTTCGAGGTCAGGGCGAAGATCATCGCCAGGCCGATAACAAACGCCAGCATCCAGCGCGACAGCGTAATGGCTTTATCTGCCGGGGGCATTTTCCCGGTAACGAGGGTATAAACATCGCGCATCATAATAGCGACGGCGGCTATCGCATCGGAGCTGGCCGAAGACATGGTGGCGGAAAGCCCGGCAATCAGCACCACCAGCCCCAGCATCGCCGGCAGGAAGCTGGTCGCGAACAGGAATGCGTAATTGCTGTTCTCCAGATGGGGGTTCATCGTCCATGCCGCCATGCCGATAATCGCCGGTAGCACCGAGAAAAACAGATACAGCACGCCGGTATAGACAAACGAGCGGCGCACCGAAGAGACGTCTTTCCCCGAGTAGATACGCTGACGATAGGAAGGGGTCGCCAGTACGCCGACGCCGATGACCATCGCCAGCGATAGCGCTGGCATCACCCCGAGCTTGTCAACGGCAAACAGGCTCATCGCCTTAGGATCCATCGCCTGAACAATGGCATCCCATCCCCCCACGTGAACCACGGCCAGAATCGCCATCAGAATAAAACCGAAAAACAGAATTAATGCCTGAATGGTATCCGTCCACACCACCGCAGAATAACCGCCGATGATGACGTAAATCGCAAAAGCCAGAGCGATAATAATTTTTGCCAGCGTCAGATTTATTCCCGTCGCCCAGGATAAATACATGCTGCCGCCAAGAATATGCGCCCCCAGCCAGCCAATCGAGGCAATAAATATCATTATGCCGACGATATTTTTAATTAAATGGCTGCCGCCGGTATAATACGACAGCTCCTCGCTCATGGTCATAAAACGGAGTTTACGCACCGGCGCAAACAGCCAGGCCACCAGCAGAATACCGATCGCCCCGCCCACGCCGTACAGCATGCCGGCCCAGCCGTTGCTGTAGCCGAAGCCTACGGCGCCCATGCTTGAACCGGTTCCCACCATGGTCGCCACGGTGGAACCCAGCGTCAGAAAAAGCGGTAAGGAACGGCCGCCGAGTAAAAAATCTTCACCGCTTTTTTGATTACGCGACACGTACCAGCCAAGCCAAATCATGGCCAACGCGTAAATAATAAAGCCGACTAAAAAGATATGACTATTCATAATTCACATCCTGCCAGTTGAGTAGGTAAAAGGTAAAAGGCTACGGAGCGCTGAATGAATTCAGCGCTCAAAATTCTGTTTATATTTCTGATGAATAAATTTTTATACGCGAGCCGCGTTATAACAGGTCACATCCACTTCGACTTTACAATCCACCACCAGGTCCGCGACGCAGCAGATACGGGCAGGCGGGTTGTCGGCAAAGAACTCGCGGAACACTTTATTGAACGACTGAAAATAGCGCGAATCGGTGAGGATCACCTTGACGTGCACCACGTCGGCCAGGCTGTAGCCCGCTTCGTTCATGATATCCACACAGTTCTGAATCGCCAGCCGCGACTGCTCGACAATCCCGCCCTCCACCACTTCACCGTCCTTCATCGGCGTCTGACCGGAGACATACAGCCAGCCTCCCGCCTCCACCGCGCGCGCGAACGGCAGATGCTGCCCGCCGGTGCCGGTACCGCCTTCCACGCCATAACGTTTAATACTCATCTTTCACTCCTCAGTTCATTTGGCGGCGCAGGAAACGCCCCGCACGCCCGATAATCTTTTTATCGCTGCCGTAGCTCATCACGCCGTTGACCATCACCGCCTCAATACCGTCCGCCGGTTGTTTCGGGTCGGAGAAGCTGGCGACATCGCGCACCGTCTGCGGATCGAACAGCACCAGATCGGCGAAATAGCCCACTTTCACCAGCCCGCGATCCGCCAGCTGGAAACGCGCCGCCGACAGCCCGGTCATTTTGTGAATAGCGGTGGTCAGCGGAAACAGCCTTTCATCGCGGCTGTAGTGGCCTAATACCCGAGGGAAAGCGCCCCACAGCCGCGGATGCGGCATCGGATCGTTCGGCAGACCGTCAGAGCCGATCATCGTCACCGGATAACGCAGTACCCGCCGTACGTCCTGCTCATCCATGTTGTAGTAAATGGCCCCGGCGGGCATCAGCCGCGCCGCCGCCTCATGCAGGCTAACCTGCCAGCCGTCGGCAATCTGCTGCAGGGTTTTCCCGGCCTGTTCCGGCTGCGCTTCCGACCAGGTGATGACGATGTCGAACTCATCGGTCACCTGCTTCATATCCAGCGTCGATGAGCTGGCGGAATAGGGGTAGCAGTCGCAGGCGATCTCCTGGCGCTGGCGCATTTCATCAAAGAAGGCCAGCGTCTCCTTCGTGCGACCCCAGTTTTTCGCGCCGGCGCACTTGTGGTGCGAGACCACCACCGGCACGTTGCCGTGGCGGCCAATGCGGAACGCCTCGTCGAGCGCATCCAGAATCGGCTCGAACTCCGAACGCAGGTGGGTGGTATAAATTCCCCCCTCTGCCGCCAGTTCCTCGGCCAGCGCCATCACCTCTTCTGTGGTGGACTGAAACGCGCTGGCGTAGGCCAGCCCGCTGCTCAGGCCAAGCGCGCCCTGGCGCAGCGCGTCGCGCAGCTGGACGCGCATCCCGGCGATTTCGCTTTCGGTCGCCGGGCGGAACAGATCGTCCATATGATTATTACGCAGCGCGGTATGGCCAATCAGCGTGCCAACGTTCAACGACGGCTTCGCCGCCTCCACCGCGTGGGCGTAAGCGTCCACGGTGGGGTAAATAAAGTGCTCCTGCTCGCCCAGCAGGTTCATCGGGTCCGGCACGCCGTCGCGCAGGGTCGCCGTCGCCGCGCTGATCCCGCAGTTGCCGACAATCACCGTCGTCACCCCCTGGCTCAGCTTGGGCAAATAGGCCGGCATACGGATGACGTTAATGTCGTCATGGGTATGCACATCGATAAATCCGGGCGCCAGCACGCGCCCCTGCCCGTCAATCACCTGCTCCGCCGGCAGGTTTAGCGCCGGGGCCACTTCCACAATTCGATCGCCCTTCACCGCCACGTCGCCGCGAAACTGCGGTCCGCCGCTGCCGTCAATGACCGTGACGTTTTTGAAAAGCCAGTTAACTTTCATCGCAATTACTCCCTTTCAACTCTGCCGACAAGTTAACCATTTACAAGGCGGAAAAACAGTGGAAAACTACGCAAAAACCAGATCAAATTATGATACTTTTATTCATAAATAACGAAATAAAGTAAATAAATATATATTTTTCAATTAATTATAATTGATACCCAGCTTTAATCCGAGCATAAACCCTGAAAGGATAATGTTATGAAATACCATCAAGATACGCTGATTCCGCATAAGGCCGCCGTCATGTCCGCCCCGGCGAATCTGCTGGCGGAGGAGGTCTGCCTCCCTGCCGCGCTGCTGAAAAAAACGGCGCTGGAGAATAACATCGCCTGGATGCAGCGCTATGCCGACGCGCGCGGCGTCTCGCTGGCGCCGCACGGCAAAACGACGATGACGCCGTGGATTTTTCAGGCCCAGCAGCGGGCGGGCGCATGGGGGATCGGCGTAGGCAGCGCCTGGCAGGCTGGCGCGGCGATGGCCAGCGGGGTTGAGCGCGTCCTGATGGTCAATCAGCTGGTCGGCAGGGCGAATATGCAGGCGGTTTCGCGGCTGAAAGCGCATTACCGGGCGGCGGATTTTATCTGCTGTATCGATAGCCTCGCCAACGCCCGCGCGCTGTCGGCCTTTTTCAGCGAACGCCGGCAAACGCTGGACGTGCTAATTGAGCTGGGCGTGGCCGGCGGGCGCTGCGGCTGCCGCAGCGTTGACGATGCGCTAACCCTGGCGCAGGCCGTCGCGGACCTTCCTGGCCTCAAGCTGCGCGGTCTCGAACTGTATGAAGGGGTGCTGCACGGCGACGATCCGCAGCCGCAGGTGGAAGTGCTGCTGCGCCAGGCCGCCGATTTGGCCTGCCGGATGGAGCATCTGGTTGAGGGGGAGTTTGTGCTGACCGGCGCGGGCACCGTCTGGTATGACGTGGTGTGCAATATCTGGCTGGCGGCGCAGAAGCCGGCGCGGTGCCGAATCGTCATTCGCCCCGGCTGCTATATCACCCACGACCGGGGGATCTACGATATCGCGCAAAAAGCGCTGGTGGCGCGCGATCCGATCGCCTGCGATCTGGGCGGCGATTTAACCTCGGCGCTGGAGCTGATGGCGATGGTCCAGTCGGTGCCGGAAGCGGATCGCGCGGTGGTCAACTTCGGTAAACGCGACTGCGCCTTCGACGCCGGGCTGCCGCAGCCGATCGCCCGGTATCGCAACGGCGAGCGGCTGTCCGCAGAGGGGATCGAAAGCGTCGGGATCATGGATCAGCACTGTATGCTGCGCTTTGCACCAAGCAGCGACGTGCAGGTCGGCGATATTCTGGTGTTCGGCACCTCGCACCCGTGCCTGACGTTTGATAAATGGAAAACCCTGCTGCTGGTGGATGAGCAGTATAACGTGCTGGAAGAGCTGGATACCCTGTTCTGAAGAACGCCTTCTCCCGGAGGCGGCGCGCTGCGCCTGTCCGGGCTACCAGACGGTGAACCGTAGCCCGGACAGGTGCGCCAGCACCGCCTCCGGGATGTTTTTCGCGCGGACAACGCATTACGCCTCTTCCTCGCCCCGCGTTCCATTCCCCAGGGCGATAAACTCCTCCAGCAGCGCGGTAAGCTGGCGCATTTTTTCGACGGTAAACTCGGCTTCTATCTGGCGATAGGCTTCTTCGACCTGGGCCTGGGCGCTTTCATACAGCTTCAGGCCCGCCGGGGTCAGCGAAACGTACAGCTTGCGCTGATCGTTAACCGGCTTTAAGCGCAGCACCAGGCCGTCGCGTTCCATACGGGTCAGGATGCCGGTCAGGCTCGGGCGTAAAATACAGGCGCGAAAGGCCAGGTCGTGAAAATCCATCGACGGATTTTCGGCGAGGATCCGCACGATACGCCACTGCTGCTCGGTAAGATTATGGCGTTTAACAATGGGCCGAAAGTGGGCCATCGCCGCTTCCCGCGCCTGCAGCAGCGCGATAGTTAACGAATCATGCATCACATACCTCTGAATGAAATTCCTCATCTGTTAATAAGTTAATAATTAGCCTTAATTGCCGCAGAAGGCAACCGGTTTCTGTCTTTGAAAAGTACCAGATGGTACAAAGAAATTTCATTACCAATTGATTTAAAACATAAAAATTAAAATTCTGTAAATATATTGTTAATCTGATCACAAAACATTCACTTCTGTTTGCCAAACCTTCCTGCAAAGCATAAAAGATGATCATTAACATATTAATGAAATTCGTTATTCCCAAATCTGCAGCAGAGGAGTGGTCAATGAAAGGCACCATCTTCGCCGTGGCGCTTAACCACCGCAGCCAGCTCGACGCCTGGCGCGAAGCGTTCCAACAGGCTCCCTATAAAACCCCGCCGAAGACCGCGGTCTGGTTTATCAAACCGCGCAACACCGTTATCGGCGACGGCGAGAGTATCCCCTATCCGGACGGTGAAACCGTGCAGAGCGGCGCCACCGTGGCGCTGATCGTTGGTAACACCGCGCGCAAAGTCGCCGCAGAAGACGCTGCGGCTTATATTGCCGGGTACGCGCTGGCCAACGACATCAGCCTGCCGGAAGAGAGCTTCTATCGTCCGGCCATCAAAGCCAAATGCCGCGACGGCTTCTGCCCGCTGGGCGCCCTCGCGCCGCTCAGCAACGTCGATAACCTGACCATCATCACCGAAATCAACGGTCGCGAAGCGGACAGCTGGAATACCGCCGATCTTCAGCGCTCCGCCGCCGAGCTGCTAAGCGCCCTGAGCGAATTCGCCACCCTCAATCCCGGCGATGCGATTCTGATCGGTACGCCCCACACTCGCGTTACGCTGCGCCCCGGCGATCGCGTACGCCTTCTCGCCGAGGGCTTCCCGGCGCTGGAAAACCCGGTGGTTGCTGAAGGAGAGCTGGCATGAGACGAGCACGTATTGAGTGGCAAGGACAGCGGCACGATGTCCAGGTTAATGAACGCGGTCAGGTCAAGCTCGCCAACGGCAGTCTGCTTAAGGAAGGCGAGTTTCGCTGGCTGCCGCCCGCCAACGGCACCCTGTTCGCGCTGGGCCTGAACTACGCCGATCACGCCAGCGAGCTGGCGTTTACGCCGCCAACGGAGCCGCTGGTATTTATCAAAGCGCCCAACACCTTTATCGGCCACCGGCAGGAATCAGTGCGCCCGGATAACGTCGAGTACATGCATTACGAGGCGGAACTGGTGGTGGTGATTGGCAAAACCGCGCGTAAGGTCGCCGAAGCCGACGCTATGGCGTACGTAGCCGGCTACACCGTCTGCAACGATTACGCCATCCGCGACTACCTGGAAAACTACTATCGCCCCAACCTGCGGGTCAAAAGCCGCGACACCCTGACGCCGATCGGCCCGTGGATCGTCGGCAAAGAGGCGATCCCGGATCCGCATAACCTGGCGCTGTGCACCTGGGTCAACGGCGAACTACGCCAGCAGGGCACCACCGCCGATCTGATCTTCAGCATTCCGTTCCTGATCGCTTACCTCAGCGAATTTATGACCCTGCAGCCGGGCGACATGATCGCCACCGGCACGCCTAAAGGGCTATCGGACGTGGTGCCGGGCGATGAAGTGATCGTCGAAGTGGAGGGCGTCGGCCGTCTGGTCAACCACATCATCAGCCAGCAGGCATATGAGGAGAAGCTGTCATGAAAAAAATTAACCACTGGATCAACGGCAAAAACGTCGCCGGAAGCGACTATTTCCACACCACCAACCCGGCCACTGGCGAAGTGCTGGCGGAGGTCGCCTCCGGCGGCGCCGACGAGGTGAATCAGGCGGTGGCCGCGGCGAAAGAGGCGTTCCCGAAATGGGCCAATCTGCCGATGAAAGAGCGCGCGCGTCTGATGCGCCGGCTGGGGGATCTGATCGATCAGAACGTCCCGGAGATCGCCGCCATGGAGACTGCCGATACCGGTCTGCCGATCCACCAGACCAAAAACGTGCTGATCCCGCGCGCTTCGCATAACTTCGAGTTCTTCGCCGAGGTGTGCCAGCAGATGAACGGCAAGACCTACCCGGTTGACGACAAGATGCTCAACTATACCCTCGTGCAGCCGGTCGGCGTCTGCGCGCTGGTGTCGCCGTGGAACGTGCCGTTTATGACCGCGACCTGGAAGGTGGCGCCGTGCCTGGCGCTGGGTAATACCGCGGTGCTGAAGATGTCCGAACTGTCGCCGCTAACTGCCGACCGTCTTGGCGAGCTGGCGCTGGAAGCGGGTATTCCGGCGGGTGTGCTGAACGTGGTTCAGGGCTACGGCGCGACGGTGGGCGATGCGCTGGTCCGCCACCATGACGTGCGCGCGGTGTCTTTCACCGGCGGTACCGCCACCGGGCGCAACATCATGAAAAACGCCGGGCTGAAAAAGTACTCCATGGAGCTGGGCGGCAAATCGCCAGTGCTGATTTTCGAAGACGCCGATATTGAGCGCGCCCTCGACGCCGCGCTGTTCACCATCTTCTCGATCAACGGTGAACGCTGCACCGCCGGCTCACGCATCTTTATTCAGCAGAGCATCTATCCCGAGTTCGTTAAACGCTTCGCCGAGCGGGCGAACCGCCTGCGCGTCGGCGACCCGACCGACCCGAACACCCAAGTGGGGGCGCTGATTAGCCAGCAGCACTGGGAGAAAGTCTCCGGCTATATCCGCCTCGGCATTGAAGAAGGGGCGACCCTGCTGGCCGGCGGCGCGGATAAACCGACCGATCTGCCCGCCCATCTGAGAAACGGCAACTTCCTGCGGCCCACGGTGCTGGCGGACGTCGACAACCGCATGCGCGTGGCGCAGGAAGAGATTTTTGGCCCGGTAGCCTGTCTGCTGCCGTTTAAAGACGAGGCGGAAGGTCTGCGCCTGGCCAACGACGTGGAGTACGGCCTCGCCTCGTATATCTGGACCCAGGACGTCAGCAAAGTGCTGCGCCTGGCGCGCGGCATCGAAGCCGGAATGGTGTTCGTCAACACCCAGAACGTCCGCGACCTGCGTCAGCCGTTCGGCGGCGTGAAGGCCTCCGGCACCGGCCGCGAAGGCGGCGAATACAGCTTTGAAGTGTTCGCTGAAATGAAAAACGTCTGCATCTCGATGGGCGACCATCCGATCCCAAAATGGGGAGTCTGATATGGGAAAGTTAGCGTTAGCAGCAAAAACCACTCACGTACCGTCGATGTATCTTTCTGAACTGCCGGGTAAAAACCACGGCTGCCGTCAGGGAGCCATCGACGGGCACAAGGAAATCGGCAAGCGGTGCCGCGAACTCGGCGTCGATACCTTCATCGTCTTTGATACCCACTGGCTGGTCAACAGCGCTTACCACATTAACTGCGCCGACCATTTCCAGGGCGTCTATACCAGCAACGAGCTGCCGCATTTTATCCGCGACATGACCTACGACTACGACGGTAACCCGGAGCTCGGCCACCTGATCGCCGACGAAGCGGTCAAGCTCGGCGTCCGCGCTAAAGCGCACAACATCCCGAGCCTTAAGCTGGAGTACGGCACGCTGGTGCCGATGCGCTACATGAACGCCGATAAGCACTTCAAAGTGGTGTCGATCTCCGCCTTCTGTACCGTTCACGACTTCGCCGACAGCCGCAAGCTGGGCGAAGCCATTCGTAA
Organism: Klebsiella grimontii; assembly: GCF_042137965.1. NCBI lineage: Bacteria > Pseudomonadati > Pseudomonadota > Gammaproteobacteria > Enterobacterales > Enterobacteriaceae > Klebsiella > Klebsiella grimontii. The sequence goes on from NZ_CP169721.1 coordinate 4,950,900, forward strand.
AGCTATCGAGAAATATGACGGCACCGTAGCGGTGCTGGCCAGCGGTTCGCTGTCGCATCGTTTTATCGACGATCAGCGTGCCGAAGAGGGGATGAATAGCTATACCCGCGAGTTCGATCATCAGATGGATGAGCGGGTCGTGAAGCTGTGGCGCGAGGGTAAATTCAAGGAGTTCTGCACCATGCTGCCGGAGTACGCCGACTACTGCTACGGCGAAGGCAATATGCACGACACGGTGATGCTGCTGGGCCTGCTGGGCTGGGATAAATACGACGGCAAAGTGGAATTTATCACCGAGCTGTTCGCCAGCTCCGGCACCGGCCAGGTCAACGCCGTGTTCCCGCTGCCGGAAACGGCTTAAGGAGAGCGCAGAATGCCGCATTTTATCGCTGAATGTACCGACAACATCCGGGAACAGGCTGATTTACCGGATCTGTTCAGCAAAGTGAACGACGCGCTGGCGGCGACCGGCATCTTTCCCATCGGCGGCATTCGCAGCCGCGCCATCTGGCTGGATACCTGGCAGATGGCCGACGGCCAGCATGTTTATGCCTTTGTGCATATGACGCTGAAGATTGGCGCCGGGCGCAGCCTGGAGAGCCGCCAGGACGTGGGCGATATGCTGTTCACGCTGATCAAAGCCCATTTCGCCGCGCTGATGGAGAGCCGCTACCTGGCGCTGTCGTTTGAGCTCGATGAACTGCACCCGACGCTGAACTACAAGCAGAACAACGTGCACGCCTTGTTTAAATAGCGTGCGCCCGGCCAGTCCCCTCTCCTCGTTAGGGAGAGGGAGAAAACAAGCACTGCCACAAAACCCCAGGCCGGGTAAGACGCGCCAGCGTCGCCACCCGGCGCAGCAGCACCGAAAGACGTAACAGGAAGCGACTATGCTCGATAAACATACCCATACCCTGATCGCCCAGCGGTTGAACCAGGCGGAAAAACAGCGTGAACAGATCCGCGCCATCTCGCTGGATCACCCGACGATCACCATCGAAGACGCCTACGCCGTACAGCGCGAATGGGTAAATATGAAAATCGCCGAAGGCCGCGTGCTGAAAGGGCATAAAATCGGCCTGACCTCAAAAGCGATGCAGGCCAGCTCGCAGATAAGCGAGCCGGACTACGGCGCGCTGCTGGACGATATGTTTTTCCACGACGGCGGCGATATCCCCACCGACCGCTTTATCGTCCCGCGTATCGAAGTGGAGCTGGCCTTCGTGCTCGCCAAACCGCTGCGCGGCCCCAACTGCACGCTGTTCGACGTGTATAACGCCACCGACTACGTGATCCCGGCGCTGGAGCTGATTGACGCCCGCTGCCACAACATCGATCCGGAAACCCAGCGTCCGCGTAAAGTTTTCGACACTATTTCCGATAACGCCGCCAACGCCGGGGTGATCCTTGGCGGTCGACCGATTAAACCCGACGAGCTGGACCTACGCTGGATCTCCGCTCTGCTCTATCGCAACGGCGTGATTGAAGAGACCGGCGTCGCTGCGGGGGTGCTGAATCACCCGGCCAACGGCGTGGCCTGGCTGGCGAACAAGCTGGCGCCGTACGACGTCCAGCTGGAAGCCGGACAGATTATTCTCGGCGGCTCCTTTACGCGTCCGGTACCGGCGCGCAAGGGCGACACCTTCCACGTCGACTACGGCAATATGGGCGCGATCAGCTGCCGGTTTGTCTAGGAGAAACATGATGAATAACGCCTTTAAAGACGCCTTAAAAGCGGGTAGACCGCAGATTGGCCTGTGGCTGGGGCTGACCAGCAGCTACAGCGCCGAGCTGCTGGCCGGGGCCGGATTCGACTGGCTGCTGATCGACGGCGAGCATGCGCCAAACAGCGTGCAGACGATACTGGCCCAGCTGCAGGCGATTGCTCCTTACCCCAGCCAGCCGGTGGTCCGTCCGTCGTGGAACGATCCGGTGCAGATCAAACAGCTGCTGGATATCGGCGCCCAAACCCTGCTGGTGCCGATGGTGCAAAACGCCGATGAAGCGCGGCTGGCGGTGAAAGCCACCCGCTATCCGCCCGCCGGCATTCGCGGCGTCGGCAGCGCGCTGGCCCGCGCCTCGCGCTGGAACCGCGTCCCGGATTATCTCCATCAGGCCAACGACGCGATGTGCGTGCTGGTGCAGATCGAAACTCGCGAAGCGCTCAGCAATCTGCCGCAGATCCTCGATGTCGAGGGCGTGGACGGCGTGTTTATCGGCCCGGCGGATCTGAGCGCCGATATGGGCTTCAGCGGCAACCCGCAGCATCCGGAAGTGCAGGCCGCCATTGAGCGCGCCATCGCGCAAATTCGCGCGGCGGGCAAAGCGCCGGGGATCCTGATGGCCAGCGAGCCGCTGGCGAAGCGCTACCTGGAGCTCGGCGCGCTGTTTGTCGCCGTCGGCGTCGATACCACCCTGCTGGCCCGCGGCGCGGAAGCGCTGGCGGCGCGATTTGGCGCGGAAAAAACCGCCCAGGGTTCGTCAGGCGTCTATTAACGCCGGGTGGCGCTGCGCTTACCCGGCAACCCGCAGTACCCTACAAAATTCCCATTAGAGGAAAATGATAATGAGCGATACATCATCTGCCATCCCGGAAAAGTTCGATCCGGCTAATCAGCACAAGCAGCTGACGGCGCAGCAGCAGTCGGTTATCAACAAGCTCTTTCGCCGCCTGATCGTGTTTTTGTTCGTGCTGTTTATCTTTTCGTTTTTAGATCGCATCAATATCGGCTTTGCCGGGCTGACCATGGGGCAGGATCTGGGCCTTAACGCCACCATGTTCGGCCTTGCCACCACCCTGTTTTACGCTACCTACGTCATTTTCGGCATTCCGAGCAACGTGATGCTCAGCATCGTCGGCGCTCGCCGCTGGATCGCCACCATCATGGTGCTGTGGGGCATCGCTTCCACCGCCACCATGTTCGCGACCGGGCCGAACAGCCTCTATATCCTGCGCATGCTGGTAGGGATCACCGAGGCCGGTTTTCTGCCCGGCATTCTGCTCTATCTAACCTACTGGTTCCCGGCCTTTTTCCGCGCCCGCGCCAACGCGCTGTTTATGATCGCGATGCCGGTCACCACCGCGCTGGGGTCAATCGTCTCCGGCTATATCTTGTCGATGGACGGCCTGCTCAACCTGCACGGCTGGCAGTGGCTGTTCCTGCTGGAAGGCTTCCCGTCGGTGCTGCTCGGCATTATGGTCTGGTTCTGGCTTGATGATTCGCCGTCGAAGGCCAAGTGGCTGACCGCGGAAGACAAAAAATGCCTGCAGGAGATGATGGATAACGACCGCCTGACGCTGGTCCAGCCGGAAGGGGCAATCAGCCATCACGCCATGCAGCAGCGCAGCCTGTGGCGGGAAGTGTTCACGCCGATCGTGCTGATGTACACCCTGGCCTATTTCTGCCTGACCAATACGCTCAGCGCGATCAGCATCTGGACGCCGCAGATCCTCAAAAGCTTTAACGAAAGCAGCAGCAATATCACCATCGGCCTGCTGGCGGCGATCCCGCAGATTTGTACCATTCTCGGGATGATCTACTGGAGCCGCCACTCCGATAAATACCAGGAGCGTAAGCACCACACCGCCCTGCCGTTCCTGTTCGCCGCCGCGGGCTGGCTGCTGGCGTCGGCCACCGATCACAGTCTGATCCAACTGCTCGGGATCGTGATGGCCTCCACCGGATCGTTTAGCGCGATGGCCATTTTCTGGACCACGCCGGATCAGTCGATCAGCCTGCGCGCCAGAGCGATCGGCATCGCGGTGATCAACGCGACCGGCAATATCGGATCGGCGCTCAGCCCCTTTATGATCGGCTGGCTGAAGGATATTACCGGCAGCTTTAGCAGCGGCCTGTGGTTCGTCGCCGCCCTGCTGGTCATCGGCGCGGTGATTATCTGGGCGATTCCGATGAAAGGATCGCGTCCGCGCGCGACGCCGTGAGGAGCCGCTATGTGCCAGAGCCCTGTTACCAATATCGATATGAATAAAGAGTACGATGAGAGTCTGGGGACGGAAGAGGTGCATTATCAATCGTTTGCCCGGATGGCGGAGTTCTTTGGCCGCGATATGCAGGCGCACCGCCACGACCAGTATTTTCAGATGCACTTTCTCGATACCGGGCAGATTGAGCTACAGCTCGACGATCATCGCTATTCGGTGCAGGCGCCGCTGTTTGTCCTGACCCCGCCCTCGGTGCCACACGCTTTTATCACCGAGTCCGATAGCGATGGTCACGTGCTGACGGTGCGCGAGGATCTGGTCTGGCCGCTGCTGGAGGTGCTGTACCCCGGCACCCGGGAGGCCTTCGGCCTGCCGGGCATCTGCCTGTCGCTGGCCGATAAGCCCGAGGAGCTGGCGGCGCTGGCGCACTACTGGCGGCTGATTGAACGAGAATCGACCTCGCAGCTGCCGGGGCGGGAACACACCCTGACGCTGCTGGCGCAGGCGGTGTTCACCCTGCTGCTGCGCAACGCGAAGCTTGACGACCATGCGGCCAGCGGGATACGCGGCGAGCTCAAGCTGTTCCAGCGGTTTAACCAGCTGATCGATAGCCACTACCACCAGCACTGGACGGTACCGGATTACGCCTGCGAGCTGCATCTGACCGAATCCCGGTTAACCGATATTTGCCGCCGCTTCGCCAACCGACCGCCCAAGCGGCTAATTTTCGACCGGCAGCTGCGCGAGGCCAGGCGATTACTGCTCTTCTCCGACAGTACGATCGGTGAGATAGCCTGGCAGTTGGGATTTAAGGATCCGGCCTATTTCGCCCGCTTTTTTAACCGCCTGACGGGCTGTTCGCCGAGCGCGTTCAGAACGCAAAAAGTACCGGTGTCTTAGGATCGTCCCGCAGGCGATGCTGCGCATCTGTCCGGGCTACCGGCCCGCAGACGGCGGTGAACCCGTAGCCCGGGCAAGGCGCGTCAAGCGCCGCCCCCGGGAGCAGAGCGCAGAGTCGCTGAATGTCCCGCAGGCGATGCCGCGCATCTGTTCGGCTACAAATTCAAAACCCGCGCTGACTTATCGCCCGGTTCACCGGGGAGCCAGGCCGGAAAATAGAAAAACCGACCCCGATCACATAACCCAATCCCGCCTGAAAAGTACCGACCGTTGACCTAAAAGTCTCTTCACGAAAGCCGCGTTAACCGCTTCAATTGAACAACAAAAACAAAACATAAATTTAACATCGCATTCCGATTAATACTGAAGAGGTCACCTATGAAACCTGAAAACTTCCGTGCAGATACCAAGCGCCCGTTAACCGGTGAAGAGTACCTGAAGAGCCTGCAGGACGGCCGCGAAATCTATATTTACGGTGAACGCGTTAAAGACGTGACCACCCATCCGGCGTTCCGCAACGCCGCCGCCTCCGTCGCCCAAATGTACGATGCGCTGCATAAACCCGAGCTGCAGGATACCCTGTGCTGGGGCACCGACACCGGCAGCGGCGGCTACACCCACAAGTTCTTCCGCGTGGCGAAAAGCGCCGATGACCTGCGCCAGCAGCGCGACGCCATCGCCGAATGGTCGCGCCTAAGCTACGGCTGGATGGGCCGCACCCCGGACTACAAGGCCGCGTTCGGCTGCGCGCTCGGCGCGAACCCGGGATTTTACGGCCAGTTCGAGCAGAACGCCCGCGACTGGTACACCCGCATCCAGGAAACCGGCCTGTACTTTAACCACGCCATCGTCAACCCGCCGATCGATCGCCATAAGCCCGCCGATGAAGTGAAAGATGTTTATATCAAGCTGGAGAAAGAGACCGACGCTGGGATCATCGTCAGCGGCGCGAAGGTGGTGGCCACCAACTCGGCGCTGACCCACTACAACATGATCGGCTTCGGCTCGGCGCAGGTGATGGGCGAAAACCCCGACTTCGCGCTGATGTTCGTCGCGCCGATGGATGCCGAAGGCGTTAAGCTTATCTCCCGCGCCTCCTATGAGCTGGTCGCCGGCGCCACCGGATCGCCGTACGACTATCCGCTCTCCAGCCGCTTCGACGAAAATGATGCGATCCTGGTGATGGATAACGTGCTGATCCCATGGGAAAACGTCCTGATCTATCGCGACTTCGACCGCTGCCGCCGCTGGACGATGGAAGGCGGCTTCGCCCGCATGTATCCGCTGCAGGCCTGCGTGCGCCTGGCGGTGAAGCTCGATTTCATCACCGCCCTGCTGAAACGCTCGCTGGAGTGTACCGGCACCCTTGAGTTCCGCGGCGTGCAGGCCGAGCTCGGCGAAGTGGTGGCCTGGCGCAATATGTTCTGGGCGCTGAGCGATTCAATGTGCGCCGAAGCGACGCCGTGGGTCAACGGCGCGTATCTGCCGGATCACGCCGCGCTGCAAACCTACCGCGTGATGGCGCCGATGGCCTACGCCAAAATCAAAAACATTATCGAGCGCAGCGTCACCAGCGGCCTGATCTACCTGCCGTCCAGCGCCCGCGATCTCAACAACCCGCAGATCAACGAATACCTGGCGAAATACGTGCGCGGATCGAACGGTATGGATCACGTCGAGCGTATCAAGATCCTCAAACTGATGTGGGACGCGATCGGCAGCGAATTCGGCGGCCGCCATGAGCTGTATGAAATCAACTATTCCGGTAGCCAGGATGAGATTCGCCTGCAGTGCCTGCGTCAGGCGCAAAGCTCCGGCAACATGGACAAAATGATGGCGATGGTGGATCGCTGCCTGTCCGAGTACGACCAGAACGGCTGGACGGTGCCGCATCTGCACAACAATACCGATATCAACATGCTGGATAAGCTGCTGAAGTAACCGGCAGCGGGAGGTCACAATGCAATTAGATGAACAACGTCTGCGTTTTCGCGATGCCATGGCCAGTCTGTCGGCCGCCGTTAACGTCATCACCACCGAAGGCGAGGCGGGCCGCTGCGGTATCACCGCCACCGCGGTCTGTTCGGTGACCGATACGCCGCCGTCGGTGATGGTCTGCATCAACGCCAATAGCGCGATGAATCCGGTGTTTCAGGGCAACGGCAAGCTGTGCATCAACGTGCTGAACCACGAGCAAGAGGAGATGGCCCGCCACTTCGCCGGCATGACCGGGATGACGATGGACGACCGCTTCGGCCTCAGCGGCTGGCAAAAAGGCGCGCTGGGCCAGCCGGTGCTGAAAGGCGCGCTGGCGAGCCTCGAAGGCGAAATTAGCCAGGTGCAGACCATCGGTAGCCATCTGGTCTATCTGGTGGAAATCAGGAATATTACCCTGAGCCAGCAGGGCCACGGGCTGATCTACTTTAAGCGCCGCTTCCATCCGGTGATGATGGAGATGGACGTCGTGGCGTAGTTTTGCTTCCCCTCTCTCGCGGGAGAGGGGATTGTCTGTTTTCTCCGCTCGTCACAGTGAGAATATCCCTGTGATCTCAATCACATATTTAAGCCCGCCGGGATTCCTGCCCAACCGCTTACCCCCGCAAGTGACCGCTTAACCCTACATATAACCACTCACAGATTTACCCAACTTTACGCGCGCGACGTTCTGGCAAGATGGTCCCCAGCATAGCTAATCAATGCCTCCTCAAACCCTAACTAAACCCAGACGGCTTCGGCCCATTATTCATCTTATTAAGCCAGGTTTTACTATGGATACTAAAAAGTTATTCAAGCACATACCCTGGGTGATTCTTGGAATCATCGGGGCATTTTGCCTCTCGGTCGTCGCTCTGCGCCGCGGTGAGCACGTCAGTGCGCTGTGGATCGTGGTGGCGTCGGTTTCCGTCTACCTCGTCGCCTACCGTTATTACAGCCTGTATATCGCGCAAAAGGTAATGAAGCTCGACCCTACGCGCTCCACGCCTGCGGTGATTAACAACGATGGCCTGAACTACGTTCCAACCAACCGCTACGTGCTGTTTGGCCACCACTTTGCCGCGATTGCCGGCGCCGGTCCGCTGGTGGGCCCGGTGCTCGCCGCGCAGATGGGCTACCTGCCGGGTACCCTGTGGCTACTGGCGGGCGTGGTGCTGGCCGGGGCGGTGCAGGACTTTATGGTGCTGTTTATCTCCTCGCGCCGTAACGGCGCCTCGCTGGGGGAAATGATCAAGCAGGAGATGGGGCCGGTACCGGGATCCATCGCCCTGTTCGGCTGCTTCCTGATAATGATCATCATCCTCGCGGTGCTGGCGTTGATCGTGGTGAAAGCGCTGGCGGAAAGCCCGTGGGGCGTGTTTACCGTCTGCTCGACCGTGCCGATTGCCCTGTTTATGGGGATCTATATGCGCTTCCTGCGCCCAGGCCGCGTAGGCGAAGTGTCGGTGATTGGTATCGTCCTGCTGGTGGCGTCCATTTACTTCGGCGGCATCATTGCCCACGACCCGTACTGGGGCCCGGCGCTGACCTTTAAAGACACCACTATTACCTTTACCCTGATCGGCTACGCGTTTATCTCCGCGCTGCTGCCGGTGTGGCTGATTCTGGCGCCGCGTGACTACCTGGCGACCTTCCTGAAAATCGGCGTTATCGTCGGCCTGGCGCTGGGGATCGTTATCCTCAACCCGGACCTGAAAATGCCGGCGGTGACCCAGTACATTGACGGTACCGGCCCGCTGTGGAAAGGCGCCCTGTTCCCGTTCCTGTTTATCACCATCGCCTGCGGCGCGGTCTCCGGCTTCCACGCCCTGATCGCTTCCGGCACCACGCCGAAGCTGCTGTCTAACGAAACCGACGCCCGCTTTATCGGCTACGGCGCGATGCTGATGGAGTCCTTCGTGGCGGTGATGGCGCTGGTAGCGGCCTCAATCATCGAACCGGGCCTCTACTTCGCGATGAACACCCCGCCGGCGGGCCTCGGCATCACCATGCCGAACCTGCACGAAATGGGCGGTGAAAACGCCGCGCTGATTGCCGCGCAGCTAAGGGATGTCACCGCGCACGCGGCGGCGACCGTCAGCTCCTGGGGCTTTGTGATTTCACCTGAGCAAATCCTGCAAACCGCGAAAGATATCGGCGAACCGTCGGTACTCAACCGCGCGGGCGGCGCGCCGACGCTGGCTGTGGGTATCGCTCACGTGTTCCACAAAATCATCCCGATGGCGGATATGGGCTTCTGGTACCACTTCGGTATTCTGTTTGAAGCGCTATTTATCCTCACCGCGCTGGATGCCGGTACCCGCGCAGGCCGCTTTATGCTGCAGGATCTGCTGGGCAACTTCGTACCGTTCCTCAAGAAAACCGACTCGCTGGTGGCGGGTATTATCGGCACCGCGGGCTGCGTCGGCCTATGGGGCTACCTGCTGTATCAGGGCGTGGTCGACCCGCTGGGCGGCGTGAAGAGCCTGTGGCCGCTGTTCGGTATCTCTAACCAGATGCTGGCCGCCGTGGCGCTGGTGCTCGGCACCGTGGTGCTGGTCAAAATGCAGCGCACCAAATATATCTGGGTCACCGTGATCCCGGCCGCGTGGCTGCTGCTGTGCACCACCTGGGCGCTGGGCCTGAAACTGTTCAGCACCAACCCGCAGATGGAAGGTTTCTTCTTCATGGCGCAGCAGTATAAAGAGAAGATCGCCGCCGGCGGCGAACTGACCGCGCAGCAGATTGCCAACATGAACCATATCGTGGTGAACAACTACACCAACGCGGGTCTGAGCATTCTGTTCCTGGTGGTGGTCTACAGCATCATCTTCTACGGCATCAAAACCTGGCTCAACGTGCGCAACAATAAAGTGCGTACTGACAAAGAGACGCCGTACGTGCCGGTACCGGAAGGCGGCGTGAAGACCTCTTCGCATCACTAAACCTTAATGCCGGATGGCGCTACGCTTATCCGGTCTACACAAGCGAATGTTTGTAGGCCGGATGAGGCGCTAGCCGCCATCCGGCTTTATTCGTTCTCTGGGACTCACAATGTTTGGTAACTTAGGTCAGGCAAAAAAATACCTCGGTCAGGCGGCAAAAATGCTGATCGGCATTCCGGATTACGACAACTACGTCGAGCATATGCAGACCAACCATCCGGACAAGCCGTACATGACCTATGATGAATTCTTTCGCGAACGCCAGCAGGCTCGCTACGGCGGCGATGGCAAAGGCGGCGTGCGCTGCTGTTAATGGAGGTAAACATGGCACCGATTGCAGTCACCCTGCTGACCGGTTTTCTTGGCGCGGGTAAAACCACCCTGCTGCGTCATATTCTGAACGAACGGCACGGCTTTAAAATTGCCGTTATCGAAAATGAATTTGGCGAAGTCGCCATCGATAACCAGCTTATCGGCGATCGCGCCACGCAGATTAAAACCCTGACCAACGGCTGTATCTGCTGTACCCGCTCCAACGAGCTGGAAGACGCCCTGCTCGATCTGCTCGACAGCCGCGATCGCGGAGACATCGCTTTTGACCGGCTGGTGATCGAATGCACCGGCATGGCCGACCCCGGCCCGATCATCCAGACCTTTTTCTCTCACGATGTGCTGTGTGAACGCTATCTGCTGGATGGCGTGATTGCGCTGGTTGACGCGGTGCACGCCGACCAGCAGATGAATCAGTTCACCATCGCCCAGTCGCAGGTGGGCTACGCCGATCGCATTCTGCTCACCAAAACTGACGTGGCGGGCGACAGCGACAAGCTCCGCGAACGGCTGACGCGTATTAACGCCCGCGCGCCGATTTACAACGTTACCCACGGCGATATCGATCTGAACCTGCTGTTTAACACCAGCGGCTTTATGCTGGAGGAGAACGTGGTCAGCAGCAAACCGCGCTTCCACTTTATGGCCGATAAGCAGAACGACGTGTCGTCTATCGTGGTGGAGCTGGATTATCCGGTGGATATCAGCGAGGTGTCGCGGGTGATGGAAAACCTGCTGCTCACCTTCGCAGAACAGCTGATGCGCTATAAAGGGATGCTGTGGATCGACGGCGAGCCCAACCGCCTGCTGTTCCAGGGGGTTCAGCGGCTATACAGCGCCGACTGGGATCGGCCGTGGGGCGATGAACGGCCGCACAGTACCCTGGTGTTTATTGGGATACAGCTTCCGGAAGATGAGATTCGCACCGCTTTTGAAAGCCTGCGCAAGTAGCCACGCAGCTCATCCCCCTCTTCAGGAGGGGGAATACGCGCATGAAAATGTAAAAATTTACTTTTATATGTAACAACAGAAACGTTTTTGGAAATAATTAGAAAGGCAATTATTGCGTTTATAACCGCTTTTTCTCGCCTGTTCAGCGAATATTTAGCCAAAAGATTCAACTCACGCTCAACGGCCAAAGATTACCCATTGACAGCGCCGTAAAAACAACTAACAAACAACACAAATAAATATATCTAATAACAAAATTAGCATAAAACAGTCATCGCTAGCTGATTTGCAGTCATAAAAATCGATTGTTAAGGTGCCCTCCGCGTAATGTAATGATGAGGCACAAACCATGAAAAAGCTGAATATCCTTCTCCTCACGGCCTTGACCGCCGTCTCGGGATCCGCACTGGCGATGGGCGGTACCGTTGAGCAGGGCAAGAACTTCACCAACCTGAATCTGGAAATGGGGAAATCCTCCTCTGGCCTGTATGTGGAAAGCAACTGGCTCAAAAATACCGATGACGGTACCCAGACAGGCGGCGTCGGCGCGGGTTATAACCTGGAACTCGGCCCGGTGATGCTCAATGCCGGCGCGAAAGCTATCTACCTGGGTCCCAAAAAAGGCGATAACGGCGTGGCCTTCCCTATCGGTGGCGGCGTCAACGTGGCCCTGACCGACAGCATCCATCTCTATGGTGAGGGCTATGCCGCGCCAGAGGGCCTGAACAACAGCGTCAAAAACTACGTTGAAGCCAACGGCGGCGTAAGCTGGACGCCCATCACCCCGGTCACGCTGAAAGTGGGCTATCGCCACGTCAGCGTCGACGGCAAAGATGGCCGCCCGGGCCACACGCTGATTGACGGCGCTTATGTCGGCGGTGGGGTTACCTTCTGATGAACGGCCGCTTCGCCGCGCTTTGCGCGCTGAGCCTCGCCGTGCTGCTGTCAGGCTGCGTCCAGTACAAATGGGTGAAACCGGGCGTCAGCGATACGGAGATGAATAAAAAGCTCACCGAGTGCGAAGCGCAGGCGCTGATCGATCTCCCCCCGGATAACGTCGTCACCGGTTCAAGCTCGGAAAAAACGGACAAAGAGAACAAGAAAAAGGATATTTCCACCAACTATACGGTGGAGGACGCCAATGCGGGGCGCAGAGATACGCTTGTAGACAGCTGCATGTTTAAAAGCGGCTGGGATAAGATTGAAGTTCAGTGATCGCCAAAAAAACCTGCCGGATGGCAGGTTTTTGTCTTCACGCCGTTATTTATGCACGACGACCAGTTTCTGATTCACAAACTCTTTAATGCCAAGATCGGAAAGCTCGCGGCCAAACCCGGAGCGCTTAACGCCGCCAAACGGCAGCTCCGGCGCGGTATCGGTTAGCCAGTTGATATAGACCATCCCGGTTTCAATCCGCGAGGCCATACGTTTCGCCCTTTCGATATCCTGGCTGAATACGGCTCCGCCAAGGCCATAGTGCGAATCGTTGGCCAGCTTCACCGCCTCATCGTCATCTTTCACCACGTAGATTTGCGCGACCGGACCGAAGAACTCTTCGAAGTAGGCCGGGTTATCGCGGGTAATGCCGGTCAAAATGGTCGGCTCGAAAAAGCTGCCCTCCCGCTGCGCGGGTTTGCCGCCCAGGTGCAGCTTCGCGCCGTTTTTCAGCGCGTCATTCACCTGCCTGGTCAGCGTTTCCAGCGCATCTTTTGAGGAGAGCGGACCCAGCGTCGTACTCTCATCCAGCGGATCGCCGATTTTCACCTGACGGAAGGCCTCGGTAAACTGGCTCAGGAACGCGTCGGCAATTTTTTCATGCAGGATAAAGCGCTTCGCCGCGGTGCACACCTGGCCCGCGTTGTTGAGCCGCGCCTGTACACCGATCTTCACCGCCTTCGCCAGATCGGCATCGTCCAGGACCACAAAGACATCGTTACCGCCCAGTTCAAGCGTCGCTTTCTTAATGTGTTTAGCCGCCTGCGCCGCCACCACGCTACCGGCTTTTTCCGAGCCGGTCAGGGCTGCGCCCTGTACGCGATCGTCGGCGATAATCTTCGCCACCTGATCCTGAGAAATAAACAGGTTAGTCCACGCGCCTTCCGGCGCGCCGGCTTCGCGTACCAGGTGGGCGAAGGTTTCCGCACAATGCGGGACGATGCTGGCATGCTTGGCGATAACCGGGTTCCCCGCCGCCAGGTTCGGCGCCAGCACGCGCATAAGCTGGTAATAAGGGAAGTTCCACGGTTCTACCGCCATCAGCACGCCGATGGGATGGTGTTCGACCCAGGCTTCACCCAGCTCGGACGGATACTTTACCGGCGCCAAAAACTGTTTGGCGTTGTCGGCGTAGTGGCGGGCAATTTGCGCGCACAGTTTAACCTCACCGCGGCTCTGCGCAATAAGCTTGCCCATCTCCTGGCTGGCGATTTCGGCCAGTTCGTCAACCCGGTCATCGATCAGATCCGCCAGCTTGTGCAGCACCGATAGCCGCTGCGCTATATCGCCTTTCGACCACGACGAATGATATAGCGCATCCGCCTTCTGCAGCGCCGCCTCTACGTCCGCATCGCTGTGTGCCGGATACTCTTTGATGAGCTGATTGTTTGCAGGATTCACCGTCTGATAAGCCATATCGTATGTCTCCTTGTTATCGCTGTTAACGCAGTCATAAATACCGCACAGGATATTAAGGGTAGTCGAGATAGCTGTGGATGCGGCCAAACTCAGAGAGATACGGAATTTTCCCGAAATGGAACGGGGAACGCTATCAGCATAAACCCCTCATAAATAACGTCAATATATCAATATCTTAGTGAATAACAGCCCGGATATCTGCCTCCGACAAACCGGTAATTCTCAGCACCGTTTCCAGCGCCATCCCTTCGGCGAGCATCGTTTGAGCAATACGCAGCGCTTCGGCGCGCTGCCCCTCCTCAACGCCCTCAGGTCGACCTTCCCGCTTCCCCTGCCTGCGCCCCACTTCACGTCATCTTTCGGCGATAGTCATTAGCTTCCCCTTGTGATGCGGTACCCGCCGGGCCACTTCGCGGATAAATTTCCCCAACCGAAGCGCTTTGCCCGAGTGAATCAGATAATTAAACAGCGTTTTTAGCTGCCTGTCCTTAGCGTATCCGCTAAGCAAAATGGCCGTCAGATGTTCCACAATGCCCAGCAGATCGCGCTGACGAATATGTTTTTGCAGCAGTTCAAGTAAGGCTACTCGGCGATGCTGGACAATTTCATTCCTCGTTTGCAAGCGAGACATTTTTGTGGAAGGCGACTCGCGGTTCTTCCGCAGGCTGAAGGCATGTTATAAACAACTATCCCTCTCAGCTAAGGAGCCCACCGTGAGCCATACGCGCAATATTCAGCAAACCTTTTGGCGCGACGAACAGCTGCCCTGGCTGGAGCTGCGCAGTACCTGGAACAGCCGACAGGCCTATAAACGTCATCGCCATCCGCAGCTCTCCATTGGGGCGATTATCGAGGGGGAAACGCGCTGTCTCTGCAATGGTCAGGAGTATCTGCTGCGGCCCGGCGATCTGATTATTATTCCCGCCCAGGCGCCCCACAGCTGTAATCCGCGCGACGGCCAGCCGCGCAGCTACCATATGCTCTATCTCGAGCTAAGCTGGTGCTGGCGACAGCTGGCAGGCGATGGGCATCATGAGCGATTGATAGCCTCCCAGCCGGTGATACGCGATGCCGAACTGTTTGCCCGGTATTTGCAGATCGTGGAATTGATGAGCCAGCAGAACACCGCCGCGTTACCCGAAAGCGTCGCCCGCTTGCTGCGCGGCCTGCCGCTGCGCCCGCTCGCGCCTGCGGCGCTAAGCCAAACCAGCGCGCGTTTGTTCAGTCGTCTGGCAACCAATCTGCAGGCGCCGCCGACGCTGGATAGCCTCGCCGAGGAGTTTGCGCTGCGTAAAGAGACGCTGATCCGCGCCTTCAAGCACGATACCGGCCTGACGCCCGCCAGTTTTATCAATATCGCGCGGATTGAGTTCGCCAAATCGCGCCTGCGCGCCGGGGATACTATCGCCGATGTGGGCTACCAGGCCGGGTTTGCCGACCAGAGCCACTTTCATAAAATCTTTGTCAGCTATACCGCCGCCACGCCGCGCCAGTATGCGCAGCGCCGATCAATAACAGACAATAATTAGCGTTCGCGCTGGCGTAGGGTGACCTCAGGTTATTACTGAGGTTGCTATGGACATACTCGCTACGCTCTTTCCCTCCGCCTTCCCCGCGCTGGCGCTCTCCCATTTTGTCGCCCTGCTGAGCCCCGGGCCGGATTTTTTTCTGCTGGTGGGCTACGCCATCCGCTATCGCCTGCGCGGCAGCGTCGGCCTGTGTCTCGGTATTGCCGCCGGAAACGGTTTATATATTATTCTGGCGATTATCGGCTGGGGGATCCTGCGCCAGGCGCCGCTGCTGTTTACGGTGATTGAGCTGCTGGGCGCGGCGTATTTGCTGTGGATTGGCAGCCTGCTGCTCAGAAGCCGCCCGGCCATGCTGGCGCTGCACGGCGCCTCGGCTTCGCGCCCGTCGCTGGTGAGACAGCTTTTTCTCGGGCTGGGTTCTTCGCTGCTGAATCCGAAAAACGCGCTCTTCTACCTCGCGCTGATGACCTCCCTATTGGGACCGAACGTCACGCTGGTGCAGCAGGCCGTCAGCGGGGCATGGATGACCAGCGTGGTGCTGCTGTGGGATCTGTTGCTGGTCACGCTGATTGCGCTACCCTCGGTGCAGCGCCGCCTTTCCGCCGTCGTCTGGCGAGTCGAGCGCACGGCCGGCGCCATACTGATGGTTTTTGGCGGCTGGATTGTGTGGCAGTTTATTTTTAATTAGTATTGTCGACGACCCAATAAGGACAAAGCCTCATCATTCTCTGTACAAGAATAAACGAGGCTCTATTCTCTCTCTCTTTTAAACAATATTTATTCCGGGCTATTTGCCGTCAACATATCCATCGGCACAAATACCCACTGCTGCGCTTCCGAGCCGTTAAATTCGAAAAGAATAATCGGATTCCCCGGGTTCGTGCCGCGGTTGTAGCTGTCCATAACAAAGGTCGGATTTTGTTTGCTTTTAATAAAGCGACGTGAGCTGACTAAATCCCACCGCTGCGTCGCTTTATTCCCGCGAACCTGAAGCTCAATCGCTGCGCCTGAACCCATACGATCCTCGCGGATACCCAGCAGCAGCTCCTCACTGGCGGCCAGGACGATCTCGCCGGTCCTGTCATCAACCGACCACAGAATTTTATTTAACGGTGAGGACGCTGGTAAGATAACAGCCTTAGCCCCGGTTTGCTGATCGCTAATACCTAATACTATGTCTTTTTTTGCTGTATATTTAAATATACCAATCATGATCAACTCCTTTTATAAAAGACCAGTAGCAAGAGAAATTTATTAACGTTCTCCCTGAAATAAACAATGCCTTATTTAACCTTGAGTATAATGTGATTAAGATCACTTATTAATAATTAATTTAAGAAAGAACTCATGTACAATATATATTATAAATGTATTTAACTTTAATTATTTAAAAATAGAATTTAAGCTACGTAAATTAAATTAACCCTCATCGTCTCTCTCGTCGGGAAAAGAGGAATCCGAATGACCAGGGCGTCAAATGGCGAAGATTTTACGCATTAGCCGTCAGGCTATATGCTTAAGACTATGGAAAAACTCGCTGAACTGAAACGTGCCAAGCTGCTGGCGCTCTCGCTGCTGCTGATTGCAGCCGCTATTTTTATCACTACCCTCGTGCTGCCGCCGACGCCATGGGTCGGTGCGCTAAAGGCTATTTCCGAAGCGGCGATGGTCGGTGCGCTGGCGGACTGGTTCGCGGTAGTGGCGCTGTTTCGCCGCATTCCGCTGCCGTTCGTTGCGCAGCATACGGCGATTATCCCGCGCAATAAGGACCGGATAGCCGATAATCTCGGCTATTTCGTGCAGGAAAAATTTCTTGATACACCGTCGCTGGTGGCGCTGATCCGCCGCTACGAACCGGCGCTGATGCTCGGTAACTGGTTCAGCCAGCCGGAAAACGCGCGGCGGGTCGGCCAGCATCTGCTGCAAGTGATGAGCGGGTTTCTCGAGCTCACCGACGATGCGCGTATTCAGCGCCTGCTGCGCCGGGCGGTGCATAAAGCGATTGATAAGGTCGATTTAACCCAAACCAGCGCCATGATGCTGGAGGGTCTGACGCGCGATAACCGCCACCAAAAGCTGCTCGATTCGCTGATTAGCCAGCTGATCGCCCTGCTCCAGCGCGACAGCTCGCGGGCGTTTATTGCCCGCGGCATCGTGCACTGGCTGGAGACCGAGCATCCGCTAAAAGCCAAACTGCTGCCTACCGAATGGCTCGGCGAGCACAGCGCTGAAATGGTTACCGACGCGGTTAACACGCTGCTCGACGAAGTGAGTCAGGATCGCGCCCATCAGATCCGCCAGGCCTTCGATCGCGCGGCGCTGAAGCTGATCGACAACCTGAAGTCCGATCCGCTGATGGCGGAAAAAGCAGACAATATCAAAGCGTATCTGAAAAACGATGAGACCTTTAACCGCTATCTGGGCGAAGTGTGGGCCGACCTGCGCGGCTGGGTTAAAAACGACGTTAATAGCGACGATTCACGCATCAAGCAGCGCATTGCCGAAGCCGGTCAGTGGTTTGGCGAAACGCTGCTCCACGATGAGGCGCTGCGCGAATCGCTGAACGAACACCTTGAACAGGCGGCGCACCGGGTGGCCCCGGAGTTTGCCGCCTTCCTGACGCGCCATATCAGCGATACGGTCAAAAGCTGGGACTCCCGCGATATGTCGCGACAAATCGAGCTGAACATTGGTAAGGACCTGCAGTTTATCCGCATCAACGGCACGCTGGTCGGCGGCACTATCGGCCTGCTGCTGTGGCTGTTTTCACAAATTCCGGCGCTGCTGCATTTACATATTTAATTCAACTATTTGTTTTTAATGTATTTATTACACGAATACATATTAACCCCTGAAAATATATGGATATTTAGGTTGACCCTAAATTTATTGCAGTGTGAAGTGCTGAAATAGTGCGCGCATAAACGGCTATTTATGGCGTAGAGACTCAACAAGGAGCCCACCGATGTTGCAATGGATGACCCGCTTTTTTGCCCGCCATTCCGCCACCCTGTTCTTCCCGGCAGCGCTGATCCTCTATGACTTTGCCGCCTATCTGACCACCGATCTTATCCAGCCGGGTATTATCCACGTGGTGCGCGACTTTGACGCCGACGTGGCGCTGGCGCCCGCGTCGGTCAGCCTGTATATGGCCGGCGGCATGGCGCTACAGTGGCTGCTCGGGCCGCTCTCCGATCGTATCGGCCGCCGTCCGGTACTGCTCACCGGCGCGCTGATCTTTACCCTGGCCTGCTTCGCGACCCTGTTCACCACCTCAATGGAGCAGTTCCTTGCCGCGCGCTTTGTTCAGGGCACCAGTATCTGTTTTATCGCCACCGTCGGCTACGTCACCGTGCAGGAGGCGTTCGGCCAGACAAAAGCCATTAAGCTGATGGCGATTATTACCTCGATCGTGCTGATTGCGCCGATAGTTGGCCCGCTCTCCGGCGCGGCGCTGATGCACTTCGTGCACTGGAAAGTGCTGTTCGGGATTATTGCCGTCATGGGGTTTATCGCCTGGCTGGGGCTGCTGCTGAATATGCCGGAGACCGTCCGGCGCGGCGACGTCTCCTTCAGCGCCAGCGGGGTGCTGCGCGATTTCCGCGATGTTTTCCGCAACCGCATTTTTCTGTTTGGCGCCGCCACGCTCTCGCTCAGCTATATTCCACTGATGAGCTGGGTTGCGGTCTCGCCGGTTATCCTGATTGACGACGGTGGCTTAACCACCGCCGAGTTCGCCTGGACCCAGGCGCCGGTCTTCAGCGCGGTGATTATCGCCAACCTGTCGGTGGCGCGCTGGGTAAAAGATCCCACCCGCTCGCGCTTTATCTGGCGCGCGGTCCCTATCCAGATGATCGGGCTGGCGATCCTGATCCTCGGCAATCTGCTGTGGCCGAACGTCTGGCTATGGTCGGTACTCGGCACCTGCTTCTATGCTTTTGGCATCGGGCTGATTTTCCCGACGCTGTTCCGCTTTACTCTGTTTTCTAACGATCTGCCAAAGGGCACCGTTTCCGCGTCGCTGAATATCGTGATCCTCAGCGTCAGCGCGCTCTCCATCGAAGCGGCGCGCTGGCTGTGGTTTAACGGCGGTAGGCTACCTTTTCATCTGCTGGGGGTGGCGGCGGGGATCGCGGCCGCGTGCTGTCTGGCAGGCTTATTAAGCCGGATACGCCAGCGACCGGAAGCCATGCTGGCGCAGGAGTAGCGCACATTGACTACTCCACGGTCCAGGCTTCGCTAAAGCTCTCGTCGGCGAACAGCTCCGTCAGGCCGCTGATCTGTTTCAGGCGCAGCACCTCATCCGCATCCATACCGAGCTCTTCGCCGATGCGCCGATCGTCCCAGCCCTGGCGATGTAAATCGCGGACGATGTCGGACATCGCCGCGATCTGGTGTTTGCCCCTGGCGCGATTATGGCGAATGGTAGCGGCGATACGCTCTTTCTGCCCTTCGCGTTCGGCATTGATGAGCGTCACCGGAAGATAACCATGCAGACGGCGGCTCAGCTCCGGGCGACTCTTACCAATCAGATGGCGGTGAAAGCCGTCCACGACCAGGTGCCGTCGCTGCTGGCGGGCTACCACTACCGGTTGGGTAAAACCATCCAGTTCGATAGAACGCTCCAGAAGTTTTTTTTCCACCGTCGCCATCACGTTAGGGTTGTAGTCATTCGCCTCAACCGTGTTGGCTTCGACCCACAGCACGCAGTCCACCGGCTCGCGGCAGAAGGGGCTGTGCTGGTGGATCAGGCTCTTCAGCTCGTTAATCGCTTTGATTTTCAAGTCAACATCGTCAAACGACTCGAGATACTCAATCACTGTCTTAGCCACATCCGGTGACATCAAAGCGTCCTCCACTCTTTACGTTTGTTACTCACCAGCCGACAGTAACGCTCATAGTGCTTAGGCTGCGTCGGGCTGAACGACAGCATCCGGCACCAGAAATCGTTTTTCAGTAGCGTCTTGCAGATACGGCGCCATGAGGGAATATCGCGATAGCCGAGATCTTTTTCCTGCTCATCGGGGATATCGTCAGGGAAACCGCGGGTCTGGTACCAGTGCAGATAAATAGCGATTTTATTGCGGTAATGCTCGGCGGTTTTCTCCGGCATGCTATCGAGCAGAAAGAGCGCATATTCGCGCCAGCTAAAATGCGCCGGTTTGCGGATTTTGGTCTTCAGCGCAAAGTAGTCGCCGCTGGCGTTGGCGTAAATCGCGCCGCTGTGCGCGCCGCATACCCGACGGCACATCCGCTCCCAGGTCTCCGGCTCAAGTATGTGATAAAGCCACAGCCCGCGCCGCTGCTCGGGGCCGAAAGGCTCGCAGACGCGCATATTTTTCAGCGGCACGCCGGCGCGATGCATCAGGTCATAGAGCGGGTTGTAGGGGAGCCGCGACTTGTGATTAAAGATCCAGATGTCGCGGGTCCGCCAGTCATAGAGGGGATAGCAGGTGTAGCTAAACCCTTCCGGCGAGGCGGTGGTCCATGGCTTATCGTCCTCAAAGCGCAGTTTGGTCGGCGAGGTAAGCGCCATGTAGCGATGCAGCGACTCGTCGGTGCGGATACCGATCAGCGAAGCGAGGCTTCTCCCGGCGGCCAGCCAGTGCGAAAAAGCCGGAACAAAGGCTTCAAACGTCATTTCAGGCTGATAAAAAGGGAAAAAACCGGCATCGGTGATGGCATCATCCGGCGGTTGCCTTACCCATTCAACCCCGGCCCGCCAGGCGACCCATTCCGGCTCGTGCTGCGATACGCCGCTCACCGTGGTCATCGGCAGCGCCACCCAGTAGAAGCGGCTTACAACGTCCTGATAGCGCTCTTTCATATTTTGCACGTGCTGGATAGTTAATAAATACTGCGCTTCCCAGTCCACGAACAATACCGCAAACTTTTTCCCTTTTTTACGCGCAACGGCCGCCGCCAGATGAAATAATACCGTCGAGTCTTTACCGCCGGAAAAAGATAAACAGACCTGCTCGAAAGTATCAAATACCCAATCCAGGCGCATCAGAGCAGCGTCAAAAACATTCATATCCAGTTTTACGCGTTTCATCCTTCACCCCTGATAAATGAATCGCCGTCAGAATGTACTTATAGAAAAAATCCGTAAGCCAGATAACCTGAAAACAGGTCTATAGATTATTCATCCAGATACCGACATGCTGAAAAAAGGCGAGCGCAACTAAATGTTATTCACATCATAAAAACCATATTATCTCATTTAAATTCATGAGGTTATGAGAATCCCTCTGATTATCTTCATTTTATCGAGAATACTGTGATCTCAGTCACAATTAGCTCCTGAGCGATTTAATCAACCTACCTCGTTGTGGCCAAAAACATCACGCCATATCACAACTGACTCCCCGCGATCGGATATAATCAGCTGCCCTGATTCACCGTAACAATATTGATTAAGGAACGCTATGAGCGATATCGATCTCAGCCCGCCGCAACGCGATCTGCTGCGCGAGAAGCTGTGTAAATACTGCGAAGAGAATTTTGAGCTGGAGCTGGAGCAATTTGACGCGGAATTCTTTGTCGACTTTATCGCGAAAGAGCTGGGTCCAATGTTTTATAACGCCGGGATTGATGCGGCCATCGCCACCCACCTTGCATTGAGCGATCGGATTCAGGAAGAGATGGATCTGAAAAAAGTCTATTAGCGGGAGATCAATAAACACACACAATGAACAGGGTTATAATGCGGCCTCTTTCATCATCTCCCGTGTACGGGGAAGGAAAACCATGTCGCTTATCACCCATCTACCCGCCATCTTTGACCACTTCTCCGCAGCCCGCCAGCAGGGTTTCCTCACGGTCATGGAGCTTAAAGAGCAAAACATACCGCTGGTTGGCACCTACTGCACCTTTATGCCGCAGGAAATTCCGCTGGCCGCCGGCGCGGTGGTGGTGTCGCTGTGCTCCACCTCCGACGAGACGATTGAAGAGGCGGAAAAGGATCTGCCGCGCAACCTCTGTCCGCTGATAAAAAGCAGCTACGGTTTTGGCAAGACTGACAAATGCCCCTACTTCTACTTTTCCGACCTCGTGGTGGGCGAAACCACCTGCGACGGCAAAAAGAAAATGTACGAATACATGGCCGAATTCAAAGCCGTGCACGTGATGCAGCTGCCGAACAGCGCCAGCGATGATGCCTCGCGAGCGTTGTGGAAAGCGGAAATTTTGCGCCTGCAGAAGGCGGTGGAAGATCGCTTTGGTACGCCGATCACCGAAGCCGCCCTGCGCGAGGCGATTATCCTCAAGAACCGCGAACGGCGGGCGCTGGCGAACTTTTATCGCGTCGGGCAGCTCAACCCGCCCGCGCTCAGCGGCAGCGATATTTTAAAAGTGGTCTACGGCGCGACCTTCCGCTTCGATAAAGCGGCGCTGATCGATGAGCTCAACGACATGGCGGATCGGGTGCGCCTGCAGTGGCAAGAGGGCAAACGGCTGGAGGCGCGGCCGCGTATTCTGATCACCGGCTGCCCGATCGGCGGCGCGGCGGAAAAAGTGGTGAAGGCCATTGAGGACAACGGCGGCTGGGTGGTCGGTTTTGAAAACTGCACCGGCGCGAAAGCCACCGAGCGCTGCGTGGAGGAGACGGGTGACGTTTACGACGCCCTGACCGAGAAATATCTCGCCATCGGCTGCTCCTGTATTTCGCCAAATGACCAGCGCCTGTCCCTGCTCAGTCAAATGGTAGAAGAGTACCAGGCCGACGGCGTGGTAGACGTCATTCTGCAGGCCTGCCATACCTACGCGGTGGAGTCGCTGGCGATAAAACGCCACGTGCGCCAGCAGCACGATATCCCCTATATCGCCATTGAGACCGACTATTCGACGGCGGATCTCGGCCAGCTCAGCACCCGCGTGGCGGCCTTTATTGAGATGCTTTAGGAGCGCGCGTGACCGTTACCGTAGGGATTGATTCCGGATCGACCGCCACCAAAGGCATCCTGCTCGCCGATGGCGTGATTCAGCGCCGCTTTCTCTGTCCGACGCCGTTTCGCCCCGCCGACGCCATCGTTGAGGCGTGGGAAACGCTCCGCGCTGGCTTAAGCGAACGCCCCTTTTTAACCTTAACCGGCTACGGTCGCCAGCTGGTGGATTTTGCCGATAAGCAAGTCACCGAGATCTCGTGCCACGGGCTCGGCGCGCGGCTGCTGGCCCCGCAGACCCGGACGGTCATCGATATCGGCGGCCAGGACAGCAAGGTTATCCAGCTGGACGACGCGGGTAATCTCACCGATTTTCTGATGAATGATAAATGCGCGGCGGGCACGGGGCGCTTTCTGGAGGTGATCTCGCGTACGCTGGGGGCCAGCGTCGACCAGCTCGACAGCATCACCGAAGGCGTTGAGCCCCATGCGATTACCAGTATGTGCACGGTGTTCGCCGAATCCGAGGTCATCAGCCTGCGTTCGGCCGGGGTGCCGCCGGAGGCGATCCTCGCCGGCGTGATCAACGCCATGGCCCGACGCAGCGCCAATTTTATCGGCCGCCTGTCGGCGCAGGGCCCGCTGCTGTTTACCGGCGGCGTCAGCCGCTGCGCCGCCTTCGCGCGGAGGCTGGAGGAGCACGTGGGTATGGCGGTGCAGACGCATCCCGACGCGCAGTTTGCCGGGGCGATCGGCGCGGCGCTGATCGGTTTACGTCAGAGGAGCCGCCGGTGACGGAATATCTGTTTTTATTTCACTCAACGGTGGGGGTAGTGCGGATGCGCAAAGCCCTGCAGGCGGCGGGAGCGACCTTCCGGGTGAAGGACATTCCGCGCCAGCTGCGCGGCGGCTGCGGGCTGTGCATTTATCTGAGCTGTGAGCCGGGCGAAGAGCAGAAGTGGATTCTCCCCGGCCACACGGCAACCCTGTTTCGCGTCGCCGGGGATGATTATCAGCTGCTGGCTCAGTTTCCGCAGCAGGCGTAACCCGGCGTGAAGCGAGCACAATATCCGGGTTTAGTCCCTCACCCCAGCAGCTGGCGAACGCAGGATTTAAACACCCGCACGCCATCCGCCAGCGCGGCGCGGTCGAAGCGCATCTCCGGATGATGCAGCCCCGGCAGCAGGTCGCAGCCCAGCCCCCAGAACCCGCCCTTCACCTGTGGACGCAGGCGCAGGTAGTGGAAAAAGTCCTCGCTGCCCGGCGTACTCTTCGCTGCCGTTAAGCCGGCTTCGCCAAACGTTTCGCGAATCGCCTGGCTGACGATAGCCGTAGCCTGTTCGTCGATAATCGCGGCGGGCATCTCCTTGACGATCTGGATATCGACGGTGGCGCCGTAAGCCGCCGCGCTGCTCTCTATCGCTCGCACCACCCGCTCTTTCAACGTCGCCATGCCCTCATTTTCCGCGCTGCGCAGATCCCAGCACACGTGCGCTTTCGCCGGCACCGAGTTGGTCACTCCCGCATCGCACAGAAAGCGCGTCGCTTTAGCGCTCCAGGTCAGCGAAGGCGCCAGATGAATCCCGTTTACCGCCTGCACCGCGTGCGACGCGGCGTCCAGCGCGTTAACGCCCAGATGAGGCCGGGCGGCGTGTGCGGCTTTGCCGTGGAAATCGACCATCACCGTCGCCGAGGCGGAGTAGTACATCGCCGGCACCGCCTTGCCTTTCGGACACTCCTCCAGCGGCCTGAGATGGAAGCCGAACAGCATCTCCACGTCGTCCAGCACGCCCGCTTCCGTCAGCGCGATCGCCCCGGTGCCCAGCTCTTCAGCGGGCTGAAAGAGTATTTTCAGCTTCCCGCGCTTTACCAGCCCTTCGGTGAGGATCTCTTCCGCGGCGGTCAACACCACCGAAGAGTGACCGTCATGACCGCAGGTATGGCGAGCCTCTAAGCGGCCATCGATGATATGGCCCAGCGCATCCATATCCGCCCGCAGCGCCACGACCGGCCCCGGCTTACCGCTATCCAGCAGCGCAACAATGCCGGTGGTGCCGCCGACGTTGCGCTGCACCTGAAACCCCGCGGCTTCTAATGCATCGCCGATGTATGCCGACGTTTTGTACTCTTCAAAGCCCAGCTCCGGGATTTGATGCAGATAATTGAAATGCTCTAATGTTCGCGACACGTCTTACTCCTTGCCTTCTATTATGCAATCACGCGCATGACCAGCATGGCGATGACGGCATTGATAATGCTCACCGCCATCAGCAGCGGCCAATATTTTTTCGGGACATCCGCTACGCCGAGCAGGCGCCCCATGTACTGCAGCTGCGAACCCATGAGGAAAATCGCCGGGATCAGAATCGTGATATCCGCCACGTTGAGGGTACCTTTGCTCAACAGGCTCACCGCCACGCCGGTTCCCGCAGAGGCGGAAAGCCAGGAGGTCAGCAATACGGTAATGGCTTCCCCCGGCAGGCCGAACAGGCCCATCAGCGGCGCGCAGACGTGGCCGATGATCTGCATCACGCCGAGCAAATTGAGCATTTCAGCGATCACATAGGCCATTAATACATTCGGCATCAGATTGTTGATGGCGATATTAAATCCTTTGCGCGCGCCGATAACGAAAATATCGAACGGGTTACTGCCGACTTTTGCCGAATTATTCATTTTCAAAATCCCTTTTATAAGCGGTATTCAGAACCAGACGCGTGATTGCCGCGCCGACAAATTTCAGCACAAACATTAAAAGCAGCGGAATAATGATAGGAATGGTTAACGAAGCGAAAAGCGCTGAGCCAATTGAGAAGTAGTTATTAATCAGACCGGCCCCGGAATATTGCCAGGCGCCCATAATAACCAGATCCTTACGATTTATTTTGTCGCTGTCATACAGCTCTTTGGTCAGCGCCGCGCCGGCATCGGTACTCTGTAAATCGGTAATCAGCGCCAGGCCGGTATAGCCCGGGATCCCGAGCAGCGGGCGAAGCAGCGGGGTCAGCAGCTTATGCGCCGCGCGGATCGCCCCGTAGTGGGTAAATATCTCCAGCAGCCCCAGCGCCAGCATCACCGTCGGCACCAGCGACAGGGCAAACAGGAAACCGGCCTTGGCGCTGATGCCGCCGCTACCGATAAAGGTGTTGGTTTCCGGTGTTTTCATGGTGCCGAACGCGCCGCCGAGGGTGGTAAAGTCAAACGCCCCCAGCCAGGCCATGCCTTCAACCTTAAACAATAATCCGGAGAAAACTAACAATACGATGATCAGTGAAATCCAGGCTCCGGGCCCGACTTTCCACTCATTTGTCGTTTCGTCGGAGAAACATTCCAACGTTTTATTTTCACTCATAGCCTGTCCTCTCACATAATGAAATGTTAGTGCGATTGTTTGCAATTTGAAATTTTGTCAATTTATTGTTATTCGAATTTATTATTTTCACTGATAAGCTTTTCCATATTCCCTTAATCAGCATCATCACCATTTCTTATTCTTTAACTTCCCGAGCCTTGCCACCTTAATAGCAAGCCGGGAATAAGCGATGAGAATTTTCCTCCCTGCCAGTTTTTGTCCGAATTACGATTATCTATAACTTGCCGGGATGATAAATACCTGTGAAAGGGTGTTATTGTTGACCGCAGGTCAACAAAGGAGCGAGAAACGATGTTGCATGAGAGGCCAATGAGCTATCTGTATGAAGTCGGGATTCAGGGAGGCATTCGCCGGGCTGCCGATATGCTGGGTATCAACCCGTCAGTCATCAGCCGCCAGATAGCGCAGCTGGAACGGGCGCTGGAGCTGCCGCTGCTGGAACGCCAGGGGCGAAACGTGGTGCTTACCGAAGCCGGACGTCTGCTGGCGGAGGACTACTTCGAAAGCCGTCAACGCCGGGAAAAGCTGGAAAGCCATCTGAAGGATTTACGCCACATGCGCGGCGGGACAATTTCAGTGAGGATTGGCGGCGGGCTGGTCACCACCTTTATTGAATCGGTGATGAGCACCTTTTCGCAGTCCTGGCCTAACGTGTTCGTGGATATTAGTGTCGGCAGCATGCAGGAGATGCTCAACGATATCGCCAGCGGCGAAGCGGATATGGCGGTCGCCTTCGGCCCCATCGGCAACCCGGAGCTTAAACGCCACAGCTTTCAGTGGGGCCCTATCTGCGCGGTGGTCTCGCCACAGCATCCCATCGCAGCCCAGCGCGCCGTCACCATCGATGAGCTCACGCAATATCGCCTGATCGCGCTCACCGACAGCTTTGGCCTGCAGCGCCATATGAACGCCATGTTTAAAACCGCCGGACGGCAGTTTCATCCGGCCTATCGCTGTAACCTCTTTTCCACCGCCATGAGCCTGAGCCAGGCGGGATTGGGGATCTCTTTTATGACCGCATACGCCGCCCGGGAAGCGATCGCCCACGGTATTCTGACCGCGGTCCCCATTGACCATCCTATCGCCAGCAGCGCCCAGTGCCACCTGCTACGCAACTCCGACCGCCGCTTTTCTCCGGCAGCGCATCATATGTGGCGGCTGCTGCACAACGCTTTTCGCGACGCGCAGCGGGCGCTGGCTGCCTGAGCTTATTCGGTCACCACAAACCGGGTTGGCGCAAAGCAGTTCAGCAGCCGATGCATAAGGAAGACCATGGTCAGCGTGACGATCAGCGCCACGGTGACGGAAGTGATGCGGTACAGATCGCTGAACACCAGGTCCTGGTCCGGATGCAGGTTCTGGCCGAACATGATGCCGATGGTGGTGATGCTGGCAAAGCCAACGCCGGCACCCACTTTCTCCATCACGTGCAGGCGGGCGCTAAACGCCAGGCCGAGGCCAATCAGCGGCATCATCAGCAGCATATGGTTGCTGAAGTCGTAGATAATCAGCTGCACCACCAGAATATAAAGGCAGGCCAGCACCACCCCCACCACCCGCCAGATCGAGCTGATCACCGCGCCGCGATAGTGCATCGGGAACAGAATTAAAATCCCCGCCATCAGCGCCGACAGCGAGTCGCTCAGGTCGCAGACCTGAAAGATCACAAAGATCATTGTCGCCACGCTGCCGGAGAGCAGCGATTCATGGCGAATACGGGCAGCATCTTTTTCAATGCGCGGCGGCGGCTTGCGCGGTTCAACGTCCGGGATGAAGTAGTTAAGCAATGCGCTAAGCGCCACCGCCATCACGCAGGCCTCCATATTGGAGAACATCAGGGTGTGCCAGTTACTGGTGGGATAGCTCATAAAGTTGAGCATCGTACTTTGACACACCACGCCCATCGACCCCAGCAGAAACAGCGGCCCCTGGCTCATAAAGCGAAAGCGCATTACGTACAGGCCAAACACCACCAGCGTCATCATCACCGGCCACTGCGACAGATAGCCGACGATCAGCACCATTTCGACGCAGTTTACCGCCGCGCTGAACACAAACTGCCGCGCCACGTGACGGTTAAACACCGGCACCAGCGACAGCAGCATCAGCGGATAAACCACGAAGAAGACGCCGTACTGCACGTCGTAGAAGGTCGAAATGCTCAGCGCGATAGTGCCGGCCACGGCGATGCGCAGCGTCTGGCGAAAATCGTTGGCCGTATAGACGATGTTGCCGTGCGGGGTGAAAACCCGCGCCAGGGTATTAATAGACATAGTGCAGCATGCTCACCAGATGGATCTGCGCGCCGGCAAAGGTGCGGGCGAACGGGCCATCGCTGTTATAGAGCTGTACCGTCGCGCGGGCCCCGGTGGGAAGTGGTTTATCCAGCGGCTCATCAAGCGCGACGTGAATGCGCATGCGCTGCGCGTCGCGCACCCAGCGGGTAGACTGCTCCGGCTGCGACAGCTGGCCATTGACCTCTTCCTGTCCGGCCAGAATACCGGCATCGCTGCTGGTGACGTGCGCCCGGAAGACTTTCCCCGGCAGCGCATCAAACACCACCGCGGCATCGGTGTTGACGCCGGTGTGGCGCAGGCTCTTCTCGCGGAAATCGGCGACGATATCGGTCTGATTGCTGACCAGCGCCAGCAGCGGCGTGGCGGCGGTGGCGTACAGACCGGGGTTAAGCTGAAGGTTGCTCACCATGCCGTCGGTTTCGGCGCGCACCTTGGTCCAGCCAAGGTTAAGCTGCGCCTCTTCCAGTGCGTTGCGGTACTTCTGCAACGTGACGTTGCGCGCATCGTCGCGCTCGCCGCGCTGGATCAGCAGATTCTGGATGCTGGCGTTGAGCGCGCTGACCGACTGCTCGCTGGTCTGCCAGGTGGTGCGCACTTTATCCAGATCCGACTGAGAGACGTTCTGCATGGTGCTCAGGCGCTGGTAGCGATCGAAGGTCACCTTATCGTTGCGCGCGGTGTACTGGGCGGTGCGCAGGTTGGCGCGGGCAGAAGCGATCTGCGCGTCCAGCTGCTGGTTGCTGAGTTTCGCCTGTTCAAGGGCGATTTGCGCCGCTTCCACTTTATTGATAAACGGCGTCGGATCCAGTTCATAGAGCAGGTCGCCCTTCTTCACCTGGCTATTGTTGTGCACATAGACATGGGAGACATAGCCGGAGACGCGCGACGAGACCGGCGTGACCACGCGCATCACGGTGGAGTCCGGCGTGAGCGGGATCCAGATATCGGCAACGATAAACCAGGCGAATATGGCCAGGAAGGCGGCAATACTCACCCTTACCCAGCGGGCAAATTTCTGTTCAGGGGTCATCATAGTGTTTTAGATCTTGTTATCTTCTTCGCGGATAGTCCGCAGATTGCAGGCGATTTGATTTAACGTGGCGCTAAAGGCGGCGAGCTGCGCTTCAGGGAGGGTTTCGGTGACGCGCTGTTGATAGGTCTCAATCACGCGGTTCAGCTTCTCCAGAATAGCGCGGCCTTCCGCCGTCAGCGTCAGCAGGCGGATGCGTTTGTCATAAGGCGATGTTGAACGCAGCAGATAGCCCTGCTTTTCCAGCTGCGTGAGGGTGCGCATCAGCGGCGGCAGTTCAATGCCCTGCACCTCCGCCAGCTCGCTGACCGAGACGTTCTCACCCAGCTGGTGCAGCTGCATCAGCACCGTCCAGCTTGACTGGGTCAGACCGGTGTCGGTAATGGCAGAATCAATAATCGCGCGCCACTGGCGCACGACCATCGCCATGCGCATGCCCATCGGGCGCTGGGCAAACAGATCGTCTTCGGTCATCTTATTTTCCTCACTTAGCTGCGAAGAAAATAATACTTATCACGATAAGTATCAAGAAACGAAGAATTGATAAGCATGAATTGATAAATTCTATGAATGTATCATCCCCGGTCGCGCTAGCGCTTACCGGGGCTACGGCTCTGCGCGATCTGGTAGCCCGCACAAGGCGCGTCAGGCGCCGCCTCCGGGAAACCACCTCCAGGGCAGCTGCGGTCATCTCCCCGGTGGCGGCTAACGCCTGACCGGGGCTACGGGTTGAATACCGTTTGCGGGCCGGTAGCCCGGACAGACGCGTCAAGCGCCGCCTCCGGGGAAATGCCGGGTAAAAAATCGCACTTTTTAATTGATCTGATCCCGGCGCAGTCCGACATCTTTTAGCTGTTCGTCGCTCATTCGCTGCAATGTTCTGCGCGTTTGTTCGCGAAGCCACCATTTTTTGATTATCCGTGCCAGAAATACGAAGCCGATAAACGGCTGTCTTGCCCGATTCTCGTGAAATTCCATCCTCTACCTCCTCACCTTGCCAGAGGCTTTATCTTCACGGATCCGGGGCTAAACAATACAGATTCACAAAATACTTTTCTTTAACATACAGATTCGCTAAAACGTACAGCAGACCTCATTTTTACCGCCAATCTGTACTGGTTTATTGATCTGTATGGCGACGATCAAGGATACAGCATGACCCGCTATCAACATCTGGCCAGCCTGCTGGCAGAACGCATCGAACAGGGGCTGTATCGCCCCGGCGAAAAGCTGCCGTCGGTACGCAGCCTGAGCCAGGAACACGGCGTCAGCATCAGCACCGTTCAGCAGGCCTACCAGACGCTGGAACAGCAGCAGCTGATCGTGCCGCAGCCGCGATCCGGCTATTTCGTGGCCCCGCGTAAAGCCCAGCCGCCGGTACCGCCGATGTCGCGTCCGGTCCAGCGTCCCGTCGAGATCACCCAGTGGGATCAGGTGCTGACCATGCTCGACGCCCGCCACGATAAATCGATTATCCCCTTCGGCGGCGGCTCGCCGGACGTCACCCAGCCAAGCCTGAAGCCTATCTGGCGCGAGCTGAGCCGGGCAATTCAGCACAACCTTAGCGAAGTGTTGAACTACGACGAGCTGGCCGGGCGTCGCGAACTGCGGGAACAGATCGCCCGCCTGATGCTCGACGGCGGTTCGGTGGTCACCGCCAACGATCTGGTGCTTACCAGCGGCTGCCACAGCGCGCTGTCGCTGGCGCTGCTGTCGGTGTGCCAGCCCGGCGATATCGTCGCCGTCGAATCCCCTTGCTACTACGGCACCATGCAGATGCTACGCGGATTAGGGCTAAAAACCATCGAGATCCCCACCGATCCGGAAACCGGGATCAGCATCGAGGCGTTAGAGCTGGCGCTCGATCAATGGCCGATCAAAGGGGTGATCCTGGTCCCCAACTGCAATAATCCGCTGGGATTTATCATGCCGGATGCCCGCAAGCGGGCGGTGCTATGCCTCGCCCAGCGCCACGATATCGTTATCTTTGAGGATGATATCTACGGCGAGCTGGCGACCGAATACCCGCGCCCGCGCACCATCCATTCCTGGGATATCGATGGCCGGGTGATGCTCTGCAGTTCGTTTACCAAAACCATCGCTCCCGGCCTGCGCATCGGCTGGATTGCCCCCGGCCGTTATTACGATCGTCTGCTACAGATGAAGTATGCCGCGAGCGGCACCAACGTCCCCTCCACCCAGCTGGCGGCCTCTGTATTTATTCGCGAAGGCCACTACCATCGCCACGTGCGGCGGATGCGGCAGATCTATCAGCGTAATATGGAGATCTACACCTGCTGGTTGCGGGAATTTTTCCCCTGCGGAATCTGCGTTACCCGCCCGAAAGGCGGCTTTATGCTGTGGGTCGAGCTGCCGGAGCAGGTGGATATGGTCTGCGTCGCGAAACAGCTGTGCCGGCTGAAAATCCAGGTCGCGCCGGGATCGCTGTTTTCAGCATCCGGGAAATACCGCAACTGCTTAAGGATCAACTGCGCCCTGCCGCCGATCGAGAAGCATAAAGAGGTGATGGTGCAGCTGGGAATGGCGTTGAAGGTGGCGATGGAGTGGGCACCGGAGTGATAAGGCATCGCAAGATGAAAATGGTAATTCCATCATTAACACATTATTTACCTCATTCTTGAGTATTTTTAATGTGTTAGCCATTACATCCTCTCGTCATAACGCTTGATAAAAAAAAGTACAGCGTTATGATTTTGGAAGGCGTCTCGCAAAAATACCTTTTCATCCTCTGCTACACCAGCCACATCCGGCGGGTGAATGCTGCAAGGAGTTCAACCTTGACAACTCAACAAACAAACTTTGATTTCCTGGCAGAATACGATCCGCTATTGGTTCAAATCACCGCCACCGCAGAACGGCTATTCTCCAGCGATCCCAATACCACGCTGATGAAGCTACGCCAGTTTGGTGAAGCGCTGGCGCAAAATATTGCTGCCCGGTTGAATATTAGCCGGGAAGATAATCCAAACCAGCAAGAGTTGCTCTACAGGTTGGACAGAGAATTACAGTTTGATCCTGCCATCCGTCAGTTATTTCATACGCTGAGAATTGAAGGTAATAAAGCGACGCATCAGTTCCAGACCCGTCACCGTGAAGCGATGGATGCGCTGAAAGTCGCCCGTGCGCTGGCAATTTGGTTCCACCAGACATTTGGTGATGCCGGTAGTCAGTTTAATCCGGGCCCTTTTGTTCCGCCGCATGACCCAAGTGAACAGCTCAATAAATCTCACTCTGCCATCGAACAACTCAAACAAACCTTATTGGCAGCGAACCAAAAGCTAGAATCCAGCGAGCAGCTTCAGAATTTACTTAAACAGCAAAAAGAAGAATATGAGCAGCTGGCTCACGAAATGGATATTGAGGCCAGAGAACAACAGCAATTGCTGGAAATAAGCCAGCAGGATCTGCAAACGCTCCAGCAAAATTATGAAGCGAAGCTCACCGCCTTGCAGGCGCAGCTTGCTCAGCAAACACAGCAAGCCATTACGGCCCAGCGCAAAGAGTTTGGCCGCAAGTCCAGCTATGCCCGCAAGCACATCATTACCGAAGAGCTGACGCGGATCCTGATTGACCAGCAGCTAAATGAATGGGGCTGGCTGGCAGATACTCAGGAAATCACCTGGAAAAAAGGCTCCCGCCCTGAAAAAGGGGTGAACAAAGCCATTGCAGAATGGCCGACTTTTGCCGATGACGAACATGGCAGAGCAGATTACGTTCTTTTCTGCGGGCTCACCCCCGTCGCAACCGTTGAAGCAAAAAGAAAAAACGAAAATGTGGCCGGGAAAATCCCCCAGGCCGAGCGCTACAGCAAAGGTTTTCAGTTTGACGCATCCATGATCCCCGCCTGGTCTGAAGAAGGGCGCATCAAAGGCTGGGAAGATGGTGTGAATAGCGTTTATCAAATTCCTTTCGTGTTCTCTTGCAACGGTCGGCCTTATATCAAACAGTCCGCCGAACACTCCGGAACGTGGTTCCGCGATGTTCGCTCGCCTGACAATACCCGCTATCCACTGGAAAGCTTTATCACGCCAGAAGGTCTGATGGACCGCCTGCATCGTAGCCGGGTGGAAGCAGAAGCCAAATTGCATCAAGAGCCGTTTAGCTATCTTGGCTTGCGTGATTACCAGGTCAACGCGGTTAAGGCCGTCGAGTCCGCACTGGAACAGGGCTCGCGTGCAGCGTTGCTGGCTATGGCGACCGGGACAGGCAAAACACGTACCATTATTGGCTTAATCTACCGCTTTCTGAAGGCCGAACGCTTTAAACGGATACTCTTTCTCGTCGACCGCTCTGCGCTCGGTGAACAGGCGCAGGATGCTTTTAAAGAGGCTTCGCTGGAACAGAACCAGACGCTTTCACAAATCTATAATGTCGCCGAGCTGGGTGATATGGCGGCAGAAGCAGAAACCCGCGTACAAGTTGCCACAGTGCAATCCATGGTCAGCCGGATCTATCGTTCCGGCACGCCGCCTGCGGTAGATACCTACGACTGCATCATCATTGACGAAGCGCACCGTGGTTACACGCTGGATCAGGAGATGACCGAGGGCGAACTCTCTATCCGCGATAACGCCCAATATCTCTCCAGCTATCGTCGGGTGCTCGACTATTTTGACGCCGTAAAAATCGGTCTGACCGCCACCCCAGCCAAACACACCAGCGAGATTTTTGGTCACCCCGTTTATGTTTATTCCTACCGGGAAGCTGTGGCGGAAGACTGGCTGATTGACCACGAACCCCCGGTTCGCTATGAAACCCAGCTCAGCAAATACGGTATTCACTTTGAGATTGGCGACACCGTCAGTGCCGTGGATGCAGAAACGGGGGAAGTCGATACCAGCGAGCTGGAAGACGAGCTGAATTTCGACGTCGATGCCTTCAACCGTAAAGTCATCACCGAAGATTTTAACCGGGTGATCTGCGAAGAGCTGGCGAAAGAGATAGACCCTTCCGGCGATGAAAAAACGCTGATTTTCTGCGCCACGGACGCCCACGCCGATATGGTTAAGCGCCTTCTTGATGAGGCCATGGGCGCGGTCAACCCAGACTTTAATCAGGCCGCGATTGAGAAGATCACCGGCAAGAGCGATCAGGTCAGCAAGCTTATCAAGCGTTTCAAAAACGAACGCTACCCCAGCATTGGGATCACCGTGGATCTGTTAACCACCGGTATTGACGTTCCGGCGATCACCCATCTGGTGTTCCTGCGTCGGGTAAAATCACGCATTCTGTACGAGCAGATGATCGGCCGCGCCACCCGGCGCTGCGACGATATCGGTAAAACCGTCTTCTGGATCCACGATCCGGTGGATATCTACGCCACGCTTCAGGATGTGAACACCATGAAGCCGCTGGTGAAAAACGCGGGCGTCAGCATCGAGCAACTGGTTGAAGAACTATCGAATGACGATGTGCTGGAAACGGCGCTGAACAATCAGGGCGATAGCCCAACGGAAACGCAGGCGGATAGCTTGCTCAATCAGCTCAGCCAGAAAATTATGCGCGTCCTGCGTAAAGCGGAGAAAAAGGCCGAAAAACGCCCAGAAATCCGCAAAAAGCTTAATGAACTGGAAGAACTTTGGGGCGTGGAGCCAAAGCAATTGCACCAGCATCTGCATAAGCTTGGCCCGCAGCAAGCCTCGGCGTTTCTCAAGCAGCATCGCAGTTTGATTCGTCAGTTAAGCGATGTCGGAGCCCTGCTGGGCAGCGAGTACCGCCCGGTGATTTCAGACCATGATGATGAACTCATCAGCAAAGAGCAGACCTACGGGCGCTACCAGAAACCCGCCGACTACCTGCAAAGCTTTAATGAGTTTATCTCCACGCAAATCAACCAGTCCGCAGCGCTGTCGGTGGTGATTAACCGTCCACGCGACCTGACACGTGAGCAGTTAAAAGAGATCCGTCTTTTGCTGGATGAAGCGGGCTACAGCGAGGCTAGCCTGCGCTCGGCGGTGCGAACCCAGAGCAGCCAGGATATCGCCGCCACCATCATTGGGCATATCCGCCAGGCCGCCCTCGGTGAACCGCTTATTCCGTTCGAGGAACGCGTGAAGCTAGCGCTGGACAAAATCTATGCCCAGCATAGCTGGAGTAAATTACAGAAACGCTGGCTGGAACGGCTGGCAAAACAGCTGGTCCATGAAGTGGTGCTGGATAAAAACTTCGTAAATCACCTGTTCTCCGCCGACGGCGGAACAAAGAAGCTCAACAGCCTGCTGGACAACCAACTGGACACCATTCTCGATCAGATGAGCGATGCATTGTGGGCACCAAAATCCGCCTGATCGTGATACCCTTCCCCATCATTTTTTGACAGACAGGCCGGGTAACCGGCCTTAACCGGAATAGCTATGAGTAACAACGAAATCGTTCAGAAACTCTGGAATCTTTGTGACGTCCTGCGTGACGATGGCATCAACTACAGTGATTACGTCACCGAGCTGGTATTACTGTTGTTTATCAAGATGGTGCACGAGAACACCGAAGCGGAAACGCTGGATAAACACATCCTGCCAGAAGGGTGCCGCTGGAGCGATTTAAATAGCAAATCCGGTCTTAACCTGCTGAACGACTACAAACAAATTCTGCTTAAACTCTCTACCGGTAAAGACGCCGAAGGCAAACTGGTCCATGCCGACCCGCTGATCACCGCAATTTATGCCGACGCGCAAACGCGCCTACGCGAGCCGCGCCACCTTGAGCAGTTGATCCGCTCGCTGGATCAGATTGACTGGTTCAGCGCGCAGAAAGACGGTCTGGGCGACCTGTATGAAGGGCTGCTAGAAAAGAACGCCGGTGAAACCAAGTCCGGTGCCGGGCAGTACTTTACCCCGCGTGCGCTGATCAACAGCATGGTGCGCTGCATCAAACCGCGGCCGGGCGAAGTGATTCAGGATCCTGCCGCCGGTACTGCGGGCTTTTTGATTGCCGCCGATCAGTACATCAAGGCCAACACCGACGACCTGTACGATCTGTCGGACAAAGAGCGCGTATTCCAGAAGAATAAAGCCTTTATCGGCGTTGAGCTGGTGCCATCTACCCGCCGTCTGGCGCTGATGAACTGCTTGCTGCACGGAATGGAAGGCGATGAAAA
Organism: Klebsiella grimontii; assembly: GCF_042137965.1. NCBI lineage: Bacteria > Pseudomonadati > Pseudomonadota > Gammaproteobacteria > Enterobacterales > Enterobacteriaceae > Klebsiella > Klebsiella grimontii. The sequence goes on from NZ_CP169721.1 coordinate 4,987,806, forward strand.
AGGCGTGGTGCATCAGGGCAACGCGCTGGGCATGGCTGGACAGTCGCTGGCGAAAGCCGATATTATTTTAGCCAACCCACCGTTTGGTACCTCCAAGGGCGGAGAAGCCAGTATTACCCGCGATGACCTTACCTATAACACCAGCAATAAACAGCTGGCCTTTTTGCAGCATATTTACCGCAACCTGAAGCCGGGCGGTCGTGCCGCCGTTGTGCTACCTGATAACGTGCTGTTTGAAGCCGGGGTCGGTGCCGACGTTCGCCGCGACCTGATGAACAAATGCAATCTGCACACCATCCTGCGTTTACCGACCGGGATTTTCTACGCGCAGGGCGTGAAAACCAACGTGCTGTTTTTCACCAAAGGCACCGACGCCGATAAATACCAGGAAGAGAACTGCACCGAAAATGTCTGGGTGTATGACCTGCGTACCAATATGCCGAGCTTTGGCAAACGCACACCGTTTACCGAGCAGCACCTACAGCCGTTTGAAACCGTCTACGGTGAAGATCCGCACGGCTTAAGCCCGCGTACCGAGGGTGAGTGGAGCTTCAACGCCGAAGAGAGCGAAGTCGCCGACAGCGAAGAGAATAAAAACGCCGATCAGCACCAGGCCACCAGCCGCTGGCGCAAATTCAGCCGTGAGTGGATCCGCACGGCAAAATCCGATTCGCTGGATATCTCCTGGCTGAAGGATAAAGACAGCATCGACGCCGAAAGCCTGCCGGAGCCGGACGTGCTGGCAGCGGAGGCCATGAGCGAGCTAGTGCAGGCGCTGGGTGAGCTGGACGCGCTGATGCGCGAGCTGGGCGCGGGCGATGAGGCGGATGTGCAGCGTCAGTTGCTGAGTGAAGCGTTTGGTGAGGTGAAGGCATGAGTGGGGGGAAATTGCCGGAGGGGTGGGTACAAGCCGTTCTTGGCGACTATCTATATCTTAAAAATGGTTTTGCATTTAAAAGTACTGAATATGTCACTCCTGGGGCCCATTCATACCCAGTAATCAGAATTTCTGACTTAGACGGTACATGTGCCACTGATAGTTCTGCGGTCCATGTTCTTCAGGGCGCTGAAGGTTTTACTATCGAAAAGGGCGATTTGCTTATCGCCATGTCTGGGGCTACAACAGGAAAAATAGGAATATACGCAGGTAATATTCCCGCATATCAAAACCAACGCGTTGGGAATATTAAATTACGTTCATCTAAATATGGCGATGAAAAATATAGAAACTATTTAATTACATCCGCATCAAAAACAATTCTAGATGAAGCTTACGGCGGAGCACAACCCAACATATCTGGAAAAAGCATAGAAGCGTTATCCTTCCATCTCGCGCCTCTTGCTGAACAAAAAATCATCGCCGAAAAACTCGATACGCTGCTGGCGCAGGTTGTTAGCACCAAAGCACGTCTTGAGCAAATCCCACAAATCCTGAAACGTTTTCGTCAGGCAGTGCTATCTATTGCAATGAGTGGCAAGCTTACAGAAGAGTGGCGTAAAAGTAGCCACATATTATCCTCTTCATGGATTAATAGCAGTATTGGTGAATTAGCTCAGGTAGCTACCGGTAAAACCCCTAAGCGAACTGAAGTAAAGTATTGGGAGAATGGTTCAATTCCTTGGTTAACAAGTTCAAGTACCGGCGAAATTTATACAGAAATCGCAGAGCAATTTATTACACCTATTGCACTAAAAGAATGTACGCTTAAAATATTTTCTCCAGGTACACTACTTTTAGCGATGTATGGCGAAGGGAAAACTCGTGGTCAAGTCACAGAATTAAAAATACATGCAGCATGCAATCAAGCCTGCGCGGCAATTATATGTGATAAAGAAAAAATTGACCTGCAATTTTTAAAAATGCGCTTAATGGAAAATTATCAGGAAACAAGGAAAGCCGCTGCTGGTGGTAACCAACCAAATTTAAATTTGAATAAAGTTCGTGAAATACCAGTAATAGTTCCCCCACTCCCCGAACAACACGAAATCGTCCGCCGCGTCGAACAACTCTTCGCCTACGCCGACACCATTGAAAAGCAGGTCGACAGCGCCCTAGCCCGCGTCAAAATCCTCACCCAGTCGATCCTGGCAAAAGCCTTCCGCGGCGAGCTTACCGCTCAGTGGCGTGCCGAAAACCCTGATCTCATCAGCGGTGAAAATAGCGCCGCCGCCCTGCTGGAGAAAATCAAGGCCGAACGCACCGCCAGCAGCAGTAAAAAAACCACGCGAATAAAAGCCTAACTGTTATTTTTAAGCGCATCTGACCGGTGCGCTTTTATACACTTCATCCTTCAAGTTGCCTCGGCGCTGGCTGCGTTCGCTCACCCCAGCCACGTATTTATATACGCTTCTGGGGACTCGTTCTCTTGCCGTCTTAATGCAGCTAAAATGATTTTATGTATATTATTTATCGTAACTATAAACATCAAAAATATATACTGTCCTTTCCTGTACGTTCCCATTACAGTCTATTTTCAGCTGGACTTTTCTTTTATTTACTGATGATATATACAGGTATTTAACGCGATATAGCCGTGCGGGAACACGGCCATATCGCTCATCACAATCCCTATTGAAAAGGAATAGAGACCATGACTACCCCGCATTCTATTGCAGAATTCACCGATCCAGAAGTCTCCCCGGAAAATAACCGTAAAGGCACCGTCAGTTACGCGAGCCGCTTTGAAGATCATCAGCGTATCCCGGCGATTATCATGAAAGGACAGTGGCTGGAAGCTGCCGGTTTTGCCACTGGTGCCAAAATCGATATCAAAGTAATGGAAGGTTGCATCGTGCTGACGGCAAAGCAGCCGGAGCCGGAACTGGTGGAATCTCTGCGCCAGCTGCATAAGCTGTCGGCGCGCAAGCAAAAACAGGTGCAGGCGTTAATCGGCGCGATCGCCGGGCAGAAATGTAAGCTGGCCTAAGCTAAATTCCCCGGCGGCGCTGCGCTGACCGGGGCTACGGGATACCGGCCGTCTGCGGGCCGGTAGCCCGGACAGGCGCGTCAAGCGCCGCCTCCGGGATTTCTCTTCTCACGGCACCTAAAACCTTATAATCCGCTCATATCACCGCATATTTTAAAATCATACCGCCGTACGCAGCAGCGTAATATGCTGGATAATAGTCCCATAGCAGTAAACAATTAGAAAATAACCACTAAAGCTAAAATAACAAAAAGTTTTTTGCTAAATAACCAGCATATAAGAAAACCCCACCAATATATCTAACCGCATGATTCACCAGCAAATATATATCATTTATTTTTGAAAAACCTGACCTGATTGCCTTCCCATAATAATCCCGATACATTCACTCATTCCCTATACGGGAAACTCTAAATATAAAAAACACAACAATATAATCGGGATGAATGTCATGAAAATTACCAAAGATCGGGTGGTTTACGCCATGTCGCGGGATAACGCTCCTGTCGCTACCGTCAGCAGCGGAAGTGAAGTGCTGTTTGAAACCTGCGACTGCTTCTCCGACCAAATCACCTCCGCCGATGCCGTGTTCAACGAACTGGACTGGCAGCGTATTAACCCGGCGACCGGGCCGGTGTACGTCGAGGGCGCCGAGCCGGGCGATGCGCTCAAGGTCACCATCAAACGCATTACCCTAAGCAGCAATCAGGCGGTGATGGTCACCGCACCGCAGCTGGGGGTGATTGGCGACGAGCTCGATGCCCCGAAGGTCACCATCGTGCCCATTGAAAACGACCATGCCATACTGCCCGGCAACGTGCGCGTGCCGCTTAATCCGATGGTCGGCGTGATCGGCGTCGCGCCTGCCGGGGAAGCCATCTCCTGCGGCACGCCGGATAGCCACGGCGGCAATATGGACTGCAAAATGATTACCGCCGGCAGCACCCTGTGGCTGCCGGTCAACGTCCCCGGCGCGCTGTTCGGACTGGGGGATTTACACGCCGCGATGGGCGATGGCGAAGTCTCGGTCTGCGGTCTGGAAATCCCCGGCGAAGTACTGGTCGAACTGACGGTGGTTAAAAACCGCCGCCTGCCGCTGCCGATGCTCGAAAACAGCGAGACCCTGTTTACCCTCGCCTCGGCGCTGACACTCGATGATGCCGCCGCCATGGCTACCCGCAATATGGCGCATTTTATCGCCGACAATACCTCCCTGATGCTGGCAGACGCCATCAGCATCCTGAGCATTGCGGGCGACCTGCAAATCTGTCAGGTTGTCGATCCGCTGAAAACCTGCCGCTATGCGTTACCAAAGTCAGTGGCTGAACAGCTCTCCCTGAGCATCGAAGGGGAGCGGGCATGAGCGTTGAACAATTTGGCTATAAGCAGGAGCTGCATCGGGCGCTGACGTTCCGCGATCTGCTGGTCTACGGCATGATATTTATGGTACCCATCGCGCCGTTTGGCGTCTTTGGCTACGTCTGGGACGGCGCGCAGGGCATGGTGGCGCTGGCCTATCTCATCGGTATGGTGGCGATGTTCTTTACCGCCATGAGCTACTGGTCGATGTCGCGCGCGTTTCCGGTTTCCGGCTCGGTATACGCTTATGCCCAGCGCGGTATTCATCCGATTGTCGGCTTTTTTGCCGGCTGGCTGATCCTGCTGGACTATATTCTGGTGCCGTCGCTGCTCTATATCGTCAGCGCGGCGGCGCTGGCGCCCATGCTGCCGGGCGTGCCGGGCTGGCTGTGGATTGTCGGCTTTATCGCGATTAACAGCCTGATTAACCTGCGCGGCATTACCTTTACCGCACGCGCCAATAACACGATTCTGATCGCGGAGATCGTGGTGCTGTCAGTGTTCGTCGTGCTGGGGCTGATTGCGCTCTACTCCGGCGCCGGGGCGAGCCATTTGACCCTCGACCCATTCTATAACGCCGATAAGTTCAGCCTGCCGCTGGTGATGGGCGCGGTCTCCATCGCCGTGCTCTCGTTCCTCGGCTTCGACGGGATCTCCACGCTGTCGGAGGAAACGAAAGGCGGCGTAGATACCGTGGGTAAGGCGTCGCTGGGCGCGCTGATGCTGGTGGGGTCGCTGTTTATCCTGCAGACGTGGATTGCCGCCGATCTGGCGCAGGGCATGACGTTTAGCAGCCTGGATACCGCCTTCTACGATACCGCGAATCTGGCGGGCGGCGGCTGGCTGAAGTATGTCACCATGTGGTCGACGGTGATCTCGTGGGGGATTGCTAACGCCCTGGTAGCGCAGGCCGCCGTGTCGCGCATTCTGTTTGCGATGGCGCGCGATAAGCAGCTGCCGCAGTTGCTGGCGAAAGTGCACCCGCGGCTGAAAACGCCTTACGTCAGCACCCTGTTTGTGGCGCTGATTTCGCTGGCTTCCGGCCTGTGGTTCTACGGCGATATCGATAACCTCAGCCGTCTGGTGAACTTCGGCGCGCTGATGGGCTTCCTGGTGCTGCATATCGCCGTGATAAACCATTACATCATTCGTCAGAAATCGCGCAATCTGGTGGTGCACCTGCTGTTCCCGGTGGTGGGCCTGTGCATTATCGGCTTTGTTATTTATGAAATGGACGCGCAGGCGAAGGTACTGGGGCTGAGCTGGCTGGCGGTTGGAGTGGTCTATTACCTGCTGATGCGCCTGGTGCTCAAGCGCAATGTGGAATTGAAGCTGGAAGGCTAACGCAATTTATCTATCCCGGAGGCGGCGCGTTGCGCCTGTCCGGGCTACCCGATCGCACGGGCCGGTAGCCCGGACAAGGCGCGTCAAGCGCCGCCTCCGGGGAAACAACGCGCAATGCCGCCTCCGCTTTTCCCCGGCTCGCGCTGCGCTCAGCCGGGCTACGGGTTCCCGACCGTTTGTTCGTCCTCGCCAAAAAACACCATACCTTTATAGGGCTTCTCCCGGCACGCCGCCAGGCGCCGGGCGAGGTTGCCAACGTGCAGCTCCAGCTTGTGGCCGTCCGGGTCGAGAAAATAGTGCGACGCACCTTCGCTTTTATTGGTTTTCCATACCGGAACGCCAGCCGCATTCAGCCGCCCGGCAAAAAGCGCGAAATCCTCTTCCGCAATGCTGAACGCGTAGTGGGTGTAGTCGCTCTCCTCCGGCGGGGTAACGCGCCGCTGCGGGTCCAGCGACAGGCACAACCAGAGGTCGCCGCAGGAAAAATACGCGCCGTTATCCCAGCGGGCGTGCAGCGTCATCCCCGGCAGCTGCTGATAAAACGCCACGCTCGGCGCCAGTTGGCTGACCGCCAGAGTCAGATGATTTAATCCGCTTAACATGGCTTCCCCTCTAATGACGATACGATTTGCTGGCGCAGCCACCGGTGCGCCGGATCGCGGTGCCAACGCTCGTGCCACAGCATCAGCATCTCAAACCCGGCGACCGCCAGCGGCGGTTCGACCACCGTCAGGCCGCCAGCGTCGCGCACCAGCCGCTCCGGCAGCACCGCCACCAGTTCGCTATTGTGCAGCGTCTCCAGCATAAACAGGAAATGTGGCACGGAAAGGACAACCCGCCGCGCCAGCCCGAGATTCGCCAGCGCGTTATCGGTCGCGGCGCTGAATCCTCCGCCGTCCGGCGAGACAATCACCTGCTCCAGCTGGCAGAACTGCGCCAGGCTTAATGGCGACTGTAGCGCCGGATGCCCGGCCCGCCCTGCCAGCACGTAGCGTTCGTGGAACAACAAACGCTGATGCAGCCCGGGCGGCGCGCCGTCGCGCGTGTGAAAAAAAAGATCCACTTCGTCGCGATCCGCCTGCTGTACCAGCCGTGCGGGCTGTAGCTCAAACAGCGCCAGGCGGCTGGCCGGAGAGGCGACGCGCAGGGTATTGAGCACCGGCAGCAAAATCGCCGACGCCATATAGTCCGTCGCCGCCACCCGCCAGGTCTGCGCCGCCGTGGCCGGGTCAAAAGGCTGAACCGGCGCTACCGCCAGCTCCAGCGCCAGCAGCGCATCGCGCAGCGGCCCGCGCAGTTCATCGGCGCGGGCGGTGGGCTGCATTCCGCGCGGCCCCGGTAGCAGCAGCGGGTCGGCGAAAATCTCCCGTAGTCTTGCCAACTGCACGCTGACCGACGGCTGCGACAAATTGAGGCGCAGCGCCGCGCGGGTGACGTTATTTTCGCTGAGCAGGACGTTCAGCGTACGCAGCAAATTGAGATCCAGCCCCTGGAGATTAATCATCACTATACCTGTCATTGCAGCAATTCATTTCTACTATAGCGTCGCCGACTCTACTCTGCAGCTCTCCATTGCTCAGAGGTGATTTCAATGAAAATATTACTGGTTTATGCCCATCCCGAGCCGCGCTCGCTGAACGGCGCGCTGAAAGATTTTGCCGTGCAGCATCTGCAAAACGCCGGTCACGAGGTGCAGGTGTCCGACCTCTACGCCATGCGCTGGAAGGCGGGATTTGATGCCGATGACAGCAGCGCCCCGCCGGTCGGTGAAAGCTGGCGGGCGACGCGGGATTCGCAATACGCCTTCGCTAACGGCACGCAAAGCGCGGATATCGTGGGCGAACAGGAGAAGCTGCTGTGGGCCGATACGGTGATTTTTCAGTTCCCGCTATGGTGGTTTTCACTGCCCGCCATCATGAAGGGCTGGATTGACCGGGTCTACGCTTACGGGTTTGCCTACGGCGTCGGCGAGCACAGCGAAACCCACTGGGGCGATCGCTACGGCGAAGGCACGTTCGCGGGGAAACGGGCGATGCTGGTCGTTACCGCCGGCGGATGGGCGGAGCACTACGCGCCGCGCGGAATTAACGGGTCTATCGACGATATCCTGTTCCCCATTCAGCACGGGATGCTGTTCTTTCCCGGCTTTGACGTCCTGCCGCCGGTGGTGTTCTACCGCACCGACAAACTCGATGAACAGCGCTTCGCCATCCTGCGCGAGGAGCTGGCCCGGCGGCTGGATACCCTCTCTGACACGCCGCCCATTCCCTTCCGTCGTCAGAATCACGGCGACTATCTGATCCCCTCTTTGAACCTGCGTCCGGAGCTGGCGCCTGGAGAAAACGGCCTCGCTATCCACGTGAAGCCGATGTGAATCTCGGTGGGTGATATTCGCGGCGCGGCGAATATCACCACAATTCATAAGGTGAACTGTGAGCCTCCACGCAATAACGGCATCGCGCCCCGCTACGCCCCTTCGCATATTGATAGCGATCAAGAATAATCATACCGTCTGGTCGGTATGATTCGGACCATGAATATAGAAGCCCAACATCGTAAAAAAGATCCCGTCCGTCTGCATAAGCAGCTGCTGGAATCCGCGGCCACCATTGCCGGTCGGGACGGCATCGCCTCGCTGTCGCTGAACGCCGTTGCGCGCGAAGCGGGCGTCAGCAAAGGCGGTTTACTGCACCATTTCCCCAACAAGCAGGCGCTGATTTTCGCCCTCTTTGCCCGCCTGCTGGCGATTATGGAAGAAGCGATTTCAGAGCTTATGGCCGCGGATAACGTCTCTTATGGCCGCTTTACCCGCGCCTATCTGCACTATCTGTCGGCCCCGGAACTTACGGATACTCAAGAGAGCCGCCAGCTGATGGTGCTGTCGCTGGCCATGCCGGATGAACCGGTGCTGCGAAAATGCTGGCGCGACTGGATGCTCGACCATCTGGCGAAAGGTGATGAACTGGACAATAGCCATACCGGCACGCTGGTGCGCTATGCGGCGGACGGCATCTGGCTATCGGAATTAACCGAGGGGCGCACTATGAGCCCCGGGCACCGGCAGTCGCTGGTCAGCGATCTGACGAAGATGACGCTTCCTGCGTGAAGCATGTTGAGGCCGCGATGCGCTATAACATCCATGGCCGTCTTATTTATGATGCAATGGACGGCACGCTAACGTTACCGGGAAGCGATGAGGCGGACAGCCAGCTGTCCATCACCGCCAACGCACTGCTGTGGTTCTTCCTGCGCCACACCGAGGTGGTCAGCCGCGATGAGGTGCTTAAAAAAGTCTGGGATGACAACGGTTTAACTTCATCCAACAGCAATCTCAATCAGTATCTGAGCATGCTGCGCAAAACCTTTCGCCACTACGATATCGACAACATTATCGTCACCGTGTCGCGCGGACTACTGCAGCTCAATCCCGATCTCACTATCGAGATGCTCGACGCCAGCCCGGAGCCGGAGCCGGAGCCGCCGCTCGCGGCAGAAGCTGAGCCAGACCCGGCCACGGTCCCGGAAGAAAAAAAGACCGTTTCCAGCCGCCACGCGCGCGGCACCTGCTGGTATCTGGCTGGCGGCTGCCTGCTCACCATCGCACTGCTGCTGGTGGTATGCAGCTTTCTCGGCGGCAACACTTCGCACCCCATCACCCTGACGCAAATGCGCCACAGCCAGTGCGAGCTGCTGGCCAGCGATGAGATGCTGCGCTCCGTTGCCGGAACCGCCTATGGCAAGAATTTTGATGTCGTGCGCCAGCGCCTGAAGCTGGAGTGCAAGCCCGGCGAACGCTTTGTCTTCTTCTATGGCGACCGGCTGGAAACCAACGGCCTGGGCCGGGTATTCCTCGCCCACTGCGCGATGCATGAAGATAACCCGTTCAGCTACTGCGATAACTATTTTTACTATTCATGGAAGCCGCAATGAGACTCGCCCCGCGCCCCTTTTTCGCCCTCTCCAGCCTGGTATTTATTGCCGCCGCCGGGTTCTGCGCCTGGAAGCTGCTACCGGTCGAAAACGGCGGGGTGATGAGCTGCTCGACCAAAGCGATTATGCGCTTTGAGAACATGGAGAAAGAGAACGTCAACGGCAATATCCATTTCAATTTCGCCGCCAACGGAAAAGGGTCGATGGTCGTCGAAGGCTATACCGATTCCGCCGCCGGTTGGCTCTATCTCCAGCGCTACGTCAAATTCAGCTACACCAGCAAACGCATCTCCACCACCGAGCGCCACTATCGCATCAGCAAGTGGGAATCCAGCGCCTCGTCCATCGATGAGTCGCCGGACGTCATCTTCGACTACTTTATGCGCGAGATGTCCGACAGCCACGATGGCCTGTTCCTCAACGCGCAGAAGCTCAATGAGAAAGCCATTCTTCTCAGCTCTATCAACTCACCGCTCTACGTCTGCACGCTGAAGTCCGGCAGCAAACTTGACTAAGCTCACACCCGCTTTTCCTTCATCGCTTCCGCTTTAGTAAAACCGCACGTTTTGCATTTAGCCTGCCGAATAAAACACGATCCTCTCCACACTTCATACATCGTCAAATTACCCCTGATCTGCAATAAATTAGCAACTTATTAACATCATTTCGCTTTCGGCTAAAGGGTGAAAAAAACGCCGCAAATGTCACTCAATCCCCCTCAGTCAGGCAGCACAAACGCATAAATCGCCCGCTTTTTAAATCTAATTCACAGAGTAAAAAACTAAAAATACACATTAAGCAGATTTAAATTTCACTTCATTCGCCATTCCCTATAGTGAACCCCGAACGCCGCTTCCGCGTCCTGACGTCGTTACGCGGACGGTTTTCCCGAATCACAAAACCTGTTCTGAAGGAGAAACCATGGGTGATGCATTAGGGCTTATCGAAACCAAAGGTCTGGTGGCCTGCATTGAAGCAGCGGATGCGATGTGTAAAGCCGCCAACGTTGAGCTGATTAGCTATGAAAACATCGGCTCGGGGCTGGTGACCGTCATGGTGAAGGGCGATGTCGGCGCGGTGAAAGCGGCGGTGGATTCCGGCGTCGAATCCGCGCAGCGCATCGGTGAAGTGGTGACCTCGCTGGTTATCGCTCGTCCGCATAACGACATCAACAAAATCGTCATTAAACACAAGGCCTGATGGCCAGGAGAACGCAAATGGGTGATGCATTAGGTCTGATTGAAACCAAAGGGCTGGTGGCCTGTATCGAAGCGGCGGATGCGATGTGTAAAGCCGCCAACGTTGAACTGATTGGCTATGAAAACGTCGGCTCCGGCCTCGTCACCGCGATGGTGAAGGGCGACGTCGGCGCGGTGAAAGCGGCGGTGGATTCCGGCGTCGAATCCGCGCAGCGCATCGGCGAAGTGGTGACCTCACTGGTTATCGCTCGTCCGCATAACGACATCAACAAAATCGTCTCGCATTACAAAATCATGGATTAACCGGAGAAAAACCTGATGAAAGAAGCGCTTGGTCTTATCGAAACCAAAGGTCTGGTGGCCTGTATCGAAGCCGCGGATGCGATGTGTAAAGCCGCCAACGTGGAGTTGATTGGCTATGAAAACGTCGGCTCCGGCCTCGTCACCGCGATGGTGAAAGGCGACGTCGGCGCGGTGAATGCCGCGGTAGATTCCGGCGTGGAAGCGGCAAAACGCATCGGCGAAGTCGTCACCTCTCGCGTCATCGCGCGTCCGCATAACGACATCGAAAAAATCGCGGCGCAGCACAAAGCATGACCTGACAGGGCGCGCCCCGTCTCCACTCTTTTAGTCTGATGAAGGATAGACTCATGATTGAACTGGATAACGATTTGCAGTCCCGGCAGAACGCCCGGGAGCTGGTGCGCAATGCCAAAAAGGCGCAGGCGATTCTGGCCACCTTTTCGCAGCAGCAAATCGACGCCATCGTGAAGAACGTGGCCCAGGAAGCGGCGCATCATGCCGAAGCGCTGGCGAAAATGGCCGCGGAAGAAACCGGTTTTGGCAACTGGCAGGACAAAGTGCTGAAGAACCGCTTCGCCTCGCTGCGCGTCTACGACGCCATCAAAGATATGAAGACCGTCGGCATCATTCATGACGATCAGGTACAAAAAGTGATGGACGTGGGCGTGCCGCTGGGGGTGATTTGCGCGCTGGTACCGTCGACCAACCCGACCTCCACCGTCATCTATAAAACGCTGATCGCCCTGAAGGCCGGCAACGCGATTATCTTCTCCCCGCATCCCGGCGCCCGTCAGTGCAGCTGGAAAGCGATTGAAATCGTGAAGCGCGCGGCGGAAGCCGCAGGGGCGCCTGCCGGTAGCGTCGACGCCATTAGCCAGCTGACCCTCGAAGCCACCTCAGAGCTGATGCACAGCAAAGACGTGTCGCTGATCCTGGCGACCGGCGGCGAAGGTATGGTGCGCGCCGCCTACGCGTCCGGCACGCCGACCATCAGCGGCGGCCCGGGTAACGGCCCGGCATTTATCGAACGCAGCGCCGATATCCCCCACGCGGTGAAAGATATCATCACCAGCAAAACCTTCGATAACGGCGTGATCTGCGCCTCCGAGCAGTCGATTATCGTCGAGCGCTGCATTTACGACGAGGTGCACCGCGAACTGGAAGCCCAGGGCGCGTACTTCATGAACGAAAGCGAAGCGGCAAAAATGGCGGCCCTGCTGCTGCGCCCCAACGGCACCATCAACCCCAAAGTGGTCGGTAAAACCGCGCTGTATCTGAGCCAGATGGCCGGTTTCTGCGTTCCGGCCAGCACCCGAGTGCTGATTGCCGAGCAAACTACGGTATCGCATACCAACCCCTACTCGCGGGAAAAACTGTGCCCGGTACTCGGCCTGTACGTCGAAGAGGACTGGAAAGCCGCCTGCCACCGCGTGGTAGAGCTACTGACCAACGAAGGCCTCGGCCACACGCTGGTGATCCACACCCGTAATCAGGACGTCATCCGCCAGTTCTGCCTCGAAAAACCGGTTAACCGCATTCTGATCAACACCCCGGCGGCGCTGGGCGGCATCGGCGCGACCACCAACATCACCCCGGCCCTGACCCTCGGCTGCGGCGCGGTCGGCGGCGGCTCCAGCTCGGACAACGTCGGGCCGATGAACCTGCTCAACATCCGCAAAGTGGGCTACGGCGTGCGCTCCATCGATGAGCTGCGCGCGCCGGGCAGCCGCCCGGAACCGCAGCCGATCATCGTCAGCCCGGCAGCCGGCCCGAACCGCAGCATCTTCGACGATGAGCGCTTTAACGCCCCGGCGGCGGCCGCCACTGCAGCCCATCCGGCCAGCGCCGACGATCGCTTTGCGACTGCCGCCGTCGGCGCGGAAAGCGAAATTAATGAGCAAAACGTGGAACGCGTCATCCGCCAGGTGCTGGAACGCCTTGGTAAGTAACACATTGATATAAGGCGATAAAAACAATGATTCTCGCAAAGGTAGTCGGACATGTCGTCGCCACGCAGAAATGCGATGAGCTACGGGGCAGCAACCTGCTGCTGATCGTCAAATTGGATGATGACCAGCAGCCGATGAAAGACCACACCTGGGTTGCCGTTGACAGCGTCGGCGCCGGTATGCACGACATCGTGCTGGCCGAAGAGTACCTGGCGCTCAACAAAGAGCGCTACAAGGCCATGTCGGTGGTCGCCATTGTCGAGAACGTGTTTCGGGACGCTTAAGGAGTCAATAACCCAATGAGTGAATTTTTGCTGAAACCCCGGATTCGCTTTGGTCAGGATGCGCTTGCCATCCTGAACGAGCTGCCCGCCCGCAACGTGCTGCTGGTCACTGACCAGGCGATGGTTAAGTTTGGCCTCGCCGATCGCGTCACGCAGATCCTCAATGCGCGCGGCATCGCTTTCCAGGTCTGGGACGACGTGGTGGCCGACCCGGATATCGCCACCGTAGTGCGCGGTATGAAGCGGATGGATAGCAGCTATCCGGATCTGGTTATCGCGCTGGGCGGCGGTTCGGTGATTGATGCAGCCAAAGCGGTTATTTTCGCCCTGGCGCAAACCCGTCCGGACGCTCACCGCGAGCCGCCCTGCTTTGTGGCGATCCCCACCACCAGCGGCACCGGCTCGGAAGTCACCGCCTTTTCGGTGGTGAAGGCCCACGCCGAGAAGCTGGTGCTGGTGGACCCGTCGCTGCTGCCGGATATCGCCATTCTTGACCCGGCTCTGGTGGCCTCGGTGCCGCCGGCGATCACCGCCGATACCGGGATGGACGTGCTGTGTCACGCGCTGGAAGCCTATGTCTCCCGCGCCGCCAGCGACTTTTCCGATGCGCTGGCGGAGAAAGTGGTGCAGCAGGTGTTTAGCTACCTGCCGACCTGCTGGCGTAACGGCGGCGACCTGCTGGCGCGCGAAAAGATGCACAACGCCTCCTGCATGGCGGGTATGGCCTTCACCAACGCCTCGCTCGGCATCACCCACAGCCTCGCCCACGCGCTGGGCGGCGTTTTCCGCGTGCCGCATGGTCGCGCCAACGCGCTACTAATGGCGGAAGTGGTGGCGTGGAACGCCGATTATCAAGGGCAGTGCGCTACCGATGCCGCCCGCAAATATGCCCGATTAGCCCATCTGCTGGACCTGCCTGCGGCCAATACCCGCCAGGGCGTCGCCAGCCTGCTGGTCGCCATTCAGGCGCTAAAAGACGAAATGAGCATGCCGACCGGTATTCGCGACACCGGCATCGATGCTGCCGATTTTGAACAACGGCTGACGGAGATGGTCGGCCAGGCGCTGCGCGACAGCTGTACGCCGACGAACCCACGCGCGCCGGACGCTCACGCATTAACCGAACTCTATCGCCGGGCGTGGACCGGTAACGCCTGATAACAAGAACTGGAGAACCTTACCCATGGCACACTACAGCTTAACGCCGCGCGTCAAAGTGTTGGCAGAACGTTTACTCTCACAAAAAAGCACCCTGTGCACCGAACATGCCACCACGCTGAGCGCCCTTGATGGCGATATCGTCGGGGTTCCCGCCGCCGTCAAACCGGCGCGCCGCTTCTATGAACTGATGCGCCAGCTGCCGCTGAGCATCAGCGCCGACGAACTGATCGTCGGCAACCAGACCCGCAAGCCGCACGGGGCGATTTTCCACGACGAAAGCGCTACGCATCGCCCGTCCGCGTTCCAGTTTCTTAATCTGAACAGCGACCTCGACTCCCCGGACTATAAGCTGGTAGTGGAGAAAGGCGTGCTGGCGATAAAACATCAGCTGGAAGAGAAAACCCGCGCGCTGGGCAGCGCCGTCAGCCGCAGCGGCATGGACGAAGTCAACGGCTGCCGCGCTGCCATCTACGCCTGCGATGCCCTGCTGGCGCTGGCGCAAAACCTGGCCAACAGCGCGGAACAGCTGGCTGCCGCGGAAACCAACGCTTACCGTCGGGCGGAACTGCTGGACAGCGCCGCCATTCTGCACCACGTTCCGGCCCATCCGGCGCGCAGCTTCAAAGAGGCGTGTCAGGCCTTTTATCTGTTCCAGCTGGCGCTTCAGCTGGATAACGGCAGCTACGCCGTCAACCCGGAAGGCGCCGACAAAGCCCTGCTGCCGTACTACCAGCACGATATCAACAACGGCGCGCTGTCCCCGCAGCAGGCGTATGAAATCGTCGAATCTCTGTGGTTCAAGCTGGCGGAACTGAGTGAAGTCCGCGCCGCCTGCGCTATCGACGGTTATCCGATGTTCGACGCCCTGCTGCACGGCGCAAGCCTCGAGAACGCGCGCATCAACGAACTCTCCGACATGTTCCTGAGCGCGCAGCAAAACCTCAGCGCCCTGCATCTGCCGGTGCGTCTGTTCAGCGGCGCGAAGCCAGTTTCCGCCGCGCCGTTCGCTGCCTGTAGCGAAACGCCAGCGGCAGAAGGTTTAACCCCGCGTATGCAGCGCCTGCGCAACCACTACCTGACCGTGCGCCCGAGCGTCTCCATTTACCGCGCGCTGGCCTTTACCGAAGTGGTGAAAGCCAATCCGGGGATGCCGACGATTCTGCTGCGCGCCAAAGCCTTCCGCCACGCCTGCGAAACCGCGCCGATTCTGATTCAGAACGATGAGCTGATCGTCGGTCATCCGTGCGGCAAGCCGCGCGCGGGCGCGTTCTCGCCGGATATCGCCTGGCGCTGGGTGCGCGACGAACTCGATACCATGAGCACCCGTCCGCAGGATCCGTTTGAGATCAGCGAAGCAGATAAAAAAACCATCCGCGAAGAGATCGTACCGTTCTGGGAAGGCCGCTCGCTGGACGAAATCTGCGAAGCCCAGTACCGCGAAGCGGGCGTATGGGCATTCAGCGGCGAAACCTTCGTCAGCGACCTCTCCTACCACCAGATCAACGGCGGCGGCGACACCTGCCCGGGCTACGACGTGCTGCTGTTCACCAAAGGGATGAACGGCATTAAGGCCGACGCCGAGGCGCATCTCGCCAGCCTGAGCATGGAAAACCCGGAAGATATCGACCGTATCTACTACTACAAGGCGGCGATTGAAACCTGCGAAGGGGTCATTAACTACTCCCACCGCATCGCCGCCCGCGCCCGCGAACTGGCCGCGATTGAGCAGAACGCCCAGCGCCGCGCCGAGCTGCTGACTATCGCCGAGGTGAACCAGAACGTCCCGGCGAATCCACCGAAAACCCTGCAGGAAGCGCTGCAAAGCATCTGGACGGTCGAGTCGCTGTTTGAAATTGAAGAGAACCAGACCGGCCTGTCGCTGGGTCGCGTTGACCAGTACTGCTACCCGATGTTTGAAGCCGATATCCGCGAAGGCCGCCTGACCCACGATAGCGCGCTGGAGCTGCTGCAGGCGTTTATTATCAAGTGCGCCGAATTGATGTGGATGTCCAGCGAGCTGGGGGCGAAATATTTCGCCGGCTATCAGCCGTTTATCAACCTGACCGTCGGCGGCCAGAAGCGCTCCGGCGGCGATGCCTGTAACGACCTGACCTATCTGATTATGGATGCCGTGCGCTTCGTGAAGGTTTACCAGCCGTCGCTGGCCTGCCGTATTCACAACCAGTCGCCGCAGAAGTACATGGAAAAAATCGTTGACGTGGTGAAAGCGGGGATGGGCTTCCCGGCCTGCCACTTCGACGACTCCCATATCAAGATGATGCTGCGTAAAGGCTTCGATTTCGAAGACGCCCGCGATTACTGCCTGATGGGCTGCGTCGAACCGCAGAAATCCGGCCGCATCTATCAGTGGACCTCCACCGGCTACACCCAGTGGCCCATCGCCATTGAGTTCGTTTTAAACCGCGGCCGGATGGTGCTGTTCGACAGCTATCAGGGGCTGGATACCGGCGACCTGCGCGACCTGCGCACTTTCGAAGAATTCGACGCGGCGGTGAAACAGCAGATCGCCCATATCGTGCGTCTGTCGGCGATCGGTACGGTCATCAGCCAGCGCGTGCACCGCGACGTGGCGCCGAAGCCGCTGATGTCGCTGCTGGTGGAAGGCTGCATGGAAAAAGGCAAAGACGTTGCCGCCGGCGGCGCGATGATCAACCACGGCCCGGGACTGATCTTCTCCGGTCTGGCGACCTACGTCGACTCCATGGCGGCGATTCGTAAGCTGGTATTTGAAGAGAAGAAATACACCCTCGAGCAGGTGCGCGACGCGCTGCTGGCGAACTTCGAAGGCTTCGAAGGCCTGCGCCGCGACTGCCTCAACGCGCCGAAATACGGCAACGATGATAACTACGTTGACCAGTATGCGCTGGATATCACCGAGTGGACCGAGCGCGAGTGCCGTAAGTACAAGATGCTCTACTCCACCCTGAGCCACGGCACCCTGTCTATCTCCAACAACACGCCGATCGGCGAGCTGACCAACGCCACGCCGAACGGCCGCCTGGCGTGGATGCCGCTCTCCGACGGCATCAGCCCGACTCAGGGCGCGGATAAGCAGGGTCCGACGGCGATCATCAAGTCGGTGAGCAAGATGAACGTCGAAACCATGAACATTGGCATGGTGCACAACTTCAAGTTCCTCAAAGGGCTGCTGGATACCCCGGAAGGTCGTCACGGCCTGATTACCCTGCTGCGCACCGCGTCGATTCTCGGCAACGGCCAGATGCAGTTCAGCTACGTCGATAACGAAGTGCTGAAAAAAGCCCAGCAGGAGCCGGAAAAATACCGCGACCTGATCGTCCGCGTCGCGGGCTACAGCGCCTACTTCGTTGAGCTGTGCAAAGAAGTTCAGGACGAAATCATCAGCCGCACGGTGATTGAGAAGTTCTGATAAAAACACGGACGTTGGTGGACAAGGATGTCCAGGCTATTTTTGTGGGGGCAAATGTGAATAAAGAATTAACCGGGCGAATTTTCAATATTCAGAAATATTCGATCTATGACGGCGATGGTATTCGCACGCTGGTTTTTTTCAAAGGCTGCAATATTCGCTGCCCGTGGTGCGCCAACCCGGAAGGGCTGGCCAGCCAGTTTCAGGTGATGTTCTCGCAGGATAAATGCATTAACTGCGGCGACTGCGTTAACGTCTGCCCGGCGGGTATTCATTATCGGGCGGAAGAAAACGGCGAAATGAAGCATTTCGTCAATCGTAATAAAGACTGCATCGGCTGCCGCAAGTGCGAAGAGATCTGCACCCAGAACGCGCTGGATATTATGGGCAAAGATGTCACCGTCAGCGAACTGATGGACATCATCATGCAGGACTACGACTTTTATATCTCCTCCGGCGGCGGCGTCACCATCGGCGGCGGTGAAATGAGCCTGCAGACCGATTTTGCCGTCGCGCTCTTTAGCGAATGCAAAAAGATGATGCTCAATACCGCCGTGGAAACGCAGGGCACCACGCCGCTGGCTAATTATCAAAAGCTGGCGCCGGTGACCGACACCTTCTTATTCGATATTAAGCAAATTAACAGCGAGCAGCATAAAGCGTTATTTGGCATCGGTAACGAAGGCATTCGCCGCAACCTGGAGTGGCTGGTCGATTCTGGCGCTAACGTCATTATCCGCATGCCGCTGGTTCGCGGCTATAACGACTCGTTCGATGCCATTACCGGGGCCATTGATTACGTACAAAAGCTGGCGAAGCGCGGAAATATCCGCCGCATCGATATGCTGCCTTACCACCAGCTCGGGCGCAAAAAATATGAGCGCCTCGATATGCCCTATCCCATTACCCGGGACCCAACGTATTCCGCCGCAGAGTTAGACCGGCTGGAAACGTTCTTCACGCAGTTTGATTTTGATATTCGCTTAGTCCGCCATTAACAGGAGCCGACAATGAAAAGTTTAGGCGTAATTGAAACGCGAGGATTAGTTGCCGCCGTTCAGGCCGTGGATGCCGCCTGTAAAAGCGCAGGCGTGTCCTGCATTGGCTACCGCAAAGTCGGTTCGGGGCTGGTGAGCGTCTGCTTTGAAGGTGAGATCAGCGCTATCCACACCGCTATCGAACGCGGCGTCGCCGTCGCCGCGCTCATCGACCCGCAGGTCAAATCCCTGACGATCGCCCGTCCGGAGCGCAGCATCGTGGACGCCCTCAGCGCCCTTAAAGGCCGTCCGCCGCGCGCGGAAGCTGCCGCTGCCGCGCCGCTTGAGGCTGAAGCCGTCGCGCCCGCCGCTGTGGAAACAAGGGAACCCACTGAACCCGCCGCCGCGCCTGCGCCGACGGAAGATAAAAACGCGGCGATGAGGAAAGGGAAGAAGGCATGATCGACACCCTGCTCCATGAAAAAATCGCCGCCCGCCTGAGCCACGTTGCTCCGGCTATTCCGGTCGGCATCTCTAACCGCCACGTCCATCTGGCGCAGCAGGACGTCGAAGCGCTGTTTGGCAAGGGCTACGTCCTGACGCCGTTTAAACCGCTGCGCCAGCCGGGGCAGTTCGCGGCCCAGGAGTGCGTCACCGTGGTCGGTCCGAAGGGCTCGCTCACCCAGGTGCGCGTCCTCGGCCCAACCCGCCCGGTATCGCAGCTGGAAATCTCCCGCGCCGACTGCTTTACCCTCGGCATCAAAGCGCCGGTTCGTGAATCCGGCCAGTTGGAGAACGCGGGCAGCGCGCTGCTGATCGGTCCGGCTGGCCACGTTGAGCTGCGATCTCAGGTGATCTGCGCCTGGCGGCATATCCATATGTCGCCGCAGGACGCCCGCCAGTTGAACGTCGCCAACGGCCAGAAGGTTAGCGTACGCAGCGATGGCGAACGCCAGTTGACCTTCGATGAAGTGGTGGTGCGGGTGCGCGAAGACTTCGCGCTGGAGTTTCATATCGATACCGAAGAGGCCAACGCCGCCGGCTTGAAAAACGGCGCGCAGGTCACGCTCATCGGCTAACGGAGGCTCGCCATGACCAACCAACAGATGGAAGACCTGGTTGAACGCATTATTCAGCGTCTGCGGCCGCCGGTACTGGTGATGGTGACCGCCGCGGCGGGATACCGGCAAGCTATTCGCCAGCGGCTGGCCGGCTGCGGCGAGAGCCTACACCTGGCGCTGGAGAGCGGGATTGACGACGGCGAGCAGTGGCAGGCTATCGGTAAAACGCTGGCGGCGGCGGACTGGCAACATGCGCTGCCTTCGGCCTCGTATAAGGCGCTGCTGCTGCCGTTTCTCGACTACCCGCTGGCGGCGGATCTGCTGAAGGGTTCCCTGCACAGTCCCGTTGCCCGCCGCGTGCACGATGCCCTGCTGAGCGGCCTGCCGGTGCTGGCGCTGCGCTATCACTGCGATCCCGCTAGCGAGCTTAACCAGCTGCGGGGCGCGCAGCCTGATACCGCTTACGCCGGGCATATGCAGGCCACGCTGGCCCGCCTGGCCGAATGCGGCGTCACGCTGTGCACCATGAACGAATTGCTGGAGAAGCTGGCGTCGGGTCGCGAAGCGACGGCGGCGCCGGCGAGCAGCCCGCGGCGTTATCTCACTGTCACAGACGTGGTGAATAATCCGGCGCTGGCCTGTACCCCTGAAGCGCAGTTGACCGATGCCGCTAGCGATTTTTTAAAAAACAGAAAAAAGAACCTTACCTTAAATAGTAAACCCGGAGTTTAACTTATGTCTTCAAAAACAAAGTGTTGGCTATGGATGCTGCTGGTTATCGTTTCCGAAACCTCAGCCACCTCCACCCTCAAAATGTTCGGCAGCAGTGAAGGGATGACCAAAATGCTGCTGCTCGGGCTGCTGGTGCTGCTGTACTGCACCTGCTACTACTCGCTGTCCCGCGCGGTGAAGGATATTCCCGTCGGTCTGGCCTACGCCACCTGGTCCGGTACCGGCATCCTCGTGGTGTCGACGCTGGGAATGGCGTTTTACGGCCAGCACCCGGACACCGCCGCCATTATCGGTATGGCGGTTATCGCCAGCGGTATCGTGATCATGAACCTGTTTTCCAAAATGGGTAGCGAAGAGAGCGAGGAAGCGCCCGCGCAACCGGCCGCTGCCGCTGCATCTCTGGACAAAAAAGTCGCCAACTAACAAAAAAGGAATGACCTATGTTTAACCTCGGATTTTTATGGCTGGCGCTGTCTATCGGCTCCGAAATCACCGGCACGTCGATGATCAAAAAGACCAACGGCTTCAGCAAGCTGGCGCCGTCGGTGCTGGTGGTCTGCGCCTACGGCCTGTGCTACTTCGCCCTCACCCGCGCGATGAGCACTATTCCGGTCGGCGTTGCCTACTCGCTGTGGTGCGGCTTTGGCATCGTCGGCGTCACGATTTGCTCAATGATCCTCTATAAGCAAAAACCGGATATCCCGGCCATCCTCGCCATGGTGCTGATCATCTCCGGCGGCATCATTATGAACGTCTTCTCCAGCATGTAAGCTCCGCCAGCGCCTTCATCGATTGCGGTGAAGGCGCTAAAAACCTCACTTAATAAACCGTTATTGGCGTAATAAAAAAACAAAAAACCATCGCCTGCTAATCAATAACGCTAAAAAGACGACAAGCGTCAAATTTTTATACTCCGCTTATCGATAAATAATTTTTTGTGATTTTAATCGTGGTTATTTTCTCATTTTACCTTATTTTTATGGCATCCCTTCACCCACAGAGGACGATGTCATGACGCAAAAATCGATTTATCGTCTCATTGCCCAGGGCGGCCTGGACGACTGGTATAATTTAGATCACCGCATCTCCAACGACTTCCCTCGTTAATTCTCCGCTGCTGTTCACTCTCTAAAAAAATTAATTCAGCACTGCGTTTAGTCGCTATTTGTTGCGCTTTTTATTTGTCGCCAAATAGCCAAACGCGGCACAGCATCCCCATGGAGAAAATAAATGAAACGTATCCCTGAGCCGTTCCGCATTAAAATGGTCGAAAACATTCGTATGACCACTTTTGACGATCGCGTCAAAGCGCTGGAAGAGGCGGGCTATAACCCGTTTTTGCTCAATAGCCAGGACGTGTATATCGACCTGCTGACCGACTCCGGCACCGGCGCGATGAGCGACCATCAGTGGGCCGGGCTGATGATGGGCGACGAAGCCTACGCCGGGTCGCGTAACTATCAGCATCTGTGCGAAAAGGTCAAAGAGATTATCGGCTATCCCTATACCATTCCCACCCACCAGGGGCGCGGCGCGGAGCAGATTCTGTTCCCGAGCCTGATTGCTCGCCGCAAGTCGGCGCATCCGGTGTTTATTTCCAACTTCCACTTCGATACCACCGCCGCGCACGTGGAGCTCAACGGCGCGAAAGCCATTAACGTGGTGACGCCGAAAGCCTTCGACACCACCTCGTGGTACGACTGGAAAGGCAACTTTGATATTGATTTGCTGAAAGCGACCATCGCCGAACACGGCGCGGAAAACGTGGCGGCGATTATTACCACCGTCACCTGTAACAGCTCCGGCGGCCAGCCGGTATCGCTGGCGAATATGCGCGAGGTGTATCAGATTGCGCGTCAGAATAATATTCCGGTGGTGATCGACTCCGCCCGCTTCTGCGAAAACGCCTGGTTTATTAAACAGCGCGAAGAGGGCTACGCCGATAAATCGGTGAAAGAGATTATTCTTGAGATGTACCAGTACGGCGATATGCTGACCATGTCCGCCAAGAAAGACCCGATGGTGAATATTGGCGGCCTGTGCTGCTTCCGCGATGACGAAGATCTCTTCAACGAAGTGCGCATCCGCTGCGTGCCGATGGAAGGCTTTGTCACCTACGGCGGCCTGGCGGGACGCGATATGGAGGCGCTGGCTATCGGCCTGGAAGAAGGAACCAACGAGGATTACCTCGCTTATCGCATCAATCAGGTGGAATACCTCGGCGAACGCCTGCGCGAAGGCGGCATTCCGATTCAGTATCCGACCGGCGGCCATGCGGTGTTCGTCGATGCTAAGCTGCTGCTGCCGCATATCCCACCGGAGCAGTTCCCGGCGCACGCGCTAAACAACGAGCTGTATCTGGAAGCGGGCATCCGCAGCGTGGAAATCGGCTCCCTGCTGCTGGGCCGCGATCCGCAAACCGGCAAACAGAAGGCGTCGCCGATGGAGCTACTGCGCCTGACCATTCCGCGCCGGGTTTATACCAACGATCACATGGACTATATCGCTGATGCGCTGATCGCCGTTAAGGCGCGCGCCGCCACGATTAAGGGTCTGACCTTTACCTATGAGCCGCCGGTACTGCGCCACTTCGTCGCCAGACTGAAACCGGTGAAATAAATAACGTCCTGGCGCTCTCGCAACGGGAGCGCCATTAATTTAAATCCATCTCTTTAAGCTCAATCATTCGGGTTGCGCCGGGTAGCCGTTTGCCCGCAGCCCGTTATTTACTATATAGCCACGTGAGGAATGCACCTTATGGCTACATTATCAGTCTCAAAAGCGGTCTCAACTAATACACCATCGCTGATTGGCGGAGCGATGATTATCGGCGGCACGATTATTGGCGCCGGCATGTTTTCTTTACCGGTGGTGATGTCCGGCGCCTGGTTTTTCTGGTCGCTGCTGGCGCTCATCTTTACCTGGTTTTGTATGCTGCACTCCGGGTTAATGATCCTCGAAGCCAATCTTAACTATCATATTGGCGCCAGCTTCGACACGATTACCAAGGATTTACTCGGAAACGGCTGGAATATTATTAACGGCCTGACCGTCGCCTTCGTATTATATATCCTGACCTACGCCTATATTTCCGCCAGCGGTTCAGTTATTCAGCATACTTTTGCGCAAATGGATCTCGCGGTACCGGCGCGCTTAGGCGGCCTGGCGTTCGCGCTGGTGGTCGCCTTTATCGTCTGGCTAAGTACGAAAGCGGTAAGCCGGATGACGACTATCGTACTGGGCGCTAAAATCCTCACCTTCTTTATGACCTTCGGCGGACTCATGTGGCACGTGGAGCCCGCGATTCTGTTTAACCGCGCGGAGGGCAATGCATCCTATCTACCCTACGTTGTGATGACGCTGCCGTTCTGCCTGGCTTCATTTGGCTATCACGGCAACGTCCCCAGCCTGATGAAGTACTACGGTAAAGATCCGCTTACCATTCGCCGCTGCCTGCTGCTCGGCACGCTGATGGCGCTGGTGCTGTATATCATCTGGCTGGTCGGCACGATGGGCAATATTCCGCGCCCGGCGTTTATCGCTATCGCCGAAAAAGGCGGCAATATCGACGTGCTGGTGCAGACCTTAAGCGGCCTGTTGAACAGTTCGACCCTCGATTTATTGCTGACCGTCTTTTCCAACTTCGCCGTCGCCAGCTCGTTCCTGGGCGTGACTCTCGGCCTGTTTGATTATCTGGCGGATCTGTTTAAGTTTGACGATAGCCGGCTGGGGCGGTTTAAAACCGCGCTGGTGACCTTTCTGCCGCCGATCGCCGGCGGGCTGCTGTGGCCTAACGGTTTTATCTACGCTATTGGCTTCGCCGGTCTCGCCGCCACCGTCTGGGCCGCTATCGTCCCCGCCCTGCTGGCGCGCGCCTCACGCAGGCGTTTCGGCAGCCCGAACTATCGGGTATGGGGCGGCAATGCCATGATTATCCTGATTTTGTGCTTCGGCGGCGCCAACGCAATAATTCATATCTTATCCAGCTTTAACCTGCTGCCGGTTTATCGCTGAATGAAAAAGGGCTTTTACTGCCGCGGCTTTTCGTGGCAGGATAAAAAGATGAACAGAAACGTTGTCATTTCTCACCTCCGCCGTTGGTGGCTGCCTGCATAACAGGCGGCAAGATGTCACGTTTCCTCTATTCAAAGCCGCCGGAAGGCGGCTTTGTTGTTTTTGAGTGTCGCCCTTCGGCCTGATAGCATCCTAAGGAGTCACTCATGAGCACCAGCCAAACTATTCTGACCGGCGACCGTCCTACCGGCCAGCTGCACCTCGGACACTACGTCGGTTCCCTGCGCCAGCGCGTGCAGCTCCAGCATGACCACCAGCAGTTTATCCTCGTCGCGGATCTCCAGGGACTGACCGACAACGGCAGCAATCCGCAAAAAATCAGCAGCAATATCCTTGAGGTGATGGCCGATTATCTCGCCGTCGGCATCGATCCGCAGAAGACCACCATTTGCCTGCAATCCGCCCTGCCGGCGCTGGCCGAACTCAGCGCGCTGTATATGAATATCGTCACCGTCGCCCGGGTTGAACGTAATCCGACGGTAAAAAATGAAATCGCTCAGAAGGGGTTTTCCCGCTCGCTGCCGGTGGGATTTTTAGCCTATCCCATTAGCCAGGCCGCCGATATCACCGCCTTTAAGGCCGAACTGGTGCCGGTCGGCGACGATCAGCTACCGATGATTGAACAGACCAACGAGATCGTGCACAAAATGAATAGCCTGACGACGACGCCGATCTTACGGCACTGCAAAGCGCTGCTCAGCGACGTCAGCCGCCTGCCGGGCATCGATGGCAATGCCAAAATGTCGAAATCGCTGGGGAACACGCTCACCCTTTCGGCCAGTGAAGAGGAGATCCATCGTGCGGTCAGCGCCATGTACACCGACCCGAATCACCTGCGGGTCGCCGATCCGGGCCAGATAGAAGGCAACGTGGTGTTTACTTATCTCGATGCATTCCATACCGATAAAACCTTCGTGACCGAAATGAAAGCCCACTATCAGCGCGGAGGGCTGGGAGACAGGCAGTGCAAAAACGCGCTGGAGACCTGCTTACAGGAGCTGCTGGCGCCGATACGCGAACGCCGGGCGACCTATATTCAGGATAAAGGCATGCTGCTGGCGCTGCTGCGCCGGGGAAGCGAGCGAGCGCACGAACTGACACAACTGACGCTGCATGAAGTAAAACGCGGCCTGGGGCTGCCGGTGCTGTTTTGAGGCGCGGAGATCTCGCCGCACTGAAATCCGCTGCCGCATCTCTCCCGGGGCGGCGCTTGACGCGCCTTGCCCGGGCTACAGGTTCACAGCCGTCTGCAGCCAGGTAGCCCGAACAGGCGCAGCGCGCCGCCTCCGGGATGGCGCCCGACCGGAAGATATTCTGCGGTTTATTCCCCGGTGGTGGCTGTCGCCTTACCGGGCTACGGGTTTACTGCCGTCTGCGATCAGGTAGCCCGGACAGGCGCAGCGCGCGCCTCCGGGAAGGGCTCGGCAGATTAATTCCCGTCGCCTTCATGCAGCTTCACGCAGTTGCGCCCATCGCGCTTGGCGACGTACAGTGCGCTGTCGGCGTCGCGCAGCAGAAGATTGTAGTCCGGGTGACCGGTGTGGACGGCGTAGCCGATGCTGGCGGTAATCGAAATCTCATTGTCAGCGCCAACGCTAAACGCCAGCTGGCTGATTTTTTTACGCAGCCGTTCAAGGATAGTAAAAGCTTCCGCCGCGCCAGTCTCCACCAGTACCAGCAGAAACTCCTCGCCGCCGTAGCGGAAGATATAATCGCTGGAGCGAATATTATCGCTGAGCAGCTCCGCAACGTGCTTGATGGCCCGGTCGCCGACCATATGGCCCCAGCTATCATTGATCTCTTTAAAGTGGTCGATATCGATAATCGCCACCGTCATCGGCAGCTCATACTCCATCGCCAGCGTCACTTCATGCTTGAGGACAACCGGCAGATAGCGGCGGTTCAGCAGGCTGGTCAGCGAATCCTTACCGCTTTGCATCTGCGACAGGCTGCTAAAGAGTACTCCCAGCTGGCTGCCGATCTGCTGGCAATGGATATGAATCCCCTGCAGCAGAGCCTGCGTATTTTTATACTCAGAACCGTCCGACGAGGATTTCCAGGCAGATAACAGCGCATCCACCTTGCTAATTAAGTCGGCGATCTCCTCCATTTGCGGATTTTTGTTAAAATAACGCACGCATTTATGGCGGAACCACAGACCAAATTCCGAATCAGATAATAACGCGCCGTTAATATCTGTCTTATTATCGCTAACGATATTAAAAATAGCGCTATTTTCCCATCCGGAGAGCGAGGCCTGCTGCTTGCCATATTCCAGCGGCACGTTATCCATCAGGCTATACAGGCGGTAGGCCTCTTCATTTTTTGTCGCCCGATAGTGCGACAGGGTATAGGCGTGGCACATCATCTCTACCGCCATGTTAATGGCCATGATGGCGTAGTAGATGGCGGCGACGCTGGTTTCGCGATCGAGGTGACTATCGCGGATATTTTCAATCAGCCCGGCTTTCAGCTGGCGCGCGCCGCGAAGCACGGCCTCTGCCGGGATACCGATACGCGAATGGATGCTGCCGATCAGGTACTGCCGCTCCGCCAGCGCCTGCAAATTTTCTTTCTCACACATCAGGATATCTTTCACCCACCCGGCCAGCGAGCTGCTGAGCCGCTCCTGGACTAAATCATAGGTAAGATGCCTGGCGATATCCGGGTCCTGAAAAATAAAGTCATAGAAACGGGTCGCTAACGCCTCCGCCTGCTGCCCGGCTATATTTTTAAGTACCGCCTTCACCTCCGGCGTCAGGCTGTCGTACAGCGGCAACCATTCCTTAAAAATAATTGAGATATATTTTTGGCTTTCATCTTTCATTGAATAAAGCGCTCGCCTGGCGTGAATGTATTTTCAGGGCCGGAGATCATACAACAGTTCTCCTGGAGCAACCAGATTAAAAATGCGCCAGTTCCCCACCAATAATATCCTCAGGTTATTAGCGTTGTGCGGTAGCTTATAAGTATGATGATTTAATGAAGCGCTATGAGATTGTACGAGCGAGTACCCGAGGCATTAAACCCAAATAGTATTATGGGTAATATTGGCGTATCGGTCCGCGGCTGTTTTTATGTTAACCCAGCGACAAGTCCATGTTTTGTATATGGACATAATTAGTGCGGGTGTTAGTATTGCATTGACGGTAGCAATAAATATGCGTGTTTCATTTAAGGCGAGGATTGCTGATGATGACCACATTAATCGCACCTCTTTCCGACCGGTTCGCCGCGCAGCAGGATTCACGCGCCGGTTGGCCTTGCCCCCCATTCCTCCCTTTCCTGAAGAGACGATACTTCGCTACGCGGAGGAGAAGCGCGCACCACTCAGCCTATGGAACAAAGCGAGTCGCGTATGGACAAAATCAAACGGCGTTGGGTTGGATACGTTATTGGTTTAGCGGTGGTGATTGCCGCGGCGGCATGGTGGATGCTGCGCCCGCCGGGGATTCCAGCGGGCTTTGCCAGCAGCAACGGTAGAATTGAAGCCACGGAAGTCGATATCGCCACCAAAACCGCCGGACGTATCGAGACGATCCTGGTCAAGGAGGGGCAGTTTGTTCGCCAGGGCGACGTCCTGGCCCGCATGGATACCCGCGTGCTCAACGAACAACGGCTGGAGGCCGCCGCGCAAATCAAGGAAGCAGAGAGCGCGATTGCCGCCGCGAAAGCCCTGCTCGACCAGCGCCAAAGCGAAATGCGCGCTACGGAAGCGGTGGTGAAGCAGCGGCAGGCGGAGCTGAACTCCTCGGCTAAACGACACGTCCGCTCCAGCACGCTCTCGCAGCGCGGCGCGGTCTCCGCGCAGCAGCTGGATGACGACCAGGCGGCGGCAGAAAGCGCCAGGGCGGCGCTGGAATCTGCCAAAGCGCAGGTCTCTGCCGCCAGGGCCGCGATTGAGGCGGCGCGAACCAGTATCATTCAGGCGCAAACCCGGGTCGAGGCCGCCCAGGCGACCGAACGGCGGATTATCGCCGATATCGACGATAGCGAACTGAAAGCACCGCGCGATGGTCGTATTCAGTACCGCGTCGCCGAACCGGGAGAGGTGCTGGCGGCGGGCGGCCGGGTGCTGAATATGGTCGACTTGTCCGACGTCTATATGACCTTCTTCCTGCCGACCGAGCAGGCGGGCCTGCTGGCGCTGGGCAGCGAAGCGCGAATTATCCTCGATGCCGCGCCGAATCTGGTGATCCCCGCCAATATCAGTTTTGTCGCCAGCGTGGCGCAGTTTACGCCCAAGACGGTGGAAACCAGCGATGAACGGCTGAAGCTGATGTTCCGCGTAAAAGCCCGTATTCCGCCAGCGCTGTTGGCAGAGCATCTGGAGTATGTGAAGACCGGCCTGCCCGGGATGGCCTGGGTGCGTCTGGATAACCGGCAGACGTGGCCTGAAGCGCTGACGGTGAGGCTACCGCAATGAAAACCGTCGCCCGCCTGGAAAACGTCAGCCAGCGCTTTGGTGCAACCGTCGCGCTGAAGGACATTACGCTGAGCATTCCCGCCCGCTGTATGGTGGGTCTGATCGGGCCAGACGGCGTGGGCAAGTCCAGCCTACTATCGCTGATTTCCGGCGCGCGCGTGATTGAGCGCGGCAACGTCATGGTGCTCGGCGGCGACATGCGTGATGTGCGTCACCGCCAGGACGTTTGCCCGAAAATCGCCTGGATGCCCCAAGGGCTGGGGAAGAACCTCTATCACACCTTATCGGTCTATGAAAACGTTGATTTCTTCGCCCGTCTGTTCGGCCATGATAAAGCCGAACGCGACATCCGTATCAATGAACTGCTCCAGAGTACCGGCCTGGCGCCGTTTCGCGACCGTCCGGCGGGGAAACTCTCCGGGGGGATGAAGCAGAAGCTCGGCCTGTGCTGCGCGCTTATTCACGACCCGCAGTTGCTGATCCTCGATGAACCTACCACCGGCGTCGATCCCCTCTCGCGGGCGCAGTTTTGGGATCTGATCGACAACATTCGCCAGCGTCAGCCGGAGATGAGCGTACTGGTCGCCACCGCTTACATGGAAGAGGCGGAGCGCTTTGACTGGCTGGTAGCCATGAACGCGGGGGAAGTTCTGGCGACCGGCAGCGCCGATGAGCTTAAAGCGCACACGGCAAGTCAGACGCTGGAGCAGGCGTTTATCGCCCTGCTTCCCGACGCTCAACGCCTGGCGCATAGAGAGGTGATCATCCCGCCGCGCCATACGGATGAAGACGAAATTGCGATTGAAGCGCGCGGGCTCACCATGCGCTTCGGTAATTTTGTCGCCGTTGACCACGTGAATTTTCGTATCGCCCGCGGCGAGATTTTCGGCTTCCTCGGCTCCAACGGCTGCGGCAAATCAACGACCATGAAAATGCTGACCGGGCTGCTACCGGCCAGCGAAGGCGAAGCGTGGCTGTTTGGCCAGCCGGTCGACCCCAGAGACATCGAGACCCGCCGCCGCGTCGGCTATATGTCGCAGGCCTTTTCCCTCTACAGCGAACTGACCGTGCGGCAAAACCTCGAACTGCATGCGCGCCTGTTCCATATCCCGAAGGCGGAAATCCCCGGACGGATCGCCGAAATGAGCCAGCGCTTTATGCTGGAAGAGGTAGAAGACACTCTACCCGCTTCGCTACCATTAGGTATCCGTCAGCGGCTCTCGCTGGCAGTCGCGGTGATCCACCGTCCAGAAATGTTAATCCTTGATGAACCCACCTCCGGCGTCGATCCGGTAGCCCGGGATATGTTCTGGCAGCTGATGGTCGATCTAGCCCGCCAGGACCGGGTAACGATTTTTATCTCCACCCACTTTATGAATGAAGCGGAACGCTGCGATCGCATTTCGCTGATGCATGCCGGAAAAGTGCTGGCCAGCGATACGCCGCAGGCGCTGGTCGAACAGCGCGGATCGGCCAGCCTTGAAGAGGCGTTTATCGCCTGGCTGCAGGAAGCAGCAGATACCGCCCAGCCGCCTGATGCGGAAGCCGCGCCGGTTCCCGTGATAGAACACAAAACCGAAAGCGTGGCGCCGCGCCAGACGTTTAGCCTGCAGCGCTTGTTTAGCTACAGCCGCCGTGAAGCGCTTGAGCTGCGCCGCGATCCGGTGCGATCGACCCTGGCCCTGCTCGGCACCGTGATCCTGATGTTCATCATGGGCTACGGGATCAGTATGGACGTCGAAGATCTGCGATTCGCGGTGCTCGACCGCGACCAGACCGTCAGCAGCCAGGGCTGGTCGCAAAATATCGCCGGTTCGCGCTACTTCATCGAACAGCCGCCGCTGCAAAGCTATAGCGAACTGGACAGAAGAATGCGCAACGGCGAGCTGGCGGTGGCTATCGAAATTCCGCCCAATTTTGGCCGCGATATCGCCCGTGGAACGCCGGTGCAAATTGGCGTGTGGGTGGACGGCGCCATGCCGAACCGCGCGGAGACGGTGCGCGGCTACGTCCAGGCCATGCATCTGGCCTGGCTGCAGGAGATGGCCGGTCGCCAGTCCAGCCCAAACCGCGATACGTCACTGATTTCCATCGAAACCCGCTACCGCTATAACCCGGATGTGAAAAGCCTGCCGGCGATTGTCCCGGCGGTAATTCCGCTGCTGTTGATGATGATCCCGGCGATGCTCAGCGCGCTTAGCGTGGTCCGCGAGAAAGAGCTCGGCTCAATTATCAATTTGTACGTGACGCCAACCACCCGCAGCGAATTTCTGCTGGGTAAACAGATGCCGTATATCGTGCTGGGGATGTTCAACTTCTTCCTGCTCTGCGCGCTGTCGGTGTTTGTCTTTGGCGTACCGCATAAGGGGAGTTTTCTGACGCTCACCCTCGCCGCGCTGCTCTACGTCACTATCGCCACCGGGCTTGGCCTGCTGATCTCCACCTTTATGAAAAGCCAGATTGCGGCGATTTTCGGCACCGCGATCATTACGCTTATCCCGGCGACGCAGTTCTCCGGGATGATCGACCCCGTCGCCTCGCTGGAAGGGCCCGGCCGCTGGATTGGCCAGATTTATCCAACCAGCCACTTTCTGACCATCGCGCGCGGAACGTTCTCCAAAGCGCTGAATCTGACGGACCTGTGGGGATCCTTTATTCCGCTGCTTATCGCGGTTCCGCTGGTGCTGGGCCTGAGCGTGTGGCTGTTGAAAAAACAGGAGGGATAATGCGTGGATTACGCAATATTTATAATTTGGGGATGAAAGAGCTACGCAGCCTGCTGGGCGATAAAGCGATGCTGACGTTAATTGTCTTTGCTTTTACCGTCTCGGTGTACTCCTCCGCAACCGTGATGCCGGGTTCACTACATCTGGCGCCCATCGCTATTGCTGACATGGATAAGTCGCAGCTTTCATCGCGTATTATCAATGGTTTTTATCGGCCCTGGTTTTTGCCGCCGGCGCTGATCACCGCTGATGAGATGGACGCCGGGCTGGATGCGGGACGCTATACCTTCTCCATCAATATTCCGCCGGATTTCCAGCGCGACGTTCTGGCCGGGCGCCAGCCCGAGCTGCAGGTTAACGTCGACGCGACGCGTATGAGCCAGGCGTTTACCGGCAATAGCTATATCCAGAATATCGTCACCGGCGAGGTGAACAGCTTTGTCACCCGCTACCGGGATAACGGCTCGCTGCCGGTTGAGCTGGCCGTCAGAATGCGTTTTAACCCGAACCTGGAACAGGAGCGTTTCGGCGCCGTCATGGCAATTATCAACAATATCACCATGCTGGCGATCGTGCTGACCGGCTCGGCGCTGATACGCGAGCGAGAACATGGCACCGTAGAGCACCTGCTGGTTATGCCGGTCACGCCGTTTGAGATCATGATGGCGAAGATATGGTCAATGGGGCTGGTGGTGCTGGTGGTTTCCGGACTCTCCCTGCTCCTGATGGTTCAGGGCGTGCTGCAGGTACCGATAGAGGGCTCAATTCCGCTCTTTATGCTTGGGGTCGCCCTGAGCCTGTTTGCCACCACCTCGATCGGCATTTTTATGGGTACGGTGGCGCGTTCCATGCCGCAGCTGGGGCTGCTGATGATTCTGGTGCTGTTGCCGCTGCAGATGCTTTCCGGCGGCTCCACACCCCGGGAAAGTATGCCGCAGGCTGTACAGGATATTATGCTCACCATGCCGACAACCCACTTTGTCAGTCTGGCGCAGGCCATTCTTTATCGCGGCGCGGATTTCTCCATCGTCTGGCCGCAGTTTCTGACGCTGCTGGCTATCGGTGGGGTGTTTTTTACTGTCGCGCTACTGCGTTTTCGCAAAACGATCGGTGAGATGGCCTGAGTCAACGCCGGTGCCGCTCCCTGCGGTCCCAGCATCGGCGTTATTTATTTCGATTCATAAAGCGCCGCAAAGCCCAGGTGAACCCCATCGCCATGCTGAACAGGATAAACAGCAGCAGCACCCAGCTGACGGAAATTCTCAGTAGCGCGCTTAGCGTCATAAGTGGCTGAAGATACACGGTAAAGGAGTGATCGATAGGCTTTCCCAGCAGAACCATCAGTCCATCTGTTAACCAGACAAGCGCCCGACAAACCAGCCAGATGATCGCTGGCCAGCAGAGCAAGACCAGAAAGGTAAAACGCTCCCGGATATAATTTATTAGTTGGCGCAGAGGAGGCCAGTTAATCAGAATTTTCATTTATATTCTCATATTGCCAGCCGGTAACATGCATTATCCGTCGAAGGACGTTACCGGGTTAGCTTCCATACAGGCAATGCACTCTATGTTTTTAGCAAATTTGAATTAACTTAAACCAGATCGAGTTAACAAAGTGTTAAGGACACTAAGTCATTTCGCAGAAAAAGTCCAGCGGTTATACCTGCTGCCCGGCATGATGAGGAGGTTTCGTATCTATTTGTTAACCTGATTACATTAGAGTAACTTAATAATTAAGCTGGAAATATTCTTAATATAATTCATATTAAATATTAAGAAACGAATTTATATATATTTTTATTTTCATATAAAACACATATCAATATAAAAACCGCCTTCATAAAGTTATTTTATTCAGAAAATAAATTCCTTGCAGGCTATTTCTCAATAAAAAAGGGTTGAAAGAGCACTATTTTTTTCGTCATCGCTGCTGATAATCATTTCCCCTGACGGCTCGCCTCAATATTCATCGTTCTCGTTGCGAGTCCAGACAAAAAATGAAAACCACTTTATTTTCAATGGGATATCAATCAATGCTGTTTTAATACGGCGGATACCCCATCACAATAGCCGTTCGGCTGATGCGTTCGGTAATGTTAGGTATTGCTGTATATCAGCTGCTGAAACGGCCGAAATCGTCCCATAAGGTAAACTAAATAAACAGCCCGCTGCGTCATTTTTATACCTTAGCCACGCTTTAACCGGAGGGAGGGCGTATGACCAGCTTCAGGCTGGAATACATCAGCGCTGTCGGTAACGTGATAGCACTTTGCCGTAATTTCTCAGACCACAAAAACGCAAAAAGCCCATCCGTCAGGATGGGCTCTTCACTTAATTGATGCCTGGCAGTTCCCTACTCTCACATGGGGAGACCCCACACTACCATCGGCGCTACGGCGTTTCACTTCTGAGTTCGGCATGGGGTCAGGTGGGACCACCGCGCTAGTGCCGCCAGGCAAATTCTGTTATCTGTATCAGGCTGAAAATCTTCTCTCAAATCCGCCAAAACATCTTCGGCGTTGTAAGGTTAAGCCTCACGGTTCATTAGTACCGGTTAGCTCAACGCATCGCTGCGCTTACACACCCGGCCTATCAACGTCGTCGTCTTCAACGTTCCTTCAGGACTCTCAAGGAGTCAGGGAGAACTCATCTCGGGGCAAGTTTCGTGCTTAGATGCTTTCAGCACTTATCTCTTCCGCATTTAGCTACCGGGCAATGCCATTGGCATGACAACCCGAACACCAGTGATGCGTCCACTCCGGTCCTCTCGTACTAGGAGCAGCCCCCCTCAATTCTCCAGCGCCCACGGCAGATAGGGACCGAACTGTCTCACGACGTTCTAAACCCAGCTCGCGTACCACTTTAAATGGCGAACAGCCATACCCTTGGGACCTACTTCAGCCCCAGGATGTGATGAGCCGACATCGAGGTGCCAAACACCGCCGTCGATATGAACTCTTGGGCGGTATCAGCCTGTTATCCCCGGAGTACCTTTTATCCGTTGAGCGATGGCCCTTCCATTCAGAACCACCGGATCACTATGACCTGCTTTCGCACCTGCTCGCGCCGTCACGCTCGCAGTCAAGCCAGCTTATGCCATTGCACTAACCTCCTGATGTCCGACCAGGATTAGCTGACCTTCGTGCTCCTCCGTTACTCTTTAGGAGGAGACCGCCCCAGTCAAACTACCCACCAGACACTGTCCGCAACCCCGATTAGGGGCCCACGTTAGAACACCAGCCATTAAAGGGTGGTATTTCAAGGATGGCTCCATGCAGACTGGCGTCCACACTTCAAAGCCTCCCACCTATCCTACACATCAAGGACCAGTGTTCAGTGTCAAGCTATAGTAAAGGTTCACGGGGTCTTTCCGTCTTGCCGCGGGTACACTGCATCTTCACAGCGAGTTCAATTTCACTGAGTCTCGGGTGGAGACAGCCTGGCCATCATTACGCCATTCGTGCAGGTCGGAACTTACCCGACAAGGAATTTCGCTACCTTAGGACCGTTATAGTTACGGCCGCCGTTTACCGGGGCTTCGATCAAGAGCTTCTCCTTACGGATAACCCCATCAATTAACCTTCCGGCACCGGGCAGGCGTCACACCGTATACGTCCACTTTCGTGTTTGCACAGTGCTGTGTTTTTAATAAACAGTTGCAGCCAGCTGGTATCTTCGACTGATTTCAGCTCCATGGGTAAACCACTTCACCTACATATCAGCGTGCCTTCTCCCGAAGTTACGGCACCATTTTGCCTAGTTCCTTCACCCGAGTTCTCTCAAGCGCCTTGGTATTCTCTACCTGACCACCTGTGTCGGTTTGGGGTACGATTTGATGTTACCTGATGCTTAGAGGCTTTTCCTGGAAGCAGGGCATTTGTCACTTCAGCACCGTAGTGCCTCGTCATCACACCTCAGCGTTAATAACGTTCCGGATTTACCTGGAACATCCGCCTACATGCTTAAACCGGGACAACCGTCGCCCGGCCAACATAGCCTTCTCCGTCCCCCCTTCGCAGTAACACCGAGTACAGGAATATTAACCTGTTTCCCATCGACTACGCCTTTCGGCCTCGCCTTAGGGGTCGACTCACCCTGCCCCGATTAACGTTGGACAGGAACCCTTGGTCTTCCGGCGTGCGGGTTTTTCACCCGCATTATCGTTACTTATGTCAGCATTCGCACTTCTGATACCTCCAGCAACCCTCACAGGCCACCTTCAACGGCTTACAGAACGCTCCCCTACCCAACAACACATAGTGTCGCTGCCGCAGCTTCGGTGCATGGTTTAGCCCCGTTACATCTTCCGCGCAGGCCGACTCGACCAGTGAGCTATTACGCTTTCTTTAAATGATGGCTGCTTCTAAGCCAACATCCTGGCTGTCTGGGCCTTCCCACATCGTTTCCCACTTAACCATGACTTTGGGACCTTAGCTGGCGGTCTGGGTTGTTTCCCTCTTCACGACGGACGTTAGCACCCGCCGTGTGTCTCCCGTGATAACATTCTTCGGTATTCGTAGTTTGCATCGGGTTGGTAAGTCGGGATGACCCCCTAGCCGAAACAGTGCTCTACCCCCGAAGATGAGTTCACGAGGCGCTACCTAAATAGCTTTCGGGGAGAACCAGCTATCTCCCGGTTTGATTGGCCTTTCACCCCCAGCCACAAGTCATCCGCTAATTTTTCAACATTAGTCGGTTCGGTCCTCCAGTTAGTGTTACCCAACCTTCAACCTGCCCATGGCTAGATCACCGGGTTTCGGGTCTATACCCTGCAACTTAACGCCCAGTTAAGACTCGGTTTCCCTGCGGCTCCCCTATACGGTTAACCTTGCTACAGAATATAAGTCGCTGACCCATTATACAAAAGGTACGCAGTCACCCCATAAAGAGGCTCCTACTGCTTGTACGTACACGGTTTCAGGTTCTTTTTCACTCCCCTCGCCGGGGTTCTTTTCGCCTTTCCCTCACGGTACTGGTTCACTATCGGTCAGTCAGGAGTATTTAGCCTTGGAGGATGGTCCCCCCATATTCAGACAGGATACCACGTGTCCCGCCCTACTCTTCGAGTTCACAGCCTGTGCGTTTTAGTGTACGGGAGTATCACCCTGTACCCTGCGACTTTCCAGACGCTTCCACTAACACACAAGCTGATTCAGACTCCGGGCTGCTCCCCGTTCGCTCGCCGCTACTGGGGGAATCTCGGTTGATTTCTTTTCCTCGGGGTACTTAGATGTTTCAGTTCCCCCGGTTCGCCTCGTTTGACTATGTATTCATCAAACGATAGTGCAACGAATTGCACTGGGTTTCCCCATTCGGACATCGCCGGCTATAACGGTTCATATCACCTTACCGACGCTTTTCGCAGATTAGCACGTCCTTCATCGCCTCTGACTGCCAGGGCATCCACCGTGTACGCTTAGTCGCTTAACCTCACAACCCGAAGATGTTTCGTAAAACATCGTCGTGTCGCGAAAATTTGAGAGACTCGAACACACATTAACTGTGTGTCGTTTCAATTTTCAGCTTGATCCAGATTTTTAAAGAGCAAATATCTCAAACGTCACCCGAAGATGAGTTTTGAGATATTAAGGCAGGTGACTTTCACTCACGAACCAGCAAGTGGCGTCCCCTAGGGGATTCGAACCCCTGTTACCGCCGTGAAAGGGCGGTGTCCTGGGCCTCTAGACGAAGGGGACACTGAAGTCT
Organism: Klebsiella grimontii; assembly: GCF_042137965.1. Lineage (NCBI taxonomy): Bacteria > Pseudomonadati > Pseudomonadota > Gammaproteobacteria > Enterobacterales > Enterobacteriaceae > Klebsiella > Klebsiella grimontii. The sequence continues at coordinate 5,025,373 of NZ_CP169721.1, forward strand.
CAATCGCAAGACGCCTTGCTATTTACTTTTCATCAGACAATCTGTGTGGACACTACAAAGGCAGGTTCTTTCAGGTAAGGAGGTGATCCAACCGCAGGTTCCCCTACGGTTACCTTGTTACGACTTCACCCCAGTCATGAATCACAAAGTGGTAAGCGCCCTCCCGAAGGTTAAGCTACCTACTTCTTTTGCAACCCACTCCCATGGTGTGACGGGCGGTGTGTACAAGGCCCGGGAACGTATTCACCGTGGCATTCTGATCCACGATTACTAGCGATTCCGACTTCATGGAGTCGAGTTGCAGACTCCAATCCGGACTACGACATACTTTATGAGGTCCGCTTGCTCTCGCGAGGTCGCTTCTCTTTGTATATGCCATTGTAGCACGTGTGTAGCCCTACTCGTAAGGGCCATGATGACTTGACGTCATCCCCACCTTCCTCCAGTTTATCACTGGCAGTCTCCTTTGAGTTCCCGACCGAATCGCTGGCAACAAAGGATAAGGGTTGCGCTCGTTGCGGGACTTAACCCAACATTTCACAACACGAGCTGACGACAGCCATGCAGCACCTGTCTCAGAGTTCCCGAAGGCACCAAAGCATCTCTGCTAAGTTCTCTGGATGTCAAGAGTAGGTAAGGTTCTTCGCGTTGCATCGAATTAAACCACATGCTCCACCGCTTGTGCGGGCCCCCGTCAATTCATTTGAGTTTTAACCTTGCGGCCGTACTCCCCAGGCGGTCGACTTAACGCGTTAGCTCCGGAAGCCACTCCTCAAGGGAACAACCTCCAAGTCGACATCGTTTACAGCGTGGACTACCAGGGTATCTAATCCTGTTTGCTCCCCACGCTTTCGCACCTGAGCGTCAGTCTTTGTCCAGGGGGCCGCCTTCGCCACCGGTATTCCTCCAGATCTCTACGCATTTCACCGCTACACCTGGAATTCTACCCCCCTCTACAAGACTCCAGCCTGCCAGTTTCGAATGCAGTTCCCAGGTTGAGCCCGGGGATTTCACATCCGACTTGACAGACCGCCTGCGTGCGCTTTACGCCCAGTAATTCCGATTAACGCTTGCACCCTCCGTATTACCGCGGCTGCTGGCACGGAGTTAGCCGGTGCTTCTTCTGCGGGTAACGTCAATCGACAAGGTTATTAACCTTATCGCCTTCCTCCCCGCTGAAAGTACTTTACAACCCGAAGGCCTTCTTCATACACGCGGCATGGCTGCATCAGGCTTGCGCCCATTGTGCAATATTCCCCACTGCTGCCTCCCGTAGGAGTCTGGACCGTGTCTCAGTTCCAGTGTGGCTGGTCATCCTCTCAGACCAGCTAGGGATCGTCGCCTAGGTGAGCCGTTACCCCACCTACTAGCTAATCCCATCTGGGCACATCTGATGGCAAGAGGCCCGAAGGTCCCCCTCTTTGGTCTTGCGACGTTATGCGGTATTAGCTACCGTTTCCAGTAGTTATCCCCCTCCATCAGGCAGTTTCCCAGACATTACTCACCCGTCCGCCACTCGTCACCCGAGAGCAAGCTCTCTGTGCTACCGTTCGACTTGCATGTGTTAGGCCTGCCGCCAGCGTTCAATCTGAGCCATGATCAAACTCTTCAATTTAAGTTTGATGCTCGTGAATTAAACTTCGTAATGAATTACGTATGTTCACTCAGAGACTTGGTATTCATTTTTCGTCTTGCGACGTTAAGAATCCATGTCACTTTGAGTGCCCACACAGATTGTCTGATAAATTGTTAAAGAGCAGTGCAACGCGGCTTTCGCTCACCGTTGCGAGGTGGCGTATATTACGCTTTCCTCTTTCAGAGTCAACCCGTTATTTCAGGATTTTTTCTCTTCAACCGACCGGGTTGTTTGTGAAGTGATTCACATCTGCCGTGTCAGTGGGAGCGCATTATAGGGAGCTCCCGGGATATAGCAACCCTTAAAATACAAAAAACTTATCAAACGCTCATAATTTAAACTTTTCGCACCCCGCGCCCGTTACTCAAAATCGAGAAAACCCAGACGTCATGCTGCCTGTAGGGCATTTCAGCCAAAAACGAACTTTTGCGAAAATCAACGATATCCGCCAGTCGATCGCCCCTCTATCGCATGCCGTTACGTCAAATGATGAATTAAGCACCAGCCTTGACCCATGACAAAGCGGCATAAGGGTGCCTATTTCTATAATCAGGCCCGTTTCTTCTTATTGGTATGAACCTATGGCTTATCAACTCAACATTAACTGGCCGGAGTTTTTAGAAAAGTACTGGCAAAAGCAGCCGGTGGTATTAAAGAAGGCTTTCGCGAATTTCGTCGATCCGATTACCCCGGATGAACTGGCCGGGCTGGCCATGGAACCGGAGGTCGATAGTCGACTGGTGAGCCTCAAGAACGGTCAATGGCAGGCCAGCAACGGCCCGTTTGAACATTTTGATGGTCTGGGCGAAACCGGCTGGTCGCTATTGGCTCAGGCGGTAAACCACTGGCATATGCCCGCCGCTGAGCTGGTGCGCCCTTTCCGCGTACTGCCGGACTGGCGTTTAGATGACCTGATGATCTCCTTTTCCGTACCGGGCGGCGGCGTGGGCCCGCACATCGACCAGTATGATGTCTTTATTATTCAGGGCATGGGTAGCCGCCGCTGGCGCGTGGGCGATAAGCTGCCGATGCGTCAGTTCTGCCCGCATCCGGCGCTGCTGCACGTCGACCCGTTCCCGCCGATTATTGATGAGGATCTGGAGCCTGGCGATATTCTGTACATTCCGCCGGGATTCCCGCACGACGGAATCACTCACGAAACGGCGCTGAACTACTCCGTCGGCTTCCGCGGGCCAAACGGCCGCGATTTGATCAGCAGCTTTGCCGATTACGCGCTGGAAAACGATCTCGGCGGCGAGCACTACAGCGATCCAGATTTAACCTGCCGCGAACATCCGGGCCGGGTTGAAGAGTATGAACTGGAACGTCTGCGCGGCATGATGATCGAGATGATTAGCCAGCCGGAAGATTTCCGTCAGTGGTTTGGACGATTTGCTACCACGCCGCGCCACGAGCTGGATATTGCGCCAGCTGAACCGCCTTATGCAGAAGAAGAGATTGTCGACGCGCTGGAGGGAGGCGAAATGCTGACTCGCCTGAGCGGCCTGCGGGTACTGCACATCGGCGATGACTTTTTTGTCAATAGTGAACAGTTGGAGCCAACCGAACCTGCGGCTCTGGATGCGCTGTGCCGCTATACCCTGCTGGGTAAGGATGAGCTAGGCGAGCGCGCGCTGCGCAATCCGGCCTTTATCGCCGAGCTGACCCGTTTGATTAACCAGGGCTATTGGTTCTTCGACGAATAGCGCTTCATCATCGGTTCATATAAAGAAGGCGCGAATAGCGCCTTCTTCTTTTATATCACTACGGCATTATTTTCCGAGCAGCGTCTCATACTGCGCCTGGAACTGCGGCGCGTTCCATGAGCCATCAAACAGGGTGTAAGTAATATACCCCTTGTTCAGCCAGCCCGAGTCATTATCCCCTTCCGCCGGTTTTATCGCTTCCGGATTCATCGTCTGTTTTGCGGTGCCGTCCGCCAGCAGTTCATAACCAATCTGTGGCGCGGGGAACTGTTCATTCTCAATATAATGAACGCCCTTAATTTCAGCCGACGGCAGCGGCGGATAGTTGATGCTCAAACCGGACCCTTGCGGCAAAATCGGGCTTCCCGGTTTATGCGCGGCGTTAAGTTTATCGACCAGCGAAACGACGTAATCCACCGAGTCAGGCCAGTACTTATGCGTGCTCGGCCATTTGTTCTTCATCTCTTCTTCCGTGAATCGGTAGCCAATACTGGCGGCAATCGCCGGGAAGCCATAGCGAATGGCGCGAGCCGCGGCGCTCACGGTACCGGAGTTAACCTGCGCCATACTGGTATTGGGACCATCGTTGACGCCCGAAATCACCAGATCCGGCGGCGCGTCTTTCAGGACGCCCCACAGGCCAAAATCCAGCGCATCGGCAGGGGTTCCGGGGAAGCAGTAGCGTTTATCAGCGGCTTTTTTGACATCAAAAACTTTACCCGTCTTAAAGGTAATTGCCGACCCGATCCCGCTCTGATTCGTTGCCGGCGCCACCATCCAGACGTCATATCCTTTGGCCGCCAGTTTTTCCTGCAGCGATGTGGTTCCCACAGACTGGCAGCCATCGTCGTTAACCAGCAGTATTTTCAACGGTTTTTCAGCAGCCTGTACGCCAGCGGCAGATAACGCCAGAATGGCGGCAGTCAGGATTTTCGTTCTCATCATCACTCCTTGTTGGGTAGCAGAGGTATTTCTTCGGCGCAAAAAAAAACCTAAGACTCCTGCCGCACGCCTCATTGGCGGACAGGGGTCTTAGGTTTTGCCTGTGGTCAGTAACAATCCCAGAGTGCAGCGAAAATAACGCCAGTGCGCGGCAGAGTCCAGAGCAGACATCATTATTTTGTGACGGAGATCAATCCTCAATAATTATTTAAGCCAAAAAATACCAATTAATCTGAAAATTAAACTTAAGATACAACTCAATCAGCAAAATTACCTGCATGAAGACGATCACATTTATTGACATTAATAATAAATAGAGGATGTCTTTTTGCATAATTAGTGCTAACGTCGCCCTTGTTGGATTGTTACTGTTTAGAACAGGCGAAACCTACGTCATCGAGTTCGAGCGAACATAACCTTATTTATGCTTCGCGTCGAATATCTGACGTAGGTTTTTTTTTGCTTATAAAAAGACCATTCAGGTGGAGCGTTATATGAAGAAGTGGCTAATAGCATTAATGATGGCGGCAGGCGCGGCAACCTGCTCTGCGGCGGAAGTTAAAAACGATGATGGCGTGAATATCTATTTCGCTCGTCATGGCAAAACGCTGCTGAATACGTTTGACCGCGTGCAGGGTTGGGTGGACTCCCCGCTTACCGAAGACGGCATTCGCGTCGCTCGTTATCTCGGCGAGGGGCTTAAAGGTATTCCGTTTGATAGCTTCTATTCCAGCGATGCCGGACGTCAGCGTGAAACCATGCAGGTGATCCTTAAGCAAGCCGGAGTAAGTGATTACAAACTTACCGAGCTAAGCGGCCTGCGAGAAGCCTTCTTCGGCGGTTTTGAAGGCGGCTATAACAAAGATATGGCCGATGCCGGCGCTAAACAGCTGGGGCTTAAAGATGGCGCAGCGCTGTTCAGCCAGATGAAAGCGGGCACCCTGGCCGTCGATACCAACCAGAATGCGCTGGCAGCAGCCGATCCCAAAGGCATGGCGGAAAACTATCAGCAGATAAAAACCCGTACCCAGGCAGCGCTGCACACTATCGTTGAAAACGCGCAGGCCCGGGGCGATAAAAACGTGCTGGCGATTTCATCCGGTACCGCAATGCAGATTATGATTTCCGATTTAACCGACGATAACGCGAAAAACAAACCGCTTGCCAATGCCGCGGTGGTGAAAATTGTTTATAAAGACGGCAAATATACCGTTCCAGAAATTGGCACCATGAAATATGTTGAAGCCGGAAAACAGGCTCTCGATAAAAAATAATACCCACGCTTAATTATTTATTACGGCAGACTTCAGGCGAAAACACCTCGCCTGGATCGCTGTGTCCCTACTCTGGGGTTTATTATGAAAATGAATACTACAACAGTCGCCATTATGCTGCTGGCTATTCCCGCCAGCGCCTGGTCAGCTTCGGCCACTAACAGTCTGAAGGAGCGCGATAATATCGATACCGTGCTCGACGATCCGTTATTCAGCCAGTCCCATATGAATTTGTCGTTTAAAAACTACTGGAAATATCTTAAGGAAGAAGAGACCGAGCCAAAGAAAGTCCATAATGCCTGGGGTCAGGGCGTCGCCGTCGATTATCAGTCCGGCTATTTTGCCGATATTATTGGCTTTGATGCCACTTACTACGGCGCGGTAAAGCTCGGCGCCAGCGATTACTTTAACTCCCGCGGCGTGCTGTATAACAACGGCAGCGGGAATAAAAAGAGCAACGCTGAGGGCTTTTCCAAATTCGGTCAACGCAACATCAAGCTGCAGTATCGCCTGGCGGACACTCAACTGAACGCCCGCTGGGGCTGGCAGACGATGAAAAACTTTGGCGTCATCTCCAACTCGACCCGCCTCTCCCCGACCACCTATTTGGGCTGGACCGGCGCGGTGAACTACGGCCCCTTCACGCTGCGCGGCGCGTACATCGAAAGCGCGATGGATCGTAACTCGCCGGATAAGAAACGCTTCCAGACCAACAGCGGGCAGTATATTAACCATATCGCCAGCGGCGATATTCTGTGGCAAAGCGAGCACCTGAACATGCAGTACGGCTATGGTGAAAGCGACAACTATCTGCGCCGCCATATTCTGTTCACCAATATTAAGCCGATAAAAGCGCTGAACATCGGAACTCAGGTCTACGCCACTCACGCGCTGGACGAGTATAAAGCGATGCCGGCGAATAAGCGTGACTTTGACGACGACGCCTGGCACATCGCCATGGATGTGAAGTGGCAGGCGGACAACTGGAGCACCAAGTGGGGTCTGGGCTATACCGACGCGAACAAGGCCAATGAAGTGGGCTTCTACCCGCGCCATATGAGTAAAAACTCGCGCGGAACCTTTATCTCAATGGCCTATGCCGGCAACGACTATATGCGCGACGGTGAACTGGTTCTCTCTAATATGTCGGACTATAACCTGACGCCGGAGCTGGCGATCGGTCTCGCCGGCAACATCGCCCAGTTTAACTACCGCGGCAACCACGTCCGTACCGGGGAAATTAACGCCTTCAGCCGCTGGGTACCGACGCACCCAAGACTGAAAAATCTCACCGTCTGGGCGATGTTCGGACCGGGCTGGTCCTATAAGATGAATGGCAAAACGCCGGTGCTCACCGACGGCCATTACAGCCGGGCCAATTCGCTCTCTTCGGAAGTGATTATCGAATATAAATTTAATCTGTTCTGATACGCCCGCCCCGCCGGTCATGGCGGGGCAACCCTCCCCGGCTACTTCTTCACCTCATTAAGCTCATCGTTATAGCTTTCCCGCGTCACACAGACGCACAGGATGGTAATCAGCGCCATGCAGGCGAGAAACAGCGAGATGGGCCACGATGCGCCGCCGGACCACACCAGCAGCAAGGTACCGATCATCGGCGTTAAGCCGCCGACGATATTCGCCAGCTGGAAGCCGAGCGACACGCCGGTATAGCGCACGCTGGTGTCAAAAAGCTCCGAAAAGAAGGCCGGCTGGACGCTGAACATCATGCCCAGCCCCACGGAATAGCAGAAGGTGGTGGCGAACATAAACATCTTCACCGAGCCGGAGTCGATCATCCAGAACAGCGGGAAGGCAAAGATCAGCGTGATAGCGGCGCCGGCCAGATAGACCGGTCGGCGGCCAATTTTATCGGAAAGCCAGCCGAAGAACGGAAAGGTAAAAATGCCGACAAAACTGGCCAGCAGCAGCCCGTTCAGCGCCGTTTCGCGAGTAAAGTTGAGTTCCCGGGTCACGTAGGACATAAAGAATGCCACCGTCAGCCAGCCCAGAACAATCTCCCCCATGCGCATACCCATCGCCAGGAATACCGCTTTACGGTGATGTTTGAGCACGGTGAGAATAGGAAACTTCTGCTCCGCCGCTTTCGGCGCGTTCTGCTGCTGTTTCTGATTCTCCTGAAACACCGGCGTCTCTTCGATCCTTGAGCGGATAAACATCCCGACGAACAGCAGCGCGATGCTTAACAGGAAAGGCACGCGCCAGCCCCATGACATCAGGTCCTCCTCCGGCAGCATCACCACCAGCGCAAAAACGCCGGTGGCGATAAACAAGCCAAGCACGTTGCCCAACTGAACAAAGGTGCCGAAAAAGCCCCGGCGATGGCGCGGCGCATACTCGGTGATCAGCGTCGTCGCCCCGCCCCATTCGCCGCCAATGGCAAAGCCCTGGCAGAGGCGCAAAAAGATAAGTATCAACGGCGCGGCGTTACCTATGGTGTCGTAGCTGGGGATTAATCCTATGAAAAAGGTCGAAATCCCCATAATCATCAGCGACAGAACCAGCGATTTTTTGCGGCCGATCTTATCGCCATAGTGGCCAAATACGATGGCCCCGATGGGCCGGCTGACGAAGGTAATCGACAGCGTCAGGAAAGATACCAGCAGCGCCATCAGCGGCGAGAGGTTAGGAAAAAACAGCGACGGAAACACCAGCGCGGCGGCGGTGCCGTAGATAAAAAAGTCATAGAACTCAATCGTTGTGCCGGAGAGACCGGAGCCCAGCACGGTGAGCAGCTTTCTTCTTTCATGGGTTTGTTGCGATGTTTGTTCATTTTTTGCAGGGGTCATGGCGGGCGAGGTAAGCATAGTCATCATTAAATCCTCTGTCCTGAATCATTATTGTTAAGTCGGGCAGCGCCTGGCTAACACATCGTTGGCGTGGGAAAATCGCCGGCAAGCTAACTCGAATTAGCTAATTATAACAAGAGACAGAGATTCACAACGTAAATGCTAAAAGAGTGTGACCAGGATCGGTTAAATTTTAACACCCGCGCCAGCGCCGCGAGACATATCGCTCAAGACATAACGAAATAATTAATTAAATTCAATTAATTAAATATTAAAAGCTGATTTACCATCCCCGCTGTGCTTCCCGCCCGCTTTTCTGCCCGCCTAGATGCCGCCTCAGCAAGCGTTCCCGGTCACCTGACCTCCCGTTTAAAATAAAGAGTTAAATATTAATAAGTTAATAATTTCACATTGATAGCCATCACAAATCCCCGGTAAAGAGTTTGTTCCTGTCTTTTTTTTTACCTAACTTGCTAATTCGAGTTAGCCAAAGAAATTAGCCAGCAATAAAGCGATTGATGCCGCGCTTACCCCGGCGCAGCACGCTCAACGATAACTAAGCGACCTATCCCCTACAGGAGAAATTCACATGCTGAATTTAACGTTACCCGCGGAAGCCGAACTTATTACCCCGCAGCCAGGCGAAGTGTTGATGGTGACCAATGCGGATCTCCGCGAACCGGCTAACGTCACCTGCTGGCCCACGCAGAAGCAGTTTGAACAGCGCCTGGAAACGGCGCTGGAAACATTAGGCTATAGCCTGCGCCGCGCCCATCCGGTCAACGAGCGGCGCGGTCACGGGTTTATCAGCAGCCAGAAAGAGGGCAGCGAGCTGTTCGCCGGGATCGATCCGGATGCGCCGATTATTGTCCTGCTTACCGCCTGGCAATACTCCCATCATCTTGCTCCTTCGCTGGTACATCATCGCGGCCCTATTTTGCTGCTCGCCAATTTTGACGGCACCTGGCCGGGCCTCGTCGGCATGCTCTGTATGGCAGGCTGCCTCACCAGCCTGGAGCGCAACTACTCGCGGCTGTGGTCGGAAACCTTCGCCGACGAGGCGTTTATTCGCGGCCTGGACACCTGGCTGCGCGACGGCCATCTCAGCCATAAGCTCGGCTATCTGCATCCGGTCGCGCCCAGCGCGCCGCTGCTGGCCAGCGAAGCCGGACAGATCGGCGTGAAGGTTGGGCAGTCGATCCTCAAACACAAGGCCATTGTCGGCCTGTTCGATACTTTCTGTATGGGGATGATCAACGGCGTGTTCCCGCAAAAAGCGATGATCGACGTAGGGATGCCGGTGGAGTCGCTGTCGCAATCGGCGCTGCTGGTTGAAATGAACAAAGTGCCGACCGCCCTGCGCGAAGCCTGTCTCGACTGGTATGAGACCCGCGGCATGCGCTTCCGGTTCGGCGCCAACGGGGCGAAGGATCTGACCCGGGAGCAGGTGCTGGAACAGTGCGCGATGATGATCGCCATGGCGCGCTTCGTGAAGCGCTTCGGCCTGACGGCGGTAGGCGTGCAGTATCAGCAGGGGCTCAAAGACAGCTGCGCCGCCTCGGATTTTGCCGAAGGCGCCATCGGCAACGCGGAACGCTTTCCGATCCCGGATGAAAATGGCGAGATCGTCTGTCCGGACGCGCCGATCACCTGCATCAACGAGGTGGATATGGGCAGCGCCATCCCGCAGGTGATGCTGGCGAAGCTGCTCGGTGCGCTGGGCATGGCGAGTGAAACCACCCTTCACGATATCCGCTGGGGTAGCGAATACAACGGCACGTTCTACTGGGATCTGGAGATCTCCGGCGCGGTGCCGTTCGCCCATCTGAAGGGCGGGATCGCCGGGACCACCGGCTATCGCCAGCCGGCGATGTTCTTCCCCTACGGCGGCTCGACCATTGCCGGTCAGGGCAAAGCCGGACGCTTTATCTGGGCGCGCGCGCACTACGAAGGCACTCAGGTGATCCTGCATATCGGCACCGGCACCGCCGTCGAACTGCCGCATGACGAATTCGAACGCCGCCGCCGGGCAACCAACTACGAGTGGCCGTTACTCAACGCCGTTCTCGACGGGGTTTCGCGCGACGATTTAATGGCGGGCCATCAGAGCAACCATCTCAGTCTGGCTTATGTAGAAGAGGAGGTGTTATCCGAAGTGCTGAACGCCTTTATTGCCCAGGCGCTGACGCAAAATATGAAAGTCTTTATCGCAGGCGATGCGCATTTATTAATGAAATAACAACTGATTCGCTTATGTAATTTTTACGTTGTTAGCGATCCTGACAAACATCCGCTGCATTCGTCTCTTTATCGTCCATAAAGAGCGGATCAACGCGCATCTGTCCGGGCGGGCCCTCCGCCTGCCCGGATAAGAGAGGATTATATGTATCAGCAGCAACATATTGAATTTATTATCCAGAAGGCAAAGAAACGGCTCGATCAGCAGGAGGCCCCCGGCTGCACCAAAGCGGGATGGCTAATGATCACCGCATTATTAATTGAGTCATGGGATATTTATTCCATGGCGTTTATTTTATTCGCCCTGAAAGATATTTATGAGCCCAGCAGCTGGCTGCTCGGTTTTACCGCCGCCGGCACCCAGCTTGGCGCGGTGGTCGGCGCGCTGCTCGGCGGCTGGCTGACCGATAAGCTCGGACGGCGTAAAATTTTCCTCTGGTCGATGATCCTGTTCGCGATCTTCGCCGTTCTTCAGGGCCTGGCGCCCAATATGTACTGGCTGGCGATTATTCGCTGCCTCGCCGGGATCCCGGTGGGCGCGGACGTGGCTAACGGCTTTACCTACATTATGGAGGTGATGCCGAAGGGCAAGCGCGAAGTGATGGCCAACCGCTGGCAGTTTATGTTCGCGCTGGGGATTATCGCCGCCATTCTGCTGGTCACCACGCTGGTGGCGCTTGATGTTCACCCGGATATGATCTGGCGCATCGTGCTGTCGGTCCCGGCGATCCCGGCCTGCCTGCTGCTGTTTATGCGTCGGGAGCTGCCGGAGACGCCGGCGTGGTTCGTCGAACGCGGCCGCTTTATCGAAGCGAAAAAAGCCTCCCGTGACTATTACGGCGAACAGGATGGCCGTCTACTGGACGACATTCTGCCCAATGAAAACGTCACCATCGCCGACCCGACGCTCAAAGAGACGCTGCACGATCTGTTCCGCCGTCCCTTTACCCGCCGCACCACCCTGTTCGGCTGGTTCTCCTGCGCCGTGCAGTCGTTTGAAAACTACGCCTTCTCCTTCTTCCTGCCGCTGATCCTCGTCACCATCGGGATTTCCGGGCAGATCCAGAATAACCTCGCCCTGCTGGCGGTGAACTGTATCGCCGCGCTCTCGGCGTTTGTCGGCCCGCTGCTGTTGCCGAAGCTCGGGCATAAGGGGCTGAGCAAATACGGCTTCCTGCTGGTCACCATCGGCATCTCAATTTCGGCGTGGGGCGTCTACAGCAGCAGCTTCGCATTTATCATCTTCGGCGCGGCGCTGATGCTGTGGGGCCACTACTGGGATTCCGAAAGCGGCATGACGGTGATCTCGCTGGTGGCAAAACCGCGCTATCGCGGCGTGGCTTCCGGCATCGGCTACACCATCGTCAAGGTCACCGCCTTCGTTACCACCCTGGTCTTCCCGGCCCTGTTTGAAGCGGTCGGCGTACCCGTCGCCTCGATGATTATCGCTATCGCGCCGTTCTGCGCCTTCCTCGCCTCCATTTTCCTGCTACCGGAAGTATTCGGCCATGCGGTGGGCGACGAAAACGATCGAGAACATGACGCCAGCCCGGCAATCGCCCTGGAGGGGCATGAATCCCCGGCCTCCAAACATTAACCGCCCGGGCCGCAGAGGCGGCCCCCGCTGAACCCATAAAGGAAGGAATCAGATGAACAGCACAAAAATGCCCGTGATTGAAAATATCGAACTGATGACCGCCCGCGTTCCGCTGCCGGAAGGCCCGTGGGGAGATCAAATTCACCACGTCACCGATATCGAAGTGGCGATTGTTGACGTCTACGGTTCTAACGGCCACGTCGGCACCGGCTTTAGCCACACTTCCGGCTGGTGCGGGAAAACCATCTCTGCGCTGATTGCCGAGATTATCCCTGACGTTATTGGCCAGCCGCTCTCCCCGCGCGGCCTGTGGCATCGCTCGTATAAACACGTACACGACGTCGGCGGCGCGGGCGTCACTACCCATGCCCTGGCGGCACTGGATATCGCCTACTGGGATCTGTTAGGCAAAACCCTCAACGCGCCGATCATCGACATTCTTGGCCGCGTACGCGATCGCGTTCCGCTGTACGGCAGCGGCATCAACCTGCATCTGTCCATTGAGGAAGTGATCGACCAGGTCAAGCGCTGGAAAAGCACCGGCTATCTGGCGGCGAAAGTAAAAGTGGGCAAACCGACGCTGGAAGAGGACGTGGAGCGGCTGCGTAAGATTCAGGAAGCAGTGCCGGGCTTCCCGCTGGCGGTGGACGCCAACCAGGGCTGGAACTTCCCGCAGGCGCTGCGCGCGTTCAAGCTGTTCGAACCGCTTAACCTGCTGTGGATTGAGGAGCCACTGCCCTCCGACGATATCGCCGGCCACCTGCGGCTGCGCGAACGCAGCGCCACGCCCATCGCGCTGGGAGAAAACGTCTATAACTTAAATCAGTTTACGCAGTACATCGAGAGCGGCAGCGCGGATTACATCCAGGCAGATCTCGGCCGCGTCGGCGGGATCACCGGCTATCTGGATATCGCCGCCGTCGCCCGCGCGCACAACCTGCCGATGACGCCGCATTTTGTCATGGAACTCAGCGCCAGCCTGCTGGCGACGGTGCCGAATATCTCATACGCCGAGATGACCGACGGCGGGCGCTGGAAAGATCTGCGCATCATCGCCGAAGCGGGCGAAGAGGTGGACGGCTACTACGTGCCGAGCGAACGGCCGGGCCATGGCATTATTCTCGATCGTGATTACCTCGCAACCCACAAAATCTAACCACGCAGTGAGGGGAAAGGACAATGGAAGACACGTTATTCTCGGTTAAAGGCAAGGTCATCATCGTGACCGGCGGCCTGGGACAGCTGGGGGCGCAGTACGTGAAGACGTTACACGACCGCGGCGCGAAGGTGGCGGCGCTGGCCACCCGCGTCGATGCCGCGCGCGTCGACCGCGTGCTGGGGGCGATTAAGGACTCCGACCGCCTGCTGTGCGCGGAAGTGAATATTACCGATAAAGCCAGCATTAACCGGGTGCTGGATAGCATTGAAGCGAAGTGGGGCGTGCCGGATGGCCTGGTTAACAACGCGGGCGTCGACACCCAGCCCAGCGCGCCGCCGGAAGTCTCCGGGCCGTTTGAGGAGTTCCCGGAAGAGGTGTTCCGCGAGGTGGTAGAAGTGAATCTGGTCGGCACCTTCCTGATGACCCAGCAGGTCGGCAAGCGCATGAAGCAGGCCGGCAAAGGCGGCTCGATCATCAACGTCGGTTCGATCTACGGCGTGGTCTCTCCGGTGCAGGATATCTACAGCTATAAAAAAGAGGACACCGGCGTTCCGTTCGTCAAACCGGTGGCCTATTCGGCGGCAAAGTCCGGGCTGTATAACTTTACCCGCTACTGCGCCACCTACTGGGGGCGCGACGGCATTCGCGTCAATACCCTGACCCTCTCCGGCGTCGAGCGTAGCGATCAGGACCCGCGCTTTCAGAAAAACTACACCAGCCGAATCCCCATCGGGCGGATGGCGAAAGCCCACGAGTACAACGGCGCGGTGGTGTTTTTGCTCTCCGACGCCTCGGTCTATATGACCGGTTCCAACGTGGTGGTGGATGGAGGCTGGACCGCATGGTAAGCGATAAATGGCAGGTTTTTCGCGGCATTATCTCCGCCGTGGTGACGCCGATGCACGCCGATGAGACGGTGAACTACGCGGCGCTGGACGCTCTCGCCCGCGCCCAGCTGACGCGCGGGGTTGAGGGCTTTTACTGCTGCGGCTCCTCCGGGGAGGGGCCGTTGCTGCGTTTCGATGAGCGCAGGCAGGTGCTGGCGACGCTGGTGCAGTCGGCGGGCGGTCGCGTGCCGGTGATCGCTCACGTCGGGACGCCGCGCACCCGGGATGCCGTCGAGCTGGCGAAGCACGCCGAGCAGGACGGCGCCAGCGCGGTGTCGCTGGTGCCGCCCTACTACTACAAATATAGCCGCGAGGAGATTATCGCCTACTACCGTCGAGTGCTGGACGCCATTTCGATTCCGGTGATTTTGTATAACATTCCGCAGTTTACCGGCGTCGAGCTGGACGCCCAGAGCGCCGACGCGCTGCTCGGCGATGAACAGGTTCTGGGGGTGAAGCATACTTCGCATAACCTCTATTCGCTGGAACGAATGATCGCCCGCTACCCGGAGAAAGTCTTTTTTAACGGTTTCGATGAGATCTTCCTTTCCAGCCTCGCGGCGGGCGCGACGGCCACGGTTGGCACCACGGTTAACCTGCAGCCGGAGCTGTTTCTCGCCCTGCGCAGCGCCTTTCAACAGGGCGACATCGCCCGGGCGCAGCGCCTGCAGCAGCAGATCAACGAGGTGGTGGACCAGCTGGTCGCGCGCGGCGTGTTCCAGTCGGCGAAGTATCTTGCCGCGAAAGAGACCGTCGATACTGGCCCCACCCGCGAGCCGTTTGTGGCGCTGACGGCGGTGCAGAAAGGCGAGCTGGATGACCTCTATCTGCGCTTACGGGGGTATATCGCCGATGCCGGACAATGACGCGCTCTGTCCCCAGGTCCGCCTGAACGATAGCGCCGTGTGCCAGCAGGTCTCGCGGTTTTTACAGGAGACGGAAAGCGATGCGCGAACCCGGGGGCTGGCAGTGGCGGTTGTCGGGACTGAGGGCGAGCTCATCGCCTTTGGCGCGCACGCTTGCTGCCCGCCGCTACCGCGCCAGCTGGCGCAGCGCAAGGCCTGGAGCGCCCTGCGCTTTCGCCGTCCGACGGCAACGCTGGCGCAAGAGGTCAGCTCCGGTACCCTGCAGCTGGCGGTATTTAACGACCCGCAGCTGCTGGCGATGCCGGGCGGCGAGCCGGTGATAGTTGAAGGGCTGGCTATTGGCGGCATCGGGATCAGCGGCCTGCCACCGGAGCTGGACGCCGGGCTGGCGGCGCGGTTTGTTCAGCGATTGACTTGATGAAGGATCGTTAAGGGTTCCCGGATTGCGGCGCCCGCGCCTTATCCGGGCTACCAGCGCGCGCAGGATGCGGTATCTGTAGCCCCGGCCAGCATAGCGCAGCCGGGGATTGACGTGTTCACACAAGCCGTGTCATTTACTGGCTCCGCTGCTTCTCCACCGACAGCGGGCGGTGAATCAGGGTCATCGGCACGGTGATCTTCACATCGGCATTTTCGCCCTGCAGCTTCTGCTGCATCAGATGAAACGCGTGCTGCGCCCAGGCGTCCTCATCCTGGCGCATCGACCACACCGCGTTCGGCAGAAATCCCAGCATCTGATGTTCATCGAAGGTGCCGATGGGAATATCCGACGGAATAAAGCCGTAAGTTTCCCGCAGCGCGCTCAGCGTCCCTTCCAGAATGGGCAGAGAGGAGGCGATAAACGCCTTCGGCGGCTCGCGGTGCTGACGGAGAAAATCGAGCATCAGCTGTTTGCCCTCTTCCTGACGGTTATGGCTGGCGGACAATATCCACTCCTTGCCCGCGGGCAGTTCGCTCAGGTAGCCCTGCAGACGACGCTGGATCGACGGCTGCTGGGTATCCCCGGCGATAAAAAAAATCGGCGAGACGTCCACCGCCTGGGTCATCGCCTG
The DNA here is from genome assembly GCF_042137965.1 of Klebsiella grimontii. NCBI lineage: Bacteria > Pseudomonadati > Pseudomonadota > Gammaproteobacteria > Enterobacterales > Enterobacteriaceae > Klebsiella > Klebsiella grimontii. The sequence continues at coordinate 5,041,540 of NZ_CP169721.1, forward strand.
CACCAGCTTTTTGCTGCCGTTGTAGTTATCGCTCACCACCAGCGACACGTCGCTCTCGCCAAAATCGCGGTCGAGCAGCACCAGCGGCCGCTTGCGCGCCACCTTCTGATGATGCAGCTGCGTTTCCCGGGTAGAGGGCACCACGAAGAGCCCGTCAACGTTGCGCGCCAGCAGTCCTTCAACCAGACTGTTTTCATGCTCGCTGTCGCTGTAGGTGCAGGCAATCATTAGCTGATACCCCGCCTGACGGCAGCAGGCTTCGAGCTTTTCCGCCAGGGTGGAGAAAAACAGGTTGGATAAACGCGGGATCACCAGCCCTAAGGTCTCGGTTTTATTGAGCTTCAGGCTGCGGGCGATATGGTTAACGACCAGCCCGTTCTCGGCGATGTAATCATTAATACGCTGCTGCGTTTTGGCGCTGATGCGATACTGCTCAGCTTTGCCACCCAGCACCAGGCGCACGGTGGTAATCGAGATTTCCAGCGCCCTGGCGACTTGCTCAACGGTTTTGGCCATAAACTCATTTTCCATAACGAACAGAACGGCTTAATCATAAACTAATTCGAGTTAGCAATACATTAGCCGCGCTGTTATTTTGAACAAGGCGTCAGTTTTCTGACGCCACTGGCGCTGTCGATCGCGATCCCGCTACGCGGACGATCGTTAAGATCCTCCCTGTCCTCTCTGTCGGCGTGTGTGCCGGGAGAGATTCTGGCCGCGCTATTTCACTTTGCCGGTTTAACCTCGGTCACCCAGGTGGGGAGATCCCACGTCCCGCCGAGGCGAAGATAGCGGCACATCCCGGTGGTCGCTTCACGGCTTTTGCGGAACGTTGCGCCATCCCAGAGCCAGCTCGCCGTCCCCCAGCAATCGCCGAGCCCTCGCCCTTTCTGGCTCATAAAAATCTCGCCGTCGCCATACTCAGAACCGGAAACCGTAATAAGCGTTGGATTACCCTCAAGTTTGCTATCCACAACCCAATAGCCATATCCCTCGTTATAGGCCGCCCGCCAGCACAAGGCCGAAATCAGGGAGTGCGCGTTATCCAGCGGCTGCAAACTGATAGATTCAGCCTCCTCCCCCTCCTCCGGCTGAAGGCGATCGCACCAATCATCGCTCTTTAGCGTGGCCAGAAGCTTCGGCCTGAGCACCGCCAGCTCAGGCGCGGTTAACGCTCTCTCCTGCGCCTTCTCAGGCATGACCCGGTGAATGACCGGGGCAGGAATCGCCGCCCGGACGCTGCTTTCCGGCCTGTCGCCTTTTTTGGTCAACGCGCCCGGCGTGCCGATTCGCCCCTGAACATCGTCCATTTTCAGCAGTACCGCGTAAGCGCCTTCGTCGGAAAGCACAAACGGCGCCTCCGCGCCTGTAAATTCGACCTTCCCGCTGCCTTTGATGGCGTTAACGATCGCCCGGGCCTGTTTCTCCGACAGCGGCCAGCTCTCTTTTGCGGGCTTCACATCGCCTGCCGGCTGGCCATTGATCCACAGCGTCAGTTTGCCCGGCAGAACGTCGCTGTCGGTCACCTCCGCCAGCATCAGCTCTCCCGAGACGGCGGTGCCCGCTCCGGCCTGGCGGGTCAGCAGCACCGAACCTCCGCTTCCTTCTTCAGCGCTGTATCCCGCCGCCCGGCAGGTCAGCGTGTTATCACACACCACTTCCCAGTCTTTGTGGCTGAATGAAACGCCTGCTTTCACCAGCGCGGGGAGACTAAGTACGGCCAGTGCCAGCACGCCTCTCCAGAGTTCCTTTTTCATACCTTCTCTCCTTAATCGGTCATTCGTATAGTCTGAGTAATCCACCTCGCCGAGAGAAGCGTTTTCCCCTGCCGGTACAATTTTTCAGACAACCGCATGAACGCATGACCGCTTGACGCTTTGTTGGGCATTCTCACATCTGTGCAGCGCAAAGAAAATAACGAACAGAGCGTCATGTGCTCTCATTCACTATCATCTCAAACATCAAAAAATATCATCCGGCGTGATGTTAAATCACCTTGTGATATTTCACGCGGCTGCGAACGGCTAACTCATTTTATTCTCTCACTTCATCTGTGCGATTCATATGTGAATAACGCGCCTGTTACTCAGGGCGTTTTTTCTTTTTATGCATCGATTTCATCTTCTCTGTGACGTCATCAACAACATGAAGCTATTCAGAATATTCAGCGTATTGCCGTCGTTATTTTTTGCCGCCGCGTGTGCTGCCGGGTTATCCCACGTAGATAGTTGTGAAGTGGGCTGCCCGTCCGGTGGAAGCGACCAGACGCTGGTTCGCAAAGCCTATACGCTCAACAACAACAGCCACCGCAAATTCGCCAATTGGGTGGCGTATAAAATCACCAAAGCCAGCCTGGCCAGCGGGCGTTCGCGCAGCTGGAAGCGCGATCCGGATTTACCCGCTACGGATACCCTTGCCCCCGCGGCATATAAAGGGGCCAGCGCAGCATTGGCGGTCGATCGCGGGCATCAGGCGACGCCAAAAAGCGCCAGTTTTTATGATTATCAAGTGACGGTGGAGCAGATTGAGCGGCGGACTCATCCGGCGCTCTCGTTCTGGTCCGCCCTACCGGCAGGTATCGCCCGCCGCCTGAAGTCCCGAAAGGGTACGCTGGCAAAAGAGATGGGGTGCCCGTAATTGGACATGGCATTCTGTTGCGCGCATTATCTCGCTTTTATTTTTTTTAATCTGCTGTGCGGTTATTTCAGCAATATCAGGAAAGACATTTTCCACAGGCGCGAATTAATAGCACCATGCATTCTGTTAATTCTTAATTGATGGTTAAAGGCGTTAATTATGTCCGATTAAACTCTGGACTTTATTTTTATTACTGGTTAGGTTTACAGGTGTTATTTAGCGCGGTGCGAATGTGTTGGCGCACACCCGCACCGCTGATCACAATTACTATTTCGCGAGAATAGCAACCATGACTAATGCTGATTGTATTGTAGATTCGTTTGATCCAGAAGTGTCGCCGAAAAATAAGCGTCAGTTGACGGTGAGTTATGTGAGGCGTTTGCCAGATCGTCGTCTTGTTCCGGCGCTGATCATGAAGGGCGAGTGGCTGGCGGCGGCAGGGTTTTCGACCGGCACCCGGGTGGAGGTGCGGGTGATGGAGGGCTGTATTGTGCTGACGGCGGTTGAGCCGGAACCGGAGCTGGAAGCCGCGATGCGCAGGGTGGAGAAGCTGTCGGCCAGGAAGCAGAAGCAGGTCAGAGAGTTTATCGGGGTGATTGAGGGACGGGGTTGAGGGGTCAGGATTGCGGTGACAGACAGGATTTTAATGTCATGCTCTATATCGCCACTCCGGACCTGTACTTATCCATCAAATCCGTACAATGTTCCTTTTAGATAACGGATAAGCACCTGTTAATACGACTGAATGAGGAAACCATCATGGAGACTTACCGATTATATCGCGGCAGGCTTATCGACCATATCCAGCTTGTGGTAAATGATTTCGAGGCCAGCAAAGCGTTTTATACAGCCGTGCTGGCGGTCCTTGAGATCCCTGTCGTGAATACCTACGACGATTATTTTTGGGCTGATGAGCTTGTTGTTTCATCCATTAATAGCCCCGGTTCCGCAGGTAAGCCGACAGGACGGCATCACCTGGCTTTCCAGGCCAGAGATCGTGAGACGGTGGATGCTTTTTACCAGGCAGCGCTGGCACACGGCGGCAGTGATAACGGCGCACCCGGTGAGCGAACTTATCACCCGGGATACTACGCGGCCTTTTTACTCGATCCCGATGGTAACAATATCGAAGCGGTTTACCATGGCGAGGGGGAACGCAGTGCGGCATCGGTGGAGATTGGCTTCAGTCTTTAAGTATAACGGCCTCCGGGCAGGGCCGTATTGGGCGGTTGGCATTAAATCAGACCAGGAGCCAGCCCATGAATTAGCCATATCGAAGCCCTCATAATAATGAGGGCTACATAAAATAAATTCAGTGCTGTAAATTCATTGCGTATTCATTTTATAAAGGAATAACGATGGGAGCCATTAACGAGATAGATATTGCAAAGCTGGTTTTGCTACCCGCGATTTTATATGTGGCTAAAAAGATCATCGACTGGGCGGGAAAAGTGATGTCCAGCCCGCCAGCAAAGCGAAAAATTCGCTTCGAAAAGGTACCTATTGAAACGAAAATAGAGGTGCTGAATAAAATCGCTGAGATAGCGAACGCTGAAATACCCGACACTAAACTCTCGAGGACGCATCAGACGGTACAAATGAAATTTTTGTATGAGCAGATCGGGATAACTCTTCCTGTCTGGCACGCCCATCAGCTGATCGCGTTTATCGCTGATAAAAATATCGGCTCATATGATGTACGATTGATGAGTTTCCTTAAAAACCCATCCTTATATCGTTGTGAAGAAAATCATTTTTCTGTAGATGCTAAAAAAATTAAAAATTTTCACATCGTTAGCGGGGTTTTCTGGCTAATTTCAATCGTCATTTTTGCCTGCGCCTGGTGGACGACAATACAATCGTTACTGGCCAGCGGGGGCGTAAATTCGGTTATCGCATTTTCACTGTTTTACTTTATTTCCGCTATTGTGGTCACTGGCTTTATCTTGAGCCAGGTTGGAGAAACCTGGCAAAGCGCCAGATTCGCCAGGCTGTTTGAAAGGTGGTGTGAGGATGAAGCGGGGGTGGAAAGTGGGGAGGGTCCTGCGTTAACAGATCTTACTCAGCAATAGCGGGCACCTCAGTAGACCGGTGCTGTTTTTCGGGAGGAGATCAATTTGGCCGAGATCTCAAAAAATGCATGGAACTAAAACGGGTCTATTTACAACACCTGTCGCATTCCGCATTGTCAGAAAGGGAATATCTGCTGCTCACGAAAATGATTTAGTTCTGAAAATAGTTATAAACTAATACATAACTGTGCATTGATTACATTGCTGTAGCAACTGAAGCTGGTAGTTCTGAGGCTTACTTTTACGAAGGTGAAAGTACGAGGAAATGAAATGATTACAAAAGTGAAGGAGACTAAAATCTGATACAATGAGATTGACATGCGGTAATAACCAGTAACTACCTGATTAGGTCAAAATTCATACACAAAAAGTGCTGGTTACTGATTCACATCTAGCGGCCAGGTCAGAATAATTTACAGACTCGAAATTCACTTGTTAAGCTTTCAACAAGGTATGCCACAGATTACCTTGCCTATAATACTTTTTGCACGAGTGTGCTCAACCGATTGAACTCCACTTTGCTCTAGAACCGCATGGTGATACTAAAATTATGTAATGTGTATAGGCTTAATTATGAAACTACGCTAATTTTGCATTTCACTATATAACATTTTTGTAGGCATTTTTATTAATCGCAAATAACCGCTTGATACTATATCAAGCAATTGCATACTCAACTTATGATTCAAGCGACAAGACACCTTTACCCCTGAACCTTTAGCGTTCAAATACTGCTGCTATTACTGCTTCTGGGGCTTGCTTACGAATACATGCTTCAGCAACCGATGAGAACTCCTGATCGTACCTAACTTTTTCTTTTAAGCGTGCAATCGACATTTCTTTCATCATCCAAACTAGTGCTTGCGCTCCATGTGCTTTAGCACCCCGATAATCTTCAATAGCTGATAGGCACTCATCCCACTTTTTTCCGCGTTTTTGGTTGAGCCGATCAATTCTATTCAGCCCAAGAATTTCGATTGTTTTCTCTGCTTTGAATTTTTCAAATTCATCAATGCCGCCTGCTAATACAGCAATACAACCATCATCATCTCGATCATATGAAATTAACCGAGTCTGATCCGTTAATGGATCAATTAACACAGCTCCTTCCAGTTTTAGTTGCATTTCTAAGCAATGCACTGGCGCGCGGTGCTCCCCATCCATTATTGGAAATTGATCACTTTTCTTGGTGTTTATCAAATGCCCAGCGATCACGTAATTTTTCCAGTTAAAGGTAAGCCACCAATAACCATCTTCATAACTCCCATCTAGATTTTTTACACGACCCTTTGGACGGAAATGATCAACGTGAATCGGTGAAATTGATTCCTCTGCTTCGGTATACCAACATTTGTTAGCAAATTGGCCCATAAGCCAATCGCGTATACGAGCATCACGCCAGAAGCCGTCATATTTATCGAGTATTAATTGTCTAGCCGCTTCATCAGCGGCAGCTTTTAATGACGCAGTAATAGCATCAGCCTCGGCAACCCAGTCAGCTGGTGGTGTACCCTTAATAATTACTTTGCGCATGCTTACCTCTTCAACCTTTCAGCCAGCTCTTGAGCAAGTGATGACAAGTCATCCATTCGTTGAGCCTTTACTAACTGTTCCATGATTTTCTCAGCAACGGCATTTTGTTCTTTAAGTTCATCATCACTAAGCAACTCGTCAAGTGGCTTTCTCCTAACCTTGTACATCTGCTCAATAAAAAGCTGATACATTGGGTCGCGATATTCTCTTGAAAAACCTAAGTCATCCAAGCGAACTACTAAATGGTCCAGCTCTTGCTGCTCGTTTTGATTCAAGCCTTCATGTTTACGCTTGGCTAGCAGATCGTTGCGACGTTGAAGAGTATTTAAAGTGTGATGGTCTAGTGTAGAAGGTAAACCAAACATTTCGCTTTTTAGTAAGCCAGAAACTCCCATACCTTGGGGATGCTCGTCAGGTTGTTCGACCAAAGTTCTACCATCAATATTACGAATAATGTGGACCTGTTCTTTTCTGAGTGAACCGATCATCATTGGGTCGTGAGTGGTGATCAATATTTGCGATTCACCTTGTGCAACAGAACCCTTTTCGGAACTTAATACACTCTCAATGTCCTCGAAGTACCGTAATTTCCAGAGGGGATTCAGGTGTGTATCGGGTTCATCCAACAAAAAGAGACAATGGTCATCGCGTGTGATACGCATTAGCCCCAATACGGTAAGCATTTGCAACTCACCCTCAGAAAGGTTAGTAAAACTTACCTTACCGCCGTGTTCATCACTTTTCTTGACCACTATACGTACTTCTTCGATCAAATCACCGATATAAGCTCCTTCAGCGTAGCGGAAGAAGCTATCAGGTCCGCCTACCAACTCTCCTAATTGTTTGAGTTTTTCTTTATTCGGCACAAATAAATACAACTGTCGTTGTTTTTCTGTGCGACCACGAAAATCAATTTGCTTACTAGCCTCTTGTTCAATAGGAGCCCAAGCCACTTGCCAGAGTTTGTCTAGGAACTCACTCACTACGTTGCCGCGCGCATACCAGAAGCGAGGATCTCCTTCATTAAGTTCCGTCTCATCGAATTTACTATTACGACGTTTTTCACGCAGCCGGTGAGGCTCTTTCAAAACAAATATCGCTGATTCTAATGATTCGATATGCAGGTTTTTCAATACCTTTTGAAATATCGGATCATCAGATAGCAAGCATGCCAACAGTACCAATTGGCTATGGCCACCACGACAGTAGAAAAGGCGACGCAGACGATCATCTCCAGCTTGCTTTAAACGTAAATCTCGGCGACGTTTAGCTTCTTCCAGTGCACGAATGTCAGCATCGCTGGCGCTAAAATTCTCCAGCAATCGTTCGGAGAGTACTTCATCAGTAGTTATTTCCTGACGCAATGTAAAACGTCGCTGGTGCTCTTGGAACAATTGCTCTATGCGCTCATTACGACCGGAGTAATAAGCAAAAATATGTGACGGCAATAGTTCACGGTTTCTCAGTAAATAGCCTTGGGATTCACTTATTTCATTAACCCACACATAGGGGCGTTTTTGTTTAGCGGTGTCTGCGTGGATGCGCACAACCTGGCCACGAATTTCGTATTCCAGTGCGTAATCAAAACCAGCATCGCGATCAAGATCGACGTCGCGAAACAAGGTAATTAACGCTTCGATAAAATTTGACTTACCCATGCCATTCTGACCAATCAGAGCATGACTGCGAATGTGTTTAAGTTCGGCGTCAGAGGCTCCCCCCTCCATAGGGTCTAACTTTGAGGCAAAGTTCACTTCTAGATTGCGGAGGTTGCGAAACTGTGGAATAGATATATATCGAAGTTGCATGCAAATTCCCTTTTCTATTTTTCCAACATTTCAGCAGGCTTGGGCTCTTGTAACCAGCCTTGAGCTACTTCAGATTTCAATTGTGCATAGAAAACATCGATTTCACTTCCAAAACGCTGCCATAAATCCTTTGCACTCATCTCACCATTGTGGCGGGCAAGTATGGTGGCCAGTGGTGCCAGGGATTTGACGTCAGGTGTTGTATTCAAGCGTATAGGAGCTAAAAGTTCAGTTATTGGAGCTTTCAAAGGTTCCTCTTCTTGTTCGACGGCAATGCCGGTAAGGGTGGAAACAACGCTTGTAGCAAGATTGGCTGCTATGCATTGCTTCTGAGAAAGCTGATCCGCGTAACGGTCACATATACGGAAAAAATCATCAATAATGGAAACAATCCGGTCTTGTTCAGACTTTGGTGGAACAGGGACAACCAAATCTTCAACACCTCCGACCCGAAGATGCTTAACGGTCATGCCTATAGCTGATTCGATCATCCGAGATTGAAAACTAGGGCTTTGCATGACATAAAGCAGAAAACGATTGTTGAATAAATCATGATATAGGCGAACTAGCATCGAACGCTGTCCGAGGCAAACCTTCTCTCCTTCTGGCACAATGGCGGCTTCTCCCATAGGAGCTTCTCGAGTTAAAAAAATGTCACCACTCTTGGGCGGCATCCGCCTTGACCAGTAATTATAGGTTTCCACAGAAATCTTTCTTGTCTTGGTCAGATCCATGATGCCATTGCGTATGTCAGTTGTGCGAATGAGGTGAATGCCGTCACTGACATATGGTGCCGTTTTGTTGTGGCAATCAACCACTGCCTGCGATACCTGCAGTAAGGATGCCCATTCCCAATGCTTCGGTATGACATCTTCAGGTATGGAGATCCGCTGGATACGCAACTTTTTCAGCATTGCCAAAGCTTCTTTTTGCTCTTGCCCATCCGACAAGTTCGCCCACTCGGTACGTTTAGCCGCAATGCTTTCAAGCAAATCGGCACCGGTTGAAACATTATTATGATCAATGTTCAACAATTCACCGGAAACAGCCAAGTCGAGAATCAACCCCTTAAATGCAACGATATCCTCCGGCATATGAAACATCCGCGCGAAGTTTTTGTCCAGGCGCGACCAAGCGGTTTGTAGTTCGTGTGGACTAGTCGCGCTGGTAACAGCTCGCAATGTGGACTGCCGAAGAGCATTTTGCAGAGTACGGCGAGTTCGCTGTTGTGCTTCCAGCTTGTCACATAAGGCCATTAGTTCATCGACTTTGGCGACAATGCGGGCTTGTTCAGTCGTTGGTGGCAATGGCATGGCGCAAAGTGCGAAGTAATCTGTTGGTAAGCGTTTTTGCCCTGCGGTACCAGTCATGCTGGCCTCGCCCTTTGCCCGAAACAATGGCGAACGTATGAACAGGTACACGTAACTTGGATTTATACATTCACTAATTGGGCGAAAAACATGGAATTCAGTCGAACCTGCACCTAACCCATATTTAAGGCCACTAACAACAGCTGATTTACCGTTTTCAAAACATGGCGTGATTTTGGCGAGTAAGACGTCGCCATTGGCGAAATGGGTATAGCCTTTGTTGATTTCAGACCAAGGCTTTACTTCCCCAACAATTCTCTTCGAGTGTGTTTCAGACACGCCCGCCATGGGAACGAATGTCGCCATAGAAGCGGCTTCAGCTTGATTACGAGGGTTGATTTCACCAAGATCAAGCAATCTACTCCAGCGCCAATTAGATGGAATCTGAATAGTTGGAGGAACAAGGGGAGCTGATTCCAATTTTAGAGTGCGCTTATATTTCTTTTCGCTGATACGCTGCTGGCGGATACGAGCAACATTTTCAAGAACAACATCTGCGTTACCATCTTTCTCTGTCTGAGGAATCAGTCTACCAGTTACGGCAAATTGATAAATCAACTCTCTCAATCGTGCCACGCCCTCTGGCGCATTAGCGATATGACCAAACTCAGCCAAAAACTGTTGTGCATTCATTTGGCATTCTCATCAGAAAAGTGGTGAGCAAGTGCTGCTGCTAGCTCACTCTTAAGCTGATTTTCTGTTTCTTCAATTTCGCCTAACAGCTTTTTGTACTTAATCAAAAGTTCGTCAGGGTCAAGGTTTTCCTCCTCTGGAGCATTGGGATTTTTCAGATCAAGATTAAAAATTGGCCAATAGAGGCGATCACCACTCGCTTGGGCATCACGTGCTTTTAAGCGGAGGCCCTCGCTTTCGTTGCGCAAAATTTCAATATCGTCCTCAACAATTTGTCGCTGAGCCTTATCGTTGATTCCTTTAATGGATTCCCGCAGATCGCGGATACGGTTATCCAACCTACTGGCCTGATTACCCAGTTCTTCGGCATGCTGCCAGTGAGGTTTTGCGGCTGCTTCTGCTTGCTCACGCTTACTCTTGAAATCTATTTTCCAAGCGAATTCGTTTTCGACTCGGTCAGCAAAATCGTTATCTTCGCTTCCCCACCATTCTTGTTCAGGTTTAAATTCTTCTAAACGAATTGGCTTGGTTTTACTGTAACTTTTGTACCCCGGTGGGTACGGGTGTTCGTAAAACCAGATAGTATCGGTATGAAAGTGCTCGCTACCATCAGCAACTGTAACGCCCTTGGTAAAGAAAAGTAAGTTGGTTTTGATAGTGGTATAAGGTGCAAACACCCCTTTAGGCAAACGGACAATGGTATGTAGTTTGCAGTCACGCAACAGCATTTTTTTTAGTGTGCCTTTAATGCCGTCACCAAACAAAAAACCATCAGGAAGAACTACAGCAGCGCGACCATTTTCCTTAAGTAACTTTTTAATAATCAGCGCCATGAACATATCGGCGGTCTCACGGGTTTTGAGGTCCGTGGGGTAGTCACTACCCACACCGTCATCTTCATAGCCACCAAAAGGCGGATTGGTAATTATACAATCAACCTTCTGACTGGCGCTCCAATCGTTCCAACCAATACCTAACGTATTTTTATGCTCAATTTGACTAGGTACATCAATACCATGCAACAACATATTAGTAGTGCAAAGGAGGTGTGGCAGTTGTTTTTTTTCAATACCCCGAATTAACTCTTCGATGGCACGCTTATCCTCACTACTTGATCGAGTAGTTAGCTGGTTTCGGAAGTGGTCTATGGCTGCGGTTAAGAAACCACCAGTACCACATGCTGGGTCCATTACCATTTCACGCTTGTCCAAGCGAGGAGCTACCCGATCAACCATAAAGGCTGTTATGGCTCGTGGAGTGTAGAATTCTCCTGCATTACCTGCACCACGTAAATCATTGAGTAATTGTTCATAAACATCCCCAATATTGGCGCGGGTTTTAAAGTCATGGAAGTTTATGGCGTCTTCGAGCTTCTCGATCACGGCCAGCATCTGTGGGCCGGATTTCATGTAGTTATTAGCATCCTCAAAAACACTGCGGATTACTTTATGCTGAGGACTTTTATTAGCATCAATGTTTTTAAGGGCCGGGAAAAGCTCGTTGTTGACGAAGCTAATCAATTCGCTACCAACAATTTGCGGTTTCTTTTTCCCATCGGCACCGCCTACATAAGCAGCCCAGTTACGCCAGCGGTACTCCGCAGGTAGAGGTGACTTATAAGCAGGATCATCATCCGCCCACTCCTCCTCACGCTGATCGAACACCTTGAGGAACAACATCCATGTGAGTTGCCCAAGACGCTGCGCATCGCCATCTACACCGTCGTCCTTGCGCATAATGTCTTGAATGGATTTGATTGTACTACTTAGATTCATCTTACTATTCGCTTATTGATGACTTGCTTAATCAAGCCTGTTTTTGTTCGGAGATATCGTAGAGTGCTTGTTCCAGCTCTTGTACTGCTTGAACGTACTGCTCTAGGCTACCAAAAATGCCCCGACGGATTTGAGTTTTGCTACCAAATTGGTCAAAAGGGGGCAACTCCAGCACTTTGGCATCTTCTATATCTTGCACGCCATGATCTGCAAATTTTTCAAGTAATGCCTCAAGCACAGCCTTAGCCTGTTCGCCGTACTTACCGAAAACGTCGCGTTTTTTCACGTTGTTCGCTCGTTCACGACGTGTTATCGGCTTTTGGTCGAAAGCGACGTAAGCAACTAAATCAAAAACATCTAATTCGCTGCCATTAGCGACAGACTGTTGCAGTATTTCCAACGGAACGCCACGTTTGGATAATTCCTCTATCACAGCTTCTTTACGCTCTGCCTTACTCCAGCGGCGCAGAAAATCGTGCAGGTCACTGAATTCCTCTTGCAGAGCTTTCTTTATGTCCTTTTTTAGTAGCATACGGAAGTCTTCAGTAATGAGCTTACCGTCAACGTCGAGATACTGTGAACGTTCTACTGCTAAATGGACATCGACATCATCAATTACATACCTAACTTGGGCAAAACTACTACTAGCCGTCTTACCATCTCTGTAGCCAAGATCATAGGGAGGTGTTTCAGGTTCGTCTAGAGGTGAAATGACATCTGGTGGTAACACGGGCTCATCTGGACGGGGTTCGTAGATAATTACAGGTTCGCCATCAAAATCTGGATCAGCAAACAGTCGTGTTGCACCTTTAAAATCCATGATGGTGAAGTACAATTTTTGGTAGTCTTCACGCAAGCGAGTGCCACGACCAATGATCTGTTTGAACTCTGTCATCGAGTTAATGTTTTGATCCAAAACAATTAGCTTACAGGTTTTAGCATCCACACCAGTAGTCAGCAGCTTTGAAGTAGTGGCAATAACTGGGTAAGGTTCATCATTGTCGATGAAGTACGAGAGCTGTGCTTTTCCTTCGTTATCGTCTCCGGTAATGCGCATAACGTAACGGCGATTGTTCGCTGCAGCAGGGATAAGTCTTACTAATTCTTGGCGCATCCTTTCGGCGTGATCTTGGTCGTCACAAAAAACAATGGTTTTGGCCATCGGGTCTGTAGCCTGAAGATATTCCCATATCTTTTTGGCTACTAGAATTGTACGATTCTCTAGAACTAAATTGCGATCAAAGTCTTTTGTGTTGTATTGCCGTTGCTCAACCGCTTGTCCAAGCTTATCGATTTTTCCCTTCTCCGGTATGTAACCAACAGCATCAACATCTGTTGCAATACGGATTACCTTATATGGGGCAAGAAAGCCGTCTTCAATACCCTGTTTAAGTGAATAGGTATAAATTGGATCTCCGAAGTAGTTGATATTACTTATTTCTTTTGTCTCCTTCGGAGTAGCTGTCAGACCAAGATGGGTGGCACTATTAAAATATTCGAGAACATCGCGCCATGCGGAGTCTTCTGCTGCACTTCCTCGATGGCATTCATCAATAACCACCAAGTCAAAGAAATCCGCTGGGAATTGCCGATATATTTGTTTCCACTCCTCTTTCCCCGTCACTGCTTGATAAAGAGCGAGGTATATTTCGTAGTTCTTTTTCACTTCACGGTTGGTGACTTTGTGCATGGCTTCACCGAAAGGGGCAAAATCTTGCTGCATAGTTTGATCGACTAAGATGTTGCGGTCGGCCAAGAATAGAATGCGTTTTTTGGATTTTGCCTTCCACAAACGCCAGATAATCTGAAACGCAGTGTAAGTTTTCCCAGTGCCGGTAGCCATGACCAGCAACACTCGATCTTTCCCCGTTGCTATGGCTTCAATGGAACGGTTAATAGCTACTCGCTGATAGTAACGAGGTTCTCGTCCACTACCATCAGTATAAAACGGTTGTTCAATCAGTTTGACAACTTCAGGCGCCACTAATCCCTTCCATTGCTGATACAACGGCCATAAATCAGCTAAGGTAGGAAATTGGTTAAGTTGAAGGTTTCGTTCGACAGGCTGAGAAAGTCCTGTACGATCGTGAAGAAGGAATCCAGCACCATTGCTACTAATAGCAAAGGGGGCATCTAACATCTCAGCATAAACTAAAGCTTGTTGCATTCCGTGACCAACAGAAAACTTTGCCTGTTTTGCTTCTACCACTGCAATCGGAACATTAGGCTTTGCATAGAGCACATAATCGGCGCGTTTAGGCCCCCCCCTAACTTGAGGATTTACGATTCGAGACGCCATTTTTCCACGAACCATAACTCGCCCATCAGTAAGGATTACCTCCTCACGGAATTGATGCTGCTGCCATCCAGACTGTTGAATAGCTGGAGTAATGAATTTCGTGCAGATATCACGCTCGCTGAGCTGATGTTTATCCATTTCAGTTTGCTCTCCCAAATCTGGGTTTATGTGCTTTAGGTGAGATAAACAAACTCCAAACATTCAAATTTGACGTTTTTTTGCTGTAGACAATCTTGCAAAAAAGCATTCATTCCTCAATCCCTTCATGGTCAGAGTTGCACAAGAGGTAACGCCATTTTATCATCAAGGCGGGATGTACTCGCCTTCTCTAAGTCGACTGGCCGTCATCAGGTTAACAACGTTCCCCTAGTGCGTTAGTTGGATGTTTGACTAAACACAAAATTAAAAAAGATATCTATATGATCATGCTTTCAGATACCCCTTTTTGCTGTATTTTTCTGTTAGGTTGCTTGATTACGATTTTTTATCGATGCTTACTTCTTTGTATTGGATTGTTTGGCTTCGCATATTCAAACGGATTTATGGTCGCTAACTTGTTTGCATTCAGATAATCAGCCCACCACTGCAGCATCAGCCTCCTCTCTCCCAAATGCTCCGCCTTATGGATGTAGGCCGCACGTACAGAGCTACGCTCCTGATGGCTCATCTGCCTTTCTACCGCATCCCTCGACCACAATCCTGATTCAATAAGTGAACTACAGGCCATCGTCCTGAAACCATGCCCACAGACTTCCGTTTTGGTGTCATAGCCCATAACTCGCAAAGCCTTGTTCACCGTGTTCTCACTCATAGGCTTACGCGGATCGTGATCGCCAACGAAGATCAGCTCTCGGTTCCCATTCATGCTTTTGATCTTTTCCAGAATAGCTAAGGCTTGCCGCGACAAAGGAACAAGATGAGGAGTCCGCATCTTTGAACCACGCTGAGAATGTTTAACACCTTCCAGCGGTTCACGTTCACCTGGAATCGTCCACATGGCAGTATCAAAATCTACTTCTGACCAGCGAGCAAAACGCAGCTCGCTTGAACGGATGAAAACCAACAAAGTGAGTTCAACCGCCAGTCGGGTTAACAGTCTTCCAGAATAATGATCAATGCGATGAAGTAATTCAGGTATACGGTTAAGCTCCAAAGCCGCACGATGCTGCCGTTTAGCTGTGGCGACCGCTCCAGCGATCTCTTGTGCGGGGTTGTAATCGATTAAACCACTTTGTACAGCAAACCTCATAATCGCGGTAGTACGCTGCTGTAAACGGGCGGCAACTTCGAGCCGCCCGGATGACTCGACGGCTTTGATGGGTACAAGCAGATCCCGTGTCTTCAATTCAGCAATATTCCGATTACCGATGGCAGCAAAGAGATTATCTTCGAGGCTTTTCAATACACGAGCGCTATGCGATGCCGACCACTTCTGATTGCTGGCGTGCCACTCTCTGGCTACCACTTCAAACGTTATCGCCTCTTGCTCCTGCTCTACCTTAACGGCTTTCTTGTTCTCACTGGGATCGATGCTGTTTGCTAACAGCTTACGGGCTTCATCCCGGCGTGCCCTGGCATCCGCCAGCGAAACTTCAGGATATTTTCCCAATGCCAGCATTTTCTCTTTACCACTAAAGCGATAACGAAGTCGCCAGTATTTTGAACCGTTAGGGTGAACCAGCAAAACCATGCCTTCACCGTCAGTTAGTTTGTAGGCTTTTGCTTCAGGCTTAGCCGAACGAACCTTCACATCACTCAGAGCCATGATGAGTATCCTTTCAAGGGTTCTGTGCGGGTACAAACATTATCGAACCGGGAAATACCCGCAGTTGTACCCGCATCAGTAAGTTGATGTAGATTGAATCAGGTTGACTT
Organism: Klebsiella grimontii; assembly: GCF_042137965.1. Lineage (NCBI taxonomy): Bacteria > Pseudomonadati > Pseudomonadota > Gammaproteobacteria > Enterobacterales > Enterobacteriaceae > Klebsiella > Klebsiella grimontii. Next base: position 5,057,542 of record NZ_CP169721.1, read on the forward strand.
AGGTTGAGTGAAAAAGCGAGGAAAGCCTTGCGGATACTGGATTTCAGGCGCAAAAAAAGACGTCCGTTGACGTCTATTGATGTTCCGATGGTGCCGAAGGCCGGACTCGAACCGGCACGTATTTCTACGGTTGATTTTGAATCAACTGCGTCTACCGATTTCGCCACTCCGGCACGGAAAGGATACGGAAAACGTTCTGGATTATACCTGTCACTGGCTGCCGCGCAAGCGGCAGAGTGCGATCGCCACGCTAAGTGTTGAAAAAAACAGCGCAAGCCGCATTTCGGCCAACATTCAATACGTTCCGCAAGTAAACCCCTCGTTCTCACCTTTCCCACTCGCGGTTTCCTCTTTCTCCGAGCCTGCTCGCAAAATCCTGCAAACGCCTCAATTCGGTTTACATTTTCGGCAATTTGTTATCAGATCCTGTTATTAGTACGCGTAATAACGCCGGTACTTTCCCAAAACAGGATTTCCGCAATGCGCTTCTATCAGATCGAACCGACGCTGGAGAACTACTGGCGCGGCATTATTCTTTTTGGCAAAAACGTCGCCTCCTATAAGTTTGCGCTGGCGCATGCGCTGTACGATATCCGCCGCGACGGTAGCGATCTGATACGCCTCGAGGAGCTGGCGGTGCCGTTCAGCCAGCATCTGTGTCGCCATCTTGAGCAGGCCCCCAAACAGATCACTTCACCAAAAAGCCAGTTTCTCAGCGCCTGTAGCCGCTTCAATCGCCAGGAGATAACCCAGGATCAGCTCATCGCGGCAACGGTTAAGCTCGGCTTTAGCGTGGTGCTGGATAAATTTCATAACGTGAATCAGGGCGAAATCGCCAGGCGCTTTTTTATCGACGAGCGTAAAACGCATCAAGGTATCCGTCTGACCGACGACTTTTATTCTCTGACGGAGCGCCAGCAGTACCAGAATCTGATCCACGAAACGGACGCCCGCTGGCGCCTGGTGGAGCAGGCGTGGGCGATGAACATCGCCAGCAGCCTGATCGCCGTGGAATATGATGCCGCCGAACAGCAGCTCTTCAGCACCCTGAATACCCGACGGGTTGCCATCTCCAGCTGTCGCGACAGCCTGAACGGCTACCAAAAAGGCCGCTGCTTTTACTGCTATAAGCCGATCAGTCTCGAAAGCGGGGATGAGAACCTGGCCGACGTTGACCACTTTATCCCGTGGGCGGCGCGTGGCGAAGTGGCGAATATCAACGGCGTCTGGAACCTGGTTCTCGCCTGCAAGAGCTGCAACCGCGGGGAGAAAGGCAAGTTTATGCGGGTACCGTCGGCAAAATTGCTGCGCCGCCTGCGCGACAGAAACGAATATTTTATTACCAGCCACCTTCCCTTGCGTGAAACCTTAATCCGTCAGACCGGCAACACGACCGTCCGCCGCGATGACTTCCTCGCCAAAATCTGGAACACTGCGCGCATTACGCTCCTTCATGAATGGGAACCTCAGGCCGCCGGAACGGATATATTCTGATGACAATTAACTACTACCAGCAGAACGCTGACAGCTTTGTGGCTTCAACCGTCGCTGTCGATATGACCTCTCTGTACGCGCCTTTTATCGGGGCGATTGAACCGAACGGGCTGATCCTCGATGCGGGATGCGGCTCCGGACGCGATGCCAAAGCCTTTGCCGATATGGGCTACCGGGTCGAGGCGTTTGACGCCTCACCGGCCATGGTCGAGCGGGCTGCGCAACACAGCGGGCTGGCCGTGCGTCAGGCGACCTTTCAAAGTATCAGCGAAAGCGCGCGGTATGACGGCATCTGGTGCTGCGCTTCGCTGCTGCACGTTCCCGCTGCGGAGCTGCCGGGAGTGATGCACAAACTGGCTACGGCCCTCAAACCCGGCGGCGTCTGGTACGTCTCATTTAAATACGGTTCAGGCGAGCGAGAAAAAGAGGGACGGCGGTTTACCGATCTCGATGAAGCAGGGCTGACGACGCTGATCGAACCGCTAGCGGATATCCGTCTTGCCAATATGTGGCAGACGGTAGATAAGCGCCCGGAGCGGAGCGAAATCTGGCTCAACGCGCTGTTGCTCAAAAGCTGAACTATCGCGATGGCTTCTCTCTCGCGGAGAAGCCGGCTTGTGTAAGCTTCCCCCCTCCTTCTGCCAAGCGTCCCCTCGCCCCATGCTCTACACTTCCTTCTTAACTACGCCAAACCCAAGGAAACTGTCATGAGCACTATTAAAAGTTACGCCGCCAAAGAAGCGGGCGCCGATCTGTCGCTGTGGGAGTACGATGCCGGCGACCTTAAGCCGGAAGATGTCGAAGTGCAGGTGGAGTACTGCGGGATCTGCCACTCCGACCTGTCGATGATCGACAACGAATGGGGCATGTCGAGCTATCCGCTGGTGGCCGGTCACGAGGTGATAGGCCGGGTGGCGGCGCTGGGCAGCGCGGCGCAGGATAAAGGGCTGAAGGTTGGCCAGAAGGTCGGTATTGGCTGGACGGCGCGCAGCTGCGGCCACTGCGACGCCTGTATCAGCGGCAACCACGTGAACTGTCTGGAAGGCTCGGTGCCCACCATCATCAACCGCGGCGGCTTCGCCGATAAGCTGCGCGCCGACTGGCAATGGGTGATTCCGCTGCCGGAAAACGTCGATCTTGAATCCGCCGGGCCGATGCTCTGCGGCGGCATTACCGTCTTCAAACCGCTGCTGATGCATCACGTCACGGCGAACAGCCGCGTCGGCGTCATCGGCATTGGCGGCCTCGGCCATATCGCCATCAAGCTGCTGCACGCGATGGGCGCGGAAGTCACCGCCTTTAGCTCCAATCCGGCGAAAGAGCAGGAAGTGCTGGCAATGGGCGCCGATCGCGTAGTGAACAGCCGCGATCCCGAAGCCTTAAAGGCGCTGGCCGGCCAGTTCGACCTGATTATCAACACCGTCGCCGTCGACCTCGACTGGCAGCCGTACTTTGAAGCGCTGGCGTACGGCGGCAACTTCCACACCGTCGGCGCGGTAATGAAGCCGTTCCCGGTCCACGCGTTTACCCTGATTGGCGGCGACCGCAGCATCTCCGGTTCGGCCACCGGCAACCCGGCCGAGCTGCGCAAGCTGATGAAATTTGCCGGACGCAGCAAAGTCGCGCCGACCACCGAGCTGTTCCCGATGTCGCAGATCAACGAGGCGCTGAAGCACGTTCGCGAGGGCAAGGCCCGCTACCGCGTGGTGCTGAAAGCCGACTTCTGATCGTTCCTCGTCATGCTTCAGGCCGCAGCCGCGCGGCCTGAACGCCACTGACCGGGGTGATGCCGGGCGGCCCGTCTGCCCGGCGCTTGTTTCCCTGGTCATTAAACCGTCATCTCCCCGCCATACGTTTGCAGTCAATCCTTCTCACAATCCGGGCTTCTACAAACGCCTGAATGAGACGTCCGCCACCATGAGAAAAACCTGGCTCCCCTGGCTGATACTGTCGCCTTCCCTACTGTTTTTATTGCTGTTTACCTGGTTCCCCCTCGGGCGATCGATTTATGACAGCCTGTTCGATACCCGCATAGTCAGCGACGGCGGCCAGTATGTCGGGCTGGAGAACTTCAGTCGTCTGTTCGCCGACAGCGTCTTCTGGCAGTCGCTGGTGAATAACCTGCTTTATATCCTGCTGACGGTGGTACCGGGCGTGACCCTCGCCCTGCTGCTGGCGGTCGCCCTGACCGAGAATCACCGCGTCAACCGCTGGCTGCGCACCGCCTTCTTCTTCCCGATGATTATCCCGATGGTCAGCGCCGCCGCGCTGTGGCTGTTTATCTTTATGCCCGGCCTTGGCCTGCTCGACCACTATCTGGCGAAGCTGTTCGGCCCGATGAACAACAACTGGCTGGGGCGCAGCAATAGCGCGCTGCTGGCGCTGGCGCTGATTGGGGTGTGGAAGTTCGCCGGTTACTACATGCTGTTTTTCCTCGCAGGGCTGCAAAGCATTCCGGCCTCCACGCGCGAAGCGGCGATAATGGAAGGCGCCACCCGCACGCAGGTGTTCTTTAAGGTGACGCTGCCGCTGCTGCGCCCGACCCTGAGCTTCGTGATAACCACGGCGCTGATCTACTCCATCACCCAGATCGACCACGTGGCGGTGATGACCCGCGGCGGGCCGGATAACGCCACGACCGTGCTGCTCTACTACATCCAGAACCTCGCCTGGGACACCCATGATTTAGGTAAAGCTTCCGCCGCCACCTTCCTGACGCTGGCCGGGCTGTTTGCCTTCTCGCTGATTAACCTCAAACTGCTGGAGAAAGGAGCGCACTATGAGCGCTGAAATCTCGCCGCTGGCGCTGCGATCGCACAGCGCATCGCGCCCGCTCTGGCTGCGCCTGCGCCGCTCGCAGCCCTTTACGCTCACGGTATTAATGTGCTGCCTGGCGCTGCTGTGGATGAGCCCGTTTTTATGGATGCTGGCAACCTCGTTTAGCGCCACGACCTTCGGCGAGGATATGGCCTCGCTGCTGCCCCGTATGCCGCTGACGCTGGATAACTTCCGCGATGCCTGGGACAGCGCCGACTGGCTGAGCCTCTACGCCAACACCCTTATCTTCACCTTCGGCACCTTCTTCGCGCAGCTGTTGACCATCACCACCGCCGGCTACGTCTTCGCCTGCCACGAGTTCCGCGGCAAGAAGACGCTGTTCCTGATGTTCCTCGTCCAGCTGATGATCATGCCGGTGGTGATGATGGTGCCGAACATGTTGACCCTGAAAACCTTCGGCCTGCTCAACACCCTCACTGGGGTAATGATGCCCTACTTCACCTCGGCGTTCGGCGTGTTCCTGATGCGTCAGGCGTTTCTGGCCATACCCAAAGAGCTGGAAGAGGCGGCGCTGATGGAGGGCTGTCGCTGGTGGCAGGTGCTGTTCCGCGTGCTGCTGCCGATGTCCTGGCCGTCGGTGCTGGCCTTCGCCACCGTCAGCATTACCTACCACTGGAACGAGTATCTGTGGCCGCTGATGATGCTGAACGACCCGGACAAACAGGTGCTGACCGTGGGGCTGGTCTCGTTCGCCATGGGCGCCGAATCCGGCGGTCAGTGGGGCATCATCGGCGCCGGCACGCTGATGGTCTGCCTGCCGCTGATGCTCGCGTTCATCCTCTTCCAGAAACAGTTCCTGCGAAGCTTCGGCTTCTCCGGGATCAAATAAGGAGCTCTTCATGCTGTTAGCGCAAATTTCCGATACCCATTTCCGCAGCCGCGGCCAGAAGCTGTACGGCTTTATTGACGTCAACGCCGCTAATGCCGACGTCGTCTCCCAGTTGAACGCCCTGCAGGAGCGTCCGGACGCGGTTGTGGTGAGCGGCGATATCGTCAACTGCGGCCGCCCGGAAGAGTATGAGGTCGCCCGCCAGATCCTCGGCAGCCTGAACTATCCGCTGTATCTCATTCCCGGCAACCACGACGATAAAGCGCTGTTTCTGGAATACCTGCATCTGCTGTGCCCGCAGCTCGGCCGCGATGCGCAAAACATGCACTACGCGGTAGACGATTTTGCCACTCGCCTGCTGTTTATCGACTCCAGCCGCGCGGGTACGTCGAAAGGCTGGCTGACCGAGGAAACCATTAAGTGGCTGGAGTCTCAGCTGTTTGATGGCGGCGATAAACCGGCGACGGTGTTTATGCATCATCCGCCGCTGCCGCTGGGCAACGCGCAGATGGACCCTATCGCCTGCGAAAACGGCCATCGTCTGCTGGCGCTGGTTGAGCGTTTCCCGTCGCTGACGCGCATTTTCTGCGGCCATAACCACAGCCTGACCATGACCCAGTATCGCCAGGCCATCATCTCCACCATCCCGGGAACCGTCCACCAGGTGCCCTACTTTCATGAAGATACCCGACCGTATTACGACCTCTCTCCGGCGTCATGCCTGATGCATCGCCAGGTCGACGAGCAGTGGGTGAGCTATCAGCATCCGCTGACCCACTACGCCGGACCGTGGATGTACGACGAAAATATCAGCTGCCCAACGGAAGATCGCTAAACGCCATGCTTAGTCTGCAAAACATCAGTAAACAGTTTGACGGTAAACCGGCCCTCAGCGCCCTGTCGCTGGATATTCGCGAAGGGGAATTCGTGGTGCTGGTGGGCCCGTCTGGCTGCGGTAAAAGCACCCTGCTGCGCCTGCTCGCCGGGCTGGAGCCGGTCAGCGAGGGGGAGATCTGGCTGCACGATGAGAACATCACCGACATGTCGCCCAGAGAGCGTAATTTCGCGATGATCTTTCAGAACTATGCGCTGTTTCCGCACCTGTCGGTGCGCGACAACATCACTTTCGGCATGAAGGTACGCAAAGAGGAGAAAACCAGCTGGCAGCCGCGGGTGGATAAAGTCGCGCAAATGCTGCAGCTGGATACCCTGCTCGATCGCAAGCCGGCGAAGCTCTCCGGCGGCCAGCGGCAGCGGGTGGCGATGGCGCGGGCGATTGTGCGCAATCCGCGCCTGTTCCTGATGGATGAGCCGCTCTCCAACCTTGACGCCCGCCTGCGTAGCGAAGTGCGCGACAGCATTATGGACCTCCACCAGCAGCTCAGAACCAGCACCGTCTACGTCACCCATGACCAGACGGAAGCGATGTCGATGGCCGACCGCATCGTTGTGATGAACGGCGGCCACGTACAGCAGGTCGGGCGACCGGAGTATCTCTACGCCAACCCGGCCAACCTGTTTGTCGCCGGGTTTATCGGATCTCCGGCGATGAATCTGCTCTCGCTGCCCTGCGCTGATGGTGAGGTATTACTGGGTGAGCTGCGCTATCCGCTGCCGCCGCGCTACCGTGAAGAATCCCGGGTGTGGTTAGGCATTCGCCCAGAACATATCAGCGACCGCGTGGAGGAGAGCCATCTGCGCCTGCCCACCACCGTGCTGCAACGAGAACTGATGGGAGCCGATTATCTGCTCCACGTCAGCACCCCCATCGGCACCCTACGCTTTAGCCGTCGCCATCGTGGCGCGGTGCCGGAGAAAGGCGATTCGCTGATCCTCGGCTTTTCACCTGCCGATGTGCATCTTTTTCATGCTGAGAAACAGCATAATTTACTGATGGAGACAGACCATGTTTAAACCTCTCACCGCTCTCGCGGTTGGGCTCAGCCTTGCCCTGAGCGGCGCGGCGCAGGCGAAAGAGAAGATCGACTTCATGTTCCCGGCGCCGGTGGACGGTAAGCTGACCATGGAGATGACCCGCGTCATTAAGCAATTCAACGAGTCGCAGCAGGATGTCGAAGTGCGCGGGATCTTTACCGGTAACTACGACACCACCAAGATCAAAGCCGAATCAGCGCAGAAGGCCGGACAGCCGCCCGCGCTGGTGATTATGTCCGCCAACTTCACCACCGATCTGGCGCTGAAGGATGAGATCCTGCCGATGGATGAGCTGTTCCAGTATGGCGATCAAAAAGCCGGGGATTTTCTGGTGAAGGCGTTCTGGCCCGCAATGCATAAAAACGCCCGGGTGATGGGCACCACCTATGCGATCCCGTTCCATAACTCGACGCCGATCCTCTACTACAACAAAACAATGTTCGATCGGGCCGGTATCAAACAGCCGCCGCAAACCTGGGCCGAGCTGCTGGCGGACGCCAGAAAGCTGACCGACGAAAGCAAAGGCCAGTGGGGGATCATGCTGCCGTCGACCAACGATGATTACGGCGGCTGGATCTTCTCGGCGCTGGTGCGCGCCAACGGCGGGAAATACTTTAACGAGGACTATCCGGGCGAAGTCTATTACAACACGCCAACCACCATCGGCGCCCTGCGCTTCTGGCAGAACCTGGTCTATAAAGACAAAGTCATGCCTTCCGGCGTGCTGAATTCGAAACAGATCGGCGCCAGCTTCTTCTCCGGCAAAGTCGGAATGGCGATGCTGAGCACCGGCGCGCTGGGCTTTATGCGCGAGAACAGCAAAGATTTTGAACTGGGCGTGGCGATGCTGCCGGCCAAAGAGCAGCGCGCGGTACCGATCGGCGGCGCCAGCCTGGTGAGCTTCAAGGGCATCAACGACGCGCAGAAAAAAGCGGCGTATCAGTTCCTGACGTATCTGGTGAGCCCGCAGGTCAACGGCGCCTGGAGCCGCTTTACCGGCTACTTCTCCCCGCGTAAGGCCGCCTACGATACGCCGGAAATGAAGGCGTATCTGCAGCAGGATCCGCGCGCGGCTATCGCCCTCGAACAGCTGAAGTATGCCCATCCGTGGTACTCCACCTGGGAGACCGTTGCCGTGCGTAAAGCGATGGAAAACCAGCTGGCCGCGGTGGTCAATGATGCCAACGTTACCCCGGAAGCCGCGGTGCAGGCGGCGCAGAAGGAAGCCGATGCGCTGATGAAGCCCTACGTCGATAAGACCGCGCTGGCGGAAGTGAAGTAAACTTTTCCCTCTCCCTGCCCCTCTCACAAAAGGAGAGGGAAACGTTCAGCGTCGCTTTTTCGCCGTCACGACAGAGGAAAAAAAAGCAGGCCATACGACGTATGGCCTGAAAATGAAACAACGATTAGATTCCTGCCGTCTCGCGGATATATTTGCGCGCTTTTACGGCGTATTCGAATGGGTTGGCCAGCGCCGGATCCTGCTCGGCCTCAACCACCATCCAGCCTTTATAGCCATGTTCGTCCAGCAGTTTGAACACCGGACGGAAATCAATAACGCCGTCGCCCGGCACGGTGAAGGTCCCCTTCTTCACGCCGTCCAGGAAGGAGAGCCCTTCGCGACGCACCTGCTCGATCACCGGCGGACGCACGTCTTTCAGGTGTACGTGGTTAATGCGCGGCAGATATTTTTTCAGAATCGCCAGCATCGGCTCTTCGCCGCCTTCGGAATACCAGGCGTGTCCGGTGTCGTAGAGCAGGAAGACTTTGTCATCCACCAGCGACATAAACTTGTCGATCTCTGCCGTCGTCTGGATACCGGTACCCATATGGTGATGCAGACAGACCTGCATGCCCTTTTCCGCCGCCAGACGACCGAGGGTGTTATAGCCCTCCGCCACCCGCTGCCACTCTTCTTCGCTAAAGCACGGTTTCGCATTCTCCAGGATGGGCTTTTCCAGCCCCTGAATGCTGCCGCTCTGCTCGGAGCAGCCGATGACTTTCGCGCCCATAGCATGCAGAAAATTCATGTGGTTAACGAATTCGTCAATGGTCTTTTCCCGCTGGCCGTTAGCAAAAAAGGTGCTGAACCAGGCGTTGCAAATCTGAATGCCGCGGATATCCAGCATCGGCTTGAGAACCGCCGGATCGCGCGGATATTTGCTGCCGACTTCGCTGCCGGTAAAGCCCGCCAGCGCCATTTCGCTGACGATTTGCTGGAAAGTATTTTCGCTGCCCAGCTCCGGCATATCGTCGTTAGTCCAGCCAATCGGGGCGATGGCCAGTTTTACGTTATCTTTGTTCATAGTAGGGGCTCCTGCCGCTGCGCCTCACCGGCGCAGCAATTCACGTTCGATGAGTTCACGGGTTTCCACTGCCTGGTATTTCATTTTTTCCGGGTAGCCGAACAGCGAGGTGGCCACAATCGGCTCACCGCCGACCTTGAAGGTCTGTTCGGCAAATTTCATATCGCGCAGAGTGCGGAACAGCGCGTCGAAATCAACATCCCCTTCCCCGACGCCCACGTGCTGGTGAACGACGGCATCTACGCCCGGTGGGTTAACGATATAGCGGCAATGTTTTGTATGGTTGCGGGTATCCGCGATCAGCACGTGGGAGAGATCGCTTCCCGCGTAGCGCAGCATCTTCTCAACGTCGCCCACGCCTTTGTCATAAAAGAAGGTGTGCGGGACGCTGTAAACGTACTTCACGTTATCGCTGCGGAACGACTTCACGATATCGACGGTTTCGTTGTTCTCTTCGCAGAAGTCCCACGGATGCGCCTGAATTTCAACGCGGATGCCTTCGCGCTCAAAAATCGGCAGCAGCTCTTCCATGGAGCGATAGAACATCTCATCGCAAATCTCCGGCTGGTTAGGATCGCCGGAAAACTCGGTGTTGATCACCTGTACACCCATTTCAACCGCGATTTCGATCAGCCGTTTCCAGTTTTTCACTGCCGCCTGACGGCGCAGCTCATCCGGACCGGACCAGCGATAGACGCAGATAAACGAAGAGAGCTCCACGCCGGTATCGCGCAGCGCCTGCTTGTACTCAGCCATAATTTCCCGGCTGGCCCGCGGGTGCTTGTAGAACGGGTTGATCTGCGGGTGCGGCGATTGCTCAATGTATTTGTAGCCCCATTCGGCCACCTGGTGGACCATGCGGGTAACCCCGAGGTCTTTAATAACATCAACGTCAAAAGCAATTTTCATCGTCGTTACCTGTGCAAAGAAGTTCCGTCAGCAAAGCGGGATTAGCGTTTGTAGAATGCCGGGCATTCAGGCAGCGTCACCTCAACCGGGTCGCTGGTTCCCTGCGCTTTGATACAGGCGTCGGCAGCGACGGACGCCGCGTAGCCATCCCACGCCGATGGGCCATGCAGCTGGCCGGCCTGAACATCATTGATAAAGGCCTGCAGCTCAACGTCATACGCTTTGATAAAGCGATCCTTCCAGTCGGTCAGAATAGCGGTCGACAGGTTAGCGGCTTTGCGCATCTGCACGGCCGACGGCTCAGGCAGGCGGGCAATTCCGGTTTCCCCTACTACTTCACACTGGATGTCATAGCCGTACTGGCAGTTCACAAAGACTTCCACATCGATCAGCGTGCCTTTTTTGGTTTCAAACGACACGATCTGCGGGTCTTTCAGGCGCGCATGGGTGTGGGACGTGGAGCGCGGGAAGCGCACCTGCACGGAGCGATAGTCGTCATTCAGCAGCCAGCGCAGCACATCCAACTCGTGAATCAGGGTGTTGGTGATCGCCATATCGGTGGTGTAGTTCTCGCCCACCGACTGGTTGCGGTGCGCGCAGCGCAGCATCAGCGGCGCGCCGATGTCGCCGTCATCGATCACTTTTTTCAGCGCCAGATAGCCTTCGTCGTAAGGGCGCATAAATCCAACCTGCACCAGGCGGCGACCGGCTTTCATTTCCGCATCAACGATACGGCGGCAGCCTTCCGCGCTCATCGCCAGTGGCTTCTCGCAGAACACCGGCTTCCCAGCGGCGATGGCGGCCAGCGTGTACTCTTCGTGGGTGGGGTCCCATGAGGTGACCAGAATGGCATCCACATCGCTGGCCTTAATCACGTCATGACCGTCGGCGTACACTTCGGCATGCACGCCCGGCAGCGCAACCGCGGCGCGCGCGTTCTCTTCGTTGATGTCCGAAACCGCCACTACCGTGGCTCCCTGCAGTACCTGAGTGCAACGACGGATATGTTCTTTACCGATAGCGCCGGCACCGATGACACCTAATTTGAGTGACATAGTTGGTTTTCTCCCGAGATTTGTAGGGTTCAGGGTTTGTGTTCTGTTTTAGTAATCCCGCGCCTGAGCGCGTTTTTCATTGATCATTTGCGCCACTTTGCGGATCCGTTCGGAGAGCGCAGACTGCGCGACGCCGACGTTCCACCAGCTGCCGTATTTGTGCACCATGGTTTTCGGCAGCACTTTAATGTCTATCAGGGTGCTGACGGTTTCGCGGCGCGCGGCGTCCAGCGCGTGGCGTAGTTCTTCTAGTGTCGTGACGCGCCAGGTTTTGCAGCCGTAGCCGGCAGCGACAGTGGCGAAATCTACCGGCACCAGGCCGCCCTGCAGCTGGCCCGATTCGGCGCAGCGGAAGCGGAACTCGGTGCCGAAGCTGTCCATCCCGTGCTCCATTTGCAGGTTGTTAATGCAGCCGTTGGCCATGTTGTCGAGCAGCACGATGTTGATCTTCGCGCGCTCCTGTAGGGAGGTCACCAGCTCGGAGTGCAGCATCATGAACGAGCCGTCGCCGACCAGCGAATAGACCTCGCTTTGCGGCTGGGCTAACTTCACGCCCAGCGCGGCGCTGACTTCATACCCCATGCAGGAGTAGCCGTATTCAACGTGATAGGTGTTGGTGGCCCGGTTGCGCCAGACGCGCTGCAGGTCTCCCGGCAGGCTCCCCGCCGCCGCTACAATCACCGCATCCGCCGGCAGCGTTTCGTTAAGTACGCCAAGAACGCTGCTTTGCGTCAGGGTGGAGTCGGTTATCTGGCGAAATTCGCGATACACCGATTCCCGATCCAGATGGTCGTCGATTTCCGGGACGAAAGCGGTTTCCTGCCACACCGCCTGGTAAACGCGCTGGGTCTCTTTCAGCTGGCGACTCTGCACGCTTTCAATCTGCTCGCCCCAGCCAGCCTGCCAGGATTCGCCGGACAGGGCACCGTCCAGGGCAGTGAGGGCTTCGCGGGCATCCGCCAGCATCGGAATCCCATCCAGCTTCCAGGCATCGAAGTTGCTGACGTTAATATTGAGGAAACGCACGCCCGGGTGCTGGAAAATCCATTTTGACGAGGTGGTGAAATCGCTGAAACGGGTGCCAAGACCGATGACTAAGTCCGCCTCTTTCGCCAACAGGTTCGCCGCCAGGCAGCCGGTTTCGCCGACGCCGCCCACGTTATACGGATGCGAAGAGACAACGCTGCCTTTACCCGCCTGGGTTTCGGCAAACGGAACGCCGTAGCGCTCGGCAAAACGGGTCAACGCCTCGCCTGCGCCGGAGTATTTCACCCCGCCGCCGCAGACGATCAGCGGCTTACGGCTGGCTTTAATCGCCGCCACGGCATCCGCCAGCTGCGCGGCGCTGGCCGGGCGGCGGTCAAGGCGGTGTACCCGACGGGTAAAGAACGACTCCGGATAATCCCAGGCTTCGCCCTGGACATCCTGCGGCAGACAAAGCGTGACCGCACCGGTTTCCGCCGGGTCGGTCAACACGCGCATGGCGTTGATGCAGGCGCTCATCAGCTGTTCCGGACGGGTGATGCGATCCCAGTATTTACTCACCGCGCGAAACGCGTCGTTAGTGGTAATGCTGAGATCGTGGCTCTGTTCGATTTGCTGCAGCACCGGATCAGGCTGGCGGGTCGCAAACACATCGCCCGGCAGCAGTAGCAGCGGGATGCGGTTGGCAGTCGCGGTGGCGGCGGCGGTAATCATGTTCGCCGCGCCGGGGCCAATGGAGGAGGTACAGGCAATAATCTGACGACGCAGGGACTGTCTGGCAAAACCGGTAGCGACATGCGCCATCCCTTGCTCGTTACGCCCCTGATAGACCCGCATTTCACCGCTATCTTGTTCAAGGGCCTGCCCCATTCCCAGCACGTTGCCGTGGCCAAAGATAGCAAAGATGCCTTTGACGAACTTATGCTCTTCGCCATCGACTTCCAGGTACTGGTTATCCAGGAACTTCACCAGCGCCTGCGCCATTGTCAGTCTCAGTTTGCCCATGTTGCCCAATCCTTATTGTTCAGTATTTGCGTGTGGGTTAGCGTTTTGCCTTGCGCAGCGATACAAGCGATGAGTCAGGAAAATCGTTAACGTCACTGGAATACTTTTGGATTATAGGCAAACATTTTTTTCATTAAATAGAAATACAGAAGAAATATTTCATTTTGCGAGAGGGATCAAACTCTCTATGCATTTCACCCGTTTCATTCGCATCCTGTATCGGGGATAACGCGCAAATTACGCGGTCCACCTCTTAATATCCCCTTAAAAATCATAGGTAAAGATAGATGTTCAACTGACGTCCGTTTAACTTTCAGCCGCTGTGCAGGATCCGAGGCAGAATGAGGCTCAGCGCGGCATAGTGGTATATCCCTCACATTTTTGGTTTTTTAATTTCGATCTAGTTTGCAAATGAAATATTTATTTCTCAAACTAAGGGTAACCAATAACCCTCAGGCTGTTTTCGGAGACGCTGTCGGCAGTCCGACTCTTCCGTACAGCAGAAATGCAAAAGGAAACCCTAGCTATGAATGCAGCAGTAAAGCGACTCGACGTCATCTGTATTGGCCGGGTGGCAGTCGATCTCTATGCCCAGCAGATTGGCGCGAGGCTGGAAGATGTCGCCAGTTTTTCTAAATACCTGGGTGGCTCTTCCGGCAACGTCGCCTTCGGCACCGCCATTCAGGGATTAAAATCGGCGATGCTCGCCCGCGTGGGCGATGAGCATAATGGCCGTTTTCTTCGCGAAACCCTGAGCCGCGCCGGCGTCGATACCGAATATCTGATCACCGATAAGCAGCGCCTGACGGCGTTAGTAATGCTGGGGATTAAAGATCAGGAGACGTTTCCGCTGATTTTTTACCGCGATAACTGCGCCGATATGGCCCTTTCGCCAGAAGATATTAAGGAAGAGTACATCGCCTCTTCCCGGGCGCTGGCGGTAACCGGCACCCACCTTTCGCACGCCAACACGCGCGAAGCGGTGCTGAAGGCGCTGGAGTACGCACGCCGTCACGGCCTGCGCACCGCGCTGGATATCGACTATCGTCCGGTGCTTTGGGGTTTAACCTCTTTAGGTGACGGTGAAACGCGTTTCATTGAATCCGGCCAGGTGACCAGCCAACTGCAGGAAGTCCTGCATCTGTTCGATTTGGTGGTCGGTACTGAAGAAGAGTTTCATATTGCCGGCGGCAGCACCGATACCCTGACCGCGCTGAAAAACGTGCGTAACGCCACGAAAGCGACGCTGGTTTGCAAGCGCGGCCCGATGGGCTGCGTGGTGCTGGAAGGCGCCATTCCCGACAGCTGGGATAGCGTGCCGCTACAGCAGGGCGTACGCGTAGACGTGCTTAACGTGCTGGGCGCGGGCGATGCCTTTATGTCCGGCCTGCTGCGCGGCTGGCTTAACGATGAAGGCTGGGAGCAGGCCTGTCGCTACGCTAACGCCTGCGGCGCGCTGGTGGTTTCACGCCACGGCTGCGCGCCCGCGATGCCGACCAAAGCCGAGCTTGACGACTATCTGTCGCGGGCAGAATCGGTCCCGCGTCCGGATATCGACGATCGCCTCAACCATCTGCATCGCGTCACCAGCCGCCGCCAGGCGTGGCCGGAGCTGTGCATTTTCGCCTTTGACCACCGTAAACAGCTGGCAGATCTGGCGCTGGAAACCGGGCGTGATGAATCCTGCATTCCGCAGCTGAAGCTGCTGCTGCTGGCGGCCGCGGAAGCCGCCGCAGACGAAGCCGGTCTTGATGGTCGCAGCGGCATCCTCGCCGATGGCACCTACGGCCAGCGCTCGCTCAATGCCATCACCGGCAAGGGCTGGTGGATTGGTCGGCCGATTGAAATGCCGAGCTCGCGCCCGCTGCGCCTGGAACATGGCAACATCGGTTCCCAGCTGATCGACTGGCCGCTGGAGCACGTGGTGAAATGCCTGGTCTTCTATCATCCGGCCGATCCCGCCGAGCTGCGCGCCGAACAGGATGCGCTGCTGCTGGAGGTCTGGCAGGCGTGCAACAAGTCCGGGCATGAGCTGCTGCTGGAAATCATCCTGCCGGAAAACGGCCCGGATAAAGATGAACGCCACTACCACGACATGCTGGAGCACTTCTATCAGCTGGGCATCCAGCCGGACTGGTGGAAGCTGCCGCCGCTGTCGAGCGCGGAATGGGAAAGGATCGGCAAACTGATCGCGCGAGAAGATAGCTGGTGCCGCGGGATCTTAATCCTCGGCCTGGACGCCCCTTCGGACCGTCTGCGCGCCGGTTTTGCCGAAGCGGCGAAGCATCCGATGATCAAAGGTTTTGCCGTAGGACGCACCATTTTTGGCCAGCCTTCACGGCGCTGGATGCAGGGCGAGCTCAGCGATGAGGCGCTGATTAACGAAGTGAAACGCAACTACCTTACGCTCATCGGCTACTGGCGAGAAGCCCGCGGCTGATTCAGCCCCCGCCCGCATCCTCTTTCGAAGATGCGGGCTTTTTTCTGGATCTTCGTGAAATGAATCGCGTATTTCATCGTAGTAAATGAAAAATTCGCTTCATTTGATACACTGGAAATTATATTCCTTTCATTTTCTCAGAGCGCAATCTATGGCCAATAATCCGACCCAACTTACCATCTTGCAGGATGAAATCAGGCGTCGCTACGACACGTTAAGCAAACGCCTGAAACAGGTAGCCCGCTATATTCTCGATAACAGCAATAGCGTGGCTTTCGACACCGTGGCCTCTATCGCGCAACAAGCTGATGTCCCCCCTTCCACGCTGATCCGCTTCGCTAACGCCTTTGGTTTTAGCGGCTTCAACGAAATGAAGCAGATGTTCAAGCAGCATCTGATGGAAGAGACGGCTAACTATACCGAGCGCGCGCGTCTGTTCCGCCAGACCACGACGGATGACGCAACCCCGCCGGAAACGCCGACCGAAATCCTGAATATGTTCACCATGGTCAATACCCAGGCGCTGCAGCAGCTGGCGATGCAGACCTCCGGCGACGATCTGCAGCGCGCGGTCGCGCTGCTGGCGGAAGCGGAGAATATCTACGTTATTGGCCTGCGCCGCTCCTTTAGCGTCGCCTCCTATTTGACCTACGCTCTGCGCCATCTGGACCGTAAAGCATTTCTGATTGACGGTCTGGGCGGCATGTTTACCGAGCAGCTCAGCCTGGTCGGGCCGAAAGATGTCGTGGTGGCGGTGAGCTTCTCTCCGTATGCGCGGGAAGTGGTTGAACTGGTGGAGCTCGGCGCGCAGCGTAAAGCACGACAGATAGCGATTACCGACAGCCAGGTCAGCCCGCTGGCGGCCTTCAGCGACGTCTGCTTTGTGGTGCGCGAGGCGCAGGTTGATGGTTTCCGTTCGCAGGTGGCCTCGCTGTGCCTGGCCCAGACGCTGGCGGTCTCGCTGGCGCTGAACAGCAGCAAGGATGCAGAAACGAAGCAGCTGGCTTAAATTTTTCATGCCTCCCGGATGGCGACGTAAACGTCTTATCCGGGCTACTTGTCCGCAGACGACGGTAAACCCGTAGCCCGGCTAAGCGCAGCGCAAGCCGGGGATGTGCCAGAATTGCGACGACGATCTTATTCGGGCTATAGGATCAAAAAGGCCGGCTAGCGTTGCTAACCGGCCTTTTTATTATCAACCAATGTTAATCGTGGCGGGGATAATCAGGGCTGTTGATCCACGCGTGATCCTCTTCCCAGGTAAACATCCATTTGCGATCCGGACCGGCCATTACGTTCAGATAGTAGCTGTCATACCCAGCAATCGCCGCCACCGGATGGTAGCCGCGCGGCACCATGACCACATCGTGGTTGTAGGGAGCCATGCAGGCATCGAGGCTGCGATCATCGGTGTAGACGCGCTGGAAGGCAAAACCCTGCGGCGGATCGAAACGGTGATAGTAGGTCTCTTCCAGCTGGGTTTCCTGGCCCGGCAGCGCCGTATCGTGCTTGTGCGACGGCCATGAGCTGGTCGCCCCTTCCTCGGTGTAAACCTCCACCACCAGCAGGCAGTCCGCCTGCGCGCTATCCGGCAGAATATTGTGCACCAGGCGCTGGTTGCGCCCCTTACCCCGATGCTCTACGCCCACGTCCTGCGGGGAGATAACTCGAGCCGGTAAAGTTCCTTTACCCGGGGCGCTGCATACGGCCAGCTCGAGGTCTGAATCTGCCGTCACTTCGACTTTATCCTGCGGCGGCACGTAGACTGACCAGGGCGGCGTCCGCTCAAACGGCGACATACGCTGGCCGAGGTTCGGGAAATCCGCCCGCGTGGTTTTTACCGAAGCCAGGCCGGCGACCAGCACCAGGCACAGTTCGCGATCGCCGCTTTCCAGGGTGACGGTTTGTCCTTTCTTTAACATCCAGACATCAAAACCAATGTACTTCCACCCCGCGCTCTGTGGGGTGATGTGCTGAATCTGCCCTTCTTTTTTTGCTTTAGCCAGTAAAGACATGGCGCTCTCCTTCGCCGATTAGCCTAACGTCGGCATACTGAATTCAGATACGGTTTGCTGACCCTGCGGCCAGCGGACGGTGGCGGTTTTCATACGCGTATAGAAGCGCACGCCGTCCGGGCCATGCACGTTCAGTGCGCCGAATACGGAGCGTTTCCAGCCGCCAAAGCTATGGAAGGCCATGGGAACGGGTACCGGTACGTTGACCCCAACCATTCCGGCCTGGACATCATGGACAAATTCACGCGCGGTGTGGCCGTTGCTGGTAAAGACGGCGCTGCCGTTGCCGAACTCATGGCTGTTCACCAGCTCCAGCGCGCTGTGGTAATCCGCCACGCGGACAATACCCAGCACCGGGCCAAAAATCTCCTCGCGCCAGATTGTCATCTCCGGCGTGACGTTGTCGAACAGCGTTCCGCCGACGTAGTACCCCTCTTCAAACCCTGGCACCTGCGGCTTACGGCCATCAACCACCAGCGTCGCCCCCTCGCTGACCCCTTTATCAATATATCCCAGCACTTTTTTCTGATGGGTATCGGAGACGACCGGCCCCATTTCGTTCTCCTCTTTTCCGCGCATACAGCCCGGCCCCACCTTCAGGGACTCCACCAGCGGCTTCAGGCGCGCAATCAGTTTATCCGCCGTCTCATCGCCGACGGCGACCACCACCGGCAGCGCCATGCAGCGCTCGCCCGCCGAGCCGAACGCGCCGCCCATAATGGCGTTCACGGTGGCATCCAGATCGGCATCCGGCATCACAATCGCGTGGTTTTTCGCCGCGCCAAACGCCTGTACTCGCTTGCCATAGGCGCTGGCGGTTTTATAAATATGCTCCGCCACGCCGGACGAGCCCACGAAACTTACCGCCGCGATCCGCGGGTCCCGGTAGAGCTGCTCAGCGTCTTCATTACTGCAGTGCACCACGTTAAAGACGCCATCCGGCAGCCCTGCTTCTTTCAGCAATTCCGCCAGACGCACCGCGGCGGTCGGCGCCAGCGCTGGCGGCTTGAGGACAAAGCTGTTGCCGCAGGCCAGCGCCAGCGGGAACATCCACATCGGCACCATCGCCGGGAAGTTGAACGGCGTAATGCCCGCCACCACGCCCAGCGGCTGCATCAGCGAATAGCTATCAACGCCGGTGCCGACATCCGATGAGAACTCCCCTTTGATCAGATGCGGAATACCGCAGGCAAACTCGACGACTTCCATGCCGCGCGTCAGCTCACCCATCGCGTCGGAAAACACTTTACCGTGCTCGCTGACGATAATCCCCGCCAGCTCTTCAGCATGCTGTTCCAGTAACATTTTAAAATTGAACATCACGCGCGCGCGGCGCAGCGGCGTGGTGCGCGACCAGCTCTCAAAAGCATCACGCGCCACCTGAATGGCGTCAGAGACTTCCTGCGCGGTCGATAACGTGACTTCGCGGACCACTTTGCCCGTCGCGGGGTCGAATACCGGCATTGTTTTGTTGCTGCCGCTGGTAACGGTTTTCCCGCCAATAAAGTTTCCTGTGATAGTCATGCTCTCGCCTCATCTGTATGGGGTATCGGGGGCCAACGCAGTACGGCCCATTACTGGATCTGCTGTGCTATAACCGTAGTAAAATGAAATTAATATTTCAATATTGATAGCTAATGAAATTCAATTTTGGTGACGATGGTCGCAATTTATTGTAAGGAAACGCCGCCTTGCGCGCTAAAGTCCGATAAAAAGAGATTAGACATAGCGCCTCCTGGAGCCAGCAGCAATGAAAGCACAACAGAAAAATATTTTGCGAGTCGGCTCAAAAAACCGCCATTTCATACATTGCTAATTTTGGAATAAATGTTTTGACTATGAGGCATTCGAACGAATTCGATCCCTACGTTTCAGGAGAGTCAAAATGGCTATTGCATCGCAACGTTTCTGCATCAACCGCAAGATCGCCCCGTCACTCAGCATTGAGGCCTTTTTCCGGCTGGTGAACAGCCTCGGGCTGAACAAAGTCGAGCTACGTAACGACCTCCCCAGCGGAAAAGTAACCGACGACCTGAGCCACCAGCAGGTGCGGGAGTTGGCTGACCGCTACCATATTGAGATCCTCACGATCAACGCGGTCTACCCCTTCAACTGCCGCACCGCAGAGGTTCGTAGCCTGACGGAGTCATTGTTAAAAGAAGCCAAAGCCGTTGGCGCCAAATCGCTGGTGCTGTGCCCGCTGAACGATGGTACCGAGGTTCCGGCGAGCGAAACCCTTAACGCCCTGCGCGACCTGGCGCCGCTATTCGCCTTCTACGGCATTCAGGGGCTGGTGGAACCGCTCGGTTTCCCGCAGAGCTCGCTGCGCTCCTCGGCGCAGGCGCAAACGCTGATCCACGACGCGCGGGTGCCGTTTAAGCTGCTGATCGATACCTTCCATCATCATCTTTATCCGCAGGCGGAGCAGGAGTTTAACCAGGTGGATATCGGCGAAATCGGTCTGGTCCATCTTTCCGGCGTAGAGGATACCCGCCCGCGCGAAGCCCTTACCGACAATGAGCGCATCATGCTGAGCGCAAAAGACCAGTTGCAAAGCTGCGAGCAGGTCAAAAACCTGGAGGCGCGCGGCTATCAGGGCGTGTATGCGTTCGAACCCTTCGCGCCGGAGCTGGCAAACTGGAGCGAAGGCGATATCCGCCGCGAAATCGAGCAGAGCATCGCGTTAATTCAGCGCCACTGCGCCTGAAGCGAATAAGCGAATAAGCGAATAAGCGAATAAGCGAATAAGCGAAGGCGCGCATGATTTCCCTCCTTTTGTCATCAGGTTGCCTATACTCGCAGCAGGATAAATGGAGAAATCGATCATGAGCGCACCTCTGCTGATTGCCCGCACGCTGGATAAACAGCTGCATTTACTGCCCGCTATGGCCAACCGCCACGGCTTAATTACCGGCGCCACGGGGACCGGTAAAACCGTCACCCTGCAAAAGCTGGCGGAGTCGTTCTCGGAGATCGGCGTTCCGGTATTTATGGCCGATGTGAAAGGCGACCTCACCGGTATCGCCGAGCCGGGCCAAAGTTCGGAAAAGCTGCAGGCGCGTCTTGAAAAAATCGGCGCAACGGACTGGCAGCCGCACGCCAATCCGGTGGTGCTATGGGATATTTTCGGCGAAAAAGGCCACCCGGTGCGCGCCACGGTTTCCGATCTCGGGCCGCTGCTGCTGGCGCGCCTGCTCAACCTCAATGAGGTTCAGTCCGGGGTGCTGAATATCATCTTCCGTATCGCCGACGATCGCGGGCTGCTGCTGCTCGACTTTAAAGACCTGCGCGCCATTACCCAATACATTGGCGACAACGCCAAAGCGTTTCAGAACCAGTACGGCAACATCAGCAGCGCCTCCGTTGGGGCGATTCAGCGCGGGTTACTTACCCTTGAGCAGCAGGGCGCGGAGCACTTTTTCGGCGAACCTATGCTCGATATTCAGGACTGGATGCGCGTCGACGCTGAGGGTAAAGGGGTGATTAATATCCTGAGCGCCGAGAAGCTCTACCAGATGCCGAAGCTGTACGCCGCCAGCCTGCTGTGGATGCTCTCAGAGCTTTACGAACGGCTGCCGGAGGCCGGCGACCAGGAGAAGCCAAAGCTGGTCTTTTTCTTTGATGAAGCGCATCTGCTGTTTAACGATGCGCCGCAGGTGCTGCTGGATAAAATCGAGCAGGTTATCCGCCTGATTCGCTCTAAGGCCGTCGGTGTTTATTTCGTTTCGCAAAACCCGGCGGACATTCCCGATGCGGTACTCGGTCAACTGGGCAATCGCGTGCAGCACGCTCTGCGCGCCTTCACGCCGAAAGATCAAAAAGCGGTAAAAACCGCCGCGCAAACCATGCGCGCGAATCCGGCGTTCAGTACCGAACAGGCGATCCAGGAGCTGGGCACGGGGGAGGCGCTGATCTCCTTTCTTGATGAGAAAGGCAGCCCTTCAATAGTGGAACGCGCAATGGTTATCGCCCCCTGCTCGCGTATGGGGCCGGTCACCGATGACGAACGTAACGGACTGCTTAACCACTCGTCGCTGTACGGGAAATATGAAGAAGAGATCGACCGTGAATCGGCCTTTGAAATGCTGCAACAGGGCGTTCAGAGCACAACGGAGCAACAGCAGTCGCCGCCGGTAAAAGGCCAGCAAAACGGCGATGACGACGGCCTGCTCGGCGGATTAAAAGACATTCTGTTCGGTACCACCGGGCCGCGCGGCGGCAAACGCGACGGTATCGTACAAACGGCAGCCAAGAGCGCGGTGCGTCAGGTGACCAACCAGATAGTCAGGGGAATGCTGGGAAGCTTGCTTGGCGGGCGGAAACGCTAAAAAAACGCCCCCTTTCTGACTTCAGGAAGGGGGCGCGTTACGTCAGGATTTGCGCATCATCAGCCAGAGGCTCAGCAAGAAGAAGCTGGCGCTCGGCAGTAGCGCGCCGATAATCGGCGGAATGCCGTATACCAGGGTTAGCGGGCCGAAAATCTGGTCCAGCACGTAGAAGATGAAGCCGAAGCTGATCCCGGTCACTACCCTGACGCCCATCGGCACGCTACGCAGCGGGCCAAAGATAAACGACAGCGCCATCAGCATCATCACCGCCACCGACAGCGGCTGGAAGATTTTGCTCCACATATTGAGCTGATAGCGGCCCGGATCCTGACCGCTGGACTTCAGATAGGTGACATAGTTGTGCAGGCCGCTGATGGACAGTGCGTCCGGGTCCAGCGCCACCACGCCGAGCTTATCCGGGGTCAGGTTGGTCTTCCAGGTCCCGCTGACCGTCTGCGTTCCGGTGACCTGTTTCGGATCGGTCAGGTTGGATTCATCCACCTGCGACAGCCGCCAGAGCTTATTCTCGGTATCGAATTTGGCCGACGCGGCATAGCGAACGGACTGCAGGCGGCGCTGGTCGTTAAAGGCGTAGATGCTCACTCCGCCCAGCTCATCGCTGCCTTTTACCCGCTCGATATACACAAAGTTATGGCCGTCTTTCGCCCACAGCCCCTGCTGCGTGGAAAGCAGCGACCCACCGTACATCTGCTGAGCACGATAGTTACGCGCCATCTGCTCGCCCTGCGGGGCAACCCACTCGCCTATCGCCATGGTCAGCAGCACCAGCGGAATCGCGGTTTTCATCACCGACAGCGCCACCTGCAGGCGGGTAAAGCCGGAAGCCTGCATCACCACCAGTTCGCTGCGCTGCGCCAGCATCCCCAGCCCCAGCAGCGCGCCGAGCAGCGCCGCCATCGGGAAGAAGATTTGGATATCTTTCGGCACGCTGAGAATCGTGTAGATTCCGGCCCCCAGCGCATCATAGTTGCCCTGCCCGGCCTTTTTCAGCTGGTCGACAAACTTGATGATGCCGGAGAGGGAAACCAGCATGAACAGGGTCATCATGATGGTGTTGAAAATCGTCTTACCGATATAACGGTCAAGTACCCCAAACGCCTGCATCACGCCGCTCCTTTGTTAAAACGGGCACGGAAGCGGCGCATCGGCACCGTATCCCACAGGTTCAACAGCACGGCCAACGCGAAATAGAGCAGGTTTACCGCCCACATCCAGATCATCGGGTCCATTTTGCCTTTACCGCCGCTCGATTTAATCGACGTTTGCAGCAGGAAGAACACCAGATAGAGCAGCATCGCCGGCAGCATCGACAGCACGCGGCCCTGGCGCGGGTTCACCACGCTAAGCGGCACCACCATCAGCGCCATGATGAACACCGTCGCGACCAGCGTGAAGCGCCAGTGCAGCTCCGCCCGGGCGCGATCGGTATCGGTACGCCACAGGGTGCGCATATCCATCTGCTCGGTATCGTTCGGATCGGATGCCACGGCCTGATGGCCGACAATCGCCTGATAGTTTTTAAAGTCGGTAATGCGGAAGTCGCGCAGCATCGCGGTGCCTTCAAAGCGGGTACCCTGATTCATGGTCACCACCTGCGAGCCGTCTTTACGCAGCGAGAGCTCGCCGGTATCCGCGACCACCACCGACGGGCGCGCGTTGCCTCGCGGCCGCAGTTGAGCGAGGAAAACGTCGCTGAAGCGGTTGCCGTTGACGTTCTCAATAAACAGCACCGCGCTGCCGTCGCTGGCCTGCTGGAACTGGCCCTGAGCCAGCGCCGCCATGCCGGGGTTCGCTTTCGCTTCCGCCAGCACTTCATCCTGGTGACGAGAAGACCAGGGGCCGGCCCACATCACATTGACCGCCGCGACGATGCCCGTAAAGAGCGCCAGAATCATGGCGGCTTTCACCAGCACGGCCTTGCTCAGGCCGCAGGCGTGCATCACCGTGATTTCGCTTTCGGTATACAGTTTGCCCAGCGTCATCAGCAGCCCGAGGAATAAGCTCAGGGGCAGAATGAGCTGCGCCATTTCAGGTACGCCCAGCCCTAACAGCGAGAGCACCAGATTGGTCGGGATATCGCCATCAACAGCGGCGCCGAGGATCCTGACCAGTTTCTGACAGAAGAAAATGAGTAGCAGGATGAATAGGATCGCCAACTGGCTTTTCAGCGTCTCACGAACCAGATATCTTATGATTATCACTATAAATACGCCCGTAAAAACCCGTTTTATTGCAGGAAAATTGCTTGTTTCATGGCTTAAACGTCATTTATTCTCTTTGGTCGTCGAAAACATCGCTAAGATTAAATGACTCGCTGGTTCTGCGTATCAGGATCTTTTCTGACGAACCAAGGCCGTAATAACGTTAAGATTAACACGAAGTCACCACAACAGCGGACATGAGTTACGAAAGCTTTCAATTCTATCCGTAGCCACCGTCGTTGTCTTTAAGATTCAGGAGCGTAGTGCATGGAGTTCAGTGTAAAAAGCGGTAGCCCGGAGAAGCAGCGGAGCGCCTGTATCGTGGTCGGCGTCTTTGAACCACGGCGCCTCTCCCCCATCGCCGAACAGCTTGATAAAATTAGCGACGGTTATATCAGCGCCCTGCTGCGTCGCGGCGAGCTGGAAGGCAAACCTGGCCAGACTTTATTGCTGCACCATGTGCCGAACATTCTGTCGGAGCGCATTCTGCTTATTGGCTGCGGTAAAGAGCGCGAGCTGGATGAGCGTCAATACAAGCAGGTCATTCAGAAAACTATCAATACGCTGAATGATACTGGCTCGATGGAAGCCGTCTGCTTCCTGACTGAGCTGCACGTCAAAGGCCGCAATAACTACTGGAAAGTGCGTCAGGCGGTCGAGACCGCCAAAGAGACGCTGTACAGCTTTGACCAGTTGAAAACCAACAAAAGCGAGCCGCGCCGCCCGCTGCGTAAAATGGTTTTCAACGTCCCGACCCGTCGCGAGCTGACCAGCGGCGAACGCGCCATTCAGCACGGTCTGGCGATTGCCGCCGGTATTAAAGCGGCAAAAGATCTCGGCAATATGCCGCCAAACATCTGTAACGCTGCCTATCTGGCTTCTCAGGCGCGCCAGCTGGCCGATACCTACAGTAAGAACGTCATTACCCGCGTTATCGGCGAACAGCAGATGAAAGAGCTGGGAATGAACTCTTATCTGGCGGTCGGCAACGGTTCGCAGAACGAATCACTGATGTCGGTTATCGAATACAAAGGCAGCCCGGCGGAGGATGCGCGTCCTATCGTGCTGGTCGGTAAAGGCCTGACCTTTGACTCCGGCGGCATCTCCATCAAGCCAGCCGAAGGCATGGACGAGATGAAATACGATATGTGCGGCGCGGCGGCGGTGTACGGCGTAATGCGCATGGTGGCAGAACTTCAGCTGCCGCTGAACGTTGTCGGCGTGCTTGCCGGATGTGAAAACATGCCGGGCGGTCGCGCCTACCGACCAGGCGACGTGTTGACCACGATGTCCGGGCAAACGGTTGAAGTGCTGAACACCGATGCCGAAGGGCGTCTGGTGCTGTGCGATGTGCTGACCTACGTCGAGCGCTTCGAGCCGGAGACGGTAATCGACGTGGCGACGCTGACCGGCGCCTGCGTGATAGCGCTGGGCCATCACATCACCGGCCTGATGTCGAACCACAATCCGCTGGCCCACGAGCTGATCGGCGCCTCCGAACTGGCGGGCGATCGCGCATGGCGTCTGCCGCTTGGCGACGAGTTCCAGGAACAGCTGGAGTCTAACTTCGCCGATATGGCGAACATCGGCGGCCGTCCAGGCGGAGCGATTACCGCGGGCTGCTTCCTGGCGCGCTTTACCCGCAAGTACAACTGGGCGCACCTTGATATCGCCGGTACCGCGTGGCGTTCCGGGAAAGCCAAAGGCGCGACCGGTCGTCCGGTGGCGATGCTGTCGCAGTTCCTGCTCAACCGCGCTGGATTTACCGGCGAAGAGTGATGCAACGTGCCGGGCGTACCCGGCCTACTAACGACAGTACACCGTAGGCCGGGTCCGCCCGGCTTAAGCATTTAAAGTCATCACAAGAAGCCCCATATATGAAAAACGCAACGTTCTACCTTCTGGACAACGACACACAACAAGACGGTCTGAGCGCCGTTGAACAACTGGTGTGTGACATTGCCGCAGAACGTTGGCGCAGCGGCAAGCGAGTGCTCATCGCCTGCGAAGATGAGCAGCAGGCCATTCGTCTGGACGAGGCGCTGTGGGCGCGGCCAGCGGAAAGTTTTGTTCCGCATAATCTGGCGGGAGAAGGTCCGCGCGGCGGCGCGCCGGTGGAGATCGCCTGGCCGCAAAAGCGCAACAGTAGCCCGCGGGATATACTGATTAGCCTGCGGCTAAACTTTGCAGATTTTGCCACCGCTTTCACAGAAGTGATAGACTTCGTCCCTTATGAAGATTCTTTGAAACAACTGGCGCGCGAACGTTATAAAGCGTACCGCATGGCTGGTTTCAACCTGAACACGGCAACCTGGAAATAATGGAAAAGACATACAACCCCCAAGATATCGAACAGCCGCTTTACGAGCACTGGGAAAAGCAGGGCTATTTCAAGCCTAACGGCGATGAAAGCAAAGAGTCCTTCTGCATCATGATCCCGCCGCCGAACGTCACCGGCAGTTTGCATATGGGTCATGCCTTCCAGCAAACCATCATGGATACCATGATTCGCTACCAGCGCATGCAGGGTAAAAACACCCTGTGGCAGGCAGGTACCGACCACGCGGGTATCGCTACCCAGATGGTGGTTGAGCGTAAGATTGCCGCCGAAGAAGGTAAAACCCGCCACGACTACGGTCGCGACGCCTTTATCGATAAAATCTGGCAGTGGAAAGCGGAGTCCGGCGGCACCATTACCCGCCAGATGCGCCGCCTGGGCAACTCCGTGGACTGGGAGCGCGAGCGCTTTACCATGGACGAAGGCCTGTCCAACGCCGTCAAAGAAGTCTTTGTCCGCCTGTATAAAGAAGATCTGATCTACCGCGGCAAGCGCCTGGTCAACTGGGACCCGAAACTGCGCACCGCTATCTCCGATCTGGAAGTGGAAAACCGCGAGTCTAAAGGCTCGATGTGGCATATCCGCTATCCGCTGGCCGACGGCGCGAAAACCGCTGACGGTAAAGATTATCTGGTCGTTGCCACCACCCGCCCGGAAACCGTGCTGGGCGATACCGGCGTGGCCGTTAACCCGGAAGACCCGCGCTATAAAGATCTTATTGGCAAATTCGTGATCCTGCCGCTGGTTGACCGCCGCATTCCGATCGTTGGCGATGAACACGCCGATATGGAAAAAGGCACCGGCTGCGTGAAGATCACCCCGGCGCACGACTTTAACGACTATGAAGTCGGCAAGCGTCACGCCCTGCCGATGATCAACATCCTGACCTTTGACGGCGACATCCGCGAAACCGCGGAAGTTTACGATACCAAAGGCAACGAGTCTGACGTCTACTCAAACGCCATCCCGATGGAGTTCCAGAAGCTGGAGCGCTTTGCCGCGCGTAAAGCGGTAGTTGCCGCTATTGACGCGCTGGGCCTGCTGGACGAGATCAAACCGCACGACCTGACCGTCCCGTACGGCGACCGCGGCGGCGTGGTGATCGAACCGATGCTGACCGACCAGTGGTACGTGCGCGCCGACGTGCTGGCAAAACCGGCGGTAGAGGCGGTTGAGAACGGCGATATCCAGTTCGTGCCGAAGCAGTACGAAAACATGTATTTCTCCTGGATGCGCGATATTCAGGACTGGTGCATCTCCCGCCAGCTGTGGTGGGGTCACCGCATCCCGGCATGGTACGACAACGACGGCAACGTCTACGTTGGCCGCACCGAGGACGAAGTGCGTCAGGAAAATAACCTCGGCGCCGACGTGGCGCTGCGCCAGGACGAAGACGTTCTCGATACCTGGTTCTCCTCCGCGCTGTGGACCTTCTCCACCCTCGGCTGGCCGGAAAATACCGATGCCCTGCGCCAGTTCCACCCAACCAGCGTGATGGTTTCCGGCTTCGATATCATCTTCTTCTGGATTGCCCGCATGATCATGATGACCATGCACTTCATCAAAGATGAAAACGGCAAGCCGCAGGTGCCGTTTAAAACCGTCTACATGACCGGCCTGATCCGCGATGACGAAGGCCAGAAGATGTCCAAATCGAAGGGCAACGTTATCGACCCGCTGGATATGGTCGACGGCATTTCCCTGCCGGAGCTGCTGGAAAAACGCACCGGTAACATGATGCAGCCGCAGCTGGCGGAAAAAATCGCCAAACGCACCGAGAAACAGTTCCCGAACGGCATTGAGCCGCACGGCACCGACGCCCTGCGCTTTACCCTGGCGGCGTTGGCCTCTACCGGCCGCGATATCAACTGGGATATGAAGCGTCTGGAAGGTTACCGTAACTTCTGTAACAAGCTGTGGAACGCCAGCCGCTTTGTGCTGATGAACACCGAAGATCAGGATTGCGGCTTTAACGGCGGCGAGATGACCCTGTCGCTGGCGGACCGCTGGATCCTCGCGGAATTCAACCAGACCGTCAAAGCCTACCGCGAGGCGCTGGACGGCTTCCGTTTCGATATCGCCGCGGGCATTCTGTATGAGTTCACCTGGAACCAGTTCTGCGACTGGTATCTGGAGCTGACCAAGCCGGTGATGACCGGCGGTTCCGAGTCTGAGCTGCGCGGCACCCGCCACACGCTGGTAACCGTTCTGGAAGGTCTGCTGCGCCTGGCGCACCCGATTATCCCATTCATCACCGAGACCATCTGGCAGCGCGTGAAGGTCATTTGCGGTATCACTGCCGATACCATCATGCTGCAGCCGTTCCCGCAGTACGATGCGTCTCAGGTTGACGAAGCGGCGCTGGCCGATACCGAATGGCTGAAGCAGGCGATCGTCGCCGTGCGTAACATCCGTGCGGAAATGAACATCGCCCCAGGTAAGCCGCTGGAGCTGCTGCTGCGCGGTTGCAGCGAAGCCGCGGTTCGTCGCGTGAACGACAACCGTAGCTTCCTGCTGAACCTGGCGCGTCTGGAAAGCATCACTGTGCTGCCTGCCGATGATAAAGGCCCGGTTTCGGTGACCAAAATTATCGACGGCGCCGAGCTGCTGATCCCGATGGCTGGTCTTATCAACAAAGAAGATGAGCTGGCGCGCCTCGCGAAAGAAGTGACAAAAATCGAAGGCGAGATTGGCCGCATCGAAAGCAAACTCTCCAACGAAGGCTTTGTGGCGCGCGCGCCGGAAGCGGTGATCGCCAAAGAGCGTGAGAAGCTGGAAGGTTACGCGGAAGCGAAAGCGAAGCTGATTGAGCAGCAGGCGGTTATCGCCGCGCTGTAATTCACTCGCCCCTTATCCCATCCGGGTAAGGGGCGTTTTCTGTGAAAGATCCTCGCTTGCACTCTCCCCTTCCGCAATGTTATTAACAACATTATCCGTCATCATTTTGCAATGAGTCTTCACATGAATACGAGCGCAACCCTACCGCTAACCCTGCGCCGCATCACGGCTAATGATAATCCGGCGATAGCTAACGTTATCCGCCAGGTTTCCGCCGAATATGGTCTGACCGCCGATAAAGGCTATACGGTCGCCGATCCGAATCTGGATCAACTCTATGAGCTTTATAGCCAACCGGGTTCCGCCTATTGGGTCGTTGAGCTGAATGGTGAAGTGGTTGGCGGCGGCGGCGTGGCGCCGCTCTCCTGCAGCGAGCCCGATATCTGCGAACTGCAGAAAATGTATTTTATGACCTCCGCGCGCGGCCGGGGGCTGGCGAAAAAGCTGGCGCTGATGGCCCTGGATTACGCCCGTGAACAAGGTTTCAAACGCTGCTATCTGGAAACCACCGCCTTCCTTAAAGAAGCGGTCGGTTTATATGAGCATCTCGGCTTTGAGCATATCGACGGGCCGCTGGGCTGCACCGGCCACGTTGACTGCGAAGTCACGATGCTGAAAGTATTGTAGCTCCTGAGTGTTCCTTGTACCGGCCACAGCATCAGACAAAGACCACAACGCTAATCGGTGATGGGCGCAGGCCGCTGCGGTGAAGCTGCGGCCTGGCGCTCAGACCGGCACGCCGCTGTGAAAACGAAACTCCGCTTCAGGCGCGTTAATTAACGCCGCTTCCGCCTCGCCAAGCTGGCGCACGCGTTCGCTGATATCGTCCGCGGCAATCCTCTGCGCTAAGTCCAGATAGTCCTGATAGTGGCGCGCTTCGGAGCGCAGCAGCGACAGATAAAACTTCTGCAGATCGTCATCCAGCCATGGCGCCAGCGCGGCAAAACGCTCGCAGGAACGGGC
The DNA here is from genome assembly GCF_042137965.1 of Klebsiella grimontii. Taxonomy (NCBI): domain Bacteria; kingdom Pseudomonadati; phylum Pseudomonadota; class Gammaproteobacteria; order Enterobacterales; family Enterobacteriaceae; genus Klebsiella; species Klebsiella grimontii. The sequence continues at coordinate 5,088,041 of NZ_CP169721.1, forward strand.
TTCAATGTAGGCGCCGCAAATCAGTTTATCGATCAGCATCACCGGTTCGTGAGAACGCACTTCCCGACGCAGCCCGCGGGCGTAATTGCTGGCGGTGATTTTGACGTAGGGAATATCGCGGGAAAGCATGATTTCGCGCACCTGCCAGAAGTGATGCAGCTCCTCTTTGATCAGCAAAATCATGCTGTCGAGCAGCTGACGTCCCCAGGGATCGTCGGTCTGCGGCATGGCGCTTTTGTTTATCTGCTTATGCAGCGCGACGAAATCCGGCTCCGGGCCCCAGCGGTAGGTGAAGTCCTCGTAGGGCTTCAGGCAGGCCAGCAGCTCATCGGCGCCGTCTTTATCCGCGACGTATCGACGTACCAGCAGCATGGCGTTTTGCGCCGCTTTCAGCTCGCACACCATATGGTCGGTCAACAGCAGCGGAAGATTTTCCGGTTTACGGGCTTCATCAATCCACGCCTGAGGAGTTGGGCAATGCAGAAAACCTAAAATCGGGGCGAGTATTTGCGGGTAATCCATTAAAATTCCTTGCTATACGGCGGCATAACGCACCGCCGTATACCTCTGCTACCTAGTGGCGAACGCCGTCGTCGTCTTCATCAACGAGATCTTCGTCGTCATCGCCTTCTTCGTCTTCCCCGTTAGGATCTTCGTAGTAGGTGCCCCAGCCGTCGTATTCCACGTCGTATTTTTCCGCCAGCGTCATCAGCTGCTCAACCTGGGCATCGATCAGCTCGGCATTCAGCGCGGATTCGCTGAGGATATCGCAGCAAATAACGGTATCACCCTCTTCCACTTCCAGCTCTTCTGGCTCAGTCACTTCATAGCCCAGCTTGAAGGCTTCTACCGCCACTTTCTCCAGCGTTTCGAAATCATCGGCGGAGAGATGGTGCTCAATGGTATACAGCGCGTCCGGATCGCTGCCGTCTTCGAGCAGCTCTTCAATAATCAGACGCGTTTCTTCACGCTGTTCTTCCAGTAATTCCGGGTTGGCCATGGCTCGTTCCTCATAATGTGTCGCAGATGCTTCTATTGTCACATACCGCCGTGATTGCCTCCACCTTCTGAGCGAAAGATTTATGACACGGGGTTGCAAATGAATATTCATACATATAAAGTGAATTTTAATTCAACAAATGGTCTAAGCCATGTGAGGGAACCATGTCCGCGTTTTATCAGAAGCATTTTTTAAAGTTGCTTGATTTTACTCCTGCAGAAATTACCGCCCTGCTTGAACTGGCGGCCAGGCTCAAAGCTGATAAGAAAAACAATATCGAAATTCAGCATCTCACCGGCAAAAACATCGCGCTCATCTTCGAAAAAGACTCTACCCGCACCCGATGCTCTTTCGAAGTTGCCGCATTTGACCAGGGCGCTCGCGTCACGTATCTCGGACCAAGCGGCAGCCAGATTGGCCACAAAGAGTCGATTAAAGACACCGCCCGCGTGCTGGGACGCATGTACGACGGTATTCAATATCGCGGTCATGGCCAGGAAGTGGTGGAAACTCTTGCCGAATATGCCGGCGTTCCGGTCTGGAACGGCCTGACCAATGAATTCCACCCCACTCAGCTGCTGGCGGACCTGCTGACCATGCAAGAGCACCTGCCGGGCAAAGCCTTTAACCAGATGACCCTGGTCTACGCCGGCGACGCGCGGAATAATATGGGCAACTCCATGCTCGAAGCCGCCGCGCTGACCGGTCTGGATCTGCGCCTGGTCGCGCCAACGGCCTGCTGGCCGGAAGAGAAGCTGGTCGAGCAGTGCCGGGCGCTGGCGCAGAAAAACGGTGGCAATATTACGCTGACCGAAGATATCGCCGCGGGCGTGAAGGGCGCTGACTTTATCTATACCGACGTCTGGGTATCGATGGGCGAAGCCAAAGAGAAGTGGGCGGAGCGTATCGCGCTGCTGCGCGCGTATCAGGTGAATAGCGAGATGATGGCGCTGACCGGCAATCCGCAGGTGAAATTCCTCCACTGCCTGCCCGCGTTCCACGACGACCAGACCACGCTCGGCAAACAGATGGCGGCGGAGTACGGCCTGCACGGCGGGATGGAAGTGACCGACGAGGTATTTGAATCCGCGGCCAGCATCGTTTTCGATCAGGCGGAAAACCGCATGCATACCATCAAAGCGGTGATGGTGGCGACGCTGGGTAAGTAAGCGTTCTCACGATATTTCCCCGGATTGCGCTGCGCTTATCCGGGCTATCCGCCCCCAAACCGCACGGATCTGTAGCCCGGGCAAGGCGCCAGGCGCAGCCCGTGGGCGTTCCCGGAGGCGGCGCTTGACGCGCCTGTCCGGGCTACCGGACCGCAACAACCATAGCCTCGGCGAGCAGCCCGGGATATTTTTTACGCCATCAGCATCTTCACAACCGCTTTGCGCACCTTCGCCGGCGTGCCGACGGCGCACAGCGGCTTATGCACTTCGCCGGGATAGAACACCACAAAGTCGCCTTCGCTGAGGATGACGGTTTTTTCCTGCGCCCCCTCCGCCAGGAAGGCGATGTCTTTATCCGCCAGCCAGTTGGTATCCGGCGCACCGGCGGGAAGAACGCTAAAGGTCATGCCCTCCTGGCCTTTGAGTACAATCTGGATGTCGAGGTAACGGGCGTGATACTCGGCGCGGCGGTCAGCCATCGGCTCGGTGGTATCTTCGGATATGAGATAGAACAGATTGTTGCCGTCAATATCATGTTTACCCAGCGGCGTCGCGTCGGTGACGTGGGCCTTAACGTGTTCGATAGCTTCGCGCAGAGACGCCGACAGCCAGCTCTGCAGATGGTGAATGTTCCCAACGATCATAATAACCTCTGATTATAAAACAGCTTTTCATTTTCCGTTTTATACCCCCCTTCGCACTGCCATACCACCTCTTTTTCAGGGTTTTTTGCATTACCGCACTCTTCTCCAGGCAAACGTTTACCTTTTGTGGATTAATCGCTTGATCCGAAAATTGAGCTGCGTATAATGCCACCCGTTTTGCCGGGAGGAATTATGGTTCAGTGTGTACGACATCGCGTCTTACCGCGTCTGAAAACAGGCGCTGGCCTGCCGTTTTTTCTTTCCGTTGCATCCGTATTCGTAAAGCCCCTTATTTAAGGGGCTTTTTTTTTGCCCAGGCGTCAGGAGATAAACATGGCTAATCCGCTGTATCAAAAACATATCATTTCTATAAACGATCTCAGCCGCGAAGACCTTGAACTGGTACTGGCAACCGCAGCAAAGCTCAAAGCCCATCCACAGCCTGAGCTGCTGAAGCATAAAGTGATTGCCAGCTGCTTTTTTGAAGCGTCGACCCGCACCCGCCTGTCGTTTGAAACCTCGATGCACCGCCTGGGCGCCAGCGTGGTCGGTTTCTCAGACAGCAGCAACACCTCGCTGGGCAAAAAAGGCGAAACCCTGGCCGATACCATCTCGGTCATCAGCACCTATGTCGATGCCATCGTTATGCGCCACCCGCAGGAAGGCGCGGCGCGCCTGGCGACCGAGTTCTCCGGCGGTATTCCGGTACTCAACGCCGGCGACGGCGCGAATCAGCATCCGACGCAGACCCTGCTGGATCTGTTCACCATTCAGGAGACCCAGGGCCGTCTGGAAAATCTTAACGTCGCGATGGTCGGCGATCTGAAATACGGCCGCACCGTTCACTCCCTGACCCAGGCGCTGGCGAAATTTAACGGCAACCGCTTCTACTTTATCGCGCCGGACGCGCTGGCCATGCCGCAGTACATCCTCGACATGCTCGACGAAAAAGGCATTGCCTGGAGCCTGCATAGCGCCATTGAAGAGGTGATGGAAGAGGTGGACATTCTGTATATGACCCGGGTGCAGAAAGAGCGCCTCGACCCGTCGGAATATGCCAATGTGAAGGCGCAGTTTGTCCTGCGCGCCGCCGATCTGGAAGGCGCCCGCGCCAACATGAAGGTGCTGCACCCGCTGCCGCGTATTGATGAAATCACCACCGATGTCGATAAAACGCCGCATGCCTGGTACTTCCAGCAGGCGGGCAACGGCATCTTCGCGCGCCAGGCGTTACTGGCGCTGGTACTGAATAGCGATCTGGCACTGTAAGGGGAAAAAGAGATGACACACGACAACAAATTACAGGTAGAAGCCATCAAACGTGGCACCGTTATCGACCATATCCCGGCGCAGGTCGGCTTTAAGCTGCTAACCCTGTTCAAACTGACCGAAACGGATCAGCGCATCACCATCGGCCTGAACCTGCCGTCAGGCGAAATGGGCCGCAAAGATTTAATCAAAATCGAAAACACCTTCCTGACCGACGAGCAGGTCAACCAGCTCTCCCTGTATGCGCCGCAGGCGACGGTGAACCGCATTGATGATTATGAAGTGGTCGGTAAATCCCGTCCGCATCTGCCGGATCGCATCAACAACGTGCTGGTTTGCCCCAACAGCAACTGCATCAGCCACGCCGAGCCGGTCTCTTCCAGCTTTGCGGTAAAAAAACGTGAAAACGATATCGCGCTGAAGTGCAAATATTGTGAAAAAGAGTTCTCACATAATGTGGTTCTGGCGAACTAATTGAGGTTGGTATTGCGTACCCGGCTCCCTATAATGGCCGGGTCTCTTACCTCTCATCTTTCGCAGTTAGCGACGCGAAAGATTTATATAATGCTGTGATTCAGGAGAACTCATGTCTAAAACTATCGCGACGGAAAATGCACCCGCAGCTATCGGCCCGTACGTTCAGGGTGTTGATCTGGGTAACATGATTATCACTTCCGGCCAGATCCCGGTAGACCCGAAAACCGGCAGCGTGCCGGAAGATGTCGCCGCTCAGGCGCGTCAGTCGCTGGACAACGTGAAGGCCATCGTTGAAGCCGCGGGTCTGAAAGTGGGCGATATCGTTAAAACTACCGTTTTCGTGAAAGATCTGAACGACTTCGCCACCGTGAACGCCGCCTATGAAGCCTTCTTCACTGAACATGACGCCACCTTCCCGGCGCGCTCCTGCGTGGAAGTGGCGCGTCTGCCGAAAGACGTGAAGATTGAGATTGAAGCGATCGCCATTCGTCGCTAATCGGATGCGGTATGAACAAAGGCAGCCAACGGCTGCCTTTGTTGTTTCTGCGCGTAAAGCTCCCCACTCACTGCCAGCCGTAGCGACGGCTGTAGAAACCTTTCACCATCTGCGTCAGCGTCATATAGCCCGCCAGGATGGCAATTAGCCACGGGAAGTAGCTTAGCGGCAACGCCTGAAGCTGCAAATAGCCTGCCAGCGGCGAGAACGGCAGCGCAATCCCTACCACCATCACCAGCAGCGTCATCACGATCAGCGGCCAGGCCGCGCGGCTCTGAATAAACGGGATCCTGCGCGTGCGGATCATATGCACAATCAACGTCTGCGACAGCAGGCCAACCACGAACCAGCCAGACTGGAACAACGTTTGATGTTCCGGCGTATTGGCATGGAACACCCACCACATCAGACAGAACGTCAGAATATCGAATATCGAACTGATCGGCCCAAAAAAGACCATAAAGCGCCCGAGATCCGCCGGGTTCCAGCGCTGCGGTTTACGGATCTGCTCATCGTCAACGTTATCAAACGGGATCGCGACCTGGGATACATCGTACAGCAGGTTCTGGATCAGCAGATGCAGCGGCAGCATCGGCAGGAACGGCAGGAAGGCGCTGGCCACCAGCACGCTGAAGACGTTACCGAAGTTGGAGCTGGCGGTCATTTTGATGTACTTGAGCATATTGGCGAAGGTCCGGCGGCCTTCAATAACCCCCTCCTCCAGCACCATCAGGCTCTTCTCCAGCAGGATGATATCCGCCGCCTCGCGGGCAATATCCACCGCGCCGTCGACGGAAATACCGATATCCGCCGCGCGCAGCGCCGGGGCGTCGTTAATGCCGTCGCCCATAAAGCCCACCACGTGTCCTTCGCGTTTCAGCAGGGTCACGATACGCTCTTTGTGCAGCGGCGCCAGGCGCGCAAACAGGGTGGTACGTTTTGCCAGCTCGGCTAGCTCATCATCGTTCAGCGCTTCAACCTGGCTGCCGATAACCACATCCCCCGCATCCAGCCCCACTTCGTGGCAGACTTTGGCCGCCACCAGCTCGCTGTCGCCGGTGAGGATTTTGACCGTAATGCCGCTGGCCTTCAGCGCCTTCAGCGCCGGGGCGGTGGTCTCTTTCGGCGGATCGAGGAAGGCGATATAGCCTTCGAGGATCAGGTCTGACTCATCCGCGCGCTGGTAGTCGCCTTCGCGGGCGGGCAGATACTTCGTCGCCACCGCTACCACGCGCAATCCCTGACGGTTGAGGGTATCGGTCACGCGACGGATGCGCCGCAGCATGGTGTCGTCCAGCGGTACGATGTCGCCGTTATAGCGCACCTGGGTCGAGACGTTGAGGATCTCCTGCAAAGCGCCTTTGCAGATCAGCTGATGGACGTTGTCCTGCTCCTGCACCACCACCGACATACGGCGACGCTCAAAATCGAACGGGATCTCATCCACTTTTTGCCAGCGTTCCGCCAGCCCGCGCGCCGGCTCCAGTTCCACTCCCTCCAGCACTGCGGTATCGAGCAGATTCTTCAGTCCGGTCTGATAATGGCTATTCAGCCAGGCGGTATGCAGCACGCGTTCGCTCACTTTGCCGGAGACATCGGTGTGGTTCTCCAGCACGATTTTATCCTGCGTCAGGGTACCGGTTTTATCGGTGCACAGAATGTCCATCGCGCCAAAGTTCTGTATCGCGTCGAGATGCTTGACGATCACTTTCTGTTTCGACAGCTTCACCGCCCCGCGCGCCAGGGTCGAGGTGACGATCATCGGCAGCATTTCCGGGGTCAGGCCCACCGCGACGGAGAGCGCGAACAGCGCCGCCTCCCACCAGTCGCCTTTGGTGTAGCCGTTAATCAGCAGCACTATCGGCGTCATCACCAGCATAAAGCGGATCAGCAGCATGCTGACCCGGCTGATGCCTTTCTGAAAGGCGTTCGGCTCGCTTTCCTGCTCGCTGACGCGACCGGCCAGTTGGCCAAACCAGGTGCCGCCGCCGGTGGCGAAAACGATGGCCTGCGCCGATCCGCTCACCACGTTGGTGCCCATAAAGCACAGGGTGTCGCACTCCAGCGGGTTCGTCTGTAGCGGGTCGCGGGTGCGGGTCACTTTTTCGACGGGCAGCGATTCCCCGGTCAGCGAGGCCTGGGCGACAAACAGGTCGCGCGCCTGAATGATGCGCAGATCTGCCGGGATCATGTCTCCCGCCGATAGCTTGACGATATCTCCCGGCACCAGCTGGTCGATAGGGAGTTCGCACCAGCGGCTCTCGCCCTGCTCGTTCACCACCCGCAGGACCGTCGCGGTGTTGCTGACCATCGCCTTCAGGGCGTCCGCCGCTTTGGTCGAGCGGGCTTCCTGGATAAAGTTCAGCAGCGTGGAGATCCCCACCATCAGGGCGATAACCGCCGCGGCAAACAGATCCTCCGTCGAGTAGGAGACGATACCCAGGACGGTCAGCAGCAGGTTGAAGGGGTTGCGATAGCAGCTCCACAGATGCACCCACCACGGCGACGGCTTCTGCGCCGGGATCTGGTTTTCGCCGTACTGCGCGATTTTCTGCGCCACTTCGCCTTCGTTTAGCCCTTCCGGATGGCTGGAGAAAGCGCGCCAGATTTCATTCTCATCCATTGCCGCCACGTTCAGGCACTGCTTACCGAGAGAATCCGGGATCGGCGCGCTCGCCAGATTGCGGGCATCGGGTAGCGGATCGCGTTGCACTAAACGACGCGGTAAATGACGGCCAAGCTGGGCAAACAGCTGGCGGGTAAAATTTTTCAACATAAACAGTCCCTCCGCGCTCGCGCGAGCGAACGCAGCGCTACCGACAGGCGCGAGTCAACCTTACCTGTCAGGCATATTATTTTTATGGCAGGGACATCAAGGACGTCGCTGCTTTACGCTTCCGGTAAAGCAGCGCTAAGCGGGATTACCGGAAAAAAAGATGGCTCCATCGAGGGTCGGGAGTGGGTTCGGGGTCCATAAAATCTCCGGTAAATGAATACAAACGGCGCGAATTATATCGTCACCGATAATCTATTTGTGGCTATTATGGCGATGATACCCCCGGGTAGCTAAACCAGACGTAAACCAGACTTTGCTCATTGTGGTTTCCTTGAGTAGCATTAGGCTGACTTTAATCGGACCACAACGAGAACCCTGCATGCAAAACCGGCTGACCATCAAAGATATCGCGCGCTTAAGCGGCGTCGGGAAATCGACGGTATCCCGCGTGCTTAATAACGAAAGCGGCGTTAGCGAACGCACTCGCGAGCGAGTGGAAGCGGTGATGCAGCAGCACGGATTTTCGCCCTCGCGTTCCGCCAGGGCGATGCGCGGCCAGAGCGATAAAGTGGTGGCGATCATCGTCACCCGTCTGGATTCGCTGTCGGAAAACCTCGCCGTTCAGACCATGCTCCCCGCCTTTTACGCCCAGGGCTACGATCCGATTATGATGGAAAGTCAGTTCTCCCCGGCGCTGGTCGAGGAGCATCTCGGCATGCTCGCCCGGCGCAATATCGACGGCGTGGTGCTGTTTGGTTTTACCGGCATCCAGCAAGAGATGCTCACCCCTTGGCGGGAGACGCTGGTGCTGCTGGCCCGCGACGCGCCGGGCATCGCCTCCGTCTGCTATGACGATGAAGGGTCGATCAGGATGCTGATGCAGCGTCTTTACGATCGCGGGCATCGCCATATCAGCTTCCTCGGCGTGCCGCATAGCGATGTGACCACCGGGCAGCGCCGCCACCAGGCCTATCTCGATTTCTGTCTGAAAAAACGCCTCACTCCCCTCGCCGCGCTGCCGGGTCTGGGCATGAAACAGGGCTACGAAAGCGTCGCAGAGGTGCTATCGGCAGAGACCAGCGCGCTGGTCTGCGCTACCGATACCCTCGCGCTGGGGGCCAGCAAGTATCTCCAGCAGCAGGGAATCGATCGTCTCCAGCTTGCCAGCGTCGGCAGCACGCCGCTGATGAAGTTTCTCCACCCGGAGATCCTGACGGTCGATCCCGGCTATGCCGAATCCGGACGCCAGGCGGCACAGCAGCTGATCGAGCAGATCGCCGGCCACCGTGAGCCCCGTCAAATCGTCATTCCCGCCGTACTGAATTAAGTCCGCCTGAGCGATTTATGTGATCTTCGCTGCGTTTCGGGAACGTTCCCATTTTGCAATTCAAACGAAGCGGTTAGGATTCAGCTCAAGTTAAATATGCTATCTCTCCCCCTCGGTCATGAGGCCTCATCATGAGTAAAGTGAATCAGCAGGACATCGATAAACTTATCGAACTGGTGGGCGGGCGCGACAATATCGCCACCGTCAGCCACTGTATTACCCGTCTGCGCTTTGTGCTGAATAATCCGGCCATCGCCAAACCGAAAGACATTGAACAGCTACGCATGGTGAAGGGCTGCTTTACCAACGCCGGACAGTTCCAGGTGGTGATCGGCACCGAGGTTGGCGACTACTATAAAGCGCTGCTGGCGACCACCGGCCAGGCCAGCGCCGACAAAGAGCAGGCCAAAAAAGCCGCGCGGCAAAATATGAAATGGCATGAACAGCTCATTTCACACTTCGCGGAGATCTTCTTTCCGCTGCTGCCTGCGCTGATCAGCGGCGGCCTGATCTTAGGCTTCCGCAACGTGATCGGCGATCTACCGATGAGCAACGGCCAGACGCTGGCGCAGATGCACCCGTCGCTGAAAACTATTTATGACTTCCTGTGGCTGATTGGCGAGGCGATCTTCTTCTACCTGCCGGTGGGCATCTGCTGGTCCGCGGTCAAGAAAATGGGCGGCACGCCGATCCTCGGCATCGTGCTGGGCGTCACGCTGGTCTCTCCGCAGCTGATGAACGCCTACCTGCTGGGCCAGCAGGTGCCGGAAGTCTGGAACTTTGGTCTGTTCACGATTGAGAAAGTCGGCTACCAGGCGCAGGTTATCCCGGCCCTGCTGGCGGGACTGGCGCTCGGCTTTATCGAAACGCGGCTGAAACGCATCGTGCCTGACTATCTCTATCTGGTGATCGTACCGGTCTGTTCGCTGATTCTGGCGGTCTTCCTCGCGCACGCTTTTATCGGCCCGTTTGGCCGCATGATTGGCGACGGCGTGGCCTGGGCCGTGCGTCATCTGTTAACCGGCAGCTTCGCGCCGATTGGCGCCGCGCTGTTCGGCTTCCTGTACGCGCCGCTGGTGATTACCGGGGTTCATCAGACCACGCTCGCCATCGATATGCAGATGATTCAGAGCATGGGCGGGACGCCGGTATGGCCGCTGATTGCGCTATCCAACATCGCCCAGGCATCGGCGGTCGTGGGAATCATCATCGCCAGCCGCAAGCAGAATGAACGCGAAATCTCCGTTCCGGCCGCCATTTCCGCCTACCTCGGCGTCACGGAGCCGGCCATGTACGGTATCAACCTGAAGTACCGCTTCCCGATGCTGTGCGCGATGGTCGGCTCCGGTCTTGCCGGGCTACTGTGCGGTCTGAACGGCGTAATGGCCAACGGTATCGGCGTCGGCGGCCTGCCGGGCATCCTCTCTATCCAGCCAACCTACTGGCAGGTTTACGCGCTGGCGATGGCCATCGCCGTGGTGGTGCCGATTGTCCTGACGACGGTCGTCTACCAGCGCAAATTCCGCCAGGGCACCTTACAGATTGTCTGACTTCTTATTTTCGGGGCGCCCAGGCGCCCCTTTGCTGTAGCAGGAACGCGATATGAATACCCTTCCCCTCTGGTGGCAAAACGGCGTTATTTATCAAATCTATCCGAAGAGTTTCCAGGACACGACCGGGACCGGAACCGGCGATCTGCGCGGCGTGACCTCCCGCCTCGACTATCTGCAAAAGCTCGGCGTTGACGCCATCTGGCTGACGCCGTTCTACGTCTCGCCGCAGGTGGATAATGGCTACGACGTCGCCAACTATACCGCTATCGACCCAACCTACGGCACGCTGGACGATTTCGACGAACTGGTCGCTCAGGCGCACGCTCGCGGGATCCGCATTGTGCTGGATATGGTGCTGAACCACACTTCGACCGAACACGCGTGGTTCCGCGAAGCGCTCAATAAAGAGAGTCCGTATCGCCAGTTCTATATCTGGCGCGACGGTGAACCCACCACGCCGCCCAACAACTGGCGCTCTAAATTTGGCGGTAACGCCTGGCAGTGGCACGCCGAAAGCGAGCAGTACTATCTGCATCTGTTCGCGGTTGAGCAGGCGGACCTGAATTGGGAAAACCCGGCGGTGCGCGCGGAGCTGAAAAAAGTGTGCGAGTTCTGGGCCGATCGCGGCGTCGACGGCCTGCGCCTCGACGTGGTCAATTTGATCTCCAAAGACCAGACCTTTCCGTCCGATACGGATGGCGACGGCCGCCGCTTCTATACCGACGGCCCGCGAGCGCACGAATTTTTGCAGGAGATGAGCCGCGATGTCTTTACCCCGCGCAACCTGATGACGGTCGGCGAAATGTCCTCCACCACGCTTGCGCATTGCCAGAAGTACGCGGCGCTCGACGGCGGCGAACTGTCGATGACCTTTAACTTCCACCATCTGAAGGTTGACTACCCCGGCGGCGAGAAGTGGACGCTGGCGCGCCCGGATTTTGTGGCCTTGAAATCGCTGTTCAGGCACTGGCAGCAGGGGATGCACAATCGCGCGTGGAACGCGCTGTTCTGGTGTAACCACGACCAGCCGCGCATCGTCTCCCGCTTCGGCGACGAGGGGGAGTACCGCGTCCCGGCGGCGAAAATGCTAGCGATGGTGCTTCACGGTATGCAGGGCACGCCCTATATCTATCAGGGCGAAGAGATCGGCATGACGAATCCGCACTTTACGCGCATTACCGATTATCGCGACGTTGAGAGCCACAACATGTTTATCGAACGCGCGGCGCAGGGTCAGGACCCGGATGAACTTCTGGCGATTCTGGCCAGCAAATCGCGCGATAACAGCCGTACGCCAATGCAGTGGAACAGCGCTGATCACGGCGGTTTTAGCGCAGGCGAGCCGTGGATTGCGCTGTGCGATAACTATCGCGAGATCAACGCCGAAGCGGCGCTGGCGGACCCGGAATCGGTGTTTTATACCTATCAGCAGCTGATTGCGCTGCGCAAGAGCGCGCCGGTGCTGACCTGGGGCGACTATCAGGACCTGCTGCCGGAACATCCGTCGCTGTGGTGCTACCGCCGTCAGTGGCAGGGACAAACGCTGGTCGTCGTGGCGAACCTGAGCCGCGAGTTTCAGCGCTGGCAGCCGGAAGCGATGAGCGGCGAATGGGGGATGCTGATGAGCAACTACGCGGAAGCGGCAAACCGTCCTGCCGCTATGACCCTGCGTCCGTTTGAAGCGGTATGGTGGCTGCAGGAGTAACCCCCTCCCCGGCTTGCGCTACGCTTAGCCGGGCTACCGATTCACAGCCATCTGCGGGCCGGTAGCCCGGACAGGCGCGTCAAGCGCCGCCTCCGGGAATACGCTTTAAATACGCTCCGCCGCAGACAGCGTCGGGCTGGCTTCCGGCTGCGCTGACGCCTGCTCTTCTTTTGCCTTCAGGCGATCCCATACCCGGAAAAACGGATAATAGATCACCAGCGAGATCGCCAGGTTCACCACCTGCAGCACCGCGCCGGAAATATGTCCCCCCGTCGCCAGATAGCCGCTCATAAAAATCGGCGTGGTAAACGGCAGCGCAATCCCCGCCGGCTTCATCACCAGCCCGGTGGCCATCGAGGTATACGAGACAATCACCAACAGGACCGGCGTCAAAATAAACGGCAGGAAGAAGTACGGGTTCATCACCAGCGGAATGCCGAATACCATCGGCTCGCTGATATTGAACAGCGCCCCCGGCGCGGCAATTTTCCCCAGCTGTTTCATCTGCTGGCTACGGCTGCGCAGCAGCATAAAAATCACCAGCCCCAGCAGCGCCCCGGTACCGCCGGGCGCAATCCACAGGTCATAAAACTGCTGGGTGATGATATGCGGGATCGGCAGTCCGTTCTGAAACGCTTCCAGGTTCTCCGACATATTCGACAGCCAGACCGGGCGAATAAACACCAGCACGATAGTGTCGCCGTGCAGCCCCAGGGTCCACAGAATGCCAATCAGGATCACCGAGATAATCATCCCCGGCAGCGAACCGCCGACGTGCGACATCGGAATACCAATCAGCGTGGTGATCATGCTATTGATATCGCCGAACGGCGAGGCTTCGACGATCAGGCGCAGCGCCAGTACCACGGCCAGCACGCAGAAGCCGGGGATCAGGGCAAGAAAGGATTTCGCCACCGCCGGCGGTACGCCGTCCGGCATGCGGATCACCAGATTACGGCTGGCCACCAGGCGGTAGATCTCCGTGGAAAGCAGCGAAATCACAATCGCCACAAACAGTCCCTGGCTGCCAATCATCCCCACCGGCAGCACGCCTTTGACAAGTTGCGCCGCTGAACCATCTGCCGGCGTAAAGAGCGTCACCTGCGGGATCGTCATCACAAACGCCACCAGCGACATCGCCCCGGCGCTAAGCGGGTCCAGGGTGCGATATTTTTCCGCCAGCCGGTAGGCAATGCCGAAGGCCGAGAGCAGCGCCATGATGTCATAGGTCGCTTTGACCGGGTACAGCATTTTGTCGCGCCAGGCATCGCCAAATACGCTGGCCATCATCTCACCGTAGCCGGGAATCGGCAGGTAGGCGAATATCAAGAAAAACGAACCAATCAGCATAAACGGCATATTGAGAATAATGCCGTCGCGTACCGACAGGACATGCTTCTGGCCGCCGATTTTCAGCGCGGCGGGCATGACATAGCGTTCAATAAATGAAGTACGAGACATAATGGTATCCCCGAAGGCGGAAAAGTTTAGTTAAACTGCGTTAGCCAGGGGCGGTTGATGGTTAACACCTCATCAAGCAGCGCCCGGGCATCGGTCACATTCCCGACCAGCGGGTTACTGACCAGCGCCAGCAGCGCGCTATCCCGGCAGCCGTGGACCGCGGCCTCAATCGTTAAGCGCTCGAAGGCTTTCACCTGCTGCGTCAGGCCGTTCATGATCGGCGGCAGCGCGCCAAAGGCCAGCGGTCGCGCGCCCTGCGCGTCAATAAGGCTGTTAATTTCCACCACCGCATCATCATCAAAACCGTGGATCGCGCCGTTGTTGCGGGTATTCACCACCATCTCTTTGCCAAGATTGTTGTAGATGGCGTTAATCAGCTCCACCGCCACTTCGGAGTAGTAGGCCCCGCCGCGCAAGCTAAGCTGTTCGGGCTTTTCATCCAGCTCAGGTCGGGCATAGATATCAAACAGCTCCTGTTCCACCTTCATCACCTGCTCCGCGCGGGTGCCTTTGGTTTTCGCCGCCTCAATCTCTTCCGCCAGCATGGCCGGCGTCAGCCAGAAATAGCGGTGATAGGGACAGGGAATCGCCTTCAGGGCCCGCAGAAACTCCGCCGGCCACGGCAACGATTTAATATTGTTCATCGACAGCGATTGACCGTCGCACAGCATGTCGAGAACCTTACGGGTGACATCCTCCCGCCCCTGCATCACTTTGTGTACCCAGACCATATGATTCAGCCCGGCGAAGCTCAGCCTGACCTCCTCTGCTTTTGCCTCCAGCATGCCGGCGATCGTATGCTGCATGTTGATCGGCACGTTGCACAGGCCGATGATTTTGGCGCTACTGTAGCGGCTCACCGCCTCCGTCACGATCCCCGCCGGATTGGTAAAGTTGAGGATAAAGGCGTCGGGTGCCAGCGCCTCCACTTTGCGCGCGACCTGCAACATCACCGGAATGGTGCGCAGCGCTTTGGCGAATCCGCCGACGCCGGTGGTTTCCTGGCCCAGCAGGTTATATTTCAGCCCCAGCCGCTCATCCGCCGCCCGCGCCGCCAGCTGCCCGACCCGCAGCTGGGTCAGGACGAATTTAGCGCCGCGAATGGCCTCATCCAGGCTGAAATGGACGCTGACCTTAACCTGTTCGAGGCCATGGCGCTTGAGCATACGCTGGGCCAGCGCGGCGATAATCGCCACTTTCTCGCGCCCGGCTTCGACATCGACCAGCGCCAGCTCCGTGACCGGAATCTGCTGATGGCGAAGGATAATGCCTTCGATAAGTTCCGGCGTATAGCTGCTGCCGCCGCCGATGACGGCAATTTTCAATGTTTGCATAGTGGCCTCATTTTTGGCGTACAGATCCCCGCGCAAGGCCGCAGCGGCTTTGCGAAATGAACGCGTTGATGGGAAAGCGTTAGTGGTTCAGCAGAGCGAGCGCTTTATCAAGAACGGCGGCCCCGCGCATCATGCCGTAATCCGCCATATCGATTACCGCAACAGCTTTCCCGTGCGGGGCAGCAAGCTCGGTCAGTCGGGCCGCTTCGTACTTCACCTGCGGCCCCAGTAAAATCACGTCGGCATTCGGCAACTCGCGTTCAAACTCGGCAACGGGCACGGCATAAATCTCCAGCGCCAGCGCGCGCTGCTGCGCCTCGGCTGTCATTTTGTTAACCAGCATGCTGGTGGACATTCCGGCGGCGCAGCACAGGACGATACGTGGCATAATTCCTCCCAATGGGTTTTGCTTGAGCGAGCGCTAAATAGACACCATCGACTATAAGACGAGGTGCCGGTATGGGTGAAGGCTATATGAAAATTTTTTTCACGTACGTGATCGGAGCGTTATTTTTCACCTCTTCACCCCGCCATATAAGCGAAACCGGCAATAATCTCAGGCGTTACGCCTGATTAAGTGGTATAAAAAGCCAGCATTATTTGAAAAATATTTTCAATCAGGCGGTGGCGGAGAAAGAGGCTGAAAGCATGGATATCGTAGGGCAGTTACAGGAAGGCATGGCGCGCTTTAGCGCTCAGGAATCAAGAGTCGCGGCATTTATTCTGCAGAATTTAAGCTTTACCGCCAGCGCTTCGATTGATGAACTGGCGGTGCGCGCTGGCGTGAGCGCAGCCACAATTACCCGCTTTGCCCGCTCCGTCGGCTGCGAAGATATTCGTGATTTGCGCAAGCAGCTGGCGCAGGCCTGCGAACGTCGCACCAGTTGGCTAAACGAGGAGAGCGCCGCGCTGCCCGCCGCGTGGCGCGACAAGTTAAGCCTGATTAGCGCAAATCTGGAGCAGCAGCTGGTCAGCACGCCCGAGTCGACGCTGCAAAAGCTGCGCACGCGCCTGCAAAATGCCCGCGCCGTGCACTGTTTTGCCCTCGGCGCGCAGGATATCGCGCTGGCGACGCTGCTTCAGCACCAGCTGCTCTCCATCGGTATCGTGATGAATCTCTGCCAGGACAGCGCCCTGATGCGGATGATAGCCAGTACCCTCAGCGACGATCATCTCCTGCTGGTGCTGGCAACCGGCGAGGCCGACGCGATTTTGCAGGGCGCCACCCTGCTGGCCCGGGTACAGGAAGCGACGATTTTCGCCCTCACCCCGGCCAACCACGCGTTGAGCAATATGGCCTCCGCGCTATTGCCCCTGCCTGAGAATGCGCAGGCCGCGCGTTACGCCCTGCTACTGCTGGTCGACCTGCTTAACGACGCGCTGCTCGCCTGACGTTATCCCTTTCGGGCCTGAATTTCCTGCGTTCAGGCCCCATTTTTGCTTATTTTATAAGCGGATAAATTTACATTAAGCGCAAGCGCCCATCATTCCTGCTCTCCTCTTTTTACTTTGTTCTGCATCAATAAAATTGCAAACATCTTTGATGCAAAGCACTACATATAGAACTTAAAATGCGTCCCGGCCCCACATATTGTATTAATAGTCTATTATGTCACCACGCCCATCGTACTCAGGCGGTGATGGGATGTGGATAAAAAGGGCCGGGATCGGAGGGAAACGGCGGCAGCTATAGCGCCTCGTGGCTTCGATTGTCCTTCCGCCTCTGTGGATAACCTGTTCTGTAAAAATTATGGAGTGATCATGACACCGCATGTGATGAAACGCGATGGCTGTAAAGTGCCGTTCAAGTCAGAGCGCATTAATGAAGCAATTCTACGTGCAGCTAAAGCAGCGGGAGTCGATGACGCAGACTATTGCG
The DNA here is from genome assembly GCF_042137965.1 of Klebsiella grimontii. Classification (NCBI taxonomy): domain Bacteria; kingdom Pseudomonadati; phylum Pseudomonadota; class Gammaproteobacteria; order Enterobacterales; family Enterobacteriaceae; genus Klebsiella; species Klebsiella grimontii. The sequence goes on from NZ_CP169721.1 coordinate 5,105,131, forward strand.
CCACCGTCGCAGAAGTCGTTAGCCAGCAAATGCAGGGCCGCGCCCAGGTGGATATCAGCGAGATCCAGACCGCCGTTGAGAACCAGCTGATGTCCGGGCCGTACAAGCAGCTGGCGCGCGCCTACATTGAATATCGCCACGACCGCGATAGCCAACGTGAAAAGCGCGGTCGTCTGAACCAGGAAATTCGCGGCCTGGTTGAGCAGACCAACTCGGCGTTACTCAACGAGAACGCCAACAAAGACAGCAAAGTCATCCCTACCCAGCGCGATCTGCTGGCAGGCATCGTCGCCAAGCACTACGCGCGCCAGCACCTGCTGCCGCATGACGTGGTGATGGCCCACGAGCGCGGCGTGATCCACTATCACGATCTCGACTACTCCCCGTTCTTCCCGATGTTCAACTGTATGCTGATCGATCTTAAAGGCATGCTGACCCAGGGATTTAAAATGGGCAACGCCGAGATTGAACCGCCGAAGTCTATCTCTACCGCTACCGCGGTGACGGCGCAGATTATCGCTCAGGTCGCCAGCCATATTTATGGCGGTACGACCATCAACCGCATCGATGAAGTACTGGCGCCGTTTGTTACCGAAAGCTTCAATAAGCACCGTAAAATTGCCGAAGAGTGGCACATCCCTGACGCTGAAGGCTACGCCCGTTCCCGCACCGAGAAAGAGTGCTACGACGCCTTCCAGTCGCTGGAATATGAAGTGAACACCCTGCATACCGCCAACGGTCAGACGCCGTTCGTGACTTTCGGTTTTGGCCTTGGCACCAGCTGGGAATCGCGCCTGATTCAGCAGTCCATTCTGCGCAACCGCATCGCGGGCCTCGGTAAAAACCGCAAAACGGCGGTGTTCCCGAAGCTGGTCTTCGCCATTCGCGACGGCCTGAATCACAAGTTCGGCGATGCGAACTACGACATTAAACAGCTGGCGCTGGAGTGCGCGAGCAAGCGTATGTACCCGGACATCCTCAACTACGATCAGGTCGTGAAGGTGACCGGCTCGTTCAAAACCCCGATGGGCTGCCGCAGCTTCCTCGGCGTGTGGGAAAACGAGGACGGCGAACAGGTGCACGATGGCCGCAATAACCTCGGCGTTATCAGCCTCAACCTGCCGCGCATCGCGCTGGAAGCGAAAGGCGACGAAACCGAGTTCTGGAAACTGCTCGACGAACGCCTGCAGCTGGCGCGTAAAGCGCTGATGACCCGCATCGCCCGCCTGGAAGGGGTAAAGGCTCGCGTGGCGCCGATTCTGTATATGGAAGGGGCCTGCGGCGTGCGTCTGAAAGCGGACGACGACGTTTCGGAGATTTTCAAAAACGGCCGCGCGTCGATTTCGCTGGGCTATATCGGCATCCATGAAACCATCAACGCGCTGTTCGGCAACAAGCATATGTACGATAGCGCTGCGCTGCGTGAGAAAGGCGTCGCCATCGTTCAGCGCCTGCGCGAAGCGGTAGACCAGTGGAAAGACGAGACGGGCTACGGCTTTAGCCTGTACAGCACGCCGAGCGAAAACCTCTGCGACCGCTTCTGCCGTCTGGATACCGCTGAGTTCGGCGTCATTGAAGGCGTGACCGATAAAGGGTATTACACCAACAGCTTCCACCTCGACGTGGAGAAGAAGGTGAACCCGTACGATAAAATCGATTTTGAAGCGCCTTATCCGCCGCTGGCTAACGGGGGCTTTATTTGCTACGGCGAGTACCCGAATATTCAGCACAACCTGAGAGCGCTGGAAGACGTCTGGGATTACAGCTATCAGCACGTACCCTATTACGGGACCAATACGCCAATCGACGAATGCTACGAGTGCGGCTTTACCGGCGAGTTCGAGTGCACCAGCAAAGGGTTCACCTGCCCGAAATGCGGCAACCACGATGCTTCTCGCGTATCGGTAACCCGCCGCGTGTGCGGCTACCTCGGGAGCCCGGACGCGCGTCCGTTCAACGCCGGCAAGCAGGAAGAAGTGAAGCGCCGCGTGAAGCATTTGGGTAACGGGCAGATCGGTTAATTCCGCGCGATTTAGCCCTCTCCCCAACGAGGAGAGGGTACCGACCAGTAGCCGTTTGGCCCCTCAGGAGCCGTTCCCGGATCGCGGCGCAACGCGCTTTTTATCCAGGGCTACCGCCACTATATGGGTTTCCTCAAATCAGTTGGCGTTGTAGCAAGGCGGCAAGCGAGCAAGTCCCGGGGAGCTTACTGTAGTAAGTGACCTGGGCGCACGAGCGCAGCCAACGCCGCTACAGCGTCAAATGAGAAGAGGAAACAATGAATTACCATCAGTACTACCCGGTAGATATCGTTAACGGTCCGGGCACCCGCTGCACCCTATTTGTCTCCGGCTGCGTTCACGAATGCCCCGGCTGCTACAACAAAAGCACCTGGCGGCTAAATTCCGGCATGCCGTTCACCGCCGAGATGGCCGACCGCATCATTGCCGACCTCAACGACACGCGCGTTAAGCGCCAGGGGATCACCCTCTCCGGCGGCGACCCGCTGCATCCGCAGAACGTCCCGGAGATCCTTAAACTGGTTCAGCGCGTTCGCGCCGAGTGCCCCGGTAAAGACATCTGGGTATGGACCGGCTACACGCTTTCCGAACTTAACGACGCGCAGATGCAGGTGGTGGATCTCATCAACGTGCTGGTTGATGGCAAATTTGTGCAGGATCTCAAAGACCCGGCGCTAATCTGGCGCGGCAGCAGCAACCAGGTTGTGCACCATTTGCGTTAATACCAGCATGGCGTTCATCAGTTAATTTTCACCAGGCCACCTTTAATCACCAGCATCCCGCCGCCGTCAACGGTCTGGGTGGCACTGGCTTTGCTGGTAAGCGTCGCTCTTGCTTCCTGGCTGATGGTTACGGCTTTCTGGGACAGTGAGGATTTGGCTTCACTGGCGATGCTGGCGGCATCCAGCTTCATGCTGCCTGACGCGCTGGCGTTAAGACCCGCCCCACTCTTTATGTCCAGGGTTTTGCCGCTCTCGAGGGTGAGCGTGCCGCTGACCTTAATCGTCAGATTACCGTCAACATTGAGCGTGTAGTTGCCTTTTACCTTATGCGTCTCATTACCGTCGATAGCGTGTTCCTGATCGCCCTTCACCGTTACGCTGCGTTTATTTTTCACACTCAGGATCTCATCATGGCCAACGATGGTTGTACTGTCGTTCAGCACGGTGACCTGAAAATCCTTCTGCGCCTGCATCGCCAGCAGCTCGGCATCTTTTTTGTCGTCGAAGCGCAGTTCGTTAAAGCCTTGTTCGCTGTGGGTTTTAATGCCCGACTGAGTTTGATTCGCCGGTAGCGCATACGGCAGGGCATTCGCGCCGTTGTACACACAGCCGGTAATGAGCGGCTTATCCGGGTCGCCGTCGATAAAGCTCACGACCACTTCCTGACCAATGCGCGGGATAAACTGCGCGCCGAAGCCGTTACCGCTCCAGGCGGTGGCGACCCGCAGCCAGCAGGAGCCGATCTCATCGTTTTTGCCTTCCCGCTCCCACGGAAACTGCACTTTTACCCGTCCGAGCTTGTCAGTCCAGATTTCTTCTCCATTTTTGCCGACCACCGTTGCGGTTTGCGTAGGCATAAACGGCTTCGGCGTGGCGCACGGTGGGTGATACGGGGTGGCTTTCGGGATAGCGGTAAAACGGTTACGGTAGCGTTCGCCGTCATATTCATGGCTGACGGTGGTGATGAGCCAGTCGATATTGGTTGCTTTGTCGTCATGATCGGCGAGGGTAAACCAGTGCCCTGCCATCAGCGCTGGGCAGTCGCTTTCGCCGATCAGCTGTTTCGGCTGCTCAGATTTATCATTGCCGGGGTGAGCCCCCTGCGCGGTAGCCTGTAAACGCAGCTGCGCCGAACGAATCATTCCGGTTTCCCGCCCGCCGTTCTGAGCCGCCTGATACTTGACTTTTTTCTCGCCGGGAATAGGCGGGCAGGCGCTGTTATCATCCGTCAGCACCAGCGTATGCTTGCCTTCTTTATGGGTGAAGAACCAGAAGATCCCCTCCTGCTCCAGCAGCCGCGAGACAAAATTGAAGTCGCTTTCCTTATATTGCAGACAGTATTCACGCTTCGCCGGTTTGCGTTTCAGCTGGAACTTGTAGTCGGTAAATCCGCCGTCCTTAAACACCTTCTCGACAATTTCTTGCGCGTTGAGATTCTGAAAAACGCGGTTGTTGCTGGAGAGCGTCAGCCACCACAGCCAGGGGCGCAGCACAAACTGATAGCGATCGGCGTTGCTGGTCGCCGGAAGCTGGCGCGCCTCGGCAATCAGCCCGTCATAGTCGGCATTGTTGATCGTTGTTGTTAGATGGGTCGCCAGCACGGTATCAAGGATTAACGGCACGGAGGTGGTTCCTGCGACAGTGGCGGTGGTCAGGCCGTTAAGCTGGGAGTCGGTGCGTGCGGTCGCGGCGGTAAGGCCGGTCAGGGTGAGTTTGATGATGGTGGTTTCGGGCATGGGAAATTCCTTTTCAGCAGCAGCGCTAACGCCGGTCAGCCTGATGATAAACATCATCACCATCGCACCTACCTACGGCAATCGCAGGAACACCAGCCTCCTGATCCTCGACCTGATACCCGGCGCTACGTAGCTTGATTTTATAACGGTATAATTTGCCGCAAAGACAGGCGGTGCGAAGCTTCCACCCTCAGCTACCTTTCTTATTCATCGCCACATCCCAAACGGAAGAGACGTTGCCTTCTTTCTGACCATCCGATTTCTGAGCGGTGATTTCCCATTTAATTTTGGTAAAGTTCAGCGACATCGTTTCGACCGGTTTGCCGCCGGAACCGCCGCTAACGCTCAGATGTGAGATAACGACGTTCATCATGGTATATACGATAAATGGCAGCATTTTTCCGTTATCATTACGGCACAACGTCAGAACGGCTTCTGTAATCGGTTTCCCGCTACAGCAGTACTCATTGAGCTTTGGCGTCGCGAGATCGACAAACTTGGTCAACGACATTTCACCGACATGCGCCCGCCCTGAGGTACGTTCAGTGTTACTGACGTCATTAGCGATCTGCATCGCCACGTTATGGCTGTAGCTCATGATCTCAAGCTGTTTTTCAAATCCTTTGGCCTGACTTTCACCTTCGATATCGTCGAGCTTTAAAAAAATCGCATCCATCTTTTGCTCCTTATCAATCAGCCGGCAACCGGTAGCGGCAGTTCCGCCATCAGCCGAATCGCACCGCTTTTTTTCACATTCCTATTATTTTTACGCACATTGAACTAATACAATGACTTTTATGCTAAGCGTCTTCTCCTATATTCGCCCATTCCTGTTACGAGAATATTCGTAGTGCTAATCCTGTCGCCCCACTATTCAAATAGTATTTTTTCAGGATAACTATAAGCAATATAAAAAACACAACCACAAATAAATATCAATCAAATTCTTTACTGCCAATCACCGAATGATAATTGATAAAAATCAAATTAAAACAATTAATTAACCAAAATCAATTAGATGTAAAACAACCAACAAAATATACATCGATGAAAACCGCTCGCTGATATCAACTCTTTAACAGGTTAAATTATGAATAGTGATATGCATCAAAAAACGCATCTACTTTATTTATTACTTTGGTTATGTAGTATCTGTTCAAACTAATAAACGGGCGCTGAATGTTATAAAAGCGCATCAGTTTATTCCGCGAGTCATCATCCGCCGACTGTGGCGGCAACTGGGGGTATTACCATGAGTTGTCCCGGAGTTTGTACCGGCGCATTATTGCAGTGCTCATTTGGCGTTGCGCCGTCGATGCTGAACGTACTGCCCACCAGCCGCACCCTCGTCAGCAACATGCCGATGGCGAATATTATGGATAACAAACCGTTTGTGAATATTTTGCCGTTCGGGATGTGCAACAGTATCGCCAACCCGATGGTGGCCGCCGCTACCGCCGCGGCGCTCGGTGTGCTGACGCCGATGCCCTGTATTCCGACAACGCCCGCGCCGTGGATGCCAGGCTCACCCACGGTGCTGGTGGGGAATATACCCGCCCTCACCGCCCAGTCACAGTTGATGTGCATATGGGGCGGCGTGATTCAGATTCGTTTTCCTGGGCAGATGACGACGGTCGTGGCGTGATGTTGTGAACGGTGACAGATACGGAAAACGCGGCGAAGGGCCAAATCAAAATCGGCTGACGCACTCCATCGCCACCGCTTTAAACTCATCAAAGCTGCGGGTGACGGCCAGGCGGGCCATAGCGCGTTCGCGCAGGAAGGTAACGAAAATATCGTAGATCGCCATCGCTTCTTCATACTCGCTTTTGCTGATGGCAAGCAGGAAGATGATATGCGCGGTTTCATCGCCCCAGGCAATGCCGTGCGGCACAATCACGGTATAAACCACGGTCTTTTTCGCCAGCAGCCCAAGGGCGTGAGGCAGCGCGATGCCGTCGCCGAGCATGGTGCTGACGATAGCCTCACGCTCCACCACCGAATCATGAAACTCCGCGCCGACAAACCCCTCCCGCTGCAGCTGCTGGCACAGCGTGGCAAACAGCGTCTGCCGATCCATCGGAGCATCAATTACCTGAAAGTGGGCCTCATCAAAATACTTATTCAGCATCCACGGACGCGTGCGGTCCACCAGCACCAGCTTGCCGATTTGGTCGAGCTGATAGTCGGTAGGAAACGGCGCAATGGTCACCACCGGTTTATCTTTCTCGCTGATGCGCACGGTGGAGATGACAAAATCTTCCGCGACTTCTTGCCGCTGTTCATATTCGCGCTGCGAGAGGGTGGCGGCAATTTCCAGCTGCGGATACTTTCGCTGAAGAATAGCTTCAATCATCCGCACCATCGCGTTGCTGGTATCGCACACCAGCAGCACCTGCGGCTGACGCTGGTAGCCGATATTGTAATGGCGCTCCAGCCCGACGCCGATATGCAGCACCAGAAAGCCGATCTCATTTTCGCTGATGGCGTAGGGGGTATATTTTCCCCAGCTGGATACCGCCGCCAGGGTCATGTCCCACGCCATCGGATAGTGCTGCTTGATGTTATCGAGCAGCGGATTGGGGATCATTATCTGGTAGCGCACGCGGGTGATCATGGTCTTAATATGGGTCAGTAAATCCGCATGCAGCTGGGCGTCGTCCAGCAGATTGTAGTTATATTGCTGATTGATATAGCGCAGGATGTAGTTCACCAGCGCTTCGTCGTCGTCGGCGCTGATGGTGCCCGGATCGACGTCCTGCACCTGACGGGCGGCAAGATGGACGCACAGCCACTCCTCTTCCGCCGCGGCAAGCGGTTTACCCGCCAGCTGTTGCAGGGTGCTCGCCAGCTCGCGGGCGGCGTCGCGCACGTTCTGCGCCACATCCTCGGCGCTAAAGTCGGCCAGCGGATACCCTTCGCTCACGCGGCGCACGGCAACCGCGCCGTACAGGCAGACAAAGCGTTCTCCCGCGTCAGTCAGGCGCACGTGATGGCGGGTCAACGTCTCCTGCAGCACGCCTGCCAGCAGCGCCGGTACGCTGGCGTCAAACGCCTCTTCGCCGATAAGCGGGTTCAGCGGCCCCTGCTGGCTCAGCTCCCACAGCAGATCGGTCAGGCAAGCGCGAATGGAGACCTCGCTCCCGAACAGCTTCATGCCGTGGCGCGGACGGGTCTCGAGGGTAAGCTGATAACGCTGAAAACGTTCGCGTACGTCAACCATGTCGCCCTGTAAGGTGGCGCGGCTGACGAACCACACATCGGCCAGGTCCTCCAGCTTGATAGAAAACGCGGAGGTTAAAAAGCGCACCAGCAAAAAGTGGCTGCGATCCGCCGCGGTTCGCGGGATGTGCTGCGCTTTCGGCGCGCTCTCTTCCAGCGTCTGATAGCGCGACGGATCGTGGATCACCAGCTGATAACCGCTGCCGCGAGTGAGGGTGAACTGCGCGCCGTAGTGCTGCAGCAGCGCGTTCAGCGCGGTAATGTCCGCGCGCACCGTGCGTGTAGAAACCGACAGCCGCTGCGCCAGCTCCTCCTGCGGCAGCGTTTCGTTTTGCAACAGAGTAAACAGCTGCGCTAAACGTTGATTGGGAAATCGCATGTCAGTTCCTTTTTCTTACGGCTCAGGGTTGAGCGGATATCACCATCTGTGACGGGCCGCCGACCGGAGTGTAGTCCGGGGAGAACGTCAACCTGCCATCCTTCGGCGCGACGCGGAAACGGGTAATATTGTCGCTACGCTGGTTCATGACGTACAGCCACTGCCCCTGACTGTCCAGGGTCAGCGTGCGCGGGTAGTCACCGCGGGTCCAGATATCTTCCTGGTGACTCAGGCTGCCGTCGGCCAGCACCGTAAAGTGGGCGATACTATTATGCAGCCGGTTGGCGACGTACAGCTGCTTGCCATCGCGGCTCAGGACCAGGCCGGCGGCAAAGCTGGTACCCTTATACTCTTCAGGCAGCGCCGAGACCGTTTTCCCCTCGCGCAGCAGGCCGCTTTGCTTATCAAGATGATAGAAAGTAAGCGTCGATGCCTCTTCGTTAATCAGCCATAGTCCGTCGCCCTGCGGCGTAAACACAAAGTGGCGCGGCCCGGCGCCGGGAGATGAGGCGTCAATAAACGGCGGATCGTTCGGCGTCAGCTTGCCGCTGGCGTTATCCAGCCGGTACTGATAGATCCGGTCCAGCCCCAGATCGGTGGAGTAAACGAACCTACCGCTGGGATCGGCGGCGACCATATGGGCGTGGGGGCCGTTATGATCGCTAATGGCAAAACTGCCTTCGACGGCCGCCGCCGGGCGTTCCGCACCCGCAGGCCCTTGATCCTGATGTATATCCACCGCTTCGCCCAGGTTACCCTCTTCCTTCACCGGGAGCACCGCGATACTGCCACTGACGTAGTTTGCCACCAGCAGATGGCGGCCATCGGGGGTCAGGGAGAGATAAACCGGCCCGGCGCCGCCGGAAGCGACCTGATTGAGCTCGCTCAATTCGCCGTTGCTGCCGATGCGCCACGCCTGAACCACGCCCTTGTCCACTTCGCTGGCGGCGTACAGGGTTTTGCCATCCGCCGAGACGGCGAGCTGGGCAAGATTAGGCAGCTTAGCAACCAGCGCTTTATCGCGCAGCGCCCCGGTCTGGCTATCAACGGTAAAGCGGTACAGTCCTTCGCCATTGGGGTTGTAGGTGCCGACCCAGGCGTAGTGGGTTTGCGCAGCGGCGCCGGCGGCGAGTAGAGAGAGTGAAGCAACAAGCAGGTGACGAGCGGTTGGCATGGTGGCTCCTTGATGGTTCGCTAAGGGTTTCCCCTCACCCTAACCCTTTCCCCAAAGGGGCGAGGGTACAGTTCGGTATTCTCCCTCACCCTTTGGGAGAGGGCCGGGGTAAGGGGCAACGGCGCTATTTGACTAACTGTTTGGTTATCGAAAGCAGCTGACGCACGTCCGCCGGGCGGGTGTTACCGCTGGCTTTATCAATAATCGAACTGTAGATATGCGGGATAATTTTACTCACGCCGGCGTCCAGCGCGATCTGCAGGATCTCGCCGTAGTTTTCCAGATCGATCCCGCCGGTCGGCTCCAGCCAGAAATCATAACGGGCGCAGGCCTCGGCAACCGCGATAAACTCGTCGCGATGTTTTAACCCGCCCATCGGGAAGTATTTAATCGAGCTGCCGCCCATATCTTTCAGCAACGCAATCGCGGTTTCCAGCGGTACGATGCCGTCCGGCGCGCCGCTGCTGAGCGGGCCGGTGGAGATCTTCACCATCCCCGGCGTACCGGTTGGCGACACCAGGCCGTTGACCACGGTTTCATCCTGCCCCAGCAGCGCGCGGCTGGTCGCCACGCCGGTAAATACCTGATTAACGTGCTGCGGCTGCACCTGGCGCGAGATTTCGCTGACCATCGCCGACTGGTTCGGGTCGCCGGCTCCCAGCCCCACGGAGAGCGCGTTATCAATCCGCAGCGCATATTCCCGCATATCGGCCACCGCGCTGGCGACGTCCGGGTAATTTTTGGAGAGCACGCCCACCAGTACATGACCTTCCGCCGCCTCATAAATCTCGCTGGCGTTATCTTTACTGCCCGCCAGCACGTTCAGGCAGACGCGGTCACGGTAAAAATTAGGGGTCAGTTTCATGCGTTTTTCTCCTTGTTCAGAACCTCTGCAATCCGACGGGAGACAATCTCCAGCTGCTGCGCGTTCACGCTGCGGACATCGGCTTCAATAATGCCTTCATTGGCCTTATAGCCGCGGAAGTAGATGGCGTATTCGCCCTGCTTCAGCGCGTTGACCAAATCACCGGTATTGACGCCGGTCACCGCTTCATCAAACTTAATCTCCGCCCGCGCGATATCGCGACCGGCGCTGTCCCAGACCACGCGCGCCGTCACGCCATTAAGCGTATTAAGCTGCTGAATAAACGGCGTCATCTTCGCCACCATCTGCTCACCGCTCTCTTTGCTCGCCGTCAGGTAGTGTTCGATGGCGCAGGTCAGGCCGAGAATCCCCTCTTTGCCCACCTTCATCGCCCGGCCAATGCCGTTCGACTGGCGTTTGACCCACTCAACGTATTGGGTTTTGCCGATCACCAGCCCGCTGGTCGGCCCTTCGATCGCCTTCGCGCCGCTATAAATCACCAGATCCGCGCCGGCGCGATAGTAGGCCTGGAGGTCTTCCTCCGCCGCCGCGTCGACAATCAGCGGCAGATTATGGCGCTGCGCCACCGCGGCCGCCTGCGCCACGTTGAGCATGCTTTTCTGCACGCAGTGGTGGGATTTGATATACAGAATGGCCGCGGTGCGCGGGGTAATCGCCGCCGCCAGCTGCCCGGCGGAACATTCATTGGCGTAACCCGCTTCCACCAGCCTGCCGCCGCCCAGCGCCACCATGGTGCCCACCGGCGCGCCGAAGTTGACGTTATGGCCCTTAGGCAGCACGATTTCGTTGTTTTCGATCGGCGTCACGTGCAGGTTTTCCAGCAGCCAGTCGCTGTCTTTTACCAGCACCGCCGCCACCGACTGGGCGATGCCCGCCGAGGCGCAGGAGACGACGGTCGCCCCTTCCACGTCCAGCAGCTTCGCAATATACGCGCCGGTTTTATTGACCAGATCTTTCATCTCGAAGTACTGGTTCATGCCCGCCATCGCGGCTTCGACCACTTCCGGCCGCGGCGTGGAGACGCCGAGAATGGTCATACGACCGGAGGTATTAATAACCTGTTTTAAATCATATTTCTCAAAAATCGAAGGCATTTTCCGCGCTCCCTTGTTCGGTCAGATAGCCCCTGCCCGCGCGAACGGCGGCAAGCGGCTGCAGAATCGTGTCGGTCTGAAGGCTCTCTTTTTCCGCATCCACCAGCACCGTCGGCGTCTGCGCGAGGGTAAACAGCGTGAGATCGGCGTCGTAGCCCACCTCCAGCCGCCCTTTATGAGTCAGACGCAGGCCGTCTGCGGCGTTGGCGGTCACGCAGTCGATGACCTGCGGCAGCGACATCCCGATGGCGAGGAATTTCGACATCACCAGCGCCAGCGAGCGCACCGGGCCGTCGATACGGTTGCGGCAGTAGATATCGGAGCTGATGGTGTGCGGCAGAATGCCCATAGCAATCGCCCGACGCGCCACCTCAAAGCTGAAGCTGGCGGTACCGTGGCCGATATCAAGGCGCACGCCGCGCTGTAGCGCGCGGGAAATCGCACTTTTCAGCTCGCCGGACGGCGTCAGAATACGATTGGGTTTACCGTTGTAGCAGTGGGTAATGATGTCGCCTGAGGTCAGCAGATCGGCGATTTCATCCAGGTCGGGCGGATTATTGCCGATATGCACCATCAGCGGCAGGCCGCCGTTTTCCTGCTGCATCGCCTTCGCGCGCGCCAGTGGCGTAATGCCGTTTTCGCCCACCACGCTGCTGCTCATCCGCGCCTTCAGGCCGACGATAAAGTTCGGATAGCGGTTGACCGCCTGCTTCACCGCCTCCGCGTCGATATTCGCCATATTGGCCAGTTCATTCTGGGCAATCAGTCCGACGCGGGAGATGTTAAGCAGGGCATAAACCTCGGTCGCGGCTTCGCGGGTCAGCTGGTAGAAATCATCCACGTCGTCCGCGCCGGTGCTGCCCGCGTCAATCACGGTGGTCACGCCGGTAGCAATCCCCACGCTGTCCGGCTCATCATGGTATATCGGCGAGCTCGGATAGCAGTGAACGTGGGAGTCAATCCAGCCCGCGCTGACGTAACAGCTGCCGTCCAGCGCAATAGTTTTGCGCGCAGGGGCGCTAATCTCGCCAAGCGCCGCGATTTTACCGTCCCGGATGGCGATATCGGTCAGGGTATCGTCGACGAGGCGCGCACGGCGCAGGAGTAAATCAAACATATCTCTCTCCTGTTAACGCGGGCGCCGATGCGCCCGCAGGACTTAACTAATCGCCACCGGGAAAATTGACCCAAGGAGCATCGCGCCAAGGATCGCGCCGCCGGTGATCGGCTTCTGCCAGATGTAGAACAGCAGCGCGCCCGCCAGAGAACCGATGCCGATAGGAATAGAAGCGGCCATGGCGCTGAGAATAATCAACGGCCCGAGGAAGCGGCCGGAGGCGTTACCGGCCCCCATCATGACGTCCGCACCGTAGGTGGAGTCGCTCTGGTTGATGGTGAATTTACGCGCCAGGATGATGATGTAGCCAATGGCGAGGCCAAGCACCAGGCCGGTGGCCAGAGAGGCGGCAAAGTTGGCGACCGGGAAAACAAAGCCCGCGCCGAGCAGCAGCGCCGGAACGCCCAGGCCGACGCCGGTCTGAATCGCTCCGCCGATATCCAGAATCCCCACCAGCGAGCCTTCGATAATACGCGCGAACAGGAAGCTGGCGCCGAACGCCGCCACCGCGCCGTAGGCCCCGGTATCGATTCCCGCTTTCAGCATCGCCACGAAAGCGACTTCGTTAAACGCGCCGATGCCGTAGAGGTAGTACATATGCGTCCCGGCAAAGACGCCGGAGGAGAGCAGGCCAACAAAGATCGGGAACGACCAGTCGGCATACCAAAAACCTTTATTTTGTTCCATGAGAGGCTCCTGTTATTTACCGCTGAGCGAGTTGTGGATCAGTTCCAGCCAGTTCGGCACGGTCAGATGGAAGGATTCAATCATCTTCATGTCGAAACCGCGGAAGAAGCCGCTCAGGACGAACAGCGCGACGATGGCCACCATCATCACTTTAGTGACGCGGTGCCAGCCGCTCTCTTCTACGCCTTTACCAATCAGGATGCCCAGCACCAGGCCCGGTACGGCGTTACCCATAATCAGCTGCGCCGCGCCGCCGAAAATCGTCGCCCAGAAGCCCGATTTTTTACCGGCATCAATCGCCGCCAGCCAGAAGATAACCGGCATCACCGTGTTCACCAGCAGGTTTGCCGCCGGAACCAGGACTTTGACCGCCGTCACCTGCAGCGCTTCCGGTACTGAAGAGGCGGTCAGGTTAAGGAAAGCGACCACGATCATGCCGATAATGCCGCAGGCGATGGCCATCTTTTTCGGATCGTGCAGCGTCTCGCCGACGTTGCGGTTTTTGATCATCAGGGCCGCCGCCCCCCAGTTGGGGATGATGCGGTGGTCAACGTCCTGCGTGAAGGAGCCTGCCGCGACGGAAGAGGCCCAGGCGTTGAAGAAGAAGCCCAGGCCAAAAGAAAAGTGGGAAGCCGGATCGCCTTCACATGAATTCAGCTCGCCCAATGTACGAAACGCCCCCATCCCCTGCGTGGTGGGCGCATGAAACATGCGTGCCGCTCCGGCGCCAACGCCGACGCCGACCAGGCCGCCGATGATGAGCGATTTTATTAAAATTATCAGGAACATAGTCTGACCCTTTGGTGAAAATCAGGTTTGCGTGACGAAATCCACTTTATCGAGATTAATGGCGGTCACGGTGACGGTGACCTTCAGCTCCACGCTGTAGCTCCGTCGCTCGCGGCGCAGAAAGAAGAATAAAAACGCCTCTTTCCGTACCGCTTCACGCGCATGAACAACCTCCACATCCTGTGGTTCAATACGCAGTAGAATGTGCGGCGACGTTTTCATCACCGCCGCCTGAACATGGTTCAGCGCATCGGCGAAAGCGCGCGCTTTGCTCTCGCCTTTGCCGGTAACGCTCACCGTGGTGGTGAATTGCTCTTTCATGCTCACGCGCCGTACTTCTTCTTCCAGGCCTCAACCAGGCGTTCGCCCAGCTCTTCTTTATCCATAAAGCCGAAGCCCAGAACGTTGTAGCCTTCGTTGATCGCGGTGACGCCTTCATCAACGGAACGCATGCCATATTTTGCTTTGTAGCCGTGCTTATTCTGCGCGGTGATCGCCCCTGCGCCGCCGCTGCCGCAGAAAGAGATACCGAAGGTGGCGTTTTCGGCTTTCATCATGTCGCCCAGCTTCATATCCGCGGCAACGCCCGGGACGACAACGGCGCGAGCGCCGGCTTTTTCCGCACCTGCGGCAACTTTTTGTCCTTTACCCAGGCGATCGCCAATAACAACGGTGATTTGTTCCATTTGAGTGCTCCTTACAGGTTATCTTTCGCGACTTCGAAGTGGACAGACAGCAGCCAGGCTTCTTCATCTGGCAGATTGCCGAACTGTGCGACCACTTCGCGGGCCAGCATCATTGAATCTTCCGAGATCTCTTCGAACAGGCTGGCATCCACTTCCGGCAGCGGCTCGCCGCTGATTGAGCGATGGGCCATCGCCCGAACGTGGGAGGTCAGCATTTGCTCCTGCACGTCGTTGGGGACGATGTTGCGGCGGCTTAATAGCGCGAAAACCTGCTGCAGCATCTTATCGGCCAGCTGCTCGGTTAGCGTGGCCTGCTCCTCTGGGACGTGTGTTACCGCTCCGTTATTCACTTGAATTACCCCGTTGATGTCTCTGGAGATAACACTAATGCCGGGGAGAAAGAGTTTGTAGCGAGTTGTTTTCCACTTCGAAGTGGAAAGAACGGCGGCAGGTGTGATTCATTTCACATAACCACAAAGAATGTGTTCACTTAACAAAATTCGCGTGATGAATATCACAAAAACGCCAGCGATGCTGAAACGGAACCCGCTGAGTAGAAAAGAGAAAAATGTGATGAAGGTAGTTTTTTACGTCAGCTTACCCACCTGCAAGGGCCTGCGGAACGGTTTGGGGTTTGGGGTTTGGGGTTTGGGGTTTGGGAGTATTTTTCAGTTTGCCATGCCGGGCGAGGCGTCAGCCGCCGCCCGGCAGAAATACCTAAAATCTAAAAACGATTAACGATACTTCTTGTGATAGGCGTTGCGGGTGGTTTTAAACTCTTCCGCGGCGGCCTGGGCCTCTTTAACTTTACCTTCATCGGCCAGCTTCAGCGCGCCGTCGATCTGGCCGATCAGCACATCAAAACCGTGACGATAATCTTTCATTTCCGCGCTGTCCGCCGCTTTACCTTCCAGCTTCGGCGGCGTCTCTTTCTGGGCATCCACCGCCGCCGTACGCATCTTATTCAGCGCCGCTTTCAGCTCGCCGGCGTCGGAGGTTTTCTGCACCACTTGCAGGTTCTCGGCAAGGGTATCCATGTCTTCGCCCAGATCGGCGAAGGCCGATGCCGAACCGAGCGCAAAAGCCGATACGGCCAGCATCGCTAACAGTTTTTTACGCATTGCTCACTTCCTTTTTTATTATTTAGCACACAGGTTTTATTGCCCGGCGATTTTCATCTCCGGCAGCAGCACGGAACCGCACTGAATGTTGCTGCGCGTTTCGATATCGTCGCCGATGGTCACGATATTACGCCACATATCTTTCAGATTTCCTGCAATGGTTATCTCACTGACCGGATACTGAATTTCGCCATTCTCTACCCAGAAGCCGGATGCGCCGCGTGAGTAGTCGCCGGTGACGCCGCTTACACCCTGCCCCATCAGTTCCGTTACGACAAGACCGGTTCCCATCTCTTTAAGCAACTTTGCAAAACTGAGGCCGCGGCCGTTGATCCGCCAGTTGTGAATACCGCCCGCGTGGCCGGTGCTCTTCAGCCCCAGCTTGCGCGCCGAGTAATTGGTCAGCAGCCATTGGGTCAGCACGCCGTCTTTAATGATATCGCGGCGTTCCGTACGGACGCCTTCGCTATCAAACGGGGTGGAAGCCAGTCCTTTCAGCAGGTGCGGATGCTCTTCAATGGTCAGCCACTCCGGCAGGATCTGGCTACCCAGCGCATCAAGCAGGAAGGTGGATTTACGATAAACCGACCCGCCGGCGATCGCTCCGACCAGATGCCCGAACAGACCGGTAGCGACTTCGTTGGCGAAAATCACCGGCGCTTTCATCGTCGATAGCTTACGCGGGGCCAGGCGCGACAGGGTACGGCGGGCGCACTCCTCGCCAACCCACTCCGGCGATTGCAGATCGTCTATCGCCCGCCCGATGGTGTAAGCGTAATCGCGCTCCATATCGCCATTCTCTTCGGCAATCACGCAGCTGGAGAGCGAATGGCGGGTCGAACAGTAGCTCTGCAGCATACCGTGGCTGTTGCCGAAGACTTTAATGCCGTAGTGGCTGTTAAAGCTGCCGCCTTCAGTATTGCTGATGCGCTTATCGGCTTTCAGCGCCGCCTGTTCAGCGCGGGAGGCCAGCTCAATGGCTTCGTCCGGCGACACTTCCGCCGGATGGAACAGGTCAAGATCCGGGGCCTCAAAGGCCAGCAGCTCTTTATCCGCCACGCCCGCGCACGGGTCCGGCGAGGTGTAGCGGGCAATATCCAGCGCCGCCTGCACCGTGCGGGCGATAGCCTGCGGGCTAAGATCGGTCGAAGATGCGCTGCCTTTACGGTTTTGGTGATAAACGGTGATGCCCAGGGCGCCATCGCTATTGAATTCTACGTTCTCCACTTCGCCGTAGCGGGTACTAACGCCGATACCGGTAGTTTTGCTGACGGAGACTTCCGCGCCGTCGGATTTGCCTGCCGCCAGTTCCAGCGCCGTGGTCACGGCCTCTTCCAGCGTCTTACGCTGTTGTGCAACTTGAGAGATGACTTTCATCGCTAATGCCATAATGTAAGAAGGAGTTAACTGAAGTCTAACAGAGAACCGTTTTTCAGTGCGCGCCTTAACTGGTAACATTAGTCTCTTTTTTAAGGAGCCTGAGATGACAAAGCAGCCCGAAGACTGGCTCGACGACGTCCCTGGTGATGACGTCGAAGATGAAGACGATGAAATTATCTGGGTCAGTAAAAGTGAAATAAAGCGCGACGCCGAAGAACTGAAGCGTCTTGGCGCGGAAATGGTCGAGCTGGGTAAAAACGCGCTCGATAAAATCCCGCTGGATACCGACCTGCGCGACGCGATTGAACTCGCCCAGCGTATCAAGAAAGAAGGCCGCCGCCGCCAGATGCAGCTGATTGGTAAAATGCTGCGTAGCCGCGACGTCGAGCCGATTCGTCAGGCGCTGGACAAGCTGAAGAACCGCCACAACCAGCAGGTTGCGCTGTTCCATAAGCTTGAGCAGATCCGCGATCGTCTGATTGATAATGGTGATGATGCCGTGGCTGAAGTGCTGAACCTGTGGCCTGACGCCGATCGTCAGCAGCTGCGTTCGCTTATCCGCAACGCCAAAAAAGAGAAAGAAGGCAACAAGCCGCCGAAGTCCGCGCGTCTTATCTTCCAGTATCTGCGAGAACTGGCCGAAAGCGAAGGCTAATTCTGAACGACTCCCCCGGATTACGGCCCGTGCCCAATCCGGGCGACCCACCCACCTCCTCTTACAAATCACATGGTCGATAGCCCGTCGCCGTTGTCATGGCTTTAAATCGGTTGTAATTTTTCATTTTAATTCCATTTGGCGTTTATATTTAACTTTTATTTCACAAAAAAGCCGTTCCATTCCTGCCTGGCTGGTCATTCCACCTTTACTCTAACGCTGCCAGACAAATCTCAATGCATTAATCTCATTAACTTAAATAACAAAACCCGCCTTTATAACGCTGACTTTATCAGCAGTTTGCTTATCTTTGATCCATCTCTCAAAACGGTTTTGTTATTTCATACATCATTATAATGAAAAATTAATTTCATTAAGTCGTGAGAAACGAAACGGTGCGAGCGCGTATTTTGGCCAGTCAGTTCTGTTAATTAAAACCAGGCGTCTGCAGGCTTTCTTCAGGAGAAAGTCGACCAAATCTTCCGCGCCGCCGCAGGTGAATCGCCCGGTAATCATCAGGGATTCACTATTCACGAAAGTGGCTGACCCGGCGCTAAGCCGTTCGCCGCCGGTCAGAGCCAGATTTTAGAGAGTCGACAGCTATCATCATGGAGAAAAATATGACTACTGTACCAAGGCTGAAATATTTCGTTGATGGTCAATGGCGCGTATCGCAGACCGAACGCTATATGGACGTCTATAACCCAAGTACCGGGGAAGTGATGGCTCAGGCCCCCTGCTGCACCGAGCAAGAAGTGCTGGATGCCGTTGCCGCGGCGCGCAAAGCCTTTCCGGCGTGGTCAGATACGCCAGCCATTAAACGCTCGCAAATTATGTTCCGCGTTCGCGAATTATTAATCCAGCATCAGGACCGTTTAACCGAGCTGGTGGCAAAAGAAAACGGTAAAGCCTGGGGCGACGCCCAGGGCGATGTTTTAAAAGCGAAAGAAGGCACCGAGCTTGCCTGCTCGATTCCCACTCTCATGGCCGGCGAAAACCTGATGGACGCCTCTGCCGGGATCGACACCAACCTTTACCGTGAGCCAATTGGCGTGTTCGCCGGTATTGTGCCGTTTAACTTCCCGGCGATGATCCCGATGGGATGGATGGCGCCATTATGCGTCGCTTCCGGTAATACCATGGTGATAAAAGCGGCCAGTATGACGCCGATGACCTGTATGGAAATCACCAAGCTCTATCAGGAAGCAGGGGTGCCGGATGGGGTTATCAACGTGGTGACCTGCTCACGTAACGAAGCCGATATATTGCTAACCCATCCGGACGTCAACGGCGTCTCCTTCGTCGGCTCCACCTCCGTGGGCCTGCACGTTTACTCCAAAGCCGCCGCTCATGGCAAACGCGTTCAGGCGCTGTGCGAAGCGAAAAACCATGCCCTGGTGCTGGCCGATGCGCCGATTAACCGCACCGCAGCGGGGATTATCAACGCCGCGTTTGGCTGCGCGGGCGAACGCTGCATGGCGCTGCCGGTCGTCGTGGTGCAGGAAGAGATCGCCGATAAGCTGATTGCCGCCGTCGTCGAAAAAGCCAAACAGCTGAAAATCGGCCCCGGCTATCTGCGCGATACCGATATGGGTCCGGTGATTTCTAAAGACCATAAACGGTCGGTGATCGGCTGGATTAATAAAGGCATTGAGGAAGGGGCGAAGCTGGTGCTCGATGGTCGCGATATTAAGGTGCCGGGCCAGGAAAACGGCTTCTACGTCGGGCCGACCATACTGGATCGCGTAACCGAAGAGATGAGCGTCGGCACGCAGGAAATTTTCGGACCGGTGCTGTGCTTTAAGCGGGTGAAAACCTTCGAAGAAGGTCTGCAATTAATGAACAATAACCCGTTTGCCAACGGCTCGGTTATTTTCACCCAAAGCGGCTACTACGCCCGTGAATTCCAGAAACGCACCCACGGCGGTATGGTCGGTATCAACGTCGGTATCCCGGTGCCGGTCGGCGTATTCCCGTTCTCTGGCCATAAGCAGTCCTTCTTCGGCGACCTGCACTGCCTGGGCAAAGACGGCGTACGTTTCTACACCGAATCAAAATGCGTGACCTCGCGCTGGTTTGATGAAGAGGAAGCGAAACGCGAAAAAGTCGACTCCTGGGACGGTACGATTTAATCGCCGCTTATTCTCCAGTTAATTCGAGTTGCCGCCATCGCCTCCCTCCTGGAAATATGGCGGATAAAAGAAAAAGCTCCCTCCAGATATTGCTCCGGCGATATCTGGAGCATTAATTCGATTTTTTTACTCTGCACGTGTCGCTGAATCGAAAATGACGAATGCACACTAAAAAAATCCTTAATATTAAATGGAGTTTCCTATGACCCAGGCCTTCTCAATTCCTCGTAGTATTATTTACGGCGAAAACGCTTTAGAACACCTTTCCACGCTGAGCGGTAAAAAAGCCGCATTAGTCACCGGCGGAAGTTCAATGAAGCGTTTTGGCTTTCTGGATAAAGCCGTTAGTGAACTTAATAAAGCGGGGATGGAATGCATTATTATCGATAATGTCGAACCCAACCCATCCATTAAAACCGTCTGGCGCGGCGCAAAAGAGATGCAGGCCTTTGAACCAGACTGGATAGTGGCGATTGGCGGCGGCTCTGCGCTTGATGCCGCCAAAGTCATGTGGTGTTTTTACGAGCATCCGCAGCTGAAGTTCGAAGATATTCTCCCGGTCGGCTCCATGCCAGCGCTGCGCAATAAAGCCCGGTTTGTAGCGATTCCTTCCACCAGCGGCAGCGCCTCTGAAATCACCGCGTTCTCGGTGATCACCGATACGGCAAATCATATTAAGCACCCGATTGTTGCCGCCGATCTGGTGCCGGATATTGCTATTCTCGACCCCACAATTCCGGCAAAAATGCCGCCGCACGTCACCGTTCACACCGGTATGGACGTTCTGACCCACGCGATTGAAGCCTATGTGTCCACCGCGGCCAACTCGTTTACCGATCCCTATGCGGTAGAAGCGATTCGGCTGGTGTTTAAGTATCTGGAAACCGCCTGGCGCTCGCCTGATGATATAAACGCCCGCATGCATATGCACAACGCCTCTGCGCTGGCGGGAATCGCCTTCACTAATGCTTCGCTGGGATTAGTCCACGCGATGGCGCATAAAATTGGCGGCGAGTTTGGTATTACCCACGGGCTGGCGAACGCGATTATGTTGCCTTATATCATTCGATATAACGCGAAGTTCACCAAAAAATATCGCCAGCTGGAAGCGGATTTAGGCATCAATAACCTGAGTGATGCGATCAACGCGCTGAATCAACGTCTGGGCGTGCCGAAAACGCTAAGCCAGTGCGATGAAGTTGAAATCAATGAAGTGACCTTTGTGAATGTTCTCGACAGAATGAGCCGCCATGCCGTCGACGATCCCTGCACCTTAACTAACCCTAACTATCCGTCCGTTCAGGATGTCAAAGGGCTCTATACCCAGGCATTCTACGGCGCTTAATCGCCTCCCCGCTGCGTTTTTCTTAAACGGTAAAGCAGAGTCAACCAGGGCCGCATAGGTAATTAAAACCCGGCGGCCTTATCGGTTCCACAGACGTCATCATAGCCGTGGCCAACAATAGCTGAATCGTTAAAGCTTATTTCGCTTTAAATCACATATTTTTAGCAAACATTTTTATAATTGCCTAAAAAACGCGATTTAAATCTCATTTAAAAATATAAAAACGGCCATTTTCTCACCAGGTGAGACACTTCACATTTTCATAATCCACTTGCAACTAAATTCCCTCCATCAGCGACACAATCGATTCAGCAAAAGGAATAAAAAATGAAAAAAACATTAGCTTTAACCGTAATCGCTATGCTTGTTTCTGGGCCAGTAGTAGCAAAAACGTGGGTGCTGACAAGCGCTGAAAGCGGCATGGATAAAGGAAACTGGCAGATAACCAGCGATCAGCTGAAGATTAAAGATCATAATTTCAGCATTGAGCAAAAAGTCCTTCACGGCGGTAAACAAGAAGGCAGCAAAATCCTCGTCATCCACAGCAAAGACGGCCTGACAATTACCCTGAGCCCGACCCGCGGCATGAACCTGCTGAAAATCGAAGGGTTTGGTTCGCGAATGGGCTGGGACTCGCCGGTTAAAGAGGTAGTCAACCCGGCATTCATAAACCTCGAAAGCCGTAACGGGCTGGGCTGGCTGGAAGGGTTCAATGAGATGATGGTGCGCTGCGGCTATGAATGGACCGGCCACCCGGTAACCGCAGACGGTCAGATTTATACTCTGCACGGCAAAGTTGGCAACACGCCGGCCTCACAGGTGGAAGTGGAAGTCGCGGACGCCGCGCCGTATGAAATTCGCGTTCGCGGACTGGTGAAGGAGAGCACGTTTAAGAAAGCGGATCTGCAGACCATGACCGAGCTGCGCTATGTACCCGGCAGCAACAGCTTCAGCCTGCACGATGTCTTAACCAACCATGCCGACTATCCGCATGACTATCAAATTATCTATCACAGCAACTTTGGCAAGCCGATCCTCGAAGAGGGGGCCCGCTTCCTGGCGCCGATTTCAAGCATCAGTCCGTTCAATGACTACGCCAAGGCCGGCTTAAAAACCTGGCAAACCTACGCCGGTCCAACCAAAGGTTTCGATGAAATGGTGTTTAATATGCAGCCGCTGGCGGATGAAAATCATCAAACCCTGACCGCCGTGGTCAACAAAGCCGGCGATAAAGGGGCATCGATTCAGTTTGATACCCGCCAGTTGCCGGTGCTGACGCTGTGGAAAAACACCGATACCGAGAAACAGGGCTACGTAACCGGTATTGAGCCGGGCACCAGCTACGCCTATCCGGTGACCATTGAGCGCGAGCAAAAACGCGTTAAGCAGCTTCAGCCAGGGGCAAGCACCCAGTTTGATCTGACCTATACGCTGCTGCACAGCAGCGAGCAGGTTGCCGACGTGGAGAAGAAAATCGCGGCCATTCAGGGCGATACCAAAGTCGCGGAAAACGAAACGCCTATCGCGAAGGAGTAGCGCTGTTTCCCGCAGGCGTTGCCGCGCACCTGTCCGGGCTACCGAACCGCAAACGGCAGTAACTCGTAGCCCCGGTAAGGCCACCGGGGAATAGTTCAGAAGCCACGGTGGATATACTTTCCCGCAGGCAGCGCTGCACGCCTGTCCGGGCTACCGGACCGCAGACGGCAGTAAACCCGTAGCCCCGGTAAGGCCACCGGGGAATAGTTCAGAAGCCACGGTGGATATACTTTCCCGGAGGCGTTGCCGCGCACCTGTCCGGGCTACCGAACCGCAAACGGCAGTAACTCGTAGCCCCGGTAAGGCGTCAGCCGCCACCGGGGAATGGTTCAGAGGCCACGTTGGATATACTTTCCCGCAGGCGGCGCTTGAAGCGCCTTATCCGGGCTACAAAACCTTGACCGCACCAGCCCGATCCATGACCACCAAACGCAAATCCTGCGCAAAGCGCTGGTACTGCGCTTCATTAATCGGCTGCGGGTAGCTCAACACGATCAATTCATGATCGGCGATCCCCTGATGATAGCTCGGGTGGCGATGGGCCCAGGGATTCGCGCAAAAACCCATGGTGTCATAAAAGCGCAGGCGCTTATGGGCGATCTCGCTGGTCAGCGGATCGATTTCCAGAATGGTCAGCGGCGCGCGCTGAAGTATTTCAGCTAACAACCGCTTGCCGTAGCCGCGCGATCGTAACCTGTCGTCAACGGCCAGATGCTCAATATAGACATAGTCGGTAAACCGCCAGCAGCCGCTCAGGCCAATAAACAGGCCATCATCGAACCAGGCTTCCAGTTCATAATGCGGATTATCAAGCGCCTGCTGTTTAGCCTCGGCTTCACGCTGTTCATGCCACGGGAAGGCCCTGCCGTACAGCGCGTCAAGCGCGGGAAAATGCGCGGAATCGGTAGAGGTCACTCTTTGTGAAATCAACATGAACCATCCTGGTCACAAAACCCCTCCGCCCTCGCGCGGAGGGCGGATAAACGAGGAGCATAGCCTACTCGGCCGCCTCGGCTTTTTTCGCCAGCTTATCGAGCAGCTTCTGATGAATGCCGCCAAATCCGCCGTTGCTCATCACCAGAATGTGGTCGCCCGGATGGGCAGTTTTAACAATCATCTCCACCAGCGCATCGACATCGGCGCTCCAGTGCGCGGGCTGAACGCAGGCGTCAGCCACTTCAGCGACCTGCCACGGAATATGCTGCGGCTGCAGCAGGAAGACTTCGTCCGCGCGGCCAAGGGACGGCGCCAGGTCGTCTTTGCAGATACCCATTTTCATGGTGTTGGAACGAGGTTCAAGCACGGCAAGAATACGCGCGGTACCGCCAACCTTGCCGCGTAGCGCCTGCAGGGTCGCCAGAATCGCCGTCGGGTGGTGGGCAAAATCGTCGTACACGGTCACGCCGTTGGCTTCGCCGCGCAGCTCCAGACGCCGGCGGGCGTTAATAAAGCTGCCCAGCGCGTTAGCCGCATCGGCAGGCTGCACGCCGACATGACGGGCGGCGGCAATGGCCATCAAACCGTTATGCATATTATGTTCGCCAACCAGCGCCCACTTCACCTCGCCGACTTTCTCGCCGTCCAGCCACACTTCCCATGAGGAAGCATCTGTGGTGAGCTTTTTCGCCTGCCAGTGGCCCTGTTCGCCGACCAGCTCCTGCTCGCTCCAGCAGCCCATCGCCATCGTCTGTTTCAGATTGATGTCGTTCTCCGGCAGGATAATCTTGCCTTTGCCCGGCACAATGCGCACCAGATGATGGAACTGTTTCTGGATCGCTTTCAGATCGTCAAAGATGTCCGCGTGGTCAAACTCAAGGTTATTGAGAATCAACGTGCGCGGGCAGTAGTGAACAAACTTGGAGCGTTTATCGAAGAAAGCGCAGTCGTATTCATCGGCCTCAATCACGAAGAACGGGCTGTCGCCAAGGCGCGCGGAAACATCGAAGTTGCCCGGAACGCCGCCGATAACAAAGCCCGGCTTGTAGCCGCAGGCTTCGAGGATCCAGGTCGCCATGCCGGCTGTGGTGGTTTTCCCGTGCGTTCCGGCAACCGCCAGCACCCAGCGATCGCGCAGCACGAAATCGTGCAGCCATTGCGGTCCGGACATGTAAGGGATATTATTTTCCAGCACCGCTTCCACGCACGGGTTTCCGCGCGTCATCGCGTTACCGATAATTACCAGATCCGGCTGCGGATCCAGCTGGCTGGCATCATATCCTTGAATTAACTCAATTCCCTGATTTTCCAGCAGGGTACTCATTGGCGGATAGACGTTCGCATCCGACCCCGTTACCTCATGACCGAGGGAACGCGCCAGCATCGCCAGCCCCCCCATAAACGTGCCACAGATTCCTAAAATATGAATGCGCATTCGTCACTTCCTTCTCTTATCTGAAGCACAGTTTACCGGGATGTTGGGGGTGAAAGAAATGCATTTAAGGCGAATCCGTATTTTGCTGGCGCGATTCACCTGTGCGAACTTTTTTTATTCTTTGTTAAGATTGTTATGTTCGTTTTACTTCACATAAACATGCAGGGAACGGGTTATGAAAACGTTAGGTGAATTTATTGTCGAAAAGCAGCACGAGTTCTCTCACGCAACCGGCGAGCTTACTGCTTTGTTGTCGGCGATAAAGTTAGGCGCCAAGATCATCCACCGCGATATCAACAAGGCCGGTCTGGTCGATATCCTGGGTGCCAGCGGTGCTGAAAACGTTCAGGGCGAGGTGCAGCAAAAACTCGACCTGTTTGCCAATGAAAAGTTGAAAGCCGCACTGCGAGCACGCGATATTGTTGCCGGGATCGCCTCTGAAGAAGAAGATGAAATCGTCGTCTTTGAAGGATGTGAACACGCCAAATACGTGGTGCTGATGGACCCGCTGGATGGATCTTCTAACATCGACGTTAACGTCTCCGTTGGAACGATTTTCTCTATCTATCGCCGCGTCACGCCGGTGGGAACCCCCGTTACTGAAGAAGATTTCCTGCAACCGGGCAACCGACAGGTCGCCGCGGGCTATGTGGTTTACGGCTCCTCGACGATGCTGGTTTATACCACCGGCTGCGGCGTCCACGCCTTTACCTACGACCCGTCCCTTGGCGTCTTCTGCCTGTGCCAGGAGCGCATGCGCTTCCCGGAAAAGGGCAACACCTACTCGATTAACGAAGGTAACTACATCAAGTTCCCGATGGGTGTGAAGAAGTACATCAAGCATTGCCAGGAAGAAGATAAAGAGACCCAGCGCCCGTACACCTCGCGCTACATCGGCTCTCTGGTGGCGGATTTCCACCGCAACCTGCTAAAAGGCGGCATCTATCTCTACCCGAGCACCGCCAGCCACCCGGACGGTAAACTGCGCCTGCTGTACGAATGCAACCCGATGGCGTTCCTCGCGGAACAGGCGGGCGGTAAAGCCAGCGATGGTAAAGAGCGTATTCTGGATATCATTCCGGAAAGCCTGCACCAGCGCCGCTCTTTCTTCGTCGGCAACAACCATATGGTTGAAGACGTCGAGAACTTTATTAAAGAGTTCCCGGACGCGTAACGCGCCTCTTCCCCTCCCGCCGTACGGGAGGGGAAATTCTCCAATCAGTGTCCCACCCTTGTGACCGGCGAGCTCTGCCGATTCTCCCACAGCACCGTCAGGCCGCGCTGCAGCGCAATAAAGATAAACAGCAGAATACCGATGGCGATCTTGGTCCACCATGAACTGAGCGTACCGTCGAAGTTGATATAGGTTTGAATCAGCCCCTGAATCCCTACGCCAAACAGCGTGCCGAGCACCGTCCCTACCCCACCGCTTAACAGCGTGCCGCCGATAACCACTGAAGCAATCGCGTCCAGCTCAACGCCGACGCCCGCCAGCGCATAGCCCGCCTGGGTATAGATGGAGAAGACGATCCCCGCCAGCGTCGCCAGTCCGGTGGAGAGCATATAGATACGGATCGTCGTGCTCCGCGTGGAGATCCCCATCAGGTTCGCCGACGTCGCGTTGCCGCCGATGGCGTAAACCTGATTGCCAAAGCGGGTGCGGTGGGCCATAAAAATTCCGCCGATCACCACCAGCAGCATCAGCAGCCCCATCGCGCTCAGACGCCCGCCCCCGGGGATGGACCATGCCAGTCCGGAAAGGGCGTCATAGACCGGATGATTAATGGGAATCGACTCTTCCGAGACCAGGTAGCTGACGCCGCGCAGGAAAAACATCCCGGCGAGGGTGATGATAAACGCCGGGATCTTCAGCGCATCAATAAGCAGGCCCATAAACGCGCCAAAGGCGCAGCCCATCACCAGCACCAGCGGAAACGCCACCAGCGGCGAAATCCCCCAGAAACCGATCGCTTTAGCGAGAAAGACCCCGGTAAAAGCGATCACCGACCCGACCGACAGATCGATCCCGCCGGAGAGGATCACGAAGGTCATACCGACGGCGATGATCCCGAGAAAGGCATTGTCGGTCAGGATATTGCAGATCACCCGCGTCGAGGCAAATCCGGGAAACTGGGTCAGGCAGTAAAGGTATCCCAGTACGAAGACCGCGAGGGTAATCATTAACGGTAAATTACGTTTTATCATGGCCGCGCATCCCCTTCAGTATGCTGATAAAGCGCGGCGACTGGACGATCAGTACGCACAGCACCACCACCGCTTTGACTACCTGATTAAGCTCCGGCGGGAAGCCTGACAGCAGGATCCCGGTATTCATGCCCTGGATAATCAGCGCCCCGATGACCGAGAGCAGCAGGTTAAAGCGCCCGCCCATCAGCGAGCCGCCGCCGATAACCACCGCCAGGATGGCGTCCAGCTCCAGCCACAGCCCGGCGTTATTGGCATCCGCGCCGCGAATATCCGCCGCAACGATAATCCCGGCGATTGCCGCGCAAACGCCGCTGAGTACGTAGGCCAACATCACGACGACGCGGGTATTTACCCCGGCGTTTTTCGCCGCGCGAATGTTAATCCCCACCGCTTCGATAAACATTCCCAGCGCGGTTTTGCGGGTAAACAGCCAGAACAGCGCCAGCGTGACGATGGCGATAATCACCGGCGTCGGGAACAGCAGCAGCGACCCGCTACCCAGCCACGCCAGATGCGGTGAGTCAAAGGTCACGATCTGCCCGGAGGTGATCAGCTGCGCCACTCCGCGCCCGGCGACCATCAGGATCAGCGTGGCGACGAACGGCTGGATCTTCAGCACCGCCACCAGGATGCCGTTCCACAGACCGGCCAGCGCGCCGGCCCCCAGCGATGCCAGCAGCACAATCGGCAGGCTGTGCCCTGCCACGGTCATCGACGCTGCCGTTGCGCCGGCAATCGCCATCACCGCCCCGACGGAGAGGTCAATCCCGCCGGTGGCGATAACCAGCGTCATGCCAATCGCCAGCAGCGCCACCGGGGCGGCGCGGTTTAAAATGTCTATCGGGCTGCCGAACAGCCGCCCGTCCTGGAGCACGACCTGATAAAAATGCGGCGCGACCAGGCTGTCAACCACCAGCACCAGCAGCAGCGCAATAATTTGCGGCATCCCTTTTGGCCAGTTAAAGCGCCGTTTCGGCTGGCCGCTTTTCGGAACAGATTGAGGCATCATCGGTTACTCCTTATGCCGCAATAGCGTTCATGATCGCCGGTACGGAGAGCTCGCTCAGCGCCAGCTCCGCCACCTGCTGGCGATCGCGCATGATAATCACCCGATCGGCGTAACCCACCAGCTCTTCCAGCTCTGAAGAGATGACCAGCAGCGCCAGGCCATCGGCGCACAGGGTTTCGATCAGGCGGATGATTTCGGCGTGGGCGCCAACGTCAATACCGCGGGTCGGTTCATCGAGGATCAGGAACTGCGGCTTCGTCAGCAGCCAGCGGGAGAGCAGCACCTTCTGCTGATTACCGCCGGAGAGAAATTCGATCGGCTGTTCAGCGCTGGGGGTACGAATACCGAGTTGACGAATAAAACGTTCGGCAATCTCATTTTGTTCGCGGCGACTAATCGGCCGCAGCCAGCCGCGCTGCGCCTGTAGCGCGAGAACGATATTTTCCCGCACCGAGGCGGCGGCGATTATGCCGTCGGTTTTACGATCTTCCGGACAGAAGCCGATCCCGAGGCACGATGCCTGATGCGGCGAGCGCAGGGTTTGCGGCTTGCCTTTGATCCACGCTTTGCCGCTGTCGGCGGGTTTAATGCCGAAAATGACTTCCGCGGTTTCCGTGCGTCCTGAGCCTAACAGTCCTGCCAGACCGACGATTTCACCGGGACGGACCTGCAGATTAAACGGTGCAATAGTGCCTTTTTTGCCAAAATCTTCGAAGGCGGCCACCGGCTTATCGCTCAGCAGGGTGCGGCCCGCGCGCTGCAGGGCGTTATGCTCCAGCTCGCGGCCCAGCATCATTTTCACCAGTTCAATTTGCGGCAGCTCGCGGGTTTCCCGGCAGCCGACAAAACCGCCGTTACGCAGAACGGTGATGCGGTCGCTGACGGCGTAAACCTGGTCGAGGAAGTGGGTGACGAAAATCAGGCTGACGCCGCTATCGCGCAGTTGGCGCATCAGGGTGAAGAGCATTTCCACCTCCTGGGTATCCAGGCTGGCGGTCGGTTCATCAAGAATTAACACTTTTGCTGACAGGTCAATTGCCCGGCAGATCGCGACAATCTGCTGCATGGCGACCGAAAAGCGGTTCAGCGGTTCACGGACATCGAGAGAAAAACCGTAGGACGCCATCAGCGCGGTGGCGCGTTTTTCCATCTCTTTGCGCTGCAGGAGGCCAAAGCGCCGGGGCTCGCGGCCAATAAACAGATTATCCGCCACCGACATGTTAGGCAGCAGGTTCACTTCCTGATAGACGGTGCCGATCCCCAACTGCTGGGCGTGGGCGGTATTTTTTGGCGAGATTTCCCGGCCTTCCAGCCAGATTGCCCCGCGGTCGGCGTGGTAGACGCCGGTAAGCGCTTTAATCAGGGTGGATTTACCCGCGCCGTTTTCGCCTAACAGAGCCATGATTTCGCCCCGGCGCAGGCTGAAATTAACGTTATCCAGCGCCTTCACGCCGGGGAAAAATTTGCTTAGCCCTTCAGTACGAAGGATTTCCTGATGTTGTTCGCCGTTCATGCTCTCCCCTCACCTTAACCCTCTCCCCGGCAGGGAGAGGGAGCTCAGCCGCGCTTTAGCGACCGGGAAAATCCCGGAGGCGGCGCTGCGCGCCTGTCCGGGCTACTCAATCCGCAGACGGCGATGAACCTGTCGCCCGGAGCGCATAGCGCCACCGGGAGCGTGCCTGTTTTTCGCTACTTAGTAGCCCATATTTTTCTTCTTCTCTAACTCTTCTTTCGCCGTATCCGGCAGATAAAGGGTCGATTTGGTGATGGTGACTTTTTCAGGCAGGGTGCCGTCTTTTTTGTATTTCTCCAGCGCATCGAACGCCGGGCCGGCCATATTCGGCGTCAGCTCAACGCTGGCGTTAGCCTCGCCGGCCATCATCGCTTTATAGATATCCGGCACCCCGTCGATAGAGCCGGTGAGGATATCTTTGCCCGGCTTCAGTCCGGCCTCTTTAATCGCCTGAATGGCGCCAATCACCATGTCGTCGTTATGGGCGTAAACCATGCAGATGTTCTTGCCGTTGTTCTCCGCTTTGATAAAGCTCTCCATCACTTCTTTACCCTTACTGCGGGTAAAGTCGCCGGACTGGGAGCGGATAATTTTGATATTGGAGGCTTTAGAAATGGCTTCAGCGAAGCCTTTCTTGCGGTCAATCGCCACGCTGGCCCCCACGGTGCCCTGCAGTTCAACAACGTTACACGGCTTGCCGTCGACGGTTTTCACCAGCCACTCACCGATCAGCTGGCCTTCCAGCACGTTGTTCGCGGTAACGGTGGTCATATAGAGATCTTTGTCTTTGACATCAATTGAGCGGTCGAGCAGGAATACCGGGATTTTGGCTTCTTTCGCTTCCTTCAGTACCGGCTCCCAGCCGGTCGCCACTACCGGAGCGATGAAGATGGCATCGACGCCCTGAGCGATGAAGGAGCGTACGGCTTTAATCTGGTTTTCCTGTTTTTGTTGGGCGTCGGCAATCTTCAGAGTGATGCCGCGCTTCGCGGCCTCTTTCTTCGCGACGTTGGTTTCGGCCGCACGCCAGCCGGATTCAGAACCGACCTGCGAAAAACCTACGGTAAGAGGGGCAGCCATGACCATAGACGACATAGCTGCGGAAACTGCTGTGACAAGAAGTAAGCGCTTCCACATAAGAGGATCCTCGTAGGGTTATTGTTGGTTAAAGCCTCACCGGCGAACAAACTATAGACAATCGGAGATGTAACTGAATGCGTTACATCACACTTCAAAAAAGTTAATTAGATGTTAATCGATACGCTTTTCAGCAGCGGAGAGCCGGTGAGGCTTCGCGACCCGCGCGAGCTTCGCCGTTTATGACGAAATTTTTCACGCTTTGAGATATCAAGCATATGCAATGAAAACGGTTACATAAATTTATTCAGTATGCGGCTATGTTTATGGATTTTCAGGCTGTATAGCGGGGAAAAATTCAGACTCCCCCCACCCGTTCTGGAGAAAAAGAAGCGAAGACATTCGATGCGAGTTGGCTATAATACCGGGCACTTGTTTGCCATACATTTTAAAGGAAACAGACATGAGCTTACTCAACGTACCTGCGGGCAAAGATCTGCCGGAAGACATCTACGTCGTGATCGAGATCCCGGCGAACGCAGATCCTATTAAATACGAAGTCGACAAAGAGAGCGGTGCACTGTTCGTTGACCGTTTCATGTCCACGGCGATGTTCTATCCGTGCAACTACGGCTACATCAACCACACTCTCTCCCTGGACGGTGACCCGGTTGACGTTCTGGTCCCGACGCCGTACCCGCTGGAGCCAGGTTCAGTCATCCGCTGCCGTCCGGTCGGCGTACTGAAAATGACCGACGAATCCGGTGAAGATGCGAAGCTGGTTGCGGTACCGCACACCAAGCTGAGCAAAGAGTACGATCACATCAAAGATGTGAACGACCTGCCGGAACTGCTGAAAGCGCAGATCACCCACTTCTTCGAGCACTATAAAGACCTCGAAGCGGGCAAATGGGTTAAGGTTGACGGCTGGGACAACGCCGAAGCGGCGAAAGCTGAAATCGTGGCTTCCTTCGAGCGCGCTAAGAAGTAATTCTGCCGCACTCAGGTTAGCGAAAACACCGCCTCCGGGCGGTGTTTTTATTTGGGATATTGAGCCATTTCCCGGTTAGCAACTAACGCGCCTTGGCGGGGCGACAAAAGTTACCCCCGCAAAAAACAACGCCACCCGAAGGTGGCGTTATCGTTATTAATACTGGTCTTTGTCCAACCAGTTGCCGCTTTCTATCCGCGTGAAGCCCTCAACGGGGCGCTGATAGACATACATCCAGGCGCTACCGTAGGGCGTCTGGATCAGGTGACGAGCATACTCGCCGCCTTTGGTACGCAGCGCATCCAATTCAGCCAGCGTCGATGCGTCAATACGATAGACTTCACCATGTACCGTGCCATCGCCGGGCACCGCGCCTGGATAGTGGCCCAGGCTGTACAGTTGATAATCATTGACACTATGATCGCCCAGCCACTGAGCGTTGGTCATCCAGTGGCTGTTGCCTTGTTTGCGTCGTAAACTGCCGTAAACAAATATTCGCATTGCTAAAACTCAAACTGATAGAGCAAATCGAGAGCCTGGTCTACACCAGACACAGCTTCCATATATAGCTTAGGCATCAGGCGATAACGTAACGTCAACGTCGCCAGGGAATCAAAGATCCCTACCCCATATTTTACCTGCAGACCGGGCAGCACATAGCCGCTGACCACCACCTGGGAGGAGTCGCCCACTCCCTCGGTATCCAGCGCCAGATTGCTTACGCCAAACGTCTCGCCGATTTTACCCACAACCTGACCACTTTGTGCAACCCCCATACCAATAAGCATGGAGGTCATTGCCGCACTATCGCTCTGTCCGCTGCCTAAACCCTGCCCGCGGAGCAGGTAAGAGAGCGCTTCCTGCTGCGACATCGCCGGATCGGAGAAAATCTCCGCTTTCGGCTGATCGGCCGAGCCGGTCACGCGAACGCCGGCGATAACGTCGTCCTCGGTGGCGTCCGGGTTACGAATGGCTTCGATATTCAGCAGCGGCTGATCCGGCGGACCGGAGAACAGCAGCTCGCCTTTACGCACGATCAGATCCTGGCCGTAGGCATGGAAGCGGCCTTCCGGGATGTTGATCTGCCCGTTCAGTCCCAGCCCCTGTTTATCCTGCGCCACTTTCAAATCGCCGGTCAGACGCGCTTTCAGACCGAAGGCATCGAGACGAACGTTGTTGCCTACGTGAATCGTCAGGTTGCTGTTGATAGGGATACCGGCGCTCTGCTGCTTAATCGGCTGCAGATTTTTATCCAGCATCACTTCGTCAGATGAGACCCCAACGGCGCTTTCCGGCACTTCGTTGACCACGATACGCGCCCAGGGCACATCAACGCTGCCATCCAGGTTAAACAGGCTTGGCGTGGCGGTAAACACCACGTCCGGCGAGACATCCAGGCGCACCATCGGCGGCACGGTTATCCGTACCCGGCTGCCCTTCGCCGCAATCTGCGCGCGCCAGTTGTCAATCTGCGTCCAGTCGGCGTTGCCGCTAAGCGCGATGTGGCCCTGGCTGGTATTCACCGTTCCCTGTAGGGTCGAGCGGGTACCGGTGAAATTCATCGCCAGCTGGCTCGGCTGCATATCGAACGGCATAAAGTTACCGTCAATATCAACGCCATTCAGCTGCATCTGACCGAACAGCTGCGGACTCTGAAGGTTGCCGCCAAGCGTCAGGCGCGCATTCAGTCTCCCTTCCGCCTTTTCGCCGCGCGAGAAGATAGGGTTAATCATCGCCAGCGAGAAGTTGTTGATATTGACGTTGCCGCCCAGATTGCGTCGGCCCTGCGGATCGGTGACCTGCACCTGCCCGTCCAGCTGACCATTGTTGGTCAGGCGAATCAGCCAGCCCAGTTGGGCGCGATTATTATGCAGATCGGCGGTGAGGTTGAGAGTATCGAAAGCCACCGGCAGCGGCGCGTCGTTGACCGTCTGAGTGACCTTCACGTTACGCCCGTTCAGCGTCACTTTGCCCTGCGGCAGCCCCTCTTTGGTGGTGTCCCAACTCACATCGGCATTGCCGCTAAACACGCCGCTGGCCTGGGTCGCCTCCGGCATAAACGGCTTCAGCATCGCGAGGTCGAAACGGTTGAGGTTCACCACCGCGCGCCCGCTTGCCCCGGCGTCGATGGTCTGCGGTACGCACAGCTCGGCGTTCGGGTTAGTCCAGCAGTGCGGCCCGATGCTGATTTTCTGTTCGAGGTTACGGTAATCCAGCGCGATATTGCGCGTCAGCGCCACCGGCCCCACCGGGGTCTGGAAACGGGTGTTGCTCAGCGTGCCTCTCCAGCGCTCCGCTTTGCGGTCAAAGCTCCCCGCCAGCGACAGCTGCCCGGAGACCGGATCGCCCTGCACCCGCAGCTGCAGGTCGTGCTGCTTCTCGTTGCCCTTCGCATTGAGCTGCACCAGGCTGATATTGACGCCCGGCTGGCTGATACGGTCCACGCGCACGTCGAGGCTACCGCCAATCTGGTCGGTTGACTTCACATCACCCTTCACGTTCACCTGGGCCACCGACAGCTCCTGCCAGCGCAGCGCCCGGGCGGTGATGTCCGCCAGCAGCTGCGGCGCGTCGACGGTGCCGCGAACTTTCACCAGCCCCTTCGCCGTCCCGCCCAGGCCCGGCAGGGCGTTGTCGAGATGCGGCGCGTCAATGGTGGCGTCAAGGTTAAGATCTTTGACCCCCAGCTCGCCTTTCACGTCAGCGCTGTTGGGGCCTAACGCCAGATGCAGACCGGGGATTTTCCACTGCATATAGCTGTTGCCCTGCAGCGACCCGCTCACATCGACTTTATTTTGCTTCACGTTACCGGTGATTTTCAGCTCCGGTACCGACATCTGCCAGCTGCCGCCGTACAGGCTGCCCTGGGTCTTAATCAGGCCGTTGAGCTTCGACGGCCAGTCCGGCACCTCTTTAGCGGTGTTGATACCGTTAAGCGTCAGTTCGCCGCGCCAGCTGATCGCCTGCTGCCAGTCGAGCAGCGCCTTCAGTTCGGTTTTCCCTTCGAGAGCGGCGACGGTCAGCTTATCAAGATTGACCTGCTGCTCGTTGCCCTTGGCGTCGAGGTTAATCTTCGCCGGCGGCAGCGACTGCCCTTTGACCGCGGTGCTGAAAGTCAGGGTGTAGTCGGTCATCTTGCCGTTAAATTTCAGCAGGAGATCGTCAGCCTGATACGCTTTCTCGCCGGTGAACGGCCAGTAAAGCTGCTTGCTTTTAATCTCCATATCCAGCGGCAGCCCCGCCTCCGCCAGCTGCGTTTCGGCGCGTAGGGTCATCGCCACGGGACCGTTTAAATCCACGCCGAGCGTAAGCTTCTTACGGACTTCACCGCCCACTTTCAGCTGCACTTTCTCGCCCTTCAGGGGATCAATATTCAGCGTACTGTTGAGGGTAATATCGACCGGCCAGTTATCCTGCAGCTGGGCGTTGCCGGAAGCCGTGACTTTGCCCTGGTCGGAGTCCACGTCCAGCGCGTCCAGCTTCATCTGCCCATCAATGCTGCTGACTTTGAGCAGCAGATTATAGATGGTGATATCGGTATCGCCGGTGAGACGCAGCTGCTCGCCGCGGAAGGCCTGAATATTGAGATTCAACGGCAGATGGACGTCGGTCATTTCCGGCAGCACCGGCTTCGAGAACAGATCTTTCATCGTCTCGCCGAGCGGCTTTTCTTCCGGCTGCGGATTGTCAATTTTCGGCTCGACCACCTGCTCCTGGGCCACCTTCGCCACCTTCGGAAGCGCGATGAGCAACCCCTGCAGGGAGGTCGGCGTCAGGGTCAGGTTTTTCTCCTGCCAGTTCAGACCGCTGGTAAAGTCGCGCAGCGAGACGGCGGTATCGTCAATTTTTACGTTGACGTTATGCAGCGCCACCCGGCTCAGGGTGATGGGATAAGGCGTGGAGAGATTCAGCGGGCCGCTATCTTCTTCTTCAACCGGCGCCGCCGGCGGCATCTTGCTGGTATCGATCGCCACATAGATATCGCGCAGAGAAAGATCGTTGACGCACAGGCTGCTGTCCCACAGGCAGCGCAGCTTGAGGCCGAGGTGGAACTGGCCAGCGGTGACCGCCACGCCCGGCTGCTCAAAGCGCACGTTCTCCAGCGTCAAATCGCGCCAGCCGCCGGTCGCTTTGCCGATCTCCAGCCCCGGAACCCAGCGGTCGGCGGCTTTGATCACCAGATGCAGGCCAGTGGTGGTCCCCACCAGGAATCCTACCGTCCCCAGCAGCAGCACAAGAAAAATCAGTACGCCGAGGCTTATCTTCTTCCATAAACTCATAATTCAGGCCCCAGACCGATATAAAACTGTAAACCGTGCTCTTTTTTGTCGCCGATCGGTCTGGCGATATCCAGCTTGATTGGTCCGACCGGAGACTGCCAGCGCACGCCGAGGCCGGCGCCGGTTTTAAAGTTGCTCTCGCGGATATCGCTCACCGCTTCGCCGCTATCGACAAACACCGCGCCCCACCATTTGCCGCTCACGTTGTACTGATACTCCAGCGAGCCGGTGGCCAGTTTCGAGGCCCCCATCAGCTTGCCGTCATCATCTTTTGGCGAGATAGATTTGTATTTATACCCGCGAATGCTACGGTCGCCACCGGCGAAGAAACGCAGATCCGGCGGGACCTTGCTGAAGTTATCGGCCTCAATCCAGCCAAGATTGCCGCGCACCACGAAGCGGTGGCGGTCATACAGGGTGCGGATCCAGACGTCCTGCGCCTGCATCACGATAAAGTTGATGTCCGAGCCCCACATGGTGTTGGAGTAGTCCACCGAATAGCGCTGCGAATCGCCCCAGGTCGGCATCAGGCCGCCGCGCGAGCGGGTACGGTTCACCGACACGCCGGGGTAGATCAGCATGGTGGTGTTAGTGACGTTGGCCTGGGTAAAGTGGTCGAGGCTCCAGCGCAGGTTCAGCGCGCGCTGCCAGCCGCTCGACATCTCCCAAAAACGTGATACCCCGAGGGTCGTAGAGTCGGCTTTGGTATCGTTAAGATCGGTACGCTTAAAGCCGCCCTGCATCAGGTAGTACTGCTCCAGCGGGCTTTTTAACAACGGCACCTTATAGCTGAAATCAAGCTGCTGTTCCGGGGCGGAAAGGCTGAGGCTGGAGGTCAGGCTGTGGCCGTAGGAGTTCATCCACGGCTTTCTCCAGGTGCCTTTGACGCGCGGCCCGACGTCGGTTGAGTAGCCGACCCCGGTTTCAACGGTATTCTCTTTACGCGGAGAGACCACGCCCTGCAAAGGCAGAATTTTGGTCTGGCGGGATTTTTCAAACTGCGGCGCCACCACGACGGAGCTAAACCAGCCGGTTGCCGCCAGGCGGCGGTTCAGTTCGGCGAGATCCTGGGAGGTGTAGTAGTCGCCCTGCTTAAACGGCACCAGGTTTTGCAGATATTCGTCGCGAATTTGCGAGCCTTCAAAAGTGACCGGGCCAAAGCGGTAGCGCTCGCCGCTGTTGTAGTCGATATCCCAGAAGGCCTGATGCCGGTCGAGAGAGACGCCGAGCTGGCTTTTATTAAACTCGCTATCAAAATAGCCTTTACGTAGCGCAACGCGGGTCAGGGAGCTTTTGAAGCCATCATAGTCGCTGTGGTTCAGCACGGTGCCGATCGCCGGGCGCGTTTTTAACAAATCCAGATAGTCGCGATCGGTTCGGGCGCCGCCGCGTAAAATCACTTCGGTGCCGCCAATACGCACCGGCTCGCCGGGCGTGACTTTGGCGATCAGGACCTGGCGGCCCCTCGCCGGCGGCGGACGTAAATCAAAATCGATCGTCGGTTCGTAGTAGCCGAGCGCTTTCAGGCCTTCGCGGATAGCATCATCAACGCGCGCGCGAAAGCGCCGGTCCGGCGTGACTTCATCGCTCTGGATCGTAGATAGTTGGGCGCGGACGTTTTTTTCCAGTTCCCCGGATAACCCCTCAACCTGCAAACGCACGCTCGCTGCGCTGGCGACCCCGCTGACCAGCAAAAGGCTGGTGATACATAACTGGCGGATTTGTAGCACGTTTTCTCCTGAATATCCTTGTTTCCCCCCGAAGGAAACGAAAGCGCCGCTCCACGGCTTAACAAAACCCTAACAATCAAGGGTTGAAAAATAGACGTTATCCCAAATAATTCTTATGTTTAAATCTAGACGTATTAAGCGCGTTTATTGTGTTAAAAGACGCGCTTGGTTACAACCTTAACCACATTTTCTGTTTTGAGAGGCCCACCGTGAGTCTATTTGATAAAACGCATCTTGTCGCCCAAGCGGACGCGCTGCCGGGACGCAACACGCCGATGCCGGTGGCTACGCTCCACGCCGTCAATGGTCACTCGATGACCAACGTTCCCGCAGGAATGGAAATCGCTCTGTTCGCCATGGGCTGCTTCTGGGGCGTCGAACGCCTGTTCTGGCAGCTGCCCGGCGTCTACAGTACCGCCGCCGGCTACACCGGCGGCTATACGCCAAACCCAACCTACCGCGAAGTGTGCAGCGGCGAGACCGGCCACGCCGAAGCGGTGCGCGTGGTCTACGATCCGCAGGTTATCAGCTATGAGCAGCTGCTCCAGGTCTTCTGGGAAAACCACGACCCGGCGCAGGGTATGCAGCAGGGTAACGATCGCGGTACCCAGTATCGTTCCGCGATTTATCCGCTGACGCCGGAGCAGAGCGAGGCGGCACAGGCCAGCCTGGCGCGTTTCCAGGCGGCAATGAATGAAGCGAACGACACCCGGACGATCACCACCGAGATAGCGACGGCGAAGCCGTTCTATTATGCCGAAGACGATCACCAGCAGTATCTGCATAAAAACCCGTACGGATACTGCGGTATCGGCGGAATCGGCGTTTGTTTGCCGCCGCAGGCCTGATGCCGCCGCGTGGTTCCCGCAGGCCGCCGGATTGAATAATTTACGCTCTGGCGGCTTTACAGTACCTTACGCTATACTACGCCGTGCTATCGCCGGTCCAGAGCCTTCGGACCGGCTTTTTGTGAATTCCACTTAGCGTTATCCACTTCCCTTCCGAGGATCTGATCTCAACGGTCAGATAAGATATGTTAAACAGTATTTTAGTCATACTCTGTCTGATAGCCGTCAGTGCGTTCTTTTCGATATCGGAAATCTCGCTGGCCGCATCACGTAAAATCAAACTCAAGCTGCTAGCCGATGATGGCAACATCAACGCTCAACGCGTGCTGAAGATGCAGGAAAACCCCGGTATGTTCTTTACCGTGGTGCAAATCGGTCTCAACGCGGTGGCGATTCTCGGCGGTATCGTCGGCGATGCTGCGTTTTCACCGGCTTTCTACGGCCTGCTGAGCCGCTATCTGTCGCCGGAGCTCTCCGAGCAGCTGAGCTTTATTATTTCTTTTACCCTGGTCACCAGCCTGTTCATTCTGTTTGCTGACCTGACTCCGAAACGCATCGGTATGATTGCGCCTGAAGCCGTCGCTTTACGCATCATCAACCCGATGCGCTTCTGCTTGTTTATCTTCCGCCCGCTGGTGTGGTTGTTTAACGGCATGGCCAACAACATCTTCCGCCTGTTCAAAATTCCGATGGTGCGTAAAGACGACATTACCTCCGATGATATTTACGCCGTCGTGGAAGCCGGCGCGCTGGCCGGGGTGCTGCGTAAGCAGGAGCATGAGCTGATTGAAAACGTGTTCGAGCTAGAATCGCGCACCGTGCCTTCATCCATGACCTCGCGTGAAAACGTCATCTGGTTCGATCTTCATGAGGATGAGCAGAGCCTGAAAAATAAGGTCGCGGAGCATCCGCACTCCAAATTCCTGGTGTGTAACGAAGATATCGACCACATCATCGGCTACGTTGATTCTAAAGATCTGCTGAACCGCGTGCTGGCGAACCAGAGCCTGGTGCTGACCGGCGGCGTGCAGATTCGCAATACGCTGATTGTCCCGGATACCCTGACGCTCTCTGAAGCGCTGGAAAGCTTTAAAACCGCCGGTGAAGACTTCGCCGTGATCATGAACGAGTATGCGCTGGTGGTCGGGATTATCACCCTGAACGACGTGATGACCACCCTGATGGGCGACCTCGTCGGCCAGGGGCTGGAAGAGCAGATCGTCGCGCGCGATGAAAACTCCTGGCTCATCGACGGCGGAACGCCGATTGATGACGTGATGCGGGTGCTGGATATCGATGATTTCCCGCAGTCCGGCAATTACGAGACCATTGGCGGCTTTATGATGTTTATGCTGCGTAAAATTCCCAAGCGGACCGACGCGGTGAAATTTTCCGGCTATAAGTTCGAAGTGGTGGATATCGATAACTACCGCATCGATCAGCTGCTGGTGACCCGTATCGACAATAAGCCGACGGTGCTGGTGCCCAAGCTACCGGACGCGGCGAATAGCGATAAAGAGTCGGCGTAACGCGTTTGACGAACCGATAAGGCGGATGAAAATCCGCCTTTTTTATTGCCCGAATGTGAGGCGGCTCACGCCCCTCGGGCGATAGCAGATTTTTACTGCTCCATAGCGAAACGTTCATGACTCCCCGCTTCGCAAAAAGGTAACTTTGCTCGCGACTACACGATCATATTCCTGAATAAAGGAAGCGAGGGTTACCATGATAGAATCAAATAAAAACTACTATATAAGCTGTCTGTTCTTCCTGTTCTTCTTTATTGGCTGGGGATGCTGCTATCCTTATTTATCATTGTGGTTAACGGAAACCATCGGTATTAATTACACTGATGTCGGTCTGGTTTATTCCTTTACTGCGGTTATTGCCGTTTGCGTTCAACCATTATTCGGGTTCATCTCCGACAGGCTCGTCTATCGTAAAAACCTGATGTGGATGCTGGCCATCATTATTACCCTTTTCGCCCCTTACTGGATCTACGTCTTTGCGCCATTATTAAAAGTTAACGTTTTTCTCGGGGCGCTGGCCGGCGGTATTTATATTGGCATGGCCTACGGCGCAGGCTGCGGTATTTGCGAAGCTTACATTGATAAAGTCAGCCGCGCTTCCGGCTTTGAGTTTGGTCGCGCCAGAATGTTTGGCGGCATTGGCGCGGCTATTGGCACCTTCGCGGCAGGCAAGCTCTACGGCATCGACCAGAACATGATTTTCTGGCTGGCCAGCTGCGCCGGCGTATGCCTGCTGGTCATTGTCTGGAAAATGCAGATCAGCGCGCATAAACAAGACGCGATGCAGAGTCGTAAAGCCTCGCCGGTTACCCTGAGCGACGCCGCCTCGCTGCTGAAAATGAAGAAATTCTGGTTCTTCGCGATCTACACGATTGGCGTCGGCGCAGTATATGAAACCTACGACCAGCAGTTCGCCATCTATTACAGCCACTTCTTTGAGAGCAAAGCGCGCGGCGCGGAAGTGTTCGGCTATTTAACCACCGGTCAGATTTTCCTTGATGCGGTGGTGATGTTCTTCGCCCCATGGTTCGTGAATAAAATCGGCCCGAAAAATGCGCTGCTGTACTGCGGAATGATTATGAGTCTGCGCATTATCGGCTCGGCCTGGGCTATGGGTCCTGTGTCCATTAGCCTGATTAAACTGCTGCACGGTTTTGAAAGTTCAGTATTACTCGTCGCCGCGCTGAAATATATCACCGCCAACTTCAACCCGCTGCTATCAGCCACGGTTTATTTAATCGGCTTCCAGTTTTCGAAAAGCTTTAGCTCTATTTTCCTTTCTACCGGCATCGGTCATATGTACCAGAGCATGGGCTTTACCAGCAGCTATATCGTGCTCGGCGGTATCGCCCTGTGCTTTACGCTGATTTCATTTATTACGCTGGATAAAGCGCGCGCTTTTGCCCCGCAGCCGGCGCCCGCGCATTAATTTAAGGAGGTAACCTGTATGTCTGATTTATTTTATGGCGTGGCCTATTACGATGAATATATGCCGGAAGATCGGCTGGCGAAAGATATCGCCTTAATGCAGGAAACGGGCATTAATGTGGTGCGCATTGCCGAATCGACCTGGAGTACGCTCGAGCCCCGGGAGGGCGAATATAACTTCTATCATATCGACCGGGTGCTGGATGCCATGTATGAGGCGGGGATCGCGGTGATTATCGGGACGCCGACCTACGCCGTCCCGACCTGGCTGGCGGCTAAACATCCGGACATACTGGTCACCACCGTCGATGGCCAGCAAAAATATGGCCCGCGCCAGATTATGGATATCGTCAACCCGACCTTTCGCCGCTATGCCGAAAAGATTATTCGTACGCTAATGGCGCACGTGCAGCGACATCCGGCAATTATTGGCTGGCAGCTGGATAATGAAACCAAGCATTACGATAATATCGGCCGCTATATGCAAGAGGGGTTTGTGCGCAGCCTGCGAGAAAAATACCCCGATCTCGACCGGTTGAATAACGATTTTGGTCTGGACTACTGGAGCAACCGTATTGATAGCTGGCAGGATTTTCCGCCGGTCGAGAATACCATTAACGCCAGCCTCGCCTGCGCGTTCTCTCGCTACCAGCGCCAGCAGGTGACGGAGTATCTCGCCTGGCAGGCGGAGATCGTGCGCGAATATGCCCAGCCGCATCAGTTCGTCACCCACAACTTCGATTTTGAATGGCGCGGCTACTCCTACGGCGTGCAGCCGCGAGTCGACCATTTTGCGGCGGCGCAGGCGCTGGATATTGCCGGTGTCGATATCTATCACCCGAGCCAGAAGCACCTGACCGGGCGGGAAATCGCGTTTGGCGGCGCCATTACGCGCTCGCTCAAGCAGGGCAACAACTACTTCGTGCTGGAAACCCAGGCGCAAGGCTTTGCCCAGTGGACCCCTTATCCTGGCCAGCTGCGCCTGCAGGCCTTTAGCCACGTGGCCTCGGGAGCGGCGATGGTCTCCTACTGGCACTGGCATTCGATTCATAATGCGTTCGAAACTTACTGGAAAGGGCTGTTAAGCCATGACTTTTCGCGCAACGCGACCTGGCAGGAGGCCACCACTATCGGAGCTGACTTCGCCCGCCTGTCGCCGCAGCTGGCGGAGCTGAAGGCGGAAAACGACGTCGCGCTGCTGATCAGCAATGAGGCGATGGACGCCCTCAACCAGTTCCGCCCCGGCGACGCGCAGGGCAATATTTATAACGATATTTTCCGCCGCTTCCACGATGCGCTGTACGACCACAATATCAGCCTCGATATTATTCACGACGTTAACGAGGAAACCGCGCGCTACCGCGTGCTGATCGTACCCGGACTCTACGCCGCGGATGATGGCCTGCTTACGCGCATTAACCGCTATATTGAACAGGGCGGCAGAGCGCTGATCGGCTTTAAATCGGGCTTTAGCGATGAAAACGTGAAGGTGCGCAGCGGCGCGCAGCCGGGAGTTTTGCGCGAAAGCTGCGGCGTGAGCTACAGCCAGTTCACCCTGCCGGAAGAGACGACGGTAAGCGCGTGCAGCGCGGACATTGATTGCAGTAAAGATAACCAGGCCGAGCTGTGGATGGAGCTGCTGACGCCGGACGCCGGTACCCGTACGCTACTGCGCTATCAGCATCCGGCATGGAGCGATTTTGCCGCCGCCACCGAGGCGGATTACGGCCAGGGCCGGGCGATTTACGTTGGCTTCCTGCCGCAAAAAACGCTGATTAGTCAGCTGTTCGACCGGCTGACGGCGGGTCTGGATCTGCGTTCACGCACCTCGGCCTACCGCTATCCGCTGGTGGTCAAAAAGATGCGCAACCGCGACGGCAATAGCATCCACTTCCTGTTTAACTACTCCGGCGATCCGCTGGCGTTTATCAGCGAGACATCGGGTAACGCGCTGCTGAGCGGGGAAAAAGTTCACTGCGGCCAGCCGTTGCGTCTCAGGGCATGGGAATTTAGTATCATCGAAAGTTAAGCGAGCGGCGGCACTCGGGCGGGGGAAACGATGGAACTGGATATCAATGAGCTACTGAACTTCTCGCCATTGATGAAGACCTTTACCTTCAACGCCTGGGTCGTCGCCGGCTTTACTCCCATCACCCGTGGCTCAAAGCTGGACTACTACATTAACCGCCCGCAGGGAATGAAAGGTTACATCATCAATCTGACCCTGCGCGGCCAGGCGCGCGCGAAAGCGGGCGACGGCTCTCTTCTGTTTCGTGAAAACGACCTGCTGCTCTTTCCCCCCGGCGTTCCCCACCATTATGGACGGGACGAACACAGCGACTACTGGGATCACTTATGGATCTACTTTATCCCTCGCCCCTACTGGATAGACTGGCTAAAGTGGGATCAAACAGCGCACGGTATCGGCAAAACCACGGTCAACGATCCTGAGCAGCTGCAAAGCCTGCGCGATCTGTTCTATGAGGTCATCCGCCATCACTCCGCTTCCGCCCCGCTGTCGGAGGCGCTGGCGATGAACGCGCTGGAGCGCCTGATCCTGAGCTGCTTTCAGCGACAGCCGATCAGCAACCGCCACGCCCACGATCCGCGGATTAACGCCGTATGCGACTATCTTAACGAACATATTGCCCAGGAGATTAAGATTGAGAACCTGGCGGCGATGGTTTTTATCTCCCCCTCCCGGCTGGCGCATCTGTTCAAAAATGAACTGGGGCAAACGGTTTACGCCTGGCGCGAGGCGCAGCGCATTAACCGCGCAAAGTGGCTGATCCAAACCACGTCGCTGCCGCTTAACAAAATCGCCCTGTCGGTAGGTTATGGAGACCCGGTCTATTTCACGCGCATTTTCCGCAAGCATAACGGCATTCCGCCGGGCGAGTACCGCAAACGCTATGCGGAAATGAAGGGGTAGGTCCAGAAACATCAACGGCTCCCGTTGGGAGCCGCCTTTTTACCGTGTAGCCATACCACTTTTC
Source organism: Klebsiella grimontii (assembly GCF_042137965.1). Taxonomy (NCBI): domain Bacteria; kingdom Pseudomonadati; phylum Pseudomonadota; class Gammaproteobacteria; order Enterobacterales; family Enterobacteriaceae; genus Klebsiella; species Klebsiella grimontii. Next base: position 5,149,793 of record NZ_CP169721.1, read on the forward strand.
AGATTATGCCATCTCTGTCTGCAGACGGATAACCTGACGATTGACTTCGGACATCACCGACAAATGCAGCTTGTCCTTCACCTTCGGGATAAGGATTTTGCCCTTATCAAACTCAAAAGCGCCAACGTCCTTGATATACAAACGTCCACGGAACAGGATCTTCACGTACTTCGCTACTTGTAGCGGATTGTAGCGTTGGAAAATTTTCATTGTTGTCTCCTGCCAGGGTTACGCTCCTGTGGTGCCACAGTTAGCCCACGTACCGGAAGCGCAAATTTTAGTGCCCTGAAACTATAGTCCAGAATCTGAGTGATACCCAGTATGTATAAGTTTATTTACCTTATGATGACAATAATTCAGAGTTTTCGTTTCAGGCATCCGATGAAGATAGTATAAGTCGCCGATTTTGGACGAATTTGTGCGTTAACACGCAAACTGGCACCATCATTGCGGGTAATGCGCATAAATCGCACTTATGATTAAAGAAGACCAAGTGGTCGGATCACCTGCAAAGATAATAAAAGGAAACACCATGACCCTACGTAGATTACTGGCCGTTTCATGTCTCCTGTTCCCGCTGATCGCCTCGGCGCACAACTTTGTCGACGGTCAGCGCGTTGCGCCGGTCGGCGTCGCGGATCGAGGGGAGCTGGTGCTGAATAACGATAAGTTTAGCTATAAAAGCTGGAATAGCGCGCAGCTGGCGGGGAAAGTGCGCGTCGTGCAGCATATTGCCGGGCGCTCGTCGGCAAAAGAAAAAAACGCCACTCTGATTGAAGCCATTAAGAGCGCGAAGCTCCCGCACGATCGCTATCAAACCACCACCATCGTTAATACCGATGACGCTATCCCGGGTTCAGGCGTGTTTGTCCGCAGCAGTATTGAGAGCAACAAGCAGCTCTACCCCTGGTCGCAGTTTATCGTCGACAGCAACGGTGTGGTCCGCAAAGCATGGCAGCTCAATGAAGAGAGTTCGGCCATCGTGGTGCTGGATAAAGACGGCCGCGTACAGTGGGCTAAAGACGGCGCGCTCAGCCAGGAGGAAGTGCAGCAGGTAGTGGCCCTGCTGCACAAGCTGCTTAATAAATAGAGACCCGGAAGCCGGGGTTGAGGAACGATTCACGCGGCGTGTAATCCAGGGTACGCCCCTGCCAGTCGTGAACGTGCGCCCCGGCGGCGCTGGCGACCGCATGACCGGCCGCGGTGTCCCAGGTGGAGGTCGGCCCGAAGCGCGGATAAAGCTGGGCCTGCCCTTCGGCGACCAGACAAAACTTCAGCGACGAACCGATTGAGGTCGTCTGGTGTTCGCCAAGCTGCTCCAGATACTCCTGCAGCTCCGGGTCATTACCGTGGGAGCGGCTAATCACCACCAGCGGCGGACGCGCATCGCGGACCTGAATCTGCTTGCGAACGCCGCACTCCTCTTTCCATGCTTTGCCCTTTTCCGCGCTGTACATCACCTTCATCACCGGCGCGTAGACCACGCCAAGGATCGGTTTCCCGTTTTCAATCAAAGCGATATTGACGGTAAACTCGCCGTTGCGCTTGATAAACTCTTTGGTGCCGTCCAGCGGGTCCACCAGCCAGTAGCGCTGCCAGTGCTGGCGCACCTCCCAGGCCGGCGGGTCCTCTTCCGACAGAACCGGAATATCGGGCGTCAGCGCCAGCAGGCCGCTGATAATCACCTTGTGCGCCGCAATATCCGCGGCCGTGACCGGAGAATCGTCCTTCTTGCTGGCGATGTCCATCGGCTGTTTTCCATCGTAAACTTCCATAATGGCATCGCCCGCGTTCCGTGCAAGCTGACATACTTGTTCTAACATTCTCCACCTCGTCTGGTTACAGTGGCGTTAACTCGTTGTTTTATTTATATCGCATCATTGTGAGTTCCGCTATCTGTGATAACGATGGCGGTTTCATTCATCGCTTTTCTGGCATGATTCACATTTCTGTAAGCAACAGAATGTAAATACATTTTCTTCTGTGCCATTGCTCATAAAAAAGGACGCCACTGATGATTAAGTTTAGCGCAACGCTGCTGGCCACGCTGATCGCCGCCAGCGTAAATGCGGCGACGGTTGATTTGCGGATCATGGAAACCACCGATCTGCACAGTAATATGATGGACTTTGACTATTACAAAGACAGCGCCACGGAAAAATTTGGCCTGGTGCGCACCGCAACCCTGATTGAAAAAGCACGCCAGGAAGCCAAAAACAGCGTGCTGGTCGATAACGGCGACGTCATTCAGGGCAGCCCGCTGGGCGACTATATGGCGGCGAAGGGGCTGAAAGAGGGCGATGTTCACCCGGTCTATAAAGCGATGAATACCCTGGACTATGCGGTGTGGAACCTCGGTAACCACGAGTTTAACTACGGGCTCGACTTCCTGCACAAAGCGCTGGCCGGCGCGAAATTCCCCTACGTGAACGCCAATATCATCGATGCCAAAACCGGCAAACCGATGTTTACGCCTTATCTGATTCAGGATACCCAGGTTCAGGATAGCGACGGCAAAACGCAGACGCTGCGTATTGGCTATATCGGCTTCGTACCGCCGCAGATTATGACATGGGATAAAGCCAATCTCAGCGGCAAAGTCACCGTCAACGACATTACCGCAACCGCGCGCAAATTTGTCCCGGAAATGCGTGAAAAAGGCGCGGACGTGGTCGTGGTCATTGCCCACTCCGGCCTCTCCGCCGACCCGTATCAGGCGATGGCGGAGAACTCCGTTTACTATTTAAGCCAGGTGCCCGGCGTCGATGCCATTATGTTCGGCCACGCGCACGCCGTCTTCCCGAGCAAAGATTTTGCCGGTATTAAAGGCGCGGATATCGCTAAAGGTACGCTGAACGGCGTACCGGCGGTGATGCCGGGCATGTGGGGCGATCATCTTGGGGTGGTCGATCTGGTTCTGAACAACGACAGCGGCAAATGGCAGGTCAGCGCAGCGAAAGCCGAAGCGCGCCCGATCTACGATGCGGCGGCGAAGAAATCGCTGGCGGCAGAAGACAGCAACATGGTGGCGGTATTAAAAGCCGACCATGACGCCACCCGCGAGTTTGTCGGCAAACCGATCGGTAAATCCTCGGATAATATGTACAGCTACCTGGCGCTGGTGCAGGACGACCCGACCGTACAGGTAGTCAACATGGCCCAGAAAGCCTATGTGGAGCACTATATTCAGGGCGACCCGGATCTGGCGAAGCTGCCGGTACTCTCCGCCGCCGCGCCGTTTAAAGTCGGCGGACGGAAAAACGATCCGGCCAGCTTTGTGGAAGTGGAAAAAGGTCAGCTCACCTTCCGCAATGCCGCCGATCTCTACCTGTATCCCAACACCCTGGTGGTGATGAAAGTGAGCGGTAAAGAGGTGAAAGAGTGGCTGGAGTGCTCCGCCGGGCAGTTCAATCAGATTGACCCCGCCAGCAGCAAGCCGCAGTCGCTGATTAACTGGGACGGCTTCCGCACTTACAACTTCGACGTCATTGATGGCGTGAACTACCAGATTGATATCACCCAGCCGGCGCGCTACGACGGCGAATGCAACAGCGTCAATCCGCAGGCCGAGCGAATTAAGCATCTGACCTTTAACGGCAAGCCGATCGATGCGAACGCCACTTTCCTCGTCGCGACCAACAACTACCGCGCCTACGGCGGTAAATTCAAGGGCACCGGCGAAGATCATATCGCGTTCGCCTCACCGGATGAAAACCGCTCGGTGCTGGCGGCGTGGATTGGCGCGGAGTCGAAGAAAAACGGCGAGATCCATCCTGCGGCGGATAACAACTGGCGCCTGGCGCCGATCCACAGCAGCGTACCGCTGGATATTCGCTTTGAAACCTCTCCGGGCGATAAGGCCGCGGCGTTTATCAAAGAGAAAGCGCAATACCCAATGCGTCAGGTCGCCACCGACGATATCGGTTTTGCCATTTATCAGCTGGATTTGAGTCAGTAATTGCCCCTTCCCCGGTTGCGCTACGCTTACCGGGGCTACCCAGGCATCACCCTCAGGCTACCTGCCCGTGGTTCGCCAGAACCACGGGCAGGTTCAGTTCAATCCAGTCCGCCAGCGCCGCCACCTTCTCGCTTACCTGCTCACCGAGCGGAGTCAGACTATATTCAACGTGCGGGGGCACCACCGGATAGGATACGCGATTAAGAAAGCCGTCCTGTTCCAGCGCCTGGAGCGACTGGGCCAGCATCTTTTCGCTGACGCCGCCGATCTTACGCCGCAGATCGCTAAACCGATGGGTGCCATCGCGCAGAGACACCAAAATCAACACGCCCCAGCGGCTGGTCACATGCTTGAGCACTTCCCGCGAGGGGCACTGTTCGGCAAACAGGTTGCCGTTGCGTAGCTGCTCGCTCAGCGTCAGATTCGCCATATTCATACTTACCTTTTTGTACGTACTTACTAAAAGTTAGTTAAGGTGTTAGCTTACCACAACTGCCAATGAACACGAAGGAGAAGACCTATGATCGCAATTACCGGCGCAACCGGCCAGCTTGGCCAGCACGTCCTGGAAAATCTGTTAACTACCGTACCCGCAGACCAGGTTGTGGCTATCGTGCGCAACCCGGCGAAGGCCGAATCGCTGAGCCAAAAGGGCGTAGTGGTTCGTCAGGCCGACTACGGCGACGAAGCCGCACTAACCGCCGCCCTGCAGGGCGTAGACAAACTGCTGCTGATCTCGTCCAGCGAAGTCGGCCAGCGCGCCGTCCAGCACCGCAACGTGATTAACGCCGCGAAAGCCGCCGGCGTAAAATTTATCGCCTACACCAGCCTGCTGCACGCCGATACCTCTCCGTTGGGGCTGGCGGATGAGCATATCGCCACCGAGAAAATGCTCGCCGACTCCGGCATTGCATATGCCCTGCTGCGTAACGGCTGGTACACCGAAAACTATCTCGCCAGCGCGCCGCCGTCGATTGAGCACGGCGTGTTTATCGGCGCGGCCGGTAACGGCAAAATCGCCTCCGCGACCCGCGCAGACTACGCCGCCGCCGCCGCTCGCGTTATCGCCGAAGAGGGCCACGCCGGAAAAGTGTACGAGCTGGCGGGCGATGAGGCGTGGACGCTGAGCGAACTCGCCGCAGAGCTGAGCAAACAAAGCGGTAAAAATGTGGTGTATCAAAACCTCAGCGAAGCCGACTTCGCCGCCGCGCTGAAGGGCGTCGGGCTGCCTGCCGGTCTGGCGGATATGCTGGCGGATTCCGATACCGGCGCTTCCAAAGGCGGTCTGTTCGACGACAGCCGCACTCTGAGTAAGCTCATCGGTCGCCCAACCACGACGCTGGCAGAGAGCGTCAAAGGCATTCTGTAACTGTTACATAGTGGTTAATTTTTGTAGCATCCCGGCGGGCCATCCTCAATAATAAAAGGATGTCCGTCGGGAGTTATCGCATGCAAGGCGTACCGGAACAGTTTAATGATGAAAGAGACAGCGCGCGCTTCCGCCATCTGGCGCAGCTGCCCGGCGTTGAGCTATATCATGCCCATATATCCCGCTACGCCTTTGAACCGCACACCCATGAAGCCTTTGGTATCGGCGCGATCGAGCTCGGCGCCGAGCGTTTTCGCTATCGGGGCAGCCAGCACGTGGCTTCGGTCAACTCTATCGTCACCATGAACCCCGATGAGCTGCACACCGGCGAGGCGGAAACCGCCGACGGCTGGCGCTATCGGATGATTTATCTCGACCCGGATACGCTGGAAGAAGTGACCGGCGAACGCCACTGGTGGTTCAGCGAGGTGGTTCGCCAGGATCCGCTGCGCTCCCGGCAAATCGGCAATCTTATCTATGGCCTGTGGCATACCGACGATCCGCTGGCGCAGCAGGGTCTGCTGCTGGATCTAATCGATACCTTCCGTCCGTTTGCCCATCACGCCGCTGCGCTGCCCGAGGCCCGTCACCGCTTCGAGCGGGTACGCGACTATCTGCACGATAACTATATGCGTACGGTCACCCTCGATGAGCTGGCGCAGGTGGCAGCGCTCAGCCCATACCATTTTCAACGCCAGTTCAAAGCGCACTTTCACGTCACGCCGCACCAGATGCTGATGGCGATTCGCCTGTGGCGCGCCAAAGCGTTTCTCACCCACGGCATGCCCGCCGCCGACGTCGCCCTCGCCGCCGGACTGACCGACCAGTCGCACCTGACCCGCGCGTTCACCCGCCGCTACGGCATTACGCCGGTGCGTTATCAAAAGCAGGTTCTCCCGCGCTAATGCGCAACCTCATACAATATTCCCGCTTTTGCCTCGCCTACACTGTCGGCAACGAAAAGAGTAATGGAAGGCGTGATGATTAGTGGTGTGCTGTACGCCCTGCTGGCAGGGCTGATGTGGGGATTGATATTCGTGGGTCCTTTACTGGTGCCGGAATACCCGGCGGTTTTACAGTCGATGGGACGCTATCTGGCGCTGGGGCTGATCGCCCTGCCGCTGGCCTGGCTGGGCCGCGCGCGGCTGCGCCAGCTCACCGGGAAAGATTGGTGGACGGCGCTGGGGCTGACCATGATGGGTAACTTAATCTATTACGTCTGCCTGGCCAGCGCGATTCAGCGTACCGGCGCGCCGGTCTCCACGATGATTATCGGCACCCTGCCGGTTGTGCTGCCGGTTTTCGCTAACCTGCTCTATAGCCAGCGCGACGGCAAGCTGCCGTGGCGACGCCTGTTTCCGGCGCTGGTCTGTATTGCCCTCGGCCTCGCGTGCGTCAATATTGCCGAACTGCATCAGGGTTTACCCGATTTCAGCCCCTGGCGCTACGGCTCCGGTATCGCGCTGGCGCTAATCTCGGTAGTGTGCTGGGCCTGGTACGCACTGCGCAATGCCCGCTGGCTGCGGGAAAATCCGGACAAACCGCCGATGATGTGGGCTACCGCCCAGGCGCTGGTCACCCTGCCGGTATCGCTGGCCGGGTATCTCATCGCCTGCGGGTGGCTGCACGGCCAGCACGCGGACTTTCCGCTGCCTTTCGGTCCGCGTCCGGCGGTATTTGTCACCCTGATGCTGGCGATCGCTATCTTCTGCTCATGGGTCGGCGCGTGGTGCTGGAACGTCGCCAGCCAGCGTCTGCCAACGGTGATCCTCGGGCCGCTGATTGTCTTCGAAACCCTTGCCGGACTGCTGTATACCTTTATTTTGCGCCAGAGCCTGCCGCCGCTTCTGACCTTCAGCGGTATCCTGCTGCTGGTGCTCGGCGTGGTGTCTGCGGTGCGTGCCCGCCCGGAAAAGCCCGCGCTGCAGGAGCTGGTCAGCGAGAAAAAATAGCCAGGTATCCCAAAGGGGTATTCCCAGGAAAATAAGATGCATTTAAAATACAACTTATATTCTTGATGACGAGGTAACTGCTATGGCTTTCCGTGACCAACCTTTAGGCGAGCTGGCGCTGACAATTCCGCGCGCCTCCGCGCTGTTCCGTCAATATGATATGGACTACTGCTGCGGCGGCAAACAGACGCTGGAGCGCGCGGCGTCGCGCAAAGAGCTGGACGTCGCGGTGATTGAAGCCGAGCTGGCTAAACTGGCGGAAGAGCCGGTGGAGCGCGACTGGCGGGCTGCGCCCTACGCGGACATCATCGATCACATTATCTTTCGCTATCACGACAGGCATCGTGAGCAGCTGCCGGAGCTAATTTTACAGGCCACCAAAGTCGAGCGCGTTCATGCCGACAAGCCCAACGTTCCGAAGGGCCTGACCAAGTATCTGACCATGCTGCACCAGGAGCTTTCCAGCCATATGATGAAAGAGGAGCAGATTCTGTTCCCGATGATCAAACAGGGCATGGGAACGCAGGCCGGCGGTCCTATCAGCGTCATGGAAAGCGAGCATGATGAAGCGGGCGAGCTGCTGGAGGTGATTAAGCACATCACGCAGAACGTGACGCCTCCGCCGGAAGCCTGCACCACCTGGAAAGCGATGTACAACGGCATCAACGAACTGATTGATGACCTGATGGAGCACATCAGCCTCGAAAATAACGTGCTGTTCCCGCGTGCCCTCGCCGGAAAGTAATAAAAAAGGCGCCCGCAGGCGCCCTCGACATTGTCAGTCTTATTGGCCACCCCGGGTGGCCTTTTTTATGACGGGCCGCTGCAAGCAACGTTAAAAATCTCTCCCGAACATTTTTTTATTTCGCCAGACGCTTCTTGCCGGCAAACAGCCAGCCCGCCCCCAGCAGCACAAACCACAGCGGAGTCACCATCAGCGCTTCGCGGGTATCGGCTTCCAGCGTCAGCAGTACCAGCACAAAGGCGAAGAAGGCCATGCACACCCAGCACATCAGTTTGCCCAGCGGCATCTTGTATTTGGACTGCTCATGCAGCTGCGGGCGCTTTTTGCGATAGACCAGATACGAGCACAGGATAATCGTCCAGACGAACATAAACAGGATCGCCGACACCGTGGTAATCATGGTGAACGCCGCGATCACGCTCGGATTGACCATCAGCATCACCACGCCGCCCAGCAGGCACATACAGGAGAAGGTCAGGCCTTTCGCCGGTACCGCACGCTTCGACAGCTTAGCGAACATTTTTGGCGCCTGTCCGTCCTGCGCCAGACCGAACAGCATACGGCTGGTGGAGAACACGCCGCTGTTGGCGGAAGAGGCCGCCGAGGTCAGCACCACGAAGTTGATCAGGCTCGCCGCCGCCGGCAGCCCCACCAGCACAAACAGCTCGACGAACGGGCTCTTCGACGGCACCACTGAGCTCCACGGCGTCACTGACATAATCACAATTAGCGCGAAGACGTAGAACATAATGATGCGGATTGGAATCGAGTTAATCGCCCGCGGCAGAGATTTCTCAGGATCTTTGGTTTCCGCCGCCGTGGTTCCCACCAGCTCGATGCCCACGAAGGCGAAGACCGCGATCTGGAAGCCGGCAAAGAATCCGCTGATGCCTTTCGGGAACCAGCCGCCGTCATTCCACAGATGGGCGAAAGAGGCTTCCACGCCGGTCGGTGACTGGAAGTGCATCATCACCATCACCAGGCCGACGACGATCAGCGCCACGATAGCGACGATTTTGATCATCGCAAACCAGAACTCCATCTCGCCGAACATCTTCACGGTAGCGAGGTTAAGGCCCAGCAGCAACAGGATGACCGCCAGCGAGGCGACCCAGTCGGAGAGTCCCGGGAACCAGAACTGCGCGTAGGCGGTGATCGCCACCACGTCCGCCATCCCGGTGACCACCCAGCAGAACCAGTAGGTCCAGCCGGTAAAATAGCCTGCCCAGGGTCCCAGCAGGTCGGCGGCAAAATCGCTGAACGACTTATATTCAAGATTCGACAGCAGTAATTCACCCATGGCGCGCATGACGAAAAACAGCATAAAGCCGATGATCATATAAACAAAAATAATTGACGGCCCGGCAAGGCTGATGGTTTTACCCGAGCCCATAAACAGCCCGGTGCCGATCGCGCCACCGATAGCGATAAGCTGAATATGCCGGTTAGTGAGATTTCGCCGCAGCGATTGTTCAGTCGGAGCCTGTTCGTCGGCAACGACTTTTACCTGATCTACCATGTGATTTTTCCTGTTGTACCTGTCTGTGTTGTTCGGGCTCTACTGGCCCTTCATTCGTCTTAACCCTGGAACGAGGGTTTATCGATATTAGGTAAGAATCGGAGGGATGAATACTATGATTTAGATATAATGTTAATTTTATGTTTAAAGTGAGTGTTATATCACTCCGGTTACGCGAAACAGCTCACAAAAATACACCCATTAAGCCGATATGCAATATAAAGTTCCAGCAAATTCATAACTTAAGGGTTTTACACTATTTAAAGCGGCCTCCTCCCCCCTGCGGGAGAGGAAGCACCTGCTGTTTAGATAATATCCAGCAGTTCAACTTCAAAAATCAGGGTACTGAACGGAGGAATGGATGCGCCCGCGCCGCGCTCGCCGTAGGCCAGGCTGTGCGGAATGGTCAGTTCCCATTTGGAACCTACCGGCATCAGGGTCAGCGCTTCAATCCAGCCGCCGATTACGCCAGTCACCGGGAATTCAGCCGGCTCGCCGCGCGCGACGGAGCTATCGAAGACGGTACCGTCGATCAGTTTGCCGGTATAGTGGACGCGAACGCGGTCAGTACGCGCCGGGATCGGGCCTTCACCCTGGGTCAGTACGCGGAACTGCAGGCCAGATTCGGTGCTGTTCACGCCTTCGCGCTCGCGGTTCTCTTCCAGGTATTTCTCGCCATCCGCGGCCATTTCCTGGAAACGCTCGCGACGCACGGCGTCAGCGCGTTCGTGGATTTCACGCAGCGCGCGGTGAACGGCTTCCACCGGCACCTGCGGCTGTTGACCTTCCAGCGCGTCAGCAATACCCGCGACCAGCGCTTCCGGCAGCAGCCCCTGCAGGCCAGACTCGCTCAGCTGTTGTCCAACCTGCAAGCCGATACCGTAACTTGCCTGTGCTTCGATCGTGTCAAAAGTTGGGGTTGCCATCTTTGTTCCTTTTTTCGTGGGGGCTCTCATGCTCTCTGGCTTCCAAAATGCAAAAGACAATGAGCAGAGAAAAGAGGTGGGAAGCATATCAGCCATAGCACGACGGGTAAAACTTTGTCGCCTGGATGATGACAAATCTAAGGGAAACAGAAACAATAGAGGGATAAGGTTAACCTCACGAAACATAGCTTTGTCTCGTCCTTCAGGAAGTTAGCCATCTATACTCTAGAGAGAGCAGGATAAAAATATGCGGAGCAGGAGGAAAGCCATGCCCGGGCGCTTTGAACTGACATCTACCCTGGCGAAGATCTGGCACGCCCCGGATCATTTTCGCCTCATGGATCCGCTACCGCCGATGCACCGCCGGGGCATTATTGCCGGAGCGCTGCTGGTGATTATCGGCGTTCTGCTCCCTTCCGAGGATAACAGCAGCGAGGTTCAGGCCAGCCGCGAGGCGAATCTCAACCTGCAATCCCAGTCGCAGCCCTCTTCCGGTAATCAGGCTGTCCCGCTGCCGCCCATCACCAATACGCCGCCCGTGAACGATGCCGATCAGGTGGCGCCGGTCGCGCCGGAGCCGATTCAGGATGAGCAGCCGGATCAGCCGCAGCAGCAGGCCGCTTCCCAGCCGTATCAGGAGCCGCAGTCGACGCCGGGCATCGAGCAGCAGTGGCGGACCTACCGCATTGAATCGGGGAAAACTCTCGCGCAGCTGTTCCGCGACCACAACCTGCCGCCGACCGACGTTTACGCCATGGCCCAGGTGGAAGGCGCAGGAAAACCGCTAAGCTCACTGCAAACCGGGCAGACGGTACAGATCCGTCAGAACGCCAATGGCGTAGTCACCGGGCTGACCATCGATACCGGCGGCGGCCAGCAGGTGCTGTTTACCCGCCAGTCGAACGGCAGCTTTATTCGCGTCCGTTAAGAGAGTCAGGCGTCACAAGAAGCCAGCTTAGAATCGTTTCTTTTATGACCCGACGCCTGACTTCCAGAGCCTGCGGCGAAACCATGCTGATGTGATAAACCAACCCTAACGTATGTTGGTTAATTAAGTAATACCCCCCGAGGGCGGCAATACTAATATTAACCTGGAGCGGATCGATATCGGCTTTGAAGATATTTTGTTGCTTCCCTTCATCGAGCAGCGAAGCCATCAATTGCAGATGCGAATGGTTAATTTCCGGCAGGCGCGTTGATTTTGCATAATGAACGCCTTTGCTTTGGTTTTCACTATGAACAATCTTGAGAAACCACGGGTTTTCAATGTAGTAGTCCCACGTAAAATCAATGATTTTTTCAATGGCTTTGTCAGGGGAAAGCCCTGATACATCCAGACTTTTTTCTTTCTGACGAATATCGTTCCAGGTATATTCGAGGACTTCGATAAACAAATTTTCTTTATTGCCGAAGTGGTGATACACGGTCTGTTTACTGCAATCTGCCGCTTTGACGATATTATCGACTCTGGCACCTTCGTAGCCATATTCGGCAAATTCATTGACAGCGCTTAAAAGAAGCTTTTCTTTCAGGCTTTGCGCATTGCTGGTATCAAGATACATTCCGCTTCCCCATTCACCCTTCGCGATGCCTATCATAGCGATAATTTTAACCCTATTCAGTAAAAAAGAATTAAAACAATATAATTCAATAAGTTATTAACAGTCTGGTGATCGCCCTCACAAACCAACCAACTAGATGGTTGATCTTTTAGTGTTCCAGATGCATTTTGATGCCACCAGGTCATCCCTATTCACTGTGAGGTTACAAATGAGATCAAATAAATCCGTTGCCGTTATTACCGGAGCCGCTCGCGGCATTGGCAAGGGCTGTGCGCTTGAACTGGCCCGCGCAGGATTCAATCTTTTAATTAACGATCGCCCGGATGCTGAAAGCGTTGAAAAGCTGGAAACCACCCGGCAGGAGTGCATTGCTGAAGGCGCAGAAGTCATCTGTTTCCCGGCGGATATTGCCGACCTGTCGCTGCACGAAGAGATGCTCGACGCCGCGCAAAATCGATGGGGCCGCCTCGATTGCCTGCTGAACAATGCCGGGATTTCCGTCAAAAAACGGGGCGATATCCTCGACATGCAGCCGGACAGCTTTGACGAAAACATTGCCGTCAACACCCGTGCCCCCTTCTTTCTCGCCCAGTCGTTCAGCAAGCGCCTGCTGGCGCAGCCGAAACCGGAAAATGAACTCCCGCATCGTTCGATTATTTTCGTCAGCTCAATTAACGCCATCATGCTGGCAATGAATCGCGGCGAATACACGATGGCCAAGACCGCCGTTTCCGCTGCCGCCCGTCTGTTTGCCGCCCGCCTGTGCGATGAGCAAATCGGCGTTTATGAAGTCCGCCCAGGCTTGATTAAAACCGAAATGACGGTGCCCGCTACCGCCTACTATGACGAACTGATTGCCAAAGGGCTGGTACCTTGGGGCCGCTGGGGTTTCCCGGCAGATATCGCTTCAACCGTACGCGCCATGGCGGAAGGTAGGCTGATCTATACCTGTGGGCAGGCCGTGGCCATTGACGGCGGCCTGAGCATGCCGCGTTTCTGAGGTTGAATAATGAGAGATCTGTTGCAATGTCCCGATCTGTTCAGCATCAACACCGCGACGCTCGGCTATAAAACGCCCTTACCCGCCATTATTGATGCCTGCGCGGAACGTGGTATCGGCGCTATAGCGCCGTGGAGAAGAGAGCTTGCCGGTGAAAATTTAGCGGACATCGCCCGTCAGCTGACGGCAAATAACATGGCGGTGTCCGGATTCTGCCGCAGTACTTATTACACTGCCCCAACCCTGTCGGAACGTAAACTCGCCATCGACGATAACCGTCGGGCGCTTGACGATGCCGCCACCCTGAGCGCCGCCTGCTATATGCAGGTGGTCGGCGGGCTTGCACGGGGAAGTAAAGATTTATACGAAGCGCGGGAGCAGGTGAAATACGGTATCCGTCAGCTGCTACCTCACTCCAGAGACGTGGGCGTGCCCATCGCACTGGAGCCGCTGCACCCGATGACCGCTGCCGATCGTTCCTGCCTGTGCACATTACGTCAGGCGCTGGACTGGTGCGACGAACTCGATCCCGATGGCGAATACGGCCTGGGCGTAGCGGTGGACGTTTACCATGTCTGGTGGGACCCGGACCTCGCGAATCAGATCCTGCGGGCGGGAAAGCGCATTCTGGCCTTTCACGTCTCAGACTGGCTGGTGCCGACCACCGATCTAGTCAACGACCGGGGTATGCCGGGAGACGGCGTCATTAATATTCCCTCGATTCGTCGGCTAGTGGAAAACGCCGGTTTTAACGGCGCGGTGGAATTAGAAATTTTCTCGCCGCACAACTGGTGGCAAAAGGACATCAACAGCACCCTGGATATTAGCGTCGATCGTATCGCGCATTATTGCTAAGGATGAAACATGAATGAACAACCCGTTCTGTTCAGCAGAGCGGCGGCCTCCTGTCGCCTGACGCTGAATCGCGAAGATAAATGCCACGCGATTAACGAAGAAATGATCGAATTACTCGATCGCTATTTAAACGAAATTGAAAATGACGCCACGCTGCGCCTGGTGGAATTAACCGCCACGGGAGATAAGTTTTTCTGCGCGGGTGGCGATATTAAATCCTGGTCTGCTTATTCACCGCTGGATATGGGGCGGAAATGGATTAAGCGCGGCAATGAGGTCTTCTCACGCCTGCGCAATTTACCCCAGCTTACCGTGGCGAATATTAACGGTCACACCATCGGCGGCGGCATTGAACTGGCGCTGAGCTGCGATATCCGCATCGCCCGGCCGACAGCAAAATTCTCCACCCCGGAAGTCACGCTCGGCATGGTGCCCGGCTGGCTGGGCATCGAGCGGGTTCTCAATCAGGTTGGCCCGGTTGTTGGCCGCCAGATGCTGATGCTGGGCCAGCGCCTGAGCGCCCAGGAAGCGCAATCCGCTGGACTGATTAACAAGGTCGTGGAAAAAGATGACGCGGATGGCTGGCTGATGAATCAGCTTTGCGCTCTGCAAAAGTGCGGCCCGGTCGCCCTGGCGCATATTAAACAGCTCATTCTGGCGCTGGAAAATAAGCATGCCGACTACTCGCATCAGCTGCTGGCCGGCTTGATGTCAGCCACCCAGGATTGCCAGCAGGCGACGCAGGCTTTTGCTAACAAAAGCCCGGTAAGTTTCCAGAATAAGTAAGGAAAAGAGAATGAATAAAGTGACCTCAGCCGACGTCGTCGCCGCGCTCATTGAAGATGGCGCCACGATTGCTATCAGCGGCAACGGCGGCGGTATGGTTGAAGCTGATTATTTACTGGCGGCCATTGAAAAACGCTTTCTGGAGACCGGACATCCACGCGACCTGACGCTTATCCACTCGCTGGGAATTGGCGATCGCGATAGCAAAGGCAGCAACCGTTTCGCCCATGCAGGAATGCTCAAGCGAATTATCGCGGGGCATTTTACCTGGTCGCCAAAAATGCAGGCTCTGGTAAAAAACGAAGAGATCGAAGCTTACTGCTTTCCCGGCGGCGTGATTCAGGCGCTGCTGCGTGAAATTGGCTCCGGCCGGCCGGGGCTCATCACCCACGTCGGGCTGGGTTCGTTTGTCGATCCGCGCCACGGCGGCGGTAAATCGAATGCCCGAACCACCGAAGATATGGTGGAACTAATTGAGATCGATGGTGAAACCAAACTACGTTACCGGCCATTCAGGGTGAATTACGCCATTGTGCGCGGCACCTACGCCGATCCGCGCGGCAACGTCAGCCTCGAAGAGGAAGCGATCAATATGGACAGCTACTCAATGGCGCTGGCGGCACACAATAGCGGCGGCAAGGTCTTCGTTCAGGTGCGCGATGTACTGGAAGCAGGGGCAATCGCGCCACGCAACGTCACCCTCCCCGGAATTCTGGTCGATGGCATCGTGGAGCATCGCGAGCAGCCGCAGACCTACCTCGGCGGCTACGATCTGACGATCAGTGGCCAACACCGACGCCTCTGTTCCAGCGATGCAATAGAGCTGGTCAGCCACCCGGTGCGCCGCCTGATTGCCCGTCGCGCGGCGCGTGAACTGGTCGCAGGCGCGTCGACTAACTTCGGATTTGGTATCCCTGGCGGCATTCCCGGTATCGCCCTGCGTGAAGGCGTACCCTATCAAAGTTTATGGCTCAGCGTGGAGCAAGGCGTGCATAACGGCATGATGCTGGACGATGCGCTGTTTGGCTGCGCGCGCAACGCTGATGCAATTATTCCTTCGTTGGATCAATTCGAATTCTATAGCGGCGGCGGTATCGACATCACCTTCCTCGGCATGGGGGAGATGGACCGGCACGGTAACGTTAACGTGTCGCATCTTAACGGCAACCTGATCGGTCCTGGTGGTTTTCTGGAAATCGCGCAGAATGCTCGCAAAGTGGTGTTCTGCGGCACTTTCGACGCCAAAGGCAGCAAGATCAACGTAACACCGGATGGCCTGCAAATAGAGCAATCTGGCCAGATTCCGAAGCTAGTGACGGAAGTGGAAAAAATTACCTTTAGCGCCAGCTACGCCCGGCAGAGCGGACAAGAAGTGCTTTATGTCACTGAACGCGCGGTATTTCAGCTCACGGAAGCGGGCGTTGAGTTAATCGAGATAGCACCAGGAGTTAATGTTGAGCGCGATATTCTGCCTTATATGGCCTTCCGCCCGATAATTAACCAGCCGCGCCTGATGGATAGCGCGCTGTTTAGCGCGATGGAGGACGCATGAGCCAGATCGATGACGCCATTCTTGATGCCCTGACTCACGTCTCCTTTCCTAAAGGGTTCGCTAAAGCGGAACCGGCTTCCATTCTGACGATCGATAACGTCAACTATCCGCTTTGGAAAGCCGATGCGCTAGTCGTCGGCAGCGGGGCCGCGGGGTTACGCGCCGCCGTTGAACTCAAGCGCCGTCAGCAAAACGTATTATTAGCGACCGCCGGATTATATATGGGGACCTCCGCCTGCTCCGGCTCGGATAAACAGACACTGTTTACTGCCGCCACAGCAGGCAATGGCGATAGCTTTCTTAAACTGGCTGACGCGCTGGCCAGCGGCGGTGCCATGGACTACGACACTGCCTATGTGGAAGCAGTAGGTTCGCTGCATACTTTGGGTGGGTTGCAATTTCTTGGGCTTGAACTGCCGGAGGACCGCTATGGGGCGATCCTCCGCTATCAAACCGACCATGATGAAGCCGGACGCGCGACCTCCTGCGGCCCGCGCACCTCGCGTCTGATGGTAAAGGTTTTGCTGGAAGAGGTTCAGCGGCTCAATATCCCACTGTTGAGCGGTGCGACAGTTATCAAACTATTACGCCAGTGCGATGAATCAGGAACGGAACATATGGCGGGGGCAATTCTGGCGACGGGGTCTCGCGCCCATAACCCGTGGGGACTGGCGCTGGTAGTCGCTCCCAATGTCGTCCTGGCGACCGGCGGCCCCGGAGAGCTCTACCGCGACAGCGTCTACCCTAATAAATGCTTTGGCTCACTCGGGCTGGCGTTGGAAGAGGGAATCACGCTCACCAATCTGACCGAAAGCCAGTTCGGTATCGGCACGCCGCGCAGCGCCTTTCCGTGGAATTTATCCGGCACCTACGTGCAGGTGATTCCCTATATTTATTCTGTCGATAGCGGCGGCAAAGAGCATAATTTTCTCGCTGACTACTACCGCACCACTCAGGAACTAGCCTCAAACATCTTTCGTAAGGGGTATCAGTGGCCGTTCCATGCTACAAGGGTGATGGATTTCGGCTCTAGCCTGCTGGATATGGCTGTGGCGCATGAGCAGCAGCTGGGGCGCAAAGTCTATATGGACTTCAATCGCAATCCAGAAGCGGTACCAGGCGATCTTCCCTTCTCGCTGCAACGGCTAGACGACGATGTGCGGGCTTATCTGGAAAACAACGATGCGCTGGCAGCGCTACCCATTGAACGCCTGCAGCGAATGAATCCGCTATCGATCGCCCTGTATAAAATGCACGGCCACGATTTGACGCAAACACCGCTGCAGTTCGCCATGAACAATCAGCATATGAATGGTGGTATTGAGGTCGATATCTGGGGTCAAACCTCTCTGCCCGGCTGTTTTGCGGTAGGTGAAATCGCCGGAACCCACGGAGTTACCCGCCCAGGCGGCGCGGCGCTGAATGCCGGACAGGTCTTTGCCATGCGTCTGGCGCGCTATATCGCACATGCAGGCAGGCGCAACGCGGTCGATGACGTGCCTGAACTGGCTGCTCAGCCGCTGGCGGAGGTAAATGACGTCATTCTGCGAGCGCAGCGCAATGAGTCAGGCCGCTCCCTGCAAAGCGTCAAGGAAGAGATCCAGACACGCATGTCTGACCACGGCGGATTTATCTGCCATGTCGATGCCGTCAGGCAGGCCGCACAGGAGGCCCGCCTGTTGGCTGCCGCGGTGGCGAAAAATGCCCTATCGATCCGCCATCTGGCAGAAATCCCCGAACTGTTTATGTGGCGTCAAATGGCACTGATATCGGCGGCGGTGCTGACAATGCTGGACGACTATATCTCCGCAGGCGGCGGCAGCCGGGGTGCCAGGATCATCCTTGACCCCGAAGGCGATTGTCTGCCGTTAACCCGTAACGGGCCCGCGCAGCTATGGCGTTTTCGACCGGAGCAGGCGTCAGACAAAGAGAAAAAGCTGACGATTCATTATCAGCAGGCCAAATTTATTGTTCGGCAAAAAGCCCTGAGAAGCTTAGCCGATAGTAAAGATCATTATTTTGAAAAGAACTGGCCTGATTTTCTCAACGGCAATATTTATCGCTAGCGGTGTAACTCATTAAACCTTCTCTTTGTACCCTATAAACCCGTTAAGGTGATCACAATGAAAATTAAAGGACTACGATGGTGGATTATCGGCCTGGTGGCGCTGGGCACAGCCATTAACTATCTGGCGCGCAGCTCATTAAGCGTTGCCGCCTCAACCTTATTTACCGAACTGCATATTACTGAACAGCAATATTCGTGGGTCATTATGTCCTTTCAAATGGCTTATACCGTTGCCCAGTCTTTCTGCGGCTATATTCTGGATTCCATCGGTTTACGGATTGGCTTTTTTATCTTCGCACTGGCATGGTCCTTCGCCAATATGGCCCATGCTCTGGCGTTTAACTGGCAGTCGCTGGCCTGCTTCCGCGGCCTGCTTGGCCTGAGCGAAGCCGCCGCGATCCCTGCAGGTATTAAAACCGCATCGGAATGGTTCCCGTCAAAAGAGCGGGGCGTGGCAGGTGGTCTGTTTAATATCGGAACGTCCGTCGGTGCCATGCTGGCACCGCCGATCGTCGTCTGGGCGATTATTTCCTGGCACTGGCAGTTCGCTTTTATTATTAGCGGGGGGCTGGGGATTATATTTGCTTTTATGTGGTTATTTTTATATCGCTCGCCGGAAAAACATCAATGGGTCTCAGATGAAGAAAAAGAGTATATTTTCTCAGGACAGGAGAAAGCTCTGCAGTCTGACGGCGATAAGCGCCCTTCATTACTCTCCCTGCTGAAGCAGCGTAATTTCTGGGGCATCGCGATGACGCGTTTTTTGTCCGATCCGGTCTGGGGAACGTTAAGCTTCTGGCTGCCATTGTATTTAATTCAGGTTCGCGATCTGCCGCTAAAAGAGATTGCTATGTTTGCCTGGCTCCCCTTTCTCGCGGCGGATATTGGCTGCGTGGCGGGTGGCGTGCTCTCGAATGTGTTGATCACCAAGTTCCACATTACCACTGTCAACTCCAGGCGCATCGGGTTCACTATCGGCGCGCTGCTTATGACCTCGTTGTCAGCCGTGGGATTTGTCGAAAACGTCTACTTCGCGATTGCACTGATCAGCCTTGGCGGCTTTGCGCACCAGATGCTGTCAACCATGGCAATGACGTTAGCCTCGGATCTGTTCAAAAAGAACCAGGTCGCCACCGTGAGCGGCATGGCGGGTTCTGCAGCATGGATGGGCCAGTTGCTGTTCACCCTGGTAATGGGACTGCTGGTGCATCAGATTGGCTATACGCCATTCTTTATTGCGCTGAGCATTCTTGATCTTATCGCAGCAGCGATTATTTGGCTGACCATTGTTGATCCGCAGCGCGTCGTCGCGAAACAGATACAGCCGGCATAACCATTCTTAATCATAGGCCTGCAAACCCATGCAGGCCTGAGCAGCGTAGCGTCATCAGGCAGTTAACGATGTTGACCCACTTTATTTACCCACCAGATCCCGGCGCACACCAGCACCAGCGCAACCGCATATTTCAGCTCAAGAATATTCTCGCCGAGGAAGATGGCCGACAGCACGGTGCCGGCAACCGGGACCACAAAGTTGAACGGCGCAATCATACTCACGCGGTTATGCTTAAGCAGCACGCTCCATAGCGCAAAAGCGATGGAAGAGAGCAGGGTCAAATAAGCCAGCACCAGCGCAGCAGCGGCGCTGTGGACCGCCAGGGTTCCGCCGGTCAGATAACCGCCGCCAACCAGCACCAGGCCGCCAAACGCCAGCTGCCAGCCGGTCATCACCGTCGGGTCAACCGTCTGCGAAATGCGCTTACCGTACAGCGTCGCCGCCGACAGGATAAAAGCCGCCAGCACCACAAAACCGTCGCCCTGCCAGACAAAGCTAAAATCGCTCAATGAATGATTAACGTTCACCAGCATCACGCCGGCAAAACCGAGAATGCAGCCGACGGCTTTGTTGTAGCTCAGCCTGTCATTCTGATAGATAAAGTGCGCCAGCAGGACGCTGAAGAAGGTGCCGGTGGCGTTCATAATCGAGCCCTTCACGCCGGTGGTAAACGCCAGGCCAACGTAGAAGAAAATGTACTGGATGGACGTTTGCGTGACGCCCAGTATCGCCAGTTGGCCGCACTGACGGGAATTTAAGCGGGCGATCGGCTTACGCTGCGCCAGCGCGAAGAGCAGCAGTAGCGCTCCGGCAAACAGGAAGCGATAGCCAGCGAAGACGATTTTAGACGGCACATCATCAGTGGCAATCTGAAATAGTTCATAGCCGCTTTTAATCGCCGGGTAGGAGCTTCCCCACAGCAGGCAGCAGAGGGTTGCGCAGGCATAAGCCACTTTCTTGCGGGTAAAAATCGAGGGTGCGTCCATTCACTTCACCAGAAATAAAATAGTGTTTTATTTTATTATCCAGAAAGTTGCTAAGAATAGCCACCATACCAGGAAAAGATTCAGCAAAGACAGAAAAGCAAAACGCCGGCACAAGGCCGGCGTCTCGACGTGAGTTGAGTAATAAATTACTCAGCTACAACGTTAACAACCAGTTTAGCGAAAACTTCGCTGTGAACCTGGAAGTCCACTTCGTGCTCACCGGTGGTGCGCAGAACGCCGTTCGGCAGACGAACTTCGCTCTTAGCAACGGCAACGCCAGCTGCAGTTACAGCGTCAGCGATGTCGCGAGTACCGATGGAACCGAACAGTTTACCTTCGTCGCCAGATTTAGACGCGATGGTAACGGTGCCCAGTGCGTTGATTGCTTCAGCACGTGCGTTAGCAGCGCCCAGAACTTCTGCCAGTTTGGCTTCCAGTTCAGCACGGCGTGCTTCGAAGAACTCAACGTTTTTCTTGGTAGCAGGAACAGCTTTACCCTGTGGTACCAGGAAGTTACGAGCATAGCCCGCTTTAACGTTAACCTGATCACCCAGGCTACCCAGGTTTGCTACTTTATCAAGCAGAATAACTTGCATTACCTTATCCTCTCAAAGTCGTATTAATGGACCGTGACCGATTACTGATGACGATCAGTGTACGGCAGCAGGGACAGGTAGCGAGCGCGTTTGATAGCGCGTGCCAGCTGACGCTGATATTTTGCACGGGTACCGGTGATACGGCTCGGGACAATCTTACCGCTTTCGGTGATGTAGTTTTTCAGCGTAGCGATATCTTTATAGTCGATCTCTTGAACGCCTTCCGCGGTGAAACGGCAGAACTTGCGACGACGGAAATAACGTGCCATATGGCTAGTCTCCAGAATCTATCAATTCAATCTGCTCGGCATGCAGAACCATTTTGCTCAAGCCGTTCTTTGCCTTGTGGCAAGAGATGAACCCTCGAACGATTACTGCGCTACCGACCGTTATACTGTGAGTAATGGCCTGGTTCTCGTGTCCGCTGATTATCACGGGCATTTGGCACCATGCCTGCCGGTGAAAACCGGCTTCCTCCTGCACTGAACGATGCTCAAGCACGAACTGGCAGTGTGGAATTCCTGACGGGCTGACCTTACGAAGTGGAGTCCTGCATACAATGCCGGACAGTTCCAGACGGTTGGTCATCAGGATTACTCTTCAGAATCCCCAGCTTCAGAATCATCTGCGGTTTCGTTGGCGAAATCTTCGCGACGCTCGCGGCGCTCGTCTTTCGCTTTAACCATCGGAGATGCTTCGGTAACAGCGTGCTTAGTACGCATTACCATGCTGCGGATAACGGCGTCGTTGAAGCGGAAGTTAGTTTCCAGCTCATCGATCGCTTCCTGCGGCGCTTCAACGTTCAGCAGAACGTAGTGAGCTTTGTGCAGTTTGTTGATCGGATAAGCCAGCTGACGGCGGCCCCAGTCTTCCAGACGGTGGATCGTACCTTCTGCTGCAGTGATTGCACCAGTGTAACGTTCGATCATGCCCGGAACCTGTTCGCTCTGGTCAGGATGGACCATAAAAACGATTTCGTAATGACGCATCGAATTGCTCCTTACGGATTATTCAGCCTCCTGTCTGGGTCAGCCGCGGCCCATGGAGGCAAGGAACGTGTTAAAGGGCGGCTGAAAAATTGACGCGTCATAATACGGGCGAGCGGGTTTTAAGACAAGTGAATTGTGCAAATAATTCGCACTAAGCGCGAAGTGGCCTTAAGCCAGTGATTTAAAATTAATCAACGGCGGAAGCGACAATTTTTTGAACAACTGCATCAGAAATGGTCGCGATACGCCAGCGAGGCAGCGATTACACTTAGATTAGAAGCAATCCATACCCCAGGGAAGCGGGTTAACGTCAGGACTGTCATAAGGAGCGTAGATGATGAAATACATCCTCATAACCATGATGGCAGCGCTTTTGTTGAGCGCCAACGCGCTGGCTGCTATTAAAATCGATGCCCGCCAGGCCCGCAACATGGACGATGTGCAGAGCCTCGGCGTTATCTATATCAACCACAACATCGCCACCGAGCAGGAAGCCGACCAGGCGCTTAGCCAGCAGAGCGATGCTCAGGGAGCGAAATACTTCCAGCCGATCCTCATTCATGAACCGGGAAGCGACGGTCCGATTCACGCCAGTGCGGCCATTTACCGTTAATTTGCCTGTTTTTTGACTTCGCCCGATAGTCAGGGCGAAGTCTTAATGCAATTGAGAATTATTTTTCTTCGTGCCTTATCAGCAGGAACGTAACCTGATTTAATCTCTCTTTAACCACATGATTATCCGGAGTGATTCATGGTTCCGCGTTTTGCCACGCTAAGCCGTATCCCGAAAGGGGTTTGGGTTCTTGGCGGCGTTAGCCTGCTGATGGATGTTTCGTCAGAGATGATCCACAGCCTTCTTCCTCTATTTATGGCCACCACGCTGGGGGCCAGCGTGATTATTATCGGCATTATCGAAGGCGTTGCTGAAGCTACCGCGCTGATGCTGAAGGTTTTCTCTGGCGTCATCAGCGATTATGTCGGCAAACGCAAAGGCCTTGCGCTGCTCGGCTATGGCCTGGGGGCGCTAAGCAAACCTCTTTTCGCCATCGCGCCAACCTCCGGCGTGGTGTTCAGCGCGCGAATGATCGACCGCGTGGGCAAAGGGATACGCGGTGCGCCGAGGGATGCGCTGGTCGCCGACGTCACTCCGCCGGAAATCCGCGGCGCCGCCTACGGGCTGCGCCAGGCGCTGGACACTATCGGCGCTTTTCTGGGACCGCTGCTTGCCGTCGCGCTGATGTTTCTCTGGGATAACGACTTCCAGTCTATTTTCTGGGTCGCGGTCATTCCTGCCGCGCTCTCCATCGCTTTATTAGGCTTTGGGCTAAAAGAGCCAAAAACGCCGATCACCCGGAAACGGACCAATCCCCTGCGCCGCGAGAACCTAAAAAAGCTTTCAGCCGCCTACTGGTGGGTTGTGGTTATCGGCTCGATTTTTACCCTCGCCCGCTTCAGCGAAGCGTTTCTGGTGCTGCGCGCCCAGCAGATGGCGATCCCGCTGTTCGCGATTCCGCTGGTGATGGTCGCGATGAACCTGGTGTACAGCCTGACCGCCTATCCGTTCGGTAAACTATCGGACAGCATGAGCCACAGCAAAATGCTGCAGTGGGGTCTGCTGGTGCTGATCGCCGCCGATATCGTGCTGGCCTTGAGCAGCCACTGGAGCACGCTTTTAGCCGGCGTGGCGCTATGGGGCATTCATATGGGGATGACGCAGGGACTGCTGGCGGCGATGGTGGCGCACACCGCCCCACCGGAGCTGCGCGGAACGGCGTTCGGGATGTTCAACCTGATGAGCGGCGTTGCGCTGCTGCTGGCCAGCGCAGGTGCGGGCGTGCTGTGGGAGGTATTCGGTGCCGCCTCGACGTTTTACGCCGGCGCGGTAATCTGCGTGCTGACGCTGATCGGTATGCGCTGTATGCCGTCGGCTTATCAGCAAAACTAAAAATGGCTCCGGAGCAGACCGGTTGATTCATCATAAAGATGAATGCTCCGGAGCACGTCTTTCACTTTTGCCCGTAATAGGCATCTGGCCCGTGCTTACGCATAAAGTGCTTGTCCATCAGCCAGCTATCGATGGGCTTCAGCTGCGGGTTGATCCCGCGAGCAATCCACGCCATCCGCGCCACTTCTTCCATCACCACCGCGTTATGCACCGCATCGTGCGCATCTTTGCCCCAGGCAAAAGGCCCGTGCTGATAGACCACGATGCCCGGCGTATGCAGCGGCTCAACGTCGCCCAGCGTTTCAATAATTACGCGGCCGGTGTTCAGCTCATAAGCCTCAGCCACTTCCTGCGCGCTTAACGCCCGGGTGCAGGGAATATCACCAAAGAAGTAGTCCGCGTGGGTCGTCCCCAGCGCGGGAATGGCCAGGCCCGCCTGCGCCCAGGCCGTCGCGTGCGTCGAGTGGGTATGCACCACGCCGCCGAGGCTCGGATAGCGACGATACAGCGCCAGGTGCGTGGCGGTATCGGAAGAAGGACGATAGCGCCCCTCCACCACCTTACCCTCGAGATCGACTACCACCATATCGTCCGCTTTCATGGTCTCATAGGCGACGCCGCTGGGCTTAATCGCCACCAGCCCACGTTCACGGTCGATGGCGCTGACGTTACCCCAGGTAAAAGTGACCAGTCCGTAACGCGGCAAATCCATATTAGCGTCAAAGACCTGCTGTTTTAACGTTTGCATTATGCCGCCTCCACCAGACCGGCGCTGGCCATCCGCGCCTTCACCCAATCGCGCGCTTTCGCAACTTCAGCGGCCGGATCGTCGGTCGTTTCGCTCCACATTTCAATCAGATACGGGCCGCAATAGCCGCTCTGCCTGAGCGTTTCAAAGCAGCGCTCGAAATCGACAACGCCTTCGCCAAACGGCACGTTCTTGAATACGCCCGGTTTAGTATCCTTCACATGTACGGCAACGATATGCCCGATCCCGGCCTGCAATTCCATCTGTACGTCGTTATCCCATGCCGACAGATTGCCGATATCAGGGTAAAGCTGGAACCACGGATTATTGAGATAGTGGGCATAGCCCAACGCCTTGCTGATCGAGTTCATCAGCGGGTAGTCCATGATTTCCATCGCCAGCGTCACCTGCGCGCGGCTCGCCATTTCGACGCTCTCTTTTAGCCCGTCGCGGAAACGACGGCGCGTCTCGTTATTGGCTTGCTGGTAGTAAACGTCGTAACCCGCCAGTTGGATAACGCGAATACCCACATCCTGCGCCAGCCGAATTGCTTTGCGCATAATCTCCAGGCCCTGCGCCCGAACCGCGTCGTCTTCGCTACCGAGCGGAAAGCGGCGATGGGCGCTCAGGCACATAGAGGGTACCCGCACCCCGGTTTCAGCAATCGCGTTGACCAGCGCAAGGCGCTGCTCCCGACTCCAGTCGAGCCGCGCCAGACGGGCGTCAGTTTCATCGACCGACATTTCGACGAAATCAAAGCCGAGCTCTTTCGCCAGCCGTAGGCGTTCCTGCCAGCACTCCCCCGCGGGGAGCGCTTTTTCATAGATACCGAGCGGAATTTGTTTTGACAGCATGACCGCTCCTTAGCCCCACAGCTGGGCGATAGAACGTTTAAACTGCCGGGCGGCCTCTACCGGAGAAGCGGCGTCGCGAATGCTGCGACCGGCGATAAAGACGTGAATGGGAATACCTTTAAACAGCGGTAAATCTTCCAGCGCCAGGCCGCCGGTGACGGTGACTTTAAAGCCCATTTCGGACAAGCGTTTGATCGCGCTGATATCCGCCTCTCCCCACGCCACACCGGCCGCCTGGGCATCGCGGCTACGGTGATAAACCACCTGCTGAATACCCGCTTCGCGCCACTCCTGCGCCTGCTCCCAGGTCCAGTAGCCGGTCAGTTCGATCTGGACGTCGCCGTTGAACTCTTTCGCGACGTCCAGCGCGCCTTTGGTGGTGTTGATGTCCGCGCAGCAGATCACGGTGACCCAATCGGCGTTGGCTTCAAAGCACATGCGGGAGAGAATTTTACCGGCATCGGCGATTTTGGCGTCCGCCAGCACGATTTTATTGGGATAGAGCGCCTTCAGGTCGCGAACGGCGCGTACGCCTTCAGCCACACAAAGAATGGTGCCGACTTCAATAATGTCCACTTCATCGGCTATCAGGCGCGTCGTTTCATACGCGGAAGACATGGATTGATTATCGAGCGCAACCTGCAACATAGGTAATGACATTGTAGTGTTCCTTTTAAACGGCCGCCGCCGTGGCGTTATCAATTAATTCCAGCACTTCCTGCGCGGTGCGGCAGGCGCGTAAACGGTCAAAATTGGCTTCATCTTCAAACAGGTTGACGATCTGCATGATGCCGACTTCCTGATGGGTATTGGCATCCACGGCCGCCATGGTGATCAGAATATCGACCGGGT
Source organism: Klebsiella grimontii (assembly GCF_042137965.1). NCBI lineage: Bacteria > Pseudomonadati > Pseudomonadota > Gammaproteobacteria > Enterobacterales > Enterobacteriaceae > Klebsiella > Klebsiella grimontii. The sequence goes on from NZ_CP169721.1 coordinate 5,176,391, forward strand.
CGTTATCCTCGTGATTAAAAACCAGCGGCGTTTTCAGCGTGACCAGCGCAAAGCCGGTTTTCTTAACCCCCTCTTCCGGGCGGCCGTGCGGCATCGCCAGACCGGGAGCAATCACAAAATAGGGGCCATGCTGGGCTACGCCATCGAGAATGGCCTGGTAGTAGCGCGGCTCAACGACATCCGCCTTCACCAGTAAATCAACGCTCAGCTTGACGGCTTCCTGCCAGGTACTGGCGTCGGCCTGGAGAAGGATGGAGTTATTCTCCACCAGCGAATCGCGTAATTTCATTTGGTCTCCTTACTTCACATCCTGCGGGAAGTGCGCTTTGATCACTTCCAGCAGTTTTGGGCCAAAATCCGCAGGCGAGAGCATGTTGCGCACGCCAACCACATATTTGTTGCCGGAGACGCTAATCTCACCGGCGATATGGGTGGAGGCGATGATGATGTCCGCGCCGTTTAGTTCACTTTTGTATTCACCCACCGCGCAGCTGTTCACCGTGTGATCGATATTTGACTGGGTCAAAAACTGGTCCACCTTCATCTTCATGATCATGGAACTTCCTTGCCCGTTGCCACATACAGCCAGAATACGTACGGTCATAGTCAAAACTCCTTATTGAGCAGAAGCATCTGCCAGTTGTTTTTCCGCGTCCTCTTCAGCACGCAGCGTGCGCCCTGCGAAGAACATATAAGCCAGTGCGATAATGATGATGACGGCCATAAACGCGATACCGATGGAGGCGAAGCCCTGCATCATCGGCGGCGCCAGAATTGACCAGTCCGCCATACCCATCCAGGCGCTCATACCGGTCAGCTTCACCGCCCAGACGCAGCCAAAAATTTCGATCATCCCCATTACCAGACAAATTTTGAGCGCCGCGCGCCAGCCGCCAAAGTGGTTAGCAAACACGCCGATGGTGGCGTTAGAGAAGAACATTGGGATAAAGCCCGGAATAATCAGAATGGAAGAGCCGAAGCCGACCAGAATACCGACGGCGATCAGTTGGCCGATGGTGCCCCACATAAACCCCCAGACGACGGCGTTTGGCGCAAAGCTATAAATCGCGGCGCAGTCAATCGCCAGCACGGCACCGGGAATCAGGCGCTGGGAAATGCCGTTGAACGCTTCAGAAAGTTCGGCGACGAACATGCGCACGCCCTGGGTGATAATGAAAATAGCGACGGCGAACGAGAAGCCGGTTTGCAGGATATAGATCGTCCAGTGGGTTTTACCCGCCATCGCCTGTACGGTGTCGATGCCGAAGGAGAGCAAAATCGCGCCGAAGAAAATGGTCATCACGATGGCCGTGGAGACGATGTTGTCGTGAAAGATGTTCAGCCAGCCCGGCAGCTTGAGATCCTCAACGCTCTCCTCTTTTTTACCCAGATACGGGGCGACCTTGTAAGCAATCCATGAAGCGAACTGCTGCTGGTGTCCGATGGAGAAGCCGCAGCCGTCGGTCACTTCCTGGGTCGGCTTATACATCATGTTCGAGGTAATGCCCCAATAGAGCGACACCAGCACCGCCGTGCAGATAATCGTCGTCCACATCGGGTAGCCGAAGATATAAAAAAAGACGGCAATCAGCCCCGCCTGCTGGAACATGATGTGCCCGGTCAGCATGATGGTACGAATACCGGTAATACGCCGCAGCAGGACATAACAAATATTCAGCGCCAGGGCTAACAGCACGGCATAGCCCACCCAGCTGTAGGCATCGCCCATCCGCTCAATGGTCGCCATCATGGAGGCGTAGGTATCAGAAATAGCGCCGTTGATGCCGTAAACCTCAGACATTTTCGCCACCACCGGTTTAAACGTGCTGGTCAGAATGCCGGAGCCGGCCTGCAGCAGCATAAAACCGATAATGGTTTTAATTGTTCCTTTAACGATAACGCTGGCGCTTTTGCGCAGCAGGATATAACCCAGGCAGGTCACAATACCCAGCAGCAGCGGGGCGTTGGTCATAACCTGGTTAAAGAACACGGTAAAGATGTGGTAGAGAATCTCCATAACACACTCCAGAAGGTGGACGCTCTGAACGCACGCTACGCCCAGGTTGGTTGTTGCGATCACTCTAATAATCAAAAATAATCACAACAAGATTATATTTGATTAAATGTGACGCACGCCGCAAATAATCACACAATCCGTCATGGTATTAATTCTCATTTTCATAACCTGAAAAATAGTATATGTAAATCAATTAAATAAAATAACACGCATATCATGAAGTATGCCTCCGCTTCTTTTTAACCCCCACTATTCCTTTCATGAAGGGCGAAATTCAGGATTGCAATCCTGAACAAACGATGCCAGTATTCGTCAAAACAAATCACATCGTGATTACTTTTGATAATATGTGAGGGAAAAACAAATGAGTAAAGTGCAAACCATCACCCGCGAATCATGGATCCTGAACACTTTTCCGGAATGGGGTAGCTGGCTGAATGAAGAAATTGAACAAGAGCAGGTTGCGCCGGGCACCTTTGCGATGTGGTGGTTGGGTTGTACGGGCATCTGGCTGAAATCCGAAGGCGGAGCCAATATCTGCGTCGATTTCTGGTGCGGTACCGGCAAGCAAAGCCACGGGAATCCGCTGATGAAAACCGGCCACCAGATGCAGCGTATGGCCGGCGTGAAGAAGCTCCAGCCCAACCTGCGCACCACCCCGTTTGTTCTCGATCCGTTCGCTATTCGCCAGATCGACGCCGTGCTGTCTACCCACGATCATAACGATCACATTGATGTGAACGTGGCCGCCGCGGTTATGCAGAACTGCGCCGATGACGTGCCGTTTATCGGCCCGCAAACCTGCGTCGATCTGTGGATTGGCTGGGGCGTACCGAAAGAGCGCTGCATCGTGATGAAGCCGGGCGATGTGGTCAAAATAAAAGATGTTGAAATTCATGCGCTCGACGCTTTTGACCGTACGGCTCTGATTACCTTACCCGCGGATCAAAAAGCGGCAGGCGTACTGCCGGACGGAATGGATCAGCGCGCGGTGAACTACCTGTTCAAAACGCCGGGGGGCAACCTGTACCATAGCGGCGATTCCCACTACTCCAACTATTACGCGAAGCACGGTAACGAACACCAGATCGACGTGGCTCTCGGTTCCTATGGCGAGAACCCGCGCGGTATCACCGACAAAATGACCAGCGCCGATATCCTGCGCATGGCCGAATCGCTGAATGCCAAAGTGGTCATCCCGTTCCATCACGATATCTGGTCAAACTTCCAGGCCGATCCGCAGGAAATCCGCGTTCTGTGGGAGATGAAAAAAGACCGTCTGAAGTATGGCTTTAAGCCTTTCATCTGGCAGGTGGGTGGGAAATTCACCTGGCCGCTGGATAAAGATAACTTCGAATACCACTATCCGCGCGGATTCGACGATTGCTTCACCATGGAGCCGGACCTGCCCTTTAAGTCTTTCCTGTAAGGCTTCTCCGGCGGGACCGCCCGCCGGAAATTATCCCCGTCAGCATTAGTATTTTCACCTGATTTCAAATATCATCTTTGCTTATCACTTTTAATCGGATTTGCTCATGACGGAAGCGCAAAGACATCAAATTTTACTGGATTTGCTGGCACAAACGGGATTTGTCACCGTGGAGCAGGTGATTTCCCGGCTGGGAATTTCTCCGGCGACGGCACGACGCGATATCAACAAACTCGACGAAAGCGGCAAGCTGAAAAAAGTCCGCAACGGCGCAGAAGCCGTCAGCGAGCAGCGCCCGCGCTGGTCGCCAATGAATATTCACCAGGCGCAAAACCACGATGAGAAGGTACGGATTGCGCGCGCGGCTTCGCAGCTGGTGAACCCGGGCGAAAGCATCGTCATAAACTGCGGCTCTACCGCATTCCTGCTTGGGCAAGAACTGTGCGGTAAACCGGTGCAGATCATCACCAACTATTTGCCGCTGGCTAACTACCTGATCGATCAGGAACACGACAGCGTCATTATTATGGGCGGGCAGTATAACCGCAGCCACTCCATCACGCTGAGCCCTCAGGGCAGCGAAAACAGCCTGTACGCCGGGCACTGGATGTTTACCAGCGGCAAAGGGTTGACCGCGGAGGGGCTATATAAAACCGATATGCTGACGGCGATGGCGGAGCAAAAGATGCTTAACGTCGTCGGCAAACTCGCGGTACTGGTCGACAGCAGCAAAGTTGGCGAACGCGCCGGAATGCTCTTCAGCCAGGCCGGGCAAATCGACCTGGTGATAACCGGTAAACAGGCGGATGAAGCGATTCTCAAGCAGCTTGAAGATCAGGGCGTTCAGGTGATTCGCGTTTAAAGGTGACGTTGAAAAAAAGCCACCGTCGCAGCTAACGCTTCCGGCGTAATGCGGTGACGGACGCCTTTCTGCCAGATGCAGGTTAGGTTGTCGGCCAGTGCGTTTTGCTGCAGCGCCTGCTGCAGACGGAAGGTCTCCCCCGGCGGTACCACATCATCCTCATCGCCGTGCCAGAGCAGCAGCGGTCGGCTGGCGAGGGTCGCCAGCTGCTGGCTGACGTCCCACTCCGCCAGCTGCCCTGCCTCCCACGAAGGCGAAGGAAAAAGCGTCTGCGAGAGCGTACTGAAATAGCCTGACCCCATCAGGCAGGCGACGCTTTTCAGCTCCGGGTGATGGGTCATAATCCCCAGCGCGGTCATTCCACCCATCGATGCGCCGGCCACCGCCAGCCTGTCGTCCGCAAGCCATCCCTGCTCCCGAATCGCCTCCTGTAATGCCGGAAACTCAACAAAATTGTGCGTCAGAATCGGCCAGAAGCGCTGCATCCGCCCCTGTTCGTCTCCCCGGTAGCGCGCGCCGTGTTCCGCAGCATCAGGCATAATCACCCGAAACCCCGCCTCTGCAAGCGCAACGGCGAAATAGCTGTAGACCAGCTTAGAAGAGGTAAAGCCATGATAAAAGACAATGCAGGGAAGCGGAGTATCCGCGGCGCCCTGCGGGTACGCATGGAGAACCTCCCCGCCCGCAAGGTTACGCATTTCTAGTGCGATCATTTACCGTCTCCTTTCTCTAAAGTGATGTTATGTTAGTACTCAAGCCACGCGTTCGCACATGATTCATAATCTTGAGAACCAGATTACGCTTTCACGATATTTTCATTCGAAAATCGCGTACGGGATAACAATTTGGGAACATTCCCCGGCAATGACATTCAGGCTACCACTACACTATGGCTAACAGGAAACGAGATATGGTTATGCGTAGGTTTACACCGTGGTTACTGGCAATCGCTTTAACCGGCTGTAGCGCCCTACAGGGGACGCCAAAGGCGCCGCCGCCAGCAACCAACCATCCACAAGAGATCCAGCGTAACCAGACGACGGGTCTGCAGAAGATGGGGACGGTGAGCGTATTAATGTACGGCTCGCCGATGGATGTAGAGGCTGCGCTGAAGGTCAAAGCAGAGGCGGCTAAGGCGGATTACTACGTCATCATTATGATTGATGACACCATGGTTCCAGGCCAGTGGTATTCGCAGGCAATTTTGTACCGTCAATAGCGGTCAACCTTTAAGCCAGCTTGACACTGCTTTGCATCCATTCACGTTCTCCTGCGCCTAATAACGTTCAGCCAGCCGTAAACCTGGCAGAACGTTAGCAACGGACTGCCCTCAGGACTATGTGAAATGGAGCTGACGATGAAACGAACTTTTACCCTACCCAGCCTGATGCTGACCTCCGCCACGGCCAATACTTCCGCGCAGTCGGCGGAGTTTGCCAGCGCTGACTGCGTAACTGGCCTGAACGAAATTGGCCTGATTTGCGTTAACAACATCTCCGGCAGCCAGCAGGATGTGGAGCACGCCATCGCCGTGCAGGCCGACGAGCAGGGCGCGTCCTGGTATCGCATCGTCCAGATGTACGAGGAGCAGCAGCCGGATAACTGGCGGGTACAGGCCATTCTTTATGCCTGAGGCGCCTGGCGTCCGCGCCCCATTGCCCGTAACAGTAAGTCGTCGAGCGTTTGCTCATCCAGGCGCATGCCGCCGCGCGTATCGAGCATCATCCGGCACCAGGCTTCAGCCAGCGGCGGTGAAGCGAAGCGTAATACCTGCGCGCCAACGCCAAGCAGATAAACCAGCCGGGTAATCTCCCGTCCCTGCTCTTCCAGAGGGCGCCGTAGCCACTGCTGCAGCTGCCGCCACGCCCGATCGAAATGACGATTTTGCCCTTTCACTTCCGCGCACTCCGCCGCCAGAAGCTCAAGCGCCGCCGGCTGCTTCATCACAACCCGCATCACGTCCAGACACATAATATTCCCTGAACCTTCCCAGATGCTGTTTACCGGCATTTCACGGTACAAACGCGGCAGTTCACTTTCTTCACAGTAGCCGGAGCCGCCCAGCACCTCCATCGCCTCGGCGACGAAGGCGATCCCGGATTTGCAGATAGCAAATTTCGCCGCGGGCGTGAACAACCTTGCCCATAGCGCTTCCTGCGCATCATCGCGCCTGTCCCATGCCCGCGCCAGGCGGAACAGAAACGCGGTTTGCCCTTCAAGCCGCAGCGCCATCTGCCCCAGCACCTGACGCATCATCGGCTGATCGACCAGATTTTTGCCAAACGCCTGACGCTGCAGGGCATGGTACAGCGCCACCGAATAGGCCCGGCGCATCAGCGCATGGCTGCCCAGGGCGCAGTCAAAGCGGGTCAGGCCGCCCATTTTGAGAATTTGCCGGACGCCATCCCCCTCTTCTCCGACCAGCCAACCGCAAGCGTTGAAAAACTCGACTTCACTGCTGGCGTTCGCGCGGTTACCCAATTTATCTTTCAGCCTCTCCAGATGTACGCCGTTACGCTGACCGTCCGGCAGCAGGCGCGGAACAAAAAAGCAGGAGAGCCCCGCCGGCGCCTGCGCCAGCACCAGATGAGCATCGCTCTGCGGCACGGAGAAAAACCATTTATGTCCAATCAGATGATAAAAGCCTTCGGCGGTCTTCTCCGCACGGGTCGTGTTGCTCAGGACATCAGATCCCCCCTGCTTTTCAGTCATCCCCATGCCGATAAGCAGCCCGCGTTTCTGATTCCCCGGTATCAGATGCGGATCGTAGCGATCGCTTAATAGCGGTGATAACCAGTCGCTAAAGGGCCTGGGTAAGGAACGCTGCAGCAATGGGATAGCGGCAAAGGTCATGGTGGTGGGACACAGGGTTCCCGCTTCTACCTGCGCGTGCAGCATAAAGCGGGCAGCGCGGGCAACGAAAGCGCCTTCTCGAGCGTCCTCCTGCCAGGCAAGGTTATGTACCCGGTTAGCGCATAGTCCCTGCATCAGGAGATGCCAGGCCGGATGGAAACGAACATCGTCAAGCCGCGATCCCGTGGCGTCATAGCGCAGCAGTTCCGGCGGGTTGCTGTTGGCCAGGCGCCCCAGCTCCAGCGATTCCGCCGTCCCCAGCTGTTGACCAATGCTCGCCAGCAGATCGCCATCCCAGCCCGCGCATTCGCGGACGACGGCTTCACGCAGGGCGGTATCGGACAAGAACAAGTTGCTGTTGCACAGCGGCGAGGGTTGATTAAATACGGTATGAGTTTGCCAGTGCATTATGTTTCCCTCCTTCAATGGCTCTATGCATAAGTATGGACAACGGCGCACTTTCCGTCAGAGAACTCTGTTATAAAGTTCTCTCACAATCAGAAAGGGAATTTCATGATTCATTTAATTATTGAAGATCGGGAAAACGCGCCGATCTATATCCCGCTTATCCGCCGCCATTTTCCCCATCTCGCTATCAACGCCATCAAACAGAACCTGAACGCTTCGGGTTACGTCACGTCATTTGATGAAGACACGATCTGCGCAGACATTCTGGAAGAGCAGAACCCCATTGGAAATTTTCTTAATCTCATCAAGGTATTAAAGCATCGAGGCGCGCGGCTTAAATTCATCGAGCAAACGGGAGATGAACCGGGAGATGAATTACTCTTGAGCCAGGTGTTGAACTATGTGGAAAGAGGTCTCGAAATCGCCCGTCAGAGAGAACGAGAGGATGAACAGGACTGATGAAGATAAGCCATTCCGGAGAATGGCTTATTCAGAAAGAAGAGATTAGCTGCGCTGGCGCACCGCTTCAAACAGGCAAATACCGGTTGCAACCGATACGTTCAGCGACGACACGCTACCGGCCATCGGAATGCTGATCAACTCATCGCAGTGTTCGCGAGTCAGGCGACGCATGCCTTCGCCTTCCGCGCCCATCACCAAAGCCAGCGATCCGGTCATCTTGCTCTGGAACAGGGTATGGTCGGCCTCACCGGCGGTCCCGACGATCCAGACGTTCTCTTCCTGCAGCAGACGCATGGTGCGGGCCAGGTTGGTGACGCGGATCAGCGGGACGTTTTCCGCCGCGCCGCAGGCCACTTTTTTCGCCGTGGCGTTCAGCTGCGCAGAGCGGTCTTTGGGGACAATCACCGCATGCACGCCAGCGGCGTCGGCGCTACGTAAACAGGCGCCGAGGTTGTGCGGATCGGTCACGCCGTCGAGGATCAAAAAGAACGGCCGATCGAGAGAGGCGATCAGATCCGGCAGATCGTTCTCCTGATACTGACGTCCGGGCTTCACGCGGGCAATAATCCCCTGATGAACGGCGCCTTCGCTTTTCTCATCGAGAAACTGGCGGCTGGCGACCTGAATCACCACGCCCTGCGCTTCCAGAGCATGGATCAGCGGCATAAGGCGCTTATCCTCACGGCCTTTCAGAATAAAGACTTCCTGGAAACGCTCAGGAGCGCGCTCCAGCAGCGCCTGCACCGCGTGGATGCCGTAAATCATTTCACTCATTTATCTACTCGTTTAGGTTCTGTTTTCAGTCCCTTCACCCCGGCCCCATCACGATGGTGGGAGACGCCGGGGCAAAGGGAGATCATTACTCAGCTATTTTCTTTTTCGCCGCGCGCTTGGCCTTGGTCGCTGCGGCGATCTTCTGGGTTTTCTCCGACGGCTTCTTCGCTTTCTTCTCGCCTTTTGGCTGAGCGGACTTCGGCTGAGATTGGCCTTTCTGCTTGCGGAATGCGCTATCTGGCTCGAAGTTCACCTGCTTGCCCGCCTGGCGGCGGCGCCCGGACGATTTACCTCCGGCGCTTTTCTTCGCCTTTTCACGCTCGGTTTTACCGACGTTGCGCGGCGCGCGTTCGCTGGAGATAAGCGAGAAATCAATTTTACGCTCGTCCATGTTGACCGCTTCAACGCGCACTTCTACACGATCGCCCAGACGATAGGTCTGACCGCCGGATTCACCGATCAGACGCTGCCCTACCTGATCGAAGCGGTAGTAGTCGTTATCGAGGGAAGAGACGTGCACCAGACCGTCAATAAACAGCTCATCCAGACGGACGAAGAACCCAAAGCCGGTCACGCTGGCAATCACGCCCTTAAAGACGTTACCGACCTGATCCAACATGAAATCACACTTCAGCCAATCCGAAACATCGCGCGTCGCTTCATCAGCACGGCGTTCGGTCATCGAACAGTGCGCCCCCAGCTGCAGCATCTCATCCATGCTGTAGTGCCAGCCGCCGGTCTCGGTGCTGTTGCCTTTATGTCCCTGCTCTTTCGCCAGTAAATACTTGATCGCACGATGCAGAGAAAGGTCAGGATAGCGGCGAATCGGCGAGGTGAAGTGGGCGTAGGATTGCAGCGCCAGGCCAAAGTGACCGCGATTTTCCGGGTCGTATATCGCCTGTTTCATCGAGCGCAGCAGCATGGTTTGCAGCATCTCCGCATCCGGACGATCGGCGATAGACGTCAGTAATTCCGCATAGTCGCGCGGCTCCGGCTTGTTGCCGCCAGGCAGCTCAAGCCCCAGTTCCGCCAGAACCGAACGGAAGGCGGTAATCGCTTCGGTGCTTGGTTTGTCATGGATACGGAACAGGGCCGGTTCCTCGGCCTTCTCAACGACGCGCGCAGCGGAAATGTTCGCCAGGATCATGCACTCTTCAATCAGCTTGTGCGCATCGTTACGCTGAGTCTGTTCAATGCGTTCAATACGGCGTTCAGCATTGAAGATGAATTTAGCTTCTTCACTCTCAAATGAGATACCGCCGCGCTCTTCGCGCGCGCCGTCCAGCACTTTGTAAAGGTTATGCAGCTCTTCAATATGCTTAACCAGCGGCGCGTACTGCTCGCGCAGATCCTGGTCACCCTGCAGCATATGCCAGACTTTGGTATAGGTCAGACGGGCGTGGGAGCTCATCACCGCTTCGTAGAATTTGAAGCCGGTCAGACGCCCCTTGGCTGAAATGGTCATCTCGCAAACCATACAGAGTCTGTCGACCTGGGGATTCAGTGAACACAGGCCGTTAGAGAGCACTTCAGGCAGCATGGGAACCACCTGAGACGGGAAGTAGACCGAGGTGCCGCGGCTGCGCGCTTCGCCATCCAGCGGCGTCCCCGGACGCACGTAGTAGCTCACATCGGCGATCGCCACCCACAGACGCCAGCCGCCGCCGCGTTTCTTCTCGCAGTACACGGCATCATCAAAGTCGCGGGCGTCTTCGCCATCAATGGTGACCAGCGGCAGGCTGCGTAAATCAACGCGCCCTTTTTTCGCCTCTTCCGGTACCTGTTCTTTCAGGCCGGCGACCTGTTTTTCGACCGCTGGCGGCCAGACGTAGGGGATTTCATGGGTGCGCAGGGCCATATCGACCGCCATGCCGGTCCCCATATTGTCGCCAAGCACTTCAACGATTTTACCGATCGCTTTAGTGCGGCGGGTTGGACGCTGGGTCAGCTCAACCACCACGACAAAGCCCATACGCGCGCCCATGATCTGTTCCGGGGGGATCAGGATATCGAAGCTTAAACGGCTGTCATCCGGTACCACAAAGCCGACGCCTGCATCGGTAAAGTAGCGGCCCACAATCTGGCCCGTTTTTGGCACCAGTACGCGGACAATTCGTGCTTCCCGACGGCCTTTACGGTCGGCGCCCAGCGGCTGCGCCAGCACCTGATCGCCGTGAATGCAGGTTTTCATCTGCTCAGACGACAGATACAGGTCATCTTTACGGCCTTCCACGCGCAGGAAGCCATAGCCATCGCGATGGCCAATAACGATACCTTTCAGCAGGTCAAGACGTTCCGGCAGCGCATAGCACTGACGACGCGTAAAGACCAGCTGACCATCGCGTTCCATTGCGCGCAATCTGCGGCGCAATGCTTCTTGTTGTTCTTCGCCTTCAATATTCAGCTCTGTTGCCAGCTCATCTCGGCTAGCCGGTTTTTCGCGTTTTGCTAAATGATCGAGGATAAATTCCCGGCTCGGGATTGGATTAGCGTATTTTTCAGATTCGCGGTCCAGGAAAGGATCTTGTGACATGTCGGTTCCTCCGTTGTCATCTCCAGTGAAGTTTACGTCACTCCACCAGTAATAATTTATAAAGCGGTTGATTCTTTTCAACCAAATCGGCCAGCGTGTAGTTATCCAGTTCCTTGAGAAAACTTTGCGCGGCTTCAGCAAGCGCCTGTTTCAGACGACAGGCGGGCGTAATATGGCAAAATTCGCTACTACAATTGACCAAAGAGAGCGGCTCCAGATCGCGAACAACATCACCCACGCGAATCATATTTGCCGGTTTACCAAGACGAATCCCTCCGTTCTTTCCCCGTACCGCCGTCACATACCCTACGCGACTTAGCTGATTGATTATTTTAACCATATGATTACGAGAAACGCCGTAAACCTCCGTTACTTCGGAGATGCTGGTCATTCTTCCATCCGGCAGCGACGCCATATAGATCAGCGCGCGTAATCCGTAATCAGTGAAACTCGTTAACTGCACAATCAACCTCAGGGAAAAGAAAAACAGAGTGCGTCGGTAGACGTAATTACTATTGATGATAAACCAGCCAGCGCTCAGGCCGCTAATTTATTTAAGTGGGGCGGGCGAACAGTAAAAACAAGAGGCGCCTTAACGGCGCCCCTGGAGATCATTACGCGTCGAATGGATCGCGCAAAATCATCGTCTCGGTACGGTCAGGACCGGTAGAGATAATATCAACCGGTACGCCGGTCAGCTCTTCAATGCGTGCGATGTAGTTCAGCGCCGCCTGCGGCAGGCCGCTGCGCTCTTTCACACCAAAGGTGGTTTCAGACCAGCCCGGCATGGTTTCATAAATCGGCTCGATGCCTTCCCAGTTGTCAGCAGCCAGCGGAGTGGTCGTCACTTCGCGGCCATCCGGCATACGGTAGGCAACGCAGATTTTAACTTCTTTCAGGCCGTCCAGGACGTCCAGCTTAGTCAGGCAGAAACCCGACAGGGAGTTAATCTGCACCGCGCGGCGTACCGCCACGGCATCCAGCCAACCGGTACGACGACGACGGCCGGTGGTGGCGCCAAACTCGTTACCCTGCTTGCACAGGAACTCGCCGGTTTCATCAAACAGCTCAGTCGGGAACGGACCCGCGCCTACGCGAGTGGAGTAGGCTTTAATGATACCCAGAACGTAGTCTACATAACGCGGACCCAGACCGGAACCGGTCGCCACGCCACCGGCGGTGGTGTTGGAAGAGGTCACGTACGGATAAGTACCGTGGTCGATATCCAGCAGCGTACCCTGCGCGCCTTCAAACATGACGAAATCGCCACGCTTGCGCGCCTGGTCGAGCAGATCGGAAACGTCAACAACCATCGCGGTCAGGATGTCGGCAATCGCCATCACGTCATCGAGAACTTTCTGGTAATCAACCGCTTCGGCTTTGTAGAAATTCACCAGCTGGAAGTTGTGATATTCCATCACTTCTTTCAGTTTCTCAGCGAAGGTGGCTTTATCAAACAGATCGCCAACGCGCAGACCGCGGCGAGCCACTTTATCTTCATAAGCCGGGCCGATACCGCGACCGGTCGTACCGATAGCTTTCGCGCCACGCGCTTTCTCACGGGCGACATCCAGCGCAACGTGATATTCGAGGATAAGCGGGCAAGCTTCAGAAAGCAGCAGACGCTCGCGGACAGGGATACCACGGTCTTCCAGACCTTTCATCTCTTTCATCAGCGCAGCCGGAGACAGCACGACACCGTTACCGATGATGCTGGTGACATTCTCGCGAAGAATACCTGATGGAATAAGATGGAGGACGGTTTTTTCACCGTTGATTACGAGAGTATGGCCGGCGTTGTGACCGCCCTGATAGCGCACAACATATTTAGCCCGTTCAGTCAGGAGATCGACGATCTTCCCTTTACCTTCGTCACCCCATTGGGTGCCCAGTACGACGACGTTGTTACCCATTTTTCAAAATCACCGTTTGCTTAAAAATGGATTCTACCATCGCTTTTTCAGAGTTACAGCACTTTTTGCACTCGAAAGACGGGAAATTAGTCTACTTTACGCTCAGCCAATCGTTTTCCTCAACATGTAGTAGATGACGATGCCAGCAACCACAAGACCACCGCCAAACCGGCGTAATAAATTATCCGGTAGTTGGCTCATAGTGGCGACCATTCGACGCCACGCGCGTGGATAAAGCAGCGGACCCAGTCCTTCAAGGACTAAAACCAGCGCCAGTGCCAGCCAGATTGTTGAATTCATTATTCACCTTTATTTATACGCCGCCCAGTACAGAACCAGTCGTTTATCAACGTTGCGTTTACTTTTATTTCATATTGTCCGGTATTTCATCGTTATTATGAACCTATTTAGTGAAACAAAATTCATAATTTATTGTATTGAATGTGTTTTTTTAAATTGCAACTATGCCAGCGCGTATCAGTTTCAGATACGAGCATAAAATAATCAGGAGGATTATGATGAGAGAATTAACCGCAATTGAAATCGACGCCGTAAGCGGCGCAGGCTGGTTACAGGATAGTCTCGCTTCTATAGGTGCAAAAGCTGGCGCCACCGTGTGGTCGCTCAGCAGCGATATGTTGAACATTGAACTGCCGATTATAGGCACTATCAATCTTTCAACTATTGCTCCCGATTTAGGCAAAACCGTAGGCGAGACGGTTGGTTTCACCGTTGGCGGAGCCATTGAGAGTACCCTGGCAGGCCTGCCGGTAATCGGCGGTCTGCTCAATAAACTTCTCGGCAATTAATTCCAGCTCGGTTGTAAAAAAGGCGCCTTATAAAGGGCGCCTTTTTACTTATGCCATCAGTTATTAACGATTCGTTGCCGTAGGTGATTTCATATAGCGGAAGAAATCGCTGTCCGGGCTGAGAACCATCACATCCTGATTGCTCTGGAAGCTGTTCTCGTACGCGCGCAGGCTACGGATAAAGGCATAGAAGCCCGGATCCTGACTGAATGCGTCAGCAAACAGTTTCGCCGATTCCGCATCGCCTTCACCGCGCAGGATACGTCCCTGACGCTCGGCTTCCGCCAGCGTTTTGGTCACTTCATAATCCGCGGTCGCACGCAGTTTTTCAGCTTCTTCCTGACCTTGTGAACGATGGCGACGGGCAACCGCTTCACGCTCGGCGCGCATACGGTTGTAGATCGCTTCAGACACTTCAGCCGGCAGGTTGATCTGTTTGATTCGCACGTCGACGACTTCAATACCCAGCGCCGCCATACTGTTCGGGTTGATTACCTGAACCTTACCGTTGGTTTCCGCTTCAATACGCTCTGCCGCTTTGGCAATCGCGTCATCGGCAGCCGGCGTGCTGACTTCATCTTCCGTGCCCGCGGAACCTGAGTTCAGCGCATCGCGCACTTCCAGGGTCAGACGACCGCGGGAGTCGGTCACGATGTCTTTCACATCAAGACGGCCAATTTCAGAACGCAGACGGTCAGAGAATTTACGTTTCAGCAGTACCTCGGCCTGGGAGACATCACCGCCGCCGGTTGCCAGGTAGTAACGGCTAAAGTCGCTGATGCGCCACTTGATGTAGGAGTCAACGATCAGGTCTTTCTTCTCTTTGGTGACGAAGCGGTCGGCCTGATTGTCCATCGTCTGGATACGCGCATCGAGCATCTTCACAGACTCAATAAACGGAATCTTGAAGTGCAGTCCTGGCGCGTACACCAGAGGTTTGTTTTCATCGTCGCGCAGAACTTTACCAAAACGCAGCGTGATCCCGCGCTCGCCCTCTTTGACCACAAAGATGGACATGTAGAGCACCACCAGCACGATGACAATTATCGCGATAACAGATTTACGCATCGTTATTCCCCCTGACGCTGGTAGTCGTTACGCTGCGCGTTGGCGCGGCGTTGGTCCATAATGGTGCCTCCCGTAGAGGTAGAAGCGTTACTGGCGCTGTTTGAGCTGGATGCAGGCGGCAGACGCAGCAGATCGCTTGCGCCACTGCTATCGCTCTTTGCCGCCGGCGCGCCGGCGCCTTTCAGCATCTGATCCAGAGGCAGAACCATCAGGTTGCTCCCCTTATCGTTAACCAGCACTTTGCGCGTATGGCTCAGCACTTTTTCCATGGTTTCGATATACAGACGCTCGCGGGTGATTTCCGGAGCCGCTTTATACTCAGGCAGGATTTTCGCAAAGCGAGCCACTTCACCCTGAGCTTCAAGAACGGTCTGGGTCTTGTATGCGCGAGCTTCTTCAAGAATACGCTGCGCCTGACCGTTAGCCCGCGGCTGAACTTCGTTGGTGTAAGCTTCCGCTTCACGAATGTACTGCTGTTCGTTTTCACGTGCAGCAATCGCATCGTCAAACGCGGCTTTTACTTCTTCCGGCGGACGCGCCGTCTGGAAGTTGACGTCCAGCAGGGTAATACCCATGTTGTACGGACGAATGGTCTCTTCCAGCTCACGCTGAGTATCACTACGAATGACGGTACGTCCTTCGGTCAGGATACGGTCCATGGTGTATTTACCGATCACGCCGCGCAGGGCGCTGTCGGTAGCCTGACGCAGGCTGTCG
The DNA here is from genome assembly GCF_042137965.1 of Klebsiella grimontii. Classification (NCBI taxonomy): domain Bacteria; kingdom Pseudomonadati; phylum Pseudomonadota; class Gammaproteobacteria; order Enterobacterales; family Enterobacteriaceae; genus Klebsiella; species Klebsiella grimontii. Next base: position 5,192,236 of record NZ_CP169721.1, read on the forward strand.
TCCGCGCTGGTGACGCTAAACAGATAGCGTTCCGGATCGGTCACGCGGTACTGCACGTTCATCTCAACGCGCACGACGTTTTCGTCAGACGTCAGCATGACGCCGGAAGCCGCCAGTTCACGGACCGACTCAACGTTAACCGCCTGAACGCTATCAATGAAGGTCGGTTTCCAGTTAAGGCCAGGCTCAACCAGATGGCTAAATTTACCAAAGCGAGTGACGACGCCACGTTCAGCTTCTTTAATGGTATAGAAACCGCTGGCTGCCCAGATAATAACCGCAGCGGCGGCAACGATGCCGACGATACGCCCGCCCATTGGCCCGCGAGGTCCCTGAGAGCCGTTACCGCCGCCCAGTCCACCTTTTCCGCCACCCAGGCCGCCAAGTTTTTTGCTTAGCTTACGGAAGATATCATCCAGATCGGGAGGTCCCTGATCGCGACCGCCTTTGTTGCCATTTCCCCCAGAGTTGCCGCCTTGGTTATTGCTGCTTCCCCACGGGTCGCGGTCCTGTCCGTTATTACCGGGCTGATTCCACGCCATGTATATGCTCCATATTTGTTTTTGATATCCCCACAGGGGTTAATATCTTCAGGCAAGCTGCAAGGTCAAATCACGTATTCAACCAGCGCTGGCTCTTGTTTACAGAGGCGACGCCAGTCAACGATCGGCATGCGCACCTGCAGACCAACGCTACCGTCATCCTCCATCCACTCTTTCTCTATCGCCTGAAGCTGATAGAACCGGCTTCTCAACCGGCCTTCCTGCGGTGGCAGGCGCAGCGTGTGCTGCGCCACTTCACCAGAAAGCCGTTCCGTCAAAGCCTGAAAAAGCAGCGGTACGCCAACCCCGGTCTGGGCGGAAAGCCAGACCCGAATCGGTTTATTTTCTTCATCCCGATCGATACGCGGCTCAAAATCATCCAGCATGTCGATTTTATTCATAACCAGCAGCGTCGGGATCTCATCGGCCTCGATCTCCGCGAGCACCGTATTTACCGCGTCAATGTTTTCCTGCACACGCACATCGGCCGCATCAATAATATGCAGCAGCAGCGTCGCCTGGCGCGTCTCCTGGAGCGTCGCTTTAAACGCGGCCACCAGGTCATGCGGCAGGTGGCGGATAAAACCTACGGTATCCGCCAGTACGGTTTCGCCAACATCAGGGACGTCAATGCGGCGCAGCGTCGGATCCAGAGTGGCGAACAGCTGGTTCGCAGCATAGACCTCGGCTTCAGTTATCTGGTTGAACAACGTGGATTTACCGGCGTTGGTATAACCGACCAGCGACACGGTAGGAATATCGGCTTTGGCGCGTGAACGCCGTCCCTGCTCGCGCTGTTTTTCAACTTTTTCCAGCCGCGCCAGGATCTGCATAATACGGTTACGCAGCAAACGGCGGTCAGTTTCGAGCTGGGTTTCACCCGGGCCGCGCAAACCAATCCCGCCTTTCTGTCTTTCAAGGTGGGTCCAGCCGCGAACGAGGCGAGTCGCCATGTGACGCAGCTGCGCCAGCTCGACCTGCAGTTTCCCTTCGTGGGTACGCGCTCGCTGGGCAAAAATATCTAAAATCAGGCCGGTACGATCGATAACCCGACATTCGCATAAGCGCTCCAGGTTTCGTTCCTGAGCCGGACTCAGGGCATGATCGAAGAGCACGACCGATGCTCCGGTCGCTTTGACGGCTTCCGCTATTTCGACAGCTTTACCTTCACCAACAAAATACTTCGGGTGCGGTGCTTTACGGCTACCGGTAATCACCTGCATTGCTTCGACACCGGCGGAAGAGGCCAGAGTTTCAAACTCCTGGAGATCTTCCATATCTTTGTCTTGCGAAAAATAGATGTGTACCAGTACCGCCTGCTCACCGGCATCATAACGGTCAAACAAGCGTAAACCCCTTATAAAATACCAGCGGGGAACGCAGAAAACCTGGCTCCCCGACGTGGAAAAACAGCTTCTGCCTTATTCGGCGTCTTCGCTGTCTTGCTGCGACGCAGAAGTACCCTGCGCACCACCACCGTGGTGATAGTTGTTTGTACCGCCGCCAGCATTATTGCTGTGGTGTGACACCGGGCGAGACGGGACAACAGTAGAAATTGCGTGCTTATAGACCATCTGGCTGACCGTGTTTTTCAACAGGATCACGAACTGATCGAAAGACTCAATTTGCCCTTGCAGCTTAATACCATTCACCAAATAAATAGAAACCGGAACACGTTCCCGACGCAAAGCGTTCAGGAACGGATCTTGTAAAGATTGCCCCTTAGCCATTCTCTCTTTTCCTTATATGTATGCTTGTTTTGTACTCAGAACCTTACGATTCTTAAAAAAATTACGCACGATACCTGTTCAATTGTACACGTTCAGTCCAGGCTAGCACCAACAACCTGTAATACTTTGTTGAACGCTTGTTCAGGTTGTTCACTGTCTAACCAGTGAATACCTTCCCAACCGCGCAGCCAGGTAACCTGACGTTTAGCCAACTGTCTCGTGGCGCAAACACCTCGATAAACCATTTCATCATACGGGATCTCGCCATTTAGGTACGACCACATCTGGCGATATCCGACACAACGAATGGAAGGCATATCCGTATGCAAATCTCCCCGGGCAAAAAGCGCCCGCACTTCTGCTTCAAAACCTGAAGCCAACATCTGATGAAAACGCTGTTCTATGCGTTGATGGAGCAGTTCACGGCTCGCCGGGGCGATGGCGAACTGGTGCACCTTATACGGCAGAGCATCACCTGACGTTTGCGTCAGCTCCGTTAAAGTTTTACCCGAAATGAAAAAAACTTCCAGTGCTCGGGAAAGTCTTTGCGGATCATTTGGATGAATACGCGCGGCGGCAACCGGATCAATTTCCTGTAGCTGCTGGTGCAACGCGTTCCATCCTTGCTCTGCGGCCTGTTGCTCGATCCTGGCCCTGACCTCAGGGTCAGCCGAGGGTAGAGGCGACAATCCTTCCAACAACGCCTTGAAATACAACATCGTTCCGCCAACCAGTAGCGGAATACGCCCGGCGGCAACAATATCAGCCATCTCAGCCAGCGCATCACGACGAAAATCCGCCGCGGAATAAGCTTCAGCCGGATCAAGAATATCCAGCAGCCGATGCGGCGCAGCGCTTAGCTCCGCGGCATCCGGCTTGGCCGTGCCGATGTCCATTCCTCGATAAATGAGGGCTGAATCAACGCTAATCAACTCTACTGGCAAAACTTTACGTAAGGCGATCGCCAATGCGGTTTTACCAGAGGCCGTCGGGCCCATTAAAAATATTGCCTTAGGCAGGCTTGCCTCGGTTACATCACTCATCTTTCAGGGCATTCATCGCCGAATGTAAATCAACAGATTGTAACAGACCACCCGGCGGCGCTTTAACCAGCTGCGGACATAAGCGCTCAATATCCGCCAGGACGGCAATCGCCTGCGCCATATTCCACTGCGCATGTTCGCTCGCCAGGTTACGCGCCATCCACTGAGCAATATTGCCGACGTCGACGGTTTTTTGCTGCGCCAGGTAGCCTATCAGTTCAGGAATCAAGATTTGTAAATTTTGTTGTCTTAAGGGTAAAGGCACTGCGCGGATCGTCACGTGGTGCGCATCGGACTGGAGTTCAATCCCGACCTCTGCCAGCGCCGACTGCGCCTGCTTGAGCGCGTCTTTTTCCTCTTCGGACACTTTTATCCGTAGCGGGATAAGCAACGGTTGGGCGCAAACCGCCTCTGCGCCCGGCGTCAGCTGCGCCTGGCGCAGCCAGCGCTCAGCGACCGGCAGGGCCAGCAGCGCTAACTTACCGTCGCGCTCCAGCAGCGCGCAGTCGCTATCGATAATGGTCAGCACGCGGCCAAAGCTTTGGCTATGACCTGACAGGCCTTCCGCCGCCGGTGCGGGAGATTTGGGTTTGCGCTCCGCGGCAGGAGTATCCAGCAGTTGGCGGTAGAGCGCACCCTGCTGTTTTTGATAGCCTGGCTGCGCATGCGGCCAGCCGGCTCCGCCAGTTGAAGATGACCCCGAGGCGGCAGGTTCTCGCGAACCGCCAGCGTTAAAGCGCGGCGCGGCGGGCTCATCACGATATCGGGGAGCCGCGTTTTCACGCACGACCGCCGGCTGGGCAAAATGATTGCCGCCTGCCGCAACGCGATTTTCCGGCACCTGCCGCAGCGCGGGCTCATCGCCCTCTTTTGCCAACGGCACCTCCAGCTGCTGCTGCAGGACGCTCAGCACGCCCTGATAGATAAAATCGTGCACCAGGCGCGATTGATGAAAACGCACTTCATGTTTGGCCGGGTGGACGTTCACATCCACCTGATGCGGATCTATCTTCAGGTACAGCACAAAAGCAGGCTGCTGATCGGCCCCCAGTTTGTCTTCACAGGCCTGACGAATCGCGTGATTAATCAGGCGATCGCGCATCATCCGCCCATTGACGTAGCAATATTGAATCTCCGCCAGCGTCGGATTGGTATGCAGAGGATCGGCCACCCAGCCGCTGAGGGTAAGATCCCCATGCTGCCACTCAATCGCCAGCGCGTGTTCGAGAAATGGCAAACCGCAGATCGCGCCCAGACGCCGCTCGCGCTGGCCGTCCTGCGATACCGCCCGGTACTGGCGCACGACTTTACCATTGTGGCTGAGGTTGATAGTGACGTCGAAACGCGCCAGCGCGATGCGCCGGACGATCTCGTCGATATGGCCAAATTCGGTTTTTTCGGTGCGCATAAATTTGCGCCGGGCGGGGGTGTTATAAAACAGATCCAGCACTTCCAGCGTTGTCCCCACCGGGTGCGCCGCCGGCTTCACGGTGACCGCCTGATCGCGCCCTTCGGCATAGGCCTGCCAGGCCTCCTGCTGATCCTCGGTACGCGAGGTCAACGTCAGGCGAGCCACTGAGCTGATACTGGCCAGAGCTTCGCCGCGAAAGCCGAGGCTAATGATCGCCTCAAGGTCGTCCAGCGAAGCAATTTTACTGGTGGCGTGACGGGCCAGCGCCAGCGCCAGCTCGTCTTTTTTAATGCCGCAGCCGTTATCGCGAATGCGGATTAACTTCGCCCCGCCGCGCTCAATATCAATGTCGATGCGCGTCGCCCCGGCATCGAGGCTATTTTCCACCAGCTCTTTGACCACCGACGCCGGTCGTTCCACCACTTCACCTGCGGCAATCTGGTTGGCGAGCTGCGGCGGTAGAACCTGTATTGGCATGGCCGTCTCCTTAATTTAACAACGTCCCATCAGACGAACCTGCGCTGGCGGTCTGCGCTGCTGCCCCGCGCGGCGCGGATTGCAGAGGATGCTGCATAAAGTAGTTACGCAGACCATTATAAATCGCTTCTGCGACCTGCTGCTGATAGGCATCGCTGCCCAGCAGCCGCTCTTCGCCGGTATTACTGATAAAACCCGTTTCGACAAGGATCGACGGGATATCCGGCGAACGCAGTACGCCGAGGCTGGCATGCTCAGGACGACGCTTATGTAAATCGCCGATACGCTGCAGCTGGCTCAGCACATTGGTCGCCACATCATACCCGACGCGCTGGGAATGGCCGAACTGTAAATCCAGCACCGCCTGGCTCAGGTAAGGGTCCGACTGGCTATTGGCCAGCACATCACCCGCGCCGCCCAGCAGCTCGGACTGCTTCTCATGTTGTTCGAGCCAGCCGGCCATTTCGCTGTTCGCGCGGCGGTTGGAAAGTACCCAAACCGAGGCTCCGGTTGCATCGCGATTCGGCGCAGCGTCGGCGTGAATGGAGACAAGGAAATTGGCGTTTTGCTTACGCGCGACGTCAGATCGTCCCATGACTGAAATAAAGTAATCGCCGTCGCGCGTCAGAACGGGCCTGAACTGCGGATCGGCATTCAGCAGCGCGCGGAGCTTACGCGCAATAGCAATGGTCACGTTCTTCTCTTTCGTGCCGTTCGGGCCAATGGCCCCCGGATCCTGGCCGCCGTGACCGGCGTCAATGGCGATAATCACTTTGTCGTCGCCAGAAACGGTACGCGCCGCGGGACGCGTTACGCTACTGGTGCTGGTCACCGCGGTGAGCCGGTCGTTATCGGCTTTAAACGGGTTGCGTGCGGGTTCGCTCGGACGCACGGGCTGCGCCACGGGCCTTTCCGCCTGTCTAACCACCACTGGCTGCGGCGGTGGCGGAGGTGGAGGCGGTGCGTCGGCGTTAATCGTAAACACCACGGTGTAGTTAGAGCCGTTCTGCTGTTTCACCGCGCGGGTTTTGCCATCGGCAGTTAAATCCACCAGCAGGCGCAGCGACTGCGTATCCTGCGGCGTCCCGGAACGAATACTTTTTACCAGATTATTACCGCTAAACTGCAGCGGTAGCCCCTGGAGTACGCCGGTCTGTTTAATATCCAGCGCCACGATGCGTTTGCCCTGGGGGCTAAACGAATACTCGGGCTCGCCGATAAAACTAATGGTAATGCGGGCCTGCCGATCGCCATTTGAGACCTGGATATCGGATAAACTTGCCGCAGTGGCCTGAATGCTGAACAGCATCAGCGCGGCGGCCAGCCAACTGGTTAAGCGATACATCATCCCGTCGTCCTTCAGGCTAATTAGCCAAACGCGCCAATAAAGACTCACCCAATGAGGAGACCGCGGTTACGCGCGCCTCACGCCCTTGTGCCTGATACTCGAGGTGAATTTCAACATCCGGGTCCGGCAGTACTCCCGTGCCCTGCTGCGGCCATTCCACCAGGCAGATAGCATCGTCAGTAAAATAATCGCGGATCCCCATAAACTCGAGTTCCTCAGGATCCGCCAGGCGATAAAGATCGAAGTGATAGACCATCAAATTCTCGAGACTGTAAGGCTCGACGAGGGTGTAGGTTGGGCTTTTAACGTTGCCACGGTGACCGAGAGCCTGAAGGAAACCGCGGCTAAAGGTGGTCTTACCCGCCCCTAAATCGCCATACAAATAGATGACCGTCGCGCCAGTGCATGCCTGCGCGACGCGGTTGCCAAGGCTTAAAGTCGCCTGCTCATCGGGTAAAGGAATCACTCGGTTAATCATGGTCTACGTCAATCACATCCGGGTTAACAACACGCCTGAGCGTGGAAAAAAGATCGGTCGCCAGCATTCCGCGGGTGCCGTGTCTCGCCGCCAGCCGATCGGCGGCTTCGCCATGAGCAACGCATCCGGCGCAGGCAGCATCATACGGCGCCAGGCGCTGGCCTAACAACGCAGCGATAATGCCGGTCAGCACATCGCCCATCCCGCCGCTGGCCATTCCAGCATTACCGGCGTCAATAATGCCCATTTCGCCGGTTTCGCTCGCCACGACCGTACCTGCACCTTTCAGCACCACGATGCCACCATAACGTTTTACCAGACGTTGTGCAGAATGTAAGCGATCGCTTTCAATTTCTGCCACACTCACGTTCAGCAGACGGGCGGCTTCGCCGGGATGCGGCGTCAGCACGCGATTGTGACGTTTATCGGGATTGATTGCCAGCAGGTTCAGCGCATCCGCATCCCAGACCATCGGTTTGCGAAAATTCTCCGCCTGGCGCAGCGCATTCTTACCCCACTCGCTCTGACCAAGACCCGGCCCAATCGCGACGACATCCGCCCATTGCAGGCTTTCCTCAAGCGCGCGGGATGACAGTTCATGGACCATCAGCTCCGGCCTGGCGGTCAGAACGGGGGCGATATTGTCCTTATGAGTCAGGACGCGCACCAGCCCGGCGCCCGCGCGCAGCGCCGCTTCCCCGCTCATCCGAATGGCTCCCGCCGTACCCGGTTCGCCGCCAATAATCACCAGCTTACCGTGATCGCCTTTGTGCGATGTTGGGCGTCGCGGCGGCAGCCAGTCGGAAAGCTGCGAGGCATCGAATCGACTGATTGCCGTCGTCTGGCCTGCCAGCCAGCGCTCAAGCCCTAAAGCGTGATGATGCAGGCGGCCCACGACATCGCGGGCTTTGCCGGTCAGCAGCCCCGGCTTAAGCGCGATAAACGTGATGGTATGAGCAGCATGGATAACCGCGCCTGGCGTCGTACCTGTCTGTGCGTTCAGACCAGAGGGAATATCGAGCGCGACAACCGGCGCCGGATGAGCGTTAGCATGCGCGATAAGCTCAGCGACGTTTTCCCGGGGCGCGCTCTGTAGCCCGGTACCGAGCAGGCCGTCAATAATCAACGTGATATCTTCAGGCCAGGCGATGTTCGCGGCGTGAATCGTCCCGCCGGCGTTAAGCCACTCTTCACGCGCCAGGCTGGCCTCTTCCGGCAGCGGCTTCTCACTCTCCAGCGCCAGCAGCGTAACCTGAATCCCGCGCGCCTGCGCCAGGCGAGCCACCACGTAGCCGTCTCCGCCGTTATTACCGTGGCCGCAAAGAATCAACCAGTGCTGGCTTCCTGGATACTGTACGCAGGCAAGTTCAAAAGCCGCTTCGCCCGCACGGCGCATCAGCTCATATAACGTCAGCCCAAGGGCATCCGCCGCCTCTTTTTCCGCCCGCCGTAGCGCCTCCGCCGGCCAGATGATATGTGGTATACTGTCGGTGTTTTTCGTCATCGTATGGTCCATCATGTCACAGCCCCTCGATCTCAATCATTTAGCGCAGCAAATCAAACAGTGGGGCACAGAGCTGGGGTTCCAGCAGGTCGGTATTACCGATACCGATCTCAGCGCCAGCGAACCTAAACTGCAGGCGTGGCTGGATAAACAATACCACGGCGAAATGGAGTGGATGGCGCGCCACGGCATGATGCGCGCGCGCCCTCATGAACTCCAGCCCGGTACCTTACGCGTGATTAGCGTGAGGATGAACTATCTGCCCGCTAATGCCGCATTCGCCCGCACCCTGAAAGATCCCGCGCGGGGTTACGTTAGCCGTTACGCCCTCGGAAGGGACTATCATAAGCTGTTACGTCATCGCCTGAAAAAATTAGGTGAGATGATTCAGGCGCAGTGTGCTTCGCTCAATTTTAGACCCTTTGTCGATTCCGCGCCGATTCTTGAACGCCCTTTAGCCGAAAAAGCGGGGCTGGGATGGACAGGTAAGCACTCACTTATCCTCAGCCGCGATGCCGGCTCGTTCTTTTTCCTCGGCGAGCTGCTTATCGACCTCCCTCTTCCCATCGACCAACCCGTCGAGGAAGAGTGTGGGCGCTGCGTGGCCTGCATGACTATCTGCCCAACCGGCGCCATCGTCGAGCCCTATACCGTCGACGCCCGGCGCTGTATCTCCTATCTGACGATTGAACTGGAAGGCGCCATCCCGGAAGAGTTCCGCCCGTTGATCGGTAACCGCATTTACGGCTGCGATGATTGCCAGCTGATTTGCCCGTGGAACCGCTTCGCGCAGCTGACCGATGAAGATGATTTCAGCCCGCGCAAGGCGCTGCATGCCCCTGAGTTACTGGAGCTTTTCACCTGGAGCGAGTCATATTTTCTAAAAGTGACGGAGGGATCGGCTATTCGCCGTATTGGCCATCTGCGCTGGCTACGTAATATCGCTGTCGCGCTGGGCAATGCGCCCTGGGATGAAGCCAACCTCAAAGCGCTGGAGAGCCGCCGGGGTGAGCACCCACTTCTCGATGAACACATCGAGTGGGCGATGACGCAGCAAATGGCAAAACGAAATGCCAATGTGGTTGAGGTGCAATTGCCCAAGAAGCTACGGCTGGTCAGGGTGGTTGAAAAAGGACTACCGCGCGACGCCTGATTCATTCACAGGGTGTGAATAAAAATAAAAACACATTGCGTTTCAACGGGCAGACGTTCGTCAAGTGATCGGATTAACACTTTGAAATGAAATTTAATTCTTATATTTCAGTTATATATAAAAATACTATTTACATAGTGAAGTGTTTTTCTGAGAAAAGACGAAAGACTAACCTGTGGATAACTCTGTTCACAGTATTTTCAGGACATCGCGAAAAGCATTCATGACGCGTAGTTGCGCTGTGGATAAACTGGATATGAGAAGAAATTTTGGAGCGGGAAACGAGACTCGAACTCGCGACCCCGACCTTGGCAAGGTCGTGCTCTACCAACTGAGCTATTCCCGCTTGGGTGTGGTAACTTTCAAATTTTGGAGCGGGAAACGAGACTCGAACTCGCGACCCCGACCTTGGCAAGGTCGTGCTCTACCAACTGAGCTATTCCCGCTTGGGTGTGGTACTTTCAAATTTTGGAGCGGGAAACGAGACTCGAACTCGCGACCCCGACCTTGGCAAGGTCGTGCTCTACCAACTGAGCTATTCCCGCATACTTCTGGCCATATTTCTATGGCGTCGTGATTTGCATTTCTGCTTCGTCACGGGAGGCGCATTATACGAGAATTCGATTTAGCTGCAACCCCCCTGAACGCAATTTTTTTCGTTTTTGGTTTAAGTGACCACTTTATCACCACATCCAGGCCTGGTTTGTCTAAATAAACAGCAAATGCCGCAAAATGACTTTTTCCGGGCTCGCTAAAGGCGCAAAATCGCTCAAGTTTACAGGCGGATATCGCCCGCTGACGGTCAACAACGATGATAACCAGGGAAATAAAATGAAAAAAGCGCTTACCGTCCTGCTGCTGGCCACGCTTGCCACAGGAACAGCATCGGCAACAACGCTACATTTTGGGACAACGACGGCCAATCCGCCGTTTGAAACCGTCAGTGGCAAAAACCAACCCACGGGTTTTGATATCGACCTGGCCAATGCGCTGTGCAAGCAGATGCAGGTTGAATGCAAATTTACTCCCCAGGGGTTCGATACCCTCATCCCGGCGCTGCGCTTTAAGAAATTCGACGCCGTGATTGCCGGTATCGAAGTGATTCCGATGCGGGAAAAACAGGTCGCGTTCAGCCATCCCTATCGTCAGGCGCTGTCCGGCGTAGTGGTCACAGCGAAAGACGCCGCCCATACCTTTGCCGATCTGAAGGATAAAAAACTCGGCGTCGTGAAAGGCACCCTTCATCAGCGCTATCTGCGGGACAAACAAAAAGCCGTGCATGCGGTGCCTTACGACAGCGACGAAAGCGCCCTGCGCGCGCTTAAAGAAGGCGTGATTAGCGGCGTAATGGGCGATCAGGAGACGTTAACGAAATGGCTCCAGGATAACCCCGACTACGCCATGATGGACGAACGCGCCACGGATCCCGGCTACTACGGTAAGCAGTACGCCATTGCGGTACGTAAAGACGATCCTGAGCTGCTGAATAACCTCAATGCCGCTCTGGATGTCGTAAAGGCCTCGCCGGAATTCCAGGCGATGGAACAGAAGTGGTTTAAATAATCAGACGTCATGCCGGGGCGCTTCTGGCCCCGGCATAAACATTAAAGCTTGATGAAGTGCTCGCGGTAGTAAGCCAGTTCTGCGACCGACTCGCGAATATCGTCCATCGCCTGGTGCGTCCCCTGTTTCTTAAAACCGTCAAGAATTTCCGGTTTCCAGCGACGAGCCAGCTCTTTCAGCGTGCTGACGTCGAGGTAACGGTAGTGAAAATAGGCTTCCAGCTCCGGCATATATTTAAACAGGAAGCGGCGATCCTGGCCGATGCTATTGCCGCAGATTGGCGACTTACCCGCCGGTACCCATTTTTTGAGGAATTCGATAGTCGCCAGTTCGGCTTCACGATCGCCCTGGGTGCTCGCCTTCACCCGCTCCACCAGCCCGCTGCCGGTATGGGTACGCACGTTCCACTCGTCCATCAACGCCAGCTGCGCATCTGACTGGTGTACCGCAATCGTCGGCCCTTCCGCCAGAATGTTCAGATTCGCGTCGGTCACCAGGGTGGCGATTTCGATGATGCGATCGCGCTCCGGATCCAGCCCCGTCATTTCAAGATCGATCCAAATCAGGTTGTTTTCATCTGCACTCATGTTATTTTCCACCCTTCTTACGTCACTATATTCATCTAAAATAGCGTGTATCATAGAGGTTTTGCCCGTACAGGGCGACCAGGAGCCAGTTCGATTGAGTAAAAATAAACTCTCCAAAGGCCAACAGCGCCGCGTGAAGGCCAACCACCAGCGCCGCCTGAAAACGACTTCGGAGAAGGCCGATTTTGATGACAACCTGTTCGGTGAGAAATCCGAAGGGACCGTCATTAGCCGCTTTGGCATGCATGCCGATGTCGAATCCGCCGACGGTAGCGTCCACCGTTGCAATATTCGCCGAACTATTCGTTCGCTGGTTACCGGCGATCGCGTGGTCTGGCGCCCGGGCAAAAGCGAAGCTGACGGCGTCAACGTCAAGGGTATCGTCGAGGCCGTACATGAACGAACTTCCGTACTGACGCGTCCGGATTTCTACGACGGCGTCAAACCTATCGCCGCCAATATCAATCAGATTGTTATTGTCTCCGCGATTTTGCCTGAGCTTTCTCCGAATATTATCGACCGCTATCTCGTGGCCTGCGAAGCGCTGAACGTTGAGCCGCTGATCGTACTCAACAAGATCGATCTGCTGGATCAGGAGAGCATGGCCTTCGTCAACGAGCAGATGGACATTTATCGCCATATTGGTTATCGCGTATTGATGGTTTCCAGCCGCACGCAGGATGGCCTGAAGCCGCTTGAAGAGGCGCTCACCGATCGTATCAGTATTTTTGCCGGGCAGTCCGGGGTAGGCAAATCCAGCCTGCTGAACGCGCTGCTGGGCCTGCATGATGACCAAATCCTTACCAATGACGTTTCGGACGTCTCAGGACTGGGGCAACACACCACCACGGCCGCGCGCCTGTACCACTTCCCGCACGGCGGCGATGTGATTGATTCGCCGGGCGTACGCGAGTTCGGTCTGTGGCACCTCGACGCGGAACAAATCACCCACGGCTTTGTCGAATTCCATGATTATTTAGGCCGTTGCAAATACCGCGACTGCAAGCACGACGCTGACCCGGGCTGCGCCATTCGCGAAGCGGTGGAGAAAGGGGAAATCGCCGAAAGCCGATTTGAAAACTACCACCGCATTCTGGAAAGCATGGCGCAGGTACAGGTAAAAACGCGTAAAAGCTTTTCATCATCTGATGACTGACATTTAACCTGAGCATCGTTAGAATCGTCCCCCTTTTTCAGGTCCCGCTGTTGCGCGGGGCCAGGAACGACAAATAATGGCCTGGAGGCTACCTTGTTAAACGATCTTAAACTTTCACTGCAATACATTCTGCCTAAACTGTGGCTCACCCGCCTCGCAGGCTGGGGTGCGCGCAAGCGAGCAGGCTGGCTGACAAAGCTGGTCATCGATCTGTTCGTGAAATATTACAAGGTCGATATGAAAGAGGCGCAAAAGCCTGACACCGCCAGCTACCGCACCTTTAACGATTTCTTCGTTCGCCCGTTGCGCGATGACGTACGTCCGTTAAACACCGACCCGAGCGTGCTGGTGATGCCTGCCGATGGCGTCATCAGCCAGCTCGGCGCCATTGAAGACGACAAAATTTTGCAGGCCAAAGGTCACAACTACAGCCTGGAAGTGCTGCTGGCCGGTAACTACCAGATGGCCGACCTGTTTCGTAACGGCAGCTTCGTCACCACGTATCTGTCACCGCGCGATTACCACCGCGTGCATATGCCGTGCAACGGTATTCTGCGCGAAATGATCTACGTGCCGGGGGACCTGTTCTCCGTGAACCATCTGACCGCGCAAAACGTGCCGAATCTTTTTGCCCGCAACGAGCGCGTCATCTGCCTGTTCGATACTGAATTCGGCCCCATGGCGCAGATCCTCGTCGGCGCCACCATCGTCGGCAGCATCGAAACCGTATGGTCCGGTACCGTGACGCCGCCGCGTGAAGGCGTCATTAAGCGCTGGACCTGGCCCGCCGGCGATAGCGAAGGCTCCGTCGCCCTGCTTAAAGGCCAGGAGATGGGCCGCTTTAAGCTGGGCTCCACGGTGATCAACCTATTTGCGCCAGGCCAGGTGACGTTGGTTGAGCAGTTACACAGCCTGTCGGCCACCAAAATAGGCCAGCCGCTGGCAACCGCGCCTGAAGCCGTAGCGCCTGTCGAGCCCGCTCCGCTGGCAGAGGAAGAAGTCCGCGCTGAACACGCCGCCAGTCCGCTGGTTGACGATAAACAAGACGAAGGTTAATTCCTGAAAAAAAAAGGTTACGCCGTGCGCCTGATATACACTTTCCTGCTGGCCTGGAGCCTCAGTTTTGGGGCGTACGCAGCGACAGCCCCGGATGCTAAACAGATAGCTCAGGAACTGGAACAGGCGAAGGCGGCGAAGCCCGCCCAGCCTGAGACCGTCGAAGTCCTGCAATCTGCCCTCAACGCCCTTGAGGAGCGTAATGCTTCCCTTGAGCGCGTCCGTCAGTACCAGGACGTTATCGATAACTTCCCTAAACTGTCGCAAACCCTGCGCGCACAGCTCAATAATCTGAGCGATGAGCCGCGCCAGGTCTCTACTACCCTCTCCTCTGATGCGCTGAACCAGGAGATTCTCCAGGTCAGCAGCCAGCTGCTGGAAGCCAGCCGTAAAGCTCAGCAGGAGCAGGATCGCGCCCGGGACATCGCCGACTCGCTTAACCAACTGCCGCAGCAGCAGAGCGATGCCCGCCGCCAGCTGAACGAGGTTGAGCGCCGGGTTGGCGCGCAAAATAGCAATACGCCGCTGGCGCAGGCGCAGAATCTTGGTCTGCAGGCGGAGTCCGCGCGGCTGAAAGCGCTGGTCGATGAGCTCGATCTGGCCCAGCTCTCCGCCAATAACCGTCAGGAACTTTCACGGTTGCGCTCCGAGCTGGCGCAGAAAGAGAGCGAACAGCTCGACGCCTGGCTACAGGCGCTGCGTAATCAGCTAAATAATCAACGACAGCGCGAGGCGGAGAAAGCGCTGGAAAGCACCGAACTGCTGGCGGAAAACAGCGAAAACCTGCCGCCGGATATCGTGGCGCAGTTTAAAGTTAACCGCGAGCTGTCGCAGGCGCTCAACCAGCAGGCGCAGCGGATGGATCTGATCGCCTCGCAGCAGCGCCAGGCGACCAATCAAACCCTGCAGGTGCGTCAGGCTTTAAACACCCTGCGCGAACAGTCCCAGTGGCTGGGTTCTTCCAATCTGCTCGGCGAAGCCCTGCGCGCGCAGGTTGCGCGGCTGCCGGAAATCCCGCGACCGCAGCAGTTGGATACCGAAATGGCGCAGCTGCGCGTGCAGCGTTTACGCTATGAAGATCAGCTCGGCAAACAGCCGCAGCTAAGACAAATTCGTCAGGCGGATGGGGAACCGCTCACCAGCGAGCAGAACCGTATTCTGCAGGCTCAGATGCGTACGCAGACTGAGCTGCTCAACTCCCTGCTGCGCGGTGGCGATACGCTTATGCTCGAACTGACCAAGCTAAAAGTCGCTAACGGTCAGCTTGAGGATGCGCTTAAAGAGATCAACGAAGCTACCCACCGCTATCTGTTCTGGACCTCCGACGTCAGCCCAATCGGCTTCTCATGGCCGCTGGAGATCGTTCAGGACCTACGCCGTCTGATCTCGCTCGATACCATGAGCCAGCTCGGCAAAGCCAGCATGATGATGCTGACCAGCAAAGAGACCCTGCTGCCGCTCTTCGTCGCGCTCATTCTGGTGGGGTTCAGCATCAGCTCGCGCCGCCATTTCACCAGCTTCCTTGAGCGCTCCAGCGCGCGCGTCGGCAAGGTTACGCAGGATCACTTCTGGCTCACGCTGCGCACGGTGTTCTGGTCAATACTGGTGGCCTCGCCGCTGCCGGTACTGTGGATGACGCTGGGCTATGGCCTGCAGGCCGCCTGGCCTTTCCCGCTGGCGGTCGCCATTGGCGATAGCGTCACCGCCACGGTGCCGCTGCTGTGGGTGGTGATGATTTGCGCCACGTTCGCCCGCCCGAACGGCCTGTTCGTCGCCCACTTCGGCTGGCCGCGTAGCCGCGTCAGCAAAGCGATGCGCTACTACCTGATGAGCATCGGGCTGATCGTGCCGCTGATTATGGCGCTGATTACCTTCGATAACCTCAACGATCGCGAGTTTTCCGCCTCGCTGGGCCGCCTCTGCTTTATGCTGATTTGCGGCGCGCTGGCGATGGTGACCCTGAGCCTGAAACGCGCCGGAATCCCGCTGTATCTGGATAAAGAAGGCAGCGGCGACAATATGCTGAACCGGCTGCTGTGGAATATGCTGCTCGGCGCGCCGCTGGTGGCGATGCTGGCGGCGGCGATCGGCTATCTCGCCACGGCGCAGGCGCTGCTCGCCAGGCTCGAAACCTCGGTCGCCATCTGGTTCCTGCTGCTGGTGGTCTATCACATCATCCGCCGCTGGATGTTGATCCAGCGGCGCCGCCTGGCGTTCGATCGCGCCAAGCACCGACGGGCGGAGATCCTCGCCCAGCGCGCACGTGGCGAAGAAGAGGCTCAGCATACCAGCAGCCCGGAAGGTTCAATGGAAGCCGAGGTCAGCGAGGTCGATCTGGATGCCATCAGTACCCAGTCGTTGCGTCTGGTGCGCTCCCTGCTGATGCTGATCGCGCTGGTGTCGGTTATCGTGCTGTGGTCAGAAATCCATTCCGCGTTTGGCTTCCTGGAGAATATCTCGCTGTGGGACGTCACCTCTACGGTACAGGGCGTTGAGAGCCTGGAGCCGATTACCCTCGGCGCGGTGCTGATTGCCATCCTGGTGTTGATTATTACCACCCAGCTGGTGCGCAATCTGCCCGCGCTGCTGGAACTGGCGATCCTCCAGCATCTGGAACTGACGCCGGGCACCGGCTACGCCATCACCACCATCACGAAGTATCTGCTGATGCTGATCGGCGGTCTGGTCGGCTTCTCGATGATTGGCATTGAGTGGTCCAAGCTACAGTGGCTCATTGCCGCCCTCGGCGTCGGTCTCGGTTTTGGCTTGCAGGAGATCTTCGCCAACTTTATCTCCGGCCTGATTATCCTGTTTGAGAAACCGATACGGATTGGCGATACGGTCACTATTCGCGATCTCACCGGCAGCGTGACGCGTATTAATACTCGCGCCACGACTATCAGCGACTGGGACCGTAAAGAGATTATCGTGCCGAACAAGGCGTTCATCACCGAACAGTTCATCAACTGGTCGTTGTCGGATTCCGTGACCCGCGTAGTGTTAACGGTGCCTGCGCCGGTGGATGCCAATACCGAAGAGGTGGCGCAGATCCTGTTAAATGCCGCGCACCGCTGTTCGTTGGTTATCGATACCCCGGCGCCGGAAGCGTTCCTCGTTGACCTACAGCAGGGGATCCAGATTTTCGAGCTGCGTATCTACGCCGCCGAAATGGGTCACCGTATGCCGCTGCGCCACGAGATGCATCAGCTGATTCTGGCCGGGTTCCGCGAGCACGGTATCGATATGCCGTTCCCGCCGTTCCAGATGCGCCTGGAGAGCATCGATGGCAGAAAAAGCAGCAGAGCGCTGACCTCGGCAGGGAAAACCAGCCGCACGCCCGGCAGCCTGTAAGAACGGCCTTGCCTGAACACAGGCAAGGCCAGAACGATCGCACTACCGGACAATCAACCATACCGCCGTACATCGGCGGTCATCCCCGTCAATGTCCTGCAGGAAAGTGGAAAGGAAGATCAGGCGCGGTCGACGGTAAACGAGATAACGTCGCCGATGCTTTCTGCGCCCAGCGCCAGCATCACCACCCGGTCAACGCCCAGCGCTACGCCGGAACAATCCGGCAGCCCGGCTTCCAGGGCAGCCAGCAGATGATGATCGATGGGCTGCTGCGGCAGGCCGCGAGCCGCACGCTTGCGGTTATCCTGCTCAAAACGCTGCCGCTGTTCGCGGGCGTCGGTGAGCTCATGAAAACCATTAGCCAGCTCAATGCCTTTGTAATAGACCTCGAAACGTTCCGCTACGCGATGATCTTCAGTGCTGATTTGCGCCAGTGACGCCTGGCTGGCCGGGAAATGATAGATAAACGTCGGACGATCTTTACCAATATGCGGCTCGACGCCCATGACAAAAAGTAGCTGAAGCAGCGTGTCCCGATCCTCTTCCGTATCGGCAATATTGCTCAAATCGAGCTTCGCCGCCACTTCGCGCAGCTGCGTTTTATCTGCCGACAGCGGGTCGATTTCCAGATGACGCAGGAAGGCTTGCTGATAAGAGAGGCTTTCGGCCGGCTGGCAGTCGAGTACCTGCTGTAGCAGATCGTCTACTTCGTTGATTAGCCGGTACATATCATAGCACGGACGATACCACTCCAGCATGGTGAATTCCGGATTATGGTGACGCCCCATCTCTTCATTACGGAAGCTACGGCATAGCTGAAACACTGGGCCGCAGCCGGCCGCCAGCAGGCGCTTCATGTGATATTCCGGGCTGGTCATCAGGTACAGGTTCAGCCCCTGAGAGTGGCCAGGACCAACGAAACGCGTCTCAAACGGGACCATATGAATATCCGTCACCGTCGCCTGACTCATGCAGGGCGTCTCCACCTCCAGCACGCCGCGGTCGGTAAAGAAACGGCGAATTTCCGCCATCACCGCTGCACGTTTTAACAGATTTGGAATGGATGCGCTCGGCTGCCAGGTTGCCGTTTCGCTCATGGTACTTTCTCCGATTTGAAACAAGGGCACGAAGTCTACTCGTAACTGGCAGATGAAACAAATTTTGTGCGAATGCGTAAACGCGTTACATACACTTAATTTATTGATAACCCAAAAGCATAAAGCAAGCAGATAAACAACCGCACAGAACGATAAAAAAATCGAACACGTCAATTTTCCCTTATGACCCTACGGCTATACTCCTTACCTATAAAGGAGCAGTGATACGTTTTCGCCAGCCCGGCGGCGAAATAAACAAAAACTGGAGGAATGTCGTGCAAACTTTTCAAGCCGATCTTGCCGTAATAGGCGCAGGCGGAGCAGGTCTTCGCGCCGCAATAGCCGCCGCGCAAGCTAATCCAAATGCTAAAATCGCTCTAATTTCAAAAGTCTATCCTATGCGCAGCCATACCGTTGCTGCTGAAGGGGGTTCCGCTGCCGTCGCGCAGGATCATGATAGCTTTGAGTACCATTTCCACGACACCGTTGCAGGCGGCGACTGGCTGTGTGAGCAGGACGTCGTTGACTACTTCGTTCATCACTGCCCGACGGAAATGACCCAGCTCGAACAGTGGGGATGCCCGTGGAGTCGCCGCCCGGACGGCAGCGTCAACGTCCGGCGATTCGGCGGCATGAAGATCGAGCGAACCTGGTTCGCTGCCGATAAAACCGGCTTTCATATGCTGCACACCCTGTTCCAGACTTCGCTTCAATTCCCGCAAATCCAGCGCTTCGATGAGCATTTTGTTCTGGATATTTTGGTGGATGATGGCCAGGCTCGCGGTCTGGTCGCGATGAATATGATGGAAGGTACGCTGGTGCAAATCCGCGCCAACGCGGTCATTCTGGCGACCGGCGGCGCAGGACGCGTGTATCGCTACAATACCAACGGCGGTATCGTCACCGGCGACGGTATGGGTATGGCGCTCAGCCACGGCGTACCGCTGCGCGATATGGAGTTCGTGCAATATCACCCCACCGGTCTCCCGGGTTCCGGAATTCTGATGACGGAAGGCTGCCGCGGCGAAGGCGGTATTCTGGTCAACAAGAACGGCTACCGCTATCTGCAGGATTACGGCATGGGTCCGGAAACTCCGCTGGGCGAACCGAAAAATAAATATATGGAGCTGGGCCCGCGCGATAAAGTATCCCAGGCTTTCTGGCACGAATGGCGTAAGGGCAACACGATCCCCACGCCGCGAGGCGATGTGGTCTATCTCGATCTGCGCCATTTGGGCGAGAAAAAGCTGCTTGAACGTCTGCCGTTTATCTGCGAACTCTCGAAGGCCTACGTTGGCGTCGATCCGGTGAAAGATCCCATTCCGGTACGTCCGACCGCGCACTACACCATGGGCGGGATCGAAACCGACCAGCAGTGTGAAACCCGCATCAAAGGGCTATTTGCCGTGGGCGAATGTTCTTCGGTCGGCCTGCACGGCGCCAACCGCCTTGGCTCCAACTCCCTGGCGGAGCTGGTGGTGTTTGGCCGTCTGGCCGGAGAACAGGCCATGCAGCGCGCAACCGAAGCGGGCGAAGCCAATAGCGCCGCGCTGGACGCGCAGGTCGTCGATATCGAGAACCGCCTGAAAGATCTGGTTAATCAGGAAGGTAACGAGAACTGGGCCAAGATTCGTGACGAAATGGGCCTGTCAATGGAAGAAGGCTGCGGTATCTACCGTACGCCGGAGCTTATGCAGAAAACGGTTGATAAGCTGGCCGAGCTGCAGGAGCGCTTCAAGCGCGTGCGTATCACCGACACCTCCAGCGTGTTCAATACCGACCTGCTGTACACCATCGAACTGGGCCATGGCCTGAACGTCGCCGAATGTATGGCGCATTCCGCCCTCGCGCGTAAAGAGTCCCGCGGCGCGCATCAGCGTCTGGACGAAGGCTGCACCGAGCGTGACGACGTCAACTTCCTCAAGCATACCCTCGCCTTCCGCGATGCCGACGGTAATACCAGTCTGGAGTACAGTGATGTGAAAATCACCACTCTGCCGCCGGCAAAACGCGTGTACGGTGCGGAAGCGGAAGCAGCCGAGAAGAAGGAGACGACGAATGGCTGAGATGAAAAATATGAAAGTCGAAGTGGTGCGCTACAACCCGGAAGTGGACATCGCACCGCACAGCGCTTTCTATGAAGTTCCCTACGATGAGCAAACCTCATTGCTTGATGCCCTGGGCTACATCAAGGACAACCTCGCGCCAGACCTCAGCTACCGCTGGTCCTGCCGCATGGCGATTTGCGGTTCCTGCGGCATGATGGTGAACAAGGTGCCAAAGCTGGCCTGTAAAACTTTCCTGCGCGAATACACCAAAGGTATTAAAGTCGAGGCGCTGGCCAACTTCCCAATCGAGCGCGATCTGGTGGTCGATATGACCCACTTTATCGAAAGCCTGGAAGCCATTAAGCCGTACATCATTGGCAACCCGCGCACGCCCGATCAGGGCCCGAACACGCAGACGCCGGCGCAAATGGCCAAGTACCACCAGTTCTCCGGCTGCATCAACTGCGGCCTGTGCTATGCGGCCTGTCCGCAGTTTGGTCTTAATCCGGAGTTTATCGGCCCGGCGGCGATCACCCTCGCCCATCGCTACAACGAAGACAGCCGCGACCACGGTAAAAAGGAACGTATGGCGCAGCTTAACGGCCAGAATGGCGTCTGGACATGTACTTTCGTAGGCTACTGCTCCGAAGTCTGCCCGAAACACGTCGACCCGGCGGCCGCGATCCAGCAGGGCAAGGTAGAAAGCTCGAAAGACTTTCTTATCGCCACCCTGAAACCACGCTAAGGAGTGCTGTATGACGACTAAACGCAAACCCTACGTGCGGCCGATGCCGTCCACCTGGTGGAAAAAGCTGCCGTTTTATCGCTTCTATATGCTGCGTGAAGGAACGGCGGTACCCACGGTCTGGTTCAGCGTCGTGCTGATTTACGGGCTGTTCGCACTGAAGCATGGCGCGGAGAGCTGGGCGGGCTATATCGGTTTTCTGCAAAACCCGATTGTCGTGATCCTGAACCTGATCACGCTTGCAGCCGCGCTGCTGCATACCAAAACCTGGTTTGAGCTGGCGCCGAAAGCCGCCAATATTATCCTTAAAGGCGAGAAAATGGGGCCAGAGCCAATTATTAAAGGGCTTTGGGTCGTCACTGCGGTCGTCACCGTGGTGATCCTGTTTGTCGCGCTGTTCTGGTAAGGAGGCTGGAATGATTAATCCCAATCCAAAACGTTCGGATGAGCCGGTATTCTGGGGGCTGTTTGGCGCTGGCGGCATGTGGGGAGCGATTATCGCCCCCGTCATTGTGCTGCTGGTAGGTATTATGCTGCCGCTGGGCCTCGCGCCTGCTGACGCATTCAGCTATGAACGCGTACTGGCTTTTGCCCATAGTTTTATTGGCCGTGCATTCATTTTCCTGATGATTGTTCTGCCGCTATGGTGCGGGCTTCACCGTATTCACCATGCGATGCACGATTTGAAAATTCACGTACCCAACGGTAAGTGGGTCTTCTATGGACTCGCGGCGATTCTGACCGTCGTCACCCTCGTCGGCATATTGTTCATCTAAACGGATAGCCGTACGCGGCTTTTACCTCAGCTGCAATAAGCCCGGTAGCATTCTGTTACCGGGCTCGCTTCTCAAGAAAATTCTGCCGCATTTTTCCTGCCTGACTCTACACTTAGCTTAAAACTGGCAAGGAAAAAATTATGCATCTGCTACCCGTTATTGCGGTTGTTGCCGCTTCATTTCTGCTTGTAGCCTGTACTACGCCGGCACCGCCTCCTGGCGTAACCGTAGTTAGCCCCTTCGACGCTCAACGCTATCTTGGTACCTGGTATGAGATTGCCCGCTTCGATCACCGTTTTGAAAGCGGCCTGGAAAAAGTCACCGCAACGTATAGCCTGCGCGATGATGGCGGGCTGAACGTGGTAAATAAAGGCTACAACCCCGATCGGGGTATGTGGCAAAAAACCGATGGCGTAGCTTATTTTACCGAGGAACCCACTCGCGCCGCGCTGAAGGTCTCATTTTTCGGCCCCTTCTATGGCGGCTATAGCGTGATAGCGCTGGATAAGGATTATCGCTACGCGCTGGTTTGTGGACCCGATCGCGACTATCTCTGGCTACTTGCGCGCACGCCGAAAATCCCGCCGGAAGTGAAGCAGCAGATGCTGGATATCGCTACCCGGCAAGGATTCGACGTGAGCAAACTACTATGGGTCAATCAGCAGTATTAATGCGCGCTCATTTTCAGGCCAATGATGCCAATCACAATGCACGCCAGGCTGGCAATGCGCATCGGGCTGGCGGATTCGCCCAGCAGGATAATACCCGTCACGGCTGCGCCGACCGCGCCTATTCCGGTCCAAACGGCGTAAGCCGTCCCTACGGGCAACGTTTTCATCGCCCATGACAACAGCGCCATGCTGATGACCATGGCGGCAATCGTTATCACGCTTGGCACCAGGCGGCTAAAACCGTGGGTATATTTCAGACCGACTGCCCAGACGACTTCCAGCAGACCAGCGATAAACAGAACTAACCAGGACATATGGCTCCTTTGATGGGGCCGTCCCCAGATGTGAAACGCTTACAGGTCGTCCCGTAAGGCAGATGATATTTCACAGGAATTATACACGACGTGACTAAGGTGAGGAAGAACGGTACGACCAGCGGCCGTACCGCTATGGTCTATTGCTGAGCTTTGGTCGCGGCGCCCGAAATCGCGCTGCCGCCTTCTGAAATATCCTGACCAACACCGCGCGTGGTGTTACATGCAGTCAGTACAGAGGAAAGAGCCAAAACCGTAAAGAACGCTGCAATCGCTTTTTTTACCATAATGTCATCCTTATTAACCAGTTTTAGTTATCGTGCTCTATAAGCATAGACAAACTGGTCCAGGATGAGGGAAACGCGGCGATTTTTAAGAGAAAAAGAGGTTAAAAGGATTGAGCCAAACGGAGAAACTAATTGTGAATGAGGATTTCCTGATGAAATCAGGTTAACTGGCAGCATGAGAAATGACATGGCCCAGACTTTGGATATCTTCACCGACGCCGCGAGCCGTATTGCATCCGGCCAGAAGAGCGCAGCTTAGTAATAATAGTAGTACCGGAAGTTTTAATTTATGAGCCATCTTCCCTGCCTGCGTCTACGCTCGGTAGAGGGCGCAGCGAAACGCTGCGCCAACCATCTCAGCGCATAAATTACTTCACGCGGGATACGTATTCGCCAGAGCGAGTATCCACTTTGATGACTTCGCCGATCTGTACGAACAGCGGAACCTTAACCACGGCGCCAGTGGAGAGAGTAGCAGGTTTACCGCCGGTACCAGCAGTATCGCCTTTCAGGCCTGGATCGGTTTCAACGATTTCCAGCTCAACAAAGTTCGGCGGCGTAACGGAGATTGGCTGACCGTTCCACAGAGTCACAATACATTCAGCCTGATCCAGCAGCCATTTAGCGTTGTCGCCAACGGCTTTAGCGTCAGCGGCCAGCTGTTCGAAAGTAGAGTTATTCATGAAGTGCCAGAACTCACCGTCGTTGTACAGGTAAGTCAGGTTCATATCGACAACGTCCGCGCCTTCAGCGGAATCCGTAGACTTGAAGGTTTTCTCTACACGGGTACCCGTCAGCAGGCGGCGCAGCTTAACGCGCGCAAAAGCCTGGCCTTTACCTGGTTTAACGAATTCACTGGCTTCAACTGCATAAGGTTCGCCGTCCATCATGATTTTAAGACCGGCACGAAAATCGTTGCTATAGTAAGTCGCCATAAGGCCCTCTGAAACTTTGTTAATTGGTAGCTAAGCCACAAAATGGCGCATATTGTAACCCTAAATACCCCATCCAGAGAAGATTGGTTAACGCAACTTGCCGATGTTGTGACCAGTCCTGATGAACTGCTGCATCTTTTAAATGTAGATGCTGATGCGAATCTATTGGCGGGACGCGATGCCAGGCGCCTGTTCGCACTGCGTGTCCCGCGGGCATTTATTGCCCGTATGGAACCAGGAAACCCCAATGATCCACTTCTCCGTCAGGTACTTACCTCCCGGGAGGAGTTTGTTAATGCTCCGGGATTTACCACCGATCCGCTGGAAGAACAGCACAGCGTTGTGCCTGGTCTACTGCATAAATACAGCAACCGCGCGTTACTGCTGGTTAAAGGCGGCTGTGCGGTTAATTGTCGTTATTGCTTCCGCCGCCACTTTCCCTATGCTGAAAACCAGGGTAATAAGCGCAACTGGCAGATGGCCATGGAGTACATTGCGTCTCATCCAGAGCTGGATGAAATCATTTTTTCCGGCGGTGACCCGCTGATGGCGAAAGACCCAGAACTAGACTGGCTGCTTACGCAGCTGGAAGCCATCCCGCATATTAAGCGCCTGCGTATCCACAGTCGGTTGCCCATTGTGATTCCTGCGCGCATTACCGATACGCTGGTTGCGCGTATCTCTGCTTCATCGTTGCAGGTACTGCTGGTGAACCATATCAACCATGCTAACGAAATAGATGCGGCGTTTCGTACCGC
This sequence comes from Klebsiella grimontii, assembly GCF_042137965.1. Classification (NCBI taxonomy): domain Bacteria; kingdom Pseudomonadati; phylum Pseudomonadota; class Gammaproteobacteria; order Enterobacterales; family Enterobacteriaceae; genus Klebsiella; species Klebsiella grimontii. The sequence continues at coordinate 5,217,266 of NZ_CP169721.1, forward strand.
GATGAAGAGTCTGCGTATAGCTGGCGTCACTTTACTTAATCAAAGCGTACTACTGCGCGGCGTAAACGATGACGCGCGCACGCTCGCCGATCTGAGCAATGCGTTATTCGATGCCGGAGTCATGCCTTATTACCTTCACGTTCTGGATAGAGTGCAGGGCGCAGCACATTTTATGGTCAGCGACGAAGAGGCGAGGAAGATTATGCGTGAACTGCTCACGATGGTATCTGGTTATTTAGTACCAAAACTTGCACGGGAAATCGGTGGTGAACCGAGCAAAACACCGCTGGATTTGGGCTTAAAACAGCGCTAATCAATATGTCTGCCGGGCCCGGCCTGGCAGACACTATCAGGATGCAGTCACTGACTGACATCAGAACGCAAATGCAACATTACTTCACGTGAAAAAATCAACCCAGCTAAATATTACATATACGTATAAAAGAATAGCCTAAGCACATATTAATTTTATTCATAATATTAAAGAAAGTATATTGGTTGCTATTAAGGCTACCAGTAGCAGCAAAAACCAGCCCGGCAAACTCAAAGCTGGCTGCTTATTATTATCATTTATATGTAACTCTGGAGGCCTTGCGGGGTTATCAAGCACCTTCCTTTCCGCCATGAGAGGAGCAACATTGCTTATTATCGGTATGTTTTCTAAATTTCCTGACTCTTCTTCATCGGTTCTGGACAAAAAATCAACGTGGGAATCTGCTGCCAAAACAAAGCCACGCTGCCGTACAGTAACAATGATATCTTGCGATAATCCAGCTTTTAGTAGTGACTTTCTTAATAGCGAAATATTTTGATAGAATGTATTTTGCGAGACAACAACGCCTCTCGTTTTCCACACTGCATCTAAAAACTCCTCACGAGATATAACTTTTCCATTGCTTTCCAGCAATAGTTGAAGACAACGCGCTGTAGGTGCATTTAGAGCAACGCAATCACCGTGCTCACCTAATGGTTTTAGTTTATTCACATTTGTATCAAAAATAACTTCATTATTAATGATATATTCGTTGAATACCATAATGTTATCCCTTCCTTTATTGGATATGTGAAATCACAACAAATAAAAATAGAGTTCATCGTCAAAGGCCAGAAAATCCTTTTCACAACCGGAGTCAGTTGACTGCAGACAAAAAAACCACGTTATCCGTCCGACATGAACAAGATTAACATGTTATTTTTAGGCAAAGAGACGATGGCGCCATTATTATACTAGCCATCTTAAACCATTACTAAACAGACAACAAAACATGAACTAATGACAATTCAAGTTTTAAATAAATTTTAGATAAAATTCACATGCATTTTGCCCCCCTTCCATTTAAATTCGTCGTCGCTCTAGCCTATAAAGCCTGAAGACTGGCGTTAAGGACGAGCGAAAGGAAACGATAGGGCTCAGGCGCAGATAAAGGTCAGTCAGTTATTAACTACTAGTTAATTATTAACAATAGTTATAGTTGATAACCAAGCCAGGCATCTATTCAGGAATTTTTAAGCTTTTATAAATGGATTAAATAAATGAAAAAAACAATCGTAGCTGTAATGGTCGCTGCATCTGCAGTTCTGAGCGCACAGGCTTTCGCGGCAGGGAACAGTTCTCAACTGACAATTCTCGGCAACGTAACCAATACTGGTGAATCCTGTAACGTTACTCCATCAGCTCAGATCCAAGGCGGTTCCTTAACTCTGGATGATGTAAAAGCCTCTATCCTGGAAAGTCAGGGGGTTAACACTCCATATATGGCGCTGGCTAAAGATATTGAGTACAAAATCGAAGACTGTCAGAAAGGTGCAACTGATTACACTGGTAACCTGAACGTTACTGTAACTGGTGACTATATCAGCGGTCAGGATAATGTTCTGACTAACACCGCGGTTAGCCCAGCAACTAACGCCGCTGTAACCGTTATTAATACCGACGGTTCACGCGTTAGCTTTACTGGCACAACTGCAAAAACTATCGCTTATACCGCAGGCACTCCGTCTTATATGCGTTATAAAGCAGCATATGTTAAAACAGCGAACGGTGTAACCGAGGGTGCTGTTAAAGGTGTTGCAACCTTTACTATCAACTATTAATACTCAGCAGGGCTTACCACTGGTAAGCCCTATTATTGTATTCAGGGAATGAATTATGTTGAAGTCATCATTAAAAATAGTGGCAGCCTTTTCTCTTTCAGCTAGTTTTTTTGCCCATAGCGGTGTAGTCGTGGACTCTACACGACATCTTTTTAAAGAGGGCTCGAGAGAGATAAGCGCCAACCTGGAAAATAAAGATGACATTCCTTATTTAATCAAGTCATGGGTTGAGCCCCGTGAAGGTAGCCAAAACTCTCTTTTTATGGTGACTCCCCCACTTTTTCGTCTGGAAGCAAAACAGAAGAATACGTTACGAATATTTCCTAACGCCCATATAACCAATGCGCCTAAGGATCGAGAGACTGTTTACTATTTCAATGTTATGTCTATCCCGCCAACCAATGACGCGGATACTGATAAAAATAAGATTCAATTAGCTGTACGCCATAGAATGCGTCTTATCTACCGCCCATTGTCCTTACAGGATCTGACAGTCAACCAAGAAGCAAAAAAACTAGAGTGGCATAAATCAAGTAATAAAATCACGTTAAAAAATCCGACGCCATTCTTTATCTATTTTAAATCTATAAAAATCAATGGTAAGGAAATCAGTGGTTCCGTTAATAATATAGATGCATTTACTACCAAAGAATTCCCTTTGCCAGCTGGTGTTAATGGTTCAGAAATAGAGTGGAAAGTTGCTACTGACAATGGAGGCACGGGTTCTGCCTATTCATCATCAATATAATTTTGTTCTGTTCGATCGGCCAGGGTGAAAAGTATGTCTATTTTAATAAAAAAAAGGGATAGTGTTTTTTCTGGTGTGTCCCACACATTTTTCGTGCTTGTTCCTGCGTTAGCCCTCGGTTTGTGCAACAATGCCCTGGCGCGTGATTTCTTTGATCCTGATTTTATAAAATCAGTTGGTCAAAACGATCCCTCTTCAATACCGGACTTATCCTTATACGCATCGAAAGATGCTCAGGCACCGGGTGAATATCGCATTGATGTGATTTTAAATAACGACCTACAGGAAACAGCTGATATTCGGTTTGTCGAAAAAAAAGATCCTGCTTCGGGCGATTTGAAACTGGTTCCGTGCCTGAGCATGGCTAAGTTAATTAGCTATGGTTTACGCTCTGAAGCATTCCCGGCTCTAAAAGAGGACACTAACGGGTGTGTGGACTCGAGTATCATTCCTAACTTTACAACCGATTTTAACTTCAATACTCAACAGCTGATTATCTCTATACCGCAAGCAGCACTGTCAACTAAAGCACAAGGTTTTGTTCCTCCTGAAGAATATGATGACGGGATCAACGCATTGCTGACCAATTATCAGTTCAGTTCAGGCAAAGACTACGAGGCCAATAACGAATATTATAACCTTAACCTGCAGTCCGGGCTGAATATCGGGCCATGGCGACTTCGAAACCTTAGCACCTGGAATAAATCAGCAGGAGCGAAAAGCGATTGGGACTCCGTTTATCTGTATGCTCAGCGCAGCATCATTCCATTAAAGAGCACGCTGGTAATGGGGGAAAGCTCATCCCTGTCGAGCATTTTTGATAGCGTGCCCTTTACAGGGGTTCAGCTGGCGACAGACGAGGACATGATCCCGGAAAGCCTACGCGGTTTCGCGCCAATTGTTCGCGGCATTGCCAGAACTAACGCCCGTGTCGTTATCAAACAGAATGGTTATCAGATTTACCAGGCTTTTGTTGCTCCCGGTGCCTTTGAAATAACCGACCTCTACTCTACCGGCGGTAACGGCGATCTGTACGTTACCGTAGAAGAAGCCGATGGTTCCCGTCAAAACTTCGTCGTGCCATACGCTTCTCTGCCGCTGATGCTCAGAGAAGGCCAGATGGAGTATGAAATTACCAGCGGTCAATATCGTCCCTATGACGACAATATTGATGAAAAACCCTTTACGCAGGCCACCATAAGCTATGGCGCGTTAAGTAATACAACGTTTTATACCGGTATACAGGCAGCATCTAACTATCAGGCGCTGGCATTTGGCGTTGGGCAAAACCTTGGCGATATCGGCGCACTTTCAGCTGACGTCACCGAAGCGTGGTCTAAGAAGAAAGATGCGGATAAAACGTCCGGGCAGTCCTGGCGCATCCGATATGGTAAAAATATTATTGAAACCGGTACTAATATTACCGTCGCTGGTTATCGCTATTCAACTTCCGGCTTTAATACACTTACCGATGTGATGAATTCTTATAACAACCGTTATGGTGGTTATACGTCTCACTCGATACGTAACCGCACCAATATTACCGTCAGCCAAAGCCTGGGGGCTGGTTTAGGCAGTCTTTCCGTATCCGGCATATTCGAGGACTATTGGGATAGCAATCGCCACAACAACTCATTAAACGTTGGCTACAATGGTGGATTCCGTCGCTTTAACTATTATGCAGGTTATAGCTATAGCCGTTATTCCTGGGGCAGTAACGGCTCAAGCCGCACTGTAGAAGACGACCACGTAGTTTCCTTTAATATCACAGTGCCGCTAGGTGACTGGCTGCCGAACACCTATGCAACCTATAACGTGACTAACAGCAGCCCTGGATCTACAGATGAGTATGTATCTCTTAGCGGCGTAGCGCTGGAGAATCATAATCTGGACTGGAACGTTCAGCAAGGTTATAGCAACCGGGAAGATGCCAGCGGTGGCGTATATAGCAATTACCGTGGTTCAATGGGCTCAGTTAATGGTGGGTACAGCTATGGCAAACATAGCCAACTACTGAATTATGGCTTGAACGGCGGGATATTGGTTCATGCTGATGGCGTTACGTTAGGTCAGGAGATGTCCGAAACCTCCGTATTAGTCAAAGCGCCAGGTTTAGATCATGTTCGTCTCGAGAACGATGCAACCATTGAAACTGATTATCGCGGTTATGCTATTATCCCTTACGTCACACCATACCATCGTACCAGCGTGACCTTAGATAACACTACCCTGAGTGATAATATGGAACTGCCAAATACTACCCAAAAAGTAGTTCCTACTCGCGCGGCAATCGTACGGGCAAATTTCGAGGGAAATATTGGTCGTCGTGCGTTCCTGATACTGAAAAGGACATCGGGCGATAATGTTCCTTATGGTGCTACGGTAACCTTAACAGCAGATAAAAAGGCTCAAGCCAGTATCGTTTCTGATGGCGGCATGGTCTATCTGTCAGGCCTGAAAGATAATGGTGAAGTTTACGCTCAATGGGGAACTAAAACAGAGCAGCAATGTAAAGCGACATATAGCCTGGTACCGGTGATCGAAGGCATCACGCAAGCTACTGCTGTTTGCCGTTAATAGGGATAACGAATACTATGAAAAATTTATTTATTTTAGTTATTTTGATAAGCGGCATTAGCTGGCAAGCGCAAGCAAATTGTCAAAAGTATGGAAGTGGTGGTGGTGGAATAACGGTTAACTTCGGCACTACAGCCATCCTTGCTGACTCAACACTACCAAATGGTTCAATACTGGCTACTGCTGTTCGCGGTGGTAATGTTACTGATATTAAAACATATTCGGGTTGTGCTCCTGATGATATCTTTGTTATAAGAAGTACAAATGATATTGATACTGGCGTAACTGGAGTCCAGAATATGCCGGTTTACGCTACAGGAATTCCTGGCATCGGTTATCAAATGTCAGATATAACAATTGGCACAATTCGACGGCCTATTCCTGCCAAGTTGAACGATCCTATACCGGCCAACAGTCACACTTATTCTAAAACAAGTATTTCGGGACAAGTCACTGTTTGGTTAGTTAAAACAGGTCCGATTACAAAAAATCAATTACCTGGTTTAATTACTGTATATTTTTTAGCCGGAGCTCCAGGTTCCCAAACGCAAGGTACAGGTAACCCTAATAGTTCGCAATTATTAAAAATTAACATCAATCTAAGCTCTATAAGATTTAAAGAAACAACATGTAATGTTAACCCGCGAGGCGGGAGCACTGTGATGCTACAGAGTATAGATGTATCTCAGTTGAAAGCATTAGGGCAAGGAGCTGCCACAGGTAAACAGAAAAAAATAACATTAGACATTAGCTGTCCAGACTCAGAAGTAGGCCTTAACTATCTATACTGGTTCAACCCTATTACAGAGAACTCATCTACGACTGACGGTGTATTGCTAAACGCACTACCAAGTGGAGCAAAAAATGTTGGTTTTATAATTAAAAAAGGAGCAAGCCCAATTAAATTTTATGATCTGGATAGCTATGAGTACAGGAGTATGGCAAAAAACCAAACTTTAGAACTTACCGCTGATTACTATAAACTCTCAGATGATGTTTCAGTTGGCACTACCGGGGAGGTTAAAGGTCAATTCGAAATTATCCTCCAGGAAAAATAGCATCGTATAATAAGTACGCTACACCAATAGTGATTTTCATATCTTGGTGTAGCGTAGTAATTCTAAGAACACATTTACCCATTTAAACTAACTTATCCCCCTCTCCACGTAAAATAGCCACATTCATCAGTTCTATAAACAGCAATAAATCCAATAAATAAAACTCACGTTTTTAGTTAAGAGCGTTATATATCAAACCATTCATGATAGATAATTACTTAACTCAATATATATTCATTTCACAAAACAACGTAATGTGAATTGTGTAAGCTAGTACATGATGTAGTAAAATTCAATATGAACATGCAATAAATATATTGGAAATATTTTTTTATAGTCTATATTTCTCTGCGACCTATCGCGAATAGCATTATTGGTAGGTGTACATTTGCACGTATTACAATCAAAATAATCTTTTGATTGCACATGATATTAGTCCGTAGGAATATCACTAAAGGGAAATATAATGAAAGAACTAACTATTATTGAAATGAATGATGTTTCTGGTGCTTCACTCAAGGATTTTATTGCGGGAACCCAAGGTTTGGGTGAGGCAGTAATTGACAGCGCCATCGGTGGTGTAATTGGAGCCCTTGCATTTGCATCTGCTGGCGGTCTGCAGGGTGGGGTTACCGGTAGCGGTGCTGGCGGTGGCTTATTAGGATTTGGATTAGTATCCATCGCTGTCGGATCTATTTGGGGAGCCATTCACGGTGCCATTTATGGTGCCGTAGCAGGTATCTATAATGGTTCTGACTACGTTAACAAATATGCAGATATAATCGCAAATGGTGTACTGGATGGCACCGGTGGTGCCTATAAGCCTAATGGCTGGTTTTAATCTATAATTCTTAGATAAAAGTGATAATCACCTGAAGAACGACAGGTCATGAAAAACATTGATATATTGTTTATATCCTTAATAACCTTTCTATCAATGAATTGAATCGTTCATAATCAACAAATATATTTGGCTTATTAAATCAATAACACCAGCGGATATTATATCGCATTGTAATTGATTTATCATCGAGAGAATCTCTCAAGGAGAAAAAATGAAAGAACTGACTCTAACTGAAATGAATGATGTTTCTGGTGCTGGTCTTCAGCAGCTTATCGATGGAACCCAAAGTTTTGGTAGTGCTCTTGTTGATAGCGTCCTTGGTGGAATATTTGGCTTAGTTGCTTATTCAGCGGCAGGCGGCTTGCAGGGTGGCCTTACTGGTAATGGTAAAGGTGGCGGCATGCTTGGCATTGGCGTTATTAGTACCAGTATTGGCGCTATCTGGGGAGCAATCCAGGGTGGCATCTGGGGCGCTGTAATGGGCGTATACAGAGGTACTGAATACATTAATGATATGTCAACTGGCATCATTGAAGGTGTTCTTGATGGCTCTTCCGGCGCTTATAAACCGTCTTAATTTCTTTTAGTTTATAACTTAAAGCATACAGTTTTTACTGTATGCTTTTTAAGTTTCTTTTTATAAAAAATCAAAAATTAATATCAACATAAATAAGTGATTATCTATGAATAAAAAACTCTATCGCAAGGAAGCGATTGAACATAAGAAAAACCATTGGAAAGGAAAAGCATTATTATTAGCGGGAATGCCTGCATGGGCTATTCTTTCAATATCATTATTTTTTCTATGCGTTTTGATTTTCACGCTTAAATTCTGTTGCTATACGCAAAGAATAGATGTGCGTGGTGAAGTAATTACGCTTCCTCACTCTATTAATGTTTTTGCACCGCAACAAGGATTTGTGGTAAAGAAATATGTTAACATTGGCGATATCATTAAAAAAGGCACCCCTCTTTACGAGCTTGATATCTCACGCTCAACCGTTAACGGCAACGTCACTGACACCATGTCAGCTGTTATTACTGAAAAAATAACTAATGCGGAAGAAATCATTGAAAAAACTTTGATAAACAAAGAAGAAACCTTAGATGCATTAAATACTCAGGTTAATCAATATTCTACTTCCCTTAAAGAGACTACCAAAATGTTAGCCAACGCTGACTCTGGTCTAAAAAAAATGAAAGAAAACCTTTCCAGTTATGATCAATATCTCAAGCAAGGTTTAATTACTAAAGATCAGTATAATTATCAACATTCTCTTTACTTCCAACAACAGAGTACATACCAATCGCTCATTAGCCAAAGAATGCAACTTGAGTCTCAGTTGACACAGCTAAAAAGTGACATAGTGACTAAAGCTGCAGATTATGACAACCAAATTTCTAATCAAAAAAACCAAATCAATGATTTTAAAAATCAGCGTGTAGAATCAAATGCCAATGGTAATCTTGTCATCAAAGCAACATCAGATGGTAAAATTGAATCAGTAGCTGTAACTGCAGGACAAATGGTTGATAAAGGAAGCAGTCTCGCTCAAATAAAACCAACAGGGAATATTGAATATTTTTTGATATTATGGCTACCCAACAATGCAATACCCTATGTAAAATCTGGAGACATTGTTAATATACGTTACGATGCCTTCCCGTCAGATAAATTTGGCCAATTCCCCGGGAAAGTGATATCAATATCTTCGGTGCCAGCCTCTCGGCAAGAAATGTCCGAATATACTAATGTTGCAACAGGTTCTAATCAACAGGAACTCGCACTGTATAAAGCTATAGTCAAAATTAAAAACAATCAATTCATTTATAATGGCAAAACTCTGGAATTATCAAATGGCCTAAAAGCTCAGGCTATTGTTTTTCTTGAGGAGCGTCCACTTTATATGTGGATGTTTACACCAATATACAAAATTTCTCAGAGTGTGAGTGGCCCAATCCATGACTGATACATTATTTAAAACAATCACTGACAAGCTTAATTTCTCACTGAGAAAAAAAATCCCAGTAATTTTACAGTCAGAAGCTGCTGAATGCGGTATCGCATGCCTGGCGATGATATCTGCTTTTCATGGTCTAAATATAGATTTATTTAATTTCCGTCAACGATATGGTAGCCCTACTCAAGGCGTCACATTATTATCTCTTAGTAAAACAGCTGAGCGGGCTGGATTAAAAAGCAGAGCATTATCATTAGATATTGACGAAGTTAATCAATTAAAACTCCCCTGTATTATTCATTGGGGGATGAATCATTATGTTGTATTGACCAAGGTACGTAAAAATAGTTTTATTGTGCATGATCCAGCACTCGGCAAGCGCATTATTGGCATGCAAGAAATGTCAAATTATTTTACAGGTATAGCCCTCGAACTTTGGCCAGATCAAAATTTTCAGCAAGAGCAGGTAAAATCTCGTTTACGCTTACTTGATCTAATGCGTAACATTGTTGGTTTGAAAAGCACACTTGTAAAAATCTTTGCTTTTTCGATAGTCATTGAGGCCATTGGCCTTTTACTTCCGGTAGGTACGCAAATGGTTACGGACCATGTTATCATGGCTCATGATCAAAGTTTACTTGCGGTTATTTGTATTGGATTGGTTTCCTTCACATTATTTCGTACTTTTATCAGTATGCTAAGGGCATGGACATCCTTAACGCTAAATACCCTTACAAATATACAATGGAAAACTTCACTTTTTGACCATCTGACTCGCTTGCCCTTATCATTTTTTGAAAAACGGCATTTAGGCGATATTCAATCACGTTTTTCATCACTAGATGTTATTCGTTCCACTTTTACTAATAGTATAGTTACCGGTATTATTGACAGCATAATGACCATAGGTCTTTTAATTATGTTGACTTTATATGGTGGGTGGCTCGTCTGGGTAGTCGTAGGGTTTACAATGTGCTATGCCATTATGCGATTAGCCACCTATCGATTTTACCGTCGGGTATCTGAAGAACAGGTAATAAAAGGAGCACGTTCCAGTTCACACTTTATGGAATCTCTTTATGGTATTGCAACAATCAAAGCTTTAAATCTTAAAGAAAGGCGCTCACACCACTGGTTAAATCTTAATATTGACTCCTGTAATGCAGGAATAAAACAAACCCGCTTCGATATGATGTTTGGTGGAGTTAATACTTTAATTTCATCTATAGATCAAGTTGTAATTCTTTGGCTTGGGGCGCTGGCAGTAATTGATAATAATATGACTTTAGGGATGTTTATGGCTTTCAATGCCTATCGAGGGCAATTTTCTCAACGCGCATCCAGTCTTATCGATCTCTTTATGCAGCTTCGTATGTTATCCCTACATAATGAGAGACTTTCTGAAATTGTATTTTGTGAGCCAGAAGCAGAAATGCCCGTCCGACGAGTATTCCAGCAAGATAAAGGCATTAAGCTTGAAGTTAAAAATTTAAGTTATCAGTATGATTCTTTTTCTCAGCCTATTTTCAAGAATCTAAATATAACGATTAATCCCGGGGAATCAATAGCTATTGTCGGGCCTTCCGGCGTTGGAAAAACTACTTTATTGAAAGTCATGTGTGGTCTTCTTTCTCCTACTTACGGTGATGTACTGGCAGACAATCTTGATGTTAATAAAATAGGTCTAAATAACTATCGTCTAAGTACGGCATGCGTTTTACAGGAAGACCGTTTATTTTCTGGTTCCATTGCTGAAAACATTAGTGGGTTCGAGGATAATGCTGATGAAGATTTGATTATTGAATGTGCACGTTACAGCAATATTCATGATGAAATAATGAAAATGCCTATGGGCTATGAAACACTTATTGGTGAATTAGGTACCGGTGTCTCTGGCGGGCAGAAACAGCGACTATTAATTGCACGAGCGTTGTATCGTAAACCAGGAGTTTTATTTATGGATGAAGCTACAAGTCATCTTGACCTTGGGAACGAGGCTAGTATTAATAATTCTATCTCCAATTTAAGTATCACACGAGTTATAGTTGCACATCGCCCCTCCACAATTGCATCAGCAGACCGTGTCATTGATTTGTCTGAATATATATCTATGTCGTAATCCTGCTAAATAAGGACCATATAATATGATACTCAAAGGACTCAACACTGCACCGATTAAACATGGAGAACATCTGTGTCTAATGATGTTCAAAATTAAAGATACTAACGATAAGCAGCATATAATGTATATGCAAGTCACTACATTAATTGACTTACTAATCATTCTACGCTTCCGGATGCTTAAAATTTCCCAGTATTTATCTGATAACCATGAAGTATATAAATCTAAAATCATGGCCAGCATTGAGTCATTATCTGCGAATACGCCTGAGATTGTCACTGCAGAAGCCATGCAGCCCGATCCAGGATACTTAGTTACAGGCTTAGCCCCAAAGTTCAAAAATGATAAATTTACACTTGTTGCTATATTACAAAATGATAAAATAATAACGCTAGATATAGATGACACTCAAACTGAATTCATTATCGTTGCAATTCAACAATCATTTAATACTATCGGAGATAATGAGATCACACAACTCATTGGTTCATTGCTCGATTTTATTTTAATTTACTCCGTTGATTTAACGAATCTTGAATGCTTAAATTATAAAGAAGTGCATCATGAACCATGGAAAAAAGACATTTATTCAGACTATGTTACAGTAGTTTATTGCTTCGAAACTGAGCAAGGAAAAAGTAATCTCGCAGGTGCAGTAATTAAAGTTAATGCCCTATCAAACCCGCATGACATAGAAAGTATCACTCAGAAAGTGGCTAAATTAACTCCGCAATTTAAAGCTATCCAGGAAAAATATCCGCTATGTGAAACCTTTTATGAGGTCATCGCATGCCAACCGGGGAAAATATTAACAAAAGAGGAATGTCTGGACCAATTACACGCATTTTGTCTTAAAATGCAAACCAGGCTTAATTAGTTACTAATTTGGGCATCTACAAGGACGTAGAAAACGGCTCTACCTTTCCAGCCGTTGCCCGGGTTCCCCTCTCCATCAGGAGAGGGATAACCCGCAGTTAAATCAGTTCGGGCACTTATAAACCTGGCCGTTCATTTGGCTATCGGTCGGGACAAAGCTCGACAGCAGATTCTGCGTCGGGCTGCTGACGCCGTAAATCACGTTGCCGCCCATTGCTGCCGCCTGGTTACGCAGGGCGTTTGCCGCACCGCGCATAGAGCCTCCCTCATCCCCATTCTGCCCGGATAGCCAGTTGCTCTGCGTGCCGGTCGCGGTCCCTAACAGCTGGCATTCAGAACCCGGCTTATCTTCAACAAAGCGTACGTTCTGGCCGCCAGAGGTCAATTCGTTGCTGGAGCTGCAACCTGCTAACAACAATGCTGCGCCGACAATCCCTGCTAAATATTTTACCTGCATGTTATTCCCCACGATCAATGAGCTGGACGCACTGGCCCGGATGTACAACCTTATACTAAAAAGACGACAAAAAGAAAAACCCCCGAGCATTTCTGCCCGAGGGTTTCCTTGTTTCTAAGGGGTATAGCGCACGATTACATCATGCCGCCCATACCACCCATGCCACCCATACCGCCAGCAGCACCTAAATCAGGAGCATCGCCTTTCGGCAGGTCGGTGACCATGCACTCGGTGGTGATCATCAGACCAGCAACGGATGCTGCGTACTGCAGAGCAGAACGAGTCACTTTAGTTGGGTCCAGGATACCGAAGTCGATCATGTTGCCGTATTCTTCGGTAGCGGCGTTGTAACCGTAGTTACCTTCGCCCGCTTTCACGTTGTTAGCAACAACAGACGGCTCTTCACCAGCGTTGGAAACGATCTGACGCAGCGGTGCTTCCATTGCGCGCAGCGCAACTTTGATACCGACGTTCTGATCTTCGTTCTGAGCGGTCAGGCCAGCCAGTTTAGCAGCAACGCGAACCAGCGCTACGCCACCACCAGCAACCACGCCTTCTTCTACCGCAGCACGGGTCGCGTGCAGGGCGTCGTCCACGCGTGCTTTCTTCTCTTTCATTTCAACTTCGGTAGCCGCGCCGACTTTGATTACCGCAACGCCGCCGGCCAGTTTAGCCACGCGCTCCTGCAGTTTTTCACGGTCGTAGTCAGAAGTCGCTTCTTCAATCTGCTTACGGATCTGAGTAACGCGGCCCTGAATCGCAGCTTCTTCACCCACGCCATCGATGATGGTGGTGGTGTCTTTGTTAATAACAACGCGTTTCGCCTGACCCAGGTCTTCCAGAGTCGCTTTTTCCAGCTCCATACCGATCTCTTCAGAGATAACGGTACCGCCGGTCAGCGTTGCGATGTCCTGCAGCATAGCTTTACGACGGTCGCCGAAGCCCGGTGCTTTAACCGCAGCCACTTTAACGATGCCGCGCATGGTGTTCACCACCAGGGTCGCCAGCGCTTCGCCTTCAACGTCTTCAGCGATGATAACCAGCGGTTTGCCAGCTTTCGCTACGGCTTCCAGAACCGGCAGCATTTCGCGGATGTTGGAGATTTTTTTGTCAGCCAGCAGAATGAACGGGCTTTCCAGCTCAACAGCACCGGTTTCCGGCTTGTTGATGAAGTACGGAGACAGGTAGCCGCGGTCAAACTGCATACCTTCAACCACGTCCAGTTCGTCTTCCAGACCGGTACCGTCTTCTACGGTGATCACGCCTTCTTTACCGACTTTATCCATCGCTTCAGCGATCAGTTTACCTACGGTTTCGTCGGAGTTAGCGGAGATGGTGCCAACCTGAGCAATGGCTTTAGAGTCAGAGCACGGTACGGACAGCGTTTTCAGTTCTTCAACAGCGGCTACGACAGCTTTGTCGATACCACGTTTCAGATCCATCGGGTTCATGCCCGCAGCGACGGCTTTCAGGCCTTCAGCGATGATAGCCTGCGCCAGTACGGTTGCGGTGGTAGTACCATCGCCTGCAGCGTCGTTCGCTTTAGAGGCAACTTCTTTAACCATCTGCGCGCCCATGTTTTCGAACTTGTCTTCCAGCTCGATTTCACGCGCTACGGACACGCCGTCTTTGGTGATGGTCGGCGCACCGAAGGATTTGTCCAGAACCACGTTACGGCCTTTCGGGCCCAGGGTTACTTTAACTGCGTCTGCCAGTACGTTTACGCCGCGCAGCATTTTCACACGAGCGTCGTTACCGAATTTTACGTCTTTAGCTGCCATTTTATCTTTCCCTTAAATTCGTATGTTCAGTGTCGTTCGCGGATTACGCTTCAACAATTGCCAGAATGTCGCTTTCGGACATGATCAACACTTCTTCATTGTCGATCTTCTCGGATTTTACGCCGTAGCCATCGTTGAAAATGACGATGTCACCAACTTTAACGTCCAGAGGCTGCACGGTTCCGTTTTCCAGGATGCGGCCCTTACCGACAGCGATGATTTCGCCACGAGTTGATTTTGCTGCCGCAGAACCGGTCAGAACGATGCCGCCAGCAGACTTCGTTTCAACTTCTTTACGTTTGACGATCACACGATCATGTAACGGACGAATACTCATTTTGATAGCTCTCCTTTGAGAAAGTCATTATCAGTTATGGATGACGCCGGTCCGCACACGGTTTTCCGGCTAGTGCCCTGAGAGATGGGGATGGGGTTTTCCCGCTTCAAGGGGAAAAGCAAAAAAAAATTTGTCCACGTGCTCAGACGCACACTAATTTGCCGCCCTCAGCTGACGTCATAAGCAAAAGCGATTGTGATACCATCCCTTTTTTGCCGGGCGCAAGGTTGAATCATGAGTGGTTTAAAACAGGAGTTGGGGCTTGCTCAAGGAGTGGGGCTACTTTCCACATCATTACTGGGAACCGGCGTTTTCGCCGTTCCGGCGCTGGCGGCATTGGTCGCCGGCGATAACAGCCTGTGGGCCTGGCCCGCACTGATTTTACTGGTGTTTCCCATCGCTATCGTCTTCGCCACGCTGGGCCGCCACTTTCCCAGCGCAGGCGGCGTAGCGCATTTTGTGCATATGGCTTTTGGCCCGCGCCTGGCGCGCGTCACCGGCTGGCTCTTTTTATCGGTGATCCCGGTTGGGTTACCCGCTGCCCTGCATATCGCCACCGGCTTTGGTCAGGCGCTCTTTGGCTGGCACGACAGCCAGCTGCTGCTGGCCGAGCTGGGAACGCTGGCGATTATCTGGTGGGTCGGTTCTCGCGGAGCCAGCTCCAGCGCCAATCTACAAACGCTGGTTGCCGTGCTGATTGTCGCCCTGATTGTCGCCATCTGGTGGCGCGGCGCGATAAACCCAGCACAGATCCCCTTCCCGCCGCCTTCTGATATCGACAGTTCGCAGCTTTTTTCTGCCCTTTCGGTGATGTTCTGGTGTTTTGTCGGTCTTGAGGCCTTCGCGCACCTGGCCTCTGAATTTAAGCAGCCGGAACGCGATTTCCCCCGCGCGCTGATGATCGGCCTGTTACTGGCGGGTTCAGTCTACTGGGCCTGTACCGTGCTGGTCCTGCATTTTCATGCCTTTGGCGAGGAGATGGCCGCCGCCGCGTCGCTACCCAATATCGTGGTACGCCTGTTCGGCGTTCAGGCGCTATGGATCGCCTGCGTTATCGGCTATCTCGCCTGCTTCGCCAGCCTCAATATTTATATTCAGAGCTTTGCCCGCCTGGTCTGGTCGCAGGCGCAGCACAAACCCGATAGCTATTTGTCCCGCCTGTCGCCGCGGCAAATTCCGCGTAACGCGTTGAACGCGGTCCTCGGCTGCTGCGTGATTAGCGCATTGTGCATTTATGCGCTCAATATCAACCTTGATGCGCTGATCGTCTACGCCAACGGCATTTTTATCATGATCTATCTGCTGTGCATGCTGGCGGGCTGCCGTCTGCTTCAGGGACGTTATCGTCTGTTAGCGGCGTTTGGCAGCGTACTGTGCCTGGTGCTGCTGGCGATGGTTGGCTGGAAGAGTCTGTACGCGTTTATCATGCTGGCGGGACTGTGGCTGTTTTTACCGAAGCGCCGGCTGGCAGAGAGGTATTCCAGGCCGGAGTAACCGGCCTGGAGGATGTTAGTCGCGGCGATCGTCTTTATGATCGAGACGGTCGCGCTCGTCGTCTTTACGCTGATATTCGCCTTCAAAGGTATCGCCGCCGCCCGTTCCGGCGCTAAACCCGCCGCCAGGCATCCGGCTAAAACGCAGATGCGGCATCAGCTTCAAGGTCAGATGCTTCTGCACCGGAGGCAGCAGCAGCAGCAGACCCAGGAAATCGGTAAAGAACCCCGGCAGAAGTAACAACAGACCGGCGATAATCAGCGACACGCTTTTGATCATCTCAGCGGCCGGGCTCTCCCCCGCCGCCATCTTCTGCTGCATCAGCATAAGGTTTTTAAAACCCTGGTTTTTCACCAGCGATATCCCCACCACCGAGCTGAAGATCACCAGAATCAGCGTCAGCAGGACGCCAAGCACATGGGCGACCTGGATAAAGATCGAGATTTCAATGTAAACGTATAAAAAAACGGCAATTAACGGAATCCAACGCACCGGCGTCTCCTTCATAAACAGACGCCCGCGTCGGCGCCCGTAGTCATAGATGTGCTATTCGCATCAAAAAGATGTTGGGCCAAAACGTCACTTTTCAATCGTAAAAAAAGCTTATTTTTTTCAACAATAGAAAACCGGTGACCCATTTCACAGATTAATAATTCTTATAAGATTCACTACATAATAAGTGATCAGGGCGGCTGATATTCGCTATCATCAGCATATGATCGTGGGTACCGGGCCGATTAAGGAAATAATCTGCGGCCAGAAAATGCGCTAGATCCGATAAATTCTGCGTATTTGGTGAATTCATAGGCAGCTTGAAAGAGAAGGTTCACATGTTAAACAACATTCGTATCGAAGAAGACCTGTTGGGTACCAGGGAAGTTCCAGCTGACGCTTACTACGGCGTCCATACTCTGAGAGCGATTGAAAACTTCTACATCAGCAACAACAAAATCAGCGATATCCCTGAATTTGTCCGCGGAATGGTGATGGTGAAGAAGGCCGCTGCGCAGGCTAACAAAGAGCTGCAAACTATCCCCAAAAGCGTTGCCAATGCCATTATCGCCGCCTGCGATGAGGTCCTGAATAACGGCAAATGCATGGACCAGTTCCCGGTCGACGTCTTCCAGGGCGGCGCGGGCACTTCCGTAAACATGAACACCAACGAAGTACTGGCCAACATCGGCCTTGAGCTGATGGGCCACCAGAAAGGCGAATATCAGTACCTCAACCCTAACGACCACGTTAATAAATGCCAGTCCACTAACGATGCCTACCCGACCGGTTTCCGCATCGCGGTCTACGCCTCCATCCTCAAGCTGATCGATGCGATTAACCAGCTGGGCGAAGGCTTCCAGCAGAAGGCGGTTGAGTTCCAGGACATTCTGAAAATGGGTCGGACTCAGCTACAGGATGCGGTGCCGATGACCCTCGGTCAGGAGTTCCACGCGTTTAATGTTCTGCTTAACGAAGAGACCAAATGCATTCTGCGCACTGCGGAACTGCTGCTGGAAGTGAACCTTGGCGCGACCGCTATCGGCACCCGCCTGAACACCCCGGATGGTTATCAGCAGTTAGCGGTACAAAAACTGGCGGAAGTCAGCAACCTGCCGGTTGTACCCGCAGAAGATCTGATCGAAGCGACCTCCGACTGCGGCGCCTACGTGATGGTCCACAGTTCCCTGAAGCGCCTGGCGGTAAAACTGTCCAAAATCTGTAACGACCTGCGCCTGCTCTCTTCCGGCCCACGCGCTGGCCTGAACGAAATCAATCTGCCTGAACTGCAGGCGGGCTCTTCCATCATGCCCGCCAAAGTTAACCCGGTGGTCCCGGAAGTCGTCAACCAGGTGTGCTTCAAGGTGATCGGTAACGACACCACCGTCACCATGGCTTCCGAAGCGGGCCAGCTGCAGCTGAACGTGATGGAACCGGTGATTGGCCAGGCGATGTTTGAATCTATTCATATTCTGACCAACGCCTGCTACAACCTGCTGGAAAAATGCGTCAGCGGTATTACCGCCAACAAAGCGGTATGTGAAAGCTACGTCTATAACTCGATTGGCATCGTCACCTACCTCAACCCGTATATCGGCCACCACAATGGCGATATCGTCGGCAAGATTTGCGCCGAAACGGGCAAGAGCGTCAGGGACGTGGTGCTTGAGCGCGGGCTACTGACCGCAGCGGAGCTGGATGACATCTTCTCTGCGCAGAACCTGATGCACCCGGCCTATAAAGCGAAGCGTTACACCGATGAAAGCGAACAATAGGTCTTCAGAGTAGACTTACCACAGGCATGTCAGCGATGACATGCCTTTTTTGTTCTTATTGATTTACTAAATCACAACAACCCAATATCAACTTGTTAATAAAACAAGGAAGGCATATATGTTTGGTGCAGAACTCGTTATTGTCCTGCTGGCTATTTATCTGGGAGCCAGACTGGGGGGCATCGGCATCGGTTTCGCCGGTGGCCTGGGCGTCCTCGTCCTGACTCTCGTTTTTCAAATTAAACCCGGCGCGATCCCCTTCGACGTCATTGAAATCATTATGGCGGTTATCGCCGCTATCGCCGCCATGCAGGTCGCCGGAGGGATGGACTATCTGGTCAGTCTCGCCGAACGAATGCTCCGGCGTCACCCCAAATACATCACCTTTCTCGCCCCGCTGGTCACCTGGTTTATGACCGTACTTGCCGGAACCGGGCATACCGCGTTCTCGACCCTACCGGTGATCACCGAAGTGGCAAAAGAACAGGGCATCCGCCCTTCGCGCCCGCTCTCTATCGCGGTGGTCGCTTCGCAGATTGCGATTACCGCCTCGCCGATTTCGGCAGCGGTGGTCTTTTTTGCCGGCATTCTTGAGCCGCTGGGCGTCAGCTACCTGACCCTGCTGGCGATCTGTATTCCGGTTACCCTGATTGCCGTCATGCTTACCGCCATCGTCTGTAACTTCCTCGGCTGCGAGCTGAAAGACGATCCGATTTATCAGGAGCGACTGGCAAAAGGGGAAGTCAAACTGCGCGGTAGCCAGGTTTTTGAACTGAAGCCGCACGCCAGACGCTCGGTCTTACTGTTTCTGATTGGTATCATCGCGGTGATGTTCTACGCCACCGCCATTAGCGATACCGTAGGCCTGATCCAGAACCCGGTCCTGCCGCGTAACGAAGCGATCGTCGTATTTATGCTGACAATCGCGACGCTGATAAGCATTACCTGCAAAATCGACACTGGTGAAGTCCTCAACGCCAGCACCTTTAAATCCGGCATGAGCGCCTGCGTCTGCGTTCTCGGCGTCGCATGGCTGGGGGATACGTTCGTCAAAGCCCACATCAGCGATATCCAGACCGTGGCGGGCGACCTGCTGCACAACTACCCGTGGCTGCTGGCGGTGGTGCTCTTCTTCGCCGCGACCCTGCTTTATTCCCAGGCTGCGACCACCAAGGCGCTGATGCCCGCCGCGCTGATGCTGGGCGTGAGCCCGCTTACCGCCATTGCCTCGTTTGCCGCCGTCTCCGCCCTTTTCGTTCTGCCGACCTACCCAACCCTGCTGGCGGCGGTCGAAATGGACGACACCGGCTCAACCCGCATCGGCAAATACGTCTTTAACCATGCTTTCCTGATCCCCGGCGTCATCGCCATTACGCTGTGCGTGATCCTCGGGTTTATTTTCGGTGGCATCATGCTGTAAATCTCTTCAAATTCGGGCCAGATCCTGGCCCGTTGCGTTAATCCTCCCCACCTTGCGTGCTATAGTGCCTCTTTTCGCTGATACGAGGTTCACGATGACTACGCCTGATGCTGTTGTTGTACTCTGTACCGCGCCGGATGAAGCGACCGCCCAGGACCTGGCGGCCAAAGCGCTGGCGGAAAAACTCGCCGCCTGCGCCACTCTCCTGCCGGGAGCGACATCGCTCTACTACTGGGAAGGAAAACTGGAGCAGGAGTATGAAGTGCAAATGCTGCTGAAAACCGACCTTGCCCATCAGCAGGCGCTGCTGGACTGCCTGAAGTCCCATCACCCGTATCAAACCCCTGAACTTCTGGTTCTGCCCGTTATTCACGGAGACAACGATTACCTCTCATGGCTCAACGCATCATTACGCTGATCCTGCTGCTTTGCAGCACTTCGGCCATTGCCGGCCTGTTCGACGCCCCTGGCCGTTCGAACTTTGTTCCTGCTGACCAGGCTTTTGCCTTCGATTTTCAGCAGAATCAACACGACCTTAATCTGACCTGGCAAATCAAGGATGGTTACTATCTTTACCGTAAACAGATAAAGCTGACGTCCGCCGATGCGGCGTTTAGCGAACCTTCGCTGCCCGCAGGCGAATGGCATGAGGACGAGTTTTACGGTAAAAGCGAAATTTACCGCCAGCGCCTGACCGTGCCGGTCACTCTGACTCACGCCGCCGCCGGGGCGACCCTGACCGTCACCTGGCAAGGCTGCGCGGATGCCGGTTTTTGCTATCCGCCGGAAACCAAAATCGTGCCGCTCGGCAACGCGCTGGCGCAATCCGGCGATAAAAAACCGATGCTTAATCCGCCCCTGCCGCTGGAAACGCGCCCGGCGCTGCCGGTCGAGTCACCCGCTGACCTTGCGCCCCCCGCTACGGACGAAAAAAGCGCCGATCTGCCCTTTAGCGCGCTGTGGGCGCTATTGATTGGTATCGGCATCGCGTTTACCCCCTGCGTTCTGCCGATGTATCCGCTCATTTCCGGTATCGTGCTGGGCGGTCAAAAACGCCTCTCCACCGCCCGCGCGCTGCTGCTGGCCTTTATCTACGTTCAGGGTATGGCCTTAACCTACACCTCGCTGGGGCTGGTTGTTGCCGCTGCGGGCCTGCAATTCCAGGCGGCGCTGCAGCACCCTTATGTGCTGATTGGCCTGTCGGTGGTGTTTATCCTGCTGGCGCTGTCGATGTTTGGTCTATTTACGCTCCAGCTGCCTTCGTCGCTGCAAACGCGTCTGACGCTGATGAGCAACAAACGCCAGGGCGGTTCAACCGGCGGCGTATTCGCCATGGGGGCAATTGCTGGATTAATCTGCTCGCCATGCACCACCGCGCCGCTGAGCGCCATTCTGCTCTATATCGCCCAGAGCGGTAATCTGTGGCTGGGCGGCGGAACGCTGTACCTCTACGCGCTCGGAATGGGGCTGCCGCTGATCCTGGTGACCGTATTCGGTAACCGCCTGCTGCCGAAAAGCGGCCCGTGGATGGCCCACGTCAAAACCGCCTTTGGCTTTGTGATCCTCGCGCTGCCGGTCTTTTTACTGGAGCGTATCGTGGGCGAACCGTGGGGCCTGCGGCTTTGGTCGCTGCTGGGCGTCGCCTTTTTTAGCTGGGCGTTTATCACCTCACTGGGCGGCACGCGCCCCTGGCTGCGTATCGTGCAAATAGCGATGCTCGGCGCCGCGCTGGTCAGCGCCCGTCCACTGCAGGACTGGGCTTTCGATGCGCCGGTCGCCCAACAGCAGGCCCATCTCCAGTTTACCCGCATCCATAACGTCGATGAGCTCAATCAGGCGCTGGCGCAGGCGAAAGGCAAAACGGTGATGCTCGATCTGTACGCCGACTGGTGCGTGGCCTGCAAAGAGTTCGAGAAATACATCTTCAGTTCACCTGACGTTCAACAGGCCCTGAAAGAGACCGTTCTGCTGCAGGTTGATGTCACGAAGAATAGCGAGCAGGACGCGGCGCTGCTGAAGCACCTCCAGGTGCTCGGCTTGCCCACGATTCTGTTTTTCAACGAACGGGGCGAGGAGCAGCCCGCGCAGCGCGTCACCGGCTTTATGGATGCCGCGGCATTCAGCGCCCATTTGCGCGATCGACAACCGTGAGCGACACTGTAGGAGGAAAAATGGAGGAAAAGACCGTGCAACGTGAAGATGTCCTGGGTGAAGCCATCCAAATCCTCGAAATCGAGGGTATCGCTAACACCACGCTTGAAATGGTCGCCGAGCGCGTGGCTTACCCGCTCAATGACCTCAAACGTTTCTGGCCTGACCAGGAGGCGCTGTTATATGACGCGCTTCGCTATCTCAGCCATCAGGTCGATGCCTGGCGCCGCCAGCTTTTGCTGGACGAGTCGCTCAGCGCGGAGCAGAAGCTGCTGGCCCGCTACGCCGCGCTGACCACCTGCGTGAGCAACCATCGTTATCCCGGCTGCCTGTTTATCGCCGCCTGTACTTTTTACCCGGACCCTCAGCATCCGATCCATCAGCTGGCCGAGCAGCAAAAGCAGGCTTCGCTGGCCTATACCCACGAACTGCTTAGCCAGCTCGAAGTTGACGATCCAGCAATGGTCGCGAAGCAGATGGAGCTGATCATCGAAGGCTGCCTGAGCCGACTGCTGATCAAACGCAGCCAGACGGACGTCGATACCGCGCGTCGCCTGGCTGAAGACATTTTGCGTTTTGCCCAGTGCCGTATGGGCGGCGCCCTGACCTGATTCCGATATCTTAACTGATTCATCGCGCATATAATTCCCCTTCATCGATATGCTGACAGGGTTTGATATGCGCTCTCTTCTTTGGCTTGCCGCCATGGGGCTGTGTTCAACACCGCTCCTGGCAGCCTCTCCGCAAGGCTTTTCTTTCGCGCATAAAGACTGGGAGCTCGCCTGCGACAACACCGGGACCTGTCGGGCCGCGGGGTATGGCACCACCGTGGGCGAAGTCAGCGTTCTGCTGACCCGCAATGCGGGCGCGGCGCAGCACGTCATCGCTGTCGCGACCTTCGCGCAAACCGAACGCGATATTCCTCCCGATGCCGCGGTAAACCTGTTTATTGACGATCGGGATCACGGTCCGCTTGAGGTCGCCGACGAGAGCCACTTTCGCTTCGATGATACCCAGACGGCGGCCCTGATTCAGGCCCTTGAGCACAACGGCAAAATTGAGCTGGCGCTTAACGGCGAGCGTAAGACGCTTTCCGACGCAGGCAGCAGCGCCGTATTTTTGAAGATGGATGAGTTCCAGCGGC
This sequence comes from Klebsiella grimontii, assembly GCF_042137965.1. Classification (NCBI taxonomy): domain Bacteria; kingdom Pseudomonadati; phylum Pseudomonadota; class Gammaproteobacteria; order Enterobacterales; family Enterobacteriaceae; genus Klebsiella; species Klebsiella grimontii. The sequence continues at coordinate 5,240,597 of NZ_CP169721.1, forward strand.
GCCTGGGCACTGCCGATGCGCTGTTACGCCAGGGCGACGCCGGTGATGACAATATTTTAACGGCAGCGCCCGCGCCGGAAATTATCGCCGCGCCGGCGGTTCACGATGCCGCTACCGCGCCGCTGACGGCAAAGCAGCGGCAGAAACTCCTTCCCCAGCTCGTCCCGCTCCTGAACAGCCATTGTGACGACTGGCAAAACGCGGATATCCCGGCGTCTGAGCGCCAACTCACCGCAACCCCGCTGGATAAAAACCACACGCTGATTCAGGCCCTGTGCTGGCGCGCGGCCTACAACGACGGCTATGCAGTGTGGGTCGTGGACAAAGGATTTATGACCCCGCCTCAGTTGGTCACCACCGACGCCTCCAGCTATGCCGACGGCGTGCTCACCTTTTTCAATAAAGGCCGCGGTATCGCCGACTGCATCAGCGGCGAAGAGCGCGTCTGGGACGGTAAAACGTTTATCCAGAGCCTGAAGTACACCACCGGTGACTGCCGGGAAATCGCCCCCGGAGGCGCGTGGATGCTGCCCACCTTTGTGGGCCAGGTTATCCCAAAGCAGCAGAAAGATGCCGATAACAACGCGCTGAAAGCGTTATACAACGCGGTGTTAAAAGAGCAGAAGGTCAATCCTGAACTGGATCTGAATAAGATCGCCGAGCAGTTTCCCCTCAGCGGCAACGTCAGCCATTTTACGCTGACCTACGCGGACGACTCTCTGGTCTCGACGACGAAGCCCTCCGCCGATATCAGCGATGATGAGTGGCAGACGTTTCTCCAGTCCGATATCAGCGCCGACTCCGAAAACGGCAAAGTCAGCTTTACGCTGGTTGACCTCGACGGAGACGGTAAACGTGATTTAATCATCGACAGCTACGTCGGCGGTACCGGACTCTTTAGCTATACCGGGATATTAAAACGCAGCGACGACGCTTTTGCTGCGGTCAACAGCGATGATAGCGGCAACGGCGATGATTTTGACGCAGGCGTTCCGGGCGCGCTCTACTCTCTTAACGGCCGCGGCGCCAACCAGTGGAGCCACTGGGTACGCATTAATGGCCAAGTTTATGCGCTCTGGTACAACGGCCAGTTTGGCGAAGATAATCTCTATCTCTTGCGCCCGTTTGGCCCCTCAGGCAGTACGCCAGCAGTGACGATCCGCTACCGCTACACCCTCAACGACATCAGCTCGCCGGAAAAAGGTCAACCCCTGACGCCGGCGCTGAATGACAGGGAAAAATCAGACCTGCTGAAGTCGCTGGAAGTGATGCAGAGCAGCCTGCTCAAGGATAAGCCGCAGAGCGACAATGACGCGCCGATTTGTCCTATTCCTCCTGGCACGTCATCCGACGACGCGGAAAACTACTACAGCGGCGTACCATCGAACTATATCTACGAAACCGTGGCGTATATCCCGGTCTGGCTCAACGATAAATGTTTTATCGGCACCATCTTTAGCCACCATGGCGCCTATCGCCACGGCGTCGACGCGGAAATCACGCTCAGCTCGCCGCGCGATGACGAAGACATCGTTGGCGACTACGCGATCTCCGGATTGCGCCGCGCTATCTCGGTGACCAGCGGCTGGAAAATCCGCGAAGGCGACAACGGTATGATGTAATTTTCAGCAAAAAAGCGCCTTTGGGCGCAGAATTGCCGCAAAGTTAAGCAACCAGTAGATAAAACGAGAAATTTGATTGACGGGGCGTACGGATTACGGTTTAATGCGCCCCGTTGCCCGGATAGCTCAGTCGGTAGAGCAGGGGATTGAAAATCCCCGTGTCCTTGGTTCGATTCCGAGTCCGGGCACCACTATTCAGAGAACCCAGCCTATGGCTGGGTTTTTGCTTTTCTACGACCGGACACTCCATCAAACGGCGTTCGATGATTCGCCGCACGGCGGCTCACCCCTTCGGGGGCAGCGCGACAAGCGCAGTTCAACGCCTGCGGCGTTAGTCCGAGTCCGGGCACCACTATTTAAAGAACCCGCCTAAAAGCAGCCTAATCGCGGAATAAGCAGACGTTGGTATCCGGGGTGAGTTGAGTGCGTCGAACAATTAAGCTTCATTAAAACTATTTTTTGCGGAGCTCTTTCGAGCTCCGCGGATTAGGCTATTTCAACAATGACTTTACTTTGCGGGCCACACGGCGAACCAGGCTCCTGCCTCTGTTTGCGCCCTGGACATGAATCGCTTCATAAAGAGCATTAAAGCGATCGTGGGCCCAGCCATCTCTTTGCTGAGAAATTAGACCATCAATCTTATTATTTAAAAGCTGTAGTTCATTACTGACAGAATGGCCGCCATTGATGCTGCGCAGTCGGCTCACTTCATTCTCCAGTTCATGAATTTTTTCGAGGTACGAAGGAATCAAGCCCATCGCATAGTTATATTTCACATTTTCATCCATAAATGGACGGAAGCTACGGTAGTTGTTTTTGCTCTTATTCCCGCTTAACAACATTCCGGAGTTTGCTACTCTATACCAAAATAGCGGCTCAGGGACGATTTGCAATTTATAGCCATGTAAGGATATTTTCGCAAAAAACTCCCAATCTTCATGACCTAAACCGTAATCTTCAGTAAAACCGCCGATGTTGTCGAAAGCTTCTTTCTTGATCAGAGCATTAGCATCGCCAAAACAGTTACTAAAGCTGGCGATATTTAAATCAGGGCCTAACGGGAGCCAGCAGTGCGTCATTTTACGGAATGGCGAAGGGAACTCCTCACCAAAAATGAGATCGCTTGGGGTGGTCAACACATCGGCTCCGGAGTTTAATGCTGCCGTGACAAATGTCTCAACCTCAAAAGGTTTAGCGACATTATCATCATCCATAAACATCAGATATTCACCGGAGGCGTGTCGAGCGGCCAAATTTCGTGCCGCGCCCAGGTAGTTATTAGAACTGCGGATAATTTTCCAGCCTCGAGCGTTAAAGTCGTTCTCGATAAGGTTCAAATAACGATGAGATTCTTCTTTTGTGCTTCCATCATCAACTAAGATAACTTCAATATTTTGGTACGTCTGCGTTTTTATTGAGGCAAGTGCCTGCTGGAGCAAATGATGACGGTCGAAATGAGTAATACATACGCTCACTAACGGACGATTAGATTCATCAATTTTCTTGAAGACGCAGTTATCTTTTCTTTCAATGGCGGCAAACCACGCTGCCTGGATATTTTCTTGTGATTCAACCAGTCCGGGTTTGATGTTTATATTTTTTAAGCGATAGTGAATTTTACCGTATAAATCAACCGGCGTTGGGGTAAACAGAACCTCAGCATGATGCTCCTGCGGAATAAGTTCTGGAATCCCTCCAACGTTTGAGGCGAGGAAGTTAACGTTATTAATCAAGCATTCATAAACGGTATATGGGGAGTTTTCAACGAGCGATGGGATGATGACTAATACATTTTTTCTTTTTATATATTCGTTTGCATTGGTACGGTCATAATCGCTGATGATATTGACTGCCAGACCCAGGTTTTTGGTCTGGTTCATGATATAGGTAAATGAATCAATTTTACCCAGCGTGACGTTTTTCCCGAGGAAGGTCACACCAGAGATCGTCTCTTTATCTTCGGCAGAGAGTTTTCTTAATGCGCGCAGGAAGATATCGAGCCCTTTACGGGTTTCAAGTCGGCCGAAAAATACAAGCTCAACGCCTGAAGCGGTTTTTTCATTGGCTTTAACGACAACATCACTTCTCTTTTCAAACCCTTGAAATGGCTCGCAATTTAAAATAACGTGGCGTTCTTCAGGAACATTCCAGTGTTTACTCAACATCCAATCAATTAAATACTGAGACGGACTAACGACTTCATCAGCCATCTCAACTACCATTTTTTCCATATAATAGAGTTCAAGGTGATTCTGATCATATGGGAGCTGGTAGTTACCTTCATCAGCCCATAACGTTGAGCTATGGGTATTGACAATGAATTTGGTATTTTCAAAATCAGTGCCATTCTTTTTACTTAATAAAGCGTAATAAAGATCTGCCTGCCATTCACAAGAAATAATAGTGTCATAGACATTATTCTCTTTCAGCCAGAGCAAAATTGAGTAACTTTTTCTTCTAAAATAGGGAGCATCGATATTAATCTCTTTTACCAGACCGGTACTCAGCAAATTAATACCAAAGGTGCTATAAATACGTGACCAATCGCTAAAAGTTGATGCAGATGACTCTGAATAGTCACCACATGTATACAATACATCGACATCATACCCCTTTTTTGCCAAAGTAGTGGCAAGGGCTGTGAAAGCAGTACCAATGCCGCCGTTACGGACAGGCCCCTCTATGTCCGGCGTCATTATAAGAACTTTCTTCATTGTGATCTTTCCTTAGTAACCTAGACTTTTCTATAATAATGAGTGAGTTGAAGTAATATTAAGATAGCAATCAATAGCTTCTGTTAAACAGGATAAAAAATGACCAGTGCAGAGTTAAAATTTGATTTATTTCTAAAATCCTATCATCCATCTCATCGATTTGTCTATAAGGCAAACCCCGGTAACGCGGGCGATGGCGTGATTGCATCTGCAACGTACGATTTTTTCGAACGAAATGCGCTTACCTATGTTCCTTACAGAGCCGATGAGCGTTACAGCGCTGATACTGATATTTTAATTTTTGGTGGCGGAGGAAACCTCATCGAAGGGTTATATGCTGAAGGCCGCGATTTCATCCAAAATAATATTCATAAATTTCACAAAACGATCATTATGCCTTCGACAATCAGAGGGTATAGCGATTTATTCACTAATAATATCGATAAATTAGTAGTGTTTTGCCGTGAAAATACCACTTTCGATTATATAAAATCTCTCAGCTATGAGCCAAATAAGAACGTATTCATTGCTGATGACATGGCATTTTATCTCGATCTTAGTAAATACCTGTCTCTTAAACCGGCCTATAAACAACAGGCAAACTGTTTCAGAACAGACTCAGAGTCTCTAACAGGAGAACATAAAGAAAACAATCATGATATTTCGCTCACGTGGAATGGCGACTATTGGGATAATGAATTTCTGGCACGAAACTCTACCCGTTGCATGATCAACTTCCTTGAAGAGTATAAAGTTGTAAATACCGATAGACTGCATGTAGCAATTTTAGCATCCCTGCTGGGAAAAGAAGTCAATTTCTACCCTAACTCATACTACAAAAATGAAGCCGTTTATAATTACTCGCTGTTAAATCATTACCCAAAAACGTGCTTTATTACTACCAGCTAAAAAATGCAGCGTATATTAATACGCTGCTAAAAATTCACATCACCTTTACAGCATTATCAATTATTGCCTGCCAGCCTTCACGCGAGTATTCATTTGCCCGGCTATAGTCGGCGAATTTATCGATCGCGCCAATAAAAAGATTATCAGTCACTTTCTTGATTTCGCCTACAGCTGAACTTTCCACGTTACTTTTCACGTAAAGTATTTTACTGTTACCGTGCCTCTTAAACTCTTTTGCTAAAGCGAATACTATATCATCAAGATTATTGCCATTGCTTTTTACGACAAAAATTTTATTCTCATCAGCAAGGCTGTTCTTAAATTTATTTATCAAGCAATGAATCTTATCCATTTCTCTGGAATAGATAAGATCATTTTCCTGTTCGGTATAACGCCAGACCCAGCCATCATCTTTATTATCACTATACATTTCAGTATGAAAACAAATATCATACTATTGATCAAGAATTATATCCTGTCAGGATGCTGTGAGATTTTCATAGATAATATATTCTTTCAGGCCGGGGCGGATAAAGCCACCCGGCGGAAATCCAGGCTCGGTAGCTAAACGCGCCTCAGCCAAACATCTTCCTTCCTAGCTGGCGCCCCGCCTCCAGATGCGCTTCCGTCGTTTGCAGGTCCGGCAATAGCAACATCTGCGAACTGGCGACCGTAGCCCCGCAGTAATCAAAAATGCCGTGGACAATTTGCGCATTAAAAGCATCGGTAAACCCGTGCTTGTCATACGTTTGTTGACTGGCTGCGCCTAATGCCACCAGATGTACCCGCAGGCGTCCCAGCTTCTTCACTACGTTGCCGTCGGCGGTCTCCTCATAGGCCCAGCCGTTTGAAAACACCCGATCAATCCAGCCTTTCAGCAGCCCCGGCATCGACCACCAGTAAATGGGAAACACCAGCACCAGCGCGTCGGCGTTATCGATTCTGGCCTGTTCAGCGATCGCATCGGACGGCGTAGCGCCGGTTTGCCGAAAGGCGGCAATATCCGGTTCGGCAAAAACCGGGCTAAAGCCTTCCCGGGTTAAATCGGCAATTTCAGCGCTGTGATGCGAGCCGGATTCGGCAACCCCCTGCGCAATCGCCGCCGCAACGCTGTGAGTCAGAGAAGTATTAAGAGGATGAGAAACCACGATTAATGCATGCATGACGGATACCCCAGTTGCTATACAACGATATTGGACGTAGTCTTATATACTAACAGTAACCTACCAATAGTAAGTTACCTTTGGTATATAAGCATGTCAACGGGAGAATGCTTCTATGTCTGAACCACTCGTACGGCAGCGTTTAACGCGAGAAGAGCGGCGCAAACAGCTGATTGATGTTGCCTGGCAGATTATTCGGCAAGAAGGGACCGATGCCCTGACGCTGGGCTACCTGGCGACGCAGGCGGGAGTCACTAAACCGGTGGTTTACGATCATTTTGACAGCCGTTCGGGACTTTTCGCGACGCTATACACGGAATACGACCAGCGCCAGACGGCGCGAATGGATGAAATACTGCGCAATACCGAACCGAATGCGGATAAACTGGCCGCGGCGATCGCCAACGCCTATATCGAGTGCGTGCTGCTTCAAGGGCGCGAGATGCCGAGCGTCATGGCCGCGCTCGCCGGGACGCCCGAGCTGGAGAAGATCAAACAAGAGTGCATCGCCACTTTTACCGGGAAATGCCGGGACTATTTTGCGCCGCTTTGCGAAAGTGACAACCTCAGCGAAGCGGCCATTCTCGCCATGCTCGGGTCCGCCGACGGTCTATCGGCCGCGGTCGTGAACGGCGTTATCACGGAGCAGCAGGCTAAAGATGAGCTCTTTCAGGTGATTATGTCGATGCTGCAGCGCTGCTGCCATCGCTAAGCCGCGCCCGCCGCCCGGCGGTCGCGTTGATGATTATCAGCCGCCCGCTTTCTTGATCGCCGCATCCAGCGAGGCTTTATCCGCCAGCCCCGGGAACACGGTGATCGTCGCTTCCGTGGCGCCGGTGGTGGGCATCACGATAACTCCAGGCGTCCCGCTCAGGCCAATTTCCTGCGCCAGCTGATTGATGCTTTCCAGCGCCGGTTCAACGTCCGCCGCTTTCCCGGCATCGAAATTCACTTTCTTCGCCTGCTGCTGGATGTCGGCGGCCGTCAGCTTGCCTTCGTTATGCCCGGTGGAATAGATCCCGTTATGGTAGGTCAGATAAGCCTCGGCGCCCTTCTGCTGATAAATCTGCAGGCCGGTTTTCGCTGCTGCAAGCGAGGTTTCCCAGCGGCTGCCAAAAATTGGCCACTCTTTAAAGGCAAAGCGGGTCTGCGGGTTCTCTTTGATCACCTGTTCCATTACCGGCGCCAGACGGCTGCAGTAAACGCATTGATAATCAAAGAATTCAATGACCGTAACTTTGCCCTCTTTCGGGCCGTAGGTTGGCGTATTTTTATCCTGGGTCAGCGCGGCCGCGTTCTTCAGTACCGCCTGGGTCGCGGCGCTGGCCTGCTGCTGTTGCTGAATTTGCTGCAGCTTCTGGCTGGCCTGCAGCAGCACTTCCGGATGCGCAACTAAATAATCCGCGGCGATTTTGCCAATACGGGCCTCTTGTTCAGGCGTAAAGGTCGGTGCGTCAGCAGCGGTCGCCATAACCGGAAACAGGGAGGCGCCAATAAAGGCAAATGTGAGTAAATTCTTGTGGCCGGGCATGTGGTTAGTCCTTGCGATAGGTGAACGGCAGATGTGTTTCTACGAACAAAATATCATCCTTTACCTGCGAATCATTGCCGGACGAGGCAATGATTGGTAACTATATTTTTCAATAACTCGCTGCGTTCGGGTTCTCGGACAGGTGGTCAAGGCGCCCGAACGAGAGTACCCTTCGCCCCTGCGTTTTCCTGTAGGGTCTTTTTTGGTGGTTCGATGAGTTGGCTATGAATGAGTTTTTCAGTCAGTGGGACGTGGCGGTTATTCTGCTGCAAATTATCGCTATCGATCTGTTACTGGGCGGCGACAACGCGGTGGTGATCGCGATGGCCTGCCGTAAGCTGCCGCCGCAGCAGCGTACCAAAGCCATTATTATCGGTACCTTCGGCGCGATTGCGGCACGCGTGCTGCTGCTGGCCGTCGCCATCTATTTACTCTCACTACCGTGGCTTAAAGTGGTCGGCGCGCTGATGCTACTGTGGATTGGCATCAAGCTGGTGACTAATCAGGAAGAAGAAAGCGAGGTCAGCAGTTCCAGCAGCCTGTGGCGCACCGCGGTCACCATTACCGTTGCCGACGTCATTATGTCGCTGGATAACGTACTGGCGGTTGCCGCCGCCGGGAAAGGCCATCTGCTGCTGGTCGCGCTGGGCGTATTAATCAGCATTCCGATTATCGTCCTCGGCAGCAAACTGGTGCTGGCAATCCTCAACCGTTTCCCGTCCGTGGTGATGCTGGGCGGTGCGCTCATCGGCTGGATAGCCGGTTCAATGATGGTGACCGATGTGACCATCGTTCATCTCTTCCCCAACGCGCCCGCCGCTCTCCCACTGATGGGCGGAACCATTGGCGCAGCCCTGGTGCTGCTCGAAGGGCTGCGCAGAAACCGCAGGCGCTCCACCGAATAGGGATATTATCGATCGGCCGCCGTCAATCCCGACGGCGTCAAGTTTGCGCCACTTTTCCGCCCCATCCGCCCTCATTTGCCCTAAGCTTAATAAAGACACCTGATCCAGGGATCTGTAACCGTCATATTGCGCATAAATGAGATAACGCCATGGAATTAAAGGATTATTATGCCATTCTAGGGGTTCAGCCAACGGACGATCTGAAAACCATTAAGACCGCCTATCGCCGTCTGGCACGTAAATATCACCCCGATGTCAGCAAAGAAAACGATGCCGAAGCCAAATTCAAAGATCTCGCCGAAGCCTGGGAAGTGCTTAAAGATGACCAGCGCCGCGCCGAATACGACCAGCTCTGGCAGCACCGCAACGATCCGCAGTTTGGCCGGCAGCAGCAGCATTCCCGCGAGCAGAGCTATAGCCAGCAGGACTTCGACGACATCTTCTCCACCATGTTTGGCCAGCAGGCGCACCATAGCCGCCGCCAGCACGGCGTCCGCGGTCATGACTTAGAGATAGAAGTCGCGGTGTTCCTTGAAGAAACCCTGGCGGAGCAGACGCGCACCATCAGCTATAAGCTGCCGGTTTATAACGTCTTTGGCATGGTCGAAAGCGAAACGCCGAAAACCCTGAACGTGAAAATTCCCGCAGGCGTCGTCGACGGCCAGCGCATCCGTCTGAAAGGCCAGGGTACTCCCGGTGAAAATGGCGGCCCCAACGGCGATCTGTGGCTGGTGATCCATATCGCCCCGCATCCGCTGTTTGATGTCGTCGGCCATAACCTTGAAATCGTCCTGCCGCTGGCACCGTGGGAAGCCGCATTGGGCGCTAAAGTTACCATCCCGACGCTGAAAGAGAGCATCCTGCTAACCATTCCGCCGGGCAGCCAGGCCGGTCAGCGGCTGCGCGTGAAGGGCAAAGGGCTGACCAGCAAAACCACCACCGGCGACCTGTATGCGGTGATTAAAATCGTCATGCCGCCAAAACCAGATGAGAAGAGCCGCGCGCTCTGGCAGCAGCTGGCGGATGCGCAATCCAGCTTCGAGCCGCGTAAGACATGGGGGAAAGCCTGATGGCTAAGATAACAGTGACGTTCACGATTACCGAGTTTTGTCTCCACACCGGCCTTTCCGAAGAGGAGCTTAACGAGATTGTCGGCCTCGGCATGATTGAGCCGCGCCAGCCGCAGCGGGAAAACTGGCTGTTTGACGATAGCGCGGTGACCATCGTGCACCGCGCCGTACGCCTGCGCAAAGAGCTGGAGCTGGACTGGCCGGGTATCGCTGTCGCCTTAACGCTGCTGGACGAGAACGCGCGCCTGAGCCGCGAAAATCAAATCCTGCAGCAGCGGCTGGCGCGCTTTCTGACGCATAGCTAAGCCCTCGCCGCGGCATCGCCCGGTCCTTACCGGGCCTGGGCGGTCCGCGAATAACCTCAGCAGGGCATAAAAAATGCCGCCGGGGGAAGCCCGCGGCGGCATGAGTTACCAGCAAAACGATTTAGTCGTTGATGCGCGGATGCTGCTGCACCAGGCGAGAACGTTTTTCCTGCAGGTCGGCGATTTCCTGATCGATATCTTCGATTTTATGCTCGATATTATCGTAGTGCTCGCCGAGAATTTCTTTCGCTTCCTGAATATCCGAAGCCGCTGGCGTCGCCCCTTTCAGTGGACGATTGGCGGTCTCTTTCATCGACAGGCCGGTAATCAGGCCAATAACCGCAATCACCATCAGATAGTAAGCCGGCATCATCAGGTTCTGCGTGCTCTCTACCAGCCACGCCGCCAGGGTTGGCGTCAGACCGGCAATCAGCACCGAGATGTTAAAGGCGCTGGCCAGAGCGCTAAAGCGGATGTGGGTCGGGAACATCGCCGGCAGCGACGAGGCCATCACCCCGATAAAGCAGTTCAGCACTACCGCCAGCACCAGCAGACCGGCGAAAATCAGGCCGAGAACGTTACTGTTAATCATGATAAAGGCCGGAATCGACAGCGCGAACAGCGCCACGCTACCAATCAGAATAAACGGGCGACGGCCAAAACGGTCGCTGAGCATACCGATAACCGGCTGAACGAACAGCATCCCGACCATGATGGCGATGATGATCAGCACCCCGTGATCTTCTGAATAGTGCAGGTTATGCGACAGGTAGCTCGGCATATAGGTCAACAACATGTAGTAGGTCACGTTGGTGGAAATCACCAGACCGATACAGGTCAGCAGGCTACGCCAGTGTTTGGTCGCAATCTCTTTGAAGGAGACTTTCGGTCCTTCCTGCAGGCCTTCGCGATCGCCCTGCTCCATTTTATCAACGTGCTGCTGGAACGCCGGCGTCTCTTCCAGCGCATGACGCAGATAAAGACCAATAATCCCTAACGGCAGCGCCAGGAAGAACGGAATACGCCAGCCCCAGCTGAGGAAGTTCTCTTCACCCACCACGCTGGAAATCAGTACCACCACGCCCGCGCCCATCACAAAACCGGCTATTGAACCGAAGTCCAGCCAGCTGCCCATAAAGCCGCGTTTACGGTCAGGCGAGTATTCCGCCACAAAGATCGATGCGCCGGTATATTCTCCGCCCACCGAAAAACCCTGCGCCATTTTACATAGCAGCAGCAGTATTGGCGCCCAGATGCCAATCGTGGCATACGACGGAATAAGACCGATACAGAATGTACTTATCGACATGATGACAATGGTTATCGCCAGAATCTTTTGTCGACCGTATTTATCGCCCAGCATCCCGAAGAACAGGCCGCCTAATGGACGAATTAAGAAGGGAACCGAGAAGGTACCGAGCGCGGCGATCATCTGCACGCTGGGGTTGGCATCGGGGAAAAAGACTTTACCCAGGGCATACGCAACAAAACCATAAACCCCAAAATCGAACCATTCCATCGCGTTACCCAGCGACGCTGCGGTAATCGCTTTCTTCAGTTTGCTATCATCAATGATGGTCACATCCCGAAGCGTGATGGGTTTTACTTTTTTCCTTTTAAGCATAATTTTCCTCTTTTGCTCTCGCCTTGAGCGCACGAATCTCCGCCGAATGACAAGGTCATTCGCGTCATGCGTTGGGAGCGGCGAATTGCTGTGCTCCACATTTCAAGCGTAGCAGGTTTGCCTGCACTGTCTGCTGACAGTCCGTACAACCGAACCTGTTGACGCCTGCTCTGGCCATAATCAAATAAGCGGTGCCGCTAATAAGTGTAGTGAATTTGCGTTCTCGCCTTTTTACCCTAACAGCGTTTAAATTTGGGATCAACTTCACAAAAATTTACCTACCCTTAAACAGAGTCATCTCAAACCAATAAGTTCAATGAATATTGGAACTTAGCGATACATTTCCGGAAATAACTGGCGGTTTTTAAGGAAATAACCCCGCCTATCCCCACAATATATATTCTCTTTCTCCGCTGGGAAGTGTCATAAAAAAGGCCCGACAAAAGTGCGGGATTGCGCTATAATCAGCATCACTTTCGGCTATCAGCCGCCATTTAAAGGACCAACGTCCTGTTTTACCCAGTAATCGCGAGGAACGTCATGCAACTGCCCCACTGCCCAAAATGCCATTCTGAATACACTTATGAAGACAACGGCATGTTTGTTTGCCCGGAATGCGCCCACGAATGGAACAATGCCGAGCCTGTGGACGATAACGACGCGCTGATTGTCAAAGACGCCAACGGCAATTTACTGGCCGACGGCGATAGCGTCACCGTAGTAAAAGATCTGAAGGTTAAAGGCAGCTCTTCGATGCTAAAAATTGGTACTAAAGTTAAAAATATCCGCCTGGTGGAAGGCGATCATAATATTGACTGTAAAATTGATGGTTTTGGCCCAATGAAGCTAAAATCCGAATTTGTTAAAAAGAACTGATTTTATTCCCCCGACGCCTATCGTCGGGGGAAATATATTTTTTCCGCGCTCTGGCCAGCCTTCCCGCATTCGTACTCACTTTACCCGTCGCTGCCGCCTGGCTTAATTCCGCAATCCCCTTCTACGCTTAATGGAATATTCGTTACCTGAGGTAATGCTTATGCCCTTAAGTCCCTATATCGCTTTTAGCGGCAACTGCGCTGCCGCCATCGCTTTCTACCAGCAGGCGCTGGGCGCTGAGCTGCTCCACAAAATCACCTGGGGTGAAATGCCGCAGAATAGCCAGGACGCCGAAGATGGCTGCCCTTCCGGCCAGCACCTGGCTGCCGACGGTATCGCCCACGCCAGCCTGCGCATCGCGGATGGCATCCTGATGCTCAGCGACAGCCCCTCCAGCAAAATGGAGCGCTACGCCGGGTTTACCATCGTGCTCGACCCAAAAGACGTTATCGAGGGTAAACGCTGGTTTGACGGCCTCGCCGACGGCGGCCAGATAGAGATGGCCTGGCAGGAAACGTTCTGGGCGCACGGCTTCGGTAAAGTCATCGACCGCTTTGGCGTCCCGTGGATGGTCAACGTGGTGAAAGAGCCTTAACGCTTACCTTCCTCCCCTCACCCTCCGGTAGAGAGCCGGGGTGAGGGCATCCGTGCGTTCATTCCCCCTCCCCCTGTCATCCCACCGGCATTAACTCTTCATCCCCCGGTCATCATGAGTTAACCGAAATGTAACAAAAAACCGTCAGGATCGGCCCACGCTCAGAGGGAAACTCCTTCATGTCCATAGTGAGGCTCGATTGACATGTACTTATCCAGACATCCGACCAGTTACCCGACACGATATCAGGAAATTGCCGCCAAACTTGAGCAAGAGCTTCGCCACCACTACCGCTGCGGCGACTATCTTCCCGCCGAGCAGCAGCTGGCGACCCGCTTTGAAGTTAACCGCCATACCCTGCGCCGGGCCATCGATCAGCTCGTCGAACGCGGCTGGGTCCAGCGCCGCCAGGGCGTCGGCGTGCTGGTTCTGATGCGCCCGATCGATTATCCGCTCAACGCCCAGGCCCGCTTTAGCCAGAATCTTCTCGAACAGGGCAGCCATCCGACCAGCGAGAAGCTGCTGTCGGTGTTACGCCCGGCCAGCAGCCACGTTGCCGAAGCCTTTGCCATTAATGAAGGCGATAACGTCATCCACCTGCGCACCCTGCGCCGCGTTAACGGCGTCGCACTGTGCCTGATAGACCACTACTTTACCGACCTGCGACTGTGGCCGGTTCTGCAAACCTTTACCCACGGCTCTCTCCATGACCTGCTGCGCGACCGGCTTGATATCGAACTGACCCGCGTACGCACCAAAATCAGCGCCCGCCGCGCGCAGGCCAAAGAGAGCACTATTCTCGGCATTCCCAACATGGCGCCGCTGCTGTGCGTGCGCACCCTGAATCATCGCCAGGACGAGCAGAACGCGACGGAGTACTCCGTCAGCCTGACCCGCGCCGACATGATTGAATTCACCATGGAGCACTGAATGCACTTTGATACCGCTATCCGCCAGCGCTGGATGTCCGTGCTGGCCCACAGTGAACCACAAGAACTGGCGGCGCGGATGCAGACCCTGCAGCTCGCGCCGCAGTATGAGCTGATTCGCGCCCCGGAAACCGGGCTGGTTCAGCTGCAGGCGCGTATGGGCGGCATCGGCGACCGGTTCTTTGCCGGAGACGCTACCTTAACCCGCGCCGCCATTCGCCTGGCCGACGGAACGCTCGGCTATAGCTGGATTTTGGGCCGCGACCGTCCGCACGCTGAACGCTGCGCGGCTATCGATGCCCTGATGCAGTCGCCACACCATTTTCACACCCTGATGGAAACCCTGATAACCCCGCTGGAAGAACAACGTAGCGCGCGCATTGAAGCCCGGCGCGCCGAAGTCAACGCCAGCCGGGTCGACTTCTTTACTCTGGTTCGCGGAGATAACGCATGACACTACAACCCGCCTTTACCCTGGCTGTGCAGGACGCCCAGCACAGTTTCCGCCGCCTGCTGAAAGCGATGAGCGAGCCGGGAGTGATTGTCTCCCTGCAACAGCTTCAGCACGGCTGGCAGCCGCTGAACGTCGCCTCCACCAGCCTGCTGCTGACGCTGGTGGATCACGACACGCCGGTCTGGCTGGCTCCGGCGCTGCATAACGATCTCGTCGGCCAGAATCTGCGCTTTCATACCGGCGCGCCGCTGGTTGAGCAGCCGCAGCAGGCGATCTTCGCCGTCGCCAGCGACACCATCAGCGCCGAGCAGCTTAACGTGCTTTCCGCCGGAACCGTCGTCGCCCCGGAAACCGGCGTCACGCTGGTGGTCCAGCTTGCCAGCCTGAGCGGCGGCCGGATGCTGCGGCTGACCGGCGCGGGGATCGCCGAAGAGCGGATGATCGCCCCGCAGCTGCCGGAATGCATTATTGAAGAATTGACCGAGCGCCCGCATCCGTTCCCGCTGGGCATCGATCTGATCCTCACCTGCGGCGAACGCCTGCTGGCTATCCCGCGCACCACCCATGTCGAGGTCTGCTAATGTACGTAGCCGTCAAAGGCGGCGAGAAGGCGATCGTCGCCGCTCACGCCCTACAGGAACAGAAACGCCGAGGCGATGGACGGCTTCCTGAAATCAGCGTTGACCAGATTAGCCAGCAGCTTAATCTGGCGGTGGACCGGGTGATGACCGAAGGCGGTATCGCCGACCGGGAGCTGGCGGCGCTGGCGCTGAAGCAGGCCAGCGGCGATAGCGTCGAAGCGATTTTTCTGCTGCGCGCTTACCGCACCACGCTGCAAAGGCTGGCGGTCAGCGAGCCCGTCGACACCGCCGGAATGCGCCTTGAGCGCCGTATTTCGGCGGTCTATAAAGATATTCCCGGCGGCCAGCTGCTCGGCCCAACCTACGATTACAGCCACCGCCTGCTCGATTTTACCCTGCTGGCCAACGGCGAAACGCCGCCGCTGGCGACCGATAGCGCGCCGCAGGAAGCCGCGCCGCACGTTTTTAATCTGCTGGTTCAGCAAGAACTGGCGAAAGCCGAACGAGATACCGACGCGCAGCCCGACGATATCACCCGCCATCCGCCGGTCTATCCCTGCTCGCGCTCTTCGCGCCTGCAGCAGCTGGCGCGCGGCGACGAGGGCTATCTGCTGGCGCTGGCCTACTCCACCCAGCGCGGCTACGGGCGCAACCACCCGTTTGCCGGTGAAATTCGCAGCGGCTACGTCGCGGTGGAGATCGCTCCCGAAGAGCTGGGATTCACCGTCAATATCGGTGAACTGTTGATGACCGAATGCGAAATGGTTAACGGCTTTGTCGCCCCTGAGGATGAACCGCCGCACTTTACCCGCGGCTACGGCCTGACGTTCGGCATGAGCGAGCGTAAAGCGATGGCGATGGCGCTGGTGGACCGTGCGCTCCAGGCGCCGGAGTACGGCGAAGAAGTGGCGGGCCCCGCTCAGGATGAAGAGTTTGTGCTGGCGCATGCCGATAACGTCGAGGCGGCCGGTTTCGTTTCGCACCTTAAACTTCCCCACTATGTCGATTTCCAGGCCGAACTGGCGCTGCTTAAACGCCTGCAACGGGAGAATCAACGTGGCTAACGCATTGACCGGCTACAACTTTGCTTATCTCGACGAGCAAACCAAACGCATGATCCGCCGCGCCATCCTGAAAGCGGTGGCCATCCCCGGCTACCAGGTGCCCTTCGGCGGTCGCGAGATGCCGATGCCCTACGGCTGGGGCACCGGCGGTATCCAGCTTACCGCCAGCGTCATCGGCGAAAATGACGTGCTGAAGGTGATTGACCAGGGCGCCGACGACACCACCAACGCGGTGTCGATTCGCCAGTTTTTCCAACGCGTCACCGGCGTCGCGACCACCGAGCGCACCGAAGACGCGACGCTGATCCAGACCCGCCACCGGATCCCGGAAACGCCGCTGACTGAAGATCAAATCCTGATCTTCCAGGTGCCGATCCCGGAGCCGCTGCGTTTTATCGAGCCGCGCGAGACCGAAACCCGCACCATGCACGCGCTGGAGGAGTACGGCGTGATGCAGGTGAAGCTGTACGAAGATATCGCCCGCTTCGGCCATATCGCCACCACCTACGCCTATCCGGTGAAGGTCAACGGCCGCTACGTAATGGACCCGTCGCCGATTCCGAAATTCGATAACCCGAAGATGCATATGATGCCCGCCCTCCAGCTGTTCGGCGCCGGACGTGAAAAACGCATCTACGCGGTGCCGCCGTACACCCCGGTAGAAAGCCTCGATTTCGACGATCATCCGTTTACCGTTCAGGAGTGGGATGAACCCTGCGCCATCTGCGGTTCGCGCCATAGCTATCTTGATGAAGTGGTGCTCGACGACAGCGGCAAACGGATGTTTGTTTGTTCCGATACCGATTATTGCCGCCAGCAGAGCGAGGAGCAGAAAAAATGAGTCATCCGTTACTGGCGGTCAATAATCTGACCCACCTCTACGCGCCGGGCAAAGGCTTCAGCGACGTCTCGTTTGAACTGTGGCCGGGAGAGGTGCTGGGTATCGTCGGCGAGTCCGGCTCCGGGAAAACCACCCTTCTACAGGCGATTTCCGCCCGCCTGACGCCGCAGCAGGGCGACGTGCGCTATCAGAACCGTTCGCTGTACGCGATGAGCGAAGCGGATCGCCGCCGCCTGCTGCGCACCGAATGGGGCGTGGTGCACCAGCATCCGATGGACGGACTGCGCCGCCAGGTGTCGGCGGGGGGGAATATCGGCGAGCGCCTGATGGCGACCGGCGCGCGGCACTACGGTGATATTCGCACCACCGCCGAGCAGTGGTTGCAGGAGGTGGAGATCCCGCCTTCGCGCATTGACGACCTGCCCACCACTTTTTCCGGCGGTATGCAGCAGCGTCTACAAATCGCCCGCAATCTGGTGACCCAGCCGAAGCTGGTGTTTATGGATGAACCCACCGGCGGGCTGGACGTGTCGGTGCAGGCGCGCCTGCTCGATCTGCTGCGCGGCCTGGTGGTGGAGCTAAACCTGGCGGTGGTGATTGTGACACACGACCTCGGCGTCGCCCGCCTTCTGGCTAACCGTCTGCTGGTGATGAAACAAGGACAGGTGGTGGAAAGCGGCTTAACCGACCGGGTGCTCGACGATCCCCATCACCCCTACACCCAGCTGCTGGTGTCGTCGGTGTTGCAGAACTGAACATAGGTCCACTCCCCGGTGGCGCTGCGCTTACGGGGTTACGGGTGCCGGACCATCTGCGAGCCGGTAGCCCGGTAAGCGCAACGCGCCGCCTCCGGGAATCCCCAGTCGCGCTGCGCTTACCGGGGTTACGGGTGCCGGGCCGTCTGCGGGCCGGTAGCCCGGACAGGCGCAACGCGCCGCCTCCGGGAATCCCCGGTGGCGCTGCGCTGACCGGGCTACGGGTGCCGGGCCGTCTGCAGGCCGGTAGCCCGGACAGGCGCAATGCGCCGCCTCCGGGAATCCCCGGTCGCGCTTCGTGAGTTAATGCATCAGGTAGCCCGGATAAGGCGTTTACGCCGCGATCCGGGGAAATTCAGGCACGATGAGGCTAAAAATGAACGCCATCCGCGTTGAAAACATCCATAAAACCTTTGTTCTGCACCAGCAGCACGGCGTCCGTCTGCCGGTCCTCGCCGACGCCTCGCTGACCGTGAATGCCGGTGAATGCGTGGTGCTGCACGGCCACTCCGGCAGCGGAAAATCGACCCTGCTGCGCTCGCTGTACGCCAACTATCTCCCCGATAGCGGCCACATTCATATTCGCCACGGCGACGAATGGGTCGACCTGGTTACCGCCACGCCGCGCAAAGTGCTGGAGGTGCGCAAAACTACCATCGGCTGGGTCAGCCAGTTTCTGCGGGTGATCCCGCGTATCTCCGCCCTCGACGTGGTGATGCAACCGCTGTTCGAACTGGGCGCCTCGCGCGAAGAGAGCGCCGCGAAAGCCGCCCGCCTGCTAACGCGCCTGAACGTCCCCGAACGCCTGTGGCACCTCGCCCCCTCAACCTTTTCCGGCGGCGAACAGCAGCGGGTCAACATTGCCCGCGGCTTCGCGGTCGACTACCCGATTTTGCTTCTCGACGAACCCACCGCCTCGCTGGACGCTAACAACAGCGCCGCGGTGGTGGCGTTGATTCACGAAGCCAAAGCCCGCGGCGCGGCGATCGTCGGTATTTTCCACGACGAGGCCACGCGCCACCAGGTCGCCGACCGCCTGCACCCGATGGGGATTTCAGCATGATTATTAATAACGTAAAGCTGGTCCTCGAAGACGAGGTGGTTAACGGTTCGCTGGAAGTTCACGACGGCAGAATCTCAGCCTTTGCCGAAAACCAGAGCCGGCTAGCGGAGGCGGTTGACGGCGAAGGCGGCTGGCTGCTGCCCGGGCTTATCGAGCTGCATACCGACAACCTGGACAAGTTTTTCACCCCGCGACCCAAGGTGGACTGGCCCGCCCACTCGGCGATGAGCAGCCACGACGCGCTGATGGTCGCCAGCGGCATCACCACCGTGCTCGATGCCGTGGCTATTGGCGATGTGCGCGACGGCGGCGACCGTCTGGAAAACCTGGAAAAAATGATCAACGCCGTCGAAGAGACGCAAAAGCGCGGCCTCAACCGCGCCGAACACCGACTGCATCTGCGCTGCGAACTGCCGCATCACACCACCCTGCCGCTGTTTGAGAAGCTGGTAGGCCGCGAGCCGGTGAGCATGGTCTCTCTGATGGATCACTCCCCCGGCCAGCGCCAGTACGCCGACCTCAGCAAATATCGCGACTACTATCAGGGCAAATACCATCTGACCAACGAACAGATGGACAACTTCGAACAGGAGCAGATGGCGCTGGCGGCAGCCTGGTCGCAGCCCAACCGGCAGCGCATCGCCGCTATCTGCCGCGAGCGCAATATCGCGCTGGCCAGCCACGATGACGCCACCTGCGAACATGTGCTCGAATCACGCCAACTTGGCAGCACCATCGCCGAATTTCCCACCACCCTTGCTGCCGCGGAGGCGTCGCGCCGGCACGGCATGAACGTTCTGATGGGCGCGCCGAATATCGTGCGCGGCGGTTCCCACTCGGGCAACGTCGCCGCTCACCAGCTGGCGGCCAGCGGCCTACTGGATATTCTCTCCTCCGACTATTATCCCGCCAGCCTGCTGGATGCCGCTTTCCGCATCGCCGACGACGGGGGCAACGCCTTTACCCTCGCGCAGGCCATTCGCCTGGTAAGCAAAAACCCGGCGCAGGCGCTGGGGCTGCATGACCGCGGGGTGATTGCCGAAGGTAAACGGGCGGATCTGGTGCTGGCGCACCGTCGCGGCGAGCATATCCATATTGATCGCGTCTGGCGGCAAGGCAAGAGGGTCTTCTGATGACAGGAAAACTGATTTGGCTGGTCGGTCCGTCCGGCTCCGGTAAAGACAGCCTGCTGGCGGCGCTGCGCCAGCGGGAGCATCCCCAGCTGCTGGTGGCGCACCGCTACATTACCCGCCCGCACAACGCGGGTTGTGAAAACCATATCGCCCTCAGCGAACATGAGTTTTTTACCCGCGCCGAGCAGCATCTGTTTGCCCTTAGCTGGCACGCTAACAATAATTACTACGGCATCGGCATCGAGATTGACCTGTGGCTGCACGCCGGGTTTGACGTGGTCGCTAATGGCTCCCGCGCCCACCTCGCGCAGGCGCAGGCGCGCTATGCCGACGCCCTGCTGCCCATCTGTTTGCAGGTCTCGCCGGAGGTGCTGCGACAGCGCCTGGAGCAGCGTGGAAGGGAGAACGAGACGGAAATCGCCCAGCGGCTGGAACGCGCGGCGCGCTATACGCCGAGCGCGTGTCTGACCCTGAATAACGATGGCCGTCTGAGCCAGTCGGTGGATGCGCTGGTCTCGCTGATTCGCGTTCACGGCAATCGACACGAGCAGCAAATTGCCTGAGACGAGGAGAAAACATGAGCCTGACGATCCGCTTGACCGGCACCGGCGGCGCGCAGCTGGTGCCGGTTTTCGGCTGCGACTGCCGCGCCTGCCGCCGCGCCCGCGCCGACGACGCGCATCGCCGTCGCCCCTGTAGCGCGGCGGTGAAGTTCAACAACGCGGTGACGCTGCTCGATGCCGGGCTGCCGGATCTGCTGGAGCGGTGGCCCGCCGGCAGCTTTCAGCAGTTTCTGCTCACCCATTATCATATGGATCACGTGCAGGGCCTGTTCCCCCTGCGCTGGGGAGTGGGCGAACCTATTGCGGTTTACGGCCCGCCCGATGAACAGGGCTGCGATGACCTGTTCAGGCATCCGGGCCTGCTGGATTTCAGCCATACCGTTGAGCCGTTCGTGATGTTTGAACTTCAGGGATTGCGCGTTACGCCGCTGCCGCTGAACCACTCAAAGCTCACTTTCGGCTACCTGCTGGAATCGGCCCATAGGCGGGTCGCCTGGCTGTCCGACACCGCCGCCCTGCCGGAAAAAACCCTCAAGTTCCTGCTTAACAACCGACCGCAGCTTATCATCATCGACTGTAGCCACGAGCCGCGCCCGCAGCCCCCGCGCAACCACTGCGATCTCAACACCGTGCGGGCCATTAACCAGGTGATTGGCTGCCCGCGGGTGATCCTTACCCATATCAGCCACCAGTTCGATGCGTGGATGATGGAAAATTCTCTGCCTGCGGGATTTGAAGCGGGATTTGACGGTATGGAGATTGTGCTGGATTAACCGGGCGCGACGAAGGCCGCGGGTCGCGCCGCATCAATAATCATCATCCAGCCTGCGCTGGTCGCTTTCCAGCTGACGGCGGTCCCGGTCCAGCTGGCGCTGACGCTCATCAAGTTCGCGGCGACGATCTTCCAGCTGTCGCCGTTGATCGTCATACTGCCGCTGGCGATCGGCGTTTTGCTGACGGCTGCCCTGATAGCGTCCATCATCATAATCATCGTCATCGGAACGGCTGCCGTTGGGTTGATAAGCGTCATTAATGGCCTGCTGAATATTGCCGATCGCGTCGTCAATAATATCGGCGTGCGCCAGCTGGCTGGCGAAGGAAAGAGCGCAGAAAAGCAAAGCAGTAGAGTAACGTTTCATAAAGCCAGTCTCATCAGGGGGCTGGCTCTACGTTAATCAAGGGCTATCGCGGCGAGTAGCGGAGGAATCTCAAATCCGCTGCTGTTCAATCGCGCCGATGGCGTCTACCCGGCCCTGATGGCGTCCGCCCTCAAATTCGGCGCTCAGCCAGGCATCAACGATCATTTTCGCCAGTTCAAGGCCGATCACCCTGGCGCCAAAGGCCAGAACGTTGGTGTCATTATGCTGGCGTGAAAGCTGCGCGGAGTAAGGCTCGCTGCACACCACCGCGCGAATGCCCGGGTGCTTATTGGCGGCGATGGAGATGCCGACGCCGGTGCCGCAGATCAGAATCCCGCCGTCAACTTCGCCGGCGGCAACCGCCTGCGCGACGGCGCTGGCATAGCGCGGATAATCGGTGCGTTCCGTTGACCATGCGCCTTTATCCACCACCTCCATTCCGCGCTGACGCAGATGCAACACAATATCGTCTTTCAGAATAAACCCGACATGATCGCAGCCAATTGCAATCCTTTTCATACCTAGCCTCGCCTGTTATTCACTTTACGGAAATGCTTTATGTTGTGATTTAAACGGCATTTATCGGCCAAATAAGCGTCAAAAACACCGCAGCCAGGGCCTGTTCTACACGCTGTAATTTCACAAATCAAGCGTCAGTGTTCTTTTTCCTCAAACAATCACGCCGTTAAAAACATCAATATAAACCATATAATTTATTGATATTTAATAAATAACAAATCAAAAAACGAAAAATCCGCCCACCCAAAACTTCACAACAGACAATACTTTATAAAAATATAAAATTTGTGAAGTTGATTGTATCTTTTCTGTTTTGCCTGTGGTGATATAGTGACGTCTTCATTTTATGGACAATGAGAAAGCGATGAGTCAGTCAGAATCCAGTTCGCTCCCCAACGGTATCGGCCTTGCCCCCTGGCTTCGCATGAAGCAGGAAGGGATGACCGAAAATGAAAGCCGCATCGTCGAATGGTTGCTTACCCCCGGCAATCTGAGCGATGCGCCGGCCATTAAGGACGTCGCAGAGGCGCTGTCGGTGTCTGAGGCCATGATCGTTAAGGTCTCTAAACTGCTTGGTTTTAGCGGTTTTCGTAATCTGCGCAGCGCGCTGGAAGCCTATTTCTCGCAGTCTGAGCAGGTCCTGCCGACTGAGCTCTCTTTTGATGAAGCGCCGCAGGATGTGGTGAATAAGGTGTTTAACATCACCCTGCGCACCATTATGGAAGGCCAGTCGATCGTTAACGTCGACGAAATTCATCGCGCGGCGCGCTTTTTCGCCCAGGCCAACCAGCGTGACCTGTATGGCGCAGGCGGTTCAAACGCCATCTGCGCGGACGTGCAGCATAAGTTTTTACGCATCGGCGTGCGCTGCCAGGCCTACCCGGACGCGCATATCATGATGATGTCCGCCTCGCTGCTGAAGGAAGGCGATGTGGTACTGGTGGTCTCGCACTCCGGGCGCACCAGCGATATCAAATCGGCGGTGGAGCTGGCGAAAAAGAACGGCGCAAAAATTATTTGTATCACCCATAGCTATCATTCACCGATTGCCAAACTAGCTGATTTTATTATTTGTTCGCCAGCACCAGAGACGCCTTTATTAGGCCGTAACGCCTCAGCGCGTATATTACAACTCACATTATTAGATGCTTTTTTTGTTTCCGTTGCCCAGCTGAATATTGAACAAGCGAATTTAAATATGCAAAAAACCGGCGCGATTGTTAATTTCTTTTCACCCGGCGCGCTTAAATAAAAAACCGATCCCACGTTGGTGGGATCAATATAACTGTATCCTACACTGAGAATACTGCCATGAATAAATATCTGAAAATTTTCAGCGGCACGCTCATGGGCGTAATGTTATCCACCAGCGCCTTTGCCGCCGCCGATTATGCTGTGGTCTTAAAAACCTTATCCAATCCGTTTTGGGTGGATATGAAAAAGGGCATAGAAGACGAAGCCAAAACGTTGGGCGTAAGCGTCGATATTTTTGCCTCCCCTTCCGAAGGCGATTTTCAGTCGCAGCTGCAGCTGTTTGAAGACCTGAGCAACAAAAACTACAAAGGTATCGCCTTTGCGCCCCTCTCCTCGGTAAACCTGGTGATGCCGGTGGCTAAAGCCTGGAAAAAGGGCATCTATCTGGTCAACCTCGATGAAAAAATCGATATGGATAACCTGAAGAAAGCCGGCGGCAACGTCGAGGCTTTCGTCACCACCGATAACGTGGCGGTTGGGGCGAAGGGCGCGGCTTTTATTATCGACAAGCTGGGTGCGGAAGGCGGCGAAGTGGCGATTATCGAAGGTAAAGCCGGTAACGCCTCCGGTGAAGCTCGCCGCAATGGCGCCACCGAAGCCTTCAAAAAAGCGAGCCAGATCAAGCTGGTTGCCAGCCAGCCCGCCGACTGGGACCGTATTAAAGCGCTGGACGTCGCCACGAACGTGCTGCAGCGTAACCCGAATGTTAAAGCGATTTACTGCGCCAACGACACCATGGCGATGGGCGTCGCCCAGGCCGTCGCCAACGCGGGTAAAACCGGCAAGGTGCTGGTGGTCGGTACCGACGGTATTCCGGAAGCGCGCAAAATGGTCGAGGCCGGACAGATGACCGCGACTATCGCGCAGAACCCGGCGGATATCGGCGCGACGGGCCTGAAGCTGATGGTCGATGCCGAGAAGAGCGGCAAGGTGATCCCGCTGGATAAAGCCCCGCAGTTTACGCTGGTGGATTCCATTCTGGTGACGAAGTAAGTCTGTAAATCCCCTTTTCCTTTGGGAGAGGGGAATTCACCCAGAGGTAATGAAGGAAATTTTCTATGCTCACGCCATATATTTCAATGGCGGGGATCGGCAAATCCTTTGGCCCGGTTCACGCATTAAAATCGGTTGATTTAACTATATACCCGCACGAAATACATGCGTTATTAGGGGAAAATGGTGCCGGTAAATCAACGCTGATGAAAGTATTGTCGGGAATCCATGAACCGACCAAAGGCACCATTACCATTAATAATGTCAACTACGACAAGCTGGACCATAAATTAGCGGCCCAGCTCGGCATCGGCATTATTTATCAGGAGCTCAGCGTCATTGATGAATTAACGGTGCTGGAGAATTTATATATTGGCCGTCATCTGACGAAAAAAGTCTGCGGCGTTAACGTCATCGACTGGCGAGAGATGCGCGTGCGGGCGGCAATGATGCTGCTGCGCGTCGGGCTGAAGATCGATTTAGACGAAAAGGTGGTGAATCTCTCCATCAGCCATAAGCAGATGCTGGAAATAGCCAAAACGCTGATGCTCGACGCCAAAGTGCTGATCATGGATGAGCCGACCTCCTCGCTGACCAACAAAGAGGTGGACTATCTGTTCCTGATCATGAACCAGCTGCGTAAAGAGGGCACCGCCATTGTTTATATCTCGCACAAGCTGGCGGAAATACGCCGCATCTGCGACCGCTACACGGTGATGAAAGACGGCAGCAGCGTCTGCAGCGGAATGGTCAGCGAAGTGAATAACGACGACATCGTACGCCTGATGGTCGGCCGCGAGCTGCAAAACCGCTTTAACGCCATGAAAGAGAGCACCGGCAATATCGTCCGCGAGACGGTATTCGAAGTGAAAAACGTTACCAGCCATGACAAAAAAAAGGTACGCGATATCTCATTTAGCGTGAATCGCGGCGAAATTCTCGGTTTTGCTGGGCTGGTCGGCTCCGGGCGCACGGAGCTCATGGACTGCCTGTTTGGGGTTGATAAACGTAGCGGCGGTGAAATTTATCTCAACGGCAAAGCGATCTCCCCCCGCTCGCCGCTGGACGCCTTAAAAAAAGGGATGGGCTACATCACCGAAAGCCGCCGGGAAAACGGCTTTTTCCCCAATTTTTCCATCGCTCAGAACATGGCGGTCAGCCAGAGCCTGAAGCGCGGCGGCTACAAAGGGGCCATGGGGCTGTTCCGCGAAGGCGACGAACGCAAAACGGCGGAAGAGCAGCGCAAGCTGCTGGCGCTGAAGTGCCATTCGGTCGATCAGAACATCACCGAGCTTTCCGGCGGCAACCAGCAGAAGGTGCTGATTTCCAAATGGCTGTGCTGCAGCCCCGAAGTGATCATTTTTGACGAGCCGACGCGCGGTATCGACGTCGGCGCGAAAGCCGAAATTTATAAAGTGATGCGCCAGCTGGCCGATGACGGAAAAGTCATCCTGATGGTGTCATCCGAACTACCTGAAATTATCGCCGTCTGCGACCGCATTGCCGTGTTCTGCGAAGGGCGACTGACGCAAATCCTGACCAATCGCGACGACTTGAGCGAAGAGGAGATTATGGCATGGGCATTACCACAAGAGTGAAAGGCGATATGGACGAGAAAAAACCGTTTAACTTCGCGCTATTCTGGGATAAATACGGCACCTTTTTTATCCTCGCCATTATCGTCGCGATCTTCGGCACCCTGTCGTCAGAGTACTTTCTGACGACCAACAACATTACGCAGATCTTCGTCCAAAGTTCGGTCACCGTCCTGATCGGCATGGGCGAATTCTTCGCGATCCTCGTCGCCGGGATCGATCTGTCGGTCGGGGCGATCCTCGCGCTCTCCGGGATGGTCACCGCTAAGCTGATGCTGGCGGGCGTCGATCCGTTCCTCGCGGCGCTGATTGGCGGCGTGCTGGTCGGCGGCGCGCTGGGCGCCATCAACGGCTGCCTGGTCAACTGGACCGGCCTGCACCCGTTCATTATCACCCTCGGCACCAACGCTATCTTTCGCGGTATCACCCTGGTGATTTCCGATGCCAACTCGGTATACGGCTTCTCGTTTGATTTCGTTAACTTCTTCGCCGCCACGCCGCTGGGTATACCGGTTCCGGTGATTTTCTCGCTGATTGTGGCGGTGATCCTCTGGTTCCTGACCACCCGCATGCGCGTGGGCCGCAACATCTACGCGCTGGGCGGTAACAAGAACTCCGCTTTCTACTCCGGTATCGACGTCAAATTCCACATGCTGCTGGTGTTCATTATCTCCGGCGTTTGCGCCGGGCTGGCGGGCGTGGTCTCCACCGCGCGTCTCGGGGCGGCGGAACCGCTGGCGGGGATGGGCTTTGAAACCTACGCCATCGCCAGCGCCATCATCGGCGGCACCAGCTTCTTCGGCGGCAAAGGACGCATCTTCTCGGTGGTCATCGGCGGCCTGATTATCGGCACCATCAATAACGGACTGAACATTCTGCAAGTACAAACCTACTACCAGCTGGTGGTAATGGGCGGATTAATCATCGCGGCTGTCGCCCTCGACCGTCTTATCAGTAAGTAAGGAATTTATAATGAAAATTGCTCCCTCTTTAATGTGTATGGATCTGCTGAAATTCAAAGAACAGATCGAGTTTATCGACCAGCACGCAGACTATTTTCACATCGACATTATGGACGGTCATTTTGTACCGAACCTGACCCTGTCGCCATTTTTCGTCGGCCAGGTGAAAAAGCTGGCCAGCAAGCCGCTGGACTGCCATCTGATGGTCACCCGCCCGCAGGACTACATTAGCCAGTTGGCGCAGGCGGGGGCGGATTTTATCACCCTGCATCCGGAAACGATTAACGGCCAGGCCTTCCGTCTGATCGAAGAGATCCGCCGCCACGGCATGAAGGTCGGGCTGATCCTCAACCCGGAAACCCCGGTCGAGGCCATGAAGTACTACATTCATAAAGCCGACAAAATCACGGTGATGACCGTCGATCCGGGCTTCGCCGGGCAGCCGTTTATCCCGGAGATGCTGGAAAAAATCGGCGAACTGAAAGCCTGGCGCGAGCGCGAAGGGCTGAACTACGAGATCGAAATCGATGGCTCCTGCAATAAAGCCACCTATCAAAAACTGATGGCGGCGGGCGCGGACGTCTTTATCGTCGGCACTTCAGGCCTCTTTAATCACGCCGAGAAGATTGAAGATGCGTGGCAGATCATGGTCGAGCAGATCCTGGCGGCGAAACACGAGGTACTGCCTCATGCAAAAACAGCGTAACGTTGTTGCGGGCGTGGATATGGGCGCGACCCATATCCGCCTTTGCCTGCAAACCGCGCAGGGCGAAGCGCTGCACTGCGAAAAGCGGCGCACCGCGGACGTGATTAGCGCCGACGGCCTGGTCAACGGCATTAAAAACCTGTTGCAGCAGCAGCTGACCCTGCACGACGCCCGTTGCTGCGGGCTGGTGATGGGGTTCCCGGCGCTGGTGGCAAAAGACAAGCGGACGATTATCTCAACGCCCAATCTACCTCTCGCCGCCGACGACCTCTACAACCTGGCCGACCGGCTGGAAGCAGCGCTATGCTGCCCGGTGGAGTTTTCCCGCGATGTGAATCTGCAGCTCTCTTTTGATGTACAGGAGAATGGCCTGCAGGAGCAGGAGGTGCTGGCGGCCTATCTTGGCACCGGTATGGGCTTCGCGGTCTGGCTGAACGGCGGGCCGTGGACCGGCGCGCACGGCGTGGCGGGCGAGCTGGGGCATATTCCGCTGGGCGATGACGCCCTCACCTGCGCCTGCGGCAACCCCGCCTGTCTGGAAACCGTTTGCTCCGGCATTGCGCTCAAGCGCTGGTATGAACAGCAGCCGCGAGCGTACGAGCTGGGCGAACTGTTCGTCCACGCCGAGCAGGAGCCGTTTGTCCAGACGTTGCTAAACCACGCCGCCCGCGCTATCGCCACCAGCGTCAACCTGTTCGATCCCGACGCGGTAATTCTTGGCGGCGGTGTGATGGATATGCCCGCCTTCCCGCGCGATACCTTAATCGCGATGGTCAAAACCTACGTTCGCCGTCCGCTGCCGTATCAGGCCGTACGCTTTATCGCCGCGTCATCATCAGCGTTTAACGGCGCCCAGGGCGCGGCGGCGCTGGCACGCAGCCGTTATTTACCCCTTCCTGTTACAGTATGATATTTAACGTCAGGCCGGATGCCGCTCATATCGGTATCTGGCCCATAATATGACCATAAATCATATGCAGTTAAATGCCCCTGATTTTATAAATCATAATTGAATGTAATAACTTCATTAATCACCCTATCGCAATCCGCACAAATACCTCATAAAAAGAGGTGCCCATCTCACATTTCTTATTCTATAAACATAAAAAAACATCTTATTATGGGAAAGAAATAAAGCAGCCCTTCTTTTAACTAAATAAATTCACAATACAAATGATAAATGGAGATTTATATGAATAACTTGCAGTTATTCCGTTTGAACAGGACTTTTATTGCCATTGCTGTCGCAACAGGGTTATTAGTTAACACCTCTTTTGCGAGCGAAACCGCCCAGCCAGCCACGCAATATACGCAGCAAATTAACCAGCAATATACTCAGTCGCTACCCTTTAACGACCGTCAGGACTTTGATGATGCGCAGCGGGGATTTATCGCCCCGCTTCTCAATCAAGGTATTCTGAAAAATGCTGATGGGAAAACCTATTATCGGGGGGAGGATTATAAATTCGATATCAATGCGCCAGCCCCCGACACGGTGAACCCCAGCCTGTGGCGGCAGTCGCAAATCAACGGTATTTCCGGCCTGTTTAAAGTCACCGAACGCATGTATCAGGTCCGCGGCCAGGATATTTCCAATATTACCTTTATTGAAGGCGATACGGGTATCATCGTTGTTGATCCCCTTGTCAGCCCGGAAGCCGCAAAATCCAGCCTCGACCTCTACTATCAGCATCGCCCGCAAAAACCTATTGTTGCCGTCATCTATACCCATAGCCACACCGATCACTATGGCGGCGTCAAAGGTATCGTCAGCGAAGAGGATGTTAAAACAGGCAAAGTGCAGGTTATTGCTCCAGCCGGGTTTATGGAAGAAGCCATCAGCGAAAACGTGCTGGCCGGGAATATTATGAACCGCCGGGTTCTCTACTCTTATGGTCTGTTGCTACCCCATAACGCTCAGGGCAATATCGGCAACGGTCTGGGCGTCACCATCAGCGCGGGCAACCCAACGATCATCGCCCCGACCAAATCGATAACCAAAACCGGTGAAAAACTGAATATCGATGGCCTGGAATTTGACTTTTTAATGGCGCCGGGCAGCGAGGCGCCATCAGAAATGCACTTCTATATCCCGGCGCTTAAAGCATTATGTACCGCAGAAAATACCACCCATACGCTGCATAACTTCTACACCCTGCGCGGCGCTAAAACGCGCGATACCAGTAAATGGACCGATTACCTGAATGAAACGCTCGATATGTGGGGCAACCAGGCTGAAGTGCTGTTTATGCCGCATACCTGGCCGGTCTGGGGTAACCAGCACATTAACGACTATATCGGCAAATATCGCGACACCATCAAGTATATCCATGACCAGACGCTCCATCTGGCTAATCAGGGCTATACGATGAACGAAATCGGCAACATGATTAAGTTGCCCCCAGCGCTGGAGAATAACTGGGCCAGCCGCGGCTACTATGGTTCCGTAAGCCACAACGCCCGCGCGGTTTATAACTTCTATCTCGGTTACTTTGACGGCAACCCGGCCAACCTCAACCCCTACGGCCAGGTCGATATGGGTAAACGCTACGTCGAAGCGCTGGGCGGCGCAAAACAGGCAATTGAGCTGGCGCAAAAAGCTTATGACAAGGGCGACTATCGCTGGACGTCAGAACTGCTCAAGCAGGTGATTGCCGCCGAACCGCAAAACCAGGCGGCAAAAGATCTGCAAGCGAATTCCTTTGAGCAATTGGGTTATCAGGCGGAGTCCGCAACCTGGCGCGGTTTCTACTTAACCGGCGCGAAAGAGCTGCGCGAAGGCGTGCATAAACTCACCCACAATACCTCAAATTCACCCGACACCATCAAGGGTATGACGGTCGAAATGCTGTTTGATTACATGGCAGTCCGTCTGGATAGCGAGAAAGCGGCAGGCAAAAATATCAGCCTGAATTTCAATCTTGATCGAGGCGAAACCCTGAATCTGACGCTGAACAATAGCGTGCTCAACTATCGCCAGGCTTCTCAGCAGAAGCCCGATGCATCCTTCACTATCAGCCGTGCTGACCTGCACGACGTGTTGACCGGCCAGGCCAAAATGGCCGATCTGCTGAAAACAGGGAAAGCCAAAGTCACCGGCGATGCGGCAAAGCTGGATGAAATCTTCTCCACGCTCGATCAATTTGAACTGTGGGTGAATATCGTTACGCCTAATTAATCAGGCTCGCTTCCGGAAATTTCTATTCTTTTCCGGAAGCGAATACATCCATGAGGGAAATATAAACACCTAAAAACAATAAAAAATATAAATAAGTCATGAATGCGGATGATTAATAAAGACATTTCACTCTCAATTAAAAATGGGGATACTGTGACCTCTTTTTCCTGTTTTACATTCACACGGGATATTTTTCGCAATAGACAGGATGTATTTCATTATGCAAACGGTTAAATCCAGTATTGTGATGCAGCTAAAAAATATATGCTGGCTCACTCCGGCCGCATTGTTGACGGGATGTACATTATCTCCGGCAATTCCGGTCATTGGCGCCTATTATCCTGGATGGCTCTTCTGCATTATTGCCGGAGTCATCCTTACGCTCATCACGCGGCGGGTTATTCTGCTCAAATATAAAATGCCAGCGCTTGCAGGCGTTATTTATACCGCCCTTTTTGCTCTCTACTCCATGCTGTTCTGGCTGGTATTTTTCTAACCCCTATTGAGATGCACTCATGGAAAGTTCGTCGAAAAAAATTCCTCGCAATAAATTACCGGCTCTGCTTCTGGTACTACTGGCCGTCGTCGTTTTACTCGTTGTCATCTGGCGACTGGATAGCGCGCCCGCTACTAACGACGCCTACGCTTCAGCGGATACGATTGATGTGGTTCCGGAAGTCAGCGGCCGCATTGTCGAACTGGCGGTTAGCGATAACCAGCAGGTCAAGCAGGGCGATCTGCTGTTTCGCATCGATCCCCGGACCTATGAAATGAACCTGGCGAAGGCCGAAGCTTCTCTTGCCGCGCTGGATAAACAGATTATGCTCACCCAGCGCAGCGTAGACGCGCAAAAATATGGCGCTGACTCCGTTCAGGCGACGGTCGCCAAAGCCCGCGCGGCGGCTAAACAGGCCAGCGATACCCTGCGCCGCACCGAGCCGTTGCTCAAGGAAGGTTTTGTTTCCGCAGAGGATGTCGATCGCGCCAGAACGGCGCAGCGCGCCGCCGCAGCCGACCTTAATGCGGTATTGCTCCAGGCGCAACAGGCCGCCAGCGCGGTCAGCGGCATCGATGCGCTGGTTGCCCAGCGAGTCGCCGTTGAAGCAGATATCGCGCTCACTAAACTACATCTTGAAATGGCCACGGTTCGCGCACCGTTCGATGGACGGGTGGTCGCATTAAAAACCTCCATCGGCCAGTTTGCCTCCGCTATGCGTCCGCTCTTTACCCTGATTGATACCCGCCACTGGTACGTCATCGCCAACTTCCGCGAAACGGAGTTGAAAAACATCCACCCCGGCACACCGGTCACCATCCGTCTGATGAGCGATAGCGGCAAAACCTTCGCCGGTAAGGTCGATTCCGTCGGCTACGGCGTACTGCCTGACGACGGTGGTCTGGTGCTGGGCGGTCTGCCGCGGGTTTCCCGTTCGATTAACTGGGTTCGCGTGGCCCAGCGTTTCCCGGTAAAAATCATGGTGGATAAACCCGACGCAGAGATGTTCCGCATCGGCGCATCGGCGGTCGCCACTCTCGAGCCGCAATGATGAACGCGCTTAATTACCTGCCGCTGCCGCTGGTCAAGGCGCTGGCTTTTTTTCGCGAGGAATTAAGCGAAGAGCGCCCCGGCAGAGTGCCGCAAACCATGCAGCTTTGGGTTGGCTGCCTGCTGGTGGTGCTGATCTCAATGACCTTCGAGATCCCCTTTCTGGCGCTCTCGCTGGCGGTGCTGTTTTACGGTATCCAGTCCAACGCGTTCTATACCAAATTCGTGGCGATCCTGTTCGTGGTGGCCACGGCGATGGAGATCGGCAGCTTATTTCTGATCTACAAATGGTCCTACAGCTATCCGCTCGTGCGGCTGATCGTCGCTGGCGTAATTTTGCTGGGCTGTATGTTTATGATGCGCGCCCATCGCCTGGGACTGGTCTTCTTTGCCGTGGCGATTGTCTCAATCTACGGGCAATCTTTCCCCGGAATGCTGGACTACCCCGAAGTCGTCGTTCGTCTGACGCTATGGTGCATCGTCGTGGGGCTCTACCCGACGCTGCTAATGGTGCTGATCGGCGTCCTGTGGTTTCCCACCCGCGCCGCGGATCAGATGCGCGAAGCCCTGTGCGCGCGGCTTGATGACGCCGCCAGCCGCCTGACGCAATCCGCCGAACCGCTACCTGAAAAGCGTATTGAACGGGAAGCGTTGGCGCTGCAAAAACTGAACGTCTTCTGTATGGCCGATGATGCCGACTGGCGGGCAAGAAGCGCATGGTGGCAAACCTGCGTCACGACGGTGACCTACCTTTACGCCACGCTGAACCGCTACGACGCCGCCGTGTTTGCCAAAAATCAGGCAATCGACCCTCTACGGCAAAAGCTGCAAAGCGCAATCGCCGACCTGCAAAACGCCATTAGCAACGGGGAAACCTGGCATAGCGAGTGGCAACTGAGCGCTGAAGAAACTGCGGCGGCGCGTGAATGCGGGCTGGAAAATTGCTGTCAGCTTCTGCTGCAGCTTGGCCGTATGGATCCCGAGACGCCGCCCACGCCAGCCGCCAAACCACCCTCCATGGCGCCGGATGCTTTCACTAATCCAGACTATATTCGCTATGCCCTGAAAACGCTGCTGGCGTGCATGATCTGCTACGTCTTTTATTCCGGCGTCGATTGGGAAGGAATTCACACCTGCATGTTGACCTGCATTATCGTCGCTAACCCCAGTCTCGGCTCGTCGTATCAGAAAATGACCCTGCGTTTCGGCGGCGCATTCTGCGGCGCGATCCTCGCCCTGCTGATGACCATTTTTGTGATGCCATGGCTGGATAATATCGTCGAACTGCTGTTGGTGCTGGCGCCTTTTTTTCTTATCACGTCATGGATCGCCACCGGCTCAGAACGCTCTTCATACATCGGCACGCAAATGGTGGTTACCTTCGCGCTGGCGACGCTGGAAAACGTCTTCGGTCCGGTCTACGACCTGGTGGAAATCCGCGATCGCGCCTTCGGTATTATGATTGGCACCGTGGTTTCAGCGGTGATTTACACCTTTATCTGGCCGGAAAGCGAAGCGAAAGCGCTGCCGCAAAAGTTGGCGGGCGCGCTGGGGCTGCTTGGCAAGTTGCTCCGCGTTCCGCGCCAGCAGGAAGCCGCCGCTCAGCGAACCTATCTGCAACTGCGCGTCGGCGTTCATGCGGCGTTGAATAGCTGCGAAGAGATCTGCGAGCGGGTGGCGCTGGAGCGCCAGCTTGACGATGACCAGCGTCTGCTGCTGGTGAAACGTAGCCAGGCGGTCATTCAGCAAGGGCGCGAAATCCTCTACGCCTGGGATGCCACCTGGAATGACGCCCAGGCGCTGGATAATTCGCTATTGCAGGAGCGGGCCGGGCGTTTTGCCGATGCCCTGGAAAAATATGCCGCCGGGCTGGCCGCCGCAGCCAGCACTCCCCCGTTCATCGAGCTTATCGACACCGCCATTTCACCCACGCTATATCAACAGGAGCAACGCGTCATGCAGCAAATGGCCCGTTTACCGGACTGGACTCGCCCGGCGCTGACGCCAGCCGAAGAGCAAGTGCAAGGAGCCGCTCAACTATGACCCGTAACCTTTCACGCTTACTACTCTGCGGTCTGCTCGGTAGCGCTACGGCGCTTTCCGGCTGCGCGCTGGTGCGCAAAGATTCCACGCCGCATCAACAGCTGCAGCCAGAGCAGATTAAGCTGGCCAGCGATATCCATCTCGCCAGCCAGGGATGGCCGCAGGCGCAGTGGTGGCGTCAGTTCAATGACCCGCAGCTTGACGCCTTAATTCAGCGCTCGCTTTCCGGGTCGCACACGCTTGCCGAAGCGAAACTGCGTGAAGAAAAAGCGCAATCGCAGGCCGATCTGCTGGAAGCCGGTACGCAGCTTCAGGTTGCCGCCATGGGGATGCTCAACCGCCAGCGCGTTTCAACCAATGGTTTCCTTGGCCCGTTCGCCGACCAATCCGACAGTCGGCTCATGCCGATGGACGGCCCCTACTATACCGAGGGCACCGTTGGGCTGCTCGCCGGTCTGGATCTGGATTTATGGGGCGTCCACCGTTCTGCCGTTGCTGCGGCTATCGGCGCGCAAAACGCCGCCGTCGCCGAGACAGCCACCGTAGAGCTGGCGATCTCCACCGGCGTCGCTCAGCTTTACTACAGCATGCAGGCCAGCTATCAGATGCTCGACCTGTTGCAACAAACCCGCGAAGTCATTGAGTATGCGGTAGAAGCGCACCAGAGTAAGGTTGCCCATGGCCTGGAGGCGCAGGTGCCTTATCACGGCGCCCGAGCGCAGGTGCTGGCGGTCGATAAACAGATCGCCGCGGTAAAAGGGCAGATCGTCGAAACTCGTGAAACTCTGCGCGCCCTGATCGGCGCGGGGGCTGGCGATCTCCCTGCGATCAAGCCCGTATCTCTGCCGCGGGTGCAAACCGGTATTCCAGCTACGCTCTCCTACGATTTGCTGGCCCGACGTCCGGATCTACAGGCTATGCGCTGGTATGTCCAGGCTTCGCTGAATCAGGTGAACGCCGCGCGCGCCCTGTTCTACCCGAGCTTTGATATCAAGGCGTTCTTCGGCGTCGATTCCATTCACCTGGATAAACTGTTCGAAAACCGCAGCAAGCAGATCAACTTTATTCCTGGCCTGACGCTGCCGCTGTTTGATGGCGGACGCCTGAATGCGAACCTCGAGAGCACCCGCGCCTCCAGCAACATGCTGATTGAGCGCTATAACCAGTCGGTGCTCGACGCCGTGCGCGATGTCGCTATCAACGGCACGCGCCTGCAAACGCTGAACGATGAGCGCACAATGCAGGCTGAGCGGGTCAGCGCTTTCCGCTACACCCAGGCCGCCGCCGAAGCGGCCTATAAACGCGGGCTTAGCAGCCGTTTGCTGGCGACCGAAGCCAGACTGCCGGTGCTGGCGGAAGAGATGTCGTTACTGATACTCGATTCCCGGCGTGTAGTTCAGAGTATTCAGCTGATCAAAACGCTAGGCGGCGGCTACCAGGCGCCGGTAGCCAAAAAATAACCCTGATGCCGCGTGACGTCCGTCGCGCGGTATTTTCATCGACACGTCAAAACTGACGATAGCCTGCTTTTCGTCATCATTTCGCCCAAAAAAACGACGTATTATCAGTCGATACCCACAATGAAAACATGGCATAGAAGATGCATATTGATGGCGCGATAGCGCGTGTGCGCCAATTGATTAACTGGAGCAAGACCGATGAAAAAAGTCGTCACGGTTTGCCCGTATTGCGCATCAGGTTGCAAAATTAACCTGGTGGTCGATAACGGCAAAATCGTCCGGGCTGAGGCGGCACAGGGGAAAACCAACCAGGGTACCCTGTGTCTGAAAGGCTATTATGGCTGGGACTTTATTAACGATACCCAGATCCTGACCCCGCGCCTAAAAACCCCCATGATCCGTCGCCAGCGTGGCGGCAAACTGGAATCCGTCTCCTGGGATGAGGCGCTCGACTACGTCGCCACTCGTCTCAGCGCCATTAAAGAGAAGTATGGCCCGGACGCGATTCAGACTACCGGTTCGTCCCGTGGGACGGGTAATGAAACCAACTATGTGATGCAAAAATTCGCGCGCGCCGTTATTGGTACCAATAACGTTGACTGCTGCGCTCGCGTCTGACACGGCCCTTCGGTTGCAGGTCTGCACCAATCGGTCGGTAACGGCGCTATGAGTAATGCCATCACCGAGATCGACAACACCGACCTCGTGTTTATCTTCGGGTACAACCCGGCAGATTCACACCCTATTGTGGCGAATCACGTGATTAACGCCAAACGCAATGGGGCGAAAATCATCGTCTGCGATCCGCGTAAAATCGAAACCGCGCGCATCGCCGATATGCACATTGCGCTGAAAAACGGCTCGAACATCGCGCTGCTCAACGCCATCGGGCATGTCATTATCGAAGAGGATCTCTACGATAAATCCTTCGTCGCCAGCCGTTCCGAGGGCTTCGAAGAGTATCGCAAAATCGTCGAAGGCTATACGCCGGAGTCGGTGGAAGAGATTACCGGCGTCAGCGCTCAGGAGATCCGCGCCTGCGCCCGCATGTACGCCAACGCAAAGTCCGCCGCGATCCTGTGGGGGATGGGCGTGACCCAGTTCTATCAGGGCGTGGAGACCGTGCGTTCGCTGACCAGCCTGGCGATCCTGACCGGCAACCTCGGCAAGCCGAGCGTCGGCGTTAACCCGGTACGTGGCCAGAACAACGTTCAGGGCGCCTGCGATATGGGCGCGCTGCCGGATACCTATCCGGGCTATCAGTACGTCAAGTTCCCGGAAAATCGCGAGAAGTTCGCCAAAGCCTGGGGCGTTGAAAGCCTGCCGGAACATACCGGCTATCGCATCAGCGAGCTGCCGCACCGCGCGGCGCACGGCGAAGTGCGGGCAGCGTACATCATGGGGGAAGATCCACTCCAGACCGACGCCGAGCTGTCCGCCGTGCGTAAGGCTTTCGACGATCTGGAACTGGTTATCGTCCAGGATATTTTCATGACCAAAACCGCCTCAGCGGCCGACGTCATCCTGCCGTCCACCTCGTGGGGCGAGCATGAAGGCGTCTATACCGCAGCGGACCGCGGCTTCCAGCGCTTCTTTAAAGCGGTAGAGCCGAAGTGGGACCTGAAAACCGACTGGCAGATCATCAGCGAAATCGCCACCCGTATGGGCTATAAGATGCACTACAACAACACCCAGGAGATCTGGGACGAGTTGCGTCATCTGTGCCCGGATTTCTACGGCGCCACCTACGAGAAAATGGGCGAGCTGGGTTACGTGATGTGGCCATGCCGCGATGAGTCCGACGCTGACCAGGGGACCTCTTATCTGTTTAAAGAGAAGTTTGATACCCCGAACGGTCTGGCGCAGTTCTTCACCTGCGACTGGGTCGCGCCGATTGACAAGCTCACCGACGAGTATCCGATGGTGCTGTCGACGGTGCGTGAAGTCGGCCACTACTCGTGTCGTTCGATGACCGGCAACTGTGCGGCGCTGGCCGCGCTGGCGGATGAACCGGGCTACGCGCAGATCAACACCGCCGATGCCGAGCGTTTAGGCATTGAGGATGAAGCGCTGGTGTGGGTGAACTCGCGTAAAGGCAAAATCATCACCCGCGCGCAGGTCAGCGATCGCCCAAATAAAGGGGCGGTTTATATGACCTACCAGTGGTGGATTGGCGCCTGTAACGAGCTGGTTTCTGAGAACCTGAGCCCGATAACCAAAACGCCGGAGTACAAGTACTGCGCCGTCAACATTGAGCCGATTGCCGACCAGCGGGCCGCCGAGCAGTACGTGATTGACGAGTACAACAAGCTGAAAACCCGTCTGCGCGAAAGCGCGCTGGGCTAATAAGGCCGCCTCCCCGGAGGTGGCGCTTCGCACCTGTCCGGGCTACAGAATCCGTAGCCCGGGCAAGGCGTTTACGCCGCCCCCGGGAAACAGACGGCACGACTCTTCGGGTAAAACATAAGTATTCCCCACAAGTTCCCGTCGTTTTCTTCTCCTTCACCTGCCTTTATACTGCTCGCTATGTCCTCTACCGATAATAAAAAATGAAATACCTCTTTTTACTGCTGGTGATGGCAAGCGTCGCCGCAGGCGCCATGGAACCCGGCAGCCAATACAAACCGCAGGCCGAAGCGGGCGACCCGCGCGCGCAGTATTACCTGGCGGATACCTACGTTAGCTTCGGCGATTTTCCGCAGGCCGAATACTGGGCGCAAAAAGCGGCGGACAACGGCGACGGCGATGCGCTGGCGCTGCTGGCCCAGCTCAAAATCCGTAACCCGCAGCAGGCCGACTATCTCCAGGCGAAAGCGCTGGCGGAAAAATCCATCCAGACGGGTAGCAGGGCGGGAGAAATAGTCCTCGCCCGGGTGCTGGTAAATCAGCAGGCCGGTACGCCGAACTATCCGCACGCCATCTCCCTGTTACAGCATGCCGCCCAGGATCCGGAAAGCGACTCCGCCGTCGATGCCCAGATGCTGCTGGGGCTGATCTACGCCAGCGGCGTTCATCCGCCGGAGGATGACGCAAAAGCGACGCAGTATTTCAAAGAGAGCTCCGCCCTCTCCCGCACCGGCTACGCCGAGTACTGGGCCGGGATGCTTTTCCAGCAGGGAGAAAAAGGC
This sequence comes from Klebsiella grimontii, assembly GCF_042137965.1. Taxonomy (NCBI): domain Bacteria; kingdom Pseudomonadati; phylum Pseudomonadota; class Gammaproteobacteria; order Enterobacterales; family Enterobacteriaceae; genus Klebsiella; species Klebsiella grimontii. Next base: position 5,279,817 of record NZ_CP169721.1, read on the forward strand.
TTTATCGAACCGAACAAGCAAAAAGCGCTGCACTGGCTCAACGTCAGCTGTCAGGAGGGGTTTGATACCGGCTGTGAAGAGTTCGACAGGATCAGTAAACGATAAGAAAAAGCCCGGTGCGATGTCACCGGGCCTGCTGTTTTATTGCGCCGTTTTATCAAATTTGCCCAGCACTTCACGCTCATACGCCAGCGCTTTTTTGCGGTCAAATTTATGTTCCCACTTGGCGATAACCAGCACCGCCAGCGCGTTACCCACCACGTTCAGCGCGGTACGCGCCATATCGAGGATCCGGTCAACGCCGGCGATAAAGGCCAGACCTTCCAGCGGAATGCCCACGCTGCCCAGCGTCGCCAGCAGCACCACGAAGGAGACGCCCGGCACGCCGGCAATCCCTTTCGACGTCACCATCAGCGTCAGCACGAGGGTAATTTCCTGCCAGATGGAGAGGTCGATACCGTACAGCTGGGCAATAAAGATCGCCGCAATGCTCTGATACAGCGTTGAGCCATCGAGGTTAAACGAGTAGCCGGTCGGCACCACGAAGCTGGTGATCGACGCCGGCGCGCCATAGGCTTCCATCTTCTCAATAATACGCGGCAGCACGCTCTCGGAGCTGGCGGTAGAGTAGGCCAGAATCAGCTCATCCTTCAGAATGCGGATCAGGGTCCAGATGCTCAGTCCGCACACCCGCGCCACGATGCCTAATACCACCAGCGCGAAGAACAGGATCGCGAAGTAAACCAGAATCACCAGCTTCGCCAGCGGCCACAGCGAAGCGAAGCCGAAGGTCGCCACGGTCACCGAGATCAGCGCGAACACGCCGACTGGCGCATAGCGCATCACCATGTGCGTCACTTTGAACATGGTTTCAGAGATAGAGCGGAACACCGTAACCAGCGGTTCGCGGTGGGTGGCGGGCAGCGAGGAGAGGCCGAGACCAAACAGCACCGAGAAGAAGATGATCGGCAGCATGTCGCCTTTCGCCATCGAGGCCACGATATTGGTCGGTACCAGCGAGAGGATCGTGCCCATCAGGCCATGCGCGTGGCTCTGCACTTCCGCCGTGGTGTTTTGATACTTTGAAATATCCACCGCCGCCAGCTGCGACATATCGATCCCGCTCCCCGGCTGGAAGACGTTGGCCAGGGTAATCCCCAGCACGATAGCCACCGTGGTGATCACTTCAAAATAGATAATGGTTTTCGCGCCGATACGGCCCAGCTGCTTCGCATCGCCCACGCCCGCAATACCGACCACCAGGGTCGAAATAACGATCGGTACGACGATCATTTTAATCAGATGGATAAAGATATCGCCCGCCGGGGTCAGCAGATTCGAGATCAGCCAATCACGGCTTTCGGCGTGGTAATGCAGGTAACTGCCCAGAAGTATGCCCAGCACCAGGGCCAGCAAAATTTGCCAGGCCAGGCTGACTTTTGTTTTTTTCTTCACTACAGACTTCCTCAATGAAAGGCACCATTCCAGGAGGTAATGGCGCCCACTGAAAGGGGTATGAATTGTGTTGCGTTGCTTTATAGGGTTATTTAACGCGCAATATCAGTATCATTTGCACGGCATGCTGCGCAAGTCTTTAAGAACAGCGGTTTACTCTGATTTTATGCATAAACCCGCTAATATCCCCACCTTATGTTGCATAAGTATTTGTTATAAAAAATATTTAATATATTCAATTTCTATAAATCCATTTCTGAAATTATTTCACCTCAAAGTTTCATTTGATTGCTTTTCATTCAATTTATTTATTGCGTGATCTGCCCCCCAAATAGCAAACAAAGCCGCCAAAGCCCCTACTATTAACGTTTATTTGACATATATTTAACAACCTACAGGAGAAAAAAAGCCATGAGCCAAATACATAAACACCCTATTCCCGCTACTATTGCGGAACGTTGCCTGATTAACCCGGAACAGTACCAGGCGCAGTATCAGCAGTCCGTCACCGATCCTGATGCCTTCTGGGGCGAGCAGGGCAAAATCCTTGACTGGATGAAACCCTACACGCGCGTGAAAAACACCTCATTCGCGCCGGGCAATATTTCGATTAAATGGTACGAAGACGGCACGCTGAACCTCGCCGCTAACTGCCTCGATCGCCATCTGGCGGAGCGCGGCGACCAGACGGCCATCGTCTGGGAGGGCGATGACGCCAGCCAGAGCAAAAACATCACTTATCGCGAGCTACACCGCGATGTCTGCCGCTTTGCCAACGTCCTGCTCGATCTCGGCATTAAAAAGGGCGATGTTGTCGCTATCTATATGCCGATGGTGCCGGAAGCGGCGGTGGCCATGCTGGCCTGCGCCCGCATCGGCGCTATCCATTCGGTGATTTTCGGCGGCTTCTCGCCGGAAGCGGTCGCCGGACGTATTATCGATTCAAACTCCCGCCTGGTGATCACCGCTGATGAAGGGCTGCGCGCCGGTCGCGCGATCCCGCTGAAGAAGAACGTCGATGACGCGCTGAAGAATCCGAACGTCAAAAGTATCGAAAACGTGGTGGTGCTCAAGCGTACCGGCGGCAAAATCGACTGGCAGGAAGGGCGCGACCTGTGGTGGAGCGATCTGATTGAGAAAGCCAGCGCGGAACACCAGCCTGAAGAGATGAACGCCGAAGATCCGCTGTTCATCCTGTATACCTCCGGTTCCACCGGTAAGCCAAAAGGCGTGCTGCACACCACCGGCGGCTACCTGGTCTATGCGGCCTCGACTTTTAAATACGTGTTCGACTACCATCCGGGCGACATCTACTGGTGTACCGCCGACGTCGGCTGGGTCACCGGTCACAGCTACCTGCTGTACGGCCCGCTGGCCTGCGGCGCGACGACGCTGATGTTCGAAGGCGTACCGAACTGGCCGACCCCGGCGCGCATGTGCCAGGTGGTGGATAAGCATCAGGTCAACATTCTTTATACCGCCCCTACGGCGATCCGCGCGCTGATGGCGGAAGGCGATAAGGCTATCGAAGGTACCGACCGCTCTTCCCTGCGCATACTCGGCTCCGTCGGCGAACCGATTAACCCGGAAGCCTGGGAGTGGTACTGGAAGAAAATCGGCAACGAGAAGTGCCCGGTGATGGACACCTGGTGGCAGACCGAAACCGGCGGCTTTATGATCACCCCGCTGCCCGGCGCCATCGAGCTAAAAGCCGGCTCCGCCACGCGTCCCTTCTTCGGCGTCCAGCCGGTGCTGGTAGATAATGAAGGCACGCCGCTGGAAGGTGCGACCGAGGGCAACCTGGCGATCGCGGACTCCTGGCCGGGTCAGGCGCGCACGCTTTTTGGCGACCACGAACGCTTCGAGCAGACCTATTTTTCCACTTTTAAAAATATGTACTTCAGCGGCGACGGCGCGCGCCGTGACGAAGATGGCTACTACTGGATCACCGGTCGCGTCGATGACGTGCTGAACGTTTCCGGCCACCGTCTGGGTACCGCCGAAATTGAATCGGCGCTGGTGTCGCATCCGAAAATCGCCGAAGCGGCGGTGGTCGGCATTCCGCATAACATTAAGGGCCAGGCCATCTATGCCTACGTGACCCTCAACCATGGCGAAGAACCGACGCCGGAGCTCTACGCCGAGGTACGCAACTGGGTACGTAAAGAGATCGGACCGCTGGCGACGCCGGACGTGCTGCACTGGACCGATTCCTTACCGAAAACCCGTTCGGGCAAAATTATGCGCCGTATTCTGCGCAAAATTGCCGCGGGCGATACCAGTAATCTCGGCGATACCTCAACGCTTGCCGATCCGGGCGTGGTGGAAAAACTGCTCGAAGAGAAGCAGGCCATCGCGATGCCATCGTAAACCAACCGATCCCCTACACCCTCTCCCCTTCGGGGGAGAGGACATAAATACATACTCCCGAAGGATTTCAGGTAGCAGGAATGCGGTAAACAGGCTGATTCCCGACAGTTAGCTGCCGGGCGGATGAGTGTTGCCGACGACCGGCGCGTGAATGACAAAAGGGAACCTCTGGAGACGCTACGATGAACGATCAGATTTGTCAGCGGATAGAAAATAGTGCGCATTTTAAGGAGCTTGTTGCAGCCCGGCAAAGGTTTGCCGCCATCCTGTCACTGATTATGCTGGTGATATATGTGGGCTTTATTCTGCTTATCGCCTTCGCCCCTGGCTGGCTGGGCACACCGCTGCATGCGGGCACCAGCGTCACCCGGGGTATTCCGATTGGTATCGGCGTGATCGTTATCTCTTTCGTATTAACCGGAATATACGTCTGGCGGGCAAATGGTGAATTTGATCGGCTGACGAAGAGCATTCTCAGCGAGGTTAAAGCATCATGAAGAAAGTCCTGACGGCGCTCGCCGCCACGCTCCCTTTTACCGCCAATGCCGCGGATGCTATCACCGGCGCGGTACAGCGCCAGCCGACCAACTGGCAGGCGATTATCATGTTCCTGATATTCGTCGCCCTGACGCTCTATATCACTTACTGGGCGTCAAAACGCGTACGTTCGCGCAGCGATTACTACACCGCGGGCGGCAATATCACCGGTTTCCAGAACGGGCTGGCGATTGCCGGCGACTTTATGTCAGCGGCCTCGTTCCTCGGCATTTCCGCGCTGGTTTACACCTCCGGCTACGACGGGCTGATCTACTCGCTCGGTTTCCTCGTCGGCTGGCCGATCATTTTATTCCTGATCGCCGAACGCCTGCGTAACCTCGGGCGCTATACGTTTGCGGACGTGGCGTCCTATCGTCTTAAACAGGGGCCGATTCGCACCCTCTCCGCCTGCGGTTCGCTGGTGGTGGTGGCGCTCTATCTGATCGCCCAGATGGTCGGCGCGGGTAAGCTTATCCAGCTGCTGTTCGGCCTCAACTACCACATTGCGGTCGTCCTGGTCGGCGTGCTGATGGTGCTCTACGTGCTCTTTGGCGGCATGCTCGCCACCACCTGGGTGCAGATTATCAAAGCGGTCCTGCTGCTTTTCGGCGCCAGCTTTATGGCCTTTATGGTGATGAAGCACGTCGGCTTCAGCTTCAATAATCTGTTCAGCGAAGCGATGGCGGTCCACCCGAAAGGCGCAGCGATTATGAGCCCAGGGGGACTGGTGAAAGACCCGATATCGGCGCTGTCGCTCGGCCTCGGGCTGATGTTCGGTACCGCGGGCCTGCCGCATATTCTGATGCGTTTCTTCACCGTAAGCGACGCTAAAGAAGCGCGTAAGAGCGTGTTTTACGCCACCGGTTTTATGGGTTACTTCTATATTCTGACCTTTATCATCGGCTTCGGCGCGATCATGCTGGTGGGGGCGAATCCAGCGTTCAAAGATGCGGCCGGTCAGCTTATTGGCGGCAACAACATGGCGGCGGTGCATCTGGCGGACGCGGTCGGCGGCAATCTGTTCCTCGGCTTTATCTCGGCCGTCGCCTTCGCTACCATTCTGGCGGTGGTGGCCGGTTTAACGCTGGCGGGCGCTTCGGCGGTCTCTCACGACCTGTACGCGAACGTGTTCCGTAAAGGCGCGACCGAACGTCAGGAGCTGAAGGTCTCGAAGATTACCGTGCTGATCCTTGGCGTAGTGGCGATTCTGCTGGGCATTCTGTTCGAGAATCAGAACATCGCCTTTATGGTCGGCCTGGCGTTCTCCATCGCCGCCAGCTGTAACTTCCCGATTATCCTGCTGTCGATGTACTGGTCGAAGCTGACCACCCGCGGGGCGATGATTGGCGGCTGGCTGGGTCTGCTGACCGCGGTGATACTGATGGTCCTCGGCCCAACAATCTGGGTACAGATCCTCGGTCACGAGAAGGCGATATTCCCGTATGAATATCCGGCACTGTTCTCTATCGCCGTTGCCTTCATCGGTATCTGGTTCTTCTCCGCCACCGATAATTCCGCGGAAGGATCGCGCGAGCGCGAGCTGTTCCGCGCCCAGTTTATCCGTTCGCAGACCGGGATTGGTATCGAGAAAGGTCAGGCGCATTAATCACACCGGTTCCCCGGCCCGATGGTCGGGGAACGCTTTACTCTAATTATAGCTAAAGGTTATCGTTCCGCTGGCATTGGCCGTTCCCGGTGTTATTTCAGAGCCGGTTTTATAATAGTTAGTCGAAAATACCAGCGGGTTCGATGCCGCAGCTCCACCGGTGTTAGCAGGATCGGCGAATATCGTATAACCAGCCTCTGCGCCGGGATTCGTCACCGTCGTTCTGTTGACGGCATCGAAGACCCTGTATGTAGAATTGTTTACGGATAGCGGCGCGCCGTTGATATTCAACTGCACCCCCACGCCGGTCGCGACATTGTCGCCAGGCGTTAACGCAATCACGGTATGATCAGGGTTATCACCTTCCGCTTCTGTCGCCGTAATACGCATCGTCACGTTGGTTCCTGGCTCGCAGCTCAGGGTAAGCGTTTGCTGAGCAAAACCGGCTTTAGCAGAGAGATTGAACGCGTTCGAGTTAACTGAGCCCATCGGAAAATTCAGCGCGGTTGTGCTCGCTGTACAGCCCATCGGCGTCAGCTGGATTTTTGTCGTACCGCTCACGTGCAGTTGGGAAATAACCATCAACTTATTGTCATCTCTAATCGAAACCGATGAGACGGGATCCTTCAATGTCAGGGCGCTATTGCTGGCTATCGCTCCGCCAGTAGCAACCAGCTGCAGCTGATATTTTGGCGTATAATTTGTGCTGGCCCAACTATCAAGAAATCCAGTTGGTTTTCCCAAATACATATCTGCATCACCGATATAATGTTGGCTATAATCGGCATTAAAATCATCAGAATCGCCATTATATTCCCCGGTAATATTTAACCACACTTTTACCCGCAGACCGATACCTGGTACGTTAGTCGAATATATTCCATCGCTAACAGATGAGACGATATTCCCGGAAGACCATGCAAATTGAGCGTATATATTCCCTTGACAGTTAAGCACGCTGGTTTGCGAACGCGTTATTTGCCCTGAATCATAAAGAATCGTTCCTGCCGAGTAGCTTCCCGCATTAATCAATATTTTTTCAGGTAGATTCGTCATCGACACATCGCCATAATTAGTGCCCGTATCGCATGACCAGCCATAAATAGGGAAGCCTAACGCCAGTAGTAATAAAATAGTCTTAAACATATCTTTCCCTGCACGTTATGCATTATTTGTAAGACACATTAAATGTCGCGGCATAAATTACGCCCCCGGCAGTTATCTGGCCATAGGGGGTATACATTCTGGCAATCATGTCAAAAGTGTGACCGCCCTCGCCGTCACTGAATGTGTAGATATATTGATCACCTGGCCCCAGAGACTTTGAATCCTTGAGGCTAAATAGCTGTAAACCAACGCCTTTCGCTCCGCTACTATCGGTCTGGGCATTTTTATATATCATTGAATAAGTACTATCATACCCCGAGCCGCTGAAGGTAATAGTGACCGAGGCTGTACCTTGAGCGCAATTTTCAAACTGAAGATAAACAGGGACGTTTTCGCTATTAGCGCCCGCTTTTCCGGTCATATGTTGATAAGATACCGTACCTAAGTCGATATTTTCAGACGGTTTTATCGACACCTCACAGGAGGGTTCTTCTATCGTGCCGGTAACATTAAAATTCACGGTGCTATTGGCATCATAGGCCCAGGCCGCAGCGCTCACGCAGAGCTGAATAGTACAGCATAATACCAAAAGAGCGATATTCCTCGCCCGTGAAGCGTACTTCATTCCCGCCGTTAAAATAGGGTGTCTATTCATAGATTACTCATCGACAGTTCGCCTGATAAAAAATAATATCGTCGGTTGATTTATTGCCTGAAAAATCATAATTAAAACGGCATTGGGAATTCTGTTCATCGCCCCATTTCACCAACATGCGGCCTTTTTCTGGTAGACCCGTCAGATAGACCTGCCCGGCATCACCCACAATAGCGCTTCTGCTCTCTTTAGCATCCTGGCTTTCATCACTCAGTGAAACGATCGCGCCAAAAGGCACTTCTTTGTTACCAAAGCGCAGGGTCATCATTGCCTTATAGCCAATCCAAGTATCATATTTAACCTTGACGATAGCGTTACGCGTCGGTACCACCGTTCTGACGATGTTATCAATTTCCGCTCCTGAGACCTGCTGCTCATCAAGGGAGAGACTATTTTCGTGATAGGGCCGGACAAAAGGCACGACAGCGTATCCGGCGGAATCGGTCATGACGTTGGTCTGGCCGCGTACCGCCACATCGCTGACGCCGGGGGCTTCAATCAGCGCCACGCTCTCTCCAAGATAACGGGATAGCGTTATTCCACCGGAGTGCGCGAGCATCCCGCCGCGCAGCGAGTAATTATAGTGAGAGCTATAGCTGTCATAGCCATATCCGGCGGCCACCTCGCCTTTAGACCCCTGGTAGTTCAGGCTGACGTTGCCTGAGGTGCTCTTGTCGCTGGCGTTGTACCCTTCCTGCACATTCCAGTTCAGAGATCGGTCCGCAAAAGCCGCGCCGCTCAAACCAAGGCTGTGGGTAGTGTCCCCCATCCGGCTGCTGTTCATGTTGTAGTTGGCTGAGGTATTCGCGCCAAACGGTACGCTCACCGTGAGCGAGATAATATTATCGCTGGATGGCGAACTGTCGCTGTTCTGGCTGGAGCTTTGCACATTTCGGTTATAGGAGTAGTTGATGAAATATGACACCTGCCCAAGGGTATTGCTGTAACTGACACCCAGTGACTCCATACGTGAATCATCCCAGTAAGACTCGCTTACCAGCGACAGGGAGAGTGAACCAAAGCCTGAGAGAATCTGCGAGGCCGAGGCGTCAAAGCGATTTTTCGTCCGCCCGTTTGATGAACAACAGCTGCTATTAGCTGTCGCGTTATCGATGAAATTCTGCAAAGAGTAATAACCATGCGTTGAATAGCGATACCCTGCGACGGAAAAGTTGGTTCCCGTTAATGGAAAGTCTTTACTAAACCGCACGCGGTAAGACTGCCCCTCGCTGGAAGAGGTTTTATCCGCTTCCGGGTTTTCTTTTATCTCAGCCCAGGACTGGGAAGCATCAAATGAGAGCGCGCCGACAGAACCCAGATTAAACCCGGCCCCCAGCAGCGCATTGCTATATTTATCTTCCAGCTGCTGAAAACCACCGTACAGCGTGACGTTGCTCAATGCCCCCCAGGCGACGGTAGACTGCAGGAAATTGAATTCTTTTCCGCCTGAGCTTCCGGAGCGAGTTTTCCCGCTGCTGAAAGCATATTCTACCTGCCCCTCTCGCTGCAGAATCGCCAGCGAGGCAAAAGGCACAACAAAGCTCTGTTCACTACCATCAGATTCTTTCACCTTAACAAAGAGATCGCCCGCGCTCCCGGTGGGGTAAAGGTCGTTTATCTCGAATGCTCCAGGAGAGACCGTGGTTTTATAGATGCTGTATCCGTTCTGATAGACCGTAACGTCCGCCGTAGTACGGGCGATCCCTTTTATCACGGGAGCAAAACCATTCATGCTGTCCGGCAGCATCTCTTTATCAGAGTTCAACTGCAAACCGCTGAAGCTAATGCTGTCAAAGATGCCTGATGAAGTATAAGTCTGCCCTAATATCAGTTGGCCTTTCAGGGCATGGATATCGCGAGAAATATAGCTATAGACGGAGTCCCACTGGTTGCCGTCCTCATTATGATTAAGGGTACTGTAATTGCGTAAACGCCACGGCCCTACGTTCAGCCCCGGCTGCAAGCTGACAAACTGGCTGGATGTCGATTCACCACCGTGCCGCGGATCGGTTTTTTGCCCGGAAATGTTGTAATTTAGCAGCCCGGCAGTGATACCCTGCTGCCACAGGCTTTCCGGGACGTAACCCTGCGGACGGTGCCGCAGGGCGACCTGCGGTAATGTAAAATCGATTCGCTGGCGTGGAAGCAAGACCGAGGTCTCCCATCCCGGGATCGCAGACAATTTTGCGCATTCAGAGCCCGCCACCGTGAGCGCAGGGTAGTCTTCAACTTTAATCGACCAATCTTTCAGGTGCGCTACGCTGATACAAGGCTGAGCAGAAGCGCCATCACCTTCATTTTGCGGCTTAAAAACGATAGATTCAGAGGTAATAAATTTTTCGTTAATATAGACATCGAGGTTATATTTACCGGGAGGCACGCTTGCCTGGGAAATATAGGATAAATCTACGACTGATGCGCCGGTTTCATTGACTTCAAGTAAGTGGGGATTAAAATATTCCCCAGCGGAAGTCGATAACGGAAATGCGCCAAGACAGCAGAGGATGGCGACATAGCTGCTTTTCAAGAAAAATGCATGATTCCATCTTACGTTATTGGATGATGGCGGTATATTTCGGCCCTGACATACCATAATCATTGATCACACTCCATGTGACTTCTCTTTTCCCAGACGAAGTTGCACTTGCTACCGGTATTTTTATTGTTGAATAAGGAGCGACAAACCACGCCTCAGGTAGCGCCTTGCCATTAATATAAATTGCGGAGAAATTCATATATAATGGAGAGTTATTTTTCACCTTGATTTCTCTTCCTTCACTGGACCACTGCAGTTTTTCAGAGAAATTTTCCGGAATCGCGTTTTTTAGGGCTGCGGGCCGATAAATAAGCTTAATCCGGGAATTAATTGCAAATTGCACCATGTTTTTGTCTGGTTCGTTGTCCATGGCCGGAATCCCTTTAACGTTGAGCCAAAACATAGATTCCCGATCTTCCGGTAGGGGTTTACCCGAGCGGAGAATGCGAACAAACCCCTGCTCGCCCGCTTTCAATCTGAACAGAGGGGGGGTAGTAATAAATGAATCTTTCGCAGGTGAGGTATCATCAACGATAGAGATCCAGGATTGCACTATATTTGTTACATTATCTTTATTTTGAACAGATACCGTCGTGGTCTTTTTTGTTCCATCGAAAATAACTCGCGTACCGCCAACGACCACGCTCGCCTGCGATACTGAAATGCAGAAAAAAAATAAGACAAAGCATAATAATCTGTTCATAACCGTGTCCAAACAGGGAAAGCAGTTGCTTTCCCTTTATGTATTTATCACTTAATCAATAATAGGTGACGTTATAAGTTACTGTTGTACTTACCGGACCTTTAGTTGGGTCGGCGGCGCCAGACTTAGCCATTTTTACGGTAAACGGAACGGTGGCTTCGCCAGTGGAAATATCCACATCAGAACCTTCGGTATTGTTCTTCTGTAAATTTCCGGCGTTATCAAAAATAGCGACAGCAACATTGGTAGCTGGAGACACTGAAGCCTGGTTTTTAAAATAATCACTATTGTAAGAATCTGCTTCACCACCAAAGGTAATTTTGGCTTTAGTCAGTGCACCAGCATCCGTAGGGCAGCCGGTCAAAGTGAAAGAGAAACTCTTTGCTGCGCTATAGGTGTTAGCTTTTAAATCTGCTACCGAAACAGTGCCCATTTCAATAGCTGTAACGCCATTATCGATAGTAGCGGTACAAGTCGTATCGGCAACGGTTCCGGTGAACTTTATGGTGTTATCCGCATGAGACATTGCAACCAGAGAGCATCCTGCAGATAAGGCCAGGATTTTAGCTAACGTTTTCACATTGGTTTTCATTTGTATTCCCCTATTTATCCAGATGAACAATCAATCCATCAATTGTTTATGGGCATATATTAGCGAATGAGATTGGATACCAACTTAACTACCGCCGGTATATTTTAGGGGAATGAATCGCTTGCATTATATTCACTAAAATACAAGAGCTTTACTTCCACATGAATCCATTCATTAATAAAAGCTCACAGCCCAAATATAACTCAACGCAGGGAAATCCTCAAGAATGAGATAAGGTGTCCTTCAGGATCATAAATAGTTCACATTAATAACCATTAAATATAATTTAAAAATAATCAAATAAAATCAGGTGATTATAAATCTCATATATTCACATAAAAAATATCACAATTAATATAAATTCAAATAACAAATAAATGCCTTCAAAAATGACACATTTAGTTACAAATAAAACGTAAAGTCATTAAGAATATTCGTGAACACATTTAAGAATAAAACACCAGCGCATCCAAATGCTATCATCCACGCAACTGATTGAATTATTACCGCTAAAAGAAAAATAACGCATAGTGCTAAACTTCGTCATTAGAAGCATTCAAAAAATCACCCCTCATCAGGCTCATCTGCCAAAAAGAGCTCAATGATGTCAGAACAGCGCCCAGCGTACCAACGGCGCCGCCAGCACCATGACTACCCCGGAAAGCATCATCACCAGGCTGGCGATGACGCCCTCCTGCGGCCCCAGTTCATAAGAACGCGCGGTACCAGCGCCGTGCGATGCCGCGCCAAACCCTGCCCCTTTGGCCATCCCCTCGCGGATAGAAAGACGCAGAAACAGCACATCGCCCACCGCCATGCCAAATACCCCGGTAACCACGACAAACAGAGCGACTAAATCAGGCTGGCCGCCCAGCGGTTTGGCTGCCGCCAGCGCGAAGGGCGTGGTAACCGAACGTACCGCCAGGCTGCGCTGGATCTCATCGGGCAAGGTAAACAGTCGCGCCAGCCACACCGAACTGGTGACCGCGACAACCGATGCGGTCGTCACTCCGGCAGTCAGCGACATCCAGTGGCGCTTAATGATCGCCAGATTGTCATACACCGGTACGGCAAAAGCGATCGTCGCCGGCCCCAGAAGCCACAGCAGCCAGTGGGCCTCTCCCATATAGCATTGATAAGAGATATGACCGAAAATCAGCAATATGACCAGCAGAATCGGGGTAAAAACTAGCGGCATCAAGGGCAGTTTATGGAAGCGACGATAAAGCCGCTTGTTGGAAAAATAGAGGCCCAGCGTGACCAGAAGACACAGGACGCTTAGCTGAAAATCACTCATGTTTCATCCTGCTCACTTCATAGCGATATACTTTATCAACCACCCACGCCGTTGCGCCCAGCACCATCATGGTACTTAAGCCAATCACCAGAAAGATGCGCCAGCCATCAACCATCAGCAACTGCGCGTAGTTAACGACCGCCACCACCGCCGGCACGAAAAACAGCAGCATCTCCGCCAACAGCCAGCGGGCGCCGGCCCGTACCCAGTTTAGGGGGATAATGCGGCAAACAATCAGCGCCAGCAGCATCAGCATGCCGACCAGATTCGCCGGAAGCGGCAGATGCAGCCAGTTAACTAAATATTCAGCGCAGACAAACAGTCCGGCGTAGATCAGGACCTGAACCGGTACCTGCAGGCGTTGCATAATACAAGGCGTCACGCGAGCCAGCGCAAAGGCCATGAGCGGCATTCCATAAAAAGAAGACAGGCGGGCAGTATAGAGAGCCGCCAGCCCCGGCAGAAATGAATTAAAATCATCACAGGTATAGTCTCAGGGAATAATTATGGATATTCGAACGCTGCGCTATTTCGTCGAGGTCGTTCGCCAGCAAAGCTTTACCCGCGCGGCGGAAAAACTATTCGTCACGCAACCCACCATCAGCAAAATGCTAAAAAATCTGGAAGATGAGCTGAGCTGCACCCTGCTGATCCGCGACGGGCGCAGGCTGCTGCTGACCGATACCGGAAGGGTGGTTTTCGAGCGCGGGCAGGCTATTCTTGGCGAATTTCATCAGCTGGAGTCGGAGCTAAGCGATATAAATCATCTGCATAAAGGCGTGCTGCGCCTCGGCATCCCACCGATGGTCGGGATGCTGATGGCTGAACCAATTAGCCGCTTTCGCCAGCGCTATGCGGGCGTCGAGCTGAAAATCGCCGAATTTGGCGGGCTGACCGTGCAGCAAGCGGTAAGCAACGGCGAGCTGGATTTAGCCATGACGGCGCTCCCGGTTGACGAGGCCAGCGGCCTGACCACGCTATCTCTGTTCAGCCATCCGCTCTGCGTGCTGACGCCGAGGACGGCGCAGTGGGAAAGCATTGCGTCATTGTCGCCAGAAGCGCTCGCCGCGTATCCGCTGGTGATTTACAACGAGGATTTCGCCCTCAGCCAGCAGCTGATGCGGCTATTTGCTCAACATGACGTCAAGCCGCGCATCGCCGTGCGCAGCGGACAGTGGGATTTTCTGGCCGCCATGGTGCAGACAGGGATTGGCGTTGCGATTTTGCCGGAACCGATTTGCCAGCGTCTCGACCCGCGGAGCTTTTGCTGGATCCCATTACAGAGCGAGCTGCGCTGGGAGCTGGGAATGATTTGGCGGGAAGGCGTGTATATGTCGCACAGCGCGCGGGCGTGGCTGGAATGTAGTAAGGCATTTTGGTTGAGCGACGATATCGCTGGATAGATCTTGTGGGAAGCATACCTTTCGCCAAAAGCTCGGCAGGTATGCTGCGCTAGCCTGCCTTTATCCGATTCGAATAACGGGTTTAATGGTTTTCCCACACTCGCTATCGTGAGCAGCCTGGTTAATCTCCTCGAAGGGATAAAAACGTATCAGCTTATCAATGGGGAAACGCCCTTGCACATACAGCTCAACCAGCTGCGGGATAAATATATCCGGGATGCTGTCGCCCTCAACGATGCCGCGCAATACCTTGCAGTTTTGCATCACATCATTCATATCCAGCGCGAACGTGGTCCCGGTTTTTGAGGCGCCGACAATACCGCACATACCACGTGGGCGTAGCGCCTCAACGGCGGCGCGGACAATCTCAGGCCGCCCGGTAGACTCCAGGCTAAAGTCAACGCCATCGCCAGTGATATGCCGGATAGCTTCAACGGGATCTTCTTTCTTACTGTTAATCACATGCGTTGCACCCAGCTCACGCGCTAATGCCAGGCGCTCCTCAACCACGTCAATGACGATGATAGTTGTTGCCCCGGCGACGTAGGCAGCCATGACGCCGCTTAATCCCACCGTTCCGCCGCCAAAGGCGGCAAAAGAGCTTCCGGCTGCTACTTTTAATGCATTCAACACCGCTCCGGCGCCGGTCTGGATACCGCAACCCAACGGCCCGAGCAGCTCCAGCGGCGCATCCGGGCGAACCTTAACAAGATTACGCTGATCGACCACGGAGAACGCGGCGAAAGATGACTGGCCGAAAAAGCGATCGTGCAGCGTTTGGTTGCCATGGTGGCATAGCGCATGGCTGCCATCACTACGCTGGCCGGAAAAATTCAGGGCATTAAAGTTTTGACAACTGGCCGGCACGCCCTCAAGACAAGGACGGCAAGCGCCGCAGGATAAAAACGTCAGTACGACATGATCGCCGGGGACCACTTTTTGTACTTCCGCCCCGACGGCCTCCACCACTCCTGCCCCTTCATGGCCCAGCACGATAGGCTGCGGGATCGGATAGAGCCGATCGCGGGCAACCATATCGGTATGGCACATCCCCGTCGCCACGATACGAACAACGACCTCATGAGGCTGAAGCGAATTTAACTGGACGGTTTCCAGTTCAAAAGGGCCGCCCGGCTGACGGACAACGGCAGCCTTAAACGATCCCGGTAAAGCGCAATGCTCGGTCATACAATCTCCTTAATTAACCTTCCCCAAAGCCAGAAGAGAACGCGTCGTCATCTCTGGCATACCACCGCCAGCAACAAGGCGGCGGCCGCCAGTCAGGTATTATTTCCCGAGAATGACGTCAACCAGCACCGAACGCTTCTGAGTACGAATAATATTGACGGCTTCCTCCAGGGTATCGAGTAAGTCCTCAGCGCGATCTACCTTCATCGCGACCGCGCGGCTTGATGCAGCGATAGCCGCCAGATCGGGCGATAACGTAAATGATGTCGCCGGAACCTTATCCATTTTCGCCGCATAGCCGTCCGGATATAGCGCCAGCGTTCCACCGGCCACCGCGCCCCATCCGGCGTTATTGCCAACGACAACCAGCACGGGAAGCTTCATTACCTCGGCAATGTGATGGCATACCGCGGGATTGGAAAACAGATAAGAACCATCGCCAACGGCGGCGATCACTAATTCATCGCGATTGGCTAGCTGTAATCCCAGGGCGATAGGGAATGCTTCACCCAGTCCGCCGGAGAGCGCTTCCTGATAATAGCTTTCCGGCTGAATGAAGTTGGCGAACTGCGGTAATGTGGTTAATTCAGATGTGATTTTACCGTTGTATTTATTAGCCAGCGCTCCCAGACAATAGCTTAACCATGGCTTGCCGATAGGCCCTGCGTTTGCGGAATCAACAACGTTATCTCTTGTGGTTCTTTCTTTTTTATTATGCGCAGCGACATGGGAATAGCGCTCCTCGACGCTCGCGCTTTTCTCCGCCAGATAAGGCTTTAATGCATTATCCAGTAATTTGAATATCGTATCCGTTTCACCAGCCAGGTTAACATCAGATTGATACCCGCGAACCGGGTAGCCTGAGAAGAGCGGGTCGGGACCAATTTGAATAACCTTGCAGTCCGGATTAACGTTCATACTCTCAATCATCCAGGGCGCCTGCGAGTCAATGACGATGACCACATCCGCTTTTGACAACCAGTAAGCTGGCTCATTGCCGGCATACATCGGATGGGCAGCGGAAATGGTCACCTCGGTCCCCCAATATTCCACCACCGGAATCGCCCACTGTTCGACGAAGGTGCTAATCAGGTCGAAGGCTTGCCGGGTCCTTGCGCCTCTTTGCGAGAAGATAACCGGGTGCCTGGCGTTGGCAATCAGCGTGGCAGCCATTGACAGCGAGTCCGGAGCCGGGGAAAAACTTATCGGCTGCTGGGAGGGCCGGCAGTTCAGGGCGGCCGAGTCGGTGGCAAAAGTTTCGCACAAAGGCTCGCGTGGCAAGCTTAAATAAACCGGTCCTTTGGGCAAAGAGTTCGCAATCGCCCAGGCGCGATCGACATGTTCCCCGGCCTGATCGGCATAACGCAATTCAAAATCCCATTTAACCGATTCACGAACCAGCGCGGCCTGATCGCGCATTTCCTGGCCATAGCCGATAGGCGTATTCCGGCAGCCGAAATGAGAATGTTCACTGATGGGCGTGCGCCCGCCAAAAATGATTACCGGTATATTACTATTGGCAAGATTAATAATCCCGCATGCGGCATTAGCCAACCCGACATTCGTATGCACCATCACAGCTTGCACTTTACCGGTTGCCAGATAGTATCCATGGGCCATGCCAATCGCGGCGTTTTCATGCGGGCAAACAACAAATTCAGGAACCAAACACCCTTCGCTTTTTAAGCGAGAGTAGGCCTCAACCATCGGCGGATAATCCGTTCCTGAATTGATAAAGATGAATTCAATGCCAAGCGCCTGCAAACGATATAATATCATTTCCGCGGCAGATATATTAATTAATTGCATATTCTCACCTGATTATTCTATCTGCATAATTAAAAGGTTAACAGGATGAATCCACCCATGGTCAGGATCGAGGCAATAATACTCAACGCCATGGTCGAGGCCATTTCTTGTTCACCCGTTTTATATTGCATTGCAATAATGATAGCAATCGATCCCACTGGAATAGCCATCGTCAATACGACTTCTTTAATTTGCTCCATTGAGAAACCAAGGCCGACCAGCGCGAAATAACATAGTCCGGGAACGATAATATTTCTGGCTATAACGGTAATAATAGTAGGCAGCGTAATCACTACACTACGCGCATAGAGCACAATACCCGCCGAGAACAGCGCCAGTCCCCCGGTTGCTTTACCCAATAATCCTAACGACATGGCCACGGTCTCGGGAATATGGATATCCATTATCACGAGAATAAGAGCCAGAACCGGCGACCAGACTACCGGCTGTTTAATAGCATTAATCACGCTAGAGATAAACGATGTATTATTTTTGTCGCCGGAAGCATACGACATTAATATCATAACCAGCGGAAGTTGAAAAACGTTTTGCGTAATGCTTGATACCGTAATCAGCGATGCGCTTACCGTGCCAAATAAAAAAGCCAGCACCGATGTCCCAATAAAAGGAACGGCAGGAGAACCAATCGCCAGCGCCTGCAGCGTGCTTAAAGAGAGATCCCGCCTGCAGATATAACGCGCAACAAGCAATGGAATTAAAAAACTTACAATTAGCGCAACGATAATCGCGGCGGCAACGGGCCCCATATTCATAACAATACTACGCGGGGTCATCACCATATTACTAAAAATACTAAGGGGGAGAGCATAGAGCATGACGAGTTTATTTATCGCGCCAGCCTGCTCCCAAGCAAAATCTTTTCTCTTACCGCTGATGTAACCAAGCAAAACGGTTACTATTACAGGTAAGATGGCACCAAGAATTAAGAGAATACTGTTATTTGTCATAGTGTCATTTCTCTTCAGAACCGATTTTCAGGTATATGTGATTTAAAACCGAACAGATTAAAACTCTTACTAAGGACTCCTTCCCGCTATCGCCATGATACTTCCCTCGCAGGCACACATTGTATTCTTACGCGTCAGGCATGAATATAAGATTACAATGAGCAATTAATTAGTTTAATGAATAATTACCCATCACTTTCAGGAAAATTTATTTTCTTGATGCTGTCTACATAATTTTCATTGATAGTAATATAGAATAAAATTGATATACAATGCGAAAACGTACCGTTTAATGAGTATTTGACATGTCTATAAAAATGAAGCAAATACAGGCATTTATCATGGTATCCTCAGAGGGTAACCTCACTCTTGCGGCAAGCAAACTTGGAATAACGCAATCTGGCCTGAGCCGACTGTTATCCGGCCTTGAGTCAGATTTGAATGCCACGCTATTTGAACGGCATAAGCATGGGGTCTCACTGAGCGAGCTGGGCACGGCCTTTTTACCTCATGCCATTACCTTAATGAACACCGAGCGAAAAGCGCGCCAGGAACTGGATCTTATTAATGGTTCAGGGAAAGGAATAGTCAGAGCCGGCTGCGTATCCAGTTTTCTATCCAGCCATTTTATCGAGAAAGTAAACAACTTCCATCAGGCCTTTCCTGATATTTATATTAAGATCCAGGATCGCATAGATTCAGAGCTTTTTAAATCATTATTAACTCATGACATCGATATCGCCATATGCGGCCCGTTGCCGCATAATGATAAAATCATCGAGCGTGGAAAAATAAACTTCACGGATAGCATACAGATTATTTCGCGTAGCAACCATCCGTTACAGGGCAAAAAAAACTTGAAATTACAGGATACTGAAGAATATTCGTGGATTATGCCGCCAAACGATAGTACCCCTATGCAGATATTAACCGAAGTCTATCATGATAATAACATGACGCCGCCAAAACCGATTATCGAATGCTCTTCATCATCCGCGATAAAATCCCTCATATGCAACAGTGATTTATTAACCTCGATGCCAGCCCCGATATATCACCTCGAACTTACCGCCGGCCTAATTAAACCGCTAGCAATTGAAAATACCATTTTCATAAGAGATTTCTTTATTTATACTCATTTTGGCATTCTTTCTGAAACCTCTAAAAAATTCATCCAGTTTCTAAAAAGATAACGCCTTTATTTTATTCACTACTCTGCAATTACGCAGATCTTCTAATCTGCCAGGCACTCCCTTTCTTCGCACCGGCAAATAAAATCCGTGATGATAGCGTACATAATGTGCGGGCTCATCGGCTAGCGCATCGTGAAATCCCGGTTCCCCGAGCGGCGAAGGCCATCGGGGAACCGGGAAAAGTTTAGCGATCTTCGATTAACAGGGCTTCCAGCAGGTCGAGGTCGTGCAGCAGCTTTTGCAGCGTCTCGTTACTGATCTGCCGGGTAGCGCGCAGGTGGTACAGCTCCCCGCGTTCTGAGCGCAGCGCCGCCAGACGGAACCGGCGTTCGAGGCTCTCTTCCAGCATCGAGGTTTCAACATCGTTGCGCCCATCGGCGCGACGACGCAGGTTACCAATGACCCTGGAACTGACCTCGGTCAGCAGCTGATTATCGATATTCTCTTTGGTATCCGCAGCCAGGCGCTCTTCCATTTTCTGAATCGCGACAATCGCCACATCCGCGGTTGCCGCCCGCGCCAGACGCTCCTCTTTGCGCTGCTGGACATGATCGCTCGACTCGATATGCCGCAGCAGAATCGGCAGCACAATCACGCCGACGAACAGCGAGAACAGAATCACCCCGGCGGCGAGGAACACCAGCTCATAGCGCGCCGGGAAGACGTTGCCGTCCGGCAGCAGCAGGGGAATCGACAGCACGCCGGCAAGGGTAATCGCCCCGCGGACGCCGGCGACGGAGGAGATCAGCAGCTCGCGCGTGGTCCAGGAGCCGAACT
Organism: Klebsiella grimontii; assembly: GCF_042137965.1. Taxonomy (NCBI): domain Bacteria; kingdom Pseudomonadati; phylum Pseudomonadota; class Gammaproteobacteria; order Enterobacterales; family Enterobacteriaceae; genus Klebsiella; species Klebsiella grimontii. Next base: position 5,300,013 of record NZ_CP169721.1, read on the forward strand.
CCATCGGTTTCTTTTTCAGGAAACGCTGGCTGAGTTTGCGCATCGTCCACAGCCAGCCAAAACGCACCAGCATCAGAGCGGCATAAATCAGGATGATATCGGTAAACAGCATCCAGGTTTCGACGTTGGGATCCGCTTCCGCGGCCACCAGCGAAGTGGAGAGAATATCCGGCAGCTGCAGGCCCAACAGCAGGAAGACCATGCCGTTAAACACGAACTCCAGCATCGCCCAGGTGCTGTTGGCGCGCAGGCGCATCGCCAGCGGCGCGCTGCGCATCACCCCGGAACGCGTGATGGTCATCCCCGCCGCGACCGCCGCCAGGATTCCGGAAAAGCCGATATGCTCGGCGATCAGGTAAGAAGCGAACGGCAGCAGGAACAGCAGCACAATTTGCGTCGCCGGTTCATCGCCGCCCCAGCGGCTGAGGAAGCGCATCGAGCGCCCGTACAGCCAGCTGACCACGAAGCCCGCGAGAATACCGCCGACAGCCACCTTGAAAAACTCCACCGTCGCGCCGCCGACGGTAAAGACCATCGTGCCCATCGCCACCGCAACGGCAAACTTCAAGGAGACCAGGCCGGAGGCATCGTTCATCAGCGCCTCGCCCTGCAAAATCCCCATAATTTTTTTCGGGATGCGCCCTTCGCCGACAATCCCGGACAGCGCCACGGCATCCGTTGGCGACAGTACCGCCGCCAGAGCAAAAGCCGGAATCAGCGGAATACCCGGAACGATCCAGTAGATGAGGTAGCCAATACCGACCACCGTCACCACCACCAGCGCTAGCGCCAGACCGAAAATTTCTCGCCCATGCTCAATGAACTCGCGGGTCGGCGTCTTCCAGCCGTCGGCAAAAAGCAGCGGCGGAATGAACAGAACCAGAAAGAGTTCAGGGTCGAATTCGACATGCAATCCGAAGGTAGGCCAGGCCAACAGCGCGCCGATGCCGATTTGGATTAAGGGGAGTGGAACCTGAAAGGGCAGTACGCGTGTAACCACCCCGGAGAGAGAGACCACGAGGGTCATGATGAGTATGGTAAAGAATATTTCCATGTGTTCCCTGTTTGCTGCGTTTCTTTTTTTACATCTGAGGCGTCATGTCTCGGCATAATACGCTACTCAGATTAACGCAAAAGGAAACAGGATGTGGCTTAAAAATTAAGCGGGCGGCCAAAGCCGCCCGTTGTTAGCAGGAAAAGTTAAATCGCCCAACCGCCAGCGTAGAAGATAACCAACGCCGCGGCGATGATCACCGTACCCAGGTTTAGCTTACGCCATTCGCCGGACACCAGTCGTCCAATCACCAGCGCCGCAAAGCCGATCATGATACCGGTCACGATGTTGCAGGTCAGCACGATAAAGACCGCGGTAATCAGGCCCGCCATCGCGTCGACGAAGTCGTTGAAATCGATTTTCGCCACATTGCTCAGCATCAGCAGGCCGACGTACATCAGCGCCGGAGCGGTGGCATATGCCGGAACCAGATAGGAGAGCGGCGAGAGGAACAGGATCAGCAGGAACAGCACGCCAACGGTCACTGCCGTCAGGCCGGTTTTGCCGCCCGCCGCCGTACCGGCAGCCGATTCGATATACACCGCCGCCGGCGCCGCGCCCACCAGGCCGGAGAAAACGCTGCTCAGGGAGTCGGTGGTCAGCGCTTTGCCGCCGTTAATAATTTGCCCGTCTTTATCCAGCAGGTTCGCCTGACCGGCCACCGCGCGGATAGTACCGGTGGCGTCAAACACCGCGGTCATCACCAGCGCAAGCACGCTTGGCAGCACGACCGGGTTCAGCGCGCCCACGATATCCAGGCTACCGATCAGCGAGTTGCCTTTATCGTCGCTCAGCGACGGCATGGCGAAAATCCCGGTGAAGTGGACGTTAGGATCGAAGATCAGGCCGATAATCGAGACGCCGATAATCGTCAGCAGGATACCGCCCGGTACTTTCAGTTTTTCAAGGCCGATAATCACCGCCAGCCCGATCAGCGACATAATCACCGGGAAGCTGTCAAAATGACCCAGCGCCACCGGCAGACCATCCAGCGGGTTTTTGATAACCAGGCCCACGCCGTTGGCGGCAATCAGCAGCAGGAACAGGCCGATACCAATCCCGGTGCCGTGCGCCACGCCCTGCGGCAGGTTACGCAGGATCCAGCTACGAATACCGGTTGCGGAAATCACCGTAAACAGCACGCCCATCAGAAAGACCGCGCCCAGCGCGACCGGAATGCTGATCTGCTGACCCAGCACCAGGCTGAAGGCGGTAAACGCGGTCAGCGAGATGGCGCAGCCAATCGCCAGCGGCAGGTTCGCCCACAGGCCCATCACCAGCGAGCCGACGCCGGCAACCAGACAGGTGGAGACAAATACCGCTGCCGGCGGGAAACCCGCTTTACCGAGCATACCCGGCACCACGATGACGGAATAGACCATCGCCAGAAAGGTGGTAAGACCGGCAACGATTTCCTGACGCACGGTGCTGCCGCGAGCAGAAATTTTAAACCAGGCGTCCAATGAACCGCCGGTACGCGCAGAAGGCGTAGACATAGAAAACTTCCCCTGAGAATTTTTATCGTTCGTCTGGATGCGTGGTGGACCATCCACTGCCAGTTAAACGCGATCTCCTTGTGCTACATCGCAGCGCCAGGGGCTGTGAAAAGCAAACGTTTAACTCCGCGCATCCAATACGGTGTGAAGAATGACTTTGCTCCCCCCTGTTAGCAGAGGAAATGATGAGCAAAATAAAAAGGCAAACGATTATCCAGCCTTTAGACGGGCCTTTTCAACTGAAGTTTGTCGTATTTCGCTAAATTTCGCTTATGACGTTCAGGAAATAACCAGCCGATGCGCAAACGTTATCGTCCATGCGCAATCCGGTAACATTTTTGTATTGCGCTGATAGCAATTTTCGTCGGTCATCGGCTTTAGTAATAGTTTACTCGCCGGGTAAGGTAAACGGCCCCCCGCGCTCAATCGCCTTCTGCCAGGCCGGGCGCTGCTCTACGCGCTGAACCCACTGCGTCAGATGCGGTAAATCATCCACGCCGCCGCGCGCCAGCAGCGCCATCGCCGGAAAGCTCATCTGAATATCGGCCATACTTAGCTCCGCGCCGGCAAACCAGCGCTGGCGGGAAAGGTGCGCCTCAATAAAGCGGGCATGGGTTTCCAGCTGACGGTTAAGCCACGCCTTTTGCACCCCTTTGCCCAACGCATTGCCCAACGTGCGCATGCCAAACGGCACCGGGGGTTTACCCAGGCTGGCAAATACCAGCTTCATCAGCAGCAGGGGCATTAGCGAACCCTCGGCGTAGTGCAGCCAAAAACGATATTGCAGCTTATCTTCCACCGACTCGGGCTTTAAGCGCCGGGCGCTATCATAGGTTTCCTGTAAATACTCCAGAATGGCGCCGGATTCCGCCAGAATATGGCCGTTATCCTCGACAACCGGCGATTTGCCCAGCGGATGAACGCTTTTTAATTCCGCCGGGGCGAGCATATCCTTTCCCCGCTGATAAGAGACAACCTGATAAGGCAGCTGCAGCTCTTCCAGCGCCCATAATACGCGCTGCGATCGTGACTGATTGAGATGATGTACCGTTAACATGGGCCTCTCCCGCTGTTTGTTCAAATTAACTATAGGAACAGGCGGCGAATGACGGGAATTTTTCGGCAAACGGAAGAGGCAAATTCAGAGAAAAGAGCCACACTTAAAGTGTCGGCGCAAACCGGAACCTCCATCAAAGATTGCGTAATACTGAGGTGAGCCGACGTCGGGGGAAACCCTCCTGCGTACCAGCGGGATAGAGCGAAAGACCAAGACCGGAAAACAACTAAAGCGCCCTGTTGTGGCGCTTTAGTTTTTTTAGTCATCTTCCAACAATCGCGCGCCGGTCCCCTCTTCGCCCAGCTTATCGCCCGGGTTGCGTAACGGACAGTCGCGGCGCGACAGACAGCCGCAGCCGATGCAGCCGTCGAGCTGATCGCGCAGCGCGGTCAGGGTATGGATGCGCCGGTCCAGCTCTTCCCGCCACTGGGACGACAGCATCTTCCACTCTTTAGCGCTGAGGTTATGCCCTTCCGGCAGTACGCCGAACGCGTCGCCGATGGTTGCCAGCGGGATACCAATACGTTGCGCAATCTTAATGATCGCCACAGCGCGCAGGACGTCGCGCCGGTAGCGCCGCTGATTGCCCGCGTTGCGCTGGCTGTGGATCAGCCCTTTGCTTTCATAAAAGTGCAGCGCGGAGACGGCCACGCCGGTTCGTTTTGCCACTTCGCCGGGCGTCAGCAGCATTTTGATGCGGGGTGATTTCTTTTCCATAAAGCGCTTTACCTCAAGTTAACTTGAGGAATTATACTCGCCCGCAGACAAAACGACGAATCGAGAATTGAGAGAGGCCGCTTTATGTCCCATCAGGATATTATCCAAACGCTTATTGAATGGATTGATGAACATATCGATCAACCACTTAACATTGATATAGTCGCCAGAAAATCGGGATACTCGAAATGGTATCTACAGCGGATGTTCCGCGCCGTGATGCATCAAACGCTGGGAGATTACATTCGCCAGCGCCGCCTGCTGCTCGCCGCGGAAGCGCTAAGAACCACCCAACGTCCTATTTTTGATATCGCGATGGATCTCGGCTACGTGTCGCAGCAGACCTTCTCGCGGGTGTTCCGCCGCGAATTTGACCGTACGCCTACCGCCTATCGCCATCAAATTTCTGCCTGATAAGGCTGCTGATAAGGGCAGAGGCTGATGCGGTCATTCGCCAGCCACTGCATGAACTCCTGCGGCGGCATCGCTTTCGCAAAGTGCCATCCCTGGCAGTATTGCACGCCGCGCTTTTGGAGCCATGCGACCTGCTCTGCCGTTTCGACGCCTTCAGCCACGATTTTTAAGCGCAGGCTGTTCGCCATCTGGATAATATGCTCGGCAATCATGTGGCTGGTGGTGTTGCTCGTCAGCATGTCGACAAAAGATTTATCTATCTTAAGGACATCGACGTTGAGCGCATGGAGGTTGTTCAGGTTGGAGTACCCGGTACCGAAATCATCAATGGCGATTTCATATCCCGCCTCGCGGAACGCCTGAATCACCGGCGTCGTTTTCGCCACGTCGATAAACCCGCGTTCGGTCACTTCAATTTTAATTTGCTCCGCTTTGACCGCGTAGCGGCGGATCTTCTCGTTGATGTTCTCAATCAGGCGCGCAGAATGGAAATCGGAAGCGGAAAGGTTAATCGCCACGTACAGATGCGGCTGCCGTGCCAGAAACTCGCCAAGATCGGCAAAAACCTCTTCTATCACATAGTCGGTGACCTGCGCGATCATCCCTTCGTTTTCCGCCAGCGGAATAAACTCCGCCGGGCTCATCACCGGGCCATCAAAACCCGGCCAGCGCAATAATGCTTCGGTACCGACGCAGCGGTGATTTTTAATATCGATAACCGGCTGATAGTGCAGGCACAGCTGGCGACGGCTCAACGCCCGCTGCAGCATCTTGCGCGGAGAGTGGTACTGCTGCCGGGTGCGCGACCACACCAGTAAAAGCAATACGCTGCAAATCAGCCCCAGCGGTAACGTCAACGTGACCTGGTTATAAAAATTCTGATAATAGCTGACGCGCGAGGTCGACATAATGACGGCTATCGGGCGAACGCTGGAATGGGCGATGGTATAAACGCGGCCATCCTGATGAAATAAAGCCTCTTCAGCGCGAATCAGACGATGCAGCTCAGCGGGGTCGGCATTCTTGCTGACGGAAAAAAACTGCCGGGTTTTGGTGTCAAAAACGCCCCAGGCGAGGTTGCGGTCGCTGGTTATCAACGCGCTGTATGAGAGCGGATTCACCACCACCACATAGTTGCCGCGCTGCATATAGTTCATCGCGTAGTCTGGGTAGAAAGGCGTTTCGCGGTAGTAGTAAATCGCGATATCCGGCTTTTTGGTATAGGTTGCGGCCGGAATTCGCCACCCCGTCGGGCGGCGTACCGTGGTGGAGCAGAAAAAATGGGTGCCGTTGGCGTAGATTAAATCGTCGATATAGAGCAGGCCGCGAACAATCCCGAGCAGATATTGCTGATGCTGCGGCGAACATATCTCTCCCTGATACAAACGGGCTTTATCCCGCGCTTCGTCGGCCTCACGAATCACCAACTCCGTTTTTTGCAGCGCCAGCCGAGAAAACAACCGCAGCTGATCGCCGGTTTCCGCTTTGGCGCGTATCTGCGCAAACCACAACGCCAGCAGCACCGGTAGCAGAATGACTAACACGATGCCAAATATTCTCAACGCCTTACGTGGCGCGCTATGATTCATTTCCGCTTCTTATCCATGCGATACGCCTTAATCAAGGTGAGCTACCCCGATGACTCTGCTTACTTTGATATGAATCAGGGCATCTCAGCAACCCATGCTTTGACGTAAAAACCTCATGACGATGAATTATGAATAATACTGGCTTATAGAAGTCTGGAGAAACATTCTCAACAGAATGAGATTAGCTCCACTATGTTATTCGGTTTATCCGTATAATTAGCCGGAATAAGTAACAAAATCCGTAGAACATAAACCTATATAAAAAAGAAAAGTCGCCGGGAATCCCTTATAATCGGCCTTCACGCTGAAAGAAGAATCCTACCCCTCCCTATTAACCATGCTATTTGAATGGTTAACAGGCGCCATAAAAGACCTTTTTTGGGCTGGTCAATAAAAGAACAAGTGTGATATAGTTCACATTAGTTGATGAAACAAAAACGTTGTTTCATTACGATCTTGTTTGCCTGAAGATAGCCAGAGCACCGTACCATCGTCAGTCTCACCCGGTTGTCACAGGCTCCCAAATTTCGTTGAGGATAGGTTGATGGCTTCCATTACTACCAGTGTCGTACTTTTGCGCTGGCCGCTCGTGAGCGCAGTGCTGATGTTTCTGGCCAGCTCGTTAAACATTCAGCTACGTAAAAGCGATTATGCCGGTTTAGCGGTGATTTGTAGCTGTATGGGCCTGGCCGCGGCCTGCTGGTTCGCCACCGGTCTGTTAGGCATCACGCTGCTGGACGTGGCGAAAATCTGGGGCAATATCAAGGACGTGATGATTGAAGTCATGAGCCAGACTCCGCCTGAATGGCCGATGATGATGACCTGATGTCCGCCCGCCCTGGCCGGGCGCCGGTGTACCTGTCCGGGCAGTAACGCCCTGGCCCGGACAGGTGCGCAGCAATTCCCTCCTCTGCGACAGCTAAATACATCACCAGCATAAACCGCAGCGATGGCAAGGTAGCCGCCAGGTTTTAACGCATCCGCTGGCCCAGATCGCGCTGCCCCGACGGCAGCCCCGGTACTGCGCGTGGAAAGTCGTTCGGGCAGCGTTTTATGGCACAGAGCGCCTGGTAACGGCAGGAGTCTGCCGTCGTGGCGGTAGAATGATAAGGGCAGGAAGGCCGCTCCCGCAGCTTCTCCCACTGCGCCTCATCGTATCGCGTGATGTTATAAACTTTTACCGCGTGATATTGCTCGTTGATTAACACACTCGATGAGTAGAGTTTTATCGACTCGCCCGGCAGTAATAAAATGTCGGCCTCATACCAAAGAATAAACTTTAAAAACCGTAGGCTGGAAATTGAGGAAAAAGCCACCCCGGAATGTGGGCAGACAAGAGTATTATGAATAGTCCATTTCATTTTCTATCCTTGCGTGCATTGCTGATTAATGACTCTATTATTGATAGCATTCATCATAGCTAACCGCAAGGCGATCGATTAATAATGTGATATCAGACAATGCTCAAAGTGCTTTATACTCACTAAGATGTAGCGTGAATATTGCATTATAACAATGAATGGTTAGTCATAATAATCAACGGCAGCACCAGTCATGAGCATACATAAATAAGAATATATTGACAATAAATTACAGGCTACCAACAGCAGTAGCCTGTAATATTACACTGGGAATAAATCAAAAATATCTAAGCTATTGTGCGCATATTAAACGCCGGTATCACCATGTTTTACCAATATTAAACTGGAACTGTTCAGCTTTATCCCCATCGTATTTTTTAAACGGCTCGGCCCATGAGAATACCAGCGGGCCTAATGGCGACATCCACTGCACCGCAATCCCGGCGGACATCCGGATATGCGACGGATCGCCATAGTCAGGGATCCCGGCCGCCAGCGTCTGGGCGGTATTTTGCCAGGAGGTGCTCCATACCGTACCGGCATCGAGGAACAGCGACGTCCGCAGGCTGTCAGCGTATTTGTCATTCACAAACGGCGTCGGCACAATAAACTCGCTGTTCAGCACCGCCATCGCGTTACCGCCAACCGCATCGGAAGACGAGTCCAGCGGACAGGCGCTGTAGCTGCTTTCAGAACCATTACAACGATAATAAGCCGCTTTTGGGCCAATCGTATTCGACGAAAAACCGCGAACCGACGACGATCCGCCGGCATAAAAATTATCATAAAACGGTACCGATTTGCCGTTCAGCCCATCGGCATAGCCCGCGCGCAGGTGCTCCATCCACACCCAGCTTTTGCTCTCGGTCAGCGGCATATATTGGGTGGTATCGAAAGTGACTTTGTAATAGCTGTTATCCGAACCGGGCACGGTAACCTTGGCGGTCAGGCTGCTTTTATTCCCCGCGCGCGGGAAGAAGCCGCGATCGAGGTTGTTATAGCTCCAGCCAACGCTGGCAAAATAGTCATTGGCGCTATAGGTGGCGCCGCTGTCGCCATCTTTGGTGACGACGTCAGGATAGATACCCCGCGAGTTAAGATAGCGCCAGGTGGTGAGCTCCGGGTCCATATTGGTCAGGCGGTTATGGACATAGTCCAGGCCCAGGTTAAGAGCGTTATTCTCGCTAATCGGGAACCCCAGCGTACTGCCAACGCCGTAGCTTTGCTGGTTGTAGCTGCCGGAATCGGCATCAGAAGCATCGTAACTGTTGTAGAAGATTTTGCCGCCGAGGCTGATGCCATCCACGGTGAAGTAAGGATTCGTCGCCCCCAGCTCAATATAGGACTGGTAGCTGTTGCGCGTGCCGTTGAAGCTGACGCTATTGCCGCTCCCCAGCCAGTTATCCTGCGTGACGCCGAGCTGGTAACTCACGCCGCTGTCGGTACCGAAGCCCAGACCCACGTTAAAGGAGCCGGTATTGCGCTCCTTCACCTTATAGACCACGTCCACCTGATCCTGACTACCGCTAACCGGAACGATCTGCTTGTCGACGGTTTCGAAAAATCCGCTACGATCCAGCCGCGTTTTTCCCTGCTCGACCTTCTCGTCATTCAGCCACGCGCCTTCCATCTGGCGCATTTCGCGACGCAGCACTGCATCGCGGGAAGTATCGTTACCCTCAAAGCGAATCTGACGCACCGAATAACGGCGGCCGGCATCCACGTTAATATGCAAAACGACGTTTTTTTTCGCCTCATCAATATCCGGCGCGGTGTTCACCTGCGGCCAGGCATAGCCGTATTTTCCCAGTAGCGTCTTAATGCTGTTCTCAGACGCCGTAATTTCCGCGCCGCTGTACCATTTCCCCGCTAAAGGCTTCACCAGCGCTTCAATTTCCTGGCTATGCTGCGCCATGTCGCCGGTCACGACCGTACTGGTCACTTTATAACGATCGCCTTCGCTAAGATTGATCGTGATATACAGCGATTTTTTATCTGGGGTAATACTGACCTGACTCGAATTAATGGTAAAACGCGCATAGCCGCGATCGAGATAATAGCTACGAATGGTCTCCAGATCCGCCGCCATCTTTTGCTTTTGGTATTTCTTATCGCCAATCACGTTCCACCACGGAACGCTGTCGCGTAGCTGCAGCTGGTCCAGCAACGTTTCTGTGCTAAAAGCCTGGTTGCCAATAATATTAATTTGCGCGATTTTTGCCGATACCCCTTCCTGAAATACAAAGGTTAAATCAACGCGATTACGCGGCAGCGGCGTGACGACAGCGTGAACCTGAGCGCTATATTTCCCGACGCTGTAATAAAAATCCTGGAGCCCTTTTTCTATTTCCGTGAGCGCATTGCGATCCAACGCGCTGCCCTCTTCAATACCTGTGGCGGCCAGATTCTCTTTGAGGGCATCATCCTTAACGGATTTATTCCCGGAAAAGCTGATTTTAGCGATGCTTGGCCGCTCTGTAACCTGCACCACCAGCGTGCTGCCATCGCGCAGGATCTGCACGTTCTCAAAGTTGCCGCTGGCATAGAGGGCGCGGACCGAATCGCTGATATCCTCATTAGAAACCTCTTCTCCCGTATGAACAGGCATGCTCAGTAGCGCAGCGCCAACGGTAACGCGCTGTAGCCCCTCGAAACGAATGTCATCTACCGTATAGGCGGTTGATGCGTAAAGCGTTAAAGGGGAAATCAATAGACCGGCGATGAGACTCGTTTTTTTTAGCATGGAGGTGTCGTCTAAAAGATATTTGGCAATAGCAGATATCCTGCTGGGAATAATGCAGTTCAGTGCGCCAGACAAATTATGACGCAGTTTTAAATAACCTGAACGAGGCGCAGAATTGCACGCAATTATGACGAGAAAATGGAGAAAAAATGGATGTGTGAGAATGTTGAAAAAATTATTTTTTAATGGAACTTTCTTTCCCCCACCCAGTCAGATAAGCATTTCCAGGCAACATTAAAATTCTACACCGCCTGTTTTTTAATTAAAAAAATAAAAAGCCCCCTTTCGCATTGGTTGAAAGGGGGAAAAAGATCTTGTTAGGAATGATGCTCTCTGGGATAAACCAGGAACAGCCACAAACTAACCTATAACCCCGTAGATAAAATGAAGAGATAGTGAATAAATTATGCAGCCAGATTGCCATCATAATGAAATGAGTCGATATCATGCCACGAAATGAAATTCAGCGTTCAGTGCTGAGCGAGCTGGTGCGCTGGATAAAAAACAACCTTGAGAAGAAGCTCACCATGCGGGCGCTGAGCCTCTTTTCCGGCTATTCCGAATGGCACCTATTTCGCCTGTTTCGTCACTATTTTAATATGTCGCCAATGGCCTATATCCGCCAGCAGCGGATGCAATTAGCCCTTGATTTATTAAAGGTTAAACCGGCTTTTCGCATCGTTGATATTTGTATTCTGGCGGGCTATGAAGATATCAGCGCCTTTAACCGCACCTTTAAAAGGTACTATATGATGACGCCAGCCCAGCTGCGCAAAATCCTGAATATATGATGATAGAGGCTCCCCCTCCTCCGCATTGCTGCGGTTGGGAATGGAAGGGGGAAGAGGAACAACTTTAGAATGGAAATGGCAGGATGCCACCGTTAATCGTTTCTGGGATCAGGCAGACCCGATCAACAGGAAGCAGTGTAAGCTGCTATGTTGAATTAATTGTGTAGAGGCCATGGAGATTTTGTCATAATTTATATCCGAACCCAATGTCCTTGACGCTAAAATAAAAAAACCGGAATAGTTCATTATTCCGGCGGATGATTGGGTGGTTGATCAGAAATGCGTATTCACGCTGATATAAAACGTCCGGCCCGATTCATTATAGGTCTCCGCCCCTGCGCCATACAGATAAGCGCCGGTCGTCGAATTCCCCGTTGTCTGCGCATTACCGGCACGGTAGTGACGAATATCGAACAGATTATCCACTCCGCTGGTCAGGCTCAGGTTTTTATTCACATCCCAGGTCGCGCTGAGCCCGACAATGCTGTACGGGCTCACTTCATTTAATTCGCTGCCGGATACCGCCTCGCCTTTATAGTTGAAACGTTTAGGTTTCTGACGGCCGTACCAGGTGAAAGTGCTCTGCAACGAAAGATCGTCGCGTACCTGCCAGCTGACGGTCGAGTTCAGCGTAAACTGCGGGATCACCGACAGGCGATCGCCGGTGGTCTTGTTCTTACTCTGCAGCATCCACGTCAGGTTGTTGCTCCAGTTGACCGTTTCACTTACCGGGAGATTCAGCGAACCTTCCAGCCCTTCAACCAGTGCCTTCGGTACGTTTTCCCATTGGTAAATATTGGTGGTGCCATTGCTGGCCGTCCCCACCGCCGAGTAGCCCGACTCAATCTTGTTATGGTAGTCGTTACGGAACCAGGTCAGCCCCGCCTGATAGCCGTTGTGCTTATACTCAAGGCCAATCTCTTTATTGACGCTGGTTTCCGCCTTCAGATCGCTGTTCCCCATCAGGTAACAGGCTGAGCTGCTGGCATAACAGCCCTGGCCGTTGCTGTAGAGAATATAGTTCGGGTTGAGCTGGTAAAGGTTCGGCGCTTTATACGCGCGGGCGATGCCAAGCTTCAGCGTCCAGTCATCCGACAGCCCCTGCGAGAGATTCAGCGAGGGGCTCCAGTTATTGCCGACGATGCTGTGATGGTCGAAGCGCAGGGCCGGCGTCAGCATAGTGCTCTCGGTCAGCGCGATATTGTCTTCGGTAAACAGCGAGAAAATCTCGGCGCTGGAATAGGGGCTGCGTCCGGTTGCCGACATACCGTCAATGGAGCCATAAGAGAGCGACTGGGTGGTCGACACGCCATCTTTCATCCGCTGCTGGTTCCACTCGGTACCCAGCGTCAGATTCTGTTCGAATCCCAGGGTAAACGGAATATTCACCTCGCTGTGCAGCAGCACATCCGACAGGTCGATATCGGAGAATTCGCTGCTGGAGAAGATCCCTTCCGTTCCGCCAGCCAGTCCCTCGTTCATACGCGAGTTACGGGTGTGCTCATACTGCGCCCAGGTATTGCTGGTCACGCCGTTATCCCAGCCGCCGGTCCACGTGACGCCATACGTCTGGCGATAGAGGCGGTTGGTCTCTTTCCCGTACAGACTTTTCACCAGCGTGCTGGTGTTGGTATTCTGCGTGTCGCCTGCATACAGGTTGCCCTGGCGACTGTAGCCGGTTTCAAACTCCAGCGCCTGCATCGGCGCAAATTCCCAGCGCAGCTTACCGTGGATATCTTTATTCACCACGCCTTCGCGCCCTGCAGGATACGATCCCGCATAGCTACCGGTTCGCGCCGCTTCGTGGCCAGCGTTGACATCCTGGGCATCGGCCTGCGTTTTGCTCAGGTTTCCCCATAAATTAAAGCTGACCTCATCCGATAGCGGACCATTGAGGCTGAAGTTTGTCCGCTTCGTCGCGCCCTCTTTACGATGCTGAGGTGCGTTCATATAGGTATTCCAGGACCCATGCCACTCGCTGGTGGCCGGTTTTGTGACGATACTCACCACCCCGCCCATCGCGCCGTTACCGTAGCGGGCCGCCGCAGGGCCGCGAATCACGTCGATATGATCGATCATTTCCGCCGGTACCCAGCTGGTATCACCGCGCGTATCGCGGTCGCCGCGCCAGCCATAGCGCACGGAATTACGACTGGTCACCGGTTTACCATCCACCAGAATCAGGGTGTTCTCCGGTCCCATGCCGCGAATATCGACCTGGCGGTTATTACCGCGCTGGCCGCTGGTGGAGTTACCGGTGAGGTTGACGCCGGGCTGGGTACGAATCAGCTCGGAGACATCACGCGCGGGCGGATGTTTACGGATCTCCTCAGCGGTGATGGTCGATACGCCGGGGGCTTGCAGCGTCTGCGCCGCCGCGGTGACCACCATCGTTTCATCGTCATTTACCGCAGCCGTTTCAGATATCTTCGTATCGTCTGGCATGCTGCCATCAGCGGCCTGAACCGGCAGCGTCCCTCCCCAGATGACCATCGGGATTAGTACGGCCAGCGAGTAGTGTGAATCGTATTTCATGGAATATGCCCTGTTTTTCTTTTTAGCTGTCGGGGCACGTCTTCTTCATCAGTCAGATAAACAACGGTAATGACTTTTATGCAAGCGCAGTATCTCTGCTTTTGGCGTAGCCGGGCCCTCCCGCTTAAATAGCGGAATAGCAATAAATAATGAGCAGCCAAAATAGATTTATTACTCTGGCAAAAATGAAGAAATAAACGCACCGTGCTATTCTTTGACAGCATTCGCCGAACAGCAGTAATAGGAGTCTTGTGCCACACAACGTTATTAGAAATGAGATTTATTATCAAGTGGATAATTATCCACCGCACGGATAATTTTTAACAAATCAATAAAAACAAAAAGATAAGAGAGCTAAAGTCGTTTTTTATTTTTAGAACAGTTAAATAACTGAAGTATATCCACATTAAAAAAACACAATTCAGACATATTATCTCCATAATTAATTAGGGCGTGTGGGTTTATTATTTCACGATAAATATCGTCATTGTAAATTAATAGAATAATTAAAATAGCGGACTAGCCGACTCGCATACGCGATCGCCGGGGATGCTAACGGCGTGGAATTGACTAAAATAAGAAAATCCCCCTGCGGAGCACCGCGCCATGAACACTTCATCGTTCTATCGATACCTTGTCGGCGGGCTCGCATGCTTTGCCGCCCTGCTATGCTTCACCTCCGTTTACGCCGCCGCTGAGAACAAACTGTCAGAGCCAGAGGAACGAGAGGCCCTGAAGGTCGACGTTGACGATATGCTACAGCCCTGGAAGGGAGATTTACCCGGAATGCTCGACCGGCGAACTATTCGCGTATTAACCACCTTCAGCAAAACCTTTTTCTTTATTAACAAAGGCACTCAGCGTGGCGCCACTCACGATATTTTTATGGAGTTTGAACGTAGCCTTAACCAAAGCCTGGCGAAGGAGAAAAAGCTTAAACATCGTCATCTTAAGGTCCGTATCATCTTTGTGCCAGTTGCCCGCGACCAGCTCATCAGCGCGCTTAACGCCGGTAAAGGGGATATTATCGCCGCCAACCTGACGGAGACCGCTGCCCGCCAGCAGGAGATGACCTTTACCGCGCCGATATACTCTCACGTTCAGGAGCTGCTCCTTTCCGGCCCGGGTTCCCCCAAAGTGGAAAATCTGCAGCAGCTTTCCGGTAAAACGGTCTTTGTGCGTACCTCATCGAGCTATTACGAGAGCCTGGTTGCGCTCAACGCGCGCTTTGCGCAGCAATCTTTGCCTCCCATCACCCTCACATCGGCGCCCGAAGCGCTGGAGGATGAAGATCTGATAGAGATGCTCAGCGCGGGCCTGATTCCCTTGACCGTCGTCGACCGCCACAAGGCACTGTTCTGGAAGCAGGTCTTCCCCAGCATTCAGGTTCATCAAAACATCATTCTGCGCAACGAAGGCAATATCGGCTGGGCGGTACGCAACAACAGCCCGCGGCTGCTGGCCTTGCTTAATGAATTCATCAACAAAAATCGTCAGGGCAGCAAGCTGGGTAATACGATTCTGCTGCGCTACCTGAAGGATGCCCGATACGTTAAAAACGCGGCAGCGCAAAAAGAGCGGCGTAAATTTCTGACCATGGTGGAGATCTTCCGCAAATATGGCGATCGCTACGACGTTGACTGGCTGCTGATGGCGGCGCAGGGCTATCAGGAGTCGCGGCTTAATCAGTCTGTACGTAGCCACGTCGGCGCGATTGGCGTTATGCAGGTAATGCCGGGCACCGGTAGGGAGCTGAACGTCGGCGATATTAAACTGCTCGACCCCAATATTCACGCCGGGGTGAAATATATGCGCTGGATGATAGACCGCTACTATGGCGATGAACCGATGACCCAGCTTGATAAGGCGCTTTTCTCGTTCGCCTCCTATAACGCGGGCCCCGCGCGCATTGCCCGGCTACGGGCGGATACCAAAAAACGCGGTTTTGATCCAAACGTCTGGTTTGGCAACGTGGAGTATCTGGCCGCCGAGAAGATCGGTTCCGAGACCGTAAGCTATGTCAGCAATATCTATAAATATTACATCGCTTACCGGCTGATTGTGGATGAAATGGCGCGCAAGCAGCTGGCGACAGCGGCCGCCAAAAATCCGGTCATGCCGCCCGCGACAGCTACGCCAGCCGCTGCGGCCACGCCCGCTTCACGGTGAAATAGCGCTGAAAAACCGCGTTTCAAAATAGAAAAAGCCCCGGGCTGGGGCTTTTTCAGAACTGACTTCACAACGGTTAATCGCGATTAGAACGGGATATCGTCGTCAAAGTCCATCGGCGGCTCATTGGAAGGGGCTGCCGGAGCCTGCTGCTGCGGACGAGACTGCGCGCCGCCGCTGAACTGGTTTCCGCCCTGCGGCTGCTGAGGCTGACCCCAACCGCCCTGCTGCTGACCGCCGCCTGCCGGGGCGCCTGCGCCCTGCTGACGACCGCCGAGCATTTGCATCGTGCCGCCAACGTTAACCACAACTTCGGTGGTGTATTTTTCCTGACCGGATTGGTCAGTCCATTTACGCGTACGCAGCTGGCCTTCAATGTAGACCTGAGAACCTTTACGCAGATACTCGCCGGCCACTTCCGCCAGTTTGCCGAACAGCACAACGCGGTGCCATTCGGTCTGCTCTTTCATCTCACCGGTCGCTTTATCACGCCAGGATTCGGAAGTAGCCAGCGTAATGTTGGCAACTGCGCCACCACTCGGCATGTAGCGTACTTCCGGGTCCTGGCCCAGATTACCGACGAGAATCACCTTGTTTACGCCTCTGCTGGCCATGTTTGTGTCTCCTGAATGCGTTTCTTAATAGTGTAAACGCGCGAGTGTACCATTTCCAGGTGCTATGTTGATAGCTGGGAAGTAGGTTCCAGATAACTCTCGCGGTGCGACATTTTTACACATCCCGCCGGAAAATGCATTCCAATACTGTATATTCAAACAGGTTAAATTGTGTCATAATTAGCCGTTTCTGCCGTTTGTCCTTCTAACAAACCAGGCAATCCGCGTATCTACCGGGAAAGGTGAATGGATAAGATCGAAGTTCGGGGCGCCCGCACCCACAATCTCAAAAATATCAACCTCGTCATCCCGCGCGACAAACTCATTGTCGTCACCGGGCTTTCGGGTTCAGGCAAATCCTCATTGGCTTTCGACACGTTGTATGCCGAAGGGCAGCGTCGCTACGTTGAGTCGCTCTCCGCCTACGCGCGGCAGTTCCTGTCGCTGATGGAGAAGCCCGATGTCGACCATATTGAAGGGCTGTCGCCGGCGATTTCCATTGAACAGAAATCAACGTCCCACAACCCCCGTTCAACGGTAGGCACCATTACCGAAATTCACGACTACCTGCGCCTGCTGTACGCTCGCGTCGGCGAGCCGCGTTGCCCGGATCACGACGTCCCGCTGGCGGCGCAGACCGTGAGCCAGATGGTCGATAACGTGCTCTCCCAGCCTGAAGGCCAGCGCCTGATGCTGCTGGCGCCAATCATTAAAGAGCGCAAAGGCGAACATAACAAAACCCTGGAAAACCTTGCCGGGCAGGGCTACATCCGCGCGAGGATCGACGGCGAGGTCTGCGATCTCTCCGATCCGCCAAAGCTGGAGCTGCAGAAGAAACACACTATTGAAGTGGTGATTGACCGCTTTAAGGTGCGCGACGATCTCAGCACGCGCCTGGCCGAGTCTTTTGAAACCGCGCTGGAGCTGTCGGGCGGCACCGCCATCGTCGCCAATATGGACGATCCGAAAGCTGAAGAGCTGCTGTTTTCCGCCAACTTCGCCTGCCCGATTTGCGGCTACAGCATGCGCGAACTGGAACCGCGCCTGTTCTCCTTCAACAACCCGGCGGGCGCTTGCCCGACCTGCGACGGCCTCGGCGTGCAGCAGTATTTTGACCCGGAACGCGTGATTCAGAACCCTGAGCTGTCGCTGGCGGGCGGGGCGATTCGCGGCTGGGATCGGCGCAATTTTTACTACTTCCAGATGCTGAAGTCGCTGGCGGAACATTATGAATTCGATGTTGAAGCCCCCTGGGGCACGCTGAATAGCAGCGTACAAAAAGTGGTCCTGTACGGCTCAGGCAAAGAGAATATTGAATTCAAATATATGAACGATCGCGGCGATACCTCGGTGCGCCGCCATCCGTTCGAAGGCGTGCTGCATAACATGGAACGCCGTTATAAAGAGACGGAATCCAGCGCGGTACGTGAAGAGTTAGCGAAATTCATCAGCAACCGTCCCTGCACCAGCTGTGAAGGGACCCGCCTGAAGCGCGAAGCGCGGCACGTGTTCGTGGAAAATACCCCGCTGCCGACCATCTCGGACATGAGCATCGGCCACGCGATGGACTTCTTCAACAACCTGAAGCTCTCCGGCCAGCGTGCGCAAATTGCTGAAAAAGTTCTGAAAGAGATTGGCGATCGCCTGAAGTTCCTCGTCAACGTCGGTCTGAACTACCTGACGCTCTCCCGTTCGGCGGAAACCCTCTCCGGCGGCGAAGCGCAGCGTATCCGCCTCGCCAGCCAGATCGGCGCGGGCCTGGTCGGCGTGATGTACGTACTGGATGAGCCCTCTATCGGCCTGCACCAGCGCGATAACGAACGCCTGCTTGGCACCCTGATCCATCTGCGAAATCTCGGCAACACCGTGATCGTCGTTGAGCACGATGAAGACGCTATTCGCGCCGCCGACCACGTTATCGATATCGGCCCGGGCGCCGGGGTACACGGCGGTCAGGTCGTGGCCGAAGGCAAGCTGGAAGATATTATGGCGGTGCCGGAATCGCTGACCGGCCAGTTCATGAGCGGCAAGCGTAAAATCGAAGTGCCGAAACAGCGCGTGCCCGCCAATCCGGAGAAAGTGCTGAAGCTGTCCGGCGCGCGCGGCAATAACCTGAAAGACGTGACCCTGACGCTGCCGGTAGGCCTCTTCACCTGCATTACCGGCGTTTCCGGGTCGGGTAAATCCACGCTGATCAACGACACGCTGTTCCCGATTGCCCAGCGTCAGCTCAACGGCGCCACTATCGCCGAACCGGCGCCGTACCGCGACGTGCAGGGGCTGGAACATTTCGACAAAGTCATTGATATCGACCAGAGCCCCATCGGTCGTACGCCGCGTTCTAACCCGGCAACCTACACCGGCGTCTTTACGCCGGTCCGTGAACTGTTTGCCGGCGTACCTGAATCGCGTTCGCGCGGCTACACGCCGGGCCGCTTCAGCTTTAACGTGCGCGGCGGTCGCTGTGAAGCCTGCCAGGGTGACGGCGTGATCAAAGTCGAGATGCACTTCCTGCCGGATATCTACGTGCCGTGCGACCAGTGCAAAGGCAAGCGCTATAACCGCGAAACGCTGGAGATAAAGTACAAAGGCAAAACGATTCATGAAGTGCTGGATATGACCATCGAAGAAGCGCGTGAGTTCTTCGATGCGGTACCGGCGCTGGCGCGTAAGCTGCAAACGCTGATGGACGTCGGCCTGACCTATATTCGTCTGGGCCAGTCAGCGACTACCCTCTCCGGCGGCGAAGCACAGCGCGTCAAGCTGGCGCGCGAGCTGTCCAAACGCGGTACCGGGCAAACGCTGTATATCCTTGATGAACCGACCACCGGTCTGCACTTTGCCGATATTCAGCAGCTGCTGGAAGTTCTGCACCAGCTGCGCGACCAGGGCAATACCATCGTGGTGATTGAACACAACCTGGACGTCATCAAGACGGCTGACTGGATCGTTGACCTTGGGCCGGAGGGCGGAAGCGGCGGCGGGGAGATCCTCGTTTCCGGTACCCCGGAAACGGTCGCCGAGTGCGAGGCCTCCTATACGGCTCGCTTCCTCAAGCCCATGCTGAAGTAATCTCATCTGCCTCTTCCCGTCCCGGGAAGAGGCATCATTTCCTCTCATTTTTTCCCGCTGATATTTTGTGATTTGCGGCCGGACGGCATCTGTTATCAGATAGCACCACAGCCATAAATTGCAGGATGCATCATGTATTTACAGCCTGGAGTTTATCGCCTGCCCCTCGCCGCGGCGCTGTTTTTGATGACCGCCTGCAGTTGGGTTGATAGCTACAGCAGCACGGCATATCAGCAGCTGCTGGTGCTGGTGCTGGAAGAACTTATCTGCAGTTCATCAGCGATGCAGCGGCCGCGCCGGTCGACCGACAATGACTCAGGCAAGAAGATCGCCAGATTCGTCAGCAAGTTAGCCTGGCGTTAAGCGATAGCGATGCGCTATGACAGAATAATCTACGCGTGCAGGAGAAAACGCGCGGCTGGTTAACCCATGACGACCTGGCTCTGCTTCTGCAAGGGCAGCGCGATATTGCCCGCATTCGCGCCAACAACGCGCATATCGCCATGCAGACGCATCTTCAGTCGACGCTGCTTCGTCTGATCGATATGGCGCTGCTGGGTTGAATATCGCTTTATGACAACAGCTTACGCTTGTTCTCAGTAAGAGAATCAAGCGCCTGCTGATATGACGCATCCACCAGATAGTAAATTTGTGAATCAGGCAAGGAGCCATCAAGAAACACCGTGCTCCAGTGGGCTTTATTGAGATGTTTGCTGGGGCGCACATCGCGATGCTGCTGCCTCAGCAGCTCTGCGAGCTCGGGGCTGGTTTTTAACGAGACCGCGGGCCGGTTGTCCTCCACCTCTTTTATCATCGCAAACAGTACGTCAGCCGCTTTGATTTGCGTCGCTTTCCAGTCGCTATGTACGCTTTGTTCCGCGCCCGGCTTAGCCATGCAGTACTGCAATAAATCCGAAATTGTCATTTTTATTCCCCCATCAGCGTCGCGATGATATGGCGCGATCCGCCATGAATACGATGCTCCCCGAGCCAGATACCCTGCCAGGTCCCCAGCCTGACGCGCCCATCCCGAACGGGCAGCATCAGCGATACGCCCAACATCGACGACTTAATGTGCGAAGGCATATCATCAGGACCTTCATAATCGTGTTCATACGGCGCGTTATCCGGTACGGCAGTAAGAAAATGCTGCTCCATATCGTAACGGACGGTCGGATCGCAGTTTTCATTAAGCGTCAGGGAAGCAGATGTATGCTGGAGCAGCAAATGCAGCAGGCCCGTTTTCACCCGCGACAGTTCACGGATTTGACCGAGAATTTCATCAGTGACCAGATGGAAGCCCCGTGATTTTGGGCCTAACGTCAGGGTTTGCTGATGCCACATAGGCGACTCCTTCTACTAATGAACCTTCCTAAGTGTGCAGCAATAAGCGAAAAGGTAAAACCTTTGGCACGCTATTTTGCACAAAAAAACGGCAGCTCGCTGGCTGCCGTTTTAGCAATTCATAATTAAGCCGTCGTCAGCTTAATATTCTGAATTCACAATCACCTCTTCTCCCTGAGCGCCCGCCATCGGCAGCGGCTTATAGGAAGAGTTGGATGCCCGCAGGACGCGGATCCCGCGTGCGCCAACCTCACGGGCGGCAGAAATATCGTTATCCGAATCGCCGTAGAAGACTTTAATGCCCTTCTCCTGCAGCCACTGCGTTTTGGTGTTCTGACCAGGCTTATCGCCGGCAAAAATAACCGGATTCATGTTCGCTGCCGGGATGAGAAAATCGTCTTGCAGGGTTTTTGATACCGTTTCGGTTTTGGTCTGGCTGCGTCCGGTGACAAAATAGATGCTATCGCCGCGCTTCACATGCATCGCAATCAGCTGGCGCGCCACCTCTTTCGGCATGCTGAATTCATCCCAGCCGTTGTTCATTTTTTCCCAGAACTGCGGATTTTTCAGGTAGTCATCGCTGCCGGGTGAATAGGTTTTCTGCCCGCGCCAGAAGCCCGGACTGGAGAACAGGACGGTATCATCAATATCAAAGCCGACCGCCATCGGTTGGCGTCCCAGCAGGCTATTTTCAATCTGAGCCACGGAAACCCAATGTATTGGCGCCTGTTCGGCGAGTTTCGCCATATTGGTGCCCGTCCACAGCGGCTGCGGTGTGGAGGCGCGAGCAACGACAGAGCTATTTAGCGTGAACAGTAAGCAGATGGCCCCAAAGGCCAGGGTGATCTTGCGCATATTTTTCCCTAAATAATCGAATCGTTATAGTTTTCAATAATGTGTACGCTTATTAATGCACCAAGACCTTACCCCCCGCTGAGGCGGATAGGAAGGTTTTTCTGCTCAGATGTCATATAAAAAGAGAATGATCACACTTCAGGGAGGGAATTACCCTCACCAAAATATTGGCGAGGGTAAAAGCGGTCAGTAAGGATTTATATTACCGCGGCAAAGGCCTGCGCCACGCGCTGTACGTTGCGTGAATTCAGCCCCGCGACGCACATGCGGCCGCTGGCAATCAGGTAGACGCCAAACTCATCGCGCAGGCGGTCGACCTGGGCCGGGCTGAACCCGGTATAGCTAAACATTCCGCGCTGCTTCAGAAGATAGTCAAAATTACCGCCCGGCACCGTCTCTTTAAGCACATTAACCAGCTCCTGACGCATGGCCAGAATACGGGTACGCATCCCTTCCACTTCCGCCAGCCATGAGGCTTTCAGCTCGCTGTCGCTCAGCACCGCAGCAACCACCTGCGCGCCAAAGTTCGGTGGGCTGGAGTAGTTGCGACGTACGGTCGCTTTTAATTGCCCCAGCACGCGAATCGCGGTTTCAGCGTCTTCACAGACGATCGACAGCCCGCCAACGCGCTCGCCGTACAGGGAGAAGATTTTTGAGAACGAGTTGCTGACCAGCATTGGCATGCCGGCGTTCGCAATGGCGCGAATAGCGTAAGCATCCTCTTCCATTCCGGCGCCAAAGCCCTGATAGGCGATATCGAGGAAAGGAATCAAATTACGCGCTTTCAGTACCTCAACCACCTGATCCCACTGGGCGTTGCTGAGATCGGCTCCCGTTGGGTTATGGCAGCACGGATGCAGCAGCACGATATCGCGCTCCGCTAGCGAATTGAGTTTTTCCAGGAACGCCGCGAAACGCACGCCATTGGTCTTCTCATCAAACCAAGGGTAAGTACTTACTTCGAATCCTGCCCCTTCAAATATAGCGATGTGGTTTTCCCACGTCGGGTCGCTCACCCATACGCGCGAGCCCGGGAAGTAGCGTTTCAGGAAATCAGCGCCCACCTTCAGGGCGCCGGAACCGCCCAGCGTTTGAATGGAGGCCACGCGATTTTGCGCCAGCACCTGATGATCGGCGCCGAACAGCAGCGGCGCGATAGCGTGACGATAGGTGTTCAGCCCTTCCATCGGTAAATAGACCGAGGCGCCGTGCGGCTGGGCATTGAGGCGCGCCTCCGCTGCGGCAACCGACTGCAGCTGCGGAATAATCCCGTCCTCGTTGTAATAAAGACCGATGCTGAGATTTACTTTGTCACTACGCGGATCGTCTTTGAAACGCTCCATCAGGGAGAGAATGGGGTCGCCAGCGTAGGCGTCAACTTTCTGAAACACGGGATGTTTCTCCAGGTTTACATGGGCTCGTCATAACACAATAAACCGGATGTGAAAGAAGGTCGAGAGGATGTTGGCGTATGGCTGGGTTTGATCGCCCATCCCGGATGGCGGCTTAAAACGCCTTATCCTGGCTACCGGCCCGCAGCCGGTAGCGAACCCGTAGCCCCGGTAAGGCGTCAGCCGTCACCGGGAGAAAGAGCGCTGGCTGAAATCAATCCACGTACTTCATTGATACCCGCGAAGTCAGGCGGGTAATAAGTTCGTAAGCACTTACTTTTGTGATTGCGGCAATACGCTCGACGGGCAGGCCTTCGCCCCACAGCACGACCGGGTCGCCCGATTTATCCTGCGCTTCGGGCCCGAGATCGACGCAAATCATATCCATCGCCACGCGTCCGACAATCGGCACTTCGCGGCCGTTGACCAGCACCGGAGTTCCGGACAGCGCGGCGCGCGGATAACCATCGCCGTAGCCCATCGCCACCACCCCTAAACGCGTATCACGCTCGCTGATCCAGGTTCCGCCGTAGCCCACCGGCTCCCCGGCTTTATGCTCGCGCACCGCGATCAGGCTCGAGGTCAGAGACATCACCGGCTGGCAGCCAAAGTCCGCGCCGGTAGAGCCACCGTCGAGCGGCGACACGCCGTAGAGAATGATCCCCGGACGCGCCCAGTCGAAATGCGACTGCGGCCACAGCAATATACCGCCGGATGCGGCGATAGAGCGCAGCCCCGGTTTCCCTTCCGTGAAGGTGGTAAAGATATCCAGCTGACGTTCGGTCGCGCCGCACTCGGGCTCATCCGCACGGGCAAAATGGCTGACCACGTTGACCGGCTGGCGGACGTTTTTACACTGGCTGAGACGCTGATAAAACGCTTCGGCCTGTTCGGGCAGAACGCCTAATCGATGCATCCCGGTATCCAGCTTCATCCATACGGTGACCGGCTCGGGTAAATCTGCCTCCTCCAGCGCCGCCAGCTGTTCCGGGCTGTGTACCGCCGTGTGCAGGCGCTGGGTGGAAATCACCGGCAGGTCGGCGGCCTCAAAGAACCCCTCCAGCAGGAGAATCGGCTGGGCGATACCGCCCGCGCGCAGGCGTAGGGCTTCTTCAAGACGGGCGACGCCAAAAGCATCGGCGTCAGGGAGCGTTCGCGCGGTCTCAAGAAGACCGTGTCCGTAGGCGTTCGCTTTCACCACCGCAACCAGTTTGCTGGCGGGCGCCAGTTCACGCAGACGTTGCAGGTTGTGTCGCAGAGCGCGGCGGTTAATGACTACAGTTGCCGCTTGCATTTGAATTCCTTAATAAAAGAATCTCCTGAATCCTTCGCGTTGCAGGAAGGCGACAAGCCTGAGAATCCCCGGGAGCTTAGTAAACTAAGTGACCGGGGTGAACAGGCGTAGTCAACGCATCTGCGGCATGAAGGATGACGGAGATTTATTCGTCGTCGTATTGTGGCCCAGCATAATTATCAAAACGCGACCACTGACCGTTAAACGTCAGGCGCACCGTCCCGATAGGGCCGTTACGCTGTTTACCAATAATAATTTCGGCGATGCCTTTTAAATCACTGTTCTCGTGATAAACCTCGTCACGGTAGATAAACATGATTAAGTCGGCGTCCTGCTCAATGGAGCCGGATTCACGCAGGTCGGAGTTCACCGGACGCTTATCCGCACGCTGTTCCAGCGAGCGGTTAAGCTGCGACAGCGCCACCACCGGCACCTGAAGCTCCTTCGCCAGCGCCTTGAGCGAGCGCGAAATTTCGGCGATTTCCAGCGTACGGTTATCGGAGAGCGACGGCACGCGCATCAGCTGCAAGTAGTCGATCATGATAAGCCCGATCCCCCCGTGCTCGCGGGCAATACGCCGCGCACGGGAGCGCACTTCCGTCGGCGTCAGGCCGGAGGAGTCATCGATATAAATATTGCGCTTTTCCAGGAGGATCCCCATGGTGCCGGAAATACGCGCCCAGTCTTCGTCATCCAGCTGGCCGGTACGAATGCGGGTCTGGTCAACGCGCGACAGCGAGGCCAGAGAACGCATCATAATCTGCTCCGAGGGCATCTCGAGACTGAAGATGAGTACCGGCTTATCCTGCAGCATCGCCGCGTTTTCCACGAGGTTCATCGCAAAGGTCGTTTTACCCATCGACGGACGCGCAGCGACGATAATCAGGTCCGACGGCTGAAGACCGGCGGTCTTTTTATTGAGATCGTCATAGCCGGTATTGACCCCGGTGACGCCGTCATGCGGCTGCTGGAACAGCTGCTCAATACGCGCCACGGTGGCGTCCAGCACCTCGGCGATATTCTTCGGCCCTTCGTCTTTATTCGCGCGGCTTTCGGCAATTTTAAACACCCGGGATTCGGCGAGGTCGAGCAGATCTTCGCTGGTGCGGCCCTGGGGGTCGAAACCGGCTTCGGCGATTTCATTCGCCACGGAGATCATTTCGCGTACGACCGCGCGTTCACGAACGATATCGGCATAGGCGCTGATATTCGCCGCGCTTGGCGTATTTTTCGATAGTTCGGCCAGATAGGCGAAGCCGCCGACGCTGTCCAGCTGACCCTGACGCTCCAGCGATTCCGCGAGCGTAATCAGGTCAATCGGGCTGCCAGACTCCTGCAGACGCGCCATTTCGGTGAAAATATGGCGATGCGGACGGGTATAAAAATCTTCCGAAACAACGCGCTCGGCAACGTCGTCCCAGCGTTCGTTATCCAGCATTAAACCGCCCAACACCGACTGTTCCGCTTCAATCGAGTGCGGCGGGACCTTCAACCCATCGAGCGGATAGTCTCGCACGCGGGGTTCAGTCTGTGGTTTGTTGAAGGGTTTATTTCCTGCCATAGTGAATGGAGTTACCGAGATAGTGAATGGGTCGAAAGATTACCACATTTATGGGGGAAGCATGGCAACACGAATTGAATTTCACCAGCACGGAGGGCCTGAAGTTCTGCAAGCGGTAGAGTTCACGCCGAAAGATCCCGCAGAGCACGAAATTCAGGTAGAGAATAAGGCCATCGGCATCAACTACATTGATACCTATATCCGCAGCGGCCTCTACCCGCCGCCATCATTGCCGAGCGGTCTGGGCACCGAAGCCGCTGGCGTGGTAAGTAAAGTCGGCAGCGGCGTGAAGCATATTAAAGCCGGCGATCGGGTGGTCTACGCGCAATCGGCGCTGGGGGCCTATAGCGCCGTGCACAACGTCCCCGCCGATAAGGCCGCTATTTTGCCGGACGCAATCTCTTTCGAGCAGGCGGCGGCCTCATTCCTGAAAGGGCTCACGGTCTATTACCTGCTGCGTAAAACCTACGAAATCAAAGCGGGCGAGCCGTTCCTGTTTCATGCGGCGGCCGGCGGCGTCGGGCTCATCGCCTGCCAGTGGGCAAAAGCGCTGGGGGCTAAACTGATCGGTACCGTCGGCAGCGCGCAAAAAGCAGAACGCGCTAAACAGGCCGGCGCCTGGCAGATCATTAACTATCGCGAAGAGAATATCGTCGAGCGCCTGAAAGAGATCACCGACGGTAAGAAAGTCCGCGTGGTGTATGATTCCGTCGGTAAAGATACCTGGGAAGCCTCACTTGACTGCCTGCAGCGTCGGGGGCTGATGGTGAGCTTCGGCAACTCTTCCGGCCCGGTGACCGGCGTCAACCTCGGGATCCTCAATCAAAAGGGTTCGCTGTACGTCACCCGCCCTTCTCTGCAGGGCTATATCACCACGCGTGAAGAGCTGACGGAAGCCAGCAACGAGCTGTTCTCGCTGATCGCCAGCGGCGTGATAAAAGTGGATGTCGCGGAGAGTCAAAAATATGCGTTAACCGACGCCAGACGCGCGCATGAGGTGCTGGAAAGCCGGGCGACGCAGGGTTCGAGCTTGCTCTTGCCGTAATGGCCGGAGCACAAAAGTTTAGGGCTTCCACATGGGAAGCCCTTACTTTTTTTTGTTCGGCTGTATGTAGGGTACAGCGCGATGAATTCGTTAACGCGCTAATAGTGACAGATTTAATAAGCAAAGCCTACGCTGTTTTATGCAAAAATCTTCAGGTTGTGACATACCGCTCAATACCTTAGTAACGCCAGCGGTTATTACCGCGATAGCGGTTCGCGGCTGGCGATTTTATCGCCCGAATCACCCAAACCACGACAATGGCCAGCAGCAGCCACGGCAGCAGTTTAATCATTAACGCAAACAGACCGCCGACGAACATCAGCGCGGTCGCGACCACAATCGCGGCAATAATGCCCAGCAGCGACACGCCGGTGACCAACAGCATGACAAAAAAGCCAATTACAAATAAGAGTTCCAGCATCGTCTTTCCCCTAAAGAAATTTTATCTACCTTGCCGGATATTACAAAAATCGTGCCAAATATAACTTATTGAATAAAAACAAAAACGCCCAACACGATACGTGCAGGGCGTGGTGAATTTGACCAGGTTTTAGCGAAAAACTAACGCTTATCGGCAACCAACTTCAGCGCCTGTTCCAGCACGTTGATATCCGCCCCGGCTTTATGCGCATTTTCGCTCAGATAGCGACGCCACTGGCGCGCGCCGGGGATCCCCTGAAACAGCCCCAGCATATGGCGCGTCACATGTCCCAGATAAGTCCCGTTGCTAAGCTCGCGCTCGATGTAGGGATACATCGCCCGGACCACGGAGACCGGATCGGCATCAACGCCGTCCACGCCGAAAATTTCCCGATCCACCGCGGCCAGAATGCCCGGATTCTGATAAGCCTCACGACCGACCATCACGCCGTCCATATGCTCAAGATGCAGCTTTGCCTCTTCCAGCGACTTAATGCCGCCGTTAATCGCCATGGTCAGATGCGGGAAATCACGTTTAAGCTGGTAGACGCGCGGATAATCCAGCGGCGGGATCTCGCGGTTTTCCTTGGGGCTCAGACCGGAAAGCCAGGCTTTGCGCGCGTGGATGATAAACATCTCGCATTCACCTTTCCCGGATACCGTTTCGATAAAATCACACAGAAACGCGTAGCTGTCCTGGTCATCTATGCCAATACGGGTTTTCACCGTGACCGGGATCGACACGACGTCGCGCATCGCTTTAATGCAGTCGGCAACCAGCTGCGCGTTCCCCATCAGGCAGGCGCCAAACATACCGTTCTGCACGCGATCGGACGGGCAGCCGACGTTCAGGTTAATTTCATCATAGCCGCGCGCCTGCGCCAGCTTCGCGCAGTGCGCCAGCGCAGCCGGATCGCTGCCGCCGAGCTGCAGGGCGACCGGATGCTCTTCTTCGCTGTAGGCCAGATAGTCGCCCTTGCCGTGAATAATCGCACCGGTGGTCACCATTTCGGTATACAGCAGCGTATGGCGCGACAGCTGACGCAGAAAATAACGGCAGTGTCTGTCGGTCCAGTCGAGCATCGGCGCGATGGAAAAACGGTGAGCGGCGAAAGCAGTAGGCGTTGATTCTGACATCATGGCGAATAAATAAGCATCCGGGTAAAAAGGGGCGCTACTATAGCACAAAGATAAACCACTGACGCATAGCGTCAGCGCTCACCTTTTTTATCCCGCCATAAACGCTATATTTTCCGCGGCTTCCCGTCGTGAGGGCCAAAAAACTGCGGCGGATGGTCAACCCAGCGATCCTGACGCGTGGCGGCATAGCCGGGGTTCAGCGGGTAGTAGATGCGATTGAATTTCTTATTTGCCTCACCAACGACTAACAGGCGCACCTCCTGCTCGGTGTTATTGAGGAAGGTGTGGCAAATGCCGGTTCCGGCAGGAAAACCGACGCTATCCCCCGGCTCCAGCTTCCAGAGGTAGCCGTTAATCCACACCTCAGGATAGCCGTCCAGCACGTAGATGAACTCTTCTTCATCGCTTTCCGCATGCGGGTAAGAGGTACGACGCCCGGGCGGCAGACGTTCATGGTGGATCCCCAGACGATTCAGCCGCAGGCCGCGCGCCAGCGGCGCGCCGATGGAGAAAAGCTCAGTACTGTCGGGATAGGTGGAATCATCCGCACCTTCCAGTTCACGCCAGTGTCGTATGCAATCAGGTCGTTTCATCGTTTTCTCCCGAAAATGAGATGCTTCAGGTATAGCATAAGGCGGCAAGATAGCGCGCCCCAGAAGCGTATGACCGGGGCGACCAACGCACATGTCACACGAAGTGTGACGGCTATATCCCGCCGGGTCTCGGCGTTTTACCGGTATCGTGATAAAGTAACAGTTTCAGATTCACGCGACCAGAGGACGCTCATGGATAAGACCACTTCGCAACAAATGTTAGCGCATGCTGAAAAGCTGTGCGCGCAGCGTGGCGTGCGCCTGACCCCGCAGCGCCTCGAAGTATTGCGTTTGATGAGCCTGCAGCAAGGGGCAATCAGCGCCTATGACCTGCTCGATCTCCTTCGTGAAAAAGAACCTCAGGCGAAACCGCCGACGGTATACCGGGCGCTGGAGTTTTTACTGGAGCAAGGGTTCGTACATAAGGTGGAATCCACCAATAGCTACGTGCTGTGTCACCTTTTCGATCAGCCAACCCACAGCTCGGCGATGTTTATCTGCGACCGCTGCGGCGGCGTCAAAGAAGAGTGTGCGGAAGGCGTCGAAGATATTATGCATACGCTGGCGGCAAGAATGGGGTTCGCTCTGCGCCACAACGTCATTGAGGCTCATGGCCTGTGCGCCGCCTGCGTTGAAGTGGAAGCCTGCAGTACGCCGGGCCACTGCCACCACGACCATACCATCCAGATCAAAAAGAAAGCCCGCTGAGGCGTTAGCCGCAGCGGGAAACAAGGGTAGCGGTACCTCCATGTACCGATCGTGCAGGCAATAACAGTGGGTTAAAACACGGCGTTTTCGCTACCAGCGATAGTCGTTTTTGGTTTCCCAGTCGGTCACTTCTTTCTCTGCCTGGTCTTTGGCGTAACCGTAACGTTCCTGAATTCTGCCCACCAGCTGGTCGCGTTTGCCTTCAATGACGGTCATGTCATCGTCGGTCAGCTTGCCCCATTTTTCTTTCGCTTTACCTTTGAACTGTTTCCAGTTACCGCCGATTTCGTCTTTATTCATCATGCATTCCTCATCGTTCGGTTATCGTTCGGTGAATGAACAGCCCGCTGTGTACCGGACATGACTTAACTATAGATGAGTATTCTGAGTAAGATTTATTATTCGGAATCTTTAACCATCAGATGAACTAAATGCACTATGAAAACCAGGTTCCACGCTGCCAGTGCCGCCGCCAGATAACCGCCAGGGAAGCGCCGCGCAGGGCGAGAAATACCGCCAGCGCCAGCCACAGCCCGTGGTTACCGAGCGCCGGTACGGTTAACAGCGTCAGGGCAAACCCTGCCGCCGCGACCGCCATGCTGTTGCGCATCTCCGCGCCGCGCGTCGCGCCGATAAACATACCGTCCAGCAGGTAACACCAAACGCCGATGACCGGCAGGATCATCTGCCAGACCAGATAGCGATCGGCCAACTGCTGTAGCGAAGGCAGCGAGGTCAGCAACGCGATAATTTGTTCACCGGCAAGGCCGTAAATCAGCGCAAACGCCAGCGCCACCAACCCTGACTGGCGGCAGGCCGCATGCCAGACCGCAAGCAGTTGGCTGTCGTCACGCGCGCCGTAGGCCTGCCCGGAGTGCGCCTCAACGGCATAGGCAAAGCCGTCCAGCGCATAGGCGGTAAAGGTCAGCATCGTCATGAGGACCGCATTGACCGCGACGATATCGGCGCCGAGGCGGGCGCCAAATACCGTCACCGCCCCGAAGCAGAGCTGTAGCAGCAGCGAGCGCAGCATGATGTCGCGATTCAGCGCCAGCAGACGGCGTATATCGCCGCGCCAGGCGTTTTTCAGCATCGACAGGGATACGCCGCGCAGCGCCAGTACGCGCCGCGCCATAAGCAGTCCGATAAAGAAAGTGGCGTATTCTGCCATGACCGTCGCCAGCGCCGCCCCCTGCACGTTCATATGCAGGCCCATCACCAGCCATAAATCGAGCACAATGTTGAGGACGTTGCCGACCACCAGCAGAATCACCGGCGCTCTGGCGTACTGTACGCCCAGCAGCCAACCCAGCAGAACCAGATTCGCCAGCGAGGCCGGCGCGCTTAGCCAGCGAATCTCAAGGAAGCGTCGGGCCTGTTCAAGCACCGCTTCGCTACCGCCGACAATATGCAGCGCCAGGTTTATCAACGGGATCCTGAAAAGCACAATCGCCAGCCCGGCGGCCAGCGCCAGGCCCAGCGGCTGCACCAGCGCGCGCGCCAGCCGCTGCGGATCCCTGGCGCCAAACGCCTGCGCCGTCAGCCCGGTGGTGCTCATACGCAGAAAAAGGAGCAGCATAAAGAGGAAGCTGGTCGCCGTTGCGCCAACCGCCACGCCGCCCAGATAAATCGGGCTGTCGAGATGACCAATAACGGCGGTATCCACCAGCCCCAGCAGCGGAACGGTGATATTGGAGAAGATCATGGGCAGCGCTAAGCGCCACAGGGCTTTGTCGGCGGCGTTAAAAAGCATGGAGAAAGCGCCTAAATGAGGAAAAACGACGCAGCATCATGCTTCAGATGATGATGCTGCGAGATGAAGAGATTATTGCCAGTTGCCGTTGCGGATAACGCCGACGGCCAGGCCTTCAATAGTAAAGCTTTGTTCGCGAAGGTCGACCACGATCGGCGAGAATTCGCTGTTTTCCGGCAGCAATTCCACGACGTTACCCTGTTTTTTCAGACGCTTCACGGTCACTTCTTCGTCGATACGCGCCACAACCACCTGACCATTGCGCACATCCTGCGTTTTATGGACAGCCAGCAGGTCGCCATCGAGAATACCGATATCCTTCATCGACATACCGCTAACACGCAGCAGAAAATCGGCGTTCGGCTTAAACATGGCCGGGTCCACCTGGTAGTGGCCTTCAATGTGCTGCTGCGCTAGCAGCGGCTCACCTGCCGCGACGCGGCCAATAAGCGGCAGACCGGTTTCTTCTTCCGTCAGCAGACGAATACCGCGGGAGGCGCCGGAAACGATCTCGATTGCGCCTTTACGCGCCAGCGCTTTCAGATGCTCTTCCGCCGCGTTTGGGGAGCGAAACCCCAAGCGCTGAGCAATCTCCGCACGCGTCGGCGGCATGCCCGTCTGGCTGATATGATCCCGAATGAGATCAAACACCTCTTGCTGCCTGGTCGTTAACGCTTTCATTCCGCCCCCTGGGTGTATATACAGTTATGCTGTGAGTATATACAGCTAACGGTGATTTTGGAACCACATTTCACACAAAAATCAGGAGTTTCTTTCCGTTTTGCGAGCAGCTACGACAAGACTTAGCGGTAGTTCGCCCACAGCAGCGTTCCCCACGCGATCAGCGCGATGATAATCGCCAGCAGTACCGCCGCCGATCCCATATCTTTCGCTCGCCCCGAAAGCTCATGATGCTCGGGACCGATACGGTCAACCACCGCCTCAATCGCGCTATTGATAATTTCAACTATCATCACTAACAGGACCGAGCTAATGAGCAGCACCCGCGTGATGGCATCGACGTCTAACCAGCAGGCGATCGCCACGGCAATAACGGCCGCGATGCCTTCCTGACGAAATGCGGCCTCATTGACCCACGCCGCACGGAATCCTTTCCAGGAATACCCGGCCGCTTTAATAATTCGGGTTAACCCAGTGGTATTATTGGCCATCAAACAAACCTTTTTATGTAAATGACGTCAATGAGTGTACGCGTTTGCCGCGTTACAACGGAAATTTTGCGCACTTTCTGTTATTCTTGCGGCGCATTTGCATGATTAACCAGAGGCTTCACATCGTCTATGTCTGGCTGGCAACGAATTTACTATAAATTACTGAATTTACCATTAAGGGCGCTGGTAAAAAGCAAGTCGATTCCGGCGCAACCTGCGCAGGAATTAGGCCTGGATACCTCGCGTCCCATTATGTACGTCCTGCCCTACAATTCGAAGGCGGACCTGCTGACGCTGCGCGCGCAATGTCTGGAACATGAGTTACCGGACCCGCTGGAGCCGCTCGAGATCGACGGCGCCCTGCTTCCGCGCTACGTATTTATCCACGGCGGGCCGCGCGTGTTCACCTATTACACGCCGAAAGAAGAGTCTATCAAGCTCTTTCACGACTATCTGGATTTACACCGCAATCATCCCGATCTTGACGTGCAGATGGTGCCGGTTTCGGTGATGTTCGGTCGCGCGCCGGGGCGTGAAAAAGGCGAGGTTAACCCGCCGCTGCGTATGCTCAACGGCATTCAAAAATTCTTCGCCGTTCTGTGGCTGGGCCGCGATAGCTTCGTCCGTTTCTCGCCTTCGGTCTCGCTGCGCAAGATGGCGGACGAGCACGGTACCGATAAAACTATCGCTCAGAAGCTGGCCCGCGTGGCGCGCATGCACTTCGCCCGCCAGCGCCTGGCGGCGGTTGGCCCGCGCCTGCCTGCGCGCCAGGATCTGTTTAATAAACTGCTGGCGTCAAAAGCCATTGCCCGCGCGGTAGAAGACGAAGCGCGCAGCAAGAAAATTTCCCATGAGAAGGCTCAGCAAAACGCTATCGCCCTGATGGAAGAGATCGCCGCGAACTTCTCCTATGAGATGATTCGCTTGACCGACCGCGTGCTGGGCTTTACCTGGAACCGGCTGTATCAGGGTATCAACGTCCATAACGCCGAGCGTGTCCGCCAGCTGGCGCACGAAGGCCACGAGATAGTCTACGTCCCGTGCCACCGCAGCCATATGGACTATCTGCTGCTCTCTTACGTCATTTATCATCAGGGCCTGGTGCCGCCGCATATCGCTGCCGGCATCAACCTGAACTTCTGGCCCGCCGGGCCGATTTTCCGTCGCGGCGGCGCGTTCTTTATTCGCCGCACGTTCAAGGGCAATAAGCTCTACTCAACCGTATTCCGCGAATATCTTGGCGAGCTGTTTAGCCGCGGCTATTCGGTGGAGTACTTCGTTGAGGGCGGTCGTTCACGTACCGGTCGTCTGCTGGATCCGAAAACCGGCACCCTGTCGATGACCATCCAGGCGATGCTGCGCGGCGGTAACCGCCCTATCACCCTGGTGCCGATTTACATCGGCTACGAGCACGTGATGGAGGTCGGCACCTACGCCAAAGAGCTGCGCGGCGCGACGAAAGAGAAAGAGAGTCTGCCGCAGATGCTGCGCGGCTTGAGCAAGCTGCGCAATCTCGGCCAGGGCTACGTTAACTTCGGCGAACCGCTGCCGCTGATGGCCTATCTGAACCAGCACGTGCCGGACTGGCGCGAATCTATCGACCCTATCGAAGCGGTCCGTCCTTCCTGGCTGACGCCGACGGTGAATAACATCGCCTCGGATCTGATGGTACGCATCAATAATGCCGGCGCGGCAAACGCCATGAACCTGTGCTGTACCGCGCTGCTGGCGTCGCGTCAGCGTTCGCTGACCCGCGAGCAGCTCACCGAGCAGTTGGAGTGCTATCTCGCCCTGCTGCGCAACGTGCCATATTCAGCGGATGCGACCACGCCTGCGGCCTCAGCCAGCGAGCTTATCGACCACGCGCTGCAGATGAACAAGTTCGAAGTCGAGAAAGATACGATTGGCGATATCATCATTCTACCGCGCGAGCAGGCCGTCCTGATGACCTATTACCGCAACAACATCGCCCATATGCTGGTGATGCCGTCGCTGTTAGCCGCCATCGTCACTCAGCATCGTCGTATTACCCGCGCCGAAATTCTGCGTCACGTCGAGATGTTCTATCCGTTCCTCAAGGCCGAGCTGTTCCTGCGTTGGGAAAAAGCGGAGCTGGCGGGCGTCGTCGATGCGCTGATCGCCGAGATGCAGCGTCAGGGTCTGATCGCCCTGAACGACGATGAGGTGAGCGTTAATCCGTCTCACGCCCGTTCTCTGCAGCTGCTGGCCGCAGGCGCGCGCGAAACGCTGCAGCGCTACGCCATCACCTTCTGGCTGCTGAGCGCCAACCCGTCAATCAACCGCAGTTCGCTGGAGAAAGAGAGCCGCACCGTGGCGCAGCGCCTGTCCGTTCTGCACGGCATCAATGCGCCGGAGTTCTTCGATAAAGCGGTGTTCAGCACGCTGGTGCTGACCCTGCGCGACGAAGGCTATATCAGCGATACCGGCGACGCCGAGCCGGAAGAGACGTTGAAGATCTACCGCATGCTGGCGGATCTGATTACTTCTGATGTGCGGTTAACGATTGAAAGCGTTACCCAGGATGAAGCGTAACGTTTAACAAGATATCCCGGCCTGCGCCGGGCTACCGGACCATGCGGTTTTGTAGCCCGGCTTTGGCGTTTACGCCGCAAGCCGGGAAACCCACAGCGCTACTGCATATATCCCATCGCCAGGCCAAGAAACAGCACCAGCCCAACGTAGTTATTGTTCATAAACGCCTTAAAGCAGGCATCGCGTTCGCGTTTAAATATTAGCTTCTGCTGCCAGGCGAACAGCGCCGCGGCGATAAACAACGACCAGTAATACTCCCAGCCCAGCCCGCTCAGCCAGCCCACCGCGGCCATCAGGCCCAGTACCGCCACCTGTAAGATACCAATGATTAAGCGATCGTTGTCGCCAAACAGGATCGCCGTCGATTTGATACCGATTTTGACGTCATCATCGCGATCGACCATCGCATACTGGGTGTCGTAGGCCACCGCCCATAGGATATTGGCGAGGAACATCAGCCAGCAGCTCAGCGGCAGCGACTCGCTCACCGCCGAAAACGCCATCGGGATCGACCAGCCGAACGCCGCGCCCAGTACGACCTGCGGCAGGTGGGTGTAGCGTTTCATAAACGGATACACCCACGCCAGGGCCAGCGCCGCTATCGACAGCAGAATGGTCATGGTGTTCAGGGTCAACACCAGCAGGAATGAAAGCAGCACCAGCACAACAAACAGCGTTCGCGCCTCTTTTTCGCTCACATCGCCGCTCGGCAGCGGGCGGCGGGCCGTACGTTTGACGTGACCGTCAAACTTGCGATCGGCATAGTCGTTGACCACGCAGCCAGCGGCGCGCATCAGCCAGACGCCGGCGACGAAAACGGCGAGGATCCATAGCGGCGGTATCCCCGGCGTCGCCACCCATAGCGCCCACAGCGTCGGCCACAGCAGCAGCAGCGCGCCGATCGGTTTGTCAGTACGCATCAGGCGATGAAACGCCAGCAGCTTGTTCTGCGTCAGACTCCACTCCATTTCATTTTCCTCTCAATACAACGGCGATGCAGGCAAAAACAGTTCCGTCAGCAGCAGCGGTTTGCCGCTCAACCGGAGGCGGGAACGGCGCCCCCACAGCTCTGCATGACGACCAATTTCAATAAAATCGCGGGTTAGCGTCGATGACGTGAAGAGATAGCGGCCCAACGGCGTTTGTCCCAGCTGTTGTAGCGCCAGTTCAGGGCCGCTCAGCGTTGATTCCGGCACGATGGTGCGACCGGCCAGCCAGGGTTCACCGTTGGCGCAAAGAATGATTTCCCGCAGCCAGTAGCGGGGTTCGCTCGGTAACAGGGACTCCTCACCGGCCAGCGCCTCGCATCCAACAAAGCCTTCGTTAACCATGATGACGCTGACTTTCTTCCCCTGCTGCTCAAAGCGTTTGGTCATTGAGTCTTCCAGCAATAGCCAGTCGCGCAGATGCGCATCCAGCGGGGGTATCTCGGCAAAATAACGCAGCGCACGCAGTTGCGTAAGCGCGGAATGTGGCATGCCTGAATCTCCGGTACATAACGTAAAGGTATTGTATCGCAGAATGGAGGATGGGGGGCGGGCAAACGTCAATATACGATCATCCGCGCAACAGCCGTGCAACAGAGGCCGCCGCGCGCTAAAAAAAAGTGCGCCCGAACGGACGCACCTAAAGGCTGTGCCTAAACATCAGCATTGCGGGGAGACGGTCACCCCTTGCCTTTTACACTGCTGATAAAGGTGGAACGAGCAGATTTCGAGCCAAGACGTTCAGCTTCGTTCATCAATTTCAGGGCCTTGTCGATATCGCCTTTCGCAACCGCCTGCTTGATACCGTTGTTGAAGTAGGTTTCGGTATCGTCGAGCATCGGTTCGCTTTTCGCCGCTGGAGCCGGGGCCGGAGCGGCGACCGGCGCGCTATAGGCAGGAGCAGCGGTATTACCGACGGTAACAGGCCCCGGACCTGACGAACCGAACAACGGGCCAACCAGTACGCTGGAGGCGGTAGAGGTTTTCACCTTCAGGCTAATGGTACCGTTTGTAACGTGTTTCGCGATGGGATCCGGAATATCCGGCACCGCATTGCCGGTACCTTTGGCATAAGCCTTCGCCGGATCGATTAATTTAGTGGTCTGCTGCAAATCCTGCGGCGTGGTAAAAACCAGCACATAAATTTTCTGCTGTCCCAGCGCCGGAGTCAGGCGCATTACGCCTTCCAGACGATCTGAACTCATCACTCCCGGTTCAAGATAGGTAAAGTAGCTGCTGGGGAAGAACGCGGATGGCGTCATATTTTGGTCAAGAATCAGCACGTTCGGCGCATATACCGCAGTTTGTTTTTCCACTTCGCTGGTTAACGTAATATTGAGCTCGCCAATATTCGCCGGAACGCTGTATGCGGCGACCGGGCCACTGATACCGGGGACATTGAGCGTCTGTCCGGCCACGGCGAGCTTTGTCGTCTGCGTTTTGGATTGATCGACCGGAGTCCAGGTTAGCTGCTGCAACGCAGAGGCTGGAATCGACGGCGCGGCAGAGGTGTTCTGCGGCACGAAATTAACATCAGCAAAACTGACTGCGGGTACGCAGGCCATCAGGCCGACGGACAGGCAGAGGGCAACGAGACTTTTCTTCATTTTCATTGTTATCACCTCAATTCCGATGGCCGAGCGGTAGCCAGGCAATAGCGCGCTGGGCCTAAGATAGAGGGGCTTACGCCCCTCTTTTAGTTACGAACGGTTAGATTCGATTACCACCAGATTTCCATCTGGGCACCGAAGGTCCACTCGTCGTTATCGCCACGGCTAAAGGTTTTAGCGCTGGTGTCGTTGTACGCTACGCCGCTATCGTTATAGCCCCATTTCTCATCCCATTTGGCGTACGTTGCGAATACGCGGATTGCCGGACGGGACCAGATGCTGTCCCCAGCCTGCCACTGTTGTGCCAGAGTTACTTTATACTGGCTGTTACGATCGCTGGTGCGTTGAGATTTGACGTTGTCGTAGCCGATTTCCATCAGGGTGCTCATGATAGGCGTCCACTTGTACATTGGACGAACGCCGACGGTCCACCACTGGGTACCATTGTTGTTGTCGCGGTCGATATCCTGGTACATACCGACGTACATCAGATCCCAGCTATCGCCGAGAGAGATCGCACCGTGGTCCAACACGCGCCACATAGATCCATCGTTATTAATGCTGCCGCCCTGCGGAACACCTTTACCGCTGGAGGTCATAGAGTCAGTCGCATACTGCAGAACAAATTTGTTAAAGCCTTTCAGCATGCTCTGAGTATGCTCAGCGGTGAGCATCCAGCCGTCTTTGGAAGCGCCCGGCTGCAGTGAGTAATCATCAGGGATGTTTGTGTGGCCGTAGTCAACGCCCAGTTCCAGCGTGCCGCCCGGGTTAGTTTCCAGACCGGCTAAACGCACGTCGAATACATCATTCGGCACGATATTGTCATAGACGCGATTACCGAACTTGTCGCGATCGGCGAAGGTGCCGGAGCCGCCGGATTCAGAAGAACGCGTTGCTGCCAGAGAGAGTTTACCGAAGCCCAGATCGATGTTTTCAATACCCGCACCAGGACCAGAAATATCCCAGTAGTAGAAGTCGATCATATGAACGTCATGACGCTGGTAGAAGCGCTTACCGGCCCAGATGGTGGAGCCTGGCAACCATTCGATCAGGTTTTTACCCTGCACGTTAGCTTCACGGAATGCCGGACTGGTGGATTCCCAGTCGTTCTGCTGTGACACAGAGTAAGCGACGTTGGTATCGAAGTAGAAGCTCTTATCACCTTCTTTCCATACTTCCTGGCCCAGCTTCAGTTCCGCATAGGTTTCACATTCGTTACCCAGACGGTATTTACTTTGAGCGCCGGTTGCCTGGAAGCACTGTTGTTCACCGCCGCTGCCGGTCCAGCCGATACCAGAACGAGCATAGCCGTGGAAATCAACGGCCAGCGCCTGAGCAGACATAACGCCTGCCGCAACGGCGACCGCCAGTGGAAGTTTGCGCAGAGTAATCATCATTCTATCTCCTGAGATCATTGCTTTTCTTTGAACGCTTCGCCTGTTGTTGCGCCTGTTTTTCGACGCTGCAGGGTGCACGTTTTTTTTAATGGGAAGCCTTACACGCCCGGCTCTTTATGCAGCCGACGACAAGCGGTGCCATCCTCACGGAATAAATGGCAGCGCTCCGGCGGCAAACCGATGGCGAATGTGGCTCCCTCTTCTACCAGCACCACGTCATTCTGGCGGTAAACCAGGTTTTGACGGATGGATGGGATCTGGATATGAATTTGCGTTTCGTGGCCGAGCTGTTCGACCACCTGAACTTCACCTTCAAGGGTGACGTCGGCGATATCGCTGGGCAGCAGATGTTCCGGGCGAATACCTAAGGACATGTTGGCGCCGACCTGAACGCGGGCGCTGTCCACCGGCAGCCAGACCTGCTGACGGTTCGGCAGCTCCACCTGCACCTGCTCAATGGCGGTAGCGGTGACCTTAACCGGCAGGAAGTTCATCTTCGGCGAGCCGATAAAGCCCGCGACGAAGCGATCCGCCGGGTAGTGATAGAGTTCGAGAGGCTTGCCGACCTGCGCGACGCGACCGGCGTCGAGCACCACAATTTTGTCGGCGAGGGTCATCGCTTCGACCTGGTCGTGGGTCACGTAAATCATCGTGCGGCCAAGACGCTTATGCAGACGGGAAATCTCAATGCGCATCTGTACGCGCAGCGCGGCATCAAGGTTGGAAAGCGGTTCATCGAGCAGGAAAACGCGCGGTTCAGCCACCAGGGTACGGCCAATCGCCACGCGCTGGCGCTGACCGCCGGAAAGCGCCTTAGGCTTACGTTCCAGCAGATGGGCCAGCTGCAGTACCTCCGCCACTTGGGTCACGCGCTGGTTAATCAGCTCTTTTTTGGCGCCGGCCAGCTTCAGGCCAAAAGACATGTTTTCCGCGACGGAAAGATGGGGGTAAAGCGCATAAGACTGAAACACCATCCCGATACCGCGCTCGGCGGGCGGGACATCATTCATTCGGGTATCGCCAATCAGCAGATCGCCGCTGGTCACCGTTTCCAGCCCGGCAATCATACGCAGCAGGGTGGATTTGCCGCAGCCTGATGGCCCAACAAACACGACGAACTCCCCATCCTGGATCTCGAGATTGATATCTTTTGATACCACCACGTCACCCCAGGCTTTCGTTACATTTCGCAGCTGTACGCTCGCCATGCCCTTCTCCCTTCGTTACAACCTGTCACTTAACGACACATTCAAGATGGGGTGACTATGCGGCATTCATTAGTCTGGTAAATCCTCCACCCCCCGGCTTTTTCATGGGGGAGGAGACGGGAGGATGAGAGATGACGTCTCGCCGCCGGGGGGGACGGGTCGATACCGATTTCGTGATGCAGCCTGCAAAATTGGCCGCCTTTTTATGTGCTCCAGGACTCATAACCGGCATTTCTGCTATGGAGATCACACAATCGGGGGATGGGGCGTAGACATGGGGAGGATGGAAAGAGGTTGTTAAAAAAGGAAACTCATCACCGTTAAGCCACTCAAGTGTATCCACGAGCACATCACCAAATAGGACGGGTATATGAAAATCAAAACTGGCGCTCGCATCCTCGCGCTGTCTGCATTGACCACGATGATGTTTTCCGCCTCTGCCCTCGCAAAAATCGAAGAAGGTAAGCTGGTTATCTGGATTAACGGCGACAAAGGCTACAACGGCCTCGCTGAAGTGGGTAAAAAGTTTGAAAAAGACACCGGCATTAAAGTATCCGTAGAACATCCGGATAAGCTGGAAGAGAAATTCCCGCAGGTTGCCGCGACCGGCGACGGCCCTGACATCATTTTCTGGGCCCACGACCGTTTTGGCGGCTACGCCCAGTCTGGCCTGCTGGCGGAAATCTCCCCGGACAAAGCTTTCCAGGACAAACTCTATCCGTTCACCTGGGACGCGGTTCGCTATAACGGCAAGCTGATTGCCTACCCGGTTGCCGTCGAAGCGCTGTCGCTGATCTATAACAAAGACCTGGTGCCAAATCCGCCGAAAACCTGGGAAGAGATCCCGGCGCTGGATAAAGAACTGAAGGCGAAAGGTAAGAGCGCGCTGATGTTCAACCTGCAAGAACCGTACTTCACCTGGCCGCTGATCGCTGCCGACGGCGGCTATGCGTTCAAGTTTGAAAACGGCAAGTACGACGTGAAAAACGTGGGCGTGGATAGCGCTGGCGCGAAAGCTGGCCTGACCTTCCTGGTCGACCTTATCAAGAACAAGCATATGAACGCCGACACCGACTACTCCATCGCGGAAGCGGCATTCAACAAAGGCGAAACCGCGATGACCATCAACGGTCCGTGGGCGTGGTCTAACATCGATAAGAGCAAGGTTAACTACGGCGTTACCCTGCTGCCGACCTTCAAAGGCAACGCGTCTAAACCGTTCGTTGGCGTACTGAGCGCCGGTATTAACGCCGCCAGCCCGAACAAAGAACTGGCGAAAGAGTTCCTCGAAAACTACCTGATGACCGACCAGGGTCTGGATGAAGTGAACAAGGACAAACCGCTGGGCGCGGTCGCGCTGAAATCCTTCCAGGAGAAACTGGAAAAAGATCCGCGTATCGCCGCCACCATGGCGAACGCCCAGAAAGGCGAAATCATGCCGAACATCCCGCAGATGTCCGCCTTCTGGTATGCCGTTCGTACCGCAGTGATCAACGCAGCTAGCGGTCGCCAGACCGTCGAAGCGGCGCTGAAAGACGCACAGTCTCGTATCACCAAGTAATACGGTTTCCCTTATTTCTTAGAGAATAAGGTTTGTTGAATACGTTGTTACACGAAATCATTCGCGCTACATCGAGGCGGCAAGGATGACAAATCCCCAGGCGCTTACATCAGTAAGTGACTGGGGTGCGCATCCGCAGCCAACAAAGAGGTAGCGCGAAGGATAAAGTGTAAAGAGGATGATCCCCATGGATGTCGTGAAAAAGAAGCACTGGTGGCAAAGCCCGCAGCTCACATGGTCTGTGATCGGCTTGCTGTGCCTGCTGGTGGGTTACCTTGTTGTTTTGATGTACGCCCAGGGGGAGTACCTGTTTGCCATCATGACGCTGATTTTAAGCTCGGTTGGCCTGTATATTTTTTCCAATCGCAAGGCCTACGCCTGGCGCTATG
Source organism: Klebsiella grimontii (assembly GCF_042137965.1). Classification (NCBI taxonomy): domain Bacteria; kingdom Pseudomonadati; phylum Pseudomonadota; class Gammaproteobacteria; order Enterobacterales; family Enterobacteriaceae; genus Klebsiella; species Klebsiella grimontii. The sequence continues at coordinate 5,342,605 of NZ_CP169721.1, forward strand.
TTTATCCGGGTCTCGCCGGGATGGGGCTGTTCGTCCTGTTCCCGCTGATCTGCACGATCGCAATCGCTTTCACCAACTACAGCAGCACTAACCAGCTGACCTTCGAACGCGCCCAACAGGTACTGATGGACCGCTCCTTCCAGGCGGGCAAATCCTACAACTTCGCGCTCTATCCGGCGGGAGATGAGTGGAAGCTGGCGCTGACCGACGGCGAAAGCGGCAAAAACTATCTTTCCGACGCCTTTAAATTCGGCGGCGAGCAGAAACTGGCCTTAAAAGAGGCTGACGCCCTGCCGGAAGGCGATCGCGCCACGCTGCGCGTGATTACGCAAAACCGTACCGCCCTGAACCAGCTGACCGCCGTGCTGCCGGATGAAAGCAAAGTCATTATGAGCTCCCTGCGTCAGTTCTCCGGTACTCAACCGCTGTACGCGCTGGCCAATGACGGTACGCTGACCAACAACCAGAGCGGCGTGAAATATCGTCCCAACGCCGAGGTCGGTTTCTATCAGGCGATCAACGCCGACGGCAGCTGGGGCAGCGAAAAGCTCAGCCCGGGCTACACCGTAACCATCGGCTGGGATAACTTCACCCGCGTGTTCCAGGATGAAGGGATCCAGAAACCGTTCTTCGCGATTTTCGTCTGGACGGTGGTGTTCTCCGTTCTGACCGTGATTCTTACCGTTGCGGTCGGCATGGTGCTCGCCTGTCTGGTCCAGTGGGAAGCCCTGAAGGGCAAAGCGATTTACCGCGTACTGCTGATTCTGCCGTATGCCGTACCGTCGTTTATCTCGATTCTGATTTTCAAAGGCTTGTTCAACCAGAGTTTTGGCGAGATCAACATGATGCTCAGCGCGCTGTTCGGCATCAAGCCGGCCTGGTTTAGCGACCCGACTACCGCGCGCACGATGATTATCATCGTCAACACCTGGCTGGGCTATCCGTACATGATGATCCTGTGCATGGGCCTGCTGAAAGCGATTCCTGACGATTTATACGAAGCCTCGGCAATGGATGGCGCTACGCCGTTCCAGAACTTCTTCAAAATTACGCTGCCGCTGCTGATCAAGCCGCTGACGCCGCTGATGATCGCCAGCTTCGCCTTTAACTTTAACAACTTCGTGCTGATTCAGCTGTTGACCAACGGCGGGCCGGACCGGCTCGGCACCACCACGCCGGCGGGCTACACCGACCTGCTGGTGAGCTATACCTACCGCATCGCCTTTGAAGGCGGCGGCGGTCAGGACTTCGGCCTCGCGGCGGCTATCGCCACGCTGATCTTCCTGCTGGTAGGCCTGCTTGCGATTGTTAACCTGAAAGCCACACGTATGAAGTTTGATTAAGGGAGATAACGATTATGGCTATGGTTCAACCCAAATCTCAGAAGCTGCGCCTGTTTACCACGCATCTCCTGCTGCTGATTTTTATCGCGGCGATTATGTTCCCGCTGCTGATGGTCATCGCTATCTCTCTGCGCGATGGGAACTTCGCCACCGGTAGCCTGATCCCTGAAAGTATCTCCTGGGAGCACTGGCGGCTGGCGTTAGGCTTCAGCGTTGAACACGCTGACGGTCGCGTCACGCCGCCCCCCTTCCCGGTCCTGCTGTGGCTGTGGAACTCCATCAAGGTGGCCGGCATTACCGCCATTGGCATCGTCGCGCTCTCTACTACCTGCGCTTACGCTTTTGCCCGTATGCGCTTCCCGGGTAAAGCCACGCTGCTGAAAGGGATGCTGATTTTCCAGATGTTCCCCGCGGTTCTGTCGCTGGTCGCGCTGTATGCCCTGTTTGACCGTCTCGGCCAGTACGTGCCGTTCGTCGGCCTGAATACCCACGGCGGCGTCATCTTCGCCTATATGGGCGGTATCGCGCTGCACGTCTGGACGATTAAAGGTTACTTCGAAACCATCGACGGCTCGCTGGAGGAAGCGGCGGCGCTGGACGGCGCCACCCCGTGGCAGGCTTTCCGCCTGGTGCTGCTCCCGCTGTCGGTACCGATTCTGGCGGTGGTGTTTATTCTGTCGTTCATCGCCGCGATTACCGAAGTACCGGTGGCCTCCCTGCTGCTGCGCGATGTGAACAGCTATACCCTGGCGGTCGGAATGCAACAGTATCTCAACCCGCAGAACTATCTGTGGGGCGACTTTGCCGCTGCAGCGGTGCTCTCCGCTATTCCGATTACCGTAGTGTTCCTGCTGGCCCAGCGCTGGTTGGTCAACGGCCTGACGGCAGGCGGAGTGAAAGGTTAATTTTTTGTAACACCCGCCCCAAATTTCAGATGAGGGCCGGCGGTTTAGCGGCAATGCGCGTCCCCAACCGGGCATTGCCGCCGCCGCCCTCAGCTGAAAAAGTAAGGCAAATGCCACTGCTATCCTCAACTGGACCCTACATAAATTCTATTTGTGACTGTTGGTCAGCGGCCCTGGAGGCCGCTTTTTTTTATTCGCGTTTCAGGCGGTTGGAATTACACAGCCAAAGCGTAATCACCAGAATCAGGATCGCAGCGGAGTAAATCAGCACCGCCATAGGCGACTCATGATCGATAATGATCAGGCGGACGATGGCGGTGATGCCGATATAGACAAAGTAGCGCAGCGGGAAGTGAAATCCCGACTCAAAATACTTCACTATCAGCGCGATAAACTCGAAATAGAGGAAGTAGACGACCAGCCCCTCCACCAGCTTGTACTTGCTGACAGGCTCCGGCGTAAACAGGACGTGCGCCAGATGCAACGTCTCCTTGCCCAGAAATACGATCAGAATGACCCCCAGGCACAGCAGGCCAAGATTCAAAACGGTTTGCATTGCGGTTGCAATAAAACTCACCAACGGACGATAAACCGGCGGCATAGATACACCTCATAATCATCATTATTTGTGACCTGTATAACGCAAAAGTGTGATCCAGATCGACATTATTCGTTAACTTTTTGCCACCGGCGGCGTAAATGTAACAATCACTTGCCACACTGACAGGTTAAAAAGGAAACAACCATGTTCAAAATTCGTATTGCAGGGCCAGAAGATGCAGCCTTGCTCAACGAAATGGCCAATGCCAGCTATCGCCACCACTTTGCCCATCTCTGGCACAACGCCGATGAACTGGAGCACTACCTGCAGCAAGAATATTCCATGGCCGCGCTGGCGCCCAGCCTGGCCGATCCGCAGTGCTGTTGGTTGATTGCGGAAGCCGCGCGCCCTGTCGGCTTTGCTAAATACGCCTGTGGTCAGAATATTCATCCCGAGGGTCCCTCCGGCACGCTGCTGCATAAGCTTTATCTGCTGCCCGACGCCACCGGACATCGCTACGGCGAGCAGATTTTCCGCGCCGTCGAGACGCGAGCAAAAGAGAAGGGTGAACGCTGGCTATGGCTGGAAGTGCTCGCCGCGAATACCAGCGCCCGCCGTTTTTATGAACGCCAGGGGATGCAGCACGTGAAGGATGTGGCATTTCATTCTGCAACCCAGGAAAGCACACTCCATATTCTGGCTAAACCAATCTGAGAGGCAGCATGCATACCCTTCGTGAAACCGCCATTCGCAACGTCGCCAGCGGCGAAAACGTGGTGATTTACCAGCCCGCCAACCTCTACGACTGCACGCTTGGCGATAACGTCTTCGTCGGGCCATTTGTGGAGATTCAGGGCCATACCCGCATCGGCAACGACAGCAAAATTCAGTCCCACACCTTTATCTGCGAGTACGTGACCATCGGCGAGCGCTGTTTTATCGGCCACGGCGTGATGTTCGCCAACGATATGTTCCGCGAGGGAAAACCCAACGCCGACCGCGAGAGCTGGGGAAGAATTGTGATTGGCAACGATGTGTCTATCGGCAGCGGCGCAACCATTCTGGCGGTCAGCATCTGCGATGGGGTCGTGATTGGCGCGGGCAGCGTGGTGACCAAATCCATTACTGAGAAAGGCGTGTGGGCCGGGAACCCGGCAAAGCTGCTGCGCCAGCTATAACAAAAATGCCGGCCACATGGGCCGGCATTGCGAACGTTTTAGCGATTATGCGCGCCAGGATTTATAGCGGTTAATCAGGCCGTTAGTGGAGCTGTCGTGGCTGCTCACTTCGGAACCATCTTTCAGCTCCGGCAGGATGCGGTTAGCCAGCTGTTTGCCCAGCTCCACGCCCCACTGGTCGAAGGTGAAGATGTTCATAATCACGCCCTGGGTGAAGATTTTGTGCTCATACAGGGCAATCAGCGCGCCCAGGCTGAACGGCGTAATTTCACGCAGCAGGATGGAGTTGGTCGGGCGGTTGCCTTCAAACACTTTGAACGGCACCACGTGTTCCAGGGTCGCCGGATCTTTACCCTGATCGCGATATTCCTGCTCAACCACTTCGCGGGATTTACCAAACGCCAGCGCTTCGGTCTGGGCAAAGAAGTTAGACAGCAGCTTCGGATGGTGGTCGGACAGCGGGTTGTGGGTAATCGCCGGGGCGATAAAGTCGCAAGGCACCATTTTGGTCCCCTGGTGAATCAGCTGGTAGAACGCGTGCTGACCGTTGGTACCCGGCTCGCCCCAGATGATTGGGCCCGTCTGGTAATCCACGGCGTTGCCGTTACGGTCAACGTATTTACCGTTGGATTCCATGTTGCCCTGCTGGAAGTAGGCGGCAAAGCGGTGCATATACTGGTCGTACGGCAGAATCGCTTCGGTTTCAGCACCGAAGAAGTTGTTGTACCAGATACCGATCAGCGCCAGCAGTACCGGCAGGTTTTTCTCAGGCGCGGTCGTGGAGAAGTGTTTATCCATCGCGTGTGCGCCGGAGAGCAGCTCAACAAAGTTGTCGAAGCCGACGGACAGGATGATGGACAGGCCGATGGCTGACCACAGAGAGTAACGGCCGCCAACCCAGTCCCAGAATTCAAACATATTGGCGGTATCAATACCGAACTCGCCAACCGCTTTACCGTTGGTCGAGAGCGCGGCGAAGTGTTTCGCTACGTGCTTCTCATCGCCGGCGGTCGCCAGGAACCAGTCGCGCGCGCTGTGAGCGTTGGTCATGGTTTCCTGAGTGGTAAAGGTTTTCGACGCGACCAGGAACAGCGTGGTTTCCGGGTTCACCGTTTTCAGCACTTCGGCGATGTGGGTCCCATCGACGTTGGAAACAAAGTGCATGTTCAGGTGGTTTTTGTACGGGCGCAGCGCTTCGGTCACCATGAACGGGCCGAGGTCGGAGCCGCCGATACCGATGTTCACGACGTCGGTAATCGCTTTACCGGTGTAGCCTTTCCAGTTGCCGGAGATAATGGCTTCGGAGAAGGTTTTCATCTTCTCAAGCACGGCGTTCACTTCCGGCATCACGTCTTTGCCATCAACCAGAATCGGAGTATTGCTGCGGTTACGCAGCGCAACGTGCAGCACCGCGCGGTCTTCCGTGCGGTTAATCTTCTCGCCGGAGAACATGGATTTAATGGCGTCTGCCAGGAAGGTCTCTTTGGCCAGGTCCTGCAGCTTAGCCAGCGTCTCTTCGGTGATGCGGTTTTTGGAAAAATCCACCAGCATCAGATCGTCGAACGTGGCGGAGAATTTAGAAAAACGATCGCTATCCTTCGCGAACAGATCCGCGATGGTAACGTCTTTCATTTCATCAAAGTGTTTCTGTAATGCCTGCCAGGCAGAGGTCTGCGTTGGGTTGATGTTTTTCATTAGCAATACTCTTCTGATTTGAGAATTGTGACTGCGGTCGATTGTAGCGCCGGTGACGAAAAATTGTGATGATTTTTATGTTATGCCGATGATACGCGTCAGAAATTGGACCGATTTGGCGCAAAACGCCCCTGATAGTATAGACATCATAAGGCTTTTTTCTGTCAGCGACCCGCCCATGAAAAATCCGCATAACCCTGACGTTGACATACTTCGCCTGAAGCCTTTATATAACGGCAGTATTTACGTATACGTAGGTATGTATGGATCGCGCATTTCACGCTACAGCGAAAGGGTATTGCAGGGGGGTATAATGTCCCGCGTCCCCCTGGCAAAGTGAAAGACGTCGGTAATTGCCAGAAGAGGTGCGTTGCCCAGGTAACCGTATTGGAGGAGCCAGTCCGGGGAAAATACGTGAGGGGGAGCAACGCCGAGGTGAATAAGCGTCTGGTTACGCTCATCACCGGCCACAGGGGCTGAATCCCCTGGGTTGTCACCAGAAACGTTCGCAGTCGGGCGTTTCATACTCGCCAGCTGATACAAAGCATCGGCAAGCGGGTCTACAAGGTGGAGCACTTCTGGGTGACATCGTAGTTTGTTTATCGCTCTGCGCCCACCCTGTTTTTCGCTCTTCCCTTGTGCCATGGCTGAATAATTTGGCCTGGCTTATTAAGACATTTTATTGCAATCCGGTTGCGTCCAGCCCCGCCAGGATTGGTTTTCTGGAATCGTTTTAATAAGTCAGGCCCCCTGACACGAGGTTGTTATGACAGATTTAGTTGTAGCCAAGTTCGGCGGCACCAGCGTTGCCGATTTTGATGCCATGAACCGCAGCGTAGACGTCGCGCTGTTGGATGCCAATACCCGCGTGGTGGTGCTTTCCGCCTCAGCGGGCGTGACCAACCTGCTGGTCGCATTAGCGGAAGGGCTGGAACCCGGCGAACGTTTCGCGAAACTCGATGCCATGCGTCAAATCCAGTTCAATATTCTGGAGCGTCTGCGCTATCCGAACGTGATCCGCGATGAAATAGAGCGCCTGCTGGAAAACATCACCACCCTGGCGGAAGCTGCCTCCCTGGCCAGTTCAACCGCGTTAACCGACGAGCTGGTCAGCCACGGCGAACTGATGTCTACCCTGCTGTTTGTCGAGATCCTGCGCGAGCGCGGTATCGCCGCCCAGTGGTTCGACGTACGCAAAATTATGCGCACCAACGACCGCTTTGGCCGCGCGGAACCGGATATCGCCGCCTTATCTGAATTAACCCAGCAGCAGCTGACCCCGCGCCTTGCGGAAGGGCTGGTGATCACCCAGGGCTTTATCGGCAGCGAAGCCAAAGGCCGTACCACTACCCTGGGCCGCGGCGGCAGCGACTATACCGCCGCGCTGCTCGGCGAAGCGCTAAACGCCACCCGCGTCGATATCTGGACCGATGTTCCTGGTATCTACACCACCGACCCGCGCGTCGCGCCGGCAGCCAAACGCATTGACGTTATCGCTTTTGAAGAAGCGGCGGAAATGGCGACCTTTGGCGCGAAGGTCCTGCATCCGGCCACCCTGCTCCCCGCCGTGCGCAGCGATATTCCGGTATTCGTCGGCTCCAGCAAAGAGCCGAAGGCCGGCGGCACGCTGGTGTGCAAAAACACCAAAAACCCGCCGCTGTTCCGCGCGCTGGCGCTGCGCCGCAAGCAGACGCTGCTAACCCTGCACAGCCTGAATATGCTGCACTCGCGTGGTTTTCTGGCCGAAGTGTTTAGTATTCTGGCGCGTCACAGCATCTCCGTCGATCTGATCACCACGTCGGAAGTGAGCGTGGCGCTAACCATGGATACCACCGGTTCAACGTCAGCTGGCGATACCCTGCTCACCCAAGGGCTGTTGACCGAACTTTCCTCTCTGTGCCGGGTTGAGGTCGAGCAGGATCTGGCGCTGGTCGCCATCATTGGTAATGAGCTGTCGAAAGCGTGCGGCGTCGGTAAAGAGGTGTTTGGCGTGCTGGATCCGTTCAACATTCGAATGATTTGCTATGGCGCATCCAGCCACAACCTGTGCTTCCTGGTGCCGGGAGCGGATGCCGAAAAAGTGGTGCAGAAGCTGCATCATAATCTGTTCGAGTAATGGCGAAAAAATGGCCCGTCATTTCTGCCGGGCCATTTTTAGTTCCCCATCACCGTGGTCATCAGCAATCTGTCCAACTCCCTAATATCCCCTGTCCGGCTATCCGGCAGCGCGGGAGGGATCGCGCCTCTGAGCAGCTCGGACTGAATAAACGCATGCAGTAATGGTCGCCGCGGGCCGTACTCCGCCTCTCCCGCACGTTGTTTACGTTCCAGCAGCGCGTTTATTTCCTCACGCAGCCCCGTTTCCAGCTCGCTTCCCGCCAGCAGTTGATCAAAGCGCATCGGCGGTACGCCTTTTCCCGCCTCAACCCAGCGGACGGCCAGCAGCGGGCGCAGTACGTAAAAGTACTTTTTCAGCCGCACGTCGTCGCTTTGCAGATAGCCGCGAAAGTTTTTTCGCGCCATTGAGTAGTAGTGCCAGCGCGCGCGGACGGGCGAAAACCACTGCGGAACCAGCGCCTTAAGCGCGGATATCGTCGCCTCATCCTGCCGATACACCACCGGTGAATCCAACCATTCAATCAGCGTCGGATTCGCCCCTTTCAGCAGACCCAGCGCTTTGCGCCACTCCCAGCCGCAAACGTCCAGCTCATCATCGATGGGTAATTCGATCACGTCCCGCGGCGCGTCCACCCGCAGATACCACTCCAGCGGATGAACGTAGAGAAACCGCACATCATAATCGCTGTCCGGCGAGGCAAAGCCCCAGCCTCGGCTACCGGATTCACAGGCGTAGAGCACTCTGACGCCGTAGCGCCGCTCCACGTCCGTTAACTGCCGTTGCACCTTATGGCGCATAGCGGCATTCACACCGTGATACGTCATTTTCATTATCCTTTTAGATTCACCAGGCCATGCAGCACCTGGTCCAGACCGCCAAAGACCGAGATTTTATCGATACGTTCCGCCACTCTTTCCAGCGTTTCCAGCTCTTTTAAGCGCTGCGCGACAGGGTTATTTTCCATCACCTTCGCGGTGTTGAGCAGCGAACGGGTCGCCGCGGTCTCTTCACGGCGGCGGATCACATTCGCCTGCGCCGATTTTTCTGCTTCCACTAGTTGCGACAGAATGGTTTTCATATCACCCGGCAGCACAATATCCTTCACGCCCAGCGAGGCGACCTCAATACCAAACGGCGCCATACGGTCGGTCACCTGCGCGCTCACCACCTCATCGATGATTTTCTTGTCTTCCAGCAGTTCGTCCAGCGTTCGCGTCCCGACGGCTTCACGCAGCGCAAACTGCAGCTCGCGATACAGATGATCCAGCGGCTTCGTCAGCTGTCCGAACGCCCGCAGCACATCGTCATAGCGCCAGTTCGCCGCCAGATTTAAACGCAGGTTCACTTTATCTTTAGTCAGAATCTCCTGACCGCCGACTTCCAGCACCTGCAGGCGGGTATCGACCACTTCCGCTTCCACCAGATGATTGACCTTCCAGTACGCGCTCAGGCCAGGCTGCAGCAGCGCTTGCGTCTCACCGTCGACTTTCAACACCCCAACGTGCCACGCCGGCACCGATACGGTGAGGATCGCTTCGCGGCCTTTTACCGCCCCGTGACGTCGCGGCTGCAGCACCGCATTCATGATGTCAGCCGGAACCTCAACCTGGCGGGTATCGATACGTAGCAGCCGCATCTCGTCACCGGCGGACCAGTACAGCCGGCGCGTCGAAGGCGGTAAAATGTCCTGCAGCACACCGTTGGCATACAGCGCCCCGGTTTCGATATCCGTCAAATCCGCCGCCAGGCAGTAGCGTTCAACCCATTCAGGCTGAAAGCGCCGTAAATACTCCGCCAGCGCTTCCGGCACCTCGCTGCCGTCCCGGTTTACGATCAGCACGTCAGGAACGTTGAACCACGGCAGGCGGTGCTCGCCTGCTTCCAGAACCTGATAGTAGTCACCCTGGCGGGATAAAAGGCCAAGCTGACCTTTACGTACCGTAATTTTTTTCGTCATTTTTTATTCCTTTACATTTAATCAGGCGCGGGTGCAGGGGCGGAGCCGCAGGGGAACTCCCTTTTGCCTGCGGCACGGCGCCTTTACCGGCGACCAGCTTTGGGGAGTGCCGACTGCGCACAACCCCGTTGTGTTTTTATGATTAACAACCAGTTTTCATTGGAGATGAAATCGGGAATCGAACCCATTGGTGGTCATCGGCTGACGGAACGCGCCCGAAAAACGGTCTGTACCGTTCATGGCGTGCCGGCGGGGTTTAATCCCCTGCGTCTTCAGCATCGTGACGAAAGGACTATTGCCAGATGCGTGCCAAAAACAAAAATGGCGAAAGTTATTTTTTAACTAATTAATTAGTAAAGTTTTTATTTTTAAAGCACACCGTGACGCTTGCTCACGCCAGCAGGTTTTTTTATCTTTAAATATCGATACTTATCTTTTGGGATAAACATGAAAAAGCGGCGAGTGGTGATAGGCGTCCTCGGAACGGTACTGGATAAACGCGGCAAGCGAGCGAACCGCTTTAAAAAATGGCGGCCCACCGTGGGGCTATGCCAGCAGGCCGATTTTCCCGTCGACCGGCTGGAGCTCCTCCACCAGCCGCGTGATGAAAGCATGGCGCAAAAGCTGATTGACGATATCGCCCAGCTTTCGCCGCATACCGAAGTGCGCCCGCATACGGTTGAGATAAACGATCCCTGGGATTTTGAAGAGGTCTACGCGGCGTTTCTCGACTTTGCCAACCACTATCGCTTTGATACCGAAAACGAAGAGTATCTGGTGCATATCACCACCGGGACCCACGTGGCGCAGATCTGCTGGTTCCTGCTGACCGAAGCGCGCTACCTCCCCGCCAGCCTGCTGCAGACCAGCCCTGCGCCGAAAAGCGCAGCGGATGAAGCCGTCGCCGCCGGTATTTATTCGGTGATCGATCTGGACTTAAGCCGCTATACGGCGCTCACCAGCCGCTTTCAGCGCGAGCAGCAGCAGTCCGTCTCCTTCCTGAAGGCAGGCATCGAGACGCGGAACGCGACGTTCAACGCGCTTATCGATCGTATTGAGCGCGTGGCGATCCGATCGACCGATCCGATCCTGCTTACCGGCCCAACGGGCGCTGGTAAATCCGTCCTCGCCAAACGTATTTTTCAGCTTCGTCAGTCGCGGCATCGGGTGGCGGGAAAATTCATGGCGGTGAACTGCGCCACGCTGCGCGGCGATAACGCCATGTCCACGCTGTTTGGCCATGTCAAAGGCGCGTTTACCGGCGCGGTGACGCCTCGCGCCGGGCTATTACGCGAAGCCGACGGCGGCGTGCTGTTTCTCGATGAAATCGCCGAGCTGGGGCTGGATGAGCAGGCCATGCTGCTGAAGGCCATCGAAGAAAAAACCTTTTTTCCGTTTGGCTCGGATAAAGAGGTGCACAGCGACTTCCAGCTGATCGCCGGCACGCATCGCGATATGCAGCAGTGGGTGGCAGAGGGGCGCTTTCGCGAAGATCTTTATGCGCGCATCAATATGTGGCGCTTTGCCCTCCCCGGCCTGGCGCAGCGGCGGGAAGATATTGCGCCGAACGTGGAGTATGAATTACGCCGACTGGCCAACGAGCGGCAGACGCAGATCCGCTTCGATAAAGACGCCCGCGAGCGCTATCTGGCCTTTGCCTGCTCGCCGCAGGCGCAATGGCGCGGCAATTTCCGCGAACTTAGTTCGTCCGTGACGCGCATGGCGACCCTGGCCGAGCAGGGGCGCATTACGCTGGCCGTTGCGGAAGAGGAGATAATGCTGCTGAAAGCGAGCTGGCAGCTCACGACATCTTCTCCTGATATTGCGATGGAAATCGATCTGTTCGATCGCCGCCAGCTGGAAACGGTGCTGGCGGTCTGCCAACGCAGCGCTTCGCTCTCCGAAGCCGGACGCGAGCTGTTCGCCGTCTCCCGGCAGAAAAAGGCCAATCCCAACGATGCCGACCGTCTGCGCAAGTATTTAGCGCGCTTCGGACTCAGTTGGGAGATCGTCCGCAGCGGAACATGAGCATAATTTGTTTGAATAATATGTCTTAGCACGATAAACAATAGCGATGGCCGGGCTCGATCCCGGCCGGTCTATAACAAGCAAACACAACTTACGTGCAAGGAAAACAACATGCTCGCCACGCTTACGCGGCTGTTCCCATTATGGGCGCTGCTGCTCTCGGTTATCGCCTATTACACGCCATCCACTTTCACTCCCGTTGGCCCGTGGGTCCCGACGCTGCTGATGCTGATTATGTTCGGTATGGGCGTGCACCTGAAAGTCGACGATTTTAAGCGCGTGCTTTCCCGCCCCGCGCCGGTCGCCGCAGGCATTTTTCTCCACTACCTGGTGATGCCCCTCGCCGCCTGGCTGCTGGCGCTGATTTTTCATATGCCGCCGGAGCTCTCCGCCGGGATGGTGCTGGTCGGCAGCGTCGCCAGCGGTACGGCATCCAACGTGATGATCTTTCTGGCAAAAGGCGATGTCGCGCTTTCGGTCACCATCTCGTCGGTTTCCACGCTGGTCGGTGTGGTCGCCACGCCGCTGCTGACGCGTCTGTACGTAGATGCGCATATTCAGGTGGACGTGATGGGGATGCTGCTCAGCATTCTGCAAATCGTGGTGATCCCGATTGCGCTGGGGCTGGTCGTGCATCATCTGCTGCCGAAAGTGGTCAAGGCGGTTGAGCCGTTCCTGCCGGCCTTTTCGATGGTCTGCATTCTGGCGATTATCTGCGCCGTGGTGGCCGGTTCCGCGTCGCATATCGCTTCCGTAGGCTTTGTGGTGATTATCGCCGTCATCCTGCATAACACCATCGGCCTGCTCGGCGGCTACTGGGGCGGACGGCTGTTTGGCTTTGACGAGTCCACCTGCCGCACGCTGGCGATCGAGGTGGGAATGCAGAACTCCGGCCTTGCTGCCGCGCTGGGGAAAATCTACTTTGGCCCGCTGGCCGCGCTGCCCGGCGCGCTGTTCTCGGTCTGGCACAACCTGTCCGGCTCGCTGCTGGCCGGTTACTGGTCAGGAAAGCCTATTGTTGATAAATCGCGTAAAACGGTAAAAGAGAGCTAACAACCCGTAATTTTCCCGGCTTGCGCTGCGCTTAGCCGGGCTACGGTCCGTGCAGCTTGCGGGTTTTGTAGCCCGGACAGGTGCGCAGCACCGCCTCCGGGATTTTCTGCGAGGCACAATAATTTACCGTGAGACGTCAGCCCCAATACCGTACACTGAAGCCATAGGCTAACTGAGGGCACGACTATGGCACTCCCCCGCATCACCCAAAAAGAGATGACCGAGCGCGAACAGCGAGAACTGAAAACCCTGCTCGACCGCGCGCGCATCGCCCACGGCCGTCCGCTGACTAACGCGGAAACCAATAGCGTGAAAAAAGAGTACATCGATAAGCTGATGCTCCAGCGGGAAACCGAGGCGAAAAAAGCCCGCCAGCTGAAGAAAAAGCAGGCATACAAACCGGATGCAGAGGCCTCGTTTTCCTGGTCGGCCAATACGCCGACCCGCGGCAGACGTTAACGCCCTTTCTTTCTGCGCCCCGGCGCGGTAAAGCGTTTGCCGTTCGACGCCGGGCGGGAAGATTTCTCGCCGCTTTTTTCAATCGCCACCACCGGGCGCTTGATGCCGGCCGTTTTCGGCTTTGCTTTTGCCTTCGGTTTCGCTTCTGAAGATGAGCTCTCAATCAGTTTAAAGAGATCGATCAGCTCATCATCGGTCAGATCGCGCCACTCTCCCAGCGGGATCCCCGTCAGGCTGACGTTCATGATCCGCGTCCGTTCAAGCTTCGTCACTTCATAGCCAAAGTGTTCGCACATCCGGCGAATCTGGCGATTCAGCCCCTGCACCAGGGTGATACGAAATACAAACGGCGCTTCTTTTTTCACTTTGCACTTCTTCGTCACCGTGCCGAGAATCGGTACCCCCGCGCCCATACCGCGGATAAACTCATCGGTTATTAGCTTATCAACGGTGACCAGATACTCTTTTTCGTGATCGTTACCAGCGCGCAGGATCTTATTCACCAGATCGCCATGGTTGGTCAGAAAGATCAGCCCCTGGGAGTCTTTATCCAGACGACCGATTGGGAAAATGCGTTTACTGTGGTTAACGAAATCCACAATATTGTCGCGCTCGCCGTCTTCGGTGGTGCTGACGATGCCAACCGGTTTATTCAGCGCAATCAGGACGAGATCGTCCGCTTCGCGCGGCTCAATCAACCGGCCATTGACCTTTACCACGTCGCCAGCTTTAACCTGGTCGCCAATGGTGGCGCGCTTGCCGTTGATAAAAACGTTGCCTTGTTCAATAAAGCGATCGGCTTCACGGCGCGAGCAAATTCCGCTCTCGCTGATGTATTTATTAAGTCGGGTTGATGAGTCGGGCAGCATAAAATCTCCTGTAAAAGCGAAATATACCCTACCTTGCGGGCGATAAAAAAGAATCGCGCGCGCGTCGCCTGGCGCTAAGTGTGATCTGCCCCGCCTTTCAACACAAAAGTGTACTCTTGAGATCCCGGCAACTTTACTGAGCGAAATAACGCAGAATCAGGCTGTTAGCATGCCTGGCACAAACGTGCCGTCAACCTCCTGCCAGCAAAGCAAATGTGCAACACAAACGGTCAGAACACCTTCTTGAAATAGAGGAAAATTTCTTTGAAGCGGGCCGCTGATGGGGTTATATCAGATCATGACAGCCATTCTCTCATTTGCACAAATGTGCAGGAGCCGACAGTGACGATGGAAAACAGCGACGATATTCGTCTGATCGTGAAAATCGCCCAGCTCTATTACGAGCAGGATATGACCCAGGCGCAGATAGCCCGCGAACTGGGGATATATCGCACCACCATCAGCCGCCTGTTGAAACGCGGCCGCGAGCAGGGCATCGTCACTATCGCCATCAACTATGACTACAACGAAAATCTGTGGCTTGAGCAGCAGCTAAAACAAAAATTTGCCCTCAAAGAGGTGGTGGTGGCGGCCAGCGACGCTCTACAGGAGGAGGATCAGCTCAATCTCATCGGCCAGCATGGCGCGCAATTGGTTGATAGGCTGCTGGAGCCGGGCGATATCGTCGGCTTCTCCTGGGGGCGGGCGGTGCGCGCGCTGGTGGAGAATCTGCCGCAGGCCGGTCAGTCCCGCCAGGTTATCTGCGTGCCGATTATCGGCGGCCCCTCCGGCAAACTGGAAAGCCGCTACCACGTGAATACGCTGACCTACGGCGCAGCGGCGAAGCTGAAAGCGGAATCTCATCTCGCCGACTTTCCGGCACTTCTCGATAATAAATTGATTCGCAACGGTATTATGCAGTCACAGCACTTTAAAACGATTGCCTCCTACTGGGATAACCTGGACGTCGCGCTGGTGGGGATTGGTTCCCCGGCGATCCGCGACGGCGCAAACTGGCACGCGTTTTACGGCAGTGAAGAGAGTGACGATCTTAACGCCCGCCAGGTTGCCGGAGATATCTGCTCACGCTTTTATAATATTGATGGCCTGATGGTAGAGACCGCCATGAGTGAGAAAACGCTCTCTATTGAGATGGCGAAACTCAGACAGGCGCGCTATTCGGTAGGCATCGCGATGGGCGCGGAAAAATACTCCGGCATTCTTGGTGCCTTAAACGGTCATTACATTAACTGTCTGGTGACGAATCGAGAAACCGCTGAGTCATTACTGAAGTAAATTTCAGGAATATGTTTTCACGCAGCGCTGCTGCGGGGGATCCCTTTATCTAAAGAAACAGGAGTCGATAATGAATACATGGTTAAATTTAAAAGAAAAAATAATTATCGTGACCGGCGGCGCATCAGGAATTGGCTTGGCGATTGTCGATGAGTTATTAGCCCAGGGCGCGAACGTGCAGATGATCGATATTCACGGTGGCGATAAGCATCAGAGTAGCGGTAATTATAACTTCTGGCCTACCGATATATCCAGCGCCAGCGAAGTACATAAAACCGTCGACCATATTATTCAACGTTTTGGCCGCATCGATGGTTTAGTCAATAACGCTGGCGTTAACTTCCCGCGCTTATTAGTCGATGAGAAAGCACCGTCCGGTCGCTATGAATTAAATGAAGCGGCATTCGAAAAAATGGTCAATATCAACCAGAAAGGCGTGTTCCTGATGTCGCAGGCGGTGGCGCGCCAGATGGTTAAACAGCGCAGCGGCGTGATTGTTAACGTCTCGTCGGAAAGCGGCCTCGAAGGCTCGGAAGGCCAGAGCTGCTATGCCGCGACCAAGGCCGCGCTGAACAGCTTTACCCGCTCCTGGTCGAAAGAGCTGGGCAAGCACGGTATCCGCGTGGTGGGCGTCGCGCCGGGCATTCTGGAAAAAACCGGCCTGCGAACCCCGGAGTATGAAGAAGCGTTGGCCTGGACCCGTAATATTACCGTCGAACAGTTGCGCGAAGGCTATAGCAAAAATTCTATTCCTCTTGGCCGCTCCGGTCGACTCACTGAAGTGGCTGATTTTGTTTGCTATCTACTCTCAGAACGCGCCAGCTACATGACCGGAGTAACCACTAACATCGCCGGCGGAAAAACGCGCGGCTAAGGGGGGAAAATGGTTAACGTCATCTTCTGCGCCCACGGCCAGCTAGCCTGCGCCATGCTCGACTCGGTGCGCATGGTCTACGGCGATGTCAACGTTAGCGCCGTGGAATTTGTACCGGGAGAAAACGCGGGCGATATCGCCGATAAGCTTGAAAAGTTGGTAAGTACTCACAAAGAGGAGGAGTGGCTTATCGCCGTCGATCTCCAGTGCGGCAGCCCGTGGAACGCCGCCGCCGGGCTGGCGATGCGCAACCCGCGGCTCCGGGTCATCAGCGGCCTGTCGCTACCGCTGGCTCTGGAGCTGGTGGATAACCAGCAAACGATGCATGCGGAAGAACTGTGCCAACATCTTGAGACCATCGCCAGCCAGTGCTGCGTCACCTGGCGGCAGCCGGAAACCGTTGAGGAGGATTTCTGATGAACATTACGCTCGCGCGCATTGACGACCGCCTGATTCACGGCCAGGTCACCACCGTTTGGTCAAAAGTGGCTAACGCCCAGCGCATTATTATCTGTAATGACGACGTTTATAATGACGACGTTCGCCGCACGCTGCTTCGCCAGGCCGCGCCTCCGGGCATGAAGGTCAACGTGGTGAATCTTGAGAAAGCCGTCGCCGTTTATCACAACCCGCAATATCAGGACGAAACCGTTTTTTATTTATTCACCAACCCGCAGGACGTACTAACCATGGTGCAGCAGGGCGTCAACATAGCCACCCTGAATATTGGCGGCATGGCCTGGCGTCCGGGTAAAAAACAATTAACCAAAGCGGTCTCATTAGACGAAGCGGATATTAATGCCTTTCAGCAGTTAGATAAGTTGGGTGTTAATCTTGATTTACGCGTCGTAGCCTCGGATCCGTCAGTTAATATTCTCGATAAAATAGCAGAGCAGTCCGTAAAAGAATAATAAAAGGCTCCTGTTTTATTACACACTGTCATTCTGGATACATCGCGGCGACAAATGAGCGAGTCACCAGCAGCATAGATAACTATGTGGCTGGGACGAGAAAGTGTCGTCAACAAAGAGGCAGCCTGAAGGACAGCGTGTAAATGCCGTAACAGGCAGGGATTTCTATACCCTCAAGGTGAAAAATTATGGAAATAAGTACCCTACAAATCATCGCCATATTTATTTTTTCCTGTATTGCCGGGATGGGCAGCGTGCTGGATGAATTCCAGACTCATCGCCCATTAATCGCCTGTACCGTGATTGGCTTAATTCTCGGCGATTTAAAAACCGGGATTATGCTCGGCGGCACGCTGGAGCTGATTGCGCTCGGCTGGATGAACGTCGGCGCGGCGCAGTCTCCGGATTCGGCGTTAGCCAGCATTATCTCCGCCATCCTGGTGATCGTGGGCCAGCAAAGTATCGCTACTGGAATAGCGATTGCGCTGCCGGTCGCCGCGGCGGGCCAGGTGCTCACCGTGTTCGCCCGTACCCTTACCGTGGTGTTTCAGCACGCGGCGGATAAGGCAGCAGAAGAAGCGCGCTTCGGGACAATCGATCTGCTGCACGTATCGGCGCTGAGCGTTCAGGCGCTGCGCGTCGCCATTCCCGCACTCATCGTTTCTCTGTTTGTCAGCGCGGATATGGTCAGCAATATGCTCAACGCCATCCCGGAATTCGTTACCCGCGGTCTGCAAATCGCCGGCGGTTTTATCGTGGTGGTCGGCTACGCCATGGTGCTGCGCATGATGGGCGTGAAGTATCTGATGCCCTTCTTCTTCCTCGGCTTCCTTGCGGGCGGCTATCTCGATTTCAGCCTGCTGGCCTTCGGCGGCGTAGGGGTCATCATCGCGCTGATTTATATCCAGCTCAATCCACAGTGGCGCAAACCCGAACCGCAGGCTGCCGCCACCTCTTCCACCGCCCTTGACCAGCTTGACGACTGATGGAGCCCAACATGGAACAGAGAAAAATTACCCAAGGCGACCTGGTGAGCATGTTTCTGCGCTCCAACCTGCAGCAGGCGTCATTCAACTTCGAGCGTATTCACGGGCTTGGCTTTTGCTACGACATGATCCCGGCCATCAAGCGCCTCTATCCGCTGAAGGAGGATCAGGTCGCCGCGCTGAAGCGCCATCTGGTGTTCTTTAACACCACCCCGGCGGTGTGCGGGCCGGTGATTGGCGTGACCGTCGCGATGGAGGAAGCGCGGGCCAACGGCGCCGCTATCGACGATGGCGCCATCAACGGGATCAAAGTCGGCCTGATGGGGCCGCTGGCCGGGGTGGGTGACCCGCTGGTGTGGGGCACGCTGCGGCCGATTACCGCCGCCCTCGGCGCTTCGCTGGCGCTCTCCGGAAACCTGGTTGGCCCGCTGCTGTTCTTCTTTATTTTCAATGCGGTGCGTCTGGCTATGAAGTGGTACGGGCTGCAGCTTGGCTTCCGTAAAGGGGTCAATATCGTCAGCGAGATGGGCGGTAACCTGCTGCAAAAACTGACCGAAGGCGCCTCCATTCTTGGCCTGTTTGTGATGGGCGTGCTGGTCACCAAGTGGACCACTATCAATGTACCGCTGGTGGTCTCGCAAACGCCGGGCGCCGATGGCTCGACCGTCACCATGACCGTACAGAACATCCTCGATCAGCTCTGCCCCGGCCTGCTGGCCCTGGGCCTGACCCTGCTGATGGTGCGTCTGCTCAATAAGAAAGTGAACCCGGTATGGCTGATTTTCGCCCTGTTCGGTTTGGGGATACTCGGTAACGCGCTGGGCTTCCTGTCCTGATTATTCCGCCCCGACGATGCCGGGGCTACTTCAACAAGTTAGCCCCAACAGATTTCGCAGTACGGCAAGGCGGCAACCGAACGTACCCGTAATGTGAAAGATGAAGGGGATGAGGTGGTAAATATGCAAACAACAGCCCTGCGCCTGTACGGCAAACGCGACCTGCGCCTGGAAACCTTCGAACTCCCGGCGATGCAGGATGATGAAATCCTCGCCCGGGTGGTCACCGACAGCCTGTGCCTCTCCTCATGGAAAGAGGCGAACCAGGGCGAGGACCACAAAAAGGTGCCGGACGATGTGGCGACCAACCCGATCATCATCGGCCATGAGTTCTGCGGGGAAATTATCGCCGTCGGCAAAAAGTGGCAGCACAAGTTTCGCGCTGGTCAACGCTATGTTATTCAGGCCAACCTGCAGCTGCCGGATCGCCCGGACTGCCCCGGCTATTCCTTCCCGTGGATCGGCGGCGAAGCCACCCACGTGGTGATCCCCAACGAGGTGATGGAACAGGATTGTTTGCTTTCCTGGGAAGGCGATACCTGGTTTGAAGGCTCGCTGGTGGAACCGCTTTCCTGCGTGATCGGCGCGTTCAACGCCAACTATCATCTGCAGGAAGGCAGCTATAACCATGTGATGGGCATTCGCCCACAGGGGCGCACGCTGATCCTCGGCGGCACCGGCCCGATGGGGCTGCTGGCTATCGACTACGCGCTGCATGGCCCGATCAATCCGGCGCTGCTGGTGGTCACCGACACCAATAAGCCCAAGCTCAGCTATGCGCGCCAGCACTATCCCTCCGAGCCGCAAACGTTGATTCACTATCTTGATGGGCGTGACGCCAGCCGCGAAACGCTGATGGCGCTCTCCGGCGGCCACGGTTTTGACGATATCTTCGTCTTCGTCCCAAATGAACAGCTCATCACCCTGGCTTCCTCGCTGCTGGCCGCAGACGGCTGCCTGAACTTCTTCGCCGGTCCGCAGGATAAGCAGTTCAGCGCGCCGATCAATTTTTACGATGTGCATTACGCCTTTACCCACTACGTTGGCACCTCCGGGGGCAATACCGACGATATGCGCGCCGCCGTCGCGCTGATGCAGGCGAAAAAAGTCCAGACCGCGAAGGTGGTGACCCATATTCTGGGGCTGAACGCGGCGGGCGAGACGACCCTGGATTTACCGGCGGTTGGCGGCGGTAAAAAGCTGGTCTATACCGGGAAAAATATCCCGCTGACGCCGCTGGGAGAAATCCGCGATCCGCAGCTGGCGGCGATCATGGAGCGCCATCACGGTATCTGGTCAAAAGAGGCGGAGGAGTATCTGCTGGCCCACGCGGAGGATATTGCTCATGATTAATCGCGATACGCAGCTGTGCATGTCGCTGGCCGGTCGCCCGGGCAACTTCGGCACCCGCTTTCATAACTATCTGTATGAAAAGCTCGGGCTGAATTATATCTATAAAGCCTTTACGACCCAGGACATTGCCGCGGCGGTAAACGGCGTGCGCGCATTAGGCGTTCGCGGCTGCGCGGTCTCGATGCCGTTTAAAGAGAGCTGTATACCGTTTCTCGACGCGCTTGACCCTTCGGCAAAGGTGATTGATTCGGTCAACACCATCGTCAACGACGACGGCAGGCTGACCGGGCTGAATACTGACTATATCGCGGTAAAAAGCCTGATTGACAGCCGTCGGCTCGACGCCTCCGCCAAAGTGATGATCCAGGGCAGCGGCGGGATGGGCAAAGCGGTCATCGCCGCCTTCCGCGATGCCGGTTTCCGCGATGTGATTATCGCCGCCCGCCATCGCGAGCGCGGCCTGGCGCTGGCGAAGCAGTACGGTTTTCAGTGGCAGCCCAGGCCGGAGGGAATCGCGGCGGATATTCTCGTTAACGTCACCCCGCTCGGTATGGCGGGCGGTGCGGAAAGCGAAACCCTGGCCTTTAGCCAGACAATGGTGGAACGGGCCGCCGTGGTATTTGACGTGGTCGCGCTACCGCCGGAAACCCCGCTTATCAGGCTGGCGCAGAGGCTGGACAAGCGCGTTATCAGCGGCGCGGAGGTGATTGCCCTGCAGGCGGTGGAGCAGTTTGCGCTCTACACCGGCGTGCGTCCGGACGCGGCGCTTGTCGCTGAAGCCGCGGCCTTTGCCAGAGGGTAGGGGCAAAACGGTGAGCGCCAGGGAGGGCGCTCTAATAACCGTTGATCAGAAAGTCGATTGCATCGCGCAGCGCAGCCCTGTCCGCCGTCAAATCAGCAACGCACTTGCCCAGTTCTTTTTGCGGCAAACCCGCCATCATATGCGTCATCACAATATAAGTTTGACCGGCAATCGTAATCACGGGACAAATTTTGGTCGGAGGCTGGGTATCAGGTAGTTGGTTTTGTTCTATCACAGGGGCAACCAGGATATGCTTCAGGACATTCGCGACCGGATGCTGCAGGTTGATTAAATAAGGGAAAACCTTTTTACCGCTTCCCGTATTCTCATAAGCGCAATATTGTTCCATCAGAACGGCCTTTGAAAATCACTAAACGAACCGTTTTCTTCTACCCATTGGTTAATCGTATCGATCGATTTCTTATTGTCTCGTAACCACTCTTCACGTTTGTGCTCACGAAATTTCTCAAGTAAAGCTTCCGTTAAAACCGCCGAAATGTTGATTTTAAGTTTACGCGCCTCTTCCAGGATTTCAGGCGAAAGCGAGACATTGACTGATTTTTTAACGTTCGACGTAGTGCGCATGATAGCCCCCATGGTAATGCGCATGACATGCCTCAGATTAGCGTAATAAACGAGCATTTTCTATTCCTTTGCCTGTGAATCATCAACGTAAAACTAAGCGGTTCCCGCTAACCTGTCACGCCCGGTAGAGTCAGTCTGCGAGGCGCTTTCCAGATTAATTCAGAGAGTCGCTGCGCCAATAATCGCCGTTCCGCTATGCTCAGCGCGTCTCAGCGTGAGCCACGTCAGCAAGCGGTAAGATATCCTGTGATAACATCCCTGCCCGAATAATCATCTGGCCAAATGGAGAAATGATGGAACTGCTGCTATTGAGTAACTCAACGCTGCCGGGCAAAGCCTGGCTGGAACATGCGCTGCCGACCATTGCCGGGCAGCTAAACGGCCGCCGTTCTGCGGTATTTATTCCTTTCGCCGGGGTAACGCAAACCTGGGACGATTACACCGCGAAAACCGCCGCCGTCTTCAGCCCAATGGGCGTCACGGTCACCGGTATTCACAGCGTCGCGGACCCGGTGTCGGCGATTGCGAATGCGGAGATAGTTATCGTCGGCGGCGGCAACACCTTTCAGCTGCTGAAAGAGTGCCGCGAACGCGGCCTGCTGGCGCCGATGGTGGATGTGGTGAAGCGCGGAGCGCTGTATATCGGCTGGAGCGCGGGCGCTAACCTGGCCTGTCCGACGATTCGCACCACTAACGATATGCCGATTGTCGACCCTAACGGTTTTGCTGCGCTGGGGTTGTTCCCGCTGCAAATTAACCCGCATTTCACCAATGCGCTGCCGGAAGGCCATAAAGGCGAGACCCGCGAGCAGCGGATCCGCGAGCTGCTGGTGGTTGCGCCAGAGCTGACGATTATCGGTCTGCCGGAAGGCAACTGGATTCAGGTGACGCAGGGCCACGCCACCCTCGGCGGCCCGAATCCGACGCTGGTGTTCAGAGCCGGAGAAGAAGCAGTAACCCTCAACGCTGGCCATCGTTTCTGATCCCTGCTTGCTCTTGTCCCGGAGGCGGCGCGTTGCGCCTGTCCGGGCTTGTATGATTAACCCGTCAGAAAGAACCGGCCAGTTCTCTCTGATGGCGGTCCGGATGCCGTGTCCGGGCTTAGGCTTTCGCGCCTGTTCCGTAGATCCTTTGCACCGGACCGCCGTTCTTTCTCATGTGATAAACCGGACAGTATCATGGACCGGCTTTCACCGGTAACCCGTATTCGCAAGGTTGGTTTCACTATGGAAAATGAACTCCACTTCATCGGTATTGATGTCGCCAAAGCTAAACTGGATGTCGATATTCTTCGCCCTGATGGCCGGCATCGTTGTAAAAAATTTGACAATACCCTCTCCGGGCACGAAGCGCTGGTCCGCTGGCTTCGCGGCCATGATGTGAACCGTGCCCATGTCTGCATGGAATCCACCAGCACCTACATGGAAGACGCGGCCGCGCATCTGAGTGATGCCGGGTATACCGTGTCCGTCATCAACCCCGCCCTCAGTAAAGCTTTCGCACAGAGTGAGGGGTTGCGCAGTAAAACCGACAAAGTGGACGCCCGTATGCTGGCTCACTTCTGCCGGGAAAAACGCCCGCCAGCCTGGGAGGCCCCCCATCCGACAGAGCGGGCACTGAAAGCCCTGGTGTTACGCCATCAGGCGCTGACAGAGATGCAGACACAGGAGAAAAACCGGCGGGAAACCGCGCCGGAAGTTCAGCTGACCAGCATTGATATCCTGCTGGGGTGTCTGAGCGCGGAGCTGGCGCGTATCGAAAAACAGATAAAAGACCTGACGGATAATGACCCGGATATGAAACAACGGCGGAAGCTGCTGAACAGTATCCCGGGCATCGGAGAGAAAACGGCGGCGGTTCTGCTGGCGTATACGGGCCTGAAGCTGAAGTTCGGTACAGGGCGGCAGTTCGCGGCGTATGCAGGACTGACGCCGGTGCAGCATGAGTCAGGCAGCAGCGTGATGCGGGCGAGCCGGATGAGCAAAGCGGGACCGGTTCATCTGCGCAAAGCGCTATACATGCCAGCGTTATCGGCGCTGTACCATACGGCGTGGGGAAAAGCGTTCAGGAAAAGGCTGGAAGGGAATGGTAAGCGTGCGAAAGTCATCATAGGGGCGATGATGCGAAAGCTGGCGCAGGTGGCGTACGGTGTACTGAAGTCAGGAAAGGCGTTCGATGCGTCACAGCATGAGCTGTTGATAGCGTAAGAAAGCGTGCCGGATGAAACGACAGCGCGGGATGTCGCTGTCGTTGTTGTGCCTGTCATCCGGGAGCCGGAGAAGATGACAGTGGTGAAAAGAGTTGCAGGCGTTCACAGTATCTACCGTTCCGCAGATGTCCGTGGGCCAGCGCATTCCCCGGGTTGCGGCGTAAACGCCTTACCCGGGCTACCGGCCCGCAGACGGCGGTAATCCTGTAGCCCGGCTAAGCGCAGCGCGAACCGGGGATGTCAGGCGGCTCATCAGCGCTTAATAATCATCGCGCTCATCGTCCTCATCCGGCTGCTCCATCACGCTATAGGCTACTGAGCAGAACAGCGAGTTAAGACGTTTCATATCGCCCAGCAGCGCGAGGTGCAGCGTACTGGTTTCAATACTCTGCACGTTTTGCTGATGCAGGCGGTCAACGTGCGCGTGTGAGTAGCGGCGGTTCATAATGCGAAAACGATGCTTGCTGCGTCGCAGGCGGCGGGCGCTCGGCACGTCGCCGGAGAAGAAGACCGACATCGCCAGCTGCAGATTGCTGAGCAGCTGATCGTAGAGCGCGTCCAGCTCTTTCAGCCCCTCCATAGAGAATGCGCGGCGCGCGGCCAGCGATTTATCGGCGATTTCGCTCCCCATCCTTTCGACAATATCCGAAGCCTGCTCGAGGTTGAGCGCCATTTCGATAATTTCCGCCCAGCGGCGGGACTCCTCATCCGCCAGCTCCTCTTTCGGCATCCGCGCCAGATAGAGCTTAATCGCGGTGTAAAGCACGTTGATATCATCCGCCATCCGCCGTAGCTCTTTCTCCTCACGCGGCTCGCCGTGCATCACTTTACGCAGGCTTTCCAGCATCTGCTCCATGGCATCGCCGATACGCAGGGTTTCACGGGCGGCATTGGCCAGCGCCAGCGCGGGCGTATCCAGCGCCGAAGTATCCAGGTGCTTCGGCTTCAGTCGCGCATCCAGCTCCGGCTCATCGCGAATCAGACGCTTACAGAGATTCGCCATCGGCCCGGCGAACGGCACCATGGCGATACAGCGGATCAGGTTGTAGAAGACGTGGAAATAGATGACCAGCTCGGATTTTTGCAGCGGGAGTTCATCCATGACGTTTGCCAACAGATGCACAAACGGCAGGATAATCAGGCTGCCCACCAGCTTAAACAGCAGGCTGCCGAGCGCAACGCGGCGCGCGGCGGCATTGGCGCCGCTGTTGTTTAACATGGCCAGCAGTCCGGAGCCGAGGTTGGCGCCGATCACCAGGCACAGCGCCACCGGAAACGAAATCACGCCGGTGGCGGTTAACGTCGCGGTCAGCAGCACCGCCGCCAGACTGGAATAGCTGATGATGGCAAACACCGCGCCGATCAGCGCATCCAGCATAATATCGCCGGTCAAAGAGGCGAAAATCACCTGTACCCCGTTGGCCTGGGTGATGGGATGCACCGCCTGGACGATCAGCTCCAGCGCCAGCAGAATCAGTCCTAAGCCAATCCCCACGCGCCCGAGCTGGCCCGCGCGCGTTTGTTTGCGGCCAAGGAAAAAAATCACGCCGATAAAAATCAGCAGCGGCGAAAGCCACGACAGGTCGAAGGTCAGCACCCTCGCCATCAGCGCGGTACCGACGTCAGCGCCCAGCACCATCACTAGCGCAGGGGCCAGCGCCACCAGATCCTGGGCGACAAAAGAGGTGACCAGCATGGTGGTGGCGTTGCTGCTCTGGACCAGCGCGGTAACGCCGATCCCCGCGCAGAAGGCGAGCGGTTTTTTCTCTACGCTGCTGCTGAGCACGCTGCGCAGGCGAGCGCCGTAGACGCGCATCACGCCAGTACGGACGATATGGGTGCCCCACACCAGTAGAGCGACGGCGGACAACAGGTGTAGCAGAGTTAACACGGAATCAGCTTCTCCTTATATTTATTCGTTCCCGAACTCATAAACCGTTACAGGCCGGATGGCGCTTCGCTTATCCGCTCCACAACGATCTCAAGCTCTTAAGTATAAGGGTTTACGCTCAATAAAGAGACAGGGCGCTCATTGAGCGCCCTGTTAGTTGTAAGAAAAGGTGACCACTTTACAAATTAATCAGCGTCATACCCCAGATTAGGCGCCAGCCAGCGCTCCACTTCCGCCACGCTCATTCCTTTTCGTAACGCGTAGTCTTCCACCTGATCGCGCTGAATTTGCGCCACCGCGAAGTACTTGCTGTCAGGATGGCTAAAGTACCAGCCGGAAACCGACGCGCCGGGCCACATGGCAAAGGACTCCGTCAGCTTCATGCCGGTGTGTTTTTCCACCTCCAGCAGCGCCCAGATCGTCGCCTTTTCAGTGTGCTCCGGGCAGGCCGGATAGCCCGGCGCCGGGCGAATCCCCTGGTAGTTCTCGCGGATCAGCTCTTCGTTGCTGAGGTTCTCGTTCGCCGCATAGCCCCAGTAGACCTTGCGCACCCGCTCATGCAGATATTCGGCAAAGGCTTCCGCCAGGCGGTCGGCAATCGCCTTCACCATAATCTTGTTGTAATCATCGTGCTGCGCTTCGTAGGCGTCGGCCAGCGCGTCTTCCTCAAGGCCGCCGGTCACCGCAAAGGCGCCGATATAATCCGCTTTTCCTGACAGTTTCGGGGCGACAAAATCCGCCAGGCAGTAGTTGGCAAAACCAACTTTTTCGGTCTGCTGGCGTAAATGATGCCCCACCGTCAGCACGTGCGTGCGAGTTTCATCGCGATAGATTTCGACATCGTCGCCGACGCGGTTAGCCGGGAACAGCCCCACTACGCCTCGCGGATTCAGGGTCTTCTCGGCGCTGAGCTTATCCAGCAGCTCATTGGCATCGCTGAACAGGCGCTTCGCCTCTTCGCCCACCACTTCATCTTCCAGAATGCGCGGATATTTCCCGGCCAGCGACCAGGTCATAAAGAACGGCGTCCAGTCGATATAGTTACGCAGGGTTTCGATACTGGCTTCCACTTCCTGCACGCCCAGGCGATGGGCCACCGGCGGCGTATAGCTTTCCCAGTCAAAGGCCAGATCGTTATCGCGCGCGGCTTCCAGCGTGACCGGCGGGGTGCGCGGCTTTTTACGGCCGTGCTGAATACGTACCGTTTCGTACTCTTTGCGGGTTCGGGCGACAAAATCATCACGCTGGGTCGCGGACAGCAGCGCAGCGACCACGCCGACGGTACGCGAGGCGTTCTGTACGTAGACCGTCGGGCCGCTGTAGTTCTGCTCGATTTTCACCGCCGTATGCGCTTTCGAGGTAGTGGCGCCGCCGATCAGCAGCGGAATAGTAAAGCCCTGACGCTCCATCTCCTTCGCCACGTTGACCATCTCATCCAGCGACGGCGTAATCAGCCCGGAGAGGCCAATCAGATCGGCGTTCACCTCACGGGCGGTTTTCAGGATTTTATCCGCAGGCACCATCACGCCAAGATCGACGATTTCGTAGTTATTACACTGCAGCACCACGCCGACAATGTTCTTACCGATGTCGTGAACGTCGCCTTTCACGGTGGCGATCACCATCTTGCCGTTGCTGGAGCCTTTCTCTTTGCTGGCTTCGATATAGGGTTCAAGGTAGGCCACCGCCTGCTTCATTACGCGGGCGGATTTCACCACCTGCGGCAGGAACATTTTCCCCTCGCCGAACAGATCGCCGACCACGTTCATGCCGTCCATCAGCGGCCCTTCGATAACCTCAATCGGACGCGCGGCCTGTTGGCGAGCTTCTTCGGTATCCAGTTCGATAAATTCGGTAATGCCCTTCACCAGCGAGTATTCGAGGCGTTTTTTGACGTCCCAGCTGCGCCACTCCGCCTGCTGGGCGTTGGCAGTGTCATCCGTTTTGCTGCCGCGATATTTTTCCGCCAGATCGAGCAGGCGTTCGGTGCCGTCATCGCGGCGGTTCAGAATCACATCTTCAACCGCGTCGCGCAGCTCGGCGGGCAGATCGTCGTAAATCGCCAGTTGGCCGGCGTTGACGATACCCATATCCATACCGTTGCGGATGGCGTAGTAAAGGAATACCGCGTGAATCGCCTCGCGCACAGGGTCGTTGCCGCGGAAAGAGAACGACACGTTAGAAACGCCGCCGGAAATGAGCGCGTGCGGCAGTTCGCGTTTGATATCTTCGCAGGCGCCGATAAAGTCCTGGGCGTAGTTGTTGTGCTCTTCAATTCCGGTCGCCACGGCGAAAATATTCGGGTCAAAGATGATATCTTCCGGCGGGAAACCCACCTCTTCGGTGAGAATTTTGTACGCCCGGCGGCAAATTTCAATTTTCCGCTCGCGGGTATCGGCCTGGCCCACTTCATCAAAGGCCATCACCACCACGGCGGCCCCGTAGCGGCGCACCTTTTTCGCGTGCTGGATAAACGGCTCAACGCCCTCTTTCATCGAGATGGAGTTAACGATGCCTTTACCCTGAATACACTTCAGGCCTTTTTCGATAACTTCCCATTTGGAAGAGTCGATCATAATCGGCACGCGGGCGATATCCGGCTCACCGGCGATCAGGTTGAGGAAACGCGTCATCGCCGCTTCGGCGTCGAGCATCCCCTCATCCATATTGATATCGATAATCTGCGCGCCGCTTTCGACCTGCTGGCGCGCTACATCCAGCGCTTCGTTATATTTTTCTTCTTTAATCAGGCGCTTAAATTTCGCCGAGCCGGTGACGTTGGTGCGTTCGCCAACGTTCACAAACAGGCTGTCGTCGCCGATATTCAGCGGCTCCAGGCCGGAAAGACGGCAGGCAACGGGGATCTCCGGCAGCTGGCGCGGCGGCAGGCCGGCCACCGCGTGGCTCATGGCGGCGATATGTTCCGGCGTGGTGCCGCAGCAGCCGCCGACAATATTCAGGAATCCGGCTTCAGCCCATTCGCGAATTTGCGCCGCCATCGTGTCGGCGTCCAGATCGTATTCACCAAAAGCGTTTGGCAGACCGGCGTTCGGGTGGGCGGTGACGTAGCACTCGGCGATACGCGACAGCTCCTGCACGTACTGGCGCAGCTCATCCGGCCCGAGGGCGCAGTTGAGGCCGAACGTCAGCGCATCGGCGTGGCGCAGCGAGTTATAAAAAGCTTCGGTGGTCTGGCCGGACAGCGTGCGCCCGGAGGCGTCGGTGATGGTGCCGGAGATCATAATCGGCAGATCGACACCCAGCGCTTCGAACTCCTCTTTAACCGCAAAGATCGCCGCCTTGGCGTTGAGGGTATCGAACACCGTCTCAATCAGAATCAGATCCGCCCCGCCTTCCACCAGCGCTTTGGTGGATTCACGATAGGCTTCCACCAGCCCGTCAAAGGTGATGTTGCGGTAGGCCGGGTCGTTGACGTCCGGAGAAATAGACGCGGTGCGGTTAGTCGGGCCGAGAACGCCTGCGACGTAGCGCGGTTTTTCCGGCGTGCGGGCGCTCCAGGCATCGGCGCTGGCGCGGGCCAGTTTCGCCGCCGTAAAGTTGATCTCCGCCGACAGGGATTCCATCTGGTAATCCGCCATCGCGATGGTCGTCGAGTTAAAGGTGTTGGTTTCAATGATATCCGCCCCGGCCTCGAAATAGGCATCGTGGATAGCGGTTATCACTTCCGGCTTGCTGAGAACCAGCAGGTCGTTGTTGCCCTTCAGGTCGCACGGCCAGTCGGCAAAGCGTTCGCCGCGAAAGTCCTGCTCACTCAGACGATAGCTCTGGATCATGGTGCCCATGCCCCCATCCAGAACCAAAATACGTGCTTTTAACTGCTGACGCAGTTGCTCAACTTTGCTGCTCACACTCGCTCCCGACAACGCTCAACCAGACCGAAAAAACTCAACAGACCATACTGGCACAAACCGAAGGGGTGGAAAAGAGAACAGCGGGCAAGATGAGACATGTTCAGCTTCACTCATCCGATCAGTCGGGTAGTGATTGCATTATCGCCAAATAAAACGAAAATCATTTCCACGATACAGAAAAAAGGAGTCCGCGATGGCGACCCCCGCTCCCGCAAAACGCGGCAGAAAACCTGCCTCTCCCGCCGCTGCTCCGGCTGGCGGACAAGTTCAGTCCCTGACTCGCGGACTGAAACTGCTTGAATGGATTGCTGAATCCCACGGCAGCGTGGCGCTGACCGAGCTGGCCCAGCAGGCCGGTTTGCCTAACTCCACAACGCACCGCCTGCTGACGACCATGCAGCAGCTGGGTTTTGTTCGTCAGGTCGGTGAGCTGGGACACTGGTCGGTAGGCGCGCATGCTTTCGTCGTCGGCAGCAGCTTCCTGCAAAGCCGTAATCTGTTGGCGATCGTCCATCCGATTTTGCGTCAGCTGATGGAAGACTCCGGCGAAACGGTTAACCTCGCGGTGCTGGACCAGAGCGACCATCAGGCGATTATTATCGATCAGGTGCAGTGTACCCAGCTGATGCGCATGTCGGCGCCGATTGGCGGTAAGCTACCGATGCACGCTTCCGGCGCCGGAAAAGCGTTTTTGTCGCAACTGAGTGAAGATCAGGTCACCGGTCTGCTGCACCGTCAAGGCCTGCACGCTTATACCCACGCCACGCTGGTATCGCCGGTGCATCTGAAAGAGGACCTGGCCCAGACGCGCAAACGCGGCTACTCGTTTGATGATGAAGAACACGCGCTTGGCCTACGCTGCGTGGCGTCATGCATTTATGATGAACATCGTGAGCCGTTCGCCGCCATCTCTATTTCCGGGCCCATTTCCCGCATTACCGATGATCGCGTGACCGAGTTCGGCGCGATGGTGATTAAGGCGGCGAAAGAAGTCACGCTGGCCTACGGCGGAGTGCGCTAAATGAGCGATCTGAAATCCTACTGGCAGGATAAATACCCTTCCGCTTTTTGCTGGTCTTTCGGCGATTCCGCGGCGCTGGCCGACGAGCTGGCGGCCCTGGTCGTCGCGGGGAAAAAGCGCGGCACCTGCGGCTCGCTTGTCAGCTATCAGCAGGAACAGCCGCCCGTGACGCCAGGGGCATATCACATTGTGCTGGACGGCAAAGGGAAAGCCGTCTGCGTGATACGCACCCTGACGCTCAGGCTCATCCGTTTTAACGAAATGAGCCCGGAGCTCGCCGCGCTGGAAGGCGAAGGCGATTTGAGCCTCGCCTACTGGCAATCGGCGCATCAGGCCTTCTTTGAACGAGAGGGCACCTGGGCGCCGGATATGGAGCTGGTATACGAAGAGTTTGCCGTTATCGAAGCGGCCTGAGCCAGCCCGCCTGTTACCCCGCCTGCTGCAGATTGCCGTAACGCACGCAAAAGCGCTGACGGCGGCGATAGGCGTAGACATCTTCCACGTGGCCGTTGCGGATGCGCGTTTGCAGCTCCCGCCAGTAGTCGGCGCGCAGCAGGTCGGCATGCATCTCTTCAAATAGCGGCCCGATGCGCGGATCGGCGCACAGCCAGTGGCGAAACTCTTCCGGGAAAACATCGCCCGGCGAGACGCTATACCAGGGCTCGCTGGCGAGTTCATCTTCCGGGTAGCGCGCCGGCGGGATCTCGCGGAAGTTCACTTCCGTCATATAGCAAATTTCATCATAATCGTAGAACACCACCCGGCCGTGACGCGTGACGCCAAAGTTTTTAAAGAGCATATCGCCGGGGAAAATATTGGCGGCGGCCAGCTGTCGAATGGCGTTCCCG
Organism: Klebsiella grimontii; assembly: GCF_042137965.1. Taxonomy (NCBI): domain Bacteria; kingdom Pseudomonadati; phylum Pseudomonadota; class Gammaproteobacteria; order Enterobacterales; family Enterobacteriaceae; genus Klebsiella; species Klebsiella grimontii. The sequence continues at coordinate 5,374,236 of NZ_CP169721.1, forward strand.
TACTCCTCCACCGCATCGCGCAGCGCCTGACCGTCGACCTGCTCCAGCCAGATATTGAGCGGCACCATCCGCCGCTCGATATAAAGATGGCTGATGGCGATGCGATCGCCGAGATCGGTAATTTTCGCTCCGGCCTCGGTTTGCAGCAGGGTCATCAGTTCGGGCGCAATTTGCCGTTTCTCCAGCACGAAGTTCTCAAACTCCTGGGTATCGGCCATCCGTCCCACGCGGTCGTGCTCTTTGACCAGCTGATAGCAGGCGCGCACGTGGGCGGCGGTCATCTCTTTTTGCGGCGCGAAGCGGTCCTTAATGACCTTAAATACCCGGTCAAATCCCGGCAAAGTAAACACCAGCATCACCATTCCACGGATCCCCGGCGCTTCAATAAATTGCTCATCGCTGCGGGAAATGTAGTGCAGGTATTCCCGATAACTCTCGGTTTTCGCATGCTTCTGGCAGCCAATCGCCATATACAATTCGGCGGTGGTTTTACCCGGGAGAATCTCGCGCAGCCACTCAACCAGCGCGCCGGGCAGCGGCGCGTAAACCATAAAATAGGAGCGGGCGAAGCCAAAAACGATGCTGGCTTCGGCGTGCGTCGTCAGACAGGCATCGACAAACAGTTCACCTTCATCGGAACGATGGATGGGGAGAAGAAAAGGCAGCGTCGCCATCGGCGTGACGAGTTTACCCACCAGCCAGGCCGCCTTATTGCGATAAAACAGTTCATTCGCCACCTGCAGATGCGAGCGGGAAAGCAACTCGCTGCCGAGCGCTTCCTGCAGGCAAGCGGTGATATATCCGATGTCGCGCGCGCTGTTTTGCCACGGCAGACGGAGAGGAAGATCGGATAACACTTTGCGTAATAACGTGTCCCAGCCCCGGTTCGGGAAGAAATCTTTAGCCAGCGGCCGCGGGATGGAACGTAAGCGCCGCTCCGGCTGCGAGCTGAAAATAAAAAGCCGCTCGGGAGTCAGCGAGCGGTGGTCAAACAACCGGCAATAGACGGAATTAAAAAAGCTCTCCGCAATTTCGAAGCGAGGGTAATCCGGCAGCAGGCGGGTATAGTGCTCTTTCACCCGCAGCAAAAATTCGGTATCGGTATTTTTACCATCGGTAATGCAGCGCAGCTGTTCGACGACCAGGCCGACATGGTGATCGTAAAGGTGAATACGCTGCTTCATCGCCTGCTGGACAGCATGCCAGTCAGCCTGTTCAAAGCGCTGCTGGGCGCCGGAAGTCACTTCAAGAAAACGACCATATTGGGCGTCAAAACCCTGCAAAATAGTTTGAGCAATCAATAATTCCAGGCCACGCGTCATCGCTTTCCCCCATCCAGCATCCGGTCATGCCGGTTGACGCGTACGCTTATCCGGCCTACCGCTTTCGTAGGCCCGGTAAGCGCAGCGCCACCGGGCAGCAATCAGAACTGCGACTCTTCCGTCGAGCCGGTCAGCGCCGTCACCGACGATGTTCCGCCCTGGATAATGGTGGTCACCTTATCGAAGTAGCCGGTACCCACTTCCTGCTGATGAGAGACAAAGGTGTAGCCATCTTTAGCCGCCGCGAACTCCGGCTGCTGGACTTTCTCAACATAATGCTTCATGCCCTCGCCCTGGGCGTAAGCGTGCGCCAGATCGAACATGTTGAACCACATGCTGTGGATACCGGCCAGGGTGATGAACTGATACTTGTAGCCCATATCCGCCAGCTGCTGCTGGAAGCTGGCAATGGTTTTATCATCCAGCTTTTTCTGCCAGTTAAACGACGGCGAGCAGTTGTAGGCCAGCAGTTTGCCCGGATATTTCGCGTGAATCGCATCGGCAAAGCGCTTTGCCAGCTCAAGGTCCGGGGTGGAAGTTTCACACCACACCAGGTCGGCATAGGGCGCGTAGGCCAGCCCGCGGCTGATCGCCTGTTCGATACCGGCATGGGTGCGGAAGAACCCTTCGCTGGTACGGTCTCCGGTGATGAACTGACGATCGTAAGGATCGCAGTCTGAGGTAATTAAATCCGCCGCATCGGCGTCAGTACGGGCGATCACCAAGGTCGGCACGCCCATCACGTCCGCCGCCAGGCGCGCGGCAACCAGTTTCTGAATCGCTTCTTGCGTGGGTACCAGTACTTTGCCGCCCATATGGCCGCATTTCTTCACCGATGCCAGCTGGTCTTCGAAGTGTACGGCCGCTGCACCGGCCTCAATCATCGATTTCATCAGCTCGAACGCATTAAGCACGCCGCCAAATCCCGCTTCCGCGTCGGCGACGATCGGCAGGAAATAATCGGTATAACGCGGATCGTTCGGCTCAATGCCCGCAGACCACTGGATCTGATCCGCGCGGCGGAAGGTGTTGTTGATCCGATCGACAACGGCCGGTACCGAGTTTGCCGGATAGAGCGATTGATCCGGATACATGCTGGAAGCCAGGTTGGCGTCCGCCGCGACCTGCCAGCCGGAAAGATAAATCGCTTCAATGCCCGCTTTCGCCTGCTGCAGCGCCTGCCCGCCGGTCAGCGCGCCCAGGCTGTTGATGTAGCCTTTTTTCGCTTCGCCGTGCAGGAGTCGCCACATCTTTGCCGCGCCCAGCTGCGCCAGGGTACACTCTGGATTGACCGAGCCGCGTAGCTTCACCACGTCCTCGGCGCTGTATGGGCGGGTAATCCCTTCCCAGCGCGGTTTCGTCCACTCTTTGTTTAATTCTTCGATTTGTTGGGTACGAGTCTTCATGTGCAGATGCTCCATATTGTTGTGTGGTGAATTAGGCCAGAAGGCGATAGCCCGGCAGGGTTAAGAAATCGATCAGCTCGTCGGAGGTGGTGATCTGTTCCATCAGGCGAGCGGCTTCATCAAAACGCCCGCTGCTGTAGCGGTGCTCGCCCAGTTCGTCCTGAATCACCCGCATCTCTTCGGCCAGCCACTGGCGGAACAGCGCTTTGGTTACCGGTGTGCCGTTACTGAGGGTTTTCTCATGATGGATCCACTGCCAAATCGAGGTGCGGGAGATTTCGGCTGTTGCCGCATCTTCCATCAGGCCATAGATCGGTACGCAGCCGTTGCCGGAAATCCACGCCTCGATGTACTGCACCGCCACGCGAATATTGGCGCGCATGCCCTCTTCAGTTCGTTCGCCTTCGCAGGGGGCCAGCAGCTGTTCAGCGGTAATCGGCGCATCGTCTTCGCGGGTAACGGACAGCTGATTTTTGTTCTCGCCCAGTACACCGTTAAAGACGGCCATCGCGGTGTCAGCCAGCCCAGGATGCGCGATCCAGGTACCGTCATGGCCGTTATTCGCCTCCAGCGACTTATCGGCTTTTACTTTATTCAGCACCTGATTGTTGCGTTCAGCGTCTTTGCTGGGGATAAAGGCCGCCATGCCGCCCATCGCAAACGCGCCGCGCTTGTGGCAGGTCTTAATCAGCAATCGCGAATAGGCGCTGAGGAAAGGCTTGTCCATCGTCACCACCTGACGATCCGGCAGAACGCGATCAGGGTGGTTCTTCAGCGTTTTGATATAGCTGAAGATGTAGTCCCAGCGCCCGCAGTTCAGGCCAACAATATGGTCGCGCAGGGCATGCAGGATTTCATCCATCTGGAATACGGCGGGCAGCGTTTCAATCAGCAACGTGGCTTTAACGGTGCCGCGCGGCAGCTCAAAACGGTCTTCCGTAAAGCTAAAGACTTCACTCCACCACGCCGCTTCCTGCCAGGCCTGAGTCTTCGGCAGATAGAAATAGGGGCCGCTGCCTTTTTCCAGTAACGCTTTGTAGTTATGGAAGAAATAGAGTGCGAAGTCGAAAAGGCTGCCGGGAATGGCTTCACCGCGCCAGGTCACATGTTTTTCCGGCAGGTGCAAACCGCGAACGCGGCAGATCAGTAGCGCCGGGTTCGGCTTGAGCTGATAAATCTTGCCGGCTTCATTGGTGTAGCTGATGGTGCCGTTAACCGCATCGCGCAGGTTAATTTGCCCATCAATGACTTTGTTCCATTCGGGCGCCAGCGAGTCTTCGAAATCCGCCATGAAGACTTTCACATTCGCATTGAGCGCATTGATCACCATCTTGCGCTCAACCGGCCCGGTGATTTCCACCCGCCGATCCTGCAAATCCTCCGGAATGCCGCGGATCTTCCATTCACTATTACGAATGGAAGCTGTTTCCGAAATAAAATCAGGAAGCTTTCCGTCGTCAATTGCCTGCTGCTGCTGGATACGCGCCGCCAGGAGTTTGTTGCGCTCTGGCGTAAAGCGGCTCACCAGCTCGGTCAGAAACTCCACTGCTTCAGGCGTTAAGATTTGCTTTTCCTGGTCGCCATATGGCTGGCTAAAAGCCAGTTCGTCAGTAATTGTCGCCTGCTGCGTCATGTGCTGCTCCTCTTGGTTGATCCAGTTGGCGCGAACGTAAGATCGTTGTGTAGTTTTCGTTCAGCACAATTAAGACTACGCATTTATTTTTCAAAATCAAAAACAATTTCCATTTTTAATTTAATTACAATTTAACCCATTGATAACAATATGAATAAAGTTTAATTACAATATGAGCTGCGTTTCGGAAATAAAAAAGGCACCCGAAGGTGCCAGAGGCAAAATGCTGAAACGCTTTAGGATCGCGTTGTGTAGAAGATTAATCCAGAGTCGGATTCATATGGCGTAGATCGTATGGCGTGATCTGGTAGACGTAATAATTCAGCCAGTTGATAAACAGCAGATTGCCATGGCTTCGCCATGTGGCGCGCGGTTTGTTCTGCGGATCGTTTTGCGGGAAATAATTGTACGGAACCTGCGGATCGAGGCCCGCTTCCACATCGCGGAAAAACTCGCTGGCCAGGGTATTGGCGTCATATTCCGGGTGACCGGTCACGAAGGCGATGCGTTTATCTTTACTGGCGAACAGGTAGGCGTCCCCCTCTTCCGTCTCCGCCAAAATCTCCAGGTCGGTGTAGTCGCGAATCAGCGCCGCCGGAAAATCGGCATAGCGCGAATGCGGGGCCAGAAAGCTATCGTCAAAGCCGCGGGTTAACAAGGCATGAGGTTGCAGGATATGGTGTTCATATACGCCGGAAATCTTTTCAGAGCGGGTCTGTTTAGGAATACCGTAGAGAATATTAAGGGCAGCCTGTACCGCCCAACAGACAAACAGCGTGGAGGTGACATGATCTTTTGCCCACTCCAGTACCTGCTTGATCTGCGGCCAGTAGGCAACGTCATTAAACTCAACAAGCCCTAAAGGCGCGCCGGTCACAATCAGGCCGTCAAAGTTCTGATCGCAAATATCTTCAAAGTTGCAGTAAAAGTTGTTGAGGTGTTCCGCCGGGGTATTACGCGATTCGCGGGCATCGATGCGCAGCAGCTGGATATCAAGCTGCAGAGGAGAGTTGGAAAGCAGTCGCAGAAACTGATTCTCAGTCTCGATTTTCTTCGGCATCAGATTAAGGATGAGCACCTTCAGCGGGCGGATTTCCTGAGTCGTCGCGCGAGTTGTCGTCATCACAAAGACGTTTTCATTACGCAAGAAATTGACGGCCGGTAGCTCGTCCTGCACCCGAATTGGCATAACTTTATTACCTCATAGCATACGTATAAACGTTTAGACATCCAGACAGCTGAAGATACCCAGGAATAAGGTGAATGTCGAGCCTGCAGGTGCAGGGTGAGAAAATTTCACGGAGATTTTTAGGTTAGAATATAAGAACAAATAAAAGGAGCAATTATGGTTATTAGTATCCGCCGTTCACGGCATGATGAAGGGGAAAAACTGGTTGCGATCTGGCGTCGGTCGGTTGATGCCACACACGATTTCCTGTCAAAAGAGTATAGAGTGGAACTCGAAACGCTGGTGAGTTCATTTCTACCCGAAGCGCCGCTGTGGGTGGCGGTAACGGAGAAAGATGAGCCCGTCGCCTTTATGCTTCTTACGGGTGAACATATGGATGCGCTATTCGTTGACCCTACGGTCCGCGGCTGTGGAGTCGGTAAATTACTGATTGAACACGCGCTAACGCTGGCGCCAAAGTTGACGACCAACGTTAATGAGCAGAATGAGCAAGCGGTCGGATTTTATCAGAAGATGGGCTTTAAGGTGACGGGGCGTTCAGAGACGGACGATCTTGGTAAACCTTATCCGTTATTGCATCTGGTACATGAGTAAAATATGGGGCCGGATAAGGATCAACTCCTGTCCGGTCATTCGCAGACCACAAAAACGCAAAAAGCCCATCCGTCAGGATGGGCTCTTCACTTAATTGATGCCTGGCAGTTCCCTACTCTCACATGGGGAGACCCCACACTACCATCGGCGCTACGGCGTTTCACTTCTGAGTTCGGCATGGGGTCAGGTGGGACCACCGCGCTAGTGCCGCCAGGCAAATTCTGTTATCTGTATCAGGCTGAAAATCTTCTCTCAAATCCGCCAAAACATCTTCGGCGTTGTAAGGTTAAGCCTCACGGTTCATTAGTACCGGTTAGCTCAACGCATCGCTGCGCTTACACACCCGGCCTATCAACGTCGTCGTCTTCAACGTTCCTTCAGGACTCTCAAGGAGTCAGGGAGAACTCATCTCGGGGCAAGTTTCGTGCTTAGATGCTTTCAGCACTTATCTCTTCCGCATTTAGCTACCGGGCAATGCCATTGGCATGACAACCCGAACACCAGTGATGCGTCCACTCCGGTCCTCTCGTACTAGGAGCAGCCCCCCTCAATTCTCCAGCGCCCACGGCAGATAGGGACCGAACTGTCTCACGACGTTCTAAACCCAGCTCGCGTACCACTTTAAATGGCGAACAGCCATACCCTTGGGACCTACTTCAGCCCCAGGATGTGATGAGCCGACATCGAGGTGCCAAACACCGCCGTCGATATGAACTCTTGGGCGGTATCAGCCTGTTATCCCCGGAGTACCTTTTATCCGTTGAGCGATGGCCCTTCCATTCAGAACCACCGGATCACTATGACCTGCTTTCGCACCTGCTCGCGCCGTCACGCTCGCAGTCAAGCCAGCTTATGCCATTGCACTAACCTCCTGATGTCCGACCAGGATTAGCTGACCTTCGTGCTCCTCCGTTACTCTTTAGGAGGAGACCGCCCCAGTCAAACTACCCACCAGACACTGTCCGCAACCCCGATTAGGGGCCCACGTTAGAACACCAGCCATTAAAGGGTGGTATTTCAAGGATGGCTCCATGCAGACTGGCGTCCACACTTCAAAGCCTCCCACCTATCCTACACATCAAGGACCAGTGTTCAGTGTCAAGCTATAGTAAAGGTTCACGGGGTCTTTCCGTCTTGCCGCGGGTACACTGCATCTTCACAGCGAGTTCAATTTCACTGAGTCTCGGGTGGAGACAGCCTGGCCATCATTACGCCATTCGTGCAGGTCGGAACTTACCCGACAAGGAATTTCGCTACCTTAGGACCGTTATAGTTACGGCCGCCGTTTACCGGGGCTTCGATCAAGAGCTTCTCCTTACGGATAACCCCATCAATTAACCTTCCGGCACCGGGCAGGCGTCACACCGTATACGTCCACTTTCGTGTTTGCACAGTGCTGTGTTTTTAATAAACAGTTGCAGCCAGCTGGTATCTTCGACTGATTTCAGCTCCATGGGTAAACCACTTCACCTACATATCAGCGTGCCTTCTCCCGAAGTTACGGCACCATTTTGCCTAGTTCCTTCACCCGAGTTCTCTCAAGCGCCTTGGTATTCTCTACCTGACCACCTGTGTCGGTTTGGGGTACGATTTGATGTTACCTGATGCTTAGAGGCTTTTCCTGGAAGCAGGGCATTTGTCACTTCAGCACCGTAGTGCCTCGTCATCACACCTCAGCGTTGATAACGTTCCGGATTTACCTGGAACATCCGCCTACATGCTTAAACCGGGACAACCGTCGCCCGGCCAACATAGCCTTCTCCGTCCCCCCTTCGCAGTAACACCGAGTACAGGAATATTAACCTGTTTCCCATCGACTACGCCTTTCGGCCTCGCCTTAGGGGTCGACTCACCCTGCCCCGATTAACGTTGGACAGGAACCCTTGGTCTTCCGGCGTGCGGGTTTTTCACCCGCATTATCGTTACTTATGTCAGCATTCGCACTTCTGATACCTCCAGCAACCCTCACAGGCCACCTTCAACGGCTTACAGAACGCTCCCCTACCCAACAACACATAGTGTCGCTGCCGCAGCTTCGGTGCATGGTTTAGCCCCGTTACATCTTCCGCGCAGGCCGACTCGACCAGTGAGCTATTACGCTTTCTTTAAATGATGGCTGCTTCTAAGCCAACATCCTGGCTGTCTGGGCCTTCCCACATCGTTTCCCACTTAACCATGACTTTGGGACCTTAGCTGGCGGTCTGGGTTGTTTCCCTCTTCACGACGGACGTTAGCACCCGCCGTGTGTCTCCCGTGATAACATTCTTCGGTATTCGTAGTTTGCATCGGGTTGGTAAGTCGGGATGACCCCCTAGCCGAAACAGTGCTCTACCCCCGAAGATGAGTTCACGAGGCGCTACCTAAATAGCTTTCGGGGAGAACCAGCTATCTCCCGGTTTGATTGGCCTTTCACCCCCAGCCACAAGTCATCCGCTAATTTTTCAACATTAGTCGGTTCGGTCCTCCAGTTAGTGTTACCCAACCTTCAACCTGCCCATGGCTAGATCACCGGGTTTCGGGTCTATACCCTGCAACTTAACGCCCAGTTAAGACTCGGTTTCCCTGCGGCTCCCCTATACGGTTAACCTTGCTACAGAATATAAGTCGCTGACCCATTATACAAAAGGTACGCAGTCACCCCATAAAGAGGCTCCTACTGCTTGTACGTACACGGTTTCAGGTTCTTTTTCACTCCCCTCGCCGGGGTTCTTTTCGCCTTTCCCTCACGGTACTGGTTCACTATCGGTCAGTCAGGAGTATTTAGCCTTGGAGGATGGTCCCCCCATATTCAGACAGGATACCACGTGTCCCGCCCTACTCTTCGAGTTCACAGCCTGTGCGTTTTAGTGTACGGGAGTATCACCCTGTACCCTGCGACTTTCCAGACGCTTCCACTAACACACAAGCTGATTCAGACTCCGGGCTGCTCCCCGTTCGCTCGCCGCTACTGGGGGAATCTCGGTTGATTTCTTTTCCTCGGGGTACTTAGATGTTTCAGTTCCCCCGGTTCGCCTCGTTTGACTATGTATTCATCAAACGATAGTGCAACGAATTGCACTGGGTTTCCCCATTCGGACATCGCCGGCTATAACGGTTCATATCACCTTACCGACGCTTTTCGCAGATTAGCACGTCCTTCATCGCCTCTGACTGCCAGGGCATCCACCGTGTACGCTTAGTCGCTTAACCTCACAACCCGAAGATGTTTCGTAAAACATCATCGTGTCGCGAAAATTTGAGAGACTCGAACACACATTAGCTGTGTGTCGTTTCAATTTTCAGCTTGATCCAGATTTTTAAAGAGCAAATATCTCAAACGTCACCCGAAGATGAGTTTTGAGATATCGGTTGGTTGTGCCTTTCACTCACAGCCAGCAAGTGGCGTCCCCTAGGGGATTCGAACCCCTGTTGCCGCCGTGAAAGGGCGGAGTCCTAACCGCTAGACGAAGGGGACACGAGGTGTCGCGACTTCGCAGCCGTCTTGCTTCTTTACATCTATCAGACAATCTGTGTGGACACTACAAAGGCAGGTTCTTTCAGGTAAGGAGGTGATCCAACCGCAGGTTCCCCTACGGTTACCTTGTTACGACTTCACCCCAGTCATGAATCACAAAGTGGTAAGCGCCCTCCCGAAGGTTAAGCTACCTACTTCTTTTGCAACCCACTCCCATGGTGTGACGGGCGGTGTGTACAAGGCCCGGGAACGTATTCACCGTGGCATTCTGATCCACGATTACTAGCGATTCCGACTTCATGGAGTCGAGTTGCAGACTCCAATCCGGACTACGACATACTTTATGAGGTCCGCTTGCTCTCGCGAGGTCGCTTCTCTTTGTATATGCCATTGTAGCACGTGTGTAGCCCTACTCGTAAGGGCCATGATGACTTGACGTCATCCCCACCTTCCTCCAGTTTATCACTGGCAGTCTCCTTTGAGTTCCCGACCGAATCGCTGGCAACAAAGGATAAGGGTTGCGCTCGTTGCGGGACTTAACCCAACATTTCACAACACGAGCTGACGACAGCCATGCAGCACCTGTCTCAGAGTTCCCGAAGGCACCAAAGCATCTCTGCTAAGTTCTCTGGATGTCAAGAGTAGGTAAGGTTCTTCGCGTTGCATCGAATTAAACCACATGCTCCACCGCTTGTGCGGGCCCCCGTCAATTCATTTGAGTTTTAACCTTGCGGCCGTACTCCCCAGGCGGTCGACTTAACGCGTTAGCTCCGGAAGCCACTCCTCAAGGGAACAACCTCCAAGTCGACATCGTTTACAGCGTGGACTACCAGGGTATCTAATCCTGTTTGCTCCCCACGCTTTCGCACCTGAGCGTCAGTCTTTGTCCAGGGGGCCGCCTTCGCCACCGGTATTCCTCCAGATCTCTACGCATTTCACCGCTACACCTGGAATTCTACCCCCCTCTACAAGACTCCAGCCTGCCAGTTTCGAATGCAGTTCCCAGGTTGAGCCCGGGGATTTCACATCCGACTTGACAGACCGCCTGCGTGCGCTTTACGCCCAGTAATTCCGATTAACGCTTGCACCCTCCGTATTACCGCGGCTGCTGGCACGGAGTTAGCCGGTGCTTCTTCTGCGGGTAACGTCAATCGACAAGGTTATTAACCTTATCGCCTTCCTCCCCGCTGAAAGTACTTTACAACCCGAAGGCCTTCTTCATACACGCGGCATGGCTGCATCAGGCTTGCGCCCATTGTGCAATATTCCCCACTGCTGCCTCCCGTAGGAGTCTGGACCGTGTCTCAGTTCCAGTGTGGCTGGTCATCCTCTCAGACCAGCTAGGGATCGTCGCCTAGGTGAGCCGTTACCCCACCTACTAGCTAATCCCATCTGGGCACATCTGATGGCAAGAGGCCCGAAGGTCCCCCTCTTTGGTCTTGCGACGTTATGCGGTATTAGCTACCGTTTCCAGTAGTTATCCCCCTCCATCAGGCAGTTTCCCAGACATTACTCACCCGTCCGCCACTCGTCACCCGAGAGCAAGCTCTCTGTGCTACCGTTCGACTTGCATGTGTTAGGCCTGCCGCCAGCGTTCAATCTGAGCCATGATCAAACTCTTCAATTTAAGTTTGATGCTCGTGAATTAAACTTCGTAATGAATTACGTATGTTCACTCAGAGACTTGGTATTCATTTTTCGTCCGAAGACGTTAAGAATCCATGTCACTTTGAGTGCCCACACAGATTGTCTGATAAATTGTTAAAGAGCAGTGCAACGCGGCTTTCGCTCACCGTTGCGAGGTGGCGTATATTACGCTTTCCTCTTTCAGAGTCAACCCGTTATTTCAGGATTTTTTCTCTTCAACCGACCGGGTTGTTTGTGAAGTGATTCACATCTGCCGTGTCGATGGAGGCGCATTATAGGGAGTTCCCGAGCATCCGCAATAGTAAAATTGCAGAAAAATGACTGACTGCTGCATTCCCCAGCAAAACCCCTCTTTATACCCAGTTACGCACAGAATTATCCACAGATGACGAAAGGTGCCCCCTTATAAAGGCCATCTCTCTTCTCTATATAAGGTCTATATAAGGCGCGATCCGGGGGTAAAAAGAGAAAGATAAAAATTCGCGAGCGTTGCGCAAACGTTTTCGTTACAATGCCGCGCTATAACAAGGATGCCCGGTTGGGTGCGTTAGGTGAGTTTTTAGGCAAAAACTCACCTAACGCTCTCTGTAATATTCAAATCCTGGGGATTTAATACCATGCAACAACGTCGTCCAGTCCGCCGCGCCCTGCTCAGTGTTTCTGACAAGGCCGGTATCGTCGAATTCGCGCAGGCGCTTTCCGCTCGTGGTGTCGAGCTACTCTCTACGGGTGGTACCGCACGCCTGCTGGCTGAGAAAGGTCTGCCGGTGACCGAAGTCTCTGACTACACCGGTTTCCCGGAAATGATGGACGGACGCGTGAAGACTCTGCATCCGAAAGTTCACGGCGGCATTCTCGGCCGCCGCGGCCAGGATGACGGCATTATGCAACAGCACGGTATCGCCCCTATCGATATGGTGGTTGTTAACCTGTATCCGTTTGCTCAAACCGTGGCCCGCGAGGATTGCTCGCTGGAAGACGCGGTAGAGAACATTGATATCGGCGGCCCAACCATGGTTCGCTCGGCGGCGAAGAACCATAAAGATGTCGCCATTGTGGTGAAGAGCAGCGACTACGATGCCATTATTCAAGAGATGGATGCCAACGAAGGTTCCTTAACTCTCGATACCCGCTTCGACCTCGCCATTAAAGCATTCGAACACACCGCCGCCTACGACAGCATGATTGCCAACTACTTCGGCAGCATGGTTCCGGCCTATCACGGCGAGAGCAAAGAAGCCGCTGGCCGCTTCCCGCGCACCCTGAACCTGAACTTCATTAAGAAGCAGGATATGCGTTACGGTGAAAACAGCCACCAGCAGGCTGCCTTCTATATAGAAGAAGAAATCAAAGAAGCTTCCGTGGCGACCGCGCAGCAGGTTCAGGGCAAGGCCCTCTCTTATAACAACATCGCCGATACCGATGCGGCGCTGGAGTGTGTGAAAGAGTTTAGCGAGCCGGCCTGCGTTATCGTGAAGCACGCTAACCCGTGCGGCGTGGCGGTAAGCACCTCCCTTCTTGACGCCTACGACCGCGCGTATAAAACCGACCCGACCTCTGCCTTCGGCGGTATTATCGCCTTTAACCGCGAACTGGATGCCGAAACCGCGCAGGCCATCATCTCCCGCCAGTTTGTTGAAGTGATCATCGCGCCGACCGCGACGGAAGAAGCCCTGAAGATCACTGCCGCGAAACAGAACGTCCGCGTCCTGACCTGCGGTCAGTGGACGCAGCGCGTGCCGGGCCTGGACTTCAAACGCGTTAACGGCGGCCTGCTGGTTCAGGACCGCGACTTGGGTATGGTGACGGAAGGCGAACTGCGCGTGGTTTCCAAACGCCAGCCGACCGAGCAAGAGTTGCGTGACGCGCTGTTCTGCTGGAAAGTGGCGAAGTTCGTGAAGTCCAATGCCATCGTGTATGCCAAGGAGAACATGACCATCGGAATAGGCGCAGGCCAGATGAGCCGCGTTTACTCGGCCAAAATCGCCGGGATTAAAGCCGGTGATGAAGGTCTGGAAGTGAAAGGTTCGGCTATGGCCTCCGACGCCTTCTTCCCGTTCCGCGACGGTATTGATGCCGCCGCTGCCGTTGGCGTGAGCTGCGTCATTCAGCCTGGCGGTTCTATTCGCGACGAAGAGGTGATTGCCGCCGCCGATGAGCACGGCATCGCGATGATCTTCACCGATATGCGCCACTTCCGCCATTAATTTACGGAGCAGACGATGAAAGTATTAGTTATTGGCAACGGCGGGCGCGAGCACGCGCTGGCCTGGAAGGCCGCACAGTCACCGCTGGTTGATACCGTTTTTGTCGCCCCGGGTAACGCCGGTACCGCCCTGGAACCGGCGCTGCAGAACGTGGCTATCGGCGTCACCGATATTCCGGCGCTGCTGAGCTTTGCCCAGAACGAGAAGATTGACCTGACCATCGTTGGTCCGGAAGCGCCGCTGGTGATTGGCGTGGTAGATGCGTTCCGCGCCGCCGGGCTGAAAATCTTCGGTCCAACCGAAGGCGCAGCGCAGCTGGAAGGTTCCAAAGCCTTCACTAAAGATTTTCTCGCCCGTCATAAAATTCCGACGGCGGAGTATCAGAACTTTACAGAAATTGAGCCCGCTCTGGCGTACCTGCGTGAGAAAGGCGCGCCGATCGTCATTAAGGCCGACGGCCTGGCCGCTGGCAAGGGTGTGATTGTTGCCATGACGCAGGAAGAAGCGGAAGCCGCCGTTCACGACATGCTGGCAGGTAACGCCTTTGGCGACGCCGGACACCGCATCGTCATCGAAGAGTTTCTCGACGGCGAAGAAGCAAGCTTTATCGTGATGGTCGACGGCGAGCACGTCCTGCCGATGGCCACCAGCCAGGATCACAAACGCGTGGGCAATGGCGATACCGGCCCGAACACCGGCGGTATGGGCGCTTACTCTCCGGCACCGGTGGTAACCGATGAGGTTCACCAGCGCACCATGGAACGCATTATCTGGCCAACCGTTAAAGGTATGGCCGCGGAAGGGAACACCTACACCGGTTTCCTCTACGCGGGCCTGATGATCGACAAACAGGGTAATCCGAAGGTTATTGAGTTCAACTGCCGCTTTGGCGATCCGGAAACCCAGCCGATCATGCTGCGCATGAAATCGGATCTGGTGGATCTGTGCCTCGCCGCCTGCGACGGTAAGCTGAATGAGAAAACCTCCGAGTGGGACGAGCGCGCCTCGCTGGGCGTTGTAATCGCCGCCGGTGGCTATCCGGGCAACTACAGCACCGGCGATGAGATCCACGGCCTGCCGCTGGAAGAAGCGGCTGACGGTAAGGTCTTCCACGCCGGAACCAAACTTGCTGACGACGATCGCGTATTGACCAGCGGCGGTCGGGTGCTGTGCGCTACCGCGCTGGGCCGCACCGTCGCTGAAGCGCAAAAGCACGCTTACGCCCTGATGAGCGATATCAGCTGGGACGGCAGCTTTAGCCGTAACGACATCGGCTGGCGCGCTATCGAACGTGAGCAAAACCGCTAACGGCTGAGCTTTGCCAGCAGCGTTTTGCGCGTAATGCCTAACCGACGGGCGGCTTCAGTTTTGTTGCCGCCCGTTCTTTCAAGTGCCGCCAGAATCGCTTCTTTCTCCACCTCCACCAGCGGCTGAATACTATCATCGCCGTGCGGCGCGTCCGCAACCGGCGTACCGGTAATCGCCAGCGGCAGCTCGCGTTCGGAGATGTACTCGCCGGTCAGCAGGACCACCGCCCGCTCCACCGCATTTTCCAGCTCGCGAATATTGCCCGGCCAGGCGTAGTGAATCAGCAAGTCCATCGCCTGTGGCGTAAATCCCTGTACCGCTTTTCGGTTACGCTCGGCATACCGTTGCAGGAAATAGCGCGCCAGCTGGGGGATATCCTCCCTGCGATGACGCAGCGGCGGCATGTCGATAGTCACGACGTTCAGACGGTAGTAGAGATCCTGGCGAAAACGTCCGGCGCTGACCTCTTCGGCTAAATCCCGATGGGTGGCGGCAATCAGCCGTACGTCAACCGAAAGGGTCTGGTTGCTGCCCACGCGCTGCACTTCGCGCTCCTGAATCGCCCGCAGCAGGCGCACCTGCATCAACGGCGAAATGTCGCCTATCTCATCAAGGAACAGCGTACCGCCGTCCGCTTCAACGAAGCGCCCTTCTCGCCGTTTGTCCGCACCGGTAAACGCGCCCTTCTCATGGCCAAACAGCTCCGACTCCAGCAACGACTCGTTGAGCGCCGCACAGTTGAGGATCACCAGCGGCCTGCGGCTGCGAGCGCTGCTGGCGTGCAGCGCCCGCGCGACCAGCTCTTTCCCTGTGCCCGACTCGCCGTGAATTAATACCGTCGCATCGGAGGGCGCAACCAGGGTGATATTGTTCAGCAGCGCCCGCATCGCCGGGCTATCCCCCACCATACCAAACTGGGCGGCGGGGGTCTCTGTGACGGGAGACTCGCTTAGCCGGGTGTGGGCCAACGCCTCGGATAGCGTCAGCTGCAGCTTGTCAAAGTCCAGCGGCTTAATAAGGTAGTCCAGCGCACCGGATTTCAGCGCCTCTACAGCGGTATCAACGCTGGAGTACGCAGTCATGATCAGAACGGGAATCGACGGATTGAAGGTTTTGATCTCTTTTAGCGTTTCGATGCCGTCCATCTCCGCCATGCGAATATCGCAAAGCACCAGATCAAAGACCTTCTCGCGCACCTTTTCCAGCGCCTGTAAGCCGTTGTTGGCCAGCGCAACCCGATAACCCCAGCCCCGCAACAGCGCCTGTAAGATAGTGCAGTGGCTAATGTCATCGTCCACCACCAGAATATCGACCTGCTCGCCACTCATCCTTGTTCATCCTTCTGTTGCCCATTAACCGGCAAATAGAACGTAAATAGCGCGCCCTTGCCGGGGGCGCTCTCGGCGTCAATTGTCCCGCCGTGCTGCTCAACGATGTTCTGCACCACCGCCAGGCCCAGCCCGGTGCCGTCGGCCTTGGTACTAAAGTACGGTGTGAAAATGGCCTGTAGCTGTTCCGCCGTCATTCCCTTGCCGCTGTCAGCAACGCTCACCTTGACTCGCCCATCGCCGCACTCCCTCACCGCCACCGTAATCACGCCCTCGCGGCCAATGGCATGGACAGCATTGAGATAAAGGTTAAGCAGCACCTGTTTCAAACGATCCGGATCGGCCTGGATGCGGCATAGCGCGGGCTGCGCGGTAAACGTCAGAGATATTGCCCGGCTGGCGGCATCCTGGCTAACCAGTTGAAGCGAATGCGTGATCACTTCATTTAAATCAACCGATTGATATTTTAAATGCGCCGGACGCACCAGTTCCAGCAGCTCGCTGACGACCCTGTTCAGGCGATCGGCTTCTCTGGCCATCACCAGAGCCAGCTGATGCGCTTCACCATCGGCTGGGGTTCGCTCGGCGAAATACTTGGCCAGCCCTTTTATGGATGATAGCGGGTTGCGGATTTCATGGGCGACCCCCGCGGCCAGATGACCGAGCGCCAGCAGCTTTTCTTTTCGCGCCGTCGCCTCCTGCAGCTGCTTGCGTGAACGCTGATAGCGGCAGAACCAGAACTGCGCCAGCACCGTTGCTGCCATCACCACGCCTGCCGCGCAGAGCATAATGACCATATTGCGCAGGCCACGAGCATGGTCGGCATCCAGCTCGCGGGTATCAAAGGCAATAAAAATGACCTGGGGCGCCTGATTACGCAGATCGGCAGATTCGCGACGCATCATCATGCGCATATGATGCCCGCCGCCGTTAAGCGGGCGAAACTGACGATAAATCTCCAGCGCCGGCTCCGGTTGTTCGAGGCGGCGCCAGCGCTCCTCGCTACCGATATTCAGCTCCCGCAGGGTGCTGGCAGGATAGAGCGACTCACCGACCCGCCGCGGGTCGCTATGGGCGATAATTTTACCGTTCTCATCCGTCACCGCGAACCACAGCACGCCGGGCTGCCAGGCCATCTCCTCCAGCAGCGTCTGCAACTGGGAATGATGCATGCGCATTCCCATTCCGACCCGGGTTCCGGACTCAAGAGCGCGAATCAGCACGCTGCCTTTTTCCTGGATAGTCTGGCGTGCGGCTTCATTTTCACGGCCATAGTCACGCACGATTAAAGCGGAAAACAGGCATACCAGCAGCAAGATAAGGCCGGTTAACAACCAGCTCAGCCCAACGGCGACGGAATCCTTAGACAACCGCATCACGTTCATGACAACTCCCTTTCCTCAGACACCGCATAGCCCAGCAGAAATCATGCCACTATTCCGTCCCGTCTAACCTCTCCCTGGGCGCAAACCGGGAAGGCGATCGAGTAAAAATGACCCGCTGCGTCCTTTACCGCGAGTCATTTTTACTCGCTCCCGTCCGCTGAAAAGCATTCAACGCCCGATATCCTGCGGCCTTTCCACTCTGGCACGGAAGATGCAAATCACTGAGTAACCATAAGACAGGAGAATAAACTATGAAACGGAACAAAAAAATGACGCTGACGCTGATTGCCCTCGCCGCGCTGACTTTCGGCAGTAGCTCAGCCTGGGCAAGGCACCACTGGAATAACGGCAACGGTATGGGCCCCCAGGGCTATAACCAGCTGACGACCGACCAACAGGCCACTGCCCAGAAGCTGCATAATGATTTCTATGAACAAACCCGCGTTTTACGTCAGCAGCTCATATCAAAACGCTACGAATACAACGCGCTGTTAACCACGGATAAACCTGACAGCGCGAAAATCGAATCCGTCGCCCAGGAGATGGACGCTCTCGGTCAGAAGCTTGCCCAACAGCGGGTGAAGTTCGATCTCGCATTAGCGCAGGCGGGTATTCCTCGCGGCGAAGGTATGGGGTGTGGGGGCCGCGGTCATATGGGGATGAACCACTGGTAACACTGGTAAAGTTCAGAAGCTTTTTTCGGTCGGCTGCCAGGTACAGAAGTCTTCGTTTGCCACCAGCAGCAGCTGAGAGCCTTCCGGCGCTTCGAGCCATGCCACGCTCACCTCAACGGATGAGTGATTCTGGCGACGCTCAATATGCGCCAGCGCCAGCGTATCGAGGTCAGGCTTCACGGTCTGGCCTTCACAGGTCGTCACCGTCCTGTTGGCGTGCCAGCGCCCCTGCCGCAGCATAACGCGTCCCTGACGCAAGGCATCGCTGGTCTGGCGTATTTGCTCAGCGCGATAGCGGTATAGCGCGACCTGATCGCTGGAAAGCTGCTGCTTCTGGCCATCGATTTCACGCTGCATAAAGCTGAGCTCGCCCTGAGCATCAAACCGGGCGCGAATATGTTCCGGCGGTTTGCCGTAGACGTTAAGTTCAATCAGCGCGAGCTGGCCATCCTGCCAGCGGTACTCGCTGGTCGAGGTATTACCATGACGCCATGGACTGAAGGCCGCAAGGAGATGGACCTCGCTGGCGGAATCTTTGCGCCAGATACGCATCGCCCCCTGGTTATCCGCATATCCGCTGGCGGTAAACGGCGGGAGAGAGGAATCATGGCTGCAGGCAGTGAGCAGCAATACGCCTACCAGCGCCAGCGTGCGGCGCCAGGTAGACAAAAGGGGCCGACAAGCCCCTTCGATAAAACTGTACACTGCCACGCGGTCTTACTTAACTGCGTCTTTCAGAGCTTTACCTGAAACAAATGCCGGTACGTTTGCTGCGGCGATTTTGATTTCATTACCGGTCTGCGGGTTGCGGCCAGTACGCTCAGCGCGGTGGTTCACTTTGAAGGTACCGAAACCAACCAGTTGAACAGCATCACCTTCTTTCAGAGACTCGGTAATTGCAGCCAGGGTAGATTCCAGGGCAGCTTTCGCCTGTGCTTTGGACAGGTCAGCTTTGTCCGCAATTACATCAATCAGTTGAGTCTTGTTCATAAGTTATCCTTACAATGTGTTTATCGCTTGCTAAGCATCGAGTGCGACGGAAATGCCTGAAAAGCACTCTCCTGCATACACGCACCGATAGCCACGTTTTTTCGCCCCCCAAATGTAGACCAGACGGGGGGCGGAATGGAAGCCTTCAGACGCTACAATTCAGGCGGTAAATCACGTTTTCTGGTCTCATTGCTGAAAATTTATACCAATATTGCTCTCGCCGGCCTCGCGAAGGTCTGCCCGTAGCCCTTTGATCAGTTCAATATCGCGTTCTTCGCAGTCGGCCAGAAGACGGAAAATCTCCCACTGAATATCCCACTCTTGTTCAACGGCCGGGTTTTCTTTGAGCTCTTTGTCGGTCATTTCGCGACCAGCCTGGGTCATTTCCAGCATCGCGACGGTGGTGATCGAACTCTTGCTGACTTCAATAGCATGTTCGAGCGTTTCGCCGCTCAGCCGCGAATGAATCAGTTCACTCAGTGCGACGCAGGCATCGATGGCCGGATAAACGCCGTACAGGTCGTAATCATCTGCGGCAGGAATCGCCTCTTCCAGCTTTTCCAGCTGGCTGTCGAAATTCACCTTCGCGTCTTTTACCGTCAGCGTTTCCCAGATCAGATCGAGGATACGGCGATAGAGCTGGCCATCGGCGAACTCAGTTTGCTGACAGAACATGGCGTAGTTGGGGTACATCCGCTCGCACAAGCAGGCCATAAAGGTCACGTGCTGCCAGCTTTCCAGCTTCTCCAGGCGCAGATGAATCGGGTTTTGTAACATGATGAAATCTCGAAGTCAGAAATTAGCCGCAGTGTACCTGAATCAGCCGTGATTTGCTTGCCAACGCACAAACGCCGGACGTCGGGACGCCACCGCATCAGCCCAGCGCGTCGGCTCAGGCAGGCGGTAGCCTTTCAGGCAGCGTTCTACCCACATCAGCGCGCTATCCAGGCCCACGCGGTGCCCGGTACTCACAAATAGGGGATTACAGCGCGTTTTACTGCGCAAAACCCACGCCAGCTGGTCGCCTTTATCCAGCAGTGGCGCCAGCGCGCCGGGCTCATCGCCCAGCGGCTCAAACTTACCGCACAGCCGTTTTTTCGCCACGCCGATAGTCGGCACATCCACCAGCAGGCCAAAATGGCTGGCGACGCCGAGGCGGCGCGGGTGGGAAATACCGTGGCCATCGACGAATAAGAGATCGGGTTTGCGCGAAAGCAGCTCCCACGCCGCCAGCAGCGCGGGAGTTTCGCGAAAGGAGAGAAAGCCGGGGATATAGGGCATTGTGGTCGCAACGCGCGCGACCTGATACTCCACCAGCTCCAGGGAGGGATAGCTCAGCAGTACCATCGCCGCCCGGGTCACCTCCCCCTCTTGCTCAAATCCAACATCCGCTCCGCCGATCAGCGTCGGCGGATCCTGTTCCAGCCGATCGCCTCGTTCAACCGATGCCGCCAGGCTGAGCTGCTGGGTGCGTAGCGATGATAAATCCATAATCACTCCTTAACGGTGGTATGGCGCTGACAACCGGTGCACAGCCTCCACAAATACGCCCGCGTGTTCCGGGTCGACATCCTGATGGATTCCGTGCCCGAGGTTAAAGACATGGCCTTCGCCCTGGCCAAACCCGGCGAGAATGGTCGCCACCTCTTCTTCGATGCGCGCCGGAGGGGCATACAGCATCGAGGGATCCATATTGCCCTGCAGGGCGACTTTATGGCCGACGCGACGCCGCGCATCGGCGATATCGGTAGTCCAGTCGAGCCCCAGCGCATCGCAGCCGGTTTCCGCCATCGCTTCCAGCCACTGCCCGCCGCCTTTGGTAAACAGCGTGACCGGCACGCGACGACCATCGTTTTCACGCAGCAGACCATCAACGATTTTATGCATGTAATAGAGCGAGAACTGCTGGTAATCCCGGCCGGTCAGCGCGCCGCCCCAGGTATCAAAAATCATCACCGACTGCGCGCCCGCTTTGATTTGCGCATTCAGATACAACGTGACGCTTTTCGCCAGCTTATCGAGCAGCGCATGCAGGGCCTGCGGTTCGGCGTACATCATCTTTTTGATCACCGTAAACGCTTTGCTGCTGCCGCCTTCAACCATATAGGTCGCCAGCGTCCACGGGCTGCCGGAAAAGCCAATCAGCGGCACTTCCCCCTTCAGCTCACGGCGAATCGTGCGCACGGCGTTCATCACGTAGCCAAGTTCATCTTCCGGGTCGGGAACCGGTAATTTATCGACATCCGCTTTACAGGTGACGGGCGAGGTAAAACGCGGCCCTTCCCCGGCTTCGAAATAGAGCCCCAGCCCCATGGCATCCGGGATAGTGAGAATGTCCGAGAAGAGGATAGCCGCATCCAGCTTATAGCGACGCAGCGGCTGCAGCGTGACCTCGCAGGCCAGCTCGGCGTTTTTACACAGCGACATAAAATCGCCCGCTTCGGCGCGGGTGGCTTTATATTCCGGTAAATAGCGGCCCGCCTGACGCATCATCCACACCGGGGTGACATCAACCGGCTGGCGTAGCAGCGCGCGCAGGTAACGATCGTTCTTCAGTTCGGTCATTTTTACATTCCTTTAGCGTTGATGCGCCAAGTGTAACATGTCACTCATACTCTGCCCGACACATCGCCACGGTATCTTCAATCAGGCGGCGCGCCACGGTGCCCGGCGGCGGCAAAAGCGGCAAATCGTCATAGCGATACCACCCCGCCTCCAGCAGCTCTTTCTTGTCGATGACAATCTCGCCGCTATCGTACTCGGCCATAAACGCAGTCATCAGCGATTGCGGGAACGGCCAGGGCTGAGAGGTCACGTAGCGCAGATTTTTCACTTTAATGCCGCTCTCTTCCATCACCTCGCGGGCAACGGTCTGCTCCAGGGTCTCACCCACTTCGACAAACCCGGCCAGCACCGTGTGCACGCCGTTGCGATGGCGGGTATGCTGCGCCAGCAGAATAGCGTCATCCCGGCGGATGGCGACGATGATGCAGGGGGCGATTTGTGGGTAATAACGTTCGCGGCAGTGGCTGCACAGCATCGCCCATTCGGTTTTGCTGGGATGCATCGGATGGCCGCAGTAGCCGCAGAATTTGTGCGAGCGGTAGAACTCCGCCAGTTGGATCCCGCGTCCCGCCAGTTGAAAAAGGCCAGCATCCTGATCGAGCACCTGACGCAGCGATCCCATCTCATGCCGGCGATCCTGGCGTACCAGCCACACCGGCTCGCCCTGCCATTCTCCGATTCGCAGCGCGGGCTGGCCAGCAAGATTAAAATTTACCGCTTCGCCATAGGGTAATTCCCCGTCGGGCAACCATAATTTCTGTTCGTGGCTGACGATCCACCAGCCGCGATCTAATTTTTCAATAATACGATCCATATCTATTGCACTACCTTTATTTTACTGGCACTTTTAACATTAAATTTACATTTTGGTGAGCAACGTATTTCTCTTAAATCCTTGCGGAGTCAACCATGTTAAACCAGCTGGAAAACCTGACGGAACGTGTTGGAGGCAGCAATAAACTGGTCGATCGCTGGCTACAAGTACGTAAGCATTTGCTTGTGGCTTACTACAACCTGGTTGGCCTGAAGCCTGGCAAAGAATCCTTTATGCGGCTTAATGAGAAAGCGCTGGACGATTTTTGTCAAAGCCTGGTGGACTACCTCTCCTCCGGCCATTTTAATATTTATGAACGCTTTATCGGCGAATTGGAAGGCGATACGCCACTTTTAGCCGCCACGAAGATTTATCCACAGCTGCAGGCTAATACCCAGCAGATCATGGATTACTACGACTCCTGCCTCGAAAACGCCATCGATCACGATAACTACCTCGAGTTCCAGCAGGCGCTGTCGGATATCGGCGAAGCGCTGGAAGCGCGCTTTGCGCTGGAAGATAGCCTGATCGCCCTCGCCGTCGCCCACAGTCAAAAAGATAACGTCAGCGACAATATCGCGCCGACCGCTTGAGTTGTGAACCATTAACGCGTAGTTTACATACATTCCCCCTCGCTGAGAGGGGATGTCATCTTGTCGGAGTGCCCATTTTCCACACTGGAAAAGGCTGAGACCGTTTATTCGGGATCCGCGGAACCTGATCAGGCTAATACCTGCGAAGGGAACAAGAGTAAACTGCGTTTAGCGTCAGCCTCTTCAGGGCCGATCGCATCTGTTACTCCATCCGTCGTCTGGCAAGCCATATCCTGTTTAACTGGAATGAGCTATGTCTACAACAAAACTCACGCGTCGAGAGCAACGCGAACACGCCCAGCGCTTTATCGACACGCTGGAAGGTACCGCATTTCCCAATTCGCAGCGCATCTATATCCACGGTTCGCGGGAAGATATTCGCGTCCCGATGCGCGAAATCCAGCTTAGCCCGACCCTTATCGGCGGCAGCAAAGATAATCCGCAATACGAAGCGAATGAAGCGATTCCGGTCTATGACACCTCCGGCCCCTACGGCGATCCGCACATCGCGATTAACGTTGAGCAGGGTCTGAAAAAACTGCGTCAGCCATGGATTGATGCGCGTCGCGATTGTGAAGAACTCAACGACCGCAGTTCGGCGTATACCAAACAGCGGCTGGCGGATGATGGCCTCAACGAGCTGCGCTTTACCGGCCTGCTCACCCCCAGGCGCGCCATGGTCGGGAAATGCGTGACTCAGCTGCACTACGCCCGGCAGGGGATTGTCACCCCGGAGATGGAGTTCATCGCCATTCGCGAAAATATGGGCCGCGAGCGTATTCGTGGCGAAGTGTTGCGCCGGCAGCATCCGGGCGTTGGGTTTGGCGCGCGGCTGCCGGAGAATATCACCCCGGAGTTTGTGCGCGCTGAAGTCGCCGCCGGGCGCGCGATTATCCCGGCCAATATAAATCATCCAGAATCCGAGCCGATGATTATTGGCCGCAACTTCCTCGTGAAGGTTAACGCCAATATCGGCAACTCGGCGGTCACCTCGTCGATAGAAGAAGAGGTCGAGAAGCTGGTGTGGGCGACGCGCTGGGGAGCGGATACGGTGATGGACCTTTCCACCGGCCGCTATATTCACGAGACCCGCGAGTGGATCCTGCGTAATAGCCCGGTACCGATCGGTACGGTGCCGATCTACCAGGCGCTGGAGAAGGTCAACGGGATTGCCGAAGATCTTACCTGGGAAGCTTTCCGCGATACGCTGCTCGAGCAGGCTGAGCAAGGGGTGGACTACTTTACCATCCACGCGGGCGTGCTGCTGCGCTACGTGCCGATGACCGCCAGGCGCCTGACCGGCATCGTCTCCCGCGGCGGCTCAATCATGGCGAAATGGTGCTTATCCCATCATCAAGAGAACTTTCTCTATCAGCATTTCCACGAAATTTGCGAAATCTGCGCCGCCTATGACGTCTCGCTGTCATTGGGCGATGGCCTGCGTCCCGGCTCGATTCAGGATGCCAACGACGAAGCGCAGTTCGCCGAGCTGCACACCCTGGGCGAACTGACCAAAATCGCCTGGGAGTATGACGTGCAGGTAATGATCGAAGGCCCGGGCCATGTGCCGATGCAGATGATTCAGCGCAATATGACCGAAGAGCTGGAGCACTGCCACGAAGCGCCTTTCTACACCTTAGGGCCGCTCACCACCGATATCGCACCGGGCTACGACCACTTCACTTCGGGTATCGGCGCCGCCATGATCGGCTGGTTCGGCTGCGCGATGCTCTGCTACGTGACGCCAAAAGAGCACCTCGGCCTGCCGAATAAAGAAGACGTTAAGCAGGGACTGATTACTTACAAAATCGCCGCCCACGCCGCCGACCTCGCCAAAGGCCATCCCGGCGCGCAGATCCGCGATAACGCCATGTCGAAAGCACGCTTCGAGTTCCGCTGGGAAGACCAGTTCAACCTGGCGCTCGACCCGTTCACCGCTCGCGCTTACCACGACGAAACCCTGCCGCAGGAGTCCGGCAAAGTCGCCCACTTCTGCTCCATGTGCGGTCCCAAATTTTGTTCAATGAAGATAAGCCAGGAAGTTCGCGACTATGCCGCCGCACAGACCATCGAAGTGGGGATGGCCGATATGTCGGATACCTTTCGCGCCCGCGGCGGCGAGATCTACCTGAAAAAGGAGGAAGCCTGATGTATCAACCCGATTTTCCCGCAGTTCCTTTCCGCCTGGGGCTTTATCCGGTCGTCGATAGCGTTGCGTGGATCGAACGCTTGCTGGACGCGGGCGTTCGCACTATCCAGCTGCGCATCAAGGATAAACGCGATAGCGAAGTCGAAGACGATGTGGTCGCCGCGATCGCGCTGGGGCGCAAATATGATGCGCGGCTGTTTATTAATGATTACTGGCGCCTGGCCATCAAACATCAGGCTTACGGCGTGCATTTAGGCCAGGAGGATCTGGAAACCACCGATCTCAGCGCCATCCGCAACGCCGGGCTGCGCCTGGGGGTTTCCACGCATGACGATATGGAAATTGATATCGCGCTGGCGGCTCGTCCCTCTTACATCGCCCTCGGGCACGTTTTTCCAACGCAAACCAAGCAGATGCCCTCCGCCCCCCAGGGACTGGAGCAGCTCGCGCAGCATATTCAGCGTCTGGGCGATTATCCGACCGTGGCGATTGGCGGCATCAGCCTTGAACGCGCCCCGGCGGTACTGGCGACCGGCGTCGGCAGCGTTGCGGTGGTCAGCGCCATTACTCAGGCGGCCGACTGGCGACAGGCAACGGCTCGGCTGCTCGAGATAGCGGGAGCCGGTGATGAATGACAGCGATTTTATGCGTTATAGCCGCCAGCTGCTGCTGGAGGATATCGCCATTGAAGGCCAGCAAAAGCTGCTGGCCAGCCGGGTGCTGCTCGTGGGTCTCGGCGGGCTGGGCTCTCCCGCCGCGCTCTATCTGGCCGGGGCCGGCGTCGGCACGCTGGTGCTGGCCGACGATGACGACGTGCACGTCAGCAACCTGCAGCGGCAAATTTTGTTCACCAGCGATGATATCTCGCGCTCCAAAGCCGCTGCCGCCAGGGCCCGGCTGGCTCGCCTTAATCCGCAGATTGAGCTGATTGCGCTGAAGCAGCGTTTAGGCGGAGAGGCCCTGCAGGATGAAGTGGCGAAGGCCGATGTGGTACTGGATTGCACCGATAACATGGCGACCCGACAGGCGATCAATGCCGCCTGCGTCGCGCTTCAAACCCCGCTGATTACCGCCAGCGCCGTCGGGCTGGGGGGCCAGTTGATGGTACTGACGCCGCCGTGGGACCAGGGCTGCTATCGCTGCCTGTGGCCGGACGCTAACGAGCCCGAACGCAACTGCCGTACGGCGGGCATCATCGGCCCTGTGGTCGGCATGATGGGCACGTTACAGGCGCTGGAGGCCATCAAGCTGCTCGCCGGCATGGCCACGCCGCGTAACGCTCTGCGCCTGTTCGATGCCCGCACCAGCAGCTGGCGCACTCTCGCGCTCCAGCGGGCTCAGGGTTGTCCGGTCTGTGGAGGGCAGCATGCAGGTGTGGTTTAACGATGAACCGTTGCAGTGCGCCGAAGCGACCTCCGTCGCCGCTCTGCTCACGCAGCTGGAACAGCAGCAGCCGGGCGTCGCGCTGGCGCTCAATCAATGCATCCTGCCGCGTGAACGGTGGGAAGATCATCTTTTGCAGGAAGGCGACCAAATCCTGCTTTTTCAGGTTATTGCTGGAGGCTGATATGTTACGTATTGCGGATAAAACGTTTGAGTCCCATCTTTTCACCGGCACCGGTAAATTCGCTGCCCCCAACGTCATGGTGGAGGCCATTCGCGCCTCCGGCAGCCAGCTGGTAACGCTGGCGATGAAGCGCGTCGATCTTCGTCAGCATAATGACGCGATCCTCGCGCCGCTGTTGGCGGCTGGCGTTAGCCTGCTACCCAACACCTCCGGCGCCAAAACGGCGGAAGAAGCGGTCTTTGCCGCCCGTCTGGCGCGGGAAGCGCTGGGTACTCACTGGCTGAAACTAGAAATTCACCCGGACGCCCGCTGGCTGCTCCCCGACCCGATTGAAACGCTGAAAGCGGCGGAAATTCTGGTACGAGAAGGCTTCGTGGTGCTGCCCTACTGCGGCGCCGATCCGGTGCTGTGCAAACGTCTGGAAGAAGCGGGCTGCGCGGCGGTGATGCCGCTCGGCGCGCCAATTGGCTCCAATCAGGGACTGGAAACCAAAGCGATGCTGGAAATTATTATCGAGCAGGCCACGGTCCCGGTGGTCGTTGATGCGGGTATAGGCGTACCGAGCCACGCGGCGCAGGCGCTGGAAATGGGCGCTGACGCGGTACTGGTGAATACCGCCATCGCCGTCGCCGACGATCCGGTAACCATGGCCCGCGCCTTCCGCTTAGCGATCGATGCCGGATTGCTGGCGCGGCAGGCTGGCCCGGGCGCGCGCAGCACGCAGGCGCAGGCCACCAGCCCGCTGACCGGCTTTCTGGAGGCGCGGGTATGAACACCTTCACTGACCGTTGGCGGCAGCTGGACTGGGACGACATTCGCCTGCGGATCAACGGGAAAACTCCCGCCGACGTTGAACGCGCCCTGGCGGCCAAACAGCTTAGCCGCGACGATATGATGGCCCTGCTCTCGCCCGCCGCCGCGGATTATCTGGAGCCTCTGGCCCAGCGCGCCCAGCGCCTGACTCGCCAGCGCTTTGGCAATACCGTCAGCTTTTATGTCCCGCTGTATCTCTCGAATCTGTGCGCCAACGACTGTACCTACTGCGGTTTCTCAATGAGTAACCGCATCAAGCGCAAGACCCTGGATGAAACGGAAATTGCCCGTGAATGCGCGGCGATCCGCGCAATGGGCTTTGAGCATCTGCTGCTGGTCACCGGCGAACATCAGGGCAAAGTCGGCATGGACTATTTTCGTCAACATCTGCCCGCGATTCGCCGCCAGTTCGCCTCGCTGCAGATGGAGGTTCAGCCGCTGGCGATGGAAGAGTACGCCGAGCTGAAAACCCTCGGCCTGGACGGAGTGATGGTCTATCAGGAGACCTATCATGAAAGCATGTATGCGAAACATCATCTGAAAGGGAAAAAGCAGGACTTTTTCTGGCGGCTGGATACGCCGGACAGGCTCGGACAGGCGGGGATTGATAAAATTGGCCTTGGCGCATTAATTGGCCTCTCCGACAGCTGGCGGGTGGATTGCTTTATGGTGGCGGAACATCTGCTGTGGCTCCAGCAGCACTACTGGCGAAGCCGCTACTCCATCTCCTTTCCGCGGCTGCGCCCTTGCGCCGGGGGAATCGAGCCCGCCTCTTTAATGGATGAACGACAGCTGGTGCAGACCATCTGCGCTTTCCGCCTGCTGGCTCCGGAAGTGGAGCTCTCGCTCTCCACCCGCGAATCCCCCTGGTTCCGCGATCGGGTGATCCCGCTGGCCATCAACAACGTCAGCGCATTTTCGAAAACCCAGCCCGGCGGATATGCCGATAACCATCCTGAGCTGGAGCAGTTCTCGCCTCATGATGACCGTCGCCCGGAAGAGGTCGCCCGCGCGCTGGTGGCCAGCGGGCTGCAGCCGGTCTGGAAGGATTGGGATAGCTGGCTGGGACGCGCCTCCCAGTCGTCATGATGAAGAATGTCATTTCTTAAATGTTCTTCGCGCACGATCGTAATAAGAGAAACGGAAGATTGTGGTTATATTTCCGTTTCTCTATTCTGCCCTCGTCAGCAACGGATGCTGTCCAGGGCGAATAATAGCTCTTCCTCATTTCGCCCTGCTCCATCTCTGCGCCGCAAGGGTAATTCTATTAATATCGAATATTAATCAGCCCATATCACAACGTCAGAGTTATAATTATCGGAGTTTTATCTGATTCGCTCAGCAGGCATGCTGGCTAAACCTGCGTCTTCACCCACGGTTTAACGCTTCTGGAACGATTTACGACTCATGGCTCGTCATAATAGAAAGCTCTCTTTCACCACGCCGATCGTCATCGGGTTTGCGGGTATTTTAATCAGCTTCCTGCTTATCGCGGTGTTTGCCACGATGACCCAGAGGAAAGATTTTCTCGAAGATTATCATCACATTAACCGCAACTTTACCCACAATATGGCGACCAACTACACGGAGACGCTGCTGCGGGGCAACGATTTTATCCTCACCCGCGCCACGACGTTCTTTGCGCGTAATGACGAGCTGAACAATGCGGTGAACGTTAATCCTGAAAAGGGCCTGATGCAGTTGATGCAGCTGCAAAATATGATGCAGACCGTTTCGTCCATCTCGCTGGCGGATACCAACGGGCACTATCTGCGCGCGCCCGAAGTCCTTGAGACCGAAGACAGCCAGTCCTTCGATGCCAAATCGAGACCATGGTTTATTAAGCAAGCGCAAGCCAGTACCTTCAGCCTGTATACCAGCCCGTACATCGACTACTTCACGCATCATCCGACCATTACCCTCTATAAACCCATTATTTCCCCGGAAGGGCGGCTGAAGGGCAGCCTCGCTTTTCATCTCGATCTGACCTCAATGGGCTACGCGTTACGGCAAATGGTCGCCCCGGTTCAGGGGGAATTTTTTGTGGTGCAACGCGATGGTAAAGTCGTTCTCCATCCCGACCCTGGCGCCTTATTCAAACCCTACGTCAGTGAAGCCTTGATGGACAGAATGACCAGCGGTGAAGGCCAGCTTTATGACGCGGTGACCGACGGCTGGTACTATTACTATTCCTTTACCAACCCCGACTGGTTTGTCATTTATCGGGTCGATAACTCGACGCTGGTCAACTTAACGCGCCATGAAACGGATATCGTTGCCTGGAGCTTTGCCCTGGCCGCGATCGTCATCGTGCTGTTTGGCCTGTATCTACGCCATGCTTCACGTACGGTGTTAATGAACATCATCAACGCCATTAAAACCGGAGATGTTCAGCGCGCCCCGCGCCTGGAAGCGATGCTCAGCAAAGCCATCGAGAGCAATAAGCAGCGTGAGTTAACCTATGTTCGCCAGGCGACCATCGATGCATTAACCGGCTGCAAAAACCGACGCGCCTTCGATAGCGATATCGCCGCGCTGATGAACGATCATCACCCTTTCTCTCTCGCACTGGTTGATATTGATAACTTCAAAACGATAAACGACACCTGGGGTCATCTCAACGGTGATATCGTTCTGCGCAACGTCGCCCGCGAAGGGCTGCAGATCCTCCAGCCCCTGCAAATTTCACTTTACCGCTACGGCGGCGAAGAGTTTGCGGTGATATTTTCCGACGAGCATATTGATAACGCTCTGAGGCTGCTGGAAAGCTGGCGAGCCAGCGTCGCGCAGCGCTCCTGGCGTGAAGAAGGATTGACCGTCACCTTTAGCGCAGGCCTGGGCGAATGGAATATGGAGCCCCTGGAGCAGCTTGTCGTGCGCGTTGATGAAGCGCTTTATAAAGCCAAGCAGCAGGGCAAGAATCGTATCGTTCGTACCTAAGAGAGCCCGTTGCTATAGGCCCGGCCGCGCGGGCTTTTACCGTTTTCAACCCCAAATCCGAAACCGGTTTCATTATTTTGTGATGACTTACACACAATCGCCGTAAAGCGGTTGTCCCACCCGCCAGCCCGCGATAAAGATGGTACATCAAGGAACATAAGGGCCATCAATTATGAAGAATATCGTTTTATGCTGTGCCGCAGGTATGTCCACCAGCATGCTGGTTCAACGAATGCAGGCCGCTGCGCAACAAAAAGGCGTGGAAGTCTCGATCAAAGCCGTACCGGTTGCCGAGTTTAAAGATAATCTTGCGGCTGCCGATATTATCCTGCTCGGTCCTCAGGTGAAGTACGAGCAAGCCAAGCTACAGGCTATGGCCGACCCGTTTGGGAAAAAAGTCGCCGTTATCGATATGATGGATTACGGCATGATGAAAGGCGATGCCGTGCTTGATAAAGCCCTGAAGTTGATGGAGTAAGAGATGGAAGATTTAGAAACGATCATCATGGAGCTGCTGGTTAACGCCGGTTCAGCGCGCAGCTCGGCTTTAACCGCTCTGCAGCTGGCGCGTAAAGGCGATTTTGCCGCCGCCGAACAGGCGATGACGGAATCCCACGAATTCGTCAAGCATGCGCACAAAATCCAGACCCAGCTGATTGGCATGGATGAAGGCAGCGGCAAGCTTCCGGTTAACCTGATTACCGTACACTCTCAGGATCACCTGATGAACGCGATGGTCATTCAGGATCTGGCAACCGACATGATTGAACTCTATCGCCGAATTCCGCTCGCCCAATAACGTCAACAGGCGCCGCTACCGGCGCCTGAATCCTCTCTTAAAGAAATCCGTACATTGCCGCAAACACCCAACCAAAGACGCAAGAGACGCTGACGCCAATAAGTCCGGGCAGAATAAAGCTATGGTTAATCACAAAGCGGCCGATATGCGTCGTACCTGAGCGATCGAACTGAATCGCCGCCAGATCGCTTGGGTAGGTCGGCAGAATATAGTAACCGTAGCAGGCTGGCGCGGAAGCGACGATGTAGGCCGGGTCGACGCCAATCGCCAACGCCACCGGGACAATCGCCGCCAGGGCAGCCGCCTGGGAGTTAACAAACTTCGATACTAGCAGCAGAACGATGGCGTAGGCCCACGGGTACTCCTTCACCATCTCCCCGAGCACGCCTTTAATCTCGGTCATATGCGCGCCGAACATGGTCTCCGCCATCCACGCGATGCCGTATACGGCCACGATAGCGATCATGCCGGAACGGAAAACCTCATTTTTGGAAATCGAAGCCGGGTTGGTTTTCGTAATAATGATGATGAGCGCTCCGGAGAGCAGCATAAACATCTGGATCACCAGCACCATCGACAGCGCTTTACCGTCGACAACCGGACGCAGTTCGGAGAAGGCGCCGAGTAAGGCAACCACCGCTATCGAGGCCAGAAAAATCCACATCGCGATCCAGTTACTGGTCGGAAGCTTCTTATCCAGCAACGTGGCCGTGTCGCCATAAACGTAGTGGCGGTTTTCCGGTACCGCGATAAAGGCCTGGAACTCCGGATCTTTATCGAGATCTTTGCCGCGAAACCAGCTGAAGATACCAATGGCCAGAATCCCCAGCAGCGTGGACGGAATGGTTATTGCCAGCAGATCGAGAAACTCAAGGTGCTTACCGTTAAAGGTAAAATTGCCAAGCATCGCCACCAGCGAGACGACCGCTACGGAAACCGGGCTGGCGATGATCCCCATCTGCGCGCCGATCGAGCTGGCGGCCATGGGGCGCTCCGGACGAATATTATTTTTGATGGCGACATCATAAATAATCGGCAGGATGGTATATACCACGTGCCCCGTGCCGCAAAGAATCGTCAGCGTACAGGTGACGAATGGCGCGACGATCGAGACATATTTCGGGTTTCGCCGCAGGAGCTTCTCGGCAATCTGCAGCATGACGTCTAACCCACCGGAAGCCTGCAGCGTCGCCGATGCGGCCACTACGGCGATAATCACCAGCATGACATCGACGGGAGGTTTTCCGGGCTTAAGATGAAAAACAAAGACCAGGATGACTAAGCCAATTCCGCCCAAAAGGCCGAGCGCAATGCCGCCCTTTTTCGCGCCATAGAACAGACAAATTAAGATAATGATAAGTTGTATAGCAAATTCCATACATCCCCCAGAAGCTATCCATTAAATAACGACAATACTCTCCGCTTTGTTTTTATTTGTTCACCTCCTCCATCGCCTTTTTGACGGGCGTAACCATCCCCTCGGCTGCGGTAAACCGAAAAGAACAGGGAAAGTAATCACATGATTATTTTAGTTTTTTGACTATATAGCGTTTGCGGCGCTTATTTTTTGATACGTGTAGAATTTTCACCCATTGATAGATGATGAAAATCAGAAAAGAAAATAAATAATTACGGCAGATGCTTATACTTGCTAATTAATTGCAGCAAATATATCAATAAAATGTAATCGAAAAGTAGATATAGAAATAATGATAATAAACTGGCAGGCAAAAAAAAAGCCAGTCAGGTTACCTGACTGGCTTTTTAAGCGCTTAGCGAATCAACGATTAATCGTTGTCAGATCCGCCCAGACCGGCGTTCAGCAGTTCTGCCAGGTTGGCAGAAGCTTCTTCCACGCTGACCTGCGGCGCTGCTGGCAGCTCGCCCGCTGCGCGACGGCGCATACGATCCTGGTGATACGCATAACCGGTACCGGCCGGGATCAAACGACCCACGATAACGTTCTCTTTCAGGCCACGCAGTTCGTCGCGTTTACCCGCTACGGCTGCTTCGGTCAGGACACGCGTGGTCTCCTGGAACGATGCGGCAGAGATGAACGATTCGGTTGCCAGAGACGCTTTGGTGATACCCAGCAGATCGCGGGCGAATGTTGCCCCCACTTTGCCATTCGCTTCCAGATCGCGGTTTGCAATCTTAACGCGAGAGTATTCAACCTGTTCGCCTTCCAGGAAGTCGGAGCTACCGGCGCTTTCGATGGTCGCTTTACGCAGCATCTGACGAACGATAACTTCGATGTGCTTATCGTTAATCTTAACGCCCTGCAAACGGTATACGTCCTGAACTTCGTTAACAATGTAACGCGTCACAGCATGCACGCCACGCAGACGCAGAATGTCGTGCGGCGCTTCCGGACCGTCGGAAACCACGTCACCACGTTCTACACGTTCACCTTCGAACACGTTGAGCTGACGCCACTTAGGAATCATCTCTTCGTACGGATCGCTACCGTCTACCGGGGTGATAACCAGACGACGTTTCCCTTTGGTTTCTTTACCGAAGGAAATGATGCCGCTGATTTCAGCCAGGATTGCCGGCTCTTTCGGACGACGTGCTTCGAACAGATCCGCAACGCGCGGCAGACCACCGGTGATGTCCTTGGTACCGCCAGATTCCTGCGGTACACGCGCCAGGGTGTCACCAGAGCTGATCTGTACGCCATCTTCCAGCTGAACAATCGCTTTACCCGGCAGGAAGTACTGCGCAGGCATATCGGTGCCAGGGATCAGAACGTCATTGCCCTGAGCATCAACGATTTTCAGCGCCGGACGCAGGTCTTTACCGCCAGTGGTACGCTCTGCAGAATCCAGAACCACCAGAGAAGAGAGACCGGTCAGCTCGTCGGTCTGACGAGTAATGGTCTGGCCGTCAATCATGTCAGTGAAGCGGACGAAACCACTCACTTCCGTGATAACCGGCATGGTGTGCGGATCCCAGTTTGCTACGGTTTCACCGCCGGCAACCTGCTCGCCATCACCTTTAGCCATAACGGAGCCGTAAGGCACTTTATAGCTCTCTTTGGTACGACCGAATTCGTCGATCAGCTTCAGCTCGGTATTACGGGAAGTAATAACCAGTTTGCCGCTGGAGTTCACAACCGACTTCGCGTTGCTCAGACGGATGCTACCTTTGTTTTTCACCTGGATGCTGGACTCAGCAGCCGCACGAGATGCCGCACCACCGATGTGGAACGTACGCATCGTCAGCTGTGTACCCGGCTCACCGATGGACTGTGCCGCGATAACGCCGATAGCCTCACCTTTGTTGATGATGTGGCCACGCGCCAGGTCACGACCGTAGCAGTGGGCACATACACCAAAGTCGGTGTCGCAGGATACAACGGAACGTACCTTGACGGAGTCAACGGAGTTCTCTTCCAGCAGATCGCACCAGTGCTCGTGCAGCAGCGTGTTGCGTGGAACCAGAATGTCCGCCGTACCCGGCTTCAGAACGTCTTCAGCAGTCACACGACCCAGAACGCGATCGCGCAGCGGCTCTTTAACATCGCCACCCTCGATAACCGGGGTCATGGTGATGCCTTCCAGGGTGCCGCAGTCATCTTCAGTGACGACCAGGTCCTGCGCGACGTCAACCAGACGACGAGTCAGGTAACCGGAGTTCGCCGTTTTCAGTGCGGTATCCGCCAGACCTTTACGCGCACCGTGCGTGGAGATGAAGTACTGGAGTACGTTCAGACCTTCACGGAAGTTCGCGGTGATCGGCGTTTCGATGATGGAGCCATCCGGCTTCGCCATCAGACCACGCATACCGGCAAGCTGACGAATCTGTGCAGCAGAACCACGCGCACCGGAGTCGGCCATCATGTAGATGCTGTTGAAGGAGACCTGCTGCTCTTCTTCGCCGTTACGGTTAATAACGGTTTCAGTTTGCAGGTTGTCCATCATCGCTTTGGATACACGATCGTTCGCCGCAGCCCAGATATCGATAACTTTGTTGTAGCGTTCGCCCGCGGTCACCAGACCAGACTGGAACTGCTCCTGAATCTCAGCAACTTCTGCTTCCGCTTCGCTGATGATCTCGTATTTTTTCTCCGGGATGACCATGTCATCGATACCAACGGATGCACCTGAACGCGCTGCATAAGCAAAGCCGGTGTACATCGTCTGATCCGCAAAAATAACGGTCGGTTTCAGGCCCAGAATACGGTAGCAGGTGTTCAGCATCTTGGAGATGGCTTTCTTACCCAGCGCCTGGTTGACGATGGAGAAAGGCAGACCTTTCGGTACGATCATCCACAGAATGGCACGACCAACGGTCGTATCTTTCAGGCTGGTTTTCGCAACGAACTCGCCGTTTTCATCTTTTTCGTATTCGGTGATACGCACTTTAACGCGCGCATGCAGAGAGGCCAGGCCAGCGCGGTAAATACGCTCAGCTTCTTTCGGGCCAGTCAGCACCATGCCTTCGCCTTTGGCGTTAACACAGTCACGGGTCATGTAGTACAGACCCAGTACAACGTCCTGAGACGGAACGATGATAGGTTCGCCGTTCGCCGGGGACAGGATGTTGTTGGTAGACATCATCAGCGCACGCGCTTCGAGCTGGGCTTCCAGCGTCAGCGGTACGTGAACAGCCATCTGGTCACCATCGAAGTCGGCGTTGTATGCCGCACAAACCAGCGGGTGAAGCTGAATAGCTTTACCTTCGATCAGTACCGGCTCAAATGCCTGGATACCCAGACGGTGCAGAGTTGGTGCACGGTTCAGCAGTACCGGGTGTTCGCGGATAACTTCGTCCAGGATATCCCAAACGACAGCTTCTTCGCGCTCAACCATTTTCTTCGCGGCTTTGATGGTGGTGGCGAGGCCACGCAGCTCCAGCTTGCCGTAGATGAACGGTTTGAACAGCTCCAGCGCCATTTTCTTCGGCAGACCGCACTGATGCAGACGCAGGTATGGACCTACGGTGATAACCGAACGACCGGAGTAGTCAACGCGCTTACCGAGCAGGTTCTGACGGAAACGACCCTGCTTACCTTTGATCATATCGGCCAAAGATTTCAGAGGACGCTTGTTAGAACCGGTGATCGCACGACCGCGACGACCGTTATCCAGCAGGGCGTCAACCGCTTCCTGCAGCATACGTTTTTCGTTGCGTACGATGATGTCCGGCGCGGCCAGATCCAGCAGACGTTTCAGACGGTTGTTACGGTTAATGACGCGACGATACAGATCGTTCAGGTCAGAAGTCGCAAAACGACCGCCATCCAGCGGAACCAGCGGACGCAGATCTGGCGGCAGTACCGGCAGAACGGTCAGGATCATCCACTCCGGCTTGTTGCCAGACTGGACGAACGCTTCCAGCAGTTTGATACGCTTGGTCAGCTTCTTACGCTTGGTTTCGGAGTTGGTTTCGTTCAGCTCTTCGCGCAGAGTTTCACACTCTTGCTCCAGATCCATGCTCTTCAGCAGGGCCTGGATAGCTTCCGCACCCATCTTCGCGTCAAATTCGTCACCGAACTCTTCCAGCGCATCCAGATACTGCTCTTCAGTCAGGATCTGCTGGCGTTCCAGGTTGGTCATACCACCTTCGATAACCACATAGGATTCGAAGTACAGCACGCGTTCGATATCGCGCAGCGGCATATCGAGCAGCAGGCCGATACGGGACGGCAGAGACTTCAGGAACCAGATGTGGGCGGTCGGAGACGCCAGCTCGATGTGGCCCATACGCTCACGGCGCACTTTAGTCTGGGTCACTTCAACGCCGCACTTCTCACAGATCACACCGCGGTGTTTCAGGCGCTTGTACTTACCGCACAGGCACTCGTAATCTTTTACTGGCCCGAAAATACGCGCACAGAAAAGGCCGTCACGCTCAGGTTTGAACGTACGGTAGTTAATGGTTTCCGGCTTTTTAACTTCACCAAAAGACCATGAACGGATCATGTCTGGCGATGCCAGAGCAATTTTGATCGCATCAAACTCTTCGGTTTTAGTTTGCGCTTTCAGAAACTTTAATAAGTCTTTCACGGATTTGCTCCCGTCGGAGTTAGCACAATCTGGCGCCGGGTCTTACCCCGGCACCAGTGACCTGTTTGAGCGAGAGTTACTCGTCTTCCAGTTCGATGTTGATGCCCAGCGAGCGAATCTCTTTCAACAGTACGTTGAAGGATTCCGGCATGCCCGGTTCCATCTGATGGTTGCCGTCTACGATGTTTTTATACATCTTAGTACGGCCGTTCACGTCATCAGACTTAACGGTGAGCATTTCCTGCAGGGTGTATGCCGCGCCATATGCTTCCAGCGCCCACACTTCCATCTCCCCGAAGCGCTGACCACCGAACTGCGCCTTACCACCCAGCGGCTGCTGAGTAACCAGGCTGTAGGAACCGGTAGAACGCGCATGCATTTTGTCATCAACCAGGTGGTTCAGTTTCAGCATGTACATGTAGCCAACGGTAACCTGGCGCTCGAATTGCTCACCGGTACGACCGTCGAACAGGGTGATCTGGCCGGAAGTCGGCAGGCCACCAAGCTGTAACAGTTCCTTGATTTCAGACTCTTTCGCACCGTCGAAGACCGGCGTTGCGATCGGCATACCTTTTTTCAGGTTTTCAGCGAGACGCATAACTTCTTCGTCAGTGAAGGTATTCAGATCCACCTTCTGACGAACGTCGGTACCCAGATCGTAGGCACGCTGGATGAACTCGCGCAGTTTGGCGACTTCCTGCTGCTGTTTCAGCATGGCGTTGATTTTCTCGCCAATACCTTTCGCAGCCATACCCAGGTGGGTTTCCAGGATCTGACCGATGTTCATACGAGACGGTACGCCCAGCGGGTTCAGTACGATGTCTACCGGCGTGCCGTTTTCATCGTAAGGCATATCTTCGATCGGGTTGATCTTAGAGATAACACCCTTGTTACCGTGACGACCTGCCATTTTGTCACCAGGCTGAATCTGACGTTTAACGGCCAGATACACTTTAACAATCTTCAGCACGCCCGGTGCCAGATCGTCGCCCTGAGTGATTTTGCGGCGTTTCGCTTCGAGTTTTTTCTCGAACTCGTGTTTCAGTTCGTCGTACTGCTCAGCCAGCTGTTCCAGCTGATTTTGCTTCTCTTCGTCGGTCAGGCCCAGTTCCAGCCAGCGATCGCGCGGCAGCTTGTCGAGCTTCTCAGCTTCGATACCACCGGAGACCAGCACCGCGTAGATACGTCCAAACAGGCCGGCTTCGAGGATCTGC
This sequence comes from Klebsiella grimontii, assembly GCF_042137965.1. Taxonomy (NCBI): domain Bacteria; kingdom Pseudomonadati; phylum Pseudomonadota; class Gammaproteobacteria; order Enterobacterales; family Enterobacteriaceae; genus Klebsiella; species Klebsiella grimontii. The sequence goes on from NZ_CP169721.1 coordinate 5,412,838, forward strand.
AGTTCTTCAGACAGGTCTTTTTTAGCCTGTTTGAGCTGCATCTCTTCGATTTCCAGCGCGCGTTTGTCTTTTTCTACGCCGTCGCGGGTAAAGACCTGAACGTCGATAATGGTACCGGAGACACCGTTTGGTACGCGCAGAGAAGAATCTTTAACGTCAGACGCTTTCTCGCCGAAGATCGCGCGCAGCAGTTTCTCTTCCGGCGTCAGCTGGGTTTCACCTTTCGGCGTAACCTTACCAACCAGAATATCGCCGCCGGTCACTTCCGCACCGATATAAACGATACCGGATTCATCCAGTTTAGAGAGCGCAGCTTCACCCACGTTCGGGATGTCGGCAGTGATCTCTTCCGGCCCCAGCTTGGTGTCACGAGACACGCACGCCAGTTCCTGAATGTGGATGGTGGTAAAACGGTCTTCCTGGACAACACGCTCGGAAACGAGGATGGAGTCTTCGAAGTTGTAACCGTTCCACGGCATGAACGCTACGCGCATGTTCTGACCGAGCGCCAGTTCACCGAGGTCGGTGGACGGGCCGTCAGCCAGCACGTCGCCGCGCTCAATTGGCTCGCCCAGAGAGACACACGGCATCTGGTTGATACAGGTGTTCTGGTTCGAGCGGGTGTACTTGGTCAGGTTATAGATGTCGATACCTGCTTCGCCCGGGTACATCTCGTCTTCGTTAACTTTAATAACGATACGGGAAGCATCCACGTACTGAACGGTACCGCCACGTTTAGCAACCGCAGTTACACCAGAGTCAACGGCAACAGCACGTTCCATACCGGTACCAACCAGCGGCTTATCAGCGCGCAGAGTTGGAACGGCCTGACGTTGCATGTTCGCACCCATCAATGCACGGTTGGCGTCATCGTGTTCCAGGAACGGGATCAGGGACGCACCGACGGAAACCACCTGCTGGGTGGATACGTCCATGTAGTCAACCTGGTCGCGGCTGAACAAGCTGGATTCGCCTTTACTACGGCAAGTAACCAGATCTTCTACAAAGTGGCCTTCGTCATCCAGGTTGGAGTTCGCCTGAGCGATAACGTAGTTGCCTTCTTCGATAGCAGACAGGTAATGAATTTCGTCGGTTACAACACCGTCGGTCACTTTACGATACGGCGTCTCAAGGAAGCCGTATTCGTTAGTCTGTGCGTACACGGACAGGGAGTTGATCAGACCGATGTTCGGACCTTCAGGCGTTTCGATTGGGCATACGCGACCGTAGTGGGTCGGATGTACGTCTCGAACCTCAAAGCCTGCGCGTTCACGGGTCAGACCGCCCGGGCCGAGTGCGGAGATACGACGTTTGTGCGTAATCTCAGACAGCGGGTTGTTCTGGTCCATAAACTGAGACAGCTGGCTGGAACCAAAGAACTCTTTCACTGCTGCGGAAATCGGCTTGGCGTTGATCATATCCTGAGGCATCAGGGTGTCCAGATCGCCCAGAGACAGACGCTCTTTCACCGCACGCTCTACGCGCACCAGGCCAACGCGGAACTGGTTTTCCGCCATTTCGCCTACGGAACGGATACGACGGTTGCCGAGGTGGTCGATATCATCGACTTCGCCTTTACCGTTACGGATATCAATGAGCTTCTTCATCACTTCGATGATGTCTTCTTTGCTCAGGATACCGGATCCTTCGATTTCGTCGCGCAGCAGAGAACGGTTGAACTTCATACGACCAACCGCGGACAGATCGTAGCGGTCTTCGGAGAAGAACAGGTTCTCGAACAGGCTTTCAGCCGCTTCGCGAGTCGGCGGCTCACCAGGACGCATCATGCGGTAGATCTCTACCAGCGCGCTCAGACGGTCATTGGTCGGGTCGACGCGTACAGTCTCAGACATGTACGGACCGTGGTCCAGATCGTTGGTGAACAGCGTTTCGATACGCTTATGGCCAGACTGGCTCAGCTTAGCCAGCAGATCCAGGCTCAGCTCCATGTTCGCTGGGCAGATCAGCTCGCCAGTAGATTCGTCGACATAATCTTTAGAGGCGACTTTGCCCGCAATGTACTCAACCGGAACTTCGATATGTTTGATATCGTCTTTTTCCAGTTGGCGAATGTGACGTGCGGTGATGCGACGCCCTTTCTCAACGTACACTTTACCGTTCGCTTCGATGTCGAAGGAGGCGGTTTCGCCGCGCAGACGCTCCGGAACCAGTTCCATCTGCAGCTTGTTATCGCGAATTTCAAAGACCACTTTCTCGAAGAACAGGTCAAGGATCTGCTCAGTGGTGTAATTCAGCGCGCGCAGGATGATGGTAGCCGGCAGCTTACGACGACGGTCAATACGGACAAACAGGTTGTCTTTCGGGTCGAACTCGAAGTCCAGCCAGGAGCCACGGTAAGGAATGATACGTGCGTTATACAGGACCTTACCGGAAGAGTGGGTCTTACCTTTGTCACTGTCAAAGAAGACGCCCGGGCTACGGTGCAGCTGAGAAACGATAACGCGCTCGGTACCGTTGATAACGAAGGTACCGTTGTCGGTCATGAGCGGAATTTCGCCCATGTAGACTTCTTGTTCTTTAATGTCTTTAACGGTGCCTTCCGGCGCTTCGCGCTCGTAGATCACCAGACGCAGTTTTACGCGCAGCGGTGCCGAGTAGGTCACGCCGCGGATCTGACATTCTTTAACGTCAAAAACCGGTTCGCCCAGACGGTAGCTGACGTACTGCAGCTCAGAGTTACCGCTGTAGCTTTTAATCGGGAATACGGAACGGAAAGCTGCTTCCAGACCATACTGCCCTTCAGGATCTTGCTCGATGAACTTCTGAAACGAGTCAAGCTGGATAGAAAGGAGATAAGGTATGTCCAGAACCTGCGGACGTTTACCAAAATCCTTACGAATACGTTTTTTCTCGGTATAGGAGTAAACCATAGGGTTCCTCAGCTCGCTGACAAGTCGACCCATCTGCCCACATAAGGCAGTTTTTTATGCAACACTATTTTGTTGACCGGAAAATGGAACACTTTCCGCAATACCTGTTTCTATCACGCTTAAACCATTTCATTGCGATTTACACAGCTCAGGAACCCTAACCTGTCGCAGTATATTAAGTCGTCTATAGAAACAAGCATTGTCAGGACAACCAGCAGTCAAACAGTGTGAAATTCTACTGGCGCCTTACAGCGCAAAAAGGCTGGTGACTAAAAAGTCACCAGCCATCAGCCTGATTTCTCAGGCTGCAACCGGAAAGGTTGGCTTATTTAACTTCAACTTCAGCGCCAGCTTCTTCCAGAGATTTTTTCAGTGCTTCAGCGTCATCTTTGCTCACGCCTTCTTTCAGAGCGGCCGGAGCAGATTCTACCAGGTCTTTAGCTTCTTTCAGACCCAGGCCAGTTGCGCCACGTACTGCTTTGATAACGGCAACTTTGTTAGCGCCGATACCTTTCAGAATTACGTCGAATTCAGTTTTTTCTTCAGCAGCTTCAACCGGGCCAGCAGCTACAGCTACAGCAGCAGCAGCGGAAACACCGAATTTTTCTTCCATTGCAGAGATCAGCTCAACAACGTCCATTACGGACATAGCGGATACTGCTTCAATGATTTGATCTTTAGTGATAGACATTTAAATTGTTCCTGAATATCAGAATAAGTTTATACGTAAGCGAATGCTTTACAAAGACAACTGCGATTAAGCAGCTTCTTTCGCATCGCGTACAGCAGCCAGAGTGCGAACCAGTTTGCCAGCCGAAGCTTCTTTCATGGTTGCCATCAGGCGTGCAATTGCTTCTTCGTAGGTCGGCAGAGTTGCCAGGCGGTCGATTTGCGACGCCGGGATCAGCTCACCTTCAAAGGCTGCGGCTTTGACCTCAAATTTTGCATTCGCTTTCGCGAACTCTTTGAACAGACGAGCGGCAGCGCCCGGGTGTTCCATAGAGTATGCAATCAGGGTCGGACCAACAAACGTGTCTTTCAGGCACTCGAAAGGAGTACCTTCAACGACGCGGCGCAGCAGGGTGTTACGAACAACACGCATGTATACGCCAGCTTCACGACCTGCTTTACGCAGTTCAGTCATTTTGTCTACAGTCACGCCACGGGAATCCGCAACTACTGCAGACAGCGCGCCTTTGGCTACTTCGCTGACTTCAGCAACAATCGCTTGTTTGTCTTGAAGATTTAAAGCCATTAGCTTTGCTCCTGGATGTTTGCCAGAGCTCATGCTCTGGAACTCACTTCACTCGACTCAAAGAGAAGAGCGTCTTAATACGGTGAGCAGAAACAAGCCAGAGTATCCAAAAATAATCTTAGCGTTCTGTCACCGTCTACGCAGGGCATTAAGTCTCTTGCGAAACACCTGCGGTCTTCGACGGAGGCCTGGATAGGCCAGGCTCCAACGAACAAATCTTTTTATCTGCTAACTTTCGTTAACAAACGTGGGGGTAAGATTGTAGACAAATTCACCGCCCACGTAAAGCTAATCTTAGTTCGCAGAAGCGCTCAGACCAGCCTGATCAACGGCAACGCCAGCACCCATGGTGGTGGAGATGCTGATTTTCTTGATGTACACGCCTTTAGCCTGAGTCGGTTTCGCTTTTTTCAGCGCAACCAGCAGAGCTTCCAGGTTTTCTTTCAGTTTATCAGCGTCAAAATCCACTTTACCGATGGTGGTGTGGATGATTCCGTTTTTGTCGTTACGGTAACGAACCTGACCTGCTTTAGCGTTCTTAACCGCTTCAGCAACGTTCGGCGTTACGGTACCCACTTTCGGGTTTGGCATCAGGCCGCGCGGACCCAGAACCTGGCCCAGTTGGCCAACAACGCGCATTGCATCCGGGGAAGCAATAACAACGTCAAAGTTCATTTCGCCTTTTTTGATCTGGTCAGCCAGATCTTCCATACCTACCAGCTCTGCGCCAGCAGCTTTAGCTGCTTCAGCGTTCGGGCCCTGGGCAAATACGGCTACGCGAACTGAACGGCCAGTACCGTGCGGCAGTACGGTCGCGCCACGGACGTTCTGGTCAGATTTACGAGCGTCGATGCCGAGGTTAACGGCAACATCAACGCTTTCAACGAACTTAGCAGTAGCCAGTTCTTTCAGCAGAGAGATGGCTTCGTTGATGTCGTACTGTTTGGTCGCATCAACTTTGTCACGAATCACGGACATGCGCTTGGTCAGTTTAGCCATTTCTTAATCCTCCACTACCAGGCCCATGGAACGTGCAGTACCTTCAATGGAGCGAGTCATCGCTTCAATGTCGGAACCAGTCATGTCGGCAGCTTTGGTCTGCGCGATTTCCTGCAGCTGAGCGCGGGAAATTTTACCTACTTTGTCTTTGTTCGGTTTACCGGAACCAGACTTGATACCTGCCGCTTTTTTCAGCAGAACTGCTGCCGGCGGAGTTTTGGTAACGAAGGTGAAAGAACGGTCAGCGTAAACGGTAATAACAACCGGGATCGGCAGACCTTTTTCCAGGGATTCAGTTTTTGCGTTGAACGCTTTGCAGAATTCCATGATGTTCACACCCTGCTGACCCAGTGCTGGACCAACCGGCGGACTCGGGTTTGCCATACCAGCTGCAACCTGCAGCTTGACATAGGCTTGTACTTTCTTAGCCATGTAAATTTCCTCGTTTGGGTGTAGCGCCTGAAAAGGCTCCCCGTGATAAATATCGCTTTATGGGAATCAGACCCATAAAAACAAAAGGCGCGAAATTGTATGTCAATTCCGCGCCTCATGCAACGATTAAAACGTTGCTTTTTTGATCGGCTGTTAGGCTTTTTCTACCTGAGCGAAGTCCAGTTCAACCGGCGTCGCACGACCGAAGATAGAAACGGACACTTTCAGACGAGACTTCTCGTAGTCCACTTCTTCAACCACACCATTAAAGTCGGCAAATGGACCGTCGCTAACGCGAACCATTTCACCCGGCTCAAACAGCGTTTTCGGCCGCGGCTTATCGCCAACCTGCTGCAGGCGGTTCATGATCGCGTCGACTTCTTTGTCACTGATCGGTGCCGGACGGTCAGACGTACCGCCGATGAAACCCATCACGCGCGGTACGCTGCGCACCAGGTGCCAGCTCGCGTCGTTCATCACCATCTGGACCAGCACGTAGCCCGGGAAGAATTTGCGTTCGCTTTTACGACGCTGGCCGCCGCGGATTTCGACCACTTCTTCGGTCGGCACCATGACTTCGCCAAACAGCTCTTCCATATTGTGTAATTTGATATGTTCACGCAACGAGGTAGCTACGCGACCTTCAAAACCGGAAAACGCCTGAACGACGTACCAGCGTTTTTTAGGAGCTTCAGACATCTCAGAACCTCAGGCCAGTGATAAAGGATACCAGGCGAACCAGAATACCATCCAGTCCCCACAGGATCAGTGACATTACGGCTGTCACTGCGGCAACAATCAGCGTGGTATGCAACGTTTCCTGGCGAGTCGGCCAGATCACCTTGCGGACTTCGGTTCTCGCTTCACGAGCGAAGGCGACTGTCGCCTTACCTTTTGTCGTTAACAGCGCGACACCGCCCGCTGCAGCGATCAGAATCACTACAGCCAGCGCACGCACTGCCAGCATAATGTCACGATAAAGGAAGTTGCCGACGATGGCCACGACCAGCAGCACGACTACGATTGTCCACTTCATCGCTTCGAGGCCGCGCCCGCTCCCTTGAGCTTCGGTATTCGCACTCATAAACCAACCTGTCACAAGAATTCAGACAAATAACTTCACCCCGCATGAGATGCGAGGCGACCAAACCGAAATGCTCTGCTGCGTTTCGGACTTAACGCCCTCTTCAGAGCCTGTCTCAGCAATGATTATGACCCAAAAAATCACTGATGAGCCAGGTTCTGGTGTGAAAGCGTGCAAAAAGGGCATCAAATGATGCCCTTTTATTGCGCATTGCGTCAAATGTTATCAGCAATTAGCCGAGAACTTTAGCAACCACGCCCGCGCCAACGGTACGGCCACCTTCACGGATTGCGAAACGCAGACCGTCGTCCATCGCGATCGGGTGGATCAGGGTAACAACCATTTTGATGTTGTCGCCCGGCATGACCATCTCTACGCCTTCCGGCAGTTCGATGGTGCCAGTCACGTCAGTTGTACGGAAGTAGAACTGCGGACGGTAGCCTTTGAAGAACGGAGTATGACGGCCGCCTTCGTCTTTGGACAGAATGTACACTTCAGATTCGAACTTGGTGTGCGGCTTGATGGAACCCGGCTTAGCCAGTACCTGACCACGTTCGATTTCTTCACGTTTGATACCACGCAGCAGAACACCAACGTTCTCACCAGCACGGCCTTCGTCCAGCAGTTTGCGGAACATTTCAACGCCAGTACAGGTAGACTTCGCAGTCTCTTTGATACCAACGATTTCAACTTCTTCGCCAACTTTGATGATACCGCGCTCTACACGACCGGTAACAACGGTACCACGACCGGAGATGGAGAATACGTCTTCGATCGGCAGCAGGAACGGCTTGTCAATCGCACGCTCTGGTTCCGGGATGTAAGAATCCAGGTAGCCAGCCAGTTCGATGATTTTCGCTTCCCAGTCTGCGTCGCCTTCCAGCGCTTTCAGAGCGGAACCACGAACGATCGGGGTGTCGTCGCCCGGGAAATCGTACTGAGACAGAAGTTCACGAACTTCCATTTCAACCAGTTCCAGCAGCTCTTCGTCATCAACCATGTCGCATTTGTTCAGGAACACGATGATGTACGGAACGCCTACCTGACGACCCAGCAGGATGTGCTCACGAGTCTGCGGCATCGGGCCGTCAGTCGCAGCAACAACCAGGATCGCGCCGTCCATCTGCGCAGCACCGGTGATCATGTTTTTAACATAGTCGGCGTGGCCCGGGCAGTCTACGTGCGCGTAGTGGCGAGTCGGGGTGTCATATTCAACGTGAGACGTGTTGATGGTGATACCACGAGCTTTTTCTTCCGGCGCGTTATCGATCTGATCGAATGCGCGAGCAGAACCACCGTAGGTTTTAGCCAGAACGGTAGTGATTGCAGCGGTCAGCGTTGTTTTACCATGGTCAACGTGGCCGATAGTACCGACGTTAACGTGCGGTTTTGTACGTTCAAACTTTTCTTTAGACATCGATTGTCCCTCTAAGACACGGATAAATCGGTGATATCACCACATCAACCGGGCAACATGCCCGACTTGTTGAATGCAATAAACTAGAGAGAAACAGGGGAGGAGAGATAAAGAAGTGGTGCTGATACCCAGAGTCGAACTGGGGACCTCACCCTTACCAAGGGTGCGCTCTACCAACTGAGCCATATCAGCACGTTTGGAGCGGGCAGCGGGAATCGAACCCGCATCATCAGCTTGGAAGGCTGAGGTAATAGCCATTATACGATGCCCGCATCCTGAAACTCGGCTACCCAGTTCTTTCTATAACAAAAAAAAGAGAAGCGTCTCTTTTTCTGTTTGAGCTGACCAGTTTAACCAATCAACTCTGGCTCCGCAAAGCGTTGCCGAAAGATGGTGGTGGGGGAAGGATTCGAACCTTCGAAGTCGATGACGGCAGATTTACAGTCTGCTCCCTTTGGCCGCTCGGGAACCCCACCAGGCACTTGATGGTGCCGACTACCGGAATCGAACTGGTGACCTACTGATTACAAGTCAGTTGCTCTACCTACTGAGCTAAGTCGGCATCAAGTAGCGCGCATTCTAGGGAGACCTGCGAGTTCATGCAACTAAAAAATTGCAGAAAATGTTCTATTGCTCACATTTTGTGCTCAAACGAGAAAAAATGGTGTAATTTCAAACAGGGCCGGACAAAAATACGCCAACCTTCTTCACAAATACGGTTAACGAGGAGGGCAAAAGGCATATCCAAACCGCGAAAGCGGCATCGATTCCTCACAGCCTCTCCATAAGATGCAATGAAAACTCACTGGCTTCTACCGAGGACTTTATATCCCCTTACCAAACCATTCATCTCTGTGATGCTACCTTTAGAAAGCATCATTCAATGAGTTTTTTTCTTATTATTCCGCGCAATCTGGTGTTACCCTCCTGCCCATTGTCCTGATTAACTAGTGTGAAGCACCCCGCCTTCATGTAATTCGGCGGTTGCAAGAGCATGCTTATGAGCCTAAAAGAGCAAACGTTAATGACACCGTATCTACAATTTAACCGCGACCAATGGGCTGCACTGCGTGATTCCGTTCCGATGACGCTAACAGAAGAAGAAATCACGCGGTTAAAAGGCATCAACGAAGATCTTTCCCTGGAAGAAGTTGCAGAGATTTATTTGCCGCTGTCGCGTTTACTCAATTTCTATATCAGCTCTAATTTGCGCCGGCAGGCTGTACTGGAACAATTCCTTGGCACCAACGGCCAGCGTATTCCTTATATCATCAGCATTGCGGGTAGCGTGGCGGTCGGGAAGAGCACCACCGCGCGCGTACTACAGGCGTTACTTAGCCGCTGGCCTGAGCATCGACATGTAGAATTGATTACGACAGATGGTTTTCTGCACCCTAACGCAGTATTGAAAGAACGTGGACTGATGAAGAAGAAAGGCTTCCCGCAGTCTTACGATATGCATCGCCTGGTTAAATTCGTCTCCGACCTGAAATCCGGTGTACCTGACGCTACGGCCCCGGTCTATTCACATCTCATTTATGACGTGATTCCGGATGGGGATAAGACGGTCACTCAGCCTGATATATTAATTCTTGAGGGATTAAATGTTTTGCAGAGTGGAATGGATTACCCTCACGATCCGCATCATGTATTTGTTTCCGACTTCGTTGATTTTTCAATTTATGTGGATGCGCCAGAAGAGTTGCTCAAAACCTGGTATATCAATCGTTTTCTGAAATTCCGCGAAGGGGCGTTTACCGACCCGGACTCTTATTTCCATAACTATGCTCAGTTGTCTAAAGACGAAGCTATTAATATTGCCACATCGCTATGGAATGAGATTAATCTTTTGAATTTAAAAGAGAATATCTTACCAACGCGTGAGCGAGCCAGCCTTATCATGACAAAAAGCGCAAACCACTCAGTCAATCAGGTGCGGTTAAGGAAATAAAAAGGGGAGCGCTGGCTCCCCTTTTTCATTCAGCGCCTCGCAATGAGATCTCACCGCCAATCCAGGGTTTTATCACCCCTTCTTGTTCCAGTAATAATGCGCCTTGAGCATCAATACCTCGAGAAATGCCAAAGATCTCTTTATCGCCAATAATAAGTTTAACCGGACGGTTAATAAAGTTATCGAGCTTTTCCCAGCGGCCCAGATAGGGCGCCAGACCCTCATTCTCAAAAAGTTTAAAACCTGCCCGCAGCTCTTTAATCAGACAAGCGGCTAACTGATTACGATCGATAGAGATCCCGGCCTCCTGCAGGCTGATCCAGCCCTGATTGACAACATCAGACTCCACGCGGCGCATCATGAGATTAATCCCCGCGCCGCTGACTATCTGTGCCGCATCGCCGGTTTTCCCCGTCAGTTCCACCAGGATCCCGGACAGTTTGCGGTCCTGCAAATAGAGGTCGTTCGGCCATTTCACCCGTACTTTATCCGCCCCCAGGCTCTGCAGCACCTCGGCAATGACGATCCCGATGACCAGACTCAAACCTATAGCCGCAGCAGGCCCCTGCTCCAGTCGCCAGTACATTGAAAGGTAAAGATTAGACCCAAACGGCGAGAACCACTTGCGCCCGCGGCGGCCGCGGCCAGCCTGCTGATACTCAGCCACGCAGGCATCACCAGATTGCAGTTCGCTGAGCCGGTCCAGAAGATACTGGTTCGTGGAATCTATCACCGGTAGTACGGTTACCCGACCATGCTCAATCTGCCTGGCGATCTGCTCTTCGTCCAGTAGCTGGATAGGCTCAGGGAGACTGTAGCCTTTGCCCGGAACGGTGAACACGTCGACTCCCCAATCACGCAACGTTTGAATATGCTTGTTGATCGCTGCCCGGCTCATTCCTAAACGCTCGCCAAGCTGTTCACCTGAGTGAAATTCAGCATCAGCCAGTATCGATATCAGCGTCAAAGGAACGGTGTAGTCTTTCATGCAATAGTCTCCTCGGCATTGACTTCACCCGTTTCGCCAATAAAGCGCACCTCCGGCTGTAGCCAAATATCAAACTTCTCACCAACCTGTTGACGTACGTAGTGAGCCAATTCAACCACATCTTCACTGGTTGCCTGATTATGATTGATTAATACCAATGCCTGCTGGCTATGTACCGCTGCGCCGCCCATGACTTTGCCTTTAAGCTGGCATTGATCGATAAGCCAGCCGGCGGCCAGCTTCATGCTGCCATCAGGCTGAGGATAGTGGGGGATGTTCGGATAGGCAGCCAGCAGTGCTTGAGCCTTGTCTACGCTAACGACCGGATTCTTAAAGAAGCTCCCTGCATTTCCATTCACTTTGGGATCGGGAAGTTTGGTCATGCGCATATGACATACGGCATCAAACACCTGCCGAGGGGTAACGGTTTGCGGATCAAGCCGGGTTAAATCGCCGTAGGTCAAAACGGGTTGCCACTCTTTTGGTAACATCAAACCAACGGCCACAATCGCGTAGCGATCTTGATATTCATGCTTAAAAATACTGTCCCGGTAGCCAAAACGACATTCCGCGGCGAAAAGGCGCAGTTTCTCACCAGTCGCTAACTCAACGCAATCGACGTACTGGCAAACCTTTTGTAATTCAACGCCGTAAGCACCAATATTTTGAATCGGCGAGGAGCCGGCGCAACCAGGAATCAGGGCAAGATTTTCCAGGCCAGGCATGCCGTTATTCAACGCAAACTGCACTAGCTGATGCCAGTTCTCTCCTGCGCCAACATGCAAATGCCACGCGTCTGGTGTTTCACTCACTTCGATTCCCATAATACGGTTAATAATCACCGTACCGGCATAATCCTTCAGGAACAGAACATTGCTTCCTTCACCAAGGATCAGGATTGGCTGGCGCTGTGCAGCGGCATTTTGCCAGGCATCCAGTAGCTGTTTTTCAGTTTCGGCGCGAACAATCGTTTTGGCAGAACGGTCAATACCGAAGGTATTCCAGGGCTTAAGTGAGTGGCTCATAATGGCTTCCAGATGCAAAATCTGCATTAGTTTACCGTATATAGCGAGGGAAGGCTTGCCTGAATGTCAGGGGGACCAGGAACCATGACGTTACCAAAGTCCAGTCATTCTCAGGCCACAAAAACGCAAAAAGCCCATCCGTCAGGATGGGCTCTTCACTTAATTGATGCCTGGCAGTTCCCTACTCTCACATGGGGAGACCCCACACTACCATCGGCGCTACGGCGTTTCACTTCTGAGTTCGGCATGGGGTCAGGTGGGACCACCGCGCTAGTGCCGCCAGGCAAATTCTGTTATCTGTATCAGGCTGAAAATCTTCTCTCAAATCCGCCAAAACATCTTCGGCGTTGTAAGGTTAAGCCTCACGGTTCATTAGTACCGGTTAGCTCAACGCATCGCTGCGCTTACACACCCGGCCTATCAACGTCGTCGTCTTCAACGTTCCTTCAGGACTCTCAAGGAGTCAGGGAGAACTCATCTCGGGGCAAGTTTCGTGCTTAGATGCTTTCAGCACTTATCTCTTCCGCATTTAGCTACCGGGCAATGCCATTGGCATGACAACCCGAACACCAGTGATGCGTCCACTCCGGTCCTCTCGTACTAGGAGCAGCCCCCCTCAATTCTCCAGCGCCCACGGCAGATAGGGACCGAACTGTCTCACGACGTTCTAAACCCAGCTCGCGTACCACTTTAAATGGCGAACAGCCATACCCTTGGGACCTACTTCAGCCCCAGGATGTGATGAGCCGACATCGAGGTGCCAAACACCGCCGTCGATATGAACTCTTGGGCGGTATCAGCCTGTTATCCCCGGAGTACCTTTTATCCGTTGAGCGATGGCCCTTCCATTCAGAACCACCGGATCACTATGACCTGCTTTCGCACCTGCTCGCGCCGTCACGCTCGCAGTCAAGCCAGCTTATGCCATTGCACTAACCTCCTGATGTCCGACCAGGATTAGCTGACCTTCGTGCTCCTCCGTTACTCTTTAGGAGGAGACCGCCCCAGTCAAACTACCCACCAGACACTGTCCGCAACCCCGATTAGGGGCCCACGTTAGAACACCAGCCATTAAAGGGTGGTATTTCAAGGATGGCTCCATGCAGACTGGCGTCCACACTTCAAAGCCTCCCACCTATCCTACACATCAAGGACCAGTGTTCAGTGTCAAGCTATAGTAAAGGTTCACGGGGTCTTTCCGTCTTGCCGCGGGTACACTGCATCTTCACAGCGAGTTCAATTTCACTGAGTCTCGGGTGGAGACAGCCTGGCCATCATTACGCCATTCGTGCAGGTCGGAACTTACCCGACAAGGAATTTCGCTACCTTAGGACCGTTATAGTTACGGCCGCCGTTTACCGGGGCTTCGATCAAGAGCTTCTCCTTACGGATAACCCCATCAATTAACCTTCCGGCACCGGGCAGGCGTCACACCGTATACGTCCACTTTCGTGTTTGCACAGTGCTGTGTTTTTAATAAACAGTTGCAGCCAGCTGGTATCTTCGACTGATTTCAGCTCCATGGGTAAACCACTTCACCTACATATCAGCGTGCCTTCTCCCGAAGTTACGGCACCATTTTGCCTAGTTCCTTCACCCGAGTTCTCTCAAGCGCCTTGGTATTCTCTACCTGACCACCTGTGTCGGTTTGGGGTACGATTTGATGTTACCTGATGCTTAGAGGCTTTTCCTGGAAGCAGGGCATTTGTCACTTCAGCACCGTAGTGCCTCGTCATCACACCTCAGCGTTGATAACGTTCCGGATTTACCTGGAACATCCGCCTACATGCTTAAACCGGGACAACCGTCGCCCGGCCAACATAGCCTTCTCCGTCCCCCCTTCGCAGTAACACCGAGTACAGGAATATTAACCTGTTTCCCATCGACTACGCCTTTCGGCCTCGCCTTAGGGGTCGACTCACCCTGCCCCGATTAACGTTGGACAGGAACCCTTGGTCTTCCGGCGTGCGGGTTTTTCACCCGCATTATCGTTACTTATGTCAGCATTCGCACTTCTGATACCTCCAGCAACCCTCACAGGCCACCTTCAACGGCTTACAGAACGCTCCCCTACCCAACAACACATAGTGTCGCTGCCGCAGCTTCGGTGCATGGTTTAGCCCCGTTACATCTTCCGCGCAGGCCGACTCGACCAGTGAGCTATTACGCTTTCTTTAAATGATGGCTGCTTCTAAGCCAACATCCTGGCTGTCTGGGCCTTCCCACATCGTTTCCCACTTAACCATGACTTTGGGACCTTAGCTGGCGGTCTGGGTTGTTTCCCTCTTCACGACGGACGTTAGCACCCGCCGTGTGTCTCCCGTGATAACATTCTTCGGTATTCGTAGTTTGCATCGGGTTGGTAAGTCGGGATGACCCCCTAGCCGAAACAGTGCTCTACCCCCGAAGATGAGTTCACGAGGCGCTACCTAAATAGCTTTCGGGGAGAACCAGCTATCTCCCGGTTTGATTGGCCTTTCACCCCCAGCCACAAGTCATCCGCTAATTTTTCAACATTAGTCGGTTCGGTCCTCCAGTTAGTGTTACCCAACCTTCAACCTGCCCATGGCTAGATCACCGGGTTTCGGGTCTATACCCTGCAACTTAACGCCCAGTTAAGACTCGGTTTCCCTGCGGCTCCCCTATACGGTTAACCTTGCTACAGAATATAAGTCGCTGACCCATTATACAAAAGGTACGCAGTCACCCCATAAAGAGGCTCCTACTGCTTGTACGTACACGGTTTCAGGTTCTTTTTCACTCCCCTCGCCGGGGTTCTTTTCGCCTTTCCCTCACGGTACTGGTTCACTATCGGTCAGTCAGGAGTATTTAGCCTTGGAGGATGGTCCCCCCATATTCAGACAGGATACCACGTGTCCCGCCCTACTCTTCGAGTTCACAGCCTGTGCGTTTTAGTGTACGGGAGTATCACCCTGTACCCTGCGACTTTCCAGACGCTTCCACTAACACACAAGCTGATTCAGACTCCGGGCTGCTCCCCGTTCGCTCGCCGCTACTGGGGGAATCTCGGTTGATTTCTTTTCCTCGGGGTACTTAGATGTTTCAGTTCCCCCGGTTCGCCTCGTTTGACTATGTATTCATCAAACGATAGTGCAACGAATTGCACTGGGTTTCCCCATTCGGACATCGCCGGCTATAACGGTTCATATCACCTTACCGACGCTTTTCGCAGATTAGCACGTCCTTCATCGCCTCTGACTGCCAGGGCATCCACCGTGTACGCTTAGTCGCTTAACCTCACAACCCGAAGATGTTTCGTGAAACATCATCGTGTCGCGAAAATTTGAGAGACTCGAACACACATTAACTGTGTGTCGTTTCAATTTTCAGCTTGATCCAGATTTTTAAAGAGCAAAACTTCGCAGTGAACCTTTTCAGGTACACTCTGAAGTTTTCTTGTTTTTGGCAGTAAAGATGGTGGAGCTATGCGGGATCGAACCGCAGACCTCCTGCGTGCAAAGCAGGCGCTCTCCCAGCTGAGCTATAGCCCCATCGTAGTTAAAATCTCATTTACCGTCATTCGGTTCCGGGCAAGGCGTGGAAGAACGAAGCATACTGAAGCATGCGAGTTATTTCACAACGCAGCACGGGAGCGAATTTGGTAGGCCTGAGTGGACTTGAACCACCGACCTCACCCTTATCAGGGGTGCGCTCTAACCACCTGAGCTACAAGCCTGCAGAGATTTTTTACTGCTTATTTTTCATCAGACAATCTGTGTGGACACTACAAAGGCAGGTTCTTTCAGGTAAGGAGGTGATCCAACCGCAGGTTCCCCTACGGTTACCTTGTTACGACTTCACCCCAGTCATGAATCACAAAGTGGTAAGCGCCCTCCCGAAGGTTAAGCTACCTACTTCTTTTGCAACCCACTCCCATGGTGTGACGGGCGGTGTGTACAAGGCCCGGGAACGTATTCACCGTGGCATTCTGATCCACGATTACTAGCGATTCCGACTTCATGGAGTCGAGTTGCAGACTCCAATCCGGACTACGACATACTTTATGAGGTCCGCTTGCTCTCGCGAGGTCGCTTCTCTTTGTATATGCCATTGTAGCACGTGTGTAGCCCTACTCGTAAGGGCCATGATGACTTGACGTCATCCCCACCTTCCTCCAGTTTATCACTGGCAGTCTCCTTTGAGTTCCCGACCGAATCGCTGGCAACAAAGGATAAGGGTTGCGCTCGTTGCGGGACTTAACCCAACATTTCACAACACGAGCTGACGACAGCCATGCAGCACCTGTCTCAGAGTTCCCGAAGGCACCAAAGCATCTCTGCTAAGTTCTCTGGATGTCAAGAGTAGGTAAGGTTCTTCGCGTTGCATCGAATTAAACCACATGCTCCACCGCTTGTGCGGGCCCCCGTCAATTCATTTGAGTTTTAACCTTGCGGCCGTACTCCCCAGGCGGTCGACTTAACGCGTTAGCTCCGGAAGCCACTCCTCAAGGGAACAACCTCCAAGTCGACATCGTTTACAGCGTGGACTACCAGGGTATCTAATCCTGTTTGCTCCCCACGCTTTCGCACCTGAGCGTCAGTCTTTGTCCAGGGGGCCGCCTTCGCCACCGGTATTCCTCCAGATCTCTACGCATTTCACCGCTACACCTGGAATTCTACCCCCCTCTACAAGACTCCAGCCTGCCAGTTTCGAATGCAGTTCCCAGGTTGAGCCCGGGGATTTCACATCCGACTTGACAGACCGCCTGCGTGCGCTTTACGCCCAGTAATTCCGATTAACGCTTGCACCCTCCGTATTACCGCGGCTGCTGGCACGGAGTTAGCCGGTGCTTCTTCTGCGGGTAACGTCAATCGACAAGGTTATTAACCTTATCGCCTTCCTCCCCGCTGAAAGTACTTTACAACCCGAAGGCCTTCTTCATACACGCGGCATGGCTGCATCAGGCTTGCGCCCATTGTGCAATATTCCCCACTGCTGCCTCCCGTAGGAGTCTGGACCGTGTCTCAGTTCCAGTGTGGCTGGTCATCCTCTCAGACCAGCTAGGGATCGTCGCCTAGGTGAGCCGTTACCCCACCTACTAGCTAATCCCATCTGGGCACATCTGATGGCAAGAGGCCCGAAGGTCCCCCTCTTTGGTCTTGCGACGTTATGCGGTATTAGCTACCGTTTCCAGTAGTTATCCCCCTCCATCAGGCAGTTTCCCAGACATTACTCACCCGTCCGCCACTCGTCACCCGAGAGCAAGCTCTCTGTGCTACCGTTCGACTTGCATGTGTTAGGCCTGCCGCCAGCGTTCAATCTGAGCCATGATCAAACTCTTCAATTTAAGTTTGATGCTCGTGAATTAAACTTCGTAATGAATTACGTATGTTCACTCAGAGACTTGGTATTCATTTTTCGTCCGAAGACGTTAAGAATCCATGTCACTTTGAGTGCCCACACAGATTGTCTGATAAATTGTTAAAGAGCAGTGCAACGCGGCTTTCGCTCACCGTTGCGAGGTCCCGTATAATACGTTTTCCTCATTCAGAGTCAAGCGTTTAATTTTGCTTTTCTCTGCCGGTATTCATCGCTGAATCCCGCTGACCCGGCGGCTTGCGTGCCGTTGTTCCGTGTCAGTGGGAGCGCATTATAGGGAGTAATTCCGAAGTGACAAGGGGAAATTTCAAAAAACTTTTCGTTCGCTCAACTTTCCATCACCAGGGTGATTTAACGCGCTATTTGCTGGTCATTTGCGCAATTTCCCGCGCAAATCTGCCCACCTGCTGCCAGTCGGTATACACCACTTCTTTACTAACATCCGTTTCGCCGCCGGTCATCTTCATAATAAGGCGAATCATAAACCGATCGTACCAACGATAGCGTGGATAGCGAAGCGCTCCGGCAAATACCGCGCAGTGCTGCGGCTGCCAGGGCGAGTTGAGCAGAAACTTTCGCGTGTAGCTGTTGGTCTGCGGCGTTCGTTTTTCTGGCTTACGCGCGACGAGGTTAACCGAGAAAAATGCTCCCGGCAGCGCCTGCAGCGACTGAAGATGCGTTTTGACAAACCGCTCCAGCGCGGGATGAAAGTGACCATAGCGGATTGATGCGCCAATCACGACGCGATCGTATAAAGGCCACTCCACCTCATTAGTACGGTTGAGGTCAATCGTATCCGCATCAATCCCCTGCTCTTTTAATTCAGATGCCAGATAGGAGGCGATTTCACGCGTCTGTCCGTCGCGGGTAGAAAATAGAATCAAAGTTTTCACAGGCACTCCTGTTATTCGCGCCAGAAAGTCGGAGTAAATAGCACCAGCAAGGTGAACACTTCCAGACGACCAAACAGCATATTAGCAATCAAGATCCATTTTGCGA
Source organism: Klebsiella grimontii (assembly GCF_042137965.1). Taxonomy (NCBI): domain Bacteria; kingdom Pseudomonadati; phylum Pseudomonadota; class Gammaproteobacteria; order Enterobacterales; family Enterobacteriaceae; genus Klebsiella; species Klebsiella grimontii. Next base: position 5,431,219 of record NZ_CP169721.1, read on the forward strand.
CAGGGTTCATCGTCGCAAAGTTATCCGCCACCACGCCCAGTCCCGGGCCAAGGTTATTCAGCGTCGCGACGACCGAAGCAAAGGCCGAGAAATCATCCACGCCGGTGGCGATAATCGCCAGCATACTAATGATAAACACCAGCGCATAGGCGGAGAAAAATCCCCAAACGGCTTCAAGGATACGTTCCGGCAACGCACGGTTCCCCAGTTTAATACTGTATACCGCATTAGGGTGTACCAGCCGTTTAAGCTCACGGTTACCCTGCTTGAAAAGCAGAAGAATACGGATAACCTTCAAACCACCGCCCGTCGACCCGGCGCAGCCGCCGATAAAAGCCGAGCAGAGCAGAAGGACCGGTAAGAATAGCGGCCAGCGCGCGATACTGTCGGTAGTGAATCCTGCCGTTGTCGCCATCGAAACAACCTGGAAGAACGCCTGGTTCACCGTCATGAGTGCAGAACTGTATACATCATGCAGCCACAGCACCAGAGTACATACCACCACCAGCGTGAGCTGCACGCCGATAAACATGCGGAATTCGGGATCGCGCCAGTACACTTTCAGGCTGCGCCCGCTGAGTAATGAAAAGTGCAGGCCGTAGTTACAGCCCGATATCAGCAAGAAAATAGCAATAATGGAGTTAATCGTTGGGCTATTAAAGTAGCCCACGCTGGCGTCATGGGTAGAGAATCCGCCAATCGCAATCGTCGAGAAGCTGTGCCCGATGGCGTCGAACGCCGGCATACCGGCAAACCACAGCGCCAGCGCGCAGGCCACCGTCAGTAAGACATAAATAAGCCACAGCGTTTTCGCCGTTTCAGCGATTCGCGGCCGCATTTTATTATCTTTCAGCGGCCCGGGCATTTCCGCCCGATACAGCTGCATCCCCCCGACGCCCAGTATCGGCAGTATCGCTACCGCCAGCACGATGATCCCCATCCCGCCAAACCATTGCAGCATCTGGCGATAGAAAAGAATGGCGTGAGGTAATGAGTCAAGCCCTACCAGCGTGGTTGCCCCGGTCGTTGTCAAACCCGAGAAAGATTCAAAGAAGGCATCCGTGATGCTCAGGTTAGGCTGCTCAGAGAAGATAAAGGGCAGCGAACCGACGCTTCCGAGCACCGTCCAGAACAGCACGACGATAAGAAATCCTTCGCGGGATTTCAGTTCGCCCTTCTCACGACGGTTAGGCCACCACAGCAGCGAGCCGATCGCCAGGGCGACAAAAAAGGTCTGTGTAAACGCCCGCCCCGCGCCATCGCGATATATCAGGGCTATTAATCCCGGGAGGATCATTGTCCCCGAAAACAAAATGACCAGCAGTCCAACGATTCGGGTTATCGCGCGAAAATGCATCTCTGGCGCTTCCTTTGATATGCAAAAAAATCAGGTGGGGATTATTCGTCAATCTTCAGTAATTGCAACGAACCGCGACTAAAATCAGCCAGTTTTGCTGAAAATAGCGCCACTTCAGCCTGAGGAAGCGCCACGCGCAGCTGAACAGACGCTTGATATTCGCTCTCGACAATTTTCCCTGAGAATTGAGCCAACAGCGTTTCAATCCCGGCCAACTGCCCGTATTCACACTGCAAAGTATATGCGGTCAGCGGCGTCTTGCGCTGTGTTGCGAGCTGCGCAAGCGCCTGATGCACGCCGCCGCCGTACGCTTTGACCAGACCGCCGGTGCCGAGCAGAATACCACCGTAGTAGCGCACGACGACAGCGGTTATCTCGCCGACGCCGCTGCCCATAAGCTGCGCCAGCATCGGCTTACCCGCCGTCCCCGCCGGTTCGCCATCATCGGAAAATCCCAGTTGCTGCGAGTCATTTGGCGGCCCGGCGACCCACGCCACGCAGTGGTGACGGGCATCCGGATGATCAGCCCTAACTGACTCGACAAACGCTTTTGCCGCCGCTACGCCGTCGGTATGCGCCAACAGCGTGATAAAGCGGCTCTTTTTGATCTCTTCCACAAAGGTGACCGGCGCGGCCGGTATCAACCAGCTTTCCATTACGCCAGTTTCAGATCGCGCGTCATGTTTTCAATACTGTTTTCGTGGATCACGACGTTGTCTTCAATACGAATACCGCCAAACGGTTTCAGCGCTTCAATTTTCTGCCAGTTGAAGTGTTTGCTGAACTGCCCTTCGCGCCACGGCGCCAGCAGCGATTCGATAAAGTAGATGCCCGGTTCAATCGTCAATACCATCCGCGGCTGCAGCACGCGCGTGCAGCGCAGGTAGGGATATTTTGCCGGCGCGGCCAGATGGGTACCGGTATCATCCTGCATAAAGCCCGCGACATCATGAACCTGCAGACCCAGAGGATGGCCAATGCCGTGCGGCATAAACGGTCCGGTCAGGTCGTTTTCCACCATCGCTTCTTCGCTCATCTCTTTGACTATCTGATGTTTGCGCAGCAGTTTGGCAATACGCTGATGGAACTGGACATGATAATCCACGTAGCTCACGCCCGCCTTCATGGTGCTAATCAGCGCCAGCTGTTCATCATTAACGTCTTTAACCAGCTGAGCATAGTCGTTATCGCCATGCGCCGCCCAGGTACGCGTCAGGTCCGCCGCATAGCCGTTATATTCCGCGCCCGCATCCAGCAGGAAGCTGCGCAACTCCGCCGGCGCGCGGTGATCCAGCTTAGTGTAATGCAGAACGGAAGCGTGTTCGTTCAGCGCCACAATGTTGCTGTACGGTACATCGGTGTCGCGATGGCCGGTAGCAGTCAGATAGGCCTGGTTAATATCAAACTCGCTCATCCCGGAGAGGAACGCTTCATGAGCGGCCTGATGACCGTTAACCGCCGACTTCTGTGCTTCGCGCATGCAGGCCAGCTCATAGTCAGTTTTATAAGAGCGGTAGTAGTGCAGATAATCAATCACCCCTTTCGGGTTGATTTTATCCGCCGCGAGTTCTAACCCCAGCGCGCGTTCCGGTACCGGTCCGATATACGCGATATTGCCGCGGGCGGCGGGCAGCTGGCTGCCGATACCGTCCGCTTTCGGCAGGGCAATGACTTCCACCTCTTCGGTCCAGAACGAAGTTGGCAGCGGTTCCACGTTATGCCAGTAGTCGACCGGCAGGTAGAACCACAGTTTCGGTTTGTTGACGCCGTCCACCAGCAGCCAGCAGTTAGGGACCTGGGTAACCGGCACCCAGGCTTTGAACTGCGGGTTGACCTTGAACGGATACGGATGATCGTCAAGGAAGACGTTGAACAGTTCACCGGAGTGAATCAGCAGGGCATCCAGCTTAAAGCGGGCCAGAACATCACGGGTACGCTCTTGTAGGGTAACGATATGATTTTTATAGAGACCGGCAAGGGATTCCATCTTTTATCCTTTGATTTTATGAGATCGTGATGTTTCGCATCTTAGCACAATGACCTCAAACGGGGTGATCTCTACCGGGTGTGATCCGACCAGCATTTATTTAAAGTCTTATTTGCAATTTCTTAACATAAAATCCACACTCCGTCTCATCTGGTACGACCAGATCATATTGCTGGATTCAGGAGACTGACATGCTCTACAAAGGCGACACCCTGTACCTCGACTGGCGGGAAGACGGCATTGCCGAACTGGTATTCGATGCCCCCGGCTCGGTCAACAAGCTCGATACCGCAACCGTAGCCAGCCTCGGTGAAGCGCTGGACGTACTGGAAAAACAAAAAGATCTTAAAGGGCTGCTGCTGCGCTCCGAAAAAGCCGCTTTTATCGTCGGCGCGGATATCACCGAATTTCTTTCTCTGTTCCTGGTTCCCGAAGAACAGCTCAGCCAGTGGCTACATTTCGCTAATAGCGTATTTAATCGCCTGGAAGATTTGCCGGTTCCGACCATCTCCGCCGTCAACGGCTATGCGCTGGGCGGCGGCTGCGAATGCGTACTGGCGACCGATTATCGCCTGGCGACGCCGGACCTGCGCATTGGTCTGCCGGAAACGAAGCTGGGCATCATGCCGGGCTTTGGCGGCTCGGTGCGGATGCCGCGCATGCTTGGCGCGGACAGCGCGCTGGAAATCATTGCCGCAGGTAAAGACGTCGGCGCCGAACAGGCCTTAAAAATCGGCCTCGTCGACGGCGTGGTTAAACATGAAAAACTGATCGATGGCGCAGTAGCCATTCTGCGTCAGGCCATTAACGGCGACCTGGACTGGAAAGCGAAGCGCCAGCCGAAGCTGGAGCCGCTTCACCTGAGTAAAATTGAAGCCGCAATGAGTTTTACCATTGCCAAAGGCATGGTGGCGCAAACCGCCGGGAAACACTACCCGGCCCCGCTTACCGCCGTTAAAACCATTGAAGCCGCCGCCCGCTTTGGCCGCGAAGAAGCGCTGAACCTGGAAAACAAAAGTTTCGTCCCGCTGGCGCATACCAACGAGGCGCGCGCGCTGGTCGGTATCTTCCTCAACGATCAGTACGTCAAAGCGAAAGCGAAGAAGCTGACGAAAGATGTCGACACGCCAAAACACGCGGCCGTGCTGGGCGCGGGGATTATGGGCGGCGGTATTGCATACCAGTCGGCCTGGAAAGGCGTGCCGGTGGTCATGAAGGATATTAACGACAAATCGCTGACGCTGGGCATGACCGAAGCGGCGAAGCTGCTGAATAAACAGCTTGAGCGCGGCAAAATCGATGGGCTCAAGATGGCCGGCGTCATTTCCACTATTCAGCCAACCCTGGATTACGCCGGCTTTGAGCGCGTGGACGTCGTGGTCGAAGCCGTCGTTGAGAACCCAAAAGTGAAAAAAGCGGTACTGGCGGAAACCGAAGAGAAGGTGCGCCCGGATACCGTGCTGGCCTCCAACACCTCGACCATCCCTATCAGCGAGCTGGCCAGCGTCCTGCAGCGCCCGGAAAACTTCTGCGGCATGCACTTCTTTAACCCGGTGCATCGCATGCCGCTGGTTGAAGTGATCCGCGGCGATAAAACCTCGGATAAGACCATTGCCAAAGTCGTCGCCTGGGCCAGCAAAATGGGCAAAACGCCGATTGTGGTCAACGACTGCCCCGGCTTCTTCGTCAACCGCGTACTGTTCCCCTACTTCGCCGGTTTCAGCCAGTTGCTGCGCGATGGCGCGGACTTCCGCAAGGTCGACAAAGTGATGGAAAAACAGTTTGGCTGGCCGATGGGGCCCGCCTATCTGCTGGACGTCGTGGGCATTGATACCGCGCATCACGCGCAGGCGGTCATGGCGGCGGGCTTCCCGCAGCGAATGCAGAAAGAGTATCGCGATGCGATCGATGCGCTATTCGACGCCAAGCGTTTCGGCCAGAAAAACGGCCTTGGCTTCTGGCGCTACAAAGAAGACAGCAAAGGTAAGCCGAAGAAGGAAGAGGATACTGTCGTCGATAGCCTGCTGGCGGAAGTCAGCCAGCCGAAGCGCGATTTCAGCGATGAAGAGATTATCGCCCGGATGATGATCCCGATGGTCAACGAAGTGGTGCGCTGTCTCGAAGAGGGCATTATTGCCAGCCCGGCGGAAGCCGATATGGCGCTGGTTTATGGCCTGGGCTTCCCTCCGTTCCACGGCGGCGCGTTCCGCTGGCTCGATACGCTCGGTAGCGCAAAATATCTCGATATGGCGCAGCAGTACCAGCACCTCGGCCCGCTATACGACGTGCCGGAAGGATTGCGCAGCAAAGCGCGTCATAACGAACCGTACTATCCCCCGGTTGAGCCTGCCCGTGCGCCAGGCGACCTGAAAACGGCTTAAGGAGTCACAATGGAACAGGTTGTCATTGTCGATGCAGTTCGTACCCCGATGGGCCGTTCGAAGGGCGGCGCCTTTCGCCACGTGCGTGCGGAAGATCTCTCCGCGCACCTGATGCGTAGCCTGCTTTCGCGTAATCCGTCTCTTGAGGCGAGCGCGATCGACGATATTTACTGGGGCTGCGTCCAGCAGACCCTGGAACAGGGCTTCAACATTGCCCGCAACGCGGCGTTGCTGGCGGAGATCCCGCATTCGGTACCCGCCACCACGGTCAATCGGCTGTGCGGTTCTTCTATGCAGGCGCTTCACGACGCGGCGCGTATGATCATGACCGGCGATGCCAGCGTCTGCCTGATTGGCGGCGTAGAGCATATGGGCCACGTTCCGATGAGCCACGGCGTGGATTTCCATCCCGGACTGAGCCGTAACGTCGCCAAAGCCGCCGGAATGATGGGTCTGACGGCAGAAATGCTGGCGCGTCTGCACGGCATCAGCCGGGAAATGCAGGACCAGTTCGCCGCCCGCTCCCACGCTCGCGCCTGGGCCGCGACGCAGTCCGGCGCATTCAAGACGGAGATCATCTCGACCGGCGGTCACGACGCCGACGGCGTGCTGAAGTCTTACAGCTACGATGAAGTCATTCGCCCGGAGACGACGGTAGAAGCGCTGGCCGCGCTGAGACCCGCGTTCGATCCGGTCACCGGCACCGTGACGGCGGGAACCTCTTCCGCCCTCTCCGATGGCGCCGCAGCGATGTTGTTAATGAGCGAAAGCCGCGCCCGCGAACTGGGCCTGAAGCCTCGCGCTCGCGTGCGCTCGATGGCTGTCGTCGGCTGCGATCCGTCCATCATGGGCTATGGCCCGGTTCCCGCGTCAAAACTGGCGCTGAAAAAGGCCGGGCTCAGCACCAGCGATATCGATGTGTTCGAGATGAACGAAGCTTTTGCCGCCCAGATCCTACCGTGCATTAAAGATCTGGGGCTGATGGAACAGATAGACGAGAAGATCAACCTCAACGGCGGCGCGATCGCCCTGGGCCATCCGCTCGGCTGTTCCGGCGCGCGCATTAGCACTACGTTGATCAACCAGATGGAGCGTAAAGACGCGCAGTTCGGCCTGGCCACCATGTGTATTGGTTTAGGTCAGGGGATCGCGACGGTATTTGAGCGGGTTTAATCGAAGAGTTTAATCCCCGAAATAGTTTAGTTGCCGTTCTTCCCGCCTGTCAGGGGCGGGTTTTTTATTTCTACCGATCCGTTATTATCGCCATGTACCTAATGATTATTAAGGATAATGAAGAGTGATGAAAACACTCCCAATCATTTTTCTGCTAACCACGTTCTCTGCCGCAGCGCTCGCCAGCGAACAGGATAGCGCTCAGGCATGCCTTTCCAGGGGGATCAGTAAAATGGCGCAGGACCCTGGCAGCGATCGGCTAAAGCATCTGGTCATCACCGACATTAATACCGAACGCTATGATGAGAAGATAGGCAGCCAGCATATCGCGACGCAGCTCACCGCTACGCTGGAAAAAGAAGGGAACCCGGTAGGGAAAATGCTCTGTTTGCTGGAAAACGATCGGCCGCTGTACGTTTACTTCAGCGATGACCGGTAAAAACAGCACCCAGGCCAAAAGCCCGGATGCTTTCAGAGCGGCTATCAAATAAACGCAAAGGCATCGCCAAACAGGCGATCTTCACGCGCGCCGCGCTCGTTGCAGAACAGGTCACGGGCAATTTTCGCCATCTCAAAACGGCCGGCGATATAGATATCATGCTCGCCCAGCGTACCGTAATCCTGCAGAACCGCCGTGAGCACGGTTCCGGTACGGCCACGCCACTCAGCTTCAGGCTGCTCAACAACGGGTTCAACGCGCAGGCCCGGATGCTGCAGGCTTAACGCTTCCAGCTCGGCCAGATCGTAGAGATGCTTCGCTTCGCGTCCGCCCCAGTAGATGGCGATATCGCGGTTCGGATTGCGCGCCAGCGCGGTGAGCAGAATCGAACGCACGTAAGAGAAGCCCGTCCCCCCGGCAATCAAAATCAGCGGGCGTTCTTCATCATCGCGCAGCCAGGCTTCGCCATGCGGCATATCGACCTCGATTTCACGCTCTTTCAGAATACGATCCATCACCGCCATCGCATACAGGTTAAGTTCAGATGCACCGATATGCAGCTCGATAAACTCCTGTTCCGACGGCGTAGAAGCCATGGAGAATGGGCGCTTATCGCGTTCGTCCATCACGACCATCAGATACTGACCAGCCCGGAAGGCAAACGCCGCTTCCGGCACTAATCGAACGCGATACACAGTATCGGTAATCGCCTCCACCGAGGTCACTTTACAGCTTAAGGTTGTCATGCGTCCCCTCTGTCGGGTCTATTGTGCAAAACAGCGGCGTAGCCCCGCTTACTGTTATTTGAAGATAGCCAGTTCGTCCCAGATGGCGTCGACGCGCGCCGTCACCTCAGGATCTTTTTTGATCGGACGACCCCACTCGCGCTGGGTCTCTCCAGGCCATTTGTTTGTGGCATCCAGCCCCATTTTTGAACCCAAACCGGAAACCGGTGAGGCAAAATCCAGATAATCAATTGGCGTATTTTCTACCAGTACCGTATCACGCGCCGGGTCCATACGGGTAGTAATCGCCCAAATCACATCATTCCAGTCGCGCGCATTGACATCGTCATCGCAGACGATAACAAACTTGGTATACATGAACTGACGGAGGAACGACCAGACGCCCATCATGACGCGTTTCGCGTGACCGGCGTACTGCTTCTTCATCGTGACCACCGCCAGGCGATAGGAACAGCCTTCAGGCGGTAAATAGAAATCCACGATTTCAGGAAACTGCTTTTGCAGGATGGGGACGAACACTTCGTTCAGCGCAACGCCCAGTACCGCGGGTTCGTCCGGCGGACGTCCGGTGTAGGTCGAATGGTAGATGGCGTCTTCACGCTGAGTAATATGGGTGACGGTAAAGACCGGGAAGTTATCCACTTCATTGTAGTAGCCCGTATGGTCGCCATACGGGCCTTCCGGCGCCATCTCTCCGGCCTCAATATATCCTTCCAGCACAATCTCCGCGCTGGCGGGCACTTCCAGATCGTTAGAGATGCACTTAACGACTTCGGTTTTCGTGCCGCGCAGCAGCCCGGCAAACGCATACTCGGAGAGGGTATCCGGAACCGGGGTCACCGCCCCGAGAATCGTCGCCGGATCGGCGCCCAACGCGACGGAAACAGGAAAACGCTCGCCTGGATGCGCTGCGCACCACTCCTGGAAGTCCAGCGCGCCGCCGCGATGCGATAGCCAGCGCATAATCAGCTTGTTCTTGCCAATCAGCTGCTGGCGATAAATACCCAAATTTTGCCGCTCTTTATGCGGACCGCGGGTCACCGTTAGCCCCCAGGTGATCAGCGGCGCGGCATCTTCCGGCCAGCAGGTCATGATCGGGATGCGGGTCAGATCCACCTCATCGCCGTGGATGATTTTTTGCTGGCACGGGGCTCCACGCAGACGCTTAGTCGGCATATTCAGCACCTGCTTGAACTGCGGCAGCTTATCAAACAGGTCGCGGAAGCCTTTTGGTGGTTCCGGCTCTTTCAGGAATGCCAGAAGCTTACCCACTTCCCGCAGCGAACTGACATCCTCCTGCCCCATTCCCAGTGCGACTCGCCGCGGCGTGCCGAAAAGATTACACAGCACCGGCATGGCGTAGCCTTTAGGATTTTCGAATAGCAGGGCCGGACCGCCAGCGCGCAATGTGCGGTCGGCAATTTCGGTGATTTCCAGGTGAGGATCGACCGGCAGGGAGATCCGTTTCAATTCCCCCTGCTGCTCCAGTAATGTCAGAAATTCGCGTAGATCGTGGTATTTCATGGAGTTGTTATTGACCTCTATACAGGCGGCTGATTATACGGCGTTCGCCGGAGCTATGCTGTATTTTTGTTAAATTAGCGTGAAAGAACGCTGAAATTTAGTTTTCACCCGCAATGATTTCGCGATCGTACCGGGCTTTTGTTATGCTTGCTGCTAGTAGCATTGGAAAGAGTCATTATGCAAGCCTGGTACTTACTTTATTGCAAACGTGGGCAGCTTGAACGCGCCCAGGAACACCTTGAGCGGCAGGCCGTGAATTGCCTGATGCCAACGATCGAGCTGGAAAAAATCGTCCGCGGTAAACGCACGACGGTCAGCGAGCCCCTGTTCCCAAATTATCTGTTTATCGAGTTCGATCCGGAAGTGATTCATACCACCACCATCAGCGCAACGCGCGGTGTGAACAGCTTTGTGCGTTTCGGCGCGCTGCCCGCTATCGTGCCGTCTGCCGTCATTCATCAGCTTTCCATCTACAAACCGGAAGGGATCACCGATCCGGAAACGCCGCATGAAGGCGATAGCGTGCTGATTACCGATGGCGCCTTTGAGGGTCTGCAGGCTATTTTTACCGAACCGGACGGTGAAGCCCGTTCTATGCTGCTGCTGAATTTGCTTAACAAGCAGGTGCTACAGAGCGTGAAAAATACTGATTTTTATAAAATCTGACGGCGCCTAAAAGCGCACGCCAAAGAGTCTTCTGACGTTAGCATCGGTAATCTCTTCCAGCCACTGCGCCTCTTCCCCGCGCCATCCCGCGATGCTGGTCAGAATATGCGGCAGGTAGGCGGGCTCATTGCGGCGGGAAGCGGGTTTTGGCCGCATATCGCGCGGCAGCAGATACGGCGCATCGGTCTCAACCAGCAGGCGATCTGCCGGAATATCCGCCAGCAAGGCTCGCAGCTCCAGCCCCCGACGCTCATCACATACCCAGCCGGTGATACCAATAAATAAACCGTGCTCAACGCATTCGCGCATCTCTTCACGGCTACCCGTAAAGCAATGCACCACGGCCCCCGGGAGCTTATCAAGCCAGGGAACCAGCAGGGCCAGAAAGCGCTCATGCGCATCGCGACAGTGCAGGAATACCGGCATCGACAGCTCCGCTGCCAGCGCCAGCTGGGCGCTAAACGCCGCTTCTTGCTCCTGAGGCGTCGAAAAGTTGCGGTTGAAATCGAGGCCGCATTCGCCAACCGCGACGACTTCCGGCTCGCGAGCCAGCGCATAGACCGCTGCCGCTACCGATTCCGTCCAGCAGCGACTGTCGTGGGGATGAACGCCGGCCGTTGACCAGCATCCCGAATAGCGGCGCGCCATCTGCTGCGCCTGCGCGCTTTCATGCAGGTTGGTTCCCGTCAACAGCATCCCGGTCACGCCCGCCGCCCGGGCCCGGGACACCACCTCATCGCGATCGCGGGAAAACTGCGAACTGGTCAGATTTACGCCGATATCAAACATCATCGCTCCCATATGGCAACCGCCCTGGCGGGCGGTTGAGCGTTATTCTTCTTTACCCTGCGCCTCTTCGGCGGCGGCATCCTCGTCACGCGTCAGGCGTTTACCGGTATAGAACCGCGCGAAGAAGACACCGACCTCAAACAGACAGTACATCGGAATCGCCAGCAGAGTTTGCGAGAACACGTCCGGCGGAGTCAGCAGCATCCCCACAACGAATGCGCCAACCAGGACATAGGGGCGTTTCTTACGCAGGTCGTCCGGCGTGGTGACGCCCATCCAGCACAGCAGCACGATGGCCACCGGAACCTCGAACGAGACGCCAAACGCGATAAACAGCGCCATCACAAAGTCGAGATAGCTACGAATATCGGTAGAGACCTGTACGCCTTCCGGCGCCGCGTGGGTCAGAAAGCCAAACGCCAGCGGAAAAACGACGAAGTAGGCGAAAGCCATACCGATATAGAACAGCAGCGTACTGGAGACCAGCAGCGGCATAACCAGCCGACGCTCATGCTTATACAGCGCTGGCGCCACAAAGGCCCAGACCTGATACAGAATGACCGGTACCGACAAAATTATCGATACCATAAAGGTCAGCTTGATCGGCGTGAAGAAAGGCGAGGCCACATCCGTCGCGATCATGGTCGCGCCAACCGGCATCTGCCGAATAAGCGGCGCGGAAACCAGCTGATAGATATCGTTGGCGAAATAGACTAACGCCAGGAAAATGACCAGAATCGCAAGAATGCTGTTGATCAAGCGCTTGCGCAGCTCGATCAGATGCGTAATTAGCGGTTGAGTATCGTCTACGCCCATTTTTACTGTTTATCACTCGATACAGGGGAGGAAGAATCGGAAGCCGACACGGCAGTTTTTACTTTCACTGCCGGGATTTCACTCTGCGAAGCGGAAAGCTCTTCAGCCACGGGGTCAGGCGCATGCTCCGGCGCGCTGGCCTGGTGTTCAGCCGTCGCCGGCGTCACGTCCTTGCGCTGCTCTTCACTCCCTTTAACGACCGGGTTGTGAATGGTGTTGGCTTCATCGCTGGCTTTTTCAGGATCGTGGGCGGAGTAGGATCGCTTCATAGATTCAGCCGCTTCACGCAGCTCATCCATTGAAGCTTTTAGCTCGGGCGTCAGGTTGTCCAGGCTGGCCTTTTCCACCTTTTTAAGGCTTTCCTGAAACTCCTGCAGTTTTAATTCCTGCGTTATTTCATTTTGTACGGTAGCCGCAAGCGACCGCAGCGTGCGGATCCAGCTAACCACCGTCTTTACCGCTACCGGTAGTCGCTGCGGCCCCAAAACGATGAGGCCAATCACGAATACCAGCAGCAGCTCACTAAAACCGATATCGAACACGAATTACACCTGCTCTTTGTCGTGGCGTTTAGTCTCGTCTTTCTTTACATCATCCGGCTTATCAGCAAGGGTTTTCGCCGCAAAATCGGCATCGGGTGCGGATTTTTCCGGTTTATCTTCGTCGCTCATGGCCTTTTTAAAGCCTTTGATCGACGCTCCTAAATCTGAACCGAGCGAGCTCAGCTTTTTTGTCCCAAAAAGCAGAACCACGATGACGACAACAATGAGTAACTGCCAAATACTGATACCACCCATACACATTCCCCTATGACAGATGATGATTATTAGGACGCATTATACACATTATGCGCGGTGATAAAGGCGACCGCCGTCAGTTCGTCTTTCGCCAGCCGATAAGCCAGGTTACGACGCCAGCGGCCATCAGCCAGCCCGGCATCATGCCCCACTCGGGACGGTGGATGAATAACAGCGTACCACTCAGTAATAAAACCGCGCCTATACCAAACAGATAGCGGGACTGACCCTGGCGCACGTGTCGCACCTGGATGTCGCGCACGATGGTATCGACGCTATTCTGCAACTGCTTGCTTTGCTGCAGGCTCTGATACACCAGCTCAGGTATTTCCGGCATTCTTTCGATCCAGAACGGCGCTTTTTCTTTAAACGCCCGCACCAGAGCCGGAATGCCCACCTGTTCTTTTATCCACGACTCAAGGAACGGTTTCGCCGTTTTCCACAAGTCTAACTGAGGATAGAGCTGGCGACCTACACCTTCTACGTAAAGTAATGTCTTCTGCAGCAGAACCAGCTGCGGCTGCACTTCCATATTGAAACGTCGCGCCGTGTTAAACAGGTTCAGCAACACGTGGCCAAACGAGATTTCCGCCAGCGGCTTTTCAAAAATAGGCTCGCAGACGGTACGAATAGCAAACTCGAACTCTTCAACGTTGGTATCCGCGGGAACCCAGCCGGAATCAACGTGCAGCTCCGCAACTTTGCGGTAATCGCGGTTGAAGAAGGCAATGAAGTTTTCCGCCAGATAGCGCTTATCTTCTTTGTTCAGCGAGCCGACGATACCGCAGTCAATGCCAATGTACTGCGGATCTTCCGGGTGGTTACGGCTGACAAAAATATTGCCCGGATGCATGTCGGCATGGAAGAAGCTGTCGCGGAAAACCTGGGTAAAGAAGACCTGTACGCCACGCTCAGCCAGCAGCTTCATGTTAGTCCCCTGCGCTTCCAGCGCGGCGACGTCGGACACCGGGATCCCGTAAATCCGCTCCATCACCATCATGCCTTCGCTGCAGTAGTCCGAGTAAACTTCCGGGACATAGAGCATCGGGCTCTTTTCGAAGTTGCGGCGAAGCTGGATAGCGTTAGCTGATTCACGCAGCAGGTTGAGCTCATCCAGCAGCGTTTTTTCGTATTCGCGAACCACTTCCTGCGGGCGAAGACGGCGGCCGTCCGGCAGCAGACGCGGCACCCAGCGGGCAAGACGGTAGATGAGCTTCATATCCGCTTTGATAACCGGTACGATATCCGGGCGAATCACCTTAATGACAACCTCTTTGCCGTTCTCTTTCAGACGTGCGGTATGCACCTGGGCAATAGAAGCGGAAGCGAGCGGTTCAATCGAGAAGTCATCAAACCAGGCCTCTACCGGCAGGCCGCCCATGGCTTGCTCAATTTGCTTTTTGGCCTGCAGACCGTCAAAAGGCGCGACGCGGTCCTGCAGCATGGCCAGCTGATCGGCAATATGGGGTGGAAAGAGGTCGCGACGGGTCGAGAGCATCTGGCCAAATTTGATCCACACCGGCCCCAGCTCCTGTAATGCGAGGCGCAGTCGCTCGCCGAGAGGGCGGTCTTTATGGCGATTGGGCATCCAGAACAGCATCCGCCGCCAGATTCGCAGCGGCAGCGTGATACGCATTTTGGGAATGAGCTCATCCAGCCCGTAGCTCAAAAAGGTGTGGACGATAAAATACAGGCGCCGTATTTCTCCTGGCGTCATTTGCCCTCCAGCGTTTCCAGCCGTTTTTCCAGCGCGACCAGGGTTCGTTCCACCGCAGCGGTTTCCTCTGCAAACCAGGCCAGCTCCAGCGGACCCGGCGCCAGGCGCCACTCTTCGGTAATCGCTTCCGCAACATAGCGCTGCTGGCGCTGAGCGCCATGCACAAGAAAGCGAGCGCCGCCGCGGAATACTTTACCGAAGCCTTCCGCAACAACATCACCGGTATACGGGGCGAGCAGTTCAGCCGGATCGAACTCCGCCAGATCGCACAGCGTGACGGTATTTTGCACCACCTGCAGATCGCCCTCTACTTCGAGATCGCCGCTACGAATCAGCGCGGTAAGCTGCTGGCGATTGCGTAGCTGCGGAAGCACGCTCAGGCGGGTACGCACGGTGCAGTCGGCCTCGCCTTCCCACGCGCCCAGCACATCCAGCTGGCGTTCGCTAAAAACCAGCACCACGGGATCGGAAAGCTCTTGCAGCTCGACGCGCAGCACTTTCCCCAGCAGACGCTGGCGGGCGGGTTTCAGCGCCCGATCGCGCCAGAGGAAAGCGTTGAGGACCGTCTCAAGACCGGCGGTAACCAGTGGTTTGAAAGGCATAGCGTCCCTCCTGTCAGAACTTATAACCGCGGTGTAGCGCAACGATGCCTGCCGTCAGGTTGTAGTAGTCGACGCTTTCAAACCCTGCGTCCTGCATCATACCTTTCAGCGTCTCCTGATCGGGGTGCATTCGAATAGATTCAGCAAGATAACGATAGCTTTCGGCATCTTTAGCAACCAGCTCACCCACGCGCGGCAGAATATGGAAAGAATAGGCGTCGTAGGCTTTGCTGAGCGGCTCAATAATCGGTTTCGAGAATTCCAGCACCAGCAGACGACCGCCTGGCTTTAATACGCGATACATGGAGCGCAGCGCTTTTTCTTTGTCGGTCACGTTACGCAGACCGAAAGAAATCGTAATGCAATCAAAGGTGTTGTCCGCAAAAGGCAGCGCTTCAGCGTTTGCCTGGACGTATTCCACGTTGCCGACGATGCCGATGTTGCGCAGCTTCTCACGGCCCATTTTCAGCATTGAGTCGTTGATATCCGCCAGCATCACGCGGCCGGTTTCGCCCACCAGACGAGAGAATTTCGCCGTCAGATCGCCGGTGCCACCCGCCAGATCCAATACGGTTTGCCCGCGGCGGACGCCGCTGCAGTCGATGGTGAAACGCTTCCACAAACGATGAATGCCGAACGACATCAGGTCGTTCATTACGTCATATTTTGCGGCCACAGAATGAAATACATGCGCCACCATGTCAGCTTTCTGCTCTTTGGCGACAGTCTGAAAGCCAAAATGCGTCGTTTCTTGTGAATCCTCAACCATCTCAATGCCTGCTTGCTTATCAAGAAAATGTTCGTTGAGTGTAACAGGTTTAGCGCACTTCCCATACGCTTCAACGCGGCTGAGGGCGGTTATCATACGCGGCGGCAGCGGCCGTATCGGAAGAAAAATCGTTATCTTCCTGAACGTTACCGTCATCTGTAAGGAAGTATTCCTCATCCTGTGCGGTTGCCTGTTCGACTAAGTCAGGATTAATCCCACGTTTAACCTCCACGCCCAGCTCGCGAAATGATTCCGCCTGCACCAGCAGGTTGCCTCGCCCGGAAGCGAGCTTTTTCATCGCCTGGCGGTAGTTATCCTGGGCTTTATCCAGGCTCTGGCCGATAGCGGACATATCGTCAACAAACAGGCGCATTTTGTCGTACAGCCGCCCCGCTCTTTCGGCAATTTTCTGCGCGTTACGGCTCTGATGCTCATAGCGCCAGAGATTGGCGATAGTCCGCAGCGCCACCAGCAGCGTGGTCGGGCTCACCAGCATAATGTTGTTTTTCAGCGCTTCGCTAATGAGTTCCGGCTGGCGATCGATCGCCAGCAGGAAGGCCGGCTCCAGCGGGATAAACATCAGAACGTAGTCGAGCGAGCGCAGCCCCGGCAGCTGCTGGTAGTCTTTACGCCCCAGCAGGCGCATATGGTTGCGTACGGAAGCGATATGCTCCTGCAGCGCCGCTTCACGGGTATAATCATCTTCGGCATTGAAATAGCGTTCGTAGGCCACCAGGGTCATCTTGGCATCGATAACCACGTCTTTCCCCTGCGGCAAACGGACAATCACATCAGGCTGCATCCGCGAGCGGTTGTCCGTTTCGATGCTCACCTGGGTCTGATATTCATGGCCCTCCCGCAGCCCGGACGCTTCCAGCACGCGGGTCAACACCACCTCGCCCCAGTTGCCCTGGGTTTTGTTATCGCCCTTAAGCGCGCGAGTCAGGTTTAGCGCCTCCTGGGCCATTTGCGCATTAAGCTGCTGGAGATTACGGATTTCATGGGCCAGGGTGTGGCGCTCCCGCGCTTCCTGGCCAAAGCTATCCTGCACCTGACGGCGAAAACCATCCAGCTGCTCGCGAAGTGGCGTCAGCAGGCCGTGCAGGCTCTGGCGATTCTGCTCATCCACCCGTCGGTTGCTGTGCTCAAAGATGCGATTCGCCAGGTTCTCAAACTGCTCGCTAAGCCGCTGCTCGCTGTTGACCATCTGGCGGATTTTATCTTCGGCATGCAGCTGAGTGGATTCAAGACGGGTTGTCACTTCACGGAGATCGGCTTCCAGCGAGGCGTTGATATCGCGCAGGCTGCGCAGCTCGTTATTGAGCAGTTCGCACTCTTCTCGCCAGTGGGACTCCTGCACCAGCTGCTGGCGGGCCGCGCTCAGTTCAATATCCAGCTCGCGCCGCTCTTCGATAAGATCGGCGCGAATTTGATCGGCGTGCGCTTTCGTCGCCAGCCAGCCAACAATCAGGCCCACGGCCAGCGCCACAACGGCACTCATAATAATCGAAATATCCACAACGCCCCCTGCGGCAACCACTTACGGCACAAAATAGAATTGTGCTGTACAAACGTCCAGTTGGAAAGGGTTTTCCTGCGAGGCGCTACGCAAAAAAGAAGAGCCGGAGAGTCCGGCCCTTTACGGAAAGGAGAAGAACTACAGCAGGCGACGCGCCGCTTCCACGACAATTTTCACCGCGTGGCTTTCGGTTTGCTTCATGGTTTCCGCGTTCGGAATTTCCTGCTGGGTACGGTTGACGATAACTCCGGCAACCATCCCGGCGCGCAGGCCCTGGCTGGCGCACATCGTCAGCAGCGTGGCGGATTCCATTTCATAGTTCATCACGCCCATCGCCTGCCACTCTTCCATCGAGCCTTTAAAGCGGCTCACAACGCGGCCGGAGAAGGTGTCGTAACGTTCCTGACCCGGATAGAAGGTGTCGGAGGAGGCGGTCACGCCGATATGGGTGGTTGCGCCGATAGATTTCGCCGCTTCAACCAGCGCGGTAGTACATTCAAAATCAGCCACCGCCGGGAACTCCATGGGCGCAAAGTGCAGACTTGCACCGTCCAGGCGGACAGAAGCGGTAGTCACCAGAACATCGCCTACGTTGATGTGCGGCTGGATGGCGCCGGTGGTGCCAATACGCAGGAAGGTACGGATGCCGAGCTGGGCCAGTTCTTCCACGGCGATAGAGGTCGATGGGCCGCCGATACCGGTAGAACAAACAATCACTGCTTTACCGTCCAGCTCCGCGCGCCAGGTGGTGAATTCACGGTGAGATGCCAGCTTAACCGGCTTATCCATCAGCGCGGCGATCTTTTCCACACGCTCCGGATCGCCAGGGACGATAGCCAGCGTAGCCCCTTGTAAATCGTTTTTGGTGAGGCCGAGATGAAAAACATCAGACTTGGACATAAAAAACTCCTCTGTGGGTCGAATTATCAGCAGAAGCAAAACGGTACTTTACAGAAGCTGTCGGCTCAATTTTGTGACAACAATCACCACGAATGAAATTCATTGCAATAACTTTCCATAAAAGGGTGATATACATCACATTAACAAGCTAAATCGCGGAAGCCTGAACAAAAGATAGCCTGTTTCGGGCACTGTGTTTGGTTAACGTCCTGTCAAGAGCAGCTATAGTTATTGCTGCGCTAACAAATTAAGGGTACGGAGAATACCATGACGACAATTAAGCAAACCGGCTTTGCACCTGCAGCCACGCCGCACGCCGCCACTGCCGTTCACACATCAGATGAGAACATCGTCTCCGGAGAGACATCAATCCCTTCGCAGGGGGATAACATGCCGGCATTCCACGCCCGCCCGGGGAACGTCGACGGCCCGCTGCCGGTCGTCATCGTGGTTCAGGAAATTTTCGGCGTGCATGAACATATTCGCGATATTTGCCGCCGTCTGGCGAAAGAGGGGTATCTGGCTATCGCTCCAGAGCTGTACTTCCGCCAGGGCGACCCTAATGATTACAGCGACATCCCTTCTCTGTTCCAGGGGCTGGTTAAAAAAGTGCCGGACTCTCAAGTGCTGGCCGACCTCGATCACGTGGCCAGCTGGGCCTCCCGCCACGGCGGCGATGCCCATCGCCTGCTGATTACCGGCTTCTGCTGGGGCGGGCGCATTACCTGGCTGTACGCTGCGCATAACCCGCAGCTAAAAGCCGCCGTCGCCTGGTACGGCAAACTGGTCGGCGAGAAAACGTTGAATTCGCCGAAGCATCCGGTGGATATTGCCGTCGATCTCAACGCGCCGGTTTTAGGGCTGTATGGCGCGAAAGATGACAGCATTCCGCAGGATACGGTGGAAACCATGCGCCAGGCGCTGCGGGCGGCCAACGCCACGGCGGAGATCGTGGTTTACCCGCAGGCCGATCACGCTTTTAACGCCGACTATCGCGCCAGCTATCATGAAGAGTCGGCGAAGGACGGCTGGCAGCGGATGCTGGCGTGGTTTGCCCAGCATGGCGGTCAGCGCGGTTAAAGTTCAGCTATTGCCGATATGGCGCTTCACCATCCCGGCAATAGTACCGTCCGCTATCCATGAAGAAAGGCAGCGGCAAATAAATTCATAGTGCTGCGGCGCATTGCGCGGGACGCATATCGCCTGGCGTATCTGGCTAAAGCTGTCGGGCAGAACGCGTAACGCCGGGTTTTCCTGCGCGGCTTGCTCCAGAGGCTGGCGAATACCGGCCGCCATATCGCCTTCGCCGTGGATGAATGCCTGAATAGCCTCCTGAGAAGTGGCGTACTGGCGCATCGTCGCGTGTTTTAGCGTGCGAATCAGATACAGCTCGTAGGCCGCACCTTTGCCCACGTTTATCACCACACCTTCGCGGTCCATCTCCTGAACCGACCGTATTTCACTCTCTTTTTTAACCATCGCCGAGCTTTCGATGGTGACGTAGGGCGGCGTGAAGCGAAGCTTATCTTCCCGCGCCGGGTCGATAGCCAGAAAAGCGATATCCCATTGATCCTGCAGCGCCGCATCCACTACCTGCCCGGCCGTCGGCCAGGTCACAAACCGCGCTTCGCGCTGGCTCTCTGCCGCCAGCTTGTTCGCCAGCTCAACGGTTATCCCTCCCGGAGAGCCATCCGGCAGAAGTGTCGCGAGAACCGGGTTGCCCAGGTTAATGGCAAAACGCAAATATCCCTTTTGATCGTTATATTCAGTCATCATTTACCTCCGAAGAGCGACATTCGCCCGGTTCAGGAAACGCTTAACTTTAGCCAAAGAGATCCTTCCTGGGCAAACTCAATACATAGGATCGCGGCTTGTTGGTTGGACGTTCTTAATGCTCTTCTGCTTACCCCGACCCGCCACGAGTCGGGTCGCTCTCCATTAGGCCTGGCGCAGGTTCTGCGCGGCCTTGACCATGTTGGTCAGCGCGCTTAGGGTTTCCGGCCAGCCGCGGGTTTTCAGGCCGCAGTCCGGGTTCACCCACAGGCGCTCGGCGGGGATACGCTGCGCGGCTTTCTTCAGCAGCGCTTCGATCCACTCCACGCTCGGCACGTTCGGGGAGTGAATGTCGTACACGCCCGGCCCGATTTCATTCGGATAGTCGAACTCTTCGAACGACTCCAGTAGCTCCATATCGGAGCGCGAGGTTTCGATGGTAATGACGTCAGCATCCAGCGCGGCAATAGAGTCCATGATGTCGTTGAACTCGCAATAACACATATGGGTGTGGATCTGCGTGTCGTCTTGCGCCACCGCCGCGTTGATACGGAAAGCTTCCACGCCCCACGCCAGATACGCATCCCAGTCGCTACGCTTCAGCGGCAGGCCTTCGCGCAGCGCCGGTTCGTCGATCTGGATGATACCGATACCGGCGGCTTCCAGGTCCGCCACTTCGTCGCGCAGCGCCAGAGCAATCTGCTTCGCAATCGTTTCACGGGTGACGTCCTCCCGCGGGAAGGACCAGCAAAGAATGGTCACCGGGCCGGTCAGCATGCCTTTTACCGGTTTGTCGGTCAGCGACTGAGCGTATTTAGCCCACTCAACGGTGATCGCCTCCGGACGGCTGACGTCGCCGATCACCACCGGCGGTTTGACGCAGCGGGAACCATAGCTCTGTACCCAGCCGTTCTGCGTGAAAATAAACCCATCCAGGTGTTCGCCGAAGTATTCCACCATGTCGTTACGCTCGGCTTCACCATGTACCAGCACGTCCAGGCCCAGGCGCTCCTGCTCCATAATCGCCTGCCTGATGTGTTCGGCGATGCCGGTACGGTAGTTGTTCGCATCCAGATTGCCCTTTTTAAAGTCCAGACGCAGGCCGCGGATCTCGGTGGTCTGCGGGAAAGAACCGATGGTGGTGGTCGGCCAGGCCGGCAGCTTAAAGCGGGCGCGCTGCGCTGCGGCGCGGACTTGATAGGCGCTTTGGCGCTGGCTGTCCTGAGCGGTGATGGCCGCCAGACGCTTCTCCACCGCCGCGTTATGCACGCGGGTTGAGTGGCGACGGGCCTGAATCGGCGCGCTCCATTCAGCAATCGCCGCGGTATCGCCGCTGTTCAGCGCATCGCGCAGCAGCGCCAGCTCCTCACATTTTTGCAGGGCGAAGGCAAACCAGCTCTTCACCTCCGCATCGAGCCGCGTTTCCACGCTCAAATCGATCGGGCTGTGTAGCAGGGAGCAGGAAGAGGCGACCCACAGCTCGCGTTTACCGACGATAGCTTTAACCTGCGCGTATTTCTCGCTCAGATCGGCGCGCCAGACGTTGCGGCCGTTGATCAATCCGGCGGAGAGCAGCCAGTCGGCAGGCAGGCGTTTATGCAGTTCGGCGACATCATCCCGGCCGTGCACCAGGTCCACGTGCAGACCCTGTACCGGCAGCGCGGCGATGGTGTCGAGGTTATCGGTAATGCCTTCAAAGTAGGTGGTCAGCAGCAGCTTAACCTCGCCGTTAAGCGCCTCGTAAGCCGGTTTGAAGGCGTCCAGCCACGCCTGCGGCAGCTCCAGCACCAGCGCCGGCTCATCAATCTGCACCCATTCAATACCGCGTTTTGCCAGTTCAGCCAGCACTTGCCGGTAAACCGGCAGAATATCGTTCAGCAGGCTCAGGCGGTCGAACGGCTCGCCTTTAACCTTACCGAGCCACAGGTAAGTGACCGGCCCGAGCAGGACGGGTTTCGCCTTGTGGCCCAGCGCCAGCGCTTCATCCACTTCATCCAGCAGCTGGGTCCAGGTCAGTTTGAACCGCTGGCCCTTGACGAATTCCGGCACCATGTAGTGGTAGTTGGTATTAAACCATTTGGTCATTTCCGCCGCCGCTGCCGGTTCGCCGGTCGGCGCGCGGCCGCGGCCAATGCGGAACAGGGTATCGATATCGACGGAGCCGTCTTTGTTCTGATGACGAGCCGGCACGTTGCCCAGTAGCAGGCTGGTGGTCAGAACATGGTCGTACCAGGCGAAATCGCCCACCGGCAGCAGGTCAACGCCGGCTTGCTTCTGTTGATCCCAGTGGCGAGCGCGCAGTTCGCGGCCAACAGCCAGCAGTTCTTCGCGGCCGGTATTGCCCGCCCAGTAGCTCTCTTGCGCTTTTTTCAGCTCGCGACGCAGGCCAACGCGAGGGAAACCGAGGGTGTGATTAATAATTGTCATTTTTTTGAGCCTCATAATTTCAATCCGAAAGATTTCGGATTTAGGGAAGGCGGCAAGCTTGCTCATCCCCAGGAGCTTACTGAAGTAAGTGACTGGGGTGAGGAAGTGCGGCCAACGCACCATAAATTCGAAAGATAAAGGATTTAGCCATCCAGATGTTTACACATCCATAATTGGCAGTTACTGTATATTCCTCAAGCGCAAATTATTCATGCCGAAGTGAAGGACTTTCATGATCGAAATTAAACACCTGAAAACGCTCCAGGCGTTGCGGAATAGCGGTTCTCTGGCAGGCGCTGCGGCGGCCCTGCACCAGACCCAATCCGCCTTGTCCCACCAGTTCAGCGATCTGGAACAGCGCCTCGGCTTCCGTCTGTTTGTGCGCAAAAGCCAGCCGCTGCGCTTTACGCCGCAGGGAGAGATCTTGCTGCAGCTGGCAAATCAGGTGCTGCCGCAAATCAGCCGCGCCCTGCAGGATTGCAACGAGCCGCAGCAAACCCGGCTGCGCATCGCTATCGAATGCCATAGCTGTATCCAGTGGCTCACCCCGGCGCTGGAGAGCTTCCGCGCCCGCTGGCCGCATGTGGAAGTGGATTTCCAGTCCGGGGTGATCTTCGACCCGCAGCCGGGCCTGCAGCAGGGCGAGCTGGATCTGGTGATGACCTCGGATATCCTGCCGCGCAGCGGCCTGCACTATTCGCCCATGTTTGATTTCGAAGTGCGTCTGGTGATGGCACCAGACCATCCGCTGGCGGCAAAGATGCGCATTGCGCCTGAGGATTTAGCGACCGAAATGCTGCTGATTTACCCGGTACAGCGCGCTCGTCTGGATATCTGGCGTCACTTCCTGCAGCCGGCGGGGATCAGTCCACAGCTGAAGAGCGTCGACAATACGCTGCTGCTAATTCAGATGGTGGCGGCGCGGATGGGGATCGCCGCCCTGCCGCACTGGGTAGTGGAGAGCTTTGAGCGCCAGGGTCTGGTGGTCACCAAAACCCTGGGCGAAGGACTGTGGAGCCGACTGTACGCCGCGGTGCGCGACGGCGAGCAGCGTCAGCCGGTCACCGAAGCGTTTATTCGCTCAGCGCGGAATCATGCTTGCGACCATTTGCCGTTTGTGCGGAGTGCGGAGCGACCCAGCGTCGATGGACCCATAGCGAGGCCAGGATCACCAGAGCGCCAATAATAAAGCTCGGCCAGCGGGGCTGAGTTTGCCAGATGGCAAGGTTCACCAGCAGCCCGGCGGGCACGTGCATATTGTTCATGATGCCGAGCGTACCGGCATCGACCTGGGTGGCGCCGTAGTTCCACATAAAGTAGCCAATCCCCGATGCCGCCACGCCAAGAAACAGCAGAATGCCCCACTGTAGCGAGGTTTCCGGCATTTTCTGCGCATTCCCCAGCATAGACCAGGCGACAACCGCCACCAGAAACGCCCCGACGTAGAACCAGGCGAAGGCGTTATGCTGCGGCATCGGACGCGTTTCCATCAGGCGCTTGTAGCCCACCATGCCAATCGCGAAGCTGATGTTGGAGAGCTGAACGAGGATCAGGCCGGTCCAGAAATGGTTGGTCACCTGGTCATAACGAATAATGCCCGCGCCGATAACCGCCAGCAGCGCGCTGCAGGCGTAGCCCCAGCGCAGAGGGCGGCGGCTCATTAAATCGTAAATCAGCGTGATGTAGAGCGGCGTCAGAACGGTAAACAGCAGGAGCTCGGATACCGTCAGGTACAGATAGGCCTGGAAACTCAGCATGTACATGATGCCGAGCTGCATCGCGCCTACCAGCATATACAGGCCGATAGTGGTCAGGCTCTGCCCGCGGGTGCGCAGGAAGGGCAAAAACACCAGCGCCGCCAGGCCAACGCGCGTCAGCACCGCAAAATAGCTATCGACGTGGCCTGCCAGGTATTCGCCATACAGGCTAAAAGAGAAGGCCCACAGAATGGTGGTGATAATCAGTAGCGCCACAATGAATGTCTCGTAGAGTAAAGAACACCCATTGTAGCGAAGTGACAGGTTGACAACTGCTCATTAATAAAACAATCGTCAATCTTTTTTAGTCAAGATAGAGTTTACGCAGATAGTGGGGAACGGCATCATCGACATTGCTGCCGATCACTTCCAACTCAGGGTGCAGGTCTTTCAGCCGCTGGTGCGCGTTGGCCATAATGCAGCCCTTGCCCGCCATTGACAGCATCTCCGCATCGTTCATACCGTCGCCGAAGGCGATACACTCTTTCAGGCTATAGCCAAGCATTTTCGCCACCGCCTCCAGCGCATGCCCTTTCGACACGCCGCCCGCCATCACTTCAAGGCAGGTGACGGTAGAGAAGCTCACGTTCACGCGATCGCCCCAGCGGGCATTGATCGCCTGCTCCAGCGGCAGCAGATGCTCATGCTTATCGCAGGTGAAAAAGACTTTGCTGATGCCTTCCGGGTCCAGCTCGCCCGGCTCGTAGAGCTTGTAGTTAAACACCGCCTCTTTGAAGAAGCGCATCTCTTCCGGACGGTGGCGGTTCATATACCACTCATCTTCACGATAGACGTTGGTCACAATCGCCGGATCGTTACGCATCATCTCAAACAGGTCGGCGGCGATATCGCGGTCGAGGTTGTGGGCGAAGATCTGCTGCCCTTCGCTATCGTGCACGCGAGCGCCGTTCGAGGTGATCATATAGGATTTAATGCCGAGATTATCGCGAATTTGCCCAACATCGATGTAGTGGCGGCCGGTCGCGAACACGAAGTTGATACCGCGTGCGGTAAGCAGCTTCAGCGTCTCTTTGGCGTAGGGAGTTAAGCAGTGATCGGGAGAAAGCAGCGTGCCATCTAAATCAGACGCAACAACCTGGTACATAAAAATTTTAACCTCTAAGCAGGGCGACGAGCGTTTCGCCGGATTAAGTGTGTCGACCAAAAAAATCGACGATAGCGTTTAGCGCGACCGAGCGCATGGCGTCCTTTTCAAAAAGGATCTCATGGTATGCCCCTTCTATGACAAACGGCTTATTCCCTTCACAGGGATGGCCGCCCGCGGCGCGACGTTCACAGTAGCGATCGTGCATGCGGTTATCGACCACCCGCTCTTCTTCCGCCTGGAGCAATAGCGTGGGCGTGACGTCTTTTTCCGCACCGGCCAGCACCTCTTCGCCGGCGAGGATCCCCTCGCGCACCCAGTGGAACGTCGGCCCGCCGACACGCAGCTGCGGCTCATCGGCGTAAAAACGCAGGTTGCGGCGATAGCGTTGGCGGCTGTGCGTCAGGACGTTGACCGCAAAGGGCAGCGCGCGCCAGCGGCCGGTACCGAGGGCATACTCTTCACGAATGCGCTGATGGCCCTCAGCCCAATCGAGAATATGGCGCACCATCCAGTCAGGCAGGCGCATAACAATGCCGAACATCGGCGCGCAGAGCGCCATCGCATCGCAATGCTGGTGGTAGCGCTGCAAAAATAGCGTCGCAATGGCGCCGCCCATGGAGTGGGCCAGTATAAACCGCTTCCGCCAGCGTCCGGGCGCTACCTGCTGCTGCCAGAACGCGGCGAGATCGTCGACGTAATCGCTGAAATTAACGACGTGCCCGCGGTGGGTGTCAGAAAGCATGCGTCCGGAGCGCCCCTGGCCGCGATGATCGATAATCATCACGTCAAAACCGCTGCGGAAAAGATCGTAAGCCAGTTCGGCGTACTTAACGTAGCTTTCAATGCGACCCGGGCAGATAACCACGACCCGATCATGACTTTTGGCGCAGAAGCGAACAAAGCGCACCGGAACGTTATCCACGCCCGTAAATTCAGCCTCTTCCCGCTGACGCCAGAAATCGGTCAGTGGCCCCATGGTAAAGGCCGCAAACGCGTTTTCTCGTGTTTCCCAGTCCTTTTGCTGCAAAAACATCGGGCTTACACCCCTGATAACCGCTGAAAATCGTTTTTTTATCGTGTATCACACAATGCTTACACAATAGCGTATTGTGGCATAAAAACAGACAATCAGGGAGTTTCTCATGACGTTCGAGTGGTGGTTTGCCTATCTGCTGACATCGATTATTCTCAGCCTGTCACCGGGTTCCGGGGCGATAAACACCATGACCACCTCAATCAACCACGGCTATCGCGGCGCGGCGGCCTCTATTGCCGGTCTACAGACCGGACTGGGCATCCATATTGTGCTGGTGGGCATCGGCCTGGGTACGCTGTTTTCCCGTTCGCTGCTGGCCTTTGAAATCCTTAAATGGGCGGGCGCCGCTTATCTTATCTGGCTCGGCATTCAGCAGTGGCGGGCCGCGGGCTCTCTCGATCTGAATACCCTTGCGCAAGCGCAGACCC
The DNA here is from genome assembly GCF_042137965.1 of Klebsiella grimontii. Lineage (NCBI taxonomy): Bacteria > Pseudomonadati > Pseudomonadota > Gammaproteobacteria > Enterobacterales > Enterobacteriaceae > Klebsiella > Klebsiella grimontii. Next base: position 5,457,930 of record NZ_CP169721.1, read on the forward strand.
GCGGCAAACTCTTTAAGCGCGCGGTTTTCGTGAATCTGACCAACCCGAAAAGCATCGTCTTCCTCGCCGCGCTATTCCCGCAATTTATCGTGCCGCACCAGCCCCAGGTGATGCAGTACCTCGTGCTCGGCGTCACCACCATTGTGGTCGATATTATCGTCATGATTGGCTACGCCACGCTGGCGCAGCGTATTGCCGCGTGGATTAAGGGGCCGAAGCAGATGAAAGCGCTAAACAAGATCTTTGGTTCGCTGTTTATGCTGGTCGGCGCCCTGCTGGCCTCCGCGCGCCACGCCTGATGTATAGATAAACAGCAAATTACTGTATTGATGACTCTGGCAGAAAAGTAGCTTGAGGAAGGTATGCAGAAGGGCATAAAAGAGGGCAAACGCGCCGCGCTTCTTAGCGTCGCGAAGGCCATGCTCGAACGGGATATTGATGCGGCGGCGGTGATGGAAATGACCGGTCTGACGTCCGACGATTTGCAGCAGCTCCGTCATTAATACCCGGCCCACCCATAACCTCTTAGGCGGGCCGCAGAACGCTTAGCGCGAAATAATCAGATGAATACCGAAGCCGGCGAATAGCGTACCGGCAATGCCGTCGATCCATTTCGCCATCCGCTGGTAGCCGCGGCGCATGCCCGGGAGGGCGAACAGGCTGGCAACCACCGTAAACCAGGCCAGCGTCTCCAGCACGATCAGCAGGAAAATCCCCCAGCGCGCGCCGGAACTGACGCTGTCGCCGACAAACAGCGAGAAAACGGAGCCGAAGTAGATAATCGCTTTGGGGTTCGCCAGATTGGTCAGCAGCCCTTTCAGGAAGCTCCGGCCGCTGCGCGCCAGCTCAACCTGAGGCTCTACCGCCGCTGCCGCTTCGCCTTTTTTCAGCGCGCCGCGCAGCATCTGCAAGCCCATCCAGCACAGATACAGGCCGCCACCGACCATAATGATGGTATGCAGCCAGGCCATCTTCGCAATAATCAGGTTCAGGCCGAGCAGGGCTACGCCCGCCCACACCATTACCCCGCAGGTGATCCCCAGCACGCCCATCATCGCCTCTTTGCGAGAGCGGCTAACGGCGGTCTGTGAGACAAAGAAAAAGTCCGGGCCAGGACTCATCAGCGCAATGATATGCACCAGCGCCACGGTGAAGAAAAGCGTCAACATGATTAACTCGCAGGAAAATAGTCAGGACGAAAACTATATTTGCACTTTTTCGTCCGGCTGACTACTCATCATCGCCATCCACGTGCGCCCGGATCAGGGCCATAAACTCTTTACCAAAGCGCTCAAGCTTACGCGTACCGACGCCGTTGACGCTGAGCATCTCTCCTGCCGTCAGCGGCGTTTGCTCAGCCATTTCAATCAGCGTCGCATCGTTAAACACCACATAGGGCGGGATATTCTCTTCATCGGCAATCGCTTTACGCAGTTTGCGCAGCTTGGCGAACAGCTTACGATCGTAATTGCCGCCGAAGGATTTCTGCATCGCTTTCGGCTTCAGCGCCACAATACGCGGTACGGCAAGCTGCAGCGTCACGTCGCCGCGCAGGACCGGACGCGCGGCCTCGGTAAGCTGCAGCGCAGAGTGCTGGGCAATATTCTGCGTGACCAGCCCCAAATGAATAAGCTGACGGATAACGCTGACCCAATGCTCATGGCTCTGTTCGCGCCCGATACCGTAGACCGGCAGCTTATCGTGCCCCATATCGCGAATACGCTGGTTATTGGCGCCGCGCAGCACTTCCACCACGTAGCCCATACCAAAGCGCTGGTTAACGCGATAAATCGTCGACAGCGCCTTACGCGCGTCCATTAAACCGTCGTACTGTTTTGGCGGGTCAAGGCAGATATCACAGTTGCCGCAGGGCTCCTGGCGCCCCTCGCCAAAGTAGTTGAGCAGCACTAAGCGGCGGCAGGTTTGCGCTTCGGCAAAGGCCCCCATCGCGTTGAGCTTATGGCGTTCAATGTCCTGCAGCGGCCCGGCGGGCTTCTCTTCAAGGCAGCGTCTGAGCCACGCCATATCCGCCGGATCGTAAAACAGCATCGCCTCGGCAGGCAGCCCATCGCGCCCGGCGCGCCCGGTCTCCTGGTAATAGGATTCAATATTGCGGGGGATATCGAAATGCACCACAAAGCGGACGTTCGGTTTGTTGATACCCATACCGAAGGCCACCGTCGCCACCACGATTTGCAGATCGTCGCGCTGGAATTTCTCCTGCACGTCGGCGCGGATATGATTTTCCAGCCCGGCGTGGTAGGCCGCCGCGCTGATACCGCGGCTTTGCAGGCGCGCGGCGGTATCTTCAACTTTCGAGCGGCTATTGCAGTAGATGATGCCCGACTTGCCGCGCTGGTCCTGCACGTAGCGCATCAGCTGATCCAGCGGCTTAAACTTCTCCATCAGCATATAGCGGATGTTGGGACGGTCGAAGCTGCTGACCTGGATGAGCGGATCGTTCAGGTCCAGCAGGCGGACAATGTCGCGACGCGTGGTGTCATCGGCGGTGGCGGTCAGCGCCATAAACGGGATGTGCGGTATCCGCTGGCGCAACTGCCCTAACGCGGCGTATTCCGGACGGAAGTCGTGGCCCCACTGGGAAATACAGTGCGCCTCGTCTACCGCCACCATCGACAGATTCCAGTGCGTAAGATGCTCGAGGAAGTTATCCAGCATCAGGCGCTCCGGGGCGATATACAGCAGGCGGATCTGCCCGCTGCGGCAGCCGGCCATCACCTCCTGCTGCTGCTCCCGGCTCTGCGTTGAGTTCAGGCACGCCGCCGCCACGCCGTTAGCCAGCAGCTGATCGACCTGGTCCTTCATCAAGGAAATAAGCGGCGATACCACAACGGTCAGACCGCCCAGCACCAGCGCCGGCACCTGATAACACAGCGACTTGCCGCCGCCGGTCGGCATCACCACCAGGCAGTCGCGCCCGGCCAACGCCGTATCGATAATGGTATCCTGGCCCGGGCGAAACTGCTGGTAGCCGAAGGTCTCTTGTAAAACCTGCTTAGCCAGCGATTCCTGATTCAATACTTCCGCCTGCGCCACGTTGACCCCATATGCCTGAAAAGAAAACAGGCGCTATTTTCAGCGCCTGAGAGCCAGAGTGCAACGATTAAAACAGATCGTTGAGCATCAGCCCGACGCCAACGCGGGTCTGATTAAAGTTATAATCGATGAGCGACTCGCCATAACCGCTATAAACCTGAGTATAGACGCGCACGTGTTTGGTGATCGGATAGCTCACCCCAAGCTCGGCGCCGCCGTAGCCGGTATTCCAGTTATATTGCCCTTGGGCGCTGAGAATAGCGTCGCCCAGCTGATAGCCTACTTTCAGCCGGTAATACCCCATATATTTGGTGATATCCGGGTTATCGTCGGTGCTGCCAATCACGTACCAGGGCTTCACCTCGACCAGCCAGTTGCCATTTTGCGCCATCAGCCTGGTATAGAGGCGGTTCCAGCTGCGGGAAGTGGGATCGGAACGGCCGTTAGAGTCGTGGTTATATCCCATTTCAACGTCGCGCAGCGTCCAGCCGGCGAACGAGTAATCGGTCGCGAAACCGAGGAACAGCTGCGGCTCGTAGTTGGTTTCGCGAAACGGCGCGGACTCTTTGCTGTTGGAGAGCTGCCACCAGGATTTTTGCGTATAAGAAGCGCCCAGCAGCGAATTCTCGCCCAAAATCCCGCGCCATAATGGAAACGCCAGGCTGAGCTGGAACTTCACTTCATCTTTACGCGCGTTCTCGGCCCAGTCGTAGCTACGAATCGCTTCTTTGTTAAGATCGCTGGTCCACGTATAGAGCAAATAGTTGCTCTCATAGGGATAGAGCAGGAACGGATTATCATGGTCCTGTAATAGGTTGGCGATAATGCTCCCGCGAACGGCCGGGGTGTCGTGGACCTGTTTATTCACCGGCGCGTCCTGCGCCAGAACGCCAGCCGGAAGCGCAATAAACGCCAGCAGGCAGGCCAAAGAGATACGCATTGCTGTTCTCCTGGATGGATATTTATTATTTCTGTTTAACCCAGGCAGCATTCTACCTATTTATACGTCTTCTGACCTGTTATCCGTTCTTAAAGTAGAAATCAATATTTTAGAAGCATAAAATCAACATTTCATTAACTTTTGGAAATGCTGTTATGTCTGAACTGACCGCCGCCGCCGCCCTGAAGCTGGTGGGAGAAATTTTCGTCTACCATATGCCGTTTAATCGTGCCTTAGGCCTGGAGCTGGAGCGTTATGAAAAGGAATTTGCCCAGCTGAGTTTCAACAACCAGCCGATGATGGTCGGCAACTGGGCGCAGAGCATCTTACATGGCGGCGTGATCGCCTCAGCGCTGGACGTCGCGGCGGGACTGGTATGCGTCGGCAGTACGCTCACCCGGCACGACACCATCAATGAAGAAGAGCTGCGCCAGCGCCTGTCGCGGATGGGCACCATCGATCTGCGCGTCGACTACCTGCGTCCAGGCCGCGGGGAACGCTTTACCGCCACCAGCAGCCTGCTGCGCGCCGGTAACAAAGTGGCGGTAGCCCGCGTCGAGCTACATAACGAAGAGCAGGTGTATATCGCCAGCGCCACGGCGACGTATATGGTGGGTTGATCGGCCTAAATCGAGTAACATCACTCTCTTTGGCAATGGATTTGTACCGATGGATGCTAAACAAACGCGGGTGGGGGTTCTGCTGGCCCTGGCCGCCTATTTTATCTGGGGTATCGCGCCGGCGTACTTCAAGCTTATCTACTATGTTCCCGCCGATGAAATCCTGACTCACCGCGTGATCTGGTCCTTCTTCTTCATGGTGGCGCTGATTAGCGTCAGCCGCCAGTGGCCACAGGTCAAAAGGCTGCTGAAAACGCCAAAAAAAGTGTTGCTGCTGGCGCTCTCTGCGGTGCTGGTGGGCGGTAACTGGCTGCTGTTTATCTGGGCGGTGAATAATCATCATATGCTGGAAGCCAGCCTGGGCTACTTTATCAATCCGCTGGTGAACATTCTGCTGGGGATGATCTTCCTCGGGGAGCGTTTCCGTCGGATGCAGTGGCTGGCGGTGCTGCTGGCCGCCTGCGGCGTGCTGGTACAGCTCTGGACCTTCGGCTCGCTGCCGATTATCGCCCTGGGCCTGGCGTTCAGCTTCGCTTTTTACGGCCTGCTGCGTAAAAAGATCGCCGTGGATGCGCAAACCGGGATGCTGTTTGAGACGCTCTGGCTGCTGCCGGTCGCCGCGATTTATCTGTTTGGCATCGCCGATAGCCCGACCAGCCACATGGGGCAGAATCCGTGGTCGCTGAACCTACTGCTGATGGCGGCAGGCGTGGTCACCACTATTCCGCTGCTGTGCTTTACCGGAGCGGCGACGCGTCTGCGCCTCTCCACGCTGGGCTTCTTCCAGTATATCGGCCCGACGCTAATGTTCCTGCTGGCGGTGACCTTCTACGGCGAAGTGCCGGGCGCGGATAAAATGGTGACCTTCGCCTTTATCTGGGTGGCGCTGGCGATTTTCGTGATGGATGCGATTTACACGATACGCCGGACACGTAGGGCATAAAGCCAGACCAATACGCAAAAAAAAGGAGCCGAAGCTCCTTTTTTTACAGCCAGTTTTTGCGCTTAAAGTACAGATACGGCGCCAGACCGGCGAGCATCATAAAGACAATCGCCCCGGGGTAGCCAAAGCTCCAGTGCAGCTCGGGCATAAACTCAAAGTTCATCCCATAGCTGGATGCCACCAGCGTCGGCGGCAGGAACACCACGGAGACCACCGAGAAGATTTTGATGATGCGGTTCTGCTCGATGTTGATAAAACCCATCGCCGCCTGCATCAGGAAGTTAACCTTCTGAAACAGCGATTCGTTGTGCGGCAGCAGGGATTCGATATCGCGCAGGATCTCACGCGCCTGCTCCAGCTGGCCTGCCGGCAGACGGGCTTTACGTACGAGAAAGTTCAGCGCGCGCTGGGTATCCATCAGACACAGGCGAACTTTCCAGCCGATATCTTCCTGCTCCGCCAGCGTCGAGAGCGCCTCGTCGTAGTCGTCGCCCTGACGGCCTTCCATGATCACCCGGCTGAGCTTTTCCAGATCGCTATAGATGTTTTCGATTTCATCCGCCAGCTGCTCAATTTTGGTTTCGAACAGGTCCAGCAGCAGCTCGTAGGCGTTGCCGTCCACCATCGACTGGCTGCGGGCGCGCATGCGATACAGGCGGAAAGCGGGCAGCTCCCGCTCGCGCAGGGTGAACAGACGCCCTTCGCGGATAGTGAACGCCACGGTAGAGTTACCGGCGTGATCCTCAGCATCTTCAAAAAAGAAAAATGAGTGGATATGCAGGCCGTCTTCATCCTCAAAGAAACGCGCTGACGCTTCGATGTCTTCCAGCTCCGGGCGCGTCGCCAGGTTCTGGCCCAATTCCGTTTGCACGCGGCTACGTTCATCGTCGTCAGGCTCGACCAGATCGACCCACACCGAACTGGCGAGGTGCTTGATCTCGTCGGCTTCAAGCCGCGTTAAACGATTGTTTTCCAGTTGAAATGCGCTCAGCATGACCGGGACTCCCAATGCAAAAAATTATCGGACAGTTCGGTGGGCACACAGAAACAATTTGGGTTTCAGACCATTAAGCCTGACTCAGAGCGACGGGAATAGAACGAGTCGCCGACAACCGCTAAGGCTATCAGCATAAGAGGATAGCCTTAGGAGTTGTTCCTGATGGGCAGGAAATTGAGCCAGCATCTACTGGGTGTGTCCAAGGCGAATGTCCTCTTAGCGTAATCGTGCGCGCATGTTACGCCAGCGCAAAAACGGCGTCAACACGCAACGGAACGCTAAAGAGCAAATCAAGCTCCTTAACGTATAAAGGTAGCAGAATATTACAAAATTATGATATTTTTCTTACTGTTACACTGTTTCCAACCGGGCGTACGCCGCGACCAGCCATTTGATCCCCTGCCCCTGAAACGCAACCTGCAGGCGGCTGTGTTCACCGCTGCCTTCGAGGTTAACGATCGTCCCTTCGCCAAACTTGGCATGGCGCACGCGCTGGCCCAGCTTGTAGCCGGTGTCGTTTTCCGCCATCGGCGTCCCCATCCGCTGATGGCTGACCGGACGGCTCACCGTCGCGCGCAGCCGCACCTCTTCTACGCACGACTCCGGCAGCTCGCCGATAAAGCGCGATGGCCGGTGATACACCTCTTTGCCATACAGGCGGCGGGTTTCCGCGTAGGTCAACGTGAGCTTCTGCATCGCGCGGGTGACGCCGACGTAGGCCAGGCGGCGCTCTTCTTCCAGGCGGCCGCCCTCATCCAGCGCCATCTGGCTCGGGAACATCCCCTCTTCCACCCCAACGATAAAGACCTGCGGGAACTCCAGCCCTTTCGCCGAGTGCAGGGTCATCAGCTGTACCGCGTCCTGCCAGGTATCCGCCTGCCCTTCTCCCGCCTCCAGCGCCGCGTGCGAGAGAAACGCCTGCAGCGGCATGAGATCTTCATCTTCTTCGTTGTAGCTGAACTGGCGCGTTGCCGTCACCAGCTCCTCTAAGTTTTCAATACGCGTCTGGCCTTTCTCGCCTTTCTCCTGCTCGTACATCATGCGCAGACCGGAGTCTTTAATTACCCGGTCGGTCTGCACGTGCAGCGGCATATCGGCGGTCTCCTGCGCCAGCGCGTCAATAAGCTCCATAAAACGCTGCAGGGCGCTGGCGGCTCGCCCGGCCAGGACTTTGTCTTTTAACAGCTCGCGGCAGGCCTGCCATAGCGTTAGCTGGCGATCGCGCGAGGTCTGGCGCACCACGTCCAGGGTGCGATCGCCGATACCGCGCGTCGGGGTATTCACCACGCGCTCAAACGCCGCGTCGTCATTACGATTGGCGATCAGGCGCAGATAGGAGAGCGCATCTTTGATCTCCTGGCGTTCGAAGAAGCGCATGCCGCCATAAATACGATACGGCATGCTGGCCTGCAGCAGCGCCTCTTCCAGCACGCGCGACTGGGCGTTGCTGCGATACAGAATCGCGCACTGCTCCAGCGCCCCGCCGTTTTCCTGCCAGGTTTTGATGCGGTTGACGACAAAGCGCGCCTCATCAAGATCGTTAAACGCGCAGTAGAGCGAAATCGGCTCGCCGTCGGCGCCGTCGGTCCACAATTTTTTTCCCAGCCGTCCGCTGTTGTTCTCAATCAGGGCGTTCGCCGCGCTGAGGATATTGCTGGTCGAGCGATAGTTTTGCTCGAGGCGGATAGTTTCCGCGCCGGGGAAATCGTTGAGGAAGCGCTGGATGTTCTCCACCTGCGCGCCGCGCCAGCCGTAAATGGACTGATCGTCATCGCCGACGATCATCACCTTGCCGGTATCGCCCGCCAGCAGGCGGATCCACGCGTACTGAATGTTGTTGGTATCCTGGAATTCGTCGACCAGGATATTGGTAAAGCGCTCGCGGTAGTGCTGCAGAATATGCGGCTTATTCAGCCACAGTTCGTGCGCGCGCAGCAGCAGCTCGGCGAAATCCACCAGCCCCGCCCGATCGCAGGCTTCCTGATAGGCCTGATACACCTTCTGCCAGGTCTGCTCAACCGGGTTGCCGTAGCTCTGAATATGGTGCGGTCTCAGGCCTTCGTCTTTCTGGCCGTTGATGTACCACATCGCCTGACGCGGCGGCCACTGCTTCTCATCGAGGTTCATCGCCTTAATCAGGCGCTTAAGCAGGCGCAGCTGGTCTTCGCTATCGAGGATCTGGAAGTCCTGCGGCAGGTTGGCATCAAGGTGATGGGCGCGCAGCAGCCGGTGCGCCAGGCCGTGGAAAGTGCCGACCCACATACCGCCCTGGGTGGTGCCCATCAGTTGACCAATACGATGGCGCATCTCCGCCGCCGCTTTGTTGGTAAAGGTCACCGCCATAATGGAGTAAGGGGAACAGTTCTCAACGCTCAGCAGCCAGGCGATGCGGTGTACCAGCACGCGCGTCTTACCGCTGCCCGCTCCTGCCAGAACCAGCATATTCGTACGTGATGCCGCAACGGCTTCACGCTGTTTGTCATTAAGGCTGTCGAGCAGGTAAGAAACGTCCATTGGCACCGCCGGAAATGAGACGCCCGGCAACGTGCAGTTCACCGGGCTACTGTTAATTTATACAGAACTACTGACGATTATATCAGCGAGGTCAGAGATGCCAACCGTGAAATTTCGATGTGCGGCAGCAGACGGCTGTCAGCGGTGCGCATCAGGTCTGCGCCCTGCGGTTTGATCCAACAGGCCTGCATGCCGCAGCGAATGGAGCCCGCCACGTCAGTCGTCAGATCGTCACCGACGTGCAGAATCTGCGCCAGCGGCAGCTCCAGCCGCTCTGCCGCCAGATGATACATATCGGCAAAAGGTTTAGAGCGCCCGTCCGGACCGGCGCGCAGCACGAAGCGGAAGTAGTCGCTCAGGCCAAAAAGTTCCGGCCGGGCATTACCGTTGGTAATGGCCACCAGCGGCCATTTTTCCGCCAGCTTCGCCAGCGTATCGTGCGTCTCTTGCGGGACGTCGATCAGGCTGCGCCAGTGGGCGAAGTTGGCCATCGCTTCATCCGCCCCCGTTTTCGCCAGCGCCGCAGAAAGCCCGGCGTTGAGCATCCCCAGCTCCAGCGCGCGGCGGCGCCACTCGGTGACATCGTGGTAAATTTCCGGCTCTGAGGCCAGCAGCGTCTGGCGCAGCCGGTTGAGTTCGCTGGCGTCAAATTGACTCAGCGACGGATGGTAGCTGCGCACAAAGCTCAGCGACTCATGCAGCGTCCGGTCAATCACCGGGCGGTTGTCATAAAGGGTATCGTCCAGGTCAAATGTCAGTGCTGAAATCTGGCCCAGAGGTCGGTAAAAACGCATTATTTCCCCCGTTTGGCGCGCGGATGCGCCGCATCGTACACCGACGCAAGGTGTTGAAAATCAAGATGGGTATAGATTTGAGTGGTGGAAAGGTTCGCATGCCCCAGCAGCTCCTGCACTCCGCGCAGATCGCCGCTCGACTCCAGCATATGAGTCGCGAAGGAGTGGCGCAGCTTATGCGGATGTACGTGACTGTTGAGGCCCTGCTTAACGCCCCATTCGGCAAAGCGCTTTTGCACATTGCGCGCTGAAATTCGCTTGCCCAGTTTCGATAAGAACAGGGCGTCTTCATCGGCGCCGAACAGGCCGCGCAGGTCGAGCCAGTGCTCAATCCACGCCACCGCGTTGCGGCCAATCGGCAGGCGGCGCTCTTTGCTGCCTTTGCCCATCACCCACACCTCGCCGGATTCCAGATCGAGGTGCTTAATGTCGAGATTCACCAGCTCCGAGAGACGCAGCCCCGCGCCGTACATCACTTCCAGCATCGCCCTGTCGCGTACCGCCAGCGGATCGTTAAGATCGATATCCAGCAGCCGGTTAACGTCGTCGACATCGATATTTTTCGGTAAATGGCGCGGTGTTTTCGGCGCCGAAATCCCCTTTGCCGGATTAGCCGCCAGTTCACCCTGGCTCACCAGCCAGTCAAAGAAGCTGCGTAATGCGGAGAGGCGTAACGCCAGGCTCGCCGGCCCCAGCCCCTGACGACGGCTGCGTACCGCCAGGCTACGGACCTGGGCAGCATCGCACTGCTGCCAGCTTTTCAGCCCGGCGTTTTCCGCCAGCGCGATAAGCGTCTCGAGCTGACGGCGGTAGTTCAGCAGCGTTATTGGGCTAAGCTGACGCTCGACGCCGAGATAGCGTAAAAAGCGCTCTACGGAAGGCAACAGCGGTGAGGCGTTCATGCGCGCTCGATCCAGCGCTCCAGCAACCCCGGGAGCATCGACGCAATTTCCTGCAACAGCTGCGTTCCCTGACCTTGCTGATAGTGCTGGGGATCGCGACTGCTGAACAGCATCACGCCGGGCGCTTCATCACCCCCCAGCAGCGACATCGCCACCGAGCCAACGGCTTTTGCTTCCGGCAGCGCCACCAGCAGTTCCGGACCGTTCAATGGGCCAAGATAGTGGCGCTGCTGGCCAAGCCGCTGGATGCGAATGGGCTCAAACGCCTGACGGCTTATCGCCAGATGGGTGAATTTAGAGGGCGCGCCGAGCCGCCAGCTGTCGGGAAACAGGCGCACCGTCGCGCCCGCCAGCCCCAGCTCGCGCGCCCAGCGATGAAAGCGGTTCAGCATTTCATCAAGGCTATCGGCCGCCGCCAGCCGCGTCTGGAGATCAAACAGGCGCTGAAACAGGCTTTCGTTTGCCGTCGCCTGCGCCATCAGCAGCGACATATTCTCTTCCAGCACGTTGATATGATTCCGCGCCCGCGCCATATGCCATTCCACCAGCGAGACCGAACCACGTACCGGATGCGGAACCGACATGTGCTCCACCAGCGCCGCATTACGAATAAAGAATTCAGGATGTTGCAACAGATAGTCCACCACTGCGCGATCGTTCAGCACGCTGGTGATTTCCTGCTGTTCTTCCCCGACTTGTTTCATAAATGAATAAATCCGTCATAGACATGTGCCGCCGGGCCAGTCATATACAACGGTTGGCCCGGACCTTTCCAGGCGATATCAAGACGCCCGCCGGGTAATTCCACGCGGACCTCCTCGCCCAGTAAACCCTGCTGGATACCTACTGCCGCCGCCGCACAGGCGCCGCTGCCGCAGGCCTGCGTTTCACCCGCGCCGCGTTCATACACGCGCAGACGAATATGGGAGCGGCTGACCACCTGCATAAAGCCGATGTTCGCCCGCTCCGGGAAGCGCTCGTGGTTTTCCATCACCGGACCGAGCGTTTCCACCGTCGCGGTTTCCACATCATCGACCTGAATAACGCAGTGCGGATTACCCATCGACACCACGCCGCACAATACTGTCTGTTCAGCGGCGCGCATGATATAGGTCTTTTCCGCTTTGTTCGCGCGAAACGGCACCTGCGACGGTTCGAAGTTCGGCTCGCCCATATTCACGCGCACCAAATCGTCTTCCGTCACGCTTAATACCATACGGCCATTTGACGTACTCACGCGGATATCACGTTTATTGGTCAGGCCTTTCAGGCGCACAAAGCGGGCGAAACAGCGCGCGCCGTTGCCGCATTGCGCCACTTCGCTACCGTCTGCATTGAAGATGCGATAGTGGAAATCGAGCTCTGGATCGTAGGGCGGCTCAACCACCAGCAGCTGATCGAAGCCCACGCCAAGATGCCGATCCGCCAGGCGGCGAATCAGTTCCGGGGAGAAAAAAACATTCTGAGTTACCGCGTCAACGACCATAAAGTCATTGCCAAGGCCATGCATCTTAGAGAACTGCATCATCTACTCCAGCAGCGCGGAACTGTCAGTAATTCACCTGGGTCGGACCACCGCTATCGCCGCGATCGTTACGATCCGGCGTAGAGCTCTGGATACCGCTATCAACCGGTTTAGTCGGCGGAGGCGCCGTTTTATCCGCTGGTGGGAAATAAAGCGGCCCTTTCAGGCCACAGCCGGTCAGGCTGAGGACCGCTAATAAAACGGCAAGCGCTGGGAAAACGTTTTTCATGGATAGTTGCCCGTAATTCATTCTTTCTGCTTTCTATCATCGCAGGAGGAGACGTAAAAGCAAGCGTTTAGCATCTCACTGCGCGCGCTTTTGTTTCGCGCTATACTGCCGCCACTATCAAAAAAGCGGGAAAGAACCATGAACGACAGTGAATTCCATCGCCTGGCCGATACCCTGTGGATGACTATCGAAGAGCGCCTCGACGACTGGGATGGCGACAGCGATATCGACTGCGAAATCAACGGCGGCGTGCTGACTATCAGCTTTGAAAACGGCAGCAAAATTATCATTAACCGTCAGGAGCCGCTGCACCAGGTGTGGCTGGCAACGAAGCAAGGCGGCTACCATTTCGACTTGAAAGGCGACGAGTGGGTGTGCGATCGCAGCGGCGAAACGTTCTGGGATCTACTGGAACAGGCGGCGACCGCGCAGGCCGGTGAAGCGGTGAGTTTTCGCTAAGCGCGCGTGATTCGAGTTCCCCGGATTACGGCTGACGCCTTATCCGGGCTACATAACCCTCTACCGCACGCTACCCTTTCTCAGGAATAGTGCTGCAGCATCGGCGATGATGCAGCATCCTGACCGGCTGAAGCGGTGGCGGCGGCAATCACCTGGCTGCGGAACGGGATCACCTGTTCGCGACCGTCGACGTCGACAATTTGATAAAACTGCGGCAGGTTAAAGTTGATAAAGCTGGAGCCGTAGGTAAAGCGGTCATGCGACGAAGAGTAGAAGCGGCTGACGTCGCGCACCAGCTCCTCTTTGCTGCCCTCGCAGTGGTGATACACCTCGGCGCGGTTGCTCTCATCAAGAATATAGATGTTAAATCCGTTATCGTTATCCGCATCTTCAAAGAAGAACTGAATGATCCCTTCGCTGGCAAAACCATCCACCACCTGCGGCAGCCTGACGTGGTTGGTTTCCACCTGCACCGACAGACCATGCAGTTTGTTATGCGAAATCGCGCCGTAGAATTCGATGGCGTTTTCCAGCTTCTGTACCGAGACGTTAAGGCGCTCGAAGAACAGCCCCCAGGTCTGCCCGGAAACGCGCAGCGCTTTAAAGCGGCCGGTGTCCTGACGGGTGCTGGAGAGGCGTAGCTCAACGCATTCAGAAACCAGCTGCTGCACGCGAGTACGGATCAGGCCGCGCAAATGCTGGCTATAGCAGAAGACCTCTACGCTATCCGGCGGCGCGGCGTCCTGATGCATCTTGCCGAGAATCGTTTTCAGCGCTTCGATCATCGCCTGCTCGCCGTTAAAATGCAGCGTTCGCACCTCGTTCCACGAGTTGCGGTACAGCAGATCGATGCTGCCAATCAGGCACTTTTGCTCTTCGCCGAAGCTGAAAACATCGAGCTTACGGAAGTCAAAATGCACCACCTGATTGCGGAAGGCCGCCGTCGGGTCATATTCGAGATTGACGATAATCGCCAGATGGCGAATTTCGCACGGGCTATACAGCGCTTTCGGCGTCGGGGACGGCAGGCGCAGCGGGAAGTGGTGCGCCACGTCAGCCACCATCTCCTGCAGTTTAGCCAAATCGACAATGCCGTTGCCCTTAATAAACAGGCGAGTGCGTGACGTCAGCAGGCCGTTAAACCAGGCCCAGGCCACCAGCTTATTAAGATAACGGTTATATTCCAGCGGCTGGTGGCTGATGATCGACTCCATATCCGGCGCGCGGTTATAGACATACCAGCCGGTACGGTTGGCACGGCCCGGCGGCACGTGGATAAAGGTCAGATTCGGCTCAGACAGATCCGGCGAAATTTGCGGGTTGACCAGGGTCACTTTCCCCGGCAGCGCTTCAAAGGCGGCGTACAGCTTACGCGTCAGCACGCCAATATCCTGCGGACTGGCGGAAACGCTCAGGTTATTGCGGCGCGCAAAGCGAATCAGGTTACGATAGCTCTGCATCATCGCATCAAGCAGCTCGTTATGCGCTTTACGGACTTCGTCAATCTTCCAGTTGGCCCGGTTATCGAGCATCATCAGACGCTTTTCATCCCAGCCCCACTCTTTCACCAGGTGGCTGACGACTTCGCGACGCCAGCCGACGCAGGCGCGCTCGCGGCTCAGCTTCTCGCAGACTTTTAAATAGAAACATCGACGCACCAGATCGAGGCGCGTTTCATCTTCGATAGCCTGCAGATAGACCGTTACGCGCTCCAGCATCATGCAGTAAGGGTCGAGGCCAAACGATACGATTTCACCGTCATGCAGGCGCTGCTTGATATCTTTTGCCAGCAGGCGGTTGTTGGGATACTCCCAGGAGTACGCTTCCAGCAGCAGCGTCTTCAGCACCGCCTTATAGGGCGAGTCGATGCTTTTATACAGCTGCCACAGGCTGGCGCCGAAGTACTCTTCCGCCGACAGGGAACTCAGGCCGCCGAGATCCAGCCATTCGTTCGGCGTCAGCACGCCCTGCGCGTAGAGGCTCATCACGTAATCATCGTAATGCTCCTCTTCCTCGCACGGCACCATATTCCACAGAATACGCTTCCCGGCAAGGCGCACCGCGGTGCGGTAAAACTCATCCAGCAGCAGGATGTGTTGAGTTGAGCCGCAGTCTTCACCGCCCAGGCTGCCGCTTTCGTTATGGCGGAAGCGGTTTTCGTCGATCAGGAAGAAACTCACCTCAACGCCCAGCGACGCCGCCCAGCTTTCCAGCAGGCTACATTTGCGCTGCAGCAGCTGGCGCTCTTCGCTATCCAGCCACGACTGATGGCAAACCCAGATATCCAGGTCGGAAGAGCAGCTTTGGCCGACGGAAGAAGTACTGCCCATGGAGTAAAGGCCGGTGATCGGCAGCTCGCCTTTCGGCGGTTCCTGGGTCAGCATTCCACGATTGAGTTCAAGCTCGTCAAGGTAGTGACGTTGGGTTTCATCAGGCGTGTAGAGGCAAATGCCACGGGGAACGTTACCGTCAAGGTAACCCGGCATCAGCGGATGATGATAATGTAGTAATGTCGGCAGTAGACTGTAAACCTGCTGGAAAGCGGGTCCCATGGCAGCAAGGGCGCGATCCACGCGCAATTGGTTGATGGCATCCAGTCTCTGTTTCAGTGTCTCAATATAGAGGTACAAGACATATCGCCTGATGTTCAAAAACCCGACGTACAATAGTACGGAGAGTTTCAGTATTTCAACAAAAACCGTCACCATTCGTCGTCGGTGTGGTTGTGATGAGCTGCTGACTGACAAATGGTTTAAAACGTGATCAATCTAACACCTTGCTGATTGACCGTAAAGAAAGATGCGCTACATACAAGTGTAGCACCCTTTACTACGTGTAAATTCTTCACTACGTTTGCGGCAACCCGCAAACGCATGAAAGGCTAAAATGATGGCCGCGACCCTTACCCCCACAAAACTAACATCCCTAAGACAACAATGTTAGGATGGTTAGTGGTCGACTATGACGGTAACAAGCATGTTAGACAAAGTTTTGAGAATTGCCACACGGCAAAGCCCGCTTGCGCTATGGCAGGCACATTATGTGAAAGAGCGTCTGGAAGCCTGTCATCCGGGGCTTTCTGTTGAACTGGTGCCGATGGTCACCCGCGGCGACGTGATCCTTGATACGCCCCTTGCAAAAGTGGGCGGCAAGGGGCTCTTTGTGAAAGAGTTAGAGCTGGCGATGCTGGAAGGCCGCGCCGATATTGCCGTCCATTCCATGAAAGACGTGCCGGTGGAATTTCCCGCAGGACTGGGGCTGGTGACCATTTGTGAACGGGAAGATCCGCGCGATGCGTTTGTCTCGAATCACTACGCTTCCATTGATGAACTGCCGCACGGCAGCGTCGTAGGCACATCAAGTTTACGCCGCCAGTGTCAGCTGGCCGCAGCGCGGCCGGATCTCACCATCCGCTCCCTGCGAGGCAACGTTGGCACCCGTTTAAGCAAGCTCGATAGCGGCGAGTACGACGCGATCATTCTTGCCGCCGCAGGGCTTAAACGTCTGAATCTGGCAGTGCGTATTCGTCAACCGCTGTCACCGGAGCAATCTCTGCCCGCCGTCGGCCAGGGCGCTGTCGGCATCGAGTGTCGCCTTGACGACGAATGGACCAAAGCGCTGCTGGCCCCGCTGAACCATACGGAAACGGCCATACGCGTACGCGCTGAACGGGCGATGAACACCCGGCTTGAAGGCGGTTGCCAGGTGCCTATCGGCAGCTATGCCGAACTGATCGACGGTGAACTATGGCTGCGCGCGCTGGTTGGCGCGCCGGATGGCTCGCACACGGTACGCGGCGAGCGGCGCGGTCGTCCGGAAGATGCCGAAACGCTGGGCGTCTCCCTTGCCGAAGAACTCCTGGATAACGGCGCGCGCGACATTCTCGCCGTCGTTTACGCAGGAGAAGCGCCACGATGAGCATTCTGGTTACCCGTCCGCTGCCGCAAGGCGAAGAGTTAGTCAGCCGCCTGCGCGCGCTGGGACGCGTGGCCTGGAGCTTTCCGCTCATCGAGTTTACCCCAGGCCGACAGCTCCCTGAGCTGGGCAGCCAGTTGGCAAGCCTGGCGGCGGGCGATTTACTCTTCGCGCTATCCCAGCACGCCGTTGAGTTTTCCCACTCTCGCCTCCAGCAGCAGGGGCTGCGCTGGCCCGCTGCGCCCGACTATTTTGCCATTGGCCGCACCACCGCGCTGGCACTGCATAAAGTCAGCAATCGACAAGTTCGCTACCCGTTAGATCGGGAAATCAGCGAAGTCTTGCTACAATTACCTGAATTACAAAACATTGCGGGGAAAAAAGCGCTCATCCTGCGCGGCAACGGCGGACGAGAATTACTCGGCGACACGCTTCGCGAACGCGGTGCCGATGTCACTTTTTGTGAATGTTATCAACGTAGTGCGAGGCACTATGATGGCGCAGAAGAAGCAATGCGCTGGCAGTCTCGCGGGGTTTCGACGCTGGTTATTACCAGCGGCGAGATGCTGCAGCAGCTCTGGATGCTAATACCACAGTGGTATCGCGAGCGTTGGCTCCTGAGCTGTCGCATTTTAGTTGTCAGTGAACGTCTGGCCGAACAGGCCAGGGAATTGGGCTGGCAGGATATCCAGGTTGCCGATAGCGCCGACAACGATGCGCTGCTACGCGCATTACAATAACTCTCAACATTGGAAGCCATAATGACGGAACAACAGAATCAATCCGCCGTGGTTGAAGAGACCAGGGAGGCCGTGGACACGACGCCACAGCCAGAAAATAACGTAGAAAAGAAAAACGGCGGCAGTAAAACCAGCCTCGCTCTGAGCGCCATAGCTATCGCTATCGCCCTCGCCGCTGGCATAGGTCTTTATGGCTTGACGAAGACCCAGGCGACCCGCCAGAGCGAAGCCAGCGCCGGGCTATCCAGCCAGATCGCCGCGCTGCAAAAAGCGCAGGAAAACCAAAAAAGCGAGCTTGAAGGCATCATTAAGCAGCAGGCCGACCAGCTGACGCAAGCGCAGCGTCAGCAGGATGCTCTGGCGAAGAAGCTGGAAGAAGTGCAGGAGAAGGTCGCGGTCATTTCCGGCAGCGACGCAAAAACCTGGCTGCTCGCGCAAGCTGATTTCCTCGTGAAGCTGGCCGGACGTAAGCTGTGGAGCGATCAGGACGTGACGACCGCCGCCGCGCTGCTGAAAAGCGCCGATGCCAGCCTGGCCGACATGAACGATCCAAGTCTGATTAGCGCCCGTCGCGCCATCACCGACGATATCGCCTCGCTCTCCGCCGTAAGTCAGGTGGACTATGACGGCATCATTCTGAAGGTTAACCAGCTCGCCAACCAGATCGATAATTTACGTCTGGCGGACAATAATGACGATGACACCCCGATGGATTCCGATAGCGATGAGCTGTCCAGCTCCATTAGCGAGTGGCGGGTAAACCTGCAAAAAAGCTGGCAGAACTTTATGGACAGCTTTATTACCGTTCGCCGCCGAGATGAGACCGCCGTGCCGCTGCTGGCGCCAAACCAGGACGTCTACCTGCGCGAAAACATTCGCTCGCGTCTGCTGGTCGCGGCGCAGGCCGTTCCACGTCATCAGGAAGAAACCTACAAACAGGCGCTGGATAACGTCTCAACCTGGGTTCGCGCCTACTACGATACTGAAGACGCGACCACTAAAGCCTTCCTTGAGGATGTGGATAAGCTCAGCCAGCAAAGCATCACCATGAACGTACCAGAGAGCCTGCAGAGCCAGGCGCTGCTCGAGAAGCTCATGCAGACGCGCGTTCGTAATCTGATGGCGCAGCCGGCTGAAACCCAACCCAGCGCACCGGCTCCAGCCTCTGTCCCTGCGCCACAAGGAGAGTAACGCATGTTGAAAATTCTCTTACTCTTCGCGCTGCTGCTTGCCGGGATCGTTGTTGGCCCGATGATCGCCGGTCATCAGGGCTACGTCTTGATCCAGACCGATAACTACAACATTGAAACCAGCGTCACCGGGCTAGCGATCATCATGATCCTCACCATGGTGGTGCTGTTTGCCATTGAGTGGCTGCTACGGCGTATTTTCCGCACCGGCGCGCATACCCGCGGCTGGTTCGTGGGCCGCAAACGTCGTCGCGCCCGTAAGCAAACCGAGCAGGCGCTGCTGAAGCTGGCGGAAGGCGATTATCAGCAGGTTGAGAAGCTGATGGCGAAAAATGCCGATCACGCTGAGCAGCCGGTTGTGAACTACCTGCTGGCGGCAGAAGCCGCTCAGCAGCGAGGGGATGAAGCTCGCGCCAACCAGCATCTGGAGCGCGCCACCGAGCTCGCCGGCGACGACCTGATTCCTGTCGAAATCACCCGCGTACGTCTGCAGCTGGCGCGTAATGAAAACCACGCCGCCCGCCACGGTATCGACAAGCTGCTGGAGATCACGCCGCGTCATCCGGAGGTCCTGCGCCTCGCCGAGCAGGCCTACATTCGTACCGGAGCCTGGAATTCGCTGCTGGATATCATTCCGTCAATGGCGAAAGCCGACGTCAGCGATGAAGAGCACCGCGCCGAACTGGAACAGCTGGCGTGGATTGGTCTGATGGATAAAACGCTGGCCGACGGCGGCAGCGAAGGTTTGCGCGGCTGGTGGAAAAACCAGAACCGTAAAACCCGCAGCCAGGTGGCGCTACAGGTGGCAATGGCGAATCGCCTTATCGAAAGCGACGACCATGATACCGCGCAGCAGATTATTATCGATGGTCTGAAAAAGCACTACGACGACCGTCTGGTCATGCCGATCCCGCGGCTGAAAACCAATAATCCGGAACAGCTGGAAAAAGTGCTGCGTCAGCAGATTAAAACGGTCGGCGACCGCCCGCTGCTGTGGAGTACGCTGGGACAATCGCTCATGCGCCACGGCGAGTGGCAGGAAGCCAGCATTGCGTTCCGCGCTGCGCTCAAGCAGCGCCCGGATGCGTTTGACTACGCGTGGCTGGCCGATACCCTCGACCGCCTGCATCAGCCGGAAGAAGCGGCGACGATGCGTCGCGACGGCCTGCTGTTAACCCTGCAAAACAACCCGCAGCAATAATGCGATTCTCGCCTCCGCCGGGGGCGAGAATCTCTTCTCTTCCCGCCTGAACGCTTTCCGATCCCTGAAAAGAAAAAAACGCCTGCTCTGAAACCAGAGCAGGCGTTAAAACAGGTCTGTTTGACAACAAATTGGGTGCTTCACTCAACGTAGTGTCCATGGTGTTTGATGAGGCTTGCGCGACATCTGTCAGTGGACGATAAGCACCGTAAAACGGCTCTGCATCATTCCTGAGTTTATGAGGCGCTAAGGCGAACATAAGAGATGGAATGAGCATCTACCCGGTTATTATCGCACAGGATCGGTAGAAAATGCATCTACCCGAACAGGGAATTGGGACTATTCTGGAGAATAAATAGCATTGTGATTAGCGGAATATTATTTGCAATATCAGGAAGATAAGAGAGTTTTTTTGCAAAATCAGAAAACAAAAAACCCCGCCGAAGCGGGGTTCAAAATTGGTCGGCGAGAGAGGATTCGAACCTCCGACCCACTGGTCCCAAACCAGTTGCGCTACCAAGCTGCGCTACTCGCCGATGTACTGCTTTTTTGAATTTTTAGTTCAATTCTTTATAAAGTCGTGGTGCGAGGGGGGGGACTTGAACCCCCACGTCCGTAAGAACACTAACACCTGAAGCTAGCGCGTCTACCAATTCCGCCACCTTCGCAATATCACAACTTTCTAAATAATGGGGTGGCTAATGGGATTCGAACCCACGACAACTGGAATCACAATCCAGGGCTCTACCAACTGAGCTATAGCCACCACTGCAAATCTTTTACGCGGTATTGAAACCACCGCAGCTCCAGCACCGGGTAAATGGTGCGCCCGACAGGATTCGAACCTGAGACCTCTGCCTCCGGAGGGCAGCGCTCTATCCAGCTGAGCTACGGGCGCTTAGCGCCGTTGCGGGGTCGGATAATACGGACTTCCTACCCCGCTGTCTAGTGCCTTTTTAAAGAAAATTATCGTTTGCTCATGCTTTGTGCGTTTTGTTGCTTATTGCGCCACATTATCAACATTTCCGCGTCGACCAAGGCCAAATACCTTATAAATAAGCGTCACGGCGGCAAGGAAAATTATTCCGACAAAGAGCGACATACGCGTATCGTCGTTAAATCCCATCCCTATTAGCACGCAAACCAGGAACGCCATGGTCAAATAGTTTGCCCACGGGAACAGCAGCGAGCGAAACGGATGGCTGGCCATGGCTTCTTTATGCACGAGACGAAAACGCAGCTGGCTAATCAGAATCACAAACCACGGTACCATGCCCGGCAGCACGCTGGCGCTGTAGACGTAGACGAAAACCCGCTGTGGATTAGGGATAATGTAGTTCAGGCACGAACCGACCAGCAGAATCAGGATCGATAGCGCCACGCCCGCCGAGGGTACGCCGTTGCGCGAGACTTTGGCGATGGCCGCAGGCAGCTGACGATTCCTTGCCAGCGCGTAGAGCATGCGTCCGCAGCTGTACATTCCGCTGTTACAGCCGGACAGCGCCGCCGTGAGTACTACAAAGTTAATAATACCTGCCGCCGCGGTGATGCCGATTTTGGCAAAGGTCAGCACGAACGGACTGCCGTTGGAGCCAATCTGATCCCACGGGAAAATAGTGACGATCACGAAAATCGCCCCCACGTAGAAAATCAGGATTCGCCACAGCACTTTGCCTACCGCGCTGCGCAGCGTGACCTGCGGGTTCTTCGCTTCACCGGCCGTAATGCCGATAAGCTCGACGCCCTGGTAGGAAGCGACCACGATACACAGCGCCGTCAGGAAACCCTTCCAGCCGCCGGCGAAGAAGCCACCGTGCTCGGTCAGATTGCCAAAGCCAATAGCGTGTCCGCCGTTGCCAAAGCCAAAGAAAATAACGCCCAGCCCCACCACGATCATCACAATAATGGTGGTGACCTTAATCATGGCGAACCAGAATTCAATTTCGCCGTACAGACGTACCGCCGCCAGATTCGCCAGCGCTACCAGCCCAACCGCGATAAGCGCCGGTATCCACTGCGCCATCTCCGGGAACCAGAACTGGACATAGACCCCGATCGCCGTAATCTCCGATATCCCGACCGCCATCCACATAAACCAGTAGGACCATGCGGTGAGATAGCCGAAAAACGGGCTCATATAGCGGTGGGCATAAACGGCGAACGAGCCG
The DNA here is from genome assembly GCF_042137965.1 of Klebsiella grimontii. Lineage (NCBI taxonomy): Bacteria > Pseudomonadati > Pseudomonadota > Gammaproteobacteria > Enterobacterales > Enterobacteriaceae > Klebsiella > Klebsiella grimontii. The sequence goes on from NZ_CP169721.1 coordinate 5,480,124, forward strand.
GTTACCGGTTCAAGGAACAGCATTTCGCCCATCGAACGCATGATAAAGAAGACAAAGAGCCCGGCGATAATATACGCCAGCAGAACCGAAGGTCCGGCCCACTTGAGCGTACTTGCCGCGCCCATAAATAACCCCACGCCAATCGTGCCGCCAAGGGCGATTAGCTCAATGTGTCGCGCCTCCAGTCCCCGCTGAAGTTCCGCTTTTTTCTCAGTCATATAACCTCTTGTGTTTGCCCTGCTCCGGGTTTAAGCGCATCCCAACCAGGATGTGTCTATACCGGTTATTTTTATGAATGAATAAAATGGAATAGCCCTGCCTGCGCGACGGTAAACTGACCGTCGCGTTTTAAGCATGCGAATGGTTAATGAATTTGAGGGAAATGGCAAATAAAGTATCAGGCGAGTGAAGACATTACACAGAATACCCAGGTAAACCCGCCCGCTTGCAGTGGAATGTCACAGCTTACCGGTGTAATACCAGCGTAAATAGCGCAGCAGGCGCGCCTGCCTTTTTATGCGGCTCGGCTGCGAAACCAGTCGATAGAACCACTCCAGACCCAGGTCCTGCCAGAACTTCGGCGCCCGCTGCACGTGGCCGGTAAAGACGTCGTAGGTACCGCCCACGCCCATATACAGCGCCTGCGGATAAACGTCCCGACAGTCGCGCATCAGGATTTCCTGACGCGGCGAGCCCATCGCCACCGTGACGATCTTCGCCCCGCTATCGCGGATACGCTCAAATAGCGCCTGACGCTGGTCAGCGGCAAAATAGCCGTCCTGGCTTCCAACGATATTCACATTCCAGCGCTGGCGAAGCTGCTGCTCCGTTTGCGCCAGTACCTCGGGCTTGCCGCCGATCAGAAATACCGGCGTTCCCTGAGCGCCTGCGCGCGCCATCAGGGCTTCCCATAAATCCGCGCCGGCGACGCGCGACACTTGCGACTGAGGATATTTTTTACGTAATGAGCGAACTACGCTGATGCCGTCAGCGTATTTGAATTCTGCGGCTTCGATCAGCGCCCGAACGTCGGGGCTGTCTTCTACCGCCAGCATCTTCTCTGCATTAATCGCCACCAGCGTCCCCGTACGGATCTCGCCGTCGGCGTACAGATAATCCAGAGCGTGTTGCATATCGCGCCAACCAATGAGTTGTAGCCCTCTCAGCAGATACAACGGCGCGGATGTGGTCTCAGTCATGTACACCCTTATCAGACTTGAGGTTGCGTCAGCGGTTTAGCCCGCTTGTGAATCAGCCCCACGCTATCCAGGAACCAGTACAGCAGTTTTGCCGCCAGCAGGCAGATCCCAAAGATGACGAGGAAAAAAACCACGCGGGAACCAAATGAATCCAGCCCTTCACGCGCCAGCACGATCATGTTGAAGATAGCGCCAAAACAGAAACTGTGCAGGATCGCCGCTTTATAGCGGTTCGTCTCCCGGTTGCCAAGCTCGTACAGCCAGTCAAACCATTTAATGATCAGCCCAACCGCTACCGCTCCCAGCGGCACGAACCAGACGCCTCCCATCACCACCAGCGAGCCAATCAGGGTCGGCGAAATCGCCAGGCCAGAATGGTTATTCAGCACGTCCCAGGTGAAATAGTTCGCGGTATTGAGCACCATTGTCGGTCGACCGTGCCACAACCAGCTGGGGATAAAGACATAGAAATCCCGGACGATGGGCGCCAGTCCCTGAAACTCAATCTTGTCGTAGTTTTGCAGCAGCAGGGCCAGGTTCTCCCACGGCGAGAAGGTGTCGCGGGTCAGATAGAGGAAAGTATAAAACGCCTCATCGCCGCTGACGTTCATACCGTAGCGTTTGAGGGCCAGCCAGAACATACCGACGATGCCCAGCACGCCCGCCGCCGCCAGCATCCACAGGCTGATCCAGCCGCGAATGATGCCGATAAACAGGAAAATGGCAAAAGCGATGATAATATTCGCCCGGGTGCCGCCAACGATGGCGTAGGTCAGCAGGCCAAAGGCGACGGTGCTAACGAGGAAGAATATCCACGCTTTATAATCCTGACGCAGAAAATAGACCACCAGCATTGCCGGGATGAAAAAGTAGAAGAAGCGCTTTAGCGCCACGCCGGAAACTTCGCTGGAGAAGATCTGGCTATAGGAGTTGAGCTTGAATAGCAGAAATCCGTTGTGCGCAAAGAAGATGCCGACGCAGAGCAGCGCCAGCCCCAGTAAAATGCCCCAGGTCAGATGGGTCTCCACGCGATTCATCGTAAACAGCGGACGATGCGAATGGCCGCGCGTCGCCGAGCGTAGCCGCGTTTTGTAGGTGGCATAGTAAACCGCATAAAAACAGACGGAAACCAACAGGGTTTGCAGCAGAATTTCCGGCGGGGCGACCGCGACGTCAAAGCGAAACACCAGAATACTGGTCAGCGGGAAGCCAAAGAAAAAGGTCAGCAGAAACAGCAGCGAGAAAAAAACGTTGAAGTTGAAGCGCACGCGACGAAATTCAAAGTACGTGGCGGTGGCGATAAAAAGCGTCGACAGCAGCCAGACCAGCAGCAGCCCGCTAAATTGCATTAATGTCATGCGTCCACCCCCGCGGCAATCCGCAACGCTCGTCGCCAGCCCGTCAGATAATTCGGACGGAAGAAGGCGATCTGATTTTTATCCACGCCGGCCAGCTGGCGCTGTGCTTCACGCACAACGCTCACGTCCAGCGCATCGCGGGTAAAGAGTACCGGAATATGCTGCTCCGACATATCCTGCCAGAAGGGATTATCCCGATTCAGCACGCAAGGGATCCCCGCCTGAATCAGCAGGCATAGCGTGCCGATACCCTGCTGGCGGGCAAACAGGAAGTAGCCCAGATCGCAGCGGCGCAGCAGCGCAAGATAATCATCAAACGCCAGCTTGTCGCTCAATACCTGGAGATGCTGTGGGCTGAACAGAGCCGCGCCGGCCTCGCGAACTTCGTTAATGTAGTCGCTATTATTGGCCGGATAGCCCATCGGCACGACAACGTTAACCGTATCGCCAAACTGCTGGCGAATCGCGCGCAGCGCCGCGATATGCTCGTTGCTGCGGTCGCCGGAATTACCCACCAGGATAGTCAGCGTGTCGCCGCGCGGGGCGCTATCGGCGAGCGAATTCAGCGCCGGATCCATGCGGGTCGGGAAGTAGAGCAGCTCACCCGGCACGCCCGAATGGCGGGCGGCGAACCAGCTCAGATCGCCGCGGGTAGCAAACACGCGCCCTACCCGGCCCTGCGCCATGCGCCGCAGGGGATAAAACAGACGAAACTTCAGGCTGGCGGAGTTCTCATACAGGTCCGCTCCCCAGATATGCCAGTTAAACTGCGCCGGGCGGATCCCGCCGCTGAGCAGCGCCAGCCACAGGCCGGTATTGAACTGGCCGTGAAAGAAAAAGCGCTGCTGCCGGTTCGCTTTTGCCAGCGCGATAACCGCCTGCGCCAGCGACTTTTTCCCCGGATAACAGCTGATGGAGAGCGCGGGATAGGCTGCGCGGATCCCTGTCTCCTCACCGACGACCATAAATATACGCGCCTGCTCGTCATCGACGGCCAGCTCATCATTAAAGAACCGCAGCACGGTCTGGTTGTGGTGCGGGATATCCGATCCCAGTACATGTATCAGTGCTGTCATGCCCGTTTACGCCAAAGTAAAAACACGCCGCTACAGAGAGCGAAATAAACAATATAAGTAGCCATATACGCCTGCGCCGCGCCGATTGCGCCATGCACCGGGATAAGCCAGTGCGAGAATGCGGTCAACAGCGCGAACTGGCTGATTTCCGTCAAAATATAAAAACGCAGCGAGGCTTTGGCGATCACCAGATAGCCATAGACGTACGCCCCCACCTTCAGTACATCGCCCACCAGTTGCCAGGCAAACAGGTCGCGCATCGCCGTGAAACGATCGGAAAAAAGTAGCCAGATAGCGAAATCGCGCAGCAGCCACACCGTTAAGCTTGCTGCCGCCACCGCCGGGAGAACAAATTTTAACGCTTTGCCAATTTCGCGGGTGATATCCGCTTTCGCCGTTAGCCGGGACAATGTCGGTAACAGATAAACGCTAAATGAGGCGGTAATAAACTGCAGATAGGCGTCGGAAATGCTGCTCACCCCTTGCCAGATCCCCACCGCGTCCCAGCCATAATGGGCCGCCAGCAGGTTACGCATCATCACGTAGGCGACCGGCAGCGTCACCGAGGTAATCAGCGCCATCAGGGTAAATTTGGACAGCTGCCCCGCCAGGCCGTTGTCCCAACGCGGGCGCAGCGCGCTCAGCGGAATATTACCGCGTCGCCACAGTACGAAGGCCGCTGGCACCACCACCAGCGCGGGTACCAGCGCCAGTCCCAGCAATGCGCCCTGGTAGCCGCCGAAACGGTAGCAGGCATAGTACGCCGCCACGCCAATCAGGCTCCCGGCGATAAGCGACAGCGCATTGCCCGCCGCATCGCGAAAACCTTTCATCAGCGCTAACAGGAAATTCGCCCAGGCGATCCCCATCTGCACCAGGGCCACCAGCCGCACCAGGTTCTGATATTGCTGATGGCCGAACAGCCCCTGGCTAATTGGCGCGGCCGCCAGCAGGAAGATCAGCGCCAGCAGGGTGGAGAAACCCAGTACCATCGCCGAAGCGGTGCCAACGACGTTGTACAACTGCCGGCGATCGTTATGATGCTGGGCTACCAGCTTAGTGACGCCGTTAAATATCCCGGCCCCCGCCAGTACGCCAAGTACGGTCACCAGCTGGCGGAAGTTACCCGCCTGCCCCACCCCTGCCGGGCCGAACGACACGGCCAGCAGCTTAACCACCAGCAGACCGGCGCCGATTTTGACCAGCGTGGACGCCGCGGTCCACAGAGACGCTTTTGCCAACGACATATCAGGAGAAATAGCTCAGCAGCGAGTTAATTACCGTGCGCTGGTTGACGTTCGACAGGTTGTAGAATAACGGCAGACGCAGCAGGCGTTCGCTCTCCTGAGTGGTGTAGCGATCCGTCCCGTGGAACTCGCCGAAGGTTTCTCCGGCCGGGCAGCTGTGCAGCGGGATATAGTGGAACACCGCCAGAATCTCCGCCTCTTTCAGCCAGGCGATCAGCTTGCTGCGATCGTCAATATCGCGCAGCTTGATATAGAACATGTGCGCATTTTGCCCGCAGTCGGCAGGAACGATCGGCAGATCGATACGTCCAGCCCGCGCCAGCGGCAGCAGGGCATCGTAGTAGTTCTGCCACAGCGCCAGGCGCTGCTGGTTAATCCGCTCCGCCGCTTCCAGTTGCGCCCACAGGTAGGCGGCCTGTAAATCGGACATCAGATAGCTGGAGCCGATATCGCGCCAGGTATATTTATCCACCAGACCACGGAAAAACTGGCTGCGGTTGGTGCCTTTTTCACGAATGATCTCTGCGCGCTCGATCAGCTTGCGATCGTTAATCAGCGTCGCGCCGCCTTCACCGCCCGCGGTGTAGTTTTTGGTTTCATGGAAGCTGAAGCAGCCAATATGGCCGATAGTGCCGAGCGCCCGACCTTTATAAGTCGACATCACGCCCTGAGCGGCATCCTCCACCACAAACAGATTATGCTTGCTGGCGATAGCCATAATGGTGTCCATCTCGCAGGCCACGCCGGCGTAGTGGACCGGCACAATCGCGCGGGTTTTCTCGGTAATGGCCGCTTCAATCAGCGTTTCATCAATATTCATGGTATCGCGACGAATATCAACGAAGACGATTTTCGCGCCGCGCAGCACAAAGGCGTTGGCGGTGGAGACGAAGGTATAGCTCGGCATAATCACTTCATCGCCCGGCTGGATGTCCAGCAGCAGCGCTGCCATCTCCAGCGAAGCGGTGCAGGACGGCGTCAGCAGCGCTTTGGCGGTGCCGAAACGCTGCTCCATCCACTGCTGACAGCGGCGGGTAAAACCGCCATCGCCGCACAGCTTGCCGCTGCCCATCGCGGACTGCATATAATCAAGTTCGGTTCCCACCACCGGCGGCGCGTTAAATGGAATCATCATGTCACCTGTATAACCAGTACGCGGTGCTTTCGATATTCGCACCGCTAAGAATGTAACGTTTAAGCGCGGCGGTGTTGCCCATCTGGGTCGCCACCCGCAGTGTCGTCAGCCCACGCAGCGCGGCCCAGCGCTGGGCTGCCTGCATTAATTCCACTCCGGCGCCGCGTCCGGCCAGCAGGCCAATCCTCGCCTCGCGCTCGCTGAGTTGGCGCAGGGAGACAAACGCGCGAATATCACCATCAGGGGCGCGAAACACCAGACACTGATGATCGAAAGTCCCGCGCACCGCATTTTCAATCCACTGGGCATAGAAACGACCGCTGGCATCGGCTGCGTACCAGGGGGCACGAAAACGGCTCTGCGCAAAGGCCAGCGCCGCCAGCTCGCGCAGCCGGGGGATATCCACCGCGGTCGCCGGCTCGGCGCCGCTATCATCAGAAGCCGCAGGCGAAAGCGCGAGATCGACCTCGCCCTCCACCAGCCGGAAGCCCAATGCCTGCAGTGCGTCCAGACGCGCGACATCATCCGCCGCGACTTTCGCCTGCACCCGCGACCATCCGGCCAGCGCTTGCGCCGTCAGCGGCGGCGCATCGTCGCCAAAGCGTACGATAGCGCTATTGACGCCGAAGAAGCGGTTTTCCCATTCAAGGGTTTTAATACTGGCGCGGACGGGCACGGAGTAAATCCAGTAAGTATTGGCCGTAGCCAGTTTTTTCCAGCCGTTTCGCCGCGCGCTTTACGCCGTCGTCGTCCAGCCAGCCGTTGCGCCAGGCGATCTCTTCCAGGCAGGCAATCTTGAAACCCTGACGTTTTTCCACCGTTTGCACAAACATGCTGGCCTCGATCAGGCTATCGTGCGTACCGGTGTCGAGCCAGGCAAAACCGCGGCCCAGCAACTCAACCGTCAGCGCGCCATCGTCGAGATACATTTGATTGATGGAGGTGATCTCCAACTCGCCGCGCGCCGAGGGTTTAACCCGTTTCGCGTATTCCGCGACTTTACCGTCGTAGAAATAGAGGCCGGTTACCGCCCAGTTGGATTTGGGCTGCTTTGGCTTCTCCTCCAGCGAAATCGCGCGGAAATCGTCATCAAACTCCACCACGCCAAAGCGTTCCGGGTCCATCACCTGATAGCCGAACACCGTCGCCCCGGTCATGCGGGCCGCGACGCTACGCAGCTTCGGACTAAACCCCTGGCCGAAAAAGATGTTATCGCCCAGCACCAGACATGATGGTTCACCGTTGAGAAAAGCCTCTCCAATGATAAAAGCCTGCGCCAGCCCGTCCGGGCTTGGCTGTGCGGCGTAGCTTAGCTGCACGCCGAACTCCGAACCATCACCAAGCAGTCGTTGGAAATCACGCTGGTCATCCGGAGTGGTAATGATCAACACTTCGCGGATCCCGGCCAGCATCAGCACCGAGAGCGGATAGTAGATCATCGGCTTGTCGTAGATAGGTAGCAGCTGTTTTGAGACGCCGCGCGTGATCGGATGCAGACGTGTCCCCGATCCGCCTGCCAGAATAATACCTTTCATTTTTCCCCCCTCAAGCGCTCAGCCATGCAGCCCCAGGCGTTCACCCTGATAGCTGCCGTCCAGCACCTGCCGCCACCAGGATTCATTGGCCAGATACCACGCAACCGTTTTGCGCATCCCGCTGGTAAACGTTTCATTCGGCGTCCAGCCCAGCTCCCGCTCTATTTTCGTCGCGTCAATGGCGTAGCGTAGGTCGTGGCCGGGACGGTCGGCAACAAAAGTGATGAGATCGCGATAGCGCGCCAGGCCATTCGGCTTGTGCGGCGCCAGCTCTTCCAGCAGATCGCAAATGGTTTCTACCACCTCGATATTCTTCCGTTCATTATGGCCGCCAATATTATAAGTTTCGCCCGGCTCACCGCGCGTTGCTACCTGATAGAGCGCCCTGGCGTGATCTTCAACGAACAGCCAGTCGCGGATCTGCTCGCCATTGCCATAAACCGGCAGCGCTTTACCCGCCAGCGCATTCAGGATGGTCAGCGGGATCAGTTTTTCCGGGAAGTGATACGGCCCGTAGTTATTCGAGCAGTTGGTCACCAACGTTGGCAGTCCGTAGGTGCGCTGCCAGGCCCGTACCAGATGATCGCTGCTGGCTTTCGAGGCCGAATAGGGACTGCTGGGCGCATAAGGCGTGGTTTCGGTAAAAAACGCGCCGCTATCGTGCAGATCGCCATAGACCTCATCCGTTGAGATATGGTGGAAGCGAAAGACCGATTTTTTTTCGTTCCCCAGCGTATTCCAGTAAGCACGCGCCGCTTCAAGCAGCGTATAGGTACCGACAATGTTGGTTTCGATAAACGACGCCGGACCATCAATAGAGCGGTCGACGTGGCTTTCGGCGGCCAGATGCATCACGATATCGGGCTGATAGTGGTGGAAGACACGGTCCAGTTCGGCACGATCGCAGATATCCACCTGTTCAAAGGCGAAACGCGGATCCCCGGCAACAGGCGCCAGCGACATCAGATTTCCGGCGTAGGTCAGCTTATCAACCACCACTACGTTATCAGTAGTTGCAGTGATGATTTCGCGCGCCACCGCCGAACCGATAAATCCCGCGCCACCGGTGACCAGAATCGTGCTCACCGCCACACCCCTTTGGTATCGACGATAAACTGCTGGCTAACGCTATCCCCGCCGACCGCTTTAAATTCTTTGTGATCGACCAGCATCACCAGCACATCGGCGCTCGCCAGCGCTTCGTCGAGCGTCGCCAGAGCGCACAGTCCGTCGAGCTTTTTCGGCAGATGATGAATATTTGGCTCAACGACCAGGGTTTCGCCGCCGTGCAAGCGGGCGATTTGCGCGGCGATAGCCATTGCCGGGCTTTCGCGCAGGTCATCAATATTCGGCTTAAACGCGAGGCCAAAGCAGGCGATTTTTAGCTCGCTGGCGCGTTTGTTGCTCACCGCGAGGCAGTCGGCGACTCGCGCTTTCACCTGGTCGATTACCCATTCTGGTTTGTGATCGTTAACTTCACGCGCGGTCCGGATAAGCCGAGCCTGCTGCGGATTCTGCGCCACGATAAACCACGGGTCGACCGCGATACAGTGGCCGCCAACGCCCGGGCCCGGCTGAAGAATATTGACCCGCGGATGACGATTCGCCAGGCGAATCAGTTCCCAGACGTTAATCCCCTGATCGGCGCAAATTAGCGAAAGTTCATTGGCAAAAGCGATATTAACGTCACGGAAGCTGTTTTCAGTCAGCTTGCACATCTCGGCAGTGCGTGAGTTGGTCACCACGCATTCGCCTTCAAGGAAGATTTTATACAGCTCGCTGGCGCGGGCCGAGCAAACCGGCGACATGCCGCCAATCACGCGATCGTTTTTAATCAGCTCAACCATCACCTGCCCCGGCAAAACGCGCTCTGGACAGTAGGCGATATTGACGTCGGCCGCTTCGCCAGCCTGCTGCGGGAAACTCAGATCGGGGCGCATTTCCGCCAGCCAGCCCGCCATCTGCTCGGTTGCCCCCACCGGCGACGTGGACTCAAGGATAACCAACGAGCCTTTCTTCAGCGTCGGGGCGATAGATTTCGCCGCCGATTCGACGAAAACCATATCCGGTTCGTGCAGATCTTTAAACGGCGTCGGCACCGCAATAAGATAGGCGTCGGCTGCTACCGGCGCGGTGGTGGCGCTCAGGTAGCCCTGTTCAACCGCCGTTTTGACGACGCTCGCCAGATCCGGCTCCACGATATGAATTTCTCCACGGTTAATGGTCTCCACGGCGTGTTGATTGATATCAACGCCGACCACCCGCTTTTGCCGGGAGGCGAACGCGGCAGCGGTTGGCAGGCCAATATATCCAAGGCCAATCACTGAAATGGTAGAAAAATTCATAGCGTTACCTGATTATTTTTAAGTGCAGACAAAATACGATGACACGCTTGTCCATCGCCGTACGGGTTATGCGCCCGGCTCATGGCCTGATACGCGGACTCATCTTGCAGCAAGCGCGTGACTTCATTGACGATGCGTTGGCTATCGGTGCCCACCAGGCACACGGTTCCCGCGCTGACCGCTTCCGGACGCTCGGTCATGTCACGCATCACCAGCACCGGCTTACCGAGCGATGGCGCTTCTTCCTGGATACCGCCTGAATCGGTCAGGATCAACCATGCGCGATTCATCAGCCAGACGAACGGTAGATAATCCTGTGGCTCAATAAGCATGACGTTCTCAACGTGGCCGAGAATACGCTTAACCGGCTCGCTGACGTTCGGGTTCAGATGCACCGGATAGACAATTTGTACGTCCGGATTGTTGGCGGCGATCTCCGCCAGCGCATGGCAGATTTGCTCAAAACCACGGCCAAAGCTTTCCCGACGGTGCCCGGTGACCAGAATCATCTTTTTGCCGTTGGCGAGGAAGGGATAGCGCTGAGTCAGTTCGTTGCGCAGGGCTTCATCGCTCAACACCCGGTCGCGCACCCAGAACAGCGCGTCAATAACCGTATTGCCGGTTACCGCGATCCGATTGTCGGCGATGTTTTCCCGCAGCAGGTTCTGCCGCGAGGTTTCCGTTGGCGCAAAGTGGTACGTTGCCAGATGTCCGGTCAACGTACGGTTCCCCTCTTCCGGCCATGGCGAGCTCAGATCGCCGGTACGCAGCCCGGCTTCCACATGCCCTACCGGAATGCGCTGATAAAAAGCGGCCAGGCTTGCCGCCATCGTCGTGGTGGTATCGCCATGCACCAGCACCACGTCCGGCTTAAACGACTCCAGCACCGGCTTTAAGCCCTCAAGGATGCGACAGGTAATCTCCGTCAAACCCTGCCCCGGCTGCATAATGTTAAGGTCGTATTCCGGAACAATAGAAAAAAGTTTCAACACCTGATCGAGCATCTCCCGATGCTGCGCGGTCACGCAAACTTTCGCCTCAAAATGAGGATCCTTTGCCAGCGCATGAACCAGAGGCGCCATTTTGATAGCTTCTGGTCTCGTGCCAAATACCGTTAGTACTTTCACATCGATTCTCTTCGATTAGGTGATAAAGGCTGAATGTCCTTCACCACGGGCCGCATTCACTGGACACGGCGACGCGATAACGCAACGCCTGCGCCGATGAGCGCGCCCACAATCCCCCACATCACCATCAGAAACACGCGGCGCGGGCTATCGCGTTTTACCGGTTCTTCAGGCGTTCGCAAATACCTGTAAGTCTGAAAACGCGGATCCAGGGTTGGCCCAACGTTTAATGTCGTTAGCATGGCGCGGCTTTGGTCATAATCAATATCGTACTGCGGCCCCACCGCCTGCAGATTTTCCAGTCGGGCCTGCAGCATCGGCCGCCCCAGTAAAAACAGCTCTGAATCCGGCAGCTGGTCTGGTGGAATATCGGTTTCGCTGCGGGAGATATTGTGCTGCTGCGCGACTTTCAGCGCCTGTTCCACGCTATGCATGCGGCGATTGAAAATCTCTCGTGCCACCTCTTCCTGGCGCTTCACCTGCGCTTTCATCTGGATGGTACGCGCGGCCCAGGCGCCTTTAAGCTCGTCATTCAGATGCCCTGCCGCACGCTGGCTGGCGAAAGCCACATACTGGCGCAGCAGATTATTGGCATCCGGAGCGGTTTCCGCCGTCAGCTTCACGCTATCGTTGACGCTTTTTAGCGCATCGCCGGGCATAAACTGGATATCGTTGATCAGGTCATCCAGCAGGGCGGCATCGGCGCGAGCGTTACCCGACTGGCGCTGCTTGTAGTAGTCCGTTTGCAGCCAGAAGTCGCGGCGGGTATCCCATGACGCCTGCTGCATGATGAACTCTTTATAAGCTTCATCCATTACCGAAGGCTGATCGACCGAGACGAGATTGGCCTTGATATCGAGATTGCGTAAAAACTGCTGCTGCGAATAGTATCCCCCCAGCATGTTTACCGTTGGCCGGTCGGTAATCGCCGTCGCGCTCCACTCCTGGCGAGCAAAAAAGGTATAAACCAGAACAATCAGTGCAAAGAGCACTGCGATACCTGCTATCCAGCTTTTTCCTGCCCATAAGGCGCGAAACAGCCCGCGAATATCCAGCTCATTCTCAACGTTCACTGTTTGTGCTCCCGGTAATGGTTGAGTCATCACGTCCCCAGATTGACTTGGTTAATTAGGATTATTGCCGCTGTGTCGCCGAATTCTGCGTCTAATGCGCTTAACCATGCGCGCCACTTTCCAGGCGCGTTTAATGCAGTAGCCATAAAGAAAGAAGGCTACCAAAAAGAGTATTAACATCACCCATTCCGGCACAATGCGGGTGTATTCCGCCACCACGCCAACCAGGGCCAGCAGCGCGGCGGCCAGGGTGATCAGGACAAATGCCTGGCGGGAAGTAAAGCCGGCGCGCATGATTAAGTGATGAATATGCTGGCGGTCCGGGGAGAATGGACTCATCCCTTTACGCAGGCGACGGTACATAATCGCCACCATATCCATCAATGGGATAGCAATAATCCACAGCGCCGTGACCGGGCTAATAGGATGCGTTTTTCCCTGCGTGGTCTCCAGCAGGATCCAGATGATAGTAAAGCCAATCATGGTGCTGCCGGCATCACCCATAAAGACCTTATAGCGACGACCAAGCGCACCGAGGTTAAGTAAAATATAGGGCAAAATGGCGGCAATCATCGCAAAACACCACATCGCCAGGCTGTACTGGCCATCAAACCACAGGATGATTCCCGTTGCCGCGAAAGAGACGGAGGAGAGGCCGCCAAGCAGCCCATCGATACCATCTACCATATTGAAAGCATTGATCGCCGCCCAAACGGCGAACAGCGTGAGGAAGAAGCCAAAGGGGCCGAGCACCAGTTCCCAAGAGCCGAATATAAAACCGAGGCTACTAAGATGAAGATTACCCACCATCATCATAATGACGGCGATAGCGGCCTGAATAACGGCGCGAATTTTTACGCTGATATCAAAGCGGTCGTCCAGCGCGCCGACCAGCACAAGCACCCCGGCACACCCCAGGTATAACCTTGCATGGGGAATGTAATAATCGGCGATGGCAAACGTAAAACAAATACCTGCGAAAACTGAAATACCACCGACTAACGGAATCAAACCCTGATGCCGTTTGCGATAGTTAGGTTTATCCACCAGCCCAACTCTTTTTGCCGCCTTGCGGGCGATAAATATAAACAGGGTAGTGAATAAGAAAATACTGATTAATTCAGTAATAGCAGTGAGTAAATTCACAACGCATGTGCTCTCAGCATAGTTAATCCGGGAAGTATAACGATGATGCCTCAACTCCAGAAGGGGCAAAGCAGAACATTACAAATTTATTGTAGAAATTTTAGACTGTTAAAGCCGTCTCTGCCTGCCAGCATTCTGCACACATCATACGTTAATACCCATTTTGTTTTCCCTTGCTGGATCATACAAACCCGGAAAACAAAACGCCACGCAATAGCGTGGCGTTTTCTGGCATTTTTAACTTACGAGCGCTTCATCATGTCGAAGAAGTCATCGTTAGTTTTGGTCATCGCCAGTTTATTGATGAGGAATTCCATCGCGTCGATTTCACCCATCGGGTGAATGATTTTACGCAGGATCCACATCTTCTGCAGCTCTTCCTGAGTGGTGAGCAACTCTTCTTTACGGGTACCGGAACGGTTGTAATCGATAGCCGGGAAGACGCGTTTTTCTGCGATCTTACGAGAGAGATGAAGCTCCATGTTACCGGTGCCTTTAAACTCTTCGTAGATAACTTCGTCCATTTTAGAACCGGTATCGATCAGTGCCGTAGCGATGATGGTCAGGCTGCCGCCCTCTTCCACGTTACGCGCGGCGCCGAAGAAACGCTTCGGACGATGCAGGGCGTTGGCGTCCACACCACCGGTCAACACTTTACCGGAAGCCGGGACCACGGTGTTGTAGGCGCGCGCCAGACGGGTAATGGAGTCGAGCAGGATGATAACGTCTTTCTTATGCTCAACCAGACGCTTCGCCTTCTCGATAACCATCTCGGCAACCTGAACGTGGCGGGATGCCGGCTCGTCAAAGGTCGAAGCGACAACTTCACCTTTAACCAGACGCTGCATCTCGGTCACTTCTTCCGGACGTTCGTCGATAAGCAGTACCATCAGTACGCAATCAGGATGGTTGTACGCAATGCTCTGCGCGATGTTCTGCAGCAGCATGGTTTTACCGGCCTTCGGCGGCGCGACAATCAGACCACGCTGGCCGCGGCCGATCGGCGACGCCAGATCCAGTACGCGGGCGGTTAAGTCTTCCGTTGAGCCGTTACCACGTTCCATACGCAGACGTGAATTTGCGTGCAGCGGGGTTAAGTTCTCGAACAGAATCTTGTTACGCGCGTTTTCCGGCTTATCGTAGTTAACTTCGTTAACTTTCAACAACGCAAAGTAACGCTCACCCTCTTTAGGAGGACGAATCTTACCGGAAATGGTGTCACCAGTGCGGAGGTTGAAACGGCGGATTTGGCTGGGGGATACGTAGATGTCGTCGGGACCGGCGAGGTAGGAGCTGTCTGCTGAACGGAGGAAACCAAATCCATCCTGCAGTATCTCCAGTACGCCATCGCCAAAGATATCCTCGCCACTCTTCGAATGCTGCTTGAGGATGGCAAAAATAATATCCTGCTTACGCATACGGGCCAGGTTTTCCAGCCCCATATTTTCGCCGAGAGTAATCAGCTCAGAAACCGGCGTATTCTTTAATTCGGTAAGATTCATAATGGTGTGGGTTCTTAAACTCGGGGTAATTCTCGAACTTAATGTTGTGAATGGTATGGCAGGAACATCCATGCCTGTTAACGGCCTTCATCTCGTGTCTGTACGTTGCCTGGTCACAGGAAAGAACGCAGAACTGAAACGACTAAACGGAATGAGTGATAAGCCCGGATTATAAGCCTCACGCGCATTTTTGCGGGACGCTTTGGGTAAAACAAGATTCAAACAAAGGTATGTTTAAAACGAAGTCTGAGATTAACTTAGCACGACTCTCGCCGGGCGTCCAGAGATCCGCAAAAAATAGGAGGCTGGACGCCGGGAGAGCAAGCCGCTTACGCCAGGTTGGCGTCGAGGAACTCTTTTAACTGGCCTTTGGACAGCGCGCCAACTTTGGTCGCTGCAACTTCGCCATTTTTGAACAGCAGCAGGGTCGGGATACCGCGAATGCCGTATTTCGGCGCGGTGCCCGGGTTCTGATCGATGTTCAGTTTCGCAATGGTCAGTTTGCCCTGATACTCTTCAGCGATCTCATCCAGAATCGGGGCGATCATTTTGCACGGACCACACCACTCTGCCCAGAAATCGACGAGGGTTAGCCCGTCAGCCTTGAGTACGTCCGTGTCAAAACTGTCGTCAGTCAGGTGAATAATTTTATCGCTCATATTTAACTCCACAGGAATAAGCCTGGTGTGTTGGTGTCGCGGCCATCAACGACGTGTCGATGCTACGTTACGCACGCTGTTCTTCAGAATGCCTCTTTTATCGATCTGCGTCACAATGTCCATCATGAACTTTGCCCCGCAAAAGATAAAGCAACCCACGTTCAAACCGGCTTATCGCAGATTTGTCACCCTCGCCTCGCTTAGTAGTCTAAGCTTTCGAAGATTCGTTCAGTTGCCGCAGACGCACCTTGAATAATTTCATACATAGCCAACGAAAGGTTGACGTTATTTCACCGGATACGCTTTCTTAATGCAATAGTTAGCTGATATTCTACCACACTATGAGCAAAACACATTTAACAGAACAGAAGTTTTCCGACTTCGCCCTGCACCCGGCAGTGATTGAAGCCCTTGAAAAGAAAGGGTTTCATAATTGCACACCCATCCAGGCACTCGCCCTCCCGCTTACGCTGGAAGGTCGCGATGTCGCCGGGCAGGCGCAAACCGGTACCGGTAAAACGATGGCGTTTCTGACGTCAACGTTTCATTATCTTCTCACTCACCCGGCGATCGCTGACCGCCAGGTCAACCAGCCGCGCGCGCTGATCATGGCGCCGACGCGTGAACTGGCGGTACAGATTCATGCTGACGCCGAACCGCTGGCGCAGTCTACCGGTCTGAAGCTGGGCCTGGCATACGGCGGCGACGGCTACGATAAGCAGCTGAAAGTACTGGAAAGCGGCGTGGATATTTTGATCGGTACCACCGGTCGCCTTATCGACTACGCCAAACAGAACCATATTAACCTCGGCGCCATTCAGGTTGTCGTTCTTGACGAAGCCGATCGCATGTACGATCTCGGCTTTATTAAAGATATCCGTTGGCTGTTCCGCCGTATGCCGCCGGCGAATCAGCGCCTGAACATGCTGTTCTCAGCCACCCTTTCTTATCGCGTCCGTGAACTGGCGTTCGAACAAATGAACAACGCCGAGTACGTCGAAGTTGAGCCTGAGCAGAAAACGGGCCACCGTATTAAAGAAGAGCTGTTCTATCCTTCCAACGAAGAAAAAATGCGCCTCCTGCAGACCTTGCTTGAAGAAGAGTGGCCGGATCGCGCGATTATTTTCGCCAATACCAAGCATCGTTGTGAAGATATCTGGGGTCACCTGGCGGCGGACGGCCATCGTGTTGGTCTGTTAACCGGCGACGTCGCGCAAAAAAAACGCCTGCGCATTCTCGATGAATTTACCCGCGGCGATATCGACATTCTGGTCGCAACCGACGTTGCCGCCCGCGGTCTGCATATTCCGGCCGTTACGCACGTCTTTAACTACGACCTGCCGGACGATTGCGAAGACTACGTTCACCGTATTGGCCGTACCGGCCGCGCTGGCGCCAGCGGTCACTCCATCAGCCTGGCCTGTGAAGAGTACGCGCTGAACCTGCCGGCGATTGAAACCTATATTGGTCATTCAATTCCGGTCAGCAAATACAATTCTGACGCGCTCATGACCGAACTGCCCAGACCGCTGCGCCTCACGCGCCCGCGCCCTGGCAACGGCCCGCGTCGTAACGGTCCACCACGTAATCGTCGTCGTTCAGGTTAAAGCAATATGCCATACACAACATCATGCAAGTTGCATCAAGGCGGCAAGAGAACGAATCCCGATGAGCCTACTCAGGTAAGCGCTCCGGGAAAGAGAACGCGGCCAGCGCAGAGGCAGCTTGAAGGATGAAGTGTATGAGTTCCACCTCGCTCTATGCAGCTATCGATCTTGGCTCCAATAGCTTTCATATGTTGGTTGTACGCGAGGTGGCTGGGAGCATCCAGACCCTCAGTCGTATCAAACGCAAAGTCCGTCTGGCCGCTGGCCTTAATGGCGACAACACGCTCTCTGCCGAAGCCATGGAGCGCGGCTGGCAATGCTTGCGCCTGTTCGCCGAGCGTTTGCAGGATATTCCCCCGACGCAAATCCGCGTGGTCGCTACGGCGACGCTGCGCCTGGCGGTTAACGCCGGTGAGTTTCTGGAAAAAGCGCGGGAAATCCTCGGCTGCGCGGTGCAGGTTATCAGCGGCGAAGAGGAAGCGCGCCTGATTTATCAGGGCGTCGCACATACAACCGGCGGCGCGGATCAGCGTCTGGTCGTGGATATTGGCGGCGCCAGCACCGAGCTGGTTACCGGCACCGGCGCGCAAACCACCTCGCTTTTTAGCCTGTCGATGGGCTGCGTGACCTGGCTGGAACGGTACTTCGCCGATCGCAGCCTGACCAAAGAAAACTTTGACCAGGCCGAAACCGCCGCGCGTGAAGTTTTGCGTCCCGTCGCCGATGTTCTGCGCTATCACGGCTGGAAAGTGTGCGTCGGGGCTTCCGGTACGGTCCAGGCGTTACAAGAAATCATGATGGCGCAGGGGATGGATGAACGCATCACCTTAGCCAAACTACAGCAGCTCAAACAGCGCGCTATTCAGTGCGGTCGTCTGGAAGAGCTGGAGATTGAAGGCCTGACCCTTGAACGCGCGCTCGTCTTTCCTAGCGGACTGGCGATTCTCATGGCCATCTTCAGCGAGCTGAACATTCAGTGCATGACGCTCGCCGGCGGCGCGCTGCGTGAAGGTCTGGTCTACGGCATGCTGCACCTGTCGATCGATCAGGATATTCGCAGTCGTACCTTACGTAATATTCAGCGCCGGTTTCTGGTTGATACCGAACAGGCGCAGCGCGTTGCCCAGCTGGCCGCCCATTTCGTTCATCAGGTGGAAAACAGCTGGGAAATTGAGCCGCTATGCTTCGATTTGCTGCAAAGCGCCTGCCAGCTGCATGAAATCGGCCTGAGCGTGGAGTACAAGCAGGCGCCTCTGCACGCCGCCTGGCTGGTGCGCAATCTGGACCTGCCCGGCTTTACCCCCGCGCAAAAGAAGCTGTTGGCGACCCTGCTGTTAAACCAAACCAGCACCGTCGACCTTTCTTCCCTTCATCAACAAAACGCGGTTCCGCCGAGAGTCGCGGAGCATATGTGTCGTCTGCTGCGTCTGGCTATTCTGTTTGCCAGCCGCCGACGCGACGACCTGCTGCCGATGATTACGCTGGCTGCCGTCGATGAAAATTTGACGTTAACGCTGCCCCATGGGTGGATGGAAAATCATCCGCTGGGCCGGGAAATGGTCGAACAGGAGTGCCAGTGGCAGAGCTACGTTCACTGGCCGCTACTGCTGAACGAGGATGGCGCAGCAAAATAGCCCAATCAGGGGAATATCATGCGAGAAGAACTGGACTTCAAATCGCTACGTTTTTTTTCCGCCCTCTTCCGCCTGGGGAATGTCTCTCCTGCCGCCGAAGCGCTCAACGTCAGTCAGCCGACCGGCAGCCTGTTGTTGAAAAAGCTGCGCGAGCATTTTGACGATCCCCTGTTTGTGCGAATCGGGCAACGTATGGTGCCCACGCCTCGCGCCGATGATATCGCCCAGACCATTTTTACCATTCTTCAGCTAGTCGATAACCAACTTCCCGGCAATCCTGAATTTAACCCCCAAACCAATACGCGTAACTTCACTATCGGCATGACCGATATTAGCCAAATGACGTTGTTACCGCCGCTGCAGGCTCTGCTACAGCAGCAGCGCGCCGAAGGCATTACTTTTTCCGTATTGAATATCGACGATCAAACGCTGGGCGCGCTTGAGTCGGGTAAATGCGATTTAGCTATTGGCTATCTGATGCAGCTACCGGATAGCGTTTATCAGCAACGCCTGTTTAATCAATCCTACGTTTGCCTGGCGGCAGAAAACCATCCGCGGATCCGAGACTCGTTTACTGCCGAGAACTGGCGGCTGGAAAAGCATCTTGCCGTTCACGTCAACGGCACAGGGCATGGCGATATCGATAAATTGCTTAATGAGTACGGCATGCCGCGCCGTATCGCCCTCACCCTCCCCAGCTTTTTAGGCGCAGGCGAACTGGTTGCGGATAGCGAATTGCTTGCCGTCGTCCCCGAGCAGCTGGCGAACCATATTATTAATCGCTATCCCTGCTGCAGCTGGCCGTTGCCATTTTCGTTACCGGAAATTGCTATTCGCCAGGTCTGGCATCAGCGTCTACATCGCGATCCGGGGCATATCTGGCTACGGTCGCTGATCGTCAACTTACCCACAACGGGCAGTAACACAACCATCTATTAATTTTTAGACCTCAAATCATAATACTGTATTAGTTTTCCTGATAGTCTGTATTACATTCTGCTTATTGCTGCCAATACGTAAAAAATCCTATTCTCCTCGCATCAGATAATATCGAAAACGATTAGAGGAATAGATTATGCGTGGTAAAATCGCTTTAGAAGAACACGTTTCAACACCTAAAAATAACAGCCTGTGGGATGCCACGGGTGAAGCCTCAAGAAATGGTTCTGAATACATGCAGGACGTTGAGCGCCGCTTATTAGATCGTAGCTATCAGCTGAATGAAATGGCCCAGAGGAATATTGACCATGTTATCCTTTCTTTAACTTCACCTGGGGCCCAATCTATTTTAGATAAAGCGACAGCCGTATCTTTTGCTCGCGAAACCAATGACTATATCATCGAGAACTACGTTAAACCCAATCCGGATAAATTCAGCGCATTCGCTACTTTAGCATTACAAAATCCCGAAGCTGCGGCCGAAGAGCTGGATCGCGCAGTAAAAAAACTGGGAATGAAAGGCGCGCTGATTAACGGTTATACCAATGTCCAGGATAGCGAACACGGCCTGTACCTGGATGATGAATCGATGCTGGTATTCTGGGATAAAGTCAATGAGCTGAACGTTCCCGTTTATCTGCATCCTCGTGAACCATTAGAAGGCGCTGCGCGCGGTATCTACACCGGCTATGAAAGCCTGATCGGTTCCGCCTGGGGGTTTGCGCAGGAAACCGCAGTTCATGCGATTCGCCTGATGATGAGCGGACTGTTTGACCGCTATCCAAACCTGAATCTGGTGCTGGGCCATTTAGGCGAAGGACTGGTCCATATGCTGCCACGAACGCAGCATCGTCTCTATCGCCAGCGTTTCGGCTGCGGCCTCGGCAAAGCAGAAAAACCATTAATGCACTATTTGCAGAATAACTTTATCGTGACCACCAGCGGCCACTTTAATACTTATTCGCTGCAAAATGCGCTTGATATTATGGGCCCGGATCGCGTGATGTTTTCCGTCGATTATCCCTATGAAGATATTCATCAGGCCTGCGATTGGTTCGATCCGCTGGAAATGGATACTGAACTGAAAGATAAAATTGCCTGGGGCAACGCTAGCCGCGTGTTTAATATTAAATAACCCATCCCATTACAACCAAAGGGCCTAATAACAGGCCCTTTTCATTTATGGAGAATATATCATGCCGCTAGGTATTTTTATTTGCAGTGGTTCACTGCTTATCGGTGCCATTTTTGGCGCTTCTCTCAACCGATTTATTCCTGAGCATTTAAAAAAAACCTTACCGCTAATCGCCGGATTAATATCCATCAGTATGGGTGTATTTTTTCTCAATAAGTTGATAAATCTGCCGCCTATTGCTTTGGCAGTCATCGTGGGTACCATTATCGGTAGCCTGCTGCATATCGAAAAGCTTATCGAAAATGCCGCAATGAAGCTTCGGGGTCCTATCGAGAAGGTTTTTCCCACCAACGGCAACTCCGGTATGGAGCCAGAGGATTTTACCAACCAGTTTATCGCCGTACTGATCCTGTTTTGCGCCAGCGGAACCGGTATTTTTGGTGCATTAACCGAAGGAATGACCGGAGATGCGACAATATTGATCACTAAATCTATTCTCGACTTCTTCACCGCCGCTATTTTTGCCTCCGCGCTGGGGTATATCATCGCCGTTATTTTTGTGCCCCAGCTAATTGTATTTGCGATCCTCTTCTTCGCCGCCAGCTTTATTATGGTGTTTATCACTCCGTCAATGATCGCGGATTTTACGGCCTGCGGCGGCATCGTCATGTTGGCGACGGGTTTTCGACTCTGCGGTATTCGCGCTTTTCCAACGGCGAACATGCTACCCTCGCTGCTGCTGGTAATGCCCTTCTCCGCCGCCTGGCAACAATGCATCGCCTGAAGGGCATCTTTACCAGCATCGCCCGGATACTGGCATCACGCCTCTTTTCTGCGTACGACGTCTGGTTTGCCACCAGGCAACGACTGGAGCTTCACTCTGAAATCAAAATTAAAGTAATTGCTCAGGCAGAAGGCGGTACCGTACTCAAGCACCTCGCCCTGAGCATTACGGCTTTTCAGCGTAATTTTCATCAATGGCACCCCCTGCGGCAAGTCGAGCAAATTCAGCTCTTCCCCCGAAGGAACATGTACCGTCAGGGAGTAATCCTGAAGATCGGGAAAAATAGCATTTTCCGCCCAGTGCGCGTACAGCGACCCTTCAAGTAAATCCGGGCGGGGCAAGAAACGCTCGGGAATAAACATGGTTTCGATAGAAACCGGAAGGGCATCGACCAGACGTACGCGTTTAATTTTCGCCACCCGATCGCCGACCGCGATCTCCAGCTCACGAGCCAGAAAATCATCCGCCGCCAGCTTTTCCCGCACCAGCCATCGATTGGACACCGTTCCTGAATTTTGTAGCTGGGCAGAAAACCCGCCGCTGGCAAGGTTATAGCTTACCGGCAGATTCACCTCGGTCCCTTTTCCATGGCGCTTAATCACCAGCCCGGCTTCCAGCAGCGCATCAAGGGCCTTAACCACCGTCACGCGCGATAGTTCCAGCGTCTGCGACATTTTGCGCTCGGAGGGCAGAATGCTGCCGTGCGTCAATAACCGCTCCGTCATCGCAGCTTCAATAGCTTGTTTAAGCTGAATATAAAGCGGCGCGGGAGCCTCTGCATTCAGACGCCCTTTTATATACTCAAGCAACGGTTGCGACATAATTTCGTGGCCTTGCGGAATTCAGTGGCAGTGGATTTATCATAGTGGATCCATACTGGAATCAATAGCCCCATCATAACGTCTCCCCACTATTTTTGAGCGCCGCATTTTTCTCTCAGAATGCGCCTGCGATCACAGCATGATGATAAAGGACTTTAACTGGACTTAATCTGGATCTATTTTTAGATTAACTTTTATTCATTTCTTCCTGGGAGCTGACGATGTCTGATATTCGCCCTACCTATATTGCCGAAAGCCGCATCCTTGGCTGTCTTTTTGGGCAAGCCATCGGTGATGCGATGGGCATGCCCTCTGAACTGTGGCCTAAACGTCGAATCATTAACCATTTTGGCTGGATTGAACGCTTTCTTCCCGGACCGAAAGAGAATATTGCTGCCTGCGAATTTCGCGCCGCCGAGTTCACGGATGACACCCATCAGTGCATCGCGCTGATGGATGCGCTTGATGAAAACAACGGCGTGACCGATCCACTGGCCATCGCCAGACACATTCTGCTGTGGGCCCGACGCTGCCAGGCATTTGAGAAAAATATTCTCGGCCCAACCTCAAAGGCTTCTCTGATCGCGCTCGAACAGGGGCAACCGCTGGATGAGATCGCGGCCAACGGCGTGACCAACGGTGCGGCAATGCGCGTGGCGCCGATGGGCTGTCGACTGCCCACCGAGGACAGGGCGTTTTTCATTGAGCAAGTGCGGCTATCCTGCCTGCCGACGCACAAATCCGACATCGCCATCGCCGGCGCGGTGGTCATTGCCTGGGCGATCAGCCGCGCCATTGAAGGGGCCGAATGGCCGTTAATCAAAACGGAGCTGGCGTCGCTGGCAAATGAAACCCAGCGCCATTACGAGTCCACTTTTAGTCCACTTCTTGGGAACCGTATCCACCTGGCGCTGGAAACGATCTCCGGAGAGACTGACCACCTGACAGGTATCGAACGTATTTATGAGGATATCGGCGCCGGTATGGATATTATCGAGTCTGTCCCCGCAGCGATTGCGCTGGTCGAGCTGGCAAAAACGCAGCCCATGAAATGCGCTATGCTGGCAGCCAATTTAGGCGGCGACACCGACACTATTGGCGCGATGGCAACCGCCATCTGCGGCGCGCTTCATGGCATAGAGGCTTTTCCTGAAGAACCTATACAACAGATTAAGCAGGCCAACAGCATCGACTTCGCGCCTTACGCACAGCGGCTTGCAGGATACCGCTTCGCATAATTCACTGAGGGCATCACTATGGACAGCAAAGCTTCATACGATGGAAATATCCAGACGGCAGATCCCGGAATGGCGGAATTAGGGATCGGTCTCGTTCCTCCGGTCCACCAGACCCAACAACCGGTCCAGCTGTTTTTCGTCTGGTGCGCCGCGAATATTGGCATTCTTGGGGTCGTTTACGGCGCGGTCATTGTGGCGTTTGGCCTCTCATTCTGGCAGTCGCTCCTTGCCGCCGTGGCGGGCGTCGCCTCTTTTGCGCTGGTCGGCGTCACCAGCATCGCCGGCAAAATCGGCCGCACCACGACGCTCACCCTCTCCCGGGTCATTTTTGGCAAACGCGGCAATATCGCGCCCACCAGCTTCTGTTGGGTGAATCTGATGGGCTGGGAAGCGGTCAATATCATTACCGGCACGCTCACCCTCGTCGCGCTGTTTGCCGCCATGGGTCTTGAAGAGAGCCTGACCACCACCGCGCTGTCGCTTTTCTTGTTTGGCGGGCTGACCGTACTGGTCAGCGTGCTCGGACAAAATGCCGTGCTGATGATGCAAAAATGGATCACCCGGATCTTTGGCGCCATGACGCTGCTGGTAGTGATCTATTTACTCTTCACCGCAGACTGGCAGGCCATCCTCGCGCTGCCTTCAGGCAGCTGGCTCACCGGCTTTTTGCCAGCGGTATCAATTATTGCCGCGGGCACCGGCATCAGCTGGGCTATCGCCGGCGCCGACTATAGCCGGGATCAGCGTCCCGACGCCGGTGAAAAGCCTATTTTTCTCGCCGTTGTCAGCGGCGCCGCGCTCCCCCTACTGCTGCTGATGCTCACCGGGATACTGCTTACCGCCCAGATCCCCGACCTGGCCTCCAGCGAGAACCCCATTTCAGCGATTGGCAAACTGCTGCCTTCCTGGATGGCAATCCCCTATCTGGCCGCGGCGACCGCCGGGGTCGTGACCATCGCCGTGCTGAGTCTCTATTCCGCCAGCCTTAACCTGTTAAGCATGGGGATTAAGCTCCAGCAGCGCTCCGCCGTAGCCCTTGATGCCGTTCTGGTGCTGGGGATCGCGCTCTACGTGCTGTTTGTCTCGAAAGATTTTCTCGGCCCTTTCATCGCGTTTCTGATTTTCTGCGGCGTATTTCTGGCCGCCTGGGCCGCCATTTTTATGGTCGATTTTTATCGGATTCGCCGCCGAGCCGGATATGCTGAAGCTGATTTATTCAGGGACAGCGGAGCGAACCGCACCGCGCTGGGCTGCTGGATTGTCGGCGCGCTGGCGGGATTGATGGTATCCAAAACCGGGTTTATCGACGGACCTTTCGCGGTCGGCATTTTCGCGGACTCTAGCCTGGGTCTGTTTGTCTCTTTTATTCTGAGCCTGGCGCTGTATCTGGCGTTCGGCGCAAGAAAGGAGGCCAGCCGTGACAATAACAGCTGACCTGCTGTCGCCGCGGCGGCCGATCGTGGTTATCGGCGCCGCTTTTGGCGACATGATTCTCCATCTCGATGCGCTGCCGCATAGCGGTAGCGATGTTTCTGCCCGCGATGGCGGACGGCAGATTGGCGGCTGCGCGTTTAATGTCGCCCGCGCGCTCTCGCGCCTTGAACTCCCTTTGATAAACGCGATACCGGTGGGCAATGGCGAGTGGGGGCAGGCTGTTGCACAGAAAATGGCGCTGGAAAACCTACCCGTCCTCTTGCGCCACCCCACCCACGATAACGGCTGGTGTCTGGCACTCGTCGAGGCGAACAAAGAGCGGACGTTTATCACCATTGAGGGCTGCGAGCAGCACTGGAACAACGAGCTGCTGGCACAAATTCCGCAGCCGAAGGACGCCATAATTTATGTCTCTGGCTACGAGCTGGCCAGCGAAGCGCTGCGCCAGTGGATTCTGGACCTTACGGAAGATAAAACGCTGTTTGTCGATTTTGGCCCGCGTCTGAACGATCTGGATATTCACTTTATCCAGGCGCTGCTGGGCAAAGCTCCTGTGCTCACTCTGAATCGCGATGAACTCAGCGTGCTGTGCGCACGTTTATACGATTTGGATAGCGCGACCCTTGACGCCGCTTCACGGCTCGCCAGCGACTGGCATTTACGGGCGATCTGTCGGTTCGATAAAGATGGCGCGTGGGTGGTTGAACCTGACGCACAACCGCAGCATATTGCTGCCTGCCGCGTGAAGGTCTACGATACGATTGCCGCTGGAGACAGCCACTGCGCCGGTACGATCGCCGGGCTGGCCTGCGGGATGGATCTGCGCCAGGCCGCGCTGCTGGGCAATGAAGTAGCGGCTATTGTCGTCACCCGGCCGGGTGCAGACGGTGCTCCGGGTCGCGAAGAGCTACGTCAGTTCCAGATTCAGCAGCAAAACGGCCGCTAGCCGCTATTTACGCGCTTTCGCCAGCATCGCCCGGATGTTGGCGACGTTCGCCTGACCTTTATGCATACGCTCTTCCGGCGAAATCACTTTGCGCTCCTGCTCCCAAATCAGATCATCCTGCGGCAGCTCCAGCAGGAAACGGCTCGGCTCCGGTCGCACCAGCTCGCCGTACTGACGGCGCTCTTTGCACAAGGTAAAAGTAAGCTCTTTCTGCGCGCGGGTGATACCCACGTAGGCAAGACGGCGTTCTTCATCGACGTTGTCTTCATCAATGCTGCTCTGGTGCGGCAGCAGCCCTTCCTCCATGCCAACCAGGTAGACGTAGGGGAACTCCAGCCCTTTTGAAGCGTGAAGCGTCATCAGCTGAACCTGATCCGTCTCCTCATCCGACTCGCCGCGCTCCATCATGTCTCGTAGCGTAAAACGGGTCACGACCTGGGTAAGCGTCATCGGTTCATCGATATCGCTGCCCTCCAGCATTTCGGTCATCCACGTGAAGAGCGTATTGACGTTTTTCATCCGCATTTCGGCGGCTTTCGGGCTGGGCGAAGTTTCATAGAGCCAGGATTCATAATCCACGCCGCGGATCAGATCGCGGACGGCGGCAATCGGCTCGCGCTCTGAAAGCTGCTGGATCTCCCGCAGCCAGTGGGTGAAGCGGGTCAAAGACTCATAGCCGCGTCCGTTCAGCGTCTGGGTCAGGCCCATATCGAAGCTGGCAGTAAACATGCTTTTATTGCGCCCCATCGCCCATTCGCCCAGCTTTTGCAGCGTCGCCGAACCGATTTCGCGCTTCGGCGTATTGACGATGCGCAGGAAGGCGCTGTCGTCATCAGGGTTAGTCAGCACGCGCAGATAGGCCAGCAGGTCTTTAATTTCTGGACGGGAAAAGAACGACGTGCCGCCGGAAATTTTGTACGGGATGCGGTTTTGCATCAGCATCTTTTCGAAAACCCGCGACTGATGGTTGCCGCGATACAGGATCGCGTAATCCTTATAGGCGGTTTTATTAATAAAGTGATGGGCGATCAGTTCGCCAGCCACGCGTTCCGCCTCGTGGTCTTCATTGTTGGCGGAGAGCACCTTCAGCTCTACGCCATAGCCCAGCTCGGAAAACAGGCGCTTTTCGAAGACGTGCGGGTTGTTGGCAATCAGGATGTTGGCCGCCTTCAGAATACGCCCGGAAGAGCGGTAGTTTTGCTCCAGCTTGATCACCTGCAGCGCCGGGAAATCCTGGCTTAGCAGCACCAGGTTCTGCGGCCGCGCGCCGCGCCAGGAGTAGATCGACTGATCGTCATCGCCGACTACGGTAAAGCGTGCCCGCTGCCCCACCAGCAGTTTCACCAGCTCGTACTGGCTGGTGTTGGTGTCCTGGTATTCATCCACCAGCAGATAGCGAATCTTGTTCTGCCAGCGCTCCCGCACCTCTTCGTTGCGCTGCAGCAGCAGGGTCGGCAGCAGGATCAGATCGTCAAAGTCGAGTACGTTACAGGCTTTCATATGCGCGTCGTACAGCCCGTAGCAGTGAGCAAAGATCCGATCCCGCTCCCCTTTCGCGCCGGCGGCGGCCTGAGCAGGGGTTTTCAGATCGTTTTTCCAGTTGGAGATCGTGGAGATCAGCTGCTGAAGCACCACTTTATCGTCTTCGATCAGCCCTTCGGTGAGCTCTTTTAACAGCGCCACCTGGTCGGTATCGTCGAACAGCGAGAAGTTGGATTTCATCCCTAATGCAGCGTATTCGCGTTTGATGATATCCAGCCCCAGCGTGTGGAAGGTGGAAATCATCAGGCCGCGCGCTTCTTTACGCCCCAGCGTTTGCCCGACGCGCTCTTTCATTTCGCGCGCCGCCTTGTTGGTAAAGGTAACCGCCGCGATATGGCGCGCCTGGTAGCCGCAGCCGCGGATCAGGTGGGCGATTTTATTGGTAATAACGCGGGTCTTACCGGAACCGGCACCCGCCAGCACCAGGCACGGTCCGGTAACGAATTCGACGGCTTGTTGTTGGCCAGGATTTAAACGCATGGGTGTATTTTGCTCAATCTTCGAACGGGGTGGGGATTGTAGCAGAAAGAGGGGCGGTGAGAGCAACAGGCTGCCCATTCAGGCAGCCTGGAAATCGGTCAATCAGGATGCGGCAAGCGGAGTATAGCCGTTACGCTGCGCGCTCTTGATCCAGCTGTACGAGCCCATCACCGCGATCGCCGTCAGCAGGACATATTCAAGCGACATGGCGTAAACGCCTTGTACCGCGTAGATAACGACGCTAATCACGTCAATAAGTACCCACAGCAGCCAGTTTTCGACGAACTTACGCGTCATCAGCACCATGGCGGCAATCGACAACACCAGCATGGTGGAATCCCAGAACGGGAAGGCATCGGGCTGGAGGTCGGGCATCGCAACCTGCATACCGAAAGTTTGCAGCAGGGCAATCATGATACGAGTGAGCGTCGCGAACACCGGATCGATAAACAACGTCATCAGCACAATCGCCACCGCGCAGACGCCGCCCAGCGCCAGGGTTTGCTGACGGGAAAGCCAGCGTACCTTGAGCGCGGCCTCCTGCGCCTCGTTTTGCCGGCTCCACGCGTACCAGCCGTAAATGTTGGCTGCGAAAAAAAACACCTGCAGCAGCAGGCTGGCATAGAGCTGAATCTGGAAAAAAATGGCCGCAAACAGCGTGACGTTGATCAGGCCAAACAGATAGTTGATGATTTTTTCCCGGCTGGCGCACCAGATACACAACAGGCCGAATATGGTACCGATGGCTTCAATCCACGATAGCGCATAGCCGCCTTCGCCGAGAGGAATGTTGACCATCACATTGTTAATGCTAAAAAAGTCCATCACAAACCTCCTTGCTGGCTAGCGGAATAAATGGCGCGCAGCGCCAGGGTAATTTGCCGTTCTTCGCCCTGCTGGCACAGCGCTTCCTGCTGGACATAATCATTGATGCTGCTATCCAGACAACCGTTATGGGCAACAACCACGTTGAGTAATGAAGCCGTACGTAGCCCGCGCAGCGCGCCGATAGTCATCAGGGCGGCGCTCTCCATATCCGCCCCCAGAATGCCGCGCGCCGACCACTGCGCATCCAGTTCCGCCTCACGATCGGTATAGAAACTGTCATGGCTGCGCACCAGACCGCACGCGGCCGGGATATTCATCTGCCGCGCCTGCGCCATCAGTTCCCAGGTCAGCTGTGGGTCAGCGCAGGCCGGATAGCCCGCCGGCGCATAGGTTCGGCTGGTACCGTCATCCATCACCGCGGCGTGAGCGATAATCACGTCGCCGAGCGCAAGATTATCCTGCAGTGCCCCGCAGCTGCCGATACGAATCAGAGTGGTTACGCCGATCTGGCGCAGTTCTTCAATGGCGATCGCGGTGGAGGGGCCACCGATTCCGGTGGAGAGTACCAAAATCTCGACGCCCTGATACCAGCCGCGCGCGGCGCGAAACTCCCGGTTCTGACCGAGCGGCTGTGGATTATCAAGAAAATTGGCGATGCGGTCGACCCGCTGCGGGTCGCCCGGCAGCAGCGCGTACCGCGCGCCGGTCATCTCTTTGCTTAACTGGATATGGGGTTGCAGCGACATTCTCCCGCCTCCTTACTCTTGCGGTTATCCGATATCAGCCTCCTGCTTCAGTTTTTCAGGAGCTAACAACACAATGCGTTCACCATCGGTATCAATAATCTGTAGCGCTTTCAGGTCATGCAAAATACGGTTAATACTGCGGGTCGTCGCCGCGAATTCCTGGCTGAGATTTTGCTTATCCAGCAAGATTTCACTGGCGCCATCATTTTGATAACGCAGCCATAACGCCTGACATACCCGCTGATGCAGCGAGTAAAGATTGTCGCTGCTGGCCTTCTTCGACAGCTGGTAATACTGCTGGCTAAAAAAGCGCAGCATCCGCTGGTTAAAATGGTTATCTAACGCCAGCCAGCGGCAGAAATGTTCCTGCGACAGGCTCAGGAGCTGCACATGACCCACCGCCACCACCGAGCAGATGTAATGACGCGACTCAAAGATCTCGAGCTCGCCCAGCATGTCGCCTTTACGGTAACGGGCCTGGCGGTAGCGGCGCCCGTCTTCAGCCTCATAGAAAACGTCCACCTCACCGGCGATAATCAGCGAAAACCGCTGACACACGTCACCCTGCCGGCAGATAAAATCACCGCGCGGGATCTCTTCGAAGCGCCAGCGCTGCATGATCTCCAGAGGACAATATTTCAGTAATTCATAGAGCAGCGGATCGCTCACAATCTCGCTCAGCCCGGAAAGCCAGCTAACTGAAAAGTCAGGTTTTTTCATTGTGTCCATGTTATCTCGCTCCACGACGTTAAGGACAGGACGGCTGTCCTGGCAGGGGGGAATACGCCGGATAAAAGTGTTGCTCATCTCCCGCTTCCGTCTATCAGGCGAGACATCTGTCCCGCGATGGCGAAGAGTATATGTCCACGACCAAAGCGGATGGTAAAGTAACGGGATATCTTTGAGACGTGAGAACAAAATAATGGCAAAGAGCGCAGCAGCCCTGCACATCCTGGTTAAAGAAGAGAAGCTGGCGCAAGAGATCCTCGCCAAACTGGAACGTGGCGTAAGCTTCGATCATCTGGCAAAGCGCTATTCAAAGTGCCCCTCCGGGCGCAACGGCGGCGATCTCGGAGAGTTTAATCAAGGAGTCATGGTTGGGCCGTTCGATAAGGCAGTCTTCAGCTGCCCGCTGCTCAAACCTTACGGGCCGGTCAAAACCAAGTTTGGCTACCACATCATTAAGGTGCTGTATCGCCGCTAGCCCATGCTACTATTGCGCCCTGATTCATCCCCTATTCAATCAAGGTACGATCATGGCAAAAACGGCAGCAGCACTGCATATCCTGGTTAAAGAAGAGCAGCTGGCACTGGATCTTCTGGAGCAAATTAAAAACGGCGCCGATTTCGGTAAACTGGCGAAGAAGCACTCGATCTGCCCGTCAGGCAAACGCGGCGGCGATTTAGGTGAATTCCGCCAGGGCCAGATGGTGCCGGCGTTTGATAAAGTCGTCTTCTCCTGCCCGGAGCTGGAGCCCACCGGCCCGCTGCACACCCAGTTTGGTTATCACATCATCAAAGTGCTGTACCGGAAATAAACAACAAGGCCTTCTCGCTGAGAAGGCCTTGAATGTTTGCTCCCTCTCCCTGTGGGAGAGGGCTGGGGTGAGGGTATCCCCCCACCACCGTCGTTTTTATTTACCCGGCAACCGCAATGCGTTTCATATCAGTCATGTAACCACGCAGTTTCTTACCAACCTGCTCGATAGCATGGCCGCGAATGGCTTCGTTCACGTCGCGCAGCTGAGCGTTGTCTACCGCGCCTTCGGCAATCGCTTTGCCCAAGTCGCCGGTCTGCAGGGTGGTCATGAACTCTTTCAGCAGCGGTACGC
This sequence comes from Klebsiella grimontii, assembly GCF_042137965.1. NCBI lineage: Bacteria > Pseudomonadati > Pseudomonadota > Gammaproteobacteria > Enterobacterales > Enterobacteriaceae > Klebsiella > Klebsiella grimontii. The sequence goes on from NZ_CP169721.1 coordinate 5,511,492, forward strand.
AAGCGTAAGAGAACAGGTAGTTACCGTATTCAGCGGTATCGGAGATAACCACGTTCATTTCGTACAGACGCTTACGAGCGATGGTGTTGGCGATCAGCGGCAGCTCGTGCAGTGATTCGTAGTAAGCAGACTCTTCGATGATGCCGGAATCCACCATGGTTTCGAACGCCAGCTCAACGCCCGCTTTCACCATCGCGATCATCAGAACGCCTTTATCGAAGTACTCCTGCTCGCCGATTTTACCTTCAAACTGCGGTGCGGTTTCGAACGCGGTTTTACCGGTTTCTTCACGCCAGGTCAGCAGTTTCTTATCGTCGTTGGCCCAGTCAGCCATCATGCCGGAGGAGAATTCACCGGAGATGATGTCATCCATATGCTTCTGGAACAGCGGCGCCATGATCGTTTTCAGCTGTTCGGACAGCGCGTAAGCACGCAGCTTAGCCGGGTTAGACAGGCGATCCATCATCAGGGTGATACCGCCCTGCTTCAGCGCTTCGGTGATGGTTTCCCAGCCGAACTGAATCAGTTTTTCAGCGTATGCCGGGTCGGTACCCTCTTCCACCAGCTTATCGAAGCACAGCAGAGAACCGGCCTGCAGCATACCGCAGAGGATGGTCTGCTCGCCCATCAGGTCAGATTTCACTTCCGCAACGAAGGAAGATTCCAGAACGCCCGCACGGTGACCGCCGGTCGCCGCAGCCCAGGCTTTAGCAATCGCCATGCCTTCGCCTTTCGGATCGTTTTCCGGGTGAACCGCGATCAGGGTCGGTACGCCGAAGCCGCGCTTGTACTCTTCACGCACTTCGGTACCCGGGCACTTCGGCGCCACCATCACGACGGTGATATCTTTACGGATCTGCTCGCCAACTTCCACGATGTTGAAGCCATGAGAGTAGCCCAGCGCCGCGCCGTCTTTCATCAGCGGCTGAACGGAACGCACAACGTCAGAGTGCTGTTTGTCCGGAGTCAGGTTGACCACCAGGTCAGCCTGCGGGATCAGCTCTTCGTAGGTACCTACTTTGAAGCCGTTTTCGGTCGCTTTACGCCATGAAGCGCGCTTTTCGGCAATCGCTTCTTTACGCAGCGCGTAGGAGATATCCAGACCGGAGTCGCGCATGTTCAGACCCTGGTTCAGGCCCTGAGCGCCACAGCCGACGATGACCACTTTTTTACCCTGAAGGTAGCTTGCGCCATCGGCGAATTCGTCGCGACCCATAAAGCGACATTTGCCCAGCTGCGCCAGCTGCTGGCGCAGGTTCAGTGTATTAAAGTAGTTAGCCATGGTGATACCTCGTGATGTTGTGCTGTCTTATTGTTCGGTTCGCTTGCCGTGTCTGTGCAAGAGAGAATGAACTTACTATATGACAGGAAATTTATTGCGGAAATTGATATATTCACAACGTCACGTTGCAATTTCTGCAATGTAAAATTGTGGAGTGCCGCCGGTGGACTTACGCGATCTAAAAACCTTCCTGCATCTGGCGGAAAGCCGCCATTTTGGCCGCAGCGCGCGAGCGATGCACGTCAGCCCCTCCACGCTTTCCCGGCAGATTCAGCGCCTGGAAGAAGACCTTGGGCAGCCGCTGTTTGTCCGCGATAACCGCACGGTAACGCTTACCGAAGCGGGAGAAGAGCTCCGCACCTTTGCCCAGCAGACGCTGTTGCAGTATCAGCAGCTGCGCCACGCTATCGATCAGCAAGGTCCGTCGCTGTCGGGCGAACTGCATATCTTCTGTTCGGTGACCGCCGCCTACAGTCATCTGCCGCCGATTCTCGATCGTTTCCGCGCCGAACATCCCTCGGTGGAAATAAAGCTCACCACCGGCGATGCCGCCGATGCGATGGAGAAAGTGGTCACGGGTGAGGCCGATCTGGCGATTGCCGGGAAACCCGAGACGCTGCCTGGCGCGGTGGCGTTTTCTATGCTGGAGAATCTGGCGGTGGTGCTGATCGCCCCGGCGCTGCCTTGTCCGGTTCGCAACCAGGTCTCGGTGGAGAAACCCGACTGGGCAACGGTACCCTTCATTATGGCCGATCAAGGGCCCGTGCGCCGCCGCATTGAGCTGTGGTTTCGCCGCCATAAAATCAGTAATCCGTCGATTTACGCTACGGTGGGCGGACATGAAGCCATGGTTTCTATGGTGGCGCTGGGCTGCGGCGTCGCGCTGCTGCCGGAAGTGGTACTGGAAAATAGCCCGGAACCAGTACGCAATCGCGTAATGATTCTGGAGCGCAGCGACGAGAAGACCCCTTTTGAACTCGGCGTCTGCGCGCCAAAAAAGCGGCTGCATGAGCCGCTGATTAATGCATTCTGGAATTTGCTGCCTGGCCACTAGTGCCGGATGCCTGAACCGGCCTACAACCCGATCGTAGGCCAGATAAGCGCTGCGCAGCCTAACCTGCGAGGAAGAACCTGAACGCTGGATTATTGCTCTCGTCGTGACAATCGTAGCCCAGCTCATGCAAGCGGGTTTCAAAATCAGGCTCGTGATCGCCCAGTTCGAATGCCGCCAGCACGCGGCCATAATCGGTACCGTGGCTGCGATAATGGAACAGAGAAATGTTCCAGTGGGTGCCAAGGGTATGCAGGAACTTCAGCAGGGCACCGGGGGATTCCGGAAACTCGAAGCTGAACAAACGTTCCTGCAGCGGCTGCGACGGACGCCCGCCCACCATATAGCGCACGTGAAGCTTAGCCATTTCATCGTCAGAGAGATCCACTACGCTGTAGCCGCCCTCGTGCAGCAGGTTGAGGATCTCTTTCCGCTCTTCCAGACCACGGCTCAGGCGCACGCCGACAAAAATGCAGGCATTTTTCGCATCGGCGAAGCGATAGTTAAATTCGGTGACCGAACGGCCGCCCAGCAGCTGGCAGAACTTGAGGAAGCTACCCTTCTCTTCCGGAATGGTGACCGCCAGCAGCGCTTCACGCTGTTCCCCCAGCTCGCAGCGTTCGGAAACGTAGCGCAGGCCGTGGAAGTTGACGTTCGCGCCGGAAAGCACGTGCGCCAGGCGTTCGCCGCGAATATTATGCTGAGCGATATATTTTTTCATCCCCGCCAGCGCCAGCGCCCCGGAAGGTTCAGCCACCGCGCGTACGTCCTCAAACAGGTCTTTCATCGCCGCGCAGATGGCATCGCTATCGACAGTAACGATGTCGTCGAGATACTCCTGACACAGACGGAAAGTCTCATCGCCGATACGTTTAACCGCTACGCCTTCGGCAAAGAGCCCGACGCGGGGTAAATCAACCGGATGACCCGCATCCAGCGCGGCTTTCAGACAGGCAGAATCCTCGGCCTCAACCGCAATGACCTTAATCTGCGGCATCAGCTGTTTGATCAGCACCGCCACGCCCGCCGCAAGACCGCCGCCGCCGACCGGGACAAATACGCGATCGATATGGGCATCCTGCTGCAGCAGCTCCAGCGCCAGCGTACCCTGCCCGGCAATCACCATCGGGTGGTCGAAAGGCGGTACCCAGGTAAAGCCCTGCTGTTGCGCCAGCTCGATAGCTTTGGCCTTGGCTTCATCAAAGTTCGCGCCGTGCAGCAGCACTTCGCCGCCGAAGCCGCGCACCGCATCGACTTTGATATCCGCCGTGGCGGTTGGCATGACGATCAGCGCCTTCACGCCCAGGCGAGAAGCCGAGAAAGCCACGCCCTGCGCATGATTACCCGCCGAAGCGGTAATCACGCCATGCGATTTTTGCTCTTCCGTCAGCCCCGCCATCATCGCGTACGCCCCGCGCAGCTTAAAGCTGTGCACCGGCTGACGATCTTCACGCTTCACCAGCACAACGTTATCGAGGCGCGACGAGAGCTTTTCCATTTTTTGCAGCGGCGTGATCTGCGCGGCTTCATATACCGGCGCGCGCAGTACCGCTCTGAGGTATTCCGCCCCCTCGGGGGCGGCGGACAGGGGTTGCGACTCGGCCATCATTAACCCCCAAGTTTCGATTTATCACGCACCGCGCCTTTGTCGGCGCTGGTTGCCAGGCTGGCGTAGGCGCGAAGGGCAAAGGAAACCTGACGCTCACGATCTTTCGGCGTCCATGCTTTATCACCGCGCGCTTCCTGAGCTTCGCGGCGCGCCGCAATCTCGGCATCGCTCAGCTGCAGCTGAATACCGCGGTTCGGGATATCGATAGCAATCATGTCGCCATCTTCAATGATCGCGATATTGCCACCGCTGGCGGCTTCCGGAGAAACGTGGCCAATGGAAAGACCCGAGGTACCGCCGGAGAAGCGTCCATCGGTAATCAGCGCGCAGGCTTTACCCAGACCCATTGATTTCAGGAAGGTCGTCGGGTAGAGCATTTCCTGCATCCCCGGACCGCCTTTCGGCCCTTCGTAGCGAATAACCACCACGTCACCGGCGACAACCTTGCCGCCGAGGATTGCATCCACAGCCGCGTCCTGGCTTTCGTATACCTTAGCCGGGCCGGTAAATTTGAGGATGCTGTCGTCAACGCCAGCGGTTTTCACGATGCAGCCATTCTCGGCAAAGTTGCCGTACAGAACCGCCAGACCGCCGTCCTTGCTGTAAGCATGTTCCAGCGAGCGGATACAGCCTTCTGCGCGATCGTCATCCAGGGTATCCCAGCGGCAGTTCTGAGAGAAAGCCTGCGTTGTGCGGATACCCGCAGGGCCAGCGCGGAACATTTTTTTGACCGCTTCGTCCTGCGTGACGGTGATATCGTACTGCTCCAGCGTCTGCGGCAGGGACAAACCAAGCACGTTTTTCACGTCGCGGTTCAGCAGCCCGGCGCGATCCAGTTCGCCTAAAATGCCCAATACGCCGCCCGCGCGATGAACATCTTCCATATGATATTTCTGCGTACTTGGCGCGACCTTACACAGCTGCGGCACTTTACGGGAAAGTTTATCGATATCGCTCATGGTGAAGTCGATTTCCGCTTCCTGCGCCGCCGCCAGCAGATGCAGAACGGTATTGGTAGAGCCGCCCATGGCGATATCCAGCGTCATGGCGTTTTCAAACGCCGCCTTATTGGCGATATTACGCGGCAGCGCAGAGGCGTCGTCCTGCTCGTAGTAACGTTTAGTCAGCTCAACGATACGCGAGCCCGCATTGAGGAACAGCTGCTTGCGATCGGCGTGAGTCGCCAGCAGCGAGCCGTTACCCGGCTGCGACAGGCCCAGCGCTTCGGTCAGGCAGTTCATGGAGTTCGCGGTGAACATCCCTGAACAAGAGCCGCAGGTCGGGCAGGCGGAACGTTCAACCTGATCGCTCTGATCGTCGGAGACTTTCGGGTCAGCGCCCTGAATCATCGCATCGACCAGATCGAGTTTAATGATCTGATCGGACAGCTTGGTTTTCCCGGCTTCCATTGGGCCGCCGGAAACAAAAATTACCGGAATATTCAGGCGCAGAGACGCCATTAACATCCCCGGGGTGATTTTGTCGCAGTTGGAGATACAGACCATCGCATCAGCGCAGTGGGCATTAACCATGTACTCCACCGAGTCGGCGATCAGTTCGCGGGATGGCAGTGAATAAAGCATACCCCCGTGGCCCATGGCGATACCATCATCCACCGCAATGGTGTTGAATTCTTTGGCGACGCCGCCAGCGGCTTCGATTTGCTCAGCAACCAGTTTGCCGAGATCGCGCAGATGAACGTGGCCCGGCACGAACTGGGTGAAAGAGTTCACCACGGCGATAATCGGCTTACCAAAATCATCGTCGGTCATTCCAGTGGCGCGCCACAGCGCGCGGGCACCCGCCATATTACGGCCGTGAGTGGTTGTGGCGGAACGGTACTTAGGCATGCTTTAGTTACTCCCAGTTTCGGTGAAATGGGGCGTTGCGTGTCGCCCCATTTTTTATGCTTATTGATTAACCTGATCCAACCAGCCCCATTTATCCTCGGTTTCACCGGTGAAGAGGCCAAAGAATGCTTGCTGAATGCGCTTGGTGATCGGGCCGCAGCGGCCTTCGCCCACCTGAATACCATCAACGCTGCGTACTGGGGTGATCTCTGCGGCAGTCCCGGACATAAAGACTTCGTCAGCCAGGTACAGGGACTCGCGGGACAATACCTGCTCGCGGACTTCCAGGCCCAGGTCTTTCGCCAGCTTGATGATAGCGTCGCGGGTAATGCCCGGCAGCGCGGAAGAGGTGAACGGCGGAGTAAACAACACGCCATCTTTAACTTCAAACAGGTTTTCACCGGCGCCTTCAGAGATGTAGCCGTTCACGTCCAGCGCGATACCTTCCTGATAGCCATGGCGACGCGCTTCGCTGCCGACCAGCAGCGAAGAGAGATAGTTACCGCCGGCTTTGGCCGCGGTCGGAATGGTGTTTGGCGCCGCGCGATTCCAGGAAGAAACCATCGCATCGATCCCCTGATCCAGCGCTTCGGCACCCAGGTAGGCGCCCCACGGGAACGCCGCGATGATCACGTCAGTGTTATAGCCCGGAGGCGGGTTGACGCCCATGCCAACGTCGCCGACAAAGACTAACGGACGGATATAGGCGCTGGTCAGGCTGTTTTTACGAATAACTTCGCGACAGGCTTCCATCAGCTCATCGACGCTCTGAGAAACCGGGAAACGATAGATTTTGGCTGAGTCATGCAGACGCTGCATATGTTCACGGTGACGGAACACCACCGGTCCCTTGTGAGAGTCGTAGCAACGGATGCCTTCAAATACGGACGTCCCGTAGTGCAGCGCATGGGACATCACGTGAACCTTCGCCTCGCCCCACGGAACCATCTCGCCATTGAACCAAATGTAGTCAGCTTTTTTCGTCGTCATTATTCTTCCTTTGCGCTCAGGCGCGAATTTGTTGTGATGTAGGTTGCTGGATCTCGACGCAGGCGACGTCCACCAGTTTGCTTAATTGACTAAACAGTAATTCGACGGGCCGCTGGCTGGCAACGGTCAGTTCGATATTAATATTCCGGGCATCGGCGGCGGTTTCCATATTCATCGCGCAAATCTGGAACCCGCGATGGCGCACGACGCGCAGCACGCGTTCTAAGGTTTCAGGGTTAAAGCGAGCCTGCAAGGCGACCTGATGTTGCATCATGATAATTTCTCCAGCATTTCTGCATTACTGGCACCGGGCGGCACCAACGGCCAGACGTTCTCAAGTTCATCGATTGAGACATGAAGCAGGTAAGGCCCCTGGCTCGAAAGCATGGTGTCGAGTGCCGCTTCAACCTGGTCTTTACGGGTGATGTGTTGACCAGGGATGCCGAAGGCGCTGGCCAGAGTAAGAAAATCGGGGTTATCGGTAAGAGTGGTTTCGCTATAACGTTCCTGAAAAAACAGCTGCTGCCATTGTCGAACCATTCCTAAACGCTGGTTGTCCAGTAAGACTATCTTCAGCGGCAGCTGCTTGCGTTTTACGGTGCCCAGCTCCTGCACGTTCATCATGAAGGAGCCGTCACCGGAGATACAGATAACCGTATCATCGGGGCGGGCCACCTGCGCGCCTACTGCTGCCGGCAGGCCAAAGCCCATTGTCCCTAATCCGCTGGAAGTGATGAAATTCTCCGGACGCGTATAGGTCATATGCTGCGCTGACCACATCTGATGCTGGCCCACATCGGTGGTCACGACGCAATCTGCTGGTTTGCGCTCGGAAAGCTGCTTCAGCAGCAGCGGAGCATAGATGGCCTCGCCCGGATGATCGTAGCGCCAGGCGTGCTCGGCGCGCAGCTGCGCATTACGTTGACGCCAGGCATCAATAGACAGCGGCTGCTGCAGCGCGGGCAGCATTACATTCAAATCGCCGGTCAGGCCGATATGCGCCTGACGGAGCTTGTTCAGTTCAGCCGGATCGATATCCATATGGATAACTTTGGCGTGCGGGGCAAACGTATTCAGCTTGCCGGTGACGCGATCGTCAAAGCGGGCGCCTACCGCGATCAGTAGGTCACATTCCTGTACCGCCAGGTTGGCCGCCTTGGTGCCGTGCATCCCCAGCATCCCCAGATAGTAGGGATAATCCGCCGCCACCACCCCCAGTCCTTTCAGGGTGGCGGTCGCTGGCATTTGCGTGACGGTAAGAAATTCGCGCAGCGCCGGAACCGCCTGCGCCATCCCCACTCCGCCGCCAACGTATAACATCGGCTTCTGCGACTGAGTCAGCATCTGCAAAGCGTATTCGATATCCGCATATGGAAAATCAACGTCGTCGGCTACCATGGAAAAATGCGGATCGAGATCGCCCTGAGCCAGCTGGATGTCTTTTGGGATATCGACCAGCACGGGACCGGGGCGCCCGGAGTTTGCTACGTGGAAAGCTTCGGCAATGATGCGCGGCAGTTCTTCCAGCGACTGCACCAGGAAACTGTGCTTGGTGCAAGCCAGCGATAAACCGAGAACATCAACTTCCTGGAATGCGTCGGTGCCAATGAACGGGGCGGCAACCTGGCCGGTGATAGCAACAACGGGAACGGAATCAAGCAGCGCGTCGGCGAGGCCGGTGATCAGGTTGGTTGCGCCAGGCCCCGAAGTGGCGATACACACCCCGGTTTTGCCGGTAGCCCTGGCATAGCCGATAGCCGCCATAGCCGCGCCCTGTTCATGCCGGCACAATAGGTGTTCCACGCCGCCGTCATACAATGCATCGTAAACCGGCATAATTGCTCCACCCGGATAGCCAAAAACGGTATCGACTCCCTGTGCTCGCAAAGCATGTACTACCCACCGCGCCCCATTCATAGTTACTTCCCCGTCGTAGATCGAGAGAAACAGAATTTTATGCTACCAGCCATCGTCTGCTCCTCTTTTCTGTTTTTAAGTTATAAAAAAACCCCCGGACCTTTCGGTGCGGGGGTCTTAGTTCGTTAAGGCTTGTTTTTTAAGCCTTTCCTCGTCCAAGTGCAGCCCCGCACGGTGGGATAATAATCACCACCACGCTAATCACGACCAGGCTAATCACTCGTAGAAGGGCTGTCATTTTATGTTCTTTCTGGCTTCATGTTCGAAGGAATACCTAAAGAGTTACCACAGACATCACGTTAAACACAAGATTTTTTTATGACCGCATTTCTTACCTTGCTAACCATTTACGAAAAAACAATTGTTTTTAATAGAAAAAATATGAAATGAAAATATTTCAATTTGTGGCGTACTCCACAGCACTTTTTCTGTTCCTGACTGACAACCGTGTTTTGCGAGCCAGTATCCAAAGCGAGTGCAAAGTGGCAATGGGCCAAAAATTGGCTGGAAGCAAGCATGTAAAATTTAATATTGCCGAATTACTCGATAACAGATCCCCGACATAATCCTGGCTCTCAGGAGGTTTTATGTCACTCGCCATTGTTTACACCCGCGCCGCTCTCGGGATCGGCGCCCCGCTTATCACGGTTGAAGTTCATATCAGCAACGGACTCCCTGGCCTGACCATGGTAGGGCTGCCGGAAACAACGGTGAGAGAAGCGCGTGACCGGGTACGTAGTGCGATTATCAACAGCGGCTACGCTTATCCGGCGAAAAAAATCACCATTAATCTGGCTCCGGCCGATCTGCCAAAAGAAGGTGGAAGATATGATTTACCTATCGCTCTCGCGCTTCTGGTGGCCTCAGAGCAGCTAAATGCTACCAGGCTAAATCAATATGAGTTTGTCGGCGAGCTGGCGCTTACAGGCGCTCTGCGTGGCGTTCCTGGTGCCATATCCAGCGCCATGGAGGCAATAAAAGCGGGTCGGAAGATTGTTATCTCTAATGAGAATTCTCCGGAGGTAGGATTAATCGGCGGCAGTGACTGCCTTATCGCCACCGATCTCCAGGAAGTCTGCGCTTTTCTCGAAGGTCGCAATCCCCTCACTCCTCCACTCTTAGAAGGAGAGTATTCGGATGATACACCGGTTGACCTGCGTGATGTTATTGGCCAGCAGCAGGGGAAACGCGCGCTGGAAATTATCGCCGCAGGTGGCCACAACCTGCTGATGATAGGCCCGCCCGGCACCGGTAAAACGATGCTCGCCAGTCGATTACCGGGACTGCTACCGCCGTTGAGTAACCCGGAGGCGCTGGAAAGCGCGGCAATACATAGCCTGGTCGATTCCACGCGTGCGACGAAAAATTGGCGTCGCAGGCCCTTTCGCGCCCCGCATCATAGCGCCTCCCTGGCGGCCATGGTGGGTGGCGGCTCAATTCCGGCACCAGGAGAGATCTCGCTGGCCCATAATGGCGTCCTGTTTCTGGATGAGCTGCCTGAATTCGAACGCAGGGTACTGGATGCGTTACGAGAACCGATTGAGTCAGGGGTTATCCATATCTCTCGCACGCGCGCCAAAATTGATTATCCGGCCCGTTTCCAGCTTATTGCAGCGATGAACCCCAGCCCGACAGGGCACTATCAGGGCCAGCATAATCGCGCCTCGCCACAACAGACGCTACGCTACCTGGGCCGTTTATCCGGCCCGTTTCTCGACCGGTTCGATCTCTCTCTGGAGATCCCACTTCCGCCGCCGGGAGTACTCAGTCAGGGAACACACGAGGAGGAAAGTAGCGCCAGCGTGCGTCAACGTGTTCTGGCCGCACGCGAAAGACAGCTATCACGACAGAAAAAACTTAATGCGCATCTGGGAAATGATGAGATGAAAATCTGCTGCCGGCTTCATCAAGATGACGCTATCTGGCTGGAGCAGACGCTAACTCAGCTTGGACTTTCAATCCGCGCCTGGCAACGCCTGCTTAAAGTTTCCCGGACTATTGCGGATATTGAAGCCGTCGATTGCATCGAACGTCATCATCTGCAGGAGGCTCTCGGCTATAGGGCAATAGACAGAATGTTGAGCCATCTACAAAAAATGATGGCGTAAAAAAAGGGCTTACGCCCTTTTTCTTAATCATCGCTTTCTGTGTAATCTTCCGTACCTTCCACCTGCGGCTTGCCGCCGGACAGAGTATGGAAACGCTTCGGACGCTTAATGCGCGCCATGTACTTAATCCAGACGCGTTCTGCTTCCGTTGCGGGCTCACGTTCACCACGGCATACCGAAACAAACTGTTTTTCATCGTCGGTGACAGGCTCGCGTTTACCTAGTTCGAGTTCATTAAAGGCATAACCATGACGTTCCAGCAGTTGCGCCTCTTTGATGGTGAAATCTCCATGACGGGAAAACCCGCGCGGATAATTTTTATTGTCGAAAAAACGATTAGTTGTCGTAAAGCTTTCCGCCATCCTACACGCTCCTGATTCTTTGGCCGAGCTAATTATGGCGCGGAGTATTAGTTACGCTTGACAGAGCGTCAAACAAAACATTTAAATCATCACGACAAATAATTTTGCGGAGAAGAGTGTGGATACGGAATTGCTGAAGACTTTCCTTGAGGTGAGCAGAACTCGCCACTTTGGCCGAGCCGCAGAGGCGCTTTATCTGACGCAGTCAGCAGTTAGCTTTCGTATTCGTCAGCTGGAGAACCAGCTGGGGGTGAACCTTTTTACCCGTCATCGTAATAATATCCGTCTGACTTCAGCCGGAGAGAAACTGCTGCCCTACGCCGAAACCCTGATGAATACCTGGCAAGCTGCGCGCAAGGAGGTCGCGAATGCTTCCCGACATAATGAATTTTCGATCGGTGCCAGCGCTTCTCTCTGGGAATGTCTGCTTAACGGATGGCTGGGCAAGCTCTATACGGAGCCCTATAACCTCCAGTTTGAGGCGCGGATTGCGCAGCGCCAATCGCTGGTCAAACAGCTGCATGAACGCCAGCTTGATCTCTTGATCACGACAGAATCGCCGAAGATGGATGAACTAAGCAGCCAGTTACTGGGTAATTTTACATTAGCGCTTTATTGTTCATCACCGGCTAAGTACACGAATGAATTGAATTATTTACGCCTGGAATGGGGGCCGGATTTTCAACAAAATGAAGCCGGATTGATCGGAAATGATGATATTCCTCTGCTGACCACCAGTTCTGCCGAATTAGCGTACCAGCAACTCAGCGCCCTTAAGGGCTGTACATGGTTGCCCGTGCTCTGGGCGCAGGAGAAAAATAACCTGCATACGGTGACCGACAGTGCGACGCTTTCAAGACCCCTCTATGCAATTTGGCTACAAAACAGCGACAAACAAGCGCAGATTCGTGAGATCCTGAAGCACAATATATTGGGATAGACGCACTCCTCCAGGGACGGAGGAGGATCGGCGGGAAATTTAAAGCAAAAAAAATCCTTTGCCTGAGCAAAGGATTATTATATGGCAGGGGCGGAGAGACTCGAACTCGCGACACCCGGTTTTGGAGACCGGTGCTCTACCAACTGAGCTACGCCCCTAAATTTTCTTATCATTAAGCCTGCATTATCAGCAGGCTTAATTTTTTTAATAAGTGGCGGAACGGACGGGACTCGAACCCGCGACCCCCTGCGTGACAGGCAGGTATTCTAACCGACTGAACTACCGCTCCACCGAATACTTCTGTAACCACCGGATTAATGCACCGGCTTACTACTTAATTTGATGCCTGGCAGTTCCCTACTCTCACATGGGGAGACCCCACACTACCATCGGCGCTACGGCGTTTCACTTCTGAGTTCGGCATGGGGTCAGGTGGGACCACCGCGCTAGTGCCGCCAGGCAAATTCTGTTATCTGTATCAGGCTGAAAATCTTCTCTCAAATCCGCCAAAACATCTTCGGCGTTGTAAGGTTAAGCCTCACGGTTCATTAGTACCGGTTAGCTCAACGCATCGCTGCGCTTACACACCCGGCCTATCAACGTCGTCGTCTTCAACGTTCCTTCAGGACTCTCAAGGAGTCAGGGAGAACTCATCTCGGGGCAAGTTTCGTGCTTAGATGCTTTCAGCACTTATCTCTTCCGCATTTAGCTACCGGGCAATGCCATTGGCATGACAACCCGAACACCAGTGATGCGTCCACTCCGGTCCTCTCGTACTAGGAGCAGCCCCCCTCAATTCTCCAGCGCCCACGGCAGATAGGGACCGAACTGTCTCACGACGTTCTAAACCCAGCTCGCGTACCACTTTAAATGGCGAACAGCCATACCCTTGGGACCTACTTCAGCCCCAGGATGTGATGAGCCGACATCGAGGTGCCAAACACCGCCGTCGATATGAACTCTTGGGCGGTATCAGCCTGTTATCCCCGGAGTACCTTTTATCCGTTGAGCGATGGCCCTTCCATTCAGAACCACCGGATCACTATGACCTGCTTTCGCACCTGCTCGCGCCGTCACGCTCGCAGTCAAGCCAGCTTATGCCATTGCACTAACCTCCTGATGTCCGACCAGGATTAGCTGACCTTCGTGCTCCTCCGTTACTCTTTAGGAGGAGACCGCCCCAGTCAAACTACCCACCAGACACTGTCCGCAACCCCGATTAGGGGCCCACGTTAGAACACCAGCCATTAAAGGGTGGTATTTCAAGGATGGCTCCATGCAGACTGGCGTCCACACTTCAAAGCCTCCCACCTATCCTACACATCAAGGACCAGTGTTCAGTGTCAAGCTATAGTAAAGGTTCACGGGGTCTTTCCGTCTTGCCGCGGGTACACTGCATCTTCACAGCGAGTTCAATTTCACTGAGTCTCGGGTGGAGACAGCCTGGCCATCATTACGCCATTCGTGCAGGTCGGAACTTACCCGACAAGGAATTTCGCTACCTTAGGACCGTTATAGTTACGGCCGCCGTTTACCGGGGCTTCGATCAAGAGCTTCTCCTTACGGATAACCCCATCAATTAACCTTCCGGCACCGGGCAGGCGTCACACCGTATACGTCCACTTTCGTGTTTGCACAGTGCTGTGTTTTTAATAAACAGTTGCAGCCAGCTGGTATCTTCGACTGATTTCAGCTCCATGGGTAAACCACTTCACCTACATATCAGCGTGCCTTCTCCCGAAGTTACGGCACCATTTTGCCTAGTTCCTTCACCCGAGTTCTCTCAAGCGCCTTGGTATTCTCTACCTGACCACCTGTGTCGGTTTGGGGTACGATTTGATGTTACCTGATGCTTAGAGGCTTTTCCTGGAAGCAGGGCATTTGTCACTTCAGCACCGTAGTGCCTCGTCATCACACCTCAGCGTTAGTAACGTTCCGGATTTACCTGGAACATCCGCCTACATGCTTAAACCGGGACAACCGTCGCCCGGCCAACATAGCCTTCTCCGTCCCCCCTTCGCAGTAACACCGAGTACAGGAATATTAACCTGTTTCCCATCGACTACGCCTTTCGGCCTCGCCTTAGGGGTCGACTCACCCTGCCCCGATTAACGTTGGACAGGAACCCTTGGTCTTCCGGCGTGCGGGTTTTTCACCCGCATTATCGTTACTTATGTCAGCATTCGCACTTCTGATACCTCCAGCAACCCTCACAGGCCACCTTCAACGGCTTACAGAACGCTCCCCTACCCAACAACACATAGTGTCGCTGCCGCAGCTTCGGTGCATGGTTTAGCCCCGTTACATCTTCCGCGCAGGCCGACTCGACCAGTGAGCTATTACGCTTTCTTTAAATGATGGCTGCTTCTAAGCCAACATCCTGGCTGTCTGGGCCTTCCCACATCGTTTCCCACTTAACCATGACTTTGGGACCTTAGCTGGCGGTCTGGGTTGTTTCCCTCTTCACGACGGACGTTAGCACCCGCCGTGTGTCTCCCGTGATAACATTCTTCGGTATTCGTAGTTTGCATCGGGTTGGTAAGTCGGGATGACCCCCTAGCCGAAACAGTGCTCTACCCCCGAAGATGAGTTCACGAGGCGCTACCTAAATAGCTTTCGGGGAGAACCAGCTATCTCCCGGTTTGATTGGCCTTTCACCCCCAGCCACAAGTCATCCGCTAATTTTTCAACATTAGTCGGTTCGGTCCTCCAGTTAGTGTTACCCAACCTTCAACCTGCCCATGGCTAGATCACCGGGTTTCGGGTCTATACCCTGCAACTTAACGCCCAGTTAAGACTCGGTTTCCCTGCGGCTCCCCTATACGGTTAACCTTGCTACAGAATATAAGTCGCTGACCCATTATACAAAAGGTACGCAGTCACCCCATAAAGAGGCTCCTACTGCTTGTACGTACACGGTTTCAGGTTCTTTTTCACTCCCCTCGCCGGGGTTCTTTTCGCCTTTCCCTCACGGTACTGGTTCACTATCGGTCAGTCAGGAGTATTTAGCCTTGGAGGATGGTCCCCCCATATTCAGACAGGATACCACGTGTCCCGCCCTACTCTTCGAGTTCACAGCCTGTGCGTTTTAGTGTACGGGAGTATCACCCTGTACCCTGCGACTTTCCAGACGCTTCCACTAACACACAAGCTGATTCAGACTCCGGGCTGCTCCCCGTTCGCTCGCCGCTACTGGGGGAATCTCGGTTGATTTCTTTTCCTCGGGGTACTTAGATGTTTCAGTTCCCCCGGTTCGCCTCGTTTGACTATGTATTCATCAAACGATAGTGCAACGAATTGCACTGGGTTTCCCCATTCGGACATCGCCGGCTATAACGGTTCATATCACCTTACCGACGCTTTTCGCAGATTAGCACGTCCTTCATCGCCTCTGACTGCCAGGGCATCCACCGTGTACGCTTAGTCGCTTAACCTCACAACCCGAAGATGTTTCGTGAAACATCATCGTGTCGCGAAAATTTGAGAGACTCGAACACACATTAACTGTGTGTCGTTTCAATTTTCAGCTTGATCCAGATTTTTAAAGAGCAAAACTTCGCAGTGAACCTTTTCAGGTACACTCTGAAGTTTTCTTGTTTTTGGCAGTAAAGATGGTGGAGCTATGCGGGATCGAACCGCAGACCTCCTGCGTGCAAAGCAGGCGCTCTCCCAGCTGAGCTATAGCCCCATCGTAGTTAAAATCTCATTTACCGTCATTCGGTTCCGGGCAAGGCGTGGAAGAACGAAGCATACTGAAGCATGCGAGTTATTTCACAACGCAGCACGGGAGCGAATTTGGTAGGCCTGAGTGGACTTGAACCACCGACCTCACCCTTATCAGGGGTGCGCTCTAACCACCTGAGCTACAAGCCTGCAGAGATTTTTTACTGCTTATTTTTCATCAGACAATCTGTGTGGACACTACAAAGGCAGGTTCTTTCAGGTAAGGAGGTGATCCAACCGCAGGTTCCCCTACGGTTACCTTGTTACGACTTCACCCCAGTCATGAATCACAAAGTGGTAAGCGCCCTCCCGAAGGTTAAGCTACCTACTTCTTTTGCAACCCACTCCCATGGTGTGACGGGCGGTGTGTACAAGGCCCGGGAACGTATTCACCGTGGCATTCTGATCCACGATTACTAGCGATTCCGACTTCATGGAGTCGAGTTGCAGACTCCAATCCGGACTACGACATACTTTATGAGGTCCGCTTGCTCTCGCGAGGTCGCTTCTCTTTGTATATGCCATTGTAGCACGTGTGTAGCCCTACTCGTAAGGGCCATGATGACTTGACGTCATCCCCACCTTCCTCCAGTTTATCACTGGCAGTCTCCTTTGAGTTCCCGACCGAATCGCTGGCAACAAAGGATAAGGGTTGCGCTCGTTGCGGGACTTAACCCAACATTTCACAACACGAGCTGACGACAGCCATGCAGCACCTGTCTCAGAGTTCCCGAAGGCACCAAAGCATCTCTGCTAAGTTCTCTGGATGTCAAGAGTAGGTAAGGTTCTTCGCGTTGCATCGAATTAAACCACATGCTCCACCGCTTGTGCGGGCCCCCGTCAATTCATTTGAGTTTTAACCTTGCGGCCGTACTCCCCAGGCGGTCGACTTAACGCGTTAGCTCCGGAAGCCACTCCTCAAGGGAACAACCTCCAAGTCGACATCGTTTACAGCGTGGACTACCAGGGTATCTAATCCTGTTTGCTCCCCACGCTTTCGCACCTGAGCGTCAGTCTTTGTCCAGGGGGCCGCCTTCGCCACCGGTATTCCTCCAGATCTCTACGCATTTCACCGCTACACCTGGAATTCTACCCCCCTCTACAAGACTCCAGCCTGCCAGTTTCGAATGCAGTTCCCAGGTTGAGCCCGGGGATTTCACATCCGACTTGACAGACCGCCTGCGTGCGCTTTACGCCCAGTAATTCCGATTAACGCTTGCACCCTCCGTATTACCGCGGCTGCTGGCACGGAGTTAGCCGGTGCTTCTTCTGCGGGTAACGTCAATCGACAAGGTTATTAACCTTATCGCCTTCCTCCCCGCTGAAAGTACTTTACAACCCGAAGGCCTTCTTCATACACGCGGCATGGCTGCATCAGGCTTGCGCCCATTGTGCAATATTCCCCACTGCTGCCTCCCGTAGGAGTCTGGACCGTGTCTCAGTTCCAGTGTGGCTGGTCATCCTCTCAGACCAGCTAGGGATCGTCGCCTAGGTGAGCCGTTACCCCACCTACTAGCTAATCCCATCTGGGCACATCTGATGGCAAGAGGCCCGAAGGTCCCCCTCTTTGGTCTTGCGACGTTATGCGGTATTAGCTACCGTTTCCAGTAGTTATCCCCCTCCATCAGGCAGTTTCCCAGACATTACTCACCCGTCCGCCACTCGTCACCCGAGAGCAAGCTCTCTGTGCTACCGTTCGACTTGCATGTGTTAGGCCTGCCGCCAGCGTTCAATCTGAGCCATGATCAAACTCTTCAATTTAAGTTTGATGCTCGTGAATTAAACTTCGTAATGAATTACGTATGTTCACTCAGAGACTTGGTATTCATTTTTCGTCCGAAGACGTTAAGAATCCATGTCACTTTGAGTGCCCACACAGATTGTCTGATAAATTGTTAAAGAGCAGTGCAACGCGGCTTTCGCTCACCGTTGCGAGGTCCCGTATAATACGTTTTCCTCATTCAGAGTCAAGCGTTTAATTTTGCTTTTCTCTGTCGGTATTCATCGCTGAATCCCGCTGACCCGGCGGCTTGCGTGCCGTTGTTCCGTGTCAGTGGAGGCGCATTATAGGGAGTTCTGAGACGTTGACAAGCCCTGTTTTCAAAAAATCTTTCAACCGTCTCTTTTTTGTGCAAAACGCTATGAAAGCGGTAATTTTTCCAGCGATTCGAAGCCGTAGCGCCGCAAAACGCTCAAAAGCTGTTCGGTTTCAGGCGTCAGCGCCATACAGTAGGCAATATTGGCATCACTCGATTTTGCGTCAGGCGCTTCGTGCTCTAATAGCCAGGCCGTGCGACGCGCAATCGCCGCCCCGGAGTCGATCATTCTCGTCCCTTCCGGCAGAACCTGCTGCAGCTCTTCCTGTAATAGAGGGAAATGCGTACACCCCAGCACAACCGTATCAGGCGGTTCCTGCATTCGCAGCCAGGGACGCAGGATACGCCGCAGTTCATCCAGCGGGACCGGCTCACCGTGGAGCTTAGCCTCCGCCAGCTCCACCAGCTCTGCCGACCCCAGCATTTCGATTTTGCATTCATTCGCAAAGCGGGAGATCAGTTCGCGCGTATAAGGACGTTTTACCGTTCCGCGCGTTGCCAGCAGGCCAACAACGCCATTCGCCGTTAAGCGTGCCGCGGGTTTTATCGCCGGAACGACGCCGACAACCGGAAAGGCGAATTTATCGCGTAATGCGGGGAGGGAAACGGTACTTGCGGTGTTACAGGCAATAACGGCCAGCGCCAGCGGATAGCGCTGCTGAACGGCGGTCACAATCTCCAGGACGCGTTCAACAATGAATTCTTCGCTCTTCTCGCCATATGGGAAGGCGACGTTGTCGAAAGCGTAGATATAATGCAGATCCGGCAGAAGCTGCCGAATCTCGTTGTAAACCGACAGCCCACCGACGCCGGAATCAAACACCAGCACGGTGGGACGTGGATCAGAAGGTGTAGCTGCCAGACAAGTAGTATTCTCGTCCTGCAGTTTGGTAGCCATAAGCTGTCTCGTAATCTTTATCGAACAGGTTAGCTATTTTACCACGAACTGTCAGGCGATCGGTGATCGGATACGATGCAGAAACGTCTACCGTGCTGTAGCTCGGCAAAATCCTTTGCGTATTGTTGTACTGGGAGGTGTTGTTATCGTAGCGCTTCCCATAATACTGCCAGGACACATCCATATCGACATCAAACACGGACCAGTCCAGCTGATACTTTGCCTGTCGTTTAGAACGTCGGGCCAGCACTTCACCGTTATCATCGTTACGCGGATCGACATACTGCAACGTTACGCGATGGCTGAAAATACCGGTGTCGACACTTCCCGTCCACTCCACGCCTTTAATCGTCGCGGCATTAATATTGTCGTACTCCCCTTCATAGGTGACAGGATCGGAGTAATAGGTAATCAGATTAGTAATCTTGTAATGGTACGCGGACAAGCGCCAGTCCACGGGACCAGTGAGCCCTTCCAGCCCCGCTTCCCACTGCTTCGACTCTTCAGGCTTCAGGTTGGGATTCGCGTTGATACCAAATCGGGTCGAACCAAACTGTTGCCCTAACGAAGGCGCAAGGAAGCCGGTACCGTAGCCGAGGGTCAGGCGATAGTTTTCGACAAATTCCCAGCCTGCGGTCGTCTGCCAGGTACCGTGCCAGCCAAACTGCTCATCGTGGTCTTCACGCCCGGAAGCTTCGAGGGTCACATCGCCAAACTGCTGCTGGCCCGTCAGATATAACCCCGTATTGTCACGTTTATAGGTATCCGACATCGTCGTGTCTGATGACGTTAATCGCTGCTGCTGCCAGTCCACCCCTGCGCTGACAGAACCATGACCCACAATAACGTTATTGCCCCACTGCAGGTTACGCTGCGTCATCCTGTCGAGCGTCGTCCCATCATTATAACGACCATAAATACTGCTGTAGTTATAGTCCTTTACCTTCTGATAGCTGGCGATAAGCTGAGAGGAGTAGATACCGGAATTAAAGTTCAGCCCCGCATCCCAGCTTTGGTTGTAGAGCTGGTTTTCATCGGCGCTGTAGGCCGGGCTATACGGCGGGCTTCCAAGATCGTAATCAGAGTTGTTGGTATAGCTGTGTCCGCGGAAGAAACCGTCAAAATTCTCGTTAAATTTATGCTCGAGGCTGCCCCAAAACGTTTTATTACGAAAACCGTCGCGATCGCCGTCGTGCTCCCAGGTTGAACCTGGCTGAACGTTGAAGCCTTTATTACCCTCATAGGAGCCCGCAACCGTCGCCACCGTATCGCCAAAGCGATGGCGCAGGGTGCCGTCATATTGTTGGTAACCTTTAGAACCTACCCCAGCGGTAATTTTGGATTGTTCTTTATCAGAATGCGTAATGACGTTAATCACCCCGCCCATAGCCCCGGAACCATAAATCGCCGAACGCGGGCCACGGATATATTCGACGCGCTGCACCAGTGATAAAGGGATCTGATTCAAATCAGGGTTGTTTGTAATTCCAGGTCGGACCATGGGAACGCCGTCAACCAGCACCAGTACCTGTTTAGCTTCAGTACCACGGATAAACAGAGAGGAAGATTGCCCCATGCCGCCATTTTGCGCGACGTCCACGCCAGGCAATCGGCGCATCACATCGTTCAAATCTTTCGCCTGCCAGCGCTCGATATCTTCCCGGGTAACCACATCAGTCGGCGCAAGGACCGTATTGACCGGCTGTTGAAAACGGTTTGCTGTGACCACTAACGTATCTGAATTGCTGTCCTGCGCCCAGCCGGAAAATGCCGTGACGGAGAGCGCCGTCATCAGCGAAGCTTTTTTAATCATTTTAAAGCATCCGTAATAAACAAAGGATGCCGCCGGCTCTATCAGTAGCACGCGATGATAGAAACCAAATGCGACGTATTCCGGCAGGTCTTCGGGCTTGGAGTGTTTGATGGATGAGGACTTCCCGCTAAATAACCGCAGTGTCTGCATAATGCGCTCATCCCACTTTTCCTTACCGCTGCGCGTCAGCTCCAGATTTACACTGGATTCCCTATTAACTCATAGGACCGGTAGCACGATGCTATAATCAGAAACATATAGATGTCCAGACTTCTACCGTTATATTTCCTTATATCATCAGGGCTGGACATCCCCGGCGCTTTCCCTACAATCCCCCGCGTACTTATTTTATTCAGGATGCATCATGACCCCCGAACACCTTCCTACCGAACAATATGAAGCGCAGCTGGCAGAAAAAGTCGTCCGTTTGCAGAAAATGATGGCGCCTTTCAGCGCCCAGGTTCCGGAAGTGTTTCGTTCGCCGATCAGCCACTATCGTATGCGCGCAGAGTTCCGTCTGTGGCACGATGGCGACGATCTGTACCACATTATGTTCGATCAGCAGACCAAATCCCGTATCCGCGTCGATACCTTCCCGGCCGCCAGCGAGTTGATTAATCAGCTGATGGCCGCGGTGATTGAAGGTGTACGCGATAACCCGGTACTGCGTCATAAACTGTTTCAGGTGGATTATCTGACCACCCTGAGTAATCAGGCCGTGATATCACTGCTGTATCATAAGAAGCTTGACGACGAATGGCGTCAGCAGGCTGAGCGCTTCCGCGATGCGCTGCGGGCGCAAAATCTGAATGTGCACCTGATTGGCCGCGCCACAAAGACGAAAATCGAGCTGGATCAGGACTATATCGATGAACGTTTGCCAGTTGGCGGGCGCGAAATGATCTATCGTCAGGTTGAGAATAGCTTCACCCAGCCGAACGCGGCGATGAACGTCCAGATGCTGGAGTGGGCTATCGATGCTACCAAAGACGCAACCGGCGACCTGCTTGAGCTGTACTGCGGTAACGGCAACTTTTCGCTGGCGCTGGCGCGTAATTTCGAACGGGTGCTGGCAACGGAAATCGCCAAACCGTCCGTCGCGGCGGCGCAATACAATATTGCAGCGAACCACATTGATAACGTGCAGATTATCCGCATGTCGGCGGAAGAGTTTACCCAGGCGATGAACGGCGTACGGCAGTTTAATCGTCTACAGGATATCGACCTGAAGAGCTATCAGTGTGAGACGATTTTTGTCGATCCGCCGCGCAGCGGGCTGGATAGCGAGACGGAGAAAATGGTGCAGGCGTACCCGCGTATTCTGTATATCTCCTGCAATCCTGAGACCCTATGCCAGAACCTGGAAACGCTCAGTGAGACCCACGAGATCGCGCGCCTGGCGCTGTTCGACCAGTTCCCGTATACCCATCATATGGAATGCGGCGTGCTGTTGACGAAGAAGTAAAGTCGGGTGAGAAAACCCGGCAACAACGCTGTTGCCGGGGGAAAGATTATTCCGCGACCGCGTTCTTGCGATTGCGCAACTTGTAGCCAATCCAGAACACCATAATCACCGACAGAACCGCCGGGAAGAAGTTAGAGCCGATGTCCGGATATTCCGCGCGCACGACGGTGCTGTAAACCAGCACGCCGAGAATAAAGCAGGCTGCGGCAAGCCCCGGCAAACCCACGGGCATACTACGATTCTGATAGCGCTGATGCAGGCAGTAAACCGTCAGCACCAACGACAAAATAGGGAAGATGGAAAAAGGGACAATGGAGCTGAATAGCGCGGCGAAGGTACCATTAATGGATAAACCTGCGATCAGCGCCAGCAGCAGCGTACCTCTATCTTGTACTGAGTGTTTCATTGCTCGTCCTTCACGTTATTCGGAATGATTTGATATTTTTTCTTGTTCACGGCGATACCAGTAATACGCGCCTTTCGAGATCATTCTGAGCTGCAGCACCAGGCGTTCTTCCAGCTGTCGACGCTGCTCCGGGCCCACATCGAGAGCCTCGGCGCCAGCGCTAAATACGATGGTGACCATAGCTTCAGCCTGCGCTTCGGTAAAGGCGCGCGGCATATGGTTTTCGATTTCTAAATAGTCGGCAAGTTCCGCGATAAAATGCTGAATTTCACGCGCCACGGCGGCGCGAAACGCCGCAGACGTACCGGATCGTTCCCGCAGCAGCAGGCGGAAGGCGTTCGGATTGTTGCCAATAAATTCCATAAAGGTGGAAACAGAGGTGCGAATGACGCTGCCGCCTTTCGCAATACGCTGGCGCGCCTGGCGCATCAGCTGGCGCAGCATAAGCCCGCTTTCATCCACCATGGTCAGACCAAGCTCATCGACATCACGAAAATGGCGATAGAAGGACGTCGGGGCGATCCCCGCTTCCCGCGCAACTTCGCGCAGGCTTAAGCTGGCAAAACTGCGTTCAGCGCTTAGCTGACTAAATGCCGCTTCCACCAGCGAACGCCGGGTTTTTTCTTTTTGTTGCGCTCTTACGCCCATCACGTTGTCTGAATCCTTCCATAAGCCCTTCCGGCACTATACCAGAGATCAGAACCAATCGGTTTACACTGGATTGTGAATGATTGTTTACGAGCTGTTTCTGCTTTTATGCCGCAAAAAAGCACAACGATAATTGGGTTAAAGCGCGGCAAATGTTATCATCGTGTTTATTTTATGTATAAAACAGGTGAGTAATGCCATGTCACACTCTTGGGATTATGATGCAATTGTGATTGGTTCCGGTCCTGGCGGAGAAGGTGCCGCCATGGGGCTGGTGAAACAGGGAGCACGCGTTGCCGTCATTGAGCGCTACCATAACGTCGGCGGCGGTTGTACCCACTGGGGTACCATCCCGTCAAAAGCCCTCCGCCATGCCGTCAGCCGTATTATCGAGTTTAACCAAAATCCCCTCTACAGCGACCATTCCCGTCTTCTTCGTTCTTCCTTCGCCGACATCCTGAACCATGCAGACAGCGTCATTAACCAGCAAACCCATATGCGTCAGGGTTTCTATGAGCGTAACCACTGCGAAATCCTGCAGGGCAATGCCCATTTTGTTGATGAGCACACTATCGCGCTGGAGTGCCACGACGGTACCGTGGAAACGGTGACGGCGGAAAAGTTCGTGATTGCCTGTGGTTCACGCCCGTACCATCCGGCAGACGTCGACTTCCATCACCCGCGCATTTATGACAGCGACTCGATCCTGAGCCTGCACCACGAACCGCGCCATGTGATCATTTATGGGGCCGGGGTGATCGGCTGCGAATATGCGTCGATCTTCCGCGGAATGGAAGTGAAGGTGGATCTGATCAACACCCGCGATCGCCTGCTGGCGTTTCTCGATCAGGAAATGTCCGACTCCCTCTCCTATCACTTCTGGAACAGCGGCGTAGTCATTCGCCACAATGAAGAGTACGAAAAGATTGAGGGCGTGGATGATGGCGTCATCATGCACCTGAAATCCGGTAAAAAGCTCAAAGCGGACTGCCTGCTGTACGCTAACGGCCGCACCGGGAATACCGACTCTCTGGCGCTGGAAAATATCGGCCTGCAAACCGATAGCCGCGGTCAGCTGAAGGTCAACAGCATGTATCAAACCGCCCTGCCGCATATTTATGCCGTCGGCGATGTGATTGGCTACCCGAGCCTGGCCTCTGCCGCCTACGACCAGGGCCGCATCGCAGCCCAGGCGCTGGTGAAAGGCGAAGCCTCGGCGCATCTGATTGAAGATATCCCTACCGGTATTTACACCATTCCGGAAATCAGCTCCGTTGGCAAAACCGAGCAGCAACTGACGGCCATGAAAGTGCCTTACGAGGTAGGGCGCGCGCAGTTCAAGCATCTGGCGCGAGCGCAGATTGTCGGCATGAGCGTCGGTACGCTGAAGATCCTGTTTCATCGCGAAACGAAAGAGATCCTTGGGATTCATTGCTTTGGCGAGCGCGCGGCCGAAATTATTCACATCGGCCAGGCGATAATGGAGCAGAAAGGCGGTGGTAACACCATTGAGTACTTCGTTAACACCACCTTTAACTACCCGACGATGGCGGAAGCCTATCGGGTAGCCGCGTTAAATGGCTTAAACCGCCTGTTTTAACGCGGTATCGAAATGGCCATCCATCTTCCCGCGGATGGCCTCTGCCAGATGTTCATAGCGGCTACGCAGCGGCGAACCCGGGCGATAAACCAGCCCCACGGTACGTCTCGGTTCCGGCTTGATACAGGGCACATAGACCACGCCATCGCGCTTTCTCTCCTGCGGCACGGCTAAGGCTGGCAGCAGCGTGATGCCGCTACCGGCAGCCACCATGTTACGCAACGTTTCGAGGCTGGTCGCCCGGAAATGCGTATCTTCATCGGCGCCCGCTTCAAAGCAAAAACCCATCGCCTGATCGCGCAGGCAGTGGCCGTCTTCCAGCATCAGCAGCTTTTCACCGGCCAGGTCCGACATCGGCACGCACTCGCGGTTCGCCCACGGGTGATCTTCGTAAATAGCCAGCATCATGGGCTCATCAAACAGCGGCACCTCAATAAACGCTTCGCTCTCTTTGACCAGCGCCAGAATCGCGCAGTCGAGCTTACCGCTATCAAGCTGCGCTAAAAGCTGATGGGTTTGTGCTTCATGCAGGTACATTTCCAGCTTGGGAAAGGTCTGATGCAGCATCGGGATAATCAACGGCAGCAGATAAGGGCCAATCGTCGGGATCAGCCCAATATGCAGCGGCCCGGACATGGTCTCTCCCTGCTGGCTTGCCATTTCCTTCAGCACTTTGACTTCGCGTAGCACGGTACGCGCCTGATCCACCAGCAGCAGCCCTGCCTGGGTGAACAGAACCTTACGGCTGGTGCGTTCCAGCAACATCACGCCGAGCTCATCCTCCAGCTTACGGATTTGCCCGCTAAGCGTAGGTTGGCTGACGTGGCAAGAATCCGCCGCACGGCGGAAGTGGCGGTGTTCGGCTAGCGCTACCAGATATTCAAGATCGCGAATATTCATTATTCATCCTCCATCGCCACGATAGTCCATGGCGATAGATAGAATAGCAACGAACGATTATCCCTATCAAGGTTTCTGTTCAATAATAAACCCATAAATGAGGAAAACTGCAGAAAATCATCGCGCTTCCTCAACAGTTTTCTACCCGGATAACTAAAGCCAACGTGAACTTTTGCGGACCTTGTGTCCGCTTTTTTTTGGCATAAAAAAAGCCCGGGCGTTGCCCGAGCTTCATATATTGACCACCTTACAGGCAGCCCCGCAGACGACTCAAACCAGGCGCTGTTTAGCGTCGGCAATCGCCTGAGCAACCTGCTGAGGAGAAACGCCGCCTTTAGCCGCACGCTTATCCAGACACGACTGCAGCGACAGGATTGGATAGACATCCTCGGCGATAACGCGGCTAAATTTCTGTAAATCGGCCAGGGGCAGATCTTCCAGCGGCTTGCCTTGGGCAATGGCCTCGACCACCGCTTCACCGACAATATGGTGCGCTTCACGGAACGGCACGCCTTTAGCAACCAGATAATCCGCCAGTTCGGTGGCATTCGCATAACCCTGCTGCGCCGCTTCTTCGCAGCGCGGGCGTTTTACCTGAATACCGTCGAGCACCAGCGCCGCCATATGCAGGCAGTCGAGCCAGGTATCAAGCGCGTCAAACAGCCCTTCTTTATCTTCCTGCATATCTTTATTGTAGGCCAGCGGCAACCCCTTGAGGGTCATCATCATGCCGGTCAGCGCGCCCTGCACGCGGCCGCATTTACCGCGGATCAGCTCCAGCGCATCCGGGTTTTTCTTCTGCGGCATCAGGGATGAGCCAGAAGTCACGCGGTCAGAAAGCTCAACAAAGCCCGCTTCGCCGGTATTGAAGAAGATCAGATCTTCGGCAAAACGCGACAGGTGAACCATACCGATTGAGGCATCGGACAGCAGTTCCAGTACGTGATCGCGATCGGACACGCTGTCCAGGCTATTGCGGGTCGCCGATGCGAAGCCCAGCCAGCCGGCAAGCTGTTCACGATCGATTTCATAGGCGGTACCCGCCAGCGCTCCGCAGCCCAGCGGGCTGACGTCCAGACGTTTAAGCGCATCCTGCAGACGGCTTTCATCACGCGCCAGCATTTCGACATAGGCCAGACACCAGTGGGCGAACGTCACCGGCTGCGCGCGCTGCAGGTGAGTATAGCCCGGCATGACGGCGTCCTGGTTATTCTCCGCCGTCTCGACCAGCGCGCTTTGTAGCTGACGATTCGCCGACAGCAGTTCCACAACGGTATCTTTGCACCACAGCTTCAGGTCGGTCGCCACCTGGTCATTACGGCTACGCCCGGTGTGCAGCTTTTTGCCCAGCTGGCCGACTTTGTCGATCAGCTTACCTTCCACCCAGCTATGAATATCTTCCGCATCGCTTTCGAGGATCTGCTGCGGGTTAGCCCGCACGTCTTCCAGCAGAATGTTCAGCGCCTCTTCCAGCTGCTGTTGTTCATCAGCAGTCAAAACACCCACCGTCACCAGCGCTTTGGACCAGGCGACAGAGCCAACGATATCCTGCTCCGCCAGGCGATAGTCAAAGCGCAAAGAGTCGTTGAACTGTTTGAACCGCTGATCCGCTGCCTGAGTAAAACGCCCACCCCAAAGTGCCATAACATGCTTCCTTAATATCTTTGAATTTTATTGCCCGGCGGCGCTGCGCTTACCGGGCCGACAAAATGATAAATTGATTATGCCAGAATACGCGTGCCGATCGGCGTGCCGTTAAACAGCGCCGGGAGCTGCTCCGCGTGGCGCCAGGAGGCGATATCGACCGGGCGGCCTAATGTCCGCGCCGCGTCCAGGGCCGCATTCACTTTGACGATCATGCCGTCGGTGATAATGCCCTGCTCGATCAGCTGTTCAGCCTTCTCGGCGGTCATTTCCGCAATGCGCTGCCCTTTGCCATCAAGAATGCCGCTCACGTCAGACAGCAGAATCAGGTCTGCGCCGAGCGTTGCCGCCAGCGCGGTCGCCGCCTGGTCGGCGTTGACGTTCATCAACTCGCCTTCATCGGTGACGCCGATGGAGCTAACGACCGGCATATAACCGCCCGCCAGCAGCGTGTTAATCAGCGCCGGAGAACCCGGCTGAGCGAATCCGACATGACCGAGCTCTTCATCAAGCTGCGTCACTTTGACGCTATCGCCGTCGCCGAGGAATAGCCCAACGGCAGCCAGGCCGTGCTTCTTCGCCCACGCCAGCAGCGTTTTATTGGCGGTTCCCGCCAGCGCGCCGGTAATAATGTCGATCTGATCCGCTGGCGTGACCCGCAGACCGTTTTTCTTATTTACCGGCAGGTTGAGCTGCTTCATGAGCTCATCCACCACGCAGCCGCCGCCGTGCACAATAATCAGCGGGCGCTGATGGGATTCGCGGTAGTTCACCAGCGCCGTAAACAGGCGCTCCAGCGCTTCTTCGCTATCCAGCAGGACGCCGCCGAGTTTGATAATTAAAGGATTCATCATCACACCTTAAATAAGAGACTGCGTCTCAGCGAAGCCGAAACGAATATTAGCGCACTGCACGGCCTGCGCGGCCGCGCCTTTCAGCAGGTTGTCTTCCGCCGCCACCACGATGATGTGTTCATCCTGGACCGCAAAACCGATATCACAGAATGGCAGACCCACGACATTTTTCAATGCAGGGACACCTTTATCGTATAAACGTACCAGCGGTTTATCCGCATAGGCCTGCTGGAACACCGCCGCGACCTGCTCTTTGCTCACGCCGGGCTTCAGACGGCAGGTAATGGTCTCCAGAATCCCACGCTTAAAATTGCCCAGATGCGGGGTAAAAATCACATCCGCGCCCAGGTGGGTTGAAATTTCCGGGTGATGACGGTGGTTGAAAACGCCGTAAGGTTGCAGGCTGACTTCGCAGAAGCTATTGCCGATAGAGGCTTTACGCCCGGCACCGCTGACCCCGCTGGTCGCGTTGATCACCGGCCACTGGTTAAGATCCAGCAGCCCCGCGTCGATCAGCGGTTTTAACGACAGCTGAGCCGCCGTCGGGTAGCAGCCCGGTACGGCGATCAGATTGGCTTCTTTTAGCTTTTCGACGCTCCACTCGGCCAGGCCGTAAACCGCCTGCTCCAGCAGTTCAGGATGCTGATGAGTGAAACCGTAATATTTTTCATAGAAGGCGCCGTCATTCACGCGAAACGCCCCGGAGAGATCGAACACGACGCAGCCAGCGGCGAGGAACTGCGGCGCCAGGTCATGGCTGACCTCGTGCGCGGTAGCCAGAAAAACGACATCGACTCCGGCGCTAAACTCGCTGATATCGGACATCGGCTGCAGCGGCAGATCGACAATGCCTTTCAGCTGCGGATGCAAATCGGAAACTAATTTTCCCGCATCATTGCTTTGCGCGGAGACCGTCAATGCGGTTATGGTCATATGAGGATGGCGATTTACATAGGCCACTAGCTCTGCGCCGGCATAACCGCTGGCGCCCACAATCAGCGTGTTCAACATTGGGGCTCTTCACCTTCTTGCTTACGTATATTTGCCCTGGAAGACCGTTGCCTTCCCCACCCTGCTGAGCCGTAAGAGCATCATCCTTACATTCGATGGGTTTTCTTACGCTCAACGATAATGTATTTTTATTCACAAATAATGCATGAATATTGATACTATCACGACCCGAGGTGTGTCAACAATGAAAAACAAATTACCGCCCTTTATCGAGATTTACCGCGCGCTGATCGCCACACCCTCCATCAGCGCAACCGAAGAGGCGTTGGATCAAAGCAATGAGTCTTTAATCAATTTACTGGCTGGCTGGTTCCGCGATATCGGCTTTAATGTTGAAGTTCAGCCAGTCCCGGACACGCGCAATAAATTCAACCTGCTGGCCAGCAGCGGCCACGGCGCTGGCGGCCTGCTGCTTGCCGGGCACACCGATACCGTCCCGTTTGATGATGGCCGCTGGACCCGCGACCCTTTTACCCTGACCGAGCACGACAATAAGCTGTATGGTCTCGGCACCGCGGATATGAAAGGCTTCTTCGCTTTTATTCTTGACGCCCTGCGCGACGTTGACGTCACTCAGTTGAAAAAGCCGCTCTATATTCTGGCGACGGCCGATGAAGAGACCAGCATGGCCGGCGCCCGCTACTTCGCCGAGACGACCCAGCTGCGACCGGATTGCGCCATTATCGGCGAGCCCACATCGCTGCAGCCGATACGCGCGCACAAAGGCCACATGTCCAACGCGGTTCGCATTCAGGGGCAGTCGGGCCACTCCAGCGACCCGGCACGCGGCGTCAACGCGATTGAACTGATGCACGACGCCATTGGCCGCATCATGCAGCTGCGCGACGACTTAAAAGAGCGTTATCACTATGCCGCCTTTACCGTTCCCTGGCCGACGCTGAATCTCGGCGCCATCCACGGCGGCGATGCCTCCAACCGCATTTGCGCCTGCTGCGAACTGCATATGGATATTCGTCCGCTGCCTGGAATGACGCTCAACGATCTCAACGGGCTGCTGAACGAGGCGCTGGCGCCGGTGAGCGAGCGCTGGCCTGGCCGCCTGACCGTTTCTGAACTGCATCCGCCGATCCCCGGTTACGAATGTCCGCCGGACCATAAACTGGTTGAGGTCGTAGAAAAACTCCTCGGCGCGCAAACCGACGTGGTGAACTACTGTACCGAAGCGCCGTTTATTCAGACCCTCTGCCCGACGCTGGTATTAGGCCCGGGCTCTATCAACCAGGCCCACCAGCCGGATGAGTACCTGGAAACGCGCTTTATTAAGCCGACCCGCGAGCTCATCACTCAGGTGGTCCACCATTTTTGCTGGCATTAAATACGCATCCTCTCGGGCGATTTCATCGACGCGAGAGGGTGACAATTATCACATTTTCATAAGCAACACTTATCAAGCGACCTCCGAGTTAAATTTCGCAAATTGCCGCCATTTATTCGTTTGCTGAAGCGATTTCGCAACAATTGACGTGGGGGTTTTTACGTGGCTTTATAAAAGACGGTTGCTTATCCACTGCTCAAATTATCGAGCGCCGGATATAACAAAATAAAATGAGATGGGGTGTCTGGGGTAACATGAACGAACAATATTCCGCTTTGCGTAGTAATGTCAGTATGCTCGGTAAGGTGCTGGGCGACACCATCAAGGATGCGCTAGGAGAAAACATTCTTGATCGTGTCGAAACTATCCGTAAGTTGTCCAAATCTTCTCGCGCTGGCAATGAAGCCAACCGCCAGGAACTGCTCACCACGTTGCAAAACTTGTCCAACGACGAGCTGCTGCCGGTGGCGCGCGCCTTTAGCCAGTTTCTGAACCTGGCGAATACCGCTGAGCAATACCACAGCATTTCGCCAAAAGGCGAAGCGGCCAGTAATCCTGAAGTGATTGCCCGCACCCTGAGAAAGCTTAAAGAGCAACCCGACCTCAACGAAAACATTATTAAGCAAGCCGTTGAATCCCTGTCGCTGGAACTGGTGCTGACCGCGCACCCGACCGAAATCACGCGTCGTACGCTGATCCATAAGATGGGTGAAATCAACAGCTGCCTGAAGCAGCTCGATAACAACGACATTGCGGACTATGAACGTCATCAGGTCATGCGCCGTCTGCGCCAGCTGATTGCCCAGTCGTGGCACACCGATGAAATCCGCAAACATCGCCCGACCCCGGTGGATGAAGCGAAATGGGGCTTCGCGGTTGTTGAAAATAGCCTGTGGGAAGGCGTGCCAAACTACCTGCGCGAGCTGAATGAACAGCTGGAAGACAACCTGAACTATCGGCTGCCGGTCGACTTTGTTCCGGTTCGCTTTACTTCCTGGATGGGCGGCGACCGCGACGGCAACCCGAACGTGACCGCCGACATTACCCGCCACGTCTTGCTGCTCAGCCGCTGGAAAGCAACCGATCTGTTCCTGAAAGACGTCCAGGTGCTGATTTCCGAGCTATCGATGGTCGAGTGCACCGATGAGCTGCGCGATCTGGCCGGCGCGGAAGGCGCGCAGGAACCCTATCGTTACCTGATGAAAAAGCTGCGCACGCAGCTGATGGAGACGCAGGCCTGGCTGGAGGCGCGCCTGAAAGGGCAGAAACTGCCGAAACCTGCGGGTCTTATCACGCAAAACGAGCAGCTGTGGGAACCGCTTTACGCCTGTTACCAGTCGCTACAAGCCTGCGGCATGGGCATTATCGCCAATGGCGAGCTGCTCGACACCCTGCGCCGCGTAAAAGCCTTTGGCGTACCGCTGGTGCGTATCGATATCCGTCAGGAAAGTACCCGCCACACCGAAGCGCTGGGCGAAATGACCCGCTATCTCGGCATCGGCGACTATGAAAGCTGGTCAGAAGCCGATAAACAGGCCTTCCTGATCCGCGAACTGAACTCCAAACGCCCTCTGCTGCCGCGCCAGTGGGAGCCAAGCGAAGAAACTCGCGAAGTGCTTGAGACGTGCAAAGTGATCGCCGAAGCGCCGCGCGGCTCGATTGCGGCCTACGTGATTTCGATGGCCAAAACGCCGTCTGACGTCCTGGCTGTGCATCTGCTGCTGAAAGAGGCCGGTATCGGCTTCGCGCTGCCGGTCGCTCCGCTGTTCGAAACCCTGGACGACCTGAATAACGCCGACGACGTCATGACCCAGTTGCTGAATATCGACTGGTATCGCGGCTTTATCCAGGGCAAACAGATGGTCATGATTGGCTACTCCGACTCGGCGAAAGATGCGGGGGTTATGGCCGCTTCCTGGGCGCAGTACCAGGCGCAGGACGCCTTAATTAAGACCTGTGAAAAAGCCGGTATTGAGCTGACCCTGTTCCACGGTCGCGGCGGTTCTATCGGTCGCGGCGGCGCGCCGGCGCACGCGGCCCTGCTCTCTCAGCCTCCGGGAAGCCTGAAAGGCGGCCTGCGCGTCACCGAACAGGGCGAGATGATCCGCTTTAAATACGGCCTGCCGGAAGTCACCATCAGCAGCCTGTCGCTCTATACCAGCGCGATTCTGGAAGCCAACCTGCTGCCGCCGCCGGAGCCCAAAGCGCAATGGCGCGACATCATGGCCGAGCTGTCAGACGTCTCCTGCGAGATGTACCGCGGCTACGTGCGTGAAAATAAAGATTTTGTTCCTTATTTCCGTTCCGCAACGCCGGAGCAGGAGCTGGGTAAACTGCCGCTGGGCTCGCGTCCGGCCAAACGTCGCCCGACCGGCGGCGTCGAGTCGCTACGCGCCATTCCGTGGATCTTCGCGTGGACGCAGAACCGCCTGATGCTGCCAGCCTGGCTGGGCGCCGGCGCCGCGTTGCAAAAAGTCGTCGAAGGCGGCAAGCAGAGCGATCTGGAAAGCATGTGCCGCGACTGGCCGTTCTTCTCGACCCGCCTCGGCATGCTGGAGATGGTCTACTCAAAAGCCGACCTGTGGCTGGCGGAATATTACGATCAGCGTCTGGTGAAACCAGAACTGTGGAAGCTCGGCGAAGAGCTGCGCAAACTGCTGTCCGCCGATATTAACGTGGTGCTGGCCATCGCCAACGACTCCCACCTGATGGCGGACCTGCCGTGGATCGCGGAGTCTATTCAGTTGCGTAATATCTATACCGACCCGCTGAACGTGCTCCAGGCCGAGCTGCTGCACCGTTCGCGTCTGGCAGAAGAGAAAGGCGAAAAACCGGATCCGCGCGTTGAACAAGCGCTGATGGTCACCATCGCCGGCGTCGCGGCAGGTATGCGTAATACCGGCTAGTTCGCCTTGAGAAACCTGTAGCCCGGCTAAGCGTAGCGCGAGCCGGGTTAAAAACCGTAGCTCCGGTAAGCATCGCGTTTACCGGAGCTATTTTTTATTAGTGGTGCAGCATTTCGTCGACAATCTGCTCTTTATGCAGCGCATAAGGATAGTAGGTTGGCCAGTTATCCATCTCTTTCAGCAGCGCTTCCTGGGACTCATTGCCCATAAAGATGTGGAAATGCTGGGACTTGCGTGGCGCGATGGTGTGATCGCTAAACTGAACAAACTTCGGCGCTTTTGAATCCGCCTGCTGGCATTCGAACAGGTAGCGCACGCCTTTTTTACCGGATGCGTAGGTCAGAATTTTGTAACCGGAATAGCTGTACTTACAGGCGTTGACGGTTTTCCCGACGTGAAACTCCATGACGTTATCCTCGATACCAATCTGGTCGACATCGGTAGCGTAGCCCTTCTTATAATATTCCCGATATTCCGCCACGCTTTTACCGGCCTTTTTGGCCTTCTGCTCCAGAACCGGATCTAAATCCCCGTTCAGCAGATAGGGGTTAACCGACTGCCAGATCCCCTCCCAGTCGCTCAGCGCCCTGTCCTTTACGTCCTGGTCAGCAAAAATGCCTTCACTCGCCTTTTGTTCCGCTTCGGTCAGCGCCGGGCCATGACTATGGTGACCGTGGGCAAAAGCCTGGCTGCTCGCCATTACCATGCCAATGCCAAACGCTAGGGCGGAAATCTTTTTGGTCATCACTCTCTCCTGAGTTTATGTTTGCAATAATATGTTACGATATAACATATCAAACAAATTTTACAATACACTTCGCAGAAAAACCGCGCGGCTTTTCCCTCTGCCAGTTTGTTAGGTATGATGAAAAAAGATCGCATTACGCGGAGAGAGAATGGATAGCGACATTAATCAGGTCATTGATTCTTTTGTTAAAGGCCCGGCGGTCGTGGGAAAGATTCGCTTTTCCACCGAGACCAGGCCAGCTTCTGAGAATGCGCTATGCGTCGATTTTCCGCGCCTCGAAATCATGCTTGCGGGTCAGCTTCACGATCCGGCGATTAAAGCCGATCGCGCCCAGCTCATGCCGCACGATGTGCTGTATATTCCCGCTGGCGGATGGAATGACCCGCAATGGCTGGCGCCCTCCACTCTGCTCACTATCTTATTTGGTAAACAGCAGCTGGAATTCGTCCTGCGCCACTGGGACGGCAGCGCGCTTAACGTGCTGGATAAACAGCAGGTTCCGCGCCGCGGTCCCCGGGTCGGCTCTTTTCTGCTGCAGGCGCTGAATGAAATGCAGATGCAGCCGCGGGAGCAGCACACGGCCCGCTTTATTGTCACCAGCCTGCTCAGCCACTGTGCCGATCTGCTGGGCAGCCAGGTACAAACCTCATCGCGCAGCCAGGCGCTTTTTGAAGCGATTCGTAAGCATATTGACGCCCACTTTGCCGACCCGTTAACTCGGGAGTCGGTGGCGCAGGCGTTTTATCTCTCGCCAAACTATCTATCCCACCTGTTCCAGAAATGCGGGCCAATGGGCTTTAACGAGTATCTGAATCACATCCGCCTGGAGCAGGCCAGAATGCTGTTAAAAGGCCACGATATGAAAGTGAAAGATATCGCCCACGCCTGCGGTTTCGCCGACAGCAACTACTTCTGCCGCCTGTTTCGCAAAAACACCGAACGCTCGCCGTCGGAGTATCGCCGTCAATATCACAGCCAGCTGACGGAAAAAACAGCCCCGGCAAAAAACTAGACTTTTGTGTGTTAAACCTGACTTTTGTGCGCGCTTTTATTCCGGCCTTAATCCGGATGACGGGATAAACGTGATCTAAATCATCCTTACTCATAATGCGTACATTTATCCAGTTTTTGGCAAATTTGTCATCTGGCGACCCGTCGAGTGAAAGCCGTATTCTTACCTCAACGACACTACCGAATTAAGCACTGAGGAAAGCATCATGGAACTCTATCTGGACACCGCAAACGTAGCAGAAGTTGAACGCCTGGCACGTATCTATCCGCTGGCTGGAGTCACCACCAACCCCAGCATTATCGCTGCCGGTAAAACGCCGGTTTGGGATGTTCTGCCGCGCCTGCAAAAAGCCGTCGGCCCGGAAGGTATTTTGTTCGCCCAGACCATGAGCCGCGACGCGCAGGGCATGGTGGAGGAAGCCAAACGCCTGAGCAACGCCGTCCCCGGTATTGTAGTAAAAATTCCGGTGACTGCTGAAGGCCTTGCCGCTATCAAGTTGTTGAAAAAAGAAGGCATCCCTACGCTTGGCACAGCGGTCTACAGCGCCTCTCAGGGTCTGCTGGCCGCGCTCGCTGGGGCAAAATACGTTGCGCCTTACGTGAACCGCGTCGACGCCCAGGGCGGTGACGGCATCCGTATGGTCCAGGAACTGCAATCCCTGCTGGAACTGCATGCGCCGGAAAGCAAAGTGCTGGCCGCCAGCTTTAAGACGCCTCGTCAGGCTCTGGACTGCCTGTTAGCCGGTTGCGAAGCTATTACCCTTCCGTTAGACGTAGCGCAACAAATGCTCGGTACCCCTGCGGTAGAGTCAGCCATTGAGAAGTTTGAGCAGGACTGGAATAACGCCTTTGGAACTCTGAACCTGTAACCCGATCGGCGAGCCGCCCAGGGGGGTGGCATCACGGTCATCCAGGAGGAATAGAAATGGATCGCATTATTCAATCACCCGGTAAGTATATTCAGGGCGCGGACGCAATGACTCGCCTTGGCGGCTACCTCAAACCGCTGGCTGAACGCTGGCTCATCGTTGGCGATAAATTTGTCCTCGGTTTTGCCGAAGAAAAACTGCGTAAAAGCCTGGCGGATGCTGGGCTGGTCGGCGAAATCGCTCCATTTGGCGGTGAATGCTCACACAATGAAATCAATCGCTTGCGTGGTATCGCCGATTCTGCCCAATGCACAGCCGTGCTCGGTATCGGCGGCGGCAAGACGCTGGATACCGCAAAAGCATTAGCACATTTTATGAATCTTCCGGTGGTTATTGCGCCGACGATTGCCTCTACCGATGCGCCGTGCAGCGCACTCTCGGTCATCTATTCCGATGATGGCGAGTTTGATAGCTATCTGATGCTGCCGCGCAACCCGAACATGGTGATTGTTGACACGCAAATCGTTGCTGGGGCCCCGGCACGCCTGCTGGCAGCCGGTATCGGCGATGCGCTGGCGACCTGGTTTGAAGCGCGTGCCTGCTCCCGCAGCGGCGCGACCACTATGGCGGGCGGTAAATGCACCCAGGCGGCGCTGGCGCTGGCTGAACTGTGCTACAACACGCTGATTGAAGAGGGTGAAAAAGCGATGCTGGCGGCAGAGCAGCACGTTGTGACGCCGGCGCTGGAACGGGTGATTGAAGCCAACACCTACCTGAGCGGCGTCGGGTTTGAAAGCGGCGGCCTGGCGGCTGCGCACGCTATTCACAACGGTCTGACCGCCATCCCGGACGCTCACCACTATTATCATGGTGAAAAAGTGGCCTTCGGCACGCTCACGCAGCTGGTTCTGGAAAACGCGCCGGTGGAAGAGATTGAAACGGTGGCAGCGCTGTGCCATAGCGTCGGGCTGCCGATCACCCTGGCGCAGCTGGATATTAAAGCCGATATCCCGGGCAAAATGCGTACCGTGGCGGAAGCCGCCTGCGCGGAAGGTGAAACCATCCACAATATGCCCGGCGGCGCGACGCCGGATCAGGTCTATGCGGCGCTTCTGGTGGCCGACCAGTACGGCCAGCGCTTCCTGCAAGAGTGGGAATAACCCCTCCAGACACGTCCGTCTTTTGACGGACGTGTTCTTTTATGTTCCTTTCACGCCCCATTGCCAGCCAAAACGATGTGTTTTATAGTGCGATTTTCCTTTGGGTGAATCGTAGATATGCAGTCATCAGATCGAAGAATGAGCATTTACGCCATTCTGCAACAGGACAAAAAAGTCGTCGTTAATGAACTCGCCGACAAGTTCGGCGTCACCAAAATGACCATCCGTCGCGACCTCTCTTTCTTTGAAAAACAAGGCATTGTAAAAACAACCTACGGCGGAGCCTATTTAACCAGCGGCGCCAGCGTCGAGCCCAGCTTTCAGCTAAAATCGAGACAAATGGTCGATGATAAGCACCTGATTGGCCAGAAAGCCGCCGGGCAGGTTGAGGACGGCGACACGATCATTATCGACTGTGGCACCACGCCACTGGCGCTCGCCCAGTTTATTTTCGATAAAAAAATCATGGTGATAACCAACTCCGTTCCGGTAGTTAATCTACTGAAAGGAAGAAAAAATATAAAATTGATCGTGGCGCCTGGCGAATATGAAGATGACAGCCAGGGGATGATCTCTTTCAGCACCGCCGATTTCTTTCGTCATATCCATGCCGACAAGGTTTTCCTCAGTACTCAGGGCGTCAACGAACTCGGTGAGTTAACGGTACCCAAAATGACCGACGCCCACGTCAAGCAAGCGCTGATGCGCGCCGGGCGGCAAAAAATCCTGCTGGCGGACAGAAGTAAATTTGGTCAAACGTTCCTTGCGGGCCATGGTCGTCTGGCCGACTTTGACCTCGTTATCAGCCAGACCGGCCTGCCCCCTGATACCCTTTCTCTGATGAAGACGCAAAGCGTACCGCTGCTGCTGGCTGATGGTCACCTCTGATTGCTCAGGCGCCTGGTTTTATCGATCGTACAAGTGTTTCAGCAGGATGCTTTTAAGGAATAACCAGAACACGCGGCGCCGAATAATATGCTTCGACGCCGCAAAGAAAAGAGAGAATAGAAGGAAGCCTGCTTACGCCGGGCGCACGCCCAGCGTGTGGCAAATCGCGTAGCTCATTTCCGCGCGGTTCAGGGTATAGAAGTGGAAATCCTTCACCCCTTCGCGGCTTAGAATCTTCACCATATCCATGGCGATATTCGCCCCTACCAACTGGCGGGTTTCGGCGTCATTGTCCAGACCTTCAAACATTTTCGCCATCCACGTCGGGATACGCACGTTAGTCATATCGGCGAATTTTTTCGCCTGCTTAAAATTAGAGACCGGCAGAATGCCCGGAATAATTTCGACGTCGATACCTGCGGAGACGCAGCGGTCGCGGAAACGCAGGTAGCTTTCCACATCAAAGAAAAACTGGGTAATCGCGCGATTGGCGCCGGCGTCGACCTTGCGCTTCAGATTAAGCAGGTCAGCCTGCGCGCTTTTAGCTTCAGGATGGACTTCCGGATAAGCCGCGACGGAAATATCAAAGTCCCCAACCTCTTTCAGCAGCGTGACCAGGTCGACCGCATACATATCCGGCTTACCGCTCCCCGGCGGCAGGTCGCCACGCAGCGCAACGATATGGCGAATCCCGCTATCCCAGTAATCTTTGGCAATGGTACGCAGCTCATCACGGCTGGCATCGATACAGGTCAGATGCGGCGCGGCTTCCAGACCAGTACGATCTTTAATGCCTTTGATAATGCTATGGGTGCGATCACGTTCACCGGAGTTGGCGCCGTAGGTCACGGAGACAAACTTCGGCTTCAGGCTGCTCAGGCGATCGATGGATTTCCAGAGGGTTTGCTCCATTTCACTGGTGCGCGGCGGAAAGAATTCAAAAGAGACGTTAATCTGGCCCTGTACTTCCGCCAGGCTCTGATTCAGGGCTTCCCGCTGATTGGCGTGAAAAAAGCTCATACCTTACCTCATCAATCGCATTTTATTGTTTGTTGTGTCGCGAACTTCTATACGTTTAGACGTCCAGATGTAAAAATGACGGAAAAGAGCACCGGCGTCAATAGAAAAATCAGCGTAAACAGTGAGGAATATTCAGACAAGATGAAATTAATTCAAGTCGCATTCGCTAAGGTAATGATTTTTCAAGGGCTGCTATCACCCTTTCCCGTAACCCCTCATTTGCGGGCATTGTGACCACGCCCAGCCTAAGCGGAAGCTGCTGGCTGGCATCACGCAGAGAACAAAAAACCACCCCCTGACGCTGGATAGCGGAAAATGATGCCGGCAGGAGGATCATGCCTTCTCCGCGCGCAATGCGCGCCAGCAGAACATCATGCTCGGCGGGCTCCTCCACGTAAGCGGGCGAATAGCCTGCCCGATCAAAAATACGTCGCGTATAGTCAAAAAAATCGGGATTACGCTCGCGTCTAAACCAGAACAGCGGCCGATGATTGAGCGCGCTTAACGCCAGGTCCGCCGTGGCGGCCTCCGGCCAGGATGCGGGTAACGCAGCGATGAGCGGCTCCTGGTAAAACAAAGGATGCAGGTGAAGCCCCTCGGTATTCAGCGGCAGCGCCACCAGCGCCGCATCCAGCTTGCCCTTTCGCACCAGCCGGGCCAGCGCCGGTGATGACTGACGAGTGATATGCAAAGCGCCGGTCTGTTCCCCTAGAGCGGATTCCGCTGCGGCGAAAACGCCCTGTTCAAAGGCCGTCGTCAGCCCCAGTCGCAGAAGCTGCTGCGCAGGCGCCGAGAGCTGGCTCAGCGCCGCCAGGGTGTGCTCCTGAAGCGCCAGCAGCGGCCGAACGATGTCCAGCACCCGTCTTCCCTCGTCGGTAAGGATCAGGCCTTTGGTATGGCGTAAAAACAGCGTCACCCCCAGCTGCGTTTCCAGATGACGAATATGGCGGCTCAGCGGCGGCTGCGAGATAAAGAGCCGCTCTGCGGCCCGGCTGATGTTATTTTCCTCCGCCACCACGGCAAAGTAGCGCAGCAGGCGAATATCGAGGGTATGTAAGCGTGAATTTGTCATGCTTAAAAGGTATCACGAAAAGGGTATTACTCAAGTCCGCTAAACTTCCCTAACCTTCCTCGTAACGCATAATCACACCGAGGAATAGGCTATGAGCAGCGAACGTTATACTACCGGACAAGAAATGCTACAGCGCGTGGACGGCAAAGGCGGCGATGCCGTCGTCAACAGCCTGAAGGATATCGCCCCCGATTTCGCCCGCTATCTGATTGAGTTCCCCTTCGGCGATATTTACGCCAGGCCGGGACTCGATTTACGCAGTCGTGAAATAGCCACCATCGCCGCGCTCACGGCGCTCGGCAACGCCGCGCCGCAGCTAAAAGTGCATATTGCCGCCGGGTTAAATGTCGGGCTGACGCAGGAAGAGATTACGGAAGTTATCATGCAGATGGCGGTCTATGCCGGATTCCCGGCGGCTCTGAACGGTCTGTTTGCCGCCAAAGACGTTTTCGCGGCGCACTAGAGCGAAAAGACCAGGCGTCGCCTGGTCTTGTATTTATGGCTACAGCAGCTGCGCCAGGCGGTTGATATCCGACTGAATCGCCCCGGCGGTCACATCGCGACCGGCGCCCGGACCGCGGATCACCAGCGGATTATCGCGATACCAGCGGCTCTCAATGGCAAAGACGTTATCACACGGCAGCAGCGCCGCCAGCGGGTGCTCTTCGCGCACCGCTTCCACGCCGACGCGGGCTTTACCATTGGCGTCAAAACGCGCGACGTAGCGCAGCACCAGGCCCATCTCGCGCGCCGCTTCCAGACGCTGCAGCATCTGGTCGTTCAGCGCTTCACCGTTCTCGAAGAAGTGATCAACAGAGCCCTCTTCGCAGTGGGCAGGCACCAGGGACTCCACGCGCACCTGATCCGGTTCGATGTCGTAACCCGCCTCACGCGCCAGAATCACCAGCTTACGCATAACGTCTTTCCCGGAGAGATCGACGCGCGGGTCCGGCTCCGTCAGTCCTTGTTGCCAGGCCTGATCGACCAGGTCAGTAAACGGCACGGTACCGTCAAACTGCAGGAACAGCCATGAGAGGGTGCCGGAGAAAATACCGCTCAGCGCCAGAATGGTATCGCCGCTATCAATCAAATCGCGCACCGTGTGGTTGACCGGTAAACCGGCGCCGACGGTGGCGTTGTACAGCCAGTGGCGCCCGGTCTTCTCGAACGCGTCGTGGATCTGGCGATACTTACTGCTGCTACTGGCGCCAGCCAGCTTATTCGCGCTGATAACGTGGAAGCCGTGGCTGGCGAAATCCAGGTACTGGTCGGCCAGCTGCGCGCTGGCGGTCACGTCCAGCACCACAAGATCATCGTACGGATGCGCGCGCATCCACAGGAACAGCGACTCTTCATCCTGTTCAATCGCTTCATCATTAAAGAACGCCAGCGCACGACTGGCGTCGAGGCCTTCATAATTGAGCAGGCTGCGGCGGCTATCCACGACCCCGGCAAGAATAAATTCAAAACCGGTACGAGCGGAGAGCGTCGTCTGCTCGCGAGCGAACAACTCCAGCCAGCGGGAGCCGATATTGCCTTTGCCAAACAGCACCAGGCCAATGCGTTTTTCCGCGCGGAACAACGACTGATGCAGCCCCTGAATAAGGCTTTCCGTCGGCCCGGCGCGCAGCACCGCAACCAAGCTGATGCCCTCTTCTGATTGCCAGGTAAACTCTACCGGCTGGCCTTTCAGCTGCTGCCAGAAACGGTGGCAGTGCAGCGGATTACGGGTCACGCCAGCGCCAACCATCGCCACCAGCGCCAGCTTCTGACGCAGACGCAGCTCGCCCGGCAGCCCCGCTTCGTCCAGCAGCTTCAGCGCGCTGTCGGCCACTTCAGAGGTGTAGCAGAACTGCAGCAGCTTACGGTCGGCGTGTACGCCAACCGCCAGCGGCCGCAGCTGGGCGCGTTTTAAAATGGCGTCCAGCTCTTTATGCGCCAGTTTGAAATCCTGACCGCCGGGCACCTGGAACTCAATCAGGCAAACATCGTCATGGCTGGTGACGATGCGCGCCCCGGTACCGGAAGCCAGCACGCGTTCGATGCGCGTAGAGCCCTGATCCGGGGTGTAGCTACAGCGTAATTGTAAATCGATATCGCTGCCGGAGACCGGCTGCAGCGTACGGGCATGCAGCACCGGCGCCGCCAGGCGGGCCAGCTCGCTGGCTTCATCCAGGCGCAGCAGCGGCAGCAGGCAGGCGTCTTTCACTTTCCGCGGATCCGCGCTGTAAACCCCGGCTACGTCGCTCCAGATAGTGACGCGAGACGCCCCGGCCAGCGCGCCGATTTGGGTGGCGGAATAATCAGAACCATTACGCCCCAGCAGAACGGTTTCCCCGGCGTTGTTACGCGAGATAAAGCCGGTCACCACCAGGCGTTTGTTCGGGTGCTGCGCCATCAGCTGCTGCAAAAGCGGATAGGAGAGGCCTTCATCCACCTGCGGCTGCGGGGAGCGCTCGGCGCGTAAGAAGCTACGCGCATCCAGCCAGGCGGCCTCTACGCCGAGATGGTTCAGCACCGCCGCCATCAGGCGGGCCGACCAGACTTCGCCGTGACCGACGACTTCGGCATATACCGCGTCAGTGACGCCGCCATCCAGCAGCCCGGCAAGACGCTCAAGATCCTGAATAAACGTGGCGATCAGCGTATCGGCAGCGTCTGGCGACAGCAGTCCAGAAATGAGATCCATCTGATAACGACGGAGCGATTGTTGCACCTGATGCGCAGAGAGGCGATCGGTCTGGCTGAGCTTCAGCCAGCTGATCAACTGGTTGGTGGTACTGCCGGCGGCAGAGACGACCATCATATCGCCCGCCTGCGAATACTCCGTCATGATACCCGCGACGCGCAGGTAACATTTCGCATCCGCTAAACTACTCCCACCAAATTTGTGCAGCTGACGACCCTTCGCCCCTGCCTGCGCAATCACACTCATGTTTATTCCTCGTTTGCTGCCCGGAAGCCATTTTCCAGGTCGGCAATTAAATCTTCACCATCTTCAATACCGGTCGAAATCCGCAGAAGCGTTTCTGAGATCCCGGCGGCCGCACGCGCTTCAGGCGCCATGCCCGCATGGGTCATCGTCGCGGCGTGGGAAATCAGACTTTCCACGCCGCCCAGCGATTCCGCCAGCGTAAACAGCGATAGCCCGCTCAGGAAACGACGCAGCGTCTGCTCATCGCCATCCAGCTCGAAGCTTAACATCGCCCCAAAACCTTTTTGCTGACGCGCCGCAATCTCATGCCCCTGGTTTTCCGGCAGGGACGGATGGTACAGTTTTTTCACCAGCGGCTGGGTTTTCAGATAGTCGACAATCGCCAGCGCGTTGCGCTGAGCCACTTCCATACGCGGAGAGAGTGTACGTAAGCCGCGCAGCAGCAAATAGCTATCAAACGCTCCGCCGGTGACGCCGATATTATTCGCCCACCATGCCAGTTCGGTGACGGTCGCCGGATCTTTGGCGATAACCACCCCGGCCACCACATCAGAGTGGCCGTTCAGATATTTGGTGCATGAATGCAACACCAGATCGGCCCCCAGCGCCAGCGGATTCTGCAAAGCCGGGCTCAGGAAGGTGTTATCCACCACGCTGACCGCTCCGGCCTCACGCGCCAGACCGCAGATTTTCGCAATATCCACAACTCTCAGCAATGGATTACTTGGGCTTTCGACCAGAACCAGCTTCGGTTTTTCCGCCAGCGCGGCGCTCAGCGCCTGTTCGTCGTTTTGATCGACAAACAGCACGCGATAGCAGCCGCGCTTCGCCAGGCTATCAAACAGGCGGTAGCTGCCGCCGTAGCAGTCGTGCGGCGCCACCAGCAGATCGCCCGGCTTCAGGAATACGGTGGTGACCAGCAAAATGGCCGACATGCCGGTGTTGGTCAGAACCGCCCCCGCGCCGCCCTCCAGCTCCGCCAGCGCGCGCTGCACCACATCACGGGTCGGGTTACCGCGACGAGAATAGTCGTGGGCGCGAGGTTCGTTAAATCCGGTGAAGTTATAGGTGCTGGAGAGATGAATGGGCGGGACAACGCAACCGTACTGCTCGTCGTCATTTAAACCGCTACGCACTGCGATGGTGGCCTGTTTACGCGTCATGTTGGGGAGTTCCTGGGCTGAGTCGGTGAAAAGTCAGGCACCAGAGTAATCATTGTTATAATAGACGTCAATACATCTGGACATCTAAACTTCTTTGCGTATAGATTGAGCAAACTGG
The DNA here is from genome assembly GCF_042137965.1 of Klebsiella grimontii. Classification (NCBI taxonomy): domain Bacteria; kingdom Pseudomonadati; phylum Pseudomonadota; class Gammaproteobacteria; order Enterobacterales; family Enterobacteriaceae; genus Klebsiella; species Klebsiella grimontii. Next base: position 5,555,885 of record NZ_CP169721.1, read on the forward strand.
AAATAGCCGTTAAAATTATATGCATTAGCGCACATCCGTAGCGGCTTGTTTGGTGTCAGACGCGCCCCTCTACGGTAAACTACGCGTAATTATGGCCAGGACTCGCGTTCAGGCCCTTAACTAATGAATAGAGGATTAAAGGTAACTCATGGCTGAATGGAGCGGCGAATATATCAGCCCATACGCTGAGCACGGTAAGAAGAGTGAGCAAGTAAAGAAAATTACGGTTTCCATTCCTCTGAAGGTGTTAAAAATCCTCACCGATGAACGCACGCGTCGTCAGGTGAATAACCTGCGTCACGCGACCAACAGCGAACTGCTGTGCGAAGCGTTCCTGCATGCCTTTACCGGTCAACCGTTGCCTAACGATGAAGACCTGCGTAAAGAGCGCAGCGATGAAATCCCGCAAGCGGCGAAAGAGATTATGCGCGAGCTGGGCATCGACCCGGATACGTGGGAATACTAAAACCATAAAAAAAAGCAGAAGGAATCTTCTGCTTTTTTTGCGCGGTTGCGCGCGAGAGACAAAAAAGCCGCCCTGAGGCGGCTTCTTCAGCAAATTACTTGCTGGTACCCGGTACGCTGAAGCGCTTGTTGAAGCGGTCAACACGACCACCGGTAGCAACATCACGCTGTTTGCCAGTGTAGAACGGGTGGCATTTACCGCACACGTCGAGGTTCAGGTCGTGACCTACGGTAGAACGGATTTTCATGACGTTACCGCAAGAGCAGGAAGCAGTAACTTCTTCGTATTTCGGATGAATATCTTTTTTCATGGGAGAACCTCAGTTAAGGCCGCGTCGCTCTTCCAGCCCTAACGCCAGACACCACGCGATGTTAATAATTTCCCGGTGCGATTGCGCAAAGCGAAATTGCCGGGTAATAGATTTTGATGCCGCACAAAGCGCATCAAAGGCGGCGAATCATACAGAATTTGACCAGCATATGCAAACTGATCCGCGAGCCCTTATCACAATGTGTATACTAACCCGCCAGATTTCAAGTCAGGAAGATTAAATGCCCGTCGCTCACGTTGCCCTGCCCGTTCCGCTGCCCCGCACTTTTGACTATTTGCTGCCTGACGGCATGCCGGTCAAAGCGGGCTGTCGCGTGCGCGTCCCGTTCGGCAAACAGGAGCGGATAGGTATCGTAACGGCGGTCAGTGAGCGCAGTGAACTGCCGCTCGACGAACTCAAGCCGGTGGCTGAAGTCCTCGACGCCGAACCGGTCTTCTCCTCTTCGGTCTGGCGGCTGCTGCTGTGGGCGGCGGACTACTACCATCATCCCATCGGCGATGTGCTGTTTCACGCGCTACCGATCATGCTGCGCCAGGGGAAACCCGCCAGCGCGGCGCCAATGTGGTACTGGTTTGCCACCGAACAGGGGCAAGCGGTTGATATCAATAGCCTTAAGCGCTCACCGAAACAGCAGCAGGCGCTGGCGGCGCTGCGTCAGGGGAAGATCTGGCGCCATCAGGTCGCCGAACTGGAATTTAACGACGCCGCCCTGCAGGCGCTGAGGGGTAAAGGCCTGGCGGAACTGGCCAGCGAAGCGCCGGCCATCACCGACTGGCGCGCAGGCTTCTCGGTACCCGGCGAGCGCCTGCGTCTTAACACCGAACAGGCCACCGCCGTGGGCGCGATCCACAGCGCCTCGGACAGCTTTTCCGCCTGGCTGCTGGCCGGGATCACCGGCTCGGGCAAAACGGAAGTGTATCTAAGCGTCCTTGAAAACGTGCTGGCACAGGGTCGCCAGGCGCTGGTGATGGTGCCGGAAATCGGCCTGACGCCGCAGACTATCGCGCGTTTCCGCCACCGTTTTAACGCCCCGGTGGAAGTGCTGCACTCCGGGCTGAACGACAGCGAACGCCTCTCCGCGTGGCTAAAAGCCAAAAATGGCGAAGCGGCGATTGTGATCGGTACCCGCTCGTCGCTGTTTACCCCGTTTAAAGACCTCGGTGTGATCGTTATCGACGAAGAGCACGACAGCTCTTACAAACAGCAGGAGGGCTGGCGCTATCACGCTCGCGATCTGGCGGTCTGGCGCGCCCATAGCGAGCAAATCCCGATTATCCTCGGCTCGGCGACCCCGGCGCTGGAGACGCTCTATAACGTCCGCCAGGGCAAGTATCGCCAGCTGAAGCTGACCAAACGAGCGGGCAACGCGCGTCCGGCTCAGCAGCACGTCCTGGATTTAAAAGGCCAGCAGCTGCAGGCCGGATTGTCTCCGGCGCTGATTGGCCGTATGCGCCAGCATCTGCAGGCCGATAACCAAGTGATTCTGTTTTTGAACCGTCGCGGCTTCGCGCCGGCGCTGCTGTGTCACGACTGCGGCTGGATAGCGGAGTGTCCGCGCTGCGACAGCTACTACACGCTGCACCAGGCCCAGCATCATCTGCGCTGCCACCACTGCGACAGCCAGCGCCCGATTCCGCGCCAGTGCCCCTCCTGCGGTTCGACGCATCTGGTACCGGTCGGTTTGGGGACCGAACAGCTTGAGCAGGCCCTGGGACCGCTGTTTCCCGATATCCCGATTTCCCGAATTGACCGCGATACCACCAGCCGCAAAGGCGCGCTTGAACAATATCTTGCCGACGTCAACCGCGGCGGCGCGCGCATTCTTATCGGCACCCAAATGCTGGCGAAGGGGCACCACTTCCCGGATGTCACCCTGGTTTCCCTGCTGGACGTCGATGGCGCGCTGTTTTCCGCCGATTTCCGCTCGGCGGAACGCTTCGCTCAGCTCTACACCCAGGTTTCAGGCCGCGCAGGCCGGGCGGGCAAACAAGGCGAGGTGATCCTGCAGACCCACCACCCGGAGCACCCGTTACTGCAAACGCTGCTTTATAAAGGATACGACGCGTTTGCCGGGGAGGCGCTGGCGGAACGGCAGAGCATGCAGCTGCCGCCGTGGACCAGCCACGTGCTGATTCGCGCCGAAGATCATAACAACCAGCAGGCGCCGCTTTTTTTACAGCAGCTGCGCAATCTGCTGCAGGCCAGCCCGCTGGCCGATAAGAAACTGTGGGTGCTCGGGCCGGTTCCGGCGCTGGCGCCAAAGCGCGGCGGCCGCTGGCGCTGGCAAATTCTCCTCCAGCATCCGTCGCGCGTTCAGCTGCAGCATATCGTCAGCGGAACGCTGGCGTTGATTAACACGCTGCCGGAAGCGCGAAAAGTGAAATGGGTTCTGGACGTCGATCCTATTGAAGGTTAAGGCTTCTCTTGCGAGGCGGATCGAAAAATTCAACCGTCATCACGTTTTTCATGAAAATTCTGTAACTCTCTGGATGTACTATCTGTTAAAAATGTTGCTGATGTCAGAACGCCAGGGATGTGTCTGCGCCAGTCAGCGAGGAGAAATCAGGTGAAGCCCAAAAAACAGGTCGTTGCCGCCACTATGAAAGACGTTGCCCAAAAGGCAAACGTTTCCACGGCAACCGTATCCCGAGCGTTAATGAACCCCGATAAGGTTTCGCAGAGCACCCGTAACCGGGTTGAGCAGGCCGCGCTTGAAGTCGGCTATTTACCGCAATCGCTCGGGCGCAATATGAAGCGCAACGAGTCGCGCACCATCCTGGTGATTGTGCCGGATATCTGCGACCCCTTCTTCAGCGAGATCATTCGCGGTATTGAAGTCACCGCCGCGGAGCAAGAGTACCTGGTGCTGATCGGCGATTGCGCCCACCAGAACCGTCAGGAAAAGACCTTTATCGACCTGATCATTACCAAGCAGATCGATGGCATGCTGCTGCTGGGCTCCCGATTACCCTTCGATGCGGGCGTGGAAGAGCAGCGCAATCTGCCGCCGATGGTGATGGCCAATGAATTCGCTCCCGAGCTGGAGCTGCCGACGGTCCATATCGATAACCTCACCGCCGCGTTTAACGCCGTGAACTATCTGCACGAGCTGGGGCACCGCCGTATCGGCTGTATCGCCGGCCCGGAAGAGATGCCGCTGTGCCATTACCGCCTGCAGGGCTATGTTCAGGCGCTGCGTCGCAGCGGGATAACCGTCGATCCGCACTATATCGCCCGCGGCAACTTTACCTATGAAGCCGGCGCCAGCGCGCTGGAACAGCTGCTGGCGCTGCCGGTACCGCCGACGGCTATTTTCTGCCATAGCGATATTATGGCGCTGGGCGCATTATCGCTGGCGAAGCGTCGCGGCCTGAAAGTTCCTGAAGATCTGTCTATTATTGGTTTTGATAACATCTCTTTATCTGAATTTTGCGATCCGCCATTGACGACCGTCGCGCAACCACGTTTTGATATTGGCCGCGAAGCGATGCTGCTTTTGCTGGACCAACTGCACGGTCATAACGTCAGCAGCGGTTCACGATTACTTGACTGCGAGCTTATCGTTCGCGGCAGTACGCGCAAAATCCGAACATAACCACCAGGCTTTCGGGCCTGCTCTTCTGGTCAAAGCCCCGCCGCTTAAGTAACATGGCGGGCTGAAAAACGAATAAGACAGCGAAACGATAGTGGCACAACGAGATTATGTACGCCGCAGCCAACCGGCTTCTTCGCGGCGCAAAAAGAGCAATACGCGAAGCTCAAGGAACAAACAAGGCGGCCTTTCGGCGGTTTCACCGACTATGGTGGCCATCGCCGCGGCAGTGCTGGTGGCCTTTATCGGTGGACTGTACTTCATCACTCACCATAAGAAAGAAGAAGCTGAAGCGCTGCAGAACCGCCAGGCCGCGGGCAACGGCCTGCCGCCGAAGCCGGAAGAGCGTTGGCGCTATATTAAAGAGCTGGAAAGCCGTCAGCCCGGGGTACGCGCGCCTACGGAACCCACGGCGGGCGGCGAAGTCATGAAGCCGGAGCAGCTGACGGACGAGCAGCGCCAGCTGCTGGCGCAGATGCAGGCCGATATGCGTCAGCAGCCCACGCAGCTGACCGAAGTGCCGTGGAATGAACAAACCCCGGCGCAGCGCCAGCAAACCTTGCAGCGTCAGCGTTTAGCTCAGCAGCAGGTACAGCAACAGCAGCTCGCGCAGGCCCAGCAGCAGACGCAGGTACAGCAACCGCGAACCCAGCCGCGGGTCGTCGAGCAGCCGAAGCCGGTACAACAGCAGCCGAGGCAGACGGCGTCTAATCAGCAGCCGTACCAGGACCTGCTGCAAACGCCAGCGCATACCAGTACCGCGCAGCCTAAAGCCCAGGCCGCCGCGCCGGTAACCCGCGTAGAAGAAGCGCCGAAAACCGCCGCGACGGAGAAAAAAGACGATCGCAGCTGGATGATCCAGTGCGGCTCCTTTAAAGGCGCTGAGCAGGCGGAAACCGTGCGCGCGCAGCTGGCGTTTGAAGGCTTCGCCTCGCACATCACCACCAATAACGGCTGGAATCGCGTGGTGATTGGGCCGCTGAAAGGCAAAGAAAACGCCAGCAATATGATTGAACGGCTGAAAATGGCCGGACACGCAAACTGCATTCGTCTCGCCGCCAGGGGTTGAAACCCTCAAAATCCCCCCCATCTATAATTGCATTCTGCCCCGCGTAAACCGCGGGGCCCCTATTCCGCTTTTGCAACCAAGGGGTCTGCTCGTGACTACAATTGTAAGTGTTCGCCGTAACGGCCATGTCGTTATTGCCGGTGATGGCCAGGCCACGCTGGGCAACACCGTAATGAAAGGCAACGTGAAAAAAGTGCGCCGCCTGTATAACGACAAAGTGATTGCCGGCTTTGCGGGCGGCACCGCTGACGCCTTCACGCTGTTCGAACTGTTTGAACGTAAGCTGGAAATGCATCAGGGCCACCTGGTAAAGGCCGCCGTTGAGCTGGCGAAAGACTGGCGTACCGACCGGATGCTGCGCAAGCTCGAAGCGCTGCTGGCGGTGGCTGACGAAAACGCCTCGCTCATCATCACCGGTAACGGCGACGTGGTGCAGCCAGAAAACGATTTGATTGCTATCGGCTCCGGCGGTCCCTACGCCCAGGCCGCGGCTCGCGCCCTGCTGGAAAATACCGATATGGGCGCACGCGATATCGCAGAGAAAGCGTTGAGTATTGCAGGTGATATCTGCATTTATACCAACCACTTCCATACCATCGAAGAATTGACCTCCAAAGCGTAAGGATCTCCCATGTCTGAAATGACCCCACGCGAAATTGTCAGCGAACTGGACAAACACATTATCGGCCAGGACGCAGCCAAGCGCTCCGTCGCCATCGCTCTGCGTAACCGCTGGCGTCGTATGCAGCTCAACGAAGAGCTGCGTCACGAAGTCACGCCAAAAAACATTCTGATGATCGGCCCGACCGGCGTCGGTAAAACGGAAATCGCCCGCCGTCTGGCAAAGCTCGCCAATGCGCCGTTCATCAAGGTCGAAGCGACGAAATTCACTGAAGTCGGCTATGTTGGTAAGGAAGTGGACTCCATCATCCGCGATCTGACCGATGCGGCGATCAAAATGGTGCGCATGCAGTCCATCGACAAAAACCGCTATCGTGCGGAAGAGCTGGCGGAAGAGCGCATCCTTGACGTGCTGATCCCGCCGGCGAAAAACAACTGGGGCCAGGCTGAACAGCCTCAGGAACCCTCCGCCGCGCGCCAGTCTTTCCGTAAAAAACTGCGCGAAGGTCAGCTCGATGATAAAGAGATTGAGATCGATCTCGCGGCTGCGCCGATGGGCGTTGAAATCATGTCCCCTCCGGGCATGGAAGAGATGACCAGCCAGCTGCAGTCCATGTTCCAGAATCTGGGCGGCCAGAAGCAAAAACCGCGTAAGCTGAAAATTAAAGACGCGATGAAGCTGCTGATTGAAGAAGAGGCGGCGAAGCTGGTCAACCCGGAAGAGCTGAAGCAGGATGCCATCGACGCCGTTGAGCAGCACGGTATCGTGTTTATCGACGAAATCGACAAAATCTGTAAGCGCGGCGGCAACTCCTCCGGCCCTGACGTATCCCGTGAAGGCGTACAGCGCGACCTGCTGCCGCTGGTTGAAGGCTGCACCGTCTCCACCAAGCACGGCATGGTGAAAACCGATCACATTCTGTTTATCGCCTCCGGCGCGTTCCAGGTCGCCAGCCCGTCTGACTTAATCCCGGAACTGCAGGGCCGTCTGCCGATTCGCGTTGAGCTGAAAGCGCTGACCACCCACGACTTCGAGCGTATTTTGACCGAGCCGAACGCGTCCATCACCGTGCAGTATAAAGCGCTGATGGCGACCGAAGGCGTCAATATCGAATTCACGGAAGAGGGTATCAAGCGTATCGCTCAGGCCGCATGGCAGGTCAACGAAACCACCGAGAACATTGGTGCCCGTCGTCTGCATACCGTGCTGGAGCGTCTGATCGAAGACATCTCCTACGACGCCAGCGAAATGAACGGCCAAACCGTCACCATCGATGCGGAATATGTCGGTAAGCATCTGGATGTTCTGGTGGCAGATGAAGATCTGAGCCGTTTTATCTTATAATCCGGTTCAATATATTTTCATCACACTAGATGGGGCTATAGATACCCTACTAATTTGAGTTGCAGGACAAAACGGTTAACCGTTTGAACAGCGCTTGCGCTGGTCCCGAAGGCCGAATCATGCGGCAAGGGAATTCATCCCCAGGAGTGTGCATAAGTACATGACTGGGGTGAATCAGCGTAGCCTACGTATCTGCAGCTTGAAGTATGAAGGGTAGAGCCCCATTTTTTATTGGCCGGGACTTATGACCGAACACGCAATCACTCGCACCCAGGCCTGGCTGGAAAGCCTGCGCCCAAAAACGTTACCTCTGGCCTTTGCCGCCATCATTGTCGGCTCCGCGCTTGCCTGGCATCAGGGCAGTTTCGATCCCTGGGTTGCGCTGCTGGCCATCATTACCGCCGGTTTATTACAAATCCTCTCCAATCTGGCCAACGATTATGGCGACGCGATAAAAGGCAGCGATAAACCTGACCGTATCGGCCCGCTGCGCGGTATGCAGAAAGGCGCCATTACCCAGGCGCAGATGAAACGCGCGTTGATTCTCACCGTGGCGCTGATTTGTCTCTCCGGCCTGGCGCTGCTGTTCCTGTCCTGGCAAACCATGGCCGATTTTATCGGTTTTATGGTCCTCGGCGGGCTCGCGATCGTTGCCGCCATCACCTATACCGTCGGCACTCGCCCTTACGGCTACATCGGTCTTGGCGATATCTCTGTGCTGGTGTTCTTCGGCTGGCTTAGCGTCGTCGGGAGCTGGTACCTGCAGGCGCACAGCGTTGAGGCGGTCATTTTCTTACCCGCCACCGCCTGCGGCCTGCTGGCGACGGCGGTGCTGAATATTAACAACCTGCGCGATATCGACAGCGATCGCGAAAACGGTAAAAACACCCTCGCCGTGCGCCTGGGGCCGGTTAACGCTCGCCGCTATCACGCCTGCCTGCTGTTTGGCGCGCTGCTGTGCCTGGCGCTGTTTAACCTGATCTCGCTGCATAATCCGTGGGGCTGGCTGTTCCTGCTGGCGACGCCGCTGCTAGTTAAGCAGGCGCGTTATGTGATACGCGAGCGCGACCCCGTCGCCATGCGTCCAATGCTCGAAAGAACGGTTAAAGGGGCGCTGCTGACCAACCTGCTGTTTGTTATCGGAATTATTTTCAGCAGGCTTGCGGCTTAACTGACAAATATCAATTAACAATTGATGATTTTGCCAACAGCATGATTCACGCGATATACTGAAAATTCTCGCAGCAACTGAACGTTAAGCCTATGAAATACGATACTTCCGAGCTTTGTGACATCTACCAGGAGGATGTCAACGTCGTGGAACCTCTGTTCTCCAACTTTGGGGGGCGCTCGTCGTTTGGTGGACAAATCATCACGGTAAAATGTTTCGAGGATAACGGGTTGCTCTACGATATGCTCGAACAGAACGGCCGTGGTCATGTCCTGTTGGTTGACGGCGGTGGTTCCGTTCGACGCGCATTGATTGACGCTGACCTGGCGCGTCTGGCCGTACAAAACGAGTGGGAAGGGCTGGTCGTCTATGGCGCGGTGCGTCAGGTTGACGATCTGGAAGAGCTGGATATCGGTATCCAGGCGCTGGCCGCCATCCCCGTCGGAGCCGCAGGTGAAGGAATCGGCGAAAGCGACGTGCGCGTCAACTTCGGCGGCGTCACCTTCTTTTCCGGCGACCATCTCTACGCCGATAATACCGGGATTATCCTTTCCGAGGATGCCCTGGATATCGAGTAGCGTCCCGCCCATAAAAAAAGGCCTTCTCTCTGAGAAGGCCTTTTTGTTTCCGCCGGAGGCTTAGTACAGCTTCTTAGCGCAATCCAGCCAGTCGCTTTTGAACGGACGCTTCATGTTTTCGATAGCGTCGATAATGTCGTGGTGCACCAGCTTCTCGTTCTGAATACCGACGCAGCGGCCGCCGAAGCCCTGCAGCAGCAGGTCAATCGCGTACGCGCCCATGCGGGATGCCAGAATACGGTCATAAGGAACCGGGGAGCCGCCGCGCTGAATGTGGCCCAGTACGGTTGCGCGAGTTTCACGGCCGGTCTCTTTCTCGATGTAGTGAGCCAGCTCGTCGACGTCGCACATATGCTCGGTGATCGCCACAATCGCGTGCTTTTTACCTTTGGCGATACCCGCCTTAATTTCTGAGACCAGGTCGTCGCGAGTGTATTCAACCTCAGGCACCATGATGAACTCACAGCCGCCGGAGATAGCTGCCGCCAGGGTCAGGTCGCCGCAGTAACGGCCCATCACTTCCACAACGGAAATACGCTGGTGGGAGGAAGAGGTATCACGCAGGCGGTCAATAGCCTCTACCACGGTGCTCAATGCGGTAAAGAAGCCGATGGTATAGTCGGTGCCTTTGATATCGTTGTCGATCGTGCCCGGCAGGCCGATGCAGGGGAAGCCCATCTCAGTCAGACGCACGGCACCCATATAGGAACCGTCACCACCAATAACCACCAGCGCATCCAGGCCGCGCTTTCTCATATTTTCAATGGCGACGGCGCGAATATGTTCTTCACGAAATTCTGGAAAACGCGCCGACCCCAGGAAGGTGCCGCCGCGGTTGATCATGTCGGAAACGCTGTAGCGGTCGAGCTGAACCATACGATCTTCATACAGGCCGAGGTAACCGTCATAGATTCCAAAAACTTCCAGACCTTCCGTTAATGCCGCACGCACAACGCCACGAATTGCTGCGTTCATGCCCGGGGCATCACCGCCACTTGTCAACACACCGATTTTCTTAATCATGACTACCTCTGAACTTAGGAAGCAAAAAATAATCCTGTTGCCTGAAGCGCCCCTCACCAGGAGTGCACAACGATAATTGCAATAGTATATCAAACGCTTCTGGCTGAATTGATTCAGGTCAGACCAAATGGCGGTAATTTATACAAAAAATGCCGATCCGCCCCACACTTTTACATCGAGTTTACAGACTATAACCTAAAGATCATAAAACACCCTGCCGCCCTAACGGCACCACAGAGCAGGGGTCCTGGTGGATAATGACATCGGACCCAGGAAAACGGAGCAACAGCGCCTGCTCCACCTGGTCGGCAATCACATGTGCCTGAACCAGCGGGAGGTTATCTTCCATTTCCAAATGAATCTGAATAAAGCGAGTCGGCCCTGACTGCCGCGTTCGTAGATCGTGCGCCCCGCTGACGCCTGGCCATGCGGTCACGATATTGATAATGTCCTGGCGTTCCTCATCAGGCAGCGCGCGGTCTAATAACGACTGAACGGCGTCATAGGCCATACGCAGCGCGCTATATAAAATATAGACGCCGATACCTAATGCAAACAGCGCATCGGCCCGGTGCCAGCCGTACCAGGAGAGGGCCAGCGCCACCAGAATTGCGCCGTTCATCATAACATCAGACTGATAATGAAGCATATCCGCCCGTACCGCCTGACTTTGGGTTTTTCTCACCACCCAGCGCTGGAACGTGACCAGCAGCAGCGTGCTGACCAGCGCAACCAGCGTCACCACCATCCCTACCCCTGCCGCATTCATCGGCTCAGGACGAACAAGATGCTGAATACCGGTCAAGAACAGAAACAGCGCCGAGCCGGAGATAAACATGCTTTGCGCCAGCGCCGCCAGCGATTCCGCCTTACCGTGGCCAAAGGTATGTTCTTCATCGGCAGGCTGCAGCGAATAACGCACCACCAACAGGTTGGTTAACGAGGCGGCGATATCCACCAGTGAATCAACCAGCGCCGCCAGAATACTCACAGATCCGGTATACCACCATGCAAAAATCTTGATCAAAAGTAACGCAGAGGCCATCACCGTCGCCGCAATCGCCGCGCGGCTCACCAGTTGCCCATAGGATTGACTCATAAACGCTCCTTACTTCGCGATGCGCTTAGTATAACCCGATCTTTTACCGCGACGGGGAGCCAGGAGGGCGCTGAATAAAGGGCAAAAAAAACCCCCACATCATGTGGGGGAAGACAGGGATGGTGTCTATGGCAAGGAAAACAGGGTTGTTACTGGGGTTGCAGGGTATTGCTACTACTCGAAAGCATCATCGCTGAGCCTTTTTGCATCCGTGCAACCTCACGCAACTGATCCATTCGTTGCTGGTGCTTAGCGTTTAAAACCGCTTGCTGCTCTGGCGTTAGCAGGTGATACATCTGGTTGCGAACTTTTGCCATTTCGACCTGGCGGGCAACCTGTTCCTGCGCCATCTTATCTGCCTGAGCGCGCACAGCGTTTTCATCAAAATTTTCTGCGGTGACAAGGCGATGCATTGTCTCCATTTCGCTAACATTAACGGGTGGCCTGTCGTGGCGTGCCCGCTGCATAAGATCTCGTAACTGTTGCCGTTGCTGTTCAGTTAAACTTATGCCGTCAAACATATGGCTCTGGCTGCTGCGCTGGACACTTTCGTCTCCGGGAAGCCAGTTAACGCTGGTGACGACTTCAGCGGCTTGGCTATATGCACTTAGCGCCAGCGTTGAGGCCATGACGGCAGCGATAACATTGCGCATCACATACTCCCAAAACGTTTGTGTCGCGATTCAACGAGAGAGAGTTTACGATGCAGGCTGCAAACATGCGTCAGGGGGTGTAAAACAACGTAAAGTCATGGATTAGCGAGCCTTGATGACGTAATTTCTGCCTCGGAGGTATTTAAACAATGAATAAAATCCTGTTAGTAGATGATGACCGGGAGCTCACCTCCCTGTTAAAAGAGCTGCTCGATATGGAAGGTTTTAATGTGCTCGTGGCCCATGATGGGGAACAGGCGCTGGCCCTTCTGGACGACAGCATCGATTTACTTTTGCTTGATGTAATGATGCCGAAGAAAAACGGTATCGACACGCTCAAAGAGTTGCGTCAGACGCACCAGACCCCGGTTATCATGCTAACGGCCCGCGGGAGCGAGCTGGATCGCGTTCTCGGCCTCGAGCTGGGCGCGGACGATTATTTGCCTAAGCCGTTCAACGATCGTGAGCTGGTGGCGCGTATACGCGCGATTCTGCGCCGGTCGCACTGGAGCGAGCAGCAGCAGACAACCGAAGCCGGTTCACCGACGCTGGAAGTGGATGCGCTGAGCCTTAACCCCGGTCGCCAGGAAGCCAGCTTCGATGGTCTGACCCTGGAGCTGACCGGCACCGAGTTCACCCTGCTCTATCTCCTGGCGCAGCATCTTGGCCAGGTGGTTTCGCGCGAGCACCTGAGCCAGGAAGTATTAGGTAAACGCCTGACGCCATTCGATCGCGCGATCGATATGCACATCTCCAACCTGCGGCGCAAGCTGCCGGAGCGCAAAGACGGCCACCCGTGGTTTAAAACCCTGCGCGGACGCGGCTATCTGATGGTATCGGCTTCATGATTGGAAGTTTAACCGCACGCATCTTCGCTATTTTCTGGCTCACGCTGGCGCTGGTGTTGATGCTGGTTCTGATGCTGCCCAAGCTGGACTCGCGCCAGATGACCGAGCTGCTGGAGAGCGAGCAACGTCAGGGCATCATGATTGAACAACACGTCGAGGCCGAACTGGCGAACGATCCGCCAAACGACCTGATGTGGTGGCGTCGTCTGTTTCGCGCCATCGATAAGTGGGCTCCGCCGGGCCAGCGTTTGCTGCTGGTTACCAGCGAAGGTCGCGTTATCGGTGCCGAACGCAACGAAATGCAGATTATCCGCAACTTTATCGGCCAGGCGGATAACGCCGACCATCCGCAGAAAAAGCGCTATGGTCGTCTGGAAATGGTCGGGCCTTTTTCCGTCAGGGATGGAGAAGATAACTACCAGCTCTATCTGATTCGCCCTGCCAACACGTCGCAATCTGACTTCATCAATCTGCTGTTCGACCGGCCGTTACTGCTGCTGATCGTCACCATGTTAGTCAGCGCCCCGCTGCTGCTGTGGCTGGCGTGGAGCCTGGCGAAACCGGCGCGTAAGCTGAAAAATGCCGCCGATGAAGTCGCCCAGGGCAACCTGCGTCAGCATCCGGAGCTGGAAGCCGGTCCGCAGGAATTTTTAGCCGCCGGGACCAGTTTTAACCAGATGGTGACCGCGCTGGAGCGCATGATGTCCAGCCAGCATCGTCTGCTGTCCGATATCTCCCACGAGCTGCGCACGCCGCTGACCCGCCTGCAGTTAGGCACCGCCCTTCTGCGCCGCCGCAGCGGGGAAAGTAAAGAGCTGGAGCGTATTGAGATGGAAGCGCATCGGCTCGATAGCATGATCAACGACCTGCTGGTGATGTCGCGCAATCAGGCCAAAACCGCGCTGGTCAGCGAAACGGTGAAAGCCAACCAGCTGTGGGGCGAGGTGCTGGATAACGCCGCCTTTGAAGCCGAACAGATGGGGAAATCGTTCACCGTCGAGTATCCGCCGGGACCCTGGCCGCTGTACGGTAACCCCAATGCGCTGGAAAGCGCGCTGGAGAATATCGTGCGCAACGCGCTGCGCTACTCGCATACCAAAATTTCAGTGAGCTTCTCGGTGGATAAAGACGGGATTACGGTTAACGTCGATGATGACGGGCCGGGCGTGAGTCCTGAGGATCGCGAGCAGATTTTCCGTCCGTTCTACCGTACCGATGAGGCGCGCGATCGCGAGTCTGGCGGTACCGGCCTGGGTCTGGCGATTGTCGAAGCGGCGATTCAACAGCACCGCGGTTGGGTAAAAGCCGACGACAGCCCGCTGGGCGGTCTGCGTTTAACCCTCTGGCTGCCGCTGTACAAGCGCACCTGATCCCCCGGCCTGCGCTTCGCCAGGCCGGATTCGAAACGGGTAGCCCGGATAAGGCGCAACGCGCCGCCATCCGGGAACGCGCACGGAAGCGCTACTTTCCCCACAATCTCCGCGAATTATTCTCGATCTGCCCGCTTAAACGCCGCTTCTGCATCGTTCTGCTCCAGCTTACCGACAGCCCCGCCGCGGAAAGTAAACGGCGGTACTGGTCATCATCAAACGGCATCTGCCAGGCGATAGCCCCCGCTTCGTGAACGCTGACGTCGCTAAGCCGGGATACCAGCGCCAGCGGCGCATCGCTGGAGACCTGCCCGCCCGCCACCACCCGATACAGCCAGCCGGTTTTGCCGCTGTTCTGCATAAGCTGGGCCATATCGCTGACGGCAAAATGATAGTTGAGCTTGAAGCACGGAGAGCGCGGCTGCGTCACCTGGATCAGCGCCTCTCCCCAGCGGAAGATATCGCCGATGTAGACGTTTTTTTCCGTCAGCCCTTCGGTCGAGAGATTCTCGCCAAACGCCGGGGCGCAGAAAAGATCCGCCTGCTGCGGCAGTTCAAGCACCCAATGGGCGTAGTGTTCTCGGGGATAGTGGCACAGCGCGCGGTCCGGTCCGCCGTGAATTTTCTTCTCGGCCTGCTCATCGCCCTCCAGCCCCAAATCGCCGAGGGTCAGTTCACCATCGACCTGGACTTTCCCGATGGCGCTTGGACGGCTGCCGTCGTAATCCCTTACCTTGCCCACAAAGACATTCACCGGATAGTGCATCGCTGCTCCTTTGCTGCGGATATAAAAAAAGCGAGTCATCAGACTCGCTTCTCGCTCAGCACAATGCAACCTTATTTTTTGGCGGCAAAACGCGCTGCGGCTTCGTCCCAGTTCACCACGTCCCAGAACGCTTTGATGTAGTCCGGGCGACGGTTCTGGAATTTCAGGTAGTAAGCGTGTTCCCACACGTCCAGGCCGATAATCGGGAAGCCGGAAGCGCCGGAGATAGCTTCACCCATCAGCGGGGAGTCCTGGTTAGCGGTAGAAACCACCGCCAGCTTGTCGCCTTTCAGCACCAGCCACGCCCAGCCGGAGCCGAAACGGGTCGCCGCCGCTTTTTCAAATTCCGCTTTGAAGTTGTCAACGGAACCGAAATCGCGTTCGATAGCCGCTTTCAGGTCGCCCTGCAGAGTGGTACCGGTTTTCAGGCCTTTCCAGAACAGGCTGTGGTTAGCGTGGCCGCCGGCGTTGTTACGCAGAACGGTTTTTTTGTCTGCTGGCAGCTGATCCAGTTTGGTAATCAGCTCTTCTGCGGACAGGCTCGCGAATTCAGGCAGGCTTTCCAGCGCCGCGTTGGCGTTGTTCACGTAGGTCTGGTGGTGTTTAGTGTGATGGATTTCCATCGTCTGCTTGTCAAAATGCGGTTCCAGGGCGTCATAAGCGTACGGCAGGGCAGGCAGTGTGTAACTCATAATCATCTCCATTATTGTCGAGCGGCGGAAAGTGTTAATGCCGCGTAAGCAGTTGGTTCATTATAGTTAATTAAATGATATTGAAAACGCTTATCAATGCCGTATTTTTAATAAGGTTATAACAAGGGGTGATAGATGTCATTTTGTGATACAGAACAACTAATTAAGTTTTTGGTTGCCAGGTTCAGGCTTCCGGTGGCAACAGCTTAAAGGCGGAAAAACTGACCGATTTTTACACTCATCGGGTCGGAAGAAGATTTATCCGATAAAAAATAGATGAGGATAAAATCAATGAATCACGCGATTACGATGGGTATTTTTTGGCATTTGATAGGTGCGGCCAGTGCAGCCTGTTTCTATGCCCCGTTCAAGAAAGTTAAACATTGGTCCTGGGAAACCATGTGGTCTATCGGCGGTATTGTCTCTTGGCTGATCCTCCCCTGGGCCATCAGCGCCATGCTGCTGCCCGACTTCTGGTCCTATTACGGCTCTTTTGACGCCTCCACGCTTCTGCCCGTCTTCCTGTTCGGCGCCATGTGGGGTATCGGTAATATTAACTATGGCCTGACGATGCGCTACCTCGGCATGTCGATGGGGATCGGCATCGCCATTGGTATTACGCTGATTGTCGGTACCCTGATGACGCCCATTCTCAACGGTCAGTTTGATGTCTTGATTAACACTAAAGGCGGCCAGATGACGCTGCTTGGCGTGCTGGTTGCGGTGATTGGCGTCGGTATTGTCACCCGCGCAGGCCAGCTGAAAGAGCGCAAAATGGGCATCAAAGCTGAAGACTTCAACCTGAAAAAAGGGCTGCTTCTGGCGGTAATGTGCGGCATCTTCTCAGCCGGTATGTCGTTCGCCATGAACGCCGCCAAGCCAATGCATGAAGCCGCCGCCGCGCTCGGCGTCGACCCGCTTTACACCGCGCTGCCAAGCTATGTGGTGATCATGGGCGGCGGCGCGCTGGTTAACCTCGGCTTCTGCTTTATTCGTCTGGCAAAAGTGAAAAACCTGTCGATAAAAGCCGACTTCTCGCTGGCAAAACCGCTCATCATCAGCAATATCCTGCTTTCGGCGTTAGGCGGCCTGATGTGGTATCTCCAGTTCTTCTTCTACGCCTGGGGACACGCCAGCATTCCGGCGCAGTACGACTACATGAGCTGGATGCTGCATATGAGCTTCTACGTCCTGTGCGGCGGCCTGGTGGGTCTGATCCTGAAAGAGTGGAACAACGCCGGTCGTCGTCCGGTGGGCGTCCTCAGCCTCGGCTGTGTGGTAATTATCATCGCCGCCAATATCGTTGGCCTGGGGATGGCAAACTAATTTACGCCCCTGCCGTATCGGGCAGGGGCAGGGTTTTAACGCGCGGAGATTTCACCCGTTTCGCTATTCAGATGGAAATTTCGTGAGGGGTTACCCCGCAGATATTTATCTATCACGCTAAAAATGCTGCCAAAGCGCAGGCGGAAGATGGCTTCGAAGCCGCTATCCGCCGTCAGCGCCGAGGCCTCAGCAGGTAACGACTGCGCCAGGGTGCGAGTCAACAGCTGATATTCGCGTAAGCGTTGTGCGGAAATATCGCGCAGCGCCAGCTCATCGGCATTGCGCAGACGATAAAAATCCACTGCCAAATCAAAGCCATTCCATGAGGCGAACTGATCCAGCGTCATACCAGCATCCTGGGCCAAAGCCTGGGCTTTTTGCTGCGCAAGCTGCCATGCTGCGGCATTCTTTTGCAGATAAATTTGCCCGATAGCCCTAACAGGCGGTGCATCTCCTTTAGCGCAAACGGCACGATCGCTGCTCATCGGGACGGTCAGAACATCATGGTAAGAGGTATGGCTGCTCAACTGACTCAGCGTCAACATTTCCGCACCGTTCAGGCTAAAAAGCATCTGACGAATTTCACATGGCCACTCTTCGGGAATAAAACGCAGCCGGGTAAGTTCGGTGATATGCCAATTGGTAAAGTCATAATAATCCTTCGCGCTTAGCACCGCTTTGTTCCAGAGGTGCGGAGAACCTGTGGCTTTCAGATGCTCCCACTCTTGCTGGTAGTGTTCAAAAAGCTCATTAAAGCGCGGCACGCTGTCCAGGATAACGGTCTGAACATCAATCTCGCTCCGATTAGAGAAATTGAGGATTTTATACGCCGGAACGTAGGCCGCCATGGAAGGCGCCTGAATATTAAATAGCAGGCTACCGTCAGGATATTTACGCACGCCGGTATCGTTAAAGTGCATATGTCCGCCTACGTGTACGCCAATACCCGTCTTCGCTAACGCATGACTGGTATCCTCTTTCGGGGCCCTCTTCAACTGAAATTTACCTTCGCCAAAGATGGACTCCAGATCGCCAGCAGCACCGTTATCGAATTCGACCATCGGGAAGTGGCTAAAGGTGATCAGCGTCTTTTTCTGCTCTTTTGCCCGCATGGCAACGGACGTCATCCACGCCACCACCTGCTGCTTGTGAGTGAGCATTTTGTTGTAGCCTGCGTCACCTGAACCCGCGAAGTTTTTAGCAGACTGCGGATTCGTCAGATCCGCATCCTCGCGCGGCACGTAGACATTCGCATCAACGGCCAACAGCCATAGACCCGGTATCGGCTCAACGAGATAGCTGCTATCAGCGACAGTAAAACAGGGGCCATAATCCGGTTGCCGATATGCACCGCCGGTTCCCTGGGCGCAAATCTCATACTGCCGCTGGCGGAAGTCGCTGGCCTGTTTGGCTTTGTCAAACGTGTAATCCTGCTGCCCATAGGATGAGTAAGGCGTTTCCCAATAGATATCTTCAGGCTGCGGATCGATACCGAACGGCGCCATCATTTGCATAATGTACTCATAGCCGCGGCTTACCATCTCCTCGCTACAGATAGTCGGCAATTCCGCACCTGTTGGAATAAGTGCGGTTTTCCCCTGATAGCCTGTACACTCTTTGGCGCCAAAACTAAAAATCCGCTGCGTTTTCCCTCCCTGCCCTAAGAAATCCTCTTCCCCATCAGGTAAATCAAAGGGTCGGTTCGGGTCGTGATTACCCGGCGTTGCAAAGAATCGCATGGCATATTTTTGCTCATACTCCTTCAGCAGGGTCACCAGTCCGCGAATATGCACAGACTGTCCATCGTCGCTAAAGTCTCCGGGCAGCGCGATCAGTTTTATCCCCTTTTTCCCGGCGTCATCCAGCGCCGCGCGCAGGGCAAAGTAGTTTTCATTAAATAATCGCGTTGACGTAAGCTGCGCATACATGGTGCGAATCATCGCATTCTGCCCGCTCTTGCTATTCTTCAGCCCGCTAAATGCGCCGTCCTGAAATTCGCCGTACACGTTATGAAAATGGATATCCGGCATAAATGCGACACGGTATTGATAATTTTCTGTAGCCATAGCCGCGTGCGTACAGAGAAAAAACGCCGCTACTCCAGCAATGGAAATTACTCTCATTGCATCTCCTTATTTTTAGATAAAAATAATTAGAAGTTGTAGGTAATACCTACGCGATAACGCATCTCCCAGGCATCACGATAAGTTTTGCCATCTTTTACATATGAACCATCATCATATGAAACATACCCTAATTCGACGTAAGGCACCCAGGTTTTGTTTCCTCTCCAGGCCACCGTCACATTATGCACATAATCTTTTTCTTTTCCGCGTAAGGCTGGATAGTCGGTATCGAATTTATATTCAAAATCGTAATCAAAAGAGACGTCATAAATCCGGTAGCCTAGATAGAAGTTTGCCTGCCAGTAGTGCTGGCTGGCTCTATCGGGATCATACTCTCGTTCATAGTCGCGAACAGCGTAGCGCAGCCGAACTCCGCTGGAGAAAGCATCGGTCCAGTTATAGACGCTCTTCACACTAAACTTGTATGCCGTATCGCGTTCCCCCGAATCCAGCGCAAACGAGGGAGTAATGGAGAGATTGTCCAGTAGCTTATATTTGTAGCCAAGTTCAAATTCGTTCCCTTTTGAGGAGAGATTATCCCAGAAGCCGCCCTGTTTACTCTCCCACTTCCCCTCAACGCTAAAGTAAATACCGTTATTTAAAGAATGCCCCATTTTGATACGATCTTCTTGTTTATGCTGATCGCCCAGCCACTCATGCCGGTAATCAATATAGGTGGCGTGCGAGGAAAAGCTTGCTGCTAAAAATAGTCCACAGAGGTATTGTTTTTTCATAAGAATCATCCATTTTATTAATTTATTAAAATAAGAAAGCTAACTAAAGAAATGTTTCTCCTCCTGATTACGTAGTGAATAAAGGCAGCACGATGCCGCTGCCCTGAAAGCAGTAAAAATCAGCACATCAATAAATTAACTTTTAGCAACGGCTAAATAATTACATCGCAATTTCCCGTTGCAGCAATTCGGCAACCGCCTGCGGGTTATTGCCCTCCAGCAATTGTTGGCGAAAATCAGCATGCATTAATTTTCTTGCCAGCCGAGAAAATATTTTCATATGGTCACCTTTCTCCTCCTCACTCACTGTCAGCATAATTATCAGCGATACGGAAACCTCCTCATTCCACGCCAGCGGTGAAGCGAGACGCATAACCGATACGCTGCTGCTGGTAACGGCGGGCGATTTGCAGTGGGGGAGCGCGATAGCAAAACCCAGGGCGGTTGAAAAGATGGCCTCGCGCTGCCAGATTGCCGCTTCCACCTCCGCACCACAGCGCGCACGCTGCTCAATTTCCAGGTTGTCGGTCAGGCGCTTAATCACCTCAGCCTTAGCGTCAATGCCCCGATCGAGCAGGATCAGCCGGGGATCGAATACCGGAAAGGTAGTTATCGACTGTTTCTGCAAAAGGGCCACCACATCTTGCCCGCTCTCGGCCGCCACGACCTGTTTCAGCATCTGCTGGCATTCAACGGCGGAAAGCGTTGTTAACTGCGCTTTCGCGCTACCGATACGGCTGGCGGACATACTGATATGGCGCAGCCCGGCCCCCAGCAGCAGCGGCAGCGCCTGCGGGTCGCCGCCCATTTCTCCGCACAGGCTAATCTCCACGCCTGCACGATGCGCCCGCGCCGTCATCTCTTGCAGCAGCTGCAAAAATGCCGGATCAAAGTAATTGTAAAGATGGCGTACGCTGGCATTGCCCCGGTCGCAGGCGAGAAAATACTGCGCCAGGTCGTTACTGCCAATGGAAACAAAATCAATCCAGGCGGCGGCTTTATCCAGTAAATAAAGCACCGAGGGGACTTCAGCCATCATGCCCAGTGACCAGGTTCCGGTCGCCACACCCTGCGCCGTCAGCTCAGCCTGAGTCTGCGTGAACTGCGTATGCAACCACTTAATCTCCTCAAGCGTCGCCACCATCGGAGCCATAATATGCAACGGCCCGACGGCGCTGGCGCGCAAAAGCGCCCGCATCTGGGTGACAAAAAGGGCCATAAATGCGGGATAAAGGCGAACCCCGCGCCAGCCGAGGAACGGATTCTCTTCCTCAGGTAAATTCAGGTAGTCGCAGGGCTTATCGCCGCCAATATCCAGCGTGCGGATCACCACTTTGCGGCCCTGCGCCTGCTCCAGCACATGACGATAAGCCTGGTACTGCTCTTCTTCGTCGGGCGGCGAGCTGCGTTCGCAGAAGAGCATTTCCGTACGGAACAGCCCAATACCCTGCGCTCCGGCAGCAAACGCCGAATCGGCTTCCGCAGCCAGGGCTATATTCGCCAGCAGCGTAACGCCTTCGCCATCCTGCATGACCCCTGGCTGGTCGATAAACGGTTGCAGGCGGTTAGCAATACGCTGATGTTTTTCCGTTTCCAGCTGATACCAACGCTGCGCCACCGCGTCCGGTGAGAGGATCGCTACGCCATGGCGAGCATCGAGCAGCAGCGTTTCACCACCCGGTATCGACCCCGATTCCGCCACAGGCAGACTGAGCAGCGGGATACCAAACGAACGCGCCAGAATCACCGTATGCGACGTTTCGCCGCCATCGCCCATAATAATCCCTTTCAGCCTGGGGCCACGCAGCGCCAGAAGCTGGCCAGGGGTCATCGGCGCGGGGCTTATTACAATCGTATCCTGAAGCAAAGGCGCAAGCGTAGTAAGCGGCTGCGCTGTCAGATATGCCGCCAGACGCAGCCCGAGATCCTGCAGGTCCAGCACCCGCTGGCGTAAATAGACGCTTCTGCTTTCGCGCAGAGGAGCGCAAAGCTCATCCAACGCCGCCGCCAGCGCCGCCAGGGTATTTCTCTGCTGGCGAGGCGCGAGTAATGTGCTTTCCAGAAGCGCGTCATCCAGCAGCTTACTGTGCGCCTGTAACACCGACGCCGCGTCCCCTTGTGCATGCTGATGCTCCTGGCGCAGCTGCTGACGGACCTGAAGCAGCGCATGTTGCATGGCGTTATGCTGAGCTGCGGATTCTTCTGGTTCTTGCTGCTGCGCCAGCGCCCACAGATCGACCGTTCCCAGCAGCATCGTCCTGCCAAGGGCCAGCCCCGGGCTCACGCCGTTGCCGCGCACAAAAGGCGAAGTTGTCTGCGCAAGGAACACCGGTAAAGGTTGCTCAGAGCGAGTTGAAACCACCGCAACGGGCGCATCGCACCCGGCCAATTCATCATGAATAAACCGGCTCAGCGCCTGATACGCCGCCGCCTCATCCTGGCCATCAATCACCAGTTCACACGGATCCTGATAGACCACATCCGCACCAATCATCGCCAGCACGCTGCGCGCATCCGCCCGTCGTTGGTTACGCAAATTACACAGATCAATCCGGGCGCTAAAGGCGTTGACGCGTTGCTCCAGTTCGCTGGCGGGTCGCGCATGTAGCCCGTTTTCCAGCGGGCAGATAAAAGAAATCTTCAACACAACGTTATCCTCTAGAGTTCGACGCAATGCGCCAGGTAACAGGTGCGCAGGCGGGCACGCATGTGCGAGGGAGGGCGCAAGGCTGTTCGGCGAGCGTGACCTCGCACAGGTCATCAACCGTTTCAGGCGTCAGGCTGCTAACCGGCTGCGAACCAGGGTTCCAGCCACGCAAAATTAATGCCTCTTCATACTGTGCCTTTTTCAAGGTGCTGAAATGCAGCGCCGTATCCCAGCGCAGCAGGCTGTACGCCGCCGGGAAGGTCTGTTCTGAAGGGTTGGTTTTGAATCGCGCCCAGCCTGAATCCAGCCAGCCAATAGCAGGTGTACGCCAGGCCTCCACTTCGCGCCAGAAGTTCGGGCTTTCACCATCGTGCAGCGGAATCAGGGCGAATCGGGCGGTGAATTCACCTGCAATTTGCGAGTCCGGCGAGGGGAGAGCCATACCGGAAGCCCGGCCCGGTCGCCAGGGCATGCCGGCTTTCCCCAGCCATCCCACGCTGCGCAGCAAGGTGATCGCCAGTACGGACGGACGTTCCTCGGGGATCTCATATTCGCGTAATCCCTCCGTCACCACGCTCATGCCTTGCTGTCCATCGTGCATCATAACCAGACTTTGCATCGGCCAGAGCGCGGTCGGCGCTTCGCTCCAGTTTTCCTGTTGCCAGACATCCAGCGTTGAAGGCCGATTATCGCGGTGAATCAGGCCAAACGGCTGATCGGCGAAATGGACGCTTTGCGCGATGTCAGTGGGTATTTCAACCTGTAGGCGATGATCGCGCAGGGTGTTGTTAACGTGAACCTGCACATCAAGCACGGGACGTTGATGCTCCAGCGTAATCAGCATATTGACGTCGAGCCGCGCATTACGCTGACGACGCAGGCGATCTTCCAGGGTCAACGGAGCAGCAATAGACCAGCTCAGCGCCAGCGTATCGGCCAACGCGCCCTGCTGCCAGGCGACGGACACCAGCGCCCCTTCCGCGCTAATGCGCCAGTCAATTTCCGGCGGGGAATAGTTATAGGTATCCCCCGCATCGCCGCCATCCACCAACTGGATTAAGTCCGCCCAGCGCTTACCGCTGCGTTTATCCAGCAGAACGATGCGCCCCTGCTCAAGCGTCAGGCGCAGCCAGGGATTCTCCAGCGCGCTGTCTGCCGATGACGGAGCGGCAAAATCACACGCCCTCCCTTCTTGCAGATAAAACGTTGTATAGCCGCAGGCGGGCAGAGCGGAGGCTTCCAGTAAGATTTCGCATTTGCGATAAAAAACCGCTTCGCTACTGTTCGACAGCTCCTGGACTATGACCGACATGTCCTGTGATGTTTCGCGCAAGATTTGCCAACGGCAGGTCTGCCCATCACCATCAACAATGCGAAAATCAGCGCCGGGAAGGTATAGCGTCAGCGCTACCAGGCCATCACGTGTGTAGGGCAACGCATTAAAAACCAGGATTTTCTTACCCTGCTGCTGCGCGCTGATCCCTTTCGCCAGCATCTGCATATTCAGTTCATAGAGCTGGCTTGCTTTCTCCTGGCCAGATAACAGCCGGGCTTTTACCATCGCGTTAACCCGGTCAGAGTTACACCCGCCGATGCTATCGTGAGCGTGAGATTTCATCATCTCGCGCCAGATGGCCTCTACCGCCTGCTGCGGATATGGAAGCCCCAGGCGCCAGGCGACGCTGAGCAGCGGTTCAAGCTGGCGGCTGAGGAAATTCTCCAGCCGGGCATTCGCCTGTTTGATATCCATTCGGGTGGAAAAAATCCCACGATGGATACGCATATATTTTGGACTGAGCAGCTCGCCTTCAAAGGTATCCAGCGGCGTGCCGGACTGCGCAAGAGCGGTAAAATAGCGCTTAAAATCACTGCGGATAAAATGATAGTGATTTTGCCGGGCGTTCAGCGCCTCCAGCATCGCGGGTACACCATATTCAAAAGGCGACTGGTCATTGCCGTTGGGCAGTAATAGCTGCGAACTCCGGCTAAAGAGGCCCTGCTTTTCGAGGATCGCAGAGAGCCGCGGCCAGGCCTGCTCCGGCTCAGTAGGCAGCCATTTCGCACAACCATAGCCCTGAGGTAATACTGCCGTCGTGACGCAACTACCGTCCTGGCTGCGCCAGCAAAACTCGCTGTTTTCGCTATCGTATTCACTCCAGCCTCGCCAGATCACGGCATGCTCAATGGCGAACTGATTGAGGAACATCGGTAGCTGCGCGCTCTGGCCAAAGGAGTCCGGAATATAGCCCACGGCCATACGCGGCCCCATTTTTTCGCAGTCCAGCGTTCCCAGCAGCAGGTTGCGGGTGATGGACTCCGCGCCGACCACCAGAAAATCCGTCTGGGTATACCACGGGCCAATTAACAACCGCCCTGCCGCCACCAGCGCCTGCACGCGTTCGCGATTTTCCGGTGCCAGTTGAAAGTAATCTTCGAGCACTACGGTTTGGCCATCAAGCATAAACGGACCTAATGTTTCATCGGCTTCCAGACGTTGCAGGAGATCGGCCATAAAATAATAAAGCAGGGCCTGAGAATCATTCTCCGTAAAATACCATTCGCGATCCCAGTGCGTATGCTGAATTAAATGAACGGTTTTCATTAGTTATATTCCTGTTTTCAGACATGCGTATCCCGTGCAAATATTTATCCACACTGAATAGAAAAAATTTAAATTCAGAGGCGCGTAGCGCGCATCTATCGACTGGCTTTAAATTTGGGCGCTGGTGAGTTTTTTTTCACGCTGTCTTTCTCTGCACTCTCCGCAATCCCGCGAAAAATAAGCAGCGATCCTACTGCGATTATCGCTGAGCCGCAGGCGATAGACAGGACATAAACGGGCCAGCTCTCAACGGCCAGCCAGCCATAGAATCCAGAGATTGGCGCGTGGTTTACCGAGCCTAGCCCTACCGCCATCGCCGCCCCCACGGCAGAGCCAATAACGTTAACGATGATGATGCGCGGGTTTGCCAGCGCAAAAGGAATTGCCCCTTCTGAAACACCGATCAGTCCCATTAACGTCGAGGCTTTTCCCGCTTCTCGTAGCGATTCAGGGAAGCGCGATGACCAGATTAACGTCGCCACGCCCAGACCAATGGGCGGCACAATTATCGCGACCTGCGCGGCGGTGTTGGGATCGTAAATACCGGAAGCGAGCAGCGCCATCGCCGTGGTAACCGCCGCCTTGTTGACCGGCCCGCCGAGGTCAAAGCCCACCATCCCGCCAATCACCGCCGCCAGCAGAACCTTATTTGTCCCGGACATCGACAGCAGCCAGCTTTCCATACCGTGATTCAGTGCCGCCAGCGGCGCGCCAATCACAAAAGCCATAATGATGCAGGTCAGCAGCGTCCCGCCCACTGGCAGAATAAAAATTGGCCCGGCTGAGGCCAGCGCTTTCGGTAGTTTTACGTAGCGATTGAGCGCCCGCACGATATAGCCTGCGACAAATCCCGCCGCCAGCGCGCCCAGAAAGCCGGTTCCCAGATTGCTGGCCAGCAGCCCGCCGACCATACCCGGCGCCAGGCCCGGCTTATTCGCCAGCGCAAAGCTGATATACCCCGCCACCACCGGCAGCATCAGGGATAGCGCCAGACCGCCAAAACCATCGAACTTATGCAGCGCCTGTACCACGATGCTGGCGGCCTGCTCATGGCTGGCGTCCCAGATATTATCAATGCCCCAGGCAGAAGCGCCGATACGCGCAATCCCCATTAACACCGCACCGGCAATGACAAACGGCAGCATCCAGGAAACACCTGTCATAATCGCATTTTTCACTTCAGCGCCCGCCGAAGGCTTCCCTCCCCCCTGAAACTTAGCCATTGGCGACCTCCTGCTCCACCGCTTCAAACACGGCATCGCCAAATTTAATCGGATCGGAAACGGCGCACTCCAGCTTAATCATGCCGTCAAAACGTTCTTTACCATCGATAGCGACATCGGCGGCAATAATGACGGCATCCGCCCGCATCAGGTCGTCATCGGTAATAACGTTCTCCGCACCGAGGCTCCCCTGCGTCTCAACCTTCACTTCATGACCGCGGTTGTTACCCGTCATTTCAAGCGCTTCCGCAGCCATATAGGTATGGGCCACGCCCGTTGGGCAAGCAGCTACACAAACAATGTACATAACGCATCCTTCTGGTCGATTCAGGCGATAAAAAAAGCACAATGGCGAGAATGCGCATTGTGCTTTGAGAAAAACAAATTGGGTTATTTGCGACGCTGTCGCTATCGGCACCGCTGGCGTGGCGGCACACTACAAGCTGATGCAGGCTGGAAATACGGAAGCTGAACGCCAGTTCATCGCGCTTACGCGAGCACAGTAAAGCCTGCGGCAGCAAGCGGCGGCAGTGCCCCTCTTTCTGAACGGCCTGGCTAAACCCGGAACACAGCGCCTGGCCCGCGCAATCCCAAAGCTGGGACCACTTCTGGGTTATCTGGATTTCATCACAAGGCGCAGGAGCAATATCACTTTCAGCCAGGTCGTTGACGGAATTAAACCAGCATGAATCAGCAAGCATGACTTTAATTTTGCTATCGATTGAAAGCAAAATTAAAGTCATGCTTTTTAATCCTCGCAATATCAATGAGGTTAACATAAGGCCTCCGTGAAAATAGTACAGCGAGTGTAGAGTAAAAAAAGGGCAATAACTGTGATTTATTCCACAGAGCATTAAATATTTATTTTGTTTTTTACTAAATGCAGAATAAACATTTCAGAAAATACATTACAAAAACTAATAAATCAGACCACTACGCGACTGCGCTGCCGCCACTGCCCCGGCGTCATACCAATCTCGCGGTTAAACACGACCGAAAAGTAATTGCTGTCTTCAAATCCGCACTGCATCGCCACCTCGCCAATCAGCCGTTCAGTATGCTGCAACAGATACTGCGCGTGGCAGATGCGCAGCTGGCGCAGGTAGTGGTTGATGGTCATCCCCGTCTGCTGACGAAACTGCTGGCGCAGCGCGCGTTCGCTGCACCCTTCCCGCGCGCAAAAACGGTCGAGAAAGAAAGGACGATTGAGGCTGCCCGCCAGTTCGGTGAGCAGCTTATCGAGCAGCGCTTCGCTTTGCGTCGCCGCCAGATTATCGGTGGCGTAGCGATAGCGCTGAAGAATAAGCGCCAGCTGGGCAAACAGCAGCTCGGCCATATTATTGGCCTGCGCATCGCTGCGGCTGCTCTCATGTTCAAGCTGGGTAATCACCTGCCTGACCTGCGCCATGCCGCTGCTGCCAATCCGCCAGTGCGGAACCCACGGAGTACCGAACAGGCCGGGAATGTGCGCCGCCCAGTCAAAGTTAAGCCGCAGCCGGTCCGGGCA
The DNA here is from genome assembly GCF_042137965.1 of Klebsiella grimontii. Lineage (NCBI taxonomy): Bacteria > Pseudomonadati > Pseudomonadota > Gammaproteobacteria > Enterobacterales > Enterobacteriaceae > Klebsiella > Klebsiella grimontii. The sequence continues at coordinate 5,583,674 of NZ_CP169721.1, forward strand.
GTAAATGACGTTTTGCAGGACGAGATCGTTCACCGAGGCGTAGGAGTGTTTGTCTTCCGCGCGGATATAGAACAGATCGCCGCGGGTAATGCGCCACGGGCGATCGTTAAGGACGTGCAGGCCGTTCCCCCGCCACACCAGCACCAGTTCGCAGAACTCGTGGGTGTGCTCGGCGAAGACGTTTTGCGGATAGCGATCCGCTACCGCCACCGCCTGAGCGGGAGAGGCGAAAAATTCATCTTTGCGAAGAATCAGCTGAGCTGCCACGACATCAACTCCAAACGCGAAAAAACGAGTCATTATTCGCGTTTATGCCTGCTAAAACGTTGACTGTTCTCGCGTTACTGAAGAATGGCGTCGCGTCCCTGACGAATATCGCGCGGCGACCAGGCAAACTCCCGGCGAAAAAGCGTCGAAAAGTGGTTACTGTCGCCGAATCCGCAGCGATAGGCGATATCGGTCACGCTGTCATCGCTATGGCGCAGCAGGTGGCGCGCCTTCATCAACCGCACCCGATTCAGATAGCGCTGCGGCGTCAGCCCGGTTTGCTGTTTTAACTGGCGATGCAGGGTTCGCAGGGAGAGTGAAAACCGCGCCGCGACCTCTTCCCAGCAGATATCTTCGGCAAAATGATCTTCCAGCCAAGCCATTAAATGGTTCAGCCGCGCCTCGTTGTCCGACGCCCCTTCGGCCAGGCTGCTTTTACGCAGGTGCACCAGCAGTTGCATAAATAAAATCTCGCGGCTGGCGATAGCGTGCATATCCGCATCCGCGCCGACCTCCTCCATCTGCTCCACAATCTGGCGCACCTGCTGCAAAGCACTCTGATTAACCCGCCAGTGCGAAAGGTAATTTCCCTCCTGCTCCTGCGGCAGCAGCACGTTCAGGCCGGACAAAAAGCGAAACGCGTCCGGCGCGCGATAGAGCACATTGGTCAGGCACAAATTATCGGTATGTTCGTAGAGATGGCGGTCGTGATCGCGAATAAAGCAGACAGAACCGCCGCTGATGGTGTAGGGCTGGCCGTTGAAAACGTGAATTCCCGTACCGTGTTCCACAATAACAATCTCATGAAAATCATGGTGATGTTCGGGAAAAGCGGATTGCGGGAGCCGCGGCTCAATGGCGACAGCTGAAACGCCGGACTTAAAGAAATCCACACTGTGCAACATGGTCATAGCAGCTCCTCGAAATGAGAAATGTTATCAATCAGTGGAGCAAATAGTAATTAAGGGGCGGCGATCCGGCCTTCAATTTTTGACCGTAAAAATCGTAAAGCCTGCCGCTTTTTCAAGAAATGACGGGAAAGATCGGGAACTGCGGACAACATCACATCCCTCACGCCACCGCGGAGAAAACGAAACTGTGACCTCTCTCACGGTCACCTTTGCTTTCTTGCCAGCGGCCAATTTTCCCTGTCAGTAACAAGAAGGTGAGCCTGACGCGACTTTTTTAGACTGCATGCAATGATTTTCACAAGGATCTTCCCATGAGTCTTCGTCATTGTGTCGCCGTCGATTTAGGCGCCTCCAGCGGGCGGGTGATGCTGGCCAGCTATCAACCCGGCCAGCAAACCCTGGCCCTGCGCGAAATTCACCGCTTTACCAATAGTCTGCAGAAGGTCGATGGCTTCGACTGCTGGGATCTCGATAGCCTGGAAGGGGAAATTCGCCGCGGTCTGGAGAAGGTCTGCGAACGAGGCATCCTGATCGACAGCATCGGCATTGATACCTGGGGCGTGGATTATGTCCTACTGGATAAACGGGGCCAGCGCGTCGGCCTGCCGGTTTCCTATCGCGACTCCCGCACCCAGGGCCTGATGCGCCACGCCGAAGCCCAGCTGGGCCGCGCGGAAATCTATCGCCGCAGCGGCATTCAGTTTCTGCCGTTTAACACCCTTTATCAGCTGCGCGCGCTGGTTGAACAGCAGCCGGAGCTGGTCAGCCAGGCCGCGCACGCGCTGCTGATCCCGGACTACTTTAGCTTCCGCCTGACCGGCAACATGAACTGGGAATACACCAACGCCACCACCACGCAGCTGGTCAACATCAACAGCGATAGCTGGGATGAAGATCTGCTGAACTGGAGCGGCGCGCCGCGCGAATGGTTCGGTACGCCGACCCATCCCGGCAACGTCATCGGCCACTGGATTTGCCCGCAGGGCAATCACATTCCGGTGGTCGCCGTCGCCAGCCACGATACCGCCAGCGCGGTTATCGCCTCGCCGCTGGCCAGCAAAAACGCCGCGTATCTCTCTTCCGGCACCTGGTCGCTGATGGGCTTTGAAAGCAAAACCCCCTGCACCAGCGATGCGGCGCTAAGGGCCAATATTACCAACGAAGGCGGCGCCGAAGGCCGCTATCGGGTGCTGAAAAATATTATGGGTCTGTGGCTGCTACAGCGGGTGCTCAGGGAGCAAAACGTCAGCGACCTGCCGGCGCTGATCGCGCGTACCGCCGCGCTTCCGGCCTGCCGCTTCGTCATCGATTGTAACGATGACCGCTTTATCAACCCGGACGACATGAGCGCGGAAATTCAGGCCGCCTGCCGCGAATCCGGGCAGCCGGTTCCTGATACCGACGCTGAGCTGGCGCGCTGCATTTTCGACAGCCTGGCGCTGCTCTACGCCCGGGTGCTCAACGAGCTAGCGGCGCTGCGCGGTCAGCCGTTCAGCCAGCTGCATATCGTCGGCGGCGGCTGCCAGAACGAACTGCTTAACCAGCTGTGCGCCGACGCCTGCGGCATCACCGTGGTTGCCGGCCCGGTTGAGGCCTCCACGCTTGGCAATATTGGTATCCAGCTGATGACCCTGGATGAGTTGAACAACGTCGATGAATTCCGTCAGGTGGTACGACAAAACTACGCCCTCACTACCTTTACCCCTAATCCTGAAAATGAAATTGCCCGCTTCGTCGCGCAGTTTCAGCCACAACAGAACAAGGAGCTTTGCGCATGACCACTCAACTTGAACAAGCCTGGGAAATTGCCAAACAGCGCTACGCCAGCGTCGGCGTGGACGTCGAGGAGGCCTTGCGCCAGCTGGATCGCCTGCCCGTGTCCATGCACTGCTGGCAGGGCGATGACGTCGTCGGTTTCGAAAACCCGGAAGGAAGCTTGACCGGCGGTATTCAGGCCACCGGCAACTATCCGGGCAAAGCGCGTAACGCCAGCGAGCTGCGCGCCGACCTTGAGCAGGCGATGAGCCTGATCCCCGGGCCAAAACGCCTGAACCTGCACGCGCTCTATCTGGAGTCCGACACGCCGGTATCGCGCAATGAAATTAAGCCGGAGCACTTTAAAAACTGGGTTGAGTGGGCGAAAACCAACAAGCTGGGGCTGGATTTTAACCCCTCCTGCTTCTCGCATCCGCTAAGCGCCGACGGCTTTACGCTGTCGCACGCCAACGATGAAATCCGTCAGTTCTGGATCGATCACTGTAAGGCCAGCCGCCGTATTTCCGCTTACTTCGGCGAGCAGCTGGGCACGCCATCGGTGATGAATATCTGGATCCCGGACGGCATGAAGGATATTACCGTCGACCGCTTCGCGCCGCGCCAGCGCCTGCTGAACGCGCTCGATGAAGTGATTAGCGAAAAGCTCGACCCGGCACACCACATCGACGCCGTGGAGAGCAAGCTGTTCGGTATCGGCGCGGAAAGCTACACCGTCGGCTCCAACGAGTTCTACATGGGTTACGCCACCAGCCGCCAGACCGCCCTGTGCCTGGATGCCGGCCACTTCCATCCGACGGAGGTCATCTCCGACAAGATCTCCGCCGCGATGCTCTATATCCCGCGCCTGCTGCTGCACGTCAGCCGCCCGGTACGCTGGGACAGCGACCACGTGGTGCTGCTGGATGACGAAACCCAGGCCATCGCCAGCGAAATCATCCGTCACGATCTGTTCGACCGCGTGCATATCGGCCTCGATTTCTTCGACGCTTCGATTAACCGCATCGCGGCGTGGGTGATTGGTACCCGCAATATGAAGAAAGCGCTGCTGCGCGCCCTGCTGGAGCCGACCGCCCAGCTGCGTCAGTTGGAAGCCGACGGCGATTACACCGCGCGTCTGGCGCTGCTGGAAGAGCAGAAGTGCCTGCCGTGGCAGGCCATCTGGGAGATGTACTGTCAGCGTCACGATACGCCGGCGGGCAGCCAGTGGCTGGATAACGTACGCGCTTATGAAAATGCGGTTCTGAGCCAGCGCGGGTAATGCCTGGCCGTTCCCCAGGTCGCGGCCGGGCTACGAACCGGTAGCCCGGATAAGCCGTTTACGGCGCAATCCGGGGGCTCGCACATATTCAGGGTGAGGGGCCAACCCCGCGCCGAATCAACAGGAAAGACAAGACTATGCAGACCATTATCGACGCCTGGTTCGTCCAGGGCATGATTAAAGCCACTTCCGACGCCTGGCTAAAAGGCTGGGACGAGCGCAACGGCGGCAACCTGACGCTGCGCCTGGACGAAGCGGATATTGAACCCTACGCGGCGGATTTTCACGCCAAACCGCGCTATATCGCCCTGAGCCAGCCGATGCCGACGCTGGCTAACCAGCCGTTTATCGTCACCGGTTCCGGTAAATTCTTCCGTAACGTCCAGCTCGACCCGGCGGCTAACCTCGGGGTGGTGAAAGTCGACAGCGACGGCGCGGGATACCATATTTTGTGGGGCCTGACCAACGACGCGGTGCCCACCTCCGAGCTGCCGGCGCACTTCCTGTCGCACAGCGAGCGCATCAAGCTGACCAACGGCAAAGACCGGGTGATCATGCACTGTCACGCCACCAACCTGATCGCCCTGACCTACGTGCTGGAGAACAGCAGCGATCTGTTCACCCGCAAGCTGTGGGAAGGCAGCACCGAATGTCTGGTGGTCTTCCCGGACGGCGTCGGCATCCTGCCGTGGATGGTGCCGGGCACCGACGAAATCGGCCAGGCCACCGCCGAGGCGATGCAGAAACATTCGCTGGTGCTGTGGCCGTTCCACGGCGTTTTCGGCAGCGGCCCCAATCTGGACGAAACCTTCGGCCTGATCGATACCGCTGAGAAATCCGCCGAGGTGCTGGTGAAAGTCTATTCAATGGGCGGGATGAAACAAACCATCACCCGCGAAGAGCTGATAGCTCTTGGCAAACGCTTCAACGTTCACCCCCTGCAGTCCGCGTTAGACCTTTATCAATAACAACATCGCGCCCCGCTCACCGAGACGGGGCGAAAAAATCACCTGCAAACCCTACAAAACTAACTCATGTGGAGTAAAAGCAATGAAAACAAACACAAGCTTGATCCTCACCGTTGCCATCCTGGCGTTGTCCGGTTCCGCTTTAGCCGAAGTCAAAATCGCCCTCGTGGCGAAATCATTGGGAAATGGATTCTTCGAAGCAGCGAACGTCGGCGCGCAGGAGGCGGCCAAAGAGTTAGGCGATGTCAAAGTGATCTATACCGGCCCGACCACTACCACCGCCGAAGCGCAGATCGAAGTGCTCAATGGTTTGATCGCCCAGGGGGTGGATGCGATCGCCATTTCCGCTAACGATCCCGACGCCGTGGTGCCGGTGCTGAAAAAAGCGATGCAGCGCGGTATTAAGGTGGTCTCCTGGGACTCCGGCGTCGCGCCAGCGGGCCGCCAGATCCACCTTAACCCATCCAACAATGCGCTGATTGGCGAAACCAACGTCAAGCTCGCCGCCGATGCGCTGAAGGCGCTGAACGTAGAAAAAGGCGACGTGGCGATTTTAAGCGCCACCCCCACCTCCACCAACCAGAACATCTGGATTGAGGAGATGAAAAAGGTGCTGCCGCAGTATCCGTCCGTCAATCTGGTGACCGTCGCCTACGGGGACGATCTGTCGGATAAAAGCTACCGCGAGGCGGTGGGCCTGCTGAAGTCATACCCGGATCTGAAAGTGATTGTTTCGCCTTCGTCGGTAGGGATCGTGGCCGCCGCGCAGGCGGTAAAAGATCAGGGCAAAATCGGCAAGGTCTACGTCACCGGGCTGGGGCTGCCGTCGGAAATGGCCGGGGCGATTAAATCCGGCGCCAGCAAAAGCTTCGCCATCTGGAACCCGATTGACCTCGGCTACGCCGCCACGTATCTGGCCGACGATTTAGTCAAAGGCACGGCGACCAAAACCGAAGCCAATATGGGCAAGCTGGGCAAAGTGAAGCTGGACGCCGACGGTAGCGGCGCGATGGCCGAGCCGTTCGTCTACGATGCCAGCAACATCGATAAGTTCTCAAAAATCTTCTGATCCCCCTTACCCGGCCCTCTCACCTCAAGGGAGAGGGAACAACCCCCTCCCTCGCTCTTTGGGGGAGGGTAAAGGGTAATTTTACGGAGAACTATCATGTCAGCATCCACCCCATTGCTGTCGCTGAAGGGCATCACCAAGGTTTTTCCCGGTGTGCGCGCTCTTGAAAACGTGCAGCTCGATCTGTGGCCCGGCAAAGTGACCGCTTTAATCGGCGAAAACGGCGCGGGGAAATCGACGCTGGTCAAAGTGATGACCGGCATTTATCAGCCCGAAGAGGGCGAGATTCTCTATAAAGCGATCCCTATCCAACTGCCGAACCCGGAGTCGGCGCACAAGGTCGGGATCACCGCGATTCATCAGGAAACCGTGCTGTTCGACGAACTCTCGGTCACCGAAAATATCTTCGTCGGCCAGTACCTGCACACCGGCCTGCTGAAGAAGCTCGACTGGCCCGCCATGCACCGCAAAGCCAGCGAAATTCTCACCCGCCTTGAGGTGCAGATTGACCCGCGCGCGACGCTGAAAACCCTCAGCATCGCCCAGCGCCATATGGTCGCCATTGCCCGGGCGCTCTCCTTTGAAGCCCAGGTGGTGATCCTCGATGAGCCGACCGCCGCGCTCTCGCAGCATGAAATTCTGGAGTTTTATCAAATCGTTGAGCGCCTGAAGCAGGACGGCAAAGCGATCCTGTTTATCTCGCATAAGTTCGATGAGATTTTCGAGCTGGCGGACTACTACACCATTCTGCGCGACGGCGTGTACGTCAGCTCCGGCGCGATTAACGACATCACCGAAGAGCGGATGGTGGCGATGATGGTGGGCCGCGCGATTACCCAAACCTATCCGAAAGTCGACTGTATTCCGGGAGAAACGGTGCTGGAGGTAAAAGACCTCTGCCACCCCACCGAGTTCGCCCAGATCAGCTTCAGCCTGCGCAAAGGGGAGATTCTTGGCTTTTACGGCCTGGTGGGCGCCGGGCGCACCGAGCTGATGCAGGCGCTCTCCGGGGTCTCGCATCCCTCTTCCGGCGATATCGTGCTGAAGGGCAAACCGATGCGCTTTCGCCAGCCCGCCGACGCCATCAGCGCCGGTATCGTCTGCGTGCCGGAAGAGCGGCAGAAGCAGGGAGCGATTATCGCCCTGCCGATCGCCCAGAACATCAGCCTGCCGCAGCTCAGCAAACTGAACCCCGGCGGCGTGCTTAACGATGCCCGCGAATGGCGGCTGGCGGATGAGTACGCCTCGCGCCTGCAGGTTAAGGCCTTTAGCTGGCGGCAGGCGGTGGAGACCCTTTCCGGCGGCAATCAGCAAAAAGTGGTGATCGGTAAATGGCTGGCGACCCATCCCGAGGTGATTATCCTCGACGAACCGACCAAAGGCATCGATATCGGCTCCAAAGCGGCGGTGCACCAGTTTATGTCCGAACTGGTCAGCCAGGGGCTGGCGGTGATTATGGTCTCTTCGGAGCTGCCGGAAGTGATGGGTATGGCCGACCGGATTATCGTGATGCATGAAGGGCTGATGGTCGCCGAGTACCGCGCCGGTGAAGCGACGGCGGAAACCATCGTCAGCGCCGCCAGCGGCATTGGTCAGGAGGCAGCGTAATGTGGCGACAACTACTGAAACACCGCGAAGCGCTGCTGGCGGCGGTCATCATTTTGATGATCGGTGCGATCGGCAGCCGGGCGCCGTCATTCGTCTCGCCGGGCAATCTGGTGGAGATGTTTAACGACACCGCCATTCTGATCATCCTCGCCCTCGGCCAGATGATGGTGTTGCTCACCAAAGGCATCGATCTGTCGATGGCCGCCAACCTGGCGCTGACCGGGATGATCGTCGCCCTGCTCAACGCCCACTATCCGGGTATCCCGGTGGCGGCGCTGCTGGCGCTGGCGACCCTGCTGGGCCTGCTGATGGGGATGATTAACGGTCTTCTGGTCTGGCGGCTCGGTATTCCGGCCATCGTGGTCACCTTGGGCACCATGAGTATTTACCGCGGGATTATCTTCCTGCTCTCCGACGGCGGCTGGGTGAACTCGCACCAGATGAGCGCCGATTTTCTCGGCCTGCCGCGCGCCTCGCTGCTGGGGCTGCCGCTGCTGAGCTGGTGCGCCATCGCCGCGCTGCTGCTGGTGGGCTATTTCCTGCGCTACAGCCGTACCGGCCGGGCCTTGTACACCGCGGGCGGCAACGCGACGGCGGCGTACTACACCGGGATTAACGCCGGAAAAATGCAGTTTGTCAGCTTCTGCCTCTCCGGCGCGCTGGCCGGGTTCTGCGGCTATCTGTGGATCTCGCGTTTCGCCGTCGCCTATGTCGATGTCGCCAACGGTTTTGAACTGCAAGTGGTCGCCGCCTGCGTCATCGGCGGCATCAGCACCATGGGCGGAACAGGTCGCGTGATCGGCTGCCTGTGCGGCGCGCTGTTCCTCGGCGTTATCAATAACGCGCTGCCGGTGATTGGCATTTCGCCGTTCTGGCAAATGGCCATTTCCGGCGCGGTGATCGTGATTGCGGTGCTGCTTAACGAGCGCAGCAATAAGACCCACGGGCGGTTAATCCTGCGCAACGCGGCGCTGGCGCGGCAGAAACAGGCGGTGAAATCATGAGCAAAATAATGATGTCTGAAGAGATGAAAAGCGCCCCGGCCGCGCCGTCGCCGCTGCGTCGTCTGCTGTGCTGGGAAGGGTTTCTGCTGGCGGTGACCCTCGCGGTATTCGTGGTTAACGCCCTGGCGTCGCCCTACTTCCTTAATATCTGGAACCTGTCGGACGCCACGTTTAACTTCACCGAAAAAGCGATCATCGTGCTGCCGATGGCGATGTTGATTATCGCCAGAGAGATCGACCTTTCGGTGGCGTCGACGATGGCGCTGAGCTCAACGGCAATGGGCTTCTGCGCGGCGGCGGGTATGGATACGCCGCTGCTGGTGGCCGTCGGGCTGGGCGTGGGGCTGCTGTGCGGCCTGTTCAACGGTATCCTGGTGACGCGCTTTAACCTGTCGTCGATCGTCATCACCATCGGCACCATGAGCCTGTATCGCGGGATAACCTACATTCTGCTCGGCGACAAGGCGCTCAACCACTACCCGGAGAGCTTCGCCTGGTTCGGCCAGGGCTACGTATGGGGGGCGCTCTCTTTTGAGTTCGCGCTGTTTATCCTCCTCGCCGCCGCCTTTACCTTCCTGCTGCATAAAACCAACTTTGGCCGCCGGACCTACGCCATCGGCAATAACCCGACTGGGGCCTGGTTCTCTGGGATCAACGTTAAGCGCCACAATCTGATGCTGTTCGCGCTGGTCGGGCTGATGGCCGGGCTGGCGGCGGTACTGCTGACCTCGAGGCTCGGCAGCACGCGTCCGACGCTGGCGATGGGCTGGGAGCTGGCGGTCGTCACCATGGCGGTGCTCGGCGGCGTCAATATTCTCGGCGGCTCCGGCAGCATGGTGGGGGTGATTATCGCCGCCTTCCTGATGGGGCTGGTGACGTTTGGCCTGAGCCTGCTCAACGTGCCGGGGATCGTGATGTCGATCATCATCGGCGCGATGCTGATCGTGGTGATCTCGCTGCCGATTATTACCCGGCGGATGATGCAGCGAAGACGAATTTAATTTCCCCCTCATCCTCAATCCCGGAGGCGGTGCTACGCACCTGTCCGGGCTACCGGCCCACCCTGTAGCCCGGGTAAGGCGCCAGCCGCGACCCGGGGATGGGTGAGGGGAAACGGATTTCCCAAAATCAATATTAAGGAGAATTATCATGAGTTTTATGTTGGCACTGCCCAAAATCAGCCTTCACGGCGCAGGCGCAATCGGCGATATGGTCAAGCTGGTGGCGGGTAAACGCTGGGGCAAGGCGCTGATCGTCACCGACGGCCAACTGGTGAAGCTGGGGCTGCTCGACAGCCTGTTCGCCGCTATGGATGAACAGCAGATGGCTTACCATCTGTTTGACGAGGTGTTCCCTAACCCCACCGAGGCGCTGGTGCAAAAAGGCTACGCGGCGTATTGCGAGGCCGGGTGCGATTACCTTATCGCCTTCGGCGGCGGCAGCCCGATTGATACCGCCAAAGCGGTCAAAATCCTCACCGCCAACCCGGGGCCATCGACCGCCTACTCCGGGGTCGGCAAAGTGACCAACCCCGGCGTGCCGCTGGTGGCGATCAACACGACCGCCGGAACGGCGGCGGAGATGACCAGCAACGCGGTGATCATCGACGCCGAGCGCCAGGTGAAAGAGGTGATTATCGACCCCAATATCATCCCGGATATTGCCGTCGATGACGCCAGCGTGATGCTGGATATTCCGCCCGCCATTACCGCCGCCACCGGCATGGACGCGCTGACCCACGCCATTGAAGCCTTCGTGTCCGTTGGCGCGCATCCGCTGACCGACGCCAACGCCCTGGAGGCGATTCGCCTGATCAACCTGTGGCTGCCGAAAGCCGTGGACGACGGACATAACCTTGAAGCCCGCGAGCAGATGGCGTTTGGCCAGTATCTGGCGGGCATGGCGTTTAACAGCGCCGGTCTCGGCCTGGTGCACGCGCTGGCCCATCAGCCGGGCGCCACCCACAACCTGCCGCACGGCGTGTGCAACGCCATCCTGCTGCCGATCATCGAAAACTTTAACCGCCCGAACGCCATCTCCCGTTTCGCCCGCGTGGCGCAGGCGATGGGCGTCGATACCCGCGGCATGAGCGATGAGGCGGCCAGCATGGAGGCGATTAACGCCATCCGCGCGCTGAGCAAACGCGTCGGCATTCCGCAAGGCTTCAGCCAGCTTGGCGTTAGCAAAGCCGATATCGAAGGCTGGCTGGACAAAGCGCTGGCCGACCCGTGCGCGCCGTGCAACCCGCGCGCCGCCAGCCGCGATGAAGTCCGCGAGCTCTATCTGGAGGCCTTATGATCCGCAAAGCTTTCGTCATGCAGGTCAACCCGGACGCGCATGAAGAGTATCAGCGCCGTCATAACCCCATCTGGCCGGAGCTCGAAGCGGTGCTGAAGGCCCACGGCGCGCACCGCTACGCGATTTATCTCGATAAACAGCGCAACCTGCTGTTCGCCACGGTGGAGATTGAATCGGAAGCGCGCTGGGACGCCGTCGCCAACACGGAGGTGTGCCAGCGCTGGTGGCGCCATATGCGCGATGTGATGCCCGCCAACCCGGATAACAGCCCGGTAAGCGCGGAGCTTAAAGAGGTGTTTTATCTCGATTAAATCCATGACGGCCCCGCTGCGTTTAGCGGGGCCACCGCTTGAGGTTGAAGAGCGTTAAATCGTTCCGGGAACGGGCGTGGCCCTGAAGGCGTTTACCGCCCTGTCCATCAGCACCTGACTGTCGCTTCCGCTATCCAGTATCGTGTTTTGCGCAGAGCTCTTTTCTACCAGCACGGCAACCGCATCGAGGGCTTTTAATCTGTCCGTGGTGAGCAAGGCGCTGACCTGCGCCGCAAAACAGGCATCCTCTTCCGACGGTTGCGCCTGCCCCGCCGACGCCTCAGTTGTCGCCACGATATGGTTATTGGCAAGGTAGTTTCCCTTACCGGCAACAAGACGGATGACGATCGGCTTTATTCCCCGCGGCTTGAGATACTGGACATCGAGGGTTTCGGAAATATGATTGGCAATTATCGAGTTATTACTTCCCTCAATATACAGCAGGCCATAGGTATCATCCCGCCCATTGTCATAAGCCTGCATCGGCGGCCAGGGCTCACGATCGCGCAAGAAGTGGTTTGCCGAGATCAGATTCTCCGCGCAGTTGTTCTCCATTATCAGCATGCCTGGATAAAACGAATGGAATCGATTGCTGGTGACGCAGGAGCGTACAACGCCGGATAAGTGGACGCTGCTGGCGCCGCGCGGGAAAATATTGTTGGTAGAAATTAATAACCCGCCGAAGTTTTGCGCGTAAATGGAATAGCCTTTATAGCCTGCGCCAATCAGGTTATCGGTTATTTTTGACGCCTGCCCGGCGCCGCGGAGCTCGATACAGTTACCGCATTCGGCAATAAAGTTATTATGGATCGCCATCGCATCGCTGTTGTACGCGGTGAGGCCATGCTCGAGGTAGATGAACCCCATCCCGGTGATCCGAAAGGCGTCCTGCGCGCTGGCGATATAAATTCCAGTTTTACCGTTGGTGTAGGTATTTTCCGGGTCGTTGTTTCCCAGCCCATCATCAACAAAGTGCAGGCCATCAATACAGAAGTTTTCGAACGCGACCGAACTGATACGCGGCGCCCCGCTGCGCTTTACATAAAACGCGGCGCCGGCGTGCTCTTCATCGCCGTCCTGCGGGCAGAGATCGACCAGGATACGGCTCCCGCCCGGCCACAGATCGTGCAGGTTCGCCCATTCATCCGCAGGGGTATTAAAGCGAATACTTGAAGAGACAAAACCATGCCCGGCGCCCATTATTTTTAAATAGCTTATATCAATCAAGACCTGCGTCGTCAGATGATAATCGCCGGGCGGGATAAAAATAGCGGCGCCCGGTTTTCCACCGTCGTTGATATCGGTTTCGGTTTGCCGGGATTTAATATCGGCGATAATACTATTAATCACTTCGCCAATATCCTGATAGGGATTACCCACCGGCCACCGCGTGACGTCATAATAATTTTCAGACACCATAAAACCTCCTTTGATATTAAATGGAAATCAATAAAAAATATTTAAATCGTAGATATATCATTGTTGAATAAAACCGATACTCTGCGCTCCCGATCATTAACCGCGGCCTTTTTCCAGCTCGCGCTTTGCCAGATCCGTTTTAATTCTTTCAAGAAAAGCGTTATTGAGCTTAAAGTAGCGCACCAGATACGCGCTGATGAAATAGCTCACCATCGGCAGCAGGGAGAACATCACGATAATGCCCTGGAGGGTCTGCGAATTTTGCTGCGGCTCATTCGCGACATAGCCGGTAAACGCCAGAATCCAGGCGACGATAGCGCCGGCCACCGCCAGCCCCATTTTCAGCATAAAAAGATTACCGGCGAAGGAGATACCGGTCAGGCGTTTACCAAATTTCCAGTCGCCGTAGTCGTCGACGTCGGACATCATCGCCCACAGAATAGGGCCAGACTGGATGAGATGCAGGACGTTAATAATGATGAACAGCGTCATCAGCGGGGTCAGCGATTGCGGATCAATAAACCACAGCGCAAACGAGAGAATACCAAGGATAATATTAATAACGCGGAACAGCGCCAGCTTATCAAAACGATCGGTAAGCGGTTTGGCAAGCACGCTGCCCAGCATATTACAGGCCACGCCCAGCGCCATAAAGAAGGTAATAAATCCGACAGACGCCTTCATCACATAGGTAGCATAATAGATGGTTACACCGCCGCGGATAAATGCCGGGAAAACGTTCAGGAAAGTAATAGAGATCATCAATAGCCACTGATCGTTTTTGATGATATCGCGCAGGTCTTTCTTTAACGACTCGTTTTGCTTCACCGACACCACCCGCTCTTTAATGCTGGAGAAGCAGAACAGGAACATTAGCGTTGCCGCGCCGCCCATAATGATCATGGTCAGTTGGAAACCGGAGGCGCGATCGCCGTTACCCAGCCAGTCCGTTAACGGCAGAATAGAGGAGGAAATAATTAATGTCGCCAGGCCATTAAGGAAAAAGCGCCAGGACAGACAGCCCATACGCTCTTTCTGATTGAGGGTAATCACGCCGCCGACCGAGCAATAGGGAATATTAATCGCGGTGTAAATCAGCGACATGACAAGGTAGGTGACCCAGGCATAGATAATCTTGCCGTTCATGCTGAGATCGGGGGTAGTAAACATCAGTACCGCGCCCAGGCCAAACGGAAACGCCATCCATAATAACCATGGGCGGAATTTACCCCAGCGCGAGACGGTGCGGTCGCAGATTGCCCCCATTAGCGGATCGCTAAAAGCGTCAAAGATACGGATAACCAGGAATAATGTGCCAACCACCCCGGCATTCAGGCCATAAACATCGGTATAAAACCACGTCAGATATAGCGCCAGGACGCTCCATATCATTCCCGACCCGGCGTCACCCATGCCGTAGCCGATCTTCTCCCTGAGCCCGAGCTTTTCATAAGCGCCTGGCTTTTCCATTGCGGTAGCAGACATAAATACACCTATTTTTTGTTAAAAGGAGCCCATGACGCTAACGTTGCGCCATTACTAAATACCTATCCCTTACAGGGAGGTAATATTAATCTTTACGCTGCTCTCGCGGATAATTAACCGGGAGACGATTTCATGCATTTCAATACTGTCCGGCTGCTGTTGATGCTTTACCATCTGGAACGCGAGGTGAGCAATTTCATTGACCGGCTGTGCCACGCTGGTAATTTTTTTGGTTTGCGCCAGCAGGGTATTATCAAAACTGGCAATAGCGATATCTTCTGGAATGGAGATACCTTTTTCTTTAAGCCCATCGATAATATAGTTGGCAGCAATATCGTTATAAACCAACAGGCATGAACAGGTACGATCTGGCTCGCTGAGCTTCTCGATAATGACATCAAGAATTTGAATATGCCCGGAAACTCTCTCACCTTCACCTTTGGTTATCCAGAACGAATTATCTTTGGCGAGCGTTAAGCCGTGGCTCGCTATTTTTTTGCTATACGACGATACCTTGCGATTATCAACGCCTTCCTGGGCAACAAAGCCAAATGAAACATGACCCGTGTGGATAAAATGTTCCGCAATGCTTTCCGCCCCGCGATCCTGATTAATCGAAACGGAATTAAAGAAGCGGGACACCTGGGTGACGATGGCGACCGGGATGCGGGTAATGGTTAACCATTCGGAAAGTTCGGCCTCCGCTTCCGTCGGTACCCATAACAAACTGTCAATGCCCATTCCCACCAGGGTATGAATAATATGTTTATCCTGCTGCGGCTGATTCTGATGCGTTTTAACGATCACCGATTTGCCAATATACCGGGCCTCTTCCTCCACTGTCGCCAGCAGTTCACAGAAGTGAGGATTCATCAGATTAGGCAACACCACGCCAATCAGCCCTGAACATTTACCGCTAAGCTGAAACGAACTCTTACTGGGCACATAGCAGAGATAATCCATCGCATCGCGTACCGCCTGCCGGGTTTCCGGCACCACGCTGGGATGATTGTTAAGCACTCGTGATACGGTCGCCGTCGAGACCCCCGCTCTTTTCGCTACGTCTTTGATCGATGCCATGATGATTGAGTACGCCCCCTAACACTGGTGCTTACTATAAATTGTGATCGCGATCGGAAATGTAAGCCAGTTCACATGTTGCTTTGTTACATGGAAGCACGTTCGGCCTTCTCAATTTAGCTGGCTGAGACAAGTTTAATCGGAAGGGCGTGTATGAAAGGGCCTCATCCTTATAATCCATGTAAACCACAACGTTGTGGATTTCATGTTCACTAAGAATGAGGCATTGGTATAATTTTTATATTATTGAAATTATTATCAATAAAAATACTATTCAATAATATGATCGTTGAATACTTAAATAATTAGAAGAAATACTTAAAGCGCAACCGCGCGCCATAGCGATCGTCGTCATCGCTCTGGCTCAGCTTATCGTCGCTATCCAGAATAGAGTAATAGGCCCCAAGATAAATATTAAAATTCTGCATATTCATCACGTTCGGAATTTGATACGACGCGTGGATAGTATGAATATTGTAGGTACCTTCGTCTTTAATCCAGCAGTCGTTATCGCAAATGACTCCAGCATAATCGCTGATTTTGTTATGCGCGTAGATATAGCCCAGTTCGAAGCGCCGCCACAGCGCGTTCACCCCGGTGGTAAAATCTTTTTCGTTGCTGGCATCCATATAAGCGGTGTTCAGGTTCACCACCACGCCGTTATCCGGGTCGCTCTTCAGGCCGTTCCAGGTCATAGTCAGGCCATAACCTGTGCGGCCGGACTGATCGACGAAGTTGCCCTGCGCATCGTGATAGCCATAGGCGTTTTGCACCACGTTCGCTTCCATGGCCGCCGCCACGGACACTTCGTCCTTCGCCCAGGAGACCACCGGGCGCAGGTAAGCGACGTTCTTTTTCTGATCCATATCGCGACCGTGGTAACCGCCGTCGTTATACAGCGAAGTGCCGTCTTCCAACAAAGTGTTGAGCTCAAAATACCAGTTATCAAGCTGCTTGCTTAGCAGGAAGTTGCCGCCTGCGTCAGAACGCCCGCGCCCCTCTTTCATCATATAGATATAGCCATGACCGTCGCTATACAGGTCGTTGGCGGTATTGCCGGAGTGCTCGACAAAGGTATCCTGATTTAGCGGGAACATGTCGTAAGCTTCAAAACGCCCCACCTTAACCTTCCAGTCATTTTCCTGACCAAAGAAGAACGCGGCATCATCAAGATTCATCGAACCAGTCATATCCGCCAACGGTTGGACGGTGAACCCGGCAAAATAGCCGCTGTCCGTTTTACGCATACCATCGAAGCCGAGCAGGATACGACCGTTTAAATCCCAGTTCTCGTAGGTTGGGTCGCTACCAACATCAGCGTTAGTCATCGCCAGCAAGCCACGTTTGCTTTCCGCATCCATATTGAATTCCACGTCACCGTAGATTTTCAGATCGCCATAGCCCGTTAATTTCAACTCCGGCGCGGTCATATTCTTTTTACTCTCTGCAGCCGGAGCCACGCTTTTAACCGCTACGCTGGTTTGTGCCGCCTGAATAGCGGCATCCTGTTGCGTCTGTAAATTCCGAACCTGCTCTTCCGCTACCGTCGCCCGATTCTCAGCGGCGGCAAGCCGCGCTTCCAGTTGTTCCAGACGCTGTTCAAGAGTCAGGTGATTATTTTTTGCTACCGCTGAACCCGTTATTAAAGACAAACCCATGGCTATCGATAATGCTTTTTTATTCATTTTTATTTTCCGGAGGTAAAAGAGGGCCAGGTGAGTCATAAACTCACCCGTATTTATTTTTTGTTTTTTATATCAGGCAGATTTTTCTATTTTATTTTGGCTATTCACCCCGCAAACAGTTGATATTTATTCTTATCCTCATCGCTAATTTCTCTTAATATCCGACAAGGGACGCCAGCAGCGACGACATTCGCTGGTATTGAGCGATTCACCACACTTCCGGCGCCGATAACCGAGTTTTTACCAATAGTGACCCCAGGGTTGATAATCACCCCGGTGCCAAGCCATACGCCATCCTCGATGATAACCGGCTGCGAGAATTGCTGCTGGGTGTGGCGCAGATCCGGATGAACCGGATGGCCCGCGGTGGAAATAGTCACGTTGGGCGCAAACATCACGTTATTGCCGATGATAATGTCGGCATCATCAACCAGCGTCAGGTTGAAGTTGGCGTAAAAATTATCGCCGATAGTGGTGTGAGTTCCGTAGGCAATATTAATCGGCGGTTCTATCCAGCACGCTTTACCGACGCTGGCAAACATGCGTCGAATAATATCGTCTCTTAATTCCTGATTAAAAGGATGCGAGTGATTGTACTCATAGGCCCGCGCCTTGCCCATCAGCCGCTGTTCCGGTAAACCATATCCTGAATCAAGATAGAGCTCGCCGCTGTTCATTCTTGCTTTCATATCCATAGTGCAAATTTTCCTCATCTCTCCAGCACATCCCTGTGCATTATCGACCTGTTTTCTAAACCGTCATGGCGTTATCGCGCATCTTTTCCGACGTGGCCTTGCCCGATAAGGTAAAGGCGGATATCAAGGTGACGGTCAGGGCGATGCCGCCAAGGATCATATAGGTATCCTGGAAGCCGATACGGTCATACATATTTCCGGCAAAAGCGGAGAGAAAAATCGCCGCCACCTGTTTGGAAAACTGGAAGCCGACCAGGTAAATCGTCGCCGACAGCCGAACGTCAAACACGCCAGTAATGTACTTAAACGCCCCCACCAGCAGGAATGGGACCTCCAGCGCATGGAGCATTTTCAGCGCCACCACTTCAGCGGCCGTCGTGGCGAACGATGAGCCGATCATCCTCGCCGCCATCACCATCCCGGCAATCAGCAGCGTATTCTTCGCGCCGATGCGGTTAATAATCCACGGCGAGCTGAACATGATAATCGCGTTGCATATTTCCCCGGCGGTGGTCGCGAAACCAAAGGCGCGGGTGCCCGATTCCGGCGTGGCGAAGAAAGATTTAAAGAAGGTGGCAAACTGCTGGTCAAAGACGTCATATACGCAGGCGACGCCGATAACATAGAGAATAAACATCCACATTTTGCGCTGACGGAACATGCGCACGGCGGTTTTTAAATCGACCGATGATCGGTTAGCGCCCAGCGAGTCCATCACCTGCGCGGTCTGGCTGGCCTGCGGTTTCGCGATAGCCACCAGTACGACCAGCACCAGCGCGGCGGCTGACCCCATCCAGAACACCCACTCGGGGTTAACGCTGAACAGCATCCCCGCCGTGGTAGCGCACAGCGCCCAGCCGAGGCAGCCAAAAGTCCGCGCCTTGCCGTATTCAAACCCGCTGTTGCGGCTCACGCGCTCAATATAGGCTTCCATCGCCCCGGCGCCGGCGGAGAAAACAAAGCCGATGTAGGCCCCGCCGCTCAGTGCCCCGAGCCAGATATTGGTTTTCAGCAGCGGCGCAAAGACATAGAGAAAAAAGGGGGCGATCAGCACCAGCAGCACGGTCACGATCCACATCAGATGCTTTTTCAGCCCCAGCTTATCGGAGATCACGCCCAGTATCGGCTGAAAGCAGATAGCGAACAGCGACAGGCTGGAGAAAACAATACCGGTCTCGGTTTTATTCAGGCCGATGACGTCCGATAGCCAGATCGGCAAAAACGGAAAGCAGGTGGCCATAATGAAAAAATAGAGAAAGAAGAACAGCCCGAAAATCCAGAAATTGGGGTTGTTTTTATGGGTACAGACGGTCGGGTTCATTGTGTACTCCTCAAAAAGGGCCGACGCGCGGCCCGTTACCATCACACGCGTTGCAGGCCAATCAAAATGGCGCTTTCCGGGTCGAGGATTGGCAGCGCCAGCCCCGCCTGTTGTAACCACTCGCCGCTTACGGTCTGCGGTGTCGTCATCCATTCCGGCAGCTTACGCATCGTATGGCCGCCCTCTCCCGTAATCTGGATATCGGGATGGTCGAGAAGCGTCACCCGGTAGCGGGCTCCCGCTTCCAGTCCCGCCACGCGCAGCGGCGCCATCAGGGTGTAGTCCGGCATCGCCAGCTGACTGACGAGGAAAATCGCCTGGCTCTTATCCTCACTCACCACGCCGTGCGCGAGGGTTGTGGCGTCCGGCATATCGATACGCCACTGCACGCCGTGATGAATAACATCGCGCCACTGCTTGTGTAGCGCCGCGTATTTGCGGTAACCCGCGCGCTCTTGCTCATCGGCGCTCACCGGATCCAGCTCAAGCCCCATATGGCCGAACAGCGCCGTCAGGCCGCGGAAAGCGATACTGTGCTGGCGGAAAGTGGCGTGACAGCGGCGGTTGCCGATGTGCGCGCCCATCACTTCCGGTGGGAAGAAGTAGCTCATGCCGCGCTGAATGGTGTTGCGCTCGAGGGCATCGTTATTGTCGGAAGCCCAGAAGCGATGGCTGCGCTTCAGCACTTCATAATCGATACGCCCGCCGCCGGAGGAGCAGGACTCAAATTCAATATGCGGGAAGCGGGCCACCAGCGTATCCAGCAGGCGATAGAACTGGCGAGTTTGCGCATCGGCGGCGGCTTTACCGTTATGCGCAGGCTGCACCAGCTCGCGGTTCATATCCCACTTCACATAGTCCACGGCGTGCTCGCCCAGCAGCCAGCTCATCCGCTCCAGCAGATAATCAAAGGCTTCCGGGATATTCAGGTTCAGGACAAACTGATGCCGTCCGGGGATCGGCGTATAGCCCGGCAGCGCCAGCACCCAGTCGGGATGCGCGCGGTATAAATCGGAGTTCGGGTTGATCATCTCTGGCTCAACCCAGATGCCGAACTCCATCCCCAGCGACTTCACGTGGTCGATAACCGGGGTCAGACCGTCAGGATATTTTTCTTCATCGAGATACCAGTCGCCGAGCGCCGCCCAGTCGTCGTTGCGCCCTTTAAACCAGCCGTCGTCGATGATAAAGCGCTCTACGCCCAACCCCGCCGCCTCATCCGCCATGCGCATGATGTACTGCGGGTCGTGGTCAAAATAGATCCCTTCCCAGGTGTTGAGATGCACCGGGCGCGCCTTGTTGTCCGGGAAGCGAATAATCTGTTCGCGCAAATAGCGGTGGAACTGCTGGCTCATGCCGTTCAGCCCTTGCGCTGAATAGCTGGCGTAGAGGTTCGGCGTCCACAGCGTTTCCCCTTCCGCCAGCGCCATTTCGCCCGCCAGATAGAGCGCTTCCGCCTGCAGGTAGCGCCGCCCGTCGGTTTTCACTTCCGCCCGCAGGCGGTGGTTACCGCTCCAGCCCAGGTGCACGCCCCACACTTCGCCCTGCATCTCGCTAAAGGCGCGGCTGCCGGTAATCAGCGCCGGAAAATGTTCGTGAGAGGTGCGTCCGCGGCGGTTTTCCAGCACAAAGCTGTCGTGTTCCAGAATGAGACGATGGGGCTGGAATTCGCGGATCCAGCGGCCATGAAAGGCCATCACTTCGCGGGCGCGTTCGGCGACCGGCAGCGTGACGGCCAGGCGATCCACCTGCCACGGCTGCGGGCGCAGGTTGGTTAAGCCATGGCGCACGCTCAGTACGCCGCTGCTATCAAGCTGGATTTCACTGCATAACCGCAGGCCAGCCTGCGCGTCTTCGCTGAAGAGAGTAACCTTCTGCCCGTCCTGCACCACCTCGGTGGTGGTGAACATCGGTGAGGCATCCAGCCCCTGACGGTGGCCCTCAATGCCCGGCGCGCCAAACAGACCGTGCCCCAGTTCGGCCATCAAGGTCACCGGGGAATCGACGTCGAGGCGACCGTTGGCCACCGGGCGGGCGATGCTGGCGGCATCCTGCGGCGAAAAGTGGCTTAAATGCGGCCCCCAGTAGATAATTTCGGCGAACGGATGGGTTTTGATCACCACGTCGGCCACTGCGCTTTGCAGGCGTAAAATCGAATCAGACATTAGACATCTCCACAACAAGGAATGTCTTACTGTTGATCCGAAACGTTTCGGACGCCAACCAAAACGTTTCGGATCCGTGATCGAGTTCAGGAAATTAATCTAACGGGCGGGAAATCAGGCGGTTTCGCCGGAGATAAATTCAGGCTGCCAGAGCACCTGGAGCGAGGCGAGATCGTCACCGGCGATTAAGCGGCGAACCATGCTGGCTATCTGGCGACCCACACCCTGGCGGGTGGATTGAATCACCGCGCCAACCGGAGTTTCAATGATGCTATCCTGCGGTAAACCGTCGTAAACCACTAATGCAACACGGTTATCGCCAGTCAGACGCCCCAGTTGAGCCAGGGCCATCGCCGCGCCGTCGCCGTGAGTATTGCAATCGGTGACAATCGCCGTTGGCGGTTCAGGCAAGCGCAGCAGCTCCATGGTTGCCTGAAACCCGCCGCGGCGGGTGGGCGGCACGCTGCGCAGCCAGGTATCCGCCAGGCCCGCTTCGCGCAGCGCCTGCAGATAACCGTTGCGGCGCTGGGTAATAAAAGCCTGATTGTTATTTTCGCTCAGCAGCGCGATGCGTCGGTGCCCCTGGCTAATCAGGTGGCGGGTGGCGCGATACGTTCCCGCCTGGTTATCGAAATCAAACCAGGCGTAGGGCTGCGGCAGGCGGCTGCGGCCCAGCGCCAGAAAAGGAAAGCCGGCGGAGAGCAGTTGAATCAGGCGCGGGTCGTCATCGAGCGTATGCGCGACGATCAGCGCATCGACGCGGCGGCTCTGCACCATACGCATATAGCCGTGCTTATCGGCCTGTTCATCGTCGGCAATCAGCAGTAAATCAATCTCGTAGCGCGCCAGTTCGTGGCTGATTTCGCCCACCATTTCGAGAAAGACGTTGTTATTCAGCGGCGCGGGGCGCACGGGGAAAACGAGGCCGACGGCGTCGATTTTGCCCATCTTCAGGCGACGAGCGAAAGTATTGGGGCGATATCCGCGGCGCTGGGCTTCCGCTTCCACGCGGGCGCGCGTCTCCTGCGACACGTCGTCATAGCCGTTTAACGCGCGGCTGACGGTCGTTACCGAGATCCCAAGTTCTTTAGCAATGGCTTTCAGCGACATAGGTATGCCTGTCTTCGCGGAAGAATGCGGCTAGTGTCCCGCAATACGGGCATGGCGTCCAGCAACAGCGACAAAGCGCCATTCGGCGCTTTGTCCTGAGGAAAAACTACTGCGCCAGCGGTTTACGCACAAAGAAGCCATAGAGACAGGCGCCAAGGAACAGCAGGCAGCCGCCGAGAATAAAGACATTGGTGAACTGACCGGTAGCATCAAGGATAATCCCCGTGATCACCGGCGCCAGCGCTGCACCGAGAAAACCGCCAAAGTTCTGGATCGCACCGAGAGAAGCGACCTGCTCTTTGGGCGCCATATCCGCCGCCAGCGCCCAAATAACCCCGGACGGCATTTGCGAGCAGAAATAGCCCAGCGTCAGTAGCGTAATCGCGGTACCGCTGTTGCTGACAAACGGAATTGGCATCACAAAACAGGCCGCCATTGCCGCCCCCACCACAATAGGCACCTTCCGCGCCGTTACCGCATTAATCCCTCTACGCACCAGACGGTCAGAGAGCATCCCGCCGCAAAGGACGCCAAGAATACCGGCAAAGAATGGAATCGAGGCAATAAAGCCCGTCTGCTTCAGGCTGAATCCCAGCGACGTTTCCAGATAACCCGGCAGCCACGTCAGATAAACCCAGATAGTAAACATGATGCAGAAGTTGCCGGAGATCATGAACCAGGTCGTTTTATTGCGAAACAGCTCGCCCCAGCTAACCTGTGGCTTATCGGCCTCAGCCATCACCACCTTACCGGTGTGGATCAGCATCGCTTCCCGCGCATCCGGATCGCGATAAAACTTCAGCCACGCCAGAATCAACGGTATACCCAGCAGACCCACGGCGATAAACATCCCGCGCCAGCCAACCCACAGCAGCAGAAGCGTCAGCAGCGGCGGCGCGATGGCGTTAGCGATTTGCGAACCCGTATTGATGATCGATGTCGGCAGGCCGCGCTCTTTATCCGAAAACCAGCTTTGGGTGATCTTGATACCAGAGGTAAAGAACGGCGACTCTGCCACCCCCAGCAGCACCCGCAGGCCGTAGAAGAAACTATAGGTATTCACAAATCCCATCAGAAAGGTCACGGCAGACCATAGCGTCAGCGCGCCGGTGAACATCTTCTTTGGGCCGAAACGGTCGACCAGCCAGCCGGCCGGCAGGTTTGCCAGCGCATAAGGCCAGAGAAACGCCGATAGCAGCAGACCCATTTCGGTTCCGGAGAAACCAAACTCCTTCGAAATGGTGGTATTAGCAATACTCAGGTTGGCGCGGTCAA
The DNA here is from genome assembly GCF_042137965.1 of Klebsiella grimontii. Classification (NCBI taxonomy): domain Bacteria; kingdom Pseudomonadati; phylum Pseudomonadota; class Gammaproteobacteria; order Enterobacterales; family Enterobacteriaceae; genus Klebsiella; species Klebsiella grimontii. The sequence goes on from NZ_CP169721.1 coordinate 5,607,379, forward strand.
GATAGTTCACCACCGCAGCCAGCAGTAAAATCAAAATAATCCCCCAGCGCCGGCGAGAGAGTTTCGGCGGCTCGATTACCGCCGAGGAAGTCTGATTCACGGTGCTCATGCCGATACCTCCAGTAATGCGCGATCGATTTTGATGACCGCTTTGCGCAGATGGCTAACACCACCGCCCAGAGGATGGCAGCAGGGGCGATGAATATCTTCCGGGAAGAAAATCGCGAACATACCGGGGGTTAACGTTACCTGCGTCTCTGCTTCTTCTACCTGCCAGAACATGATGTCCTGCTGCGGCGTTCGATCATCCACAACGGTATGCAGACCGCTTTCCACGCGGCTGACGCCCATACGCTCATGGCCTGAAATCAGGTACTGAATATCGATAAACTGACGGTGCGATTCCGGACGAGCCTCGGCAAAAGGCATGCTATCCATCTCCTGTAGCAGGCAAAAGAGTCGGTCAGGGATCAGGTCGATTTTTCCCAGCGTGAAATCCTGAAAATCTTGCTCTGCAAGAAAAGCCAGCGCCTGGCGAATAACCGGATGATAAGCCATCGACTGTGCGGGCCATGCCTTCAGACTGGTTACGATCATAATGGCATCCTCCGCTTAGCCCACGATACGCTGACGCCACTGTTCGGTTCCGGCGCGAATCTGGTCGAGAATCACCGTCAGCCCCCAGTACTTATTCAGCACATCATCTTTATTAACCCGGCAGGTGATACTGTCGAAAGTCCCCAGACGCTGATGGTAGATTTTGGCGTTTTTCGGATAGCCCAGCGTTTCGCTCACCGCCCCCAGAGAGAGGAAAATCGCCAGTTCATCGGCCAGTGCGCGTTGGTTTTTCCCCTCTCGCCACAGCCAGCTATATAGTTCAGGGTGAAAGTTGGTAAACACACCGCTAAAGCCCTGTGAGCCCGCCAAAATCGCTGGCCAGGCAATCGCCGCGTTGGCGTTAATGACGTTGAGCGGCGTGCCCTGCGCCAGACGTACGCGACGTTCAACGGTCGGTAGATCGCAGCTCACATCCTTCAGCACAACGAAGCGCCCGCTATTGGCGCACCATGTAAATTCATCATCGGTAAGCAATCGGCGATAAGGCGCCGGACACTCGTAAAGGCCGAGCGGTAGCGAGGCTGGCAGCGTTTCCAGCAACGTATTCAGCACTGCATAGAAAACGTCGCTCCCCTCATTACGCGGATCGAGATGGTTAGTCACCAGCACCAGGGCATCAATACCGGTCTGCGCCATCGCCAGCAGCTCGGCTTTTTGCGCTTCAATATCATCACTGATATGGCCAGAAGCGATAACGGGAATGCGGCCGTTAACGCGCTGTACCACAAAACGCGCCAGCTCAACGCGTTCTTCTAAGGAAAGGAACTGCATTTCGCTTGATTGACAGACGGCAAACAGCGCATCAACGCCCTTCTCCAGATACCAGTCGATTAATTTCGCCAGCGCCGGATAATCTATCCGTTCGTCAGCGGCAAATGGCGTCAGCATTACTGGGACAATACCGTTAATCGTTTTCATATTGTTTTTTCCTGAGTTCAGAGGGTACGGAGTCGTGCGTTTGCCTGTTCAAATTCAGGCATATTGGATGCCCCTTCCAGCTCCACGGCCAGAGAGGCGAAGGCGGAGGCCCAGGTAGCGGCCTGCACCAGACTATTTCCGGCGGCAAGCGATGCGGCCAGCGCACCGTTGAAAGCATCGCCGGCACCGGTGGTATCCACGGTGACGGCTGGGAAAGCGCGTATATGACTGAACTGGCGGTTATCCAGCAGCAGCGCACCGCGCGACCCCATCGTAATCAGCACTTTTTTAGCGCCGAGTCTGGCGATACGTAGCGCCGCTTCTTTTGCCGTATCAAAATCGCTAATGTCGATTCCCGATAATAAAGATGCTTCCGTTTCATTCGGCGTAATGACATCTACAAAGGGGATGCTGGGGATAATTTCAGCAGAATAGGGGGCGGGATTAAGAATAACTTGCTTACCCAGCTCATGCGCTATCTTGATTAGTGAATGAGTAGCATCGAAATTATTTTCCAGCTGAACCAATAAAACATCTGATGAAGATAATTCCGGAATAATTTTCTGAATTTCACTATAGGTAATAGTAGTATTTGCCCCGGAATAAATAGCAATCATATTTTCGCCGTTTTCCTGAGAAACATAAATAATCGCATTACCGGTTGGTTCACTCTCTGACTGATAAAGCGTGTAAGAGTGAATTGCAGAGCGAGTTAAATGATCTGCTGCTAAATGACTGAACTGATCTTTACCCACCTTGGCAACAAAATGCACCTGAGCACCGGCTTTACTGGCGGCCGTTGCCTGGTTTGCACCTTTCCCTCCCGGTCCCAGGCTGCTACCCAGCGCCATTAGCGATTCACCGCCTCGCGGGAAGCGTTCCACCTTCGCCACAATGTCAACGTTGAACGAGCCAAATACACATACCTTACCCTGCATAACTTTTCCTTTTTGTCGCTCATCGCCTGGTGATTTACGGTGATTAAGAGGTTGCAGCAGCACCTCAAAACTATCACCGGTTTCAGAAATAAGTTCCGCCTGCAAACTACGGCGCGAAATAATTGCTCCGCCATAACAGCGCTGCACCAAGCCCATCGCCGCAAGAGTATTTAAATCACTGCGAATCGTTTCTTTCGTGACATTAAAATGAGCAGAAAAATAATTAACATAACCACGTTCATGTTCATCTAAATATCGTAAAATAGACTTTCTACGTTCTTCAAGAAACATAATTAACCCCGATATCACCGTTGCAGTATACGAACCACCTAAGGGTGGAAGAGTGACATCAATCCCATGTTTCCAGATGAAACGGAAGCAAACAAAAATGAAGAAAAAGAATAAACGGAAAAGCGATATTCCCGGTTCTATAGGAAGTAAAATAATATATATATCATTAACATATATAACGGCATAACATTCTGCGGATTACGAATAAATGCGCAGAATGTTATTAAATTTAGTTCTGCTCGGCAATCAGCAGCGCCTGGGTGTCCGGCTCCAGCGCCTGGAAAACGTGCTGCCGATCGGCGGGATAGCAGATGTAATCGCCTTCCCCCAGCTCTTCCGGCGCTTCCGTCAGGCCGACCCGCGCCCGCCCCTGGGTGACAATAATATGCTCCACCGAACCCGGCGGATGGGGGTGGGAAATGCGGTCCGCGCCCGGCTGAGTCAGCAGAAGATAGATATCGCGCCGGGCGCCCGGCGGGCAGGCGGCCAGCAAAATCGCCTGATAGTTCGCCTGCTCGGCGACCACCTTCGTCCCCTCGCCGCGGCGGATCACCTGCGTGGTGTTGACCTGCGGCTCCAGCAGCCGGGCAAAGGGAATATCAAGAGCCACGCACAGCGCCCAGAGGGTTTCCAGGCTCGGGTTGCCGTTGCCGGATTCCAGCTGCGATAACGTTGATTTGGCAATTCCCGCCCGCCGCGCAACTTCGGCAAGGGAAAGGCCGGTGCGCGCGCGCTCACGTACCAGGCTTTTGGCAATCAGGCTAATTGGCTGAGTCATACAGCCCTCCGTGTTTTTTATAACGAACGATTCGTTCGTCTTGAAATGCAATTCTGTTACGTTCATTATAATGGAAATTCGTTCGATATGGCTAAAGAGTATGAAACAGCACTTCGCCGCGCTTAAGGGCGACACCCTCAGAGCAATTGTTTTAGTCTGCCTCGCGGTAGGCATCGTCGGGATGTCCTACGGCTCGTTGGCCGTCGCCTACGGCTTCCCGATTTGGGTCCCCTTTGTGCTTTCGGTTTGCGTCCTGGCGGGCGCTTCAGAGTTTATGTTTATCGGCATTGTCGCCAGCGGCGGCAACCCGCTGGCGGCTGCGGCGGCCGGGCTGCTGGTCAACGCGCGCCATATTCCCTTCGGCGTAACGGTGCGCGACCTGGTCGGCCAGCGCGCCGCCAGCTTCCTCGGCTGCCACATCATGAACGATGAAAGCGTGGTGTTTGGTCTGTCGCAGAAAACTCCCGAGCAGCGGCGGGCCGCCTACTGGCTGTGCGGCCTTGGCGTGGCGCTGATCTGGCCGTTGGGCGCGTTGTTAGGCGCGGGCGTTGGCAAGCTGCTCCCGGCGCCGGAGACCATTGGCCTCGATGCGGTATTCCCGGCGATTCTGCTGGCGCTGGTGGTGCCGGCCTTTAAAAACCGCACCACGTTGATTCGCGCCTGTAGCGGAGCGGCGCTATCGCTGGCCGCCGTGCCTTTCGCGCCGGTTGGTCTGCCGGTTTTACTGTCGCTGTTTGGCCTGCTGACGAGGAAAAAATAATGGGCAATATGACGCTATTTATCGCCGGTATTGCGATTTTGTCGCTGGGCACCTACTTAATGCGTTTAGGCGGAGCGAAGCTCGGCAGCCGGCTGGCGTTTTCCGAGCGCTCCCAGGCGCTGCTCTCCGATGCGGCGACGGTACTGCTCTTTTCCGTGGCGCTGGCGACCACCTTTTACGAGGGCGAACATTTTGCCGGGATGGCGCGGGTGCTGGGCGTTGGCCTGGCGGTGTTCCTCGCCTGGCGCAAGATGCCGCTGATCGTGGTGATTATCGCCGCCGCCGTGGCGACGGCGCTGCTGCGGATAGCGGGTATCGCCTGACCCGGCCTACGAAACCCGCAATATCAAGTAATTACGCAATTCCTGTAGGCCGCGAAAGCGAAGCGCCGCCGGGCAGCTGCAGTTAAGGAATTACTGCATTTGTACTTCGAGCCAACGGATAACAGGCGCCATCTCCAGCGGTTTTTGCTGATCGACGATAAACACCGGCCCCAGCCGCATGGGTTCCGCCCGCTGCGCCAGCTGAGCAAGCTCCGGGAGATACTCTTCGCCCGGGTGCCCCGGCCTGCGATCCTGCAACCGGCTGGCATAGCGCGACACCGCAAGCTCGGGCGAGATGCGGTTCCAGATCTCCAGAACCTTTTCAACGCCCGCCTGCTGCAGCTGCCGCTGCAACGTTTCGCGCGGCTGAAAACCAAACCAGGCGTCGATTAACCAGATACAGCCTGCCGGAGCGTGGCCGACGATCGACCAGATGACTTCATAAGCGGCGCAGCCCAGCTGCCGGTTGAAAGATCTGTCGATTTCGCTAAAGCACGCCATAAACGGCTCTTTAATACCGTCGATAGTCAGCTGCGGCAGATTGAAGGTTGCCGATAGCTGCCGGGTGACGGTGCTTTTGCCCGAGGCGGGAATGCCGTTAATTAAAATCACCGTTTTGCAGCCGGGTGTGAGATGTCTGTTCATAACAACGCGACGACCTCCTCTCTGCTGCTGGCGGCCCGCAGCTTCGCCATGGTCTCGTTATTATCGAGCAGGGCGATAATCGCCCGGATGCCCTCCTCAATATGGGCATTGCTGTCCTGCGCGCCGAACATAATGACAATATCCGCCTTCTCGCTATCGGCAAAATGAATCGGCTTATCCAACACGACCAGGCTAAAACAGTTACGCCTGACGCCACATTCCGGCCTGGCGTGGGGGATAGCGACGCCTTCATCGAAAACGTAATAGGCGCCGTGGTTCAGGGTATTATCGATTACCGCCTGACCGTAATCCGCCGAGATATACCCTTTCGCGACCAGCGGGCTGGCCGCCAGATGGATCACTTTCTGCCAGTCGGACTCCGTGACGCCGACCTGAATCGCATCGGCCTCTATCAGCAGTTCTTTTATCGTCATCATCACTCCCTAAATATTGCGGCGAATTACATTGCGTAACTCATCAATACGCACAAAGAGCGCATCTATCTCCTGCCGATGACTCTTACTTTTGGCATACACCGCCAGCGCCCGGTTATACATCAGCATTAAGGCTTTCTGTATTTCGCCATTAGCCGGGTTGCCCTGTAGTTCCGCTTCCAGTCTGGCTATTTCCCCGGCCAGCTGACGGGACTGTTCGTCATAATCCTGCGGTGGTTGATTCTCTTTTTTCCACAACGTTTTCAAAGATTCAAACATAGCGAGCTCCTCCCTGACGGACAGCAGGGCAACAAAATACGGTTTAAAATAAGCTTTTATTTAAACAGAGCGATTTTTTCCATTAATACATGGGTGACCGCGTTATTCGCCGGAATTAAAAATTTGCGTACGCTGTCGTTCACTTTGCCTTTTTCAAAGGTGGTTTTACAGCGATCGACCCACTGGACGTTCATTTCAGTGCCGACGTTCACCTTGTTAATGCCTTCAGTGACGGCCAGGCGCATATCTTCATCGCTGACGCCGGTACCGCCGTGCAGCACTAACGGCACGCCGGTACCGGCGCTAATCTCTTTTAGCCGCTGGTGCTGGATTTGCGCCTTACCGGTATACAGGCCGTGCACCGTGCCCACGGAGACCGCCAGCATATCCACCCGGGTCTCCTCCACAAAGCGTTTGGCGTCCTCCACCGTGGTGAAGCAGATATCCTCCGCGGCCACGGCTTTGCCGTCTTCCGATCCGCCGATCGCCCCCAGTTCGCCTTCTACCGTGATATTCCGCGGGCGCGCCATCTCCACCACGATGCGGGTATTGCCGATATTCTCTTCCAAATCCAGATGGGAGCCGTCGTACATCACTGATGTAAATCCGGCATCCATGGCCGTTTCGATGGCGCTAATATCAGAGCAGTGATCCAGATGCAGGCAGGTCGGCACGTTTTCACTTTCCGCTAATGAACGAACCGCATCCACCAGTAACCGGTAGCCAAGATATTCCGCCGTCCCGGTAGAGATTTGAATCATTAACGGGCTATGGCTTTGTTGCGCCGCTTTAAAAAATGCTGGCAGCATTTCAATACAGTGCAAATTAAATGAGCCAATGGCCTTAAAATTTCTTTCCTGCGCAATTTTCAGAATAGCGTTGAAGTTATACAGACTCATGAACATTTTCCCCTTTCGGCTTCGCTGATTTACCGTTTACGAACCATGCCAGTGCGGCAACAAAAACAATGAACAGGGCGACAAATAGCCAGTTATTCTGGAAAGCGTGGCCTAATACCAGACCGGAACTAATGACGTCCGAATCGCTGAAGGTGACGCCGGTAAAACCGTAGCTTTCCAGCATCGGTACCAAAATGGCGGGCAGGAAGGTGATAAACAGGCCGTGAATGACGCCGCCAATCATCGCCCCGCGGCGGCCGCCCAGCGCGTTGCCGAAGACACCCGCCGTCCCCCCGGCAAAGAAGTTGGTTAACAGGCCGGGCAGGATCATCGCCAGGCCAAACATGGGAAACACCAGCATGCCGATGATGGAGCCGACGGTGGTCGCCAGGAAGCCGACGATCACCGCGTTAGGCGCATAGGGAAACAGCACCGGGCAATCCAGCGCGGGCTTAGCGTCCGGGACAATGCGCATCGCAATCCCGCGAAATGCCGGCACCAGCTCGTTAAGCAACAGGCGCACGCCGCTGTAGAGAACGAATACCCCCGCCACAAACTGAATGGACTGCATAAAGGCGTACATCAGGTAGTTAATGCCGTTGGAGAACTGCGCGATATATTCCGGGCCCGCCGCAACCGCGGGGATGAGGTACATCGGCACCATCACTACCGCCATCGCGAGATAGGTATCCTGAAGAAACTTAAAGTTATCCGGTAATTCAAGGTCTTCTGTTGAGCGAGACCCTTTCCCCACCACTTTAGCCACCGCCGCCTGCACCAGATAGCCGATAGTGCAGAAGTGCCCCAGCGCCACGTCATCGGAACCGGTAATGCGCCTGACCACCGGCTGCGCCAGGGCGGGCATCAGTACCGCCATCACGCCGCCGAAAATACCGCCGGTTAAAATCAACGGAAGCCCGGTCAACCCGGCTTTATAGCCAATCACCGCGCCGATAGTCGCCATCCACAGCAGCGCCTGGCCGGTCAGAAAAATATATTTAAGCGGCGTCAGGCGGGCGATAATGATGTTGACGGCAAAAATCACCATCAGGGTCAACGCGACTTCGGAACCTAATTCACGGTTGGCTAATCCGGCAATGGCGGCGACATCGGTAATGTAGCCTTTCATGCCAAATCCCTGCGTGAAAATATCGTTAAGGAACGTTAGCGTGGCGACAATAATGTTGATCCCGGCCATCATAATTAAGAAACCGAGCAGCGTTTTAAACGTCCCCTCTGCCGTTTTACCCGCTGATTTTTTTTGCAGAATCAGGCCCAGCATCGCAATAAATGCAATTAATATCGATGCCTGGCCGAGTAAATCTTTGACGATAAACTCTACAAAGCTATTCATAGTCCGCTACCTTCAGGTTACGTTCTTTTAAGAATGCGACGATCTTTGCCTCAATCTCGTCTTTATCCGTCAGCTTATGCAGTACCACTACGCGTTTAATTTCCTCCTCGCTGGCATCCGCCGTTAATATATCGGCAAAGGTTTTTTGCGTCAGAATCATATCTGATTTAAACGCCCCGGCTTCGGAAATAGTGGTATGTTCAATCTGTGCTGGAATCTCCAGCTTCTTTAAAACCGCCTTCGCCGTCATTTCAATGGCAAAGCTTGAACCGAGGCCGCAGCCACATACGCATAGAATTTTCAGCATGTAGGGTCTCCTCAAATTATATTGAGTTGTTTGGCAAGTTTATAATGATGTCCTTCAGTGTCGACCAGACGTTTTTTCATACTAATTAAATCAATCGGAATAGGTTTGTTACTTGCATTAATTATAATGGCTTTATTTTTCATCCCTGACTGAATGCAGCGAACCACTTCACTGGCCATAATCGTGCCCTGGTAGATCTCTTCGCAGGTCGGATCGCCATTGCGCAAACCGTAGCCAACGATAGTTTTACGAATACGCACGCCAATTTGCGGTTCGAGCTGCTTAATCATGGTATCAATGGCTCCCTGAAATCCGGGAGAGTATTCCCTGGTGTAGCCTTCAGAGCACAGGATCACCACGCTGTTTTGCTGTGTCAGCTTATGCTTCACCCGCTCGGCCAGCGTTTCCAACGGCAGCTGCGATTCCGGGATCAGGGCGATATCGGCGTTACTTTTTATCGCGGATTGCAACGTTAACTCTCCACAATACCCTCCCAGAATTTCGACCATAAACACGCGGCCCGGTAATGCTCTTCCGGTATTTCTTAAGCGGGAAACTTCTTTAATAATCTGCTCGCAGGCGGTGGAGAAACCAATCGTATAATCACTGCCGTACACATCGTTATCGATAGTCATCCCGACGCCAAAGCAGTTAATATCAAATTCGCTCAGCGTATTGAGAAACTGCAGGCTACCGTCGCCGCCGGCCATAATCAGCACATCAATGCGCAGTGATTTAATTTTTTTGGCTATTGTTTCATATTCACTGCGCAGCAACCGACGGCTGGTGCGCCCGGAGGTAATGATCGGAATAGAGGCGATGGAGAAATCGACCAGATCGCGCCAGGCCACCTCCTGATGGTTTTTATCCAACAGCCCAGGTATTCCACCATTAAAAATAGTGATATCGGCATTCGCCAGTCTGGCAATCTGGAATATAAAATTATTAATTCCTGAAACATCGCCGCCGCTAATAACAATGCCAATTTTCATTGCCCGTCTCCGCTGTTTTGCCTGCCCACATTTTTCCCTGAGTTCAAGGGCATTATTTGCAAGAGAGATCACAATATGCTGATAAATCTCTGCCAGCCTAATATTGACATCGGGTTTATTAGCGCATTTTTTGTGATCAATATCTCTTTTATAAAATGGGATCGTCTTAACAGTTACGTTTTTATTTTCTTTTATATCATTAGGTTACTTGAGGAGATAATTTCGCCGGCGGGCTGCCCCTTTTCATCTTTAAGCCCAGCGATAATGAAAAAGCAGAAATGTGATAAATAGCGCATTTTTTTACGTCAGGAAGGTTCACGGCGCGTTTATCGCCCCGTTCAGGCTGTCCGGTTCTTCGGCCGCTTGCGGGCGGGGCGCCAGCTTTTACACCCCATCAAATCGGTGGCGATCTTCATCACATTCTAATCAAAACGTAGTTTCATTTTTATCTAATGGCGTAGAAAGTACTCAGTGTCTAATAAAAATAGTAGTGTCTAGTGTCTAAATAAAATCGACGCTATTTTCTACTCTACCCAGGACATTGAAAAATGGCGCTGTCGGCAAAAGAAAAGTTATTCCAGAAAATAGTGACTCATTATGCGCATAAACCCGCGGGGTTCACGGCTCAGGACTGTGCGGACTTTATGCAGGTTAACCGCAGCGTTATCAGCCATTACCTTAACAGGCTGTGCGATGACGGCCATCTGAGTAAAGAAAATACCCGGCCGGTGCGCTTCTTTGTACAGACCAACGGTAAGGAAAGCGTTCAGGCATCACTCATAGTGTCGAAAAAGCACGACGCCTTTCAGCCGTTGATTGGCGCACACGGCAGTCTGGCCGAAGCCGTCGCGCTGTGCCGCTCAGCGGTGGACTACCCCGGTGACGGCTTGCCTATCCTGCTCTCCGGAGAGAGTGGCGTCGGCAAAAGCCACCTGGCGACGCTAATTTATCAGTATGCCCTCGAACGCGGCGTTATCGCAGTAGACAAACCTTTCGTTGAGCTTAACTGCGCCGACTACGCCAATAACCCGGAGCTGCTTTCGGCGACCCTTTTCGGCTATATCCGGGGCGCTTTCACCGGAGCCGACCGCGAAAAACGCGGCGCCTTTGATGATGCCGATGGCGGGTTTCTGTTCCTCGACGAGGTTCATCGCCTCTCGGCAGAGAACCAGGAAAAGCTATTTCTGTTTATGGACAAGGGGTATTTCTACCGCCTTGGCGATAACCGTACGCGCCATCCGGCGTCGCTGCGCTTTATCTTCGCCACAACGGAAAATATCGACACCGTCCTGCTCAACACCTTCCGTCGCCGTATTCCGGTGCGCGTCACGCTGCCAAACTATATTTCGCGCCCGCTTACCGAGCGCGTCGCGCAGGTCAGCCACTTTTTGCATCAAGAAGCGCACAGCCTGCGTCGGGATATCCATCTCGATAATCAGCTGATGCATCAGCTGGTCGCCTCACCGGTGCGCGGCAATATCGGGGAGTTAAAAAACCAGATTAAAGTGATGTGCGCCAGCGCCTGGAGCGATAATCGCGAGGCCGAGGTTATTACGCTAAGCGGCCCGGCGTCCGGCGGCGAAATAATCCGTATTGCCGCTAATGCGGATAATGACGCGCTGTGCGCCAGCCAGTTTCTGCCAAAGGCGATGCGCGATGAGGTGATTTTTCGCGACTTTTGCCACAGCGGTAACGTGCTGCTGCTGAATCGCAAAATGGAACAGCTGCTGACCACCGTCAGCGGCGCGGTTGCCGCCGAGGCGCTGTACAGCGGCTATATCTGGCAGAACACCGTTCACGCTCTCGACGAACTGGAGAATTTGACCGGCATCTCCTGTAGCCAGGAGATCCGCAAGGCGGTCTGGCTCTGCGTCAGCTACGCGCTCCATGACGCTGAGGAGACGGTCAATGCAAGCGAACTGCAAACCATTTCCGACTATGTCTCCGCGAAGGCGCGGTTGCTGGCCGAGGAGTGTCTCGCTTTGCTGAGCAAACATGTCACCCGGCAGCCGCTGCCCCTGCTGCTGCCCCTGCTAAGCTGCGCTTTTCATACTCTCGCCGGCGAAGACGATCCGATTCAGGGGATTATCGTTTCCCACGGCCGCGCCACCGCGTCGAGCATTGCCGGTATCGCCAACCAACTGACCGGCGGCTACTACTTTAAAGCCTTCGACATGGCGAACGCGACGTCGACCAGGGAGATTATCGACCTGCTGATCGCCCATGTTTCCCGTCTTAAGCAGGGGGCGGGGCTGATTATTCTGGTGGATATGGGGTCGCTAAAAGAGATTTACGAAGAGATTAAGCTCCATCTGCACGGTGAGCTGTTGGTTATCAACAACGTCAGCACGGCCATGGCGCTGGATATTGCGGCCAAAATCCAGGACAAGCTGTCGATGGAGGCGATTATTGAGAGCGCCAAAGGAGCGTATGAGGTGGAAACGCGCTACTACGCGGGCGTGTTGCCGGGCAATAAAATCATTATCTCCTGCATCTCCGGCGAAGGGATCTCCCGCAAGCTGAAAGATATCGTCCAGCGTTTCCTGGCCCAGGAGGAGATCGATATCATTACGATGGAGTATGACGATCTGAAATGGAAAATCGCCCACGCCGATCCGGCGCTGAACGGTACGCGGCTGATCATTACGACTACCGATCTGGAGGCCGGGTATATTCCGCTACTTAGCGTAGAGCAGCTGATTAAAGAAAAAACGCAGGTGTTAAAACGTGATTATTTCAACGGGCTGCTAATGGAAGGCGGTCTGGAGCCCATGATTGATGAAGTGGTCAAGCTATTCACGGTCGAAGGCGTCGCCAGCCGGCTTAATTTCCTCAATCCGGTGGTAATCATTGATGAAGTTGAAGCGGTCATTAAACAGTATGAATCCTTCTACAAAATCCATTTTGAAAGCTATCTGCGCATCAATCTGTTTATGCATATCGCGCTGATGATCGAACGGGTGATGGTGAATAACGGCGTACGCCATCGCGAAGAAACTGCGCTGACGCTTGAACAGCAGGCCTTTGTCGCCGTCCATGACACTTTTTTCCAGGCCCTGAACCGCAAATACAATATCACCCTGCCGCTCACTGAAGTGCTGATGATTTATGAAATCATGGAGCCATGGATCGCCTTTGCCCCTGAACATTAACCCTCCGCGGTCGGCGTCGTCTGGCCGCGCGCTCGACACTGCCGAACCTCGCCCTTTCAACACTGAAAACAGCGTCCAGAAAAACTATTTTATCGTTTAAAAACATAAAGATAAAAACATGGCACGGTGATTGCTAAATCTCCCTCAGCTACCCAGAACATATTAAGGAACGCAAATGCGAGAGATGTACATCGCAACTCATGGCCGCTATGCCGAAGGGATTGTCTCAGCATTAAATCTGCTGATTGGCGACGATCATGGCGTCACGCCCGTCTGCGCCTACTGCGGCGAAATTGGTTCGACGGCTGAACTGGCCACCCGCTTTGACGCTATCGCCCGGCTGGCAGCCGGTCGCGGCAATGAGCTGGTGCTGTTTACCGATATGCCCGGCGGCAGCGTCAACAATACCGCCGTACAGATGATGGTCAAATACCCTCACGCGCACGTTATCAGCGGCGCCAATCTGATTATGTTGATGGAGTTTTGCATGTCGGAACACACCGATACCGCCCAGCGGCTCCAGGACGCATTTGCCGCCGCCAGCGGAGCAATGCAGTACATGAATCTGCTGCCGGAAATTATGGCGGCGCGCCAGGCGACACAGCATAAAACGCAGGACAATATTGATGATTTCTTTGCCGGGGAGGACAGCCTGTGACTATCGCACTTGAAGCGCTTGATAGCCGCTACTTCTTACCGCAGCCGGGGCTGGATCGTGCCTGGCTTGACGGGGCCATCGACGACGTCCTGATCCGGCTTGACGCCATGCTGCCGCGCTTTACGGCAACCTTTCCTGCCGCCAGCGCCAGCCATGGCCGCTATGAAAGCGTTGAAAGAGTCGACTGGACCGAGGGATTCTGGACCGGCATGCTGTGGCTTGCCTGGGAGGTCACCAGCGACGAAAAATATCGGGCGGTAGCGGAAAGCCTGCTCGATAGTTTTGAAGAGCGGCTCGATAAGGAAATCAAGGTTGATACTCACGACCTCGGCTTCCTCTATCTGCTCTCCTGCGTTAACGCCTGGAAACTCACCGGCAACCTGCGCGCCCGCGAACTCGCCCTGCGCGCGGCCGAACTGCTTTATCGCCGCTTCAACGCCACGGCGGGCGTGATTCAGGCGTGGGGAGATTTAAACGACCCGGCGCGTCAGGGGCGAATGATCATCGACTGCAACCTCAATGTTCCGTTGCTGTTTTGGGCCGCCAACGAAACCGGTAACCCACGGTGGCGCGAGGCCGCCAGCCGTCATCTGGCGCAGGCCGCACGCTATCTGGTGCGTGAGGACGCCTCTACTTTTCATACGTTCTATATGAATGTTCATAACGGCAAGCCGCTACGCGGGGATACGCACCAGGGGTTCAGCGATAGCTCCTGCTGGTCGCGCGGTCAGGCCTGGGGAATTTACGGTTTTGCGCTGGGATATGCCCACACCGGCGATGCCTGGCAGCCCGAGCTCTCTCGCCGCCTGACGCACTATTTTCTTAACCGCCTGCCGGAAGATTTTGTCTGCTATTGGGATCTGATTTTTACTGCCGAAGATAACCAGTACCGGGATACCTCTGCGGCGGCGATCGCGGCCTGCGGACTGGCGGAACTGCTGAAGCTATTACCCCTCACCGACCCGCTGCGTCCGGCCTACGGCAACGCTATTGAACTGATGATGCGCAATTTACGCGAGCGCTACTTTGCCCACGCGCAGGACGGCCTGCTGCGCGAAGGCGTTTATAACTTTGGCCGCAATATGGGCATTAACGAACCTAACCTCTGGGGCGATTACTTCTATTTCGAAGCCCTGGTTCGCCTTTCCCGCGTCTGGACACCCTACTTTTGCTAACTGGAGCTACACCATGATTTCTTTAGTACGTATTGACGATCGTTTAATCCACGGACAGGTTGCCGTGGTATGGACCAAGCATCTGGGCGTGAACCGCATCCTGGTCGCCAATGACCAGATCGTGAATAACGAAGTGCAGAAAATGTCGCTGCGCATGGCGGCTCCCGATACCGCAAAGTGCGCCATCATGGCGGTAAAGGATGCAGGGGATGTGCTTAACGACCCGCGTTCCGAAGCCATGAAAATTATGGTGATCGTTAACAACGCCGCCGACGCCCGTCGGCTTGTCGAGCAGGTGCCGGGAATAAAAACGTTAAACGTCGCTAACTTCGGGCGCATCACCGACAATCTGGCGGCGAAAAAGCGCATTAGCGATACCGTCTACGTGACGCCGGAAGATGTGGCGGATTTCCACGCCATCGCCAACCGCGGCGTTGCCGTTGAATACCAGGTCCTGCCTTCTCATCCGGTAAAAAACCTGATTGAGATGCTGGGCAACGCCGCCAGCTAAACGAGGTCGCTATGTTAACTTCCGCAATTCTTGTTGCCGTCATTATGTTTCTGGTGAAAACCGCCGACCATACGCTGGGCCAACCGCTGATCGAACGCCCGCTCATCTGCGGCGCGCTGGTGGGTCTGGTGCTGGGAGATTTGCAGCAGGGGATTATCATCGGCGCCACGCTGGAGCTGATTTTCCTTGGCACCATCACCATCGGCGGCTCGGTTCCTGCCGATCTGGCGGTGGGTTCGGTGCTGGCAACCGCTTTTACGATCCTGACCCACGCCGAACCGCCGGTGGCCGTTGCGCTGGCGCTGCCGATCAGCCTGCTGGCGGTGTTTGTTTATCAGGTGCTGAAGCTGGTCTATACCGCTCTGGTTGAAAAATACGATGCGCTACTGGAACAAGGGCGTGACCGTGCGGCGCTGGGTCTGACGCTCGGTATGACCTTCTTTTACGGCATCCCCTTCGCCCTGATCGCCTTTTTTGGCGTGCTCTTCGGCACCGAGGTCATCCGCAGCCTGGTCGAGAGCATTCCGGGTACGGTCATGCGCGGCATGACGGCGGTTGGCGGCATTCTCCCGGCTCTCGGGTTCGCCATTCTGCTGAAGGCGCTGTGGAACCGTAATATCGCCGCCTTCTTTTTTATCGGTTTTGCGATGGCGGCTTATTTGCAGCTGCCGATTATGGGGATCGCGATTATCGCGGCCTCGGTAGCGGTCTATCTGTGCTTTAACGAATTCAATCAACTTAAAGCGAATAAACAAACGGCAACGGCGGCTGCGCCCGCTTCAGTCGACGATAAGGATGGGTTCTTCAATGACTGATATCCAGACACCTGGCGTTAGCGCTTACGCCGATGATAAAAGCGAGAAAAAGCTTTTCCGTCAGCTTTTTATCCGCCAGTTTCCGCTGCTGGGGTCGATGAACTTCACCCGCATGGAGGGATTAAGCTACGGCTGGGCGCTGGCGCCGATGCTGAAGAAAATCTACGCCAACGACCCGCACCGTTATCTTGAATCGCTTAAGCGAAACAGCCAGTTCTTCAATACCAACCAGCATCTGGCGCCCTTTATTATGGGCCTGACGCTGTCGATGGAAAAGGAGAACGCCGCCAACCCGAACTTTGATACTTCGAGTATTAACGGCATCAAAGTGGCCTTAATGGGGCCATTTGCCGGGGTAGGCGATTCATTTTTCTACGGCGTGCTGCGTATTATCGCCACCGGGATCGCTATTGGCCTGGCGTCGCAGGGCAATCCGCTTGGGCCGCTGCTGTTCCTGCTGATTTACAATATTCCCAGCTATCTGCTGCGCTATTACGGCGGCGTGATGGGCTACCGCTTAGGCTCGAAATATATCGCCGAAGCGACGCAGTCGGGACTGCTGAGCTGTATAACGAAAGCCTCGTCGATTATGGGGTTAATGATGGTGGGGGCGATGAGCGCCAGCATGGTGAAATTCACCACTACCTTTAAAACCACCATCGCCGGACAGCCCTTTGTGCTGCAAGAGATCCTCGACAAAATTTGCGTTGGCTTAATTCCTCTGCTTTTAGTCCTGGGCTGCCTGAAGCTACTGAATAAAAAGGTTAGCCCGAATAAGGTATTAATTATGCTGATTGTCTTTGGCTTTGCCGCTGCGGGTATTGGCATAATTTAACGCTTCCCCTGGCTCCCTTTAATAAAAGGGAGCCGTCCTCTTACTCGTGATGTGTATCGACGCAAATAAAAAACCAACCAGTGTCGAATTAATACTCAACACATAAAAACAACTCCATGTATTTTAAGGATTTTATATTCTGGCACAGCAATTGCTATTTAATAAGTGTCTTTTATTGCTTTATCGAAATGACGGTATTCTATAAATCCTACAGGAATAAAAATGAAAATATTACGCACGCTTTTAATCGGCATACCGCTGTCCTGCTTTACACTAAATACGTTTGCCGCGGCAACCTGGGTTGATAATCGCTACGCGCATACTACGGCTTCGGAGAAAAATCAGTATAAAATTGGCCTTGGTCATATATTTGATAATGGCGCAGGGGTGCTGGCCTCAGCAATGTATGACCTCGGACAAGATTTTAATCAAATGAAAAGCTCGTTCCAGGAGTTTGAAGGCTGGTATCCGATCCCGCTTAATGAAAAATGGACGCTGACGCCGGGCGGATTAACCGATATTGATAATAAAGGAACAAAGCTGGCTCCTTATATCAGTCTCGATTATAAAATCAGTAAAACCTTAAGTTTTAGCAGCCGCTATCGCTATAACCATATGACCCATAAAGATCGCGATTACAACGGCTATATGGATTATAACGACAGCCATCAGTTTGACCTGTACCTTAATTACCAGGCGACCGAGAAACTGTGGCTCCAGCTCAACCCGGAGTTCTTTGTCAACACAAACGACTTCAATGCCTCTAACGGGCAGAAAACTCACTGGGAGCCAAGTATTGTGGCGCGCTACCGCGTCGATAAACACTGGCTCCCCTATGCGGAAGTCGCCTGGCTCGATCAGGATCAGAATCACGACGATCAGGTGCGATTCCGCCTCGGCATTCGCTATTACTTCGATTAAACGCCGTAAAGGGCAGCTTCGCTGCCCTTCTGGGGTCGCCCGCGGGGCTTACTGCAAACGCACGATAAACGGTGAGAATATGGCGCTGCCTTTGACGTTTTCACGCTCGCCACGGGCATAAATACCCATACGCGCGCCGATCCATTTTCCCGCCCCGGCGGAAAACTGCGGCGTCACCTGCCGCCATTCACGCTGCGCAAGCCGATAACGAAAATGGACCACCCCGTCATAGTCCACCTGAAATCCTAGCTCAATCTCCTTGCAACCGGAGACCTCCTCAAGTCCGATGGATTGTTGATGCGTTTCACCGCGATCGTCTATCCATCCGTGGCATAGCGCGAGCTGCAAATTCGCCGCGCGGTACGTTACGCACAGTGCGGCAAAGCGCTGACCGTAAATCGCGATCCCCGCTTCATCGCCATCCTGAGAAAACATCGGATCAACCGCGGTCTGCACGTCAAAACGTTCAGCGGGAAACTTTTGCAGCAGCAGTTGAGGTAAGCGATACAGGCTGATATCGCCTGAGGTTAGCGCGCAGCGCAAGCGTAGCCCTTGCTGATGAGGCGTGAGCCAGTGGCGCTGGGGGTTTGCCTGCCATTGCCATTGAACACCGGGCTGGCCGTGCCGGAAATCGTCGCTGGTCTGTAAACAGCACGGCGCAACGGGCAATGCGGGTAAACGATGCAGGCTGACGGGCTGGCCTTTACCGGTGTCATTAAGCCTCTGGCCAATTTGCGGCCAGCCGTCAGCGCCCCAGCAAAGCGGCTGAAGATGCACTATCCGGCCATACACGCCTTTGTCCTGAAAGTGGAAAAACCAGTTTTCACCATTCTCCAGTTCAACCCACGCCCCCTGATGAGGACCATTTATCGGCGAATTCCCCTGGTGCAGGACATCGCGACTTTGCCATGGACCAGATAGCGTCGGGGCGCGCATGACCGTTTGCCAGCCTCGCTTGACGCCGCCGGCCGGGGCGAATATCCAGTATTCGCCGTTACGCTTATACAGCTTGGGGCCTTCCAGAGTGGGATGCGAGGGCGTTCCGTCAACAACGATCCGGCCGTTATCCAACAGCCGGGATGCATCCGGCGCCATTTCAAAAAGCTGGAGCTTATTTTTCACCCCGCTGCGGCTAAAAGCAAAGGCGTGAATCAGCCAGGCTCGCCCATCATCGTCCCAGAACGGACAAGGGTCTATCCAGCCGGGGGAGGCGTTCAGACAATAGGGTTCGCTCCACTCGCCTAACGGATCCCGGGCGTGGGAAACAAAAATACCCTCGTCGGGCAAACTGTAGAAAACCCAAAACTGGCCATCATGAAAACGAATGGAGGGCGCCCAAATCCCCTTTCCCGGCTGAACGCTGTCATATTCCGGCGAAGGCAGGCGTTTAACAATATGGTTAACGATTTGCCAATGGATGAGATCGCGTGAGTGGAGAAGCGGTAAGCCAGGCAATTGATGGAAACTGGAAGCCACCATCCAGAAATCATCGCCTGTGCGAATGACATCGGGATCGGCATAATCGGCATGAATCACGGGGTTTTGATAGAACAGCGGCATAGCGGGGACCTTTTATTGTCGACTGTTCATCGCGTTGCAATAAGCGGACCATCGAATAAAAACACTTAATTAACAATGAAATAAATATTTCTGTAGACACAAAAAAAGCGCCCCTTGGGCGCTCTTTCGACAGTAGCTTTACGCTTATTTATTCAGTTCCGCAGTCATGTGCACGCGGTTACCGGTAAACGCTTCGGTAATTTTGTAAGACGATGCGCCTGCGGCCTGGGCCTGAGCGGCGATTTTCGCTTCTGCACCGTCCATCGTTGCGGCGGTTGCGGTCACGGTTTCCGCAGCGAAGGAACCAAAAGAAGCGGCCAGAGCGATAACTGCGACAAAAGTTTTGATGCTTTTCATGATATAAACCCTTTACGTTAGTTGTTTGAATAAGGCGCCGTGCCTTGATGTGATAAATAGTAGCTCGCACACCGCCAAACAAAAAGCGGAAGGATTTGTTGTCATCATTTAAAAAAATTGACTTAAATTTAACCCGCGATTAACCGCTGCGGATGCGTGTAAACGGTCGCCCTGCCCGGCTTGCAGAATCCCACCAGCGTCAGGTTGCAGCGCTCGGCGACGTCAACCGCCAGCGTGGTGGCGGCAGAGACCGCAAAAAGGATTTCCACCCCGCACATGGCCGCCTTTTGCACCATCTCATAGCTGGCTCGGCTGGAGACGAGTGCCGCGCCGTTCTGCCAGGCGCCTTCTGACTCCGCTCGGTGTCCCAGGAGTTTGTCCAGCGCCACGTGGCGACCAACATCTTCGTGACCGCCCGCGAGATCCCCGGAAGGGCGCACCCAGGCCGCGGCGTGAGTACAACCAGTAAGGCGGCCTATCGGCTGAAAATCATGCAGGTGCGCCAGCGCGCGATCGAGATTCGCCAGATCGAACGTCTGGGTAAAAGGCAGCGGCTGCACGGGCTTGCCGATATCGTTGAGCTGCTCAACGCCGCATACGCCGCAGCCGGTGCGCCCGGCCAGCGCGCGACGGCGCTCTTTCAGCCCCATAAAGCGGCGGCTGGAGAGTTCGATTTGCACTTCAAGGCCGTTACAGGCCTGAAGGACGTCCATACCATAAATCTCGCCCCGGTTTTCGATAATCCCTTCGGATAAGGAAAAGCCCACGGCGAACTGCGTCAGGTCTTTCGGCGTCGCCATCATCACCACGTGCGAGATGCCGTTATAGACCAGCGCAACGGGTACCTCTTCAGCTAACTCGTCTGGCTGAGGATGTTGCAAATTTTGGCGCTTCCAGAGCGATACCTGGCGATAACCTGTGATATCTGTCACATTTTCGATTTGTTCAAGAGGCTTCTTGTTCACTTTGTCTTAACCGTATTGGAACAGGCATACACACAATGTGGTATTCTGTTTATATCCCTTCGGGAACGAGGGAAATTACCCCTAATTCTGAACCTTTGCGGCCCTTACCGCAAAGCAAATAACTATATGTGACAATGTCGAAACAAGGAGCGAACCATGCAGGTCAGCAGAAGGCAGTTCTTTAAGATCTGCGCTGGCGGTATGGCAGGAACCACGGCAGCGGCGCTGGGCTTTGCGCCCGGTTTAGCGCTCGCGGAAACACGGCAGTATAAGCTGCTGCGCACCCGCGAAACCCGTAACACCTGCACTTACTGTTCCGTCGGCTGTGGGCTGTTGATGTACAGCCTCGGCGACGGCGCGAAAAACGCCAAAGCGTCTATCTTCCATATCGAAGGTGACCCGGACCACCCGGTCAACCGTGGTGCGCTCTGCCCTAAAGGGGCCGGTCTGGTGGACTTTATCCACTCCGAAAGCCGTCTGAAATTCCCGGAATACCGCGCGCCAGGCTCTGATAAATGGCAGCAAATCAGCTGGGATGAAGCGTTCGACCGTATCGCTAAGCTGATGAAAGAAGACCGCGACGCCAACTTTGTCGCGCAGAATAGCGAAGGCACTACCGTCAACCGCTGGCTGACCACCGGTATGCTGTGCGCCTCCGCCTCCAGTAACGAAACCGGTTATTTAACCCAGAAATTTACCCGCGCGCTCGGTATGCTCGCGGTCGACAACCAGGCGCGCGTCTGACACGGACCAACGGTAGCAAGTCTTGCTCCAACATTTGGTCGCGGTGCGATGACCAACCACTGGGTCGACATCAAGAACGCCAATCTCGTGGTGGTGATGGGCGGCAACGCCGCTGAAGCACACCCTGTTGGGTTCCGCTGGGCGATGGAAGCCAAGATTCACAACGGCGCGAAGCTGATTGTGATCGATCCGCGCTTTACGCGTACCGCGGCGGTGGCTGATTTCTATACCCCAATTCGTTCCGGTACTGACATTACCTTCCTGTCAGGCGTCATCCTGTACCTGCTGAACAACGAAAAAATCAACCGTGAATATACTGAAGCCTATACCAACGCCAGCCTGATTGTGCGTGAAGATTACAGCTTTGAAGACGGTCTGTTCAGCGGCTACGACGCCGAAGCCCGCAAGTACGATAAAACGTCCTGGAACTATGAGCTGGATGAAAACGGCTTTGCCAAACGCGATACCACGCTGCAGCATCCGCGCTGCGTCTGGAACCTGCTGAAGCAGCACGTTTCCCGCTATACGCCGGAAGTTGTCGAAAACATCTGCGGGACGCCAAAAGCCGACTTCCTCAAAGTCTGCGAATACATCGCGGAAACCAGCGCGCACGATAAAACCGCGTCGTTCCTCTACGCGCTGGGCTGGACGCAGCACTCCATCGGCGCGCAGAACATCCGCACCATGGCGATGATCCAGCTGCTGCTCGGCAATATGGGCATGGCGGGCGGCGGCGTAAACGCCCTGCGCGGCCACTCCAATATTCAGGGTCTCACCGACCTGGGACTGCTGTCGCAGAGCCTGCCAGGCTATATGACGCTGCCGAGCGAGAAACAGACTGACCTGCAAACCTACCTCGCCGCCAACACGCCGAAACCGCTGTTGAAGGGCCAGGTGAACTACTGGGGTAACTACCCGAAATTCTTCGTCTCGATGATGAAGGCCTTCTTTGGCGATAAAGCGACGGCGGAAAACAGCTGGGGCTTTGACTGGCTGCCGAAGTGGGATAAGGGCTACGACGTCCTGCAATACTTCGAGATGATGAACCAGGGTAAAGTGAACGGCTATATCTGCCAGGGCTTCAACCCGGTAGCGTCGTTCCCGAACAAAAACAAGGTTGTCGCGTCGCTGTCGAAGCTGAAGTTCCTGGTGACCATCGACCCGCTCAACACCGAAACCTCCACTTTCTGGCAAAACCACGGGGAGTCGAACGACGTCGATCCGACGAAAATCCAGACCGAAGTGTTCCGCCTGCCGTCCACCTGCTTCGCCGAAGAGAACGGTTCTATCGTCAACTCCGGCCGCTGGCTGCAATGGCACTGGAAAGGCGCGGACGCCCCGGGGATTGCGACCACCGACGGCGAGATCCTCGCCGGCATCTTCTTACGCCTGCGCAAGATGTACGCCGAACAGGGCGGACCGGCGCCGGAACCGGTGCTGAACATGACGTGGAACTACGCCACGCCGCATGAACCGGCATCAGAAGAAGTCGCGATGGAAAGCAACGGTAAGGCGCTGGCAGATATTACCGACCCGGCAACCGGGGCGGTGATCGTCAAGAAAGGCCAGCAGCTCAGCTCGTTTGCGCAGCTGCGCGATGACGGCACCACCTCCAGCGGCTGTTGGATCTTCGCCGGTAGCTGGACGCCGGACGGCAACCAGATGGCGCGTCGCGATAACGCCGACCCGTCGGGCCTGGGCAATACGCTGGGCTGGGCATGGGCGTGGCCGCTCAACCGCCGCATTCTGTATAACCGCGCCTCCGCGGACCCGGCGGGTAAACCGTGGGATCCGAAGCGCCAGCTCCTGAAATGGGATGGCGCGAAGTGGGGCGGCGTGGATATTGCGGACTACAGCGCCGCGGCGCCGGACAGCGATGTCGGGCCGTTTATCATGCAGCCGGAAGGAATGGGGCGTCTGTTCGCTATCGATAAGATGGCGGAAGGGCCGTTCCCGGAACACTACGAGCCGTTTGAAACGCCGCTGGGCACTAACCCGCTGCACCCGAACGTGGTCTCGAACCCGGCCGCGCGCGTCTTTAAAGGCGACCTTGAGCAGATGGGCAAAGCGGATAAATTCCCTTACGTCGGCACCACTTACCGTCTGACCGAGCACTTCCACTACTGGACCAAGCACGCGCTGCTTAACGCCATCGCGCAGCCGGAACAGTTCGTGGAGATCGGCGAGAAGCTGGCCAACAAGCTCGGCATCGCCCATGGCGATACCGTGAAGGTCTCCTCTAACCGCGGTTATATCAAAGCCAAGGCGGTGGTAACCAAGCGTATTCGCACGCTGAAAGCGGACGGTAAGGATATCGATACTATCGGTATTCCGATTCACTGGGGCTACGAAGGCGTGGCGAAGAAAGGGTTTATCGCCAATACCCTGACGCCGTTTGTCGGTGATGCGAACACGCAGACGCCGGAGTTCAAGGCTTTCCTCGTGAACGTGGAAAAGGCGTAACGGAGACGAATTATGGCTTATCAATCGCAAGACATTATCCGTCGTTCCGCGACTAACGGCTTCACCCCCGCGCCCCGCGCGCGGGACCACCAGCAAGAGGTGGCGAAGCTTATCGACGTCACCACCTGTATCGGCTGTAAAGCCTGTCAGGTGGCCTGTTCCGAGTGGAACGACATCCGGGATGAAGTCGGTCACAACGTCGGGGTGTACGATAACCCCGCCGACCTGACCGCCAAATCCTGGACCGTGATGCGCTTCTCGGAAGTGGAGCAGAACGACAAACTGGAGTGGCTCATCCGCAAGGATGGCTGTATGCACTGCGCCGACCCGGGCTGCCTGAAGGCCTGCCCGGCGGAAGGGGCGATCATTCAGTACGCCAACGGCATCGTCGACTTCCAGTCCGAGCAGTGCATCGGCTGCGGCTACTGCATCGCCGGCTGCCCGTTCAACGTGCCGCGCCTGAACCCGGAAGATAACCGCGTCTACAAATGTACGCTGTGCGTCGACCGCGTTAACGTTGGCCAGGAGCCGGCGTGCGTGAAAACCTGCCCGACCGGCGCTATCCACTTCGGCTCCAAAGAGGAGATGAAAACGCTGGCGGGCGAGCGCGTCGCCGAGCTGAAAACCCGCGGTTACGACAACGCGGGGCTGTACGATCCGGCCGGCGTTGGCGGCACGCACGTGATGTACGTGCTGCACCACGCCGACAAGCCGAACCTGTACCACGGCCTGCCGGAGAACCCGGAAATCAGCGCCACGGTTAAGTTCTGGAAAGGGATCTGGAAGCCTCTCGCGGCGGTCGGCTTTGCGGCCACCTTCGCCGCCAGCATCTTCCACTACGTCGGCGTCGGTCCGAACCGCGCGGAAGAGGAAGAGGACAATCTGGATGAGGAGAAAGACGAGGTGCGCAAATGAAAAGACGTGACACCATCGTGCGCTACACCGCGCCGGAGCGAATCAACCACTGGGTCACCGCCTTCTGCTTCGTGCTGGCGGCAGTGAGCGGACTGGGCTTTTTCTTCCCGTCCTTCAACTGGCTGATGCACATCATGGGCACCCCGCAGCTGGCGCGTATTCTGCACCCTTTCGTGGGCGTGATTATGTTTGCCTCGTTCATCATCATGTTCTTCCGCTACTGGCACCATAACCTGATCAACCGGGACGATATTTTCTGGGCGAAGAACATTCGCAAGATTGTGGTCAACGAGGAAGTGGGCGACACCGGGCGCTATAACTTCGGCCAGAAGTGCGTGTTCTGGGCGGCGATTATCTTCCTGGTGCTGCTGCTGGTGAGCGGGGTGATTATCTGGCGTCCGTACTTTGCGCCGGCCTTCTCCATCCCGGTTATCCGCGTCGCGCTGATGCTGCACTCCTTCTCGGCGGTCGCGCTGATCGTGGTGATCATGGTGCATATTTACGCCGCGCTGTGGGTGAAAGGCACCATTACCGCGATGGTGGAAGGCTGGGTGACGAAGACCTGGGCGAAGAAGCATCATCCGCGCTGGTACCGTGAAGTCCGCGAAAAGCAGGATAAGCGCCAGTCGTAGGCCCGAGCGCTTTGTTCGTCTCTGAAATGGCGTCGTATATCGACGCCATTTTTTTGCGGATAACGCGCTGTTTTGACAACATTAACCATAGTGCGCCGCAGGCGGGAGCTGCACGTTTCCCGGTTCGCTCAAGCCATGGCGCAGGATAGCTAATCCTAACGGTGCATAGTCTGGGATATCGATATCAGGTATCGTAACGCACACATTGCGATGTCATGGGTATATCCCGTACGCCGATTGCGGTTATCATTAATGACATTCACCAGAGCGGGCGCGTGATGCCCGCCAAATCACAGAGCGGACGCGACCATCGCCGAATCTGCTGAAACCAGGAAGTAACAGAATGAGCATTCGTATCATCCCGCAAGATGAGCTGGAAAAGAGCGAGAAACGCGCGACGGATATGATTCCGCCGTTGTTGTTTCCCCGGCTCAAAAATTTATATAACCGTCGCGCCGAACGCCTGCGCGAACTGGCTGAAAATAACCCGCTGGGCGATTACCTGCGCTTTGCCGCACTTATCGCCCACGCGCAGGAAGTGGTGCTGTACGACCATCCGCTGCAGATGGATCTCACCGCGCGCATCAAAGAAGCGAACGACCAGGGTAAGCCGCCGCTGGATATCCACGTTTTGCCGCGCGATAAGCACTGGCACAAGCTGCTGCATTCGCTGATTGCCGAACTGAAGCCGGAGATGAGCGGCCCGGCGCTGGCGGTCATCGAGAATCTGGAAAAAGCCTCCGAACAGGAGCTGGAACTGATGGCAAGCGCGCTGTTTGCGTCCGATTTTGCCTCTGTCAGCAGCGATAAAGCGCCGTTTATCTGGGCCGCGCTCTCGCTCTATTGGGCGCAGATGGCCAGCCTTATCCCCGGAAAAGCCCGCGCTGAATACGGTGAACAGCGTCAGTTCTGCCCGGTTTGCGGCTCGATGCCGGTCTCCAGCATGGTGCAAATTGGCACCACTCAGGGCCTGCGCTATCTGCACTGCAACCTGTGCGAAACCGAGTGGCATGTGGTGCGCGTGAAGTGCAGCAACTGCGAACAGACGCGCGATCTGCACTACTGGTCATTAGATAACGAGCAGTCGGCGATTAAAGCCGAAACCTGCGGCGACTGCGGTACCTACCTGAAGATTCTCTATCAGGAAAAAGACCCAAAAGTGGAAGCCGTCGCCGACGACCTCGCCTCGCTGGTGCTGGACGCACGGATGGAACAAGAGGGCTTCGCCCGCAGCTCCATTAACCCGTTCCTGTTCCCTGGCGAAGGGGAATAACGGCTGGCATCATGTCGGGCGGCGCCTGCCGCCCGGCTTACAAATGATAAAGCGTAATCACTCCGGGTATCCCGAAAAAATCTTTGGTATTGCGCGTGACCAGTTCATAACGATGTATTTGCGCTGTCGCCAGTATGATGGCATCCGGCAGCTTCATCCCATACTCCTTCCTGAGATTGACGCTTCGTTCAGCAATATCCTGTGAAATATCGATAATATTAAACGCGCTCAGTGCAATACGCGTGCGGTGTTCCTGATGATACTTTTTCGCCCCCACCATTACTTCCATCCACGTGATGAGGCTAATCGCATTCTGTGGCGGATAAGCCTCCAGAACCTGTTTCGCTTCAACGCGACCGCTGAATAAATCGATGAGAATATTAGTATCAAACAGCGCCGGGCCTTTAATCATTGCCACTCCTCGCGGAGTTTCCTTTCGAATTCAACTCCCTCTTCCTCACAGCCTTGCCAAATCCCCAGCGCATTGGAAATAGTGGTGTCAGCTTGTCTTTCCAGGTACTGTTCAACCGCCTCGCGTAACAGTTCCGCTCGAGGAAGATTGCGCTGCTGTTTGAGGTCTTCAAGACGTTTAATAACGTCATCCGATAAGTCGAGTAGTATTCTGCCCATATTCGTTCCCGTCATCATACTCACATATACCTCCAGTATATCATTGACGATGAATTTTCAAACAACATACACCTGCAGTTGGTGGGGGGAAAGCCCCGTCAGCAATGAGTTTCACTTTTGCGAGCCGCTTTCCACAATCGTTTCGCAACCCAAATCGCCCATTTTCTTTTGTTAAAAATCAGGCTATAAGACTGGATATCCAAACAGGTTAAGGGATTAAAAAATGGCGCTTGAAAAAGGTATTGCAGAGCTGGTGCGGGAATTTATCGATGCAGGTCGCCCCTCATCGCGCGAACAGAATATTGATGACCGGAGAAACGGTTATGTCGCTAGTGCCGTGTTAGCCGGGGAACAAGAAAACCGCGTGTGGGTAGAGGACATCGAACTCGAGGGCATGTTTTTTCGCGTGGTCTCTCCCCTCAATGCGACTGGCGCGCTGCCTGCCGTTATCTATTTCCACGGTGGCTGCTTTATCAGCGGCGGTTTCGCCACGCATGACCATCAGCTCCGCCAGCTGGCGTACCACAGCGGCTGTCGCGTTATCGCCGTGCAATATCGGCTGGCGCCGGAGCATACTTTTCCTGCCGCCCATGATGATGCCGAAAAAGGCGCGCTGATTATTCACCGCCACGCCGGGCAGCTGGGCATCGATGCTTCCCGTATTACGCTGGCTGGCGACAGCGCCGGAGGACATCTGGCATTAGTGACCGCCCTGCGACTCAAAACCACGCAGGCCTGGCAACCCGCACAGCTGGTTTTGATTTACCCGATGCTGGATGCCACCGCCAGCATGAAGAGCTATATCGATAACGGTAAAGATTACATCATCACCGAAGATACCCTGCTCAGCGGCTATGAAATGTACCTTTCAGCGACGGAACTCCATCATCCGGAAGCCAGCCCGCTATGGCGTAAAGACTTTAACGGATTACCGCCGGTACATATTCTGACGGCAGAATACGACCCTTTGCGTGATGAAGGCGAAGCGCTTTACCAGCGCCTGCTTGAGCAGGGCGTTGACTGTACCTGTCAGCGCTATCTCGGGGTGATCCACGGCTTCTTTCAACTGGGCGGCATCAGCCCGGCGGCCGGAAGCGCGATGAGGGATATCGCCTGGCGGGTGAAGTCACCAGGCCAATAGACCGGTATAAAGGGAGGCTACTCCTCTTCGTTACCGCCCTCTTCATACGGGCCAAACGGCTTCGCGGGAAGAACAATATAGATACCCTCAAAAACCGCGCCAAGCCGATCGTCGCCAAACAGTTCAACCTGCAGCTGAACGCGCGCTTTACGCCCGCGCGCCAGCCGGTCAAGATCGCCGCTTAACGAACCGAGATCGGCAACGGCGCTTGGGCGTCCGCTAATGGGCTGGCTGTAGCGGATATGCGCATCGGCAAGAATAATTGTGCCGCCAAGATGCCGCTCGCGCAGCATCAGCCAGATAAGCCCCCAGCCGGTTAACGTTGCCTGAGAAAACAGGCTGCCGGCAAACAGGGTATGGTGTGGGTTCTGGTTACCGGCTTCCGGCATGGTGGTGATGAATTTTTGCCCGGTATACTGCTGGATGCGCACGCCCATTTTCTCGCTGAGAGGGATATGCTGATACCAGGCCTGCTGCAGCTGAGCGCACCAGTCGCCGCGATGTAAAATATCATCCAGCGAGGCTATTGGCTTAATCATCAGAAAATGACGGATCGGCGTGGTCGTCGGCGTGGTGATTTCTCCCTGGTTCACAAAACCGAGCTTCGCAAAGAACTCCACCGCGTCTTCGCGGGCGCTACAGGTCACGCGCTTAACGCCTTCCTGGCGGGCGACGGACTCCAGCGTCATCGCCATCAGGGTACCCAGCCCTTTATCCTGCACTGACGGATGAACGGCCATAAAACGGATAGAGGCTTCGTTTTCCGCATTCACATACAGCCGCCCGACGGCAACCAGATTACCCTCTTCATCGACCACCATTTGATGGTGCGCCATCGCATCCCACGCATCACGCTCGGACCCTTTCGGCTGATGCAGCGGCTTACGCAGCATCTCCCAGCGGAACTGGTAGTAGCTCTCTAACTCTTCTTCTGTTTGCGGTACACGAAGGTGATACATAGCTGTACTCTCTTTTGTTACCCGCAGCCTGCCCGGAAGCTGGCTCATACCTGCAACCAAAAGGTTACGGGACCATCATTCACCAGAGAAACCTGCATATCGGCAGCAAATCTCCCGGTCTGCGTATTCATTTTCTGCTCGCGGCAGCGCTCAACGAAATACGCGTACAGCGCTTCCGCTTTATCCGGCGCAGCCCCTTTCGAAAATCCAGGGCGCATCCCGCGCTCGGTATCCGCTGCCAGCGTAAACTGTGAAACCACCAGCACGCTGCCGCCAGCCTGCTGCACGTTCAGATTCATTTTGCCTTCAGCATCGCTAAAAATACGGTATCCCAACACGCGCTCGCACAGGCGGTTCGCCTTTTGCTCATCATCGTCTCTCTCGACGCCTAACAGCACCAGAAGCCCGGGGCCGATTTCGCCCGTCACTTCACCCTCCACGGTAACGCTAGCTCGGGATACGCGTTGAATTAATGCAATCATGATTGTTCTGTTTCTTCTTTTTTCAGTTTGCGGTATTCACCGAGAGTGACAGTAATTTCAGCGCCAAGCAAGACGATACACCACGTCCAGTACACCCAGACAAACAAAATAGGCACCACGGCGAGCACGCCATAAATCAACTGATATGACGGGAACGCGGTGATATATAAAGCAAAAGCTTTCTTACCCGCTTCAAAGAGCAGCGCAGCGACCAGGGAACCGATTATCGCATCGCGGTTACGCACCTCGGCCGTCGGCACAATGCTGTAAAGCAGCCAGAATGCCACCCAGGATAAAATGAGCGGAAAAATACGCAGCACATCGTCAATCACGCTATTCAGGTCGCTGGCCCAGCGTAACGACAGGAGATAGGAGCTGATCGCAAGGCTGGCGCCCGCCAGCAGCGGCCCCAGGGTGAGGATCATCCAGTAAACGGCAAAGGAGTAGGTTTTTGGTCGGGTGCGGGTACTGCGCCAGATGGTGTTCAACGCGCTATCAATGGAGTACATCAACAGCAGCGATGTCACAATCAGGCCGAAAGCGCCCACGGCGGTCATTCGGCTGGAGTTAGCGACAAACTGCTCAATGTAGCCCTGAATGACATCGCCGGTTGCCGGGATGAAATTGGCGAAGATAAAGTGGCGAATCTGGATACTGACATCAGAAAACATCGGAAATGCCGCGAACAGCGCGAAAACAACGGCAATAAGCGGCACAAGGGAGAGTAACGACACATAGGCAAGATTCCCCGCCAGTGTCGTCATATTATCTTCATCAATACGCCGCCATAGCAGCTTGAGCCACGCCACCAGCGGTCGCAGATGGCGCGTGGTTTTTTGATGAACGGTTTTTAGCATAGCTGTTTAGCAAAATAGTTGGGGATGGTTTCCTTCCCGGTCACCAGAATGCTGGTAATGCCAAGCTGGTTAGCCCCGGCAATATTATCCGCGTTATCATCGAAGAAGACCGTATCGTCAGCGGAAAAACCTTCCGCTTCAAGGACGCTCTGATAGATCCGCGCTTCGGGTTTACGCATCCCCATTTCCTGAGAAAGATAGATATGGTCAGCCACGGCGCGTATCTCGGGGTACTCATCCGGCCAGAAGGTGGTATGCAGACGGTTAGTGTTGGACAGAACCACGACCCGATGCCCCTGCTCGCGTAATTTTTGCATAATCGCGATAACCTCCGGGCGGAGGGCGACAAAAACCGCCTGCCAGCCGTGGGAGAACTGCTCGTAGCTAAGCGACATGTTCATTTCGTGGCACATCGCCGCCGCGAAATCTTCATCGCTGATTTCACCGCGCTCGTGCTGGTGGAACGCTTCGCCCATGGTGAAATGCTGCTGCAGCGTCGCAAGGGGAATTCGCGTTAAATCGCTCCACGTCCCGAGCACCCGGTTGAAGTCAATATCGACAATCACATTACCTAAATCAAAGATATAGAGCATGGTCCTCTCCTTTTGCACCGTGGAAAATTAACTGTAGCGGGAAAGGGGGAGTTTGACTATGGCCGGCGGGGCTTTGTACAAAAAAGAAACCCTGCCATTGAGGCAGGGTTCAGATAGCAGAAAGAAACGTTAATTAATCTTCTTTCGCACCGCGCATCGCACGTTTACGGTCGTTCTCGGTCAGGTGACGTTTACGGATACGGACAGAAGTCGGGGTGACTTCTACCAGTTCGTCGTCATCGATGAACTCAAGAGCCTGCTCCAGAGTCATTTTTAGCGCCGGAACCAGCGTCGTTGCTTCGTCAGTACCGGAAGCACGCATGTTGGTCAGTTTCTTACCGGTCAGGCAGTTTACCGTCAGGTCGTTAGAGCGGCTGTGAATACCGATGATCTGGCCTTCGTAAACTTCTGCGCCGTGGCCCAGGAACAGCTTACCGCGATCCTGCAGGCTGAACAGGGCGAACGCGACCGCTTTACCCTGACCGTTGGAGATCAGAACACCGTTCTGACGCTGACCCACATCACCCGCACGAACGTCGTCGTAGTGGCTGAAGGTGGAGTACAGCAGACCGGTACCGGAGGTCATGGTCATGAATTCTGAACGGAAGCCGATCAGACCACGGCTTGGGATCACGTAGTCGAGACGTACGCGGCCTTTGCCATCTGGATTCATGTTTTTCAGATCGCCTTTACGCTCACCCAGCGCCTGCATGACAGAACCCTGGTGCTGCTCTTCAACGTCCAGCGTCACGTTTTCGAACGGCTCTTGCTTACGGCCATCGATTTCGCGGAAGATAACTTTCGGACGGGAAACCGCCATTTCGAAACCTTCACGACGCATGTTCTCGATAAGAACGGACAGGTGCAGTTCGCCACGGCCGGAAACGCGGAATGCGTCTGCATCCGGAGTTTCTTCAACGCGCAGCGCCACGTTATGCACCAGCTCTTTGTTCAGGCGGTCAAGGATCTGACGAGAGGTAACGTACTTACCTTCTTTACCGCAGAACGGCGAGGTGTTAACGCAGAAGAACATAGAGACGGTCGGCTCATCAACAGACAGCGCCGGCAGCGCTTCAACATTCTGCGTATCGCAGATGGTGTCAGAGATGTTCAGTTCGCCCAGGCCGGTGATCGCGATGATATCGCCAGCTTCTGCAACGTCGCTCTCGATACGCTCAAGACCCAGATGGGTCAGAACCTTACCGACTTTACCGTTACGGGTTTTGCCTTCGCTATCAATGATAGTGACCTGCTGGTTCGGCTTCACTTTACCGCGCTTGATGCGGCCGATGCCGATGACGCCAACGTAGTTGTTGTAGTCCAGCTGGGAGATTTGCATCTGCAGCGGGCCATCAAGGTCAACGTTCGGCGCCGGTACGCGATCGACGATGGTCTGATACAGCGGAGTCATGTCTTCAGCCATATCTTCGTGATCCAGACCCGCGATACCGTTCAGCGCAGAAGCGTAAACGATAGGGAAGTCCAGCTGTTCGTCGGTAGCGTCGAGGTTAACGAACAGGTCGAATACCTGATCGACAACCCAGTCAGGGCGTGCGCCCGGACGGTCAACTTTGTTGATAACAACAATTGGCTTCAGGCCATGAGCAAAGGCTTTTTTGGTCACGAAGCGCGTCTGCGGCATCGGACCATCCATTGCATCAACGACCAACAGAACGGAATCAACCATGGACATGACACGTTCAACTTCACCACCGAAGTCGGCGTGCCCCGGGGTATCAACGATGTTGATACGGTAGTCATTCCATTTGATAGCGGTGTTTTTAGCCAGGATGGTAATCCCGCGCTCTTTCTCCAAATCGTTGGAGTCCATCACTCGCTCTTGAGTTTCGGCACGCGCGTCGAACGTACCGGATTGCTGTAGCAGCTTATCAACCAGGGTAGTTTTACCATGGTCAACGTGCGCGATGATGGCGATATTACGCAAATTTTCGATCACAACTTTGCCTCAGGCATTAGAAATAGCGCGTTATTGTACACGGATTAATCGCAGTACAAAACAGGATCACAAACATCCTCCGCAAACAAGTATTGCAGAGATTCTTTGTGATCGCTTTCACGGAGCGTTAAAAGGGTTATTCAAGGTCAATTGCACCAAATAAGTGCCCAATGTTCACACAAATGCACTATATTGGTGCAATGCATTCATTTTGGTGCAGCCCTTTTGCACGATGATGTGCATGATAACGCCTTTTGGGGGCAATTTAAAAGTTGGCACAGATTTCGCTTTATATTTTTTAAGGCAACAACGCCACTTTACGTAGTTAAAAAGTTTTCGTTTCCACGACGACAATGACCAATCCGGGAGAGTTTAAGTATGTCCGCTGAACACGTTTTGACGATGCTGAACGAGCATGAAGTGAAGTTTGTCGATCTGCGCTTCACCGATACCAAAGGTAAAGAACAGCACGTTACTATTCCTTCTCATCAGGTAAATGCCGAATTCTTCGAAGAAGGCAAAATGTTTGATGGCTCCTCGATTGGCGGCTGGAAAGGTATTAACGAATCCGACATGGTTCTGATGCCGGATGCAACCACCGCGCTGATCGACCCGTTCTATGAAGAACCGACGCTGATCATCCGCTGCGACATCCTGGAACCAGGCACCCTGCAGGGCTATGACCGCGACCCGCGTTCCATTGCTAAGCGCGCTGAAGAGTATCTGCGCTCTACCGGCCTGGCTGACACCGTGCTGTTCGGGCCAGAACCAGAATTCTTCCTGTTCGACGACATCCGTTTTGGTGCCTCCATCTCCGGTTCCCACGTTGCTATCGACGATATCGAAGGCGCATGGAACTCCTCCACCAAATACGAAGGCGGCAACAAAGGCCACCGTCCGGGCGTGAAAGGCGGTTACTTCCCGGTTCCGCCAGTAGACTCTTCTCAGGATATCCGCTCCACCATGTGTATGATCATGGAAGAGATGGGCCTGGTTGTTGAAGCTCACCACCACGAAGTGGCGACTGCGGGCCAGAACGAAATCGCGACCCGCTTTAACACCATGACCAAAAAAGCGGACGAAATTCAGATTTACAAATACGTTGTGCATAACGTCGCACACCGTTTCGGCAAAACCGCGACCTTTATGCCAAAACCGATGTTTGGCGATAACGGTTCCGGTATGCACTGCCACATGTCCCTGTCCAAGAACGGCGTAAACCTGTTCTCCGGCGACAAATACGCAGGCCTGTCTGAACAAGCGCTGTACTACATCGGCGGCGTAATCAAACACGCTAAAGCGATTAACGCCCTGGCTAACCCGACCACCAACTCCTACAAGCGTCTGGTCCCGGGTTACGAAGCGCCGGTTATGCTGGCTTACTCTGCCCGTAACCGTTCCGCGTCTATCCGTATTCCGGTTGTCACCTCTCCGAAAGCGCGCCGTATCGAAGTTCGCTTCCCGGACCCGGCTGCTAACCCGTACCTGTGCTTCGCGGCGCTGCTGATGGCTGGCCTTGACGGTATCAAGAACAAAATCCATCCGGGCGAAGCCATGGATAAAAACCTGTACGATCTGCCGCCGGAAGAAGCGAAAGAGATCCCACAGGTTGCAGGCTCTCTGGAAGAAGCACTGAACGCGCTGGACGCGGACCGTGAATTCCTGACCGCTGGCGGCGTATTCACCAACGACGCTATCGATGCTTACATCGCCCTGCGTATTGAAGAAAACGACCGCGTACGCATGACTCCGCACCCGGTTGAGTTTGAGCTGTACTACAGCGTCTAATTTTGCTGTAAATCCGCGGTATTCCGTGTTGTGGCGTGGGGTACCAAGGATGTTTTGTTGCCGTGGAAACTTTCAGCCCATCTCAGGATGGGCTTTTTTCTCCACCAACGCGCTGATCCCATGAGCTTTTTATTCATAAAAAGCTATACTGCACTAAAATGGTGCACTCTTTTTCAGGAGACTGTCGAATGGCAACAGGCACACTGCCCGATGCTGGGCAGATCCTTAACTCTTTAATCAACAGTATCTTACTGGTCGATGACGACCTGGCGGTACATTACGCGAACCCGGCGGCGCAGCAGCTGCTGGCGCAAAGCTCGCGTAAATTATTCGGCACGCCGCTGCCGGAGCTGTTGAGCTATTTCTCGCTGAATATCGGCCTCATGCAAGAGAGCCTCGCTGCGGGTCAGGGTTTTACCGATAACGAAGTGACGCTGGTTATTGATGGCCGCTCCCACATCCTTTCCCTGACGGCGCAACGCCTGCCTGAAGGCTATATCCTGCTGGAAATGGCGCCGATGGATAATCAGCGTCGCCTGAGCCAGGAGCAGCTACAGCACGCGCAGCAGATTGCCGCACGTGACTTAGTGCGTGGTCTGGCCCATGAGATTAAAAATCCGCTGGGCGGCCTGCGCGGCGCGGCGCAGCTGCTGAGCAAAGCGCTGCCCGACCCTGCGCTAATGGAATATACCAAAGTCATTATTGAACAGGCCGACCGGTTAAGAAATCTGGTCGACCGTCTACTGGGACCACAGCATCCCGGAATGCACGTAACAGAAAGCATCCACAAGGTCGCTGAGCGAGTGGTGAAGCTGGTGTCGATGGAACTACCGGATAACGTCAAGCTGGTGCGCGACTATGACCCCAGCCTGCCAGAGCTCCCGCACGACCCGGATCAAATTGAACAAGTGCTGCTGAACATCGTACGTAACGCGCTGCAGGCGCTGGGACCGGAGGGCGGAGAGATCACTCTGCGCACCCGGACGGCCTTCCAGTTAACCCTGCACGGCGTGCGCTACCGCCTCGCTGCGCGTATCGACGTTGAAGATAACGGCCCGGGAATCCCGTCTCACTTACAGGATACGCTGTTTTATCCCATGGTGAGTGGACGCGAAGGCGGTACCGGACTCGGGCTGTCTATCGCCCGCAGCCTTATAGACCAGCACTCCGGCAAAATTGAATTTACCAGTTGGCCAGGGCATACCGAATTCTCGGTGTACCTGCCTATTCGGAAGTAGAGGTGTTTATGCAACGAGGGATAGCATGGATCGTTGACGACGATAGCTCCATCCGTTGGGTGCTTGAACGCGCGCTCACCGGGGCAGGCTTGAGTTGTACAACGTTTGAAAGCGGCAATGAGGTGCTTGATGCCCTCACGACCAAAACCCCGGATGTACTGCTGTCTGATATCCGCATGCCGGGGATGGATGGGCTGGCGCTGCTAAAGCAAATTAAACAGCGTCATCCGATGCTCCCGGTCATCATAATGACGGCGCATTCGGATCTTGACGCGGCGGTCAGCGCCTATCAGCAGGGCGCTTTTGATTATCTGCCGAAACCGTTTGATATTGATGAAGCGGTGGCGCTGGTCGACCGTGCGATTAGCCATTACCAGGAACAGCAGCAGCCGCGCAATGCGCCGATTAACAGCCCGACGGCCGATATCATCGGCGAAGCACCAGCGATGCAGGATGTCTTTCGCATTATTGGCCGCCTGTCGCGCTCATCAATCAGCGTACTGATCAACGGGGAATCCGGTACCGGTAAAGAGCTGGTTGCCCATGCTCTCCATCGGCATAGTCCGCGCGCCAAGGCGCCGTTTATTGCGCTAAATATGGCGGCAATTCCTAAAGATTTAATCGAATCAGAGCTATTTGGCCACGAGAAAGGGGCCTTTACCGGCGCCAATACCGTGCGTCAGGGACGCTTTGAGCAGGCAGACGGCGGCACGCTGTTCCTCGACGAGATCGGCGATATGCCGCTGGACGTACAGACTCGCCTGCTGCGCGTCCTCGCTGATGGCCAGTTTTATCGCGTCGGCGGCTATGCGCCGGTGAAAGTGGATGTGCGCATCATTGCCGCCACCCACCAGAACCTTGAGCTGCGCGTCCAGGAAGGAAAATTCCGCGAGGATTTATTCCACCGCCTGAACGTGATTCGCGTCCATCTGCCGCCGCTGCGCGAGCGTCGGGAAGATATTCCTCGCCTGGCGAGGCACTTCCTGCAAATTGCCGCTCGTGAACTGGGCGTCGAGGCCAAACAGCTGCATCCGGAGACGGAGATGGCGTTAACCCGACTGGCATGGCCGGGTAACGTACGTCAGCTGGAAAACACCTGTCGCTGGCTGACGGTAATGGCCGCAGGTCAGGAGGTTCTGACGCAGGATCTTCCCAGCGAGCTGTTTGAAACCGCGATACCGGATAACCCAACGCAAATGCTGCCGGATAGCTGGGCCACGCTGCTGGGACAATGGGCCGATCGCGCTTTGCGTTCCGGTCATCAAAACCTGCTCTCGGAAGCGCAGCCTGAGATGGAGCGCACGCTGCTGACCACCGCCTTACGCCACACTCAGGGGCATAAACAAGAGGCGGCCCGGCTGCTGGGATGGGGTCGTAATACCCTGACGCGTAAGCTAAAAGAGTTGGGGATGGAGTAGCTGCGCGCTGGCGAGGAAAAAATAGTCATCCAGCGCAAACTGCTGCTATTTTGTACTTTACTGTTGCCATGCGTTGAGTATGATCTTGCCCGGAAAGACGGGGGAGAAATCATGCTTGAATCACTCATTAATATTATATCGAGCGGTGTTGCAGCGGGTCATACGCCGCAGACGGCGGTCGCTGCCGTTCTGTGCGCGGCGATGGTTGGCCTGTTTAGCTGATAATATCCCCTCTCCTGCCAGGAGAGGGGATATTGCTTATATAACGCGGGAAAACTGCTGCATCCGCGCTTTTTGGCGCAGATACGCATCGAAACACATGCAGATATTGCGAATCAGCAGTCGGCCTTTCGGCGTCACCTGAATGCCTTTCTCATCCACATCCACCAGCCCATCTTTGGCTAGCGGCGCCAGCAATTTCATATCGTCGGCAAAGTAGCTATCGAAGGTAAGATCCCACTGCGCGTCTACCGAAGCGAAGTCGAGACGAAAGTTACAAATCAGCGCCTTAATCACGTCGCGGCGGATGCAGTCATCGCGCGTCAACGCAATACCGCGCCACAGCGCCGTTCCGGTTTCATCAACCTGCTGATAATACTGTTTCAACTCTTTCTGGTTCTGCGCGTAGCAATCGCCAATCATACTGATCGCCGACACGCCCATTCCCAACAGGTCGGTGTCTCCCTGGGTGGTGTAACCCTGGAAATTGCGATGCAGAATGCCTTCACGTTGGGCTATCGCCAGTTCATCATCAGGACGGGCAAAGTGGTCCATGCCGATAAACTGATATCCCGCGGCCGTCAGCGAATTGATGGTTTCCTGAAGAATGTCCAGCTTCTGTTCCGCTGAGGGCAAATCGGCATCTTTGATTTTGCGCTGCGCGGCGAAGAGCGTGGGTAGATGCGCGTAGTTGAACACGCTCAGACGATCGGGATTAAGCTCCGCCACTTTCTGTAGCGTATAAGCGAAGCTCTGCGGCGTCTGCTTCGGCAGGCCGTAAATCAGGTCGATATTGGTCGAGGTAAAGCCGATGTCGCGCGCATGGTTGAGTAGCGCGAAGATGAAGGCCTCATCCTGCTCGCGGTTTACCAGGCGCTGCACTTCTTTGTTGAAGTCCTGCACGCCCATACTCAGGCGATTAAAGCCTTCGCCACGTAAATGATCCAGCACATCGAGTTCGATTTCACGCGGATCAACCTCAATGGAGATCTCTGCGTCCGCGTTAAAATTGAAATGGGTACGCAGCAGACCCATCAGACGACTAATTTGCGCCTTGTTTAGATACGTTGGCGTACCGCCGCCCCAGTGTAGCTGATTGACTTTGCGGCCAGAAAAAAGCGGCGCGCGATGAATAATCTCCTGCTCAAGGACATCCAGATACTGATCGGCCTTATGCTGTTGGCGGGTGACGATTTTATTACAGCCGCAGAAATAACAGAGCTTATGGCAAAACGGGATATGCACGTACAGCGAGAGGGGACGCTGCGGATAGCGGGCAACCGCCGCATCAAATTCAGCGGGGCCAAATTCTGGAGAAAACTCCAGCGCGGTGGGATACGAAGTATAACGCGGCCCGGAATAGTTATATTTCTGGATCAGGGCCAGATCCCAGTCGATTAACTGCACAGACATGCTCACTCCTTCCGATGGTACCGTCGGCGGGTACGCCGCCCCGGCCCAACCGCACCTCGGGTAATGAGCCGGTTGCGCAGCCATTTTTGACGCCGCGACAACCGTCGTAGTTTAACGAATAACCACAGCAGATAACATATAACCAGAAGGGTTATAAGCAGGACCGGGAATCCGATGGGGTGCAAACGTTAGTTTCCACCCTTCAGCAGACGCATCATATCTTCTTTGCGCTCTTCCTCTTCTTCATCTTCGTCATCATCGTAGGAGAG
Organism: Klebsiella grimontii; assembly: GCF_042137965.1. NCBI lineage: Bacteria > Pseudomonadati > Pseudomonadota > Gammaproteobacteria > Enterobacterales > Enterobacteriaceae > Klebsiella > Klebsiella grimontii. Next base: position 5,646,855 of record NZ_CP169721.1, read on the forward strand.
GCCCAGCTGCTGCATCAGTTCATCAATGCGATCCAGTTTGGCATCAACCCAGGTCTGCTCTTCAGCATTCAGGGTACCGCCCTCTTCCAGACGTTCCAGCAGCGCGTCCAGGCGCTCATCGTTCTCCAGCAAATCCAGCTCAGCCTGCGGTGAAAGCATAGGTTTCTCGCTCTTTGGTTTATGCTGCTTAATCGCCGGAGCATTTTCAGTCACGCCCAGCGGGATTGGTTTTTTACTGCCAATTCGGGGATCTTGCTGCTGGCCTTGTTTTTTGCCTGCCGAAGCGGTGTCGCCGCCGGTCGCGCGACTTCCTGCCGCATGGCCACGATGCTTCTTCTGATGCTTGCGCTCGCGGGCTTCCTGGTTCAATTCTTCACGCGTTTTGCGATTTTTTTTGCCGCGAGGTACGGATGTCGGTTTTTTCATGTTGTGTAATCTTCAGGCCGTTTTCTTCAGTATAGAATTGAGGCGGAATCTAGCAGAAAGCAAGCAAAGAAAAAAGGCGACAGATTACTCTGTCGCCTTTTTCCGCACTGACAACCCTTAATGGGCTTCTACTTTCCATGTTCGCTAACGACACACCCTGTCTTTCCTTTAGCAACTAACGGTCCCTGTTACATCCATTTCCTTTTAAAACGTCTCCAGACGTTTGTCATCCTGACAATCCGTAGTCCTCGCCTCCTGGCGCTTCCTGACTCCTCATCCTGAGTCATAATCCTGTTAGCATCCTCGCCCTTGACCGCTACTTTACTGTTTTAAGGAAAACCTACAACCGACTGTACGGAAAAAAAACAAGTTTCAGAATTTTCTTTCAGCTCAACACGATGATTTATCAGCGTTTGTATTATGTTTACTCAGTTTTTCCTCATGTATTTCTCATATAATCAATAGCCAATGTCTTACAAAGACTGTGGTTTTAACTTACAGCGATGAGGTGCGGTAAAAACAGCCTTTTTCTGCTGTTCAGGTATAATCCCCGTCAAAGCCTGATTTAACGGAGACGACCGTCTTGACCAACTGGAATTATCAACTGACGCATTTTGTCACTAGCGCGCCAGATATCCGCCATCTTCCTGCCGATACCGGTATTGAAGTGGCCTTTGCTGGCCGCTCTAACGCCGGGAAATCCAGCGCTCTGAACACGCTGACTAACCAGAAAAGCCTGGCACGCACTTCGAAGACGCCTGGCCGTACGCAGCTGATTAACCTGTTTGAAGTCGCTGAGGGCAAACGCCTGGTCGACCTGCCGGGCTATGGTTATGCCCAGGTACCGGAAGAGATGAAAATCAAGTGGCAACGCGCGCTGGGTGAATATCTCGAGAAACGCCTGTGTCTGAAAGGCCTGGTTGTGCTGATGGATATCCGTCATCCGCTTAAAGATCTCGATCAGCAGATGATCCAATGGGCGGTTGAAAGCGATATTCCGGTTCTGGTGCTGCTGACCAAAGCCGATAAGCTGGCCAGCGGGGCGCGGAAAGCGCAGATCGCTATGGTTCGTGAGGCGGTAACCGCCTTTAACGGAGATGTGCAGGTCGAAGGATTTTCTTCCCTGAAGAAGCAAGGCGTGGATAAACTCCGGCAGAAACTGGATAGCTGGTATAACGATATCCCCCCTCAGGAAGAACCTGAAGACGGCGAATAGTCTCGCTAATTACCCCGGATAGCGGCGCGTGAGGCCCTGTCCGGGTAGCCCGCCTCATCAGCATTGATTCGCAAAAATTTTCTTTCGCGCAATAAAAAACGCCCCGGTCATAAATGACCGGGGCGGCTAAAATATTCAGCCAAATCCGATTACGTGAAGTAAAAGGTCTGAAAGATAGAACATCTTACCTCTGTACCCTACGTCTTTAACTCTACTCTTCTTTCGATTACGGATAAAGCATTTTTTGTAGTTTTTTTTCACTCTTTACATAGCAAATTCAAATGATCATCACAAAATACGATAAGTTATGTTACTCACTTACAAGAAATGACCCTACCTGCCGAATACTTAGTGCGCTTGATCCCAGTTTTCTCCGCTTCCCACTTCCACCAATAGCGGAACCGCCAGCGTCGTACTGCTTTCCATCAGTTCATGGATTTTTTTCGCGACCGCCTCAAGATCGTCTTTATGCACTTCAAAGACCAATTCATCGTGCACCTGCATGATCATCCGCACGCGAGGTTTTTCACTTAACAACCAGCTGTCGACGGCAATCATCGCGCGCTTAATAATATCGGCGGCGGTTCCCTGCATCGGCGCGTTGATCGCCGCACGCTCGGCACCAGCACGACGCGCACCGTTGCTGGATTTAATGTCCGGCAGATAGAGACGACGGCCATCGAGCGTTTCAACATACCCCTGCTCTTTTGCCTGAGTGCGGGTGCGCTCCATATATTCCAACACGCCCGGATAGCGTTCAAAGTAGAGATCCATATACTTTTGCGCTTCTTTGCGTGGGATATTGAGCTGGCGCGCAAGGCCGAATGCGCTCATGCCGTAAATCAGGCCGAAGTTGATCGCCTTCGCGCTGCGGCGCTGCTCGCTACTGACGCTCTCCAGCGGCAAACCGAAAACCTCAGCCGCCGTCGCGCGGTGGATATCCTTCCCTTCAGCAAACGCGGTCAGCAGGCCCTTGTCGCGAGACAGATGCGCCATGATGCGCAGTTCAATTTGCGAGTAGTCGGCAGAGACGATGAGATAATCTTCCGGTGCAATAAACGCCTGGCGAATACGGCGCCCTTCATCATTGCGTACCGGAATATTCTGCAGGTTCGGATCGGTGGACGACAAACGTCCCGTGGCGGTAACCGCCTGGTGATAAGAGGTGTGAACCCGGCCCGTTTTCGGGCTGATCATCAGCGGCAGCTTATCGGTGTAGGTGGACTTGAGTTTTGCCAGGCCACGATATTCGAGGATGACTTTCGGCAGCGGATAATCCAGCGCCAGCTCTTCCAGCACCTCTTCCGAGGTCGAGGGCGCGCCGCCCGGGGTTTTCTTCAGCGGCTTAATACCTTGTTTTTCAAACAAGATCGTTTGCAGCTGCTTCGGAGAAGAGAGGTTAAACTCTTCGCCCGCGATGTCGTACGCCTTTTTCTCCAGCTCAACCAGGCGCTTGGCTATCTCCTGAGAGTGCGCATGCAGTACGGCCGGATCGATCTTCACGCCATTGCGCTCAATGCGGGATAGTACCGGTACCAGCGGCATTTCAATATTTTTAAAAACGTTCAGCGGGCCTTCATTTTGCTGAAGTTTAGGCCACATTTTCAGGTGCAGCTGTAGCGTGACGTCGGCATCTTCCGCCGCGTAGCGGCCCGCTTCTTCCAGCGCGATTTGGTTGAATGTAAGCTGGTTTTTACCTTTACCCGCAATTTCTTCAAAGGTAATGGTTTTGTGCTTCAGCCAGCGGTCGGAGAGGCTATCCATATCATGGCGGCCCGCCACGCTGTCGAGAATGTAGGATTCCAGCATGGTATCAAAGGCAATACCGCGCAGTTCAATGTCATAGTTAGCCAGGATACCGCGGTCATATTTGAGGTTTTGCCCAACCTTCAGAACATTGTCATCTTCCAGTAGCGGTTTCAGCAGCTCAAGGACACGGTCGCGCGGGATCTGATCCGGTGCGTCCAGATAATCATGGGCAACCGGTACATAGGCCGCAACGCCGGGTTCAATGGCGAAGGATAAGCCGACCATATTGGCTGACACGTTATCCAGGCTGTCTGTTTCGGTATCAAAGGCAAAAAGCGGCGCTTTCTTCAGGCTCTCAATCCAGGTCAGCAGCGTTTCTTCATCAAGAATCGTGACATAGTTTTCAGAAGAGAGCGCCGTGGCGGTTTCCTCTTCGGCATCAGCCACTGCTGCCACAGCGGCTATCGGCTTCGCCGCAAGCTTTGCGCCTTTTGCCTGCATCCACTTGCCGGACTCGACATCGGTGATCCAGCGTTTGAACTCATACTTTTTAAATAGCGTCAGCAGTTCATCAGCGATGGGCTGTGCAACCAGCAGATCTTCGCAGCCCAGATCCAGCTCGACGTCGGTTTTGATCGTCGCCAGCTGATAAGAGAGGTAGGCCACCTCTTTATTCTGCTCCAGCTTCGCTGCCATCGTTTTTGCACCGCGGAAGGTCAGTCCGGCGATTTTTTCAGGTTCCGCATATAGCGTATCAAGGCCGCCCAGCCCCTGTAACAACGCCTGCGCCGTCTTCTCTCCCACGCCTGGTACGCCAGGGATGTTGTCCGATGAGTCCCCCATCAGGGCCAGAAAATCGATGATCAGCTCCGGCGGCACGCCGTATTTGGTCACCACTTCATCCGGGCCGAGGATGGTGTTGGTCATGGTGTTAATCAGCGTAATACCCGGCGTAACCAGCTGAGCCATGTCTTTATCGCCGGTGCTAATCAGTACCGGACGCCCGACCTTTTCAGCTTCACGCGCCAGGGTCCCGATGACATCGTCAGCTTCTACGCCAGGAACGGCCATCAGCGGCAGGCCCATCGCCTTAACCATGGCATGCAGCGGCTCGATCTGCGCACGTAGATCGTCCGGCATCGGCGGGCGATGAGATTTATAGTGCTCAAACAGTTCATCACGGAAAGTCTTCCCCTTGGCATCAAACACGACGACGGCATGGGTCGGTTGATACTGCAGGATCAGGCTTCGCAGCATATTCAGTACGCCATACATTGCGCCTGTCGGCTCGCCAGCGCTATTCGTCAGCGGAGGGAACGCGTGATATGCCCGATAAAGGTAAGAGGAGCCGTCAACGAGGATGAGAGGGTTTTCTGGGATCTGAACCATAATTTCCGTGCCTGTTTATCAGATTATCGGTAAAGGATGCCACAGACGGGCATTAAATCCTGAATTTTTCCCGCATTTCGTCGAAAAGATTCAACGATCCCGTCGATCGCGCAATGCGTTAACCTGTGGATAACTTTGTGAATAGTTTTATAACGATGGCTACGTCATCATTAATAAAATAATCTATTGGTAAATTACTCTATATTTATCATGGCATTATAAATTAACAACCCGCTTTAATAACATCATGATGACTCAATGTTCCATGTGGATATAAGATCCGGATATTTTTCCGTCCGGGTAAAACCCGTCATTTGCTCTATTTTCTGGTAAAATCAGCCTCTTGCGCTGTTTAAACGCGTTCTTTGTCAGCCTAACTTTCTGAATAAATTAACTATGTCGAGATTACTCGCTGCGATAACGCTCCCGCTGAGTATCGCCCTGACTATCGTAGTCACCATTATTTGCTCCGTGCCAATAATCATCGCCGGGCTGATTAAACTGCTTGTGCCTGTTGCTGCGGTCTGGCGCTCGATATCCGTTTTTTGCAATTTCATGATGTACTGCTGGTGTGAAGGGTTGGCTCTGCTGCTGCGCCTTAATCCCTGGCTTAAGTGGGATGTTGAGGGCCTGGAAGGCCTGAATAAGAAAAACTGGTATCTGCTTATCAGCAACCACCATAGCTGGGCCGATATCGTGGTACTGTGCGTGCTGTTTCGCAAACATATCCCGATGAATAAATATTTCCTCAAGCAACAGCTCGCCTGGGTGCCGTTTATTGGCCTGGCATGCTGGGCGTTGGATATGCCTTTTATGCGCCGTTATTCCCGCGGTTATTTAATCCGCCATCCAGAGCGCCGTGGCAAAGATGTTGAAACCACCCGCCGCTCCTGCGAGAAATTCCGCTCACATCCCACCACTATCGTTAACTTTGTCGAAGGTTCACGCTTTACTGAAGAGAAGCGGCTGCAGACCCGCTCGCCTTATAATAATTTATTAGCACCAAAAGCTGCCGGTACTGCCATGGCATTAAGCGTACTGGGCTCGCAGTTTGATAAGCTGCTGAACGTTACGCTGTGTTATCCAGAGAATCATCACCGACCGTTTTACGACATGCTGAGCGGCCGATTAACGCGGATTGTGGTACGCATCCGCGTTGAACCCGTGACGGAAGAGCTGCACGGCGATTATGTGAATGATAAAAACTTTAAGCGGCGGTTTCAGCGCTGGCTAAATACGCTCTGGGAAGATAAAGATCGTCAGTTAACGGAAATCATGCAGCAGAAAGGAAAATGATGCTGGACGCTGAAAAGAGTAACGCCGGTCAGTAACCGGCGTTTATTTTTTTATTTCTTCTCAACTAACTGCTTAACGGTATCGGCATACTGGGCAACAAATGCGTCCATATTGCTGGTATCCATACCCTGCGGGTTAAGCTGATATTTGCCGTTAACGTACATAGCGGGTACGCCCTGCAGCTGGAAATCAGCAGCGGCTTTCTCTTGCTGAGCCACCAGGGATTTCACTACAAAACTGTTCCAGGCTGCATCGTAATCTTCACCTTTAACGCCGGCGTCAACGAAGACCTTACGAATATCGGCTACGGTCTGAACGGTCTGTGTTTTCTGTACCGCTTCAAACATCGGGACGGTAATCTTGTCTTCCACACCCAGCGCCATCGCGACGGCCCACGCCTGGGTCAGATCCTTGCCCAACGGGCCCAGGAATTCAACGTGGTATTTCGTCATTTTGACGCCTTCAGGCAGCTTTTTCTTCACGTTATCTGACACATGAAGCACTTCTTCAAACTGATAGCAGTGCGGGCAGTAGAACGAGAAAAACTCGAGCACCTGAGGCTCGCCGGCAACGGGCTTATCGAGGGTAATATACTGCTTACCGTCGGTGATCTGGGCAGCGGATGCACTAAAAGCCAGAATCATACCAGCCAGCGCCAGCCAAATTTTTTTCATGATTAACTCTCTCCTGGATATATCACATTAATACATTGGCGTTAACTGAAGAGGCGGTTCCTGCAGAACCTTTACCTGCTCAAGAAAAGTTGTTGTCTGCCCACGCCAGTAATCTTCCCCGGTTAACCACGGGAAGTTCTTAGGAAAAGCAGGATCTTCCCAGCGTCTTAACAACCACGCCAGATAATAAACTAACCGCATTGCACGTAAAGGTTCGATGAGGGCAATTTCATCCGTATTGAAAGAGCTAAACTCTTCATACGCTTCAATGATCATCTCAAGCTGCATCCGTTGCTCGGCCTTATCACCGTTCAACAGCATCCACAGATCCTGGATAGCAGGTCCATTACGTGAATCATCTAAATCAACAAACAAAGGGCCATCGCGCCAGAGGATGTTTCCTGCATGGCAGTCACCGTGCAAACGTAAGATATTGGCGCGCCCGTGCCATTGCGCCATTACCGCATCAATCAGCTTATCAGTAGCGCCAAGAAAAGCCTCTTTCAGCCCTGCCGGTATCAGCGGGGAGAGCTCAAAGACCTGCCGGGGCTCAAGAAGGTACTCATTGGTGCCAATCTCCGGGCGCGCGACAAAACGCTGTTTGCGTCCCGTTTGATGCAGACGGCCAAGGTAGCGCCCAACCCATTCCATCTGATCGAGGTTATCCGCCTCAAACTGACGTCCACCCAGGCTTGGGAACACGGCGAAAAAGAACCCCTGATGCTGATGAAGGGTACTTTCGTTAAACGACAATGGCGCCGCTACAGGGACTTCGTCCTGAACGAGCTGAAGGGAAAACTGGTGTTCTTCGAGGATTTGTTCGGCGGACCAGCGCTCAGGACGATAGAACTTCACCACATAGCGGCGACGATCTTCGTCCTGAAACTGGTAAACTCGGTTCTCATAGCTATTAAGCGGGGTGAGACCTGAGTCCACCCGCATTCCCAGATCAAATAAACCATCAATGATGGTATCCGGGTGAAGCGTCTGAAAAGTGAAAGCCTTATCGTGCATCCTGACATCCGATAATCGTACGAATGATACAGGATATCATCTCATTACCGATTCCGCGGCGGCGCTTACAACCTTTTACTCTTTAATCACGCCCCGAGCGCGTAGCAGCGCAGTTTTAAAATCTTCTTCATAATCTTTCTGGATACCGGGGATAACAGCCTCTTTTGCCGAGTCGCGCATCTTCAGGTGATAAATCAGAATATCGTCGGAAAGATCGCTCAGTTCACCGGCATAACCGGCCTCTTTCGCCAGTTTTTGCAAAAATTGAATCAAATTCAGCTCGGGTTCTTTCTGCCAGGCTGGCTGGAGAAGTTCAATGACTTCATTCAGGCGTTTACATTTCATAGCAATGCTCCTTACTCTTGATAGGTGTACGTTAGCAGGGACAATCCCACAATGAAAGAGGCGATATTAATATGCAGGGCAAGGTAATAACCGGCGTTGTACTGGCGGGTGGGAGAGGTACGCGTATGGGAGGCATTGATAAAGGATTGCAGTTGCTGAAGGGGAAAGCTCTGTGGCGTCATGTCGCCGATACGCTGCAACCCCAGGTCACAAAGCTGGTGATTAGCGCTAACCGCAATCTTGATTGCTGGCGAAGCAGCGGCTACCCGATTATTACCGACTCTCTGAACGACTTTCCCGGGCCGTTAGCCGGTATGCTTTCCGTTATGCATCAGGTTGAGGGTGAGTGGTTTCTGTTTTGTCCGTGCGATACGCCTTTTATTCCATCATTTCTGGCTGAGCGCTTAATACTGCAAAAAAAATCATCCCCGGTCGTTTGGGTACACGACGGTGAACGCGACCATCCGGCGATTGCTCTGGTGAATCGAGTGGTGATTAGCGAACTGGAAACCTATCTGGCGGCAGGCGAGCGGCGGGTTATGGTGTTTATGCGTAAAATGGGCGGGCATAGCGTCGATTTTAGCGATGTAAAATCAGCCTTTATTAACGTCAACACTCTCAGTGACTTACAAAGTATGGAGGTGTCATCATGATCCCTCTTTTGGCCATCGCCGCCTGGAGCGGCACGGGTAAAACAACCTTATTAAAAGCGCTGATTCCAGCGCTACGCGCGGAAGGCATACGTCCTGGGCTCATTAAACATACTCATCATGATATGGATGTGGATAAACCCGGTAAAGATAGCTATGAGCTACGTAAAGCAGGCGCGGCTCAGACGATAGTCGCCAGCTCGCAGCGTTGGGCATTAATAACGGAAACACCCGAAGAGCCTCCACTGGATCTGACATGGCTGGCTAGCCGAATGGATGCATCAACGTTAGATCTCGTACTGGTTGAAGGTTTTAAACATGAAGCAGTGCCCAAGATCCTGCTCTTTCGGCAAAACAGCGGACATTGCAGAGAAGAATTAGTGTTTGATGATGACGTGATTGCCGTTGCCAGCGATACGCCTGTCGAGACGTCGCTTCCCTTGTTAGATTTAAATAATATTCCGCAGATAGCCGTTTTTATTATGCAGTGGTTAAAGAGGGCTTAATCGCGGCCTTGATTGAGATTGCAGATATATCGCTACGCGTCATCTTGCTAAATCATTCTTGCTTTCTCAGACCACAAAAACGCAAAAAGCCCATCCGTCAGGATGGGCTCTTCACTTAATTGATGCCTGGCAGTTCCCTACTCTCACATGGGGAGACCCCACACTACCATCGGCGCTACGGCGTTTCACTTCTGAGTTCGGCATGGGGTCAGGTGGGACCACCGCGCTAGTGCCGCCAGGCAAATTCTGTTATCTGTATCAGGCTGAAAATCTTCTCTCAAATCCGCCAAAACATCTTCGGCGTTGTAAGGTTAAGCCTCACGGTTCATTAGTACCGGTTAGCTCAACGCATCGCTGCGCTTACACACCCGGCCTATCAACGTCGTCGTCTTCAACGTTCCTTCAGGACTCTCAAGGAGTCAGGGAGAACTCATCTCGGGGCAAGTTTCGTGCTTAGATGCTTTCAGCACTTATCTCTTCCGCATTTAGCTACCGGGCAATGCCATTGGCATGACAACCCGAACACCAGTGATGCGTCCACTCCGGTCCTCTCGTACTAGGAGCAGCCCCCCTCAATTCTCCAGCGCCCACGGCAGATAGGGACCGAACTGTCTCACGACGTTCTAAACCCAGCTCGCGTACCACTTTAAATGGCGAACAGCCATACCCTTGGGACCTACTTCAGCCCCAGGATGTGATGAGCCGACATCGAGGTGCCAAACACCGCCGTCGATATGAACTCTTGGGCGGTATCAGCCTGTTATCCCCGGAGTACCTTTTATCCGTTGAGCGATGGCCCTTCCATTCAGAACCACCGGATCACTATGACCTGCTTTCGCACCTGCTCGCGCCGTCACGCTCGCAGTCAAGCCAGCTTATGCCATTGCACTAACCTCCTGATGTCCGACCAGGATTAGCTGACCTTCGTGCTCCTCCGTTACTCTTTAGGAGGAGACCGCCCCAGTCAAACTACCCACCAGACACTGTCCGCAACCCCGATTAGGGGCCCACGTTAGAACACCAGCCATTAAAGGGTGGTATTTCAAGGATGGCTCCATGCAGACTGGCGTCCACACTTCAAAGCCTCCCACCTATCCTACACATCAAGGACCAGTGTTCAGTGTCAAGCTATAGTAAAGGTTCACGGGGTCTTTCCGTCTTGCCGCGGGTACACTGCATCTTCACAGCGAGTTCAATTTCACTGAGTCTCGGGTGGAGACAGCCTGGCCATCATTACGCCATTCGTGCAGGTCGGAACTTACCCGACAAGGAATTTCGCTACCTTAGGACCGTTATAGTTACGGCCGCCGTTTACCGGGGCTTCGATCAAGAGCTTCTCCTTACGGATAACCCCATCAATTAACCTTCCGGCACCGGGCAGGCGTCACACCGTATACGTCCACTTTCGTGTTTGCACAGTGCTGTGTTTTTAATAAACAGTTGCAGCCAGCTGGTATCTTCGACTGATTTCAGCTCCATGGGTAAACCACTTCACCTACATATCAGCGTGCCTTCTCCCGAAGTTACGGCACCATTTTGCCTAGTTCCTTCACCCGAGTTCTCTCAAGCGCCTTGGTATTCTCTACCTGACCACCTGTGTCGGTTTGGGGTACGATTTGATGTTACCTGATGCTTAGAGGCTTTTCCTGGAAGCAGGGCATTTGTCACTTCAGCACCGTAGTGCCTCGTCATCACACCTCAGCGTTGATAACGTTCCGGATTTACCTGGAACATCCGCCTACATGCTTAAACCGGGACAACCGTCGCCCGGCCAACATAGCCTTCTCCGTCCCCCCTTCGCAGTAACACCGAGTACAGGAATATTAACCTGTTTCCCATCGACTACGCCTTTCGGCCTCGCCTTAGGGGTCGACTCACCCTGCCCCGATTAACGTTGGACAGGAACCCTTGGTCTTCCGGCGTGCGGGTTTTTCACCCGCATTATCGTTACTTATGTCAGCATTCGCACTTCTGATACCTCCAGCAACCCTCACAGGCCACCTTCAACGGCTTACAGAACGCTCCCCTACCCAACAACACATAGTGTCGCTGCCGCAGCTTCGGTGCATGGTTTAGCCCCGTTACATCTTCCGCGCAGGCCGACTCGACCAGTGAGCTATTACGCTTTCTTTAAATGATGGCTGCTTCTAAGCCAACATCCTGGCTGTCTGGGCCTTCCCACATCGTTTCCCACTTAACCATGACTTTGGGACCTTAGCTGGCGGTCTGGGTTGTTTCCCTCTTCACGACGGACGTTAGCACCCGCCGTGTGTCTCCCGTGATAACATTCTTCGGTATTCGTAGTTTGCATCGGGTTGGTAAGTCGGGATGACCCCCTAGCCGAAACAGTGCTCTACCCCCGAAGATGAGTTCACGAGGCGCTACCTAAATAGCTTTCGGGGAGAACCAGCTATCTCCCGGTTTGATTGGCCTTTCACCCCCAGCCACAAGTCATCCGCTAATTTTTCAACATTAGTCGGTTCGGTCCTCCAGTTAGTGTTACCCAACCTTCAACCTGCCCATGGCTAGATCACCGGGTTTCGGGTCTATACCCTGCAACTTAACGCCCAGTTAAGACTCGGTTTCCCTGCGGCTCCCCTATACGGTTAACCTTGCTACAGAATATAAGTCGCTGACCCATTATACAAAAGGTACGCAGTCACCCCATAAAGAGGCTCCTACTGCTTGTACGTACACGGTTTCAGGTTCTTTTTCACTCCCCTCGCCGGGGTTCTTTTCGCCTTTCCCTCACGGTACTGGTTCACTATCGGTCAGTCAGGAGTATTTAGCCTTGGAGGATGGTCCCCCCATATTCAGACAGGATACCACGTGTCCCGCCCTACTCTTCGAGTTCACAGCCTGTGCGTTTTAGTGTACGGGAGTATCACCCTGTACCCTGCGACTTTCCAGACGCTTCCACTAACACACAAGCTGATTCAGACTCCGGGCTGCTCCCCGTTCGCTCGCCGCTACTGGGGGAATCTCGGTTGATTTCTTTTCCTCGGGGTACTTAGATGTTTCAGTTCCCCCGGTTCGCCTCGTTTGACTATGTATTCATCAAACGATAGTGCAACGAATTGCACTGGGTTTCCCCATTCGGACATCGCCGGCTATAACGGTTCATATCACCTTACCGACGCTTTTCGCAGATTAGCACGTCCTTCATCGCCTCTGACTGCCAGGGCATCCACCGTGTACGCTTAGTCGCTTAACCTCACAACCCGAAGATGTTTCGTGAAACATCATCGTGTCGCGAAAATTTGAGAGACTCGAACACACATTAACTGTGTGTCGTTTCAATTTTCAGCTTGATCCAGATTTTTAAAGAGCAAAATTTCACAATGCACTTCACAGTACATTTTGAAATTTATCATTCATCAGACAATCTGTGTGGACACTACAAAGGCAGGTTCTTTCAGGTAAGGAGGTGATCCAACCGCAGGTTCCCCTACGGTTACCTTGTTACGACTTCACCCCAGTCATGAATCACAAAGTGGTAAGCGCCCTCCCGAAGGTTAAGCTACCTACTTCTTTTGCAACCCACTCCCATGGTGTGACGGGCGGTGTGTACAAGGCCCGGGAACGTATTCACCGTGGCATTCTGATCCACGATTACTAGCGATTCCGACTTCATGGAGTCGAGTTGCAGACTCCAATCCGGACTACGACATACTTTATGAGGTCCGCTTGCTCTCGCGAGGTCGCTTCTCTTTGTATATGCCATTGTAGCACGTGTGTAGCCCTACTCGTAAGGGCCATGATGACTTGACGTCATCCCCACCTTCCTCCAGTTTATCACTGGCAGTCTCCTTTGAGTTCCCGACCGAATCGCTGGCAACAAAGGATAAGGGTTGCGCTCGTTGCGGGACTTAACCCAACATTTCACAACACGAGCTGACGACAGCCATGCAGCACCTGTCTCAGAGTTCCCGAAGGCACCAAAGCATCTCTGCTAAGTTCTCTGGATGTCAAGAGTAGGTAAGGTTCTTCGCGTTGCATCGAATTAAACCACATGCTCCACCGCTTGTGCGGGCCCCCGTCAATTCATTTGAGTTTTAACCTTGCGGCCGTACTCCCCAGGCGGTCGACTTAACGCGTTAGCTCCGGAAGCCACTCCTCAAGGGAACAACCTCCAAGTCGACATCGTTTACAGCGTGGACTACCAGGGTATCTAATCCTGTTTGCTCCCCACGCTTTCGCACCTGAGCGTCAGTCTTTGTCCAGGGGGCCGCCTTCGCCACCGGTATTCCTCCAGATCTCTACGCATTTCACCGCTACACCTGGAATTCTACCCCCCTCTACAAGACTCCAGCCTGCCAGTTTCGAATGCAGTTCCCAGGTTGAGCCCGGGGATTTCACATCCGACTTGACAGACCGCCTGCGTGCGCTTTACGCCCAGTAATTCCGATTAACGCTTGCACCCTCCGTATTACCGCGGCTGCTGGCACGGAGTTAGCCGGTGCTTCTTCTGCGGGTAACGTCAATCGACAAGGTTATTAACCTTATCGCCTTCCTCCCCGCTGAAAGTACTTTACAACCCGAAGGCCTTCTTCATACACGCGGCATGGCTGCATCAGGCTTGCGCCCATTGTGCAATATTCCCCACTGCTGCCTCCCGTAGGAGTCTGGACCGTGTCTCAGTTCCAGTGTGGCTGGTCATCCTCTCAGACCAGCTAGGGATCGTCGCCTAGGTGAGCCGTTACCCCACCTACTAGCTAATCCCATCTGGGCACATCTGATGGCAAGAGGCCCGAAGGTCCCCCTCTTTGGTCTTGCGACGTTATGCGGTATTAGCTACCGTTTCCAGTAGTTATCCCCCTCCATCAGGCAGTTTCCCAGACATTACTCACCCGTCCGCCACTCGTCACCCGAGAGCAAGCTCTCTGTGCTACCGTTCGACTTGCATGTGTTAGGCCTGCCGCCAGCGTTCAATCTGAGCCATGATCAAACTCTTCAATTTAAGTTTGATGCTCGTAGAATTAAACTTCGTAATGAATTACGTGTTCACTCTTTGAGACTTGGTATTCATTTTTCGTCCGAAGACGTTAAGAATCCATGTCACTTTGAGTGCCCACACAGATTGTCTGATAAATTGTTAAAGAGCAGTGCAACGCGGCTTTCGCTCACCGTTGCGAGGTGGCGTATATTACGCTTTCCTCATTCAGAGTCAAGCGTTTAATTTCGCTTTTCTCTGTCGGTATTCATCGCTGAATCCCGCTGACCCGGCGGCTTGCGTGCCGTTGTTCCGTGTCAGTGGGAGCGCATTATAGGGAGTTATTCCGAAGTGACAAGGGCTAAATGCAAAAAACTTTTCAACCGCCTCTTTTTTCATCATTACGGCGCGTAATGTAGCAAAAAACCGGCGTTTTGCCGTTTTAACCAACGAAGCAAGCCGTCAGATGGCATACTGGTAAGGTAAAAAAGAGAAAGGAACGGCATGTATGTCTTTAAGCGCACAGCAGTTGGCGGCACAAAAGAATATCTCCTGGGTATTAGCGGAGAAGCTAGCTCAAAAAATTTTGACCGGTGAATATCAGCCAGAAAGTATCCTTCCCGGCGAGATGGAGCTGGGCGAGCAGTTTGGCGTGAGCCGCACGGCCGTGCGTGAAGCGGTGAAGACGCTAACGGCAAAAGGTATGCTTTTACCACGGCCACGCATCGGTACGCGGGTGATGCCGCGCAGCAGCTGGAACTTCCTCGATAAAGAACTCCTGGCCTGGTGGTTAACAGAAGATAACTTCTCTGATGTTGTCAGCCATTTCCTCGTTATGCGCGGCAGCCTGGAACCTCAAGCCTGTTTTCTGGCGTCAACGTCAGGCTCGCCGGAGCAAAAGGCCCAGCTTAACGCCTTGATGGAGGAGATGGTTGAGCTAAAGAGGAACTTTCAGCGCGAGCGCTGGATTGAAGTCGATATGGCCTGGCATGAACATATATATGAAATGAGCGGTAACCCTTTCCTGATCTCTTTCGCCTCTTTATTTCATTCGGTCTATCACACCTACTTCACGTCAATTACGCAGAATGAAGTGGTGAAGCTGGATCTGCATCAGGCAATCGTTGATGCCATTCTGGATAGCGACGGCTCGCGAGCGCTTAGCGCCTGCCAGGCGTTGCTGAGTGCCCCCAATCATTCCGACAAATCGCAAGGGTAACGAATGACCAAAAAGAAAGGCCGCAGTATGGCCGGGCTGCCATGGATCGCAGCGATGGCTTTTTTTATGCAGGCGCTCGACGCCACCATTCTGAATACAGCCCTTCCCGCTATCGCCCATAGCCTCAACCGTTCACCGCTAGCGATGCAATCGGCCATCATCAGCTATACGCTGACGGTGGCTATGCTTATTCCGGTCAGCGGTTGGCTGGCCGACCGTTTCGGCACGCGGAAAGTATTTATCATCGCCGTCAGCCTGTTCACACTCGGTTCTCTTGCCTGCGCCCTGTCAAACTCGCTAATGGAACTGGTTATCTTCCGCGTCATTCAGGGCATCGGCGGGGCAATGATGATGCCAGTAGCGAGGCTGGCGTTACTGCGCGCCTATCCGCGCAGCGAACTGCTGCCGGTACTCAACTTCGTCACGATGCCTGGACTGGTCGGCCCTATCCTCGGCCCCGTGCTCGGCGGCGTACTGGTGACCTGGGCCAGCTGGCACTGGATTTTCCTGATTAATATTCCCATCGGTATTATCGGGATCGTGTATGCCCGCAAATATATGCCGGATTTCACCACGCCGCGTCGCCGCTTCGACACGCTCGGTTTTATCCTGTTTGGCCTGAGCCTGGTGCTGTTCTCTAGCGGAATCGAGCTGTTTGGCGAGAAAATTGTCGCCACATGGATGGCTCTGGCCGTTATCGCTCTGAGCATCATTTTACTGTGGGCCTATATTCGCCACGCTCGCCGTCATCCCACACCGCTCATTTCGCTTTCTTTATTTAAGACGCATACCTTCTCTGTCGGGATCGCGGGGAACCTGGCCACGCGCCTGGGTACCGGCTGCGTTCCATTCCTGATGCCGCTGATGTTACAGGTTGGCTTCGGTTATCCGGCGATTATCGCCGGCTGCATGATAGCGCCTACGGCTATTGGTTCGATTATTGCTAAATCAACCGTCACCCAGATACTTCGCTGGTTTGGTTACCGTAAAACGCTGGTCGGGGTCACGATATTTATCGGCCTGATGATCGCTCAGTTTTCGCTGCAATCTCCGGATATGTCGATCTGGATGCTGCTGCTGCCGCTATTCATTCTGGGCATGGCGATGTCCACCCAGTTCACCTCAATGAATACCATCACGCTCGCCGATTTAACCGATGACAACGCCAGCAGCGGCAACAGCATGTTGGCCGTTACCCAGCAGCTGTCGATTAGCCTCGGGGTCGCTGTTAGCGCAGCGGTGCTGCGTTTTTATGAAGGATTCGATAGCGCAAATACCATTGAACAGTTCCACTACACCTTTATTACCATGGGGGCAATCACCGTGGTATCGGCGCTGGTATTTACCTTATTAAGAGCAAAAGATGGCCGCAACCTGATTAAGGAGCGGCACAAGCGTTAGGCTGAACCGCGGACCACCAGCTCGGGGGTTAACTGCACGCGCTGCTGTTTTTGCCCCGGATCGGCCATGCGGTGAATCAGCACATCGATGGCCAGCTCGCCCAGTTCATCTTTCGGTTGATGAATCGTGGTTAACGGCGGCGTCATATAGCGCGCCAGTTCAATGTCGTCATAGCCTACCAGCGCCATATCCTGAGGGATGCGCAGCCCGCCCTGATAAAGGGCCTGGTAGGCGCCCACCGCCATCGCATCGTTACCGATAAACACCGCCTGCGGCAACGCTGAGAGGGTCAGCAGCTTCTGCATGGCGCTAAATCCGCCGCCAAACTCAAAATCGCTGCTAATCACATATCCTTCAGGTACCGTGAGTCCGGCCCGAGCCATCGCTGCCTGATACCCCTCCAGGCGCAGCCGGGCAGGCGTTTTATCCAGCGGACCCGCAATACAGGCAATTCGCGTATAGCCCTGGTCGATCAGATACTTCGTCGCCATATCGCCGCCCAGCAGAGAGTTATCCTGAATCAGATCGCTATCGCCGTCGAACGGCGCCCAGTCCATCATCACCGTCGGAACAGAAGGGTAACGCTGCATAATCTCCGGCGAAGGTTGATGCGTTTCAGTGCACAACAGCAGTAAACCATCGACGCGCTTTTGCATCAGCGTCTCCAGATTACGGTTCATGCGCTGCTCATCGCCTTCGGTATTACACAGCACCAGGCTATAACCCCGCTCGAAGCAGCTGCGCTCCACGCCGCGCACCAGCTCCGAGTAAAACGGATTGGTACTGGCGGTAATGAGCATACCTATGGTGCGGGTTTGATTTAATTTGAGGCTGCGCGCCAGCGCGGACGGCGCGTAGTTCAGGCTTTTAATCGCGGCGTCGACTTTAGCGGTAATCGCTTCGCTAACGAAACGATCTTTGTTAATGACATGAGAAACCGTCGAAGTGGAAACGCCCGCGATGCGGGCTACATCCTTCATGGTGGCCAAGCGTTACCCCTGTTGACGTAAAAATTCGTCTATTTCTTTTCGCCAGGGCACGGAGGGCTGAGCCCCTTTTCGGGTGACGGCGATAGCCGCGGCTGCATGGGCAAAACGAATTGCCTCCGCCAGTTCGCGACCTTCGAGCAGCGCGGTGACCAGCGCGCCATTAAAGGTATCGCCAGCGGCAATGGTGTCAACCGCCTGCACTTTAAACCCCGGAACCCGACGACCGTTACCTTCGCTGCTCGCCCATACGCCACGGCTGCCAAGCGTAATGATCACCGTACCAATACCTTTATCATGGAGCACTTTAGCGGCTTTTGCCGCATCCTCATCGTTTTCCACGCGCACGCCGGTAAGCTTTTCCGCTTCGGTCTCGTTAGGGGTAATAATATCCACCAGCGTTAACAGTTCATCCGGCAATTCACGCGCCGGAGCAGGATTGAGTATGACCGAGGTTTGATTCTGGTGAGCGATTTTCGCCGCCGCCAGTACGCTTTCCAGCGGCGATTCCAGCTGCATCAGCAGCGCCTGCGCGCTGGCAATACGCTCTTTTTCCGCATCAACCTGCGCAACGCAGAGCGCGGCGTTAGCGCCGGCGTGAATACCGATGGTGTTTTCACCTTCAGCGTTAACAAAAATCAGCGCCACGCCGGTTGATTCTCCGGCAACGGCCCTGACCGGCGCGACGTCGATATTATCGCTTTCCAGCTGACGACGAACGCGTTCGCCAATATCGTCATCGCCGGTACAGGCGATAAAGGAGATATTTGCCCCGCTGCGTCCGGCGGCAACCGCCTGGTTTGCGCCCTTACCGCCGAAAGCGACCTGATAATGATGACCGGTGACGGTTTCACCGGGCGTAGGGAAGGCGTCGAGATTAAGGATGTGATCGGCGTTGATACTGCCAAGGACGACAAGTTTGCCTGCGGTTTTCATAATCAATATTCCCGGAAATCGCGCCACCGGAATCCGGTGGCGCATGCCCTGCTTTTCTTTATTATGTTGTCCCTCGGACCGTCGCCGATCCGAATCGCACATTATTGCTTAATGACCAGTTTCAACTCAACCGGATAGCTGGTCTCCACTTTTTCGCCCTTCAGCACTTTATCGGCTGTCTCAACGCCTTTCACGCCGATCTGCTCCGGTAACTGGGCGATGGTCGCTGCCAGTTTGCCACTATTTACCGCTTTTTCGCCATCCGGAGTGCCGTCAAATCCAACAACCATCACATCAGATTTGCCTGCCGTTTGCAGCGCACGCAGCGCGCCCAGCGCCATTTCATCATTCTGGGCAAATACCGCCTGTACATCCGGATGCGCCGTCAGCAGGTTCTGCATGACGTTCAGGCCCTTAGTACGGTCAAAATCTGCCGGCTGGCTGGCCAGCACGTTAAACTTATGCGCAGCCACGGCCTGCTGGAAACCTTCGCCACGCTCGCGCGCCGCGGACGTCCCGGCAATGCCCTGTAGTTCAATGATCTTCGCGTTTTCGCCGACTTTTTTGGCGATATAGTCACCGGCCATTTTGCCGCCCAGCACGTTATCAGACGCGATATGGCTAACCACATCACCTTTTGATGCCTGACGGTCGAGGGTGATAACCGGAATTTTCGCCTGGTTAGCCAGCTTCACGGCATTACCCACCGCATCGGAATCCGTTGGGTTGATCAGCAGCAGTTTGGTGCCGCGGACGGTTAAATCCTGAACGTTAGCCAGCTCTTTGGCCGGGTTGTTCTGTGAATCCAGAACCACCAGGTTATAGCCAAGTTTATCCGCTTCTTTTTGCGCACCCTCTTTCAGAGAGACAAAGAATGGGTTGTTAAGGGTTGAGATAACCAGAGCGATAGTGTCTTTTGCCATCGCGTTTGCGCTTACGGTCGCACTTAACGCTACAGCAGAGACCAGGGTCGCCAGTTTTTTCATATTCATAGTTAAGATGTCCTGTAGAGTTCTCAGTTACTGCTTCTTGTTATCTACCAGTACCGCCAGCAAAATAACCACCGCTTTCACGATCATCTGGTAATAGGATGAAACGCCTAATAAATTCAGTCCGTTGTTCAGAAAGCCAAGGATCAACGCGCCAATCAACGTGCCGACAATACGCCCTTTACCGCCCGCAAGGCTGGTCCCCCCCAGCACCACCGCCGCAATCGCATCCAGTTCATATCCGGTGCCCGCCGTCGGCTGCGCGGAGGAGAGACGCGCGACCTCAATAATGCCGGCCAGCGAGGCCAGCATGCCGCACAAAGAATAGACGATGATCTTAACTTTATTCACGCTGATGCCGGAAAGACGCGTTGCCGCCTCGTTACCGCCGAGGGCGTAGATATAACGGCCCAGACGGGTATGGTGCAGCATGTACCAGGCGGCCAGGAAGACGATCGCCATAATCCACACCGGCGTTGGGATCCCCAGCGGACGACCAATCCCGAACCAGCCAAACAGATCGGCATTATCGGTAAAACCGGTATTCACCGGGCTACCGTTGGTATAAACCATCGTCACGCCGCGCAGCAGCAGCATCATCACCAGCGTGGCGATAAATGCCTGGACGCGCCCTTTCGCCACAATCACGCCGGTCACGGCGCCAATTGCCGCCCCTAACGCCAGCGCAGCGGCTACGGCCACCAGCGCGTTAACCTCAATTCCGACAATTGACGCGGCAACCGCGCCGGTCAGCGCCAGCAGGGAACCGACGGACAGGTCGATGCCCGAGGTCAGGATAACCAGCGTCATCCCTACCGCCATAATGGCGTTAACTGAAGTTTGCTGCAGGATATTGAACAGGTTATTCACGGTAAAAAAGTTGGGGCTCATGGTCGAAACAATCGCAATCAGCACCAGCAGGGCTATCAGCGATTTTTGCTCCATCAGCCACGCTTTTGTGAAGTAGCGACGACCAGAAACAGCCGGGTTATTCATCTTTTTTACTCCTGATTCACACGGTTAAGCTTGCCCACAGCGGCAGCCATCAATACTTCCTGGGTGGCCTGCTCGCGTGTGAATTCACCGCCGAGATGCCCTTCATGCATCACCATGATGCGATCGCTCATGCCCAGCACTTCCGGCATCTCCGAAGAGACCAGAATGATGCTCAGGCCTTCGGCTTTAAACTGGTTAATCAGCTGGTAGATCTCTTTCTTCGCGCCGACGTCGACGCCGCGGGTCGGTTCATCAAGGATCAGCACCTTCGGTCGGGTCATCAACCCGCGGGCGATCGCCACCTTCTGCTGGTTACCGCCCGAAAGCAGCCCAATAGCCTGCTCCATCGACGGCGTTTTCACATTAAACAGGCGGATAAAATCACTTACCGCCTGCTGTTCATCTTTATGCTTGAGGCTACCGCCGCCGCGGCTGAAGTAACGCAGCGCGGTTAGCGACATATTCTCTTTAACCGACATGCCGAGCACTAAACCATCGCGCTTGCGGTCTTCGGAGATGTAAACAATGCCGTTGGCCAGGCCATCCTGCGGAGAACGAGCGACAACTTCGCGCCCATCAAGGGTAACCGAGCCGCTGCTGCGCGGCAGCGCACCGTACAGCACCTTCATCAGTTCGGTACGCCCGGCGCCCATCAGCCCGGCGACGCCGAGAATTTCACCCTGGCGCAGAATAAAGGAGATATTCTCCACGCCTGAGCCGCATAGGTTGTCGACCTTAAGGCGAACCGCGCCCGGCGCTTTGTCCAGACGCGGATACTGATCCTCCAGCTTGCGGCCAACCATCATCTCAATCAGCAGATCTTCATCCAGGCTGGCCACTTCGCGCTCGGCGATAAACTGCCCATCGCGAAAGACCGTGACGTCATCGCAAATCTCGAAGATCTCTTTCATACGGTGAGAGATATAGACAATACCGCGCCCCTGCGATTTCAGTTCGCGGATCACGCGGAACAGGGATTCGGTCTCGGTATCGGTTAGCGCGTCGGTGGGTTCATCCATAATGATGACCTTCGACTCAAAGCTCAGCACTTTAGCGATCTCGACCATCTGCTGATCGCCGATCGATAAATCGCCCACCAGCTTCTGGCTGTTAAAACGTAGATTCAGCTTTGCCAGCAGCTTGTCGGCTTCGGCGTACATCGTCTTCCAGTCAATTTTGCCAAAGCGATTCACAAACTCACGACCGAGGAAAATGTTCTCGGCAATCGTCAGCTGTGGGATCAGGTTGAGCTCCTGGTGGATGATGCCAATTCCGGCTTCCTGAGAAGATTTAGGACCGTTGAAGGTGGTTTCTTTCCCCAGCCACAGCAGCGAACCGGCATCGCGGGCGTAAATACCGGTCAGCACCTTCATCATGGTGGACTTACCGGCGCCGTTCTCGCCGACCAGCGCCATCACGCGGCCCGCATAGACATTTAGCGAGGCGCCGGAGAGCGCCTTGACGCCAGGGAACGCTTTATCGATCCCTTTTAATTGCAATAAGGCTTCCATATCGGCGACCTCAGAACGTCACGCCGGCACAGAGAATAACGTTCGCATACGGGGAACACTCCCCGCTGCGAATCACCGCCTGACTGTCTGCGGTTTCTTTTTTAAACTGCTCATGACTGGTGTAACGAATTTCAATGGTGTTTCCCTGGTGCTGCTGCAGCTGCTCAAGGTGATTGAGCAACGTCGCGTGGAGCTGCGGATTAAGGGTTTTAATCTCTTCCGCGAGGATAGCCACTTCAACCTGCATTTCGCTCGTCACCACCTCCAGAACCTGCATAAAGGAGGGCACCCCGTGGGTTAACGCCATATCAATACGCGTGCTGCTGCGGGGAACCGGTAAACCAGCGTCGCAAACCACCAGCGTATCGGTATGACCCAGACGGGAGATAACCGACGAAATATCAGCATTGAGGACGGTACCTTTTTTCATTTTCTCTTTTGCTCCATTAGCGAAACGTTTCGCTGGTATTAGTATTAGCAATAAGAGAACAGAAAACCATCACCAGATGTGAGAATTGTGATCGTCATCGAAACGTTTCGCAACACAGGTGAAAGAAAGGAAGAAGCGCTGAGAAAAACAAAAAGCCCTTCATCAAGAAGGGCCTTAGATAATCAGATCTCAACCTGAGTGCCGAGCTCAATAACCCGGTTAGGCGGGATTTCGAACTGGTCTGGCGCTCGCAGGGCGTTGCGCTGCAGCAGCAGATACAGCTTGCCGCGCAGGCGCAGATACCACGGCCGCTTGCCGATGATCAACGACTCATGCGACATAAAGAAGGAGGTCTCCATCATCCGGCAGCTCAGGCCTTCCAGCCCGCAGCGGTGGAAAACCTCTTCGACGTTCGGCGTTTCGCGCCAGCCGTAGCTGGCAACGACGCGCCAGAACGACGGCGAAATCTGCTCAATCTGCACGCGCCGCACGTTATGTACGTACGGCGCATCTTCGGTACGCAGCGTCAGCAAAATCACCCGCTCGTGCAGCACCTTGTTATGCTTCAGGTTGTGTAGCAGAGCAAAAGGAATCACGTTCAGCGCCCGGGACATATAAACAGCGGTACCCGGCACGCGAACCGGCGGCGATTTTTCTAGCGAAGAGATCATCGCTTCCAGAGAGTTACCATGCTCATGCATCCGACGCAGCAGGCGGAAACGCTCGCTCTTCCAGGTCGTCATAATGGTAAACATCACCAGACCGAGGGTCAGAGGCAGCCAGCCGCCGGAGACGATTTTATCGAGGTTCGCGGAGAAGAGCGGAACATCAATGCACATAAAAGCCACCAGCAGCAGCGCCACAACAAACTTATTCCAGTGCCAGTTTTGGCGCGCCACCGTCGTGAACAGAATGGTGGTCAGCACCATCGTTCCCGTCACCGCAATACCGTACGCCGCCGCCAGATTAGAGGAGTGCTCAAAGCTAACAATTACGATGACCACCGAGATATACAGCAGCCAGTTGATAAACGGGATGTAAATCTGCCCGGACTCCATTTCCGAGGTATGAATAATACGCATCGGCGACAGGTATCCCAGACGCACCGCCTGACGAGTCAGGGAGAAGACGCCGGAGATAACCGCCTGGGAAGCGATAACCGTCGCCAGGGCGGCAATAATCAGCATCGGAATCAGCGCCCACTCCGGCGCCAGCAGAAAGAACGGGTTTTTAATTGCTTCCGGGTGTTTGAGCAGCAGCGCCCCCTGGCCAAAGTAGTTCAGCACCAGCGAAGGCAATACCACCGAAAACCAGGCCAGGCGAATCGGTAATTTACCGAAATGCCCCATATCGGCATACAGCGCTTCCACGCCGGTGATTGACAGCACCACCGCCCCCAGCGCCACAAACGAAACGGTTTTATATTCAAGGAAGAAATGAACCGCCCAATACGGGTTCAGCGCCTGCAGCACCTCCGGGTTAGCGAAGATACTGCGCGCCCCCAGCACCGCCAGCAGCAGGAACCAGATCAGCATAATCGGCGCGAACAGCTTGCCCACCATGCTGGTACCGTGCTTTTGAATGGCGAATAATAGTGTCAGAACAATAATGGAGATGGGCACAACCCAGGTATCCAGGTCGGGAGCGATAATTTCCAGCCCTTCTATCGCCGACATCACCGAGATGGCAGGCGTAATCACTACCTCGCCATAAAAGAAGCTGCCGCCGATAAGCCCAAGGATCACCAGTACCGATGTCGCACGTGCGGAGGTATTACGCCCCGCCAGCGACATTAACGTCAGGATCCCACCTTCACCGGCGTTATCTGCCCGCATCACGAAGGTGATGTACTTGAGCGATACGGTGAAAATTAACAGCCAGAAAATGAGCGACAGGAAGCCAAAAACAGCATCACGCTCAACGCCAAAGCCAAACTGGCCTGACAGACATTCACGAAGTGTATACAGTGGGCTGGTGCCGATATCGCCGTATACCACGCCGATTGCCGCCAGCGTTATTGCCGGCAGCGATTGTTTATTATCAGTGCTCATAGACTAGTCTTTTCGTTTATAAAACAAATGTGTGCCTAGTCCCTTGGCCCACAAAAAGGCGCACAGTATGCACGATTATTTGCTGAATCGTACCCCTAACTGACATCATCTTAACCTGACTCAAAGAAAATAAATCGATTCTTCAGGCTATTACCACCCCTAATCAAACATCTATACTCGACCTAACAACGACATTCTAAAAAGCACGCAACTCTATTATGGCTCAATCACATTTACTGGCAGAAAGAATTTCCCGGCTCAGCGCCGCGCTGGAAAAAGGACTCTTCGAACGCAGCCACGCAATACGCCTTTGCCTGCTTGCCGCCCTCAGCGGCGAGAGCGTTTTTCTGCTGGGGCCGCCGGGGATCGCCAAAAGCCTGATTGCCCGTCGCCTCAAGTTCGCCTTCCAGCAGGCCCGCGCGTTTGAATACCTGATGACCCGCTTCTCCACGCCGGAAGAGGTCTTTGGCCCGCTCTCCATCCAGGCGCTGAAAGATGAAGGGCGCTACGAGCGTCTGACCGCCGGCTATCTCCCGGAAGCCGAAATTGTTTTTCTCGATGAGATCTGGAAAGCGGGCCCGGCGATCCTCAATACGCTACTGACAGCGATAAACGAACGCCATTTCCGCAACGGGGCAACCGAAGAGAAAATCCCCATGCGCCTGCTGGTGGCGGCGTCGAACGAACTCCCGGAGGCGGACAATAGCCTGGAAGCCTTATACGACCGTATGCTTATCCGGTTATGGCTGGATAAGGTACAGGATAAAACTAACTTCCGCTCAATGCTGATAAGCCAGCAGGACGAGAACAGTAATCCTGTCCCGGCGAATTTGCAGGTCAGCGACGAGGAGTTCCTGCAATGGCAGCAGGATATCGGCAACGTGAAGCTACCGGACAGCGTGTTTGAACTCATATTCCAGCTGCGCCAGCAGTTGGATACGCTGCCGAACGCGCCCTACGTCTCAGATCGTCGCTGGAAAAAGGCCATTCGTCTGCTGCAGGCCAGCGCCTTTTTCAGCGGCCGCGACACCATTGCGCCAATAGACCTGATCCTGCTGAAGGATTGCCTGTGGCACAACGTTGAGACAATGAACCTGATGTCCGCGCAGTTGGAGACCTTAATGACCAGCCACGCCTGGCAGCAGCAGGCGATGCTCACTCGTCTGGGGTCGATAATCCAGCGGCGCATTCAGCTTCAACAGCAGCAAAGCGATAAAACCGCGCTAAAAGTCACGCGTCTCGGCGGGATGTTTAGCCGGAAACCTCATTATGAACTGCCTGCTGAAGTACAGGATTCGACGCTAACGCTGCTTCTCCAGCAGCCGCTCAAACTGCACGATCTGGAAGTCATTCATATTACGTTCGTTCGTGAAGAGCTCGCTCATTGGCTGGAGAAAGGCGGTGAGATCCGCGGCAAGCTCAACGGTATTGGTTTTGCCCAGCAGCTGAATATGGATGTCGATACCAGCCAGCACCTGGTCGTGCGCGACGTCAGCTTACAGGGATCGCGGCTCTCCCTACCCGGTAGTGAATCACGGGAAAATATGCCCGCCGAAATCCGGCAGCAGCTGGAGGCGCTGGACGACGAATGGCATCAGCAACATAACCGCTTCAGCGAACAGCAAAAATGTCTGTTTATCCCCGGCGAGTGGCTGGGGCGGATTGAAGCCAGCCTGCAGGACGTAGGAACGCAGATCAAACAGGCCCGCCAGTCATGACCCTGGACATGCTGAATGTCATGCTGGCAGTCGGCGAAGAGGGCATGATCGATGAGATGCTGCTGGCGCTGCTGGCGGCACCTCAGCTCGCGGTATTCTTTGAAAAATTTCCACGGCTTAAAAATATTATCGCCGCCGACATTCCTCGCTGGCGGGAAGCGGTGAGATCGCGGCTAAAAGAGACCAACGTCCCGCCCGAACTGGATGCCGAAGTTCAGTGCTATCAGCAGTCACAGCGGCTTTCCACCTCGCAGTTTATCGTCCAGCTGCCGCAAATTCTCAGCCAGCTGCATAAGCTGCACTCCCCGTTCGCCAGCCAGGCGCAGCAGCTGGTGGATGACAACAGCACCTTTACACCGGCGCTGCACACGTTATTCCTCCAGCGCTGGCGCCTGAGCCTGGTGGTGCAGGCAACCTCTCTTAATCAGCAGTTGCTGGATGAAGAGCGCGATCAGCTGCTGAGCGAAGTTCAGGAGCGCATGACCCTCAGCGGCCAGCTGGAGCCGGTGCTGGTGGAAAATGACAATGCGGCTGGGCATCTGTGGGACATGAGCGCCGGAGAGCTGAAGCGCGGCGATTATCAGCTGATCGTTCGCTACGGGGATTTTTTAACTCAACAACCTGAGCTCATGCAGCTAGCTGAACAACTGGGACGCTCGCGTGAAGCGAAAGCGGTGCCGAAAAAAGATGCGCCGATGGAGACCTTCCGCAGCCTGGTGCGCGAACCGGCCACCGTGCCGGAGCAGGTCGACGGGCTTCAGCAGAGCGACGATATTCTGCGTCTGCTGCCGCCAGAGCTGGCCACTCTCGGCATTACCGAGCTGGAGTTTGAGTTCTACCGCAAGCTGGTTGAAAAGCAGCTGCTGACCTATCGGCTACACGGCGATGCGTGGAAGGAAAAGATCACCGAACGGCCGGTCACGCGCCAGGACGTTGACGAACAGCCGCGCGGGCCGTTTATCGTCTGCGTCGATACTTCCGGCTCAATGGGCGGTTTCAATGAACAGTGCGCCAAGGCGTTTTGTCTGGCGCTGATGCGGGTCGCTCTGGCGGATAACCGCCGCTGCTTCATTATGCTGTTTTCCAGCGAAGTGGTGCACTACGAACTCACCGGCCCGCAGGGGCTGGAGCAGGCAATTCGTTTTTTAAGCCAGCGTTTTCGCGGCGGCACCGATCTGGCCAGCTGCTTCCGGGCAGTGATTGAGCGTATGCAGAATCCGCAGTGGGTCGATGCTGATGCGGTGGTGATTTCCGATTTTATCGCCCAGCGCCTGCCGGATGAGGTGATCAATAAGGTGGGGGAGCTACAGCATAAACATCAACATCGTTTTCATGCGGTGGCGATGTCGGTACACGGCAAGCCCGGCATTATGCGCGTTTTCGATCATATCTGGCGCTTTGATACCGGGTTGCGTAGCCGCCTGCTGCGACGCTGGCGGCGTTAATCACTGATTAAAGAAGCGCGGCAACGCTTTGACGAACCTGGGTTGGCCACACGCCGCACTGCACCTGGCCGATGTGATCCAGCTGCAGAAGCAGCATCGTCAGGCGAGACTGGCCAATGCCGCCGCCAATCGTCTGCGGCATCTCTCCGCGCAGCAGCGCCTGGTGCCATTCCAGCTTCAGGCGATCTTCATCGCCGGTCATCGCCAGCTGACGCTTCAGCGCTTCGGCATCCACGCGGATCCCCATTGAAGAGAGTTCGAAGGCATCTTCCAGAACCGGGTTCCATACCAGAATGTCGCCGTTCAGGCCCGCATAGCCTTCAGCGGCAGGCGTACTCCAGTCATCGTAATCCGGCGCGCGAACATCGTGGCGCTGGCCATCAGAAAGCTTACCGCCGATACCGATCAGAAATACCGCGCCCAGCTCTTTCGCGATCGCTCGTTCGCGGTCCTTGGCATCGAGATCCGGATAGCGGCTTAAAAGCTCCTGGCTGTGAACAAAGTGGATCGTCTCCGGCAAGAACGGCGTGAGGCCAAACTCTTTACTGACGGCGTCCTCGGTGGCTTTGATCCCGGCATAGATCGCTTCAACGGTTGCTTTCAGCGTGCCGCAGTGGCGTTCTTCATCCCCCATTACGCGCTCCCAGTCCCACTGGTCAACGTAGACGGAATGGATGGCGGTTAACCGGTCTTCATCGGGGCGAAGGGCCTTCATGTGCGTGTACAGCCCTTCGCCCGCGCTGAAGTCGTGTTGTCCCAGGGTTTGACGCTTCCACTTCGCTAGTGAATGAACCACTTCGAACTGGGCGTCTGGCAGTGTTTTCACTTTAACCTGAACCGCTTTTTCGCAACCAGAGAGGTTATCCTGCGTCCCATCGCCCACGCGGCTTAAGATCGGCGCCTGGACTTCGATCAGGCCGAGCTTCTCTTCAAGCTGGCGGGAAAAGTGTGACTTAACGAAACTAATCTGGCGTTGTTTTGCGATGTATGCGGTTTTCATTTTTTATAACTCCTGCGTCCTGTTGCCATTGATTAAGCAACAAAACAGCGCTGCAATTCAATAATCCAACAACAAAAAGCCTGCATCGATTTTGATTCATTAAAATTTGCGGCTAAAATAGAAATATTCGTCAAACTTCATAAGAAAAACCTATGGAAAATTATCAGATCGACAATCTGGACCGCGGCATCCTTGAGGCCCTCATGGCCAATGCGCGTACCGCCTATGCTGAACTGGCAAAACAGTTTGGCGTCAGCCCGGGGACCATTCACGTTCGTGTAGAGAAAATGAAGCAGGCCGGAATTATTACCGGCGCGCGTATCGACGTCAGCCCCAAGCAGCTGGGTTACGATGTGGGGTGCTTTATCGGCATTATTCTGAAGAGCGCGAAAGACTACCCCTCCGCGCTGGCGAGGTTAAACAGTCTGGATGAGGTTACCGAGGCGTATTACACCACCGGGCACTACAGCATCTTTATAAAAGTGATGTGCCGATCGATTGACGCGCTCCAGCATGTACTTATCAACAAGATCCAAACAATTGATGAAATTCAGTCCACTGAAACGCTGATCGTCCTGCAAAACCCGATTATGCGCACCATCCGCCCATGATCGGGCTTTTTAATCCCACATTTTTCCACAGGTAGATCCCAGCTCGCTCACAGCGTACAATACGCCACTCTGAATAGTGGAGCGGGCGATCATGGCAGAGATAACTCTTATCAGCGGCAGTACGCTGGGTAGCGCAGAATATGTATCAGAACATCTGGCGGAAAAGCTGGAAGAGGCTGGTCACAGCACGACTATCCTGCACGGACCGCTGATCGAAGATCTGCAGCCGCAGGGGATCTGGCTGGTTATCTCTTCTACTCATGGCGCCGGGGATATTCCCGATAACCTGCTGCCCTTCTATGAAGCGCTTCAGGAGAAGCAGGTCGATCTTTCTGCAGTCCATTTTGGCGCAATCGGCATTGGTAGCCGCGAATACGATACCTTCTGCGGAGCGATTGATAAGCTCGAGACTGCGCTCAAAGCCTGCGGGGCAAAACAGATCGGTGAAACGCTAAAAATTAACGTCCTCGAACATGAAATTCCGGAAGATCCGGCCGAGATTTGGCTGGGATCCTGGAAAAACTTGCTCTGAGAATTGTAAAGATCATACTTTCTTCTGTGGATAACTATGCTTAAAAGCTTGGATCAACCGGTAGTTATCCAAAGTATAACCGTTGCCTGAATTTTGTGCTGTGTATAACCCTTCATTTTGATCCCAGCTTATACGGACCAGGATCACCGATCATTCACAGAAAGCGATCCTTCTTAAACGGTTGATCCTAAACCGCGGATCTGACTTATCCACAAGACAAGCCGATCCTAATAAGAGATCACAATAAAACAGATCTCTAAATAAAAGATCTTCTTTTTAATACTCAGGATCCCGGCGCTTTCTCGAAAGGCTAAAGTTGAGTAGAATCCACGGCCCGGGCTTCAATCTATTTTCAAACCGCTTTATGCGAGGCATACCACCATGTTTTATCAGGATCCTTTTGACGTCATCATCATTGGCGGGGGTCATGCAGGCACTGAGGCCGCGATGGCCGCAGCGCGAATGGGTCAACAGACTCTGCTTTTGACACACAATATCGACACGCTGGGGCAGATGAGCTGCAATCCGGCGATTGGCGGCATTGGGAAAGGACACCTGGTAAAAGAAGTGGATGCGCTTGGCGGCCTGATGGCGAAGGCCATTGACCATGCAGGTATCCAGTTTAGGATACTAAACGCCAGCAAAGGCCCTGCCGTACGGGCGACTCGCGCTCAGGCAGACCGAGTGCTGTACCGCCAGGCCGTACGGACCGCGCTGGAAAACCAGCCTAACTTAATGATCTTCCAGCAGGCGGTGGAAGATCTGATTGTTGAGAACGATCGTGTTGTCGGCGCCGTCACCCAGATGGGGCTTAAATTCCGCGCCAAAGCGGTAGTACTGACCGTCGGAACCTTTCTTGACGGTAAGATCCATATTGGTCTCGATAACTACAGCGGCGGCCGTGCAGGCGATCCTCCGTCGATCCCGCTGTCCCGTCGTTTGCGTGAACTGCCGCTGCGCGTCAGCCGCCTGAAAACCGGTACCCCGCCGCGCATCGACGCAAGGACGATTGATTTCAGCGTTCTGGCACAGCAACACGGCGATAATCCGATGCCGGTCTTCTCGTTTATGGGGGATGCTTCTCAACATCCGCGTCAAGTACCGTGCTATGTTACGCATACCAACGAGAAAACCCATGACGTGATCCGTAACAACCTCGATCGCAGCCCGATGTATGCCGGCGTGATTGAAGGGATCGGCCCGCGCTACTGTCCTTCGATCGAAGACAAGGTCATGCGCTTTGCCGATCGCAACCAGCACCAGATCTTCCTCGAGCCGGAAGGACTGACGTCCAACGAGATTTATCCAAACGGTATCTCCACCAGCCTGCCGTTCGATGTCCAGATGCAAATCGTCCGCTCAATGCAGGGGATGGAAAATGCAAAAATCGTTCGTCCTGGCTACGCTATTGAGTACGATTTCTTTGACCCGCGTGACCTGAAACCGACGCTGGAAAGTAAATTTATCCATGGCCTGTTCTTTGCCGGCCAGATTAACGGCACTACCGGTTATGAAGAAGCTGCCGCTCAGGGCCTGCTTGCCGGCCTCAACGCAGCTCGTTTCTCCGCCGAGAAAGAGGGATGGGCGCCGGGCCGCTCTCAGGCTTACCTTGGCGTCCTGGTAGACGATCTCTGTACTCTCGGTACCAAAGAACCGTACCGCATGTTTACCTCTCGTGCGGAATACCGCCTGATGCTGCGTGAAGACAACGCCGATCTGCGCCTGACCGAACAAGGCCGTGAACTGGGTCTGGTGGATGACGAACGCTGGGCGCGTTTCAACCAGAAGCTTGAGAGCATTGAACGTGAACGTCAGCGCCTGAAAGCCAGCTGGGTTAATCCGCTGGCGGAAAGCGCTGCGGAAGTGAATGCTCATCTGACGGCGCCTTTATCCCGTGAAGCTAACGGTGAAGATTTGCTCCGTCGTCCGGAAATGACCTACGAACAGCTGGTGCAGATGACGCCGTTCTCGCCGGGTCTTGAGGACAAGCAAGCGGCGGAACAGGTCGAAATTCAGGTAAAATACGAAGGCTACATCGCGCGCCAGCAGGATGAAATCGAGAAACAACAGCGCAACGAGAACACGTTGCTGCCTGCTACGCTTGATTATCGCCAGGTGAATGGGCTGTCGAACGAGGTCATTGCCAAGTTGAACGACCATAAGCCGTCTTCGATAGGGCAGGCATCGCGTATTTCCGGCATTACGCCTGCGGCAATCTCGATTTTGCTGGTGTGGTTGAAAAAGCAGGGAATGCTGCGCCGTAGCGCCTGATTTTCCACTGAACGATACATTGGCGGATACGCATCTGACGTCCGCCAGGTTAATTTCTCAGCCCGGTAAGCGAATCGCCTCCGGGCTCATTGTTTTTAAACAGGTACCGATCGTGCTCAACAAACTTTCTCGTCTGCTTGATGAAGCAGGTATTTCACTTACCGATCACCAGAAAAACCAGCTTGTCGGCTATGTTGGCATGTTGGATAAGTGGAATAAGGCCTATAACCTGACCTCGGTTCGCGATCCTGACGAGATGCTGGTACGCCACATCCTCGATAGTATTGTTGTTGCGCCATACCTTAACGGAACGCGTTTTATCGATGTCGGTACGGGCCCAGGCCTGCCGGGGATCCCGCTGGCTATCGTGCGTCCTGAATCCCACTTCACCCTGTTAGACAGCCTTGGCAAGCGAGTACGTTTTCTCCGCCAGGTCCAGCATGAGCTAAAACTGGATAACGTCACCCCGGTACAAAGCCGCGTGGAAGCGTTCCCGGCAGAGCCGCCGTTTGATGGCGTTATTAGCCGCGCATTTGCGTCGCTGAATGACATGGTGAGCTGGTGCCATCATTTACCCGCGGAGAACGGTCACTTCTATGCGCTCAAAGGGTTAGCGCAGGAAGATGAAATGGCAAATCTACCGGAAGGGTTCGTCATTAAGGATGTTGTCGAACTGCATGTGCCTCAGCTGGAAGGAGAGCGTCACCTTGTGGTGATTCAGCCAAAAATGATTTAATTTTTATCAAAAAATGTGAAAAAAAGACGGGCCGTGCATGTTACAAAAATAAAAGTCACGGCAGGGTATTATCGGACTGTCTTTAACCGTGGGGTTACCAGGGTTTTTCTTTCCGTTAACTTTGTGCGGTTACTTTACTTGCAGAATAGTCAACATTGAAAATATCAGTGCGCTAAAAATCTCGCTGCTTGTCGTTCATATCGATGTTAAAAATTTATTATGAATGTCAATAAAAGGTTTTTATTGTATATGGGATTGTTTTAGAAAGAATACCTACTTTTTATGTTGAATATCAAAAGGATAAAAAATCGAGTTTTATGTACAGAATTAATTCGATTTTGCGGAAAATGTTTATTATGTGATCTGATGCACGCTTTAATTGCCGATTTTTCGCGGTATTTGCAGTTTTGCATGACGGCTCACAGAACGGTGAAATGCATGAAAAGTTGTCTGTCGGAAAATAATTAAACATTTATTCACTATTTTGCTACTTATTGTTTGAAATCACGGGGCGTCACCGTATAATTTGTCCGCTTTTTGATGCTTGACTCTTCGTCTTAAAGGACGTTTTATACGACACGCGACATACCTCGAAGGGAGCAGGAGTAAAAACGTGATGTCAGTGTCGCTCTTGAGTCGAAACGTTGCTCGTAAGCTTCTGTTTATTCAGTTACTGGCAGTAATAGCAAGTGGACTGCTGTTCAGCCTCAAAGACCCTTTCTGGGGCATCTCCGCGGTGAGTGGAGGTTTGGCGGTTCTTTTGCCAAACGTGATATTTATGATTTTTGCCTGGCGTCATCAGGCGCATACACCAGCTAGAGGCCGAGTGGCCTGGTCCTTCGCCATCGGCGAAGCCTTCAAGGTGTTGCTGACCTTCGCCTTTCTGGCGATGGCGCTGGCGGTTTTGAAAGTGGTATTTTTGCCGCTGATAGTGACGTGGGTTTTGGTGCTGGTGGTACAAGTTCTGGCGCCAGCTGTAATTAACAACAAAGGGTAAAAGGCATCATGGCTTCAGAAAATATGACGCCGCAGGATTACATAGGCCACCATCTGAATAACCTTCAGCTGGACCTGCGTACATTCTCGCTGGTGGATCCGCACAACCCCCCGGCCACCTTCTGGACGCTCAACATTGACTCCATGTTTTTCTCAGTGGTGCTCGGTCTGTTATTCCTGTTTATGTTCCGCAGCGTGGCTAAAAAGGCGACAACCGGCGTACCTGGTAAATTCCAGACCTTTATTGAGATGATCATCGGCTTCGTCCATGGCAGCGTCAAAGATATGTATCATGGCAAGAGCAAGGTCATTGCTCCGCTGGCCCTCACCGTGTTCGTCTGGGTATTCCTGATGAACCTGATGGATCTGCTGCCTATCGACTTTATCCCTTGGATCGGCGAACACGTTCTCGGTCTGCCTGCTCTGCGCGTGGTGCCGTCAGCTGACGTTAACATCACCCTGTCGATGGCGCTTGGCGTATTTATCCTGATTCTTTTCTACAGCATCAAAATGAAAGGCGTGGGCGGGTTCGTTAAAGAACTGACCCTGCAGCCGTTCAATCACTGGGCGTTCATTCCTGTCAACTTAATCCTTGAAGGGGTAAGCCTGCTGTCAAAACCTGTATCACTGGGTCTGCGACTGTTCGGCAACATGTATGCCGGTGAGCTGATTTTCATTCTGATTGCTGGCCTGTTGCCGTGGTGGTCACAGTGGATTCTGAATGTGCCATGGGCCATTTTCCACATCCTGATTATTACGCTGCAAGCCTTCATCTTCATGGTTCTGACGATCGTCTATCTGTCGATGGCATCTGAAGAGCATTGATTTTTACCAACATACTACGTTTTAACTGAAACAAACTGGAGACTGTCATGGAAAACCTGAATATGGATCTGCTGTACATGGCTGCCGCTGTGATGATGGGTCTGGCGGCAATCGGTGCTGCGATCGGTATCGGCATCCTCGGGGGTAAATTCCTGGAAGGCGCAGCGCGTCAACCGGATCTGATTCCTCTGCTGCGTACTCAGTTCTTTATCGTTATGGGTCTGGTGGATGCTATCCCGATGATCGCTGTAGGTCTGGGTCTGTACGTGATGTTCGCCGTCGCGTAGTAAGTTGTTCGAAAGAAACCTAAGCCACAGAGTTATTTTTTAAGAGGTATTGTGCTGTGAACATGAACGCAACAATCCTCGGCCAGGCCATCGCGTTTGTTATCTTCGTATGGTTCTGCATGAAGTATGTATGGCCGCCGTTAATGGCTGCCATCGAAAAGCGCCAGAAAGAAATTTCTGACGGTTTAGCTTCTGCAGAACGCGCTAAGAAAGATTTGGACCTTGCACAGGCCAACGCGACCGACCAGCTGAAAAAAGCGAAAGCGGAAGCCCAGGTAATCATCGAGCAGGCGAACAAGCGTCGCTCTCAGATCCTGGACGAAGCAAAAGCGGAAGCAGAACAGGAACGCACCAAAATCGTCGCACAGGCGCAGGCTGAAATCGATGCCGAACGTAAACGTGCTCGTGAGGAGCTGCGTAAGCAGGTCGCTATCCTGGCTGTTGCTGGCGCCGAGAAGATCATCGAACGTTCCGTGGATGAAGCTGCTAACAGCGACATCGTGGATAAACTTGTCGCTGAACTGTAAGGAGGGAGGGGCTGATGTCTGAATTTGTAACGGTAGCTCGCCCCTACGCCAAAGCAGCTTTTGACTTTGCCGTCGAACACAACAGCGTTGAACGCTGGCAGGATATGCTGGCGTTTGTCGCTGAAGTGACGAAAAACGAACAAATGACAGAGCTACTCTCCGGCGCACTGGCGCCAGAAACGCTCTCTGATGTGTTTATCGCGGTCTGTGGTGAGCAACTGGACGAAAATGGCCAAAACCTGATTCGGGTAATGGCTGAAAATGGTCGTCTGAATGCGCTCCCTGATGTTCTCGAGCAGTTCATTCACCTGCGCGCTGCCAGTGAGGCAACCGCAGAGGTAGAAGTTATTTCTGCCGCTCAAATGAGTGACGAACAGCTTGCGAAAATTACCGCCGCGATGGAAAAACGTCTGTCACGCAAAGTTAAGCTGAATTGCAAAATCGATAAGTCTGTAATGGCAGGCGTAATCATCCGTTCGGGTGATATGGTCATTGATGGTAGCGTACGCGGCCGTCTTGAACGCCTTGCAGACGTCTTGCAGTCTTAAGGGGACTGGAGCATGCAACTGAATTCCACCGAAATCAGCGAACTGATCAAGCAGCGCATTGCTCAGTTCAATGTTGTGAGCGAGGCTCATAACGAAGGTACTATCGTTTCTGTAAGTGACGGTGTTATCCGCATTCACGGCCTGGCCGATTGTATGCAGGGTGAGATGATCGCTCTGCCGGGTAACCGTTACGCTATCGCACTGAACCTGGAGCGCGACTCCGTAGGTGCCGTTGTGATGGGTCCGTACGCTGACCTCGCCGAAGGTATGAAGGTTAAATGTACTGGCCGTATCCTTGAAGTTCCGGTTGGCCGCGGCCTGCTGGGACGTGTGGTTAACACCCTGGGTGCACCGATTGATGGTAAAGGTCCGCTGGAGCACGACGGCTTCTCCGCCGTTGAAGCTATCGCACCGGGCGTCATCGAACGTCAGTCCGTCGATCAGCCGGTGCAGACCGGTTATAAATCCGTTGATGCCATGATCCCAATCGGTCGTGGACAGCGTGAACTGATTATCGGCGACCGTCAGACGGGTAAAACCGCTCTGGCCATCGACGCCATCATCAACCAGCGTGATTCCGGCATCAAGTGCGTCTACGTAGCTATCGGCCAGAAAGCGTCCACCATTTCTAACGTGGTACGTAAACTGGAAGAACACGGCGCGCTGGCTAACACCATCGTTGTGGTTGCTACCGCATCTGAATCTGCCGCACTGCAATACCTGGCGCCGTATGCCGGTTGTGCTATGGGTGAATACTTCCGCGACCGCGGTGAAGATGCGCTGATCATTTATGATGACCTGTCTAAACAGGCCGTTGCTTACCGTCAGATCTCCCTGCTGCTCCGTCGTCCGCCAGGACGTGAAGCATTCCCGGGCGACGTATTCTACCTCCACTCTCGTCTGCTGGAGCGTGCCGCACGTGTTAACGTCGAATACGTTGAAGCTTTCACCAAAGGTGAAGTGAAAGGTAAAACCGGTTCTCTGACCGCGCTGCCGATTATCGAAACCCAGGCGGGTGACGTTTCTGCGTTCGTTCCGACCAACGTAATTTCCATTACCGATGGTCAGATCTTCCTGGAAACCAACCTGTTCAACTCTGGTATTCGTCCTGCGGTTAACCCGGGTATCTCCGTATCCCGCGTTGGTGGTGCAGCTCAGACCAAGATCATGAAGAAACTGTCCGGTGGTATTCGTACCGCTCTGGCACAGTATCGCGAACTGGCGGCGTTCTCGCAGTTTGCCTCTGACCTTGATGATGCAACCCGTAAGCAGCTGGACCACGGTCAGAAAGTGACCGAACTGCTGAAACAGAAACAGTATGCGCCGATGTCCGTTGCGCAGCAGTCTCTGGTTCTGTTCGCGGCAGAACGTGGTTATCTGGCGGATGTCGAGCTGTCGAAAATCGGTAGCTTTGAAGCCGCTCTGCTGGCTTACGTCGACCGTGATCACGCTCCGTTGATGCAAGAGATCAACCAGTCCGGTGGCTATAACGACGAAATCGAAGGCAAGCTGAAAGGCATCCTCGATTCCTTCAAAGCAACCCAATCCTGGTAAAGTCTGGCGGCTTGCTCTAGGGCAGGCCGCAAGGCATTGAGGAGAAGCTCATGGCCGGCGCAAAAGAGATACGTAGTAAGATCGCAAGCGTCCAGAACACGCAAAAGATCACTAAAGCGATGGAAATGGTCGCCGCTTCCAAAATGCGTAAATCGCAGGAGCGCATGGCGGCCAGCCGTCCATATGCAGATACCATGCGCAAAGTGATCGGTCACCTTGCGAACGGTAATCTGGAATATAAGCACCCTTACCTGGAAGAACGCGACGTTAAACGCGTGGGCTACCTGGTGGTGTCTACCGACCGTGGTCTGTGCGGTGGCTTGAACATTAACCTGTTCAAAAAGCTGCTGGCGGAAATGAAAGCATGGTCCGATAAAGGCGTTCAGTGCGAACTCGCAATGATCGGCTCGAAGGGCGTGTCGTTCTTTAATTCCGTTAGCGGTAATGTTGTCGCCCAGGTGACGGGTATGGGGGATAACCCCTCCCTGTCCGAACTGATCGGTCCGGTAAAAGTGATGTTGCAGGCCTACGATGAAGGCCGTCTGGACAAGCTGTATATTGTCAGCAACAAATTTATTAACACCATGTCTCAGGTTCCAACCATTACTCAGCTGCTGCCGTTACCGGCTTCAGAAGAGGGTGAGTTGAAGCGTAAATCCTGGGATTACCTGTATGAACCCGATCCGAAAGCGCTGCTGGATACCCTGCTGCGTCGTTATGTGGAATCTCAGGTTTATCAGGGTGTGGTAGAAAACCTGGCCAGCGAGCAGGCCGCACGTATGGTGGCGATGAAAGCCGCGACCGACAATGGCGGCAGCCTGATTAAAGAGCTGCAGTTGGTATACAACAAAGCTCGTCAGGCCAGCATTACTCAGGAACTCACCGAGATCGTCGGTGGAGCATCCGCGGTATAACCAGGTTAATTCGTAGAGGATTCAAGATGGCTACTGGAAAAATTGTCCAGGTAATCGGCGCCGTGGTCGACGTCGAATTCCCTCAGGATGCCGTACCGCGCGTGTACGAGGCTCTTGAGGTGCAAAATGGTAGTGAGAAGCTGGTGCTGGAAGTTCAGCAGCAGCTCGGCGGCGGTATTGTTCGTACCATCGCCATGGGTTCTTCCGACGGTCTGCGTCGCGGTCTGGAAGTAAAAGACCTCGAGCACCCGATCGAAGTCCCGGTAGGTAAAGCCACGCTGGGTCGTATCATGAACGTACTGGGCCAACCGGTAGACATGAAAGGCGACATCGGCGAAGAAGAGCGTTGGGCTATCCACCGTGCAGCACCTTCCTACGAAGAGTTGTCAAACTCTCAGGAACTGCTGGAAACCGGCATCAAAGTTATCGACCTGATGTGTCCGTTTGCGAAGGGCGGTAAAGTTGGTCTGTTCGGTGGTGCGGGTGTAGGTAAAACCGTAAACATGATGGAGCTGATCCGTAACATTGCGATCGAGCACTCCGGTTACTCCGTGTTTGCGGGCGTAGGTGAACGTACTCGTGAGGGTAACGACTTCTACCACGAAATGACCGACTCCAACGTTATCGATAAAGTATCCCTGGTGTATGGCCAGATGAACGAGCCGCCGGGAAACCGTCTGCGCGTTGCGCTGACCGGCCTGACCATGGCTGAGAAGTTCCGTGACGAAGGTCGTGACGTTCTGCTGTTCGTGGATAACATCTACCGTTACACCCTGGCCGGTACTGAAGTATCCGCACTGCTGGGCCGTATGCCTTCAGCGGTAGGTTACCAGCCGACCCTGGCGGAAGAGATGGGCGTTCTGCAGGAACGTATCACCTCGACCAAAACCGGTTCAATCACTTCCGTACAGGCGGTATACGTACCTGCGGATGACTTGACTGACCCGTCTCCAGCCACCACCTTTGCGCACCTTGACGCAACCGTGGTACTGAGCCGTCAGATCGCCTCTCTGGGTATCTACCCGGCAGTTGACCCGCTGGACTCCACCAGCCGTCAGCTGGATCCGCTGGTTGTTGGTCAGGAGCACTACGACACCGCTCGTGGCGTTCAGTCCATCCTGCAGCGTTATCAGGAACTGAAAGACATCATCGCCATCCTGGGTATGGATGAACTGTCTGAAGAAGATAAACTGGTGGTAGCTCGCGCGCGTAAGATTCAGCGCTTCCTGTCCCAGCCGTTCTTCGTGGCAGAAGTATTTACCGGTTCTCCGGGCAAATATGTCTCCCTGAAAGACACCATCCGTGGCTTTAAAGGCATCATGGAAGGCGAATACGATCACCTGCCGGAGCAGGCGTTCTACATGGTCGGTTCTATCGACGAAGCCGTGGAAAAAGCCAAAAAACTTTAACGCCTTAATCGGAGGGTGATATGGCAATGACTTACCACCTGGACGTCGTCAGCGCAGAGAAACAAATGTTCTCTGGTCTGGTCGAGAAAATCCAGGTAACGGGTAGTGAAGGTGAACTGGGTATTTACCCGGGGCACGCGCCGCTGCTCACCGCCATTAAGCCTGGTATGATTCGCATCGTTAAGCAGCACGGTCACGAAGAATTTATCTACCTGTCAGGCGGCATTCTTGAAGTGCAGCCGGGTAGCACGACCGTTCTAGCTGATACGGCAATTCGTGGCCAGGATCTCGACGAAGCGCGAGCCCTGGAAGCGAAACGTAAGGCTGAAGAGCACATTAAGAGCTCTCATGGTGACGTGGACTACGCTCAGGCGTCTGCGGAACTGGCCAAAGCGATCGCTAAACTGCGCGTTATCGAGTTGACCAAAAAAGCGATGTAACACCGGCTTGAACGTTAAAAAGCCAGTCTGGTTTCCAGGCTGGCTTTTTTTATGGCTTCGTTTCAGAAAAAGCAAAATTAAAAAGCGGGTTTAAAAATTTTGTGATGTATATCTCATTTTTGTTGATCGTTTAAAAGATGAAGCGT
This sequence comes from Klebsiella grimontii, assembly GCF_042137965.1. Lineage (NCBI taxonomy): Bacteria > Pseudomonadati > Pseudomonadota > Gammaproteobacteria > Enterobacterales > Enterobacteriaceae > Klebsiella > Klebsiella grimontii. The sequence continues at coordinate 5,687,531 of NZ_CP169721.1, forward strand.
AGACTTATTTTTGTGATGTTAATCACAAAAAAAAGAGTTCATCAAAAACGTAATCGCTATCCAGGAAGAGATCATGAAACTGCTTAATAAAATCGTCGCTTTCTTCAGTGCTATGAACGTAACCTTCGGTACGTTCAACCACTAAGAAGTCCGCTCTCCAGACTGCTTATGCGCTGTACCGCTAACTAAAACGACAACACATGCGGTGTGAAGCAGGAAAGGAAGTAAAAAGGTCGCCCGAGGGCGACCTTTATGTTTTTAGCGTGTCCCTGGTTAATTGCGGCTAAGGAAGTTACCGGTGTTAAAGCTGCCATCGGCCTCACGCGTCAGCGGATCCGGCAGCGTCAGAGTCTGATAGTCGGCGCTGTGAATGCTCTTTCCCTGGGCGTTGATGCTTCGGCCACCGTGGATAAAGTAGTTGCTATCATCAATGTTCCCGATAACGGCATCGTCATATTTCCCCGGCTGGCTGCGCAGAGAAAGGTTATCGCTGAAGGTACCCTGCGTTTCCGGTGCGCCATACGGGCTTGGGCGGAATAGATAGTTAAAGCGCTGGTTATCCACCGCGACGTTATTGACCACTACCAGCTTGCCAGGATTGAAGTTGTCGGTAAAACCGTCCAGATGATTGCCGATGGCGATGCTGTTGCGTACCTCGTGGGCGACCGGCTGCCCTTCCCCACCGAGCTTAAAGCCGTTGCTGGTATTATTGCGGGCAATGGAGTTCTCGATTACCACAACGCCGTTAGCGCCGTCCTCAATTTTATTGAACAGATCGAAGCCGTCGTCGATATTATCGTGTGAGTAACAGCCCTCCAGCCGGTTACCCTCCCCTACGCGCATTTTCACCGCAAAGCCATCGGCGTTAATTTTACCCGGATCTTCGTTATTAAAGGATTCAGAATTCACCACCCGGTTATGGCTGGCCCACAGCGGGCGTCCGACATCCGCCGGAGAGGAAATTTGAATGCCGGTATCATCGTTCCGATACGCGGTGACGTTCTCGATCAGGTTATGGCTACCCTGTACGCGCAGGCTCTTGTCCGTAATGTCTACTCCATTGATATGCCAGTAGCTGGCATCCAGCAGGAGCCCGTGAATCACGGCTTTTCCGTCGGCTTTCAGGGTTTTGACTTTGTCTTTCAGGCCGCTGGCGCTAACCGGGATGGTTGTTTGCGGATAATCACCTGCGGCTAATACAATTTGCCCGCCAGGGGGAACGAGGCCGACAGCGGTGGCTAAATCCAGCGGCGAGTCCGTCGTCCCTTTAGCCTGCGACAGCCCATCCGGCGCGGCGTACAGCGTATTGCCTGTCACATTGGCGCTCTGTTCAACCGTCAGCGTTTGGGTCAGCGTGTTTGCGCCGGTGGCTGGAGTGAAGCTAATTTCGAATGTGCTTTTATCTTTCAGAACGGCAGGCTGGGTATACATCTCTCCGGCCTTCACGGCTTTATCCTGCCCGATCACCACTTCATCCTGACGCACGGTGATGCGTCCGTCACTATTCGTGCGCGCCTGCAGGAGATACTCTTTGCTCTGGCTTTTTGTCCCCGAGGCAATTTGCATGACCGGCGGCCAGCTTTTGGCAACATACGGGGCGGAGGGAACCGTATTTGCCGAGGAGGTCGTCAGGGAAGCATTGCTGACGGTGATTTTGGCGTTACGTGAGGCGAAGAAACCGACGTAGTAATGTTCTTTATCCTGCTGAGCAATCAGATCGGCGTGAGGAACCCGCTGGCTTACCCATTCATTACTGCCCGTTGCCGCCCATGAGGTAATAAATCCGTCGTTAGTGCGTTCCAGCTTAAGCTGAAACGTCGGGGTTTGCTGGATATCGATTTTCTCTTTGTAACTTTGACGCTTGATTGCAGCGCCCGCATTGCCCCACGGTTGGGTTATCCCTTCCCGGCTAATAGCCTGCAGCTTGATATGCGAGCCATCTTTTTTATCCTGGGTCATAATGGCGTTCATCACCATATTGGATGCCGCCGGGAACTCTTCGTAGCCGACCTTGAGAGGCTGTTGGCGCGGGTTGCCAATGACGTCGCGGACCAGCAGTCCCGCGCCTTCCTGCGCCGCCGGACGCGCGCCATTTTCCGGTCCAAACTGATTGACGGTCACCGTAGCCTGCAGGATAAAATTCTTATTGGTTGGCAGCTCGGTGTAAAAGAAGGTCAGTCCGTCGTGGGAGTTGGCAATTTTACCTCCCCGGCTCTCGATGGTAATGGGCTGGCTGAGATCGGCGGAATCCTGCGGCGTCAGCTTTTTCCCGGCAATGGTGACATCATTGACGCCAATTTTTTCCGGCAACACGTTCGAGGAAAAGTTACTGTCGGTGGATTGCCCAAAGGCGATTGCCCGCCACTGATGGCCTTCGTTGGCCTGCAGCGGTAGCGCGATCATCGTACTGCAAAGGGTTAATGCCAAAGGTATTTTGTTTTTCATTTTTTTCTCCTGGGTAATTATTAACCGGCATTATCAGGAAAATGAAATGGTGTTTCTATTTATTGCGTCACAATTAATGAATATTAAAACCGCGTTTTACTTTATGGATTTTCTTTATTTTTCCATCAAAAAAACAGCAAAAGCAGAGGGATAGCCGGTATCCCTCCCCGTTAAAATGCTTTTTTTGCGCTAAACGGGTTTGCGCTGGCTAAAAATACCCACCTAAAATGGTGTATAGCGTTACGCTTGTGCGTTTTATCTTCGTCTCGTTTCATGATGAAAAATATGTAGATATTTCAACGTGAAAGGCTTTTACTTTTCGTTCTAACAGCAGTCAGGATGCGTATGTCAAACAGTCCGATGAGCGTGGTTATTCTTGCCGCAGGCAAAGGTACCCGCATGTATTCCGATCTTCCTAAGGTGTTGCATTCGCTGGCCGGAAAGCCGATGGTGCAGCATGTTATTGATGCGGCTAAAGAATTAGGGGCATCCGCCGTACATCTGGTGTACGGGCACGGCGGCGACCTGCTTCGCCAGACGCTGCGCGAAGACAATCTTAACTGGGTCCTACAGGCCGAACAGCTTGGTACCGGCCACGCCATGCAGCAGGCGGCGCCGTTCTTCAGCGACGATGAAGATATCCTGATGCTGTACGGCGACGTGCCGCTTATTTCCGTCGAAACATTACAGCGCCTGCGGGACGCGAAACCGCAGGGCGGTATCGGCCTGTTGACGGTGAAGCTGGACGATCCGACCGGCTATGGCCGCATTACGCGCGATAACGGCGCGGTGACAGGTATTGTTGAGCATAAAGACGCCAGCGAAGAGCAGCGCCTGATTCAGGAAATTAATACCGGGATTCTGGTCGCCAACGGGGCGGATCTTAAACGCTGGCTGGCTAAGCTCACCAACAACAACGTTCAGGGCGAATACTACATCACCGACATTATCGCCATGGCCTATCAAGAAGGTCGTGAAATTACCGCTGTACATCCGCAACGGTTAAGCGAAGTGGAAGGCGTGAATAACCGCCTGCAGCTCTCCCGCCTTGAACGCGTCTGGCAGTCTGAACAGGCTGAAAAGCTGCTGCTCGCGGGCGTTATGCTGCGCGATCCGGCGCGTTTTGATCTGCGCGGCGTGCTGAAACACGGGCGCGATGTCGAAATTGATACTAACGTTATCCTCGAAGGTGACGTGGTGCTGGGGGATCGGGTCAAGATCGGCGCTGGCTGCGTCATCAAGAACAGCACCATTGGTGATGATTGCGAGATTAGCCCCTATACCGTGGTGGAGGATGCGCATCTGGAAGCCGCCTGTACCATTGGACCGTTCGCGCGGCTGCGCCCAGGCGCTGAGCTTCTGGAAGGCGCGCACGTTGGCAACTTTGTCGAAATTAAAAAGGCGCGCTTGGGTAAAGGCACAAAAGCCGGGCATCTCTCCTATCTCGGAGACGCCGAGATTGGCGATAACGTCAATATCGGCGCGGGCACCATCACCTGTAACTATGATGGCGCAAATAAGCACAAAACGGTGATTGGCGATGACGTGTTTGTTGGCTCTGACAGCCAGCTGGTCGCGCCGGTGACCGTCGGCAATGGCGTCACCATTGCCGCAGGAACAACGGTAACGCGTGACATTGCCGATAATGAATTAGTGTTAAGCCGCGTGCCGCAGGTCCATAAACAGGGCTGGCAGCGCCCGGTGAAGAAAAAGTAACGCTATTTCTCTTTCGCCCTTTCGGGGAGAAAGAGCGGGGTGAGGGGATAACATAATCCTCCCCCCACGGCAGTACCCATAAAAATAACCCCACTCTCTACAAGGCTCGGGGCGCCCGAAATTCGGGTAAACAGGTTGACCGACAACGTATGGCATACAGCCAAAATCGGAATGAAAAACTATGTGTGGAATTGTTGGCGCAGTCGCGCAGCGTGATATTGCTGAAATCCTTCTCGAAGGTTTACGTCGTCTGGAATACCGCGGTTACGACTCTGCCGGTCTGGCAGTCGTCGATAACGAAGGTCATATGAACCGCGTTCGTCGCCTTGGGAAAGTACAGATGCTGGCCCAGGCACTGGAAGAACATCCGTTGCACGGCGGTACCGGGATTGCCCATACCCGCTGGGCGACGCACGGCGAACCGTCTGAAGGTAACGCGCATCCGCATGTTTCTGACCATATTGTGGTGGTGCATAACGGGATCATCGAAAACCATGAGCCGCTGCGCGAGCTGTTGCAGTCGCGAGGCTACGTTTTTGTCTCCGAGACTGACACGGAAGTGATTGCGCATCTCGTTCACTGGGAGCTGGAACAAGGCGGCACCCTGCGTGAAGCCGTTCTGCGAACCATCCCGCAGCTGCGTGGCGCTTACGGCACCGTGATCATGGATACCCGCGATCCGGGTACGCTGCTGGCCGCTCGTTCAGGCAGCCCGCTGGTCATTGGCCTGGGGATGGGGGAAAACTTCATTGCCTCCGATCAGCTGGCGCTGCTGCCGGTTACCCGCCGCTTTATCTTCCTCGAAGAGGGCGATATTGCTGAGGTTACTCGCCGTTCGGTGACTATCTTTGATAAATCCGGCGCCGAAGTGCAGCGCCCGGACATCGAATCCAATCTGCAGTACGATGCGGGCGATAAAGGTATCTATCGCCACTACATGCAAAAAGAGATCTACGAGCAGCCGAACGCTATCAAAAATACCCTTTCCGGGCGCATTAGCCATGGTGAGGTTGATTTAAGCGAGCTGGGCCCGCAGGCTAACGAGCTGCTGTCGCAGGTCGAGCATATTCAGATCATCGCCTGCGGCACCTCCTATAACTCAGGTATGGTTTCCCGCTACTGGTTTGAGTCGCTGGCAGGGGTACCGTGCGATGTCGAAATTGCCTCCGAGTTCCGCTACCGCAAATCGGCCGTGCGTCGTAATAGCCTGATGATCACCCTCTCTCAGTCAGGCGAAACGGCAGATACGCTGGCCGGTCTGCGCCTGTCGAAAGAGCTGGGCTATCTGGGCTCGCTGGCGATTTGTAATGTGCCTGGTTCCTCTCTGGTGCGTGAATCCGATCTGGCGATGATGACCAACGCCGGAACGGAAATCGGCGTCGCCTCGACCAAAGCCTTCACTACGCAGCTGACCGTTCTGCTGATGCTGGTGGCGAAACTGGCGCGCCTCAAAGGCCAGGACGCCGCTATCGAACACGAGATCGTGCATGGCCTGCAGGCGCTGCCGAGCCGCATTGAGCAGGTGCTTTCGCAGGATAAGCGTATCGAAGCGCTGGCTGAGAATTTCTCTGACAAACACCACGCGCTGTTCCTTGGACGCGGCGATCAGTATCCCATCGCCCTCGAAGGGGCGCTGAAGCTGAAAGAGATCTCCTATATTCACGCAGAAGCCTATGCTGCCGGTGAGCTGAAGCATGGTCCACTGGCGCTGATTGACGCTGAGATGCCGGTAGTGGTGGTGGCGCCGAACAACGAACTGCTGGAAAAACTGAAATCCAACATTGAAGAAGTTCGCGCCCGCGGCGGCCAGCTGTACGTCTTTGCTGACGGCGATGCGGGTTTCACCAGCAGCGACAATATGCACATCATCGAGATGCCGCACGTTGAAGAGGTTATCGCGCCAATCTTCTACACCGTACCGCTGCAGCTGCTGGCGTATCACGTCGCGCTGATCAAAGGGACTGACGTCGACCAGCCGCGTAACCTGGCGAAATCAGTTACCGTGGAATAACGGTTTTTACATCGTGACAGGGCTGCCGTCCGGCAGCCCTTTTTATTTGCGGCGAACGGCGAGATCCCACCCGCTTTATGACAGTCTGTCATTTTTGAGACGCTTTTTTGCCGTCATAAAAATAAAATTTTTCGGCAATCTTTTCCTCATTATCTTTATTAACAATATGATTTGTATTGTTTTTATTTAGCGTGAAATCCCGCCTTTTCGCCTGTCATAAAACTGTAATAATTCGTACATTTTACTGTCACCTGTTTGTCCTATTTTGCTCACCATAGCTTCGAAACAATGGTTTACGAATCCAGCAGGAGACATTATGAACGTTATGCGTACCACCGTCGCAACAGTTGTCGCCGCGACCTTATCGATGAGCGCTTTCTCTGTTTTTGCAGCAGCAAGCCTGACTGGCGCAGGCGCAACTTTCCCCGCGCCGGTGTATGCCAAGTGGGCAGATACCTATAACAAAGAAACGGGTAATAAAGTTAATTACCAGGGTATCGGCTCCTCTGGCGGCGTAAAACAAATTACGGCCAACACCGTAGACTTTGGCGCTTCTGATGCCCCTCTGGCTGACGATAAACTGGCTCAGGAAGGTCTGTTCCAGTTCCCGACCGTTATCGGCGGCGTGGTGCTGGCGATTAACCTGCCTGGCGTGAAATCCGGCGAGCTGGTGCTTGATGGTAAAACGCTGGGTGATATCTACCTTGGCAAAATCAAAAAATGGGATGATGCAGCGATTGCTAAGCTCAACCCGGGCATGAAGCTGCCTTCTCAGAATATCGCCGTTGTTCGTCGTGCCGATGGTTCCGGTACTTCCTTCGTTTTCACCAGCTATCTGGCGAAGGTGAACGAAGAGTGGAAATCTAAAATCGGCGCGGGTTCAACCGTAAACTGGCCGACCGGACTGGGCGGTAAGGGCAACGACGGCATCGCCGCGTTTGTTCAGCGTCTGCCGGGTTCTATCGGCTACGTCGAATATGCCTACGCAAAACAGAATAACCTCGCTTACACCAAACTGCTGTCCGCCGATGGCAAGCCGGTGAGCCCGACTGAAGATAACTTCGCTAACGCGGCGAAAGAAATCGACTGGAGCAAATCCTTTGCACAGGATCTGACTAACCAGAAAGGCGACAACGCATGGCCGATTACCTCGACCACCTTCATTCTGGTTCACAAGGCTTCCAACAAGCCAGAGCAGACCGCTGAAGTGCTGAAGTTCTTCGACTGGGCGTATAAAAACGGCGGTAAAGAGGCTAACGCGCTGGATTATGCAACCCTGCCGGAAAGCGTGGTTGAGCAGGTTCGCGCGGCATGGAAGACCAACGTCAAGGATAGCAGCGGTAAAGCGCTGTACTAATACCCGTCATACTTCGAGCTACAGGCGCGTTGGCAGCGCTTGCCTGCAGCTCGAATTATTTAGGGTATGGCATTACCTTTGTCAGAAAGATCAGTAAACTACGATTTTTTCTGGCCCGAAACTGAAGAGTAACTTATGGCTGCAACCAAGCCGGCATTTAACCCTCCGGGGAAAAAGGGTGACATAATTTTCAGCGTGCTGGTAAAACTGGCGGCGCTGATTGTGCTATTGATGCTTGGCGGCATCATCGTCTCCCTTATCATCTCGTCCTGGCCAAGCATTGAGAAATTCGGCTTTGCCTTTCTGTGGACCAAAGAGTGGGATGCGCCGAACCAGATTTTCGGTGCCCTGGTGCCTATTTACGGAACGCTGGTCACCTCATTTATCGCGCTGCTGATCGCCGTGCCGGTGAGCTTCGGTATCGCGCTGTTTTTGACCGAACTGTCACCCGCCTGGCTCAAGCGCCCGCTGGGTATCGCCATTGAGCTGCTGGCCGCGATTCCCAGTATCGTATACGGCATGTGGGGTCTGTTTATTTTCGCCCCGCTGTTTGCGACCTACTTCCAGGAGCCTGTTGGCAACGTTCTCTCGACCATTCCGTTCGTTGGCGCGCTCTTTGCGGGCCCGGCATTTGGTATCGGTATTCTGGCGGCAGGCGTGATTCTGGCCATCATGATCATCCCTTATATCGCGGCCGTTATGCGTGACGTCTTTGAACAGACGCCGGTGATGATGAAAGAGTCGGCATACGGTATCGGCTGTACAACGTGGGAAGTTATCTGGCGTATCGTTCTGCCCTTTACCAAAAACGGCGTTATCGGCGGAGTGATGCTCGGACTGGGGCGCGCGCTGGGGGAAACCATGGCGGTGACCTTTATTATCGGCAACACCTACCAGCTTGATAGCGTTTCATTATATATGCCAGGCAACAGCATCACCTCCGCGCTGGCCAATGAGTTTGCCGAGGCGGAAACCGGGCTGCACGTTGCCGCATTGATGGAGCTGGGCCTGATTCTCTTCGTTATTACCTTTATTGTTCTTGCCGCATCGAAGTTTATGATTATGCGTCTGGCTAAGAACGAGGGGGCACGCTAATGGCGACGATTGAACTACAAACCACCGCGGAGCTGGCGGAGTCTCGCCGCAAAATGCAGGCAAAACGCCGCATGAAAAACCGCCTCGCCCTGACGCTATCGATGGCGACCATGGCGTTTGGCCTGTTCTGGCTTATCTGGATCCTGATGTCCACCGTTACCCGCGGCATCGACGGCATGAGCCTGGCGCTGTTTACCGAAATGACCCCGCCGCCAAATACGGCGGGCGGCGGTCTGGCAAACGCCCTGGCAGGTAGCGGATTGTTGATTCTGTGGTCGACGGTTATCGGTACCCCTCTGGGCATTCTGGCGGGGATTTATCTGGCGGAATATGGCCGTAAATCCTGGCTGGCGGAAGTGATTCGGTTTATTAACGATATCCTGCTTTCCGCGCCGTCGATTGTCGTCGGTCTGTTTGTGTACACCATCGTCGTTGCGCAAATGCAGCACTTTTCCGGCTGGGCGGGCGTGATTGCGCTGGCGTTGCTGCAGGTGCCTATCGTTATTCGTACCACTGAAAACATGCTGAAGCTGGTTCCGGACAGCCTGCGCGAGGCGGCTTATGCGCTGGGTACGCCGAAGTGGCGCATGATTTCTGCGATCACCCTGAAGGCATCGGTATCGGGCATTATGACCGGTATCCTGCTGGCCATCGCCCGTATCGCCGGGGAAACGGCGCCGCTGCTGTTTACCGCGCTCTCCAATCAGTTCTGGAGCACCGATATGATGCAGCCGATCGCTAACCTGCCGGTAACGATTTTCAAATTTGCCATGAGTCCGTTTGCGGAGTGGCAGCAACTGGCATGGGCCGGGGTCTTGATTATCACCCTGTGCGTATTGCTGCTGAACATTCTGGCGCGCGTTATTTTCGCGAAGAATAAACACGGTTAATTTTTGCGGCGCGGCGAAACGCGGCGCCGAATGAGGAAGAGAACGAGATGAGTATGGTGAATACGACCCCGGGTAAACTTTCAGTACGTAATCTGAACTTCTACTACGGAAAATTCCATGCCCTGAAAAACATCAACCTGGATATCACCAAAAACCAGGTTACGGCGTTTATCGGTCCGTCAGGCTGCGGTAAATCCACGCTGCTGCGTACGTTCAACAAAATGTTTGAGCTGTACCCGGAGCAGCGCGCGGAAGGCGAAATTCTGCTGGATGGCGATAATATTCTCACCAACACCCAGGATATCGCCCTGCTGCGCGCCAAAGTGGGGATGGTGTTCCAGAAGCCGACGCCGTTCCCGATGTCGATTTATGACAACATCGCCTTTGGTGTACGCCTGTTTGAGAAACTCTCCCGCGCGGATATGGACGAGCGAGTGCAGTGGGCTTTGACCAAAGCCGCATTGTGGAATGAAACCAAAGATAAACTGCATCAGAGCGGATATTCTCTCTCCGGTGGTCAGCAGCAGCGTCTGTGCATCGCGCGTGGTATCGCTATTCGTCCGGAAGTCTTACTGCTGGATGAGCCCTGCTCGGCGCTGGACCCGATCTCTACCGGGCGTATTGAAGAGCTGATTACCGAACTGAAACAGGATTACACCGTCGTTATCGTGACCCACAACATGCAGCAGGCCGCGCGTTGTTCCGACCATACGGCATTTATGTATCTTGGTGAGCTGATTGAATTCAGCAACACGGACGATCTGTTTACCAAGCCCGCTAAGAAGCAAACTGAAGATTACATTACTGGCCGCTACGGTTGATTGCCCTTCTGCTTTCAGGCTCTAACCTATTGGGCAATCAGGAGATACTATGGATAACCTAAATCTTAACAAACATATTTCCGGCCAGTTCAACGCCGAACTGGAGTACATCCGCACCCAGGTCATGACCATGGGTGGGCTGGTGGAACAGCAGCTTTCTGATGCGATCACCGCGATGCATAACCAGGACAGCGAGCTGGCGAAGCGCGTTATCGACGGCGATAAGCAGGTCAATATGATGGAAGTCGCGATCGATGAAGCCTGCGTACGCATCATCGCCAAGCGTCAGCCAACCGCCAGCGACCTGCGCCTGGTGATGGCGATTATCAAAACCATCGCCGAGCTGGAACGTATCGGCGACGTCGCGGATAAAATCTGCCGCACCGCGCTGGAAAAATTCTCCCAGCAGCATCAGCCGCTGCTGGTAAGCCTGGAATCGCTGGGGCGCCATACCGTGCAGATGCTGCACGATGTACTGGATGCCTTTGCGCGTATGGACCTTGATGAAGCCGTGCGTATTTATCGCGAAGATAAGAAAGTTGACCAGGAATATGAAGGCATCGTACGTCAGTTGATGACCTATATGATGGAAGATTCGCGCACTATTCCAAGCGTGTTGACCGCGCTGTTCTGCGCCCGCTCGATTGAGCGTATCGGCGATCGTTGCCAGAATATCTGTGAATATATTTTCTACTTCGTCAAAGGTCAGGATTTCCGTCACGTTGGCGGTGACGAGCTGGATAAACTGCTGGCGGGAAAAGATCCCAAAGAGTAATAAATCACAGAGACTAATTCTGATAAAAGGACATATCAGAATTAGTTATGATATATGTTTAAGTTATTTTTTCATTAACAATAACGGTGCGATTGTCGTCACAAATAACAATTTCACTAATTGTGGTTTTATTTTTATAGCGTAACAATACGGTTTATCAATCGGGTGACTTGTCGTTACAAGGCCCGAATGGAAACGGCGGATTGTTACTGCGTAAGCAGGCAAAACCTGACATCACCTTTAATCTGGTGATGTCAGGTTTTTTTTTGCCAAATAATCCACCCGCAGTAGATGAATGGGGTTGTTACCGCCGTGCGGGCAAAACCTGAAGAAAATCGCCTCTGTTTTATGCAGGGAGTTTTCTTCAGGTTTTTTTATGCGATGAAAGAATGTCTGAGGATAAACCATGCCTTCGCGCTGGTCGTTATTTTTCACGATATTCAGCTGCGCTCATTTTATATAAAGGGACCTTATGTTTAAAAGAAATCTGATTACATCTGCCATTATTATTATGGCACCGATCGCTTATTCCTCCCATGCTATGGCGGCATCGTTGACGGTTGAACAGCGCCTTGAGCTTCTGGAAAAGGCGCTTAAGGATACGCAGTCCGAACTTAAAAAATATAAAGATGAAGAGAAAGCCAGAAATCAAATCTGGGTCGCCAATACGCAGCCGGGCGGAAATAAAACGAGCGCGGCTCGGCAGGCCGTAAGCTCGCCAGCGCCGGCCCGCGCCGCCCAAAAACCGGCGGCGGTGCTGGTGAAAAATGAACAACCCGCGGCTAACGGCGAGTCTATCTATAGCTCCATGACGATGAAGGATTTCAGTCAGTTCGTGAAGGATGAAATTGGCTTCAGCTATAACGGCTATTACCGTTCCGGTTGGGGAACCGCTTCTCATGGATCGCCAAAATCGTGGGCGATTGGTTCGCTTGGCCGCTTTGGTAACGAATACTCTGGCTGGTTTGATTTACAGCTTAAGCAGCGGGTCTATCAGGAAGGCAATAAGCGTGTTGATGCGATCGTGATGTTAGACGGTAACGTCGGGCAGCAGTATTCCAGCGGCTGGTTCGGGGATAACGCTGGCGGCGAGAACTATATGCAGTTCTCTGATATGTACGTCAATACCAAAGGTTTCCTGCCGTTTGCGCCGGAAGCGGATTTCTGGGTCGGCAAGCACGGCGCGCCGAAAATTGAAATCCAGATGCTGGACTGGAAAACGCAGAGAACCGATGCCGCAGCAGGCGTTGGCCTTGAAAACTGGAAGGTGGGCGCGGGTAAGTTTGATATTGCGCTGGTACGCGAGGACGTTGATGATTACAACCGTACGTTGACCAAAAGCCAGCAACTTAACACCAATACCATTGATATCCGCTATAAAGAAATCCCTCTCTGGGATAAAGCCTCATTAATGGTGACCGGCCGCTATGTCGCGGCAAATCAGAGCTCATCAGAAAAATATAATGAAGGTAATAATGGGTATTATGAATGGAAAGATACCTGGATGGCGGGAACGTCGTTAACGCAGAAATTCGATAACGGCGGGTTTAACGAGTTTTCATTCCTGCTGGCGAACAACTCTATCGCCAGTAGCTTCTCGCGCTATGCGGGATCCAGTCCGTATACCACCTTTAACGGCAGATACTATGGCGATCATACCAACGGCACCGCCGTTCGTTTGACCTCCCAGGGGGAAACCTATCTGAGTGATAACATCATTATGGCTGACGCCATCGTTTACTCCTTTGGTAATGATATCTACAGCTACGAGACTGGCGCGCACTCCGATTTCGAATCTATTCGCGCCGTCGTTCGTCCGGCCTGGATCTGGGATAAATATAACCAGACCGGCGTCGAACTGGGCTATTTCAAACAGCAGAACAAAGATATCACCGGCAAGAAATATAACGAATCCGGTTACAAAACCACCCTCTTCCATACCTTTAAAGTGAATACCAGTATGCTGACCTCACGCCCGGAAATTCGTTTCTATGCGACTTATATTAAAGCGAAGGATATCGACCTGGATAAGGCCGCTAACAGCAACACCAGCAGCATTTTTGAAGATGGTAAGAACGATCAGTTTGCCGTTGGCGCCCAGGCTGAAATCTGGTGGTAAGGCTGGCAATGGCCAGGACAAAATTCTAAAGAGGAATAACGATGAAACGACATGCTATTTACTTCGCTCTGGCGCTGGCGGGCGCAGCGTTTACCGCTCATGCTGCGCCGTTTCCGGCCACGCCGAGCGCGGCGATCCCGGTCAGCCAGTATATTACACAGGTTAACGGCGATAAGAGTATTACCTTCCGCCTGTTTGCCCCGGACGCAAAACGGGTATCCGTGGTGACGGGGGCAACGCCGGACACCTTCGTCTCCCACGATATGGCCAAAGATGAACAGGGGATCTGGACATGGAAAAGTGAAGCTCTGGCGCCCAACCTCTACGAATACTATTTTGATGTCGACGGATTCCGTTCAGTCGATACCGGTAGCCGCTATCAGAAACCCCAGCGTCAGGTGAATACCAGCCTGATTCTGGTACCCGGCAGCATTCTTGACGATCGCGCGGTGGCTCATGGGGAACTACGCACCTTGACCTACCACTCAAAGGCGCTGAATTCTGAACGCCGTGCCTACGTGTGGACGCCGCCGGGCTATACCGGTACCGGCGAGCCGTTGCCGGTGCTCTATTTCTATCACGGTTTTGGCGACAGCGGCCTGTCGGCCATCGATCAGGGGCGTATCCCGCAAATCATGGATAACCTGTTGGCGGAAGGCAAAATCAAGCCCATGCTGGTGGTGGTGCCGGATACCGAAACCGATATTCCTGAAGCGGTTGCGGAAAACTTCCCGCCGCAGGAACGGCGTAAAACCTTCTATCCACTGAATGCGAAAGCGGCGGATAAAGAGCTGATGAACGATATTATTCCGCTGATTGATGCCCGCTTTAATGTGCGGAAAGACGCGGATGGCCGGGCGCTTGCCGGGCTGTCGCAGGGCGGTTATCAGGCGCTGGTCTCGGGAATGAACCATCTGGAGAGCTTCGGCTGGCTGGCGACCTTCAGCGGCGTAACGACAACCACGGTGCCGGATGCCGGCGTCGAGGCGCAGCTAAAAAACCCGCAGGCGATCAATAAGCAGCTGCGTAATTTCACCGTCGTCGTGGGTGAGAAAGACGCGGTCACCGGTAAAGATATCGCCGGACTGAAAGCGGAGCTGGAGAAGCAGAACATCAAATTTGACTACCACGAGTTTCCGGGCCTGAACCACGAAATGGACGTCTGGCGCCCAGCCTACGCCGAGTTCGTGCAGAAGCTGTTCAAATAAAATCAAGGAGCCAGATCCCTGGCTCCCTGTCTTCATTATATTCAGGGAGATAACATGAAGTTAATCGTGACGGAAGATTATGCCGAGATGAGCCTGGTCGCCAGCCATCATGTTTTAGGCTACATCACCGCGCCGCGGAGGATGAATCTGGCGGTAACGGCAGGCAGTACGCCGAAGAAAATGTATGAACATCTGACGGCAGCGATTAAAGGCAAGTCCTTCTATTCTCAGGCCCATTATTACAATTTTGATGAGATCCCGTTCCGCGGACAGGATCGCGAAGGGGTGACCATTTCCAATCTGCGCAGCCTGTTTTTCACTCCCGCTCAGATCCCGGAAGAGAATATCCACAAGCTTAGCCATGCAAACTTTATCCATCACGACCAGCGGTTACAGGAGGAGGGGGGCCTGGATCTGGTGGTGATGGGTCTCGGCGCTGACGGCCATTTTTGCGGTAACTTACCGAATACCACGCGGTTCCACGATGCGACGGTGAAAGTCCCTATCGTCGGGGATTTGGTGGATCTCGTCGCGCATGGCGAAATGGACGGCGACTTCTCCGCGGTGCCGGATAGCTACGTCACGATGGGGCCGAAAAGCGTTATGGCGGCGAAAAATTTGCTGCTGATCGTCAGCGGAGCGGCAAAAGCGCAGGCGCTAAAGCAGGTGATTGAAGGCGAAGTCAGCGAGCGGGTTCCGGCTTCGGTGCTGAAACTGCATCCTTCCCTGGTGATTGTGGCTGATAAAGCAGCGGCTGCGGAATTGACTAAAGCGCAGTCCTTCTCAGCGTAGCGCAGGCGGGTCGCTCCGGGGTTGCGCTACGCTGCGGCTTTTTATCGGGTAATATGCCAGCCGCGCGCTTTCCACAGTTCCGGCAGCGCTTCCAGACGGGTAAACGTCGTCACTTTCGGATGGTCGATGGGCTTGTTGTGCGGATCGGCGCAGAAGTAGAACACCTCCATGCCTGCCGCGATCCCCGACTGCGCGCCTGCGCTGGAGTCGTCGACCAGAATGCAGTTCTCTACGTTAACATTCATCGCTTTTGCAGCATGCAGCATCAGTGCCGGATCGGGCTTCCAGCGCTGGATATCGTAGCCGCTATACAGACGCTCGGGGAAATGGCGCAGCATGCCTGTTTTACCGAGAGAGTGCTGCATTTTGCTGACCGGGCCGTTGGAGACCACGCACATCGGCACGTTGACCGCGTCCAGCAGCGCCTGTGCGCCAGAAATGACTTCCAGTTCAGTATCAAACAGGCGCGCGACTTCATCGCGGTAAACCGGCTCAAGGGTCGCCTTATCCAGATTAACGCCGTACTCCGCGTTAATGGTATCGATAATCTCGTACAGCTTTACGCCTTTGAAGCGCTTAAAAATCTCTTCTAAATCCAGCGTAATGCCGAATTCCCTGAACATGTGAACGTAGGCGCGGGAGCAGATCACCTCGCTGTCGACCAGCGTGCCGTCACAGTCGAAAAATACTGCTTCTGGTTGGGTCATGTCGTTTCCATTTTAATAAGTTAACGTTTTCGTCATGCTGATTGGTGAGACGCAATCGTTGCCGTATAAGCAAAATCAATGAAAAAAAGTATCTCACAACCGCCCCTATTGTCGCATTTTGGTATAGGATAGCGACGAATTTTCCCTCCTTTGTTCGGAAACCGATAATGAGTCAACAACAAACCAGCCAGTCATCTGGCCAGGGTCTGCTGGAGCGCGTGTTCAAATTGCGTGAACACGGCACCACGGCCCGCACCGAAGCGATTGCAGGTTTCACCACTTTTCTGACAATGGTGTACATCGTTTTTGTTAACCCACAGATTCTCGGCGTGGCGGGTATGGATACCAGCGCCGTTTTTGTCACAACCTGTCTGATCGCCGCATTCGGCAGCATTATGATGGGGCTATTCGCTAACCTCCCGGTGGCGCTGGCGCCGGCAATGGGCCTGAACGCCTTTTTTGCGTTTGTTGTGGTACAGGCAATGGGCCTGCCATGGCAGGTGGGGATGGGCGCTATTTTCTGGGGCGCGGTTGGCCTGCTGCTGCTGACGATTTTCCGCGTACGCTACTGGATGATTGCCAATATTCCGGTTAGCCTGCGCATCGGCATCACCAGCGGTATCGGCCTGTTTATCGGTATGATGGGCCTGAAAAACGCCGGCGTGATCGTCGCCAATCCGGAAACCCTGGTGAGCATCGGCAACCTGACGTCCCACAGCGTGCTGTTGGGTATCCTTGGCTTCTTCATTATCGCGATTCTGGCTTCCCGCAATATTCACGCCGCGGTGCTGGTTTCTATCGTGGTTACCACGCTGCTGGGCTGGATGCTGGGTGACGTTCACTACACGGGCATCGTTTCCATGCCGCCGAGCGTGACTACGGTGATTGGTCATGTTGACCTGGCGGGCTCGCTGAATCTCGGCCTGGCGGGCGTGATCTTCTCGTTTATGCTGGTGAACCTGTTCGACTCCTCCGGCACGCTGATCGGCGTGACCGATAAAGCCGGTCTGGCCGATGCGCAGGGCAAGTTCCCGCGTATGAAGCAGGCGCTGTTTGTCGATAGCGTATCGTCCGTTGCCGGCTCCTTTATCGGCACCTCTTCCGTAACCGCCTATATTGAATCGTCCTCGGGCGTTTCCGTGGGCGGCCGTACCGGCTTAACCGCCGTGGTCGTTGGGCTCTTGTTCCTGCTGGTGATTTTCCTGTCGCCGCTGGCGGGTATGGTCCCGGCCTACGCCGCAGCCGGTGCGCTGATTTACGTTGGCGTCCTGATGACCTCCAGCCTGGCGCGCGTGAAGTGGGATGATTTAACCGAATCAGTGCCTGCGTTTATTACCGCCGTGATGATGCCGTTCAGCTTCTCCATTACGGAAGGTATTGCCTTAGGCTTTATCTCTTACTGCGTGATGAAGATTGGTACCGGCCGCCTGCGCGACCTCAGTCCGTGCGTGATTGTGGTTTCGCTGCTGTTCGTGCTGAAGATTGTGTTTATCGACGCGCATTAATACCTGCGCCGCCACACTCGCCCGTTCTGGCGAGCGTGACGGCGTCTGTCAGGCCTTAACCCGCTGAATGTACTCGGCAAAAGCGCTAAGCTGCCCGCTCAGATGATCGAGCGTGCTCTGATCGACGACTTTCCCCTCCTGCGGATCCACTTTGTTCTGAATCACGCCGCCCATAAATTCGGGCTTATTCATCACCATTGCGTCGAGGAATACCAGAATCTGGCGCAGATGGTACTGACAGCGCGCGCCGCCAATAGCCCCCATCGAACTGGTTTGAATCAGTACCGGCTTACCGGCCAGCGGCTGTTCCGACAGACGAGATAGCCAGTCGATGGCGTTTTTCAGGCCGCCGGGAACCGAATAGTTATATTCCGGCGTCACGATGACCACACCGTCGGCCTCGCGAATTTGCTGCGCGATATCCTGAACGCTTTGTGGGAATCCCTCTTCCTGCTGGACATCGGCATCATAGAGTGGAATATCGCCAATGGACGGTAACGCGGAAACCGCCATACCTGCGGGCGCGATGCCGGGGAGGGTACGCGCGACCATGGCATTAAAAGAGCCTTTGCGCAGACTTCCGAGTAACGTAACAACTTTCAACGTATCAGACATGATTGCTCCTTTGCATCATGATGGCCGGGAAAACCGGTCAGTTGAGGGAGAAGGCTTTTTCTACCGGTAAACTGGTGAAGCGCATCAGCCGGGCGGACGGTTCTTTAGCACGGGCCTGAGCGTCAGGCAGGCTGCGCCAGCCCTCGTTACCATTATATTCCCAGACTTTCAGTTGACCGATATCCGGGCTGGCGGCGATAGACCAGACCAACACCGTTTCGGCGTCGCACACGGCTTCGATTGCCTGCGTCCCGCTTGTGCGTAACCGCCCGGAGCCCGGAAGAAGCTGTAGGTTAACGGCGGTTTCGCCGGTCAGTTTCATGACGCTTTTGCGCAGCGCGTCAAGCTGAGCGCGAGCTTCGTCAGGATCGTGCTGATTGCTAATCCATACACGCTCATTACTGTTAAAAACGTAGCGGTCGGCGTCGTGCGGGGAGTGTAAACCGCGGGAGGCGTGCGGTAATTCCATATCCAGGCCGCAATCGCCTTCGGTGGTTAACGCGACGCCGACGATATTTCCAGCATAGGAGATGGAGAAATGCGGGAGATGTTCGTCGCGAAAAGCGGGTTTTCCATTTTCTTCATCAATAATTTCGGGAAGTTCGCTGATGCCGTACAGCATAAAGAGGAGTTCTGCGAGGAGTGACCGGGATGCGCGATAGCGGCTTTGTCGGTACTCAGGCAGGCGCCTGGCGGATTGATGGCAGGCCGCTGACAGGCGTGTTGATAACGGTTCTCGGGTGTTAAGTATCCCTCTTGCAAAATGCGTTGCCATTCGTCGCTCCGTGATTAATGGTCAATGATAGAAATTGCGAATTATATTATCGCTCAGAATTGTCAGGTTTTAATGCGGAAATCACCCGTTGAAAAGAGAAATTGCATGAATTTTACAATTTATTGCGCAAGGCGGGCTAACCCAGCGCTATAGCGGTTCAGTGTAGAGCTGTCTCAGCGTTTCTCGCAGCCAGACGATCTTCGGGTTGTAGCTGTTGCGCTTATGCCACAGGAGGGTAAAGGGGACGCGTATTTTCTCCAGCTGCGACGGTTCCAGCGGCAGCGGCAGTGAGACCAGCGGCAGATGATGCTGCTGATTGTAGCGCTGGCAATAGCGCGGGGCGGTGGCCAACATCGTATGATGAGGCTGGGCCGCCATAAACAGCGACTGTTCAAAGCCCGGAACGGTCAACGCCACGGTGCGTTTATGCCCCAGGTCATGCAGAACATCATCCAGCGCCCAGGTATCGCTTTGTTCCCAACAGATATTGATATGCGGATAGCGTAAAAAAGCGTCCAGACTCCACTCATCGTTCAGCGCGGGATGATCGGCGCGCAGCCATACCTGAGGTAGATCGGTAAACAGGATTTCAAAATCGATATACCAGGGCAGCAGGCTGAGCTGTTCACGGGAGCGAGGATGGGTTTCCCGGCCGCAAAAACCGATGTCGACTTCGCCGCGAATAATGGCATCCAGCGAATCGTAATCCCAGTTGCGCAGGCGGATCAGCGCCTGCGGATAGCGTTGGTAGATCCGCTGTGAAAGCGAGTTCAGCAGGATCATCAGCAGGGGCGACTCCGCCGCCAGCTCAAACTTTAGCCCGCTTGGCATGGTGTGATGGGGCTTGTCGAGGATCTGATTACCCATCTGCATCCAGTCCGCCAGATCCTGCTCCATACTGCTCATCAGCGGCGTGGGCGACAGTCCCAGAGGCGTTTTGACAAATAGCGGATCGTCAAACCAGGCGCGCAGTTTAGCCAGCGACTTGCTCACCGCCGACGGCGAAACGTTCATCCGCTTCGCCGTGCGGGTAACGCTGAGCTCCTGGGTTAAGAGCTGCAGGCACAGCAGTAAGTTAAGATCGAGACTCGACAGGGGTTTTTTCATAGCGTTGCGCGGCCCGCGCCGGAGAGGCGACCATAATCAGAACAATACTCACTATGCTACAGGCAATAAGTATCCCGATCAGCATATTCATCGCGCTGAGCCCGATGATAGCCGCCAGCCAAATCCACAGTGAAGAGCCGCAAACCTGAGCAATCCCCAAAACTGAACTCGCCACGCCAGCGCGCAGGGTAAATGGCCCCAGGGCCTGGCTCATCGCCACGCCAAAGCCGGCTGAGAACCCGGCGCAAATCAGCCCCAGCCCTAGCATCGTTATCGTCTGGCTGGTGGCAAAGCTCAGCAGCGCGCCCGCGATAAAGAAGAGCACCTGCGAGGTCAGCATCAGGGTGCGGGGCTTAAAGAGCGTCAGAGCAAACGGCGTCGAGAACGACACCACCATGCTCACTAGCGCCATGAGCGCCATCGCCATGGAATAAGTCCCGCGATCGAAGCCCATCACTTCCATCATCAGCACCGGGGAGACGTTAACGTAGGTCAGAATCGCCGTCACGCTGAGGGTGGTCACGATCGTTCGGCTGAGGAAAAAGCGGTTAAGCAGCGATTCGGGGGCGACATTTTGCTGCGCCGCCTGCGGAACGGATGTTGGACGCGTTTCCCGCAAGATAAATATCGACAGCAGCCCCACCAGAACGCCCATGCCGGTCATGGTATAGAACAGGCTCTGCCAGGGGTATTTCAGCATAATCAGGTGGCCGAGTACCGGTGCCAGCACCGGAATAATGCAGGTGATGCCGTTAAGAAGGGAAAGCACCTTCGCCCGGCGGCGATCGTCGAGGGTATCGCGCAGCACCGCAAAGGCGACGACGTAGCAGCTGCCCGCGCCAATCCCCTGAATAAAACGCCCCGTCAGGAAGTGGGCGCTGACCTGCGCCTGCGAGCAGATAAGGGAGGCGAGTATGAAAACAACGGCGCCGAAAATCGCCACCGGCTTACGGCCTGACTTGTCGGCGATACGGCCAGCAAACAGCATGGCTGCGGCCATCCCGGCCAGATAAACCGAGAAGGCGATGTGCAGCTGCGCTTCACTGGCCCCCAGATCCTGCGCAATGCGCGGCAGGCCGACCAGATACATATCAATACCGGATGGATAAAGCAGAACCAGCGCAAAACTGCAGATAAGAAAGCGTGCCATAGAACCCTCGCATAAGATTGCCGTACAGCATAGAGGGGTTCGTGCGGTAGTACGAGTTGCCATTTGGACAACAATGATTTCCTGGGAGGAAAAGCGACGAAGCAAGCGTCGCTTTGGCGTTGGGAGGCCATCCCGCCAGGACGCATATCTGGCGGGCGAAGTAAGTGACTCAGACAAGCAGCGCGCGGTTAACTTTAATTACCGCTTTTTTTATCTCCATGCTCGCTGCGCCCTGCACGCCCGGCTTATGCGGTTCGCCAGGGAAAAAAATGGCGAACATGCCAGGCTTCAGGGTCACCTGCTGCTGGTCGGCGATAGCTGCGCACAGCTGGTAGTCCTCTTCTTTATGCCAGGTGTCGCACTCACGGGCGCTATCGGCCACGCCGCAGTGGATTGTCTCCTCGCCTTGCAGCAGGATCTGAATATCAATAAATTTTTCGTGCAGCTCCGCTTTTTTACTTTCCGCCGACTGCGTGGCGAAGCGCATGACGTTCATATAAATATCATCGCCCTGCAACTCATAACGCCCCGGTTCACGCTGCTGCGGCTGAGCCTTAACGGCCAGCCTCACGGCCTCAAGCAGAACGGGTGACAGTCCCGCGCATTCCGGGTGATGTATATCGCCGATAATCATAATGCTTTGTCCTCCGCTAACAACGCCGCGCCAATCAGGCCGGCATCATGCTGATAGTGTGCGGCTACAATCTTCGTGTGATAGACCGCAGGTTCCTGCGCCAGATAGGTCTCAACCAGCGGGAGATAGCCGGGTGCCAGCCCGATGCTGCCGCCCAGTACGGCACACTGGCAGTTAACGCTGGCCTTCATGTCGGCAATCAGCCGGGCGATGGTTTGCGCCGAACGGTGGACTAACGACGTTGCCTGCGGATGGCCGCTCTGCGCAAGAGCAAAAATGGATTTGGCCGTCATCCCCTGCAGATCGTCCGTCGCCAGCGCGGCGATCCCTCTGCCGGAGGCAATAGCCTCTACGCAGCCGGTGCGACCGCAGCCGCAGCGCGGACCGTGCGGATCGGCCAGCGTGTGGCCGATATGCCCGGCCAGCCCTTCGTTCCCGGACAGGAGCCGACCGTTGCAGATGATACCGCCGCCCACGCCCGTTGAGATGGTGATGAATACCATCTCGTCGGCATCGACAGACAGGGCGTGATATTCGGCCCAGGCCGCCGCCTGCGCATCGTTCACGACCAGGCACGGTCGCCCCGTCAGCTGCGCCAGCGTCTCCCGCAGGGGAAACTGCGCCAGTCCGCCAAGGTTATCCGGATTTAACGCCGTCAGTACGCCGTGACGAATGATTCCCGTCGAGGCGGCCGCTACCCGCCGGGCCCGCCCCGCGAAAGGCGCGACCAGCGCGCTCAACGCCTCCGTCAGCGCCGCCGGCGTTTTGCTGGCGGGCGTCGGCAGCGCTCGTTTCTCCAGCACGTGATGCTGCGTGTCAATCAGCGCGGCGGCCAGCTTGGTGCCGCCGATGTCTATCGCCAGCGTTGTCATAGCGCAACCTCAGCCAGCGCATCGCGGTACCACTGGCAAATGTGTTCAATACGCGTAATCGCGGAACCGACGGTCACCGCCCATGCGCCTTGCTTTATGGCCTGCGCCGCCAGGGCCGGAGAGTTGAACCGCCCTTCGGCAATGACCCGGTATCCTTTGGCGCTAAGGGCCTGCACTAGCGGGAAATCCGGCTCATTGGGTACTGCTTCCGTGGTATACCCGGACAGCGTAGTGCCGATAATTTCTGCGCCCAGAGCGTGGCAGCGAGTACCGTCTTCAAGGTTCGAGCAGTCTGCCATCGCGACGCAGCCCTGCTGATGAATGCGCTCGATAGTTGCCTTCACGCTGGCCGGACGCGGGCGATCCGTGCCGTCAAAGGCGATAATATCCGCACCTGCCTGCGCCAACGCGTCCACATCCTCAAGGAACGGCGTGATGCGCACCGGCGAGTCCGGCAGGTCGCGCTTGATGATGCCGATAATGGGTACTGAAATAAGTTCGCGCGTGGCCTTCAGGTTATTAATGCCTTCAATACGTACCGCGACCGCACCCGTCTTGACCGCCGCCAGCGCCATCGCCGCGACGATTTCAGGCTTATCTAACGGGCTGCCCGGCACCGGCTGGCACGAGACAATGAGTCCGCCCAATTCTTTAACCTTCACATCCAAAGTATCAAATAAAGACATAGCGCTATCCCTTACTTCCGTTTGCGCCCGACAGCGCCGGGCGCATGAATTTAATGTTTACTGCAAAGCGGTGCGTTCGCTTTGTCGTGACGAACCTTTGCCCCACTGAATGGTTTGCCATCAATGGCGTCATGGGTTCGCAGCGCTTCCGGGCGAATCCAGCGCTGTACGCGGGACGGCATATCGAGGCCAATCAGCAGGATCACCACAAACGTCAGTCCGAAGGAGAGCGACCCCAGCGCCGTACCCAGATGCATATGCTGTGCGACCAGCGCGCCGAGGACCGGCGCCGCCGCCCCGCCCAGAGCGCCGACGTTGTAGGTGAAGCCCAGACCGGCAGCGCGCTGATCGGTGTCGAAGTAACCACCGATCAATTTCGGTAGTATTCCCGCGATCCCCTGGCCCAGCATCTGCTGGAAGAAGAGCAGGAGACCCAGGCCCCACAGGCTGGCGCCGCCGATGGCGAAAACAGGGATAATCAGGACCTGCGAGGCCAGCAGGCTGTAAACGTAGGCTTTACGCGTGCCCAGCCAGTCGCCGAGGAACCCGCCGACAATGCAGCCGACGGCCGCGCCGAATCCGCTGAAGAAAAGCACCTTCGCCACCGCCGCCGGATCGTATGCCAGCTCGGTTTTCAGGTAGGTCGGCAGCAGCGCCTGGATAGGCCAGGAATAGAGGAAGGCGAACAGAACGACAACCATCAGCATTACGCCGGTCGGCCAGCGTTTTCCGCTGCTCTGTACCATAAAGCTGATGAAAATAACGGTGCAAACGAGCGACAGCGCAATCACTACCAGCGGGTTGTGCTGATTACCTGCGAAGCAGAACCACAGCGCCGCCGTTGCTATCAGCGTCGTTGCTATATTCATGGCGCGGTATTTACCGCGATAGAGGATATCCACCATCGTCCGTACTGGCGCTTTCTTCGTCTGCCGCTCTTTCCAGTCTTCCGTTTCCGGAATATTTTTACGCAGCCACAGCGCGAAAATAATCGGCAGAATGCCAAGGAAGAATAAGGCGCGCCAGCCCCAGAGGGGCACCACCAGGCTGTAAACCTGCGCCGCCACAACGGCGCCGACGGAAAAGCCGGATATCAGGAAGCCGCTGGCTTTGTTACGCAAATGTTTTGGCCAGCTTTCAATAACATAGGTTGCGCTGGAGCCGTACTCGCCGGCCATCCCCATTCCGATCACCATTCGGGCAATAAACATCGAGGTGTATCCCGGCGCAAAGCCGCAGGCCAGCGTACCGACGGAGAAAAGAATAATACTGCTGACCATCGCCAGGCGGCGGCCATAACGGTCGCCCATCGCCCCCAGCAGCAGGCCGCCGAACCAACGGGAGATAAACGCCGCGGAAATAATACTCGCCGCCTGGACCGTGGTGAGCTGAAATTCGCTTTGTACTTCGGTGAGCACCAGAGCGATTAAAACGAAATCAAAACCATCCAGTAAATAGCCCAGCCAGGCTGCAGAGAAAGCCCGCCATTGGGACTTATTGAGGTGCTTATACCATGGTTTGGTACTTATTATTTCACTCATATGCTCTCCTGTGATGAGCAGCGTTTTTATGCTGTCGGGCCTAAAACAGCAGGGAGGCGCACAGCCAAATGAAGTTAAACTCCATTTAATATATTTTTTAGAAGTTAAACGCCACAAGAGCATTTCATGAAATGTGTGAACAAGATCATGGACAAAGAAGAGGAGAAACGAAAAAAGGCGATCTGACTCACGCCATGAGACGTACAATGTTTGCGCCGCTCAGGATATAGCCGCGGCGTCACGGCGTTTTTAAAAATCCATATTGCCTGGTGATGCGCTGTACTTCATCATTAGCGCCTGATAATCGCGTAAACAGTAGGGAAGAGATGACGACTCCGACTTCGCCGGTCAAAGCCGGGAAAATACTTGATACCCTGGGAGCGATGCAAAGCAGTATGACCCGCGTCGGGAAAAGCATTGCGCAGTTTGTGATGACTTCCCCCCACAAGGTGACGCAGCTTTCCATCGCCGACCTCTCAGAGGAAGTGAACGCGGGCGAAGCGTCGGTGATCCGTTTCTGTCGACAGCTGGGCTATAAAGGCTTTCAGAATTTCAAAATGGAGCTGGCTATTGAGCTGGCCATGACCGATACCGATGACAACAGCACGCTTCTGGAGGCTGAAATTCAGAAAGCCGACGATGCGCACACCATTGGTCTCAAGCTCCAGGGCGCTATCTCGACTGTTCTCTCGGAAACGCTCAACCTTCTGGATATGGAGCAGGTTGAACGGGTCGTGGAGGCGCTGCATAGCTGCAATAGCACCTTTATTTTCGGCGTCGGCGCCTCCGGGCTGACCGCCGAAGAGATGAAGCACAAGCTGATGCGAATCGGGATGCGCGTCGATGCCTTAACGAATAATCACTTTATGTATATGCAGGCCGCGCTGCTCAAGGCTGGCGATGTCGCTATCGGTATCAGCCACTCCGGGCATTCGCCGGAAACCACCCACGCCCTTAGTCTGGCAAAGCAGGCCGGAGCCGTCACCGTCGCCTTAACGCATAACCTCGGGTCGCCATTGAGTAAAGTCGCGGATATTACGCTGATTAACGGCAACCGCCAGGGACGCCTGCAGGGCGACTCCATTGGCACCAAAACGGCACAGCTTTTCGTACTGGATCTCATTTATACGCTGCTGGTGCAGAAAGACCCGGAAGCCGCCCGAGCCAATAAACTGCGCACGATGGATGCCCTGTCCACGCTCAAATAGAGCGAGTTTTGTGCGATTCATCACAATCTGCTACTCCCGTTTTCCTCCCTGCCGGTATCCAGTTGCAACCGGCATGGTTACCTTTTAGAGTGGAGTAATACTTCAAAATAAATTTATTTAAGAAGAAAAACACCACCAGAGGTTTACATGACAAAGCTAACCGGCCTTATTGCCGCTCCCCACACGCCTTTTGATGCTAATGGCGAAGTCAACTATCCCGTTATCGATCGAATCGCCGAGCACCTGATTCGCCAGGGCGTTAAAGGCGCTTACGTCTGTGGGACAACCGGAGAAGGTATCCACTGTTCTGTTGAAGAGCGTAAAAAAATCGCCGAGCGCTGGGTCGCGGCAAGCCAGGGACAACTAAGCATTACGCTACACACCGGGGCGCTCAGCATCGCCGATGCGCTGGAGCTGAGCCGTCATGCTGAAACCCTGGATATTTTTGCCACCTCGGTCATCGGCCCGTGCTTCTTTAAACCGTCTACCGTCGACGATCTGGTGGAATATTGCCGCATTATCGCCGCCGCGGCGCCGTCAAAAGGCTTCTATTACTACCATTCCGGCATGTCGGGTCTCAGCCTCGATATGGAGCAGTTTCTGATCGCCGCGGCGGATAAAATTCCGAACCTGTCCGGTATGAAGTTTAACTCCGCGGATATGTATGAGTTCCAGCGCTGCCTGCGCGTCAACAATCGCCAGTTCGATATTCCGTTCGGCGTGGATGAGTTTTTACCCGCAGGCCTGGCCTGCGGCGCCGTCGGCGCGGTGGGCAGTACCTATAACTACGCGGCGCCGCTCTATCATCGTCTGATCGAGAGCTTCAACCGGGGGGATCATCAGGACGTTGCCGCCTGTATGGATAAAGTCATCGCGATTATTCGCATCCTGGTTCAGTACGGCGGCGTGGCGGCCGGGAAGCTGGCTATGCAGCTGCACGACATTGATGTCGGCGATCCGCGCCGCCCGCTGCGCCCGATGACCAGCGAGCAAAAGCGCGTCGCGCTGGAAGCTTTTCGCGCTGCCGACTTTATTAAATCCTGATAGCATCACCGGCATCCGGGAGACGCCGCAGCCCCGGATGCTTCTTTACCAGCGAAGTTAATTCCAGACCTTCGCCATACCCTCACTTTCCGGCATGACGCTGGAAAACCCAAATTTTGCGTACAGCTCGGGAACATCCGCCACCAGCGAGACGTATGCCCCTTTAAACGCGTTGCCATCAAGCCAGGCGACGATTTTCTGCACGATCTGGCGACCGAGACCTTTTCCCTGATGGGCCGGGTCCACGGCGACGTCGACGATTTCAAAGTTCAGCGCGCCGTCGCCGACGATGCGCCCCATACCAACGGGCACGCCCTCATAGAGAATATGCACGCCGTAGCAGCTACGCGGCAGGCCAGCACGGGCGCCTTCCAGCGGTCGCGGCGACATACCTGATATGACGCGCAGGCGGCAAAAGTCTTCTGCAGAAGGAACGGTATCAATAAAGGTGTAATCGATGGTCATGGTTGCATCCGGTACGTTAAGAGCGGCGATGCCGATAAGGGTAATAGATAAACCAATCTACCGTGAAGATGATAAATAAAAACCCGCTTTAACAGGATGTTAAGGCGGGTTAGTCAATGCTCACAAACGGAGCTTACTTACCGATACAGAAACTGGAGAAAATGCGCCCCAGCAGGTCATCAGAGGTAAACTCGCCGGTGATTTCGCTCAGGTTCTGCTGGGCCAGGCGCAGCTCTTCCGCCAGCAGCTCGCCAGCCCAGGCGCCCAGCAGCTGCGCTTTCCCCTGCTGCAGATGCTCTGCGGCGTCCGACAGCGCCTGCAGATGGCGGCGGCGCGCCAGAAAACCGCCTTCCATATTGGTTTCAAAGCCCATGCTCTGCTTGAGATGATTGCGCAGCACGTCTACGCCCTCGCCGGTACGTGCCGAAAGGCGAACAAGTGAGTGGTCATTTACTTCGCTCAGCCCCAGCGTTTCGCCAGTGATATCCGCTTTGTTACGCACGACGGTAATCGGCAGGTTTTTCGGTAGACGGGCAATAAAGTCCGGCCAGATATCCGCCGGATCGGTCGCGTCGGTGGTGGTGCCATCGAC
Source organism: Klebsiella grimontii (assembly GCF_042137965.1). NCBI lineage: Bacteria > Pseudomonadati > Pseudomonadota > Gammaproteobacteria > Enterobacterales > Enterobacteriaceae > Klebsiella > Klebsiella grimontii. The sequence goes on from NZ_CP169721.1 coordinate 5,715,661, forward strand.
CATAAACAGCACGCGGTCGGCCTGTTCAATCTCCTGCCAGGCGCGCTCGATACCGATGCGCTCAACCTCGTCGTTCGCATCGCGCAGGCCGGCGGTATCGATGATGTGCAGCGGCATACCGTCGATATGGATATGCTCGCGCAGCACGTCGCGGGTGGTACCGGCAATATCGGTGACGATAGCCGCTTCCCGGCCCGCCAGCGCGTTCAGCAGGCTTGATTTGCCGGCGTTCGGCCGCCCGGCAATGACGACCTTCATCCCTTCGCGCAGCAGGCTGCCCTGGCGCGCTTCGGCGCGCACGGCGTCAAGATCGGCGATCACGTTGTTGAGCTGGGCTTCGATTTTGCCATCGGAGAGGAAGTCGATCTCTTCGTCCGGGAAATCAATGGCCGCTTCCACGTAGATGCGCAGGTGCGTCAGCGCTTCCACAAGATGGTTTACGCGAGTAGAGAATGCGCCCTGCAGCGAATTCAGCGCAGAACGCGCCGCCTGCTCGGAGCTGGCGTCGATCAGGTCGGCTATCGCTTCAGCCTGGGCTAAATCGAGCTTGTCGTTCAAAAACGCGCGCTCGGAGAACTCGCCTGGCCTGGCGATGCGCACGCCCGGCAGCGTCAGAATGCGTTTCAGTAACAGGTCGAGGATAACGGGGCCGCCGTGGCCCTGCAGTTCCAGCACGTCTTCGCCGGTAAAGGAGTTCGGGCCGGGGAACCACAGCGCAATCCCCTGATCCAGCGCGCTGCCGTCGCTGTCTTTAAACGGCAGGTAGTCGGCGTAGCGCGGCTTCGGCAGCTTGCCCAGCACCGCCTGCGCAACGTCGCGCGCCTTCAGGCCAGAGATGCGCAGAATGCCCACACCACCGCGTCCCGGTGGGGTTGCCTGGGCGACGATAGTGTCGTTATGGCTCATGGTGACTCTCTATGTAGATGTAAAAAAGGCGGTCTATTGACCGCCTTCTCTGGCATTAACGTTACCGTAAATACTCAAAATAATTCAAGAGTATCAGGATTTTTTCTTCTCGCGGCTATGCAGGCCACGCTTCTCCAGACCACGGTAAATCAACTGCTGCTGAATAATGGTGACCAGGTTGCTGACGATATAGTAAACCACCAGACCGGACGGGAACCACAGGAAGAACACCGTGAAGATGACCGGCATAAAGGTCATGATCTTCTGCTGCATCGGGTCGGTCACGGTGGTCGGAGACATCTTCTGGATGAAGAACATCGTCGCGCCCATGATGATCGGCAGGATGTAGTACGGGTCTTGCGCAGACAGGTCGTGGATCCACAGGATAAACGGCGCATGACGCAGTTCAACCGAGGCGCTCAGCATATAGTACAGCGCAAGGAAGATTGGCATCTGGATAATCAGCGGGAAGCAGCCACCCAGCGGGTTAACCTTCTCAGCTTTATACAGGGCCATCATCTCCTGGCTTTGACGCTGCTTGTCGTCGCCCAGACGCTCGCGCATCGCCTGAATCTTCGGCTGCAGCATACGCATCTTCGCCATGGAGGTGTACTGCGCTTTGGTCAGCGGGTACATGATGCCACGAACGATAAAGGTGATAACGATGATGGAGAAGCCCCAGTTGCCCAAGAAGCTATGGATCCATTTCAGCAGTTTGAACAGCGGCTGAGAGATAAACCACAGCCAGCCGTAGTCGACGGTCAGGTCAAGATGCGGCGCAACGGCGGCCATTTTGTCCTGAATAGCCGGGCCGACCCACAGGGTGCTTTCCAGCTTATCGGTTTGACCCGGCTGCACCAGAACCGGCTGCGATTTGTAGCCGATCGCCACAATACCGTTGCCGAGATTCGCGGTGTAGAAGTTGTTAGTACCGTTGTTCTGCGGAACCCATGCGGTTGTGAAGTACTGCTGCAGCATGGCAACCCAACCGTTTTTGGTGCTGACGTTCAGGTTTTCGTTATCGACGATAGTATCGAATTTGTATTTTTCGTACTTCGTTTCAGACGTTGAGTACGCCGCGCCGCGGAAGGTGTGCATCGTTGTCAGGCCGCCGGTCTGCGTGTCGCGATGCGTCGGCAGGTTGGCGGTTTGCTTCAGCTGGCCAAACGTAGACACTTCCAGCGGTTTTTCGCTGGCGTTCTGCACGCTATAGCCGACGTTTACCGCATATTCACCGCGCTTCAGGGTGAAGGTTTTGGTGAATACGTTGCCTGCTTTATCGGTGTACGTCAGAGGAATGACGATTTCGTTCTGGCCATCAGCCAGCACAAACGCATCTTTATCGACGTTATACAACGGACGCGGTCCGTTAGCCGGGTTGTCCGGGCCATCACGACCGGTCAGGCCGCTCTGCGCCTGATAGGTAAACTGCGGCGTGGTTTCCAGTAGCTGGAACGGCTCAGTCGACTTCAGCTCTTTCGGATAATCCAGAAGCAGCGCTTGCTCAACATCACCACCGCTGGTGTTGATGGTCAGGTCAAGCACATCGGTTTTTACCGTAATCAGTTTCCCCTGGCCACTGGCCGGTACGCCCTGGTCGGCGGCGCTACCCGTTGCTGTGGTCGTTGTCTGCGTGGTCTGCTGCTGGGGTTGAGGATTGTTATCCTGCTCCCAGGCTTGCCAGATCATGAAAGACACGAACAACAAAGCGATGATAAGAAGATTGCGTTGCGAATCCATCGTTAGTGTTCTCTGGTATCAAATGGTCCAGGCGGGACGGGATCGTCACCACCAGGGTGTAAAGGGTGGCATTTTAATACGCGTTTCACCGTCAACCAACTGCCTTTTATCAATCCAAACCTGCGCAATGCCTCAATTCCGTATTGAGAACAGGTCGGCGTGAAACGGCAATGCGGCCCGAGTAGCGGACTAATCAGGCGCTGATAGACCCGAATCAGGCCTATCAGGACCCGCGAGCCAGGCGACAGTGGCGGCGCCATAATTTTTCCAACGCTTCCGAGAGAGCACGGTTATCGAGGTCGGCAACCCCTTTCTTCGCCACCACCACGAAATCCATTGGCGGGAGTTCATGTTGACGTAAACGGAAGCTTTCACGCGTCAGACGTTTAATCCGATTGCGCTCATGCGCTCGCTTGACGTTCTTCTTGGCGACGGTAAGACCGATGCGGGGATGCCCCAGCGAATTTTGGCGGCCGAGGATGGTGATTTGCGGCGTGCCAGCCCGTAATGGCTGCTGGAAGACGAAAGTGAAATGACTGGGAGTTAACAAGCGTAACTCCCTGGGAAATGCGAGCTTAACCACTCAGGGTTAGCTTTATTACTTGGAAACGGTCAGACGAGCGCGGCTTTTAGCACGACGACGTGCCAGAACCTGACGACCATTTTTAGTAGCCATACGAGCACGGAAGCCGTGAGAACGGTTGCGCTTCAGTACAGACGGTTGAAAAGTGCGTTTCATGGCGATTTCTACCTAAACTTGAATAATTTCACTGACTTTCGCGTAAATCCGAACGAATTTCGAACGGCCTACGCCTCAGCGTGGGTGATTAAAGAGGCCGGATTGTAATAATTGTACACTCCGGAGTCAATTCTCTTTCCTTATTTCTCGCACCTTGCCGCACAAAAAACAGGCGATGGCACGTTACGGAAAACGGGCATTACGCGCCGGGTGGTGGATTATACGACCTGGTGGATAAAGCGCAAGGATCGCAAAGGATCTTTGTTAGATCGATTAAGCCCAAAACCAGGATAGTTCATTAATTTTTCCAATATGCGGCTGAAATCGTGCTCCACTCCCGCCAGGATCGATTACACTTACCCAGCTTCGATCCTTCCTGTGGATAAATCGGGAAGAATCTGTTGAGAAACACAAGATCTCTTTCTCAGTTTAGGCTATGATCCCCGGTCCCGATCGGGATCCAGAGATCCGCATCGGGTAATAACCGCAGATAGCGGTTCGCACGTCACCCCTTTAGTGCAGGGGCTTTTCGGCTATGCAGGGTCTTGTCGACGTGTGCCAACAATCACGATTGTTTCAGTTTCTCTTTTTATATATCGATTTTTGTTCGAGTGGAGTCCGCC